>OZ242039.1:0-5674858 GCA_965205085.1 Bryobacterales bacterium | reverse complement strand
TGAACCTCACGGATGTGCCGCGGGTGTTCGTCAGAAAAGTACCGACCTGCGTGCCGTCGTCGACCGACGGCCGTCGCACCGGCTCGTCCGCCACCCGCTCGGCCCCGAAGCCGCCCGCCAGGTACGACGTAGTTCCCGGGTTCGCTCCCAGCGACCACACCCCCACCACCTCGCTGCCCGCTCCCGGCGCGCTGTTCCCCCCCAGCAGCCGTCCCTCGTACGTCGCCGCCACGCTCTGCGGACGGTACACCCCCGCATCGAGTCCGAAGCCGATCGTCGCCATGTCGTTGGCCGCCTGCTTCCATTTCCCCTGCTGGTTCATCTTCACCGTCGGCAGCCGGATGCTGTGCACCTCCCCGAACAGGTACTCCCACGACTCCCCTCCCCCCGTCGCCAACTCCGTGATCACCCCGTCCACCTTCGACGTCGTGAAGTTCACGCTCACCTGAATGTCCCCGCTGTACTGCGTCCCCGCTCCGCTCACCGCCAGGGTCCGCCCTTCGTACCGCGCCGTCCCTGCCGTCTGCACGTACCTAGTCCGCGACGTCTCCCCCGTCACCCCGAACGCGAACGCTCCCAACTCCCCCGTCGTCGACTTGTTCGACGCCGAGTCGTACTCATACTTCAGAGCCCCCGCCGCATTCGCCCGCTTCTTCCGCGTGATCGTCCCGAAGCGCGTGTTCCCGTGCTCCCCGTACGTCACCGTCGATTCCGTCTCCGCCGCCGCGAAGATCGTCCCCGCCTTGCTCGCCGTCGCCGACCCCTTCAGCAGGTCCTCGTCCCCCAGCGCCCGCTCCAGCGCCTCCGCGCTCCCCAAAGCCTCGATCAGGTCGTCGATCACTCCCAGCGCGTCGTCGTCGTCCGGTGCCCGCGTTGCGTACTTGCCCTCGTACTTGCCGAACACCGTCTCCAGCACCCCCTTCACGTTCGTCCGCGCGTTGTTCGCACTCTCCGTCCCCCACTGCCGACCCACCTGCGTGTCCCGCTGCGAATCCGTGTCGAACACGTCCAGCACCGCCACGATCTTCTCCCGGATCTCCAGCAGCTTCCCCCGCGCTTCCGCCACGAAGTTCTTCCCCTTCCTCTGCGACACCCCGTCCCCCAGCAGGTCCCCGAACGGGTAGTTCTCCCCTGCCACCACCAAAGCCGTCCGATCCTCGTTCGCCTCCGTCTTCCGGTTGTCCTGCAGGATCGACGGATCCGCGGTCACTCCCGTCGTCCTGAACTTCGCCTGACCGTCGATCACCACGTTGTCCAGCCGTGTCCCCATCAGCGCCCCGTCCTGCATCACCACCCGGTACCACCCCGACGTCTCCGTCTCGATGTCCCCCATCCCTTCCTTCCCCAGCATCGCCCCGTCCACGTCGTAGCCACTGCCGTCTTCCCGCTTCACCGCCTGCAGGCCTCCCGTCCCCTGCACCTCCATCGTCATCGGTACATACTCCGCCATCCATACCCCGTCCACCCGGCTCAGCCTGTACACGTTCCCGTTCCCCGCCGTGTGCTGCCCCCCGCTCATGAACACCTCCCCGTCCAGCGTCCAGCTCCCGTCCTCCTGCATCACGATCGTCACCATCGTCCCGCTCGTGCCCAGCGTCACCGTCGTCGTCGGTGCCTCATACCGCCCCATCCACGTCCCGTCCTCTCCCATCACCAGCGTGTACCGGTTCCCGTTCTCCGACGTCACCGGCGTCACCCCGGCCTCCACCTGCATCTCCCCCAGCCAGTAGCTGCCGTCCTCCGCCCGCATCAGCGTCACCGTGCCGCCGATCGCCCCCAGCTGCACCTCCACCCGCAGCGGGTTGTACGTCGCCGTCCAGTTCCCCTTGCCGTCGCTCGTCAGCGTGTACGTGTTCCCGGCGGTTGTGATCTGCCCCCCCTCGCTCAGGCTCTCCGCCTCCCCCGTCACCGGGTTCACCACACTCCAGCTCCCGTCCTCCGCCCGCGTCGCCACCAGCGTCAGACCCGTGCCTCCCACCGTCACCGTCCTCTTCCCCGGCACGTACGTCGCCGTCCACTTCCCGTCTTCTCCCCTCATCAGCGTGTACTCCCCGCCATTGGCCGCCGTCCACGTGCCGCCGCTCATCAACGGCTCTCCACCCACCGTGTAAGTCCCGTCCTCGTTCTTCACGATCGTCACCGTCGTCCCGCTCGTGCCCAACTCCAGCATCGTCTCCGACGCCTGGTACTGCGCCATCCACATCCCGTCCTCCCCCATCACCAGCGTGTACACGTTGCCATTCGCCGACGTGTGCATCGTGACCCCGCTCTCCACCACCATCTCGCCCAGCATGTAGCCCCCGTCCTCGCCCTTCACGAGCTTCACGGTCTCCTCCAGGCTCCCCAGCTTCACCTCCACCTCGTGCGCGTCGTACCGCGCATTCCATGCCCCCTCCGCCAGCAGCAGCGTGTACACGTTGCCGCTTTCGCTCGTCACCGTCTTCCCGCTCTCGAACGCCTCCCCGTTCAGCGTGAACCCCCCATCCTGCGTGGTCATCAGCGTGACCGTCTCTCCACTCGCCCCCAGCTCCACCTCCACCGGCTGCGGCTGGAACGGTGCCGGTGCCGGCGCTGCCGGCTGTCTTACCGCCGTCGGCTCATCGCCTCCACAGGCGGCCAGACCCGCCATGAGAAGCGCGGACAGGAGGAAAATCCCCCCCCCCCCCCGGAATTTTGTTGCACTGCGACTCATCTTGATCACCTCGGTGTTCCTTTCTTTCCCACTTTGCCTTCCGGACAGCCTCGTGGCTCCCCGAATTACCGAACCATGGGAGCCACCGACTTCCGTCGGCAGCCCCCATTGGAATTGAGTGTACGTCTAGTTTTTGACATTGTCAAGCTCATCTCCAAGAGAAATCGATAGCCTCAGGGCCTAGGTCCGTGGGTGGGCACCCGCCTCAGCAATGGCATTGAGGAGAACGTAGATCCGGGCGGAGGCACCGTCTTTCCTCCGCACTCGGAAGATGGCATCGGCCTGGGTGGCCCGGCCCTCGCCGTCGATGGCGGTGGCCTTGATGTGCTCGGGCAACTGGTCGGGGGCGAGCCGTTCGGTGACTTCCGCTGGACCGCCTCCAGCCGGGGAGCGGCGGTCGGCTCTTCGCTGGAGACCTGCGGGTCGGCGACAAGGCGCACCATCGTCTGTTTTGCCGAAACAACCGCTTCATTGTTGAGAGCAGGACTGGAGGCCGTGGGCCTTCCCGGGCGGGAGCCTTGCCTGGAGGGCACGGTCAAACTGCCGCGGCGCTCGCAGCGCCACCAGTCGGCTAGGGCCCTGTCCCGTTCTCGTTACCATGCTTCAACCTGCGCCGGCCGCAACGCTCGCGCGACACTTCGTACCAGGCAGGTTTCCGGGCGAGATGGCGACCACCCGCCGACAGCGGCATGGTGCCAGAATCTTCGGGCAGGGGTGAGTGGGTGACGCTTGGGCGGAGGGGCAACGGCGTTGGCCGAAGCCCGCTGTTGCGTTTCCTGGTGCAACCGGCATTGCGGTAGAATCGACCGTGCCTTGCGACGCGCAGTCCCCCGATTCCATCCTGCGCTCGATCACCTCGGAGCACGCAACGGTCCCGTCCATCCTCCGCAACGCCGCCACGGCCTACGGCGACAGGCCATTCATCGTGGACGGCAGGGGCCGGACGATGACCTTCGCGGACAACTATCGGCGGGCCAACCGGTGCGCAAATGCCCTGCGAGGTCAGGGGTTCGGAAAGGGATCGGTGTTGGGAGTCTTCAGCCCGAACTCCCTCGATTTCGTCACCGCCGGATACGGCATCCTCTCGAGCGGGGCGGTGTTCACCCCGTTCAACTCGAGCTACAAGCGAAGGGAGCTGGTTCACCAGATCGTGAACTCCGGTGCCGACGCCGTGTTTGTCGAGGCGGGCCTGCGACCGCGCCTGGAGGAGTGTCGCGACAGCGTCCCAGACTGCCGGATCATCGAGCTTGCCCCGGAATTCTGGGAAGACGCGTCCGATGCCGACCCCGGAACTGATTGGGACCGGGAGCGCGACATCGTCTTTCTGCCCTACTCGAGCGGAACCACCGGCTTGTCCAAGGGAATCGAGCTCACGCACGCCAATCTGGTTGCCGCGATCAGACAACTGATCTTCTCCAAGCATTCGATGTTCGAGGTGGGCGGCCGCTGCTACGTGTTCCTGCCGCTGTACCACATCTACGGTTTCAACGTCGTGATGAATGTCCTGCTGGCTGCGGGCAGCACGATGCACCTACGGGCCCGCTTCGACATGGACGACTGTCTGGACACTATTGAGCGGGAGAGGATCACGAGCCTGCCACTCGTACCTCCGGTCCTGCTGGGAATGCTGTCCCGGGACGACTTGGGTGACCGGGACTTCTCGTCGTTGCGGTGGATCACTATCGGTGCGGCACCGGTTCCGGTGCCCGCAGTGCACCGCTTCGTCAAGATCACCGGAGTGACGGTGCGGCAGGGCTACGGCATGACGGAAACCGCGGGCATTGCGACCACCAATCCGTCAGAGGCGGCCTGGGATCCTGCCGAGACGGCCGGCCTGCCCGTGCGCGGGATGGACGCGGCCATCTTTGACATCGAAACAGGTACGAGAGCCCTTCCACAAGGCGAGGCCGGAGAGCTTGCGCTCCGCGGCCCCAACATCATGCACGGCTATCACCGTGCGAGCGACGAGAACAGGGTGGCGCTGCGAAACGGATGGTTTTATACCGGGGATATCGGATATATCGACAGGCTCGGTCGGGTGCACTTGGTCGACCGCAAGAGGGAGATGATCAAGTACAAGGGCTTCCAGGTTCTTCCGGCCGAACTCGAATCGGTCATCCTGGAACTGCCCGCAGTCCGCGACGTCGCCGTGGCTGGCGTCCGGGACCAGCACGGAGCCGAGCGACCGAAGGCATTCGTGGCACTGCACCCCGGCCGGTCCCTAAGCGCGGACGCGATCAGGGAGTACGTTGATTCCCAAGTTGCGGGATTCAAGCGGGTGCACGAGATCGAGTTCCTGGAGGAGATTCCGCGGTCGCCCGCAGGAAAGATCCTCCGCCGAATGCTCTAGTGTGCTCCGCTAGAAATTCCTTCGCAGTAGGATTTCAGTGACTTCAAGATAGCGTCAGCGCTCTTGGTCTAGACGAAGGGTTGAGGGTCTTCGTTGTAGACCTGCAAGTACTCTCTGACGGCCGCATCCAGAGGCTGAGTGCTGCGAAGGGTTCCGCGGCGAATCCGCCACCGCATGATCTCGACAAACCTACGCGCCACCTGATTCAACCACGAGGGACGGGTCGGCGTGAAGGGCAGGGGGTAGCGCGGCCGCAGCCGTAGCCCGTTGTGCATCAGTGCTGCCTTGTCGGTCCTGCAGTTGCCGAGAATCGACTGCACTTCGTGCTTGTCCATCAGTGCCAGGAACTTCTTGCACTCCACGGCACCATGGTGCCGGTAGCCCTTGCCGGCGACGTTATCAGCTGCGATATGCAGGGCCGCGAACAGGGAGGTCGTCCCCCTGCGTTGGTCGTCGTGTGTCAGCCACTCGGGTACACAGGCTGTCTGCGACTTGCTGATCGCAGTGGCCTGGGGCCGACTGGAGGATGATCCGCGCCTGCGAGGGCTTCTGCCGTCGCAGCCAGCGTTCCAGTGCCTGGCGTTGCGGGCCCGAAACGCGGGGGAATACTCGTGTAGGTAGATTTGCCATCACAGCCTCCCGAGTCGGCAACGACGGTACCAGAACCCCGATCTGACGTCACAACACTTCTGACGCTGCACGCCAGGCCTGGTTACGAGTCTCCTGGTTTCCGCCCATCATTTCGAGCGACGGGTTCGTCCGGTACAGTCTGCCGCACAAAGTTCCGGGCAGCCTCAACGGCACCTTCCACGCCTTCCCGTGCGGGTACGGCATTGGCAAACTTCACGAGATCCGCCTGCTCCAGGAAGCCCCGCAACAGTCGCTGATGGCTGGCGCGGATCGCCGCTCCGGCCGCCATCGCAGCCAGAAACTCTTCCGTCGTCTGTTCAGGAGCCCGCAGTCCGAAACGGTCCTCGACATAGCGCCTGACGATGTCGGACAGGCGAAGGAAGAATGGCTTGAGTCCGTCCGCGCCCGGCAGGCCATCAGCCAGCAGTGCGTCCAGCGCATCCAGAGCCGTCTCGTGAGGCAGGATCACTCTGGGGGCTGACCGGACAGCCGACCGCCGTCGCCACCAGGCCAGCGCCAACAGCAGGGCGGCGAACGCCATCGCGGCAGCCACCCACCACCAACGCGAAACGGGAACGTCGACGGGGCCGGCAATGTCCCGCAGTTCTGAGTCTTGCTGGTCCTGCAATACGCTCTCTACCTGAACCATGACCGGGGCAGTCGAGAGTTCGTTGGCATCGTTCACGACCACCGTCAGGGACGGAATCTCGTACTCACCGGGAAGGAAAGGCTGCAGGACGTACCTGCGGCGCCGGACGAGCCGGCCATCCTCGAGCAGACTGTCTCCGGCGGACTCATCGAGAATCACTGCGAACTGGCCGAATCCTTCCGTCGAGTCGGGAAACTCGGCGCGGTCCGTCTCGTTGCTCTCCAGATCGAGCCCGAGCGTGACCGTGTCGACCACCGTTAGCGTGTCCCTGTCAAGCGTCAGGGTCAGGCTCGACCCGCCGGCCGCAATCTCCCGGATGACCGACGGTTCCTGCTGAACGGGATCCGTACCGGCGGCGCATGCTCCCAGCACGAGGCATGCCGCCAGCGCGACCTGACCGCCACCAACCGCGATTCCGGCTGGCGTTCCGCTTGCAGTGACGGGATTCACCGTCTCCTTCCCCGCTTCCGAAAGAGCTTGCGGAGGTCGCGGACATAGTCTTGGCCCGTCATCACTTCAACCTCGTCGACACCGACGCAACGGAACAACTCCTGCCGCCTCGCCCGGCGTTCTCGGGCAGCCGCCGCGTACTGTCGGCGCAGCCGTCGGCTCGATGTATCGACTAGTACGCGGTCACCGGTCTCAGGGTCTTCGAGCTCGAGGAGGCCAACGTCCGGGAGTTCCTGCTCCCGCTCGTCGCCCACAGCAATCGCGATGAGGTCGTGTCGTCGCGCGAGAACGCCGAGTTGCCTGCCACTCGCAGGCCCCAGCGCACCGGGCCCCAGGAAGTCCGAGACGAGAAACACTACCGCCTTCTTGTGGGTGACGCGTCCCAGATATTCGAGTGCAGCCGAAAGATCCGTTCCGCGACCGGCCGGAGCGAACCGGAGCAGGTCGCGGATGAGACGCAGGACATGGCTCCGGCCCTTGCTCGGAGCGACCGCGAGCTCGACATGATCCGTGAACACGATCAGTCCGACCTTGTCGTTGTTCCGAATGGCCGCGAAGGCGAGCAGAGCGCAGAACTCGGCGGCGGCCTCGTTCTTGACCTGGCCCCGGCTCCCGAACGTGCCCGAAGCCGACAGGTCGACGAGCAGCCACACCGTCAACTCGCGCTCCTCGACATACCGCTTGACGAAGGGCTTACCCATGCGGGCGGTCACGTTCCAGTCGATACTGCGAATCTCGTCCCCGGGCGCATACTCGCGCACCTCCTCGAACTCCATTCCACTGCCCTTGAACACGCTGCTGTACTCGCCCGCCAGCACGTCGTCGACGGCCTTTCTGGTCTGGATCTCGATCAGCCGGATCTTCCTGGCCACGCTCCGGGTGAACTCCTTGACGTCCATAGGCATCACTTGATCGAATGGGCCCCTCTCCATCTCCGGTCCGCCGAACCGGCGATGGCCCCGGGGACCGCGGAACCGCTGTCCCCGCTACGGCACCTCAACGCCGTCCAGCACCCGCTGTACGATGTCCTCCGAAGTCTGCTCCTCAGCCTCCGCCTCGTAGGTCACCATGACCCGGTGCCGGAGCACATCGTGAGCGATCGACTTCACGTCCTGGGGCACCACGTAGCCACGGCCCTGCAGCATGGCCCACCCTCTTGCAGCCATGGCCAGATAGATCGTGGCGCGGGGCGACGCACCGTGCCGTATCCAATCCTGGAGTTCCAGTTTGTACGCCGCCGGATGGCGGGTCGCTTCGACAAGGTCCACAATGTACTCCTCAACCTTGGAGTCCATGTACACAGAGTCCGCGAGGCGGCGCAGGCGCACGATGTCTTCGGGTGCGAGCACTGACGTGACGTCATGGATAACGCGGGACTTCGCCATGCGCCGCAGGATTTCCAGTTCCTGCTCCCTGGACGGGTAGCCGACCCGGATTTTCAGCATGAACCGGTCCACTTGCGCCTCCGGCAAGGGGTACGTGCCTTCCTGCTCGATCGGATTCTGGGTGGCCAGGACCAGAAACGGGTCTTCCAGGGGATACGTCGATTCCCCGATCGTCACCTGTCGCTCCTGCATGGCTTCAAGCAGGGCACTTTGCACCTTCGCGGGAGCCCGGTTAATCTCGTCAGCCAGCACGATGTTCGCGAAAACGGGTCCCTTCTTTGTGGTGAAGCCCCCGTCGCCCGGAGAGTAGATCATGGTGCCGATCAAGTCGGCCGGCAACAGGTCGGGAGTGAACTGGATTCGCCGGAACGAAGCCTGGATCGCCTTGGACAATGTCGTGACGGAAAGCGTCTTGGCCAGACCGGGAACACCTTCGATCAATACGTGGTTGTTGCACAGCAAGGCAAGGATCAGACCGTCGAGCAGGGCTTCCTGACCCACGATGACCCGGCCGACCTCACGCCTGACAGCGGCCAGGACTGAGGCTTCCTCCTGGACCAGATGACCTATTTCCCGGACGTCTGAACCCTTTGGTGGGCTGTCGTTCAATTGAGGATCCGATGTTGGACCGTCCATGCTTCCACCCAATCTACCAAGCTCTCAAGTTGTCTGTGGCCCTGCCGCCGCTGGTGCTGACGGGCCGCACGCCGTGTACGGTTGCTCGGGTTGACACCTTGCCCAACTTTTTGCCCGGCCCTGGCCGGGATATCGGCAGCTTGTGGGCCGGGGTCATGGAGCATCTTCGGCCACCAAGGCCTCCGGTGCGCCTTCGACCACCTCCGCGAGATAGCCTTGGGCCAGAATGGGGATCCCGTTGACCTGTTCGGTAACGAATGCGAAGCCGTGCCCGTGCTGAAAGGCACACTCAGCTACCAGGAAACCCTGGAAATCCGTCAGCGACACCAGGCCGCGATCAGGCCTCCCGTTGGACAAGGTAAATGCCAAGTGCTGGCCAGCCTTGATCGCTGCCGGCCGCTGGATCGACGGCACCTCCTGCCCCGCAACACCCGATCCGTGATAGCGCAAGAGGCACTGGCCCGACTGATGTCTGGTCCCGAGCGGATCAGCCGAGGTGTTGGAAATGATGATCGCGGTATCGAAATTGCTCCGATTCGAGACGAAAGGGAAAAAGAGAGTTGTGCCACACCGCGCCAGGCGCAGCGGGCCGCCTGCGCTCATCCGCACCTTCGCGAAACGCGACATGTCGTCGCGCGAACCATCAGGTTCGGCTGACTCGAACGGCGCGAGACTGGCCGAGGCGGTCACCGTCGCCCCTCCGAATACGCCAACCGCTGAAGTGGACCGCGAAAAGCGGAACGGAACGGAGCAGGATTCCCGATGCAGAGGATCGGTACGACGAACTTCGTAGACTGCATGCAATTCGAAATCCTCGCTTACCCGCAGCGGGCGATCTCCGGCTTGAGGCGGCACAATCGTCCCTCCGAGCCCGGAAGATGATGGATTCTCGACCAACGCCAGTTCCGTAGCCTCGCTGCCATCGGACAAACAGGTGGCAGTCGCGGGTGCGGCAACGGAGATTCCGGCAGGAATACCGGATAGGCCAATCCGAATGCGCGTTGCGGCAGCCAGGTAGGAGGGTCGGGCGTGGTCGGGGGAACCGGGATAGAAGGCTTCCTCCCAGCCGGGCTGCCCCGGACGAAACGATGCGTTTCCAACCGCCTTGAACGACGAAGCGAAGCCTTCCGATAACGCAACCTCGGCGACGGCTTCACCATGCGAGCACAATCTGCCGAAGTCCGACTCAACCGCCTGGACCGAGAACCCGGTGGACGCCTCCGCCACGCGCAGACTGCTGCCGTTGAGGCGAATCCTGGTGCCCATCGCCCGGACAGAGAGCAACGCCTGGACAGGGACGCTAGTACCGGTCGTGCGCCCACTCGCTCCTAGCTGGGACGCGTTCACACGAATGTTGGTAAGGCGAATGGTGGTGGCAAGAGGATGGCACCCGTCCGGAACACCGAACCGGGCGGTGCAGTCGTCAACTCGCCGAATACCGGCACCCGGTCCTCGAATGGCAGCGCCGGGAATGGGAAAGGCAACGCCTGACCAACGCAGGGTGCCCGATTCCGCAGCATCGATACGCGCCAGCATCGGGTCCTGCACGGTCTGCATCCCAGGCCCGCAACCATCGAACGATCTGGTTGCGCTGGTTGCGGCGCAGTTCTTCTCGTTGACCACCAGAACGGCATCCACAACGTCGGAACCGAGCCGGACGTGCGCCGGATTGCCCACGCCGACGTTTAGCGACAGGACTACCTCCACATCGACGAAACCCCTCGGCTCAGGGCGATCAGCAGGTCCTGCATTGTGGCAAGTGATCACGATGTCGCCGACCAGCTCGCGGGTCCCCTTGATGCGCACGATCGGCACCATTGCTGTGGCGGAACAATGGATCTCGCCAAGGTCTGCGCTGGGAAGAGGTTGAGCCGCATGCACGGGGACCGGCAACGGCGCGAGCACCCCGACAACGCAACCGGCCAGGCCGTGCCAAGACAGCATGCGAGCGGGCCGCGACATCCGGGCCACTTCCCTCGCGGTAACGAGCGTTCGTTGAGTCATTGGGGACCCTTCGTGCTCACGACCCGCTGGCCGTTGGGCCGGATGGAGACCACGCGGGCAACATATCCCATTGCAAGATCGGCGATACCTCGGAAACCGTCGGAAATGAATGCGTAGCCGCGCGCGTCTGGAAAACCGCAGACCACCATCATGTAGCCCTGGAACTCCTCAATTCCACGGATGTTGCGCTCTGCGTTCCCTCCGGACAGCGTGAACACAACCTGCTCGCCCGGCTTGAACTGCGTGGTGTGCTGCACCAGGAGGAAATCGTTCTCCTCCGAAGTCTCCCCGTAATAATGCAATACACACGATCCGGCCGAGCCGTCCTGGCGTCCGACGAGAGCCTCCCTGGATCCGTGCGTGATCACCAGTCCCGATGTGAAACCCGCCTGGTTGGTCACGAACGGAAACAGGAGGGTAGTGCTTTGCCC
Source organism: Bryobacterales bacterium (assembly GCA_965205085.1). Lineage (GTDB taxonomy): Bacteria > Acidobacteriota > Terriglobia > Bryobacterales > UBA6623 > VXMF01. The sequence continues at coordinate 5,663,631 of OZ242039.1, read as the reverse complement.
GGCCAAGTCGATCCGCCGGCGCGCCATGTGGGAGGGCGCAGCGAATCGGGGGACGGGCGCGTCCGAAGTCGCTGCGACCATGGAGCTGCGCGGGGCCAAGCTGGCAGAAACCCAGGTGCCGACCCCGCCCGCCTGTCCCGACGGAACGTCGAACCGAACCGGAACCCGGCACTCCTCCAGAATGGTCGGGTCCTGCGCCTGCACCTCGAAGAGAGCCCCCCCCGTCCCCGAAGCCGTGTCGATAGGCACGCTCGGTTCGGACCCGACCGAACCGCGGCTGGCAGCTCCGCCGGAACCGTCCGGTTCGTGTCCGGTCACCAGGCCCAGCACCAATGCGCCGGCAGAGTCCCGATCGGCATCGTCGGTAACGGGCCGGGTACAACCCACTGCGACGGGAACGCTGACCGCAACCCCGTCAGGAAGCCCCCCAAATTCGAGCAGAACACGCGAGGCGGCTCCCGCTCCCTTGGCTTCCTTGGTGAGACTGCCCCGCAGGGCGTTCGAGAATCCCTCTCGAACGTGAACGGAAAGCACTGTACTCCGGACACCCGAGGACACGGACTCCGACAGTCTCTCCACCGACTCGACCTCCAGTGCGGGCACCGGATAGCCGACTTCGAGCACTGCATTCTGCAACGTGACGGCAGCGTTCGAGCGCACGGAGATGGCCGCGCGTACAGGCAGGACCGCTCGTCCAACGCTGTCTGCCAAGCGAAGCTGGGAGGCGTTGGCTCGGATTCCCCGAATACGAATGGTCGGCCCCTCCGCCAACCCGTCGTCTGCATCTGGGACCGACCCGAGGCTCGATTGCGGTATTGCGACACCAGACCACTCGAGTGTGCCGGGGGAGGTTAACCGACCGAAGCGGGATTCCGGGGGGACGGAGGCCAGTGCGCCGCAGGGTTCAGTTGCAGGCCCCGGGCGGTCCGGGGCCGGGCAGTCGTAGCCTCGCACCACGAGCAAGGCATCCGTGAGATCCTCCTGCGGACCGAAACCGACCGTGTTGGTCACACTTGTGTTCAGCGACACCTTGACCGACAGGCGGATGTCGGCACCTGCCGACAGAGCGGCGGACGATTCCGCCACACAGTCGATGTCAATGCCGGCAACCAACTCGGCAATGCCGTCGGAGTACACGGGCCCGGCCAGTGAGGACGCCGTGCAGTGCAGCAGAGCCACCGGTTGGGCAAGGATTGGGGGGCCCAACAGGGCGACGGCCAGAAGGCCGAGGGCCGATATGCGGACTGGCTCCAATTTGCCCCCTTATCGTATTATCCGCATACCGTCGCCGAATCGATGACGCCGTGGCCGCAGACAAGCCTGAACGGGCGACGGGGAAGGGCCGTCCGGCCCCCCGACGATGGGCTTCAGCGTCCGCCGCGCTGACCGACTAGCCCACAAGTTCGAAGGCTTTTCGCATGGACTCGCCAGTGATGCGACAGGCCGGGCCGTCCTCCATATCGTTCAGCCGCCGGTTGAACGGCTCAGCCCTGATGGGACCGTCGTATCCGACATCCACGAGCGCCAGCAAGAATTCCCGGATGTCGATAACCCCTGTAGCCAGAGGCAACTCCCTTTGGTTATCGTATTGTTCGTCCCTCGGGATTCCGACCGGAGCGTCATTCAGATCCGCAGAGACGATGTCATGATTCGCGAGAGTTCTTATGTCGTCGCCCGACTCGCGGGAAGTCCACCAGTGCCATGAGTCGAGGACGAACCCGACATTGGACAAACCGATCTCCGCGATCAGGTCCTTGGTGCCCGCCATCGTGTGCACGAAGGAGTGACGACGAGCCGTCCAGTTGCGTTGCGTCCCGACATACTCAAGCCCGAGGCGAAGGCCGTGATCCTGGAGAACTTCGGCCACCCGTCGAAGGCGTGATGCCGTTCGGCGGAAATTCTGGACATAGGTCAGAGAGTCGCTCGCAGGCGAGAGCCAAGTGCCGACGCGGTCCGCACCCGCTTCCCGCAATGCAGCGGCGGCGAGGGGCAACGAGGCCATGCCGTCGTCGAATGCTGGCTGATCTCCACGAAACTCGACGGGAAGGCCTGCGGCAGCCCACCGAATTCCGTGCCGACGCAGTGCGTCCACATATCGCTGAACGCCGTGACGGGCCAATTGATCCGGAAACGGCTGGACCGACTCGAACCCGTACTTGGCGGCCAGCTCAATCGCTTGGGACTGATCGGCTCGCACACCGAGACTGCCTGGCACGAAAGCACTGAAGAACTGGCGGTGCGGTGGGGTGGCTCGGACCAGTCCGCCGGGAATCCCCGCCGCTGCCAGCGCCATGAACGTGCGACGCCCCAACTCCAACTTCATGTCATTCCGCCCCACTCTCACGACAAGTCAATATACCAAGGGGTATGGAGGGGCGGCCTAGCCCTGCCATGTAGATGAAAAAAGGGCTGAACAACGTGCCGGTTGCACAAGGAACCGCAACAGCGGGGAAGAAGGCCCTTGGAGTAGGTGGCTGAACTACTGCCAGAGTAAGATAAGCGGGGGGAGCTGTCAAGGTGACGCTCCGGGGGTGGCCGTTACGCGAGGGTGGCAGGAGGATCTGGCCCGAAAAGGCGGCCGGACCCCAAGGGCGCTGGCGGGCTGGGCCCGCCAGATCGAGAGGGGGAAGGTGCGTCGGGGAGGGGCCGCGTTGCGGCCCGGATCAGAGAGGAACGGGTTCCGGGACTGCGGGTGGCGGGTCGATGCCGGCCGCGAGACAGTCGTCGCGGAAGACCTCGTACGGAGTGCGGTAGCCAAGCACCTTGCGGGGGCGGTGGTTGAGCCGGTTGACGGCTTCCTGCAGCCGGTCCGGGTCGAGCGTGCGCAGGTTCTCGGTCTTGGGCACGAACTGGCGCAGGAGGCCGTTGGTATGTTCATTGAGGCCCCGCTCGCAGGAGCGGTAGGGCCGGGCCAAGAAGATGTCGGTGTCGAGCGCCTCGGCGGTCTGGAGGTGGCCGGCAAACTCCTTCCCGTTGTCGCAGGTCACGGTCAGGACCAGGGCCGCGAAGGGCCGCAGCAGGTTCTGCATCGCGTCACCCACCAGGGCGGCGGTCTTCCGGCTCACTGTCTGAGCAAGCAGGTCCTTCGACTTGCGTTCCACGAAAGTGACAGCGGCTCCTTTATGGGCCTTGCCTAGGATCGTGTCGGCCTCCCAGTCCCCGCTGCGATGCTTCGAGTCGACGATCGCGGGGTGCTCGCTGATGTCCCTGCGGCCCGGGATGCAGCCGCGGCCGGCGCTGCCGCAGGTCGGTGTACAGTGAGCCGCCCTCGGCGCGGTCCTGGCGAATCCGCTGATAGAGCCACGAGAAGCTGACCGACACCGCTCCGACCCGCTTCAGGTAACCAGCCACCTGCTCGGGGCTCCAGGTGGGCTGGAGCCGGTGAGAGATGAGGTTCCAGATCGCTGGCTGGAGCTTGCGCGGGCCGGTGACGGCCCGGTGGCGGTGCTGTCGAGCGAGTTGCTGGCCTGCTCATGGTGATAGCCGGAGGGCAGGACTCTCTCACGCTGGGGCCTGTGCAATCGATGAGGAAGGCGAGTGGGTCCATAGGGCGAGTTTGGGGGCGGTTAAAGCCGCCCGACGAAGCGTTGCGGACAGAATTTGGTCGGAAAAAACCAGTGCCCTCCGCAAATCCAATCAGCCACAACGGCTAGAAACTAGTGAATCTCAGCGTGGGAACATCCTGGCCGGAGGGGCCGGCGTTACGCTGGAGTTCGCGACAGACGGTGGACTTGTGACGCTGGAGTTGAGCGGCGATGGCGGTGACCGAGAATCCCTGCTGGTGCAAGGCCTGGATCTGTCAGCGCTCGTCGTATTGCAGGTGGCGGAAGTGCTGAGGCATGGCGGTTTCTCCCCTAGGATAGGCCAATCAGGACCTTAGGCCCCTCCGCCCGCTGTTGCGCTTCCTTATGCAAGCGGCACAGAAATACCGCATGCTCATCGTTGGCTGCGTCCAGAGATCCAGCTAGCGACTCAGTGTAGCAGTTCCCTGGGGACAATTGACAATCAGGACGCAAGATGCCAATAAGTCCCGTCCGATCAGAGCAATGAGTCCGTGTGCCTTGAGGTTGGCTCCACAGGCATTTCTCAGTCTGACACTTCCCAGACCATGTATTTCAAGCATTCCATCGGATTGAGGAACGGTCTCGGACTCATGCGTAGCGGAGGCCATTTGAGCCTCGCCAGCAATTGCCAATCCGGCCTGCTCTGCCGCATCGCGATCGGCACATGTATTGCTGGCACCTGTATCGATCAACGCTCGTACTGTTACTCCCATGCCGACCTTGGTTAATTGCAATCTGGAGTGGCAGGATATCTACGGCAACGATCGGTCCGAGCTGCTGTAATCCCAGCCCCAGTGGAACCTTGACGACATTATCCTGATCTTCCCAAAGGTTGACATCGATCTGGATGTTAAGAATTGCCACTTGAACTCAAGGGAATCCCTGCGATCAAGGCTGGGATTTCGACTGGATTCGGTTCTGGATTGGCCACCGAACCGACCAGGAACGGTCCACGACCAAACAGCCTAACTCCCACCTCAACTCCCTGATCTCGAGTTTCGAAGAAACCATGGACCTGTTCGCTCTTGATCAGCAGGTAGTTTCCGGGATACCGATCCCGGAGTTCGCGCACATTGTTCTTGAGGAACATTCGTTCGATCTTCAGTACTTCCATGGCTGTTCTTCGGCCCTCGTGTCGACAAGAATGGTCGCTACATCGATCCTATAGAATTCTATCACAACAGGAACCACTGATCGATGGCATGGGAAGCCCTCGCCGGTTGCACTAGGAAATGCAACAGCGGGCGGAAGGGGCCAAGGTCCTGATTGGCCTATCGTATGGGAGAAACCGCCATTCCTGGACCTTGCCGCCAACTGCAAGACGACGAGCGTTGCCAGATCCATGCCTTGCACCAACGGTGGGCCTCGGTCAGCGCCATCACCGCTCAGCTCCAGTGACAAGTCCACGGTCTGCCGCGAACTCCGGCCGATGCCCGCCCCTCCGGCTATCGCCATCAGCAGGCCCATCAACCGCCCAGCAGCGCCGCCGTAAGGCTGTAACCGGCCCCCGCAAGCTCCATTCAGAGGTCGGGGAGAGCATCTGTGACCGGCACGGGCACCTCTGGAGCCCGAACAGGTCTCCGGTCGCCCAAAGCATTCCAGGACGACCTCGGGCAGCTTCTGGTGGCTCTACCCGTGGATTCGCTACTACCGCATCCAGGAGGGCTCGCTGTAAACCTGCCTGCGGCAATGCGGCAAGCCGTGGCGCTGTAAGGCGACCCGGGAAACCGCCGGCCGCAGATGCATCCCGGACCACAAGAACATCAGCGAGCGCCCCGCAAGGGGCGTCCACTTGGTCGATCACGTCGGGTTGGCAAACAGAAACTGCTGCCGACTGCCTCGGGAGGCCATATGGCGGTCCGACTGGCTGAAGTCCACCGGCCACGGCGACCCGGCAGAGGGTCTGGCACCAGTGCGGCGCGTCGTTTCCCCATGAATTCTGATTAGCACCCTCGGTCCGAACCGGCGATGCGCCCTTGCGGATTTCGACCCTGACCTGCCTGGTGGCACCTGCCGGGCGGGCAAGCGCCTGGTCGTTCACCTCCGTTCAAGAGGCCGTTACTGAACTTCGAAGAGCCGCATGTTGCATCCACACAAGTCTTGGAGTGCATGTGATAGAGTGAGCGCCGTGATTGGCACACTGGGAATCTGCCCATGCAGTCAGGATGGAACGGACCTGCCGGCCGCCGTGCCCTCGGGTGCGACCGTTCAACAGTGCAACCGGTGGGCAGCCGACCCGGCTGCGGCTGTCCGTCCACGAGTCCACGAGAACGAGAACACTGGGGGTGTCACCATGTCGTTCACGAGTACCTTGTCCGCCCTTTTCCTGGGCCTCCTCTGTACCGCCGGAGCGTTCGGGCAAGCCACCGGTCTGATCCACGGGACTGCAGAGGATGCATCCGGAGGCGTCATCCCGGGTGCGATCGTACTGACCATCAACGAACTGACCGGTATAGAGCAATCTTCAGAAACTGACCTGCAGGGCCGGTTCAACTTTCCCAGAACCCCGGTCGGATTGTATCGGGTGGAGGTGCGAAGTGACGGATTCCGTACGTTTTCCTCCGGTACGTTCCGCCTCACCGCCGACCAGAGTCGCCAGGTGACAGCCACGATGGAAATCGGCCAGCTGACGGAGGTGGTGACTGTCGAGGGCTCGGTCGCACAGGTGGAAACGTCCAACGCCACCCTGACGGAGATCATTGACGAACGGCGGATCACCGAACTCCCCCTGAACGGCCGAAATCCCATTCAGCTCATCATGCTGGTTCCAGGTGTGAACACGGGGCCAGGCGGCGTCATCTCGCAGTTCGGCGCATTCAGTGTTAACGGTGCTCGGGCACAGTCCAACAACTACATGCTCGACGGGGGGGATAACAACGACCACCAAGGTGGTGCACCGATGATTGTGCCCAATCCTGATTCGCTTGAGGAGTTCAGTATCCAGACACAGAACTTTTCGGCTGAGCACGGCGGAGCAATGGGCGGCGTGATCAATGCGGTTACCAAGTCCGGAACGAACGAGATCCATGGCAGCGCCTTCAACTTCCTTAGAAACGACGTGCTCGACGCGACAAGCTTCGACGCTAACCGGACGGGTGTAAAGAAGGGCAAGCTGAGGCGAAACCAGTTCGGAGCGACACTGGGCGGCCCGATCGTCAGGAACCATTCCTTCTTTTTCTATGCGTTCGAAGGCACTCGAACACGGCAGGCACAAGCGTTTCTCCACAATGTGGCCACAGATCTGGAGCGCAGGGCCGACTTCTCCATGTCTCGCAACGCTCCGAGCGACCCCGACACGGGCGAGCAGTTTCCCAACGCCCTGATTCCAGTCAACCGCTGGAATCGAGTCGCACCCAACTACCTGCAGGCACTCGTTCCCAACGCGAATGTCATTACTACTCGGGACGACGGAACGCTGTTGGGACGGATCGGTTTCAATCGACCCAACAATCCGGACCGCGACCAGCACATCGCAAGAATCGATCACCAGATCACGGGCAAGCAGCGAGGTACGTTCCGGCTCTTCCGCAACGTCGACGACAGGTTCAGTGCAGCCAATGTCCCAACCCTTACGCAAAACGAGGGCTTCAAGAACTGGAACCTCCAGGGCTCCCACACCTGGACCGTATCGCCGACCCTGCTTGGTGTCGGACGATTCACCTGGAATCAAGTCGACCAACTCCGTGGCGGCAATCCGGTCACATTCGATGGTCAGGTTGCAACCTACGAGACTCTCGGAGTCAATGCCGTCAGGGCTGCGCCAGTCAGTCCTGAAGAACAGGCAGTGACATGGCGCGGTTCGGTCAACGGCTTCTGGAACCTCGGCCAGGTCAACGTTCTCGACACCGACCGCCAGACCTACCACGCAGTCTATGACTGGTCGTGGACGAGACGGGGCCACATGATCAAGTTCGGCGGCGACTACCGATGGTCGAAGAGCGACCGGCTGACCAACAATCGCGTCGACCCCCAGTTCACGTTCAACGGAAACAGGAGCGGCAACGCGCTGGGTGACTTCTTCCTCGGCTTTCCCTCGCGTTTCGTGATGGGCTCGCTACGGATCAACCGAATCCGAAATGTCGGTTCGAACCTGTATGTTCAGGATGACTGGAGGGCGCTCCCGAACCTGACGGTCAGCATGGGTCTTCGCTGGGAGCCCTATCACCAGTTCCACTCCGCCGACGACGAGCTGTCCGTGTTCGTTCCAGGCCACCAATCGCCGTCGTATCCGCAGGCTCCACCAGGAATCCTGTATGCGTCCGATCCAGACGTACCACGCGGTGGCGCAGCGAAAGACTGGAATAACCTTGCCCCCCGGATCGGCTTGGCCTGGCAGCCCACGGCAAACGCCAAGACCGCAATCCGCGTGGGATATGGCTTGTTCTACGACATGCCACCGTTCCACTCACTCAGTCAGTTCGTGAACAATCCCCCATTCTCCATGCAGTTCGACAGGCGTCAAGCCGACCTGAATTCGTCTGAAGCTACCTTTGACGAGCCGTTTCGCGGACGTGTCAATCCATTCCCGTTCAGTCCGCCACAGACGGACCAGGAGCGCAAGGCCTTCGAGTTCGTCAAGCCGATACTCTTCGGGAGAAGTGTCAGCCCAGACTTGGTGGCGGGCTACAACCAGCAGTGGAACCTCAATATCCAGCAGGAACTGCCGTACAGGATCCTGTTGACGGCCGCCTACATCGGCTCCAAGGCATCCAACCTTCCCATGGTCCTCGACATCAACGTCAGGCCAGCCCTCAGCAGCGGACGCCCCAACGAGCGACCACACTCGGACTTCACGGCGATTCGCGAATACCAGTCCATTGGGTACAGCAACTACAACGCATTCCAGTTCACCGCAAACAAGCGCATGAGCGGTGGATTCTCGGTCCTCGCCCACTACACCTGGTCGAAGACCATGGACCTATACGCAACAAACGACCAGTTCAACCCGCAGAACCTCGACGATCTCGATGCCGAGAAGGCACTGGCGAATTTCCATCATGCCCACCGAATGGTCGCATCCTTCGTGTGGGACATCCCATCTCTCGCCGGCAGTGGTCCCGGCAGGTGGTTATTGGGAGGATGGCAGATCAACGGCATCTACTCGGCCCAAACCGGAGATCCGGTCAATATCTTCCATGGACGCGACATCGCCGGCACGACGATCGGAGGCGGGCAGCGGCCCAATCTGGTGGGAGATCCCTTGTCGGGCATCAACCGCAGCCGGGCCAACATCATTGACGGGGGCGCGTGGTACAACGTAGCGGCGTATGCCCTGCCAAGCAGCGGACACTTCGGAAATTCGGGCCGGAACACCATAATCAGCCCAGGTGACTGGAATCTCGATCTCGGCTTGTTCAAGAATTTTGCCGTCTCCGAGAGGGTAACCGTACAGTACCGGTGGGAGATGTTCAACGCGATGAATCACGCCAATCTAACCAATCCGGTCGGTCGGGTTGTCAGTGGGACCGCAGGGGAAATCAATGTCCTGACGGGACCGAGAATCATGCAGATGGGGTTGCGCATCGAGTTCTAGTTCGGGTCGTCGTTTCTTGCGACGACGAGTGGGAGGACCGGTGTGGGAAGGAGCGGCGCGGAGAGCGTCCCGGACGGAACAGGGCGCGCCAAGCAAGGGGATCTCATCGAATCGTGACATCCCGCGCTCCACGCCGTCCACCAGATTGGCGGGATGGACGCCCTTTGCCTTGGTCGGAGGTCTCCTGATGCACCGATGCGCCAGCAAGTCTCCCGACCCACCCTCCGGCTGCGCCAGCCGGACCTGCGAGAGCATCGTTTGCGACCCGAGCTATCTCACAGATGGCCCCTGTCCGCCACCTCAGTCGCCTATGGTTGAACGGTCGCAGGGCCCGTCCGACAGACACAGCCCCCGACATGCGCTGCGGCACAGAGCCCCCTGCCTCTGGATGCCAGGCCAGAAGCGTCCGCAGATCGTCCTGGCTTCGTTGTGTTCGAAGACCGCAGTCCGGGACCACCCTCCCATCTGCGTCCCGTCCCCTGCACAGAACCTGTCAGCCGCCTCGCTCATGGGTGAAGACTCCGGCGACCGGGACCTCGATGAAATGTTGTAAGATGACGGCGGAGGGTTCCGTAATGACGGACAAGACGTTCATCCAACGCCACCGCGACATCCAAGAGAGAACCGGCACCGGCCCCAGACGCATATCTCCCTGGACAATCTGGATTTACGGTCTGCCGGCAGCAGCAGTGCTCGGCGGAATCCTGCATGTCAACGGCATCGGGCCGTTCCAGGCCCTGGAGGAGACGCTCCAGAAGGAATCAGAGTTGAAGACCACTATCCGCGAGATCCAGGGCGAGAATTTGGCCCTGCAAGACCAGGTCGAAGCACTCGAGCCCGGGGAGTTCGGCATTGAGAAACTCGCCCGTGAGCGGCTCGGCTGGTCCATGCCGGGCGAGATCGTGATCCGAATCCCGGACAAACGCTAGCGAGCCTGATGCTGTGGCTTGCCTGGCCGTCGCCAACACCTGATCGACGGCGTGGGCTCTCGTGCTGATTCCCCTGTCGGCCGCACTGGCCGCCAGCACTCGCAAGCTGGATGTCCACCCTGCCCCGTTTGCCGAAATCGGTTCGACGGCATCATCCGCCAGTGACCGCACGGCCCACAGGGTTACCGCTCCCGCTCGGCGAGAGGACGGCAGCCAAGGGAGTCGAACCCGCCGCCGGACTGCAACGCCCCCGTTCGCCAAAAAGGCCAACAGAGCCGGACTTCACCCACTCCGGCCACTCAAGGCACGCCACAGTCCGGCGACGCCGGGCATAGCGGCTTGCGCCCACGCGGCCTCGCCGGCAAACTGTAAGATGTGGAATCCAACCGCTCCTCCATGAACATTGCGGACCGTCTGCATTCGGTCCGTGAGCGAATCGCGGCCGCCGCCGAACGCTCGGGGCGGGACCTGGACAAGATCACGCTCGTCGCGGTATCGAAGCGGAAACCGCCGGAGGACATAGTAACGGCCTTTCGGGCGGGCCAGAGGCATTTCGGCGAGAACTATGTGCAGGAACTCGAAGCCAAGGCTTCCGAGTTGCCGCCGCTGCCGGGAGCACAATTCCACCTCATCGGCAAGCTGCAGAGCAACAAGGCCAAGCGGGCGGCGGCCCTGTTCACCTCAGTCCACACCCTTGACAGCATCAAGCTGGCGAGGCGGTTGGATCGATTCGGGGCCGGCATTGCCGTCTTCCTCGAAATCAAGCTGAGTGACGAGAATACGAAGGCGGGACTGGATCCCGCCTCGCTCAGGACTGTCGTCGAGGCTGCCGAGGCCGCCCCGAATCTCCGGTTGGCCGGACTCATGACGATGCCTCCGTGGGACCCGGATCCGAATCGGTCACGGCCCTACTTCCGGCGACTCCGCGAACTCGCCGAGCAACACGGCCTTGCCGGTCTCTCGATGGGCATGAGCCATGACCTTGAGGTAGCCATCGAGGAGGGGGCGACGCATGTGAGGGTGGGGACGGCGATCTTCGGAAAGCGGCACCCGGTCACAGCGTGAGGCCTTCGTCGGCCCGAGATTCGGTGCTGGTTACGGAACCAGTTCCACGTCCCGGCCGGCAAGCCAGCATCGTCGTCCGTCGGGCAACTCGACCCTGTGCCATCCGGGGCGATCTTCCAGCACCCTGAACTCGGCCCCGGCATGCAGGGAGTCTTCGAAGGCGGGCGCGTAGCTGAGGCCGTCTCCTTGCCGGGCGACGGTCTCCGCGGAGACGACAACCCCCGATACGGAGTGGGCCTCGCTGACCATGTCTTGGGCGAGCGACGCCAGCAACAGGCCGCCGACGACCAGGAAGACGATGGGAATTTCATGCGGCACCCAATCCCTGCCGGTTCGACGGAGCAGCAGCAGTCCCCAGGCAGCGACCCAGGCGACCGCGAAGATTCGGAGACGCACAGAGCGGGACAACCCGTAATGCCAGAACAGAAGAGTCTCCAGCACCGGACGCGAGGCGGCCGCCTCCAGCTTGTCGGTGCGCAGTGATCGGGCGAACGCCAGGTTGCTCCGGACGTTGGCATCCGAGGGATCCAGCTTCTGGGCGATGCGGTAGTGCAGAATGGCCTGTCCGATATCGTCCATGCGCAGGAAGGTGTTGGCCAGGTTGTAGTGCAACTGGCTGCTCCGCAGGTCCATCTCTTCCACGAGTTTCCGGTACCGCCGGGCGGCCCGTCGGTACAACTCGCGGGCTTCTGCGGGCTCGCTCACCCGGACTTCGTTCGCTCTGCGGAAGTAATCGTTGGCCTCGAAGAATACAGTCTCGGCCGCCTCCTGGGCTAGCGCTCCGCCAACAGACAGGGCGGCCACAGCAGCGAGGCTCACACGTGCCAGCCTCACCGCCAGCCCTCCTCCAGTCGGTCGACAACCGTTCCAGCGTCCTTGACAAGCCGGCGCTTGCTCTCCGTATCCAGATGGTCGATTCCCGCGTACGTGCCTGCCTCGCATCGTTCGAAGACGCTCCGAAGGAGCGCGAGCGTGTCCGGACTGGCCAGTTTGCATCGGCCCTCGCGGACGAAGCTGTCCAGCTCGCGCTCGACATCTCCGTAGGTCCAGGCTCGAGCCCCGGCGCGGCCGGCCCCCAGCCTGGACCCCAGATATCCCCGAAGGCCAGTCAGAACGGAACTGGCCACCACCTCCCCCGAACTGCCATCAAGGTCGATGCTCTGCACGGCTCGCGTCCAACGTCGGCGCTGTGTCGCCACCATCCACTCGGAAGGGTTCCCGACCCGGACTCCGAAGCGCGCAATGCCAACGGCAGCCAACAGCAGTGGCGGAAGGACCAAGACCGCCACCGCAAAGGGCAGCGGTCCCAACGGCCGTAGCGTCCCGGCCAAACCCGTCGGGCTGGGTAACAAGGCGGAAACATCGACGTAGTTGTGGACAATGTCACGCTCGCTGGACTCCACCTCGAGTTGGCGCGCTTCCGACGGACCGCGCCCCTCTGCGTCTTCCGCTGTCACGACCCGGGCCGGATTGACCGTAAGTGCGATCGGCTCGCTCCGAGCTACCCGATACTGGCGGCGCCGCGGATCGAAATACGGAAGCTCGACACCCGGAATCTCGGTAATGCGGTCGCTCCGGGCGCGCAGGGTCTGCCGATACGCCAAACCGTTTCCGTTGCTTTCTGCGGCACCGATCTCCTTTGGCACGTTGAACGCACTGGCCAGCTCGGGCTGCTGATCGAGCGCAGGAAACCGAGCCGAGGGGAGCATGACGGAGCCCTTGACTGTCAGGGTGAGTGTAATCGGCTCGCCCACGCTGACGATGACGGGCGTCGCTTCTGTAGAGAGCTCGAAGTTCCCGATCCAGCCGTTGAACCGTGCCGGCCGGCCTTCCGGGGGCAGCTCAAGCACCTCCAGCGAGGGTTGATTCGACGGAATGGCCAAGGTCTCCATCCGACGACTGCCGAACATCCCGGAAAACGCACCTCCGCCGAAGAAATCGTCGAAGAGGCTCCTGCGGGCGGTCGTCCCTCGGCCGGGGGTGGAGAACGTCACGGTGGCTGCGGGCAGAGCGACGCTTCCAGTCGATCGCGGAACAATCAGCTTCTCGAATTCCAGTACCGTGAACCCGACCCCGTCAAGGTTGCGGGTTCCGCGACGCGCCGTAGCTCGCCGGTCACCCAGGCGAATCTCGATGAGATCACCGGGGTCCTGGGCAGACAGGGAATCGGCCGGCGGCTCAAGGATCTCGAATCTGCGGTCGTCCAGCAGGGGCATGGTGAAGGAAAAATCCTGGACTTCCCGGCCGATGTACCAGGTGGTGGTCAACCTCAACGGCTGCCCTACATAAGCGCGATCCTCCGACAGCGAAAGCCTCAACCTGAAGTCGTCGATCTCTTCTGGCGGCAGTATCTGCACGCGAACCGGCTGGGTGGTAGTCGAACGGCCGGCCGAGGTCACCGTCAGCGGTGGAATGACAGCCTCTCCGGGCTGCCTTGCGGCTATGCGGTAGTTGTAGCTGTAGCTCCTTCGCACCTGCTGCGTCATCTGCCCGTTGATGATGCTGACCGAGGTGCTGTTGCTTGGGCCCCCTCCAGCCTCCGTAACGATGAAGTCGCGCTCCAGCACCCGTATATCGATGGGATCGGGCTGGTCTGTCCCCTCGATCTGGACCTGCAACAGGAATTGCTGCCCGACATAGACACGATCGCTTTGCAAAGCAGCGACAGCTGCGAACCGTTCGGACTGGCTTCGGCCAATATCCGGAAACACGAACGCGCCTGCCGCAAGCACACAGATGACGAACCGTTGCAGCACTTACCAGTCCCTGTCCACGGCGACCCTGCCGATTGCCTGAAGTAGCTGACGCCGACGGCGGTCCTGTTCCTCCTTGGCCAGAATCTGGTCCATGGTCATCGCCTGCCGAGCGTCGGACTGCTCACCGGATGCTTCCCCCGGCTCCCCGGCCTCGGCCGGGTCCGGCTGCCCCGCCCCGGCATCCTTCGCCTTTGCGGCCGCCTCACGCAAGGCATTGGCCGCCGCCTGCTGCGACTGGCTGGCGGCACCGGGCCGTTCCTCGGCCAGTTCCTGACTGGCTCGCTCCTGATGGCGGAGCGCGTCCTGAATCCCTGCGCGGCTATCGGAACCCGCGCCCTCTCCGAGCTGCTCCGCTCGCTTCCGCAACTCATCCTGCCTGTCCGCCAGCTGCCGGGACTCTTGGCGCTGCTCCTCCCGGGCATCGGCATCCCGCCGTTGCCGACGATCCGATTCAAGTTGCCGGCTCTCGTCGGCCAACTCCTGCTGTTCCTCGGCGGCCTGGCGCAAGGCTTCACTCGGATTGTCCCCCTCGGCTGAAGAAGAGGGTTGGCCCTGCTCGTCTCCGCCGCCATCCTGTTGCCTGGCCTGGTCCCGCAGTTGCTGGATGAGGCGGCGCGTCAGTTCCAGATTCTGAGCTGAGTCCGCCCGCCGCCGGTCCGTGCGCAGTGCGTCCAGATAAGACCGGGCCGCCGGCACGAGGAGTTCCATTGCCTGCCCCGGATTCGCCGGAGCCACAGCTTCCGCCTGCCGGTACAGGGCGTTTCCGAGGTTGTGCAGGCCAGCCGCCTCCAGCTGGGGCAGATGCCGGTCGAGGCTTCGGCGGACGGCTTCGACGTACGCTTCGGCAGCCTCGGCGAACTGGCCGCCCCTGTAGAGTGCGTTGGCGCGATTCAAGGAAGCGTACGGGGACTCAGGATCTTTCTCCAGCGCCTCGTTGTAGGCGTCCAGGGCACGGGCGTAGTCTTCGGACCGCAACGCCTCGTTCCCTTCGTTCACTAACCCCCGGACCGTCGCCGCAGACGAGGCTGTGGACATGATCGCGACGGCCACCAGGCATGCTGCGACGCGGCCGCGCTCGCGGAGGCCGATCTCCAGGGCCAGCAGCAGGATGCAGGCAGCCAGGAATATCTGGAACTTCTCGTCGAGCCTGTCCAGGGACCGGGTACCGACTTCCGCTTCTTCGGCAGTCGCGATCAGTCGGCTGTACACCTCGCCAAGATCCACTGCACCCGTGGCAACGTTCAGGTAGATGCCGCCCGGCGTCGAGTCCGCCATCTGGCGGAGGGCGTCCGCATCGAGCCTGGACCAGACCTCCTGCCCCTGATGGACGAGAAACGTGCGCCGAGAGTCACTCGGCGGGCCGCCCGGCACGGGTGCCGCAACCGGAATGCGGCGGCCGACACGCTCGTCGCCGAGCCCGATCGCGATCAGTCTGGCCCCGAGTCCACCGGCTTCGGCAGCAGCCTCCACGGGAAAGCTCTCGTGATCCTCGCCATCCGTGATCAGGACGATGTCCCGGTGCGTGCTTCGCTTGCCGTCGAACACGTCGTTCACGACCGTGCGGAGGGCATCACCGATGAGACTCCCACCGCGTGACACGCTCTCGGGCGACACGTCGTCCAAGGCCATGCGGAAGAAGCCGTAATCCAGGGTGAGCGGACACTTCACAACCGTCGAGCCGGCGAAGACAGCAAGCGCTACGCGATCACCCGCGAGCCGGTCCACCGCATCCCGAATCGCCAGCTTCGCTCGTTCGAGCCGGTTGGGCGGGAGATCCTCCGCCAACATGCTGCGCGAGACGTCCAGCAGGAAAACCACGTCACGCCCCCGCTCCGTCACCTCTTCCCGCACCCGGTCCCATGCCGGCCGGGCGATGGCGATGACCAGAACTCCGATGGACGCCAGGACGAGGGCCGCCTTGAGGAACCGGCGGGCCGGATCCGGGAGCGGGGAATGCCCCGAGCGCTCCAGGAGCCCGGTCTCCACGAATCGTGCGAGACTTGCCCGTCTGCGACGGGCCGCATACACGGTCAGCGCCGCCAGAACGGGCAGCAGCCAAAGCAAGTTCAGCATACCGAGTTCAGCGAACTGGAACTCATTCACGGGACGGTCCTCAACACGGTTTGACGCAAGAGAACCTCGAGAGATAGCATCGCCAGTGCCGCGAGCGCCCAAGGAGGGAACGCTTCCTGATAGTCGAGGTACCGCACAACTTCGAACTCGCTTGTCTCGAGGCGGTCGATCTCTTGATGCACCGACCGCAGGGTGTCCTCGTTGGTCGCCAGCCAGTACTCGCCACCGGTCACGTCGGCAAGGTCCCGCAACGCCCGATCGTCGAACCCGGGCCGCAGCGGGGCGCTCAAGCGTCCGAACGGAGTCCGCACACCCCGCTCATCGCCGACACCGATCGCATAGACCTTGATCCCCCACCGCTTGCACAATTCCCCGGCGTCCCGGACACTGCGATCTCCGGCGTTGTTTTCTCCGTCGGTAAGGAGGATGATGATCTTGCTCTTGATTTCATAGGAGGCGTCTGATTCTCCTTCGCGCCGCAGCAGTTCCTCCGCCCTTCCGAGGCGGGCAGCTGCCAACGCAACTGCATCCCCGATTGCGGTGCCGTCCTCCCGGCGGTCCTCGACGAGCCGGACCGACTCGAGCAGGTCGAGCAGGGTCTGGTGGGAATGCGTCAGCGGACAGACCGAGTCCGCATACTGTGCGAAGGCGGTCATTCCGATCAGGTCGTTCGGTCGGCCGCCGAGAGTGCCGGCAGCCGGATCGACGAACTCGCGAAAGACCCGCTTGACCGCTTCGAGGCGGGTGACGGACCCTCCTCCGAAACGCATGAGTTCGCCCATGCTGGAGGAGCGGTCAACGACCATTCCGATCGCTACGCCTTGCGTAATGTCGCGAACCCGTTCCGTACCAAGCTGGGGACGCGCCAGCGCCACCACGAGGGCGACGAGGGCCAGCGACCGGAGCAGCAGCGGGGCTCGGGCCAACCGCGACCGCCACGTCGGCCCGATGTCCTGGAGGCCGGCAGTGGACGAGAAGCGGAGATAGACTCGATTCCGGCGCCGCCAGACAATCAGCGCGACCAACGGAACCAGAAGGATCAACAGCCAAGGCGCCTCAAACCGGAACATGGCGCAATCCCTCTATTCTGTCATTTCACGGTCGGCGGATGGAAGCCGCCCGACTCGATCCCGTAGCCTCGAATCCGTTCCGAACGAGGTGTTGACAGCCGATGCAAGAATCCGTACACTGTAGGGAGCGAGAACTTGACAGCAACTTAATCAAGTTTCATGAGCAGGTGATTATCTACAACTTGTTCAGATCGCTACCGTGAGAATCTTCAGGAGGACCCAATTACAATGAGTCTGCGACCATTGCACGACCGCATTCTCGTCGAGCGGCTCGACGAGGGGCAACAACAGTCGAGTGGCGGAATCATCATTCCCGACTCGGCAAAGGAGAAGCCGCAACAGGGCAAGGTGATTGCCGTTGGTAACGGCAAGAAGAAGGACGACGGAACCGTCGTGGCCCTCGATGTGAAGGCCGGTGACAAGATACTGTTCGGCAAGTACGCCGGCAGCGAAGTTACCGTCGACGACCAGGAGTACCTGATCATGCGCGAGGACGAAGCCCTCGCCATCATCAGCTGATCGACAAGTCAAGAGGAGTAAAGACATGGCAGGAAAAAAGATTGTCTACGGCGAAGACTGCCGGCAAGCAATCCTCAGCGGCGTGAACAAGCTCGCCAACACGGTCCGGGTAACGCTCGGCCCGAAGGGCAGGAACGTCGTTCTGGAGAAGAAATTCGGCGGTCCGAACGTGACGAAGGACGGCGTTACGGTCGCCAAGGAAATCGAACTCGAGGACAAGCTGGAGAACCTGGGCGCGCAAATGGTCCGGGAGGTGGCATCCAAGACGTCGGACGTTGCCGGAGACGGCACGACCACGGCGACGATCCTGGCCCAGGCGATATATCGGGACGGCCTCAAGAGCGTTGCGGCCGGAGCCAACCCGATGGCGATCAAGCGTGGCATCGAGAAGGCCACAGCGGCACTCGCCGACAAGCTGCACGAGATGGCGAAGCCCGTCGAGGGCGACGCGGTGGCCCAGGTGGCGGCGATCTCGGCCAACAACGACGCCGACATCGGAAGCATCATCGCCCAGGCCATGGAGAAGGTCGGCAAGGACGGCGTGATCACCGTCGAGGAGGGCAAGACCATCGCGACCGAACTCGACGTCGTCGAGGGCATGCAGTTCGACCGCGGCTACGCCTCGCCCTACTTCGTGACCGACCAGGACTCCATGGAGTGCGTCCTCGAGAACGCCTACATCCTGATCCACGAGAAGAAGATCAGCAACATGAAGGACCTGCTGCCCGTGCTCGAGACCGTCTCGCGTGAGGGCCGGCCCCTGCTGATCATTTCCGAGGAGACCGAGGGCGAGGCGCTCGCCACCCTGGTGGTCAACAAGCTGCGCGGCACGCTGAGCGTGGCGGCGGTGAAGGCACCGGGCTTCGGCGACCGCCGCAAGGCCATGCTGGAGGACATCGCGATCCTGACCGGCGGCCGGGCGATCATGGAGGAGACCGGCATCAAGCTCGAGGGAGTGCAGCCGGCGGATCTGGGCCGGGCGAGCCGGGTGGTGATCGACAAGGACAACACGACGATCGTGGAAGGTGCCGGCACGTCGGAGGCGATCGCGGGGCGCGTGAAGCAGTTGCGGGCGCAGATCGAGGAGACGACCTCGGACTACGACCGGGAGAAGCTGCAGGAGCGGCTGGCGAAGCTGGTTGGCGGCGTGGCGGTGATCAAGGTCGGCGCGGCCACGGAGACGGAGATGAAGGAGAAGAAGGCGCGCGTGGAGGATGCCATGCACGCGACCCGGGCAGCCGTCGAGGAGGGCATCGTCCCCGGCGGCGGCGTCGCGATCCTGCGAGCCGGTGCCAGCCTTGACGACCTCCCGGCGGGAGGGGACGACGAGCAGATCGGAATCAATATCGTGCGACGCGCGATCGAGGCCCCCCTGCGGTGGATCGCCCAGAACGCTGGACAGGAAGGTGCAATCGTCGTTGAGCGGGTACAGAGCAGCAAGGACGACTCCTACGGCTACAACGCAGCCACGGACACCTATGGCGATCTCGTGGCGGCGGGGGTGATCGACCCGGTCAAGGTGACCCGGACGGCGTTGCAGAACGCAGCGTCGATCTCGAGCCTCATGCTCACCACCGAGGCCACGGTTCACGAGATTCCGGAGAAGACCCCTCCGCCTCCGCCTGACCCGCACGGCGGCGGCGAGTTCTAGAGCAGCCCGGACACAGTCCCTACCTATCCCGGGCCCCGTCCGCCATGAGCGGGCGGGGCCCTTTCTCTCGGCGAGAGTACAGTTCCCCGACTTCGCTACGCTGGGTGCTTGCTGTTCCGCACCCAGTGGCGGCTTGCGGCCAAGCTGGCATGGCGTGACCTGAGTTCGGCCCGAGTCAAGCTTCTCTTCGGAGTTCTGGCCATCAGCGTGGGGGTGGCTGCCCTGAGCGGTGTGCGGGGGTACTGTGCTGCGTTCCAGGAGATGCTCCTGAGAGACGCCCGCATTCTGCTAGCCGGTGACCTGAGCGCATCCATCAGCCACAAGCCGGACCCGGAAGAGCAGGCGGTCCTGGACAGACTGGCGAATCAGGGCGCGCAGATCACCTTGGTCACGGAACTGATGACCATGATGGGCGGAACGGATCTGGTGCGCCCATTGGCCGTGAACCTCAAGGCGGTCGACCCTTCCGAGTATCCGTTCTACGGCGACGTGGAGTTGTCTCCACCGGGTTCGCTGCGTGACGCTCTGGCCGGCAACGGTGTGCTGGCATCCGAAGATCTGCTGGTCCGGATGGGAGCCGAGATCGGGGACCGTGTGAAACTGGGTTCCGCAGACTTCCGCATCGCCGCTGTCATCCGCGTCGAGCCCGACCGGATGACCGGAGCAGTGAATTTCGGCCCGCGAGCCATGGTCTCGCAGGCATCGCTGGCCCGGACGGAACTCGTGCAGTTCGGGAGCCGGGTCACGCGCAGGTACCTGTTCCGACTCCCGGACGGGAGCATGACCCTCGATGACACTCGAGCGGCCATCGACGCGGGCATCGAGGGCAGTCGACTGACGGATTACCGGGAGACCAGCCCGCGGATCCAGAGGGGCCTGGACCGCACCGGCAGTTTCCTGAGCCTGGTCAGTCTGCTTGCGATGGCAGTGGGCGGACTCGGCGTGGCGATGGTGATCTACTCTCATCTGGAGCAGCGGCTCGAGACGATCGCGATCATGAAGTGCTACGGAGCGACGTCGAGTCTGGTCATGCACGTGTTCCTTCTCCAAACGGTCGCTTTGGGCATTCTCGGCAGCACCCTGGGAGTGGGTATCGGATTCCTGGCGCAGGGCTTCGCGCCACACTTCGTCATCGACTATTTCCCCCAGGCTCCGTCATTCGCATGGCAGCCGTGGCCGGCGGTCCAGGCTGCGGGAGTCGGCATCGTCACGGTCATCATGTTCTCGCTACCATGCCTGCTCGGCATCCGAGGGGTTGCGCCCGCCCTGATCTTCCGCCGCGAGATGGCCAGCCGGTTCGAGCGCTCTGGGGCGACCCGACGCAGCGCGGTGGTCAAGCAGACTCTGCAGGCAGCGACCGTACTGGGAGGCACGGGCCTGCTCGCGGTCTGGCTAGGCGATTCGGTGCGGCTCGGACTGTGGTTCGCGGGAGGGTTGGCCGCAAGCCTGGCCGCCCTCGCCCTGACTGCCAGCGGCCTGCTGCGCCTTCTGAGGACAGCGCCACGCTACCTGCCGGTACGGCTCCCGGTCGGGCTGCGACACGGAATCGCCAACCTGCACCGTCCGGGGATGCACTCGGAGGTTATCCTCGTCGCACTCGGAATCGGCACAACGTTCACGTTGACGGTCTATTTGTTGCAAACCACGGTGCTCGCACAACTTGTTCAGACCGCTCCTCCCGACATGCCGAACGTGTACCTGAGCAATATCACAGCCGAGCAGCGCGGGCCGCTTGAGGATCTGTTGCGCAACCAGCGAGGCGTCGAGGGGGACGTATCCCTGCTGCCGGTGGTATCGGCCAGGCTGGAATCGATCCAGCGCCCATCAGCCCCCACCAACCGGCGTCAGGATGGCTCCAACCAGAGTGGAGGACGGAGTTCCCGATTTCGGCGGTCCCGGGACATCACCTGGGCGAGGAGTCCTCCTTCGGGCCTGACGATCCTGAACGGCAGCTGGTGGAACGCATCCGACGAGGAGGCAAGCGTCTCGGTTCGCGACCGGCTCGCCGACTGGCTGGAGATCGATCTTGGGTCAAGGGTCACCTGGACCGCTGGCGGTCGCGAGGTCACAGCGCAAGTGGTCGCGGTGCACAGCTTCGAGGGCATGCCCGACTGGATCTACGACTTCGTACTGAACGAGCCGGCGCTTGCCGGAATACCCGCCACGTATGTCGGCGGAATCCGCGTACGCCCCGACTCCAGCCTCGAGATTTCGCGAAAAGCGTTCGAGGCATTCCCGTCCGTTCTCTACGTGAGCGCCGTCGATTTCTTCGAAACAGTCCAAGAGGTCGTCGACCAAATCGCGTTCGTGATTCGTTTCGTGTCAGGGTTCTCGATCGTCGCAGGCGTGATCATTCTGGTTTCGAGCGTGGCCGCAACGCGCTTCCGACGTTTGAGAGAGGTTGCGATTCTGAAGACGCTCGGAGCGACAAGGAGTCGGCTGACCGAGATCTTCTCGGTCGAATTCCTGATTCTGGGAGGAGTGGCGGGAGCGGCTGGCAGCGTGCTGGCGGTGTGCTATTCGATGTTGCTCACCCAAGACATTCTCGACCTTGATGCCGTAATCGAGTGGCCAGCGATTCTGGCCACGGTCATCGGAAGCACCCTGCTTGCGACCGTCGCGGGCTGGGGGGCGAGCTTCCGGATTCTGGGAGCCAAGCCGCTGCAGATACTGCGCGACGAATGACCGCCCACTGGCAGGAAGGCAATGCGGAACATCAAGAGGGGAGAGGCCAGTACCCGTCGCCGGCGACCGGGTCGCGCCGTGATGCCTTGCCGTTCCCGTCCGGGAACATCAAATTCACGGTCGGTCCTGAGACGTTTCCGATTGGTCCGGGGCGGTCGCCATGCCGGCTTCGGACGCCCGGAGGACTGGCCGGACAGCCCCCCGGCAGGGTGGGCAGACAGTCCGACCAGCGATCCAACCCGATACCCGGCACAGGGGCATTCTGGCAGTGTGTCCGATTCTCAAGTGTGCGTGGCCACGGTCCGAGGCCGGAGAAGGACCTCACTGGACGGCACTGGATGTTCCCACAACTGCCCGACTCGCAGCCCCGCGCATCCGGCGGGCACAGCGCGCCACACCTGGGCAGCCGACTTGGGTGCGACGACCTCCGATATTGAGGATGTTGACAGGTCCATCCAGCCCTGCAATACTTGTGGGCATAGCCTCCATTGCTCCTCAGTAGCTCAATGGTAGAGCATCCGGCTGTTAACCGGAGGGTTGTAGGTTCGAGTCCTACCTGAGGAGCCAATCTGGCTCCAGGGGTGCCTCTTCGGCATTCCGCCCATGGTTGGCTTGAACGGGGACGTCTACAGTTGCAAGTCCAACCTATGCCGCACTGCTAGCAGTTACCACGCCGACGGTCGTTGTGGCATGTCTAGGATATGCGCGATCAACATTGCATTCTGGAGATCCTCTCGCAGCCCTCCTCGCTAGCGACCCTGCAGGAGCTGCGGGCGCAGGCTGACGAGGTCAACCGGGCCGCATTCGTGCGTCAGGTGTGCCAAGCCTTCGACTTGCGCGACAGTCGCGGCCAGTGGCAACTGGCGACTTGCCTGAAGGCATTGCGCGGTCTGGAGGACCAAGGCCATCTCCGATTGCCAGCGGCCCGTCCCTGTGGCCGGCGCGGACCGGGCCGCCCCCGGGGCCTGGACCAGCCGGTCCCCGCCGCGCAGGCCGTACCGGCCCGCGTCGAGGCCGTGGCGGGTTTGCAGTTGAGCCTGGTCACGACCGACGAGCAGCGCCAGGTCTGGAACGAACTGATGGCCCGCGAGCATCCCTATGGGGCCGTCCTCCATGTCGGGGCCCAAGTACGCTATCTGATTGAATCCGAACATGGTGTGCTCGGTGCGCTCGGCTTTGCCGCAGCGGCCCTCGCGGTCGCCGCGCGCGACGAATGGATCGGCTGGTCGGCGGCCATGCGCCGCAAGCGGCTGCACGGTGTGCTGAACCTGAGCCGGTTCCTGATCCGGCCCGGTGTGCGCTGTGACGGCCTCGCCTCCAAGGTGCTCGGGCTGGTCTTGCGCCGCCTGCCCGCCGATTTCCAGCAGCGCTATCGCTACCGGCCCGTGCTGCTGGAAACCTATTGTGACCCCCAGCAGCATCCCGGCACCTGCTTCCGCGCCGCCCACTGGACCTATGTCGGCCAGACCACCGGACGCGGTCGTTTCGCCGCCCCCGACCAACGCGTGCCGGTCAAGGCCATCTTCGTCTACCCGCTGCAGCACGACTGGCGGCAGCAACTGGGAGGCAGCGCCCCGCCGCCACCGGCGAAGCCGCTGGAGCCGGGCGAGGGACTCACCCTCGACGAGTTCGCCCAGAACGAACTGGGCGGGGCGCGCCTGGGCGATGTACGCTGGTCCCAGCGGCTGGTGCAGACCGCGCAGATGCAAGCCGCTGCTCCGATGGCCTCGATCCCCACCGCCGCCCAAGGCCAGCGTGCCGCCATCAAGGGCCATTACCGGCTGATCGACCAGCCGGACGACTCGGCGGTGACCCCCGACAACATGCTCGAGCCCCACCGCCAGCGCACGCTACGGCGGATGCAGGCCGAGCGGGTGGTGCTGTGCGTGCAGGGCGGCACCGATCTACACTTCGCAACGAATCCCGGTGCCGGGCTGGGCCTGACCCGCAAGAACGGCAGTGCAGCGGACACGCTCGAGATGCAAATGCATACAACGATGGCGCTGAACCCGGAGGGCATTCCGCTGGGTCTGCTCAAGATTCAGTATGCGACTCCCGACGGGCAGGCCGATCACGGGCGACCGCTAGAGGAACGCAAGACCTTCCGTTGGGTCAAGGGCTTGCGCGAATGCGCCGCCCTGGCGCGCCAACTGCCTGGCACGCAACTAGTTGTGGTCATGGACGGCGAGGCGGATGTGCAGGCCCTGTTCGCCGAGCTGCGCCAGCCGCGGCGGGTCGCCTTGCTGGTGCGGGCCCGGCACAACCGCTGCTTGGGACCCGACCAGACCAAGCTGTTCGATCACATCCGGGCCCAAGCGGCCCAGGCCGAGATCGAGATGGAAGTGCCGCGCAGTTCGGCGCGCCGGGGTAGCCGCCAACAGGCGGCCCGCGCCGAACTGCGCTGGCAGACGGTCGAGTTGCCGGCCCCCGCCCGGGGCCACGAACCCTTGCGCCTGCAGTTGGTGCACGTTTGGGAACGCTCCCCCGCCCCCGGCGGGGAGGCCCTCGAGTGGTTCCTGCTGACCACGCTCCCGGTCACATCGCTGGCGGATGCCGAGTGCGTCCTGCGCTGGTACCGAATCCGCTGGCGCATCGAGGACTGGCACCAGATTCTCAAATCCGGCTGCAAGATCCAGGACCTAGGCCACCGCACTGCCCAGCGCATCGCCCGGGCGGTCACGATCAAGGCCGTCATCGCCTGGCGCCTGACGGCGCTGACGCTGCTGGGCCGGGCCACCCCAGAGATGCCCGCCACGGTCTGCTTCACCCCCCAGCAGTAGCGCGTGCTGCGCGACTTCACGACCCACCACCGGCTGGAACCACCCCGCAACTGGACTAGCCTACAGTTTGGTGGACAGTTAAGTGTGCTGTAGCCGCGCTTGGTCTGCTGAGGACCTCCGTAGGGTAGCAGCTCTGAGCTGCGAGTGGCAAGTCTGGGGTGGGGAGGGGGTGGCAGGGGGAGGGGCAAACGCCCCTCCCCCCCCCCTCTCCAAAGAGGGGTGGGTGCCCGTGGGTGGCCAGCGCCGTAGGCGTGTGCTGGGGGCTAGCCCCCAGCACATTGTTGTGGATTCATGTTGTATTGCTGGCAGCCGCCCTCTGCCGCTGCCCCAGCAGGGAAGTCAGCACTCCTGGAGTGAGACGGTGGCAGGTGGCTCGCAGGGGATAGGCTTCGCTCAGGATGGATGAGCGGGTCCAGCCGGGGCTGGGTCGCGAAGTCGCGCGGGACGCGCCCTGACCGGGGGGAAGCAGACTGTGGCGGGCCTCTCGGGTAGGCCAGCGCCGTGAGGCAGCAAGCGATCCAGGCCTGGATCCTGACCGCCCGGGCGATGCGCTACTCCAGGACTCGAGATGGCAGCCGGAGGGGAGAGTTCGGTGCCAATCCTCGATGCGCCAGCGCAGCCGGTTCCGGCGCAGGACGCGCTCGGCATCCGCGAGCGAGGCGACTAGGAGCATGGTCAGCAGGAACCCCTCGAGGGCCTCCCCGCCAAGGACTGGGGGGCGTGCCCCCATCTGGATACACTGTAGGCGCAAAGGGGCTTGGCTGGGGGTGGCATCCCGACCGTCTCCCAGCGCAGTTCGGCGAACAGGGCCGGCCTATCCGCGTCCCGGTCCATGACCGCAACCCATTGTGTGTCTGGCAGTTGGCGCGCGACGGCTGCGCCGTCGCGCAAGCCTTGGACCCTGACATGGAGCACGGCCCCATAGGGTGCTTGCGGCCCGGCTGACCTCGCCGGTCTGCCCTGCAGTTCCTGCAGGAGCCCTGGCGCGGCGGGCGGCGAGAGGGTCTCCAGACCGCCCCGTTGATCGAGCACGCCCTGGACAGGCCGCTCCGGGCCGGGGTGCCCCATGGTATCGACTCAGCATGGAAAGGCACTCCTAATCCGCAGGTTGGAACTCAGCGGCCCTTTTTTTGGCGAAAGGACGGAACTGGCGTGCCTTGCCATGGCCCCCGGAGGGTGGAGCAAGCTCGTCCTGGCTGCACGCCGTCTTCCGCCCGTCCTGCTGCGAGTCCGACCGCAGCGAGACCGTCGTCCCCGTCACACCGCCACGGCAGGAGCTGGACACCCACTGCACGCTGACGGCGTGGGCCCGACTGGGCGTAGACCTCAGCGAGGCGGTCTTCCGCCAAGCTCCAGATGGGCACGGCCGACCCGCTGGAAGGCCTGTTCCTGCCACAGGCACAGACCCTGCGAAAGGGCTGGCCATGCCTGGTGGATGGCCTCGCGAAGAACCGCCCGGGGTGCCGACCGCAACGCTGCTGTCCGCGTCGGTCCCGCCCGAAACCAAGTGGAGGAACCGCAAGGCGACCACCCCAGCGTCCTGACAGCACCGCCACCGACGCTCATCCCGCTTGCAATAGGAAGCGCAACAGCGGGCGGAGATGCCTAAGGTCCTGAGTAGCCAATTCTGGGGGCGAAATCGCCATGCCTCAGCAGTTCCGCCACCTGCAATACGACGAGCGCTGCCAGATCCAAGCCTTGCACCAGCAGGGATTCTCGGTCACCGCCATCGCCGCTCCACTCCAGCGTCCCAAGTCCACCGTCTGTCGCGAACTCCAGCGCAACGCCGGCCCCTCCGGCTATCACCATGAGCAGGCCCAGCAACTCGCTCGAGAGCGCCGCCAGCGGGCCGTCACCGGCCCGCGCAAGCTCCAGCCACCGATCTGGAACCTCATCTCTGACGGCCTCCAGCGCGACTGGAGCCCCGAGCAGGTGGCTGATTCCCTGAAGCGGGTCGGAGCGGTGTCGGTCAACTTCTCGTGGCTCGACCAGCGGATTCGCCAGGACCGCGCCCAAGGCGGCTCACTGGACACCTACCTGCGGCAGCGCGGCAAGCCGCGCCGCTGCAAGGCGACCCGGGGCAGCGCCGGCCGCGGCTGCATCCCGGGCCGCAGGGACCTCAGCGAGCGCCCCGCGATTGTCGACTCGAAGCAGCGCTGCGGGGACTGGGAGGCCGACACGATCCTCGGCAAGGCTCATAAAGGAGCCACCGTCACGCTGCTGGAACGGAAGTCGAAGGACCTGCTTGCTCAGACATTTCGCCGGAAGACCGCCGCCCTGGTGGGCGACGCGATGCAGAACCTGCTGCGGCTCTTCTCGGCCTTGGTCCTGACCGTGACCTGCGACAACGGGAAGGAGTTCGCCGGCCACCTCCAGACCGCCGAGGCACTCGACACCGACCTCTTCTTTGCCCGGCCCTACCGCTCCTGCGAGCGGGGCCTCAATGAACACATCAACGGCCTCCTGCGCCAGTTCGTGCCCCAGACCGAGAACCTGCGCACGCTCGACCCGCACCGGCTGCAGGAAGGCATCGACCGGCTCAACCACCGCCCCCGCAAGGTGCTTGGCTACCGCACTCCGTACGAGGTCTTCCGCGACGACTGTCTCGCGGCCGGCATCGACCCACCACCCGCAGCCCCGGAACCCTCTCCTCTCTGATCCGGGCCGCAACGCGGCCCCTCCCCGACGCACTTCCCTCTCTCGAGCTGGCGGGCTCAGCCCGCCAGCGCCCTTGTGGTCCGGCCGCCGGTTCGGGCCAGATCCTCCTGCCACCCTCGCGTAACGGCCACCCCCGGAGAGCCACCTTCACAGCTCCCCCCCCCCGCTTGTCTTACTCTGGCAGTAGTTCAGCCACCTACTCCAAGGGCCTTCTTCCCCGCTGTTGCGGTTCGATGTGCAATGGGTGCCTTAAATCCATGCGCCCTTGCCACTCAGTCAATGCCGTGGGGCCCCCACCACACCAGACCGGGGTGAGGCCGCCCCGTGAGGCCGTGGGATGGGTCGCGCAGTTCCGCAGATCTCGGGACCGCCAGCACGATACCGATCCTCGGGTCTGGCCAGACTTCGCTGAGGAGCGGCCCGCCGAGCCATGCCTGCGCCCCGGCCGTGGGGTCTCGGCAGGGCCGCCAAACCTCGCCGCCTGCTCGACTTGCTCCCTTCTTCTGTCCCCCGCTGGTCGTTTCGTCCGGGCTGCCCTCCGTCCTGCTGCTGCATCCACCACGCCTGCTCGTACTCCACCGGCGTGCAGTACCCCAACGCCGAATGTCGCCGCCGACGATTGTAGAAGCCTTCCAGGTAGAGACATAATTGCTCTTCCGCCTCGACCAGATTCGCCCACCGCGCCCGTTGCAGCAATTCGCATTCCAGTGTCGCGAAGAAACTCTCCGCCATCGCGTTGTCGTAGCAACTCCCGACCGCTCCCATCGACTGCTGCACGCCCGCCGCGAGACACTGCTCGCTGTAGGCCAACGCCGTGTACTGACTGCCCTGGTCCGAGTGCAGGATCACTTTCCGTGCCCCACGCGTGAGGACAGCCAGGCGCAAGGCCTCCTGCACCAACTCCACGCCCTGACGGCTGCTCACCGCCCACCCCACGATCTTGCGGCTGAACACGTCCAGCACCATCGCCAGATACACAAACCCTTCCCGAGTCGGGATATACGTGATATCCGCCACCCACAACTGGTCCGGCCGACTGGCCCGAAACTGCCGCCGCACCAGGTCCGCCGGTCGCTCTGCCTGCGCATCCCGGCGGGTGGTCCCCCGCTGGTCCCGCCGGCGGCTGATCCCCGCCAGACCTTGGGCCCGCATCAGCCGCGCCACCCGCCGCCGCGAAATACACGTTCCCTGCGCCTGCAACTCCGCCCGCACCCGCAACACCCCGTAGGTCTGCCGCGACTTGGCATGCACTTCCGCGATCTGTTGGCTGAGCTTCTCAGCCTCCAACGCCCGCCGACTCGGCGGACGCTGGCACCCTGCATAGTAGCCGCTGGTGGAGACCCCCAGGACCCGGCCCATGCAGGCGATTGGATATTGAGCCTGGTTCGACCTTACGAATTCGAAGACCCTTGGGGCATCGAAACGGTCTCCCGAGCGAACCAGGCCATTGCCTTTGCCAAAATCTCCAGTTCCATCCGGGCCCGCTTCAATTCCCGTCGCAACTGCACCAGCTCCGCCCGTTCCGTGCTGCTCAGACCCTCCTTGCGCGTGCCTTGGTCACGCTCCGCCTGCTGCACCCAGCGCCGCACCGAATCGGTCGAGATCGCAAATTCCTCCGCCACCTCGCGTATACTGCGCCCACTCCGTTGCACCAGTTGCACCACCTTCTCCCGAAATTCCTTCGGGTAGGCTTTCACATAGCCTTGTTTACTCATCGCTTTGGGCCTCCTTGCCCCAGTCCTCACCGGTCTGCCGGCCACTTCTATTCATGCTGCCTCATCTGTCCACCAAATGAGGCCTACTCCAGAACCATCGCGTCCGCGACGTGCAGTTCGCCGAGGATGCCTGTCTGTCGCGCAAGGGCCATGCCGCACTCAACAACGCGCTGTGCAACGGCATCGCGATCGCGGTGATCCTGAGTTCCGGGCAGGATATCGCGGACGGCCAGCACCACTTCAGCCTGCATCGTGAGGAAGCCTTTCAGGCTGTCCTCACGGCCCGTTAGGCGCTTCGGCCCTCTGATTGAGCGACACCGGCAGACGGCCGCGGGCCGGCAAGGGGAAAACTCCGTCCAGGGACCGCCACCCCGACCCCGAGGGCCTCGGCAACCTGCCACGGCTGGCTTTGCGCGGGTTCGCAGCGCTTCGTCGGGCGGCTCTACCCGCCCCCCAACTCGCTCTGCAGACCCATTCGCCTCCCCCTCAACTGCGCAGTCCCCAGCGTGGGAAAGGCCTGCAGCCTCCCCCCCAGCGGGCAGTAGACGGCCCGCCACGGCAGCCAGTCTCGGCCCCGCGCCGCACGGTGCCCACGTCCCAACACAAGCTCTGCCAGAAATGCGGACTCAGGCCGAGAACCTGGGCAGTTACCAGTGACGAAGCACTAGGCAGGTTGCAGGGGAGACTCCAAGCCCCAGGCAGGAGCTCGCTCGGACTGCTTGCAGCCTCGTGGCGGCGCTGTTGGGCGAGTTGATGCGCTTGCCGGTAGCGCCAGCCGGAAGGGCCAGCATGGCAACGAGGTCCGCTGGAGCCGTTGGTTTGGTCGGTGGATCTGATTGGCGACAATGCCGGCCCAAGCGCCCTGCTGATGCAAGGCGTGCGTCGGGCAGCGCTCGCCGAACTGCCGATGGCGGTAAGTGGGAGGCATGGAGGTTTCTCCCATGCGATAGGCCAATCCGGACGCTGGAATCTCACCCATCCCCCCGCACTTCCTAGCGCATCCGGCGTGTCGGACCAGATTCCGGGATCACTGAAACCTCGGCGTCGCGTCCACACCGGTAACCGTGCGTCCCACCGGTCCGGCACTCGATCGACGCTGCGAAGCGACCGTGTCCTCTGAGGCTTCGGCGGGCTCGAGCACTATCGTGGCAAGGGGAGGGAGAGTTAGCTGGATCGAGTAGGGGTGCCCGTGAAACGGCACCTCCTCCGCTTCAAGACGCCCCCCGTTCCCGACATTGGATCCGCCGTAGTAGGTCGAATCGGTGTTCACAAGTTCCCTCCAACCACCCACGGCCGGCACACCCAGACGGTAGCCCGACCTCACAACCGGCGTGAAGTGGCACACGACCAGAAGCGATTGTTCCGGAGCCCCCCCCGTTCTCAGAAAGCTGACCACGCTCGCATCCCGGTCCGCGCAGTCCACCCAGGCAAAACCCCGCAGTTCGGAGTCCGATGTGTGGAGCGGTCCCTTGCTGCGATAGAGCCGGTTCAGGTCGGCGACGAGGCGCTGCACTCCCAGGTGCCTGTCCGATGTCAGCACATGCCAGTCGACGCTGCTTTCGTGATTCCACTCGGCACGTTGTGCAATCTCGCTGCCCATGAAGAGCAGTTTCTTGCCAGGGTGACAGTACATGTAGCCATACAGCAGTCTGAGATTCGCGAACTTCTGCCAATCGTCACCCGGCATCTTCTCGATCAGCGAGCCTTTCGCATGCACGACTTCGTCATGGGACAGCGGCAGCACGTAGTTCTCGCTGAACGCATACAGGAGACTGAACGTCAGCTTGTCGTGGTGATATTTCCGATGGACCGGGTCCTGACTCATGTACTCGAGCATGTCGTGCATCCAGCCCATGTTCCACTTGAAATCGAACCCCAGGCCGCCGACCGACGCCGGGCGCGATACCCGCGGCCACGCAGTCGATTCCTCCGCAATCGTGATGACGTCTGGAAACTGCGTGTGGATCTGGTCGTTCAGGCGGCGGAGGAACTCGACCGCTTCGAGGTTCTCCTTCCCCCCATACTCGTTCGGCACCCATTGGCCCTCCTCGCGGCCGTAGTCGCGGTAGAGCATGGAACTGACGGCGTCCACGCGGATACCGTCCACGTGGAACTTGTCGAACCAGAAAAGGGCGCTCGAGAGCAGGAAATTCGCAACCTCGTAACGCCCGAGGTTGAAGACGCAACTGCCCCAGTGTGGATGCCTCCCGATCCTCGCATCCATGTGATCGTACAGGTGCGTGCCGTCGAACAGGGCCAGACCGTGCGGGTCGTCGGGAAAGTGAGCAGGCGCCCAGTCGAGAATGACCCCGACACCACGCCGGTGCATCGTGTCCACGAACTCCATGAACCCAAGCGGAGATCCGTGCCGGCTCGTCGCAGCGAAGTAGCCGGTGGTCTGGTACCCCCAGGAGCCGCCGAACGGGTGCTCCGTGACCGGCATCAGTTCGATGTGCGTGAATCCGTTGCTGACGGCGTAGTCGGCGAGGCGCTCCGCCGCTTCGACGTAGGTCAGCCAGCGGCAGCCCTCTTCGGGGACACGCATCCAGGATCCGAGGTGCACCTCGTAGATGGCTATCGGTGCGCTGCGCCCGATCTTGGCCTGACGCCCCCTCATCCATTCCCCGTCGCCCCAGACGTACGATTCGAGGTCGCAGACCCTGGAGGCCGTCGCGGGCGGAAGCTCTGCCCAAAAAGCGTATGGGTCGGCCTTGTCCAGTCGCTGGCCGGACAGGCTTGACACGATGCTGTACTTGTAGGCACAGCCAGCTCCCACACCTCCCACGAAACCCTCCCAGACACCGGACGGCCCCCGGTTCCAAAGGGGATGACGGTCGCAATCCCAGCCGTTGAAGGTGCCGATGACGGAGACACTCTCTGCGTTGGGAGCCCATACTGCGAACCGCACACCGGGCTGGTCCTGGCAGACGGCGAAGTGCGCCCCAAGACTCTCGTAGCTCCGGAAATGGGCCCCGTGCCGAAGCCGCTCCAAGTCCCAGTCTGTCAGGAATACGGGCGGGGAGTTCTCCATCATCGAAGCTCATTTCTCTGGCTGCTGCGGAGTCGGTTCACCTCGCACAGGGTCGCCAGAATGGACGGGTCGGTGCGGATATCCTCCAGAGCAAGCCGGCCCCGACGAGTCCAGTTCGGCCGTTCACTGTCGGTTCCAGGAGTGTTCTGGGGCAGGACCTCGCCCCAAAGGTCCTCTAGTGTCACGATGACACAGTCCGCATCGGAGACCGAGAGGCTCGCAAGACAGGATTTCAGCGCCGCCCTCTCGTCCTCCCCGACCCGCCCTTCCGAAGCGGCCAGACCAAGATCGGCGGCCAGCGCTCCCTTGACTTGTTGTCGACGTTCGCGCGCCTCCGCCGCATGCGGTCCATCCAGCAGCCCGAGCATTTCCTGGTCGTCAATATCCGTCCCGGACCAGAACGCCGAGAACATCGCCGTGTCGTGTGTGTTTACGGAAACCACCGCGTCGGCTGGTGGCGCGGCCAAGGGCACCGTGTGGTCGCTGCGGAACTCGAACTGAGCGACGTACGTTCTCCGAATCCCGCGCGCCGCCATGCACTGGCGGACATAGGCTGGAACGGTGCCAAGATCCTCACCCACCACCGCCGTGCGGTGCCGGACAGCCTCCAGGCAGACGATGGCGTAGAGTTCGTCTGCCGGATAACGGACGTAAGTCCCCTGATCCCCATCGAACCCCTTTGGAATCCAGTACATCCGATGCAGACCCATCAAATGGTCGATGCGGAGCACGCCGGCGTGTTGGAGGTGATGGCGAACCGAGGAAATGAAATACTCATGACCTGAGGCTCTGGCCTGGCGGGGATTGACAGGGGCAAACCCCCAGTTCTGGCCCTTGCTGAAGAACCGGTCCGGCGGGGCACCGCCAGTGGCTTGCCTGGCGAATTCCTCCGGGTGCCGAAACGTATCGAACCCTTGCGGGTGGGTTCCGAGAGGCAGGTCCAGGTAGAGGCCGGGCCCGCGCCGGGCTGCCGCATCTGCCAGCTTGGCGATCTGTTCGCTGGCGACCCATTGGGCGAAGGCGTGGTACCGGCATGCGGGTTGGTCACTGTCGAAGGGTACCGGCTCTTCCGTGCCCCCCTCCATTCCGGCCCGGAACGCAGCGTAGGCCTGCAACTCCGGCCTCGTGCCGACGAAGTCGAGGAAGCTCGCCCGACGCATTCCATCGAGGCGCGCAGCGCACCGTTCCAGGGCGATCCGCTTCGAGCGCATCACACACCGGAAATCGACGTGTGCTCCAGCGGAGGGCCCGTGGACCCCACCCATTTCCGGCGACCATTCCGGCACCTGCCTCAAGTCCACGTAGAACTCATTCCAGAACTGTCGGCTTACCGGGGTGTAGGGACTCGGGGCGAACGGTTCATCGAGGAACGAGGCCAGCAGGGGCAGCGTACTGACCAGACCGCCTCCCAAATCCTGGACCCAGTCAATCAACGCCCCAAGATCACGGAACGTACCGGCGTCTGGAGAGTCCCGCGAATGGAGCGCGTACAGTGGCATGAAAAGACCCCAGGTCCGGGCAAGTTCGGGGCACCGCAGCGGAGCCCGCACGATGAGTGCCTCGGCCTTCAGGTCGCCGCTTCGCAGACCGAGCCGGTGGTATCCCGTGGGCAGCGTGTTCGCAATCGGGAACCGCAGGGCGGCATGGCGATGTCTTCCGACCGTCACCAACCGTCGGGCCGAGAGCGAGGAGACGGGCACGGACCATTCGGCCATCCCGCCGGATTCGAGCCGCAATGTGGCATGCAGACGCTCCGAAGCGTGAGTCTCTGGAAGGCGGATAAGGCATTCGACAGGCCGGTTCGTCCACGATGGGATCACCGGCTCGCACAGCTGCCCCCAGCGACTCGCGACAGCCGCCCGCACCGCGGCGCTGCAGTCGTTGCTGCCTCCGATCTCGGCACCGAGGTCCTTCAGCACGACCCGCAGTGCGTCGTCGTCTGGCCGTCGCCCCTGCCGGAAACCGTCCCGGTAGGTCGACATCACGCCGTAGATGCGAGCCAGTCGCTGCAGTTCAGTCGACATCATCCGCCAGTCGTGGCCTCCGGCAGGGTGCTAGCGCTCTCAAGGTCCGTCTCACCCGCCGGGTCCACCTGCGTGGGAGCCAAGCGTTGCGGTACATCGGATTGCAACAGGACGAGGCTGCGAGACTCAATCAGGTGGCTTCCCCCGGCCATCCGGGCTCT
This sequence comes from Bryobacterales bacterium, assembly GCA_965205085.1. GTDB lineage: Bacteria > Acidobacteriota > Terriglobia > Bryobacterales > UBA6623 > VXMF01. Next base: position 5,629,418 of record OZ242039.1, on the reverse strand, counting down.
GTCGACGCCGTCCGAGCGGGTGTCGACACGGACCGTCCAATCCCCCGCTGGCAGGGTGAATTCCCCGGCATGATCGGAACTGTTGAGCAGGATCAGGTAGGTTGGCTGGCCCGCCGCGGCCAGCATCATCCCGAACCGGTCCAGAGTGGCGTCCGACCAGTCCGGCAGCGACAGTTCATGCCCATCCGACCGCAACCACACGACATCCCTGACCCCGGTCGCCTGATCGGCGACGCCGTCAAAGAAAGAGGTTCTGCGAAGCACAGGGCTCGAGGCCCGCAATCGAATCAACTCTCGGGTGAAACCCAGCAGGGGGTCGCTGTCGGCCAAGCTCCAGTCGACCCAGGAGATCTCGTTGTCCTGACAGTAGGCGTTGTTATTTCCGTGCTGGGTGCGGCCGAATTCGTCTCCGGCCAGAAGCATCGGCACTCCCTGGGCCAACAGCAGGGTCGCCATCAGGTTCCGACGCTGGCGATTCCTCAGGGCAAGGACAGCCGGGGCGGCGGTCGGTCCCTCGGCACCACAGTTCCAGCCATCATTCTCATGTTCTCCGTCACGGCCCCCTTCGCCGTTCCCATCATTCCGCTTGTGGGTGTAGCAGACCAGGTCGGCGAGGGTGAATCCATCGTGGGCTGTCACGAAATTGATCCCTGCCTGGGGCGACCTGCGACGATGTCGAAAGATGTCGGCGCTGCCCGCAAGCCGAGTTGCCAGCCACGGCGTCACCCCTGCGTCGCCGCGCCAAAAACGGCGCGTGTCGGTTCGGAACGCGCGGTTCCATTCAGCCCATTCCGATGGGAAACCACCGAGCTGATCCCCGTCGCCGCCGAGATCCCAGGGCTCGGCGACCAGCTTGACCGACCGCAGGACCGGATCCTGCTCAATGGCGGTCAGCAGCGGAGCGAATCGGTCGAATCGATCCTGCACACGGCCAAGGGAAACGGCCAGGTCGAACCGAAATCCGTCCACACCCATCACTTCGACCCAGTACCGCAAACTGTCCAGCACCAGTCGGACTACGGCCGGGTGATGGGTGTTCAGCGTGTTGCCGCAACCGGTGAAGTCGAGATACTTGCGCTTGTCGGCTGGGTCAAGCCGGTAGTAGGAGGCGTTGTCGATGCCACGAAACGAGAGGGTGGGGCCGGCGTGGTTGCCTTCAGCCGTGTGGTTGTACACAACGTCCAGAATGATCTCGAGACCACATTCATGGAACCGGTCCACCATCGCCCGAAACTCAGTCACGGCTCCCGCTCCAGTTGCCATGGAGTAGGAGGATTCCGGAGCGAAGTAAGCCAAGGGCTGGTATCCCCAGTAGTTTGTCAACCCCTTGTTCTCGAGCCAGTGGTCGTTCGCGTGTTGCTGGACGGGAAGCAGTTCGACAGCGGTAATGCCGAGATCAACAAGATACTCGAGCACCGGTTCCGAGGCTAGACCGGCATAGGTTCCGCGTTGCGCAGCCGGGACCCCCGAATGGAGCTTGGTGAAGCCCCGGACATGAAGCTCGTAGATGACCGATTCGTCCCACGGAATCCCCGGATTCTTCACCCGGTGCCCGGGCAATGCCATGTCCACGACGACCGCCAGCGGAGCACATCCCGCGCTGTCGGCCAGGTTCCGCTCGCGGCCGAGGGCGGACTCGTCCGGGTAGGAGCCGGCAGCATACGAGTACATCGAAGCATCCCACCGCGGCTCACGAGCTATCGCCCGCGCGTACGGATCGAGCAACACCTTGGACGGATCGAATCGGTGACCGGAATGCGGCTTCCACGGACCCCGCACACGGTAACCGTAGACTTGCCCTGGAACCACTCCGGCGACGCACCCGTGATACACGCCTCCAGTCCGTCCGGGCAGTTCGAGGACCTGGCAGGCAGCGGTCGTCTCGGCGCTGTCGAACAGGCAGAGCTCGACGGCCTCGGCGTGGTCCGAGAAAATCGCGAAGTTGGTGCCGCCAGACTGGACGGTCGCGCCGAGCGGATTCGCCACACCGGGAGATACAGATCTGCCCATGAACCGTTCGTACCGAATCTGGAATTCCGGGCCACTCCGCTCTAGGCGGCAGGACTCTCAGATGTGGAGGCGGTCTACGAGTGTACCGAGTTCGAGTGCGGAGGTGCATTGTGCTCCGGATTGACCGTCTCGAAGAGCCTGTCTATGATAGGGATGGTGGGTGCACTCTTCCATGGCGGCTTGGATGGGGCATTCGTGCTGCGTGGGACAGCGGACGCGGCCGCGGTGTGGGCGTGGCCACCAGTGCGGCCGGCGGATGGTTCTGCCATTGGGGCGCTTCGCCCCAGTCGGTGAGCGTGAGCCGATGGGCGCTTGAACGCTAGCGACTTCAGGCCTCGAGGGTCATTCCGCAATGCAGCGAATCATGGCACAGAACCGGACCGTCCCGGTTCATGTTGTTCATGTCGCCCGCGAGTGCTCCGGCTTGGCCTCTGCGGGAGGCGTCGGAGATGTGGTCCTGCAGCTTGCTGCCACGAGCATTCGCCAAGGTATCCGTACGACGATCATTCTCCCCCATTACGGGACCTTCAGCGAGGAGGCGTTCGAGTCTGCCGTCGGGCGCATGAGGTCGATGCTCCGACTGTACCGGCACAGGGTGAACTTGTCCGGGTCCTGCGGCTTCGAGGTGCCGATGGGCTACGCGTACCACCCCGGGCGAACCGAGTCGGTCACGATACGAACCGCCGAGTTCCAGGGCTCCACTTCCTTCGCGGTGGCGCTGGTGATAGCCGACCGTTTCGTGGGCAAGGAGAGGCCGTACGCCTACACGGCACGCGAAGCCAAGGCAATCGCCGAGGCCGACCCGGGTGGCGGACACGTGTGCGGTGCAGAATTGCCCCCGCGGCATATCGAGGTCGGCGAAGATACGGGCCATTTCGACTTCTTCGCCATGAATGTGCTGCTCCAGAAAGCCGCACTGCTCTGGCTGGAGAGCCGCGCGGAGGCGGGCATTGCGGTCCACTGCCACGATGCGCATACCGCGATGTTGCCGATGCTGGCCAAGCTGGGGGGGGCGCAGCCATCCTGTGGCGAGCACCGCTACGTGGTCACCGCCCACAACTGCGGCATTGCCTATCGCCAGCGGTGTGGGGATCTGGAATACGTCTCGGCCGTTACCGGGCTCCCGCGCTCGGCGATCGACCGGTGCGTGATCGAGGGCGCGTTCGACCCGTTTGCCGCGGCGGCACTCTACGCGGACCACTTGACGACCGTCAGCGACGGTTATGCATGGGAGGTTCAGGGGGCGTGGATCCAGACCTCCGGCGGTGACGCGGATCTCCGTGGATTCTCGGAGTTCCTGGCACAAAACTCCGTACCCATCCAGGGGATCACGAACGGCATCGCGGCCGAGTTGAAGGGACCGGAAGCCATCCGGAGCGATATTGGCAAGGAGTTCCGGAGTCTCGAGGACTTCTCCTGGAAGCCCGCGTTCCGCAGACGTTTCGCCCGGCGCATTTCACGTCGCGAATTGATGCCGAGGTGGGGCATCGACGCGACGGACCGTTACGGCCACCTCAAGGGGCTTCCGCCCAACGGCTGCCTCTTCTCTTTCGTGGGCCGCTGGACCTATCAGAAGGGCGTCGGCATTCTGGTGCGCGCCGCCCAGGAAGTTCTGGCCCAACACCCCGCAACCGGCTTGTGCATCCTGGGGGCGGGCCAGCAGCCGTTCGTGTTCAGGGGGCTCCTGAACCTGGTGGACGAGTTTCCGGGCCGCGTGGTCGTGGTCAAGGGCTTCAGCGAACTCCTCGCCGCCAGTTTCTATGCGGCCGGGGACTACTTTCTGGTTCCGTCGCGCTTCGAACCGTGCGGGCTGGTCGACATGATCGCCCAACTCAACGGAAACCTCCCGATTGTCAATCAGGTCGGCGGTCTCTCGAAAGTCATCGACGGTGTCACCGGAATCGGCTATTTCGCCACCGATGATCGCAATAACCTGAGGGGGCTGGTACGGTCGATGCGAGTCGCGATCGATCTGCTGGACGACCCGGAGCGGCACACTCGGATGCAGAGAGCCGCGAACCGTGAAATCCGCACCAAGTACACCTGGCCGTCCGTGCTGGCCCACTATGCACCACTCTACGGTGCCAGCGTAAGGCCAGTTCGTCAAGCGAGGGTGACAGATCGGCCAAGCCCAACCTTGAAAACGAAACGATCCAATAATCCATGACCGAAATTCCTGCTCGAAACCTCGAGAACTCATCCCGTCAGCACCGGTCCGGCGATGCCCGTCCGGCCTTGGCTCAACCTAACTCGGTGCCCGACCCAATTCCCCCGACGGCGGGGAGGAAATCGGCCCGGATCGCGTATTTCTCGATGGAGATGGGACTTGCCTCAGAGATCCCGACCTACTCCGGAGGCCTGGGCGTACTGGCTGGAGACACCCTGCGCTCGGCGGCCGACCTGGGGCTGCAAATAGCCGGGGTTACGTTACTGTATCGCAAGGGCTATTTCCGGCAGCGGATCAGCGTGAGCGGCGACCAAATCGAGTTGCCTGCGGAGTGGTCCCCGGAAGACTCGCTACGCCGCCTGCCAACCAAGGTCTCGGTAACCATCGAGGGTCGGGAGGTCACCATCGGATGCTGGCTGTTCCAGGTAGCGGGAGTCGACGGCCACACAGTCCCGGTCTATCTGCTGGACAGCGATCTGGAGGAAAACAGCACGAGCGATCGAGCGCTGACGCACCATCTCTACGGAGGCGACAACCGATATCGGCTGTGCCAGGAAGCCATCCTCGGCATTGCCGGACAGCGCATCCTGCAGCGTCTGGGACATGATGCCATCGAGACGTATCACATGAACGAAGGCCACTCCTCCCTGCTCGCCCTGTCCCTCCTGGAGCACAGGCTGGAGGGGCGGTCCGGCCATCGAGCCACCAGGGGCGACCTCGCAACGGTGCGGGCGCAGTGCGTTTTCACGACCCACACGCCTGTGCCTGCCGGACACGACCGTTTTCACGTGCACCTGGTGGAACAGGTCCTCGGGCGAGAGAGGACCGAGCGACTGACGGAGAACCAGCTTCTGGATGGCGACATCCTGAACATGACGAAGCTCGCGCTGGAGTGCTCGCGTTACGTGAACGGCGTCGCAAGGATTCACCAGAAAGTGTCCCAGAAGATGTTCCCCCAGCACACCATTCACGGGGTTACCAACGGTGTGCACGCCGCCACCTGGACGGCACCTTCCATCCAGCGAATGCTCGACCGGCACATTCCCGAGTGGCGAAGGGACAACGCGTACCTCCGCCACGCGAGCGACATTCCAACAGAAGACCTGTCGGCAGCCCACCTCGAGGCCAAGCGAAAGCTCATCGACACGGTGGCAGCCCGGACCGGGGAGACGCTTGACGAGGAACTCTTCACGATCGGATTCGCCCGTCGCGCCACCCCGTACAAACGTGCTCACCTGCTGTTCCAGAACCTCGACAGATTGCTCTGGATCGCCCGGAACGTTGGGCGGTTCCAGCTTGTGTTCGGCGGCAAGGCGCACCCCCACGACGGCGGCGGGAAGCAGACGATTCGGAGGATCCACGAATCGGCCGAGGTGCTGAAGGGGTCCATCAAGTGCGTCTATGTCGAGAACTACGAGATGGACCTGGGCCTGATCCTCACCAGCGGGACGGATCTGTGGCTCAATTCGCCGGAAAAAACCCGCGAGGCTTCGGGAACAAGCGGCATGAAAGCTGCCCTGAATGGCGTTCCAAGCCTGAGCGTGCTGGACGGATGGTGGCTCGAAGGCCATGTGGAGGGCGTGACCGGATGGTCGGCGGCGGCCTACCGACGGGCACCCGACGACGAGGCGAGCGTCGCTCACGCCCTCTACGACAAGCTGGAGCGGGTCATCCTGCCCCTCTTTTACAACCAGCCCAAGTCGTATGCACGGGTGCGGCGCTCGGCGATCGCCTTGAACGGCTCGCATTTCAATACCCAGCGCATGGTGACACAGTACGCGAAGAGTGCCTACTTCACGGACAGCACGCGCACTCCGTAACCCCGCCCGTTCACTGCATCCCGCGCGGCTCGTCGTTTGGTCGGCCAAACGGGCCCGTCATACGCGGCTTGCCCCGGACCGGAGTCTTCCACCCCACTTGGCCGGCACCTAGGGTTCGTCGGGCTCCCGCAGGTGCAGCACCTGGTTCGGCCGGATGTCGTCAACGGTCTGAACGGTGCCTGACGGCCATCTTACCTGGACGGACTCGACGACTTCGTCCCCGGCGAGGCCGAAGTGAACCGGCACGGCAGCGCTGGACGCATACCCCACGCTACTGGTTGCCAGGTTGTACTGCACCCCTTGCCTGGACTTCACGCGGACCACGGCCCCGATTCCGTCCCTGTTCGAAACCGAGCCCTCGAGCTCCACGGCGAGCCAGTGATGCTCGCTGTCGCTGCCGTTCAACCAGAGCCCGGCGGGCGCGCCGAGAGCCGTCACGACCAGGTCGAGGTTGCCGTCACCATTGAGATCTCCGGCGGCCGCACCGCGGTGACGCTGCGGGAGCGCCGCCGCAAGACCGGCCTCCTCGGTCAACGCTGCGAAGGTACCGTCACCAAGATTGCGAAAGACGCTGTTCGGCTGGCTGGCTCGCACCCCGGGATAGGCCGACCGGGACTGGACATCCCCCCTCGAGAAGAAGATGTCCTTGAGACCGTCGTTGTCGAAGTCAGCAATGACCGCCGCATAGCCGGCCATCTCGCGAGTCTGGGTGGCCAGCCGACTGGATCGAGTGGCGTCGATGAAATACCCGTCGCGCGTGTTCTTCATCAGAGGAAATGTCTCGCCCGGAAGCGCAGCGTAGACCACATCCGCAAGCCCATCTCCGTCGATGTCACGGGCGTCCAGACCCATTCCTGACACGTCGCGCCCGTGCTCCGGCAGAGCGATCGTCGCCTCGAACGCAATTTCCTCGAAGCTCCCCGTACCCGTCCCCCTGAACAGGAAATTCGGCAGCTTGTCGTTGGTCACGAACACGTCAAGCGTCCCATCGTCGTCGAAGTCGGCAACCGCCGCACCCATGCCCTTCCCCACATGGGATCGAATACCGGCAACCTCGGAGACATCCCGGAACCGGCCGTCCCCTTCGTTGCGGTACAGCCGACTGGGAGTCCCCCTGTAGTACCGGGGATGACAGTAGTCGCGCTCGCCGGTCTCGTCGCACACGGGGTCAGCCCCGGGTTCCCAACCGAGATAGTTGACGACGAACAGGTCGAGCAGTCCATTCGTGTCGTAGTCGAACCAGGCTCCGGCGATCGTCCAAAGCGGACCATGCTCGGGATCGGTAGCGGTGATTCCCGAGACGCCGGTCACGTCATCGAAACGTCCGTCGCCCTCATTCCGATACAAGGCGACATGGTGCAGGCCCGCCACGAAGAGATCCTGGTCGCCGTCGTTGTCGAAGTCGGCGACGGCCGCACCGAAAGCGAAGTGCTGACCGAAGAGTCCAGCTTGTTCCGTCACGTCGGCGAACCGGCCGCTGCCGTCATTCCGGAGCAGTCGGTTCCCGAACCGCTCCGATGACTTCCTGTTATCTGGCAGCTCGGCTCCATTCGCGAAGAACAGGTCGAGGTCCCCGTCGCCGTCATAGTCGAAGAGGGCCAGTCCACCTGCCATCGTCTCCGGTGCAAAGCGGTTCTCCGACTCGGAATTCTCGAGCACGAAGTCGAGTTCCTGGTGGGTGAAGTGGATGCCCGGCCCGGCGAGCAGCCCGGCCGGCACGGCCACCAGTGCTACGGTGAACAGGCCAAGCTGCGGCCCGGCGCTCATGGGCCGTCCGGAGCGTGATCGAGTGCGATGTGCAGCGCGGTCGTTGCATCGATGTCTCCGGGGGCCATCTGAAGCACGGCTCGCAGTCGATCCTTGGCTTCGTCCCAGCGCTCAAGCCGACATAGCAGAAGGGCGGCGTTCCTCTGGAAGAGGACATTGTCGGGGACGATCTCGATTGCCGCCTCGTAGTGCGCCAAGGCGCGTGCCAGGTTCCCCGCTGCCTCAGCTCCGAGCCCGAGATCGTTGAGCCGTCCGGCTTCGGTAACGTCAGCCTCATCCACTGCGCGGCGAGCACCGGCCCTGGCGATGTTCGCCAGGTGGCGACGGGCTTCCTCCTCGCGTCCGGCCGCACGCAGGGCGCGACCCAAGGCATAGGCCGCAGGCTGGCTGGTAGGATCCAGCTCGGCTGCCCGTTGCAGCGCCGCCACAGCAGCGACACCGGCACCACTGCGCAGGAGCTGTGTTCCCAGCAAGTAGTGGGCATCGAAACTCTCGTCAACCAGCTTGACGGCTTTCTGCAGTACCCGAATGGCCTTCCCCGGATCGTCGTGGTCGGCGAGGATCCGTCCGAGCTCCAAATACGCCGGCCCGAGTTGCGAATGCAGGCTGATCGCTGCCTCGAAATCACTCGCGGCTGGCGCAGGGCGATCGACCTGAGCATAGGCCCTTCCTCGAAGATAGTGCCGTCTCGCCTTGACCTGCGGCTGGTCGGAGAGCCGTATCGCTGACGTGAAATGCGGCAGGGAGTCCTCGACTGCTCCTTGCCTGGCCAGCAGCAGCGCGAGTCCCTCGTGGGCAGGCCCGAGGGCGGGGTCGAGCTCGAGGGCTCTGCCGAACGCCTGTTGCGCCCTCCGGTTGGCACCGAACCGCGACAGCGCCTGCCCCAGTGCCAGATGGTTAGCGGGGTTGTCCGGCCCCAGATCGACTGCGCTCTCCAGTGCGCCGACCGCCGCCGACCGGCGATCGACAAGGGAAAGCGCGATTCCCAGCAGCCGCTGCCCGTCCGCGTTCCGGGGATGCCGCTGAACGAAATCGGCCAGGATCTCGACAGCTCCGTGAGCCGCCCCCCCGGCCAGTGCCTGGCTCGCGGACAGGAGCGGATCCTCGCTCGCCGCGGGCAACGGGAACGTGGCGGCGATCGAGAGGGCCAGGACCTTTAGGCCAAGATCGTATCTGGTTGTCCTCGGATGACACACGGTGGACAATTCCTCCACAGTCTACAACCCGGTGCTTCGATCCCTTCGGCAAGCGCCCCGGTCACCCATCACCAGATCCGGACGCTCCCGACCCAAGCAGGTGCGGCCCACCCCGGAGCGTCGCTCCCGACTCGGATACCGGAGAAGCGACGCCGGCGAGGAGCCGGCGCCGCCCGAGTCAGAATATAAATTTCAGGCCGAACTGGAAGACGCGGGGCTTCGTACCGCCCGCAAGGCTCGCGATGCGACCGAAATTGGGATTCCCGACGGTAATGTCCGGTGCCCCCAGATTCTGGATATTCAATGCGTTGAACGACTCTATGCGAAGTTCGGCACTGTACCGCTCGCCGATCTGAACCCGCTTGAAGAGCGATATGTCGATGTTCTCCACGCTCTCGGTGTAGATCACGTTCTTGCCGAGATTGCCGTACGAGAGGACGGGCGTCTCGAAGGCGTTGGTGTTGAACCACCGCTCCTCGGTCTTGCCACCGGAGTGCGGGTCTCCGACCAGGTTCGGCCGGGCGTAATTCCACCATGCCACCTCGTTGCCGATGTTCGCGACATCTCCGGTCACAGCCAGGTTCGCTGGCTGGCCGGAACGGAACTGGGCAATGGTGTTGAGCTGCCAGCCTCCCAGGATGTTGGCGATCGGCCCCGAGTTCAGCAGGCGCTTTCCGGGGCCGAATGGAAGCTCCCAGACGGCGGAGATCGACACGAAGTGCGGAACGTTGTAACCGGAGGGTCCCTTGCTGCCGAACGGGTCGTAGTAGTTTTGGACGGCCGAACTACCACCAATACCGTTCTCGGCTCCGAACCAGCCACTCTGAGTATCCAGGGATTTCGACCAGGTGTAGCTGACCAAGGCCTGGAATCCGTCAGTGAATCGACGGTTGAGCTTCATCTGAAGCGAGTCGTACCATCCCTGCCCCCAGAAGTTCCCGTAGAACATCGTTGTCTGGTAGGGGAACGGCCGACGCTGGCGAACCTCTTCGGGAGAGCCGGCTCCGGCAGAGGTTGCCGTGTTGGCCGCACCGTTGTGCTCCAGGCGCTTGGTCCGGCTGCCGACATAGGCGATCGAGAACGTGAGATTGTTGTTGAGTTGCTCCTGGATCTCGACGTTCCATTGATGCGAGTACGCAGGCTTCGTGCGGGGGTTGGCATACCATCCGGCACTGCCGAACGGCGACGGGTCAGGAAGAGGGGCACCACCCAGCTGGTTGGCCCGGCCCACGCTGGTGAGGGACTCGCCCACAGCGTTGTAGGCCGGCTGCGCGAACTGCTTGTCGGGCCAGGTGCCGATTGACTGCTGAAAGCCCTGCATCACTCCAGTGAGGCTGTCGTAGTTCACACCATAGCCGGCCCGCAGCACGGTTGTGTCCCGGAGTCGCCACGCGATGCCCACCCGCGGCTGATAGCCGTCATGGGCCGGCTCGTACATGTTCGGATCAGCCGCAAGCCGGATATGCTGTCCGTTCGGCAAATCGTCCAGATTCCCCGATCCCGGGATGCAGGGGGCGATCCCCACCTCCGAGCAGGCTCCGGGCAGGGTGCCTCCACCGATAAGCCAATAGCCTGTATCCCAGTCGAACCCGTTCTGCATCCCGCGATTCATCTGGCCGACCCAGTAGGTGTCGTAGCGCAGGCCCAGATTCAGGGTGAGCCGGTTGGATACCTTCCATTCGTCCTGCACGTACAGGCCAAGGCTGGGCCAGGTGATGTTGTAGTTCTGATTGCGGATCGTGTACTGGGCAGGGAGTCCAAGCAGGGCCGAGGCAACCGAGTTTCCGGTGGTGCCCGGATTCAGCGGATCCGCAGTCTGGGCATTGTTGAACGGAATGCTGTGCTGGGTTGTGAGAGCGTCCCGCTCCTGCCAGATGTACATGCCGCCGAACTTGAAGTTGTGGTTGCCGCGGATCCAGCTGACTCCCTCGCTGAACATCCACTGCCAGTCCGTCTCCGGACGTGGTGTACTGACTCCGGGACCGCCGTACGGGGCCTGGAGACCGAGGCCGGGCGCGCCGAATTCGCCCAGCCCGGCCCATCCGTCCGACTCGAGGGGCCCGAGACCGGCGGCGAGATCCGCCTCGGTATTCAGCGCCTCCCGGACCCAACCGAACTTGGTGTCAAACACGATGCTGGTTCCGACCAGGTGCACCCAGCCGCCGGCAATGTTGCGTGGCCGGTTGCTGAAGATGCGACCGTTCTTCACCGTGGCGGGCAAAGTCTGCGGGTTGTTCAGCTGGCTGTAGCGGAACCACATGCTGTCCGCGTTTCCCATGCGGTGGTCCACCTTGACCTGCATGGTGTTGTTATCGCTTTGCTGCGGACGGGTGTTGATCACGTTGAAGGCAGGGTTGTCGATGTTCGGTCGATCGTAGTAGTTCTCGAAGTAGTTGCCGGTCAGCGGATCGATCCGGGAGGCCGGAATCGTGTTCATTGGAAACGGGTCCCGCAGGAACGACGCCGGATCGTCCGGGTTCACCCGCGTGGTGGCGGGGTCGTAGATGACCTGGTCGAGAATCGAGTTCCTGAAGTCCCCGCCCAGCTCGGCCGAGGTGGGATGGAAATAGGACTGCTGCTGGGATTGACGGTACTTCCAGCCTTCCCAGGCGAAGTGAAAGAACGTCCTGTTGGACAAGATCGGGCCGCCCACCGCGACACCGTACTGGTTCTGCCGGAACGGCGTCGGGCCGTCCCTGGTGGCGTCCAGGAAGGGGTTGCGGGAGTCAAATGCGTCGTTTCGCAGGAACTCCCACAGCGCCCCGTGGAACTCGTTCGTGCCGGACTTGGAGACCAGGTTGATGACACCACCCAGGACTCCACCGTATTCCGCCTTGTCGTTGTGCGATTGAACCTTGAACTCTTGCACGGCATCCACGATCGGCAGGACCGCCCAGCTCTGCCCGAAGAACCAGTGGTTGATCACACCGTCCAGCAGGTTCATGTTGCTGCGGTTCCAGGCCCCGTTGATCGAGGGCAGCGCGAACGACGAGCCCGGCAGGGCGACGGGAGCGTTGAAGCTCGTTCCACCGGAGTTTCCCTGGGCCGTGCTGACAGGCGTCGCCCCCGGCGTAAGGGTCAGCAGCTGCGAGTAGTTGCGCCCGTTCAGCGGCAGGTCCTTGACCGCCTCCTCGGTGATGGCGGTGCCGAGTTCGGACGTGGACTGCTGCAGCAGGGCGGCTTCCGCCACCACCTCGATCGTTTCCGTCACCGCGCCAACCGTCATGGAGAAATCGTGCGTCCGTGTCTGGTTCACGTTGACCTCAAACTGCTGTTCCACAACCCGGTTGAAGCCTTCAGCCGCGACACTCAATGAATACGCACCCGGAACCACGTTGACGAAAACGTAATAGCCGTTCGCGTTCGTCTCGACTTCGGACTGGACCTGGGTCCCGACGTTCGTCAGCGTGACGACAGCCGCCGGGATAACCGACTGACTCGCATCGGAGACGGTTCCATTGATCGACCCGTACGCCGTCTGCCCTTGGGCGTTACCGACGGCAAGGCCCAGGACGGCGACTAGTGCAAGTGAACGACCGAAAGAATGGTTCATCGTTGATTCCTCTCCGGGCAAAGCGAGACCTCGCCTTGCCCCGACCATGGCGAGCGAGTCCAAGCTGGGGATTCCCGGCCACTTGGCCACCGCTCTGCGCGGGCATTGTACATAGCAATTCGCATGATGTCAAGCGGTGAATTCGGATCGAGGTTCCCAACCACTCGGCGATGCCCGTGCCGCGCGGCTCGAAGGTACGAAAGGACAGGGATCACACTCCACCTGCAGGGCTCGATCACGCAGCGTTCCCAGGCCTCCGCCCGAACCATCCTCGGCCCCTGCCCGCGAACGGAGAGTGGCCCCGCCGCATTCCCCGGAGACTGACGGCCGACTGGCCGCCACAGCGGAACACCGCCGCTCCGGCTGGATTGTCGGTCGGCTGAGGTCCGCCCCTGTCAGCCACATCAGCTGGCAGGCAAGTCTCGAAGGCAGCCCGCGCCCGCTTCAAGGAGAATCGCCGACCGGCTCGACCACGCGCACCACCTGCCCCGCGCTGACATTCTCCAAGATCTGGCGCACACCACTTGGCCAAGCAATCTCGATTCGTCGGGCGATTCGACTTGCACCCAGCCCGAAATGCACGCGCCTGTCAGAGGAACTCGCGTAGCCGACCGACGTCGAGGCGTGATTGTATTGGACTCGCCCCAGCCCGTCCGTCATCCTGACGCGCACGCCGATGCCGGATCGATTGCTCCTCGTGCCCTCCAGGTCAAGAATCAGCCAGTTTCCGCCTGCCGAACTGTTGAACAGCACCCTGGCATCGGAGCCGATCGCCGAGACGACGGCGTCGACGCGACCGTCGTTGTCGAGATCCCCGAAGGCCGCTCCCCGGTGCGCGGCAGGCTCCTGCATGGCCGGGCCCGCCGTCGCAGCGACATCGGCGTAGGACCCGTCAGGTTGCGCCTGGAAGATGGCATTCCTGAGCCGGTACCTGACGCTGCGGTAGAGCCCGACATTCTCGCTGACGTGGGCATTCGCGGTGAAGATATCCTTGTCCCCGTCGTTATCGAAATCGAAGGCACCATTGCTCCAACCCGACAGGGTGAACGACTCCAGTCCGAGCTGGCTCCCGTAGGTCCGGTCCAGAAATCCTTGCTGCCCTCGGTTCATGAACAGGGGGAACGTCTCCCCGGCCAGCGCCGTGATCGTGATGTCGGCGGCCCCGTCGCCATCGAGGTCGCGGAAATCGACGCCCATGCTGGAGACGGGGATTCCGTCGCCCGTGAAGGCGACGCCGGCCTGCACGCCAACCTCCTCGAATCGTTCGCCACCAAGGTTGTGAAACAGAAAATCCCGAACAGAATCGTTGGTCACGAAGATGTCGCTGAATCCGTCGCTGTCGTAGTCCGCGACTGCCGCGCTCATCCCCTTGCCGACATGGGCGGCAAGGCCGGCGTTCTCGGTGGCGTCCTCGAACGTCCCGTCTCCCCGATTCCGATAAAGGATATTGGCGAGCCCGTCGTAGTGGGCGGGCGCACAGGACAGCCTTCGCCCTTCGTCGCCGCACACGCGGTTGTTCGACCAGGACCAATCCAGGTAGTTGACGACAAAAAGGTCGAGGTGACCATCGTTGTCGTAGTCCAGCCATGAGGCCGCTACCGACCACGGCTTGGTGCCTGACTGGCGCCCTGCGACTCCGGTTGCCTCGGTGACGTCCTCGAACCGGCAGGCCCCGATGTTCCGGTACAGCAGGTTCCGATCGACGCCGGTGACATAAATGTCGACCATTCCGTCGTTGTTGTAGTCCCCCGCCGCAACTCCCATGCTGTAGCCTGCTCCGGCAACGCCTGCATGAGTCGTCTCGTCGGCGAATCGTCGTCCCCCAAGGTTCCGGTAGAGGCGGTTGTGGAAGGACGGATCCGACTTCTCGAAGGTGGGGAGTTGCGCCCCGTTCGCAAAATAGATGTCGAGCAGCCCGTCGTTGTCGCAGTCGAGGACCCCAACGCCACCGAGCGTTGAGTCGGGCATGGGCTTGTCGGGAATTGAGCCGTTGTTGAGGATGAAACCGACGCCCTCCCCGGCCTCGAAACGGATCGCCCCGGTCGCCGCGACCGATACGGGCGCGGAACTGTCAGGCTGCCTGGACCTGAGCCACAGGCCCCCGGTGAGGACGCCACCCAACACGACAGCGAGGATTGCCAGACGCCCGGAGACTCTCGAGGGGACGCTCGCGGAGCTGGCGGGGGATGTAGCCGCAACGCGACGTGATTTTCGTGCCCTCGATGTGCGTTTCGTGCTGCTCATCTACCACACAGACCGGTGGTCGCGACGATACCAGACTCGCAACGGGCCACATCGAGACTCGTCGAGGCGGCCGCAGACGTCCTGTTTGACTGTGCCAAGAACAATCGTAACTGCCCAGGTCCTCGGATCGAGACAGCATTTCTAGCAGGGCTCGAGTTCTGACGGGCGCACCGTGTGGCGCCCGCTGGGGCGGAGGCTCGGGGCCAGGCCCACCCCCTCCAGCAGGGCCGGCGGCCCCTGGGGCAGGGTCTTGATCGGCTGCAGTCCCTGCTTGCGCGCCGTCGACAGCACACTGCGCAGCGTAGCGAACTTCTGGGCCCCTCGCAGCGAGCGGAGCCCTCCCGAGATCGTCATCAGCAGCTTCATCAAGCGCAAGTCCCGCTCACCCTGATGGGAGGGGAACGGCACGTCCAAACCCAACCGGAAACGCAACACGGAGGCTCGTCTCCGTTCCTGCCGCAAGCCAGATGATGGCCGGGCCGACGTTTCTTGCGGCCCCGCCGGCCGGTCGGCAACGGCGGCAGCCCACGGTGATAGTCCACGGCCTCCCGCACCCACTTGTCGTGGCGGCGCTCCAGCCGTTTCAGCAGCGGCGGTGGCACCACCCGCCCCGTTTGCGGCACCGCTCCGCCACCCGCTGACGATCCCGGGAACAGCAGGCGAATCAACACGTTTCGGCAAGGCTGTTGCTCGATCCTGCTGGTACGTGCCGTCGTCAACGAAGATGACAGGTGCGAGGAACTCCTTCGGGAACCGCTGCCAGATCTGGTTCCGAATGCGGAGCCATTCTACAGGGGCGTGCACTCTCTAGACCCAGTCGATGCCCGTATTAGCGAGATCGTGCTGTATGGCGAACCGTCAGAGCATCGCTTTCCGAGCCTTGTCATGTGTTCGGATGCCGATGCGGCTGGAGCCAGGCAGCAGCCTCCATCGTGCGGTCTCCAGACTCGGCCTGGCGCCTGCCTCACGATCCAGGCTGGGAGGCTCTCCACGGGGCCGGGCACCTGCTGGCCCCTCGGGAGGGCGCTGACCAGAAGCGAAAGCGGGGGCATCGAGCACGGCGCACACCGCTCAAAACTCGGGCATGCAAGCAGCGCGGTCAGTGGTTAACGTGGAGTGTGCGGACGTCCCGGCGGGCAGACTTCATAGCGCAGCCATGCGAGTACGAGTGCGCTGTCCGATTCTGAACCTGGATGGGAAATTCAAGGAGTTGGCTCACCAAGGTGGCCCATGCCGAGAGGGATCGGATGCGGTCTCCGGCCGACGCCCCTTGGGCCCGCAGGCCACGCCATCTCGGATAGCTTGAGCGGACCTGTGATAGAGTACAGCGTGTGGATGCACAGTGGGTAGGTGTTACCCTGACAGGCGCTACTGTCCTTGTCTCTGTCGTGGTGCTCATTCGGTCTGGCCTTGCACAGCTTCGTGGCGAGATTCACGCTCTGGCCCAGCAGAACCTAGAGAATATCCAGCGTTTGGCAACCTAGCATCGGGAGGACTACGGTAGGCTCTCCGCCAAGGCCGCAGAAACGGCTGAGCGGACAGCGAGAATAGAACGGATCCTACTTCTGCATCTGGACGCGGGACCGCAAGCGAAGGCGTCTCAAGCAGTCCCCCGCGAGGGGCAGCCACGGCGGTCGCGGAGCCACGCGAAGACGAGCGGGAGCTTCCCCTGCTTGCCGGCCCGCGCATTCGCGCGCTTGGCAAGCGGGCACGTCAGCCCCTCGCAGGATACGGATGGCAGGTCGCCGACCACCAGGGGGCCTTCTCCAGGGGCTGGACGGGAAGGTGCCGCTCGATGCGGTCCTGCGCTGGAGCTACCAGTCCATGACCGGATCGAGCTCCCGTGCTTCCGCTTCCTGGATGCCGAGTTCTTCGCCCAAGGGGTGGGCCCTGGTCTCGTTGGGCAGGGAGCGTGCGGAGGCGAGCTTCGAGCGGGGGCCAGGATGCGGAGGCCCTCGATGATCGGACAGGGCCACTTCGAGAGGTTAGCGAGGGTGAATTTCTTGACCTTGTCTTGGTGGCGAAAGGACTCGCGGAGCAGGACGGCGGGAGAGCGGCTCCATCCTCACCTTCCCGCGGCTCGCGCCCGAGGATTGTCCCTGGGCCGCGGATGCGGGCATCGGCCCTTCACGGACAGCAGAGTGACCAACCGCCTCGAACGTCGCCCGCTCTAGCGGGCCGAACGACGTCTCGCGCTCAGTGGAATCTCGGCTTTCTGAGTGAGTGCCGTGAAGTGGGCGGCAAGCGCATCCTCCCCGGTCAAGCGATAGATCCGCGACAGCAGGTAATGCACTTGCATGTCGAGGATGACTCCACCAGGGTCTGCAAGCTTCAATGCCGTTTCAGCGTGCTTTCTCGCCCGGACCAATTCGCCAGTCTGCTCGGCCAGCCTCGCTCTTTCGTAATGCACGGCCCGCACCCTCGGCGCAAGCCGGACGGCCTCGTCCAGATGACGACGGGCATCCTCCGGACGGCCGTGCTTCACGAGAAACCGACCGTAGTTGTAGTGCAGCATCGGATCGAATCGAGGGCCGCTGTTTCTGGCCAATCCCATAACATAGGCCGACTCGGCCCGAGAGAACTCCCCAAGAGCCTCAAGGCTCAGGCCAAGGTAATCGTAGGCTTGGGGGTCCGCAGGGGTGATCGCAAGTACGTGACGAAACTGCTCCACTGCCTGTCCGTGCTGTTGACGATCATCATAAAAGGCCCCCAGCTGGAAATGCGGTTCCGCGTGATCCGGAGCGGCCTCGCAAGCCCGGACGAAGATCGCTTCCGCCTGACCGTCTTCGCCGCGCCGGGCGTGAACCTGGGCTTGCATGAGCAGGACCGGCGCACAGTCCGGGTGGCTGGAAGCGAGCGACGCGAGCCGGTCGAGGCCTGCCTCGACGCGCCCCTCTCGCAGATCGTGCCGTACCGTGGACAAGCCGTTCTCCGCACCTGCACAGGGGGCAACCGTCGATTCCGCTGAGCCCGTCCCGACCGTCAGAAGGAACGCGAAACCGCCTAGGCCAAAGCGCATGACAAAGCTCCCCAAGCAAAACACAGTATAGCCCCGAGCAGACAGGAAACCGATCCTGAAACCCACTCCGGGCAGACTTTCCCGGAGGCGAGGCGGCTCGCTTCGTTCTGTATGGTGGCCAGACACTCATCCCAGACTCAGGATGTTCCCACGCTGAGATTCACTAGGTTCTAGCCGTTATGGCTGATTGGATTTGCGGAGGGCACTGGCTTTTTCCGACCAAATTCTGTCCGCAACGCTTCGTCGGGCGGCTCTACCCGCCCCCAAACTCGCCCTATGGACCCACTCGCCTTCCTCATCGATTGCACAGGCCCCAGCGTGGGAAAGTCCTGTCCCAGACTCCACACTTGAGCGGGCATAGTGCCCATCACCGGCCGCTGCCATTCCTGGTGCAACCGGCAGATCACCCCCGGCTACGGCACGGCTGTTGCTACGATCATGCCAGCAGCCCATCCACGACTTCGCCGTGCACGTCGGTGAGGCGGAAATGTCTGCCTTGATACTTGAACGTCAGCCGCTTGTGGTCGATTCCCATGCAGTGCAGTGCGGTTGCCTGCAGATCGTAGACGTGAACCGGATCCTCGACCGTGTTGTAGCAATAGTCGTCCGTCAGGCCATAGGTAATGCCTGGCCTGATCCCACCCCCGACCAGCCAGATCGTGAAACAGCGAGGATGGTGGTCGCGGCCGTAGTTGGTTTCGCTGAGCTTGCCTTGGCAATAGACCGTGCGCCCGAACTCCCCGCCCCAGATCACCAGGGTGGAGTCCAGCATGCCCCGTTCCTTCAGATCCTGAACCAATGCTGCCGACGGCTGGTCCGTGTCGCGCGCCTGCAACGCGATGTCGCGCGGCAGATCCAGGTGCTGGTCCCACCCTCGATGGAACAACTGGACGAAACGGACGTCACGCTCGGCGAGACGCCGGGCAAGCAGACAGTTGGCGGCGTAAGTGCCCGGCACGCGCGAGTCCGGTCCATACCGCTCGAAGACCGAATCGGGTTCAGTGGAAAGGTCCATGAGTTCCGGGACGGAGGACTGCATCCGGTAGGCCAGTTCGTACTGGGCTATACGAGTCTCGATCTCAGGGTCGCCGAACTCCCGGGATCGAAGCCGATTGATCGAAGCCACCACATCGAGCATACTGCGCCGTGTGGACGAATCGACTCCGCTCGGGTTCGAGAGGTACAGGACAGGGTCGCCACCCGAACGGAACTTCACGCCCTGGTAGCGCGATGGAAGAAACCCCGAACCCCAGAGACGGGAAAACAGCGGCTGTGACTGGTTCAAGTTGCTGCCTTGGGAGATCAGGACGACGAAACCCGGGAGGTCCCGGTTCTCGCTTCCCAGCCCGTAGCTGACCCAGGAACCCATGGAGGGTCTTCCGGGCTGCTGGAATCCGCTCTGGATGAAGGTGATGGCAGGGTCATGGTTGATGGCTTCGGTATGGACGGTCTTGACCAGGGCGATGTCGTCAACCACGCTGCCGATGTGGGGCAGGAGTTCGCTGATTTCCGACCCCGACTGTCCATGTCTCTGGAACTGGAAGACCGACGCTGCCACGGGAAGCCGGTCCTGCCCGGCGGTCATTCCGGTGATCCTCTGTCCCTTGCGGACGGTGTCGGGCAGGTCCTGACCGTGGAACCTGCGGAGCATCGGCTTGTGGTCGTAGAG
The DNA here is from genome assembly GCA_965205085.1 of Bryobacterales bacterium. Classification (GTDB taxonomy): domain Bacteria; phylum Acidobacteriota; class Terriglobia; order Bryobacterales; family UBA6623; genus VXMF01. Next base: position 5,609,973 of record OZ242039.1, on the reverse strand, counting down.
GTCTATCTGTGACGGCGCTCCGGATTGGAACAAGTAGATCACCCGTTTCGCCTTCGGAGCCAGATGCGGGAGTCCCGGCAGGCCGCCGGCATCGGCGGGGTCGTCCCGGGCGGCGGCATGGCCATCGTCGCCGAGCAGGTGCATCAAGGCCAGCGGACCGACGCCAGTCGCCGTGCGACCGAAAAAATTGCGCCTGGTGGCCAGCAGACTACGCTCGAGCACGGGATCCATGGTGGCGTTACTCCTTGCTGATGGTCTCGTCGAGATTCAGGATACTGCTCGCGACCATCGACCACGCAGCCAGTTCCGGGGCTGCAGCTTCCTTGGCCGGCGGCCGTTCTCCGACCCGCAGAAGGTCGTTCGCCAGGTCGGGCTTCGACGTGAATTTCCGAACCAGCCCCCGGGCGAGGTCCCCGAGCAGACGATACTCAGCCTTGGTCGGAAGTCGGGCCAGCGTCGCCTCGTAGGCGAAGCGGATCCTGTCCTCCAACTCTTCTCCCCCCGAACGGATCATGCGCTCTGCAAGCGCGCGCGACGCTTCCACGTAGGTTGGGTCGTTGAGCAGGACCAATGCCTGGAGAGGCGTGTTCGTGCGGGACCGGCGCGCAATGCACTTCTCCCTGTCCGGCGCATCGAAAACCGCCAGCGAAGGAGGCGGGATCGTTCGCTTCCAGAAAGTGTACAGGCTTCGGCGGTACAGGTCACCTCCTGACCCGCGCCGGTAAACCTGGGCTGTGAACATATCCCCATAGGCCATCTCTTCCCAGATGCCCTCGGGCTGGTAGGGAAATACGCTCGGTCCGCCAATCCGAAGGTCCAGTAAGCCCGCTGCCGCCAACGCATTGTCCCGCACCGATTCCGCCAGCAGCCGGTACCGCGGACCTCGCGCCAACAGCAGGTTCTCGGGGTCCCTGGCCTGCAGTTCGGGGGTCGTCCCGGAGCGCTGGCGGTAAGTTGCCGACATGACGATCTTCTTCTGGATGGCCTTGATGTTCCACCCAGTCTCGATGAACGCAATGGCCAGCCAGTCCAGCAGTTTCGGGTGGCTCGGCAACTCGCCCTGCAGACCAAAGTCCTCGGCCGTTCTCACCAGCCCCTCCCCGAAGTACGTCTGCCAGTAATGGTTGATGGCTACGCGGGCGGTAAGGGGGTGGTTATCGCTGACCAGCCAGCGGGCCAGCCCCAAGCGGTTCCGGGGGGACCCGGACGGAAATGCAGGGAGCCACGCGGGAGTTGCGGGCGCGACCTCTTCCGTGCGATTCCGGTAGTCCCCCCGCGCCAGCATGAACGTCTCGCGCGGTTGTGGGAGTTCCTGCATCACCATCACATTCGGCACGGAAGCTTCGATTTCGGTCCTTTCCCTGCGGAGTTCCACCAGCCGCTTGTAGAGAATCTTGTCCGTTTCCGGGGCCGCATGGGTCAGGTAGTAGCTCTTGAGCCTGCTGGCCCGGCTGCGGCATAGCGCTGCCGCTGCATCGGGCTTGGGTGAGTAGATGTCGTCGGCGACAGGCTCGGGCGCTTCGGCCAGAATGCTGCGGCAATCCATGTGGGGCTGCCCCAGCACGGCCCTCATCGGCTCGTGGGTATACAGTACGCGGATATCTGCGGTGCTCAGGGCCCGCGAGTAGATCCTCAGGTCGTCCAGGGTTCCGGTGAACCGGTTGCCGAAGCGGCCGGCCCCAACTTCGAACGGCACGTCATTGGCCGGATTCCCCTCCAGATCATCCGCAAGGACCGTGGACGCGACAGGGCTTCCGTTCAGGTGCAAACGCAGGCCCGCCGCTCGTCCCGACCCGTCGTAGGTGACGGCTATGTGGTAGGTCTTGTCCTCGCCCCTGGCATCCCTCAGCGGTGCCCTGGTCTGGACTGTAATCGCGGCATCGGAACTCGAGGACAGCCGGACCGTCAGGTCGTATTCCCTCCGCAGGGTGTCGGGAATCGGCACCGGCCTGCTTAGCGTCAGCGCCAGGCCGCGCGGCTCGTCCGGACCCGTCATCTTGTGCAGGATGCTCTTCTCGACCAATCCGGAAGGCAGCATCCAGAATGCCAGGGTGAACGGTGCCGAGAGGTCGAGAGTTCTCGTGGCGGGAAAGGCGACCTGGGTGTCCACGTCGAATCTCGCGCCCCGGCCCGCCTTCGAGTTCCCGAACAGTGGCTCGCCCCGCATGATGCGTCCATGACGATAGTTCCCGGAGGAATCCGCGAATCCACCCTCCATCTCGTAGTGGGCTTCGAGTCCCAGTCGGCTCGCCTGGGGAATCGTGTCGAGTGCAGTTCTCTCCCATTCGTCGATCTGGCTCTGGACGCGTCCATCCGGAAGGTCGGCCTGGACTGACAGGATCGCGTCGCCGAGTGCTGAGAGGCTGGCCTGCTGGTCCGAATCCGGCAGTTTCAGCATGGGCACCGCGTTCCCGTTGACGCCATCCAGACCCAGCTCGTCGACCGAGTTGAAGAAGGCGTAGAACTCGTAAAACTCCCTCTGCTTGATTGGATCGTACTTGTGGTCGTGGCAGCGGGCGCAGCCCATCGTCATGGCCATCCAGACCGTCGCGACAGTCTCGACTCGATCGACAACATACTCGGTGTGGTATTCGGCGGGAATCGCACCGCCCTCATGGTTGATCATGTGATTGCGGTTGAAGCCCGTTGCGATCCTCTGGTCCAGAGTCGCCTGCGGGAGCAGGTCTCCGGCAATCTGCTCGACAGTAAACTCGTTGAACGGCTTGTTGCCGTTGAACGCTCCGATCACCCAGTCGCGCCACTGCCACATGTCTCGCCGACCATCAATGTGGTAGCCGTGCGTATCGGCATAGCGGGCCAAGTCGAGCCAGTGAATTGCCATGCGTTCACCGAAATGCGGAGAATTCAGCAGACGATCCACCTGCCTTTCATAGGCTTCGGGGCTGTCGTCACTGAGAAAACGGGCCACATCGGCCGGCTCCGGCGGAAGGCCCGTCAGGTCCAGACTCAACCTCCGCAGCAGAGTACGCCGGTCGGCCTCGGGTGACAACGCCAGACCTTCCCGCTCCAGGCGGGCCAAGACGAACGCATCGATTTGGTTGACCACCGCCCCCGGGTCCCGGACTCTCGGAACGTCCGGCCGAACGGGAGACTCGTATGCCCAATGGGAACTCCACTCGGCACCTTGCTCAATCCAGTTCCGGATCGTCTCGATCTGTTCAGGTGACGGAAAACGCTCGGCAGCCGGTGGCGGCATGCGAGCGAAGTCCTGGGAATGAACCATGCGCTGGTAGAGCCGGCTGTCCGACGCATTGCCGGGCACGATGACCTGATATCCCCCGCGGTCCGCGAATGCGCCGTCCCGCGTATCGAGGCGCAGGTCGGCTTGACGTGCGTTCCCGTCGGGACCATGGCACGCAAAGCAGTTATCAGCCAGGATGGGACGAACGTGCTGTTGGAAGTCGATAGCCGAAGGACCGCTGGTTGCGGGCTCCGCCTGCAACACGGCGACGAACAATCCAAGTGCCAAACCATATTCGCGGCGCATCATCGTGTCTTCCGTGTCTAGTGTACTGGCTCGCAGGATTGTCTCTCGCTGACGTGGCTGCCGAACCACGGTTTCCTCTGCGGGGCGATCAGGAAGGCAAGCGTGGAGGGCTGCGACCGGAATGCTATCCTGACCCGGCCTGTCGACGATGCCGAAAGGACCTCTCCGGGCATCTCGTGCGTTGTGGGGCCATAACGGCCGGAGTGGGAGGTCGGAGGTCGCGAACTCCTCCACAGCGCGAATCGTGCCGCGGCCCCTGCATTCCCTTGCAGGTAATGCGAACGAAGATGACGGGCAAGTCCGGTGCGAGCACAGGCAGCCCCAATGACAGTCGACGACATTCGCTCCGCCCGGCTGGCATGGTGCAGCTAACGGAATTCTGGGCCCCGGTCGCGAGTGGCATATCGTGCGGCTCGGGGCGGATTGCGGTTCTCTGGCCTCTTTCCGGTCAAGGGCCGAACGGAACGGTCTTGACAGCGCCCTGGCGGGGCGTGACCGTAACTTGGCTGTTGGCCACTACGCCTTCAATGGTCTGTTCGGAACCATCCGGCCAGCGCACCCTGACAGAGGCTTCGTCCACCTCGCCCAGCCCGAAATGGACCCGCATATCGCCGTGCGAGATATGGAACCCGCCACTTCTCACTTCATCGACCTGGGTTCCGCTGGGGGTCTCTACTTCGATCCGGGCCCCGACCGCTGACCGGCCGGAATGCAGCCTGGCATTCACGAGCAGGGCGTTGCCGACGGCTCCGACCTGCTTTAGCAGCGACGGGCCGTCGTGCATGTTCACGGTCACGATTTCCAAGGTCCCATCCATATCGAGATCGCCCGCTGCGAGGCCCCGCGACGAATGCTGAGCCAGCACTCCCGGCCCGGCTGCCTCACTCACGTCGTGGAACCGCCCCCCACCAAGATTCCAGTACACCAGTCGGCGCTGACGGAACGTCTCCCCGACCCCGGCCGAGTCCACAGACGGGTACACGTGTCCATTCGCAACGAACAGGTCCTTCAGCCCGTCGTGGTCAATATCCACGAATGCCGTGCCCCATCCAAGATACTGTGTGTTCACAGCGAGTCCGGCCGTCACCGTCTCATCCATGAACATCTGCCTTCCCTCATTCAGGTACAAGGTGTGGGTGTCGTTCGAGAAGTTGGTCTTGAAGATGTCGAGGTCCCCGTCGAGGTCGAAGTCACCTGCCGTCACTCCCATGCCGGCCTGTTCTTGGCCGTCCATGTTGTAGGCAGTGCCGGAGATCACTCCGATCTCCTCGAAGGTGCCGTCGCCCTGGTTGTGGAAGAACAGGCTGGCGGTCGAATCGCAGGATACGTAGACGTCGGTCCATCCGTCGTTGTCGAAGTCGCCAGTGAGCGGTGTGAATCCGTAGTACAGCTTGTCGGTCTCGATACCTGCTTTGACAGATACGTCGGTGAACTCGCCATGGCCATTGTTCTCGTACAGCGACATGGATTCGCCGGGCAGGCCCCGCGGACCGCACAGCACGGGCATGCCCTTCCAACGACACTCGGCTCCCTCTCCCGGCCTGGGTGTTCTCTCCGGCTCGAACCGCAGGTAGTTCGCGATGAACAGGTCGAGGTCACCGTCCCGGTCGAAGTCGAGGAACGCACAGCCCGTGCCCCACCTCCGCGATGACTCTGTCAGGCCACGGTCTGTCGTCTCGTCCCGAAATCTCCCGTCGCCCTGGTTCCGGAAGAGACGGTTCTGGCCCCAGTGGGGGATCACGATGTCATCGAATCCGTCGTTGTCGATGTCACCCGCGCACACCCCTTGCGCCCACCCGGTGTGCACAACTCCAGCTTCCTCGGTGACATCCTCGAAACGCAGACCACCGAGATTCCTATACAGGTAATGCCGCGGTTTCGGGCCCTGGTCCTCGAATCGGTCCGCACCAATCAACAGGATGTCGAGGAGTCCATCGCGATCGTAGTCGACCATCGCGACTCCCGTTCCCGTCGACTCGAGGATGTAGTTCTTCGCTGTTGGCGAACCGGAAACGGCCACGCCCGCCAACCCAGCCTCCAATGCGATGTCCACATACTCGATCTGCGGCGGATGAACACCCTCTGGAAGCGGTCGCCTAGGTTGCGGCGCAGCCCCTCTGCTAGCCGAACCCTGGCCGTGCAGTGAAGCAACCAACACGATTGCGCCGGCCAGTGCTGGAAGCCATCCCGATGATCCAAGCCCGCTCCGCGTCACCGATCCCTAAGGATATCGAGACAGCCGCGCCAACCTGATAGTTGGCGGAAACACGTGAGCCTGCGTTCCGCCGTTGGGCCCAGAGAGGTGCCCCTGAGGCTTCCCTCCAGTCCACCGAAAGAGCGGAAGGCAAACCCGGATCACATCGGCAGGTACGCCGGCAGGAGGATTTGCATTGGACATTAGTAGCTGTCTTGTGTCTGCCAGCCCACGCCACCCGCTATTGCACTTCCCAGCGCAACCGGTGCCACTGCCCCGGCACAGTCTCCCCGCTCTCATCCGTTTCCAGCGTTCCCTCGTCGCGTCGCGCCCTCCCTTGCCACGCTCCTGAGGCCGCCACGCCTGCCGTACTGTCCGAACGACTCGACAGCCATTTCCGGGGGCATTCTTCACCGCTGCTGGACTTCGCAACGAGCCGATCCGCTGCCCTCCAGTACCGAGACCGGTCCTTGGGCCGCTCTTCAGACAAGATGCCCCTTGCCGAGGCGCTGCAACACCCCGCAAGCAACGCACCATGCGACCGATTGACGCGAACCCCTGACCACGTTAGCACCGATATCGAGCGTATGCGCACCAATCGCGCAGCATTGAGCGGCGGGCGTTCGCCTCGGCACCGGCAGCATCAGACCATCCGGGGATCAGCGCGTGGTCAATGGTAGAGACTTGCCGAGATGTCGCAGTGGGGCGATTTTCCGCCAGATGTAGAATGATGGCACTGAACAAGACCCGGCCCCCACGGCAGCGCGGATGGACAACGGTGCGTCGCATTCGCACGGCATTGCGTGCAGGGCCCGGCAGACAACCCCTTCCGCGCACCGCATCGACCGGTCTGGGACACGGTCCGGTGCCTGGAAAGGAAAGAGCGATGAGTCGACAGCGCCTTCCAATCGGGATCCAGTACTTCCGGCGCCTGCGGGAGACCGGCAGCTACTATGTCGACAAGACCTCACTCATCCGGCAACTGGTCGAGCAGGGAGACTACTATTTCCTGTCCCGCCCGCGCCGCTTCGGCAAGAGCCTGTTGCTGGACACCCTGGGGTCGCTGTTCGAGGGGCACGAGCCCCTTTTCCGGGGTCTGGCCATCCACCCTCACTGGGACTGGTCCTCGCCGCACCCGGTGGTACGGCTCAGTTTTGGCGGACAGTACAACCAGCCGGGCCAAATCGAGGGGGACATCATCGAGCAGATCGAGGGCGTGGAGTGCGAGTACGATCTCGCGCCGGCCCGGGACTCCGATACCGGCCCGACGCGTCTCCGCAACCTGCTCCGGCGGCTGCATAGCAGCACCGGCCGGCAGGTGGTGGTACTGGTGGACGAGTACGACAAGCCGATCCTCGATGTGCTCCACGACCCGGACCTCGCGACCGCTAACCGGGACTACCTGCGCGGCTTCTACGGCATCATCAAGGACAGCTCCAGACATATCCGCTTCGTCTTCGTCACCGGGGTCAGCATGTTCTCCAAGGTCAGCCTCTTCTCGGGCCTCAACAACCTCGAGGACATCAGCCTCGATCCGCGCTATGCCACCCTCTGCGGCTACCGGGAGGAGGACCTGGACCGGGTCTTCGGCCCCGAGTTGGCCGGGCTCGACCGGGAAACGATCCGCACCTGGTACAACGGCTACCACTGGCTGGGCGAAGAGCGGGTCTACAACCCCTACGATGTACTGCTGCTCCTGCGACGCCGCAAGTTCCAACCCTACTGGTTCGAGACCGGGTCGCCCAACTTCCTGTTCCGGATGCTGATGGAGAAGTCGGTCAGTCCGATGGACATCGAGGGCCGCCTGACGGACAGCACACTGGTCTCGAAGTTCGATGTCGGCAATGTCAATATCGAGGCGCTGCTCTTCCAGACCGGCTACCTGACCATCGCGGAGGAGCTGCAGCAGGGTCATCGGACCCTCTACCGTCTGGACTATCCCAATCTCGAGGTCCGGCTCAGCCTCAACGACCAACTGCTGGCCTGGCTCGGCCAGGAGGGCTCCGAGCCGGTGGAACGGGGGCAAAAGCTCTGCGCGCTGCTGGAGGCAAACGACTTCGCCGGCTTCGGCGAGACATTCCGCACGTGGGTTTCGGGCATCCCCTACATATGGCATATCAAAGGGGACCTCGCGCGCTACGAGGCCTGGTACGCGGGCCTGCTCTACATGTGCCTGCGGGCCAGCGACGCGGACGTGAGGGTGGAGGAGGCCTCCTCGCGCGGCCGGGCGGACATGGTGCTGCGTCACGGCGGGCAGGTCTTCGTGCTGGAGTTCAAGATGGCGGAGGGCGAGGACGGCAGCGAGGCCGCTCTGGATGCGGCGATGGCCCAGATGCGAGGGCGGGGCTATGCGGACAAGTACAGGGGCGGCGCCGAACCGGTCCATCTGATCGGTGTGGTCTGCGGACGCGAGGCGAGGAACCTGCTGGAGGTTCGCGCCGAACCGGCGTGAGAGACCGAGCACGAGCCATCCCCGCGGGGGTTGCGATGCAGTCGGCTACGGTGGCCTCCTGTAGGAACGTCCGGGAGCGGAACGTACCGCTAACTGCAATGGCACTGGAAGACCGCCACCGACCCGCGGGGCGAACGCTGCAAGCGACTCCCGAAACGCCGGTGTGAGCACGATGAAGTGGCGGTGATTTCTCCTGAAACTCATACTGGCTGGGTTTGACATGGACTTGCTGGCTTTCCACAGGAGGCCTCCGTGCTCCGGCCCTCACACGCCTGCCCGTGACCCCCATTCAAGCCACCTCATCCGTCCGCCAAAGTGAGGCTGATCCAATGGGTACCGATCGCGCACCAGGGAGCGCAGTGGTGCATGTCGGGGCCTCCGGCATCCCACCATGCCGACACTCGCGGAGGGTCAACGGCAGGGGCTTGTTGAGATGTAGCAGCGGGGCGATTTTCCGCCAGTTGTAGAATGATGGCAGCGAACAAGACCCGGCCCCCAGCAGCACGGAGGAACAGCGGTGCGTCACAGTCGAGCGAGGTAGCCTGCAGGACACGGCAGGAAGCCCCTTCCGCTAACCCCATCGGCCAGTTTGGCACAAGGCCCGGGCCGCGAAAGGACAATGTGACGACCCGACAGCGCCTTCCGATCGGGATCCAGGACTTCCGAACGATCCGGGAGGAGGGCTACTACTATGTCGACAAGACCCCGCTGGTCCGCCAGCTGGTGGACGAGGGGCGCCACTATTTCCTGTCCCGGCCGCGCCGCTTCGGCAAGAGCCTGCTGCTGGACACCTTGGCGGCGCTGTTCGAGGGGCAAGAATCCCTGTTCCGGGGTCTGGCCATCCACCCTCACTGGGACTGGTCCTCGCCGCACCCGGTGGTGCGGCTCAGCTTCGGCGGACAGTACAACCAGCCGGGCCAAATCGAGGGGGACATTGTCGAGCAGTTGGAGGCCGTCGAGCGGGCCAACGATCTGGCACCAGCCCCAACCTCCGACACCGGCCCCAGGCGTCTACGGAACGTTCTGGACCGACTGCACAGCACGACCGGCCGGCAGGTGGTGGTACTGGTGGACGAGTACGACAAGCCGATCCTCGACGTGCTCCACAACCCGGACCTCGCGACCGCTAACCGGGACTACCTGCGCGGCTTCTACGGCATCATCAAGGACAGCTCCAGACATATCCGCTTCGTCTTCGTCACCGGCGTCAGCATGTTCTCCAAGGTCAGCCTCTTCTCGGGCCTCAACAACCTCGAGGACATCAGCCTCGACCCGCGCTTTGCCACCCTCTGCGGCTACCGGGAGGAGGACCTGGACCGGGTCTTCGGCCCCGAGTTGGCCGGGCTCGACCGGGAAACGATCCGCACCTGGTACAACGGCTACCACTGGCTGGGCGAAGAGCGGGTCTACAACCCCTACGATGTACTGCTGCTCCTGCGACGCCGCAAGTTCCAACCCTACTGGTTCGAGACCGGGTCGCCCAACTTCCTGTTCCGGATGCTGATGGAGAAGTCGGTCAGTCCGATAGACATCGAGGGCCGGCTGACGGACAGCACACTGGTCTCGAAGTTCGATGTCGGCAACGTCCATATCGAGGCGCTGCTCTTCCAGACCGGCTACCTGACCATCGCGGAGGAGCTGCAGCAGGGTCATCGGACCCTCTACCGTCTGGACTATCCCAATCTCGAGGTCCGGCTCAGCCTGAACGACCAACTGCTGGCCTGGCTCGGCCAGGAGGGCTCCGAGCCGGTGGAACGGGGGCAAAAGCTCTGCGCGCTGCTGGTGGCGAACGACTTCGCCGGCTTCGGCGAGACATTCCGCACGTGGGTTTCGGGCATCCCCTACATATGGCATATCAAAGGGGACCTCGCGCGCTACGAGGCCTGGTACGCGGGCCTGCTCTACATGTGCCTGCGGGCCAGCGACGCGGACGTGGGGGTGGAGGAGGCCTCCTCGCGAGGCCGGGCGGACATGGTGCTGCGTCACGGCGGGCAGGTCTTTGTGCTGGAGTTCAAGATGGCGGAGGGCGAGGACGGCAGCAAGGCCGCTCTGGATGCGGCAATGGCCCAGATGCGAGGGCGGGGCTATGCGGACAAGTACAGGGGCAACGCCGAGCCGGTCCATCTGATCGGTGTGGCCTGCGGACGCGAGGCGAGGAACCTGCTGGAGGTTCGCGCCGAACCGGCGTGAGAGACCGGGAACGAGCCACCCCCGCAGGGCGTTGCGATGCGTTCGCCAGCGGTAGCTTCCTTCAGGAGCGTTCTGAAACGGAGCGCAGCGCCAACTGCAATACCACTGGAAGACCGCCGCCGACCCGCCGGACGAACGCTGGGAGCGACTCCCGAAGCGCCGATGTGGGCACGATGAAGTGATGGTGATTTCTCCTGAAACTCATACTGGCTGGGTTTGACATGGACTTGCTGGCTTTCCACAGGGGACCTCCGTGCTCCGGCCCTCACACTCCTGCCCGCTACCCCCATTCAAGCCACCTCACCCGTCCGCCAAAGTGAGGCTGATCCAATGGGTACGGATCGCGCACCAGGGAGCGCAGTGGTGCATGTCGGGGCCTCCGGCATCCCACCATGCCAGCACTCGCGGAGGGTCCCCGGCAGGGGCTTGTTGAGATGTAGCAGCGGGGCGATTTTCCGCCAGCTGTAGAATGATGGCAGCGAACAAGACCCGGCCCCCACGGCAGCGCGGATGGACAACGGTGCGTCGCATTCGCACGGCATTGCGTGCAGGGCCCGGCAGACAACCCCTTCCGCGCACCGCATCGACCGGTCTGGGACACGGTCCGGTGCCTGGAAAGGAAAGAGCGATGAGTCGACAGCGCCTTCCAATCGGGATCCAGTACTTCCGGCGCCTGCGGGAGACCGGCAGCTACTATGTCGACAAGACCTCACTCATCCGGCAACTGGTCGAGCAGGGAGACTACTATTTCCTGTCCCGCCCGCGCCGCTTCGGCAAGAGCCTGTTGCTGGACACCCTGGGGTCGCTGTTCGAGGGGCACGAGCCCCTTTTCCGGGGTCTGGCCATCCACCCTCACTGGGACTGGTCCTCGCCGCACCCAGTGGTACGGCTCAGTTTTGGCGGACAGTACAACCAGCCGGGCCAAATCGAGGGGGACATCATCGAGCAGATCGAGGGCGTGGAGTGCGAGTACGATCTCGCGCCGGCCCGGGACTCCGATACCGGCCCGACGCGTCTCCGCAACCTGCTCCGGCGGCTGCATAGCAGCACTGGCCGGCAGGTGGTGGTGCTGGTGGACGAGTACGACAAGCCGATCCTCGACGTGCTCCACGACCCGGACCTCGCGACCGCCAACCGGGACTACCTGCGCGGCTTCTACGGCATCATCAAGGACAGCTCCAGACATATCCGCTTCGTCTTCGTCACCGGGGTCAGCATGTTCTCCAAGGTCAGCCTCTTCTCGGGCCTCAACAACCTCGAGGACATCAGCCTCGATCCGCGCTATGCCACCCTCTGCGGCTACCGGGAGGAGGACTTGGACCGGGTCTTCGGCCCCGAGTTGGCCGGGCTCGACCGGGAAACGATCCGCACCTGGTACAACGGCTACCACTGGCTGGGCGAAGAGCGGGTCTACAACCCCTACGATGTACTGCTGCTCCTGCGACGCCGCAAGTTCCAACCCTACTGGTTCGAGACCGGGTCGCCCAACTTCCTGTTCCGGATGCTGATGGAGAAGTCGGTCAGTCCGATGGACATCGAGGGCCGGCTGACGGACAGCACGCTGGTCTCGAAGTTCGATGTCGGCAACGTCGATGTCGAGGCACTGCTCTTCCAGACCGGCTACCTGACTATCGCGGAGGAGCGGTCGGACGATTTCGATACCCTCTACCGTCTGGACTATCCCAATCTCGAAGTCCGGCTCAGCCTGAACCGGGGATTGCTGACCTCGCTGGGCCAGCGGCGCGCCGAGCAGCTGGAGCGGGGACGGCAACTCTGTGCGCTGCTGGAGGTCAACGACTTCGCCAGCTTCGGCGAGACCTTCCGCGCGTGGGTCTCCGGCATCCCCTACCTGTGGCATGCAAAAGGCGACCTCGCGCGCTACGAGGCCTGGTACGCGAGTCTGCTCTACATGGGTCTGCACGCCGTCGGCGCGGACCTGAGGGTGGAGGAGACCTCCTCGAGAGGCCGGGCGGACATGGTGCTGCGTCACGGCGGGCAGGTCTTTGTGCTGGAGTTCAAGATGGCGGAGGGCGAGGACGGCAGCGAGGCCGCTCTGGATGCGGCGATGGCCCAGATGCGAGGGCAGGGCTATGCGGACAAGTACAGGGGCAGCACCGAGCCGGTCCATCTGATCGGTGTGGCCTGCGGACGCGAGGCGAGAAACCTGGTGGAGGTGCGCGCCGAACTGGCGTGAGAAACCGGGAACGAGCCACTCCCGCAGGGCGTTGCGATGCGTTCGCCAGCGGTAGCTTCCTTCAGGAGCGTTCTAAAGCGGAGCGCAGCGCTAACTGCAATAGCACTGGAAGACCGCCACCGCCCCCCCGGACGAGCGCTGGGAGCGACTCCCGAAACGCCGATGTCGGCACGATGAAGTGACGGTGATTTCTCCTGAAACTCATACTGGCTGGGTTTGACATGGACTTGCTGGCTTTCCACAGGGGGCCTCCGTGCTCCGGCCCTCACACGCCTGCCCGCTACCCCCATTCAAGCCACCTCATCGGTCCGCCAAAGTGGGGCTGATCCAATGGCTACGGATCGTGCACCAGGGAGCGCAGTGGTGCATGTCGGGGCCTCCGGCATCCCACCATGCCAGCACCCGCGGAGGGTCCCCGGCAGGGGCTTGTCGAGATGTAGCAGCGGGGCGATTTTCCGCCGGCTGTAGAATGATGGCAGCGAACAAGACCCGGCCCCCAGCAGCACGGAGGAACAGCGGTGAGTCACAGTCGAGCGAGGTAGCCTGCAGGACACGGCAGGAAGCCCCTTCCGCTAACCCCATCGGCCAGTTTGGCACAAGGCCCGGGCCGCGAAAGGACAATGTGACGACCCGACAGCGCCTTCCGATCGGGATCCAGGACTTCCGAACGATCCGGGAGGAGGGCTACTACTATGTCGACAAGACCCCGCTGGTCCGCCAGCTGGTGGACGAGGGGCGCCACTATTTCCTGTCCCGGCCGCGCCGCTTCGGCAAGAGCCTGCTGCTGGACACCTTGGCGGCGCTGTTCGAGGGGCAAGAATCCCTGTTCCGGGGTCTGGCCATCCACCCTCACTGGGACTGGTCCTCGCCGCACCCGGTGGTACGGCTCAGTTTCGACGGAAAGTACAACCAGCCGGGCGAAATCGAGGGGGACATTATCGAGCAGCTGGAGGGCGTGGAGTGCGAGTACGATCTCGCGCCGGCCCGGGACTCCGATACCGGCCCGACGCGTCTCCGCAACCTGCTCCGGCGGCTGCATAGCAGCACTGGCCGGCAGGTGGTGGTGCTGGTGGACGAGTACGACAAGCCGATCCTCGACGTGCTCCACGACCCGGAACTGGCGACCGCCAACCGGGAGTACCTGCGCGGCTTCTACGGCATCGTCAAGGGCAGCGCCAGACATGTTCGCTTCGTCTTCGTTACCGGGGTCAGCATGTTCTCCAAGGTCAGCCTCTTCTCGGGCCTCAACAACCTAGAGGACATCAGCCTCGATCCGCGCTATGCCACCCTCTGCGGCTACCGGGAGGAGGACTTGGACCGGGTCTTCGGCCCCGAGTTGGCCGGGCTCGACCGGGAAACGATCCGCACCTGGTACAACGGCTACCACTGGCTGGGCGAAGAGCGGGTCTACAACCCCTACGATGTACTGCTGCTCCTGCGACGCCGCAAGTTCCAGCCCTACTGGTTCGAGACCGGGTCGCCCAACTTCCTGTTCCGGATGCTGATGGAGAAATCGGTCAGTCCGATGGACATCGAGGGCCGGCTGACGGACAGCACGCTGGTCTCGAAGTTCGATGTCGGCAACGTCGATGTCGAGGCACTGCTCTTCCAGACCGGCTACCTGACTATCGCGGAGGAGCGGTCGGACGATTTCGATACCCTCTACCGTCTGGACTATCCCAATCTCGAAGTCCGGCTCAGCCTGAACCGGGGATTGCTGACCTCGCTGGGCCAGCGGCGCGCCGAGCAGCTGGAGCGGGGACGGCAACTCTGTGCGCTGCTGGAGGCCAACGACTTCGCCAGCTTCGGCGAGACCTTCCGCGCGTGGGTCTCCGGCATCCCCTACCTGTGGCATGCAAAAGGCGACCTCGCGCGCTACGAGGCCTGGTACGCGAGTCTGCTCTACATGGGTCTGCACGCCGTCGGCGCGGACCTGAGGGTGGAGGAGACCTCCTCGAGAGGCCGGGCGGACATGGTGCTGCGTCACGGCGGGCAGGTCTTTGTGCTGGAGTTCAAGATGGCGGAGGGCGAGGACGGCAGCGAGGCCGCTCTGGATGCGGCGATGGCCCAGATGCGAGGGCAGGGCTATGCGGACAAGTACAGGGGCAGCACCGAGCCGGTCCATCTGATCGGTGTGGCCTGCGGACGCGAGGCGAGAAACCTGGTGGAGGTGCGCGCCGAACTGGCGTGAGAAACCGGGAACGAGCCACTCCCGCAGGGCGTTGCGATGCGTTCGCCAGCGGTAGCTTCCTTCAGGAGCGTTCTAAAGCGGAGCGCAGCGCTAACTGCAATAGCACTGGAAGACCGCCACCGCCCCCCCGGACGAGCGCTGGGAGCGACTCCCGAAACGCCGATGTCGGCACGATGAAGTGACGGTGATTTCTCCTGAAACTCATACTGGCTGGGTTTGACATGGACTTGCTGGCTTTCCACAGGGGGCCTCCGTGCTCCGGCCCTCACACGCCTGCCCGCTACCCCCATTCAAGCCACCTCATCGGTCCGCCAAAGTGGGGCTGATCCAATGGCTACGGATCGCGCACCAGGGAGCGCAGTGGTGCATGTCGGGGCCTCCGGCATCCCACCATGCCAGCACCCGCGGAGGGTCCCCGGCAGGGACTTGTCGAGATGTAGCAGCGGGGCGATTTTCCGCCAGCTGTAGAATGATGGCAGCGAACAAGACCCGGCCCCCAGCAGCACGGAGGAACAGCGGTGAGTCACAGTCGAGCGAGGTAGCCTGCAGGACACGGCAGGAAGCCCCTTCCGCTAACCCCATCGGCCAGTTTGGCACAAGGCCCGGGCCGCGAAAGGACAATGTGACGACCCGACAGCGCCTTCCGATCGGGATCCAGGACTTCCGAACGATCCGGGAGGAGGGCTACTACTATGTCGACAAGACCCCGCTGGTCCGCCAGTTGGTGGACGAGGGGCGCCACTATTTCCTGTCCCGGCCGCGCCGCTTCGGCAAGAGCCTGCTGCTGGACACCTTGGCGGCGCTGTTCGAGGGGCAAGAATCCCTGTTCCGGGGTCTGGCCATCCACCCTCACTGGGACTGGTCCTCGCCGCACCCGGTAGTGCGGCTCAGCTTCGGTGGGAAGTACAACGAACCGGGGGACATCGAGCACAACATCCTGACCCAGCTCGAGGTGGTCGAGCGCAACGCCGGTCTCCGGCACCCTTCCTGCTCATCCGGACCCGAACGCCTCTTCGATCTCCTCGACCGACTGCACAGCAGTACTGGTCGGCAGGTGGTGGTGCTGGTGGACGAGTACGACAAGCCGATCCTCGATGTGCTTCACGACCCGGAACTGGCAACCGCCAACCGGGACTACCTGCGCGGATTTTACGGCATCATCAAGGACAGCGCCGAGCATGTCCGCTTCGTCTTCGTCACCGGGGTCAGCATGTTCTCCAAGGTCAGCCTCTTCTCGGGCCTCAACAACCTGAAGGACATCAGCCTCGATCCGCGCTTTGCCACCCTCTGCGGCTACCGGGAGGAAGACCTGGACCGGGTGTTCGGGCCCGAGTTGGCCGGGCTCGACCGGGAACTGATCCGCACCTGGTACAACGGCTACCACTGGCGGGGCGGAGAGCGGGTCTACAACCCCTACGATGTGCTCCTGCTGCTGGATACCCGCGAGTTCCAGCCTTACTGGTTCGAGACCGGGTCGTCCGAGCTCCTGCTCCGGATGCTGGTGGAGAAGTCGGTCAGCCCGATGGAAATCGAGGGCCGGCTGACGGACAGGGCACTGGTCTCGAAGTTCGATGTCGGCAACATCCATATCGAGGCGCTGCTCTTCCAGACCGGCTACCTGACCATCGCGGAGGAGCTGCAGCAGGGTCATCGGACCCTCTACCGTCTGGACTATCCCAATCTCGAGGTCCGGCTCAGCCTCAACGACCAACTGCTGGCCTGGCTGGGCCAGGAGGGCTCCGAGCCGGTGAAGCGGGGGCAAGAAATCTGTGCGCTGTTGGAGGCGAACGACTTCGCCGGCTTCGGCGAGACCTTCCGCGCGTGGCTCTCGGGCATCCCCTACCAGTGGCATACGAAAGGGGACCTCGCGCGGTATGAAGCCTGGTACGCGAGCCTGCTCTATATGTGTCTGCGCGCCGGCGACGCGGACGTGAGGGTGGAGGAGTCCACCTCGCGCGGCCGGGCGGACATGGTGCTGCGTCACGGCGGGCAGGTCTTCGTGCTGGAGTTCAAGATGGCCGAGGGCGAGGACGGCAGCGGGGCCGCGCTGGATGCGGCGATGGCCCAGATGCGCGGCCGGGGCTATGCGGACCAGTACAGGGGCAACGCCGAGCCGGTCCATCTGATCGGTGTGGCCTGCGGACGCGAGGCGAAGAACCTGCTGGAGGTTCGCACCGAACCGGCGTGAAAGACCGAGCTCGAGCCATCCCGGCAGGGGTTGCGATGCATGCGCCAGCGGTAGCTTCCTATAGGTGCGTCCGGGAGCGGAACGTACCGCTAGCTGCAATACCACTGGAAAACTGCCTCCACATCTGTTGGGCCCAGGTACGCTTGCCACATCTCCTCACCGTCCTGAAGTTGTCGGGACTCGTCTTCACGTCTTCACTGGGAACATGATCCGCAGTTCCTCAAGCGATGGAATCCACGCTTGGAAGCGCCGACGCCTGATCGCGTACGTCCAGCTTGCCCGTAACGACATCAGCGATCAGGCGGGTGCGAAATTCCTTTATCGACTCGATCTGCTGTTGTGAAGACTGGATGTAGCTCTGGAGGCGTCGGTCGGCGTATTCGAGGTAACGCGCAATGGCGGCTTGTTCGGGGAGGGGTGGGAGTGCCAGACTCAAATACTTGAGTTCGCTTGTGTAGATATGGACTACAGTAAAGCCGCGACCCATTGTCGCCTTATAAGCCATAGCGGGATGGCTGTCGGACGCATATCCCAAATATCGCGCTTCCACCTTTCGGCGCGGTCGAAACAAAATTATGTCACCGCCACAGCGAGCATCAGAAGCAATCAGGTTGACAGCTGACTTGCCAATCTCGTCAATCGACTCACCCGAAGCAGCAAAAAGAAGATCACCGAACTTTATTTGGGTGTATTCTGCGGCTCGATCTGGAGAGACGAAAGATCGGCTTTCTTCGATAGCATATTGGTGGGTCGTGTACAAATCACCATATCTCACACATGAAACACCCACGCTACGTTCGTCGTCCTTGCTGCCGCCCCTGCCCCTGGAGAATGACCCGATCTGTCCTAGTCGCCTCACCTCCCAATGCGCCGGCACATCCCCCAGCCACTCGACGCCGGAGGCCTTGTAGGCGGGGTAGGGCTTGAGACCGGGCACCGTCAACGGGCACCCCCGATGAGTTCCCCCAGCAACCCCTCCGTTTCCTGCTCCAGCCGCAGGATGTCCGCCCGAATCTCCTCCAGCGGTCGCAGCGGCTGCGGCCGGTAGAAGTAGCGCGTGAAGCTGATCTCGTAGCCCACCTTCACGCTCTCCGGCTCGTACCACGCGTCCGGTGCGTACGGCAGCACCTCGCGTTGCAGAAACGCCTCGACCCCGCCCTCCTCCAGCAGCGGGACCTGCTCCGTGTCGCGCAGCTTCGGATCCGACTCGTATTCGACAATACAGCGTCTACCGGCCTGCCTGGTCTCGTGCAGGCCGTGCAGCGGATCCGCCTCCGCCTTCCCCGCCCGGTGGGTCTTCCTCACCACCGGCTCGGCCTCCCCGTTGCGCTCCGTCAGCGCGTCCCGCAGCAGCTTCGCCCGGCCCGCTGTCCACCGCAGGCCCCGCTCGCTGGCCTGGTCCCTCATCCTCCCCATCCACTCGTTCAGGTCCCGATGCGGCCCCGGCCCGAGGGTCCCCGCCAATCGGTCGACCAGGTCGGCCAGCTCCTGCTCTCCGGCCTCCTCACACTCCGCCCGCAACCGGCTCCGCCGCTCCGCAGACAGGTGGACCTCCAGGCGCAGCGGCCGCTGGACCGGCACCTTCCAGTATCCGAACGCCCCATTCGGCAACACCTTCGAGTGCTCACTCTCCTCGCACTTCAGAAACGCCTCGCAGATCCGCTCGATGTCCTCCTCCGACAACTCGCAGTTCTTCTTGCCCAGATTCTTCCGCAACGGCTGGCTCCACTGCGTCGCATCGATCAACTGCACCTTGCCTCTGCGCTGCTCCGCCTTGCGGTTGCTCAGCACCCACACGTACGTCGCAATGCCCGTGTTGTAAAACAGGTTCAGTGGCAGCGCCACGATCGCCTCCAGCCAGTCATTCTCCAGGATCCAGCGCCGGATGTTGCTCTCCCCCTCCCCCGCGTCGCCCGTGAACAGCGAACTGCCGTTGTGCACCTCCGCGATGCGGCTGCCCAGCGCGGTCCCCTGCTTCATCTTTGACAGCTTGTTCACCAGGAACAGCATCTGCCCGTCGCTGGAGCGGGTCACCAGCGAGTACTCCGGCTCACTCCCGTGCTGGATCAGGAACCGCTCGTCTCGCATCGCCTTCCTTCCTCCCATGCGGTCCAGATCCGTCTTCCAGCTCTTCCCGTAGGGCGGATTCGACAGCATGAAGTCGAACTCGTGCGACGGAAAGGCGTCGTTCGCCAGCGTCGAGTGCTCCGGCCCCCCCACGATGTTTCGCGCCTCCCGCCCCTCTCCCTTCAGCAGCAGGTCCGCCTTGCAGATCGCATGCGTCTCGGCGTTGATCTCCTGCCCAAACAGGTGCGTCGATACAGCCTTGCCTCGCTCCTCCGCCAACTGCTGCAGGGTCTCCTCCGCCACCGTCAGCATGCCGCCCGTGCCGCAGGCCCCGTCATACAGCAGGTACGTCCCGGACTGGATCTCGTCAGCCACCGGCAGAAACACCAGCTTCGCCATCAGCCGCACTGCGTCCCGCGGCGTCCAGTGCTCCCCCGCCTCCTCGTTGTTCTCCTCGTTGAACCGCCTCACCAACTCCTCGAAGATCGACCCCATCCCGTGATTGTCGAGCCCCGCCTGCCGCACCGTTCCGTCGTCCTGCCGCACCGCATGCGGACTGACGTTGATGTCCGGCGAGGTGAGCCTCTCGATCAGGGTCCCCAGCGCATCCGCCCGCGAGAGCCGCGCAATCTGGTTGCGGAACTCGAAACTGTCCAGGATGGTCTGCACGTTGGGCGAGAATCCATCGAGATAGGCCCGAAAATCGGCTTCCAGCTGCTGGCGACTCGCGCGAGCACGCAGCTGGCGCATGGTGAACGGCGAGGTGTTGTAGAAAGCCTGCCCCGCCGCCCGCTCCAGGGCCGATGTCTGGTCAATGACGCCGTGCTCGTCCAGCCTGGCCTTCATCTCCAGCACCGCCTGCTTGCTGTCCTCCAGCACCGCGTCCAGCCGCCGCAGCACCGTCAGCGGCAGGATCACATCGCGGTACTTGCCGCGCACGTACAGGTCGCGCAGCACATCATCGGCAATGCCCCAGATGTAGCCTGTAATCCAGTGCAGATCGCTGGGGTTCAAGACACTCTCCCTCTATCCGAGCCCGTCGGCTGTCGACGTCACCACTCAATCATCTATGGCCGACATCCCCGATGTCGAGCCGTTCATCCGCCAGGCCGGGAAAGGAGCAACCCACTCGAAGCGTCTGATGGCGCACTCTGCCAAGCCACGGGTGGAACCGGATCGCACCGGTCTTGTTGGGATGCAGGACTCTGAGGTCATTGGGGAAACAGAATGTGCCGTGGTTGGGCTGTCAAGGAGACGGGCAAGGCAGCCGGAACGTCAATCAGGGGCGTTAGCTCGTACCAGATCGTGAACTCGCTCCAGTGCGGCGGGCAGGGCGGCAGGATTCCTTCCTCCAGCTTCAGCGATGTCAGGCCGGCCTCCTCCTCCTCCCCCGACCATCCGTGCCAGGTCACGGATGACAGATCCCGCATGAACCGTCTTGCCGGCAATGTCCTTGGTGGCGGCAGCGATCAGTACGACACGCCCATCCTGAACGGTTCCAAGGACGACGAATCCAGTCCTCAGCCGTACCCGCAAGGCATCCACCAATGTTCGCAACTGCTCGCGGTCCACATCCTGGACTTCGGCCGCTATGACCTTCGTACCGTTGATGTTGCGTACGCGCGCCATCAGATCGGCAACGCTCGCCCTGGCCAGCTCTGCCTTCAGTTCGCTGACTTCCCGCTCGAGGCGCTTCCGGTCCAGGAGGAGCTTGTCGAGGGCCTCGGCCAGGCTGCCCTCCCTCACCCGCATCATTGACGCCAGGTACTGCATCGAAGCCGAGGTTTCCCGGTAGTTCCGGATGGCACCATGGCCCGTCACGGCCTCGATCCTCCGTATACCCGCAGCACTGCTCGTTTCTGCTGTAATCCGAAACACGCCGATCTCGCCCGTTCGAGCCACATGGGTGCCTCCACAGAGTTCCTTGCTGAAATCGCCCACCGACACGACCCGCACCTTGTCGAGGTACTTCTCGCCGAAGAGGGCCATGGCCCCCTCCCGGACAGCCTGATCCAGGTCCCTGGTGACCGTCGACACTTCGATGTCCTCGAGGATGCGCTCATTCACCATGGACTCGATCTCCTCCATCTCTCCCTCTTCAATGGCTGCATAGTGGGTGATATCGAAACGGAGACGGTCCGCATCGACGACGCTGCCCGCCTGCTTGACATGCGTTCCGAGAACCTTCCGGAGGGCTGCGTGAACGAGATGGGTCGCCGTGTGATTCCGCCGGATTTCATCCCGCCGGAACCGGTCCACGGTCCCGCTGACGCGGTCCCCCACGGCGATGTCCTCCAGGACTTCCGCTCGATGAACGCTGGTTCCGCGAACAGGGGCTTGCACATCCAGGATGCGGGCCGCGTTAGCCGTAGAGCGTGCCAGGAAGCCTCGGTCGCCGACTTGGCCACCTGCCTCTGCGTAGAATGGCGTGCGGTCCAGGATCACGTCCACTGTGGCACCGGCCCGAGCCTCCTCAACGGATTTTCCGTCCTCGAGTATCGCGAGCACCCGGAGATCCTCCCCGCGAGTGCAGTTGTAACCGAGAAACTCCGTGCCGCCTTGTTCCGAGACCGCGGAGACCGCCGGCGGGACCGCCGCAGCACCTGGCAAACTGCCCTTCCAGCTGGCTCTGGCGCGGGTGCGCTGTCGACTCATCTCGCCTTCGAAGCCGTCGCAATCAATCAGGAGTCCCCGTTCGCGGGCTAGCTCATGCTGCTCGTCCAGAGACAGCCCGAAGGTGTCGTAGAGCCGGAACGCCACAGCACCCGGAATGATTCCGTTCCGCACCTTGCTCAGAGCCGATTCGAACTCCCGTTCGGCAACCACGAAACTGCGCTCGTAGCGAACCTCCTCGTCACGAACGATCTTCGAGACCCGCTCAACCGATTCCTGCAATTCCGGATAGGCCGCTTGCATGCGGTCCGCGACGAATCCGGTCAGCTGGTGAAGGAAAGGCTCCTCACACCCCACGAGGCGGGCGTGACGGAGCGCGCGGCGAATGATCTTGCGAAGCACGTATCCGCGTCCGTCGTTTGCCGGCACGACGCCGTCATGAATCAGGAAGGCCGCCGCCCGGGAATGGTCCGCCACAATCCTCAGGGCCGTATCAATGTCGGTGCCGGACCCATAGTCGATGCCCAGCAGCCCTGCGGCTCGCTCAATGATCGGCACGAACAGGTCCGTGTCGAAGTTGGACAACCGGCCCTGCAGAACCGCTGCAGTCCGCTCAAGCCCCATTCCGGTATCGATCGAAGGCTTGGGAAGTCGATGCAGGGTGCCGGCGGCGTCCCGGTCGTACTCCATGAAGACCAGGTTCCATATCTCGACGAATCGCGAGGTGTCAGCTGGGAACGGGTCGTCAGGCTCGCCCGGTTCGAGGCCCTCCGGTCCGTAGTCATAGAAGATCTCAGAGCAGGGGCCGCAGGGTCCCGTCTCCCCCATTTGCCAGAAGTTGTCCTTCTCTCCGCACCGGTGGATGCGGTCGGCCGGCACCCCCGCGACAGCGGCCCACAACCTCGCCGCTTCGTCGTCCTCACGGAACACGGTTACGTACAGCCGGTCCTTCGGCAGCGCGAAGACTTCCGTCACCAGCTCCCACGCAAACCGGATCGCCTCTTCCTTGAAGTAGTCGCCGAAGGAGAAATTGCCGAGCATCTCGAAGAACGTGTGATGCCGCCGAGTGCGGCCCACGTTCTCAAGGTCGTTGTGCTTGCCCCCGGCCCGCACACATTTCTGGGACGTGGTGGCACTCCGATAGCCGCGAACCTCGTTCCCCAGGAAGACCTCCTTGAACTGGTTCATTCCCGCATTGGCAAACAGCAGGGTAGGGTCGTTCGCGGGCACCAGAGAGGAACTCGATACGCGGCGATGCCCTCTCTCTTCGAAGAAACGCAGGAATTGCTCGCGGATCTGGTCGCCACTCATAGGGGTTGGGGGGACGGGCGGAACGCTCCGACAGGAGATTCCAATTTTACTGTGAAACCAGCCAGCGCATGGATGGGCCTACATCGGCCACGAGGCCGGGCCGCGCCGCTGCCGTGGTGCTGATGCCAACGCACCGGTGCGCCACTCCGGAAACGACTCCGCACCCGGGCGCGAGCCCGTCAATCCGGACAGTCCAGCCGGGCCCACTCGGACAGGTTTCCGATCGAGCATCCGGAGATCATCGCGACACTGTCGGCTCCCGCGCACAGGATCCGCCCCGCATTTTCGGCCCGTATACCCCCAATCGCCACCAGCGGCTTGTCGGCCAGCGCCCGCGCCGTCCGGACTCCGGCCAATCCGACCACCGGGTCCGGCTTCCTCTTGCTCGATGTGTCGAACACCGGTCCGATTGCCAGGTAGTCGGCATGCGTACACTCTCTGCTCGAGAGCTGCTCCGGGTTGTGGGTGGAGTAGCCGACAATCAACCCCTCACCTACGATCCGTCGCACCGCATCCACCGGTAGATCCTCCTGGCCGACATGAACTCCGTCAGCATGCAGTGCCAAGGCGATGTCGGCGCGATCGTTGACGATGAAGCACACGTTGGCCGACCTCAGTACCGAGCCCACAGCGACGGCCTCCTCGAAAACCCTGCGAGTATAGCTGCCCTTGTGACGGTACTGGGCGATTCGGAAGCCCGAAGACGCCAAAGCCTTCGCCAAGGTGACGGCAGAGGTCCCGGTGAACTCGAGATGCTCGGTGTCCAGGATCGGGTAAACCCGCGGGAACGAGGCCAGAACCGCCAATTTCCCGCTGATCACGTTCACCATGGGACGAGTGGGTCCTGCCCCTGCTCGGGCGTTGGCCGCGGGAACGGCCCTAGCGGATTTCCATGATCTCCTTTTCCTTCAGGCTGCCAGCGGTGTTGATCTGCCCGATCGAGGAGTCAGTGGCTTGCTGAATCTGTTCGATTCCCCGCTTGCTGTCATCCTCGGATATCTCCTTGGCCTTCTCGAGCTTTCTCACGGCATCGTTGGCATCCCGACGGATATTCCGAACCGCAACCCGGTGCTGCTCCAGAACGTTGTGCAACTGCTTGACCAAGGCACGCCGACGTTCCTTGGTGAGGGCCGGTATGGCCAACCGGATGATCTTTCCGTCATTCACCGGATTGATGCCCAGATCGGAATCCCGGATCGTCCTCTCGATCATGCCGATTTGCGACGGGTCCCACGGTTGAATCGTGAGCGTCGTGGAGTTGGGAGTTCCCAGCGTCGCCATCTGGTTGAGGGGCGTCGACGTCCCGTAGTAGTCGACAACAAAGGAATCAAGCAGGGCCACGGAAGCGCGTCCCGTCCGGATCGAGGCCATGGCACGCCCCAGGTCACTGACTGACTTCGCCATGCGCTCCCTTGCTTGGGCTGCAACCTCTGCGACCGATTCGCCATCAATATGTGCCATGGAGTGACCTCCTCGAGTCCTGCACGCTAAGCCATCATCGTACCTGTGCGCTCGCCACGGGCGATGCGCGCCAGTGCCCCGGGCTCGCTCATCGCGAAGACCACAACGGGCAGGGAGTGATCGCGGCACATTGCCACCGCGGTTGCGTCCATCACGCCCAGCCGACGGGCAAGCACTTCATCGTACGTCACCGAGGCATACACCCGGGCGTCCGGGTGGGTCGAGGGATCCTTGTCGAACACTCCGGGCACCTTCGTTCCCTTGACGAGGATGTCCACCCCCAACTCGACAGCCCTGAGGGAGGCGGCGGTGTCCGTCGTGAAGTACGGATTCCCCGTTCCCCCGCCAAGAACGGTCGTCACCCCCTCATCCAGGGCAACCATCGCAGTGTCCCGATGATAGGGCTCGACGGCCGGCTGCATCCGAATGGCACTCATGGCCCGCGACGGCGTGCCCGTCGCGGTCAGGACTTCGGCCAATGCCATCGCGTTGATGACGGTCCCGAGCATGCCCATGAAGTCGGCGGTCACCCGCCCGAGCCGCGACCCGGCCATCGCCGAACCGCGCACGATATTCCCGGCGCCAACCACCACCGCCATCCGGGCACCCTCTGCGCGGGCAGCACGGATCTCCTCCGCCAGCGACTGCAGCCGCCCGGGGTCCACCCCGCACCCGCTCGACGCTCCGAGCATCTCTCCGGACAGCTTGAGCAGGATTCTCCGTGGCGGCTGCATGCGGGGGCTATCCCAAACCTCCTGACCGGGCTGCAATCCGCTTCCCTGCTAGACTTCTTCCCCCACCTTGAACCGCTGGAACCGCCGGACCGACAGGTTCTCGCCAAGCTTGGCAATCGCGGTCTGGATGAGACCTCCGACAGTCACCGAAGGATCCTTTACGAACGGCTGGTCCAGCAGCACCACTTCCTCGTAGAACTTGCCCATCCGTCCGTCCACGATCCGGTCCACAACCCGTTCGGGCTTGCCCTCCTCAATGGCACGGTCACGCTGAATCTGGCGCTCCCTCTCCAATTCCTCCGGCGGAATCTGGTCGCGGGTGATGCAGCGCGGGTC
Source organism: Bryobacterales bacterium (assembly GCA_965205085.1). Taxonomy (GTDB): domain Bacteria; phylum Acidobacteriota; class Terriglobia; order Bryobacterales; family UBA6623; genus VXMF01. The sequence goes on along the minus strand of OZ242039.1, from coordinate 5,584,534 downwards.
CGTCGCCGCGATCTGCATCGCGATCTCCTTGACCAGCTGCTGGAACTGGTCCGTCCGGGCGACGAAGTCCGACTCGCAGTTGACTTCCACCAGGACTCCCAGTTTCGCCCCGGCGTGAATATAGCTTCCGATCACGCCCTCGTTGGCGGCGCGGCCGCTCTTGTTCTGCGCGATGGCAACCCCCCGCTTGCGGAGCTCCACCTCGGCCACGGCCATGTCCCCGCCAGCCGCAAGGAGGGCCTTCTTGCAATCCATGAACCCCGCGCCGCTCTTGTCGCGGAGTTCCTTTACCCGTTGCGCGCTAATCTCCGGCATTGATCTACCTTGCCTTTCCGAACTCCCAACGAAACTCGTTCCCGAGCGCGATGATCACGCTGCGCCCGTCTCTGCGGCCTCTTGCGCCCCCGCATCATCCGCTTGGCCGTCCTCGTCTTCCGGCTGGCGGGACGGCATCATGGCCCGGCCCTCCAGCACTGCGTCCGCGACCTTCTTGGTGTACAGCCAGATGGACCGCAACGCATCGTCATTGCCGGGGATGACGTAGTCCACCAGGTCAGGATCGGAATTCGTGTCGACCACCGCGATGATGGGGATATTGAGCTTGCGGGCCTCGTGGACGGCAATCTCTTCCTTCCGGGTGTCGATGATGAAGATCATGTCCGGCCGTCCCGGCATGTCCTGGATGCCGGAAATGTTGGCCTGCAGAGCCTTGCGCTCGCGCTCCAGTCGCGAAATCTCCTTCTTGCTCCGCCCCTCATAGCCTTCCTCCTCGGCCATCCGCTGCAGTTCCTTGAAGCGGTCAAGCGACTTCTGCACGGTGACCCAGTTGGTTAGCAAACCGCCGAGCCAGCGATGGTTGATGAAGAACATGTCACATCGTTTGGCCTCCTCGGCGACAGCTTCCTGTGCCTGGCGCTTTGTGCCGACGAACAGCATGGACTTGCCGAGGCTCGCCTGCTCGGCAATGAACTGGAGGGCTTCCTTGAAGTGCTTGAGGGTCTTCTGAAGATCGACTATATGGATGTTGTTGCGTTCGCCGAAGATGAAGTCCTTCATCTTCGGATTCCAGTGCCTGGTCTGGTGCCCGAAATGAACGCCGGCTTCGAGCAATTCCTTCATCGTGATTTGCGACACTCTTCCTCCGTTGCTGGCTGTGCGCAGGTTAGCGACGGCCCCGAATCAGGCCATCCCGAACAGCCGAGGCCATCCAAGCAGGATTTGGACACCGGCCGCCTTCTGATCAGTCCCGGACGAGACCACTAGCGCTTCGAATACTGGAACCGCTTCCTGGCCCCGGGCTTGCCGTACTTCTTTCGCTCGTGCTTGCGCGGGTCGCGAGTGAGGTATCCGCCCTTCTTCAGCAGGGGGCGGAGCTCCAGGTTGTAGCTCTGCAAGGCGCGGGCTATCCCGAGCCGCACAGCGTCGGCCTGACCGGCCTTGCCACCGCCATGGACCAGGATAAGTGCGTCGAACTTGCCGTCGGTCTCGCTCGCCTTCAGGGGCTGAAGCACCCTGGCCTTCAGCGATTCACTCGGGAAATAGTCGGCGGGCGACTGATCGTTGATCTGGATCCGACCCGCTCCCGGTCGGAGGAACACGCGGGCCACGGCCGACTTTCGGCGGCCCGTCCCCAGATACTGCTGCTGGCTGGTCAACGATTCGATTCCTTCCTCTGAGCCTAGCCTTGCCACTGCTTCGGCTGCTGGGCATGGTGGGGATGGTCCGCCCCGGCGTACACTTTCAGTCGCGTTCGCAACTGACGGCCCAGCTTGTTCTTCGGCAGCATGCCGGCTACGGCCCTCTGCACGAGTCGCTCCGGATGCCGTTCACGCACCTGTCGCACAGTTTCCTTCTTCAGGCCACCGGGGTAACCGGTGTGCCTGTAGTAGACCTTGTCCGTTTCCTTCTTCCCCGTCAGGCAGACCTTGGCGGCGTTGATGACGATCACGAAGTCCCCGGTCTTGAGGAACGGGGTGAAGTCAGGCTTGTGCTTGCCTCGCAGCAAGGTGGCCGCCTGCGTCGCCAGTCGGCCGAGAGTCTTACCGTCGGCATCCAGAACGAACCAGTCGTTCTTAACCTCGGACGCTTTCGGAACATAGGTGCTCGTAGCCATGGATAAGAAACGGGACGGAGACACAGGGCATCCCCGCTCAGTCCATAGTAGCACCGGTCACCCGCAGTTGGTCAACCGGCGAACCGCACGGCATGGCGCGTGGATTCTCGCCAGCAGGCACACAGACCGGCCGGTGGGCCGGTCGCACTAGAATGACGGGCATGGGCTGGGTTCCGAGAACTGGCCTCCTTCTCGGGCTGCTGTCCAACTGTTCCGGACCGGTGCCGGAGATAGTGCCGCTGCCCAGCGTGGATCTTGACGGGCTCGCGGCCCCCCTCTCGGAGCGGCTCGGTCCGGTTCTGGCCACGCTCGCCGACGACCCGCTGAATGCCGAGGCCGCTGGCATGGCGGGCATGCTGCTGCTGGCCTACGAGCAACACCACTTGGCCGCAGAGCACCTGGCCCGGGCCCGCATGCTCGATCCAGGAGCACTCCGCTGGGAGTACTACCTGGGGGTCTGCCTGGCAAAGCTCGGCCGGCATGCCGAGGCCGCCGACTCGTTCCGCCGGTGCGGCGTGATCGACGCCGAGTTCCTCCCGGCCCGATGGCGCCTCGGGGACGCCCTGCTCGAATCGGGCGAGACCGAAGCCGGCCGCCTCCAGTATCAGGACTTGGTGGCGGACATGCCGGAGGACGCGAGACTCCGATACGGCCTGGGCCGGGCGGAGGCGGCAGCCGGCCGCGCCGAGTCGGCCCGGGACCACCTGCGCAAGGCCATCGAGGTCGCTCCTGACTTCGGAATGGCGCATTATGCGCTGGCACAGGCATACCGGCTCCTGGGAGTGGCCGCCCGGTCCGAGCGGCATCTGGAACTGTACGAGCGGAACCGGGACGGTGAGCCCGCCACCGGCGACCCCCTCATGGCAGCCGTCCAGGCGCTGAGGGTTTCAGCGGCCGAATTCTTGCGGCAGGGAGTGGAGGCCAAGAGGCAAGGGCGGATCCCCGAGGCGATCCAGCTGCACCTCCGGGCTCTCGATGAGGATCCCGCATTGATCCAGGCCCGCGTGAACCTGATCATCCTGTACGGCTCGTCGGGCCAGCCGGCCTTGGCCGATGAGCAGTACCGACTCGCCTCGTCGGGAGGCGGCGGCACAGCCGAGCTGCATTACAACTTCGGTGTGCTGGCCTACGAGACGGGCCGCCCCGAGGAAGCTCGCGAAGCGTTTCGGAAAGCGCTGGCGGCCAACCCCGACCACGCCCTCGCCAACCACAATCTGGGCCAGATGCTCGAGGAGGAGGGACGTCTTGACGAAGCCATGGCCCGGTATCGACGCGCTGTGGCGAACCGGCCGGACCATGGTCTCTCGCACTACAAGATCGGCATGCTCCTGATGAGGCAGCGGCGTGCGTCTGCTGCCGTCGCGGCCTTTCGCGAAGCGACCGAGGAACGTTCTGAGCGAACACCGACCTACCTGTTTTCCCTTGCAGCGGCGCTACTGGCGTCAGGCGACCGCGAGGGTGCCATCGGCACCTTTCGACAGGCTCGCGACGAGGCAGGGCGAGCGTCACAGGGAGAGCTGGTGAAGAGAATCGACGAGGCCCTCCGGACCATCCGCGCCGAGCCGGGCGGGCCGTAGGCTTCCCCGGCTCCGCTGCGGCACATCGGACCGTAGTGACATGCCCAGTCCGGGCCCCTTAGCCCCCTGACCGACCCTTTCCGGTGCTCTGGATCGTCCCCCCTGCTCTGAACCCGCAGTCCAGGATCGGCGGGGACTATACCGGGAATGGGGATCATTGCCCCTTGCTGCTCCTTAGCTTCGGCTTGCTTGAGCAGGCGCTGTCGCATGGAACCCGGATGGCGAGACGGACCGCAAGGCAACACACCGAAAGTCGGTTCTGCGACCGGCCCCAATCCACGGGAAGGCTGGGAACTGGTTCATGCAGCGGTGCCGCTCGCAGGGAGTGGACCGTACCCGGCACGGCCCCGAAGGATCCGAGAAGGCTGCCAGCGAAGGCCGGGGCCGTTCCGGTGCCGGGACACCTGACGACAGTCGGGAGCCGGGTCTGCGCACGCTTCGGCACGCTCATCAGGTCAAGGCTGCAGCGGTCGGCTGCAGGAACCGGGGGGGCGAGGTTGGACGAGGTCCGGCTCAGTAAGTGCGGGACAGACGCAAATCCGAGCATGACGGCACTCCTGCACGAAGGTGCTGAAACGCTACGATCTGTTGCAGCCCGAATCTGCGCTATACTGGTTGGGCGCATCCAGTGCCATTGCCCCAGCGGTTAGGATCACGTCAAGGCGCGGCAGGGTCCTCCTTGTCTCGCCGGGTCTTCGGGGCCCTTTCCTTTGCGTGGGCAGGTACGACTTCGTTGCGCCGGTGCAGTTGCCGGGTGGGGTTCAGAACAGGGGTTCAGGCCGGTCGAAAGGCTGCCCGATACGAATGCAATAGGAGGATTCGAATGACAACCTTTTCTCTCAGGCTGGCAGCCATTGTCTCGAGTTACGTACTCGCAGCCTTGCTGCTAGCACCCACCGCCCAGGCTCAGCTGATCCAGGGCGGTATCGATGGTCTGGTGACTGACACGACCGACGCCGCGATCGTAGGCGCCGAGGTGACGATCACGAACGAGGCCACCGGCCAAGTCCGCGACACAACGACCGGTGTGGCCGGAAACTACAGCTTTCCGACTGTTAACACGGGAATCTACTCCGTTACTGTCCGCTCCGAGGGCTTCCAGGCTTCGACCACGACAGGCGTTGTGGTCTCCCAGAACAACGTGACGCGAATCAACGCCCGACTGGAAATCGGCCAGCTGACCGAGGTCGTGACGGTCGAGGCGACGGCGGCAACCCTGCAGGCCGACCGCGCCGAGGTTCGCCAGGAGGTCACGGAGAAGACGCTGCGAAACGTGCCCGTGCCACTGGGCAGAAACTACCAGATGCTGTTCGTGACCCTGCCGGGATTCTCCCCGCCGCAGAACGCGCACTCCGTGCCGACCAACCCGAGCCGCGCCGTGCGGTTCTCGGTGAATGGAACAAGCCGCTCGAACAACAACACCCGCATCGACGGCGCTTCCTCGACCAACATCTGGGTGCCCCACATGACGGGCTACAACCCGGCTCTGGAATCGATCGAGACGGTCAACGTGGTGACGAATTCCTTCGACGCCGAGCAGGGCCTCGCGGGCGGGGCCGCGATCAACCTGCAGATCAAGTCCGGCACCAACCAGGTGCACGGCTCGGCATTTGAGTACCACATGAACCAGCAGTTGAAGGCGTATCCGTACTTCAGCAACCGGGAATCGGCCAAGCCGAAGTACATCAACAACCAGTTCGGCGGAACGGTCGGCGGGCCGATCAAGAAGAACAAGTGGTTCTACTTCGTCAGCTACGAGGGAACCTACGAGTCCCAGTTCGCCCAGCGGTTCATCGACATGCCAACGCAAGCCATGCGTTTCGGCGATCTGACCGGATCCCCCACGATGATCTACGACCCGCTGACAGGCAACCAGGATCAGAACGCCGCCGACTACGCGACGGATCGCCAGCCGTTCACGGACAACATGATCCCGATGTCGAGAATCGATCAGGGCGTGCGGAACATGATTCACGACTCGGCGTTCCCGAACCCGAACCAGACAGGAGCGGGCTCGCTGGGTCTCACCCAGAATTACCGCGCCGACGGCTCGACGACATTCTTCCGCGACACGGTAGACGCCAAGACCAACTTCAACCTGTCGGACAAGACCACGGGCTTCATCCGATTCAGTTTCCTTGACTACCGCATGACAAACGGTCAGACCCTCGGCAAGTTCGGCGGCAACCGGTTGCATCCCACCAACTCGAATCCCGGGACCGGCTTCGGAAACACCTACTCAGGAACCATCTCGCTGACGCACGTGGTGTCGCCCACCTTCCTGATCGACGGATACTACGGCTACACGCTTGTCGATACGAACGTCGAGCAGCAGCGGCTGGACGAGAACCTGGGCTGGTCCGTGCTCCAGGTGCCGGGTCTGCAGTCGAGCCGTTTCATCGACGGCGGCTGGCCGCGCCTTCGGATTGACGGCTTCGAGGGGCTGGGGGTATCCAACAGCTTCATGCCCTATTACCGCTCCGACCCGCAGAACCAGTTTGTCTTCAACGGCAACTGGACGAAGGGCACCCACAACATCCGTTTCGGTACGGACATCTACCTGCAGGATCTCGACCACAATCAACCCGAATTCTCCGGCGGCACCGGAGCGGCCTCAGGCGAGTTCCGCTTCCGCCAGAACACCACAGAGTTGCGGGGAGGGCCGAACGGAAACGACTTCAACTCTCATGCCGCATGGCTGCTTGGCATGCCGCAGAATGCCGGAAAGATATGGCAGTTCAACGAGAACGGGTACTTCACGCGGACGCGGATGTATACCTTCTACGTGCGCGACCGCTGGCAGATCACGCCGAAGCTCACGATGAGCTACGGCGTTCGATACGAGAACTATCCGTTTCCAACGCGGGCCACACGCGGTCTCGAGCGCTACGACTTTTCCAATGACACTCTGTGGGCATGCGGCGTGGGAAGTGTTCCCCAGAACTGCGGTATCGATATCGGCGTTTCCAATTTCGTGCCCCGGATCGGACTCGCCTACCGCGTCACTGACAATACGGTGCTGCGCGTGGGCTACGGCGTGACCGTCGACCCGTTCAACTGGGCCCGTCCGCTCCGCACGAACTACCCGATCATGGCGAAGGACGGCCCGCCCCTGCTGAACAGCTACGGATTCTCCACGACGCTCCGGCAGGGCATTGACGTCATCACCGAGCCGGACCTGGGCAACGGCGTTCTGCCCATGCCATCGAACACCGTTGTGCGGACGATGGACACGGACAACCTGACACGGGGATACATCCAGTCGTGGAACTTCACGCTGGAACGCCGTTTCGGGGACTGGATCGGCACTGCCGGGTACGTGGCGACGCGCTCGGTCAACCAACTCGCCGGCTTGGAGCAGAACTGGGGCGGCATTGGCGAGGGCAACGCCGGGCGCCAACTCGTCAAGAAGTTCGGACGGGCGGCAGGCACGACCCTGTTCGGAAGTCTTGGCACCGCCAAGTACGACTCACTGCAGACGAAACTCCAGCGACGATTCGCGAACGGTTTCCAGATGAATCTGGCCTACACCTGGGCCCACGGCCGCGGCTACACGGGCGAGGATTCCGGGGCCGGCATCGGCTTCTTCCGCATCCCGAGCTACTATGACCGCGGCTACTCCGCCCTCGGCCAGGACATCCGGCACAACTTCCAGATGACTGCGATCTACGAACTGCCCTTCGGCCCGGGCAAGTCCATGCTGGCTGACAGCCCGCTCGGAAAGATACTCGGGGGATGGCAGGTCAACGGCCTTTGGAGCGCGTATACCGGGACACCCTTTTCGGTTACCGCGAATACGGGCGACCTGAACGCCGCGGGTTCCAGCCAGATCGCCGATTGCATCGGAGAGCCCAACTACGTGAAGATGGGCGGCAACCAGCTTTGGATCGATCCGGGCGCGTTCGCCCAGCCAACCGGCGAGCGATTCGGCACGTGCGGGCCAAACAACGTTCGCGGTCCCGGCTTGGTTAACCTCGACCTCGGCGTGTTCCGGACCTTCCGAATCACGGAAAAAATGAACCTGCAATTCCGGGCGGAAGGTTTCAACATGACCAACACACCGCACTTTGAGCGGCCAAACGGGAGGAATGTCACCTCCGGCAATTTCATGATCCTGAATCGAATCCGGAACACCGGACGAGAGGGTATCGACGAGCGGTTCTTCCGCTTCGGCCTGCGGCTGGGCTGGTAAGCCCGACACCGCCACCAAACCATGCAGGGCCACGCTTCGGCGTGGCCCTTTCCCTTGATTCCGGCTCGTTCGCCCACCGCCCCTCCAGTACCTGTGCCCGGCTTCTCCGTCAGGTCTCACTCACGCACCGCGTCGCCAGACTGGAATGCGGATTGAAATGCGTCTGGCAGGATCAGTGCTCCGACACCTGAGTTCCCTGTTGCGGCACCAGGCGTTCCGGCTGCAAAGCCAAATGGACATCCATCCGCAATCCCTCTGGCACAACCCCGAGTTCGCTCGGACAACTGGCGGCTTCTACCCTCCAGGTGCGGCGCATGACCGCCGAATCGAGTGGCTGGCGGACGGGGACTCGGTCCGACGGGACATGCTCGTGCTCCTGCTTCGGGACATCGAGGTTCGCGGGATCGAGGGGTCGCTGGCTGAACTCGGTGTCTACAGGGGTGACACGGCGTGCCTGCTGCATCATTTCCTGCCTGATCGCAGGCTGCACCTCTTCGACACCTATACGGGATTCGACCCCCGGGACGCCCGCTCGGAGGCCGCTCTCACAGGCGCTGTCGCAACAGCCGGCCAGTTTGGTGACACCTCGCTGAACAGCGTGAGGGAACGCATCCGGCCGCGCAACTCGAACGTGGCCTTCCACCAGGGAACCTTCCCGGCAAGCTGCGATGCCACGGTCCGGCAGGAAGCCTTTGCGTTCGTGCACCTCGACGCCGACCTGTTCCGGCCAACGCTTGCGGGTCTCGAGGTCTTCTACCCCCTCGTCACTCCCGGCGGGTACATCGTCGTCCACGACTACAACGCGTGGCAGGGTGCCCGTCAGGCGACCGACAGCTTCCTCGCAGGGAAACCGGAGATCGCGATTCCGATGCCCGACAAGAGCGGCTCGGCAGTGATCGCCAAGATCGCCTGACCGGCGCGGTCAGGCAAACGCCCATTCCCGCACGGTGCCACCATCCGGCCGCTGCAGTCTGGCTCGACGGCACTCGACGGCTCCCGCACTTTCGGGAAACCGGACAGAGTACCACGTCAGCCAGCCTTCGACATCCATTCCCACGCGCAGCATCTGCCAGCCAGACCGGGCCGGGAGGGACACCTCCGCGCTGCCCGCACCACCCATCTCGGGCGGAGTTCCCCAGCCGATCTGAAGGTCCATGCCAGAGTCCGACCGCATTTCGAGCGACAACTGCAGCGGGCCTCCCTCGCAGACCCATGGCACCACCACCTCCGGCGGCCGCCTCGTCGGGGCGGTCCAGTCCAGGCGCAGCACTCCCCCGAACTTGGTCAGCAGACCCGCGTTCGTGTACCACCCGTCAACTGCCGTCCGCAAGCCGTACTCCGCCGGCAGCGGATCTTCCAGTGCGCGACCCCGGTCACCCGACGCCTCGATCCAGGCATCCAGCGCATCGCGAAGGCGGGCCAGCCGGGCCCCGTGACCGGGAACCCCTGCCAGGTTCTCCACCTCGTGCGGATCTGACTCCAGGTCGTACAATTCAAATTCCGGTCGCGTGGGGGCCATCCAACGCGCCGCCGGCCCCTCCAGCTTGCCCTCGGCATGCAGCTGTCGCATGACCTGAAGGACGGGATAGCTCGTATCCTTGTAGTGGTTTTTCTGCGAATAGGGCCGCTCGGGAAGGAAGTTCCGGATCAGCTTCCAGCGGCTGTCCCGGATGCAACGAATCCGGTCGACCGTTTCGTCGCACCGGTCCCTCGCGGAAAACGCGAAGGTCGGTTCGGGACCTGCGCCGGGACCGAGGAACACCCGGCCCTGCATGGATTCAGGCGGCTCGATTCCGGCCAAGGCCAGCGACGTGGCGGCAATGTCGATGTGCTGGAGAAGCCGGGCATCGACGGAGCCGGGCTCAAACCCCTCCGGCCTGTATGCCTCGGGAATGCGAACGATCAGCGGGATGCGTATGCCCTGCTCGTACAGCCACTGTTTTCCGCGATGCAGTGCCTGCCCATGGTCTCCGAAAAAGAAAATGATCGTGCGTTCGTACGAACCCTCGTCCTTCAGGCGCTGGATCACCCGCCCGACCTTCGTGTCCAGATGCTGGGCGGTGTCCAGGTATAACGCGATGTCCTCCCGCACCACCGGATGCTCCGGGTAGTAGGGCGGCAGGGACAGGCTGGCCGGGTCCACCGGGGCAGCGGGGAAGCGCCGGAACTTCCGGTGGGTTTCGGGGAAGTTGATCTGCGAATAGAACGGCGTGCCGGCGGGCCGTTCACTCCAGTCGGTTCCGTCGAAGGGTCTGTCGACGTGGAAATTGAAGTCCGTCTTGCCGCCGAGGGTGATCCCCGGAGCGGGCCGGCGACAGTTCGAGGTGTGGTAGCCACCCTCCCTGAAGAGGTCTGTCACGGTCCGGACCCCATCCGGAAGCCGGTACGGACGATCCCGGTGGCTGCGGTGATGGTGCGCACCGATCGAGGTCTGGAACATGCCGGTCATAAGCGCCGAGCGGGCGGCAGAACAGACGGGCGCAGTGCAGATGCACTGCGTGTAGCGCACTCCCTCGGCAGCGAGGCGGTCGAGATGCGGGGTGCTGACCAGGTCGTTGCCATAGCAGCCCAGGTCCGGCGAGAAATCCTCGGCGAGGATCCAGAGGATATTGGGCGGCGGCTTCGCAGTCGAGCATCCCGCGGCCCCGAGACCGGGTAGCGTCGAACTCAGTTGGAGGAAGCGACGGCGGCGCATGGGGCACATTCTAACCCCTGCACCGCTCCGACACCTAGCGAATCGGCGAGAAGGGCAATCCCGCCAAATGGATGTTGGTGACCGTCGCTACGATGTCAGCATTGCTCCACCCCGGGCGGTTCTTGATCCGGTTCCAGGCCTCACTCTTGCCGAAAGTCGCCCAAGCCCTGGCCCGCGCATCCATGTCGGCATAGTGCGACATGTAGATCAGGTTCGGCATGTGCGGACCCACGATCGTCTCGCCAAAGAAGAGTGGATTGATCCCACAGTCCCGGAAGATCTGAATCTCCTCCTCGTTGAACATTCTCATCTTCTCTCGCGTATCACGGAACGTCTCCTGCTCGTAGATTCGCAAGTCGAAGGCGCGCGGGACCTCCGGCACATCGGGAACCTCGATCGATCGCATGCCGTCGAACGCGCGGAGGAGCCAACTCTCGACCCGGTCGTACGGAGCGTCGTCATGCGACCCGTACTCGTCGTCCGCCCGGACCCAGGCCTTGTCGGCGCGCTGCACCTCGAGCTTGTCCGCCATGTCCGCCAGGGAGTCGTACGCGCAAAGCGTGTACACGCGAGGAGTGAACTCGCCCAGGGTCACCCGGAAGTAACCCGGAACAATCCCGACTCGCCGGGCCATCGGAAGATGCTCCGATTCCAGGAACTCGGTCAGTCGGACGAACTGGTTGGCCTTCGAGTAGCGCAGCTTGTAGCACCGCAGCTCGAAGACCTGATTCGACTCGCTGTCGGCAGCCGACGCAGAACCCGAGGCGAGTCCGGCAGCCGACGAGCTGGCAAGGAAGTTGCGTCGATCCATGTTTCCCGTTATACCACCCTGCCATTTCCGCCATGGCCAAGGCACAACTGCCCTGAACCCTGCCCGACGACTGGAACCGGCCGCGCTTCCTGCTCTGGCTAGCGCCCGCGGGCCCGGCGGCGGAAGAACGACGGTCGCGGCAGCGTCGGCTCCTCATCGGCGTCCTTCTCGATCCGAATATTGGGAGGGGGCATGTACTCGAACGATTCGCCATGGCCGGCATCCTGCTCGTCCTGCGGACGGTGGTCCGACCTGCTTCCCGCCCTGGCGGCGGCAGGCTGTTCGTCTTCGCCGTTGAACCGGTAGCCCCCAGGCGGGCCCGGTTCATTGGGATCCTGTCCGCTGTCCGGAGACGGTCTCTGCGCCTCCGAATCCATGAGTTCGACCACCCGCTGGGACCTCCATGGAGTCTCCTTCACGGCTTCTCGCACGGGTTCCGGGGGCACCTCCAGACCGAAGCCCTCCCCGGAGAATCCAGAGGCCATCAGGAGTACCCGCACGTCCTCTCCCAGCGATTCGTCCCGAACCACGCCGACCGTCAGGTCAGCCGTCTTCCCGATCTCCTGCTGGACCGCCTTGAGCGCCTCGCTCGCGTCGTGCAGGCCGAATTGCCCCGATCCAGTTACGTTGACGAGCACCTTGCCGGCTTTGGACAGGCCATCGTGCTCTATGGCCTGGGAACTGATCACGGCCTTTGCCGCCTGCACGGCAGCATCGCGTCCACTGGCCCGGGCCGTGGCGACGACCGCCCTGCCGGCGTCCTGGAGGGCGGTCCGCAAATCGGCGAAGTCGCAGTTCATGACGCCTGTCTTGGTGATCACGTCGGTGATCCCGACCAGGATCTCCGTCACAACATCGTTCCCCAGCAAGAACCCGTCGAAGAAGCTGCTGCCCTGATCGGCCTTCTCCAGCATTCGCTCATTCGGGATGATCACGGTCGTATCCGCCTGATCCAACAGGTCGGCCACCCCCTTCGAGGCGTTCTTGGCCCTCTTGCCACCCTCGAAATCGAACGGCTTGATGGCCGTCGCGATCGTCAGCGCGCCGATCTGCTTCGCGAGCGACGCGATCACGGGGGCGGCACCCGTGCCCGTCCCGCCACCAAGCCCGGTGGTGATGAAGACGAGGTCGGCGTCACCGATCATCTCCGTGAGCTCCTCGGTACTCTCCAGGGCCGCCTCGCGCCCGATCTCTGGGTTCGAGCCGGTGCCGTGGCCGTGGGTCACTCTCGGACCCAGACGGATCTTGACCGGCGCACGACACCCGGCCAGTGCCTGCTCGTCGGTATTGACGGCCGCGAATTCGACGCAGCCGACGTCGCGCTCGATCATGTGGTTGACGATGTTGCCTCCGCACCCGCCGATCCCGATCACCTTGATCGAGATCGCGCTGCTCGGCACCTCCTCGAGAGTGAATTTCAGGTCGCTGTCGGGCAGCGTTCCTCCAACTTCCTCTTGGGCTTGTGGTGTTTCCATTTCGATCATGCCGCTTGCTCCTGGCTTTGCACCGGCCGGTTGTCCCTCTCCCGCGACCTTCCGCCGGACGGCCGGTAGGCGAGCCGGTTCGCGTACATCACCAGGCCTGCGGCACAGGCCCAACCCGGGCTGCGCAGGGTCTCTGGCAGACTCTCCAGCCGAGTCGGCACACCGACCCGGCACCGGAGGCCAACGATCTGATGAGCCATTTCCTGAACCCCCGGTATCGTCGCGACGTCCCCCGTAAGGACCAGGGACTGAACGTCTCCCGGTCTGACACCGTCGCGGAGCAGCGAGTCGCGGACGAGTGTCATGCACTCCTCGATGCGCAACGCGATGATCTTGTCGAGCATGTTCCGCGGCCACAGCGTCCCGTGCTGTCCGGAGGATCCCGGCTCCGGCTGGGGAACGAAGATGGAGACCCCGTTCATGGCGTCGGCATGAACAGCTCTGCCGAAATCAGCGATCAGCGAGGACGCCACGGCCCTGTCGGTGCCGAATGCGCGCGACACATCGTTGACCCAGTGATCGTGGCCAACCGGAATGCTGCGGGCCAGGGCAAGCGCCCCGGAACAGTACGCGACCAGCCCCGAGGACGACTTGCCGAAATCCAGATGCGCCACCCCGTTCGCATACTCGGACGGCGTCAGCGTCGAATAGGCGGCGGCAAAGGCGGACAGAACCGTCTCCTCGACCCGGAAGCTCGCCTGGTTGACCAGCGAAGTCACGATGTCGTGATCGGCGTTTGCCATCGAGATGACGCGAACCAGCGCTTCCAGCCGCCTCGCTGCCAGCCCAACCGGATTGCGGAGACCTCCCCGCCCGTCGACGGCAAACTCCAGAGGCACGAGTTGCAAGACGGTCGTGCTGCCGTTCGTGGCGGCGCGGGCAGCTCGCCAGACAACGTCGGCGAGATCGCGGTTCTCGATCAGTTCGCGCCCGACAGGCAGGCGGATCCGGCTGCTCACCAGACTGCTCTGCACACGGGAACCGCCAACGCCCACCACAGCCGAGACGACGGTCAGCCCGGCTTCGCGTTCGGCCTCGCAGACAACCTCCAGAACGCAATCGGCGGTGAGCGGAGCTTCCGGTCCGTTCTCTCCCGTCCCATAGGCCGGCGGCATGGACCCGCAGCCCAGGTACCGCAATCGGGGCCCATCCGCCGCCACAATCAGGCAGCGCGTCTGGGAGCCGCTCATGTCAAGCCCTACATAGGTTCCATGCTTGTCTGTCATCCCGGTTCCTCCGCAATCTTGATGGGCTGGATCGCAACGAGCTTCTCGAACCGGAGGTCCACCGCCCTCAGAAGCCCGTATTTGGACGTCCAGTTGTCGATGTAGTTCAGGTAGACGTCCAGTCGGTGTGTCAGGTGCCTGTCCCCCATCTGGAGGGTGATCATCCTATCCCCGTGCCGGGCAAGAACCACGGCGTTCCTGGCGTCGGAGACGTCAATCTCGGAAACGGACCGCCCTATCTGGCGGTTACGCACACCAAAGGCCTTCATCACGTTCTCGAAGAGATCCACGCGCTTGCGCCGTTCGGCGATGGGCATGTCGTCCGTCACTCCCGACAGCACCGGAAGAGAGTGGGCAGCGGCCCCGCGCAGATCGAGAATGACGCCGTCCGAATCGATCATCCGGATCACACCGGTAGCGGATTCCCGCAGAAAGGCCACGGGACGGCGTTCCTCGATCGTGACGGTGGCCGAATCGGGCCACCGCCGGGCGACCCGCGCGGTCCGCACCCACGGGAACGACCGCAGTGCCTCGAGTCGTGCGTCCGGGTCCAGCGACGCCAGACTTCGTCCGGCATTCTCCATGAACAGACCAGCCACCTCCTCCCGTTCGATCACGACCGTCCCACGGATCTCGAGCCGTTCCAGTTCCGGATCAAGTCGGAAGGGCTCCGAAGGTAGCACCAGGCCAAAAAGAATGAACCAGGCGGCGGCTCCCGCCGCCGTGAATCCCGTGCCCGCAAGCACCCAGAACCTGACCGTCGGCCCCACTTGCAGGCTCCGGTCGGCCCGCAGCGGCTTCGGCCCGCGAAAGTAGGCCGATGCGTCGTCCCTGGGCAGTTCGGTCCCGATGACCTTCGTCTGATCGGCCGCCCCGCTCGCCTCGCCAACCTTCCCACTCACGTCCGTCTCACCTCCCTGGTTTCAGAATCCGCCGACCGGGGTTCGGCCGGCGCGCCCCTTGAGGCGCTCCGGAGAGTCTCCAGAAGTTGCTCGCCAGCCAGCCACACGTTCCCCGCCCCGAACGTCACCAATGCGTCCCCCGGACCAAGTTCGGACCGGGCTCGGTCAACCGCCTGCTCCATGCTGGAACAGTAGTCCGCACAAGGATGTCCCGCCCGGACGACCCTCTCCACAAGCGCCGGGCTGCAGATTCCAGGCAGGGGCTCCTCGCCGGCCGAGTAGATGTCCACGACCCAGAGACGGTCGCAGTCCGCGAAGCAGTCGCTGAATTCGCTCTGCAAGTCCTTCGTGCGGGTGTAGCGATGCGGCTGGAAGATCACATTCACCGACTGGAACCCGCAGGAGCGGGCCGCAGCCAGGGTGGCACGGATCTCGGTGGGGTGGTGTCCGTAGTCGTCAATCACGGCGATCCCGCCCTCCACTCCACGCAGCTGGAACCGGCGGTCCACACCGCGGAACTCGGCCAGTCCTGCTCGAATCCGGTCGACCGGAACTTCGAGTTCCAACCCGACCAGAACCGCTGCCATCGCATTGCGAACGGTGTGGACACCGACTCCGTACACGCTGAACCCGCCCAGATGCCGGCCGGAGAACTCCAGATGAAACGACACTCCGTCGCGCCCGAGCTCGATCCGGTCCGCAACCAGATCCGCCCCGGGTGAGCTGTCCCGGAGTCCGTACGTCAAGAGCCGCCTGCGAACGCCCGCTGCAGCCTGTCGCGTCAGGGGATCGTCTGCACACAGGATCGCAGCACCATAGAACGGAAGATTGTTGGCAAACTGTTCAAAGGCTTGCAACAACCTGCCGACCGAGCCGTAGTGCTCCATGTGCTCGCGATCGATGTTGGTGATGACGCCCACAACGGGGTCGAGCGCCAGGAAGGACCCATCCGACTCGTCCGCCTCAACCAGCAGGTAATCGCTGTTGCCGAGGCGGGCGTTGGACCCGATCGAGGCAACGCGCCCGCCGACCACCACGGTCGGGTCCTTGCCGCCCGCCCCGAGCACGGCGGCGCACATCGACGCTGTCGACGTCTTGCCGTGGCTTCCCGCGACGGCGATGCCGTACTTCACCCTCATCAGTTCTGACAGCAGCTCACCACGCGAGATGATCGGCAGCCTGCGATGCCTGGCCTCGGCAAGCTCGGGGTTGTTGCCGGGAATCGCGGAACTCGTCACGACGGCTTCGGGATCGCCGAGATGTTTCGGCTCATGGCCGATGTACACCCCCGCTCCAAGGCGGGCCAGCCGCTCGGTGACGGGTGAGTCACGAATGTCGGAGCCGGTGACGGTATAGCCGAGATTCAGCAGAATCTCGGCGATTCCGCTCATGCCGACTCCCCCGATCCCGATGAAATGAAGCCGTCGGTGCCGAAAGGCTTCCCTGTTGAAGAGCATGATCAGTTCTCCCATCCCTCGAAGTGCGCGGCATCCGCGACAGCGTCAGCGGCGTCCTTCGCCGCCGCCACGGGTGCCAGGGGTGCCAGGGCGGACGCCATGGCCGCAAGACGTTCGGGGGCGCTCGCGAAACGGCTCAGTTCCCGGACCATCCGCGCCCCGTTCCAGTCGGCGTCCTCGACCACCAGGGCACCGCCGGCGGCGGCGACGGCGGTGCCGTTCGCCCGCTGGTGATCGTCGGCTGCATACGGAAACGGCACCAGAACAGCAGGCTTGCGGGCAGCGCAGAGTTCGGCGACCGCTGACGCACCGGCCCGGCAAACAACGAGGTCAGCGGTCGCGATCCGCTGCGCCAGATCATCGAAGAACGGTGCCGTGTCGGCCTCGACCCCGAGATCGCGGTAGGCAGCCTCGACCGCGACATGGTCACGCTCACCGGTCTGGTGGATGATGGACGGAGGGCGGCAGCCGTCGGCGGTCCAGATGCGGGCCGCCTCGACAGCCGCGCGATTGAGCCGCGCCGCCCCCTGGCTGCCTCCGAGGATCAGCAGCGTGAGCGGCTCGGAGGGGGCCTTGGGCACGCTCTGGAAGAACTCGCGGCGAACGGGGACACCCGTCACCCGGCAAGTCGACGCCCGGAAGAAAGCCGCCGCCCCGGAGTGGCCCAGCAAGACCGTACATGCGACCGGAGCGGCCAGCCGGTTCGACAGCCCCGGAAATGCGTTCGGCTCCATCACCACCAGCGGCACGTCCAGCAGGGCGCATGCCGCCACGACGGGCCCCGCGGCGGAGCCTCCGCAGCTCAAGACAGCCGCCGGGCGGCGCTGCTGCACGATCCGAAGCGCCGCGGCGAGGGCGGCCGGTGCCGCGACCAGGGTGGAGACCCGGCGAGCGGCCGGGACGCGGTTGAAGGACCCGATGGAAACGTGCAGCAGTTCGAAGCCGGCACCGGGCACCAGCCGATTCTCGAATCCGCGCGGCGTGCCGACGAAGACGCAATCCCAGCCGCGGGCGCGCAGCTCGCGGCCGATCTCGAGGCCGGGGATCACGTGCCCGCCACTGCCGGCAGCCACGATCAGCACACACGGGGACTGGGTTGCTCCCGTCTTCATCGGCCAAACCTGCTGACGTTGAGCAAGACTCCCGCTGCCGCCAGCGTGGTCATCAGGGAGGAGCCGCCGTAGCTGATGAAGGGCAACGGCATGCCCTTGGTGGGAAGCAGCCCGAGAACGACCCCCACATTCAGCATGGCCTGGGAAACGATCATCGCCGTTACACCCGCAGCCACGTACACACCGAACAGGTCGGGAGCCCCCTCCGCTGCCCGAATGCCTCGCCACAGGATCACACCGTAGGCCGCCACCAGCATCACCGCACCGATCAGTCCCAGTTCCTCGGCAACCATGGCGAAGATGAAGTCGGTGTGGGCCTCCGGCAGGAAGAACATCTTCTGCTTGCCGGCCATCCACCCCTGGCCGGTCCAGCCCCCGGAGCCTACCGCAATGTGAGACTGGATGATCTGGAAGCCGCTGCCGAGCGGGTCGGCGTACGGATCGAGAAAGGCGAAAATGCGACTGCGCCTGTAGTCGACGAGCCACACGAAGAAGTACACGGCGGGAACGGCGGGAAGCGCGCACAGGCCAAGGTGCCGTGCGGGAATACCCGCAACATAGAGCATCGAGCCCGCAAGGAAGACCACGCAGGCCGTCGTGCCGAAATCCCTGCCGATCAGGATCAGTCCGCAGAGCGCCCCGACCACGACTCCGGGCAGGAGCAGCGCGCTGAAGCGGCCGAGATCCTTGCGGTAGCGTTCCAGATACCATGCCAGGAAGAGGATGACGGCCGGCTTGGCGAGTTCGGACGGCTGGAGCGACAGCACACCAAGGCGCAGAAACCGCCGCGTGTTGGCACCCGTGCCGAGAGCCGCCGCAACGAGCAGCAGGAGGGCGCACACAGCCAGAACGGAGAACACGACCTTCCTGGACCGCAGTCTCCTGTAGTCGAGGAACATGAGCCCGTACATCGCGCCGAAGCCGATCAGGGCGGCGGCAAGCTGCTTGGCGATGTAGAGCGTGCTGGAGTGCTGGGACGCAGCCGTCGTGCTGTAGACCATCATCAACCCGAACATCGCCAGCGACAGGATGGTCCAGATCAAGACCCGGTCACAACGCAGCATCAGTGGCATGTCAGGCCCCCATCTCCGCAACCAGCTTCCGAAACTCGAGACCACGCTCAACGTAGTTCGGATACTGGTCGAAGCTTGCGCACGCCGGTGCGAGCAGCACTGTGTCGCCCGAACGAGCGTTGCTCACCGCATACTGAAGCGCCGCGCGAATCGTGCCCGCTTCAACGGTCCGGACAGCCTCACCGAGCTGCCGGCGAATCAGCGGCGCCGCCTCGCCCACCAGCAGTGCGGCGCGGGCGCGGGCCCTGAGTGTCCGCGCCAGGGGGGCATAGTCCGAGCCCTTGTCACGCCCACCCAGGATGGGCCAGAGGCCCGAGGGGAAGGTGCCGCAGGCCTTCACTGCGGCGGCAACGTTCGTCGCCTTGGAGTCGTTGTAGAAGTTGATCCCCCGCACCTTGCCGACGAACTCCATCCTGTGCGGCACGGGCTGGAAGGACTGGAGCGCGGAACCGATCGCCAACGGACCGAGCCCCGCCAGCGAACACGCGGTCGCAGCGGCGAGCGCGTTCTCGAGGTTGTGCGGACCCTTGATCGGGAGCCCGGCGTCGCAGATGGCCGCATCTCCAACCGCGATGCGGCCGTCCCGGACGCAGGCGTCCAAACCCTCGCGACAACGCAGCCCGAATCGAAGCACCGATCCGGCTGCCCGGTGTTCGAGCTCGCGGCAGGCCGGATCGTCCCCGTTGAGCACAGTGAAGTCCCCGCCTTTCTGATTGCGCAGGATCCGCGCCTTGGCAGCGACATAGGCCCTGAACGACCGGTGGCGGTCCAGGTGGTCGGGGGTTATGTTGAGGACGACCGCAACGTGGCACCGGAAGGATCGGGCAGCCTCCAGCTGGAAACTCGACAGTTCCAGCACCTGCCAGTGCTCGGGCCGGGACTCGTCCACGATTCCGAGCACGGGGGTTCCGATGTTCCCCGCAACGAATCCCGGAATGCCGGAGGCCCGCAGAGCGTGATCAATGAGCGAAACGGTCGTGGTCTTGCCGTTGGTGCCGGTGACGCCGATCACCCGGCCCTGCAGTTCCGTGGCGGCCAACTCGAGTTCACCACACACGAGCGTCCCTCGCTGGCGGGCCGCGACCAGGGCGGGAAGGTCCCACGGAACGCCGGGAGAGGGAATAACGAGTTCATGGTCCAGAAACAGGCCGTCAGGGTGGCCGCCGAAACGAAGCTGCACGGGAAGTTCCGCCAGCTCGGCGGCAGCGGCATCAAGATGCCTGCGCGGACGGGTGTCGGCGGCGGTGACGACGGCGCCGCGGCGGACAAGGAAACGCACCGCAGCCAGCCCCGACCTGCCGAGGCCGACCACCAACACCTTCCTGCCCTCCACGTTCATCGCAGCTTGAGGGTGCTGATCGCCAGCAGCGCCCAGGCGAATCCGGCAATCCAGAAACGCACGATCACTTTCGATTCGGGCCAGCCCAGCTGCTCGAAGTGATGGTGCAGCGGGGACATCCGGAGAATCCGCTTCCCCGTGAGCTTGTAGCTGCCGACCTGGGCAATGACGGAGAGGGTCTCGACAACGAAGACGCCTCCGATGAACAGCAGCACGATCTCCTGCTTGGCCAGCACGGCGATCGTGCCGATCGCCCCGCCGAGGCTCAGCGAGCCGATGTCGCCCATGAAGATCTGGGCCGGATACGCGTTGTACCAGAGAAAGGCGAGGCTCGCGCCGAGGATCGAGCCGCAGTAGACAGTCAGCTCGCCGGCCAGCGGCACCCCGGGCACGTCGAGATACGTCGCCAGTTCGCGATGCCCTGCTATATAGACCAGCACGGCCAGCGCCCCGACGCAGATAATCGTCAGGCCGATCGCCAGCCCGTCCA
Organism: Bryobacterales bacterium; assembly: GCA_965205085.1. Lineage (GTDB taxonomy): Bacteria > Acidobacteriota > Terriglobia > Bryobacterales > UBA6623 > VXMF01. The sequence goes on along the minus strand of OZ242039.1, from coordinate 5,564,063 downwards.
GGCCGTCTGTCAGGTTGACCGCATTGCTGGACCCCACCAGCACGAAGAACAGGAACACGAAGAACAGTCCATAGGCCAGCGGCAGCGTCCATGAATGCACAGCCAGCGAGGCGATCACGAGGTCCGGCTCGATTTGCTTGAAGAACGGCAGCGAGATGGCCGTCGAGTAGGTGCCACGGGCACTCATCGACAGCAGAAGACAGCCCAGCAGCACGGTCATGCCACACTGCAGCGCCATTTTCGTGCGGAAAGTGATCCCCAGATTCCGCTTGCGGGCGATCTTGCTGTAGTCGTCGACAAAGCCGATCGCTCCGAAACCGACCATGGCGAAGAGACCCGTCCAGACGTACGGATTGGCCAAGTCCGCCCACAGGAGCGTGGGAACGATCGTCGCAAGGCAAATCAGGAGACCGCCCATGGTGGGCGTGCCCGCCTTGCCCTTGTGGGACTCCGGGCCCTCCTCCCGGATATACTGGCCGATCTGGGCCTCGCCCAGCTTCCGGATCAGCCACGGCCCGAGAATCAGGCCGATCACCAGGGCCGACAGGCTCGCCATCGCAGTTCGGACGGTAATGTAGCTGAAGACGCGGGCGGGGCTGAACAGCGGGTAGAGGTAGTCGATCAGGAACTGGTACAGCATACGATTCAAACTTCCATCACATCCGCGCCAGAGGCCCTGTCGAGCGCATTCAGCAGGGCATCCCGAACCTGCTCCAGGCCCACGCCACGGGACGCCTTGATCAGAACGGCATCCCCCGCCCGGACGAACTCCGTGAGGAACGAGGCCGCCGTGGCGGAACTGGGGTGGAACTCGGCCGGCACACCTGCGACCCGCACCATCTCCTCGGCGTCCCCGCCGACAGCCACGAGATAGTCCACCTCGGCCGAGGCAAGCGCCGCCCCAACCTGGCGGTGCAGTTCCCGGGACCGCTCCCCGAGTTCACGCATCTCGCCGAGCACGGCAATCCGGCGAACTGCCGCCGTGTCGCGCAGGACCTGCAGCATCGCTACGGCCGCACAGGGATTGGCGTTGTAGCAGTCGTCGATGACGGTTACGCCGCCGCACCTGCGGACCGCACCTCGCATGGGGGCCGGCCGCAGGCGGCTTACCGGCCCAGCCAGCGATTCGGGGCCGATCCCCAGCACACCCAGGGTCGCCACAGCCGCAAGAATGTTATAGACGTTGTGGCGTCCGGACAGGACCGACGCCAGTTCCTGCCCGGACACGCGAAAACGGACCCCGTCGGCACCCGAATCCCGGACACATTCACCCCGGACATCCGCATCCGCCCCGATTCCGAACGTCACCGTGCGGCCGGTGTGGAGTCCGCGGAAGCCCGCCACCCGTTGATCATCGCCGTTGAGGATCGCGGTGCCTTGGGGCCCGATGGCTTCAATGAGACGCCCCTTTTCCCGGGCCAGTTCGTCCTGCGAGGCGAAGTTGCCGACGTGAGCCAGTCCCACGTTGGTGACGAGGCCGATATCGGGAGCGGCGACCGCGGCCAGCGGAGCCATCTCGCCGGGATGGTTGATGCCGACCTCGAGGACGGCAGCGCGACATTCCCGCGGCACCCGCAGCAAGGACAGCGGCAACCCGAACTCGTTGTTCAGGTTGCCCTGGGACTTGGCAACCGGCTGGAACTCGGCGAGCAGCGCGCCGATCGCATCCTTCGTCGTGGTCTTGCCCCCACTGCCTGTCACTGCGATCACGGTGCCGCCCCAGTCGGCCCGGGCGCGGGTGGCCAGCATTCGCAGGGCCTCGCCCGTGTCGCGGACGGGCAGCAGCGGACCGCGTGAGCGCCCGGCGAACGAACTCTCGACGATGGCGGCGACCGCTCCGCGCTGCAGGGCTTGCGGGACGAAGTCATGACCATCGTGGCGAGGGCCGCGGATAGCGACGAACAGGTCGCCCGGGCGAAGGGTGCGTGAATCGATCGAATAGCCGACGGCTTCCCCGACAGGCCCCGGGCCGGAAACGTCAAGCCATGTCCGGACTTGCGCCAGGTCCAGATTCATGGCTTCTCGTACCCCATCAGGGCCAGAACCGATCGGACGACGGATCGGTCGTCGAATTCGACCGGGCCGTCGGCCAGTGTCTGTGTCGTCTCGTGCCCCTTGCCCGCAATCAGCACGACATCGCCGGAACGCGCCTCCCGCAGGATGACCTCAATCGCTCGGGCCCGATCCGGCTCGGTGACCCACTCGGCAGTCCCGGCCTGCAGCCCCGGGCTGACATCGTCAAGGATGCGTTGCGGATCTTCGGTGCGCGGATTGTCGGATGTCAGTACCACGAAATCGCTGAACCGGCCCGCCACTGTCCCCATGGGTGCCCGCTTGGCGCGGTCCCGGTCGCCACCGCAACCGAACAGGGTCAGGACCCGGCCGGGCTTCCCGCCGCGGGACGCGAGGGCCCGTGCGGCGCTCACCAGCCGACAAAGTGCATCTTCCGTGTGGGCGTAGTCGACGACCGCAAGGAATGGCTGCCCGCTGTCAACCGCTTCGAACCGTCCCGGAACGGGACTCGCAAGACGCAGCCCCCGTTCGATCTCCGTCACCGTCAAGCCATCGCACAATCCGGAGCCGATAGTCGCAAGCAGGTTCGAAATGTTGAATTCGCCGACCAGACGGGATTCCACCCGCACGGAACCGGCCGGGGTATCGGCATCGAAGGTCAGGCACCTTTGGCCCTCATGGACCTCCCGGACCCGGATATCCGCCGAGGGACCGCGCCCGAATGTCAGCTCCGTGGCCGCTCCGAGACCCAGAAAACTCGGACCCGCCGGATCATCGATGTTGACAACGGCATGTCGGGGAGGCCTTGCGCCAGCCCCCTCGAACAACTTGCGCTTGGCCGCAGCGTACGCAGCCAGGTCACCATGAAAATCCAGGTGCTCCGGTGTCAGGTTCGTGAAGACGGCGGTACGAAACTGCAGCCCGCAAATCCGTTCCAGTGCCAGCGCGTGGGACGATGCTTCCATGGTCGCGTGGGTGCCGGCGATCCGGCGCAAGCGGGCCAGCAGACGGACAATGTCCAGGGATTCGGGAGTCGTGTTGACCGCTTTCTCGGAACTGCCGCCCACGCTGTGACGGATGGTGCCGAGCAGTGCGGTTGTCTTGCCTGTCGTGCGCAACAGCGAGTCGATCAGGTGCGCAGTTGTGGTCTTGCCGTTGGTTCCGGTAACGGCCGTGACGGACAGGGCCCGGTCAGGATGGCCGTAGAATCGCAGGCTGGCGTGGGCCAGTGCCCGTCGGCCGTGAGCCACGCGGGCCCAACGGGACTCCAGCCCGTCAGGGGGCGTCCGCTCGCTGACCACAGCCGTCGCCCCGGCGCGAAACGCACCCGCAACGAACCGGTGACCATCGACCCGATCACCGGGAAACGCGAAGAACGCATCACCCGGGCGCACCTGCCTCGAATCGTACTGGAGTCCGTTAACGACCACCTCCGGAACAACTCCCACAGTCAGTCCGTCCAGCAGCGCCTTGAGCCTCATCCGCCATCCTCCCGACCGTCCCTGCCCGCCACAGGTTCCGTCTCCGGTGAGTGCGAAAAACGAACTCGCAGTGTCTGGCCTTCGGCAAGCACCCCGTTGGGCTGGGGCGACTGGGAATGTCCTATGCCGCTGCCGACTGGCTCGATCCGAATCCCGAGCCGGACGCCAAGCTCCAGCGCCTCGCGCAAGGTCAACCCCCGCATGTCCGGAACCATGGCCAGATCGCCCTCTGATGGCCCGGCCGAAGCGGTCGCTGGCGGCTCAGCGGCAACGGACGGGGCCCGTGCGTCTGTCCGAGGGGCGGGAACCGGCCCGGCGGGGGAACCCGTAGCCGGGTCGGCGGCCAGCGTCTGGAGCTCGGAGTCGTCCGTCCTGGCATCCCGGTCCTCGACAAAGTCAGCCAGGACGGTGTCGGGAACGGGTGCCGGGGATGCCGGCCGGCCGGGGGCTGGCTGCGATGGCTCGACGTCCAGGATTCGCAGGGCCCTCTTCATCGCTGCCGAGAACAGGGGGGCCGCTATCCTGCCGCCATAGTAGTGCTCGCCGCGCGGGTCGTACAGCATGGCGACACCGACGAGGGCGGGATCGTTGACCGGAGCGAATCCGCAAAAGCTCGCCAGGTACGCGCCGTCGCGATACGAGCCGGATTCCGGATTGATCATTTGGGCGGTGCCGGTCTTGCCGGCGACCCTGTAGCCGGGAATCCGGGCGAGCCGTCCGGTCCCGTCCTGGACCACGCGCTCGAGGATGGACTGCATGGTCGCGGCCGTTGCGGGACTGACCACGCGAGTGCCGGGCCTTGGTTCCGATGGCACGACGCCTCCGCCCTGCTCGCGGATCCCCCGCACGATGCGAGGCTCGACCAGCATGCCGCCGTTGGCGACCGCAGCGAACAGGCGCGCCATCTGCACGGCGGAAACCCCGATCTCCTGCCCCATGGCCAGAGACGCGAGCGAGGACCCACTCCAGCGATCAACCGGCCGGACCAGCCCGGCCACCTCGCCGGGCAGCCGGATTCCGGTCGGCTCCCCGAAACCGAATCGGCGGATATAGTCGTGCATCCTCTCGCTGCCGATGCGATATCCGATCTTGATGATGCCGACATTGCTCGACTTCATCAGAATCTCCGGCATCGTCAGGAGCCCGTACGGATGGTGATCACGGATTCTGCGCCGGTGGATCCAGATAGCCCCCATCTCACAGTCGAAAACCTCATCGGTAGCCACGAGCCCCTCCTCCAGCGCTGCCACGGCAGTCAGCACCTTGAACGTCGAGCCCGGTTCAACGAGGTGGCTGATGGCGAAGTTCCTCAAATTCTCGAGGTCCTGCGACTTGCGGGACAGGCTGTTCGGGTCGAAACGGGGCCAGCTCGACATGGCCACGATCTCCCCGGTGTCAGGGCGCATCAGGACAACCGTCCCGGCTTGGGAGCGGGTCTCTCGCACGGCCCGCTCAAGCTCCAGGTGGACAAGCGACTGGATGCGAAGATCGAGGTCGAGCACGATATCGTCACCCGGCACCGCCGGACGGATAACCTGTGCGCCGTAGCGGCGCTGGCTTCCGTCGTATTGCAGGACCCGCAGACCGGGCTCGCCCCGCAGCCGGGAATCGAACTTGAGTTCGAGTCCGGCCTGCCCATGGTGGTCGAGACCGACCATCCCGAGCACATGGGCTGCAACCGAGCCGTGAGGGTAATACCGTCTGTTCTCCGTCTCAAAGTGCAGGAAACTGCGGTCTCCAGGCGGATCCAGCGCGCTGATGCGCTGGTACTCCGCAAGCGTGGCGAGGCGCTTGACCCACTGAAAACCTCCCCGCTCATCCATGCGCCTGTAGAGGTCGTTTTCCTCAACACCCGCCGCAACGGCCAACTCCCTCGCCATCGCCCGCTTGTCGTGGACACGGTCGGAGAACACTCCAATCGACTGGGCGGGCGTGCTCAGCGCCAGTTCCTCGAGGTTCCGGTCGAGGATTCCGCCCCGCTTCGGCAGGATGTCCACTTCACCCATCTGCTGACGATCGGCCCGCTTGGCCAGATCGTCCTGCTGCAGGATCTGCAGGTCGGCCAAGCGCAGGACGACCAGCCCGAACCACAGTAGCGCCACGAGACTCACCAGTTGAAGACGGACGTGCCCATGGGGGCCGAACGGATTCGCAGGAAGGTTGAAGGAGTGGCCGCGACCATCCGGTCGGCCACCGGTTCTGACCCATGCGTTCACCGACTTGCGCATTCGCTTCAATCTGGGAATCTCTCAGAGGACTTTCAGGCGCCTCGTTGCCACCTCCGAGCCACAGGCGCCAGTGGGCCGGATGTGCCCGGACTACCGCCGGGGATCAAACAGTTGCGCGACAGTGGTCTCGATTTCCGGCTCGGGCGGGTGCAGGTCAGGGAAGTTACCGTGTTCCTCTCCGGCCTCCGTGAGTCCCATCCGCTGAGCAAGCACGGTGACCCGGCCGAGGTCCTCGAGCCGCCCCTTCTCGACTTTCAGGTGCTCTCGCACGGCAACCAGGTCGTCGATGGTCTCGGCCAGCAGTGCCTGCCGATACCCGGAGTGCCGCACCCAGAGTCGCGGCCCCGACACCATCAGCAGGAGCAGAACGACGAACAACCCCCAGCTGATGTGGGTGCGGAGTGCGTACCGGTCACGTGGATCGTGCCGGTAACGCACACCACTGTTGTCGATCTGCTTCTGGCACAGCACGGCCCCTTCCATCGGCATGGCGAATGCCGATTCGGAAGGGTCGGCGCCGTCTGCCGGGGCTCGAGCGGGGACGGCTGATGGGTTGGAGGCGTTGCTCCAGCCGTACCCGGGAAGCCGCGGCAGCGGCGCGTTTCGTTCAGTCTTCTTCTCCATGTGCACCGATCCTTTTCGACTCGGCCATCCAACCGGCGGCCCGGCAAAGCGCCCTCATGCGAGCGCTTCGGCAGGGCGGGTTGCGGACCACTTCCTCAGACGAGGGAAGCAGGGCCCGGCGAGTCAAGAGTCTGAATTTTCCGTCGCTCACCCGTCTGCGAAACGAGTGCTTCACCATGCGGTCCTCTCCGCTGTGGAAGCTGACCACGACGAAGCGGCCGCCGCTGGCGAGCAGGGGCGGGGCCGTCTCGAGGAGTGTTGCGAGCTCTCCCCGCTCATCGTTGACCACCATGCGCAGAGCCTGGAAGGTCCGGGTGGCGGGATGGATACGTCCATAGGCACCCCGGGGCACAGCCGCCGCCACAATGTCGGCGAGGTGTCTCGTGTCCCGGACGGGGCGGGCTCGGACCACCGCCCGTGCTATTCTCCGGCTGAACCGCTCATCCGCCAGCTCGAACAGCAGATTCGCAAATTCCCGCTCGCCGCCTCGATTGACCACGTCGGCTGCCCGCAGTTCCTGGCGGCGGTCGAAACGCATGTCGAGGGGCCCTTCCGCCCGAAAACTGAAGCCCCGGTCGGGATCGTGAACCTGCTCCGCCGAGAAACCCAGGTCCGCGACGATTCCCGCCAGAGGCGGGTGTTCCGCAACGGCCTCGGCAATGCGCGAGAAACCTCCATGGAAGTACTGCACGCGACTGCGGAACCCCCTCAAGCGCCGTCGGCATCGATCGAGGGCCCGGTCGTCCCGGTCCATGGCGACAACGGTACTGCTCCTGTCGCGCTCGAGTATCCGAAGCGCGTAGCCCCCGGAGCCGGCGGTGCAGTCGCAGTAGATGGCTGGCACGCTGTCGAGGGCCTCCCCGATCAGGTTGCGTTCCATTTCCTCGACCATCACCGGCAGATGTTCCCGTACAGATTCCGTCACAGGCCCATGCTCTGTGCACGCTTCATCTCTTCGTCGCTGATCTGGTATTCCTCAGCGGTAGCGGCGTACTTGGATTCGTTCATGATGAGGAAGTGGTTCTTTTGCCACTGGATTCGCACGGTTCCTTTCATGCCGGCAGCCTCGCGAAGCTGGGCCGGAACCAGAACGCGGCCCTGCGCATCCACCTTCTCCTCGGCACCCCAGTGATTCGCCTGGAACAGAATCTTGTTCTTGAGGGGTGCGTCTGGGTCGGGTTCAGGGCCCGGGGCCGGTCGCGCCAGCATGGTCTCGACAACCTCCCATTGGCTGATCGGGTAGGCCTTCACCGACTCTCCGTCCAGGCTGGTCACGAACAGGTCCGACTCCTCGTACATGCGTCGCAGTGCGCGATTGACGGAGGCGGGCAGCTTGAGCCGGCCCTTGTCGTCCACGCTCCCGGTCTGAACTCCGCGAAACAGCGCCACGCGATTCTGGTCCACTTTGGAACACAAATGACCAGAACTGGCCATTTCCGTCCACAACATTCTCGAACGAAAGCGAGACGGCTGTCAAGCAGCGACGGCATGGAATTTGATGGTTTTCTTAACTTTAGAAGATATTGTGTATCCTGCCACGTCAGATTCAACATATAGTGTCTTGGTCGCTCCAGTGACAGGGAGTGACAACCGAATGGGCCCGTGTTTGCCATAATAGGTCCGGTCGCGGTCCGGAGTCTCGACCGCCTGGATCGTCCTGGGAGGTCACTGCAATGAAGCTGGGTTTGGTTACGTACAACATCGGGCGGGACTGGGATATCGAGACGATCATCAAGAAGCTCGAGATGGCGCGCTTCGAGGCCGTCGAATTGCGGAGCACACATCGCCACGGCGTCGAACCGGGCCTTGAGCCAGACGCCGTCGCGGCGATCCGCGAGCGGTTCGAGCGGAGTCGGGTCCGCCTGCTCAGCCTGGGCTCGGCCTGCGAGTTCCATGCCCCGGACGAGACCGAGCGTCGCGCAAACGTCGAGCGGACGGCCGCGTTCGTCGAGTTAGCTCACGATCTGGGCTGCTGGGGCGTCAAGGTGCGCCCGAACGGGTTTCCGGAAGGGGTGCCCAGAGAGGTGACCGTACAACGGATCGGCCGGGCGCTGCGCGCCTGCGGGGATCATGCGGAAGGCTACGGGGTCGAGATTTGGGTGGAGGTGCACGGGCGTGGGACGCAGGAACCGCAGGTTATGCGGGACATCATGGACGCCTGCAGCCACCCGGCAGTCGGGATCTGCTGGAACTGCAATCCGACCGATATCCAAGACGGCTCAATCCGGGGTGCCTTCGACCTGCTGTCCGGGTTCATCCGCAACGTGCACATCCGGGACCTGCCCGACTATCCGCACCGGGAACTGTTCCGTCTCCTCGACTCGGTCGGCTACGACCGGTACACGTTGGCGGAAACCGCCCAGAGTTGCGAGCCGGATCGCTATCTGAAGTTCTACCGCGCACTGTGGGAGGAACTGGTCCGGAACGGATGAGCCCTCGCCGGGGCTGCCTGCACCTCAATTGGGATAGTAGCTGATCTCGGGCGGATCAAGCTCGACCCATAGCGGATCGAGTTCGGTGCCGTTGATTGAGTATCGAACGATCACACCGTTGGCCTGCGTGTACGAGCGCCTGACCGCATAGTCCCTGATTGTGCCGTAGGGAGCGTCCGGGCCCCAGTCCTCCAGAAACTCATCGAAAGGATAGTAGCGACAGGGATCCTGGACCGAGCAGCCCCACATGACGTAGGCGGTCTCGTAATCCCCGGCTCTCAGCGTCTCGAAGAAGCGCTTCGCCAGCAACTCCTCCCGCCAGTTCCGGAAGAACACGTAATAGACACCGCCAAGCAGCACCGCGACTGCCAACCCGATCAGCACGGCCTTGACGACACGCTCTGCCAGCATGCCCTTGCTGGCGTAGCCGGTCAAGAATTCCATGCCTGGGGCCGTGTCGGTCGCGTTCTAGTTTGCCGGGTGCTTGTCGTCGTACGCCTGGGTTGCCTCTGCCGTCAGGTCGATCAGGGGATCGTTCGCCAGCACACTGCCGGCGTCCACGATCAGGTCCACCCCCTTGTCCGAGCGCAGGGCTCGGACGACTTCCCGCATGCGGGCACTCGCCGCGCCCAGTATGCCCTGGCGGTCGAACTCCACGTCGGCCTGGAGGTCTTCGCTCAGCCGCTGAGCGGTGCGCTGCTTGCGTTGCCCTTCCGCCTGGAGCCTGGAGGCCTCCTCGCCCTGGGCAGACTGCATCCTGGACTGGATCTCGGAGAGCTCCGCAGAAAGGGACTCGAGTTCCTTTTGCCGATCCGAGTATTTCGCCTCGAGGGCCGCCGACTCCTTCTTCATGTCGGCCGTGTTGAGCAAAGCGGTCTGGAAGTCGACGACTGCTATCTTGGTCTGCGCGGCCAACTCGGTTGGGCCGGCCCACAGCAAGAGTGCGGAAACGAGCACCCCCGGTCCCGACCACCGCAGCCTCGATCCCGTTGAAACGGTTCTAGCTTTCATCGTTCCTATTCTGGCACGTTGGGGCGAGCGTGTTCCAATCCGGATCCGTCTCCCCCCCTCACCGCTACGGGAGCGAAAACTGGCGAGCCAGATCGTTGTACATCACGATCGCGAACAGGATCATGATGAAGACCACACCGACCTGGGTGATCCGGTTCTTGACGGCCACGCTGACGTCGCGACGCAGGCTGGACTCGACCAGGAGCAGGAGGATTTGACCGCCATCCAGCACGGGAATGGGCAGCAGGTTGAGGATCCCGAGATTGATGCTGATGATGGCCATGAGCTGCACCAATCCGCCCGCACCCCGCTCCGCGGCGTCCTGGGTGTGCCGGTAGATCCCGACCGGGCCTTCCAGCGCCTTGACTGACAGGTTCCCGACGACAAGCGCCCCGACTGTCCGGAATATCAGGCCGGCGAAGTCAAGGTTGTCGGTGGCCGACTGGACGACGGCCTGCCGGAACGACAGCGGCTGGACGATTCGCTCATAGTCGGCCTGCAGCAGGACTCCCACCCGCCACGGCCCGCCGTCGCCGTCCCGGGCGGCGCCGAATCGGAGCAGTTCCTGGCTCCCTGCACGATCCACCAGGAACGTCAGCTCCCTTCCCTGTGAAGAGCTGACGATGTCGATCATCTGCTGGGACGCCACGATGTCTGCGCCTCCGATGCGAACCAGCCGGTCGCCGGCCTCGATGCCGGCGGCCGCTGCGGGAGAGTTCGCCATCACATCGCCCACCACCACGGTCTGGGGCGGTGTCCATCCCGGATTGAATCCGGAACCGTCGATCTCCGCATCCGGTATCTCGATGTTCAGCCGGCGAACGGTCCCGTTCCGTCGGACCGCCACATCGACGCTACGCCCGGAAGCAAGAGCGGCCGCCATGTAGAGGTCCTTCCAGGTCTGGGTCGGGACTCCGTCGACCGAGACGACGACATCGTCCGCCGCCAGGCCGCCAGCCTCGGCCTGGGAGCCGCTGACAACGTAGGCGATGCGCGGCGACTCATCGAGGAACTGCGCCCGCTCGTACTGGAACATGTACAGTCCCGCCAGCAGTCCGACCGCAAGCAGGAAGTTGAAGGCGGGGCCCATCCCGACGATGATCAGACGCTGCCAGCGGGGTTTGGCGAACAGTTCTCCCGGCTCGCCCGTGGGCTCTCCGGTCACCGTCTGGCCAGCCATCTTGACGTATCCGCCCAAGGGCAGCAGGCAGATCTTGAAGTCCGTTCCGTTCCGCCGAAATCCGATCAGGCGCGGTCCGAACCCGATCGAGAAACTCTCCACATCGACGTTGAAATAGCGTGCCGCGACGTAGTGCCCCAACTCATGAAAGAGCACGAGGACGCTGAGTACGATGATGAAATTAACCATGGCTGCAAGCTCTACCTTATCGAGAGGTGCTCCAGCCCCGGGGGAGTGCCGGGCACCGCTCCACGATCTCTGCGGCCCTCACTCGGGCCTCGCGGTCACAAGCCAGGACATCCTCGACCGACGAAGCCTTGTCGGCAGCCATGGCCGACAGAGTCCGTTCTACAGTCACCGCTATGTTCAAGTATGAGATACGTCGGTCAAGAAACGCCTGCACCGCCACCTCGTCCGCCGCATTGACCACGCAACCTGCGAGCCCGCCGAGCCGGAGCGTCTCGTAGGCGAGATCAAGCAGCGGGAACTTCGCCCGGTCAGGAGACTCAAAGTCCAATCTTGATATGCCGGTCCAATCCATGCGCTGGCGTGGACCCGGCTCGCGGTCGGGGTAATCGAGGGCGTATCGGATCGGCAGTTTCATGTCCGGGGGGCTCAGTTGTGCGATCACGGAGCCGTCCCGGAATTCAACCATGGCGTGCACAACCGACTGGGGATGGACGACAACGTCAACCCGGTCAGGCGCGAGGTCGAAAAGGTGGCAGGCCTCGATGACCTCGAAGCCCTTGTTCATCAGGGTCGCGGAGTCGATGGTAATGCGGTTGCCCATCCTCCAGGTAGGGTGTCGCAGCGCCCTCTCGGGCGTCATCCGATCCAACTCCCCGGCAGGGACGGTCCGGAACGGCCCGCCGGACGCGGTCAGGATGATACGCTCGACCTCGTCCCGCCGACCCGAGCGCAAGCACTGATGCACGGCATTGTGCTCGCTATCGACGGGGAGCAGATCCGCTCCGGAAGCGCGTGCGGCCGCAGTTACCGCTTCGCCGGCCGCCACGAGAACCTCCTTGTTCGCGAGGGCAACGCGGCGGCCGAGGCGGACGGCCTCGTAGGTTGCCGGAAGACCGGCGACACCCACTGCAGCCGAGACCAGCACATCGGCCCCAGTCGCGGTCGCCACGGCATGGTTGCCCTCGGCCCCGCAGAGGCAGGTGGGTGAGTAACCCTTCCCGTCGCCCAAGCCAGCGCGCAACCTCGCCAGTGCCCTGTCGTCCGCGACCGACAGGATCGCGGGCCGGAACTCCCGCGCCTGGCGAAGAAGCTCGCGCACGTTACGGCCCGCCGCCAGAGCCACAACCTCCACCGGGGATTCCATTTCCCGGACAACCTGAAGCGTGTTGCGCCCGATCGACCCGGTCGAACCCAGCAGCGACAGTCTCACGGCAGCCTCAGCACCCCGGGGGAGACCTTCGTCGCCAGCCTGGTCGGCCGTCGAGCAAACCTAGCCCGGGTCATGGCAGAAATCACAATCGTTCGGAGCGCTGTGGCGCGCGTGACACTCCATGCAGGACGCCATGGTGGTGGGCTCTTCCTGGAACAGCACGTCGCGGCTCGCTACCTCGCCGTGGCAGGTCTCACATCCGACCGAGGCGTCTTCCACGTGCGAAGCGTGCGAGAACCAAACGAAATCCGGTACACGGTAGACGCGGTTCCAAGGGACGGGCTGGCCGTTCGCGCTGAACGTCGCCAACTTCTGAATATGCGGGCTCTCGATCTTGACGGCCGCATGGCAGGCCATACACGTCGCCTCGGACGGATAACCAGCCGCGAAACCTGGATCGGCGATCCGATGGCAGTCCCTGCACTGCAATCCAAGCGCAACGTGGGTCTTGTGGCTGTAGGGAATGGGCTGCTCGACCGGGGCCGATGTGGCCGACCCGTCATCGACGGAATCAGCGGACTGCAGATCCGAAGGCGAAGCGACCAACAGCACCGCCACCGTCAACACGCAACAGGCAAGTGCTCGGCCCGTCGTAAGAATGGTTCGGCTTACAGGGGGCATGCCACCAGGAACCGGTCCGTCCTTCCAGTTCATCACATGTCACGAACGCAGCGAAACCCCTGGTTCGACGTCGAACTGTCGGGTGTATTGGAAGTCCGGGCAGCAACCCGGTACCGATTGCAGTACGAGGCATGGCAGAGAAACGAGCCGCCGCGCATGACCCGGGAATTGCCGCCGGGAGGGCCAACCGGATTGGTTCTGGTCGCCATGACATGGTAGGTGGGGTGAAACCAGTCCGAGCACCATTCCCAGACGTTGCCCGTCACTGAATAGATGCCGAGCCCGTTCGGAGGGAAAGCATCGACGGGACACGGTCCCCTGTATCCGTCCTCGCCGCTGTCATGTCGCGGAAAGCTCCCCTGCCAGATATTGCACAGATGGCGACCGTCCGGATTCAGATTCTGCCCCCAAGGGTAGGTGTTCTGTTCGAGCCCGCCGCGAGCGGCGAATTCCCATTCCGCCTCGCTGGGCAATCTCTTGCCCGCCCAGTCGCAAAAGGCAACGGCATCGGAGTGCGAGACGTGCGTAACGGGATGGTCGGGACGGTCGCCGACGCTCGAGCCCGGACCTTCCGGGTGCCGCCAGTCGGCACCGGAAACCCGGCACCACCATTCGTGGCCCGCGACCGTTGCTTGCACCAGCTCACGGTGGCGTTCCGCAGGCAACTGGGAATGAAAGACGAAGGACCAACCGAATCGCTCGGCCTCGGTCTTGTAGCCGGTCGCCTTGACAAACTCCGCGAACGATTCAACGGTCACAGGATAGGTGTCGATATAGAACGGATCCAGGAAAACCTCGCGAACCGGCCCCTCGCCGTCGGCGGGAAAGCCTCGGTCCGTTTCGGTTCCCATCAAGAACGGACCACCGTCGGTCCGAGACATGTTCTCCACCGAGCCATTCCTGCGGACAGTCCGGCGACGGGAGAGGATTTTGGACTCAGCCAGCCGCCGTGCCCTATCCACACTTGGTACACAGCAAGGATGCGGACCGGCGATGACGGACGGCAAGTCCATCTTCGGTGCCGTGGCGCACGACCTCATTGGGGCCTGCCTGTCGAGCAACTCCGCCACCGCTCGGGTTGATTCTATCACGCAACTAGACCAGCCCCGCCCCTTCTTGGCGGGGCTCGGCCCACCCGTGCTGTTCCGTCACGCGGGTATCGAGTGCCTGCCCACTGTGCCGGTCGATTGACATCGAACCCGACCCGAAGAGCCGTCACCAGGCGGTGGCCATCCTGCTCCGTGTTCCAGGTGCACCGGAGGCAGTCCCAGACAACGTTGCAAATCGCCGGATGGAGCTTGTGCGGTCCGGTAGCGGGGCCATAGAACGAGCTGTTAGGCCCGCTGATGCTGAAGGCTGGCGGGACCGGGGTACGGGGCAGACGGTGGACTGAGGACGCTGGAGCTGAGCGGTGATGCCGCTGACCGACGCTCCCAGTGGGAGCCAGGCGCGGATTGGGCTGCGCTCTTCGCATGGCAGATGGCTGAGCGTCCGAGGCAGGGCGGTTTCTCCCATGTGATCGGCCAATCAAGACCTTAGGCCTGTCCGCCCGCTGTTGCATTTCCTAGTGTTCTGTCACTCTCGTATTTACGGGTAGGACTTGGGTCGGTGTAGCGTGAACGGCAAAATGCCAGCTGCCGATAACGGTTGTACGCACGCGGCCGTTTACCCGCATATCACTGTGGACCGGAACACTAGTCCCGCCGGCGACACATTTCTCGCAGTGGACACTAGCCCTCGATGACGGCCGACTCCCTCAGGCGGTCCACGAAGTTCTCCAGCAGCTTGGTCCGGCGCTGCTCGACCACTTCCTTCCGGATCTCGTCTTGCACCTCCCGAAACGGCCGCAGACCTTTCGGTTTTCGGTCCAAGACCTTCGCAATGTGGAAACCAAAGACCGTGCGGAAGACCCGGCTGACTCCACCGACCGGAAGGCCGAAGACCACCTCCTCGAATTCTCTGACCATCTTCCCCCTCGGAAAGTAGCCCAGATCCCCACCATTCCCGGGACAATCCGACTGCTCATCGGCGATGGCTTCGAAACTTGCCCCGGCTTGCAGCCTGGCATAGAGCTCCTCGGCAGCCCGCTTCGCCTGGGCCTCGCTCACACCCTTCTCGACATGCTTGACGATGTGGGCGGCACGAACGGTCTCCTCTCTCCGGTAGCGATCCTTGTTCCGCCGGTAGACGTCGGCGAGATCCTTGCTCCGCGGAGGCTTGGCGCAAGACACGGTCGCAGCGATCAGGCGGTCCACCTTGATACGTGCCTCGATGTCGGCGCGAAGCACTTCCTCGTCGATGCCCGCCTCGGCGAGTTTCTGCCGCCCTCCGTGAGATGCAATCAACTCGGAAAGGCGCCTGTCGACATCCGCCTGGCTTACAGGCTCGGTATCGCTGAGGGCAGCCTGACGCAGCAGAACCTGCTCAATCACGTTTTCTCGGGCCCACTCGACGGCGGTCAGCTTGAACGCCTTGGGTTCCAGCCCGTGCTTCCGCCTATCCTCGTCCGAGAGTTGCGAGAATCGCTGCCGCAACGCCTCCGCTTCGCGAGCCAGGACGCTGTCGGCGACCACCTCACCGTTGACCTTCAAGGCCATCGTCGCCATTCTAGCGCTTAGGCACGCCCATCCGCCTCGGAGCAGAGACGCTCCGGCCGCACACCGGTTGCCTGGCCGGCAGCACTGCTCCGACAATGGGAGATGCAAGCGCGCGGTGACCACCCCGATTGCAAGCAGCAGAGTTCGACATGACCATCCAGACCACACCCTTCACCTACCCTGAAGGCGACACCGTTCTCCGCGGCCAGTTGGCCCGGGATGCCCCCCAGGCAGCACCGCGACCCGGGGTGCTGGTCGTTCACACCTGGGCCGGTTGCAGTACATTCGAGCAGCGTAAGGCGGTCGACTTGGCTCGATCGGGCTACGTAGCGCTTGCAGTGGATATGTACGGCGATGGAATCGTGGGAAGCAGCCCGGACGAAAACGCGAAGCTGATGGCACCGCTGATCCAGAATCGGGCGCTGCTGCAGCGCCGGATTCTCAGCGGCCTCGATGCGTTGAAATCGTTGGAATGGGTGAATCCGGATCGAACGGCGGCGATCGGGTTCTGCTTTGGAGGCCTGTGCGTCCTCGACCTGGCGAGAACGGGAGCGGAGTTCCAGGGTGCAGTCAGCTTTCACGGGCTCCTCGACCGGCCTGGAAACCTCGATGTCCGACCGATCGCGCCCAAGGTTCTCGTGTTCCACGGGTGGGACGACCCGATGGCCGCACCCTCGGCCGTCCTGGCCCTCGCTGACGAACTGACCGAGGCACGGGCCGACTGGCAGATTCACGCTTACGGGAAGACGATGCACGCCTTTACCAACCCGGCAGCTAACGATCCCGCCCGCGGCACGGTCTACGATGCGCAAGCGGACCGGCGGTCCTGGAGGGCGATGACAGAATTCCTTGGGGAAGTCGTCGGACCGGGGACCTAGACCACAGCCGGAAGAGTTCCCCCGCGAACCAGCCCGGATACGGCCAGTACCGATACGGCTGCCTCTCGGCTCTCCGGTAGCCCTTGCCACTCGGCTCGCGCCACCATCAGGAGCAGCACCGAGCTTGAGCGGCTCGGGGATCCCCGTCCGACCAAGCGAGTCCCCACCTACACCGGTCATCCGACGCCCTCCCGCATCGGTCCAAGCTCACCCGCAAACGGATATCCATCCCCGTCCCGGAACTCGTCGCTGGTCACGGCATATAGTTGGCACGTGGCGCAGGCGTTTATTCCTCGAGCTGTATCGGCAACCGGTGGTTGCGGATTGGCAGACGAGCCTCATGTGGAGGTCTGGTATGCTCCGCTCGACCTGGATCAAGAGCCATCCCGAGAGACGCTCTCGATACTCTCGGAGACCGAGCGTCAGCGAACGGCCGCCATGGCGCCGGTTCCGAGACGGCAGTTCGTAGCCTCCAGAGCCATGCTGCGTAGGCTGCTGGCATGCTACCTCTCCCCCGAAGCGAGCACCCTCGAGTTCGCGAATGGCACCAACGGGAAACCGAGTCTGGCCCCGGCCGGACAAAGGCAGGACATCCACTTCAATCTGTCACACACCGGAGACCGGGCGCTGTTCGCGTTCGGGCGCACTCCGGTGGGTGTCGATCTCGAACGCATTCGTGCATTGCGAGACCCAGACGCTGTAGCCGAACGTTTCTTCTCCGTCCAGGAGAACGGGATGCTCGCCGCACTGCCCGCAACCACAAGACAGCGCGCGTTCTTCGCGTGCTGGACGCGGAAGGAGGCCTACGTGAAGGCATTGGGAACCGGAATCGCCGGTTCCTTTCTCGACTTCTCGGTCGTCGTCGATCCGTCCTCCGAACCGGCCATACTGGGAGCGGACGGTACACCCGCCCCGAACTGGACGCTTCATCATCTCGAACCCGAAGAGGGTCTCGTCGGGGCGGTTGCCACCAATCAGCCGAACTGCAGACTGAGCTGCTGGAGGGTCTTCCGAACAGGGAAGGACGGGCTCACAAACCCAGTCCCTCGATGAAGCTGGTATCGTATCGGCCCTCCAGGAATCGCGGATCCTCCAGGATCCTCGCATGCAGGGGAATGGAGGTGTGGATTCCCTCGAGAACGAACATCGAGAGGGCACGCTTCATACGCCCGACCGTCTCAGCGCGTGTGCTCGCAAAGGCCGTCACCTTGGCTACCAGCGAGTCGTAGTGAGGGTGAACGGTCCAGCCAGCGTAAGCCGCGCTGTCAATGCGAATTCCGGGTCCTCCGGGGGGAGCGTAGTTCGTGATCTGGCCAGCGGCGGGGAGAAATGTCTCGGGATGCTCAGCATTGACGCGACACTCGATCGCGGAACCGGCGATCTCGATGGGTTCCGGCACGACTTCATCGAGCGGCTTGCCGGCAGCGAGGAGGATTTGACTCTTCACCAGATCGACCCCGGTCACCGCCTCAGTCACCGGGTGCTCAACCTGGATGCGGGCGTTGAGTTCGATGAAGTGCAACTCGCCGTTTTCGTCCATCAAGAACTCGGCGGTGCCTGCGTTGGAGTATCCTATCTTCCCTAGGGCCTCGGAAAGTGTCTCGGCCATGCGCGCTCGCACGAGCGGGTCGAATCCGTTGGCCGGTGCCTCTTCGAGCAGCTTCTGATGGCGACGCTGGATCGAGCACTCGCGCTCGCCCAGCGAGACAACCTTGCCGTATTCGTCACCGAGAACCTGAAACTCGATGTGCCTGGGCCGCTCGACGAATTTCTCCAGATACACCTCGCCACTCCCGAAGGCTGCCGCAGCCTCGGCACGCGCCTGCAGGAACGCATCCTCCAGGCCGTCGGGAGTGCGGACGACCCGCATGCCACGTCCGCCACCGCCCATGGACGCCTTCAGAATGACTGGGAAGTCGATTGCGGCAGCCAGGCCAAGGGCCTCGGAAACCGACTGGAGAGGTCTCGCCGAACCAGGAAGAACCGGAATACCGGCATCGGCGGCTGCCTTGAGCGCCTGGGCTTTGTCGCCCATCAGTCGAATCGCTTCCGGGCTGGGCCCGATGAATCGAATCCCGGAGTCCCGGCATATTTCTGCGAAGTTGGCGTCTTCCGCCAGGAATCCGTAGCCGGGGTGGATAGCGGCCACGTCAGCAATCTCGGCGGCACTGATGATCGCGGGCACACTGAGGTAGCTGTCGGAGGTGGGGGCCTTCCCAATGCAAATCGCCTCGTCCGCATGGCGGACGTGCAATGAGTCCCTGTCGACTGTCGAATAGACTGCGACGGTCTTGATACCTAGATCCCGGCACGCGGCGATCACTCGCAGCGCGATCTCCCCGCGGTTCGCGATCAGAACCTTGTCGAACATGGGCCGTAGCGAACTAGTCAACCTTGATGTGGAACAGCGCCTGACCGAACTCGACACCGTGGGCATCCTCAACCAGCTGCTCGGCAACGACCCCGTCGTAATCCGATTCGATCTCGTTCATCAACTTCATGGCCTCAATGATGCACACCACCTGCCCCTTGCGCACACGGTCCCCCACCCGAACAAACGCAGACGACTCTGGCGACGGTGCCGCGTAGAACGTTCCGACCATAGGGGACACGATGGAGGCGGCCGCATCCCTTTCATCTTCATCCGCACAGGGTGGGTCAGCATCCGCAGTCTTTACCTCCGACGACCGGGGGGAGCCAGTGACGAGAGCGGCATCGGGCGGCCGCACCGACCTGGCGACCCGGACCCTGAGGCCCTTGTGCTCGTACTCGATTTCGCACAGTCCATTCTCATCGAGGAGATCCGCCAGAGCCTTGATCGATTGCCGGTCCGCTTCAGATATCGCCATAGTCGATTGTTTCCGATCCTACAGAATTCGGAGTTCGCGCGGTGTGGGAGTTAGGACTTCGCAACCCGTCTCAGTGACCGCCACGACATCCTCGATCCTCACGCCACCGAATCCCTCCAGATAAACGCCCGGTTCGATCGTAACAACCATACCGGTTTGCAACCGCTTCCGCTGTCGCCGAGCGACCCTGGGGGCTTCATGGATTTCAAGCCCGAGCCCGTGTCCCGTGGAATGTACAAACGCAGTGTCCAACCGGACTCCTCGAACAACAGCCTTCCTGAGCACCGACCGGGCCCGACTATCCACGGTCCGGCATTCGACCCCCGCACGTATCACTTCGACGGCGGCCGCCTGGGCCTCTAGCACGGCATCCATGAGCGCCAGCCGGGTAGTATCCGGACGACCGAGTGCGATCATCCGGGTCATGTCACTACAGTAGCCTTCAAGTATAGCGCCTTGATCAACCACAACTAGCGAAGTTGGCTCAATGGGCTGGTCCCTCGGCTCAGCATGGGGCAGCGCACCGTGCGCACCGCTTGCCACGATCGTAGGAAATGCCCTCCCTTCGGCACCCAGCCGTCGCATGGAGAATTCCAGTTCGGCGGCGAAGCGAGCTTCCGTCCAGCCGGGCTCCAGCCGGCTACACGCATCATCGAAGGCCCTTGAATTGAGTACTGCAGAACGACGGAGCGCATCGATCTCCGCGGGACTCTTGCGGCAGCGGAGGCCCTCCACAGCGGAATCGACTGGAACCAGTTCGCACGCGGGAACCTGCCGACGCAGGTAGTTGTAGTCGGCGTAGCCAAGACGGCTTGCCTCGAACGCCAGCCGCAGGAGTCCCCGCTGCCGGACCGCCTTCGCGAAGGCGCACAGAGAGTCCCCGCGTCCAATCTCGATCCCAATGCCGTCCGTTTGCTCCCTGGCCTGCGTCCGATATCGATCGTCGGTGAACAGGACCGCCTCTCCCTGCGTCACAAGCAGGTGCCCGGCACTGCCTGCGAATCCGGTGAGATATCGGATGTTCGGAAGCGCGGAAACGTATATGGCCCGTTGCCGCAGACGTCTCCTGAGGGCGCTGAGACGGGCCTCGGTGTCAGTTGTGGTCATATCTTTGCCCGGTTCCAGTCTCCGCAAAGTCGGATACGTTGGGTCGTGTCGCGATGGGTGGGGAACTGCTCACGCTGATTGCCCTAGCCAGTGCGAAACCCATTGTGGGGACTGAGGGCGGTTGCGCTCCACCGATGAACGGAAAGGAGGCCGGGGAGGGAAATGGAGATGAACAAATCATCTCTTGCTCTGGGAAGGGTGCGGCAGGATATGGCGGCCGGGCTGTGTGGGAGTGGCCGAAGTGCGATTCGCGTTGGGCCAAGGCCAGCCGGAGGGGGCAGCCAGTGGTCCAGAATTCCTGTCCATTCTGTAATCACCGGAACGATGGCCAGATCAGGCTCGATGACTCGTGCCATTCGATTCCCCGCAAACTTGCAATCCCACCAAGTTCGGTGTGACCGACGGTGTCGCCGGGCGGTATCCCCAGATTGTCTACGCCGCTGGCGTGTCCGATCTGCCGGTCCAACAACCGCAACACCGGCCCCTTGCTGCACAGCGACGCCTTGGTACTTTCGCCATCATAGCGGGAGCAGGGCACGAGACCCGCCTGCGACTGGAAGCGCCGGAACATCCACTCGACCGACCACTGCAAACGGCAACGCTCCGAGACTTCCGGGGCGCGAGAGTCCTCGACCGGGCAGGTCGCCCCGCAGCGGGCGCGGTCCAAGCTCTGCGGTAGCGATTGGCATCCGATGCGCCCGCCGTTTTTTTCACCCCCTACTCGCACCAGTCTCTGAGCAACAATGCCACCAGCAAACTCCCGCATTCACGCATTCCGGACGGGAATGCGGGCTCTCACTCCCTTCCTTCGCGATCCATTCCGTCCGTCTGGTTCTGGCCTGTTCTCGCAGCCCCCTCCGTTCAACCTCACCTCTTATCGGAAGAGACAGATACACCAGCAGAACTATGACAGAATGTAAGGCTGAGGGAATTCATGCACAGACCAATCACCAGAAGAACGTTCGCAGGAACACTCCTGGCAACATCCGCAACAACCGCAGTCAGCCATCGAGCTTGGGCCCATGACCGGATCAACTCGACTGTCAATGGCGTTACCGTCGGCGTTCAGAGTTACAGCTTCCGGGACCGGCCCCTCGACGAGGCGATCAAGGCCATGAAGGCGATCGGCATCGGATCGTGCGAGCTTTGGAGCGGTCACATCGAACCGCTGCGAGAACTCCGTGGGCAAGCAGACGCTCGGGACAAGTTGCGAGCCTTCCGACTCGAGACCCCAATCTCGAAGTTCGAGGAGATCGGCACCGCATTCCATGAGGCTGGCATCGAACTCGCAGCGCTCAATTACAGTTTCCGGGACCACTTCACCGACGAGGAGATCGTACGTGGATTCGTAATGGCGAAAGCGATGGGGGCCAAGGCTATCACAGCCTCGGGAACCGTCAGCGTCGCAAAGCGGGTCAACCCCGTGGCAATGCGCTATGGAATGCTCGTGGGCATGCACAACCACTCCCACATTCGGGAGAACGAGTTCGCAACGCCGGACGATTTCGCGAGGGCATCGAAAGGACACGAGAATATCGTGGTCAACCTTGACATAGGTCACTTCGTGGCCGCCGGTTTCGACCCAATCCACTACATTGACCAGAACCACAGCCAGATTGTTGCGCTTCACATCAAGGACAGAAAAGCCGATCAGGGCGAAAACCTCGCCTTCGGCGAAGGGGACACTCCCATTCGCGAGGTCCTGCAGTTGATAAGAGACAAGGCCTACGACATACCGGCGAACATCGAATACGAATACAGGGGCGACGATTCGACCGAGGAAGTTCGGAAGTGCTTTGCCTATTGCAAGCAGGCCCTCGAGGCCTAGTGTACCGGTCCAAAATCGTCTTCAGGTTGAAGGAGCGCTGTTTGAGAGTGGGCAGAGGCAACGCTTGACGCAGTTGGGTGGGATGGTTGCAACGAGTCCGCAGCCGGAGAGCAGGCCATGGCATTGCAAGAGCGCATTGACTGGTGGTTGCACTAGCAACTGCAACAGCGGGCGGGGTCTGGACACTGGCTTGCTGAGCTATCGTAGAGGTCCTCCGTGCTCCGGCCCTCACATGCCTGCCGACTACCTCCATTCACGCTACCTGATCCTGTCCACCGAAGGGGTGCTGATCCAAGGCGTATCGATCACGCACTAATGAGCGACAGTAGTGCACGTCGGTGCCTCCCGCATCTCACCATACCGAGACTCGCGGATGGTTGATGGCGGGGGCTTGCCGAGATGCCGCATCAACGCCATTCTCCGCCAGATGTAGAATGATTCCAGCGAGCAAGACCCGGCCCCCACGGCAGCCCAGAGGGACAGCGGTGCGTCACGGTCGAACGGATTAGCGTGCAGGGCACGGCAAGATCCGTTCCGCCCCCCCATCAGCCGGCCTGGCACACGGGCCGGGGCCGCGAAAGGACAATGGGATGACCCGACAGCGCCTTCCGATCGGGATCCAGGACTTCCGGACAATCCGGGAGGAAGGCTACTACTATGTCGACAAGACCCCTCTGGTCCACCGGCTGGTGGACGAGGGGCGCCACTATTTCCTGTCCCGGCCGCGCCGTTTCGGCAAGAGCCTCCTGCTCGATACCCTGGGATCGCTGTTCGAGGCGCACGAGCCCCTGTTCAGGGGTCTGGCTATCCACCCGCACTGGGACTGGTCCTCGCCGCACCCGGTGGTACGGCTCAGCTTTGGCGGAAAGTACAACCAGCCGGGCGAAATCGAGGGGGACATTATCGAGCAGTTGGAGGCCGTCGAGCGGGCCCACGATCTGGCACCAGCCCCAACCTCCGACACCGGCCCCAGGCGTCTACGGAACGTTCTCCGGCGGCTGCACAGCACGACCGGCCGGCAGGTGGTGGTACTGGTGGACGAGTACGACAAGCCGATCCTCGACGTGCTCCACGACCCGGACCTCGCGACCGCCAACCGGGACTACCTGCGCGGCTTCTACGGCATCGTCAAGGACAGCTCCAGACATATCCGCTTCGTCTTCGTCACCGGCGTCAGCATGTTCTCCAAGGGCAGCCTCTTCTCGGGCCTCAACAACCTGAAGGACATCAGCCTCGACCCGCGCTATGCCACCCTCTGCGGCTACCGGGAGGAGGACCTGGACCGGGTCTTCGGCCCCGAGTTGGCCGGGCTCGACCGGGAAACGATCCGCACCTGGTACAAAGGCTACCACTGGTTGGGCGAAGAGCGGGTCTACAACCCCTACGATGTGCTCCTGCTGCTGGATACCCGCAAGTTCCGGCCCTACTGGTTCGAGACCGGGTCGCCCAACTTCCTGTTCCGGATGCTGATGGAGAAGTCGGTCAGCCCGATGGAAGTCGAGGGCCGCCTGACGGACAGGACGCTGGTCTCGAAGTTCGATGTCGGCAACATCCATATCGAGGCGCTGCTCTTCCAGACCGGCTACCTGACCATCGCGGCGGAGCTGGAGCAGGGTCATCGGACCCTCTACCGTCTGGACTATCCCAATCTCGAGGTCCGGCTCAGCCTGAACCGTGGATTGCTGGCCTGGCTGGGCCAGCGGCGCGCCGACCAGCTGGAGCGGGGACGGCGACTCTGTGCACTGCTGGAGGCGAACGACTTCGCCGGCTTCGGCGAGACCTTCCGCGCGTGGGTCTCCGGCATCCCCTACCTGTGGCATGCAAAAGGGGACCTCGCGCGCTACGAGGCCTGGTACGCGAGTCTGCTCTACATGGGTCTGCACGCCGTCGGCGCGGACCTGAGGGTGGGGGAGATCTCCTCGCGGGGCCGGGCGGACATGGTGCTCTGTCACAACGGGCAGGTCTTCGTGCTGGAGTTCAAGATGGCGGAGGGCGAGGACGGCAGCGGGGCCGCTCTGGATGCGGCGATAGCTCAGATGCGAGGGCGGGGCTATGCGGACAAGTACAGGGGCAACGCCGAGCCGGTCCATCTGATCGGTGTGGCCTGCGGACGCGAGGCGAGAAACCTGCTGGAGGTTCGCGCCGAACTGGCGTGAGAGACCGCAAACGACTCATCCCCGCAGCAGAGGGTTGCGATGCGTTCGCTGGCGGGATTCTTGTGGCGCTTTGGATGAAGCTCCAGTGCCGGGCATCCCAACCGGACCGGTCAGCGGGTTCCGTACTACTCGATTCACCAGTCTGGACCTCATCAGTCGGAAGCTTCGCCGCCTTCCGGGGAACCAGCAGTTTTTCCGATCTGGCCCGACTCGGCACCGTGGACGATTGAACAGGGTTCGAACGCGAGAAGCGGTCGAGTCGGCTTCCGGGAGCGTGGTGAGGCAGCGCGGGCACATCCAGGCTTCGCCACCGGTGCACTGGACGATGCCACGCCCGGACCGCGCGGCTCCGACCCGCGAACGGAGCCAGCAGGGCCTGTTGGTTGACACCAGGAACTGTCTGCGGTTCGTGGTATCCGGCAGTGCCCCGACGTGAGTGTGCTTAGCCCATGTTTAACATGCCGGTTGCACTAGGAAGCGCAACAGCAGGCGGACGCGGTCTGGACACTGGCTTGCTGAGCTATCGTAGGGGTCCTCCGTGCTCCGGCCCTCCCAGGCCTGCCGACTACCTCCATTCACACTACCTGATCCTGTCCACCGAAGGGGTGCTGATCCAAGGCGTACCGATCACACACCAGTGCGAGCCAGTAGTGCACATCGGTGCCTCCGGCATCTCACCATACCGAAACTCGCGGATGGTTGATGGCGGGGGCTTGCCGAGATGCCGCATCAGCGCCATTCTCCGCCAGATGTAGAATGATTCCAGCGAGCAAGACCCGGCCCCCACGGCAGCCCAGAGGGACAGCGGTGCGTCACAGTCGAACGAGGTAGCGTGCAGGGCACGGCAAGATCCCTTCCGCTCCCCCCATCAGCCGGCCTAGCACACGGTCCGGGGTCGCGAAAGGACAATGGGATGACCCGACAGCGCCTTCCGATCGGGATCCAGGACTTCCGGACAATCCGGGAGGAAGGCTACTACTATGTCGACAAGACCCCTCTGGTCCACCGGCTGGTGGACGAGGGGCGCCACTATTTCCTGTCCCGGCCGCGCCGTTTCGGTAAGAGCCTCCTGCTCGATACCCTGGGATCGCTGTTCGAGGCGCACGAGCCCCTGTTCCGGGGTCTGGCTATCCACCCGCACTGGGACTGGGCCACGCCACACCCGGTGTTGCGGCTCAGCTTCGGCGGACAGTACAATCAGCCGGGCCGAATCGAGGGGGACATCATCGAGCAGATGGAGGGCGTGGAGTGCGAGTACGATCTCGCGCCGGCCCGGGACTCCGATACCGGCCCGACGCGTCTCCGCAACCTGCTCCGGCGGCTGCATAGCAGCACCGGCCGGCAGGTGGTGGTACTGGTGGACGAGTACGACAAGCCGATCCTCGACGTGCTCCACAACCCGGACCTCGCGACCGCTAACCGGGACTACCTGCGCGGCTTCTACGGCATCATCAAGGACAGCTCCAGACATATCCGCTTCGTCTTCGTTACCGGCGTCAGCATGTTCTCCAAGGCCAGCCTCTTCTCAGGCCTCAACAACCTCGAGGACATCAGCCTCGACCCGCGCTATGCCGCCATCTGCGGCTACCGGGAGGAGGACCTGGACCGGGTCTTCGGCCCCGAACTGGACGGTCTCGACCGGGACACGATCCGCACCTGGTACAACGGCTACCACTGGTTGGGCGAAGAGCGCGTCTACAACCCCTACGATGTACTGCTGCTCCTGCGACGCCGCAAGTTCCAGCCCTACTGGTTCGAGACCGGGTCGCCCAACTTCCTGTTCCGGATGCTGATGGAGAAATCGGTCAGCCCGATGGACATCGAGGGCCGCCTGACGGACAGCACACTGGTCTCGAAGTTCGATGTCGGCAACGTCGATGTCGAGGCACTGCTCCTCCAGACCGGCTACCTGACCATCGCGGAGGAGCGGTCGGACGATTTCGATACCCTCTACCGTCTGGACTATCCCAATCTCGAAGTCCGGCTCAGCCTGAACCGGGGATTGCTGGCCTCGCTGGGCCAGCGGCGCGCCGAGCAGCTGGAGCGGGGACGGAAGCTCTGTGCGCTGCTGGAGGCGAACGACTTCGCCGGCTTCGGCGAGACCTTCCGCGCGTGGGTCTCCGGCATCCCCTACCTGTGGCATGCAAAAGGGGACCTCGCGCGCTACGAGGCCTGGTACGCGAGTCTGCTCTACATGGGTCTGCACGCCGTCGGCGCGGACCTGAGGGTGGAGGAGACCTCCTCGCGCGGCCGGGCGGACATGGTGCTGCGTCACGGCGGGCAGGTCTTCGTGCTGGAGTTCAAGATGGCGGAGAGCGAAGACGGCAGCGATGCCGCTCTGGATGCGGCGATGGCCCAGATGCGCGGACGGGGCTATGCGGACAAGTACAGGGGCAGCGCCGAACCGGTCCATCTGATCGGTGTGGCCTGCGGACGCGAGGCGAGGAACCTGCTAGAGGTTCGCGCCGAACTGGCGTGAGAGACCGCAAACGACTCATCCCCGCAGCAGAGGGTTGCGATGCGTTCGCTGGCAGGCTTCTTGTGGCGCTTTGGATGAAGCTCCAGTGCCGGGCGTCCCAACCGGACCGGTCAGCGGGTTCCGTACTACTCGATTCACCAGTCTGAACTTCATCAGTCGGAAGCTCCGCCGCCTTCCGTGGAACCAGCAGTTTTTCCGATCTGGCCCGACTCGGCACCGTGGACGATTGAACAGGGTTCGAACGCGAGAAGCGGTCGAGTCGGCTTCCGGGAGCGTGGTGAGGCAGCGCGGGCAAATCCAGGCTTCGCCGCCGGTGCACTGGACGATGCCACGCCCGGCCAGCCGGACCGCGCGGCTCCGACCCGCGAACGGAGCCGGCAGGGCCTGTTGGTTGACACCGGAAACTGGCTGCGGTTCGCGGCATCGGGCCGGGCCCATACTGGTGGGCGATAATTCAAGGGCATGAACGTCGCCGCCATCTTGCCGGCAGCGGGCTACGGGACCCGCATGGGGAAGGAAGCCGCGGAGCTGTACGGCGGCACACGCAAACAGTTCATGAAGCTGGGCGGAACTCCGATCCTGGCTCTCACGACCCAGAAGTTCCTTGCGGTTCCCTGTGTCCGTGAAATCCTGATCGCCGTCCCCGAGGGGAGCGAGGAGACCGTCCGTGCAATGTTGGGAGAAACCGGCAGTGCCTCCCGCGTGCGCGTGCTCACGGGAGGACGCAACCGACAGGAATCGGTGGGATACTGCCTGGACGCGGTGCCCGACGGCTTTGACCTGATCGCCGTCCATGACGGTGTCCGGCCACTCGTCCCGGTCCCTTTGATCAAGGAGGCCATTCGACAGGCGGCAGTGCGGCGGGCCGTCATTCTCGGCATGCCGGCAGAGGACACCGTCAAGCAGGTGAGCCAGGAGGTCGTGCGGGCGACGCTTCCTCGAGAGCGGATCATGCTGGTCCAGACTCCCCAGGTATTCGAAACGGGGCTCCTGCGAAAGGCCTTCGCGACAGCGCGGCGGGACAACTTTTCCGGAACCGACGAGGCAAGCCTGATCGAGCACCTCAACGAGGACGTTTTCGTTATGCGCGGGAGTGAGCGGAACATCAAGATCACTCGCCCGCATCACATGGCCATTGCCCAACTCTATTTCGAACTGGAGAATCGTGAACCCCCCTCCAATCGTCAACTTTGAGCGCCAAGAGATCCGGATCGGCATCGGGTACGACTCCCATCGTCTGGTGGAGGGTTGTCCACTCATCCTGGGAGGCGTTACCATCCCGTCCGAGAAGGGCCTGCAGGGCCACTCGGACGCCGACATCCTGCTGCACGCCGTGACGGACGCGATACTCGGAGCCGCCGGGCAGGGAGACATTGGCGAGATGTTCCCACCCACGGATTCGCAGTGGGCGGGGGTCGAAAGCAGCGTGTTTCTCCGACACGCCACCGAGCTTCTCTACAGCTACGGATGGAGCTTGGTGAACGTCGATGCCGTGATCCTGCTGGAGAGGCCAAGGATCCTGCCCTACCGGGACCGAATCCGCGAAAGTGTCGCCGCCATGCTGGAGATCCAGCCGGCAGCGGTCGGACTCAAGGCCAAAACCGGGGAGGCGGTCGGTCCTGTCGGAACGGGCGAACTGGCCGAGGCCCATGCCGTTGCCCTGATCCAGGGCAGTGGCCGGAAGAAGCTGATGTAGTATCGGACAAGCGCTAGACTAGATGCCGCATCGTCGCCTGGCGAGCGCCGACAGATCCCGACTCCGTATAATTCAAACGGACATGCGAGCTTCCCACACGGCATCGCTCCTGACCCTCGGAGTTCTCCTCGCCGCATCCGCTCGGTCGGATACGGTGGTCCGGTTCAATCGGGATGTCCGGCCAATCCTCTCCGAGCACTGCTTCGCCTGCCATGGTCCGGACAAGGCGACCCGCATGACGAGCTTGCGCCTGGACAGTGAGGAGACCCTGTCGGCGGTCGCCAGCAACAGGCGGAAGCTGGTCGAGCCGGGTAAGCCCGAACACAGCGAACTGTACGCACGGATCTCGAACACCGAACCTACCCGGCGCATGCCCCCGGCGGCGTTCGGCCACGACCCCCTGCCCGCACGGGACGTCGACACGATCCGGCGATGGATCGAGGGTGGTGCGGAATGGCAGGGACATTGGGCATTCGTCGCGCCAGAGCGGCCGGAAGTGCCCAGGGACCGGAGACCCGGCTGGCCGATCAACGCCATCGACAGCTTCATCCTCCGTCGCCTGAATAGGGAGGGTATGGTTCCGTCCGCCGGGGCGTCTCGTGAGACCCTGATCCGCCGGCTGAGCCTCGACCTGACGGGTTCGCCGCCCGAGTTGGCCGAAGTTGACGCGTTCCTCGCCGACACATCCAAGCACGCGTACGAGACATTGGTTGACCGCCTTCTCTCTTCCCCGAGCTATGGAGAGCGGATGGCTATCCGCTGGCTGGATGCCGCCCGCTACGCCGACACCAACGGCTACCAGACCGATGCGGAGCGGGACATGTGGAGGTGGCGCGACTGGGTGATCGACGCATTCTCGTCCAACAAGCCATTCGACGAGTTCACCGTGGAGCAGCTGGCCGGGGACATGCTGCCCCAAGCCAGTCTGGAGCAAGTGATCGCAACGGGTTTCAATCGCAACCATCGCGGCAACGGGGAGGGCGGCATTGTGGATGCCGAGTATGCGGTAGAGTACGTCGCTGACCGGGTCGATACAACATCAACCATCTGGTTGGGCCTGACGCTGGGTTGCGCCCGCTGCCACGACCACAAGTACGATCCGATTTCGCAGAAGGAATACTACGAACTGTTTGCGTACTTCAACAATGTCCCGGAGAAAGGCAAGGCGTTCAAGTACGGCAACTCCCCACCGTTCATCAAGGCGCCAACCGCGCAACAGCAACAGCGGCTGGACGGATTTGACACAAGACTCGCGAAGCTCCGGGTGCAGCACCGGCAACTGGTTCGCGCCGGCGCGGAGCTCCAGCGGCACTGGGAGGCAACCCTCAAAGGCACACCGGTCGACTGGGTCGATCCCACAGATCGGGTGGTAGAGTTCCCGGAAACTCACGAGACTCCCGATTCACCCGCGGTCACCCTGCGGGCGGGTGACTTCATCGACCTCGGCGATGAGGCGGGATTCGGCTTCTACGACCGGTTCAGCGTAACGGCATGGATCCGGCCCGAAAAGCCCGACGGCGCAATCGTGTCGAAGACTGGGCACGTCTCTCCGCAGGACGATACCCAAGGCAACCCGGGATGGGGGTTTTACCTGAAGGCGGGCAAGCTGCAGGTTAACCTCGTCAATCGATGGCTCGACGACTGCCTTCGACTGGAAAGCCGCACATCCGTGGCGATCGGGAAATGGCAGCACGTCGCCTTCACCTACGACGGAAGTCGCCTCGCCTCCGGTGTGCAGGTGTTCCTCAACGGAGAGGCGGTCGAACTCAACGTGATTCGCGACGAGATGAACCAGGAGTTCAAGTCGAAGGAACCTCTCCGGATCGGTCGCGGCCTTGGTCTCGACTACGAAGGACAAATCCGGCAACTTCTGATCTATGGCCGGGCCCTGACGGCCAAACAGGTGGAGGTGGCAGCGGTGCGGCGCCGCCTCGATCAGGTGGCGGCCATCCCCGCTCGACAACGAACCGGGCCGGAAGCCCGCAAACTCGCATGGGCGTTCATCAACTCCCATGCGCCCGAGGACGTGAGGGGCCTGACCGCTCGGCTGCGGGCACTGGAAGCGAAGCGCCAGGCGTACGTCGACTCGATCCCGACAGTCATGGTGATGCGGGAGATGGCCCCCCGCCGCAAGACGTTCCAGCTTGATCGCGGTGCCTACGACGCCCCGACAGGGGAAGTGCAACCGGGGCTCCCGGAGGCCCTGTCGCGGCAGGACCCGTCGACCCGACTAGGCTTCGCCAATTGGCTGGTGTCCCGGGACAACCCGCTGACCGCACGGGTAACCGTGAACCGGATCTGGCAAATGCTGTGGGGAACGGGACTCGTCAAGACCGTGGAGGATTTCGGTTCGCAGGGTGAGTGGCCAACCCATCCGGACCTCCTGGACTGGCTGGCCGTCGAATTCGTAGATTCCGGCTGGGACATGAAGGCTGTCGTGAGGACCATCGTCTTGAGCGCCGCATATCAGCAATCGTCACGGTTCCGGCCGGAACTGGCAGAGGCCGACCCCAACAATCGCCTCTTCGCCCGAGGCACCCGGTTGCGCCTTCCGGCTGAGGCGGTCCGAGATATCAGCCTTGCCGCAGCCGGATTGCTGGTTGACCAGGTGGGCGGTCCGTCGGTCCGCCCGTACCAACCGGCGGGTCTGTGGACAGAACTGGCCGGGGGCAAGGACTATACGGTTGGCTCGGGCGCAGATCTGTACCGCAGAAGCCTGTACACCTTCTGGAAGCGGGCCGCGCCTCCCCCGTCGATGATGATCTTCGACGCGGCGGGACGGGAAGCCTGCACTGTGCGAAGCACCCGGACCAACACCCCGCTGCAGGCCCTGAACCGAATGAACGACGAGTCGAACATGCAAGCATCGAGGAGCCTCGCCGCAAGGGCCCTTCGAGAGTCGAAAGCGGGAACGACATCCCGATTGGACCACATGTTCAGGCTGGCCACCTCACGACGCCCGAGCCGTGCGGAGCGGGAGGTGCTCGCATCGGGTTTCGGCTACCATCTGGATCGTTTCCAGGGCAATCCCGAGTTGGCCAACGCGCTGCTGGGACAGGCCGAACTGCCAGCGGTGGAAGGCGTTTCCCGTTCCGAGTTCGCGGCTTACGCGATGACTGCAAGCCTGGTTCTGAACCTCGACGAAGCCATTACCAGGGAGTGACCGCGTCTTCCGACCGGCGACCGGCCGCCGGTGTGAGTTCCTATAATGGGACCCGAAGCCGAGGGGCTTGCGATGACGCACAGTTGGTTCGGACACGGAACTCGCCGGCATTTCTTCGGCAAGGGGGCCTACGGGCTGGGAATCGCCGCCCTTGCAAACCTGATCGGCCAGGAAACGCCTTCCGACAGCCCGACGGGTCCACCGCACTTCGCAGGGAAAGCGAGGCGCATCGTCTATCTTTTCCAGTCCGGGGCGCCTTCGCAGATCGACCTGTTCGATCACAAGCCCCGACTGGCGAGGCGGGCGGGCGACAACCTTCCGGATTCGGTGCGACAGGGCCAGCGACTGACGGGCATGACGGCTACACAATCGTCCTTCCCGATCGCCCCATCCGGGTTCAAGTTCCGGCAGTACGGGGCGGCCGGTGCCTGGGTCAGCGAACTACTCCCGCACACATCAGGGATCGTCGATCGGCTCTGCATCATCAAGTCGATGCACACCGAGGCCATCAATCACGATCCGGCCGTGACCTTTTTCCAGACCGGAGCGCAACTCGCTGGTCGCCCCTCCATCGGTGCGTGGATATCCTACGGCCTGGGCAGCGCCAATCGAGACCTGCCGAGCTTCGTTGTCATGGTTTCGGCGGGCAGCGGGAGAAACGGGCAGCCCCTGTACGACCGGCTCTGGGGCAGCGGCTTCCTGCCGACGCGCTACCAGGGCGTGAAGTTCCGCGCGAGCGGCGACCCGGTACTGTATCTTTCCAATCCGGACGGAGTCGACCGAACGGCACGCAGGAGGTTTCTCGACGACCTGAGCAGCATGAACCAACTCCGCTACGACGAATTGGCCGATCCCGAGATCTTGACGCGGATTTCCCAATACGAGATGGCCTTCCGGATGCAGTCCTCGGTACCCAAGCTGGCAGACCTGTCCGACGAGCCTGAATCGACGTTCAAGCTGTACGGGGCCGACTCCAGGACACCGGGCACCTATGCGGCCAATTGCCTCCTGGCCCGGCGTTTGCTGGAGCGCGATGTCCGGTTCGTTCAGCTGTTTCATCGCGGCTGGGACCAGCACACCGATCTACCGTCGCAGATTCGGAAACAGTGCGCCGACACGGACCGGGCCTCTGCGGCACTCGTCATCGACCTGGCGCAACGCGGACTGCTGGATGACACGCTGGTTGTATGGGGAGGCGAGTTCGGCCGTACGGTGTACAGCCAAGGCAAACTGACCGCCGACAACTACGGCCGCGACCACCATCCCCGATGTTTCACGATGTGGATGGCGGGGGCCGGCGTCAGGGCTGGGACCAGCATTGGCGAGACGGACGATTTCAGCTACAACATTGTGGAGGATCCCGTACACGTACATGACCTCCACGCGACGATACTGCATCTGCTGGGCATTCATCACGAGAAGCTGACGTTCAAGTATCAGGGGCGGAATTTCCGCCTGACGGACGTACACGGCGAACTGGTGTCGAAAGCGCTGGCATAGCGATAGCGTCGGAACAAGACTCGACTTAACCCGTCGCCAAGGGCCTGCCAATGATCAAGAAGGCGTTCTATCTCGCGCTGGCAGGGCTCATCGTCCTCCACCACGACGCATGGCTCTGGCACGATGGAAGCCTGGTCCTGGGCTTCCTGCCCGCAGGCCTCGCGTACCATGCGGGTTTCTCGCTCGCGACGGCAGGTCTGTGGGCTCTGGCTGTCCGGTACGTGTGGCCCGAAGGTCTCGGCGATGACCCTCCGCCCGGCAATGTGGACAGGCGAGGATCGCAGTGACGCAGTTCATCATTATCTGCTGCTATCTGGCACTTCTGGTTGGCCTTGGCGTCCTGAGCAACAGAGCCTTCCGGAAAACCGCCGAGGACTTTTTCCTGGCGAGCCGTTCCATCGGTCCGGCCGTGCTGATGCTGTCTGTGTTCGGCACCGCCATGACCGCATTCTCACTGGTCGGCAGCACCGGCGAGGCCCATCGGATCGGCGTCGGCGTTTACGGTCTGATGGCCTCTTGGTCGGGGCTCGTGCACTCGGCAATCTTCTACTTCGTCGGCGTCCGCCTGTGGGCTCTGGGCAAGCAGCACGGCTACACAACGCAGATCCAGTTCCTGCGGGACCGGTACGAGAGCCGCAGCCTGGGCCTCCTGATTTTCCCGGTCCTGGCGGGGCTCGTGATTCCCTATGTTCTGATCGGCCTGCTTGGTGCAGGGAGCGTCGTACAGACGCTGACCGCAGGAGCCTTTCCCGAGTCGTTCCCGGCCACGGGAGGCGGCATCCCGCCCTGGCTCAGCGGTCTTGTCATCACGGCTGTGGTGCTGCTGTACATCTATGTTGGAGGCGTACGGGCCGCAGCCTGGGCAAACGCACTGCAAGCGGCGGTCTTTCTGGCAACCGGCATCGGGGCGTTCCTCGCCATTTCGGCCGAGCTGGGAGGCTTGACAGCCGCGACACAGGCAGTTGCTGCCACCCATCCGGAGAAGCTGGTGCGGAGCGAGGCACTGGGCCACCTCCATTTCTTCAGCTACTGCTTTATCCCGCTCTCGATCGGCATGTTTCCGCACATCTTCCAGCACTGGCTGACGGCCAGGTCGGCGGCTTCGTTCAAGCCCATGGTGGTGCTGCACCCGCTCTGTATGCTGCTGGTCTGGTTGCCCTGTGTGCTGATCGGCTTGTGGTCCACGGCTGCAGCGATGCCGGACGGTTCCGCCGTCGTTCCCGCTGGGTCGCCGGTCAACAGCGAGCTGGCGATGATGGTGCAGCGGCTGACCACCCCGATGCTAGGCGGGTTCCTCGGAGCCGGCATACTGGCCGCGATCATGTCCTCGCTGGACTCGCAGTTCCTGGCGATCGGATCGATGTTCTCCAACGACGTGGCACCGCTGCTGCTCGGCAAGACCGGGCTGACCGACTCCCAAGCGGTCTTCCTCGGCCGACTGGTGGTGGCCGTTGTGGCCGGGACGGCCTACCTTTTCTCGCTCAGCGATCCCCGCAGCGTCTTTTCGCTCGGCGTCTGGTGCTTCAGTGGGTACTCCGCCTTGTTCCCGATTACCGTGGCAGCGATCTACTGGCGGAGAGCGACGGCGTCGGGAGCGATCGCCTCGGTTGCGGTGACCGTCGGTCTCGGGCTGGCGTTCTTCCGGGCGAGCGGCTACGGCAGCGATCCGTCCTACCTTTTCCTCGGCATGCTGCCGTCAGCCACGATGGTGGCGACCTCAGCCGCCACCCTGGTCCTCGTCTCACTGCAGACGAAACCGCCTTCCCGCGCCACGCTGGGGAGATTCTTCCCGGACCGAACTGCGTGAAGGAGCCCCGATGTCCCGGAGCCAGCCCGACACGGCCCAGTCTGCCTCGAGCCTGACCATCGCGTTCATCGGGGCCGGTGCCGGGGGCCGGATCTGCGCCAACTGCCTCAAGGACAATGCACTGGCGGCAGCAGTGCGACAGATCGGGCACGACATCGTCCTGCTGCCAGCCTATACCCCGCTCCTGACTGACGAGCACGACGTGAGCGAGAGCCGGATCGTGTTGGGGGGAATCAACCTCTACCTGCAAGGCAAGTTCGCCTTCTTTCGCAAGAGCGGGGTACTCGACCCGATTCTGGACCATCCCGGCCTGCTGCGCTGGGCCTCCCGCTTTGCCGTCGAAACCGATCCCGCCAACTTGGGAGCGATGACACGCGACACCTTTCTCGGGATGCGGGGACCGTATCAGCGCGAACTCCGGAAGCTGCTGGACATCCTGCGGGACATCCGCCCCGCGATCGTCCACTTGACGAACTCCATGCTGGCCTGTGTGGCCGAGCCGGTCAAGAACCGTTTCGGCGTTCCGGTTGTCTGCTCGCTTTCGGGCGAGGCGGAGTTTCTGGCCGGACTACCCGAACCCTACCGCTCCGAGTGCGGTGACCTTCTTCGCGAAGACGCTCGCCACATTGACTGGTTTATCGGATCATGTGACGACCAGGTCCGTTCCATGGTTCAAATCCTGGGTAATGTCGCCGACCGAACGGCGACCATTCTCCCGGGCATCTCGCTGGAGGGCTATCAAGCCTGCCCGCGCGAGCGCCGGCAGGCGTTCACAGTTGGCTACCTAGCCAGGATCTCGGATACGAAGGGACTGGAGACTCTGGGCACGGCGATCAATCTGCTTCGCACCCGCCGCCCCGACCTCCCGGTGGAACTGCGGGTGGCGGGCTGGCGCAATGCAGCGTCCCAGAAGTATCTGGACCGCCTTAGGGAACGGTTCGGCTTCGAAGATCTCGGCTATCTGTCCCGCGAGGACAAGATCCGGTTCCTGGCCAGCAATGACGCATTTTCTGTTCCGACATCCTACCCGGCTGCGAAGGGCCTGTATGTGCTGGAGGCACTCGCGGCGGGGGTTCCTGTGGTGCAGCCCCGGATCGGCGTCTTCCCCGAGCTGCTGGCGGCGACCGGAGGCGGAGTACTGTGCGAACCGCACGACAGTTCGGACCTTGCGGACAAGCTGGAGCACCTTGTGGCAAACCCGGCGGCCGCCTCCCGGCTGGGTCAACGAGGACAGGCGGCCGTCTTTGAGCGCTTCAGTGCCGGTCGCATGGCGTTGGAAACCTGCTCCATCTACGAACAACTGAGCCGTCAAACCCGGCCGGACTCCCGCTGACGCGCATTCAGTCGGGGAGACTCGGGACCCTCCATGCCCCCCGATGGCATTCACTCGGTGGCAGAAGCGCATGGAATTGGGGAACGGTGGCGCAGACCCTTGCGGCACTCGTCCCGCAGCGGGCTCGGCAGTTGGCACCCTCGTTCAACGTGGCCGCTTGAAGCACTGACACCACCACACCGGGAGTTCAGAACATCGACGCCAACTCGCTGAATCGCTCGACCGAACGAAAGCGTTCATGACAATCCGGAACGTCCTGCACTTCCAGGTGCCAGGTGTTGTTGTTTCGCACGAGCACTGCACCGAGGCCCGCCGCGAGTGCGGGGTTGATGTCAGATTTCGGACTGTTTCCGATCATCCACGTCCGGCTCGGGTCGGCCCCGATGGCCTTGACCACGGAACGATAGCATTCCACGTCCTTCTCCGGCAGGCTCACCACGTAGGTGAACCAGTGCCCGAGACCAGATCGCTCCAGCTTTCCATGCTGCTCGTCGCCGTCGCCTTTCGTAACCAGACCCAGCCGGTACCGGCCGGCGAGCTCCCGGAGCGTCTCGGGCACACCCGGGATAGGGTCCACGGCAGCCTCGGCAATCGTCGTGATCATGTCCCGCAGCCGGATTGCCTCGTCGTGGCCCACCGGCCGCCCCGTCAGGGCCTCGTAGCACTCCTGAAGGTTGAGAGCGAAGTTCTTGACCCCGTAGCCGCGAATCTTGATGTTGCGTACCTCGATTTCATCCAGGCGCGCACGCACCTCACGAGGCGGCAATTCCGGATGGTCCAGGTACTCGATGAATTCCGCTATGACTTGCTCGAAGTGGATGTTGTTCTCCCAAAGGGTGTCGTCGGCATCGCACAGCAGCCAGTCCTTCGCGAGCATGGGACCAGTATGGGCTATCGTGGCCGGCGGATCCGGCCACGGCACAGCCGGCCAGCCGGAGCGAGAGCAACTCGCGCACCGGCATCGCTAGTGTTCCGCGCCGGCCATTCCCTCAGAGTAGGATTCCAGTGACTTCAGGACATCGTCGGCGCTCTTGGCCCAGATGAATGGTTGGGGAGCTTCGTTGTCGGCCTGCGAATACTCCTGGATGGCCGCTTCCAGTTCCACAGTGCTGCGAAACGCTCCGCGTCGAAGCCGCTGCTGCGTGATTGCGGCGAAACAGCGCTCCACCTGATTGAGCCAGGCGGCACGGGTCGGTGTGAAGTGCAGGTGGTAGCGGGGCCGCTCCGACAGCCAGTTGCGGATCAGTGCTGTCTTGGCGGTACTGTCGTTGTCGAGGACCACATGCACCTCGTGGGTTTCTGGCACCGACCTGTCCATCAGCGCCAGGAACCTCTTGAACTCCACGGCGCGGTTGCGCCGGTAGCCCTTGCGGGTCATCTCACCGGTCGCGATATCCAGGGCCGCGAACAGGGAGGTGGGCCCGTTGCGCCGGTCGTCCCGCGTCGGCCGATCGGGTCCCCCCGGTCGCAACGGCAAGGCCCGCTCGCTGCGGTCCAGCGCCTGGAGCGGCGACTGTTGTTCCACACAGAACACCACCGCGCGGTCGGGCGGATGCACGTACAGACCCACTATGTCCCGCACTTTCTCCACAAACCGCAAGTCCTGCGACAGCTTCAACGTCTCAGTGCGATGCGGCTGAAGACCGAATGCACGCCAGATGCGGCCGACGGTGGAGGGACTCAGTCCGCTGACTTGGGCCATCGATTCGCGGGTCCACTGCCTCCCATCGGGGGGCCGTGTCTGCAGGGTGCGGGCCACGACCTCCTCCATGTCGGCATCCGTCACGGTCCTTGGCGCTCCGCTGCGGGGTGCATCCCACAAGCCGTCGCAGCCCTGCGCCAGGAACCGTTTCCGCCACTTCCCGACCGTGACGCGCGTCGTGTGCAGGTTGTCTGCGACTTGCAGGTCGCTGCGGCCCTGGGCCGACTGGAGGATGATCCGCGCCCGTAAGGCCATCACGTGCGGGGTCTTGGTGCGGCGCAGCCAGCGTTCCAGTTCCTGGCGTTGCTCGTCCGAAACTGTGAGGACTCCCCGCGTATGTTGATTAGCCATGGCTGTCTCCCCCCCGCCTCAAAAGAACAGGTACTTGCGCCAGTTCTCCTGCTGATCGCCCAACTGGCGCATCAAGCTTCGGCTCGTGTGCAGGTTGAACGGTCTCGGCGGACGGTCCAGCTCCATCCCCGCCTCGCCAGGCAACCGGTCTCCCTTGCGGTTGTTGCAGCGCAGGCAGCAGGCGACCAGATTCTCCCAGGTGTTGGTTCCGCCCCTGGAACGGGGCACGACATGATCGAGCGTCAGTTCACCAGGTCCGAACTGCTTGTTGCAGTACTGGCAGGTGTGCTGGTCCCGGATCAGAATGTTCTTCCTCGAGATCGCCCTCATCTGGCGCGGAATCCTGCGGTACTCAAGCAGGCGGATCACGGACGGTACGGCAAGGCTCTGGGATGGCGAATGCACACGTCCTTCACCCGCTTCCTCGGTAGACGCCACACCTTTCACCAGCAACACCAGGGCACGGCGGACGGCACACACGTGAATCGGCTCATAACTTGCGTTTAGCACGAGCACGGGCCTGCGCAGCGTGCTAGACGGCGGCGACTCCGCACTCACGACACACCTCCGGGAGCGGATGCTCGCTCTCGGTTACGAGGCACCTCCGAAGCCAAGGCGGCACCAGGCGGGACGCAGGACCACGGGCAGTTCCCTTGTGTTTGGCATGCCGGGAACCGCTGCACATCCGACCGGCTGGTCCAAGGTCTGGGGAAGTCTCACCTCTCGCTAGACATCCGGCCCCTGGCTCTCGATCTCTTCCTGGCAGTCCCTGCAGTAAGGAGTCCACGGAACGGCTTCAAGGCGCTTGAGACCGATCGGTTGCCCACACTCTTCACACATACCAAATTCGCCCGAGTCGATCCGATCCAGCGCCTCGCGGACGAGCCGCAACTGCGTCCGTCCGGTGTCGCGTTGGGAATGCAGCAGATCCCGACTGTAGGAGCGTGCTGCCTCCTCGGCCTCGTCGCCGACCTTCCTTTCGTCCAGTCCGCGGCGGGCGCTGTCGGCCTTCACCACCAGTTCGGTCACTTCCTCCCATTCCCGCTCCAGTCTCCGACGGAATGATCCCAGACGCTTCCGGTCCATCTTCAACGCACCCATTTCCCGCTGGTACAGGCACTGCATTCAGCCCGTATTGCGTCATGGTAGGAATTCGAAGTTCCACCTGTCAATGCCAGCTCCGGTAGGCGAGTCGGCGCTTCCGACGGAGGTCATGAACCGGCACGCACCCGTCGCGGCAGAAACATCACTGCATCGACTCCGCACTACCGAACGCAAGGCCACCGCGACGGCGGGTCCCGAGACCGGTTGGGTGTGGCGGCGCCTGGCCCGCGCGAAGCCGCTTGTACGGCCAGCCGCCGCCACTCCGAGCTCAGCCGCTGCGTCGTGCCCGACAGCGCATGCGAACTCAACCCCGGGAACGCGCCTGCCTTCCCCCCAGCAGCAACCGCGTGTGATTGACCACCAAGTGCAGCCATTGGAACTGGATCCGAGCTTTCCAGCCCACCCAGCGATCCCGCGGCCGGCACTTGAAAGCCCCCGACTGCCACCTGGCCAGGCCGATCCACTCGCCGCGCCCCTCGAGGATATACCGCAGCCCGCGACCAGCGAAGCGCTTGAATCCCAAGTACTGATTGCGGTCGCCCAGCTCGTCCCACCGCGTCCGCTCCTCGGGCCGCGCCAGACGGATGACCATGTCGGCCAGGCGGAATCCGGCCGGTGTCGTCTCGAACAGGGCAGAGGACTGCGACGGCATGTCTCCCACCCATCAGGATCGGCCCGAAAAGTCAGTGCTGTCCGCAAATCGAATCAGCCGCATCGGCAAGAAACTGGAGAATCTCAGGGTGGAGCATTCTGGCCATCATCTGGCTTTGCGGCTGGAACGGAGACGAGCCTCCGGGTTACATTTTCTGTTCGATTTGAACGTGCCGTTCACCAACAACCAGTGCGGGCAGAATTTGCGCATGATGAAGCTGCGGATGACGATCTCGAGAGGGTTCCGCTCGCTGCAAGGGGCTCAGAACTTCGCCACGCTGCGCAGTGTGCTGTCGACGGCGCGCAGGCAGGGACTGAAGCCGATCGAAACGTTGCTCCAGGGGCCGACTGCCCTGCTGGAACGGGTGGGCGTGGACCCAAGCCTTCGCTCCAGCGGGCAGTAGACGGCCGGCGACGGCAGCCGGTCGCCGCAACCCGCCACACGATGCGTCCGCCAAAACACGAGGCCTGCTATAGATGCAGTCTCAGGCCGAGGACCTCGGCAGTTACGGGTGTCGAGACGATCCCGCACTCGTGTGTGCAAATCGTCGGTTCGCGGCGGGCCTCGATCAAAGACTGCTTCATTCCCAACGACGGGTCCTGAAGTCCAGTGTCTTGATGATCTGAAACGTGTTGCAGTGAAGTATGTTGAAGGAATCACATACGTCAGGTATGTGGCGGTTCGCGTGCTCCCTGCTCGGCTTCGAGACCTCGGTCGTGACGACCGTTCGCTGCTCCCGATGAGCAAGTGGGTAGGCAATCAAGAACGGGTCCTGGCTGACTCGATCAACCTCCTCGTCACTTAGATCTGACGCATAGCCCTCGTTGGTTACCCGGGAAACCAAGGCTTGATTGGCGTCCTCATCAAGTCGCAATACTTGGCTATTGCCCTTCATCCACCGGATGAGATCATCGCTTTCCGACTTGCTGCCAGCGAGAATATCATCGTACATTTCTTGGGGGATCTTCACCCGCTGTATCCGTGCGTTATAGACTAGCCATTCCCAGAACTCGGGTACGCGTTCTATGGGGTAGTAATCGCGATCTGCATCAATGAGTACGTTCGCGTCAAGCAGGTAGAGCAATCAGAACCTCGCTACAGCGCCAGTGCGGACTGAAGTGCCTTTCCGACTTGCCGAGGCTTGACGCCCAGGACTCTGGCCGCCTTGGTCGTCGACAGCGCTCCAGAGTCCAGCATGCGGCGGGTCAGGGCGAGGAGGCCCTGACCGACCCGGTGCCGATGCACGATGTAGTCGTCGGGACCGCCAGACCTCTGACTCGCTGGTGCGCGCCTCTCGTCACGATGTTTCTGCCAATTCGTGTGAAACTCCTTCCGGAGTTGCTCGAAGGTTGGCTGATCGATGTGATTGGTGCGCAAGAGCCGGTAAGCGACCATAGTTCTGCTCAGGTTTCGCATGTGGGCAAACTGGACGATGCGTTGCTGTATTTCGACGCCCCCCATTCCTCTCGTTATGCCAATCTCATCAAGAGTGCGTACAGGCAATAGCCACTGGGCGGCAACGTTGTTGCAGAACCTCTCAATTCGAGTTTCGGCGTTCGCGTTACCGAATCCGGATTGCCCGAGTAGCAAATGGGTTAACTCATGTAGCAGCGTGAATGAGTGTGCGGGTCTGGAGTCGTTGGTGTTGATCACGATGAACGGGGCCACATCATCCGCGATCGCCGAGCCGCGAAATCCCTCGACATCGATAGCCGAGTGGTGGCTGCCAAGATCGCCCTTGAGTAATACGAATACGCCGGAATCCTCTGTTCGCGAGCGGAGCAGTTGGAACGCGGCTTCAGCGGACGGCTCCTCGTAGTAGCTCTTGGCGGTCAGATCTTCGCCGAGCACCTTGTGCAACAGGTTCACCGCGCGGTGCGACAGCTTTTCGAACTCTGTCTCGCTTTCGAGCACCGTGTACAACGAATCTATTCCCGTATCTGTGTCCTCGCTCCTCAAGAGGGAACCTACGAATGGTAAGGATTCAGCTTCGGCCTCAGCCTCGAGCGCAGCCCGAACCATCTGTTGACGACTCACGAGGTTGCTGACCAGCGCCTCGACAAGTGGGTCAGTATTCGGCGTCCCATCTCCGGGCAGCTTGCGGAAATCAGTGCAACTGTCGTCCCGCCGAGGCGGTGCGTTCAAGTAGAAGGCGAGCAGCGGACGCCGGTAGCAGCGTGCCATCTTGACAAGGGTTGGGCGCGTAGGCCTTTCCTCCCCGCATTCCAACGCTTTCAGCCGCACCACAGCCGCCTTGCCGCGGGCGTCCCTGATACCGATCTTCCTGACAGCGTCCTCAAGGCTCAAGCCTGCAGTTTCGCGTGCCCAGACGAGAATCTCGGGGTTGACTGCCAGCATCGCCCAGGCTGTAGGGTAGCACTTCTTGTGTCTCATCCGGTCTTCAGGGCGACTGGCCAGTCGATGCTGGATGTTCTTCGTCCCCAGTAGCCGCCGGCCGGGGGGCGCAAGGTTCGAAAGAGCTACCTGCGATTGCGGTCGGGGCCTCTTGCGAAGGGACCTATCCATTTGATGATCCATTCGTTGTCCGCGATCAGGCAATCAGGGCTGCCTCGCTCACCCGCCCCCGTCCAGACCAGGGTCGAACAAGCCGCCTGGGGGCGCTGGAGCCCTGCCACCGGGCAGCGGCCTCCACTCTCGTCTGCGCAGCCGGGTCCTGGCCGCCAACCGGCCTACGAGCGAGCGCCAGCAGCACCGGCTCGAATGGCCAGAACCTGACTCCGGTGCGGTTTCCACACCTGAACAGTGGGCCGGGCATGCGATCAAGCTCTTGGAGGTCAGCCGCGCCTCCCGCTCGTCCCGCAGCAGCCGCCACGTTATGCGCCACAGCGCTTGCGAACCCAACTCCGGGAACGTGCCCGCGTTCCCCAGCAGCAACCGCGTCTGATTGGCCACCAAGTGCAGCCGTTGGAACCGGATCCTGGTTATCCAGCCCACCCAACGGTCCCGCGGCCGGCACTTGAAAGCCCCCGACTGCCAAGCCCGGGCCGCGGACAGCGTCAGGCAGATGACCGCATCGGCCAGGCGGAATTCGGGCGGAGTCGTCTCGAACAGTGCGGAGGCCCGCGACGGCATGTCTCTCACCTGCCACGATCCGCGGGACCACGTCAGGGCTTTTCGCAAGTCAAATCGCAAGTCGAATCAGAGGCAACAGCAAGGAACTTGAGAATCTCAGCGCGGGAAAGTCCTGTCTCATAGATCGGAACGGTCTCGCGGGAATCGCCCCCCTGCAGAGCGTGCAGGAGTGTGGTCCGTTCGTGCCCCCGTCCTGGACGGTACACGGCCGCGCCCCGCACCGCAGATTTCGAAAACCGGTGCTCGTACGATAAACTCAAGCTGTGATCCGAGCCCGCACTCTGTACGAGAAAGTCTGGGATTCCCATGTCGTGTTGCATGAACCAGGCGCACCCGCA
The DNA here is from genome assembly GCA_965205085.1 of Bryobacterales bacterium. Taxonomy (GTDB): domain Bacteria; phylum Acidobacteriota; class Terriglobia; order Bryobacterales; family UBA6623; genus VXMF01. Next base: position 5,520,441 of record OZ242039.1, on the reverse strand, counting down.
ATCCTCTACATCGACCTACATCTGATCCACGAAGTCACATCTCCCCAAGCGTTCCAGGGCCTTCGGGACCGGGGAATCGGGGTGCGACGCCCGGACCGAACGCTGGCGACCATGGATCACAGCATTCCAACCCGCAACCAGGCGCTTCCGATCCTTGACCTGATCGCGGCCCGGCAGGTCGAGCAACTCCGGGCCAATTGCCGGGAGTTCGGTGTTCCACTGAAGGATTTGGGCGATTCGTCCCAGGGGATCGTGCACGTCATCGGTCCGGAACTCGGCTTGACTCGTCCTGGAATCACGGTCGTTTGCGGAGACAGCCATACCTCGACACACGGTGCCTTTGGGGCGCTGGCGTTCGGGATCGGTACGACAGAGGTGGAACACGTCCTCGCTACCCAGTGCGTGCTGCAGAACAGGTCTCGCACATGCGAAGTCCGGTTTGACGGCCAACCAGCGCCCGGCATCGTGGCCAAGGATCTGATCCTGGCTCTGATTGCCAAGATCGGTGTCGGCGGAGGAACGGGCTACGTTCTCGAGTACACCGGCCCGGCCATCCGGTCGCTCTCGATGGACGGTCGCATGACCGTCTGCAACATGTCGATCGAGGGCGGGGCACGAGCCGGGATGATCGCCCCGGACGACACCACGTTCGAGTACCTGTCAGATCGGCCCGCAGCCCCCCGGGCAGAGGAGTGGGAAGCCGCCATCAAGCGCTGGCAGAGCCTTCCGACGGACGATGGAGCTCGCTACGACCGTCGAGTGACGATTGACGCGACGTCGTTGGAGCCCATGATCACCTGGGGCACCAACCCGGGAATGGGGGTAGGCATCAGTCAGCCGGTACCCGCTCCCAACGGCAACGCCGGCATTCGCAAAGCCTTGGAATATATGCAACTCGAGCCCGGCAAGCCCCTGGGCGGCCAGCCGGTCGATGTCGTGTTTATCGGCAGTTGTACAAACTCCCGGATAACGGACCTGCGGGAGGCCGCGCGATTGCTCAGGGGCAGGAAAATCAGCCCCGGGGTCCGAATGATGGTGGTCCCGGGATCCGAGCAGGTGCGCGCCCAGGCCGTGGCAGAGGGCCTGTCGGACGTCTTCCGCGAGGCCGGGGCGGACTGGCGGGAGGCTGGCTGCAGCATGTGTATCGCCATGAACGGAGACCAGCTCGACAGCGGTCAGTATTGCGTGTCGACCAGCAACCGCAACTTCGAGGGACGCCAGGGCAAGGGCGGCAGGACTTTCCTCGCGAGTCCGCTGACGGCGGCCGCAAGCGCTCTGGAGGGAAGGGTGGCGGATCCGCGCCCCTACCTGGAAGCGGAGTAGGAGGAAACGATGCAGCCGATCACCGCATTTACGGGCAGAGTGGTCCCGCTCGGGATTGCCGACATCGATACGGACCAGATTATCCCGGCCCGATTCCTCAAGACCATCGAGAAACTGGGCTTGGGAACCAACCTCTTCCACGACTGGAGGTATCTGCCGGACGGCACCCCGAACCCCCGGTTCATTCTCAACCAGCCTCGGTCCCGAGGCGCGAACATTCTTCTGGCCGGGGATAACTTCGGGTGCGGCAGTTCCCGTGAGCACGCCCCTTGGGCACTGCTCGGCTACGGTTTCAGAGCGGTGATCAGCACTTCGTTTGCGGAGATCTTCCAGAGCAACTGCCTGAAGAACGGCCTGGTCCCCGTCACGGTGGAAGATGAACTGCTCCGGGAACTACTGGCGCAGGCGGAGGCGGACGAGAATCTCGAACTCACGGTGAACCTCGCCAGCCTGTCGCTGGAACTCACCGACGGACGTGAGGTGGACTTCCACCTGGACACGTTCTCTTGGCGGTGCCTCGTCGAGGGAGGTGACCAGCTCAGCTACATCCAGCAACACTTGGGGGCCATCCACACCTACGAGAATGGTGCCGTCCAGAATTTCGACACCAGGGCCTAGTCCTCCATCGCCCTGTTCCAACGGACTCGAGCTTGCAGCCGGCTTTGGCCACTCTCGTCTGGCGGTTCCGCCGCACGGGGGAACACCGTTCAAATTGCTCCTGACGGCTGGTCCTCACTCTGGAGCGCACTTCACCACCTACGTTGCGGCGAGATGCCACTAGCCCTTGCGCCGTCTGGCCCGTCGGACCTCCTTCAGTCTTTTCGGGGAGCGAATCAGCAGCCATCCCCCGACCAAAGCCAAACCGACCGCAACACACTGGGTCGTGCTGATCCAATCGCCGATCAGCAGCGTCCGGGCGCCCTCGTCCCGGAAGAACTCAACCCCGAAGCGAAAGCTCGAATAGAGGGCGAGGTAGGCACCAAGCACCGTGCCTTCCCGATGGGGGCGCATGTAGCGCCAGAGGAGGACTACACCGATCAGGGCGGTTCCGACCGCCTCGTAGAGCTGCGTGGGATGCAGAGACACGTTGAGGGGAACCCCGGTAAAGCCGTGGGCGGCAGGGTCTGTGAATGTCACGCCCCAGACCAGGAGCGTCTCCCTTCCCCAGCAGCAACCCGCCGCGAAGCAGCCAAGTCGGCCAATCGCATGCCCGAAAGCCAATCCCGGCACCAGCACTTCGGCCGTCGCCAGCCACGGCATCAGATTCCGGCGGGTATAGTAGAACGCGACAGCCAGAGCGGTCAGCAGTCCCCCGTAGAATACCCCTCCCGAGCGCAGGGAAGACATCGAGAAGAGCCGGCCCGGATTTTCGGCGTAATAGCTCCAGTTGTCGAGAATGAGGAACAGCTTGGCTCCAATGATGGCGGAAAGCAGGAGGGCGATGCCCAGGTTGGTGACGCGCTCCCCATCCATTCCGGACCGTCGCGCAAGGCGGACCGAGACGGTGAGGCCAACGAGGAATCCCAACCCGATCAGTAACCCATACGTGGGCACTGAAAAGGACCCGATCTGGAAGAGAACAGGAAACATGCCAGATCCGGCCGGCTAACTCGCCGAACAGGCTCGAGACGCTTGATCCCGGCCCTGGAGCGATTCGAGGATGAGCACAGCGACACCCACCGTGATCGCACTGTCGGCGACGTTGAAGGCAGGCCAGTGATAGGCCCCTACGTGAAAATCAAGGAAGTCCGTGACGTAGCCGTGAAGGAGTCGTTCGGACAGGTTGCCGATAGCGCCGGCCAGCACCAGCGCAAGAGCCAGACGACGCCTGCCCGGCATTTCGTCCAACCCGCGAAGCATGCCCGCAAGAACCGCGACGGCGATCAGGGACAGTGCGGGAAGCGCGAACTCGCGGAACCAGGGACTCGCATCGGCGAAGAGACTGAATGCGATACCGGTGTTGCGGACGTGCACGATGTTGAAGAAACCCGCCACAACAGCTTCGGATGCGCCGTACCCCATCGTCTGGGCCACCGCCAGTTTGGTTAGCCAGTCCACGGCTACGACGGCTGAGACGGCCGCCACCAGCATCCATCGGTTCAGCAGTGAATTCGCAAGGTCGGTCCCGGGCCGGTTCCCGATCCGGGGCGGGGAGCGCACATCGGAGGAAGCCATGGCCTCTCCGTCAGTCTACACGACAGCCGATGGCGTGAGCGAGGCCGTGAGGCCCCCGCGTGCACCCGGCCCGTCCCTCGCCTGGGCCGTCCCTGCCGGTCCGTCGAACCTCGGTGCGGATCGAACAGGCTTCGCATGCACTCCGTCGGGACTCCGAAACGGTCCCCGGTTGATGCGGGAACGGCTCGGGCACCAATCGGCAGGCATCCCGTCAAGGGGCTGTGCTAGCATGATTGTCGGATTGGGACCGTTGTCCGACTTGGCCCAGAAGACATGCGTTCCGTGCCGTGGCGGAGTGCCGCCGCTGCGGGGCTCCGAACTGGCCCCCCTCGCCGCACAGGTTCCAGACTGGAGCGTGGTGGACGAGCACCACCTCGAGCGTGAACTAGCCTTTCCGAACTTCCAGACCGCCCTTGATTTCACGAATCGGGTCGGTGCGCTTGCCGAACAGGAGGGACACCATCCAGACATCTACCTTGCATGGGGCAAAGTGAGCATCAAGATCTGGACCCACAAGATCGACGGGCTGACGGAGTCCGACTTCGTCCTGGCCGCGAAAATCGACCGGTTGCATGCGTGATAGGCCGGACGAGCTGCGGGGGCGGACTGGCGCGGCGCAAGGCATCACAGGCAAGGCCCGCAACCTTCCCCGGTTGGCTGTCTGCTGCGGGATCATCGCAGCTTCCAGTCTGCTCGGAGGCGTTTACGGGCTGCGCATCGGAACCAATGGCAACCTGATCCAGATCGCACCACTCAACCAGCACGTGAATCGGGTAGCGGAGTTGACCAGGGTGATCGGGCGGCATGCACCGGAACCGATCGACTGGGACGACGCCATGTTTCATGGAGCGATCCCGGCCATGCTCGGGACGCTGGATCCACATTCCACGTTCCTCACTCCCGAGCAGTTCCTGCGCATGCGCGAACAGGAACGGGGCAGCTATGTGGGCGTGGGGGTGCAGATCGTCTCGTTCGGGAGGAAGACACTGGTCGACTACCCCTTCCCGAAGACGCCGGCATTCGAAGGCGGGGTCCTGCCGGGCGACGCCATCGAAATGGTGGACGGCGAGCCGGTAGACGGTATCGGGCTGGGTGAAGTGGCCGACCGGGTTAAGGGGCCACCCGGCACTCAGGTCCGTCTCAGTCTTTCCCGGGAAGGAGAACCGGATCGGATCGACGTCGATCTGGTACGAAATGTCATTCCCCGGTCAACAGTTCCGGTTCGCACCCTGTTCGAGGACGGCGTCGGGTACGCTCGCGTTACGAGCTTCGGCGATAGCACTGCGGAGGAGTTGACACAAGCCCTGGACCATCTCAAGTCCGAAGGCATGAAGGGGCTGCTGCTCGACCTCCGCGACAACAAGGGGGGGCTGCTTTCTGCGGGCGTCACCGTGGCCAGCCAGTTCCTCGAGAATGGGCAGCGAGTCGTGTCGCACCGGGGGCGGTCATCAAGGGAACGCTGGTATGACGCCAGAGCCGAGTCCCCGGACCTCGACTACCCGATCGTCGTTCTCGTCAATTGCAGGTCGGCGTCGGCATCGGAGATCGTGGCGGGTGCGCTGCAAGATCACGACCGAGCCCTCATCGTGGGCTCGAACACATTCGGGAAGGGCCTCGTCCAATCGGTGTTTGCACTGCCGGAGTCCAGCGGGGTGGTGCTGACGACGGCTAGGTACTACTCCCCGAGCGGCCGCCTGATCCAGCGGCCATATGGGCAGATCACCACCAGCGAGTATTTCAACGAGCCGTGTAGCGGGCACTTCCGTCCGACACAGCGCGGCACCGAGCGCCTGACCGACAGCGGAAGGAAAGTATACGAGTACGGGGGCATCACTCCGGATGTAGAGATCGCGGAGCAGGCACCGACGTACGTCCAGATCAGGGGGCGACGCCAGCGACTCGTGGAGAGATTCGTCACCCACCTGAGGTCGGTGGGCCACGTCATGCTGCGAGACGAGGCACCTTCACCGGAAATGCTGGACGATCTACTGAAGTTCATGGTCGAGCAGGGCATCCCGGCCTCGGCTGTGGGCCCGGCGGACCGGCAGTACCTGCTCCGCGCGCTGGCCACGCAACTGCACATCTCCTATTTCGATTTCGACGAGGGGATGCGGGTCCAGGCAACCTATGACCCCTTGGTGCTGCAGGCGCGCTCCCTGATGGAGGAGGCGGCGAACCTCATGGGTCACCCAAGCAACGGCGGGTTGTCGTGAGTGTCCGCGTGAGCGACTGAGTGTCGGACGCAGACTTGCCTAGCGGGGCGCGTACTGCTTGCTGAACCCGTTGCGGGAGTTCGTGACGGTGAAGCGTCCGTCGGGCTCCACGGACGCCTTGATCCAGTGCCCCGGGCAGCCTTCCGTCTCACCCAGGTTAGCCATGAAATCCTCATCGGGATTGTGCTCGGCGTCGCTGTCGACCGCCCGATGCACCTGCCACAGATCAACCAGGGAGGGGGTTGAAGTCAGCGCCTCGTAGGTGGCCGGACTGCCCCCCTTTCTCGGCCCGTTGTTCATGACGGCAACCCGCGGGCGGATCCCCAGGATATGGGGCGGGGCACCCGACATGTGCATGCCGTGATGGGTTACCTGATACAGGTCGACCTCACCGAAGAGGTTCGTCGGGCACGCCGTCTCAATCTCGTAATTCCAGCTCAGGTCCCCCAGGTCGAGAAATTCGAACGCACCGACACGGACCAGAAACCCAACGCTCTTTCCGTTCTCGCCCTTGTCCACCGCCTTCTGCACGGCGTCACGGCAGGCCGGGTTGGGCCCCTGGTCGGTCAGGGGCCGGTCGAGGAACCGGCTGCGAGCGGCCACGAACAGGAAGTCCGTATCCTTCAGCGGTAACCTCTCGCCGGGCACCGCCCGCATCCGACGGTCACCGGCCGCGTCAACGTAGCTCTGCCAGAGCTCGTCCGCCCGCTCGCTCCATCCGATCTCGACGCTGTCCCCATGGTCGACGAAACGGCTGATAGGGACCATCGACGCCAAGGCTGGGAGACCGCCGGTGTGGTCACGATGAAAGTGCGAGGCGATGAAATAGTCCAACTCCCTCTTGCCGACCTCGTCTTCCAGCACCCTCACGATCCGCCGGGCATCCCGGTCATCAAACCCGGGCCAGCCTGCGTCCATGAGAACGGTCTCCCGATCCGGGGTAACGAGCAGCGTGGCTGCACCGCCCTCGACATCGATCCAGTAGATGTCCAGCGTCTGGGCTACCAGCGGGGACCCGGCCACCAGCGCGGCAAGGAGGGTGAAGGTTCGAAACAGCATACCCACTCAATCTTATACACTGGAGGTGAATCAGTTCGTCCCGCACAACAATGCCGCGAATCGGATGCGGGTCGGGACCTATCGCAATCTACGGTAGACTGGAACTGGAGGTACGGACAAGGATGTCTCGCATTTGTGCCGCATTCTGCGCGGCCGCTTTGATTTGGGCAGTGCCGGGATGGGCGGACAGCCACGACACCGGCGACGCCACCAAGGGGAAGGAAGCTTTCCAGCAGCGTTGCCTCGTCTGTCACTTCGAGGACAGCGCGGACAAGAAGATCGGCCCCGGGCTGGCGGGAATCAAGGACGGCAAGCTGCCTAGCGGCGTCGACGCCACAGGCGAAGCCCTTCTGGAAAACCTGAACAAGGGCGGGAACGGCATGCCGGCCTTCGAGCAGTTGCTCAGCGAGGAAGAGAAAGCGAATATCGTCGCCTACGTGCTGACCCTGTAGCGTCCGTCTGCTGTGGAATCGCCGTCGCCTTGGGCGGCGTCGTACCCTACCCGTGGCAGCCAATCCCACCGCGCGGTTTCAGTTCAAGCAGGAGCAAGAATGGATATCGAATCGAAGGTCACCCAGATCATCTGCGAACAGCTCAGCGTCGAGGAGTCCCAAGTGACGCCGGAGGCGTCGTTTCAGGAATCCTTGAACGCCGATTCACTCGACATAGTGGAACTCATCATGGCGTTGGAGGAGAAGTTCGGAGTCGAGATTCCCGATGACGACGCCGAGAAGATCCGCACGGTCGGCGATGCGATTCGTTACATCGAGGCGACGCAAGCGGACGGATAGCGAGACCTGCCTTGGCCAGAAGAGTCGTCGTTACTGGCGTAGGTCTCGTAGCTCCGGTCGGAGTGGGGACCGAAGAGTGCTGGAGTGCGCTTCGCGAGGGGCGCAATGGCATAGGGCCCATCACGCACTTTGACGCCAGCAAGTTCTCGTGCCGCATCGCTGGCGAAGTCTGCAACTTCGATCCTCTCGACTTCGTTTCGGCCAGGGACTGCCGAAAGATGGGGCGGTTCATATTCTTCGCGATCGCCGCGAGCGAATTCGCGATGCGGATGTCCGGCCTCACGGTGACACCGGAGATTTCGCCCCGCGTCGGCGTGTACGTCGGGAGCGGAATCGGGGGCTTCGACGTGATCGAGCGGGAGCACGCGAAGCTCCTCGAGTCAGGTCCCCGTAGGGTGACGCCATTCTTCATCCCGGCGACCATCGCCAACCTGGCCTCGGGACACGTCTCGATCCGATGGAGCGCAAGGGGTCCCAACTCGGCAACCTCCACGGCCTGCACGAGCGGAGCCCACGCAGTCGGGGACTCGTTCCGCCTCATCCAGCACGGCTACGCCGACGCCATGATCTGTGGAGGTGCGGAAGCGGCCATCACCCCCATGAGCATTGCCGGCTTCGGCGCTATGAAGGCGCTGTCGAACCGCAATGAGGACCCGGCCAAGGCTTGCCGTCCGTGGGACGTCAATCGCGACGGCTTCGTGGTCGGAGAAGGGGCCGGCATCCTGGTTCTCGAGGCCCTGGACACGGCGATGGGGCGCGACGCTCCGATTCTGGCTGAGGTTGTCGGATACGGAATGAGTGGCGATGCGCACCATATCACAGCACCCGCCGAAGACGGCGACGGCGCTGTGCGGGTCATGCGCAACGCAATCGAGGACGCCGGCATCGCGGTTTCGGACATCAGCTACATCAATTCGCACGGAACCTCCACACCGGTCGGCGACGTGATCGAGTCCCGTGCGATAGAGAGCCTGTTCGGGGAGTCCGCGCAGAGCATCCCCGTGAGTTCCACGAAGTCGATGACGGGGCACCTTCTCGGAGGTGCCGGCGGACTGGAGGCGGGCATCGCGACCCTGGCGATCCGTGACCAGGTCGTGCCCCCGACGGTCAACCTCGACGAGCCCGGCCCGGGCTGCAACCTGGACTACGTTCCCCACACGGCGCGGAAATCGGAGATCGAGTACGCCCTCAGCAACTCGTTCGGGTTCGGTGGCACCAACGGAGCTCTCGTTTTCCGCCGGTTCAACGGCGATTGATGGAGGCGGGCCCTCACCATTTGAATCCCGAGCGCAATGAACATATTCGTCTGCGTCAAGCAGGTCATGGCACGGGATTCCGTGCTGCAGGTGAACGGAACCGGAACCTGGGTCCGCGACGAAAGCCTCACCTTCGAAATGAACGAGCCTGACTCGTTCGCCCTGGAGGAAGCCCTTCGCCTGAAGGAGAGGCACGGCGGGGAAGTGGTGGCGGTGACCGCAGGCCCCCAGCGTGCGGCGTCGACAGTCCGCGAGGCACTGGCAAAGGGGGCCGACAGGGGTATCCATATCGAGGATGCCCGCTACGCGGAGGCCGATTCCTTCGCAACCGCCGAGGCCCTGGCTGCCGCGATCGGCCGGGAGAATCCCGACCTGATCCTGACGGGCTTGCAGTCGGATGACGCAGGATTCGGTCAGACCGGGGTGATCCTGGCCGAACTGCTGGGGCTGCCCCACGGGACCATCATCATGGAGATCGAGGCGTCCGAGGGGCACCTGCGCTGCAAGCGCGAGCTGGAGGCGGGCTGGTTTCAGACCATCACGATTCCCTGTCCCGCACTGCTCACGATCCAGAGCGGGATCAACAAGGTGCGTTACGCGACGCTCATGGGCATCAAGCGGGCGCGCAGGAAGCCGTTTCGGACTTATGCGCCAGAGGAGCTCGGAATCGACGTGTCCGGACGGCAGAGAGTGATGAGCCTCTACCAGCCGGAGCAGTCCAAGCAAACCGAATTCCTGGATGGGCCCCCCGAGCAGATCGCGGAGCAACTGCTCTCCAAGCTCCGCTTCGAGGCGCGCGTACTGTGAGCGTTCTAGTCGTCACCGAGCAGCGGGCCGCGAAGTGGCACCGAATGTCGTTCGAGGCCCTGGCAGCGGGCCAGGTGGCGGCCAAGGCAATGGATCTCCCGCTCGTCGTGGCGGTTGTCGGGGCCGGCGTGGGACACCTGGCTGAGGATGTCGCATCCAAGGAGGTTGCGGAAGTCGTGGTTCTCGACGATCCGGCGCTGGCCGAATACAGCCCGGACAGCTTCTCGGACGCCCTACGACAGGCTGTGGCCGAACTGGACCCGCAACTGGTCATCTTCCCCCACACCTACCAGGCCCGGGACCTCGCTCCGAAGCTTGCTGCCTCCCTGGAGCGGTTGTTGGTCAGCGACGTGGTCCAACTCAAGTTCGACGGCGCTCAGCCGGTGTTCGTGCGACAGTTGTTTCAGGGCAAGCTGCACGCCGATGTGGCGGTCGCGGGCGAGCCGCCCTGTTTCGTCTCGATCCAGTCCGGTGCGTTCCGCGCCGACTCGGTGGTCATCGGGGACACAACCGCTCCGGTCCGCGCTCTGGATCTTGCGCTGGAGTCGGTAACGAATCGGATCAAGTCGGAACCGCCATACCAGGAGGCCAAGGAGGCGGTCGACCTCGGCTCGGCCGACATCATCGTGTCCGTGGGTCGTGGCATCCAGGATCCGGACAACATCCCGCAAGCCGAACGCCTGGCGGCGGCCCTGGGCGGGGAACTGGCCGCCTCCCGTCCGATTTGCGACAACGGCTGGCTTCCGCTCGAACGCCAGATCGGGAGTTCCGGGCAAACCGTCGCCCCGAAACTCTATGTGGCCTTGGGCATCTCGGGCGCGATCCAGCACGTGGTCGGCATGAAGGGCTCCAAGACGATCGTCGCAGTGAACAAGGATCGGGGTGCGCCGATCTTCGAGATCGCCGACTACGGCATTGTTGGAGATCTGTTCGAGGTCATACCGGCCCTGCTGAAAGCCCTCGAATCAGAAGGTTAGGCTGCGGTTCGAAGACTTCGGCCCCGCATCGCTGTTCATGTTGCGAGGGCCGTGACGGCAAGGCCGGAATCCCTCGTCACCGTCATCGGTTGCACGGATGTCGCCGAAGTGCCACCATAGCCGATCTATGCTGCGCCTACTCCCCGCTGTCCTCGGCTGTGCCCTGTCCGGGTTGTTTCTGGGCTGCCAAGACGCGACCGTGGCGGAGCCGCGAGATCCTGCCGACCGACCCAACTTTATCCTTGTCCTCGTGGATGACATGGAATACGGCGACATCGGAGCGTTCGGCTCGAAGGAGAACCGGACCCCTCGGCTTGATGCGATGGCCGAGGGCGGAATGGTGCTGACGAGCTTCTATGCCCAGCCAGTCTGCACCCCTTCCCGAGCCGCTCTGCTGACCGGTTCCTACCCGATCCGCAACGGACTGCAGACAGGGTTCTGGCACCCCGTTCTCATGCCCGGCGACCCGACCGGCATCCACGACGACGAGGTTACCGTGGCCGAGGTGTTGAAGACCCGGGGGTACAGGACTGGAATCGTCGGAAAGTGGCATTTGGGCGACCAGCCGGAGTTCCTTCCGAACCGGCACGGTTTCGATTACCATTTCGGCCTTCCCTACTCGAACGACATGAGCCCGTTCATGCCGCTGAACCCGAGAAACCATCCTCCGCTGCCGCTCTTGCGCAACGGGGAGGTCGTCGGAGAGGTGCCGGAGGATCAGTCCTTCCTAACCGCCACCTATACGGAAGAAGCACTTGACTTCATCGACCGGTACCACGAGCAGCCGTTCTTCCTGTACCTGCCTCATTCGATGGTCCATTTTCCGCTCTGGGCGGGCGAGAACTTCCAGGGCCAGTCCAATAACGGCCTGCTCGGCGACTGCATCGAGGAGATCGACTGGGGAGTCGGAGAGATTCTCCTCAAGCTGGAGGAGCTCGGAATCCAGAGGAACACGCTGGTGCTCTTCACATCGGACAACGGACCCGCCCGCCTGGGGAGTGCCGGACCGCTGCGGGGACGGAAAGGAAGCACCTATGAGGGGGGCGTCCGAGTACCGACGATCGCCTATTGGCCGGGCACGATCCCGCCCGGCTCAGCGTACACGGATATTGCGACCACGATGGATATCCTGCCAACGTTCGCCGCGCTGGCTGGTGCAAGAGAACCGGTGGCACCGGTTGACGGACACGACATCTCGGCCATCCTCAAAAGCAACGACACCCTGCCAACACCCTATGAGGCGCTCTACCTCTACCGCGGATACGAACTGCGGTCCGTTCGCAGCGGCAAGTGGAAACTGCACATTGACGGCACACTCTTCGACCTCGAGGCCGACCTGGGCGAGACCACCGACGTAGCCCCCGGCAACCCGGAAACGGTCATGCGCCTGACAGATCTGCTCGACAAGGCGCGAGCAAGCCTCGGCGACGGTCCGGTCTGGCCCACCGACCCCGGGATCTCGCTGCCCGCAAGCGCTCGCCCGGTCGGCAAGATCAGGGTGAACCCGAAGCTGTTGATTCCGCGCCACGGAATCGAGGGAGCGGCCGCGCACGAGCCTCCGGTTCGGACCAAGGTCGTCGAAACCAACCCTCCTGCAGACTACGTTCGACCTCCCAACTGGTAGTCCGGGCGGGAGTTGGCGTTCAGCAGCAAGGGGCGTTCGAATCGGCACCCTACGGTTGCATCCACCGGCAGAGGCGGAGCAACGCCGCCGCCAGGGTTGTTCTTTCTCCCCATCGGTAACTACCCGGGTTCTCGGCCTGAGTCCGCTTTTTTGGCAGGGCTTGTGTTGTGACGTGCCCACCGTGCGGCGCGTAGCGCAGACCGGCTGCCGTCGCAGGCCGTCTACTGCCCGCTGGGATGAGGCTGGGGGCCAAGCCCACCCGCTCCAGCAGGGCCGTCGGCCCTTGGAGCAGGGTCTCGATCGGCTTCAGCCCCTGCTTGCGCGCCGTCGACAGCACACGCCAGCTCCGCGCCTTGCACCAACAAGGAGCCTCGGTCAGCGCCATCGCCACCAATCCACCGTCTGTCGCGAACTCCAGCGCAATGCCGGGCCCCCCGGCTATCACCATCAGCAGGCCCAGCAACTCGCTCCTCAGCGTCGCCACCAGGCCCGCGCAAGCTCCAGCCAGCGATCTGGAACCTCATCCGTGGCCGGCTCCAGAGCAACGGGAACCCCGAGCAGGTGGCCGGTCACCTGAAGCGGAACGGGACGGTCTCGGTCCGCTTCTAGTGGCTCGACCAGCGGATTCGCCAGGACCACGCCTAGGGCGGCTCGCTGTGCACTTATCTGCGGCAGCGCAGCGGGGACTGGAAGGCCGACACGATCATCGGCAAGGCCCATCAGGGAGCCGCTGTCACGCTGGTGGAACGGAAGTCGAAATACCTGCTTTCTCAGACCGTTAGCCGGAAGACCGCCGCCTTGGTGGGTGCCGCGATGCAGAATCCGGTTCGGCCCTCCTCTGCCCTGGTCCTGCCCCTGACCTGCGACCACGGCAAGGAGTTCGCCGCTCACATCGAGACCGCCGAGGCGCTCGAAACCGACATCTTCATTGCCCGGCCCTACCGCTCCTGCGAGCGGGGCCTCAACGAACACACCAACGGCCTGCTGCGGCAGTTCGTGCCCGAGACCGAGAACCTGCCCACGCTCGACCCGCAACGGCTGCAGGAAGCGAGCAACCGGCTCAACTATCGCACCCCGTACGAGGTCTTCCGCGAAGACTGTCTCGCGGCTCGCGGGCCCAGCCCGCCAGCGCCCCTGTGGTCCAGCCGCCCTTTCGGGCCAGCTCCCGCTGCCGCCCTCGCGTAGCGCCCGCCCCGGAGCGTCGCCTTGACAGATCCACCCCGCCTGCTGACGCACCCCGACTTGGCTGGGAGTGCGAGCGGGCTGCGTGGCGCGGGCGCGCGTCCCTTCGGTGCGTCCTGGTTCTTGCAGCCGGCTGCTTGGTAACCGCTATCCGGGCGACGCTGGGGGTACACACAGGTCTCCAGCAAGACCGGTTGCGTGCCGTGCGCCTGTCGCCCATCCCGCGCCAACGGCGGGCCACCCGGCTCAGCGCGTGACGGGCCGGATTCGGGACCGTGACCCAGGGCAGCGGCAGACAGCGGGCAGGGCGCACCACCAGGTGCAAGTATTGATGGTGCTTCTGATCCCGACAGCCGAGCCACCTGTCGCGGCAGACCAGTCGCGGGGCCGCGCAATCGAATAGCCGGCAGCCCAGCGTGCGTGCCTGCCGGTCGCGCAGGAAATAGCGCAGGTGGGGACTGCACGGGCGGCGATGGCCGAGCGGGTGGCAGCGGCGTTCCACAGCGCTACCTCTTTGGCGTCGGAAACCGATGTCAACGGCAGTGGGAACAGGGCGCGGAGGGGGCCCGCAAGGACGTGCTGGGGAGCGGAATGCCGATTAGGCACCAGCGGCTGCTGGCGGGGCAGCTCTCCGCCTCGCTTGGGGGCCGACTTAGGATGCCGAATGGGTCCAGCAGGCGCAGAGCCGCTGCATGCGATTCCGGCCCCTCGGGGTCGGCCAGCGCAGGGGGGCAGAGGATGTGGCCCAGTTCCGTGCGTCGTCCACACCATCCACTGGATGTCCCCGACCGGCCTTCGCCTCAAGCTTTGGCCAAAGAAGATGGTGAACTGGAAGCTTGCGATCCAAGGGTCCAACGCGGGCTTTCGCCAACACAACTCGCTGAGTTACAACCTTCCGATTGTCAGCAACGCACACTCCGAGGGTGCTGGATCTGACACATCACATGCTCAGTCCATGCCATTCGGCACCGGCCGGGCAGGCCAACTTGAACGCCTCCTGCAAACTCAGCACCTGTGTTCCCATCAAGCTTCCTCTCGCCGCCAGTTCGGGTTGATGGAGCCGCCCGAACTGCCCCGCCCACAGAGAACGGGGGAGCGGTTGCCCGCTCCCCCGCTGACCACTGCGGCCCTAGGGCAAGTCGGCACCGTAGGCACCGAAGATCGACAAACTGTCCGTCGTCACCCCCGCCTTGGTCCCGAACTTGTTGGTGATATTGTCGGCTGTTGTGAATGCGCCATCGAACTCGTAGCGTCCCATCACCGCCAGCGGCCCGTCCGGCGAGCGCCCCACAAAGACAAAATCGTGCCTGCCCGCCACGCCCAGTTCCCGCGCCTGCGACGAGTCGCGGTAGTCAATCTGGACGTTGCGCATGTTCCGGACGATGCCGTCGGCGTGTTGGGGTGAGCGCCAGGACCTCGCGCCGGATTGCGTGCTGGAATAGTCCAGCCTGGGGTCATCCGCCGGCCGGCTGGTACTGGTTAAGAAAGCGACCTTGCCGAAGGTCAGCCGCCGGACCTCCTTACCGTTGTTGTACAGGTAATCGCCCGTGTCGACGTCCCGCAGGTCGCTGATCACGGTCGTCACGTGCGCACCCACCCCAAAGTTGACCCAATGATTGGGGTTGTTCTTCTGTCCACTGTAATAGCCGGAGGTCCAAGGCTCGACCGCCTCGCCTTCCGCGTACCACTGCACCTCCACTCTGACCTCGCCCTCGTAGTCGGCGAAACCGCCGGTGTTCGGCGCATCCGCCGGCTTCGTCATGCTGCCCACGTAGGCTATCGTCTTGCCCGTGTACGTCGCCCGTGCGCCGGCCGGCAGTTGCGACCGGCTGGTGGCCGTCGCCGCCGGCAGCGGGCTGTATACGAACGACTCCACCTCGTGGTGCAGCCAGTTCTTCGCCAGCAGCGCGTTCTTGGCCCACTGGATCCGCCACGCCCCGAACCGCGTGTAGTCCGTCGTCCCCACCGCCGCCTTCACCTGCCACTGCCGCTGGTTGAAGATAGATGACGCAGACGTGTTCCAGATCTGCTTGTTCGCGCCTGCGCTGTCGTACAGTTCCCCGTCGTCACCATGCACCTTCAGAAACGACTTCTCCGTCCCCCCGTCCGTCACCGTGAAGAGTCCCGACCCCTCCGGGTCGAACGCGGCTTCCAGCGCCTCCGGCGAACTCAGAGCCTCCAGCACCGCGTCGTAGCGCTCCACCGCTTCCGTGAAATCGTTGTTCCGGTTCGGAATGCCCCAGGCGTTGATCACCTTCGAGGGCAGGTGGTTGAAGATTCCGCTCACGTTGCCGTTGTTGTTGCCTGACCCACCGATCGCCTTGCCTCTCACGTCGGCGTTGCCGTCGGTGCGGGCATCCCAGAACAGACCCACGGTGGGGTGGAACGGCAAATAGCCCCACTCGAGTTGCGCCGGGGAGCTGGCACCGCAGCAGATGGTGCTGTCGTTGATCGTCAGCAGCCCAGCCAGCTTGTCGCGGCCTTCCTGGACACTCTCCCGAACATGCTGGACCCAGGTCTTGGGACTGTTGATGGTGAGCTCGCCGCCCTCGCTGGCCAGCAGGTCCTCCAACGGAATCGGCACGTTCAGCTTGAGAAGCCCGTTTCTCGCGCTGTGTATATCCCCGCCCGTGTCGCCCTTGCGGAAGACCAGGGCACCTGTCCACGTCACCCTATGGCCCGCTCCCGTTGTGTCTACCTGCGCCTGGGTTAGGGTCCCCACTGGTGGCTTGCTGGTGTCGGTGTTGGTGCCGAGATAGTTCCAGATCCACGCCGAGGGCTTGGCCGTGAGCCGCCCGTTGGTGAGTTCCGTCCAGGTGCTATCCGCGGTGGGAGTCGTGGGCTTGGCCGTCACCAGCATTGCGCTGACCTGCGTGCCGTCGTCAACCGACGGACGCCGCACCGGCTCGTCCGCCACCCGCTCGGCCCCGAAGCCGCCCGCCAGGTACGACGTAGTTCCCGGGTTCGCTCCCAGCGACCACACCCCCACCACCTCGCTGCCCGCTCCCGGCGCGCTGTTCCCCCCCAGCAGCCGTCCCTCGTACGTCGCCGCCACGCTCTGCGGACGGTACACCCCCGCATCGAGTCCGAAGCCGATCGTCGCCATGTCGTTGGCCGCCTGCTTCCATTTCCCCTGCTGGTTCATCTTCACCGTCGGCAGCCGGATGCTGTGCACCTCCCCGAACAGGTACTCCCACGACTCCCCTCCCCCCGTCGCCAACTCCGTGATCACCCCGTCCACCTTCGACGTCGTGAAGTTCACGCTCACCTGAATGTCCCCGCTGTACTGCGTCCCCGCTCCGCTCACCGCCAGCGTCCGCCCCTCGTACCGCGCCGTCCCTGCCGTCTGCACGTACCTCGTCCGCGTCGTCTCCCCCGTCACCCCGAACGCGAACGCTCCCAACTCCCCCGTCGTCGACTTCTTCGTGCCCGAGTCGTACTCGTACTTCAACTCCCCCGCCGCGTTCGTCCGCTTCTTCTTTGCGATCGTCCCGAAGCGCGTGTTCCCGTGCTCCCCGTATGTCACCGTCGATTCCGTCTCCGCCGCTGCAAAGATCTTCCCCGCCGTGCTCGCCGTCGCCGACCCCTTCAGCAGATCCTCGTCCCCCAGCGCCCGCTCCAGCGCCGCCACGCTCCCCAAAGCCTCGATCAGGTCGTCGATCACTCCCAGCGCGTCGTCGTCGTCCGGTGCCCGCGTTGCGTACTTGCCCTCGTACTTGCCGAACACCGTCGTTAGCACCCCCTTCACGTTCGTCGTCGCGTTGTTCGCACTCTCCGTCCCCCACTGCCGACCCACCTGCGTGTCCCGCTGCGAGTCCGTATCGAACACGTCCAGCACCGCCACGATCTTCTCCCGGATCTCCAGCAGCTTCCCCCGCGCCTCCGCCACGAAGTTCTTCCCCTTCCTCTGCGACACCCCGTCCCCCAGCAGGTCCCCGAACGGGTAGTTCTCCCCTGCCACCACCAAAGCCGTCCGATCCTCGTTCGCCTCCGTCTTCCGGTCGTCCTGCAGGATCGACGGATCCGCGGTCACTCCCGTCGTCCTGAACTTCGCCTGACCGTCGATCACCACGTTGTCCAGCCGTGTCCCCATCAGCGCCCCGTCCTGCATCACCACCCGGTACCACCCCGACGTCTCCGTCTCGATGTCCCCCATCCCTTCCTTCCCCAGCATCGCCCCGTCCACGTCGTAGCCACTGCCGTCTTCCCGCTTCACCGCCTGCAGGCCTCCCGTCCCCTGCACCTCCATCGTCATCGGCACATACTCCGCCATCCATACCCCGTCCACCCGGCTCAGCCTGTACACGTTCCCGTTCCCCGCCGTGTGCTGCCCCCCGCTCAGGAACACCTCCCCGTCCAGCGTCCAGCTCCCGTCCTCCTGCATCACGATCGTCACCATCGTCCCGCTCGTGCCCAGCGTCACCGTCGTCGTCGGCGCTTCATACCTCCCCATCCACATCCCGTCCTCCCCCATCACCAGCGTGTACACATTCCCGCTCGCCGACGTTACCGTCGTCATCCCGGTCTCCACCGGCTTCTCCCCCAGCCAGTAGCTGCCGTCCTCCGCCCGCACCAAAGTCACCGTGCCGCCGATCGTCCCCAGCTGCACCTCCACCCGCAGCGGGTTGTACGTCGCCGTCCAGTTCCCCTTGCCGTCGCTCGTCAGCGTGTACGTGTTCCCGGCGGTTGTGATCTGCCCCCCCTCGCTCAGGCTCTCCGCCTCCCCCGTCACCGGGTTCACCACACTCCAGCTCCCGTCCTCCGCCCGCGTCGCCACCAGCGTCAGACCCGTGCCTCCCACCGTCACCGTCCCCTTCCCCGGCACGTACGTCGCCGTCCACTTCCCGTCTTCTCCCCTCATCAGCGTGTACTCCCCGCCATTGGCCGCCGTCCACGTGCCGCCGCTCATCAACGGCTCTCCACCCACCGTGTAAGTCCCGTCCTCGTTCTTCACGATCGTCACCGTCGTCCCGCTCGTGCCCAACTCCAGCATCGTCTCCGACGCCTGATACTGCGCCATCCACATGCCGTCCTCCCCCATCTCCAGCGTGTACACGTTCCCATTCGCCGCCGTGTGCTTCGTCACCCCGCTCTCCACTGCCATCTCGCCCAGCCTGTAGCCCCCGTCCTCGCCCTTCACGAGCGTCACGGTCTCCTCCAGGCTCCCCAGCTTGACCTCCACCTCGGGCGCTTCGTACCGCGCACTCCACATCCCCTCCGCCAGCAGCAGCGTGTACACGTTGCCGCCTTCGCTCGTCACCGTCTTCCCGCTCTCGAACGCCTCCCCGTTCAGCGTGAATCCCCCACCCTCCGTGGTCATCAGCGTGACCTTCTCTCCACTCGCCCCCAACTCCACCTCCACCGGCTGCGGCTGGAACGGCGGCGTGACCGGCGTGACCGGTGCCCTTACCTGCGGCTCATCGCCTCCACAGGCGGCCAGTCCCGCCATGAGAAGCACCAACAGGAGGAAAATCCCCCCCCCCCCCCCCCGAATTTCATTGCACTGCGATTCTTGTTGATTGGCACGTTGTTTCCTTTCCTTTGCCTACCGGACAGCCTCCTGGCTCCCCAGATTATCGAACCATCTGAGCCGTCAACCTCCGTCGATGGCTCCCATAGGCAGCAGTCTACCTCTAAGCCCCCTATCTCGTCAAGTTAAATTGTAAGAAAATGGTAACTGTCCAAGTACTGAGGACTCCGGATGTGCACAGAATACCTGCCATTCTGATGGCACATTGCACTATGGTACGGGGGGCGTCACCCGTATCATGGCATCCAGAAGAACTGGCTTCCATGCAGGATTTCGGGGCCTTCGCGCTTACTCCGCTCGGCTCACCGAACTGACTGTAGGGGTAACCTTCAACCTTTCCAAGAACCAGTAGTTCAATCTGACAGGGGCCTCGCTAGCAGTGACATTGACGGAACGTGTGACCGTCTGCCCGGGCGCTTTCCAGGCATGGAGAAGGCATCATCGATTGCTGACAGATCTGTCACGGTCCTTGCGAAGGGGCCAGACTCAATTCGGGGCCCGGCTGCAGACGTCTGAGTGATGACCGCGACCAGCCTCGCCCCGGATCGAGAACATCCAATCCATCGGCACCTGCCGTGCCCTCACTTGACCCGGCGGTCGACGATCGACGTTCAGGAGGTCGTGCAGATGTCGCATCCACTCCGCCGACATGAGCTGGCCCCCACTCTTGGTGCGCACTGGAGTGTCGGGCTCTGGCGTCCCTCGACCGGCGTGCAGCTGTCCGGCTCTCTCCGGTTCCGCCGAAAGAAGACCACTCCTGCCCGAATAAGCCCTTACTCCTCACGGGTCCCTCCAGACTCCCACCACCACAGGCTAGCCACTCACAGGTCAGCGCTGCTACCCTACAGACGCCCTCAGCAGACGAAGAGCTGCTACAGCAACCGTTTACCAAACTGTAGGCTGGTCCACTCCAGGGGCCGGCTTCCCAGCTGGAGCGGGTGCGCTTGACTGACCCCGAGACTCCGCCCCAGCGGGCACTAGTCAGCCAGTCTCCGCGACGCGCCGCACGGTGCGCCCGTCAGAACACGAGCCCTGCTACAAGCGCGGACTCAGGCCGAAGACCTCGGTAACCTCCCCCTACGATAGATCAATCAGGACCTTAGCCACCTTCGCCCGCCGTTGCATTTCCTAGCGCAACCGGCAACGGCGGGAGGGCTGCCGGCAGCCGGATGGCCCCGATGTCGCCGCATCGCACCCGCAGTGCTGCCGTCGAGAGACCCCTAGTCCCGCCCGGCGGAAGACTGGCGACCGCCACCACGGGACTCGCGGCGTACGTTCCTGAAGAACTTGCCCTCGGTCCTCTGCTTGGCGGCTCTTTCCGCGGCCGCAGCCTCGCGCTGGCGCAAGCTCAGATATCCCTGGAGATCGGCTGAGGACGGCTGCGAACCAGCGATGTAGACCTCCTCACGGCATCCCTCGCAGACGTTGTCGGCAAACGCCAGTTGCATCGGCTTCACCGGCAACTGCACAACACCCTCCGGACGCTCGAACGGGCCGGGGTTGGCGTAGACCGCCAACTCGTGCGCTTTCTTCATGAACATGGCCCAGATGGGCAGGGCCGAATGCGCGCCCTCCAGCCCGAGGTTCGTGTTGTCGTCGAACCCGACCCAGACTACGCAGACCAGGTGGTTGGTGAAGCCCGCAAACCAGCCGTCATCGTCCGTGCCGGTCTTGCCTGCGGCATTCGTGATTCCGTAGGTGTACCGCGCCCGAACACCCGACCCGTGTCGGATCACATCCGACATCATGTGTGTGACGATGTAGGCGACTCGGGTATCCATGACCTCGCGCCGCTCAGGGTCCGGCTCGAAGAGAGTGTCACCATGGTCATTGCGAACGTATCGGACGAAATGCGGCTCCACGCGGACTCCCTTGTTCGCGATCGCGGCGTACGCACCGGCCACTTCCAGTGGCGTAGCTTCATAGGCGCCCAGAGCCATCGACGGCACCGGGAATACGTCCGTTCCCATGCCGGCACGGTTGGCCAGGTCCGCCACCCGACGATAACCGGCCATCTGGGCAACCTTGACCGTCGCGACGTTGAGCGACTTCATCAGGGCGAACCGTAGACTGACCTGTCCGAAGAACTTGCCCAGATGGTTGGACGGCTTGTACGGAGGCTGGTGCTCGTCGAACTCGAAGCTGGTGGGCTGATCGTTCACGAGGGTGCTCGTCGTGAGTGCGCCCGGAGGTGGCGGATACGACACTCTCGCGTAGGCCGGCAGGGATCTGCCGTATCCACGGGCGATAACCTGGGCACGTTCCCGATCCAGGGCGGTGTCGATCGCGGCCGCGTACACAAAGGGCTTGAAGGTCGAACCGGGCTGGCGCTTGGCGAGAACCCGGTTCAACTGGCTGCCTCCGTAGTCGCGTCCCCCGACGATCGCCTTGACCTCACCGCTGCGGGGATCGAGCGCTACGAGGGCCGCCTGGGCCACCGGGGCTTCCCCGCCTCGGTACCTCCGCTGGTTGGAGACCTTCTCGTCGACCAGCTTCATGCCCTCGCGTACCGCCTCCACGGCGATCTCCTGCAGCTGCTTGTCGAGGGTCGTGTAGACCCAGTAGTTCTTCGTAATCAGTGCGTCCGTGTCGAACTCGCTCTGCAGGCTCTTGTTGACCAGATCGATGTAGTAGGGAGCGTCACGCGACTCCATGTGCCCGCGAGACAGCTCGATCCCCTCAGCGGCAGCGGCTTCCCTGGTCTCCTCATCGATGAAGCCCTCCCGCTGCATCGCCGTCAGGACCTGGTTCCGGCGCCGCTTCGCCCGGTCAGGATAGCGGTAGGGATTGAGATAGCTCGGCCCTTGCGGAAGCCCGGCCAGCAATGCCGCCTCGGCCAGAGTGATGTCACGCACATCCTTGTCGAAGAACCCTCGGGCAGCTTCCCCGAAACCGTGGACATTGAAGCTGCCGAGCCGCCCCATGAACACCTGGTTCGCATAATTCTCGAAGATTTGCTCCTTGGTCAGACGATCTTCCAACTGGAAGGCGATCATCGCTTCGGCGAGCTTCCGGCTCCAGGTACTCTCGCGGGTCAGGAAGAAGTTCCGGGCAAGCTGCTGGGATAGCGTGGAGGTGCCCCGCGGCTTCTTCCACGCAAGGAGGCCGTCCATCGCCGCTCGTGTCGTCCGTATGAAATCAATGCCGTGGTGGGAGAAGAATCGGTGATCCTCGATTGCGATCACTGCTTCAATGACGTGTTGCGGATAGTCGCCGTACCTGAACAGCCGACGCTTGGTCCGCTCCCTGTCGAACAGGTTCGTGATCAGTTCAGGCTCGGTCCGGTAGGCGTTCAGGGAACTCTGCGTGTCGAGCTCGAGGATTCCGGCCACTCGCCCCTGATCGACTTCGATCTCGGCCGCTACCGGCGCGAAGTGGGACAGGTCACCCGGATGAATCCGGATGCGGTGATCCGCCTGCTCGTACCATCCGACACGGTTATCCTTGTCGGCCGTGTACCCGGCAGAGCGTAGATTTCTGGCGATCGCCTCGATCTCGGCGGGGTCGCCGACCGAGATGACGCGGGGCACGGCAAGAAACCGGGCGGTGCGGTCGAAGGCCCCCCCCTCCAGACGCAGGTCAATGATCCTGCTGAATTCCCAGTAGTAGTGGTTGTAAACCACGCCGCCCACGACCGTCCCGGTTATGGCCAGCCCGAGCACGACCAGTCCGGGCGGTGTTCGCAGGAACCGAAGCATGCGGGAAACCAGACCGAGCCGCAAACGGACCAGACGCCCCCGGCCTCCTCCCCGCTTCGTCGGACGAGTCCGCTGTGTCTCTCTGTTCATTCCTGCCTGCCGCTGCGGGCGTCAAGCCATCCCTGAGCGCCTGTCACAACCGCTGTGGCCCTACTGTCGCCGACACCGGCATCGCCGCAGCGACCCGGGCCTGGAGAACGTCCGCCAGCGCCTTGATTGTAACATTTTCGGTCTCTTTTGTCTTGCGATCAGCGAGCTCCACCATGCCGTCAGTCACGCTACGACCCACGGTAACCCGATACGGAACGCCGATCAAGTCCGCATCCTTGAACTTGACTCCAGCTCGTTCGGCGCGATCGTCCAGCAGTACGTCCACGCCGCCCCGGCGCAACTCACCGTAGAGCGACTCGGCCGTCTCCCTTTGCCGGTCGTTCTTGACGTTCACGATCGTGATGACGGCTTCGAACGGAGCGATCGAAACCGGCAGCACCATGCCGGCTTCGTCGTGATTCTGCTCGATCGCACCGGTCAGGACACGCTCGATGCCGATTCCGTACGAGCCCATGATGGGTGTGACGGAATTCCCGGCCTCGTCCAGTACAGTCAATCCCATGGATCGCGAATATTTGTACCCAAGCTTGAAGATATGACCGACCTCGATGGCCTTGCGGCAGCGCACCGGCAAACCGGATGCTATGTCCAAATCCCCGTCCTGGGCCTGCCTCAAGTCGGCAAACCGGGCCCGGAAGTCCCGGCCGGGCGTCACGTTGCGGAGGTGGTAGTCCTGCTTGTTCGCACCTGCGACCATGTTCCGCCGCCCTTCGAGCGCCTGGTCGGCAATCACATCGACCCCGCTGGCACCAACCGGACCGATGAACCCGACGCTCGCCCCCAGCCACTGCTCCACCTCATCGGCGTGCGCGGGACGAATCTCGGTCGCCCCCGCTTCCGTGGCGAGCTTGACGTCGCTGAGTTGGTGATCGCCCCGCAGGAGCACCATCAGCGGGCGCCCGTCGGCAACCATCAGAAGCGCCTTGATGTGCGAAGAGGCGGGCAGGCCGTCGAAGCTCGATACTTCCTCGATGGTCTTCCTGCCAGGCGTCCGGAACTCCTCCGGCTCGGCGTCGCCCTCGGGATCCGGGGCCGTCGGCGGCCTTGGATTCGTGACGGCCTTCTCCAGGTTGGCCCGGTAACCCGAATCCAGACACTCGATCAGCCAGTCCTCCCCGGCGGGCGAAGGGACCATGAACTCGCACGACTCGCCACCTCCCATGGCACCGGAATGGGCGTCGACAGCCAGGTACTCCAGACCGCACCGGTCGAAGATGCGGCAGTATGCACCGTAGTGCTTGTTGTATGCGGCATCCAGTCCGGCCTGGTCCATGTCAAACGTGTAGGAATCCTTCATCATGAAGCGACGCACTCGCATCAGACCGGCCTTGGGACGCGGTTCGTCCCGGAACTTCGCCTGGATCTGGTACCAGATTTGGGGCAGTTGCTTGTAGCTGCGGAGTTCGCCGCGCGCGATGAAAGTGACGACCTCCTCCTCGGTCATGCCGAGGCAATGTTCCCTGCCCCAGCGGTCCCTGAGCCGGAACATGTCATTGCCGATTGCACCCCAGCGGCCGCTTTCCTTCCAAATCTCCGCGGGATGCAACTCGGGCGTATAGATTTCCTGCGCCCCGATCGCGTTCATCTCCTCGCGCACGATGCGCTCCACCTTCTTCAGCGAGCGATTGGCCAGGTACAGGTAGCAGTACAGCCCGGCGGAAAGCTGCCGAATGTACCCGGCCCTAAGGAGGAGCTTGTGGCTTGCGACTTCAGCCTCGGCCGGATCGTCACGCAGGGTGGGTATGTGGAGGCGGCTCCAGCGCATGGAGGAAGGCCCGGCCATGAGACCGGTCGGCTGTCAACAGCCGCAAGGCCCATCGTATCATCGGGACTCTCGCTTCTCCGGCTTGCCGCCGTTGTCCGCTACATCACCACGCAAGGGCATAGGACTTGTCACGTCTCGGCCCGGCCGCACCGTACAGGATCCCCCGCTCGCTGTCGATCATCAAGGCGGTCGCGTCGCCAATCGCCCAGTCGCCGGCGGGCAGGACCCGATGGCCCATCCGCTCGAGACCTTCGATCGTTGCGGCCGGCATGCGCGACTCGAGACGCATGGCTCCGGGATGAATCTCGCGGGGGAAGAACGACGGCGGGAAGTCGAGTATCTGCATGAGAGGCGCATCCAGCGCTACTTGGATATCCATGCCAAACTCCACAACGTTCAGCAGAAATTGCAGGTTCACCTGGTCCTGGGCATCGCCGCCGGGCGTACCCCAAGCCATGAACGGCTTGCCGTCCCTGAGGGCCAGGGTGGGCGTCAACGTGGTCCGCGGCCGCTTGCCGGGCTGCAGGCTGTTGGAGCGGTCCTCGTCGAGATAGAAGCTCTGGCATCTTGTGCCAAGCACGAATCCCAGTCCCGGCACGATCGGCGAGGCCGTGAACCATCCTCCACTCGGGGTAGCCGAGAAGACGTTCCCGTCAGCGTCAGCGGCCCGCGTTCCGGTGGTCCCCGGAGGGTCGGGTCGGAACAGAACGCTGGCAGGAACCGGAGCGTGGGCGAGACGGTCTCCGTGGTACGGGTAGGGGTTGCCCGGCCGCAGTTTGAACGAGGGCGTCGCCAGATCGATCAGCTTGCGCCTCTCGGCCGCATAGTCCTTCGAAAGCAACCCCGCATCGGGTACGCCGACGAAATCCGGATCGGCGTAGTACCACTCGCGGTCCGCGAAGGCAAGCTTCATCGCTTCCGCCAGCAGATGCAGGTAGCCCGCCGTGTTGTGGCCCAGCGAGCCGACATCGAAACCCTCGAGAATGTTCAGTGACTGGAGCAGGACCGGCCCCTGCGACCAGAAACCGACCTTGTACACGTCGATTCCCCGATACGAGGTGCGCACCGCGTTCTCGACGAGCGGCCGGAACGACGCAAAGTCATCGGTCTCGAGCAAGCCGGTCGACGTGAACCCGTTGGCATCCGTACAGCGGAAGCTCTTCTGGAACCCGACGATCTCGGCCGCAATTTCTCCCCCGTAGAAAAGGTCGTGGGCTGCACGCAAACCGGCAATGCGGCCCTTGTCCGTCACGGCCTTCTCCGCTGCTACCAGGCGTCGGAGCGTCCGCGCCAGATCCCTCTGCACAAGAACTTGCCCAACCTCCGGAAGGGCACCGCCGGCCAGGAACACCTCGGCCGACGACGGCCACTCCCTCCGCATCCGGTCAGCGACGCCGCTGAGGTTATCGCGATAGGACGGGAAGATCGCGAACCCCTCGTCTGCAAGGCGGATCGCCGGTGCCAGCACCTGGCCCAGCGTCATGGTGCCGAACTCCTCAAGAGCAAGGATCAGGGAGCCGACAACCGCTGGAACCGGAGCGGGGAGGAAGCAGTCCCCAGGAATCGCCTCGATCCCGCGGCTTCGGAACCACTCGATCGTTGCCCTGCGCGGGGCCTGCCCCTGGCCGTTGATCGCCACTACGCGGTCATGGTCGGCACTATAGATGAGAATGGGAACCTCGCCGCCAAGCCCGAAGCGGTCGAACTCCGTGACGGACTGGGCGAAGACCGTCGCCACGCCAGCGTCCACCGCATTCCCGCCCGCCTTGAGCATGTCGAGACCGGCGTCACTGGCCTTGTGGTGACCGGAAACCACGACGCCGCGGGTGCCCATCACATAGGGACGTGTGCCAGCGGCGAATGCAGACACTGCGGCGGCAAGCGCACCGCAGACCAGGAAGGCGTATCGACAGCGCATCGAGATTTCATCATATGGCAGCCGCCTGCGCACGCGCCGCGCATCGGACGGCCCGCCGGTCAGGGAGAACTCCGCCGGCAGGGCGCGGTAACATGTAGCCACCGATGAAGACGAAGCACTCTAGCCGAAGGTCCTTCCTGGGAACCGGAACGCTGGCCGGAGCGGCCTTGACAGCGTGCAGGCAGTCGGAAACTGCGACGGACGAGGACACCGGCCAACGGGGCCAACTCGGCTCCGGTGTCCGCAGGTACGGCTTGCGGAGCCCGCATGAGACGGCGATGCGGGGTGTGCGTGAGACGCAGACCCCGGAGGCTTCCTCGTCCCGCACACCGCTGGACCAGACTTTCGGGATCATCACGCCATCCGCCCTGCACTTCGAGCGGCACCATGCAGGGGTTCCCGAAATCGATCCTGTCCGGCACAGGCTCCTGGTCCACGGGTTGGTGGAGAGGCCGATGCTCTTCACGCTCGACGACCTGAAACGTATGCCTTCCGTCTCGCGGATTCACTTCGTCGAATGCTCCGGCAACAGCGGTAGCGAGTGGAGTGCGGAGGGGGCACCGTCGGTCTCGCAGAGCCACGGTTTGGCGAGTTGCAGCGAGTGGACGGGGGTTCCGTTGCGCCTCCTGCTGGCGGAAGCAGGCATCAAGCCGGACGCGAAGTGGCTGCTCGCCGAGGGCGACGACGCCTGCCACATGCAGCGGAGCGCCACTGTCGAGAAGGCGCTGACAGAGGGTCTGGTCGCCTACGGCCAGAACGGCGAAGCGTTGCGGCCCGAGCAGGGCTACCCCTTGCGATTGATCCTGCCCGGCTGGGAAGGAAACACCAATGTCAAGTGGCTCCGCCGCATCAAGGTTACGGAGGAGCCACAGTACACCAAGGACGAGACGTCCAAGTACACCGAACTGATGGAGGACGGCACTGCCTGGATCTTCACGTTCGAGATGGACGCCAAGTCGGTGATCACCACCCCGTCCGGAGGCCATGCCCTCCAGGGCCCGGGATTCCACCAGATCACCGGCCTCGCATGGTCTGGTCGCGGCAAGATCGTTTCAGTGGACGTGTCCACGGACGGCGGCTCGACCTGGACCGAGGCCGAGCTGCAGGAGCCCGTCCTTCCCAAGGCGTTCACGCGGTTCCGAACAGACTGGCGATGGGACGGCGCGGAGTGTGTGCTGATGTCCCGGTGCCGGGACGAGACGGGCTATCGGCAACCCACCAGGGACGCCCTGATCGCCGCCCGCGGTCGCTATTCGGCCTATCACTGCAACCGGATCAAGGGATGGCTGGTCGCCGCAGACGGGAGCGTCTCCAATGCCGGCGCATAGGTTGGTAGCACTGGCAACACTGGCGGCCGTGGCAGCAATCCCGATTCTGGCCCAGACCTATGGACTGGGCCGCGATGCGACTCCGGACGAGGTCGCGAACTGGGACATCACGATCGGCCCAAGGGGTCTCGAGTTGCCCGAGGGGAGGGGTACGGCGGTAGAGGGAGCCCAGATTTACGAGGTGCGCTGCAAGGAATGCCATGGAGACCAGGGTGCTGGAGCAGACCAGGCAGCCCTCGTTGGCAAGCAGGAGCAATTGAGACAGACACCGCCGATCAAGACGGTCGGGAGCTTCTGGCCGTACGCCACGACCCTTTTCGACTACACTCGCCGCGCAATGCCGTTCGAAGAACCCGGAACACTCACTTCGGATCAGGTCTACGCGGTGACGGCGTACATCCTGCGCCTGAACGGCATCATTGCCGAAGACACCGTGATGGACAGGGAATCCTTGTCCAAGGTCGTCATGCCGAACCACGGGGGCTTCGTGCGGGATCCAAGGTCGGCGCAGCAACCCTGAACCACAAAGGGGACCTTGCGGGTCTAGCCGTGACGAATGACCAGCACATCTCCGTCACGGACCACGTATTCCCTGCCCTCCAGCCGGAGGTCACCATGTTCTCGAGCCTGCGGATACCCTCCCCGATCGATGAGTGTCTTCCAGTGGATGGTCTCCGCCCTGATGAACTTCTTCGCAAAATCGGTATGGATCGCACCGGCGGCGTCAACCGCGGAGGAACCCTTCCTGACGGTCCAGGCGCGACACTCCGTCTCGCCGGCCGTGAGAAACGACATTAGTCCGAGCAGATCGTAGGTCGCCGAGACGAACCGCTGGAGCCCGGACTCAGGCAGGCCATAGCTCTCAAGATAGTCAGCCCTGTCCGCCGGATCCAGTTCGACCAGTTCGGATTCCACGCTGCCGCAAACAGCAGTGACAGCTAGGTTCTGGCGGCCATCCGCCAGTTCGCTTCGGTAGTGCGCTTCGATCGAGGAAATCTCTGCGGTCCGGTCCTCACCGATGTTGAGCACCAGCAGTATCGGCTTCTCGGAAAGGAACTGGAAACCCTTGACTTGCTTAACCTGAACTGACGTCATCTCCATTTCCCGCAGAGGCCGCTCCTGCTCCAGCCAAGTCCTGCATCGGACCAGAAGATCCCGTTCGGCACCCAAGGATGGGTCCCTGACCCGCTGGAGGTCTTTCTCCAGCCGCGCCAGGCGGTTCTCGACTACCTGCAAGTCGTTGAGGATGAGCTCGAGGTCGATGTTCTCCCAATCCCGCTTCGGGTCGAGGGACCCGTCAACATGCATGACAGTCTCGTCGTCAAACAGCCTCAGCACGTGAGCGAACGCGTCAACCGTGCGGAGGCTGCCGATATAGCTCGGTTCGCGCAGTGCCTCGCGAGACAGGCCGGGCATATCAGCGTACTCGACGGTGGCCGGTGTCACCTTCCTAGGCTCGAACACCCGGGCAAGGGCCTCCAGACGCCCGTCCGGCACCTGCGCCACGCCGAGCTGCACTTTCGTCACGCCGATCCGGCGTTCCGATTTCGCTCCGGTCAGGATCTTGAAAAGGGACGTCTTGCCGACCTGCGGCAGTCCGATGATCGCGGTCCGCATCCTGCTCTATCCCCATCTTGGCACGGACGGTCGTTCTAAGTTTCGGGCCGGGAAGGGGGGGTGGGACCACCGCCACGCGATTCGGATCGCATCCGGCACCGTTCGAGTTGCGGTGCAAGCCACGTCCAATGCCTCGCCCTCAGAGCGGTCAAGTCTACACCGGGAGGCGTTGATGAGAGGGATGATCCAGCCCTACCCGGCGACGCCAAGAACAGCTGCCCGGGACCGGGCGCGGAGGCACAGCAAGCCTCGGTCAGGTTGGCACGTTCCGGCCCGGACCTCCCTCAACCCGTAACATTGGGGACATGATGACCTTCTCCGTGTTCGCGGATCGGAACCGCAACCGCTTCGAGGAAGAACTCTTCGACTTCCTGAGGATCCCGAGCATCAGTACCCTGCCCGAACACAAGAGCGACATGGTCCGGGCTGCGGAGTTCACCAGCGAGCAACTCCGGCAGTGCGGCTTGGATTCGGTGCGAATCGTCAGGGGTGACGGGCATCCGCTCGTGTACGGAGAGTGGTGCGGGGCACCGGGCAAGCCAACCATCCTGATGTACGGCCACTACGATGTCCAGCCGGTCGACCCGGTGGATGAGTGGATGTCGGACCCCTTCGATCCGCAGATCCGGGACGACCGGATCTACGCACGCGGCGCTTCCGACAACAAGGGCCAGTTGCTGGCCAACCTGAAGGCCCTGGAATGCCTGCATCAGGAAACCGGCAGACTTCCCGTCAATGTCAAGGTCCTGGTAGAAGGCGAGGAGGAGGTGGGTGGCGAGGCGATTACGGAATTCGTGGCCAACCACCGCCAACTGCTTGAATCGGACGCCGCAGTGGTTTCGGACACGGCCATGTACGCACCCGACACACCGACGATCTGCACTGGGCTGCGGGGCCTCGTGTACACGGAATGGCAGGCCCGCGGGGCGAGCTGCGACCTCCATTCCGGCCTGTACGGAGGCGTAGCGCCGAACGCGATGTTCGATCTGGTCACCCTGCTAGCCAAGTGCAAGGACGAGGAGGGTCGGGTCAAGATCCCTGGCTTCTACGATGCCGTTCGCGAACCGTCGCCGGTCGAACTTGCCAGTTGGAAGAAGCTACCGTTCAACGAGGAAACCTATCGGAAAGAGGAAGTCCGGGCCCGGGTGCTGACGGGAGAACCGGGTTTCAGCGTATTCGAGCGGATCGGGGCCAGGCCCACATTCGAGGTCCACGGCATGCCTGGCGGCTTCACTGGCCAAGGTGCCAAGACCGTGATTCCTGCGGCGGCCAGTGCCAAGGTCAGCGCTCGTTTGGTACCGGACCAGGATCCCGCCGACATCCTCCGCGCCATGCGGGAGTTCGCCGCGGCCAACTCCCCGCCGGGCATCCAGGTCGAGATACAACTGATCCACAGCGCCCCGGCTACGTTGGCACCGACAGACAACCCGATCGTCAAGACAGCGGCGCGGGCACTGGAGGAGATCTGGAAGCGCGAGACGGTGTTCATCCGTTCGGGCGGTTCCATTCCCGTGGTGGGTGACTTCAAGCACTATCTCGGGATCCCGACAGTACTCATGGGATACGGCTTGCCCGACGACTCGCTGCATGCGCCGAACGAGAGGTTCTCCCGCAAGAACTTCCATCTCGGCATCGCTTCGACCGGAAGGTTCCTGCAGTTGTTGGGCAACGGCTCGAACCGCTGATCGCGGTCAATGCGCAGCGACCGGCATACGCGCCCCCACAGTACGCAGAACCTCGTCGAGCGCAGCTTCCATCTCCGCTGCCTTGCGCTGCTCGGCCTCGACAAGGTCATTCTCCTCGCCAAGGTCCGAGCCGAGATCGTACAGTTCGAGCTTCGGCGGGTCGTAGAAGCGGATCAGCTTCCAGTCACCCTTGCGAACGACGGAGTAGGGGTCGTGTCCCGGCCCGTGCCTGTAGTGCGGAAAATGCCAATGCAGCGTGCGCTGGGGAAGCTCGCCGCCCCGGAACACGGGGCCGAGATCCAGGCCGTCGATCGGGCGGTCAGCCGGCGGCCGCGTTCCGACGGCAGCGGCGATCGTGGGCAACAAGTCGACGCTGGTCACCGGCTGGTCCGAGACGGATCCTGGCGTGATGACACCCGGCCATCTCACGATCCACGGCGTCCTCAAACCCCCTTCGTAAGCGAATCCCTTGCCACTCCGCAACGGCGCATTCTCGGTCGGACGGCCGCTTCGGTCCAGCCCACCGTTGTCGCCCGTGAAGACGATCAGCGTTCGATCGGCAAGGCCGGTCCTGTCGAGGGTGTCGAGGAGCCGGCCCGTGGCGTCGTCAACGCTGTGGACCATGGCGGCGTAGACCGGATCGTCCTGTCCCTCTCCGTCTCGAGCGGCCTCGTATCTGACAACCAGGTCGCTCTTTGCCTGGATCGGCGTGTGCACCGCATAGTGCGACAGGTAGAGGAGAAAGGGCCGGTGCCGGTTCCGCTCGATGAACGCTTGAGCCTCGTCAGCCTCGCGGTCGGTGAGATACTCGCCCTTCCGCCTTGGCGAGAGTGTGGGAATGCCCATGGGCAAGCGGGGCATCTCAACGTAGGGATCGAAGTAGGAGGGTGGCTGGCCGTAGTCCCAACCTCCGTAATTCTCGTCGAAGCCTTGGTCGACAGGCAGGTGGCCACGTCCCCCGAGGTGCCACTTACCGATGAAAGCACTTGCGTACCCGATCGGCTTGAGCAGCTCGGCAATTGTGATTTCCTCGTGGGGCAAACGCTGTTGATTGACAGGTGTCAGCAGTTGCCGGGCCTCTGTGCCGGAGCGGTGAAAGCCGAACCGGTTCCGCACGTTCGGCCATTGCCGATTGCTCAGCTGGAACTCGGATCGGATCCAATCCGTGATGCCCAGCCGGGCCGGTGCACGACCGGTCATCAGTGCCGCACGGGTCGGGGAGCACACGGCACACGATGCGTAGCCGTTGGTGAACCGCATTCCGCCTGCCGCCAGTCGGTCGATGTTCGGCGTGCGATAGAAGTCCGATCCCTGGCAGCCGAGATCCATCCAACCCAGGTCATCGACGAGTACCACGATGATATTGGGCGGAGGCGATGCGGAAAGGCACGAGCCGACCACGGCGACAGCAAGAAGGTAGACCGGCGAAGCGAAACGCATGGGCGATTGGGGCTAGACCGCGGCCACGAGGCCGGCGCGTCCGAAAGTCTAGCAAGACTGTCGAGACTCGTGCTGAAGCCGCCAACAGGCACCCGACAGATTCGGTGGCCGACAGGGATAGCGGACGGGGCGCCGGGAGCGGCAATCGGCCCCGTTCCATCGGAACAGGCGGCCGTGAACGCCCTGTGGCAAACAGGGTGGGTTACCGCTCCCGGTCACTCGCAGGACGGTGTGTGCACGTGCAGCGCACCAGGCTGTGCGGACGGCTTCGCGGATCGGACCAAGCCCACTCCAAGTCGAAGGGGGATCGTCCTGATCGATTCACCGGGCGAATCGCGTCGATGGGCAGGGTCTCGCCGACACGAATCCAACGATTGTCCGAGATCCTCCAGCTTATTGGCAGGGTCTCGCAAACTCACGGTTCCCGCTGCCACAGGAAGGTGAATGCTGGCGGCTCCCGTCTGAAACAGGCCAGTACCGGAATGGCTTCGGAATCGGGAGGAGGTTCATGCAATGGCATGGATGCGGAATGTCAAGCGGCAGGTGCAGCACTCTCGGGCCGGCGCGCAGCGCAAACAAAACAGCCGACTTCGCTCGTCAACGGTTGTCTATCCCGGGCAAACACTGACATTGCCAGATGGTCAAGTCATTTGACAGAGTTCACCCTCCGATACTACGCTAGGGTCAGGATGCGATCCGCCAGCCCTGTCGTCGTCATGACAGTCTTGCCAATGGCACGTCGCTTACCCGGGCTCCAACCTCATCGGCGGACATGGATGACCGGGCTCCTTCTCCTGCTGTCGGCTCTTGGACTGGAAGCTGCGGAGCGACATCCCAAGCCACGGGGGATTATAGGGGGTCAAGCTGCTTCCGTCGAAGACTATCCCTTCATCGTATATCTGCAAACCAGTTCCAGTACGTTCTGTAGCGGCACGATTGTTGCCCCCAGTTGGGTATTGACTGCAGCCCACTGTGTTAGTGGTGTCAACCAGAGCCAACGACCAATCAAGATCGAACACGGCTATGCATCCCGCTTCGGGTTTACGACCCGGGATTCCAAGCAGATCGTGCTACATCCTCAGTACAGTTCCAACCGTGTGAGATTCCATAATGACATTGCATTGGTCGAAGTATCAAAGCCATTTCCTGGGTCATATATTGCCCAGATTTCCACCGCTTCCCGAGCTATGGAACACAAGTACGCATCTTCCGGAATGCTAGCTCAAACACTGGGGTACGGCCACATGGAGGGCGATGTCCATAGCGATGGACTGCGATCGGTCGAAGTGATGCTGTTTCATGCCGAATCCTGTCGAAGACAGCTGGACTTCCTGCATGAGGAACAGCTCGCACGTGATGACACCATTTGCGCTGGAGCCACTGAAACAAGGTCGAACAATGGGGATAGCGGAGGCCCATTAATTGTCAATTACTCCAGAAGTGAAGGCCCAAAATGGTTGCAGGTCGGCATTACCAGCATGGCAGCAAAAAATGCAGCAGAGATAAAGGTGACCGCGATTTATACAAGAGTATCCAGTTACACAGAATGGATTCAGAAAGCCACGAAACAAGCTGTCGTACCCTTGTCAGAACCGGCTCCCTCTGAACTCTCAAGCAGCGGCGATCAGATCACGGCGAGACTGCATGAAGCAGAAAAGCAGGTGCAGACACTCCAAGGTCAGGTGCAGACACTCCAAGGTACGGTGCAGTCCTTGCGGGCTGAGCGAATCGAGCTAAGGAAGAAACTTAGCCAACTCAAGCAACTCGAAGGACAAGTTCAGCCATTGCATGTCCGAGTGGACCAACTCCTGCAATCGGCATCCACCGCCCTTCAACAATAATTGCAGGTCAAGTGTCCAGTTCCTAGTCAATGGGTGTCGTTGATTCCCCTTGGGCGGACGGGCTCCTGCTATGAGAACACAGGTCAAGTAGATGTCGTCCGTGATGAAACACTACCGAGCAGTCCCGTTCCTTCAGGGGACCGTTCTGCGGATTGCTGTCCGAGCCGGCACAACCCGGCCGATGAGCCACAGCGCTGACCGTATCCATCCGTGTCAGCCGTAGCCGCTGACCGCGCTCCCCGCTCGGTTGTCTGCCTCAGAGTCACTCTGTGCCGGAACGCGGGGCCGAAGTTCGCGCCAAAGTTGGCCGTTTTTTCGCTGTAACACGTTATGCTTCATAGACTCACACGATTCAAGAAGCTGCGTTTGGTACCCATGTTAATGAGAGGCGTAAGATTGACATAGATTGACTTGTTTATTACGATCATAGCCATGTACATCGAACGCGTACCCAACCGGAACTCTCCTCCCGCCGTCCTGCTGCGCGAGTCCTTCCGCCACCAGGGAAAGGTCAAGAAACGCACCCTCGCCAACCTCTCGAAGTGGCCCGACCCGATCGTCGAGGGCCTCCGCACCCTGCTCAAGGGCGGCATCGCTCTCCACTCCCTCAGCGACGCCTTCACCATTCTCCGCTCCCGTCCCCATGGCCACGTCGCCGCCGTCCTCGGCTCCGCACGCCGCCTAGAACTCGAACAACTCATCGACCGCAAGCCGTCCCGTCAGCGCGACCTGGTCACCGCCATGGTCCTCGCCCGCATCCTCGAGCCCCGCTCGGAGCTCGCCACTGCACGCTCCCTGCACTGCGAGACCCTCACTCATACCTTGGGCGAAGAGCTCGGCATCGAGGACGCGGACGCACGGGAGCTCGATCAGGCCATGGACTGGCTGCTCCAGCGGCAGGAGCGCATCGAGCGGCACCTCGCCGCCCGGCATCTGGACGAGGGCACCCTAGTGCGCTGCGGCACTCCATCCGTCGACTTCGGGGGCCTGACGTGCCCGCTTGCCGAGCGCGGCACCTCGCGGGACGGCAAGCACGGTGAGATCCCGTTCGTCTTCGCTTTGCTCCGCGACCGCCATGGCTGCCCGGTCGCCGTGGAAGTGTTCGAGGACAACCCCGCCGATCCCGGCACGGTGGGCACTCAAATCCAGACGCTGCGCGAGCGCTTCTCGCTGTCCCGGGTCGTGCTGTTGGGTGATCGGGGCTTGGTGACCGAAGCCCGCATCCGGGACGAGCTCGCACCCGCCGGGCTGGATTGGATCACTGCATTGAGGGCCCCGGCGATCCAGAGTC
Source organism: Bryobacterales bacterium (assembly GCA_965205085.1). Lineage (GTDB taxonomy): Bacteria > Acidobacteriota > Terriglobia > Bryobacterales > UBA6623 > VXMF01. Next base: position 5,484,810 of record OZ242039.1, on the reverse strand, counting down.
TGGTCCAGAACGGCGATGTCGAGCCCTCACTCTTTGATGGGTGTGACTTAGCCGAGATCACCTCGACCGAGTTGTATCCCGGCGAACGGCTGGTGGTGTGTCGCAACCCGCGGTTGGCGGCCAGACGAGCGCACATGCGCCAAGCGCTTCTGGCCGCCACCGAGGTGGCGCTGGGCCAGTTGGTGGCGGCCACGACGCAGGAACATCAGCCGCTACGGGGCCAGCACAACATCGCTGTCCGGGTTGACCGGGCCCTGCGGCAGTATCAGGTGGGCCAGCACTTCGATGTCCAGTACACCGACAACAGCTTCTCGTGGGAACGCAGTGCCGAGCGCATCGCCCAAGAGGCCGAGTTGGACGGCGTCTACATCATCCGGACCAACGTGCCCAGGGACCGACTGTCCAGCCAAGCGGCTGTGCGGTCCTACAAGAGCTTGAGCCAGGTCGAGCGGACATTCCGGAGCTACAAGACGGTGGACCTCGAGATCCCTCCGGTTCACCCTCGTCTCGATGGTCGCGTACGGGCGCATGTCTTTCTGTGCATGTTGGCCTATTACGTGGAGTGGCACATGCGCCGCTCGCTGGCGCCCCTGCTCTTCGATGATGAGAATCAGGGAATAGACGCGGACGCTTCACCTGCCGGGCCTGCCCGACGCCCGAGGGAGGCGCGGGCCAAAGCTGCGCGCAAGTGCACGAGGGAGGAGTGGCCAGTGCACAGTTTCCGCACGCTCCTGGCTGATCTTGCCACCTTGACTCGCAATCGGGTTCAGCCAGCTGCCGAGGGCGCGGAGGCTGTCGACGTGCTCAGTAGTCCGACGCCGTATCAGGCCGAAGTACTCCGTCTGCTGCAGGTCCAAGTATGAGTTGTAGCCAGTAGAGGGCACTTGCAGATTTGAGAAGGGGTGCGCAATCACAGTCAGGTAACCATTTGTCGGCCTGCGAATTTTGGACTCGACTCTTCCGAGCGACTCCTGCACAGCCAATAGCCTCTACCGCGCTTGAGAGGGGCTCAGCCAGACCAGGAAGTATCCCAACCTGCCCAATACCCAGCCGGGCGTATGATCTCTTGTGGTGGCGCTCGTTGAGAATCCGGCTGAAGGACGACATTGTCCCGGCGCGATGCTAGTGTGCAGCGTCAGAAATGTTTTGACGGCGGATCGGGGTTCTGGTACCGCTGTTGCAGGCTCGGGAGGCAGTGATAGCGAATCGACCTACGCGAGTCTCCCCCCGTTTCGGGCCCGCAACGCCAGGAACTGGAACGTTGGCTGCGACGGCAGAAGGCCTCGCAGGCGCGGATCATTCTCCAGTCGGCCCCAGTCCACTGCGATCAGCAAGTCGCAGACAGCTTGTGTACCCGCGTGGCAGGCCCACCACGACCAACGGAAGGGGACGACCTCCCTGTTCGCGGCCCTGAATATCGCAAGCGGTGAGGTGGCCGGCAAGGGCTACCGGCACCACTGCGTCGTGAATTTCAAGAAGTTCCTGACGCTGAGGGACCAGTCGGTACCAGAGACCCACGAGGTGCATCGAATCCTTGACAACTACGGGACCCACAAGACTGCGCTGATCCACAACGGGCTGCGTCGGCGGCCGCGCTACCCCCAATGGCATTGATTTTCCACGTGAATTCTCCCTTGAGCACCTTGGGAGACTAAGACTCTCATCACCACAAGATTGAGGCTCAGTGAATTTTTTTTGGCGACAGGACTTGACTTCGGTGCCTGGCCATGGCACCGTGAAGCAGGAGCAGTCCCGTGTTGGACCCCTTGATCGAAAAACTCAAGTCCACCACCTTCTTCGGCTATCGCTTGAGGCGTCGGCAGATCGCCGATATCCAGGAGGTGGTGCGGACGTTTCCCAAGCTCAGTCGCACCGAACTGGGCCACACCCTCTGCACCCACCTGCGCTGGCAGACCCCCAAGGGCCGGAATCGCATTCAACTGTCCCTGCGCCTGTTGGAGGCCCTCGAACGCCTCGGCATCCTGTGCCTACCCCCCAAGCGGGGCGGAGAACGGCCCCGCCAACAGCCCCTGGTGCCCGGTCCGCAGTCCGCTCCCCAGCCCGCCATTGCCGAGCCCCTCGGCTCCCTGCTCCCGCTGCAGTTGTCCTGCGTCACCGACGCCCAGGAGGTCGAGCTGTGGAACGAATTCGTGGAACGCTACCACCCGCTCGGCTATCGCCGCCCGTGCGGTCCCCATCTGCGCTACTTTCTGCGCGACCGGCAGGGACGCCCCTTGGGCTGCCTGCTATTCGATTTCGCGGCTCCACGGCTGGCCTGCCGCGACCAGTGGATCGGCTGGCAGGATCAGAAGGATCACAAACACTTGCACTTGGTGGTCCGCAAAGCCCGCTGGTTGCTGTTCCCGTGGGTCAAGGTCCCGACTCTGGCCAGTCACGCGCTGGGCCTGGTAGCCCGCCATCTGCCGCAGGATTGGCAGCGGGAGCATGGCACCCAACCGGTCCTGCTGGAGGCCTAGGTGGACCCCCAACAACAGCAGGGCACCTGCTACCAGGCCGCCGGCTGGCAGAACCTGGGAAGCACCAAGGGCACACCCGCCAGTGGCACCCAGCCCGCCCGCACTCCCAAGCAGGTCTGGGTCCGTCCACTACACCCCGACTTTCGCGAGATTCTGTGCCAAGGCCCCCCCACAGCGGCCCGCCAGTGCCGCCAGTCGGCCCAGGCCGACCCGAAGTTCGTGCAGCTGTGGCAGGGTCTGCTGGACACGCTGACCCGCATCGCCAACGACTATGACCGCCAGTGGGTGCGTCGCCGACGCACCCTCAACACCCTGCTGGTGGTCCTGTTCGTGTATCGGATCGTGTTCCAACCCGATAATCGGGGCTATGCCACGGTTCTGCAAGAGTTATGGGACCCTTGCCGCGACCTGAACCTGCCCCTGCCGGACCAGCCGGTCACTCCGGCCGCGATCTGCCGGGCCCGGGCCAAGGTCAGCGAGGACGTCTTCCTGCGTATCCACCGGGAGCTGCTGGCCGCCTGTCCTCCCGAGACACCCCACAGCCTGTGGTGCGGCCACCGCATCTTCGCCGTCGATGGCTCCAAGCTCAACTTGCCTCGACCCCTGGTCGAAGCCGGCTATCCGGTCCCGGGACCGACGGCCTACTATCCCCAAGGCCTCTTCAGCTGCCTCTACCCGCTGCGCACCCGCCTGCCGCTGGACTGCAGCCTGCAGGCCCACGCCGACGAGCGGCGGGCCGCCCACCGACACCTCCAGGCCCTCCGACCGGGCGATGGGGTCGTCTATGACCGCGGCTACTACTGCTTCGCCTTGCTGCAGGCCCATGTAGAACGGGGTCTGCACGCCGTCTTCCGCCTGCAGCGCAACGCAAACCCAGTGTTCCAGGCCTTTTTCGAGTCCGACCGCAGCGAGACCGTCGTGACCGTTGCACCCCCCGCCCAATCGGCGACCGGCGGGTCTCCCCTGCAGGTGCGCCTGGTGTCCTACACCGCCGGCTCGACCGTCTGTGGGCTCGCGACCACCCTGCTGGACTCCCGGCGCTACCGTGCAGCGGACCTGCAGACCCTGTATCAGGGCCGCTGGAGCATCGAGGAATACTACAAGACGACCAAGAAGACGCTGTGCGTGGAGCCGTTCCGGGGCCGCAGTGAGCGGCTGGTCCGGCAGGAGTTGTACGCTCACTGCACGTTGACGGCGCTGGCCCGGCTGTGCGCGAATCACAGCGAGGCAGCCTTCCGCGAGGCTCCGGATGGGCACGGCCGACCCACTGTGCTGGCCAATTTCCGGCCTACGCTGCACTTGGTCGGACACCAGCTGGAGGGCCTGTTCGTGCAACAGGCCGAGACCCTGCGGAAGGAACTGCAATGCCTGTTGGATGGCATCGCGAGGAGCCGCCAGCGGCGGCGACCGCAACGTTCCTATCCGCGTCGGTCCCGTCAGCCCCAAACCAAGTGGAGGAACCGCAAGGCGACCACCCCTGCGTCCTGACAGCGCCGCCGCCGACGCTCAACCCGGGATTTCCTTAAGTCAATGCGCCTTGCCACTAAGTCAATGCCATTGGGCGCACCCCGGGAAGCGGTCGCCCCGTCAGCCAGTCGGCCATGCGCCTCTCGATCCGGTCGATCGCGCCAATCAAGAAGTGCCCCGAGCCCATCGCGATATCGGCAACCCGAAAGTCGAAGAACCTCTCTGCCGCATCAGTGTCGTCCATCGAGTCCATCCGCGCAAGATGCTCGCTGAGGGCTGGCTCCAGCGCTCCGTCAAGGAGATACTCGACGGCAAATGGTTTGGTGTAATAGCTGCCCGAGAGTTTGCGTGCGCCCGACCGGTTGTGCAGGTACACCGAACCACTCGTAACAGCGATTTGCCGCTTGCCGCGCACCGGAGCATAAGTGCCTTTCCCATCAAGGGCCAGGTCCGCATCGGCATACGCGAGTTCGGACTCCAACAGACCCTCGTACACGGTGCCAAACTCGCGTACACCCAGTGACCGGAAATCAACCGGCCCCGTAGTGCCTTCGGGCGTCTTGATCACCAGCAGATGGCGAAGCGCGGTCTCGAATACCTCGTTGGGCAGTGTTATCGTCGCAAGGCCGGCACCTGCGGCAGATATGTGTCGATCGTTGGAGAACAAACCGCCGTCATAAGCCGGGACGCCCCATTCGGGATTCCCTGCCGCCACGGCCTGCCAAAGCAGTGTCGCCTCCCACCAGTGCGAATCGCCTTCGGCAACCGGAATTTCCTTTGTAACTCGGTCGGCGAGCTCCTGAGCCTTCGTTTTCAGAGAGCGGCGCCGATATGCGGCATTGGAACGGTACGGCAGCAGATCACGATCTTCCGCATAGGCAATGAAGAGCAAACGAAACAGCACCGTCAACGCCATCTCGTATGTACTTGCGAGATCTTCGGCTGTAGGCTGCTCGATGCCCTTGGCCGCAGCAATCCCTTGCGCAAGCGTGGGGACTACACGGTCGTAGATACGCTCACGGAGACGTTCGGCCAGATCGCCAGCGAAACGCAGCGAATCACCGAGAATCCGATGCAGGCTGCCTTCGGACGCCAGCGCATCGGCCGAAAACAGCAGCCAGAGGTAAGGAAGGTGGTCGTCGGAGAGTAGCGATGGCTGGCATTCAACATAAGTCTCAGTGCGCCCGCGCCGTCCCACGCCCGCATTCGTAGCTGTTGCATAGACGCGAAGCCGGTTTCCCTGGGTAACAACGACCCAAGGGAGATTCTCGTCATCGGCCTTCTTGAAAGCATAGGAAACAGGCGACAGGCTATTGAAACGGTCGTTCCCCGACTCGGGGGACTCACCCTCATGAAGCATTACGGCAAGCGCCGCGCGACGGTCCCCGCCACGCAGGAGGCTGGTGAGGTTGTCGATGCGCTCGACCCGAAAGCCCAGCGCCTTGAGAAGGCTATCGTTGCGCTGACCGAGCGCCGCGGTCGCCCGTCTTCCTGCTGCTTGCCAGTCGGCGCGGTTGGGGACGCCCGTCCGAAGTTCGTGTAGAGCAAGCAGTCCTTCGTTGTTAAGGCCGGGTAGGTCCGTTTCTAGGGACGGCAGGGTCTGCGAAAGATAGCGCAGTGCTGCATGCCGGTCCGGTTGATTCAGTGTTTCACGGCAAAGCCGCTCTACCAGCCCTGCGTCGAGGTCCAGATGGACCGGCGGTTCCTCGCCAGCCGCACCGCACAACGCCGCGCCGCCGGGATAAATGACCACGAGCAGAACAGGTGCCGCTCGCCCGCCCCGTCGGGATCTCCAAGAACTCGAGAGCACGGACCGCTTCGGCCTGCTCGACGAGCAGGCCGCCGCAACCTCAATGGCATGCATACCCTTGCCAAGAAACAGGCCCACAGGGCGTAATCCGTGCCCGGCTTCCGGCTGCCACGGCCGAGAGAGAAGGTCGGGCAGAAACTCTCCGTCGGTCATGGTGATTTCTTATGCGGTGCGCGGCTGCCAGGCCCTGTCAAGTCCTATGGGGCATGCGGATCTGAATGCACAGCAGACAAGAGGCTCGGACCAGAGATGACAAATCCGGATCCAAAGTTGGTCTGGATTCTGGCACTTCACAGCCCAATGAGAAATGGCGAGGCTCATTATACAGTGCGTACGATCTTGCGCAGTATGATGCGCGCCACCCCTTCCATAGACCGGTGATGCTCGGCCAAACCCACCTTCAAGCTCGTCTTCACTTCAACGTTGGGACTGTGGATCGTGATGCTCCTTTCCTCCGCATCCTTAGCTTCGGCAGTTGGCCCCTACGAGCAGCCACTGAGGCTGCCCTGACGTGTGCTGGGAGTACTTGCAGGCGGACCCCGGTCAGGTCAGAGCCAAACCGGCGTGGGGCCGGAGCCAGACCTTAGAGTTTCTTCCGCAGGGCATAGCCCAGAATCCGGCACCCGCGCTCCACTGCCACCCACCGCGGTGCCCGCGTGAATGCTGTCAATTCCGCGCAAGCCAACCCCAACTTCGTCGCCCAGCTCTCCGCGACTGTCAGCACCAGCCGTTTCTGACAGCCCCGCTGCGTTACCCGGGCCACCCCCGCCATCCTCCGTGGCCGACTCGGCTGTGCCCCCTTGCTCAGATCCGGCTCGGTCCTCCGCTCGAACTGCGACCACCCGTTAGAAGCCAGTGCGTGCAACCGGTTCATGATCCCCGTCCGCTTCCAACCCTGTGTAGCGAGCCCGCCTCATCCCTAAGGGTTCTTCCGAGGGTCTAGGGCGTTCTTCATGGGATGTCATGAGTACCGCCTCCTTGTATGGGAAAACTCCCGGATCGAGCATCTCTACCCCCTCGACCGGCAGCTGGTGCCGTGGATCCACCTTCTGCTTCAGGCGCTTCCTCGCCGAGGGTATCCGCAACACTACCACCCCACGCTACCGCGTCCAACCTGTCCACTGCCATGGGCCTTCCGCCAGATCCCAGCCGGTGTCCAACGAAGCGATTGACGACTGGCTTCTCGCCGCCTGAAGCACCTATCCGGTAGGCCGCGTCCATCCAGCCTCATCGGCTCCCAATGCACTCTGTCGTCCGTCCAGTGCGGGGACCACCCTACCCAACGCCGGAATCAATTGGGGCTCCACAGCGGGAACCGCTCAAGGGCCGTTCCGGCAAACGCCACCCTCGACTACGGTATGGACTTCGCCGGCAGGGAGATCCTCCAGGACATCGCTTGCTCCACTGGGCCAGCTGACGTGCAAGCGAGTCGCCTGCACATCGTCACCCAACCCAAACAACATGCGGGAGTCCCTGGCTGACAGGTAGCTCCCGCTCCTGGTGACGGTCCGGTACTGGGTCGGGCCGGTCGACCGCTCCAAGGCAAGTTGCGCCCCGAGACCGTCTCGATTGCTCGCACACCCCCGAAGCTGCACTCCCAGCCAGTGATTCGTCTGGGATGGCAAGCTCCGGGCAATGTAAGGCGCACCATCGAGGTTCGTCACGACCAAGTCCGGGTATCCGTCGTTGTCCAGGTCCCCGACGGCCACCCCGCGACTGGCCCATTCCCGGTCGAAAATCTCCCCGGCTTCGCTCGAGACATCCCTCATCCGGCGCTCGCTGACGGTCAGGAGCAAGGGGCGCTGCCGATAGCTCACATGGGGCTGGGACAACCTGATGTTGTCCATTACGTGACCGTTCGCGAAGAACGTCTCCAGAGCCCCATCCGCATCGGCATCCAGCGTGGCAAGGCCCCATCCCGAGAGGAGTTGCGTTGCGGTCCCCAGTCCGGAACGCGCCGTCGAGTAATCGAAGAACGCGTTGCCGGCGTTGTAGAACAGCGCGTACCGTTCCTGTGACAGCGTTGTGATCAACACGTCGGGCGAACCGTCACTGTCCAGATCCTCGAACAGGATGCCCATCCCGGCGAATTCGTCGCCGTGGTCGTTGTAGGCTGTCCCTGCGACCAGAGCCTCCTCGGAGAAGGTGCCGTCACCCCGATTGCGGAACAGGAATTGCGGATGCGAGTCATTTGCGACCGCAATGTCCATCCATCCGTCCGAGTCGTAGTCTGCGAAGGCAAGGCCGAGACCCTTGCCTGGGTGGGCTGCGATTCCTGAGGCAACACTATCGTCTGAGAACGTGCCGTCGCCGTTGTTCCGGAGGAATACGCTGGACTCGGCAGGAAAGAGGTCTGGATGACAGTACGAGCGTCCGTAGCTCGCATCCATTCCGCAGCGATGATCCTGGTCAAATCGCCATTTCATATAGCGCAGTACCAACAAGTCCAAATCGCCATCGTTGTCGGCATCCAAGAAACCGGCGCTGGTCGCCCAGCCGCGAACCTCGATGCCAGCGCTTGCCGTAACGTCGACATACGAGCTTCCCGCATCGTTTCTGTAGAGCGCAACGGCCGGCGCGTCGCCCGTTCCCACCATGGTTACCAACAGATCCGGGTCGCCATCGTCGTCATAGTCACCTGCGGCCACACCCATCCCGTACCCCCTGCCCTGGAGCTTATACCTCTCTGTTGCGTCCCGGAAACGCATGCCGCCTTCGTTCAGGTACAGACGATTCCAGAAGCGGGGGGCAGTCTTGTCCGGTTCAAGGTCCGGAGGGTGAGGGAACCCCAACTGAGCTCCGTTGACGAAGAAGACATCCATCCAGCCATCCATGTTGACGTCCAGAATCGCTACGCCCCCTCCCATGGTTTCCGGCAGGTACTTTCTAGGGGTCTTCGAGGCGGCATGCTGGAAGTCGATGCCCGACCGCGCGGTGACGTCCTCGAAACCTTGGGCAGATGCGGAATGCATCAGCGCTGGCGCGGCAACCAGCACTGGCCACAGCCTCGGCATGGTCTTCCCAGTATTTCCCACTATGATGGGGCCCGTGTTCATCCGGTTGGCCTCTGCGGGGTTGCTTACCGTTGGCTCGGTGTGTGCGGATCCCCTCCTGGGCCGGATTCTTGCCGATGATGGCATGCCGCTCCCGACCAACGCGACCGTACAATTGATCTGCGACGGCTCCGTGCTCGCATCGGCGCGGGTCGACGACGAGGGCGGCTTCTCGCTTGACAACACTCCCGCCCGATCAGGCTGTTCCCTGAGTGCAAGCGCGGCTGGATACCGACAGCAGGCGGTAAGAGTGAGCGACCTGCCACTCAACCACCGGATCCCCGCCATCGTTCTTCACCGACTTGGCAGGAATCAGGGAGAGGCCGTCAGCGTGTCGTTCCTGGCCGCACCGGAGGACGCACTGCAGAGCTTCCAGGCAGCCATCCGAAAGCTCCAGGCACGACCGGTTAGCGATCCGAATTCGGCCCGCCAGCACCTGCGGTCGGCGATTCGGAAATTCCCCGGCTATGCGCAAGCCTGGTTTGAGCTCGGACGGCTGCATCTGGCTCAAGGGGACATACCCGCCGCAATCCGGTCATTTCAGGAGGCGGTCCGCGCAGACCCCTGGTTTGTCAGTCCCTACGAACCGCTGATCCTGTTGCTGAAGTCCACTGGCGATGCGGACGCTGCAGACCGAGCCTGCCAAGGCCTGCGACGGATCAACCCGTCTCTCCCCGCTGACTGCAGCCTGGAGTGAGCATCTCATGAACATCAGCATGGGAGAGACGCGCTCGGTGCTGCCGATCATGGCACTGTCTCTGGTTGCCGCACTCGCGAGCGGACAGCAAGTCGGCCTCGACCCCCGCGACCTGGGTCTCGATACCGCAACGGCCTCCGCGCTAAGCGAAGCGATCGAATCCGCATCGTGGGCGGCAGCGGAATCGATTCTCCTGGAAGCCTCCAACACCCGCGCAGCGAACGCCGATCTGCAGCGCGCACTGGGGATCGCGCACTTCCAGGCTGGCAGGCCATTCTCGACAGCTGCGGCCCTCAAACGTTCCGACAGCCTGTCCCCGCTGGACGCCGATGCCCGGTTCCTGCTTGCCACTGCGTTCCTGCGCCTTGAACGGCAGCACTGGGCCAGGGCTGAACTCGAGCGGCTCGTGGCCGGTGACGGGAGCCGGGAACAATATCGCCTCGCGCTGGCAAGGGTCCACTACGATCAGCAGCGGTTCCATCACGGGGTTGAGGTCCTGTCTCACGCGATCAAGGCCAGTGAGGCTTCAGCCGAAGCCCATGACTTGCTCGGCCAATGCCTGGAGGGCCTGGGACAGCACAAGGAGGCGGCCCGAGCCTATCGGAAGGCGATTGCGGTTGGCGGCACGCCATCTCCCTGGCCACACTTCCATCTCGGGAGCCTTCTACACGACGCTGGAAACCTGGGGCCGGCTGAGGAATCCCTGCGGACCGCCACGACGATCGACCCGGACAATGCGCCGGCCCACAAGGAACTGGGCCTTGTCCTACGGAAGGCCGGCAAGCTGCAGGCATCGGCCAAAGCGCTGGAAATCGCTTCTCGGCTCAGTCCAGCCGACCCGACTATTCCCTACGCACTTGCCGGACTCTACCGGCTCCAAGGCCTCAGCGAACGCTCCGCCACTTCGATGCGACGCTTCCGTGAACTCTCGGGCAAGGGCACTCCCAATCCGGCAGCAAGCGAGGAGACTCGTTGACAGCGGGCAAATTCAGCACAACCTTCGGCCCGACCTCGGTCAGCTTGCATGGTTGGGCGATAGTGAGAATATAGAGGTCAGAACAGCATGAAAGGCAATCCGCGAGTTCTGGAGGCGCTACGCAGCCTCCTGAAATACCAACTCACATCGATCAACCAATCGTTCCTGCACGCACGCATGTGCCTGGACTGGGGGTACGAGGAAATCGCGGGGCAAGTCCGCAAGGCATCGATTGACCATATGGTCTTCGCAGAGCAGCTCGTCGACCGCATCCTATTCCTCGAGGGCATGCCCAGCCTGCGGGACACCTACCCCGTACGTGTCGGAACAGACGTCGGCCAGATCCACAGTTATGACCTGAGCCTTTCGTGTGACACGGCTGCCAGCGCGAATGAGGGTATCCAGGCATCCATCGAGCATGAGGACGACACATCTCGTGAACTGATCGAGAGCATCCTCAAGCAGGAAGAGGCCAAGATCGACTGGCTGGAATCCCAGTTGCAGATCATTCGCGATACGGGACTCGGGATCTACCTCTCACGCCAGATGCGGGACTGATTGTCGGACGGGCCCCCAACCCTTCGCTGAGAGGCAAGGAGACATCGGTTTCGATCACCGCCATGCGCATCTGACGAACGGATGGCCAAGCGAGTCGCCTCGCCCATTGCAGTCAGGTCCGGGCCATGTTCAGGTGCCGGCGGGTGGAGTCCTCAGTGGACCGTGGTTGATCCTCGCCACGGAATCCGGTCTGGCAATCTGCGTGTGTGCACCCACCCACAAGCTGGCACTCGAAGCCCTCCTCTGCCAGCCCTGAGGGACCTATTGGCTAGCATCCTGGCTACGAACCATTTCGAACCGCCCCTGGCTCCCGGCAGGCCTCTCCACTGCCCCTCGGTTCAAGCGCAGACTCTTCGGCAACGAGTCGAAACGAACAACGGTCCCAACTCGGTGCGACCTGCGGTGGCAGGGCTGCGGCGGGCCGAGGAGGTTCAGAGCCAATCCATGCACCACTTCGGTGAACAAGTATCACCTGCTCATTGGCCTCAGATGATGTGGTCCATCCAGAGCGAAGCGCGGCACCAGTGGCCGAATGGAACGGAGCCGAGATTCCAGATCCTCGCAACAGACGCTCCGCCCCGGGAGTGCCACGGAATCCAGACCTGAAAGACATCCTGACAGCTCCGTGAGCCAGTTGCCGCTCGGCGTGTCGGGCAACGGCTGCTAGCCGGAGCCGCGACAACCTGCAGCGGAGACCGTCGTCCGGGCCGCCGTTCCCCGGGGAGCGCGGATGAATCCGTGTCGGGACCGAACCACGTGCGCTAGGATAGTCGGGCCTGTCGTGCCTGAGCGAGGGCAAGGGCGGGGAGGATTGGGAGGCCTATCCATGGATGTAGTTGTTGCCGTCGGTGTTCTGGTAGTGGCAGCGGTCATTGTGGTGGTCGCTCTTACGAAGCAGCAGCCCGCGGAACAGCCAGATGTAGAGACAGATGACGTCGCACGAAAGGAGAGAAGGGAGCGAGAGATGGCGCTCGCTGCCCGCATCGACGCCACCAAGAGCATAGCCGGGGTGCGTGCCCTCTGCAAGCACCAGCCACCTTTGTCCTTACAGTTCCTGAAATCCGAACAGGTCGTTTGGGTGGTGCCGGAGTGCACTTACCTGAAGACAACGAAGGTATCGACGTACGCCGGACAGTCAGCAGGATTGTCCGTCCAGGTGGTGAAGGGCGTGTCGGTCAGGACCGGCGGCTCAAGAGGGCGGCGTGTGGAGAACGAGTTCTGGGACGAGGTCGATTTCGGAACCGTCGTACTGACCACCAAACACATCTACTTTCAGGGCGAGGACAAGGAACGGTTCCGCGTCCGGCTCGACAAGCTCGTGTCCGCGGAGATGAAGGAGGATGGCTTTCTGTTCCAGCGCGATGCGGCGCGAGCCCGGCCGGAGGCATTCGAGTCGTACGACGTGCGAATGATTGCCCCGGTCCTCGCCTGGTTGCAGGATCCGGAATATGGTGGCAGCGGTGCCAAGGCCGATCCCGACGACGCACGTTACGATTTTGTTGATGGGATGGGAATGTCGGAGGCCGGCGACGGGCCAGACGACTTTCTGGATGGGCTGGGAGCGTCGGAGTCCGACTAATGGCCCTGAAACTCCGCCAGGCATGTTGCCGGTTCTGTCGGTGGCTACAGCCGAACGGGTCCCCGTTGGGGGCGAGTACTCCTACCAGCGGCTGAGCAACGGAGCCTGATCCGATTCGCGATGACGCCGGCTAGGGCACCTCTCTGGTGCAGCCTGCGGATGGGGCAGGGCCCCTTTTCCCGTTCGGTGAATCACTGTGGCCCCTGACGTCACCACCGGCTTCACCTTGCCGGTGCGCCCGCTGCCCGAGCATGCCAGAACCACGCCACCGGCAGTGAGGGGCGTGATCGGGTATTCTTGTGTGCATCTTGCCAACCGGGCCGGAATACGCTCTCGCCAGTGAGCGCTACGCTGAACTGGGCGTCGACTGCGACTCCGCGCTGCAGACCCTGTCATCGATCGCCCTGTCCGTCCATTGCTGGCAAGGTGACGATATTCGCGGTTTCGAGGCTGGCAACGAAGGGATCGGAGGCGGCCTGGCCGTCACCGGCAATCATCCGGGACGCGCGAGATCCCCGTCCGAACTACGGGCAGACTTCGACAAGGCCATGGCCCTCGTCCCGGGCCGCCACCGCTTGAACCTGCACGCCATATATGCCGAGACTGGGGGCCGCCGCGTGGACCGCGATGTGCTGGAGCCGAAGCACTTCGACGGCTGGAGGGACTGGGCTGGCGAACGGGGCCTGGGCCTGGATTTCAACCCCACCTTCTTCGCGCACTCTGCGGCAGACGACGGATTTACCCTCGCCCACCCGGACCCCGACATCCGGCGCTTCTGGATTGAGCATGCCAAGGCGTGCCGTCGCATCGGGGCCTCGTTCGGTGCCGCCCTCGGGACCCCTTGTGTAACCAACGTCTGGATACCCGACGGATTCAAGGATCTTCCCGCAGACCGCCGCATGCCACGCGAGAGGCTCGTCCAGTCACTGGACGAGGCCTTCAGAGAACCACTGGACCAGGACCACAATCTCGACGCCGTCGAGTGCAAGCTGTTTGGGCTGGGCTCCGAAAGCTACGTCGTCGGCTCGCACGAATTCTATCTTGGTTACGCGATCTCGCGGGGCAAGGTGCTGTGCCTGGACACCGGCCATTTCCATCCCACGGAATCAGTTTCCGACAAGATTTCGTCGGTGTTGCTATGGGTGAATCGCCTGCTGCTTCACGTCAGTCGCGGGGTCCGGTGGGACAGCGACCACGTCGTGATTCTCTCCGACGAGCTGCGGGAAATCGCGAAGGAACTGGTGCGCGGCTCGTATCTGTCCAGAGTGCACATCGGCCTGGATTTCTTCGACGCCAGCATCAATCGCGTCGCCGCATGGGTGATTGGGGCCCGGGCGATGCTGAAGGCCCTGCTGATAGCGTTGCTGGAGCCCACCGCGATGCTGCGTCGGATGGAATTGGCGGGAGACTACACCGGCCGCCTCGCCATGCTCGAACAACTCCTCACCATGCCGTTCGGTGCTGTGTGGAACCACTACTGCGAGACGCATGATACCCCACCCGAGTCGGCCTGGATGGGCGAGGTCCGCGCCTATGAGCGTGAGGTTCTTGTTCGGCGATAGAAACGCCACCCGAGAGGAAGCCCGGCCATGAACACATCCCCAGCGGCAACCGCAGACCACGACCCCGAGTTCCTCTATGAGTTCGAGCGGGAACCGGTGCCGAAGTCCCGGTTGCTCGGGCCCAGCTACTTCGCGGGAGCCTACGCCGGCGAGCACGTCGCAGCCACTGAGTTCGTCATCGGGGTGACGTTCGTGAACTGGGGTGCGAGCGTCCAGGACATCTTCCTCGGCCTGGTGCTGGGCAACCTGATGGCGGTCCTCACCTGGACATTCGTCTGTGCACCAATCGCCGTGGACACTCGCCTCACCCTGTACTGGTACCTCCGCAAGATCGGCGGCCAGCGGCTGACGTCGATCAACAATGTCGTCAACGCGCTGCTGTATTCGATCATGGCAGGCTGCATGATCACGGTGTCGGCCTCGGCAGTGCGAATACCGTTCGGCATTCCTCCCCAGCTGGACTGGTATCCGACCGACTTCCGCTTCGTGCTCGTTGTGCTCGGCGTCGGTGCCGTGGTGGTCACGTTGGCGGTTCTCGGATTCCGGAAACTCGCCACGTTCGCGACGGTCTGCTCGCCGTGGATGTTCCTGATGTTCATCCTCGGTGCGGCCGCAGTCCTGCCGAAGCTCTTCGAGGCGGCGGGGGGAGGGAGCTTTCTCGAAATGGCCGGAAGCACCGTTTGGACAGGGGAAACACCGGACGGCAGCGAACCGATGGGCTTCTGGAAGGTCGCCGCCTTCGCCTGGATCTGCAACCTGGGCATGCACGGGGCGCTGTCCGACATGGCGGTATTCCGGTTCGCCCGGAAATCCTCGTACGGACTGTTCTCCTCGTTCGGCATGTTTCTCGGGCACTATCTTGCGTGGATCTGCGCCGGCCTGATGGGTGCAGGAGCTGCGCTTCTAATGGCCCGACCATTGGTTGAGCTTGATGCCGGTGAGGTCGGCTACCAAGCCTTGGGGTGGGTCGGGGCCCTGGCGGTGGTGATTGCCGGGTGGACGACATCGAATCCGACCCTGTACCGTGTGGGCCTGGCGCTGCAGACCGTAACTCCGAACTGGTCCCGGGCCAAGGTGACGCTGGTTGCGGGCATCGTCACAACAGTGATCGCGTGTTTCCCGTTCGTTTTCACCGGACTCCTCGACTACGTAGCCGTTTACGGCTTGCTGATTTCGCCAGTTGGCGCGATCGTCGTCACTGAACACTGGATCTTTCCCCGGACGGGGCTCAAGCGGTACTGGGCAAGCGCCAAGGGACTGCAACTGAACCGGGCCGCGCTGCTGGCTTGGGGCCTGTCGGTGCTCCTCGCCCTCGGCCTCGAGCGAACCGGAACCGTCCACCTGTTCTACCTGTTCCTTCCCGTCTACGGGTTCGCGATGCTCACCTACTGGCTGCTCGCGCGCGCGATGGGGGCCGGGGAAACGGGTCTGGGGGAGTCGCTGCTGGCCGCGGACGCTCCGGTAGCAACAACCGCAAAGACTGTTGCTTCACCGTCCGCCACCTGGTTCGAATCAACGGCCGGCTGGGTGGCCGGATTGGCCCTCGGAACATGCCTGTGGCTGGGATACCGAGTCTTGCAGTCGTCGCCGGAGGGCTATGGCGCGGCCCTGGACGCATTGCACTCGCAGCTGACTGTCCCGACGCTGGCGTACTTCGTGGCGGGAACAGTCTTCTTCGGGCTGCGGGAACGCAGACTGAGGACCCGATCCGGGAAGTAGGGGGAACCCACCCTTGCGGATCAAGAGAATCAGTGCCTACCAGGTCGACCTGCCGCTTCTGGAGGGACCGTACAACTGGTCCGGCGGCAACACGGTCTCGGTCTTCGACAGCACGCTGGTCCGGGTTGACACCGACGAGGGCATCTCTGGCTACGGCGAGGTCTGTCCATTGGGACCGGCATACCTGCCGGCGTATGCCGAGGGGGCCCGCTGCGGGATCGCTGAAATCGGCCCCCATCTCCTGGGACTCGACCCAACGCAGGTCGACGTCCTCAACAACTCCATGGATGCAGTGCTGAAAGGCCACCCGTACGTCAAGTCGCCTGTCGACATCGCTTGCTGGGACATTCTGGGCAAGGTCTCTGGACTCCCGATCTGCCACCTGCTGGGCGGCCGTTACGGAGCCGACTTCGTGCTGTATCGTGCGATATCCCAAGGGACTCCAGGAGAGATGGCCGAGGCGGTTGCAAAATACCGTGCACAGGGCTATTCGCGGTTTCAGTTGAAGGTCGGTGCTGACCCAGGCGAGGATATCGAGCGAATACGTGCTGCCGCCACGGTCGTGGGACCTCGCGACCGGCTCGTCGCCGACGCCAACACGGGGTGGTTGATGCATGATGCCATGCAGGTGGTTCAGGCCGTGCAGGATGTGGGCGTATACATCGAGCAACCATGCCTCTCTTACGATGAGTGCCTGTCCGTCCGCCGTCACACCCGCCTTCCGTTCGTACTCGACGAATCAATCGACAGCATCCGCGCCCTGCTCCTCGCGAGCCGAGACGGGGCCATGGACGTGATCAACCTCAAGATCAGCAAGGTCGGCGGCCTGACACGGGCTCGGCAGATCCGAGACCTCTGTGTTTCCCTCGGCATCGCGATGACCATCGAGGACACCTGGGGCGGCGACTTCGCCACCGGCGCAATCGCCCATCTGGCGCACAGCACTCCACCACGCTTCCTGTTCACATCGACAGACTTCAACAGTTACGTGACGGTCAGCATGGCGACGGACCCTGCCGTTCGAGGCGGTGGGCGGCTCGCCGCACCAACGAGCCCTGGGCTGGGCCTCGAGCCGAGACCCGAGGTGCTGCGTGAACCCGTGCTGGTCATTGAGTGAGGCTATCAGCGAAGCAACTGGCCGAGGCCGAGCCGCTCAGACCGGCACAGAACGGCCCGGGCGGCAAACAGGTCCTGGGCAGCCAGTCCCACGGACTTGAAGAGCGTCACCTGTGACTCCGAGGATCGCCCTTCACGGCGCCCCAAGACCAGATCCCCCAACTCGCAATGGATGTGGTCGGCACCGACAAGTCCCTCGCCTATCGGAATCAGGAGGTCTCCCGCCTCCTCCAATGCGGACTCGCGATCATCCACGACAAGCCGGGACCGCACGACCGTCGCTGCGGGGATCTCCCGGTCCTCCGGCTTGAACGAACCGATCGCGTTGACATGAATGCCATCGGGCAGGGAGCGGTCGTCGAACACGGGGACAACGGACGTTGTGGCACAGCTGGCTATGTCCGCACCGTCCAACGCCTCGGCCGCCGAAGCGGCAACCAGGACGCGCTCAATGCCTGCATCCGAGCCGGAGAGCTCCCGGGCCATCAACCGGGCAGACTCCGTGTTCGGATTGAAGATTCGCACTTCGTCGATGGGCCGTACCGTCCGAACGGACTCGACTTGGGTGCGGGCATGCACTCCGCTGCCGAATACCGCCAGCACTCGACAACCGGACCGGGCCAGGAGGTCGGTGGCCAAGCCACAGGTCGCACCGGTTCGAATCGCGGTCAGACACACGCCATCCAACATGGCTTGCGGAACCCCGGTGCGGGGATCAACCGCCAGCAGCGTGCCATGAATCGTGGGGAGTCCGATCCGCCGGTTCGATGGGAACACCGACACGACTTTCACCACGACCAGCGGGTCAGCGGCCGAATCCAGCGCAGCCGGCATGACCAACGTTGCACCGGACTCGGTTCCGGTTCGGAGTACGGTCCTGGAAGGGGCCGCGACACCACCTGAAGCTTGGGCCGCAAACGCCTCCCGCATGGCCTGGATGGCCTCGGCCATCGGCAGCGCGCCGGCGATATCGCTCGGCCCGAGGACTCTCAATCGGTTCCGCCTCTCAACTGGACCGATGCGGCAATCCTCTTGTTGCAGAGGAACAGAACGAGCGCTACCAGGCCAACCTGAACGAGTACAGTGCCAACGGTGAAGACATGGTCTGCACCAAACGGGATCAGCCAACCCGAGCGATTGTCCCGCCATGCCTGGTAGAGCAGCCAGAGGGTCAAGGAGACCGCCTCGAAAGGCACGACAGCACGTATCACAAAGTCCCACCACGAGCCGATCCTGATGTCGGAGTGCTCGTGATTGAGGGTCTCCTCGCGAAACCTCCGGGCCCCGTACTTTCCCACTACCAAGGCAAAGACAAGGCCCGCCAGGATCAGCGCCACACCCCAGACCCAGTCCTGATTGTCGAGAACATTCATGCTGAATGCCGAAGGAAGACCGAGCAGAAACCCGGTCACGGCGATGCCGCAGAGCGCCCTGCGTCTGCCAAAGCCGGCATCTTGCAGGGTGCGGGTCGCCACCTCCACCATCGCGACCAGGCTGGTGAACGCCGCGAACGCAAGGGCTGCGAAGAACAGCGCCATGAAGACACCGCCGTGCGGCATCGACTGGAACAGTTCCGGCATCCAGACGAAGGTAATGCCTGTGTTGCCCTCCGCGAACACCGTGTCCTGCATCAGTTGAGCCGAGAAGGGATGCCCTTCACGAACCGCCTGATCGAGGGAACCGAGACCACGCAACTGGGACGGGTCCGTGGCAGCCCGCTGAACCAGCACCGGCACTGCCGAAAAAGCGGTGCAGAATACCATGACGCCAGCCAGTAGGCTGATCGCGTTGTTGGCGGCAGGCAGGATGAAGCTGTTGAGTGCGGTATCGTCCTGTGCCCGCTGGTAGGCGGCATAGCAGATAACCAGACCCCAGCCGGCTCCCGTGTCCCAGGCGTTCTGGGTCAGAGCTTCCACCCAGATGCGGGCACTTGTCAGTTCACCCCAGTCGATCCCGAACAGGTATGCGATGCCATCGGATGCGCCGGGAAGGGTCACGGCACGCACAACGAGCACGAAGACCAGGAGAATCAGGGCGGGCATCAGCACCTTCGCGACCCTCTCGATCGCAGAAACACCCCAAGCGACGACGAGCACCGCCATGCCCAGCATCACGGCATGGCACACAGCCGGCAGGGTGGACGAAGTGAAGTCGGCCCAGAAGGCCCCCGGAACCGGAGAAGCCAATCCACCGGTCAGTGCAGCCACAGCGTATCGGGCCGTCCAGCCCGCAACCACGGAGTAGTAGCACAGGATCGCGCTGCAGACGAAGACCACCATCGCCCCCGCCCACGCCCATTGGGGCCCAGCTAGACTGACGAACGCCCTGACAGGCCCGGAACGCGTCTTCCGTCCCATGCCGAATTCCGCCAGGATCAGCGGGACGGACCAGAGAAACAGGAACACGAACCAGGCGACGAGGAACTCGCCCCCGCCATTCTTCGCCGCGATGCGCGGGAACCTCCAGATGTTGCCCGTGCCGACGGCCATGCCGAGCATGGCCAGCATCATGGTCCACCGGGATGTGAAGTGCCTAGGCTGCATCCACCGACCCCATCTCGCCCCACAAGCCCAAGCTGCGCAGCCGAGAGGGTCCAAGTTGGGTGTTGATTCTCTCCAAACCTTTCTTTTTCAACGGATTAACTTTCATACACCAACCGAAACATGCGACCTAACCTTACCACACTTGAGCTCGCTGAGCACAGCCGTGGCAATGTCCGGGACGGCCTTGACCCCGGACGGGCCTCCCGGCATGGCCGCCACCCCCTTCGCCGGCACGGGCGCCTCCAAGACACGGTGCGTACCGGACGGTCTCGTTCGCATCAAGGAATCCTCGGGGAGGTGGGAGCGCGAGACGCTGGAACCGAGCCCTTGAGCCAGCCAGCAACTGCTGCCGATTTGCCGCTCCGGATCAAGACGACACTCCGGCCTGCGGGCAGTGCGGGCGAACGATCAATCCGTTCCGCTCCCGGCGCCCGGGGATGGATCCGGCTCGGTCCGAACAGAGGCTGGACGAGGCGGTTGCACGCCGACACCAGCGATGTCGCCGTCCACCTCGGTTGCAACGATCCGGGACTTCTCCTGCCTGCGTACGGCCTCTATCCGTCACGCCACTTTGACGAGGCCGGTACGGAGTGCGCAGTTGGGCAAACCGGAACAGCGGGGCGAATACTGCCCCAGAGATGGCCACTGCGCGTGTCGCCTGCTCAAGCACGCACACTGGAGTCTCCACCGACATGATGTCCACTGTTTCATCCGCCACGCCCAAGAAACGCGGCCGGTCCTTCGACCGCTCTTCACCGGGGGACATCCGGTGCGGAGGCACTGGAACTCCTCGGGAACAAGCAACCGGGCCACGGATTGGCGCGGATCCCAGACCATGTTGTATCTAGGCGCCATCGAGCGCCGGTGGTTCCCATCGGCACCGGCGGCATCGGAGCATTCCGGGACCGGCAAATGGACGATGGCTGGGGCCCGCCGAAATCCCACGGCAGCTCAATCTTCCGCCAGATGTAGAATGATGTCAGCGAGCGTCGTCCAGCCGTTCAGCAGCGGCGCGGGATACGGGATAACTGTGCACACTCGAAAGGGGTAGCGTACAGGGCATGGCAGACAACCCTTTCCCCGCACCCCATCGACCGACTTGATACACGGTCCGGTGCCGCGACAGGAGAGAGCGATGACCCGACAGTGCCTTCCGATCGGCATCCAGGACTTCCGGACGATCCGGGACGAGGGCTTCTACTACGTCGACAAGACCCCGCTGGTCCGCCGGCTGGTGACCGAAGGGCGCTACTATTTCCTGTCCCGGCCGCGCCGCTTCGGCAAGAGTTTGTTGGTTCACACGCTGAAGGCCCTGTTCGCCTGTCATGAACCCCTGTTCCGGGGACTGGACATCCACCCGCACTGGGACTGGTCCTCGCCGCACCCAGTGGTGCGGCTCAGCTTCGGCGGGAAATACGACGAGCCGCAGGACATCGAGCGCAACATCCTGACCCAGCTCGAGGTGGTCGAGCGCAACGCCGGTCTCCGGCACCCTTCCTGCTCATCCGGACCCGAACGCCTCTTCGATCTCCTCGACCGACTGCACAGCACCACCGGTCGGCAGGTGGTGGTGCTGGTGGACGAGTACGACAAGCCGATCCTCGATGTGCTCCACGACCCGGAACTGGCAACCGCCAACCGGGACTACCTGCGCGGATTTTACGGCATCATCAAGGACAGCGCCGAGCATGTCCGCTTCGTCTTCGTCACCGGGGTCAGCATGTTCTCCAAGGTCAGCCTCTTCTCGGGCCTCAACAACCTGAAGGACATCAGCCTCGACCCGCGCTATGTCACCCTCTGCGGCTACCGGGAGGAAGACCTGGACCGGGTCTTCGGCCCCGAGCTGGCCGGGCTCGACCGGGAATTGATCCGCACTTGGTACAACGGCTACCACTGGCGGGGCGGAGAGCGGGTCTACAACCCCTACGATGTGCTCCTGCTGCTGGATACCCGCGAGTTCCAGCCCTACTGGTTCGAGACCGCATCGCCCGAGTTCCTGCTCCGGATGTTGATGGAGAAGTCGATCAGCCCGATGGAAATCGAGGGCCGGCTGACGGACAGGGCACTGGTCTCGAAGTTCGATGTCGGCAATGTCAATATCGAGGCGCTGCTCTTCCAGACCGGCTACCTGACCATCGCGGAGGAGCTGCAGCAGGGTCGTCGGACCCTCTACCGTCTGGACTATCCCAATCTCGGGGTCCGGCTCAGCCTCAACGACCAACTGCTGGCCTGGCTGGGCCAGGAGGGTTCCGAGCCGGTGGAGCGGGGGCAAGAGCTCTGCGCGCTGCTGGAGGCGAACAACTTCGCGGGCTTCGGCGAGACCCTCCGCGCTTGGCTCTCGGGCATCCCCTACCTGTGGCACGCAAAAGGGGACCTCGCGCGCTACGAGGCCTGGTACGCGAGCCTGCTCTACATGTGTCTGCGCGCCGGCGACGCGGACGTGAGGGTGGAGGAGGCCTCCTCGCGCGGCCGGGCGGACATGGTGGTGCGCCACGGCGGGCAGGTCTTCGTGCTGGAGTTCAAGATGGCGGAGGGCGAGGACAGCAGCGGGGCCGCGCTGGATGCGGCGATGGCCCAGATGCGCGGGCGGGGCTATGCGGACAAGTACGGGGGCAACACCGAGCCGGTCCATCTGATCGGTGTGGCCTGCGGACGCGAGGCGAGGAACCCGCTGGAGGTTCGCGCCGGGCCGGCGTAGGCCGAGTCTGCGACCGCAACATTCGCGCGAACCACTGAACCCCTTGAAGCTCCATGTCGAGGGCCGAATCCGGGACAGCGATGCCGCTTCCTAGTGGGGAGCGCTGCCCATGGCCAGCAGTTGTGCCCGGCGGCCCGCCAGGACACGGACGATGGCTGGGGCCCGCCGAAATCCCACGGCAGATCAGTCTTCCGGCAGATGTAGAATGATGTCAGCGAGCGCCGTCCATCCGTTCGGCAGTGCTGCGGGGCAAAGGTGCGCACTCGAAAGGGATAGCGTACAGAGCATGGCAGACAACCCTTTCCGCGCACCCCATCGACCGGCTTGATACCCGGTCCGGTGACGGGAATGGAAAATGCGATGACCCGACAGTGCCTTCCGATCGGGATCTAGGATTTCCGGACAATCCGGGAGGAGGGCTACTACTATGTCGACAAGACCCCGCTGGTCCGCCGGCTGGTGGACGAAGGGCACCACTATTTCCTGTCCCGGCCGCGCCGCTTCGGCAAGAGCCTGCTGCTGGACACCCTGGGATCGCTGTTCGAGGGGCACGAGCGCCTGTTCCGTGGTTTGGACATCCACCCGCACTGGGACTGGTCCTCGCAGCACCCGGTGGTGCGGCTCAGTTTCGACGGGAAGTACATCGAACCGGGGGACATCGAGCGCAACATCCTGACCCAGCTCGAGGTGATCGAGCGCAACGCCGGTCTCCGGCACCCTTCCTGCTCGACCGGACCCGAGCGCCTGTTCGATCTCCTCGACCGACTGCACAGCACCACCGGCCGGCAGGTGGTGGTGCTGGTGGACGAGTACGACAAGCCGATCCTCGATGTGCTCCACGACCCGGCCCTCGCGACCGCCAACCGGGACTACCTGCGCGGCTTTTACGGCATCGTCAAGGACTGTGCCAGACATATCCGCTTCGTCTTCGTCACCGGGGTCAGCATGTTCTCCAAGGTCAGTCTCTTCTCGGGCCTCAACAACCTGAAGGACATCAGCCTCGACCCGCGCTACGCCACCCTCTGCGGCTACCGGGAAGAGGACTTGGACCGGGTCTTCGGCCCCGAACTGGCCGGGCTCGACCGCGAAACGATCCGTACCTGGTACAACGGCTACCACTGGCTGGGCGGAGAGCGGATCTACAACCCCTACGATGTGCTCCTGCTGCTGGATACCCGCGAGTTCCAGCCTTACTGGTTCGAGACCGGGTCGTCCGAGTTCCTGCTCCGGATGCTGATGGAGAAGTCGGTCAGCCCTATGGAAATCGAGGGCCGGCTGACGGACAGGGCACTGGTCTCGAAGTTCGATGTCGGCAATGTCAATATCGAGGCGCTGCTCTTCCAGAGCGGCTACCTGACCATCGCGGAGGAGCTGCAGCAGGGTCATCGGACCCTCTACCGTCTGGACTATCCCAATCTCGAGGTCCGGCTCAGCCTGAACGACGAACTGCTGGCCTGGCTGGGCCAGGAGGGCTCCGAGCCGGTGGAACGGGGGCAAGAGCTCTGCGCGCTGCTGGAGGCGAACGACTTCGCCGGCTTCGGCGACACCCTCCGCACGTGGCTCTCGGGCATCCCTTACATGTGGCATGCAAAAGGGGACCTCGCGCGCTACGAGGCCTGGTACGCGAGCCTGCTCTACATGGGTCTGCGCGCCGGCGAAGCGGACGTGAGGGTGGAGGAGGCCTCCTCGCGAGGCCGGGCGGACATGGTGCTGCGTCACGGCGGGCAGGTCTTCGTGCTGGAGTTCAAGATGGCGGAGGGCGAGGACGGCAGCGGGGCCGCTCTGGATGCGGCGATGGCCCAGATGCGCGGCCGGGGCTATGCGGACAAGTACGGGGGCCACGCCGAGCCGGTCCATCTGATCGGCGTGGCCTGCGGACGCGAGGCGAGGAACCTGCTGGAGGTTCGCGCTGAGCCGGCGTAGGCCGACTCTGCGACCGCAACATTCGCACAAACCACTGAACCCCTTGAGGCTCCATGTCGACTTGCCTACCACCCGCGTCACGGTCGGGAAAGGGCGGCGACGGTTCCTGGAGCACGGCGGCGACGGCTGGCTGGACAAACCCCGCTCCGGTGCGCCGGGGACGGTGACGGATGCCGATTTGGAGCACGTCGTGGTACGAACCTTGCAGACACGTCCGCGAGGGGCAACCCAGTGGAGCCGCAAGTTGATGGCCCAAGCCTCGGGACTGAGTCCCTCCACCATCGGTCGCATCGGGCGGGCATTCGGTCTCCAGCCGCATCGGAGCGAGACATGCAAGCTGTCGCAGGACCCGCAGTTTGTGCAGAAAGTGCGGGATGTCGTAGGTTTGTACCTCCATCCGCCCGAGCGCGCGGTGGTGCTTTGTGTGGATGAGCAATCAAACATCCAGGCCCTGGATCGCACCCAGCCGGTCTTGCCGATGCAACCGGGAGTCCCCGAGCGGCAGACCCACGACTACCAACGCAATGGGACGACCTCCCTGTTCGCGGCCCTGAATATCGCGACCGGTGAGGTGACCGGCAAGTGCTATCGGCGCCACCGCGCCGTAGAGTTCAAGAAGTTCCTGGCGCTGATGGACAAGGCGGTGCCCGAGACCCACGATGTGCATCGGGTCCTCGACAACTACGGGACCCATAAGACAGCCCAGATCCAGAGCTGGCTGCGACGGCGGCCGCGCTACCACCTGCACTTCACGCCGACCAGTGCCTCGTGGTTGAATCAGGTGGAGCGTTGGTTTGTCGAGATCACTCGACGGCGGATTCGGCGCGGAACGTTTCGCAGCACGCAGGCGCTGGAAGCGGCCATCAGGGAGTTCTTGCAGGTCTACAACGAAGACCCCCAACCCTTGATCTGGACCAAGAGCGCTGACGATATCCTGAAACCACTGAAATCCTACTATGAAGGAATTTCTGGCGAGGCACACCAGCTGTACACCTACGTGCGGCAGCGCGGTAAGGTATCTCCTGCGACCAGCATGCCCCGGCCTGTGTGATGACTTGGGGCCCGACCGCTCTCCACGAAATCTCCTCGCATCACCTTGAGGTGCTCCAGCAGCAGCTTGTGGAGACACCACGTGCCCACACTGCAACGCTTCATTTGCTCGATCCCTTCCCATTGGGCCGGAATGTTCCCATGCTGAGATTCTCTAGTTTCTTGCCGTTGCGGCTGATTAGATTTGCGGAGGGCACTGGCTTTTGCCGACCAAGTTCTGTCCGCAACGCTTCGTCGGGCGGCTCTACGCGCCCCCAAACTCACGCTATGGGCCCACTCGCCTCCCCCTCAATCGCACAGCCCCCAGCGTGGGAAAGTCCTGCCATCGGGCCTGTGACCGGGCAAGTCGCTTGACACGGACTCCCTGACCTGTCAAGAATTCCCGTTTCCCTTGCCGCTTCTCCTCTCATGTAGCAAGCGCCTTGACACCTGATCGCCGACCTGGCAAGATTGGTGTGTTATCTTGACAATAGGATCTTGATCAGTTTCCGTCTCCTACGACCTCGCATGTTGGAGCCAACCTATGAAATCCGTCCGCTGCCTCCAAGTGTCGAGTTGGAAACTCCTGCGGTCCTGAAGGCTGCCGCTTCGGCTCATCGATATCTTGCCGAACTGAAGGGGCGAGTGATTGCGGTGCCAAACCCTGAAATCCTCATCGATACACTGACACTCCAAGAGGCAAGAGCGAGTTGCGAGATCGAGAATATCGTCACTACTCAAGACGAGTTGTACCGCTCGGCCCTGTTTCCGGATGCACCATGGAATCCGGCTGTCAAGGAAGTTACTAGCTAGTGTCTGCCAGAAAACCCTTTTTGGGCACGAGGTCTCGCTCGAAGGTGAAAACAATATCGATGACAAATGGTTGGATTAGGCCTGATTAGGTCCGTCTGAGTGCCTGTCACTTCACCTCAAGGCCGCATTTGCAGCCGTTCTGAGGGCTCTCAACCGCCGCTTTGGCCGATCAGACACAGCTCCCCCTGCCGGGCCGTGGCCCGGCTCCCGGCGGGGTGCCCGAAACCGCTTCAGGCCGCCAGGCTGCACTGGGCAGCCTCGCGGTCCGCTTGCAGCAGGACCCGTCCCAGGCGGTGCAGGTTGGCCCCCAACACCGCCAGCGCCACGGTGCGCTCGAAGCCTGCCTTGCCCATCGTCCGCACCCGGTCCAGTCCGTGATGCTCCAGATGATTGATCGCCGCCTCCACCGCCGAGTGCTGCCGCCGCGCCTTCCGAAACGACTCCTCGGCCTCCCGCTCCCGCTGGGCCGCGCTCAACTTGCCCTTCGCCGGTAGCGCATTCAGATCCAGCAGCTTGTCCAGCTTGATCCGATTCTCCGGACTGTGAAAGTTGCGGTCAAAACTGCACGCCCGCAGGTCCGGGAACAACTCCTGCGTCTCCTCGATAATCGGCTCCGCGATGTCCACGTCGCCGCCTTCCCACAGCACCTTGTGGTGCAGCAGAAACTGGTGCTGGTCCTCGACCACGCAGACCGGCACTCCCAGCTCCACCGGACAGCCGGCCTTGCCCTTCGAGATCCAGCGCGTGTGCGGCTTAAAGATCGAGAACACCTTCTCCTCCTGCGGAATCTTCTCGCCTTCCAGCAGCCGCCGCTCGGACTGGTCGATCTGACGCTCTGCATGGGCAATCAAGTCCTTGATTTGCTGGATCCTGGACTTCTTCATTCCTGCCTCCTCCAAGGCCTTCAGACTGCTCGTGGCGCGGCTGACCAAGTCCTTGCAGGTGCGCAGATAGGCCACCACTCGGGGACGCGTGGCCCGGCGCGTCTGCCGCACCGCATGGAACAGTGAGCGCACCCGGCGGGCCTGCTTCTGCCACTGCCGCCAGCCCGTCACGCCGTGCGGACCGGCCTGCCGCCCCAGACACTTCAGCAAACATCGCATCGCATCCCACAACAGCGAGACGTCGGTCGGATAGTGCACGTCGGTCTCGGCCACGAACGAGTCACACCGCCCGCGCAAGGCCTCACCCGCGCTGTGCTCCAGCACCGTGTGGCCCTCCTGCACCAGAACCTTGTTGATCGCTCCCAGCAACTCCGGCGTCAGCAGCGAGACATTGTCGAGCAGGCGCTGATGCTTGTAGCGGGTCTCGTCGAACACGCCGTGGCCCAGCATCTGGCGCACCTGGTCGTGGTGATTGGCCAGGTTGCGGAGCCGGTCGAAGTCCAGGTTGAGACCCTCCTTGAGCAGCCCCAGCACCAGAATCTGCCACAGGTCCAGCCCCGGTCGACCGACCCCCCGCTTGACGTGGGCCAGCAAGTGCTTCTCCAGCAGGCCCATCACCTGGGTGTAGACCGCCGGCGTACAGAACAGATGCTGCAAACCGCGCAGGACCGCCGTCGTGTCGTCGCGACAATCGAGTTCGATCTCCATCTTCTCGATCGACACCTGACCGATCTGCAGTTGTCGTTGGTGAATTTCGCGCATCAGGGTTTTCCCGTCCTCTGAAGATGGGCCGTTTCTGGCCCGATTCAGCCCCCAAGCGCCTGAAAACCGCTTTCTTGGGGCCGTCAAATCACTATTATACCACTGATATCAAAAGATTTCTAGGGTTTTCGGGCAGACACTAGCTATCGCAGCGCGATTAAGTTGGGATTCGACCAACTCAAGCAGAACGGCCAGCGGCTAACGGATGACCAGCTGATCGCGATCTACCGAATCGTGAAATCACGAGAAGATGGCTACCGCGCTCGGCCAGGAACGGTCATCTCGAACACGTTTACCGGAGAGATTGTTCATGTCCCGCCCCAGGACCCGGGTGTTATACACGAATGCATGAACGAACTAACTAGATTCGTCAATGAGGACCCGCAGTCAGGCCTCGACCCGTTGGTCAGGATGGCGCTCATCCACCACCAGTTTGAGAGCATCCATCCGTTCGAGGACGGAAACGGACGGGTAGGGCGAATCCTCAACGTACTCTATCTGGTGCGCTGCGGATTGCTTGAGACACCGATTCTCTACCTCAGCGGAGCGATTACCCGTTCCAAGCCACACTACTATCGGCTGCTGAGCGCCGTGCAACACGAGGGCTCTTGGGAACATTGGGTAGTCTACATGCTCAAGGCTATCGCGGAGACCTCACGCGACACACTGCGACTCGTCGAGGCCATTCGCTTCTTGATGGCAGAGTTCAAGAAAGGCATCCGCCGCAAGCTGCCGCGCATCTATTCGCACGATCTCCTGAACGCTCTATTCCGTCACCCGTACACGCGCATTGCGATGATCCAACGTGACGTGCGAGTCTCTCGGCCAACTGCATCCAAGTACTTGATGCTGCTCACCGCCGAAGGGTTCCTGAGCAAGCGTCGCGCTGGCCGTGCAGACTACTATGTCAACACGCGCTTGGTCGAACTGTTTCGAGACGATGACGACAGGACACTGCGCTGAACCGCTCCCTATCGACAGATGCATTGACAGGTCCGGCAGCTACCTGCTGCTAGCGTCACCCAGGTCGCAAGCCACAACCCGCGTGCCACAGCAACTACGCTAATCCCAATAGGTGCCGGCGATAGGCTAGCTCTACCGAGTACACATGCCGGTTGCACCAAGAAATGCAACTGCGGGCGGAGAGGTCTCCCGGATACGGACCCCGACAGGAGTACCGGTTTGGCGTCGGGACCGGTCGTCGACGGCAACGTGATGTGGATCCGCATCTCGCAGTTCGCCAGCCGCTTGTTGCGCACACTCCGGGACGGCTTGCGGCGCGACTTCGGTCGCGCCACAAGCCCCTCGATCTCGATCTGGATCCCGCCGCCGGCCGCCCCGCCGGCCATTGTAGGGTTGAATCGGAACCCCGGAATGATCTGCTTCCTGTCCGCTACCAATTGTCCACAGCCGAGCGGTCATGCTTGGCACGATTCTGTTCGAATTTGGCCGAGCCGGTTGCCGCCTCTGCGTTCTGACATGGACCCAAGGTCCACTTCCTTCGAACCTATGCGGATTTTGCGTGGTTCGCCAGCCCGCGCAGAGTGAGACCATCCGCGAGTCGAAGCCGATCCGTCGAAGCCTTGGCCTTTGCAGCGGTGCGAAGCTGGCCTCGCGGTCCAGCGACATCGCCGCCTCCGGCGGATGGGATTCCGAGAAGTCTGTCCTGCGCTCCCGCCCGGCATTCCTGTGGCTCAATGGGGTTCGGTGAGAATACAGTCCTTATCCAGAACTTGTTCGATGTGTCTCGCGAGGGCTGCCAGCAAGGCTCTCCAGCCGGTCGGACCTGCGGATTTCTTGCAGCTGTCACTTCACCGACCGAACCGCTCCACGAGCGGCGGTGAGCGGGATGCCGCCTCGGTCAGGACCACCCTCCGTCCGCTCCCGGCCCCCACGATACGCCCTGATCCCCGGCTATACTCCCACTTGCGGGTACGGCACCCGTCGATCCAACATGGCGCATGACCGCATTATCAGGCAGAGGCCGTACCCGGCCGTGCTAGTATGCCTCGCCAGAAATTCCTTCACAGTAGGATTTCAGTGATTTCAGGATATCGTCAGCGCTCTTGGTCCAGATCAAGGGCTGGGGGTCTTCGTTGTAGACCTGCAAGGACTCCCTGATGCCGCTTCCAGCGCCTGCGTGCTGCGAAACGTTCCGCGCCGAATCCGCCGTCGTGTGATCTCGACAAACCAACGCTCCACCTGATTCAACCACGAGGCACCGGTCGGCGTGAAGTGCAGGGTATAGCGCGGCCGCCGCCACAGCCAGTTCTGGATCTGGGCTGTCTTGTGGGTCGCGTAGTTGTCGAGGATCCGATGCACATCGTGGGTCTCTGGCACCGCCTTGTCCATCAGCGCCAGGAACTTCTTGAACTCCACGGCGCGGTGGCGCCGATAGCACTTGACGGTCACCTCACCGGTCGCGATATTCAAGGCCGCCAACAGGGAGGTCGTCCCATTGCGTTGGGCGTCGTGGGTCTGCAGCTCGGGGACTCCCGGTTGCATCGGCAACACCGGCTGGGTGCGGTCCAGGGCCTGGATTTGTGATTTCTCATCCACACAAAGCACCACCGCCCGCTCGGGCGGATGGAGGTACAAACCCACGATATCCCGAACTTTCTGCACAAACTGCGGGGCCTGCGACAGCTTGCATGTCTCGCTCCGATGCGGCTGGAGACCGAACGCACGCCCGATGCGGCCGATGGTGGAGAGACTCAGTCCCGAGGCTTGAGCCATCAACTTGCGGCTCCACTGGGTTGCCCCTCGGGGACGTGTCTGCAAGGTTCGTACCACGACCTGCTCCCCATCGGCATCCGTCACCGTCCTCAGCGCACCGGAGCGGGGTTTGTCCAGCAAGCCGTCGCAGCCAGTGGTTCAGTTCCTGCCGTTGCGGGTCCGAGATTTGGGGGGATACTCGCGTAGGTTGATTTACCATCCCTGCCTCCCGAGTCTGCAACGACGGCACCAGAATCCCGATCCGATGTCAACACATTTCTAACGGTAGACACTAGCTGGAAGCACTGCCCATGGCTGGCAGTTGTGCCCGGCGAGCCGCCGGGACACGGACGATGGCAGGGGGTCGCCGAAATCCCACAGCAGCTCAATGGTCCGCCGGATGTAGAATGTTGGCAGCGAGCGAGACCCACCCGTCCGGAAGTGCGGATGGATAACGGTGCGCACTCGAACGGGGTAGCGTGCAGTGCGTGGCAGACAACCCTTTCCGCGCACCCCATCGACCGGCTTGATACACGGTTCGGTTACGCAACAGGAAATAGCGATGACCCGACGGCGCCTTCCAATCGGGATGCAGTACTTCCGGCGCCTGCGGGAGACCGGCAGCTACTATGTCGACAAGACCTCACTCATCCGGCAACTGGTCGAGCAGCGCGACTACTATTTCCTGTCCCGGCCGCGCCGCTTCGGCAAGAGCCTGCTGCTGGACACCTTGGGGTCACTGTTCGAGGGGCACGAATCCCTGTTCCGGGGTCTGGCCATCCACCCGCACTGGGACTGGTCCTCGCCGCACCCGGTGGTGCGACTCAGCTTTGGCGGAAAGTACAACCAGCCGGGCGAGATCGAGGGAGACATTATCGAGCAGTTGGAGGCCGTAGAGAGGGCCCACGATCTAGCACCAGCCCCAACCTCCAACACCGGCCCGAGGCGCCTCCGGAACATTCTCGACCGACCGCACAGCACCACCGGCCGGCAGGTGGTGGTGCTGGTGGACGAGTACGACAAGCCGATCCTCGATGTGCTCCACGATCCGGAGCTGGCAACCGCCAACCGGGACTACCTGCGCGGCTTCTACGGCATCGTCAAGGACAGTGCCAGACATATCCGCTTCGTCTTCGTTACCGGGGTCAGCATGTTCTCCAAGGTCAGTCTCTTCTCGGGCCTCAACAACCTGAAGGACATCAGCCTCGACCCGCGCTATGCCACCCTCTGCGGCTACCGGGAGGAGGATCTGGACCGGGTCTTCGGCCCCGAACTGGCCGGGCTCGACCGGGAATTGATCCGCACCTGGTACAACGGCTACCACTGGCGGGGCGGAGAGCGGGTCTACAACCCCTACGACGTGCTCCTGCTGCTGGATACCCGCGAGTTCCAGCCCTACTGGTTCGAGACCGGGTCGCCCGAGTTCATGTTCCGGATGCTGATGGAGAAGTCGGTCAGCCCGATGGAAATCGAGGGCCGCCTGACGGACAGGACACTGGTCTCGAAGTTCGATGTCGGCAATGTCAATATCGAGGCGCTGCTTTTCCAGACCGGCCACCTGACCATCGCGGAGGAGTTGCAGCGGGGTCATCGGACCCTCTACCGTCTGGACTATCCCAATCTCGAGGTCCAGCTCAGCCTCAACGACCAACTGCTGGCCTGGCTGGGCCAGGCGGGTTCCGAGCCGGTGGAGCGGGGGCAAAAGCTCTGCGCGCTGCTGGAGGCGAACGACTTCGCGGGCTTCGGCGAGACCCTCCGTGCGTGGCTCTCGGGCATCCCCTACCTGTGGCATGCAAAAGGGGACCTCGCGCGCTACGAGGCCTGGTACGCGAGCCTGCTCTCCATGTGTCTGCGCGCCGGCGAAGCGGACGTGAGGGTGGAGGAGGCCTCCTCCCGCGGCCGGGCGGACATGGTGCTCTGTCACGGCGGGCAGGTCTTCGTGCTGGAGTTCAAGATGGCGGAGGGCGAGGACGGCAGCGAGGCCGCGCTGGATGCGGCGATGGCCCAGATGCGTGGCCGGGGCTATGCGGACAAGTACGGGGGCAACGCCGAGCCGGTCCATCTGATCGGCGTGGCCTGCGGGCGCGAGGCGAGGAACCTGCTGGAGGTTCGCGCCGAGCCGGCGTAGGCCCAGTCTGCGACCGCAACATTCGCACGAACCACTGAACCCCTTGAGGCTCCATGTCGAGAGCCGAATCCGGGGCAACGATGCCGCTACCTAGTGGGAAGCGCTGCCCTTGGCCGGCAGTTGTGTCCGGCGAGCCGCCGGGACCCGGACGATGGCAGCGGGTCGCCGAAAGCCCACAGCAGATCAATGGTCCGCCGGATGTAGAATGTTGGCAGCGAGCGAGACCCACCCGTCCGGCAGCGCGGAGGGATAACGGTGCGCACTCGAACGGGGTAGCGTGCAGGGCATGGCAGACAACGCTTTCCGCACACCCCATCGACCGGCTTGATACACGGTCCGGTGCAGCGACAGGAAAGAGCGATGACCCGACAGTGCCTTCCAATCGGGATCCAGGACTTCCGGACGATCCGGGACGAGGGCTTCTACTACGTCGACAAAACCCCGTTGGTCCGCCGGCTGGTGACCGAGGGGCGCTACTATTTCCTGTCCCGCCCGCGCCGCTTCGGCAAGAGTTTGTTGGTCCACACGCTGAAGTCCCTGTTCGCTTGTCATGAACATCTGTTCCAGGGGCTGGACATCCATCCGCACTGGGACTGGTCCTCGCCGCATCCGGTGGTGCGGCTCAGCTTCGGCGGGAAGTACAACCAGCCGGGCGAAATCGAGGGGGACATTATCGAGCAGTTGGAGGCCGTCGAGCGGGCCTACGATCTAGCACCAGCCCCAACCTCCGACACCGGCCCGAGGCACCTCAGGAACATTCTCGACCGACTGCACAGCACCACTGGCCGGCAGGTGGTGGTGCTGGTGGACGAGTATGACAAGCCGATCCTCGACGTGCTGCACGACCCGGAACTGGCAACCGCCAACCGGGACTACCTGCGCGGCTTCTATGGCATCATCAAGGACAGTGCCGAACATGTTCGCTTCGTCTTCGTCACCGGGGTCAGCATGTTCTCCAAGGTCAGCCTCTTCTCGGGCCTCAATAACCTGAAGGACATCAGCCTCGACCCGCGCTTTGCCACCCTCTGCGGCTACCGGGAGGAAGACCTGGACCGGGTCTTCGGCCCCGAACTGGCCGGGCTCGACCGCGAAACGATCCGCACCTGGTACAACGGCTACCACTGGTTGGGCGAAGAGCGGGTCTACAACCCCTACGATGTGCTCCTGCTGCTGGATACCCGCAAGTTCCAGCCCTTCTGGTTCGAGACCGCATCGCCCGAGTTCCTGCTCCGGATGCTGATGGAAAAGTCGGTCAGCCCGATGGAAATCGAGGGTCGCCTGACGGACAGGACACTGGTCTCGAAGTTCGATGTCGGCAACATCAATATCGAGGCGCTGCTTTTCCAGACCGGCTACCTGACCATCGCGGAGGAGCTGCAGCAGGGTCATCGGACCCTCTACCGTCTGGACTATCCCAATCTCGAGGTCCGGCTCAGCCTCAACGACCAACTGCTGGCCTGGCTGGGCCAGGAGGGTTCCGAGCCGGTGGAGCGGGGGCAAGAGCTCTGCGCGCTGCTGGAGGCGCACGACTTCGCGGGCTTCGGCGAGACCCTCCGCGCGTGGCTCTCGGGCATCCCCTACCTGTGGCACGCAAAAGGGGACCTCGCGCGCTACGAGGCCTGGTACGCGAGCCTGCTCTACATGTGTCTGCGCGCCGGCGACGCGGACGTGAGGGTGGAGGAGGCCTCCTCGCGCGGCCGGGCGGACATGGTGGTGCGTCACTGTGGGCAGGTCTTCGTGCTGGAGTTCAAGATGGCGGAAGGCGAGGACGGCAGCGAGGCCGCGCTGGATGCGGCGATGGCCCAGATGCGCGGGCGGGGCTATGCGGACAAGTACAGGGGCAGCGCCGGACCGGTCCATCTGATCGGCGTGGCCTGCGGACGCGAGGCGAGGAACCTGCTGGAGGTTCGCGCCGAGCCGGCGTAAGCCGAGTCTCCAACCGCAGCATTCGCACGAACCACTGAACCCCTCGAGGCTCCATCTCGAGAGCCGAATCCCTGGCAAGGATGCCGCTACGCAGTGGGAAGCGCAGCCGATGGCCGGCAGTGGTGCCCGGCGAGCCGCCGGGACACGGACGATGGCAGGGGGTGCACCGAAATCCCACAGCAGCTCAATGGTCCGCCGGCTGTAGAATGATGGCAGCGAGCGAGACCCAGCCGTCCGGCAGCGCGGAGGGATAGCGGTGTGCACTCGAAAGGGGTAGCGTGCAGGGCATGGCAGACAACCCTTTCCGCACACCCCATCGACCGGCTTGATACACGGTCCGGTGCCGCACCAGGAAAGAGCGATGACCCGACAGCGCCTTCCAATCGGGATCCAGGACTTCCGGCGCCTGCGGGAGACCGGCAGCTACTATGTCGACAAGACCTCACTCATCCGGCAACTGGTCGAGCAGGGCGACTACTATTTCCTGTCCCGGCCGCGCCGCTTCGGCAAGAGCCTGCTGCTGGACACCCTGGCGTCGCTGTTCGAGGCGCACGAGCCCCTGTTCCGTGGTCTGGAGATCCACCCGCACTGGGACTGGTCCTCGCCGCACCCGGTGGTGCGACTCAGCTTTGGCGGAAAGTACAACCAGCCGGGCGAGATCGAGGGAGACATTATCGAGCAGTTGGAGGCCGTAGAGAGGGCCCACGATCTAGCACCAGCCCTAACCTCCGACACCGGCCCGAGGCGCCTCCGGAACATTCTCGACCGACTGCACAGCACCACTGGCCGGCAGGTGGTGGTGCTGGTGGACGAGTACGACAAGCCGATCCTCGATGTGCTCCACGATCCGGAGCTGGCGACGGCCAACCGGGACTACCTGCGCGGCTTTTACGGCATCGTCAAGGACAGTGCCAGACATATCCGCTTCGTCTTCGTCACCGGCGTCAGCATGTTCTCCAAGATCAGTCTCTTCTCTGGCCTCAACAACCTCGAGGACATTAGCCTGGACCCGCGCTATGCCACCATCTGCGGCTACCGGGAAGAGGATCTGGACCGGGTCTTCGGCCCCGAGCTGGCCGGGCTCGACCGGGAATTGATCCGCACCTGGTACAACGGCTACCACTGGCTGGGCGAAGAGCGGGTCTACAATCCCTACGATGTACTGCTGCTCCTGCGACGCCGCAAGTTCCTCCCCTTCTGGTTCAAGACCGGCTCGCCCGAGTTCCTGTTCCGGATGCTGATGGAGAAGTCGGTCAGCACGATGGAACTCGAGGGCCAGCTGACGGACAGCACACTGGTCTCGAAGTTCGATGTCGGGAACGTCGATGTCGAGGCGCTGCTCTTCCAGACCGGCTACCTGACCATCGCGGAGGAGCTGCAGCAGGGTCATCGGACCCTCTACCGTCTGGAGTATCCCAATCTCGAGGTCCGGCTCAGCCTCAACGACCAACTGCTGGCCTGGCTGGGCCAGAAGGGTTCCGAGCCGGTGGAGCGGGCGCAGGAACTCTGCGCGCTGCTGGAGGCGAACGACTTCGCCGGCTTCGGCGAGACCTTCCGCGCGTGGGTCTCGGGCATCCCCTACCTGTGGCATGCGAAAGGGGATCTCGCGCGCTACGAGGCCTGGTACGCGAGCCTGCTCTACATGGGTCTGCGGGCCGGCGAAGCGGACGTGAGGGTGGAGGAGGCTTCCTCGCGCGGCCGGGCGGACATGGTGCTACGTCACGGCGGGCAGGTCTTCGTGCTGGAGTTCAAGATGGCGGAGGGCGAGGACGGCAGCGAGGCCGCTCTGGATGGGGCGATGGCCCAGATGCGCGGGCGGGGCTATGCGGACAAGTACGGGGGGAACGCCGGGCCGGTCCATTTGATCGGCGTGGCCTGCGGACGCGAGGCGAGGAACCTGCTGGAGGTTCGCGCCGAGCCGGCGTAAGCCGAGTCTGCGACCGCAACATTCGCACGAACCACTGAACCCCTTCAGGCTCCAGGTCGAGTGCCGAATCCGGGGCACCGATGCCGCTACGTTGCGGGAAGCGCAGTCCATGCCGGCAGTTGTGCCCGGCTGCCAGCCAAGACACGGACGATGGCTGGAGCCCGGTTCTCCCTGCCCCTTCGTACCGATGCGTTCCGCGGTCCTCGCCGCGTCCCCGCGGGTCGAGTTCCGGGCAATGTTGGGGGATCATGGTGGTCGGCTTCTCGTTGAGCGGGTTCTGCGAGACCGTGGAATGCTTCCTACAGGCCGGCCGGCAACCGATCCCTCCTCCGCAACCGCCCCACCCGGATACCAGACTGTCGGAGCAAGACAGCAGCTTGGCGAGAATCGGATTGCCGGAACTCCGGCCCGGTGTGCGACAACTTGACCGTCCGCTGGCGTAGAGGGCCCGAAACTGTCGTCGGAAGCATTGAGACAACCGCGCCAGTGGTATACAATCTCGCTGTGAGTTCCGGTGCGGCTGCCTGTCGCGCCTACCCTGCACGGAAAGGAGACGAATCGGTGAGAATTCCGGTGAGCATTACCATCAACGGACGCCGCTACGACAGGGATGTCGAGCCACGGCTGCTGCTGGTGCATTTCATCCGCGACACGCTCGGGCTGACAGGCACGAAGGTGGGTTGCGATACGAGTCAATGCGGTTCCTGCACTGTCCTGCTCGATGGTGTCGCGGCCAAGTCATGCACATGCCTGGCCGTCCAGGCCAACGGTGCCGCGATCACGACGATTGAGGGGTTGGCGGTTGACGGCAACCTGCACTGTCTGCAAGAGTCTTTCTGGAACAAGCACGGTCTGCAGTGCGGCTTCTGTACACCCGGAATGATCATGGCGTCCCATGAGTTGCTGCGCCGCAACCCGAACCCGACGGACGAGGAAATCCGCCATGGCCTGGAAGGCAACTTGTGCCGGTGCACCGGATACCAGAACATCGTGCGAGCCGTCCGAAGCGCAGCAGCGGGAGGTGACCGATGAGTGCCTCGACGTTCGGTTCCGGCATCCGGCGCCGGGAAGACCCGCGGCTGATTACCGGAACCGCCAAGTACACGGACGACCTCGCCCTTCCGGGCATGCTGCATGCGGTGATGCTGCGCAGTCCCTACTCGCACGCTCGAATCGCCGGCATCGAGACTTCGGCGGCCGCCGAGGCACCCGGCGTCGTGGCGGTCTACACCCACGTCGACACGGAAGGCCAGATCGCTCCCGCGCCATGCGCATGGCTCCTGCCGAATTCCGGCCTCACCGTCGCCGACTACCATTGCATCGCGAAGGACAAGGTTCGCTACGTCGGGGACATCGTGGCCGTGGTGGTCGCCGAGACCCCAGCCCAAGCCCATGATGCGCTGGATCTCGTGGACGTCGACTACGAGCCGCTGGATGCCGTCGTCAACCCCAAGTCCGCAGACACGGAGGAAGCACCACAACTCCATGCGGAGATCAAGGGCAATCGGGCGTTCCACTGGACTGTTAGCGGGGGTGGCGACATTGGTGAAGCGTTCAGCAGCGCCGATGTGGTCGTGAAGGAGACCATCGTCCAGCAACGACTCATACCCAACGCCATGGAACCACGCGCAGCCCTGGCGAGCTACGTGCGGGCAACCGGCGAGCTGACGCTGTGGAACACGACCCAGAATCCCCATATCGTGCGGTTCCTCTGTTCGCTGGTGAACGGCGTGCCGGAAGACAAGCTCAGGGTCATCGCACCCGAGGTTGGTGGAGGCTTCGGGAGCAAGATCGCTGTCTATCCGGCCGACTTCATCACAGTATTCTGCTCCAAGATGCTCGGTGTGCCGGTCAAGTGGGCAGAGACCCGCAGCGAAAACTACCAAGCCACCACCCATGGGCGGGACCACATCCAGGAAATCGAACTGGCGGCCACCCGGGAAGGTCGGATCACCGGCCTTCGTGCGACAGTGTGGGCGGGAATGGGAGCCTATCTCTCGACGGCAGCGCCGGGCATTCCAACCATCCTGCACGGACTGATGCTCTCCGGAGTCTACGACATCCCGGCCATCCATGAGGACGTGTACGGCCTCTACACCAACACGACCCCTGTGGAGGCATACCGCGGGGCGGGCCGCCCCGAGGCAACCTTCATGGTCGAGCGGCTGGTGGACCTGCTGGCGGATCGACTGGAAATGGATCCGGCCGACATCCGGCGAAAGAACTTCATTCCCAAATTCGACAACGGTCACGACGTGGCGACGGGCCTGACCTACGACAGCGGCGACTATCACGGTGCACTGGCCAAGCTGCTCACCGAAGCGGACTACGGTGCCCTGCGCAGCGAGCAGGCCGCCAAACGGGAGCATGGGAGATACATCGGACTGGGTCTCTCGACGTACGTGGAAATCTGCGGTTTGGGGCCCTCGCAGGTGGCCGGCGCGATCGGCTTTCAGGGCGGCTTGTGGGAAAGCGCGATCCTGCGTTTCCACCCCAGCGGAAAAGTCAACGTAATGATCGGGGCGTCTCCACACGGCCAGGGCGAGGAGACAACCTTCGCGCAGATCGTTGCGGGCGAACTCGGCGTGTCCCCCGACGACGTCAAGGTGATCCACGGCGACACAGACAACACGCCGATGGGGTGGGGCACCTACGGTAGCCGAACGACTGCCGTCGGCGGGGCGGCATTGGCGCTGGCGGCGCGCAAGATCCGCGACAAGGCGAAGCTCATCGCGGCCCACCTGCTGGAGGCTGCGGTCGAGGACATGGACTACGAGGACGGGAAGTTCTTCGTCAGGGGTTCGCCCGATTCGAGCAAGACGATCCAGGAGGTCGCGTTGATGGCCAACGTGGCCTGGAACATGCCGGAAGGCGTGGAAGCCGGGCTGGAAGCAACCACGTTCTACGACCCGCCGAACTTCGTGTTCCCCTACGGCGCCCACCTGGCAGTCGTGGAGGTCGACCCGGAGACCGGCATCGTCAACCTGCTCCGCTATGTCGCGGTCGACGACTGCGGGCCGCAGATCAATCCGGTCATCGTCGAGGGCCAGGTGCATGGAGGCATCGTGCAGGGCATCGGCCAGGCGTTGTGGGAGGAGGGCGTGTACGATGACGACGGCCAACTGCTGACCGGCACGATGCTCGACTATGCGCTCCCGCGGGCCGACAGATTGCCGGACATCGAGGTGCACTCGACAGTGACACCATCACCTCACCATCCTCTGGGCGTCAAGGGTATCGGGGAGGCCGGCACGATCGCGTCGACAGCTGCAGTCTACAACGCCGTGATCGACGCACTGCGGCCCTTGGGTGTTGCGAGCATACGAATGCCGTTGACTCCCGAGCGAGTCTGGCGATCCATCCAAGAGGCGGCAAAGAAGGAACAGAGCGATGTACGCAGCTGAGTTCGATTACTACCGTGCGAAGTCCGTGGCCGAGGCAGCAGCGCTGCTCGCGGAACACTCCGACTCCAAGCTCCTGGCGGGTGGCCACAGTTTGATCCCGGCCCTCAAGCTTCGGCTTGCGGCCCCGAGTGCGCTGATCGACATCGGCAGGATCGACAGCCTGCGCGGGATTGGCGTAGGTTCAGGGACGATCTGGATAGGAGCGCTCACCACCCACGCCGAGGTTGCCTCGTCCGGGTCGCTCGCCCGACACGCAATGGCCCTCCGGGAAGCCGCCGGAATGATCGGTGACCCGTCTGTCCGCAATCGCGGGACGATCGGAGGCAACATCGCCCATGCGGATCCGGCTTCCGACCTTCCGGCCGTCCTGGTGTGCCTGGGGGCTGATCTGGTGGTTGAAGGCACCGCCGGAACACGCAAGGTCGCAGCATCGGAGTTCTTCGAGGGACTGATGATGACGGCCCTTGGGGAACAGGAGATCCTCACGGCAATCGAACTGCCCCCGGCCCGTGCGGGCGAGGGTTCGGCCTATGCCAAATTCGCGCAACCCGCATCCCGGTACGCCGTGATCGGAGCCGCGGCCAAGTTGACCCAGTGTGACGGCGAATGCGCGGAAGCGAGGGTCGTGCTGGGGGGCCTGGCACCCACGCCAGTGCATGCACGAGCGGTCGAGCGTGCACTGGTGGGCTACCCGCTGACCCAGCAGCGCATCGCAGAGGCCTCGCGCGAGACGGTCGACTGCCTCGCTGAGGACGAGGTGCTGGGAGACGTTTACGCTTCGGCGGACTACCGACGGGCTGTGGCCCACGTATGGGTGCGCCGGGCGCTGTCCGCCGCAGCCGCCCGCTGCCCATAGGCGCCTGCCAGCGCTCATGCCGGATTCGGGCCCAATTCCCCGTTCGATCGGCGAGTTGCAATCGAAACTGGCGGAAGAGCAGTACGTCTCAGACCATGCCCTGTCGACCTCGCTGTATCTGGCGCTGCGACTGCAGCGACCGGTTCTGCTCGAAGGGGAGGCGGGTGTGGGCAAGACGGACGTGGCGCGGGCGCTCGCAGCGGCTCTCGGGCGGCCGCTGATCCGGCTGCAGTGCTACGAGGGGCTTGACGTCCATCACGCCGTCTACGAGTGGAACTACTCCCGCCAGATCCTCGAAATACAGTTGATGCGCGGCGACGGCGACCTCGACCGGCAGACCGCATCAAGGGAACTGTTCCGCAGGGAGTTCCTGATCGCGCGTCCGCTGTTGCAGGCCCTGGAGCACCCGGGAGGGCCTCCCGTGCTACTGATCGACGAACTCGACAGGGCCGACGAAGAGTTCGAGGGCTACCTGCTCGAAATGCTGTCCGACTACCAGGTAACGATTCCAGAGCTGGGCACCGTGAAGGCTTCGCAGCCCCCGATTGTTCTGATCACCTCGAACCGTACCCGCGAGTTGCACGACGCATTGAAACGGAGGTGCCTGTACTGTTGGATCGACTACCCCGCCTTCGACAAGGAACTGAGGATCGTGATGGCGAAGGTGCCCCAGGCATCGAGAGTGCTCAGCGAACAGGCAACGGCATTTGTGCAGGAGTTGCGGCGTGTCGAGCTATACAAGGCGGCCGGAGTGTCGGAAACTCTGGACTGGGTAGCTGCACTGGTAGCGCTCGACGAGCAGCGGCTGACGCCGGAGAGGATCGAGGAGACACTCGGGCTGCTGCTCAAGAACCAGGAGGACATCCAGGCCGTTCGCGGAGAGCCCGTGCGAGCCATGCTGGACAGGGCAAAAAACCGAGGGGTACAGATGAGTTCCCCCGGCCAGAAACCGGACTCGGGATGGGTTACCTCCTCGAAAACCTGACGCAGTTCACGCGGGTTCTGCGGTCCCTGGGTCTGTCGGTCCCTGCGGGGAGCACCGTCGAAGCTGTCCGAGCGGTGCAGTACATCGATATCGGGGAAAGGGACGAGTTCCGATTCGCCCTGCGCACGGTTCTCGTCCGCAGGGTGGAGGATCTGAAGCTCTTCGACAGGGCCTTCCGGGCGTTCTGGAGCGAGCCAACCGGTACGACCACCAGGCTGGCCCCTCGTCCTCCGGGCGGTGCCCGCCGGCTCGGAGACCCCGTCGTCGAGATGGAGTCGCTGACGGCAACCGCCGACCGGAGCACACAGGACGGACCGGACCGCATCGAGAAGGTCCGGATTGCGACGTACAGCGATCTCGAGGTCCTCCGCGAGAAGGATTTCCAGCATCTCAGCGGTGAGGAGACGTTGCAGGCGGTGCGCCTGCTGCAGGAACTGCGCTGGCGTCCGGCCCCTCGAAGGACCAAGCGCTGGGTGCCAGGCAGGGGAACTTCACCGGATGTGCGAAAGCTGCTCGCGAGACTCGCTCGGCACGAGAGCGACCCGGCCCCGCCTCCAACCAGGGAAACCGGCACCCGGCCGCGCCACCTGGTGCTGCTTTGTGATATCAGCGGCTCCATGGAACGGTACACGCGGATGCTGCTGTGGTTCGCAAGCTGCCTCTCCGGAAGTCTGGGCCGCGTGGAATCCTTCGTGTTCGCAACCCGCCTTACCCGGATCACGCAGGCACTCCGCAACAACCCGGCGGGTAACCCGCTCCGGGATCTGGGCCGGCTCGTTCCCGACTGGTCCGGAGGCACCCGCATCGGCGAGGCCCTGCGGGCTTTCAACGTGCAATGGGCACGGAGAGTTCTGGGCAAAGGGGCCGTGGTGCTGATCGTTTCCGACGGTTGGGACCGTGGCAACCCGGACGCCATGCGACGCGAAGTCGCCCGACTTCGGCGGTCCTGCAGCCGGCTGGTATGGCTCAGCCCGCTGCTCGGCTCGCCCGAGTACCGGCCCTTGACGCGGGGATTGCAGGCCGCGCTGCCATTCGTCGACGACTTCCTGCCAGTGCACAATCTGGCCAGTCTGGATCGGCTGGCTGCCCACCTGAACAGGCTGCCCACCTGTACCAACAGGCGCAAGCGGGAACGGGCGGTCCCGGACGACAGGAACATTTGTTAGCCTTGCGGAAGGGTCGTGTGCGATGGAATTCAAGGGAACCTACGAATTCGCGGCTCCACCCGACCTGGTGTTCGAGGCCCTTTGCGATCCGACCTCCGTCGCACACTGCATTCCGGGTTGCGAGGCCCTGGAGCCGCTCGGCAACGACCGCTACCAAGCAACCATGACCCTGGGGGTCGCGGCAATCAAGGGCCGGTTTCGGGGTGTCGTGGCACTGAGCGGGCAAGTCCGTCCCGTATCATTGAACCTGCACGTCGAAGGCAAGGGCAGCGCGG
Organism: Bryobacterales bacterium; assembly: GCA_965205085.1. Lineage (GTDB taxonomy): Bacteria > Acidobacteriota > Terriglobia > Bryobacterales > UBA6623 > VXMF01. The sequence goes on along the minus strand of OZ242039.1, from coordinate 5,441,762 downwards.
GATTCGCAAAGGGTGACGCGCGGATCGAAATCACCGAGTCGGAGACGGGAAGTTCGGTCACCGTGCGAGCTACGGCGAAGGTCGGTGGTACCGTGGCGCGGGTGGGCCAGCGGCTCCTCGTCACCACCGCGAAAACCATCACGGCCAGATTCTTCGCCTGCCTGCGCGAGCAGGTGGAAGCCGGCGGGACCGGTCCGTCAAGCTAGCGTCTCCGGGCCCGGCTCCAGCCGGCAACGTCACTCCGGTGGCCGGTTCCTGGCACCCATTGCCACCGGATCGACAGGCGACAACTGGACATAGTCCCTGAAACCGACGGGCGACCGTTGCGGCTGGTCGGGAGGATCAGTCCGGTTCGCCTGAATCCACTCCTCGAACGCCTGCACGAGGTCGGGACGGCGGGATGCCAGGTCCGTTGCCTCGGCCCTGTCCGATTCAAGGTCGTAGACTTCGACGGGACCCTCGGCCGATCCCCTCACGAATTTCCATCGCCCGTTGCGGGCTGCCTGGCTGTGCAGTCGATTGCCGCCGGTGACGAGTTCCCAGTACAGCCAGTCGTGCCGTTCCTGATTGCCCTCCCCGACGATCGTCGGCACGAACGAGATACCGTCCGTGGGAGGCGACTCCACGCCGGCCAGATCCGCGAAGGTGGGCATCATGTCCGGGAAATAGGTCACGTGGTCGGACACGGTTCCGGCCGGTACCGTTCCGGGCCACCACACGATTTGGGGAACCCTGAGCCCGCCTTCGTACATCGAACCCTTGTATCCCCGCAGACCGGCCGTAGCGTCGAAGAACTCCTCGCTGACATCGAAACGCGACTGCGCCCCGTTGTCTGAATTGAAGATCACGACTGTGTTGCGGTCAATCCCAAGATCCTGGAGCTGGGCGACGAGGCGGCCGACATCCCGGTCCAGGCGGGAGACCATTGCTGCATAGGTCGCCCGCGGATTGGGGGAGACGATATACCCGACCCGCTTCTCCTGCCCACCCCCGACCTCGGGAAAATCTCCCAGATACGACGCCAGGGAGTCAGCCGGAACGGCCAGCTCCACATGGGGAATGGTAACCGGCAGGTAGCAGAAAAAGGGCCTGTCCCGATTGTTGCGGATGAAGTCCAGCGCACGCTCGAAGATTACATCGTGGGAGTACTGTCCCCGACCACCGGCTTCATTGAGTCGCAGGTTCATCCTGCCGTGATTCAAGGTGAGCCAGAACGGGTAGAAGAAGTGCGCGTGAACCTGGTGCAGATAGCCGAGGAAGTCGTCGAAGCCCTGCCGCAGCGGATGGCCCGGACTGTCGGCCAGGCCCAGCCCCCACTTCCCGTAGCCTCCGGTCGCGTAGCCAGCGGCCTTGAGCATCTCGGCAAGGGTGATGTCGCGGTCCCGGATGTGCGCATCTCCGAGATTGCCTCGCACGCTGGTGTGGCCGCCGTGCAGCCCCGTCAGCAGGACGCTGCGAGAGGGGGCGCAGACAGTCGAACCGGCGTATGCCTGAGTGAACCGCATGCCCTCGGCTGCCAGCATGTCGATGCGGGGAGTCCTGATCCTCTCCTGGCCGTAGGAGCCCAGATGCCCGTACCCCAGGTCGTCCGCCATGATCAGGACGATGTTCGGCTTGGCCGTGGCCGGGGCTGCAGCAAGAATTCCGAAGAGGATTGGCAGCAGTTTCACGCCCTGCAAGGTACCACGCTGCAGCGGCAGGTTCAGTTGAGTCGCGGGAAGGGTGCACACGAGAGCGGGCCCATCGCAGATCGAACTGCGACCCCGACGGGGGGTGCCTGAGATGGCGATTGGGTAATCGGGACGGCGAGTTGAGCCGGTCGAAGGCGTCTTGCAACCCCCGGACCCACTCCACCGGCCCCATCGGCTCCTCCCCCTCCTCCTGTCCTCCCTCGGCCTGCCCTTGCGTCGCGGCTGCCTCCTCCAACTCCTCCAGCGCCCACTTGACCCACGCTGCGAAACAGTCCGGCAACGGACTCACCGTCCGCTTCGTCTGCGGATACCGGAAACGACGGACTCGCGCCCCGTTCGGCTTCACCCGCGGGTAAAACCCGTGCAGTGCCAGCTTGCACGTGCACGGCTCGCACCACGGACACCCCGGGGCCTGCACCTCGTTCCAGGCCCTTGCGCCAACATATTCCTCGTCGGTCAGGTTGGTGGCATAACGCAGCTGCACGGCAGGACCGACGACGGCCCGGCGGCTTCCTCCGTGCGGGCCACCTTCCTTGTACCCCACCCCCGCCACCGAGCCCCACCCGGCCCCCACTTCCCCGGCCAGCACTCGGGGAGCCTCCTCACCCCTTCCGCTGCCCCCTCCCGCAGGCCGGCTCCCGCCAGGCCGACCCACGGAACTACACTACTGCCGGAAGAATCCCCGACTTCCCCCCTCCGCCTCCTCCGATCCCTCTCCCCAGCCTCGTGACCCCGCCACGCCCCTCTCGCGCTTCCACTTACTGATTCCTGTACATTCCGCCATCAGCCCAATGCGAAAAAACCCACTTTCCGCCAGAATAATGTGACATTCAACTGAGCCCTGTAGGTGTCCGGCGATTCACTCCGGGCTCCAGCGCCGTCCGAGTTGCTCACATAGCCAGTCCTAGAGCGATGGCCGGAACCTGCGCGGACCGGCGACGGCCTTTGGGCGGCTCTGTCGGGCTCGGTTATGGCGATAACCGGAGGCGTCGGAATTGCGCTTGAGTTCGCAGCAGACCGTGGAGTCGTAGTGCTTGATCTGAGCCGCGATGGTGGCGGCCGGGACGCCTTGCTGGCGGCGCTCGTGGTATGGCAGATGTGGGCAAACCCTAGGCATGGCGGTTTGTCCTATATGGGAAGCCACCCCAGCCCCTTGCTCCTATGCCTGGCGTCGCGCTCCTTATTCAATCAGCATGACAATCTCGATCCAGACGACAAGTGGATGCTAGGCAACCCGAGTTACTGGAGTCATTGCGTACAGGAATACCGACCGCAACAGAATCCTGACTGGGCAACATTCAGGCCGGACATCTGGGCTGAGTTCGCTCCGCAACAAGGAGTTTCTCGATCTTGCTATGCTTCAAGTCTCGTGAACATTCGAAGATGGTTCCAGCGCCTAGCACTTGCCACGTGCGCTCCATGCTTGGTTCTACCGCTTGTGTCGGCCTCGGAATCTGCCACACAATCCGCTGTTCCAACCGACCGCATCACTGGACTCGGATCACTCGCTTCCTTCCTGTCCAGGTCAGCAAGGAAGACTGCTCCGGTTTCGCCCGCCCCATCCACCTCGGTCCGGATCAGCGACCTGCACTGGGCCGCGCTCGAAGGTGACCCTGCCGAGGTCGAGCGCCTCATTAGGAGCGGAGCCGACGTCTCGGAAAAGGAATCCGGATGGGGTGCCACCGCCCTGCACTGGGCTTCAAGTCGTAGGGCAGTGAAGGCCCTGCTGCGGGCCGGTGCCGACATCGAAGCAGTCGACGACGCCGGCGACACCCCGCTCACGTATGCCGTCCTGAGCCCGTCCCTCGACGCCATCGTAGAGCTGCTACTCTCGGGTGCGAACCCAGACGCTGTCAACTTCGAGGGATTGACACCCCTCCAATTGGCCATCACTGTGGGCAGCCCGGTCGCCGAGGCCGTAATCCCTCTCTTGCGCCGGTTCGGAGCCGATCCCAACGTCAGGAGCGGTCCCGGCAGCATGACTCCGTTGCTTCTCGGGATTATGGCTGGCGGCCTTCGCGGAATGGCCGGCACGAACCTCCTCGCACTGACGGCACTCGCCAACGAGGCGACCGACCCGAAGCGGAGACCAATCGACGCCAACATCCGCTCGGACCATACGGCCGGCGGCGTGGCCGCCCTGCACCTCGCCGTGCTCCCCGGAATTGCCGGCCCCGCCAATCGACTAATGCTGATCACTTGGCTCATCGAGATGGGGGCCGACGTCAACCTGCGGTCAGCGGACGGGTTGACCGCGCTTCAGATCGCCGAGAATTGGCTTGGTGCCGACGACCCAACAACCTTGTTCCTCCGTGAGGCATCAAACACATCGGGTCGCGGTGGCCAGCCGTAGAGGAGCCGAGGACAGACTCTAGCCGCTAGACGGCCCACCTCACCCGCAACTCCCCACTGAGAGCGGCCACCAAGGAACCGTTCCCCTAGCCTCCTTGGCCGAAACTGGGTGCCGTTTGACGGACGCCGGATATCGTGCACTCGACATCGTAGCGGACAATACTTCGACCGAGGCAATCTTTGATGGCTATTTCCGGGAGAATTGCATTCGGATCAAGAGCCCGAACATCGGTTGCAGGGCCCGTCTGCGACTGTCCCTTGCTCTCGATACCTCGGATACCACCAACATCCAGCCCCGGTCCGCTGCTGCTCCATCCGCGGCCCGCGATATGGAGGCTGGTCACTCGGCTGCCTCCGCACAGATCCCTACGTGTCCCGACGTGCCTTGCCTGTGAGGCGGGTGTCCAGGTCCGGATTTGCCTGCCCGCCTCCACCTGCGAGGAGCCGACCTTCTGCCAGGAGAATTCACTGTCGGTACCGGGGACGGCTGTCGATTGGGTCGCGTCCTTCCGTGCGCTGGAGGATGCCCGGTTGATCGCAAGCTACCTCCGCGCCGTCGGTGGCCCAGCGTCATGGCAGGGGGCGGGTAGCGGTCAGGGCGCAGGCCTAACATTGAAGTACAGGCAGCCCAGTGCTCGGACTCCGTTATTGACGACCATAACTCGACCTCCATAACAGGACCGTGAAAACTGGCTTCTGATTGCTGGCGGAGAGCGTTGACAATCGGACGCCGAAAGCCTGTGCCCCGCCTTGCAGGATCGGAGCGTCGAGGAGGGTCTTGGGGCTCGACACAGGGAAGGCCGGAATGCGCTTGGTCGCGATGGAGAGTGACGATACTCGGTAACGACGACTGGCCGGTCGGGACGTGAAGCACTGGCCATTCCCTGCGATGACGCTCGGCATCCCCCTGGTGCAGTCGGATAGAATCGGGACACCTTGATAAATCGCCGAGAACTGGGAATCGCCACGGCCTCGATCCTCGGAGGGTGCGCGTCGGCACCTGACCCGCCAAGCGGGGAGGGCCGGCCGGCTCTCCCGTTCTACTTCGACCTGCATATCGACACACCAAGCCGGCTTGTTTCCGAACGCCTCAATCTGGCCGAGAGCCCGGAGTACAGCCAGGTCGACATTCCCAAGATGCGCCGAGGCGGGCTCAACGCCGGCTTCTTCGCGGTGTTCAGTTCCGCCCGGAACAAACAGCCGGTCGACTCCGTGAAGGACGCGCTGCGGATCACCGATCTGATCGTCGAGACGGTCAACCGCCACCCGGGCGACCTGCTCCTGGGTTTGAGCTCCGACGATGCGCTCAGGGCAAGGCGAGAAGGTAGAGTCGCCGTGTTTCTCGGTATCGAGGGCGGCCACATGATCGACTCGAGCATCGAGGTCCTACGCCAGTTTTACCGGCTCGGCACCCGTTGCCTCGGACTGACGCACAGCGGCAACACCCCGTGGGTCGGTGCAGCCGAGTACCCCGGCGAGGGGCCCGTCGGACTGACGGATCGGGGTAGGGAGATCGTGCGGGAGATGAATCGAATCGGGATGCTGGCCGACCTGTCGCATGCGTCCGACCGAGCCTTCTACGACACCATCGAGACCACCTCGGCCCCCATCCTCAACACCCATGCCGCCTGCAGGGCGGTAGCGGACCATCCGCGGAACCTGACCGACGACATGCTGAAGGTCCTCGCCCAGAACGGCGGGGTGCTGGGAGTGGCCTACTATGCCGGCATGCTGGACGACAGTTACCGGGCACGTTTCCCAGAACTGCGGGAGATCAGCCAACGGCGGTCGACGGTGCGCAGGGATTTGGCCGACCAGCCGCAGCAGCTCTCCGAGGAACTGTGGAAGCTCAATCTCGCCGAGGTGGAACTGATCGGAGCGCCGCCGATCAGCCGTCTCGTGGATCATATCGAGCACGCAGCCGCCGTCGCCGGAATCGACCATGTCGGGATCGGCTCGGACTACGACAGCGTGGGACTGAAGCTTCCGAAAGACCTGGAGCATATCGGCAAGACACCGAATCTCGTGTCCGCACTGGCCCAGCGCGGATTCTCAGAAGGAGCCATTGCCAAGGTGATGGGCGGGAATGTGCTTCGAGTGCTGAAGCGTGCAGAGGCTCTGGCAGAGTCCGGCGGTACATGACGCGGGCTCCTTGTCTGGCTTCCTTGCAGCCATGCTCGCTGCCCTGGCCTTTGCGGTGCTGGCCCACCCCGACGGGTTCGCGCGTTCCCGCCTGGGGTTTGCGCCAGCAAGCCGGCTTCGACGGCCAATGCCCGACGACCGACTCCCGCGATCCGTGTCGTTCCCGCTCGCCCGCTGGCGGGGCAAAGGACTCAGCAGGGCCCTACTGCGGCAACGAGAACACGAAGATTGCCGAACCAGCCGCCGTGGCGACATACTGGCGTCCGTCAAAGAGGTACGTGACCGCGGGCGCCCGTACCGGCCCCCCTATCTGAAGGCGCCACAGCGGTTTCCCGGTGGCGGCGTCAAGGGCCATGAAATAGCCTTCTGCCGTACCTGCAAACAGGAGCCCGCCGCCTGTGGACAGTAGGCCGCTGGTCGGAGGACTCACAAGGGGAAACCGCCATCGCGTGTCGCCTGTGCCCGGCTCGACCGCGATGATCGAGCCTTCCCTGGGTGCCCCGGTGACATTCTCCATGGCACTTCCCAGGTAATACTCTCCCTCCACAAACTCCTGCGGAGTGCCATGGTAGATTTGGCATCCGTCCCCGCTGTTGAAGTAGTACAGTCCGGTCTGGGGGCTGTAGGTGGTGGCGTGCCAGTTGTGCCCTCCCCCCATGCCGGGACAACCCAGGGTCCCCTCGTCGGTCGGTTCGCGGCCGGGTATGAGGATCGGCCGGCCATCCGGACCGATGCCATCGGCCCAATTGACCTCCGTGTACGCCCTGGCAAACAGGAACTCGCCAGTGGTCCTGTCGAGCGCGTAGAAGTGCCCGTTGCGATTCGCCTGGACCAGTGCCTTGCGTCGCTCTCCATCCACATCCACATCAACCAGCACCGGGTCGGCAACCGAATCCCAGTCGTGAACGTCGTGCGGAGTGAACTGGAAGTACCAGCGCAACTCGCCCGTATCGGCGTCGAGCGCAACCATGCAATCGCTGTACAGGTTGTCACCGGGGCGCACGGAGCCATCCAGATCGGGGCCCGGGTTGCCGGTGCCCCAATAGATCAGGTTCAGATCCGGATCGTAGCTGCCCGTGATCCATGTCGAGGCCCCGCCCCGTTTCCAGGAGTCGCCTCCCCACGTCTCGTTTCCCGGTTCGCCCGGACCCGGCACGGTCCAGAAACGCCAGACCCGACGGCCGGTCTCGGCGTCATAGGCATCGATGAAGTCTCGGGTCCCGAACTCGGCACCGGCGATGCCGACGACAACCTTGTCTCCGACAACTAGGGGTGCCACGGTGTTCGAGTACCCCTTGCGGTAGTCGTCGGACTGAACCTCCCAGATCACCTCCCCGGTCTTCGCGTCCAGCGCGACCAGTGTGGCCTGCAGGTTGACCTTGAAGAGCTTGTCGCCGAGGATCGCGAACCCTCGGTTGGGCTGGCCGCAGCAGAGGGCGAGATCGTCCGGAACAGGCTCGGAATAGTGCCAGAGTTCCCGGCCCGTCTTCAGGTCGAGGGCCCAGGCGTGGTTGGAGGGTCCGGTAATGTACATGACACCGTCCCGGACGAGCGGCGTGGTCTGGAACTTGCCGCGAACCTCCGACTGAAAGACCCAGGAAGGAACGAGTTGCCGGACATTCTCGGTGGTTATCGCATCCAGAGGCGAATAGCGCCATGCCGAGTAGTTGCGTCCGTACATCAACCAGGACTCGTCGTCGTGCTGGGCTCGGGTCAGGACCTGTCTGTCGACCGGGCTCTGGCCCAGGGCGAATCCGGCGACCAGAAACCCAAGACTCAATCGACTCTTCACTGCCGATCCCCCTCTCCGCGCAGGCTCTGCATGTACGCCAGAACGTCGTTCCGCTGCATCTCGGTCAGGCTCTCACGATACGTGGCGGGCATCAGCGACGAGAACTCCCTCTCGATCGAGGCGACTTGCTCGCGCAGGAAGGAATGGATCGTCCCCGACCCATCGATCAGCTGGGCCGAAAAGTCGTCGTACCCCAAGCCGATTCCGCGAACGGTACGGCCGTCGCCTGTCGTAACGGTGACCACATAGTAGCCGGACGGAAGATCCTTGTCCGGTTCCAACAAGGCATCCCGCAAGTACTCGGTGCTGCGCGCACGCCCGATGCGGCTCAGGGACGGTCCGAACGCGCCCCCGCGCCGTCCGACCTTGTGACAGCCACCGCATCCGCCCTCATTCCAGAAGATCTCCTCCCCCCGGTCGGGGTCGCCGAGCGGGTCCGCGTCACCCGAAGGTTGGAAGGTCCTGAGATAGGCGACGATCCTCCAGAGATTCTCTTCGGTACTGCGCGCGCCGAATGCGGGCATCTCGGTTCCCGGGACTCCGCCGGCAATGACGCGGTAGAGGTCGAGGTCCGTCTCGCCCGCGACGAATTCGCCGCGGTCCAGGGCCGGGCCCTTGCCGCCTTCGGCCCGGATACCGTGACAGGCGGAACAGCGCAGGCGGAAAGTGGCCTTGCCCACCCCGATAGAGACCGGGTCGCCGTGGAACGGACTGCTCTCCAGTTTCTGCCCGGACGAGACCGGGACCAATGCGAGAGCCAGCGCCACGATACTCCAGAGCACGAACGAAGGGTATGACGACGGACCGGTTCACGTCAACATGCAGACGGAGTTTTCCAGCCTCCAATGCCGACTGCTCGCCAGTTCCGTTCCCGCAAACTTGGTTCCGGCGATGTTCCCAGTGGCGATTCCGTTCGGCGGGGTGCATGAAAATCCAGGCTTCAGTCCACCGAAATCGAACGCTCCTGGCCGGAGCCCAGGCACCGGCCACTCCAACTGGAATCGATCGGCGGCCTGTCGAGCCGACCCCGGTCCCTGTTCCCGTCGTGCGCCACTGCCTGGCGCGGGATTGTGACGCAACAATCCGTAATACGATGAATGCCACCATGCCTCTTCGGGTCGTTTGCCTGTCGTTTCTTCTCGGTTCCGCCGCTTACGCACAGCAGCATCCGCTTCGAGCGCTCAACATCGAATTCGGCATCAAGGATCACGAACCCCGCGCATGGGACGGCTCCGTCGAAATCGACAAGGGCGAAGTCGTGAAGCTGCACGGCTACCGGTTCAAGGAAGGCGAGTCGGTCGGCCCCGGCCACTCGTGGGTGGCTCGCACGGACCCGTGGGTGCGTCCGACCGGTGGAATGCACCCGCACGAACTGCCGTTCCCGCACGTTACCCGTGTCCAGACCGTCGGCGTGACGCTCCATTACCGGGCCCCGGACGACGCGACCGTCTCGGTGAAGACAGCCAACGGCGATTTCTTCTTCAAGCCGGCTCACCTGCCAGCCTCGGGAGCGATGCACATCCTGGAAACGAGGGTCGAGCTCCGCAGGGTCCCGGTGGTCGAGCCCGCGACGACCGCCGGCTTCGAAGACGATTACCCGTCGTTGGCGATGTCGGAAGATGGGGTCCTGTCCCTGGCCTGGATCGGCTACAAGGCCGAGAACGACCAGGTCTTTGTGCGTGATCGATCGGGTAGCTCGTGGGGGGAAATCGGCAGGGTTGCAGGCGCGTCAGGCGACTTGCAGGGGCTCGGCAGCGCATACGACCAGGAAGGGAGGCTTCATCTGGTATGGGCCCAGCGGTTCGGTGGGGACTGGCACCTGATGCACGCAAGCCGGTCCGGATTGCGATGGAGCGAACCCAAAGCCATCACATCGGGGCCCGGCAACAACATTTTTCCGGTTCTCGCCAGCGACCAGTCCGGAACGCTCCACGCGGCATGGCAGTCGGCGCGGCACGGTCTCTCGTCGATCTACTACAGGTCACGTGACGGCTCGAAGTGGTCAGCGGAAGTGCCCCTGAGTAACTCCGGAGCGCAGGCCAATGAGTGGTACCCGGACATTGCGACCGATTCCGCCGGGACGGCGTGGGTTACCTGGGACAGCTACGAGGGAGGCAGCTACAACGTTCGGCTCCGGTCGGTCACCGCAGGTCGACCTGGCTCCCTACTGAAGGTCACCGACACACCCCGCTACCACGGTTCGCCAAGCGTCGCGGTGGATGCGGATGACCGGGTCTGGATCGCCTACGATGAGGCCGAGGAGAATTGGGGCAAGGACTCCGGATTCCTGCTGCGCGGCGGAGCCGGGATCTACCAGTCCAGAACCAGCAGGGTTGTCGTCTGGGACGGCAGCGAGTGGCTCGCGCCGCTCGACGACGTGAATCGCCGATTCCGGCCCGGCGTCCGGCGGTACGTGCAGACTCCTCATTTGGCCCCCGACAGCGAGGGGCGGATGTGGCTCCTGCTGCGGCCAAGGGTCCGCTCCACCAAGCCCGAGTCGCTATGGGCTGCGGGTGGGAAATGGGAGGTGACGGCAACCTGCTACGCCGGGGGACGCTGGGCGGATGCGTTCGCCGTTCCCAGGAGTGTGGGCCGGAACGAGGGACCGCTGGACGCCGTCGCCGGGCCGGACGGGCAGATGTACGCCTCATGGACCACCGACCAGCGGCTCTGGGGAGGACCGAACTTCGGCCACTACCCGAGAGACAACCAGGTATTCGTTGCCGACCTCGCCGCCCAGTTCCGCGGCGAGCGCATCGATCCGGTCATTCTGGGCCCCAGCGGCACGGAAGCGCCCGCAATGCTGCCCATTGAGCCCCGCGAGGCCGAACAGGTCGCCGCGATCCGGAATTACGAGGTTCGATCCGGGGGGAAGCGCTACCGGATCTACCGTGGCGACATGCACAGGCACACCGATATCTCCCTCGACGGATCGGGAGACGGGTCGCTGTATGACGCCTTTCGCTACATGATGGACGCAGCGGCGATGGACTTCTTTCTGGTGACCGACCACAAGGGCTCGGAGAGTCAGGAATCTGAATGGGGCCTGCGCGACACCGAGTACAACTGGTGGCGAACCGAGAAGGCGGAGGACATGTTCCATGTACCGGGGCGGTTCGTGACGCTGTTCGGATACGAGCGCAGTCTGGGTTATCCGAACGGACACCGCAACATCATCTACCCGACACGCGGCAACAAGCCCATCACGATCACCGGGGAGGAACGGCGATCCAGCACGGGGCCGTTCCTGTACGAAGCCCTCCGCAGACAGGGCGGGATCGCAACCCCTCACACCTCCCACACGACCATGGGGACCGACTGGCGGGACAACGATCCCGAGGTCGAGCCCATCGTGGAGATCTTCCAGGGGGCGAGGACATCGGCCGAACACGAGGCGGCCCCCCTTGCGTCGTCTGCGGCGAGGTCGGACCTATGGGCGGGCAACTACCGCCCCAAGGGCTTCGTCTCTCTGGCTTGGGCGAAGGGCTACAAGCTGGGCGTCCAGGCCAGTTCCGATCATGTGTCCGCGCACACCTCGTACACGATGGTCCTCTCCGACGACTTCTCGCGGCAAGGCCTCGTCGATGCGATGCGCCGGCGGCACACGTACGGGGCCACGAGCAACATCGTTCTCGACTACCGCATGCAGGCCGAGGGGGCCGAGTGGATCCAGGGCGACGAGTTTCCCACGCGGGAGGTTCCAACCGTCCGGGCGATCGTCCGCGGGACGAGCGCCATCAAAGAGATCGTCGTCGTCAGGGACAACACCTACGTCCACACCCAGGACGGCGACGGCGAGAGGGCGGACCTCGAGTTCCGGGAGCAGTCCCTCGAACCGGGCGAGCACTTCTACTACGTGCGCGTCGAGCAAGAGGACGGCAACGTCGCCTGGTCCAGCCCGATCTGGGTTACCAAGCAATGATTCCCGCCCGGGGTCATGCCAGGCCCTGCCTGGCCGATTCAACGTCGGGATCGGTGGCGCAAAGGCCCGTTCGTCCTGTACGCTTGTCTGCTTGTGGCCAATCCGTCCGTCAGCTACTCCCACCTCTCCCCGTTGTCGTTCCTGGATCGAAGTGCGCATGTGTACCCCGACAAAGCCGCGGTGATCCATGGCGACACCGTGTACAGCTACGGCCAGCATCGCGACCGGGTCGACCGACTGGCGGCGGCCCTGCAGGGATGCGGAGTGGGCCGTGGCGACCGGGTAGCGATCCTCGCGCCCAATATCCCTGCGATGTTGGAAGCGAAGTTCGGCCCGATGCGCATCGGTGCGGTCCTCGTGCCGATCAACATCCGGCTGGCGGCCCGGGAAATCGCCTACATCCTGAACCACTCGGGATCGAAGGTCCTGATCTTCGACTCGGAATTCGCCGGCCTGGTGCGGACATTCCGGCGGGACACGCCCACTGTTGCAACATTCGTCCAGGTTACCGACGCAGCTCCGAGGGCGGACGACATTCCCGGCCCGGACTACGAGGAGTTCCTCGCCAGCGCTCCCGCCAAGCCCGCTCCGGTCGGAGCGGGCGACGAAAAGGATGCCATTTGCATCAACTACACGTCCGGCACGACGGGCTTCCCCAAGGGGGTTGTGCTCCACTCGCGGGGAGCCTGGATCAACGCGGTCGGCGAGGTGATGGAGATCGGGATGAGCTGGCGCTCCGTCTACCTCTGGACCCTGCCCCTGTTCCATTGCAACGGCTGGTGCTTTCCGTGGGCGGTCTCGGCCGTTGGCGGAACCAACGTTTGCCTGCGGAAAGTTGTTCCGGCTGACGTATACCGGCTGATTGACCGGCACGGGGTGACCCATATGTGTTGCGCTCCGACCGTCCTGACCTCGCTGTACTCGAGCCCGGAGGCCAAGGAACACAATCTGGACGGTGTAACGATCGCCACGGCCGGCGCACCGCCCGCACCCCATGTCATCCGCACGATGGAGAGAATGGGGGCTCACGTCCATCACCTGTACGGACTGACGGAGACGTACGGTCCGTACACGATCTGCGCGGAGCAACCGGGATGGGGATCTCTCGAGGCGGTCCGGCGCGGACAGGTCAAGGCCCGCCAGGGAGTCCCCTACAGCGTGGCCGGTGACGGGCTTCGCGTCGTCGACCAGGACATGAACGACGTGCCGCGCGACGGCACCACGATGGGCGAGGTCGTGATGCGCGGCAACATGGTGATGACAGGCTACTTCAACGATCCGAAGTCCACAGCGGAAGCTTTCCGGGGCGGGTGGTTCCACTCCGGCGACCTCGCCGTGTGGCACGCCGACGGATACGTCGAACTCAAGGACCGCTCCAAGGACATCATCATCTCGGGTGGCGAGAACGTTTCGAGCCAGGAGGTGGAGAAGGTCGTCATGGAGCACCCGGACGTTCTGGAAGTCTGTGTCATCGGGGTTCCGGACGAGAAGTGGGGCGAGGTCCCCAAGGCATTCGTCGTCCCTCGGCCCGGTGCCAGCGTTGGCGCCGGCGCAATCATTGAGTTCACACGGGAGCGCCTGGCCCGTTTCAAGTGCCCCAAGCAGGTCGAGTTCGGCGACCTGCCCAAGACCGCGACAGGCAAAATCCAGAAGTTCGTCCTTCGCGACAGGGAGTGGGAGGGACACTCCAGTCGGATCCGCGGATAGCCCGCCGACAGAAGAACTCGCCTCCGGGTTTCCGACTCGATCAGGTCCGAGCGTTGCCGCTACGAGAGCCGAGCCCGACCACCAAGTCGGGAGCCCGTCGACAGGGCGACAGGGCGAGGCCGCCAACTGAGACGGACGCTCACCGGTTCATGTCGGCCAGGCGGTCCTCGGAGCCGCTGCCAACGACGTACCGGCCGCCGGCCATCGCCATCAGAATGCGAAGCGTGGAGATCGAGCCCACCACGCCGCCGTTGCCGTCAACAACCGGGGTCTCCTCCTCCGGCGAGGCGGTGACAAGCGGGAGGGCGTCTTCGAGAATCATGTCCGCGCGGCAGCAGACCGTACTGTCGAGATCCGGCCGCACAGGCTCCATGACGGATTCCACCCGCAGAACTCGGCCCCGCGATATCTTGCGAGTGAAGGTCTCGATGTAGGGGTTGGCCGGCCGCAGAATGATCTCCTGCGAGTCCGCATTCTGGACCACCATGCCGTCGCGCAGGATGGCGATGCGATCACCGATGTGGATGGCCTCCTCCAGATCGTGGGTAACGAACACGATGGTGCGCTTCAGTTCCCTTTGAAGGGACAGCACCAGACTCTGCATGTCCGTCCGGATCATTGGATCGAGCGCGCTGAACGGCTCGTCCATCAGCAGGATCCCTGCGTCGGTCGCCAGCGCCCGGGCCAGCCCCACCCTCTGGCGCATTCCGCCGGAGAGCTGGCCAGGGTAGGCGTCCTCGTAGCCGTTGAGTCCGACACGGTCCAACCAGTGGGCGATGCGGCTGGCCCGGTCGGCTGCGGCGATTCCCTGCACCGCCAGGCCGTAGGCCACGTTGGCCCGGACAGTCTTGTGCGGAAACAGGGCGAAGCTCTGGAACACCATGCTGACGCTGCGTTGCCGAAACTGGCGAAGCTGGCCTGCCGGGAGTCCGAGGACGTCCACCCCTCCGACAAAGACCTCGCCGGCTGTGGGTTCGACCAGCCGGTTGAAGTGGCGAATCAGCGTCGACTTGCCGCAGCCGCTCAGTCCCATGACGACCTGGACACTGTTCTCCGGAATGCTGAGGTCAATGTTGCGGAGCGCCAGGACGTGCCCGTGCTCGGACTGCAGCTGCGCCTTGCCGATACCGCTGCGGACCAGAGGCATCACCGATCCCGGATCGGGACCGAAGACCTTGAACAAGCCGCGAATCTCGATGGTTCCGGAGGACAAACCGTCTGTACCTACTCGCTGCCTCGAAGTCGCCGGCCGTAGCTCTGGGTGATGCGGTCGAACAAGATGGCGAGCGCGACCACGGCGGCACCGTTCAGCACGCCGAGGGCGAAGTACTGGTTGGTAACGGCCTGGAGCACGGGCTGGCCCAGGCCCCGGACTCCGATCATCGAGGCAATGACCACCATGGAAAGGGCCATCATGATGGTCTGGTTGATGCCCGCCATGACATTCGGCATGGCCAGCGGAAGCTGCACCTGCGCCAGCTTGTGCCAGGAGCTGCTGCCGAAAGCATCAGCCGCTTCCAGCATCTCCTTGTCAACGAGCCGGATTCCCAGATTGGTCAGCCGCATGACGGGCGGAATCGCGTAAATGACGACGGCGATCACTCCGGGAATCTTGCCTAGCCCGAACAGCATCACGACCGGGATCAGGTACACGAAAATCGGCATCGTCTGCATGACGTCCAGAATCGGGGTGGCCACCGCCGTGAACCTGTCGGACCGCGACATGGCGATGCCCATTGGAACTCCAAGAACAATCGTGATCAGGGTGGACACCAGGATGATTGCGAGGGTGCGCATCGTGTCGTCCCACATCCCGAAGAGCCCGATCACAACCAGCGTCACGAAAGTAACCGCGGTCAGTCGCTTGCTACGACTCGCGAAGAAACACAGGAGGCAGAGGGCGGCAATGACAAGCCACCACGGCGTGGCAAGCAAGAGGCGCTCAAACCAGACCAGCAGGTAGAGCAGGGGGTCAAACAGCGCCTCGATGGATTCCCCGTACTCCCGCGAGAATGCCCGGTAGCCCTCGTCGAAAGACTTCCTTACCGACCGGAGCAGCCTCTCGTCGAGTGCCGGGAAATCCTCAAGCCACTCCATCATCGTCAGCCACCGCTCAGAGTCGCGCCTTCACCCGGTCGGCAACTTGCGCGGGAACCCACGCAGTCCAGACCGACTCGTGGTTCCGCAGAAAATGGACCGCCGTCTCCTCCGCGGTTGCATGCTCCTCCTCCTGCCAGACCATCAGTTCGCTCACGAACGCATTGGTCCAGGAAGCGCTCGAGAGAAACTGGAAGGCCTCTGGCGAACGCTCGGCGAACGACGAGCTTACCAATGTCCTTACGACGGGCCGCGGATAGGCATTGCGAACGGGACTCTCGCAATCGAGGGTCATCATGCACGGCCAGCTGTCCGGTTCGTGGGGCACGGATTCCACCTTTCGCATGGGGTAGCGACCGGCCAGGGGTGTCGGCGTCCAGAAATACGCGAAGATCGGCTCCCCGCGCTCATAGGCGCGGGCGATAGACGCATTGAGCCCCTCGCCCGATCCGGGATTGAACAGGGTGAATCCAGCTTGCTCCATCTCGAAAGCGCGATACAAGTTCTCGTTGATGATCTGACATGCCCAGCCGGGCGGGCAGGTGTAGAAGCGCCCCTTGCCGGGCTCCTCCTTGTCGGGAAACAGATCGGGCCGATTGAGAACCCCATCCAACGTTGCGAGCTCCGGATACCGCTCCACCGCGAAGGCCGGCACGTACCAACCCTCGTCCCCTCCATCGGAAATCATGTCCGAGGCGACCTTGAGCCGGCGCTCGGCAAGGCCTCTCTCGACGACCACTCGCACGGAGTTCATCCAGACCTCCGGCGCCACGTCCGGCTCGCCCCGCTCGACCATCGCCGTGACGGTCGGAACGGTGTTGCCGGGCACCAACTCGGACAGGCAACCGTAACCTCGTTCCAGAATCATGTGCTCGACATGGGCCGCAACCGCAGCGGTCGGCCAGGTCATTTCGGCCACCGTGACGGGACCGCAAGCGGATTCCACAGCGCAGCCGAGGGAAGCGCCCACGAGGAACGCCGCCACTGCCAGCATGCAGGCACGCTCACATGCACGAGGAAACCCGGACCGCACGACCGAAATCATCCGGCCAAGCCTCCATCCGGGTTGATCGGGAGCGCCGGTAGGGAGGATCCCGGAACAGCACACCCGCATCGAATAGGACGCAACGACGGCGCAACGCCACGGGCCCGAGCCGGGCCCTGCGGCAATAGCACCTCGCAGCCAGCCCTTGCGACCTGTGGATCTGCGCGGATTTCTCCGCCATCCAAGCTAGCGCGAAGACTGCCCTCAGTCCGCAAGTCTCAGTGTACCCACCAGAGAATGCGGCCTTCCGCCACTCAGGTCTGAGGGAATTGGCCAACGTCCGTTGCGGTAACGCTCCAGATACCCTGCACGGGTCTCGAATCGATGGTGTGGTTAAGGTCCTTACGACGGGGGTGGGGGAAACGTCCGCACGGGCTCCGGATGTCGGTGATTTCGCCGCCAATCAATCATTAGCCCGAAGTTCGCAGGCTGAAAAGTGGCTAACTGACTGTGATTGCGTACCATAATCGAATCTGCAGGTGTTCGCTACTGGCTAAGAATGGGGTTATATCGAATCGTCACAGAAGCGACTTGACGGGAGGGAGGACAACGGATGAATGGAGGGCGGCTTTCCGTAGCCCTGCCGCAGGCAGGCAGGCAGCAGGCTTGCCACAACGGGTCTGGGCTGGCTCCGGGCCGCTCGCACGTCTCGCGCCCGCACAGTTGGTTGGGCCTGCGGGCAGACGGGCGGCCACAGCCAGCGACCGCGTTCAACTCCAGTCCCGACCCGCGTCCAGGGCTTGAGGCCGTCCGGCAACGCCAGGCCGGAGCCGCCCACAGGACAACTTCTAGATCGCCCGCGCTGCCAGACCGTGGTTCTGGATCAACTCCGCATAGCGGAGACGCTTGCCAACCAGTTGTCGCACCACCCTACGCATCTGCTCCAGGGTGTCTTGCTCGCGCAGATTGTGGCGCCCTACAAACTCCTGCACGTAGCGGTTCAAGTGTTTCGGACTCAGCCGGTGACAGGTCCCGTACTACCCCCGCTTGAGCATCGACCAGAGGGACTCCAGACCATTGGTCGAGACCGGACCGCTCACGTACTTGCCCGCACCGTGCTGGACCGACGCATGCTCGCGGGGCAGTCCCGCGTAGGCACCGGCTGCGTCGCTGTAGACCGTCGCGCCGGGCGCGGTCCGGTCCGCCACGAAAGTCTGCAGCGTCTGCTGGTCGGTCGCTGGAACCAAGGCCGCCGACACCCGGTTGGTGGCCCGGTCCTTCACTCCGACCACCGCTGTCTTGCCGACGGCACCGCGCCTGTTCCGCCCGCTTGCGCGCGAGCATGTTCTTGCGTTTCCCGCCCCAGTATGTCTCATCCACTTCGACGGGCCCCGCAAACGTCTCTGTCAGGGTCTCGAACGCCTGGCGCAAGCGATGCAACAGGAACCAGGCGGCCTTCTGGCCGATGCCCAACTCGCGGTGCAGCTTCAGGGACGAAATCCCTTTCAGGTTGGTCAGGAACAAGTAGATCCCGATCGCCCAGATGCGGTGCGGAAGATTCGAGCCTTCCATCACGGTGCCGGTCTTGATGGAGAACATCGGTTTGCCAGAGCACTGACGGCAGCGATACAGCATGCTTTTGTGCTGGATACCGGACTGTACATTGTCCGAGTTGCAGCGCGGACAGGTGGGCTTGCCGTCGGGCCAGCGGTAGTCCGCCAACCACTGTTTTGCGGCTTCCTCGTCGCGAAACATATCCGCTATTTCCAGCAAGGTCAACCCTTTGCGATAGGCATTGCCAGGTGCTAGTCATTTTCCGATCACGTCCCAGGCACTGTCAATAGGATTCCTATCACCATTTGCCATACCACCCCGAACAGAACAGTAGCTTATCTTTACATGGAACGATTCGTTACAACCATCTCAGTGTGCAAAGTCCCCAGACGGTTAGCGAGCAGAGCGCAGGCGCATCACATCGCTATGCCCACCCGCTCACAAGCAAGTGCGAGAGTTTCAAGAGCTACTTGGAGTCTGGAGTGTACCGATTATCTCGACCAGAGTAGGTGACTCATCTATTTCTTCTTCCACATCGGACTTCGGACTCCAGACGCGATCATTTGTTCTGTAGCGATCATTTGGTCGATTCTTCTATCCGGCGGAGGATGCGTACTGATGAATCCGAGTAATCCCTTGGCTCCAATCGAAGCCCCTTGCGCCTGAAGCCTTGTCATCCGCACATGAAAATCTGTTGCCCGTGCAATGTCGTACCCCGCCTCGTGCATTATGAACATGGCCAAATGGTCCGCCTCAATTTCCATCGCACGGCTGAACACCAGGTTCC
Organism: Bryobacterales bacterium; assembly: GCA_965205085.1. GTDB lineage: Bacteria > Acidobacteriota > Terriglobia > Bryobacterales > UBA6623 > VXMF01. The sequence goes on along the minus strand of OZ242039.1, from coordinate 5,422,733 downwards.
CCGACTCGAATCCGATTCGAGCACCGAGATCGACCCAGGCAGGATCATCCGTCTTCGCACCGATCATCGCACCGATGGCCGCTCCAATCAACATGCCTCCGAGCGCGTTCCGCATGCTCTTCCTTGGATGACCCAGCAACGCGTGGCTGTATTCGTGAGCAAGCACGGCAGCTATCTCGGCATCGCTTCCGGCATGGGATATCAGCCCGCCGAGCAACACCACGTCATACTTGTCGCCAACAAAGGCATTGATCCTGCTGTCGTCGAATCGCACAGTGAGTGTTCGTCCACGAAAGAGTGCCGGACACGATTCGGGATTCCTGAAAGTGCGCTGGCACACGCGTATGGCCGCCGGCAGGACGCTTCCGTCCACTCGGTTCACGACAGCAAGCTGAGCACTTCCATGCGTCCGCCTGGACTCCGGGAGGGGCTCCCGCATCCGGTCCTGCGAGGCGATTGAGACCCACGGTGCGATTTGTGGAGCCATGATTCGCGTACCCGCACATCCGCACAAGGAGACAACAGCAACAGCCAGGAGGAGGTTGGTGCGAGAATTCATCGTTTGCTCCAGTTCCGGCACACCCGTGGCGAATCGCACTGACTGGACTTGCCGTAGAATACCAGTGGTTTGCCTGTTCGCTGAAAAGCGGGAAACCCGCTTCTAGCCCTAGTAAGCCTCCGTCTGATTCGCCACGAGACCCATCCTGAAGTCTCCAGGACGAATCGTTCCGGCAAAGAGTCTAGTAATTGTACGAGTATTTAGAGTTGGTGTCAAGGGGTCTCGGATGTCTCTCGGTTTCCAGAACCTCCTCCTCCGGCTGCCTGTAGGGCGTAGATGGCGTACTGACGGTGTTTGCGGCGCTTTTCTTGCGGGCGGCAACGATGGCCGAACGAGTGAGAGCAGCCAGACACCCTTAGTGCGTTGGCGTGAGTGCAGCCAGCCACTCATACCTGGTTCGAGCTGCTGCTACCTCTCACCTCGTGTCAATGGCCTCAAGGTAGCAATCCACCAAGACGTGGATCCAGCAGCCCTCGTCGCATCGTCGATGGCGGTTGATCTCATACGATAGGCCAATCTGGACCTTAGACCCCTCCGCCCCCTGTTGCAGGTTCTAGTGCAACCGGCGCAGGATAATGGGCTGTGCGCAGTGGCGAGGAGCATTGAGAAGCGGTAATGAGCGAAGCACCATCCGTTCTTCGAGGCGCTCTTCCGACCGGTACGGTTGTAGGCCAGTACAAGATCGAGGCGATTCTCGGACACGGCGGGTACAGCGTTGTCTACCGTGCGCGCCATGTGGAGTTGGAGCGAGTTATTGCCCTGAAGGAGTACTTCCCGGCCGACCTGTCCATCAGGGAACAGGGAACGGTCTTCTCCAGAAGCACGGATTGCTCGCCCCTCTTCGAGGACGGCAAGCGACGGTTCATGGAAGAGGCCAAACGCATCGTTGAGTTCAACGATGACCCCGGGGTGGTCACCTGTCTGGGATACTTCCGGTCCAACGGTACGGCCTACCTCGTCCTGGAGCACGTCGACGGCATGTCCCTCGCCGCACTGCTCCGGCAACGGGAAGCGGCCGGTCGTCCGCTCGACGAACGCGAACTGCGGTCCCTTGCTCAGCCTCTGTTGGGGACCCTGTCCCGGCTACACAAGGCAGGTGTTCTCCATCGGGACATCAAGCCCTCGAACATTCTCATTCGGCGGCCTGACGGAAGGCCAGTGCTGATCGACTTCGGGGCGGCTAAGCAACAGGCAGCTCTTCACAGTAAGTCTGTAGCACCGTACACGGAAGGATATGCGGCATTGGAGCAGGTAGGGGAGGGCGAGTTGGGAAGCTGGACAGATGTCTACGCTATGGGAGCCGTGATGTGGAGGGTGGTAGCCGGAGGCAAGCCGCCGTGGAATCCACCGAATCCGAAGAAGGTGGAGTTACGGGCAGCGGCGGTTCTGTCTGATAAACCTGATCCGCTGCTTTCAGCGGTTGAAGTGGGAAAAGGACGGTTCGAGCCGAGTCTTCTGGTTACGATCGATAGATGTCTCAAGATCCGCATATCTGACCGGATATCTAGCTGCGATGAGGTCTCAGAGCACATTGGTTTGCTATCGCATCCCGAATATCTGGTTATTGATCGACGACTTCCTGATGTTGAACACCGATCAAGAAGACTCAAGAATCTTGGGTTGATTCAGAAATTAAAATCTGTTTGGACTCATTCGATGCGGGCAATGGGAATTGGCCCGAGAGATGTAGTGCTGTCTAGAATCGAGTTCATTCAGAGGCTTCCTTCCATCTGCATCAAGATTTGCCTAGTTGTCTTCGTTGTTCTACTAGTAATGCGTATCTTGTTCTGATCGATTGTTGTTCGCGAGCCAATACTGGAGAGTCGAGTTCGACTCCGACAGCAATCTGCGGCCGTCCTGTCGATCTGCTTGAAGTCCGTGCGGTCTCCAGTCCCTATCTGAGTGCGGTCATCAACGAGTCAAGCGAGCTCGTCTATGCGTCGTGATCCTCGTGACTGGCTTCGGAGCCGGCGAATCCAAGTGGCATTCGAGTGAACGTTCAGGATCATCAGGAGGCGCTGAACCGACTGGACCGAAGCCATCCCGAAGCCGCGAATTCCCGATTCTCTGAAGATCTTCGCCTGCCAAGACCTCCTGCCCCACGGCTACGAAATCGCCGAACCCGACGATCTCAGAGACAATGGCCGTAACGACCTAGCCGGTCCTCCACGCTGTCATCCAGGTCCTGCTCCGCCCGCCGAGAACCGCCAGTGGCGCGAATCCCGAACGCATGCTCGCCCTCTACGACCACATGGCCGATGCTTCCGAAGCCGCTCCCCCTTGCGCCCCCTCTTCGACTTCGCTATTCGAGGGAGGCTGGTCGAACAGGCTCCGCCGGACGAACCGCTGTCGGCACTGCCGCAACGGATCGCAGCAGAAAAAAGTGGTTGGTAAGGAGAATACGACGCCTTAGCGTGCACACCAGGCTGGCATCATTTCTCTTCAGCCTCGGTTGATGGGATCAAGTGGAAGATGTGTCCGGCAATATCAAGCACCTCCTCCGTGGACATCTCAACAGGAACGAACGGCTGGAGTCGGGTTTGGCCAATTCGCGTCCCTACTCCGGAATTGAGATCCTCGATCGAGAGGACGCCCCCAACCCGGCGGCACCTTACGTGGCGTCGCGACACCTTGGCGTCCTGGATCTGGACGTGACAAACATCCGACGCCCTGCCAATCACCAGACCCTCCGAGGATTCGAGCACGGTTCTGACAAGTGGAATCGTCCCCGCCCCATCCTGCGACCGAAGTTCTCCCAATGGTCTGGCTGGCACCACCGGAACTTCCGAAGCTCTCCGAACTCGCACCTCGGTCGCAGAAGCCTTTGCAACTGCTCTATGCTCAGACGAACGGAGCCTGGATCTGGCCACCAGCAGCACCCCCATCAAGAGCAGTACGAGTCCAAGAGAACCGAAAACCGGTAGCCACGCAGTCGCCTCGCGATGAGAATCTGGACCGGGCGGTTCCTGCTGGTCGCTGTTTCTTGTGGGTGGCGGCGTCTGCCGTTCCGGTGCCTCCTCGCAAATGACTGCTGGCTCGGGTGGTTCCTGATTGTCGTCCACAGGAGGCTCGGGCACCGACCTTGAAGGCTTCGTCGGAGCGTCCCAACCACCCGGAATGCCAATGGCGTCCATCGCGGTGTGAGTCGCGACCCACTCCACAGAAGCGGGACCATACAGAATCTCCGCCACGAGCGCGAATGCGTATCGGGCACCCCGGAAACCCGCATTCGGGGTCAATAGGTCGAATCCTGCACGGCCGAAAATCTTGACGGCCTTAGCAATGCCTATTCCGGAGACCTCGGGACCGCCGGGATAGTCCGGGTGCCGCCCCCCAGCTGCCAGTAGGTAGAACCCCTGGTTGAGGATGGATGAGTTGATGTGCACCCCTCCGTTATCTTTGTTCGGTACGAAACGGTAGTCGCTGTAGTGATTCGGGAGACCGGTCGATCTCTTGGGATCCTGAAAGTCGCGAACGACCGTGGCACCTTTCCGCATCTTCCATATACCGCTCGGCAGCCCTGGCTCGAATCGTCCCCCAGTCTCCAGCCACGCTCGGAACGCCAGCCCGATCGCGTCGGCGATCGACTCATTCAACGCACCCGACTCGTTCCGATACAGGAGTCGGCTGCCACTCGATATCAAGGCGTGGCCGAACTCGTGTCCGAGGACTTCCGGATGTTCTGCGATCCCGACTGGGAACAACGCTGTGCGAGCGGGTTCGAGCCAGGCAGCATTGAAGTCGTTTCCAACGCACTGGGGAGTTGAAGCCGTGACTGTATTGAATCGGACGCTCGCAATCGCCCTCATCGATCCACCTTGATCGTCGAAACTGTCCATGCCCAAGACCTCTCCCAGGAAGTCGTAGTAGTCCTTGAGCAGATCGAAAACCGAGTCGACCCCGGCCTTTCCGCTGGGCTTGGAACCTTCGAATCGATCAAGGTCCCGGGCCAATGTCAGGACGATTAGCAAAGCGGACTCGACAGCCGTCACGGGCCGTCGAATGGCCGCCTCACGACAGGTAGACTCGAAATCGTATACTCCCCTCTCGAGCGCCGAGTGAACCGCCGGAAACCGAGCCAGAACAGCCCCGTTTCGGGCATCGACGATTAGCCGAACACTGCGGGCTGGCTCGTAACCAGATCCCCGCACAATCTCGTAGCAGAGTCTGACAGTCCCTTTGTACGGCCAGTAGACGAGGCGTGCGTCCCGACCGAGCCCATGCGGAGTAGCACCTCCTTCCAATGGCAGAGTTGGCCATGGCACTGAAAGGGGTGGAAAGGGTGGCGCGAATCTCCTTTGCGGGCCCAGCAACGCTGCCGGGCGCATTTCGGGATCCACGAGCAAGCGAAGATCCTGGTGAATCACGGGCAATCCGTTTACCTTGCGGACGATGCGATAGACCGTCCAGTCGCCAAATTGCGTCGGGAGATTCGCCACCGTAAGAGACTCGCTCCGTCCTAGCCCCAGTTCCGCATGCAGTTTCCCGGCAACCCATTCCTCAACACGAAAAGGCCCCGATAGTTGCGCTGACTCTGAGAAACGAAAATGACGTTTCAAAGGCTCTTGGCCTTGGGCGAATCCAACAGCCAGCGCCAGCACAATGGCACAGCCAGCCAGCCTCGCACCGTCCGTACGGAACTGAGCCATCGAGGGATACCAGTGTCCTCGGGCCCTGACGGTCGCAGGCGAATGGGTCACAGGGAAGGTCAGACAGTCTAGATGCGAACCACCATTCAGCGAAACCGACTCTTGGAGGCACTTCGGGCCCGAAAGGTCGTTTGGATCGGCTAGACCGTCTTGCTGAACTCCAGAACCATAGGTTGATGCTTGTATCCGAATCGGGCCCGGCTCCAGTTCTGGGCCCGCCGATGCCACTACGATTGGCGAGTTTCCCCGTCCCCCGGTCGCCCCCGGCGGTATCCAGCCTTCACAGCCAGAGCTTGGCGGGCACCTCCCGCCATGACCTCTAACAACTCGAGTCCCGACTTCGGCTGGGCCGGTGACGCGATATGGAGACCGGCAACGTTCTTCCCCCAGAGTTCTTCCAAGGCAAGATTTGGTGGGCCGCAAGGTTAACGAACGATTTTGAATCCACACCGCCGAACCTGATCGCTTCCTGTGGACATAGGCTAGCCGATCACGGCAGGCTCTCGGTATAGAATCTCACCAGTCTCAGCGTCAAGGATCACGTGCTGCTGCACCCCGTCGACCGAGACAGTCCCAAGCCACCCTAGCCGGTGGCTGTCCTCAAGGGCCAGAATGACGAGGGAGCCTTCACCGATCGTCTGCAGGGTGGATTGCATCGCCTTGCGGGTAAGTTCAACGGTTTCCTCGTAGCTGTTCTCAGGAGTCGCATCAATGTCGATGGCGGGTGCCGTATGGCCGAGAATGCTAACAACGCGCCTACCATCCGACGTAACGACTATTTCTGTAGCGAACACTGGAACGCCTCGATGCAACTGCTGGAATCGAGCGTTCTCTCGGTTTCCCAGGGCCTTGGAATCACCTCTGCTCTGAAGTGCGTCATGCGCGCCCAGTCTGCCGGATTTGCGCAATTCCCGCTCTACGGCATTGAGGACGGACTCCCCCGCTTCGAGAACGAGATCAGGTCTGAGGTTGACCCGCTCGTTCCGTATCCCGTCCGTCGACTCGGCTCCCTCAGTGGCGACTTGCCCGGATTCGCCATTCCCTACCTGTGCGGCGAAGCCGCTCAAGGCTGACAACTCCATCCTCTGGTGCTCATTCCGAATTTGTCGCAGCACCGGAGACTCGTCCGGCACCCGGAAGGGCTCCTCAACGTTCCCGGGATTCTCGACTGGCGGCCGTTGCTGGATACTCCCGCCGGCGGGCCACAAGGCGACGCAGAGGCCGGCGATGGTAAGTGGGGCAATGAGGGCAAAGTACCACAACGGTCGCGGGCCTGGATCCAGCTCGGCAAGGATCACCGTCGTGTTGTCGTGTCTTTCCAGTGACGAGAGTTTCTGGCGGAACTCCCGACTGAGTGCTTGCAGCGGCTGCGGCGCATCGAATAGGGCCTGGACTTCGTTTACCGGGAAAATCTCCCAGAATCCGTCGCTGCAGACAACGAATCGGCAGCCCGACCGAACTGCCCACTTGCTGACGTCGAACTCTGGCCCCTCCTCGCCTCCAAGGTGGGAGAAGAGCTTCCTCTGGTCCGGGTGGCTTGCGAGTTCCTGCTCGGTAATCGCACCTGACAGCACATTCAGGCGGCCTACCGAATGGTCGAGTGTCTGCCTGACAAGACCGCCAGACGAGATTTGCATCACCCGACTGTCGCCGGCATGAACCGAGAACGCCTGCGACCCGCTCACGAGGAGGGCTGCGAGGGTGGTCCGCGGTTCGCAGGACTCAGCCAAGCCGGACTCGTTGACGGCAGCGTGAGCCTTGATGACCAAGGATCGGAGAAACTCCTCGGGATTGTCGGATGATCTGTATCCAGCCCAGAGGTTGGCTGCGGCATCGACTGCAGTCTGGGCTGCAAGCGCCGCGCCACTGTGGCCCCCGAGGCCATCCGCAACCACAAGCAGGGAGGCCTCTCCATCTGGCGACGTCAGGACCGTTGCGCGATCCTGATTTTCGTCCATCTGCCCGATATGTGAGAACTGGTGTGCGACAACCCGCAAGAAAATCGACCCCTCAGCCTACTCCAGACCGCCGAACGACGGACTGCGTTCCCCCAATAGTACTTGAATGGAGAACACCGCCTGCTAAGGGGCTTGATGACGGGAACCGGTGCCAGTCAGGTGATGCGGTGTGAGCCTCCAAGGGTGCAGAACTGCCAGCGCCAACGACCGTCCGGTGCACAGGGCTACGGAGTACTGGCGCAGTGACCTGGAAGAGGTCGAATCGGCAACTCAAATATCCAGGATCGCCAGCAGCAGACTGCCGATCATTGATTCCCCGCCAGCTGCATCGACAAACTGGCCGCGGCCCGCGGCGGCCAGTTGACGGAGGAAGCGGTCCGCAGCTTGCCGGTCGCCGGGATCCACCGTATAGTTGGCTCGGACAGTCGAGACGTATCGTCCTGCCTGGCTTGCGAAGCTCTGCGCGAGCTGAGTCGCCGCAGCCCGGCGCTCGGGATAAGCTGCATTATCGGTGATCACAACGATGAACTTCCGAGAGCTTGGTGGTCGCCAGTCAGAGGCGACCGCCCGTTCGAGAGCAGTTGCCAGCGCCTCGGGTCCATCGGTATTCAGCCCGGCACGGGGATCATTCATGTTGGGGGTCAACGAGTTAATGAACGCCATCAGCGACCTGAGGTTGGTGGTCTCGACGATGTCGTGCGCACGGACCGGCTGGGACCACATTCGGTCGCCAAAGGCGACCACACCCACGCCTACTGATGGAGCCAGACTGTCGAGAATCCGTGCGAGCCCCCCAATCTCCCGCTTGAGGCCATCAATCTGGGCGGTCATGCTAGCGGTCACATCAAGGCAGATGACAAGGTCCAAATCCCCCAACTTAGCTTTCGACAGCGCCTCTTCCAGTTGCCGTGACGTTTCGGTTGCTTCTGCGAGCGCCTGTTCCAGCTCCCGGGTCCGCTCGGTCGCTTCCGCAAGGAGTGCTTTCAACTCCTCCGATTGGGCCGGGGAATCACCCGTCTTGGGGAAGAACGGCATGGCAACCACTGCCAGGATGATGAACGCGCCCATTCCCGACGCGAACAGATCCAACGCGGACATCGAAAAGATCTCGATCTCTCGGCGACGGGTCCTCATGGCGGAGACTCGGCATCAACTCACAACCGAAACCCAGTCAGGGACAGCCACCGACGGCATTCAGGATGCGTGCCGAATCAACTATCCCAGGCAAGTAACGAACAGAGTCAATCCTTTCAATCATAGGATAATGGGCTGGGCGCAGCGGCGATGAGCGTTGAAAAGCGGTAATGAGTGAAGCACCAACCGGTCTTCGAGGCGCTCTTCCGGCCGGAACGGTTGTAGGCGAGTACAAGATCGAGGCGATTCTCGGGCACGGCGGGTACAGCGTTGTCTACCGTGCGCGTCACGTGGAGCTGGAGCGAATCGTTGCCCTGAAGGAATACCTCCCGGCCGACCTGTCCATCAGGGAACAAGGAACAGTCTTCCCCAGAAGTGCGGATTGCGCTCCCCACTACGAAGACGGCAAGCTACGCTTCCTGGAGGAGGCAAAGCGCATCGTTGAGTTCAACGATGACCCCGGGGTGATCACTTGTCTGGGGTACTTTCGCTCCAACGGTACGGCCTACCTCGTCCTTGAGCACGTCGACGGCATGTCCCTCGCCACACTGCTCCGTCAGCGGGAAGCGGCCGGGCGTCCGATCGAGGAACCTGAACTGAGATCCCTGGTTCTACCCCTGCTGGAGACCCTGTCCCGGCTACACAAGGCGGATGTTCTGCATCGGGACATCAAGCCCTCGAACATTCTCGTTCGGCGGTCTGACGGAAAGCCGGTGCTGATTGACTTCGGGGCGGCGAAGCAACAGGCAGCTCTTCACAGCAAGTCGATAGCACCGTACACCGAAGGGTACGCAGCGTGGGAGCAGATTGGAGAAGGCGAGTTGGGACCTTGGACGGATGTCTACGCCATGGGAGCCGTGATGTGGAGGGTGGTGGCCGGGGGCAAGCCGCCGTGGGACCCACCGAATCCAAAGAAGGTCGAGCTGCGGGCTTCTGCAGTGCTGTCGGGGCGGCCTGATCCGCTGCCTTCGGCGGCTGAGTTGGGAGAGCAGCGGTTCTCAAGCGAGTTGTTGGCCACAATCGATTGGTGCCTGACGATCCTAGTTCCTGACCGTATCGGCAACTGCGATAAACTCAGGAGGCTCATCAAGACTGCTGGGATCGCTGGTGATTTCGGTACCAAGTCATCCCATGGTAACCAAGCCGTTTCTGTGCAAGCAGCTACCAGTGCAGATCGTCCATCCAAGCTAGGAATGAATGAAGCTAATTCAGGATCAATCGGTTGTTTCTGGTGGTTTGTTATATGCTATATCATAGCCTTAGTTCTTCTCGTTATCGGCGCATTATTGTCAGTCTAGGAAACCCTCATACATATTTGAGATTCACAACCACGATTATTCGGCAGCTTTGTTTGTTCCATTTGCAATGGAAGTGCAACATTGCGTCGTGAGTTTAAGTCCCATATTGGCCATGGTAGGGGACGAATCGCCATATCTCAGACTTAGCACCATCTACGATTCAATGGGCGCTGCCAGATCCACACCATGCACCGTCACGGGGGCCTCGGCCGGCATGATCACCACGAATCGACCGCCTACCGCTAACTCCGGCAGCATGCCGGGCCGACCGGCTATAGCCACGAGCAGACCCACCTATTCGCCTACAGCACCCCTACAAGGGCAGCCACTCCATCCGGCAGGCTGGAACCGTATAAGCGGGCTGCCGGCCGCTTGGAGCAGTCCGGGTCGGTCTCGGTCATCTATTCGTGACTGTAGCAGCGGACCCACTAGGGCCGTGCCTCGGGCTGCTCGCAAGACCCTTGTCTGCGTCTGCGTCCGTGCGACCAGCCACGCCTGCAGGGTGACCCCGGGGGTGCCAGACGCGGTTGTCCTCCGTGCCAAATAGAAAACCTTTAGCACCCTGCGATCATTGACTCGACGCTAAGCAGCGGGAACAGGGAAGCCACCACGGCAGAGCCTTAATCACGATCTTCTCGTGGTGACTGCAGGAGGCAACCAACCGGCTCCACGACCATGCGTGCGAGGTGCTCAGCCGCCACATCCCACATGAGATGCCGAGCTGCCTCTCCTGCGACTAGCATCAACCACCAGCGCCCCTGTCATATCGGCTGCCCGGCGAACGGCCGTGGTTCCGCCACTCCTAGCGGGGCCAGACTCCGAAGCCTCGTCTTGACAGCCCCCGATCGTACTCTGCTGATGACTGAATCGCCAACTCTGAGCCCCACCGCTACCGCACTCTGCTTCGCATTGCTTGGAATAATCCTAGGCTTCGCAATTGGACGCGAACTGCAGCTCGGGTAAGCAGGGCTAATGTCCTGTTCTGCAAGGGGGTATGGCAGAAGGATTGATTGTCTCCGGTACTCGCCCAAAGAGTGAGGGCTCTGAGCGTGAGAAAGTGGCTGTGGAACCGGAGGTGGTGCCGAACAAATCAAAGGCAAACGGGTCCGGCCATGGAGTTGTGGACGGGAAGGTCCCACCTTTGGGCCGTTCCCGTTCTGGCTTTGACTCTCGCAAGTGTTGGCCCCCAGCCATCCACGGCTGTGTCTACCGTCCTGATCCGGGGGCCAACTGCGGAATCTATGACAATAGGCTGTGCGCAACGACCGAGGGGCGTTGCCAAGCTGGAATGAGCACAGCACCTTCCGATCTTCGAGGCGCTCTTCCGGCCGGTACGGTTGTAGGCGAGTACAAGGTCGAGGCGATTCTCGGACACGGCGGATACAGCGTTGTCTACCGTGCGCGTCATGTGGAGCTGGAGCGAATCGTTGCCCTGAAGGAATACCTCCCGGCCGACCTGTCCATCAGGGAACAAGGGACGGTCTTCCCCAGAAGTGCGGATTGCACTCCCCACTACGAAGACGGCAAGCGACGCTTCCTGGAGGAGGCCAAGCGCATCGTTGAGTTCAACGATGACCCCGGGGTGATCACTTGTCTGGGATACTTTCGCTCCAACGGTACGGCCTACCTCGTCCTTGAGCATGTCGCCGGCATGTCCCTCGCCACACTGCTCCGTCAGCGGGAAGCTGCCGGGCGGCCGCTCGACGAACGTGAACTGCGATCCCTGGTTTTGCCTCTGCTGGAGACCCTGTCCCGGCTACACAAGGCGGATGTTCTGCATCGGGACATCAAGCCCTCGAACATTCTCATTCGGCGGTCTGACGGAAAGCCGGTGCTGATCGACTTCGGGGCGGCGAAACAACACGCAGCTCTTCACAGCAAGTCGATAGCGCCGTACACCGAAGGGTATGCAGCGTGGGAGCAGGTTGGAGAAGGTGACTTGGGCCCTTGGACGGATGTCTACGCCATGGGAGCCGTGATGTGGAGGGTGGTGGCCGGAGGCAAGCCGCCGTGGGACCCACCGAATCCAAAGAAGGTCGAGCTGCGGGCTGCCGCTGTACTGTCGGGTAAACCTGACCCGCTGCCTTCGGCGGCTGAGTTGGGAGAGCAGCGGTTCTCAAGCGAGTTGTTGGCCACAATCGATCGGTGCCTAACGATCCTGGTTCCCAACCGTATCGGCAACTGCGATGACCTCAGTAGACTTATCGAAAAAGTTGGGATCGATGGTGATTATGGTAACAGGCAACCCCATGAAAACCAGACCATATCTGCGCAAACGGTTACCGATGCAGATAGTCCATCCGGGATATCAGAAAATGAAGATGGTTCACGGTCCAATTCCGATGACGTAGTGGTTGCCTTGTCTCTATTGGCTTTGTGGTTCTTGGTATTTTTTCTCATCGAATACTTGGCAAACTAGGAGACTCTCAATCTTGGGAGCCAGAACCACGGTCTTGCGGCAGATACATTTGCTCCAGTTGTGCCAAGAAGTGTTGCAGCAAGTACGGGGCAGGATCCAGATTGACCTATCCTAGGGGAGAAATCGCCATGCCTCAGCAGTTCCGCCACATGCAATACGACGAGCGCTGCCAGATCCATACCCAGCACCTACGGGGAGCGTGGGTCAGCGCTATGGCCGCAGTGTTCCGGCGGCACGAATCCACCGTCTGCGACCAACTCCAGTACTCGGACGGCCCATTCGGCTATCGACACCGCCCGGCCCAGCAACTCGTCTAGCAGTGCAGCTACAAGGACGTCACCAGCCCGGGCAAGCTCAATCCAGCGATCTGGGACTGGGTCTGGACCGGCTCAGGTGCCACTTGAGCCACGAGCAGCCGGCCCTGTCAAACTGTTGGGCGGAAGACAGTCGCGCTTGCAGGCGGCGCTGTGCAGGACCTGCTGCGGCCCTCGTCCTGCCCCTCACTTGAGACGACGGCAAGGAGTTCGCCGGTCACCGCCAGATCGCCCCGGCACTCGACGCCAACATCTTCTTCACCCGCCAGCACCCCTGTGGTTCAGGCCTGCTTCCGCTCTGCCCTCCTCGTAGCCCCACCGGACCGTCATCTTGACAGACCCACCACACCTGCCGTACCCTCCCAACAAGTCAACCGCCAACTCCATAGGCCGCCTTCTCCACCGTCGCACTTTCTGGTGCCACTGGCGGTGCTTAACTCTTCGAGTAGGGGTCAGTCGCTGGAAGTAGCTTGAACTCGTGACCCGCAATCGCCAGTACTTCCCCTGCGGGCATCTCCACCGGCACGAACGGCTTCACCGGGATTTGGCCGACCCGAGTTCCCCCTGTCGAGTTCAGATCCTCAATCCATAGGACTCCTCTCACTCGCCGACACCTCACGTGTCGCCGTGACACCTTGGAGTCCGGAACTTGAATGTGGCAGACTTCCGATGACCGGCCGATCACCAAACCTTCAGGAGACTCAAGGGCATTTCGAATGAGGGGGATGGTCATTCTTCCGTCTGTAGATCTGAGCACACCCATGGATCTTGAAGAGGACATCGGCTGGGCACCGCCTTGGGGGATACGGTAATCGAGACCGTTAGAGGTTCCCGGAGCAACATCCTTAGGTCCACGTAGTTTCGAGTGGGCCAGCAGCAGTGCTATAAGGAGAGCGAGGAGAAGGGCCAGCGAGACCAGCACTGGGAGCCAAGCAGTGTCTTCACCAACGACGTCAGGGCTCGTCGGCTCCTGCTCGGCGCTGTCCGTGGGAGGGATAGGTGGATCAGGGTTCCTGGTCTGCGTTGGTTTGCGTGGCTCGGCTTGTTTGTCTGGCCCGACATCTGACGTGGGTGCCGGGAATCGGGGAGCTTGTTTGCGTGGAACCTCTGGAGAAGTTGGCGGCTCTGCCTTGACGATGTCTGTTGGAGGAGTCTGCGGGTCAATGTCGTCGGTGGAGGTTGGAGTGGGTTGCTCTGGCACTTCATCCGGCTCGACCTCTGACACAGGAGGGGGGAGCCGCTCAGGTTCCTCGGTAGGAACCTCGGGGTTCGGAAGCTCCTCATCCGAAGTCTCCTTGGGTGGGGCTGATTGGTCAGCGTTCTTGGTAGGCGTTGGTGCGTCCTGAGCTGACTCCCCATGTGACCCGACTTCTGGCTGAGTAGCTTGGTCGGTTTCGATGGTCGAGGTCGGCGTGGTCGTGGAAGGCTGGAGCGGAATCTCCCAGCCGCCCGGAATGCCAACGGCATCCATCGCAGTGTGGACCGCGACCCACTCTGGAGAAGCTCGCCCATAAAGAACCTCGGCGACTTGAGCGAATGCGTATCGGGCAGATCGAAAGTCCGCACTCGGGGTGAGCATGTTGAATCCTGCCCGAGCAAAGACGTTGATGGCCTTGGCCAAGCCTATTCCGGATACCCTCGGTCCCCCTGGATAGTCTGGATGGCGGCCTCCTGAGGCCAAGAGATAGAAGCTCTGATTGATGATGGAAGAGTTGGTGTGAACACCTCCGTGATCCTGTTTCCTCATAAAACGATAGTCGCTGTAGTGGTTCGGGAGATTGTGTGCCCGACGAGGATTCTGGATATCGCGAAGGACGCCAGAGCCCACCCGAATTCTCCATATATCAGGGGGCAGGCTAGAATCGAGTCTCCTGCCAGTTGCCAACCAGGCTCGAAACGTCACGCCAATTGCGTCCGCGATGGCCTCATTCAGAGCCCCTGACTGGTTCTGGTACAGCAGACGACTGCCACTTGATATCAAGCCGTGGCCGAATTCATGTCCGACGAATTCCGGGAATCTTGAAACCCCCGGTGGAAACATGGCGATACGTTGCGAATCGATCCAGGAAGCATTGAATACGTTGCCGACGCATTGGGGTACTAGGTCCTTGGCGCGATGGAACCGAACGCCCGCGACCGACCTCATCAGTCCCCCTTGGCCATCGAAGCTGTCCATATCCAGGACTGACTTCAGGAAGTCGTAGTAATCCTTGAGGAGATCGAACAATGAGTCGATCTCAGGGTTACTGGCCAGTCGCGAGGTTTCGTTGCGATGGAGGTGGCGTTGGAGTGTTCTGGCAATGAGGCGACTCGCCTTGCCGGCCTTCATGGGCCGACGGGTGCCGGTGGAGCGGCAGGCGGACTCGAAGTCATAGACTTCTCGGTCCAGTGCTGAGTGAACGAATGGAAATCGGGCCAGAACGGACCCAGTGTCGACATCCACTATCAGGCGGTCGCCGCGGTGTGCACTGGCAACAGAAACACCCATGGCTTCGTAAGAGAGCCTGAGTGAACCTTGGTGCGGCCAGTAGACCAGTCGCACGTCCGAACCAAGCCACTTGGGCACATCAACACCACGCAGTGGCCTGTGATATTCCGACGCTGGATGGCTCGACGTGTCCCACCTCGTGAATGGTCCGAGCAATGCGACCGGACGATGCAGGGGATCCACCACCAAGCGAAGGTCTTGGTGGAGCACCGGCAGTCCGTTGATGCTGCGGACGATGCCGTAGACCGACCAGTCGCCGACTTGCGTAGGCATACTCACTACGGCGAGGGATTCGTGCCGTCCAAGGCCCAGTTCGACATGCAAATCGTCGGCCACCCACTCTGCGACCATGGCCGTGCCCGCCAGTTGAACTGACTCGTCGAAGCGTAACGGACGCTGCACTTCAAATCCTTGCCCATGGACCACAACGGCCGCAACCGCCAGCGAGATGGCGTATAGTGTCAGCCCTGCAACGTTCTTGAGGAGTCGATCCATCGAACTACAGTACCTTCGGGGATGGTTGGGCGTCAGAAACCTAGCCTTGGTGTAAGCCTATCAGCCGGAGAGCAAACCAGCACCTGTCGGTCCAGCCGCATTGGACGGTTCAACCGCGAACCATATGTCGTATGGATCAAGTGGTCCCATTCATGATCGGAACCATTGGTCCGCCCTGGATGGTCTCCGCTGTGTCCAGAACAGCGTTGCGAGGGGCTCCCCGGGCCGGGCTTGAAGAGCACGGCCCCGGAATCGCAGAGTCTGTGGCACTGCCTTGGGCGGGCTGGCAGGACTCTCCTATCGAGAGGTCTTGCACTATGGTGGGCCAATTGGTCATCGGTTCTGACGTGCCCCACTGTACTGTGGCTTACCGGCCGTCGCTGCCTACCCGAAGTGGATTCGATCGATCAACGTGTCCAAGACCACACATTGCGGTGCCTCGGTCATTTCAAGTGTCGTGTACGAGACACCGTCGAAGTTGTACTGGGAATCCAGAACTCCGCTAGGGGCCCGTCAATCGTAGTAATGCGGGCTTCACGAATTGGGAATCAGTCTGAGGACATGGAACCATCTGCACCGCCGCCTCGGGACGACAAGCAGCAATCCTCGATTTCCACTGCAAGCTGAAGTCTGGTTGCCCGAGAGTCTAACGTGCCGGACCAGTAGAAAGTTCCTCGAGTCATGACGCATGGATCGCATCGACACACCCGCACCCTTGACTGGTTGCTGATAACCGTTCCCATTCAGATGTCCAGAATTGCCAGCAACAGGCTACCAATGATCGATTCCCCTCCAGCAGCGTCGACGAACTGTCCACGGCCAGCCTCCGCCAACTGACGAAGAAACCGATCAGCGGCCCTCCGGTCTCCACGGTCCTCGGTGAAGTTCGCGCGGACCGCCGAGACGTGGCGGCCAGGCGAAATTGAGAATTGCTGGGCGGACTGAATGGCTGTAGCCCTGCGTTCAGGATACGCTGCATTGTCGGTGATCACAACGATGAACTGGCGATCACTGCTAGAGCGCCAGTCAGCAGCAACAGCCCGTTCGAGGGCAATCGTCAGCGCCTCAGGGCCATCGTTGTTCAGGTGGGCAAGAGGATCGTTCATGTTGGGGGTCAATGAGTTGACGAACGCGAGCAGCGGATCCAGATTGGTGGTCTCCACGATGGCATGAGCCTGGATTGGACGGGACCACATTCGGTCTCCGAATGCAACGACACCCATGCTTGCTGACGGAGACAGCCTGTCAAGTATCTGCGCGAGAACTCCGATCTCACGTTTCAGCCCGTCGATCTGTAGAGACATGCTGCCCGAGACATCAAGGCATATCACGAGGTCGAGCTGCTGCATCCGTGCGTTGGCCAGTGCCTCTTCGAGTTCTCGTGACTTGGCATTCGCTTCGTCAAGAAGTGCTTCCAGTTCCTCATCCTTTGACTTAGCCTTGGCCAAGGCTACTTCGAGGTCTTCCGAACGCTGGTTGGCTCTCTGAAGAAGTTCTCTCAGTTGCTCGTCTTGCCCTTGGGTATTGGCTAGTACCGCTTCCAAGTCGCGCGAGCGCTGGTTCGCCTCTTTGAGGAGCTTTTCCAGTTCCCGGTCCTTTCCCTGAGCCTCTTCAAGCATCTCTTCGAGGTGCCGCGACCGTTCATTCGCCTCTTCCAGTCGCGCCGCCAGAGATCCATCCTTAGACTGAGCCTTGGTCAGCGCTGCCTCAAGGTCGCGCGCGCGTTGATTGGCTTCTTCGAGGCGTACCTCCATTTCATTCAGTTGGGTCGGAGAATCGCCGGTCTTGGGGAAGAACGGCATCGCAACCACTGTCAGGATGATGAAGGCACCCATTCCGGAAGCGAACAGGTCCAGAGCGGACATCGAAAAGACATCAATCTCCCGGCGGCGTCGCCTCATCTCGGAGTTCTCCCCTCAACGAGCCGCCGCAGCGCTCGACATAGCGGAAGAAGGCGGGGTGGCAAAGCCCATAGCGGATTGGTTGCGGCTTGGGGTACGACACTAGCCATTGGTTCTTCCGATGATAAACTGGACGCTCTTGGTCTAGCAGTTACGAACTGGTCATGGGCAAATCACAGTCAGACCTTCGAGACGCTCTTCCGGCGGGCACGGTGGTCGGCGAATACGAGGTGGATGCGCTGCTCGGACACGGTGGATTCAGCGTTGTCTACCGGGCGCATCACGTGGAGCTGGGGCGTGTCGTAGCCTTGAAGGAGTACCTCCCGGCCGAGATTGCGGTCAGGGATGGATGGGAGGTCTACCCGAGGGGCACGGAATGCACTCCACAGTACGAAGATGGCAGACGACGATTTCTGGAGGAGGCCAGACGCATCGTTGAATTCAAGGATGACCCGGGAGTGGTTGCATGCCTAGGGTTCTTCCGCGCCAACGGCACGGCATACATCGTGTTGGAGTTTGTGGAAGGCATGTCGCTTGCTGAACTGTTGAGGCAGAGGGAGGCGGCTGGGAATCCGCTAGACGAGAGCCAACTGCGATCGATCGTCCTTCCGCTGTTGGAGACGCTATCGAGGCTACACAAGGCAGACGTACTGCATCGTGACATCAAGCCCTCGAACATATTGGTGAGACGGTCAGATGGGATGCCAGTGCTGATCGACTTCGGCGCGGCGAAGCAGCACGTTGCCCTGCAAAGCAAATCGCAGGCGCCATTCACACCTGAGTACGCAGCCCTGGAACAGGTCGGCGACGGTGAGTTGGGACCTTGGACGGACATCTACGCAATAGGGGCTGTGATGTGGAGGGTAGTGGCAGGAGGCAAGCCCCCATGGGTCCCGCCGAATCCCAAGAAGGTGGAATTGAGGGCGTCAGCCGTACTAACGGGTAAGCGCGACCCGCTTCTGCGTCTGAGTTGGGAAGGGGACGGTTCTCGGACAGTCTGCTCGAGGCTATTGACGCTTGCCTGAAGATCCGGCCGACTGAGCGTATCAACAGCTGCGACGAACTAATCAGTGGGCTCATCGGGAATCTTGGGCAAGTCAAGCATAATGGCTATAAGCTCACCACGAGGCTGGCATTGCTGTGTATTGGTGTTGTCCTTATCATAGGATTGGCCTATCACGTATTGAACGACAGCGGTGGCCTAATAAAGAATGCGACATTTACGGTAACTACTATACCAGTCAGAGCTACGATTAAGTTTGAGAACTACAGTCAGACTTACAGTCCAGGTATGCAGTTGCCACCAGGTGCCTACCAAGTCAGCATCAGTGCGATTGGATTCCAAAGCAAGACAGTACACATCAGCCATTTCGATCAACCATCAACCACTCATATAACCCTAGAGCGAACACGTGTACGTTCTCCTTCCACACCCATCACAAGGCGGGCCAAGTTTACGATTCTACCAGAGCCACAGCACGCACAAGTTATTCTATTGGAGAGCTCCATACCGTACCGTACCGGAATGGTGATGGAGTTGGGAACCTATAAGGTCCAAGTTAGTGCTCTAGGCTACGAACCCCAGAGAGTGTTGATCAATCACTCCGGAGACTCACCCTATAGGATTGTCTTAAAGAAGCTCATTGGACCACTTACGGTTCTTGCCCAACCCTCGGATGCACAAATCGAGATCCTTGAAACTGACAAAGTATACCAGCCCGGAATGCTACTTCCGTTCGGAAAGTATCGAGTAAAAATAACCGCACCAGGATACAAAGGCACTATACTCCAGCTAGTACATGATGAGACGTCGTCCCATACTGGTGTTATTTTGGCACGGTTGCCTAATCTGCCTCAAATCGAACTTGATATACAGAGTGAACCACTCCTATTGAATACGGATCCGGCAGATGCAAACGTAGTTCTTGTGGATAGTGGGAAGCAATATCAAAAGGGCATGGAACTAAAATTGGGGATCTATAGAATTGAGGTTAATGCGCCAGGATTCATCACACGTAGCGTTACAATTGATCACCAAGGGACCGCCCCACACACAATCGCACTAAATCGGGAGCTTGCTTCCCTGATTGTTCATACTGATCCTCTAGATGCAAAGGTAGAACTTCTGACTAGCGGTTACCGATATGAGGACAACGTCTCGCTACCACCAGGACGTTACATGGTGCGCGTGTCCGCACCCAGTCATCAGACCAAGACGCTAGAGATCCAGCATCGGAATATACGATCCGTAGTTAACGTGTCGCTCGATCGAAGTATCCACTTTGATGTCGGATCAGATCAGGAACTAGTTATAGCTCTGCATGGAACGCCCTCCATTGTAACTCGGCAGAGTCTGACTGGGAACGAGCTCTGGCACTACGGAGACAGCACAATAACGATCAACTCTCAAACGAGATCGGTTGTAACGTGGAACAATGCTGGAAACCTGCGAGTTCGAACATCAGCATCGTCCAAGGTCGACCAACCAACCTACATCGAAGTCGGATCCGAATCTCAAGATGTCGTCCACTTGCACGGTCCACCCTCCGCGATTATCCGCTCTGGACCTAGGCAGCCGGAAGCTTGGCATTACGGTGCAAGTGTGGTTACGGTGGATCCTCAGACTCGTAAGGTTCTCGCGATTCGCAATGCTGGCAATCTCATCACGAGACCCTAAAGTGTGGTATTCTCATATAGTGTGCAAACCAATCATCGGTGGGTGGCTTCGACCAGCCAACAACGCTCGGGGAGAGAACTCTCCAGCAAGAATACATCGACCGTAAAAGAGACAGATGGTTATGGGTGAAAGACGTCATCTTTGGGGCCACAACCAGATGCGTAGGCCCCGAATCCCCATGTTTCACTTTGCACATCCTAAGTTAATCAGCAGGATAGTATTGTCAGGATCTCTCTTGCTTGCATTCTCTTTGCCCGCCTCGTCGCATGTGCTCGAGGTGTACTTCGAGAACGATCCCCTGAAGACCATTCCAGACATTGGCTGTTCAATAAAGAACATTTCTCAAAGGACAACTCTGGAGAATGTTAGGATGGTCGGATTCGCGTTCGGACGTGGTGGATCATTCTTGGGATATGCCGAACATACGATGAAAGGTACTATTGCACCACAAGAGCAGTTCAAATTCAATCTCTATCTCTATGTAGGAGATTCGACAGTTCACAGAATTCACTTTCAGTTTGAATCGAATTCAAAAGTACTCTCACATGAGGTACAAGGGGCTTATTGGGACGAGAAATGGCCTCCACTATCGCCACTGGAGGCAACAAGACCATCTCGGTCGGAAGCACAAACATCGGCTAGGACACCTACAAGATCAAAACCTTCTCCTTCGAAGTGTGAATTCTTGGTTGTTGGCATGGCAGTTGACCAAGCAAATGGCAAGTTGCAGGTCAATGGAAGAGTAAGAAATGTGAGTCAAAAGAAGTTTTATGGACCGAGTATTCGGATAACCTATTATGATTCAATCGGTGCCTACATTGGAGAAAATCAATCTAAATCCCTTGGTACTGTGCACATAAGCGGTGAAGCGGCTTATTCCTATCGATTTAATTTCCCAGAACGGGCCAAGAGGTATGAGATAGATTTTCTCGAGTTCAACGGAATTAAGATCCCGCACTGTATTCAGTAATTTGGCCATTTCGATGGTCTGATTGAACTTACGTACTATCTGCACAAATCAATAGATTCTGGTCTGGAAGTCTAGCTAGAAGCTGCTCAAGATCTTATTTGGATTGCCGATCGTTCTCATCAGACCACCGAAATGAGTCATCACAAAACGGCACAAATCGCAGCGTGGTTTGTCCTATCTTGAATTCACTGCCGTTTTCCAGTGGCACAGGCTCCATTAGGGCCTCGCCGTTCATGTAGGTGAGATTGGTTCCCGTCCCATTGTCCAGGAAGAAGCCGTTGCCCCTGTAGTCGTATGTCACGATTGCGTGAGCACCTCGCGACACCTCCTCGTCGCCGAAGTCGATCCGGACCCTTGCATCAGCCCCTCTGCCAACCGAGTTCTGGCCGCTGCCGACAACGATCTCGGCCCCCTTGCCGGGTCCATCGACAACGACCAGCCAACCAACGACTGGATTGTCCGCCATGAGCGCGCCCCCATCTGCAGCGGGGGCTGGATCCTGTGGCTGAGGTCTTGGCGGCTGGACTGGCGGAGGCCGGAATCCACCTGCAATTCTGGTCACCGGATCCCCATCTCCGCCCCGCGGTTGAGGATTCACCGGGACGCCGCCGGTAAGTGCGGTGGGAACGGGCTCCTGCTGCCCAACCTCTCGGCCCGGATTCGTCCTTGAAGGACGACTGGATTCATCGACGTCTGCTCCGGGCAGTTGTCCGGCCGGCTGCAACTCTGGACGGCGCTTTCGGGAGACCACGACTGCCACCACCAGCAGCGCTATAGCAACTGCAGCGCCAGCGACGATCAGGAGTCTCTGAAGGAGTGACGCCCGCTCGTTGGCCGCCTCTTCGCGCTGCCGCAGGTCGTTCAGTTCATCCTGGCGTTCTTGCAGCGCCTCCTGACTCTCTTGGAGCCGAGCCTCCATCTCGGCCTGTTTCTTGGTCATCGCTTCAGCTTCCGACACCTTCGCTGTAAGCTCGGCATCTTTCTGCTTCAATGTCGATGCGAGTTCCCGGCGCCTCGCCTCAAGACTCTCGAGCTCTTGCTGGCTCTTCTTCTCTCCTTCGGTAATCGCAGTCTCGAGTTCCTCAATCTCCTTGGCCAGGGACTCCTTCTCTTGCTCCAGGGATTCCTTCTCTTCCTGCAGCCGCGCTCTCTCTGCAATTACCTCGGTATTCTGGTCCTGCAGCGAAGGGCACGGTGCAGGAGCGGAGCGAAAACGGACTTCGTTCTCAAGCAAGAACGCCACAAGGGCCGGAAAGGTGCCGCTCAATACGCCGCGGCTTCCACCGACTCCGGCTGGATGCGAGCCTGCCGAGCCGACAGCGATTAACTGGTCGCAGCCGTTCATCACGGGCGATCCCGACTCGGGCTGGTCGCTCGACGATGTAAACCAGTATCTGCGCTGCTGGCTTGCGTCTTCGACGGTCTCGACGAAGACCCCGTCGTAGGTCGTGCCGTCGAATGACTTGAGGTGGACAAACCGTCCCGGCTTGGGTGCCTCGCTGGCAACGGTTACAGCTTCTCCGTTTAGACCGGGTACAAACAGGAGCGTCAGGCCCGTTTCCGGATCAGTCGCCTTGACTTCCGCATGGCTCTGTGTGCTGGTCGGACCGGCTTGCACCAGGACCTGACTTGCCCCTGAAACAAGATCGTGTGTGGTCAGCACATACTCTTGGGCAACCTGTACTCCCAAGCCAGTTGACTCCTCGTTGTCGCTGGACCGCACGACGGTCCCCAGAACTGAGGCAGTGGCGCTGTTCGCCAACAGGGCACACAGGACCACAACTGGTGCCATTGATCGTATACGTGTCATTTCACCCTCTCGACTCGGTTCCCGCCCTCAGCCTACTCCGTGATCTGAGCGACGACTATCGTCGCATTGTCCTGGCGTGGCCGCGCCTTGGCTTCAACCCGCTCCAGAATTGCTTCTGCGATATCGGAAGCAGCGCGCCAGCTCTGAATGGTTGTATCGCGAATCTCGTCCAAATCACACGTCTCAACCCCATCGGTGGCCAGCAGGAGATGGTCTTTCGGTCGCAGGTAGAGGCTGTCCGACGGGGCATCGACGTGATTGATATCGTCGCCCAGTACAGCTTCCACGAGCTGGTAACGGTCAGGAGCGGCCGAAGCCTGCTGGGAGGAGATCATGCCGACGTCCACCTGCTGATCCAGCAGAGCTCCCACGGTATGTTTCGCATTGAGTCTCCGGATATGACCGTCCCTTACCAGCCAGAGGGGGCTGTCACCCACGCTAACCCACCACAAGTCGCCCCCGTCAATGCAGGCCGCAACGATGGTCGTCCCCATCCCGTCAAGCTCGGGGTCGGCCTCGATGCGGTCGAACAGGTCGTAGTTGGATGCCTGAAGTGCCGCGAGCAGTCGGTCCCTCGCCACAAGCTCAGAGGCCTCAACGAAAGTTCGCCGGAAGCTGTCGACCACCGTCGTGCTCGCCACCTCACCACCAGTCCGCCCTCCGATTCCATCCGCTACGACTAGCAGATGCAATCCATGTGGCCAAGCCAGACAGGCAGCCGAATCTTCCTGCACGAGACGCTCACCTTGAATCTGTCCCCACGCAACGTCAACCCGCACTCGGATTACTCTCCCTGTCGCTCCAGTTGAATCTGTCGCCACACAGAGCTACGAAGCGCAGCGTGGTTTTTCCGATGGCGATACTGTCACGGTCACTTAGAGTGGTTGGACGCAGAACAGGCACATCGTTCAGGTACGTCAGGTTGGGACCCGTCCCTGGCTGGATGTGAAACGAATTGCCCCGGGGATCGTAAGTGATGGCGGTGTGATTTGATCGCGAGATTTCGTTGTCGCCGAAGTTGATGCGGACCCTGACATTCTCCCCGCGGCCAACGCTGTTCTGTCCCATCCCCAAGCGACGTGAGATACCCCTGCCCGGTCCCTTCACTACAACGAGCCAGCCAACGACAGGCCCATCAGTTGGACTCCCCGGCTGGTTCCCCTGTGCCGCCAACTGTCCTCCTGGGGAATCTGTGGCTTGCTGTCCCCGCCAACCGCCCGCGATACGTGTAGCATCAGTCCCGGGTGTCGGGATCGCTACGCCTGGATTCGCCCCTTGCGGAAGCCCTCCGGGCCTTGTCGGAGTCTCATCGGAGAACACAGCGGTACTCTCAGTCTCGCCGCCCGTCGCCCCAACCACTGTGGGGTCGTCGCCGGATACGTCCCCTTTGGGCCCCTGCCCCGGGCTGGTATCGATACCGTCGAAAAGCGATGTACCCCCCTTGCGTTGAATCGAGGGAACTTCGGTTGGGACACCGTCGGAATTCAGTTTTCGTGCCATGTCGAACGTTATTCTACTTGGATTGTGCCGATTGGATCGCAACAGACGATCAAGGCGGTCGGACGAGGAAACACCTCCCGGCTGGGCATCTAGGTCGCATCCACTGCGGATTAGCGTAAACCTTGGCTCAGTGTGGCTACCATCCCAAAACAACGCTGCCCCGACCTGAGTTGCCGAATCGTTTCAATCGTAACGCCAATGCGGTCCACGCGGACAGACGTCGACCACCTACCCCTCGCCTCCATATTCTCGCTGCAGTCATGCCGTCCGGTGTGCACTGGTAGATGCTGGATTCGATCCAACTCTACCGCGCTCTACGAGGTCAGGTCGTGGACGTCCCTTGGTCCAGCAGAAGCCAGTCCGACCATTATCGCCGACCGTAGCACCCTTGCCCCCTGGCAACCCGCTTCCAGATCGTCCGCCGCGATCCACTGTGTCCGTTGGTGAAACCACGCTAACCGCCAAGGTGAGGTCGGGTTTCGTTGGTGGGCGTCACCAACTCAGTACAAGGCCAGTCTCGAGCCCCCCTAACCTTCGTAGAGCCTGTTAACCAGGTTGTCCAGACAGTATTGGCCTGCACTGTTGAGCGCACTCTCCTCCTTACCTTGTGCAAGGTGTAGCAGGAACATCAGGATCGCAGCCAGGATCAGCGCCAGGAGCGTGGTGTTGAACGCAACACCCAAACTCATCGTCATGCGGCCGAACCAAGCCTCGACTTGAGCGGAATCACCGAGAGCAGGCAAATCCCCAGCCGCGGACAGGGCCATCGCAATCCCGACAACCGTTCCGATGAACCCAGTCGTCGGAATCAGCCAGACGATGTATCGAAGCACGTTGTACTTCAATTCGATCTCATGCTGGATAAGTTCCAGGCTGGAGTTCATCAAACTGTTCGCCTGATCGATGGACTTGCTGATCTGGAACTGCTGGACCACCCGGAGAATCAGCCGCTGCAGCCGGTAGTAGCGAGCATGGTTCGACTTCGTCAGCTTCCGGTAGACCGGGACGAGGTCCTTGGCCCGGAACATGGTTGTCTCGTCGCTAGGCAGGATTCCGGTTGCGAACTGCGCCGTCTCATCGCTCGCCCGTAGGAATCGAATGTAGAGTTCCCCGAGTCCGAAACAGAACATCATCCACATCGCATTCTGAATCGTGAACGGGAAGATGCTGCTCCCCCTGTCCAGAAGGATCGCCGAGAGGTGCATCCTGCCCGAACCAACGACTGGCGCAGGGAGAAGCAGACTGAGCACTGCGATCACGACGCAGGCGCTCAGAAGCGCGATCAGCGCTGCAACGACGCGGCGCTGCTGTTCTTCCGTCTCCAGAGAGTTCAACATTGGGCATGTACCCTGTCGGTCAGACCTCGATCTCCCCGGTGTCCGGTCTCCGTCGCGGCCGTATCGAGTGTGGCTCGAAGCTCGGGTCTTGCTTCGGAGGCAACGGCCCCTTACCAATCAGTTCGGCCAAGGAAACCTCGCGCTTTCCGAATCGGACCCGCTCCAGTCCATCCAAGTATCCCTGGCGATGCTTGCTCCATTTGCCATCTCGAAGAATCCACGTGCCGAGCAGCGAGTCCCGATCGGTCAGAAACAAGCGACCATCCGTGGCGATGGTCATCTCGGCATGTCGCCTGCTCACGGAAATGTGATTGAGGCGGATATCAGCCCCCCTGCCGCGTCCGATGATGTAGGTCTGGAATGCCATGGAGCGTGGCTGGATGTCGAGGATGCCGAACTCGAAAGTGAGAGTGACTGGGGAGTCCCGTCAGGAAGGTGCTTTCCGGCCCCGATGGTGTGCCGGAGCCATTCACCGTAAGGGAGATTCCCTACTAGGATAGTCGCCAGACGAGTGCGGTCGCGAGTTGACCACCCATTGCTAGCTGTCCAGGAGCCAGTATCCTCACCGGAGTTCACTCATGGAGGGCCCTGGCTGGGTACATGCCGGACCTGCCCGGGCAAAGTTCCAGAGACCGCATTCGCAGACCAACCCGAAGCAAGAGGCAGTGACGGTATCGTCAGGCCCGGGGGAGGGCGAATTGTAATGGATCAAGCCTGAGAATCTGCCCTCATAGACATGGAGATTTGCTGGACGGGATCGTTCCCGTGCTGTCCGTCACGAAATGGACTGTAAGCGAGCATCGAGATGCAAGGACTCCAGGAGCGTGGCGCGGAGGACAACCTGCAGCACGGACAGCACACCAAGCCGATCTGTCTCAACGTCGGCTGCACACCGGGCAACGCGCCGCTTCCAATCGTCGGAGGGGGCTTGTTCGCTGCACGGGAACCGGCGGGAGACGAAACGGTAACTCTTTCAACGGCGCCGCCACCCAGCCGTCCCCGGCCCGCGCAAGCTCAAGCCGGTGATCTGAAACCTCATCTGTGACCGGCTCCAGCACCACTGGAGCCCTAGGCAGGTGGCCGGTCGCCTGAACCGGGCCGGGACGGTCTCGGTCAGCTTCTCATGGCTCTACCAGCGGATTCGCCAGGACCGCGCCCAAGGCAGCTCGCTGTGCACCGACTTGCGGCTGCATCCCGGGCCGCAGGGACATCAGCGAGCGCCCCGAGATCGCCGACTCGAAGCAGCGCAGTGGAGACTGGGGGGCTGACACGATCCTTGCCAAGGCCCCTAAGAGACCCGGAGTCACACTCGTCGAACGGAAGTCGAAGTACCCGCTTGCTCAGACTGTGAGCAGGAAGACTGCCGCCCTGGTGGGTGACGCGATGCAGAACCTGCTGTGGCACCTCTCGCCCCTGGTCCTGACCCTGACCTGCGACAACGGGAAGGAGTTCGCCGGCCACCGCCAGACCGCAGAGGCGCTCGACACCGACCTCTTCTCTGTCCGGCCCTACCGCTCCTGCGAGCGGGGCCTCAATGAACATACCAACGGCCTGCTGCGCCACTTCGTACCCAAGACCGAGAACCTGCGCACGCTCGACCCGCAACGCGGCCCCTCCCCGACGCACTTCCTCCTCTCGAGCTGGAGGGCCCAGCCCGCCAGCGCCCTTGTGGTCCGGCCGCCTTTTCGGGCCAGATTCCGCTGCCACCCTCGCGTAACGGCCACCTCTGGAGCGTCGCCGTGACAATTCCCCCCGCTTGTCTTACTCTGGCAGTAGTTCAGCCACCTACTCCAAGGGTCTGCTTCCCCGCTGTTGCGCTTCAATGTGCAATGGGCGTCACTTCTGAAGCATCCAGCATACGCAGCGCTATCTCAATGCCTGTACGTTGCGGCTCTATCATCAGAAGGACTCGGTGGAGGCCCGCTTGAGTGCGTGGCTGACGTACAAGGGTTTGATCGCCTGCCCGGCCCACTGATCCGGCGCGGAAACTGCACCGCAGTCAGGCTCTGATCATGGCGCGGGTGCTCGATCGTAGGTCGGATTGTAAGTCCGTTGGCGGCCCGGATGGGCACCGGCCCAGCGCAGGCTGCGAACCGCTGGGGGGCCTGACGCACAGTGTGGCCGGCCGCTGAAGTTCGTCTGGCTGCCAGGCCCTGATTGCGCAGACGAGAGCGGAAACCGCTCCCCTAAGAGGCCTCCAGCGCCCCCGAGCGGCTTGTCCGACCCTGCCCTGGGCGGGCGCGGCTGAGCAAAGCTGCCTTGATTGCCCGATCGCGGACAACTATCGGATCGTCAAGGGGGTAGGTCTTTCGTACCGACCAACAGGACCTTGGATAAGGTTCATGCCGAGCGTGAAGTTCACGTCGATATTCGTCAGCACCTCAACAGCCTCACCGTTCAGCAGGGTCGGTCGATAGCGCCATTGCCGCACCGCGTCCAATGCGGCAGGAACGAGGAGTGGGTGGCCCGACAGAACATCAAGCTTCTGGATCGTGCCGTCCTTGGAGATCACGGCGGACAGCTTGACCGTACCCTGGATGCGGGCCTGCCGGGCCAGTGGCGGGTACTGCGGACGTACCTGCCGCGTCAGGTGCGCCTTCGCCACGTTGCCGCCAACACGGATGCGCTTCGGTGGAGCCTTCTTTGCAACGGGCGGCGGCGGAATCGCTACTGGCGATGTACTCACGCTCTCATCAAGCTCAGGTGGGTTAGCGGAGGGTTCGAGGACGTTACCCCTAACAAGTTCACGCTCCGAATGATCGGCATTACGCCCGGTTGGATCGGCCAAGTCTCTGCCCCGCCCCTGATCTCGGTCGGGTACAGGAGCCCTAGTCCCTTTGCTTGCGGCTCGTCCCGTACCGTCGTTCTGTCGGGAGCTTTCGTCATCTTTCTGGTGGACAGGGCCTCCAAGATCCTTCCGTACTCGCGCATCAAGCTCATCTTTGGGCCCGGTAGTTGGCACCCCGGCGTCCATCTCGGGTCGCTGCGTCTTGGTGGGGACTCTCCCGGTGGGACCATCTGAGATCCACGCAACGAACAGGATCGCCAAGACAACACATCCTGCAATCAACGCAGCTGCCGGCCACTTCTGCCGGCGTCCTTGATCACGAACGAACATCGGGCGGGGCTCAGCCTCAGACGAGCCTCCCCTCTGGCCGTCACCAGCCATGGCCTCCCTCAAGTCGTCGAGGTTGTTCGGCCTCTTGTCGGCTGAAACGGTCAGGGACCTGTCGATTGCCGACAGCAGCCCCTGTGAAAACCTCCCTGATCCCAAGTTGGTTGCAGACGGAAGTGGATCCGGTCTCCCGGCCAGTAGTGCCGAAGCCCGCAGTTCTACCCGCTTCGGATTCGGTGGCCGCCAGGGCGGCTGCCCTCCCGCTACTATCCGCCATATCACTGCTCCAAAGGCGTACACGTCCGTCCAAGGCCCCAGTTCCCCCTCCCCCACCTGCTCAATCGCCGCATAGCCCTCTGTAAACGGTGCCGTTGATTTGCTGTGCAGAGCTGTCTGCTGTTTCGCCGCCCCAAAGTCGATCAGCACAGGCTTGGCGTCCGACCGCCTCAGGAGAATATTCGATGGCTTGATGTCGCGATGCAGAACATCTGCCCGGTGCAGCCGCAACAGCGTCTCCACCAATGGCTGGGCAAGTGACCGCAACTCGCTCTCGTCGAGCGGCCGACCTGCGGCTTCCCGCTTTCGCAGCAGCTCGGCCAGTGACATGCCTTCCACGTGCTCCAGCACGATGTACGCCGTACCATTGGCGCGGAAGTAACCCAAACAACCCACCACCCCAGGGTCATCCTTGAACTGAACGATTCGCCTGGCCTCCTCCAGGAATCGTCGCCTGCCGTCTTCATAACCAGGAGTGCATTCCGTACTTCTCGGGTAAACCGTCCCCCCATCACGGACGGCAAGGTCGATCGGGAGATACTCCTTCAAGGCCACAGTGTGCCCCACTTCGACGTGGCGAGCACGGTAGACAACGCTGAACCCGCCATGCCCAAGAACTGCCTCCAGTTCGTAGTCACCGACGACTGTTCCCACCGGAAGGGCATCTCGTAGATGTAAGTCTGCTTCGCTCATGACCTGTCCAGAGTGCCACAGCCGAACGGCATGTCTCCCGATCAGATAGCCTCGGAGTCCACCAGATCCACTGCTCCTAGATCATCGGTTGCCAAGGGATCGACTCGCTGGATCGAGCCGGGAGAGTCTCCGCGGTTCCTGCAAACAACAATCGCGGTGATGGTTATCTGCCTGACTGCGCGAAGCGTCCGGTTTCCGCTCTGGCTTGGTAGAGCCCTTTGCACATCGATGTGTGAAAGCGAGGAGCGAGGGGTTCAGAGTTGGTAGTTGAGTCGTAACCAAGGTACGGCAGCCGTGGTGGGACTCTCAAGGTGACTCTCCTAGGGGCGGAACTGCTGAGGCATGGCGATTTCTCCTCTAGGATAGGCTAATCAGCACCTTAGGCCCCTCCGCCCGCTGTTGCGCTTCCTAGTGCAAGTGGCAGCCAGTGCTCCGCGCAAATCGAATCAGCCGTATCGACAAGAAACTAGCAGATCTCAGCGTGAGAACGCCCTGCTACGGTGGAGCCTCGGACTCGTGCGGGCACAGCTAGCGGGGTGGGCCGACCACAACCGAGCAGGAGTTGCCTTGATGAAGGACATAGAATCAAGGTAGTCTTTGGGGTCGGGTATGACTTCCTCTGCAGGCAAGCAACGACTGCCCATCGGGATCCAGACATTCCGCGAAGTCCGGGAGGAATGCGGCTATTACGTGGACAAGACCGGCCTTGTCCTGCAACTGGTCGAGCAGGGGACCCACTACTTCCTGTCACGGCCGCGACGGTTTGGCAAGAGCCTGCTCGTCAGTACCCTCAAGTCCCTGTTCAAGTGCGACCGGGACTTGTTCGCAGGTCTGGCGATCGAACCTCACTGGGACTGGACGCGGCCCTATCCGGTCGTGGCCCTCTCTTTCGGCCTGGGAAACTTCGACGAACTGAGCCGATTGCACCAGACCCTGCTCTCTCAACTCCGGTCGCACGAAACGCAGGCTGGGGTCGTCGTCCAATCGTCAGACCCGGCGGTCCGTCTCGCGGAGTTGCTGGAAACGCTCCACAGGCAGACAGGCCGTCGCGTCGCTGTCCTGGTGGACGAGTACGACAAGCCGATCCTGGACATGCTCCACGACCCCGACACCGCCCGCACCAACCGCGATGAACTCCGTGGACTGTATGCGGCGATCAAACACAGCGACGAGCACGTTCGCTTCTGCTTCCTCACGGGCGTAAGCAAGTTCTCGAAGGTGAACCTGTTCTCGGGCCTGAACAATCTTGAGGACATCACCCTCGACCCGCACTTTTCCTCCCTCTGCGGCTACTCCGAAACGGACCTCGACACGGTGTTCCCCGACAGGCTCGAAGGACTCGACCGGGAGCAGATCCGAGACTGGTACAACGGCTACAGTTGGGGCGGAGAGGAACGCGTCTACAACCCCTTCGACGTACTTCAGCTGCTGAAGAGTCGACAATTCAACAACTGGTGGTTCGAGACCGGCTCGCCGACGTTCCTGGTCGACCTCCTGATCCAGAAGGGCGTGGCCTGGCACCAGTTGGACGGTATGCTGGCGTCATCGGCTCTGCTCTCGCAGTTCGATGTCGGGAACATCGCTCCCGAGGCTCTGCTGTTCCAGACCGGCTATCTGACGGTCTTGGAGACAGTAGCTGTCGGCGGTAAGCTGCGCTACCGATTGGGGTATCCGAACCGCGAAGTCCGCGAGACCCTGAACGCGACACTGCGGGACAGAGTGCTGGGAAGCGGCTGGCAGCAGGAGCGGCAGGCAGACCGTATGGGCGAAGCGCTGGTTGCGGGCGACCTCACCGGCCTGGAGGAGCAGTTGCGGGCACTGCTGCCGGGGATTCCGCACCAGTGGCACGGCAAGAATCCGATGGGATCCTACGAGGGTTGGTACGCGAGCCTGTTCTACGCGCACTTCATGGCGCTGGGAGGCGACGTGCGGGCCGAGGAGAGCGGGAGCCAGGGGCGGTCCGACCTGGTCGTGCGAGTGAAGGGGCGGGTGTGGATATTCGAATTCAAGATGCGGGAGCGGGCGGAGCCGGGAGCGGCGTTGCGGCAACTGCAGGAGCGGGGGTACGCCGACCGCTATCGCGGTCTGGGGCTACCGGTCCACCTGGTTGGTGTGGACCTCAGCGCCGAGACCCGCAATATTCTTCATTTCGAGAGTCGAACGGTCTGACTGGCGGTCGCCGAGAACCAGGTGACTGTGTGCAGCGGCCAGTGAACGGTGCCGTTGATTTCCTGTGTAGACCTGTCGGCCGTTTCGCCGCCCCAATGTCGATCAGCACAGGCTTGGCGTCAGACTGCCTCAGGAGAATATTCGATGGCTTGATGTCCCGATGCAGAACATCTGCCTGGTGCAGCCGCAACAGCGTCTCCACCAATGGCTGGACAAGCGACCGCAGCTCGCTCTCGTCGAGCGGCCGGCCTGCGGCTTCCTGCTTTCGCAGCGGCTAGGCCAGTAACCTGCCTTCCACATGCTCCAACACGATGTAGGCCGTACCATCGGCGCGGGAGTATCCCAAACAACCCACTGCCCCAGGGTCATCTTTGAAATGAACGATTCGCCTGGCCTCCTCCAGAAACCGTCGCCTGCCGTCTTCGTAACCAGGAGTGCATTCGGTACTTCTCGGATAAGCCGTCGCTCCATCTCGGACGGCAAGGTCGACCGGAAGATACTCCTTCAAGGCAACAGTGTGCCCCATTTCGACGTGGCGAGCACGGTAGACAACGCTGAACCCGCCATGCCCGAGAACTGCCTCCAGTTCGTCGTCACCGACGACTGTTCCCACCGGAAGGGCATTTCTTAGATGCAAGCCTGCTGCGCTCATGACGTGTCCAGAGTGCCGCAGCCGACCGGCATGCCTCCCGAGCGGCTTGCCTTGGAGTCCACAAGATCCACTGCTCCGAGATCATCGGTTGCAAAGCGGCCCGACCGCCTAGGTCGAGCCGGGAGAGACTCCGCGATTCCTGCAAACGACGTTCGCGGTGAGAGTTGTCTGCCTGAGTGCCGGAAGCGTCCGGATTTCGCTTTGGTTAGGTTCACCCTATTGCCCATCGATGTGTGGAGAGATCAGAGGTCCGGGGCGTCGGGTGGCGGGACGATGCCAGCCAAGGGGCAGCCGCAGCGGAAAACCTCCTACGGGGTGCGGTAGTCGAGTTCCGAGGCGATCTGCCGATAGCGGGCGAACTCCGAGCCGTTGTCGCAGATGTGCACAAGGATCAGGCCCGGGAAGGACCGGAGCAGGTCCAGCACAGAGTCGCCGACGAGCGCGGCGGCCTTCCGGGTCGCCTCGGAGCGGCGCGGCTGGCACCGCCGCCGAAGACAAGTACACGTACAGCGAGTCACCTTGGGCGCGATCCCGGTCAATCCGCTGGCAGAGCCACCAGAAGCTGAGCGAGATCAGCCAGGCTAGCTCCAAGCGACCGGCTCCCTGATCGGGGCTCTCGTGGTGCTCAAGCAGCTTACAGATACAGTTCCAGAGTGCTGGATGGCGCTTCCGTAGGAAGGTAGCAGCCTTGTTGGGCGAGTTGGAGTGCGTGCCGGTGGCCACGGCTGGGCGTACCGGCATTGAGCCAGAGTCCGCAACAGGCGGTGGATTGGTGCCGTTTGAGCTTAGCGGCAATGGTGCCGGCTGAAGCACCCTGTTGATCCAGGGTGTAGATCGGAAAGCACTCGTCTCATGCCGATTGCCCCAAGCCTGAAGCATGGGAATTTCTCCATGATCCCAATAGGCCGATCCGGACTCTGGGCCCATGGCCTCGCGCTTCCCCCTGCAATCGGCGCAGTGATCATGAAGACTCAGGCTAGACTACAAGGCGTGGGCGATCAGTTGCCGATCGGGATCCAATCCTTCCGGACAGTGCGCACTGACCGCTATCGCTATGTCGACAAGACTCCGCATGTGCGGAACCTCGTAGAAGGCGGTGGCCGGTACTTCTTGTCTCGGCCACGACGTTTCGGAAAGAGCTTGCTCGTGAGCACACTCAAGTCTCTGTTTGAGTGCCAGCGGGACTTGTTCGAGGGCTTGGCAATCGAACCGGACTGGGACTGGTCGCAGCCCTGCCCGGTTATAGCGCTATCGTTCGGGCGAGGCAGCTTCGGAGATCCGACTAGGGTGCACCGCACTCTGCTCTCGCAACTGCGGTCGCACGAACGACGGGCAAGCGTGGTCGTTCAAGCGCCAGACCCGTCGGACCGCCTCGCAGAACTGCTGGAAGCCTTACACGAGCAGTCGGGACGCCGGGTGGCCGTGCTAGTGGATGAGTACGACAAGCCAATCCTAGATGTCCTCCACGACCCCGACCTCGCACGAGCCAACCGCGATGAACTCCGTGGTCTATACGCAGTGATCAAAGACTGCGACGAACACGTGCGCTTCTGCTTTCTCACCGGGGTCAGCAAATTCTCGAAGGTAAACCTGTTCTCAGGCCTGAACAATCTTAAGGACATCACCTTGGACGCGCGTTATTCTTCCATTTGCGGTTACACCGAGAATGACCTCGACAGCGTGTTCTCGGATTGGACCGAGGGTCTCGACCGGGACCGGATCCGAGAGTGGTACAACGGCTACAGCTGGGGTGGCGAAGAGCGCGTTTACAACCCTTTCGATGTCCTCCTGCTGCTGGATACTCGTGAGTATGCACCATGGTGGTTCGAGACAGGCACGCCGACCTTTCTGGTCAACCTCTTGCTTGAGCGGGGGGTCCCTTGGCATCTGCTCGACGGAGTTGTCGCTTCCGGGCACCTACTCTCAAAGTTCGATGTGGGAGACATAGCGCCCGAGGCACTAATGTTCCAAGCGGGCTATCTGACGATTCTTGAGAGACTTGATGCCGATGGCAAGCTGCGATACCGATTGGGGTATCCGAATCGAGAAGTTCGCGAGAGCCTGAATGCGGAGTTGCTTGACAGTGTGCTGGGCACCGACTGGGACCGAGAGCGCAAGACTGATCGCTTGCGGGCAGTGCTTTCGACGGGTGATCTAGTCGGCCTGGAGGAGCAGTTGAGGGCGCTACTGGCGGGAATTCCGCACCAGTGGCATGGAAAGAATCCGATGGGTGCCTACGAAGGCTGGTACGCAAGCGTACTGTACGCACACTTCGCAGCCTTGGGAGCAGACGTGCGGGCTGAGGAGAGCGGCAGTGGAGGGCGGACGGATCTGGTTGTGCGAGAGTCTGGGCGGGTGTGGGTGCTGGAGTTCAAGATGCGCGAGCGAGCGAGTGCGAGCACGGCCTTACAGCAGTTGAGAGAACGGGGGTACGCAGACCGCTACCGGAGCCAAGGGAAGCCGGTCCATTTGATTGGGGTAGAGTTCAGTGCCGAGACTCGCAACGTGACTGGGTTCGAAGCTGAGACGGCCTGACAGGTTCTGGCGCTCCATTTCCATGGTGTCAGTGTTCCGTCACTCACAGAGTTGAGGCCAAGGCAAGTGACTTGAGGGTGATGGTCCTGATCCAACTCAAACAGATAACCTTGCCAGTTGCACAAGGAAATGCAACAGCGGGCGGATGGGTCTAAGGTCTTGATTACGCCATTTGTGCTAACAAGTGCGAAAGCGGGGAGTGGTGTCACGGTCCGGCCAAGCCTATCGCATGGGACAAATGGACAGGCACCAAGCTTACCACCACCGGCAATACGACGGGCTCTGCCAGATTCGCTCCTTCCACTAACCCGAAGTTCGCAGGCTGAAAAGTGTCTAACTCACTGTGATTGCGTAGCATAATCGAATTTGCAGGTGTTCGCTACTGGCTACAATTCATGCTTGGACCCCCAGCAGACGGAGGACTTCGGCCTGATACGGTGTCGGACTGCTGAGCACGTCGACAGCCTCCGCGCCCTCGGCAGCTGGCTGAACCCGATGGCGAGTCAGGGTGGCCAGATCAGTCAGGAGCGTGCGGAAACTGTGCACGGGCCAATCCTCCCCCGTACGCTTGCGCGCGGCCTTGGCCCGCGCCTCCTTCGAGCGTCGGGCCGGCCCCACAGGAGAAGCGTCCGTGTCGGTACCTTGCTTCTCCTCATCGAAGAGCAGGGGTGCCAGCGAACGCCGCATGGGCCACTCCACGTAGTAGGCCAACATGCACAGGAAGACATGTGCCCGCACCCGTCCCTCGAGACGATGGTGAACCGGACGGACTTTGAGGTCCACTGTCTTGTAGCTTCGAAAGGCTCGCTCGATCTGGCTCAGGCTCTTGTAGGACCGCACGGCCTCCTGGCTGGACAATCGGTCCTTGGGCACGTTGGTCCGGACGATGTAGATGCCGTCCAGCACCGCTTCCCGGGCGATGCGCTCGTCGCTGCGCTCCCACGAGCAGCTGTCGTCGGTGGACTGGACATCGAAGTGCTTGCCGACCTTGTATTTCCGCAGAGCGCGATCCACCCGGACCGCAATGTTGTGCTGGCCCCATAGCGGCTGATGCTTCCGCGTCGTGGCCGCCACCACCTGCTCCAGCGCCACCTCGGTGGCGGCCAGAAGCGCTTGACGGGTGTGCGTCCGTTGGGCCGCCAGCAACGGGTTGCGACACACGACCAGCCGTTCGCCGGGATACAGCTCGGGCGAGGTGATCTCGGCGAAGTCACACTCATCAAGGAGCGATGGCTCGACATCGCCGTTCTGGACCAGACTCTGGATCGCGGGGGCCCTCAAGGCAGTGATCCAGTCCAGCCCGGCGGGTGCGAGCTCGTCTCGGATGCGGGCATCGGTCAACAACCCTCGATCCCCTACCAGCACGACGCGGGACAGCGAGAAGCGCTCGCGCAGGGTCTGGACTTGGGCGCCCACCGTGCCGGGATCGGCGGTGTTCCCCTCGAACACTTCCACGGCGACGGGGCAGCCATGTTGGTCGCAGAGCAAAGCGAAGACGAACTGGAGCTTACCCTTCTTGCCGTCCCGTGAGTCGCCGCGCTTGGCAAGCGGGCAGGTCAGGCCCTCGAAGTAGACGGATGTGACGTCGCAGAGCACCAGGGTGCCCTCTTGCAAATGCCGGGCGGCGAGGTGCCGCTCGATGCGGTCCTGGCGCTGGAGCAACCAGTCCATGGCCTGATAGAGGTCCCGTGCGTCAGCGTCCTCGACGCCGAGCTCTTCGCCCAAGGTGTGAGCGAGGGTCTCGCCGTGCAGGGAGCGTGCGGTGGCGAGCTTCGAGCGGGGGTCGAGGATACGGGCAAGGACCATGGCGGTGACCAGGTCGCGCTGGCGGGACGGCATGCGGTCGATGAGAGGTTCGAGTCGCAGGCGGCGAGCGGAGCCCAGGACGGCGGCGACATGGCCATGGGGACGGGAGCGGAGAATGGTGAAGGCGTCGCTGAGGGAGGGGAGAGCGAGGCCGCCCTTGAGCAGGATGCGGAGGCCCTCGACGATCCGGTCGGGCCACTTCGAGAGGTTGGCGAGGGTGCGTTTTTTGATCTTGCCCTGGTGGCGGAAGGACTCGCGGAGCAGGACGGCGGGAGGAGAGTTGCGGTTAGGGACACGTTCGATATACATGGCCATTATGATAGCTCGAAACCAGATATGAGTCAACATGCTACCTCTCATTTACATGGGTACACAATACAGCCTCTAGAATTGCGTAAGTGTAAGCAAAATAACGTGTTACAGCGAAAAAACGGCCAAATTTGACGCTAACTTCGGCCTAATAGGGGCCTCGGCCGGCAACATCGTCGCTCAGTTCAAGCACCACTCACCGTCTGCCACGACTTTCGGCACGATGCTGGCCCCTCCAGCTATCGGCACGGGCAAGCTCATAAACTCGCTCAACCGCACCACTACAGGGCTGCCACCGGCCAGTACAAACTCCAACCAGCGGGTTGGTACCGCATCTGTAAAGTGCTCGAGCACCACTGGAGCGCCAATCACAGATACCATCGCCCGTCACTGGATGCCTGAAAATCACGCATGAGCCCAGCCCAACCGGATCCGCCTTTAGCCGTGGAGAGTCCGGTGATTTGCCATAGCCAGCGCATGACTCAGTGGTGTCTGTCCATCATCATCCCGTGCTCGGATCCGAACCTGCCTCCAGCAGCACTTTTACCACGTCTGCTGAGCTGGTCCGGTGCAGTGCTGTCCGTCCATCATCATCCTGTAGATTCGGGTCCGCCCCCCCCTCCAGCAGCACTTTCACCACGTCTGCTGAGCTGATTTTGGTAAGGGTAGTGGATGAAATAGGTCTCATCGCATAGTGCAGCGGTGTCGCTCCTTTTTCATCTCTTGTGTTTGGGGCGGCACCGGCATCTAACAGTACTTGCACCACTTCCGCTGAGCTGCTCCCACACGCGGCGTGCAGCGGTGTCTCTCCGCATCCACTCCATGTATTCGGGTCCGCCCCCCCCTCCAGCAGCACCCTCACCACTCCCGGCTCCAGTACCTTGCTCCCACACGTAGCGTGCAATGGTGTCAATCCTTCTTCATTTCTTGCATTCGGATCCGCACCCGCCTCCAGCAGCACCTTCACTACACTCGATGACCAGCGTACCCAGTGCAGTGGTGTACATCCTTGTTCATCCCGTGCGTTCGGGTCAGCTCCCGCCTTCAGCACCGTCCTCACCACTTCCGGTGACCTGCTATAACCCGCAGCATGCAGTGCTGTCAATCCATATGCACCTGTGATCGGATCCCTACCCGCCACCATGTTCGGGTCTGCACCCGCCTCCAATAGCACCTTCACTACTCCCGATGATCTGCTATAACCCACGGTGTGAAGTGGTGTTCCTCCCTCTCTATCCCGTGCATCAACGTCCGCTCCCGCCTCTAGTAGTACTCTCACTCCATCCGGTGATTCACTAAATGCTGATGCGTGGTGAAGTGGTGTCCATCCGTCTGCATCCTGTGCATTCAGATCTGCCCCTGCCTTCACCAGAGCCTTCACCACATCCGGAGACCGGCTGCAGGCCATCGCATCGTGCAGCGGCGTCGATCCATCCTCTCGCCGTGCATCCAGGTCCCCTCCCACCTTCAGCAGCACCCTCACTAAATCCGGTGCGCTGTCCCTATTCAACACAAAATGCAGTGGTGTCATTCCTGCATCATCCCGTGCGTTCGGATCCGCACCTGCATCCAGCAGCGCCTTCACCACATCCGGTGGTTGTTTTGTTCGCATCAAGAAATAGAGAAGCTTAGCTGTATTCTTGGAACTCATTATTGGTAGTATCATGAACCTCGCTAATAGCGAGACAAGTTCGATTAAGAACCTCCTTGTTTGAAATAATGATCTCTTCTTTCGTCCTTGGTCACGAACCGAAATCGGATGGATATCGGGCTTAGGATGGCCTGCCGACCGGCCTTCACGAGCCAGCGCCTCCCTCAGGTCGTCCAGGTTATGCGGCCTCTGGTCCGCTGGAACCGTCAAGGACCTGTCGATTGCTGAAAGCAGCCCCTGTGAGAACCTCCCCGCCCCCAGATCTGTCGCGGAGGGAAGTGGATCCGCTTTCCCTGCCAGAAGGGCCGCAGCCCGTAGTTCAACCCGCTTCGGATTCAGTGGCCGCCAGGGCGGCTGCCCTCCCGCCACTACTCTCCACATCACCGCCCCGAAGCCGTACACATCCGTCCACGGCCCCAGTTCTCCATCGCCCACCTGCTCCAAGGCCGCATAACCCGGTGTGGACGGTGCCGTTCTTGACTTGCTGTGGAGTGCTGCGTGCTGTTTCGCCGCCCCGAAGTCAATCAGTACAGGGTTGGCGTCGGACCGCCTCAGCAGAATGTTCGATGGCTTGATGTCACGATGCAGAACATCGGCCCGGTGCAGCCGCAGCAGCGTCTCCACCAAAGGTTGGGCAAGTGACCGCAGCTCGCTCTCGTCAAGCGGCCGGCCTGCAGCTTCCCGCTTTCGCAGTAATTCGGCCAGTGACATGCCTTCCACGTGCTCCAGCACGATGTACGCCGTGCCGTTGGCACCGAAGTAATCCAGATAACCCACCACGCCGGGGTCATCCTTGAACTGAAAGACTCGCCTGGCCTCCTCCAGGAATCGTCGGCTGCCGTCTTCGTAGTAGGGAGTGCATTCCGTGCTTCTCGGGCAGACCGTCCCTTCAACACGGACGGCAATCTCGGACGGGAGGTACTCCTTCAAGGCGACAGTGTGCCCCCTGTCGACATGGCGAGCTCGGTAGACAACACTGAATCCGCCATGTCCAAGAACGGCCTCCAGCTCGTAGCTGCCGACAACCGTTCCCACCGGAAGAGCATCCTGGAGATTCAAATCCGCATCGCTCATGACCTGTCCAGAGTGCCACAACCGGCGGGCATGTCCTCCGATTGCACCGCCTTGACGGGACACCAGTTCCGCTGCTCTGAGATCATCGGTTGCCGATGGTGTCCAACCTGCTGAGCGGCATGCGAGAGACTCGCCCCATTG
Source organism: Bryobacterales bacterium (assembly GCA_965205085.1). Taxonomy (GTDB): domain Bacteria; phylum Acidobacteriota; class Terriglobia; order Bryobacterales; family UBA6623; genus VXMF01. The sequence goes on along the minus strand of OZ242039.1, from coordinate 5,382,803 downwards.
CATTTCGAAGTGCGCACCGCAGGGTGAGGCATTCGGGTGTTGGCGTCAGAGTTGTCGGTAGGATGCGGTGGCAGTCGAGGTTTCAAGGACGGAGTCTTCATCCACGAGCGGAGAACGAGCCGATTGCCCGGAACGAGAAGCAAGCTCGGAGGCGTGGCGCCAAGCCCTCGCTGAAGGAACGGGCTCTGGAGCCGGGGACCCACTGGAAGCCGACCAGAGTGAACAACGGCACGTGTTCTCGGGTGGTGGAGCGCCGCAGATTGCGACACAGTTGGTACGGAAGACGCAGTGTGAGGCACTGTAGGCGTGCAACTTGCGCGGGCAGTTGTTCGGCCGGTCGGCGACATCATCGAGTCGCTGTGGTGCGATCACGCACAGGTTCCCCTTGGGGACGAGAGAGTCCAGCTGGACATAGGGCAGTACCTATGTTCATTGACGGCGCTAGCGCAAGCGGTAGGGACGGGCGGAGAAGGCGTCGGCTCCAATGTGTAGTTGATCTGGAGGTTGTCGGCCGACTCCATGGCTGTCTCGCAGAAGGGGGGTGGCACCAAGAGTTGGTAGCGTTGGAGCAGGTCCAGCGTGGCGTCCCAACACATTTAGGCAGTCTTCCGCCGGACCGGTTGATATTGAAGCTACTATGACTTCCATTCTCCGAGCGTCACAGAGGGTGGGCTGTGTCGAGGATCGTCTTGCTCCCCCGTTGCCGCGCTCGAAGTCGACGGCATCCGAGCGCTCACTCATGTCCCCGAGGACCGCGATATAGCCGTCAGCAGCGGCCTCTCGGGTCGCCTTGCGGTGGACTCATATCGCTAGTTGAACCGCGACGGTACCCACCGACCGACGCCCCTGTTGGTGCAACGTTGGGATCCGGCGGCGCTTCTCGTGATTCAGATGCCAGAAATCCAAGGCAAATCGGTGTCGCCCATACGATAGGCGATCTTGGACGTCAGACCCCTCCACCCGCTGTAGCGTTGCCTGGTTCAACCGGCGACCTTCGGAGCGTTTTTCAGAGCGGCCGAAGTTGACCAAGCTCGTGCAGGGCGGGTTGTCCGGGCCTGACTACCGACCAGTACAGGTAGCGGTTCCGGAGTCCGAATCCACCCGGGACTGTCGAACCGCACGGTGCCAATCACGTTGCCGCTCAACGATCCCTGGAGATCTCGGAGCACACTCGGAATCGGCCAGCTCGACTGGAAACGCAACTCATCTGGCTTACCGAACGCCCAAACAGAAACCCTGCCGCCAAGGTCGTCCAGGTTCGGTCAGGCAAGGAAGTTCAGCAAGGGAGCATGAACCTTTCGGTACTCGTCCATGAGCGTCCCTGCAAGTTCCCGGCTCCCTACCAGCGGGTTCGCGGTCAAAGCCTCGACGGCCAAGCCGCGGGAGCGCTGCAGGACAGCCTGTACCGTGATTCGCTCATATTCCTTCACATGCAAGAGCAGGCCCCGAATCGGCTCTGGCAAGGACCCGACGGCCAGTGGGCGGGGCCCGTTGCCATCAATCACGCACGGAACCTCTACCGCGGTCTCAGGATCGAGATCCCGGACGGCTCCCCGGTTGGGCACGTTCAATGGCATAACCATCGGTTGGTTGGCCTGAATCGCCGTCATCACATCCAGCGCGATCCGCTCGTAGCCTGCGGCACTGCGATAGAGAGAATCGGCGGCCGATTCCACCCGGGCCTCATCCGTGTCCCCTGCCGTCTCAATCGCCATGTATGAGGCGTTCCTGTGAGCGAGATAGGAGTCGTAGGCAGCCATGATCCGTTTGTCATCCCCTCCCGATTCGGCCACGGCTTGCATCAACCGGCGGGTCAGGTTCTGGATGAGCAGTCCGCGGGTACTGGCCGTCGCCAAGGTTCTCTGGACGGCTTCGGTCGGGTGGTAGTAGTAATACAGGTACTCCGTAGGCAGTAGGCCCAGTTCCCGGAGAAAGGGCTTCGAGAACAGGGGCAGAGGATAGGCCCGGTCCAGCAACGCGTCCGACTGCAGCAAGTCGCCAAGCATGTCCCGTCCGTCCACCAGCACGGACCGAATCCATCCGAGATGATTCAGGCCCAGATAGTCGAAGTGAGCCGTGTCCAGCGGAATCCCGAGGGCATCGGCAACATGCAGGAACTGCTCTCGCGGGGTATCGCAAACCCCGATACAGCGGTCGGAAAGGCCTTCCTGGATCAAGGCTTCCGCCATGATGCCGACCGGATTGGTGAAGTTGATCAGCCACGCATGGGGTGCCGTCTGCCGAACTCGACGGGCATAGTCCACCAGAGGAGCGATCGTGCGAAGGGCCAACGCAAATCCACCGGGACCAACAGTCTCTTGGCCAGGGACCCGATGGTCTAGCGCTACGCGCTCGTCATGAATCCTCCCTGCGATGCCGCCGACGCGGATGTTGCTGACCACGAAGGTGCAGCCCTCGACCGCCTCCTCCAACACGCTTGTTCGCGTGACTCGCAGTGAGCCACCCAGTCGCCGGACCATGGCTTCCGTGATGCGGGCCACGATCTCGAGCCGGTCCGTGTCGCTGTCGAAGAGCGCCAACTCGTCTGTCGCCAGTGCCGAGCCATGTTGCAGCAAGCCACTGGTAACCAGCGGCACGCGAACGCCAGCCCCCCCGATGATCGCCATCTTCATGAAACACCTCCATCCCCTTCCCGCACCGTCGAGTAAGCTCCGCGGTGGGCTCCAAACTCGGACAGCGACGGCAGGGAAGCACAGCCTCCCGCAGACCGGGTCGACAGGCCACCGCAGACGTTACCGGCGACAAGCGCCCGGTCCAATGTCCGATCACCCAACCAGGCGTGCAGGAATCCCCCGTCGAATGCGTCTCCTGCCCCGGTTGTGTCGACAGAATCAACCCGAATGCCCTCGACATGGACCGGCTCTCCACCCCACTGCGAGGCAACTGATCCTGCGGCGCCAAGCTTGATCACGACGGTGTTGCTCGAACCGGAAAACCATTGCAGTGCCTCACCAGCAGATGGCATTCCTGCGTAGGAGCAGGCCTCGATCTCGTTCAGGAACAGCACGTCCAACTCCCGGCACAGTTGACGGAACTCGGGTGATCGCCCGATCGAGGGATTCCATCCCAAGTCCCACGAAACCGTCGCACCGCTGGCACGAATTCGCCCGACGGCAGCTCGGAACGGAGCCAGCCGATCAGGGGCCAGCGCCAGATGCACATGACCGGCCGTGGCGAGGCGATCCAGGGTGTCCCGATGCAGCAGATGGGTCTCGAGAACCTCGCCGGAGCACGGGCGGGTCACGAAGCACCGGTCCTCCGACGTTCCCAGCGCGACAGTGACACCCGATGCCGCATCAGCGCCCCGATACGACCAAGAGCAGGACACCCCCAGTGCTTCGAGTTGCATTTCAGTCTCGGCATCCAGGCTGGACATGCCCCACGCTGTTACTAGCTGCGTCGACCGCCCCAGTCGCGCCGCTGCAGCCGCCGTGATTGCCGCACCACCTCCCGCTGTCATCGCAAAGTTCCGCGTCTTGATCTCCTCACCGAGGTTTGGAAGGCGATCCAGTCCGAAGAAGATCAGGTCCGTGAAGACTTCGCCGGCACAGACAAGGGTATCGCTGGAGGCAGAACTTCTCACTGCAGTCTCGCCGGCAACGGTTGCTTGCAGCCCGGGCGACTCGCTGGTCGGCCGATCTGGCTTGATGGGGGGTCCACTCACGAGTCTCCCAGATGAACGGCCCGGTTCCGACGAGGGCTTTCGGAACGACTCGGCATTGCGGTCATGGCAATGTGGCCCTCGGGTGGCTCCGGGCGGACCTTGGACGCAGGCGGCATTTTCCGCCGCCCGGCCGTGTGTCCCGATTTCCTTGTAGGATATCTGCCCCAACTGATCGGATTCATTCGGATCACCTGATCAGGCCAGACCGCCGCACTACAGGGCCTCCGATGCTGGCGCGACGACCGCTGACCGGCCATCACTCCTTGCTCCAGTCCCTTACAGTACCTTGGATTCTCGTGGGGCTGGTGGATTGCTTCCCCTGACTCCTTGTCGCCCGTGTGCCATCGTCTGGCGCTTGGAGCAGATTTGCACCGCCACCGTTTCGTCCGGTGTGCTGCGAATCATTCCCAACTCGCGAATCAATCTCCAGTGGCCGATGGCTAGCCAAACGGCCATTCCCTCACCCACCTGGCCCTGAGCATATACAACCCGATCCCTGCGGCAAGCACCAGCAGCGACATCCCGGCGATGGCGGCTCCGGTGGATGCGAGCACGAGTAGCCACAAGGTCATGGCTACGAGACCGGGAATCGGGTACCCCCACATCTGGAACGGCCGGTGAATGTCGGGCCGATACTTCCGGATAAGGGTGACCGCAACGATCTGGCCCAGGACCTGAACGACGATCTGGATCACGATGAGCGCCTGGATGATTTCATCGAGTTCGAGAAAACAGAACACCGTCGAGGACAGGCCCAGCGTCAACAGCGAAACGTGGGGGAACCGCTGGACCGGATGGAGGCGGCCGAAGACCGAGAAGAACCTGCCGTCGCGGGCCGCCGCGAATGGAATCCGCGAGTAGCCCAGCAGCAGCGCGAACACCGACCCGGCCGATGCCACGAGCACGAGGTAGGTCAGGACCTGTGCGGCCCAGGATCCGTAAACGATCTCCATGAATTCCGACACCACGTGCTGCGATGCCATGGCGTCCCGCCAGGGCACGACACCCAGGATGGTGGTGTTCAGAAAGATGTAGAGGAGCGCTACGATCGCAATCGACGCGATGACTGCAATGGGGATATTCCGGCTGGCGTTCCTGACCTCTCCCCCCAAGAAGCAGATATTGTTGTATCCCCCGTACCCGTAGATGCCGATCAGCGCCGCTCCTCCCAGTCCGGAGAGGAAATCCCAGGACCAGGTGAATGCTCCCTCGGGAATGTCCAGGAGCAGGTCGGCCCGGACATGCGCAAGCCCGGATGCGATGACCCAGAGGATGGTGCCGACCGCCGCCAGCATCAGCACGAACGACAGGCGCCCGATGGTGCGGATCCCCCGGTAGAGAGAGAAGGTGACGAGGAGGCAGAGCCCTACGGCCAGGAGTTGCGTCCCCCTCTCGGTCATGTCCGGCATCAGGTAGCGGGCATACTGCGCAAACCCGACGGCACCGGTCGCGACCGAGAGCGGCGCGGTGAAGAAGATCATCCAGACAAACAGGAAGGACATCATCCGCCCCATCCGCTCGGGCCCGTACGCTTCCCTGAGGTAGATGTAGGAGCCGCCGGCACCTGGCATCGCCGCGCCAAGCTCGGCCCAGACCAGACCGTCGCAGACGGCCAGAACCGCACCGAGGAGCCACCCCAGCATGGAATGGGGACCTCCCATGGCCGCGATCAGGATGGGAATCGTGACGAACGGCCCGATGCCAAGCATCTCGACCACGTTGGCCGAGACGGACTCCTTCAGGCCCAGTCCACGGACGAGGCCCGCTCCAGAATCCGCATGGGGACTTTGCGCTTCTGCCATGACAGGAACTCGCGAACTGCCAGCGTCCAGCCTAGCAGGACGCGAGGCCGATTGGCGCGGCAAGCTGTACATGGATCACCCGCCAGTTCGATGGCTGCCGGCACGAAAAACGGCCGGAGGCCCGGGAAGGAACCTCCGGCCGCGGTAGTGCCGGAAACCGGAATCGAATCCGGCTAGATGTCGTAGTAGAGCGAGAACTCGTACGGGTGGGGCCGCTGCCGAACCTCGTCGACTTCCGCAGAGCGCTTGTAGTCGATATAGCTTGCCAGCAACTCCTCCGTGAACACGTCGTTCTGGGTGAGGAATTCGTGGTCTCGCTCAAGGGCCTGCAAGGCACCTGCAAGATCTTCCGGCAGCGCCGGAACACTGGCGGCCTCTTCCGGGGTGAGATCGTAGATGTCCTTGTCCAGCGCTTCGCCGGGGTGAATCTGGTTCTGGATTCCGTCCAGACCGGCCATCAGGCAGGCGGAGAACGCCAGATAAGGGTTGCACGACGGATCCGGGTATCGGAGTTCAACGCGCTTGCTCTTCGGACTCGGGGAGTACATCGGGATGCGGCAAGCCGCCGAGCGGTTGCGTCGCGAATACGCCAGACTCACTGGGGCCTCGAAGCCGGGTACCAGCCGCTTGTAGCTGTTGGTGGTAGGCGCCACGATCGCGGCCAATGCGGGTGAGTGCTTCAGCAGGCCGCCGATGTAGTATAGGGCGGTGTCGCTCAGACCGGCGTAGCCGTCCCCGGCGAACGTCGGCTCGCCCCCTTTCCAGATGGACTGGTGGGTGTGCATGCCCGAGCCGTTGTCGTTCCACAGGGGCTTGGGCATGAAGGTCGCGCTCTTGCCGTGCTGGTAGGCCACGTTCCGGACGATGTACTTGTAGAGCATCATGTTGTCTGCCGAAACCACCAGCGTGTCGAAGCGCTGGTCAATCTCGCACTGCCCGCCTGTAGCAACCTCATGGTGGTGGCACTCGATCGTCAGACCGCTATCCTCCATGATCTGCACCATCTCAGAACGAATGTCCTGCATGTGGTCGGTTGGAGGGACGGGGAAGTAACCCTCCTTGTAACGCGGCCGGTAGCCCAGGTTGTTGTCGGGCCGCCCCGAATTCCAGCGGCCTTCCTCGGAATCGATCCGATAGAACCCGAAGTGATGCGAGGAGTCGTAGCTGACGTTGTCGAAGAGGAAGAATTCCGCCTCTGCACCGAATAACGCAGTGTCACCGAAACCCGTATATTGCAGGTACTTCTCCGCCTTCTGGGCAATCCAGCGCGGGTCGCGCTCGTAGTGCTGTCTCGTGATCGGATCGACGATGTTGCACACGAGGCAGAGGGTGGGAAGTTCGGCGAACGGATCCACGAAAGCGGTGTTGGGGTCCGGGATGATCAGCATGTCGGATTCGCTGATTGCCTGCCAGCCGCGAATCGAGGAGCCGTCAAAGCCGAATCCGTCCTGAAAGCTTTCCTCATCGAGCATCGCGATCGGGTAGGAAACATGCTGCCAAATGCCGGGCAGGTCGGCGAATCGCAGATCAAGGATTTTGACGTCGTTGTCCTTGGCGTACGCCAAGACCTCGGCGGGAGTTCTTGATAAACCCATATGCTTCTCCTGAATGGCTCCTTTGAGAGTGGAAAGTGGAATTCCGGGGACGGGCCGCACACAAGCCGCTCTCTCCCGGGAAATTCGATAGTAACACACGCCCGAGTTTGATCAGCCGTGGTTCTGGACCCCATAAGAACAATCGATGGGGCCTGTGTACTGGCCGTGGGGCAATGATCTCCCCGCCGCGCCGGTCGGCTGCCTGACTCCCTGCACTGCTCGCTCCGTCAACCCTTGGGGATGAGCCAGCGGGCATCGGGATTGTCTGGACCGAAGTGCTTCAGCATGACCAGCTTCTCGTCATCACTCGCATTGGTGATGCGGACCCCTTCCGCAGCAGCTGCGGCGCTGACGAAATACTCGTCGGCGGTCAACTCGCCGTATCGAATCATCGCTGGCGTATGCGCCGGCCAGACGCCGATCCGGCCTCTGCCCTGGGTGAGGATGAGACCGTAGGCGGCGGCATCGGTGATCGTGACAGTACGGCCCGGGAAGACAGTCAGTTCCTTAGCCGAGTACTTGTCGGTTGAGTAGGTGACCCAAGACTCACTGTATCCGTCCTCTTCCATCGCTGCTGCATCCCGGACGGCGAGAGGCTCGAAGTGACGGTTCTGCATGAAGTACGGATCGACGTTCGCCTCCCAATCCAGCATGCCGATGATGTAATCAAGGTCCTGGTGGTGCTCGGGTGGCACGTCCTTCACCAGGAGATCCCACGGCACGGCGCGCCCTTCCACCATCGACTGGAACATGCCGAACACGTCCGAATTCACCTGCGGCTCGTAGGTCACCGCAGACCCCGGAGCATGCAGGACCCCGGCCGGAATCTGCCAGCCGGTACCCGGCTTCAGCTTGTATGCCCGGGAGTGGTAGAGGATTCCATTGTCACCCTGATTCCAGCGTTCCAGGCAGCGCCGGACATCGTCCTTGGTGGTTCCCGGCTCCAGGCCCATGAAGGTGTACGCGAAGTTGTTCTCCTTGTAGTTGAACTGTGGCGGGAAATAGTAGGCCTCGGGCTTGCCTCGACGACCGACACGGGCGGCGGCCTCTTCGGTCTGGTGCATGTGGTGCGGAATCGGGCCGAGATTGTCGAAGAACTTGCAAAGGACGTTCCATCCACCTTGCTCGGTCATGACATCCTTGCCGAGAAACTCGTCTCCCAGTTCGTCGATCCCCTCCCTCAGCAGGACCTTGCGGGGCGTGGCACTCCCGTCGCCGACGACGATGTAACTCAGTCCCTCATCGTCAGGGGTGCCCGGGCCGTTGTCGGCTCGGGTGGTCGACGAGAACCAGCGCTCGTCGATGCCTCCGCGATGGGCCCCTAGAGCATAGATATCACTCGGATGGAGCTTGAGGCGTCCACCTGGCATCAGGAACGATCGAGGCACCCAGCAGGGGGCCAACCGCACGATTCCCCCACCCGCGCTGAGTGCGTTCCTCAGCAATTCCATGTGATTCGACATGAAGGCCATGATACTGCAATGCAGCGCGCAGACCGCCGCCTATCGATTGTCGCGAAGTGTCGTGCAGCTGATCCGTCGGCAACAGGATCTTGCGCGACCTGAAGTTCCCGTTCCCGGCGGCGGGACCGGCCTCACAGTGAGACCGGGCTGGTGACCCGGAACGCTCACCAACCCGAATGACCGCTGGGCGGGATTGTGGTCGCGGGGTCGCTGGACGGTACGAGGTCGCTTTCGGGGGACTCATCCCACCATCCGGATTCCGGGTCGGGAGCATCCTCCTCCCCTACCAGAGCCGGCGGCACGGGATAGGATGGAAGGGTCACTTGATGATCGAATCGTGGCGGGAAGCCTGACGGCGACCTTCGTGGCGGAAGTGCCGCCAACCGCAAGCAGTAGGCGAACGTGGCGGAATTGGTAGACGCGCTAGATTTAGGTTCTAGTGGGGCAACCCGTGGGAGTTCGAGTCTCCCCGTTCGCACCAGCCGTGCTGGGCGGTGTACGCCCGTTCACAGCTGATCGCAAGCGTCGTGTGGTTGGCACACAGGCCGCAGGAACGCGGATTGGGGCCCAAATTGTGAGCGATGCCGAGAGGGTCCTTCCAATCCGATAAGTGGGCCAATCGCCTGCCCTTATCTGCGACGCAGCCTGCGCAACATGCGGAGGGCAGGTAGGACTGCCGGTCTCTCGACTGACCGGCTGCTCGGACGGCTTGCCATAATGTTGGCGGTCTGCCCGGACGGAAAGGCCGGGACGCCGGACTCCGGGAATGCCGTTGCGGAACAATCCAAGCCTCTTGGCAGCCGTCGCCTTGACGGTGTGGATGTTCCTGGCCGTACCCATCAGCGTGGCAGCGATGCCCGATGGGGAGGCGGTCTACCGACAGTCCTGCGCTGCCTGTCATGAGAGTGGCGAGAACCGCGCTCCGGGCATCAATGCGCTGCGCAGCCTGTCTGCCAAGGCGATTCGGGATTCGCTGGAGCATGGAACGATGGCGTATGTCGGCAGGACACTTGACCCGGGGCACGCGGAAGCTGTCGCCGAGTATCTGGCCCATGGCACGGGACAACCGTCGGTTGAGCGGACCGGCCGCTGCGCCAGCGCACCCTGGTTGGCACCCAGTGAGGGACCTCGCTGGACCGGCTGGAGCCCGAACGTGTCGAACACCCGCTTCCAGTCGGCTGCGCTTGCAGGCCTGACCGCTGAGTCCACAGCCAGACTCCGCCTTGTCTGGACCTTCGGCCTCCCTGATGCGGACCGTGCCCGCAGCCAGCCCGCTGCCGCTGGGGGTCGCCTGTTCGTCGGGAGCCGAAGCGGTCGCGTGTACGCACTGGACGCCCGGTCGGGATGCACGATTTGGGAGTTTGAGGCGCGAGCGGAAGTACGGACGGCGATTCTGTTGGGCCGGGTCGGGGCCGACCGTGACTACGCGATTTTCTTCGGGGATACCAAGGCCAATTTGTACGCCGTCGATGCGGAAAACGGAACTGTCTTATGGAGCGTGAAGGTGGACGAGCACGAGGCGGCGACCCTGACGGGATCCCCAGTCCTTTTCGAGGGCCGGCTCTATCTGGGCATCAGCTCGATCGAGGAGTTCACCGGGGCGTTCGCCTCCTATCCGTGCTGCACCTTCCGAGGCAGCGTCTTGGCCGTTGATGCATCCAATGGCGAGCAGATCTGGAAGACCCACACGATTCCAGAGCGGCCCGAGCCCCGCCAGACCAACACGCACGGCGTGATGTTGCACGGTCCGTCCGGGGCGGCCGTTTGGTCGGCACCGACCATTGACGCCCAACTGCGCCGGTTATACGTAACGACCGGGGACAACTACTCGGACCCGCCGACTGACGACAGCGACGCCATGATCGCCTACGACCTTGACGCCGGCAAGCGAATCTGGTCCAGGCAGTTCACCCCAAACGACGCTTACAACATGGGCTGCAACCCGCGTACCGACCGAATCAACTGCCCGGCGGCGGACGGCCCGGACTTCGACTTCGGATCGTCAGCCATGCTGGTGGAACCGGAGGGAGTCGGTCGGCTCCTTGTCGCGGGCCAGAAGTCCGGGATGGTGCACGCCGTGAACCCGGACCGCAACGGCGAGATCGTATGGCAGCAGCGTACAGGCAGGGGCGGCAAGCTGGGTGGAATCCAGTTCGGACCAGCCGCCGATACCCATCATGCATACGTGGCCATCTCAGATTACCGAGGCGCCAGACGCGATTCGGTCGGCGGAATCACCTCCCTCCGGTTGTCGGACGGAGAGATTGCATGGCATCGACCGGGGATTCGCTGCCCACCAGACCGCGAAGGATGTTCGCCGGCGCATTCGGCAGCGGTCACGGTCATTCCGGGCGTGGTCTTCGCCGGATCTCTGGACGGTCACATCAGAGCCTACTCAACAACCAACGGCGAGATCATATGGGACTTCGACACGGCCCGGAGCTTCCCGAACACCGTGAACGGCATTCCGGCGAAAGGGGGATCACTGAACGGACCGGGGCCGGTGATCGTCGATGGAATGGTCTTCGTGAACTCGGGATACGGCCAGTTCGGATCGATGGCCGGGAACGTCCTCCTCGCGTTCGGACTCGGGCCTGACTGAACACCCGAAGCCGTCCCCGGCATCCGAGAGATTCGGCACCGAGTCCACTGCGACAGAGCAGCGCTCCCCGGGCTGCTACTGTGTGAACATAGGAGGCGAATCAGGCCATGCGTTATCCCGAACCGTTGATCTTTCCGATGCGAGAAGAACTCACCAAGCATGGAGTGCAGGAGGCCCGCACCCCGGAAGACGTGGACCGCATTCTGGCTCCGGGCAGCGGAACCGTCCTGATGGTGGTTAACTCGGTCTGCGGGTGCGCTGCCGGCTGCGCCCGGCCGGGAGTCGTGCTCTCGCTCAAGGGCGCGGTCCGCCCTGACACCGTAGCAACCGTGTTTGCCGGCGCAGATGTCGAGGCCACCGCTCACCTGCGCAACCGACTGTCGATGTATCCGCCGTCGTCGCCGTCGTTCGCGTTGTTCCAGGAGGGGAATCCGGTCTACATGATGCATCGGCACCAGATCGAGGGGCATGAGGCCTCCGCCATCGCCCGATCCCTGCAGGACGTCTACACATCCTACTGTGCTACCGCTGCAGCTGCCACCCCCAGCCCTACCGAGTGAACCAACTAGTGTCTGCCAGAAAACCCTTATTGGGCACGAGGTCTCGCTCGAAGGTGAAAACAATATCGATGACAAATGGTTGGATTAGGCCTGATTAGGTCCGTCTGAGTGCCTGTCACTTCACCTCAAGGCCGCATTTGCAGCCGTTCTGAGGGCTCTCAACCGCCGCTTTGGCCGATCAGACACAGCTCCCCCTGCCGGGCCGTGGCCCGGCTCCCGGCGGGGTGCCCGAAACCGCTTCAGGCCGCCAGGCTGCACTGGGCAGCCTCGCGGTCCGCTTGCAGCAGGACCCGTCCCAGGCGGTGCAGGTTGGCCCCCAACACCGCCAGCGCCACGGTGCGCTCGAAGCCTGCCTTGCCCATCGTCCGCACCCGGTCCAGTCCGTGATGCTCCAGATGATTGATCGCCGCCTCCACCGCCGAGTGCTGCCGCCGCGCCTTCCGAAACGACTCCTCGGCCTCCCGCTCCCGCTGGGCCGCGCTCAACTTGCCCTTCGCCGGTAGCGCATTCAGATCCAGCAGCTTGTCCAGCTTGATCCGATTCTCCGGACTGTGAAAGTTGCGGTCAAAACTGCACGCCCGCAGGTCCGGGAACAACTCCTGCGTCTCCTCGATAATCGGCTCCGCGATGTCCACGTCGCCGCCTTCCCACAGCACCTTGTGGTGCAGCAGAAACTGGTGCTGGTCCTCGACCACGCAGACCGGCACTCCCAGCTCCACCGGACAGCCGGCCTTGCCCTTCGAGATCCAGCGCGTGTGCGGCTCAAAGATCGAGAACACCTTCTCCTCCTGCGGAATCTTCTCGCCTTCCAGCAGCCGCCGCTCGGACTGGTCGATCTGACGCTCTGCATGGGCAATCAAGTCCTTGATTTGCTGGATCCTGGACTTCTTCATTCCTGCCTCCTCCAAGGCCTTCAGACTGCTCGTGGCGCGGCTGACCAAGTCCTTGCAGGTGCGCAGATAGGCCACCACCCGGGGACGCGTGGCCCGGCGCGTCTGCCGCACCGCATGGAACAGTGAGCGCACCTTGCGGGCCTGCTTCTGCCACTGCCGCCAGCCCGTCACGCCGTGCGGACCGGCCTGCCGCCCCAGACACTTCAGCAAACATCGCATGGCATCCCACAACAGCGAGACGTCGGTCGGATAGTGCACGTCGGTCTCGGCCACGAACGAGTCACACCGCCCGCGCAAGGCCTCCCCCGCGCTGTGCTCCAGCACCGTGTGGCCCTCCTGCACCAGAACCTTGTTGATCGCTCCCAGCAACTCCGGCGTCAGCAGCGAGACATTGTCGAGCAGGCGCTGATGCTTGTAGCGGGTCTCGTCGAACACGCCGTGGCCCAGCATCTGGCGCACCTGGTCGTGGTGATTGGCCAGGTTGCGGAGCCGGTCGAAGTCCAGGTTGAGACCCTCCTTGAGCAGCCCCAGCACCAGGATCTGCCAGAGGTCCAGCCCCGGTCGACCGACCCCCCGCTTGACGTGGGCCAGCAAGTGCTTCTCCAGCAGGCCCATCACCTGGGTGTAGACCGCCGGCGTACAGAACAGATGCTGCAACCCGCGCAGGACCGCCGTCGTGTCGTCGCGACAATCGAGTTCGATCTCCATCTTCTCGATCGACACCTGACCGATCTGCAGTTGTCGTTGGTGAATTTCGCGCATCAGGGTTTTCCCGTCCTCTGAAGATGGGCCGTTTCTGGCCCGATTCAGCCCCCAAGCGCCTGAAAACCGCTTTCTTGGGGCCGTCAAATCACTATTATACCACTGATATCAAAAGATTTCTAGGGTTTTCGGGCAGACACCAACTAGCACAGGATCTTCAGCGCCGACTGTCTCGCGGCCGGCATTGATCCGCCACCCGACGCCTCAGGATCTGTCCCCCCAGACAGGGGCCTCAGCGCGGTACCTAGACACACCCACCGGACCTGCCGTATCCTGTTAGCAACTCAACCGCCAACTCCAAGGGCCTTCTTCCCTGCTGTTGCGTTTCGATGTGCAATGAGCGTCCGGATACCGCGCGTCGGCCCGATCAGTTATCTTGTTGATGATGCTCCATGCCGCAAGCATGCCCATGGCCGTCGTCTTACCGGTGCCGGTTTCCATTTTGCAGGCAAGGCGTCGGAACGCCTGCACTCCCTCTGCCCTTGCATCCTCGCCGGGCTCGTCGAGCGGCCGTTGATCCACTAGAGGTAATCCGGGCGCGTCTCGGTCAGGAAAATGACGGTCTCTGCGGATTCCAGTGGTGCGAAGAACAACCGGTGGAGGCGACCGTCCCGGTGCCAGTACCGCATGAGTTCCATGGTGGTTCGTGTGACGCCGCCCTCACCTTGCAGAGCTAGGGCCGCCACGCGGAAAGCCGGGCACGGATGCGATTAACCGGTTTCAGTTCAATCGCGGTCCCGCTGCCTTGCGGATCTGCCGATGCATCCCCTCGCAGCGGGCGATAAGAGTACATGGCAGGCCGGCGTCCGGCACACCGGGCGGGAGGGGCATGTTCGGAGATGCTCCAGTAGTGGGTCGGCTCCGTGAACGGCGAGTTCAGGCTGGGCTCGGGAGCCTCTTTCGCGCTCACGGCTCAACTCCGAATGCACGGCAGACCGCATCGAGCTTCTCGACAATCTCCGGATGCAATTCCTGCGGAAGCATCATCTGCGCGATTTCCTGATATCGGGTGTAGGGAAACTCGTGGATTCCGGCGGCCTTAAGCAACGGGGGGAGAAGTCGGGTGCGGGCTTTCGTCACATTCAGGAATTCGTGATCGCCAAGCGGATCATTTGCAACCGCTGGCGGGAAGGCACTTTGCCAGTACGCAAGCATGTCCTCTACGTGAGGTGCCGCGGCCTCGGTGCCAACCATCGTCTCGACGAACCGAACCAGAGACTTGGGATGCAGGAGGTAGCTCTCGATCTCGTAGCGGTGCCATCGTAGTCGCTGGAGACCGGTGCCAGTTACCGTGCTTGGCTGAATCGCCGGGTGCGCATCCCCGTCAAGGAGTTCGAGACCGGGCAGATTCTCGCGGACGAGCTGCAGTGCGTCAAAATGATCGCGAGACCGGATCCCTGGGTGATCCACCCCACCATCCCGAGTTTGGAAGACGGCGGGTTTCCACATAACCTCGGTCGCCAGCAAGACTTCGGCTCGATGACCGAGTTGGGTCGCCCAGGCACGCAGGATGTTCATATCGGTATAGTCTTCGACATAAAGGACACCACGGACCGATTGCGCCTGCATGACATCGGCATTGCTCAATGCGCGAAGCGAGGTGATGAGCCGGCTGCGATCCGCACTGTCTGCGACCGCCTTGGGTCTATCGAGCATGACAAGCAGCTCTCGGGGCTCCACGGCGTTGATAACGACCTCTGAGTGCGTCGCGACGATAAGTTGCGAGCCCTGCCGGGCCGCCGCCGTCTTCAACTCGTGGTAAATCGAGTCTTGAAGCAGGATGTGCAGGTGGGCATCCGGTTCATCCAGAAGCAGAACGGTACCCGGCCGCGTATGGAGAATTGCCAGCAGCATCAGGACCTGTTGCAATCCGCTCCCCGCGCTCGCGATGTCGAAATACAGATGCTCCCCATTCTCGGCACCAGCCCTCCGATACTCGGCGCGAATGTGGGGACCGCTCGTATCCGGAGGAGTCAGTGTGTATCCGAAGAGCTTCACCATCGACGCCTGCATCGCACCCCAGGCAGTATCGGTGCGGCTGGCCTCCGCAAGCAGGTTGCGCAGAACCTCGCCGGGCCGCCCGAGTCCGAGAAGTTGCTCGATCTTCGGCGACTGATACACCGGCTCTTCGATCCCGATACCAGTCATGGGAGAGACGAAAACCACGCCCAAGTCCAATGCGCGCAACGTGTCCGGAGATGTCCCAGCCCCTGGCCGGACGTAGATCTGTTCCGTACTATCGGCCTTGAACTCCATAGTGACGGACCAGCCGTCACTATGCTTAACCTCGACCTCGACCGGATTCCGGGTATCGTAGACCCGGTCGGCCCAAAGGAGATCGAAGCTGCGCAACGGAACGGACGTGAATACCTGCCGGGTGACGGGTGCGTAGCGGTATCCGGCCCTCGGACTAAAGTCATTGAGTTCGCGCCAGCGTCGCAGCGCCAGCGACCACGACGCAATGGCCTGAAGGACTGTTGTCTTTCCGGTGTTATTGGGTCCGGCCAGCACAACATGGCCGGGCAGTCTGAGCGTGACTTCCTTGAGACGCTTGAAGCCCCGAACTCGAACCCACTGGATCACGCTGCCGACTCCGACAGTAAATTGACCACCATCAAATCGTTGCCCCGGTCGTCTACCGCCTTGACGGCGACTTGCCCATGTTCTTTCTCCTGCCACGAACGGCGCGCTAGCCGTTCCGGACAGATGCAACCACACCCGGTCGTCAAACTCCCTCCGCAACGCATGCTTGAGCCCCTTCCAAGCCGATGTGGGCAGAAAGAACGCTTGGCAGACATGGAAACAAAATCCGTCGCCCATTGCGCTCATTACACATCGAACCGCAACAGTGGGGAAGAAGGCCCTTGGAGTAGGTGGCTGAACTGCTAGCAGGGTACGGCAGGCAGTGTGGAGATGTCAAGGCGACGCTCCCGGTAGGGCCCAACGCGAGGGCAGCAGCGGGATCTGGCCCGCAGCTGCGGCCGGACCACAGGGGCGCTGGCGGGCTGGGCCCGCCAGCTCGAGAGGGGGAAGTGCGTCGGGGAGGGGCCACATAGCGGCCCCGATCAGATAGGGCAGGGTTCCGGGGCTGCGGGTGGCGGGTCGATGCCCGCAGCGAGACAGGCGTCGCGGAAGACCTCGTACGGAGTGCGGTAGCCCAGCACCTTGCGGGGGCGGTGGTTGAGCCGGTTGACGGCTTCCTGCAGCCGTTGGGGGTCGAGCGTGCGCAGGTTCTCGGTCTTGGGCACGAACTGGCACAGCAGGCCGTTGGTGTGTTCATTGAGGCCCCGCCCGCAGGAGCGGTAGGGCCGGGCAAAGTAGATGTCGGTGTCGAGTGCTTCGGCGGTCTGGAGGTGGCCGGCGAACTCCTTCCCGTTGTCGCAGGTCACGGTCAGGACCAGGTCCGAGAAGGGCCGCAGCAGGTTCTGCATCGCGTCACCCACCAGGGCGGTAGTCTTCCGGCTCACTGTCTGATCATGCAGGTCCTTCGACTTGCGTTCCACGAGTGTGACAGCGGCTCCTTTATGAGCCTTGCCGATGATCGTGTCGGCCTCCCAGTCCCCGCAGCGCTGCTTCGAGTCGACGATCGCGGGGCGCTCGCTGATGTCCCTGCGGCCCGGGATGCAGCCGTGGCGGGCGGTACGTGTACAGTGAGCCGCCCTGGGCGCGGTCATGGCGAATCCGCTGGGAGAGCCACAAGAAGCTGACCGAGATCGTTCCGACCCGCTTCAGGCGACCAGACCCTTGCAGGTTTGGATCTGGCAGCGCTCGTCGCCTTACAGGTGGCGGAACCTCTGAGAAATGGCGTTTTTCCATATGATGGGCCAATCAGGACCTTAGGCCCATCCGCCCGCTGTTGGGTTTCCCGGGGTAACCGTCACCCTAAGTTGCAACGAAGGCAGGTGGAGCTCGAACCAGCCATCTTGAATCTCAAACGGCTCGAGCGGACGGCCTGCCAGCGCATTGCCATTGCTTGAATTGATCCATGCCGCACAGTAGCGGAAATTCTCCCACCTATAGGCCTTCGACCGGTCCTCATGGCAGCTCACGAAGTGGTCCATTGTCCCGACCGGTTCATACATCACCGAATAGACGCAGAGATTACGGATGCCGCAGACAAGCGCTCGCTTGTACGGCGTCCAATAGTCCCTTGGCCGGTCGGCATAGGGATGGTCGGCAAGCCATGCATCGCCCGGCGCTGTGCACCTCTCGGCGAAATCCGCAGGCTCGGGAATTCGCTCGAATCGGATCATTGATTGTCATCCTGACGCTCTGTCCAAACGATCCACCGTGTCCAGAACGGATCGTGTCCTGCCAGTACACGGTGAAGTTCCTCGTCAATCTGCTTGGATTCCCTGAGGTTCTCCGGACATTGGCCTGTATCACCAAGCATGTACGCTTGGGCCGCTTCGATGGCGCGCTCGGCCTCGACCGACCGTGCCTGCCGAAGTCCAAAGACGTCCGACACCAGCCAGCTAAGCGCGTCTCCCTGTGCCGCCCAAGGCACAATGTCGAGTTGCACCCGGCCATCGCGGAAATCGAGGTGAAACAGCCGGTCGCGATCCTCGTCGAAATGTGGTTCCACCGAGGCAAGCACGAGGGGCGAGTGGGTGGCGGCAATGAGTTGCACACTTGAGTCTCGGCCGGTCAGGTGGTCCACCACACCGAGCAGCGCAGGAACGATGGTTCGCTGCCAACGGGGATGCAGATGCGCATCGACTTCGTCGAACAGCAATATGATTTGCCTGGTGATCGCTAAGCCTAGTTGCTCCGCAGCGCGGACATGCTCGCTCCAGGACCATACCAGCATGTAAGCTAGTCCCACAATCCGGCGAACTGCGGATGACGTATGCACGACGGGCACTGCATCGGAATAGTCGGTTCTGATCGAGGGAATGTCCTGTGCGTCGTCGACCGACAGTCGCAGGATCGGGCCGACCTCCCACGGGTCTCCCTGAACTGCTAGCGCGCTGACAACTTCCGTCATGCGGCGTGCGTTCTCCCCCTTCTCCCTGATCCAACTCGACCAGTCGTCGAGGAGACCCTTGCAAATTCTCATCGATTTGCCCTGTACAGGCAAGACCAATCCGGTCCAGATCTCCTGAGGCGAGAAAACGTACCCCGGCAGTCGATCCTGAACGTCGATGTCTCTCCTTGTCTTCCAGTAGTTTCGTGCGGGATCCCAGACAGAGAAGCCACCGTCGGCGTGTGCGTAAACAACGAGCCCAGGGTTCCACGGCCTTCCATGTCGTCCAGTCCAGATCTGGTCCCGCGCAGAATACGTACTCTCGAAGTCCATGCTGCTTCCAGCATCCGTCGTCAGCGCGAAACGCAGCTTCGCCGGCTTCGCAATATCCGTCGGGCGCGCAGGATAGCCGGAGGTCAAGTGAGGATTCAGGTCGCGGGGCCATTTTCGCGTGAGCGCCCACCAAGCGACATCCAGCAGGAAGCTCTTGCCGAGGCCGTTATCGCCAGCAATGAGGTTCAGACGGCGTTGCAAGTCGAGATCCATCTCCGGTGCCGGACCGACGTTCTCAAGTTGGAGGCGTTCGAGCATGCAGTTATGGGGCTATTCTACGGGATGCTGACGGGTATAGATCAATCACTCCCCGACTCGGGAGCCATCGAATCGCTGCTTCGTTTAGGGCCCGTGCCCATCGCCATCGAAGGGTATATCCGGGTCCCTTCCCCATCCCATTCTCTACTCCTTTTCCAGCCAGTTGGACAAGCATCTTCTGTGCGATCCAGCGGTCCCAAGCCTCCACCCAGCGGTCCACCACTGGCCCCTGCGGCAGCTGCAGCACGATATCTCGAACGCTTGGAGCCAGAGTCGCGAGCGCCTTCGTGCAGCCGGCTGGTAGCGGACAACGGCGGCCGTCAACGAACGAGAAATCTCGTAGATGCGCAGGCCCAGCGCGCTGCGACTCTCGAGACGTTCCCGTGACAGGATCGCGGAAACCCGCGATCCTGTCGACTCGTTGCGAACGGTCGCAAGCTGCGCCCTGGGCAGGCTGCTCGGACCTTGCGCGGGCCGGTGGTGGCCTTGCTGCGGCGCTCCTGGGCAAGTTGCTGGGCCTGCTTGTGGCGATAGCCAGAAGTGCCCGTGTTACGCCGGAGTTCGCGGCAGACGGTGGACTTGTGACGCTTCCTCTGGGCGGCGATGGCGCTGGCCGAGGCTCCCCGTTGGTGCAAGGTGTGGATCAGGCAGCGCTCGTCGTACTGCAGATGGCGGTACATCTGAGACATGGTGGTCCTCCCTTGCGATAAGGCGGTCCGATCCTTGGCCTCATGTGAGGCGTCAGCATTCTTGGCAGAACTGGCGTCAGCGATGATCGCAGACCCCATTTCATGACGGGCTGAGGTGCTGGCAAAGGGCGAGGCGGAACCACTTGCCTGCGAGACGCAAGGCCGCAAGGCAGCTATCGCCACTAGCCTCGGGAGGGCCAGATCAGGCCGCTTCACGCGTCCGAGTCTGGCCCAATCGCTCGTCGACCCAAGCCTTGGCCTGCTCCACGGACTGGCGCTTGACTTCTTCGTACCCGCGGATTGCCCGCGGAGCCTCGGCGATTTCACAGGCGAGGTCGATTGAAGTCGCATCCAGATCCTTGAGCAGGCCGTCGATCACACCCCGGTACCATTCAACGAGTGCCTGTTCCTGCCGGCGCGAAGGCATCCATCCGAAGGGATCCAGCCACGATCCGCGCAGGACCTTGCCCGCGGCCAGAGCCTTCAGCAGCGGACGCACCCAAGGCCCGAATGTCAGTTTCCGCCGCAAGCCCAGTTGTCGCAACGCGGGCGGGTGAAGATGGTAGAGGAATCTCTTCGGCCGCTCGAACGTCTCCTCGACCTGGGACTCGAAATCCGGGTCAAGCAGAAGCCGCGCTACTTCGTACTCATCCTTGTAGGCCATCAGCTTGTGAAGATTCCAAGCAACGGCCCGTGCCAGCTTGTCGGTACCCGGGCGGACGGACTCCTCCATGCGCTGTACACGGTTAACAAACTCTCGATACTGGCGGGCATACTCCTTGTTCTGATAGGCCGTCAGTTCCCGCTCCCTAGCCTCGACAAACGCCTCCAGCGATAACGGGACCAAATCGCGGGGTGGCGACGGAAGGTAGGCATCAAGACAGGAGGGATCGCTCGCGTACTGCCTACCCCAGGCGAAGACCTCAAGGTTGCGTTCGACGGCCACGCCGTTGAGGCGGATCGCCTCATGGACCGCTTCCGCCGACAGCGGCAGCACACCCCTCTGGTAGGCCACGCCCAGGAGCAGCATGTTGCTGAATATGTGCCCACCGAACAGAGTCTCTGCCAGCATCGACGCATTCACGAACTCGCTCCGGCACGTGTTGCGGCGAACCGCCTCCAGAAATCCCCCGTCAGGCGAGAGCACCGTGAGACCCTTCCGGATGGCTTCTCCCGTCAGGATCTCCTTCGAGTTCACCACCGCGGTAGTTCGCTGGGGAGAGCAACATTCCAGATTCTTCGGGAAGGCCGCTCCGACCAGGTCGAAGCCGAGCACGAGGTCTGTGGAACCGGGCGGTATTCGCTGGGAGGACTCGATCCTCTCCTCGCTGATCGTGATGTGCGCGACTACCGCACCGCCCTTCTGGGCCACACCGGTTTGATCCAGCGTGATCGCGTGCAGTCCGTCGATCCAGGCGGCAGTCGCGAGTAGCGCGTTGACCGTCACGACCCCGGTTCCACCGATCCCCGGCATCAGGATGTGGTAACCCTTCCCTGCCCTGACCTGGCGTTGCGGTTCGGGCAGGGTTAGTTCCGGCAGCTGCGGGATCTGCCTTCGACGCAGACCGGACCCCGCTTCGATCTCGACGGTAACGAAGGACGGACAGTCGCCCCAGGCGCAGGTGTAGTCGGCATTGCACGACGACTGGTGCACTCTCGTCTTGGGCCCATACTCGGTCTCGACGGGCAGCAGCGATACGCAGTTCGACTGGGTTACGCAGTCCCCGCAGCCTTCACAAACCCGCTCGTTGATCAGGATACGCCGCGTCGGCTGGGGCAAGAGTCCCCGGTTCCGCCGGCGACGCTTCTCTGCGGCACACAGCTGGTCATAGAGCATGACCGAAACGCCCTTGACTTGCTCCAGATCCCTCAGGACCTCCTCGAGTTCCTCGCGGGGTCGATACTCAGCCGTGGCCGCCAGGCTCGACTCCCCTTGGTATCTGCGTGGGTCGTCGCTCAGCACGACGATCTTCCGGATGCCCTGGGCCTCGAGTTCCCGAGTCAAGGCCGGAACCGGCAGGGCACCGGCCGGATTCTGCCCTCCGGTCATCGCTACCACATCGTTGTAGAGAATCTTGAACGTGATGTTGACTCCGGCGGCAACCGCTGCCTGAACAGCGAGGCGACCGGAGTGAAAGTACGTGCCGTCACCGATGTTCTGAAACATGTGCTTCGTGCCGGTGAACGGTGAGGCGCCGATCCATGACGCTCCTTCCGAGCCCATCTGGAACAAGTACTCGATGCCACGCCCGACATCCCGCATCAGGCCCGCCATTCCGTGGCAGCCGATCCCACCACCCGCTACCTGCCCTTCGAGCAGCAGCGTGGATCGATTGTGGGGGCAACCCGAGCAGTAGCTGGGTGTTCGGCCAGCGGGGGGTGGCCGCCGGCCCGGAATCGGATTGGACGTTTCGGCCGGGATGTCTGGCATCGACGGGAGGACCGCCCCATCCCCGAGGAAACGGCGAAGCACGGCCGCGATCATGCCCGGATCCAGTTCGCCTTGCGACGGCAGCAGCGTCTCGCCGGCGGAATCCTTCTTGCCATAGATGGCAGGCCGGTCCGGCCAGTCATAGAGCAGCTCACGCAACTGCAGCTCGACAAACGACCGCTTCTCCTCGACGACGACAACCGTCTCGAGCCCTTTACCGAACTCGGTCACGATTCGCGGTTCGAGGGGGTACGACATTCCGAGCTTGAGAATCCGCACACCGGCCTTTCGAAGTTCCTCGTCCCCTGCCCCGAGAATCCGCAGGGCAGCCATCAGGTCGGCGTGGCTCTTCCCCGTCGTGACGATCCCGAGGCGGTCCGTCGCATGCCGGACCGTCACCCGATTGAGCCCGTTCGCCCAGGCGAAGTGGCGGGCGGCCTGAAGACGGTGCTCGTGGACCTCGGCCTCAAGGCTGAGGCTATAGGGAACAACAAGCATCAGTCCCATCGCCTTTCGGTAAG
Source organism: Bryobacterales bacterium (assembly GCA_965205085.1). Lineage (GTDB taxonomy): Bacteria > Acidobacteriota > Terriglobia > Bryobacterales > UBA6623 > VXMF01. The sequence goes on along the minus strand of OZ242039.1, from coordinate 5,360,243 downwards.
GCTCGCCGTCGATCCGGAACTCAGGCTCTTCGACCTCGCAACGGTGGGGGCCGAACTCAACAGTTCCACCTCCATCACAGCAATCGGTCGAGAGCTTCAGGCCGGTCCAGGCACCGGTGTAGCGCGACATGGCGATTCCGTACAGGCCAAAGTCGAGCACATCCTGGATGTCGGACGGATTGAGCACGGGAACAGCGCAGTTGTACAGGGAGAACTCGCTCTGATGCGGAATCGTGGAACTCTTCGAGACATGGTCGTCACCGACTAGCGCGAGCGCACCGCAGCTCTTGCCGGTCCCCGAGAAGTTGGCGTGCCGCAAGGCGTCGCCACAGCGATCAAGGCCGGGACCCTTGCCGTACCAGATGCCGACGGCACCGTCATAACGAGGATTGGGGAAGACACCGAAATGCTGGCTGCCCATGACAGTTGCGAGCGCAAGTTCCTCGTTCACCCCGGGAACGAACCGGACATCGTGGTCCCGCAGGAACCGGGTGGCACGCTGGAGTGCGAGGTCGTAACCACCCAGCGGCGAGCCCTCGTATCCCGAAACCATGCAGCCGATACGAAGCCCCTTCCGGCGGTCCCGCCGGACCTGATCTAGCGGCAGTCGCACCAGCGCCTGGATACCCGTCATGAAGGATGCCCCTACTTCAAGGGCATACTTGTCGTCGAGCGTTACGTTGCGAGTGGACATGGCGTGACGTTAGCCTGACCGCCCTCCTGTGCGACCAACAGCCCGCCCGGAGTCCGCCGTCCCGGTTCCGTGCGGTCGCATGTGAACCATCCGGATGGCTGTACCGGCGAAGCAGATGGTGGAACGCTCGGCCTACTGCGGGTTCGCGAGGGGCATGACGAAAGGATTATCGCCTATCGTCTTGCCGATTGCACTAGCGACTGCAAACCTTGGATGGGAAGGCGGATGGCCAAGTCGATGTTCTCGCCCAAGGTGGCAGGGTGCAGCCGAAGCAGCGAGAATAATCCAGCAACAGGGGTGGCCAGGAATTTCGCGCGCGGACCCGACATGCGGTTCCGAGCATGGGAGCGGTCTCCGGGCAGCGCTACTGCGACTCGACAACCGCAACTAACCTCATATCAGAACGCTGGTTGCACTAAAAAGGGCAATCAGCGGAAACCAGAGATGGGGATGGGGTTCAGCGCAATCGCGGGACACCCGACACCAGTCCCAAAGGTGATGCCAAGGGCGTCCGCGGAAACGTTTGCAACTTAAGCCGAAGTTCGCAGGCCGACAAATGGCTACCTGACCGTGATTGCGTACCGCAATCGAATTTGCAGATGTTCGCTACTGGCTACCATTCATGCTTGAACCTGCAGCGGACGGAGTACTTCGGCCTGATACAGCGTCGGACTGCTGATCCCGTCGACAGCCTCCGCGCCCTCGGTAGCTGGCTGAACCCGATGGCGGGTCAATGTGGCTAGTGTCCATCGTTAGAAATGTGTTCCTACCGGATCGGGGTTCTGGTACCGTCGTAGCAGACTCGGGAGGCAGGGATGGCCAATCAACATACGCGAGTATCCCCCCAATCTCGGACCCGCAACGCCAGGAACTGAATCGCTGGCTGCGACGGCAGAAGACCTCGCAGGCGCTGGCCTTGCGGGCGGGCATCATCCTTCAGTCAGCCCAAGGCCACAGCGATCAGCGAGTCGCAGGCAGCTTGCCTACCACCCGCGTCACGGTCGGGAAATGGCGGCGACGGTTCCTGGAGCACGGCTGCGACGGCTGGCTGGACCAACCCCGCTCCGGTGCGCCGAGGACGGTGACGGATGCCGATGGGGAGCGGGTCGTGGTACGAACCTTGCAGACACGTCCCCGAGGGGCAACCCAGTGGAGCCGCGAGTGGATGGCCCAAGCCTCGGGACTGAGTCCCTCCACCATCGGCCGCATCGGGCGTGCGTTCGGTCTCCAGCCAAATCGGAGCGAGACATTCAAGCTGTCGCAGGACCCGCAGGTTGTGCAGAAAGTGCGGGATATCGTCGGTTTGTACCTCCATCCGCCCGAGCGCGCGGTGGTGCTTTGTGTGGATGAGAAATCACAGATTCAGGCCCTGGACCGCACCCAGCCGGTGTTGCCGATGCAACCGGGAGTCCCCGAGCGGCAGACCCACTACGACCAACGCCATGGGACGACCTCCCTGTTTGCGGCCCCGAATATCGCGACCGGTGAGGTGACCGGCAAGTGCTATAGGCGCCACCGCGCCGTCGAGTTCAAGAAGTTCCTGGCGCTGATCGACAAGGCGGTGCCAGAGACCCGCGATGGGCATCGGATCCTCGACAACTACGGGACCCACAAGACAGTCCAGATCCAGAACGGGCTGCGACGGCGGCCGCGCTACCAACTGCACTTCACGCCAACCAGTGCCTCGTGGCTGAATCAGGTGGAGCGTTGGTTTGCGGAGATCACACGGCGGCGGATTCGGCGCGGAACGTTTCGCAGCACTCAGGCGCTGGAAGCGGCCATCAGGAATACTTGGGGGTCTACAACGAAGACCCCCAACCCTTTATCTGGACCAAGAGCGCTGACGATATCCTGAAATCCCTGAAATACCACTGTAAAGGCTTTTCTGGCGAGGCAGACTAGATCAGCCAGGACCGTGCGGAAACTGTGCACTGGCCGATCCTCCATCGAGCGTCGGGACGGCCCCCCAGGGGAAGCGTCCGTGTCGATACCCTGCTTCTCATCATGCAAGAGTTCTCATCAAGCAAGAGCAGGGGTGCCAGCGAACAGCGCATGAGCAACTCCTCGGAGCAGGCCAACAGGCATAGGAAGACATGCACCCGCACCCAACCCTCGGGACGATGGGGAACCGGACGGACCTTGAGGTCCACTGTCGTGCCGCTTCGCCCCCCCGCTCGACCTAGCTCAAGCTCTCGTAGGATCGCATGGCCTCTTGGGCGATGCGCTCGTCGCTGCGCTCCCACGAGCAGCTTTCGTCGGTGGACTGGACATCGAAGTGCTTGCCGACTTTGTCCTTCCGCAGGGCTCGGTCAATCCGGACAGCAATGTTGTGCTGACCCCGTAGCGGCTGATGCTCCCGCGTCGTGGCCGCCCACGACGGGTCCAGCGCCACCTCGGTGACAGCCAGAAGTGCTTCGCGCATACGCGCCCGACCGGCCGCCAACAAGGGTTTGCGACCCACGACCAGTCGTTCGCCGGGATACAGCTCGGGCGAGGCCATCTCGGCTAAGTCACACTCATAGAGGAGTGAGGGCTCGACGTCACCGTTCTGGACCAGACTCTGGACCGCCGTTGCCGCTCAACACAGTGCTGGCTGGACGCGGGATGACGCCTCTCGGTCCGGACCACCCGGCGTCCGCCACCGGACCCCACGATACGCCCTGATCCCCTGCTATACTGCCACCTGCGGGTACGGCTCCCGTCGATTCGACATGGCGCATGACCGCATTATCAGGCAGAGCCCGTTCCCGGCCGTGCTCGAACCGCCTGCCCCACTCCTCGCCGAGGTCATTCACTACCCTGATTCGGACGGTCGCTTCTTGCCGGAAAACCACCAACAGGCCTGTGCCATTGTCAACCTGCGCTTCGCTCTCCTGCACCACTTCGACCGGGTTCCGAGGGTGGTGCTGCGGGGCGGCATGTTCATGTATTACGAGGAGGGGAATCCGAAGAAGAACATCGCGCCGGACATCTTCGTGGTGCTGGACCACGATATGGGGGAGCGGAGGGTGTACAAAATCTGGGAGGAGGGCAAGCCGCCGGACTTCGCGCTGGAGGTGCTTTCGCCGTCGACCCATACCCGCAACGAAAAGGAGAAGGTGGTGTTGTACGCGCGGCTGGGGATTGGGGAGTACTTCCGGTTCCAGCCGGACCCGGAGAAGCAGGAGCCACGGCTGGTGGGCCACCGGCTGCACCGGGGGGAGTACCGGGACGTGGAGGCGGAGCCGGGAGGCGGGCTGTTGAGTGCGAGTCTGGGTGTGGAGATGCGGGTGGAGGGGACGAACGTGCGGGTACGGGACCCGGTGACTGGGCGGGAGTACGCCTGGAGCGAGGAGATTCCCAGGAACACTGAAGTCGCGGAGGCTCGGGTGGAGGCCGCGGAGGCTCGGGCGGAGGCGGAAGCGGCCCGGGCGGAGGCGGAAGCGGAGGCACGACGTCGCTTAGAGGCCCAGGCGGAGGCGGACAAGGCACGCATTGCGGAACTGGAATCACGGCTCCGTCAAGCGGGACACTAGTGTTCTGTCACTGTCGAATTTGCGGGTAGGGCTTGGGTCGGTGTAGCGTGAACGGCGAAATACCAGCTGCCGATAACAGTAGTACGTCCGCTGCCGTTGACCCCAAGATCTACCTGTGACGGAACACTAGTCCGAAGTTCGCAGACCGACAAATGGCTACCTGCCTTTGATTGCGTACCGCGATCGAATTTGCAAGGGATGACGCTTGGACGGAGGGGGCATGGCGTCGGCCGAAGCCCGCTGGCTGTGCCCGCTGCGGATCGGAGTCGCGCCCGGAATTTTCAGTGGCGATACGACTGGTGCATGGCGGTTGCTCCGCTGGGCCGACAGGGATCCCGTCTCCTTATGGGGTGCCTTGTCTAGTGCAACCGGCAGCTTCTGCTCAGCCTGCCACCAGGCGCTCTCGCCCTCCATGTGCACCCGACGGGACGTGCTCTCGGTGCACTCCCCCTGCAGGGAGCGGGCTCGGCTCCGGTGCGTCCTGCACGCTGTGGCTGGCTCGCCACGGCACGGATGTCCGAAAACACCTCATGGTACGGCTTCTCCGTCAAGCGTCAAGTGCCGGTCCCCCTGCTGATCGTTGTCAGGGATCCGAGGTACCTGGGCAGTTACCCTACGCAAGTATTCACCCACGTCTCGGGGCCACAACGCCAGGAACTGGGACACTGGCTGCAACGGCAGAAGCCTCGCCGGCGCTGGCTTGGCGGGCACGGATCATCCTCCAGTCGGCCCCAGGGCACTGCGACCAGCAAGTGGCTGACAGGGCAGACCGGTCGTGTACCCGAGCGGTAGACACACGACTACCAAAGGAAGTGGACGCCCCGCTGTTCGCGGCCCTGAGTGTCTTAACCGGTGAGGTGACCGGCAAAGGCTATCGGCACCACCGCACCGTGGAGTGCAACAGGTTCCTGACGCTGATGGGCAAGTCGGTGCCAGAGACCCAAGAAGTACATCGGATCCTCGACAACGACGGGACCCACAAGACAGCCCTGATCCGCAACGGGCGGCGACGGTTTCGGCGCGGAACGCTCCATGGCACTCAGGCGTTGGAAGCGGCCATCAGGGAGTCCTTGCAGGTCTATAACGAAGACCCCCAACCCTTTACCTGGACCAAGGGCGCTGACGATATCCTGAATTCACTGAGATCTTACGGTGAAGGAAGTTCTGGCGTCTCACGCTAGGTCACCGGACCCCGAACGAGGCCAACCGCTCCTACTGTCTCGGAGCCGGCATCTCGCGGCCCCGACCATCGTCCACTCTGCTCATACGGTCACAAACTGCCACCGTCCCTGTAGTCCGGGCCGCCATTCTGGCTGGCCCAGACCTGCCGCTCACGTAACTCCTGCCCCGGGAGTATCGCCTCGATAGCCCTACCACCTCAGGCGTATCCTCTTGATAAGTTGGCTGCTAAGACCGCCCCGCCATCCGCCGTTGTGGCGCTTCCATTCGCAATGGGCGGTCGCCGGCCCGGCCTGCACTCGGCTCAGGACCACTGGGCCCCTGGGCGGCCGTCTTCCACGACGAACTCGGCTAGGGTCCGGCGCGGCATTGCCCGCCGGGTCACCGACTCCAGCACCCTGTACCGGGCGGAAAATTGCGTCGGGGTGAGGTCGCACACCACATATCCGCGCTGGGCGTTGTGGAGCCGCACGAACGGGTTGTCGCGCATCACGCCGTCGGCGTAGTCCCGGTTCGGACCACCGTCGCCACCGGAGCTGATCGAGGTTCCCACGAACTCGGTGGCGACGACAGGCGAATCCGGCCTGTCGAAGTCCACAAGCAGGTCGTTGACCCAGTTGCTGTGGATGTCTCCCGTCAGGACCACAGGGTTGCGAACACGGCTGTCCGCGAGGAACTGGATCAGTCGGGCACGGGCGACGTCATAGCCGGACCACTGATCCATGCTCCGGGTAACTCCCTCGCCCGGCTGGCGGTCCACCCGCGCCATCATGATTTGCTGCGGCAGGACATTCCATGCCGAGGCGGACCCCTTCAGCGTCTGGAAGAGCCAAGCCTCCTGCCGGTCTCCCAGCAACGTGGCGCTCGGATCCGCAACACCCTCGCAAACAGGCTTGGTCCGGTCGCCGCAAGGCTGGTCCGTCCGGTACTGGCGGGTGTCGAGGACGGCAAACCTGGCGAGCCGCCCGAAGTCGAGACTGCGGTACAACTGCATCGACGACCCGTTCGGAAGCTGCGCGGCCCGGAGCGGCATGTGCTCGTAGTACGCCTGATAGGCTGAGGCTCGGCGCTCGAGAAAACTGGCCCGCGAGACGCCGGTTTCCTCCGACACGTCCGCCGCGTAGTTGTTGTCAAACTCGTGGTCGTCCCAGGTCACCACCCACGGGCAGGCAGCATGGGCATTCTGGAGATCGGCATCGGTCCGATACAGCGCGTACCGATTGCGATAATCCCCGATGGAAGCCAGTTCCCCACCCTGGTGCGCCCGGACGCGAGGATTGGACGCCCCCTCGTAGATGTAGTCCCCGAGGTGGAATACGATATCGGGGCTCTCGGCAGCCAGATGCTCGTAGGCCGTAAAATAGCCCGTCTCGAAGTGCTGGCACGAAGCGAACGCGAATCGCATGTTCCCTGCCGTAGCGTCCGGGGCCGGCATCGTCCGGGCTCGGCCAACCCGGCTCTCGTCGTCCCCGGCAGAGAATCGATACCAGTACCAGCAGTCCGGCGCGAGGCCATGCACCTCGACATGCACGGCATGGGCAAGTCTGGGATCCGCGACCGCGACGCCCGTCTGCGCGACCTGTCGGAAATTCTCATCCGTGGCCACTTCCCATCGCACGTCGATCTCATCCCCGGGAAGGCCGCCCCCGGCGAGTGGGTCGGGGGCCAGGCGGGTCCAAAGCACGAAACCGTCGGGGGCCGGATCTCCTGACGCGACGCCAAGCGTGAAGGGATTCGATCGAAAGACCGGCTTGCGACGCTGCGCGACGGACCGAAGCGCAATCGCGGGGATGGTCGCGAGCGATAGGATGGCGCGCCTGTCACAGGTCACCCGTCCATGCTACAACGCTTCGAACGTTTCGCCCCGGTTGGTCCGCAGGCTCCGTTTGGGCTATATTCTCTTGAGGGAGGTCAGTTGATGATTCTTAGAGCGTTTGGTTTCGCACTAGCCTTGGCTGTGGCATTTCTGGCGGGCACTATGGTGCCGTCTGCGGAGTCACAGTCGCAGAAGCGCCATTTTTTGCGTGTCGACTACATGGAGATTCCGCCAGGCCAGGCCCTGAGGTACCGCAGTCTCGAGACCGAACTCTGGAAGCCCGTGCACCAGGCTCGCGTCGACAAGGGCTACATCTCGTCCTGGAGACTCTACGGACATCACTTTCCTAGTGGAGATGCAGGCTACCAGTATGTCACCGTGACGGAGTTCCCGTCCCTGCAGTCCATGGACGACCTGCACTACCCGGAACTGTTCCAGCAGATCCACGGCGAGGACTATGACTCCAGTATCACCGCGGAAACCGAGAAGTCCCGGACGCTCACGCACACTGATATCTGGGCACTGATCGATTCGGTTGGCGACGAATAGGAGCGATGGTGGTCGGCGTCGAGCAGATGTCCTTACGGGAACCCGGAGAGAACTGGCAGCGGATGCGAGCGAGCAGCGAGCGCCGGTCAGAATGAAGTGGAAGGTTCGAAATGAAGATCCCGCACAAGTCCAGGATGGCGTCAGCCATCGCCGTGTCCGTCGCGCTGGCGACATCGACCTGCACGGTGGGCAAGTACCCGCCGGACGAGCACAACGCCGTGGCGAAGCCGTTCATTTTCGACAGCGCAGCGACAGACCCGTTGGGTGTCCTGCTCGCTGGGAGCACGAGCGTCCGCACCGGACAGGTCTACAACCTGTCCGCCGAGATGCTGGAGGGCGGCTCAGACATGCAGATGATCAGTGCCATGCCCGACAACACATCGGAGGCGCTGGCCGCCCGCGAGACGCTCTTCGAGTCCGTCGTGAGACCGTTTACCGCCCCTCCGGATTCCGAGGAGGGCTTTGACAGTTCCAAGCTCCCCCCGGTGCTGTGGACCGAGCACGGAACCCTGCTCAACAAGGCTGAGCGTGGTCTCCTGAGACTGCGGGACGAACGGACCCACGCGAAGAACCCGCTGGTCTACATCGAGCAGCTCGGCCTGCTCCTGTACGGCCCCCTGGAACTGGACTACGCTCCCCGCAACGACCGCTTCGCGGCAATCATCCAGCGCCTGACCAAGACTCCGGAATACCTGCGGGTTGCGCAGTCCAACCTGCAGTCCTCGTCCGAGTTGCTCATCGCTGCGGCACGGGAATCGACCCAAGGCGTGATCAACCTGATCCGCAACGACATTGCGGGCCGAATGCCTGGCAACATGAAGGCCGACTTCGACCAGGCGGCGGAGGGCGCTGTGGCGGCGCTGGAACAGTATCGCGAAGCGCTGGGAAGCCTACCGTCCACGGACGACTGGCGCGCGGGAGCGACTCTCGTACTCCGCAAGCTGGCACTCGACACGGGACAGCCGCTGGCCTCCCTCGAAGACGTGCTCGCGGAGAGCGAGGAGGACTTCGAGACGGCCCATGCGTCCCTGGTAAGCGCGGCGGAGCCCATCAACCGCCGCATCTACGGCGGCAGCCGTCCGCGCGACGACTACCGCCTGATCCACGACGTGCTCGAAGTGCTCGAGGGCGAGAACCGGGCACGCAACCATCAAGGCATGATGGACGCCATGACGCGCGACGCCGAAGAGGCGCGCAAGCTGTGCAACGACGAGGAGATCGCACCGGTTCCCGAGGCCCTCGATATGCGTGTCGTGGAAACCCCGGAATTCATGCGAATCTCGGTTCCTTTGGGCGGAGGACTTGGCCCGACGGCGGCCGAAAACGACCATACGGCGATCGTCTGGCTCACTCCAGCCCCTCCCGACGCTTCGCGGGCCGAACTCAGGGACCGGCTCACGACCAACAATGTGTACCAGTTGAAGCTGCTGGCCCTGCGCTACGGGATCCCGGGCTACGCACTGATCGGCTCCCTGGCCTCCGACATGGAATCCGTCCAGAAGAAGCTGATGTACCTCGTGGACCCGTTGCCGGCCTTCATCCACGGCTGGCCGCTCTACATCACGGAAACGACCGTAGGAACTGCGTACACGGGCGATGTGGACTTCATCTGGCGCAAGTACAAGCTGCAGACGATCGCCGCCGCGCTGGTTGACCTGCGGATGCACGCAGGGGATCTGGACGCCAGCGATGCTGTGGAGTACCTGACGAGACGGGCATACATGGAGAGCAGTGCGGCCCGGGCCCTCGTCCGGGCGATCCAGGTCAATCCCACCCAAGCGGCCACCGCCTACCTGGGATGGCTGGGATGGCAGCAGCTGCGGGCCCACTACCAGGAGACCACGCAGGACTTCAGCCTCACCTCGTTTCATGGCAAGGCGCTGCGAACCGGGGCAATGCCGCTGGTGGAGTTCTCTTACGCAGTCAGCGAGGCGAAGGGCCGCCTGAACCTCAGTGGCGGTGGCGAGGGAGAGTAAGTCGCTCGTTGCGTGCCGGCGGAATGGGCCGGACACCGATCATGGCATAATGAAGAGGCGGGGCGCGGCAGGGCCCGCCCGACAGACTACGAGACTGCGGGTGCACTGAGGCCATTCGGCTTGTCCGCACCGTCAGAAACGTTTCCGGGGAGGCGAGTCGTGCCAAAGCTGAAGACACACCGAGGTGCCGCCAAGCGCTTTCAACTGACTGGTACCGGGAAAGTCCGGCGGCAACACGCCCTCAAGAATCATATCCTGACCAAGAAGACCCGCAAGCGGAAACGTCACCTGCGCAAGGGCGCGGAAGTCAGTCCCGCCTTCGCGAAGGCCGTTCGGCGCATGATTGCCACCTAGCCAGCCCATTCATTCGTCGAGCCAGACTGCGAGTAACCGGCCGCGCAACGAGCGGTCCCCGAGGAGGAAACCGTGCCACGAGTCAAACGAGGCAATCACCGGCTCCAGAAGCGCAAGCGAGTGCTTGCCAAGGCCAAAGGATACTATCTCGGAAAGAGCACCCTGTACCGGTACGCAAAGGAAGCCGTCAACCGGGCTGACCAGTTCGCCTACATTGGCCGCAAGCTCAAGAAGCGGGACTTCCGGACGCTATGGATCAGTCGAATCAGCGCCGCCTCCCGGTCGCACGGGCTGACCTACAGCAGGTTCATCCGCGGCGTCAAGGACGCGGGGATCGATCTGAACCGGAAGATGCTGGCGGAAATTGCCGTTCGGGATCCGGACGGATTCGGCCAGATCGTCGCAAAGGCCAAGGAAGCGCTGCAGAGCGCAGACTCCGGGACCGCCTAGGAACGCTGCGGCCGCAGCCACAGCCCCGATCGTGTCGATTGCCAGCAAGACCGGGCAACCTATCGCCGACCTTATCGAGGCGGGCGACACTCCCGACAGTCTCTATGCGGATCTGCGTTCCGCTTTCGATGCAGACCTGGGCCAGGTGTCGGACCGGCAGGCGGCGAGTGCCCTGCGTGACCGCTGGCTTGGCCGCAGGAGCGGACTCCTGGCAGCCGCCAATGACCACTGGCTGAAAACCGCTCCTCGCGAACTGAAGCCGACCGTCGGCCGTCTGCAGAACCTCTTGCGCCGGGCCATCGAGACTGCGGTGCGCGAGGCAGCCGCAGAGGCGGAGTCGGAGGCCCCGGCGGAACCGGGTCTTGATCCGACACTCCCGGGCCCGGAACGGGTCGTCGGGGCGGTTCATCCGGTCCGCATGGCGCTGGAGGAGGTGCTGGCTATATTCCGTCCGCTTGGCTACACCGTGGCAGAGGGCCCCGAGATCGAGACGTTCTTCTACAACTTCGAAGCTCTGAACTTCCCTCCGGACCATCCGGCGGTAGACGAAATGGACACCCTGTTCCTCCGGGAGGACGGCCTGCTCCGGACCCACACATCCCCCAGCCAGATCCGGATCATGGAGTCCCGGACGCCGCCACTGCGCTACGTGGTCCACGGCAAGGTCTACCGGAACGACACCCCGGACGCGACCCACAGCCCCATGTTCCATCAGCTCGAAATGTTCGCGGTGGATGCGGGACTCACGCTCGGTGACCTCAAGGGAACGCTCGAGCATTTCGTTCGCCGGTTCTTCGGAGCGCAGACGGAGGCAAGATTCCGGCCGAGCTACTTCCCGTTCACCGAGCCCAGTGCGGAGGTCGATATCACCTGCCCGTTCTGCTCCGGGGCAGGCTGCCGGATCTGCAAGCAGACCGGTTTCATTGAAGTGCTCGGTTGCGGGATGATCGATCCCAACGTCCTGCGAAACGCCGGCCTCGACCCCGAGCGACACCAGGGCTTCGCGGCGGGATTCGGGCTGGACCGCTTCGCCATGCTGAAGTACGGCATCGACGACATCCTCCTGATGTACCAGGGCGACGTCCGCTTCCTGCGCCAGTTCCGGTAGCCCCATGCGAATTCTGCTCAGCTGGATCCGGGACTTCGTCGAGATTGACGAGTCCCCCCGCGACCTCGCCCACGCCCTCACGATGGCGGGCATGGCGGTCGACGGCATCGAGGAGGAGCGCGGGGAGACCGTCTTCGAGTTCGATATCACCAGCAACCGTCCCGATGCGATGAATCACTTCGGGATGGCGCGCGAGGTTGCTTCGATCTACGGGAGACCCCTTCGACCGCCACCGATTGGATTCGACGAATGCGGGACGCCTGCCGACGAGCGGGCCTCGGTATGCATAGAGGATCCGGAATCGTGCCGGCGCTACGTCGGGAGGGTCTTCACGGACGTCCGCATCCGGTCCTCGCCGGAATGGATACGGAGGCGGCTCGAACTGTGCGGGGTGCGCTCGATCAACAACCTGGCGGACCTGACCAACTATGTCCTTCTCGAAACTGGCCAACCGACGCACGCCTTCGACCTGGACACCCTGGCCGGCAGGCGGATCGTGGTTCGGCGCGCTCGTGCCGGCGAGACCCTCGTCACGCTGGACGGAGAACAGCGACAACTCTCGGACGATCAGCTGGTGATCAGCGACGCAGAGAAACCCGTTGCACTCGCGGGGGTGATGGGCGGTGCCGCTACCGAGATCACCGATCGAACGAGAAATGTCCTGCTGGAGGCCGCATGGTTCCGGCCCTCGATCATTCGCAACGCCTCGAGACGCTTCAAGCTGTATACCGAGGCATCGCACCGGTTCGAACGCGGTGCCGACTGGAATGCGACGACCTGGGCAGCCGACCGCATCGCCTCCCTGCTGGACGGTGCAGGCACGGTCGGGCAGGGCCGGATCGACTGCTATCCCCGCGAACCTGCGCAGGCATCGATCCGGCTGCACCGCGACAGCATCCGATCTCGTCTGGGGGTTGCGGTGCCGGAGGCGGAAACCGAAGCGATTCTCCGGTCGTTGGGCTTCCGGCCGAAGCCGGAGACGTTCGGGTGGACCATTCCTGCTGTCAGCCATCGCCTCGATGTGGAGCGCGAGATCGACCTGATCGAGGAGATCGGGCGGATCCATGGCTTCGAGAAGGTTCCCCCCACGCTGCCTCCGCTGGTTGGGGCACCTGCCGAAACGCCCCACCAGGTCGAGGAGGACCGGCTGCGGGCGACGGTCCGCGGCCTGGGCTACGACGAAATGATCGGGTTTTCCTTCATCTCGCCCGAGGAGGCCCATACCTTCGGGGACTTCCCGGCGGTGGAACTCCGGAATCCGCTCTCGCAGCTCTGGGCGGTGATGCGCAACAGCGCGGTTCCGACCGTCGTGCGGGCCGTGGAGCGCAACCTGAAGCGCAATCAGCGCCGGGTGCGCCTGGCCGAGTTCGGCAGGCTGTACCGGCACACCGAGAGCGGCTACGACGAGCCCCGGGTTCTCACCCTGGGCGCGAGCGGCCCGGTGCACCCGACGTCCTGGGTCGAGCGGGAGCGTCCGTTCGGCCTCTACGACCTCAAGGCCGACGTGTCCGCTTTGGTCCGCCCGTTCGACACCGGCCCGCTTGCCTTCGATGCGCCCGATGCCCCTGCGTATTTCCGACGAGGACACGCGGTCACGGTTCGCGCCCACAACAGGCTGCTCGCTTCATTCGGCGAACTCGATCCATCGATCGCACGGCAGCGAAAGCTGCGCCAGCCGGTCCTGATCGCCGTGGTGCACCTCGATTCCCTGTACTCGCTCGGCCTGCGCAAGCCAAGCCACCGGCTGCTACCGCGGGTGCCTTCCGTGAGCCGGGACTTCTCCCTACTCGTGCCGGAGGCCGTAAGCTTCGGCCAGATCGTGGAAGTCATCGGAAACGCACCCGACCTTGTGAGCGTCGAGCCCGTCGAGATCTTCCGGGGCAAGAACGTACCGAGGGGGCGCTACAGCCTTCTGCTGCGGGCGTTCTGGCAGCGGCTGGACGAGAGCCTGACCGATACGGTCGTGAACGAGGTCGCCCAGTCGCTGGTCTTGGCGCTCCGGGACAGGCTCGGCATCGAGCTGCGCAGTTGACGGCCGTCCCGGACATCTCCTGGCGAAAGTGTCGAAGGCCTGGTGGGGGAGTGTGTGGTTCCGGTTTCGCCAGCCGGCGCGAAACCGGCCTATCGGTGTGCCGAGGTCCCGTCAAAGACCGCATCGAGGGTTGGCGCATCCAGCACGGCGTCCAGCCACCGGTCGAGTTGCCCGCGGTCAGCGGCGGCGATGTGCGCCTGGATCTCGTCGGGTAGGGGACCGAGGCCGCGCTTGAGCAGCCGGGCCAGAGTTTCGGACTTACCTCCGGTTCTTCCCTCAGCGATACCGGCGGCCATTCCCTGTGCTTCGCCTTGTGATTCGCCCCGTACAATCCAGGCCTGATTTACCGTTTTCATCAGTGCCTCCACTGCTTCCGTATCGTTGCCGACCCGCCTCGGCGCGGCTTCCAGACGCTCCGCTGACAGGCTCCCCTGCTCTGTGTGGACACTAGCAGGTATCCCCCCTATTTTCAATGCTCGTCGCCAGCGCGTAGGCATCCGCATCGGTAACCTCCTCGCAGAACACCCTGGCCAGCGCGAGCAGCACGCCGCCCACGTCCGCCCGTCTCGAGAGGTTTTCCGGGGCCCGTGGCCGTGGAAGAAAACCATGAGGATGATCAGCGACGGCCGCCCCGGTGGCCGCTGCGCGTCGGGAGTTGGTGACGAGACGGAACAGGGAGTCTTGAGGGGGCGCTGGCAGGGGCATGGTGCCGGAGTGTTGGGGCAGGTGGTGAATCGGTGACGCTTGGGCGGAGGCGCAACGGCGTCGCCCGAAACCCGCCGTCCGTGCGCGGTGCGGAGCTGAGCCAAGCTCGGAGTCTTCAGTAACGATACGACTGGCGCATGCCGGTAGCACCGCTGCGCCGACAGCGAACCCGTCTCGCTGTCGGACGACTTTTGCGGTGCAACCGGCGTTGCGATGTCCGGGCTAGCGGCGGCGGTACACCTCAATCGTTCGCACCCGAGGTTCTGTGCCGAGTCTCCAGACGCTTCGCAGTTCGGCGTATGATCGCGTCCAGACGCTCTCGTAACGGTCATCGAACGCCCGCGGTACGCGGTCGCGGGTATCCCACAGCACGAACCAGTCGGGCGCGGGCGAATCGTCGAACTGGTCGTCCGGAACCTTGCCCCGAAACCGACGGTTATAGGGGATGTCCGCATCCAGCAGGTTCACCCAGCGGCGGTCAGGGAGATAGTAGTTGACCACCATGCCCTTGACATTTCGAAAGAATGCAATGGTGTCTCCCGGTCGGGTGCTGGCGGAGAGATAGTCGAGCAGCGGTCGATTGTGAACGTCATATCGGAGAAGCTGTCGCCAGACGACCTGTTCCGTTCCGCCACCCGCCATGTCGAGGTTGGGCCAGAGACTTGCACCGACCAGGCAGGCGACACCGACCCGAGCTCGCCCTCGATCCGCCAGTGCCGCCGCAACGAGGCCTGTCAGCACGATGGCCGCCGGGCAGGTCTGGTAGTAATAGCGAGGCAGGGTGGCCCGGCCCGCGACCGCCATCGTGAAGAGCGGGCACACTGTCAGGACGAGGCCCGCGAGCAGTGCCATTCGGGCCCCTACACCCGGGCTGGGGATGCGGGTCCACAAGTAGAGAGCTATGCCCGGAACGCAGAGACAGACGAGGCAGAAGGCGACGAAGGCGGCATCCGGCATCCGGCGCACCGTCGAGTCCGACCACACGAGCCCCACCCAGGGAACCGCGGCGGAGGAGGCGATCAGGACGCTCTTGACGGGCGAGCTCCAGAGGCGGGCAGACCATGCCGCCAGCACGCCGGCTGGCGCAAGGACCACGAACGGCACCCAGCGCCAATAGTCGGCACCGCGCCGGGCCACGACGTACCGGAGATTCTCCCAGGCAGAGTGTTCGCTGCCCGGCTTCCACTGGGTCAGGTACTCCGCGTGCAGCAGCCAGAATTCGAGGCCCAGAACGACCGCAAGCACCGTTGACGCTGCGCATAGCCGAACCAGGGCAGGTCGGTCCGTCAGCAGCAGGAACAGGCCCAGGGCAAGCCAGGTTGCGGCGAAGCTCAGGTAGTTCGCGGCGTAGAGCAGGCACCCGATCAGGCAGAGCTGCACGTGGAACAACCACCGCACCCCCAGGGCCGGGTTGCGAAAGTATCGAGCAACCTGCACGAACAGCAGCACGGTGGCGAACACCAGGACGACGTAGTACCGGCCCTGGCGCGCCGCATGCAGGAAGTAGATCGATCCGGCAGCCGACAGCGGCAGCGCGTACGGAAGCCAGGGCGGGCCACGGAGCTGTCTCCCGAGTACGAACAGCAGCGCAAGGGAACCCAGCCCGAGCAACGCGAACGGAATCCGCGCCGGCAGCGTCCCCTCACCCAGCAGCCGATGGCCAGCCGCCGACAGGTAGATCTGCAGGTAGCTTTGCATCGCGGGCTGCAACTGCGAGTTGATGTCGTGGCCATCGTCGTCCTGGACCAGCAACTGACCGTCCCGGGCATCGAAGGCGGAGGGCAGCGCGCTGGCGGTCTCCGCCATCAGCCGTCCCCAGACTGCTGTGGTCGCCTCGTCTCGCCAGAGAGGAACGTCATCCAGGCGCCAGAAGACAGCGACGACGCAGACGGCCACCGTGGCAACGGAGCAGAGTACCCTCACCGGTCCGCCTCTCCGGACGACTTCCTGGCGAACCGCAACTGCAAGTTTAGGAGGACCAGGTCGTGCGAAATTCCGGGAACAGAGTGAGCCCGCCGCAGGCGAACAACGTCTGCCCGGTGATGTAGGAAGCCTCGCTGGAAGCAAGGAAGGCGAACACGGCCGCGATCTCTTCCGGCTCGCCGGCCCTGCCCATGGGGATGTGGGACTCCACGACCTCCTTGGCGGCGGGATCGTCGATCCAGTTCATGTTGATCGGCGTGACGATCGCGCCGGGCCCGACGGCGTTGACCCGGATGCCCCGGTCGGCGTACTCGAGCGCAAGTGTCTTCGTGAGATTCTCCATTCCTCCCTTCGAGATCGAATAGGAAAGATACTGCGGTTTGGGAATGATCTCGTGGACGCTGGAGTTGTTGACGATCACGCCGCCACCCGGGCGCGACAGGAAGTGCTTGATCGACTCGCGGCTGCACAGGTAGCAGCCGCGCAGGTTGACCCCCAAGACCCGGTCAAAGTCCAACGTGAGGCTCTTGTCGCTCTCGGCCGGCTTCTGGATGCCGGCGTTGTTGATCGTCACGTCCAGCCGTCCCCACTCCTCCAGGAGCCAGTCGAACATGCCCCGCACGGCGGCTTCATCCGAGACGTCCGCCTTGCGGACAAGGACACTGGCCTCGCCGAAACCGCCGTCCGCATGGGCCTTTCTGACCCGGTCGGCCGTTCCGGCGGCCCCGGCGTCATTGCGGCTGTAGTTGATCGCAACGCTCGCCCCTTCCTGGGCGAACCGGACCGCGACCGCCTCCCCGATCCCGGCCGAGGCACCGGTCACCAGGACATTCTTTCCGACAAATCGATTCTGCATGAGGGGGAATGGGCGGGCTGTCTGCACCAGACCCGGCCCACTAAAGATTGTAGTTCGATCGGGCCCGCCGTACCGCGGACCGCTGCCAGCTGCGGGCGTGTGCGGATCCGGACAGCGCGCCACGCGCTGGCCCCGATCCGGGCCCGGGTCTGCGCAGCGATGCCGGGGGCCTGTGGTTGCGACCGATTGCCGAGGGCGATACGCTAGAGATCTGCATGGTCAAGACCGAGCGTGAGTATGCTGCCGACATCGTTCGCGTCGGCAAGCTGGCCTTCGACAAGGGCTGGGTGGCCGCCAATGACGGCAACATCTCGATCCGGCTCGACGACGAGCGGATCATGTGCACGCCGACCGGCGTGTCGAAGGGGATGATGAATGTTGACGACATCATCATCGTCGATTATGCCGGCGACAAGATCTCGGGCCGCCTGGAACGCACATCCGAGATCATGATGCATCTCAAGATCTACGAGATGCGAGAAGACGTCGATGCCGTCGTCCATGCGCATCCTCCGGTCGCAACCGGGTTCGCCGCTGCCGGTCGGGCCCTCGACACGGCGCTGCTGCCGGAGGTCGTGATCGGCTTGGGGTGTGTGCCGCTCGCGGCCTACGGGCTGCCGGGCACGGACGCCCTGACCGAACCGATGCTGCCGCTGATCC
The DNA here is from genome assembly GCA_965205085.1 of Bryobacterales bacterium. GTDB lineage: Bacteria > Acidobacteriota > Terriglobia > Bryobacterales > UBA6623 > VXMF01. The sequence goes on along the minus strand of OZ242039.1, from coordinate 5,342,426 downwards.
CCCGCTATGACGCGCTGCTGCTCGGCAACCACGGGGCCGTCAGCTACGGCAAAGACGCCATGCAGGCGTATTTCCGGATGGAGACGGTGGAGCACTTCGCCCGGATCAACTTTGTTGCGGAGATGCTGGGCGGGGCCCGGGCACTGCCTCGAATCGAGGTCGACAAGCTGTTCGAGTCACGGGGACGGTACGGCGTCGCCTCCAAGGCAACGCAACAACCGGGCTGTCCGGTTTCGGCAGAGGACACGGAATCTGCGACACGGACCGCCGGGATCAGCGACAATGGTGGTTTCTACATTACCCGGGACGAGTTGATCCAACTGCTGGAAGAAGCCATCCGGGTCAAAGGAGGTTAGAGGATTCATGGGCGAAGCCCTCGGATTAATCGAAACGCGTGGATTTGTCTCTCTGGTCGAGTCCGCCGACGCCGCCGTCAAGGCGGCGAATGTCACGCTTGTGGGCTGGGAGAAGATCGGCTCCGGCTATGTCACCGTGCTGATGCGCGGGGACGTGGCGGCCGTCAAGGCCGCCACCGACGCAGGGGCCGCAGCCGCCCGGCGAGTGGGGGAACTGATCTCGGTGCATGTCATTCCCCGACCTCACGGCAACCTGGACCAGATTTTCTCCATTTCGCCGTCGGACTAGTCGGACTAGCCCAGGCCGTTCGAACGGCCTGGACGGAGGGCCCAAGCAATGATTCTTGCCAAGGTGGTGGGCAATGTCGTCGCCACACGCAAGGACCCCCGGCTCGAGGGCAGGAAGCTGCTTGTCCTGCAGCACGTCCGGCCGGACGGTACGCCACGCGACAACTACGTCGTGGCGCTTGACACGGTTGGTGCCGGGGCCCGGGAGACGGTGCTCTGCGTATCGGGCAGTTCGGCCCGCATGGCGTCCGGCATGAAGGACACTCCGGTCGACACGGCGGTCGTGGGAATCGTGGACACGGTCAGCATCCTGCCCGGAGACGTCTGATGCGTCTGGGGCGGGTGCTCGGGAGCGTCTGCTCCACCGTGAAGGATCGGCAGTTGCAAGGGCTCAAGCTGCTCCTGATCCAGCCCCTGCATGCGGACGGGACCGACAGCGGCGATCCGATCGTCGCTCTCGATGCGGTCGGGGCGGGATACGGGGAAACCGTCTACTGGTCCGGCCGGCGCGAGGCCTCGCTGGCATTCGATCCGCCCATCCCCTCCGACGCCAGCGTGACGGGAATCGTGGACACCGTATCCGGGGCCAGCCTGTGATCCTCGGGACGGTGGTCGGCGACGTGGTCGCCACACGCAAGCATGCTGCCCACGAGGCGCTGAAGCTGCTGCTCGTCCGCCGAACGGACGCAGACGGCAATGCGCAGGGGGCGCCTTTCGTGGCGGTGGATACGCTGGATGCCGGGGTCGGCGATGCGATCCTGCTCACGCTCGACGGGTGGGCCGCGATGACCGCAGTGAAACGGCGTATGGCACCGATCGATGCGGCGATCATTGCGATTGTCGACAAGGTTGAGTGGGATCGGGCGAGCACCGGACCCGACCCCGACCCGCTGGTACCATGACGGTTTATGCGGCACGTGAGCCGTCGACGGTTCCTTGCCGCGGCGGCCTCGGCGGGTCCTGTTGCGGCAGCGGGCAGGGGCACCCGGCTCAGTGCCCCGCGACACGAGTTCCGTGACGGCCTGACGGAACGGGAGATTTACCGGCTCACGGACCTGTCGGTCCTGCATCACCTGCCCGGCCATCATCACCGCTTCATCGCCCACAACAACTCGTTTCTCGTGCTGGCGGCCGAGCACGGCGGGAGTCGCCAGTTCCACCGGCTCGACTTGCGACGCAACCGGATGACGCAAGTTACCGAAGGGGACGGCGTGCACCCGTACGCCGCTCACCTGCGAGGCAACGACAGGGGATTCTATTTCCTGCAGGGCCAAACCCTGGTCCAGGCCGACCTGGGTGGAGCCAACCGCAGAACGCTGTACGAGTGCCCCTCCGGCTGGATGCTGACGGGCGACATGGACATTTCCCGCGGGGAACGCTATGCGGCGGTCGTCGAGATGCGCGCGGCGGACTGGAGGTCCGACACCGGCAGACAGTTCGATAGCGAGCCGCTGTGCCGTGTGCAGGTCGTGGAAATCCACACCAGGCCCGCCCGCCAGGGACGTGCCCGGGTGGCCGTGGAGGAGCGGCGCTGGCTCTCCTCGCCCAGGTTCCGTCCGTGGCACGCCCAGATCCTGTATGCCCGCGAAGGCCCATGGCAGCAAGTCCGCCACAGACTTCAGATCGTGGGCCTGGACGGTTCGGGCAAGCGAAGCGTGCGGCCGACGAGGGGAAAGGAACGAGTGGATAGGGCCTACTGGGTGGCCGACGGCTCGCGTCTTCGATTCGTGCACTTCCCGGACGGGGACGCCTGGAAGGCAAGTGTCCGAACCGTAGTGCCGGAAACTCGCGACGAGGTCACGGAGACTCCCTGCTCGGCGTTCGGATGGCTCGAGGAGAACGCCGACGGTTCGGCCATCGTGGGCGGGAGCCGACGCCCGTCGGGTCCGAACATGTACGTGCTGTTTCCGAAGCTGCGGCGGGAAATCACCCTGTGCGAGCACGCGAGCAGCCTGCGGCCGTATCCGGTGGCCGGAACCGACCGGATGGACCCCAACGCCTCGTTCCCGGACCCCGCCTTGTCGGAGGACAGCTCCTGGCTGTACTTCGTGACGGACCGAGAGGGCATGCCGGCCCTGTACGCGATGCCGGTCGGCGATCTGGTCGCTCCGACGGCTGAGATTTGAACCCGGCAGGCCGCCCGGCTTGACAGGGAGCGGCCGCATCGCTAGTTTGGACTTTCAGGCCTTGGCTGGACTCGGCACCATATTCCGCGACCACGAGATCCTGGTGACCGGGGCGAACGGCTTCCTCGGCAAGGTGATCCTCGCCATGCTCCTGGACCGGTTTCCGCAGGCGGCCCGCGTCAGCGTGCTGGTGCGTCCCCGGCCGGGCATCTCCGCCGGGGAGCGTTTTGAGCGGGAAGTGCTCGACTCGCCACCCCTCCGCCCGCTGGTTGAGGCGCAGGGCCGGCAGCGCGTGTACGACCGCGTCAACGTCCTGTCCGGCGATGCAGCCGAGCCGATGGCCGGCCTCGGGTCGGGCATCCTCGGGGAGTTGGCCGGGCGTGTGCGGCTGGTCATCAACTGCGCCGGCCTGGTGGAGTTCTTCCCTCCGGTCGACATGGCCCTGCGCGCGAATGTCGATGGCGTCGGGGGAGTGCTGGATCTGTGTCGACTGCTTGGCGCCAGACTCGTGCATGTCTCCACCTGCTATGTGGCGGGAGAAGCCGACGGACTGATCGAGGAGACCGAACCGATCAGGGGTTTCTACCCGAGACGGTCGGGATCGGACGACCTGTCGTTCCAGGCCGACAGGGAAATTCGGGACATCCGTGCGGCGGCTGCGGCCGTGGCTGACGGGCTGGAGGGCACGGAGCGCAGGGAGGCGCTGACGGAACTCGGACGGGTCCGGGCCGCCCGCTGGGGATGGGTCAACACCTACACCTACACGAAGAGCCTGGGCGAGCAGACCCTGGTCGGACAGCGGGACGTCCCGTACTCGATCGTCCGGCCGGCAATCGTTGAGAGCGCCATCCGGTATCCTTTCCCGGGCTGGGTCGAGGGAGGCCGCACGGCCGCGCCTCTCGTGCTGATGGCCCTGGGCGGGCTGCTGGACTGGCCGGCCCGCCCCGACCTGTCACTCGAGGTCGTACCGGTGGACCTGATCGCGGCAGCGACACTGGCGGTGTCCGCGAAACTCCTGACCGGGGAGGCCCGCGAGGTGTACCAGCTCGCCGGGTCGGACCTGAATCCCTACCCCCTGGAGGACCTCATCCGCCTCCTCTGCCGGGAGGCGCGCTCCAACACCAGCGGTCGGTCCGGCCTGCCCCGATGGCTCGACCCCGTCCCCCGGATACGGATTCTCGACGCGGACAGGGCCGACCGGCGTCGCCGGCGGCTGCGGCACCGGATCGCCCGTATGCGCCGCTTGCTGGAGCGGATCCACCGCCCGGACACACTGGCCAGGCTGCGCGTTCTCGAGTTGCAGCTCGGGTTTCACGAAGACGTGTTCCGCCAGTACACTCCGTTCATCCTCGACAATCGCTATGTGTTCGAGTCTGTGAACATCCGTGGACTGTACACAAGCCTGGCACCCGAGGACAGGGAAGCCCTGCCCTGGGATCTTGAATCGGTCGACTGGCCACGGTACTGGCGAGAGTGTCAGATTCCGGGCATCCGGAAGTGGATCCAGCCGGAGGCGGTGCGAGAATGGAACTTCCGGCTCTAGGCAGGCCGGCGGAGGCACGCGGAAAGCGATGAAGCAGGTGGATCTGCGCAGCGACACCGTGACTCGCCCCACCGCGGCGATGCGTCAGGCCATGCAGTCCGCGGAAGTCGGGGACGACGTTTTCGGCGAGGATCCGACAGTCAACGAGCTGGAGGAGCGGGCCGCAGCGATCGTCGGCAAGGAGGCCGCACTCTTCGTGCCTTCGGGCACGATGGGCAACCAGATCGCCATCGCGGTCCACACCTCCCCGGGGCATGAACTGATCTGCGAGGAGCACTCCCATGTGATGCTGTTCGAGATGAGCATGCTCGCCCGGTTCTCGGGCTGTCTGGCACGGGCCATTCCAACCTGCAACGGCATCCTCGACTGGGAGGGCATTCGCCCGCGGATCCGGGGGGCATCGAATCACTTTCGCGGCACGGGCCTGATCGCGATCGAAAACACCCACAACTACGCCGGGGGGAGCGTGTACCGGCAGGAGACGCTTCGTTCGGTCTCCGCCAACGCTCGGGCGGAGAAGTTGCCTGTCCACATGGACGGCGCGAGGGTGTTTCACGCCGCCGCCGCCCTGGGTGTGCCCGTGTGCGACATCGCGGCCCATGCGGACTCGGTCACCTTCTGTCTCTCCAAGGGCCTTGGCGCTCCGGTCGGGTCGCTGCTGACCGGGACGGACGCATTCATCCGGGAAGCGAGACTGGTCCGCAAGGCGCTCGGCGGGGGCATGCGACAGGCTGGCGTGCTTGCCGCTGCTGGCCTCGTGGCCCTCGATCAGAGCCCTGCCAACATCCCAGCCGTCCATGAGAACGCCCGCTTCCTGGCCCGGGAACTGGCAAGCGTGCCGGGCATCACGATCCAGCCCGAACGAGTGGAAACGAACATCGTGTTCTTCGACATCACGAAAACGGGGCTCTCGAGCGAGCAGTTCCTGGGCTCCCTCAGGGAGTCGGGGGTCCTGGCCCTCCGACTCGGTCCCGGACGCATCCGCATGGTGACCCACCAGGACCTCTGCCGGGCGGACTGCGAAGTGGCCGTCCGGGCGGTCCGGCGGGCTTGCGCCCACCGACCGGCGTTGAGCTGAGGTTGCCATGAGAGGCCGTCTTGCGCTCGGTGCCTCGATGCTTGCGGTATCGAGCAGCTTGCCCGCACAGCAACTCTTCGACGCAGCGCCGGGCAGCCCCATTCGATTCCACGCGAGCGACAGTGCCGTTCTGGCGTCGGGCGACGACCGCACCGACATCGACTGCCGGGTCGAACCGCAAGGCCCCCGCCTGGGTTTCGACCTCCGGTACACGGCGGGATATGTCGTCCACGTGCCGGCTGAGGCAGTCTCGCCGTCCGGCGAGCACCTGCGAATCCTGTTCCGCATCCGCGCCCTCGATTCCGAGCGGGCCGAACCCGTCTACTTCAGGCAGAGCTTCACCCTCGGCCCGAGTTCCGCCGGCAGCGGAGCCAGAGGTACGTTCGCCGGACGCTTCGTTCTCGGACCGGGTCGATACGAGATTGACTGGCTCATGCGCAACATCGAGGGGAGGGTGTGCTCCGCCCACTGGCGGGCCCGGATCCCGACCCCCGGCTACACCGGAAGGCTCGCGGCGGCTGCACCCGGCAACCTGATCGCCCCCTACCGGAAAGACGCCTTCGACGACGAGCCCCCTGTCGTCCGGAGCGCTGGCAGGGACGCCGGACTGCACGTCTCGTTGCTGGTCAATCTGGCCCCGCTGGAACGGACCCAGTTCAGACTGAGCGACTACGAGACCGACAGCATCATGGGAATGCTCCGCTCGCTGCACCGCGAACCGAGCATCGGACTGTTCAGCCTGGTCGCTTTCCACCCCTACGACCGCCACGTCGCGTACTCCACAACGAGACAGCCCCGCCTGGACTTTGCCGGCATCGGCGATGCCATCCGGAACATGCCTGCCGGCGTGGTCGGATTCGACGAGCTGAAGCGCGAGGACGGGGACCAGGAGTTCTTGACGGAAATCCTGAACACGGCCCTTGGCCCGGGCTCCGGGCCTCGCGACGCCGTAGTGGTCCTCGGGCCCAAAGTGGATCGAGAGGCACGGCTGCCCACCGGTGCGATCGTGGCCGGGGGCTCACTCCCGCCGATTTTCCAGCTGGCCTTCAACCGGAACCCCCGCAGCTACCCCTGGCCGGGAGCGATCGAGGCCGCACTCCGTCCCTTGGGGCTGACCCTATACACGGTCACCCGTCCACAGGACTTCAGCCGGGCACTAGAGAACCTGCTGGCGGCGATCGACGGAGCGGACCCACTCGTCCGCTCGGAATCCCGCAACTGAACACCGACCCGGCTGGCGGCAGCCCGCCCGTTGGATATCATGGCGGCAAGGACGCAGATCAATGTCACTCCTCCCGCTCCTTTTCGCGACTCTGGCCGCAGTTCCCGCCTGGGCCCAGCCCTCGGACGGAAGGCCCAATATCGTCTGGATCGTGGCGGAGGACCAATCGGACCACTACGGCCCGTACGGCGAGACGCTCGCCCGGACACCGAATATCGATCGGTTGGCGGCCGAGGGGGCCACGTTCACCCGGGCGTTCGTGACGGCTCCGGTCTGCTCGCCATCGAGGTCGGCGCTGGTTACTGGGACCTACCAGACGACAACCGGGGCGCACAACCATCGCAGCGGCCGCGGTGTTCGCAAGATTCGCCTTCCCGGGGACGTCGTACCGATACCGGCAATACTTCGCGAGGCGGGCTACTTCGTGACAAACGGGAGCTACCGGGAGCCCGGAACGCTGGCCAGAGGCAAGACAGACTACAACTTCGAGTTCGACCAGGATCTCTATGACGGGGCCGACTGGGCGGGACGGGCCACAGGCCAGCCGTTCTTTGCGCAAGTCCAGTTGCGTGGAGGGAAGCGGCGGGACCAGCGGACGCTCGCCAAGCTGCCGGGAGTCCGCACCGGCGGCATCTCGCCGGAGAAGGTGAAGCTGCCACCCTACTATCCGGACCACCCCGACCTGCGGACGGACTGGGCACAATACCTCGAGTCCATCGAGAATGCGGACTGGGAGGTGGGCGAAATCCTCAAGCGACTGGACGAGGAGGGCGTTGCCGACGATACGGTGGTGTTCTTCCTGACGGACCATGGCGTGAGTCATGCCCGCGGCAAGCAGTTTCTCACCGAAGAGGGCATCAAGGTGCCGCTCGTCGTGCGTGCACCGCGGAGCATTGAGGGCGGGATGGTGCGCGAGGACCTGGTCGCTCACATCGACGTGGCGGCCTCGACCTTGCACTTTGCCGGCATCGAGATCCCGGACTGGATGGAGGGGCGACCGCTGTTCGGCCCGGAAGCGAGTCCCCGGGAGTACGTGATTTCGGCGCGCGACCGGTGCGACGAGACGGTTGACCGCATTCGGAGCGTGCGCACCGGGCGCTACAAGTACATCCGGAATTTCGTTCCCGAGCGGCCCCACCTCCAGCCGAATCGCTACAAGGACTCGAAGGCCGTTATCCGGGCACTCCGGGGAATGCGGTCGAGCGGCTCTCTGCCAAGCGGCGCGGACGCCATGTTCTTCCAGCCCCGCCCAGCGGAGGAGCTCTACGATCTGGAGACCGATCCCTGGGAGATGCACAACCTGGCCGGCATGGAGGAACACCGCGACACCCTGTCGTCGATGCGCCGGATTCTCGAATCCTGGATCCGTCAATCCGGCGACCGTGGCCAGGATTTCGAGACGGCAGGGGAGTACGGGGCCGACATGGCCGTGTACCTTCGCGGCCAGAAGGGCGTGCAGAGGGAAATTCTGGAGCGCAACATCGCGGACGTCGAGGCATGGCGGGCGAGCCGGACGGGCAACAGACCCTGACCGCATGGGTTCACGCGGTTCACGACTCCTTCGGATACAATGTCTGGATGGGCAGCGTCATCCACACCTCGAAGATCCGGATCTACCAGGACGAGCCGCCCGAGAGGCGGGCGTTCGTGACAGGCTTCGAAGAGCCCTTGGAGTTCGGCGTTCACGGCGGCATCAAGCACTTCTACGGGATGGAGCCGAAACGGGACCTTCCCGCGACACTGGACCACATGATCGCCGCCGTCGGTGGCTGACTGACCGGCACCCTGTCAGGGGCCCTGGCAGTTCGCAAGATTCCCAATCACCCGGATCGCGTCTCGAGTGAGGTCGAGGGCGACATCGAGAATGTCGACGGCATCATCCGGATCACCCGCATCCGGGTGCATTACCACCTGCGGATTCCCGCGGGCACGCGGGAACGGGCCCAGCGGGCCCTGGACACGCACGCCGCAAAGTGTCCGGCGGCGGTGAGCGTCAGGGACTGCATCGAGATCGCGATCAGCGCTGACATCGAGGAGATCTGACCGCCCCGGCGCTCGTGCATCAGCGGTCCTTGTCGAGGTCCCGGTGCTGGATGCGGACGGAGCGGCCACCACTGATCATCCGCACGGCGACGCGATCGGCCATGTACACCGAGCGGTGTCGGCCCCCGGTGCACCCGAAGTAGATGGAGAGATAGCTCTTCCCCGCCCCGGCGTAGCGCGGCACGACATAGTCCAGCAAACTCATGGTCCGGGCGAGAAACTCGCGCGTCTGCTCGTAGGATTCCAGGAACTCGCCGACCAGCCGGTCCTGGCCGGTAAGGTTCCGGCAGCGTGGCTCGTAGTTCGGATTGGGCAGGAACCGTACATCCAGCACCAGGTCACCGTCGAGCGGCGGCCCGTACTTGAATCCGAAGCTGCCCACGGTCACCCGGAGATCGGTGGTCGCAGCCACTCCCGCAAACGCCTGCAGCATGACCCTCCGCAGGTCGTGGACGTTCAGCGAGCTGGTGTCGAACTCCACGTCGGCTAGCGCCCGGATCGGCTCCAGCAGCCGGCGCTCGGCGGCGATGCTCTTCGCGACCGTCTCGGCTCCAGCCGGATGCGGGCGCCGTGTTTCGCTGAACCGTCTCTGGAGGACGTCGTCCGAAGCCTCCAGGAAGACCAGAAAAGTCGGCACGGTGGAGCGGATCTCCCGGTAGGTCTCCGGAAACCGGACCAGAGCCTCGCCCTCGCGGATGTCGACCACGATCGCCGCACGGTCGTGCGGGCCAGCGAGTCGGCCGGAACCCAGGAACGGCCGGATGAGCTCGCTCGGCAGGTTGTCGACCGTGTCGTACCCGGCGTCTTCCAACGCCCGCAGGACGGTCCCCTTGCCGGACCCGCTCAGGCCGGTCACCACGACCAGACGGGCATTGGCCGCCCGTTCGAACCCGGACGGCGGCACGGTCATGCCTACCCGCCCTCGACGAGTTCCGCCCTGCCGTCCTCGCGACGCACGAGCACGTTGATCCGACCGGAATCTGCATCCCGGTAGGAGATATAGCGCCTGTCGCCGGACTCGAGGTCCAGTAGCGCTTCCTCGGCGGTCATCGGCTTGGCCGCATGCGCTGGACCGCGAACGATCCGCGGTCCGGAGGGACGGGCGGCGGGCGTCGCCGCAGGATCGGGGGCGCTGCGCCGGACGGCATCCTCCAGGACGACGGAAGGCTGATCCCGCTGGCGGCCGGGCCGCCGGGTGTCGATGATCTTGTGCTTGTTGCGGACCGCCTGCTTCTCGAGCCGCTCCAAGGCCACGTGCATGGCATTGAACGCCGAGACGCCCGAGCCGGAGACGACCAGGGTGTGCCGCAATGCGCGCAACGTCACCTCGGCCTCGTACAGGTGACGCTGGCGGGAGAGAGCCACATTCGCCTCCAGGCCCCCACGCCGGGTCAGGATCCGCTGAATCTTGTCGAACTTGCGCTGCAGTTTGCTCCGCTCACGCTCCTGCAGCCACGCCTCGCGACCTGAATACACGATCTTCATCGGAAATCTGCCGGGAAACGCATTGAGGAGGTAGGACCCTCACGCCGACGCCCCGCCTTTCGGTCATCGGCACCGACGTGTGCTGCCCCTCCGCAAACGGCTTCCACGCCTGAGTATAGCAGCGATCTAACGCAAGCATTCGGAACGGGTTGCAAACCCCGGCGAACGCCTCCGTCGCGGACGGGACCTGGAATGATGGTAGGATGCCTTGACGGGCCATGCTGCGCTCGTATCTGCTCACCTACCCCTTCCTCGCCCTGTATGTCGCCGTCGTGGTCCCCCTGTTTGTACCGGTCACCAAGATCACGGGCTCAACGGTTCTGATCTACTGGCTGGCTCGTCAGGGCTGCCGAATCGCATTTGGGCTGGCAGGCATCACTGTGCACCCGCAGCATCTGGAAAGGGCGTTCGAGCACCCGTGCTGCGTCTTCGTGGCCAATCACGCCAGCAATCTCGAGGCACCCGCCCTGTTCCGGGTTCTCCCGCGCATCTCGGTGATCATGAAGGAGTCGCTGGGGCGGATTCCGTTGCTCGGCTACACGATGAGAATGGGCGGATTCATCTGCGTCAACCGGAAAGCCAGGGACTCCCGCAAGCAGGCTCTCGCCCAAGCAGTCCGAACGCTGCAGTCAGGGACCTCGATGCTCGTGTTTCCGGAGGGCACCCGCAACTCCGGGAGGGCGCTGCTGCCGTTCCGGCCCGGTCCGTTCCAGATGGCGATCGAGGCGCAGGTGCCTGTCGTGCCGGTCACGGTCCACGGTGCCACGGCACTGATGCCGAAAGGTGCCCGCCACATGCGCTCCGGCCGAATGACCCTCTTCTTCCACGAACCCATTCCAACCACCGGGCTGGAGGCCACCGACCGGACCGCGCTGATGCACCGCGTGCGGACGGCGATGCAGGTGGCGCTGGATGCGAGACCAGCCTGAGCCGCGCACCGCGTTCCGGCCCCCAAGTCGCAGACGCTGCGGGCGCTTGGCGCTGTGACAGGAGCACCCTTGTGGAGCCATCGAGAACATCCACCCGTCCGATTGGTATGCTGAATACGGTACAGGTTCTGGGTGCTGGTCCAGGGCCCCGGAAACGGATTCGATCCAGCGGGAAGGAGGCGTTAGCAAGTTGTCAAGATACTTCACTGTACGAGAAGCGGAGAGCCTTATCCCGTTCGTCAAGGAATGTCTGGAAGCTGCCATTGACGCCAAGACAATCGTCGGCGAGATCGATGGAGAGATGCAGGAACTCTCGGCCCGAATCTGCATGCTTGGCGGGATGGAGATCGATCCGGATCATGTTGCCCGGCGCCGACTCGAACGCACCGACCTGGTCCGGTCCATCGAAGATTCGGTCAATACGATCCAGAGCAGCGGATGCCTGGTCAAGGACCTGGACATGGGGCTTCTGGACTTTCCCGCCCTGCTGAACGGCGTCGAGGTCTACCTGTGCTGGAAACTTGGCGAGTCCAAGATCGAGTGGTGGCACTCGACGCAGGAGGGCTATTCGAGTCGACGCAGGATCATCGACGAGTTCGGGTACGATTCTCCGAACCTGCGGCCGAACTAACCGCAGGCGACGGGATCAGGAAAGGGTTCGGGTCAGCGGTAAGGCCGGTCTGACCGCTCGCTCCAGTCGTCTCCGGTTCGCTGGAACCACTCCATGGTGAGCGTGTCGAGGTCGGACTGCAGGCCGGCGTGGGCCGGCTGGCCCACAAGGTTGTCCATCTGGAACGGGTCGGACTCGTTGTCGTAGAGCAGCCACGGCCAGTCCCTGTGGCGGGCGTAGGTGTAGCGCCCAGTCCGCACTCCCCTCCACGGGTCAAACTCACCCTGCTCCGACTGCGTGTAGCTCTGTGCGTAGACGGATTCCGGCACTGGCGCGTCCGAACGGCCGCCGTGCTCCGGAGCCAGCAGGTGGGCGGACAGGTCGAGCCCTGTCATGTCCGATGCCCCCTCCATTCCCGCCAGGCCCAGCAACGTCGGGACGACGTCCAGATGCGAGAACGGCATCGACAGTTCCTGGCCGGCAGGCACGGCAGCCGGGTAGTGCACGATGCCGGGCACCTGCAGTGATTCCGCCCACGGCTTGCGCTTCAGGACCGTGCCCTGCGAACCGAGCATGTCCCCGTGATCGGAGGTGATGAGAATGAGGGTGTTCTCGAGTCGGCCTGCCTCCCTGAGGGCGGCGACGATGCGTCCGACCTGGTCGTCGATGAACGTGATGGCGGCGTAGTAACCGGCAATGTCCGCGCGACCGCCCATGGCCTGCCCGCGCGCCCTCTCGACGGGCCCCTTCCAGTTCCTGCGCATGGTGATCCAATCCGGGTGATACAGGTTCATGTACTCCGGCGGGGCGACGTAGGGATTGTGCGGTGGCCCCCACTGGACGTAGCCCAGAAACGGTGCCTCGTCCTCGCTGCAGGCGAACTCGATCGCGGCATCCGTGAACGCCGTGGCGGAGTAGCCGTCGATGTGGATCGGCTCCGGGGAGTCCCGGAAATAGTGCATGTCCCAGTAGCGGTGCGAGCAGATGTTGGCCGCCCAGAAATCGAAGCCCTGCCTGCGCTCCGGCTTTACGTAGCCCGGCTGGCGGGGCCCGCCCTCCAGATGCCATTTGCCGACGAACCCGGTCCGGTAGCCCTGCGCACCCGCCCGTTCGGCGATCGTGACCTGCTCGTCGGGCAGCGGTGCGTCGTTCACGTCGACGCCGTGCTCGTGGCCGAGTCGACCGGTCAGCAGAGTGCCGCGGGCCGGGCAGCAGACCGGACAGTTCGCCGTTACGTTCCGGAGCAGGGCGCCGCCCTTCGCCAGGGCATCCATGTGGGGAGTCCTGACCTCGGCGTTGCCCATCACGCCCAGATCCATGCCCCGCCACTGGTCAGGCATCAGGACGAGGATATTCGGAGGCGGCAGGCCGGGCCGCCCACAGGAGGCCACGGCGCTCCCCGCAGCGGTCACAAGGAACGTCCTTCGGTCCATCATCGGGGCTAGCATCACATTGCAGGGTATCCGATGTCAATCGTCACTGGCCCGAGCCGGACCATTCGCGTGGATACAAGTTGCGGAGACCCAAGCAATGCCCGCCGCGGCAGGGTACCGAGGCCTTCGTGGCCGGGGTGGCGGGCCCTGGACGGAGTCCTCCCCGGGCCGGCCCGCTGCCGTCGGGCGGTGTCACTCAGTTGGGTCCGAAGCGCCTGACAGGCGGTGAGGACAGCCTGAAAGGCTTGCTCGCGATGCAGGCTGAAGTGGCGCTGGCCGTCCGCGATATCCTGCCCCGAACTCAGGATCACCGCGATCACGATGCAGTTGCACAGCGCGTTCTTCAGCGCCGCATGGCCCTTGCGCGACAGACAGGCATCCTCGGCAAACTGCACATCGCGGACGCGATGGTTCTGATTCTCCACGGCCCAGTGCCCGCGATTCCAGCCCAGCAACTGCTGGGGCGTGCCGCGATCGGGCGGCACGGAGGTCATGCCGTAAATCGTTTCGCGGCTGACACGCCCCGAGGCGAGGTGTTGCCGCTCGCGCCCGACGCGGAAGATCTGTCGCAGATGCGGGTAGGTCACGCTGCGGGCAGGGGGCTCAGGACACGGATGCTGCGCTCCTTGAGGCCCCCGTGGCCCTGGCTGGGCTCCTCCGCATTGCAGCGGGTGCCGAGTTGCTCCCAGTCGATTGGGCGGAGGGCCACAAACGCCTTCTTAGCATGGGCCTTGACCGTCAGCAAGTAGTCCGCGCGGGAACGTCCTGTTTCGCCCAGATCATCTAGCTGGCCAACCTGCGCTTTACTTGACTTGGATGGCGTGATATAAAAACTTGCAAGAATGGCTACTAGTTCCTTGAAGTAGTATCAATGGTGGCACCGGGCACTCAACGTGGTAAGGCGATCGAACTCTTGCGATCTCAAGGGATGATGCGGCTTTCAGAGTTCAAGATGAGTGGGATCACCGCTGCCACAGTCGGCAGAATGGTCCGCGCCGGCGAGGTGAACCGCCTGGCGCGGGGGCTCTATCAACTGCCCGACGCGCCACTCGACGCCAACCACAGCCTGGCCGAGGCGGCGAAACTCGTTCCCAGGGGCGTTGTCTGCTTGGTGTCTGCGCTGGCCTACCACGAACTGACCGATCAGCTTCCGCGCGCGGTCTGGATGGCGATAGGTACCAGGGACTGGATGCCGAAGGCGGAAAGGCCGGAGATGCGGATCGTGCGGTTTACGGATGCGCTGCTCACCGACGCTGTCCTGACCGTGCAAATCGAGAATGTTCCCGTGAAGGTCTTCGGTGTCGCCAAGACCATCGCCGACTGTTTCCGGCATCGCGGGAAGGTCGGGCTGGCGGTCGCGTTGGAAGGCCTGCAGGAGGCACTCCGGCAGCGGAAGGCGAGTCCCGCCAAGATCGCCCGGCAAGCGGAGCTTGGCGGCGTCACCACGGTGGTCCGACCCTATCTTGAAGCGCTCACCGCCAATGCCTAGGAAAGTCAAGAATGTCGGGGCCTCAGTTCGGGCTCGTCTTCTCAGAATCAGCAAGGAGAAGGGCCAGAACTTCGACTTGGTCCTCACGCACTACACGATCGAGCGCCTGCTCTATCGCCTCGCGCAATCCCGACACGCCGACCGTTTCGTTCTCAAAGGAGCCATGCTGCTGATGACATGGTTCAATGAGCCGTTTCGCGGGACGCGGGATCTTGATCTTCTGGGGTACGGTGATCCTGCGCCGAATGCTCTTCTGGACATCTTCAAGGAGGTTCTGGGCCAAGAACAGCCGGATGGGGTGGTGTTCGATGCCGGCACAGCTCGAATCAGCCGTATTCGTGAGGAGAACGAATTTGGGGGACTCCGCATGCGGGCTACGGCAGACATTGCGGGGGCTCGCATCGCCATCAATGTTGATGTCGCTTTCGGGGATGCAACCGAACCCCTGGCCGAGTGGCTAGACTATCCAGTCCTGCTCGACATGCCGGCACCGCGGCTGCGCGGCTACGCACGGGAGACGGTGGTTGCCGAGAAATTCGAGGCCATGGTGGATCTGGGCATGGCGAACAGCCGAATGAAGGACTACTACGACCTGTGGGTCATCAGTCAGGCCCTTGAGACTGATCGATCTCGTCTCGCACGGGCAATTTCCGCAACCTTTGAACGGCGGGATACGACGATACCGGAAGAAGTTCCGGATGGGTTGTCGCAGGCATTCGCGGAGGACGCTGGCAAGCGACAGCAATGGGAGAGATTCAGACGAGACCTGGAGTTGGATCCCGGGCCGCTGGATCTTGTCATCGATACCCTCAAGGCTGTTCTGATGCCGGCTGCGGCGGATGCCCGCGCCGCGATTGGATCGGATGGTGGTCAACGATGAGGGTTTGTCGGCTCAAGCTCGCAAACTTCCGCAGCGTTGCCGTGGGCGAGGTCATCTTCCCCTGTCATGCGGTCATCATCGGCGGGAACAGCGTCGGCAAGTCGACTCATTGCGAGGCTCTGGATCTCTTGCTCGGGCCGGGTCGCGGATCGTCTGTCTCGAAGCAGCCCGGTAGATGAGCATGGCTTCTTCAAGCGGCGCTATCTCGACGACGATTCGAACCCCATCCTTATCGAATCGGAAGTCGTGCTGACTGATCTGACGGAGGACGTCCTAACCAGATTTCGAATCCACCTCGAGTACAGGAACACAGCGACGAACGAACTGCTGGATGAGATGGGATGCCCGGAAGACGTCGGCGGTGACGACGTTATGCCAGCGCTCCGGGTCAAGTTCGAGGGTGCCTATGACATCCAGGAGGACGAGTTCAAGGCGGAAACCTACTTCACCAGTCCGCCGTTGGAAGGCGAAGGGCGGCGGTCAAGGGTTACCTGCCCGGCAAACTCAGTGTGGGACTATCCTGCGGTGCTCCCCGCGGCGGTCGACAGGAACGTCCTTCGGTCCATCATCGGGGCTAGCATCACATCGCAGGGCATCGGATGTCAACCGCCGTGGGGGCCCGAAATGGCATTGACTGAGCATTTGAAGCGGCAAGGCAATACGCTTGTCTCACCAACGTAATGCCATTGCGTCCGGTCCGGTCACTCCGTCGGCTCCAACGGCAAACTGCCCAGTCCCTTTTCTGCCTTGCCGGTTGCACTAGGAAGCGCAACAGCACGATTGCGAGCCGGTCATTCCGTATCGTCTAGAGGCCGGCGTCTAGGCTGGGGCTTGTCCCGTAGCGCAAACGTCACGGGCTGGTTGGACACCTGCTCGATCTCGCCGTGTTGCTCTGCCCGCTGAAGCCAGTCGCGGGTTTGACTCTGCGTGAGCCCCAGTACTCTCTCTACGTCCCGAGGCTCCTTGGCCCCTGACTGAAGGAGCATTCGCAGATTCCGGCGGAACTCACCGTACATGGCTTCAGCCGGATCTTCACCTGGAACGGCGCTTCTACAGGCGGAGGCCAACTCTCGGCTCACGGAATCTGCAGTTCGGGTCTCTGGAAACCTCAACAGGCCTGGCCGGAGTTCGGCTTCTACTCGGACGGCCCCCGAGGTCCGGTGCAACCTGTCGACTCTCGTCACATAGAGGGTCTGACCGTCAAGAGTTCGCAGCCTCCATGCACGCACCGCAATTGACTTGGACCTCGGTTTGGGTTCCGGCAGGGCCGTCGCCCGAACTCGCATAGAGTTACCAAGGGCCACCTCATGATCCCCGTTCCGGGCAAGTTCCGCCAGAATGGAATGCGGGGCGACTGGCCGCTCCACAGGTTGCTCGTCGGCCCCCGAAGGTCCCAGAGCAACCTTATCGGCGATCCTCCGCAGGTAGCGAGCGTCTTGCACGGCACACCATTGGGCCGGCAACCACTCGTCGCCAGCGAGACAACCCAAGAGACCTCCGGTCATCGCCGCGAGCGTGTCCGTATCCGCACTGCGTTCGAAGGCTGCCCGAAGAACGCCCTGCGTGGGCTGTGCAGCATGTCTGGCCGCGAGGTACGCCGCCGCGGCCGCCGTCACGGTGCCTGCGCCCTTGATGTCTCCGAAACATCCCAAGTCACTGAGAACCGCCCGATCATCCGCCAGCGACCCCGCCTGGATTCCATTGCGGGCCCGCTCCAGCAACTGTCGCATCTCGTCAACTGTGCGCTCCCAAAGATGCTCGTAGGGCTCGTCCAGTACGCGGTTGGCCGCCGAGAACCATGTCCCGTCGCCGCGTTTCGCGTCCGGAAACCTCCCCCAACCGCTACGCTCGTCGAGCAGCAGGTCCAGCAGTTCTCCGAAACCGAGGGTCCGGTTCAGGCGCACCAGCGACCATGCGGCGTAGGCCCAAGCGGCCGCTCCGACGAGTGCGCGCGGATGCCCGTGCGTTGCCGTTCCGTCGAGCACAACGTCGTGCACGAGTATCGTCGGATCTTCGTGCCCGGCGAGAAAAAGAGCGTGCGGCAGTACTCGCATGGCCACTCCATTGCCGCCGGCATCAAAATAATGGCGCACGACCTCGCCCCTGCCTGCCCCTTCCTTGGCGGACTGCCACGGCGGCCTTCCCCTGATCCAGGACCGGGCCGCGCGCTTCGTCGCGCCACCGCCGCCACGCTCGTAGATCGTCCAACGAGGCAGCTCCACTTGCTTAAGGGCCTTCCACCATTTAGTGCCGTGGTTCGTCCGGCTTCGGGCGACGGCGAGTGTGAGCTGGGTATCGTCGCTGTACTCGCCCGCCCGGATAATCTCGTCGTAGGGGCGAAACCGCCCACCACCGCGCCGGGTCCACCTCCTGAACTCGAGTGCGGGAGATTTATCGGGCGGGCTGCTGCGCATTCGGCGCGCCGTTTCCTGCGGCCAGCCGAGTGCGTCTCCGGCGGCGAGAGCCAAGAACGCGCCTTCGGCCTTGGCCGTTGACACAATCGCGCCAGTCGACTGTGGCCTGTTCGGATCAAGCATCTGCGCCTCCTCGCTTGTGCTCTATTTCAGATGGTATCAGTCCAGTTCGCAGCTTGAAACTTAACCCGACCGGATCATAGAACTCCGGAGCGATTACGATCCGAGGGACAGTCAAGCCCAGCAACTCCAGTCGGGATGCTTCGCGGCCAGCCTGTGCTTCGTCACGGACGACGAAGCCCTTTATGTCACTCCGACCGACCCGATCGGGAATCAAGACCTCCGCCTGTTCGTCGGTCGGAAGAAAACTGGGATGCCCGGGCCCACGGCGGTAGGTCTGAAACCCCTCGACCATTTCATCGAACATGGCATCGAATCCTGCAACACCGGCGCGTACCAGTCGTCCGTGCTCCGCCGCCGCGTTTCGCGGACAGAACTTCGTCCCGCTCTGCCACAGGTATCGCGGGTCAATCAGGAGGACGACCCAATCGGGAAACATCTCTTCATCAAGTCGCGCTTTCTTGAAGTACCACGCATTAGGGTACTGAATCGAGCAGCAGATATGATCCGAATGGCGGTCCAGCCGTGCCTTGTCGGTGGGGTTCAAGATGGTCGACTCGTCCTGCCGAAGGTATTGAGAAGGTAACTTTCCGGAGCACGTGACGGCACCGGTGCAGTACGGGCCGCGCCTGGCGGCCACGGCGGTCTCCTTACAGAACGCCTAGTGTTCCGTAACACAGTAATTCGCGGGCAAGCGGCCGTCCGTGTGCGGCTGATATCGGCAACTGTGATTCGAATTTTCGCGTCACCCCACTCAGAAGCTACCCGTACACTTGGGAGGAACAGAACGCTAGTGTTCTGTCACTGTCGAATTTGCGGGTAGGGCTTGGGTCGGTGTCGCGTGAACGGCGAAATACCTGCTGCCAATAACAGTTGTACGTCCGCTGCCGTTGACCCCAAGATCAACCTGTGACGGAACACTAGTTCCTGCCCGCAGAGCGGCTGACCCAACTCCTGCAGGACGGGTTCAGCGTGAGCCTGTGCTCCGGTACCCTGAACAAACTGCGCCGCCGGGCGGCGGAGGCCTGGGAGCCTTGTGTCGAGCGGATCCGGGAGCACCTCCTCACTTGCCCCGGGGTGAAGCCCCTCGGCGAGACCGGTTTCCGGGTCGGGGGACGGAGACAGCGGCTGCATGGACTGCGCAATCAACTGCTGATCGACTACCGCGTCAGCGAGAAGCGGGGGGGGGGTTGTCAGGGCTGCGAGGGATCCTGGTCCACGATCACTGGACTCCGTACCGCCAGGTGCCGGATGGACTACACGCGCTGTGCAACGCCCATCATGTGGGTGAGTTAGAGGCCTTGGTGAAGATCGATGGGGAAGTCTGGGCCGGGCGGATGCAGCGTTTTCTGCGGGGAGCCATCCGTGTGACGGAGCGGGCCCGCAAACGGGCCGGGGTGGTGCCGCCACAGCTGTTCAAGCGGCTGCAGCGCCGCTACGACCCGTGAGTGCAGGAGGCCTTGGACTATCACCGCGGGCTGCCGCCGTTGCCGACTGCCCGGCGGGGCCGCAAGCAACGTCGGCCCGGCCATTATCTGGCCTTGCGGCTGGAGCGGAGACGAGCCTCCGTGTTGCGTTTTCTGTTCCATTGGAACGAGCCGTTCACGAACGACTTGGGTGAGCCGGACTTGCGCAGGATGAAGATCTCGGGAGGGTTCCGTTCGCTGCAAGGGGCCCGGGAGTTCGTCACGCTGCGCAGTGTGCTGTCGACGGCGCGCAGGCAGGGGCTGAAGCCGATCGAGACCCTGCTCGAGGGGCCGGCGGCCCTGCGGGAGCGGGTGGGCCTGGGCCCCAGCCTCCCGCCCAGCGGGCAGTAGACGGCCTGCCACGGCAGCCGGTCTCCGCCACGCGCCGCACGGTGCGCACGTCACAACACAAGCCCGACTAGAAATGCGGACTCAGACCGAGAACCTGGGCAGTTACGCTTGGACTTGCAACAGACCCGGGACTTCGGCCTGATACGGCGTCGGACCGCTGAGCACGTCGACAGCCTCGGCGCCCTCGGCAGCTGGCTGAACCCGCTGGCGATTCAAGGTGGCCAGACCAGCCGGGAGCGTGCGGAAACTGTGCACTGGCCAAGGATCCCTCGTGCGCTTGCGCGCAGCCTTGGCCCCGCGCCTCTTTCGAGCGTCGGGCCGGCCCCCTCAGGGGAAGCGTCCTTGGCGATACCCTGCTTCTCATCATCGAAGAGCAGCGGTGCCGGCGAACGGCGCACGGGCCACTCCTCGGAGTAGGCCAACAGCCGCACGAAGACAGGCGCTTGCATCCGACTTTCGGGACGGTGGGGAACCAGACGAACCTTGAGATCCACTGTCTCTTGTAGCTTCGAAACGTCCGCTCGATCTGGCCCACGCCCTTGTCGGACCGCACAGCTTCCTGACTCGACAGTCGATCCCTGGGTACGTGGGTCCGGACGATGTAGATGCCGTCCAGCACGGTCTGCCGGGCGGTGCGCCCGTCGCTGCACCCCCACGAGCAGCTCTCGTCGGTGGGCTGGACATCGAAGGGCCTGCCGACCTTGTCTTTCCGCAGGGCGCGGTCAACCCGGATCGCAATGTTGTGCCGTCCCCGGAGCGGCTGATGCTCCCGCGTCGTGGCCGCCACCCCTGTCCAGTGCCACCTCGCTGGCAGCCAGAGGCGCTTTGCGCGTGCGCACCCGCCCGGCTACCCACGACAGGTTGCGAGACACGACCGGCCGTTCGCCGGGATACAGTTCGGACGAAGTGATCTCGGCCAAGTCTCGCTCCTAAAGGAGTGAGGGTTCGACATCACCGTTCTGGACCAGACTCTGGACCGCCGGTGCCGCTCGACGCAGTGCTGGCTGGACGCGGGATGGCGCCTCTCGGTCCGGACCACCCGGCGTCGGCTCCCAAGCCCCACGATACGCCCCGATCCCCTGCTATACTGCCACCTGCGGGTACGGCTCCCGTCGATCCGACATGGCGCATGACCGCATGATCAGGCAGAGCCCGTTCCCGGCCGTGCTCGAGCCGCCTGCCCCAGTCTTAGCCGAGGTCATTCACTACCCTGATTCGGACGGTCGCTTCTTGCCGGAAAACCCCCTACAGGCCAGTGCCATCGTCAACTTGCGCGCCGCTCTCACCCACCACTTCAACGAAGTTCCGAGGGTGGTGCTGCGGGGCGGCATGTTCATGTATTACGAGGAGGGGAATCCGAAGAAGAACATCGCGCCGGACATCTTCGTGGTGCTGGACCACGATCTGGGGAAGCGGAGGGTGTACAAGATCTGGGAGGAGGGCAAGCCGCCGGACTTCGCGCTGGAGGTGCTCTCGCCGTCGACCTATACCCACAACGAAGAGGAGAAGGTGGTGTTGTACGCGCGGCTGGGGATTGGGGAGTACTTCCGGTTCCAGCCGGACCCGGAGAAGCAGGAGCCACGGCTGGTGGGCCACCGGCTGGACCGGGGGGAGTACCGGGACGTGGAGGCGGAGCCGGGAGGCGGACTGTTGAGTGTGAGTCTGGGTGTGGAGATGCGGGTGGAGGGGGAGAACGTGCGGGTCCGGGACCCGGTGACCGGAACGGAGTATCCGTGGATGGATGAGATTCCCCGGAACACCAAGGCTGCGGCGCTCCGATTGAAGGCCGAAGTGGAGGCACGACGTCGCTCAGAGGCCCGGGCGGAAGCCGAAGCGGAGGTACGACGTCGCTTAGAAGCCCGGGCGGAAGCCGAAGCGGAGGTACGACGTCGCTTAGAAGCCCAAGTAGAAGCGGACAAGGCACGCATTGCGGAACTGGAATCACGGCTCCGTCAAGCGGGACACTAGTCTTCCGGTCCAGAATCGTTTTCAGGTTAGGGGACCGCTGCTTGAGGGTGGGCAGAGGTAACGCTTGACGCAGTTGGAGGGGATCGCTGCTCCGCGTCCGTAGGCGGGTGGCAGCGGTCGCAAGAGAAGGCCCGCGGACTGGCTGGCGCAGAGGACAAGACTGTCGCCAAATGTTTTCACGGAAAGCAGTTTGTTGCTATCTTGGTTTGCATTCAGCGGGGCCCGCCGGCCCGAGGAGAAGCAACCATGAAGGTAACTACCCAGGTTCTCAGCCTGAGTCCGCATTTCTAGCAGAGCTTGTGTTGTGACGTGCGCACCGTGCGGCGCCTGGTGGAGACCGGCTGCCGTCGCAGGCCGTCTACTGCCCGCTGGGCGGGAGGCTCGGGGCTAGGCCCACCCGCTTCAGCAGGGCAGCCGGCCCCTCGAGCAGGGTCTCGATCGGCTTCAGCCCCTGCTTGCGCGCCGTCGACAGCACACTGCGCAGCGTGACGAACTCCCGCGCCCCTTGCAGCGAACGGAACCCTCCCGAGATCCTCCTCAGCAGCTTCATCATGCGCAAGTCCCGCTCCCCCAAGTTGTTCGTGAACGGCACACTCAAATCGAACAGGAAAAGCAACACCCAGGCGCGTCTCCGTTCCAGCCGCAAGGCCAGATTATGGCCGGGCCGACGTTTCTGGCGGCCCCGCCGGCCGGTCGGCAACGGCGGCAGCCCGCTGTGATAGTCCAGGGCCTCCTGCACCAACTCGTCATAGCGGCTCTCCATCCGCTTCAACATCTGGGGCGGCACCACTTCGCCCCGTTTGCGGGCCCACTCCGCCACCCGCCCGGCCCCCCGCAGAAAACGCTGCATCCGCCCGGCCCAGGCTTCCCCATCGATCTTGACCAAGGCCTCTAACTCGCGCAGATGATGGGCGTTGCACAGCGCGTGCAGCTCACCTGGAAGTACGGAGCCCAGTGATCGTGCACCAGGCTCCCTCGCAGCCCCGACAACACCCCGCCCCGCTTCTCACTGACGCGCTAGAAGGTCAGCAGCTGATGGCTCAATCCATGCAGCCACTGTCCCCGTCCCGCCACCCGGAAACCGGTCTCGTCGAGGTGCTTCACCCCGGGGCAACGGATGAGGTGCTCCCGGATCCGCTCGACGAAGGGCTCCCAGGCCTCGGCCGCCCGGCGGCGCAGGTTGTTCAGGGTGCCGGGGCACAGGCTCACGCCGCACAGGTCCCGCAGGAACTGGTTCAGCCGCTCCTCAGGGAGGAAGTAGGCGTTCTGCAAGTAGATCGCCGTGGCCGCCAGGCGCGGCCCGTACTGCCCTGGTGCCGTCACGTCCTCCGGAAAGGCGGCCCGGGTCGAGAGCCGGCAGCGACAGGCCAACGCCCGATGCTCGGTCACTTCCGGCTTGGGTTCCGGGAGATCAAAGACCTGCCGCCGCTTCGCCTCCCCGTCCTCATTCGCCTGCCTCAGGGCCTTGCCGCACCGGCGGCAGGCTTTCGGAAAGTGCTTCTGAATCCGGTCCGGGTTGTCCGTCTGGCGCAGCGTCGTGCCCCGGTGCCCTCTCTGACCCCCGCTGCGCCGGCCGGAGCGCCGCCGCTGGCTGCGGGTCCGCTGGTTGGCCGGCGGTTTCGCCGGCCCATCGCTCGACGGGGGGGTCCCGCTGTTGCTACTGTTGAGGCCCAAGCTCCGCCGCGGCTGCTGCCCTTCCCCCTGCGCGGCCTCCAACTGCTGTGTCAACTGCTTTCGCTCGGCCTGCCACTGGCCTTCTTTCGCCTGCCGCTGGGCGTCCTTCGCCTGCAATCGGGCGTCCTTCGCCTGCAATCGGGCGTTCTCCGTCTGCAATCGGGCGTTCTCCGTCTGCAATCGGGCGTTCTCCGTCTGCAACGGAGTGGTTTTCGCCTGCCAGTGCAGCAGACGGGACTTGCTCTTGGTGCGCTGCCCCTGCATGACCCGGCCTCGGCTCCGGCTTGGCCTGAGCCTGCGGCTGGCTCGCTACGGCCTCGACTTCCGGAAAGGACTTCATCCTACGCCTTCTCCGCCCAAAAGTCAAGGGCCCTCCCCCTCCTGATCCTTCTCCGGGACCCAAAGTACCTGGGCAGTTACGTGTCAGGTAAGATTGAACAAGCGTAGCCGGCCCAACCGAGGGCTGCGAGAGGGCAGATACAACTAACGCACCCACCCCGCTGCATACATGCCGCCGCATGGCCCGCGACCGCAACCTTTGCTTGATTTCCGAGGCGAAACGAGCGTGAAATCTGAAAGAATGCCAGTCGTGCCCCCTGCCCCCGCCACCGATGAGGCTCGACCGCCTGCGGTCTGGGTGGTCTGTGCCAACGGCGGCCAGTACACCGATCTCTTTGTCGCTGGCGGCTACGTCGCTGTCGGCTGGTTCGACCTCTCGTCGGTCCGCAGCGTCGCGGAGATCCGTCGGATCTACAGGAAGAGCTACCCTGACGCTCCAGCCGGGCAGGCAGTGATCGAAACGGGTCAGATCGCCGCATTCTGTTTCCATATCCGTCAAGGCGACTACGTGATTGCGCCATCCGCAGATCGCAAGTCGTTGCGGTACGGCAGAGTGACGGGTTCCTGTGTGAACGCAGAGAGTAAGGACGGTTGTCCCCACCGGAATCGAAGGGCCGTCGACTGGTTCCGGTCAGCCCTCAGTCGGTCCGACCTCCCTGAGGCATTGCGGCGCACACTCGGCACACCACGCACGGTCTTCCGCGTCCACCAGCCTGACCAGTTCCTGGCCGCGATCGGGCGACCACCCGGCGGACAACAGGAACAGGGCGCGAGCGTCGGCAGGGGCGACACCGCTGGCTCCAGGTCATTGAGGAACGACACCGCCACCGAGTTCGATCCCGACACACTGCCCCAACGACCTTTGCCGGAAACGCAGACCGGACAGGTCTGGGTCATCGCTAACGAGATCACGAGGGAAAAGGGCCGGCCGGCGGAGCGAAACGAGGTCATCGAGCGTTTCGTGGCCCGGGGGGGAAACCGGAACACGGCCGGAACCTCATACTACAGGTGGAGACATCACTACGACGCCCTGTCGTCGCCCAACGGTGAGACGACCCCGGAGAATCACGGGCCAACTGCGACAGCGGTGGTGACTTCGCCCAACCCTCCAGCCGAGACTCGGCGGGACGATGGCAGAGACGACCTTCAGCCGCTAGCGGAAGAAGACGATGCCGACTACGACAGCGGGGTAGAGAAAGAGCAAGAAGACCCGCAAGAGCACGCGGAACATCCGTTCGATCCGTCCAAGATCAAGATCCGCACCATCCAGGTACTCGTCGATCAGCTGGTTTCGCGCATCGAGCACCAAGAGATCGACCTTGCGCCCGACTTCCAACGTATGCGCGGCATCTGGGACGATCAGCGCAAGAGCCGCCTGATCGAATCGCTCCTTCTGCGCATTCCGATCCCGGTATTCTACGTTGCCGCGAACGAGGAGGAGCAGTGGTCGGTGGTGGACGGACTGCAGCGGATGTCGACGATTCACGACTACGTGACCGGAAAATTTGCCCTCCAGCGGCTGGAGTACCGCAAAGAGCTGAACGGGCAGCGGCATGATCTCCTGCCACGCCCGATGCGACGCCGGATTGGCGAGACACAACTCATCGTGAACGTCATAGAACCCGGAACGCCGCCGGAGGTCATGTTCAACATCTTCCGTCGAATCAACACCGGAGGGATGACGCTCAACGGACAAGAGATCCGCCATGCCCTTCACCCCGGACCGGTCCGGGAGTATCTGAAACGGCTGGCGGCATCGGAGGAGTTCGCAGCGGCGACCGACCGGTCCATCAAGCCGCGGCGCATGGCCGACCGCGAGTGTGTGCTGCGTTTTCTCGCTTTCCACGTCGCCCCCTGGGAAGAGTATGCGGGCGGCTCCCTCGATGGACATCTCGCCGAAGTCATGAAGAAGATCAACGCCATGACATCGGGGCAGCGGGACGCTCTCGCCGGCGACTTCAAGAAGGCCATGGTGGCCGCGAGACGCATCTTCGGGCGGCAGGCATTCCGCAAGCTTGGCGGCGAGCGTTTGAATCCCATCAGCAAGCCTCTGTTCGAAGCGTGGGGCGTCCAGTTGGCGCGTTGTTCCTCCGACCAGGCTGATCGCCTCGTCGAACGGCGCGAGGAAGTTCTGAGCCGGTTCGTGACACTGCTAAACGAGGATCCGGAGTTCGATAAGGCAATCTCGTTGTCGACGAGCATGCCGCAGCGGATACGGAAGCGCTTCGCTGCCATCCGCGACCTGGTGCAGGAGTTCTTCTGATGCTGCGGCGAATCAGACTGACAAACTTCAAGTGCTTCGAGATGCTCGATTTATCCTGCGCGCCGCTGAACCTGCTGTGCGGACTGAACGGGATGGGCAAGAGCAGCGTGATTCAGGCGCTGCTGGTCCTGAGGCAGTCGTTCCAGACAGGAGACCTGCCGGAAGGGCGGCTCGTGCTGGGTGGGACCTTGACCGACCTCGGCGCGGGCTCGGACGTCCTGTTCGAGGACGCCGAAGAGGAGGTAATCGGATTCGAACTGCACCGCGACGAGCACCCCCAGAGCTGGAGCCAGGCATTCGGGTACTCGCGGACCGGCGATCAGTTGTCAGTCGTCGGACCGGCTCTTCAGGCCGGGGTTCCCCAGGAATGGCGCGGGCTCCCTCCGTTCGGCGGACTGTGCCACTACGTGCGGGCGGAACGCGTCGGGCCCCGCAAGTCGTATCCCCTATCGGAGATACGGGCCCGTCGCAGCGACCTGGGGGCCCATGGCGAGTATGCCTGGAACTTCCTGAACAAGCACCAGAACGACTTCCTCCCCTCTGACGATCCCCGTTGCGGCGACCTCCCGGGACACCGGCTGGTCGATGCCGTCGACTACTGGTTGGGTGATGTCAGCCCCGGGGCCCGCCTTCAGCTCGAATCCGTGCTCGCCGCCGACGCCGTCATCGCCGGCTTCGCCTTCGAGCGACCGGGTGACGTGGCGACACGTCGCCACCGGGCCACCAACGTCGGGTTCGGGCTGTCGTACGTGCTGCCGGTCGTGCTGGCGCTGTTGTCGCCGCGCGGTTCACTCTGCCTGATCGAGAACCCGGAAGCGCATCTCCATCCGCGCGGGCAGACTCGTCTGGCGGAGTTGTCGGTACTGGCGGCAAGTGCCGGCGTCCAAGTGTTCATCGAAACCCACAGCGACCACTTCATGGACGGGGTCCGCATCGCCGTCCGCAATGGACTGATCGCCCCGGCGGACGCCGCGATCCACTACTTCGAACGCGACGGCGGGCGCACGGTCGTCTCCTCCCCGGAACTCGACGCGGACGGGCGTCTGTCGCACTGGCCGAGCGGCTTCTTCGATCAGCACGACGAGAACCTGACACGCCTGCTCGCCCCGAGGAGCCGCATCGAAACACCCAATTCTGCCGCGACACCGGCGGCCACCGCAACAGCTGAGGCGCGGAGCACCGGAAGGCTGTGTCCGGTCACCGGACAGCCTGTGCGGAGCGGGCACGCTTTCGCTGACCCAGTGTCGGACGCCAGGGCAAAGTCAGTTCTCAACGATCTGCTGAGGGGAAACGGACACGATGCCGACGAGATGCTCGCCCGCATGGCGGATCCGGAGCGGCTGAAAGCAGCCGCCGACAGAGCACGCAAGGCGGGCCTGAAGCAGATCGTGAAGCCGAGCGACTGGCTGTAGAAGGCCTGCGGCGGGAACTCCGACATGCGCGAGATGATCCTGAACCATGCCAGTCTGCTCCCCTGCGGACGCTACGAGGCGGTAGCATGGCTTGCGGACACCGCATCCGGGATGGCGTCGCTGGTCGAGCAAGGTGCGGCGACGGTGAACCTGCGGATGTGCCGAACGGTCCACGAAATTCAATGCTCCCCGGATCGATCATTGTTCGAAGCGTACCAGGACCTGCGGCGGAAAGGGGCGCTGGATGAGTATCGGTTCCTCATGAGCTTGAGCACCAAGTCCCCACTCCTATCGGATGTCGGGGCAGACGTCGCGGATCGATTCCGGGGCTGCCAAGAAAAGACGCTGCCGGGAGAGGACGGCGCACCACTCCTGCTGTGTGCCGTCACGGACTCAATCGCTGTCAGCCTGCCGTCCGAGCCGGCGTGGGACCACGACCGGGTTACGGTCAACTTCCTTGATCTGCTGCCGGACGGCACTCTTATGGAGGCTGCAGAGAAGGTTGACAACCTGGCCCGGCCTTGCCACGGCACAGCCATCGCCCAGCGCTACCGCGAACGTTTGCCGCCGCCGCGGGACGCCGCCGCATTCTGGCGGATGCGGGAGCAGATGTTCCCACATCTGACGTTCGGCCCGGATGTCGAGCACCAGTGGGAAGCACTGAACGCGGGCATGCTCTCGACGGTCATCAACCGGTTGACTGACCTCGACAGGGCGGCCAGTGCCTGGCTGGATGGCCCGGCACCACCCTGGACGTGCAAGGTCACGCCCGAGAGCGACAGCGTGATGAGCCAGCCCAAGCTGCGAGAGGCCCGGCGGTTCCGGTCGGTCAAGGGGACCCGCAAGATCTTCGAGTGGCACGCCCGCTTCGGGAGCGGCGGACGCATCCATCTACGCTTCGATCCGCGCGGGCGAGAGATCGAAATCGGCTACGTGGGCAAGCATCTCCCGTTGTAGAAGCGTGATCCCAGTGGAACGACCTGTCGACTCTCCAGCGAAGGGGCGGTCTTGCGGGGGCCATATCGAGCTCGTACCGTCGTTCCCGCTTCCCGACCGGCCGGCAGGTGGTACGGGCCATCCACTCGCTGAGGGCGTGCTGCCAACGCTGCTCCTTCCCGCAAGTCGTCGACCCCGCGCCGTCCAGGAGTCGGAACCCGGAATGACGGAGGGGGTACGCAGTGGTGGGGGCAATGGCATTGACTTGGCGGTAAGAGGCCTATCCAGTTGATGATCCTAGAGGAGATCATATGCAGTAGTGCCGAAATCGGCAGGACGGGCCGACGGCCGCAAGTGTGCTGCGTGGGACTTGTGGAGCGCATGCGGGCAGTCCGAGGACGGTTCGTCCCAGTTCGTCCAAGGAGCGTCCCAGTGGAGGGCTGCCGATTACACAGAGTCGTCCCGTCTGTCCTCCGCACGCATGTCTAGACCAGAAAGAGCCTATAAGCTACCTTGGGACTTCCATTGATTTTGGATGCCCATTGCACATCGAACCGCAACAGTAGGGAAGAAGGCCCCTGGAGTTGGCGGCTGAGCTGTTCGCAGGGTCGACAGGGGCCATCAAGGCGATGTTCAGTGGGCGGGAGCTATCTCTTGGATCTCGTCAGCGACTGCCAGAAATCCACGTGACACCTCTTTGTCATTCATATGATGATGTTTAGCAACCTAGGAATCGCTGGGATCTGACCACTGACTGCTACCGTTGACGCGGAACGGGTCATCTTCGGCAATAGAAGGCAGTCTGAGGTAACAGACTCACGAGAAACAACTGCAGATCGGGCGGAGAACCCGCTGGCAATGTGGGCTACTGTCGGCAGAGCCGATCTCCAATCTGCGGATGCAGCAGGTGGCTCGGCATCTGTCCAGGGAACGGCGGCGAGCATTGATGGCTTGGCTAACGCTTGACAGTCCATCTCGGGATAACTCTCGGATCCATGGCTCCACCGATTGGCCAGAATCTCAGGGGGAGATCGTGACTGACACCGGTGTCGGGGGGGTATAGCCGGCTGCACAGCATCGAGTGCTCCATGGAGAGCGCTTCACCATCCAGTTCGGATCATCCGCCCGTCAGCGCGATCTGGATTGGGTGGTTGAAGGACTGAAGTACCAGGAGGAGGCTCTCAAGATCTGGCCGGATGCCGTTGAGCTTGAAGAGAAACTACAGGTTTCGCTGCACCCCCAAAATCCTGGTCCGACCTGTGCACCTCAGCCGGCACCTGTTTCTGTGGCCCCAACGTTCAGCAGGATCTGCATTGATGCCTCAGTCGGCTCTTCCTGCCAACTGTGCAACTGATAGGATCGTCAGACTGCTCGGTATGCTTGATCGCCTTGCCAGTGGGTGTGACCCACACGGTGTGCCTACAACCGAGAGCCATCAGATCTTGCAGAACGACTTCACCGGGGATTTCTTGGATTCGTCCGCCTCCCAACGTCTTGTTTTCCCCAATGACCTCAGAGTCCTGCATCCCGACAAGACCCGTGCGATCCTATTCCACCCGTGGCTTGACAGAGTGCGCCATCAGACGCTTCGAGTGGGTTGCTCCTTGCCCGGCCTGGCGGATGAACCGCTCGACATCGGGGATGTCGGCCATAGATGATTGAGTGGTGACGTCGACAGCCTACGGGCTCGGATAGAGGGAGAATGTCTTGAACGCTAGCGATCTGCACTGGATTACAGGCTACATCTGGGGCATAGCCGATGATGTGCTGCGCGACCTGTACGTGCGCGGCAAGTACCGCGATGTGATCCTGCCGCTGACGGTGCTGCGGCGGCTGGACGCGGTGCTGGAGGACAGCAAGCAGGCGGTGCTGGAGATGAAGGCCAGGCTGGACGAGCACGGCGTCATTGACCAGACATCGGCCCTCGAGCGGGCGGCGGGACAGGCCTTCTACAACACTTCGCCGTTCACCCTGCGCGAGCTGCGTGCTCGCGCGAGTCGCCAGCAGCTGGAAGCCGATTTTCGGGCCTACCTCGATGGATTCTCGCCCAACGTGCAGACCATCCTGGACAGTTTCGAGTTCCGCAACCAGATTGCGCGGCTCTCGCGGGCGGATGCGCTGGGGACCCTGATCGAGAGGCTCACCTCGCCGGACATCAACGTCAGTCCGCATGCGGTGCGGCAGGACGACGGATCGGTGCGGCAGGCGGGGCTCGACAATCACGGGATGGGGTCGATCTTCGAGGAGCTGGTGAGGCGGTTCAACGAGGAGAACAACGAGGAGGCGGGGGAGCACTGGACGCCGCGGGACGCAGTGCGGCTGATGGCGAAGCTGGTGTTTCTGCCGGTCGCTGACGAGATCCAGTCCGGGACGTACCTGCTGTATGACGGGGCCTGCGGGACGGGCGGCATGCTGACGGTGGCGGAGGAGACCCTGCAGCAGTTGGCGGAGGAGCGGGGCAAGGCTGTATCGACGCACCTGTTTGGGCAGGAGATCAACGCCGAGACGCATGCGATCTGCAAGGCGGACCTGCTGCTGAAGGGAGAGGGACGGGAGGCGCGAAACATCGTGGGGGGGCCGGAGCACTCGACGCTGGCGAACGACGCCTTTCCGTCGCACGAGTTCGACTTCATGCTGTCGAATCCGCCCTACGGGAAGAGCTGGAAGACGGATTTGGACCGCATGGGGGGAAGGAAGGCGATGCGAGACGGGCGGTTCCTGATCCAGCACGGGAGCGAGCCGGAGTACTCGCTGGTGACCCGCTCCAGCGACGGGCAGATGCTGTTCCTGGTGAACAAGCTGTCAAAGATGAAGCAGGGGACCGCGCTGGGGAGCCGCATCGCGGAGGTGCACAACGGCAGTTCGCTGTTCACGGGCGACGCGGGGGAGGGGGAGAGCAACATCCGGCGCTGGATCCTGGAGAATGACTGGCTGGAGGCGATCGTGGCGCTGCCACTGAACCTGTTTTACAACACGGGCATTGCGACGTACGTGTGGGTGCTGAGCAACCGCAAGGCGGAGCAGCGCAGAGGCAAGGTGCAGTTGATCGATGCGACGCAGTGGAGCCAGCCGTTGCGGAAGAATCTGGGCAAGAAGAACTGCGAGTTGTCGGAGGAGGACATCGAGCGGATCTGCGAGGCGTTTCTGAAGTGCGAGGAGAGTGAGCACTCGAAGGTGTTGCCGAACGGGGCGTTCGGGTACTGGAAGGTGCCGGTCCAGCGGCCGCTGCGCTTGGAGGTTCACCTGTCCGTGGAGCGGCGGAGGCGGTTGCGGGTGGAGTGTGAGGAGGCCGGGGAGCAGGAGCTGGCCGACCTGGTCGACCGATTGGCGGAGACCCTCGGGCCGGGGCCGCATCGGGACCTGAACGAGTGGATGGGGAGGATGAGGGACCAGGCCAGCGAGCGGGGCCTGCGGTGGACAGCGGGTCGGGTGAAGCTGCTGCGGGACGCGCTGACGGAGCGCAACGGGGAGGCCGAGCCGGTGGTGAGGAAGACCCACCGGGCGGGGAAGGCGGAGGCGGATCCGCTGCACGGCCTGCACGAGACCAGGCAGGCCGGTAGACGCTGTATTGTCGAATACGAGTCGGATCCGAAGCTGCGCGACACGGAGCAGGTCCCGCTGCTGGAGGAGGGCGGGGTCGAGGCGTTTCTGCAACGCGAGGTGCTGCCGTACGCTCCGGACGCATGGTACGAGCCGGCGAGTGTGAAGGTGGGCTACGAGATCAGCTTCACGCGCTACTTCTACCGGCCGCAGCCGCTGCGACCGCAGGAGGAGATTCGGGCGGACATCCCGCGGCTGGAGCAGGAAACGGAGGGGTTGCTGGGGGAACTCATCGGGGGTGCCCGTTGACGGTGCCCGGTCTCAAGCCCTACCCCGTCTACAAGCCCTCCGGCGTCGAGTGGCTGGGGGATGTGCCGGCGCATTGGGAGGTGAGACGGATGAAGACCCTATCTTCAGTCAAGCGGGGTGCCTCTCCAAGGCCGATCGATGACCCCAAGTACTTTGATGATGGTGGCGAATATGCCTGGGTACGTATTGCCGATGTAACGGCCAGTGACCACTATCTTGAAAATACAACACAACGACTCTCGCCGCTTGGCCAGTCATTGAGTGTGCGATTGCAGCCAGGTGAGCTTTTCCTCAGCATAGCGGGTTCGGTAGGTAAACCGATCATCACTAGGATCAAGTGCTGCATTCATGACGGGTTTGTATACTTTCCTCAATTTCGCGGCAATGTTGAGTTTATGTATCGATTATTTTCGTGCCGAGCAATGTTTGCAGGGTTGGGGAAACTCGGAACACAACTCAATCTGAATACCGAAACAGTTGGTGGCATCTATCTGGGTTGGCCACCGCCAAAGGAGCAAGCGACCATTGCTCACTTTCTCGACCGAATGGACAGCCAGGTCACGCACTACATCGCTGCCAAGGAAAGGCTGGTCAAGCTGCTGGAGGAGTACAGGCAGACACTCATCCATGACGCAGTCACGGGCCAAGTCGATGTCCGGACCGGGCAGCCCTACCCCGCCTACAAGCCCTCCGGCGTCGAGTGGCTGGGGGATGTGCCGGCGCATTGGGAGGTGAGACGGCTTCGCAATGTGTCAAGAGTTCTCTTTAGCAACGTGGACAAGCACTCGCGAGACTACGAGACCTCTATATGGCTATGCAACTATTCGGACGTCTACCATCATGATCGTATTCGCACTGGCATGAAGTTCATGAAGGCGACTGCCACTTCGAAAGAGATCGAACGATTTCGCCTTGTCGCCGATGACGTGTTAATTACCAAAGATTCCGAAGCGTGGAATGACATTGGAGTTCCAGCACTAGTGACGGAAACAAATGGGGAAGTAGTCTGCGGATATCACTTAGCTATTCTTCGTCCATTACCCAATGTAGTCATGGGAACTTTTCTGTACCATCTACTATTGTGTAAGGGAGTGTCTAACCAATTCTATGTGCGCGCCAATGGCGTTACGAGGTTTGGTTTATCACAATCTGCGGTCAGATCGATTCGGATGCCGCTTCCTCCCCTCTCCGAACAAGTCGCCATCGCGCGTTACCTCGCGCACGCCGACCGACGCCTCCAAACCTGCATCCAGTCTTCACAACAGCAGATCGAGTTACTGAAGGAATTTCGCACCTGCCTGATCGCTGATGTTGTTACGGGCAAGCTGGACGTACGCGATGAGGCGTCGTCGCTTCCAAGGGTGGACTCCATCGCCGGGAACAATGTGGGCGATGTTCCCGGTGATTTCGGCGTGACGGGCGCGGAAGCCCGGCAGGGGG
This sequence comes from Bryobacterales bacterium, assembly GCA_965205085.1. Classification (GTDB taxonomy): domain Bacteria; phylum Acidobacteriota; class Terriglobia; order Bryobacterales; family UBA6623; genus VXMF01. The sequence goes on along the minus strand of OZ242039.1, from coordinate 5,308,712 downwards.
ACTGAAAGTCGTAGGAGGAGCCAGTGTCTCTCACCGATGCCGAAGTAGCTTCCCTGCTGGCAAACGAGCAGAAACGCATCCGGAACGACATCGACTGGACCGAAGATGAGGAGTAACTGCCCAGGTACTTTGGGTCCCGGAGAAGGATCAGGAGGGGGAGGGGCGCTTGACTTATGGGCGGAGAAGGCGTAGGATGAAGTCCTTTCCGGAAGTCGAGGCCGTAGCGAGCCAGCCGCAGCCTCAGGCCAAGCCGGAGCCGAAGCCGGGACATGCAGGGGCAGCGCACCAAGAGCAAGTCCCGTCTGCTGCACTGGCAGGCGGAGAGGACTCGTCTGCAGGCCAAGCTCGGTCAGTTGCAAGCCGAAGTCACCCGCTTGCAGGCGAAGGACGCCCAGTGGCAGGCCGAGCGAATGCAGTTGACCCAGCAGTTGGAGGCCGCGCAGGAGGAAGGGCAGCAGTCGCGGCGGAGCTTGGGCCTGAACAGCAGCAACAGCGGGAAACCCCCGTCGAGCGATGGGCTGGCGAAACCGCCGGCCAGCCAGCGGACCCGCAGCCAGCGGCGGCGCACCGGCCGGCGCAGCGGGGGGCAGAAAGGGCACCGGGGCACGACGCTGCACCAGACGGACAACCCGGACCGGATTCAGGAGCACTTTCCGCAAGCCTGCGGCCGGTGCGGCAAAGCCCTGAGGCGGGCGGATGTGGACGGGGAGGCGAAGCGGCGGCAGGTCTTTGATCTCCCGGAACCCAAGCCGGAAGGGACCGAGCATCGGGCGTTGGCCTGTCGCTGCCGGCGCTGCGGGCTCTCGACCCGGGCCGCCTTTCCGGAGGACGTGACGGCCCCGGTCCAGTACGGGCCGCGCCTGGCGGCCACGGCGATCTACTTGCAGAACGCCCACTTCCTGCCCGAGGAGCGGCTGACCCAGCTCCTGCGGGACCTGTGCGGTGTGAGCCTGTGCCCCGGCACCCTGAACAACCTGCGCCGCCGGGCGGCCGAGGCCTGGGAGCCCTTCGTCGAGCGGATCCGGGAGCACCTCATCGGTTGCCCCGGGGTGAAGCACCTCGACGAGACCGGTTTCCGGGTGGCGGGACGAGGACAGTGGCTGCATGGACTGAGCCATCAGCTGCTGCCCTACTACCGCATCAGTGAGAAGCGGGGCGGGGTGTTGGCGGGGCTGCGAGGGATCTTGGTGCACGATCACTGGGCTCCCTACTTCCAAGTGCCGGATGTGCTGCACGCACTGTGCAACGCCCATCATTTGCGCGAGTTAGAGGCCTTGGTGAAGATCGACGGGGAAGCCTGGGCCGGGCGGATGCAGCGTTTTCTGCGGGCGGCCAGGCGGGTGGCGGAGCGGGCCCGCAAACGGGGCGGGGTGGTGGCGCCCCAGATGTTGAAGCGGATGGAGAGCCGCTACGACGAGTTGGTGCAGGAGGCCCTGGACTATCACAGCGGGCTGCCGCCGTTGCCGACCGGCCGGCGGGGCCGCCCGAAACGTCGGCCCGGCCACAATCTGGCCTTGCGGCTGGAACGGAGACGCGCCTGGGTGTTGCATTTCCTGTTCGATTTGAGTGTGCCGTTCACGAACAACTTGGGGGAGCGGGACTTGCGCATGATGAAGCTGCTGATGAAGATCTCGGGAGGGTTCCGTTCGCTGCAAGGGGCGCGGGAGTTCGTCACGCTGCGCAGTGTGCTGTCGACGGCGCGCAAGCAGGGGCTGAAGCCGATCGAGACCCTGCTCGAGGGGCCGGCGGCCCTGCTTGCGCGGGTGGGCTTGGCCCCGAGCCTCCCGCCCAGCGGGCAGTAGACGGCCTGCGACGGCAGCCGGTCTCCGCCACGCGCCGCACGGTGCGCACGTCACAACACAAGCCCTGCTAAAAATGCGACCTCAGGCCGAGAACCTGGGTAGTTAGTGTCTGCCAGAAAACCCTTTTTGGGCACGAGGTCTCGCTCGAAGGTGAAAACAATATCGATGACAAATGGTTGGATTAGGCCTGATTAGGTCCGTCTGAGTGCCTGTCACTTCACCTCAAGGCCGCATTTGCAGCCGTTCTGAGGGCTCTCAACCGCCGCTTTGGCCGATCAGACACAGCTCCCCCTGCCGGGCCGTGGCCCGGCTCCCGGCGGGGTGCCCGAAACCGCTTCAGGCCGCCAGGCTGCACTGGGCAGCCTCGCGGTCCGCTTGCAGCAGGACCCGTCCCAGGCGGTGCAGGTTGGCCCCCAACACCGCCAGCGCCACGGTGCGCTCGAAGCCTGCCTTGCCCATCGTCCGCACCCGGTCCAGTCCGTGATGCTCCAGATGATTGATCGCCGCCTCCACCGCCGAGTGCTGCCGCCGCGCCTTCCGAAACGACTCCTCGGCCTCCCGCTCCCGCTGCGCTGTGCTCAACTTGCCCTTCGCCGGCAGCGCATTCAGATCCAGCAGCTTGTCCAGCTTGATCCGATTCTCCGGACTGTGAAAGTTGCGGTCAAAACTGCACGCCCGCAGGTCCGGGAACAACTCCTGCGTCTCCTCGATAATCGGCTCCGCGATGTCCACGTCGCCGCCTTCCCACAGCACCTTGTGGTGCAGCAGAAACTGGTGCTGGTCCTCGACTACGCAGACCGGCACTCCCAGCTCCACCGGACAGCCGGCCTTGCCCTTCGAGATCCAGCGCGTGTGCGGCTCAAAGATCGAGAACACCTTCTCCTCCTGCGGAATCTTCTCGCCTTCCAGCAGCCGCCGCTCGGACTGGTCGATCTGACGCTCTGCATGGGCAATCAAGTCCTTGATTTGCTGGATCCTGGACTTCTTCATTCCTGCCTCCTCCAAGGCCTTCAGACTGCTCTTGGCGCGGCTGACCAAGTCCTTGCAGGTGCGCAGATAGGCCACCACCCGGGGACGCGTGGCCCGGCGCGTCTGCCGCACCGCATGGAACAGTGAGCGCACCTTGCGGGCCTGCTTCTGCCACTGCCGCCAGCCCGTCACGCCGTGCGGACCGGCCTGCCGCCCCAGACACTTCAGCAAACATCGCATCGCATCCCACAACAGCGAGACGTCGGTCGGATAGTGCACGTCGGTCTCGGCCACGAACGAGTCACACCGCCCGCGCAAGGCCTCCCCCGCGCTGTGCTCCAGGACCGTGTGGCCCTCCTGCACCAGAACCTTGTTGATCGCGGCCAGCAACTCCGGCGTCAGCAGGGAGACATTGTCGAGCAGGCGCTGATGCTTGTAGCGGGTCTCGTCGAACACGCCGTGGCCCAGCATCTGGCGCACCTGGTCGTGGTGATTGGCCAGGTTGCGGAGCCGGTCGAAGTCCAGGTTGAGACCCTCCTTGAGCAGCCCCAGCACCAGGATCTGCCAGAGGTCCAGCCCCGGTCGACCGACCCCCCGCTTGACGTGGGCCAGCAAGTGCTTCTCCAGCAGGCCCATCACCTGGGTGTAGACCGCCGGCGTACAGAACAGATGCTGCAAACCGCGCAGGACCGCCGTCGTGTCGTCGCGACAATCGAGTTCGATCTCCATCTTCTCGATCGACACCTGACCGATCTGCAGTTGTCGTTGGTGAATTTCGCGCATCAGGATTTTCCCGTCCTCTGAAGATGGGCCGTTTCTGGCCCGATTCAGCCCCCAAGCGCCTGAAAACCGCTTTCTTGGGGCCGTCAAATCACTATTATACCACTGATATCAAAAGATTTCTAGGGTTTTCGGGCAGACACTAGTTACGATGAAGACCACTCGCCGGCGTGGGAGTTCAGGTCTGCGGTCGAGTCGGATCAGGACTGGCCTCTTTTCGTCAAGGGCCGCTACAATCGGCGTGCCGGAACTGTGTCCTATGCCCTTATTCTAAGCCGAAGTTCGCAGGCTGAAAAGTGTCTAACTCACTGTGATTGCGTAGCATAATCGAATTTGCAGGTGTTCGCTACTGGCTACAATTCATGCTTGGACCCCCAGCAGACGGAGGACTTCGGCCTGATACGGTGTCGGACTGCTGAGCACGTCGACAGCCTCCGCGCCCTCGGCAGCTGGCTGAACCCGATGGCGAGTCAGGGTGGCCAGATCAGTCAGGAGCGTGCGGAAACTGTGCACGGGCCAATCCTCCCCCGTACGCTTGCGCGCGGCCTTGGCCCGCGCCTCCTTCGAGCGTCGGGCCGGCCCCACAGGAGAAGCGTCCGTGTCGGTACCTTGCTTCTCCTCATCGAAGAGCAGGGGTGCCAGCGAACGCCGCATGGGCCACTCCACGTAGTAGGCCAACATGCACAGGAAGACATGTGCCCGCACCCGTCCCTCGAGACGATGGTGAACCGGACGGACTTTGAGGTCCACTGTCTTGTAGCTTCGAAAGGCTCGCTCGACCTGGCTCAGGCTCTTGTAGGACCGCACGGCCTCCTGGCTGGACAATCGGTCCTTGGGCACGTTGGTCCGGACGATGTAGATGCCGTCCAGCACCGCTTCCCGGGCGATGCGCTCGTCGCTGCGCTCCCACGAGCAGCTGTCGTCGGTGGACTGGACATCGCAGTGCTTGCCGACCTTGTATTTCCGCAGAGCGCGATCCACCCGGACCGCAATGTTGTGCTGGCCCCGTAGCGGCTGATGCTTCCGCGTCGTGGCCGCCACCACCTGCTCCAGCGCCATCTCGGTGGCGGCCAGAAGCGCTTGACGGGTGTGCGTCCGTTGGGCCGCCAGCAACGGGTTGCGACACACGACCAGCCGTTCGCCGGGATACAGCTCGGGCGAGGTGATCTCGGCGAAGTCACACTCATCAAAGAGCGATGGCTCGACATCGCCGTTCTGGACCAGACTCTGGATCGCGGGGGCCCTCAAGGCAGTGATCCAGTCCAGCCCGGCGGGTGCGAGCTCGTCTCGGATGCGGGCATCGGTCAACAACCCTCGATCCCCTACCAGCACGACGCGGGACAGCGAGAAGCGCTCGCGCAGGGTCTGGACTTGGGCGCCCACCGTGCCGGGATCGGCGGTGTTCCCCTCGAACACTTCCACGGCGACGGGGCAGCCATGTTGGTCGCAGAGCAAAGCGAAGACGAACTGGAGCTTACCCTTCTTGCCGTCCCGTGAGTCGCCGCGCTTGGCAAGCGGGCAGGTCAGGCCCTCGAAGTAGACGGATGTGACGTCGCAGAGCACCAGGGTGCCCTCTTGCAAATGCCGGGCGGCGAGGTGCCGCTCGATGCGGTCCTGGCGCTGGAGCAACCAGTCCATGGCCTGATAGAGGTCCCGTGCGTCAGCGTCCTCGACGCCGAGCTCTTCGCCCAAGGTGTGAGCGAGGGTCTCGCCGTGCAGGGAGCGTGCGGTGGCGAGCTTCGAGCGGGGGTCGAGGATACGGGCAAGGACCATGGCGGTGACCAGGTCGCGCTGGCGGGACGGCATGCGGTCGATGAGAGGTTCGAGTCGCAGGCGGCGAGCGGAGCCCAGGACGGCGGCGACATGGCCATGGGGGGGGGGAGCGGAGAATGGTGAAGGCGTCGCTGAGGGAGGGGAGAGCGAGGCCGCCCTTGAGCAGGATGCGGAGGCCCTCGACGATCCGGTCGGGCCACTTCGAGAGGTTGGCGAGGGTGCGTTTTTTGATCTTGCCCTGGTGGCGGAAGGACTCGCGGAGCAGGACGGCGGGAGGAGAGTTGCGGTTAGGGACACGTTCGATATACATGGCCATTATGATAGCTCGAAACCAGATATGAGTCAACATGCTACCTCTCATTTACATGGGTACACAATACAGCCTCTAGAATTGTGTAAGTGTAAGCAAAATGTAACTACCCAGGTTCTCGGCCTGAGTTCGCATTTTTAGCAGGGCTTGTGTTGTGACCTGCGCATCGTGCGGCGCGTGGCGGAGACCGGCTGCCGTCGCAGGCCGTCTACTGCCCGCTGGGCGGGAGGCTCGGGGCTAGGCCCACCCGCTTCAGCAGGGCCGCCGGCCCCTCGAGCAGGGTCTCGATCGGCTTCAGCCCCTGCTTGCGCGCCGTCGACAGCACACTGCGCAGCGTGACGAACTCCCGCGCCCCTTGCAGCGAACGGAACCCTCCCGAGATCTTCATCAGCAGCTTCATCATGCGCAAGTCCCGCTCCCCCAAGTTGTTCGTGAACGGCACACTCAAATCGAACAGGAAATGCAACACCCAGGCGCGTCTCCGTTCCAGCCGCAAGGCCAGATTATGGCCGGGCCGACGTTTCGGGCGGCCCCGCCGGCCGGTCGGCAACGGCGGCAGCCCGCTGTGATAGTCCAGGGCCTCCTGCACCAACTCGTCGTAGCGGCTCTCCATCCGCTTCAACATCTGGGGCGCCACCACCCCGCCCCGTTTGCGGGCCCGCTCCGCCACCCGCCTGGCCGCCCGCAGAAAACGCTGCATCCGCCCGGCCCAGGCTTCCCCGTCGATCTTCACCAAGGCCTCTAACTCGCGCAAATGATGGGCGTTGCACAGTGCGTGCAGCACATCCGGCACTTGGAAGTAGGGAGCCCAGTGATCGTGCACCAAGATCCCTCGCAGCCCCGCCAACACCCCGCCCCGCTTCTCACTGATGCGGTAGTAGGTCAGCAGCTGATGGCTCAGTCCATGCAGCCACTGTCCTCGTCCCGCCACCCGGAAACCGGTCTCGTCGAGGTGCTTCACCCCGGGGCAACCGATGAGGTGCTCCCGGATCCGCTCGACGAAGGGCTCCCAGGCCTCCGCCGCCCGGCGGCGCAGGTTGTTCAGGGTGCCGGGGCACAGGCTCACACCGCACAGGTCCCGCAGGATCTGGGTCAGCCGCTCCTCGGGCACGAAGTGAGCGTTCTGCAAGTAGATCGCCGTGGCCGCCAGGCGCGGCCCGTACTGCACCGGGGCCGTCACGTCCTCCGGAAAGGCGGCCTGGGTTGAGAGCCCGCAGCGCCGGCAGCGACAGGCCAACGCTCGATGCTCGGTCACTTCCGGCTTGGGTTCCGGGAGATCAAAGACCTGCCGCCGCTTCGCCTCCCCGTCCACATCCGCCCGCCTCAGGGCCTTGCCGCACCGGCCGCAGGCTTGCGGAAAGTGCTCCTGAATCCGGTCCGGGTTGTCCGTCTGGCGCAGCGTCGTGCCCCGGTGCCCTTTCTGACCCCCGCTGCGCCGGCCGGTGCGCCGCCGCTGGCTGCGGGTCCGCTGGCTGGCCGGCGGTTTCGCCAGCCCATCGCTCGACGGGGGTTTCCCGCTGTTGCTGCTGTTCAGGCCCAAGCTCCGCCGCGACTGCTGCCCTTCCTCCTGCGCGGCCTCCAACTGCTGCATCAACTGCTTTCGCTCAGCCTGCCACTGGCCTTCTTTCGCTTGCCACTGCTTTCGCTCAGCCTGCCACTGGCCTTCTTTCGCTTGCCACTGCTTTCGCTCAGCCTGCCACTGGCCTTCTTTCGCTTGCCACTGCTTTCGCTCGGCTTGCCACTGGCCTTCTTTCGCCTGCCACTGGGAGTTCTCCGCCTGCAAGCGGGTGACTTCGGCTTGCAACTGACCGAGCTTGGCCTGCAGACGAGTCCTCTCCGCCTGCCAGTGCAGCAGACGGGACTTGCTCTTGGTGCGCTGCCCCTGCATGTCCCGGCTTCGGCTCCGGCTTGGCCTGAGGCGGCGGCTGGCTCGCTACGGCCTCGACTTCCGGAAAGGACTTCATCCTACGCCTTCTCCGCCCATAAGTCAAGCGCCCCTCCCCCCGCTGATCCTTCTCCGGGACCCAAAGTACCTGGGCAGTTACAGCAAAATAACGTGTTACAGCGAAAAAACGGCCAAATTTGACGCTAACTTCGGACTAAGGTAAACCCTTAGGCCCCTCCGCCCGCTGTTGCGCTTCCTAGTGCGACCGGCAAAGTATCTTCGAGATGGCTCTGGGCGGTTACTCTAGGCGAGGCTTGCCGCGGACTGGCCTCGACTTCGTCGATACGGCGAAGATGGACTGATAGCAATGTTACTTCGATCCACCCAACGGGAACCTACGCAGATCGGCCAGCCTCCCGCGGTGCACCAGACGCACACCTTCCTGGTGCGCTAGCTGCTCAGCATTGCGGGTAAAGCCAGCTGCGTTCGTCACGACCATCGGACGCGGGTCACCACGTATGGCTCCCTGGTATGCCGGAATCGATCGTAGAACCTCCTCGACGGCGGCCCGTCCGCACATGGCGTCCCGCTGTGTGTGCTTGCATTGAACGATCAGCGTGTGCCGAACCGTGGCCGCGTCAGCGATCGCCAAGCCGTCGGCTCCACGGTCGCGGCTGTGCGGCGTTCGCCGCGTCTCGTACCCGGCCGCCTGCAACTGCCTGAGAACCCAGTCTTCGAAGGCCACCGGCTCCAGCAGGTCGACGTTAGTCGAATCGTCCGTCTCGTCATCAGCCGCGCCGGCGCGCGCCTCTTGGACGGTGCTCCTATAAAGATCGTGCACGTCCGCCGATGTCGCCCCGGTAGGCGCGAGAACCCGGCGATTCATGTCCCGCTTGCGTTCCATGAGGCTGTCAAGCTTGACATCGAAGCTGTAGTCTCCGAAGTCAGGATGCCGAGCGATCGGCAGGTAGATGTGGACCCGTCGGCGCTGGCCAATGCGGAAAGCTCGGTCCGTGCATTGATCCTCAACCGCCGGGTTCCACCAACGCGAGAGATGGATAACGTGGTTCGCCGCGGTCAATGTCAAACCGACCCCTCCGGCGCGTGGGGAGAGGATCATCGCATCGAAGCCGGAGCGACTCTGGAACGTGTCGACGCGGGCCTTGCGGATCCGGCCGGAAACGGCACCATTAATGACGAGCACATCCTCGGCCAGATCGAACCGGCGCCGCAGCGCCGAGATCAGGAAGCCCTGAATCTCGCGTGCTTCGACAAAGATAAGTGCCTTCTCGCCGCTTGCAGCGACCCGCTCTAGGATTTTGAACGTCTCGGACAACCGTGCAGACGCCTGGATGTAGCCGTCAATGTCCGCATCATCCGGTACGAAAGGGTGCAGCGAGAGGCTCCGCAATCGATGCAGGACCTGCAGCATATTGCCACAGTGCTCTCTTTCTACGACAGAGGCGTAGGCCTCTGCTTGCTGGGGCGGCATAATCCCAACGCGCCGGAAGACACACTTGTCCGGCAGATCATCGATGTGATCGGCCTTGAGCCGCCGCAGCATTAGGGCCGGTGCGGGTCGCTTAGGCTCAATGCCACCTTCCGATCGTGACGTCGATGCGTCCGGTTGCGTCAACTTGCGGTGCAGCGCAGCGAGCGATTGCTCATGGTTCGCATCGCATTCGTATGTCCGGCTGAACTCCTTCAGCGGGCCGAAGCGGCCCGGGGCGACCCGATCGAGCAGCGACCAGATGTCCGCTGGACGGTTCTCCACCGGGGTGCCAGTCATCAAGACAGCGAAGCCAACGTTCATAGCGAGCGCGGCGTCGGTCAAGCGAGCACTCGGGTTCTTGATTTTCTGCGCTTCGTCGAAGACCCCAACACTCCATTCAATGCGGCCGAAGCTAAACTGGTAGTCTCTCAGGGTCTCGTAGGTCGTCAGCACCCAGTCAGCGTTTTCCAGCTTCTTGATGTCCAGCACCGACAATCGCCGGGCGGCATCGCGGCCGGGATGGGCCCCGTCGGGTATTTCTTCGCCCGGCAAGTCGCAAAGACGATGTGCGAGGGCTGGCTCGCCACCAGTTCCGCTACGGACGTTGGGATCACGGAGATGTCGCAGCAAGGAGCCGTGCGCTTCGACGACATGGCCGAGGCCGCTGCCCACCAGATGCCGCTCGTGCTCGTCCTTCCAGTTTTGGAGTAGGCCTGTCGGCGCGACGATCAGCATTGGCCGACCCGGTGCGCCAGATGCTCGTTCGTGGCGCTGGACACAATTGAGGAACGCCAATGCCTCTAGCGTCTTTCCAAGACCCATGTCGTCGGCGAGCAGCGCGCCGCAGCTCCCGGCCTCCCAGTGCTCTGCCAACCACTTGACTCCATCTTTCTGGTGCGGGAGGAGCTTCGTCTCCAGTTTGGGGTGGACGCTCGCGATACCCGAGACTCGGTGTTGGCGTTCGCGGTGGAACTCGACAGTCTCTAGGTTGTCGATCACGAGGAGGACCTGGTCGACCGGACCTGGCAGTTCCGGTTCGCCGGAAGTCTGTGCGCCGCCGGCTGGTTGCTCGACAGGCTGCGCGCGTCGGACAAGTGCTTCGACCGCCTCTACAGTTTCCGGCGTCGCTGGCAGGTCGACGTCGGCGATCCGCACCGTCCACTTGCCCTGTGCGACTGCACTCCTAACTTGCTCAAGGACACTTGGCAGTTCGTCTTCCGTGAGTGCTACTCGCAACTCGCCGATGCGCAGACCGAATGCCTCAGGCGGCATCCACGGTTCATTCGTCATCCGGATCCACGGCACAACCTTGGTAACCCAATTGCCAACGCCGGCGACCCGTTCGCTCAGGCTATCGTCGTCGAAGACATCGTCGATCGCTGGTATCTCCCCCGTGCCGACGCTGTCGAGTGCAAGCCGTAGGTACCCGTGGACATGCTTCAGGAAGTCCCGGCGCTTGTCGGCGGTCCCGGCTTGGGCACGCCGGACTGCGCCTAGTGCGTGTTCGACGTTCGGGGTTAGTACGACGTAGGTACCGTCGCCGACAGCGTAGCGGTGCTTCACGCGGGGGAGGCGGCGAAATTGCCGAGCGAATTTCGATTGCCGAGCGGCGGGCAGGATGCCGGCGAACACCTGCTCGTCTTCACCTAGTGTGGCGGTGCGGGTCTCCCGCCGGCCGACTACCGGATCGAAGTCGGGTTCTCCGACCGAATTTACGAACGGTTCGAGTCGAAAGCTGGATGCCACCGCGATCCGTAGCGACCGGAGGCGGTCGTCGACGATCGCGTCAGCAGGCAACTGATCCGCGATCTGTGCCCATCGCAACATCCGCGACTCGATATCGGCCGCACCGTGGCAAAACTGCGTGATAGCTTCCGCCAGCGTGTACAACGGATCAAGCAGCACGAAGTCGTCGCCCGCGACGTGGAGCCAGGCTCCCGAACGCTCCGCACCAACCACGCGCCTCCCATCCCGGACGAAGCCGTAGTGGATTTGAAAGTCCTTAGTGTGCAAGGCCCCGTCAGCCACGACCTCCAAGCTGAACGGTGCGACGTCTGGCAGACCGGTGATACGCAACTCGTCAGACGTCAGTCCGGCCACACTGTGCCACGGCGCGAACAGGCCACCGCTCCGCTCGAATGCGTCACCATCGTCCCGCAAGCGGATCAGCACCCCGAGACCGGGTGGGCCGTCCTCCCGCACGGTCCACTCGCCTACCGGGATAGGTGGTTCGCCCATCCGGACGATCAAGCCGCTCGCTGTCTTTTCGAACGCGAGGCCATTCGCCATGCCGTCACCCATTGGAATCGAGATAGGATCGAATCACCATGCGGCCGACGCTGTGTATCCGCGACGCTCGATCAAGACTCCCGTATTGTCCCGCAGCCAATCCTCGATCTTCTTTTGCCAGCGACCAGATTGGCTACCGTCGTGTCGTTGAGAGAGGTCCGATCCGTTCATCAGGTCGCCTCTGGAGTACTCAGCGCGGTACAAGAGGGGAGCGTTGCGGTTGCCGTCGAGCCACATTCGGCAACTGCCGTTGTGGCTCCACTCCGCAACGGTAACCCCGCCGGACATCCGCATCAGAAGGACCGACTGATCTCCCTGCGCTCTGCGGAGCACCGCTGTCGTAGATTCACGGTGATTGCGTATCCGCTTCAGCAGTCTCGTCGCATCCGGGCCGAGAGCGAACCACGCGTCGTCGATCAGATCCTGACCAAAGTACGCCATCCAGAATTGCTGCCTGTAATTCCAGTGTCGGTCGAGCGCAGTCTCAGCGAGCAGTCCGAAAAACTCCTCGAGCGTCTGCTTAACGAGCCATCGTATGAGAACGTGCTTGACCGCATCTGGCACCCCGGACCATCTCGGTCTCTTCGAAGGCAGCCGTGGGTCACCGAAATGGCGAAGGAAAAACGCTTGGAGCGGTAGCTGCGTCACGTTGTCCGGGGTCCGATTGCGGAAAGGGCCCAGTAGCCTCGTCGCGATCTCCGTTCGCATGGATTTTTCGCGGAAGCGGAGTTGGTCGTCGCATTCGAGGAGTGCGAGCAGTCGATCCAATTGGGCCGGCTCTACGCTTCCCTTCCTCAGCCCCTGATCGACCTCTGGTAGGTACCTAATCGCACCCGACTTCAGGAACTCGCAACGTGCCAGCTTACCGTCGAATCCTAGTCTCCAGAGTACGTCGCCAATGTCTGCGGCCGTATCCGGCTCCGGCCCTTGTCTTGCCGGGCCTGGTCGAAGAGAGTGCGGTCCTGTCGTACCAAGGTCGCTGTCATATCCGGCGACGAGGGTGTGCACGAAATCAAGGTCCGCGCCCTTCTCGAGCAGGGAGAAGTCATGGCATCGTTGCCGCCATCGCTGGGTGGAGGGTGAGTCGCCAGCCGAGATCGATCTGATCAGCAGCCGGCGAAGATCGTCGAACGTCGGCAGACCGACGGGATAGACCCTCAGGAACTCGGACAGCAGCGCCAGGATAGGGCGCGCTTTCCGCCCTCCGGTCAACCAGCGGTCGTAGGCCGACACCAATGCCGGGATGGCACCTAACCAAGACTGCGCATCGGGCGCGGAGTATGGCGTGTAGAAGAGCACCCACGGCAGACGCCACAAGTCGCGGGGGGATAAATGATCAAGAGACGCATGGTCCGTCCAAGACGCTCGGACGCGTCGGTGCAACTGATTGATGTCGTACTGCGAGGGCGGTTTCGGGTCGATATTCTCGAATCCCTTGGCTATGGCCTTCGCAGCGGCGATCGTGCGACGCGGCTTGTAATCAGGATCGTGAATGATCCTTGGCCATCGCGAGCGTCCGCCCGCAGTGAACTCGGCCGACCATCGGGCGAGTGACCGCTGAAGGGAAGGAGCGTCGCCGTTAACGTCTGCCGACGCGTTGTCGGGTCGTGCGGATTGAGTAGCTTTTTGTTCCATGTGCGACAAGGCCTGACTGGGCTTCTACGGACCTGCGGATGCGTGATCCTAAGGAGTGAGAGGTACGGTCATCGGTCCAGTTCCTCGTAACGCTCCCGGACGCCGGTCTGGACGGGCATCTCGGTGCTTGGAAGAGCGTCTGCCGGGGGCTCCAGCAGGAAGCGCAGATCGATTCGCCGGTTCTCGCCGGCGCGTTCAACGTCAAGCGTTACGGGTCGTGCGGAGCCGTAGCCGCTCGTGCTCAGGATCGGTTGACTCTGGGTGTTGCCCAGGTGATCCATGCTCGGTTCGCAGGCGGTGATCATGCGGTGGACCGTCGCCGCACGCATCGAAGACAGTTCGAGATTGTCCCGGAACCGGTTACCTGGCGCCACGGGCACGCTGTCCGTGTGTCCCTCAATGAGAAGTGTTTCAAGCAGCCAGGGAAACTCCACTTCTTGACACGCGTAGTTGGCCGGGTTTGCCGGTGTCTGGCAGTGCGTCGCCCTTTCGGCGGCCACCGGTCCTGCCTGCACGCCTCCGCTGGGTAACACGTAGCAGGGAACGACCTCGGCGATAGCCCGAGCCAGATGTCCGACGTTGGGGTGATGGCCCACGATTGGGGTCTCGACGCCAGACGGGAAGTTGATGGCGTTCTCCGACAGCCGCAGGACGCCCTGCTCGTAGAGTACTTGGACCCTGATGCCTGAAATCTGAAGCCGGTCGCGAATAGCATCAAGCATCTGCCGGCGGGTTTCGTCGGCCGCTGTCAGCCCCTCGGTGACGTTCGCAAGCTGATACGCGAACACCGCCAGCATGATGATGAACACGAAAATCAACGCCGAAACCAAATCGCTGACGCTCGCCAAATAACTGTCGCCACCTTGGCCCGCCCCCGGTGCCGGTCTAGATCGGGGTCTCATCCCTCTCTCCTCGGCAGACTCTCAGTGAGGACTTCGATCGACGCCGTGAGCTCCGACGTCGCACCGGCTAGCATATTGACGGTCGTGCCTGTGGTCTTGTCGAGTTCATCGACGAAGTTCTTTACTTGATCACAGTACTTACTTAAACCGTTTTCGATATGAAGAAACACTTGTTCCAGCGACTCGTCGATCCCCTCGAAGCGAGCCTGGTACTGCTTCCATGTGTCAGCGACCGACTGCTGGTATCGCCCCAATTCAGCGGTCAAAGTCTGCGCGCGGTTTATGAGGTCCTGCATTCTCCTCGTCGCGTCGGCGGTTGACTGCATCGATTCCCGTATCTCGTGGGCGGCGCGACCCACCGGTTCCGCCACATCTGCGATGTGCTCGTGCGTCGATTCGATCACGCTGTGCAGCGCATCGAGCCCTTCGACGAAACGGTTCATCCCGCTCAGCACCCTCTCGCTTTGCTGGGTGGATCGTTCGAGCCGACTGGCAGCCGTCTGCAACCCGTCCAGCGAACCAGTGATTCGCTCCACAGCATTCGCGCCGGCGGCGGTCATTTCCTGCGTCGCAACATTCAGTGTCTTCTCAAGGTTGGATGCAGCTTCCGTACCAGAAGCCGTTAGACTTTCCGCCAGTTGATTCGACGCACTGGCAAGCACGTCCTTCACATCTCCGAGCGAGTGCTGCAATGCCGTCACCATGTCGTCGGTGGTCGATTGCATCGACGTCTGTACGGTCCTCAGTAGCGCGTCGATTGCGTTGCGTGCGTCGTTCCCGGTCTGCGCCAGTCCGTCGGTGGATGCCTGAAGAGTGCAATTAAGCTTCTGGATGGTCTCTGCCATCTCCTCGAACTGCGATCCAGTCTGTGAGCGCAGGGAGTCGTTGAAGCGAGCAAGGGCCTTCTCAATCATTTGACCGCTGTCAGTCGACCGGTCCGCGCGAAGCCTCTCGACCGCTTCCAGGAGCGCTTGGAGTTGCGGCGACAGGCGGTTCGCGATCTTCTCTTCAAGTGCCTGTTCGAGCGCGAACACTAAGTCGGTGTTGAAGTGCTCGAGCTGGGTCGCCGCGCGCTCCGCCTGATGAAGCTGTTGTAGTGCGACGCCCTCCGGCGTGACACGTTCGAAACGAGCCTCGACGTCGCTGACCCACTGATCGAGGGCGAGATGGAGCCGCCGTGACCGGCGTTTTTCAACCAGCACGAATGCGATGGAGCATACAATCCCGCAAATCGATGTCCAGAACGCCAGAGCCGCACCGGCCAGCAACTCCTGCAGCGACGTGGTGATCTCGCCCGGAACGCCAGAGGAGAGCCCAGTACTAGCCGCGCCCACGCCAGCAGCGAGACCGATGAACGTTCCGAGGATGCCAAGACCGGTCAATAGGTTCGGTACAGCTTGGAAGAACCCCGCCGAGAGGTGCGGAAAGATGATGGTGGCGTCGTTGAGGTACCGCGACACTTCTCCCGTGTTGCGGATCGGGTCGTCGGAACCGGGGTCAGGGAGAATCAACGTCTCTACGAATTCTGCCCATGGACTGCCCAGCGTCTTCTCAACTTCCTGATTGTACGCTTCGAACTGCGCAGCCATTGCCTTCCTGAGCTGCGTCTTCGCAGCAATAGGCTTGTCACCCTCACTGAGTTCTTGACGCACCTTGTCCAGCTTGGACTCCAGCCATTTGGTTTGCCGCAGAAGAAGCTGAAGCGAGCGGCCGAGGAAGGCTCCAATACCCACGCAGTACAAAACTACAAAACCGGACGAAAGCGCGAAATCGAGGTTCATCTAGTGTGTCAGGCAACTCTGGAGGCCCACATTCATTTCCGATGGACAATGATCTTCGGTAGGTATGCGATTCGCAACTAGGGGTACAGCGAAGAGAATGTACGCCAGAAAACGCTCCGGCATTCGCATATCGAAATGCGACGGCGGGTAAGAGGGCCAGTGGAGTTGATGGTTGAGTGGTTAGAAGCTTACAGCAGGCGGAGTGGGGCTGTCAAGGCGATGGTCAGGTGAACTACGAGAGCGGTAGAGCGGGTTCTAGCTAGTGTCTGCCTGAAAACCATAGAAATCGTTTTTTATCAGTCGTATAACTGTGGTTTGACGTCCCCAAGAAAGCGGTTTCCAAGCGCTTGGGGACCGAATCGGGCCGGAACCGGCCGATCTTCAGAGGGTGGGATCGGCCTGAGTCTGCGTCTCGACTAGGGCTCGTGTTCTGACTGGCGCACCATACAGTGCGTTGCGGCGACCGGATTCCACCACAGACTGTCTGGTGCCTGGCGGGGCGGAGGGCTGGTGTGGAATGTCACGTTTCAGGAGGGGTCTTTTTCGCATTGCACCGACGGCAGTATGTACAGGAATCAGCGTAACTGCCCAGGTACTTTGGGTAGCGGAGAAGGATCAGCAGGGGGAGGGGCCGTTGACTCTTGGGCGGAGAAAGCGTGTAACAGCCCAGGTACTTTCTTATGAGACGCAGAGGGTGGATGCCACAGAGGGGGCTGGCGAACGTGTCGAAGACCGTGTGGGGAGTGCGTGCATCCGGTGTTGCACGACGGCGTGCAATCGGGTTATCGGTGGTCCAGGGTCCCGCCAAAGATCGCGCCGAGGGTGGGCGCATCCAATACGGCGTCCAGCCAGCGGTCGAGCTGATCGAGGGTAGCAGCGGCAATGTGCGCCTGGATCTTGTCAGGCAGAGGGCCGAAGCGGCGCTTGAGTAGCCGGGCGAGTGCCTCGGACTTGCCTCCGGTCATTCCCTGGGCGATTCCAACGGCCTTGCCCTCAGCGATGCCGGCGGCCTTGCCCTGGGCGATGCCGGCGGCCATTCCCCGCTTTTCGCCTCTAGCTTCGCCCTGTTCAAGCCAGGCTTGGGCTGCAGTTCCCATCAGTGCCTCCACGGCTTCCGGCTCCTTGCCCACCCGCCTGAGCGCAGCTTCCAGACGCTCCGGCGACAGGCTCAACTTCTCTGCGATGTACTGTAGCACGTACCGTCCCAATTCGCTATCGTCAATGCTGTTCGCCAGGGTGTCGGCTTCCCTGTCGGTGACCTTCTTCTTGGCGAACACCAGGACCAGCGCGAGCAGCACGCCGGCCACGTCCGCCCGGCTCGAGAGTTTGTCCGGGGCCCTCTCGGGCAGGCGGTGGAGGATGTACGCCCCGAGGTTGCGGGCGAGGTGCTCGAGCCCCTCGGGGGCCTCGATCATCGCCGTGATCGAGAGGGGCACGTTCCAGGGCCCGCTGCCGTGGAAGAAGACCATGGGGATGATCAGCGACAGCCGCCCAGGCGGCCGCTCCCCGCTCTCGATCTCCGCGATCCAGAGCCGCAGGATGTAGCGCCACAGTTGCAGGGGGGTGCGGGCATCGGGCTGCGACTTGTGCTCGAGGAGCACGTAGATGCGGGCGGAGTCGCCGTCCTTCATCCGCACGCGGAAGATGGCATCGGCCTGGGTGGCCCGGCCTTCGCCGTCAATGGCGGTGCCCTCGATGTGCTCGGGCGGATAGTCGGGGTCGAGCCGTTCGGTGACCTCGGGCGGCAGGTAGTCGGCGAGCAGCACGGCAGCGCGTCCGGGATCGGCGACGAGCAGACGGAACAGGGAGTCGTGAGGCTTCGCGAGCGCGGGCATGGGGGTCTCTGGACAGATGCAGGTTACGCCGGTCGCCGACCCACCGGCGGAGACGGTGGCAGCGAGAGTGGCTTGGGGCTCGCCTCCAGCCGGTAGGCAGCGGTCGGCTCCTTGCTGGAGGCCTGCGGGTCGACGAGAAGGCGCAACACAATTTATCTTGCCAAAGGAGCCGCCTCCTTGTCCAGAGCAGGACTGGGGTCCGAGGGCCTTCCCGGGTGGAGCCTGGCCTGAGGGGCACGATCACACCGCCGCAGCGCTCGCAGCGCCGCCAGCCGGTCCGGGCCCTGTCGTCGACCGGCTCCGGCATTCCGTACTCCTGGACATGCTCCAACCTGCACCGGCCCGCCACGCTCGCTCGACAGTTCTGTCTGGCCGGTTTCGGGGCGAGAGGGCGGGCCCCCTGGGACGGCGGCATGGTGCCGCAGTCCTGCGGCTGGGGGTGAAGGGGTGACGCTTGGGCGGAGGGGCCATGGCGTCGGCCGAAGCCCGCAGTCCGGGCCCTGTCCGGATCGTAGCCGCGCCCGGAGATTTCAGTAGCGATACGACTGGCGCATGGCGGTTGCTCCGCCGCGCCGACAAGGATCCCGTCTCCTTGTGGGACGCCTTGTCTGGTGCAACTGGCAGCTTCTGCTCGGCCTGCCACCAGACGCTCTCGGTGCACTCCCCCTGCAGGGAGTGGCCTCGGCTCCGGTGCGTCCTGAACGCTGCGACTTGCTCCCCACGGCCTGGAGTTCCGAAAACACCCCCTGCTACGGCTGCTCCGTCAAGAGTGAAGTGCCGGTCCCTCTGCTGGGCGTTGTCAGGGAGCCAAGGTACTTGGGCAGTTACGAATCAGCAACAATGTGGAAGCCCGAAAGAGGCGTGCTGGGCACGGAGTGACGACAGAAATCCCCGGCGGGCTGGGACAGCAACAATGTGGAAGCCCGAAAGAGGCGTGCTGGGTCCATGAGGCTGGGGACGGGGCCTGCAGTGAGCTTGGCCTGCCAGTGGGAGGCAGTGGAATTGGGGATGGGGAGTAGTCTCGTGCGCTGGGCGGGGCGGTAGGGGCCGGACTGCGCTCGTCCTATTGCAGAGGGCGGCGAGTCTGAGCCATGGCAGTGTCTTCCATGCAGACGGCCCATCCAGACCCTGGAACCGTCCCTGCACTGTCGCACCGCTTGGTGCAAAAGGTTCTATTTTGCAATGACTTCTGGATGACTTCTGGAATAGGTCCCGGACGGCCCCGCCTCAGTCTGCGTAGTGCCAGTCCGTACCGCCGGGCCTGTCGCGGAGCACCACCCCGCGCTTGGCTAGAGAGTCGCGGATGGCGTCCGCACGGTCGAAATCGCGCTCCCGGCGGGCGACGGCCCGCTCCCGGATCAACGCCTCCACCTCCCCGGACGAGACCCGTTCCGAGTCCGGCGGCCTCAAGACGTCAAAGACGGCGTCAAAGCTCTCCAGGAGGGCGAGACCCTCTGCAGCGTTGCCGGAACCGAACGCTCGCTCGTCCATCATCGAGTTGGCTTGGCGGACATACTCGAACACAGCTCCCAGGGCCCCTGCCGAGTTCAGGTCGTCATCCAGTGCCCCGCGGAAGTCCTCCCGCGCCCGCCGGGCGGCTCGGCTGGCGACATCGCTGTCCGGTCCTGACGGGACGGCGTCCAGCCGGCGCCGGAAATTGCGCAGCCTCTCGATCGCGGCCGAGGCAGCCCGCAGCCCGTCGAAGGTGAAATTGAGCTGCTTGCGGTAGGGTGTTGCGACCAACAGGTAACGGATCGCGTCCGGAGCGTGTCCCTTGGAAGCCAGGTCGCGCAGGGTGTAGAAGTTTCCCAGGGACTTGGCCATCTTTCTGCCCTCGACCAGCAGGTGCTCGGCATGCACCCAGAACCGGGCGAACGGCCTGCCGGTCGCACTCTCGGACTGGGCGATCTCGTTCTCGTGATGGGGGAACTGCAGGTCAACCCCACCGGTATGAATATCGAAGCTCTCCCCCAGGTAGGCCATCGCCATGGCCGAGCATTCCAGATGCCAACCCGGTCTGCCTGGCCCGAACGGTCCGTCCCAGCTCGGCTCGCCCGGACGAGAGGCCTTCCAGAGGACGAAGTCGCGGGCATCGTCCTTGTCATACTCGTCCGCATCCACGCGCGCGCCCGCTCGAATGCCCGCGGAGTCCAGCCGGGAGAGCCTGCCATATTCCGGCCAGCTGGCAATCCGGAAGTACGTGGACCCGGCGTTCTGGTACGTGTGCCCTGCCCTCTTGATGCGCTCGACCAGCCGGAGCATGTCCGGTATGTGGGCCGTCGCAGCCGGCACGTGCTCCGGACGCTCCAGGCGCAGGGCACGGCAGTCATCGAAGAACGCATCGACATACTGCCGCGTGTAGTCGCCGATCGGCAAGCCGGCGCGGCCAGCGGCGGCGATGATCTTGTCCTCCACATCGGTCACGTTCATCACGTGGCGGAGCGCCCACCCCGACTGCCTGAGGTGGCGCCGCAGAATGTCCTGGAAGGCGAACGTGCGGAGATTACCGATATGGACGTGGTTGTAGACGGTCGGCCCGCAGGAATACATCCCGACCTTCTTGCCGTCAGCAGGCTCGAACGTCTCGACGCGCCGACTCAGGCTGTTGTAGAGCTTGAATGCCACGAAGCGTCCGGCGGCTCTCCTTAGTCTAGCGCCGCATCCGGCTGCAGCCCGTACGCCTCGATCGCGGTGCCGGCCATGATCCGATCACGCTCCGACTCTCCCAGCCCGGACACGAGCGTGCGAACAATCTCGAGCCAGCGGCCATAGCAGGTTGCTACCAGGCAGACGGGCCAGTCCGACCCGAACATGAGCCGGCGTGGACCGAATGCTTCGAGAACCGTGTCGAAATAGGGCCGGAACTGCGCTTCCTCCCAACGGTGCCAGTTGGCTTCGGTGACCATCCCTGAAAGCTTGCAGTAGACATTCGGGCGACGGGCCAGATCGCGAATCAGCCGGTCCCACCTTGTGAACGATCTGTCCCGGATCCGGGGCTTGCCGAGGTGATCCAGAATGAACCGCTGCTTCGGGTGCCGGTCGACAAACCGTGGCGTCACGGGCAGGTGGCGCTCGTAAACGAGAATATCGTACGCCAGGCCGGCCGCAGTCACGGCGCGAACGCCCTCATTGAAGCGACTGTCAAGCATGTAGTCGTCGTCGGGCTCGTCCTGCACGACGTGGCGGCATCCCTTGAAGGCTGGTACGGCGGCGAACTCATCTAGGACCTCCACGACGCCCGGATCGGAGAGCGGCACCCACCCGACAACCCCGAGCACGAAATCCGAGCGGGCCGCAATGTCGAGCAGGAACCGCGTCTCCTCGACGCTCTGGCGTGCCTGCACGGAAACGACCCCTGTCACGCCCACGCCGTGGATCTCGCGCCGAAGATCGGCCGGGAGGAAATCTCTGCGCAGACTCCGCATCGCGTCCGATATCCAGCCGAACTCGCTCGGGCTATACCGCCAGAAGTGCTGGTGCGAATCGACGGTCACGGCAAGACAGGCGGCGGGTCCTGGTTCTCCGGCAGGCCGGACGCCCAGATCCGGTTGCGCACAGGCTCGACCAGAGCATTGATTTCGGCGAGGAGTCCCTCGGGGACCTCCATGTCGAATGCCTGCAGGTTCCGCTCGACATGGCGCATCCGGGACATGCCGACCAGGACGCTCGCGGTATGCGGATAGTCGTAACAGAATCTCAGCGCGACCTGGGACACGTCGATGCCCCGGGTGCGGCACAGAGCAGCCACGCGGGCTCCCACCTCCTTGACCTCATCCGAGGCCAGATGCCACGACGGAGCACCGCGTTCGGTGAGAATTCGCAGGTGCAGGGGCGAGCCATTGATCAGCCCCACGCCGCGCTCCGCGCAGACCGGTAGCAGGAGGGTGTCGAGGTCATCGACCATCAGGTTGTAACGCGCATAGGACAGGATGCTGTCAACGGGTGTCTGCCTCGCGACATCACCGAGAATGCCGAGCGGCAGCCCCGTGATGCCCACGTAGCGGCACTTGCCCGCTCGCTGCAACTCGCGGGCCGCCGGAAGGGCTTCCTCAAGCACCTGTCGACGGTCCACGAACTCGATATCGTGCATTTGATAAATGTCAATGTAGTCCGTCCGCAGTCGACGAAGCGACTCGTCGATGCTGGATCGCACCCGCCCGGCCGAGAAGTCGAACCGGTCGATATCGTACCGTCCGCACTTGGTCGCTAGCACCACGTTCTTGCGCCGGTTGCCAAGCGCCCGGCCAAGGCGCTCTTCGGACAGCGTGCGCCCGTAATACGGGGAGGTGTCAAAGAAGTTGATGCCCCGGTCAATGGCCATGTGCACGGCCCGTTCCCCCTCGGCCACGTCGATTTCCTCGAACTCGTTGCCCAGTGGCGACGCGCCGTAGCCCAACACGGAGACCTCCAGATCGGTTTGGCCCAGCTTGCGGTATTGCATCGAACAGGATCCGGTACCCTTCTAGTTCCGGCGAATAGCCAGCTTACCAGTTGGAACCACCGGTTCCGCCTGCCTGCCCTGTCCCCCTGACTGTCGGTCTGCGGACGGGCACCGGGCGCGCCAAGATCGTCACCATGCCCAGGCCGCTGCCACTTACAGAGAAGCAGAATCCTCGGTCCGGAGCCATCGACCGCGCTTCGACCGAGGAGATGCTGGCCATTCTCAACGCCGAGGACCAGCGCGTGCCTGACGCCGTCCACGCACAGATCCCTCGGATCGCAAGGGCTCTCGATGCAATCGTCGAGCGCTGGGATGCCGGTGGGCGGCTGTACTACGTGGGGGCCGGGACCAGCGGCAGGCTCGGTGTGCTGGATGCGGCGGAATGCCCCCCCACCTTTGGAACGTCGCCGGAGCGGATCCAGGCATTGATCGCGGGCGGGCCGGAGGCCCTGCTGCACGCGGTCGAGGGGGCGGAGGACAGCCGGGATGCGGGTCGCGAGGACCTGCAGGAAAGATCGTTCGCGCCCGGGGACACACTGGTGGGAATCGCCGCGAGCGGCCGCACACCCTACGTGCTCGGAGCCGTTGAGTATGCCGCTTCCATTGGTGCGGTCACGATCGGCCTCAGTTGTGATCCGGGCTCCGACCTGGAAATGGCGGCGACCTATCCGATCACGCCTGCGGTGGGACCCGAAGTCGTGACAGGCTCCACCCGCATGAAGAGCGGCACCGCCCAGAAGCTGGTGCTGAACATGCTCTCCACCGGTCTGATGATCCGGACAGGCTGCGTTCTGGGGAACCTGATGGTGAACGTACAGGTGCGCAACGAGAAGCTGGCCCGCAGGGCGGAGCGGATCGTCGGCGAGGTTACCGGGTGCAGTCTGGCCGATACGCACGACCTGCTCTCCGACGCGGATCAGAACGTGCGGCTTGCTATCCTGATGCACGCCCGCAGGATCGACCGGACCGAGGCCCAGCAACTGCTGGCAGGTTGCGGAGACAATCTGCGAAAGGCCCTGGAGGGAACCATTGGCTAGCTGGAACCCACCCATCCGTCGTGTTTCGCTGACTGTGGTCCTCGTGGCCGGCACACTGCTCGCGCAACCCCGTGGCCCAGTGATCGAGTCACCCGTGGTGGGTGAGGACGGCCAGGTCACCTTCCGCATCGAGGCACCGAACGCCCGGTCTGTGGTGCTGGACGCGCCGTGGGCCGGCGAGCCGAGCAGGCTCTCGCAGGGCCCGGAAGGGATCTGGTCGGTTACGGTCGGACCTGTCCCCCCAGCCATCTACAGCTATACGTTCCGCCTCGACGGGGTGCGGATTCTGGACCCCCACAACACAGCCGTCAAGCAGTGGAGCGGCGGGAATGCAAGCCTCGTGGATGTCCGTTCCGGGGACCCGCAACCCTACGATCTGCGGGAGGTGCCGCACGGTTCCCTGCACGTTCACTATTACTCCTCGGAAGCGGGCGGAGCCAACCGGAGGCTGGTGGTCTACACCCCGCCAGGGTACGAGGACGAGGCCGACCGGCACTACCCGGTGCTTTACCTCCTGCACGGTTCCGGGGACAACGAGGCGAGCTGGACCGATGTGGGCCGAGCCAACCTGATCCTGGATAACCTGATTGCGGAGGGCATGGCGCAGCCCATGCTGGTCGTCATGCCGAACGGGCATCCCGTCCCCTGGAGCAGTA
The DNA here is from genome assembly GCA_965205085.1 of Bryobacterales bacterium. GTDB lineage: Bacteria > Acidobacteriota > Terriglobia > Bryobacterales > UBA6623 > VXMF01. Next base: position 5,285,125 of record OZ242039.1, on the reverse strand, counting down.
GGCGCAGGGGGCTGCGGTCGGGCAACACGGAAGCGTTCCGCGAAGATCTGCTGAACGCCGCGATACCTCTGGTCGAGTCGCTCTACCGCGCACGGCGCGACCGCCGCCAGCGTGCGGTGGCCGGCCTCTCGATGGGCGGGGGACAGGCCCTGCATTGCGGGGCCGGCAACCTGGACCGGTTCGCCTGGGTCGGTGCGTTCTCCTCGGCGGCACCGGATCCGGACGAGGACGGCGTCGCGGCGGCGTTCCTGGCTAATCCGGAACGGGCCAATCTCGAACTGGAGTTGCTGTGGATCGGAATCGGGCGGGAGGACTTCCTCCTCGAGCGCAACCAGGCATTCAAGGCGGCCCTGGACTCGGCCGGGATCGAGCACACCTACCTGCTGACGGACGGCGGACACAGCTGGCCGGTCTGGAGGGACTACCTCGCCCGATTCGCGCCCCTCCTGTTTCGGAAGTGACCGGACGAGCTAGATGGGTGCGAGCCGATAACCAAGGCGCTTGAATTCACGTCACTACGTTCATCTGCCCTGATCAGGGCGGCGGTCGGATTCTCAAGCAATGGCAATCTGGAGTTCCCCTTGGCTGCGTTCGGGCCTGGTGGTCGTGGCAACGGCGGCCCTCACCGCGGGCGCGATGATGATCTACGGGCCGTCGCCACCCGAGTTGCCCACGGCGGTCGTCGAGCGGCGCAACTTCCTGCGAACGGTGACGAGTCGCGGGGAACTCAAGAGCGCGGAGTCGCAGCAGATCGTCACTCCACAGACGCCGGACCTGAAGATCGTTCAGCTGGCCGAGAACGGAAAACCGATCCGGGAGGGTGAGATCGTGGTCCGTTTCGACGAGTCGGCGCAGGAGGACCTGCTGGTCGAGCGGGAGACCCAGGTGCGCCAGGTCGACAGTGAAATCAAGCAGGCCGAGGCCCAGCACGCGATCACCGACGAGCGCAACGAGATGCTGGTCATGCAGGCCACCTACAATCTGGAGCGGGCCGAACTTGAGGCCAGCAAGCAGGAAATCCTGGCCGAGATCGAGGCCGAGAAGGCCAAGATCGACGTTACGATCGCCAAGGGCGAACTGAAGAAATCCGAGACGAACGCCCTGGCGAGCGACATGTCGCAGGCGGCGGACATCGAGCGCCTGATGGAGCGCAAGGACAAGGCCGAGCGGGATCTGGCGCTGTCGACAACCTACCTCGGAAGCATGATCCTGCGCGCTCCGGCTGACGGCATCGTCCACATCCTGCCGAACAACCGTGCGCAGGGGGCCTTCGGCACGGCGCGGCCCCCCTTCCAGGAAGGCGACACGGTCTGGACCGGCGCAACCATTGCCGAGATCCCGGATCTGGATTCCCTGCGCATCGAGTTTCGCGTCGACGAGGTCGATCGCGGGCGCGTCACGGAGGGCCAGGAGACCCGCATCCGCGTGGATGCTGTGCCCGACGCCGTCCTCAGCGGAAAGATCAGCTGGCTCAGCCCGATCGCCACGCTGGTGTTCAACCGGCTGCCCCCGGAGAAGAACTTTCCGGCGTTTTCCAGCATCGGCACGATCGACGACCGGCTGCGGCCCGGCATGAGCGCAACGGTGGAGGTCGTTGTGCAGCGCATTCTGGACGTCCTGGTCATTCCCGCCAAGGCATCGACCCAGATCGACGGACGACCGACCGTCTTCGTTAGGAGCGGCACGGGTTTCCGACGCAGGGTGATCGAGGTTTCGGCCTCGAACGGGGTCGACATCGTGGTCGAGTCCGGCCTTGAGGAGGGCGAGGTGATCGCACTGGAAAACCCCGAACTGGCCGTCCAGGGCAGAACCCTGTAAGAAAAAGGAGACCAGCCCGTGACGAAGATCTTGATTCGAATAGCGATCATTCTGGCCATCGGGGCCCTGTTCGCAGTCGGATACTACGCAGTGCAGCAGGTCCCCCGCCAGGACAGCGAGTTCGCCCTGGCGGAGGTCCAGCGAGGCGACCTTGTCGTGAAGACTCACCTGCGCGGGGAATTGCGGGCCGTTCGCTCCCTGACGCTGGTGGCACCCAACATCGGAACGATGTCGCAGGTAACCCGCCTGGCACCGACGGGTTCGCTGGCTCGCCGGGGCAACCTGATCTTCGAGCTGGACGATTCGGAGCGAGTGGCAGCTCTCGAGGACAGTCTGCTGACCGTCGAGCAGATTCAGGAAAACCTCAAGAAGGCGGAAGCGGAGCTGGAGATTCGCAAGAGCCAGGACGAGGTGGAGATCGTCCAGGCAAACTTCCAGGTACGGCGAGCGGAGCTGGAGGTCCGTCGCAACGAGCTCCTGTCGGCAATTGACGCCCGCAAGAACGAGTTGACCCTCGAGGAAGCGACGCGGCGGAAGCAGAAGTTGGAAGCGGACATCAAGAACCGGCTGCAGCAGCGGGAGGCGGAACTGGCAGTGCTGCGCGAGCAACTCAACAAGGCGGAGCTCGATGTGGCCCGGGACCGCCGCAGAATCGCCGAGTCTCGGGTGCTGGCACCACTGACGGGACTGGTGGCGATCCAGCAGAACCGATCGGGAGGCCGTGGCGGTTTCGGCCAGGCGCTTCCGGAAATCAGGGAAGGCGACCAGGTTTCCGCCGGCATGTCGGTGGCCCAACTGCTCGACCTTTCGGAGATGGAGTTGATCACGCGGGTGGAGGAATCCGAGCGCGCGAACCTGCGGGAGGGTCAGGAGGTGCTGATCCGACTCGACGCAGTCCCGGAGCACACCGTGCCGGGAACGATCAAGCGGCTGGGCAACACGGCGGCGGCGAATATCTTTGCCGGGGAAGCCGTGAAGAAATTCGAGTGCGTCATCGGGATCAACATGGCCGTGCTCCTGGAGAGGATCGGTGCCGAGCCGGAGCAGATCGAGAGGATTCTGGCCACTGCGACACAGAATGAGAAACTCGGCTACGGAGCGCAGGCCCGAAACCCCGCGGGAGGGGGCAGACCAAGCCGCACTTCCGGTCAGGGGCAGCCGCAGGCGGGGTCGCGGCAGCGCTCTGAGGAAGCAGGCGAGCGGCCCGGCCAGCAGGCTGGGCGACAGCCCCAGAACCCGCGGCAGCGCGGCGGACAGCCGGGTGGCCAGCGGCAGGCCGGCGAACAGGCGGGAGATCCGCAACAGGGTGGCCAGCGACGCGGTGGGCGCGACCCGTCGGCATTGCTCGCCCGACTGCCGGAAGAAGCTCGCAAGAAAGCCGAGGGACTGCTGAACGGTCGCAGCCCCCAGGACCTGAGCGACGACGAGAGGCAGCAGTTCCGGCAGATCATGCAGTCGGCCTTGCGTGGCGGCCAAGGCGGCGGGCCTGGCGGGCCTGGCGGCGGTGGCCCGAGACAGGGCGGCCAAGGCGGTGGGCCCGGCGGTCGGCCAGGCGGCTTCGGCGGTGGGGCCGACGGGCCGGGGGGACCAGAAACCACGACAGTTCCCGGTTCACCATTCAGCGACGCCGAGCGCGCGGCGGCCGAGCTGCCCAGCCCGCCCGAGGCGGGGTCGGATGTCGAGACCCTGCTCCGGCCAGGTCTTCTCGCCGATGCGGAAGTGACGGTCGAGGAGATCAAGGACACTCTGTTCATTCCCTATCAGGCCGTGTTCGAGGAGGGCACACAGTCCATCGCCTACGTCCTGGTGGGCAGCCGACTGGAGCCTCGCCGCATCGAGCTCGGGCGACGGTCGGAGTCTCAGGTGGCCGTCGCCGGCGGTCTGGAGGAGGGCGATTTCGTTTCCCTGTATCGTCCGGATTCCGCTCCGGCAGCCCGCGAGAGGGATGACGATCAGCCGGCCGGGCCGTCGTTCCCGGGCGGAGCGAACTAGGCGATGCAGATTCCGAACGTACTGCCCGAACTCCAAATGGGGATCGGGAGCCTTCTGGCGCACAAGCTCCGGACGCTGCTCACCATGCTCGGCATGATCTTCGGTGTCGGGGCGGTTGTCGCAATGCTGTCGATCACCGAGGGGGCGCGACAGGAGATGATCCGCTATATCGACCTGCTGGGCGTGAACAACATCGTCGTGGAGGCGATGCAGGCCCCGGACCGCGACACCCTGATCGAGATTCGGCAGGTATCCCCCGGCCTGACGTTCCGCGACGCACGGGCGATCACCGCGAACACCCCCCATATCGCCCACCTGTCGGAACGCAAGACGTTCGAGCCGGCCAGCGTGCTGCCGACAACCGATGCAGACCTTCCGACGTTGATCGGAGTTCGCCCGAACTACACCGACATCTACAGCATGACGCTCATCGAGGGTCGCTTCTTCACGGAAGAGGAGCAGTTGCGGTCCGCACCGGTCTGCGTGCTCGGCGAGCGGGCAAAGATCAACATCCTGGGATACGGCAGCGCTGTGGGGCGCTACGTCAAGATCAACGAGGTCTGGCTGCGCGTGATCGGTGTCGCGGCTCCCCAGTCGACGGCCGAGGCCGAGGTCGAGGGACTGGAAGCGGACGACCGCAGCAACGTGATCATCGCCCCGCTGAACTCGGTCATGCGCCGGTTTGAGGACAACAACAGCTATCTCAAGGACGAAATCGACGGGATCTTCGTCCGGGTCGAGGCCGACGCCGATCCGATCGAGACTTCGCAGATCGTTCGGGCGATCCTGAACACGACCCACAACGGGGCCAGCGATTTCTCCGTGCTCGTGCCCGCCGACCTCCTGGCGCAGCGGGAGCAGCAACAGCTCGTGTTCCAGGTCGTGATGATCTGCATTGCCGGCATCTCACTGCTCGTGGGGGGGATCGGCATCATGAACATCATGCTGGCCACGGTCCTGGAGAGAACCCGGGAGATCGGCATCCGGCGGGCGATCGGTGCCCGCCAGCGGGACATCGTCCGGCAATTCCTGATCGAGGCCGTGATGATCTCGATCCTCGGTGGCCTCATCGGCATAGCCGCCGGTTTCGGCGGATCGAGGGTGATTGCCGCCATCGCCGGCTGGGCGACCGTAGTGACCCTGATCTCGATCGTCGTCTCGTTCGGAGTATCTGTTTTCATCGGGCTGCTGTTCGGCATCTACCCCGCGATGCAGGCGGCCAAGCTTGATCCCATTGAGGCCATCCGCTATGAGTAACGCTTCCACTGCGTCTGCCCCCCTGTCACGCCGGCTGCCGGTCATCGCGGCCCTCCTGCTGGGAGCCGTGCCGGGGACGGCGCAGTTCGCGACGTTCCCGGCCGACACATACTTCCGGGAACTGTGGCAGGCAGCACCGTACGAGGTCGAGATCAATGCGGCATCGGCGCTGGAGGACCATGTCGTCGACGGGAAGCTGGAGCTCTCGCTCCGCGACTACCTGGAACTGGTGATGCTGAACCATCCGAGCATCCAGATCCAGATTCTGGACGTGCTCGAGAGCGAGAACGCGATCCAGAGCGCACTCAGTCCGTTCGACCCCACCCTCTCGCTGAACTTCAACGCGAACCGGGGGACGAACCCGTCCCAGGACGTCTTGCAGGGTGGAGCGGTCATCAGCACCCTGCGACAGAACGGAGGGTTCACCTACCGGCAGACCCTGGACACGGGCCTCGACTACCAGGTGCAGTTCTCCGGCGCAAAGAATGCCAGCAGCAGCGCGTTCCGGACGTTCAATCCGTCCATCCAGGACACCCTGCTGTTCCGGATAACGCAACCGCTGCTGCGGAACCGGGGCCGGGGAATCCAGCGCATCCCGATTCTCATTGCGCAGGCCCGGTACGACATCAGCCAGGCGGTGGCCCTTGATCGCATCATCGCGCTGGTGGCACAGGCGGAAAACACCTACTGGCAGGTCGTCTCGAACCGCGAATCGCTGACGGTTCAGGAAAACAATCTCGAACTGCGACGCCAGTTCCTGGAGCGGTCGAGGCGGGAGCTGGAACTGGGCGCGATCTCCCCCCTGGACATCTATCAGCCGGAACAGAACTTCGCCAACGCACAGGTCAGCGTGACCCGGGCCCGGTTCCGGCTGCAACAGACCGAGGATCGCGTGCGCCGACAGATCGGGGCGGATCTCCATCCGGAAATCCGGAACCTTCCGGTCACGCTGACCGAGTCCGCCGACCCGCCGATCTACATGCCGGCCTTCGACCCGGAGGAGACGATCCGGAAGGCCATGGCCTACCGCCCGGACGTCGCCCAGCGACGCAGGAACCTGGCGATCAACGACCACAGCATCAAGCTCAACACCAACCAGTTGCGGCCGGATCTGAGCGTGAACGCCACCTACAGCGCCACCGGACTGGGCGGCAACCTCTACGAGACCTCGCTCGTGGGCGGCTCCGCCAGACTGCTGGAGGCCGGCGGTTTTCCGGCGGCCATGAACCAGCTGTTCCAGTTCGCGTTTCCAACCTACAGCGTGGGGGTGACCCTGGCGCTACCGCTGCGCAACCGCCGTGCCGCAGCAAACCTTGCGAACTCGGTCATCCAGAAGAAACGGAACATGTATCAGCTCCGAACCCTGGAACAGGACATCCGCATGTCTGTACTGAACGCCATCACGGGAGTGGAGCTCAGCAAGGTAGCCATCCAGCAGGCCGCTGTCGCCCTGGACTTCTCGCAGAAGCGGCTGGATGCCGAACAGAAGAAATACGACCTCGGGGTGAGTACGGCATTCATCGTGCTCGACGCGCAGGACGACCTGGTCCAGAGCCAGGCGGACCTGCTCCAGGAGTCGATCGGCTACCGCCAGGCAATGGTGACCCTGCTGCAGGCGACCGGCGAGCTGCTCAGGGAACGTGGCATCCAGGTCGAGTTCCAGTAACAGGCCCATCGACCGTAGAATGAAGTCAGCGGGGCGTGGCGCAGTCTGGTAGCGCGCCTGCTTTGGGAGCAGGAAGTCGGGGGTTCGAATCCCTCCGCCCCGACCATTCCGGAGACATCGGGTGTCCGGGCCCCGGTGTGGTCCTTAGCCTTTGCGTGGCGGCTTGGGATCCAGATTCCGCTCGAGTTCCGCATCCCTGACGGTCGACGACCCGACACCCAGGCGAGGAACGCGCAGGCCCGCGACCCAGCACATCGCGTTCATTGCAACCTTGCGAAACTCGTCGTTCTGCCAGTTCCGATGGAAGTGGCCTCCGGTAAACCCGAAACCGCGACCCCCGTCGGTGCGCTCCAGCGTCCACAGCATGGTCTCCTCGCGTCCACTGGCGGCCTCGATGTGAGGATAGGGTCCCTTGGGGTGAACATAGGGACCGCCCCGCACCTCGTCGCTCGGCTTCGCCACGAGAACGGGCGTGAAGGCCGCCCCCTCCACCCGGCTGGGAGACGCCGTGTCAAACCCGTCCCGGAACCGCATGTTGAAGTACCATTCGTCCTCGACCGCAAACGGCCGCACGCCGTTCGCGACCGGATGATCGGGGAAACGCTCGAACGAGGGCGTCCAGATCGGGTTGCAGGACCATTCGTGCTCATAGTAGCCACCCAGCCAACGCTTGAATTCCCGGCCGGCGTCGTCCTTGAGCACCTCCACGCCATAGTGCATGCAGCCGAGCCCGACACCCCGCTCGATCAGCCGGGCCATCAGGGAGAGACGATCCCTGTCCGCGAGCGGGTGCCTGCGCCCGCCGTCGGCGTAGATCACGACGGCAGCAGCGTCCTCGAACGTGGACTCGTCGCCGACCCATCCGTCGTCGTGGCGCTCCACGACAAGGCCGGGAACCTGTGCCAACCTCCTCTCGAGCAGGAGTGTGCCGGCCCGAAACTCGTGCATCCCGGGAGGATGGCTGGGGCTGCCGGCTATCAGGACAAGCTTGCGAGGCTCCCCGGCCGCCGGAAGGGCCCTCGGAATCAGCGCGGAGGATCCGGCACCGGCCAGCAACAACCGGACAAATGCGGAACGATCCATCAAGAGAATCTTACCCCAGACGCCAGACCAAGGTCGCTCTTGACCTTCGATAGACTGAGAGCTTGACGGAAGCCCAATCCCACCGCATCCTTTCGCTGATCGCGAGCGCGACGGAGATTGTGTGTGCACTGGGTTTCCGGGACGCGCTCGTTGGCCGCTCACACGAGTGCGACTACCCCCGCGATGTTCGTGCGCTGCCACAGGCGACCGTGCCGCGGCTGAATCCGGACACCTCCAGCAGGATGATCGACGAACAGGTCCGGGCGCTGGTGGCCCGAAGCGAGCCCCTGGATGCGCTGGGAGTCTACGAGGTGCAGGAGGACATGCTGCGGGAACTCCGGCCGACTCATATCGTTACCCAGTCCCAGTGCGACGTGTGCGCGGTCAGCGAGCGGGATGTGGTTGCGGCGGTGGGACGCCTGGCGGGGGTTGATCCGGAGATCGTTTCCCTCCGTCCGTTTGCCCTCGCGGACGTCTGGCAGGACATCATGAGGGTGGCGTCAGCACTGGGCGCAACAAAGACAGGGATCCACCTGGTGGCATCGCTGCAGAGCCGGATGAACGCGATCGCGACGGTCGCCAGGGGCATACGGGAGACGCCAAGCGTCGCCCTGATCGAGTGGGTCGATCCACTGATGGCGGGCGGCAACTGGATGCCGGAACTGGTGGAGATGGCTGGGGGCCGGTGCAGCTTCGGAAGGGTGGGCGAACACTCTCCGGCGATGGACTTCGAGGAGCTGGCAGCGGCCGACCCCGAGACGATTCTGGTCAGTCCCTGCGGTTTCGATCTCGGGCGCTCGCTGGACGACCTGCAGCTGCTCGCTGCCCATCCTGGCTGGGGCTCGCTGCGAGCCGTGCGCGAAGGCCGGGTCTTCGCAGCAGACGGGAATCAATTCTTCAACCGCCCGGGCCCACGCCTGGTGGAGTCCTTGGAGATCATGGCGGAGATTCTGCACCCGGACCACTTCAGATTCGGGCACCACGGATCCGGCTGGGTTCGGGCGGGTTCGAGATGACGGCGTCCACCCTGCTGGCCCCCGGGGCCGAAAGCGTGCGCAGACTGCCCCCCGACGTGCTCCCGGGAGGGCTTGGCCGGCCTACAGCCGGACCCCCATATCACGGCTCCGCAGTGTCGCCACGACTTCGATTTCCCGGTTCTGCCGGATCAACTGCAGCCGGACCGAGTCCCCGGCGAGTTTCAGGGCCAGAGCCTCCCTCATCTTGTTGCTGTCCGTCACCCGGATGTCGTCGACCGCAACGATCAGGTCGCCGCCCCACGGGATCCGGTAGTTGCCCAGGATCACTTCTCGACTCGCGCCGCGCAGTCCAGCCTCGGCTGCGGCCGACCCGGCTTCGACTTCGGTGACCAGATAGCCGGTCGACGGCAGCCGCAAGGTGCGCGCCCAGCGCCGGGTCAGGAAGAATCCCACGACGCCAAGATCCTCGGGTGGCTGGGCACCTCCGGTCACGAAGCGGAGCAGCCCCTTGGCGCGGCTGACCGGCATCGCGAAACCGATCCCGATGTTTCCGCTGGGCCCATAGATCGCGGTGTTCACACCGATCACGTTGCCGGTCGAGTCCAGCAGCGGCCCCCCGCTGTTACCCGGATTGATGGCGGCGTCCGTCTGGATCAAGTCTGTCAGAACTCCGTTGCGGGACTGGATGGAGCGGCCGGTCGAACTGACAATTCCCGTCGTGAGGGTGCCGTGCAGTCCGAACGGATTGCCAATCGCAAGGACCTTCTGCCCCACCCGAACAGACTCCGACTCCCCTAGTGCCAGGTGGGGCAGCGGGTTCTCGGATTCGATCTTGACGAGCGCGAGGTCGTTGGCCGGATCGGTCGCGAGCACGTTTCCCTTGTAGCGGATCCCGCTCTCGATGTCCGCCAGCAACGTGACTTCGAGTTCCGCACTGCCCTGGATCACATGGTAGTTCGTAAGAACATGCCCATCGGCATCGATCAGGAATCCTGAGCCGGTCGACTCGCTGGGGTAGATTTCGAGAAACCAGTTCCTGTGGAGGACGGTGCTGGTGATGTGGACGGTAGCCGGGCTGGCCCGCTCGTAGATGTCGATGTTCGCGACCTCCTCGACCGTGAGGGTCGAATCAGCCTCGGTCCAGAAGGGCCGCTCGAATGCCACCGGTGCCCGGCGGACGGAATCGCCTGGCCAGACGCTCCAGACAAGCAGGGCGACCAGCAGGACGGCAGCCGCGACAACCGAACGAACCAGGATTCCTGCAAGATCGCGCATGAGTATCAGACCGTCCCTGTCTCCAGATATTCGGAAACCTCCGCCAGGAGGCGACGATGAACTTCGCGAACCTGTCGAAGCGTGTCCGCCCTGGTCCCCGCCGTGTCGATCACGTAGTCAGCATACCGGCATCTCTCGTCCACCGGGATCTGTCGAGCCATCCGTGCCTCCGCTTCCTCGCGACTCGCACCGTCACGGGCCATGAAACGCTGTATCTGCAACTCGTGGGGGCAGGCAGCCACCAGCAGCCGATCATAGCGCCTGTAGCTGCCACTCTCGATCATGATGGCCGCCTCGACTACGGCAATGGCGTCCGGATCCCGCTCGGCGACCGTGGCGAAGAAGCGATCCAGTCGCTCGAACACGCGCGGGTGGACGATCGAATTCAGCTTCACCAGCAATCTGCGATCCGCAAAAACCAGACGCGCAAGCGCCTTGCGGTCCACCGACTCGTCCGGAGCCAGAACGTTCGCCCCGAACGCCCGCTCGACCTCCGCTATGGCTTCGCCATCTTCGGAGAGAATCTGATGTCCCAGCTTGTCGGCCTGCACGACTGCGCAGCCCAGAAGCTCGAGTTCCCCGGCAATGAAGCTCTTTCCGCTTGCCAGTCCGCCGGTCAGCCCGACCCTCAGCATCCGCCTAGGGTGCGATGCCGACACATGGCTGGCCGGGGAGGACTCGAACCTCCACAACGGGCTCCAAAGGCACGTGTCCTACCATTAGACGACCGGCCATCATTCCGTACGGCCAGAATAGCACGGCTGCGGCGATGAACCGGGATCTCCAGCCGCAAGGGTCCTAGCCGCCCCTGGCTCCATCGGGCACCGGTGCGCTCAACAGGACCTCGTCTCCCGCCTGCAAGCCGTTGGCGATCAGGGCTTCCGTGTCGTTGCGGTCCTGCACCAGGATCTGCCTGCGCCGATAGATCTCACCATCCTTGATGTAGACATAGTCGGCCTCCGAATCCATGTCCGATCGGACCGCCTCGCGCGGGACGATCACACCGCTGATCCGTTCGGAGACCAGCACGTCGGCACTGGCTGTCAGGTCCGGCAGAATGCGCTCGTCCGTGTCCTCGATCAGGACCCTGACCCGAATGTGCTTGACAAACTCACTGTTCCCTCCGCGACTGTATCTGGAGCCCCCTCCTCCCGACGAGGCCACCGCCCCGATATCCGCCACCCGGCCCCTGAACCGCTCACCCGGATACGCGTCCAGCGCCACGGTCGCCTCGTCACCGATGCGAATGGCCTGGGCGTCGACCTGATTCACGACCGCATTGACCACCATCTGCGACACGTCGACGACGCGCATGATCATGGCTCCCGGATAAACCTGATCACCGGGCTTGAACTGGGAAAACTGCCCGCTCCTGTTGAACGTCGACTCCAGAACGATCATTCCGGGAATCGGGGTCTTAACCTGCAGTCGCTCATAGTCGCGCTCGTGGCGCTCCACATGCAGCACCTGTTCCCGGACGTTCAACTCCTGGCCCCGCAGGTCGGCCGCATGAACCGTTTCCATGAGCCTTCCCTCCTCCTCCAGCTGTGTCCAGGTGGCATGGGCCTCGAGCACGGTGTTCTTGAGCAGTTCCGCCTCGATCTCAGAGAGGACCTCGGCCTTGCGGCTGTCCATCACGGCCTTGTCGTGCTCCGCCCGCGCATTCACGCGCCCCTGCCGCTCGGTCTCCTTGAGGATCAGGATGTCGGCGTCGCGCTTTTTCAGGTCGGCTGTGGCGGTCGTCACGACCGACTGCCGGTCAACGATGTGGTCCTCAAGCCACTTGAGCTCGAACTCCGCAACGGTCTCGCCGGCCGGCACAACGGTACCGGCGTCGACCAGCATGGCCAGCGTCAGGTCCGCCCGTCCCGCATCGCGGGGACCCCGCAACTTGGGAGCGCGGACCGATGCGAAGTTCAGTGTCTCGAGCGTACCGCCGATGCGCAGAGTCTTGGCGAAATCGCCGGTCGCAGCGACAGCAGTCGTCGTGGAAGCCGCCGGCCCGGACGGGCCCCGGGAGGTCGAAGGGTTCGAGAGGCTCCACAGCCCGAGTGCCGTGACCGCAGCCGCGACGAGGCACAGGCCTAGCGTCAGCGGTAAACCCGGCTTCGGGGGCAGCTTGCGTGCCGGTGGGGGCGGCGACGGAAGCCGCACCGGTGCCGGACGGTCCGGTTCCGGAGAGACGGGTAACGGCAGAGGGCTCGCCATTGGGATCACCGAAGCGCCCGGTCGCCCCCCTGTAGAGCTACCGGGCACTGGAGACATTGTACTCCTGTCAAGCGGCCGGAGTGGCCGAAATACGGGAAGTTCCGCACGGATAGCGGACTTGGTCCGGAAACGGCGCTCGATCGGAGTTACGGCCCGTCGCTTCGAGCTGCCCCCCGGTGGACGAGCCCGATGCCGCACAGAGCAGGACCAGGCGTCGGCCACATCCGCTGTTCGGCTGGGATCCCGCCCAGCCAGCTTCAGTTCAGTGGAACGGGGTCGATGCCGGAGTGATCGGATTCGCTCCGAGGAGCGGGCTGCATGTCGACAGGCGGACCAGGGAAGCGGGGGTGGTCGCCCCGACCGTACATCAAGCACCCGTGGCTGGTGCCGGTGCGGTCGCGATCCTGGTCAGGTGCACCAAGGGTTCACGGCGCGAGGAGCCGGCCAGCCCCCATCGCCGCGGATCAGGCCTCACTCTGGAGGGAATCGCCAGTGTCCTGCAAGACCTCCGGGTTCAGCAGCACGAGCTGGTGACTCCTGGGAGCCTTGGTCACCGGATCCAGGTCCAGGCCGAAGCGCTTGAGGGTATAGAAGACCAAGGCCTTGCGAACCTTGAGAGTGACGCTCCCTCCCTCCATGCGAAAGTCGCGCATCACGATTTGCCGCTGGGAATCGGTCAGGCCGGGATTGGGTCCGATCGCCAATTCCATGAATTCGGACCAGTCCCTGTCATCGGCCGGATCCCGATCCCTGGGCCGGGTGGTTCCAGTCTCGAGAATCCGGGCCAGCACGAAATCCCTGAAGTCCTTCACCTTGTCACAGTAGGCGCGTACATGCCATCGGGCCCCGTCGTAGCCCAGGGCGTGCGGAGCGATCCATCGCCACAGGGCGGTGGGCCGGGAGAGCGACTGGTACAGAATCTCGACCGACAGCGCCCCACGACAAGCCTCAATGACGAGCCGGAGCGTTTCCGGGTTCACCGTACGGGCCAGGGACGGCACCTCGTCGAACTCGGGCGTCGTGAGCAACCAGGATTCCTCCCGGACCCGCTCCCGGTCGGAGTCGTCACCCACGTCCGGGTGGTGCAGGGCCCGCAACCGCCGGAGGTAGCGATAGGAATCAAGCTCCAGGAACAGCGGTGAGAACACCGCGCTGCGGACGTATGTCCGGGCACTCTTGTCGTAGACCATGTTCTCGGGTGCCAGTCCGAGATACCGATTCAGATCGGTGGATGCCTGGTTCACCGAGACGCCGAAAGTGGTCATCAGGTGGCGGCGATTGATGCATCCCTCCCAGTAGAGACGAAACTCGATGAACTCCAGTCTCCGCTCGACACCCCACCGCAATCCGGACTTTCGGTTGCTCATGCTTCGTACCCTTCGGCGACCCGCTCGGTTCTGCCAGGCAACTGCCCCGGACCGCATCGCCTATAGATGCAGGATACCGAATGTGTGCAGACACACCGGAAACACCTCAGGCGATCACCGCGCGCCCGACCGACTCGGCCATCGCCGATGTCACCCAGGCAAGATCTTCTTGGGTGCCGTTCGCAAGCCCGCAGGCGAGGAAGCGCTGTTAGAATGGCCTAGTGTATCGCACAGGGGCGGTTTCGCTGGCCTTGCTGCTGACGGCTGGCCTCGGGCAGGCCGAACCGGGGATCCGCAATAGCGTCGACTACAACGACGCCGTCCGTCCGATCCTTTCCGACCGTTGCTACACCTGCCACGGTCCGGACGCGGGTCAGCGGCAGGCCGGGCTCCGACTGGATCGTCAGGCCGGCGCATTCGGCGTCCTGGCGAGTGGAGGGCGAGCGGTTGTGCCGGGAAACCCGGGTGCAAGCAGCCTCCTGCAGCGGGTGTCGAGTTCCGACGCCGTGCTGAGAATGCCTCCGGCCTATCTGGGGCACGAGCCGCTGAGCGACCAGGAAATCGGGATTCTCCGGGCGTGGATCGCCGAAGGGGCCGAATGGGAGCAACACTGGTCCTTTGTCCCACCGGTGAAGGCGATGCCCCCGGAGGGCCATGCACCCATCGGGGCGCGCAGCCCGATCGATGCGCTCGTCCTCGACGCACTCGAACGCGAGGGGCTCGAACCGGCAGGGCCCGCCGACCGCCGACAGATCGCACGACGGGCAGCCCTGGACCTCACCGGTCTGCCCGCCCCGCCGGAATCCATCGAGGCGTTCGTGGAGGACTCCCGGCCCCAGGCCTACGAGTCGTTTCTGGACCGGCTGCTGGCTTCTCCGCGATTCGGGGAACACATGGCAGCAAGGTGGTTGGATGCGGCCCGCTACGCGGACACGAACGGCTACCAGACCGATGGCACGCGCTCCATGTGGCGCTGGCGGGACTGGGTGATTGACGCCTTCAACCGCAACATGCCGTTCGACCGGTTCACCATCGAGCAACTCGCCGGCGACATGCTGCCCGGCGCAACCCGAGACCAGGTGGTGGCATCCGGGTTCAACCGGAACCACCGCACCACGGCGGAGGGCGGTTCGGTCAACGAGGAATTCCGGGTCGAGTACGTTGCGGACCGTGCGGAGACCACGGCGACGGTCTGGCTGGGCCTGACCCTTGGTTGCGCCAGGTGCCACGACCACAAGTACGACCCGCTCACCCAGAAGGAGTACTACCAGTTCTTTGCCTACTTCAACAACGTCCCGGAGAAGGGCATGGTATGGAACTTCGGCAACGAGGATCCCCTGATCCGGGCCCCCACCCGCGAGCAGGAGAGCCGCCTGGCGGAACTCGAGGACGATCTGGAGGCGGCCGAAGCCGCCTGGGCCGCCATGCAGGACCGCAGTGCGAGCGAACAGGCGGCCTGGGAGGCCCGTCTGGCGACCATGCCCGGTGTGGACTGGACTCCGCAGCGAGCCCTGGCTGCATATGCGTCCTTCGACAACCCTCTGGGGGTCACGTCGATGACGGGCGGCTCGATAGACGGTACCAGCGAGCCCGTCACGACGGATACGGAGACCACCGAGGGGCCGGTCGGTCGAGCGGGGGTGTTCGACGGCACGAGGTACGCCGATCTGGGGACGGTCGGGAACTTCAACTACCTGGATCCCGTTTCGGTCTCGGCATGGATCCGCCCGGAGACGGCGGCGGACGGAGCGATCGTCGCCTCGATGGGTGAGAATCCGATCGGCAGCGGCTGGGGGCTGTTCGTGCGGAACGGCCGGCTCTGGTGGCACATGTCCCAGCGGTGGACCGACCTGAGCGTCCGGATCGAGACGAAACGCGGCATCGAGCCCGGACGATGGCAGCACGTGCTGCTGACGTACGACGGTCGACGGAAGGCCAGGGGCATCCGCCTGTTCATCGACGGCGAGGAGCAGGAAAAGAACGTGCTCTTCGACAACCTCGACTGGCCGAGCCGGAGCAATTCCTCACTCAAGATCGGAGGCGGCGGAGGCCTCGACAACCGCTTTCGCGGTCACATCGACGAAGTCCGGGTCTACGGCCGCGAACTGTCGCCGGCCGAAGCGCGTTCGCTGGCGGTGACCGAGTCCCTCTCGGAACTCTCCGCCCTACCTGCCGACGCCCGCCGACCCGCCCAGCGGGACAAGCTCCGTCTGGCCTTTCTTGAAACCGGAGCCTCTGGGAGAATCCGGGCGGCGATGCGACAGCGCCGTGAGGCCCGGCGACAGCACCGGACGTTCGCGGAATCGCTCCCGACCGTCATGGTGATGCGGGAGGGCCCAAGACGCCAGGCCTACCTGCTCGAGAGAGGCCGCTACGATGCACACGGCGAGCCGGTCGAGCAAGGGACGCCGGACGCTGTCGGGACCTCGGAGGCCGCACCTCCCGAGAACCGGCTCGAGCTGGCCCGCTGGATCGTGAGCCGGTCGAACCCCCTCACGGCGAGAGTCACGGTGAACCGCTTCTGGCAGATGCTGTTCGGGACGGGCCTCGTCAAGACCGTCGAGGACTTCGGATCGCAAGGCGAGGCTCCCTCCAACCAGCCCCTGCTGGACTGGCTGGCCGTCGAATTCATGGAGTCCGGATGGGACGTGAAGCGACTCCTGAAGACAATCATGTCCAGTTCCACCTATCGACAGTCGTCGCGGGTGGACGCGGACCTGCTGGAACGCGACCCGGACAATCGATTGCTCGCGCGAGGCGCCCGTTTCCGCTTGCCCGCCGCCGCGATTCGCGATCAGGCGCTGGCCGCATCGGGCCTGCTCGTGGAGAGTTTCGGGGGACCGTCCGTACGCCCGTACCAGCCCCCGGGGCTCTGGCGGGAACTCTCGGGAGTCGAGTACGAGGCCGGGACGGGAGCGGACCTGTACCGCCGCAGCCTCTACACCTACTGGAAACGAACGGTCGCCCCACCCTCCATGATCAATTTCGACGCCTCGGACCGCGAGATGTGCACGGTTGGCGTCAAGCGGACGAACACGCCCCTGCAGGCGCTCAACATGATGAACGACCCGACCTTCGTGGAGGCTGCCCGCAACCTTGCGGCCGCTGTCCTGCTGAGCACCCCGGCCGATCCCGCAGCCAGGATCACGGCGCTGTATCGGCGCACAGTCGGGAGAAACCCGCGGAGCGCGGAGATGCGCCCCCTTCTGGAGCTGCTGGCGGACTACACTGCGGACTACACCGGCAACCCGGAGGCCGCGGAGCGCCTGCTGGCGGTAGGCGACTCGCCGTGGCGCGGACGGGGCGACCCGGTCGCGCTGGCCGCCTACGCAGGCGTGGCCAGCGCCGTGCTCAACCTGGACGAGACCATCACGAAGCAATGACCACCAACGAATCCGCCAACCGGATCGAGACCCGACGCCATTTCTTCGGCAAGACCGCCAAGGGTGTCGGCTCGATCGCCCTGGCCCACCTGCTGCGAGAGGACCTGGAGGGGACCGGGGGCATCGACGGATCACGTGGCGGGCTCGCAGGACTTCCCCATTTCGCACCTAAGGCCAAGAGGGTGATCTGGCTGTTCCAGTCCGGGGGGCCCTCCCAGATCGAGACATTCGATCCGAAACCGGGCCTGGCGAGCCTGCGCGGCGAGGACCTGCCGGAGTCCGTGCGCAAGGGACAGCGCCTGACAACGATGACCGCTTCGCAGACGAGCTTCCCGCTGGTGGAGTCGGCGTTCGGGTTCCAGCAGCACGGTTCGTCGGGGGCATGGATGAGCGAACTCCTGCCCCACACGGCGAAGATCGCGGACGACCTCTGCATCGTGCGCTCAATGCACACCGACGCGATCAACCACGACCCAGCCGTGACCTTCCTGCAGACCGGCGCACAGATCGCGGGTCGCCCCAGCATGGGGGCATGGCTCAGCTACGGACTGGGCAACGAATCGAGCGACCTTCCGGGATTCGTGGTCATGGTGACCCAGGGATCGGGCGGCCAGCCGCTGTACGACCGTCTTTGGGGCTCGGGATTCCTGCCGACGCACTATCAGGGGGTGAAGTTCCGGTCGGTCGGCGACCCCGTGCTGTACCTGTCCGACCCGGGCGGGTTCTCCCGGGACCAGCGGCGCAAGTTCCTCGATACGGTGGCCACGCTCAACCGGATGCAGTACCGGGAGTACGGGGATCCGGAGATCGTCACCCGGATCACCCAGTATGAGATGGCGTTTCGGATGCAGAGCTCCGTGCCGGAGCTGACCGATCTCTCCTCGGAGCCCGACTCGGTCTTCGATCTGTACGGTCAGGACGCCCGCCGGCCAGGCACGTACGCCTCCAACTGCCTGCTGGCGAGACGCCTTGCCGAGCGCGGCGTTCGGTTCGTGCAGTTGTATCACCGGGGCTGGGACCAGCACGCGAACCTGCCAAGCGGCATCCGGAGGCAGGCCAGCGCGACCGACCGGGCGTCTGCCGCCCTAGTCATCGACCTCAAGCAGCGTGGACTGCTCGACGACACCCTCGTCGTCTGGGGCGGGGAGTTCGGCCGGACGGTGTACTGCCAGGGCACGCTGACGGCATCCGAGTACGGCCGCGACCACCACCCGCGCTGTTTCACGATCTGGATGGCTGGCGGGGGCATCCGGGCCGGACAGACGTTCGGCTCAACAGACGAGTTCAGCTACAACATCACGGAGAACCCGGTCGATGTGCACGACCTGCACGCGACGATGCTGCACCTGCTGGGCGTAGACCACACGAGGCTGACGTACAGGTTTCAGGGCCGCCGGTTCCGGCTCACGGATGTCCACGGCAAGGTTGTGAAACCGCTGCTGGCCTGAAGCCCCCTACCGGCCGGCTGCCCGGAATCCTCACTTAGAACCCATTCGCGACGAGGTCCCCGTACTCGCGCTGGAGATCGCCAACCTGTCCGTCGGCCGTAAGGTCGAAGTGAAGGGGCGTGATGGAGACCCGCCCGTCCCGCACGGCCGCATAGTCGCTTCCGCTCTCCGCTGCGTGGAGAGGCACTTCCTCGTGCATCCAGAAGTACGGGCGATTCCATGGATCGCGCGTCTCGATCATGAGGTTGCGGGAGATCTTGCGGCACTGTCGGGTTACCTCCACGCCCCTGACCGGGCCGCCTGGAACATTCACGTTCAGCACGGTCCCGGGATGCAGTCCCTTGCCGAGGAGTCTCGGCGCGAGAACGGCGGCGACCCGGGCGGCGGCGGAGTAATCGATGTCGGCCCGCTGGTCGACCGATACGGCCATGGCGGGCATCCCGTACTTGGCACCCTCCGCCGCTGCCGCGACGGTTCCGGAATAGTAGATGTTCTCCCCCAGGTTCGGACCGTTGTTGATCCCGGACACGACGAGTGCGGGGCACTCGTCGAGCAGGAGCGTGACCGCCATCATCACCGCGTCGCAGGGTGTGCCGTCCACCCCGAACCGACCTGCCCCCCTGCACTCGTACCGAAGCGGGCGACGCAGGGTTATGCGGCGGCTCGAAGCGCTTTGCTCGATCAGCGGGGCAACCGTCCGGATACGGCCCAGCGGTGCCAATGCGGCCTCAAGCGCCCGGATCCCGGGGGCTTCGATTCCATCGTCGTTCGTGATCAGGATAAGGGGTTCGGCCACGTGCTTCCAGCGTATCGAATCGGCGGGCGACCGGGACGGGAGACGGTCGAGGCCGGCATCTGACGGTGCTAGCCTGAGATGGTGTCAGCAAGCAAGGATTCGGGCTTCGAGCAGGAGCCGATCGTAGTTCGGGACCAGAAGCACGTTCTTCGAAACTACGGCCGCTATCCGCTGGTAGTCCGACGGGCCGAGGGCGTGTACGTGCACGGCCACGATGGCCGCCGCTACCTGGACTTTCTGTCCGGGATCGGAGTGATGGCGTTGGGGCACTCCCATCCGGTCATCGTCGCGGCGGTCGCCGACCAGGCCCGGACACTGATGCACTGCTCCAACCTCTACTACCACCCCGGCCAGGGCGAGGTGGCGGAGCGCCTGATTCAGTTAAGCGGGCAGAACCGGGCGTTTTTCTGCAACAGCGGCTCCGAAGCGGTAGAGGCAGCCCTCAAGATCGCCAAGGGCTATGGCCGTGCAAGGGACCCGGAAAAATACGGCATCGTGGCGCTCGACAACTCGTTCGGCGGCCGGACCCTCGGGGCGATCTCCGTGACCGGGCAGCCCAGGTACACCGAACCCTTTGCACCCCTTGTTCCGGGTGTCCGTTTCGTCCCCCCGAACGACGTTGCAGCGCTGGAGAAGGCAGTTGACGCGCGGACAGCCGCCGTCATTGTCGAGCCGATCCAGGGCGAGGGCGGAATCGTCGAAATCTCCAGGCAGTTCGGGGAGAAAGCCCGCCAGCTGACGTTGGATCACGATGCCCTGCTGATCCTCGACGAGATCCAGTGCGGCCTGGGCCGGACCGGGCAGGCGTTCGCCTTCCAGTCCTGGGAGTCCGTTGAGCCCGACATCGTGACCGTTGCCAAGCCGCTGGCGGCGGGGCTCCCAATGGGTGCGGTGCTTTGCACGGAGACCGCTGCCGCGGTGTTGTCGCCGGGGATGCACGGCTCGACGTTTGGCGGCGGTGCGCTGGTGTGCCGGGCCGCCATGGAGTTCCTCGACATGCTCCCGGGCCTCCTGCCCCGCGTTCGCGACATGGGGCAATACCTCGCGGAACGACTCCAGACGATCGTGGACTCGGTGGAGTTCGCCACCGGGATCCGCGGCCGGGGCCTGATGCTGGGCCTCGAGCTCAGCGTGCCAGGGGGAGAGTTTGTTCACCGTGCCCAGGAACTCGGGCTGCTGATCAACTGCACGGCAGGCAACATCCTGCGGCTGCTGCCCCCCTACATCATCGAGCGGGACCATGTGGACCTGGCGATATCCTGCCTTGAGCGCACGTTCGAGATGGGGCCGCCGGCAGCCTCGTAGCAGCCGCAGACACACGGTCCGGGTCCCGGTTCAGGCCGGCGGATCGCGGGCAAGCGACAGGTTCCGTGGGTGACAGGTCCGGCTGCTACGATGGACGCCCGATGACGATCACATCCGTTGAGACCCGGCACTGCGACGCAGGCTGGCGGAACTACAACTTCGTCAGGGTCACCACCAGCGAAGGGGTGACCGGATGGAGTGAGTACGACGAGGATTTCGGTTCGCCCGGCGTCACGACGGCGATCCACCACCTCGCCTCCAGGGTGGAGGGCCAGGACGGCGGCGCGCACGAGCGAGTCCATGCGGATCTGTCCTGTGCGACCCGGCCAGCGGCCGGAGGCGTGATCGGCCAGGCGCTGGGAGCAATCGAGAACGCCTTGCTGGACGCCAAGGCGAAGACCTTGGGCGTTCCGTGCCACGCCCTGCTGGGCGGGAAGATCCGGGACACCATACCCCTCTACTGGTCCCACTGCGCCACGTGGCGCATCAACCACCCGGAATTCTACAAGCCCCCAATCCGTGACCTGGCAGGCGTACGTGAGATCGGCACCGAGGTGCGCGAGAAGGGGTTCTCGGCCCTGAAGACCAATGTCTTCGAATACGGGGACGGTTCCGCGCGGGGCTGGCGGCCCGGATTCGGAACACCCTTCCAGCCCGCCCGCAACGTCGAGCGACCGATCCTGCGGCAGCTCCGCGCCCATCTCGAAGCCCTGCGCGAAGGTGCCGGCGAGGAGGTCGACATCCTGCTTGACCTTAACTTCAACTGCACGACCGAAGGCTACCTGCGAATCTTGCGCGCACTGCGCGACTTCGATCTGTTCTGGGTCGAGATCGACACGCGGAATCCACGCGCGCTGGCCCATATCCGCCAGCAGGCGGCGCAGCCGATCAGTTCCTGCGAGACCCTGATCGGATTGCCCGCCTTTCTCCCCTACCTCAATGCGGAAGCCGTCGACGTCGCCATCGTCGACGCAGTCTGGAACGGCGTGTGGCAGGGTCTCAAGATCGCCGCATGCGCACAGGCCTACGAGGTCAACGTCGCGCCGCACAACTTCTACGGACACTTGGCCACGATGATGAACTGCCACTTCGCGGCAGCGGTTCCGAATCTTCGCATCATGGAGATCGACGTCGACCGGATTCCGTGGGACCGGGATCTGTTCACGAGGGAGCCCCCGATCAAGGATGGACGCCTGGTGGTGCCGAACACACCGGGATGGGGTACGGAACCGGACGAGGACGCGCTGCTCGCACACCCTCCCAAGAGGGACCGCCGGCACCAGCGCTTCGGTTGATCTGGGCCAGTGCTACCGGGTGTCGGTTGCACTTGGAAATGCAATAGATGGGGTATAGTGCTTCGTGTCGATAGTGCGACACCGGGTATGGGGTCGATGTGCTGCCGGGACTAATCGTTCCGAGTCTTCCTGCCGTCTCGATGGCTTGCCGCCCCGAGAAGGGCCTCCAATTCAGCGACGCGAGCTTCCGCCGTGCGTCGTGCCTCTTCCGCCCTGCGCCGCTCCTCCTGCTCTGTGCGCAGCGCCTCCTCCGTTCTCTGCAGCACCTCTTCCGTCTCGTCGGAATACCGCAGGTCCGCGCCGGTGGCCAGATCCCGCAGCCGTATGCGCTTGCCCTCCGGTCGGAGCGACAGGCCCAGCACCTCGCTGCGGAGTTCCTCCTCGCTCCCCCGCTCGCCTCCCGGGCCGACCTCCACCGACCCGCTACCCCATAACCGGTACCCCTGCAGACGTCCCGCCTGCCCGCGGTCCTCGTACGCCGGATCGAACAGGAAATACTCCTGTACCCCCAACCTCGCGTACAACTCACGCTTGGTCGTCCGGTCCTGGATGCGCGAGCGGGGCGAACTCACTTCGGCCACGAAGTCCGGCGGCTTGCCTTCCTGCCACAGCAGGTAGGTGCGCCGCGGTCCCGGCGCCACCCCGTGCACCACCAGCACGTCCGGGGCCACGCACCGGCTCGCGTCCCCCTGCCGGTAATACAGCAGCAGGTCGCCCGACACGTAGGCGTCGGCCCGCTTGCGGTACCGCAACTCCAGCGGATTGAGGAGCGACTGGATTGCCCAGCGGTGCTCGTCGTTCTCTGCCATCGGCTGCCCGTCGGAGTCCGGGTAGTACGACGCTTCGGGGTCCTCGAGGACGACTGCCGCACGCTGCTCGACGATGCGCCCGTCTGCCATTCCGCCCCTTCCTGCGACCCTCGCCCGCTCACCGGAAGTATACCAGTGGCCCGGAGCGGAACGGTCCTCGCACCGCTCGGCGCGGGCCCGTCCGGAGTCGACCGGCAGACGACAGTTGCCGAGGCTCGTCACAAACTCGCCCAGTGCGCATCGAAGTGCGATACCGGCGGGAGAGGGGTCTGATTTGGCGACCCCGGCGGTTCGCGCTTGGCGGTGGGCTACGACCGGGTCACGGTGAGACGCCGCCCAAGGACGCTCTTGATGCGCGCCCGCAAGGCCAGCGCCTGCGAAGTCTTCTGCCGTCGCAGCCAGCGATTCAGTTCCTGGCGTTGCGGGTCCGAAATTTGGGGGGATACTCGCGTGTGTTGATTTGCCATCCCTGCCTCCCGAGTCTGCAACGACGGTACCAGAACCCCGATCCGATGGCAACACATTTCTAACGATGGACACTAGCAGGGCTTCTGTTCTGACGGGCGCACCGTGCGGCGTGTTGCGGAGACCGGCTGCCGTCGCAGGCCGTCTACTGCCCGCTGGAACGGAGCCTTGGTGCCAAGCCCACCCGCTGCAGCTGGGTATCGACCGGCTGCAGTCCCTGCTAGCGCGCCGCCGACACCACACTGCGCAGCGTGGCGAACTCCTGGGCCCCTTGCAGCGAGCGGCACCCTCCCGAGATCTTGATCAGCGGCTTCAGCATGCGCAAGTTCCGCTCATCCTGGTTGTTCGTGAACGGCACGTTCAAATTGAACAGGAAACGCAACACGGAGTTTCGTCTCCGTTCTAGCCGCAAAGTCAGATTATGGCGGGTCGACGATTCATGAGGCCCCGCCAGCCCAGACTTTCCCATCGATCTTCACCAATGCCTCTAACGCGCGCAAATGATGAGCGTTGCACAGCGCGTGCAGCCCATCCGGCATCCGGAAGTACGGAGCCCAGTGATCGAGCACCAAGATCCCTCGCAGCCCCGGCAACACCCCTCCCCGCTTCTCGCTGATGCGGTAGTAGGTCAGCAGCTGATTGCTCAGTCCATGGAGCCACTGTCGCCGTTCCACCACCTGCCAACCGATCTCGTCGAGGTGCTTCACCTTGGGGCAACGGATGAGCTGCTCTCGGATCCGCTCGACACAAGGCTCCCAAGCCTGCGCTGGCCTCCGGCGCAGGCTGCCCATGCCCCACAGAAAGCAGTTAACTTTGTACGGGCGTTGTGGCATGTCTAGGGTAGGTCCCAAGAGTTAAGTGCCGGTCCGTCTGCTGATCGTTGTCCGGTCCCCCAAGTGCCTAGGCAGTTACCGTTCAGGTAGCGTACGACACCGACCCATGCCTTCGAGATCTTGTCTATCTGGTTACTTTGGAATGAGTTGCACGGTCTTCCAAGTTGTATGCCGACACTCCAGACCGGCGACTTCAGAATGTGTCACGGAGTACCACCCCGTGACATCAAGAAACTCATGCCACCTAGCCTGTCGGGGCCTGCGGGAGCCAATGATGGCCGCCGACCCCAAAGGCATTGTTCCCCGCTGTCGAATGGCCTTGTTCCATCAGCATAGGTCCCGTGTGCTATAATGACCCCCAATTGTTCCGTTACATGTGCAAGGAGTGGGTATTTCTTGCGGCAACTGCCGCAGCGTGGGCGCAGGCCCCGGAAGGTTTGTTGCTGGATCCTGCCATCGAAACAAGCAGCTCACAATCACAACGGTTGATACCCTCGGTCCATCGCCAGTCGGACCTTGGTCACACGACGTTATTTCGCGGCCGTAGACTAACGTACACTGTGATCGACGGCATGGCTGTTCACGGGGGCGACATGGTATTGGGAGAGGCCGATGCAATTCGATCCGGATCTCGAAGACGCCCATTGCACATTGAACCGCAACAGCGGGGAAGTAGGCCCTTGGAGTGGGTGGCTGAACTACTGCCAGAGTAAGACCAGCGGGGGGGAACTGTCAAGGCGACGCTCCAGAGGTGGCCGTTACGCGAGGGTGGCAGCGGAATCTGGCTCGAAAAGGCGACCGGACCACAGGGGCGCTGGCGGGCTGGGCCCGCCAGCTCGAGAGGGGGAAGTGCGTCGGGGGGGGGCCGCGTTGCGGCCCGGATCAGAGAGGAGAGGGTTCCGGGACTGCGGGTGGCGGGTCGATGCCGGCCGCAAGACAGTCGTCGCGGAAGACCTCGTACGGGGTACGGTAGCCCAGCACCTTGCGGGGGCGGTGGTTGAGCCGGTTGACGGCCTCCTGCAGCCGTTGCGGGTCGAGCGTGCGCAGGTTCTCGGTCTTGGGCACGAACTGGCGCAGGAGGCCGTTGGTATGTTCATTGAGGCCCCGCTCGCAGGAGCGGTAGGGCCGGGCAAAGAAGATGTCGGTGTCGAGCGCTTCGGCGGTCTGGAGGTGGCCGGCGAACTCCTTCCCGTTGTCGCAGGTCACGGTCAGGACCAGGGCCGAGACGGGCCGCAGCAGGTTCTGCATCGCGTTGCCCACCAGAGCGGCGGTCTTCCGGCTAACTGTCTGAGCCAGCAGGTACTTCGACTTGCGTTCCACGAGCGTGACAGCGGCTCCTTGATGAGCCTTGCCGATGATCGTGTCGGCCTCCCAGTCCCCGCAGCGCTGCTTCGTGTCGACTATTGCGGGGCGCTCGCTGAGGTCCCGGCGGCCCGGGATGCAGCCGCGGCCGGCGCTGCCCCGGGTGGCCTTGCAGCGGCGCGGCTTGCCGCGCTGCCGCAGGTAGGTGTAGAGTGAGCCGCCTTGGGCGCGGTCCTGGCGAATCCGCTGGTAGAGCCACGAGAAGCTAACCGACACCGCTCCAACCCGCTTCAGGTAACCAGCCACCTGCTCGGGGCTCCAGTCGCGCTGGAGCCGGTCACAGATGAGGTTCCAGATCGGTGGCTGGAGCTTGCGCGGGCCGGTGACGGCCCGCTGGCGGCGCTCTTGAGCGAGCTGCTGGGCTTGGTCATGGTGATAGCCGGAGGGGCCGGCGTTGCGCTGGAGTTCGCGACAGACGGTGGACTTGTGACGCTGGAGTTGAGCGGCGATGGCGGTGACCGAGAATCCCTGCTGGTGCAAGGCCTGGATCTGGCAGCGCTCGTCGTATTGCAGGTGGCGGAACTGCTGAGGCATGGCGATTTCTCCTCTAGGATAGGCTAATCAGCACCTTAGGCCCCTCCGCCCGCTGTTGCGCTTCCTAGTGCAAGCGGCAGCATGAACACCAGCGTGAAGACCGTGACGAGTATCTGACTGTGCTCTATGAGAATCTAGACAAGATGACTCTAGATCAGTACGATCCAGAGCATCCATCTCATGGGCCCTATGACTTTGCCTCCGCGATGCATTACTCTCGACGAACGACCTCTTCGTCCAATGGTGGTAACTTGTTCTCGACTATCCCACCGGGCTTGAGGATCCCTTCGGGAATGCTATCTGCGGGCGACATTGATGGCGTTGCTCGACTCTATCGTCGATCTCCGGAAGAGACGACAATCAACAGCAATCCTCCAGGTCTTGCTGTAATTGTAGATGGCGTTCGGCTGAACACGCCCACAAAGTTTCGATGGTCCACTGGCACCACCCATGTTATTGAAGCTCCGGTGTTCCAGATCGTGGACGGAGTACGCTACCTGTTCGGGCGATGGAACCATGGCGGGCCGCGTGTCCACAACTTTACTGCCGATCCAGACGCGACTTGGATGGAAGCGAATTTCATCCAGCAGTATCGTGTTAGGACTGATTTTGAGCCTCAAGGATCCGGCAGAGTGACACTCAGTCCACCATCGCCGGACGGATTCTATACCCTCGGTACGAAACTACAAGCGGTGGCGACACCTGTTGCTACCGATCGCTATCAGTTCCTTAGATGGAAAGACTCCTTTTCGGTCCAACACGGATGGGCATCCAATCCTGCTTCGTGGCGAGTGGATGGTCCTGACAAGTCATTCAAAGCCGTGTTTTCTCGCCGGCCTGTTCTTCGGGTCGAAGCAAATGCTGACCCGTTCCTCCTGTACATCAGCGGCTACTACCAGGGAAAGACGACATGGACTCTCCACGGACCGGCTGTCTTTCCAGTTGATGTCTCCCAAACTCGGATATCAGTGGGCGTAGACCGAGTTCACAATGCGCTTGGAAGGGGGGCAGAGCGCCTCCGATTTGAAGGGTGGAGCAATGGAAAATCGTCGACGCATTCTGTGAGACTGCCCCGGACGAACACCACTCTCACCGCCAGATTTTCTCGAGAATACCCACTTTCCACATCAGTCTCGGCCTCGGAAGCTGGCAGAGTCAGTGTCTACCCCACTCCGGACGACCGGTACTCCCGTGAAGGGACCCTTGTTCACTTGAATGCACAACCGAGCCCTCCTTGGGAATTCGTCCAGTGGACCGGTGACTTCGACGGTCAGGACCCATCCGCAACGATTGAGATGGACCGCCCGAAGCATGTTGAGGCAGTGTTCGCCCGCTCTCACAAAATCAAGCATGGAAGTCCACAGAACGTACGACTTCCAGCTACAAATTACAGGTTCTATGTGTATGATCAGGAAGACGGTTTTCGTCTTGATGTTCCCGATGATGCAACTGAACTTACAATCAGCTTTGTCTCATCTTCAAAAAGTGCTGAAGTGGGTCTCCTTGTAACGACGGATTCGCGACGCTTGCGATGGAGCTACAGAGAAGATGGGCGAACGCCCGAGTTTCATGCCGAGTTCCAGTCGACTTCGACGAATGGTTACCAATCGATTCTCATAACACCTGACTCACGCCCGGCACTCGACCTGGGTAGCATCTACCACATTGGCTTCGTAGTGTTCTCACCACGCACCGAAATCAGAGGCACGCTCCGGGCCACAGTGAGGAGAGGTGCGCCTATGCCGTCTGCTGATACTAGCCCAAGGGCTCTCGCCTTCGTATCCTCGGCGAGTGTAGACCCCCCACCCCAAACGTTCCGTCTAGTGAACAACGGAAAGGGCGTTCTGCAATATGCAATCGGAGCAAACCACGAGTGGATCTCAGTATCCCCTGCCAGCGGGAGCCTCTTACCTGCGACGAGTTCCCGCATTGACGTTAAGGTTCGTTCTGCCGGCCTTCCGGCCGACAGCCATCAAGGCGAACTCTCGATCGTGTCGAATGTCCGCGACACACAGAAAACGATGGAACTAGCAACTGTGCCTGTTGTTCTCGCAGTTGTTCAATCGCCGGTTGCATCAGGAAGTGCAACCGGCGACCCGAACCTTGGTGATGGAAGGGAGACGGCCCCGCGGCTCTTGCGAAAGGTGGAGCCCGAGTACTCCGAAGAGGCGAGGCAGGCGAGGCTCCAAGGTACAGTTATGCTCTCTGCCGAGATCTGGGAAGACGGACGAGCACACAACTTCCGCGTTCAGAGGAGCCTAGGGCTAGGCCTGGACGAAAGGGCAATCGAAGCTGTCAAGCAGTGGAGATTCTCGCCGGGAGTGAAGTACGGAAAGCCAGTGAGAGTGGCAGTGAGGTTCGAAGTGAGGTTTTGGTTCCTCGTGGTGGAGGCGCGAAAGAAGCTGATGGAGATCCGCGAGAGGATTGTGGCAGTGCTGGAGGTGTTCGACACGGAGTGGCAACGGGACACTCAGGTGGGCCGACAGTGGGGAACGGGGAGCTTGCACAACTCGAAGACGAATGTGAAGGGGGTGCTGGAGTCTGTGTTCGGGCTCGGTAAGTACACAAAGAGGGCACCAGACGATGACCGGGCACTGCAGGCGATTGATGACCTGATTAGGTCACTGGAGACCGCGGAGGCGTTGAAGGAAGCGCTAAGGGACGACAAGGTCCTGAAAGGGTTGGCCGCGGTGGACATGGCCGAGAGGATATTCGCGATGACGGCGGCAGAATCGACAATGACTTGGTGACAAACCGGGTGGTGGGGCCCTTGAAGTTCACGAACAAGGTCTTCCACAACAGGTTCGGAATGAATGGGGGCGAGACGAGCCAGTCGATCTTAGCGGCCTCAGGCGCGGACTGGCTGGAGGGGGCCGCCATTCCCCGCTAGTGTCCATCGTTAGAAATGTGTTGACACCGGATCGGGGTTCTGGTACCGTCGTTGCAGACTCGGGTGGCAGGGATGGCAAATCAACATACGCGAGTACCCCCCCCCAAATTTCGGACCCGCAACGCCAGGAACTGAATCGCTGGCTGCGACGGCAGAAGACTTTGCAGGCGCTAGCCTTGCGGGCGCGCATCATCCTTCAGTCAGCCCAAGGCCACAGCGATCAGCGAGTCGCAGACAGCTTGCATACCACCCGCATCACGGTCGGGAAAGGGCGGCGTCGGTTCCTGGAGCACGGCTGCGACGGCCTGCTGGACAAACCCCGCTCCGCTGCGCCGAGGACGGTGACGGATGCCGATGTGGACCAGGTCGTGGTACGGACCCTGCAGACACGCCCCCGAGGGGCGACCCAGTGGAGCCGCCAGTGGATGGCCCAAGCCTCCGGACTGAGTCTCTCCACCATCGGCCGCATCTGGCGCGCGTTCGGTCTCCAGCCGCATCGGAGTGAGACATTCAAGCTGTCGCAGGACCCGCAGTTTGTGCAGAAAGTGCGGGATATCGTAGGTTTGTACCTCCATCCGCCCGAGCGCGCGGTGGTGCTTTGTGTAGATGAGAAATCACAAATCCAGGCCCTGGACCGCACCCAGCCGGTGTTGCCGATGCAACCGGGAGTCCCCGAGCGGCAGACCCACGACCACCAACGCAAGGGGACGACCTCCCTGTTCGCGGCCCTGAATATCGCGACCGGTGAGGTGACCGGCAAGTGCTATCGGTGCCACCGCGCTGTGGCGTTCAAGAAGTTCCTGGCGCTGATCGACAAGGCGGTGCCACAGAGACCCACGATGTGCATCGGGTCCTCGACAACTACGGGACCCACAAGACAGCGCAGATCCAGAACTGGCTGCGGCGGCGGCCACGCTACCACCTACACTTCACACCAACCAGTGCCTCTTGGTTGAATCAGGTGGAGCGTTGGTTTGCGGAGATCACACGGCGGCGGATTCGGCGCGGAACGTTTCGCAGCACACAGGCGCTGGAAGCGGCCATCAGGGAATACTTGCAGGTCTACAACGAAGACCCCCAACCCTTTATCTGGACCAAGAGCGCTGACGATATCCTGAAATCACTGAAATTCTACTGTGAAGGATTTTCTGGCGAGGTACACTGGGGTGGCTTCTGGATGCTTCCGAAGGAAGAAGTTCTTGCCGAACTTATCCCGCCATATTCCATCTGCCTGGCACAGGAATACGGGAACTGAAAGCGTGTACTCTCCAGAGTGGTGTGCTGGGTGTGCAATTCGCCAATTCGCTCTGTTACTGCCTCGAATGTCTGCCGCAAGCGGTCAGCCCGAGCCAACAGGAGTGACTGAGTCGTGGGCACTAAACCCAAGTCCATCAGATCCAAGAGATCTCGCAAGTAGCAGCCCAGTATCGGATCAGCCTGCTCGGGGAACGGGCCGGATGCATCAATCATGATAGCAGTCGATGCTGGCGCATCAATCCCAGACGTTAGCATCGATTCGCCATCGTATCACAGAGCAGCCAACTTCGGTCCGTGTGCGAGAGTGGCGGGGGGAGTCGGCCCAATGGCATCGACTTAGCATGTGAAGCCTCAATCGAGCACCCGCGGAATCCCACTGCTGCATTCCCCAATACACCCAGCGTCCGTTGTTCAGCCCTTATTTCATCTGGATGGTAGGGTTAGCCGGCGGCCAGCGCCTTCTCGATGGCGTCCGGCAAGACGGGCAGCTCGCCGCTCAGCTGCCGGCAGCCGTCGTCGGTTATCACGATCATGTCCTCGATGCGGATGCCGATACGCCGGTCGGGAAGGTAGATTCCCGGCTCGACCGTAACCACCATTCCCGCTTGCAGGGGGGAGCGGAACGGGTACGGATCGTGCACATCAAGCCCGATGTGGTGGCCGACAGCATGCGGGAGATTGACGTCGAGACCCTTCGGTGCACGGTCCCGCATGTACCGTTCGGCGCGAGCCAACAGACTCATGGGGCCCGACCCGCCCAGCGTCGCCCCGGGTCCGGCCATCCGGATGGCTGCCGCCTGTGCGCCCAGCACAAGTTCGTATAGGCACCGCTGGTCCGCGCGGAAACACCCGTCAACCGGGACAGTGCGGGCAACATCGGCCGCGTAGCGGAAGTATTCCCCGCCGGCGTCCATCAGGACAAGCTGCCCAGCCTGCATCACGGCGTCGTTGCGCTGATAGTGCAGGGTGGTGGCGTTGCGGCCCGACCCGGCCATGGGCGGGAACGCCAGGCGCCTGCAACCGGCCCGAAAGGCCGCTCCGACGAACTCCGCCACGAGCGCATGTTCCGGGACCCCGGACTGGACCACCGACCAGGCAGCCCGGTGCGCCAGCACGGTGGCCCGAGCGGCTTGCTCGATCAGTGCAATCTCACCTGGAGACTTGATACTGCGCATGCGGGCCAGCAACGGATCGAGATCGCGTATATCGCGTCCACCTACGATGCCCTCGACCCGCTGGCGCAACCGGCTGCCGACATCCCCGCGGGTCCGGGCCCGAAGCGCGAACAGCTTGCCGCGACCCCGCAACATCGAACGGAGCTCGGGAACAAACCGGTCCTTGCTCCGGGCGTCCCCGAACGTCAGGCTCCTAACTTTGGCCGCCGTGCTGGGCGGTTCGTGCCACGGTACGCCAAAGGCAACATCGCCCGGCAGGAACAGGACTTCTCGGTACGAGTCCTGCTGGCTGGCAGAAGCGATCAGCAGTGCCGCGCCGGGTTCCTCATGCCCCGTCAGGTAGTAGAAGTTGCTCTCCTGGCGAAAGCCGGTGAAACCGGACTCCCCGGTGGTCCCGTCGTGGCCCACGAGCGCGATCACTCCGCCGCCAACATCGCTGGCAAGGCGGCGCCTGCGTTCCGCGTACACAGCGCCGCTCTCGCGCGCACCCGACAACGGGGGGATCGCAAGGGAACCTCCAACAAACTCCCTTCGGGACCAGTGCAATCCAACAGGGTAGCGGACGGTCCGCACCCGCTCGCGCTGCCAAGACCGCGTTCCGCCGACATCGAGCACACTGCCGGCCGCTGCCGAGACGCCACGCCATGGGAACACGGTGACGGTGATAGGGTGGGAATCGGAGTCCGTAGCGCCTTCACAAATGGCGGGAGAGCCCATCTCGCTCGGAAGCGTTCGCCAACATCGAGCAGATTCGCCGCAGAACAGCGAAGGCCGTTCCGTGGTGTCCTACAATCAACGTCTTGCCCCTGAAAGCTGTCAAACTGATCACGGACGGCTCCTGCATCGGCAACCCCGGTCCGGGAGGATGGGCCGCAATTTTGCGCTACGGCGATCACAAGATGGAACTTAGCGGTGCCGAGGCGAGAACGACCAACAACCGCATGGAGATGACTGCCGTGGTCGAGGGTCTCAGGGCGTTGCGAGAGCCGTGCTCGGTCTCCGTCGAGATCGACTCGAAGTATGTCAGGGACGGCATTACCAAGTGGGTCCGGAACTGGAGTCGGCGCGACTGGAAGACAGCCAGCGGCGATCCCGTCAAGAACCAGGATCTCTGGCAGGACATCCTGTCGGCTATGAGCGGCCATGCGGTGCAATGGGTCTGGGTCAAGGGTCACGCCCACCACGCAGACAACAACCGTTGTGACATGCTCGCAAAGGCAGCGGCAAAGGGTGGCTCCAGGAGAGGGTCTTCCGGGCAGTCATCCGAAGCGCTCGGACCGGCCAGCGCACGGTCCGGCAGTCGGAGGGCGGGCGGCTCGTTCGATTGAGTTCGATCACCCTGAATGCGCTGTCGTAAACTGGGATCGTAGAGTTGTGTCGAAGCATTCCGCAGCCCTACTCGTCTTCATCGCGAACGGACTGAGTCTGCTGCGGCTTTTCTCGGTGCCGCTGATCGTCTTTCTGATCTGGCGAACACCCGATGTAGACTCGTCGCGATACACCGCTTGCTGGCTCGTCGCTTTCCTTCAGGTCGGCGACATACTGGATGGCTATCTGGCCCGGATGGGGACCCGAAGACTGGCTGCACCCAACCACTTCGGGGAGATCATGGATCCGATCGCCGACAAGATGTACATCGGTGCAGGATACGTCACGCTGGCGCTCACCAGCCAGTTTCCAGCCTGGTTCGGCACCTTGGTGGTATCGCGCGACGTGGCGATCGTCCTCGGCTGGGTGACAGTCTTCAGGCTCTATGGCATCCGTCTTCGACCGAACTTGCTGGGCAAGTTCACAGATGCGAGCCTGGCCGCCCTTCTGGTTGCCATTCTGCTGCGCCTCGATCCGACCCTGCTCGAACTGGCAACGCTCGGCAGCACGACCTTGGTGCTGTCGTCAGGCTGGGTATACGGCCGTATGGCGTGGCACACCGTCTCGCCGCCGGCGATCAAGGGGGTCCGGCGCTCCCCGACACGCCAGGGCCAGGCGGGTGTCCAGAGGGGCGGAGGCGGCTCGCCCCCCTAGCAAGATGTTCCCACGCTGAGGTTCTCTAGTTTCTTGCCGTGGCGGCTGATTCGATTCCTGGAAAGCACTGGCTTTTTCCGGCCGATTCTGGCAAGTATGCCGACACTTGGGGCCTCGGCACTCTGCCGCGGCTGCCTTTCGCGGGTCTGCAGCGCTTCGTCGGGCGGCTCTGCCCGTCGCCCCTATTCGACTCGCGGTGGCGGTTGCACTTCGAATTCCAACGGGCATCCTGATTCACGGCGCCTTGATCTGCGATGATGGAACCCCTCACAAGACTGGCGTGAAGCGAACTGGGTACTGCTTCCACAACAAAGTTATCCGGGAAGCGTGTCCCAGGCAGAATGCTATCCGGTTTACGACAACGGAGCCATCCCGACCCGCGGAGCCGAACGACCAAGGCCGGTTGCCGAGGCGAGTTCGACCCTGTTCGGCTGAGAATCTCACCGTGACGGAACGCTAGTGTGCACTGACGAAAGGACTCTCACTGACCCCACCATGACCGACCTTGTCCGCAACCGACACGACAGCCTCTTCAAGGCCATTCTGTCCGACCGGGACCGCGCCAACTCCGTGATCCGCACTCACCTCGATCCCCAATTCCTCCCCCTGCTCGCCCCCGACCGACCCACCCCCCTCGAAGGCAGTTTCATCGACGCCAACCTGCGCTCCCACCAGGTCGACCGCCTCTTCAGCCTGCCTCTCCGCGACGGCCACTCCGCCTTCGTCTATCTCCTGCTCGAGCACAAGTCTTATCCCGACCCCGCCACCGCCCTGCAGATCACGGAGTACAGGGCCCGGATCTGGCAGCACTTTGCCGGCGGCCGGGCGGACCGGCTGCGGGCCCTGCCCGGCATTGTTACGCTGGTCTTCTATCACGGCCGGGAGCCCTGGACGGCGGCCAAGTCGGTCTCGGAGATGATGGGGCACCCTCTCTTCCGGGAGCTGGAATCGGACTTCGGGTACTATCTGCGGGATCTGAGCTCGATGCCGGCCCAGGAGTTGGCGGATGATCCGGCGGCACGAGCAGGCTTGGTGGCGCTGCGGTACTCGCATCGCGGGCAGGGTGCGGCCGCGATGCAGGAGAAGCAGTTGGTGCTGCCGGATGTCCTGGCGGGGTTGCCGGGCCGGTCGGCCTACACAAAGCAGGTCATCCTGTACACTATGGAGGTATGGGCGATGACGGTGCTTACGCTGAGGCAAGCGGCAACGGCGGCGATGCCCGGCTGGGGGGAGAGTTTCGTGGGAGAAGTCGTCCAGGAACTGATTGATCAAGGGAAGTCTCAAGGCTTTGATGAGGGCATTGCGAAGGGCATTGCGAAAGGCATTGCGAAAGGCAAGGCCATGGGAGTCGCGGAAGGAGAGGCCATGGGAATGGCCACGACCCTGACGCGGCTGCTGGAGCATCGTTTCGGGCAGCTTCCAGAGGTGATCCGGCAACGAATCGGAAGCTCCACCTTGGAACAGCTCGACGCACAGTTCAGCGCCGCCCTGAATGCGGGTGCCCTGCCCGAGATATTTGCCGACATCGGCACGGAGTGAGTTGAACCTTTGTCTGTTTCCAGCCTCAATGATGAGCGCTGGCACTTTCAGTCGGAAGGGAAGCCGCCACTGCCCCGCACGGTCGAGCAGTTCGGAGTGGTTCGATGCGGCGAAGCCACCGGTGTAGCTCGGCGGCACGTCAATCTGCAGCGACACCGATGCCGCCTCGCGCTGGATCTCCCGAGTATCGTTCCGATCCCCGCGTTCTCTGCCCATTGCGTCTTGCTCGTCGCAGAATCGCATACAGGTGCCGTCCGGAACTAATCGAACACTCGCCACCATCGCCTGGCGGTCTCTCCGAGACGAATCCTGTTGATTGCCTCATGACGAACAATCAAGACCCGGGACGTTCCCACGCCGAGATCCCCTAGTTTCTTACCGATACTGCTGATTCGATTTGCGGGGCGGACTGGCTTTTTCGAGCCCATTCTGGTAGGGATGAGGAATGGTTTCGCAGCCCTCTCCCCTGTTCAAGACGACCCCGCCCGGACTTTGCCTGGACGACGTGGTCATCCGGCTGGCGCGGCCCGAGGAGTGGACGCGGTGGGACGAGCTGGTCGAGCGCCATCATTCCCTGGGATTCAAGCGCTTCGCCGGTCGCGGGCTGCGGTCTATCTTCGAGTGGCGCGGCGAGTGGATCGGGCTGTCAGGGGCTTTCAATTGCCGCCCGCTGGA
Source organism: Bryobacterales bacterium (assembly GCA_965205085.1). Taxonomy (GTDB): domain Bacteria; phylum Acidobacteriota; class Terriglobia; order Bryobacterales; family UBA6623; genus VXMF01. The sequence continues at coordinate 5,249,694 of OZ242039.1, read as the reverse complement.
CCGCTGAGTGCGCTGGAAGGCCATGATCCAGTTCCAACGGCTGCAGTTGGTGGCTAGCGATACGCGATGGCTAGTGCTGGGGAAGGCGGGCACGTTCCCGGGGTTGAGTACGCATGCGCTGTCGGGCATAACCCAACGGCTGAGCGCGGACTGGGCTGCGCACTTCGGCCATGGCGTGCTACTGGCCGAGACGTTCGTCGATCCGGCCCGCTCTCAGGGCGGCCTGTACCGGGCGGCCGGCTGACTGCTGCCGGGCGGTACCCGCGGGTTCGAGCGGGCCAGCGGCCGCTACACCGAGCCCCATGGCCAGTCCAAGGATATGTACGTCCGGGAGTTGCAGCGCAATGCGCGGCGGCTGCTGCGGTCCGAGCGGGAACTGCCAGCGGCTTTCGCGGCCAACCCGCAGGGCGGCACCTCCGGGCTGCGTCCGGTCGAGTTGCGCTTGCTGTATGCCGAGTTGAGCGAGGTGCCCGATTTCCGGCGCGCCCAGGGCCGCAAGCACAGGACGGCCAATGTGCTGGCCATCTACCTGCTCGCGAGGCTGGCCGCCCTGCATGGCGGCAAGGCCGCTGTTGCTTATGCCCAATCCTTGATTCAAAAGGAGTTGCAGGTGGGGCCTGGCGCAACCCGCGCACGGGCCGCTACGAGCCGGTCTCCAAGTCGGTGATCTACCGGGTGCTGGAGAACGTCGAACCGGAGGCTGTCTTGCGGCGTTACTCCCCGCCCCGCCTGCAACTCGGTGCGGCGCTGGCGGCGGACGCCAAGCGCGTCCGCGCGGCCAACCGCAACGGCCCGCAACACCACGAAACCGTGACCCTGGTGGCCCACGGTTCGGGCCTGCCCCTGGCCAGCCTCGGCTTTCACGACCAGAACGGCGAGATCGCCGCCGTGCGGGCCCTGTTCGAGGAGGTGCCTCTAGCTGGCCGCATGCTCACCCTCGATGCCCTGCACACCGTACGGAACACCGCCTGGACGCTGGTCGACACGCACCGCGCTGACTACTTGCTGACGGTCAAGGCCAATGCCAAGAAGGCGATTGCGGCTCTCCGCCAGACCGACTGGGAGCAGCCTGGCACCCGCGGCTATGCGGAGGAGCCCAACAAGGGCCACAGGCGCCTCGAGCAGTGCAGCATCCGTGTGCAGAGCCCCCCTGCCCGCGGCGTGAACTAACCGCATCTGCGACAGATCTTCGGCATCGAGCGCGAGCGGCAACACCTCGCCTCGGGGCGAGTCAGCCGCGAAACGGTCTACGGCATGACCTCGGTGCCGCCCGATCGCGGCACGCCCCAGCAGTTGCTGGGCTGGAATCGCGGGCACTGGCGGTGGAGAATCAGAACCATGGCGTCCGCGACGTGCAGTTTGCCGAGAATGCCTGTCTGTCGCGCACGGGCCGTGCGGCGCTGAACAACGCGCTGTGCAACTGCATCGTGATCGCGGTGATCCTGAGTTCCGGGCAGGATATCGCGGACGGTCAGCGCCCCTTCAGCCTGCATCGCAAGGGAGCCTTTCAGGCTGTCCTCACGGCCCGCTAGTGTCCACCGTTAGAAATGTGTTGCCACCGAATCGGGGTTCTGGTACCGTCGTTGCAGACTCGGGAGGCAGGGATGGCAAATCAACCTACGCGAGTATCCCCCCAAATTTCGGACATGCAACGCCAAGAACTGAACCGCTGGCTGCGACGGCAGAAGACCTCGCAGGCACTGGCCTTGCGGGCGCGCATTATCTTTCAGTCAGCCCAAGGCCTCAGTGACCAGCGAGTTGCAGACAGCTTGCATACCACCCGCAGAAGTTCCTGGCGCTGATTGACAAGGCGGTGCCAGAGCCCCACGATGGGCATCGGATCCTCGACAACTACGGGACCCATAAGACAGCCCAGATCCAGAACTGGCTGCGGCGGCAGCCGCGCTACCACCTGCACTTCACGCCGCCCAGTGCCTCGTGGTTGAATCAGGTGGAGCGTTGGTTTGCGGAGATCACCCGGCGGCGGATTCGGCGCGGAACGTTTCGCAGCACACAGGCGCTGGAAGCGGCCATCAGGGAGTCCTTGCAGGTCTACAACGAAGACCCCCAACCCTTTATCTGGACCAAGAGCGCTGACGATATCCTGAAATCACTGAGATCCTACTGTGAAGGATTTTCTGGCGAGGCACACTAGGCGCTTCGCCCCCCCGACTTAGCGACACCGCCAGACGGCCGCAGGCCGGCCCGGGGAGGACTCCGTCGAGGGTCCGCCACCCCGACCACGAGAGCCTCGGCAACCTGCCGCAGCTGGGTTTGCACGCGTCCGCAGCGCTTCATCGGGCGGCTCTACCCGCACCCAAATTCGCTCTGCGGACGCACTCGCCTCCCCCGCAACTGCGCAGTCCCCAGCGTGGGAAAGTCCCGCCCCCCTAGCCGAGATCCTGCGACTGCGGCAAATCGGTCCGGCGGGCCGGTTGATTCGCGGTGGAAAGTCCCATTGGGGAATCAATGCCCAAACGCTGCATGCCCGCATCGTGCGGCGCGGCGATGATCGACTCGGGTGCTACGCGACCCGCAATACGTCGCGTCACGGCGACGAGGACACCACCCAGGATCATCAGGCAGGCCAGCAGTCCGCACAGGACGAATGTATCGAGAATGATGTTGCTCAGGGAGTCGTGGCGCCGCGGCTCCTCGACATGTTGCGTGACCTCGGCGCGGTAGCGGACACCCGCCAGGAGCCTTTGCGCATCGTCGGAGGAAGCGGGCGCCAGCACGGAGGCGATCAGCGGGCCGTCCTGTTTCGCCACCAACGCAGGCACTCCATGAAACGCATTGACCTGGCCGCGAGCAATGGGGTTGGACGGATACGCCCAGATGATCATCCGCAGTTCACCGCCCGGAGCCGCATAGCGACCGTAGTGCCCCTCCGGGCCGAAGTGGAACCCCACCACGGAAGGTGCCAGTTCCGGAGCGATCCGTCCGAGGGCGACGGGGCCCAGAATCTGCCGTCCACTGTCGGGGATGAGGCGATCCTCGGGCACGTACTGCAGGACCGGCGGGTCGGCGGTGGGCTTGGGCCTCGGCAGGTACGCGAGGGCCAACTCGATATCCTCATCGTCCGGAAGGTCCCCCTCCAACGACATCAGGTAGTTGGCAAAGTGAATCAGGACGATCCCGTCCTTCTCCACGGCGCGTTCCCCACGCTCGACTTCGGTCGCGCCGGACGGGCGGAGCCAGGAGTAGGCCGAGATTGCCCCTGTGTCGTCGTAGAACTGCATCGCCCGGACCCTGGCCGAGCGGCCGTCATCGGTGCGAAAGTCAGCTTCCTCGGCCTCCTCAAGGCCGAACTCGGCCATGAGTTCCGGGTCGGTCGGGACGTACGGTCGCGGCGCTAGCCGAACGAAAGGTCCAAGGGCCTCGTGTAGCAGTGCCGCGGGGACCGGCAGGCCGACAAGGCAAGCGACCGTCACCAGCCGCGTCACCAAGCGCGTCGTGACCTGCCGATCAGGCCTGCTTGCCATGGCACTTCTTGTACTTGAGACCGCTCCCACACGGACACGGAGCGTTGCGGCCGACCTTCCCGGTTCGCACCACCTGCTTGACGGCCGGCTCCTGGCCATGGCTGGCACCGGCAGCCCGGGCGTGGTTCATCCGCCTCCGGTTCCTGCGTCGTGCCTCCACCATGTAGTCGTCAAGTCGATCCGTCAGGACGTTCTCCACGTCCTCGGACGGGCCGGCCCCGTTTCCGGACCGGACCGAGGCAGCAGTCGCCTGATCAGCCGATACCGGTGTGCCCTCCTCATCGGCCTGCTCGGCTGGCTGGGCGGCACCGAGGTGGAACAGAACCTTCAACGCCTCCACCTCGAAGGTTGCCATCATTTGCTGGAACATCTGGAAGGACTCCTTCTTGTACTCGACAAGCGGATCCTTCTGCCCATAGCCGCGGAGTCCGATACCCTCCTTGAGGTGGTCCATCGACAGCAGGTGGTCCTTCCACTGCTGGTCCAGCAGGTGGAGAATGATCATCCGCTCGCTGTACCGCATGCGTTCGACACCGATCACCTGGGCCCTGGCCTCGTAGTATTCGCAGAGCTGGCCAGTAAACTCGTCGGCGATTCCCTGCCTGTCCAGCCCCTCAAGGCTGGGCTCGTCGATGGTCATGCCGAACAGGCCGGTGATATCGGCACACAGTCCCGGTATGTCGTAGGTGTCGGGATGTGCCCTTGCCGGACAGCGATCCTCCACGAAGCCGCCCACCGCGTCACCGACCCATTCCAGAACCCGGCTGCGCTGGTCCTCGCCTTGCAGCATCGCCCGGCGCAGGCCGTACACCGCCTCGCGCTGCTTGTTCATCACGTCGTCGTACTCGAGGACGTGCTTCCGTGACTCGAAGTGCTGCGTCTCGACGGCCTTCTGCGCAGCCTCGATCCGCTTGGTGATCAGCCGGGACTCGATGGGGACGTCCTCTTCCATGCCCAGCCTGAGCATGAGCGCCTGCATTCGGTGACCGCCGAAAATCCGCAGCAGGTCATCTTCCAGCGACAGGTAGAAGCGCGACGCCCCGGGGTCGCCCTGGCGGCCCGCCCGGCCCCGCAACTGGTTGTCGATGCGCCGCGACTCGTGCCGTTCGGTGCCCAGGACATACAGGCCCCCCAGTTCCACGACCTCGTCATGCTCGGTGTCGGTCTCGGCCTTGAATTGCGCGAGGGTCTTCTCCCACGTGGCAGTGTTGTCCGGGTGGTCGGGATTGATGGCCTTCCTGCGCAGCGACTCGCGGGCCAGAAATTCCGGGTTTCCTCCCAGAAGGATGTCCGTACCACGGCCGGCCATGTTGGTGGACACGGTGACAGCACCCTTGCGGCCCGCCTGGGCTATGATGCGTGCCTCCCGCCCGTGGTGCTTGGCGTTGAGAACCTCGTGGGGAACACCCATACGCTTGAGTCGCTTCGAAAGCGATTCGGATTTCTCGATCGAGACGGTACCGACGAGCACGGGCTGGCCCCGTGCCTGGCATTCCTTGATGTCCAGCGCAGCGTTCCGCCACTTCTCCTCCACCGTGCGGTAGACGATGTCATCGTGCTCCGCGCGGACCATCGGCTGGTTGGTGGGGATCACAACGACTTCGAGGTCGTAGATCTTGCTGAACTCGGCGGCTTCGGTATCCGCCGTACCGGTCATGCCGGCCAGCTTCGAGTACATCCGGAAGTAGTTCTGGAACGTGACGGTCGCCAGCGTCTGGTTCTCGCGCTCGATCTTGACTCCCTCCTTCGCCTCGACCGCCTGATGGAGGCCGTCCGACCAGCGCCGGCCAGGCATCAACCTGCCGGTGAACTCGTCGACGATCACCACCTTGCCGTCCTTGACCACGTAGTCCTTGTCGCGCTGGAACACGACGTGCGCCTTCAGTGCCTGCTCGACTGCATGCTTGACTTCGTAGTGGACAAGCTCGTTGATGTTGCCGATGCCAAGAACCTCCTCAACCTTGGCCTCGCCCTGCTCTGTCAGCCAGGCGGAGCGATGCTTTTCCTCGAGAATGTAGTCACCCGTGTAGGTGCGCTGGCCGGGCTCGTCCCCCTCGATGGTCTCGCCCTTTTCGAGTTTCGGAATGACCCTGTTCCCGTCGTCGTACTTGTCGGTCGAGATCTCGGACGGCCCGGAAATGATCAGCGGCGTGCGAGCCTCGTCGACCAGGATCGAGTCCACCTCGTCCACGATTGCGAAACAATGCCCGCGCTGGACGTGCTCCTGGGACTCGAACTTCATGTTGTCGCGAAGGTAGTCGAAGCCAAACTCATTGTTCGTTCCGTAGGTAATGTCGCAGGCGTAGCTTGCACGACGCTGCTGGTCGCTCAGTCCGTGAACGATGACACCCACGCTGAGGCCGAGCCAACTGTAGAGCCGTCCCATCCACTCCGCATCGCGCTGTGCGAGGTAGTCGTTGACCGTGACCACGTGGACACCTTGTCCGGCGATTGCGTTCAGGTAGACCGCTAGCGTGGCGGTGAGGGTCTTGCCCTCTCCGGTCTTCATCTCGGCGATCTTCCCGTCATGCAGGACCATGCCACCGATCAGCTGCACGTCAAAGTGGCGCATGCCCAGAACGCGCCACGACGCCTCCTGGCAGACGGCGAACGCCTCGGGAAGCAGATCGTCGAGAGACTCTCCCTCCGCATAGCGGCGCTTGAAGTCGGCCGTCTGAGCCTTCAGTTCCTCATCGTCCAGAGCCTCCATCGAGGGGCGAATCTCATTGATTCGCCGGACAAGTGGAGCGAGCCGCTTGATTTCACGCTCGTGCTTGGTACCGAAGATCTTGGCTAGCAGGGTATCGAACATCTAGTCGCAGGGAGAGGGACCACCCGTCACCATTGTAGCCTCCGGCGATCCCGGATCGCCGTTCCTGCATCCGCGACAGGGCCTCAGGGAGAAAGAGTCCCGCCCGCAGTGGAGCCGCCATCCCTGAGATGGGCATAGAAGCCAAGGTCCTTCCGGGTGAACCGTTTCGTGGCCCAGATGATCTGCCCCGCATGGCCCGCGAAGTGGGTCGCCACATGGACAAGCGCATGGACGACAGTTACATCAAAGACTTGGATCCGGCGGGCTTCGAGCAATCGATCCGGAGACAACGCAGCCAAGGCCACGTCCGCCGCCTTCACTGCGTTCTCGAGTCGCTCCAGGAGGTCCGCAGGGGAAAGCGGGTCGCGGGTAGTGAACTCCCAGTCCCGGTCCCGGATGTCGTCGGCCCCGCCGATTCCGCTGACGATCCACTGCCGGAGGTTGCCACAGAGGTGCAGGACGAGGTTGCCGACCGAGTTCTCGACTTCGCTGTCGCGGTGCCAGATCTGCTCGGCCGAGAGTTGCTCCAGGCAGACCCGTATCCGGTCATGGTGCTGTCGAAGCTCCTTGCGGGTAACCCGGATCAACTCCGCTCCGGTTTCCATGGTGAAATCTACCCCGGGTTGCTGTAGGGCGTTACTTGATTGGTGAGAAGTCCGTGGCCTGCAGCCACCGGTTCTCGACCTTGGTCACCAGCCGGCCGTCCTTGCGTGATGCGGCAGCCGCAGCCTTCCAGTCCGGGTCGGCCGCGAAGGCCGCCCAGGATTTTCTGGCGGCTTCGCGGCTGTCATGGGCCAGGAGATAAATCAGGGTGTTGCCAGCCCCATCCCCTTCCGTCGGGGTCCAGTAGCCGATCAGGTCCATGCCATGCTTCACGAAGAGGTAGTTGGTGTGATTGCGGAACCGCGCCATCAGGTCCGGCAGTCGGCCGTCGGCTGTCGTGTAAGTCCGCAACTCGAACACACGTCCTCCTTCCTCGTGATCGTCCGCCTGCGTGGGTGGTACGAGGAGAAAGATAATCGGGAGCAATGCGCCCAAGAGCTTCGTCATTTCGTTAGCGATTATATACGCAAGAGTCGGACCGGATCGAAATCCCCAACAGCGCACCGTCTCGAGGTGCAACCAGACCGACAACTCTGGCGGTCCTGTGCCGCCTGACCTTGGTACGGGGGGTGGTGATCGCGGTGGCAGCGCCAGTATTCCAGGGCGGCCTGCTAATGCCTTCCGGGCCGAACTTCACAGTTCAGCGGAGGTGGTCGCGTTTCAGTGACAGGCTGACTCAACCTTGCAACGTGGAGACCTATCGTGGGCCGCCCCGTCGTGAACATGTACCGGGGACGCATGCTGGCCGCGTGAGCCCGGCAGGGTGTTTCAACGGGGCGTAGTCAAGAATGGACTGAGCTTGGCATGCTGATGGCTTGGGACGGAGGGACGAGGCTGCGGTAGGCTGGCTCCCCGGGGGCGGCCTCAGGAGGCGTTCTCCCAGGCCTTGACGAAGTCGAGCCCGGTCTTCAAGATGCCCCACGCCTGCCAGAGTTTCTCGCTGCCCGGCAGGGGCTGCCGGCGGCTGGGGCGGAAGCCCGCCACGGGGGCGAGGTCGACCACGAAGGTGCGGATGTCGGGTGGTTTGTGGGGACCCTGCGCAGGATGCGACGATGCCGGAGCCAACGATAGAGGAAGTCGAGTTCGTATTGGGTCATGAATTCGAGAGCGGGCCGGTCGGGCTGGTCGCGGGCGAGGCGTTCGAGGCCCATGACGCGCCACACGGTGATACTGTCGAAGGCGAGACACTTGCGCAGGTCGTCAGCGGCGTTGAGGCGGCGGTACTCAATGCGGAAGCCGACCTTGAGGAGGCGGAAGAATTCCTCGATGGTCCAGCGCGCCCTGTACGAGTCGACGCAGCGGCGGGCGTGGTCGAGGTTGGGGGTGCCGTGGGTACGGAGCAGGACCCAGTGCAGCGGGGTATGGACAGGGGGCTGATGGGGTTCGTGGACGGAGACGGCGATCAGGGACAGCGGGGTCTGGCCGGTCTGGCTTGGGGGGGCAGGAGTTGGACGGTGCTCGCGCGCCGGTCGAGGCGGGTCTTGCGCTGCGCACGGCGGGGGGTTCGACCACAGGCGGCAACGGTGAGGTTGCGGGAGCCCAGGACCGGCTGCTGCGCGAGACGGTCCCACAGGTTGGCAGTGCCCGTGGCGATGAGGAAGCGGCGCTGGCGAGGCCTTGCAGCCAGCGGGCGCTCTCGGGCGCGACGGGGGACTCGTCGCGCTGGGTAGCATTGGGCTCACAGACCCCAAGGGGACGCCAGTTCGGGCTGATCGCCAGACCGAAATGGGCCAGCAGACCTCGGGTGCCCGAGGCCCCCGCCGCCCACGTTCACCAGCCCGCTGGTCTGGCGATGACCTTTATAATTCAGTGTCTTAGTGTCCTACAGGGCCAGCACCGCCGGGTCCAGCCGCCGGGGTTGCTGGCTCACCATCATCTCCCGCCACAGACGCCGGTCCGTCGCGTCGCCACTCCCAGCTCGGCCAGGCGGCACTGCACCTCCAGGTCCGGATAGCTGCGGGCAACCGCGTTGTAGGGCATGCCGGCTGTCGCACACGGCCGCGGTTGCGGGGCGGGCAGCGCAATCCCTGCTCGCAGGGCCATGGGAGTGAGGGCCACGGTCGACTGGGTCACACACAAGCGAACGCCCGCGTTGCGTCAGTTCTCGCGCTCGCACAGTTCCCGCGCCAGCACATGGCGCGTCTGGCCCAGCTCACTGGCCACCTCCTGCAGCCACTTGACCGTGGCCGCATCGATCAGTCGGAGTCCGATATGCATGTCCTGAGCATGCCCATCTCGGATTGATTTGTTAGGTCTGCCGAGTTGACAGACGCGGGGCGCCCCGGATGGCGCACGACGCCCTTTACCGCGACCATTTGCCCCCAGGGCACTTCTCGTGCCACGATTAGGTGGGGTTTGGTACTCTCGGAGCCGAAGAGGGCGGACGCAGATGAAGGTTTTCGTAGGCAACAAATCGGTTGAGGCCGACCGGGTCGCCTTTGAGCCGGTCGAGCAGCCTTGGACCACATGCAAGCTCTCTGATGGCACCATCATCAAGCTGAGGCTGGTCGTGGTAGATGTCGTCCGCCTCCGGGAAGTCAACCCCAACGGCGAGCCACGCTATATGGTCAAGTCGAGTAACATCGTAGCGACCGAGGTGCCAGAAACGCGTGGCGAGGTTCACTGAAGATGCTCGATTTCACTCGTGAGGCGTGGACTTGGAACTACGCCGCGACAGATCTGACTGCCGTTGGGCCAGCGAACCGATCAACCGTATCACCGGCACAAGCGGGGGAGAGGCTTGACGCAGGGCAGTTGACACCCCAATTTGTAGGACATAGCCTTTCGACGGATTTGACCGTTCGTTCGAGCATCCGGGAAACCGATACGGACTCGCCGACGTGCGAAGAATGGAGTTCTACAGCGGGAGGGCAGATCGATCCTCAGTTGATTGCTGCGCTGCTCGCGCGGACTGATAGCGTGCACGCAGTGTACGTCAGTAACTCTCAGGGCAGAATGCACGTCTGGACGGTCGTACACGACTACTCTGACGTAGCGCTTGAGGGCGTGTTCGAGCGGGAGTTGGAGTTGCACGATTGCTTTGGGGAACGTCTCGCCTCGGTTGAGTTCCACGTCTTGGCGCAAGACACGTTGCAACACCTCGAAATCGGGGACAGGATCTTCAAGCGTGTCCGTCACTGACTACCTAGTGTCTGCCAGAAAACCCTTTTTGGGCACGAGGTCTCGCTCGAAGGTGAAAACAATATCGATGACAAATGGTTGGATTAGGCCTGATTAGGTCCGTCTGAGTGCCTGTCACTTCACCTCAAGGCCGCATTTGCAGCCGTTCTGAGGGCTCTCAACCGCCGCTTTGGCCGATCAGACACAGCTCCCCCTGCCGGGCCGTGGCCCGGCTCCCGGCGGGGTGCCCGAAACCGCTTCAGGCCGCCAGGCTGCACTGGGCAGCCTCGCGGTCCGCTTGCAGCAGGACCCGTCCCAGGCGGTGCAGGTTGGCCCCCAACACCGCCAGCGCCACGGTGCGCTCGAAGCCTGCCTTGCCCATCGTCCGCACCCGGTCCAGTCCGTGATGCTCCAGATGATTGATCGCCGCCTCCACCGCCGAGTGCTGCCGCCGCGCCTGCCGAAACGACTCCTCGGCCTCCCGCTCCCGCTGGGCCGCGCTCAACTTGCCCTTCGCCGGTAGCGCATTCAGATCCAGCAGCTTGTCCAGCTTGATCCGATTCTCCGGACTGTGAAAGTTGCGGTCAAAACTGCACGCCCGCAAGTCCGGGAACAGCTCCTGCGTCTCCTCGATAATCGGCTCCGCGATGTCCACGTCGCCGCCTTCCCACAGCACCTTGTGGTGCAGCAGAAACTGGTGCTGGTCCTCGACCACGCAGACCGGCACTCCCAGCTCCACCGGACAGCCGGCCTTGCCCTTCGAGATCCAGCGCGTGTGCGGCTCAAAGATCGAGAACACCTTCTCCTCCTGCGGAATCTTCTCGCCTTCCAGCAGCCGCCGCTCGGACTGGTCGATCTGACGCTCTGCATGGGCAATCAAGTCCTTGATTTGCTGGATCCTGGACTTCTTCATTCCTGCCTCCTCCAAGGCCTTCAGACTGCTCTTGGCGCGGCTGACCAAGTCCTTGCAGGTGCGCAGATAGGCCACCACCCGGGGACGCGTGGCCCGGCGCGTCTGCCGCACCGCATGGAACAGTGAGCGCACCTTGCGGGCCTGCTTCTGCCACTGCCGCCAGCCCGTCACGCCGTGCGGACCGGCCTGCCGCCCCAGACACTTCAGCAAACATCGCATCGCATCCCACAACAGCGAGACGTCGGTCGGATAGTGCACGTCGGTCTCGGCCACGAACGAGTCACACCGCCCGCGCAAGGCCTCCCCCGGGCTGTGGTCCAGGACCGTGTGGCCCTCCTGCACCAGAACCTTGTTGATCGCGGCCAGCAACTCCGGCGTCAGCAGGGAGACATTGTCGAGCAGGCGCTGATGCTTGTAGCGGGTCTCGTCGAACACGCCGTGGCCCAGCATCTGGCGCACCTGGTCGTGGTGATTGGCCAGGTTGCGGAGCCGGTCGAAGTCCAGGTTGAGACCCTCCTTGAGCAGCCCCAGCACCAGGATCTGCCAGAGGTCCAGCCCCGGTCGACCGACCCCCCGCTTGACGTGGGCCAGCAAGTGCTTCTCCAGCAGGCCCATCACCTGGGTGTAGACCGCCGGCGTACAGAACAGATGCTGCAAACCGCGCAGGACCGCCGTCGTGTCGTCGCGACAATCGAGTTCGATCTCCATCTTCTCGATCGACACCTGACCGATCTGCAGTTGTCGTTGGTGAATTTCGCGCATCAGGGTTTTCCCGTCCTCTGAAGATGGGCCGTTTCTGGCCCGATTCAGCCCCCAAGCGCCTGAAAACCGCTTTCTTGGGGCCGTCAAATCACTATTATATCACTGATATCAAAAGATTTCTAGGGTTTTCGGGCAGACACTACCTAGAGCAAGCGCGTCACAATCGTGAAGTATCCGATTTGCTGTCAAGAAGTAGCCCGGTCAGCCTGCAGTGGGCCGTGACCTGCATTTTCTATTCGGCTGTTCACTACGTCAATACATACCTATTCCATCATTCCCTGCAAACGCCTTCAGATCACGGAGCCCGCGACTACCACGTCCGTCAGCACATGAGAGAGGTATACACGGCCTATCGATGGCTCAAGACCGAGAGTGAACGTGCTCGCTATTGTCTAATCCGACCCACTGAGCAAGTCCTCGATGGTTCCCGCCAGAAATGTGGTGAAATCGAGCGATTCGTCAATGGCCACGTTTCGCGTTGGCACTAGATTTCCGTCACACAGCGATTCGCGGGCCAACGGCCGTGCGTGTGCAGTTGATTTCGGCGACTGGATTTTGACTGCCGGTTGAACTAAGAAATGCAACACGAAGGCTCGTCTCCGTCGTAGCCGCAAAGCCAGATGATTGCCGGGAAGCCGTGTCCTGCGGCCCACCGGCCGGTCGGCAGCGGTGGCAACCCATGGTGATGGTCCAGGGCATCCAGCGCCAACTTGTCGTAGCGGCGCTCCAGCCGCTTCAACAGCGGCGGCACCACCCCATCCCGTCTGTGGCCAAGCTCCGCCCCCGCTTGGCCAGCCGCAGCAATCGCTGCATCCGCTCGGCCCAAGCTTCCCCATCGATCTTCACCAGGGCCTCTCACTCGCGCCAATGATAGGTGTTCCAAACCGCGTGCAGCACATCCGGCACATGAAAGTACGGAGCCCAGTAATCGTGCACCAGAATCCTTCATAGCCCCGGCAACACCTCTCCCCGCTTCTCGCTGATTCGGTAGTCGGTCAGCAGCTGGGGGATCAGTCCATGCAGCCACCGTCCCCGTCCCCTGACCCGCAATCCGCTCTCGTCCCGGTGGTTGAACCCGGGGCAACCTACCAACTGGTCCCGGACCCGCTCGACACAAGGCTCCAGGCGTCCGCCGCCGTGCGGCCCATGTTGGCCAGGGTGCCGGAGCACACGCCCGCATGAGTTCCGTCAACCGCTCCTCGGTCAGGCACTGGGCATTCTGCAACTAGACCGCCGTAGCCGCGATGCGCAGCCCGTACTGCACTGCGCCACTGCCTTCAGAAAGGCAGCCGGGTGAACTTCGCACAACCCGGGCAGCGACAGACCCACGCCCGATGCTCGGTCCGTTCCGGCTTGGGTGCCGGTAGATCATCGACCTGCCACTGCTGCACCTCCTCCCGCTCGGTCTGCACCGGGAATTCTCCGTCTGCAATCGAGTGGTTACGGCTTGCAGACGAGTATTCTCCGCCTCCAAGTGCACCAGACGTGACTGGATTTCGGTGCGCTTCTCCTGCATGGACCGGCCTCGGGTCGGGCGGGCCTGGACGCCACGGCTGGCTCGCCACGGCGTCGACTTCCAGAAGACACCTGATGCTACGGCTTCTCCGGCAAAGAGTCAAGTGCCCGTCTGCGTCAAGTTCCGGTCTGCCTGCTGATCGTTGTTCGGCATCCGGAGTATCTGGGCAGTTCCATCAATGCGCCTTTACTGCTGGCGATTTACATCGAGGCAACCGACGGGCAGACCCTGTTGGCCGACCAGCGTCGGATGGCTGGTATCGAATGGCTTTTCCGGGCTCGGCGCAGCCCGTGCCTGAGTCCGACCAAAGCGGCTCCAGCGCATTTGTGCGCAAGCCATCCAAGGTCGAGTCGAGATGCAAGTGCCGTACGGCGCGGCGCGGCGGGGTATACACCGCGCAAGCCGGGCCGCGTTGGCGCACCGAGGATGGGCACGAGATTCTCCAGGCTGGCTGCAAGGTGGAGTGTCTCGTGCGCTGCGCGACTCCATCAAGCCGACAGCCACCGCTTCTCCGGGAGAGGGCTGTGCCTGATCTGTGAGGCATCGCTAGTGTTGCGTCACAGGTTGATCTTGGGGTCAACGGCCGCAGACGTACAACTGTTATCGGCAGCTGGTATTTCGCCGTTCACGCTACACCGACCCAAGCCCTACCCGTAAATTCGACAGTGACAGAACACTAGCCTGTGGCACCGCGCAACCCGCAGCGGCAAACTTCCAATCTGCCCTGCAAGCGGTAAGGTCACTCGCGTGTACGCGAGAAGGCAAGAACCGGATCCACCGCGCCCGGACGCGAATCCTCGATCATGGCGCGGCCTCCCTTCTCCAGAAGAGTGCAATCGTCCAGTGGTCGAGCGAACCGTATTCGGCACCTGGAACGAGAGACCCTATACTGATCCTCTGGCGACGCTGTGGCAGCACAAACAGTCGACAGATGGATGCGGGAGTATTTGCGTTGCAGGTTCTTACCTTGAAGAGTCGTGTGTGGCTGGCAAGGCCGCTGCGTGAGGTGTTCCCGTTCTTCGCCGATGCTGGCAACCTGGAAGTGCTGACGCCCCCCTGGCTCCGGTTCGAGGTTCTCTCCTCCGAACCGATCAAGATGTCTGTGGGCACTCGAATCGACTATCGCCTCCGGCTTCGCGGCATACCGATCCGCTGGCAGAGTGAGATCACGAAATGGGATCCCCCCTCAGTCTTTGTGGACGAGCAGCGAAAGGGCCCCTATCGACTGTGGCACCACGAGCACCGATTCGAGGAGCGGGAGGGCGGAACGCTTGCCGAGGACCATGTCAAGTATGCGGTGCCCGGCGGCAGACTGGCGGACCGCCTTTTTGTCCGTGCGGATCTGCGGCGAATCTTCCAGTTCCGGAGGCGCAAGCTAACTGAGTTGTTCGGGGCTGCCTCGCAGCCGTTGCCATAAAGCTCAAAACCGGGCCCAATCGGATAACCGTCACCAACCGTGAACAGACCCCTTGAGACTCTCGACAAGACCACCCTCCGGGTGGCTAGTCCACCGGTGCCACCGTCGCAACCTGTTGCCATGAGCACCGATCTAGCAGATTGTTCAGGCTAATGCGGCGTAGTGCGATGGGTCGCACTCCAGACTTCAGGTGGATGGCGGTGGATGGCAGGGAGGCACTTCCCGCCGGCATAAGCCGGAGCGTTCCGGGGTTCAGGTGTCAATGCTGGCCCTCACGGCAATCGCCTACCTCCTGGAGCAGCCCCAACTTGGCCAACGGCAGCCGTCTGGAACGACCGGCGCATGCGCGCCTGGGACCTGACGGGCCCCGGGAGAAACCAGCTCCGCCATTAGACTGCCCCTTTCTGAAGCGGTTTCCGCCCATTTGGAATGACCGGCGCGATGATCGGCCCCTGGACTGGCGCTCAATCGGACTTCCCGCCTGATATCCACCGAAGTCTCGATGGAGTCAGGCGGTTGACAGTCTCACGACCTGCTTTCCGGTATTGGCACCGCCGAGCATACCGATGAACGCAGCAGGGGCGTTCTCGATGCCTTCTGCCACCGTATCGGCATACTTCAGATCACCTGATCGCACCCAGGCAGCCATTTCGGCCAGCGCTTCCTCGTGCCGGTCCTTGAAGTCGAACACCAGGAATCCCTCGGCCCGGATACGCTTGACAATGAAATGCCACAGGAGTCGAGGCCCCATCGGGGGCTCGACCGCGTTGTACTGGGAGATCTGGCCGCAGACGGCGACACGCGAACGTACGTTCAGGTGGGGGAAAACCGCATCAGTGACGGGCCCGCCGACGTTGTCAAAGTACACGTCGATCCCATCCGGACAAGCGGTACCCAGCGCGTCATGGACGTTCTCGCTCTTGTAGTCGACCGCGGCGTCGAACCCCAGTTCGCCAGTGACCCATCCACACTTCCGCGGACCGCCGGCGATGCCGACCGCACGACAGCCCTTGATGCGGGCAATCTGACCAACCGCAGAACCAACGGCCCCGGCAGCTGCGGACACGCAAACGGTCTCGCCAGCCTTTACGCCAGCCACTGCAAGGAGGCCGTGATAAGCGGTCAGTCCCGGCATGCCCAGTACGCCGATATGTGCAGGCAGGGGGGCGACGGACCGGTCGACAGTCCGCAACTCTCCGGCGGCCGCAACCGCGTACTCCTGCCACCCGAAGTGCCCCGTTACGTAGCTGCCTTCAGCCACCGCATCGGAACTCGACTGAATGACGCGTCCCACACCATCACCGACCATGGTCTCGCCGATTCCCAGTGAGGCCGCATAGGACTTCCGCCCGCTGATGCGCCCCCGCATATATGGATCGACGGAGAGGTAACAGACCTCTACCAGACACTCTCCCGCGCCGGGATCAGGCATGGGAGCCTCCTCCAACCGAAAGTCGGACAACTGCGGTACTCCGACCGGGCGGGCGGCGAGGACGATTCTGCGATTCACGGTAACGAGAAAGTGTAGCAAGGCGGATGAGCGCGGCTAGAACCGCTTGCTGCCCAACCGTCGAATGTCGAAGGCAGCCGTGTGAGCGATCGCCATCACGGCCATGACACCCGCCTGGACGGGATCGGTGACCACCAAGTCCGCGGCCTCACGCACCGAGCCGGCCATGTTGAGCGAGATCACAAGCAGCCCCCGGGCCTGCACCTCACGCACGGCCTCCTCGATCTCCCCACCCATCAATGCACCGGCCAGGACCACGGCCTCAACGCGCGGCAGTCTGCCGGTCGCCCGGACAGCCTCCGCGATGACCGTTTCACCAACTAGGGGAATCGTGTCGATTGAGATGCGCTCCCCCCGGAGATTGTGGCGGTCCGCCTCCGACACCGCGCCCAGGACGACCTGTCCTACCTGGGACCCGCCCCCGATGATGATGACCCGCTTACCAAAGATGTGATGAAGCGTGTGCTTCTCGGTCACGGACCGAACCGCACTGATTCTCTCGAGCGCCTGCACGAGACTCGCCCGGTCCGTCACGTCCACGAGTTCGATCCAGATCGTCTCAACCTCTCGCTGGGCGTCGAGTATGGAAATCCAGGCGATCCGGGCACCTGCCGTCGCCACGGCATCCGCGATCAGCCGCAATGCGACACCATCGCCGGCGACTTCGATAGCCAGCGCGAGCGTCTCGTCCGCCCCTCCCTCTTCCATACCAGAGCTGCTTCCAGAATTGCACAAAGCTACGACTGCGGTCGCAGGGCCGGCGGCAGGGCCCCGACGTCCGGACAGGAGTCCAAAGCGCGGGCAATGGGTTCCATGGCGGGGCGACGCTGTCTGTCCGTTGCTCCCATCCGAAGTCTCATTGCGCCCGATCGCGGGACCGGGCTGGGCCCACAACCCCGAATCTCGGCACGTCCCCGTTCCCGAGGTGTCGCCAAGGGGGACGCAGACCGGCTCCACCACGCCGGGCAAGGGGTGCTCGCCACACCGGCCGACCGCAGCAACCGTCAGACGGACACAAACCTCGACGGCCCTTGCTCCAGCATCCGGCTGTATCTTGCGTCGATAACCCGTGCGTCACGACCTGGCGGCGCGGCGGGCGCGGACGGCCAGTCCGTACAAGGCCACATCGGTACCCAGGTCCCTGCAAGCGAGGCATCTACCAAGAGCTGGCTGCGCACCTTGTGCCATGATGGGCAGCAGCAATGAAGTCGTACCGGCACGAGAGAGCCGAGAGTACGCTCCAGCGGGAAATCAGCCGAATTCTCTCGCAGGAAGTCCGGGAGCCCGCAGCATCCGAGGTGCGGGTGACCAAGGTAACACTCTCAGCAGACAAGCGGAATGCACGGGTGCTGGTCGCTCCGTGGGTACCGCGACCCGGTCAGGCCCCGGACCCCGATGCTCTCAATGCGCTCGTGCGGTCGACACCGTTTATCCGGAAAATGCTGGCCCGCTCGGTGCGGATGCGCCACGTCCCCGACCTGCAGTTTGACCACGACCGCAGCGAGGAGTACACGGACCGGATCGACTCCCTTCTGCAGCGCATCCACAAGCGCGCCCGCAAGGGCGGCCTGGCGATTCTGGCAGCGGCCGCGCTGCAGTCGCCGACCCAGGCCGGCGCGTCCGACCTGATACGCTTCGAATCCTCTGCGGCCATCATGGGCAGCGAATTCCGCATAGCCTGCTACGCACCGACGCGGAAACTGGCGGCGGGAGCGGCGACGGCGGCATTCGACGAGGTTCGAAGGATTGACGCCTTCCTGAGCAATTACAAGCCGGACAGTGAACTGAGCCGCATCAACGCCGAGGCAGGCAAGCAGCCAGTGGAGATTTCCGAGGAGCTTTCCGCCTTGCTTGAGCGGTGTCTGGCCTACTCGGCCGCGAGTGAAGGCGCTTTCGATATATCCGTCGGTGCACTGGTCAAGGCATGGGGTTTCCATGACGGCACCGGACGCATGCCGAAGCCCTGGACGCTATGGTGGGCCAGACGCAACAGCGGCTACCGGCATCTGCAACTGCGGCAGGCCGACGGGACGATTCGGTTCCTGAGGTCCGGTCTGGTGCTGGATTCCGGAGGCATCGGTAAGGGATACGCCGTGGACCGGGCCGTGGCCACTCTGCGCGACTACGGCATCGGGCGGGCTCTGGTCAGTTCGGGGACTAGCAGCATCTTCGCGGCCGGCGAGCCGCCAGACGGAGAAGGCGGGTGGAGACTGGACGTGCGTCACCCGGGCGATGCCGGGGAGACAGCCGTCACGGTGACGCTCAAGGACGAATCTCTCTCGACCTCGGGTTCCTACGAGAAATTCTTCGATGACGCCGGCAGGCGCTACGGCCACATCCTCGATCCCAGAACCGGGCATCCGGCGTCAGGCCTGTCGGCGGTGTCGGTCATCGCTCCAAGCGCCATCGATACCGAGGCCTGGTCGACTGCACTGTTCGTGAACGGCGAGGGATGGGCCCGGGCCCATCCCGTTCCGAAGAGCCGTGTCTTCCTTTGCCGCGATGACGGCAGTTGCAACTGGCTCGGCCACGACTGAAGAGCCGACCCGGGAGGATCGTCAGACGGTGACGCGGGTATCGATGGTTCTGGTGGCCGTTTCCGGGGTCGCCTTTTGGGGGTCGCGCCAGAAATCGACCGCGGAAGCCTTGTGCACGCAAGAAATCGTGCAGGCAGGAGCGCAGGCCTTGGGTTTGAGGTAATGGTCCCGGATGTCGGCAACGGAGTAGCGTTCCAAGGGGACCCCGGGGGTCCCTCGCTGCTGCGAGCAGTAGTGGACCAGGCCATCCTCGCAAATGTAGAGGTAGCGAGCACCGGCGCGGCAACTCCACTTGTTGGTTCGGCCATCCACGAGGTTGTCCTGGAAGTAGGTGAGGCGGCTGTATCCCCGTTTCGACAGCGCCTTGACCTGGTCGTAGACGCGCCGCTCCGTGCCTCCCAAGGGTTTGAGTTGCCCGTCCCCGTCGTGGACCACGCCAACCGTGCTGGAGAAGCCGAGGTCCAGCGCGCGACGAGCCACGGTATAGGCATCGCGGGGATTGGGGATGCCCGAACCCACGACCGAGTTGATGTTCACATCGAAGTCAGCATGTTCGGCGAGCAACGCAAGCTTGTTGTCCAATACCCGAAGGCTCTTCATCGACGTGGCGTCGGGCTCGACGTTGTCGATGCTGATCTGCAGGTATTCCAGGCCTGCTTCATTGAGTGCCTCGATGCTCCGTGGGCCCAACAGATAACCGTTGGTGATCAGGCCGGCTATCATGCGGTGTGACCGGATATGGTGAATCAGTTCCCCGAGCTGCGGGTGCAGCATGGGCTCGCCGCCGCTGAGGGTTACGATGCTGACGCCGAGGTTCGCCAGCAGGTCAGTGCGACGCTTGAGGTCGTCAATCGGCACCGGCTGCGAGAAGTCATCGTACTCGTTGCAATAGGCGCAGGCGATGTTGCAGCGACGGGTAGGTATCAGGTGAGCCAACACCGGATGGTCGGTGTCGACAAGGGCCTTCAAGATCATTCGGGCCTCGCGGGCACCGCGATGGAAGCGCAGGAGCGCACGGCGCAGCTTGGTGCGGAGGCCTAGGCGAGGCATCAGGAACGTCCTACGGGGCAAGAGACCGGGAGCGCAACCGGTGTCCTGAGACAGAGTGACGACCCCTAAGTATAGCCGGGTGCCAAGTGCCGGCAGCAGATCCTCGGCGAACGGGTGGTGGCTTCGGTCGGGCAACAGCGGCCGAGACCCGCCACGACTCTCGCATCAGGAACCTGGATCGTGCTACGGTGATAGAGTAAGCAGCCTAGAAGCGGGAGTAACTCAGTTGGTAGAGTGCGACCTTGCCAAGGTCGATGTCGCGGGTTCAAGTCCCGTCTCCCGCTCCAGGAGAACGAGACGCCAGGACGGCCATCCTTTCGGCGCGGTAGCCAAGTGGTAAGGCAGAGGTCTGCAAAACCTTTACTCGTGGGTTCGATTCCCACCCGCGCCTCCATCCGCAACTGCTCCATTCCGCGAGAGTTCCATCGCTGGCGCCGACATTCCGTTCCGGTTGTCGCCGAAGGGCCCGTGCATTGCATTTCTCACCGGGACGGCCTGTCCAGTTTCCGCACTTCATCAGTGAACTCCCCAGACGTCTGAACTTCTTTTCGGACGCTGACCGGAAACGTTGTCTTCAGTGGTCCGGGGACAACAAGCTTGATACGCGATTCGGCCATCTCCCTGTACTGTGCTTCGGACACGCCCTGCTGAACGGTCAGCAAGTGTGTGCAAGGGATTGTCCGGTCAGCCTCGTTCAGGACCTGCCTCCAGCGGTCCTTGCAGGTTGTCTCTAGGGCGAGCATCCCGAGTCGCGAGACGGGAAACGTTGGGCCCAGGGCATGCAGTCTCCGCAGGAAAGACGAAATCTGACCTTCGTCCTCGGGGTGCCACAGCATAGCAGGTGAGATTCTGGACCTCCAGGAGACCTTGGTCCTTGAAGATAGACCGAGTATGGGCTTCTAGCGAGTTGCCGGGGCCGGTGGCCCAGCCTGACCCGTTGCTCAGGCGCGGCCTACCCATGCCCCATGTAACTAGTGTCTGCCCGAAAACCCTAGAAATCTTTTGATATCAGTGGTATAATAGTGATTTGACGGCCCCAAGAAAGCGGTTTTCAGGCGCTTGGGGGCTGAATCGGGCCAGAAACGGCCCATCTTCAGAGGACGGGAAAACCCTGATGCGCGAAATTCACCAACGACAACTGCAGATCGGTCAGGTGTCGATCGAGAAGATGGAGATCGAACTCGATTGTCGCGACGACACGACGGCGGTCCTGCGCGGGTTGCAGCATCTGTTCTGTACGCCGGCGGTCTACACCCAGGTGATGGGCCTGCTGGAGAAGCACTTGCTGGCCCACGTCAAGCGGGGGGTCGGTCGACCGGGGCTGGACCTCTGGCAGATCCTGGTGCTGGGGCTGCTCAAGGAGGGTCTCAACCTGGACTTCGACCGGCTCCGCAACCTGGCCAATCACCACGACCAGGTGCGCCAGATGCTGGGCCACGGCGTGTTCGACGAGACCCGCTACAAGCATCAGCGCCTGCTCGACAATGTCTCCCTGCTGACGCCGGAGTTGCTGGCCGCGATCAACAAGGTTCTGGTGCAGGAGGGCCACACGGTGCTGGAGCACAGCGCGGGTGAGGCCTTGCGCGGGCGGTGTGACTCGTTCGTGGCCGAGACCGACGTGCACTATCCGACCGACGTCTCGCTGTTGTGGGATGCCATGCGATGTTTGCTGAAGTGTCTGGGGCGGCAGGCCGGTCCGCACGGCGTGACGGGCTGGCGGCAGTGGCAGAAGCAGGCCCGCAAGGTGCGCTCACTGTTCCATGCGGTGCGGCAGACGCGCCGGGCCACGCGTCCCCGGGTGGTGGCCTATCTGCGCACCTGCAAGGACTTGGTCAGCCGCGCCAAGAGCAGTCTGAAGGCCTTGGAGGAGGCAGGAATGAAGAAGTCCAGGATCCAGCAAATCAAGGACTTGATTGCCCATGCAGAGCGTCAGATCGACCAGTCCGAGCGGCGGCTGCTGGAAGGCGAGAAGATTCCGCAGGAGGAGAAGGTGTTCTCGATCTTTGAGCCGCACACGCGCTGGATCTCGAAGGGCAAGGCCGGCTGTCCGGTGGAGCTGGGAGTGCCGGTCTGCGTGGTCGAGGACCAGCACCAGTTTCTGCTGCACCACAAGGTGCTGTGGGAAGGCGGCGACGTGGACATCGCGGAGCCGATTATCGAGGAGACGCAGGAGCTGTTCCCGGACTTGCGGGCGTGCAGTTTTGACCGCAACTTTCACAGTCCGGAGAATCGGATCAAGCTGGACAAGCTGCTGGATCTGAATGCGCTACCGGCGAAGGGCAAGTTGAGCGCGGCCCAGCGGGAGCGGGAGGCCGAGGAGTCGTTTCGGAAGGCGCGGCGGCAGCACTCGGCGGTGGAGGCGGCGATCAATCATCTGGAGCATCACGGACTGGACCGGGTGCGGACGATGGGCAAGGCAGGCTTCGAGCGCACCGTGGCGCTGGCGGTGTTGGGGGCCAACCTGCACCGCCTGGGACGGGTCCTGCTGCAAGCGGACCGCGAGGCTGCCCAGTGCAGCCTGGCGGCCTGAAGCGGTTTCGGGCACCCCGCCGGGAGCCGGGCCACGGCCCGGCAGGGGGAGCTGTGTCTGATCGGCCAAAGCGGCGGTTGAGAGCCCTCAGAACGGCTGCAAATGCGGCCTTGAGGTGAAGTGACAGGCACTCAGACGGACCTAATCAGGCCTAATCCAACCATTTGTCATCGATATTGTTTTCACCTTCGAGCGAGACCTCGTGCCCAATAAGGGTTTTCTGGCAGACACTAACTACCCAGGTTCTCGGCTTGAGTTCGCATTTTTTGGCAGGGCTTGTGTTGTGACGTGCGCACCGTCCGACGCGTGGCGGAGACCGGCTGCCGTCGCAGGCCGTCTACTGCCCGCTGGGCGGGAGGCTCGGGGCCAGGCCCACCCGCTCCAGCAGGGCCGCCGGCCCCTTGATCAGTGTCTTGATCGGCTTCAGCCTCTGCTTGCGCGCCGTCGACACCACACTGCGCAGCGTGACGAACTCCCAGGCCCCTTGCAGCGAACGGAACCCTCCCGAGATCTTCATCAGCAGCTTCATCATGCGCAAGTCCCGCTCCCCCAGGTTGTTCGTGAACGGCACACCCAAATCGAACTGCCCGTTGCACACCGCAATGCAACAGCGGGGAAGAAGTCCCTTGGAGTTAGCGGTCGAGTTACTCCCAACGAAGTGGAAGGAGCTGGCGATCAAGAGCGGAGCCTTGAAGGGGCTGCGCACGAACAAGTCGGCGGACCAATTGTTGCGGGCCCTCTTGTTGCATTTGGGATCTGGGCACTCGTTGCTCGAAACGGCGGTTCGGGCCTGTTAAGCAGGCTGGGCGGAGTTGTTCCCGGTAGCGCCGTGGAAACGGTTGCGGAAATCCGAGCGGTGGTTCCAGGCGCTGTGCCTGGAGTTGTTCCGGGAAGTGGGCGTGGAGTTGTCGCAGAGCGCCCGTCTGCCGACCACTCCCATTCACGCTACCTCATCTGTCCACCAAAAGGGGCCTACTCCAAGCTCGGACCGCCCGTCGTGGAGTAGACTGCCCGACAACGGCAAGTCGGATACCGCCGAAATCGAGCTCCTCGCCTTGCAGCGGAACTTGCCGCAGCCAGCGAGCCAGCGATCGACCGGGTTCACCGCCCACCGGGGCCGACTCGGCACCGTCGGCATATCGAGCGCGGCAGCGACTTCGCCCGGTTGGCAGCAGACCACCCCGCAGTCGGCGAAGAAGCTATTGGGGCGGTTCCCGACAATCCGCGCAGCTGATGGCGTCGAGAGGGCTCTCTCCACCGGAGCGATCGTCGGAAAGCCCGCTGTCGAAGAAGTGGGTCAGGAAGGTGTTCGTCGCGTTGTCGGGCACTGCAATCGATGCGCTCATGGTGCCGGCTCCTTCCCGCAGATGAGGGAAAGCGGACGCCCTACCTGCACCCCGCCCACGGCCGGGCCTTCCCTCTTGTCGGCGAAGGCTGGTGCGTACTGCCGCGAAGGCGCGGTTATGCTGTGGCACCAAGCGGAGACTCCGACCAGCAGCCGGACAGCCATTGCCTGTTATCGTCAATGGATGATGGTGGTTTGTCAGACTCGTGATGAACGCCGAAGAGTGGCTTGTACACCCAGAATGCTTGCCTTGAATGCCTTGCCAGTCTGTCATCGGTCCGGCTTCCCGGCCAGCGGTGCTGTTTCGATCGGGCGACCGGGAGGGAGCGATAGGCGGGGTCCAGTCGGAGCCACGGTGTTGCGGAATCGAGTGCCATTGCCCAGCATGGGGGTCAACGACAGCGAACAACAAGTGGACCGCTGGCTTCTGGAGTGGCGGAATGCACGAATGCGCGGAGCCCCGGGACCGAGGCAGAAGAAGCTAACGGCGTATAGTGTGCCGACTTGCATCGAACGCAGCCTCGCGACTGAATGTTCAGTCCGTCGAATGCAAGGGAGGTCGAAGCTGTGCTGAATTCTCTCAAGATGAGCAATTTCACGGTGTTCAATTGCGCCGATCTGAAATTCGCTGCAGGTCTCAACGTCATCGTCGGGGCAAATGGAACCGGCAAGACCCACATTCTGAAACTCCCTTATGCCGTCATGGCGGTGAGCGCCGACGAAGGCAGGAAGCGTACTGAGCCGCCAACCAAGACCGTCCTGCAGACGAAGTTGGCCGAGAAGCTCTCCAGCGTGTTTCGGCCGGAAGACCGCCTAGGTCGTCTTGTCCACCGTCAAAGAAGACGCAACAGCTGCGAAGTCAAGATGGCTTTCAACCAACCGAGGACGTCACTGGCCTTTCGGTTCTCCTCGCTCGCGAAATCCGAGGTGTCCATCGAGAAGATTCCCTCCGCGTGGCATGACAAGCCACCAGTGTTCGTTCCCACCCGTGAATTGCTGACCATCTATCCAGGATTCGTTCCACTCTACGAGACCCGGCACCTAGAGTTCGACGAAACGTGGCGGGATACCTGCCTGCTGCTCGGAGCACCTGCACTGAGAGGACCGCGAGAGGCAAAGATTGCCACCTTGATTGAACCGCTGGAGGAACAGCTTGGGGGACGAGTCGTGCTGGACGCCAACGGCCGCTTCTACTTTCGACCGTTCAATGCAGGCAATATGGAAATGCCGCTAGTAGCTGAAGGTTGGCGCAAGATCGCCATGCTTGTGCGGCTGATCTCGACCGGCTCCCTGCTCGACAAGGGGTGCCTGTTCTGGGACGAACCGGAGTCCAACCTCAATCCGAGCCTGCTCCGCGATGTCGCAAAGGTCATACTCGGCATCTGTAGGGAAGGCGTACAGGTTTTCGTCGCAACGCACAGCCTGTTCTTGCTGCGTGAGTTTGAAATTCTTCTCGAACGCGAGTTCGATACAGTGGAGCAACGGTATTTTGCATTAGTCCGCAGTGACGACGGCGTCCGAATATCCCAGGCTGAGGATGTCGGGGACGTCGACCCATTGCTTCTGCTGGACGAAGAACTTGGGCAGTCGGACCGTTTTATGGATCGGTTCATGTCGGGCGGGGAGTCGGAATCTTGACAACGATCACCGAAGGAACCCTCCGGTTCGACTTCCCCAACGGCTGCCAAGCCAGCAAGTACGATGACTGGTCCTTTTATCGCAACCAGTTTCAGGGTGTTGCAAATGGCTCCAAGGCGATAGACATCGTTTGCGTTGAATGCAATGTCTCTTGGCTGATCGAAATCAAGGACTACAGACAGCATCCGCGTACCAAGGCGATCAATATTGCCGACGAGCTGGCGGAGAAGGTGCGAGATACCTTGGCGGGATTGGCTGCCGCGGCGAGCAATGCCAACGATACCAAGGAACGCGAACATGCTCGAAAAGCCCTAGCAAGCCAAAAGTGGCGGGTTGCGCTGCATTTGGAACAATCGGCTACTCAGCGGTTACGGAAGACTCCCATAGACCCATCTGTGGTGTTGCTGAAGCTAATGACCAAGAAGTTGAAGGCAGTTGATGCCCACCCCCTGATTTGTAACCGGAATGCGCTTGGCCACCAGATTCCCTGGACAGTCCGATAACGTTGCGATGCCGATCTTTTCCTGATTGGCGCACGGTTCTCGCCGACACAACACACTTCACGAGATCGGGATCGTGTTCGTCCCAGTGTCTTGCAACGTCTTCAGTAGGGCAGCGGCGTCCCGGTGATTTTCGATGGCGTTCACAGTAAAGGCCCTGTTTCCCGTATCCCAATCGAATATCCAATGTGCTAACACGCCGTGACAGGCCCCCGAGCCGAGTTGGCCGCGGGAAAGTGCCCCCCCCACACGAAGCAGGCAATGGCGAGGAGTCCGGATGGGCCGAAACCAGCAAACTTTCCTACATGCGAATCTTCGGCCGGTTGCACCAGAAATGCAACAGCGGGCGGAGGAGGCTAAGGTTCAGGTTAGCTTATCGTATAGGAGAAACCGCCATGCCTAGGTGGTTCCCCCATCTGCAATAAGACAAGCACAGCCAGATCCCTTGCACCAAAGGAAAGTCTCGGTCAGCGCCAACGTCGCTCAGCTCAAGTGCCACAAGTCCACTTTCTGCCGCGAAATCCGGCGCAATGTCCGTCCCGCGGTTCGATGTGCAATGGGCGTTTTAGGGTCGTTGTGGCATATCTAAGACTTGCTCGATCAACATTGCATTCTGGAGGCCCTCTCGCAGCCCTCCTCCCTAGCGACTCTGCATGCCTGCGGGCGCAGGCTGGCGAAGTCAACCGGACCGCATTCGTGCGGCAGGTGTGCCAAGCCTTCGACTTGCGCGACAGTCGCGGCCGGTGGCAACTGGCGACTTGCCAGCAGGCCTTGCGGTCTGGAGGACCACGGCCATCTCCGTTTGCCAGCGGCCCGCGCCGAGGCCGTGGCGGATTTGCAACTGAGCTTGGTCACGGCCGACGAGCAGCGCCAAGTTTGGAACGAGCTGATGGCTCGCGAGCACCTCCATGGGGCCGTCCTCCATGTCGGAGCCCAAGTGCGCTATCTGATGGAATCCGAACACGGTGTGCTCGGTGCGCTCGGCTTTGCCGCAGCGGCCCTCGCGGTCGCCGCGCGCGACGAATGGACCGGCTGGTCGGCTGCCATGCGCCGCAAGCGGCTGCACGGTGTGCTGAACCTGAGCCGGTTCCTGATCCGGCCTGGCGTACGCTGTGTCGGCCTCGTCTCCAAGGTGCTCGGACTGGTCTTGCGCCGCCTGCCCGCCGATTTCCAGCAGCGCTATCGCTACCGGCCCGTGCTGCTGGAAACCTATGGTGACCTCCAGCAGCATCCCGGTACCTGCTTCCGTGCCGCCAACTGGACCTAGGTCGGCCAGACCACCGGCCGCGGCCGTTTCGCCGCCCCCGACCAACGCATGCCGGTCAAGGCCATCTTCGTCTACCCGCTGCAGCGCGACTGGCGGCAGCAGCTGGGTGCCAGCGCACCCTGCGGCGGATGCAGACCGAGCGAGTGGTGCTGTGCGTACAGGACGGCACCGATCTCAATTCTGCCACGCATCCCGGCTGTACCGGGCTGGGCCTGATCGGTAAGAACCCCGGGGCGGAGGGCACGCTCGGAATCCACATGCATACGACCATAGCGCTGAACCCCCAAGGCCTCCCGCTGGGTCTGCTCAAGATTCAGTATGCGACGCCCGACGGGTAGGCCGAGCCCGGACGACCGCTTGAGGAACACAAGACCTTCCAATGGATCCAGGGCTTGCGCGACTGCGCCGCCGTTGCACGCCAACTGTCGGATACACAATTGGTTGCGGTCCTGGACCGCGAGGTGGATGTGCAGGCCCTGTTTGCCGAGAAACGCCAGCTGCAGCGGGTCGAGTTACTGGTGCGGGCGCGGCACAACCGCAGCCTGGGACCCGACCAGCCCAAGCTCTTTGATCACATCCGGAGCCAGTTGGCCCAGCCGCTCCGGGAAGCCCGCACGGCCCGCGCCGAGGTGCGCTGGCAGACGGTCGAGTTGCCCCCGCCCCCGGCGGGGAG
Source organism: Bryobacterales bacterium (assembly GCA_965205085.1). Classification (GTDB taxonomy): domain Bacteria; phylum Acidobacteriota; class Terriglobia; order Bryobacterales; family UBA6623; genus VXMF01. Next base: position 5,222,016 of record OZ242039.1, on the reverse strand, counting down.
GCCCTCGAGTGGTTCCTGTTGACCACGCTCCCGGTCCACTCGCTGGCGGATGCCGAGCGCTTCCTGCGCTGGTACCGGCTCCGCTGGCGCATCGAGGACTGGCACCGGATTCTCAAGTCCGGCTGCAAGGTCGAGTCCTTGGGCCACCGCACCAGTCAGCGCCTCATGCGGGCGGTCATGATCAAGGCCGTCATCGCCTGGCGCCTCGCGCTGATGACGCTGCTGGGCCGGGCCACCCCCGAGCTGCCCGCCACGGTTTGCTTCACCCCCCAGCAGTTGCGCGTCCTGCGCGACTTCGCGACCCAGCACCGGCTGGACCCGCCCCGCAACCTCGGTCTGGCGCTGCGCACGATGGCGATTCTGGGTGGCTACCAGTACCGCCCCAACGCCCCGCCCCCGGGACACCAAACGATCTGGCAGGGCTCGACCCGCTTGTCGACCATGACCGAAGCCTATACCCTGTACCTTATCTACGCGGTAACTACCCAGGTTCTCGGCCTGAGTTCGCATTTTTAGCAGGGCTTGTGTTGTGACCTGCGCATCGTGCGGCGCGTGGCGGAGACCGGCTGCCGTCGCAGGCCGTCTACTGCCCGCTGGGCGGGAGGCTCGGGGCTAGGCCCACCCGCTTCAGCAGGGCCGCCGGCCCCTCGATCAGGGTCTCGATCGGCTTCAGCCCCTGCTTGCGCGCCGTCGACAGCACACTGCGCAGCGTGACGAACTCCCGCGCCCCTTGCAGCGAACGGAACCCTCCCGAGATCTTCATCAGCAGCTTCATCATGCGCAAGTCCCGCTCTCCCAAGTTGTTCGTGAACGGCACACTCAAATCGAACAGGAAATGCAACACCCAGGCGCGTCTCCGTTCCAGCCGCAAGGCCAGATTATGGCCGGGCCGACGTTTCGGGCGGCCCCGCCGGCCGGTCGGCAACGGCGGCAGCCCGCTGTGATAGTCCAGGGCCTCCTGCACCAACTCGTCGTAGCGGCTCTCCATCCGCTTCAACATCTGGGGCGCCACCACCCCGCCCCGTTTGCGGGCCCGCTCCGCCACCCGCCTGGCCGCCCGCAGAAAACGCTGCATCCGCCCAGCCCAGGCTTCCCCGTCGATCTTCACCAAGGCCTCTAACTCGCGCAAATGATGGGCGTTGCACAGTGCGTGCAGCACATCCGGCACCTGGAAGTAGGGAGCCCAGTGATCGTGCACCAGGATCCCTCGCAGCCCCGCCAACACCCCGCCCCGCTTCTCACTGATGCGGTAGTAGGTCAGCAGCTGATTGCTCAGTACATGCAGCCACTGTCCCCGTCCCGCCACCCGGAAACCGGTCTCGTCGAGGTGCTTCACCCCGGGACAACGGATGAGGTGCTCCCGGATCCGCTCGACGAAGGGCTCCCAGGCCTCCGCCGCCCGGCGGCGCAGGTTGTTCAGGGTGCCGGGGCACAGGCTCACGCCGCACAGGTCCCGCAGGATCTGCGTCAGCCGCTCCTCGGGCACGAAGTGAACGTTCTGCAAGTAGATCGCCGTGGCCGCCAGGCGCGGCCCGTACTGCACCGGGGCCGTCACGTCCTCCGGAAAGGCGGCCTGGGTTGAGAGCCCGCAGCGCCGGCAGCGACAGGCCAACGCTCGATGCTCGGTCACTTCCGGCTTGGGTTCCGGGAGATCAAAGACCTGCCGCCGCTTCGCCTCCCCGTCCACATCCGCCCGCCTCAGGGCCTTGCCGCACCGGCCGCAGGCTTTCGGAAAGTGCTCCTGAATCCGGTCCGGGTTGTCCGTCTGGCGCAGCGTCGTGCCCCGGTGCCCTTTCTGACCCCCGCTGCGCCGGCCGGTGCGCCGCCGCTGGCTGCGGGTCCGCTGGCTGGCCGGCGGTTTCGCCAGCCCATCGCTCGACGGGGGTTTCCCGCTGTTGCTGCTGTTCAGGCCCAAGCTCCGCCGCGACTGCTGCCCTTCCTCCTGCGCGGCCTCCAACTGCTGCATCAACTGCTTTCGCTCAGCCTGCCACTGGCCTTCTTTCGCTTGCCACTGCTTTCGCTCAGCCTGCCACTGGCCTTCTTTCGCTTGCCACTGCTTTCGCTCAGCCTGCCACTGGCCTTCTTTCGCTTGCCACTGCTTTCGCTCAGCCTGCCACTGGCCTTCTTTCGCCTGCCACTGCTTTCGCTCAGCCTGCCACTGGCCTTCTTTCGCTTGCCACTGCTTTCGCTCAGCCTGCCACTGGCCTTCTTTCGCCTGCCACTGGGAGTTCTCCGCCTGCCAGCGGGTGAGTTCGGCTTGCACCTGACCGAGCTTGGCCTGCAGACGAGTCCTCTCCGCCTGCCAGTGCAGCAGTCGGGACTTGCTCTTGGTTCGCTGCCCCTGCATGACCCGGCCTCGGCTCCGGCTTGGCCTAAGGCTGCGGCTGGCTCGCTACGGCCTCGACTTCCGGAAAGGACTTCATCCTACGCCTTCTCCGCCCATAAGTCAAGCGCCCCTCCCCCCGCTGATCCTTCTCCGGGACCCAAAGTACCTGGGCAGTTACTCTACGCGCTACCTGCCAGCGCCTCGACCGCGGAACCCTGACTTCACTTATGGGGCATTGGCAGGCAGCGGCCCTCCAACGCGGGAACTGCATCGCGATAGCAAGTGGGCCCTATCCCGGATCGCCACCGCCCACCAGCCGACCTCACATCGCCGAGAACGGAGGCCGCCTCAGGCCGACGATTCACTGGCATCCCGTTCGCTGCTTGTGCTGGAGACCATGGAGTGGCGACTATACTGGAAACTTCCCTCGGCATGGTGCCTTCGCAGTCTTCCAACGGTATTCGTCGCACCGCCGTCGAGAGACTCCTTTGCTGGGTGGAGCGAGCGGGCAACCGCTTGCCGGATCCGGCTGCGCTATTCGTCGTCGCCCTCGTGGGGGTCTGGATCGCATCCTGGTTGCTGGCGGGCCACGAGTTCACCGTCCCGTCCAGAGACGGAGCCCGGACCCTGTCTGTCGAGAACCAGCTGTCGGGGCCAAATCTGGCCGCGTTCCTGTCGAACATGGTGCCCGCATTCACCGGATTCGCACCCCTCGGCGTCGTTCTCGTAGCGCTCCTGGGCGTCGGGGTCGCCGAGCACACCGGATTCATCCGCGCAAGCCTCAAAGGCCTGGTAGCCATCACTCCGCAAGCCCTCCTGTCCCCCATGCTCCTGCTGGTAGCGATCATCAGCCATACGGCGGCAGACGTGGGATACGTTCTCGTCATTCCTCTGGGTGGTGTCGTCTTCCATGCTGCCGGCCGGCATCCGCTGGCGGGCATCGTGTGCGCATTCGCCGGTGTGTCGGGCGGCTTCGGCGCGAATTTCATTCCGTCAGCAATTGACCCGCTGCTGCAGGGCTTCACGCAGTCGGCCGCACAGATTCTGGATTCAAGCCGTGAAGTCAACCCCCTCTGCAACTGGCTCTTCACAAGCGTGTCGAGTGTGCTCGTGATTGGTGTCGGGTGGATTCTGACGGACCGCGTGATCGAACCCCGGCTCCGGGACACCCCCCTGGATGGCGAGGGCTCCGACACGGTCGAGTCGCAAGCGCTTGCCCGCCGGGAACGGAGTGGCGTGTGGGCCGGTCTCGCGACGATGGCACTGTGTGTGCTGCTGCTGTTCGGTGCCGTGGTGCCAGCCGATTCGCCGCTTCGGGCACCGAACGGCCAGATCAGTTCCTTCTCGGCACCGCTGATGCAGTCGATGATCCCGCTCATCTTCCTGCTGTTCCTGATCCCCGGCACCGTCTACGGATACGTGGCGGGCACTGTCCAGGGCCATCGGGACATCATCGCGGGCATGAGCAAGTCCATGTCCACGATGGGTTACTACCTCACGATGATCTTCTTCTGCGCACAGTTCACTGCGGCGTTCTCAAGGTCGAATCTGGGTGCGCTGCTGGCGGTGGAGGGGGCCGAGTTTCTCAAGTCTCTGGGCTTGCCCGGCATGATGACGATCGGCGGCATCATCCTGCTGAGTGCGGTGGTCAATCTCTTCGTTGGATCGGCTTCCGGAAAGTGGGCGCTCTTGGCCCCGGTGTTTGTCCCGGTCCTGATGCAAGTTGGACTCTCGCCGGAACTCACCCAGGCCGCTTATCGTGTGGGCGATTCCACGACAAACATCGTCACGCCGCTGATGCCTTACTTTCCCCTCGTGGTGGCTTTCTGCCAGCGGTGGGTGAAGAACACCGGTATCGGCACGGTCACTTCCCTGATGCTGCCGTACTCGATCAGTTTGCTGATTGTCTGGTCCATTGCTCTGGGTGTCTATTGGGCCCTGGGCATTCCCCTGGGGCTGCAATCGACTTATACGTACCCCTGACTCTCGAGGACCGGCGGCCGCACCCGTGGAGAGATGGTCACCCGAAGCGGAACGCCGCCCAGGCCACGGCGGGAGCGGCCCCGATCAGGCACGAGATTCCCGCCGGGCCGACTGGAGTCGGCTGACCGCCACTGGAACAGCTCCTCCTGACGGACGAATGCGGTTGACTGTCCGATGCGCCGCGGACTCGAGTTCCGTAGGGTTGGGCATCGACTGGTCAGGGTCACCGAACCCGCTATGATTGACGCCGTGCGCCCGGCACCCTGAAAGGGCAATGGCACGATTCACGATTCGAGTCAACCGAACGGAGCAATCGACTGAATCGCCTCCGGACCGCCCCCTGCTGGATGTGCTGCGGGAGGATTTTGGCTATACCGGCACGAAGTACGGTTGCGGGGAGGGCCAGTGCCGAGCCTGTACGGTTCTGGTTGACGGCCAGCCCAGGGCATCTTGTCTCACACCCGTTTCGAGCGTCGACGGGATGCACGTGACGACCATTGAGGGACTTTCCTCCAACGGTACCCTGACGAGCCTCCAGGAGGCGTTCGTCGAGATGGATGCGGCGCAGTGTGGATACTGCACCGCGGGTATGATCGTCGAGGCTTCGGCCCTCCTGGAACGGATTCCGGATCCGAGCAGGTCGGAAATCCTCGATGCGATGAATCCCCACCTCTGCCGCTGTTGCGGCTATCGCAATATCATGGCGGCGGTGGAACTGGCGGCCCGCTCCTCAAGGACAAGCGATGCCTGAGCCATTCCGTGAAGACCTGTTCGAACCAGATCGCAAGGAACTGGGCGAGCGCCCTTCCTATCGTTTCGATCTGGACCGTCGCGACTGGATTCGGCTCATCGGAGCCGGCCTGCTCATCACGGCCACAGGGAAGATTCTCGTCTGTTCGGGTGCACGGGCGTCCGAGATCCCACCGTCGACACGGCTGCATCTCGGCGAGGACGGGTCGATCACCGTGCTGAGCGGCAAGGTCGAATTCGGACAGGGATCGCGAACCGAGATCCTCCAGGCTGCGGCGGAAGAACTGAGGGTCTCCCCGGAAGCGCTGCAGATCATCCTGGCAGACACGGGGCTAACGCCGGACGACGGCTCGACCGCAGGCAGCCGGACAACTCCCTCCACCGTGCCGGTGGTGCGGCGGGCATGCGCCGCCGCCCGCGAACTGCTGGTGCAGACCGCTGCCGAAGCGTGGAACCTCGATGCTGAGCAACTGCGGGTCCAAGCCGGCATCGTCCACCACGCCACCAGTCGGCTCGGCTATGCGGACCTGGCTCGGTCGAAGCGGATGACGTCAGCCGTAGATGCCAGTGCCCCGAGAGGTGTGCCGCTCACGAAGGCCAGGGACTGGACTGTCCTCGGTCAGACGCTTCACCAGGCCCGAAGCCACGAGATCGTTGCCGGCACGCACCTCTACCCCTCCGATGTCGTCCGCCCGAACATGCTCTACGGCGGAGTGCTGCGACCGCCTTCGTATGGGGCGAAACTCGAGAGCGTCGACCTCTCCCCGGCCCGGGATACGGGCGCAGTTGCAGTTCGTGACGGGGATTTCGTCGGCTGCGCCGCGAGAACATCCTTCGAAGCACGGAGAGCGGTGGAGGCTGTCAGCAAGACCGCGAAATGGCGAACCACCCCCCATCCATCAAGCGAGAACCTCGGAGCCTACCTGAAGGAACACTCGCAGACCCTCGGTGGGGGGCGTCGCGGACCGCGACGCCGGGAAAGGGGCAACGTGGACGCCTCGCTGGCGATCGCCAGGACAGTGAACGCATCGTACGAGATTCCGTATGTCCAACATGCGCCATTGGAGCCACGCGCCGCGGTGGCCGAGTGGAAGGACGGCGGGCTCACTGTCTGGACGGGCACACAGAGACCGTTCGGTGTTCGTGAGCAGTTGCGGGAGACATTCCGCCTCGCACCTGATCAGGTACGGGTCATTGTGCCGGATACCGGCGGTGGATTCGGTGGAAAGCACACTGGAGAGGTTGCCATCGAGGCTGCGCGACTCGCCCTGGCGGCTGGACGGCCGGTCTCTCTCCGATGGACGCGGTCGGAGGAGTTCGCCTGGGCCTACTTCCGGCCGGCAGCGGCCTTCGAGCTGCAAGCGCGGATCGAGGGGGAGAAAATCGTGGCATGGGATGCCGTCACGTACAACGCAGGCACGGCGGCTATTGAACCGCCCTACTCGATTCCGAACGTCCGCACAGAGTATCTCCCGTGCACGTCGCCTCTTCGCGAGGGCTCCTACCGGGGCATTGGGGCGACGGGGAACAACTTCGCCCGGGAAGTCTTCATGGACGAGCTCGCCGCTGGCGCGGGACTCGACCCGCTGGAGTTTCGGCTGGCAAACCTCGACGACGACCGGCTCTCGGCGGTTCTGTTGGCGGCGGCCAACCGATTCGGCTGGTCATCTCCGCAGTCGCTTGAGCGCAACCGTGGGACGGGCATCGCGGCTGGCTTCGAGAAGGGATCCTATATCGCCATTTGCGCACAGGTGCGCATTGAAGACGAGTTGGTGAGGGTTGAGCGGCTGGCTTCGGCGTTCGAGTGCGGAGCGATCCTGAATCCCGGAAACCTGAGGGCCCAGGTGGAAGGTTGTGTTATCCAGGGTCTGGGCGCAGCATTGACCGAGAAGATTCGCTTTGCCGGTGGGCAGTTGCTCAACGGCTCGTTCTCGCGGTACCGTGTACCGCGGCTCCGGGACGTACCCCCCATGGAAACGGTCCTGCTCGATCGGCCCGACATGGAACCGGCAGGTGCCGGGGAGACGCCGATCATCGCGGTAGCACCGGCAGTGGCCAACGCCCTGTTCGCCGCCACGGGCCATCGATGCCGGTCCCTTCCATTGAGCACAAGCGTGGCCTGACAACGCAAGCCGGACTCCTGCGCGGTGGCACACGAGGAGCGGTCGCCACCGGACAAGACACAGCGCATTCCCGGCATCCAGACGCACCGACAGGAGCGGCAACCCGTCAGAATGGCTGGCATGGGGTCTCAAGGATTGACCGTCGTCCAGCAATGGGGAGGCCCCCGGTGATCGAATGTCGGACAGCGTCCCATCGCGTATCGTCATTCCGGCATCCGCGACTGCCGGCATGCCCGGCACCCACGCGGTCGACTCCGCCATCAACAGGTCGCTTTCTTCTTCCGCTCCGGTGGCTCCCGCTGGTCTCACGCCGCCCGAAACGACGTTTCCGCCCACTTCGGCAAGTTCGGCTCCGAGATGGCTGGCTTCATTGACGAGTACGGCCATCGCACGGTAACACTTCAAATAGGCGAGGACGGCTTCGGGATGGAGGCAAGGATACCCGCGAGCCCCCGGATCCAGCCTCGAGTCACGTTGAGACGCCTCGGCCACCCCAGACACGTTCTCCCAGTCTCAGATTCCGCCTGGACGGTTCCCGGCTCTGGCGCAGACTGATTGGCGGCAGGGATCCGTTCCGGGCGAGCGCCGGTTTCGCTCGGCGGTAAGAGCACGTCAGGGGTTGGCGTCTCGATGCCGGTCTGCCTACCGGGCACCCCCACGCGCCAGGAAGATCTGGGGCACCACAACCTCCCATTCCCTGCTGCGAAGCAACTGCCTATGATCGTCGTCCGGACCATCCGTGTCCCAACGGGTGAAAATTCCCTGCACCACCGCATGCTCGATCATCATGTCGCTCGGAAGGGTCCAGCTCCTTGCCATCCGCCCGACCTGCCGTCTCTCGTGGTCGAAGATTCTCCATTGACCGTCCTCGTGCGACACGAACAACGGGTCGCCGGGCGAGAGCGCGGCAATTGCGCGGTGAACGCCGCCGTGCGGCGGCCTCCAGCCGGCGAACGAAAGGACCACGTCCTTCATGGTGCACTCCAGGACCGTGACATCGAGTCGTCGATCGGAAACATCCGGACGCGGAACCTCCCGCTCCAGCACGGATGGGGCGTTCCTGATCGGTTGAATCAGCGGCCCTGCACGCTCCTCCGCTGTCGCCGAGAGCGGCTTGTCCCGGTCATCCGGAATAGCGGCATCCTCGACCCGCATCATCGCCAGCGTCTCACGGGCGCGGGTCATCGCCACGTAGTACAGCCGGCGCGGGGTGTCACGATCCTTCGCGTCGCTCACGCCCATCCACCGTCCGTCGAGAATGACCACATGGTCAAACTCCAGACCCTTGGCCCGGTGGGCGCTGGTCAGCAGCAGCCCGCGCTGTCGGCGCCGGATGTCCTGGCTCCACTCGCCAAGCCAGTTGCGCACGAACGAGATCGGCAACGCCTCCGCATGCCCCTCCTCCAGGAGCAGCTCGTCGATCGATTGAGCCAGCAGCTCGGCCCACGGATCTCCCGGCAGGTCCGCCTGGTAGGCCAGGAGCCGACGGGTTTCGATCATCGAGGGACCACCCGCCTCAAGCGTCTGCAGGAAGCGCTGTGTCACTCGAGCGCGCCAGAAAGAGGCCAGTTCCTCGCGGGCGCTCTGAACCGGAATGTCGTGAACCATGCACACCCTTCTGACCGGATCAAGATCGGTCCAGTGCCTGGCGACAATGGCGCAGCGGTTCCACTGCCACCCCGAATCGAGTCCGGCGAGGCGCTTCAGTTCCTCGACCGCGACCACGGCCTGGGCGAGCTGGCCGCCCCCGACATGCAGGATCTGGACCCGGCCGTTTGCGATCGGGTCGCGGCTCGTCCAGGGCCCTCCGGGCGGTTCGCTGCGTCGGCGAGCATCAATTCTCAGCCTGTGGTTCCGCTTGAGGCGCTCCCCCGCACCGTCGATACACCGGCTTGCCGCATCGATGATCCAGCAACTCGACCGGTAGTTCTCGACGAGATACGCCTCCTTGGCCCGGTACTCCTGGGCAAAGCGCCGGATGAAGCGGACCGACGCACCCTTCCAGCCGTAGATGTTCTGGTCGTCGTCACCCACCGCAAACAGGTTCAGTCTCGCGTCCTCCTCGGCGAGCGTCTTGCCGGCGAGCGCAGCGATCAGCTCGTACTCGGGCCCGCCGATGTCCTGGTACTCGTCGACCAGAATCCAGTTGAGGCGTCCGATCATCTGCTCCCGGGTGACGATGGCGTCCGCCTGGTCGCTGCGCAGGAGGCGGACGGCATCAGCAAGGATGGTTCTGAACGTATCCTGGCTCGGGTTCGCCGCCGCCTGCGCAAACGAGATTCCGAGGATCCGCATCGCGAGCGCGTGGCAGGTCATCACGTAGACCCCGCGGGCATCCTTCCCGATCAACTCGTGCAGGCGCCGTCGTGCCTCCACCGCTGCATGGCGATTGTAGGTGAGTGCCAGGACGCTCGACGGGGCCTCGCGCCGGACGCGAACAAGGTAGGCGATGCGGTGCACCAGCACACGGGTCTTGCCCGATCCCGGGCCGGCGAGAACCAGGACGTTGGTACGCTCGCGGTTGTCGGCGACGATCCGCTCCTGGGTCCGATTGCCCAGCTTCTTGACAATCTCCTCGTAGTGTTCGGGGAGGGTTTGTCGGCCGAGCGTCGTCCCCTGGCCCTTGAACCACTTGTGAACGAACGCCTCGCTGGGGAGTTCGAAGTAGTCCAACGCGAGGCGCAGCGCAAGATTGATGTCGTCGACCCCGAGCTTCGCATACTCGGTGACCACATGGATCTGGGCCGTTTGCTGCGCGTAGTGTGCCTGCAGCGGCTTGAAATCCGCAACCGTGAAGTTCCTTCCGTCTCGCGCAACCTTCAGGGTCATCGCGGGACGGAACACGGTCAGGCCCCGGTTGAGAGTGATGACTTCCTGCTCGTGCATCCAGAGCAGCGCTCGGTCCACCAGCGGCTGCGTCGCCTGATTCTTCAGTTCGGACGTCAGCAAGAGGTCTTCCTTGATGGCCTGCTCCAGCGCTCCGTAGGTCGTCTCCACCAGCAGATCGACCCCGCGGACTCCGGACGGCACCTTGCGGACCAGATGTTCGAGCAGGCGCTTCGCGCCGTCCCGCCGCAGCCGAGCGATGCGGTCAATGGAGTCCCATTCCCTGCGAAGGCGAACGCCGACGGTCTCCATGTCGCGAGCGCGGATCTCGATGCTGCGCTTGGCGTCGGGCTCATCCCGACCGTCTGCGGAAATGCTCCGAAGCAGCCGTACCAGGCGTTCAGGAAGCGGGCTCTCGATGTCCTTCTCCCGCAGGCGCTGGGCGAGTGGACGAAGCGCAAGTCGGGTCCAGGTGTCGATCTCGAGATCCGGTGCCTCCTCGCGAAGTTCGGCGATGAGGGCCCGCTCCAGCTCCGTGGCGGCCGCCAGGCGTCGGGGGGATGAATGCTCGACGCCCGTATGGACGTAGACGGTGATGCGGACGTCGTTCGACGCCACCCCGACCTCCTCGAGTGCGGCGAAGACCTTTCGGAGCTGCCGCATCAAGCAGCCACAGCCGTTCATCAGCTCGTCGGTGGACACGCCGATCGTCGGATCCGCATTGATCAGGGTTGTTGCAACGGACAGCATCAGCGCCCGGATGTCGGGTCGAATATTCCGCCGGGTACCTTCCCGGGCGATTCGTTCGCGTGCCGCCGCCAGGTTCGGGACCCGCAGGCTCGAGGGAAATACGGACGTGTGGTTCTCGTCGCGTTGAGCGAGCTTCGATTCCTCGAGCCACGCGATTGCGGTGCGCACGCGGTCGTCGTCGGTCGCTTGATCCCGCCCGAATTCACCGTCTTGGTCCTCGGTGAGGATTTCTCCCGCCGTTGCGATCACCGAACTCCCGGTATCGCCGCCATGACGCCGGCGACGCCCGTCGAGGCGGCGAATCGCCCGCAGCACCGCCTGGATGTCGCGCCGCTCCAGCCGCGACCGGGCGGTGAGCGAGAATTGCTGTTCCGCGTCCGCAGGCTCGAAGAGCAGCAGACACTGTGCCTGGGCACCGTCTCTCCCTGCCCGGCCGGCCTCCTGGAGGTAGCTCTCGAGAGATCCCGGAATCTCCGCGTGCACGACAGCACGAACGTCGGGCTTGTCGATTCCCATGCCGAACGCATTCGTGGCGACGACCACATCGATCTCACCTTCGTGAAAGCCGCGCTGTATCTCGCGTTTCCTTTCCGGCGTGAGTCCGGAGTGGAAGTGCTGGGCGGACAAGCCTCGGTCGGCGAGCGCCCTGGCCGTCTCCTCGGTACTCCGCTTGGTGGTGCAGTAGACGATGGCTCCACCCGATCCCGCGCGCTCCAGCGCGTCTTCGACAACCCGGTGGATGTGTTCGATCCGCTGTGCAGCCGAGGTCGGCATGACAACGAACGTGAGGTTCCTTCGCTCGGTCCCGCCGTCGACCACCTCGAGGCGCGACTGAAGCGTCTGCTCAAAGTGCTTACGGATATCCTCGACAACATCGCGCTTGGCGGTGGCGGTGAGGCACAGGATCGGTGCCACGTCACTACCGGTTCGCTCGGCGATATAGCGCGCAACATAACGGTAGTCGGGACGGAAGTCATGTCCCCACTTCGACAGGCAGTGCGCCTCGTCCACGACCCAGGCACCGATCCGGCGTCCCCCGATTGCCTTTCTGAAGGACCGGTTGCGAAGCTGCTCGGGCGCGACCAGGACGATTCCGGCATCGCCGAACCGGATGTGGGCCAGCGCCTCGGCGCGTTCCGGCATCGAGATCAGGCCGTTGATGGTTGTGGCGCATGTGATGCCCTGGCGCCGCATGGCCGCAACCTGATCAGCCATGAGCGCCACAAGCGGGGAGATCACCACGGTGATCTCCCCCGCCGCCTCGTAGCGCATCAGCGCCGGGAGCTGATAGCAAAGGGATTTGCCCGTTCCCGTGGGGAGAATCCCGAGGACATGCTCGCGGGCGAGGTGTTTTTCGATAATCGTGCGCTGGAGGCTTTGGCCGTCCCTGCTCCGGGGCTGTTCCCGGAAGTCCGGGAACCCGAACCAGCGCTTCAGTGCCCTTCCGGGATCAAGGCGCTCGGAACACCACTGGCAGCCCTGGTCTCCACAATGCGAGTTGCGGAGCCTTGTTGCGAGGACGCTCGGCCTGAACCGCTTCTCGACATAGGGGGGGATGATGGAATTGCCTCCGGCTACCGGCAGCCACGCCAGCAGATAGCTGAGCGCGAGGCCATGAGAGGGTGCGTTCCGGGCGATGCGGGCCGCCTGGTTCGAACACCCGTGCCGACCGAGACGGTCCCGGACGACCGAGACGGTATCCTCCATTCGCGGGGTCGCATCGACCTCGCGAATGGTGCGGAAGAGATTGTCGAAGGCACTCCCCCGGACGCCACCGGCGAGCAGTGCATGCCAGGCCAGCAGCAGGGAAGGGTCCGCAGATTGCAGGGAATCGACGATATCGGCAAGGAGCTCAAGCGTCAGTTCCGCATCCAGCAAGGGGTCGTTTAACTGCACCCTCGCCAACTCGGGTTCCTGGTAATGCTTGACAAGATGGTGGTAGGGATTCTCCGGAAACACCAGCGGGCTCAGGTAGAGAGTGTCGATCCCGGGCAGGCCGAGCAATTTCAGGTTCGGCGCGTGCCTGGCCAGGATCTCGAGGTCATGCTCGATGATGTTGTGACCGACCAGAAACGAGGCTCCGCCTGCGAACTCGTCGAGGGCGGCGAGGGCCTCGGGCAACGTGCTGCGGCGACGGCGCCAGGTGAAGACGCTCGAGCGGTCCAGATGGATCGCGCCGATCGCCCCGATGCTCTGGTTCCCTTCAAGGTCGATCGACAGCAGGCCCCGAAGGCGATGTGCGACCAGCCGGTCTCCCAGCCCGTTCTTGTCCTGCCAGCGCTCGATCGCCATAGGCTTTCATCTGCCTGCACCATGACCGCGCCGATGCTGGCGAACGGGCATGGCCTCCGGACGCACCCGTGGTTGTCTGCGCGGAGATCGCCAGATCGACTCGACGCTCACGGATGGCCTTCCAGTCGACCTGCTGTCGGGAGAGCAACATGCAACCGGCACTGCACTGCGGTACGAATTGGCCGATTCTGTCCGAGCTGAATTCACACCGGCAAGATCGGAATTCGGAATCGCCTGGACCCGTTCCCGACCATCCGGCACAGGCGAGTCCTGCGGCAACCGTTCATTTTAGTCGACAGGGACACGCAATTCCTTTCGCCAGAGTTGGATACACAGGAACCTGACAGGCCCGGCTGCGGCACGATTGACCGGCTGAGTCCGGCCGCAATGGATGCCCACCGGTGATGGCCATGGCCGCTCTGTCGGCATCAGCGGCCGTGCATGCCTAGGGCGGGTCCGCCCCGTAACCGTACCAACACCCCCGGGGGGTGGCTTATCGTCGCTGGTACCATCGGTCATGATCATTGCTGGCAACAGGGATTGGCCGACTTCGAGAGGACTGGCAGCAACAGCGGCACTCTCGGCATCCCTGTGCAGTGGCATGCCGGCCGCCTCCCCAATCAGTTGGGGTAACTCGATTCTCCACCAGCCACCGGAGTGGTATGCGACCGTCGAAGCCCGCGTCGCAGCGGAGAGTGTGGTTGCTTGTCAGGCTCCGGAGGGCGGCTGGCCGAAAAACACCGACCTCCTGGCCCCGCCAGCGTCCCCGTCCGTCAGCGCGCGACCCACCATCGACAACGGGGCAACCACCAGGCCCATGCAGTTTCTGGCGCTGGTCATCGACCGCACCGGCAGCGCGGCGTTTCGGCAAGCCTTCGAGAGGGGCCTGGAATACCTCCTCGCAGCGCAATACCCGAACGGAGGCTGGCCCCAGTACTTCCCGTTGCGCAGGGGCTACTACTCCCGCATCACCTACAACGACGACGCGATGGTCAATGTCCTGACACTTCTCAGGAACGTCAGCGCGGGCACTGCGCCGTTCGGATTTGTGGACCAGGTGCGACGTGGCAGGGCATCGGCGGCAGTCGCGAAGGGCATCGACGTGATCCTGCGCACACAACTCCGCCAGGACGGCCAGCTCACGGCCTGGTGTGCACAGCACGATGAACAGACCCTCCAACCCGCGTGGGCCCGCTCCTACGAGCCGCCGTCGCTTTCCGGAGCCGAATCCGTTGGCATCGTGCGATTCCTGATGTCCGTCGAGCACCCCACGCCGGAGATCGTTGGGGCCATCGAGGGGGCGGTGCAGTGGCTGCGTGCGTCCGCAATGTCAGGGGTTCGCGTGCATCGGATTTCCCCGTTCCGACGGCCGCACGGAGCGCATCCTGGTCACCGATCCGGCCGCACCTCTCCTCTGGGCCCGGTTCTATGAACTCGGCACCAACCGACCACTGTATCTGGACCGGGACTCGGTGTACCGCTACGACTTCTCCGAGATTGGCGCTGAGCGACGAAGTGGGTACCGCTACCACGGCACCTGGGCAGCCGAACTTCTGGACGTGGAGTTCCCGAGGTGGCGTGCGCGACACGGGCTGCCGTAACTGGCTACGACCATTCGGTTCGCCGGGTGATCGAGCGCATTCGCATCGGCCCCCCGGCGCGTGGCCCGTCTCAGCCCGGAACGGAGGGTTCCCCCCGTCCAGCCGCACCGGTGGGTCCGACGGGACGGCAGTATTGGATGTAGGATAGCTGCCATGCACCGTCGCACCCTGCTGGGATCTCTCGCCTTCAGCGTTGCTGCCGCCAGTCTGCGGGCGGCCCTTCCCAGGATGAAGATCACCCGGGTCCGTTACTACCACGTAGGTGGCGAGGGTGCTCGTCCCATCTTCAATCAGTCACATCGTAACCGTCGAGACGGATCAGGGCATCACCGGAATCGGCGAGGGAGGACACAGGGACTCGATCGAACAGCTCGCCGGAATCGTTGTCGGAGAGAGTCCGTCACGCATAGAGCACCTCTGGCAGCTTATGTATCGCCAGTACTTCTACCCTCCCGGCCGCGAGAAGATCCACGCTCTCGGGGCCCTGGATCTCGCGTTCTTCGATATCAAGGGCAAGGCGCTGGGCATACCGGTATACGAACTCCTCGGCGGCCGGACTCGCAACTACGTGGAGTGCTACGCCACGGGCTTCCCTAATGCTGGGAACCTCCGCGAGACGGCAAGGGCCTGCATCGAGTTCGGCTATCGCGCCTTTCGATTCCACGGAGCCGACGCTCCCGACCGGAACGCGGGATACCATCACCGCAAGATGGTTGACAGGACGGTGGAGATGTGCCGGGAAGTCCGCGATGGCGTGGGGGATGACGGCGACTGGGCAATCGACCTTCATACCCGACTGGACCTTCCGGACGCTGTTCGCCTGTGCGGCCTGATTGAACCTCTGCGACCCCTGTTCGTCGAAGACCCGATTCGCTCGGAGAACCCCGAGGTGTATCGCACGCTGCGGCCAATGGTCAGGACGCCGCTCGCGGCAGGGGAGCACTACGGCGACCGATGGGACTCGAACATGCTGATCGAGAATCAGTTGCTCGACTACTCGCGGGTCACGCTGCCGAACTCGGGCGGAATCACCGAGTACATGAAGCACGCCGCGCTCTGCGAGACTCACTACATTGGCCTCATCCCGCACTTCACCGGTCCAGTGGCGGAGGCTGCCCTGGTCCACTGCCTGTGCTCATCGTCGGGCCCGGCCCTGATGGAGATGCGCGGCAAGGGCGACCCGCAGGCACCCCACCTCCCTGAGTCCTACGACTTCCGGGCTGGCAGGCTCTACCCGAAGGACCGGCCGGGCCTGGGCGTTGAGTTCGACCCGAGCGGTGCCAACCTGGTGCTGGAGATCACGGAGAAGGACAGGCCGATTTCGCTGTACCGCCGTCCCGACGGTTCCATCACCAACTGGTAGTCGATCCCCCCCGAAACCGCGGTCATCGCCGCAGGGCTTCGTCAGAAATCTCGAATCGCATCGAGCACCCGCCTGTCCTGGAGTTTCTTCCCATCACTGGAGATGGCCGAACTCGCAACGGAGCGGGTTGCGTCTTCGACCAGAGCCCGCATCGGGTCAGCTCTGGCATCCGCACGGCCCTGCCGGTGGACTGTCAAGGTGGGTCCGTCCAGATTCGAACTCCGCTGGGGCGATGAAGGAAAGTTGCGGATCGGGAATCGTCACTACGCAGACCATCGCGTCCGGGCGTGCCAGGAAACCCTATCGCTTACGATGGTCCTGGACGGGACACGCTACCCCTCCCAGCATGGAAACGCTGCTGGAACTACTGCCTCGAATCGAGCAGCTCGGGCCACGGGAGGCCATCCGGTTCTCGAATGGATACCGTACCTGGTGCTGGTCCTACCAAGATCTCGATGACGGAATCCGCAGGTTCGTTGCCTATCTGGATCGGCAGGGAATCGGGACCGGTGATCGGCTCGTCCTGTGGTCGGAAAACCGGCCGGAATGGGTGGCGGCTTTCTGGGCCTGTCTCGTACGCGGCGTGCAAGTAGTGCCCCTGGACCGTCAGTCGTCCCCTGCGTTCGTGAGGCGTATCGTGGCGGCGACTCGCGCGAAAATGGTGGTTCACGGTGGTGCTGCCGACGGTCTGGAAGAGTCTGCCGACTGCCTGTCAATGGCGTCGTTGGCCCGTCTGCCTCCCGGTCCTCGCTGCCGCCCGGAACGGGCGAGCGCCGACGATGTGGTGGAGATCGTCTACACGTCCGGCACTACCAGCGACCCCAAGGGGGTGATTCACCGGCACCGAAACCTCTGCGCCAACCTCGACCCGATTCGGGTGGAGATCGACCGCTACAAGCACTGGGCCAGGCCATTCCAACCCATCCGGATTCTCGACCTGCTGCCGCTCAGCCACATGTTTGGGCAGTCGATGGGCATTTTCATCCCGTTGCTGCTGGAGGGCTCCGCAGCGTTCATGACGGACCTGCACCCCTCGGCTATCCGCCAGACAATCCGGAAAGAGAGGATTTCCGTTCTCGTGGCTGTGCCGCGCATTCTCGACAGTCTGCGCACCGACATCGAGCGAAGCTATCCCCGGTCGCGGGCCATGCCCGACCGGCCAGGCAATGCTCTGCAACGCTGGTGGCGGCACCGGGAGGTCCATCGCGCCTTCGGACTCAAGTTCTGGGCATTCGTCGTCGGAGGGGCCGCGCTCAATCCCGAGACCGAGGCGTTCTGGTCCGGGATCGGTCTGTTGGTCATTCAGGGGTACGGCCTCACCGAGGCAAGTCCGGTCGTTGCGGTCAACCACCCGTTCCGGGCACGGGCCGGGACGCTCGGCGAAGTGATCGGCGGACAGGAAATCCGGATCGCCGAGGACGGCGAGATCCTGGTCCGCGGGGCCAGCATCGTTCGCGAGTACCTGGAGGGTGGTACGCGCCGCTTGCGAGCCGTCGACGAGGACGGCTGGTTCCATACGGGCGACATCGGTGAGCATGGCCATGAAGGCAGGCTCGTTTTCAGAGGCCGAAAGAGCGATGTCATCGTAACCGCGGACGGAATGAACGTCCACCCGGAAGACATCGAGAAGGTCTTGCTGGCGGAGCCCTCTGTACGGGACGCCGTCGTCATACCCGTGAATCGAGGCGGTGTGCAGCGAATCCATGCAGCCTTGATTCTCCGGCAACGGGGTGCATTAGTGCAGACGATCGTCGAACGCGTCAATCGGCAGCTCGAAGCGCACCAGCGAATCCAGAACGCGTCGGAGTGGCCGGAAGGGGAGTTCCCGAGGACTGCCTCGACGTTCAAGACGCAGAGACGGAAGGTCGCTGAGCGACTCTCCGGGCTGTCCGCCGGGGAGCGACCCGCGCCCGGGCTTGACGAGATTCTTGCAGCCCACTGCCATCGCTCCAAGGCCGACATGGCTGATAACTTGCAACTGGCCGAAGACCTGGGCCTTTCGTCGCTGGAGCGCATTGAGATGCTGGCGTCGCTGGAGCGGCACTGCGACGTCGAACTGAACGAGACGGCATTTTCCTCGCTCAGAACTATCGGAGAGGTCCGCCGGTGGCTAGAAGGACAGTCCGGTCGCTCCTCGTCGGGCCAGAGAGGGGAAGAGTCGGCCGGACAGTCCAGGGTCCCGGAAGTCAGGGCCGCGGCGGTGGATCCACCGAGGTGGGCCCGAGGTCTATCCGTCTCCGCGATACGCCGCACGATGCAGCGCCTCCTGATCCTCCCGCTGTTCCGCCACTTCATCCCGATGACCGTCAGGGGTCTGCGCCACCTTGAGGCCACGAACCCGCCGGTGATTTTCGCAGCCAACCATACCAGCCACCTCGACACCGTAGCGCTGCTCGCCGCCCTGCCCTCCGATTGGGTGCCCAAGGTGGCACCGGCAGCCGGGCAGCGGCATTTCTTTCCGCGCGGCCCTGCTCGCCGCTTGAGCAGGCGCATCGGACTGCGGTTGCAGTACTGGCTCGCCTGCGGTCTCTTCAACGCCTACCCCCTGTCGCAGGAACCCGGCCAGATTCGCTCCACCTTCCGCTACACAGGAGAACTGGTCGAGGCCGGATGCTGTCCTCTCGTATACCCTGAGGGCAAGCTGTCGCCGGACGGGACCCTCCAGCCGTTTCGACCGGGAGTGGGACTGATGTCCCAGCGCCTCGACGTAGCGGTCGTTCCGGTATACCTGAGCGGGCTGTTCGACGTGATGTCCACCAACGACTGCTGGCCGAGCCCAGGTTCGATTCAGGTTCGATTCGGCACTCCTGTTCTGCCTGACGAGCAGCGGGACTACGTTCGTATCGCGAAGCGCGTCGAAGCCGCCGTTTGGGCCATGGCTACCGCGACTGACAACTGATGTCCTGTTTGTGTGCTCGGATCACGATCAACCTATCGAATGCCTGCATCCCATCACGCGGAGCCGAGGCGAAGGTAATCGTACGCGGTGGCTGGAAGGGACGGCATAGGTCGATGACAAGCACGTCCTCGCCCGGTCCGTGGCACCACAGGCAGCCTCAGGCACCCGTGGCATCCCTGTCGGGCCTTGCACCTGCAAGTGCGCGGTGCTCGGCCCGGGCGGCAAGACCTGCTGGAAGACTGACGTGCCGAGACAATCGCTATTGAGCATGGCCGGGCTGGCGATTCAGGGCGGGATCATCAGCGGCAGCCCGCCTGGGACAAGGAGCCCTTCGGGCGGCAGGTGGTCCATTTCAGGAAACGCTCGGCACAGGAGGGTGCGGAGGCCCTGTCGAGTGATGCCTGCTGAACACGATTCAGGTCAATCCGCTCACGGCGGCCGCACAGGTGCTGACGGAGTGCCGTCTGGGCTGCCATATCGGGAATCGACACCGAATTCCCAAGTCCGGCTGCTGGTCCAGTGGCTAGGCCACCGCAACGGGCTGCACGTCAAGAGGGGGAGCGGAGCCGGATGGTCATCGTCTGGCGGCTGCCGGTGGCTACGCTGCTGGGTCGCCCCCAGAACGGACCGTCACAGTCTGCTTCCCGCCCATTTTTCCGGGTGCCGCGACTCGATGCGGCCCGGCGCGGGCTGGAGCCGCTCGCGCATCATGAGCGGGGCGCATGCGCAGCGCAACCGCTTCGAGCCGTCTGCCAACACCTCTGAGGGAAAGGTGTCAGCGTGACTTGCAGGGCATCGGCGGGAGCTGCCTTCGCCTTCAGAAGCGAAACGTGTACTGGAACTTGGTCGCTACGCGCGACTCCTGCTGACGAAAGTCGTAAAACCCCTCGAGATCCTGGATCCACCCTTGGCCGAAGATGAAGAACACGTCATTGCCAGGCTCGATGGTCCAACGGACACGACTCTGTAACCCCAAGTTGCCCGAGCGGTTGTCGAACTGGATCAGGTTGGCAAACGACAGGAGCGGCGACACAGCATAATTCACCTGCGCACTGAAGATCCTCGCAACGAAACTCCCCTGGGGCAAGCGCGCGAACGTCTGGTTGGAGTTGAGGCTGATCGTGAACTTCGGGGGCACCTGATACCTGATTCCCGTCTGGATCGTGTTGGCTTTCCCGGACCAGAAGTTCCCGAACGTGATTCCGAAGCTGCCTTGCAACGGGCGCTTCTGGGCGGAGGTGAAGAAAATGCGCATTGGCGTGAACCGATACTCTCCTGGGGGCAACACGACCCCGGGAGAGATTTCGAAGGGCGCGAACAGGCGCTCATAGGTCGGATTCAGGTCCATGAGACTGTGCAGCGAGTCTCCGGACATAAGGTGCCAGTCAACCAGAGTGAAGTAGAACTTCTCCGTTTCCAACAGCCCGTTGTCCAGGCGTGTGAAACGGGTATAGAAGGCGTCATGGAACATCTGCTGAATCCCGGAGGACGGATTCGGGCGGGGATTGAAGCTGGCGCCGAGACGAAGCATGCGGACGTTGGAACGCTGGACGAAACCGACAGCCGGGTCAAAATTCTCCTGGATTTCGCGCCACATCACCTGGCCCTCAAACCTGTCGTTGTCCCAATGTGCGGCAAAGCCGTACGAGCTGTTGTGGTCGGTGATTCCTTCGCGGTTGGTCTTGATTCCCCAGGCGTTGAAAATCATGTTCCGGTTCAGTCCCAGGAAATTCGAGGTGGCCAGACGCAGGTCTCCACCAACCGTGCTGCTGAACGAAGGCCGCCGAGGATCACCACCGGTGAAGATCGCCCCTACGTATGACTGCTCAAAGAAATTCTGGCGAACACGGCCCACGACCATGTCGCTCGCATCCACCCCCAGCGCCCTCCTGGTGCGCACGTTGAGGAAACCGATCTCGGTCCGCCTGGCACGGCCGGTTAGCTTCACGCCGTAGTCAATCGGCACCTCCTGGCCACCCAGGAGGCCGACGCGACGGCTGAAGAACGGAAAAATCTCGGCACCGGTGCCGGGAATGCCCCCCGGCTGGCTCACACCGGTTGTGGCGAAGTTGAACATGCCTGCGTCCTGCAGGAAGAACGACCTCTTCTCGGGAAAGAAGATTGAGAACCGCGTGAGGTTGATCTGGCGGTCGTCGACCTCCGTCTCCCCGAAATCCGTGTTGACGGTCGTCGAGAGGCGAAGGCTCGGGGTCAGGTTATAGAACAGGTCCAGGCCCGGCTTGCCTCGGACAACATGGTCTCCCGTCGGATTCGAGTAAATCCAGCGCTGAGCGATGAAGGGCCGCACGTCAAGGCCAACACCCTGTTCGAGCCCATCGAGGTTGGTAATCTCGCCAGCCTCCGAAACCTGGAAGAACTGGTTCTGGAAGCGCGCACCGGTCCAGCGCACCTCCTCCAGCGTGCGCTGGACAATGCGGCTGATATTGAATCCCCAAACCGTCTCGCCCGGAGGAAAACTCAGACTCTTGAAGGGGATCGCAAACTCGGCACTCCACCCGTCGTCCACCCGACGAGTCTTGACGATCCAGATGGCGTCCCAGTCCTCATTCGTTTCGCCGTTCGCAAAGACCAGTCCGTCAACCAGGGCGCCATTCGGATTCGTGGAGAAATAGAAGGCGTTGCTCTGGTCACGAAACGTGTCGAGGACGATGCTGACCCGGTCGTCCGGTCTGAGATCCGCATCGCGGGCCATTTGCGAGGCCAGCACCTTGTCCGGCTCGGAGTCGTAGCACATCACGCCGATGAACAGGTGGTCCCTGCTATAGAGCACGGTGACGTCCGTGCGCTCGGTGGGCTTCGCTCCGGCGACGGGGATCCGCTGGACGAGTTCTCCGATTGTCGGGGACCGCTTCCAAACCGGCTCGTCGAGCGCGCCGTCAACCACGACCGCCGTTTGGATAGCCGTCGCGACAGCGGTCCGCACAGCCCCATCCCCTGCCAGCCGCTGCGGTGCGCCCGAGCTGCCAGCTGGCGCGAGGAATAGACACCCTGCCCCGATTGCGGTCGCGAGTGTCCCGGCCGGACACCTCAGAAGAGCGGAATGGGGAGACAGCACGGGAAGGTACCGATTGAGCGGGGACGAGGCGGCAGAGTGTTCACAACGACGGGATCCGCCTTGGGACCAGTGCCCAGATCGGTGCACTGCAGTGCCTCCGCGTCACTGGAACAGATTGAGCACGATTCGGCGACCCCTCGGCGGACCGACTGCCGTGCATTGGTCCGTCCGGCCTGTTCGCCTGACGCGCTGTTGCGATCAAGCCAACCTCCTCAGAAGCGTGACGCGGCCCACCTCAACCCATTCGACCACCAAGATGTTCCCTTCGTGGTCGAAGCAGGCCCCGTGTGGACACACGAACTGTCCGGCGCGAAAGTGGCTCCGGTCCAGCAGTCGGCGCTCCAGGTAGTCGTCCTTGCCGACGCCCAGATGTCCGATGAGCCTGTTGCTCGCATCAAGAAGCGATACGCGGGCCGCCAAATCCGGCACCAGGAGCGTACCGTCACGGAAGATGTCGAAATGGCAAGGCAAGTCTACACCGGACACGAATCGCAGATGACGACCATTCAGATCGAAATACTGCAGACGGTGGTTCGAGCGGTCCGCGACCAGCACTTCTTCCGTTCCGAAGCGCGTATCGATCTCAATGCCGTGGGGACAGTTCAACTCGCCGGCAGCATCGCTCCGCCCGCCACCGAAGGTGTTGAGATAGCGACCTTCGCGGTCATAGTGAACGACATGGCTCGAGCCGTAGCCGTCACCGACATAGATATCTCCGTTGCTGGTGACAGCGAGGTTGGTGGGTTTCCAGGAAGCGGTGAGCCGATCCTGCCGAACCGCATAGGCAGGGGATTCGGACGGATAGCCCAGCGTAAGTGCCACGTTTCCCTGCAGGTCCGTCTTTTGCACGATTCCTCGTCGTACGTCACAGAAATACAGGAACTCGTCCGCTCCTTCCCGTACCAGGCGAAAGCCGTGGGCCCCGCCGGCGAAGGCCGGGCCCCAAGAGGTTACGTACGTCCCCTGCGGATCGAATACGACGACAGAGTGGTCACTGGGCGAGTTCGGGTGGACGGTGTGGTGGATGTAGACAAGCCCTTGGGAGTCCACCTGGACGCCGTGGCAGTTGCCATAGCGAATGCTGGCGGGTAGTCTTCCCCAATCGTGATGCGCCTCGTAGCGACGCCCGCCAGCTTCGAGGATCGGCAGGTTCGCCACGGCAACCGATTGTAGCGAGAAGCCGAAGCCGCTCCGGAAACGGCAGCGGGCATTCGGCACGGGGCCGCTGCCCGACCGCGCTGCGCGCAACAACGCCGGCAAGCCGTCGGCCCGCCCCGAGTACTCCTTTACGAGACGCAGGCGGTGCTTGGTTCAGCAGGGGAGCGGAGGACGGCTGGATGCCGGGCAAGAGGCCGCGGTAGCCGGCGAACTCCTTGCCACAGTCAGTGGTAAGGCCAGGTCCACGGGCGAGAAGGGGCTGGGGCCGGTCCCAGCGTCGCCGCCTGGCCGCTCAAGCCGGCCGACATGCACGGAGCCAACCAGACGGTCGTTTCAGATTCGTCGGCGGAGCCGTGGAAAGCTCACGGAGCCCCACCTGTGTGCACTCACAATCCGGCCCTTTCAGGTCGGATTCCCAGCCCCCAATGTAAAGGGGGGAGCGGGCTGCCCGCTCCCCCCGTCGTGGGTCCTTCGCTGTCCGGTACCGACCTGCTCTACGGCAGGTCCGCGCCGAACGCTCCGACGATTCTCAACGATTTCGTGATGTCGTCCGACTCCGCCTTCGTTGTTCCGAACTTGTTGTGAGACTGAAAGTTCGCGACTTTATTCCCGTTAAACTCGGTCACGAACTCGTAGCGCCCCATCACCCCCAGTGGCCCTTCCGGAGACCGGCCCACGAAGAGAACCTCATACAGAATCGGATAGGCCTTGTCCGGGGTCTGCGACGAGTCCCGGTAGTCGATCGCGACCGGCCACCCCGTTCCCCCTTGCCATTTGCCAATGTCACCCGAGAACGTCGACGTATAGTCCAGCAGGTGGTTGGTGGGATCGTTTTCTCTCGCCCCGTCTGCATCGTTGGCCTTGCTCTTGTCGTAGTAGGCGGCATCGGTCGATATAGGATGCTTCTGCCCCCTGAAGAACGTTATCTGCCGGACTTCCTTACCCTTGTGATACAGGTAGTCCCCCGTATTGACGTTCCGCACGTCGGTCAGCACGGCCACCATGCTCTTGGCACCGACTTCCTTTTTGGCGGGGTTGGACCCCTCAGCGTCGGGCCTGGTTTCGGTGTGGGAGTACCACTCCACCTCGAATCTCGCCTCGCCCTCATAGGGCTTGGTGCCCACATAGGCCACTGTCTTGCCCGTATAGGTCGCCCGCGTTCCGTTCGGCAACTCCGTTTGAGTGCGGGCCTCCGCCGCCGGCAGCGCGCTGTACGCATACGACTCCATGTCCCGGTTCCACCAGTCCCGGTCCCGCAGCGCGTTGCGGCTCACCTGGCTCCGCCACACTCCGAACCGGGTGTAGTCCGTGCTCCCCACCGCCACCTTCACCTGCCATTGGCTCTCATTGAAAATCTTGGCCGGATCCGTCAGCTTGCTCCCACTCAGATTGCCGCTCTTGTTCACCTCCAGAAACGACTTCTCCACCCCGTTGGAGTCGTTCACCGCGAACGTCCCGTCCGCAGACGGATCGAAGGCATCCGCCAATGCCTCGCTCGTTCCCAGCGCCATCAGCACCGCATCCAGCCGCTCCAGCACATCGTCCGGCGCGACCAGCTGGGCACCGTCGCCCCCCGCCCCGGCGCTGTCCACCACCTTCGTCGGCAGCTTCTGCCACCAGTTCCCGCTGGTCGGACTCGCCTTCGTCTGCGCGGGAAGGTTGGTGCGCGACTGCGTGTGGCTGGACCCCGTGAACTCGTAGTAGCTGTCATCCGTGAAGATGTTCTTCTGCAGGCTGCCCAGTGCGCGTGTCCACGCCTCATTGATGTTGGCCTGCAGGTTGCCAATCTCCTGCAACCCGGCGATCTTGTCGCGCTGGGCCTGGATCTCCTCGCGCGCCACCTGCACGTGCGTCTTGGGACTGTTCTTGCTGTACTCCCCGCCTTCGGTGTCGATCACGTCCGCCAGCGCGATCTTGACCGTCCGCCTCGCTGTGGGATCGTCCGTGCCGGACTTGCCGCGCGCGAAGCGCAGCTTGCGGGTCCGCGTCTTGTCTTGAGCAAAGCCCGTCTGCCCGGCGATGACCTTGAACTCCCCGTGGAGCCAGTCGAACTGCTCCGGCTTGAGCGTGATCTGGCCGTTCTCCAGCACGGTGTTGTCACTCGACAGCATCGCGCCGACCTGCGTGCCGTCGCCGACCGACGGCCGCCGCACCGGCTCGTCCGCCACCCGTTCCGCCCCGAAACCGCCCGCCAGATAAGACGTGCTCTTGCTGTCCGATCCCAGCGACCACACCCCCACCACCTCGCTGCCCGCTCCCGGCGCGCTGTTCCCCCCCAGCAGCCGTCCCTTGAACGTCGCCGCCACGCTCTGCGGTCGGTACACCCCCGCCCGCCGTCCGAACCCGATCGACGCCATGGCCCCGCTCGCCGCCTCCCATTTCCCCTGCGAAGTCATCTTCACCGTCGGCAGCCGGATGCTGTCCACCTCCCCGAACAGGTACTCCCACGACTCCCCCGCCCCCGTCGCCAGATCCGTGATCAGCCCGTCCACCATCGACGTCGTGAAGTTCACGCTCACCTCGATGTCCCCGCTGTACTGCTTCTCCGCTCCGCTCACCGCCAGCGTCCGCCCCTCGTACCGCGCCGTCCCCGACGTCTGCACGTACCTCGTCCGCGACGTCTCCGCCGTCACCCCGAACGCGAAGGCGCCCCGCTCCCCTGTCTGCGGATCCCCGTCGTCATACTTCAGGTCCTCCGCCGCGTTCGTCCGCTTCGTCCGCGTGATCGTCCCGTAGCGCGTGTTCCCGTGCGCCTCGTACGTCACCGTCGATTCCGTCTCCGCCGCCGCGAAGATCGTCCCCGCCTTGCTCGCCCCCGCCGATCCCTTCAGCAGATCCTCGTCCCCCAGCGCCTGCTCCAGCGCCTCCGCGCTCCCCAAAGCCTCGATCAGGTCGTCGATCACTCCCAGCGCGTCGTCGTCATCCGGCCGCCGCGCTGCGTACTTGCCCTTAACGTTGTTCTTCCCGAACACCGTCTCCAGCACCCCCTTCACGTTCGTCGTCGCGTTGTTCGCACTCTCCGTCCCCCACTGCCGACCCACCTGCGTGTCCCGCTGCGAGTCCGTGTCGAACACGTCCAGCACCGCCACGATCTTCTCCCGGATCTCCAGCAGCTTCCCCCGCGCCTCCGCCACGAAGTTCTTCCCCTTCCTCTGCGACACCCCGTCCCCCAACAGGTCCCCGAACGGGTAGTTCTCCCCTGCCACCACCAAAGCCGTCCGCGCCTCGTTCACCTCCGTCTTCCGGTCGTCCCCCAGGATCGACGGATGCGCGCTCAACTTGTCTGTCTTGAATCGCGTCGGGTTCCGCACCGCCACGTTGTCCAGCCGTGTCCCCATCAGCGCCCCGTCCTGCATCACCACCCGGTACCACCCCGACGTCTCCGTCTCGATGTCCCCCATCCCGTCCATTCCCAGCATCGCCCCGTCCACGTCGTAGCCGGTGCCGTCCTCCCGCTTCACCGCCTGCAGGCCCCCCGTCCCCTGCACCTCCATCGTCATCGGCACATACTCCGCCATCCACACCCCGTCCACCCGGCTCAGCCTGTACACGTTCCCGTTCCCCGCCGTATGCTGCCCCCCGCTCATGAACACCTCCCCGTCCAGCGTCCAGCTCCCGTCCTCCTGCATCACGATCGTCACCATCGTCCCGCTCGTGCCCAGCGTCACCGTCGTCGTCGGTGCCTCATACCGCCCCATCCACGTCCCGTCCTCTCCCATCACCAGCGTGTACCGGTTCCCGTTCTCCGACGTCACCGGCGTCACCCCGGTCTCCACCTGCATCTCCCCCAGCCAGTAGCTGCCGTCCTCCGCCCGCATCAGCGTCACCGTGCCGCCGATCGTCCCCAGCTGCACCTCCACCCGCATCGGGTTGTACGTCGCCGTCCACTTCCCCCCGCCGTCGCTCGTCAGCGTGTACGTGTTCCCGGCGGTCGTGATCTGCCCCCCCTCGCTCAGCATCTCGGTCTCCCCCGTTACCGGGTTCACCACACTCCAGGTACCGTCCTCCGCCCGCGTCGCCACCAGTGTCAGACCCGTGCCCCCCACCGTCACCGTCCCCTTCCCCGGCACGTACGTCGCCGTCCACATCCCGTCTTCTCCCATCGCCAGCGTGTACTCCCCTCCATTGCCCGCTGTCCACGTGCCGCCGCTCATCAACGGCTCTCCACCCACCGTGTAGGTCCCGTCCTCGTTCTTCACGATCGTCACCGTCGTCCCGCTCGTGCCCAACGCCAGCATCGTCTCCGACGCCTGGTACTGCGCCATCCACATGCCGTCCTCCCCCATCACCAGCGTGTACACGTTCCCATTCGCCGCCGTGTGCTTCGTGACCCCGCTCTCCACCGCCATCTCGCCCAGCATGTAGCCCCCGTCCTCGCCCTTCACGAGCTTCACGGTCTCCTCCAGGCTCCCCAGCTTCACCTCCACCTCGTGCGCGTCGTACCGCGCATTCCATGCCCCATCCGCCAGCAGCAGCGTGTACACGTTGCCGCTTTCGCTTGTCACCGTCTTCCCGCTCTCGAACGCCTCCCCGTTCAGCGTGAAGCCCCCATCCTGCGTGGTCATCAGCGTGACCGTCTCTCCACTCGCCCCCAGCGTCACCTCCACCGGCTGTGGCTGGAACGGTGCCGGTGCCGGCGCTGCCGGCGGTCTTGCCGCCGTCGGCTCATCGCCTCCACAGGCGGCCAGTCCCGCCAAGAGTAGCGCGGACAGGAGGAAAATCCCCCCCCCCCCGAATTTCATTGCACTGCGATTCATGTTTGTTACCTCGTTTGTCGCTTTTCTTGCTGATCCTACCGGACAGCCTCCTAGCTCCCCAGTTTCCCGATCCATGGGTCCACCGACTTCCGTCCACCGCTCCCATGGGTCCGTTCACTCGAACATACCACAAGCATCCCCCATCCCGGCCCGTCCATTTGTAAAGGGAATGTAAGGCGATTCCTGCGCTGCCCGCGTCCATTGACGGCCACCCACCCCGTGCCCACACTCTCACCCAAGGCCGAGGCCCACGTCCGTCCAAGCAACCCGCGCTCGGGGCGCTCTCCCGTTCTTTCTTCCGTCGCTTCGCCCCCCGCCTGCCGGCGCTCCCGTCCCTCCGGCCCGGTCCGGGCCTTCCATAGCTCCTGCTGGAGCCCCACGAAACCCGCCCCCTCCCGGCTTGGACAGGTACCGCCTCCAATCAATGCGATACCGTTTTCCTTGCAGCCGCATGCAGACCCTCGAACCCCTGTTCGACACTTTCGCACCGCTTGGGGGCCTCGGCTGATTCGACTCCTCGGCAGGCTGACAGCGTAGCTCCCCGACAAGCAAGCATCATGAGACGGATTGGACCCAGGCACCGGACCGGGCCGCGGTGTGGAGTCCCCACCGCCATCAGACCGATCACCCCGGACTGCACGCACAGGCACTGCAAGCCTGGCGCAGGTCGCCATGCAATGGGTTTCACTGCACCCGGCGTTCTCCTTCCTACCTCGCCGGAGGTGGATCGTACAACTGTTACAAGTCACCCACCGGTAACCGTCGGCAAACCCCGCCTGCTCAAGAGGTCTCGCCCGGGGGCGAAACAATTCGGACATCAGATGGCTGAAGTCGGCCCGCCCGGAGGCCTGACACTTCGCTCCGAGGGCGCACTGGCAACAGTTCGGAGGGCGTTCAACGGCCGCCTTGGCCAATCAGACCCAGCTGCTACTGCCGGGCCAAGGCCCGACTGCCGGCGAGGTGACCCGGAACCGCTTCCGGCCGCCTCGCGGCGCTGGTCGGCTTGGCTCTCCACCTGGAACGGCGAATGCACCCGGCGGGACGGCTGACGCCACTGCCGCTTCAGCCTGCATCCCAGCGCATCCCGCAACCGTGACACAGCGGTGGCGCAGTTCACCTCGGTCTCGGCCACCAACCCGTCACAATGCCCGCCCGGGCTGTGCCCCAGCAGCGTGTGGCCCGCTTGCACCGGTACCTTTGTTGTTGTTCCATGCCTGCCGATGCTCTTCCAGCAGTCTCATCACCTGCGCGTAGTCCGGCGGTGTGCAGACCACCGGCCGCCTCCCGCAAAGAACCGCCTTCGTGTCTTAGCGACCATCGCGCTCAAGCTCGATCTTCTCCATCGGCACCTGCCCGATCTGCCATTCTCGTTGGTGAGTCCCGCGCATCAGACCGCTCCCTTCCTGCGCAGAGTGGCCGTTTCTGGCCCCATTCGACCCCCAGGCGTCTCAAGACAGCTTTCCTCAGGCCGGCAAATTGTCGGTACGCCATTGATGAAAAATCGTTTCGTGGTTTTCTGGCAGACGCTAGAGTTAATCTGCTTCTGCTCCTCAGCTAATGCGTAGGGGGCGCGGTACCTTCTCCCCGAATCGTCGATGACGACATCTTCTGCGACATGTACTACGATCTCTTGATCGGACCACAGGTGCACACGCCCTCCCGGGAACACCGAACACGCTAGCTTGAGAAAAGAGACGGTCCCACTTATGCTCGACCGGCGCCAATTCCTGAAGTTCTCCTCCGCCACGCTGCCACTACCAGCGTGTACCGGGCCCCGCGAACCCGCAGCCGGTCCATTCAACGTGCTATTCCTGGCTGTCGACGACCTCAACAGTTGGCTGGGCTGCATGCGAGGCCACCCACAGACGAAGACTCCCAACATAGATCGGCTTGCCGCCCGCTCCGTCATATTTCACAATGCACACTGCCAGACACCGATTTGTGGACCATCACGAGCGAGCGTGATGTCCGGTTATCTGCCGTCAACCACGGGAATCTACGGTCAGATCCGGGACGAGGACCTGCGGGAGGCTTCAACCGAAACCGCCTCGACACCGTTTCTTCCCCAGTGGTTCGGCCGGAACGGCTACCACACGATGGCGGTCGGCAAGATCTTCCACCAGCACGCTCCGCAAGGCACCTTTGCCGAATCGGGTGGGCGCTTTGCCGGCTTCGGTCCGCGGCCGCCACAACGCATGCGTTGGAACCGAGAGGGGACCAGTACCGACTGGGGGGCCTACCCGGAAACCGACGAGGAAATGCCGGACTTCGTTACGGCGGGTTGGGCGGTGGAGCGACTCCGGCGCCAGCACTCCAAGCCGTTCTTCCTCGCGGCCGGATTCCTGCGCCCGCATGTCCCATGGCATGTCCCGAAGAAATGGTTCGACCTGTTTCCGCCGGACGCTCTGGCAATGCCTCCCTACCAACCTGGCGACCAGGACGATGTCCCTGGAATTTCCCGCCGCCTTCATGCGTTGCCGATGATGCCGACCACAAGCTGGGCGATCGAGTCGGATCAATGGAAGTACATTGTCCAAGCCTATCTGGCATGCGTCGCATTTGTGGATGCGCAGATCGGCAGGGTGCTGGCTGCGCTCACTGCGAGCCGCTATGCAGACAATACCTACATCGTGCTGTGGGGTGACCACGGCTACCACATCGGCGAGAAGAACCGATTCGGCAAACACTCCGTCTGGGAGGAGGCGACCCGGACGCCCCTGTTGATCGCCGGTCCGGGGATTGCACCAGGCGAAACCCGGAAACCCGTCGGGCTGATCGACCTGTACCCGACATTGCTGGACCTCTGCGGCCTACCCGTGAATTCGGGCAACGAAGGTCATGGACTCGGCCCCTTGCTCGACGCACCCGCAGCGGCCGAATGGCCCCATGTCGCCCTGACGACCTACGGTCGCAACAACCATGGGGTTCGCGACGAGCGTTACCGGTACATTCGCTATGAGGACGGGGCGGAGGAGCTTTACGATCACGACCAAGACGCCCATGAGTGGAGGAATGTCGCCGGCGACAAGTCCTACAGGGAAACGATAGAACGGCTGGCGGCGCATCTGCCCGAAGTTAACGCGCCGTGGTCAGACAAATCGGTCTACAACTACAATCAGTACCTGACAGATCACCGCAAGCGGAATCTGTGAGTGCGGCGTGGGTCGCGGCTGCATCCAGCAAACGATCCCGACCACAGGTCAAGCCTGCGGGCCGGTGGATAGGGACTCCTGTCGAATGGCGCTGGCCCGGAAGCAGTTGGAACGCGGATTTGCCGCGAACACTGGCAGAGCGAGTTGAAACCGTTCCGACAGTACACCCCTGACTCACCTCGCCGGCCGCTACGCTGCGTTCAGCGTGCCGGACCGTGACGCGAGCCCTGCGCTGGACGGCAACACTGCCCCGGTCGCCATGCCAAGCCATCCCACAGGGCACACCGTTCAGGAAACTTGGAGCGGGAGACGGGAATTGAACCCGTGACATTCAGCTTGGGAAGCTGACGTTCTACCTCTGAACTACTCCCGCGCCGGCCATCAGTATATCACGCAGCAACTATGCCCTGCTGCCTTGCCTGAGCTTCCACCGACACGACAGGAACGGGGGCAGACGGGTGAGAGCACGAGCCCACAGGCATCCGCGACCCGGGAACCTCGACAGCTCTATACAATCCAGGTCATGCTGTCCGTTTTCTCGT
Organism: Bryobacterales bacterium; assembly: GCA_965205085.1. Lineage (GTDB taxonomy): Bacteria > Acidobacteriota > Terriglobia > Bryobacterales > UBA6623 > VXMF01. The sequence goes on along the minus strand of OZ242039.1, from coordinate 5,190,418 downwards.
CTCCGTCCCGCTACACGCAGGGCCCCGGAGCAACACGCTCTCTCGGCACAGAAATGGATCGCGTCGGCATCGGCGGACCTGCCTTGGTCCTCGCCGGTCGAAGCGCAGCGGCGAAGCTGACCGGGACCTGGAACGAAACGTTCGCCACGGTTGGAATCGGCCACACCGTGGAACGGTTCGGAGGGGAGTGCACCCATCGGGAAATCGAGCGAGTCAAGGCCTCGGCGCTTCGCGCCGCGGCCAATGTCATTGTCGGTGCCGGAGGGGGCAAGGTCCTCGACACCGCACGGGCCGTGGCGGCGGACCTGGGACTCCCGGTCGTGAACTGTCCCACCGTCGCCTCCAGCGACGCCCCTTGCTCGGCACTGTCAGTCATATACGACGAGGAGGGGAGCGTCGTCGACTACCGAATCTACCCGAAGAACCCAAGCCTCGTGCTCGTCGACACCGAGGTGATCGCCTCCGCCCCGCCCCGATTGCTCGTGGCCGGGATGGGCGACGCACTGGCAACGCTGTTCGAGGCTCAGACGGCCGTGGCGGCCCACCGGGAAAACATGCGCGGGGGCGGGTCGTCACGCAGCGCGCTAGCGTTGGCCGAGCTCTGCTATCGGACGCTTCTGGAAGACGGTCCCTCCGCACTGGACGCCGTCAGGAGGCAGGCCGTCACACCCGCTCTCGAACGACTCGTTGAGGCCAACACCCTCCTCTCGGGACTCGGCTTCGAGTCATCAGGCCTTGCCGCCGCCCATTCTGTCCATAACGGAATGACCATCGCCTGCGGCACGCACTCGTATCTCCACGGCGAGAAGGTCGCTTTCGGGACCCTGGTACAACTCGTGCTGGAAGGCAAGCCGGCGGGCCTGATCCAGGAAGTCCTGAGTTTCTCGCACAGTGTCGGCCTGCCGATCACGCTGGCCGACGTGGGCCTTGAGGCCAATGACGCAGAGGTCCTGCTGCAGGTCGCGAGGCGATCTGTGGCCCCGGGGGAAACGATCCACAACGAACCGTTTACCGTGCTGCCTGAGATGGTCTATGACGCGATCCGGACCGCCGATGCCACCGCTCGGCGGTGGCATCGGGAACGGTCGCCCTAAGGCCCAAATTCCCTTGATCGCAGCGGACCGTCGCCGAGGCTGTGCCGAACGATCACATCGCCCGGAATCCGGTGGCGGCACAGCATGCGGGCCAGCTTCCAGCTCAAACGGGGACGGGCACTCTGCGGGGGCCTGAACCACCCAGCCACTGATGGACAGGGCCGGAAGGGCCGGACACGTGGAACGCCGGTGCCTAGCGATCGGCCAAGGGGGAATCCTTCACCCAGCCCCCGATCTCGGCGACGCTCGTCTTGATCCGGATCACGTCGCCATCGAGAAACGTGACGAAGACGAGTTCGCCGGGAGGCTCGCCGTAAATCCAGTCCTCCGTCTCAATGCCAGCCTCGTAGTCCCGGTACTTCTTGACAGGCCGGCCCTTGGCGAGAAGGACCATCTCCTTGTCCATCCCCTCGATTACCTCCTTGTTCTCGATGGCCTGGCGGTACCTGGGATCGATGGTCTCGAGGTAGAGCTCGCTGGCCGTTCGCCTTTCGAAATCGAGGACCGGCTTGAGTATCTCCTTGAATTCGTCGGCCGTTCTCGGCGGAATGGTACCCGGAAACACGATCGCCAGCGTGGTCCCGCCCGGGGCATGGACGTTCTGGGTCGCTCCGAGGGTCGTGCCCCTGCTGGCGGCCCCGGACACCTGGATTCGGTGCCACCACTTGCGGCCGCCGCCAATGCCATGGTTAATCTGGACGATCAGCTTGCGCCCATCGAACCTGACGGCCGTGATCTGCACCAGGTCACCCATTCTCGCAGCGGGGCCGAACTTGGTCATTGCTTCGGACCACTGGTCGGCGTTGTACTGGCCGGTTGGCTTGAGCTCGAGCGGCTTCTTGGAGCGCGGAATCTGAACCTTGGCGGTGCCGTACTCGGCATTCAGCTCCCGTATCAGTTCAGCCCTCTGTGCCGCTGTCAGCCCCTCCGCATCCGCGTTCACCGCTAGGGACAAAGTCGAGAGAACCACCACCAGAAGCCGGCGGAGGCTCCCGCGAAGGAGTTCCGAATCCTGACCCTGGCACCGCTTCCCACAAGGTTCTCGGGGTTGCACGGCGACCACGGAGAAACCAGACGACCGCAGCAAGCAGCAGGGCCGCGCAGCTGGCCATCGCTCCGCCTTCCATGCCATAACTACCTCCGTTTAGCCACTCGACACCGTGCAGATCCAGATTCAGGCCGGTGAGCCTTATTGTAATGCCGGAAACGTTCGATCCCATGGCTACCTGGGCCACGTTCCAGCCAAGGTGTAGTCCGATGGCGAGCCAAAGCGATCTCTGGCGCAGCACGGCCATGCCGAAGAGCACCCCGAACAGCGCGGTGTTGAGTTGCGCCAGGTAGGTCACGCCGGGGTTCGCACCGTGCAGCACCGCGAACGCGAGCGACGTCCCGGCCACGGCACCGAAAGGCGTGATGGAGCGAGCCAGGAGCTGCAGCAACAGGCCTCGCAAGAACAGTTCCTCTCCGGCTGCACCGATCGCGAGCACGGCCAGACCTGCCACCGGTGTGGCCCGCCAGTCGAAACGAATCCCGGCGGGGTCCCATGGGACCCACGCAGCCAGATCCAGTGCCACGGCCAGGAGGACGAGTGCCGCAACGGCATTCGATCCGAGCAGGAATCCCCAAAGCAGGCCAGGCAGGGAGCGACGGGTCAGTCCCAGCCCCATCCAGTTCAGGTGGGGGTGGAGCGCCACGGCCACGGCGGTCACCGCAAGCGCTCCCGCGAACAGTGGAACGGTGTTCAGGACGATCGCGTTGTCGGTCAGGGACGAGAGGAGCCAGGCAGCGGCGAGAGATACCAGCAACGTCACAACCACGTTCAGGTTGGCAAGAAGAAGGTCAGTCAATCGCTGCGTCGCAGGTATCTTCGGCACGGGTGAGTCATCCTCAGGCCGCCGCTGCCGCCCTGGATCGAGCGGGCGCGGCACGACGGCCCATTGACACGAAACCTAGCTTATCGCTATCGTCAGGGAAGGAGCCTATGGCGAACCACAAGTCAGCAATCAAGCGGATCCGCCAGACCGCACGCCGCTACGAGCGCAATCGGGGGGCCCGGAGCCGTCTTCGGAGCAAACTGAAGGATTTCAGTGCCGCACTGGAGCGATCCGGCGAGGAAGGGGCCGGTCTCCTCCGTCCTGCGATCAGCCTGGTTGACAAATCCGTGCAGAAGGGGATCCTGCACCGCAACAAGGGAAACCGAATCAAGTCGTCCCTGAGTCGCGCCGTCAACAGGGCCAAAGCGACCTGATCGCGGCTCAGCCCGTCAACTCCATTACCAGCATCTCGACCACAAGCCGCTGGTCAGGCTGGGAGCTTCGCAGGTGCCTGTCCGCCTCGAACAGCGCGATGAGCGCGTTGCGCAGTTCGCGTCGTTCGAACCGGTTGACGATTCCCTCGATTTGCCGACACCGAGCCGGCCAGACCCTCAACCCGTAGGAGCCGAGCTTCGAGCCGATCGCCCGGGCATCGCGCAGACCCAGTTCCTTGGCGGCAAGCGCATGCCGGAACAGGCCGGCGATCAGGTTCAGTTGCATCGGCCAGTGCATGCCCGACTTGGCAAGGGTGTCCACGAGTCCGAGTGCCCGTGCCCGGTCGCGCTCCGCGACGGCCTGCGAGAACTCGAACAGTCCGCTCTGCCGTGCCTCGGGGACCAGCAACTCCAGGTCGGCTCCCGTCACCTCCCTGCCACTTCCGACAAAGACGGACAGCTTCTCCAACTCGGTCTCGATCCTGAACGCGTCAGCGGAGAGCATCTCGACCAACTCCGACAGGACGCCCTTTGCGAAGCCGAGATGCAGCCTTCTCGCCAGCACACCCGCCACATACCGGGCATCCGCCTCGGACAGCACCTCCAGATCCACCTGCACCGGCACCGCTGCGAAATACTTCCGGACACGCTCGAGCTTGGCCTTGTCGTCCCGGTCCTGGGAGTCGTATCGGACGGCCTCGATCACGATCACGGTACCGGGTGTGGGATCCGAAAAGTAGTCGGCCAAGGCCTTCTGGGCCGTCCGTCCCTGGCTGGAAGGGAGCCTGGGCAGCACCTGCTCCGCGTTTCGGGCGATCACCACCCGCTCGCTGGCGAACAGGGACAGGGTGCGGGCTTCGTCGACCAGCTCGACCAGCGACCGGTCGGCCAGATCAACCTCTTCGATCGCCGTCTCGTCAGAATCCTCTCCGATGGCCGCCTGGCGGAGCGCCTGCCAGCATCGGCCGCGATAAAATGGCTCGGCACCCAGGAGGAGATAGCCTGATGCGGGTCTGTCTCCCTTCCTGAGGCTCATGATCAGATCGGCCGGCTTCAAGTCCACACCGTAGCACCGACCGCCTCGAACTCCAAGGAACCCACTCATGCGCACCATCTCAAGCCTCGCCCTCGCCCTGGCGATCACTGGCCCGTCCTCTGCGGAGGATGCGGCCGGGTTCGCCGCATGGGTCGGGAACGAGTATCGTGTCAGCCCGAACATCACCTACAAGGTCGCAAGCAACGCGCCCCAGAAGCTGGACGTCTACCACAGACGCGACACCTCGTCGCCGAGACCGACCGTGATCTACATCCACGGTGGTGGATGGGTGGGCGGCTCCAAGGAGAGCAGCATCCTGAGAATCGCGCCGTACCTCGAGATGGGCTTCAACGTGGTCAACGTCGAGTACCGCCTCGGACGGGTGGCACGGGCTCCGGCCGCAGTGGAGGACTGTCGGTGCGCCCTGCGATGGGTTGTTCGCAACGCCGGCGACTACGGGATCGACCCATCGAGGCTCGTCGTCACGGGCCGGTCGGCCGGAGGCCACCTGTCGTTGGCCACCGGCATGCTGCCGGTGTCGGCGGGGTTCGATGCGGAATGCATCTCCGCGGATCAGCCCAGAGTGGCGGCCGTGATCAACTTCTACGGCATTACCGACGTCGCGGATCTGATGGCGGGACAGCCAAACGAGAAGTCGTATGCGGTGTCCTGGCTGGGCAGCCAGCGCGACCGCAGGCGAATTGCCGACTCCGTCTCACCCATCCATCACGTGCGAGAGGGCCTGCCGCCGATCCTGACAATCCACGGCGACGCGGACGACATCGTTCCGTACTCGCACGCGACGGAACTCCGAGATCGCCTCGACGCTGCGGGAATCGCGAACGAACTCCTGACGATCCCCAGCGGCGGCCACGGGGGATTCTCCCGGGCCGAGGTGGCACTGATCGACAGCACGATCCGGGCTTTCCTCGGCCGGCACGGCCTGATGCCGAACTAGGCTTGTGCCTAGCGGGCCGAGCGCACGTACTCGCGGACATAGTTGCGGAACCGGTCCCGCAAGCGGTCGGTTACAGGCCATGGCCCGGACTTGGCTCGGTCGCCGATCCGGGAAACAGGCACCAACTCGCGCGTCGACGAGGTGATGAAGACCTCGTCGGCTTCGTACAGGTCAGACTCTCGCAGCGTTCCTTCCCCGATCGGCTCGCCCAGCTCCTCCAGAATCACCTGGCGGGTTACGCCGGGAAGCGCACCGCTCGCCAGAAGAGGCGTGACGACGCTGCCGCCCCGCACGACGAACACGTTCGCCGACGTGCACTCGGAAACCTCTCCCAGCTCGTTGAGCAGAAGTACGTCGGTGAAACCCGATCCGCTGGCGCGTTCGAACAGGGTCAGGTTATGTGCCCAGGACAAGGTCTTGGTCCCGGCGAATCGGGATCCGGTGTGCCGTCCGTCCGCCTGCAGCAGCAGACTGGCGGTCGGCGGAGGCTCGTCAACGTCCGAGGTGAACGCTACCACATCAGACTCCGGCTTGGCCCCCTCACCCTCCCACAGTCGGGGCCAGCTGCGGACGATGTTGAGCCGCATCCTGGCCTCCGGGCACCGGTTCCGCCCGGTCAACTCGATGAGGCGGCCCCGAAGTCCCTCCCTCTCGGCCGGCATCGTCACATTGAGCAACTGGGCATCTCGTGCCAGTCGCTCCCAATGCCGCTCGAACGCGAACGGTATTCCCTCGTAGACGCGAAGGGTCGTGAAGACCCCCCATCCCGTAAAGAGTCCGATGTGTCCGAGCGGCAGGACCGGTTCCCGGCTCGACACGAACCGCTCGTTGTAAAGCACCGTATCATGCAACACGTCTTCATTATGGGGCTGGCCCGGATCCGGCCTGGTTACCCCTAGTCCACATAGAAGAGACTGAGTCTGGACAGGCCGAGCTCGGCCAGCACACTCCGTCGCACGTACCGCTGCTCGAGCATCGCGAGCTGCTCGGCGCTCAGCTTGCGTCGATAGGCCTTGAGGCTGGCGTCCATCTCGCGCCGGATGGCGAGCAGCCGGTCCTCGCTCATTGCACTGGTGGCGGCGCCGAAGACCCGGTCCTCCAGCGCGGTGAGCCGCTGTTCGACCTCCTCCAGATCCTCCAGCTCCTCCGACGCGGACTGTTCGGCCATCGCCTCCAGGGACGTTGCCACGTCCCCGAACACTCCGCCGGCGGGCGTGCCGTCGGCGACGAGCTGGCGAAGCTGCCCAGCGCGTTCCCGGAGGAACTCGTCCAGTCGCGACGGATCCAGGCTCGGCCCGGCCCGCTGTGCCGGATAGGCTCGTGCCCGGGCGGCCTCGCGGGCTGCCTCCATGACTTCCTGCGCACAGTAGGCGACGGAGTTGACGGTCGAGAGGCGGCGGCGACCGTGATACTTGCGAAAGGCGCGGTCGATTCCCTTCAGCACGGCCTGCAGCGGAACACCTCCGTCCTTCCATACCTCCACGAGAGCCCAGTCGAGCGGAGACATCATGAACATGCCGCTGTTGCGAGCTCTCCGGAAATGCTCCTCAACCTCGGTGAAGTAGGTGTGGTAGTTCACGGCAGGTCCCGTTCGGCGCTAGAGGTACAGCCCGTTGAAGACCATCTTGAACGTTGCGTTGGACTGGCCCCGATACTGCGGACGGATCCCGAACAGAATCACGCGACCCTCCCCGAGGCTCACGTCGAGGACGGCAGCCTTGGACGCCAGATAGCTCGCGCCCAGCAACCAGCCGGACGCGAGCACGTCCCGGTCGGGATAGCTGAGCACGGTGCGAACCCGGGATCCCGCTCGCTGGCGAGCACGGAACACAGGGCCGGCCTCGAACCATGCCGCCTCACGGGCCCGCATTCCAAAACACAGCGGGTGGCGCAGGTCCACATCCACGTTCAGCAACGTGCCGGGACCGAAGAATCGCTGCCTCCCCATTCCTGCAACCACATTCTGCACGGGCAGATCAAGACGGTCAGCGACGAAGGCAGCCGCCCGGTTGAAGGCCAACACAACGCCGCCCTGGCGCACGAACCTTTCGACGGCCGCGACTCCGGATTCACCGAGGCCGCCCCGATACGCCGGTGGTACTACGGAGTCACCGGGACCGTACTCGTGATCGAAACCTCCCGCCAGGATGCCCGGTTTGGCATCCGGCAGGATCAGCACGTCCGCGTGGCCGTCCAGCCCAGCATTGATCTCGGCGTTGCCGACGGACTCGTACGGCATCTCGTACCGGTCCAGAAGCCATCGGGTCCAGCCCTCGTCGATGATCGGTGCGTGCCCGGTGTAGATCGCCACCCTCGGTTCCGTCATGCGGGGGTGGTCCGACGAGGGCTCCGGGCTTGGGTCGAACCGAATGTCCAGTTCTGCAGCCAGGCTGCCGACGAGCTGCCGGACTGCCTCGGACGCGTATAGCAGAAACGCCCCGTCCGAAACTCGCCGATGAACGGGAATCCCGGCAGCCAGCAGACGGCTCACAGCGACCCAACTGGCACCCTGTGCAGGCGAAAGCAGAAGTTCCGGCCCGGGGGCGACGCTGCCCGACTGGACCGCGATCTCGGTCACCGATTCCGTCCCCGCCTCGACCTGGCGATCCAACCGGAAAGCCTCTACCCCCATCAGCAGGGGCAGTGAATGGGCTGTCGCGTCGTAAGGTGGTCGAGGCGGCCCGCCGGGGTAGGCCCGCAGGTCCGGGTAGCTCTGCCGCTCCAGGAGGGTCTTGGCGAATGAACCGGAGGGCTGCCCCAAGCGCACGATGTAGTCGCCCCTGCGAACCGCCAAGTCCGACTCCGGTTCTTCGGTGACCCGCTCGATCTCGACGGCCCCGAACTGCAGCGTCCGCAGGAGGCGGGTCGCAGCGCTAGGGTCGTGCTGATCCGCCGGCACCACATAGACAGACTCACCGCCGCGCTCGATGACCCTCGCACCGATCCGATAGAAGTTCCGGAGCAGGTCCGCACGACGCAGTGACGCCGTGTAGAGGACGGACTCGAACGTGATCAGCTGGTACTCGACGATATCCCGCAAGCGCCATTCCCCGCCCTTCCAGGGCTCAAGGAAATTCCAGCGGCTGGCGCGGGCGTCGAAACCCTGGCCGTTGGGGTCCAGCTTGCTCGGCGACACGGTGAGGGGCGAGGCGATGCGGACGCTGGCGGACTCGCTCAGCAGACGCAGGGCTCCGTGGTAGCTCTGGTAGTGTCTGGCCGGCGAGTAGTAGTCGTAGATGGCGTGAATCAGCACCCCTGTCTTGCCCGCTGCCGTGAGGTCGACGGCCATCGCCGTGCCAAAGGCGTTGACCTGCTGGGTGATGAGTGGGTCGATGTTCGGGTCGATGGGATCGATCCACGGCGGCACGAAAATCCGGGCCCCGGTCCGGCCCATCTGATGGACGTCGTACACGACCTGCGGGTGCCATGCGTTGTGCACTTGCTCCACCATGAGGCGGGTCTCCCGCTGGCTGAAGATGTACCAATCCCGGTTATTGTCGTGCCCCACGTACTTCTGATAGAGTTCCGGCAACGGAGCTCCCTCATGGGCCGTGCCGACCCACCGGTCGTACCAAGCCTTGACCTTGTCCACGCCGTCGGGGTTCAATGACGGCACCAGCAACAGGATCGTGTTCCGGAGGATCGACCGGTGCCGGGGGGTGTCGACGGACAGCAAGTCGTGGGCAAACTGCATTGCCGTCATCGTGGAAGCGACTTCCGAGGAGTGAATCGAGCAAGTGATTGAGACTGCCGGCTTTCCGGCGGCCAACAGCGGTTGGACCTGCTCCGGCGAAACCCCGCGGGGATCCGCCAGCGCTGCCAGGATCTGGCGGTAGGCATCGAGGTCCCCGATGGTCTCGGGATCGGAAATCACCGCGAGGATCATCTCCCTGCCTTCGGTGGTCCGTCCGAGGCTCTCGACCCGCACGGATTCGCTCGCCGCGTCCAGAGCCCTGAAGTAGCTCACCACGTCGGCCCACCGCACCAACTGGCGATCCGCTCCCATCGCATGCCCGAAGTGGGCTTCCGGGGTTGGTAAGGCCGCAATGGCGGGGAAGGCGCTCAGTACCAGGGTCGCCAAGCGCATCGCAGATTGATGGTAACCCACTAGCCACACTCCAGAATGGCCGGCGCGTGGAGTCCGCAGACAGCAGCTTGGCCGTGCTCCAGGGACCGACCAGGCAGGGGACCAGAGGGACCATGGCAGTCGGCAGACGGGAGGGTCCCGGCGTGCCGGTTCACCGGCATTTGCCCTCCGGCTGGCCGGGAGCGATGCTTTTCGCTCGGCATGCCGTCACTGTCCCCTGGCACGCAGCGGGTCCCCCTCGGCCGGCTCGTCCGGTCCTCCGGCAGAGCATCTCCGCTCGTGAGCAAGCAGGGCCCTCTTGCGCTCGAGCCCACCGGCGTATCCCCGCAGTCTGCCGTCCGATCCGATGACCCGGTGGCAGGGGACCAGGATCGACACTGGATTGCGGGCAACCGCCCCGGCCACCGCTCGCACGGAGGCGGGCCGGCCCATTTGCGCGGCGAGTCCGGCATAGCTGATGCGGCTGCCCGGGGGAATTGTGCGGAGGGCTTGCCAGACCTCGAGTTGAAACGACGTACCTTTCAGTACCAGGGGCACTTCGGGCGAGTAGGCCAGATCCCCGGCGAAATAGCAGGCCAGGAACGCCTCGGCATTCAGCAGGAACAGGTTGCCGTGCCCTCGACGCTTGCCGAACGGCGCCAGCCGCGGCTCGATGTCGGCAGCCTGCTCCGGAAAGTAGACAGCAGCCAGCCCCGTTTGGTCGGCCAGCATCCGAATCTCGCCAACCGGACTGGGAAAGGTCGAAGTCTGCATCTCGTCCATTCTGACAAAGCAGGCACGATTGGCTCCGGGTGCCGGAAGGATACCGCCAGGGCCATCGGCGGCCGCTCGCCGACCCTGGCCAACGGATCAAGGCCCGGCGCAGGTTTGCTATAATAGAAGATAACGTTCCGGACACCATGGTCGATATCTGCCCGTCTGTCCTGGCAGCGGATTTCACGCGGCTCGGCGAACAAGTCGACGAGGCGGCTCGCGGAGGGGCCCGCATGCTGCATCTCGACGTCATGGATGGGCGGTTCGTACCGAACATCTCGATCGGAATCCCCGTCGTGGAATCCCTGCGCGGCCACACTGAGCTCCTCCTCGACTGCCACCTGATGGTGAGCGAGCCCGAGCCCTACCTCGGTCCGTTTCGCCAAGCGGGAGCCGGCACCATCACCGTGCATCAGGAAGCCTGTGTACACCTGGGCCGGACCTTGGGCGTCATCAGGGATCTGGGAGCGACCGCCGGGGTAGCGCTGAATCCGGGCACGCCCCTCGGTACACTCGAGGAGGTTCTGCCCGATGTCGGGCTGGTCCTGATCATGAGCGTGCACCCCGGCTTCGGCGGCCAGACGTTCCTGCCTTCGTCGCTGGACAAGGTGCGGCGGCTTCACCGGATCCGCCGGGACCGTGGCCTTGCCTTCCGCATCCAGGTCGACGGCGGAATCGACCCGGGCAACGCCCGAGACCTGGCCGAAGCCGGCTGCGACATCCTCGTCGTCGGGTCCAGTGTCTTCGGGTCCGGCGATATCGCGGAGGCCGTTCGATCTCTCTCCGGCATTGCGAACCCGCCGACCCTGGCGGCCGCGTAGACAGGATCGGGAATCATCCTGCCCATGCTGCACTCACTTCGGCGTATCATGGAGGCAATGCCGAGCCGCCACCTGCTGCGCGTCACCACCTGCATCGCCCTGCTGTCCGGATTGATAGGCTGCGGACGCAGTCCCTACGACAATCCGATCGCGAACGATTCGCAGCAACCGGACAAGATCCTGTTCGACAAGTCAATTGAGAACATCGAGCGCCATCGGTACGAACTGGCGCGGATCACGCTCCAGACCTTGATCAACACCTATCCCGACAGCGAGTACATTGCCAAGGCTAAGCTGGCGATTGCGGACAGTTGGTACCGGGAAGGCACCTCCTCGGGCCTGGCGCAGGCCGAGGCCGAGTACAAGGACTTCATCACCTTCTTCCCCAACATGGAAGAAGCGGCAGAATCGCAACTGAAGATCTGCGAGATCCATTACAACCAGCTCCAGAAACCTGATCGCGACAATGTCCATGCGGTACGAGCCGACCAGGAGTGTCGGCAACTGCTGCTGCGATATCCGAACACCGTCTTCCGGGAGGATACTGAACAGTTGCTGCGGAATGTTCAGGAGGTTATCGCGGAGGGCGAGTACCGCGTCGGGATGTTCTACGTCGGCAAGGGGAGTTTCCGCGCGGGTGTGAATCGCCTGCAGAGCGTAACCGACCACTACCCGCTCTTCAGCAAGGCGGACCAGGCGCTCTGGGTACTGGGAGAAAGCTACAGCAAGCTCGGCGACAACTTCGAGGATTCCGAGGCCGCCGCCTACGCCAGGATCGTGTCGGACTATCCCATGAGCCAGTACGTGGCACAGGCCAAGGAGCGACTGCAAGCGATGGAGCAGCAAGCCCCCACGACCAGCCCCGAACGCTTCGAACTGCACAAGTACAACGTCGAGCATCGAGTCGAGCCCGGCACGGTGGGCAAGTTCTGGGGACTCTTCCGGGGCAAGCCCAACCTCGGGCTGGCAGCGAAAATGGGAGATCCGTCCATGACGACGCTGATGCCGTCCACCCCTCCCGGACTCCGCGCGGCAGCGGAGGCTGCCACCGGCGGGACCACCCCAACGGCGGACGTGACGGTTGAGACGATTTCCGGTCCCAGCGCACTGGACACCGAACCCGATGCCAGGCGCAATCCCCCGGAATCCGAGGATGCGCAGGCCGAGGAGCCGAACTGAAACCCGTGGCACGAATCCTGGTCGCCGATGACAATCCCCTCGTGCACCGTATTGCGGTGCAGGTCCTGACTGCGGAAGGCCATGAGGTGGAGGGGGTGATGACCGGTGCGGTGCTGATCGAGCGCATCAGCGAGATGCGCCCGGACCTGCTTCTGCTCGACACCGCCCTGCCGGACGCGAGCGTCTCCGAGACCCTCGATGCGATCCTGTCGACAAGGGATCTCCAGGGGATCCAAATCACCCTACTGGCGGGACCGCTCGAAGACCTGGAAGCCGCCGAGGTTCCGCCCGGAATCCACACGATCCTCCAGAAACCGCTTGATGCGGCAACGCTCCTGAATCTCGTGCGGGACATCCCACCCACCGACAATCACGAACACAGTCCAACCCAGCGGATCCTGCACACGCTGGTCAGTCAGGCGCTGGGGCGGTCCGAGCCGGATGTTTCGCGGGAAACGATCCGTGCGCAGGTCGATGAGGCTGTGACGGCTGCGGTTCCGGCGATCGTCGACCGAATCACGGACCGCGTCGTGGAACGTCTGCGACTTACCTAGCCAAGAGGTCTCGGCCCGGCCGGGCCGGAGACCCTGTCCCGAGATTGGCGGATCAAGCCTCGCAGGTGGTTGGCCTGGCACGTCGCAACCGGAAGCTGCGTGATCGAAAGACAACGCTGGTCGGGTCGGCGAATGTCGATGAGGTGCCCCGGAAAGGAGTGAACGTCGAGACCCCCGGGGTAGCGTGGGACGGCAGCTGGTCCCGGAATGTTCGAGCGGACTTTACGACTCAGCCCCGGGGAGCCTGCCGGGATACCGCGGCCGCCAGCCTGACACCGGCCGGGCTGGAGTGGAGTACTGCGCGGGTCACCATTGTGCGCCTGCGCCGAAAGGAGACGAACCGTGCCCGCCCTCGTATACAGGCTCCCGGGACCTAACCGTGGCGGCTGCAGACCCGATGCCCGCCGGCCACCTGGCCGGAATGGCAGCGGGTTCTCCCGCGGACCCCGCCCGCTGCGTCCGTTCTCGGCAGACAGGCGAGTGTGGCCGTGCAAGAATGAGACGGTAGCAGGGGCTCTCAGGCTGTTGCGGACGCCCCGGATCACCCTGAATGCTACTCGTTGTTGCGTCGTCGCCTTGGGAGTACACGGGTTTGGTCCAACGCCGGGAGGGGGCCTTGCCTGGAGTTCGGTGGTTGGCAAGTGCCCGGATCGGCGGCAGCAACGCCGTTCTGGCAGCGAACGGGGCGGGGCGTCCGGCCGCCCAACGGGCAGCCCGGGCGCTGCTGGCGCAAGGCGGTTTCCGGGCGGTGGTATCCACCGGCTTCGCGGGAGCGCTGGATCCGTCGCTGGAGGTGGGCGACATCCTGGTCGCCGATTCAGTCCTGAACGACGGACAAGAGTACCCGGCGCTTCGGCCGTCGGTCTGCCCGTCCGGTGCCCATGGGGGTTCATTGCTAACCGTGGATGAGGTCGTGGTGTCGTCGCGGTCCAGGCACAGTCTGCGATCGAGCGGGGCGCGGGCCGTCGACATGGAGGCGGCTGCCGTCGCCTCGGAGGCGGCCAAGCACGGTATCGACTTCTATTGCGTCCGATCCATCAGCGACGGGGCGACCCGCAACCTGCCGCTCGACTTCAATCGAGTCCTGCGCCGGGACGGAACGTTCTCGGCGGGGGCCATCGCTCTGCAGGCACACATCAGCCCCCGTCGCTGGTCCGGGCTCGCCCGCCTGTGGCTCGACGCTCGCCTGGCGTCGTGTCAACTCGGCCAGTACCTGTCTCAGTGCGAATTCGGAGCCTAGGGTGCCCCACTGGTCCATACCGCAGACGATGAAGGCCGCCGTGTACCGCGGCAGCGGAACCGTGTCCGCGGAGACTGTGCCCGTGCCCAGGATCGGGCCCGGCGAACTGCTGGTCCGCGTGGCGTGCTGCGGGATCTGTCACACCGACCTGAAGAAAATCGGCTACGACCTGTTGCCGCCCCCCCGCATCTACGGACACGAGACGGCCGGGACTGTCGCGGCCGTGGGCCACGGTGTGGACGATTTCACTGTGGGCGACCGGATCTGCTTCTTCCATCACGTTCCATGCTTCGACTGCCATTACTGCCGATTCCGTGACTATGCCCAATGTGCCACCTACAAAAAGGTTGGCGTGACGGCGGGGTTCGAACCGGCGGGCGGAGGCTTCGCGCAATACGTTCGACTGATGGACTGGATCGTCCAAGGCGGCGTGGAGAGGATTCCCGGCGACACAAGCTTCGAGAGAGCTACGTTCGTGGAACCGACGAACACCTGCCTGAAGGGTCTGGCCAAGTGTGCGATCCGCGCCGACGAAGCGGTACTGGTCATTGGCCAGGGTCCGATCGGCCTGCTGTTCACCGCATTGCTTCGTCGCCAGGGCGTCGAGCACGTGTTCACCACCGACCGGATGCAGGAGCGCCTCGAGCTGTCCCGTCGCCTCGGGGCCAACGGGGCGTGGGAGGCCGGACCGGCCTCCGAACAGGCACTCCGCTCGGCGACCGGCGAACGAGGCGCCGATGTCGTGATCGTCGCTGCCTCCGCTCCGGGCATCGTGGAGCGAGCCGTTGTACTCGCTCGTCGGGGCGGACGGGTGATGCTGTTCGCCCAGACCTCCGCGAAGGACCGGTTCGTTCTGGATGGCAAGAGCCTTTGCGCCGAGGACCGGCTCGTGTTCGGCTCGTACAGCGCCTGCGCAGACCGGCAACGCGAAGCGGCGGAGACGGTGTGGGACCCGAAATTCCCGGTTGACCTCCTCGTTTCCCATCGGCTGCGTCTCGACGAGTTCGCGCTGGGCATGGAACTGGCCAACCGGCCGAAGGCGGGGAGCCTCAAGCTGGTCGTTGATCCGCAGGCGTAGGTGGCAAGTGGCACGGACGATGCTGGCCGGTGTGCTCCACGGCAAGGAGGACCTGCGACTCGAGCGAATCCCCGTCCCGTCGATCGGACCGTCCGACATCCTGGTTCGCGTTCGCGCAACGCTGACCTGCGGCACTGACCTCAAGGTGTATCGCCGGGGCCATCATGCCAAGATGATCACGCTGCCGGCCCCGCTTGGCCACGAGCTGGCTGGAGACATCGTGGAGGCCGGCGCGGCCGTTCGGCATTTCGAGGTCGGCCAGCGGGTCGTGGCGGCGAACTCCGCGCCGTGCCTGAAGTGCTTCTACTGTCGGCGCGACGAGAAGAACCTATGCGAGAACCTGCTGTTCGTCAACGGAGCGTACGCCGAGTTCATCCGGATCCCCGGCCGGGTGGTCGACCACAACACGTATCGCATTCCCGATCATCTCGACTACCGGGAGGCCGCTCTCTCCGAACCGCTCGCCTGTGTGATCAAGGGCATCGACGAGGCTGGCGTGAAGCCCGGCGACACTGTCACGGTGATCGGATTGGGTCCGATCGGGCTGCTGTTCGTGCGCGTCGCGAAGATCGCCGGAGCTCGGGTCATAGCTATCGGACGACGGCAGGAGCAACTGGATCATGCGGAGCACGTGGGCGCTGAGGTCCTGATCGAGTCGCGCAGGGGGAACGATCCCTCGGACGAGGTCCGCCGCCACACGGAAGGCGGCCGAGGTGCCGACATCGTCATCGAGGCGGTCGGATCCCCTCACGCATGGAGGCAGGCGGTCGCAATGTGTCGACCGGGCGGAACGGTCAATTTCTTCGGGGGCTGTCCCAGGGATACCGTGGTCTGCCTGGACACCGGCCGACTCCACTACTCATCGCTGTCACTGCGGGCAACCTTCCATCACACCCCGCACCATGTCCGAGAGGCGCTTGACATGATCTCGCGTGGTGACCTGGATCCGTTCGATTTCATCGCGGGAGAGGCCCCTTTGGACGACATCGTGGCGGTCTTCCAGCGCATGGCAACCCGTGGAGGGGCCCTCAAGACCGCCATTATCCCCGGTGACTGAACGACAAAGCGAAGCCGCGAATCGCGATTTCCTGCGAGTCTGCGGATTGGTGACGTATCCTAATCCCTAAGGCCAGAATCGTCGGCAAGGTCGAGCCTGCACCAGAAAGCTCGGAATCCGCTCCGGACCGGGTATGGTGTGTCCGCGGAAGGGCTGCGAACCGCGTGACACCGCACTCCGAGGCGACCGGTTCAGGACAGAGGCAGGGGGAAGTGATGCACGACGCGTCAGACAGCGCAGGCAACAGGCCGCATCAGATTCTGGTGGTCGACGACGAGCCCGATCTGGAGCGACTGGTACGCCAACGAATGCGCCGCGAGGTGCGAGCCGGGCGATATACCCTCCAGTTTGCCCAGAACGGCGTCGAGGCCCTGGAGAAGCTCAGGGCGGACGATCAGTTCGACATGGTGCTCTCCGACATCAACATGCCCCGAATGGACGGCCTAACGCTGCTGGACCAGATCCGCAAGATCAGCCCCGACCTGCGGGCGGTGATCGTCTCCGCCTACGGAGACATGAGGAACATCCGAACGGCGATGAACAGGGGCGCGTTCGACTTCGTGACGAAGCCGATCGACTTCGACGACCTGAAAGTAACGATCGACCGTACCCTCAAGAACCTGGAGGAGTGGAGAAAGGCGCTCGCCTTCCGCGATCAGTTGGTCAAGCTCGAGAATGAACTGACGCTGGCGAGGCAGATGCAGCGCTCGATCCTGCCCACGGAGTTTCCCTCGACCGACACCTTCGCAATCCACGCCAGCATGGAACCCGTGCAGGCCGTGGGGGGCGATTTCTACGACCTGATGCAGCTCGAGGCCGGCAACATCGGAATCACGATCGCCGACGTGTCCGGTAAGGGGATACCCGCCGCGCTGTTCATGATGTCGAGCAGGACCCTGCTCAGGGGGGCGGTCATCGGAACGGGCCGCCCCAACGACACTCTGGCGGAGGCGAACGAGATTCTCTGCGAGGAGAATCCGGAGCTGATGTTCGTGACCGTGCTTCATGCCATCTACAACCCGGAGACAGGCACGTTCTGGTACGCCTGCGGCGGACACGACGCTCCGTTCCTGATCCGGGCCAGCGGCGAGACGACGCTGGCGCCGCGGGCCGAGGGAATCGCCTTGGGGGTCATGGATGGCATCGCATTCGACGCCCGAAAGATCAAACTGGACCCCGGGGACACGGTTATCCTGTATACAGACGGTGTTACGGAAGCGAAGAACGCAGATGACAGAATGTTCGAGCTAAAGGGTCTGCACGCGCTATTCGAGGGTAGCGCTCCGTCCAGTGCGCAGGAGGCGATCGAGCGAGTGTTCGAGGGGGTGAGGGATTTCGCCGGGCCAGCCGAGCAGTTCGACGACATCACGTGCTTGGCGCTTCGCCGGAACGAGAAAGGGAAGTGAGCGGCAATAAGAGAATCATCCTTGAGAGCGGGCAATCATCGCTCCTGGAGCTAGAGGAGGCCGTCGACGACTTCGCCGCCGAACAGACCTGGCCGCCGAAACTCCTGTTCCAGTTGAAGCTGATGCTTGAGGAGGTGGTTCTGAACGTCATCAATCATGGATACGGCGGTGAAACCGGACGTTCCCTGGACATCGAGATCGACTCGTCGGCCGACACTGTCACCATCGTGGTGTCGGACACCGCCCGTCCCTACAATCCCCTAGTGGAGGCCCCCGAGCCGGACCTTGGATCGGACATCGAGGACCGGTTGGTGGGCGGCCTTGGCGTGCACATGGTGCGAACGATCGCAGACGAGGTCAGCTACGCACGGAACGGAGACAGGAACTGCCTGACGATCATCAAGCGGAAGGGCGATTGACCCGTCCAGGGCGTGCCTGCGGGCCGGCGTCCCTGCTATTGCTGTTCGCGGCGGCGCAGGCAGCGCTTGCCCAGGTGGACGGAGTCACGGCAGATCGCGTCCTGTTCGGACAATCCGCGGCACTCAGTGGACCGGCGAGCGAGTTGGGCAAGGAGTTTCGCGCCGGGATTCTCGCGGCCTTCGGCCATGCGAACGCGGCGGGGGGCGTTCATGGCCGCAAGCTGGAGTTGCTGTCACTCGACGATTCCTACGAACCAGAAAAGGCGATCGAAAACACCCGAAAGCTGATCGAGGAAGAGCGCGTCTTCGCGCTGATCGGCGCAGTCGGAACGCCGACGTCCCGGGCCGCCGCACCCATAGCTGCCGAAGGCGGCGTACCTTACATCGCCCCCTACACGGGCGCGGACTTCCTGCGATCTACCGCGAACTGGGCGAATATCATCAACCTGCGGGCGTCGTATCGCCAGGAAACCGAGGAAATCGTGGGTCGCCTGATCGCCGATCTGGACATTGGCAGCATCGCGGTCCTGCACCAGGATGATTCGTATGGCCGCGCCGGCCTGGTGGGCGTCCAGCAGGCGCTCGGCAGGAGGGGCATGCAGCTTTCCGCCGTCGGAACCTACCGACGCAACACGACCGCAGTCAAGACGGCCGTCCTCGAACTTCAGGCTGCCCAGCCAGGAGCGGTGATCTTGATCGGTGCCTACCAACCCGTAGCAGCAGCGGTGGCGTGGTCGAGGAAGCTGGGTTTTGACCCTGTTTTCGTGACCATTTCCTTTTCGGGAGGGCACGCTCTAGCCTCGGAACTGAGCCGGCGGGGGCTCGGAAACGTATTCGTCAGCCAGGTGGTGCCGTTCCCGACTTCGGCGGAGCGCATCGCGTCGTCGTACAGGCAGGCGCTGGCCAGGCATGCACGGGGCGCTACCCCGGGCTTCGTCTCATTCGAAGGCTACCTTGCCGGACGACTGGCGATCGTCGGCCTCGACCGTTCGGGACCGGAAGTGCGACGAGCCGCCTTTCTCTCCGGCATTCTGCGCGGCGATCCGATTTCGCTTGACGGCTTCCAGCTGCGATTCGGGGAGTCGGACAATCAGGGCTCGGACCGGGTGTTCCTCACCGTGGTCGACGGCGGCGGGAGCTACCGTCCGATCAAGCTGTTGAGCGCGGCGGCAGAGTGAGGCGATCGGTGGATTGGGTATGCCCAAGCTTGCAATGCGATTCAGGCCGCTGAAGCTCCTGCTCCGGGCATGGCACGCGCTACGGTACCGCAAGAACATTGCAGTGCAGATGTATCTCGGTCTGGGCGGTGCCGTGGCCGTCACGCTGGGAGCGAGCTTCATCGGGTGGGTGGCGTTCAACGAGGTAGGCGAAGCCCAGGATCGGGTGAATCTGCAGAGTGTTCCCGACATGGCCGCGGCATTCGCCGTCGCCCAGCAGATCGGAGCGCTGGTGAATTCGGCACCACGACTGACCGTCGTGCGGTCCGACGAGGAGTTTGAGGCGGTCCGTGAGCAGATAGCCGAAGAGCGCCAGGAACTGGAAAGGCTCCTGGACGATCTGGCGAGCCAGCGAGCCAACAGCGAGGGGGTACGCCGAGTCCGCGTGTGGGCCGACGAGCTGATCCGGAACATCGAAGCGATCGAGGCACACGAAGCGGAACTGTCCGAGCTGACCAGGTCCAACATGGAGTTGCAGGCCAAGATACGGGAGGTTGACAGCGAGTTGGCCAGCCTGCTAGCGACAGCGGTAGACGACCAGTTCTTCTATGCCATGACAGGCTACCGCGAACTCGGAACCGAACCCGCCCCTCGCGAGAAGCATTTCTCGGAGACCGAACTGGACCGCTACCGTCAGGTGGCGGGCCTGAATTCCGGCTCGGCCTTCGCCAGCCAACTCATCGCCAGCGCCTTCAGTGCTCCGAACTCCGATCTGCTGGTGCCCCTGAGGGAACGCTACGAGACCGCTTCAGGCCTGATCAGCCGCAGCATGGTCGCGCTGGGCGAAGGGCCGCGGTATGCGGAAATCGTACGCCTGTTCGAAACGCTTTTCGATCTGAGCCTATCCGACACCGGAGCCTTTGAGATGAGGAGGCGCGAACTGGATCTCGAAACACTGCAGGCGTCGTCGCTGGCACGGAACAACAGTATCGCCAACGACCTGATTTCCGAAGTGGAGGGCCTGGTCGCGGGCTTGCGTGTCAGCACGCTCGCCGCAACGCATTCCAGCAGTGACGCCATCCAGACCGGGCGAGCACTGCTGCTGGCCCTGAACGTACTCAGCATTACCGGAGCGGGACTGATCGGATGGCTCTTCATTGGACGAGTTCTCGCGGCGCGGCTGAACCGTCTTTCGGCGCGGATGCGCGGAATGGCCGTCGGCGATCTGGAGTCCGAAGTCGAGGTCGACGGCAACGACGAGATCGCGGAGATGGCGGAGGCACTTGAGGTCTTCCGCAAACACGCTCTGGAGGTGCAGCGGCTCAATCTGGTCGAGAAGCTTGCCGACGACTTGCAGGACAAGAATGTCGAACTGGAGACGGTACTCGCCGACCTGCGCAAGGCCCAGGATCAGATCGTCATGCGAGAGAAGCTCGCCGCGCTGGGTGAATTGACAGCCGGAGTCGCCCACGAAATCAAGAATCCACTGAACTTCGTCAAGAACTTCTCCGAGGCGTCCGAGGAGTTGATCGAGGAGATGAAGGAGATCCTGGACAGCGCCGATGCTGGCATCGAGGGGAAGGTCCGGGAGGAGGTGGACGAGCTGTGCGAGGACCTCATCGGCAACCTGGTGACCATCCGACAGCACGGCAACCGCGCCGACAGGATTGTTCACGACATGCTCTCGATGGGGCGTGGGTCGAGCGAACTGAGGCCCGGCAACGTCAACTCCATCGTCCGGGAGCATGCCAATCTGGCCTTTCACAGCGCCCGTGCCACGGATTCAGACTTCCAGGTGAACATGGTGTACGACCTCGAAGCGGCCCTCGACGACCTGGAGGTCATGATGATTCCCCAGGATATGGGCCGCGTGGTCCTGAACATGGTTAGCAACGCCTGCTACGCGACGCATGAGAAGCGAATGGCGGAGTCCGACGGGTACGAGCCGACGCTGACTGTCTCCACAAAGCGCAATCAGGAGCGAATCGAGATCCGCATACGCGATAACGGGAACGGGATGCCTGACGAGGTGGTGGAGAAGATCTTCAATCCGTTCTTTACCACCAAACCGACGGACAAGGGAACAGGCTTGGGTCTGGCGCTGGCAAATGACATCGTCCGCGAGCACGGCGGACAGATTCTCGTCGACACCAAGCCGAACGAATTCACCGAAATGACGGTGGAGTTCCCCATCTCCAGCTAGTGTTCCGTAACACAGTAATTCGCGGGCAAGCGGCCGTACGTGTGCAGCTGCTATCAGCAACTGGGATTTGAACTTTCGCGTCACCCCCCTCAGATGCTACCCGTACACTTGGGGGGAACAAAACACTAGTGTTCTGTCACTGTCGAATTTACGGGTAGGGCGTGGGTCGGTTTAGCGTGAACGGCGAAATACCAGCTGCCGATAACAGTTGTACGTCTGCGGCCGTTGACCCCAAGATCACGCTGTGACGGAACACTAGTGCCCCGTCATCACAACGTTGCTCGTGAGGTGCGCCGCAGCGGGAGGCGCCACTTGCACCGCAATCCGCGGCGCTGTGCGGTGGGTTGTTGAATCCCACTTCATTTCGTTCTGACCGTGGGGGGCAGCGTTGCGGTGACGGCAGAATGCATGGGAATCAGTTGCTAGTTGCACCAGGAAAGGGACATATCCCGGCATATAATCGCCTCGATGAGTATCAGAGGGATAGGTCCACTAAGAAATGCAACCGGCAGTTCGATTTGGAAGTGCAGTTCACCAACAGCCATGGTGAGCAGGACTTGCGCATGATGAAGCTGCGGATGAAGATCTCGGGAGGGTTCCGCTCACTGCAACGGGCTCAAAACTTCGCTACGCTGCGCAGTGTGCTGTCGACGGCGCGCAAGCAGGGACTGAAGCCGCTCGAGACCTTGCTCCAGGGCCGGCTGCCCTGCCGGAGCGGGTGGGCCTGGCCCGAAGCCATTGCCCCACAGGGCAGTAGACGGCCTGCGACGGCAGCCGGGTCGTCGCAACGCGCCGCACGGTGCGCCCGTCAGTACACGAGCTCTGCTAGAGCCACCGCCTCAGGCCGAGGACTTGGGTAGTTACCTTACCGCCAGAATGATGTGACATTCAACAGGGTGCCTGAGCACAGGATCACCCCGCATGAGTTCCGTCAGCCGATCCTCGGGCAGGAACTGGGCGTTCTGCCGGTAGACCGACGTGGCCGCCAGTGCGCGACCCGCACTGCACCGGCACCGTCACGGCCTCCGCTGCGCCATCTGGCCATCGCTCGACGGTAGTCTCCCGCTGTGGCAGCTGTTGAGGCCCAAGCTGTGCTGCACTTTCTCCCACCCGACCCGCCGCCGGGTGGTTTCGGCTAGCAGGTGGCGTTTCTCCGCGTCCATCTGAACCAAGCGTGACTCACTCTCGATATCCTCTCCCTGCTTCGGTCAGCCACGACACCGGCGGGCCATGAGCGCGACCGCTGGCTAGCCATGGCTTCGAGGTCCAGAACATATCGAATGCCACCCGCCTCTTCGGCAGAAAGTTGAGTGGCGGCTGGCCCGCTACTTGCTGGACCGGCAACCAGTCGTCCTCCGCTCCCCTCCGCGATACGCACCGCACCAGCGTCTCTCGAAAGGGAGCTACCTAGCCAGTTGGTAACTGCCCAGGTACTTTGGGTCCCGGAGAAGGATCAGGAGGGGGAGGGGCCCTTGACTTTTGGGCGGAGAAGGCGTAGGATGAAGTCCTTTCCGGAAGTCGAGGCCGTAGCGAGCCAGCCGCAGCCTCAGGCCAAGCCGGAGCCGAGGCCGGGACATGCAGGGGCAGCGCACCAAGAGCAAGTCCCGACTGCTGCACTGGCAGGCGGAGAGGACTCGTCTGCAGGCCAAGCTCGGTCAGTTGCAAGCCGAATTGACCCGCTTGCAGGTGAAAACCACCCAGTTGCAGACGGAGAACTCCCGCTTGCAAGCGAAGGACGCCCAGTGGCAGGCGAAAGAAGGCCAGTGGCAAGCCGAGCGAAAGCAGTGGCAAGCGAAAGAAGCCCAGTGGGAGGCTGAGCGAAAGCAGTGGACCCAGCAGTTGGAGGCCGCGCAGGAGGAAGGGCAGCAGTCGCGGCGGAGCTTGGGCCTGAACAGCAGCAACAGCGGGAAACCCCCGTCGAGCGATGGGTTGGCGAAACCGCCGGCCAGCCAGCGGACCCGCAGCCAGCGGCGGCGCAGCGGGGGTCAGAAAGGGCACCGGGGCACGACGCTGCACCAGACGGACCACCCGGACCGGATTCAGGAGCACTTTCCGAAAGCCTGCCGCGGGTGCGGCAAGGCCCTGAGGCGGGCGGATGAGGACGGGGAGGCGAAGCGGCGGCAGGTCTTTGATCTCCCGGAACCCAAGCCGGAAGTGACCGAGCATCGGGCGTTGGCTTGTCGCTGCCGGCGCTGCGGGCTCTCGACCCGGGCCGCCTTTCCGGAGGACGTGACGGCCCCGGTGCAGTACGGGCCGCGTCTGGCGGCCACGGCGATCTACTTGCAGAACGCCCACTTCGTGCCCGAGGAGCGACTGACCCAAATCCTGCGGGACCTGTTCGGCGTGAGCCTGTGCCCCGGCACCCTGAACAACCTGCGCCGCCGGGCGGCGGAGGCCTGGGAGCCCTTCGTCGAGCGGATCCGGGAGCACCTCATCCGTTGCCCCGGGGTGAAGCACCTTGACGAGACGGGTTTCCGGGTGGCGGGACGGGGACAGTGGCTGCATGTACTGAGTAATCAGCTGCTGACCTACTACCGCATCAGTGAGAAGCGGGGCGGGGTGTTGGCGGGGCTGCGAGGGATCCTGGTGCACGATCACTGGGCTCCCTACTTCCAGGTGCCGGATGCGCTGCACGCACTGTGCAACGCCCATCATTTGCGCGAGTTAGAGGCCCTGGTGAAGATCGACGGGGAAGCCTGGGCCGGGCGGATGCAGCGTTTTCTGCGGGCGGCCAAGCGGGTGGCGGAGCGGGCCCGCAAACGGGGCGCGGTGGTGGCGCCCCAGATGTTGAAGCGGATGGAGAGCCGCTACGACGAGTTGGTGCAAGAGGCCCTGGACTATCCCAGCGGGCTGCCGCCGTTGCCGACCGGCCGGCGGGGCCGCCCGAAACGTCGGCCCGGCCATAATCTGGCCTTGCGGCTGGAACGGAGACGCGCCTGGGTGTTGCTTTTCCTGTTCGATTTGAGTGTGCCGTTCACGAACAACTTGGGTGAGCGAGACTTGCGCATGATGAAGCTGCTGATGAAGATCTCGGGAGGGTTCCGTTCGCTGCAAGGGGCCCGGGAGTTCGTCACGCTGCGCAGTGTGCTGTCGACGGCGCGCAAGCAGGGGCTGAAGCCGATCGAGACCCTGCTCGAGGGGCCGGCGGCCCTGCTGGAGCGGGTGGGCCTGGCTCCGAGCCTCCCGCCCAGCGGGCAGTAGACGGCCTGCGACGGCAGCCGGTCTCCGCCACGCGTCGCACGGTGCGCACGTCACAACACAAGCCCTGCCAAAAATGCGAACTCAGGCCGAGAACCTGGGTAGTTACGCCAGTTGTAAATCGGCAAGGCGAAAGGGAATTCCGGGGCAGGTGCGACGGCGGGTAGAAGTCCGTTTGGCAGCGACGCTGTATACACCGAGATAGTGTCAGCTTGGCAATCTCAATCCGGCCGGCCGTGCCCCCGGAGAGACGAGGCAGCGATTCGAACCACCCTCCAGTGGGCACCAGGGGCCACCTCGGCACAACCTCTTGCAGACTCTGCCCGAAGACGACAGTCGCAGTGTCACACAGCCACGGCTTACTTGGCGTCAGGGAATGGCAATCCGGCCCCTTCAGGTCCGATTCCCAGCCCCCAATGTAAAGGGGGGAGCGGCTGCCCGCTCCCCCCGTCGTGGGTCGTTCGCTGTCCGATACCGCCCCGCCCTACGGCAGGTCCGCGCCGAACGCTCCGACGATTCTCAACGACTTGTCTACCGGAACGGCGTCAACCAGAGTCCCATCGGCATTCTTGATCGTCTCTGTTGTGAACAGGTTGTTGTTCTGAAAGTTCGTGGGTTTAGTCCCATTGAACTCGGTCACGAATTCGTAGCGACCCACCACACCCAGCGGCCCCTCCGGAGAGCGGCCCACGAAGAGAACCTCAAACAGAATCGGATAGGCGTCCCCCGGGGTCTCCGACGAGTCCCGGTAGGTGATCGTGGCAGGAGACTTTCTGCCCGCTTGCCAGTCGGCAATTTCACCCGAGAACGTCGACGACCAGTCCAGCACGTGGTTAGTGGGATCGTTTTCTCTCGCCCCATCTGCATCGTTGGGCTTGTTCTTGTCATAGAACGGGGCGTCGGTCGACATAGCAAACTTCCCCCCCTGAATCTTGTCCCCCCTGAAGAACGTTATCTGCCGGACTTCCTTGTTCTTGTGATACAGGTAGTCCCCCGTATTGACGTCCCGCAGGTCGCTCAGCACGGCCACCATGTCCTTGGTGCCCACTTGCTTTGTCTTGCCGGCGAGAGCGTCGGGCCTGGTTTCGGTGTGGGAGTACCACTCCACCTCGAATCTCGCCTCGCCCTCATAGGGGGCGCTGCCCACATAGGCCACCGTCTTGCCCGTATAGGTCGCCCGCGTTCCGTTCGGCAACTCCGTTTGAGTGCGGGCCTCCGCCGCCGGCAGCGCGCTGTACGCATACGACTCCATGTCCCGGTTCCACCAGCCCCGGTCCTGCAGCGCGTTGCGGCTCACCTGGCTCCGCCACACGCCGAACCGGGTGTAGTCCGTGCTCCCCACCGCCACCTTCACCTGCCATTGCCGCTCATTGAAGATCTTGGCCGGGTCCGTCAGCTTGCTCCCACTCAGATTGCCGCTCTTGTTCACCTCCAGAAACGACTTCTCCACCCCGTTGGAGTCGTTCACGGCGAACGTCCCGTCCGCAGACGGATCGAAGGCATCCGCCAGGGCCTCACTCGTTCCCAGCGCCATCAGCACCGCATCCAGCCGCTCCAGCACATCGTCCGGCGCGACCAGCTGGGCACCGTCGCCCCCCGCCCCGGCGCTGTCCACCACCTTCGTCGGCAGCTTCTGCCACCAGTTCCCGCTGGTCGGACTCGCCTTCGTCTGCGCGGGAAGGTTGGTGCGCGACTGCGTGTGGCTGGACCCCGTGAACTCGTAGTAGCTGTCGTCCGTGAAGATGTTCTTCTGCAGGCTGCCCAGTGCGCGTGTCCACGCCTCATTGATGTTGGCCTGCAGGTTGCCAATCTCCTGCAACCCGGCGATCTTGTCGCGCTGGGCCTGGATCTCCTCCCGCGCCACCTGCACGTGCGTCTTGGGACTGTTCTTGCTGTACTCCCCGCCTTCGGTGTCGATCACGTCCGCCAGCGCGATCTTGACCGTCCGCCTCGCTGTGGGATCGTCCGTGCCGGACTTGCCGCGCGCGAAGCGCAGCTTGCGGGTCCGCGTCTTGTCTTGAGCAAAGCCCGTCTGCCCGGCGATGACCTTGAACTCCCCGTGGAGCCAGTCGAACTGCTCCGGCTTGAGCGTGATCTGGCCGTTCTCCAGCACGGTGTTGTCACTCGACAGCATCGCGCCGACCTGCGTGCCGTCGCCGACCGACGGCCGCCGCACCGGCTCGTCCGCCACCCGTTCCGCCCCGAAACCGCCCGCCAGATAAGACGTGCTCTTGCTGTCCGATCCCAGCGACCACACCCCCACCACCTCGCTGCCCGCTCCCGGCGCGCTGTTCCCCCCCAGCAGCCGTCCCTTGAACGTCGACGCCACGCTCTGCGGACGGTACACCCCCGCCCGCCGTCCGAACCCGATCGACGCCATGGCCCCGCTCGCCGCCTCCCATTGCCCCTGCGAAGTCATCTTCACCGTCGGCAGCCGGATGCTGTCCACCTCCCCGAACAGGTACTCCCACGACTCCCCCGCCCCCGTCGCCAGATCCGTGATCAGCCCGTCCACCATCGACGTCGTGAAGTTCACGCTCACCTCGATGTCCCCGCTGTACTGCTTCTCCGCTCCGCTCACCGCCAGCGTCCGCCCCTCGTACCGCGCCGTCCCCGCCGTCTGCACGTACCTCGTCCGCGACGTCTCCGCCGTCACCCCGAACGCGAAGGCGCCCCGCTCCCCTGTCTGCGGATCCCCGTCGTCATACTTCAGGTCCTCCGCCGCGTTCGTCCGCTTCGTCCGCGTGATCGTCCCGTAGCGCGTGTTCCCGTGCGCCTCGTACGTCACCGTCGATTCCGTCTCCGCCGCCGCGAAGATCGTCCCCGCCTTGCTCGCCCCCGCCGACCCCTTCAGCAGATCCTCGTCCCCCAGCGCCTGCTCCAGCGCCTCCGCGCTCCCCAAAGCCTCGATCAGGTCATCGATCACTCCCAGCGCGTCGTCGTCATCCGGTGCCCGCGTTGCGTACTTGCCCTCGTACTTGCCGAACACCGTCGTTAGCACCCCCTTCACGTTCGTCGTCGCGTTGTTCGCACTCTCCGTCCCCCACTGCCGACCCACCTGCGTGTCCCGCTGCGAGTCCGTGTCGAACACGTCCAGCACCGCCACGATCTTCTCCCGGATCTCCAGCAGCTTCCCCCGCGCCTCCGCCACGAAGTTCTTCCCCTTCCTCTGCGACACCCCGTCCCCCAACAGGTCCCCGAACGGGTAGTTCTCCCCTGCCACCACCAAAGCCGTCCGCGCCTCGTTCACCTCCGTCTTCCGGTCGTCCCCCAGGATCGACGGATGCGCGCTCAACTTGTCTGTCTTGAATCGCGTCGGGTTCCGCACCGCCACGTTGTCCAGCCGCGTCCCCATCAGCGCCCCGTCCTGCATCACCACCCGGTACCACCCCGACGTCTCCGTCTCGATGTCCCCCATCCCGTCCATCCCCAGCATCGCCCCGTCCACGTCGTAGCCGGTGCCGTCTTCCCGCTTCACCGCCTGCAGGCCCCCCGTCCCCTGCACCTCCATCGTCATCGGCACATACTCCGCCATCCACACCCCGTCCACCCGGCTCAGCCTGTACACGTTGCCGTTCCCCGCCGTATGCTGCCCCCCGCTCATGAACACCTCCCCGTCCAGCGTCCAGCTCCCGTCCTCCTGCATCACGATCGTCACCATCGTCCCGCTCGTGCCCAGCGTCACCGTCGTCGTCGGTGCCTCATACCGCCCCATCCACGTGCCGTCCTCTCCCATCACCAGCGTGTACCGGTTCCCGTTCTCCGACGTCACCGGCGTCACCCCGGCCTCCACCTGCATCTCCCCCAGCCAGTAGCTGCCGTCCTCTGCCCGCATCAGCGTCACCGTGCCGCCGATCGTCCCCAACTGCACCTCCACCCGCATCGGGTTGTACGTCGCCGTCCACTTCCCCCCGCCGTCGCTTGTCAGCGTGTACGTGTTCCCGGCGGTCGTGATCTGCCCCCCCTCGCTCAGCATCTCTGTCTCCCCCGTTACCGGGTTCACCACACTCCAGCTCCCGTCCTCCGCCCGCGTCGCCACCAGTGTCAGACCCGTGCCCCCCACCGCCACCGTCCCCTTCCCCGGCACGTACGTCGCCGTCCACATCCCGTCTTCTCCCATCGCCAGCGTGTACTCACCCCCATTGCCCGCTGTCCACGTGCCGCCGCTCATCAACGGCTCTCCACCCACCGTGTAGGTCCCGTCCTCGTTCTTCACGATCGTCACCGTCGTCCCGCTCGTGCCCAACGCCAGCATCGTCTCCGACGCCTGGTATTGCGCCATCCACATGCCGTCCTCCCCCATCACCAGCGTGTACACGTTCCCATTCGCCGCCGTGTACATCGTGACCCCGCTCTCCACCGCCATCTCGCCCAGCATGTAGCCCCCGTCCTCGCCCTTCACGAGCTTCACGGTCTCCTCCAGGCTCCCCAGCTTCACCTCCACCTCGTGCGCGTCGTACCGCGCTCTCCACGTCCCCTCCGCCAGCAGCAGCGTGTACACGTTGCCGCTTTCGCTTGTCACCGTCTTCCCGCTCTCGAACGCCTCCCCGTTCAGCGTGAATCCCCCATCCTGCGTGGTCATCAGCGTGACCTTCTCTCCACTCGCCCCCAGCGTCACCTCCACCGGCTGCGGCTGGAACAGTGCCGGTGCCGGTGCTGCCGGCGGTCTTGCCGCCGTCGGCTCATCGCCTCCACAGGCGGCCAAGCCCGCCAAGAGAAGCGCGGACAGGAGGAAAATCCCCCCCCCCCCCCGAATTTCATTGCACTGCGATTCATGTTTATCACCTCGTTTATCGCTTTTCTTTCTTGATTCACTGGGCAGCCGCGTTGCTTCCCAGTTTCCCGATCCATGGGTCCACCGACTTCCGTCCACGGCTCCCATGGGTTCGTTCACTCGAACATACCACAAGCATCCTTCATCCCGGCCCGTCTATTTGTAAAGGGAATGTAAGGCGAATCCTGCGCCACCTGCCTCCACGGCCACCCACCTAGGCCGATCATCTCCCTCCCCGCAACCTGCGCACGGGGCGATTTCCCGCTCATTCTTCCTTCGCTTCTCCCCCCTTCGTCTGCCAGTTGGTCGACTCCAACAAGAGCCGGTCAGCGATAAGCCGTACGTTGAGATGTCCTGGAGATGGGCCGTCGAGCCGCTGGAGGCAGCAAGGTGCGCAACAACTGCTACCGGCAGATCCCGAGGCGGTGCGAAGCGTTGCCGGCGGCCAAACCATGGGACTGGAACCCCGCAACGCAGGAGTCGTACGCCCACTGCGCGCTGACCCGGCAGTGCTCGAACCCCGGCGTGGCAGCTTGCCGCCAGGCCCCCGACGGGCACGGCCGACCCGCTGGACTGGCCACTCTCGGCCACCGTCCACACTGACACACCGAGGGATTTCAGATGGAACGCCTACTCGTGCAGCAGACACGGACTTCGCGGAAGGCATTGCAATACCCGTTGGATGGCATCGCGAAGAGCAGCCTGCGGCAGCGCCGTCAACACTCCTGTTCGCGGTGGTCCCGCCAACCCGAATCCAGGTCAAGGAACTCCAAGGTCACCACCACGGCGTCCTGACAGCTCCGCCGACGAAACCCAACCCCGGATTTCCTTGAGTGAATTCCCTTCTGCCACCCAGTTCCTGCCATCGCCCGCCCCCCTCCTCGCACGAAGCGCCGCTCTGTCAAAACAATGTGAGTTTACCCGTGCCGCGCGGTTCAACAGCCGCGGCCAATGCCATCTGCAGTCTTCGGGTCCGCCTGCTGGCGAGCATCCTGTGACTCGCAATGAGTCACCGACGGCCTGTCGCCGAAGTTCCGACGTTATTCGTTCTCGCAGGCCGCCAACGCGTCGGCTCGCGAGCCATACACGGAAATGATCTTGTCGAAACCGCTGATTTCGAACACTTCGCGAATGGGGTCGGCCAGGAAACACACACCGAAATCCATTCGCTCCCGTTTCAGCGTCTTCGCGATCAGGAGAATGGCCCGAAGTCCTGCACTGCTGATGTAGGCGAGGTGTTCGCAGTCCACAATCATGGCGCGGTCACCCGGCTGAATCGCCTCCCTCAAGGCGACCTCGAACTCACGGGCGTTGGTGCCGTCGACCCGCTTGCAGGCCTCCGCGACCAAGATTCCGTTGCGACGATCCGTTACCAAGTCCATTCGCTGAAGCTCCATTTCTGATGCGGGCCAAGCTGTGCCGCCCTGTTTGCTGAGGCTCCGGCAGTCTGACACGAGAGCGTCCGGCTCCACAAGGAGTGTACCTGTCCATCTCGAGACTTCATTGCCTGCCGACCGGGTCGCTCCTAGAACCTGTACGACACGAACAAGTAGGAAAACGTGTGCCCAAACCCGGATGAGTTCTGCTTGACAAAGGGGCCGGGGAAGAGATGCCCGATCCCGCCGCCAAACTTCAGAATATCAGAATATGGCACGGTGAAGATAGCGTTGAGTTCGTCGCCCACCTTCGTTGCGGCGGCCCCCTGTTCGGGCGCGGCGACAAGCAGCCGCCCGCCCACGTTGTACAAACCGTCCCGGGCCGTCGCCAGCCAGAAGGAGTGAAAGTCGAATTTCATCTGCAGCTTCTTGCGGGGCGCGAGATCCAGGCCGATCCGAATGTTCTTCAGGTTTCTCCAACCCTCCTGATCGGTGAAACCGTACCACAGGTGGGCCGTCGGATAGAGGTCCACGAACCCGCCCACGCGCCCGTCCTCGGGATTCTCGTCGCCGGAACCGAAATTGTACTCCACATACGGACGGGGCTTCCACGCCGCATCAATGGAGTAGCCAAGCTCGGCGTAGTACCCCCACGCTGAAATGACCGCTCCGGCCGCGTCACCGCGCTGCCCGACGATGGCCGCATTGTAATCCCATGGACCGAGGCCTTTCGCCCACACACGGACTCCGGTCGTGAATCGGTCCAGGTCGCCCCCCACCCCCAGTTCGTTGACGACGGCCGGATTCGTCTGCCAGAGGACGTACGGTTCGACGGTTGCCCAAGCGGCCAACCGATCCAACGATGCGTAGATGCCGTGCAGGTTGCTTCCCTCGGGTGAGATATTGACTCTCCGGAAGGGATCATTCCGCACGACGGAGGCGGAAAAGATATCGGCCTTCGCACCCCGAACCCGCACCTGAAGCCGCACGGCATCGAAGACCCGGGCTGTATTGGCCCAGTCCAGGGCGCCCACGAGCCGCTGGTCACCAAGCAGCAGCAGCTGACGCCCGGCGGTCACCGACACCGGAGAGGTGGACCCGCCTAGTTCCACGTACGCCTGACGCAGGTCGAAACCATCCCGAAAGGCCCCGGGCGTGGGAACATCGCGAATCCCCGGGGCGCGAGCATCCTGCCCCTGGAACCCGAATCGGAGCCACGAGGAAGCCTGGATGCCAACATCGAGCCGTGTTCGGATCAGCGGATACCCGTCGTCTTGGTCCTTGACGAATCCGATCGACTGGCGATTCTCGTAGCGAGTCCGGAACTCTCCGCTGAGGGAGAGCCACGTCGGCATGGCGTGTCCAATGCCATCCTCAAGTGTCGGACGCCTCCGGCCGGCAGGAACGTCCTGACCGTAGGCGGATGACTGCAGACAGACCCACAGAACGGCGGCCACGAAGCGGAGGGTGCGACCGGACCGATCGCACAGCCGCCTGTTCCGGACAGCACCACCTGGCATTCGGCCACTCACATGCCGCCTCCGGACGTCACCGCATCCCGACAGCATCCATCCCTCGACCGCAACGGGGCGTTTCGCTCAACGACTGCCAAGCGGTGGTGCTGGAGGAGGGGGTCGAACCCTCATGCCCGGTCAAGGGCGCTGGATTTTGAGTCCAGTGCGTCTGCCGATTCCGCCACTCCAGCCTGAGCCAAGCGACTCGAACGTATAGGAAGCGAACCATCCTGCGGTCGAATCACACCCCGCTGCCGATTCTTCGGCGTTGTCGAGTGCGACGCTACCTCCTACTGCACTGTATTGTACACCTGCCTCTTCGAATTGCATGCCTCAGGGATGCTCGGAGACCAGCTCTTCCGCCAGCGACTCGGCGAGAACCAACCGAAACGGACGATGGGCCACCTGCCCGCATCGCCGGCTATCGGCGGCGGCCGACGCCCATGCGGGCGTGGTCTCCGCCTCCGCCGGTCCCTCCTGCGCACTCAAGGACGCCTTCCAGCCTGTCGGCAAAGCGTGTACCGAAAGCTATTCCGGGACGGTGCCCCCAGCGCCGTCGCCCCCTTCGTGCGCCGCCCCGGAATTCGGAAGGCCCAAAGTCTGGCGAACGGCCCGCTCGACCCGGGCGCGAATCTCTGCGTTCTCCTTTAGGAACATCTTGGCCCGCTCGCGGCCCTGGCCGACGCGCTCGCCGTCGTAGGAGTACCAGGCCCCGCTCTTCTGCAACACCTTGTGCGCGACTCCGAGATCCAGCAGGTCTCCTTCGAGAGAGATGCCCTCCCCATACATGATGTCGACTTCGGCCTGCTTGAAGGGCGGCGCCAGCTTGTTCTTGACCACCTTGATCTTGGTCCGGCTCCCGATGACCGCGTCACCGTCCTTGATCGCATTCATCCGGCGAATGTCGATCCGGACCGATGCGTAGAACTTGAGGGCCCTGCCCCCGGTCGTTGTCTCCGGGCTTCCGAACATCACGCCGATCTTCTCGCGGATCTGATTGATGAAGATGATGCAGCAGTTGGACCGGGCCAGCTGCCCGGTCAGCTTGCGGAGCGCCTGTGACATCAGACGCGCCTGGAGTCCCACGTGGCTGTCCCCCATCTCCCCCTGCAGTTCCGCCCGGGGCACGAGCGCCGCCACCGAGTCGACGACCACGATGTCGATCGCGCCCGAGCGCACCAGCACGTCCGCGATCTGAAGGGCCTGTTCCCCGTAGTCGGGCTGAGAGACGAGCAGGTTGTCGATATCGACCCCCAATTTCGCCGCGTAGATCGGATCCATCGCGTGCTCGGCGTCGATGAAGGCGGCCATCCCCCCGGCCTGCTGGGCCTGCGCAACGGCCTGGAGCGCAAGCGTCGTCTTGCCGGAGGATTCCGGGCCGTAGATCTCGACAACCCGGCCACGCGGAAACCCGCCGGTGCCCAGCGCACCGTCCACCGAGACCGACCCGGTTGAGATGACGTCGACGCCAGTGCCGGCGTCACGCTCCCCCATGCGCAAGATGGCTCCCTTGCCATGATCCTTCTCGATCTGGATCAGTGCTTCGTCGAGATTGCGTTGTTTTGATTGGTCCACTTGAGGTTCCCTTTCCAGATCCCTGCGCGAGCGAAAACGCCTGCAGACATTATGACGAACAAAATGCGCAGGATGGCAACGCCAACAGATCCGCGGCCTTCTCTAGTCCGTCTCGTCAGGCAACGGGGCATAGTAGCCGCTGCGAACTCGAACGGTGGCATTGCGATAGCGGGTGCGCACCTCGACCCTGTGAAAGGATCCGTTGTTCGCAAACCGGCTCGGTGAATAGAGAATGAAGTACTGGTGACGCAGTTCGTTGGCGATGTTGGCGAATGACTGCTCGAGATCGCGGGCCTGGAACGGATGGAATGAAACGCCCCCGGTCTCGGTGGCAAACCGCCGCAGCGTCTTGTCCCCGGTGAACCGGTTGCCGCTGCGATTGGTGGAAATGGTGTAGACCACGGTCTCGGCCTTGTGCGCCATCTCGAGGGCATCCTCGCGTGTCACGGTGCTGCGGTTGTCCTCGCCGTCACCGATCACGACGAGCGCACGCCTGAATTGCTCCTTGGGCTGGTCCTCCGGGAGCTTGTCGCGACAGGCGTAGTAGATCGCGTCGTAGAGGGCTGTCCCCCCTCCCGCCCGCAGGCGGCGCACACCAGCAGCCAGTTCCTCGATGTCGTTGGTATAGTCAACGATCAACTCGGCCCGCGTGTCGAAGCTGACCAGAAACGCCCTGTCCTGCTCTTCCGCCAATACGCCCTGGAGGAACTCGACCGCGGCTTCCTGCTCGAACTTGAAGCGGCCACGAATGGAATTGGAAGTGTCCAGTACCACGCCAATGCGCAGCGGGAGGTCGCTCTCGCGGTCAAACTCGCGGATCTCCTGCTCCCACCCGTCGTCAAAGACGCGAAAGTCCTCGCGGCCCAAATCTGTGATGAACCGGTTTTTTTTGTCAGTGACCGTGAACAGGAGAGGCACCCGCGCGACATCCACCTTGATGATGTCGGACTCCGCGCCGGCGTAGACCGGGCTGAAACGCTCTTGCTCGCCATCCTGGGCCCAGGCACCCAAAGCCAAGATCAGTGGGCCCGACAACGCCACGGTACGTCGCAGCATGGTTCGATTATATCCCCAGCGACTCGAGGCTGCTGCCGAAATCGGGAGGCAGCGGTGCCTCGAATACCATTTGCTCGCCGCTCACAGGGTGCCGAAAGGCCAAGCTGCGGGCATGGAGCAGATAGCGGCGGCAACCCACCGGAACGTCCCCGCTACCGCGCGCTCCGTAGAGAGTGTCTCCGACCACAGGGTGGCCGACGCTCGACAGATGCACCCTGACCTGATGGGTCCGTCCAGTATGGATGCGAACCTCGATGAGCGCATGCCGGGGTCCCGTCTTCAGTGCTCGGACATCACTCACCGCCTGCCGCCCCGTTCGGGCGGCAGCCATCTTGACCCGGTTGCGCTTGTCCCGGCGGATCGGCATCTCCAGACGCAGCCACCAGGTGCCGTTCCGCATCACGGGGCGCCCCTGCCGGAGGCCCCTGGCGTCCTCCTGGGGCACGGTCGGCCAACGGCCCTCGACCACGGCCCAGTACAGCTTCTTGACCTCACGCCGCTGGAACTGCTCCTGCAGGAGCTGGTGCACACGATCCTCCTTCGCGACAACCATGACCCCGGTGGTGAAGCGGTCCAGCCGATGCACAATCCCCGGCCGCAAGTGCCCCGAGACACCCGAGAGGCTACCCAACCGGTACATGAGTGCATTGACCAGCGTGCCTGAAGCACACCCGGCCCCCGCATGCACAGCCATGCCGGACGGCTTGTCCACGACCGCGAGGTGGTCGTCTTCATACAGGATGTCGACTGCAATATCCTCGGGCTTGGCTCCCAGAGGTGCCCGCTCGGCCGGTTCCACCTCCACCGACTCGCCACCACACAGCCTGCGCCCGCCACGACGCTCGACAAGCCCGCCCACCTGGACTCGTCCGGCCCGGATCCAGACCAGTACCAGAGATCGGCTCGGACCCTGCAGGCGACCCGCCAGGAAGCGGTCAAGCCGCTCTCCCGCATCTTCCGGCCCCGCCATGAACCGCACGCTTCCAGAGTGGCACAGCAGGAACGGCGGGACAGCCTTGACCCCCATCACGTGATGTGTAATCATGCACAGTAATGAATATTCATACGTCACCACCCAATCGGGACGTGGCGGACCCGCCCCATTTTCTGTGCGACAGCGACTTCTCGGCCGACCAGCTGCAGACCCTTCTGGAACTGGCCTCGCACGTCAAGCGGGCACCAGCCCTGTTTCGCGAGGAACTCGACGGCAAGGGGATTGCGCTGCTCTTCGAGAAACCGTCGCTGCGAACCCGCATGACCTTCGAGCTCGCAGCGCTGCAGCTCGGGGGCCACAGCATTTTCCAGGATCACCGTGACGGACGCATCGGTGAGCGGGAGCCGGCCAAGGACATCGCGCGCAATCTCGACCGCTGGTTCGACGCCATTGTCGCGAGGACCTATTCGCACAAGACGTTGGAACTGCTCGCGGAATGGTCGAGCGTGCCGGTGATCAACGCGCTCAGCGAGTCGTACCATCCATGCCAGGCGCTAGCCGATTTCCTGACGGTGAAGGAGCATTTCGGGTCACTCGATGGCCTGAAGATCGCCTACCTCGGCGACGGCAACAATGTGGCTCACTCCCTGATGCATACGGCCGCCAAGCTGGGGGTCTCGATCTCCCTTTGCGGGCCGCCGGGATACGGGCCGCGTCAGGACGATCTCGCGACGGCGCGCTCGGCCGGAGCGGGGACCGGCTGCGATATCGAAGTCGTCGAGGACATCGACACGGCCGTCCGGGAGGCGGCGGTGATCTACACCGACGTGTGGACCAGCATGGGCTGGGAAGAAGAGACCCAGCAACGCAGGATTGCCTTCGCGGAATACAGGGTAACCGCGAAGCTCATGGGAGCAGCGCGGAAAGATGCGGTGTTCATGCACTGTCTGCCCGCCCTGCGGGGCCAGGAAGTCAGCGATGCGGTGATGGAATCACCGAGGTCTGTTGTCTTCGACCAGGCGGAGAACCGGCTGCACGCTCACAAGGCGTTGCTTCTCAGGATTCTGGCAGGGAGGTAAACAGACGATGTCAGAAAATCCCAGGCGGGTGGCGCTCGCCTATTCGGGCGGACTGGACACCTCCATCATCATTCCGTGGCTGCGGGAGAACTATGGAGCCGAGGTGGTCGCCATCTGTGGCGATGTCGGCCAAGGGGGCGAGGAACTTGACGGCCTGAAGGAGAAGGCGCTGGCAAGTGGAGCCAGCGCCGCTCACGTCGGGGATCTGCGCGAGGAGTTGGTCAGCGACTACGTCTGGCCCATGCTGCGTGCCGGGGCGGTCTACGAGCACAAGTACCTGCTGGGCACGTCCATAGCGCGTCCCCTGCTCGCAAAGTTCCAGATCGAGGTCGCCTTGCGGACCGGATGCGACGCTGTGGCGCACGGCGCGACGGGCAAGGGCAACGACCAGGTCCGTTTCGAACTCGCCTACAAGGCGCTGGCCCCCCATCTGCCCGTGATCGCTCCATGGCGCGAATGGGGCATCGTCTCGCGCGAGGATGCTGTTGACTATGCCGTACGCCACGGCATTCCGATCCAGCAGAGCAAGGAAAAGATTTACAGCCGGGACGCCAACCTGTGGCACATCTCCCATGAGGGGGCGGAACTGGAGGATCCGGCCAACGCACCCTCGGACGCGGTCTGGACCCTGACGAACGATCCGGCCACCGCGCCGTCCGCGGGACAGGAGGTGACGGTCGCCTTCGAGCGGGGCACCCCCATGGCGGTGGACGGGACCGCGATGTCGCCGGCCACCATCGTCGAGACGCTCAACCGGGTCGCTTGCGAACATGGAGTCGGGCGGATCGATCTGGTCGAGAACCGCTTCGTCGGGATGAAGTCAAGAGGGTGCTACGAAACACCTGGCGGTACCGTGCTCGTCGCCGCCCACCGAGAACTCGAGGCCCTGACACTGGACCGGGCCACGCAGCACTACAAGCAGAAGGTGGCGCTGGACTACGCCGAACTGGTCTACGACGGCAAGTGGTTCACCCCGTTGCGAGAGGCTCTGGACGGGTTCGTTCTGCAGACGCAGCGCCACGTCAGCGGCGAAGTGCGCCTGCGGCTGTGCCGTGGGCGGATCGACGTGGTGAGCCGGACATCCCCGTACTCCCTGTATGCTCCGGAGATTGCCAGCTTCACCATGGGCGACGAGTACGACCAGCGGGACGCCGAGGGATTCATCAACCTGACCGGACTGCCGATGCGGGTTCATGCCGCAGTTCAGGGGCGACTGGCCCGCGATGGAGGCAAGCGGTCATGAAACTCTGGGGGGGGCGCTTCGAGTCCGGCCCGGCCGAGTTGTTCGAGCGATACTCGGGGTCCCTGCAGTTCGACCGGAAACTGTTCGCGGCCGACGTCGTCGGCTCCAAGGCATTCGCATTGGCGCTGGAACGGGTGGGGATCCTGACGGGCGAGGAACGGAAACGGATCCACGCCGCCCTGGACCGCATGCTGGTCGAGGCTGAAGCTCCGGGCTACTTCGATGCGGATGACGAGGACGTCCATACGTTCGTGATCCGCAAGCTTGGCGAATCGGTCGGCGATCTCGCGGAGAAGATTCATACCGGACGCAGTCGCAATGAGCAGGTGGCGGCCGACTTCCGCCTCTGGGCGAAGGGGGCGATTCGGGAAGTCCAGTCCCGCCTGGAAGGACTCTTGGAGGCTCTGCTCGCTTTCGCGGAGCGCGAGCCCGACGCACTGCTGCCGGGCTACACCCACCTTCGTCGCGCCCAGGCAATCCTCTTTGCTCACTACTTGCTGGCGTACTTCGAGATGTTTGTCAGGGACTGGGAGCGATTCCAGCAAGCCTATGAGCGCGCCGACGTCTCGCCACTGGGCTGCGGGGCATTGGCCGGCAGCGGATTCCCGTTCGACCGCGAACAGATGGCGGCGGACATGGGATTCGCAACCATCTCGACAAACAGCCTTGACTCGGTCTCAGACCGCGACTTCGTACTGGACTTCCTGTACGCGGCGGCGGTGACGATGCTCCACGTGAGCCGGATCGCAGAGGACTGGATCCTT
Source organism: Bryobacterales bacterium (assembly GCA_965205085.1). GTDB lineage: Bacteria > Acidobacteriota > Terriglobia > Bryobacterales > UBA6623 > VXMF01. The sequence goes on along the minus strand of OZ242039.1, from coordinate 5,151,615 downwards.
TACAGCAGCGAGGAGTTCGACTTTCTCCAACTGGGCGACGAGGTGACCAGCGGTTCGAGCTTGATGCCCCAGAAACGCAATCCCGACGCTCTGGAACTGGCCCGGGGCAAGGCCGGGCGGGTTTGCGGAAGCCTGCACTCGCTGATGATGACGATCAAGGGCCTGCCGCTGTCGTACAACCGCGACCTGCAAGAAGACAAGGAGGCGGCGTTCGACACCGCCGAGCAAGTCAGCCAGTCGCTCGAAGTGCTGGCGCTGTGCGTCAAGACGGCCAGCATCCGACCTCAGGCGATGGAGAAGGCCGCCGAGGACGGCTGGGTCTCGGCAACGGCTTTGGCGGAGATACTGGCCCGAGCCGGCGTACCGTTTCATCGCGCCCATCAGATCGTGGGCGGGATCGTACTGGAAAGCGTGAGGCGCGGCAAGCGCCCCTCCGACTGGAGCCTCGAAGACCTGCAGGCGTTCGCACCGGAGCTCGATGCTGCTGCCATGGACGCTCTGGTTCCGCGGAACGCCATGGAGAACCACTCGCTCCCCGGCGGTACCGCTACGCACCGGGTCCGCGAGGCGGTTACCACCGCCCGCTTGCGGCTGGCGAGCCTTTCCCGTCGGTCGCGCAACCCGGCCCGGCAGGATCCGTGAAGGCACGGAGGCACCGGGAGATTCTCGAGCTCGTCCGCTCGCGGAGACTGCGCACGCAAGACGAGCTCGTCACAGCGCTCTCCGAGAGAAGCATCGACATCAGCCAAGGAACGCTCTCCCGAGATCTGAGAGAACTCGGAATCGTCAGAACCGGGCGAGGATACTCAGAACCGAGAGACCAACCCAGCCGAGACACGGCCCGCCAGAACCTCGAGGCGATCGTGCCGAAATTCCTCGTGGCCGTGAGTACGGCTCAGAACCTCGTGATTCTCCACACGGTCCCCGGCGGGGCCAACGCCCTCGCACTACATCTGGACGCAGCGGATTGGCCCGAAGTGATCGGGACCATCGCCGGCGACGACACGATCTTCGTTGCGACTGCGGACGTTCCCGAAGCGAACTGCGTACGGAAGCGGCTGGAGGAGCTGTAAGCTCCCGGCGTAGCGTCCACGGTAACGTGGCGAGGGCGGCTGTCCAGACTGTCCGTGTAGAGACGGAAGCAGCAAACAATGCCTCGACCGGATGTCGGACTGAGCAACAAGAGCGACGTTGCGCCCGTCGAACAACGAGGCGCAAGACCACTGGAGGCACCTGTCCGAGCGATCCCATCTGCGGACATCGGGACCCGGCTGGCCAAGGTCGCGTACTGCGGGAAGCGCGGATGCGCAGCGGTAATCCACTCCTTTCGGCAGCGTCAGGCTGTGCTGCTTGCCCTGCGACCGGCGCTAGTGTTCTGTCACTGTCGAATTTACGGGTAGGGCTTGGGTCGGTGTAGCGTGAACGGCGAAATACCAGCTGCCGATAACAGTTGTACGTCTGCGGCCGTTGACCCCAAGATCAACCTGTGACGCAACACTAGATTTCGCCGCGCCGGAGCAGGTCGGCCAGATGGTCAGTGGCTCGCCAGCGCAGAGCCAGGCTCGTCAGCATGGGATTCTCCTCCAAAGCGGTCGGAAAGGCCGCCCCGTCCGCCATGAATACGTTGGGAGTTAAATCGCAGGGTTGACGTAACTTCGGTTATGCGGTCTAGAGTATGGTGCGGAAGAAGACCCCGGGCGGCTTCCACCGACACGGCATCATGCTCGTTGTTCCCGGACGAGAACGCTGCTCGCAAGTGGTTCGAGGGATTCCTGCGGCCTGACGGCAAGTGCGTATGTCTGCGCTGCGAGAGCATCAACATACACCCGACACACGCGTGCTCGCACGTGAGAGATGCCGTACCGCTGCCGGGACTGTCGCAAGTACTTTAGCGCCAAGACCGGTACGGTGATGGCTGGCTCGCCTCCGCCACTGCTCAAGTGACTCTCCGCGATCTATTGGGGCAGCACGTCGCTCCAGGGTGTGTCCAGCATGGAGCTGCAGCGTGATCTGGGCATCCCACAGAAGACCGCCTGGCACATGCAACAGCGCATCCGCGAAGTGTTCGCGTACGAGGGGCCGCCGATGTTCGACGCAGCGGTAGATGTGGATGAGACCTATCTGGGAGACCAACGCAGGAACACGCGCAAGCACAGATGCGAGCAGCTCAGCGGTTGCGGGACCGGCGGTAAGGTTGCGGTTGTGGGCGCGCACTACCGTGATACCAGGCAGGTAGTTTCCACGGTGGTTGACTGCACCACTGCCGAAGAGCTTCCTGAAGGGATCATTCAGGATTGAATGTGCCCCGAGCGCACCAGTGGTCAATCACGCAGTCCCAGATCCCGGGGGCAACGCTGCACCGGCCACTCGGATAGGCCGGACCCGCAGCGGTGCATTACCATTCAGACTGGGCCGATGGCCGGGGAAGTTCCCGAGGGTTATCCTATCCGAATCCGAATCCGAAACCTGTGCGAACGACTCTGATTGATGCGGATGGCGGAGCGCGTCCGGGTCGCACCTGCCACGCTGGACCGGTGGGAGAACGGTGAGTCTAAGCCTACGCGCCTTGATTGCAACTGCCTCGTCGATCTGGACCCTGACATGAAAGCACCGACCTTGCTTGTCAAACCGAACAGCACAGAGGCGGCCCCAGTGCTCGATTTCGGGGCTAAGCCTGAAGTGGTTGCTGCTGTGGCCGAGGCGAGCCGTCTTACCTACGGCCATCTCATCAATCCTGCCTTCGCAGCCGAGATATCCTCGATCGACCCGTTGCCGCACCAGCGCATCGCGGTCTACGAGCACATGCTCAAACAGTCACCGCTGAGGTTCCTCCTAGCTGACGATGCCGGTGCTGGAAAGACGATCATGACGGGCCTGTATCTGCGCGAGGTGCTCGCTCGACGCTTGGTCGCGCGCATCCTGATCGTGCCCCCGGCCGGCCTCGTCGGGAACTGGGAACGGGAGCTGCGCACACTGTTCCGTCTTCCATTCCGAATCGTTCGCGGTGCCGATGCCCGCGACTCGAACCCGTTCACCGGACAGGAGAGCAATCGCCTCATCGTCAGCATCGATACACTGACCGGCTCTCGCATGGTGACACGGATGCGCGAGGCGGTGGCTTCAGGCACAGCGCGTCCCTACGACCTAGTGGTGTTCGACGAGGCCCACAAGCTGGCCGCCGACCGCGAGCACGGGTTTCGCATTCGCAGGACCGACCGCTACCGCCTCGCCGAAGCCTTGGCCGGCCTGCCAGTCGAGCATAATCGGTGGCGAATCGGCTGGTCGGCCCCGAACCTCCTGCTGCTGACTGCGACACCGCATATGGGCAAGGACTTTCCCTACTACTGCCTGTGGCGCCTGCTCGTGCCCGACGTGCTCTCGACCTTCGACGCGTTCGAGGCCTTCCCCGAGGCGCAACGGCGCCGCCACTTCATCCGCCGAACCAAGGAGGAGATGGTCCGCTTCGACGGACAGCCGCTCTACCCGCAGCGACAATGTGACACGCTGAGCTACGCGCTGAGCCCGGGGGAGCGGGATCTCTACGAAGCGACGACGAAATATATCGCTGAGGGTTACAACAAGGCACGCGTTGTGAACCGTTCGGCGGCACGCCTCGCCATGAGCGTGTTCCAGCGCCGCCTCGCCAGTTCGACCCAAGCATTGATGCGTTCTTTCGAGCGGCGTCTTGAGCGGTTGGACGAGGCCATTGAACTGGCATGCACCGGCCGCACTGACGAACTCGAACGACAGCAGAGACGCATCGCCAACACGCCCGACTTTTTCGAGTCTCGCACGGCCGACGAAGATACCGGAAGCGGGGGCGAACCGGAGGGCCATGAAGCGTTCGAGAAGACTGTACTGGGCGGACTCACCGCGACTGCAGCAGTGGACTTGAGGGAAGAGCGGAAGACGGTCGAGGCCCTGCTCGCCCAAGCCCGTCGTCTCGCCGAGTCCGGCGACGATTCCAAGTTCGAAAAGCTGCGGACGGTCATGGCGGATCCCGAATTCGCCCAAGAGAAGCTCATCATCTTCACGGAGCACCGGGACACGGCCGAATTTCTTGTCCGCAGGTTGGCCGCACTCGGCTTCACTGACCGCGTAGCCCTGATCCATGGCGGGCTCGACTACAAAGAACGGGAGTCCCAGATGGAGTTCTTCCGGTGCCCCGCAGAACAGGGCGGCGCCAGCTACCTGGTCGCTACCGATGCCGCGGGGGAGGGCATCAATCTTCAGTTTTGCTGGCTGATGGTGAACTAGTGTCTGCCCGAAAACCCTAGAAATCTTTTGATATCAGTGGTATAATAGTGATTTGACGGCCCCAAGAAAGCGGTTTTCAGGCGCTTGGGGGCTGAATCGGGCCAGAAACGGCCCATCTTCAGAGGACGGGAAAATCCTGATGCGCGAAATTCACCAACGACAACTGCAGATCGGTCAGGTGTCGATCGAGAAGATGGAGATCGAACTCGATTGTCGCGACGACACGACGGCGGTCCTGCGCGGTTTGCAGCATCTGTTCTGTACGCCGGCGGTCTACACCCAGGTGATGGGCCTGCTGGAGAAGCACTTGCTGGCCCACGTCAAGCGGGGGGTCGGTCGACCGGGGCTGGACCTGTGGCAGATTCTGGTGCTGGGGCTGCTCAAAGAGGGTCTCAACCTGGACTTCGACCGGCTCCGCAACCTGGCCAATCACCACGACCAGGTGCGCCAGATGCTGGGCCACGGCGTGTTCGACGAGACCCGCTACAAGCATCAGCGCCTGCTCGACAATGTCTCCCTGCTGACGCCGGAGTTGCTGGGAGCGATCAACAAGGTTCTGGTGCAGGAGGGCCACACGGTGCTGGAGCACAGCGCGGGGGAGGCCTTGCGCGGGCGGTGTGACTCGTTCGTGGCCGAGACCGACGTGCACTATCCGACCGACGTCTCGCTGTTGTGGGATGCCATGCGATGTTTGCTGAAGTGTCTGGGGCGGCAGGCCGGTCCGCACGGCGTGACGGGCTGGCGGCAGTGGCAGAAGCAGGCCCGCAAGGTGCGCTCACTGTTCCATGCGGTGCGGCAGACGCGCCGGGCCACGCGTCCCCGGGTGGTGGCCTATCTGCGCACCTGCAAGGACTTGGTCAGCCGCGCCACGAGCAGTCTGAAGGCCTTGGAGGAGGCAGGAATGAAGAAGTCCAGGATCCAGCAAATCAAGGACTTGATTGCCCATGCCGAGCGTCAGATCGACCAGTCCGAGCGGCGGCTGCTGGAAGGCGAGAAGATTCCGCAGGAGGAGAAGGTGTTCTCGATCTTTAAGCCGCACACGCGCTGGATCTCGAAGGGCAAGGCCGGCTGTCCGGTGGAGCTGGGAGTGCCGGTCTGCGTGGTCGAGGACCAGCACCAGTTTCTGCTGCACCACAAGGTGCTGTGGGAAGGCGGCGACGTGGACATCGCGGAGCCGATTATCGAGGAGACGCAGGAGCTGTTCCCGGACCTGCGGGCGTGCAGTTTTGACCGCAACTTTCACAGTCCGGAGAATCGGATCAAGCTGGACAAGCTGCTGGATCTGAATGCGCTACCGGCGAAGGGCAAGTTGAGCGCGGCCCAGCGGGAGCGGGAGGCCGAGGAGTCGTTTCGGAAGGCGCGGCGGCAGCACTCGGCGGTGGAGGCGGCGATCAATCATCTGGAGCATCACGGACTGGACCGGGTGCGGACGATGGGCAAGGCAGGCTTCGAGCGCACCGTGGCGCTGGCGGTGTTGGGGGCCAACCTGCACCGCCTGGGACGGGTCCTGCTGCAAGCGGACCGCGAGGCTGCCCAGTGCAGCCTGGCGGCCTGAAGCGGTTTCGGGCACCCCGCCGGGAGCCGGGCCACGGCCCGGCAGGGGGAGCTGTGTCTGATCGGCCAAAGCGGCGGTTGAGAGCCCTCAGAACGGCTGCAAATGCGGCCTTGAGGTGAAGTGACAGGCACTCAGACGGACCTAATCAGGCCTAATCCAACCATTTGTCATCGATATTGTTTTCACCTTCGAGCGAGACCTCGTGCCCAATAAGGGTTTTCTGGCAGACACGAACTATGATGTGCCATGGAACCCGGCGCGTCTTGAACAGCGGATGGGACGAATCCACCGCTACGGACAGACCCACGACCCGGTGGTGATCGTCAACCTGATCGCAGGCGAGACGCGCGAAGGGCGGGTTCTTGGCGTGCTTCTCGATAAACTGGAAAGAATCCGACGGGAACTCCAATCGGACAAGGTCTTCGACGTAGTAGGACGCCTGATCAAGGATATGGAACTGAGGGACTATCTGGAGAAGGCCACGACGGAGGACGGTGCCAGCAGTGCCATCAAGAGTCTCGACAGCCAGCTGTCGGCAAAGCGTGTGACTGATCAGAACGAGCGGGAGCGCGGCCTGTATGGCAGTACCGATTTGCGCGGGCGGCTTCCCGAAATCAATGCAGGCATCGAACAGGAGCAGTATCGCCGTGTGCTGCCGGGCTACGTCCGCCGTTTCGTCGAGACTGCGGCACCTCTGATCGGACTGCGGCTGCAAGGAGACGCTAGCGGAGTCTTCGAGTTCGCACCAAGCCTGCCGGGCGCGTCAGACAGCGTTCCGGGCGCGATGGACACCTGCCCCGAGTCGATGTGTAGGAGGATGACGTTCTATCGCCCGGCTAGCAGCGAGGATGCGGTCTGGATGCACCCTGGCGAGCCAGTATTCGACAATTTTCGAGCAGCTTTCCTGGCACGGTGGAGCAGCGAAGCGAAGCGGGGAGCCGTCTTCGTCGATCCCCATGCCGAGGCCCCCTACCTGTTTCACATGGGCCGCGCGGCGGTCGTGCGCCGCGACGGGGAGCGGGCGGAGACGATCGAGATCAGCTTGGTCGGACTACGGCAGGAGGTCGACGGAACCGTTTCGTCTTGCCCGCCGGAACAACTTCTCTTGCTGCGAGGAACCGACCGGGTTGCGCCCGGGAGCGTACCGCTGGCCCGTTCGGGGCACCGGCGGAGGGAAGAGGCGGAGGAGTGGCTGGCGGAGGCCGCAGAACGCATGGCGACGGAACATCGCGCACGCATTGAGGATCTGCTGCCGGAACGCCGCCGGTGGGCCGCGCACGGCTACGACCACAGGATCGCAGAGCTGATGGCGCAACGGCAGCGATTGAGCGTCGACGCACGCCGGGGTGATGCGGATGCTCAGGCGGAGCTGGCCAGCGTGAAGGTAGACCAAGGCCGGCTTGCCACGGTAAAGCGGCACGGCCTAGAGCGACTTGAAGCGGAGTTGTCACTCGTTGAGGCCGGCGAGACGGCGATGATCGTCCACGCACTGGTCGTACCGGCAGACACGCCAGATGAGGTTCAGCGGCATGACGCGGAAGTCGAAGCAATCGCCATGGACTTGGCTCGCGCCCACGAGGAAGCGGCTGGGGCTAATGTCCGGGATGTGTCGCGGCCCGAGCTTGCGCGTCGAGAGGGCCTCGGCGACTGGCCGGGGTTCGATCTCCGCTCGCTGCGTCCGGCAGACGCAGCCGGACTGGCAGAGGACCGAGCCATTGAAGTCAAGGGCCGCGCTGGCACCGGGTCGGTTGAAGTTAAGGCGAACGAATGGGCAGCCGCTTGCAACCTGCGCGACCGCTACTGGCTCTATGTGGTCTTCGACTGTGCCACATCCAGACCCCGCTTGGTGAAGGTCCGCGATCCGTTCGGATGCCTTCTGGCCAAGTCGCAGGGGGTCGTCGTACCGAGTTCGGAGATCCTTGCATCGGGGGACCAAGGAGAGGCTTAGTGGTGTCGAACTGTCGCGACAACATGGCCGCCCATTGCGTCTGGGGACAGATCTCTATTGCAACTGTCACGACATTAGAGATTAGAGTGTAATTCCCTTGGCTGCTTCCACTTTCAATCGCATCGATCCTAATCCCCAACAGATCACGAGCGCCAAGCCATGACCACATCCGACACCCGGCTGATCGAAGTCGATTTTCCACTGGAGCAGGTTTCGCTCGACTCGGTGCACGAGAAGAACGTGCGACACGGGCACGTTTCGACGTTGCATATCTGGCCGGCGCGACGCCCACTGGCGGCATGCCGGGCTGCTCTGATCGCGACGTTGCTGCCTGACCCCGGCAACGCGAAGAAGCGCAGAGAGATCTGGCGGCGCCTCGCGGGCGAGCTTGTCGAAGAGGTCAGGGTCGAGCGGCGGGACGGACAGAAGATGGAACGGCGCCAAAACGAGACTTTGGGCGGTATCCTGCACTGGGGACGCGAAGGTGGACCCGACCTCGACTGGTTCCGCACCCGGATCCGCAAGGCGTATGGTGGGCGGACTCCGAAGGTGCTGGATCCGTTCGCTGGCGGGGGAGCGATTCCGCTGGAGGCGATGAGGCTCGGCTGTGCAGCGACCGCCATCGACATCAATCCGGTCGCTTGGTTCATTCTCAAGTGCACGCTCGGCTACCCGCAAGTGCTGGCGAGCAAATCCCTCCCGCTGCCGGAGTTCGTACGTACTGACCGCGACTTCATGGAAGCGTACCTGCAGGCCCGCGGCTTCAGGGGAAAGGCGCTCTTGAAGCAGCTTGAGAAACGCGGCTTCGACGACGACGGTGGTCAACGTGAGCCAGCGCTGATTGACTGTCCCGCACAACCTGCTGACGATCTGTTCACTGCCGACCTCGCTTGGCAGGTACGTGCTTGGGGGCATCTCGTGCTGGCGCGGGTGCGCACGGTCATGGAGCACCACTATCCGACTTATGCGGAGTTCCAATCGCTCGCACCTGGCGGCCCAGCGTTCAAGGAACGGCCGTTGGCACAGTTGATGTCCGTTGCCGGGAGCGTGGCCGCCGTCGAGCCGCTGAACGAAGGCTTCGATAAGAAATATCTCGAAGACCCGCGCAACCCGCGCTGGGTCGCGAAGCCAACGGTGGCTTATCTCTGGGCCCGGACGGTGCGCTGCAAGAATTGCCGAGCGACGCTGCCCCTGCTCAAGACGAGTTGGCTCTGCAAGAAGCACAACAAGCGCGCTCTGCTGACGATAGCCCCCAATGCAGGCGGGACCGGTGTTGCATTCGGGGTCAAGACCACAGTACCCCTATCGGACGGCAACGCCGCCCAGCGGCGCGAGCATTACAAGCGACTCGACGCCGGCACAATGAGCCGAAGCGGTGCGCGTTGTCCCTGTTGCGAGACCATCATGACGATGGAGGACATCCGCCTTGAAGGCCGCGCCGGGCGCTTGGGAGCATTGATGACCGCGGTGGTCGTGAACGGGCCGAAGGGCAAGGAATACCGGATACCTGAGGACAGGGAATTGCACGCCGCGGATGTCTCCGCCGACGACCTGGAAGCGTTGTACTCCGAAATCCCCTTCGGATTGCCGGACGAGCCCCTGCCAGGCAAGGAGGCTCTCGGCTTTCGTATCCCGCTCTACGGCCTCGACCGGTGGGCCAAGCTGTTCACGAAGCGGCAGCTTCTGGTGCTGGGCGTTGTGTTGCGGGAGATCCGCCGATGCCATGGCGAGATGGGAAACATCCCTGCGCACTGGCGCGAGGCGATCACGGCTTGTCTGGCACCGTCCCTCGGCCGCTTGGCCGACCGGGGTAGTGCACTCGCGACCTGGACCAACGATCCCGAGAAAATTCGCAGCACCTTCGCCCGCTTCGCACTCCCCGTCGTTTGGGACTTCGCCGAATCCTGTCCGCTGACCAACACCACCGGAGGGTTCATTCAGGCCGTCGAATGGATAGCCCGCGTCGTCGAGCACCTGCAGGACGCGACGAGGGGAGCACCAGCCGCGACCGTACTGGGACAGTCCGCCACCGAAAGCGTGGCCGACCGCTTCGACGTGATCTGTACCGACCCGCCCTATTACGACGCGATTCCCTATTCGGACCTGATGGACTTCTTCCACATCTGGCTGAGGCGAGTGCTCCACGGCATCGTCCCTGAATCCGATCCCGTGTTCGCCAACCCCCTCGGCCCGAAGTGGAACGCGGCTCACGGCGACGGCGAGCTGATCGACGATGCCAGCCGCTTTGGTGGGGACCGGGCCTTGTCGAAGAAGACCTACGAAGACGGCATGGCCCGGGCGTTTCAGGCATGTCACGAGTCGCTCCAGCCGGATGGCCGATTGGTCGTGGTGTTCGCAAACAAGTCTCCGGATGCCTGGGAAACTCTGGCCGCTGCGCTGATCCGGGCCGGTTTCGTTGTGGTCGGCTCCTGGCCGATCCGCACAGAAATGCAGAATCGGCAACGCTCGCTGGGCTCCGCCGCCCTCGCATCTTCGGTCTGGCTGATCTGCCGTAAGCGTCCGCCGGCACGGCCCGGGTGGGATGCACCAGTGCTAGCTGAGATGCGCGACAACATCACCCGCAAGCTGCGTGGCTTCTGGGACGCCGGAATTCGTGGACCTGACTTCGTATGGGCGGCCACGGGGCCAGCGCTCGAAGCCTTTTCCAAGTACCCGGTTGTTAAGAAGGCCGACGAGCCTGGGGCACTGTTGCCGGTGGCTGAGTTCTTGCGCGCGGTACGCCGCATGGTTGTGGACTTCGTGGTCGGCCGAGTGCTGACCGGTGATGGGGAGGAAGCAGCCGCGAGCGGGCTTGATGATGTCACCACCTACTACCTGCTGCACCGAGGCGACTTCGGCATGGACGAGGCGCCGGCCGGTGCCTGTATTCTCTACGCTCTGTCGTGCAACCTTTCCGACCGCGACATCTCTGACCGCTTCAACCTCCTCTACCACCCCGGACATACGCCGCCCGACGGGCAAGCTGACGACGGGGATACCGTTGCCAGCTCCGGTGGCAGGGGCGGCGGCAGCGCGGTCAGGCTCCGGCCTTGGACCCAGCGCCAAACCAAGCGGCTTGGCCGCGATGTCCCGGGTGGGATGCCTGTGCCCCTCATCGACCGGGCACACTGCTTGATGCACCTGTGGCGAGCGGGCGATGAGTCCAGAGTGAATGGGTACATTGACGAGCACAGCCTCGGACGCCACGCCCTGTTCGCTCGGTTGCTGCAGGCGCTGATCGAACTGGCACCCGCCGGCTCAGAGGAACGTGCGATCCTCGAATCTCTCTTCAACCACATCGCCACCCGAGCGGACCTCGCCGTGCCGCGCCAGCTAGTGCTTGATCCAGACTCTTGAAGCAGCCGTGAGGGACACTCGAAATTTCAGGCGAACACCAACGAAGGGCAAGGGCCGTGCGATGACAGCATCCAGTGCGACATCTACGGACTCCGAGCGCTTGGAGTCCGCCCGGAAACTTCCGAATGGTGCGCGATTCTACCGTTGTGCGCTGCAAATCAATCCTTTCGACTATCTCCAGCGCTACAGCAAGCCGACGGAATTTCGCTCGGAACACGAATACAACCAAGCGATCATCCAAGCCTGTCGGAAAGCAGGAATTGAGGTTGTGGCAGTCACGGATCACTACCGTGTTAACACCTCCGAAGCACTCGTTCATGCCTTTCGCGAAGCCGGTCTTTTTGCGTTCAGCGGCTTTGAGGCCGTAGCTAAGGATGGAGTCCATTTCCTATGTCTCTTCGATCCATCCCAAGACGTGAATCTGGAAAGGATCATAGGGTTTTGCGGTGTCCATGATCCGAGCGATCCTTCTCCCCTAGGCAGCCTCAATTCTAGGGATCTGCTCGGGAAAGCGCGGGAATGGGGCGCAGTCATTATCGCCGCACATGTGACTTCAGATGGGGGACTGTTGCCGACTCTCAGTGGCCAAACTCGCATTGCAACCTGGAAATCACCTGATTTGCTCGCATGCGCACTGCCAGGGGACGCGAAGGATGCACCACAAAATTTCCGGAAGATTCTCGAGAACAAGGATTCCCAACACATGCGACCGCACCCCTTAGCGATCGTAAATGCTTCTGACGTCAACGGTCCAGAAGACTTAAGGCGGGACGGTACATCCTGCTTTATCAAGATGTCAGAAGTCTCAGTCGAGGCACTGCGTCAGGCATTCCTTGACCCAGAGTCTCGCATCCGACTAAACAGCGATCCGCTACCCGAGACCCACACCGAATTCCTCGCGATGACTTGGGAAGGCGGATTTATGGACAACGCTCTGATTCATCTCAACGGCAATCTCAACACCTTGATCGGTGGACGCGGCACCGGTAAGTCGACCGTGATCGAGAGCATACGCTATGCACTCGGCCTTGACCCACTCGGCGATGAGGCACGTAAGACCCATCAAGACGTCGTCAAACATGTCTTGCGACCGGGAACGAAACTCTCGCTTCTGGTTCGCTCGCATCACCCGTCCGAGAGGTATTACGTCATTGAGCGAACGGTTCCCAATCCACCATCGGTAAAGGACGAAACAGGTAGCTTACTGCCTATACCTCCTAAAGACACGATACCGGGCGTCCAGGTGTTCGGGCAACACGAAGTCTCCGAGTTGGCCAAGAGCCCCGAGAAGCTCACCTTCCTATTGGATCGGTTCGTGGAACGAGATCCGTCGTTTTTCGGTCGCAAGACGGAGCTAAGAATGGCACTTGAGCGATCGCGTCGCCGAATTGTGGAGAAGCGGAGGGAGTTGGAAGAGCTCAAAGAGAATCTCGCGACCTTACCCAGCCTAGAGGAGAATCAGAAGAGATTCCAAGAAGCAGGGCTGGAGGATCGGCTAAAGGAAAGGAGCCTCTTGGTGAGAGAGGAAACCTTGTTCATGATCCTGCAAGATCGCCTAGAGCCTTTCCAGACGCTTCACAACGAACTGGTCGAGACCCTGCCGATTGATGCAGCGTTCCTGTCAAGGAATGCACTGAACGGACTACCGAATGCAAGCACTTTGGGCAAGATTGGAAACGTGCTCCCGACCCTGAGTACACGGCTCGAAGCGGTCGGAAGACAACTCGGCGAAGTGCTGTCCGAAGCCGATGCAGCGATCGCGGAAATCCACGAAATCTGGGACAAGCAACGCGAGTCCATGGAAGCGAACTATGAGTGCATGCTACGAAATCTGCAGAAATCCAGTATCGACGGTGCCGAGTTCATTCGGCTTCGCCGGCAGATAGAACGACTGAAGCCACTGAAAGAGCAGATGAAAAGGGTTGAGATCCACTTAAGGACGTTTGAGTCGGACCGCCAAAGTCTGGTTGCGGAGTGGGAAGACATCAAGGCTCGCGAATATCTCGATCTCGACAAGGCAGCCGGCCGCATTTCCAGAAAGCTCCGCAATCGAGTAAGAGTCAAAGTCACAATGGCGGGAAGCCGGAAGCCCTTGGATGATCTCTTGCGAACTGTAGGAGGCAACCTTGCCACAGACTTGGAACGCCTTCGTAGCATTAAGCCTTTCTCCCTGCCCGAGTTCTCACAGGCATGCCAGAAAGGCAAGACTGCATTGATGTCGGTATACAATCTACCTCCGGGTGCGGCGGAGCGAATCGCTGATGCCGGCTCAGATCTGCATATGAAAATCGAAGAGCTCGACCTGCCTGCAACGACCAGCATCGAACTCAACACGGCGTCGGACGCTCAACCGGTAGTATGGAAGACGCTGGGCAAGCTTTCTACAGGGCAGAAGGCGACAGCTGTATTGCTGCTCTTGCTACTCGACTCCAAGGCCCCCCTTGTAGTAGACCAACCCGAAGACGACCTCGATAACCGGTTCATCAGCGAGGTCATAGTTCCAATCATGCGACAGGAAAAGGGACGCAGGCAGTTCGTTTTCGCCACCCACAACGCGAATATCCCGGTGCTCGGCGACGCGGAGCTGATCCTCGGCTTGGCTGCATCGGGCGAGGCCGAGGGTGGCAAGGCAAGTATCGCATCCAAGCAAATGGGCTCCATCGACTCGCAATCCGTGCGAGAGTTGGTCGAGGAGACTCTCGAAGGTGGCAAGGATGCCTTTGAGATGCGCCGATTCAAGTACGGATTCTGACCATGACGACCAAGACTGCACTTCTCGAAATCATCTCGAACGGCGAAAACTCCGGCGTTGAATTCAAGCGTGACCTCCCACAGACTCATGATCTCGCCAAGGAACTCGTCGCATTCTCGAACCTTGAAGGCGGTATGGTCCTGCTTGGAGTGGACGACGACGGAACGATTGTCGGACTGACGCACGATGGACTTGAGGAATGGGTGATGAATGTGTGCCGGGACAAGATCAGGCCGCCCATCATTCCGTACTTCGAAGTGGTAAGGGACTTGCGTCCCGGTGTCGACGTCGCAGTGGTGCGTGTGCCGCGTGGTTTACACACACACTGTCGCTGGCACCGCAACGGGCACACATACTACATCAGGGTTGGCACTCAGAGCCGAGAGGCTGCGCCGGAGGAGCTCGCCCGGCTCTTCCAGCAGCGCGGTGCAGTTCGAGCTGACGTGCGACCAATCTCCGGATCCACGGTCGACGACCTGGACCGTCGCCGTCTCAGGGACTACTTCGCACGGGTCCGCCAGCAAGACATCCCGGACAATGGGGACGAAGCCGGGTGGCGGACACTGCTGGTCAACACCCAAATCATGGTGGAGGAAAGCGCAAGTCTCTCTGGGCTGCTGCTGTTCGGGACCGTTCCCAACCGGTTTCTGCCCCAGGCGGGCATCGACGCTGCGGCATTCCCTGGACCGGAGAAAGACTATGCGTCCAGGGAGCGTAAGGCTCTGCGCGGCCCCATGGTGCCGCTCATGGACACGCAGGAAGAGATCATTGAAGCTGGCCTCGTCGAACAGGCAGTGGAGTTCGTCAAACGTAACACCTCCGCGACCGCCCGCCTGGAGGGTGGGGCTCGTCGTGTTGAGCGGACACTATATCCTGACGAGGCGATTCGCGAGGCAGCGGTGAACGCTCTGATTCACAGGGACTATCTCCTGGCTTACACCGATATCGAACTAGCGCTGTACTCAGACCGGCTGGAGATAGTCTCGCCCGGGAAACTCCCCAATGGCGTAACGCCGGAGCGCATGCGCACGGGGATACGAGTGATGCGGAACCCACTCCTCCAGGAGGTTATGGGGCACTATGGCTATCTTGAACACATGGGGATGGGAGTGCCACGAAAGATCGTTCGCACCATGAAACAGCACAATGGGACGGATCCGGATCTTTTCGTAGACGGAGAGCGGTTTATCGTCCGCTTATTCGCATGACAATGGCAAGTGTAATCGTTAGGATGCATCGTACGCGATATATTCAGTTCCGCTCGGGGAAAATGTGTGTGCCGACGATACGGCTATCTGACGCGCGCAAATTGCTTGGATCCGGACGGTCCGCACGACTTGCCCTTGCGATTCGATCTGGGGATCGCGAGGGATCATGCCTGTTCGAAACACCTTCCAGATCTTGGTAGGAGGACGATATGCCACAGACACTTCCATGGACACCTTGGCATCAAGTCGTGCGGCTGCGTGACGACGTGCGCTCAGGAGAGCTCACGCTCGCCGACTTCGCGGCAGACCTACACGACGTGGTTGCACAGAAGGGAACGCATCCGATCTACGAGGATCCCAGACGGTTCTTCGGGCTGACCTATCCGACCTTGCCGTTGCGGGATCTCGCAAAAGATGTCGCGCTGCGCCTGGCCGGCAGCAACACCAAGGCTGTTCGCCAGCTCGAGCTTACCTATGGCGGCGGCAAAACCCATACGCTGGTAGCACTGCGCCACCTCCTGCACTCCCCAGAATCGCTACCGGCTCTGCCCGCGGTCGAACAATTCCGAGCCCACATTGGGATTCCTCTGCCAACAGCGCGGGTCGCGGCGCTCTGTTTCGACAAGTTGGACGTGGAAAAGGGCATGGAGACGCACGGGCCCAGCGGCGAACTGCGCTGGCTCAAGCATCCATGGAGCGTGCTCGCGTTCCAGATCGCAGGCGAGGAGGGCTTGCGCTCCATTCATGCCAATGGCGCAAACGAGGAGCGCGACACCCCACCAGCAGAGCCGCTGCTCACGACCTTGCTATCTCTGCCGCAGGCACACGGCCTCGGCACCTTGGTACTGATCGATGAAGTGCTCATGTATGCGCGCGAAAAGGCGGCGAGCGCGGCACACTGGGGTGATCGCTTGGTCAACTTCTTCCAGTACCTCTGCCAAGCGGCAACAAAGGTCGACCGCTGCGCCTTGGTTGCCTCTCTACTCGCCTCCGACCCCAAGATGAGCGACTCGCTCGGAAATCAACTAAGGCTGCAGCTCTTCAACATCTTCCGCCGGCAGAAGGAGTTAGGGATCGAACCAGTCCAGAAGGAAGACGTGGCGGAAGTAATGCGTCGGCGCTTCTTCGATCCCGAATCGATCGCCAGACCGGAATCGTTCCGTCAGCACGTTACCACGGCGCTAAACAACATCGCGAAGGTCGACGAGACTGTAGAAAAGGACAGAGCAAGGGCAGAACAGCGATTTCTGGACAGCTTTCCCATCCATCCGGACCTGACTGATATCTTCTACAACAAGTGGACGCAACTCGAAGAGTTTCAGCGCACTCGCGGCATTCTCAGGACGTTTGCAATCGCGCTGCGCGACGCCCAAACCTGGGACCAGTCTCCGCTGGTCGGCCCCAACGTGTTTTTGCCCGAACCTGACAAGACTGCCCTGCCCGAAGCGGTACGGGAACTCGCCGGCACCGCTTCGCGCCATGTGACAGATGGCACCGGCAATGCTTGGAGCGCTGTCCTGGAGGGCGAGCTGAACAAGGCGCGGGAAGTTCAGAAAGACCAGTCCACCCTGAGATTTCGCGAGGTGGAACAGGCCGTATGTGCCGTGTTTCTGGGCTCGCAGCCTATAGGCCAGAAGGTGCACACGCAGGAACTGATGGCGCTAATCGGGGCGACCAGCCCGGATCGAATTGAGCTGGAGAAGGGGCTACGCCACTGGACAAGAATTTCTTGGTTCCTCGACGAGGCGGAGTTTCCGGCAGTTGCGGATGCGGAAAGCGGTCCCGGCGCACTACCTGGGGCGTGGCGTCTCGGTAACCAGCCCAACCTCAAGCAGATGCACGACTATGCCTGCAAGTACCTAGTCAAGAATGACAGCGTTAAGATGAGACTCCGCGCCGAGATCCCGAAGACGAAGAGTCTCACTGAAGGAGCAACGGAGGCGGGTGCCCAAGTGCACACACTACCCGAGGGGGCGCACGACATCCCGGACGACCTCCACTTCCGGTTCGCCGTGCTGGGGCCGGAAGCCGTGTCCGATTCGGGCAAACCGAGCAAGGCGGCAGAGAGATTCATCGAAGAGACAACAAGTTCTGACCGACCGCGGGTCCACCGGAACTCCATTGTCCTGGTGGCTCCCGCTCGCAACGGCCTAGCCGCCGCCCATGTAAGCATTCGTGAACTTCTCGGGTGGCACGAGGTACGCGAACAACTCAAAGGGCAAGTGCTGGAACCGTTTCGTGCCGACATGCTTGCCAGGTGGACGGAGCAAGCTCGCAAACGCGTCCCCGATACGATTCGACAAGCGTGGAAGATCGTTGTCACTGTCGACAAGAGCAACCGTGTTCAGGCGTTAGAGATGAAGATCGGCGCAGATCCCTTGTTTGCCACCATCAAGGCGGACCATCGCGTACGCATTCAGGAGACCGAGATCAATGCCGATGCGCTGCTACCGGGAGGCCCTTACGATTTGTGGCGAGCGGACGAGCCGTCGCGCCTCGTGAAGGACTTGGTGGGCGCATTTTCACAACAAGCCGATCTTCCGAAGATGCTCAGACCCGAGAAAATCATGAGCACGATCAACTCGGGTGTTTCGGACGGGATCTTCGTCGCGTCCCTTGCCCGGCCCGACAGGTCCGCTAGGACTTGGTGGCGGACATCAATCGACGAGACCGCTCTAAAGGAGTCCGCTCTGGAAATCTTCTTGGCCAAGAAGGCGGTTCTGTCGAGCCTGGACCCGAGCGTTCTGTCTCCGGATGCTCTCCAGGGGTTGTGGGTTGACGGGCAGACTACATTGGCTAAGCTACTTAAGTATTTTGAGGGCAAGCAGACGATAGTCGTGCAGCGCAAGGACTACGAAGATACTATAGCCATTCCGACCTGCCCACGTGACATAATTGAAGCGGCGGTTTCCGAAGCCGTTAGCGAAGACATCGTCTGCCTGGTGAACGGCTCGGAAAGTTTCCAAGGTGAGCAGCTACCGACCGGCGCATTGACGGATGCGACCGTGCTTCGTTCACCGATGCAGGCACTGAGATCCGACGAGCTAATGAGGGACGCTGTGCCGAAGGCTTGGAATAACGGGCAGGCCACTGCAGCCGCTTTGCGCTCTGAGCTTTCGAAGGAGCTTGGACTGCAGATCCCTTGGCCGATCCTGCAGCGGGCGATTGATAGTGCGCTACGATCAGGCTGGCTTGTGCGCGTGGCCCCGGGAAGCGCTGAGTGGCCTTGCGACGCAGCCGGAGCAGCCAACGTAATACTCAAGGAACTTGAACGAACGCCCCCCGGAGGGGGGCAGAAGCCATCCTCTGGGCTCGTCGATTTGCAGCCCAATGAGTTGCAGGAGCTAGCCGAAATACTGCCATCTGTCTTCAGAGCCGCTGCTGGTAGCCAGCTAGAGTTTCAGGTGTGCCTCACATTGGGGGGCAGCAAGGAATCAGCTCAACAATCAATGTCGTCCGTCAATGAACTGCTTGCACCGATCAACCGCGATCTGCGCTTGAAGTAACACTTCGTTGGCCAACCTACCACAGCGGCCGTCTGGCTGACTCGAAACACCATGAACGGGTCTTGAGTCTCTAGGCACACCGCCCTGCTCAGAAGGGCGATGACCTGTGTTCGCCATTGCAGTGTCTTGATAATAGGAAATCACTGGCAACATGATTTGACGATGCGTACGACGATGCCCATTGACTGTCCAAGTACAACGTCCGATCCGAGGGATTCGCGTCCGCGCCGCCAACCGCAACGGCCCGGAACACCACGAAACCGTGACCCTGGTGGCTCACGGCTCGGGCCTGCCCCCAGGCCAGTCTCGGCTTGCCCGACCAGAACGGCGAGATCGCCGCCGTGCGAGCCCTGTTCGAGGAGGTGCCCCTGGCCGGCCGCGTGGTCACCCTCGGTGTCCTGCACGCCGTCCCGAACACCGCCCGGAGGCTGGTCGACACGCACCGCGCTGACTACTTGCTGAAAGTCAAGGCCAACGCGAAGAAGGCGTTTGCGGCTCTCTGCCAGATCGACTGGGAGCAGCGCGGAACCCGCTGTTATGCGGAGGAGCCCAGCCAGGGCCACGGGCGCCTCGAGCAGCGCAGCATCCGCGTGCTGAGCCCCCCTACCGACAGCGTGAACTACCCGCATCTGCGACAGATCTTCCGCATCGAGCGCGAGCGGCAACACCTCGGCTCGGGGCGTGTCAGCCGCGAAATGGTCTACGGCATCACCTCCGTGCCGCCCGATCGCGGCACGCCCGAGCAGTTGCTGGGCTGGAATCGCGGGCACTGGGTCGTGGAGAATCAGAACCATCGTGACAGCGACGTGCAGTTTGCCGAGGATGCCTGTCACGCAAGGGCCATGCGGCGCTGAACAACGCGCTGTGCAACGGCATCGTGATCGCGGTGATCCTGAGTTCCGGGCAGGATATCGCGGACGGCCGGCACCACTTCAGCCTGCATCGTGAGGAAGCCTTTCAGGCTGTCCTCACGGCCCGCTAGGCACTTCGGCCCCAAAGACTTAGCGACACCGGCGGGCGGCCGCAGGCCGGTCCGGGGAGGACGCCGTCCAGGGTCCGCCACCCCGACCCCGAGGGCCTCGGCAATCTGCCACGGCTGGCTTTGCGCGGGTTCGCAGTGCTTCGTCGGGCGGCTCTACCCGCCCCCCACTCGCTCTGCGGGCCCATTCGCCTCCCCCTCAACTGCGCAGTCCCCAACGTGGGAAAGGCTTGGAATTGTAGGGTCTTCAGCCGGTCCGGCCAAGCCTGACCGCCATGCCAGCCCGATGCAGGACAAGATGCCGTTCGAGATAAGATGGAGAGAGTCGCCGTCCCTGTCCCCCTGCGAGATGATCCAGGATCTCAGGTCCAGCAGGACGGCAGACTCCAAAGAGCAAGACCTACCATGAGTGGCGTATCGTTGGACGGAAATGTTGCTGTAGTCACGGGCGCAAGCAAGGGACTTGGGCGGGAGATGGCGGAATCGCTGG
Organism: Bryobacterales bacterium; assembly: GCA_965205085.1. Classification (GTDB taxonomy): domain Bacteria; phylum Acidobacteriota; class Terriglobia; order Bryobacterales; family UBA6623; genus VXMF01. Next base: position 5,131,563 of record OZ242039.1, on the reverse strand, counting down.
CGCGGGCCGGTGCCAAGGTGATGCTGGTGGCGCGCGATGTGCGGTTGCTGGCGGATGTCGTCAATGGTATCCGCGAAGGCGGGGGGGCTGCCGACTATGTGGCAGCCGACGTGACGGATGAGACGGCCGCAACTGAAGTGAACCAAGCCGTGGCAGAGACGTTCGGCACGTGTGACATCCTCATCAACAATGCGGGCGTCAACAACAGAAAGCCGCTCGAGGAGTTTTCGCTCGAAGAGTGGCACGAGATTCTCGGTGTCAACCTGACCGGACCGTTCTCGATGTCCAAGGCGATGGTCCCCGGCATGAAGCAGAAAGGGTGGGGGCGCATCATCAATCTGACCTCAATCATGTCGCATGTCGCGCTGCCGAACCGGACGGGCTACTGCACCACGAAGGCCGGCCTGCTGGGCTTCACCCGAGCACTCGCACTGGAACTGGCACCCTTCAATATCACTGTCAACGGGATCAGTCCTGGGCCGTTCGCAACCGAGATGAACCGTCCCCTGATCGAGGATCCGGAAAAGAACCGGCAATTCCTGTCCCGACTTCCGGTCGGCCGATGGGGCAAGATCGAGGAAGTCGGACAGCTGGCGGTCTTCCTTTGCTCGGATGGAGCCGGGTACATTACCGGAACGGATCTGGTGATCGACGGCGGATGGACGGCCCAATAGGGGCCACGTCGGGAGCCGGCCCTAGCCTTGCAAGCCGTGATTGAACGGCTGCAAGGCAACGAATCGGTATCCTTGGGCCCGGAGTCGCGGCACGACCATTCGAACAGCCCGGAGCGTTTCCGACCGGTCGGCGTCCGGGTCGGTCGGGTGGGCATCGTGCAGGCAGACGATGGCTCCATCGCAAGCCTTGTGCACCACCCGTGCGGCGACCGCGTCGGCCCCCCATTTCCAATCGTTACCAATCACCGTCCAATGGACTCCTGTCAGCCCTAACTCCGGCAAGAGCCTCCGGAGGGCCGGTGACCGCAAGCCGTACGGAGGCCGAAAGTGCGAGACGGCCACTCCCGTGACTCCGCCAATCACGTCCTGGGCCACAGACAGTTCCCTGCGAACCCGGTCGAACGAACAGCAGGGCAACCGCGGGTGGGTGTGCGTGTGGTTGCCCACGGCGTGGCCGGACAGGACGACCGACCTCGCAACGCCGGGATGCCGCCGCACATTCTGTCCGCACATGAAGAACGTTGCCTGGATGTCCAGCCGCTCCAGCAACTCGAGGAGCCGTTCGGTATCCCGTCCCGGTCCGTCGTCGAATGTCAGGGCGATTTCCCGGCGCCCCGGGGGCAGGCGCCACACGCCTCCCCCCCAGCGCCGCGAGGAGGGCCATGCCGCCGAGTACGCTGCGTATCCCAAGGCGACGGCCGGAACGATTGCCGGAAGCCACACAGACCGGATCTTAGCGGCTCGCCCACCCGTTGCGCTGTGGCCAAGGTGCCGTTACCACCCGCTGGCCGAGAACGACCTGCCCAGCTCCGGCTGATTTCCGGCATCTCTCGTCCCCGTCCGGCATCGGCCATATACTGGTAGCTTCAATCTGGGCCGGGCCAGCTGAGAAACGATATGGCGACAAACGGGCAGGAAGAATTCCACTCGCCGCAAACCGAGGCGGCATTGTTTTTCGGGCTCTTCCTGCGCGGATATTCGGTGGATGCACTGAGAGCCGAGATCGACATCCCTCCCAAGGTCTTCCGGAAATGGATGCGGTCGCGCGAATACGATGGCGACTTTCGCGAGCAACTGCGGAGGATGTACATCTATCGCAAGAGAGTGCTTGCCATCTTCGATTCGCTGGTCCTGAGCAGTGAGACCCATACGGCATGGCAATGACCGTGCGCGTGACGAAGCCCGTCGCCGTGCCAGCAGCGAGACACCGGCCCGTCGCAGTCCCTAATCCGAGGTGTTCCCATGGCCCTATACCACCCCCCCGATAAGTTCGCTACCCAGGCCAATGTCCCGGGCGGCGAATCCCATCGGGACCTACTTCGGCGAGCCGAGGCCGATCCGGAGAGCTTCTGGAGCGAGCTGGCCGCAACCGAGATCCACTGGTTCAAGCGATGGGACCGGGTGCTCGACCACTCGAACCCGCCCTTCTACAAGTGGTTTGCCGGTGGCACCACCAACATGTCCTACAACTGCCTGGACCGGCACTGCCAGACGGAGCGCAAGAACCGGGCCGCCATCATCTGGGAAGGCGAGCCCGGCGACCAGCGCGTTCTGACCTACCAGGAACTGTTCCGGCTGGTCAAACGGTTTGCCAGCACCCTCAAGAGCCAGGGATTCGGAGCGGGCGACCGGGCCATCATCTACATGCCGATGGTACCCGAGCTCCCGGTCGCGATGCTGGCCTGCGCACGTCTTGGCATTACCCACAGCGTGGTGTTCGCGGGATTCTCCGCCGAGGCTCTCAAGACACGCATCCTGGACCTCGACGCGACCCTCGTTATTACCGCCGACGGCGGCTGGCGGCGCGGAAGAGTCATTCCCCTGAAGGGGTTCGTGGACGAGGCCCTTGAGGACTGCCCCGCTGTGCGCAGGGTCATTGTCTACCAGCGGACTGGCAACCCGATCATGATGCAAGAAGGGCGGGACGCCTGGTGGCACGACCTTGACGCCGGTGCCAGCGAGACCTGTCCGGCGGTGGAACTCGACGCCGAGCACCCGCTGTATGTGCTCTACACGTCAGGAACGACCGGCAAGCCCAAGGGCATCGTCCATGCGACGGGAGGCTACCAACTGCAGGTCTCGACGGCCATGCGGTGCGTCTTCGACATCAAGGACGAGGACACCTACTGGTGCGCAGCCGACATCGGCTGGGTGACCGGGCACAGCTATATCGTGTACGGCCCTCTCCTCGTGGGCACGACCACTGTCATTTACGAGGGCGCACCCGACTTTCCGGGCCCGGACCGGTTCTGGCGCATCATCGACAAGTACAGGGTGAACGTGTTCTACACATCGCCGACGGCAATCCGGGCCTTCATCAGGTTCGGCGACGAGCACCCCCAACGTCACGACCTGTCGAGCCTGCGCCTGCTGGGCTCGGTGGGAGAACCGATCAACCCCTCGGCTTGGGAGTGGTACCACCGGGTCGTCGGCGGGGGGCGCTGCCCGATCGTGGACACGTGGTGGCAGACCGAAACAGGCTCGATCATGATCTCGCCGTTGCCGGGAGCGACAGCGCTCAAGCCCGGCTCGGCCACGCTCCCGCTACCTGGAATCGCCGCAGATGTGGTCGATATGGACGGGAATTCCCTCCCCGCTGGTGAAGAGGGCTACCTCGTGGTACGGAAGCCCTGGCCATCCATGTTCCGGACCCTTTGGGGTGATCCAGAGCGGTTTGTCGCGACCTACTGGAGCCAGATCCCCGGTTCGTATTTCGTGGGCGACGCTGCCCGTCGCGACGAGGACGGTTATTTCTGGATTCTGGGACGGGTCGACGACGTTATGAACGTGAGCGGTCATCGCCTGTCGACCGCCGAGCTTGAGTCTGCACTGGTTCGGCATACCGCGGTCGCGGAAGCCGCTGTGGTGGGCATGCCCGACGATCTGACCGGGCAAGCCGTGATCGCCTTCGTCACACCGATCCAGGGTGCCAACGCATCGGATGACCTGGCGGCCGAGCTCAGGGACTGGGTCGGGCAGCAGATTGGCAAGTTCGCGCGGCCCAAGCAGATTCGATTCTCGGATGCGCTACCGAAGACCCGTTCCGGCAAGATCATGCGCCGGCTGCTGCGAGAGATCGTGACGACCCATAAGGTCAGCGGCGATATCACGACCCTTGAGGACCTCTCGGTGATCAACCGGCTCGCCGCACAGCAGGACCAGGACTAGATCCGGGATGCGGACTGGGCCGTCATCTTGAACCTCCTCTCGGTAGGATGGAGAACCTGCGAAACGGTCGACGCCATTGATTTGTTGGCAGGAGTGCGAGTCGTGCCGCCTTGTGCATGCACAGCTAGGTGGTCCTTCCAGCACCCGAGGCCGAGTGGTCTTGCGAGCAAGTTGACGCAGTTGGAGTTCAGATCGTCAGGCCAGTCGTAGGTGGACGTTCCATGACTGGTTCAATGCGAAAGGCTCAGGGTGGAGGGCACGAGCCGCACTTCGGCTTCACTCTATCCGCCGGTCCCGGCAACGGTCAGCCTTCTGGTGCAGACTGATATCGGTAACGGATCATCCAACCCGGGTTCCGCGGTGGAGCAGGACCAGGAGTGTGGACGAGCAGGGCTGATGTTCTGTTCTGCAAAGGGTATGGCAGAAGAGTTGGCTGTCACCGCCCCTTACCCAGCAGGTGGAGGCTCGGAAGGCGAGAAAGTGGCCATGATGCCGAACAGCTTTGCGGGCAAAGGGGGTCTGTCATCGGCTGTGGACCGGGATGCGACACCTCTTGGGCCGTTTCCGTTTCGCATTGATTTTCTCATGGTTTGGGCTCCCCGACCTCTGCCGGTGTACCTGCCGACCTGATCCGGTTCCGCCTTCAACCTCTCTTAGCACACTTCAGGGCAGCCCGAGCCGCTGCCGCCAGGGTCCAACGCCGGAATCCAGGTTCGAACTGGGCTGGCGTAGGCAATGCTGGCACTCCTGGCGCTCCACAGGTTGGGACTGGCCAGTTGGCGAGGGGTAATCAGCCCGGCACCAAGCGCACGAAATGGGCACCTAGGCAGTGCCCCTTGGGCTCACGTACGGTGAGAGTAGATTGGGCGCGCAACCGAGCAGCCACAGCGTGGGGCGTTTCGCGCGTGACGGAGACCAACACACCCATTGGGTTCGGCCAATCCGCTTCGGCAATGCAAGTGGCTACCGCTTCATGGCGGTGGACGGATCCTCCTGCACACGAGACTGGAGCCTGCGCATGCCGAGCAGCCAGCGATCATAGTCGATTGCCTTGCGACGCATATACTCGGCAACCTCGGGGTGGGGCAGGATCAGGAACCGCTCCTCATCAAGCCCCTTGATCACGGCATCGGCAACGGTTGCAGGCTCGATGGCACCGGGCACAAGGAAGTTGTCACGGTCACCATGCTCGCCAAGAAGCATCCGGGTACGCACACCTTGCGGACACAGCACAGAGACCTTCAGGCCCTGATCACCATAGGTTACGGCCAGCCACTCTGCCAGCGCCACGGCCGCGTGCTTCGATACAGCGTAGGCGAGTGAGCCGATCTGAGTCAGAACGCCGGCCGCCGAGGCGGTATTCAGAAGGTATCCCCGCCCCTGGGTGGTCATTCTCGGCACCAGACTCCGTGCAGCATACAGATGCGATCGATAGTTCACGTCGAAGACACGCTCCAGCGCGGTGTTCGACACTTCGGGCCCGCCAGGACACGAGATACCGGCATTCGAACAAAACAGGTCGATCGGGCCGCAACGGTCCTCGGTCTCGGTGATGAGCGCGTTTACCTGAGCCTCGTCGGTCACGTCGCAGGAGTGCGGAATGGCTCCAATTCCAGCTGCCGTTCCGGCAAGAGCCACTCGATCAATATCGGCTGCGATCACATGCTTTGCCCCCTCCCGGACGAAGCGTTCAGCCAACGCTCGACCGATGCCCCGCGCGGCTCCGGTAACGACAACCACCTTCCCAGGTACGGTCATTGGTATCTGCGACAGACCACACGTGGCCCACGAACCCTGGCAAACACTAATTCGAATCTACCACCGGGAGTAGTCCGAGACGGCTTGGATCGACCGCGGGAGCCGCCACAGGGGCTGCTCTGAATTGCGCTGGGCGGGGGTGAAGGCGGACCCGGGTCAGGTTGGCAGGTCCGACAGCCGGGGTCGAGGGACGAACCCATGTCGCAGCGCCTGGTGCAACCGGCGTCCCTTGCAGGTTCTCTTCCGTGGGTTCGGATTACCAGGGGAGGCCATGGGCCGGTTCGTTGAAGCCCCGGTCGCAGTAGCGGCCAGGGACGCTCGAAGAATCGACTGGATTCATGCGCGGAGTCTGCCTGGCTGTGGCCAGCAAGTCTCTTGCCGTTGTCGGTGGTGACCGTGAGCATCGACGACGCAGTGGGCTGAGACAGCACGCGCCTAGGCTTCCGGCCAATGAGTCTGACGACGGCGCTCTGGTGGGCTCTCCCGATGATCGTATTGCCTTACCCGACTGTGGCGCACGGCGGGAAGTCGCCGATAGCGGGAAACCCTCTGGCTTCTGGCACTGGAGGCGGCAGCGATCATGCCCTCCCGTGCAGGTCCAGGTGGTCGAGTGCCCAAGCGGGGCAACCCACGCACGAACCGTGTGTCGCTTCCCGCCATCCACCGAGGCCCTGTGAGGTGTACTGGGAAAGGCGCAGCAAGGCGACCGCGATGCCGAACACTTCAAGGACGTAAACTCGATCCGGAACCACCCCCATGCCCCAACTGCTCGCTCGTTTCCCGCCAGGGAGGATTTCCGCCATCCGAATATGGGCGTTTCTGGCCATGGTTCCCGGAACGCTGAACGCACAGGGCATGGCTACAGGTGATACACAAGCATCCTTGCCGATCCCCTTGCCCGACCAACTCACCCCGCCCGCTGTTTGGTACGACGACATCGCAGACAGCGCAGGGCTACACCGATCAGCCAGACTACTGGTTCGCACGATGAAGTACCTTCCGGAAACGACTGGAACCGGCGTCGCACTGATCGACTACGATGACGATGGTCTGCTCGATATATTTCTGGTCGGTACGGGCAGCCTCGGCGGCGTTGCGTCCGGGCTACCGCACCAACTCTTCCGCAATCTCGGAAACCTGGAGTTCGAGGAGATCGGACAAGACGTCGGGATCGGCGGCCAGGACACTTGGGGACAAGGAGTTTGCGCTGGGGATTTCGACGGGGATGGATACACCGACCTGTTCGTTACGGCTTGGGGTCGAGATACGCTGCTGCGGAACATCGATGGAGTGCGGTTCCGCGACGAAACCGCCGAGCATGGACTGGAGGCCGGCGGGCCGCGCTGGAGCACGGGTTGTAGCTTTCTCGACTATGATCGCGACGGAGATCTGGATCTGTTTGTGGCGCACTATGTGGATTTCACCACGGCGTCGACTCCTCTTCCGGGCTCCGCTCCACAGTGCGAATGGAAGGGGGTCCCGATTCCATGTGGGCCACGCGGCCTATCTGCCGAGTCGATGTCGCTTTTCGCGAACAGCGGGACGGGCAGATTCAGGGACACGACCACAGAGGCCGGGGTCGCGACGGCGAAGCGCTACTACGGACTCGGCGCATTGTCCGCTGATTTCGACGGAGACGGATGGGTGGATATCTTCGTCGCGTGCGATTCGACAGCGAATCTGCTGTTCCGAAACTCCGGTGACGGGACGTTCGAGGAACAGGGGCTCTTCGCAGGGGCAGGCTACAACGAAGACGGTCGAGAACAGGCGGCAATGGGGGTGGACGTCGCCGACTACGACGGAGATGGACTACTGGACGTGTTCCATACGAACTTCGCGGACGACACCAACACTCTCTATCGCAACGAGGGGCGGGGCTTTTTCCGGGACCGGACGATTGCGGCCGGACTGGCGACAGTCACGCGCTACGTGGGTTGGGGCACCGGATTTCTTGACTTTGATCGAGACGGCTGGCCAGACGTGTTCACGGCCAATGGCCATGTGGCCCCGAGCGTGGACGGTGCGCCTTCCGGCGAGTCCTTCGCCCAACCGAGATTGCTGTTCTGGAACCGGGGCGACGGCATCTTTCACCCCATCTCCGACGACGCAGGCCCGGGCATCACCGAACAGCATCCGTCACGCGGGTCGGCAATCGGGGACCTGGACAATGACGGAGACATGGAGATCGTGGTGGTCAACATCGGGCAGCCGCCTTCCCTGCTCCAGAACCAGCTTGAGCCGGATGGAAACTGGCTGACCGTTAGGGCAGTCTCGGCAATGGGAAGCGATCGGATTGGGGCTCGGGTCACAGTGACGGCAGGTAACAGGGTGCAGGTCGGCGAGGTTCGAAGTGGAACCAGCTACCTGTCCCAAGGCGATTTCCGACTCCACTTCGGTCTCGGCACCGCAGTCTCGGCGAAGATCCGCGTGACATGGCCCGTCGACGTGAACGCAAGCGAACGAGAAGTGTCAGCGAATCAGTTTGTTACGATTCGCGAGCCGACTGCCGACCGGCCCTGACACGCAGATGCCAATGGCCGTATACTGGGCACGTCGAGATGCCCACTACTCGGATCAGCCGTCGCTCGGGGTGATCACGCGGGAACACCGAACTGAACACCATGGAGGCGGGCGAACAACGACGCCCGACACAAGCACCCCGGATCGGACGATGTTCACATCACTTGCACCGGCCAGTCCGATTCGGCGATCCGGATCAACGGGTTAGCGTACCTGCAAGGACACACAGCATCTGGGGGAACTGGCAAGGACCGATGGTAGGCCCGAGCGGGCTCGAACCGCTGACCTCTACCGTGTCAAGGTAGCGCTCTAACCAAAACTGAGCTACGGGCCTGTTTATAGGTCGCACCCGTCGTCCGGATGGCACACGGGGCTTCGAAGCGGGAACTCCGACTCTGCGGTTATCCCTAATCCCCTCGAATCATAGCACAGCGACCTGCGCCACATTCGTGACCAGCAACCACGCAGCCCTTCCGGTCCCGAACGGCCCCGAGGATCCCGCCATTGCACTTGGAAGTGCAATGGAGATTCTCTAGGATAGGCTAATCAGCACCTTAGGCCCCTCCGCCCGCTGTTGCGCTTCCTAGTGCAAGCGGCATTAGCAAAGGGCCTGGAACAATGGTCAGGCCCCGCCGTGTCCGTGGTACAAACAGGGGATTTGCAAGCTGGCCCACATGGGTTTGCGCGCGCGTAGAGGAGAAAGGTGCCTCGATGAGGCATTTCCGGTGTCCGCAGATGGGGCGGACGGTGAGTCGGTTGCCGGGCTGTTTGGCGGCCTAGGTGAGGGGCGCTGCAGGAGCTGGAAGAGGCGGTAAGGGCAACGATGAGAATCGCAGTCCAAGCAACGTATCAACCAGCCGTGGGGCTCTCACAGGTCTGCCGGCTACTTCTCTGGCACCACTGACCGGTATGGCAGTCGGCGCTTCGTTCGTGGTATCAACGTCACCGTTTCGCTGGTCCCTGAGCACTATTCTAGACAGTGTCGGGACTTCCGGAAACAAGGCGTGCACCTATGGGCGAACCGTCCTGCACTGGGACTACGTTCACGGGCGGTTGGAGGGCGACTGCGATACGTGCCTGTCCCACCCACTGCACACGGCAGAGAAGCAGCGCGGCCGGGGCGAGAACGACCGGACCTGTGGTAAGTTGATCGGCTGTGACGTTGAGATTCTTGGCGATTCCGGCCTTCGTGCTGCTGTGGGCGGGAACTTCGTGGGCCGATGACCGGCCCAACATTGTGTTCGCAATCGCGGATGACTGGGGCTGGCCCCATGCGGGCGCATACGGAGACAGGGCGGTCAAGACGCCAACGTTCGACCGACTGGCGCAGGAGGGAGTGCTTCTCGATCATGCCTACGTCTCCTCACCCTCGTGTACACCGAGCCGGGGGGCCATCCTCACCGGACAGCAGTTCTGGCGTCTCGGGCCGGCCGGCAACCTGTGGAGCGTGTGGCCATCGACCTTCCCCGAGTACCCGAGCCTGCTGGCCGCCAGGGGATACTTCGTCGGCAGCTACCGGAAGGGGTGGGGTCCGGGGATTCACCCGAACACGGCAATCGCCCCGGCCGGCCGCCGCTACGAAAGCGTGGAGGCATTCTTCGACGCACGCCCCGAAGACATGCCGTTCTGCTTCTGGTTCGGCGCGAGCGATCCGCACCGGCCATACAAGGAGGGCACGGGCACCGGGAGTGGCATCAGGCTGGAGGACGTGCACCTTTTCGAGCACTTTCCGGACGTCCAGGAGATTCGCAGCGATATCGCGGACTATTACTTCGAGGTCCAACGGTTCGATCGTGAGGTCGGTGAGTTGGTCGCGTTGCTGGAGCGTTTGGGCGAGCTCGACGAGACGTTGATCGTCATGACCGGCGACCACGGCATGCCGTTCCCTCGCGGAAAAGGGAATCTCTACGACGCCGGGACACACGTACCGATGGTGATTCGCTGGACGGACGGAATGGCGGGAAACCGGACTCTCACGGACTTTGTTTCAACGACCGATATCGCTCCAACCTTTCTCGACGCCGCCGGACTGCCGATTCCCTCCGAGATGACCGGTCAATCCCTCCTGCCGATTCTGCAGTCCGGTGAATCGGGCCGCGTGTCGGCGAAGCGAGACTTCGCTGTCTTCGGCCGCGAGCGTCACGTGGTTGCCCAGGAAGCACCGGAACTGGGCGGCTACCCGTCACGAGGGATTCGGACGGACGACTATCTCTACATCCGCAACTACGAGCCGGACCGCTGGCCAGCGGGCACACCGGACCACCGGCGGGCGCAAGCACCCGATGCATGGCTTGCAGATTGCGACAATGGGCCGACCAAGTGGTTCCTCTGGGTAAACCGCAACGAGCCGGCATACAGGGGCCACTACGAACTCGCGTTCGCTAAGCGGCCTGCGGAGGAACTCTACGACATCCGGAAGGATCCGGGTCAGGTCGTCAACGTCGCCAGCGATCCAGAGTACATGCAAACCCGCAAGGACCTGGCGGTACGGCTGGCCCGCGAGTTGAGTGCGACTGGCGACCCGAGAATCGAGGGGCGTGGCACCCTTTTCGATGCTCAGCCCTATCTGGGTGGTTCCCCGACCTACCCGGTCCCGTAAGCTGGCGCGGGCTGGGCCGAATCCGGCATGCAGGCCCTGGGCCCCGTCACCCTGCACCGTCCGGGGAGGACGGGACGGTCTGCGCGTCAAGGCACAGCCACTTACCCTTGCTCAAACGAACCTGCCGATCTTCCGCAAGCCAGTGGGTCCTGCGAACTGCCACGCCACGCGGATCCCGGCCCGCTGGAACGGACTGGAACGGGCGTCGGTGTGGTGCTAGTCCATGAGTGCTTGATAGACGAGCGCACGCAACTTGGCATGGTCGTCCAGGCCACCCGCAGGTATCAGCTGCGTCAAGTAGACCACCACGAGATCCTCCGCAGGATCGACCCAGTACGTGGAATGATACGCGCCACCCCATCCGAACTCGCCAGCCGTTCCTGGAGTGCCGCGGGCTCCCACGTCCTTGACCACGTAGAAGCCGAGGCCGAAACCCTGGCCCGGCCTGAATTCGATTTGGCCGAGATGGTCCGACGTCATCAGCTCGACGCTCTTCCGGCTGAGGAGCCTCCGGCCGTTCAGCGTGCCGCCGTTGAGCAGCATCTGCAGGAAGCGGGCGTAGTCGTGGGCCGTCGACAGCAGTCCTGCCCCGCCGGAGAAGCTGGTCCGGGGACCGTTCACGTAGTGGCCTTGTCCGACCATGTGCCCAGGATCCGGAGCACGCTCAATGCCGTTGTCCGCCGCCGAGTAGACCGTCGTCAGGCGATCCGCCTTGCCGTCGGGAAGGTAGAAGTGGGTATCGGTCATGCCCAGAGGATCGAGGATGGCCTCACGCAGGAAGGCGTCCAGCGCCAGGCCGCTGGCTCGCTCCACGACCGCTCCGAGAATGTCGGTGTTATACCCGTACACCCACCGCTCCCCGGGATGGGCATCGAATGGCAACGACGCCATTTCTGCCACGGTGTCCGCCACCGGCACTTCGCGATCCGCGAAGTACCACCCCTGAATTCCAGCAGATGCCCAACGGTCCTTGGCTGTCCCGGAACCATAGCCAATACCTGCGGTGTGTGTCAGCAGGTCCCTCAGAGTGATCGGCCTCCTGCCAGGCTCGACTTCGTACCCGCCTTCGCCATCCTCGACGGCCACGGTGGTCGTTGCAAATTCCGGGATGTACCGGTCGAGGCGATCGCCAACCAGTAGTTTGCCCTGTTCCTGCAACATCATTATCCCGGTGCTTATCAGCGCCTTGCTTTGCGACGCGATCCGGAAGATGGCGTTCCTCTTCATGGGGGTGCCCAAGTCCACGTCGCTATGGCCGAACGCCTTGTGATAGACGGTGCGGCCTCTTCGGCCAATGAGGACAACCGCCCCCGCCAAACGGTCCTGCGCAACGTAGCTCTCCATGGCCGTGTCCAGCCGTTCCAGGCGCTTGGACGACACGTCCACGGATTCCGGAACAGCCGGCCTCAGGTCCTGCGCCAAGGCAAGCGGTGCCGTGGCAAGGGTCAGGACAGTGGCAGCAATGACAAGCAAGGATCGCATTCCTTTGTTACGCATGCCCAATGGTATCGGAGTGTGTCAGGAAGGGAGCGGGAATTGAACTGCGCCCTCAATCCGGGGACCCACTGAGCCTGCTAGAATGCGACACTGCACATTGGCAGAACTACCCGGTGTTCCAATCCAGGCGAGCGTTTCTGGCAGCAACCACAGGACTGGCGGTCGGCTGCTCCCGGCCGGAGTCCGGCGTGGCCGAGCCGTCCACTCCCGCAGCGGCAATGAAACTCTCGCTCTCGGTGCGAGTCGCCGAGTCCTTTTCGGACAAGCGCAACTCGACCATGAACATCGACGAGTTGATCGCGATGGCCAGGCGCTACGGCTACGAGGCGCTCTGCATGCGTGCGTCGCAACTCGGGACCCACAGCCCTGCCGAGAAAGTCGCCGAAGCCCGCGCCAAGCTTGATGCCGCCGACCTGAAGGTCTCGATGGTGACGGGAGACTTCGCCGTGCCGAGCAACGACGAGTTGGGGCCGATGTTGCTCCGCAACATCACGCCCTACCTGGACCTGGCGGAGGCGCTCGGTTCCGACCTCATCCGGGTGTGCATGAAGAAGGACGAGGACATCGCCTTCGCGCGGAAGTCTGCGGATGAGGCTGCCGAACGGGACATGCGCCTCGGCCACCAGTCGCACTGCGCGAGCCTGTTCGAAACCGTCGAAGGCTCACTACGGGTCCTGCAGCGGGTGGACCGGCCGAACTTCGGAATCATCTACGAGCCGGCAAACTGGTTCATCGCCGGTGAGGACTACGGCATCGCGGCGGTCCGCAGAATGCAGCCATACATCTTCAACTTCTATATCCAGAACCACCGCCTAACCCCGGACGGCGGAACCCGCGTGGCGACCTGGAAACACGGAGCAGTTCCGGTCGATCACATCGGGATCTGGGAGTCGGGTGGAATCGATGTCAGTGCGGTGTTCGACGCCATGCACGAAGTTGGTTACAGAGGCTACCTCACGGTCCATCAGGCTTTCGGTGACGTGATGCCTGTGGAGGAAGCCGTTCGAAAGAGTTATGACCACCTCAAGCCGCTCACGATGCTGCGGACTGCATGACGAGGCATGTTGATCGCTCGAAGACAGATCCTGATCGCGTCGGGTACGACCATGGTCGCGGCCAGCATGGCGAAGGGCGCGGAACGAAAGGTCCGTGCGGCAATGCTGGGGACGCAACACAGCCACGCACGTGGCAAACTGCAGGCGATGCTCGACTCCCCGGACTTCGAGGTCGCGTGCATCTGCGAGCAAGACCCGGCCATGCAGACAAGACGTGCGGCGGACCCGCTTTTTGGTGGCCAGAAATGGGTCTCGGAAAGCGAGCTGCTCAGCGACGAATCGATTGATGTGGTGGTCGTCGAGTGCAAGCCGTGGCAAGCCGTCCCATGGGGCCAGAAGGTCATCGATGCTGGCAAACACCTCCATCTGGAGAAGCCGGCGGGGGATACCTACGAACCGTTCAGGGAACTGGTGGATGCGGCCCGGTCCAGGAACCTCCTGGTGCAAATGGGATGGGTACTTCGGGGTCAGGCCGGCATCAATGCCGCGACTTTGGCGGCCAAGAAAGGCTGGCTCGGCCATGTGCACCTGATCCGGGCCACCATCAACTCCGACCGCGATCAATCGCAGCGGAACATCGAAGCCCGCTACTCCGGCGGAGCGATGTTCGAACTCATCGGGCACGTGGTCGACCGCGTACTCGAGCTCACGGGCCGGCCAGAGAAAGTTCACACGTGGCTCCGTCACGACACAGGCATCAATGACAGTCTCAAGGACAACACCCTTGCGGTACTCGAGTATTCGGGCGGCCTGGCGATTGTCTCGACCACGGCGCGGATGTACGGTTCCGGTGACCACCGGTCATTCGAGGTAATCGGCACAGACGGAACGTTCATGGTCCAGCCGCTCGGAGGCAACTCGGCGATGAAGGTGGCCATGCGGCAGGCTCGCGGCCCATACGAGCAGGGCTGGCAGACGATCGAACTCGGCCCCCAGCCGCGCTATGTGGCCGATATGGCGGAGCTCGCCCGGGCAATCACGACCGGAACTCCCCTCAGATACTCGTACGATCATGAACTGCTCGTCCACGAAACCGTCTTGCGGGCCTCCGGCATGATGTCCTGATCCAGGTCTCCAATAACTGAATGACGGGGCGACTAGGCGGTAAGGGCCCTTGAGGGAGGTGCCCTAGCACCGACCGGCGACTCACGCTACCGTGCGGCAGATGTTGCAGGTCCGTCCGCAAGGCCTGTGGCTGCAGCCATACTAAGCCTTCCAGGTGGGGCTCGCGGTGAGCAGTGCAGGCCGGAAGCCGGCCCGTACAACCGGTCGTCCGTTCCCGTGGGAGGCTTGGCGGAAGCCCTCTTCAGAGGGGTTTGCGCGAAGCCGGGCCAGCGCAATAAGCGCCCAACCGGCATTCAACTGCCGCCGCCCCCCGGTCACTGCGGCACCGGAGCGGGTCCGGGAACTTGGCTGAACGTGCTCGGAGGCAGACGCATAAAGGCCCCGGCGATGCATCCGCGCCAACGTTTCAGATTCCTGAATCAGCACAATAGCGCGGGTCCCTGCCCTGATCGGGTCCTCCCAAGGGAGGCTCTGAGCTGCGCACCCGGAGAGAGTAGCCCGCACCGGACTGGCGGTAGCGCAACGCTGACCCTGTGTAAGCGCCGTTCCGGCACCGCTCCCTGCAAACCAGCCCGGAAGGCCTCGAGCAGCTCACCGGGAGAACGCGGAGTCCCGCGCCAGCCCGCCAGGTTCCCAGAACGACCGAGTAACTTCGCAAGCGCGGGCGTAGCGATAAGATTGGGGGTTGTGACCGCGAACCCGGCCGGAGGGGAGGCGCGTTTCCTCCCCAACACAGCCAGATCGACCTCCAGGCGCAGCGACCCCTTCCATGAGCCGGGTGAAATGCTCAAGGCAGCTTGGGTTCTGCTGGATGCGGAGAGTAGCTGTGGCCGCCACAACCGGAACATAAGCCAGCCTGATGCCTGAAGCCTCAATCGTGCTGTTTCGCCGTGACCTGCGGGTCGAGGACAATCCGGCGCTGTCGGCCGCCATGGCCAACGGTGGAGCGGTGGCCCTGTACGTGCTGGACCACCGGGCGGACGGACGCCCATTGGGAGGAGCCGCCCGCTGGTGGCTGCATCATGCATTGGTCCGTTTGCATAAGAAGCTCACGGACTTGGGTGTGCCGCTGATTCTGCGAACGGGAGAGCAAGACCTGGAAGTCATGGATGTCGTGACCAAGGAGCAGGCCGGAGCGGTGTACTGGAACCGACGGTACACCCCATGGGGCTCTGAGGCAGACACGAGGTTGATGGCTGGGCTTCGGTCTCGGGGGATTGCGTTCGTGAGCTTCGCGGGCAATTACTTGCGTGGGCCCGAGGAGGTGCGCTCCCGTCAAGGAAGCTGGTTCAAGATCTTCACACCCTTCTATCAAGCGTCGCTGGCGATGGAGGAGCCTTCAGCAGCCATGGCTGCACCGCGCCGGCAGCGTGAACAGGCCACCGTATCCCGAACGGAACGTCTCTGCAATCTCAAACTGCTTCCAACCGCGCCCGACTGGGCGGACGGTCTGCGGAACGCCTGGCTGGGCGGCTTCCAGGCCCCCGGGGAACGCCTCGGAGAGTTCATGCGGCTCGGGATTGCGGACTACGAGCGGAATCGGAATCGACCGGATCTTCATGGCACGTCGGCACTGTCACCGTATCTGGCATTCGGAGAGCTCTCCCCCCGCCAAGTCTGGCATGCGGCCCGGGGTGCCCAGGAATCCTATCCAGCCGGTGCCGAAGCGCTGCTGCGGCAACTCGTGTGGCGAGAATTCTGCGCGAGCCTCCTCCATCACTTTCCGGACCTCGCCGTGAGACCGTTCCATTCGAGATTCGAGCACTTCCCCTGGACCGACGACCAAGCGTTGCTGAATGCCTGGCAGCAGGGCCGCACCGGATATCCGTGGATCGACGCTGGGATGCGGCAATTGCGGGAGACGGGTTGGATGCACAACCGGGTCCGAATGGCGGTGGCTTCGTTTCTGACCAAGCACCTGCTTGTGCGATGGCAACACGGAGAAGCGTGGTTCTGGGATCAGTTGGTTGACGCCGACCCAGCTCAGAACATCACCAACTGGCAATGGGTCGCGGGCTGCGGGCCGGATGCAGCACCGTACTTCCGGATCTTCAATCCGATCTCGCAGGGGTCGAAGTTCGACCAGACCGGCGGCTACCTGAGAAGGTGGCAGCCTGCCGCCTGCGATTACAACCCGGGCTCGGCCGGCATCCCGCCGATTGTCGGTCACAGGGAAGGCCGCGAGCGAGCACTACAGGCGTTCCGGTCCATTTCGCGACCGTAGATGAGTTTCGGGCGTCCCGGAAGCTTCGCTCGGACTGTGGTCTCGATCGGAGTGCCAGCCGGGTCCGGACCTGCCCGATCGGACTGATCGCTTCTCCCTCTGGTTTCGCCAGTCCAAGCTGGTCGGATGGCCTCAACTCACTGAGGGTGGAGGACTTGAAACCGGTGACATGATCCTTCCCCAGGTAGTCGGGCCCAGCACCAAGATCATGATCGATCTCCGTGATTGCCGCCCTGTTCACACCTTGCGAAACAGTGCGATAAGTCTAGCTGCAGGCCCCGGGATGGTAGGCGGACCGCGATACCAGACCGGGTTGCCGCCGGCCTCCGGTACTGAATCGCCCCGGCCTGGACACCGGAGTGCCCCCCATCGGGTCAGGCGTTGCACGACTCCTCTGGAGCGATTCGGATCGCTTGATCGGGTAGCCCAGGCCGCCCCTATCCGGTCTGGCCGAAACGGGAGACCCTGTGAATGCGTCTGAGAAAGACAAGCTGAGGGCCACATGTGGCGCTATACTGACTGTGATGAGACGAATCATGTGAATGCGTCTGAGAAAGACAAGCTGAGGGCCACATGGGCCGTCACCACTTTCAACAGGCCAAACGGGAATCGAAAGGAGAATCATGATGAGGATCAAAACCTTCGCAGCCATTGCTGCCAGTGTCGCGGTTACCGGCTTCCTCCTCGCACAAGGCTCGACAGAATCTGATCCAAACAGGTACTTCGAATGGCAGATGTTTGGAGCGAATGTCACGGCCACTGCGGGCGATGACGACGACGACTACAGGACCACGGGGCCAGTTACGGCAGATGGACTCGTCTTCATCTACAACAGGCGGACCGGCAAGGTCTATCGATTCTTCGACAATTGCGGAAACGGGGAGGACCTGAAGTACGGATGCTTTGACGACATGCCGGTTCTTGAAGGGACAATGACCGGAAGAACTCCGAGACGCTAGCGGCAATCCCGGAATCGCTGCAGGTCACTTGGAAGGCAGCCCCGGTCCCGCGTGTGGTGCCGATGAAGGACAAGTCCGTTCAGACGGGACCAGAAAAGCTCGCAGAACGACCGCTTTCCGACCCGCGAACTGCGGCGCGTCCCATCAGGTCGCAGGAGTTGGGTCGGCAGGGCCCATCCGTCCAATCGCCAAGTGCCGGCCCGAAGAGCAGCCAGCGGATGACGGTTCTGGTGTGGAACCTGGTTCCTTGGAGGCTCTTCATGATGCTTCCATGAAGGGGCCAGTTGGGGGCCTTGTGGTGTTGAGCAGAGCGATTCGCCGGCCGAAACGAAACCCGTACCATCTATGCGGTCATGGTGCAATCGCAATGTCTCCGACAGGAATCTTCCGTCTCCCTGGAAAGATTCGCTCATAACACGGTGGGCAAGGCTCCGGGAGCCAGCGGGCAGTGACTCGTTCCCGTGAAAGCCCGTCCCAGGTACAGATGGCTCGATCCCTTTGGTGCACAACGAGATCCTTCTGGTGCTGGGCTCCCGGGGCGGCTTGATTCGGACCATGATACGCTTGAAATGCGGCTCTCATCGGCCAGTAGTCCAGATCACGAATCCGGTGCGAGTTCCCGCCTTGGAGCCCGATTGAACGGACTTGTCCGTGGCGAGACCGACGAGCGTGTCGAAGCGAGGCCATGCACTACCGGGCACAGCGTCTGACTGACAGCGATCTGGCCGACCTGATCGGTGACGGGGAGGGTGTGCGGGTTGAGTTCAAGGAAACGCTCGGGGGAAACGCGTCGGACCGACTTCGGGAAGCGATCTGCGCCTTCGCCAACGATCTGGCCGGCTCAGGACTTCCGGGCATCGCAGTCGTAGGGTTGCGGGATGACGGCACACCATCGGGAATCGATGTAAACGACAAGCTGTTGCGCACATTGGCCGACATGCGCAACGACGGGAACATCGTCCCCCCACCGACGCTGCTGGCCGAAAAGCGTTGGTATCGAGGACACCCTGTCGCTGTAGTGTCCGTATTCCCGTCCGACTCACCTCCAGTGCGCTGCAAAGGAGCGGTTCACGTTCGGACGGGGCCGCGCCGGGGAATAGCCACGTCCCAGGACGAGCGGATACTGAACGAGCGGCGCCGCCACGGCGACCATCCTTTCGATATTTCGCCTGTGCCGGGAACTGGAATCCCCGATCTCAGTCGGCGCAGGTTCGAGGACGAGTACTTGCCTCACGCTGTTGACCGCGAGTTTCTCGTGACGAATGATCGAAGCCTGGAGGAACGCTTGGCCGCGGCCAAGATGATCTCTTCCGTGGACGACGAGCGAGCGACGATTCTCGGAGTGCTGGTGCTCGGAGTGCGGCCGCGGGACTTCGTGCCGGGGGCGTATGTGCAGTTCCTGCGCATAGAAGGAACCGACCTGTCGGACCCGATTCTGGACGAGAGGGCGATTGATGGGACGATTTCGGACACGCTGATGCGTCTGGACGACAAATTGCGGTCACACAACGCTCGCCGGATTGACTTCGTGAACCACAACTTCGAACGCCGCACTGACAACTATCCTTTGGCCGCCTTGCGGGAACTCGCCAGGAATGCGGTCATTCACCGAAGTTACGAAGATACGAATGCTCCTGTGCGCGTGACCTGGTTCGATAACAGGGTCGAAATCCAGAGTCCCGGCGGACCTTTCGGGTCGGTGACAACAGCGAACTTTGCCTGCCCCGGAGTGACCGACTATCGCAATCCGAACCTGGCGGAATCGGTGAAGGTGCTGGGATTTGTCCAGAGGTTCGGCGTCGGAATTCCGACGGCACGACGCCTGTTGCGCGATGCTGGACACCCTGAGCTCGAGTTCGACGTCAGCCCCACACACTGGCTCGCCACCGTACGGGCTGCTTCCGAAACCGCGGAGACGGGGTGATGGGCGCGCCGGTCCTGACCTTCTTCAACAACAAGGGGGGCGTCGGCAAGACCTCTCTGGTCTATCACATCGCCTGGATGCTGTCTGAGCTGGGCGAGCGCGTGCTGGCCTGTGACCTGGACCCGCAGGCGAATCTCACCTCGACTTTCCTCAACGAGAGCGAACTGGAGTCGCTTTGGACAGGCGACTCGAAGAACCAGACAATTCACCAGTGTGTCAGGCCCCTGACTGAGGTGGGGGACATACTGGAACCGCAGATTCAACATCTCTCCGAAACCCTCGGCCTGATCCCGGGTGATCTGGCGCTCTCCGGTTTCGAGGAGAGCCTGTCGAGTGAATGGCCCAATGCCTTGGGTGCATCGACTCTATACCGCCCGTTCCGCATTCTCACTGCTTTCTGGCAGATCATCCGGCGCGGCGCCGAAGCCCTCGACGCGACAATCGTCCTCGTAGATGTCGGCCCGAACCTTGGTGCCCTGAACCGCTCGGCGCTGATCGCGACGGATCACCTCATCTCTCCGCTCGGCACCGATCTGTTCTCTCTGCAGGGCCTGAAGAACCTGGGGCCGACGCTGACGCGCTGGAGGGCTGAATGGTCGAAGCGGAAGGCGTGCTGGGAACCGGCCGGATTCGACCTGCCACAGGGTGCCATGCAGCCGATCGGATACGTCGTACAGCAGCATGGTGTACGTCTCGGCCGTCCCGTGCGGGCCTACGACAAATGGGTTAACCGCATGCCCGAGGCCTACCATACCTACCTGCTGAATCGGGTTAGCGGCCCGTACCCCGCAACAGCGGAAGACGATGAGCACTGCCTTGCCACCGTTCGACACTATCGAAGCTTGGTACCGATGGCGCAGGAGGCTCGCAAACCCATCTTCCACCTAAAGCCTGTCGACGGCGCGATCGGCGGCCATGCCGCCGCCGTTTCTGGTGCCTATCAAGACTTCAGGGCTCTGGCGAATCTGATTCGCCAGAGAGTTGGGATTTGAAAGCACCGATTGCACCGGGAACTGCGACATCGGGCATGAGGAATGGGCCCGGAGCGGCCGAATCATGCAGGAGAACAGGAGAATCTGCGATACATCCAGCCTCCTCCAATCCCGTTTGCGCCAATCGTTTCACTGAAAGGGCCAC
Source organism: Bryobacterales bacterium (assembly GCA_965205085.1). Classification (GTDB taxonomy): domain Bacteria; phylum Acidobacteriota; class Terriglobia; order Bryobacterales; family UBA6623; genus VXMF01. The sequence goes on along the minus strand of OZ242039.1, from coordinate 5,110,983 downwards.
TCGCTTCCCAGCCATTGTGTGGCGCCGGCCATGAATGCGCCCAGTCCGCCCCGCATTGCTTCCTTCCATGCAGAAAATGCTCTATGTGTTGAGTGCGGCTTGGTGGGGCTGGGCCAGCTTCTGTCGTGCGGTGCCAGCTGAAACCAGCCAGGGTGGCCGCCGCACTGCGACTCTCCGTGAGTGCGCATGTCAATCGGAGTTCCGTGCGTCATCGGTACCACCACGGCCGGAAACAAGCGCGGGCCACACGGCACTGTGTCCCGCACACTCGAGCTGGCTCATGGCTGGAGGTCCGCCTGGGCTCAGAGCAAGACTGCTGCAGCGGCAGCCGTTCAATCCTCGACCTGACTCCGGAAGCGGCGGAGTCCCACCCAGCTGAACACCATACCCGGTGGGCGACGGCAGTAGCTGGGACCATGTCAAGTCGGCACGGACCGCTCCCCAAGGTTCATTCCGCATGGGTCCGACCGGTACCATGGCATGAAGTGGCGAGCGGTCCGGCATATGGGCGGAAGCCGTCTGCACCCTCTGTACCCATGGTGGTCCAGCGGGCATGGCCGGCAGCCGCCGACGAAGTCCGGTCGATGGTGGGCCCAACCGAAGGACTGATAAGATTGCGATGGTCTGGTCCCAGACCCCGGCAGATTCCATGCAAGACAGAATTCGACCCAACCCCGGATCCAGCATCCGTCTCCCGGCCAACGAGCGCATCGCTTGGGTCCTGTCAGTGTGGGCGGCATGCCTCGCCTATGCCGTTGTGCGCTACAACGTCTTCAAGGGCGTCGAGTGGAATCATCTGCCGCTGTATATCGTCAACAAGTCCGTCGCATTTGCAGGTATCGTTCTGACCGCACTGGCCTACTTGGTCGGCAAGTGCTTCGGAGGCGCTCCGGGCACGGAATCGGTACGGGCCAAGGCAAAATACCTGGGCCTTGCTGGCTTCGCCATGATCACGGTTCACATCCTGATGGCAATGGTCCTCCTCTCTCCAGCGAACTACGAGAAGTTCTTCGCCGTGTCCGGCAAGCTGAATCTCTCCGGTGAACTGACGTTCCTCTTCGGCGTTCTTGCCTACGGCTGTCTCCTGTTTCCGGCCATAACCACCCTGCCGTACATGTACGACGCTCTAGGCATGGAACGGTGGCTGGCCGCCCAGCACATGGGTTACTGGACGCTGGGACTTGCAGGCGGACACACGTTTGCCATGGGCTTCAAGGGCTGGCTGGAGATCTCGACCTGGCCGGGCTCCATGCCCCCGATCACACTGCTGGGCTTTCTGGTGGCGATCTCCGCACTCGTGGGAAAACTGGCCTTCGCAAGCCGGCGAAGACCCTGACCGCGCTACAGCCGGAGGATCAGGGATGCGAGGAGGGCCGTTCTGTCGGCGATCCGATCGACCAGGATACTCTCGTGGATCGCATGGGCGCCCTCTCCCACGGCACCGAGACCGTCCAACGTGGGAATTCCGATGGCGGCGGTCGTATTGCCGTCCGAGCCCCCACCAACCTCCGCCTCGCCAAGGCTCACACCCATTTCCGAAGCGATTTCCCGGGCAATCCCGAACAATCGGACCACGTCGTCGCTTCGTTCCAGGGGCAGCTTCCGGGTACCACCGGTCACCCGAACCGAGCAGCGCTGGTCGAATGGCTCGAGCCCCTTGAACCGCCGCTCGATCTCCAGTGCCTCCTCTCGGGTTCGGAACCGGACATCGACATCCGTCCACGCCCGCTCGGCAACAACGTTCGATGCGGTCCCCCCCCTCACGACACCGGGGTTGACCGTCAGACCCGCATCCAGATCCGTCCAGGCCGAGATTCGTTGAAGCTGCCTGGCCAGTTCCGCAACAGCGCTGGCTCCAGCCCCGAAATCGAGGCCGGCATGGGCGGCAATGCCCTGCACCTCGACCCGGAAGGTGGCCCCGCCCTTGCGCGCTGTCTTGAGGTTTCCGTCCAGGCCTGCACTGGGCTCGGCGACCAGTACCGCCGCGCTCTGGCGCGCCTCCGCTCGGGTGAGCGGCGTGGAGGAAGGGCTGCCAACCTCCTCGTCGGCATTCAGCTGCACCACGAACCGGCGCCTTGACCTGATACCGAGATCCCGAAGTGCCCGGGCCGCGAACAGGAGATACACGATCCCGGCCTTCATATCGAAGACTCCCGGGCCCCACAGGCGACCTTTCTCCTGCCGCCATGGCATCCGCTGCAGTGTGCCAAGCTCCCAGACCGTGTCCGTATGGCCCAAGGCGAGAATCTGCCCCTCGCCGTAGGTGGGAATGTCGAACTCCACACGAAGGTGGTCACCGAAGTCCGATTGTGAGTGTCGAGTCAGACTCGCCTCGCCGGCAACTTCCTCCGCTACGGCCGAGACCATGCGATTCACTCCCGTGCGATCATGCGTGGGCGACTCAATCTCGACCAGCGTCCGAATGAGCGCGATCATGTCCGACTGACGCTCCCGCGCGTAGTCCAGAAGCCTCTGAGTCACGATCACATGTCCTACGTCGGAACTGCGCCAAGCTACTCGACAACGATCACGGCGCGTCCAGGTTCCAGCCGAATCTCGCTCACGCCGCCTTCGATCTGGATCCTCTCGCCCGTCACGAAAGGCCGCACCTCTGGCGGTGCGACGGACTCGACGAACCAATCCAGCAACGCACCGGTCAGGCGCACGCCCTCTACGGTGATGGACTTGAGCTCGACACGGGCGTAGCCATCACTGGCAGCGTAGTCGACGTCTATGACGACCGCCCGCGTACCACGCATCAGCAATCGCATGAGCGGCGGGATGCTATCGCTGGATGCGCTCGCTTCATCGAGATCTACGCGGGCGCTGATTGCACCCCCTCCCTTGCGGAAGGATACATCGAGATTCTCCACGCCCGGTGGAACGATCGAGGCGGCGTCGAGCTGGAGGAGGGAATTGATTTCGTCCTCGGAGACCTCGACTGTTGCTCCGCTCTCGAAATCCCCGTCCGCCAGACGCTGGAACTTTGTCTTGGCGGACGCGGAAGCCTCGGGACTGATACCTGCGGAGGCAACCTGCAGCGCGCCGAGCAACGCCAAGCCTACGCCGGCTGCCAGAGCCGCGAACCGGACGTTCGCCGTTCCGGCACTCCCACTTCCTGCAGGCCTGGCCACGCGCCGCTCGGCTTCGATCAGGTTCCGGTATGCCTCGGTTGCCGCCAACTCCTCAGCAGCCTTCTTGGTTGTCGCCTCGCCAAATCCGGCTGTGTCGCCACAACGCGCTTCGATGCGATAGGTCCGATCATGAGATGGCCCGGTCTCGGCCAGCACCGCATAAACCGGTACCGGAAGTCCCCTCGCCTGGAGCCACTCCTGAAGGACCGTCTTGGGGCTCCTCCCGGTCGCCCGGCCCCCGCCAGCGATATCGACCGACCTGGCGACATGGCGCCTCACGAAAGACGCAGCTGCCTGCAGGCCACCATCCAGGTACACCGCTCCGATGATGGCCTCGAGAACGTCCGCCAAGAGTCGGTTGCGGTCCCTCTCCGCATCGTGGCGGATACCCTTGGCCAAGCGCACGTCCCGCCCCAGTCTCAGCGTACGGGCAACATCCGCCAAGTGGGAGTTGTTCACGTACCGGGCCTTGCTCTCCGTCAGATCGCCCTCGGAACGCTGGGGGTGTCGGCGGTACAGGGCATCACAGACCACCAATGCCAGAACGGCATCCCCAAGGAATTCGAGGCGCTGGTTCGAGGTGCTACCGGGGCTCGCCGAGCCATGCGTCAGAGCCAGGTCAAGCAGTCCGGGATCGTCGAACCTGTATCCGAGGCGACCCTCGAGTCCGGACACGTGGTCAGCCATCGGCAGCCACCCTCGGCCCACCGGCTCTGGCAGCGGGGCCGGTCGGCTCCGCTACAGAGAGTCCTTGAACGCTGCACACAGGTCGCTGCCTCCGGACAGAACCCCGCCCCCTTCCGTACACTTGTCCGCCATCGCGGCCGCTTCGTCCTTCTTTCCGAGCTTCGAAAGAACCGTTGCCAAATTGTAGTAGGTGAACGGGACGGGATTGGGTGCCATCTCGAGTGCCTTCCGCATCGAGCCCTCGGCCGCTTCGAACTCCTCGCGCTTCATGTGCACCTGGCCAACGGCCTCGTGACACTGCGACATGAATTCCATCTTGGTGGCAAGCCACTCGTCGTCCGACATGGTCGGGTCCAGCTTGGCGAGTTGAGGAATCAGCGCCATGGCCTCCTTGGCGTAGTCCGCCGCCCTGCCGAGCTTTTCCTCCTTGTCAAGGTCAAACTCCCCCGTACGCGAAGGGATCGCATTGGCGAGGGAAATCAGGGTGCCTACCTTCATACCCGGAATGGGGTCAGTCTCCAGGAGCATTTCGCCGTACAGCAACATATTCTCGAAGTCGTTCAACTGCTGATACGAAAGCATCGCCATGTAGATCGCCAAGGCGACTGCCTCGCTCTTCGGATACTGGGCAATGAAGTCCGCACCGGCACTGGCTCGCTCCTGAGCGGTGGTCGCGGTCTGCAATCTCATGAACGCGTCCTGCTCCTCTTGGCTCTTGAACTGCGGCCCCTGAGACCACAGGCCAACCGTACAGGCGAGGCCCGCCAGAACTAGAGTCAGGATTCGTTTCATTTCCGTTGTTCCTCCGGGCACCTGCAAGCTCTGTGTCGCTGGGCCGCTAACAGTGTACCGCCCGACAACCCGGGTCTCGGCGGAAGCCGGAATCTCGATGCCCTGCCGGGGACCGATCAGGCGGGGCAGTGCCCGTTCTGGCACTGCAAACCAACATAGCACCTGACGAATCCGCTATACTCGCTCCGATACCTGCGAGGGGGCGACACAAGCCCCAACTGGGCACGGTCGAAAGGGGATCTTCATGAAAAGGGCAGCAGTCGGGCTTCTTCGCTTCGCACCGCTAGTGGTGGCAACGCTATTCGCGCCAGCCATGTTCGGGCAGATCGAATCCGCCCGTATTCAGGGCGTGGTCAGCGACTCCACCGGTGCGGTGATTCCCGGAGCGACGGTGCGGTTCGTGCATCTCGACACCGGCCAGCAGTCCTCGGTTTCCACCGGCGTCGACGGACTCTACCGATCCATTCCGCTGCGGATCGGCGAGTATCGGGTTGAATTTGAGTCGGACGGCTTCAAGCGAGCGATCCGGTCCGGGATCAACCTCGAGCTCCAGGAGACTGCGGTGATCGATGTGGCTCTCGAGATCGGCGAGGTGACCGAGGTGGTCGACGTAACCGCCGATGCCGTGCTGCTGGCAACCACCGAGGCCACGCAGGGACAGGTCATCAACAACCAGCGTATTGTGGATATGCCGCTCAACGGCCGCGACTACATCCAGCTTGCCCTGCTGTCAGCCGGGGCAATTCGGCCGATTGGAGGACGATTCGGGGGCTACAGCGCCGGTGGGCAGAGAACGACCCAGAACAACTACACGCTGGACGGGGTCGACAACAACGGTCTGCAAATCGCGGCTCAGGGCCGACGGGCCGAAGTGGTCAAGCCGTCCGTGGACGCGATCGAGGAGTTCAAGATCTCGACCAACGCCTACAGCGCGGAATCGGGACGCGCCCTTGGCGGAACGGTCAACGTCTCGATCAAGTCGGGCACCAACGAGTTGCACGGCACCGCTTTCGAGTTTCTGCGCAATGACAAGCTCGATGCGAAGAACTTCTTTGATGACCCGATCGCGCCCAAGCCCCCGTTCAAGCGCAACCAGTTCGGATTCTCGCTGGGCGGACCGATCCAGCGCAACTCGACCTTTCTGTTCGGCAACTTCGAAGGCACGCGGATCCGCGAGTCGGCTACCTTCGTCGAGAACATCCCGACGCAGGAGCAGCTCACTGGCAACTTCAGTGCCGTGCCACAAACGATCTACGACCCCGCCACCCATGATTCCGCGGCGAATCTGAGAGAGCCGTTCCCGAACAACATCATTCCCGGCGACCGCATCGACTCGGTCGCACGCAAGGCGAGCGAGTTCTATCCGGCACCAAACGCCCCCGGCCTCACCCAGAATTGGCGCACGGCGGCTCCGGACAGCGAGGACGACGACAAGTGGGATGTGCGCCTGGACCAGATTTTCGGCTCCAGCGACAACATGTTCTGGCGTTACAGCCAGCAGGACAGCTACGTGCCGACGCCGATCCGCTTTCCCTCCCTCCAGGACGGCGACGGCACCGAATTCAACCATCGCGGCCAGAACATGGCTCTGGGCTGGAACCACATCTTCACCCCGACCCTTATCACCAACATCAAGCTCGGCTGGAACCGGATCTACACGAACCGCCAGGCGCTCGCGCAAGAGAACCTGAACCAGGAACTCGGCCTGAGCGGCGTCAACCAATCGCTCCGGGGTGCGGCGCGATTCAATATCAATGGAATGCGGCTTATCGGCACCTCAAACTACACACCCAATCTCATTGACTCGCAGAATCGCCAGCTCAGTATCGACACCAACTGGACGAGCGGCCGACACAGCGTGAAGTTCGGATATTCCCTGCAGATGCTGCAGAGCTACCTCACGAACCCCCAACAGGAACTGGGGCAGTTCATCTTCAACGGCAACTTCTCGCGGCAAACGCAGAACGTCGAAGGCGGCACCGGAGGGCGCCCGGTCGCCGACTTCCTGCTGGGCATCCCGTTCCGCACGGACATCTCGAACTCCGTGTACATGAACCTGCGGGCCCCTTGGCAGCACTTCTACGTCCAGCACGAATGGCGCGCCCACGACCGGCTGACACTGAACCTTGGGCTGCGCTACGAACTCAACATGCCGTGGTACGAAAAGGACAACGGCATCTCGAACTTCGACATCGACACGGATCCAATGAATCCGACCTTCTTCCTGGCAACCAACGGGAGCATCGCCTCGCGTGCAACGCTGGATCCGGACAGGAACAACTTCGCGCCCCGGTTCGGCTTTGCCTTCCGCGTGACGGAGAAGACCGTGTTGAGAGGCGGGTACGGCATCTTCTACGCGAATTACGAAGGCACCGGTGGCGGGCAGTTCCTGGAGACCAACCCTCCCTTCCATATCAAGTCCCAAATCTCGACGGACAGCATCACCCCGTCCGTTCTGCTGCGGAACGGCGTACCGGACGGGGTGGTCACTCCCGAACGCGCAGTCAGCCTCCGATTCTCGTCATTCGAGCGAGATCCGCCTTGGCCGGTTTCACAGCAATGGAACTTCAACATCCAGCAGTCAATCGGGGCCAACACGGTCTGGGAGATCGGCTACTACGGAACCAAGGCACAACACCTCGTCAACCGGATCGACGGCAACTATGCCCTGCCAGGCCCCGGGAACATCAACTCCCGCCGGCGCTACACGAGCGCCGTGTTCCCGGGCACGGACATCGTGGTTGGCCCGCTGGCCGCGATGAACAGACACGAGTTCAACGGCAACTCCCTGTTCCATTCGTTCCAGACCCGGCTCGAGCGACGATACTCGAACGGCTTCACGCTGCTCACCGCGTACGTCTGGTCCAAGAACATCGGGGACGTCGCGGGCTTCTCCGGATCGGGCAACGCGCCCAACAGCGGCATCCAGAACCCGCTGGACCGGCGGGCGGAACGGAGCCTGGACAACCAGCACCGCTCCCACAGCTTCGTGAGCAGCTACATTTACGACCTGCCGTGGGGGCAGGGGCGACGCTGGGGAGCCTCCTGGGGGGCGGTCCCGCAGAACGTACTGGGCGGTTGGACGGTGGCTGGCATCGTTTCGGCGGCCTCGGGACGTCCCCTTGGGCTGAGTGTCCGTGGCAATCCGGCAAACACCGGGAACGTCAACCGGCCCAACGTGGTCGAAGGCGCCAGTCCCCATTTGCCCAGGGGCCAGAGGGACCCCGAGCGCTGGTTCAATACCGACGCGTTCGTGCCGAACAACGCCTTCGAGTTCGGTAACGCCGGGCGCAACATCCTGATCGGACCCGGCCTGCTGAACTGGGATTTCGCAGTCTACAAGCGATTCTCGATCACGGAAGGCCACGATCTGCAGTTCCGGTTCGAGAGCTTCAACTTCACCAATACACCGCTGTTCAACTTCCCGAATTCGGAGGTCGGCAACAACAACTTCGGCAGGATCACCAGTGCGGGCCGACCCCGCAACCTGCAACTCGGGTTGAAGTACATCTTCTAGCGCGCCGGACATCAGCATCGGGCGGCCACCGGACCGCCATATAATGAAAGCGGCGGGGTTCAGCGCGTTGGCCCTTGGCCCCGCTTCCGGGACTCGCGGACCGTGCCTGAGGAGTATCTTGAGATCCGTGGGGCGCGGGTCCACAATCTCAAGAACATTGACCTGCGGCTGCCGCACAACCGCCTGATCGTGGTGACGGGCGTTTCGGGTTCGGGCAAGTCCTCGCTGGCCTTCGACCTGATCTTCGCCGAGGGACAGCGGCGCTACGTCGAGTCCCTTTCGTCGTATGCCAGGCAATTCCTGGACCGCATGGACCGGCCGGACGTCGAAGGGTGCCACGGCATCGGTCCTACTGTGGCCGTCCGCCAGAAGAACACCACCAGGAACCCGCGCTCGACTGTTGCCACAGTCACGGAGATCCAGGACTTCCTGCGGCTTCTGTTCGCCCGGGTCGGTCGCTGCTACTGCGTGCAGTGCGACGGTCGCATCACCTCGGACGCGGTCGATACCGTCGTTGCGGAGATGTTGGCTCAGGCACCGGGGTCTCGGTGGCATGCACTGTTTCCCGTTCGAGCGAAGGACATCAGCGCCGAGACCTACACCGAGAATGAGCGCTACCGCGACTACTCGTCGCAGATGCTGGCCCGATTGGCCCAGTTGCGGGATCGAGGGTTCAACCGCCTTTTCCAGGACGGTCGGATTTTCGAGTTCTCGACGCCAGAATCCCTGCTCGACATCGATTTCGATCGACCGTTCGATGTCCTCATCGACCGCATCGCCATCTCACCCGCCATGCGGGAGCGAATCGCCGAGGCGGTCGAGGTCGCCTACTCGGAATGCAGGGAAATCCTGTTCCGCGATGCATCGGACGACAAGCACTCCCTGCGCTTCAGCGCCGACTTCGAGTGTCGGGTCTGCGCCCTCCCGTACGATTCTCCAACCCCCGAGATGTTCAGCTTCAACACGTATAGCGGTGCATGTCGCAGGTGCTCCGGATTCGGAAGCGTGCACGAGTACTGCTATGACCTCCTTGTCAGCCAGCAGGACCGCTCCCTGGAGCGGGGTGCAATCACTGCATGGGAGAGGAAGTATGTCGCGTACAAGCGCGAGATGCTCGAATTCGCGGCGATGGAGGAGATTCCGGTCAACATCCCCTACCGCGAGCTGAAGCCCGAACACCGGAAGGTCATCGAGCAGGGCCGTGGGGACTACGGCGGTATTCGGGGGTTCATCGAGATGATCGAGAGGAAGAAGTGGAAGCCGCACATTGCGGCGCTGCTCGCAAGCTGGCGTACCAAGATGGAGTGCCCGGAGTGCGGCGGAAGCCGCCTGCGGCGGGAAGCGCTCAACGTCCATGTTGGCGGCGAGTCAATTCACCAGGTCCTGAGTCGTCCGCTGTCCGCTGCGCTGGAGTTCTTCGACCGGCTAGAGTTGGACCGGGCGGAGGCGGCGATCGCAGCCGACCTGCTCCGGGAAATCAGGAACCGGCTCCGGTTCCTCAACGACGTGGGCCTGGAGTACCTGACCCTGAATCGCAGTGCCGCAACTTTGTCGGGAGGCGAAGCGCAGCGCATCCAGCTCGCAACTGCATTGGGATCCCGTCTGGTCGGCGTGTGCTACGTGCTCGATGAGCCGTCGATCGGCCTCCATACCCGCGACACACAGCGGCTGATCGGCGTTCTGAAGGAGCTCCGCGACATCGGGAACACCGTCTTCGTGGTGGAACATGACCGGGAGATGATGGAGGCGGCAGACCATCTCGTTGATCTGGGGCCAAGTGCGGGGGAACACGGTGGCGAGGTGGTCTTCAGCGGCAGCACCAATCAACTCAACGGGAACAGCCCCTCCCTGACGGCCAAGTATCTTCGGGGCGAGACCGAGATCGCGATCCCTCCCCGGCGGGAGAATGGACGCGCCGTCCGCCAACTGCGCTTCCTGGGCGTATCGAAGCGCAACCTGAAGGGGATCGACGTAGAAATCCCGATCGGCCTGTTCACGGTGATCACCGGCGTGTCAGGGTCGGGCAAGTCCACACTGGTCAATCAGATTCTCTACGAGGGAATGCTGGGCATGGTCAAGGACTGGACACCGCATGGCGGTCCCGGACTCATCCCATCCGTCTGTCGCGGGATCGAGGGTTCCCAGTTCTTCTCCAGCGTGATGAGGGTCGACCAGTCCCTGTCAGACCAGGCCTCCAGGTCCGTGCCCGCAACCTACCTTGGAATCTACGATTCCATCCGCAAGCTGTTTGCCGCGACCAAGGGTGCGGTGCAGCGCGGCATGTCTGCGGGGGACTTCTCGTTCAATGTCGATGGCGGTCGCTGTGACACTTGCAAGGGCTTGGGACGCCAGAGCATCGACATGCAGTTCCTCGCCGATGTCGAGTTACAGTGCGAGGACTGCGACGGTAAGCGGTTCCGCTCCGAGGCGTTGGAGGTCCAGTTCCAGGGCAAGAGCATATGGGAAGTCCTGGAGATGACGGTGGACGAGGCGATCCGTTTCTTCGCCGCAACGCCGAAGATTGTGGGGCGTCTTTCCACGCTGGCAGAGATCGGTCTTGGCTACGTTCGTTTGGGCCAGCCCGCAAGCCAACTGTCGGGAGGCGAGGCCCAGCGATTGAAGCTCGGCCTTCACATGGTCAGCAATGCCGTCGCCAACACGCTGTTCCTCTTCGACGAACCGACGACGGGCCTGCACTTTGAGGATATCCGGAAGCTGCTGCGGGCATTCGAGAGACTGATCGAGGACGGGGCGACCACCGTGGTGATCGAGCATAATCTCGACGTGATCAAGTGTGCGGACTGGGTGATCGACCTGGGTCCGGAAGGAGGGGACCGAGGCGGCCGAATCGTCGTCCAGGGAACCCCTGAGGACGTTGCGCGATGCGACGAATCGCACACCGGCCGCTATCTCCGGCAGGTACTGCGATGAGGCTCGCCGCACTGTTGCTCGCCATCGCGCCAGTTGCGGCGCAGGACTGGGAGTTTCCTCACCGCGCTCACCTGGCAGTCGGCCTGGATTGCCCGGCGTGCCACCCCCAGGCCGAGACCAGCAACTCGTCGGCCGACCATCTGGTCCCCGACGGCCAAGTCTGCGGTGCATGTCACAACGGCCAGACGGCTCCGGAGGTCGACGTTTCCCATCTTGCGCAGGCCGAGCCCGTCGAACGGACATACCGGTTCGACCACGGGTTCCATCTGGGTCTGGAAAATCCCGCACCTCTGATCGCCGCGGCCATCGACTCGGGGAACTACTATGGAAAACCCGGCGACGCCCGGCGATTCTTGGATGGAGCAACCGGCTGTACGGGCTGCCATCGTGGTCTCGAAGAGAGCGTAGCGATCGACACCCCTGTACACATGCCGAGGATGGGCGACTGTATCGTCTGCCACACGCGGGTGGACAATCCGTTCAGTTGCAGTGAATGCCACGTCTCCGGCGCGAACCTGATGCCTGCCAACCATACCAGGAGGTTCGTAGACCAGCATTCTACCGGCAGAATCCAGCTGGACAAACCGTCCTGCCTGCCATGCCACGGCCGGAATTTCGCCTGCATGGGTTGCCATTGACCCGCCCACCGCTGGGCCGGTACATGCTCGCTCCGGCCGGTCGGGGGGCGCGTCCAGCCGAACTTGGTCCGGCACCCAGACGGCAGGCCGCGGAACTCCTGGAGGGGTCTCGCGCACCAGCCCACCCGACTTGCGATTCCCAAGGTCGTTCACGGAACCTCCGCCGTCGACTTCCATGACGACCAAGAGTTTTTTGTGGCCCGGTGATCCGGATCCCGCCCCGGCACCAAGCGAGACGATCTCGTGAACTTGCCGGATCCACCGTACTCTGGCAAGAACGAACTTCGCTCGACCGCCACATGGCACGCGGGCTGCCCGTTCTGATGTTTGAGGGCGGCCGATGGATTGGTCACCCAAGCGCCCCTCCTTGCATCGGGGCACTGCTATTCTGGGCTCCAGCAGGACCGCGGCTGCCTGCGAGGAACAATGGGGCAGCGGCTAGGCCAAGGCCGCATTGTGAGGAAATGCCCTTGAAAACCGGAAGGGGAATACTCGGGTCCGGGAGCCGATTCGGGGCGCTCACAACACTGGCAACCGTGCTGGCCTGCTGTCAGGGAGAACTCGACATTCCGGTGGCTCTTCCGGCCCTGCCCGTGCTCGACATGGACGCGATGTCTCCCGGAGCACGGAAAGCGTTGGGATCTGCCTGGGACCGTGCCATCAGGAACCCGGACGACGGCGCGGCGAACGGGGCACTGGCCATGACGCTTCACACGTACGAGCTTCGAGAGGAGTCCGTGGACGTGTACCGACGCGCGACCGTTCTGGATCGACAAGACTGGCGATGGCGGTACTATCTGGGGTTGGTGCTGGCCGAGTTGGGCCGACATCCAGAAGCCGTCCATCACCTCCGCACCGCATCAGCGTTGAACCCGGAGTCGGTGGCGACCCGCATCCGACTGGGCGAGTCCCTTCTCAATGAGGGCCGCTGGACCGCAAGCAAGATCGCCTTTGAAGAGGCCCTCGCACTCGACCCGTCCAGTGCCGCTGCCCACTACGGCCTGGCAAGAGCGTTGGAGTCTGCCGGAGATCAACCCGCAGCTCTGCGGTCCTTCCTGCAAGCGGTCGATCGGGCCCCGAAAGCCGGTGCCATCCGCTACCGGTTGGCGATGCTCTACCAGTCACTGGGGCGAACGGTCGACGCTGGCCGCCAGTTGGCAGTCGCGGGCGGCCGTCGGCAAGAGCCGCCGATCAACGATCCACTGCTCGCAGCGCTTCGAGAGCTGCGGGGCGACCACCTTGAACACCTGGACCAAGGTCTCAGGCTGGAGAGCGAGGGTCTGTTGGCGGATGCAATACGGGCTTACGAGCAGGCCGTTGAGGCCGACGCGAGCTACGTGCAACCACATGTCAATCTCGTCGCTGCATACGGCAAACTGAAACGGGTCGACGACGCTTTCCGCCACTACCACCACGCCCTGAGGCTGGCTCCCGACTCCTCGGAGCTTCACATTAACTGGGGAACCCTGATGGCTCAAACCGGGCGGCTCGAGGAAGCCGCCGCAAGCTTTCGGCGGGCACTGGAGATTGTTCCTCGATCCGGAACGGTGCATGCCGACCTGGCTTGGGTCCTGGCGGAAGGGGGCAATGACAACGATGCCCGGGAGCACTACCGGCTCGCGCTGCGATACGATCCCGGCAACCGGGCTGCAAACTTCCATGTCGCCCGTCGCCTGATCGGAGCAAACCGTGTCGCCGAGGCGATTCGGCACCTGCTGAGGACAATCGAGCCGGTGGACGAACGAACGCCCACCTACCTGTACGGCCTGGCCGACGCGTACATGCGAATCGATGATCCGCAGAATGCTGTCGAGCATCTGCGGCGTGCTCTCGATCTCGCCAACAAAATGGGCCAGACCGACCTTGCCGTCAACCTCGAGCGGGATCTGCGGACGCTGGAAGCGGCCGCGCGCCCCTGACAGACCCAGGCCCGTCAGGTGTTGCGGACGAACCCGGGCCCTGCCGCCGTCAGAATATGAGCTTCATTCCGAACTGGATCTGGCGTGCCGGACAGCACTCCATCGTGGAGGAAATCTGCCCACCAGCCGGCCGGTTGATCGTTCCGTTCGGGAAGTTGAAGTGCGGTTCGTTGAACAGGTTGAAGAACTCCGTCCGAAAGTCGAGCGTGACCCGTTCAGTCAACTCGAATGTCCGGGACACCATCAAATCGAGGTTGACGAGGCCCGGCCCCTCAATGATCCACGCCGCCGAATTGCCAAAGGTGAAGCGGTCCGGCACCTCGAAAGCACCGACGTCGAACCACCGCTCCGGTGTCCTCTCGCTCCGGGGGAGGTTGCCGTCGCGAACGCGGTTCGGGCGCTGGCCGCCGGTTGTGTTGGCCGGGTTGCCCGCTACGCCGGGGCTGAGGGGCAAACCGCGTTGCGCCTCGAAGATCGGCGAGATCTGCCATCCGCCGATCATCTTCGCAAGAGCCCCCTGCGTGGCGAACTTCCGACCTTCCCCGAACGGCAAATCCCACACGCCGGCGAAAAAGTAACGCTGCGGCAGGTGCTGCCCGGAGATGGTCTTCTCCGGTGCCAGATGCCAGTAGCTGGTCCTCTGGCCAAGCTGCTTGACCAGCGTCTTGCTCCACGTAAACCCGCTCAGCATTGAGAATCCGCCGCTGAAGCGCCGCTCGAACTTGGCCTCCAAGCCCTGGTAGTTGGCACCGCCGACAGGCGGGTTCGTCGTGATGTTCGCATACTGGGGAAACCATCGGCGAGGGTTGTTCCCACCGGGTCCCGGCTCCGGCTGATTCACGTTGGCGCCCGTACCGGTCTTGACGGTATTGGAACCAACATAGGCCACCGACACCAGCGAGTTGCCGGGCAGGGACTGCTGAACGTTGAGGTTCCACTGGTGCGTGGTTCCATTGGGAAAGGAGAACGGCCAGACCCCCACCAGCGACCGCCCGACGATTACATCCGGATTCAGCGCGTCCGCCGGAATGCCGTTGCGAACAACCACCCGGGACGTCGAACTCGCCGCTTGCGTGGGAATGTCGTTCTGCAAATAGAACGGCGGATTCGCGGTGGGATCGGCCAACACCGGCAACGTGAACGTCCCGAGGTAGAAGACGCCGTATCCGGCGCGAACGACGGTCTTCGGCGTGGCCTGGTAGGCGAGCCCGACCCTCGGGCCCCAGTCGTTGAGATCACGCCTTCGGAAGGACCGGCCCTCTACACCGCTACCCGTCGAAATCAACGTCCCGAAACGGGAGTCGTCGGGATCAATGATGAAGTTGCGGGACCTGTCGTTCTGCTCCACATACGGGGACTGGTACTCGTAACGGAGTCCCAGATTCAGCGTGAGCCTGGGCGTGACCTTCCAGTTGTCCTGGATGTAGGTCTCGTAGGCGTATCCATGGCGCCGAATATTGAGCGGCGTGCTGAAGCGAACATTGCTCGTCATGCCAAGCAGGCCGTCTGCCAGGCCGTCTCCCCCGCCGCTCACTCCGGCGACCGCCCGGGTGAACTGGTCGTTGAAGAAGAATCGGCCCCTCGCGAAATTGGTGATGCCGGACCAGCGGACGAAATTGCGGACGTTCACCCCGACCTTCAGCGCATGATTGCCAGTCGTCACTGAAAGGCTCTCGACGATCTGCCGCACATCCTGTTTCCGGGGATCAGGGGCGAAATTGCGGTCGCCGATGGTCTGATAGCCAGACGGCCGGAAATCCGGCAAGCCGTTAATGTCCTCCCGGTCGAACAGCCCCTGAAAGCCGAAATCCTTCCAGAGCTGCGTCTGCGTCGGCGTGTCGATGCCACCGACCAGCCGATTGTAGGCGACACGAACCTCGTTGACCATGCTGCCACCGAGTGCGGCGGTCCAGTTCACGACGCCGGTCCTGGCCCTGGAGAAACGGGTGGCGGTGTTGCCTCCGCTAGCGGGCAGCGGCAGGCTCCCGGGCTCGAGGCGGTCGAAGTTCAGATAGCTGAATCGAACAAAGATGGTGTGATTCGTGGCGGCACGCCAATCGAAGCGAGTGTCGATCTTGTCGTCGTCGCGGTTGCGGGCTGGATTGAACAGGTAATTCTGCCGACCGGTCCGGTTTGGCTCCGGATACAACCCGATCATCCTGGCGGAGACGGGGTCGATCCGGTGCGCGGGCAGGGTGTCGTTCTCGAATCGGGTCCGGGTCCCGTCGTCGCTCTGCGAAGCCGGATCATGGATCATGGCTGTTCCCGAGAAATCACCGCTGGCTTGGTCGGGGGTCGGGATGATGCTGAGCCGCGTCAGCTTCTCGCGGATCCTTGTGCCCTCGTAGCTGCCGAAGTAGAACATGCGGTCCTTCACCAGCGGTCCGCCGAAGGTCGCTCCGTACTGGTTTTGCCGAAAGGGCGGACGGGGACGCCCGCTGTTGAAGAAGTTGTTGGCGTCAAGCTTGTCGTTGCGGAGGAACTCGAACGCGGTCCCGTGGACTTGATTGGTCCCTGACTTCGTCGTTACCTGGACGATCGCACCGCCCCCTCGACCGAACTCCGCTCCGTAGTTGTGGGTCTCCATCTTGAATTCCTGGATGGCGTCGATCGAGGGCTTCACGGCCTGGTTGGACGCAACGACGACTCCGCTGAAGTAGTTGTTGTTGTCTGCACCGTCGAGGGTGAACACGTTCTGGTCGAAGCCGGCTCCGTTCACGCTGAAGGCATCCTCGACGAAGTTCTGTCGACGGCTGGGAAGTACCCCCGCGGTAAGCACGGCGAGTTCCTGGTAGTTCCTGCCGTTGAGCGGCATCTGCGTGATCGTGGTGTTCTCGATGGCCTGTCCCAGGCTCGAGGTCTCCGACTCCAGCAGCGGCAACTCGGCTGTGACCTCGACAGTCTCGGTCACGGAACCCACCTGGAGTTCCACATCCACGCGAGCGCGAGATCCCGCGTTGAGCATGACGTTCGGTCGCAACAGGGTCTGGAAGCCGTCGCTGGACGCCGTCAGGTCGTATGTTCCGATCGGCAGCGCGGCAATGACGTAGTTTCCCGTTGCATTGCTCTCGGCAACATACTCAAGGCCATTGGCCTGGTGAACCGCCCGGATCGATGCCCCGGCGACGGCAGCTCCGGAAGAATCTGTCACAATCCCGGTGATCGTGGCCGTGTCAGTCTGGGTCATCCCGACCGTGGCGGCCAGGACCAGGCCCAGCAGCAGGGCCAGCAAGCTCCGACCGCTTCTAGACGTCATGAAGTCCACCTCCTGTACGGCTCCCCCCGCCAGGTGTGGACACCAACCAATCAAGGCCCAGGATCCCATCGATACCGCCGGGAGAAATCTGCTTTGAGCCCATCCTAGTACGATCCGGATCCCATGGAAGCCGAACGAGCCGCAAAATATCGAGAAAAACCGGACACTTGTTCCGTACGGTGCACCTAAACCCGGTTCTTAGCCATCGGCTTGGGTGCGAACCGCGAGCCCGTCCACTGAGACCCAAAGCCATGAGCCGGTCCGGACGGAATGGGGTCCATGGAGTGACACCGGTCGGACGGAATGGGGGTCCTCACTGGCCAGAAGTCCCCCCGCCGCATCGTAATCGCGGTTGACCGACGTCCCACAGCCGCCTGTGCTGAGCGCACGCAGGTTGCTGTCGGATGGGCACCAACAATCGGCCCCAACGGGGGCACAGATTGTGCCGAGAGGCAACAGCCCGGACCAGGCAACCTCGGCCATGGAGTCAACCGAATCGATCACCGGCAGGGAGCCGGACACCGCAGCCCTATATCTGCGGCCACCCTTCCGTAGGATTGGGATGCATGCGCCCCCGGTCACCGATTCGGCGACGCGCGCATCAGGTCGGCCTGTAACCACGCTGGAACACGCAGCCAGCGACTCCAGCGCCTGTGCTTACGTACTCCAGCGGTGGCTAATTGGGGAAATCTGCCGCTTCGCCAGAAAGCTCCCTAGACCTTGCCGGGGTCCGGAACCTCGAATCCCTTGCGATAAGGCTTGGTCAGCATCGCGTTGGCCTTTTCGTCATCGTGGAAACGGTTCGCCTCGCGATCGAACCTGAGCTTCTTTCCGCGCTGGAACGCGATGTTTCCCAAATGGGCCAGTGCTGCCGAGTAGTGGGCAGTCTCGACAGGGCCGTGCTGATCTTCCGTCTTGCGGCTGCGAACGGCTTTGATGAAGTTCTCGAAATGCTCGGTCTTGGCCTCGCCACTCTCGACGAGTTCGGGCTTCCGTCCGCGAAAGATCTCCCATTTGGTATAGCCGGACACGACCAGATAGCCGTCCGAGCCATAGAAGATGTTGCCGTTCGCGGAGCGCGTCTCGTGATTCGAGTGCCAGAAGCGCACCGCCACCTCGGCCATCTTGCGCTCCTTCTGGAATTGCAAGAGGGTGGTTAACAGTTCGGGGGTCTCGCGATGGTCGTCCCAGATGTACCGCCCGCCGGACGACATCAACTCATCGGGCAGTGTGACACCCAGCCCCCACTGGAGCATGTCCAGCTCGTGAATGCCCTGATTGCCGATCTCGCCGTTACCGAAGTCCCAAGTCCAGTGCCAGTTGTAGTGAACGTGCCGTTTGGAATAGGGCCGCCACTTGGCGGGGCCGACCCAAAGGTCATAGTCGAGCGTGTCGGGCGGAGTCGCGTCGGAAGCCGGCTCCAGTGCAGGGCGCCACTTGAAAATTGTTGCGCGCCCCATGTAAACATCGCCGATCGCGCCATCACGCAGCTTCTGTACAGCTTCCCGGATTGCCTCGGAACTCCGCAACTGAACGCCGTTCTGGACGATACGGTTGTACTTTTTCGCAGCTGCAATCAGGCTGAGCCCCTCGTTGAAAGTATGCGTCGCCGGCTTCTCGACGTAGACGTCCTTGCCGGCCTGGCAGGCCCATATCGCGGCCAGAGTGTGCCAGTGGTTCGGCGTGGCGATAGTAATCACGTCGATATTCTTGTCGTCGATCACCTTGCGCAGGTCCTGAACGACATCGGGACGGTGCCCGTGCCTGCCTTCGAACTCTCCAGCCCGCTTGCGAGCAATCTCAAGATCTGGATCGACGAAGGTGGTGACCTCAACGTTCTTGAGCGGCTGAAGACCGTACATGTGGCTCTGCCCGCGACCGTTGACGCCAAGGACCGCCGCGCGAATCCTGTCGTTGGCCCCGATCACGCTGCTACTGGCGGCCACGCTGGCGACTGGGGCTGCCGCTGCAGCAGCCTGAACGAAGGCTCTTCGATGGATGGTAGGCCTGTTGGTCATTGGAAGTTCTCCACGGACTATGCTAGCGCATCAGTCTCAGCCTAGCCAAATACCGCCGGTTGACAGATCCGATGCCGAACGATTGGGCCCCGAACTCCAGGAGCGGCGTCCCAACAGTTTGGGTGCTGACCACTGTCCTCTGTATGTCAGCCTCCCCTGTATCGAGCCCCTCACACAAGATGCAACGAGTAGATTGGCAGGTTGAGTCAGGAAGTGCGCCAACGGGGAATGCCACACCAAGGGATAGGCCCGCCATCTGCCTACAGTGAGCACTCACTGATCCGCGCACCAACTAGGGGCCTCACCCGACACAATCGCCACTCCCGTCCAACGGCACCAATCCACGGTCTCCGCCGTCTGCCTAAAACTCCGTGCCCATGCCCGCCTTGACGGCTATCACCACCAGCGGACCAGCAATTCTCCCAACAGGGCCACCACAAGGCCACCACCGCCTCGCGCAGGATCAACCAGCGGTCACAGAACTGCAATGTCACGAGTCTCGAACAGCACTGGCACCTCGCGTAGAGTGCCCATCGCGTGAGGTCTCCCAACCGGTCCGGCCCCCTTCTCGCGGCCCTCCCCTCAGCTGCGCCGAAACCGCGCTCCTGTGCAAGTTCGTAGATTCCTGCTCTCGCCAACCCAGTCAGCCGGTGCGAGGTGATCTCATGAACAGGCGAACTGATCCAAGTTGCTCGCGATGACTACGGACGGCCAGCGAATGTCTACTTCCATCGCCGCAGCGACCAGCGGGAGAGCGACGAAACTATCTATCGAGCTGATCTGGACCCCGCAGCCACCCACCCAAGAAGGAGATCGTGCAGTACCCCAGCCCGTGTCGCCCAGAACCGCCTTTGTGTCAGGCAGCGCAGTCAAGCAGCTTCTCTACCCCGTCGCTAACGATGCGCCCAGACACTCACATCCGACAGCAGCCAGAGCCTAAACCGACTGCCTCGCTGGCGATACCGCAGTTCGGCAGTGTCCCGCTTATCACCTTGATATGGTGCACAAGCGTGAACTAAACGGAGCAGTTCAAAGATGGACCACATCCTAGATTGACCAAGGCTCACTACCAATCAAATACTACTGATCTACCCTCAACCTCCCGCCTCTCTTTGAATACTATTGGCAAAGTTGAAGAATTTCTCCACTTGATTCCGAATTTCCAAGAGAAATTGATTCTTAGGTAATCCACCATTACGGAGAACAACCCACTGTCGACACTGATCCTGGACTGACGCCTCGTAAATCCGTCTTGCAAACTCCTCGAACCGCCCGCGCGTCAGTTCGATACGATCTCCTCTGTCCATTGCCACCGATAGATCGTTGTCAACCACACCGTAATCGAAATCCACGAGTGCTTCCAACACGTAGTCATCATATGCACGAATAGCCAGAATCGGGACCGCCGAACCACTGATGCTACGCCCTAGACATGGTTCGAACCCGACACCGCATCTCTCTACGTACCCGTCCAATTTCTCTTTCAAGACATCGACTTGCTTAGACAGATTCCTTCGCTCAGCCTCCAATCCGGCATTAGTTGCCATTAGGCTAGCAACTAGCTTGCCCCTCGAAAAGTAACCTGGTGTCACTACTGCGATTCCTGCGAGGCTGACGATTGCGAGAATCGTCATCAGATCCATGAGCGCCGGCCATGCGCTAATGCTCGTTCTACGCCTTGTCACAAGCCACTCGCGTCATCCATTCTTGCAAGGTACTCTACCTGTCGCCTAATGAACAGAATCAACTCCTGAATTGTCTTCTCAACCCGCATGTGTGAACTGCTAATCTGCGCCGATGTCTCAGAGACCTGTACTAGCACCGGGCCCGCCGCGGAAGTCAGTGCTCTTGCCGTACTCTCTTCGAACTGACCAAGAGATTGCGCTATCGACCCAAACTCCTCGGCCACGTCCCGTAGGCACTCAATGGATGCCTGCAGATTTGCATCCGCTGCACACAACGCATCGGCGAAGCTACGGGCATCCCGGGGAAGCCTGTCAGTAGCAGCCTCGAACGCCGCAACTGTCCTATCGACCGCAGAAATCACGAGCTCAGTACGGTTCAGGAAGCTCTCTTCGAACCGTTCGACAAAGCTCTCAATGACCTTTGGGATTACCTTCTCCGAACTCTCAATGAATGCTCGTTCCATTCTCTGTGCTGTCTTGTCGACCGAGATCCGAAGCGAATTACAGCAATCATCGACAACTCCTCTAAACTCAGCAATGTGGACCCGAACCTCCCTCGCGAACTCTCTCGCCACAACTCTCGATATCTCGACCGTTTCTGCGTGAAAAAGATTAGGAATCTGCTGAACAGACTCCACAATTTTCTGAGCGGAGACAGAAAGTCCCTCAATCTGCGAAGGAAGATCGCGTAGCGACTCCACTGAATCATCCAAGGTCTCAGCGACGGCACCAACCTGTATCGCCGTTTCCCTCATCATCGCCGACGAACCTTGCAGTAGATCGGACATCTTTCCGACTGATTCACTATGTTCCTGAATTGCAATCCTCAGTTGCGACACATTTTGATCAAGCGTGGCGAACACCTCCGGAAAACGTCCGGCCACTCCTTCGAACGACTCCACTAGTGATATTCGAATCGAATCTAGCAAGCCCGATTTCGATGGATGTTCCTCTGCAGCATCGCGCAGGTGGCTACGTAAATCTACCCATCTCTGTGCGCCAGCCTGCTCGGCACTACTTAGCCAATACAACAAGAGAATGTGAACAAGAACTCCGAATAAGCTCGAAAACAGTGCAAACATCAACACCGGTGCTAGCTCCGAAGCTAGCGATTCAACGGTGTATCCAGTCGGGTCTGCTGGGAGGCCTCTAACCTCCCACCGTCCCGAGACCTGGAAGGCAATAATGTGGCCAATCACTGCAGCCATCGTACCGGCTATTCCAGTCACGATGGCGCTGTTTGCAAGGTGCCTCAGCCCTTCATACTTCGCAGCATACAGCTGCTCGAACTCCGCAATATACCGGAGCCAGTCCGGTCCATCTCCATGCCCCGCTCTGCGCATGATATCCCCAATGAACTGGACCCTTAGGTCAGAGCAATCATCAATGATGACCTCTTTCTTGATAGTCCGGGCCCGGCGAATAAATTGGACCTGGAAAAGACCTACCGTCGCAAGGATAACAGCACCGACCAACAGTTCCATCGGACTACCTTTAATAGCAACAGAACTTCATGAAGTCATTGAATGTGACAGCGTAATTCGGAGGATGGAATCTTAGTTCTTCAATGAAGTCATCAAGTTCCAGAGTGTAGCCCAGTTGCTCGTGATCGGAGTTCCATTCATGCCAATTCACATCCCAATCAAAAGGATGAACGGCATCGAACTGCAGTGACAGTGCCAATTGAGTGCCGGTCGTCTCCCGTGTTTTTTGTGCAATTCTGCCACTTTTCATCGTCAAATACAGCCCATCGTCATCTTCTTCGTGTACCACCACATCAACGATGTCGACATCGCCCGTTGGCGAATACGATGTCCTTGGATTTAGTGGCTTCAGGTCATTGGATACAGTACATGCGAACGTAACTTCGGTGTTGTTTTCGACACGAAAATAACCCTGTCGCATACTGTGCCTCGCAAGCGTATATTGCTTGCCCAGAGGCCTACAAGTAAGCTGCGGGTCAATGTCTCGATATGGGCTGGTAGTCAGTTCAGCCTTAAGCAATCTATGATCCTTTATGCTCTTGTCTGCGGAATATACTGCTTCCTCAATTCCATGCAGCACATCACTAACCTTATCCGCCTCTCGGCCGAGAAGAATGACATAAATTGGTGTTCTTTGGCTTGCATCCGTGACAGGCTTCCATTGTTGGTCACCTTCATGAAACCAACAGCCTAGACCGAGCCTGGATTCGGTCGCCGTGCATCGGTCATAGATTCCCGTGTACGATAGCTTCACGCCAAGCAGTCCCAAGTGGATATCCAAGTCGCGAACCGAGGCCGATTCAAGCCAGTCGTGGAGTCTGTGAAGCACCTCGATCGGCCCACCGGAGCCACCAGTCGCCATCAGGTCAGTGATTATCGCCGTTCCACTCGCTCTCCCAGTCTGTAAGTTTGCCATGATTCGGTCGATTGCTAAATCAAGTCTGGTGTCCCTGCCGTCAAATGTCTCCCGGACAACGCGCGGTCGGCTTGGCATCTTTTCAACAGCGCCCCCAACACCCAACCAGGTGAGGCGGGAGTTAGAGTCGCGATAGACTCTCGCAAGGTGGGTGCCGGTACTCCTGACCAGTGTACTGAATGCACTGGTAGCTCCCGCTCTATTCGGGGCCGGAGCAAAGCCTCCCATCGGCTCCGAAATATCGATGAAAACCTCTAGAACGGTCGCACTCTCTTGGGTGACCGGATTACCCGATCCCTGGCCAGCATTGCGCTCGGTGTGCGGGGATGCCAAGCCAATCGCTTGGAATGGCTCCTGTACGAGAGTCCATTCCCCGCGTGGCCCTGGCGGACAGCTTTCACCCGAATCGGTGCCGGGACAATTCTGCCCACACCCGAGTGCGTTGACGAGACCCAGAATGATCATCATCACTAGCATGGTCTCGCCCATGAGCTTACTGGTTGCGTCCGATAGTAGCGGGAATTCCCTACCCGTACTGGTTGGGCAGCACTTCTTCGAACCGATCATCCGAGCTCCTCCTCAGTCATGGTATCACTGCTCCTTGCCTTTTGGTTGCGTGGATAGTGACTCAGCCAGACGGAGGAACTCCGTCACAAGCCTACGGCGATCTTCAAGAGATGCCGAGAATTGCTTGGCCCTTGCCTGCGAGCCGGCGAATGAAGATGACAGCTTTCTTTGGACCGCCGATTGCACGTTCGACAGCTGATTCAGTCGCCGGTGGTGCATGGAAAGCACAAGTGCAGCGCCGACCATCCAAAGAAACGTCGTGATCACCACTCCGACGGCGAGCAACACACCCATAGAATCTAACTGTGAAGACACGATCACGACCGGTCTAGATGATTCGAGACGAATCTTCCCCTGACATCATCTGCTTCTTGGCAGAGCCACTGAAGTGCCATTCGGCCCGCCCATGCAAACATCTGACTCGACCTGGCCTGCTAGTGCGCGTCCCGGTTTCGCTGATGATAAGCGGGAGAATTCACGTCGAAGCGTGCGGAGCGAAACACAGCCTCCCAGACAAGTGCCGCGACTGGCGCATCGAACCAAATCTCTTCCCGGATTTCCCCAGACTGCAAGTCGCTGTTCAAGAGGCGCTTGATGTCATCCTCCAGATCGTTCAGCATACAATCGCTAGTCAGCACGAGGGAGGGGGCCAACTGATCTACACGAACCTTGCCGTCCGGGAACGGCAGCCGGAACGGACGCTGTGCCATCCAGTCCACCGTCTTACGCTGGCTCTCCGACCCTACCACTGTCAAGTCGATCAAGCTATGGGAGTAAGTCGAGTCCTCGCTCGGCTCTTCGGACTTGCCCACCGCTTCTAGGATTGGAGCCACCTTGGGGTGGACGACAGACTCTGATGGAAGCCTCCAGCTCGGGCTGAACGAACTGGAGGCAAAGCTGTACGCAGCTTTCGCCGGCCCTGCCCTCATATCGACCCAAAGGCCTTGCGCTCGTTCGACCACCCGTCGCTTTACGAGCTCCTCAATCTGACGGTACCCTCTCAACGGCCACACCCGCCAACCGTTCCCTCGGAGTTGAACAATGATCTCCAGGCGAGACCAATCGGTACTGCAAACAGCAGGGCACCAGACCTTCTCAAGGTACGCGACGATACTCCGCGCCATGAATTCAACCAGCAGTCCGAAATATCGATTGAGCAGCTTATGCACCGCATTCGCGTCATCTTGGTGGGTCCCGGAGAATCCACGCAGCCCCAACTCCTTGAGCTCTGAAGGCGGCTCACCCATTCTCGTGAACAGGGCTGCACTGCCTCTAGTTCGCATCCAAGACCGGAGTTGCATCATGCAGATCTCGGGGTGTTGACTGTCCCATCCTGCAGACTCGGGCAAGAGACCGGACAGGCTTCGGAGGAGCAGGTTGGCACCGATCTTTGCGCTGTCGGCGAATTCAGCCCCTTTCGGGGGGGTTAATTTAGCACGATTGGCGGAGATCAGGAGGTCCAATGTTCCACCACCGAGATCTGCCACTAAACAAACTTCATCGTCTGACAGCGTTCCACCTTTTGCTGCCTTCGATTCACTGTATGGCCCCACATCATCCTTTAATGCCAGTTTGATTCCCATGCTCTGCTCGCAAGAACGGAGTACCCTGCCCAGGACCACTCTGAAGTCATCCAGTTCCGCCTTCGCTGACCGCAATGGATATGTAAACGTCACCTGAATCGCATTGGTCGGAATTACCCTATGTTTTCTGATGTGTTCTGCGATTGTCAATTCTAGGAACAGCGTTAGATATATTTCCCTGAGAATGTCCTCTCGTCCTTTCAGTTTCACTGGTGTCGCTGTCCACTTGAAATCGGCGATCAACTCACCGACTTGTCGTCTCTTCGTAATCACACTCGGAATCGTATAGTCCGTTCCCGGCACCCATAACGCCAGATCGGGCTTCTCCCCAAGCAGGTCGTCCAGCGGACACATCGTCAGAATCTCAGATGGCAGCATAGCGGATGGTGATGGGGCACCGGGGCGACCGGCGCCCGAGATTCGGTCGTAAGTCGGAAGCCAGGAATCGAGGACCGGTCGGTCGGTGGCTCCCTCCATCACCAATCTTCCGGCGTGCCGAGGATCCTCACACACGTGATGCGTGAGGCCATCTGCTGCGCTATCCTCCAACTTGAACTCAATTGGCTCCGCAGTGGAATCACCCGTCGATCGGATCGCTGCCACTGTGTGGGAGGTTCCGAAATCGACGCCAAGTTCTAAAGCCCCCTCATAGTCGGAAAATGTATGCAGGTTGACGAAGTATATCCCTTGACAGGTTGCAGGATCTTGTTGCCGCTGTCGTACAGCGAGAGCGATCGGCGGGCCTCCTACATGTGCTCGGTCACCTTGAACCTTGAATCGTAGTGCCCGTGCAACTCCAGTGGTGTCCGATTTCGATACGTTAATCTTGCCGGTTTCAGCATCCAGCCACAAAACATCGACGGTCAGATCATCCCTCTCACAGTAGAGATAGAGGTAATATGCCTTCCATGCCGGCAACGTGGCCTTTCGAAAACTTGGCCACACCATCCAATGGGCGTGGTTTCTTGTCGACGAGACCGCAACTTCAATCGCGGCGCTTGTAGAGCGGCCCTTGAGATCCACTGACCATTTTATCGAGTTTTCAGTCCGCGTTGGCTTCTTCACATCGTTGTCTTTCAGCCTTCCTTCCGACAACCGATCCAGTAGCGGAGCGTGATCCGAAGTCTCAACCAAGCCAAGGTACTCGGGGCGGATTGGCAAGTCGGGATAGCAGATATCCGGATAGGTACCTCTAAACTGTCGATCTCTTTCATGCAAGTGAACATCTGATATGCCAATGTCAGCTAGGCGCAATATGCTTGTATCCTTAAGTCGTCCCCATCTGGAATGATCGCGACACAGTATGAACACATCGCCTTCATGCTCGCATCGGTCCGCGATTAACCCCTTCCGTTGAAGCCACTCCAGATCGTCCTCCCAGATGCCTTGGGCCTCGGTCGCTCCTGGTACAGGATATCTGATTATCTTCTCCGGACTAAGCTTGATTGTCTCTAGCAGGCTGTCGGAATCAATCTCGGTATTGGTATCCAGCGTGCCTGGATTGAGCGATGCGGGAATAGATGGTAGCCACACATGTTTCGGCTCGTAAGGTTCGTCTTGGCCCCATTTCGCTATCACCAACTCCCCAACACCGGAAGACCTCGCGCTGAGTGCCCACTGCGAATGGCTGGCCAGAGTGTCTCCATTGAACTGAAGAGCTCTCGTCCAGGCAGGTGCCCCTGGCCCTCCTTCGTGCGAAATCCTGTCTAGGGTGTTGGTCATCCATTGCCGGAGCGCCTGTATTGGTCCGGTCAAGGAAGAATACGCAGCCAAGTCCTTCGTGTACCATGTTGACGTGGCGACCTGTCCCGTCAGGTCGTGCCATAGATCTTTCCAGATCGAATCAGCCTCTATGTGTTGATCGTCGTCCGGAATGGGACACAGTAGCGTCAAGGGAGAATTGAATCCCAGGACCAATGGATCCGACCCTTGGATGGGTTTGACAACCCACACGGTTGCAAAGTCATAGCCCTCGGTCTCCTTATAGTGTTGAGCTAGCCACTCAAGACTTGGTGACGGTGTCACGGAACCTTGGTTCAGATGCCGTTTGGTTTCCAAGTCTCCCGTAATCAGCCCGAGAAAGAGAAGCTGCAACTTGCGTTGGGCTCGTTGATCTTTCGTCCGAATCTGGTACGAGAAATGGTCGAGTGATGCGACATGGCTTGGCCAACCGTTGTGCGTAACGTGAGTCTTGTCAATGTATGTAGCTAGGGTCGCTTCGATGTCGTGCTCCGGGATCTTCGTCAGTTTCCCGGCCCGGCCAGTGCTTGCAGTGACTCCCTCGCCGTGGCTCACCTGTGAGGGCCAATATCCTCCGATCGCACGATCAATCTTCGGTGCACTGCTTCCCTTGCGTCGGTCCTGAACGTATTGTCCAATCCAATGAAACAAAGCCCGAGCGACCTCCCCGGCATTTGGCTCTCGACTCGTCTGGACGTTTTTCGCCTTGAGGTAGGCGTGTAGGGACCGATCAAGGAATACGTCGTTCTGGGGCTGCTTGGGCTTGATAGACAGAACGTCTTCAATCCACTCGACCTGTTTCCGATAATGAGCACCGATTTCCATCAACTCACTACCAACGGTCGACGGCGATCCGCTCACACTTGAAACGAAATCATACAGTGCCGGGTTCGGCCACCTTATCCATGACGGTTTGTGATCGGTCATCACGTTCGAAACAACCGAGATGATCTCCGATAGACACTGGGCATCGTCTGCTAGGGTTCGCATGGTTCCCAATGACACGCCCGGCAGGACGGTGCCATCGGAGACTGCGCTGGGAGTAGCTGCACCCATCTGGTATAGGCCAGCACTGTACGGACTGTCCTCAAGAAAATGACTCATCGCACATAGTGACGCGATAGTGTGGACGAAGGACTCTTGCAAAGGCTGCTGATTGTCTGACGAATACTGTCGTGTAACGAATTCGCTCTCTCGGACACCGACAGGAACGGTAGCCACTTTGTGTGATAGTACTTGCCCTATCGCTGCCAGTGCAGTGTTTGCGTTTGCTGCGATATCGTTAGCTCGCTGCTTTGCTAGCTTGTGCCCCTCTTGATCAAGTCCCTCGCGGCCCAGCTTGAACCATTGCAGAACGGGTATCGCCATAACGTCATTGCCTGTGCACTCGGCCAGAATGGCAGCAAGCGTGGGGATGACTGAGGCCCCGGTTCCGCCGATTGCAGAACCGACGACAACGATTCGGCCCCTCTCGTTGAATAGCTGATCGTATCTCCGTTCATTGTTCCCACCGTCGGGGCCTTTATCGTATTCTTTCAGGCGGAACAGTAATGATCCCAGAGCAGGAGAACCCATCATGCCCTTGGAAAAGTCAAGCGCTTGCTGACGCTCGGTCGTCAAACACTTCAAGAGACCCACACTCCCAAAGCGGTCTGTCATTCGAACATTGGGCGGACTGTACCAATCGTGTTCTCGCCCCACTGGCAGGGGCGTTAGGTCGATTGGACGTATGGGGTCTAGGTGTCCCAGTGTCTCCCTCTGATTCCACCCTTGCTGCCCGGGATGGGAGTGGGCGAGCTCCTTTGCGAGTTGCCAGGCTGTGGTGTGGCCGTCGCCGTCGCCGTGGTCTTGGTCTACGAGATATAGCGACGGAAAGGTGAGTGGTGTCTGGTCTGGATTCCGCAAATATCCAAGTGGGTAGGCGAGGGTATGCAATCGCAAGAAAGCGCCGGTTACGTGAGCCCCTGTTCCACCACATGCGATGAGAGATGTCATTTATCGATCACCCGTCCTTTGTAAAACATACCGGGCAAGCGGTAGGCAAGGAAGCCGCCAAGGACAAGCACTACTGCCGTCACGCATGTCAAGATCAAGGAGTTTACCCACCATCGATTGGGGTCACAATTGAATGACGGGATGAACATCGGGAGTATGAATATCAAGAACATAACACAACACGCAGCTGCAGTGATCCATAGAGATAGCGGCCGAGGTGTGCCATGACTAGCATTCAGCCTCCATTTACGTAATTGCCGATAACGGCAAAAGCCAAGGATCGCACTTAGCAGCAGGACCAAGAGAACCGGCACTAGTGCCCAAGGCCACCACGAAGAGTTGCACCCCACACGATAGGTCTCGACGAATGCGGAACACCCCGTCTGCACGAGCAACCACAACCCAAGAACCACCGCTGCTCTCGGGTGGGATTGAGCCAGCGCGGGTGGTAGATTCCGTTGATACGTATACACTTATGCCTCACGGACGATCGACGTAGGCTCGTACGGCGTCAGAATTATACCACGGGCGCAGAAGTGCAGTAACCGCCCTGGCAGCACCGAACCATCGTCCAATGTCGGCCCGGGCGGTGGCATCTCTCTCTCGGCATGGAACTCAGTCCGGAGGCGGATGGCCCAGGCCACACACTCGTGGCTCAAGCCGAGAGTCACCCCCTCTCCGGACGTCGAAGGCTGCAGGGCAACAGCGTTCCCTCGGGCTGTCGGTGCCCGCGGCTAAGTGACTCGCTCAAGAGCGCCCCCCGCAAAATTGCCGCCGGCCCGGAGAGTCTCGATCTGGCGGTCTCGATTCGTAGCTGAGCACTCCGCAGGTGGACAGTAGCCTTGCGAGTGGCCCAAAGCAGTGCGGCTTGGTTTGGACCCGTTCCAAGTGAGTGTGCCTGCGGGTTCATAGCATCGCGTTCAAGATGGCTCTGCGTGCACCGGTCCTCGGTAGCGCGGCAACAGCCGCTGCCACAGTCCCCCGCGAAGGGCGGCTAGTTGTTCTTGGGCCCAGGGACATCACTGAACGTTCGGAGTCGTTGACTCAAAGCGGCGCAGGTGCGCAGTGGACGGCGACACGATCATCGGCAGGGCGCATGGGGGAGACTCGCTCAGTTCGTCTTGCCTCGGACAGCGAGGCGGAAAACGATCATCCTCTTCGGTGATGCTATGCAAGACTGGCTCTGGTCGTCCCGGGCCCTGACGCACAACTGCTATTGCGGTCCGGTGATGGCCGGCCGCTACCGGACTGCATCCGCGCCCGCGGCCAACGTATTGCTCGCCGATCCCCACCGCCTCTTGAAGGGGAACCCGAATGAACCCACCAAAGGGGCCGGGAGCACACCAAGGATCAGCCTACACTGGCGGCAGGAGTTGACCGGCGGCCCTGCGGTTCCAATCGGTCGGCTACAGCAGCCGAAAAGCAGATCTTCTGCGCCGACTGACTGTCATTGCTCCGTCACACGGTGCCCTAGGACTCTGCCCGCGCTGAAGCCGGCCGCACAGCGGCACTCACCGCGACGCATCTCCCTCATTTCCTAGGAGGCGTCACCCGCCATCAGCGAGGAGTTGTTCAGGCTAGTACTTGAACTTGGCGACTTTGGCGACTGCCACACGATCAGACATAGCGACCCAAACGCTACTCAGCCTCGTTGATGTGTCCTCACTGCATCCGCACTCCGGACACCATCCGCTATTCCGACGCCGTCGATCAGACGGAGTGGCAGTCGAGATCCGGGGAAGACTCCCCAGGAACAGAGTTCCAATCAGGGACGGCCCAGCTTGGGCCGCGACGGGACACATGGCCAGCGGTTGCGGTGACTGCACTGTCCTACACTCAGTTTGAGGCATTTGCGCCTAGGATTAACAAGCAGGCACCACATCCGACTTGAAGGCCGACGAGAATCAAGACTAAGGCGGCTAACACTCCGCAGGTGATTTCAAAGGCTTTTCCGAAGTTGCTCACGAGATTCTCTCCGGGCAGTCTGCCACAGGGCTGGCCGATTGTCAATTGCAACACTATTCGTTCCTTGATTGCTGGCCACGCAATCTCAAGGATAGTAGGCTGCGTTCTGCGGAGCACCGCAAGGCCACTCGTATTGGCACCGGAGACCGTTTGACGGGAAAATCGGAGTCGAACCGGCAGCTCGGGATGTGGAGGCGGGGCTACTGTCTGTTCCGCCATTTCCACTCCTCTGGCTCTTCTTGCAGCAGCGGGAAGCGATGAAGAAGAAGGGTGCGTCCCACCCTGGCACTGCTTGCGTCGCTCCTTCGACCTGCGGGCCGTCCAGGCAGAAAGTCGAGAGGGACTTCGACATGTGCGGAGCCAGTAGCGACGAGACCCGAACGTGTCTCTTCCGACCCGTCTGCCAGTCGACGAATTTCACGAAGCGTCAGGTCGCCGCACGAACAGCGAAACACGACCCGACGGAAGTCCCCTGATCTGGCCCTCAAGGGCAGTGAACCGCAAACGTCCGGCAATCTCCCGCAGCCGCTCGCGAGCCCTGGAAGTGAGTTCGGCGACAAACACGTCCGCCTCATCCGTAAACGAGTAACGCTCGCACCGGGGCCCGAGGCTGTCCAGGATGGCCAGCGCATCGTCCCAGAAGACCTTGCGCCGGAACAGCCTACGACGAATCCCAGCCTCCCTGCTGATTTCGAACTCCCCGCGCTCGCCGACGAACAGGATCCTGTCGCAACGGGAACTGTCGAAGGTGCGGTCCGGCTCATAGTCGGGAAACCGGTCCAGATAGGCGGCCAGCTCCGGCTCCTCCACGAGGATCGACTCCCAGCGGTACCGCATGTCGCCACTCACCATGGCACCGCGGGCGAGAATACCGGCAACCTTAGTGCAGTTCTTCCCGCAAAACCCCAAGACCCTGCCGACCAGATCGTGGAGTGGCACCTCCACCCGCGACACCCGGCTCATGGTCACGTACCCGGCCGATTCGGAACTGACCTTGCAGAGTACCGTCGACGGGAGCGACAAACCGCCATCATAGTGCGTTGCGGTCATGGACGCCAGACGGGTCAGTCGATGAATCCGTGCCGACGCAGCGTTTCACCGAGGTCCGGCTCTTCCCAGAAGACGATCCCCTCAAGGAGAACACCTCTGTCGAGCAGCGCGCCGTAGGGTACGTCCTGAAATACGAACGTCTCGCGCAAGACTTCGACGTCGGGTGAGAACTTGACGTCGCTCAAGCCGGCATCGACTACGAATCCCGGCCCCCAGTCGAAGTCTTGGGTCGGGACCCCGATGAAGTCCACCAGCCAGCGGTGCTGGGCCATCGCTTGGCCTGCATGCAGACAGTGGAGGCAGCTCGGGTTGAAGAAGAACAGGAATGTCTTCCCCTGCTGAAGCGAATATGTCTCTCCATCGACAGTAATCGGGCCCTTGTACGTGGTCGAGGGCTCGGGACGGATGCGGTCCATGGCCAGCATGGCTCCGGCGAAGGCCAACACCCCCAGCGCGGCGACGCCTGCCCCCCGCAAGTGCCGGGGCGGGGGCGAGAACCGTATGGCCAGAAGGGACGCGCCGAGCATCGCGGCGTCACTCCAGAAGAACGCCGGTCCGACAGCCCGCTCGAGCCATGGGAAGCACGAGCAATCCTCGCCGCGCAAGGTCTCGTAGTTGGCGGCGATGTAGACCATGAAGGCCACCAGAAGACCGGAAGAGAGCCACCCGCCCCAGCGCCGCCATGCGGGTCGGACAAGGAGCAGCCCCGCGGTGACCTCCGCGATTCCGACCGCCAACGTACCTGCGAGACTGAGGCTTGCCGGAACGAGCAACTGGGTGAGCTTCAACTGCCAGCCCGAGATGTCAGTCAGTTTCCAGAATCCCGCGACAAACCAAAGCGCAGCCATGAGGATCGCGGCAGCCGACCCTAGCCCGTATGTCCAGCGCCTCGTACCAGAACTCCGTGCAGACATCCCCTGAAGAATCCTCTCGCCAAGCGATTCCCGCCCCATGCGAACTGTACATTTGAGTATAGAGGGCAGCGACGATAGGCGAGCCTTTGAGACAATCGAGACTAGTGCAGAAATCTGACGGAATGAACTACGCCCCAGAGGGACGAGCCCGGCCGGTCGTCGCTAGTGGGGAATTCCCCATTGCTGCCGTGGCCTTGGATCACGGGCACATTTATGGCATGTGCAACGGCCTGACCGAAGCGGGAGCAAACGTCAAATGGGTCTACGACCCCGACCCTGACAAGGTCGCCCGTTTCCAGCAAGCCTTCCCGCAAGCCCAGACAGCCCGCTCGACAGATGAAGTTCTTCAAGATTCCAGCGTGAGACTCGTCGCATCGGCAGCTGTACCGAGCCGGCGCTGCCATCTCGGTTGCAAGGTGATGGCGCACGAAAAGAACTACTTTACCGACAAGGCACCCATGACAACGCTGGACCAGGTTGCGGAAGCCAGGCGGCAGGCGGCTTCTACAGGCAAGAAATATGCCGTCTACTACAGCGAGCGCCTGCATACCGAGTGTTCGATCTACGCCGGAAACCTGATTCTGGAAGGAGCGATTGGACGAGTGCTCCAGGTTATCGGTATGGGCCCGCACCGGCTGAACGCCCCCTCCCGTCCGGCATGGTTCTTCGACTTTGCTCAGTACGGCGGAATCCTGTGCGACATCGGCAGCCACCAGATCGAGCAGTTCCTGCACTTCGCGGGTGCCCGCAACGCCACAGTTACCTCGAGCAGGGTGGCAAACTACAACAATCCCGAGTATCCGGAACTGGAGGACTTCGGCGATGCCTCCCTTGTGGCTGATAACGGTGCCACCAACTATTTCCGTGTGGACTGGTTCACTCCGGACGGCCTTGGGGCATGGGGCGACGGGCGAACGTTCATCCTCGGAACCGGCGGGTACATCGAGCTCCGCAAATATCTGGACGTGGGGCGGGAGAGCGAACCGGACCAACTCTATCTGGTGGACGGCAAGGGTGAGCGGCACATCCGCACGCGCAACACGGTCGGCTTTCCGTACTTCGGACAGTTGATCCTGGATTGCCTGGAGGGAACGGAACGCGCCATGACGCAAGAGCACGCCTTCAGGGCTGCCGAGCTCTGCCTGATCGCGCAGCGCGATGCGCAGCGCGTATCCTGACCCGCCGTGATCCTGACTCTGGCCTCGGGGACGTTGGTCGTCGCTTCGATCGCCTACTACGCCGCGGCACTGGTCGCTTTGCGCAGATACTGGCGGCGGCCCCCACCGGAGAGCGGTCGCCCTGAATCGACCAGAGGCGTCTCCATCCTCAAGCCCGCTGTAGGAGCTGGACCAAAGTTTCTGGAACCGCTGCGGTCCCACGCAGCCCAAGACCACCCGAACTTCGAAATTCTGGTCGGCGTAGGTCCAGGAGACTGCACGACCAAGGCGGCGGTTCATGAAGTTCAGGTCGAGTTCCCGTCTTTGAGGATCGAAGTCGTCGACTGTCCAATAGGAAGCCCTCAACATAACGGCAAAGTGGAAATCCTGGAACGGCTGGCGAGGCGGGCTACCGAACCGATTTGGGTCATGACTGATGCCGACATCCTGGTGCCCCGGAACCACCTGCGAGTGCTCTGCTCGGAACTCGACAGGCCGAACATGGGACTAGTCACCTGCCTCTATCGGGCCAAGCCGAACCGAAGCTTCGCTTCCCGCCTGGAAGCCGCCCGCATCAATACCGAGTTCCCAGCCCAAGTTCTGCTCGCGCAGTGGCTTCAAGGTCTGAAGTTTGCCTTGGGATCTACGCTGGCCCTCCGTGGCGAGACACTTCGGAAACTAGGTGGATTCAAGTCGATACGGCCATATGTGGGAGACGATTACCAGTTGGGCGCAATGGTTGCTGCCGGAGGTTACCGTGTCGAAGTCTCGGCCGTACCAGTAGTCACGCAATCACAACACGGGGACAGTATCGCGCAGGTCTGGGACCGCCAGTTGCGATGGTCGCGGACCGTCCGGAAGCAGAGGCCGGCAGGGTACGCCGGCTTGACCTTCACCTTCGCAACGGTCTGGTCGGCACTCGCAGTGGTCGTTCAGCCATCTGACCTGTGGCCACTCGCTTTGCTCGGCATGACGGCACGTATAGCAACGGGTCTCATGTCGGCTAGAGTTGTCGGAAGCACCCGACCGAGCGGAGACTTGTGGCTCGTTCCCGCTGCCGACATCGCTGCGTTCGCGGTCTGGCTGTGGAGCTACTGCGGGAGCTCGGTCAGTTGGGCGGGACGACGGATGCGACTTGGAGCCGGAGGGCGAATTGTGCCCTGAGTTCCTCTCGTGATGCCGACAACGTGATCCGCAGTTCGGGCGGTCCGGCTCTGGCAGGCCAGCAGCTCTGGGGTGGCTCCCGCAGCCGGCAATCCAGTCGAGGGGCCAAGAGGGCGAGGGGTGCCGGTCCTTCTGGTCACGCTCCGCAGCAGGCCGCGATGGACCATGCCGGTCCAGTTGGCCGATGACCTCCGACATCGCCAAGTCGCCTGGCTGGCCGCGCAGTCGGACCTCTCGACCGTCGTCCACCGCCTGAACAGGTACTTGGGTCGGATTAGCATTCTCCGCGACGCTTCCGTTGGCCTTGATGGTCCCGTTTGCAGCATGGAGCACTCTCCCCTTGGGCTGCCGAGACGTAGCACGTTGGTGCAACTGCAGGCTTCATCCGAGACTCCGCAATTGACCGGGACCTAGTGTTCCGTCACACGGTGATTCGCGGGCAAACGGTCGAAAGACTGCAACTGGTATCAGCAACTGGAATTTGCCCATTCACGTCTCACCGATTCACTGGCTACCCGTAGAGTGGAGGTAGAGTGGAGAGTGGCAGAACACCAGGCGACAAGTGTGCGGGACCGATGTTCTGTTCTAGGCGGTATGGCGGAAGAGCTTGTCGTTACCGGAACTCACACACAGGGTGAAGACTCTGATGACGAGAACGTGGCTGTGGAGCGCAAGTAGTGCTGGAAAGGGTCGCTGGCAAGGCGGTCCTGCGATGGCCCCCGGATGGGGTGGTCAAGTCATTGGGGCCATTCCGGTTCTCGATTGATTTTCTGAAGGAGGCGGGGTGTTTGACCTGTTGGCCGAGAGCACCCTGGACGAACTGAAGAACCTGTGGCGTTGGGGTGGGTTTGTAACACAGGTTCGGATGCGGATGAGGATCATGACCCGGCCGAGCGCGCTGGATTCCAACGCGGGGTGGCTTTTCGCGGGGGGAACGAGATGGAGGCGAGACGATGGGTGCCGGCCAGTCGGCCACAGGCGATGGATGAGCTGGCGCTGACCGTCGTGCACACCGGGGCGACGAGGTTGCGGTCAGAGTTCGTGACACTGACGTCGTTCTCGCGCGGGCTGCGAAATTCGTCACGGTCGGCGGCTGTGGAACGCTGGTGCCGGATCCTGAGCCGTGCTCTGGGGAATTGCTGCAAGGGTTGAATTCTCCGGTCACCGCCGGTGCACCTGCCGACCCAATCCTGGGTCGGCTTCACTTACTCCCGGCACACTTCAGGACCGCTTCAACAGCTGCTACCGGGGTCCAACTGCGGCATCTCGCTTCAACGACCGAATTTGCGACGATGGAACGCCTCGCAAGACGAGCGTGAAGCAAACCTGGTGCTGCTTCCACCGCAACATTGCTCGTCAAGTGCGTTCCAGGCAGAAAGCTATCCGGTCTACGACGACGGAGCCATCCCGACCCGCGCAGCCGAACGGCCAAGGGCGGTTGCCGAGGTGAGTTCAACCCTGTTCGGCCGGGAATCTGACCGTGACGGAACGCTAGTGTGCACTGACGATAGGCCCCTCACTGACCTCCAATATGACCGACCTTGTCCGCAACCGACACGACAGCCTCTTCAAGGTCATTCTGTCCGATCGGGACCGCGCCAACTCCGTGATCCGCTCTTACATCGACCCCCAAGTCCTCCCCCTGCTCGCCCCCGGTCGACACACCCCCCTCGAAGGCAGTTTCATCGACGCCAACCTGCGCTCCCACCAGGTCGACCGCCTCTCCGCGGCGGCCACTCCGCCTTCGTGTATCTCCTGCTCGAACACAAGTCGCCGGTTGTACTTGGAAGCTCAACAAGCGCATCCTGTTGCCCTGGACTGTTGCCGCCGGCAAGCTGTCGCGCCCTCCGGGCCGGACATTGCCCCGGAGAGCCATGCTACGCTGGCATGGCCTTCCTTCCATGCAGCCCCCTTTGGCTATACTGGCAATTTCCGGGAAGGTTGTTTCTTGGATTCCCCGAAATCGGTCTTGCTCCTCAAGCCACGCGGGTTTTGTGCCGGTGTGGTTCGAGCTATCGACATCGTCGAACTGTCCCTTGCGACGTACGGTCCCCCAATTTACGTGCGGAAGGAAATCGTCCACAATCTGCATGTGGTCAACGACCTCGCGTCCAGGGGTGCCATATTCGTCGACGATGTGGACGATGTGCCCCGTGGTGAGCGCCTGATCTACAGCGCTCACGGCGTTGCGCCCTCCGTGCGACGCATGGCGGAAGCCCGAGATCTCCAGGTGATCGACGCAACGTGCCCTCTCGTAACGAAGGTGCACATGGAGGCG
This sequence comes from Bryobacterales bacterium, assembly GCA_965205085.1. GTDB lineage: Bacteria > Acidobacteriota > Terriglobia > Bryobacterales > UBA6623 > VXMF01. The sequence continues at coordinate 5,073,593 of OZ242039.1, read as the reverse complement.
ATTCGGTTCGCGAAGGCTCAGCGCACGATCCTGCTGATTGGTCACAAGAACCACGACGAGGTGGTCGGAACGATCGGCGAGGCACCTGACCGAATGATCGTGGTCTCGGACGTGGCCGATGCCGAAGCCCTTGAAATCCCCGATGGCGATGTTGCATACCTCACCCAGACGACCCTGAGCGTGAGTGAAGCGGCGTCTGTCATTGAGGTGCTGAAACGGCGAATGCCGCACATCAAGGGGCCGCCCTCCCAGGACATCTGCTACGCGACGGAGAACCGGCAGCAGTCGGTGGTACACATCGCGCAGCAGGCCGATCTCCTGCTCGTCGTCGGTTCCCAGAACAGTTCCAACTCCCAACGCATGGTGGAAGTCGGCAAACAGGCCGGGCTGGCGGGTCGCCTGATCGACGACGAGACGGACATCCAGCCGCAGTGGCTCGAAGGGGTTCGCCACATCGCGGTCAGTGCCGGCGCGTCGGCCCCGGAGAGCCTTGTCCAGCGCGTTGTCCAGCATCTCCAGTCCGTCGGATTCGAGAACGTGACGGAAGTGGAAACCGTGCCCGAGGACGTCAGTTTCCCGCTGCCGCCGGAGTTGCGAGCGGCCCAGGGCCTCACACAGATCGCTGTGCCCCAATGAACGCTGCGACAGCCGACATGGTCGGCTCCGCTTATCAGGAGCTGAAGCCAAACGATCTGGTGCCGGAAGCAGCACAGGCAGCCGACGCTGCCTGCAACTACCTGCTGAACCGGCAAACGTCACAGGGTCATTGGGTCGGCGAAGTAGAAGGCGACGCCACGTTGCCAGCCGACTATATCCTGTTGCAACTCTGGCTGCATCAGCCCCGGATGGACGGTTCCTGGGATCCGCCCTCAAGACCTCGGATCGAGCGTGCCAGCAGGCGTATACTGTCCGGGCAGCAAGAAGACGGCGGATGGAGCCTCTACCCGGGGGGACCTGCTAGCCTCAGTGCCTCGGTGAAAGCGTATTGCGGCCTGAAGCTGAGCGGTCTCGGCGAGCGGGACGAGCGAATGCGGCGGGCCAAGTCCCGGATCCTGAACCTGGGCGGGATCGAGGCGGCCAACAGCTACACCAAGCTGTACCTGAGCTACTTCGGACTGTACCCGAGGACGCGGGTCCCATCAATCCCTCCCGAGATTTTCCTGCTGCCCCCGGACCACCAATTCAGCGTCTATGGGATGTCGTCGTGGAGCCGGGCGATGCTGGCTCCGCTCTCGATTCTGGATGCGACCAGAGCCCGGCGCGGAGTGCCCGCAGGCATGTCATTGCAGGAAATCCTTTCCGGGCGCGAGACGGTCCTGCCGGAGCGGTCGACGTGGCAGCGCTTCTTCCTGCTCGTCGACCGCGGGATCAAGGTCCTCGAGTCCACCGGGATCGCCCGCAATCGCCAGAGAGCAATCGATGCGGCGAGCGAATGGATGCTGGCGAGGCTCGAGCGGTCGGATGGGCTGGGTGCCATCTTCCCCGCGATGGCGAATTGCATCATGGCGCTTACCCAGATCGGGTATCGAACGGACGACCCGCTGCTGCGCAGGGAAATCGAGCACTTCGAGGACCTGATCATTGACGACGAAACGGGATTCCGCATTCAGCCCTGCCACTCACCGGTATGGGACACCGCCCTGACCGCGTACGCGATCAGTTCGGCACGGCCAAGCCTCGACGAACCCGCCAGGTGGGCCCTGGGCCGCGCGGCCGACTGGCTGCTCGCCAAAGAGGTACGGAATCGCGGCGACTGGGCGATTCGCAGGCCGAATCTGGAACCCGGCGGCTGGTACTTCGAATACACCAACGAGCACTACCCCGACAACGACGACACGGCCAAGGTCCTGATCACCCTTGATCGTGCCAAGGGTCTCGATCCGGACCGGCAGAGACAGGCGGAGCGGCGGGCAGTGGACTGGCTGGCTGCAATGCAGTCCTCGGACGGCGGATGGGCGGCCTTCGATGTTGACAACTGCGCGGCCATCCTGACGCAGGTCCCTTTCGCCGACCACAACGCCATGCTCGACCCGACCTGTGCGGACATCACCGGCCGCGCACTGGAAGCGCTGTGCCTTCGGGCACCGGAGAGGCACGGCGACGCGATCCGGAGAGGCATCGAATTCCTCCGCCGCACCCAGGAGGTGGACGGCTGCTGGTATGGACGCTGGGGCGTCAACTATATCTACGGCACCTGCTTCGCCCTGCGCGGGCTGCGGGCGGCTGGCATTGACGCCAGAGATGCGACGGTCCTGACCGCCGGGGAGTGGATCCGGTCGATCCAGAACCCCGATGGCGGATGGGGGGAATCACCGGCCAGCTACGACGAGCCGCGCAGCCGCGGGGTCGGGCCGTCGACGCCGTCGCAGACCGCATGGGCGCTCATGGGGCTGTTCGCTTCCGGCGACTTCGAGAGCGGCTCGGTCAGGGAAGGTATAAGGTTCCTGCTCGACCGGCAGACATCCAAGGGAGCATGGACGGAGGAGGCATGCACGGGCAGCGGGTTCCCGCGGGTATTCTACCTCCGCTATCACATGTACCCACAGTACTTCCCACTCATGGCCCTGGGAGAGTTCGTTCATCGACGGGAGCATCGGAACGTATGAAGCTGCCCCTTTCAACAGCGGTCCGTATAGGAGCCCACATCGCCCGGAACACTGCTTTTCCGCGCCCAGAATGGCAGCGCGACCCGTCAACGCCCGGCCAGTTCCCCATCCTGCACGGAACCGAGTCCGCGACGCCGAGCTGCGCGCCCCACCCGATGCTTCGCAAGCGTTTCCCGCTAGTCCTGATGCTGGAACCGTTGCATGCCTGCAATCTCACCTGCACCGGTTGCGGCCGCATCCGCGAGTACGAGACCACGATCACGGAGCGCCTTCCTGTCGAAAGGTGCCTGGCCGCCGTGGACGAGTGCGGAGCCCCCATCGTGTCGGTGTGCGGGGGAGAGCCGTTGATGTACCAGCCGATCGGCAAGCTGGTCGAGGGAGCGCTGCGGAGGAAGAAACATATCTACCTGTGTACCAACGGGATGTTCGTCAAGGCTCGGCTGGACGAGTTCAGGCCCAACAGGCGCTTCTTCTTCAACGTCCATCTGGACGGCCTCCGCGCAACCCATGACGTAGCAGTCGAACGCGAGGGGGTGTTCGACGCGGCCATTGAGGGCATCCAGGCGGCCAAGGAGGCTGGGCACATGGTGTGCACGAACACGACGGTCTATCGGGAGACCGACATGAACGAGGTGGAAGCGCTCTTCGAGTACCTTGAGCAGTTCGACGTGGACGGCCACATGCTGTCGCCAGCCTACGGCTACTCGGCCGTCAACAGCCGTGAGATTTTCCTGACACGAGACGAGATCCAGCAGAAATTCCGGGATGCGGACCGCCTGTTCCGTCGGTTTCGCATGAGCAACACGCCGGCGTACGCGGAGTTTCTGCGGGGCAATCGGGACATGCCGTGCACCGCCTGGGGCAACCCGACCTTCAACACCCGGGGATGGAAGGGCCCCTGCTACCTCATTACCGATGCACACTGGAACAGCTTCGAGGACCTCATGAGCGAGACCCCATGGGATCGGTATGGCCGCGGCAAGGACGAGCGCTGTGAGCACTGCATGGTTCATTGCGGGTATGAGCCCTCAGCCGCCCTCGGGGTCAACGGCCGGCTGGGAGACAGCTTGCGGATGATCCGGTGGGCGTTGTCGTGAGGCCCGGGTCGATCTCAGCCGGGCCGACGAATCGAGATCGCAGGCAATCCGGAAAGGAGTGACGATGCGAGCACTTGTTCTCAGCGAGTACAAGAAACTGGCCGTGCAGGAAGTTCCACAACCCGAGACCGGGCCGGAAGACGTGCTGGTCCGCGTGCGCTCTTGCGGAATCTGCGGCAGCGACGTTCACGGCTACGACGGCAGCTCGGGCCGGCGCATTCCGCCGGTGATCATGGGCCACGAGGCCGCGGGGGAAATCGCGGCGGTGGGAACCTCGGTGACTGGCCTGGTGCCCGGCCAGCGCGTGACGTTCGATTCGATGATCTCGTGTCGGGCCTGCGTCTTCTGCCGATGGGGCCGGCCCAACCTCTGCGAAGACAGGCGGGTGCTGGGCGTCTCCTGCGGAGAGTACCGTCGGCACGGTGCCTTCGCGGAGTACGTGGCGGTTCCGCAGCACATCGTGTTTGCCGTGCCGGACGGGGTCAGCTTCGACGAGGCGGCAATGATCGAGCCGGTCTCGGTCGCGGTGCATGCGGTCTCCAGGGCGAACCCCACACTGGGGGACAGCGCGGTCGTCATCGGGGCGGGAATGATCGGCTTGCTGACGATCCAGGCGTTGCGCAGCGCGGGCTGCGGGCGGATCGTGGCCGTGGACCTTGCTGCAGACCGACTGGAACTGGCAAGGCGACTGGGCGCCGATGAAACGATACGCTCGGGAAACGGCGCGGACGTACCGGCCATCGTGCAGGAAACGACGCACGGCATCGGAGCGGACCTGGTGATGGAGGCAGTGGGGACGGATGCAACAGTGACGATGTCGATCGACAGCGTTCGCAAGGGCGGCAGGGTGGTCCTGATCGGCAACATCGCAGCCACTGTCGGTTTCGGGCTGCAGAGCGTCGTTACCCGGGAAGTCGACGTCCTCGGCTCCTGCGCGTCGTCCAACGACTACCCCGCATGCCTGGAACTCCTCGAGCGAGGTGCCATCCAGGTTCGACCCGTTCTGAGCGCCACGGTACCGCTGGAGCGCGGCCAGGAGATGTTCGACCGACTGTACCGCGGGGAACCAGGCCTGACGAAGGTAATCCTGCTGCCCTGAGGCGTCTGGACGGCAGGAAGTCCGACGCCGCCGCGGCCATCCGGCCAGCGCTTGACCCTACGCTGACAGGTCCGGCACATCGATTGACAAGGCATTCCATACACTCCATAACAGGACCGGTGCCACATGGTGGGCTGGACGGTGCGCAAGATGAACCCCCTTTCCCCGGCAAGACCAGATCCCGTAACGGTTGGCTTGATCCAGATGGCCTGTGGGGCCGATCCCGGTGCCAATCTCGAGAAGGCGCTGGCCGGCGTTGCCGAGGCGGCCGCCCGGGGGGCCCGGATCATCTGCCTTCCGGAACTCTTCCGGACACGCTATTTTTGCCAGGAGGAGAATACCGACCACTTCGATCTTGCCGAACCCGTGCCGGGGCCCACAACCCAGGCGCTTGCCGCAAGCGCCCGCCAGCATGGCGTTACGCTGGTCGGCTCCGTGTTTGAGTGCCGGGACGCCGGCGTTTACCACAACACCGCAGTGGTACTGGACGCCGACGGGCAGCTGCTGGGCCGGTACCGCAAGATGCACATCCCGGACGATCCGCTGTACTACGAGAAGTTCTACTTCTCGCAGGGAGACCTGGGGTTCCGTGTCTTCGACACCCGCCACGGCCGCATTGCCGCTCTCGTTTGCTGGGACCAGTGGTTTCCCGAAGCCGCCCGACTGGCGGCCCTTGGCGGAGCAGAATTCGTGTTCTTCCCGACTGCGATCGGCTGGCACCCGCAGGAGAGGCAGGCATGGGGCGAGCGTCAGGCCTCGGCGTGGCGGCTCATCCAGCAGTCCCACGCAATAGCGAACGGAGTGTTCGTAGCGGCGGTGAACCGGACCGGAACGGAGCGCACGATCGAGAGTTCTCCAAGACGTCCGGTAGACTACGCGGGCCTGCAGTTCTGGGGGCGATCGTTCGTGGCGGATCCGTTCGGTAGCATCCTGGCCGAAGCCGGCGAGGGAGAGGAAGTCTTGATCGCATCCTGTGACCGCGGCGAGATCGAGCGCACCCGTCGCGACTGGCCGTTCCTGCGAGATCGCCGGATTGACGCCTATGACGGGCTGACGCGGAGGTCCCTGCGGTGAGCCCAAATGCAACGGGTGTCCGCATGCCGGCCGAATGGGAGACCCATGACGCGACTTGGCTCGCCTGGCCCCGCCTGCCGAGCGACTGGCCTGGCAAACTGGATGCTGTCCGGTGGGCGTTCGTCGAGTTCGTCTGCCTGATCCAGCGTTACGAGACGGTTCGCATGCTGGTGGGCAACGACCGAGAGGCTTCGATGGCACGGTCGCGAATCCGGCGCGCGGGCGGCGACCCGGACGCCTTGGCGATCCATGTCTGCGAGACAGATCGCTCCTGGCTGCGCGACTCCGGGCCGACGTTCGTCAGGCGAGGCGACAGCTTGCTGGCCGTCTGCTGGCAGTTCAATGCGTGGGGCAGGTACCCGAACTGGGAACGGGACGCTCGCGTGGGCCGTGTCGTCGCGGATATCGCGGGGGCCGAGATTGTCCGACCGATGGCGGGCGGCCAACGGCTAACGCTGGAGGGTGGGGCACTCGACAGCAACGGCCAGGGAACGCTGCTGGCCACGGAACAGTGCCTGTTCGGCGATGGAGGGCGCAGGCGCAATCCGGGGCTCTCGCGCGATGCCCTGGAAACGGGGCTGCAAGATACCCTGGGCGTGTCGAAAATCCTTTGGCTGGGCCGGGGGATCGCGGGGGACGACACTTCGGGGCACATCGACATGCTTGCGCGGTTCGTCGGCCCGGGCACGGTCCTGGCGATCGTCGAGACCGACTCGAGGGACGAGAACTGGACTCCGCTGCAGGACAACCTGAGGCGCTTGCGCGGTTTCCGGAACCAGCAACAGCGGCAGCTGGACATCGCCGAACTGCCGATGCCCAGGCCGGTCCGCTTCGACGGAGCCAGGCTGCCGGCGAGCTATGCGAACTTCTACATCGCGAACCGCTGCGTCCTGGTGCCGACCTTCAACGACCCGAACGACGGGCTGGCCATACGAACGCTGCAGCAGTGTTTTCCAGGCCACGATGTTTGCGGGGTCCATTGCCGGGATATTATCCTAGGCCTAGGAGCCCTGCATTGCCTGGCCCAGCAACAGCCCCGGGTCGGGCCCACGCCCCTGCCGGCCGCCGGCGAGGATGGAATTCGTGCAGGAACAACCGATTCCGCGAACAGGACGTCTAAGAGAGTATGAACAGGTTTTCCCAGATTCAATCATCGAGCAGGCTGCTACCGGTGGCCCTGATCTTCGGCGTACTCGTAGCCGGAATACTGATCGGAACTGTCATTGACAGCCAGGTGGACGCCGCACCCGAGAGCAGCGAGCCAGTCTCGGATGCGACCCCCCTCCAGATTCCCGCAGCCAACCCGGTCGACAACCAGTTCTCCGAAATTGCCCGTCAAGCCAGACCGTCGGTGGTCAGCATACTGATCCCGGCGGAACGGGAATCCGTCGACTCGGAGGCTCGCGGACCGATGGCGGACCCCGAGAACTTCTTCCGGAGGTTCTTCGGCTTTCCGGACGGCCCGGGAGAAATTCCCCAGATCCCGCAGCCTCCCCGCCGACGGGCCCCAGGACAGGGCTCCGGGGTCATCGTGGACTCCAAGGGATACATCCTCACCAACGAGCATGTCGTACGGGGGGCCAGCAAGATCGTGGTCCAGTTCGTCGACGATACGGAGCGCTATCCGGCGAAGTTGATCGGCGTGGACGCTGAAACGGATCTGGCCGTGATTCATGTCGAGAACAAGGACGGGCTGCAAGCGGCAAGGATCGGCAATTCGGACGCAGCCAACGTCGGCGATTGGGCTATCGCGATCGGCTCGCCGTTCGGGTACAACGAAACCGTCACGGTCGGAATTATCAGCGCCAAGGCGCGCGAGATGGAGACCGGTATGCGGTCGAGGCCGTTCCTGAAGTTCATCCAGACTGACGCCGCCATCAACCCCGGCAACAGCGGGGGGCCGCTGCTCAACAGTCGCGGCGAGGTGATTGGCGTCAACACGGCCATCATTTCCCGAACAGGGGGATACGACGGCATCGGATTCGCGGTCGCGTCCAACATCGTTGTCAAGACATACAACCAGATCATCCGCTACGGGCGAGTTTCCCGCGGCTCGATCGGGGTCGAGTTCAGCAGCGACCAGAGCCCCTCCCTGCTGCGAAGCTACGGCGCGGAGAGCGGTGTGTTCGTCGGGCGTGTCGTGGACGACGGTCCGGCGGAAGACGCCGGCATGAAGGCCGAGGACATCATCACCCGCGTCAACGGAAAGGCGATCAAGGACGGCGACGAACTCATCGCCGTAGTGTCCGAGATTCCTGTCGGCGAGACCGTGCCCATCGACATTGTGCGCGACGGCAAGGCGATCAGCCTGGACGTGACCATCGCGGACCGAGGCCAGCTGTATCCGGAATTGACCGAGGCCCGCCTGGACGATTCCGACCCGGAGGAAGTTACGGTGCGATTCGGGGTCACCGTCCAGGATCTCAGCCCGGAACGCCGAAGCGAGATGCGACTGGATGAGGAAGGCGGAGTTCTGCTGACCAAGGTGGAGCCGGACTCGTTTGCCCAGAAAGTGGGATTGGAGCCCGGTGATGTCTTGCTGGAGGTAAACCGGGAGGCGGTCCGTTCGACCGATGATCTGCGGACCATCCAGAAGAACCTCAAGCCGGGCATGGACGTGGCGTTCAAGCTTCTGCGATCCAACGGCCGGTCGTGGCGGACCCTTTACCTGGCCGAGAAGCTGCCCGACTAGGCCTCGGGTGTACCGGGACTCACTGGCTGGCCACCGGAGGGAGCGGGAGCGTTCCGCAAGACTTGGGAACGCTCCCGGGTGGATGGCTGGTTCTTCGTCGCAGAATCGCCCCCAGGGACCGTTCGGACGTAGCCGAACCCTCGCCTAGATCGGCTGGCGGTACCGCCGGGCAAGATCCCATCGCTTGCCTCGAGGCGAACTACGAAGGACTCAACCGCAATCGCTTCGGCGCGAGGCCGTCCCATTGCCAGGAAGCCCGTCCGGGCCCCCCCGGCGGCTCGGCTCCGGGCTGTGCGAGCGTATCAGGCCGAACCCTTGCGGCTCGTCGATTTGCGGCAAGGATGGGAACAGAAGGGTCAGTCGTTTCCGGTACTCACCCTGTTGGTGAACGCTCGGAGGCAGGGAAAGTGGCGTCTCGGAAGCTGATCCCGGCACCCAACGGTGGACTCCAGGTTCAGCGGGCACCTCGGCGACGACCCCGCAGTCCAATTCCACCATCACGGCTCGGTGACCTGGCGAGTCACTTTCGGCTGCCTCTCCGGCACTCTATCGAAGCCGGCCTGCCGTGCGGAGATCGGCGACTTCCTGAAGCGAGAGAGGGCGGCCTGAGCCGGCACCGGACCCTCTTCCCGACCAAGGTGGGCAAGCGTCTGCAGGGCTTGCAAGGCCACCGGCCACGCAGCGAAGACGGACGGCACCCGACGTCACTTGCCCGAGTGCGTGACCGGGGGCCAGGAATGGCGAGCTTGGGCGTTCAGTCGAAGGGGCGGATCAGAGAGGCGGTTCGGTCACTCCGTACCGGCCCCGGAGCCGCTTGAGCTCCGCCATGAGATCTCTTGTTACCTCTTCCATGCCGGCCTGACCGTACACGCTCTGCGTCTCCTCGGGATTCCGGAGGGTGTCATGCAGTTCCCATTCGTCGCTCTCGTAGAAGCGAATCAGCTTGTACCGATCCGTGCGAACGCCCTCGTGGGCGGGGACACCGTGGGCGACCTGGCTTTCGTAGTAGTGGTAGTAGAACGACTTTCGCCAGTTTCCGGGAACCCGTCCCTGCAGGATCGGGACCAGGCTGCGGCCCTGCATGTCGGGGGGCACGTCAACACCTGCAACCTCCAGGAAGGTCTCGGCGTAATCCAGGTTCGACACCAGATCGCGATTGGTGGAACCCGCCTTCACGACGCTCGGCCAGCGCACCACAAGGGGCGTTCGCAGCGACTCCCGATACATCCAGCGCTTGTCGAACCAACCGTGCTCCCCCAGGTAGAATCCCTGGTCCGAACTGTAGACCACCATCGTGTTCTCGGCCAGCCCCGTTTCATCGAGATAGCGCAGCAAGCGCCCGATGTTGTCGTCGACGGAAGCGATGCAGCGCAGGTAATCCTTGATGTACCGCTGGTACTTCCAGCGAATCAAGTCCTTGCCTTGCAGGTTCGCCTCCTGGAAGGCTTGATTCTTGGGGCCGTAGATGGCATCCCAGGCAGCTTTCTGTGCAGGATCGAGGCGACCGTAGCTGCGCATCCACTGCCTCAGTCCGGGGTCGTCTTCGGGAGTGCCGGGTGGGGGGTGGATCTTGAGGTCGTGGCCAGGCATCATGTGTCGGCCGATCTCCATCCGGTTCGCTGCCGCTGGGGACGCGCGGCCGGAGTAGTCGTCAAAGAGAGTCGGCGGCTCCCAAATGTGCTGCCCGTCGTAGAGCGTGAGGTGCTCCGGCCCGGGCATCCAATTGCGGTGGGGGGCCTTGTGCTGGCTCATCAGCATGAACGGCTTGTCCGGGTCGCGGCCGTTCTCGAGCCAGTCCAAGGTGAGATCGGTGATGATATCCGTCGTGTAGCCTTCGTGGCGGCGGGTCGTGTCATCGGGTCCGAGCCGCATGTCCGGGTTATAGTAGGCACCCTGTCCGGGCAGCACCTCCCACGCATCGAAGCCGGTGGGGGCCGTCTTCAGGTGCCACTTGCCGAAGATGGCCGTCTGGTAGCCGACTGCCTGCAGAAGCTTCGGAAAGGTCTGCTGCGAGCCATCGAACTGCAGGCGGTTGTCTAGCACACCATTGAGGTGGCTGTACTTCCCGGTCAGGATAACTGCGCGACTGGGCGCACAGATCGAATTCGTTACCAAGGCCCGGTCGAACCGCATGCCCTCACGGGCGATGCGGTCGATATTCGGCGTGTGGTTGATCATCGAGCCATAGGCGCTGATGGCCTGATAGGCGTGGTCGTCCGTGAAGACGAACAGGATGTTGGGCCTGTCCGAAGCGGCAGGAAGCAACGAGGCGGACAGGAGAGACAAGGCGATCAGTTGGCGCATCACGAAGAGAATTCTAGCGAACCTCGAACCCGGCCGCCGGATGGGGCGGACCGCCCCATCTTCCCGCGTCCACAGACTCCATACAATGGGCATGAAGTGGAAGACCTGCTCATCGACGTGCAGCGCCTCGCGTTTCAGTATCCTGACGGCGACCGGGCGCTCCGGGACGTGAGCTTCGTGCTCCACCGAGGCGAGACCGTAGCTGTGTTCGGTGCCAACGGTTCGGGCAAGACTACCTTCCTGCAGCACCTGGTTGGCCTGCTTCAGGGTGAGGGAACCGTTCGAGTCTGTGGCATGGACGTCAATCCATCCACTGTTGCGTATGTCCGACGACGGGTGGGGCTCCTGTTCCAGGACTCGGACGACCAGCTCTTCATGCCGACCGTGGAGGAGGACGTAGCCTTTGGTCCGCTGAACATGGACCTCGATCCCGAGACGGTCCGCATGCGGGTCGACCGCAGCCTGGCGCAGGTCGGCCTCAATGGACAGCGGTCGCGGCCGCCACATCACCTGAGTGCGGGCGAGCGGCGACGGGCCGCCTTGGCCGGCGTCCTCGCCACGGAACCGGAAATCCTTCTCCTCGACGAGCCGGCCACGTTCCTGGACCCTCCTGCGAGAAACGAGCTGATCGCAACGCTTCGCTCCCTGTCACAGGCCAAGATCGTGGTTACGCACGAGGTGGCCTTGGCGGAGGCGCTGGCAAGCCGTGCCGTTTTCTTCGAGAACGGCAGAATCGCGGCCGAGGGGAGCATCACCGAGATCGCGGACCGCTTCAACTGGCGCTAGGCCTGTTGATCGGTTATCTGCCGGCCGACCAGGGGCTCGGGTGCTGGGCATTGTTCCGCTCCAGCCAGGTATCGAGACGCTGCAGGAGTGCGGATGCCCGTTGCGGCTCCTCGGTTGACAGGTCGTGTCGCTCGCCGATGTCGTCGGTCAGATTGTACAGCTCCAGCCGGGAATCCTCGTAGTACCGGAGGAGTTTCCAAGCACCCGCCCTGACCGAGCTGACCGGGGAGGTCGTGGCGTAGTAGTGCGGGTAGTGGAAATAGAGGGCCGCCCGGTCCGGAACGTGACCCGGATTCCTCAACAGGGGTGCGAGATCGATGCCGTCGAGACTCCGGCTGTGATCACGATCAATGTCCAGGCCGGCCATCGCAAGCACCGTGCGGAAATAGTCGATGCTGCTGATCGGAACGTCCGAGACGCTACCGGGAACCGTCACTCCGGGCCAGCGCACGATCGCGGGAACGCGGATGCCCCCTTCATAGAGCGAACCCTTACCGGACCGTAGCGGTGCGTTGTCCGTCACCTGCATTCCCTCGTAGCTGTTGACGTATCCTCCGTTGTCGGATGTAAGGAAAACCGCTGTGTCATCCGACATGCCCAGGTCGTCCAAGGCATCAAGGATCCGGCCAACGTTCTCGTCAAGCGAGTGCACCATGGCAGCGAGATTCGGATTGCGATGACGCATCCCGGCGCGGACCCGCTCACGATACCGCTCGGCGATCTCCGGCTTGCCCTCGATCGGCGTGTGGACCGTGTGGTAAGCCAAGTGCAGGAAAACCGGTTTCGTGCGTTCGAGCCTCAGGATTCGAATGGCCTCATCGGTGAGGCGGTCAGTCAAGTACTCTCCCTCCTGGCCCCCTGCCAAGTGAGGTACGTAACGCAACCCGTGGAAGGGCCCTGCGCCGCCATACGGGTAGAAGAAGGTCTGTGGGGCACCCCATAGGCTCCCGCCTATGTCGTAGTCGAATCCCTGGGTCTGGGCGTAGTACTCGGCCGTGCCGAGATGCCACTTCCCCACATGAGCGGTCACGTATCCGCCGTACCGAAGAACTTCCGCCAGAGTGACCTCCTCATGCGGGAGACTGTCGATGGTCGTCGGCGGGAGCAGCCGCCGATCCAGGGGAGGGTATTTCGCGGCTTCACGCCAGACGGTCATGTGCAGCTTCGCAGGATGCTTGCCCGTCATGATCGAGGCCCGGGTAGGACTGCAAACCGGGGAGGCGGAGTAAGCGCTAGCGAACCGCATGGACTGGTCCGCGAATGCATCAATCCGAGGTGTGTCGTGGAGATCCGCCCCATACACGCCCAGGTCCGACCAGCCCAGGTCGTCGACCAGAATGAACACGATATTCGGCGCGGCCGACAGGTGAGACAAGGTCATCGTCGGGGAGACCAGAAGCAGGCCCAGGCAGCTGATCCTTCGCATTCGACAGATTGTAGCGAGGTCCGCCCGCCGCCCGGAATTCCGGTCCGGGCACTGGAAGTCGAGTCGTCAGGGTCCGATGGCGAGCCAGTGCCAGACGCCGAGGGATGTAGACCGCGCAACTCCCCGGGCCCGTCTCTCGAGCTGTCGTCGGGCCGTGCCCAAGGCTCGGTGCCGCAACCCTGCTCCGCACTAAGATGGTTGTGGGTGGGCGTTTCACCGGAACTGCAGCTTCCGAGCCCAATGGTGTTTCCCCGTACATACCTTCACCACGCCTTTTGGGTCGGTGCCCTGGCACTTGCGGGCATCGTCTCGGTGGGACTGCACCTCTGGTTGCGGTCAGAGATCCTGTTCCTCGGGTTCCCGAGCATGTACCGGTTCGTCCTGGCGGAGAGTGGCCGGGTCAGCGACGTTGGCTACGACTACTGGAAACCCGAGAAGCTCGATGACCCCGATCTCGGTCAACCGGATTTTCGCCGCTACAAGGTCATCTTCGTCAGTGGCCGACGTTCCGATCCGCTCAGTCGTTCCGTGCGCCGGGCCCTACAGGAGGCCGGTAACGCGGGTTCTCGTGTCATCGTGCTCCCCGCGCGGGATGCGTCGAGGCTTGGCGTCGGGAATGCGGACTTCGAGGACCGGGATCGGTGGATCGACGACTACTGGCGCTTTGGGGGGGTCACGAACATGGCCCGGCTGCTGGAGACAACGGCGTCGCGCTACCTGGGTCGAGGCGGGCGGGAACTGGCGCCGGAGCCTACGCCGGATGACGGATACTACCATCCTGACTCGCTTCAGCTATTTACTACGACAGCTGAGTATGACCGCTGGTACGAAACATCAGGCCATGCCAAACCGGATGCACCCAAGGTACTGATCGACTTTGCGGACGGGTGGCGGCTCGGGATGAGTGATGCGACGAACGCTGTCATCCGGGCCTTTGAGAAGGCCGGATTCAACGCCGGTGCGATATTCGGGACAGCCCAGACTGCCGCTTTCGCCATCGACTACCAGCCGGACGTCCTGGTGTCCCGCAAGCACGGACGCTGGTGGCTGGGCAAGCAGGGCGTTGACATTCTTGAGAACCGGATCCAGGCACCGGTCCTGCGAGGCCTCTCTCTGCTATTCACCGGTGAGTCGTTCAGCGACTATCGGCAGACCCGCGCGGGTATCCGCGATGCGGGACTGATCATGGGCGCGATGGTGCCCGAACTTGACGGGGCGATCCAGCCGACCCTGATCGAGGGGCTCGATTCGGTCTGGTACGGCAGACGGTTCGAGGCCTTTCGGGAGGAGCGGATTGCGCTGATGGTCGAGCGCGCGGAGCGCTGGGTTCGCCTCCGCAGGGAACCGAACAGGCATAAGAGAATCGCTGTCTTCTACGTGTCAGGGATCGGCAAGGGACGGATTACAGCAGCCGGCCTCAATGTTCCCCAGAGCATGCTGCGCTTCCTGTCCGCCCTCCGCAGGGACGGGTATACAGTCACCGATCTGCCAGCCACCGAGTCCGAGCTGCTCGACGAGTTGCTCGAGAAAGGCCGGAACGTGAGTATCGGGCGGCCTCGGGATCTGCAACAACTGGCGGCCCAGGACAACGTGCTCAGCCTCCCCGTCGAGGGCTATCAACGCTGGTTCGACAGCTTGCCTGAAACCATGCGAAACGAGGTAACGGACAGGTTCGGGCCGCCTCCCGGCAACCTGATGGTGAGAGCCGAGAATGGCGAGTCTGCGTTCGTCATCCCGAAGCTGGATTTCGGCAACGTCATCGTCCTGCCTCAGCCGGTCCGCGGAGCTCGGATGGATGCGAGACTGCAGCACAACGACCGGGTTCCACCCCCTCACCAGTACCTTGCCGTGTACTGGTGGCTTCGAGAAGTCTGGAAGGCGGACGCAATCGTGAACTACGGTACGCACGGCACGCACGAATTCCTTCCGGGAAGGCCGCTCGGCCAGTTGGCGGACGATTGGTCGGACCGGATCATAGGACCCGTGCCGAACCTGTACGTCTACGTCATGGACAACGTGGGCGAGGCGCTCATTGCGAAGCGTCGTGGTGTGGCGGTGACGGTCAGCCACCAAATCCCGCCGGTTGACGCCGCCCAACTCCGGGACGAAGCGCCGGAAGTCGGCGACCTGTATCGGACCATCCAGCAGTTCCAGTCCACCCGGGAAGGAGCGCTCCGGGAATCGCTCCGCGCGCGTATCCGGACGGCAGCGGTCCAACACGGCTTCGATCAGGACCTAGCTGCCGACTGGTCGACGACCGCTCCCGGCGACGAGGAGATTGCTGCCCTGGGTCAGCATATCCACCTGATCGACGAGGACCGCATCCCGTTGGGCCTTCACGTGCACGGGCAGACCAGTTCGGCAGATGACCTGGCTCCCATGATGGCGGCAATGCTGGGTCGGCCGTACATGGACCGCTTCGGCTGCAAGGCCGATGCGAATCCTCTGGATTGCTCCGCGGACGCTCGCGAGCGTGCTACGCGGACGGTCCGACGGGCTCTGGATAGTCGGGATTTGCCCGCTGCGCTGGAGCCGGTGGCCGAAGACTTCGACCGGATTCGCCGCTCGTTCGGAAAGACACCGGATGAGATCGTCCACACTCTGGACGCACTGGCCGGGCGATACGTGCCGCCCGGCGGGGGCGGTGATCCGTTGCGCAATCCCCAAGCGCTCCCGACAGGCCGCAACCTTTATGGCATCAACCCTGCTGAAGTCCCAACACGCGCTGCCTGGGACTTGGGGGTGGCCCTCGCCGAAGAACAGATCGCAGCGGAACGGGAACGGCTGGGTCGCTGGCCGCGGAAGATCGGCTTCACCCTCTGGAACACAGAACTGATCCGCCAGCACGGCACAGACCTAGCACATGCCATGCACCTGCTGGGGGTGCGACCCGTGTGGGACCACCGCAACGTCGTCGAGGACGTGGAACTTGTGCCAGCGTCGGAACTTGGTCGGCCGCGCATCGACGTGGTCATCCAGGCAGCGTCACTGTTCCGGGACACCTTCCCAGACCGAGTCCGACTGCTCGACAAGGCCGTGCGTCTGGCCGCAGATGCGGCGGATGGTGAGAACTACATTTCTGAGCACGCGATGGAGGCCGAGCGGGAACTCAAGCAAGCCGGGATGTCGGCTCGGGATGCCCGCGCACTGGCCGCCGCTCGGGTATTCAGCAACTCCGCGGGTGGCTATGGAACCGGCCTTGTGGCCGCGATCGAGAGAAGTGGGGACTACTCGGATTCGAAGGGACTGACCGCCGCCTATATCGCCCGGGTGGGAGCCGTGTACACCGATGGGATTGAGTGGGGACGACCCGTGCCGGAAGCCTACCGGGCCCACCTTAGGCACACCGATGCGGTCACGCTGAGCCGATCCACCAATGTGGTCGGTGCGCTCACGCTGGACCACTACTTCGAATACCTCGGCGGAATGACCATGGCGGTACGGAACACAACCGGTACGGAGCCGGAGACGTATCTCGCCGACGTGCGCGATCCTGGCGAGGCGCGGATGGAGACGGCCCACCAGGCGCTGGCGCGGGGCCTGCGCGGCAAGCTTTGGAATCCGAGGTGGATTCGGGAGCTCCAGGCGGAAGGCTTCTCGGGTGCGGTCGAAATGGCCCAGACCGCGACCAATCTGTTTGGCTGGGATGTTGCCAAGCCGGATGCGGTCAGCCCGGATGCCTGGGAACGGGTCCATGCGGTCTATGTGAAAGACTCGCTCGGACTGGGCCTGCCGGAGTGGCTCGACGAGGAGAACCCGTTCGCATTCCAGGAGATGGCCGCCGTGCTGCTGGAAGCCGTGCGCAAGGGGTTCTGGGATGCGCCTCTTGCCGTGCAGCGGGAACTGGCGATAGACTACGTGCTTTCCCTGGAACGCCATGGGGCCTCGGGCAGCACCCGCACCACTGGAAACCGCCCCTTTGAAGAGTTCGTAGAACTGCGAGTCGCGGAGTCGGCGCGCCCCGAGCTGACCTCCCTTCTCCGAGAGCAGTTGCGTAGTGGGGCCGACCCAGAGGTGGAGGGGCGCAAGCTTGTCAAGGAGGGGCCAAGACCCGAACCGGATGCTTTCCGGGTTGTGTCGGTAGCCGGTCTGGCCGGGCTTGGCGTGCTTGCCGGGGTCTTCTTTCTCGGCTGGCGACGTGCTCGGTAGGCAACGGGGCACCGTTCGAGCGGACCGGCGCTCATTCGCGCTGGGCACCCGTTCGAAGCGTACGCTGGGCTGAATTGGGAGCCCAGTGCTTCGTCACTGAGTGATTCTTGGGTAGATGGACTTGAGTTTGCAGCAGGCATCGGCGACGGTCATGTGCCAGTTCTCCGCCCGCTCTTGCTCGTTGGTAGTCGTCGCCCAAGCAGTCGCCTCCGTCCGCAAGTGCTCCAGCTCGCCAGCCGTCACCCCCACAGACAGGTTCGCGTGAAGCAACTCGGTTCGCACTCGGCCACATTCAGCAGGTGGCATGCTTGGGTGTGCAGCGCAACTCCAGCCGCTGCAGGATCGCTTCCGCCCGCTCCGTCCCGAACGCCTCGAACATGGCCCCGGGCGTGTGGGTGTTGACGTTGTCCAGCACCAGCGTGACCCGCTCCGCCGCCTCGTAGCGGCCTTGCATCAGCACCGCCAGCTCCTGCGCCCAGTCCTGTTTCGTACAGTGTGCGCAGACTCCCAGTTGGCGTCAGCCCCGCAGCGGTCCGCAGAACTGGAACACGGCCGCCGCGCCGCCCGCTCGTATTCATAATCAACGCGTTTCGGATGCTTGGTGGTAGCCGGCAGGGGCGTCCGCGTTACGCGCACCCACTGCGCGGGCTGCTCGTCCATGCAGACCACCGGGTGGGACTCGGTATAAGGCCGCCCGCAGGTGCACAGCACGGCCTCCATCGAAGCTGCGAACGACCCGCTGGCCTGGGCGGGATGACCCAGGCCTGGAGTTTGCGGGCGGTCAAGCCGTTTTCTTTGGCGTGCGCTGGACGGTTGGGTGGCTGATCGAGTCGCAGAGGCCATCCTCGACCGCCTGGCGCGCCAGCAGGCGCAAGGGCCACTGGATGGAGGCTCACTCAGCCGCAAGGCGATCAGGTCGGCTTCCTGCCGACCATCCAGCCGCTTTGGCGGCCAACTCCGGGGGGGGCCGCACACGCCCGTGCAGAGCCGCCTCGAAGCCTTCCAGCACACAGCGTCTGCGGACGTTCTCGACCGTCTGCACTCGGCAGCCCAAGGCCTCTGCGACCGGGCGGTCCGTCCAGTCCGGACCAGCGGCATCGACCTGCAGCAAGATGCTCGCCCGGCGAGCCTTCTCGCTGCTGCCGCTAAGCTTCCGGATCACCTCCGCACAAACCTTGCGCTCCTCCGCGGACAGGCGCATGATGGATTTCTACCCGGTGGCTTCGCCTCGGGCCGGCATGCCCCGCTGAATACAAACCAAGACAGCAACAAACTGGTTCCTGAGGAAACATTGGGCAGCAGCCTTGTCTCTTGCGCAAGCCAGTCTGCGAGCCTAGTCTTGCACCCCTGCCACCCGGCTACGGACTCGGAGCAGCGCCCCGCCCCAACCGCGTCAAGCGTTGCCTCTGCCCACCCTCAAGCAGCGCTCCTTGAACCTGAAAACGATCTTGGGCCGGAACGCTAGAGAGTTACAAAACGTTGTAAATCGGATTATAAATAGTATAATATACGAAAATAAGCCGAAACATGAGTACACAGACACTATCCAATGTTGTCAAAGTGATGGGGTTCGTGCTCCTGGGTGGCGTCTTGATCCACGCCTATCTGTTCTATCTCGCTCGGTCCAGTTCCACGGTGACCATCCCGCTGGCGCTCGGGATACAGGTAACGCTGGTGTCGGTCCTAATTGTGGCGGGAGGTCTTGTTCTGGGATTTTTCGGCTTCTCTCGACTTGAGGACATCGAGCAGAAGGCCTTGGCCCAGGCAGCGACGGCTGCTCGTGCCGCCGTCCGAGAACTCAGTAGAAACCAAACGGCTAGGGTGCCGCAGACAAGCCAGGTTCAGCCTCGGCCTGCAGATGAGCTTAGTCTTAGTGGTGAGAAAGAGAGTGGGATCCAATGACCCAACAGGAAATCGAACAGACCGTTGACCGCTACAAGGAATCCGCACCGGTCAAGGTTGTGGCTCTGGCGAAGGAACTGGGCATTGAGGTCCGGAAGACGAACCAATGGGATAACGATACGTCCGGGGCCATCGTCAAGGATGCAAACGACCGTCACACCATTTGGACGAACGCGAAACATCCGGAGAACCGGCGCAGGTTTACGATCGCCCACGAGATCGCGCACTTCGTTCTCCACCGGGACGTGATCGGTGACGGAGTCCGCGACGACGCACTGTTTAGAAGCGAACTGGGTGGAATCCTCGAAAGACAAGCGAATGCATATGCGGCAGACCTGCTAATGCCTTGGCCCCTAGTAGAGCAGTGCATCCTTGGGGGCGCTGCGTCGATCGAGGAACTCGCAGCTTCTCTGAGGGTCTCCAAGACGGCTATGTCCATTCGACTCGGAATACCTTGGGAATGACGCGATTTCGTCACCGACCGGTCTGGAAACGACGCCCATCACGAATCCCATAACGAATGCTGTCAGGTCCCGGTCGAAGGGGAGATTCGTAATGGCTGTGCTTAGCCGTTCTCAACGTGCGGTCTTGCGTCGAGGCGTCCCTGGCGACAGCGATGAGATCGGCAGGGTCAGCGCACCCTGAGCGGTGGCAGTTGGCCGCCACCGCTCAAGAGCTGTCTCTGGCGCATTGCAAGCGACCGCACTGCCGCGGTGGCAATCCACCGAGAATCGATCTCCGGCTGACCGATCACCGGGGCGACGTTCCGCCATCCGACCGGGATGGGGCATCTTGTTGCTGTATCGCCACATCCACGGCCGCCAACGCACCGCTTTCCCGAAGAAAGCAGGGCGGGCAGGATGTCCGCTACACTAAACGCAACGTTTGCCCGAGAGGGAAGCCTCGCCAATCGCGGTTTCCCCGGCAGCAGGAAATCACCGTGTCCAAGACCTTCTACCTGGAGACATTCGGCTGTCAGATGAACGTCCACGACAGTGAGAAGATCCGCGGACTGCTGGCGGCTCGTGGGTATAGCCAGGTCACGTCTCCCGATGCAGCCGGCATGCTCCTCTACAACACGTGCAGCATTCGGGACAAGGCCGAGCAAAAGGTGTTCTCGCGACTGGGTGGCGTCAAGCGGGACGGTGCCGGCAAGACGATCGGAGTGCTGGGCTGCGTAGCACAGCATAACGGCGAGGACATTTTCGACCTTGCGCCCCATGTGGACTTCGTGTGCGGCTCGGCGAGCTACAGCGCCTTGCCTGCGATCCTGGACCGCGTTGAGGCTGGCGAGACACGCGTGGCGGGCCTGGATTTGGCAACCGACGAGACGTTCGATGTGCCCCGCACCGAGAGGGACCGGCCCTACAGCGCATATATCACGATCATTGAGGGCTGCGACAAGTCCTGCACCTACTGCGTGGTGCCGTTCACCCGAGGGCCGGAGCGCAGCCGTGACAGCACTGCGGTAATGCGTGAGGCGCGCGAGTTGGCTGATCGCGGCTACACGGAAATCACGCTGCTGGGACAAACCGTGAACAGCTACAGGGATCCGACACCGGCAGGGTGGAGCTTCGCCCGCCTGCTGGACGAGATCGGCCGGCTGCCACGGATCCGCAGAGTTCGGTTCACGACGTCGCACCCGGCCGATTTCACCGAAGAGATCGTCCGCGCCATCGACAACAACGAATCCCTCTGCAACTGGGTGCACCTCCCGGTTCAGTCGGGCTCGACCAGAGTCCTGCGGACCATGCGACGCACCTACAGCCGTGATCAGTACTTGCGATGCGTCGAAACGCTCAAGGGGGCACACAGGACGATTGAGCTCAGCACCGATATCATCGTGGGGTTCCCGGGTGAGACCGAGGCGGATTTCGAGCAGACGCTCTCGTTGCTGGACACGATCGAGTACTCCTCGGTGTTCTCGTTCAAGTATTCACCGCGCCGCGGTACTCCGGCTGCGGAGATGCCGCAGATTCCCGAGGAGGAGAAGGCAAGGCGCCTGCAGGAATTGCAGGTGCGTCAACGCAAAATCCAGCTGCGGCGGAATGCGGAACTGATCGGTCGTTGCGAGGAGGTGCTCGTCGAGGGCCGCAAGGAGAGGTTGCGCCAGTGGGTTGGGCGAACCAGCCAGAACCGGGTGCTCAACTTCTCGGATCCGTCGCCCCCGGCCGAGGGCCGCGACCTGCGTGGAACGTACTGTAATGTCCGGGTCACCGCTTCCGGCCCAAACTCTCTGGTCGGCGAACTGGTCACGGCCGAGACGGGGGTCGCGTTCAGGGGGTTTCACGTCCTTGCATGAAGGAGACAACGATGGCGGAAATCGAGATGAGAATCTGCGGCCTGATGATGGACCCAATCACGAACATGCCGATCGTGGTCCTGAAGGATGAGGCCAACAAGACCGTGCTTCCAATCTGGATCGGCGTGTACGAGGCGAATGCGATCGCCTTGGAGATCGAAAAGGTCTCCCCACCAAGGCCCATGACCCACGACCTGCTGACCAACCTGATCCACGCTTCGGAAGCCTGGGTCCAGCGCGTGGTCGTGAGCGAACTCAAGGACGATACCTTCTTCGCGGTGATCTGGCTCCAGCAGAAGGACGGCCAACTCATGTCGATCGACTCGCGCCCGAGTGACGCACTGGCGCTGGCGCTCAGAATGGACTGTCCGATCTACGTCACCGCAGAGGTGATCGCCTCTTCGAAGCTCTCACCGAACCTGAGTGACAAGGCTAGCAGCAACGAACTTCTCAAGTGGCTGGAGAACCTCGGCGAGGAAGATCTCGGTCAGTACAAGATGTAACCTGCTGCCGGGCCGAGCGGTGGCGCTGACTGAGCGCTTGAAGCGTTAGGCACAGCACTCCAGATGCTCATGATCAGCCGCCCATTGCACATCGAAATCAACAGCGGGGAAGAAGATCCCTCGAGATGGCGGTTGCGTTGCCAGCAGCGTACGGCAGGCGGAGTGGTGTTGTAGAGGCGGCGGTCCGGGGGTGGGCGCTAGGCGAGTGCAGGGGCGTCGGGTGGCGGGTCGATGCCGACCGCGAGACAGCCGGCGCGGAAGACCTCCTACGGGGGCGGTAACCAAGCACCTTGCGTGGGCCGGTGGTCGAGCCGGTCGGTCGCTTCCTGCCGCTGTTGCGCGTCGAGCGTACAAGGGTTCTCGGTCTTGGCACGAACTGGCGCAGGACGCCGTTGGTGTACTCGTTGAGGCCCCGCTCGCAGGAGCGATAGGTCTGGGCGAAGAAGATGTCGGCGTGGAACGCCGAGGCGGTATGGCGGTGGCCGGCGAACTCCTCCGCATTGTCGCAAGTCAGGGTCAGGACCAAGGCCGAGAAGGGCCACAGCGGGTTCTGCCTCGCGTCGCCCGCAAGCGCGGCTGTTTTCCGCCTAAAGCCTTAGAAAGCAGGTATTTCGACTTCCGCTCCACGAGGATGACAGCAGCTCCCTGATGGGCCTTGCCAAGGATCATGTCGGCCTCCCAGCCCCCCTCTGCGGTGTTTCGAGCGACGATCGCGTGGCGCTCGCTGATGTCCCTGCGGCCCGGGATACAGCCGCGGCCGGCGGTACCTCGGGTGGCCTTGCCGCGCTGTCGCGGGCAGGTGTACAGGAGGCGCCTTGGGCGCGGGCCGGTGGCGGTCTGGTGACGACCCTGTTGAGCGAGGCTCCCCGTTGGACCAAGGCGTGGTTCTGGCAGCGCTCGTCGCCTGGCAGATGGCGAAACGTCCGAGGCATCGCGGTCTCTCCCATGCGATGGGCCAATCTGGACCTTAGTCCCCTCCGCCAGTTGCGTTTCCCCATGCAATCGGCAGCCCAATGTTATGTGCGACGACCCGGTGCGGTCTATCCCACCCAATGACCCGGTCAAACCAGCCGTCGTATGAGAGCTTTGTCCGATTGGCCGCCCAGCTCGGTTGGTGGGCCGGTCAGGCTAGCCAGTACCTGCAGCCTAAAGCCCGCCATGTCCCAGCTTTGCTACGATTAGCAAGCCCGCCACGACACAACCATTCGTCGTCAAGTGGCGGTCATTCATTCATAGATGGTCGAACGACTCCAGTCTTGTCCGCCTTGGCTTGCGTGCGTCTGCAGTCGAAGCGACGCATCCTTCCTGCATCGTGTTGAGCCGATTGCCGTACAGGGAGACCTTGCGGTCACCTTTGGTCGGCTCAAGACCCTGCTGGCCGAAGCGGAGCGCACCAAAGTGGTTACCGCCACAGAGACCTACATCCACGCGGTCTGCCGGACGCGGCTTGGGTTTGCCGATGATGTTGAGTGCTGTCTGTGTTCTTCGGAACGGGTGATCCATGTGCGCTCGATGTCACGGATCGGAATCTACGATTTCGGTGTGAACAGGCGACGAATCGAGGCGCTGCGCCAGCGGCTTCGAGCAGACATGGAGCAGGTCTAGCAGGGGGTGCGGTGAGATCACCGAGCGCCGTGTGATGGCTGCAAGGGAAACTCCATGTGCCGACGACAGGGTGCCGGTAGCCCACGCGTCGCAGCTTCGACCTGGAGCGGCCACCGTGGCTCTTCTGGCATCAATGGCAGGGATCGGGCAGTTTGCCGCATCTGTCTATACCCCATCCTTTCCGGCGATCGCGCAGTCCTTGGGCGTAGATGCGAGCTCGGTCCAAATGACGCTCGCAGCCTTCCTCGCAGCGCTTGCGGTGGGGCAATTGATCTGCGGACCGCTCGCGGACCGTTTTGGCAGGCGGAGCGTTCTGTTTGGTGGTTTCGGTTTGTTTCTTGCCGGCACGCTCGGCTGCGCGCTTGCTGCCGATCTGGGAGCGCTGCTGTGCGCACGGGCGGCACAGGGTCTCGGGGCCGCCAGCGCTGTCGTCATCGCAAGAATCGCGGCGAGAGACAGTTTCGAGGGTGTTGAGCTGGTCCGCCTGACGGCGATGGTGATGGCGACCTTCGCCCTGGTGCCGGGCCTTGCGCCCCTGGCCGGGGCAGTCGCCCAAGAGGCAGGCGGATGGCGTGCCGGGTTCTGGCTCACGCTGAGTGCCGGCACGCTACTTCTCGCCTACGTCATCCGCAAGCTTCCGGAAACGGGCAAGTTCCGGCTGGCCCGTTTGGATATCAGGGCGGTTGCAAGCGGATTCAAGTCGATCACGAGAGACCGGGTTGCGATCTACGGCATCTCGTCGTGTGCGCTGGCATACGGGACAGTGTCCGCGTTCAATGCAGCGGCTCCCAGCCTGTATATCGGACATCTCGGCGTCTCCCCGCCTGAATTTGGCCTATACTCATTGCTCTCCGTTGTGGCGATCATTGCAGGTAGTCTTTTTTCGCGCCACCTGGCGACGACAAGGTCGCCTGCGGAGATTGCCGGTAGGGGCTTGGCTCTCATGGTTTTCGGTCTTGTGCTGATGCTGGCGTTTCCATCCGCCGGACTCATCCACAAACATCTTTTCAATGCCACGCTCATCCTGAATTCGGCTGGGTTCGGCTTGGCAATTCCGACTGTGAATGCGATGATCCTGTCGCGATTCTCGGAGAACGTGGGGTTTGTATCCGCTGCGCTCGGTTTCCTGCTGCTTTCCGGTGCGGCCTGCGGGGCAGCCGTCGTAAGCATCGTGCAGAGGCTGCTCCCGATCAAGGCACTGCCGCTCACCATGCTGGTATTCGCGCTGGGGACCGCCGTGGCGGCGCCGGCGCTCTTGGTCGAGGGCAGAGACAGGTATCCCGGCACCGGATGATTCGCCCCAAGGATTCCAGCATGTTATCTCAGGTGCCGATCGGCATTCGGTTGGGTATCATGGATTTCACACTGCCTACCCGGGCGGGTTGGACAGGAGTTGCAAAATGTCCTCGATGACGATCCCCCCCGTTCTCGTTCTGAGCACAGGCAGGTGCGGTTCCACCATGGTGTCGGCGATGCTCAACCGGCATCCGGCCATCCTGAGTATGTCCGAGTTCTTTTCCTTTCTCGGGCTGGGCATATTCGCCCGCCGCAGAGTAAGCGGCGACTGGGTGTGGCGTCTCTGCAGTGAACCCGGATTCCGCATGGGGGTGATTGCACGGGGTGAACCATTCAGCGAGCTGCTGTATCCGGTGGATGATCCGGATGCGCGCTTCTCTCGGCTCAATCTGCCCCCCATCATGGCCGTCACGCTTCCCCACCTGACCGACCGCTACGAGGAACTGTACGACGAACTGGAACCGATCATACGGGAACAACCCAGGCAGTCGCCGGCCGATCATTACCGGCATTTGTTCGCGTGGCTGGGCGCTCGCTTCAATTCAAGGGTTTGGGTCGAGCGCGGAGGCGGAACTCTGCTTCTTGCGTCCCGTCTGTTGCGGCACTTCCCCGAAGCCCGGGTGATCCACATTTACCGGGATGGTCGAGAGACGACGTTATCCATGAGCCGCCACCCGCCTTTCCGCGCCATGCTGGCGATGGCGCGAAGGTACCGGCCGTGGGGAGTGGACATTGAGAGATCATTAAGCAGGCTCGATGGCAGCGACCGGCTCACTGCCTGGATGGGCAAGCTGGCGCAGACATTCTCGAATCTGGACCGCTTGCCCTACGACCAAATCACGCTCGCGGATTTTGCAGCATTCTGGAACGCGATGATCCAGGCAGGTCATCGGGCATTCGGCGATTTCCCGCCGGACCGCCTGCTGAACGTCCGCTTCGAGGACGTGCAGGCGGATCCCGAAGCCCAGATCCGCCGTCTGATCCGGTTCATTTCTCCAGAGTTGGAGCAAGACGAGTGGATCCGCGAAGCGGCTGCGATTCCACACCCGACGCCGTCGAAGTTTGCACGGCTTGACGCCGCTACGCAGGGTGCGATCACCCAGGCATGTCGTCCGGGCCTCGAGTTGCTCGGCTATCCTGTCTGAGACGGAGGGGAGCCACCGGATGACGCGGGTGGAGACATCCTCGTGAACGTGATCGTCGTCGGTGGCGGCGCGGCGGGATTGGCGGCTGCTTACACGTTGCGTCGTCGCGGTATTGAGGTCACGCTGCTTGAGGCAAAATCCCGGGTTGGTGGCCGTATGGCGGGGGAGGAGACTGACGGCTGCCGCATCGATACCGGGGCACAGATGTTCAACGCGACCTACCGGGAGGCCATTGGATTGTGTGACGAGCTGGATGTTCCTCTGGAGGCCTTCTCCCCGACCATCGGCTATTTCGGCCAGAACGAATTTCATGCCCTGAAAGGGGGGGGGGAGGCAGGCCATCAGGAACTTGCAAGCCTTGTCCAGGATTCTCTCCTTCAAAGGCCTCTGCCAGGCAGTCCGGTTCGTCGCGTATTTGCGGTCCCGGGGGAAGAGTCTGGAATTTTCCGGGCATTCGCGGGTGCTTGATCTCGATACCGAAGAGAGCATTTCCGATGTTGTGAAGAGGCATGGCGGGGTCGAGCTTCTCGAAGATCTGCTCCAGAACAACGTCACCGCCCTCACACTCGGACATCCTGAAGAGGTGGGTGCCGCGTTCGGAATGGCGCTGCTGTGGGCTTTTGTCTTTGATCCCGCAGCGAAACTGTTGACGCCCCGGAAAGGGGTTGGCTCCTTCGCCTCGGCCCTGGCGCAGGGATGCGGCAAGACTATCCAGCTCGCAACTCCGGTCGAGCGGGTGGTCGTCGAAGCGGGGCAGGTGAAGGGAGTGATCACCCGGCAGGGTCTTGTCGAGGCTGCGGCGGTAGTCTGCGCTACCACAGCCAGCGCAGCTCTGGAGATTGTCCCTGCCCTTCCCGAGAGTATGCGGCAGGTACTGCAGCACGTGACCTATTCCAGCGGCTGCCAAGTCGTCTTCGGCACCGACAGTCCGACACTTCCGGACGGCTGGTTCGGTGTCAGTTTCCCCAGACGGGTCGGATTGCGTTTGGTCAATTGCAACGAAGGCGCCCTCAAGGCTTCCCTGTCGGCACCCCCGGGAAGGAGCTATCTCAGCGCATTCCTGTTCAATTCAGGGGGTCAGGTCGGCGACCCGCTGGCCATGGATGACGAGGAGATCGAGCGCGATGTGATTGCCGGGCTGAGCCGATACGGTATCTGCCTGCCTGGTCGCCCGCGCTTTTCCCGGGTCTACCGTTGGCCAGAGGCCGTATGCCTGGCGCCGGGCGGCTTGATGAAAGAGGTCGAGCGTATGCGGCAGAGAGACCATCCGGGCTGCCGCGGGCTCTTCCTGGCGGGTGAATATATGCGCTTACCCTCGGTGAACGGAGCGCTGGCCAGTGGAGTCGATGCGGCCGAGGAGGTGATCCGGTTTCTTGCTCGCGGCAAGCCGACCTCCGGGTAGTTCTTGACGGGCTTGTGGTGCACCAAGGGCACCCCCGCCAGTGGCACCCGGCCCGCCCGCACTCCCAAGCAACTCTGGGTGCGTCCGCTGCACCCCGACTTTCGCGAGATTCTGTGGCAGGGCCCCCCAAAGCGGGCCGCCCGCGCCGCCAGTCGGCCCAGGCCGATGCGAAGTGCGTGCAAGTCTGGCAGGGTCTGCTGGACACGCTGCTCCGTATCGCCAACGACTATGACCGAGAGTGGGTGCGTCGCCGACGCACCCTCAACACCCTGCTGGTGGTCCTGCTCGTGGTTCGGATCGTGTTCCAACCCGACAACCGGGGCTATGCCACGGTTCTGCAGGCGTTGGGGGCCTACTCCACACACTTAACTGTCCACCAAGCTGTAGTGTTCCGTCACTCAGTGATTCTTGGGTAGATGGACTTGAGTTTGCAGCGAGCATCGTCGACGGTCATGTGCCAGTTCACCGCCCGCTCTTGCGCGTTGGTACGCGTCGCCCAGGCCGTCGCCCCCGCAGACACTGCCGCGTGAAGCAACTCAGTTCGCACTCGGCCACATTGAGCTAACTGTCATGCTTCGGGGTGTAGCGCAACTCCAGCCGCTGCAGGATCGCTTCCGCCCGCTCCGCCCCGAACGCCTCGTACAAGGCTCCCGGCTTGTGCGGGTTGAGGTTGTCCAGGACCAGCGTGACCCGCTCCGCCGCCGCGTAGCGGCCTTCCATCAGCGCCGCCACCTCCTGCGCCCAGTCCTGCTTCGTACGGCGCGCCCGGACTCCCACCTGGCGCCAGCCCCGCAGCGGTTCGCAGAACATGAACACGGCCGCCGTACCGGCCCGCTCGTATTCCTAATCGACGCGTTTCGGATGCTGGGTCGTAGCCGCCAGGGGCGTCCGCGTTTCGCGCACCAACTGCACCGGCTGCTCGTCCATGCAGACCACCGGGTGGGACTCGCTATAAGACCGCTCATAGGTGCGCAGTACGGCCTCCATCGACGCTGCGAAATCCCCGTTGGCCTCGGGCGGGATGACCCAGTACTGGAGTTTTCGGGCGCTTAAGCCGTTTTTTTAGTGTGCGTTGGACGGTTTGGTGGCTGATCGAGTCGTAGAGGCCCTGCTCGACCGCCTGACGCGCCAACAGGCGCAAGGACCACTGGGCATAGCCCGTGGGGGGGTCACTCAGCCGCAAGGCGATCAGGTCGGCTTCCTGCCGACCATCCAGCCGCTTGGGCGGCCCACTCCGGGGGTCCCGGGCACGCCCATGCAGGGCCACCTCGAAACCTTCCAGCACACAGCGCTTGCGGACGTTCTCGACCGTCCGCACCCTGCAGCCAAAGGCCTCTGCGACCGGGCGGTCGGTCCAGCCCGGACCCTCGGCATCGACCTGCGGCAAGATGCGCGCCCGGCGCGCTTTCTCGCTGCTGCCGCTGAGCTTCCGGATGACCTCCGCGCAAGCCTTGCGTTCCTCTGCGGACAGGCGCACGATGTATTTTTTCATGGTTGCTTCTCCTCGGGCTGGCGGGCCCCGCTGAATGCAAACCAAGATAGCAACAAACTGGTTTCTGAGAAAACATTGGGCGACAGCCTTGTCCTCTGCGCCAGCCAGTCCGCGGGCCGTGTCTTGCGGCCCCTGCCACCCGCCTACGGACTCGGAGCAGCGATCCCCTCCCACTGCGTCAAGCGTTGCCTCTGCCCACCCTCAAGCGGCGCTCCCCTAACCCGAAAACGATGCTGGACCGGAACAGTAGGCTAGTCCAACCCCTTCCATGTCGCGCACTCGTGGATGCAAGTTGCGACGTAGAGTTCGGCGGCCCCGCATGATCAGTCGCTCGTCCATCCGCCAGGTTGTGACTCCGCTGCCCTAGAAAGCGGAAGTGATCATTCTATAGGTCAGGGGGATTTTCGTCCACTCAGGCTTCGGCGGGCACGTCAGTCACACAGGTCTCACCACTCGCTGGATCGTTCTGCGTGGACATGGTCAGGCAATCGATAGCTGATTCCCGCTTCGTCGAAAACCGAAACTTGCAGCATGTTGATCAAGTTCGAGACTTCCCGGGAACGCTTGGGATTCAGCTTGCTCCATATGCTCTCGAGCCGGTTGAGCATCCGGAACTTCCACAAGACACCGAAGTTTGATCCCTTGGGATATCGCAGTTCGTCGGCCAGCGCGTTGCCGATCAGTGCACGTGAGACTTGCGCGATATAGCCCGCCAGCTTCTTGCGCTCGACCCTGTCCCGCAGCCCGGCGAACATAGGCGCGGAATTGATCAGTGACGACGCCAGCGCGATGGATTCCAGGGACGGCGGCGGTTCGCATAGACGGCCGATACGGAAGGTTTCGAGCGCATCCTCTTCGTCACGGAACAGGATTGTCTCGGGAATGCCCATCAGGTAGCCCGAATACCGCCACACCGCCATGAAGCTTCTGCGTTCCTCCTTGCTGAATGAACCGCCAAGCCTCTTGAGGTGCTTCAGCAGCCTGGCGGAGAAGGCGGCGATGGCGAAACCTACGTGCGCTGCGCTGATGGGCGTCCCCAACTCATCGACATCCCATTCCTCCGACCTGGCGAGCAACTGGCGGATCCTTGCATGGACCAGCCGCACTCGAACCGAATGCGTCCACCCATCGGCGTACCTAGCCATACCGTCCGGCATGAAGATCTCCAGCATGTGGCGGTTGTTCTGCTTCAACCGCCGGACACCCTGGTCGCGCAGCCGACCGGTCAGAAAGAACGACTTGGAGATGTTGGTTGAAAAGCCCTCGACCAGAACGCCACCCACCATGCCAGCAAGGACCAGCCCCGAATTCCTGTGAAACATGCGGCAGCCGGGCAGGAACGAGGGCAGGTCGAGCCATGCCGGTGTTTCGGCGCAGTGCGCGAAGAATTCCCTGACTGCCGTCGGCGCGTCGCCTTCGCGACCACGCATGGCGAGCTCGATCAGCCTCGCCGATTCCTTCGGTTCAAGCTGATCGAGCTCGGCCATCATGGTGTCGGCCAAGGGGTCCCCGATCATGCTATGGGCGATGTAGTGCTCCGCCCGTTCCCGATCGATTTCCCGGATCCCGGCGTACCAGTCGCTGTAGGCTGTCGGAATCTTCATAACCTCAGGACCGGAAGATCAAGCCCCACCCGCATGATGGCAGAATGATTGATCTTCAGTTCCCGCATGTGCAACGGCCGTTCTCGGAATTCGGGCCTGACTGCGAGATTGTCCAACTCCTCAGGGGCGACTCCCAAGTCGTAGCGTTCCTCCGGATCTGCGATCAGTATGCGGATGTACTTGCGGCGTCCGACCAGTATGACGTACCAAGGCACATTGTTGTGCAGGAGTAACTGCCCAGGTACTTTGGGTCCCGGAGAAGGATCAGCGGGGGGAGGGGCGCTTGACTTATGGGCGGAGAAGGCGTAGGATGAAGTCCTTTCCGGAAGTCGAGGCCGTAGCGAGCCAGCCGCAGCCTTAGGCCAAGCCGGAGCCGAGGCCGGGTCATGCAGGGGCAGCGAACCAAGAGCAAGTCCCGACTGCTGCACTGGCAGGCGGAGAGGACTCGTCTGCAGGCCAAGCTCGGTCAGTTGCAAGCCGAAGTCACCCGCTTGCAGGCGGAGAACTCCCAGTGGCAGGCGAAAGAAGGCCAGTGGCAAGCCGAGCGAAAGCAGTGGCAAGCGAAAGAAGGCCAGTGGCAGGCTGAGCGAAAGCAGTTGATGCAGCAGTTGGAGGCCGCGCAGGAGGAAGGGCAGCAGTCGCGGCGGAGCTTGGGCCTGAACAGCAGCAACAGCGGGAAACCCCCGTCGAGCGATGGGCTGGCGAAACCGCCGGCCAGCCAGCGGACCCGCAGCCAGCGGCGGCGCACCGGCCGGCGCAGCGGGGGTCAGAAAGGGCACCGGGGCACGACGCTGCACCAGACGGACAACCCGGACCGGATTCAGGAGCACTTTCCGAAAGCCTGCGGCCGGTGCGGCAAGGCCCTGAGGCGGGCGGATGTGGACGGGGAGGCGAAGCGGCGGCAGGTCTTTGATCTTCCGGAACCCAAGCCGGAAGTGACCGAGCATCGGGCGTTTGCCTGTCGCTGCCGGCGCTGCGGGCTCTCAACCCAGGCCGCCTTTCCGGAGGACGTGACGGCCCCGGTGCAGTACGGGCCGCGCCTGGCGGCCACGGCGATCTACTTGCAGAACGCTCACTTCGTGCCCGAGGAGCGGCTGACGCAGATCCTGCGGGACCTGTGCGGCGTGAGCCTGTGCCCCGGCACCCTGAACAACCTGCGCCGCCGGGCGGCGGAGGCCTGGGAGCCCTTCGTCGAGCGGATCCGGGAGCACCTCATCCGTTGTCCCGGGGTGAAGCACCTCGACGAGACCGGTTTCCGGGTGGCGGGACGGGGACAGTGGCTGCATGTACTGAGCAATCAGCTGCTGACCTACTACCGCATCAGTGAGAAGCGGGGCGGGGTGTTGGCGGGGCTGCGAGGGATCCTGGTGCACGATCACTGGGCTCCCTACTTCCAAGTGCCGGATGTGCTGCACGCACTGTGCAACGCCCATCATTTGCGCGAGTTAGAGGCCTTGGTGAAGATCGACGGGGAAGCCTGGGCTGGGCGGATGCAGCGTTTTCTGCGGGCGGCCAGGCGGGTGGCGGAGCGGGCCCGCAAACGGGGCGGGGTGGTGGCGCCCCAGATGTTGAAGCGGATGGAGAGCCGCTACGACGAGTTGGTGCAGGAGGCCCTGGACTATCACAGCGGGCTGCCGCCGTTGCCGACCGGCCGGCGGGGCCGCCCGAAACGTCGGCCCGGCCATAATCTGGCCTTGCGGCTGGAACGGAGACGCGCCTGGGTGTTGCATTTCCTGTTCGATTTGAGTGTGCCGTTCACGAACAACTTGGGGGAGCGGGACTTGCGCAGGATGAAGCTGCTGATGAAGATCTCGGGAGGGTTCCGTTCGCTGCAAGGGGCGCGGGAGTTCGTCACGCTGCGCAGTGTGCTGTCGACGGCGCGCAAGCAGGGGCTGAAGCCGATCGAGACCCTGATCGAGGGGCCGGCGGCCCTGCTGAAGCGGGTGGGCCTAGCCCCGAGCCTCCCGCCCAGCGGGCAGTAGACGGCCTGCGACGGCAGCCGGTCTCCGCCACGCGCCGCACGATGCGCAGGTCACAACACAAGCCCTGCTAAAAATGCGAACTCAGGCCGAGAACCTGGGTAGTTACGTGCAGGATATCATCGCCGGTGGAGGTCGTGTCCGAGTCGGAACCGTACTTGCGCCCGGTAGCGGTTAGCAGAGCGGGGCCAGACACGCTGAAGATCCTCAAGCAACGGCGCGAGATCTTCTCCGTGCATCTTCCAGGGCTATTCGATGCCCGCGAAGGCAAACATGGTCGCCATGAGATCCACCCCTGCCACCGGGTGCGGGCAGACCGCTTCTACGGGGATCCGCCCGGGCATGGAGATGACCAGCGGAGACCGGATCGTGGCGTCGTAGGGCTCGACCTTGTGCCGAAACCCGTGCTGACCCCGTACGATAGGCCACTCTGGACCTTGGCCCCCTCCGACCGCTGTGGCGTTTCCCAGTGCAACCGGCAAAAGGACTCCTGAGGTCTTGGGGAGACACGGGCTAAAGCTCTGTGTTTGGAACGACGGCCTGCGAGTTGGTCTCCGAATGTGACAGCCGCAGAGCGATCGCCTCGCGGTGGGAGGATTCCGGCACAGGGTCCGAGCCGGAGAGCGTGTGAGCCGGAAGCCCGGCGCAATCCTGGCGGGCTTGGCGGCGCATAGCCAATCAACCTCTAGGTTTGGCTGGTGTGTGTCCCGGCATTCGCACCCCCGCAGTGGCTCCTCTCCGGCGAGGGCGCCCTCATGGCTACCCGGAACGCACTCCGTTGGTGCGAGGCTCGCTGGGGGTGCCGGGGAGTTCCTCGAGCCTGTGCGTCGCGACGAAGTCCACTCCCACTCCAAGTTCAGCTTGGCCGTTCAATGGGCGTACGGTGGCGCCATTGCCAGCAGCGGGGCCAATCAGGCCACCGGACCGCGGTGCTCGCCAAGTTCAGTGGCCCGTCGCTTCCCGTCCTCCATCGCCTTGCTGAACTCGGTTTCGTCTAGAGGCTGGTAGACCTGCACGGTGGCCACCGCCTTTTCCAGTTCCGAAACGGACTTCATGCCCATGATCGCGACCGACAGGCCGGGTATTCCCAGTGCGTACCGCACGGCGCGCCCGTAGTGCGGCTCGTCCGAGAGGATCGCCCCCTCACCGACTGTACCGCCAAGGATCTTCATCGCTACGATCCCAAGACCGAGTCCCGCAGCCTCCTGGAACACGGTCCCCTCGAAATCGTAGATGTGTCGGTCAATCGGATTGACGGCGGCCATCACAGCCTCGACCCGTCCCGAACGGAGAATCGGCAGCGCCCGGCCAGGCCTCAAGTGGCAAGTCATCCCGATGTGGCGCACGAGTCCGCGCCGCTTCAAGACCTCAAGGCCGGCCAGCGCACCATCCTCGCCCAGCAGGACATCCAGACTGGGAAAGCGGTCGGTTCGCCCCACGTTGTGGAGATGTACCAAATCAAAGTGATCTGACCCTGTTTTCTGCAAGCTCTCCTCAACCTGCCAGATGGCATCCTGGCGAGAGGTCGCCTCGACCTTGGTCACGAGGACGAATTCGTCCCGTCTGCCCCTGAGCGCCGGCCCCAGCCGGCGTTCCGACTGGGCGTAAATGGGAGCGGTATCGAGGTAGTTCACGCCATGGTCAGCAGCCGCCGCGATGACCTCATTGACCGTCCCTTGGCTGAGCCCTGCACGCCCGAGCGGTGAGGTGCCGATCCCAAGCACTCCGACTTCCATGCCAGTCCTGCCCAACTTCCGCTTGGCGACGGTTTCGGCCCTCGCGGCCGCCCCGGCAGCTAGCACTCCGGCCACGGCAGCGGTCCGGCCAAGATCCCTGCGTGTAATCCTTGACATTGCGTGCCTCCGCTTCACAGTGTAGAGAATCGGCCCATCCCACCGCCATATGGCGTGTCAGGGGAAGGCAAGCGTCGGTTCATGCTCGCACGCCAGCCCCGCCGGAGAGTGCCAGCCTCCTACACCTGTCTGAACGTAACTAGTGTCTGCCAGAAAACCCTTTTTGGGCACGAGGTCTCGCTCGAAGGTGAAAACAATATCGATGACAAATGGTTGGATTAGGCCTGATTGGGTCCGCCTGAGTGCCTGTCACTTCACCTTAAGGCCGCATTTGCAGCCGTTCTGAGGGCTCTCAACCGCCGCTTTGGCCGATCCGACACAGCTTCCCCTGCCGGGCCCTGGCCCGGCTCCCGGCGGGGTGTCCCGGAACCGCTTCAGGCCGCGAGGCTGCACTGGGCAGCCTCACGGTCCGCTTGCAGCAGGACCCGCCCCAGGCGGTGCAGGTTGGCCCCCAACACCGCCAGCGCTACGGTGCGCTCGAAGCCCGCCTTGCCCATCGTCCGCACCCGGTCCAGTCCGTGATGCTCCAGATGATTGATCGCCGCCTCCACCGCCGAATGCTGCCGCCGCGCCTTCCGAAACGACTCCTCGGCCTCCCGCTCCCGCTGCGCTGCGCTCAACTTGCCCTTCGCCGGCAGCGCGTTCAGGTCCAGCAGTTTGTCCAGCTTGACGCGATTCTCCGGACTGTGAAAGTTGCGGTCAAAGCTGCACGCCCGCAAGTCCGGGAACAACTCCTGCGTCTCCTCGATGATCGGCTCCGCGATGTCTACGTCGCCGCCTTCCCACAACACCTTGTGGTGCAGCAAAAACTGGTGCTGGTCCTCGACTACGCAGACCGGCACTCCCAGCTCCACCGGACAGCCGGCCTTGCCCTTCGAGATCCAGCGCGTGTGCGGCTCGAAGATCGAGAACACCTTCTCCTCCTGCGGAATCTTCTCGCCTTCCAGCAGCCGCCGCTCGGACTGGTCGATCTGACGCTCGGCATGGGCAATCCAGTCCTTGATTTGCTGCATCCTAGACTTCGCCATGCCCGCCTCCTCCAGGGCCTTCAGAGTGCTCGTGGCACGGCTGACCAAGTCCTTGCAGGTGCGCAGGTAGGCCACCACCCGGGGACGCGTGGCCCGGCGCGTCTGCCGCACCGCATGGAACAGTGAGCGCACCTTGCGGGCCTGCTTCTGCCACTGCCGCCAGCCCGTCACGCCGTACGCGCCGGCCTGCCGCCCCAAGCCCTTCAGCAAACATCGCATGGCATCCCACAACAGCGAGACGTCGGTCGGATAGTGCACGTCGGTCTCGGCCACGAACGAGTCACACCGCCCGCGCAAGGCCTCACCCGCGCTGTGCTCCAGCACCGTGTGGCCCTCCTGCACCAGAACCTTGTTGATCGCTCCCAGCAACTCCGGCGTCAGCAGGGAGACATTGTCGAGCAGGCGCTGATGCTTGTAGCGGGTCTCGTCGAACACGCCGTGGCCCAGCATCTGGCGCACCTGGTCGTGGTGATTGGCCAAGTTGCGGAGTCGGTCGAAGTCCAGGTTGAGACCCTCCTTGAGCAGCCCCAGCACCAGAATCTGCCACAGGTCCAGCCCCGGTCGTCCGACCCCCCGCTTGACGTTGGCCAGCAAGTGCTTCTCCAGCAGGCCCATCACCTGCGTGTAGACCGCCGGCGTACAGAACAGATGCTGCAAACCGCGCAGCACCGCCGTCGTGTCGTCGCGGCAATCGAGTTCGATCTCCATCTTCTCGATTGACACCTGACCGATCTGCAATTGTCGTTGGTGAATTTCGCGCATCAGGGCTTTCCCGTTCTCCGAAGATGGGCCGTTTCTGGCCCGATTCGGCCCCCAAGCGCCTGCAAACCGCATTCTTGGGGCCGTCAAATCACCATTATACCACTGATATCAAAAGATTTCCAGGGTTTTCGGGCAGACACGAACTACCCAGGTTCTCGGCCTGAGTTCGCATTTTTAGCAGGGCTTGTGTTGTGACGTGCGCACCGTGTGGCGCGTGGCGGAGACCGGCTGCCGTCGCAGGCCGTCTACTGCCCGCTGGGCGGGAGGCTCGGGGCTAGGCCCACCCGCTTCAGCAGGGCCGCCGGCCCCTCGAGCAGGGTCTCGATCGGCTTTAGCCCCTGCTTGCGCGCCGTCGACAGCACACTGCGCAGCGTGACGAACTCCCGCGCCCCTTGCAGCGAACGGAACCCTCCCGGGTTCTTCATCAGCAGCTTCATCATGCGCAAGTCTCGCTCTCCCAAGTTGTTCGTGAACGGCACACTCCAATCGAACAGGAAAAGCAACACCTAGGCGCGTCTCCGTTCCAGCCGCAAGGCCAGATTATGGCCGGGCCGACGTTTCGGGCGGCCCCGCCGGCCGGTCGGCAACGGCGGCAGCCCGCTGTGATAGTCCAGGGCCTCTTGCACCAACTCGTCGTAGCGGCTCTCCATCCGCTCCAACAGCTGGGGCGGCACCACCTCGCCCCGTTTGCGGGCCCACTCCGCCACCCGCTTGGCCGCCCGCAGAAAACGCTGCATCCGCCCGGCCCAGACTTCCCCGTCGATCTTCACCAGGGCCTCTAACTCGCGCAAATGATGGGCGTTGCACAGTGCGTGCAGCACATCCGGCACTTGGAAGTAGGGAGCCCAGTGATCGTGCACCAGGATCCCTCGCAGCCCCGCCAACACCCCGCCCCGCTTCTCACTGATGCGGTAGTAGGTCAGCAGCTGATTGCTCAGTACATGCAGCCACTGTCCTCGTCCCGCCACCCGGAAACCGGTCTCGTCAAGGTGCTTCACCCCGGGGCAATGGATGAGGTGCTCCCGGATCCGCTCGACGAAGGGCTCCCAGGCCTCGGCCGCCCGGCGGCGCAGGTTGTTCAGGGTGCCGGGGCACAGGCTCACACCGCACAGGTCCCGCAGGATCTGGGTCAGCCGCTCCTCGGGCACGAAGTGGGCGTTCTGCAAGTAGATCGCCGTGGCTACCAGGCGCGGCCCGTACTGGACCGGGGCCGTCACGTCCTCCGGAAAGGCGGCCCGGGTCGAGAGCCCGCAGCGCCGGCAGCGACAGGCCAACGCCCGATGCTCAGTCACTTCCGGCTTGGGTTCCGGGAGATCAAAGACCTGCCGCCGCTTCGCCTCCCCGTCCACATCCGCCCGCCTCAGGGCTTTGCCGCACCCGCAGCAGGCTTGCGGAAAGTGCTCCTGAATCCGGTCCGGGTTGTCCGTCTGGTGCAGCGTCGTGCCCCGGTGCCCTTTCTGACCCCCGCTGCGCCGGCCAGTGCGCCGCCGCTGGCTGCGGGTCCGCTGGTGGGCCGGCGGTTTCGCCAGCCCATCGCTCGACGGGGGTTTCCCGCTATTGCTGCTGTTCAGGCCCAAGCTCCGCCACGACTGCTGCCCGTCCTCCTGCGCGGCCTCCAACTGCTGGGTCCACTGCTTTCGCTCGGCCTGCCACTGGGCTTCTTTCGCTTGCCACTGGACGTCCTTCGCCTGCAAGCGGGCGTTCTCCGTCTGCGAGCGGGCGTTCTCCGTCTGCAAGCGGGTCAATTCGGCTTGCACCTGACCGAGCTTGGCCTGCAGACGAGTCCTCTCCGCCTGCCAGCGCAGCAGACGGGACTTGCTCTTGGTGCGCTGCCCCTGCATGACCCGGCCTCGGCTCCGGCTTGGCCTGAGCCTGCGGCTGGCTCGCTGCGGCCTCGACTTCCGGAAAGGACTTCATCCTACGCCTTCTCCGCCCAAAAGTCAAGCGCCCCTCCCCCCTGCTGATCCTTCTCCGGGACCCAAAGTACCTGGGCAGTTACGGGGATTATATACTGCCGGTCGCACTAAAAGACGTAACAGCGCGCGAATGGGGCTAAGGTCCCGATTGGCCTATCATTTGGGAAAAATCGCCTTGCCTCACAAGTTCCGCCACCTGCGATAAGACGAGCGCTGCCAGATCCAAGCCTTGTACCAACGGGAATTCTCGATCACCGCCATCGCCTCTCCACTCCAGCGTCATGAGTCCACCATCAACTCCCTCGTCAGCGCCGCCACCGGCCTGCGCAAGCTCCAGCCAGCGATCTGGAACCTCATCTGTGACTGGCTCCAGAGCTAGTGGAGCCCCAGCAGGTGTCTGGTGGCCTGAAACGGGCCGGGTCGGTCTCGGTCAGCTTCTCGTTGCTCTACCAGCGGATTCGCCAGGTCCGCGCCTAGGGCGGCTCGCTGTGCACTTGCCTGCGGCAGCGCGGCAAGCCGCGCCGCTAAGGCCACCCGGGGCAGCGCCAGCCGCGGCTGCATCCCGGGCCACTGGGACATCAGCGAGAGCCCCTTGATCGTCGAATTTAAAGGGGCGTAGCGGGGACTGGGAGGCTGACACGATCATTGGCGAGGCCCACAAGGACCTGCCATCACCCTCGTGGAACGGAAGTCGAAGTACCTGCTGGCTCCGACTGTTAGCCGGAAGGCAGCCGCCCTGGTGGGCGACGCGATGCAGAACCTGCTGCGGTCCTTCTCTGCCTTGGTCCTGCCCCTGACCTGCGACAACGGGAAGGAGTTCGCCGGCCAGCTCCAGATCGCCCAAGCGCTCCATACCGACATCTTCTCTGCCCGGCCATACCGCTCCGGAGCCTCAACGAAAATACCAGCGGCCTGCTGTGCCTGTTCGTGTCCAAGACCGAGTACCTGCGCACGCTCGACCCGCAACGGCTGCAGGAAGCCATCAACCGGCTCAACCACCGCCCTCGCACTGTGCTTGGCTACCGCACCCCGTACGAGGTCTCCCGCGTCGACTGGCTCGCGGCCGGCATCGACCCGCCATCCGCAGCCCCGGACGCCTGTCCTCTCTGATCGGAGCCGCAACGCGGCCCCTCCCCGACGCACCTTCCCCCTCTCGCGCTGGCGGCCCCAGCCCGCCAGCGCCCCTGTGGTCCGGTCACCTTTTCGGGCCAGATCCCGCTGCGGCCCTCGCGTTGCGCCCACCGCACCTGCCGTACCCTGCTAGCAGTTCAACCACCTACTCCAAGGGCCTTCTTCTCCCGCCGTTGCGGTTCGATGTGCAATGGGCGCCATTGCTCACGGTCGCCCCGGAAGCCAGAACTCCGGCAACGGCAGCGGTCCTGCCAAGATCCCTGCGCGTAATCCCTGCCATTGTGTGCATCCGCTTCGCAGTGCAGAGAGTAGGGGAAGACAAGCGTCGGTTCATGCCCCCACGCCAGCCCCGCCGGAGGGTGGCAGCCTCCTACACCTGTCTGAACTAGAATGAAGGCAGGTCGGAACTGCCCGGCCCCGTTCTCGTCCAATTCTTCATGGAGGCCGGTCCAACTGCAGCCAGCAGGTCCCGTCCGCCTGACGCGAAGATTCTCACGGTGCCGGGAATCGATGTGCGCGTCTGGGCCCGGGACATCGCCCTTTCGTTCCTGATCGCTGCCTTGGTCATCGTCTTCCTGTGTCAACCCGTCAAGGTCGAGGGCACAAGCATGCTTCCGGAACTCGCAGACGAGCAGAGAATCTTCGTCAGCAAGATCTCCTATCGATTCGAGAGCATTGCGCGGGGCGACGTGATCGTGTTCCGGTTCCCGGCGGATCCGTCCCGCTCCTACATCAAGCGCGTCGTGGGCCTGCCCGGCGATACGATCGAGATCAGGGAGGGCAAGGTGATCGTCAATGGCCATGCGTTCCCTGAGCCGTACGTGCCTCCCCACTACCGGGACCATTCGAACCGCTCCCCCATGGTCGTTTCCGACGACTCCTACTACGTGCTGGGAGATCACCGCAACACCTCGAACGACAGTCGCAGCTGGGGCACGGTTGCCGAAGGGTTCATCATGGGCAAGGCCGTGTTCGCGTACTGGCCCCTGGAGAGAATCGGTGTCGTTCGTTAGTCTGGAGTGCCGCGAGGAATGAGTTTCCCAGCCCTACTTGCGCTTGAGGACGGGCGTAACTTTCACGGCCGGTGCCTCGGAGCAAGCGCCGAAGCGGCCGGTGAAGTGGTCTTTAACACCGGTCTGACGGGTTACCAGGAGATCTTCACCGACCCGTCGTACAGTGGCCAGATCGTGGTCCTCACCCACCCGCATATCGGGAACTACGGAACCAACCCATACGACAGCGAGTCGGAGCGACCGTACATCGAAGGGCTCGTCACGCGCGACTTCTCCTTGGTGGCGAGCAACTGGCGATCCCGGCAATCCGCCGCGGACTTCCTCGCCTCACACGACGTGCCGATCCTGTCCGACATCGACACGAGAGCTCTGGTCCGCCATCTGCGCCGTCACGGCGCCCTGCGCGGGGTCGTCTCCTCAGTCGACACCAGTCCGGACCGGTTGGCGGAAAGGGCCCGGTCGCTGCCGAGGATGACCGGTCTCGACCTTGCCAGCGGAGTCTCCACCCGCGCTCGCTACGAGTGGACCGACGGTCCGGCGGACCGCCTTCCGTCCGCGCTGCCCGAGAGACCGGCCGAACATTCGTTTCATGTGGTGGCCTACGATTTCGGCATCAAGCGGAACATTCTCCGGCACCTGGCTGCCAGCGGCGCCCGGGTCACCGTCGTACCCTGCCAAACCCCGGCCGAGGATACGCTGGCCCTGCGGCCTGACGGCGTGTTCGTCTCGAACGGACCAGGGGATCCCGAGCCGCACAGCAGCGCCGCCGGGGAAATCCGCAAGCTAGCGGGACGCGTCCCGATTTTCGGGATTTGCCTGGGGCTGCAGGTCATCGGCCAGGCCCTCGGGGGCAGGACCTACAAGCTCAAGTTCGGACACCACGGCTGCAATCACCCGGTCCTGAACTCCCGGACAGGCAAGGTGGAGATCACTTCGCAGAACCATGGTTTCGCCCTGGATCCCGATTCCCTGAACGCAGCGACGACCGAGCTGACCCACGTGAACCTCAACGACCAGACCCTCGAGGGGTTCCGAAGCCGGACGGATCCCCTGTTCTGCGTCCAGTACCACCCCGAAGCCGCACCCGGCCCGCACGACTCCCACTACCTGTTCGACGAGTTTCGAGACCTGATGCTGGCCGCTGCGGACTAGCCGCCGGCAGCCACCCTCCCCAGACAAGGCCCGCCCATGCCGAAACGCACCGACATCCAGAAGATCATGATCGTTGGCTCGGGACCGATCGTCATCGGACAGGCGTGCGAATTCGACTATTCCGGCACGCAAGCCTGCAAGGCCCTGCGCCAAGAGGGCTACGAGACCGTTTTGGTCAACTCCAACCCGGCCACGATCATGACCGATCCCGGACTGGCCGACCGAACCTACATCGAGCCGCTTTCCACGGAGTATCTTCGGTCGATCATTGAAGCCGAGCGTCCGGATGCCCTGCTGTCGACAGTCGGCGGACAGACCGGCCTGAACGCCTCCGTGGCGCTGGCCGAGGAGGGGATCCTGGACGAGTTCGGAGTGGAACTGATCGGGGCCAACCTGGAGGCGATCAGGTGTGCCGAGGATCGCCAGCTCTTCAAGTCCGCAATGACAGAGATCGGACTCGAGGTGCCGCGGTCGCGCCTCGTTTCGAAGGTCTCCGATGGTGTCGACTTCGCCGCGGAGGTCGGCTACCCGGTCGTCCTTCGACCCAGCTTCACCCTTGGGGGCACCGGCGGGGGTCTTGCCTACAACGCCGAGGAGATGCACGGCTTGCTGCGGCGTGGCCTTGAGCTCTCCCCTGTCCACGAGGTTCTGGTTGAGGAGAGCGTACTCGGCTGGAAGGAGTTCGAGATGGAGGTCATGCGCGATCTGGCCGACAACTCGATCATCATCTGCTCGATTGAGAATTTCGACATGATGGGGGTCCACACGGGCGACTCGATCACCGTGGCTCCGGCCCAGACACTCACGGATCGCGAGTATCAGCTCATGCGGGACGCCTCGCTGGCTTGCCTGCGGAGAATCGGCGTCGATACGGGCGGGGCCAACGTGCAGTTCTGTGTGCATCCGGAGACGGGCCGCATGCTCGTCATCGAGATGAACCCGCGGGTCTCACGCAGTTCCGCCCTGGCTTCGAAGGCTACCGGTTTCCCCATCGCTAAGATCGCGGCCAAGCTGGCAGTCGGGCTGCGGCTGGATGAGATTCCGAACGACATCACCAAGAAAACCCCCGCCAGCTTTGAGCCCAGCATCGACTACGTGGTGGTGAAAGTGCCGAAATGGCAGTTCGAGAAGTTCCCGGGCAGCCAGCCGGTGCTGGGCATCCAGATGAAGTCGATCGGGGAGGTCATGGCCATCGGGTCGACCTTCAAGCAATCGCTCTGGAAGGCGATCGTCTCGCTGGAAACCGGGCGCAAATCGGGCGCTGACGTGTACGCCGACGACCTGATTCCGAAGCGGTTGATCACACCGAACCCGGACCGCCTCAACTATATCCGTTTCGCCTTTGCCTGCGGTCATTCGGTTGCGGACATCCAGGAACTGACGGGCATCGACCCGTGGTTCCTGTCGCAAATCAAGGCAGTGGTGGACCACCAGGAGGAGCTGGGCAGGCTCGGGCCGGAGGAGGTCTCCCCGGCCCAGCTGCTGCAGGCGAAGCGGTATGGACTGTCGGACAGCCGCCTGGCCCGGCTCTGGAACGAGACCGAGACCGCCGTCCGCAACCGCCGCAAGGGCTGGAACATCCGTGCAGTCTTCAAGCGCGTAGACACCTGTGCGGCGGAGTTTGAGAGCTTCACGCCGTACCTCTACTCGGTGTACGAAGCGGAGTGTGAAGCGGAGCCGACCGACTCCCGCAAGATCATGATCCTCGGGTCCGGCCCGAACCGGATCGGCCAGGGTATCGAGTTCGACTACTGCTGCTGCCATGCGTCGTTCGCCCTGCAGGAACTGGGTTGCGAATCGATCATGGTCAACTGCAACCCGGAGACGGTTTCAACCGACTACGACACGAGCGACCGCCTGTATTTCGAGCCCCTGACGTTGGAGCATGTCCTCAACGTGTGCGACACCGAGAAGCCTGACGGGGTGATCGTGCAGTTCGGCGGCCAAACGCCGTTGACGCTCGCACTGCCCCTCAAGGCCCACGGCGTGCCCATCGTTGGCACGGCTCCCGAGTCGATCGATCTTGCCGAGGACCGCGACCGATTCGGACGGCTCCTGGGCGAACTGGACATCCCGCAGCCGGCCGGCAGCACATCGACCACGGCAGAGGGCGCGCTGGAAGCGGCCCGGCGAATCGGCTATCCGGTCTTGGTCCGTCCCAGCTACGTACTGGGGGGAAGGGCGATGGTGATCGCCTACGACGCCGCCACCGTTGAGAACTATATGCGCGATGCCGTGGTGTACTCCCAGAACCGCCCGATCCTGATCGATCGGTTCCTGGAGAACGCAGTCGAGGTCGACGTCGACGCCCTGTGCGACGGCGAGGCGGTCGTGATCGGCGGCATCATGGAGCATATTGAGGAAGCTGGTGTCCACTCCGGGGACAGTTCATGCGTGCTTCCGCCACAGACGATCCCCGAAGACAATCTCGAGACGATCATTGACTACACGATCCGCCTGGCGCAGGCGCTGCGCGTCGTGGGCCTGATGAACGTGCAGTACGCGATCCATCGCGGCAAGGTCTACGTCATCGAGGTCAATCCGCGCGCTTCGCGAACGGTTCCATACGTGAGCAAGGCGACTGGAGTCCCGCTGGCGAAGATCGCCGTCAACCTGATGCTGGGCCGGAAGCTCGCGGAATTCGGTCTCAATGGCCGGGTCCTGCGGCCCCACGAGGTCTGCGTCAAGTCACCCGTCTTCCCGTTTAACAAGTTCAGCGGTGTCGACCCTCTGCTGGGGCCGGAAATGAGATCGACGGGCGAAGTCATGGGCATCGGCTCGACGTTGGGCGAGGCGTTCGCGAAAGCCCAGTTGAGCGCGGGGCAGACCCTGCCGGCGAGCGGCTCGGTATTCCTGAGCGTGAACTCCCGCCAAGTCGCCGAAGGGATCGAAATCGCCCGCAGGTTCGCCGAGTTCGGATTCCGGATTCACGCTACCCGCGGCAC
This sequence comes from Bryobacterales bacterium, assembly GCA_965205085.1. Lineage (GTDB taxonomy): Bacteria > Acidobacteriota > Terriglobia > Bryobacterales > UBA6623 > VXMF01. Next base: position 5,029,330 of record OZ242039.1, on the reverse strand, counting down.
GGCCGCGTCGCTCCGTGCCGCCGGACTGCGCTGCCGCACGGTCTTGAAGGTGAACGAGGGGCGACCGAACGTGCTCGATCTGATCGCGAACCGCACAGTTGACCTGATTGTCAACACTCCGGCCGGCCCCTATGCGTTCGAGGACGAGAAGAAGATCCGCAGTTCCGCCATTCAGCACGGGATCCCTAGCATCTCAACCCTGAATGCGGCCAGGGCGGCGGTCAACGGCATCGCTGCCCGCCACGCCGAGCAGGCCAGAGTGCGGGCTCTGCAGGATCTGTATCCGACAGCCGCCTCCATCCCGGACTAGCAGAAGGAGGAGGACCAGCCGTCGCCGCGGCGGTTCCGAGCCTGCGCCGGCCGCACACTAGAATGGTCGCTTATGGGTAGAATCCGGCGAGCACTCCTCAGTGTCACGGACAAGACCGGCGTGGCGGAATTCGCTCGCCGCCTGAAGTACCGCGATGTCGAGCTGGTATCCACGGGCGGAACCGCGAGCACCCTGCGGAAGGCAGGCCTGCCGGTACTCGACGTGTCTGAGGTAACCGGATTTCCGGAGATGCTGGACGGGCGCGTGAAGACCCTGCATCCGCGCATCGCCGGCGGAATCCTGGCGATGCGTTCGAATGCCCGGCACATGACAGCACTTCAGCAGCACAGGATCGAGCCGATCGATCTGGTCGTGGTCAACCTGTACGCTTTCGAGGCAACCGCGGAACGCAAGGAGACAACCTTTGACGAGTTGATCGAGAACATTGACATCGGGGGGCCGTCTCTGCTTCGGGCTGCGGCGAAGAACTTCCGCGACGTCGCGGTGGTAACGGACCCCTCCGACTATGCGGGCATTGCCGATGAACTGGAAACCGGTGGCGAGCTCTCTGAGGACACGCACTGGAGGCTGGCGCGCAAAGCGTTCGCGGTCACCGCCGCATACGACCGGGCGATCAGCGCCGCGCTGGACGGCCTGGAACTCGGCCAGCGTCCAGCCGAGGCAGGACTGGGCCCTCTCGCGCCATTCCTGGACCTGCGGGTACCGAAACAGCGGATGCTTAGGTACGGTGAGAACCCCCACCAGCAAGCGGCCCTCTATTCCGACACTCGGTCCGGCGTGGCGGGCGCGCAACCGATCCACGGCAAGGCGTTGTCGTACAACAACCTGGTCGATCTTGACGCAGCCTGGCAGCTGGCCCTCGAGTTCGACCGACCCGCCGTGGCGATCATCAAGCACACCAACCCGTGCGGTTGCGCCGAGGCTTCGACACTGGCGAACGCCTATCGCTCGGCACTGGCATGCGATCCGGTTTCCGCGTTCGGCTCAGTGGTCGCGACCAGCACGGAGGTCGACGCCGCAACAGCGCGGGAAATGTCGAAGCTGTTCATTGAGGCTATCGCAGCTCCTGGTTTTGCCTCCGGAGCCGTGGAGGTGTTGACCAAGAAGCGCGATCTGCGATTGCTCGCGATCGACCGTTCCGATCCGGGAACAGTGCTCCGGAGCGTTTCGGGCGGATATCTGGTCCAGACCGAGGACCGTGCGGCAACCAGCCCGGAAAAATTCGAAACCGTGAGCAGGCGACACCCGACCCGAGCCGAAGAAAGCGCGTTGCGCTTCGCCTGGAAGGTCGTCAAGCACGTGAAGTCGAATGCGATCCTGTACGCAAGGGACGGCCAGACCATCGGAGTCGGAGCAGGACAGATGAGTCGCGTCGACGCGGCCCGTATCGGTGCGCTGAAGGCGGTGCTGCCACTGCAGCGGAGCGTGGCGGCATCCGACGCGTTCTTTCCGTTCGCGGACGGAATCGAGGCGGTAGCGCGGAACGGCGCGACGGCGGTCATCCAGCCGGGCGGATCCAAGCGGGACACCGAGGTGATCGAAGCGGCGGACCGTCTGGGATTGGCGATGGTCTTCACCGGAGTGCGACACTTCCGGCACTGATCGGCCAACCGGGGCGTTTCGAACGGTCGAGAGTACCGTCCGGGTGTCCAGGGTGTGAGAGAACAGGCCGGGCGATCAATCTGGACTCCGGAGTTCAACCGGACTTGGGGCGTGAGTGGGCAGGGCCAGTACTGTTCTGCAACGGAGTGCGGCAGAAGAATTGCCCAGCGGGTGAAGGCTCGGGGGCGAGAAAGCGGCTGTGGAGCCGGATCTGGGGCTGGACATCTCCAGAGGAAACGGGGTCCTGCCATGGGCTGGACGGGGCGGTGACACACTTGGGCCGGTTCCCGTCCAACATGGACTTTCTGCAGGTCTGGGAGCCGACATCCGCCAGTGCCGCCGACCTGATCCGGGTTCGCCCTCGTCCACTCCCGGCACACCTCAGGGCAGCCTCAGCGACCGCCCCGGGATCCAACTGCGGAGTCGGGAGCAAGCGTCCGAACGGGGCTCCTGCAACCGAGGCTGGTTGATCCGGCCTGCCCCCTTGCTCCCTCGCCAGCCTGCCATCCCGGCGGAACATCGGACGGTCCCGCCTGCAGGTGCACTGACTGAATCCCTGGGCTCGGATATACTCGCCATACACAGTGGTGGTTCGGAAATCGTCTCCCCGGTTGGCTCTCTGGCTCTGCAGCATCTCGTTCACTGTGGGATCTCAGGCAGCGGAGCTGATCCGGGTCGGCCCGGGTGACGGCCTGATGGGCGGATCGGAAGCGGTTCGAGTTCCCCGGGGTGCGCTAGCCTACACATCCCAAGTTCTGGCAACCGACCTGGGCGGCAGGGTGGTGGGTCCGGGCAACAGTGCGGTCCAGATGGACCGCGCCTTCGAGAACCTTGCGCTCGCGCTTGCCGAGGCGGATACCTCTCTTGAGCGGATCGTGCGGCTCAATGCGGTCGTCGACAGCCCCGAGGTCGGCCACGCACTCGCCCGGTCGATCAAGGCTCGCTTTCCGTCCGAGAGCCGACCGGCAGTAACGCTAGTGGAAGGGAACTTGCCGCTTCCAGGCGCACTCATCGCGCTCGACGCGGTGGCCTTCATCGGAACGGGCCGGGCGGACGGGGACCGGGAGGTGCGACTGGCTCCCGATGAACTGGCGTCAAGCTCCGGTACATCGCCTTGGGCGGTCCTTCCCGCCGGACCCAGGGTCTATGTCTCTGGAAGGGCAGCCGAGGGCGAGCCCGCGGTGGCAGCGGCGGATGCGCTACGCCAACTCGAGGAGACGATCGCGTTCGTGGGGCTCGACCGTAGCCATCTCGTCCAGTTGAAGTGCTTTCTGCGACCGATCTCGGCCGCATGCGAAGTGCGGTCCCGGCTTGAGCAGCACTTTTCCGGAGCGGTGCCGCCGCTGGTGTTCATCGAATGGCAGCACCCGCTGACGATCGAAATCGAGGCGGTGGCCGCAGCGGGAACGGCGACCGAGCAAGGCGCTCCCGCGATCGAGTACCTGACACCTCCCGGGGACAGGGACTCGCCGGTATTCTCGCGCCTCGTCCGCATCACCCATCCGGAATCCATCTTCGTATCGACATTGAACGGCCATACAGATGATCAGGGCGAGACCCAAATCCTGGAGATGTTCTCCGACCTGGCGAGGATTCTCTCAAACGCTGGCAGCGACCTGAAACACCTCGCCAAGGCGACCTATTACGTGTCCGACGGCTTCACCGGCCAGAAGCTGAACGAACTCCGACCGGAATTCTACGACCCCGCCCGGCCGCCGGCCGCTTCGAAGGTTCCTGTGCGCGGAACGGCCGTCACCGCTCGAAGCCTTGCGGTGGACATGATCGCGATTCCTAGGCCCTGACCCCGCAATCCGGCTCCACCCGCAGTTCACTTGCCACACTTCGCTGCTCACCCGCCGGGCGTGAAATCGGGTTCACCCGGAGCCATTCGTCCCGCAACGAGGGATGGGTGTTTCCGGTTCAATCTCCTGACAGGTTCGGGACCGGCATGGGTACGGAGCGGATGGGGCCCTTGTGCCAAACTGGGCGAGCGATGCCATTTGACGAAGCCGGCAACAGGGCGCGCGTCGCGGAGTTGCGCCGACGGGGAGTGGACGTGTGGGGTCCGGAACGGGTGTACGTGGACCAGAGTGTCCAGCTGGACCGGATCGAGCCAGGTGCCGTCATCCGGCAGGCATCTCTTTCAGGCCCGGATCTGAGCGTCGCGTCCGGTGCCGAGATCGGTACCTCCGGCCATGCGGAGTTGAACGATTGCCAGATTGGTCCCGGAGTGCAGCTGGGCTCCGGCCTGTATACCGGCGTGACCATGCTGGAGAGGGCGAAGGTCCGAGGATTCGCAGAGATCCGGGCGCACACCCTGCTGGAGGAACAGGCAGAAGCGGCGCATAATGTAGCACTCAAGAACACGACCTTCACAGCGTGCTGCGTCGCCGGGTCGCTGATCAACTTCTGCGACCTGTTCCTCAGCGGCGGAACCTCGAGAGAGGATCACACAGAAGTGGGATCCGGGGCCATCCACTACAACTTCGACCCGCGCGGCGATAAGTGGGGCAGCCTGATCGGAGGGATCCGGAGCGTCGTGATGCGATCGCCGCCGGTCTTCATCGGCGGCCATTGCGGCATTGTGGGACCTGTCCAGATCGGTCTCGGTGCGATCACGGCAGCAGGCTCGACCATTCGCACGAACGTGCCCGAAGGCACGCTCTACGGTTCGGTGGCAAAGGCAATCTCGCTCCCCAACTTCGACCGCACGGCATCACGTACGGTCACGGCGCAACTCCGGGTCACGGCGCATCTCATTGCCACGTTGCACGCGCTGGACGCTTGGTACCGATTCGTGCGGATCCCTCACGCCCAAGGCAACGAGCAACACCTCTACAAGGCGGCCAGACGGCGCATCCGTGCACAGATATCGGAACGGATCGAGCGGCTTGACCGGATCGTCGAAAGGCTGCGGGCGGCCGCTCCTCAAAAGGCGAGCGGCTGGATGGCCGAGGGGAGCCGCGGCCGACTGGTCAGGGGTTGGCCAGACTTGCGAGCGATTCTGGTGCGACCGACAGAACCCGGGGCCGCTCCCGCGAAATTCCTGGAAACCTATTCCCGCAGCCGACAGGCGGGCCGGAGCCATCTGGCGGCCATCAACGAGAGCGAGGCCGTCGCGGCCTTGGCTGAGCGCTGGCTGGACGGCCAGGTCACGACCATCCGGAACGGCTTCGCCGATGCACTGGGAGCCGAATGAAGTTCGCTATCGGCGCATGGGAGTCTTGCACGGCAAGTCCTTCGGGTTGCCGCTGGCCCAAGCCCGAATTCGCGCCCCGGCCAGCATCATCTTGTCTCGCAAGTTGCGCCCGGAAGTGCGGCACCAAGCGCAAGGGCCAGACCAGAATTGGCCTATCGCAGGGGAGACACTGCCGGGCCTCAGGCCTACCCCCGCCTGGCCGACGACAAGCGCCGCCCGATCCGCGCCTTGCACCAACTGGAGCCTCGGAGCAGACCCGGCAACTGGTCCGAACGCACCGCCCAAAGGGGACCCGCGCAACCGCCGGCAGACGGGTATATTCCGGGCTGCAGGAACATCGGTGGGTGCCCCGGATCACATCGCGCCCCCCCCAGTTTGCCGGCTTCAGCCGCCCATGGGAGTACCCTCGCAAGACCTGTCCGATAGGCGTATGGACCGACTTGCGCCCTGCTGCCCAAACGAACACCTCGGGTGACCGGCCAGAACCGACGGCAGGCCATTCAGGCCCGAGTGCCCTGCCCTGCGAGATCGCGCGGCAGGAACACCATCCGGAGCTGTCCCAAGTCCTTCGCCCAGCCCCCTCGCAGCCTCATAATTCTCATTGGAAGAGATTGATTCTTGACAGGATAACCAAGGCATGTTATCCTTGGAAAATGCTCGGAAAATCCACACCGCCACTGTTCGCCGCCATCGCACTGATGGGAACCTTGCCAGCCCTGGCCGACGGGCACGGCGGTTGTGAGACACACAAAGTTACCGCAAGTGCTGTCCACTCACGAGAGGACATCAAGGCGTTTGTCGACTGTGCGGCAGAGTACCTTTCCGAACACGGGACGGTTGAGTCTCGTCGGGCATTCCACGAAGACGAACGCTGGAAGCACGGTTCCATTTACGTCTTCGTGGACGGAATTTCCACTTCGGGAAAGGACGCGATCACGTACGTCTATCCGCCAGATCCATCCCGCGAGGGTCGGCCTTGGGGAGAGACGATCGACGATTTCGGCACCGATCTCTACTACGAGATTTTCCGCATGATGGAGGTCGTGAACTCCGGCTGGACCTACTACTCGATCCTGAATCCGGAGACCGGGGGCACAAGCCTGAAGGTTTCGTACCTGATCGAGGTGGACTGGGATGGGAATCGGGCGGTTATCGGTGCAGGAATATATGAGCCCGACCTGCCCTCCACCTGTCTGCCCGATGAAGTCAACGCTGCCGGTCTCAGCGCCGATCCGGCTCCGGATGATCTGGCTGCCTTCGTGCGGTGTGCGGCCATGAAACTGGAGGTCGGCGGCTATTCGGCTTTGGACGAAATCACGAGCGATCCACGGTGGGGCGACGGCATGAGCTACGTCTACGTGATGGACTTGACGGGTAACCAGTTGATGACGGGCAGCAAGATACGGATCAACGGAATCGCTCCGGATGAACTGGGGCGGAAGCGGGGCAGGATGGACCAGTTCGGCGGCCGTGACATGGTCGGCGTGGGCGATGCGTTCGGCGAGGCGTACATCTACTATCGCCGCAATAACCCGACCACCGGCATGAGGCAGGCAAAGTTGGGCTTCCTGAAACGAGTCGTCGCACACGGTGTGCCGCTGATCGTTGGCTCGGGTTACTTCTTGGCGGAGGGCGAGCAGCCCGCGCCGGAAACGAGTTGCTCCGAGCACTTTGTTACGGCAGGAGCGATAGACAACCGGTACGAATTGGAGGGCTTCGTGCAGTGTGCGGCAGAGTACATCAAGCAGCATGGCCCAGAAGAAGCGCGTCGAGCGTTCAATGAAGACGAGCGCTGGAAGCAGGGACAGATCTATGTGTTCGTCGACGAGGTGCAACCGTCCGGTGAGGATGCCGTTGTCCATGTGTTCCCGCCGGAGCCGTCCAGGGAGGGTTCGGTTTGGGGCACGTCGATCGACAGCTTCGGAACGGACTACTACTTCGAACTGGACCGCATCCTGTCGCTCGTGGACTCTGGGTGGATCTACTATGCGTTCGCGAACCCTGAAACCGGTCTGCGGCAACCGAAGAGTTCGTACGTGAAGGCGGTCGACTGGAACGGCAGCCGGTCGGCAGTCGGGGCCGGGTTCTACGCCCCCGATCTTCCGGGTGCATGCGACGCAAGCGAAGTGAGCGCCGCTGCCCTGGAGGCAACCCCGAGCCCCCGGAGACTGCAGGAGTTTGTTCGCTGCGCGGCGATGCAGGTGGAAGCGTCCGGGCGCTTCGCGGGTCCGGCGCTCGAATCTGATCCGCGCTGGAATCATGGTTCGATCTATCCGTTCGTTATCAACGAGTCTGACGGAACGGTATTGTTCAGCAGCAACCCGGCCAGCTTCGAGTACTCCGGCAGACTGCCGGACCTGTTCGACGGACGGGACGCCGTCAGCGCAACCGCGACGTTCGGAGAAGTGTTCTGGTACTACGGCTTCACGAACCCCTCAACCGGGTTGCCCCAGACCAAGATCTCGTTCGTTAAGCGCGTCGTGGCCCAGGGTATGCCTCTGCTGGTCGGTGCAGGCTACAATCCGTAACGCCACCGACGCCGCGAAGACTCGAATCCGGGTTGGAGACGGGGACATCCCCGGCGGTTTTTCCTGTACGGCCTGGTGTTCCGCGCGCTTGCCGCCACGTCCGCAGACGGTGCTGGAGCAGCACACGGGTCAGCCATCCCTGCAGCGACAAGCCGTCCGACAGCCGTTCCTCACGACAGATGTCTCTCGCGCTCGTTCCGAATCTCTGACTGCGATTCACTGAACCACGTTCCGCCGGCCTGCCACGGCACTCCCTGAGATCGTTCACGACTGCGATGCAGCCAGATCACTCACCCGGCAGACACTGCCCGCTACGGGGTCTGGTGCAGGATGTTCCCATGCTGAGATTCTCTAGTTTCTTGCCGTTGCGGCTGATTAGATTTGCGGAGGGCACTGGCTTTTGCCGACCAAGTTCTGTCCGCAACGCTTCGTCGGGCGGCTCTACGCACCCCCAAACTCACGCTATGGGCCCACTCGCCTCCCCCTCAATCGCACAGCCCCAAGCGTGGGAAAGTCCTGGGTCTGGGGTGGAATCCGGATTCACGCGTCAGGCGGAACGGGACCGGGTGTCACGGTCGCCCGGAAGCAGCGACCAGACCGCGACCTGCGTGTGCCGCCCAGCGTCCACAGGCAGCATGCCTCTACGGCGCAAATCGCATCCAGGAGACGGTCGAGGCGGCCTTCCCTGCCCCGTGCGCACTCCTTGCCCTGGAGGTGCCCGTCAGCTGCTGCCACGGGATGGCTGGTTCGGCTCGACCCTGTAGTGGGCATTCAACTCCAACATCCGAACAGGTCGGCTGCAGGGAGGGCTGTCGCGGGACGCCAAGACCTCCCGGAAGCGACGGTGTCGGGTTGCACCGGCGGGCATTCCGGTAGGGAGGCAGCCTGCCGCCCGCGGTCAGGCGGGCTATGCGGGTCGTGGGGTTTCCGCGCTGGGGAACAGTCTCGGGAATTCCGAATGCCGGGAGCGTACAGGAGGCCGTGCAGCCAGAGAGCGAAGCGTGGTCGAGTGTCCACATCCGAGTGCGGAACGACGCACCACACTCAGACCAGTATCTCGGAGATCCTCTGGCCGGCCATATCCCCATCCGGAACGCCAAGCAACGCCGTCGCCGTCGCGGCGACGTCGACATGCGCGACCGGCCGGTCCGTTTCTCCGCGGTCCAGTCCGGCTCCCATCGCCAGCATCCAGACGTTCCGGCAAGCCTCGTCGCCGCTTCGGTGGTTGAGGAAGCCGTTCGCGGTGTCCCGGTCCCCGTCGCGACCAAGTTCAGGCAGGATCAGCAGGGTGGTTCGGTCCTTGTAGGCCGGATTCGCCTGGACCTCGTCCCACAGCATGCCACAAAGTCGGTCCGTTTTCGTGATGGCCTGCAAGTAGAGCGAGTAGGCACCCCAGTGGGCCACATCCATGTCCCAGAAATTCACGAGCATCAGGCGCGGTGCGAACTCACGCATTACCTCTCGCGCCACGAAGAATGTCAGCTCATCGCCCGAATTCGGAGCCTCCGGCCCGTAAATATACTCCACCAGTCCACGCTTGAGCGCCTTCTTGACCTGTTGGTCAAGCTGGCGTCCCGCCCGGAAAATCGTCCAGCCGATGCCCTCGTAGCCCGCATTAAGGATACCTTCGAGCTGCCGCAGCACATTCTCCCGATCAGCGACCCCCTGGTCGAGATCCCGCTTGATCACCTCATCGACAGCCTCCAGCAGCAACTGCTTCGGCAGAACGACATTCGCTCCGGCCTCCTCCCCGTAGCCCCGCACCGTCGTCGCCCCCATGGTTGCGAAACTCTTGTTGGTGCAGATGGCCCACGCGTCGGTCGAGGGACGGCCCGTGGCCTTGCGGTAGTACTCGAAGATGGTCGGGCTTGCCGCCCGGTCGAAACCGAAGTCGTCAACCCGCTGCCAGTTCCCCGTCACGATGCTCGAGGTCGAGTTGTAGTGCGACAGCACGCCGCTGTTCACACAGTTCACAAAGAACTGCCCCTTGGGCTTCATGGCGGCGAGCCGCGGGATGTTGCGGAGACCTTGCGGACCGAACGTCTCCTGGTACCGGCAGCCGCCACCGAACGTAACGACGATGAGATTGCGATCGGCAGACCGGGTTTGGGTCCGCTGGGCACGTAGCCAGGGCGGTGTCAGCCTCTCGGCGATCGCAAGGCCTGCGAGCTTGAGAAAATCCCGCTTCGGAAGTCGAGGCATCAGTACTCGACGATCTCTCCACCCGCAATCTTCCTGCGCTCATTGGGTCCGATATCCAACGGATGGTCATAGCCAGCGAGGATCCGCCCCGAAGGCGAGTAATACGGGCCGATGTCACAGGCCATCGAGCCTTCGCCTTTCTCCACGAACGTAATCTTGGTGATGAGCTTGGCTGACTTGTAGCCGTACTTCGAGGGCGCAAGCAGGCGCAAGGGCGCACCGTGCTGGTCGGTCAGGGGTTTGGCCGCCATTTCCAGACACAGCATCACACCGGGCTCCGCCATCTCCTCGAGGGACATGTACTCGTACCACCTGTCCGCGCAATCTATCCGCACAGCGGTGGCTCCGGCAAGCGGTTTGGCGTCCTCGACCAGGTGCCCGAACCGGAAGCCGCCCCATGTCGTTCGCGCAGACCAGCACTGGACGCACTTCAAGCGTGTCGACTGCTGGACCTGCGGGTAGCCCTGCAGGTCCGGGATCGCCAGGGAGAGTTGTCGCTCCACCAACCCTCCCACCGTGAGGCGGTAGGAGTGCTTGTCGACCGGTGGCACGGGGTTGTACCACATGATCCGGAAACCCAACTCATCGGGTGTATCCGTGGGCAGCAGAACGCGACGTTGCCCCGCCAGCGAGGAGGTGGTGGACAGCGCCGTGGAAACGCCCAGAAATCGCCTTCGATTCATTCTTTCCCTGAGTCTAGCAACACAAGGCGGCAACTATGCGGGATCGAATATGTACCCTATGCCATGGCGAGTGACGATCCAGCGCGGTTCAGTCGGGTCTTCCTCGATCTTTTGCCGAAGCGAACCGACGTGGACATCGACCGTGCGGGTAGACAACCCGGTCTTGTAGTGCCAGACATTGCATAGCAGGTTATCCCTCGAGAGTGTCTGGCGTCGATGACGAATGAAATACAGCAGGAGATCGAACTCCTTCGCCGAGATCCGGAGCCGACGGCCCCCCTTGAACACCGCGCTCTGCCTCAGGTCCACGATGGCGTCTCCAAACTCGTAGGTCTGTCGCGCCCCCCTCGAATGCAAGCGCTCGCGGCGCAGGATAGCGTCGATTCGCGCCAGAAGTTCCACCATCTCGAACGGCTTGACCAGATAGTCGTCCGCTCCGAGCTTCAAGCCTCTCACCCGGTCCGTCAACTGGCCCCTGGCCGTCAGCATCAGGACGGGTGTGGGAATTCCCCTCTCCCTCAGGTCCCTGCAAATGTCAAGCCCGTGCTTCTTCGGCAGCATCAGATCAAGTACGATGAGGTCGCTTTCACCCTCGAGAGCAAGTTCATAGCCGTACAGGCCATCAGCCGCAGTCTGCAGCTGGTACCCCTCGGCGCGCAACCGATCCTCGACCGTCATGCGGAGCCCGACCTCATCTTCAATCAGCAGGATGCGCTCAACCATGATGCCGACCTACCTCTAGGCTGCCCGATCGACCGGCAAGGAAAGGGTGAAGACGCTACCCTTCCCCTGTTCGCTCTCAAGATACAGGGTCCCTCCCATCCTTACAGCCAGATCCCGTGCGATCTTCAGCCCCAAGCCAGCCCCCCGCTTGCCGGTCTCACTGGCTCCGCACCCTCGAAAGTACGGATCGAAGACCCGTCCGGCCTCATGCTTCGGAATCCCCATTCCTCGGTCATGAACGCTCACGCGAACTCGTGGCTTGGGACCGCTCTCGTCCAGGCTTGTCTCGATACGCATCCAGCAGCCGGGACTGCCGTACTTGATCGCGTTACTGACCAGGTTCATCAAGATCTGCTCGACCGCCAGCTCATCCGCTCGTGTGGGTGGCACTGATTTGTCCGAGTCCTGCTCAACAATGAAGCCCGATTGCGAGATGAGCGGCTGCAACCGTTCCAGCACCTTCGCCACCACCTCCCTCACGTCGAGCGGACCAGTGCGGAACGGCCGATCGCCCGAATTGAGCGCGGCGAACTGCAACATCTGCTCCACCATTTCGCCCAACACCACTCCTTGTTTCCGGACCAACTCCCCATACGTCATCACCCTCTGGTCGGACGAGACAATGCCATCGGCGAGGTTATCCGCAGCCGACCGGATGACCGCCAGCGGTGTACGCAACTCGTGCGTCACACCGGTCATCAACCTGGAGTGCATCTCGGACAGTCTCCGGGTCCTGCGCGTTGACACGACCAGCGCGCCCACGGCACACGCCAGTACCGCCAGCACACCCAGACCTGCGACGCGACTGCGCGACTGCTCGAGGGCTACCGCCCTCGAAAGGATGCCCGGTTCGATTGAACCCACCAGATCCACGGCCAGGGCCGGACCCGACCCGGCGAGCAAGACTCGCGGCCATACCGGTCCCTTGCCAAGCCGCGACAGGCCGGTCCGTGCCGTCCGAGCGGATCCAGACGACCGAACATCAGCCCCCCCCGTCGGGAGGTCGCTAGCCGCATCGCGGAGCCGGTTCCTGTACCGCGCTAACAGGGTCTGTGAAGGGAACCAGAACCGCCGCCGACAACCGGCGTTCGCCAACCACTCGTCGCCAATCGCCGGCTGCGAGCGATACAGAAAACGTGGCACGCTGTAATCGACGGGCGCGGCGCGGACGACAACGGCTACCTCGTAGGTCTCTTCTATGGACCGGCCGCCGAACGTATGTTCGGCAATGCCGGGTAAGACGTGTTCCTGAATGTAATCCCAGTCCAGCTCGAGAATCAGGTAGCCGCTCGGTCTCGTCGGCAGTGAACGACCGTCGAGTTGGAACTCCGGCCGCACCAGCGCATCGAACTCGCGAAACAGCATCCACTGCATCAGTCTCGGTTGCTCCCGGGAGCCAGACCCGGTAAGCCGTTCAGTCAGTCCGGCCAGCCGACCATCCTGCTCGACTTCCTGAAACCGCTCCTGCCCCAACGCGAGTTCGCGCAACAGCCATTCGTTGTTCCGTTCCCGCGAAAGCAGGAAGATGCCACTCAAGACATCAGGATACGATGTGGTCCGGCACCAGAGAGTGTAGGCCCGTTCATACGAGGTGGCACCACCGTCCTGGAAGCGGCTCAGCGGTCGCCGCTGGAACCATCCCCCCAGGTAGCTCAACTCACGCCGCACAACTGCTGCGAACTCGCCGATCGCATCTTCAAGCTCATTGTCCATAGCCTCTTGCTCCGCCTGGCGCAACTGGTTCGTCCAGTGAATCTGCAGCCCCACCAAAGCAGGCAGCGTACACACTCCGACGACAGTGACAACCGTCGGCCAGTGTTTTCGTAACTTGTCCAAACTCACGGCGCTATTCGATTATCCTATGCCCGTTGCATGTCGAAGTGCAACTGTGACGGCAGATGGGTGACAGCTTGGCGGCCGAGTTACCTGCAGGATTCAGGCAGGGATCGTGGGGCTGTCAAGGCGATGTTCCGGCGACGGAGCCACGAGATGGGCGGATCTGGTCCGCGATGCCCGCTAGGCAGAGGAGGGTGGGGGGCGTCGGTTGGCGGAGCGACCCAGCATCGAGACCCGTGCCGCGGTAGTCCCCGCAGCGGGCGACAGCCGAGTACCTTGCACTGGCAGAGACCGAACTCGTCGGTCACCTGCCGCAGTCGCTGCGGGTCGATCATGCGCAGGTCCTCGGCCCTGGGCACGATCTCGCCCCGAGGCCTTTCGGGGGATTCGTTGAGGCCCGCCCCCACGAGCAGCCGGGACGGGCGAAGCAGACCTCGGTGTCGAGCGCCAAGGCGACCTTACAGCGGCCGGCCCCCCGGGCCGTGGACTCCGTCTTGGCGACGCCCGAGGCCTTCCGGCACCTCGTCCCACATCGCATCGCTTTCCGCTGTCCCGCTGACTTCGGTGCGGGATAGAATCTCGGGTATGGCTTCAACTGCACTGCTGGTTTCCGAAGCGTCCCGACTGCACCGGACACCACCTGGGCATCCCGAACAACCTGAACGCTTCGAGGCCGTCTTGCGCGTACTCAAGGAGACCGGTATGCAGAGGCGCATGCAGCCCCGACCGTCGGAAAAGGTCGATACGGACACGCTTTGCCTCTGTCATGGCCCGGAGTACGTGGCTCTGGCCGAGAGGGAGATCACGGACGGGCGACGAATGCTCTCGACGGGCGACACCCACGTGGGGAAAGGCTCGCTCGTGGCCGCCCGCGAGGCAACGGGCGCAGTATGCGCGGCAGTTGACACCGTTCTCAGCGGTGAAGTGGGCCAGGCATTCTGCGTGCTGCGTCCCCCTGGGCACCATGCCTGTCCCGACCGGGGCATGGGATTCTGCATCTTCAACCACGTCGCCGTGGCGTCTCGGCACGCGATCCGCAGACGAGGCCTTGGCCGCGTTCTCATCGCTGACTGGGACGTCCACCACGGCAACGGGACCCAGGACATTTTCTACGGGGATCCCGACGTGCTCTTCTTCAGCACCCATCAATCCCCGTGGTACCCAGGCACGGGCACCACGGCCGAAACCGGGAGTGGTGCCGGAACCGGATCGACGATCAACTGTCCCCTTCCCGCCGGTTCCGGCCGCGCGGAGATCCTCGGGGCGTTCAGGGAGAGACTACTGCCGGCGGCAGAGGCGTTCCAGCCCGATCTCGTGATGGTATCGGCCGGCTTCGATTCCCGTCTCGGGGATCCCCTCGGACGCTTCCGGCTCCGCGACGAGGACTTCCGGGAAATCACCCTGCTGGTGCGCGAAATCGCCGACCAGCACGCCGAGGGCCGCTTGGTGTCTGTACTCGAAGGCGGCTACAGCCTGGAAGGCCTGGCCGCCGGCGTGGCGAGCCACGTGGCCGCGCTGCTGGAATAGTCCGGCACCCGCAGTCAATCCACCTGGATCGAAACGATCCTGGACGTCGTGACCGTTTCGTATTCGGGGTGCCCGAACTCCATATGCATACCCAAACCGAGATAGGCTCTTCGCAGCATCGAGCCGCCCCAGCTCGATCCCCGTACGCACACGGCAACGGGCATTGGGCAGAATTCGGGATGCCCCGAAATCCAGGTCTGACCGTCGCGAATCCGGATCTCGTAGCGGTTGTTGAGGGTGTCGACCAGGACACGACTACCTTCGCTCAAGGTTCCGAGTCGCACCCCGCCATCGAATTCCGACTGGACGATTCTTGAGCGAACCGCATCATCCAGGCCGCACCCGACCGTGCAGAATCGGCTATCCAGCCTGTCCGTCGTGTTCGGTTCCGCCATGGTGACCGGCGTCCAAGGGCCAAGCCGTCCCTAAAGCGTGCTAGCGCACCGCTCCCAGTTTCCTGTAGTACTCCGCGACGGCCTCCCGATACGCTTCCGGCACCGCCTCGCCGACGACGACACGGACTTCCTCCTTGTTGTCCAGTTCGACCTGCCTCCGGAGCTTCACCTCCAGCTGCTCCAGGAGCGCCAGCATGTTGCGGTACTCTTCCCTGAGCAGGCCCGGATTCCCCAAGAACCGCCCGTCGCCAAGTTCCTGCGCGAAACGCCGGAGGTCCGCGATGTCGTCGGGATCGAATTCCAGTTGCCGGCCCACTTCCCGGGAAAGCCGCGGCACTTCCGCGATGCCCTTCTCCAGTGCCTGCTCCATCCTCTCGCGA
Source organism: Bryobacterales bacterium (assembly GCA_965205085.1). Taxonomy (GTDB): domain Bacteria; phylum Acidobacteriota; class Terriglobia; order Bryobacterales; family UBA6623; genus VXMF01. The sequence goes on along the minus strand of OZ242039.1, from coordinate 5,013,924 downwards.
ACCGTAGGGTCGTCAACAGGGAGCCCATTGCCCTCCCCCAGGGCGCGGTCGGCCAAGCCGCCCCAACTCGCCCAACCTCCACGCCTGTCGCCACCGGGAGCCCGCGCTTCTCCGCTGGCGCCCGCCCGCCCGGATTCGCTTCCTGCAGCCAGCTGGCCCTGTTCGGGGCGTCTCCGGCTTCCTTCACCCTGGCCCGGCCGACCGTCGCCTTCCGAACGCTCTTCCGGGGGGCCGGCGGCCAGGTCGCCCCGGTGCCGGCCCGTCGCCTGCTCCAGCCCTCGCCGCAACCGTTCCACGTCCGAAAGAAGGCGGGCGAGACCACGATCAGAGCCCTGCCGATCCTGCCGGGCCGTCTCCCGGGCACCCTGGATGCCATCGCGCAATCGTCTCAAGGCTCTGGTAACGGCCTGCTCGTTGCTGGCCGCATAGGGCGCCAGACCCCTGCGCACAAGGTCCTCCGCCGCTCGAATCAACATCGATGCCTCCGACTGCTGCAACTCGAGGACGGCATTCAGCAGGTCTCGCGATGCCTCGTCGTTCCGCCCCCGCAACTCGCGGGCCTGTCGCTGGAGTCCCTTCTCAATCTCGGCCAGAGTGTCGCCCATCTCGGCCTTCCGGTTCGCAAGATCGACCTCCTCCTGTCTGGTCAGGCCGGTCGGCAGGGGGCCCGTCGGCCGGCCCCCCTGTCTCTTGAGTTCGGCCAGGGCCGTTTCCAGCGACCCCTGCAACCGCGCTGCGGCGGCTTCCTGCTGCTCGACCAGACGCGACGCCTCCCGGGAGAGTTCCTCCAGGGCGGAGGCGCTCTGCTCCTCCTGCCGCTGCCGGAGAGCTTCGACCGCCCTCTGAAGTTCCTGCGATGCGCCCGCCGTGGACGCTCGCGGGTCCTGCTCGCGACTGCCCCGGTCCATCTCGCGGGCCGCCCGTTCGATCTGCCGGATTGCTTGATCGAGCTGCTGGCGGGTCCCGGCCCCTCCGTCCGTGGCCGCCCCGGCCTGCCCCTCGGAACCCTGGCTGGACTGTCCGCCCGCGGATGGCGTCGCCTGGCGCTGGAGCCGCTCCAGTCGACGCTTGAGATCCTCGGCCTCGCGCCGCAGCATCTCCTGACGCCACCGCTGCTCGAAGCTGGCGCGATTCCGGTCCTGCGCCTGCTCAGCGAGCTGTTCCTGACGCCGTGCAAGCTCCTCGAGCTTCTTCATCGCCTCGTCGATCTCCTGTTCGGCCCGCTCGCCAGAGGCACCATCGCCGGTCTCGTACTGGTTCTTCTCCATATCCATCTCGAGTTCGAACATCTCGGCCAGATCACGCGAGGCACCGCCGCCCCCGCCGCCACGACTCATCGAAATCTGGATATCGGTGAACAGGTTCTCGGCGCGCAGCAGAAACTGCAGCGCCTGCTGCTCCGGCCCCACGGCGTCGTCCAGGCGGAAGCCGGCAAGCGCCTCCGCGGCCGGCTCCATGAACGAGGCAGCCTGTTCCAGGAAGCCAGTGAACTGTCTGAATTTCGGGTCCGTTTCGGTTAACTGCCGCGCACGGGTTCTCTGCACCAGAGTCTGCGCCTGCAGCATCAGCGTTCCCTGCAGCTCGGACAGCATCCCGGCGCTCTCCCGCAACTTGCTCTCCTCGCGACCGTCCTCGGAATCTCTTTCGCCGATCAGGTTCCAGGTCGCCAGAATGATCTCCTTCTGCCGGCGGGAGATCTCATCTTGCCGCTGCCCTTGCTGGCCGCCCTGTCCGCCAGCCTGAGACTGGGAAAAACGCCGCTCGAAGGGCTGGACCGTGATGAAGTACATGTCGCTCCGGACTTGGCGTCTGGCATCCCTGGCAACCACGTAGTAGCTGACAAGGTCTCCCGGCAACAGACCCGCCTCGGGAGCGGGAGGCGGCAGACTGTCCTGTCCCGGACCGATCGGCAGAACTGCCACCCCGGCTGTCGGACCGAGATCCTCCAGAAAGAAAAGATGTTCGCGGGAGACCCTCTGTCCATCTGTCGGGCTCATCAGGGGCACGATGCGCTCGTCCATCCCGTTCACCGAATACCGCAACTCCACCCCGCGCAGCCCGAAATCGTCGGCCGCCTCAACCGCAACGGTCACCTCCTCGATACTGCTTGCACGCCAGTCGCGGCCAGGCTTGCGGATTTTCACGGTGGGCTTCTCGTCCGGAATGGTGGTGATGAAGAAGTCCTCGGTCAGGCGAACGCGCTCGCCCTGATATCGGGCGGCGATGTGGTAGGTCGAATCCTCGTCGACCTCGATTTGGGCCCGGTTGCCTCGCATGGGAGCAGCCTCGTCCCCGACCACGAACAGACCGTTGGTCAAGTCCCTGTCGGTTGTCAGGATGATCGAGACACGAGTGCCCGAAACTGCCGTGATGTCCCCGCCAGGATCCTGAACCGCAGGATCCAGACCGCTCCAGGCCGGATAGTCATACTCTAGGCGAATGTTCTCGACGATGGGCATCTCAATGACCTGCACCTCGAACTCTCGGCTGCGGAGCGGCCCGGCTGTCACGAAATAGCGCAACGGCTCGCGCACCATCGAGAATGAGAACCCGTGGCCGGTGCCCTGCAACTGGGGCCCCATCGGGGCGCGCTCCCAGTCGAGGCTGCTCTCGAACCTGGCGTGGATCTCCACGCTGGCGGGCTCGAATCCCGTCACCTCAGCGATCACGTCGAGACGGCCCCCGGACCGGATGGCCGCGTCGCCCGGCTCCACCAGCAACCCGTACAACGGTTCTTCCTGTACCTCGAACCAGCCCGCCCATAGCTTCGCCGTCCCGTACTGCCAGTAGCCCGGCCCCGACGTACCCAGCCAGACCAGGGTTCCCACGCCAATGGCCGCGGTCGCGGCGAAGCCCGCCACCAGCCATCGGTTCACGACAGCGTCAACCGGCACGGCGGCTGCGGCCTGCTCCGCCTCGCGGCTCAGCAGCCCCAGCAGCGGACTGGGGGCCCGCCCGCCGGCCTCGGCACGGGTGCGTTCGTCGGCCCAGGTGCGCAGCCGTCCACCAAACTCCGGTGACCGGCGCTCGGCCTCGTCCGCAGCGCGCTGAAGCCGGGGGCTGCGCCTGAGCCTGCGCAGCGGCAGGATCACCAAGCATCCGATTGCGAGCGTCAGCATCGCACCGAGCACGAGACGGGATCCGACGATGCTGGCATCCGAAAACGCCGCCTTGTTCGCCAGGTGCACACACACCGCCGTCAAGCACAGCGCTGTCCATGCCACCGCACCGGCCCCGCGGGCGGCAATGGCCGCCCTCAGCCGCCCGGCAATCGATCCAAGGTAGTTGTCCAAGCTGGCACCGGCTTCGATCGAGTCTCCGAATAACATTGGCTCAGCCCCCTCTGGCGGCATCCAGATGCCGATTGCCCAAGGCTGATTCTAGCAGCGCCGTTCCCAGCAGCAAGATCAGGACCAGGCGCCAAGCGCGCCAGGCGGGCGTAGCCGTCGATGGCCCCGCCGCCGTTTCAGGCGCAGCGCTCGCGGCCCGGCCGGTGGACTGCCAGACCGCGAGCGTGTCCTCCTCGATCCTCGCAAGGCTGGACTCGCGAGGGTCCGGATTCACCGCCACCAGTTCCGAGCGGCCTCCCCCTCGAATCTCGTAGAAGCCGAGCGAGTCGAGCGGGACCGTCTCGCGGATGACCGAATCCGAGAGGCTCAGCACGGCTTCCCCAGACGGGGAGATGACCTGGATGGCCTTGGCCGCCCCGCGACGAGCGCCCAGCTCGAGCACGTCGCCCAACATGGCTCTCCCGCGCTTCGCTCCGGCCCCGGTAAGGCTCTGTGTTACTTCCGCAACGAAGGGCACGAACACGGGAGTGATCGGCAAGTCGTTCCAGACGTTGTCCAGCGACGAGGCGAACACCAGCACGCGCCCGCTGCCGACCGGGCGCTCGATCAGGATCGGGTCGCCGTTTCCCAATCGCATGGGGATGGTGTCGCTGCCCTCGGGCCGCACGCGGGCGTACAGATAGAATTTGACCGGACGCAGGCCCTCCACGGCACTGACGACCGGGTGCGACCGGTCCGCTTCACCCGCCACCTGAAACGGCCGTCCGCCCCGCTCGGAGGCCAGGGGTTGCTCCAGGGCGTGACCCGTCAGCGGGGCGCGCCGCTCGAGAGCGCTATTCGGCCCCAAGGCGACGAACGCCGCGCCGCCAGCCTCGACCCAGGCCCGCAGGCGCGTTTCGAACCCGCCATCCAAGCGTGAGACGTCAGAGAGCACGACCAGGGCATACGCGCCCGGGTCCAGTCGTCCCGCCTCTCCAGGGGAAGCACTCTCCAGCCGGTACTGCAAGGCTGCGCTGGCCTGCACTGCCGAGCGGAAGTACATCAGATCCCGCTGCCGGGCGGCCTGCGTCACGAAGAGGATCCGGTCCGGGTCGGAATTATCCAGGCCGATGCGCCGCACATCGTCTGCAGCAAGGCGGTCCGAAGGCTCCAGGCGGAACTCCGCCCGGCTGAAGCCCCTCGGAGGATCGGCGATACCGAAACCGTACGTCGCCCTTCCGCCGGCGGGAACGGTGCGACGCTCGCTCCCGGCAGGCCGGCCGTCGATCCACAGCGAGACGGTCCGTTCGGCAGCCTCCCGCCCGAAATTCGCTACCGTCACCTCGAGCTTGGGCCGTGCCTCTCCGTACAGCCGCGCCGACCCATTGATGCTGTCGATGGCCCAGTTGGCCGACTCGGTGCCCGCCACGTCGTGGATGGTAAGCTCGGCCGAACCCGGCAGCACCAGGTCCTGGAAGCGCGCCGGCATGGCGGACCGCTGCAAGTCGGTAACAAGGTGCACCTCGACTGCGGCGGTTTCCGTACCGACGAGCGTACGCACCGCCTCGATCACGTCCCCATAGCTGTTGCGGGCGTCAGTGGGTTCGAGGCCCGCCAAGGCGGACCGCAATGCGGAAACATCAGCAGTCGCCTCCGTGAGAACGCTCACGGACGGCCCGTTGGCGATAATCTGGGCGCGGTCCGCATTCCCCAGAGAATCGACAATGCCGCGGGCCGCCTCCAGGGCGGCTTGCCAGCGGGTCCCGTACTGCATGCTCATCGACGTGTCAACCGCCACGATGTGCAGCGTCGGAAGTTCGCCCGCAACCAGCGTTGGCGGCCGCTTCCAGACGGGTCTGGCGAACGCCAGGGCCAGCAGCAGCAGCAAAGCGAGGCGCCACGCGAGCAGCAGGAGATGCTGCAGCCGGCGCTCGCGAACGGTCGTTTCGGTCCGCGTTCGGAAGAACATCAGCGAACTGAACTCCAGACGGACCGGATTCTGTCGACGCATCAGGTGGAGCCAAAGAGGCAAGCCCACGGCGAGCCCGCCGGCGAGGAACCAGGGCGACAGCAGATCCATGGCGTCAGCGCCTCCTCTGGCGAAACAGGAGATACTCGCGCAAGGCGCGGTCGAGCGGCTCGGCCGTGTTCAGCAGGACGTAGTCAGCGCCCTCACCGCCCACCCGTCGTCTCAGTTCGGTGATATGCGCCTCGACGAGTCCCGGATAGATGCGTCGAGCGTACTCGGACGAGACCTCCATGCGTTCCCCGGTCTCCATGTCCTCCATCATGGCTGCCGTGGTGAGCGAGGGCTTCAACTCTTCCGGGTCGAGAACGTGGAAGAACACCAAGTCCTGCCCCTGATAGGCCACGGCGCGCAGCGACTGCACGATCTCGTCGGCATCGACGAAGAAATCCGAGATCATGGCTACGAGTCCGCGGCGCCGCAGGAGGCGCCCCATGGCCTGCAACGGCACGTGCAGGTCCGTTCCGGTCACCGCCTCGGCCCGCTCCAGCGCATGGAGGATGCTCTGCAGGTGCCGCGGACGGAAGACGGCAGGCCGGACTTCCCGGATGGCGTCATCAAACAGCACCAGACCGACCGCATCGTGCTGTCGTGTCGAGAGGTAGGCGAGCGCAGCGGCCAGATAGCGTCCGTAGTCCAGCTTGGTCCCGCCCCCCGACCCATAGCCCATGGAGGCGCTGCAGTCCAAGAGTATCATCAGGTGCGTATTGGTCTCTCCAAGGAATCGCTTGACATAAACGCGGTCCGTGCGGGAGAGTACGTTCCAATCGATGTACCGCGGGTCGTCCCCCTCGGTGTAGGCACGATACTCGGCGAATTCCTGGCTGAAGCCGAAGAGAGGGGATCGATGCTCTCCGTGAAGGAATCCGTCTACGACGGTCTTGGCGACGATCTCGATATTCGCGAGACGCTGAAGGACGGCAGGGTCAAGGAGCTGCTGGCTGGCCATCACATCAGGCCTGACGCGCTGTCATCGCCCCAGGTCCGCTCCGCTGGTTCATGCCGCCTGCTCCCCGGCCGGGGCCAGCTTGACCCGCAGCAACTCCTGCAGCACGTCGTCCACCGTCGTCCTGTCGGACTCGGCGAAAAAGTTCGTCAGCACCCGGTGCCGCAGGATCGGCAGCGCGAGCGCCTTGAGATCCTCGATCGTCACGTGGTAGCGCCCGGCGAGCAGGGCCCGGGCCTTGGAGGCCAGCACGAGGAACTGGGTCGCCCGCACGCTGGCACCGTAATTCACGTATTTCCTGACGATGTCAGGGGCCTCCGGATCGGTCGGCCGGGTCGAGCGGATCAGGGACACAGCGTACCGAGCAACCGGCTCCGAAATGGGCACCTGCCGGACAAGCCACTGGAATCGCAGTATCTCCTCGCCCGACGTTACCGACTCGACAGCGGGCAACGGCGTGCCGGCCGTGTTGCGGTCCACCACCTCGCCCTCCTGCTCGGCCGACAGATAGTCCAGCACGACATTGAACAGGAACCGGTCCAGCTGCGCCTCGGGCAAAGGATAGGTGCCCTCCAGTTCGATCGGGTTCTGCGTAGCCAGCACGAGGAAGGGAGGTTCCAGCCGGTAGCTGTTGCCCCGCACTGTGACAGAGTGCTCCTGCATCGCCTCCAGAAGCGCCGCCTGGGTCTTGGGAGGCGTCCGGTTCACCTCGTCGGCGAGCAGGACGTTCGTGAACAGCGGCCCCTGCACGAAGGTCCAGCTGCGACGCCCCGTCGCCGGGTCGTCCTCCAGGATGTCCGTACCCGTGATATCGGTCGGCATCAGGTCCGGCGTGAACTGGATCCGCTTGAAGGTCAGCCCCAGCGCCGAGGCCAGCGTGCTCACCAGCAGGGTCTTGGCCGTCCCCGGCATGCCGGTGATCAGACAGTGGCCACCGATCAGCAGGGTGATCAGGAGGTTGTCGATCACCTCATCCTGGCCCACGATGACCAGCCGGACCTGCTCTCGGATGCGGTCCATGGAGGCCCGAAACGACCGAACGAGTTCATCCGCTTGTGCAGTGTCTCCGGAGACCGGGATAGCGTCCATCGAAGTTCCTATCGCTTGACCTGCATCAGCAGCTGCAAGGCCGGTCGGTACGTCGGGGCCCGCTCCAGGGCCCGCAGCACATGCAGACGTGCCTTGACCGGATCGCCCATCTTAACGTACGCCCGGGCAAGGTTGTATTCGGCGGCTGCCCTGTCGAGGGGGTCGAGCGCCAGAACGGCCTCGAACTCCCTTTTCGCCAACCCGTACTGGCCCGATTCGAGCAGCAGGTCCCCAAGTCGGGCGTGAGACTCCTGGTCGTGCGGCCAGATGTAGATTAGGCCGTCGTAGGTGTGGATCGCCTCGGCAGCGCGTCCAGCGTCCTCGAGCCAGCGCCCCAGATTCCTGAGAGTCTCGGGCCGTCGCCCGCCACGCCGCTCGTACTCGAGCAGTTCGTCGATCGCCGCTGCACGATCGCCGGTCTTCTCGTGGGCCATCGCGAGAAGACCGTACGCGCTGCCGGCTCCGACATGCTGGGGATAGGCCTCCCTGGCCGTTCGGGCAGCCTCCAGCACGACCTCCCAGTCCTCCTCCTCCGCGGCTTCCAGGGCGCGCTTGAGATTGCGTTGCCAGCGGGGCACACCCTCGAGTGCCGGCCCCAGCGAATCCCTTACATACTCGAGGAACCACTCGTCGAACTCCTCGGGCTCGACTCCGAGTACCGCCCGGATATTGGACGATGTCGTCGTCTCGCTGTCGGCAAACCCTCGCAGAAGATCCACCAGCCTGGACTCTTCCCACCTCTCCGCGATAAAGCGACAGACATAACCGGCCTGGAGGTACGATACGGCCACCTGGCCGGGGTACCGCGGGCGGATAAAGCCGCGGTCCAGATCGGCGACCGGCAGCAGTTCACCCTTCCGGAGAACGGTAATGAACTCCGGATGGACCGACTCGCCCCAACGGGGGTCGGCCATCCATTCCTCGTACATGGAGATGCCTTCCGAGTACCACCTGGGCACCAGATGGTCCGTGGATTCCAGCGTGAAGACATGGGCGAGTTCATGCCACAAGGTCGTGCCCCAGTGGAAGTCGCCCGGCTTGCGCCCGGAGGGACTGTCCATGGCAACGACATACCCGAACGTCACCCCCAGCAGGCCGATACCCGGCATGGCGGTCGTGCGCACGGCAAAGTCGTCGTGGTTCGGATAGAGCTCGACCCGCACGGGCCGCTCCAACTCGAAGCCGTACTTGCGAGTGAACGTGTCGATCGCACGCTCGGTCAGGTCCAGGACGTACGGAAGCAGGAGCGCGGCCTCGTCACGGTCAAGGCGAATTCGGGCTCGGGGCTGCCGGCGGCCCGCCTGCACCTCACCCGGGAAGGTCTCGAACCGGTCGTACGTATCGAGCAGGCTCAGGGTATTGACCGTCCTGGCGCTATAGGGATCCCCCTGGTAGGCAATCTTCAGATGGCGGGCAGCTTCTTCGTCGAGCCCCTCGCGCATCAGGTTCACCCCCAGTTCCGCATGGGCGCGCCAGAGCTGCGGATTGACCCGAACCGCCTTGCGAAGGCGCTCGGTCGCCTCCCGGTAGCGCCGACTGATCACGTAGAAGTGGGCCTGTTCAAGGTAGACCTCGCCGTAGCGCGGGTTGTAGTCCAGGGCCTTGTCGACCCATCCGTTGTCCTGTCGGCCCTGGAGCAACTCGAGCGAAGCGAGCAGTGCGTACGCTTCCAGCGGGGCGATCCCGAGTTTCTCCGACTCGCGCAACGCCGTATGGAGGCTCTTGCTGGCTTCGTCGAGACGGCCTTCCTCCAGCGCCATGCGTCCCATCAGGAGGTATCCCTCGGCCTGGCTGGGGTGGTCTTCCAGCGTCTTGCGAACGTCATCGATCGCCTTGCCGTCGAAGCGCGTTGCCAGCACCCTGGCCATGCCGAGCCGCGCGGGCACGTGCCCCCCGTCAAGCTCCAGAGCCTCCCCGAAGAGCTTCGCCGCCTCCCGGTTCTGGTGCGAATCGATGTACAGGTGTCCCCAGCGCACCCGCAAGTCGGGATTCCCGGGTTCCACGCGAACGGCCTCGCGAAACCGGTTGTTGGCGGACTTGAGGTCACCGAGCATCCAGTACGCCTCGGCCTGCTCCGCCGGAGTGCCTTCCGCTGAGAGCTGGCGATAACAGGCGGCCGCCTCGCCGACGGCTCCGCGGTCGTGCAGCAGGTCGCAGGGCTGCAGAGCGACGGAACGCGCTCCTTTCTCGTGGCCCCGCTGTCCCCAGGCGACGGGGACGACCAGGAGAAGCAGGACCGTCGCCATCGGTGTCCGCCCGCCCTGGGTCACGGCATCCCTCGATCAGGCAGGCCCCCGCCCGGATCAATGCGAGACTGGAGCTCGGCCAGTTCCAGCAGGAGCGCCTGCAGGGCGTCGAGGTACTCGTTCTCGGGAGTGTCGTCCTTGCGGGCGACCAGGTCTGCAATCCTGCGCTCCAGCGCCTCGCGTTGCAGCAGCAGGGCTCGCATGGAGGGGTCTCCGGCCAGCTCGGCGGCCCGGCCGAGACGGGCCAGCAAGAATCCGTCAGCCCGCTCGCCCTGAAGCTGCGGATGCTCAGTGGCAAGCTGCTTCGCATCCTCGAAGTGAGCCTTGACCTTGCTCTCGGCGTAGCGGAACGCCTCCAGTGCGGAGATGGTCTCATTCTTGTCCGTGTCGGCTTCTGACGCGCTCAGGGCCTCTGCCCAGTACGTGCCGAAGACGGTCGCGTTGCGCTCGCGACCGTTCCGGGTCGCCGTGATGACGATCCGGCGGGGACCCTTCAGCACCTCGAGCGCTCCACCGCTCGAGCTCGTCGTGCTCACGACCAGCTGGCGGGCGGCCGGAACAGCGTCGAGCCAGCGCTTCAGTTGCCGGTCCGTCACGTCCGGGCCCGGAATATTGAACTTGTAGGTTTGCCCGTCATGCGATCCATGCCCGAGAAGGAAAACCGCCAGCGAGTCGCCCGGCGCCACCTTGCGGGCGAGTTCCCCGAACTGCGTCTCGATTCGCTCCCGGGTCGCCTGGGCCCCAGCGACCACCCGGACCTGGGTGTCGCCGTTGGCCATCCGCCGAAGCGCGGGCAGCAGCGCAACCACCTGCTCCCGGTACCTCTCTGCGTAGTCCCGGGTTCCGCCGAGCCCCTCAATGACAAGGAAGTGCGTGGCCGGCCGCGCCGCCGGCGCCAGGCCCATCCCCATCACCAGCAGGGCTGCAGCAGACGGAAGGGACGTCAGCCGCCACGACGAGAAACTCCTCACACGACACCCCAACGCTTTCGCAGCATCCACTCGGAGCCGCGCAAGGCCAGCAGCAGGAAGAACAGGACCGGCATGTCCCAGAGATCAAGGATCTCACGGGTGGTGATGCCGGCTTCCGAGAAACGGACCTCTTCCGGCAGCGCGCCCAGTTCGTTCAGTTCCCAGTACCGCCCCCCTGTCTGGCTTGCCAGCTGCGACAGCAGGTTCGAGTTGCGTTCGGGGTGGAAATACTCCGCCACGCCTCCTTCACGCCGGAAATGGAGCGAATCCGCTCCCAGTCGGTCTTCGCCCCGATGGGCAACGACCTCGACACGGTAAACGCCCAGGCCGGGCGCGTCCACCTCGGCCTCGTAGATCCCCGACTCGGTGGGGGAAGGCCTCAACTCAACCGTCAGCGGCACCCCCTGCTCGGGCGTGACGACAGCGGCAACCCGGGCGCTGTTGGCGTAGGTGTAGTCCCTTGCCCGAACCTCGGCGCGCAGCCGCACCCGGGACTCGTCGGCATAGTTCGACCGGTTGCTCGTGAGGCGGACAGGCCCCTGAACACCGGCCACCAAGCTGCGCAGCAACTGCCGCCACAGCGTGTCGTGCCGCTCGTCGTCACTGGGCAGACGCATGCGCCAGCGCCAGCTTCCACCCGTCGCAAAGATCACGGCTCGTCCGTGGCCGTAGTTCTGGCGCACAAGCAGGGGCAGGCTGTCGCGTCCGACGCGCGCAGAAAGCAGCGTCACGGCGGCCGGCTTGGGGCTGCCCAGCCTCTGGAAGTCGGCAAGCTCGGGCAGCTCCTCCCACAGCACGGCATTCCTCTCCGGATCGGAGTCGAGGCGGCAGACCAGCGAGTCCCGCCCCTGGGGCGCAAGTTCAGCCTTGACCCTCTCCCTGACGAAGGATTCTTCGCCTGCGACCAGCGAAGCTGGCAGCACGTCGACGATCTCCGAATGCTGCCAGCCGCCCGCTCCGAGACCTTTCCGGCCGCCGAGCATCAGCAGCGTGCCGCCCCTGCGACTGACGAACTCGCGAATCGCCACCTGCTGCTTCGGTGAAAAGAACGCTGCCTCGAAACTGCCGATGATCAGCGCGTCGTACTGAAACAGGTCCTGCTCCGCGGACGGGAATCCGGCCGCCAGTTCCTCGGGGGAATCGACCCCTTGGCGGTAGAACTTGTTGGCGGATGTGCGCAGCATCGTGACCAGCTGGACGCTCGCATCGTTGTGGACCGCCCGACGCATGAACTTGTACTGCCAGCGGGGCTCGCCCTCGACATACAGGATCCGGCGGCGACCGCGAGGAACGTCGAGAATGTGGCTCCGCTCGTTGTTGCCCGGGATCTCCTCACCATCCACCGGTTCGACGGAAAACCGCAGGTTCCGTACACCGGCGTCGCCCGCGCCGAATTCGATCCATTCGCGCCGCACGGGCTCACCCGGTCGCAAGACGACCGGCTTGCTCGCCAGCACGCTGGAGCCGTCCCGAACGGTGATGCGGGTCTGGCGCTCCGCCTGGCCGTCGTGGCGCAGGGTAAGCTGGGCGTTGACCCGCGAACGCGGCAGCGACCTCGATGCGACGCTGACCGCCCCCAGCTCAATGTCGCCGGCGATACGCTCCCGCCCGACGCCGATGGTATGGACCGGGACGTTGAACCTGCGAATCTCCGCCATCACCTCGCGCCCGAACCGTTCGGTGTTGTCGGCCCCGTCGCTGACCAGCAGGACGGCTCCGAGCGGCACCGCCGTAGACTCGCGGAGTACACTGAGCAGTGACTCGCCGATGCCGGTGCTGGCACCGGGTTCGGGGAGCGATCCGGGAGCGAGCGACTGGAGCCGTTCCGGCCGGTCGGCAAAGCCGAAGACGCGCAGTTGGAACTTGTCGGCGAGAGCCGGCAGCACGCCCTGCGAGAGCACCTCGGCCGCCCGGGCCAAGCGCGAAACGCCATCCTCCCCCAAGGCCATGCTGCGGGACGTGTCCAGAAGCACCGCAACGGCGTTCTGCCGGTTCTTCAGGGACTGGATAGCCAGGGCGGGCTGCCAGAGCAGCGCCAGGATGAGGGCAACGGCCGCGCATTGCAGGGCCCAAACAGTCCACAGGGCCCGATGTGGCAGCCGGTGCGGTACGCGGCGGAGATGCCAGGCGAGCCCGGCCGCTGCCAAGGCGCAAGCCAACCCCAGCAGCCAGCCCGGCCAGCCGCTGGCGAGCAGGAACTCCCCCTTGCGAAAGGCGGCCAGGGGATATTTGCAAAGAAACTCGAACACCTCGACCCGCTCAGTGCGTCATGGCGTAGATGACGTAGTTCACCGCGAAACGGTACGCCAGGGCTGTCATGTTCTCGGGATACTCGGGCGTGTCGGCATGTTCCCACGCATCCCCGAGGTCCATGTTGTGGTTGATGGCGACCATGATTCGCCCCTCATCGTCGTAGACGCACCGCCAGTGGGGAGTGTAGCCGTCCTTCTCCCACGTCGTTCCGGACCAGACGTACTGAATGCCCGGCACCTGAATCCGATTGTCGAGGTCGTACAGGGTGTGCAGGATCGGATCCGTGTCGGGGATCTCGACGATCACCCTGTCGGGGAACACGCGCTTCATGCTCGTCTCGAATCCGACCCACTCGAACGCACCATGAAAATCGTCGACGATCAGGAAGCCTCCGCGAAGCAGGTACTCCCTCAGGCGGGCAGCCTCGACGTCGTCGAGATGCCAGCGGCCCACCTCCACAGCGTACAGCCAGGGATAGTCGAACAGATCCTCGTCCATCGGGTCGACGAACCTGCCGCCATACGCCGTGTCGATCAGCGTCAGCCGACCGATGCCGTTGGTAAGGTGGTACTCTGCGTCCGGCCAATCCGTCCGCCAGCCACCCCGTCGGCGCCCCCAACCGCCATCGTGTCCGGAACTGTACGCATACCGGACGAACTGGAATTCGGCGCGGGCGTCGGGATCGAAGCTCCACACGCGCGGGTCGCCACCGCCACCACGCCCCCCCCAGAACTGCAGGGCCAGCAGCGGAACCGCTAGCGGAGCCAAAATTCCGAGCAGAGACGTCAATCTTCGTGCCATCGCCACGCCTCCCCGGCCATTTCTCCCGCGAGTGGGCGTGCCCGAATGTACCACAAGGCCGGCCCTACCCCGGTATCGCGGGCCGGCCGCTTCCTAGGCCTGCGCGTGGTGCTGCAATCGCCTGATCCTGTCGGGGTCCCGGAGCTTCCTGAGCGCCTTGTTCTCGAGTTGCCGAATCCGTTCCCGGGTCAGGCCGAAGTGCTTGCCAATCTCCTGCAGCGTGTGTTCACGCTCGCACCCGATACCGTAGCGCCGCTGCAGGATTTCACGCTCGATCAGCGGCAGCCCGGCCAGCGCGCTGGCCGCCTCCTGGGGCAGGTTGACGTGCAGGAGACGATCCAGCGGGGACACGGCATCCTTGTCCTCGATCAGATCTTCCAGGCTGGATTCGCCGTCCGGCCCGACCCGGGTATCCAGGGAGACAGGTGTCAGGGAAATCAGGCGGAGCTTCTCGACGCGGTCGACATCCACCTCGAGAAACTTGGCAATCTGTTCGTTGGTGGGTGCCTGACCTAGATCTTTCTCGAGCACGCGGAGAGCTCGGTGGAACTTGTTGAGCTGCTCGTTCATGTGGACCGGGATACGCACCGTTCTGGACTGGTCGGCCAGCGACCGCATGATCGCCTGGCGGATCCACCATGTCGCGTAGGTCGAGAACTTGAAGCCCAGCCTGTAGTCGAACTTCTCGACCGCCCGGGCCAAGCCGATGTTGCCCTCCTGGATCAGGTCGAGAATGTGCATGCTGCGGTTCGCGAACTTCTTCGCGATCGAGACGACAAGCCGCAAGTTCGCCTCGATCAGCGCGTTCTTGGCCGCCTCCGCCCGCCGGCTGTCGCCCCGGATTCGCTTCAGTTGCCGTCGAGCCTCCGCCTGGTCGGTCGGCAGCCACGGCAGTCCCAGCGTTCGGGGTGCGCCGAGGCTCCCGGCCTCCCGAATGAACACCGCCGCATAGGCGCGCCACACGTCCTTGTCGAGATTCAACTGGCGGATCTCCCGCATGACGACGACCATGCGGCGGTGATACTCCCAGCGACAGGCGCGCCGCTGGGACGACTCCAAGGATGCGGCCTCGTCAAGCCGCACCTTTGCGGCCTCCACCCCGGCCAGGCCCGCAGCGATCCTTCCCAGCCGCTGCTTCAACCCGCGGACACGCTTCGCGACCTTCGCCACATCGGAACTGGCTCCGCCTTCCACTACACGCCGGCCCATCTGCGGTTTCGATTTGAGAAGATCGCGCAACTCAAGCAGTTCGCTCCACAGCCAGGATGTCCGGGACAAATCGCGGCGAACCCGCTCCTCCGCAAGTTCCAGCTGTTTGGCGAGAGCCACCTCGCCGGCCTTGTCGAGCAGCCGGACGGTGCCGATCTCGGACAGGTACAGCCTGACGCTGTCCTCCGGGGGGGAGGCCTGCTCCCGGTCTTGCCCTTCGCTCGCTGCGCCACGATCCAACGAATCAAGGGCTGCGTCGCCAGTGCGGAACGGGGCCTTCTCCGCCGGGCTCGTCACGTTTGCGATTGCCAGCATCATAGAATTGGACGGTCGAGATGCGGTTTTCGTTGCGGCTTCCATTGAAAATACTTTACAAGATTTTATCATTCGGCCACCCTTGGTGCCAGCGGTGGACAGCTGACCCCGCCGGTTGCACCAGGAGATGCACCAGCGGACGCAGCGGGCCACGGCCCAGGGCGGGCTAACGTATGGGGGGACCTGCCATGCCTCGGACGTTCCGTCATCTGCCCTACAACGGGCTCTGCGGGCTCCATACATTACACCAACGGGGCACCTCGGCCAGCACCATCGCCGCTCAGATCCATCGACACCGGTCCACCGTCTGCGCGCACTCCGGCCCAGACACTGTTCAGCATCAGCGGGCCGAACAACTCGCTCAGCAGCGCCGCCACCAAGCCGTCACGGGACCGCACAAGCTCCACCCAGCGGTCTGGAGCCTTATTTGTGCCCGGCCTCCGGCGCAACGGGAGCCCCGAGCGGGCGGCTGGTCGCCTCAAGCGGCCCGGGATGGTCTCGATCAGTTCCTCGTGGCCCCACAAGCGATTCGCCCGGACCGCGCTCAGGGGGGCTCACCGGAGAACCGCTGTGACGCTCGATGAAAGGAAGTCGAAGTGCCTGCTTTCCCGGACCGCTAGGTGGAAGACCGCCGGGCCAGTTCGTGCTCAGAGCCTAGAACTTGCGCACACTCGACCCGCAACGGCCGCAGAAAGCGACCGGCCGGCTCAACCACCGGCCGTGCAAGGTGCTTGGCTACCGCGCCGCGCGAGGTCATCTGCGCTGGCTGTCTCGCGGCTGGCATCGGGCCGCCACCCGACGCCCCGGACCTCCGTCCAATCTGACCGGGGTCGCAGAGAGCGGCTGGTCCGGCAGGAACTGTACGCTCACCGTACGCTGACGGCGTTGGCCCGGCTATGCACGAACCCCGGCGAGGCGGCGTTCGACGAAGTTCCGGATGGGCACGGCCGACCCGCTGTACCGGCCAACTTCCGGCCTACGCCGCACCTGGTCGGACACCGGCTGGAAGGCCTGTTCGTGCCGCAGGAACAGACCCTGCGGAAGAGATGCAATGCCTGTTGGATGCCTTCGCGACGAGCCGCCAGCGGCGGGGACCGCAACGCTCCTATCCGCACCGGTCCCGCCAGCCCGCAACCAGGTGAACGAACCGCAAGGCGACCGCCCCAGCGTCCTGACAGCGCCGCCGACGCTCATCCCGGGATCTCCCTAAGTCAATGTGCCTTGGCTGCTCCGGCAATGCCATTGGGTGCGACCCGGCTACGGAGTCGCAGCAGAGACCCCTCCAACTGCGCCAAGCGTTGGCTCTGCCCACCCCCAGGCAGCGCCCCACTAACTCGAAAACTGTTCTGGACCGAAACACCGGCCGTCTGGTTGCTTTCTGCAGGACCGCTGCCGGCGGATCTCGTTTCGGACTTGTACGGCCCGCACCGGCCATACCGGCGCACGACCTGCATGGATCTCGGGCCGGCTGCCAGAACAGCCGGCCGATCGCTCCACGGCACTCGCTGGGACGCTCTGCATGCAGATGAGTGCCCCGCCGATTCGCGGGACTTCTACACGGGAGAATCCCAGCGACATCGAGAGCGCTTGGGCCGGGCCACTCAAGGACCCGTGCTGCCGGCACACCTACCCGATCGGCGCCCTTTCCCGCCCAGCGTAGTTGCGCTCGTAGTAGTCCCTGTATGCCCCGGTCCGCACCCGCGAGATCCAGTCCGAACTCTCCCGGTACCAGCGGATCGTGTCGCGAAGCCCGGCCGCGAACTCGACCCGTGGATGCCAACCGGTCTCCGTTTCGATCTTCGAACTCGCCATCGCGTACCGCCGGTCATGGGCCGGTCGATCCCTGACATGCCGGATCAGCGACTCGGGCCGGCTGCAGAGCCGCAGTATATTGCGAACGACATCCAGGTTCGGCATGCTGTGACGGCCACTCACGTTGTAGACCTCGCCGGGCCGCCCACGCTCGATCACAGCCTCGATCGCCCGGCAGTGGTCATCGACATGGAGCCAGTCGCGCACTTGCTGGCCGTCGCCGTAAACCGGAAGGGCGACGTTCTCGAGTGCATTGGCAATCATCAGCGGAACGAGCTTTTCCGGGAACTGGTACGGACCATAGTTGTTTGAGGCCCGCGTGACGATCACGGGCAGTGAGAACGTGGTTCCGTACGCGAGCGCCAGAAGGTCGGATCCGGCCTTCGACGCGGAATACGGATTGGAGGGTCGCACGGGGTACAGTTCATCGGCCAGAGCCGGCCCCTCGACGCTACCGTACACCTCGTCGGTGGATACGTGCACGAACACGTTCGGCCGAAACTCGCGGGCGGCTTCCAGCAGCACAGCCGTTCCGTGGACGTTGGTCGCGATGCAATCACTGGGCCGCAGAATGCTCCGGTCGACATGGGACTCGGCCGCGAAATGCACGACGGTCTCCGGACGGTACCGATCGAAGACCCTGCGAACCGCACTCGCGTCTCGAATGTCCGCCCGCTCGAACCCGAAGCCCGGCAAGTGCTCGACGGGCCTTAGATTGTCGAGGTTGCCCGCGTAGGTCAGCGCGTCCAGCACGAGGACATCCGTGCCGTCCTGCCTTGAGACCGAGGACCGCACGAATGCCGATCCGATAAAGCCGGCCCCACCCGTCACAAGCACCTTCACTTGAACTGATGCTCCCAGTCGTAAGCGAGTTCGGGCTCATCGTAGGCAAGACGCCCTTCGTCCGAGGGGTCGTAGTGCCGGTCGGTCAGGTAAACCAGCATCGCGGAGGAATCTCCGATCACCTTGTAGCCGTGCGCGATTCCGGGAGGAACGAGAACCTGCCATGGGCGCAGCGTCCCTATGTACAGTGTGTTGCGGATCCCGAATGTTCGGGACCCTTCCCTCAGATCGGCGAGGGCAACCTGAAACATCCCCTGGCACGGCACCCACAAGTCCGTTTGGAACTTGTGATAGTGAAACGCCTTGATCGTCCCGGGATAGCTCAGCGCAGCTGACACCTGGGTCGAATCGGGCGGGAACCTCCCGGCCAGGCCCTGGCCCATCCTGCCAACCTCAAGGAAGTATCCGCGATCGTCCGGCCACAACTTGATCGACTCAACCCGGACACCGTCGATCAGGTCCGGAGAGTCCTTTCGAAGCACGACCGTGCCGATACCTCGATCACAACTCGGCAAGGCGAGCCGCAACCCGCCGGATTCCACCAGGAACTTGCCGCCCGGGTCCGCCAACGGCTATGCCGCCTCAAGCCACGGTACAAGCCACAGATGTCCGGGACGCCTTCCAGATCTCGATATACGGCTGGATCTCCGTCATGACTTCTGCGAACTGGCCGAACGTCATCGACTGCGCACCGTCGCTCCAGGCCCGCTCGGGTTCGGGATGGACCTCAACCATGACGCCGTCGGCACCAACGGCCACGGTTGCCCGAACGAGGGGCGGAATCAGGGCCCGCTTGCCGGTCGCATGGGCCGGATCAAGGATGACGGGCAAATGCGTGAGTTGGTTAAGCACGGGGACGGCGTTGATGTCGAGCGTGTTGCGCGTAGCGGTCTCGAACGTGCGGATTCCGCGCTCGCAGAGGATCACGTTCGGGTTGCCGTTCGTAACGATGTACTCGGCGGACAGCAGGAATTCCGTGATCGTCGCGCTCTGGCCACGCTTGAGCATCACCGGAATGCTCGTGTTGGCTCCGATCTCCTGGAGCAGGGGGAAGTTCTGGATGTTGCGCGCACCGATCTGGAGCACGTCAGCGTAGTGCGCCACGAGTTCCACGTTCCGCACTGTCATCACCTCGGTGACGACCTTGAGGTCGTACGCATCGGCCGCCTTGCGCAGTAGCTTGAGGCCTTCTTCCTCCAGTCCCTGAAAGCTGTAGGGGCTCGTCCGGGGTTTGTAGGCACCACCTCGCAGAAAGCGCGCTCCCGCCCTGGAAACCGCCTCCGCGCAGGCCATGATCTGCTCCTCGGTCTCCACCGAACATGGACCGGCTAT
The DNA here is from genome assembly GCA_965205085.1 of Bryobacterales bacterium. Taxonomy (GTDB): domain Bacteria; phylum Acidobacteriota; class Terriglobia; order Bryobacterales; family UBA6623; genus VXMF01. The sequence goes on along the minus strand of OZ242039.1, from coordinate 4,994,812 downwards.
CACTGCGAACTCATCCCCTCCAACCGATGCGGAGCCCACTTGCACCACGGTCGGGTCGCTCTTGACCTGCTTGCTCACAAGCTTGTACGGAGCACTGATTGGCACGCCGTTCTCAACCCCCTCTACTGATCGCAGCACCTCGATGGCACTAATGACGTCGCCCAGGCCGACTGCGGCTATGACGACCCGCTCGTCTCCCTGAATCGAGCGGACTGCGAAGTCCATCTCCTCGATCCGGGCGCAGACGCGATCAATCTGCTCGCGGGTCGCACCGGGCTTCATTGAAATTATCATGGCCGTTCCTTCGGACTTGAAATGCTACCGGATACTCCTCTTGCCTACCTGATGCAATCCGGTGCCGGATGGTTTCGAACTGGCTAGCGCCGCTTGCCAGGCAGCCAGAGAGTGGCTGCCCGGGGCAACGACAATGTATGGGATCGACGCCAGCTGAAAACTCAATCTAGCATGCGGCCGATTCGCCCGTCCACTCCAACTCGCATTCCGGAGCCGGATTGCGGTGTGCCAGTGGACAACACAGCCCCCGACGCGGTCGAGAGAATCGTCCGGGTTCAGAATCGGCAACACTATTGTAGCCTGAGATGCGTCACGCTGGACCAGGAGTAGGACCCAGCGAACCCGCCATGGCCGGAACCGAACTCCAGACGATCACGCTTCCGCTGGAAGGAATGACGTGCAGCCACTGCGTCCGTACCGTGGAAAGAGCGCTGACAACCATGGGCGGCGTACGGTCCGCCAGCGTCGACCTGCATTCGCAATCAGCGCTGGTAACGTTCGACGCATTCTCGACGGACCGCTCGGCGATGGAAGGGGTGATTGCGAGTGTCGGCTACGCTCCACGCAAGCCGGGCGACACGGCTGGCCCTCAGACGGCAGGGCCGGTGCCGGACTCCGCAGCGCGTTCCGTTCATCCGCCTCCGCCGGTTCCGTCGAGCCGCCGGCTGGCCATTGAGGGTCTGACCTGTGCAAGTTGCGTACAGGCCGTGGAGCGTGCGTCGCTGGAGGTCAGCGGGGTGTCTTCGTGCAACGTGAGCCTGGCGGATGGCAGCGCCGAGGTCCGGTTCGATCCGACGCGGGCCAGCCTGGATGACGTGATACGGGCGATCCGGTCCAAAGGATACGGCGCAAGGGAGGTGAGCGTGGCGGTGGACCCGGTTGGCCACGGGCCTCAGTCCACCCAAGCCTGGCGGAGAGTGGCTGTGTCCGCTGCCTTCACGACCCCGGTGCTGGTTCTGGCAATGTCACACGGCTCGATCGCCTTCGACAGTTCCCACTGGGTGCAGCTTGCCCTGACGCTGCCCGTCGTGGTCTATGGCGGGACGCCGTTCTACACGGCGGCGTGGAAGGCGGCGTGCCACGGGCGCAGCGACATGAACACCCTGGTTGCGGTCGGAACGGGAGCCGCATTCGTCTACAGCGTCGCCGCAACGGCAGCCCCGGCCTGGGTCTCGCCAGGAATCGCTCCGGAGGTTTACTTCGAGACATCGGCGGCGATTCTGACCATCGTGCTCCTGGGACGGGCACTCGAAGCCCGAGCGCGGCACCGCACCTCAGATTCGATCCGCAAGCTCCTTTCGATGCAGGCTCGCTGGGTCCGCGTGCGCCGGAACGGCCGGGCCTCGGAAATTCCGCTCGAGACGGTTGCCGTCGGTGACCAAATACTCGTTCGGCCTGGTGAGCGGATTCCCGTGGACGGGACAGTGATTGAGGGGGCGGGAGCGGTGGACGAATCACCGGTCACGGGGGAGAGTGTTCCGGCAGACAAGGCACCGGGGTCAAGGGTGATCAGCGGTTCACTCAACAAGGACGGATTTCTGGCGTTCCGCGCAGAGAGCGTGGGTTCCGAGACTGCACTCGCTCGGCTCGTGGAGTTCGTGCGGCGGGCGCAGGCATCCAAGGCTCCCGCCGCCCGCCTAGCCGACCGAATCGCGAGTGTGTTCGTGCCCGTCATCATGGTCGTCGCTGCCCTGACCTTCGGCGCGTGGATGGTCCTCGGTCCGCCCGACGACCGGCTGCGGATGGCACTCAACGGCGCTGTCAGCGTGCTAATCGTTGCCTGTCCGTGCGCACTCGGGCTGGCGACGCCGATGGCATTGGCAGTCGGCATCGGCCGGGCGGCCGAGAACGGCATTCTGATCCGTGACGGAATGGCACTCGAATCAGCAAGGAAGGTGGACACCGTCGTGTTCGACAAGACCGGAACCCTCACGCACGGGCAATTTGCGGTCAGCGACGTCGACACCTACGGGTCACTGCCAGCGGACAGCCTGCTCCACGTCTGCAGTGCGATCGAGAGTCTCAGTGAACATCCCATCGCCAGGGCCATCGCGACGACCCATCAGGAGCCAGTCGGGCAAGTCGCGGACTACCGGACCTTGCCGGGAGCTGGCGCAACGGCGATGCTTGGCGGACACCGCTGGCTCATTGGCAAGCCCGACCTGATCGCGGAACGCGGCACGGACATCTCCGCAGCCCGAACGATGATCGAGAGGCGGTCGCAGGAGGGCAAGACTGTTGTCCTGGCGGCCCGGGACGGGTCACTGGCGGGGACGATCGCGCTTCGCGACACCGTCCGACCCGAATCGGCAGAGGCCGTGGCCGTCCTCCACGACCGGCGGATCAGGACCTTGATCGTCAGCGGCGACCGGGAGGCAACGGCAAGGGCGGTGGCAGCCGAGGCGGGCATCCATGAAGTTCTGGCACCGGTGATGCCGGTCGACAAGGCAAACACCATCCAGCGATTGCAATCCGAGGGACGCACTGTAGCGATGGTGGGCGACGGCATCAACGACGCGGCCGCGCTCGCGCAATCCGACCTCGGGATCGCCATTGGGGCAGGGACGGACACTGCGGCGGAGTCGGCGAGCATCATTCTGGCGCGGAACGACCTGCGCGATGTCCCCAAGTCGCTCGCGCTCGCGAAGAGAATCCAGCAGGTCATTCGGCAGAATTACTGGTGGGCCTTTGGGTACAACGTTCTGGGCGTCCCCGTCGCGGCCGGAGTCCTGTATCCGTGGTTTGACATCCTGCTCTCTCCAATCGTCGCGTCAGCGGCAATGGCGCTATCGAGTCTCTCGGTGGTGGCGAACAGCCTTCGTCTACGGCGGTCATTCGCAGGTCCCAGGTAGGCATCCGCAGGACACGACCTTCGCCTACGGCTCCGGGAGAGGGCCGAAACCGGGGGCGGGCGATCCCTGAGTAGAATGGGAAGCTGGTGGCTCCAACCCGCGTCGGCATCATCGGCATTGGCAACGTGGGCAGCGGTACGCTGCGGCTGCTGCACGCCAGTTCCAGCCAGATCGAGGGCAAGCTGGGCTTCCCTCTGAAGGTGACCGCCGTCTGCTCCCGTCGGGTCTTGCAGGAGCCTGGAGAGGCCGTGGACCTGCACCCGCTGGCTGCCCGGACGACCGACTGGCGCGAGCTGGTCCTCAGGCCGGATGTCGATATCGTAGCCGAGTTGATCGGAGGCCGCGACACCGCCAGGGAGATTCTGGAAACTGCGTTTGCGGCAGGCAAGCCGGTCGTCACGGCCAACAAGGAACTGTTGGCCGAGCACGGAGTGCGTCTCTGGGAACAGGCCCACGCTAACGGCGCCAGCTTGGGAATCGAGGCTTCCGTGGCGGGCGGGATCCCAGTCCTGTCGGCCCTCCGGGAGGGAATCGCCGGTGACCGGATCGATGCTCTGGTCGGCATACTGAACGGCACCTCGAACTACATCCTCACAAAAATCGAGCGCACGGGGGGGCCGTTGGACGAGGTCATCCGGGAAGCACAGGAACTGGGATACGCCGAATCCGATCCGAGTGCGGACGTAGACGGTTTCGACGTCCGATCCAAGCTGGCGATCCTGGCCGGTCTGGCGTTCGGCGTCAACGTGTCGCCGGAGGAAATCCCCATGGAGGGCATCCGGCGCATTCGGGCCATCGACTTCGCGTACGCAGGCCGACTAGGCCACACCATTCGCCTTCTGGCCACGGCTCGGAACGGTCCCACGGGCCTACGGCTGGCAGTCCGCCCGGCACTCGTAGCCAAGGACACGATCCTGGCAGGGGTCGTCGGCTCCTACAACGCGCTCTGGGTTCACGGGCAGGGCGGCGACACGTTCTACTACGGAAAGGGCGCTGGAGCGGCGCCGACGGCCGTTGCTGTGGTGAGCGACCTGCTGGCAGCGGCTCGCGCCTTGCGGGCACCCCGTCGCGAGCCGGTCTCGCCGTTCGCCCACGTAACGCTCCGGCGCCATTCACCGGTAAGCGCTGGCTCGGAGGAGCGGCAATTCTATCTCCGGTTCCGAGTCCGTGACCGGCCCGGCATTCTGGCCGCCCTGACGGCGATTCTGGCGCGGCAAGGCGTGAGTGTCGAGGCCGTCCTGCAGGAGCCGCATTTCGACAAGTCGGACCTGCCGTTTGTCACCACCGTCGAACCGACCCGGCGCGACGCGCTCGAGGCGGCCCTCGCTGCAATGCGGGGACTTGACTTTCTGGTTGACCAACCGCTGGCTCTTCCATTGGAGCCCACACTCACGGCGACATAGGATGCAGGGCGATCAAGAATTGCGGCACAATCGGACCTTGGGACTGCAGTCCGCTTTGACAGGCCCCCTGACGTGAGACACATGCCAAACCGATCAATCGGAAAGAGCCTTCGGCTGCGCCACATTCTCCGCAACGGTCGCGCTGTCGTGGTAGCCATGGACCACGGAAACGCTGCGGGGGTTGTGCGGGGCCTTGAGAAGCCCAAGGACCTTGTCAGGCAGCTCGCTTCCGCTGGCGCAGACGCCATCCTCGTTACGCCCGGCCTGCTCGGACAGGTGTTCGAACAGGCGGGTGACATGGCCATCCTGCTGCGGATTGACGGGTGCGTCAGCCCGCTGGCGACAGGGCCCATGCGCCTCTTTGCCGATGTTGGACAGGCGGTCGCCATGGGCGCAGACGCCGTGGTGATGAACGCCACCCTTGGCGCCCCCTTTGAGGGAGATGAACTGGAAAAAGTCGGCAGCATCGCCAGTGAGGGCCGGGAGTGGGGAATGCCGGTGGTCGCGGAAATCCTGAGCCAGCGGATGATGGCGAACCACATGGACATGTCGGGGACCGGCGATGCAGATCTGCCGGGCAACATCGCGGAAGACGTCACACTGGCGTGCCGGATAGGGGCCGAACTCGGCGCGGACTTGATCAAGACGCGCTATTCCGGAGACATCGATGAGTTCCGGCGCAGCGTCGAGGGCTGTGGAGTACCGGTGCTTGTGGCCGGAGGACCCCGCCGTAGCGGTCTCGACGGCACCCTCACCGTGGTCGGCGAAGTCCTCGATGCGGGTGCATCGGGCGTGATTTTCGGCCGTCAGATTTGGCAACATGAGGACCCGGTCGAGGCAGTGCGAGCCGTCGCGGCCCTGGTTCACGCTCGCCCTGGCGTCGGGACGGGAGCCTGAGGTTCCTGGACCACCGGTGCGGCCAGGTCGACACCCAGTTAGAATCCATTGGTCGTGCAACACAGCCTGATGACGCGGCGGGAGGCAGCCGCACTGGCGCTGGCCGGAAGCTGGACGCACACTTCCGGCCAGTCGCCATTCGGCTCCATGCTATGGAATTTCGTCCGGGAGTACCTGCGCAAGCTGGACGGCCACCGTGCCGGGCAGTTGGCGAAGCTCGCATCCGAGCAGGACTTCCTTGCGCTCAGGGAACGAGTGCGCACCGGCATGGCACAGATGTGGGGCGGGTTTCCGGAGCGAACTCCACTGAATCCGCGGATCGTGGGAACGGTCGACCGGGACGACCACCGCATCGAGCGAATCCTGTTTGAGAGCCGGCCGTCGTTCCACGTCAGCGCGAACCTCTACCGGCCGGCCGGTTCCACCGCGCCCGGACCGGCCATTGTGTTTCCCTGCGGCCACTCCGCCGAGGGGAAAGTCGCCGCGCCCTACCAGCGGTTTTGCCGTCTGATGGCACGCAACGGGTTCATGGTTCTCACCTGGGATCCGGTCAGCCAGGGCGAGCGCGTCCAGTTCTTGAACAGCGAGACCGGGCAGTCGGAATTCGGGAGCGGAACGGGCGAGCACCGGATACTGGGGGACCGCTGCTATCTGGTGGGCGAGAATCTCATGCAATATCGGGCATGGGACGTCACCCGTGCGCTCGATTATCTGGAACTGCGGCCTGAGATCGACCCCGAGCGAATCGGCCTCGCCGGACAGTCGGGTGGGGGGATGACCGCGCTGCAGTTCGCCTGTTTCGACGACCGCATCCGCGCGGCGTTCATCAGCTGCGCGGTCGCGAGCTTTCGGGCCAAGGCGGAGGCCTTGCTGATTGCCGATCCGGAACAGGTCTTGTACGGCACACTCCGGGAGGGAATCGACCACCCCGAACTCCTGGCTGCGTTCGCGCCCAAACCGTTGGCCATCGGCGCGGCCCTGCAGGACTACGTCCCCATCGACGGCGTGCGAAGCACGTACCGGGAACTGCAAGCGGTGTACGCCAAGCTGGGTTATCCGGAGAACCTGCAACTCTGCGAGACGGACGCTCCACACAGTCTGAATCGGGAACTCCGGGAAGCCGGTGCGAGATTCTTCCTTCGGGCGCTCTGCGGGAAGGAGGCGGATGTCCGGGAAGACCAGGACCCGCTACCCTCGGCCAAGGAGCTGCTGTGCTCGAATTCGGGCCATGTGGCCGAGTCCGGGGGTTCGAGGAGCGTGGTGCATCTATATGCGCAGAAGGCCAACCGGATCGCGCCGCATTTCGAGGCGCCCCGTTCCGAGAGCGAATTCGACGTCTACCAGAGTGAGATTGCGAGCCGTATTCGCAAGATTACGCGTGTGGGAGCGTACAAGGCCGAATGGGGTATCGAGGTCCCGACGCGGTTCCTCGACGCCGGCGTCTACGCCAAAGGGACGGTGTTTCTCGTCGCGGAGCAGGGCAAGGACCACCCGATCGTCCAGCGTTACTGCATTGACGCGGTGGTGGCTGCGAACCACAGCATCTACGGTCTCGACGTGCGAGGCTGGGGTGCCACCAAGCCGAGGATGCCCGCGCTTGACGTCTGCTTCGACTGGGATGACTTCCTTGCTTACCGCAGCCTCGAGATTGGCAGGCCGCTGTTCGGCCAGCGCTTGAAGGACCTGCTTGCCACCGCCCCTACGCTGACCAGGCGGCGGCGATGGATCGTCATCGGGATTGGGATTGGGGGCTTGCTTGTGACGCATGCGGCCGTACTGGACCCGCGGGTTGCGGGAGTTATCAGCATCCAGGCCCCGCTTTCGTACAGGGCGATCCTCGAGGACCCCCGAGCAACCCAACCGGTCAGCTGCCTCCTGCCAGGAGTGCTGAGTTCGTACGAAATCAAGGATCTGTACGCATCGGTCGCACCCAGGCCGCTCCTGATCGTAAATCCCGTGGACGCGAGAGGCAGCGCGATGGATCCCGAACGGGCAAGGGCTGACATCGCTTGGACGTTCAACACGTACCGAACCCTGGAAGCGGGCGACGCGATCCGGGTTGAATCGCAACTCGGCCTGGCCGAAATCCGGTCGCTGATCGGCGAGTGGCTACGCGGGGCCTCGACCTGAACTGGCGAGTCGGCCGCTCGTTACTCCCACTCGATCGTCGAGGGGGGCTTGCTGGAAACGTCGTACAGAACGGAATCGACTCCATCGAGTGCCAGCAAGCTGGCTGCCAGGCCGTCGAGACTGTCAGCCGGTAGCTTGGCGACATCGGCTGTCATCCCGTCCACGGAGGTGATCGGACGGAGGGCAACGGTCTCGCCGCCATGCCGGCCCCAAGGGAGCAAAACGACGGGACATTGCCACACCTGGCCATACAGGCCCTCGCGATGCAAGTACCCGGTGACAGCCTGGTCGACCCGCTGGAGCAAGCAGGTCCGGTCCCGGGTCAGGCTGGCCGGATGCAGACACCATTCCTCCGGGGTGAGGTCGCGGGGCGCAAGGGACATGGCAACACGATTCGTACAGCGGTGCTCGTTGGTGATCGAGGTCGAGAGCGGCAGAAGCCGGCCAAAGTCGAGCTCGCCGCCGTGCAACACGGTCAGGCGGGCATAGCTTCTGCTGTCGCCCTGGACTCCCACACTGAGAAGCGGCAGGAGGAACGCAGAGTATCCGGCCGTGCCAGCAAGATGGGCAATGCCTCGGTGCATCTCCGCCCCCTGCGGTCGCGTTGCGCACAGGCAGCGGATCGCAAGGCCGGGCCCGGGGAACGGATGCCGGTCCATGAGTCCGTGCGGCAGGCCCAACGCCCGGCCCAGTTCGCGAACCTCGTCCTTGTAGAACTCGCTCAGCGGCTCGAGTACGCGACCTTGCGTCATGAGTTCCTGTATGCGTGGAACGCGGTTGTGGTGCGTCTTGATGATGTCTGCGGCCTGGGTTCCCCCGGACTCGATGGTGTCGGGATAGATCGTGCCCTGCCCCAGCATCCAGTCCTTGCCCGCATACCGGTCTTCGCGGAGGATCTCGTCCTGCACGTCGACGAAGGCCTGGCCGATGATCGCCCGCTTCCGTTCGGGGTCGGACACGCCGGCCAGCCTTGCCATGAACAGGTCGGACGCATCAAAGACCCGTAGCCGACCCAGGCCGAGCGCACGAAACGCTATCTCGATTTCCTCGGTCTCGCCAGCGCGCATGAAGCCGGTGTCGACGTAGACCGCCTCAACCCTGGAGGCTCCCAACGCGCGCACGGTGAGGGTGTAGGCGACGGTGGAATCGACTCCGCCACTGAGGAAAAAGAGAACCCGACGGCCACCCTGGACAGAGGACCGTCCGGGGCCGGTCTCGCGGAACTCCTCGCCATCCACCTGGTCACACACATCCCGAACCACGCTCTCGGCCCGGTCGGTGGGCCGCCATTCCATCCCGCAGCCACAGGCATTGCGCAGGAAGTTCCCCAGAATCTCGAGCCCGGTGGGAGTGTGGATCACTTCAGGATGGAACTGAATGCCATACAGGCCCCTGTCTTCGTGGCCCATCGCGGCGACTTCGCATTCGCTGGTGTCACCGAGGAGGGAGAAGCCCTCGGGCAGCCCGACCACATGGTCGCCGTGACTCATCCAGACCCGCTGCTCCCGAGGGAGGCCGACGAACAGCCTGCCTTGATCCCGCACGCGCAAGATCGCGCTCCCGAATTCGTGCCGCCTGCCACGTTCGACATGCCCCCCGAGGTATTGCGCCATGAGCTGGTGGCCGTAACAGATGCCCAGTGTCGGCTTGTTCGTTTCAAACAGGCCGGGATCGGGCCGGGGACTGTCTTCGTCGAACACGCTGGCCGGCCCCCCCGAGAGGACGACGCCACGATGCTCTCGGAGGCGGTCGGGGGCCACTGCAACCGGGAAGATCTCCGCGAAGACGCCCAGCTCGCGGATTTTGCGGGCGATCAGATGGGCGTACTGTCCGCCCGAATCGAGAACGGCGATTCTCTCCATTCCACGCAGTTCGACAGATCCAAACGGGTCGGGAACCACGTCCGTCTCGAACATTTCAGTCTAGCCGAGCGACGTGTCCATGGAGCAGATAACGTCAGATGTGCAAGTATCTTGAGTGCTCGTTCCCCCGACCCGGCTGGCCTGGACTTTCGTCGGGCACAAGGAATGATTGATTCGCCACCGCTTTGGCCCGAACCGGTCAGTCGCCGGCCATACGCACTGTAGGCGATCGAGGAGCACGTCCCGACACGCAGCACAGGCCGCCACCCCCGCGGATTAGAACATCGCTTCGGGAGTATACCGGTCGTGCAGTTGAACCAGGTCGCTGCGCTTGCCGGACCGCTAGGTTCCGGCCCCATCCGGCGGTTGTCCTAGTGCCAGCGCACCGACTCCTCACATTCGCGACTTGGCGAAACCAGCAGACATCCAAGGGTGTGTGCTCTTCACTCATCGAGTAACAGCGGGAGAGCCTGCCTACTTCAGACAAGTCTAGAACCCATTCAAGATTCAGATAGCAAACATCTTGTCACTGCTCCCACCGCTCTCGACCCACTCAGTTGAGATGTCCGGGCCAGACCTGCCCTCCCTGCTGCTCCTGCCTGGCTCGCCACGACCCAGCGCACAAGACACAAACATTGCCCCGTAGTTGCCCGGCAGCAGGTCAGGTGCCCAGCATCCGGGTCAGCCGGCTGGGCGGTTTCCGTGGAACCATCCCCAGCGGTGCCCACAACCGGAGTGTGATCAGGGGGCTAGAGAAGTCCCCCTTGCACCATCATCAAGACCACACAAGGGCCTTCCGGCGCGTCGGACGGACAGTGGTGGAAAACGTGCCCGGCGAAACCGTCGCTAGCCCCACAGCCGGACGATTATGCCTATCAGCGCAACGGCGGCCCCAACCATCCACATCAGCATGTTCAGCTTGGCGTTCTGGGCCGCGATCATGGCGTTCTGGGAATCCAGCCTAGCCATAACTTGGGCAATGAGATTGGCAGCGGCCATATCACGGAGCCTCTGTACTGCAGTATACGCCATACTCTCGCGGACTCCCGCCTCGCGCAGCGCTTCATAGATCGGCTTGTCGTCGGGATTGAGGGATTCGGGCAGGGAGGTGTTCACGTCCCTGTTATACCGACTCCTTGATGCCAGTCTGGCCCAACGAACATGGACAGCTAGATTGACTGCATTGGGCTTGGACCTCCGGCACCGCGGACGAAGCACTAGACACGCGGGATTGAAGCGTCCTACCGTTCGGTGGACTGGTGAACATGCCACAGCTTCGATTTCGATTCGTGCGCTGAGTACCGCTGCCTGGTGGCAGCCAGCAGCCGCGAGAATTCAGGCAGCGATGGTCGATAGTCTCTCCCGCCGTAACTACCCAGGTTCTCGGCCTGAGTTCGCATTTTTAGCAGGGCTTGTGTTGTGACCTGCGCATCGTGCGGCGCGTGGCGGAGACCGGCTGCCGTCGCAGGCCGTCTACTGCCCGCTGGGCGGGAGGCTCGGGGCTAGGCCCACCCGCTTCAGCAGGGCCGCCGGCCCCTCGATCAGGGTCTCGATCGGCTTCAGCCCCTGCTTGCGCGCCGTCGACAGCACACTGCGCAGCGTGACGAACTCCCGCGCCCCTTGCAGCGAACGGAACCCTCCCGAGATCTTCATCAGCAGCTTCATCATGCGCAAGTCCCGCTCTCCCAAGTTGTTCGTGAACGGCACACTCAAATCGAACAGGAAATGCAACACCCAGGCGCGTCTCCGTTCCAGCCGCAAGGCCAGATTATGGCCGGGCCGACGTTTCTTGCGGCCCCGCCGGCCGGTCGGCAACGGCGGCAGCCCGCTGTGATAGTCCAGGGCCTCCTGCACCAACTCGTCGTAGCGGCTCTCCATCCGCTTCAACATCTGGGGCGCCACCACCCCGCCCCGTTTGCGGGCCCGCTCCGCCACCCGCCTGGCCGCCCGCAGAAAACGCTGCATCCGCCCAGCCCAGGCTTCCCCGTCGATCTTCACCAAGGCCTCTAACTCGCGCAAATGATGGGCGTTGCACAGTGCGTGCAGCACATCCGGCACTTGGAAGTAGGGAGCCCAGTGATCGTGCACCAGGATCCCTCGCAGCCCCGCCAACACCCCGCCCCGCTTCTCACTGATGCGGTAGTAGGTCAGCAGCTGATTGCTCAGTACATGCAGCCACTGTCCCCGTCCCGCCACCCGGAAACCGGTCTCGTCGAGGTGCTTCACCCCGGGACAACGGATGAGGTGCTCCCGGATCCGCTCGACGAAGGGCTCCCAGGCCTCCGCCGCCCGGCGGCGCAGGTTGTTCAGGGTGCCGGGGCACAGGCTCACGCCGCACAGGTCCCGCAGGATCTGCGTCAGCCGCTCCTCGGGCACGAAGTGAGCGTTCTGCAAGTAGATCGCCGTGGCCGCCAGGCGCGGCCCGTACTGCACCGGGGCCGTCACGTCCTCCGGAAAGGCGGCCTGGGTTGAGAGCCCGCAGCGCCGGCAGCGACAGGCCAACGCTCGATGCTCGGTCACTTCCGGCTTGGGTTCCGGGAGATCAAAGACCTGCCGCCGCTTCGCCTCCCCGTCCACATCCGCCCGCCTCAGGGCCTTGCCGCACCGGCCGCAGGCTTTCGGAAAGTGCTCCTGAATCCGGTCCGGGTTGTCCGTCTGGCGCAGCGTCGTGCCCCGGTGCCCTTTCTGACCCCCGCTGCGCCGGCCGGTGCGCCGCCGCTGGCTGCGGGTCCGCTGGCTGGCCGGCGGCTTCGCCAGCCCATCGCTCGACGGGGGTTTCCCGCTGTTGCTGCTGTTCAGGCCCAAGCTCCGCCGCGACTGCTGCCCTTCCTCCTGCGCGGCCTCCAACTGCTGCATCAACTGCTTTCGCTCAGCCTGCCACTGGCCTTCTTTCGCCTGCCACTGGGAGTTCTCCGCCTGCCAGCGGGTGAGTTCGGCTTGCACCTGACCGAGCTTGGCCTGCAGACGAGTCCTCTCCGCCTGCCAGTGCAGCAGTCGGGACTTGCTCTTGGTTCGCTGCCCCTGCATGACCCGGCCTCGGCTCCGGCTTGGCCTAAGGCTGCGGCTGGCTCGCTACGGCCTCGACTTCCGGAAAGGACTTCATCCTACGCCTTCTCCGCCCATAAGTCAAGCGCCCCTCCCCCCGCTGATCCTTCTCCGGGACCCAAAGTACCTGGGCAGTTACCTCCCGCCTCTGCAATCGAGTTGGGGGCAGTGCCGCAACCAGCGAATCCAAAGGTCATGCAACACAACCGTTCGGGCCGTGGTGGCGAAGCCGAACGAGCTTGGCGCGCCGTGCTCGATGTCGGGCAAACAAGGAACGTGCGCTCCAGCGTAGTGTGCGGCATCTTCGGGTTACTCGCGAACTGTCCGTAGCATTCCAGACCTGCTGCTGGTGCGCGCTCGTAACCGAGATTGCCCGCGACCCCGGCCCGACCGTAGATCCGGTCACCGGCTGACCTACTCACTGTGTCTTGGGGGAACCTCGACGACCACCATAGGCATATCTGGCGGACAAGCGCAGCTAGCCTGGGGTCACAGCATCAGCAGTGAGTGTGCTGGGGCCAGCCCCCCAGCACACGTCTACGGCGCTGGCCACCCACGGGCACCCACCCCTCTTTGGAGAGGGGGGGGAGGGGCGGTTGCCCCTCCCCCTGCCACCCCCTCCCCACACCAGACCCCAGACTTGCCACTCGCAGCTCAGAGCTGCTACCCTACGGAGGTCCTCAGCAGACCGAGCGCGGCTACAGCACACTTAACTGTCCACCAAACTGTAGGCTAGTCCATCCTGACCCTGTTGGGGAGGTACCAGGAAGGGGAGTGGAATCCCGAACGAAGTGATCAAGCCGTGCTGCGGAACGGCAGGGGAGCGGTGATTCGCGACGGCCGTCCCAGCCACTCGAGCATGGTCTTGCGGACTGGGAGCGAGTGCGGCGCGCCACCGCAAGCGCTCCCAACGGCCCACCCAATACCGCACGAACGGCAAACCCGTTTCAGACCATGTGGTTACTGGACCCCCAAGCGCTGATTCGGGCAGTTTGCCGAACTTGGCGGGATATCGGGCAAGAGCCGGAGGGGCTTCGGAGGAATCGTGCACTTGCAATCAGGTCGCATCCTCAGTCATACTAGTTGAGCGGGGTTCTTGCTCCGTGTCCATTGGCCGTACGGGCAGGTCGACTACCAAGTTCCCGTTTCCGGCCACCTTGCTTACAGGCGGAAAGTCTTCGTCACTTTCCATCCAGACAGCTTCCACCGCACCGGTGTGCGGTTCCACTCAGATCGGAGGAATCACAACAAGATGGCAATTCAGCCCCTTGGCAACCGAGTGGTTGCACAGAGAATCGAATCGGAAGAGCAGGTGTCGGGCGGCATCATCATTCCCGACTCCGCGAAGGAGAAGGGACAAACTGCACGAATCGTCGCCGCCGGACCCGGCTCCAAGGCCGACGACGGCACCATCGTGCCTCTGGACGTGAAGGCCGGCGACACCGTCCTGATCGGCAAGTACAGCGGCAACGAGATCACCATCGACGGCGAGGAACACTTGATCCTGACAGAGGACGAGATCCTCGGAGTGATCGAGAACTAGACAGGAACAGACAGAATCTACCGGGAGGAGAAATCTATGGCAGCCAAGAACATTGTCTACGGCGAAGACGCTCGCCAAGCCATTCTGGCGGGCGTGAACCAACTCGCTGACACAGTCAAGGTGACACTCGGCCCCAAGGGCCGCAACGTCGTCCTCGAAAAAAAGTTCGGTGGTCCCACGGTGACCAAGGACGGCGTTACAGTCGCCAAGGAAGTGGAGGTATCCGACCCCGCGGAGAACATGGGTGCGCAAATGGTTCGCGAGGTCGCATCCAAGACCTCGGACGTCGCAGGTGACGGCACAACCACGGCGACCGTCCTGGCGCAGGCCATCTTCACCGCAGGAGTGAAGAGCGTGGCCGCCGGTGCCAACCCGATGGCGCTCAAGCGTGGCATCGAGAAGGCTACCAGCAAGGTCGTGGACGCAATCCACGCCATGGCCCGTCCGGTTGAGGGCAACGCCGTTTCCCAGGTGGCGGCGATCTCGGCCAACAACGACGCCGACATCGGCAGCATCATCGCTCAGGCCATGGAGAAGGTCGGCAAGGACGGCGTGATCACCGTCGAGGAGGGCAAGACCATCGCGACCGAACTCGACGTCGTCGAGGGCATGCAGTTCGACCGCGGCTACGCCTCGCCCTACTTCGTGACCGACCAGGACTCCATGGAGTGCGTGCTCGAAAACGCCTACATCCTGATCCACGAGAAGAAGATCAGCAACATGAAGGACCTGCTGCCCGTGCTCGAGACCGTCTCGCGCGAGGGCCGGCCCCTGCTGATCATTTCCGAGGAGACCGAGGGCGAGGCTCTCGCCACCCTGGTGGTCAACAAGCTGCGCGGCACGCTGAGCGTGGCGGCCGTGAAGGCCCCGGGCTTCGGCGACCGCCGCAAGGCCATGCTGGAGGACATCGCGATCCTGACCGGCGGACGGGCGATCATGGAGGAGACCGGGATCAAGCTCGAGGGAGTGCAGCCGGCGGATCTGGGCCGGGCGAGCCGGGTGGTGATCGACAAGGACAACACGACGATCGTGGAAGGCGCCGGCACGTCGGAGGCGATCGCGGGGCGCGTGAAGCAGTTGCGGGCGCAGATCGAGGAGACGACCTCGGACTACGACCGGGAGAAGCTGCAGGAGCGGCTGGCGAAGCTGGTTGGCGGCGTGGCGGTGATCAAGGTCGGCGCGGCCACGGAGACGGAGATGAAGGAGAAGAAGGCGCGCGTGGAGGATGCCATGCACGCGACCCGGGCAGCCGTCGAGGAGGGCATCGTCCCCGGCGGCGGCGTCGCCTTGGTGCGCGCGGGAGCGGCGTTGGACGACTTCCAGGCGGATGACGACGACGAGCAGACCGGTGTGAACATGGTCCGTCGGGCGCTTGAGGCTCCCCTGCGGTGGATTGCGCAGAATGCGGGGCAGGAAGGTGCCATCGTGGTCGAGAGAGTTCGCAACAGCAGTGGAAACGACGGTTACGACGCACAGGAGGATCGCTATTGCGACCTCGTGGAGGCAGGCATTATCGACCCTGCCAAGGTTTCTCGGACGGCCCTTCAGAATGCGGCCTCCATTGCGGGCCTGATGCTCACAACCGAGGCGACCGTCCACGAGATCCCCGAGAAGACCCCTCCCGCTCCGGCGGCTCCCCCTGACCACGACTTCTAGACGAATCCGACGAAGGACCGTACTGCGAACCCCCTCTATCTGGCGACGCGGTACGGTCCTTTTCATATGCGAAGAAGGTGGCATCCGCCCCGCTGTCGCTCTTGGCAACCCTGGGGCGGCAGGTACACGCCGCATCCTGAAAGGACACCGACCTTTGAAAAGCAACGGGTTCGGGGCTACGGGGCCATTGACCTCCAGGAGGGCCAGCCGCCTCGATGTCCCGTGCGCAGCCGATGTCGTCACGAGGCAGCCTGACTACGACGCACCTCATAGACTTGCCACATCCTTGGCCGGCAGCGCGATCCTCAACCTGACTCCCAGCATGGACAGGGTCGAGGCAGACAGCGGGCTTGAGTGTCGCTAGCGGTTTCCCTGTTTGGCACGACCCGCAGGGGGAGGGCGAATCGGCCGAAACGTGGCGTGCCGACAGCACTCCAGGTGTGAGACGCCTGTGCTCGCATCAATGTGCCGGGCTGTTGATACCCGCATGTTGTTTTCCGGCACCTGCCAGACCCGGCTCCGCCGGACCTGAGTCTGGGCCTGCAGTAGGTCCGCGCTGGGTTCCGGGCATTCGTTCGCCCTTGACGGTCGGAAGGCCCGACCGACATCAATTGCTGTCGGGCCACCGGATGCTGTTGCGATCAGCCTCCAGCGACTCGAACCAGTTCTCCAGGTCTCCCAGCATTTTTCGAACCCTATCCGGATGGCTCGCTGCCAGATCGTGGAGTTCTCCGGGATCGCTCGCGAGGTCGTACAGCTCGGGCGCCTCCGGCTTCTGGGGTCTGAGGTGGGGTACAGGGAGCGTCCGACTGACCGCCGCCGGATCCTCCTTGTGCTTCATGTCGGCTTCGACAAAGGCTGCCGTGCGCAGCCGATCCTCCTCGGAAACACACAGTCCGTCTCGGAAGAATCGCGTCCCGCGAATCATGGGTCGCACAAGCTTCCAGTTGCCGTCACGAACAGCGGCGTTGGTACCGACATCGGGCCAGTAGAAGTTCCACTGCCAGAACCGGCGGGGCTCCACCTGGCACGGCCGACCTGCCAGGAGCGGAGAGAGATCCTGACCGTCCATCAAGGGGCCCTCCGGCCTCGCCGCGCCAGCCAGGGACAGGAACGTCGGCATCCAGTCAGTGAAGTGCGCCATCTCGTCCAGAAGTACACCGCCGGGAAGCGAACCGGGCCACCGCACAACCATGGGGACCCGAATGCCGCCCTCGTAGACCCACCCCTTGCTGCCACGCAACCCGGCGTTGTACCGTTCGTTGAACGTGGACTCGCCCTCCTCAAGCATGTAGGGAGGGTTGAAGAAGGCAGGGCCATTGTCGCTAGTGAACGCGACGACCGTGTTGTCGGCCAAGCCATGGCGATCCAGTGTCTCCAGTATTCGTCCGATGCCGGCGTCCATCCGTTCGACCATCGCATAGGTCGTCGCGATGATGCGATTCAAGCCGCGGTCGCGGTAGGGAGCTATCCACTTCTCATCAGCCTGGAACGGAGAATGCGGCGCACTGTAGGGCAGGTACAGGAAGAACGGGCGGTTCCGATTACGGTGGATGAACGCTACGGATTCCGCAGTGAACACATCGGTCAGATAGCGGCCGTCCGAGGGTGAGCTGGAGTCGTTCCGGCGCAGGTAATACCGGTAGTAGTCGGACCACCCTCCACAGAATCCGGTGAATTCCTCGAAACCCCTGGCATTCGGCTCGAATCGAGCATCGAACGTGCCATTGTGCCACTTGCCAACGAGGCTCGTGGCGTACCCTGCCGCGCGGAACGCATCCGCGACGGTCACCTCCCGGAGCGCCATGCGATCCAGGCCATGAATCTCGTGCTGCGTAATGGCCCCTGTTCGATGCGGGTACCGCCCGGTCAGCAGCGCCGCCCTGGCGGGGGCACATATGGGGGACGCCGAGTAGTGCTGCCGGAAACACGTCCCCTCGCTCACGAGACGGTCCAGGTGCGGTGTCTGCACCATTCCATCGCCGAAACAGCCGAAGTCGCCGTAACCCATGTCGTCGGCGACGATCAGGATCACGTTGGGACGGGTCGCGGCCATAACATTCTCCCCGGGCTCCGAGTCGATATGATACTGGAACCCGTAGAGGAGGCCCTCCAATGCAACCAGTGCTCACGAATCGCCGCAACTTCATCGGCAGTGCCGCCAGCGGCCTGGTCTTCGTGCCCGGCGCGCGCTCGGCGAGCACGGCTCGCAAGGTGGGAATCGTCGGGGCGGGCTGGTACGGGAAGATTGACCTCTTCCGCTTGATCCAGGTGGAGCCGGTGGAAGTTGTCGCGATCTGCGACGTTGACGGAGAGACGCTCGCCGGGGCAGCCACGCTGACAGCTGCCCGCCAGAAGTCCGGAAAGACGCCCCGAACCTACGGAGACTATCGGGAGATGCTGAATCGGGAGCAACTGGATCTGGTCCTCGTCGCAACCCCGGACCACTGGCACGCACTGCCGATGATTGCCGCCTGCAAGGCCGGAGCCGACGTGTACTGCCAGAAACCGATCGGCGTGGACATCCGCGAAGGCCAGGCGATGCTGGCTGCTGCGCGGAAGTATGAGCGAGTGGTCCAGATCGGCCTCCAGCGCCGGTCCACTCCCCACCTGATCGACGCTAAGACGCAGATCGTGGAAGAAGGGCTGCTGGGCGAGATCGGGCATGTGGAGGTCTGTTGCTACTACCACATGCGGGCGAACGCCAACCCGCCGGATACCGATCCGCCTGCGCATCTGGACTACGACTTCTGGACCGGGCCCGCCCCAATGCGCCCGTTCAACGAACTTCGCCATCCACGCCGCTGGAGAGCCTTCATGGAATACAGCAACGGAATCATGGGCGACATGTGCGTGCACATGCTGGACACAGTGCGCTGGATGCTCGGCATCCGGTGGCCCCACCGGGTGTCGTCGACCGGGGGAATTCGGGTGCAGAAGGGCAGCAGGGCGAATACTGTGGACTCGCAGGTCGCGACGTTCGAGTTTGAGAGGTTCCCAGTGGTCTGGACGCACCGCAGTTGGGGCACACCACCCGACCCCGACTATCCATGGGCGTTCTTCATTTACGGATCGAAGGGAACACTGAAGGGGAGCGTCCATCGATGGGACTTCGTTCCGGTCGGCAAGAGTGGCGGGGCAATCCAGGGCAAGAACAGGCTGGAAGTCGACCAATACCCGGAAGACCGGACCGAAGCCGACTTGGAGCTGCACTCCGCCCACGCCGTGCGATACCACATGAAGGACTGGCTCAGGGCCGTGGACGCGCGGTCCAGGCCCGTGGCCGATATCGAGGAGGGCCACATCTCGACGACGGCCTGTATACTCGCGAACATGTCCATGAAGCTGGGCCGACCGCTCGCCTGGGACGCCGTGCGGGGAGAGATCCGCAATGACAAGCAAGCCAACGAATTGCTCGCCAGACCGTACCGCGCCCCCTGGCAGCACCCGGATCCCGGCAACGTCTGAGCCGTCCACACCGGGCCCGCACCGTGGAATCCGGTTCCATTCCTCCGCTAGCGACACCCCCGCGGGCACAACGAATCTGTTAGAATTCCAAGGCATGATCACTTCGGACCGGCGTTTCAGATGACGGTCCAGCAAGCGAAAGGAAATGACAGAAATCATGAGACACTCAGTCGCAATCTCATGGCTAGTGGCCTTGGGATGCTTGACGGTGCCGGTTGTGGCCCAGGACATGAGCTTTTTCATCACGAGCGAGGGCCCCGGCGACGGAGCCAACCTCGGGGGGCTGGAAGGGGCTGATGCCCACTGCCAGCAACTCGCCGCAGCGGCCGGGGCCGGCGGCAAGACCTGGCGTGCCTACTTGAGCGCCTCAGGGGCCGCGGGAACACCCGCCGTCAATGCGCGGGACCGCATAGGCGAAGGCCCCTGGTTCAACGCCAAGGGTGTCCAGGTCGCGGCCAATCTCAATGAGTTGCACTACTCGAACGTCCAGCTCAGCAAGGAGAACTCCCTGACCGAGACCGGTCAGGTCGTGAACGGGCGAGGGGACTCCCCGAACCGGCACGACATCCTGACCGGTTCGCAACTCAACGGCACGGCCTTCACGGACGATGCCGATCACACCTGCGGTAACTGGACCAAGAACGGGGAAGGCAGCGCCCAGGTCGGACACCACGACCGGACCGGGGGAGGCCAGGTACCGTCATCCTGGAACTCGGCCCACGGTTCACGAGGCTGTAGCCAGGACAATCTGGTCGCCACAGGCGGCAACGGGTACTTCTACTGTTTCGCAACCAACTAGGGCCTGAAAGTGTGGCGACGGCGTCGCCAGCGATGGCCTGTTTCGTGCCGCAACCGCCGCCGGTTTCCCACGTCAGGCGCAAGTCCAGGGTGGAGAGCGGCCGTGCGGGCAACCGGCTCGCCCGAGGGAGTATCCGGATTGCCAAAGGCGGAAGCCGGGCCCGACACTCGATCGGACATGGGCGATACCGAGGTGGGGAAGGCCGTTGCTGGATATCAGGCGGTCTTGGAGAGAGTCGCTTCCTCGGACCCAAAGGCGGTTGAGGGTGTGTCGTGCGACGACGGAACGCAGTGGCAATCGCAACAGTTTCACCCCGGGGCCCGAACTCCGGCAGGGCTTGTGCATGTGAGTTGCCACATTCTTGTTCGTCCGTACAGATTCTCGCCCTTCTTCTTGGCCTGACGACCGCGCCACTCATTGCCGAGGAATGGAGGCACTACGGCAACGACCCGGGTGGCACACGATACTCGCCCCTTGCGCAGATCAACCGCAGCAACGTCAACCGGCTCGAAGTCGCCTGGGAGCACGACTCTCCGGACTTCAGCGACGGTCGGAGCGGCAGCCCGACCCGATCGGCGTTCGAAGCCACGCCACTGATGATCGGGCGAACCCTCTACATCCCGACTCCCTTCGACCGACTTCTGGCGCTCGATGCCGTCTCGGGACAAGTGCAATGGGAATTCGACCCGGGGCTCCCCAGAAGCCTCCGATTGAATCTCTTCGTGAATCGCGGCATCGGCTACTGGAACCAGGCCGGCAAGGAGCGTCTGGTGCTGGGTACCCAGAACGGCAGGGTCTACTCGATCGAACTTGCCAGCGGCAAGCCCGACCCAGCCTTTGGCAACGAAGGGTTCATCGACGCGTCCGCTCCCGCCATGGAGGGCGGCGTCGGGGGCCAGTACGGCCTGACATCGCCGGTCTCGCAGTGCGCAGGCACTCTGATTGTGGGTGGACGCGTGTCGGACGGACTCCCGCAGGGACCCAGTGGGGACATTCGCGGCTACGACATCCACACCGGCCAGCTCCGATGGCGGTTCCACTCGGTCCCAAGGCATGGGGAGGTCGGCCACGAGACCTGGGGGGGCGATTCCTGGAAACTTCGGGGCGGAACGAACCTGTGGTCCATGTCGAGCGTCGACGAGAGTCTCGGGCTGGTCTACGTTCCCCTCGGCTCCCCGTCGTACGACTACTACGGGGGTGACCGGCCCGGTGCGAATCTCTTTGGCAACAGCCTGGTTGCGCTCGACTGCCAAACCGGAAGCCGCCGCTGGCATTTCCAGACCATTCATCACGACATCTGGGACTGGGACCTTCCGTCCCAGCCGTCCCTGGTTGAAGTGACGCGGGGCGGCAAGCCGGTCAAGGCCGTGACGATTGCAACGAAGACCGGGTTCGTGTTCGTCTTCGACAGAGCGACCGGAGAGCCCCTTTTTGACATCGAAGAGCACCCGGTTCCCAGCGGGGACCTACCGGGCGAGTATTATCACCCGACCCAGCCAAGACCTATCCTGCCGAAGCCGTTCATTCGACAATCGATGAACGCGGATGAAATCTCGACCGTCACTCCGGAGTCGCGCGCCGAATGTCTCGACATGCTGGACGGCGCTTCGATCGAGGGGCCACTGTTCCGCCCCCGACAGCAGCAGTGGACTGTGTTCTTTCCCGGCACGAACGGGGGGTCGAACTATGGTGGCGGGGCGTTCGACCCGGTGACTGACACCTTCTTCATCAACTCCATGGATGTGGGCTCGGTCGCCAGGATGGTGCCACGGGGCGATGACGCGACGATCCCCTGGCGAAGCCGATCGGGGCCGCGGGGCCGATTCTGGGACTCCAACATGTATCCATGCCAGCAGCCGCCGTGGGGGCACCTGACCGCCATCGACCTCAACACGGGAGAGTTCCGCTGGCGCGTGGTCCTTGGCGAGTACGACGAGCTCACGAAGCGGGGAATCCCCCCCACCGGTGCCGCAAACCTCGGCGGACCGGTCGTGACGAAGGGCGGGCTGGTATTCATTGCCGCAACCAACGACCAGCGGTTCCGGGCCTGCGACAAGGACAGCGGGGAACTCGTCTGGGAGTACCGTCTTCCGGCCAGCGCGCATGCCACACCGATCACCTACATGGTTGACGGTAAGCAGTATGTCGTCCTTGCGGTGGGCGGCGGCAACAAATACAACCCGGGGAGCTTCATGGCTAGGGTGATGGCGTTTCGCCTCCCGGACTAGGCAGACTGCTGGCTACGGCCGGCCAGCGGAATAGTGGGGGACCCAATCGATCTCCACCACAGAACGGAGCGTGAGCGTCGAACGCAGCCGGCTCTTCGGGATGCAGGTTCGTTCAGACCCGTCGTGACAATCACCCTGCGGCCTCCCATCGTTCGGACGACTTCCGGTGGCACGGTACCTCGCCACTTCCATGTTTGGAGACCGTCGGGCTTCGAGTTATCCGAACCACTAGGAAAACTCACTTACGAGGCGCCCGGTCAACTACTACAGCGTGAGCTGGGTCAATCTGAACACTAGTGTACCTCACCAGAAAATCCTTCACAGTAGGATTTCAGTGATTTCAGGATATCGTCAGCGCTCTTGGTCCAGAGAAAGGGTTGGGGGTCTTCGTTGTAGACTTGCAAGTATTGGGGATTATATCGAATCGTCACAGAAGCGAGTTGACGGGAGGGAGAAGAATGCGTCGCGCATGGCACATCGAAATGCAACAACGGCAAAGAAGGTCCTTGGAGTTACTGGTTGAGTTGCGAGGAGGTTGCGGTAGGCGCGAAGGTCAAGTCGACGCTCCGGGGGTGGGCAATGACCGAGGCCCGTCTTTGGTTGAAGAGCGTGGATCTGGCAACGCTCGTCGAATTGCAGGTGGCGGAACGTCCGAGGGATGGCGGTTGATCGCATCCGATAGGGCAATCAGGACCGTAGACCTCTCCACCCGCTGTTGCATTTCCTAGTGCAATCGGCATCCTGCTAACCGCTACGGGGCTGGCACCAGGTGGGAGTCCGCAGCCGCCGTACGAAGCAGGACTGGGCGCAGGAGGTGGCGGCGCTGACGGAAGGCCGCTACGCGGCGGCGGAGCGGGTCACTTTGGTACTGGATAACCTCAACACGCACAAGCCGGGAGCCTTGTACGAGGCGTTCGGGGCGGAGCGGGCGGAAGCGATCCTGCAGCGGCTGGAGTTGCGCTACACACCCAAGCATGGCAGTTGGTTGAATGTGGCCGAGTGCGAACTGAGTTGCTTTATGCGGCAGTGTCTGCAGGGGCGACGGCTAGGCGAGTTGGAGGACTTGCGGACGGAGGCGACGGCTTGGGCGACGAGTACCAACGCGCAAGAGCGAGCGGTGAACTGGCACATGACCGTCGACGATGCTCGCTGCAAGCTCAAGTCCATTTGCTCGATAATCACTCAGTGACGAAGCACTAGGCCGAAGCTCGCAGACCGACAAATGGCTACCCGACTGTGATTGCGGACCGTAACCGGATCGGCAGGTGTTCGCTACTGCCTGCCATTCATGCTGGGACCTGCAGTAGACGGATTACTTCGGCCTGATAAGGCGTCGGACTACTGAGCCCGTCGACAGCCTCCGGGTCCTTGACCGCTGGCTGAACCCGTTGGTGATTCAAGGTGGCCAGACCAGCCGGGAGCGTGCGGAAACTGTGCACTGGCCAAGGATCCCTCGTGCGCTTGCGCGCAGCCTTGGCCCCGCGCCTCTTTCGAGCGTCGGGCCGGCCCCCTCAGGGGAAGCGTCCTTGGCGATACCCTGCTTCTCATCATCGAAGAGCAGCGGTGCCGGCGAACGGCGCACGGGCCACTCCTCGGAGTAGGCCAACAGCCGCACGAAGACAGGCGCTTGCATCCGACTTTCGGGACGGTGGGGAACCAGACGAACCTTGAGGTCCACTGTCTCTTGTAGCTTCGAAACGCCCGCTCGATCTGGCCCACGCCCTTGTCGGACCGCACAGCTTCCTGACTCGACAGTCGATCCCTGGGTACGTGGGTCCGGACGATGTAGATGTCGTCCAGCACGGTCTGCCGGGCGGTGCGCCCGTCGCTGCACTCCCACGAGCAGCTCTCGTCGGTGGGCTGGACATCGAAGGGCCTGCCGACCTTGTCTTTCCGCAGGGCGCGGTCAACCCGGATCGCAATGTTGTGCCGTCCCCGGAGCGGCTGATGCTCCCGCGTCGTGGCCGCCACCCCTGTCCAGTGTGATCTCGCTGGCAGCCAGAGGCACTTTGCGCGTGCGCACCCGCCCGGCTACCCACGACAGGTTGCGAGACACGACCGGCCGTTCGCCGGGATACAGTTCGGACGAAGTGATCTCGGCCAAGTCTCGCTCCTAAAGGAGTGAGGGCTCGACATCACCGTTCTGGACCTGACTCTGGACCGCCGGTGCCGCTCGACGCAGTGCTGGCTGGACGCTGAATGGCGCCTCTCGGTCGGGACCACTCGGCGTCCGCCACCGGACCCCACGATACGTCCCGATCCCCTGCTATACTGCCACCTGCGGGTACGGCTCCCGTCGATCCGACATGGCGCATGACCGCATGATCAGGCAGAGCCCGTTCCCGGCCGTGCTCGAGCCGCCTGCCCCAGTCTTAGCCGAGGTCATTCACTACCCTGATTCGGACGGTCGCTTCTTGCCGGAAAACCCCCTACAGGCCAGTGCCATCGTCAACTTGCGCGCCGCTCTCACCCACCACTTCAACGAAGTTCCGAGGGTGGTGCTGCGGGGCGGCATGTTCATGTATTACGAGGAGGGGAATCCGAAGAAGAACATCGCGCCGGACATCTTCGTGGTGCTGGACCACGATCTGGGGAAGCGGAGGGTGTACAAGATCTGGGAGGAGGGCAAGCCGCCGGACTTCGCGCTGGAGGTGCTCTCGCCGTCGACCTATACCCACAACGAAGAGGAGAAGGTGGTGTTGTACGCGCGGCTGGGGATTGGGGAGTACTTCCGGTTCCAGCCGGACCCGGAGAAGCAGGAGCCACGGCTGGTGGGCCACCGGCTGCACCGGGGGGAGTACCGGGACGTGGAGGCGGAGCCGGGAGGCGGACTGTTGAGTGTGAGTCTGGGGGTGGAGATGCGGGTGGAGGGGGAGAACGTGCGGGTCCGGGACCCGGTGACCGGAACGGAGTATCCGTGGATGGATGAGATTCCCCGGAACACCAAGGCTGCGGCGCTCCGATTGAAGGCCGAAGTGGAGGCACGACGTCTCGCAGATGCCCGGGCGGAGGCCGAAGCAGCCCGGGCGGAGACCGAAGCGGAGGCACGACGTCGCTCAGAGGCCCGGGCGGAAGCCGAAGCAGCCCGAGCGGAAGCCGAAGCAGCCCGAGCGGAGGCCGAAGCAGCCCGGGCGGAGGCCGAAGCGGAGGTACGACGTCGCTTGGAAGCCCAAGCAGAAGCGGACAAGACACGCATTGCGGAACTGGAATCACGGCTCCGTCAAGCGGGACACTAGTGTTCCGGTCCAGAATCGTTTTCAGGTTCGGGGAGCGCTGCTTGAGGGTGGGCAGAGGCAACGCTTGACGCAGTTGGAGGGGATCGCTGCTCCGAGTCCTTAGGCGGGTGGCAGGGGCCGCAAGACAAGGCCCGCGGACTGGCTGGCGCAGAGGACAAGGCTGTCGCCGAATGTTTTCACAGAAAGCAGTTTGTTGCTGTCTTGGTATGCATTCAGCGAGGCCCGCCGGCCCGAGGAGAAGCAACCATGAAGAAATACATCGTCCGCCTGTCCGCAGCGGAACGCAAAGTTTGTGCGGAAGTGATCCGGAAGCTCAGCGGCCGCAGCGAGAAAGCGCGCCGAGCGCGCATCTTGCTGCAGGTCGATGCCGAGGGTCCGGGCTGGACCGACCGCCCGATCGCAGAGGCCTTTGGCTGCCGTTTGCGGACGGTCGAGAACGTCCGCAAACGCTGTGTGCTGGAAGGTTTCGAGGTGGCTCTGCATGGGCGGGCCCGGACCCAATGGCATTGATTTGCTACGAGAATTCTCACTCGAGCACCTTGGGAGGCTAAGACACTCATCATCACAAGATTGAGACTCAGTGAATGTTTTTTGGCGACAGGACTTGACTTCGGTGCCTTGCCATGGCACCGTGAAGCAGGAGCAGTCCCGTGCTGGACCTCTTGATCGCCAAACTCCAGTCCGCCACCTGCTTCGGCCGCCGCTTGAGGCGTCGGCAGATCGC
This sequence comes from Bryobacterales bacterium, assembly GCA_965205085.1. Classification (GTDB taxonomy): domain Bacteria; phylum Acidobacteriota; class Terriglobia; order Bryobacterales; family UBA6623; genus VXMF01. The sequence continues at coordinate 4,968,675 of OZ242039.1, read as the reverse complement.
TCCCATCCAGGTGGTCGTACGGACGTTGGCCAAGCTCCGTCGCACCGAACTGGGCCACCTCCTCTGGCAAACCCCGAAAGGCCAGCCTCGCATGCAACGGGCCCTGCGCCTTCTGGAGGCTCTGGAACCACTCGGCATCCTGCGCCTGGCCCCCTAGCGGCGTGGAGAGCGATCCCGCCAGCAGCCCCTCGTGCCCGCTCGGCTATCGCCGCCCGAGCGGTCCCCCCCGGCGCTGTTTCCTACCCGACCGGCAGGGACGCACGCTGGGCTGTCTGCGATTCGATTTCACGGCTCCGCGCCTGCCCTGCCGCGATCAGTGGATCGGCTGGCAAAATCAGAACTGCCACAAACACTTGCCCTTGGTTGTCCGCAAAGCCCGCGGGCTACGGGCGCCCTGGGGCCCGCTCCCGACTCGGGCCCGTTCCGCGCTGGGGCGGGTGGCCCGCCAGGTACCACCCCTTGGGCAGCGGGAGCCTGGCACCCGAGCGGGCGATGTCGTCATCCATCCCAGCGGCTCCTCCTCCTTCGCCTTGCTGCCCGCCGTCTTGCGCCCGTCCTGCTGCGGGTCCGACCGCAGCGAGACCGTCGTCCCCCTCGCACCGCCACGGCTGGAGCTGGACGCCCACTACGCTACGCTGACGGCGTTGGCCCGACTGGCCGCGAACCCCAGCGAAGCGGTCTTCCGCTAGGCTCCAGATGGGCACGGCCGACCCGCTGTGTGGACCTGTTTCCGGCCTATACTGCACCGGGTCGGACACCCGTTGCAAGGCCTGTTCCTGCCCCAGGCACAGACCCTGCGGAAGGGATTGCGATACCTGGTGGATGGCATCGCGAAGAACCGCCCGTGGTGCCGACCGCAACGCTCCTATCCGCGCCGGTCCAGCCAGCCCGAAACCAAGGGGAGGAACCGCCAGGCGACTACCCTAGCGTCCTGACAGCGCCGCCGCCGACGCTCAACCCGGGATTTCCTTAAGTCAATGCCATTGGGCCCGGCACCCCCGGAGTGGGCCACCCAAGCGGCTGGATGGTCGGCAGGAAGCCGACCTGACTAGCTTGCCGCTGAGTGAACCCCCAACGGGCTATGCCCAGTGGTCCTTGCGCCTGTTGGCGGGTCAGGCGGTCGAGATGGGCATCTGCGACTCGATCAGCCACCAAACCGTCCAGTGCACACTAAAAAAACGGCTTAAGCGCCCGCAAACTCCAGTACTGGGTCATCCCGCCCCAGGCCTACGGGGATTTCGCGGCGTCGATGGAGGCCGTGCTGCGCAGCTAGGAGCGGCCTTATACCGAGTCCCACCCGGTGGTCTGCATGGACGAGCAGCCGGTGCAGTTGGTGCGCGAAATGCGGACGCCCCTGACGGCTACCCCCCAGCATCCGAAACGCGTTGATTACGAATACGAGCGGCTGGTACGGCGGCTGTGTTTATGTTCTGCAATCCGCTACGGAGCTGGCACCAGGTGGGAGTCCGCACCCGCCGTACGAAGCAGGACTGGGCGCAGGAGGTGGCGGCGCTGATGGAAGGCCGCTACGCGGCGGCGGAGCGGGCGGAAGCGATGCTGCAGCGGCCGGAGTTGCGCTACACCCCGATGCATGGCCGTTGGCTGAATGTGGCCGAGTGCGAACTGAGTTGCTTTACGCGGCAGTGTCTGCGGGGGTGACGGCTAGGCGAGTTGGAGGACTTGCGGACAGAGGCGACGGCTTGGGCGACGAGTACCAACGCGCAAGAGCGGGCGGTAAACTGGCACATGACCGTCGCCGATGCCCGCTGCAAACTCAAGTCCATCTACTCGAAAATCACTCAGTGTCGGAACACTAGGAAGTACGACAGCGGGGGGAGTGGTCCGAGGTCCGGATCGGCCTATGGTATGGGAGAAACCGCCATGCCTCGGACGGACCGCCATCGGCGATACGACGAACGCTGCCAGATTCACGCCTTGCCCCAAAAGGGGGCCTCGGCGGCACCATCGCCACTCAGCTCCAGCGGCACAAATCCACCGTCCATGTGCGCTGTACCGTGGCATGGCTGAGTGGGTCGCCGATCCCTGTCTCGACCACCTGGCGTGCCAGCAGGCGCAACGACCACTGGGCGTGGCCCGCGCGGTCAGGCCGGCTTCCTGACGCCCGTTCAAGCATTTCGGAGGCCCAGTGTGCGGGTCGCGGGGCCGGCCGTTGAGGGCCACATCGAAGCCCTTTAGCACACAGCATTGGCGGACGTTCCCGACGGTCTGCACTCGGCGGTCAGCCCGTTGGGCTCATCCACATCGACCGGCAGCAGCCGGTACACCTTCTGGCGCTTGCCGGAGGTTGGACGACCGTCTCCCGACAACGCTGGCATTCGGCCTCCGACAGGCGCACGATGTATTACCTCAGGGTTGCTTCTCCAGGATCTCAAGGCCCTCACGATGGGAATACAGGTCAGTAGCAAGGTGTAGCTATGGAGGGAACCCGAGAGAACCGTCTTGTGGTTTCAGAGACGCGTTCTGGAGATGCCTGTACGAACCAGCGCAACCCGGCTCGGGATCTGCCGCGCTGGCCACCTCTGCCTGCGTCAAGCGTTGCCACTGACCGTGCTACACTCCAGTCTGCCCACCCCGGAATCATCTGGTGCCGGAACACTAAACGAGTAGTGCGTAAGCTATATGCATGAGCCCGGAACTCATCGGCATCTTGGGCGTGGGGGCAGCCTTGGCGACGCTGATCACGGCAGGGCGACGAGACACAGCCCGGCGGCTGGCTGACATGGACAGACGGCTGGCTCGAGTGGAGGGCCTACTGGAAGGACTAGGGTTCGCTGGCCGTACGTCGGGCCTAACCGGTGTCTAAGTTCGACCCTAACTGTAGCGCCGCGGCGGATTAGTGCGGCCACCAAATCCAGATCCCGTAGGTTTCCGGGGAAGGGGTGAGCAGGACTTTGTGATGGTCCTGTAGAGGCCGTCAGGAGCATGTAGCTTCGGTCAGCCGGGCCGGAGAGACACTATCTGCACCTGGCCGCCGCAGTTGCCTTCATGTCACGCCAGACCATTACATACAGGTCACGATACTTGCGAGTAAGCAGTGTGTTCGCCTCCTCGTCGTCCGAACTTCCCGCACGTCAAGCTCCGGAATCTCCGGCCCTGGGGGATAGGAAGTCTCGCGCCCATTGCACCGTGATGTCCTAGTGCAACCGGTATGTTTCGATGCCCGAGTAGAGATTCTGGCAGAGGGGGTTTTCTGGCAGACACGACCTCAAGGGCCGATTCCCGGGCCTACCGCGGAGCGGAACAGGCACCACGAAGCGGCGTACTACCGACGCCCGGCCAGATGCGCACCAACCCTGCCACGGCGCGCACCCCCGTCCAGACGGTGAACCCGACCCAAACCCAGTTCAGTGCGGACGGCGACGAGGGGTCGGTCCGCAGAATCAGGTAGCCGCCGCACACAAGGGCGGTCAGAACCGAGTTCCTCAGGTAGCTGAAATCAGCAGCCCCAAAATGGACGCCGTCCGTCCCGAATGTCAGCCCACTGACAGGTTGGGTTGCAGCGGCAATACGCCAAGGGATGCAGAATAGGGCCGTTGAAGCCGTGGGAACGTACAGATCGATCACCCACGGCTCCAGAGTGAACATGGTGATCCCGAGTACCGCTCCCGCAACACACGACCAGAGACAGACGACGCGTGCCGCCAGCCGGGCCCTGTGGCGGTCACCTGTTCCGAGAAAGAAGGCCACAAGACTCTGGGCGGAGATAGCGAACGAATCCAGGAACAGGGCGTTGAAGAACCACGTGCTGCGGACGACCTGATGGACGGCGCCCGCACCCGCGCCGATGAGAGTAGCCTTGCGCGTTCCAAGCAAGAGGAACACGTTGAGGCTGGCGGCACGCAGGAACAGGTCGATACCGGCAGTCAACAGGCCTCTGGCCAGCCCCCAGTCGAACCCTTTGGCTCGTCCAAGTCTCCGCCCTGCACACGCCACGGCCCATGTCGCCCCGACCCACTGGCTGATCGAGCTGGCGATGGCCGCACCCGCCACGCCCAGCGCGGGGACCCCGGCCAACCCGAAAATGAGAATCGGATCCAGGACAAGGTTCACGGCGTTCATGCCTCCAGCGACCCACAATGGGGTTTTCATGTCGTGAGCGCCCCGAAGCGCCCCGAACGCCGCAAAGCTGACCAGCATCGCCGGAGCTCCGAGCAGGCGATACCGAAGATATTCGGCGGCGAGGCTGGCGACCGTTCCGGAAGCTCCCATCGCCGTGGTCACGGGCCGGCACAACGGGACCCCGACTACCGCCAACCCCAACCCTACAAGCGCAGCGAGTGTGACGGCGACCCGGCACATTCGGGCGGCTCCCGGCTGGGACCCGCCATTGTGCAACCCGGATCCGTGGAGCGCCGCAACGCGCGTCTGGGTCGCAACGCCAAGGAAACTGAAGGCCCAAAACAGTGCCGACAGCACCATCGTGCCCACCCCGAGCGCAGCCAGCGGCTCCGCCCCGAGGCGGGCGACAAAGGCCGTATCCGCCAACGCGGTGAGAGGCTCGGCAATGAGGGAGCCGAGGATTGGCACACTGAGCGCCAGGAGGGTCCCGTGCGGACTGGCCGCGAAGCGTTCCGGTGCCAGCAAGTCCCATTCTGGCAGGAGCCCCTGTCCGGAGTGCCAGAATGGTCCATTCGCATGCCCGGTGTCCTCTACCTGCACGGATTCTGCTCCAGTTCCAGATCCGAGAAAGGTGAGTCTCTCGCCCGACGGTTCCGGAGTCTGAGAATCGAAGTTGCGCTGCCGGATCTCGATCAGGGCGATTTCCGGAACACCACACTGTCAAGACAGCTGGCGCTCGTGGGCGATCTCGCAGACACGATGCAGCCCCGCTTGTTGGTCGGTTCCAGCTTGGGCGGCTATATCGCCGCGCTGTATGCCGCCCGGAACCCAGGCAACACTGCGGCTCTCGGCTTGCTGGCGCCAGCGTTCGGTTTCGCCCGCCGCCTGAATGCGAGCCTTGGACCCGCAGCCATGAGCCGATGGCAAGCAGAAGGCCAGCGAGCATTCTTCCATTACCGGGAAGGAGGCACGGTGCCGCTCGCCTACCGCTTCTATCGGGATGCCGAGGCCTACGAGCCGCTCCCGGATGTCTCGGTACCCACGCTCGTGCTGCATGGGCGGCAGGATGCAGTGGCGGATCCGTCCTTGACGACGGAGTTCGCCAGAGACCGCCCGAACGTGTCTGTTGAATGGCTGGAAACGGATCATTCGATGCTGAACGTGACGGACGAAATCTGGTCGAGCCTGCACCGGCACTACACCATCGTCTCGGCGTAGCCCCAGTCGGGCGGTTCGGTGGCGAGGGTCACTCCCGGACTGCGGCCCGATCCCGTTTCCGTGCCCTGATCGCAAGCCACCATGCAAGCCCGGCCATAGCGCCGCCACCGACCCAGAACATGGATTCCCTCCAAGACCCCGGTAGAATCTGACCCTGGAACAGCGCAAGCACGGCAACTCGCTCAAGCAACCAGTGCCAGGCCTGGTGAGCAGCCATCGCCGAGACGAGAATCGTGCCGGCCCTCTCCGCCATCAAATAGCGAAACAGGCACTCGAGCACGGGCACGAGCAACAGGAGGATGAAAACCTGGCCGAGTTCCACACCAATGTTGAACGCCAGCAGCGATGTCAGCAGGTGGGGCCCGGCAAACTGCAGCGTCTCGGAAAGGACGAACGAGAACCCGAAGCCATGCACGAAGCCAAACCCGAGCGCGTACGCCCAGCGGCGCGATATCGTTCCCACGATGTTCTCTAGCGCCATGTAAAGGATGGAGACGGCAATCAGCGTCTCGACCAGCGGCGGAAACCAGAGGCCATTGGGCACCAGGCCGAGCGCACTCGCAAGCAGGGTCGCCGAGTGTGCCGCAGTGAAGGCCGAGACGATCAGGAGCAGCGGCCACAATCGACGCAGCGGGATCACCAGACAGGTCAGGAACAGCAGGTGGTCAGGCCCATCCAGAATGTGCTCGAATCCGTGCCGGACGAAACGGGAAGCCGCCTGCACCCAGCTCGGATCCAGCTGGACGACTCCGGGATCTCCCGTGAACTGGTAATTTCGCACTGTGCCGCCCGGCAACTCGAACCGCAGGACCGTTACGACCGTGCCCGCCAGATGGGCAAGCCCAGAGCGGATGGAGAACCCTGTCGTTTCGGACCGGGTGGGGAACTCGAGCAGGACGTCGAACAGGACCTGATCCCAGACAAGATGCATGGCGTTGCCGGGCTTGGGAGCATCGAGGTGACTCAGCGCCTTCTCGAATGACTCCAGTGACCGGTCCGATGGGAGCGAGAGCTGAGTTGCCGCAACGGTCGGCGCTCCGAGCCGCTCGCCATGCCTCCGGACCTCGACGAACGGCGTGATCCACTGGTTCGCGAGGCCGTCAAGTCGCGGGGAGAGGGCCTCAATGTCGAGGTATCCCCCCCCGAACTCCGGTACATCCACGTCGCGCATCGCCCGCAGCGGCAGTCGAACCACGACCTGGAGCCGGTCGGTCTCTGCGCGTGCCATCATCTGCACGACTACCTCGACGGGAACCTCGTGTGCCGACGCCGGCATGGCGAAGAGCGAGAGGATCAAGCCGAACGCCGCCCGGACACTTCTCATCAGGATTTGGGAACAACGCACTGGCGGCACAATCGATGGATTGCTGTTTCCTTGGCCAAGCGAGTATGATACTTCGCGTGAACCCGCATCGTTTTGTATCTTCCCCCACAGGCCGGGCCGGAGCTGCCACTGCCGCATCCTTCCTGTTGCTCGCCTGTGCTCCACCGACCGAAAGCGGATCGACGGCTGCAGAACCGGATGCCGTGCTGGCACCCGTATTCGAAGTCGATCCTCTGTGGCCCAAGCCCTTGCCGAACCACTGGCTGCTCGGCACCGTGATTGGTGTGGACGTCGATGACGAGGACAACGTGTGGATCGTGCACCGCGGCAGTTCGCTGGAACCCAAGGAAGTCTATGCTACATGGGACCCACCGGCCTCGTCCTGCTGCTTCCCCGCCCCGCCGGTGCTCGTGTTCGGTCAGTCGGGGGACCTGATCGAGCACTGGGGCGGCCCCGGCGAGGGATTCGACTGGCCGGCCTCGAACCACGGAATCGACGTCGATCACAAGGGCAACGTATGGATCGGCGGCAATGGCCGGGGCCGGGCGCGTGCCGAAGCGATGCTCCCACACGACGAGAGCGCCATGGGAAGGGGCCGCGTACATGACAGCATGGTCCTGAAATTCACGCGGAGCGGTGAATTCCTCATGCAGATCGGCAAGCCGTTCATGGGCGAAGGCAGCCACGACTTCGAGAATTTCAAGCTGCCGGCCAAGACCTTGGTCGACCCGAAGACGAATGAACTCTATGTGGCCGACGGATACGGAAACCGGAGGGTGATCGTCCTCGATGCCGACACAGGGCAGTACAAGCGGCACTGGGGAGCATACGGCAACGAGCCCGACGACACGCAACTGCCAGCCTACAGGCCGGGGGACAAGCCAGACCAGTTCCGGACGCCGGTGCACGGCATTGCGCTGTCCAACGACGGCTTGGTCTACGTCTGCGACCGGACGAACGATCGAATCCAGGTCTTCAAGACTGACGGAACCTATGTTGACGAGACCTGGATCGAGCCAAGTACACTGGGTGACGGGTCGACTTTTGATGTGGCTCTTTCCAGGGATCCGGCCCAGAAGTACGTATACGTCGCCGACGGATCGAACCAGAGAGTCCATATCCTCGACCGCCAGTCGCTGGAGATTCTGACGAGTTTCGGGGACGGCGGCCGCCAGCCCGGCCAGTTCTACGCAGTGCACAGCATCGCCACCGACTCATCCGGCAACATCTATACCACCGAGACCTATCATGGACGACGGGTGCAGCGCTTCGTGTACAAGGGCGAGTCGCCCGTCACCGAGAAGCAGCAAGGCGTTGTCTGGCCGTCCGACTGAGGCGGGCGCCAACCGACAGGAAGCGGCCCGGGAAGCGGCCCACGGGGTAGAGTGGCTTGCGGGTCGGGCGAAAGGTGGCTGCGTCTGAACCATATCGGCACCATCAGGCGTAGGATCTGATGAGGATGAGTTGATCGGCGATGCGGGACAGCGGGTAGGCAACAGACATATCAATGGACGGCAACCCGCGCAGGCTCCTGGATGCCGCTCTCGCCGACCGCGAGGCCTTCTCGGCGATCATCGCGCAGACAGAAGGAATGGTCTTCAGCTTGGGGTTTAACTTTTTTCGGAATCGAGCAACCGCAGAGGATCTGGCGCAAGACGCCTACCTGGAGCTGTTCCGCAACCTGCACAAGCTCGAGTCAGACATGCATTTGGTGAACTGGCTGCGCCAGACGGTCACCCGCAAGTGCATTGACCGGTCAAGGCGAAAGAAGTTCCGTCCGCACCTTGATCTTGCTTCCGTGCCGGAACCGGAGATTCAGGCTGTCCAGAGGGATCCCATCCTCGAGGAGGAGTTGAGTCAGCGAATCTCGGAACTGCCTGCCAAGATGCAGATGGTCGTCGTGCTCCGATTCCAGGAGGATCTGAAACTGGGCGAGATCGCGGATGCGATGAATATCCCGGTCAACACCGTGAAGACCCTGCTGCGCCGCGCTCTGATCCGGCTGCGCCCCAAAGTGGCCCATTTGAAGACGGAGGTCTGCTATGCGCCCGCGGGACGATAACGATGTGCTCGAGGACTCGCTGCGGCTCGCATTCGGTCGACGTCAGGTTCCGGCCTCCTTGCGGAACAGGGTGATGGCGGCAGTTCGCGCGGCAGGAACCGACCAGCCCGTGCGACGCACCTCGGCAAGAGCGTTTGGCTGGCTGCCGATGCGCACCAGTTGGGGGTTCGGAGCCTGTGCGGTGATGGCGCTGGGTGCACTGGTGTGGCTGGTTGGACCGCCCGGGAAGGATCAACCCGACACAGAAGCGGTTGCGCTCGACAGAGCCGAGCTGGAATTGGCGGAGGTTCTGCAGCTTGCCGGCCACAAGTGGAACCAGGCCCAGGAGGCCGCGCTCTCGCCCATTCAGGGGGCACCGAATGAGTAAGGGCCGGGTCTTCAACATTCCATCCGGTCTGCTGGTGGCGTTCCTGGCCATCGGAACGACCGGACTGCTGCGGGCGCAGCAGCAGCCTGTCGAGACACTGTTGGAGTTCGCCGACCTGGAACAGAAGGCAGACGAGGTGGTCAAGGTCAATCTTTGGGGGCGTTCGCTGGATCAGGCGAAGAAAATCCTGTCCCTCCGAAAGAATGCGACGGGGCCGGTCAAGACCTTCATGCACGGCCTGACGGCGGTCTATCGCCGCACCTACCGCTTTCGCGGCTCATCTCCCAGCAAGGAGGACGTCGCGCCGGTTCACAGGCGACTCACCGACAATGGCTGGGTGCCCCTGATTGAGACTGAGAACCGCAAGAAGCCCGAATCCCTCTCGGTGTACTCCTACTACTCCAATGAGGAAGTCGCAGGGATTTCGGTTGTCTCGAGTGACTCAGGGGAGGTAACGCTGGTCAAAATCATGGGACCGGTCGACCTCGAGGCACTGTCGGCCATCGGCAGCGGTCTGGGTCTGCCACTGATGAATCTCGGATCCACCGAACTTGGCAACCTCAGCGGTGCCTCGGGGAAGAAATAGGCCTCAGTCCAGTACCTTGCCCTCGGGACTGAGCTTGCGAATCTCGCCGAATCCGAGTTCGCGAACCCCGGATTCGATCTTGGAGAGATCGCCAACCACCACCCAGACCATGTTGTCCGGATGGACAATGGCCTTGGCAGCACGTTCGATATCCGGCAGTTCCAGCGCACGCACCTTACCCGCATAGGTCTCGAAGTAGTCGCCAGGGAGGCGGAACGTCTGGATATCGCCGAGCGCCCCCAGGACGGAGCGTTTGGTTTCGTACTGGCCCGGCAGGCGAAGAGTCCGGTTCCTTTGCGCCTTCGACAACTCCCCTGCCTCGGGCGGGCGCGGCCCTAGAATGTCGCGAAGTTCCCGATCGATCTCGATCATCGACTCCTTGGTCTTGTCGGTCTGAACCGGGGAGTACGCCATGAACATCCGTGGCCCGACCGCGTCGAAGAGCATGCTGCGGGCACCGTAGCTCCAGTGCTTGTCCTCACGCAGGTTCATGTTGATTCGAGAGGTGAAGCTGCCGCCCAGAATGGCGTTCATGGTCTCGATCGCTATCTCGTCCGGATTGTTCGTGGGAGGCGCAGGCAGTCCACCGAAGATCACGGATTGCAGGGCGCCCGGCTTGTCGACCAGATAGACCGCACGGCCCTGGGGCTTCGCAACATCGGTCAAGTTCAGCTGGGGGGCATCGCCTTCACCGCGCCAGGCACCGAACCGCTCCTCGAGCATCGGTTGCAACTGCTTGAGGGGGACATCTCCCACCACGAGCAAGGTCGCCGTGTCGGGTCGATACCATTTGCCGTGGAAGCGGACGATGTCTTCCCGCATCATCGAAGTGACCGACTCGATCGTGCCGCTGCCGGTCAGGGGCCCGGAATAGGGGTGATCAGACGGATAGAGCAGTCCCGGCAGGAGCCGCATGCCGGTGGACACCGGCCGGGACATCTCCTGCCGAATGCCGGCGACACCGAGGCGCTTCAGACGTTCCAACTCCCGCTCCGGAAATGACGGACGCAAAATGACTTCGGCATAGAGGTCCAGGGATTCGGTCAGCTTCTCGGTGAGGGCGGAGAGCGAGACCGTGGCGGTGTCAAGGGAGGCCGACGTGCCGATGCGGGCCCCCAGACGGGCCGCCTCGTCACCGAACTCCAGGGAATCGTATTTCCCTGTTCCCTCATCCAGCATTTCTGCGGTCATCCTTGCCAAGCCGGGAATCCCGCCATGATCCGCAGCGAAGCCGGCGTTGAGGAGCAGAGACATCTCGACGGTCGGAATGGAACGGACGAACGCGTGCAAGACGCGGAGCCCATTCGAAAGCCGGACTTCCGTCGCTTCGGGAAACTCGAACTCCGGAAAACCATCCGCTTGCGGAAGCCGGGTACGGTCAATCTTGCTCTCGGACACGCTGCGTTCCGGCGCAGGGTGAATCTCCAGCACGTAGACGCCGTCCGAGAGATACTCGGAAACCACGCCACGGATCTCCTCTGCCGTCGCCTCCTCGGCCCAGGCAAGCATCTTCCGATAGTGGGACGGATCGCCCATGAAGACCTCGTTGCGCGCCAGGATGTCCGACTTGCCTCCAAACCCGCCGATCCGCTCTGCACCGCGGATGAAACCCGCCTTGTGGCGTGTCTTGACCCGCTCCAGTTCCTCCTCCGTCGGCCCCTCGGTGATCAGCTTCGCGAGTTCCTCGTCCAGAGCCGTCTCGACGGCAGCCAGATCGCCCCCGGGCAAGGCGGATCCCTGCAGCACCACTTGCCCCGCGATCTCGCTGGCGTTGATGTAGGCGACAGCGTCGGTCGCGATTTGGTCTTCGTAGACAAGCCTCTTGTAGAGGCGCGAACTCTTGCCGGCCGCCAGCACGTCGGTCGCAAGATCCAGCAGGACCGCCTCGCGCGTCCCCCACTGCGGAACGTTCCAGACCTTCATGACCCTGGCCTGCGGAACACGATCCTGGGCAACCTGACGCTGCTCGCCTGTTCGCCGGGCGATCCAGGCGCGGTGCCGCACGACTGGCGGTCCAGCCGGGATGCTTCCGAAGTAGCGCTCCACAAGGTCACGGGCCTCGGCGGGCGCGATGTCGCCTGCAATCGAGATGACCGCGTTGGCGGCGCCGTAGTAATTTCGAAACCACTCGTGGACGTCGTCGAGCGATGCAGCATCGAGATCCTCCATCTCGCCGATCACGGTCCAGGAATACGGGTGCCCCTTGGGGAAGGTGCTCTTGGTGACCAGCTCGTACGCGATGGCGTAGGGCTGATTCTCGCCCTGCCTTTTCTCGTTCTGCACAACGCCCCGCTGCTCGTCCAGCTTGGCTTGGTCGACCGCTCCCAGCATGTGGCCCATGCGATCAGATTCCATCCACAGAACCAGATCCAGGGCCGGCCGGGGGACATCCTGGAAGTAGTTCGTCCGGTCCTGGTTGGTGGTGCCGTTGAGGTTGGTCGCGCCGACGCGCTCCAAGGCCTGGAAGTAGTCGTCGTTGAAGTTCTCCGAGCCGTTGAACATCAGGTGCTCGAAGAGGTGGGCGAAGCCGGTCTTGCCGGGCCGTTCGTTCTTGGATCCGACGTGGTACCAGACATTGACCGAGACGATCGGAGCCTTGCGGTCCTCATGGACCAGCAGGGTGAGGCCGTTGTCAAGTACGTACTTCTCGTACGGGATCTCGATCTGTGCGACCAGCGAAGCGGCGAACAGGCCGACGAGGCTGCCGCACATCAGAGCGTGGAAAGGAGCGGACTTGAGGTGTAGGGCGAGTTCCATGGAATACCAGCGGATCAATGAAGATTCGGCCACGGGGGACCGACTGGACCGTGCTGCGACCATGAGTCCCCAACAAGAGCCAGATCTGAGTATGCCATGGCCAGTGGCAAATTGGCGGCTCGAACGGGGACCCACCGACCACGAGCACCCTCGTCACACTGTATGCCCGCAATCTGCAGCGGGTAGCTGGCGCAACCGACTCACAGGCCCTCGGTCAGTGCCGCACGCCTGACGGAAACTGTGCCGGTGCTTGAGTGGACTCTGACGATGCTGGGCCTGCAGCCACTGCTGCGCGGGCTGGAGCGGCCAATCAGGCCGCGCTCCGAGTTTTCAGTGGCGATACGACTGGGCGAATGGCAGTTGCTCCGCTGCGCCGACAGTAAACCCGTCTCCCTATCGGGCGCCTCTCCTGGCGCAACCGGCAGCTTCTGTTCGGCCCGCCACGGCCTGGACGCCCGGAAAACACCTCATGCTACGCCTTCTACGCCGAAAGGTTAAGTGCCGGTCCGTCCGCTGATCGCCGTCCGGCATCCAGGGTGCGTGGACAGCTGCGCCGTAGGTTAGAACCGCCTCGGCGGCTGCTCCCGGGTCCCCACTGCAGAATCAGGAGTGATAAAATGTGGGCCGCCGGAGCGCGATCTCTTATGTACAACTTCCTGCTCACCCTAGTTTTGGTCGTCGCCCTGAGCGGTTGCGCTGGGACTCGAATGCGCATGCCGCAACTCAGTCCGGTCACGAAGGCGGCCATGCAGGAGCGCTTCGACGAGGGCATCCCGCCTTCGCTGAATCTTCCGTCGAGCGCACGAACGGGATTTGCTCGGCAAACGGGTGATCGTATCCATGCCAGCGCGATTCGTTTGTGCAGGCGGGTATTCGGATCAGAGCACGGCTGCGGGGCGCGTTTGGCAAGGTACCGCCTCGTTGTGCGCCCCGGCAGCAGCGTGGTCAACGCCCATATTGACCTCCATAACAACATCACTGTCTATGGCGGATTGATCCGACGCGTTGGAAGCAGCGACGAGTTGGCTGCTGTTCTCGCACACGAATACGCTCACGGCATCATGGGGCATGTTGGCAGGAAGATGCGCAATGTGATCGGTGCCAGCTTGATCGGCATGGCTGTCGGCGCGGTCGTGGGTGCCGCAACGGAAGACCCAGATGATGGAGCAGGTTGGGCCCGCCTCGGACAGGGTATCGGAACCGACGTCGGCATCCGGGTCTATAGCCAGGCGATGGAAAATGAGGCTGATCACCTAGGGTTGTTCATTCTGCATGACGCAGGTTACAACCCCAAGGCGGCCTCCCACTTTCACATGCGGCTGCTGAATGAGCGTCGCTTTGTCCGGAACTCGAAGCAGCAGTTGGGTCTGCTGTACATGCGTACTCATCCCGGCTCGGAGGAGCGAATCCAGAAGTTGATGAGTACGGAGCAGATGATCGAGTCGGGGCATGAGCGGCCCCTGTGGAAGAAGTGAGCGAGTTGCTGGGCCTGCTGATGCCGATAGCCGGAGGGCCCGGCGCTGCGCCGGAGTTCGCGGCAGCCGGTGGATTCGTACCGCTGAGAACTGACCGAGGCTCCCCGTTGGTGCAAGATGCGGATCTGACAGCGCTCTTCGTTTCGCAGATGACGGGACCTCCGAGGCAAGGCGACTTCTCCCATGCGATAGGCCAATCGGGACCGTAGCCCCCTCCGACCGCTGGTGCATTTCCTGGTGCAACCGGCAGGGTCCGAAACGGGCTTGCCCCTCAATCACCGTTACCGGGCCATAGCGAGGCACCGAAGGAGTCAAGTTCATTCGCCGAAGAAGCCCGCTGAGTTCCAACGTTCTGATGATGGGTGTCCAGGGTTCCAAAGGTGCTCGATTGAGGCTTCACCCGCAGAGCCACCACCATCGGGGAATCCCCGGAGGCAAGCCGATCGCTCTCGGGCTTACCTGCGCTCAACCTGGTAGTTCGGAGCTTCGGTGGTGATCAAGACGTCATGGACATGGGCTTCGCGCAAGCCTGCCGGCGAAATCTGTACGAAACGAGTGGAGGTCCGCATCTGTTGGATGTTCCGGCACCCGCAGTAGCCCATTCCCGCACGCAGCCCGCCCACAAGCTGGTGCACCATGTCAGCGAGAAGGCCTTTGTGCGGTACTCGCCCCTCGATGCCTTCCGGCACCAGCTTGCCGGCCCCCGTGACCGGCTCGTACCTGTCGCTGCCTTCTTCCATCGCACCGATCGAGCCCATGCCCCGGTAGGTCTTGTAGGTACGCCCCTGGTACAGGACGGTCTGTCCGGGGCTCTCCTCTGTGCCGGCGAACAGGCTGCCAAGCATCACTGAGTGCGCCCCAGCACCGATGGCCTTGGAGATGTCTCCCGAGTACTTGATGCCACCGTCGGAAATGATCGGCACACCCGATCCCTGCGCCGCCTTGGCGCATTCGGCTACGGCAGTGATCTGGGGAACGCCCGCCCCAGATACGATTCTGGTCGTGCAGATCGAACCCGGGCCGATCCCGACCTTGACGGCGTCAACATCCAGGCGGATCAGGTCTCGGGTGGCTTCCGCCGTGGCGACGTTCCCAACAACGAGCTGCATGTCCGGCATCGTCTTCCGCAGGTGCCTGGCGGCGTCCCGGACCCGGCTCGAGTGGCCGTGTGCGGTATCGATCACGATGACGTCTGCCTTCTTGGCTGCCAGTTCTTGGGCCCGCTCGAGGTAGTCGCCCTTGGCCCCGACCGCAGCACCCACGAGGAGTCTCCCCTGGCCGTCCTTCGCTGCGTTCGGGTACTCCCGCTTCTTCTGGATGTCCTTGACCGTTATCAGGCCCTTCAGGCATCCCTCGCGATCAATGACCAGCAACTTCTCGATCCGATGCTCGTGCAACAGGTTTTCGGCATCCTCAAGCGTCGTGCCCACCGGCACGGTCACGAGATTGTCCTTGGTCATCACCTCGCCGACCTGAAGATCAAGGCGCTTCTCGAATCGAAGATCCCGATTGGTGAGGATGCCGACCAGTTTGCCGTCCACGGTCACCGGCACTCCGGAGATGCTGAACCGGGCCATGAGGTCGAGCGCATCCCGGATTCTCCGGTCCGGGGCGATCGTGATCGGATCCACGATCATTCCCGACTCACTGCGTTTGACGCGGTCCACCTCTTCGGCCTGCCTGTCGATGGACATGTTGCGGTGGACGATGCCGATTCCCCCCTGACGGGCGAGAGCTACCGCCAACCTGGACTCGGTGACGGTATCCATCGCCGCGCTGAGTATGGGAATGTTGATCGAGAGGCCGCGGGTGACCTGGGTCCCGGTATCGACCTCGGTCGGCAGCACGTCGCTGTAGGCTGGCGAGAGCAGTACGTCGTCGAACGTGAGGGCGAGGGGCAGCGGCTCCGTGACCATGCACAATTCTACACTGGAGCATCGCCGCCCAGATCCCGATCTCTAAGGAGCCGTCTCAAGCGATTCGGCCGATGGCACCGGCGTACGGTCTGTAACAATTACGAAATGCTCGGAGTCCGATTTCCCTCCGTCTGCCGGCACGCACTGGCAGGACTGCTCGTTACATCCAGTATGCTGGCGGCCGAAGTCAAGGTTGGGTTCATCGGCCTGCGCCACGGCCACAGCTGGCGGCAACTGTCCGAAATCACGGATATCGCGGAAGCGAGTTTCGTTGGCGTGGCCGAGTCCAACACCGGCTTGGCCGACGAGGCCCGGAAGCTGCAGCCGACCGCGCACTTCGAGTCCGACTACAGGGAGTTCGTGCGTTCCAGGGAACCCCAGATCGTCTGGGCTTTCGTCGAGAACAACCGGCACGTGGAAATCGTCGAGTTCCTTGCTCCGCTCGGCATCCACGTGATTTTCGAGAAGCCCCTCGCCGGAAGCTATTCGCACGCCGTTCGTATCCGGGAGCTCGCCCGGAAACACGGCATCGAGGTGATGACCAACTACCAGATGGCCTGGTGGCCAACCAACCACGAGGCGTGGAGGCAGGCGCATGACGGAAGGGTCGGCAAGGTCTGGCGGCTGCATGGCGTCATCGGCAACGGCGGCCCCTCGCCACGAGACCTTCGTCGCAAGGTGTTCTTCGACTGGCTTACGGACCCGGAGGCGAACGGAGCGGGCGCGCTCGTCGACTTCGGGATTTACGGCGCGGCCTGGGCCGTTTGGCACCTCGGATTGCCGAACCAGGTGTCGGCGACCACCCACAGACTGCAGCCGGACCGATTCCCGAAGGTCGAGGACAATGCGGTCGTGGTGCTTTCCTATCCGCAGGCGGTAGGGATCTTCGAGGGGAGCTGGAACTTGCCGCGAGGATTCCAGCAACTGGAGATCTTCGGCAGCGACGGCAGCCTTGCGATGACCAGGGATTCGGTAACCTTCAGCGCCCGCAGGGGGAGCGCGACCGAGCTCGATCCGGCATCCCTTGCCCCGGCTGCCGGCCACCCTATCCGCTACATGATCGACCGCGTGACCAGTGGACAGCCGCTGGAGCACATTGTGGCGCTCGATCTGAATGTCGACGCGGTACAGATTCTCGAAGCGGCGAAGCGGTCGGCCAAGCAGGGGCGTACGGTATCGCTTCCGCTGGAATCGCGGCCAAGCCACCCGTAATCAGCCGGTGCGAGCAGTCGGCAGCACCAGCGGTACGCTCCCAAGGGCGGGTGCCGCCGAACCCGATGGGGGAGTGGGAGCCCCCCCTCCGGACAGCCCTCCAGCCAGCTACACTCTACCGGGACAGGTCTGGCGAATCGGCGGCGGCTTCCGCCTCGACACGGGTTTGGAATGCCCTCAGACGCTCCCGGAGGGCAGCCACGATCTCGGGCTGCTCGGCGGCCACGTTGTAGCGTTCGGACGGGTCCACATCGAGATGGAAGAGTTCCTCGCCGTCAACGGTGCGCAGCTTCCACGGCCCGGACCGGACGCCCTGCACCTGATGGCCGCGGTGATACATGTATTCCCTGCGCGGGGACTGCCCGGTCCTGCCAGCCCAATGCGCCGTGAGGTCGTAGCCGTCGCTGCCCGTCGGCAGTGCGCCTCCGGCAGCCGCAACCAGTGTCGCGTAGAGGTCGACGGTCGCACCGATCTCCGCCGAAACAGTTCCGGCCGGCACGGTTCCCGGCCACCGCACGATGAACGGCACCCTGACTCCCCCCTCGTAGGTCGTGTGCTTGGCACCACGCAGCATTCCCGGCGAGCCCGCATGCCACGGCACGACGCCACCCGAGAGCATGCGGTCGGGCAGATTGAGCCAGGGCCCGTTGTCGCTGGTGAAGACGACGATAGTCTCGTCCATCTGTCCGGTCTCGTCCAAGGCCCGCAGGAGTTCGCCTGCCGACCAATCGATCGCTTCGATCACGTCGCCATAGAGTCCGCCGCGCGACTCCCCGCGGAACCGCCCGGCAGTGCGCAGCGGCAGATGGGGCATGTTGTAGGCCAAGTACGCAAAAAACGGCTTGTCCGACCGCTCGCGGATGACCTCGATGATCTCGGCCGTGTACCGCATCGTGAGCCGGTCCTGGTCAACCGGATGCTCGACCTTCTCGGAGTTTCGGTACAGCCAAAGCGGCTCGTCGGTCTGCACCCAGGGCTTGATCATGTCGTTCGAGTACGGCAGGCCGAACCATCGGTCGAAGCCCTTGCCCACAGGCAGGAATTCCTCGCGCGCATACCCGAGATGCCACTTGCCCGCCATTGCCGTCCGGTAGCCCGCCGCCTTCAACACTTGAGGCAACGTGGTCAGATGGGACGGGATACCGCCGTCGCCGCCCACGCTCGTGCGGCTGACGATGGCGCGGCTCGGATAGCGCCCAAGCAGGAGCTGGACCCGGGCCGGGACACACGAGGGAGCCGAATAGAAGGAGGTCATGCGCAAGCCCTCGGCTGCGAGTCGGTCGAGGTGCGGCGTACGAATCACCGGATTCCCGAACACCCCAAGGTCGCCGTAGCCGAGATCATCCGCGAAAAGGAGCAGGATGTTCGGGGCGGCGCTGCTCACGGACGGCGACAGGAGAGCCAGGCAGAGTAGGACCGGAAGAACGCCATGCATGGCCGCCTATTATCGCGCCTGCGGTGGAGTCGCCGCCAGATTGTCAATGAGGCGGGTCGACCCCATGTACGCCGCAACCGCAATCCGCACCGGCCCGTCGATCCTGTCGACCGGCTGCAGTGACTCCGGGCGGACAATATCGAAGTAGTCGAGTCGCACCAGCGGCTCGTGATCGAGGGCCCGCTTGCCCTGGAGGCGAAGTCGCGCCGCATCCTGCTGCCCGTCCTCGATCGCCTCGCGCACGGCCCGGAGGGTCCGCACCAGCACGGGAGCGGCGGCGCGCTCGGCTGCGTTCAGCAGCACGTTGCGGGAACTCAGGGCCAAGCCGTCCGGTTCGCGAACGGTCTCCACGCTCACGATCTGGACCGGGACGTTGAGATCTGCGACCAGCCGCCGGATAATCGCGAGTTGCTGGTAGTCTTTCTCGCCGAAACAGACGCAGTCCGCCTGCACGATGTTCAGAAGTTTCAGGACGACGGTCGCCACACCCGGAAAATGACCGGGCCGACTCGCCCCGCAGAGGGTCGAGGCCAGGCCCTCGATCTGGACGGTCGTCATGATCGGGCGCGGATACATCGCTTCAACCGGCGGGGCGAAGAGCACGTCTACACCGTGCTTCCCACAAACGCCGCGATCTGCTTCCAGCTCGCGCGGATAGCGAGCCAGGTCATCCTCCCTGTCGAACTGCAGCGGATTCACGAACAGCGTCGCGACGAGCAGATCGCAGGCGGAACGAGCCCGGTCGAACAGTGCGGCATGTCCCCGGTGGAGCGCCCCCATCGTCGGTACGCATCCGATGCGGAGTCCCTCGGCCCTGGCCCGCGCTACGTGGCCCCGAAGCGCCGCGATGTCCGTGACAACCTCGGGCTCCATGGAATCTACGCGGAAGCTCCGCCGCGCGCAGCATGACCGGCAGCCGGAGGGAACTTCCCGTCGCGAACATCCTGGACGTACTCCTCGGCAGCGGAGGTCACCGCGCGCCCAAGGTCCGCATACCGCTTGACAAAGCTGGGCACGAATTCATCGTAGAGCCCGAGCACGTCGTGGACGACCAGCACCTGACCGTCGCAACGCGACCCGGCTCCGATTCCTATCGTGGGGATGTCCAGCGCAGCGGTTACCTCCGCGGCCACGTCGTCGGGAATCGACTCGAGCACGAGAGCGCAAGCTCCGGCAGACTGCAACGCCCGTGCACTCTCGAGCAACCCGGCGGCTTCACCCGGACTTCGCGCCTGTCTGCGAAATCCGCCGATCTGGTGGACGGACTGCGGTCTCAGTCCCAGATGACCCATGACGGGGATGCCGGCTTCCGTGATTCGCTGCACGGTCTGCAAGACTGCCTGACCGCCCTCGATCTTGACGGCCTGCACACCGCCTTCCTGCACGAGCCGGCCAGCCGCCCGGACGGCCTCGTTCACTCCCACGTGGCAGCTGAGAAAGGGCATGTCCCCGACGACGAGGGCACGGGAGGCCCCTCTCGACACGGCAGCGGAGTGGTGCACGATCATGTCGAGGGTAACCGCCAGCGTGTTTTCGTGGCCGAGCACGACCATGCCGAGTGAATCGCCGACGAGGAGAACATCGACACCCGCCCGGTCCAGGAGGCGGGCCATCGTGCAGTCGTAGGCAGTCAGCATGGCGATCCTCTCGCCCGCTCGCTTCATCTGCAGCAGACGGGGAACGGTCACGGACCGAGTGGAACGGCGCATCTCTCCCCTCCTTCCCACGACCGCGGCCTATCCTGCCACACAGTCACGTCCAGGCGCTGTCCGCATTATCCGGACAGGCACTGGCTCTGGGTGCAAGGTCCTTGGTGCCTCCGATTGCGCCCTGCCAGTGAACTAGCCTCCCCCCATTGTAGGGACATCCATCCACCGTATCGTGCCGCGCTGCGACACGGCCCGGCAGGGGACACCTCGGGCCCCGGCCGCGGCGTCACGGTCGGAGAACTTCAGCCGAACGAACGGCAAGGCCGGTTCTGGCGGATGAAGTCGGCGATCGACTCCAGCGGAGTGCCCGGCTGGAAGACGGCAGCGACGCCCTTGGCCTCAAGCACCGGGATGTCGGCATCGGGAATGATCCCGCCCACGATCACGCGAATATCGTGGGCATTCTCGTCTCCGAGCAGGTCCAGTACCCGCGGAACGATGGCCATGTGCGCTCCGGAGAGAATCGAGAGCCCAATGAACTCGACGTCCTCCTGCAGTGCGGCCGCGACAATGCTCTCGGGCGTCTGGCGCAGGCCGGTGTAGATAACTTCCATTCCGGCATCCCGCAGGGCCCTCGCGATCACCCTTGCGCCACGATCATGGCCGTCGAGCCCCGGCTTGGCAACCAGGACCCGAATCGGCCTCAGCCGCGAGTCAGTTCGCACAGGATCACCAGCCCGATCATGGTGCCCGCTCACCGGAAATCCGAGCCCGCCTGCAGCGCCGTCGCAACAAACTCGAGCCGGCCCGGAAACCATGGGAACATCGGATGCACCATATCCAATTGAATACGATAAGCTACTTCAAGGTGGCAATATCGAATTCACCGAGATGAGAGTTAGAGCCCGAATATCCCTTGCACCGTTGGTGGCCGCCCTCTTGCTTATATCCCTCCCGGCACCTCCGCCGTTGGCAGCGGCTAATCCGTGGGCCTCGTGGAGAGGCGTCAATTCGGACGGCGTGTCCACCGATGGGGGCCTCCCTGCAACCTGGTCGCCCGACGGAGAGAATCTGCTGTGGAAGGCCCCTTATGGGGGCCGCTCGGCCCCCGTCGTCGTCGACGGCCGGGTGTGCGTGATCCGGCTTGCCGAACCCGAGACGGTTCAGCGGTGGCAGGAACAGATCGCTTGCCTGAACGCCGACACTGGCGAGTTGGCGTGGGAGTACCGCTATAACGTCTTCCAGACCGACATTCCCCACCACAGGGTGGGATGGGCCAGCCTTGTCGCCGACCCCAAAACCGGCAACGTGTTCGCCCACGGGGTCGAGGGTATGGTGATCGCGTTCGACCCGGAGGGAACCGTCTTGTGGGAGAGATCGACTAGTGAGGAGGTCGGCAGGATCTCGGGTTTCGGTGGTCGGACGACGACCCCGATCCTCGACGGAAACCTGCTGATGGTGAGCTTTCTGTCCGCAGGATGGGGTTCAACCTTCATCCCGCGGCACCGGTTCTACGCCTTGGACAAGCGGACTGGCGAAACCGTGTGGCTCTCGACACCGGGCCAGGCGCCGTACGACACGACCTACAGTGTTCCGGTTGTCCGCGAGATCGATGGCCAGAGACTCCTGATCGCGGGCAACGGCGATGGAGGCATCTACGCCATACAGGCCCTCACCGGACGTAAGGTTTGGGGGTTCCCCCTCTCGAAACGGGGCATCAATTCCTCGGTCGTGGTGAGCGGGATGACGGTATTCGCTTCGCATAGCGAGGAGAACGTCGACGAGAGCACCTCGATGGGGAGGCTCGTGGCCCTGGACGCCAGCAATGTGGTGGACGGCAAGCCGGAGCAGGCCTGGGCCGTCGACGGCTTTGCAGCAGGGTACGCTTCCCCGACCATTCACGACGGGATCCTCTACGCCGTGGACAACTCCGCCAATCTGGTCGCTTTCGATGCCACCGACGGAACCCAACTCTGGATCGAGAACATCGGCATCGCGCAGCGGGCATCCCCGGTGGTCGGCGACGGCAAGCTCTATGTCTCCGACGTCGACGGCAAGCTGCACATCTACAGGCTGGGCGGGCGGCAAGCGCCCGAGAAGACCGACCAGGATCACTTCGAGAATGAAGATGGCAGCGCAACACAGATCAACGGCTCGCCCGGGATCGCCAACGGCAGGGTGTACTTCATTACCAACAACATGCTCTATTGCATCGGCACGCCGGACGGGACTGGGGGCGAGCCCGGCGCGGTCCTCGATGCCGCCGGGCCCGCTCCTGCGGGTGCCGCTCCGGCCCACCTGCAGGTGATTCCCGCCGAGATCAACCTGGCACCGGGTGCGACAGCCAGATTCGTGGCGCGCCTGTTCGACGCTAAGGGCCGAATGATCGGCGAGACCGATGCCGAGTGGTCGCTGGAAGGGGCTCTGGACGGGGATCTGAAGGCGAACGGGGAGTTCGAGGCCGGTTCGCGGTTCCCTCAGGGCGGCCTTGTGACAGCTGTGGCGGCCGGGCTCACAGGTCAGGCGAGAGTGGCCGTCAGGCCCGCCGGCGGGTTCATGGATGACTTCGAGCGTTATGCCGTCAACACGGTGCCTGACGGCTGGTCGGCGGCCCGGGGCCGCTTCGAGGTTGTCGAAGTTGCCGGCGGAAAGTCGCTCAAGAAGCCTTCCGGCAATCCGCGCAGTTGGAGAACGACAGTCTACGTCGGCACGCCGACCCAGAGAGGCTACGAGATCGATGCTGACCTGAAGTCTCTGGAGCAACGCCGCCGAATGGCCGACATGGGCCTGGTGTCCCACCGCTACACCCTGGCCTTGATGGGCAACGCCCAAACGCTGATGGTCCGCACCTGGATGTCGGAGCTCGAACGGTTCTCCAAGGAGGTCCCGTTCGAATGGGATCCGGACGTGTGGTACCGGATGAAGCTCCGTGTCGAGCCGGCCGGGGACGGCAGTACCGAGATCCTCGGCAAGGTCTGGCCAAGGGACGAGGAGGAGCCTGCCGCATGGTCGATCAAGGTGGTCGACTCGATAGGCCACGACCACGGCAGTCCAGGGATTTACGGCTACTCGTCGGCCGACATTTACTATGACAACCTGAGGGTCACGCCGTTCGGCGGCTGACCCGGGCCCACCGGAGTTCCCAATGCTCGCTCGCACCTTCACAACACTCTGGCTCGTGGCCATGCTCACGTCTGCGTGTGTGAGGCACGCTTCCGCCGCCGACTGGCCGATGTGGGGTGGCACACCCTCCCGCAACATGGCTTCGCCCGAGACCGGGATCCCGCGTACCTGGGACATCAAGAAGGGAACGGGAGTGAAGTGGGTCGCCGAGATCGGCTCGCAGTCGTACGGCAACCCGGTCGTGGCCGGAGGCAAGGTTTTCCTGGGAACCAACAACGAGTTGTTGCGCGATCCGGAACAGGGGGGCGACCGGGGAGTCTTGATGGCGTTCGACGAGGAAACCGGCGAGTTTCTGTGGCAGATGACCCACGAGAAACTGGCCGCCGGACGGGTCAACGATTGGCCGGAGCAAGGGGTCTGCTCGTCGCCCGCCGTTGTGGACGGGGTGGCCTACTACGTTTCCAATCGAGCCGAGGTGGTGGCGCTCGACGTGGAAGGCTTCCGCGACGGGGAAAACGACGGTCCGGTCCAGGATGAGCCGTACACCTCGGCAACCGATGGCGACGTCATTTGGGCGATGGACATGTACAACGACCTCGGCGTGTTTCCGCACAACATGGCGGCCACCTCGCCGCTGGTCGTTGGCGACATCCTCTTCGTCAACACATCCAACGGCGTCGATGAGAGCCACATCAACATTCCGTCCCCGCGCAGCCCGAGTTTTCTGGCACTCAACCGCCACACCGGGGAGATCGTCTGGGAGGACCGCTCGCCGGGCCGCAACATCCTGCACGGGCAGTGGTCGTCGCCCGCCTACGGGCAAGCGGGAGGCAAGGGGCAGGTGGTCTTCGCCGGGGGAGACGGCTGGATCTACAGTTTCGTGCCGGAGACGGGAGCCCTGATCTGGAAGTTTGACGCGAACCCCAAGGAATCCGAGTGGAAGCAGGGCCGGGGCGACCGCAACAACATCATCGCCACCCCGGTCCTGCACGAGGGCATCGTCTACATTGCCGTGGGACAGGATCCGGAACACGGCGAGGGCGTCGGTCACCTGTGGGCCGTGGATGCCAGCGGGACAGGCGATGTCACAACCAGCCATGTTGTGTGGCACCATCCGTTCCGGCGCACCATCTCGACCGTCGCCATCGACGACGGCATCCTGTATGCGCCCAACTTCTCCGGTTTCTTCCACGCGCTGGATCTGAAAACGGGCAAGCTCCTCTGGGAGTACGACATGCTGGCGGCCGTGTGGGGGTCGCCGTACGTCGTGGACGGCAAGGTAATGCTTGGTGACGAGGACGGGGACCTGACCGTGCTCAAGGCCGGCAGGGAGATGGAAGTGCTGTCGGAGGTGGGCTTCGGAAACGTGATCTACTCGACACCCGTAGCCGCGAACGGCAAGCTGTACATCATGACCCGGTCGCACCTCTACGCGATCACGGCGGACTGAGGCTCGAGGCATGCCCGACCTGAAAGACAAGATCGAGGCGGCGCGCACCGCTCTGGACGCCCATGTCCGGGAAACGGTCGCCTGGCACTTCGACCCGACCACGGGATGCCCGTTCTGGCTGGAATTCGCCAAGGACAAGCTGGACTGGGATCCCAGGGACCGAATCGGCAGCTTCGAGGACCTGAAGCTGCTGCCAAGGTTCGAGGACGAGTGGCTGCGGGGCGGCCCGGTCCGGAGATGGGTTCCCAAGGGGCTGGCGGACCAGCCGGTCTACGTGTTCGAGACGGGAGGAACCACGGGAGTGCCGAAGTCCCGCATCAACGTGAACGACTTCCGGACGGACTATGCGGACTTCTCCGGAACACTGCCGGACGAGTACTTCCCGCCGGGCGCGGACTGGCTGCACCTCGGCCCGAGCGGCCCAAGGCGCCTGCGGCTGGCGGTCGAGTACCTGGCGCAGGTTCGGGGCGGAATCTGTTTTTGTGTCGACCTCGACCCGCGCTGGGTGGTGAAGCTGCTCAAGCGGGGCCACTACGAGGAGGCGGAACGCTACAAGCAGCACTGCCTTGACCAGGCGCTTACGATCCTGAAGGCCCATCCGGGCATCCAGTGCCTGTTTGCAACGCCGAAGCTATTGGAAGGCCTTTGCGAGCGTACGTCGCTGCGCAAGTTCGGAATTACCGGGGTCTTCTGCGGGGGCACGGAGATGACCCCGGAGTTTCACCGTTTCGCCCGGGAGGAATTGCTGGAGGGCGCCTACTTTGCCGCAACCTACGGCAACACCCTGATGGGTCTGGCCTGCCACAAGCCGTTTGACCCGGCCGACAACTACGCCATCATCTATTACCCGCCGCAGCCGCGGGCCGTACTCGAGGTCTGCGACCCGGACAACCTGGACGAGGCTGTCGGCTACGGCGAGACGGGACGGGCAGTCCTCACGACGCTGACCAAGGAGTTCTTCGTGCCGCGGTTCCCGGAGCGGGACACCTGCGAGCGGGAAGCACCGATCGACCTCTATCCGTGGGATGGGGTTCGAAACGTTCGGCCGTTCCAGGACCCCAAGAGCGGCAGCGTCACCGTCGGGGTCTACTGATCCCGGCGAGCGATGGCGTCGATGTACCGGGAGCGACTGGGGCCGGTCGGACCGGGATTTGTCTACTGGACCCAGCACTCGGACAGAACCCGACATGAGGGTCGGTTTCTGGGGAGAACCGGGAAACGCGAGGAGGACTCCCAACGTTACAATCTGCCGGTTGCACTTCCCAGTGCAACCGGCGGAGGACAGGGGTCCGGGACTTCGGGTGGCGGGTCTATAGTGGCCACTTCAACGAGCGTGCAGGTCGACAGCGAGGTGGCGCAAGCAAAATGGTACGCCAGATTGCAGGTCCGCGTCAAACTCTCAAGAAGTGCCCGCCAGATCACTGCCGACACGCCACGTTGAACCTGCACAATGACGGGCGAACTGGGCTCCGGGTTGCAGCCACGTGTAGATTCACGTATTCTGAAGGTCGGGATCCTGAGCACGGGTCGAAACATAGCTCGGTGCAGATGTTTCTGCTGATTCAGGGCAGGAGGTCAGCTTCCAGTCGCTGCCGAGCCGAGTTCCCGTTTCAAGCGATGACCAAGGAGAACGTGCCCGATGAATTACCGTTGTAAGCTGGCTCTTCCGGCGATTGCTCTGCTGAGCGTCACGGGGTGCGGAGCGCCGGAAGCCGAGGCACCACCCGAGCGGCTGATGCCCATCGGTGAGGTGATCATGATCGAGCCCCCGCTCGGGCTGCCACCCGTTCCGGTCCCTGAGGACAATCCCCCCACCGCCGAGACGGTTGCGCTTGGCCGGCATCTCTATTTCGACAAGCGGCTTTCGGTCGACAACACGATCGCTTGTGCCAGTTGCCATCGGCCCGAGGCCGGCTTCGCGGACCCTGACCAGTTCTCGAAAGGTGTCGGTGGCGAGCTGGGCGGTCGCCAAGCGCCGCCTGTGATGAACGCCGCTTACTTTACGACCCAGTTTTGGGACGGACGGGCAGCCAGCCTTGAGGAGCAGGCGGGCGGGCCGGTGGAGAATCCGGTCGAGATGGCGTTCACACATGAAGGAGTCGTGGAGCGCCTCTCGGAGGATCCCGTCTACGTCGAGATGTTCCAGTCTGCGTGGGGAGACAAGCCCATCGCGTTCGAGATGGTTGCCAAGTCCATCGCCAGTTTCGAGCGGACCGTTCTGGTCGGCAACTCGCCGTTCGACCGGTACCTGTTCGGGGACGATAAGGAGGCGATGAGTCCCGAGGCCATCCGTGGGCTGGAAGTCTTTCGGGATCCAGCCAAGGGCAACTGCGAGGTCTGCCACAGTATCAGTGAGGAGGAAGGCTACGCCCTCTTCATGGATAACAAGTTCCACAACTTGGGCGTCGGTGCCGAAATCGACGGCTCACTGGCTGACATCGGGCGGTTCGAACAAACCGAGACCGAGGGAGACCAGGGAGCGTTCAAGACGCCACACCTCCGGAATATCACCGACAGCGGGCCGTACATGCACGACGGGCACCTCAGGACCCTCAAGGAAGTGCTTGATTTCTACATCGGGGCGGGCAACTCCAACGACTACCGCGACGAGGAGATCAAGGAGCTCGACCACCTCACCGGCGAAGAGCGAAACGACCTCATCGCTTTCCTAGAGTCCCTGACGGGAGAAATCCCGCCAGACAGCGGACCTCCTGACGGCGACACGGCCTACCTGGAAGTACCGGCCGACTCAATTGCTCGGGGCTGCTTCCGACCAACCCTCTGACGGCATCAGGCAGCGCTGGCGTTCGCGGATAGGTGAATCGCCTCCCGCCGACTGACCACTGAGCCGTCCAACACAGTTGCGGATCAACCAGCGCCCCTTACGGACTTGAGAATGCAAGTGAGGAAGAAATCACAGATTGGGTCGTGAGTCCACGAGCCTCGTCTCTATCCGCCTCACGCGGGTGCAGCAGATTGTCCGTGCTCGGTCAACAGCCCAGTGCTGTGCACGCAAGTTCAAGAATCACCCCGTCCATTGCACATCGAAACGCAAGACCGGCATTTCAAGTGCGTGGCGGCAGGCGGTTCCGCCATTGAGAGTGGCCCGCTCCGTGGTCGTTGTGTCGCCTCTGGAGGCTGGTTTCCCTGCGTTTCACAATGCCGGAGCAATCATCACTGGTTCTCCCACTCATGGTTGCGGTGACACTGGATCAGAGACTGGCGGTGGTCCAGACGGACTGGCGTTCTTATAGAAGTGCGATTCAAGGGTGCGCATGCGCCTCTTATAGAGCTCTTTCTGATCGGTCGCAGTCAGGTCGAATGCCCGGACGAAGAATCGACAGTCATGACCCACGCTCCACTGAAAGAGCGGGCGCGTCTGCACCACGAACTGCGACGCAGTGAGCGTACGACCAGTTACCACGCCATCGAGCGGGAGCGATGCGAACTCATTGCGGTGCTCCGGAAGGACATTAGCCGCTCGCAGGACGAACCCATCGTCTGTCAACGCTACGTCGAACAGATAAGCAACGCTGTTGTCGGCATCGTACCAACAACTCGGGTGGTCCGTCCCGCTGCCCCCTACTTGACCTTCCAATTCAGCAATCCGGGCATTCGCCCGGTCGAGCGCGGCAGCCAGATCGGACCTATTCTCGCTCGCTTGTGCACGCCAGCGTTTCGCATCGTCGACTAGCTCTATGATCCTCGCTGAACTTACCTCGCTGCCGGAACTACCGAGCGCATCGACGAGAGCCTCATGGCTGCTTATCGCGGTCCGCATTTGGTCAACCGTGACACCTGCGTTTCGGCTGGCTCGCACAATGTCGGCGAGAGTACTTACGTTCTCGGGCGTCGTCTCCAGACCACCCTCGTCAAGCAACTTGTTCATCTGCTGCGCCGAGTCTAGATGCGACATGATCGTCGGAGGAGACAAATCAGGTATTCGGTCCTCCAAGTTTCGGACGAGTTCGCGCCAGTTGTCGGCTGCATGGCGATCGCTTACGGATGCGCGAACCGCAACTAGCAACTCTTCCGCATCCAAGCCACGCTGCAGGAGGACCTGGCGTATCTCGCCGAAACGCTCAAGATCTTCCTCCAAGGTTTGGCGTCGGTTCGCCTCACGGGCAAGTAGTGCTGTCAACGCAAGAAGAAGGACAAAGATGATAAGGATCACGGTTTCAGCCATGGTCAGGCCCAAGACTAAGCCGTGAGGAAGTGTGTTTCCCTGCTGCGACATCAGTTGCCCTCGAAGGGACTGGGGCAATGCGTTTCGTCGCACAGTGTGCGCGGTTCGTGTCCACTTCTCCATCGAGGTTGTCACCTGCCTGCTCCAGTTCTTGCACCGTTCTCAACGACGACGTGAGCGGAATCGGCCTAGGAACCGAAAAGCTCCCCCTTTCTTAGATTCGTTTGCCAAAGCTCTGTTCACAGCACGGATTCTCTCGACTGACTCCAAGAGTTCGCGATTCACCGCAGTAATCCCCTGTGCCATCTCCCGGGCACCGTCAACTGATCGAACCCACTGCTCACTGACGTCTCGAAGCGAACCAGCGGCCACCGTTGAGTCTTTCAGGGTATGTAGGATTAAGTCCGCGGTCTTGTGCTGCTTACTCATAGCTTCGTGCAAAGCTGCGGCCACCTTATCGATATTGCCCAATCCTTGCTGGCGTACGAGGTCTATCTGTCGCAGTATGTCGAGCAGAGATTTGAGCTGCAATACGATAGACTGCAATTCATTGGATGCTGGTTTGGCAGCATGATCCAATAGTGCCTGCAGAAAGTCGATACCACTAATCTGTTTTGCTTGCGCTAGGAGTGACTCACATATTTCCTCAGCACCGATACTTACTGCGTCCGAACGAAGTTCAATAGTCTTGATCGCTTCCTTCGTGCGCGAATCGAGATCTTGGACGGATTCTTCGAAATGAATTAGATCTACGGCGCTTTGGTCGAGTTCCTGAGCCCGTGCGACAAGGCTAACTACGGCCTTGTCCACGGCATCATTCAACCGAGTAACCGTCTGGCTGAACGACTGTATGTGCTTTACGGTTTCTGAGTTAGCTTCCTGTGTCTGCTGAACGACCAGCCCGAGGCGTTGCCTGACTCCTTCGAAATCCTGTTCGAGCCTCTCGCGGAACGTCTCCACCGTGTAGCTCATCTCACGACGGAGTTCGCGTGCCGCTTCGGCCAAACTGAGACGTGCAGACTCCTCCAGCACAAACGGATCGTCGCTTGCCGGCCGCCCCATGAGAACCCGCAATGCCATACCCAGAATGGTCGTGAAGATCGCAATGCCGAAGTTCGTGATGATGACTTCGACATCCGCTTCATCCGAACTGAAGCGGTAAAGCGAATGTGCCAATGACGTAAGCGTGTACAAGAAGCCCAAGTAATACAGGTTGTCTCCAGCGGTATCAGAGCAAGGTTGCTGTCTACCAAAGTCCCACATCAGACTTGTGTAGATCAGCATCAAGAAACACGGAATGACCGTGACCAGAACCTGGCTTTCGAATAGTGCTTTCAGGATCAATATGAACAAGCTTCCAAGAAGGAAGAACACGAAGAACATCCACCGATCTATCTGCGGTGTCCACCAGTCCTTGTGTTGACGATGGCTGTTGCGGGTCTCGGAAAGTGCCATTTGGGTACCTTATGGGGTCCACATGAAAGATTCTTCTCAGTTCAATCCGTCGATTCTTGACACGCGCTCCAACTCTCCCCCCTGTGCGATGATCCAGCTCTCCCAGAACTCTATTAGCCGGATGGTCTTACCAACCTGTGAGTGTATCCTTCGTGGGACGAACAGTACTTCGACGATAACATTCTGCAAGTTCGTTCGAAGCGCTTCGGCGTCCTCGGTTTGGCTGAACGATTCGTAGTCGAGTGGGTCGCGGTAGAGTGACAGAAATTCGGAGTGCTGCAAGAGGTCGGAGATCAAGATCAGACGTTTTGGGACATCCAAATAGCGACGGCGCGCCAACGTTGTCACCGAGATCGTCTGAATGGTCTCCATGATCGATGAGATCGTGGTCTCGCTGGCAGACATCAGACCTTCAAAGAGCCTGACAAGGGGCTTTCTGAAGCCGTTCTCGAGCTTCCTCGAGATCAACTCCGGACTGGATATGAGCGGGTTCGCCGTGTCCGGATCACCAGGATTGCAAACGACAAGTCGAGGCGAAGAGGTATTCGCCGGCGACCAAGATGTGTCGTAGACGATTATCATCTCGTCAGGCTTGCTGTCAGACAAGAGATCATCAAGACGTCCTAGTATGTCCGCTCGACTTGTGGACCCGATACGGTCTGTCGTGTCTATCAAGATGACTGTGATCTGGCGCGGTCCAGTTTCCGGGCACATTGTATCGGCATTACGGACTGGTGCATCATAAGTCAAATTCCATATCACTATCATTGCGATAGCGGTAAGAGCGATACCGCCGAGCACAACACCGCCCACCTTCTCCCAGTCCCAAATTCGCGAGCGGCGGATCGGGCGTTGCCCTCTACTCCTTCTATATGTCCTATATGTCGACATATGCCGGTTATTTTGCAACCAGTTCGGTGTCGCCACCGCTTATCATGGGCAAGACGGTTAGATTTGTTCGGGAGTCGGGGGTAGCGCAGAGAGAGTCCATTGCTCCCCTGCAACATTCGCAGATCCGATCAGTCACTGAACGGCGTTCTTCTTCGATCCGGAGCAGTCTCTCCTCACTCAAACCGTTGTCGCTAAGACCGATCAGGTCGCTGCGGTCGAACTCGGGGATTTCAAGCAGCCAAGGCGTTCGGTGTGCTGCCGGGACCGTACCATCTGGGCGCGCTTCCAAGTTCGCTTCACGATACTGGTCAATCAGCGTTTGCCCCGCCTGTTGCAACTGGGCAACATGCGCGTCAAACTCGGTACATTTATGTCGCCAACTATTGACTCTGATCCTCAGGCGCTCCGGTTGGCTTCGGCCAGCTTTAGCAAATCTCTCCACTTTATCGAGCGAGCTATCCCTAATCTCATCAAGCTCATCGTGGACGTCCTGTAACTCGGTTAGGTACTCATCGCGAGTCTTGCGCATTATGCGATCAAGGGCACCATAGCCGGGATAGACGTCATCCCACCATCTGCCCTCCAACAAAGCTATTAGGGAGAACATCAAGCCGAGCCCGAAGAGCAACCACGACTCAGCGTCGTTGAGTCCGAAGACTCCATCCTGCATTCGCTCTACAACTTTTGCACCCGTCTCGCCGATGAGATCATCGGAAGCCTCGCGATAGTGGGCGACCCCTAGGTTGAACAGGGTTGCGAAAGACACATAGAAGAACATGGCAAAGTTTGCCAAACATCGATACCACAGGTTGACGTGGCCGAGGTAGCGGCTGAGCGGACCGAAAAACAGGAACGGCAGACAGATGTTTAGCAAACTGATTCCGAATGCGAGAATCCATCCACCCATGAGACCAAGTTCGTTTCCCTTCGCGAGGAAGGCCGAGTTCGCACCGCTTTCAATGACAAACACGAATATTAAAAACCCAAACATAAGCCATTTATTTCCCTTATTTGGATAGTGTGGCTCCCGTGTAATTGTGTTATCTTTTTTGAATTTTGTGAAGTCTCTAAGACGCTTTACAGACTCATTCTTCTTGTCATTGACCATGGTTTTTCTGGTCTTTATGACGCCATCGAATCTACCCTCGGCACGCTTAAGTTCGGTGTGAATTTCAGCGATTGAATCTTCGTTGTTGATGCGGTTGATATTTCGTTGTTCTTCGATCCGATGGTCAGCGAAATTACTGATGGAATCCTGAAGTAGGTGCTTGATCAAGTCGGTTATCGGACGCTCATTTGGATCTCGAGGGGCACTTTGCCGAGGCATACCCTGCTGGCCTGCTTCGGTCCCCAGCGTGTCAGGTGCCAATTCCCGTTTGAGTACATCTTGCTCTACGGGGCGAGGCCAGATCCCACTCGGCACTTTCACAGTGGGGGCATTATCTCACATTGAGCTAGGCCGAGGCTGTCAGCACAACACAAGTACCGGGTGTTGCCGGTTCCTTCCGTTCGCTGATCAGGCTAGGTGCCAACCATCCAAGAGCACAGTGACTGTTGTCCGCTAGAGGCCACCGACAGCACTGAAGGCATGGCCAAGGACATAGACGAGAGCCTAAGCCCAGAGGTCGGATCGGCGGTTGAATCTCCCTTACCGCTGATGCCTGACCGATTGCATGGCCTCGAACATTTCTAGCCACCCCTAGCCAATGCGAAGGGCGAGCAACTTGTTCGGGAGAACACCCGGCGGCTGAAACGTGGGGAGGGCGAAAGCGCCACAGGCGGACTGACGGCAGTCCTGAAGGGCCAAGGGGAGCGTGGAAGTCGCGATCTGAGGTGCCATCGTGACGGTCCTGTCCTGATGCGCCGTTCCGCCCGAGTTATCCTCGGGTGCCCAGACCGCTCCGGCTCTCCGCCAGGCATGGCGACTGGTGCTACCCTGCACCCTACGTCAGGTTGGCTGCCTCATCGAATACGAGTTGTCATTGAAGCTCGAAACCTTGGTGGTGATATTGTTCAAGCGATTGCTTGACTCGGATCTGATAACTCGGGCTTCGATTTACGGGTCAATGGAAACCGCTGGAATCGACACCAGCCAAGCTACCTGAATTGTGGGCTTCACCGACTAGTGGTCCGGTCCAGAATCGTTGTCAGGTTGGGGGATCGCTGCTCCGAGTTCGTAGGCGGGTGGCAGGCAATGGCATGGACTTAGCATGTGAAGCCTCAAGCAAGCGCTCTCGGAATCTAAGGCACTCATAATCGGCAGGTTGGAACTCAGCGGCCCTTTTTTTGGCGAAAGGATTTGACTTCGGTGCCTTGCTATGGCACCCTGATGGTGGGACAAGTTCCTGCTGGACCTCTTGATCGCCAAACTCCAGTCCACCACCTGCTTCGGCCACCGCTTGAGGCGTCGGCAGATCGCCCCCATCCAGGAGGTGGTGCCCACGTTGGCCAAGCTCCGTCGCACCGAACTGGGCCACCTCCTCTTCACTCCCCTCCGCTGGCGGACCCAGAAAGGCCAGCCTCGCATGCAACGGGCCCTGCGCCTCCTAGGGGCTCTGGAACCACTCGGCATCCTGCGCCTGGCCCCCAAGCGGGGCGCAGAGCGACCCCGCCAGCAGCCCCTCGTGCCCGCTCCCCTGCGGAGCCCTTCCGCGCCCTGCTCCCCTTGCAGTGGTGCTGCCTCACCGACGCTCAGGAGGTGGCGCTGGGGAACGAATTCGTGGAACGTCTGCGATTCGATTTCGCGGCTCCGCGTCTGGCCTGCCGCGATCAGTGGATCGGCTGGCAAAATCACAAGTACCACAAACAATTGCACTTGGTTGTCCGCAAAACGCGCTGGCTGCGGTGGCCCTGGGTCCCGGTCCCGACTCGGGCCCGTCACGCGCTGGAGCGGGTGGTCCGCCAGTTACCACCCATTGGGCAGCGGGAGCCTGGCACCCGAGCGGGCGATGTCGTCATCCATCCCAGCGGCTCCTACTCCTTCGCCTTGCTGCACGCCGTCTTCCACCCGTCCTGCTGCGGGTCCGACCGCAGCGAGACCGTCGTCCCCCTCGCACCGCCACGGCAGGAGCTGGACGCCCCCTACGGCACGCTGACGGCGTTGGCCCGACTGGCCGCGAACCCCAGCGAGGCGGTCTTCCGCCAGGCTCCAGATGGGCACGGCCGGCCCGCTGTGTGGACCCGTTCCCGGCCTATACTGCACCGGGTCGGACACCCGCTGCAAGGCCGGTTCCTGCTACAGGCACAGCCCCTGCGGAAGGGATTGCCCTACCTGGTGGATGGCATCGCGAAGAACCGCCCGTGGTACCGACCGCAACGCTCCTATCCGCGGCGGTCCCGCCCGCCCGAAACCAAGCGGAGGAACCGCCAGGCGATCACCCTAGCGTTCTGACAGCGCCGCCGCCGATGCTCAACCCGGGATTTCCTTAAGTCAATGCGCCCTTGCCACTAAGTCAATGCCATTGGGGTGGCAGGGGCCGCAAGACAAGGCCCGCGGACTGGCTGACGCAGGGGACAAGGCTGTCGCTAAATTTTTTCTCGGAAACCAGTTTGTAGGTATCTTGGTTTGCATTTAGCGGGGCCCGCCGGCCCGAGGAGAAGCAACCATGAAGAAATACATCGTGCGCCTGTCCGCAGAGGAACGCAAGGTTTGCGCGGTGGTGATCCGGAAGCTCAGCGGCAGCAACGAGAAAGCGCGCCGGACGGGCATCTTGCTGCAGGTCGATGCCGATGGTCCGGGCTGGACCGCCCGCCCGGTCGCAGTGGCCTTTGGCTGCCGGGTGCGGACGGTCGAGAACGTCCGCAAACGCTGTGTGCTGGAAGGTCTCGAGGTGGCTCTGCATGGGCGGGCCCGGACCCCCCGGAGTGGGCCACCCAAGCGGCTGGATGGTCGGCAGGAAGCCGACCTGATCGCCTTGAGGCTGAGTGAACCCCCAACGGGCTATGCCCAGTGGTCCTTGCGCCTGTTGGCGCGTCAGGCGGTCGAGGAGGGCATCCAAAGCACACAAACAAAGCTTAAGCGCCCGCAAACTCCAGTACTGGGTCATCCCACCCGAGGCCAACGGCGATTTCGCAGCGTCGATGGAGGCCGTGCTGCGCACCTATGAGCGGCCTTATACCGAGTCCCACCCGGTGGTCTGCATGAACGAGCAGCCCGTGCAGTTGCTGCGCGAAACGCGGACGCTCGTGGCGGCTACGACCAAGCATCCCAAACGCGTCGATTATGAATACGAGCGGGCCGGCACGGCGGCCGTGTTTATGTTCTGCGAACCGCTGCGGGGCTGGCGCCAGGTGGGAGTCCGCGCGTGCCGTACGAAGCAGGACTGGGCGCAGGTGGTGGCGGCGCTGATGGAAGGCCGCTACGGGGCGGCGGAGCGGGTCACGCTGGTACTGGACAACCTCAACACGCACTAGCCGGGAGCCTTGTACGAGGCGTTCGGGGCGGAGCGGGCGGAAGCGATCCTGCAGCGGCTGGAGTTGCGCTACACCCCGAAGCATGGCAGTTGCCTGAATGTGGCCGAGTGCGAACTGAATTGCTTTACGCGGCAGTGTCTGCGGGGGCGACGGCTAGGCGAGTTGGAGGACTTGTGGACGGCAGCGACGGCTTGGGCGACGAGGACCAACGCGCAAGAGCGGGCGGTGAACTGGCACATGACCGTCGACGATGCTCGCTGCAAACTCAAGTCCACTTACTCGAGAATCAATTAGTGACGAAGCACTAGCAACCTATCGGCCGATCCAATTCGATTAGAATCCTACCGCCGGCTCGGCAGCCGCTTTCTCTCACTCCGAGCCTTCACCCGTCGGGTGAGGACTGGAACAGACCAGTTTTTGTACCATACTCATATAGCAGAATGTTAGCCCTGCTTACTCGTGTCCCAGGTCCTGGCTAGCTGAGTGATCTAGATTCTGTGAGGAATAGAGACTGGGCACAAGCGCTCGGAACCGTGCTCCGACCTGGGCAGTGCGAACGCTGTCGCACCTCGGGGGTGGCCCGCCCCATCCCGAGTCGTGGCGGACACGGATCAGTTGAAGACAACGAACGGATGGAAAACGCGGGGAGTCACCGCCTCCCCCAGACACACGAGGCGCCCTTCGTTGGTGACAGCCTTGACGAGCCGGGCATCCCGGCACTGGCCGAATGGGCTTACCCGGAAATCCCTGCCTTGGCGTATCCGCGACGCCTCGTCGTGTCCGACGCGATGGACTGGCATCTCGGGCAGCAATTCAAGCGGTGACAGGACCGCCTCGCCAAGGCAGCCCTGCTCGCGAAGGTCCGCCAGATCGTCCAGGGTCCGCGCCTCTGCGAGCGAAAACTCCCCGACCCGTGTCCGCCTCAGTTCCACAACGTGTGCGCCACATCCCATGAGACGCCCCAGCTCGTGCGCCAGCGACCTGACATACGTGCCGGTCGAGCAGAAGCAGCGGAGTTTCGCGGTTGCCCCCGCGACGTTCACCAGTTCAAGCTCGTAAATCTCCACCTCCACCGGATGCGGCTCGACCGGCTTCTGCCGCCGTGCAAGCTTGTAAGCCCGAACTCCGTCGATCTTCTTCGCCGAGACGGGTGGAGGCACCTGGCGGATCACCCCCCGAAAGCGAGGCAGCAGGCCCTCCAAATCCGACGCATTGAGGTTCACCTCGACGGCATCGCCGACCGGCGCGCCATCGCTGTCATAGGTGTCCGTCGACCATCCGAAGCGAATTCCGGCCACATACTCGCGCTTGTGGCCAAGGTAGAACTGCGCCAGTCGGGTCGCACTCCCGATCAGCATCGGGAGTACACCGGTACCCAGCGGATCAAGCGTTCCGATGTGCCCGACCTTGGCACCGTCCAAAAGCCCGCGAACCTTGCGCACTGCCAGGAAGGACGTAATTCCGGCGGGTTTGTCCAGGATGACGGCACCGTCCATTTCTCCCATTCTAGGGGCCGTTCCCTCGCCGGTGGCCCGAGTCGTGGAGCACTCTGCGGGCGACGGACACGACCCTGTTCACGTCGACGGCCGTCATGCAGGGGTGGCCTGCCAGCGGACACTCGCGAAGCAGACACGGCGCACAGTCCGGGAGCTCCTTCACTACTGTGCTCCAAGGGGCGGCAGGACCGGTTGCTTCCGAGTCAGTCGCTCCGAACACGGCCACAGTCGGCACGCCAAGAGCCGCAGCCACGTGCATCGCTCCTGAGTCGTTGGTCAGGAACAGGTCGCACGTGGAAGCCAATTGAAGAAACTCCGGTAGGGTCGTCTCTCCTGCCAGGGACATCGACCGGCCGCCGGCCCGCTGAGCGACCTCTGCAGCCAGGGGTGCCTCGGCCGGCGACCCGAACACTGCGATATGCGAACCCGTCTCGCGGGACAGGAGCCGAGCCGCCTCAGCGAAGCGCTCCGGGAACCAGCGTTTCGCCGAACCGAACGCCGCGCCTGGACTGACTCCAATCCAGGGCCCCCGGGGAAGACCGCGTCGCGCCCACAGGTCAAGGCCTTGGCGACGGAGTTCGGGGCTGCGCGAGAACCGAGCCTGCGTGTCGTTGGGTATGCAATTGATCAGGCCTGTCCGGCGGAGCAATTCCAGGTAGTAGAAGCGCTGGTGGGCTGCGGTCTCGCCCGGTGCCGGTCTTGGCACGCGATCGGTGAGCAGCAGCCCGCGGCCATCGGTGTCGAAGCCGATCCGTTCCGGAATAGCCGCCCTCCATGCGATCCAGGCCGCATCGAAAGCGTTCTGGAGAAGTATCGCGCGGTCGAAACCACGGCCCCGCAATGCCTTGGCAAGACGTTCCCGACCCATCAGGCCGCGATGCTCCCTGTCGCGCTCGTAGACTACGATCTCGCTGCAATAGGGCTCCTCCGAATAGAGTGCGGCCACCCAAGGAAGTGCCAGTATGGTGACGTGCCAGCCTTGGTGTGCCCTGCCGATCTCCCGCAAGGCCGGAATCGACATCACGGCATCCCCCAGCCAGTTCGTCGCTCGTACGAGAAGCCTCTGCATCACTGATTGCCTTCAGCGTAGCGAGTTCGCAGATGCGGCAGCCAGGGTTCACGGCACACCCGGAGCGGTACGGGGGAATCGTTGCAGGACCATCAGGACCTGATGGGGGCAAGCGGAACATCCATTTCCGGAAATCGAGTCCGTATCGGTTGAGTGGAAACAGAACCCGGCGAACCTGCCGAGGGGCTAGAATCGATGCAATGGTCCGCCTACCGCTCGCAGTCCTCACAACCTTGCTCGTGTTGGGGGCGCAAGACGTTCCCCAGGCGTTCGTCGGAGGTCACGTCATTCCCATCACCAGCCCGGACATTGAGCACGGCATCGTCGTGATTCAGGACGGCCGGATCGTGGCAGTCGGAGATGCGGCCAGCACAGCCGTCCCGAATGGAGCAGTCCGGCATGACATGAGCGGCAAGGTGGTCATGCCAGGCTTCGTCGACACGCACAGCCATGTCGGCAGCGTCGAGGGCGGTGATGGCAGCGGGCCGATGCACCCCGCAGCACGGGCACTGGATTCGATCAACGTGCGTGACGCAGGGTTCCGCAAGGCCCAAGCCGGGGGCATCACGACAGCCAACATCATGCCGGGCTCGGGTCACCTGCTCAGCGGGCAGACGCTCTACGTCAAGCACCGGGCGGCCACGGCTATCGACGACCTGTTCATTCGTCGTGCGGATGGTGCCTTGGCCTACGGGGTCAAGATGGCCAACGGCACCAATTCCCGCAAGGAACCTCCGTTTCCCGGTACCCGGGCCAAGTCTGCCGCGATAGTCCGGCAGCGATTCGTCGAGGCCGCCGAGTATCGCAACCGGCTTGCCGAGGCGGACGAAGAGTCTGGGGACAGACCCGCTCGCGATCTCGATCTCGAAACTCTGGCCGACATTCTCGAGGGGGAACGTGTCGTCCATTTCCACACCCACAGGCACGACGACATCGTCACGATCCTCCGACTGGCGGAGGAATTCGGCTTTCGGGTGGTACTCCAACACGTCAGTGACGGATGGGCGGTGGCCGAGAGAATCGCAGCCTCCCCGCAAGTGATTGGAGCCTCGCTGATCCTCATCGACAGTCCGGGCGGCAAGATCGAGGCCAAGGACAACCAGTTCGCAACCGCACCGATCCTGGACCGAGCCGGGGTCCTGACGGGATTCCATTCTGACGATCCGATCACCGATTCGCGGCTCTTCAACCGCATGGCGGCGCTGGCAGTCCGGGCGGGAATGTCTCGGGACCGGGCCCTGTATGGCCTGACGATGGCGGGGGCGACCATGCTGGGCCTTGAGGACCGAGTTGGATCGTTGGACGTCGGCAAGGATGCCGATGTCGTGGTCCTGTCGGGGGACCCCCTGAGCGTTTACACCCAAGTCCTGGAAACATGGGTCGACGGCAGTCGCGTGTTCGACCGCTCCAATCCAGAGGACAGGCTCTATGCGGAGGGGGGATTCGGGGCTGGCCATGACCAGCGCGGAGGCCATCATGAGGTCGCCCGGGGAGAGTACCGATGACTTCCGCTTTCCGCATGACCGTTGCTGCCACACTCCTGATCGCGGCCGGGCCGGCCTCGCCTCAGGTAGCCGTGCACGGCGACATCGTCCATACCGCTGCGGGGACAGCACTTGCCGATACCGTGATTGTGATCGAGGCCGGGCGGATCACTCGGATTGGGCCTGCCGCCGATGTAGAGATCCCGGCCGGGTTCCGCACCCTGCACGCTAGGGTCGTGACGCCAGGCCTGATCGACGCCCATTGCACGATCGGCCTGAGCGGCTACCTAAACCAGCCCCACGACCAGGACCAGACCGAGGAATCGGAGCCGATGCAGCCGGAGTTACGCGCGATCGACGCTTACAATCCCCTCGAAGCTCTGGTATCGTGGGCCCGGTCCTATGGGGTAACGACTGTCCACACGGGGCACTCTCCGGAAGCCCTGATCAGCGGTCAGACCGCCATCTTGAAACTGCGGGGAGGTACGGTCGAGGAAGGCTTGGTCAAGTCCACGGCGATGATTGCAGTCACGCTGGGCGACGGGGCCAGAGAGGAGACCCAGAAATCACCGGGCACTCGGTCAAAGATGGCATCCATGCTAAGGGCCGAACTGCTGAGAGCCAGCGAGTACATGACGAAGGGTTCTCTGAAGGAAGGTGAGCGGCAGGAGCGGAGTCTGCGCATGGAAGCGCTGGGCAGGGTCATCCAGGGACAGACACCCCTTCTAGTCACCGCCCAGCGGGCCCAAGACATCGTCACCGCTCTGCGAATCCGGGACGAGTTCGATATACCGATCATTCTCGACGGTGTCGCCGAAGCTCCGGCAGTTCTGGATCGGATCCGCGATTCCGGAGTACCTGTCATCGTCCACCCGACCATGATGCGGGCGAGAGGTGAGACGGAGAACCTCAGTTTCGAGACGGCCGCGAAGCTCTACGCAGCAGGCGTTCCAGCGGCCATCCAGGGGGGCTACGAAGGCTACGTGCCCAAGAGTCGGCTGGTACTGTTCGAGGCCGGAGTCGCGGCCGCGCACGGTCTGGGGTTCGACAACGCGATCCGGAGCATTACGATCAATGCGGCACGAATCCTCGGAATTGACGACCGGGTTGGATCGATCGAGATCGGTAAGGACGGAGACCTGGCCCTGTACGACGGTGATCCGTTCGAATACACGTCCCACTGCATCGGAGTGGTGATCGACGGCGTAGTGATCAGCGAGGACTCCCGGTGAAGCTGGTCATTTATCCGGAAGTCGAACGGGACAGGCTCGAACAAATGACCGCGGCGGGCGGTCCGATGCGGGTGGTGAACTGCCGCACCGAGGCCGGAGCCGTGCTGGAGATCGCCGATGCGGACGCCTTCTTCGGCAAGCTGACCCCGGAAATGTTGCGGAACGCCCGATGCCTCCGCTGGATCCAGTCCCCCACGGCCAGCCTCGAGCACTACATCTTCCCGGAGCTCGTCGGGCACTCCGCACAACTGACGAACATGCGTGGGCTGTTTCACGACAACATTGCGGATCACGTGTTTGGCTGCATGCTCTGTTTCGCCCGGAACTTGCATCTCTACATTCGCCAGCAGCAGCGGGCCGAATGGAAGCCGCTTGGCGGCTCGAAGGAGGGCCAGGCGTTCCGGAGCGGTCCGGCCGTGACCACGGGGATCGACGTCGCCCATACCACCTTGGCCGGAGCCACGATGGGGGTGGTCGGTCTGGGATCGATCGGGTCGGAGATCGCCCGGCGTGGGATCTGTTTCGGTATGCATGTCATCGCGGTCGACAGCGACCCGCGCCCGGCTCCTGGCGGTGTCGAGGGACCTTGGACGACCGACAGGCTGGACGACCTTCTAGCCGAAAGTGACTATGTGGTGATCGCAGCACCACATACACCGGAGACTGAAGGCCTCTTCAGCGCGCCCCGGTTCCGTCGCATGAAGACCTCGGCCGTGCTCATCAACATCGGGCGCGGGGTAATCGTGAATCTCAGCGACCTGACCCGAGCCTTGCAGGCCGGTGAGATCGCCGGTGCGGCCCTGGACGTGTTCGAGATCGAGCCCCTCCCCCCCAGCCACCCTCTTTGGGCGCTTGATAACGTCATCCTCACTCCGCACATTGCCGGGCACTCGCCCGCGATTGCGGCCAGACACCTCCAAGTGGTGCTGGACAACATCTCGCGATTCGTGCAGGGAAAACCACTGAACAACGTTGTCGATAAACGACGCTGGTTCTAGGAAATCGCGGCCAGCGCCTCGTGGGATGGAAAGCGAACTCCGACGCCGGTCCGTCGCCGGCAGGAAAACGGGACCCGCAACTGGCGCAAAGGATCTCCGCCGCGGTGTCTTTATCTGTCCGCTGGTTGGGCGGGGAAGTGCGGAAGCCAGCCATCGGCAAGACGACAAGTGCTGGCAGATCCACGCCTGACACCAACAGGAGACAGCTCCATCGCCGCTCCGATCCAGCGATATCAACCCACCTCCTGCCGAGAACACCGTCGCAATGCCGGCCCGTCCGGCTATTGTCGTCACCAGGTCCGGCCACTCGCCCACCAACGCCATCGCAACAAGCCCGCTGGCCCCGCACGGTCCCCACCCTGCGATCTGGGACCACCTTCGCAATCTGCTCAGGCACCCCGGGAGCCCGACCCGGTTGCCTGAAGCAGTAGCTCAACCTGCGGATTCATCTGGACCACACCCAGAGCGACCGCATGGAGATCCGACTGCAGCAGAGCGACCAACCGTGCCGCTGGAAACTGACCCGGGGGTCCGCAGGGCACGGCCGTATTCCGGGCGACAGGGAGATCGGCGAGCGCCCCATGATCGTTGGGCCGAACCAGCGTAGTGGAGCCCAGAAAGCCGGCACGATTCCTGCCACAGCCACCAGCGGGCTGCTATCGCGCTGGTTGAGCGAAAGTCCACGTTCCGTGCGCGTCAAACGTTGGACCGGAAGGCCGCCGCGCACATCGGAGAGGCCGTGTGGATCCTACAAAAACAGTTCCCGGCCCCGGTGCCCTGCCGCTCACCTG
The DNA here is from genome assembly GCA_965205085.1 of Bryobacterales bacterium. Taxonomy (GTDB): domain Bacteria; phylum Acidobacteriota; class Terriglobia; order Bryobacterales; family UBA6623; genus VXMF01. Next base: position 4,926,006 of record OZ242039.1, on the reverse strand, counting down.
CGCCAACAGCAATGAGTTCTCTAGCGATCGCCGGATCAGCCCGCGATCGCAGCCGGCATCTCCCTCGCGCCCCACTCTAAGACTCCTGTGAACCTAGTGTTCCGTAACACAGTAATTCGCGGGCAAGCGGCCGTACGTGTGCGGCTGATATCGGCAACTGTGATTTGAAGTCTCGCGTCATCCAACTCAGATACTACCCGTAAACTTGGGAGTAACGGAACACTAGCAACGCACTGCTGCGCGAGTTTGTCCTCAGGTGAGACAACCAGGGCACGGTCTATCTGGTGCGCCTGCCGAAAGCGACCGTCGAGCTCGACCGCTGCCGCCACAAGGTGCTCAATTGCCACCCCCCGGAAGAGATCCTGCGCACCGACCTCCTTGCGGCCAGCATCGATCCGCCACCCAACGTCCGGCCCTTTGTCCTTGGCGTTTTGTGATTTGGGCCGCCCCCTCTGAGCAACACCTTGACAGCCCCACTACCTCTGCCGTACCCTGCGGGGAAGTTTGTCGCCGAGTTCGAACGCCCTTTCCCACCGCTGTCGAACTTCGATGTGCAACGGGCGTTCCAATATGAACCGTCCGCAATGGAGAGCAATGGCATTGGCAACTCTTGCTAGTACGCGCCACACTGTCGAGGCTACCCACGCGTGAGTCTCTATCCGAAAGAACACTAGCAATGCCACTTGACCTTGCGGACTATGCAGAGAAAGCGCGCCAAGCGGTGAAGATGTTCTGGAAGAGCCAGCAGAAGGCCCGGGAGAAGAAGGCCTATGCTGGTCTGCCGAGCCAAGGAGAGCGTGCGAGCGTCACGGCAGGCAAGAACATGGATGGCTTCGTCGATCTCATTGTGGATTTGGTGATCGCCAATGGCCTCCCAGGAGCCTCGATCCATAGAGAAGTTTCGGTGCTTACCCTGCCCGGCTACTTCCGGCCTACCAAGCGTTGGGATCTCCTAGTACTCCACGAGAGCCGACTGGTAGCAGCCATCGAGTTGAAGAGTCAGGTCGGGCCATCGTTTGGAAATAACTTCAACAACCGTTCGGAAAAGGCTGTCGGGAGTGCGGCCGACCTGTTGACAGCATACCGAGAGGGTGCGTTCGGGAATCAGGTTCCACCGTTCGTGGGCTGGCTAATCCTGGTGGAGGATGCACCGGCCTCTAGGCGAGCTGTGAGAAACCTTTCACCGCATTTCCCTGTCTTCCCTGAATTCGAAGGTACCTCTTACCTACAGCGCTACGACCTGCTCTGTCGGCGGCTTGTGAGAGAGCAACTCTATACGACGGCCGCATTGGTCTCATCTCCGAGGTCGGCCGCGGAGACGGGAGAGTACGGACACCTGTCGAACATGACAAAGCTAGAAGCGTTCGTAGTATCCTTGGCGGCGCATATCGCTGCAGAAGCAGCGAAAGAGCGAACGTGATATTAGTTGATTGCAGAACGCCCGTTGGCAGACCGGACTTCGGCAGTCCGTACGTCAACAACCCGTAGCAGACTGGTAGCTTCACCCAGCATCCCCTCCACCGCTTTCCTGTAGTACACAGGGTCGACCTCGATTCCGATGCTGTTGCGGCCACAGGCAGCTGCGGCGACTTGGGTAGAGGCCGTTCCTGTGAAGGGGTCCAGTACTGTGTCTCCAACGAAGCTGAACATCCGGATGAGGCGATCGGCGAGAGCGACCGGATACGGTGCCGGGTGATTCCGCGTCAATGCTCCGGGAATGTCGGCCCAGATCTGGCGGAAGTGCTTCTTGAAACTAGCTTCAGGCAGCAGGCTGAGCGTTCGGGCGGCCTTGCTGGGCTTGCGATAGCCACCCGGCTTTCTCTGCATCAGTATGAACTCAATATCGTTCTTGATGACTGCGTTGGGCTCATAGGGCTTGCCCAGAAACCCGGCCGATCCGCGCTGTACCTCATGAGCGACATTCGCGATCTTGTACCAAATGATCGGTGCCAGATTGTCGAAGCCCAGTCGCCGACAGCGATCCTGAATGGAGGCGTGCAGCGGAACCACTGTATGTCGGCCACCGTTTCGTCGTCGCGACAGACAGACATCACCCACTACGCAGACTAGCCGCCCTCCAGGCACGAGTGCACTCTGGCGAAGGCGCCACACGGCATCTAGTTCATCCAAGAACTCGTCGTAGTCGGCAACCCAGCCCAACTGCCCTGCAGTCCGGCGATACTCCTTGAGCGTCCAGTACGGAGGGGACGTGACGACTAGATGAACGGACTCCACTGGCAATTCTGCCTGCCGAACGTCTCCGAGCAACACTTCATGGCGTGACGGTACCTGCTCGACCGCGGCCGAGATCAGAGCCATGGCGGACGGATCCCTTGCAGTCCGTGGCAAATCGCGCGCTGGATCTTCGAGAGCGAGCGGCCGTTCGGGAACGAGCGCGTCGAGCGGAGGCGTAACGTTCAGCGGATTCGCAGTCTTCTAACCAAGCTTCGTGCTCATGCTTGAGACTACCTGTCCAGAGTCGACCTGTCGAGAGTCATGACGCATGCACATTCCAAGCGATACGCTGCGGGATTGACTTGAGCGGCAGGACACATGGCCCTGTTGGTTTGAGCATCGCACCGGTCAGATCGAGTGGACGTCTTCACGACGACATCAGATCCGCCAGCGACCTCGCCGAGCGAATTGCTCGAATGATCGGACTGCGAGTCGCGAACGGGCAAAGCAGACAAGCGATCTGTGCCTTTCTGATCATCGCAAACGAGTCGCTGGCACCAATCGATCGGATCGAGCCCTCTGGAATGAGTACCTGCACGATCTCCCCCACAGGCTGGAGTCGTCTGGGGGTACGAACCGATCAGGATGCTGTCGAAGCCGCCTTGATGCTTGGAACTACGCCATGATGACGCACGAAGCTGCTGGGCGTCAAGCTGCGCGGTGGAAACCACAACTCGAATTCAAGTATCTGTCCAGGCACTCTGGATACCGGATAACGATCAGCAGGCGGACCGTTGCTTACCTTCCTGCTGGAGAAGCCGTAGAATTGGGTTGCGCCCCGAACACGGTTCGCAACGACACCCAACTGAAGTCTCTCCCCTGCAGCCGCAGCCGGATCATCTGTACCGTCTGGTTGGCCAGCAGCAGGTGCACTGCCGACCGCTCCGGCTGCCGGTGGTGCCCCGGTCCAGGCACCGACTGCCGGCTCCGAAACACCGCCTCGATGTCCGACAGGCCCACGTACGCCCGCCACATCTCCTCCTCATCCCAACTCGTGTCGTTGCAACGGAGACTGTACACTCCCGCGTGCGTCGCCCGCGATCCCTGTATCGGCCGCCACCGCCAGCCCACCGCCGTCACCTTCTCCCCGCTCTCGTCCATTTCCAGCATCACCTCGTCGGGTTGCGCCACTCCCTTGATGCTCTCCCTCAGCCGCCCCACCCGCTCCTGTATCGCGGCCACCGTTCGCCACGCCTTCGGCCGCTACAGTCCCACCGCGAATGCCGTAGCTCACCCACAACTCTACCGCCAACTCCAGGGGCCCTCTTCACCGCTTTTGCACCTCACTGTGGAATGGGCACCCTATAATTACGGGCAGATGCGACCGCGAGATTGCAACGCGGGCCTCGGTCTGTTGCTGGTCGCTGCGACGGCAGTCGGGGCAGCCCAGACCGGGTACCCCAACGTAGCGGAGGCGGAGAACCACACCCGGCGGTTCCTTGACGTGTTCGGGCTGCTCAGGCAGCATCTGGCCCAACCGTTCGACCCCGGGGAGGCCATTTATCGGGGGGCTCTGCCGGCAATGGTTAACACTCTGGATCCGTTCTCAGCGTTCCTCGACGCGCGGCAACTCGAGAGCCTGCGCGAGATGCAGCGGTCGACCGAAAAAGGGTTCGGCAGCGTCGTCAACCTTCTGCCCGGCCGAGTGATCGTCTTGCAAACCCTTCCTGAGAGTCCGTCGGAACGGGCTGGTATCGCTCCGGGCGATGAAATTCTCGCGCTCAATGGTCAGCCGCTTGCCCAACTTCCCGTCCAGCAACTTGTGCCGATGCTTGCAAATGCCCGCCAGGACCGGGCCCATCTGATGGTGAAGCGCCCCAATTTCCCGAACCTGCTCGACATGACGCTGGTGCCTGCGGAGATGGCCGACCCTAGCGTCTCCCGGCACTTCCTGCTGGAGCGGAGCATCGCCTACGCGAAGATTCTCAATTTCGAGGCCGCGACCGCCAGCGAGCTGCGCGGTATCCTCGGCTCGATGGGAGGCCAGAACCTGTCCGGTCTCGTGCTCGACTTGCGGGGAAATCCGGGGGGAATCATCGAGTCAGCGGTGCAGGTGGCCGCCTTCTTTCTGCGGCCGAACGAGAGGATCCTCTGGATCCATGGGCGCGAAGGGGCAAAGGAAGCGCTGCGCGTGCCGACGGGTTCCACTCCGTACGCTTTCCCTCTCCGAGTCCTGATCGATGGTCGCACGGCAAGTGCGGCCGAACTCGTCGCCGGAGCGCTCCAGGACCACGGGCGCGCCCGGCTGGTAGGACAGCGCAGTTTCGGTAAGGGCCTGGTTCAAAGCGTCTTTGAACTGAGCGGGGACACGGCGCTGGCTCTTACCACTGCGTTCTATGAAACACCGTCCGAGCGGTCCATCCAGCGCTGGGCGAGCACTTGCGGAGACTTCCAGCTGGCTCCGTGTGATGAGGGAGGGGCCGGGCGACAGGTACGCGGAGGCATCAATCCGGACAGGGAGGTTGGGCCCCGGCCGCTCTCGGAGTTCGAGCGGGTGTTGCTCGCCAGCAATTCGTTTCTGGAATTCGCCCGTGACTACGTCAGTCGGCGCGACGGTATCGACGGGTCGTTCGAGCCAGACAACGAGATGCTGGACGACTTTCAGGTCTACCTGTCGCAGCGCCACATCAGGCCTACCCTTGCAGAATGGTCGTCGAGGCTCGAATTCATCCGGTCGATGCTCAGGCAGGAGGCCCTCAACCTGACTGTCGGTGTCGCGGCTGGTGACGAAATCGAGATCCGCCGGGACCCTGTGGTGGCGGTCGCGGTCGAGGAATTGCTTGCCGAAACCCGGTAGCAGGCCGGACGGACTCGGCGAAGGGCCCGGTTCTCTTCCCGTGAGCCGGTCAGTCTGGCGCCGGCTGGCACCCCACCCAGAGCAGCTGGCCGGGCTACAGAGTTGGGATGGGAGATCTGCATCAGCGAGAATCGAACCAGCCGACCTGCTGCATTGCCTCGCAACGCTGTTCCATCCGTGGCTACCCTCGGCATGCCATTGGTGTGGCAGTGGCGGTCCGGCTGGACCAATGCGACGGACCCATGACAACGGTTGCCGATTCCCCTCGCAGGCTCTGGCCAATCGATCGATCATTCTCCACGTGATACCTTCCGCCTTGCGAAGGATCCCCCAGGGGGACTATAATCCACTGTTGCCGGTACTTGGGAAGTAATGCGAACAGGTTGCAGGGGTAAACGAGTTTTCACCAGGCAGATGCTCCTTGCGGTCTGCGTGGCGTCCTTTGTGGCGGTGGCCGGGTGCAATCGGTCAGATACGGTTCGGATCGGAGTCGTACCGAAGGCGGTAGCTCACGAGTTCTGGCTCGCGGTCCACGCCGGAGCGGCGGAGGCTGCACGGGACGCTGGCGTCGTGATCGAGTGGCAGGGACCATCAGCAGAGACCGAGTTCTCGCGTCAGATCGAGATTGTCGACGCCATGATCAATTCGCGGGTGGACGGCATCGTGCTGGCACCGACCGAGGCCACGGCACTGGTCGGAGTGGTCGAGCGCGCGAGAAGGGAAGGGATTCCGGTAACGATATTCGACTCCGGGATTAACACCGACCAGTTCGTTTCCTTCGTCGCAAGCAACAACCGCGAAGCCGGCTCCACTGCGGCCCGCACACTGGGAGAACTCCTAGAGGGTGAAGGCAAGATCGTCGTGGTGAAGAATGTAGCGGGGTCCGCATCAACGATGGAGCGCGAGGCGGGCTTTGAGGAGACGCTGGCCAGGGACTATCCGGCCATCAGGATCGTTGACTTCAAGTACTGCCAGTCGGACCGGTCGATCGCCCTGCAGGTCTCGGAGAACATGCTCACAGCGAATCCGGATCTGGATGGCATCTTCGCTTCGGCCGAACCGGGAACGGTCGGGGCTGCCACTGCACTTCGAAATCGCGGAATGGTGGAGCAGGTCAAACTGGTGGGCTTCGACTGGACCTACACTCTGGAACGGGATTTCCGGGAGGGAGTGATCAGCGCGCTGGTGGTTCAGGATCCGTTCCAGATCGGCCGCACTGCCGTGCAATCCGTACTGACGGCTCTCCGGGGCGACACGCCCCCGAAACGGATCGACACCCCCACCCATGTCGTCACCCTCGAGAACATTGACGATCCTGAGATCGTTGCGGTCCTCCGAATCGATCTCAGTGGTGTAGCCCAGGAGCCATAGCCTACCGAAACCCTATCGGGCGGAGAAAACGGTCTGCAGCCGCCCAAGGGCCCAGTCGAGTTCCTCCCGCTCAATGACGAGTGGGGGGGCAATCCGAATCACGTGATCGTGCGTCTCCTTGCAGAGCATTCCCATCTCCAGGAGACGTTCGCAATACGCCCGGGCCGGCACACGCAACTCAATGCCCGCCAGCAGGCCCCGACCGCGGACCTCAACGATATCGGGGTGGGCAAGCCGTCGCAATTCGCCAACGAACCACGCCCCCAGCTCAGCCGAGCGACGTACCAGCCCCTCGTTGCGCATCACTTCCAGAGCCGCCCGGGCGACTGCGCACCCGAGAGGATTGCCACCGAACGTCGAACCGTGGCTCCCCGGGTCGAAGACGCCCAGAATTTTGCGACTCGAGATGACCGCCGACACCGGGTAATAGCCGCCGGCGAGAGCCTTGCCGAGAACGAATACGTCCGGCTGCACCCCCTCGTGACGACAAGCGAAGATCTCACCGGTTCGCCCGAGGCCAGTCTGGATCTCGTCGGCAACGAGCAGCACGTTGCGAGACCTGCAGATCTCGGCGACAGCGGCCAGATAGCCAGCGGGCGGGATCAGGATTCCCGCCTCGCACTGGATGGGCTCGACCAGGAATGCGCAGGTGCGCTCGGTAATGGCCGACTGCAATGTTTCGGCGTTGCCGAAAGGAATCGAGCGAAAGCCCGGTGTGAACGGTCCGAATCCGTCACGTGAGCCGTGGTCTGAGGAGAATCCAACGATCGTTGTTGTCCGACCGTGGAAATTGTTGTCGCAGACGACGATCTCGGCGCAACCCGCCGGAATCCCCTTCCGCATGTAGCCCCAGCGCCGGGCCAGCTTGATCGCCGTCTCGACGGCCTCCGCTCCGGAGTTCATCGGCAGCACCATCTCCATGCCACAGAGTTCCGCCAGCTCGCGACAGAACAGGGGTAGCTGGTCGTTGCGGAACGCCCGGGAGGTCAGCGTGACACGCTCCGCCTGCTCACACAGGGCGCGCAGGATGTGCGGGTGGCAATGACCCTGGTTCACGGCCGAGTAGGCACTCAGGCAGTCCAGATAGCGGCGACCGTCGACATCGTAGACCCACGGCCCGCTAGCCCTTGACACCACCACCGGGAGCGGGTGGTAATTGTGGGCTCCCCAGCGGTCCTCCATGGCCAGCATCTCGCCGGTCACGGGAGCTTCACATGAGTGCGCCAAGCGGGCAACCTCGCAGTTTCCAGCGTACCACCGCGCGGCGCTCCCGGGGCGCCGCTTGCAGGCGCCTACTCCGCTTCCGGGACATAGATCACCTCACCGCTCTCGAGACGGTAGGCGACACCTAGCCGCTGCCCCCGCCCCTGCCCCCGCTCCCCGCTCGACCGGAGGCGCTCGATGCGGCGGCCCTTCTTGACGATCATCTCCATGTCAGGTTGGCCGGGGTTGGTGACGATGGTAATGTCCTGCGGGCTCATGCGGGCCACGACCTCCGCCAGGCCGGCGCTGCCAGCCAATGCCAGGATCAGAGCCACGACCAGAACCATGCTGGCGTCGAACAGATTGACCACTCCCCCCAAGGGGTCGCCGTCGTCCCGGACAGTCATGGCATCGTCAGCCCGTCGCATCCATTCCCGGCGGCGCAGGCCGCTATTCGAGTTCCTCGCCATCGGTCGGGCCCTCCTGTTCCGTAGCAGCCTGCCAGATTTCCAGCAGGTAGTGCATTTCCGTCAGATCCTGGTGGCCCCAGTGTCGGACCACCACAGCCAGAGCGTAGGAGGCACCTCCCACGATCAGTCCCACCACGGTCGTCGTGAAGCCGATCAGCAGGTTCGACGCCATGGACTGCATGTCTCCGGCCGCCAGACCGGCGAGCGCCGGCTGGAGCGGAATCAGCGTACCGACAAGCCCGAGCATCGGACCCGTGCGGGCGAGCACCGAAAGCCTCTCCGCCCGCCCCCGAAGCTCGTTGCCAAGGTCCGCAACGGTCTTGTCGAGCCGCTCGGGATGGTGCGCTGCAGCGTGGGCGAAGCGTCCGAGCGCCAGCTTCCATTCCAGTGCAAGGAAGCGCTCCTCGGTCTGGTTCCCATCGTAGTAGCGTCGCAGGGTCTGGCGATTGGCCCGTCGTTCCAGCGCGTCCGAAAGGACTCCACCCGTGAGATAGGTGGTGTACACGAGAAGCGCCACGACCCCCACCATTGCAGGCAGCAGGAACGCACTCGAAATCCAGTAGAGTAAGCTCTGCAGATGCTCCACGTGGCCCCCACCGGCCCCGGGGCCGGGCGTACACGTTATCCGCGCTGTTCAGCGGCTCGAACCTTCGCCAGCCTGCGTACGAACCGCTCGTCAGGTTGGAACTTGGCTCCCAGGAACGCGACGGCAAGCTGTTCGGCTAGACCGGCGTCAACGACGCGCCCACCCAGACAGAGAACATTGAGGTCATCGTGCTCGACTCCCTGGGCAGCAGAATACAGGTCATGGCATACGCTGGCCCGTATGCCTTTCAGCTTGTTGGCGGCCACACAGGAGCCGACGCCGCTGCCGCACACTACGATTCCGCGATCAGCCTCGCCCCCCCGTACCTTTTCGGCGACGAAGACCGCATAGTCCGGATAGTCGTCGTCGGCATCGAATTCATGTGACCCAACATCCAGCAAGGTGTAGCCAGCCGCTGACAGACGCTCAACCAGCAACTGCTTTATGGCGAAGCCGGCGTGATCGGCCCCGATAGCGATGCGCATCAACCTTCAATGATATCGCAAGATTCGGTCGCACTCGGTTTCAAGGCGAGAGTGGCGGCAGCGGAACTCTGCGGAAGATGGGGGCTCCTGGTATAGTGATTTCGCATGTCGGTCTGCAAGGGGCATCGAGTCTGGACGACCTGCAAAGGATTCTTGCTCCGGCCATCGGCAATGGCTTTGGCTTCGTCGCAGAAGGGCATTGACCGCTGGAAACCCGGGGCTGAGCGGCGACGGAACTGTCGGGACGCTGAGGTGGTCGCCTTGGGGTCCTTCCACTTGGTGTTGGGCTGGCTGGACCAGCGCGGACAGTGGGGTTCCGGTCGGTGCCGCTGGCGGCTGCGTTTGTCCGACGCGCCTCTACGCTCAGCTTCTCTTCCTCCAGGATCTTGGGGCTGTAGCAAATCGCTGCACTGGCAACGCGTGTCGGTCAACGCCCAGTGCAGGTGGGGAAAGTCTTTTCCGGTTGCCGATGGTTGAAGCGGGTGACACACTTGGAGTTGCCGGTAAAATGAAGTTAGTTATCTAACAATGTGAATTGGGGGACGCAGCATGAGGGCGTGCAAAGTCGACGAACAACAACTCGCGACGTGGATTGACGGTTCAACAGGTGCGATTCGTTATCTCGCACCGGCAATCACCGAGAGGCTCGCGCGGAAGCTTGTCGAGGCGCAAAGGCGAACCGGTGAGTGCAATTGTGTCGTGATTGAACTTCACGACGAAGTGGAACGCAGTGGTTACGGGCGGACAGCCGGCGTACGGATACTCCACGACAAAGGTATTTATACCCGGCATCGGGCTGGACTGCGGGTAGCTGCCTTCACTGCACCCGGGATCGGTGCCGTGTGGTCACCGGTTGCGGAGCGTGTCGACCCAATGGAGAACGTCTCAGTAAACGGTATCTGCATGGAAGGGCCTGAACTCCGTGAACTTCAGTGCTGGATGGAACGAATGATGGGAGAACAAGCTCCGGAGCAACCAGCATCGCAGGATGAGCACTCACGCACCTGCCTGTCAGCTACCAAGGCAACCAACCATTCCAGCGCTCCTGGAGAGGAAGTTGTCAACCAAGACGATCCCAGTCCCGTCGTACTGCCAGAGCTGACCGACGACTCCGAAGTTGTCGAAGAGAGTCTTGCACCGGCTGAACCCGAAGTGAAACTGAGTGCAGTGAATGATGAGAAGATTAAGAAGGTAGAAACTCACTTGAAAGAACATCCGCCGAGAGATTTCAAGAAAGAAAAGCAAACAGAAATATACCAAGGGTATGTCGGGTTCGTCGAAATCCAAGTAGAAGGCGGGGGGTTATCCGGAGCGACTACTCTCGCGATTCCAAAGGAGCTAACTGAACTCGGTCTGGCGACCGACCTAAGAACCAAGTTGTCAGAGCGGATGCGCATAGATCTGACTGGCAGTGTCGATTTGGGTGCGAGCGACGTCAATAGGCGTGTGGATGCGTTCAGAGAGATTTTTACAAGACAAATGGGGCCACCTCTGGGACGGATTTACAAGAAGAGTGATTGGCAGATCATGCAGACGAAGTGGGCTGAGATTGAATGCCTAGTTGATGCTGCCAACGAAAAAATCATGCTCCACATGCATACAACAGTGGAAAAAGAAATCAGAAATGCTGCAAGAGACTGGAAGAAGGCAATTGATGAAAATCCCATTATTGAGAGGCAAGTTCCATACACAGTTGAATACATTTCCAGGCTTCTGTTTGCACAGTGGGGTCGGAGGCAGCGGGCGACCCGAGTGAGAGTGAAGCTTTTCGCGAAGGATCTGACTTGGGACACACTAAACGATCAGGATGTGAGGGAGAAGATTGAAGAGGCCTATCCGGATATCCGTAAAACAGGGATGTACAAGAGCTGGGCTGCGTGGACGTCCTGATGGTCATTCACTTAGACTGGGGACCTGTCCGTGCTCAAGTGAGTCGTATGCTTGAAGCACATAGCGCTGCGTCCGATACTCGCCATACTTTTTGACCTCGTTCTGCTTGAGGGCCGGGAAGGATGAACTGGGCGGCGGCGCATCGAGAATCCATTCCAGGTCGGCACGGCTGAGCCGGTACATATGGGCGAAGATGGCGTCGAGTGCGCATTTGATGCCGTGGCGACGTTCTTCGTTCCAGTCGAAGGGTGGGCCATCATAGCCGATATCCCTTGCGAAACCGGCCATTTCCTCCGAGGTGTAGGTCAGTTCCAAGATGCGTGGCACAATCAATTCGACCCAGCGCAGTCCGCAGCCGCTGTCCTCCAGATACGCCTCCGGCGGCAACACCGGAAGCTGTTTAACGATGAAGAAGTTCAGGTTGACGCCGCCAATGGAGAAACGGGCTGCCCAGTCAAGCGGAAGGGAGTTCATGTTGGCGAGAACCAAGACCGAGGCTACGGCCCGTACAGTCCTGTAGTTGGCTACAGGCGCACTGTTTCCAACTCCGCTCCTTGGCAGATTGTCCGTCAGAACAGTTCGTTCGTTTGTCGAGTTCGTGATTCCCCTGAAGGCCTGAAGCCAACTTCCTTCATCGAAGTCTAGCTGAGGTGCCTTGTTGCTCACTCCCGTGCTCCATACGGCCGAGAGGATTGTCGTTCTCTGATTTGTCGGGCTGGAGATGTCCCGGAATACGATGATCCAACCACAATATTCGTCCCAGAATTGCCCAACCCTACATCTGGTATCATGGTGGAGATGCCTGTGCGTTCGTCGCTTGCACGGGTGATACTTCGCAGAGCGATCTGCGAGCCAGCCGGTCGAGAGCGTCGAAGTAGGCTGGCTGTTGTAGGCTGGCTGTTGTAGGCTGGCTGTTGTAGGCTGGCTGTTGTAGGCTGGCTGTTGTAGGCTGGCTGTTGTAGGCTGGCTGTTGTAGGCTGGCTGTTGTAGGCTGGCTGTTCCGGTCAAGCCTTTTCGCGACTGCTTCTTCCGAAACCCAGTACCTTGGAACCACGACCGTCGTCGGGTCTGACTTCTCCTTCACTGTCATAGGCCGGGTGTTTCCGTCCCGGATATCTTGCTCGGAAACGCCATCAAAGGTGGCGAACCTGTGGTCGTACTGATGGAACATCTTGGCTTCGTAGAGCGGAAGCCAACGTTCCTCATCGCGCGCGAAGACGTTGCCATCGAGTTCCCATCCATCATCCTCCATTTGCTCACGAGTTCTGAATAGTCCGGAGTCGTTGGACATGTGGAACATCGTGGAAAACTTGACGCCCCACGGGTTCTGCTCCGGCTGCGAGTTGCTGCCTTCCCTCCAGAAAACCCCTGCGCGCTGGTACATCTTGCGCGCGATCTCCATGTCGCGCCGTGTGCGGAAAATGGGACAGGTTCGCGTGTTGGGATTGAACAGCGCGAAGTCCTCTGCACCCAGCGCGAAGCGGCGCTCCGGTTCCGTTAAATGCACCGTGTCGGTGAGAAAGAAAGCGAATTCAGCCTCTGCACAGGGATTGTCTGTTCCCGCCAGCGTGAGGAGACAGAATTTGTAGGAGCGATGAACACCGGGAAAGACCGCTTCGCGGTTCTCGAAGTCGAAAAGGCTGACGAGCCGCCGCTGGTCGACGATGTGGCTGAAGAACCGTTTGGTGGAGTCGTCGGTGGCGATGCCGGTGGGCACGATAAGCCCGGCTCGACCACGTGGCTTGAGGAGTTGCAGGCCGAGTTCGGCGAAGACGGCATAGGTGTTGATGTCGCCAACCCCGGTCAGCGGAAACCGGCCGCCGCTGCGGGCGTGTTGGCTGGCTGCCTCGGAGTTGCGCTTTGCAGCCTCGAATTCCCGGAAGAGGTTCCTGTCAGCGGAAGAGGCATTGTCGCGGTCCAGCTGTTGAATCAGGCGACCCCGCTCGGCCTTGTTCCGTGCAGTTGCGATTTCGGGCGAACGCGAGGCGAAGAACTCCTTCTCCTGAAGCTTGATCCGATCCCATGGTGGATTGCCAAGCACGACGTCAAACCCGCCGTCCTGCATGATTTCGGCAAATGCCAGATGCCAGTGAAAGAAGCTATGGGTGACGGCCAGACCGTCAACGAAGCCGCCGACGCCACGACGCTGGTCAGCGTCACGCCCGATGCGTTGGAGATCCTTGTTATGGGGCACGATCTCGATGGTTTCCGGCGTCTTGGGTGCGAAATACGCGCCCAGGAAGAGATTGGCGCGGCGATGCTCACGAGCACGTGGGCGGTCGTTGAGCGCAGCCCGCCAGGTGGCACGTTTGCGCTCGACGTCATCCAGCGTGTCCTCGGGCATGGCGTCGAGGTCGAGGCTTGCGATGGCGAGCTCCAGTACGGCGTCCTGATCGAATAGGCTCGCCTGACTTGGCTGGCGATTGCGCTTCCTGAGTTCACGGCAAACGGGCTTGCTGTCTCCGGTCAAGGGTTTGAAGGCGTCATCGGGGATGCCGTTCGCCATGATCTCGGGATCGAGGATACCGACAAGGCTGTTGCCCTGAAGAATGTGGGAATCAACGAAACCGAGCGGTTTGCCCGGCTCGACGGTCTCGATCCAGAGCGCGGTCTTGCAGAGTTCGACGGCAAGCGGATTCCGGTCGACCCCATGGATGCAGTGTTGAACGACGTCCCGCAGCGCGTGCTGACGGATCCTCTCGTCCGGCGTGTCTGAATCGGCTTCGATCCGGGCTACCTCGGCGGCAAGGCGACGGGTCGCCGCGAGGAGAAAATGCCCGGAGCCACAGGCCGGGTCGACCACCTTCAGGGCCAGAATCGCGGCGCGCGGATCCTCGGGGCGAGCATTGACGGCCTCCGCAATAACGGGATCGAGCGTCGACTTGACGAGTTCGCTGACCAGCGACGGAGGCGTGTAGTAGGAACCCGTGAGCTTTCGATCGGAACCTTTCGAGCGCTGGCCATCGCTGCCGCCGATGACGGCGAAGGTCCAGGGCGAGCCGTTCACGTCGATGACCGGGCGGAGTTCCAGCAGGCTCTCGTACACGGAACCCAGCTCTTCGGTGTCCATGTCCCGATAGTTGACGCGGGCGAGGCTGTTGCCCGACCGGAAGAACGCGAGGGTACGGACGGCTTCGAGAAGATACTGGTTGGCGATGGCGGCGCCGTCGAGGTCGGGACATTCGCCGTCCTGGAACAGTCCACCGAGCGGCGGCAGGCCCAGACCGGGAGCGCCCTTGGCGAGAGCGCCGAAAGTAATCTGGAGTCCTTGCCAGAGGTCCCGGTTCCCGTCGTAATGGCGGCGGCGCAGCGCGCGCTCACGCAACCTCGACAGCGCATAGCCGTGCTCGAACACGGATCGTTGTTCGTCTGTGGCGTCCGGCCCGTGAAGCAGGTTGCGCTCTTCGGCTGTGAACAGAAACAGCAGGCGGTAGACGAGTCGAAGGAGCTGCTGGAAGTAGCCCTCCGATGTGAGCGGGCCGGATTTGAGCGCCTCGCGCAGTTCGATGTTCGCCGGATGGCGAAGGAATCCGTTGCCGAATTGCCTCAGGGCATCGGTGACGCCATCACGGAGACGTTCCCGGATGCGATCGCCGGTCTCCTGCGCTTTGGCCCGCCAGGACTCAATGATGCAACTCGACGGCTTGTGATCGAGGAGTGGTCTGAAGCGGGTTGAATGGGCGGTGAGCCAGAGGGCGGCAAAGTCGGGGTAGAGTTCCTCCGCGAAAACGAGGTCGAGGTCGGCCTCGATGCAGGAGACCCGGGTAAGGCTCGGGTTTTGGCGCAGGATGCGGAGCTTCGAACCGTTGGAGATCACTCCCCAAAGAGCCTTGTCCTCGGCATTCAGGTACTCCTGCATCATGCCGTGTGGTGCCTGTCGCCGGCCGTGATGAGCAAACCGCGGATCGGACCTGTCGAGGTCGAAGTCGCGCGTAACAAGCAGCATCGGTACGGCACCCTCGCAGGCGCGGTGCGTCAGCCGGAACTCGCGATCCGCTAGCCTGACGTTGGCCACGGTTGCAAGATCACCATAGCCGAGAATCTGGCGCAGGAACGGGATGAGCCATTCGTCGATGTCGACTTGGGGCGCGCTCAGGTCTCTCCGCGGGCGACGCTCGGCATGGCGCTCATGAAGATCGTTAGCGATGCGCCAATAGCGGGCGAGCTCGTCCTTGATGGCAAGGGACTTCGACAGGCCGTAGTCCGCACCCGTCTGGCGTGGCGCGTCCAGCCCGGCGGCGGCCTGGAGAAACTCCGGAGGCAGTATGCCCCCTTCGATCTTCAGAGCCGTGAATCCATGGTTTCGTCGCACGCTTGCCACGCTCAGAAGCTCGCCATGGGCATGAAGACATAGACCCCGATCTTGTCGACCGGCAGGGCCGGGACGACATTGTATCGCAGCCCCCTGGCATCGCTGGCGTCGCGGATGCGGCGGTGGTCGGCGAGCAATCTCCGCGCCCGCTCTTGCGCGAGGTGTTCGAAGGTGGCCTCCAGATCCGGCAGCGCACTCAAGGCTTGGCGGATCAGGACGGTTTTCTGCTCCTCCGCCATGTTGCGAGACGGTTCGAGCGACAGAAGCGAAAGCGCATCTACATCGGTCAACAGCTCCGCAGAACTACTGCCTTGGATCGCAATTCCGAGGCACTCCTCGGCAAGCAGGGACTTGAGCGGCAGGTAACTCCCATCAGCGCCACGCCGTTCAAGAAGGATCTGGCTGCGCAGACGAAGCAAATGCAGCACGGTGCGCGAGCGAACACCAGCCGTGAACATGGCACCGGTGCGGGCAGCGACATCCGAGGAGTCGGCGTCGAGCGCCTGGTCCGAGATAAAGTCCGCAAGTGTTGCGACCAAAGGGTGCGCACGGTGGATGTATACCGCGCCCGCAGGTGCAGGTTGCATGAACGCGATTCTTGCCGAAGCCGTGAACCCGATGGCATCGAGGCGGTCCTGTAGCGGTTTGGGCAGGTGCCGGACCGGCAGTCGGAAGAAGCCGTCCCGCGCATCGAGCGGCGCACCGAGCCTTTCGGCGGATAAGCGCACGAAGCGGGCGACATCATCGGGTCCGCCCAATACCGAAACGGCCTTTCGCCATTCGGGCAGCACATCGTCGGGCGTCAGGCGCCTCTGGGCGAAGACCGTGCGGGTCATCCTGCTGACGGCTGTCTGCCAGGCATCGTCGACCTCCCTTTCGGTGTCCCCGAACTCGAAGGCGCTCTGAACAGCTTGGGTACGAGAGCCGCCGTGCAACAGCACCGCCTTCATGATGGCGTCGACGACCTTGTTGCCGTCGGCAGGCAGGGGCACGGAAACGCCGAGCTCCTTGCGGATCTTCTCGGCCTTGCGAAGGATCACGCGAAGCACCGCGCCGTCGACGGGATTGTTCTCGCCGTACAGCATCAGCGTGCGAACCGAGCGGGAGGCCTGGCCGAAACGGTCAGCTCTGCCCTCGCGCTGTTCGTGGCGAGTCGGATTCCAGGTCAGGTCGTAGTGGACGACTGCATTGAAGTAGTTTTGCAGGTTGACCCCTTCGGACAGGCAGTCGGTGGCTACGAGGACGGGTGCGACCTTTTCTTCGAGCTCACCGAGTGCTTCGACCCGCTCTTCTCGCTGATCGGGTGTGAGTTCCCCGGTGACCACGGCGACATGGGTGTTTCCTGCGTCCAACGCTTGCTTCAGTTCGTGGCCGACATAGTGGGCAGTGGCGATGTAGCGGCAGAACACCACCGGGCGGAAGCCGTCCAGCACGAGTTGCCGGATTTCTTCGATGAGCGTCTTGAGCTTGGGATCCTTTCGAGGACCGCGCAGGGCATGGGCTCGATCGATGAGTTGGCGCAGCGCCTCGCCATCCTCTACCTCCACCGTGCCGGCGGGAACGCTCTCGGTAAGGGCCAGAGAATCGTCGTCGTTCTCGTCGAGCACGGTTTCTCCCGCCGTCCGGTCGAGATGTTCGACCTTTGCATCCTCCGAGTTGCCCTCGGTAGCGTGGAGTCGGGTTCGCAGTGCGAGCGACGCGGCGGCCGGGCTCGAAGAGGCGCAGCGCAACAGCGCAAGCGCGGCCCACCAGGACATGCGTTGCTGTAGCCTGGTCCCATCCAGCGTGCGATCGACCATGGTTCTTGCATAGCGGAGCACATCATCGAAGAGCCCGCCCCAATCGCCGATCAGGCGGTAGGTGGCCTCGCGACTCTCGCGGACGGGAAAACCGGCACCATCCTTCCATTCGGCGATGTCGCCGCGGCGGCGCTGCACGAAATGCAGCGCGAGTTCCTCGCGCAGCCGGCGGCGCATCTCGCCTTCCGGCGCGTCGGCCAACGCCGTGAATTTCGGTTCCAGCAAGCCGAGCAGGTTGTGGAAGGCGGTGTCGTCGCCCGAATGCGGGGTGGCTGTCAGAAACACCATGTGCCGGCGCGGCTCGCTGTCTGCGAGGCCTTTGAGAAGCTGATAGCGCTGGTGGCGGGTGCTCGTGTTTGACTGAACGCAGGTATGCGCCTCATCGACGATGACAAAATCCGGGCAGGCGCGCAGGAAATCGTCACGGCGACGGTCCGACTTGATGTAGTCGAGGGAAACGACCGTATAGGGATAGACCTCGAACACCGATTCGTCGGGACGCAGTCCGCGCTCCAGTCGGGTGGCGGTGCCGGTGCGCACGACCTCCGCGGCGATAGCGAACTTCTCCGAGAGTTCCCGTTGCCACTGTTCGCAGAGATGCGGCGGGCAGATAACGGAGATGCGCTCAATCTCGCCCCGATCGAGAAGTTCCCGCGCGATCAGGCCTGCCTCGATGGTCTTGCCGATCCCGACATCGTCGGCAACGAGCAGCCGGATGGTGTCGAGCTTCAGCGCCATCAGCAGCGGTACCAGTTGATAGGTGCGCGGTTCGACATTGATGTTGCCGAAGCTCCGGAAGGGTCCAGCGCCGGCACGAAGCTTGAGGCGAAGCGCATCGCGGAGCAGCAGGGCCGCCTGCTGGGAACCTGGTGCGTCGGGATTGGGAAGATCGAACGTGGCGTGTACCGGTGCCTCGGGCTCGAGCGGCAGATAGATGAGCGTCGCATCGTCTTCGGCGCCGCCGAGTGGACGAAGCTTGAGAAGAGCGTCACGGGTTTCGGGGAGAACCACCCATTCGCGATGTCTCGCCCTGACCAGGTCTCCGGGCTTGAAGGTGATCGCCGCGTCCACCGCCGATGCTCCGGATGCTATTCGGCGGCCGACGAGATACCTGGCCCAAAGACCCAGGCATAGTCATCAACGACGCGATCCCACGATGTCCGATCCTCATCGAAGCGCACAACGGTGAGACCCGCGTCATGGAGTCGTTGGTTCACCTTCGCGTCGAGGGTCTGTTGACGATTCGCCCGATGGTGAGGGCCGTCAATAAAGATCAGCGTCTGATGGGTCGTATAGGCGAAGTCAGGCCGGGTTTCGAACTCCTTCAGGTAGGGCTGAGCCTTGTCTGGAAGACGGTAACCGTTGTCCTTGATATATCGCAGCCAGGCACGCTCCAGCGTGGAGCCGGCGACGTTGTTCAGCGCTTCGAAGTCGTCGCCTGCGCTTGCAGTGCGATCGAGGCTGCGGCGCTCGCCACGGGTCAGACGGCAGAGCAGGTCGAGCATGGTCGCGTCGCGCCGGTCGATCACTGGATGGTCAGGCTGGTTCTGGTAGCTCAGCAGGCAGGGGTAGCAGCCAGCCTCGCAATTGTCATCACGGTTGACGAGGTCATCGCGCCCGGCCCAGCGTCCCGAACTCGATTCCCAGTGGCAGATTTCAAGCGCCTTGCGCGCAACTCGGGCGAGCGCGCCAGGATCGCTGACCAGACGCGTGAGGACACCCGCACCGCCTTCGGCGGACTCGTAAAACAGGATGGTGGCGCGGTGGTCGCGATCGGGCAGCGGCTCGGCGGCAAGCTCCGCCTCCTCGAGCTGGAAATCCTGTTCGATGCCACGCTTGATGGCGTATTGCAGGGAGACCATTGCCGCCTCGTCGAGACCGACTACCGGACGAAGCACGAGCACGTTGCGCGTATCCTCAACGAACGGCGTGATGCGCTGGACGCTCTTTCCCTCCCGCACAATGTCGTCTTCTGCATCGGTGGGCGCTTGCGAGTCCTTGGTCCATTCGCCGGTATTGACATCTACGCTGAAGCCGTAGACGGATTTCTCCTCTCTGCGGCGCCAGCCGAGGTTGATGCGCCAGAGCGTCGAGGCCGGGCCGTAGTGCATCTCAAGCAGGGTCTCGCCGTTTTCCTCAATGGCAGTGCTTTCTACCCGCGCCCGTCCGTTCTCTTCGCTGTAGCGAACGGTCGTGATCATCTCGTACCCTTGGCGCTGGCGCTCTTCTTCGTCGGAAGTGATGCGGTTCGCCCGTTGGGTGGAGACCTGTTCGATGCGGTAGAGGTTCAGGATCGAGCGGCCGCCGTCGAGACGCTCGCCGCAGCTGACACAGCGTTCATGGTCCTTCTGTTCACCGAAGTGCCCATAGCCGCATGCGGAACAGATGCGCGCCGCCTGAACCGGGAGCCTAGCCGTTGTGGTCACCCCACTGTCGTCGCGAGTGGACAGTATCGCACGGCGCACGCGGTAAGTGGAGCCTTCGTGATAGATGATGGATTGGGGCCCGAATTCCGTCAGGCCGAGAAAGCGGGGCCGACTCAGGAATGAATCGCGGGCCACCTTCTGGCGGCGGCCAGGCACAAAGGCCATCAGCGGCAGACGGGGGAAGTTGTAGCCTGGAAGAAACCCTTCGGCGGCCAGGTAGCGGTAGGTGTAGAAATCGGAGTTCATGGTCCGCCTGCTGCCCAGCAGCAGGTCTTGCTGGGTGTACGCTTCGTCGTACCGCGCCTTTGCTTCGTGGCGCTCCCGTTGAGTCGAGGCCGCGTTCTTGACCACCTCGTTGGCGAACTTCATCTGGTTCGCTGTCGCACGGAACATCGAACGCCAGCGGTCGAATGCGTCGTCGAAGCGGCGATCGGCGGAGGTCATCGCACTGGCCAACCATGTATCCGTAAACCAGGGGGCGGCTTGCCGCGAGAGATCCGGTGCGAGTGTCGAAAGAATGCGTTGCGCGCGAGCGCTCGCCTCGCTGACCGCCCGGGAAGCGCGAATCTGGTCGGCGATATCGTCATGCAATGGCAGTGCCTCGGGACTCTCCCGATCGACCACGTCACGCACCGAGGAGCCTAGCATAACGCCGGTTTCCGCGAGCCAGACAGCCTGAAAGTGGCTGCGGATCAGATCCTCGTTGGCAAGGTCAATGTTCGGGGGACTGACGGCACCGGCCACCATGCGTGTCGGGTCAGCGAAGAAGTACTGATCGTGTGGCGACTTCGCGGCACAGTAAGTGACGACTAGAGCGGGCTGGCCACTGCGCCCAGCCCGCCCGCTGCGTTGGGCGTAGTTTGCTGGGGTTGGCGGCACATTGCGCATATAAACCGCGTTCAGCATCGAGATGTCGACACCGAGTTCCATCGTAGGTGAGCAGAACAGTATTGGCAGTCCGTCGGATTCCAGGCCCTTGCGGAAACGGTGTTCTCGCTCCTCACGGATATCGGTGTCGACCTGCGCGGTGTGTTCGCGCGCTTCAAGCTGGTGGAGAAGGCGATCGTCGCTGTCGAGAAGCGCGGCCACATTCTCGTAGAGGTTTCGAAAAAACACATTGGGGGTGCTCGGGCCCGGCGCGATCTCGCCGGCCAGGCGCCATTCGAGCACAGAGCCATCGATGCGGTAGCCGATGAGACCGCCGTCGAGATTCTCACGCTCTACGTAGCCGTAGATAGCAAGCACGCTCAGGACGTCGTCGATGATGGAGTTGTAGACATTCTCATTGAATTCCTGCGGATAGCCGGGATTGTCCCGTCCCCAGAAGCTCCGGGACTTCACCTTGCGGCCGAAGACGGATCGGTGGGAGATATGAAATATGCGAGAGTCCTGCCGCGATCCGCGGCCCCCGGGTCTGGGGACCATGAAGGCACTGGAGAGCAGGCGTTCTTCCTCGGACAGTCCCCACGGCTCCTTCAACTGGCTGAAGCTTCGATTGCGTATCTGTTCCTGAAAGTTCTGATCGAGGTAGATGGTCTTGATGCAGAGCGCTCTTCGCATGCGCTCGAGAAGCTCCCGCGCCAAGTCGAAGCGGCTCCCGGGATCGATGGATCCAAGCAGCGAATGCCGCCCGCGCCACTCCTCCTCGTCTTCGCAGCACCTCTCGAGATCCCGGTAGCCGATCTCGAGCAACTCCAGTTGCTCGAGATTGGGGTTGGTGATGCGCCAGCCGCGTTGCAAATCGAAGTAGAGCCGGTAGCCGAGCACGTCGCGAAGCGTCTTGACGGTGTTCTGGGCCTTGATTCCCTTGGCTTCGGGATTGGTCGAGTAGTCCGTTGCATCCAGGTGCAAGCGGACAAGCACTCGCTGAGGTAGAACGTCGTCAGTGAGCGCTCCGCCGGGCTCGGCCCGAATGGCCGCAATGAGCGCGCTCCGCAGGAGCAGAACTTGTATGAAGTCGTTGAAATGGCCAGCCTGGAGGCTTGCGTCCTGACGGTTGTCGGTGAAAGCGAGCAGCTTCTTGGTCCGCTCGTCGAGGTTCGCGCCAGCAAGATGCTTCAGCGAGGAGAGCGCCAGCACTGTCGTGGCCAAACTTCGGCCCTCGCTGGAGAGCCCCGAGAGCTTGGTCATGTCACTCCGAACGGTGCCGTCGTAGTAGGCGTCGCACTCCCGATGCAGACAGAAGCGGAAGGCCCCTGGGATGAACCAGGCGCGCATGCCATTCGCAAGCACCGCACCTCCCGTACCAACTCGGACTTCGACAGGCTGGTAGCGGCGGTAATTGGGCTTGAGCACGGCCTCGCCGCGTCGGAATTCCAGCCAGTTTTCCGGATACTGGTTCTCGGTGTCCGCTGGGTCGAACAGCCCGGATGGATCGGGCATGAGATAGCCGAACTTGGCGTCCTCGTCGTGGTTGGATCGTTCCGACAGGTCTCGGGGTTCGAAGGTGTGCGGCTGCTTGCCAACCTGCTTCGCCCAGACGGGCATGTACTCCTGTCCGCAGACGCGACAGAAGGCGAGCGGGAAAAGTGGGCGGTCGCGGTCTCCGGGTTTGAATTGCTGTCCGTTCAGAGTGAGATGTCGCTCGTCCGGCGCCTCGATGGTGGTGTAGACGTTCCAGGCCCCGCTGATGAACTGATGCAGCCGGAACGCGAAAAAGCTCTGACCTCGCTCATTCCGGCTTCCGTGGGCAGTCAGAAGGAAGTTCGCGAGGTACGCGCGGCACCGCTCGGCGTCGAGGCCGCTGTCGGCGGCAAGTCGGTCGGAGGCCTGGAGAATGTTGAGCGGACGCGAAATCCGCACGAGCTTGCCGCCTTGCTCTTCGAGCCCGAGGTTGCGCTCCACCCAGATTGCAACCGGATGGTTCGCGAGGATCTCGTGCGTCGGACTCTCGGGGACTCCCTGTTCAATGGCGGCGCGAACATCGAAGCCGCTCAGGGTCGCGTCGCGGCTGGTAACAGGTCGCAGGGTTTCGGAAACGACATTGCCGGGATCGACAGCGGCACCAAACAGGCGGCTTGCGATGGCGGCAACTGCGGCGTCACGGTCGTCGGGCGAGCCTTCCGAGGCCATCGTCGCCGAGGTCCCGATACAGAGTAAACGTTCGTTGAACCGCTCCCGGACGCGTCGGACCAGCATGGCAACGTCGGCCCCCTGCCGCCCGCGATAGGTATGCAGTTCATCCAAGACGAGGAACCGGATGCCTCTGGCATGTTCGCGAATGGCCTTGTCGGTCTCGAGGAACCGCGTCATGACCAGTTCGAGCATGACGTAGTTGGTCAGCAGAATATCGGGAGGGTTCTTTGCGATCCGCTCGCGCTCCTCCTGCGATTCCTGCCCGGTGTACCGGGCGAAGGTAACCGGCTCGCCGCCTTCGCCGTACCCGAGCCGGAGGTACTTTTCCAGTTCCTCGCGCTGACTGTTGCAGAGCGCGTTCATCGGATAGACGACGATGGCGGTGATGCCCTTCGAGGCGTCACCGGCTCGCCTTCGCCGCAAGACGTCGTTGATGATCGGAATGAAGTAGGCGAGTGACTTGCCGGAACCGGTGCCTGTGGTCAGGACGTAGCTTTCAGCCCGTCTGGCGATTTCGATGGCGTCGGTCTGGTGGCGGTGTAGCAGGAGGCGCTCGCCAAACGTGTCGTCCTCCCGCTTGAGCCGGAACACCTTCGCGCACTCTGCATCAAGCTTGCCGTCGGCGACTAGGTCGTCAATGTATGCGCCGGGCTCGAAATTGGGATTGAGCTGAATAAGCGGGGCGGGCCAGAAGTGGCCCGAGGCATAAGCCGCATCGATTTCGCGGGAAATGTCCGTGGCGCGGATTTTGGCGAAGCTTCGGGAAAACCGCTCGTACTCGGTGACGAGTTCTTCGCGGAAGGCGAATACGTCCATCAGACTTGCTTCGACCCGGCGAGGTTGGCCCGCGCTTCAATCGCGGTGCATCGCTGCATCACTACATGGAACGGCTCGTTCTCTCCGGGCAGCATGCTGTCGTTTAGCATCGTAGCGTAGTTCTGAGCAAGGACCGGATGGGAAGCACGGAGGGCAACGAGTTGAAGGTGTTGCGCGTGGACGGAAGCTCCTCGTCGGTGGCGCTAGAAACCAGATGAGGCGCGAACGCGCGAACGTCGTATCTGGCGCCAATGGCTTCCGAGAGGTGACGGATCGCGCGCCACACCCTTGGCAGCGATGTGTCCCCCCTGAATATCACGCCCATTGCACATCGAACTTCAGGAGCGGGAAAGAATGCCTTTGGAGTTAGCGGTTGAGTTGCTAGAAGTGTACGGCAGGTAGGCTGAGGCTGTCAACGCGACGGTCCGAGGGCGGGGGCTACACGAGGGCCGAAGCCGGCTGCGGAGCGGAACGTGAGCCGGGCATCAGTGACTGCTGGCGGGGCTGCTCTCCGCTCCGCTTGGGGGTAGGCGCAGGAGCCCGAGTAGCTCTTGGGCCTGTGGCAGGCGCAGGGTCCGCTGACTGCGATTCCGGCCTTGCGGGGCCTGCCAGTGCAGAGGGGGCAGAGGGTGTGGCCCAGTTCCGTCCGACTGAGCTTGGCACACATCCGCACACCCTCCCGGGAGTCGGCGATCTCCCGCCGACTCCGACGTTGGCTGAGAAAGGTGGTGACCTGGAGGTTGGCGATCAACAGGTCCAACACGGGTCTACTCCAGGTGGTGCACTTCGATGTGCAATGGGCGGGTACAGCAACAGCCCTCAGCGTAATATCATGGGGTTGCTGGACGATCTGTACGGTGCGACACTGCGCGGCCCGGTCCGGGCGGCGTCTGGCCGCATCGGGCGCAAGCAACGCTACGTGTTTGTCAGGACCCACTCATGAAGATAGGCTTCATTAGTCTCGGATGCCCGAAAAACCTCGTCGACAGCGAGGTCATGATGGGGCTCTTGGAATCCCGCGGCCACCAACTGACACTGGACCCGGGCGAAGCCGACGCGCTGGTCGTCAATACCTGCAGCTTCATTGAGCCCGCCAAGCAGGAATCGATCGATACGATCATCGAGACCGCACAGTACAAGAAGACCGGCCGCGCCAAGAGGCTGGTGGTCGCCGGCTGTCTGGTCGAGCGCTACCGGGATGAACTGCAAGAGAACATCCCGGAAGTCGATGCCGTTCTGGGAACCAACGAAATCGAGTCGATCGTCCAGCATTGCGAAGCCGGGAACGACTCGTCTGTGGCCGGTACCGGCGAGCCGTATCTGTATCACGATCTCACGCCGCGCCGACTGGCAACCCCGCGCCACTTCGCCTACATCAAGATCAACGAAGGCTGCGACCACCCCTGTTCCTTCTGCATCATCCCCCAGCTGCGGGGCAGCTTCCGGAGCCGCCGGTTCGAATCGGTCGTCAGCGAAGCGAGGAGACTGTTCCGCGACGGGGCCCGCGAGGTGAACCTGATCGGCCAGGACACGACAGCCTTCGGTGAGGATATCGGGCTGCGGGATGGCTTGCCGGTGCTGCTCGACCGGCTTGCCCGCATTGAGGACGGCGGTTGGATCCGCGTGCTGTACGCGTATCCGAACCGTGTGACAGACAAGCTGCTTGAAACCATTGCCCACCACGATAGCCTTTGCCCCTATCTGGACATCCCCCTGCAACATGCCAGTGCTGGCGTGCTTCGCCGCATGCGCCGCGGAGCCAGCGGCGATCTCTTTCTCGAGTTGGTCGAGCGCATCCGTCGGACGATCCCGGGAGCGGCAATCCGCAGCAGTTTCAT
Organism: Bryobacterales bacterium; assembly: GCA_965205085.1. Taxonomy (GTDB): domain Bacteria; phylum Acidobacteriota; class Terriglobia; order Bryobacterales; family UBA6623; genus VXMF01. Next base: position 4,900,703 of record OZ242039.1, on the reverse strand, counting down.
TGTTGGCTTTCCCGGCGAAACCGAGGCCGACTTCGAGACGCTCTGTGCATTCCTCGAGGCCGCCGAGTTCGACCATGTGGGTTGCTTCCGCTACTCGGACGACCCGCACAGCGCCAGCTCCGCGCTGGACGGAAAGCTGGACCGGCGAACCATCTATAACCGGCAACGGCGGTTGATGGCCGTCCAGCGACAGGTCTCACGACGCCGCAACCGCAGACTCGTGGGCAGACTGCTGCCCCTGATCGTGACCGGCCGCTCGCCGGAAACCGATCTCCTCTGGCAGGGGCGCCTCCAGACCCAAGCCGAGGAGATTGACGGCAAGACCTACTTGACGCGATTCCCGGACGGCGCCTCGCCCAGTCCAGGCGACTTGGGAGTGGTCCGAATCACCCGTGCCACGGACTATGACCTCTTCGGGGAGGTCGAGCGGATCACTCGGCCAGCGGCGGTCCCGGCAACAGCAATCCTCCCAGTGCTGCAGTAGCTGTGAGGAGACACGGAGGAAGGAATGGCTATTCAGCGATCGCCATGTCCGATTTGCGGCAAGCCGGCGGAGCCCAAGACCGCATGCTTCCCGTTCTGTGGCCAACGGTGTCGGACCAGGGATCTCGCCAACTGGTCCACCGGGGAGTACTCCGTCCCAGTGCCGGCCAACGAAGCCGACGAGCAAGTCGATCTTTCCGGGGCCCCGCTGGGGGGCGCCACGGATGACTAGGCAACGCCTCGCGGTCGCGCTGGCAACCTGGTTTTACAGCGGATACTCGCCCTTGGCTCCCGGCACGGTTGGATCCGTGATAGCGCTCGTCATCGCCTGGCTCGTCACGGATCGGCTGGGAGTACCTCCATGGGCGTTCTCGGTCGCCGCCCTCTGCATGATTCCGATCGCGGTCCCGGTCATCGATGAGGCGGAGGGCCGGTTCGGGGCAACCGATCCTTCCTGCGTGGTCCTTGACGAGGTCGTCGGCCTGTGGATCGCGGTCGCCCCTGTATCCGCCGGCTCGTGGCCCCAGTGGGTCTGTGCGCTGATCCTGTTCCGTGCGTTTGACATCGGGAAACCCTTCGGCATCCGCCGTCTCGAAGCTCTTCCCGGCGGCCGTGGCGTACTGGCGGACGATGTGGCCGCAGGGGCCTGCGCTATGATTGGAGTCGCAGTGGTTCGCTGGTTAGGCTACTAACTCTGGGGCGTTCCCGAGACCGCGAATGGCCGGTCACAGGAGGCATAGGATTCGAATCGATAGCGTCTCGCCGAGCGCAGCGATTCCCGGGGGGCGCCTGACGATCCAGGGTTCCGGCATGGGTGACGGCGACTACAGGCAACCCGCCGTTCTGTTCGGGGAGACTCCCGGACGACTAGTCTGGAGCCGTCCCGAACGCTTGGTGGTTACGGTGCCGAGCACGGTGGACGTCGACTCGTTGCGGGTGCGTTACCGGGACACAGACAGCGGGGCTGCGCCTTTCGTGCTCGGCACGATCCTGGGCACGGAATTCCACTCGGTCGCCAACCCGGCCGTGGACGCGGAAGGGAACGTGTTCACCACGCAGAGCGGAGCGCGAGGCAAGGAAACCCCCGTCTCGATCTTCCGGGTCTCCCGGGACGGCAGCTCGGTGAGTGCTTTCCTGTCTGGCATCGTCAACCCCACAGGGCTCCTGTTCCGACCGGACGGCACCCTGCTCGTCTCCAGTCGGCACACGGGAACGGTCTACCAGGTTTCCCCGTCAGGGGAGAAGGGAGTCTTTGCCGAGGGCATGGGCGTCGCGACCGGACTAGCGGCGGACACCAGCGGAAACGTATACGTCGGTGACCGGACCGGGACAGTGTTCAAGATCAGTCCCAAGAGAAAAATCTATGTCTACGCTACGTTGGAACCGTCCATCGCCGCCTATCATCTCGCTACCGGACCTGACGGGATTCTCTACGTGACGGGCCCCTCCACATCGAGCTTCGACGCCATTCACCAGATCGACCCCGAGGGCAACGTCTCGGTGTGGCTGCGCGGGTTTGGCCGACCCCAGGGCATCGCTTTCGATGCGCACCAGCGCCTGCACGTGTGCGCCTCGTACCATGGCCAGCGCGGGATCTTCCGCATAACCGAGGCAGGCGTCGAGCAGGTTGTATCGGGACAGGGCATCGTGGGCCTGGCGTTCGGTCCGGATGGATCGCTGATAGCGGCAACGAGCGGCAGCCTGTACCGCATCCGAGGCCTCGACTAGCCCGAAGGCCTGTCCGAAACCCGTCCCCGCATTCCGTCAATACCGCTCTCGCTCCGATGCAGGCCGAAGTGATCGCCGTCGGTTCCGAACTGCTCACGCCGAGCAAGCTGGACACGAACTCCCTGTTCCTCGCCGGCAAGCTGGCCGATCAGGGAATCGAATTGACCCGCAAATCCGTCGTGGGCGACAACCGGAGCATGCTGGCGTCGGAAATCCGCCGGGCCCGCCGGGAATCTGATCTGGTCATCCTGAGCGGAGGTTTGGGCCCGACGCTGGACGACCTGACGCGCGAGGCCGCCTCCGATGCGACCGGCCGCCAGCTAACATTGCGAAGATCGCTGGTGAACGAGATTGCAGAGAGGTTCCGCCGGTTCAACCGGCCCATGGCGGAGGTCAACAAGCGCCAGGCGTACGTCCTCAAGGGTGCCGAAATCCTGCCAAACCCGCGCGGAACGGCGCCGGGCCAATGGCTCGAGGACGATCTCGGAATTCTCATTCTGCTGCCGGGGCCGCCACGCGAGCTCGAACCTCTGTTCGAGGAAGCCTGCCTGCCCCGGCTGGCACGGCACGCACCCAGCCAGAGCTTCTTCACTCTGGCGTTGCGCGTGGCCGGTATGGGCGAATCCGACATTGAGCAACGCATCAGTCCGATCTATTCCGGTGCGCCGGGCGTCCAGACCACGATTCTCTCCGCCCCTGGCGACGTGCAGATCCACCTGCGGGGTACCGCCTCTACAGACGACGAGGCCCGCAGTCGAGCAGAAGGGCTGGGCGGCCGGCTGGCTGCGGAACTCGGGGATGCAGTGTACTCCTTCGACGGCGCCTCGCTGGAGGAAACCGTGGCGAGGTTGCTCCGGAAGCACGGGCTGAAACTGGGTTTGGCCGAGAGCTGCACGGGAGGCCTGATTGCGGCCCGAGTGACCGATGTCTCCGGAAGCTCCGAGTTCTTTGCAGGAGGCTTCGTCAGCTATAGCTGCGGGGCGAAATCCGGATGGCTCGGTGTAAACCCCGCAACAATTGACGCCCACACCTCGGTGAGTGCCCAGGTCGCCGCAGAGATGGCCGAACGGGCGAGAGATTTCGCCGCCCAGGCATTGGGAGAGCCGGCGGTCGGCCTGTCCACGACGGGTTACGCCGGTCCGGCGGGCGGAACGCCTCGCGACCCGGTCGGTACCGTCTATTTCGGAATCGCCGACAGCACGGGTGTGCGGACTCACCGGCGGGAATCGGGTCTCGGAAGGCACCGCATCCGGACGCTGGCTGTGCAAACCGGCCTGGACCTGCTACGCAAGCACGTATTGCGGCTGACGAACTCCTGAGACTCAGCCCCGGGGCCGAGCGCTCTTCTCCTTCATACGCTGCCGCTCGCACCAGGAAACGCAACAGCGGGCGGATGACCCTAAGACCCTGATTGGCCGATCATAGGGGACTCCGATTGAAGTGGCAACCGCGACCGGCAAGATACGGAGGACGGCACTCCAGCCGCCCTCTCTTCTGGCGGTCGTCACGCCCTCTTGGTGACTCCGACCCGCCGCCGGAGTTCGCCCTTGGCAGTTGCACCACATCCACCGCGAGAGCCTCTCGAATGGGTGACGCAATAACGCGGACGGATTCCTCAGCGGGTTCTTGCGACAAACTTGGACCCTGCCAGTCCCATTCGTAGGCTCAGCTGACCTGATCGGGGAGTAGTCGGCCCGCAAGTTCGTTGATGCGGCCCATCACATCGGAACTGGCCATTGTCTTGCGCACAGTGGCCGCACTAGGCTTCGGGTTGTTGCGGCAGATACCTTCGACCTCCTGCTCCGCCTCGGCGCAATGCCCTGCCAATCTGACATGCAGTGGGTTGTTGGGGTCGTAGTGCTGGATCGGCACCTTGCGAAAGGGGTGGAGGTGGAAGTCGCGGCCGCTCGTGCGTGTTTCCGCGAATGCGCGGGACAGACAAGTAGCATTCAGGAGAGCCGTCAAGTAGGCTGCCTCGTCCGCGCTGGAAGCCAAGAACCAGTACAGCGTGGAGTCCACGAACCCACGGCCTGGTTGGGTGCGGGCGGCGCGCATGATATCGCCGGAAGCCGGATACAACACCATTCGCTTGCCCCCTTGACGGACCCGGGGCTGTGCGCTCAGTTCACCGTTGAAATCAATCCGGTTCGTCAATGTTCTCGGTGTATGCTTGCCCTTACCTCTGTGTTTCCTGTAGGTTTCGTCCAGGTGGGCCCATCCGAATTCATGAGGCGCAGTTTGCAGATCGACCTTGCCGGATTCATCGACAGGAATAATCGCCCTGATTCCGTCCACAGAGGCTACGAACGGCCTCATGTCCGTCGATGAATACAACCTCGAGAGCCACCTCCGTGGAACCTCCACATGCTGAGAATCGAGTTCGCTCCACGGATGATGTTTCGATTTCCTCGTCCGTACGTCGATGAAGCCTCCCCGCACGAATTCCTCTTCCGCGAGAAGGAGCACATGGGGAACGATCGTCGCTCCTTGACGCCAAACACTATGGTACGCCGAAGCCGCCTGGGGCAGAGGATTGGGCGCATCTGCAAACTCAATGCGCTCCTGAACGACTCTCCAGGAATCTTCAGGTTCGGGCTTTCTCGGCGTAGCCATCCTTGCGGTCAAACGCTTCGTCTCGGGTGCCTCGGATTGGGCTGACTCCCGTGTTCGCTGGCCCTTTCTTCGAAATCCCGTGATCTCAAACAGCAAACAGCATCTCTTGGCATCTCCACCTCCGAAAGGCTGGAGTGGCTCCAGGTCTATCTCCTGCTCCCGCGCAGAATGCAGTTCCCTGAACCTACTCCAGTGACCGGCCTTCAACGCCGACTTCTTCACCAGCCAGATCGCCGGGTCCCGTTTCGGATCGTGCAAGTACAAGTCTCGCGACTGCAGCACGAAGCAGGCCGCAATATCGAGATGCGGTGCCTGCTTCCCTCCGGCCGCCAGTTTCAGTTTCTCGCAGAGCCGTTCCATGGCGCGCTTGCGCTCCAGTTCCTGGATGTTGGCGAGTTTCACCCACGGCGGATTGGCAACGATTCGGTTGACCTTGCGGTCAGCGAGCAGGTGCGGCGCAGCCACATTGGTCGCATACCAAGCCCACACGGAATTGCCTTCGCGGGCGACCACGTCGGCCAGCTCGTTCCGGCAGTCCTGCAGGGCGGCGCGCACCGCCGGCGGTACCCGCTGCTCGACGGCAGGCGGGACGGGCTCCTCATTGAGAACAGCCACCACCAGGCGGCGCATGCTGTCGGCAAAGTCGTCGCGCTGAACTAGTGCTTGCGGGATGGCAATCGATCTCCCCAGTGGCGTGGACAACCGCATGGCCTCCTCGTCGAAAAGCGGGAGGTTGTCCACGCGCGCCAACAGCGAGTCGCCCAGCCAGATACGCAGGGCAGACAGACCGGAAGTGGGCTCCGCAGGCAATGCCCGCAGCAGGTTCGCCCGGGCAATTTCCACAGCAACCGGGTGTACGTCAAGGCCGTTGACCAATAGGGTTGTGATGTTGGCTTGCTGCCCCGGGGAAAACGGGCGCATCGCCGGAGCATCGAGAATGCGCAGCGCAGCGTGGTAGAGAAAGGTGCCCGACCCACAGGAGGGGTCAAGGACTCCGATACCCTTGAGGGGCTGTCTGGACTCAATCGCGTTGTCGGCAGCGCGGATCGACGCGTCCAGCCATTCCTCGTCGAGGATTTGTTCGACCAACATGCCAGCCAGCCAATCGGGCGTGTAGAACTCACCGAACACCTTGCGGTCGGCCGGAGCGATGAATGATTCGTATAACGAGCGCAGCACGTCGCCGCGGCGTTGTCGCCAGTCGTAGCGGCGCACGATATTCCACATGGCCTCACACCACTGCCGCCCTTGCGGCCAAGCGAGTACCCAGGAGGCAAAACCCTCCCGCAGTGGCGAGTCCCAATCCTGACCGGAGACTCGGGTCAGGGACTGCGTTACTAGACGGGCGATCACGATCAGGAGTGTGTGCAGGACGTACAGCCGGTCCGGATCGGCTTGGCCCTGCGACGACAGCCCGGAGACCCGCAATATGTTGTGCCATAGGGCCTGCTTGGTCCGTGTCTCCCTTGCGACGGCTTCCGGCAACCCCTTGTACAGGCCGTACAATGTCTCCATCTGGTTCCTGAACAGTTCCGCCGGATGCGCCGGGATCCACATGCGGCCAACCGGTCTGTCGTGGAGCAATTCCCCAAGTCGTTCGAGTAGTCCGTCGGCATCTGCAAGTTCAAGTGGTGGCCCCGGCACCACTACGGCTTCGGCTTCATGGTCACGTTCGTAGAAGTGCCAGTGCTTCCCGTCGGTAACGATTCCGCGCCAGGGCTTGCTGCGGGTAGCTGCGTCGTCGAACGGCAACCAGCGCATCTGGTCTTCGGTAGCAGCCTGCAGGTAGCGGTCAAGTTGCTGAAGCGGTGACTCGGCTTGCCCCGACGGGACGGCTTCGGGGTTAGCCGCCTTGCCCACAGCCTTGGTTTCGATCACAATCCGGTAACGGGGCAAATATATGTCGATCCGCCCGCTCGGAACCGGATGCTCGCGCTCAATCTCACGCTCGTCAACATTGAGTTTGGTGAGCAGCGAGGCCACATCACCAACCACGTTGGCCTCATTGTGGTAGCGAGAACCTCCGGCGAGAAGGCCTCTGGCTAGTGTTAGACTAGGTTTTTCGGACACGTTGTTGGTTTTTTCTAATATAATACGTACTTTATGCGACTTATCTGGCGCTAGACCGCTCCTGGACCCAGCGTAGGTGGCGCTTCGTGTGTAGCCAGATCAGTCTGCACGCCAGCACCAGCACTCCACCGAATTCCCGTCCCCAAGCGTTCTCGACCTCCAGCCGACCGACAACCTGGTCCCGAAACCCTGCGAATCCGCCTCTGTGTGGTCTTGGTTGCTCATGGTTCGGGATCTGCCTACCCCCGAACTGACACCCCAGCAATCCATCACCTATCAGACTATCCCAATGTCCGATAAACCCGGAATGCCCCATTTGGCAAGATCGCAGATTCCTGGGCGACTTCCCGTACTCTGCGCTGACTTGCTACACCCGCCTGATATTCGCGTCGGCTTGCAGTCGCCCCCGCACCGGAACGGCCCCCGCCAGACTGCCCGCCGGGAACGCACACAAGTCGTCCCGGCCCGGGTGAGTTTCGACATCGAGATGCAAGATCGCCCTCCAGGAATTCTCACATCCCCCGCAGGGCCCCTCTCACGCTCGCCTCTCGCTGGAATAGACGCATCCTGAGGTTCCCGACGGCCGCCGAATCGCAGTACCGTTTCGGGATCACGTAGTGTTCGCCCGGCCGGGGCGAGACCAGGAAACTGCGGCGGGTCTCCCCGGCGTCCCAGACGTCCTCCCAGGCAACCCACTCCCCGCGCCCGGCCGCACGGATCTCGATTCCGCCGCCACAGACATGGAAGCGCATGCGCAAGGGTTTCCCGCCGGACCGTCGAAAGTCCCGGCGGACGAGCCAGATGATGGCCGCCACGACAGTGCACCCGCCGGACGCGACTGCGGCCGGGAGCCAGAACAAGGCACCGCCCGTTACCCAAGTCGCCCCGATGGAACTCACCAGGACCACGGCGTAGGCCAAGACTCCGCTTCGGGCCCGGAGCCGGAACTGGGCAAGCGTGGCGAGGACCGCATCCGAATACCGAATGTCCGCGACGATCTCGAACTCGCCGCAATCGGGCTCCGTGGAGGGAATCATCGAACCGGCTTTATAGCGCGAGGGCCGGCCGCCCGGACCGGGGCCGGTTGCCGGGTACGGCAGAGCTTGGCGGAATCAGCCGCCATCACTGTAGTTAACCCAAACCGGGCTGCCCCAGGCCATGTTGCCGTCTTCCTGCACGACCCGTACATAGTAGTAGTGCGTACCGGGCCGGATCTCCGAGTCCGTATACGAGAAAACGACTTCCTGCACGCCTGGATGGGCGGTGTAGACGAAGGTGTTGTCCTTGATGACATCGATCTGCCCGATCCTGTCGGTTCCGATGATCCGCACGTCCAGCCGGGGCGGCTCGCTCGCCGAAAACTCCTCCCCCATCGCATGGCCGCCGCTCTGGAAATCGACGATGATGTTGTCCGTGGCTGCGTACGTCCTGCGCGCATGCAACGAGTCCCAGATTTCCTCGTACGTTCGCCCCGGCGTGTAGACGGCCGCATAGGACATGTGGGTGGATCTATGGTCGGAACTCGCGATGAATCCCATCTTGTACCCCTTCTCCAGTGCGTTCCAGACGAACCCCTTGGGGCGCATGTCACCGGACGTAATGTATCCTCCGACCACAATCCGCTCGGCCGTGGCCCCGCGCGGAGCACCGAGGTACTCGTAGGAATCGCGATTGCCCTGGAAAATCTCGACGAGGCGCTCGGCCTGCTCGTCGTTGTACCGCCAATCCGTTCCCATCTGGGTGGCCGTGGTGTGGGGAATGGTGAGAGCCTTCTGCCTGCCCCCGGACAGCAGTTCCTTCCACAGCATCGGCAGATCGTCCTCAGCGACGCCGATTTCGCGATCCCCCGGCTTGATCCGGACGGGGGCGTGGCCACGTCCGCGCCAGACCACGTTGCGATGGCCATCGGGGTAGGCGACGGTCCGTTCGTAGTTCAGCAGGGGGTAGAAGACCCCGGGTATCTTGTACACGTCGACGGCCTTGTCGACCATCCACCACATGTAGTCGGAATCGGCCTTCTCGGGAAGGACGTGTTCGGACGGCCCGAGGAAATCCATTCCCGCCACGTCGATGGCGTAGCGGTAGCAGTCGTAGAGGCTCCCGTCGCTGTAGCCGTCGAACGACAGGTCCGTGTGGCGGTGCAAGTCCCCCCAGGTCACGTGGTAGCGCTGGCCGCCCACCTCCATCCGGTATGTCTTCCACAGCGGCGGCCGGATCTCCGGAACCGCATCATCGGCCAGCTGAGGAGCCGCAAGGTCGTCGGTACCGACGAAGAACTCGTCCCGGGCGGCTACATCCGGCTCGCCTGCCAAGTCTAGCTTCCCTGCATAGACATCGTATTGCCAGAAGCGCCCGTCGTCGGGAGCATGGCTCTTGCCGTCTGTCTGGGACGCGACCCACAGGTTCCCGTCCCTGTCGACTGCCGCTGCCGGACGCTGCTCGTTGCGGCCGTCCGAGAAGGGGATCCAGATGGGTGGCGTCCAGCCCTGGCCATCGAACATCGTTATCTTGTAGTCCCAGTACGGGAAGATGGAGCGCTCGGCTACGGACGGCGGGTTCGCTCGACCGAGAGTGCGGGTCCGCAGGATCGCCCAGACCCGGCCCTTCCCGCCCACCTGCAGCAGCGGGTACTCGGTGAAGGTCTGCCGGGCGCTGTCGAGCCCGAGAGCCATCCAGCTCCCGGTGATCGGGCTGGCGGGGAAGCGGTGGTCGATCGGCGGCACCGGACGCGCGATGCGTCCACGGTCCAGCACACGAACCTGTGCCTGCCGATGGAAGTACAGGCCACTCTCGCCGCGATGGATGCCGTTGATCCCGTAGTGGTCCCTGCCCCAGTTCGGTCCACCGTTGTCCCAAGCCATCCAGAGGCGGTCGCGGTGGTCATAGACAACGCTCGCGTGGGCCTGGAAGTCCGGGCTGGCAGTGATCCGCTCCAGGGGCCCCAGCCTCCCGCCGGCGAAGCGCCGCAGGAAGATGTCGTAGCTGCCGTGCCGGTAGCTGTCCCAGGCAATGGCCGCTTCGCCTCGCGAATTCACCGCCACGGAGGGCTCCCAGTCGCTGGCCGGGTGCTCGGTGACCTTCTCCGGAGCTGACCATTCTCCATCAAGACGCCGCAGCAGGGTCACGTCCGTATTCCCTTCGGCCCCGGACTGGTAGACGAGGTACACGTCACCGTTGGGCGCCGCCGCCATGCGAGGAAAGGTATCCGGCCCGGGACCTTCCGTCAGGGCACTCCCCGTCATCGAGCCGCCGATGGCGTATTCGATCCTGTGGAGGTTCACCCGGCCGGAGTGGATGGCCGACACAACGGCTGTTACCGCACCGGGCACGGTCGAGATCAAGGCCACCTGGTAGTACTCGCCGGGCGGGGCCACGGTGACCGGTTCGTCCCAGGTCTCTCCATCGGCGGACGATCGCAAGCGGATTGTGTCCGCCCCGTTCTCGAATGCGACCCACGCAACCCACACGCGCCCGTCGGGCCCGATCGCAAGGGCCGGGTAGTCGTCGTCCGACGCGCTCTCGGACATCCGACGCGACGGAATCACGCGCTCCACCCGCAGACGGCCATCCAGCAGGGCCAGAGGCTGTCGGAAGCGGACCTCACCCGCCCGAAACTCCCCATCGCCCTGGGCCGTGTGAACGGCGACCCGGGCCCCATCGCCACCCTCGACATCGACCACCACGCCCTTCCACCGGGTCTTAGCGAAGTTGGCCTGGTCCCGCGGCTCCATCTGGAGTCGGCCGTCCCACTGATTCCCGCAGGTCCAGGTCGATTCGGTCGCACTTTCCTCGAACCCGAAATGATGGGTGGCGACGATCGCGACCGACCCGGAGGGGGAGGATACTGACCCGCTCCAGTCCGCCACCGCCGCATCGGAGCCACCGAACAGGATGCGGAACCGCTGACCACCAGACAGCGGCAGCGCTGCGAGCAGTGCCAGCAGCAACCCGAGTCCGTAGAGCGTGCATCGGGCCGCCCGCCTGCGGATCACCGCCATCGCCCAATCATAGCCAACCGGTGCAGCTCGCAACACGGGGCGAATCACTGGTCGGGCGCTCCGGAAGGGGAATCGGGGACCTGACTCTGATAGTTCACGATGGTATCAACGATCGCGATCTCGACGCGGCGATTCTTCTGCCGCGCCTCCCTGGAGTGACCGCGTACGCGGGGACTCTGCTCGCCGAACCCTTTCGCCTCCAGAACGTCGCCTGGAATACCCGCCTGGGCGAGGTAGTCCCTGACCGCGGCCGCACGACGTTCCGAGAGAGTCTGGTTGTAGTCTGATGGACCCTGGTCGTCGGCGTGCCCGTACACGAAAGCCTTGAACCCGTACGAGGCCAGCATGACTCCCGCAATGCGGCTGAGGATTTCGCGGTCCTCGGGGCGAAGTTCGGAGCGGTCGAACCCGAACAGCAGGGAATCCTCCGTGAGGTGCACGACCATTCCCATCGGGGTACGGTCGGTGTCGGCGATCCGGCCGAGGGCCTCGCGCATGCGGTCCAGTTCCCGGAAACGCTGGCTTCGCAAGCGGCTTGCGGCGCTGCGCTGCCATTCGGCTTCTCTATGTGCGCTCTCAGCATCCTCGCGGGAACGTTCCGCATCGTTGAGGGCCGCATCGCGCTCGAGGATCGCTTGCTGCAGCGCCTTCCCCACAAGATCCTCGCGACCCCTCGAGTCCCGCAACTGGTTGGTCAGGGCGAGCCCCTCCTTGCTGGAGTCCATCAGGGAGCGGTCGAGCACCTGCACCCGTTGCCACAACAGCCAGTTGGCCAATGTCACGACGAGCAGAAGCGGCAGACAGAAGTACAGCGCGATTCGCTCGGTGCGGCTCCGGAGCGGCACGGTACCCTCATTGTGCAGCATCGGGGCAAGCCCGCCCCGACCACCGCGGACTAGAAACGGAAACGACGAGGATCCTGTTCGGGCATTTCCTTGCGAAACGTGTTGAGCAGGAGGCGATGGAAGGAACAGAGCTTCCCGTCCGGCGCGGGATGGCCGCACTTGATGCAAAAGGCCGCTTCCCCTCGGTCGCCGTTCGCCTTGCCGAGCCGATTGCCGTTCACGTCATGGCGGGGCTTGCCGTTCCTGCGGCCCGCCGCCCGGTTTCCACCCGATCCGTTGCGGGAGCCTGCATTGGGATGGACCCTGCGACGCGGCCTGCTGGCATTCCGCCCGGGTCGCTTGCTGGTGTAGTCTGGCATTTCGATTCTTTTCCGAGGCTGCTGCCCCCAGCGGGCGTATTCGGTGTTTCCCCGGACCCACCGGGCGAGGTCCCGCCGCGGCCGATCTGGCTAGTTGGAAGAACTCGACGCGACAAGGGGATTCGCCGTGTCGTAGGCCTGGATGATGGCCCCGGTGATGTTGACCTCTGTGACCGCGTAGAGAACCGGACTCTGCGGATTCGAGATGTCAAAAACGACCTGGTACTTGTTGTCCTTCGCGTACTTGTCGATCACCGCCATGATTTTCTGGCCCACCGAATTGAACAGTTGGCCCTGCTCCTGCGCGAACTCGCCCCGCGCGTCTTCCATGTCGCGCTGCAAGGCCGTTTCCTGACGCTGGATGTCCCTGGCGAGATTGCGCTGGGCTTCCTCGCTCATCGTGTTGGCCCCCTTCTGCAACTGCTCACGCAACTGGCTGACCTTGTTCTGGGATGCCTCGAGTTCCTGTTGCCTGGGCCGGTATTTCTCTTCCAGTTCCTGGATCAGCTTCTGGCCCTCCGCGGTTCGGGATATCGCTTCCTGCACGTTGAGGACGGCGACACGCATCTGCGCCGACGCTGGACCCGCAAGGACGGATCCCGCGATGAGCGTCAACGCCACCGGGGCGAACCAGAAAAAAAACCGTTGCGTTCGAAGCATACTGGAACCTTCCGCCGGGCCACCGTTGTGGCGTCCGGCCATTTTCAGCGTATCACGGGAAGCCTTCCCGGTTCCGCTGTCGACTTTCGCCTCGCGCTTTCCGGTCACGGCTAGAACGTCCGGCTGATCGTGAACCGGAACATCGACCTGCGCTCGAAGAACGGCATCCATGTACCGACGGGCCGCACAGCCTCGATGAAGGAGTTGTGGTTGGGAAACAGCGAGCGGTCGGCCACGATCGGCGGACGGAGGTACTCCTCGACCCGCATCGGGTTGTAGGCCCAGTAGAAGCGGAACGGGGCATTGACGACCGGCATCATCACCTGCAGTTCGATTCCGGTGGAACTGCGAATCTTCTGGGTGGGCCCGATGACGGCGATCTGTTCCTGAAAGCCCGCTTGCGGGAATTGCTTGTTGAGCTGGAGCGCCCGATCGGGATTCAGGCGCACCTGGTTCTTGAGCAGGATCTTGTTGAAGCCGATATCCCAGAACGGCGCGAGCACCACCGGCCCGAAGAGCTTGATGCGGTATTCGAAGTTATAGACGAATCGCGTGTCGCCACCGGGGAAGTTCAGTCGAAAGACCGGCACTTCGGTGGTTATCGGAATCCGCTCCTCGACGCCGTCCACCATCCGCACCTGGGTGCGCTCGGCGCCATTGTCGTTGTAGAGCTTGACATTCGTCGAATCCGGGATCCACACCATCGGGCTGATGGACCAGATCTGAAAGCCCCGGACATCGTTCTCTCCTCCCATGAACGAGCGGCTGAACGGCGGGGGGGCCCGTCCGCCGTAACCACTCAGGATCGAGAAGAGACCGCGCATGGCGATCGTCTGACGACTGCCATGGGGGCGGAAGTACTTGGCCTCGACGGTGGGCTGGAGGAACCGGGTATTGCCGCCGAATCCGGCAATCGCGACGCTGGCATAGAGACTCTTGCCCTTCGATGGACTGATGGGGTGGTCGACGGTGTTGTAGAAGTACGCCGGCGTGATCTGACTGGTTGTGATGCCTTGCAGGGAGTTCGGCCCCGACACACCCTCGAAATTCCAGTAGGTGAACAGGTTGGTGGCCGACTTGCTGAAGGTGACGATGTTCGAGCGGCGGAAGCTGTAGGTGAGGCTGAGGCGCGCGAAACTCCGGCGGAGAGGGTAGCTGACGAATGTCGTGAACCCGGTCGAGTTGTTCCGGTAGTCGAGGATGTTGTCCGGTCCAAGCCGGTCGAAGAGCGGGATCAGGTTCGCCCCCGCGAAGATCGAGGCCTCCCGGGCCTGGTTGAAGCTGAAGCGGCTCGAGAAGACCGTGAAACCGGCCTGGATGGGCTTGTCGAAAAGGTACGGCTCGGTGTAGCCAAACTGCAGGACCCGTTCGCGGCTGCCCAACTGGGCGTCGAATGACAGCGTCTCGCCGAGCCCGAGGAAGTTGTTGGTGGAGTAGCCGAAACCAATGAAGCTCCCGGCGAATCCGGACACTCCGCCGTTGAGGTTGATCATGTTCCGGCCGCGTTCCTTGACCTTGAGCGTCAGGTCGACAAGGCCGTCCCGGGTATTCCGGGTCACCACGGTGTCGGTCTCGGGCCCCTCGGTCTTGATCGGATCGAAGTAGCCGAGCTGGTTCAGCCGCAGCATGCTCACGTCCCACACGCGGGTATTGAACATGTCACCCTCGTCGATGAGGATCTCGCGCCGGATGACCTTGTCGCGCGTGGTCGTGTTGCCGTCGAACTCGATCCGGCGCACGAAGAACTGCTTGCCCTCGTCCACGGACAGGTTGAGGTCGACCTTGGGCGGGTCGTCGTCCTCCCGGAACTCGAAGCTGGGCTCGGCCACAAAATCGATGTAGCCGAATTCACCGTACAGCTTCTTGAGGTTCTCCATGCCCTTGCGCAACTTCTCCACATCGAAGATCGCCCCTTCGGACATCGCGAAGACCGGGCCGAGCACCTGGTCGGGGACCCGAAACAGCTCGACGTCGGTGAAACTCAGCAGGCCACGGACGTAGCGGGACCCCTCGTCGACAACCAGATTGACGTCCGCATGTTTCTTGGGCTTGTTGAACAGCATCGACCAGGGGATCAAGAAGGTGCCCCTGCCGGGAGAGTCGCGGACCGTGAGATCGTGGCTGGGAACGTTGGCCTTGAAGTACCCCCGCTTCTGGTAGGCGTTGCGCAACCGCTCCTTGTCCTCCTCGAGCTTGCGGATGTCAAAGGTCCGGGTGAAGAGATTTTCGAGGACAATGCTCTTGGGTATGCCCAGCGGCTTGGTGTTCTTCATCGCCCGGCGGGCGTTCCGGTAGCTCATCACGTCCAGCCCGTCGAAAGTAACCTTGCCGACCTTCACCTTCGGCCCCTCATCGATGTTGAAGACGATCTCGACCGACGCCGGCGGGATTTGCCGCACCGCAGGGGTGATCTCGGCGTACTGTCGGCCACGCTCGCCCAGAAGCTCGCGAAGCACATAGACCGCTTTGTTGACCGTTGTGGGGTCGTAGCGCGACTCGACGGTCAAGCCAACGTTCCGCTCCTTGAACCGCTCAAGGATGTCGGAAAGCGTGGCGGACTTGTTGCCCTCGTACCGGATTGTCCGGACAACCCTTCGCTCGGTAACCACGAAACGGACGATCTTGCCGGTCTCACCGTCCTCGACCTCGAGCCTCAGGTCATCGAAATAGCCGGTATTCCACAGCACCATGAAGTCCCTGCGCAGCGTCTGTGGGTCGTACAGGTCGCCTCGCTTGGTGAAGATGCGGGCGGCAAGGCTGTCGCGCGGAATGCGGCGGGTGCCGCGAAACGAGACCTCCTCGATAATGTCCTCTCCCGGTCGGCGTTGCGGCTGCGCCTCCTCCTCGACCGTTTCGAACGGTGACGCCGGCGTCGTCTGCTCCAGGGGGATGTCCTCGAACGGCGATGGTGCCTGCCCGGCCTGGGCCAGCAAATAAGGTGGGGCCGATCGCAGGCCGACCTGCGGTCTGCGATCGTCGGACAGTACGATTTCCGATCCCTGGGCGGAATCCGGGACGGCACCGGTCTGCTGGGCATCGGCGAGGGCTGCGAAGCCGATGGTCAGGAACACGGCGAATCGGGTCAGGCGGCTCAGGAACATGGACGGGATTAAGGTCAGGAACCGGATGTGCAGGGGTCAACCGGGGGCTCGGGACAGGTTGCCGGGGTCATAGACGGAATACGCATGCGCTTTGATTGCCGTTTCAATACCAGCGTCCGGGTAGGGCCATGGGAGGGGAGGAGGAAGCCGTTCAGCGGGACGATTCGAAGGAGCCGGCCGGAACGGTCATTCCGCGCTGCGGCCAGCATCCGGGACCTCAATCGGGTCGTTTGAACTCGATGAGGAACTCTCCCAAGGTACCATCGTAACTCAATTCAAGGTGCTTTCGCTTGGTCTTCGCCGGAATCTCGAAATACAGGTACCCCCCGACCGGCTCGTCCTCGGTTACGAGCGGCAATTCGATGTCCCGCAGACGGTCCACGACTGTAGCTTCGCCGTCGCCCCGGTCGTCGCGCTGCTCGACGGATCGCTCCTCCTCGGATGCGGTGCCGCCGCCAGCCATGTTAGGAGGCATGCCCAACCGTCTGGGGCGCTGGCCGGTTCCGGGCACACCGCCCCAGATCGGGGCGTTGGGGTTGTCGGCAAACACGGTGCCCGAAGATGCGGTGCGCTTGGTGGCAAGATCCAGCACGGCGGCACCGGCTACCCTGTCAGGCGACACCGCCGGGGATGTGTCGTTGTTGTTGCGGGCGCGCAACAGGAAATCCCCGCGCTCGAACTCCACTCTCGAACCGTACAGCGGCCGGACCCGAAGCTCGACAAGAACGATCTCGGCACCCAGGCTGTCCCCGGTCACCTGGTCAATCTCGGCGGCCTCGCGGACCAGGCGGGCCCGAATCTCGGCATCGGGGAGCTCGCGCGAATACCATTCCGGAAGGCCGCCCCCGAACAGGGGCACAGCCAGAAGTGCAACCAGCAAGGAAATCGCTCGCGCCATGGCCTGTTGCCGTCCAGTCTAGTCTAGCCCATCAGCGAGCCAGCGGCCGGTGATGCGGCGGGTTCCTGGTCGGCCGCCGTTGCGTCGGCGCGACCCGGCTACGGTGCAAACCCAGATCACTCCCATGCGGCCCGGCGCAGCCCGGGTCCAGGAGAGGCTCGGTGCGAGCCACTGCCTACGAATCGACGTCAGCCAGTCGCTCCGAGAGTTCGGTCCACTCCTGCTCGCACCGGCGGAGGCGGCGCTGGCTGGCTTCCATCTCCTCCAGGATCGCCTTGCGCCGCTTGTGGTCCCGACCGTTGGAGGCCAGTTCCACCTGCAGGGCTCCGCAACCCGTCTCGATACTCTCCATCTCCCGCTCAATCTCGGCGACCCGGCTGCGCATGCCGGCGGCCTTGATTGGATTGATCCGGCGCTGGCGGGCAGGCGCGGCCGCCCGCACGACATCGATCAACTCCTCGCTGACAGCGGGTACGGAGTCCCCGTCCGAGCCCTCGTCACGGTGCTTCCTCGACCACAGAAACTGCTCATAGCCGCCCGGGTACACCTCGACATCGCCCTCGCCAACCGAAAAAACCTTGCTCGACAGTCGATCAATGAAGTAGCGGTCGTGCGAGACGAACACAACCGTGCCCTCGAACTCGGCGAGAGCCCGCAGCAGGACATCCTTCGCCCGCAGGTCGAGGTGATTCGTCGGCTCGTCCAGCAGCAGCAGGTTGCTGGGCTGCACCAGCATCCGGGCCAGGGCGTAGCGATTGCGTTCACCCCCCGACAGGACGCCGATCCGCTTGAAGGCGTCGTCGCCGCTGAAGAGAAAGCAGCCCAGCAGTCCCCGCAGGACCGACTCGCTCATCATGGGGGCATGGGAGACCAAGTCCTGGAGCAGGACGCGGCCCGGATCCAGAGCGCGGTACTGGTCTTGCGCGAAATGGTCTATGTCTACGCGATGGCCGACCCGGCGGGTACCGGCCGAGAATGGCTCGAGGCCCGCCAGAATGCGGATCAGGGTCGACTTCCCTGCTCCATTGGTGCCAACCAGGGCAATTCGGTCCCCGCGCTCCACGCGGAGCGAGACCCCTTCGAACACGCGGTTGTCGCCGTACGACTTCGATACTCCGTCCAGTTCGACCACGACCCGCCCCGAAGGCGGGGGTTGTGGAAACCGGAAATCGATGGACCTCTCTTCCGGGGGCACCTCGATCCTGTCCATCCTCTCCAGTTCCTTGATGCGGCTCTGAACCTGCCTGGCCTTCGTGGCCTGGTACCGAAACCGCTTGATGAACACCTCCAACTGCTCAATTCGGTCCTGCTGGTTCCGATACGCCGCACGAATCTGGGCGAGGCGCTCATCCCGCTGCTTCTCGAACCTGGTGTAGTTGCCGGTATAAAAATGTGCTCGCGAGTTCCACAGGTGAACGATCTTGCGGACGGTCGTATCGAGGAAATAGCGGTCATGGGAAACGACGATGTAGGCGTGCGGATAGCCGTGCAGATAGTCTTCCAACCAGTTGCGCGCTTCCAGGTCCAGATGGTTGGTGGGCTCGTCCAGGAGCAGTAGATTGGGTTTGGCCAGGAGCAGCTTCGCCAGCGCGATCCGCATCTGCCACCCACCCGAGAACTCCTCGCAGCGCCGGTCCCAGTCTTGTCGGGAAAAAGCCAGCCCCCCCACGACGGTGCCGACGTGGGCCTCCTTGCTGTATCCGTCCAGCGCCTGGTAACGGTTTGAGCACCACTCGTAGCGATCCATGACCGCCTGGAACTCCGCCGTCGACGGCTCCACCTCGGCCATGCGGTGCGTCAGCTCGTCGATCTCGGTCTCTAGCGCCAGCGCCTCGTCAAACACACTGAGGCATTCCTCGAAGACGGTTCGGCCAGAAAACGCCAGACCCTCCTGGGGCAAGTATCCGACACGAATGCCCTTCTGGCGCTCGATGGCCCCTTGATCGAGACTTTCCGAACCGTGCAGGATCTTCAGCAAGGTGGATTTGCCGGATCCGTTCCCGCCGACCACACCGATTCTGTCATTCGGCCCGACAAGCCAGTCCAACTCGTCGAACAGCACGCGCACGCCGAACCGCATCCGGGCTCCCGTCAGCCGGACCATTCCCTGAGTGTACCGAGAGGCCTGCGAGAGCGCATCCGAATCCGGTGGCGCGCGACCCAACGGAGCGGACGGCCCCCTCTGGACAGGCAGGACCGCACCGGCAGATTCGCGAATCCGACGCCCGTTCGACGCATTTGCGGGACCCGGCGTCCACCCTGGAAGCGGAGTCGGTCGGGCCAGCCGGCGGACCGACTCCAGTGAGGTCACGAGCGTCGGCCCCAGTGGACCCATGGCTGGATGAGCGTGAAGAACTTCAGCCAGTACCAGCCGCGCACACGCCTGCCTCCAGACTGCGGTCTGCATCCCGTCTTCCGCCTTCAGCGCAACGCGAACTCCCTGTTCCAAGCCTGCTTCGAGTCCGATCGCAGCGAGACCGTCGTGACCGTCGCACCGCCCGCGCAGACTGCGGCCGAATGGTGCCCCCGGCGAGGCGCCTGTTGTGTTAGCCCGACGGCCCGACCGTCTGTGTGCTCGCGACCACCCTGCTGGCCCCCCGGAGCTACCGTACAGCGATTTGCAAGCACTGTATCAGGGCCGCTGGAGCAGTGAGGAATAGAGCAGGGCGACCAGCAGAATGCTGCTTGAGGAGCCGAAGCCGGGGCGGCCTTCCGGCAAGCCCCGGATGGGCTCGGTCGACTCGCTGTCCTGGCCCATTTCCGGCCTACACTGCACCTGCTCGGACGCCAACTGGAAGGCCTGTCCGTGCAGCAGGGACAGACCCTGCGGAAGGGATTGCGATGCCTGCTGGAGGGCATCGCATAGAGCCGCCAGCGGGCACCGACCACCCCTGCGTCGTGACAACGCCGTCGCTCAACCCGTGATTATTATGTCGTATAGCATAATGTTGGTCGGCATAGGAAAGGATGAGGTTCCTCAATCGTCACGACGAACTGCTGCGCCTGGACAGGGCGATGCAGCATCCCGGAGGCTTCGCTGCACTCTGGGGACGCCGCCGGGTCGGCAAGTCGCGGCTGCTGATTGAGTGGACGGGGCGCAACGGAGGGCTCTACGCTGTTGCGGACCAGTCCGCCCCCATCGTGCAAAGGCGCTTCCTCGCTGCGGCGATCGCCCAGCGGTTCCCGGGCTTCGCCGATGTGGAATACCCGAATTGGCACGCGCTGCTCACCCGTGTTGCGGCGGAAGCAGACCGGACCGGATGGAGGGGGCCACTGGTCCTCGACCAGTTTCCGTACCTCATCGGCCCGGACCGGGGCCTTCTCGGCACGATGCAGAACTGGCTGGATAGCCCGGAAAGAGCATTGCGCATAGTGGTGTGCGGGTCAAGCATCCGGATGATGAACGATGCGGTCCTCAAAGCCTCAAGCCCGCTGTACGGCCAAGCCGTGGAGGTATTCGCCTTGCGACCGCTTCGCCCCGGACACATCGCCGATGCGTTCCCGGCCTTGGGTCACCGCGCTCAGCTTACGATCTACGCAGTCTGGGGCGGCATGCCCCGGTACTGGGAGCTTGCTGCGCCATTTGAAGCGGACATTGACGATTCCGTCGATTCTCTCGTGCTGGACCCCGCCGGCCCACTGCATGGGGAGCCAAGTCGATTGCTTGAGGAAGAGACGCCGCCGGCTACTGCCCTGCGCCCGCTGCTTGATGTGATGGGGGCAGGGGCGCACAGGCTTACGGAGATTGGCGGACGCTTGGGCCGCCCCGCGCCGAGCCTCTCGCGGCCTCTGGCCACCCTTGTCGAAATGGGCATCGTTCGCCGCGAAATCCCCTTCGGAAGCAGCGCAACGTCGGGTAAGCGGAGCTTGTATCGAATTGACGACCCGTTCCTGCGGCTTTGGTTCCGGGTCGTTGCCCCGCACAGGTCGGCGCTGGCCGAGTCGCCCCCCGAGACCCGGCTGCAGTACTGGAGGCGCTCTCGCCCCGCTTTGGAGGCGTGCGCATGGGAGGATCTGTCCCGGATGTGCGTACCTTGGCTCCATCGCGTGGACGGTCCGCTGGCCGCCCTCGGTCCGTTCGAGGGAGCGCGCCGCTACTGGCACGGCAATGCCCCTGAGATCGATGTCGTAGCGCGGTCCGTCGACGGTAAGCGACTGCTGGTCGGGGAATCGAGGTTGTCCTGCGCCGGGCGATGGCCGTCGAGGCTGGACGACCGGGCCATTGCCGCTGCGTTTCCGGAAGAGCGGGGCCGTGAGGTCGTGAGGGTGCTGTTCACGCCATGTGCGAACGAGGCAGACCTCCGGGACGAATCCATCATCGTCGTGGATGCCCGGACGGTCCTCGCTGCGCTGCGCTGAGCATCGACGTGGTGCCAATGGCCACCAAGCAGCGAGCAGGCTCCGATTTCGGCCATTGAACACGGGCCGGTTCATCGTGAACCGAGCCGTGGTCCCGCAACCACCCCGGCTATGCCTTCAGACATTCCAACGCTAACCAACCAGTAACGCGCTCTCGGATCCCGAGGATTCCGGGGCTTGACGGAACCTTCAACAGATCCGGGTTTCAAGCAACATCCAGCCCGGGCAGAGCGTGGTGCTGGCGGTGAGCGACTGGCAGTGACTCTCGACGAGGGTCACGCGGCCGCCTCGACGCGGACGGCGTCGTGTCATGGGGGCATTCCGTGGAAATCGGGAAACTCCAGGAATCGATGATTCGCGGAACCGGTGCCCCTTCTCCATCCCGGAAGGCCGGTTCAAGGTACCGCCCGCTGCGCGGCGACTCGAAGTGCCGCGGACGCAACCGACCCGCCCAACACCCGCCAGATGAAGCGGGTCACAACTGGCGCGCCCTTCATCAGCAGCCAGTTCACCGGACGGACGATCATTCTCGCAGCCCGAATCGTGACCAGCCCCGCGAAAGGGATGTCCCAGACTCCCATCGCCTAGTCCGGTCCGAGCCCAGGGTTCGGACAGCCCGGTTGAGCCCATCGAAGCGGGCCCCTCAACGGTAACGGCCTCGCCTCCAGCCGGGGCTGGCCTACGTCGAATTCGGACTGTCGCCTGCGCCCACCCGCCATCGCCAGCCCTGCTGAATGGCAGCCAGCACGATCTGGGCACAGGCCCGCGCATCGGACCCTGCCTCATGGTGATTGAGCGCAATCTCCAACCTCTTGCAAACGTTGAGCAGTTTGGTCGGGTAGATTCCCCACTGCGACCGGGCAAGCTGGACGGTGCACTGGAAGCTCTGGGCGGGCGGGCTCAAACGGTAACGATCACAGCAAGCGTTGAGCACACCTCTATCGAAGGGGGCATTGTGGGCGCACAAGAACTCCGCGCCAGACAACGCTGGAGCGAGCTCGTTCCAGACCACATCGAAGGTCGGTGCCCGGCGCACGTTTTCCCACGTCAAACCGTGAACATACGTAAACTCGAACCTTCGTGTCGGCGGCCGAATGAGACGGGTTTCCAGCTTCTCCAGTCGACCACCCTTGACAATGGCAATGCCGACCGCGCAGGCACTGTCCCTGCTCGAGTTGGCGGTTTCGAAATCGATCGCTGCAAAACTGTGTGGGTTGGACCTGTGTTCCATCATCGCTCCCGATTGTCTCAACCGGCCAGGCAGTCCGGATCCAGGCGGAAGGATCGCGGGGTCCGCCAGAGTGCCGCCGAGGCGCTGCTCCCAGCCTCGGATGTGGGTGCACTCCTCCGAATCTCGGTCTCATAAGTCTCAGCCCGCGCAGCCCCGGCATCGCCGAGCGGTCGGCTGACCCTGCATGTCCCGGAGACGCGACCGAGAGAACGGTCGCAAGTCGGGCCGCCAGGAAGTTTTCCGCACCGGCAACGAGCTTCGAAGCCAACTTCGGCACGGGCTCGCACGCTCCTGCGCTGGCGACCGGAACTATCGGTCTCGACACGATGAGGGACAGATCAGGCGTCCCAGGACTGCCACTCGACGACCCCGACACGGTCAGCCCAGGCCCTCCACATCCCAGCCAGCTCGTCGACCTTCTCCGGCATTGCCGAGGCAAGGTCGTTGAGTTCGCTCCGGTCCGCCGCCATGTCATATAGTTCCCACCGCCCGTTCTCGGGAGCGGACCGCTTCGAGACCAGTTTCCAGTTACCCAGCCGCACCGCCCGGTTGCCTTCGTGCTCCCAATAGAGCCCCTCAGGATGGCCCTGCGCCAGCTGCCCCGCAAAGAGTGGAGCCAGGGATGTCCCTTCCATGGGGGTGATCTCGTGTCCGTCGAACGTCTTCGGGTATCGAGCCCCCGCGACATCCACACACGTAGCCATAATGTCCATCAGGTGCCCGACATGGTCGGTCCATTGTCCGCCGCCGGCGATTCCGTGCGGCCAATGTGCGATCAGCGGAGACGAGATGCCGCCCTCGTGGACCCAGTGCTTGTAGTACCGGAACGGCGTGTTCGACACGTTCGCCCAAGGTACGCCGTAGCTCTGGTAGTTGTCTTCCGGCCCCGGCATGACCGTCGGGTCGTTGCCGACGGCAACGGGCTCCCCGGCGTAGGTGTGCGTGGGAATGTGCAGAGCCTTCCAGGTGTCCCTGGCTTCCTCCGCACAGCCGCCGTTGTCCGCCAGAAACAGGATCAGGGTATTGTCGAACTGTCCCCGCTCCTTCAGCGTCTCGACCACCCTGCCAACCGCCTGGTCCATGAGATCAACCTGCGCCGCATACACCTCCATCCGGCGCGCCTGCCATTCCTTGTTCGGCACCTGGTCCCAGGCCTCCTGGGTCGGGTCGCGCTGGCTCAATCCCACCGTCTCGTCCAGCACACCGATTTCGCGCATCCGCTGGAGACGCTCCTCTCGGAGCCGGTCCCAACCCATGTCATAGCGATGTTCATACTTGGCGACCGCCTGCTCGGGAGCATGGAGGGGCCAGTGCGGAGCGGTAAACGGCAGGTACAGGAAAAAGGGAGCGTCCGGGTCCTCGTCGAGCGCCTCCTCGATGAAACGAGACGCATTCTCCCCAATCGCGGTCGTATAGTAGAACTCGGATCCCGGATCCTCCTCCTCGTTACCCCGGCTGAGCGACGGGGGATCGTAGAACGAACCGGCACCGTGGATCGTGCCGAAGAACTTGTCAAAGCCTCGCTGCATGGGCCAGTGCGAGCGGTCAACCTTGTCGCCCGAGCCCTCGGCAGGAGTCACGTGCCATTTCCCGCTCATCAGCGTGGTGTACCCGGCTTGTCCCAGCACCTCAGCAAGGGTGACGCAGGCATTGTTCAGGCTGCCTGAGTAGGAGGGAATCAGTTCCCCGTCCTTGCGGTACCCCGACATCATGTGCCCCACGCCAGCCTGATGCGGATACAGGCCCGTGAGCAGCGCTGCGCGGGTGGGGCAGCAGCGTGCGTTGTTGTAGAACGACCGGAACCGCAGACCCTCTGCCGCCAGGCCGTCCAGCACAGGCGTGGAGATCTCGCCGCCGTAGCAGCCGATGTCGGAGAAGCCCATGTCGTCAGCCATCGCGACAATGATGTTGGGACGCTTCGGATGCGGCGCTTCGTCGCTCGAACAAGCCCAGGGGAGCGCTGCAGAAGCTCCCAGCCGCAACATATCGCGACGTGTCAGCGGTGACGTTCGTTCAGACATAGCGCCATGATAGCGAGCGGAGTCCACGCAGAACCGATCCCCGGGCTGGCCGGAGGTGCCACACTCCCTCCTGCGAGGCCGTCCTCGCCCTGAACAGTCGTTCCACGGCCAGTTCAGGTCGTTCCGCACGGGATATCCGAGTACATGGGCGGTCGACGGCATGATGTTCCGGGAACGGGCCCGACGTGTGCAGCGCCGCAGCCAACCGGGCGTGAGTCCGCTGGTTGACGACCGAATTGCGAAATCCGGAACCCAGGTGCTAGTCTGGGCAGTCAGCCTTCCCGGTCAGCCTCTCTCCATGCGAGCCATCCGACTCCAGAAGCCGCTTCATTTCGAGTACGTGGAGATCGACCCTCCGGGGTCCCCGGGGCCCGGCCAGGCCCTCGTCCGAACACACCGGATGGGCATCTGTGGGACGGACTACAGCGGCTACCTGGGGAAGATGCCGTTCTTCCAATATCCCAGGGTACCCGGCCACGAACTCGGCGTGACCGTGCTGGAGACGGGCTCCGACGTGACCAATGTGGAGCCTGGCGACCGTTGCAGCGTCGAACCCTACATGAACTGCGGGAATTGCTTTGCCTGCCGAGGCGGCAGCCCGAACTGCTGCGAACGACTCAACGTGATCGGCGTGATGGTGGACGGCGGTCTGTGCGAGCGCTTCCTGGTGCGCGCCGACAAACTCCATACGTCCTGCAAGCTGTCGTTCGAGCAACTCGCACTGGTCGAGACGCTGGGAATCGGCTGCCATGCCACCGACCGCGGTGCGCCAGTCGAGGGAAGCAACGTGCTCATTATCGGAGCCGGCCCGATCGGCCTCGCCACACTGGAATTCACGCGACTAACCGGGGCCCGGATCACGGTGATGGACCGAGTGCCATCGCGCCTCGCCTTTTGCGAGCGGCAATACGGGATCAAGAACACGGTCGTTTTCGACCAAGAGGAGACTGCGTTGGAACAGGTGAGGGCAATAACGGGCGGCGACATGTACTCGGTGGTGACAGACGCTACCGGAAGTCCAGCCTCCATGAGTTCGGCACTGCGCTATGTGGCCCATACAGGCACACTCGTCTATGTCGGGATTACCACTGACAGGATCGAGTTCCCCCATCCGGCCCTGCACCGGCCGGAAATGACGATCAAGGGGTCCCGCAACGCTCTGCCGAAGGATTTCGGTCGGATCATCAACCTTATCGAGGACGGAACGATCAGCACGAACCCGTGGATCACCCATCGAACACGTTTCGAGGAGGTGGTGGCCAACTTCGAGAGCTATACCCACCCGGAATCCGGGGTGATCAAGGCCATGGTCGAGGTGACGTGATCGCCATGATGTTGTCCTCCGTTACGGTCAGCCTGGTTCCTGAGGCCCGCCATGGCCCGTTCGTGTTCCACGACGATCTGGCCGCAGCTTGCGCGACGGCTGCCGAGCTTGGTTTCGACGCCGTCGAGATCTTCGCCCCATCGGGCAACCATGTCAACAGGAAGAGTCTGCAGGGGCTGCTCGAAGGGCATCGGCTGCGACTCGCAGCGGTTGGAACCGGGGCGGGGATGATCTTGCACGGCTTCAGCCTCTGCGACCCCAACGAATCAGGCAGGGAGCGGGCACGCGACTACGTGCGGAGGATGATCGATTTCGGGGCTCTGTTCGGTGCGCCGGCGATTGTCGGCTCGATGCAGGGACGTGCCGGGACTGACGAGACCAGAGCTTCCGCGATGGGGCGTCTCGCTGACTCGCTCGGCTCGTTGGCTGCGTATGCGGCGGAGCGTGGTCAGAATCTCCTGTTCGAGCCCATCAACCGCTACGAAACGGACTTGGTGAACTCGATCGACCAAGGGGTCCGTCTGTGCCAACTTGTCGAGGCGGACAACCTCAAGCTGCTCGCCGATCTGTTCCACATGAACATCGAGGAGCCGCGCATCGAATCGAGTATCGGGAGCTCCTGCGGATGGATCGGCCACGTTCATTTCGCGGACTCGAACCGGCGGGCGGTTGGATACGGGCACACGGCGATGAGGCCGATCATGCAGGCGCTCAAGGCCGCCGGCTACTCCGGGTTCCTGTCGGCAGAGGTCTTTCCGCACCCCGATTCGCGAACCTGTGCGACGATGACGATCCGGTCGTTCCGGAACCTCGTTTCGGGATTGTCGCCGTAGCGTCCGCACACGGAGCACTACCCTGCCGGGTCAGCGCGGCCCTCCCGCATCGTGGATGAACCTGTCTTTCCATCTCTCCCACAGATCGGCCAGTTCCCGGACCACCTCCGGCCGGCGGGCGGCCAGATTCTCCTGCTCGGCCCGGTCGTTCGAAAGGTCGTACAGCGCCCAGTCACCGGGCCTTTCGCTCTCCTGATCGGCCACCGCACCCCAGCCGTCCTCCCGCGTCCGTACCGTGTGCAGGATCTTCCAGTTCCCCTTGCGCAGTGCTCGGTTGCCCTGGTGATAGAACCAGAGGGCATCATGGAGTTCGACGCCGTCCCTGTGGAGAGCGGAGCGTAGGCTGCGTCCCGCGAAGGGGGGGCCAGCGTCATCCGGGGCAAGGCCGACTCCTGCGAGGTCCAGAAGCGTGGGCGCTATGTCAACCACATGGCCGACAGTCGAGCGCAACTCGTTCCGGCCGCTGATTCGCTTCGGCCAGTGAACGATCAGGGGGGTTGCGATCCCGCCCTCGTGGACCCAGCTCTTGTGAAGACGGAACGGCGTATTTGCAGCACTCGAGAACCCCGGACCCAAGCAAAGGTACGTACCTGCAGACCCAAGGGGAGCATCGGGATCGTGCCCGTCGCCCCGCACCATGATCTCGGCGCTTGCGCCGTTGTCGGAGAGGAACATGACGACGGTGTCCTCAAACTCTCCCATTGCGCGCAACTGATCGAGTACCCGCCCGATCTCCATGTCCATGCGGTGAACCATTGCTGCGTGAATGGCCATCTTTCCGGCTTGGAAGAGCCGTTGCTGTCCAGTCAGGCGGCTCCAGGCAACGGGGCGATTGATCTCCCCTGCGCCGAGCTGGACGATGGCTTCGGGGAACGCGTACGGCGGGCCTACCTCCCGGTCCATCTTGGACAGATTCCCACTCCCAATCCCCAGCTCTCGCTGGCGGGCGTGACGCTTCCGCCGAAGGCGGTCCCAGCCCCCTCGATAGCGACCCCGGTACAGGTTGATGTCCTCCGCGCGAGCATGCAGGGGAAAGTGTGGCGCATGAAATGCCAGGTACTGGAAGAAGGGAGTCTCCGCATGCTCGGCGGCATGGGCCTCGAGGCTCTCGATGGCGTGGTCCGCGGTCAGGGTGGTTTGATATCGACCGGCCTCTGGCAGGATCTCCGGCATGCGGACACCGTCCCGGTCGTGCCCCTTGATATGGAAGAAGCCGGCTGGATTGCCGGCGCGGTACGAACGATCGAAACCGTTCTCGAGCGGTTCTCCGTCAACATGCCATTTCCCGGAATGGTAGGAACGATAGCCCCGCTCCCGGAGCCGGTCCGACACCAGCCTCGCCCAAGGTGGCCGCCGCCCCCTTCCGCCGAACTTTGTCCGGTCCACGCCCGGCATTTCGTCGCGGCGAACCTGCTGGGCGTAATAGCCAGTCAGCAGGGAAGCACGGGTCGGCCAGCATCTCGATGTGTTGTAGAACTGCGTGAAGCGCAGTCCTCCGGCGGCCAGCGCATCCAGGTTGGGCGTCGCGATCTCACCCCCGTATGACCCGACATCGGCATACCCCAGGTCATCAGCCACGATGATCAGGAAGTTGGGCGGACCGGCCAGAGCGGTTGCGGAGACCAGCACGAAGAGTGCCAGAGGACAGGTGCTGCCAGTGGGAGTCATTGCCAGAGGACGATCGGTTGATCGGGCGGCGGGCCGCCAGGGTACCCGGCCCCGCCATCGCTACGACCTATAGCTTAACGATGGCGGAGCGACGCCCACTGGGCCCGACACGCCACGCGAGAATCCGGCACCTGCACCGGGACGGCCACCCGTTGCTAGACTCGGAATCTGCTTCGGGCCGAGTCGCCAGACCCATTGTCCACAGGCAAAGACGGCCGGAAGGTTGCCCACCTGCATTCATGACCAGCCTGGACATCGTCGTGATCGTGACCTATCTCGTGGCGATCACCACTTGGGGTTCCTGGCTGGGGCGTGGCCAAACCGGGGGCAAGGACTACTTTCTCGGTGGCAGGTCATTGCCATGGGGGGCGGTAACGCTATCGGTCGTCGCAACCGAGACCAGTACGTTGACCTTCCTGAGCATCCCCGGCATCGCCTATCTCGGAAGCCTGGTGTTCCTCCAGCTCACCTTGGGATACCTGGTCGGTCGCATCGTGGTCGCAGTGGTCCTGGTGCCCGCTTACTATCGTGGCGAGTTGTCAACCGCATACGCGCTACTCGAGACTCGCTTCGGTCCGAGCGTGCGGCGCCTTGCCTCGGCCGTGTTCATGACGACCCGGCTCCTGGCCGACTCGGTGCGCCTCTTCGCGACAGCGATACCGCTCGCTCTGATCACGCAGTGGCCGTACCCCGTCTCCATCGCAGTCATTGGGACACTGACGCTGCTATACACGTACTGGGGCGGGATTCGGGCTGTCGTATGGGTGGACTGCGTCCAGATGGGCCTGTACCTGCTCGGAGCGGTGGTAACGGCCATCACCATCCAAGCGAGTGCGCCCGGCGGCTGGTCCGCGATTCTCGCGTCGGCGAATGAGGCGGGCAAGTTGGAGGTATTCGACTTCTCGTGGAGCCTCAACCAGCCGTACACGCTCCTGGCAGGCTTGGTGGGGGGCGCAGTCTTCACCATGGCCTCCCACGGTACCGACCAGTTGATCGTCCAGCGGTTGCTCACCTGCCGGAACATCCGGGACTCGCAGAAAGCCCTCGTCGCCAGCGGCATGGTCGTGATCGGACAGTTCCTGCTGTTCCTGCTCGTCGGAATCGGGCTGTGGGGATTCTATTCTGGACGGACCTTTGGCGCCAGTGACGAAATCTTCGCCCGCTTTATCGTGGACGAGGTGCCGGCGGGCCTCAAGGGTCTCCTGATCGCATGCATCCTTGCTGCGGCCATGTCGTCGCTGTCGTCATCGATCAATTCCCTGGCTTCGGCTACGGCGTACGACTATTGGGCCCCGGTCGCCGGAGCTGTCAACGACGAACACAGGGTCCTTCGTGCAGGCAAGGCTCTCACGTTGGTCTGGGCGGGACTGCTCGTGGCAGGAGCCATCGCGTTCATTCCACTGTCGCAAGAAACTTCGGCGGTCGAGACAGCACTGGGCGTCGCGGCACTCGTATACGGAGGCCTGCTCGGGGTGTTCGCGTTGGGAACGCTGACTCGAATCACCGGCGAGATGCCAGCGATTCTGGGAATCTCGCTCGGCATTTCAGCAGTGCTTGTGATTCGGGGCGACGTTGCTTGGCTATGGTACGTCCCCATCGGGGCCGGCGTAACGCTGGCGGCGGGCTATGCCGTCGGCTCTGTCCGAATACGACGGAACTGAGCATCCCGCCGCTTAGGACGCTCGCCAAAATAACTTGATCAAAGTTATCTGGTAACTGCCCAGGTACTTTGGGTCCCGGAGAAGGATCAGCAGGGGGAGGGGCCCTTGACTTTTGGGCGGAGAAGGCGTAGGATGAAGTCCTTTCCGGAAGTCGAGGCCGTAGCGAGCCAGCCGCAGGCTCAGGCCAAGCCGGAGCCGAGACCGAGTCATGCAGGGGCAGCGCACCAAGAGCAAGTCCCGTCTGCTGCACTGGCAGGCGGAGAGGACTCGTCTGCAGGCCAAGCTCGGTCAGGTGCAAGCCGAATTGACCCGCTTGCAGACGGAGAACGCCCGATTGCGGGCGAAGGAAGGCCAGTGGCAAGCCGAGCGAAAGCAGTGGGAAGCGAAAGAAGCCCAGTGGCAGGCTGAGCGAAAGCAGTGGACGCAGCAGTTGGAGGCCGCGCAGGAGGAAGGGCAGCAGTCGCGGCGGAGCTTGGGCCTGAACAGCAGCAACAGCGGGAAACCCCCGTCGAGCGATGGGCTGGCGAAACCGCCGGCCAGCCAGCGGACCCGCAGCCAGCGACGGCGCACCGGCCGGCGCAGCGGGGGTCAGAAAGGGCACCGGGGCACGACGCTGCACCAGACGGACAACCCGGACCGGATTCAGGAGCACTTTCCGCAAGCCTGCCGCGGGTGCGGCAAAGCCCTGAGGCGGGCGGATGTGGACGGGGAGGCGAAGCGGCGGCAGGTCTTTGATCTCCCGGAACCCAAGCCGGAAGTGACCGAGCATCGAGCGTTGGCCTGTCGCTGCCGGCGCTGCGGGCTCTCGACCCGGGCCGCCTTTCCGGAGGACGTGACGGCACCGGTGCAGTACGGGCCGCGCCTGGCGGCCACGGCGATCTACTTGCAGAACGCTCACTTCGTGCCCGAGGAGCGGCTGACCCAGATCCTGCGGGACCTGTGCGGCGTGAGCCTGTGCCCCGGCACCCTGAACGCCCATTGCACATCGAACCGCAACAGCGGGGAAGAAGGCCTTGGAGTAGGTGGCTGAACTGCTAGCAGGGTACGGCAGGTGGGGTGGATCTGTCCAGGCGACGCTCCGTGGGTGGGCGCTACGCGAGGGTGATAGCGGGAGTTGGCCCGAAAAGGCGGCCCGACCACAGGGGCGCTGGCGGACTGGGGCCGCCAGATCGAGAGGGGGATGGGCGTCGGGGAGTAGCCGCGTTGCGGCCCCGATCAGAGAGGACAGGGGTCCGAGGCTGCGGGTGGCGGGTCGATGCCGGCCGCGAGACAATCGACGCCGACGACCTCGTACGGGGTGCGGTAACCAAATACCTTGCGTGGGCGGTGGCTCAGCCGGTTGATCGCTTCCTGCAACCGTCGCGGGTCGAGCGTGCGCAGGTTCTCGGTCTTGGGCACGAACTGCCGCAGCAGGCCGTTGGTATGTTCATTGAGGTGCCGCTCGCGGATCTGTAGGGACGGGCGAAGAAGATCTCGGTGTCAAGCGCCTCGGCGGTCTGGCGGTGGCTGGCGAACTCCTTCCCGTTGTCGCAGGTCAGGGTCAGGACCAGGGCGGAGAAGGGCCGCAGCAGGTTCTGCATCTTGTCGCCCACCAGGGCGACGGTCTTTCTGCTAACGGCCTGAGCAAGCAGGCAGGGATTTTCAAAGTTTGTTGTAACTACCCAGGTTCTCGGCCTGAGTTCGCATTTTTAGCAGGGCTTGTGTTGTGACCTGCGCATCGTGCGGCGCGTGGCGGAGACCGGCTGCCGTCGCAGGCCGTCTACTGCCCGCTGGGCGGGAGGCTCGGGGCCAAGCCCACCCGCGTAAGCAGGGCCGCCGGCCCCTCGAGCAGGGTCTCGATGGGCTTCAGCCCCTGCTTGCGCGCCGTCGACAGCACACTGCGCAGCGTGACGAACTCCCGCGCCCCTTGCAGCGAACGGAACCCTCCCGAGATCTTCATCAGCAGCTTCATCATGCGCAAGTCCCGCTCCCCCAAGTTGTTCGTGAACGGCACACTCAAATCGAACAGGAAATGCAACACCCAGGCGCGTCTCCGTTCCAGCCGCAAGGCCAGATTATGGCCGGGCCGACGTTTCGGGCGGCCCCGCCGGCCGGTCGGCAACGGCGGCAGCCCGCTGTGATAGTCCAGGGCCTCCTGCACCAACTCGTCGTAGCGGCTCTCCATCCGCTTCAACATCTGGGGCGCCACCACCCCGCCCCGTTTGCGGGCCCGCTCCGCCACCCGCCTGGCCGCCCGCAGAAAACGCTGCATCCGCCCAGCCCAGGCTTCCCCGTCGATCTTCACCAAGGCCTCTAACTCGCGCAAATGATGGGCGTTGCACAGTGCGTGCAGCACATCCGGCACCTGGAAGTAGGGAGCCCAGTGATCGTGCACCAGGATCCCTCGCAGCCCCGCCAACACCCCGCCCCGCTTCTCACTGATGCGGTAGTAGGTCAGCAGCTGATTGCTCAGTACATGCAGCCACTGTCCCCGTCCCGCCACCCGGAAACCGGTCTCGTCGAGGTGCTTCACCCCGGGACAACGGATGAGGTGCTCCCGGATCCGCTCGACGAAGGGCTCCCAGGCCTCCGCCGCCCGGCGGCGCAGGTTGTTCAGGGTGCCGGGGCACAGGCTCACGCCGCACAGGTCCCGCAGGATCTGCGTCAGCCGCTCCTCGGGCACGAAGTGAGCGTTCTGCAAGTAGATCGCCGTGGCCGCCAGGCGCGGCCCGTACTGCACCGGGGCCGTCACGTCCTCCGGAAAGGCGGCCTGGGTTGAGAGCCCGCAGCGCCGGCAGCGACAGGCCAACGCTCGATGCTCGGTCACTTCCGGCTTGGGTTCCGGGAGATCAAAGACCTGCCGCCGCTTCGCCTCCCCGTCCACATCCGCCCGCCTCAGGGCCTTGCCGCACCGGCCGCAGGCTTTCGGAAAGTGCTCCTGAATCCGGTCCGGGTTGTCCGTCTGGCGCAGCGTCGTGCCCCGGTGCCCTTTCTGACCCCCGCTGCGCCGGCCGGTGCGCCGCCGCTGGCTGCGGGTCCGCTGGCTGGCCGGCGGTTTCGCCAGCCCATCGCTCGACGGGGGTTTCCCGCTGTTGCTGCTGTTCAGGCCCAAGCTCCGCCGCGACTGCTGCCCTTCCTCCTGCGCGGCCTCCAACTGCTGCATCAACTGCTTTCGCTCAGCCTGCCACTGGCCTTCTTTCGCTTGCCACTGGGAGTTCTCCGCCTGCAAGCGGGTGACTTCGGCTTGCAACTGACCGAGCTTGGCCTGCAGACGAGTCCTCTCCGCCTGCCAGTGCAGCAGTCGGGACTTGCTCTTGGTTCGCTGCCCCTGCATGACCCGGCCTCGGCTCCGGCTTGGCCTAAGGCTGCGGCTGGCTCGCTACGGCCTCGACTTCCGGAAAGGACTTCATCCTACGCCTTCTCCGCCCATAAGTCAAGCGCCCCTCCCCCCGCTGATCCTTCTCCGGGACCCAAAGTACCTGGGCAGTTACAGTTTGTTTTGGCTAGGCGTGGGGGTAAGGGGCAGCGGGGAGGGGTGGACAAAGAGGTGCTGGATGTGCGATAACACCCAGAGTGGCGGTGGATCCGATTCCCTTGCGGGCGGTGCGCGTGCGCACCGCCCGGCGCGAGGAAGAAGCGAGCTGGAATGCCTTGATGCGAGCCCAGCACGATCTCGGATTCCGCCAATTGTGCGGGCAGCGCTTGCGCCAAGTCGCCGTGCTCGGCGAGCAGTGGCTGGCCCTGCTGGGCTGGCAGTCGGCGGCTTGGCACTGTGCCGCGCGCGAGCGCTGGATTGGCTGGACTCAGCGGCAACGCCAGCCTGCGGCACCGCTCTTGCTGGCTGAGACTTTCGTCGATCCGCGGCGGTTTGCCGGCACCTGCTATCGTGCCGCGAACTGGCTGGAAATCGGTCCGACCCAAGGCTACCGACGGGTTCGGGGCGCACCCCGCGGCTAGCAGGCCCATGGCCTGCCCAAGCGGGTCTTCGTCTATCCCCTGCACCGTCAGGCGCGGACGCAACTGGCTGCCAGCCAGCCCCAGCCGGGCTGGCAGGCGCGCTGCCCCCGGATTATGTTGACTCCAGTCCAATGGCGTGACTTGTATGCCTATCTCGATCAAGTCCAGGACACCCGCCACCGCCAGGGACGGCGGTACTCGATGCGCACCGTGCTGACGATCCTGATTGCGGCGCGGCTGGCAGGCTGTCAGAGTCTCACCGAATGGAGCGATTTCGGGCGGGCGCTGGACCAGTCCACACTGCAGGCCATCCGGTCGTACCGCTGTGCCAGAACTGGACGCTATGCGGCCCCCGGTATCCGTGGCTGGCACTCCATCCTGCGGACGATTCCGGTCGGGCAGGTCGAGCGCTTGCTGGCCGCCTGGACCGCAGCGCAAGTTCTGCCCCCGTCCGCTGCGAAGGCGGCAGGCAAGGGCGCTGCGGAGCCCTTGCTGTCGGCCGTGGCGATCGACGGCAAAGTGCTGCGCGGGTCGTATGACCGGGACTTGGACGCGGCTGGCCAGCCGCGGACCAAGCCACCCCAGCAGCAACTCTCGGCGCTCGACATCGACTCCGGCACGGTCGTTGCGCAACTCGGTTTCAGCGGCCAGAAAGAAGATGCCGAGGCGGCCGCCCTGCGGCGTTTGACGCGCGCGCAACTCCACGGGCGCAAACTGTGCGTGCTGGCCGATGCGCTGCACACCCAGCGTGAGACGGCTGCGCAACTGCTGGCCGATGGCTTCGACTTCATTTTGACCGTCAAGGGTAATCAGCCGACGCTACTGGAGCAGATCCGGGACGGTTTCGACTGGGCTGGCCAGACCCCGCACAGCGAGTCCGGTCTCGACCACGGACGCATCGAGCAGCGCACCTTGCGCGTCTCGCAGGAACTCGATCCGGAGCGGTCCTGCCTCGAGTTTCCCGGGGTTCGCTGCGTGGCTCAGGTGCGTCGCGAGGTCGAGTTCAAGAAGGACGGTCGGCAACGCCAGCCGGAGACGATCTACTTGATCACCAGTCTGCGCCCGGACCAGATCACGCCACAACGGCTGCTGCAACTGAACCGCTACTACTGGGGCATCGAGAACCGCGTGCACTCCGTCCGTGACGTAGCCTTGCGGGAGGATCGCAGCCGCATTCGCAAGGGCGCTCTGCCGCGCTTGCTGGCCGCGATCTCGAACTTCGCCATCTCGCTGCTGCGCTTGCTGAAAGTGAAGAACATCCAGCGCCGCATGAGCCAGTTGCGCTTCCAGCCGAACGCGGCGGTGCGCCTGCTGCTCGGCTAAGTCGCCGTTCGACCCAACCCGCAGCGCGGGTTGACCGGCCCGCGCTCCGGCGGGCTCAGTCGCACTGTGTCCGCGTCGCGCTGCCCGCGTCCTGAGCGAGCCCAGAGCTCGAGTTTCCGCCGCCCACCAGGTCGCCCTGTGTCCGCGTCGCGCTGCCCGCGTCCGGGCGGCGCACCCATCCGTAGGTGGCCAGCCCCGCGCACCAGCACCCGCGCCCTCCGGCCCGCGCGCAGCACGGCCTGCCGACTGCGTTCGGCACCCGCTGCTGCCTTTCCTAGGCCCTCTCAGGCAAACATTGAATTTGCCTGAGCAAGCAGGTACTTCGACTTCCGTTCCACGAGAGTGACGGCGGCTCCCTGATGAGCCTTGCCAAGGATCGTGTCGGCCTCCCAGTCCACGCCGCGCTGCCACAGGCAGGTGCACAGCGCGCCGCCTTGGGCGCAGGACGTTCCCACGCTGAGATCCGCTGGTTTCTTGTCGATACGGCTGATTCGATTTGCGGGGAGCACTGGCTTTTTCGGGCCGATTCTGGTAGGTATGAGACATGGCTTCGCAGCCCGCTCCCCTGTTCGAGACGACCCCGCCCGGATTCCGGCTGGACGACGTGGTCATCCGCCTGGCGCGGCCCGAGGAACGGACGCGCTGGGACGAGCGGGTCGACCGCCATCATTACCTGGGCGTAACTAGTGTCTGCCAGAAAACCCTTTTTGGGCACGAAGTCTCGCTCGAAGGTGAAAACAATATCGATGACAAATGGTTGGATTAGGCCTGATTAGGTCCGTCTGAGTGCCTGTCACTTCACCTCAAGGCCGCATTTGCAGCCGTTCTGAGGGCTCTCAACCGCCGCTTTGGCCGATCAGACACAGCTCCCCCTGCCGGGCCGTGGCCCGGCTCCCGGCGGGGTGCCCGAAACCGCTTCAGGCCGTGAGGCTGCACTGGGCAGCCTCACGGTCCGCTTGCAGCAGGACCCGTCCCAGGCGGTGCAGGTTGGCCCCCAACACCGCCAGCGCCACGGTGCGCTCGAAGCCTGCCTTGCCCATCGTCCGCACCCGGTCCAGTCCGTGATGCTCCAGATGATTGATCGCCGCCTCCACCGCTGAGTGCTGCCGCCGCGCCTGCCAAAACGACTCCTCGGCCTCCCGCTCCCGCTGGGCCGCGCTCAACTTGCCCTTCGCCGGTAGCGCATTCAGATCCAGCAGCTTGTCCAGCTTGATCCGATTCTCCGGACTGTGAAAGTTGCGGTCAAAACTGCACGCCCGCAGGTCCGGGAACAACTCCTGCGTCTCCTCGATAATCGGCTCCGCGATGTCCACGTCGCCGCCTTCCCACAGCACCTTGTGGTGCAGCAGAAACTGGTGCTGGTCCTCGACCACGCAGACCGGCACTCCCAGCTCCACCGGACAGCCGGCCTTGCCCTTCGAGATCCAGCGCGTGTGCGGCTCAAAGATCGAGAACACCTTCTCCTCCTGCGGAATCTTCTCGCCTTCCAGCAGCCGCCGCTCGGACGGGTCGATCTGACGCTCTGCATGGGCAATCAAGTCCTTGATTTGCTGGATCCTGGACTTCTTCATTCCTGCCTCCTCCAAGGCCTTCAGACTGCTCTTGGCGCGGCTGACCAAGTCCTTGCAGGTGCGCAGATAGGCCACCACCCGGGGACGCGTGGCCCGGCGCGTCTGCCGCACCGCATGGAACAGTGAGCGCACCTTGCGGGCCTGCTTCTGCCACTGCCGCCAGCCCGTCACGCCGTGCGGACCGGCCTGCCGCCCCAGACACTTCAGCAAACATCGCATGGCATCCCACAACAGCGAGACGTCGGTCGGATAGTGCACGTCGGTCTCGGCCACGAACGAGTCACACCGCCCGCGCAAGGCCTCCCCCGCGCTGTGCTCCAGCACCGTGTGGCCCTCCTGCACCAGAACCTTGTTGATCGCTCCCAGCAACTCCGGCGTCAGCAGCGAGACATTGTCGAGCAGGCGCTGATGCTTGTAGCGGGTCTCGTCGAACACGCCGTGGCCCAGCATCTGGCGCACCTGGTCGTGGTGATTGGCCAGGTTGCGGAGCCGGTCGAAGTCCAGGTTGAGACCCTCCTTGAGCAGCCCCAGCACCAGGATCTGCCAGAGGTCCAGCCCCGGTCGACCGACCCCCCGCTTGACGTGGGCCAGCAAGTGCTTCTCCAGCAGGCCCATCACCTGCGTGTAGACCGCCGGCGTACAGAACAGATGCTGCAACCCGCGCAGGACGGCCGTCGTGTCGTCGCGACAATCGAGTTCGATCTCCATCTTCTCGATCGACACCTGACCGATCTGCAGTTGTCGTTGGTGAATTTCGCGCATCAGGATTTTCCCGTCCTCTGAAGATGGGCCGTTTCTGGCCCGATTCAGCCCCCAAGCGCCTGAAAACCGCTTTCTTGGGGCCGTCAAATCACTATTATACCACTGATATCAAAAGATTTTTAGGGTTTTCGGGCAGACACTAACTACCCAGGTTCTCGGCCTGAGGTCGCATTTTTAGCAGGGCTTGTGTTGTGACGTGCGCACCGTGCGGCGCGTGGCGGAGACCGGCTGCCGTCGCAGGCCGTCTACTGCCCGCTGGGCGGGAGGCTCGGGGCCAAGCCCACCCGCTTCAGCAGGGCCGCCGGCCCCTCGAGCAGGGTCTCGATCGGCTTCAGCCCCTGCTTGCGCGCCGTCGACAGCACACTGCGCAGCGTGACGAACTCCCGGGCCCCTTGCAGCGAGCGGAACCCTCCCGAGATCTTCATCAGCAGCTTCATCATGCGCAAGTCCCGCTCTCCCAAGTTGTTCGTGAACGGCACACTCAAATCGAACAGGAAATGCAACACCCAGGCGCGTCTCCGTTCCAGCCGCAAGGCCAGATTATGGCCGGGCCGACGTTTCGGGCGGCCCCGCCGGCCGGTCGGCAACGGCGGCAGCCCGCTGTGATAGTCCAGGGCCTCCTGCACCAACTCGTCATAGCGGCTCTCCATCCGCTCCAACAGCTGGGGCGGCACCACCTCGCCCCGTTTGCGGGCCCACTCCGCCACCCGCTTGGCCGCCCGCAGAAAACGCTGCATCCGCCCGGCCCAGGCTTCCCCGTCGATCTTCACCAGGGCCTCTAACTCGCGCAAATGATGGGCGTTGCACAGTGCGTGCAGCCCATCCGGCACCTGGAAGTAGGGAGCCCAGTGATCGTGCACCAAGATCCCTCGCAGCCCCGCCAACACCCCGCCCCGCTTCTCACTGATGCGGTAGTAGGTCAGCAGCTGATGGCTCAGTCCATGCAGCCACTGTCCTCGTCCCGCCACCCGGAAACCGGTCTCGTCGAGGTGCTTCACCCCGGGGCAACCGATGAGGTGCTCCCGGATCCGCTCGACGAAGGGCTCCCAGGCCTCGGCCGCCCGGCGGCGCAGGTTGTTCAGGGTGCCGGGGCACAGGCTCACACCGCACAGGTCCCGCAGGAGCTGGGTCAGCCGCTCCTCGGGCAGGAAGTGGGCGTTCTGCAAGTAGATCGCCGTGGCCACCAGGCGCGGCCCGTACTGGACCGGGGCCGTCACGTCCTCCGGAAAGGCGGCCCGGGTTGAGAGCCCGCAGCGCCGGCAGCGACAGGCCAACGCTCGATGCTCGGTCACTTCCGGCTTGGGTTCCGGGAGATCAAAGACCTGCCGCCGCTTCGCCTCCCCGTCCACATCCGCCCGCCTCAGGGCTTTGCCGCACCCGCAGCAGGCTTGCGGAAAGTGCTCCTGAATCCGGTCCGGGTTGTCCGTCTGGTGCAGCGTCGTGCCCCGGTGCCCTTTCTGACCCCCGCTGCGCCGGCCGGTGCGCCGCCAATGGCATTGACTTAGTGGCAAGGCGCATTGACTTAAGGAAATCCCGGGTTGAGCGTCGGCGGCGGCGCTGTCAGGACGCAGGGGTGGTCGCCTTGCGGTTCCTCCACTTGGTTTCGGGCTGGCGGGAGCGGCGCGGATAGGAACGTTGCGGTCGCCGCCGCTGGCGGCTCCTCGCGATGCCATCCAGCAGACATTGCAATTCCTTGCGCAGGGTCTCGGCCTGTTGCACGAACAGGCCCTCCAGCTGGTGTCCAACCAGGTGCAGCGTATGCCGGAAATTGGCCAGCACAGTGGGTCGGCCATGCCCATCCGGAGCCTCGCGGAAGGCCGCTTCGCTGTGGTTCGCGCACAGCCGGGCTAGCGCCGTCAACGTGCAGTGAGCGTACAACTCCTGCCGGACCAGCCGCTCACTGCGGCCCCGGAACTGCTCCACGCACAGCGTCTTCTTGGTCGTCTTGTAGTATTCCTCGATGCTCCAGCGGCCCTGATACAGGGTCTGCAGGTCCGCTGCACGGTAGCGCCGGGAGTCCAGCAGGGTGGTCGCGAGCCCACAGACGGTCGAGCCGGCGGTGTAGGACACCAGGCGCACCTGCAGGGGAGACCCGCCGGCCGCCGACTGGGCGGGGGGCGCTGCAACGGTCACGGTCACGACGGTCTCGCTGCGGTCGGACTCGAAAAAGGCCTGGAACACTGGGTTTGCGTTGCGCTGCAGGCGGAAGACGGCGTGCAGACCCCGTTCTACATGGGCCTGCAGCAAGGCGAAGCAGTAGTAGCCGCGGTCATAGACGACCACATCGCCCGGTTTGAGAGCCTGGAGGTGTTGGTGGGCGGCCCGCCGCTCGTCGGCGTGGGCCTGCAGGCTGCAGTCCAGCGGCAGGCGGGTGCGCAGCTGGTAGAGGCAACTGAAGAGGCCTTGGGGATAGTAGGCCGTCGGTCCCGGGACCGGATAGCCGGCTTCGACCAGAGGCCTTGGCAAGTTGAGCTTGGAGCCATCGACGGCGAAGATGCGGTGGCCACACCACAGGCTGTGGGGTGTCTCGGGAGGACAGGCGGCCAGCAGTTCCCGATGGATGCGCAGGAAGACATCCTCGCTGACCTTGGCCCGGGCCCGGCAGATCGCGGCCGGAGTGACCGGCTGGTCCGGCAGAGGCAGGTTCAGGTCGCGGCAATGGTCCCATAACTCCTGTAGCACCGTGGCATAGCCCCGATTATCGGGTTGAAACACGATCCGATACACGAACAGGACCACCAGCAGGGTGTTGAGGGTGCGCCGGCGACGCACCCATTGGCGGTCCTAGTCGTTGGCGATGCGGGTCAGCGTGTCCAGCAGACCCTGCCACAGCTGCACGAACTTCGGGTCGGCCTGGGCCGACTGGCGGCACTGGCGGACCGCTGTGGGGGGGCCCTGGCACAGAATCTCGCGAAAGTCGGGGTGCAGCGGGCGCACCCAGACCTGCTTGGGAGTGCGGGCGGGCTGGGTACCACTGGCGGGTGTGCCCTTGGTGCTTCCGAGGTTCTGCCAGCCGGCGGCCTGGTAGCAGGTACCCTGCTGTTGTTGGGGGTCCACATAGGCCTCCAGCAGGACCGGCTGGGTGCCATGCTCCCGCTGCCAATCCTGCGGCAGATGGCGGGCTACCAGGCCCAGCGCGTGACTGGCCAGAGTCGGGACCGTAACCCACGGGAACAGCAACCAGCGGGCTTTGCGGACCACCAAGTGCAAGTGTTTGTGATACTTCTGATCCTGCCAGCCGATCCACTGGTCGCGGCAGGCCAGCCGTGGGGCCGCGAAATCGAATAGCAGGCAGCCCAAGGGGCGTCCCTGCCGGTCGCGCAGAAAGTAGCGCAGAGGGGGACCGCATGGGCGGCGATAGCCGAGCGGGTGGTAGCGTTCCACGAATTCGTTCCACAGTTCCACCTCCTGGGCGTCGGTGACGCAGGACAACTGCAGCGGGAGCAGGGAGCCGAGGGGCTCGGCAATGGCGGGCTGGGGAGCGGACTGCGGACCGGGTACCAGGGGCTGTTGGCGGGGCCGTTCTCCACCCCGCTTGGGGGGTAGGCGCAGGATGCCGAGGCGTTCGAGGGCCTCCAACAGGCGCAGGGACAGTTGAATGCGATTCCGGCCCTTGGGGGTCTGCCAGCGCAGGTGGGTGCAGAGGGTGTGGCCCAGTTCGGTGCGACTGAGCTTGGGAAACGTCCGCACGACTTCCTGGATATCGGCGATCTGCCGACGCCTCAAGCGATAGCCGAAGAAGGTGGTGGACTTGAGTTTTTCGATCCAGGGGTCCAACACGGGACTGCTCCTGCTTCACGGTGCCATGGCCAGGCACCGAAGTCAAGTCCTGTCGCCAAAAAAAATTCACTGAGCCTCAATCTTGTGATGATGAGTGTCTTAGTCTCCCAGGGTGCTCGAGTGAGAATTCACGTGGAAAATCAATGCCATTGGGTGCGCCGCCGCTGGCTGCGGCTCCGCTGGCTGGCCGGCGGTTTCGCCAGCCCATCGCTCGACGGGGGTTTCCCGCTGTTGCTGCTGTTCAGGCCCAAGCTCCGCCGCGACTGCTGCCCTTCCTCCTGCGCGGCCTCCAACTGCTGGGTCAACTGCATTCGCTCGGCCTGCCACTGGGCTTCTTTCGCTTGCCACTGGGCGTCCTTCGCCTGCAAGCGGGTGACTTCGGCTTGCAACTGACCGAGCTTGGCCTGCAGACGAGTCCTCTCCGCCTGCCAGTGCAGCAGACGGGACTTGCTCTTGGTGCGCTGCCCCTGCATGTCCCGGCCTCGGCTCCGGCTTGGCCTGAGGCTGCGGCTGGCTCGCTACGGCCTCGACTTCCGGAAAGGACTTCATCCTACGCCTTCTCCGCCCAAAAGTCAAGGGCTCCTCCCCCTCCTGATCCTTCTCCGGGACCCAAAGTACCTGGGCAGTTACACCTGGGCTTCAATCGCTTCGCCGGTCGCGGGCTGCGGTCTATCTTCGAGTGGCACGGCCAGTGGATCGGGCTGGCCGGCTGGCAGTCGGGCGCTTTCAAGTGCCGCCCGCGGGACCGCTGGGTGGGCTGGAAGGCCCCGATCCAATTCCAACGGCTGCACGTGGTGGCCAACAACACGCGGTTCCTGCTGCTGGGGAAGGAGGGCACGTTCCCGGGGTTGAGTTCGCATGCGCTGGCGGGCATGCTGCAACGGCTGAGCGCGGACTGGACGGCGCGCTACGGCCATGGCTTGCTGCTGGCCGAGACGTTCGTCGATCCGGCCCGCTTCCGAGGCAGCCTGTACCGGGCGGCCGGCTGGCTGCGGCTGG
Organism: Bryobacterales bacterium; assembly: GCA_965205085.1. Classification (GTDB taxonomy): domain Bacteria; phylum Acidobacteriota; class Terriglobia; order Bryobacterales; family UBA6623; genus VXMF01. The sequence goes on along the minus strand of OZ242039.1, from coordinate 4,858,480 downwards.
GCGGCACCCGCGGGTTCGCGCGGGCCAGTGGCCGCTACACCCAGCCCCATGGCCGGTCCAAGGATCTGTACGTCCGGGTGTTGCAGCGCAATGCGCGGCGGCTGCTGCGGTCCGAGCGGGAACTGCCGGCGGCTTTCGCGGCCAACCCGCAGGGCGGCACCTGCGGGCTGCGTCCGGTCGAGTTGCGCTCGCTGTACGCCGAGTTGAGCGAGGTGCCCGATTTCCGGCGCGCCCAGGGCCGCAAGCACCAGACGGCCACCGTACTGGCCATCTACCTGCTCGCCAGACGGGCCGGTCTGCACGGCGGCAAGGCCGCTGCCGCCTAGGCCCAATCGTTGAGTCAAAAGGAGTTGGAGGCGCTGGGTGCCTGGCGCAACCCGCGCACGGGCCGCTACGAGCCGGTCTCCAGGTCGGTGATCTACCGCGTGCTGGAGAACGTCGATCCGGAGGCCCTCGAGGCCGTCTTGCGCCGCTACTCCATGCCCCGCCTGCAACTCGGTGCCGCGCTGGCGGCGGACGGCAAGCGCGTCCGCGCGGCCAACCGCAACGGCCCGCAACACCACGAGACCGTGAGCTTGGTGGCCCACGGCTCGGGCCTGCCCCTGGCCAGCCTCGGCTTGCACGATCAGAACGGCGAGATCGCCGCCGTGCGGGCCCTGTTCGAGGAGGTGCCCTTGACCGGGCGCGTGGTCACCCTCGATGCCCTGCACACCGTCCGGGATACCGCCCGGACGCTGGTCGACACCCACGGCGCGGACTCCTTGCTGACCGTCAAGGCCCATGCGAAGAAGACGTTCGAGGCGCTCCGCCCAATCGACTGGGAGCAACCCGGCACCCGCTGCTATGAGGAGGAGCCCAGCAAGGGCCACGGGCGCCTCGAGCAGCGCAGCATCCGCGTCCTGAGCCCCCCTGCCCGCAGCGTGAACTACCCCCATCTGCGCCAACTCTTCCGTGTCGAGCGCGAGCGGAAACACCTCGCCTCGGGGCGTGTCAGCCGCGAAACGGTCTACGGCATCCCCTCCGTGCCGCCCGCTCGCGGCACGCCCGAGCAGTTGCTGGGCTGGAATCGGGGGCACTGGGTCGTGGAGAATCAGAACCATCGCGTCCGCGACGTGCAGTTCGCCGAGGATGCCTGTCTGTCGCGCAAGGGCCATGCCGCACTCAACAACGCGCTGTGCAACGGCATCGCGATCGCGGTGATCCTGAGTTCCGGGCAGGATATCGCGGACGGCCAGCGCCACTTCAGCCTGCATCGCGAGGAAGCCTTTCAGGCTGTCCTCACGGCCGGCTAGGCGCTGCGGCCCTCTGATGGAGCGACACCGGCAGGCGGTCGCGGGCCGGCCTGGGGAAAACTCCGTCCAGGGTCCGCCACCCCGACCCCAAGGGCCTCGGCAACCTGCCACGACTGGCTTTGCGCGGGTTCGCAGCGCTTCGTCGGGCGGCTCTACCCGCCCCCCAACTCGCTCTGCAGACCCATTCGCCTCCCCCTCAACTGCTCAGTCCCCAGCGTGGGAAAGGCCTGCCTTGGGCGCGGTCCTGGCGAATCCGCTGGTCGAGCCACGAGAAGCGGACCGAGACCGTCCCGGTCCGCTTCAGGCGACCCGACACCTGCTCGGGGCTCCACTTGCGCTGGAGCCGGTCACAGATGGTGTTCCAGATCGCAGGCTGGAGCTTGCGCAGGCCGGTGGCGGCGCTGTCGAGCGAGTTGCTGGGCCTGCCCATGGTGATAGCCGGAGGAACCGGCATTGCGCCGGAGTTCGCGCCTGACGGTGGACTTGTGGCGCTGGAGTTGCTTCGCGATGGCGGTGACCGAGAATCCCCATTGGTACAAGACGTGGATCTAGCAGCGCTCGTCGTATTGCAGGTGGCGGAACTGCCGAGGCATGGCGATTTTTCCCCTAGGATAGGCCAATCAGGACCTTAGGCCCATCCGCGCGCTGTTGCGCTTCCTAGAGCAACCGGCAGGGGATTATATCGAATCGTCACAGAAGCGAGTTGACGGGAGGGAGGACAACGGATGAATGGAGGGCGGCTTTCCGTAGCCCTGCCGTGGGCCGGCAGCAGGCTTGCCACAACAGGTCGGCTCCGGGCAGCTCGCACGTCTTGGGCCCGGACCGCCACTCTCGCCGCGCCTCCGCACAACTGGTGAGGCCTGCGGGCAGACGGGCGGCCGCAGCCAGCGACCGCCTTCAACTCCAGTCGCGACCCGCGTCCAGGGCTTGAGGTCGTCCGGCTACGCCAAGCCGGAGCCGCCCACAGGACAACTCTTGGATCGCCTGCGCTGCCAGACCGTGGTTTTGGATCAACTCCGCATGGCGGAGACGCTTGCCAACCAGTTGTCGCACCACCCTACGCATCTGCTCCAGGGTGTCTTGCTCGCGCACATTGTGGCGCCCTACAAACTCCTGCACGTAGCGGTTCAAGTGCTTCGGACTCAGCCGGTGACAGGTCCCGGAATACCCCCGCTTGAGCATCGACCAGAGGGACTCCAGGCCATTGGTCGAGACCGGACCGCTCACGTACTCGCCCGCACCGTGCTGGACCGACGCATGCTCGCGGGGCAGTCCCGCGTAGGCACCGGCTGCGTCGCTGTAGACCGTCGCTCCGGGCGCGGTCCGGTCCGCCAAGAAAGTCTGCAGCGTCTGCTGGTCGGTCGCCGGCACCACGGCCGCCGATACCCGGTTGGTGGCCCGGTCCTTCACTCCGACCACCGCCGTCTTGCCGACGGCACCACGCCCGCTCCGTTCCGCCCGCTTGCGCGCGGGCATGTTCTTGCGTTTCCCGCCCAAGTACGTCTCATCCACTTCCACGGGCCCCGCAAACGTCTCCTTCGGGGTCTCGAACGCTTGGCGCAAGCGATGCAACAGGAACCAGGCGGCCTTCTGGCCGATGCCCAACTCGCGGTGCAGCTTCAGGGACGAAATCCCTTTCAGGTTGGTCAGGAACAAATAGATCCCGATCGCCCAGATGCGGTGCGGAAGATTCGAGCCTTCCATGACGGTGCCGGTCTTGATGGAGAACATCGGTTTGCCAGGGCACTGACGGCAGCGATACAGCATGCTTTTGTGCTGGATGCCGGACTGTACATTGTCCGAATTGCAGCGCGGACAGGTAGGCTTGCCGTCGGGCCAGCGGTAGTCCGCCAACCACTGTTTTGCCGCTTCCTCGTCGCGGAACATATCCGCTATTTCCAGTGCCACTTGCACTAGGAAGCGCAACAGCGGGCGGAGGGGCCTGAGGTCCTGATTGGCCTATCGTATGGGAGAAACCGCCATGCCTCGGACGTTCCGCCACCTGCAGGCGTTGTTCGTCCAAGACAGGATACGGAATCGCTGCCAGCGCAGAGGACCAACGGCGCTCCGGGGTCCTTCCGGAGCGCCGCGAAGATACGTCGAATCCTAGAACACCAGCTTGATCGCATACTGGAAGATTCGCGGTCCACCGCCACGGCCAATGTTGCCCGTCCGTGTGAAGAACCCGCCTCCAACACCGTTGAACCGACGGAACTCGTCTATCATGATGAAGTTGGTCCGGTTGAGAAAATTGAACGACTCCAAGCGCAACTGTAGACGCATCCCCTCACGTACACTGAAGTTCTTCGAGAGCGCCACGTTTGCGCTGAACAGTCCGGGACCATCCAGGATGTTGCGGCCCGCCGAGCCCAGGGCGAACGACCCGTCGGGGCAAGACACCTCCGTGCCAGCTTCGGTGTCCGCATCCACGCAACTCGGGACGTTCACGAAGGCCCTGGTGTCAAAAAACGGGTAATCCACTCCTCGAACCGCACCCAGTGACGGGTCATCCTTCTGAGCACCGTGTGCAATCCGGTGCGGACGCTGCGACTCGCCCAAGTTTGCGTCGGCATTGGCGGCCATGACCGTGAACGGCGAGCCAGAGTACGAAGTCTGTGTACCGGAGATCTGCCAGCCTCCCAAAATGGCCTCTGAAACGGTTCCCCACTGTCGCCCCCACCGCCGCCCCCGCCCGAAGGGCAGATTGTAGTTCGCCACGAGCGTGAACACGTGCCGACGGTCCCAAGTCGAGCGCGCACGCTCAAGACTCAGGTTCCTGCGGTCCAGGGCATTCGCGAAGTCCGTCTCTCCAGATCCGTTCGTCCGCGAGGCGTCGTCGATCGACTTCGAGAACGAGTAGTTGACACGCCAGAACAGCCCGCCCCGACTGCGCTTGCGCCACGAGATGTTGGCCGCATGGTAGTTCGAGTTCGCACCGGTGTTATGGAAGTTGATGGCGTTCCAGTCCGGATTCGGCCGGAGAGAGTTGGCGTTTTCAGTGAAGCCTCCGGCCGCCGTGCGGTTAGCCAGAAACCACTCGGGCGTGCGGATGGCTTGGTTGTGGTCGTATCGGCGGATCAGGTGGGTGCCCTTCGATCCACGGTAGTCTAGTTCAACGCTCGTTCCGCCCGGCAACTGCCGCTCGATCGTGAAGTTCCAGGACTGCAGATATGCTTGGGATGGCTTCTGTGTGATGCCATTCGCAGTCGGGCGGTCTGTCAGCCAGCCGCCAGTGATAGTGGCATCGCGCCCGAGGGTACCAAGGGGATCGTGAAGGAGCACTTCCGGCACCCGGTTCGGACTCGCATTCCTCGCCTGATAGTTAGTTTGGATCGTGAACGGAAAGATATTGCCTAGACTGTTACGGAACGGGTTGAGAATCGTGCCCGCCACAAACAGGCCATATCCTGTTCGGACCACCGTTTTGTCCGTCACGCGGTAGGCGATCCCGAGGCGGGGCGTGAGATTGTTCCAGTCCGTCTGGATGACAGAACGCGGGAATCCCACCTCGTCAGCAGTGAGAAACCGGTCCCGGAGATTGTAGTCGCCGAGCAACTGGTTGAAGTTGTCGGGCAGGCTACGGTCGCTTGACAGCACTATCTTGTCGAACTCAGGCACGTAGCTGCCCATCTTGTCGTTCACGTCCCAGGGCATCTGGTTGACCTCCCAGCGCACGCCGAGATTCACGGTGAGCCTCGGCGTGACCTTCCAGTCGTCATTGAAGAAGGCACCCATCGCGATTTGCCGCCAGTCGGGTGCGTTGATCCCCTCCCGAACGTTGATGTTGTGCAGCCAGCCCAAGTACATGTCCGCAACCGGGCTGCCCCAGTCCTTGCATGTCAAGGAGTTGCAGCCGCCAGTACGGAACCCGCGGAACCGGTAATTGCCGCGGGCGTTGTTTACGCCAGGGCGCTCGTAGATCACGTAGTTGTAGTTGTATCCGTACTTGAATGTGTGGTTGCCCTTGATGTTCGTCAGCTTGACGCTCCATTGCGTGTCCAGCACCTTCGAGATGTTCGGCTGGTTGGTTGCCGAGCCCAGCGGGGCGTGGTTGTCGACCCGAATGAGCGGGAAATCGTCGATGCCCCGATACTCCTCGCGGTCGCGCTCGGAAATGAAATTCGCCATCCCGAGTTCCTCGATGATGTTCTGGTCCGAGAAGGCTCCGCGCTGGAAGACATCGTTCCCGCTGAATCCGCCCCGAACCTCCATCAGGAAGGTCGGCGAGAACATGTGCGTGTAGTCGGCGCCGAACAGATACCGGTCGTCATCGATGGTGTTCCCAAACTGTGGCAGGACGCTGTCCGCTGCGAACGGGTTCTCGTTGTTGTTGGCCCTGAATTGCACACGTCCCGCCAGATTGTTCTGGCCAATCTTGTGGTCAATCTTGGCGATGAGGCTGTCGAAATTGTCGTTGTCGTTGTCGACGACCCGATAGTTCAGCAGATCCCGGCGCTTGCCGAGGTTCGGAGCCGGGTATTCCCGAAAAAGCCGCATGGCAACGGGGTCGGCCCGGGATGCGGGGATGACATCGTTCGGAAAGCATGAGTTGTTCCGGCCTCGAGTGACCAGATTGATGTTGCATCCGCCCCGAGCAGTTCGGTCACGGATGACGAACGCATTCCTGAGCCGATCGAGCACGGCGTCATCGGTCACGTCCAGCTGGTTGTCGAGATGCGACAGCCCAATCGTCTGGCTGAAGTCGCCACCGATCTCCATCGGGGTCGGCACTCTCGAAAGGCGCGGGTGCTCCTGGTTGCGACGCTGCAACTCGTAGCTGAGCATGAAGAACGTCTTGTTCTTCACGACCGGTCCTGCCACCGTCACCGAGAACTGGTTCTGGTTCAGCCGGGTCTTCTCGGCCTCGAAGAAGCTGCGGGCGTCCAAGACGTCATTCCGCATGAAGTAGCTGACGTTGCCGTGCACGGCGTTCGTCCCCGAGCGCAGGGACATGTTCAGGATGCCGCCAGCCATCCTTCCATACTCGGCCGAGTAGCCCGACACCTCCATCTTGAATTCCTGCAGTGCGTCGATGTTCGGGCGCACCTGCGCGGCCCCACCCTGCACGTTGCGGTTGTCGAACCCGTCGACGTAGAAGTTCGTGTTCGTCGGGCGGGCCCCGTTGATCGATGCGAACGAGCCTTGGGCGCTGGCCGAAGGGAGCACTCCGGCGACGAAGAAAGCGAGGTCGGTAAAGTCTCGACCGTTGAGAGGCAACTCCTGGATTTCCTCCTGGACGATCACGTCGCCCTTGATCATGCCGTTCTCGGTATTGAGCGTCACCAGCTGGGCATCAACGGTCACGGACTCGGTAACCTGACCGATCTGGAGCTCCACGTCCAGGCGCCGGTTGTCGCCCGTCCGCAGAACGATTCCCTGCTCGACATGTTGCTGGAATCCTTCCGATGTGACGATCAACTCGTATTCCCCCGGAACCAGGGCCGGAAACGTGTAGGCACCGACCGCGCCCGTCGTCTGCTCCCTGGCGATCCCGGTCCCCGAGTTCATCACGATGATCTCGGCACCCGGGATCACGCCACCACCCGTGTCTGTCACGACACCGGTTAGTGTCGCCAAGTTGGCCTGCCCGAAACCTGACGGCAAGAGCAATGCCGTGACTGCGAGCACTGCGGCTAGTAGGTGGATCTTTTTCATTCCCTGCCCCCGTTTTATGTCAACGCCTGAGTCGCGGATCTGAACTCACCAGACCGCTGCCGCTGAATTGTAACCGATTCCTTCCATGCTAATCAACCTTGCACCCGCGAGAAGCGGTAACCAAGTCTGTCGATGCGCATTTTCCCAGGCGCGAATTTGGCGCAACCATCGGGTCTCGGCCCTGGGACGAGCCCCCGGTATTCGCCAACTCCCCGGCCGCGGCCTGCTGGTCGCGGGTCGCGGAATGTCCGCAGCGCTTACCCTGTCAAGAGATGCCCTCTCCAGACTGGTTGAGCGTCGTCCGGCTGCGCGAGCTCTACGATTCGGGATCCCTTTCGCCGGTGGAGGTCGTACGGGCCGTCCTCCACCGCATTGAAGATCTGGACCCGGGCCTGAACTCCTATCTGGCCGTCGCCGCGGAAGACGCCCTGCGACGGGCGGCCCAGGCCGAGACCGAGATCCGGGCCGGCAACAATCGCGGGCCCCTGCACGGCATACCGTATGCTGCAAAGGACCTGCTAGACACTCGCGGGATCCCCACAACCGTCGGCTCGAAGATCATGGCCGACAATCTCCCCGAGCGCAACGCGGCGGTTGTTGAACGGCTGGAGGAAAGTGGAGCCATCCTGATCGGCAAGACCGGCATGCATGAGTGGGCGTACGGCATTACCAGCACCAATCCTCACTTCGGGCCGGTCCGCAACCCATGGAATACCGAACGAATCCCGGGTGGGTCGAGCGGTGGGTCGGCAGCCGCACAGGCCGCCGGCCTGTGTGCGTTCTCGTTGGGGTCGGACACCGGCGGTTCGATCCGCATCCCGGCGGCCCTGTGCGGGATTGCGGCTCTGAAGCCCACCTTCGGCCGGATCAGCCGCCGCGGGTCCTTTCCGCTCGGTCACTCTCTGGACACCCTCGGAGTCTTCGGAGCCTGCGTGGAGGACACCGGGCGCGCCTACACGGCCATGGCGGGCAGGGACCCGGACGATCCGGCCTCTGCAGACCAGCCCGTGAAGCTCCCGCCCATGAGCGAGGACCCTTGCATTGCGCAGACCGTCATCGGTGTCCCGGACCGGTTCTATTTCGAGCGTCTCGCCCCGGATGTGGACGCAGCCGCAAGAGCCGCCCTCACAGTCTTCCGTGATCTTGGGGCGGAGGTCCGGGAAGTCGAGGTTCCGGATATCGAGACGGCCAATTCGCTGCATCGCCTGATCCTGCTGGCGGAGGCCAGTTCGGTCCACCGAATCCGGCTGCAGCAGCACCGGCAGGACTTCGGGGAGGATGTCCGCTCCCTCCTGGACCAGGGGTGCCTCGTGCTCGCTACGGACTACATCGAGGCGCAGCGCGCGCGACGGGTGTTCTGCCAGCAGTTCGATGCCATGTTTCGGGAAGCCGACGTTCTCGTCGCGCCAGCCGTACCGGTTCCAACCGCCCGTATCGGGCAACTCGAGATCGACCTGGAGGGGCGACGGGAGAACGTTCGGCTCGCGACAACTCGCAACATCAGGGCCCTGAACCTCACAGGACTGCCGGTGCTCTCGGTTCCCTGCGGGTTCCATCAGGACGGACTGCCGATCGGCCTGCAGATCGTCGGGCCAGCATTCGGCGAGGACAGGATCCTGCGGGTCGGCCAGGCCTACGAACGGGCCACCAAGTGGCACTGCAGCGTTCCGGCTATCGCCCGCGAATGTCCCACCCACAAAGATCGAGGCGGACTCGGGCACCCTTGAAGGGCACCCCCTCCTGAAGGAGGCGAAGGCGCTGTTCGATGCCCGCAGGCCCTTCCAGTGCGATGCGTCCGCCGGCAGCGAGGACGCGGTGCCAGGGAAGGCCCAAACGGGGCGGGCACAGCCGGAGCGCCCTGCCCACCTGTCGTGCTCCCCTGAACAGCTCGGCGGCGCGCGCCACCTCTCCGTAGGTCGCCACCCGGCCGGTCGGGATGGCGGCCACGACCTCCCATATCCTCCGCTGGCGCTCCTTCAGCGATTCACCGCCCGCACGAGAGGAGCGACGGGACAGGCCGGCACGTCGGTCTGCCTGAGGTATCGGCACTGCGAGGCTGTGCACCTGTTCTAGCGGGGACCCACGGGACCGATGTTACCGAGAATGGTGTTGAACAGGTCCTCCTTGCTGGAGGGCTTCTTCTTGCCGCCCTGGGCGTTCCGGTACCGGTGGGACGAATAACAGGTTCTGCACTCGGTCCGAGCCGGCCGGCCTTCGAGAAGAGACACGACAGAGTGATTCATCACCGCCTTGCAGCGGGAGCAGTAGTCGTCGATGATGTCCCCGAGCCGGTGAGATTCTGCCATGGCACCCTTAATCCTCGGCATCCTCGGCGATGCAATACAAATGGCTCGCGGTGCGGATGAAGATCTGTCCGTCCACCGCGATTGGACTGGACAGCGTGTGGCTGCCGAGACGGTTGGTCGCGAGAATCCTGTACCCGTCCTCGACGTCGACTACCGTCGTGGTGCCTTCCTCACTCGTAGCATACAGCTTCCCGTCGGCGAGCAGGGGAGAGGACGAGTACGTACCGGCGTCCAGCCGAACCCGTGCGACAAGGAGTTCGCCGGTCTTGGCGTCGAGCACGTTCAGGATTCCCCTATCGTTGACCACGAACACCCGCCGGCCATCGGTGGTCGGAGTCGGGACATCCGCCCCCAAGGTGTTCGCCCAGACCTTCGCGGTGTCAGTGATCCACCCCTCGCCACCACCCCTGAAAGCGATGAAGGGGTTCCCGCGGGTACTGGAAGTATAGATTACATCACCAATGTGGATGGACGAGGCGATGGTCCGGTAGAAGCGCTCGTGGCCCGGGTTGAAGCCGCCCATCCGCCAGATCTCCCTGCCGCTGTCAAGCTCGTGTCCCGTCACGTAGTCGCCGCCCGAGACCACGAGCTGGGCCTTTCCGTCAAGCTTCATCACCAGCGGGGTGGAGTAGTCGTCCGGCGATTCGTTGGTGGCGTCGGTGGGCCGGTCCACCTTCCACAAGGTCTTGCCCGATTGCGGGTCAACCGCGAAAACATACGACGGGGCGTCCGTTTTCATGCCGTGCAGCACCTGCAGGTAGAGCCGCCCGGAGTGCAGGCGCGGCGTGGACGCATAGCCGTGGTTGAGGCCGAACCTGCCGTAGTCGGTCTGGATGTTTCTTGACCACACGCGATTGCCCTCGAAGTCGAAGCATGCGAAGTCGCCCGCGCCCGTCAGGATCCAGACATGCCTGCCGTCCGTAATCGGCGACGGCGAGGCGAGATTCTGCTTGCGGTAGATTCGGTTCCCGCGGCCGATCGAGCGCTGCCAGAGCACCGAGCCATCCTTCCTGCTGACCGCGACCAGCAGGATCTCGTCCCGGGCCTCGTGGCGAGGCACTTGTCCTGGACCGGCACGGGGCCCGCGCCCCGAGTCAGAGCCCCTGCGGCCGGGCCCATCCGGACCGCGGCCGCGCCCGCCGCGGGTGTTGGAGATGCCAGGAGAGTCGAAGCCCTCTTGGGCGGAGGTCACGAACACCATCCCGCCCCAGACCACCGGAGTGGCCGCACTCCAACTCGGCAACTGCGTCTTCCAGACAATGTTGTCCTCGGTCGACCAGTCGACCGCCAGACCTGCGGCCCCGAGGCTGCTGCCGTTGAAGTGAGGACCGCGCCATTGTGGCCAGTTGGATTCCGACGCCGCCAGCGCCGTGGCCGAGAGCAGCAGGACGATCGTGAGATTGCGCATAGTCTTTGCAGGCCGGCTCCGGCGGAGCGATTCGGCTGAACGGGCCAAGTTGAAATGGCGGTTGCAAATCCGAGGCGGTTACGGAATCGCCAGGGAACCGTCGGCACGGATGGGCACCGGAGACAAGGTTCCGTCAGTCGACCATAATGGGTTCTTGGGCCGCCCCTCGGACCACCCCCCATCGCGATGAAGAAGTTGCAGGTCGAAGGCGGCCGACCGCTCTCCGGGCGAATCGCGATCAGCGGTGCCAAGAACGCTGCGCTGCCCGCGATCGCCGCCAGTCTGCTGACCGCCGGAACGGTGCGACTTCGAGGTCTTCCCGATGTGGTGGACATCCGGACCATGGTCCGGCTCTTACAGAATATCGGGGCGGACATCGGCACAGTCTCCGGGACCACCTCGATCCGGGCCGGAGACGGGCTCGACCCGACGGCTCCGTACGAGCTGGTCAAGACCATGCGGGCATCGAGCCTCGTGCTGGGCCCGCTGGCCGCCCGCTGCGGTCGGGCGCGCGTCTCGCTGCCCGGAGGCTGCCTGATCGGGGCTCGCCCGATTGACATGCACCTTAACGGTCTCGAAGCGCTCGGCGCACGGGTCCACCAGGAGGCCGGCTACGTCGAGGCCACAGCACCGCGGGGCGGACTGGTAGGTGCACGCATCCAGTTCCGCCGACCAACCGTGACAGGCACGGAGGACCTCCTCATGGCAGCGGCGCTCGCCAAGGGCGAGAGCAGGCTGGAGAACGCGGCCCGCGAGCCCGAAGTCGTGGATCTGGCGGACCTGCTGACCAAGATGGGGGCCCGAATCGAGGGGGCCGGGACCGCGACCATCCGAGTCGACGGCGTTCCGGAACTGGCGGGTGCCGACCACACGATCATCCCGGACCGGATCGAGACCGGCACATATCTTGTCGCAGCGGCGCTGGCCGGGGGGGAGTTGGTGCTCGAGAACTCGAACCCCGGGCATCTGCAGCCGGTAATCACCAAGATGCGCCAGGCGGGCTGCGGGGTCGACACGTCGGACACGGGTACGATCACTGTGCGGAACGACCGCCCGCTGGTCGCCGTGGACGTCACAACCCGCGAGTATCCAGGGTTTCCCACCGATATGCAAGCCCAGTTCATGGCACTCATGACGCAGTCGACGGGAGAGTCGACAGTCCACGAGACGGTATTCGAGAACCGGTTCATGCATGCCCTCGAGCTCCAGAGGATGGGAGCAAGAATAGACATCGCAGGCAATCGGGCGGTCGTGCACGGAAGGAGTGTGCTTTCAGGCACGGACGTGATGGCATCGGATCTACGCGCAAGTGCCTGTCTCGTACTGGCCGGGCTCGTCGCGAAAGGGCAGACCGTCATCCACCGGATCTATCACCTGCATCGAGGCTATGAACGGCTGGCCGAGAAACTGCGGGCGGTTGGTGCCGGTATCGAGGTTGTCGAATAGAATTAGCGGCCGGTGGGTGGCAGTGCCGTCGGAGGACGCAACATCAACGCTCCAGCGAATAGCGAACGATCTCCTCATCGTTCCGGATGATCATGTGCCGATTTGCGTAAGCCGGGTGCGTCCAGTGCACGGCTCCGAACTCCCGGCGGCGGCGCAGCGGATTGGTCGGGCGCATCAACGTGACGCGATCGATTTCCTGGTAGCCTTCGGGGGTGAAGCGGGCAATGATCAACTCACCCCGGTCGTTATTGATGAAATAGCGATCCGCGTTCCGGACGATCTGGCCAGAGGCCCAGCGGGCGTCTTCCCGGGTCAGGTCGAGAGTTTCCCAGACCCGCTCGCCGGTGCGGGCGTCCAGGCAGCGCAGATGCCCGTAGCTGCCGATGCCGTAGATGTGGTCACCGTCCACGACCGGCGTCGTCACGAGAGAATGGAGCCCGTCAGTCTCGATTTCGCTGTCGCTGTTCCCCTTCCAGACCAGTTCGGCAGACGGGCCGTCGGGCAGGAGCCGATACATGCGCGATCCGTTGTAGAACGATGACACAAGCAGTCCGTGACGGCTCAGCACTGGCGTGGCAACGGTAAGGCCCGCCTGAATTCGAAACGGCTCTTCCCAGAAAACCCGTCCGGTCTCGGCATCGAGCGACGTCACTGCGGCCGGGTGCCAGATAATGAGTTGCCGGACGCCGCCCTCCTCGATGATGATCGGCGGGTCATAGCCTGGCTCGGAGGTGGACGCGATCGCTCGCCAAATCTCCTCGCCCGTCATCTTGTCGAAGGCAACCACCTTGGCGTCGGGTGCACCTCCGACGAGCGCGACCAGACGGGGGCCGTCAACGAGTGGCGCCCCGACGAAGCCCCATGTCGGTAGTTCGGCAGCATAATCGGCGGGGTAGTTCCGGTGCCAGACCTCACTGCCATCCTCGACTCGCAGACAGAACAGGTCGCCCATGGCCCCCAGGACATAGACGCGGTCTCCATCAACCGTGGGGGTTGCGCGGGGTCCGAGATTGTACTGGAGGCCTGCATAGTTCGCGGGCCACGCCTTCTCCCACAGGAGTTCACCGGTTTGCTCACGCAGACAGAGCACTCGCTCGGTCCCCTTGCGGCCGGCAGTGGCCCGATAGTCGGTGGCGAAGACCCTGCCCCCCGCAACCGCCGGTCCCGCATAGCCGTTGGCGATCGGTCTGGACCAGGACCGCTCCGGACCGTCATCCGGGAAGCGCTCGAGGATTCCGGTCTCCGTCCAGACTCCCAGCCTGTCCCGGCCGCGCCACTGGGGCCAGTCTTCCGCCATCAGCAGCGAAGCCACGAACAGTGGCAGCAGGATCCTCATGGCGGCCATTGTAGCGATCAACTTGGCCGTGTCGCACGGGCGAAAGACTGGAGGGAATCTCCACGCCTGCATCCAGATATCGGACCTAGCGGCCGGAACGGACTTGTAGAGACCGAACGCAATGCGCGAACTGGGCCTAGTCGCATGTTGTTTGCCTGCACGACAACCGCAAAGAAACCCGCACTGGGGCTCACATTGCCGGGAGCCATGAGGGAGTTGCGGCGCATAGTAACGCTCATTGGGCTAGGGAGTGTGACTACCGGTTCGAGGGCTGGGGCTGGAGAGAGTATCAGTCGAACCGTCGCCACTTGAAGCGGTGAGCGAAATGAACGGAGTTGGGATGAGGAACCCATCTGGCGTTCTCCTGCCCGCAACGACATCCGCCAGGCGAATCCATCCCGTCACCATGCCTCACACTTGAAACCGCCGATGATTCCACCTCCGGTCTCTCCCTGTCCGAAGAACTCCAATCACCGCGACTGGACTAGTGTTCCGCAACACAGCGCCCATTGCACATCGAAATGCAGCAGCGGGGAGGACGGCCCTTGGAGTTGGCGGTTGAGTTGATAGCAGAGTACGGCAGACGGGGTGGGGCTGTCGAGGTGACGGCCCGGGGGCCGGCCTACGGGCCTTCTATCCTGTTGCGAGTTGCTCAAGCGGCAGGGCGAAGAGTTGCACAGCCATGGCTCGGCTAGATCGACCCGTTCCTCGCCCCGATTGATTGAGCGGGGCTTGATTGCGGTGGCGTCCCTTGCCCGGGCAGCCACCCGACGATCCGAGAGGGTGCGGCGACTCTCCGCTGCGGCTCCTGGCCCGGCATTGACGGGTCAGTGCACCAGGCTCTATACTGTCGCCGGTGGGTAACGTATCCACGCTATCGAGAGGAGGAGTTGGGTCCATGCGTCATGCCAGAGTTGCAGTGGGTGCGGCCATCGCCGTACTGTTGTTGGTCGGGATGGAGTCTGCGTCCTATGGCCAGGGGATTAGCCGTGGCACCATCACGGGATCGGTCGCAGACGCGACCGGTGCCGTCATCCCCGGCGTCCAGGTCACCGTGGCGAATGATGCCACGGGGGAAGTCCGCATGGTCGAGTCCAACGAGAGCGGTGTCTACGTGGTGAGCGCCATACCGGCCGGCACCTACGACATCACGGCCGAACTGGCAGGTTTCCAGCGCCAGATACTCCGCGGCATCTCGCTGGAAGCCGAGCAGCGTTTGGGCGTCGACCTGGAACTGCAGGTCGGCGAAGTCACCACCACAGTGGAGGTGTCGGGAGCCGCACCGGTTCTGGACACGGAGAGTGGCGAGGTCTCCGCACTGATCAGCAGCGTGCAGGTCGCGGAGATGCCCATCAACGGGCGCAACTGGTCCCAGTTCGGACGGCTTGCGGCCGGCGTCGCGGCCGAGGCAACCGATCAGCGTGGTATCGGACAGGAGGGCAATCCGTTGCTGGCCGTCCACGGCACCCGGACCGACAAGGTGCGCTACGCGATCGATGGCATTCAGAACATGGACACCGGTGGACAGCGCGGCATCAACAACTTCCCGCCACCCGAAGCCATCGCGGAGGTCAAATTCCTGACCAGCAACTTCAACGCCGAATCGGGGAGCTATGGTGGCGGAGTCGGAAACATCGTGATCAAGGGGGGTGGCCAGCAGTTCCACGGGGACGTCTACAACTTCTTCCGAAACAATGTCCTGGATTCGGCAAACTTCTTCGCCAACGAAGCAGCTCCTCTCAAGCAGAATCACTTCGGATTCACCCTCGGGGGGCCGGTCTCGTTCGGAGGTTACAACGCCGACAAGACCAAGACCTTCTTCTTCGCCTCCATCTCCCAGTACAAGCGACGCGGTCCGTCAATGCGCGGAGCGACGTTCCTCGCCCGAACGCCTACAGAAGCCATGCGGATGGGCGACTTCACGGGGGAGCGGGAGATCACGGATCCGGACACCGGCGAGCCGTTCCCGAACAACAGGATTCCGACGGACCGCATCGACCCCAATGCAACGATCCTCCTGGACAACTTCTACCCCCTGCCGAACCGTTCTGGGGGGCAGAATTGGATCGCGCAGCCCAGCCAGCCCACGGACCAGCACGAGGAACTCGTCCGGGTCGATCACAACTTCAGCGATAACGTCCGGCTGATGGCGCGGTATATCCAGGACGATTGGACCCAAGTCCAGCACAAGGCACTTTGGTCCGCGCATTCGTTTGACACGATCCACTCGTCCTATTCGAAACCCGGAAAGAACCTCGTCGCGAGTCTCACGAATATCGTTTCACCGACCATGGTCAATGAGTTCACGTTCGGATTCTCCTGGAACACCATCCATCGTCCGCTGCTGAACATGGAACAGCGACCGAGTGGATTGAACATCCCGGAACTGTACGCCGAGAACCCGGGCGACAAGATCCCCGACATCATACTGGGCCAGGGCTGGGGCAGCATCAGTGGGTCCAATGTGCCGTACGACAACGGCAACCCGATGCTCACGTTTCGCGACGATCTGACCAAGCAAATGGGCAACCACAGCCTCAAGTTCGGTACGGAGATTCTGTGGATCCGGAAGTGGACCGACAACTCGACCCGACCCCAGGGGAGCTTCAACTTCAATGGAGTTGCCACGGGCCATGCGGTGGCCGACTTCGTCCTGGGCCGGGCCCGTACGTACCAGGAGCAGGAGGGGGGCAACCTCTATTCGAATTTCATCGCATGGCAGAGGGACTTCTATGCGCAGGACGCCTGGAAGGTCAACCAGGATCTCACCATCAACTACGGTGTCCGCTGGTCCATCTTCCAAGGCGTGCTAGGGGAGGAGACCAACGGCATGGTTTCTGCCTTCATGCCGGAAATATACGACCCCTCCCAGGCTGTATCGGTCATGTCAAACGGGAGAATCGTTCCTGGAAGCGGGCTGCTACTCAACGGCATCCTGACTCCCGACGACCCGAGGGCTGAGCAATTCGGCGGTGCAGACTTGTACCGCCAACATTTCACCAACTTCGGGCCCAGACTCGGGCTCGCCTACAAGATCTCCGAGCGGTCGGTACTCCGGGCAGGTGCCGGTGTCTACTACGGTCCGGGCCATATCGGGAGAACAACCACCCAGCCACCGATCGTGGAGCAGCCACTGATTTTCGACACCCGCCTGAGTGACCCGGCCGGAGGCACAACCGACATCATTCTGCCAAGCAACGTCGCTGGACACGACCCGGAGGGCTATGCGGCAACCAGCTACCAGTGGAGCCTCGGGCTGCAGCAGGAGATCTTCAGACAGACCTCCATTGACGTAACGTACGTCGGCAATCGCGGTGTGCATCTGGGTATCCGGCCCAACCTCAATCGCCCGGCACCGGACGCGGACCGGCAGGGGAGCATCAATGCCCACCGTCCGTACCCTGGATTCGGTAACATCCTGTACCAGCAGCCTGCTGCGAGTTCCACGTACAACGGCCTGGAAATCACACTGCGTCGCCGGTTCGCGACTGGATTCATGTTCGAAAGCGCCTACACTCTCTCCCGGACATGGAGTCACGGGGACAACGTCGGCGACACGGTGCAGGATCCGCGCAACCTGAATGCCGAGTGGAGCCTGGCCGACTTCGACCGCACCCACATCTCGATGACCAATTTTCTCTACGAACTGCCGTTCCTCAAGCGACAAGACACCCCGCTGAAGAAGATTCTTGGTGGCTGGAGCATCGCGGGGATCGTCTCGTTCCAGAGCGGTCGAGCGGGCGGGGCTACGCTCGCCGGCGACAACGGCCGGGTGGGCGGTGGCGGGCCCCAGCGCCCAAACCTGGTGGGAGAGCCGAACTCCGGCCCGAAGACACTGGGACAGTGGTTCAATACGGAAGCGTTCGAGCAGCCTGCGGTCGGCACCTTCGGCAACGCACCTCGAGCTCCCGTCCGTCTGCCGGGACTGGCAAACTTCGACCTCACGCTCGCCAAGAACACACAGTTCAATGAACGTGTCCGAATGCAGATCCGCGCGGAGTTCTTCAACGCATTCAACCACCCGCAGTGGAACGGAGTGGCACTGAACTTCAACAACAGCATTTTCGGGCGGGTTACGAGTGCCCACGATCCGCGCATCATGCAGATCGGCCTCAAGATCAGCTTCTGAGTCCTCCAGCGTTACCTCTGGTCTGCCTTCAGACCAGGCGGCAGCCACGTTGCCGTACACTACAGGGTCCGCTACGCGAGATTCAAGGCTCGCGTGGAGCCTCTCGTCCGCCGGAGAGTTCCTCTTCCAGTTCCCTGCGCTCTTCGTTCTGGATTCTGCGCACCACCCCCAAGTAACCCTGCGCTTCGTCAGCCCGGCCCAGTTTGAGGAGTGTCCGGCCCAGCAGATAGTGGCTCTCGGTATGGTCTGGCTGCAGCGCTACGGCCTTCTCCAGGAATGGCAACGCCTCTTGCGGCCTCGCCTCCTCGGAGAGCATCTTGCCGAGGTGGTAATGGGCGAGCGCGTGCCGCGGGTCGATTGCCAGACACTGCCGCAAATCGGCTTTGGCTTGTTCCGGCCGATGCAGCCGCGAGCGGACAACGCCCCGGTAGAAGTAACTCTCGGCATGCCCTGAATCCTGGCGGATCGCCTGGTCGAGAGCCACCTCCGCCTCACCTGCTCGGGCCTGCCGCCAGAGTATCCTGCCTTTGTGGAAGTAAGCCAGGGGCGCGTCGGGACGCAGTTCGAGTGCACGGTCGAGCGCAGCCAGGGCGGCCGGGTAGTCTTCCTCTCTCTCCAATGCCTGCGCCAGCAGCACTTGCAGTTCCGGCGAGTCCGGATTCGAGCGAAACAGCTCGCTGAGAACGCCTTCCGCCTTGGCGGACTCGCCCAACTGGGAGTAGGCAGACGCCAGCGTGTAGAGGACGCCCATCTCCAGATGCCCCGAGGACCGCAGATCCTCAAGCTGCTGCACGGCCTGCTGGGTCCGTCCGAGCATCATGTAGCTCAAGGCCAGAAGTTGCCTCGCAGCGCGGTCCTGGGGCCGGACTTCCAGGTAGGCGGCCAGCACCATCTGCGCCTTCGGGTATCTGCCCCACTGAAAGTACGCCTGACCAATGTTTTTCTGTATCTCCTTGACTTCAGGCAGGAGATCGAATGCGCGTTGAAAGGACTGCACGGCCTCGTCATATCTCTTCGATCGCAGCAGTGCCGAGCCGAGGTCGTTCTGAATCCTGCCGTTGTCCGGCTTCCCTTTCAAAATCTCTCGGAATCGAGCCGCCGCAGCCTCGAAGTCACCGGCCTGGTACGAGTCGTAGGCTGCCCGCACGGCTCGGTCCGGGCCCCGGACCGGCTGCGGGAAAGCCAGCCCAGCCGCAGCCAGTGCCACGGGCGCTACTCTCCGGAAAACCACTGCGACCACTGCCACGAGAGCACCGAGGACGCTCGCGACAGTTCGAGTGTAACGGAACGTCCGCCCCTTGACAGGTTTGTGACCTGGAGGCTCCGGCGGGGCGGGTGCCAGGATTGTCTAGGGCCTCAACGCCCGGGTTCGACCATACCGGACTGAGCCCTCCCCCGCCGTTCAGGTACCAGCCTGCCACTGCCGGAATAGATGCCGATCCAGTGGTTCTTGAATGCGAGATTCGGACTGACAGAGACCGTAGGCATGTGACAATCCGTACAGTCGGGCGACTGCTCCGGCCAGCAGGTTTCGGTAGGCACTCCCGCCTGGCCGTCGTGACAGTCCAGGCACACTTTCCGGTAGTAGTCTGGCTGGCTCCGACGGACGGCTTCGTGCGGGTCGTGGCAGGTAAAGCAGGTGAGCCTCGTCCCACTGCTCTGAAAGCACTGGCTTTGCCGAAAGTACGGAGGCTGGTGGCGAACGTTCCAGGCGATCTCGAAATCGAAGTCCCCGGATCCGCCGTGCGGGTCGCGGTGACAGTCACCGCAGAATCGCAGCAGATCATCCGTGGGCAATCGAACGGGATTTCCGATTCGTAAACGTGCCAAGGCTCCGCTCCCGGCCGAGACCGCTGCCAGATGGTCTCTCCCGGGCCCATGACAGCTCTCGCAACGCACACCTGCTTCGTTGACCTCCACCTCCTGTTGCGGAGAGTACGACAGCGGCCCCGTGGAGTGGCACTGAAAACAACTGGAGATCGAACTGCCGGCTCCCCGAACCGTATAGCGTAGGCCCACCGCCTGCAAGAGGGTCTCGGGACGGACCGTCTCATGGCCTGTCGTGATACCCAGGGAGTCCGAGGCGGAATAGTAGCTGAAGGCGTGTTCAAGATAGCTGTGCTTGTTCAGGCGACTGACGAATGTAACACCGTGGTCCCCTGCCCCGAAGGCCCATTCAACGGGCAACTCCATGATGAACTCGTTGTCATCGGCCTGTACGATGATCCTGTCATTGATCTGCTCGTAGCGGAATCGATACGCCGGCGGCCGCTGGACGGGCTGGTCGGGGATGAACCGGTCTGCGAGCGGATGATCGGACGCCCGGTGGAGCGTCCTTGCATGGCCACTCTGTGACTGGCTCTGGAACTGGCTAAGGTGGCAAGAGCCGCAGGTGCTGGCACCCAGGTATGCTCCGCTTCGAGCCGTCTCCTGCGCTGCCAACGGGATCTGGAGGGTCGGTGCCGCCAGGCAGGCAGCCACCAAGACCCAGCGTTGGAACGAGCCGCCAACGGATGACATGCGCCATGAATTCGTCGGAACCAGCCCACCGTGAAGCGTCCACGAACTGAATGCGGCTAGGTATCCGCAGGACTCTGATGGTGTCGCCCCGGAGCGAACCGCACCAAACAACGTTGTGCCGGATACCGGTCCGCCAATATTCGCAACGTTCCGGTCGGGACTGTGACCGCGAGTCAAGGACGAAATCCGCCGAACCCCTCCGACGATTCGCTGCGCAGCCGCCAGGGATTTCCTGAAGCCGCATCGCCCGGCACGGTCTGACGGGTTCGTCAGCGCCCGGACCGTATCGCGTATATCCCGTCGCAAGCGCTGCCTCCTGCATCCGTCGGACCATTCGTCCGACCGAATCGTTAACGATTGAAGATTCTTACTCGATAGTAAGGTTTGTCCTTCTCGGCGGGATCCATCACGAACTCCTGATGGGTCCTCATCGGGTCGTAGTCCCGCCACAGCCAAGTCAGTGCCTCGGGCAATTCGGCATCCCCGTATGTCGTGCTGTGCTGGGCGTTGCCGAAGCTGAAGTAGAAGTCGTACTCCTTCATCTTCAGCGAATTCGCCAGCTGGATGTTCTGCAACGGCCAGCTTCCGTGGACATTCTCCAAATCGTAGCTTCCGTCCTCAAGCCACACCCGAATGTTCTTGCGGTCTCGCTTGCGGACGAGAAACGGCCAGATGTTTCCGCCGTCGAGCAATTCGGAAGGATCATGGGCACCAAAGCGGCCCAGCGGGTACTCCCCAAACGGATTCTCCTGGCCCCAGCGCCACTGAATGCTGGCGTAGCTCCCGATTCTCGACAGGACACGACTGAATGCCTGAGGCCGGAACCAGGCCGCGTTCAGCGAGCAGATGCCGCCGGACGACTGGCCCCCGATCGCCCGGCTGTAGCCGTCGCTGCGGAGGCGGTAGGTCTGGCCGACCTTGGGAAAGATCTCGTCTACGACCATCTTGTTGTAGTCGTCGCTGAACGTGTCGTAGAGCAGGCTGCGCATGTGGCCGATCTCGCGCGGAGCGTACGAGACCTCGTTGTTGTGGGATCCGATGTACCCCGGTGCGACCAGGACGAGCACCATCGGCGGGAGCCTCTTCTTGTGCTCGAGATTCTCGACCACGGTCATGATCCGTGACCGTTTCTCTCGCTCGAGAAAGCGGTGTCCGTCTTGCCACACCATCACAGCCGAGGGTTCAGACGGGTTCACGCCGGGCGAGGCATAGACCCAATACGAGACCTTCCAGCCCCGATACGTGGCGCTCTCATGAAACAACTCCTCGGAGAGCGTGCCCTGTGGGACGTCGGGTTGCGGATACGAGTCCTGTCCGTAGGCCGCCGTGTCAAAGCGCTTGCCGTCAAGGATCTCCCGGTCCACACGGTAGTAATGGGCGTGGGAGGTGCCGGTCCGGAGCCGTGAGGAATGGACCCAAACACCGCCGGGCAGCTGCCGCATGGGCGGTGCCGGCTTGTCATCAATATAGAGGTGCGGCCGGGGCTCGGACTCCAGCGCCCAGACGAACTCCGGACCGTAGGCGGCAACCGCGGAACCGTTCCGTAGTGCTTCCGCAGTAAAGTGACTCCGCAACGCCGACGCCTGTTCCTCTGGCTCGGACTTCGCAGCCAAAAGTTCGAAGAGGCGGTGAATTTCTTGGTCGCTCATATCGGTTTCCTCGGAGAAGGTGGAACTACAGCAGGATATCAGTCCGCAGGTGGAGCGACAGCGCGGGCGTCGTCCCGAAAAGCGGTACGGATGTCGCCCCGCGATAGCGACGACGCTCGCTCGCAGCTATACTCGTTGCATTCATGGCGTTCGGCAGACTGCTCGTCGTACTCGTCGCGGTCGCTTCACTGGGAGCGCAGGCTCCTGCCGGCGAGCAGTGGCTGCCGCTGTTCAACGGCAAGGATCTGGACGGCTGGGTTCCGAAGATCCGTGGACATGCGGTCGGAGTGAACTTCGGAAACACGTTTCGGGTCGTCGACGGTGTAATGCAGGTCGGCTACGAAGCCTACGGCGACGCGTTCGGCGAACGATTCGGGCACATCTTCTACGAGCGTCCGTTCGCCTACTACCGACTGGCAGTCGAGTACCGCTTCATCGGAGAGCAGGCGTCGGAAGGCCCAGGGTGGGCGGTGCGCAACAGCGGCATCATGCTGCACTCTCCGTCGCCACAGAGCATGGGTATGGACCAAAACTTCCCCATCTCGATCGAGGTCCAGTTGCTGGGAGGCGACGGCCAGCGCGACCGCCCGACCATGAACCTCTGCACTCCCGGAACGAACGTGGTGATGGAAGGGAAGCTGGTCACCCGGCATTGCATCCAATCCAGTTCGAGGACCTATCACGGCGACCAGTGGGTGCGGGCCGAGGTACTCGTGCTCGGCAGTTCAGTCATCCGCCATATTCTGGAAGGCGAGGTCGTCCTCGAGTACGAGATGCCCCAGATGGGCGGACGGAATGTCGAGGGCCACGATCCGGCGTACAAGCGGGACGGAAAGCTGCTGGAGAGCGGCTATATCTCACTGCAGAGCGAGAGCCATCCTGTGGAGTTTCGGAAGGTCGAGCTGCTCAACCTGGCGGGATGCATGGATCCGAAGGCATCCAACTACAGGACCTACTTCGTGAAGTCGGACGATGAAGCGTGCCAGTACTAGCTTGTCCCCGCGACGCAGGCACTCAGTCTGGGAGACCCTCTCGGTTCACTCCTCTCGGGCAGCGTACGGCACCGTTCTCTATAGTCATCTCTGGTCGTGATAAGACCACCGCCTTGAGGAATCTGCGGCGGAAGTCGGACGTTCCTCACCCCGTGCTCATTGGCCGGCCGCCCTGGCAGAGATGTCCACGATGCCCATCATCGCGATGCCGATGGCTGACCAGATGGGCTTCTCCGAGACGGGGCACAGGTTGCACTAGGTAGTCCAATGGGAAGTATACTAGGTTCTCAGTGCAGTGGAGTTGACGACGAAGTCAGTGTTCACGCTATACGTGGTGTGGCATCCCTCATATCGCAAAGGGCAGCAGATTGCCGAACTGCTCCACGAACACTTTGGTAGCGATCTCTATCGGAGCGTCGGCGAGGAGTGTGCCGTAAGCGTCCTTAGGCGCAGCCACCCCGCACCAGGCAGGCTGACTCCCTTGCCTATTGACTGGGACGGCTCTGAGTTTACCGCCGTTGTCGCGCTAGCGGAGACCTTCCTGATTGAAGACCCCGAGTGGGTCAACTACGTGTGCGCCATTGCGAAAGCCGCCTGCGAGCGCGGGCTTCCGGCCAGGTTCTTCCCTGTTACCATGGATTGTCGGGGCTTGGAGTTGAACGCCGGACAGCAGTCCCTGCGATGGGACCGCTGGGACCCGTCGGATGCATACAGGGAAAGACGGCTCATCTCAGACCTTACCCACGAGTTCTGTCGAATGCTCCGACATAGCCTTGACCAGTTCTTGCCCGACGACGACAACGCGTTTGGACGGTATCTAGACAAAATTAAGGTCTTTATCAGCCACTCGAAGCATGACTGTGACGGCGATTCTGTAGGGAACAGCATTCGCAGCTGGATTCACGAGCACAGCCCGCTCGGCAGCTTCTTCGACTTCTATGACATCCCACCAGGGTTTTCGTTCAAAGACGTGCTACTACATGAGATCAGGGCAGGCGCGCTGCTGGCGGTCCATACTGATTCGTACTCTTCTCGAGAATGGTGCCGTCGTGAGATCATCGAAGCGAAGCGCCATCTAGTGCCTATGGTTGTGGTCGATTGCGTACGAGATCTCGATCCGCGCGCAATGCCCTATCTTGGGAATGTGCCTGTCGTTCGTATGAATCCAGACCGCATGGACCGGATCGGGGCGGTTGCCGGCTACCTTCTGGATGAGGTCTTTCGTAACTGGCTATGGCTCTGTCGCATAAGGCCATACAGTAGTTCCCCAAATGTCTTGTTCACGCCACGACCTCCGGAGTTAATCTCGTTGGCGGCAGTACCATCTTGTGGCGAAAACGCGGTTCCAGTGGTCGTGTACCCTGAGCCCCTGCTGGCAACCGACGAAGAACTGCTGTTCAAGAAAATCGCACCAAGGGTACGTGTGCTGACCTTGACGGACTGGCTGGCGGAACACCGATGACCCCATTCGAAACGGACTTAGCTCGCTCGGTCGGCATCTCGGTTTCGGACAGCCCGGACTTGGGGGCCCTCGGGCTGAGCGACCGGAACTTGCGCGACGCCATGGCCCAGATTGCGAGAAAGTTACTAGCTTGCGGCTTCAGTCTGGCCTACGGTGGGGATTTGAGGCAACACGGATTCACCCGGCTTCTAGCCGAACTGGTAGGCCGTTATCAGAACCATCCAAGACACGCTGGCACGATACGTCATCCCGCCGGCAATCGACCCCTCCACCGCAGTTACCAAGGCCCTGCACGATACGCCGGTACGATAGCCGTTACAGACTATTTGGCTTGGCCGGTCCACATCAGCATGACGTCGAACGAGCTTACTGCATTCTCTGCAGGCCATGAGCCAACCGTCCACCTCGTCTTCCTTACGTTGGATGGCGCACGGCTTCCTCGAGAACAACGATTGGAACTCTCCGCGCATGAGCCGCATGAGGATGAATGGACGCAAGGACTGACCGCAATGCGAACCGTCATGCTCGCGGACATTCGTGCCCGAGTCGTTCTTGGCGGCAGGGTCGAGGGGTACAAGGGTAAAATGCCTGGCATCGCCGAGGAGATGCACCTCTCGCTTGAAGCCCATCAGCCGGTCTTCGTACTCGGCGGCTTTGGCGGATGCGCCCGCGACATTGCAGAAACTCTCGGACTCGTTGACCCTTGGTCCGGTTCGCGCGAAGAATGGTCGGGCCGAGAAGATTTTCGCAGATTTACTTCAGACGATCTCCACAACGGCCTGTCCCGGAACGAAAACCTTGCCTTGGCCCGCACCCCGCATATCGAAGAGGCCGTCCACCTTGTGTCCCGAGGTCTCCGTCAAGTTTTCAGGGGTAGCCATGGCAATACACAAAGTGTTCATTAGTTATCACCACAGGAACGACCAACGTTACAAAGATAAGCTCGTAGCGCTCGGCAAAAGCTGTTCCGTATTTGTCGACCGATCCGTCGGCACGGGGGAAATTCCCGATACATGGAAGGATGAGCAGATTCGTCGCACAGTCAGAGACCGCCATCTCAGGGATTCAACAGTTACCATTGTCTTGGTCGGTACAGAGACCAAGCGACGAAAACATGTCGATTGGGAAATATATTCGAGCATGTACAACGGATCGATCAATAGGCGATCAGGGATTGTGGTTATCAACCTTCCCAAGATTTCCGATTACTGTCATGCACCGTATGGAGACGAAGAAAAGAAGATCGTCCATCCATCAGTTTCATCATGGGTGGCGATCGAAAGTCGTGCAGAATACGAGCGTAGGTATCCACACATGCCAAGTCGAATCGTTGACAATCTTATGAAATCTGATGTCAAGATCTCGGTGGTTCCTTGGGACAGGATAAACGGCAGGAGTCTCGAATTTCTTATTGAATCTGCTTTTCGTAATCGCGAGAATTGTCGATACGATTTGAGTCAACCTATGCGGCGTACAAACTCTTTAGTATCGAAGCCAAAGATCCTTCTGTTCGTGCGCATGCGCTTAGTTGTTACCGACAGGCCTATCGTCTAGTCAGAGCGTAGAAGAAACCGCTGGTCGATGAGCAAAATGTTCCGAAATTCGCCTCGTGCTCGATTGTATTCTACGTTGACTAGCCAGCTATCGCCAATCCGAGACAGCACTAAGATGTGCCCATCTTGCCTGCCACGAGATGAACAAATCCACCGAGCGGGTCGCGGAGCAAGAATCGCCGGACACAGCCTGTAGGCTTTTCACTGTCCAAGTATCTCTCGGCAACCCGCGTTTCGGCACAGTCCAGCCCACATTGACCCGGCCACACCTGTAGCATTATGCATCAGGACCATGACGAATCTCGATACTCAGTCCGTCCGCACTCCATTCGACGACCCGAAGCTCGCCTCTGTGGCGACCGGACCACTGGCGCGCGCCGAGGCTATGTGCCTGCTCTTGCTTCCCGTCACCTACTTGGGATGCACTGTTGCTCCGGTCTTGCACCTCGATATGGTCGGGGCAAGCTCGCGTTGCGCGACGAAAAGTTGGAAGCTCTCTTCCACGAGAGGGCGGACTAGGCGTTGATGCGGCACACATCGGGACTGACCTACGGCCTATTCGGTGACTGGCATGTCGATAAGATGTACAACGGCGCGAGAGTTCTGTCGGACAATCGGGCGGTCTCCGAGTTCGTGGAATTCTGCGACATGAAGGCGTACTGCACGGAGACTGGGGACTCTTGGAACACTACCCCGAGATCGGCATCGGATGATCGAAACGCACACCGCCTAGTGTCCATCATTAGAAATGTGTAGCCACCGGATCGGGGTTCTGATACCGTCGTAGCAGACTCGGGAGGCAGAGATGGCCAATCAACATACGTGAGTATCCCCCCAAATTTCGGACCCGCAACGCCAGGAACTGAATCGCTGGCGGCGACGGTTCCTGGAGCACGGCTGCGACGGCTGGCTGGACAAACCCCGCTCCGGTGCGCCGAGGACGGTGACGGATGCCGATGGGGAGCAGGTCGTGGTACGGACCTTGCAGACACGCCCCCGAGGGGCAACCCAGTGGAGCCGCCAGTGGATGGCCCAAGCTTCGCCACCATCGGCCGCATCGGGCGTGCGTTCGGTCTCCAGCCACATCGGAGCGAGACATTCAAGCTGTCGCAGGACCCGCAGTTTGTGCAGAAAGTGCGGGATATCGCGGGTTTGTACCTCCATCCGCCCGAGCGGGCGGTGGTGCTTTGTGTGGATGAGAAATCACAAATCCAGGCCCTGGACCGCACTCAGCCGGTGTTGCCGATGCAACCGGGAGTCCCCGAGCGGCAGACCCACGACGGCCTCTCTGTTTGCGGCCCTGAATATCGCGACCGGTGAGGTGACCGGCAAGTGCTATCGGCGCCACCGCGCCGTGGAGTTCAAGAAGTTCCTGGCGCTGATCGACAAGGCAGTGCCCGAGACCCACGATGTGCATCTGGTCCTCGACAACTACGGGACCCACAAGGCAGCGCAGATCCAGAACTGGCTGCGGCGGCGGCCGCGCTACCACCTGCACTTCACACCGACCAGTGCCTCGTGGTTGAATCAGGTGGAGCGTTGGTTTGCCGAGATCACACAGCGGCGGATTCGGCGCGGAACGTTTCGCAGCACGCAGGCGCTGGAAGCGGCCATCAGGGAATACTTGCAGGTCTACAACGAAGACCCCCAACCCTTTCTCTGGACCAAGAGCGCTGACGATATCCTGAAATCACTAAAATCCTACTGTGAAGGATTTTCTGGCGAGGTACACTAGGCTAGTGTTCTGTCACTGTCGAATTTACGGGTAGGGTTTGGGTCGGTGTAGCGTGAACGGCGAAATACCAGCTGCCGATAACGGTTGTACGTCTGCGGCCGTTGATCCCAAGATCACCCTGTGACGGAACACTAGGAGCGGGTCGTTTCATTCGGGTGCCGGGACCGCCGGTTCGGCTGTGCACCGCCCCTGCGCTCCTGTGCCCGCACTGCACCCTGCAGGGCACCGTCAGCTCGCCGGACACTCGGGCCGAGTTGCGAGAGGGGGCCGGAGGCTCACTCCGCTTTGGCGGAGCCCCCGACAGCCGCCGGCAAATACGTTCCGAGCACCGCCAGAAATTCGGTCATCTCCTCCAGGTGCCGAAGGGCATTCGCGCAGTCGGCATCACCAGGCGAGGCGAGGATATCCACATAGAATCGATACTCAAACGGACGCCCCCTGAGTGGCCGCGACTCGATCTTGCTCATGCTGATATCGCGAAGCGCGAACGCGCTCAGGCACTTGAAGAGGGAGCCGGGCAGGTTCTTCGTCACGAAGACTGCCGTTGTCTTCCACGCTCCGCCCTCGACCGGGACCGCTGGAGACTGCGAGCCCAAGAGGAAGAATCGCGTGTAGTTGTCGCAGTCGTCCTCGATCGATGCCTTCAGAATCTGGGCCCCGTAATAGTCGGCCGCAGCGGCGGACGCCACGGCCCCGAGGCTGTCGTCGTCACATTCCATGACTGTCTTTACGCTGCCTCCCGTGTCGTAGTGGCTCTCAGCCCGGACCGCGGGATGCTGGCGAAAGAACCGGAGACACTGCGCCAGCGCGACGGGATGGGAAATGGCGCGCCGGATCCCGTCCAGGGTGGCTCCCGGGCGGCCGATCAGGTTGTGCACGATGCGGACGTGGGTCTCAGCGAGGATACATGGCTTGAAATGCAGAAGATGATCGTAGTTCTCGTGAACGGATCCGTGGAGCGTGTTTTCGATCGGGACAACCGCATAGTCGACGCTCCCCGACGCCAACGTCGCAAAGACATCGTAGAATCGCTCGCGAGGCTCGAATTCGAGTTCCCTGCCGGGCAGGATCTCTCGTGACGCCTGCTCGCTGAAGGCACCACGCGCGCCCTGGAAGGCGACTCTGGCACGACCCGTCGACATGTCCTTCGGCTCCCGCTCCGGGCAAGCCCGGTCGATCTGTTCCGCCCTTCAAGAGTAACGGAAACGCTCAACGGGGCGGCGGGCTGCCCGTCGCCGGGCAGCGTACCCCTCAGGCACCAACAGCCGCCAACGGGACCTCGCTGCTCTCCGCAAACGCCGTGCTGGACGCAGCCTTGTGCATGCGGACCGAAACCAGCTTCGAGACGCCTGCCTCGCCCATGGTCACACCGTACAACGTCTCTGCCACTTCCATCGTGGTCTTGGAATGCGTGATCAGGATGAACTGCGTCTCGGAGGCCATCTCCTGGATCAACCGCCGCAGACGAACCGTGTTGGTTTCATCCAGTTGGGAATCGACCTCGTCCAGAATACAGAATGGACTTGGCTTGTAACGAAAAGTCGCCATCAGCAGCGCCATGACCGTCAGCGATTTCTCGCCACCGGACAGCAGGGCAACGTTCTGGAGCCGCTTGCCAGGGGGCTGGGCGACAATGTCAATGCCGGATTCGCCCTTGTTATCGGGTTCGCTGAGACGCATTTCCCCGACACCTCCGCCAAACAGCAACGAAAACGCCTGGCGGAACTGCCGGTTGATCGCCTCGAACGCCGACTGGAACCGCTCACGGGTTGCGACCTCGATTTCCTGAATGGCCTGACGCGCGTTGCGGATGGCATCCAGCAGATCCCGCTCCTGAGTCTCCAGGAAGTCGCGCCTCTGGGCGACCCGCTGGAACTCCTCGCGAGCCAGAACGTTGACCGGACCCAGTCGATCGATCTTCTCCTTGATCGTCTGATAGCACTCCTCCGCATCCCGCAACGCTTCCGGCGAGGGATCCGCCGGTGCGCGCTCGGCAACCTGCTCGATGCCTTCGCCCATCTCCGCTGAACAGGTCTCGACGAGGTGCTCAAGATCCGACTGTACCCGTGCGAGCCGCACCTCCAGAGAGGTGCGGCTCTTGCGGGACTGCTCGACGAGATCCCGTCTTTCCCGAATCTCGTCAATGAGCTCGGCAGTTCGGAGTCGCAGGTCACGCAGAGTGTCTGCGGTCTCCTCGATCTCAGTGTGAAGTTCTCCCTGGCGGGCGTTGGCAGCCTTGATCCGTTCCTTGAGGTCAGCGTTGTTCGCCTCCAGGCGCACGTTGTCGTCTCGCCACGCCGAGATCTGGCGCCGGGTGTCTTCCAGAATCCTGAGCTGTTCGGATTCGCGGCCCTCGATCTCGTGCAGAGCCTTGACCCGCGAGCGGTGCCTCTCCTCGAGTGTGGCGAGTTCGGTCCGGAGCGCCGCGCAAGCCTCTTGGGAGGCTGCCAATACCGCCTCTCCCTCGCGAACGCTGGCGGCCAGCTTCGCCAACCAGGCTTCCCGCTCGCCGTATTCGGACTCGAATCTCTTCACGGCAACGATACGGTCCTGGCGACGGTCGGCCGCCTGCACTCGTTCCAGTTCCACGCGGCTCCGCTCCGCGTCAGCCTCGGCGATCGTGCCCCCTAGCTCGCGCACCTGCCGGTCGGCCTGCAACGAGTCGCGCTCGACTGCGACCAGATCCTTCTCCAGCTGCTGGTGCCGTGCGCGCGATGCATCGAGTTGCTCCGAGTCCGTACGCAGGGCCGTCTCGTTGGCTCGGAGATCCCGTTCCAGTTCGGCCAGGGCCCAGTCCGCGCGATCAATCTGGGGAGAGAGTTCGCGAAGCTGCTGCTTCAGGACCAACGGTCCGCTCGAGGACTTGCGCCCCGCCTGCACGGTGTTGGCCCGGTACCAGGTGCCGTCCGGCAGGACGAAACACCGATCGGGGTGCTGGGGAGCCAGACGTTCCGCGACAGCGGCGCTGTCGACCAGATAGCCGTCCCTGAGCTTTGGCAGGGATGCCGCACACCAGCCCCCTTCGCGCACTGCCAGTCGCACATGGGTGGTCAGCGGAACCGCACCCTCGATCGCCTCGGGCGGCGCGCCCTCGGCCTCGCTGGACATGGGGCGCACAAAGAAGGCAACGCGGGCCCCAATTTCGTCGCGTACCAATTGCACACCCTCTGCGGCCTGGGACCAGTCGGTGACAACAACATGCTC
Organism: Bryobacterales bacterium; assembly: GCA_965205085.1. Lineage (GTDB taxonomy): Bacteria > Acidobacteriota > Terriglobia > Bryobacterales > UBA6623 > VXMF01. The sequence continues at coordinate 4,827,793 of OZ242039.1, read as the reverse complement.
CAGATCCTCGCCAAGAAACTGCTCGACAGCCTTCTCGTAGCCGACGTCCACATCGACGAAGTCGGCGAGCATCCCCAGGGGGTGGAGTCCCTTGCGCGAATTCGCCTCCAATGCCTCAAGAATGTCCTTGACCGCCCCGGTCGCATACGCCCGATGGTCCAGCATCTCGCGCAGCGAATCTCGCCGGGACGCCAGCCGGGAAACGTCGGCGGCTCCGTCGTGCACGGCCTTGCGCAACTCCGCCAGCTTCCCGCTGCGACGGTCGACCGCCGTTCGCAACGCCTCACAGCGGGCCCCCTCCCGCGCGGCGTTCTCCTTCAGTTCGGCGGCCTCACACGCCAGCCGCTCACGACGGTTCGAGGCCTCGGCAAGCCTGTCCTTGTCGGCGCCAGCCCGCTCGCGGAGACGCTCCAACCGGCGCTGCTGGCCGTCCAGAATCTCGTCCAGCCGCTCCAGCTCCGCCTTGGCGGCAGAAACCTTGGACAGGGCTCCCAGAACCTCCTGGCGACAGTCCTCCTGCGCCGCGCGTTGCTCGGCCGCCGCCGCTTCGAGACCGGCGCGTTCGGACTCCTGAGTGGACAGCCGCGCTCGCAGGTCGGCCATGTCACCGTCCAGTGCGGCGATGCTGGCACGCTCGTCCCGGTCCCGCTCCCGTAGACTTGCAACCCGGGCGGAGGCGGCCTTCAGGTCGGCCTGGGCCCGCTCGATCCGGCCAACGTTCGCGGTCAATGCACTCGTCTGCTGGTCGACCCGCTCACGCATTCGCTCCTCGTCGACCCGCAGGCCGGACAACTCGTCCCGCTCTGATTCGAGCTGGGCTTCCAACTCGTGCTCGTGAGACCGCGCTTCGGAGAATTCCGAATCGAGCGTTGCGACGGTCGCCTGCGCCTCCCGCACCGCGGCCGCAGCCGCCTCGAACTCCGACTCGAGACGCTCGCGCTCACCGTCCGCATGTCGGAACCGGTTCGCAAGCAGCAGCCCGAGCGCGTCCCGGAGTTGCCCCTTGTACCGCTCGTAACGCTCCGTCTTCTCGGCCTGGCGCTTGAGCGACGCTGTCTGTCGCTGCACTTCCTGCAGGATGTCGTGTACGCGCTCGAGGTTGAAGCCCGCATTCGCAAGCTTGAGCTCGGCGAGCCTTCGTCGCACCTTGAAGCGCGTCACTCCGGCGGCTTCGTCGAGGAATGCGCGACGGTCCGCGGACCGTGCGGTCAGGAGCTGCCCGATCCGTCCCTGCTCAATGATCGCGTAGTGATGCGGGCCCAGGCCAGTGCCGAGGAACAGCTCCTGCACGTCACGCAGGCGGACCACGTTGCCATTCAGGATGTAATGACTGTCCCCGTTGGCGAACAGCTTGCGGGTGACTGAGATCTCGCCGTTCGGGGCGCTGGCGGGAAGCCGGACCGGACCTGCACCCGCAGCCCTGTCGCGGAGTTCCTGCAGAACGCCACCTGAATCCTGCAATGTCAACGTCACGGTGGCAAGGCCAGCCGGGGCCCGGTTGCGGGTGCCGCCGAAGATGACGTCGTGCATGCGAGAGCCCCGCAAGGATTTGGCCGACTGCTCGCCAAGCACCCAGTTCACGGCATCGCAGATATTGGACTTGCCGCAACCGTTCGGGCCGACCACGGCGGCGATGCCACGGCCCGAGAACCGCAATCGCTCGCGGTTGCAGAAGGACTTGAACCCGTGCAGGTCGATTTGCTTGAGCCTCAGCACGGAACGATCAGCCCCCTTCAGCCATGGCGTCTCGATGTCCGGGAGACTCGGGGCGGACAGTCTGCGTCCCTGGGAGGCAGGGCTGAGCGAGACGATTTTCGATCAACGGACAAGCGCACAACAATGAGGTGTGGTGTCGTTCTATTCTAGCCGAAGATATACGGTGCCGCTTGTCGAAGGGGAGGACGGTCGGGTTTTCCTGACCGCCCGGAGGCCGATTCCGGATACCCGCGAGCGGAACGAGCCCGTCGTCGGCCGCTACGATGAGTGGATTCGGTGACGTCATGGGGACCGCTCGCTCAGACCGTGCGCTCGTCGCGCTCTCACTCGTTTGCGGGATCGGCTCGGTGTGGGCCCAATCGAGCCCGGCCTCTTCGGAGGGCTGGCTTTCGGATATCCGGCAGCTAACCCGCGGCGGACAGAACGCGGAAGCGTACTGGTCGCCGGACGGCAGGAAGCTGGTGTTCCAGTCCACGCGAGACGGCGCTGCTTGCGACCAGATCTACGTCATGGACGCGGACGGGGCCGACCAGCGGATGATCTCCACGGGGCGGGGTGTGACGACCTGCGGGTACTTCCTAGCCGACGGCAGGAGCGTCGTCTACGCATCGACCCACCTGGCCGGAGAGGGATGTCCTCCCCGTCCCGACCGCAGCAAGGGTTACGTCTGGCCGGTCCACGCGGGCTATGACCTGTTCGTCACCGATCTGGACGGGGCCAAACTCCGCAGGTTGACCCACAGTGGCGGCTACGACGCAGAAGCCACCGTGAACTGGGAGACGGGCCGGATCGTCTATACATCGGTGGAGTCGGGAGACCTGGACCTGTGGTCGATCAGTTCCGACGGCTCCGGCAAGAGGCGGCTGACAGAGACTTTCGGCTACGACGGTGGAGCGTTCTTCTCGCGCGACGGATCCAGACTGGTCATGCGAGCCAACCACCCGGCCCGGGGCGCGGAAGCAGGCCGCTACGCCGAATTGCTGGCGGACAACCTCACGGCACCCATGAAGATGGAGATTTTCGTGGGCAACGCCGACGGCACCGGCATGCAGCAGCTCACGGACTTCGGGTGCGCCAGCTTTGCCCCCCAGTTCACCCCCGACGGTGGGTACATCGTCTTCTCCTCGAACAGGAACAACTGCGACAGCCGGGAATTTGACCTGTTCCTGATGCACTCGGATGGATCGAATCTGCGCCAAGTGACCGATTTCGGAGGATTCACCTCCTTCGCCGAGTTCTCGCCCGACGGGTCGCGCATCGTCTTCACGTCGGACCGGGATGCACAATCCCCCTACGAGTTCAACATCTTCGTCGCGGACTGGAACGGTCCGGGCCGGCTGCCCTGAACAGGCCCGCAGCGGTCAGCGGCCGAGTTCGCGTTCGATTTGCGCCAACTGGTCGGCCAACTGGCTGGCCTGCCGACGCAGGATCGCCATCCTCTCGCGGAGCGTAGGGGTTGTAGCAACCGCCCGGGTGGCGCCTGCCCCTTCCTCCGCAGCTTCGTCCGCCGCCGAGGCAGCCAGGCTCGCGGCTTCCAACCCTTCCAGCCTTGCCAATGCCTGTTCGAAGGAGTCCTCGTAGACGAGGCGATCGCCCATCGCCAGAACGACCTTCCGCAACTGGGGCATGCGAGCCGACTCGGCCTGGATGTAAATCGACTCCACGTAAAGGAAATTCTCCCCGACCGGGAGCGCGATCATCTCGCCGCGCAGCACCCTGGACCCCTGCTGGTTCCACAGGGTCAGATCCCGTGCGATCTGCTGCTCCTGGTTGATCTGCGCCTCGATCTGGTTGGGACCGTAGACCAGTTCCTGCTTCGACATCTGGTAGAAATTCAGGTCGCCCAGGCTCTCCCCATCGCAGCGCGCTGCCATCCACCCGATCAGGTTGTCCTTGTTGCTGGGCGTAAAGGGGAGGATCAGGAGGAATTCCGGCTCTCTCATGCCGGGCAGAGTAGCTACGATGTACGTCGGTTCCATACGGTCCGCCAGGTCCGTGGAGCCGGCCAGACTCTTGGCGACATCCCAGATGTCTTCCTTGTTGTAGAAAACCGTCGGATCGCGCATGTGGAACGTGCGGTATATCTCGGCCTGGATATTGAAGATCAGTTCGGGGTAGCGCAGATGGGACCGGACCGAGGCCGGCATTGCGTCCATCGGGTGGAACAGCTCGGGAAACAGGTTCTCGTACGCCTGGATGATTGGATCTTCGGTGTCGTAGAGGTAGATCCTGGTCGTTCCGTGGTAGGCGTCCACGGTCGCCTTGACGGCGTTGCGGATGTAGTTGACGTCCGCCCCGAACTGACCCACGCGGATCGGCTGCGAATAGGGATGCACGTTCGAGGTGGTGTAGCCGTCCAGGATCCAGACGAGGCGCCCATCGTCAGTGACCATCAGGTAGGGATCCGAGTCCCACTCGATGAAATCCGCCAGATGCTCCAGCCTTGCGCTGACATTGCGGTAGATCATCATTCGGCTCTCTTCGTTCGTCAGCCCGGTGAACAGAATGTTGTAATCCCCCTCGCGAACGGCTGCCACAAGTCGGGTCGCGATCGGGTGAATGGCGAAACCGCCGTTACCCGCATAGTGCGAGGTCACGTTCTGGTCTTCCTTGGGGTAATCGAACTCTTCCTGATCGGTGGCCACGAACACGGGGTCGTGGGTCAACTCGCCGAAGTAAATTTCGGGCTGCTCAATCCGGATGTCCGGAATCTTGATCACGGGCGGAGCATCCTGGATCAGAAGAACCGGGAGCCCCTCGGGAGTGGTGCGGTTCACCTCGGACATGACCAAGCCGTAACCGTGCGTGTAGACCCAGTGGCGGTTGATCCAGGTGCGGGCTTCAGCCGACAACGCATCGACATCGATCTCTCGCGGAGAGAGCAGTACTTGCTTGACCTTGCCGTCGATCTGATACCTGTCGATGTCCATGTCCGCGAAGCGGTAGTAGAGGCGCAGCGCCTGAATCTGGGTGATCGTGTCGGTATAGGCCTGCTCGTCCCAGAGCCGGATGTTGTCGACCAGCGTCGCATTCGCCTCGACATCCAGCATCGGGTTCTCGCTCAGCGTCAGGTACTCTTCCTTGCCCGCGTTGATCGCATAGGCCTGCCGAGTCGCGTGGATGTGCCGCTCAATGTAATCGCGCTGCAGCTTGAGTTCGTTCGGGCTGACATACATGGTCTGCACGGCAAGGGGCAGGGCGGCGTGCAGCACGAACACGCTGCCCAGCATGTAGGCCATGACCTTGAATCGCGACGTGGCGACGAGCGGGATCGCGAGCGCGAGGGCGATCACGACAAGCCAGCGCAGGGGGAGTCGCCATACCTCGTCAAGGTAGTCCATGCCAACCATGAACGAGTGATCCGTCAAGAGGAGGCCGAACTGGCCCAGATAGAACCATGCGGCCGCTCCCGACAGGCCGATGCAGGCGATGATCTTGGCGAAATTCGTCTTCGTGGCACCCGGCAGCAGGAGCGGCTGCGGACCCAGGTCAAACTCCTCCAGACTCCCTCCTTCAGAGCGAAAGCGCCGGAACTGGCGGAAGATCTGCCAGCCGCGGCCGGACACCCAGAAGACGAGCGTACCGAAGAGCGCCACAAGAAACAGGTACTTCACCAGAAGCTTGAAGAAGGGCAGGTCGAACAGATAGAATCCGAGATCCTTGCCGAAAATCGGGTCCACCCAGGTATTCGCTCCGGCCAGGATGCCCCGCGATCCCGCATACGCCATGACGACCCAGGAGTCGACCTGCGAGCCCATGAAGACGACGGCGGCGACCAGAAGGACCAGCGGCACAACCATTCGATAGACGGAGTACTCCGTGGTGTCCGCACCCGCGAACGCCATGCCCCGGTGGTGCGCCCACAGCAACGCAGCCCAGGCCAGCAGCGAAGCGAGGACGGTGGGAATGATCTTGTAGAGCAGGATGCTGAACCAGGTCCCGAGCTGGTCAACCTCCGACCACCAGAGATACTCCACGGCGAAGTCCGCGATTCCTCTAGCACTTCCCAAGAGCAGGATCAGAACCAGCGCAATGAGGAGGAAGCGCAAGTGTTTGGCAGACATGGTTCCTCTAGGATAGCCGCCCCGGCCCCCAGCATCTCTCGGTTCCGGTCGATGGCGAGGCCGAATGATCGCCCGCACCTGGGCTCGGGTATGGTGGAATACAGCGGACCGGGAGGACGGAAGCATGAACAGGAGACAGGTGCTCGCGATGGGCGGCAGTGCTCTGCTTGCCCATGCCGCTCAGACGCCAGACCGAAGGATCGGCCCCGTGATCACATTCGGAAAGCACATGCAGTGGCTGTCCTACGAAGAGGTCGCAACCTTTCTGGAGGAGCAAGACTTCGACGGAATCGAGGCCACTGTCCGCAAGGGCGGGCAAGTGGAGCCCGCGAACGTGGAACGGGATCTGCCCCGCCTGGTCGAGGCGTTGGCCAAGCGGAACCGGAAAGTTGTGGTGATCGCCTCCGACATCAACGATGCCGCGGATCCGCTCGCGAGGCGGGTGATCGCCGAAGCGGACCGTCTGGACATCCCGTTCTTTCGCATGGCCTACTACCGATACAACCTTGAGCGGCCTGTCATCGAGCAACTCGAGGCCTACCGCGGGACCGCATCTCGGCTCGCCGAGCACCTCCGGGATTTCCGGATCAGGGGCTTGTATCAGAACCATGCCGGGGCGAGTCTGGTCGGCGCATCGATCTGGGACTTGCACCGGCTGCTGGACCGTCTGCCGGGAGGTCGACTCGCGGCGGCATTCGACGTCCGGCATGCAACCGTCGAGGGCGGGCAGGTCTGGCCGCTGCTATGGCGGCTGATTCGAAAGCAGGTTGGGTGCGTCTACGTGAAGGACTTCCGCTGGGACGGGCGGAAGGCGGTCAACGTTCCACTGGGCACGGGCCAGGTCGATCCCGACCTCCTTCGCATGGCAACGACGGAAGTGACGGCTGGCACCCCTCTGTCGCTGCACATGGAGTACGTCGACCACCGTGATCCAGCCAGGCAAGCCGAGAACCTGCGAGCTATCGCCGCCGATCGAGAGGCGCTTCGGCGCATCGCCGGTGTCTGATGGCCGGGACCGCCCTCGGGAGGGTCTCTTGGGGACGGCACGGTGGATTGTTGTCCGAGGACCATTGCGAATCGTGCGCCTAACCGGTGGCGGCGGCCGCGGCTGAGGTCGGCGCTGGCACCCAGCCCCCACCCCCAAGACTCCAGCGCGATGCTGGGAGTTGATAGAATGCCACCGGGCGCGACGTTTGCGGTCCACCCCAGCCATGGCATCCACACGCAGGAACTTCGTAGCGAACGCCGCCGTCAGCGCGGGTCTGGCGGCCACCGCCAAGAGGACGTCCGGCCAGAGGCGGCCCAGCGACACCATCACGGTCGGCATCGTCGGAATCAGGGGCCGCGGACGCACCCACATGCGCGAGTTCGCCCAGATACCCGGTGTGCGCGTGGGCTACCTCTGCGACGTCGACGAGCGGCTCTTCGCCGACACCGTTTCTGAATTGGAGGAACTGACCGGTTACAGGCCCGCGACCGAGACGGACATCCGCCGCCTGATTGAGCGGGACGACCTGGATGCGATTTCCATCGCCACCCCTGACCACTGGCATGCGCTGATGACCATATGGGGCTGTCAGGCGGGCAAGGACGTCTACTGTGAGAAGCCATGTTCCTACACCCTCTGGGAAGGCCGCAAGATGGTCGAGGCCGCCCACCGCTACGACCGGATCGTCCAAGTGGGCCTGCAGCGGCGGAGCAGCCGGAGAGTCCGTTCCGTGACGCAGTTCGTTCGCGACGGCCGGTTCGGCAAGGCGTACCGGGCCAAGGCCGTGATCTACCGGGGCCGCATCAGCATCGGCAAGATCCGGGAATCGTCGGTACCCGACGGAGTGAACTGGGATCTGTACCTTGGGCCCGCACCCTACCGAGCCTTCGACCTGAATCGTTTCCACTACGGCTGGCATTTCTTCTGGGACACATCCACGTCCGAGATCGGCAATAACGGGGTCCACCACCTCGACGTGCTGCGGGCCGGACTCGACAAACGGGTCCATCCGGTCAAGATCCACTGCACCGGGGGCCAGTTCGTCGAGGACTCGAATTCCGAGGTGCCGAACGTTCAGGTCGGCACCTTCGAGTATTCCGACGGTACCCTCGTCGAAATCGAGGCGACGACGCTGTACAGCCCCGCATTCGGAGGGGTCCGGGTCGGCGGGTTCTTCTTCACGGACAGGGGCTACATCGGATCGGGGGACAACTGGAGTGCCGTCCGGGGCGAGTTCACGCCTCGCCAGAGACCGGACTCGCCGGCCGGTGTGTCGTACCGAACGAACAACCTGAGCTTCCCGGAAATCGCTTACGCCGCCGGGCCGGAGATCCCGGATCTCGACGAGCCCGAGACCAGCCACTTCCAGAACTTCATTGACTGCGTCCGCTCCCGCAAGCGGGATGATCTGCGGTGTGACATCGAGGAGGGTCACCTTTCGACCGCGCTCTGCCACCTGGCCAACATTGCATACAAGACCGGACGCAAGCTCGACTTCGATCCGGTGACAGAAACTTTCCCGGGTAACGACGAAGCCAATCGACTCCTTACCCGCAAGTACAGGGAACCCTACGTGGTGCCCGACCAGGTCTGATCCGCCATAGAAGTCGCAGCCTCTGGTCGCCTCGAAGCGGAGTCACATTCCGCCAGGCCGAGGGGACGCTGCGGAAGAGGGCAGGTCGTCTGGGGCTGCCTACCAACGTAAGTTCCACGAACGAGGCGACATGGCCCGGCAATTCGCGTGGACCCGCAAGAGACCTCTCGGTCCGGGCCCCGGCAGCGTCCTGGATTTGCATACTTGCAGCCCTCGAACCGGCTGGCGTCTTCACCGGGCACCCGTGCGGCCACGTGTCAGCCGCCAGAGTTCCGTTGACGAGATCATTGCTGGTGCAATGTCGTTCAGAACGAAACGTAATTGTGCAGTTGACACAGGTATTTTGAGGTGCCGGTTGTACTAGGAAATGCAACAGCAGGTGGAAGGGTCTAAGGTCCAGCTTCGCCGATCGTAGGGGAGAAATCGCCATCTGCCGATCATCCGACCGACCTCGCCCCACCGGCGGCCGCGACTCTTGGTCGCCGCGATCAGCCAGTCCGGCACATCCAACTCCACCCCCTGCAACCGGGCACCCGACTCTGCTGCCACGGAAACGGCTCCAGCGCAGGTTCCAGCCGTAGCACGAATGGATACATCGCCACCAGCGCCAGATCAGTCCCGTGCGCCCCCTGCTCTCGTCCGCCTCCCAACTGCACCTGCACTTCTGCTAGGGGGCACCGCCCCCCAGTCCCCACCTCACGAGGTAAAGACCCAAAGATTCAAGACCTAATCAAGCGTTCTCGACACGCGAAGACCGATGTTGACGTTCCGGAGGCCGGCATCGAGCCCGGCGCGGGCCGCCGAGCGCAGACGCATTGGAAGGACGACCCAGGAACCGCCCCGCAACACACGCCGACCGCAGTCCCCATCACCCTGTTCGAGCCAAGCCGACCCGTCACTCGGCGCACGGGCATAGTTCTCGTGCCCGCAGTCCTCCACCCATTCCCACACGTTGCCGGCCATATCGTGCAGACCCCACCCGTTCGCCGCAAACGAACCTGCCGGGCCGGTCTTCTCGTCGTCGTACGCGCTGCCGCAGTTGAAGCAGTTCGCCCGGTTGCGGCCGATCTCCGAACCCCACCAGTACGCCGTCTCCGTCCCCGCCCGCGCAGCATACTCCCATTCCGCCTCACTCGGCAGACGGTACTCCGCTCCGCTCTCCGCGCTCAGCCACTCCACATACGCCTGCGCATCATCCCAGTTCACATTGATCACCGGCCGCCCCCCACGGCCCCACCCCTCGTCATCAGGAAGGGCGCGCCCCGTGGCACTTGCGAAGCGATCATACTCCTCGAACATCACCTCGTACACCCCCAGCGCAAACGACGCCACCTCCACCTCCCGCACCGGATACTCGCCCTGATAACAGTTTCGATCCCCCGACACGCAGCCCATCCGAAACCGGCCCCCCGGGATCACCACCATCTCCGGACAGCCCCTGCAGTCCCGGAACACCTCCCCGGCCAGCCAAGGCTCCGTCCGCGCTGCCGGCTGCGTCTCACCGCTCGATGCGCTGGAATCCGGGCTGGAGTGCGAGGGAGTCTCTCCGTCTTCGAGCCCTACTGCAATCAACACGAGGATGATCGATATCAAGGTCACGATCACTAGGGTTGGCCCAATCGTCCACCCGTTTCTTGGTGTACTCGACGGCCCACCTTGTGATTCAGTTGTGGAGGCGGTTTCCTCGATCGAATGACGGAGAGCGCTACAGGCAGGTACCCTGTCGGAGGCCCGGATCTTGAGGCAGTTATCAATCGCAGCCAGAAGATCCGGCGAAAACCGATGCTCGCCCAATGCTACGGCGGAAGGAAGCGGATCAGCCTCACCTGTCAGCACCGCCGCTGCCCGTATCTCCACCTTCGTCGGATTCGGGGGCTGCCACGGTGGCTTGCTGCCTGCCACCACCCTCCACATCACCGCCCCGATCGCGTAGACGTCCGTCCAGGGCCCCAGCTTGCCCGCACCCACCTGCTCCAGGGCCGCATACCCTTCCGTGTAGGGCGCGACCGATTTGCTGTGCAGGGCTGCCTGCTGTTTCGCCGCCCCGAAATCGATCAGCACCGGCCTCCCGTCCCCACGCCGCAGCAGGATGTTCGACGGCTTGATGTCCCGATGCAGCACATCCGCTGCATGCAGTCGCTCCAGGCTCTCCAGCAACGGCAGGACCAGCGACCGCAGTTCGCTCTCATCAAGTGGACGACCCGCCGCTTCGCGCTCTCGGAGCAGGGCCGCCAGGGACAGGCCATCGACATGCTCCAGCACGATGTACGCCGTGCCGTTGGCGCTGAAATACCCCAGACACGCCACCACGCCCGGGTCATCCTTGAACTGGGCGATGCACTTGGCCTCCTCTAGGAATCGCCGCTTGCCGTCCTCGTAGTGCGGAGTGCTCTCCGTGCTCCGCGGGTACACTGTCCCACCTTCCCGGACCGCCAGGTCGGCGGGAAAATACTCTTTCAGGGCCACGACCTGCTCGAGTTGCACATGGCGAGCGCGGTAGACCACACTGTAGCCACCGTGTCCAAGCCGTGCCTCCACCTCATACGCACCGACTACCGTGCCCACCGGAAGAGCGGCTCGGAGATCTGACTGTGTCGCGCCCACGATCTGCTTCAGAACTGTCGATCCTGTAACTGGACCGGGTGGAAAACAGTGTAGCAATCCTACAGAGTGAGGTTTGGAGTGTCTGCGGGGCTGCAGGAGCCAAGAGTCTCCCCGAAGCGGGGCCAGAGGCATTGGCCGTCAGCCAGCCTCACTACCCCATCAGCGCATCCATCGGTTTCCAACATTGCCACTGGTCTCGATGCACTCTGCAGTCCGTGCAATGCGAGAAGAAACCCCTGGCTACCGCCGGAATAAAGTGGCATTCAAGACCTAGATGGAGCTTGCACGGGCCGGTAACAGCTCGGTGGCAGCGCTGCCGGGCGAGTTGACGGGCCTGTCGGTAGCGATAGCCGGAGGGGCGCGTTGCGCCGGAGTTCGCGGCGGTCGGTGGATTTGTGCCGCTGAGGTTGGGCAGCGATGGTGCCGGCCGAGACCCCTAGTTGGTGCAGGGCGTGGATCTGGCAGCGCTCGTCGAATCACAGATGGCGGTACCTGTGGGACGGGGATGTTTATCCCGCAGCATGGGCCTGTCCCGACCATATCCCCCGCGGCTGATGTGGTACTTCCTGCTGCGACTGGCACATTGAATGCACTTGCCCTGCCTGCCTCGGAGCGCCGAGTACGGACTCGCCGATGCCCGTGACGCCAACTTCGATGCGCGCGGACCCAGCTCAGGCCGCATGGAGAACTTCAAGGGTCAGACAGCCTGGGCCTCGGCCAACCCGCGGGTAGGGCGTGGAATCGGACACCTGGCACAAAATCGGCTTCCGTACCGTGCGGGCACTCAAGGTAAGGCCCCAAGCAGTGCTCACTGCACTGCCCTATCGCCGGCTGTCTCCGCGATACAAGGGTTGAGCGAAAGCCAGAGCAGCGACTCCGGGCTCAGCACCTGACAGGTGGTGCCGGGACCCATTGGATGCTTCGTTCTAGCCCGGTGCAATCCGACTCGCTATGATCGGCGTTTCTCTGGTTATGAAAGGTTTCCCGGAAATCTCGGTCGTCATTCCGGTCCGCAACGAGGAAGCGACGGTGGCCGAACTTGAGCGTCAGCTGCGGGCGGAACTCCCCCCCCACCACGAGATCCTCTTTGTCGACGACGGCAGCACAGACTCCACCTGGAGTCGGCTCCAGGCGATTCACGATCCAGGCCGGGTCCGGCTGGTGAGACTCCGGGCACCCAGCGGAAAATCTGCGGCCCTGATGGCGGGTTTCGAGCGCACCAAGGCCCCGGTCGTGTTCACCCTGGACGGCGACCTGCAAGATGACCCGGCCGAGATTCCGGCGTTTCTGAAGGAGCTGCGGAACGGGTACGACCTGGTTTCGGGCTGGAAACGGGTGCGTCACGATCCGTTGCACAAGGTGGTCCCCTCACGGATTTTCAACTTCGTCATGCGTCGCGCTACTGGCATCGCGCTCCATGACATGAACTGCGGATTCAAGTGCTATCGGGCGAACGTGGCGAAGTCCCTTAGGATCTGGGGCGACCAGCACCGGTTCATTCCCGTCCTCGTCGCACACCAAGGCTTCCGTATCAGCGAAATCGAGGTGCGGCACCGCCCTCGAGAGCACGGACGGTCGAAATACGGACTGAGCCGGCTTGGAAAGGGCTTCCTGGACCTTGGGACGGTCCTGCTTCGAACACGCTACCGCGACCGGCCCGCCCACCCCTTCGGTTTCGCGGCGTTCGGTTGCCTTCTGGTGGCCGTCAGCCTACCGGTCATTTCGATGGTCGCCGGTCGGGACTGGCACCTCGCGCTACTGGCATGCGGTGGCACACTCGTTCTCACCGTCGGCGCAGCCGTGCTGCTCGCCTCCGGCTGGCTGGCCGAAATACTCCTCGACCTTACGCGGAGCGAATCAGGGGCGACCGCCAATCTGGTCGGGGAGTCCCGTGACTAGGCGCACCCTTGCGGCCCTGAAACTCGCTGTCCCCCTGATCCTTGCCGGCTTCATCGGCCGCATGATCCACGGAAACTGGCAACACGTTCGGGCCGAGACGTGGCAACTGGAAGCTGACTGGCTGGTCCGTTCGTTCGCTTTGGCGGCAGCCTGGTTCCTGGTCCGACCGCTGGGATGGAAGTACCTCATCCGCGGTTTCGGACACGACGTGCCCTACGGAGAACTCTACCGGGTTTACCGCCAATCGGAACTCAGCCGATATGTGCCGGGAGGAGTCTGGCAATTCGCCGCCCGAGTGTACCTGACGCGACGGTTCGGAGTGGGAGCCGCAGCTTGCCTGGCGGCTACGATGCTGGACATGACGCTCGCCGCGCTGGCTGCGGTCGTGCCTGCGGTCTGGTTGGCGGGGTCGGCGGCTACGGCCCTCTCACCATGGCAGAAGGCCACCTTGTTCGCACTGCCGGCGGTCGCTTGCGTGGTTGTCGTCCCGCGGGTCTTCAATGCTTGGGCCAAGCCACTCGCCAGCCGCCTCAGGCAACCATTCCAGAGCCTTGAGATGCGAGCCGGCCAGATGCTCGGAATCTGGGCGGCGTACTGCCTCACATGGACCTTGCTCGCCCTCGCGATGGCCAGCTTTGCGCGGGCGCTGCTGGCAGATGTCGACGGCCGGCAGTTCACCCTGATTGCCGGCTGCTACGCCCTGGCCTGGGCGCTCGCCATGCTGACGATGATCTCGCCCGCCGGAGTGGGGGTCCGCGAAGGTATCCTCGGCTTGCTGCTGGGGCAAATCCTGGCCCCTGGGACCGCCATGGCACTCGCCGTCGCGATGCGACTCTGGGTGGTCGGCATGGAGTTGGTCTGGCTGGCCGCAGGCTCTCTCATGCCCGGGCGGCATGACGCCGGGCAAACCTAGAGTTCACGGATGGCGATGTTGCGGAACCTGTGTTCAAGTCCCGGCTTGCAGCGGGCCCCGCCGTGGACCTGAACCGCCACCCTGCCGGTCGTGGCACCGTTCGGCAGGTGGTTCTCCGGGTCGCGGAAGTCCACGACCTGCGTGCCGTTGAGCCAAACCTCGATTCGGGGCGCTACACCCTGAATGCGCGCCCGAATCGTATTCCAGTCCCCTTCCTTCCAGACCTGCCTCCACCGCTCCGCAGGTTTGGTCTCCACTCCATCGAGACGCTCCCCGTATACACCACCGACGTTACCCCCTTCGAGGTAATCAAGCATCACCTGGTAGGCCTGACCACTCTCGCTGGAGCGCAGGAACAAACCTCCGTCGCATCCGAAATCCGGCCTGACTTCGAGGTGCACCTCGAAGTCGCCGAAGGACTCGTCCGAGAGCAGGATGCCGCCGTTGTCCCCGCGATCCTGACTGCCGGTCAAGACCCCATCGTAGACCCGCCACTCCTTGGTGTCGCCGTGGTGATTGGTGAGGCTCACATGCCAGCCTGCGAGATTGCGGCCGTTGAAGAGAGAACGGAATCCATCCGGAACCTGCGCTCCGAGCAGACATGGCATCAGTAGAAGCAGGAACCGTCTTGTACGCAATTGATGCCTCCCGTTCCGGCTAGCGTAACACGCCCCGGAACGCTAGAGTGCCCCCATGGGAAGCCCGGAGTCGGCGCACCCCGCCTAGCCGATCAGGTGCAGAACGACGGTCCTGCGGTGAGGCCGACGACGGTGCTCGAACAGGTAGATTCCCTGCCATGTCCCCAGGGCGGGGCGACCGTCCAGCACGGGTATCGACAGGTGCGTCTGCGTCAGGGCCGCCCGGACGTGGGCCGGCATGTCGTCCGGCCCCTCCAGGGTATGACGGTACCGGGGGTCGCCCTCTGGAACCAGGCGGTCGAAGAAGCTCTCCAGATCATGCCTGACGTCCGGATCGGCATTCTCCTGGATGGTCAGCGACGCAGACGTGTGTCGCACGAACACGCTGAGCAGCCCCGTCCGGACCGGACACCCCGCGACCCAGTCCAGAACTGGTCCGGTGACCTCAATCAGACCCTTGCCCGGGGTGTCGACGCTCAGGCTATGTACATGCTGTTCCATGTCTGGGTAGTTCCCGTGCCCTCAGGCGACGGGCCGTCGGGGATGAGATCCAGGCCGTATGCGGGCCGGTCGCTCGCAGTCTTCGAGACAACTCTCCCGTCCGTCCCATGCTTCACACGATTACCCACTATCGCAAACGAACCGGCCAGCCGGCAAGAAAACGCCCTGCAGGAGCGAGTCCAGACCTGGTGGACGAACCGGCGGTCCTCCGTCGACGCGGGGATCTGCGGGTATACTGAGCCGATACAGGGAACCGTTCCACCACAGGCAGGACGGAACAGGAAGCGATGGCCGGATACTACCGTGAAGAGGATCTGCGGCGCTTCGCCGAAATGGCGGATGGCTCTCCGGATCTCTGGGAGAGATTCCATGGCTGGTATGGTGCGGTCTTTCAGGCGGGAGCGTTGTCGGAACGCGAGAAGCGCCTGATTGCACTCGCTGTCGCACATGCCGTCCAGTGTCCCTACTGCATCGATGCCTACACCCAGGAGTGCCTGGAGAAGGGCTCCAATACGGAGCAAATGACAGAGGCGATTCACGTCGCCTCCGCGATCACGGGCGGCGCGACGCTGGTGCACGGTCTCCAGATGCGAAACGCGGAAGCCAAGTTGAGCATGTAGGCAAGCCGTGTCGGCAAGTCTGCGGTCGTTGAATCACCCGCTGGCATCACCACAAGAGCAGTTGCGGATCCTCGGCAATGGATGCCTGGGCGGCACACTCAAGCCGTTCACGGAAGCCTTGGCCGAGTCGGATCTCGAGCCGCTGACCGCCACCGGTATCGATGTGGTCCAGATCAATGTCGGCAAGCTGTGCAACCAGACGTGCAAGCACTGTCATGTCGACGCAGGGCCCGACAGGATCGAGGAGAACATGTCCCGTGAGACGTTCGAACTCTGCCTGGAGGCCATCCAGGCGATCGGACATCCGACGGTGGACCTGACCGGGGGTGCACCCGAACTGAATCCCAACTTTCGCTGGTTCGTCGAAAGCGTGAGGAGCCTGGGAAGCCACGTGATCGACCGCTGCAACCTTACGGTCCTCACGCTCGACTCGCAGCGCGACCTCGCCGAGTTCCTCGCCAGCCATCGAGTGGAAGTGATCGCCAGCCTGCCGTACTTTCTGGGACCGCGCACCGACGGGCAGCGGGGGGCCGGAGTGTTCGAGAGATCCGTGGCGGCGCTGCAGAAGCTCAACGGGCTGGGTTACGGTCATGCGGACAGCGGACTCACTCTGAATCTTGTCTATAACCCGACCGGAGCATTCATGCCGGGCAACCAGTCGGCACTGGAAGCGGACTTCCGTCGGGAACTGCGGACCCGTCAGGGAATCGAGTTCAACTCGCTGTACACCCTCACCAACATGCCTATCAGCCGGTACCTGGAGTTCCTGCTGCGCACCGGCAACTATGAGCGCTACATGCAACGGCTGGTCTCAGCGTTCAATCCCGCCGCCGTCTCCGGCGTGATGTGCCGCACAACAATCTCGGTCGGATGGGACGGGCGGCTGTTCGACTGTGACTTCAATCAGATGCTCGACATTGGGGTCAGCCTCGACGGGCCTCGGCACATCCGGGATTTCGACCCTCAACGTCTCGCTGGCCGGCAGATCGTCAGCAATCAGCACTGCTACGGCTGCACGGCAGGGGCGGGATCCAGCTGTGGCGGGACAACGACCTGACCGCACTCGCGATCCGTGACAGCCAGCGGAGGGGACGGCTGGTGTACACTGGAAGCCGGTCGGCCCGGATCTGCGGGTTGCTCACAGGGAACCTGTCCTCTCATGCCCTTCAAGCTGTTTTCTCCAGTTCTGATCGCGCTCGTGATGCTGCTGTTCACCCAGTGCGGGGGAACGGAGGCACCTCCCGAATCCCCGCCGTCAGAGCCCGGCGAAGCGCCCCAAGAGCCGTCCGTACCAGAACCGGAGACCGAGACCGAATCCATGGGACAAGAAACTGAGACACCACCCCCAGCCGAGCCATCCGCTCCCCCCCGGGTACGGATGGAGACAAGCAACGGCACGATGATCCTGGAGTTGTATCCTGACCGGGCCCCGGAGACGGTGGAGAACTTCCTCCAGTATGTGGATGACGGCTTCTACAACCGGACGATCTTTCACCGCGTCATCCCGGGCTTCATGATCCAGGGTGGCGGTTTCACTGCATCGATGAAGGAGAAACCAACCCGGGCACCGATCCAGAACGAGGCCGGGTCGCTCTCGAACGTGAAGTACACGATCGCCATGGCGCGCACGACGCAGCCACACAGCGCGACCGCGCAGTTCTTCATCAACCACCAAACGAACCTCGCGCTGGACAAGGACGGGGCACGGGATGGCTGGGGCTACTGCGTGTTCGGGAAGGTCGTCGAGGGCACCGAGGTCGTCGAGTCCATCGCGGAGGTTTCAACCGGCAGTCGTGCAGGACACCAGGACGTCCCCGAGACACCGATCCTGATTCGGTCCGCGGAGCGGATCGGCTAGCCTCGCTGTTTGCCTTTTTCCCGACCGCAAGGAGGCGGCGGGCCTATCAGAGGTGTTGGCACCCCTTGATCCGTGGCTGGCCGAATGCCTGGAATGGCCCGGTTCGCGGACAATGGCATTGACTTGGCAGCCCTCCGATTGCACTCGGAAGTGCAATCCCAGAGCTGATCTCGGCCTCGCCCGAACGCTTCAGGGGCCCGGCGGCGCTCCTCGTCGCGACGCCGGGCCCCCTGGTGGCAGTAGCCGTCCTCGCCCGCGTTGCGCCGCAGTGCGCGCGACACGGTGGATTCACTGCGCCGGAGCTGGGCTGCGATGGTGCCGAGCAAGAGGCATCGCTCGCGCAAGGCGTGGATCCGGGAGCGTTCGTCGTACTGCACGTGGCGGTAACCCTTAGGCATGTCGGTTCCCCTTCCCCACCGGGCCTGCCGTCCGGCCGGACGGCCCTATGATAGACCAATCCAGACCCCATCCGCCATATCTGGTGTTGCACTTCCGAGTGCAATTGGCGCATTCCAACAGCACATGCTGAGTGAGGTTCGTTGTGGCTCCAACAGGTGCCGCGCCATACAAACTCTACGCGGCTGATCTGAACGAGTGGCTTGGTTCCCAGAACGGCTGAGGCTTCTTCGGCCGCTGCACCGGCTTGGACACCTCACTCCGACGTCAGTGCGAGCGCATCCCTCAAGTCGCTGTGCTCAAAGGCATCGGCCATTCGGTTGATCTCGCCTGCCGGAGCGTTTCGGCGCCGCGCTGCCGTGCGCCACTTGGCGGTTGCTCTTGCAAGTTGAGCGATGATCGCGTCGCCACGGGCGAGACTCAGGGAAAACTCCCGTGTGACAGACCGCAGCAGATCGACCGAGCAAGTGGCGTTGTCGAAATCAATCAAGGTGGACAGCACCCGTGGCTGCACGTGTCCCGGAGTCGGGTTGATGTCGAACGTCGGGGCCAGAGTCCAACCGCCGGGGTCGATGCGGAGGAAGCCGTGGTTGCGCAGGTGATCGTCGGTGTTCGAGATCAAGATGGAGAACGCGACGCGCTTGTAGAGCTCGACTCGGTCCGGCAGCGACCTTGAGCCGTAGCGTGCCAGTGCGTCTACGATCTCAAGGTAGCTGCCTTGCTCCCGGTCGGTGCGCTGTGTCATCGTCATCGCCGATACGTAGGGGATCCTGATCTGTCCACGCCGATCGAATCGTTGCGACAGGAAGACCGGCTTGCCCATGACATCAATGA
This sequence comes from Bryobacterales bacterium, assembly GCA_965205085.1. Lineage (GTDB taxonomy): Bacteria > Acidobacteriota > Terriglobia > Bryobacterales > UBA6623 > VXMF01. The sequence continues at coordinate 4,809,168 of OZ242039.1, read as the reverse complement.
TCGAATGGGATGCCGTACGAAGACCGGCGCTCCGTGCCAGATCCAACGCAATCGCCTCCCACCGCTCCCTGGAGTAGTCATCGGTTACACCCGGGAACTTTGCAACGGCGAGATTCCCTCCGGCATTGACCACCGATGCTTTCGGGCGGGCTCCACCCAAGGATGCTCCCGGTGCCACCAACAGCTCGAGCTCGGTATCTGTATCCTCGTCAGACTGTAGCCGCTCAGTGATGCCCAGCAGCTTTCCCAGCAGCAGTATGCTGGGGACCCCCTGCCCGGACGGGGCCTGGAACTCGTTCTGTCCCGGTAGCCTGAATCGCAGGGCACCCACTCTGGCGACGTCCATCACGCCGAGCAGGAAATCGGACTCCTGCAGTGCACGGGCTGCCCTGCCGCCGAGCGGACCGCCATTCCTGCCTCCGAAGTAGGCTGCGGCCCCACCTGTCGGGGGCCGAGTCTCCGATGGAACCGAACATCGCCTGGTTGGTTGGCAGGTGAAATACACCCGGCCCGACCGGCAACCCGGGCTCGATGGCGAAGCTGGACGAGGCACCAGCCCAGGCCGTCGTGTAGTCGAATGTGATGCTCTCCTTGCGTTGCTGAGGGTGCCTCCTGAGGGTGCCGACCCGTCTGCGGTGACCATCTGAGTCCAAGAACACTTCGATTTCATCCATGGGTCTGCGTTGTCCTGGTGCGACGCAGTCTGGCGCGCTTCGGCAACTCATCGAGGGTAATCCCCTGGCCGACTCTGTCGTTGCCGGAATCCGCCACGGCCTCGAGGCGATCCAGCAAGTTGAGAGCCTGCAGAACCGAGGCGATGATACCGATGCCGACACCCGGATCCCCCCTCTCGATCCGTGCAATCGTTGGGCGGGAGGTTGCGGCTCGGTCCGCGACTACATCCATCGGAAGGCGGCGGCGCAGCCGTGCTGCTCGGATGTCTGCCCCAAGTTTGCGAACTGCGCGGCGGGCGGCCGGGGGAGGATAGTGCGGACTTGACATAATGCTATCATGATATAGCACTAAATTAATTTACCGACATTTGTGTGCTACGTAACACTGCTTGAGGCTCGGGCCGCACGATGTAGCAGTGTTGCCTACCCTGATGGACAGATGGAACCAGGCCCTCTCACTGGCGTGGTGGGCACCGCACGGAGGGAACGGAGGAGGGATGGTTCCACCGAAACCGCTCACCGGGGTGGCCAGAATGTCCCGCACCTGACAGACTGCGGGAACACCCGTAGGGACAGGGACCTTCTGTCAGGCCATGGCGGGTCCCCCGTCGCGCTCGCGATGAGCGGGGCCGGCGACAACGAGATGAAGGCCGAGCACGACCTGTGGATGAGAGAGCTGCGGATGAAAAGCTCGGATGGGTCCCGCGCCGGGCAAGGTGTGCAGCGTACTGTCGACAGTGCGCCGGTGGGGAGAGAACCAGATCAAGGCCCCGTTGCAAGGGCCGACCGCCCGCTGGCTAGAGTGGAATCCTGGCCCGAGCAGCCCCACCACCGCAGTCGCGGTTTCTGGTGCGACCGACAGCATGGAATTTACGCCGCCCTCTCCGGTAGGTCTGCCATCCTGATCCGGGACCGCGTTGCTTCGCTCCCTGCTCCCTTCAGGGCAGTCCTGGCGGATACTCCCAATGTCCAACTGCGGAATCTGGGGGCTTGCCAGACCCGTTCGTCTATTCCTTGCGGCTGTGCCTCGGCAGGAGCGCGATGGCAAGTGCCCCGAACGCGGCCAGGCGGAATACCACCCACAGAGCCTCGCCGTACCCCGCCATGCGCAAGGCAACCTCTGCGATGATCCGCGGATTCCAGAATTGCGCGATCGTGTCGGTCGGCAGGATGAAGGACATCGCCTTGCCCAACGACCGGAGTCCGAACTGGTCGGCCGCCATCAGCGGGATCAGCATGTAGTCCGCCCCCATGGCGAACCCGAACACCACCGCGAACAGGTACACCATGGAAGGCTGCTGAGGTGTTACCAGGAACAGCAGCGGAATGGCGCAGGCCACAACGACGTATGTTGCGAGCATCACATACTTGCGAGGCAGGCGGTCCGCCAGCCAGCCGGCCATGAGACGGCCCAGGATGCTGGACATCAGGTACGTGAACGACGCGTCCGACCAGATCTGATCCCGAGCCGCCTGCTCGGTGAATCCCTGCTCCTCGAAAACGAACTTCATCAGGAAGTTCACGGCGGCGATGGACCCGATTGACGCCGCGCTCCCGATCAGCAGCAGCCAGAACGGGATGCGTCGGGCGAGCTCTCCGAAACTCATTGCCCGGCCAGCCGCCTCCGCGGGCTCGGCATCCGCCCGGGCAGCGGACTCACCAGGTCCATCCCCGTCGGGGAGCTGCCCCTTGTCCTCGGGCCGGTCTCGGATCACGAGGAGCGCGATGGGCCATGCGATCGCCATGAGCCAACTCATTGTGCGCAAGGCTTCCGTGTAAGGCATGTTGGCTGCCAGGTACGGCCCCAGCTTGTTGCACAGCGCCCCGACGACGGCCACACCGACATAGGCAATGCCCATCGCCATCCCGCGCCGTCGCTTGTACCAGTTGGAAATGATGATCTGGTGGGGGATCGGGCCGGACAGGAAGTACCCGGCCATGTAGACGGACCAGGCGGCATAGTACTCCCACTCGCTCCCGCCGAGTCGGCCGAACCACTGGAACGAGACGAACGTCAGGAACGTTCCGACCAGGATCAGCAGGCGGGGCGAGACCTTGGGAACAATCACGGGCCCGATCCAGATCGTCAGCAGGACCGCGATCGGCGCTCCCGTGGTAACGAGCGTCTGCGTCCACTCGTGCCCGTCTCGAAAATAGTCGTAGAAGAAGGAAATGTTGTAGTAGGGAAAACCGGTGGACAGGCCGAACGTGACAAAGCAGCAGGCGATGATCCAAGGTCCGAAGAACGGCTTGCTTGATGAGTCCATGGATGGGCTAGCTCCTGGTTGGATTAGGCCAGTGTACCCCACGAGCGGCGACCATTCGTCCTAATCCCGTCCGGGAGTATGCTGAACTGAGGAGTGTCGGTGCCAACGGCACACCGGCTCCAGATAGCGTTAAGGGGATCTTGAGGTGGCGAAGAGCAGCCCGAGCTTGACGCCGGCCCTAGTCGGACTGGCCGCGCTGGTGATCTTTCTCGCCGGCGTCCAGGCGGCCAGCGCCATCGTCACCCCGTTCCTCATCTCTGGAGTGATTGCAGTACTCACGTTGCCGGTCGTGACCTGGCTGCACCTCCACCGCGTCCCGAAAGTGCTCGCCATCCTCATCGTGGCGTGCTGCCTGGCCGGCTTGCTGGCCCTGGTTGGCAACGTGGCGCTGGTATCTCTGGAGGCATTCAACCAGAACCTTCCGTCCTACCAGGAACGTCTCGAACTCCAGGTGGAGGTTGTCGCGGGCGGCCTGCAGGACCTGCTGAGAAAGTTCGGCCTGGAGATCGTTGCCGAAGACCTGTGGGAGCAACTGGACCTCAGGTCGGCGGCAGGGCTGGCCGGCTCCACGCTTCTCGAGTTCGGAAACCTGGTTACCAAGGCGATTCTGGTCGTCCTCACGATTGTCTTCATGCTGCTCGAAGGGTTCCGGATGCCCGCCAAGATGGAATTGGCGCTTGGCCAGACGGACCGCACCTGGAGCGGTTTCCTGGCATTCGCCAAGTCGGTCCAGAAGTACCTGGCCGTCAAGACCGTCACGAGCGTCGCAACGGGTGTGCTCGCGGGCCTGTGGACATGGATCCTCGGGGTCGACTATCCGGTGTTCTGGGGCCTGGTGGCCTTTCTCTTCAACTACGTGCCGAATATCGGCTCGTTTGTGGCCGCCGTCCCCGCTGTGCTGATGGCGATCGTGCAATTCGGGCCCACGTCCGGAGTGGCCGTGGCTGTGGGCTACTTCGCGATCAACATAACGATCGGCGGCGTCATCGAGCCGAAGTTCATGGGGGACAGCGTGGGGCTTTCGCCACTCGTCGTGTTCATGTCGCTGGTCTTCTGGGGATGGCTGCTCGGTGCCGTCGGGATGCTGCTGTCGACGCCACTGACGATCATCGTCAAGATCGCCCTGGAAAACAACTCCAGCACCGAATGGATCGCAACCCTGATCGGCCCGGGATCCCGTAGCTGACGATCCCTGCGTCCGGTCTTCCCCCTCGCGACGGTCCACTGCCTTGGTCTACAATTGAGCGTGGATTCTGCTCCATGAGGCTTTCTGGAACGCTGTTGCTGGCACTGGGTTTGCCCGGCCTGCTCTGGCCGGCGGAGTACAGCCGGCAGGAGCGCGGGTTCTGGTCCTTCCAGCCGCGGTCGGCCGCCACCCCGCCACCGGTGGAATCGGACTGGGTCAGCAACCCGGTCGACGCGTTCATCCTGAGGCGCCTGATGGCGGAGGGACTGCAGCCCGCGCCGGAGGCCGCCCGGCGCACGCTCGTGCGGCGGGCATACTTCGACGTGACCGGATTGCCGCCCGCCCCGTCCGCGATCGACCGCTTTCTTGACGATGCGGGCGAGGGCTCGTGGGAGCGGCTTGTCGACCGGCTCCTGGCGAGCCCGCGCCAGGGCGAGCGGGCGGCGCAGCAATGGCTCGATGTCGTGCGCTATGCGGAAACCGAGGGGTTCGAGTACGACCGCTACCTGCCCGGCCTGTGGCGCTACCGCGATTACGTGATCGACTCGTTCAACCTTGACCTCCCGTTCGACAGGTTCGTCCGCGAGCAGGTCGCTGGTGACGAGTTGTCGACCGGCAGCACCGAGAGGCCGGAGGATCGGAAGCTGCTGGCCGCGGCCGGCCTGCAGCGGCTCGGCCCCGTCCGACGCAACGCCGGAAACCAGGAAGTCGCGTCCAGCCGCAACGAAGTCCTGACCGAACGGACCGACATCATCGGAGCCGCCTTCCTCGGGCTGACCGTCGGGTGCGCGCGCTGCCACGACCACATGTTCGACCCCATCCGGCAGGTCGACTACTACCGCCTGCAGGCGTACTTCGGGCCATCGCGGGAAGCCAACATGGTCCTTGACGGCGACTCCACCGTCGAGGAATGGCGAAGCGAAACCAAGGAGATCGCCGGAAAGATGAAGTCGCTGCGGGGGAAGATCCGGCTCGCCGAGGGGGCAGACCGCGAGCGCCTCCAGGCAGAGCATGACGCACTCGAGTCACGGATGCCCGAACCACCGGCGACCTTGGCCACCATCCGCAACGACTCGGACCAGGCAACTGTCGTCCGGTTGCTCGATCGTGGCGATCATGCCCGGCCGCTGCAAGCCGTGAATCCCCGCCCGCCAGGGGTGCTGCTTCCTGAAGACGCTCCGACGCTTCCGTCCGACCTCGGGGCCCCCCGTTCCCGCCTCGCCGAATGGCTGACAGCCCCCGACCACCCCCTGACGGCGAGAGTCGCCGTGAATCGCATCTGGCAGTCGTATTTCGGCAAGGGGATTGTGGATACGCCCAACGATTTCGGGTTTATGGGCGGACGCCCCAGTCACCCGGACCTGCTCGACTTCCTGGCGGAGGAACTCGTTCGCAGCGGATGGAGCCTCAAGCATGTCCGCCGCCTCATCCTGACCAGCAGCACCTACCGTCAGGCCTCGCGCAATCCGGCTGTGGGCGAGGCAGGCATGGCCAGGGACGCTGACAACCGCCTGCTGTGGCACGGACCGCGCCGACGCCTCAGCGCCGAAGAGGTTCGGGACGCCATGCTGGCAGTCTCCGGCCAGTTGAATCTTGCCTATGGCGGCAGGAGCGTCATGCTGCCCGTGGAATCCGCTCTCGTCGAGCTGTTGTACGATCCCACGCAGTGGCGGGTGCCGGAAGACCGGGCGCAGCACCGTCGCCGGTCGGTCTACCTGATCGCCAAGCGCAACCTTCGGCTGCCGTTCATGGAGGTGTTCGACCAGCCGGCGCTGCTGACCAGTTGTGCCGGACGCCAGGCCAGCACTCATCCCCCCCAGTCCCTGGAACTGCTGAACGGCCGGATCTCGAACGACCTGGCTGCACTGTTTGCGGAGCGCCTCGATGCGGAACACGGACGGAATCCCGAGAGTCTTGTGCAGCGGGCCTACATCCTGGCCGTGGGCCGGCATCCGACCGCGGCCGAGTCCCGCACGGCTTCGCGGTTCCTGGAGCACGCGCCCAAACGGGAGTTCGCACTGGCGATGTTCAACCTGAATCCCTTCCTTTACCTGGAATGAGCGGGGTTCCGCTCACGCTCACGAACCAGCCCTGCTACAATCGCCCGTCCGCTCGTGTTCCATACCATTCTCATCGCCAATCGCGGAGAAATCGCCGTCCGCGTCATCCGCACCTGCCGGGAGATGGGCATCCGGAGTGTCGCGGTGTATTCGGATGTCGACCGGACGGCCAAGCACGTCAGGCTGGCCGATGAGGCATACCCGATCGGTCCTGCGCCGGCGCCCGAGAGCTACCTGTGCATGGACCGCATCCTCGAGGCAGCGGAGAGATCCGGGGCCGAGGCGATCCACCCGGGCTACGGATTCCTCAGCGAGAACGCAGCATTCGCCGAAGCCTGCGGTAACGCCGGAATCCGGTTCATCGGCCCTCCACCGGCGGCCATCCGCTCGATGGGCGTCAAGACACAAGCCCGCGAAATCATGTTGCGGGCGGGGGTCCCGATCGTCCCCGGCACCTCGACGGCTGCTCACAATCCCGTCGAGGCCGCTGCTGCAGCGGCCGACCTCGGCTATCCCGTCATGCTCAAGGCGGCTGCCGGCGGTGGAGGGAAAGGAATGCGGCTGGTGGAGCGGGCAACCGAACTGGCCGGCGCGTGGAGCCAGGCCCGGGGAGAGGCGGCCCAGGCGTTCGGCGATGACACCATCTACATCGAGAAGGCAATCGTGCGGCCGCGGCACGTGGAAGTCCAGGTGCTGGCCGACGAACATGGAGCCATCGTGGATCTTGGAGAGCGGGAATGTAGCATTCAGCGGCGCCACCAGAAGGTTCTGGAGGAGTCCCCGTCGCCTCTCCTGGCTGGCCACCCGGAAGTCCGGGCCAATCTCTGCGGTGCGGCGGTCGCGGCCGCACGGGCCACAGGCTACACGAACGCCGGAACAGTGGAGTTCCTGATGGACCCGGAGCGACGGTTCTACTTCCTGGAAATGAACACCCGTCTGCAGGTCGAACACCCGGTGACCGAACTCGTCACGGGGATCGACATCGTGCGGGAGCAGATCCGCGTGGCCGCGGGGAAACCGCTGCGACATGCCCAGCACGACATCAGGCACCGTGGACACGCCATGGAATGCAGGATCTACGCCGAGGACCCGGAATCCGGCTTCCTGCCCTCCCCTGGCCGGATTTCCCGCCTCGTCATGCCCGAGGGGCCCGGGATTCGTGTGGATTCCGGTGCCGAGGAAGGCTGGACCGTTCCGGTCCACTACGATCCGTTGATCGCCAAGCTGTGCGCGTGGGCAGCCAGCCGCGACGAGGTCATCGCAAGGCTGCGGGGTGCCTTGCGGGAAGCGGTGGTCGGCGGTATCGCAACCACGCTCGGGTTCTTTGGGGAGCTCCTCGCGGACCGGCGCTTTCAGGCCGGCGAGATCGACACCCATTTCGTCGGCTCCGGCATCGAACCGGCTGCCCGTGAATCCGCAGCGGCCTCCGTCGAGGCCCGGCGAGCCGCGATGCTGGCCGCTGTGCAGGCAACAGCCGCACCCGGTCCGCGGGCCGGCTCCGTGCTGCCGTCCATCCGCGGGATCTCGCGCTGGAAGGACGCGGGCCGCAGGGCCGCCGCCGGCCACTAGGTGGAGCCGCACTCGATGAAGCTCCTGGATCTGCTGGTGGACGGCGAACCCTGCACGATTGAGACCGCCCCCGGCTCGTGCGTGTTCGGAGGACATCGAAGCGTGACAGACCTCGCCGACCTCGGGCACGATGGATGGTCGGTGATTGTCGACGGCGTTCAGCACACGGCATATGTCGTGGCCCAACGGTCCGGTCTCTGCGAGGTGGCCGTGGCCGGGAAAATGGTTGCAGTCCAGGTTCGTGATCCCCGGAACCTGGGCCAGCGCACCACGCCCACGCCCGGCGGTGGTCCCCAGGTGATTCGGTCGCCCATGCCCGGACGGGTTCTGGCGGTCCATACAAGCCCGGGCGACCATGTCGAGCGGGACCAGGGTCTCGTGGTGGTTGAGGCGATGAAAATGCAGAACGAGCTCCGTGCACCGCGAGACGGAACGGTCACCTCGGTCAGCGCACGCGCCGGCGATTCGGTCTCGTCCGGGGACGTGCTCGTCGTGATCGAATAGGATAGAAGGGTCGATTGGAACGGGGGATGGCTTCGAACACGCAGTGTCCGAGCTGTCGGGGCACGGGCTGGATTGAAGTGGAAACCCCCCGGGGGCCTGCCGCCCAGCGCTGTGTCTGCTTCCAGAAGAGTCGGGCGACTGACGCAACTCTCGCCTTGGGGTTGCCACCCCGGTTTGCCGACGCGGACTTCGATTCGTTCAGTGCCGGCAGCTACAAGAAACAGCAACATCGCTACAACGCCATGACGTCCGCAATGCGCAAGGCGCAGAGGTTTGCCGACGAGTTCCCGCTGACCAAGGCAAGGGGATTGCTGTTCCAGGGCGGATCGCCGCAAGAGCAGTCGCACATCGCGGTTGCGACCCTGAAGCGAATGGTCCAGAATGGCTTCAGTGGCGTCTACTTTGACTACCAACACCTCCTGACGAAGCTGCGGTCAAGAAGCGACCCCAATCCTGCCGTGGCCGAGGCCGCCAGGAACCTCGCGTCTCGCATCGCGGATGTCGATGTTCTGCTGCTCGACTCGCTGGGCGAGCACCGCGCTACCGAATGGGCGGTGGATACCGTCAGCGGCATCATCAAGCACCTCTATCACCACAGGAAGTGTCTGTTGGCAACGACAGGGTTGCCTCTGAGCACGGAACCGAACAGGACCGAGGAGGGTCCGGAAGGAATGGTGATGTACCAGCGGGTAAACGACAACCTCGGCGACCGCATCGGGCAGGAAAGTGTCCAGCGGCTGATCGAGCATTGCGAATTGGTATCGATGGCCGTTCGGGAACCCGTCACCCCACAGCCGAAGCAGCCGCCCCACCGGCGGCACTAGTCCGCCCAGCCCGACCCTCCGGGCAGCCCAGTGGACCGTGGCGTGCGGCCACGAGCCCGGCCGCATCCCCGGGGGCAATCCTTTTCGCCCGTGGGTGCAGGCCCACCGCACGGGCCGCTTCACCCAGGACCATCTCCGGCGCAGCGCCTGCAAGGCGCAGGTCGCGGATGCCCGGTATCTTCTGTCTCTTGCTCAGCTTGACTCCCGAGACGTCGCGCACGAGCGGATGGTGGAAGTAGCGGGCGGGTCCGTTCCAGCCGAGAGCCCTCGCCAATCGCAACTGCCGGCCCGTCGACTCCAGGAGGTCCGCACCCCGCACCACGAAATCGACACCGTGCCGCCAGTCGTCCACCGTCACCGCGAACTGGTAGGTCCACTGTCCCAGTCGGTCCCGCACCAGCAGGTCACCGCACTGGCGTTCGGGGCGCTGGCATTGCCATCCGAGCAGGCCGTCCGTGAACTCCTCGGGCGGGGTGCCCGCTGGCCAGGCCAGCCGAAGGCCGTGGTCGCAAGAATCGGGGCGGACGACCTCCCGGCACCGGCCGGGACAGGTTCGTGGCTCGCCACCGGCCTGTATCGCATGAGCGGCAGACTCCCGTCGGGTGCAGGTACAGCGGTACAGCAGCCCGGAGTCGTCCAGGTCCCTGATGGCACCGGCGTAGACGAGGTCACAGTCGCTCTGCCGGTAGGTCGGCTCCAGCGGACGGCAAGGGTTGGCGGGTTCGAACCCGAGCCATTCCATGTCGCCCAGCAGCGCGTTCTCGAACTCCGCCCGGCACCGTCGGCGGTCGTGGTCCTCCATCCGAACCAGGACCGCGCCTCCCATCAGGTCCGCCAGACCCCATACATACAGCATGTGGGCGACATGCCCCAAGTGCAGGAATCCGGTGGGGCTGGGCGCATACCGGGTGACGGGGACCGTGCTGGAGCGACCCCCTCGAGACGGCGGCGAGGCACCCCCCGGCCCCACCTGCACAGTCCTTTGCGCAGTGCTAGTTCAGCCCCAGGGACACCGAATTCGACGTTCCGGAAGCGTTCGTCGCACTCACGGCAACACTGCGGATGTCCTCGAACACACCTTCATCCAGCATGAACTCCACCGTCGCCGTGAACTGGCTTCCAAAGGCCCTTGACTGGTTGCCGCCATAGTAGGTCTGAAAGCTCTCGGCCACGCTGGATTCCAGCGTCGGCGTCCTGAGGAGGGAGCTGGAACTTCCGGTAAACGCGAAGGACAGGGTGTCGACCGCACGGGACGTGGCGTAGCCGGTTATCACGACCGAGAATCGCCCCTGATTGGTGGACCCGAGCGAGACCCGCTGGAGAACGGGTGCGGCATCCAGGACATCGAAGCGGGCCTTCGGCTGGCTGGCCGGAGTCACCTCGATAGCGGTTTCCAATCGCAGTGCCTCTTCGATGGTCTGCGGGACCGCCTCGTTGACCGACACGAGACGCGCCGTCACCATGATCTCGCCGGCGACGGTCCCGGTCTGGAAGACGTTGGTCTCGGGATTCCCGGAGTAGAAGACCGCTTCGGTGGAGCCCTTTGGTATCCAGAAGGCCGCGTTGGGGCCGCCGGTCACCCATTGCACAGACGGGTCGCTCGCGACCACCCGCGTCTGGAAGGAAAGCTCCAGCAGGCCGACGATGTCCGTGGGGTAGGCCTCGGCGATGCTCAGGGTCAGGGGGATCTGGGCCGCAGCGGCAACGGCCTCCGCGTTCCGGGAGAATGACACGCCCGCAAGTGCCGGAATCTCCACGGTGAAACGCACTTCCGGGTCCGCGTCCTCCGTCAGGTCGAGATCCCAGTCGACGGCCTGCAGCGAGGCGCTGACCACCACCTCGCCCGCTGCCTTCGCCGTTCGGAACGTGGCCTCGGTCTCGCCGCCATCGAATGTCGCGGTCGTCGAGCCGCTGGGAATCTCGAAGGCGACCTGCCGCCCGCCCGTCGACCATTGAACCGACGCATCGGTGTCGAAATCCGACGGCACGAACTCCACCGACAGGACGCCTGCAATGTCGACCGGATAGGATTGCTCCACGCTGACGCTCAGCGGAATCTGGGAGGCCGGCCCCACCGGGCCGCCGGTCCGGGAGAACTTCACCGTGGGCGCGGCCGGCAGATCGATCGTGTACCGCACCTCCACCCCCTCGGCCGGCGTCAGGTCCAGGCCCCAGTCGGGGGACTTGACAGTCGCCGTCGCAATGATCTTGCCAGAGGTCTTGGAAGCCTGGAAGGCGACCTCGCTCACGCCGGTCGCGAAGGTCGCGGCCGTCGTGCCCCGCGCGATCTCGAAGGCAACCTGCCGGCCACCCGTCGACAGCCGCACGGACGGATCATCTTCAAAGTCCTCGGCCAGAAACTCCAGCGAGACGACACCTGCCAGGTCGTACGGATAGGGCGCGTCGAGGGCCAGCGTCAACGGAACTCGGGCTCTCGGGCTGACGCTCTCGCCGTCCTGGCCGAACGACATTCCCGGCAAATCGGGAAGGCTCACGGACAGCGGGAAGTAGGCGTCGCCGATGGCCAGCGAACCGGTCGCGGTCGAACCGGTCGCGGTCGGTTTGGGCACGACATGCACGGTCAGACTGGCCCGACTCTGCAGGTTCGCGGGCAGGGCGGGCTGCTCCATGATCGCGAACGGCCCGGACACCGAAACCGAACGGACGAGCTGCGAGCTCTGGTGAATGTTCGTGCCGGTCACGTCGATTCCGGTCTCGCCCTGGCCGAACTCAATGCTCATGCCCGACCGCACGTCGCTGGCCGGTCCCGTCGTGCCGTCGGCGTACCGGCGACGCAGCGAGTAGGTGAGCAGGTCCCCGCCGATGCCTGCGAGTCGGTACCGCCGCTTCAGCACGCCGAAGTCGAAGGTCAACTGGCCCAGGTACTCGGTGGTCCTCAGGGGGGTGAAGGCCAGCTGGATGCTGATGCTCCTGCCGGGCTCGATTCTGGTCGGCACCTGGGGAGGGCTCACCATCCGGTACGCTGGACCGCCCGTGAGCAGGATGTTCCGCAGGATGCCCGGGCTGCTGCCCTTGTTCGAGAGAACCAGGGTCGCCTCCGTCGGCACGGAAAGGCCGCGGTTGCCGAAGTCCACGCTGCCCTCGGCGGTCACCGGCCGGGCAGCCTGACCAGGCAGGGCGTAGTCAAGCGTGTAGGCGGGGACCCTTCCCACCACATTGACGCTGTATACGGTGTTGGAGGGGTTCACTCCGGTGCCATCCAACTGAAGCGTCAACTCGACCACGGCCTCGGCAGGCCCCGGTCCCGTCGGAAGATAGAAGATGAACATCTCCATCTGCAACTCGTTCCGGATCTGGATCGGAAGCTGCGTGACGTCCCTGATCTCGTACGAGAAATCGGAGGACCCCTTGATGCGAACCTCTCGCAGCGTCAACTCCCGCTGTCCGCCCGGGTCGAATTTGAGATAGACCCTCTTGGTCACCCTCTGGCCGATTCCGCTGGAATCGAACAGCACGGTGTCCCCGAGCACGGACGGATCGGTCACCCCTTCGACGGCCACTGTGAGCTGCGCGTCCAGCGGCACCGTGGACGCCGCGGCCAGAAGCAGTGTGGCTAGGGCGGTCAGGCATGTCTTCATGGCTTTTCCCTCGTGGATGGCGGCAGGACGTGGCATCGACTGTAACTCCCTGCCTAGCGAGGTGTCGTCACACCGACGGCGCCGATGCGGATGCTCGTCGGGGCGAGCGTCTCGCTCTCCCCTCGCAGGGCGGCCGTGACGATTCCCACGGTCGCCGCCGCACCAATCACCGTGATCATCCGCCAGCCGATGCCGCGCCGTTTCGGTTTCGGCTCGCCCGGCGCTACCGCGTTGGCCTGGGTGATGGACGAGGTCGCGACCAGGCTGTTGTGCTCCGCCTGGACCTCGATCTGAAAGGAGCCTTCCATCGTGTTCGGCACCATTCCGGTCACCCGGACCCTGCCCTGATCGTCCGTGGTCAGGGTGGATACCCGGGAGGCACCGAAGAACGTCACGCTCGGCCCCGAGGCGGGAGCCCGCAAGGTGACGGCAGCCTTCGCGACCGGCCTGCCGGTCGAGTCGACCACCTCGATCACCGGTTCCACGGCGACGTTGCTGTTGATGTTGTTGATCCCGCCGTCACCCGCGAGAACGCGAATCTGGATCGCTCCCTGCGGACCCTGCGCCAGCGACGTGGCGGTCAGCAAAGAACTTAGCGATACAGCGAGGACTTTTGAAGAAAGGTGAGCCATGAACCCTCCAGGCCAGCGATGCCGAACTCGTCGAGCGCGACGTGAAAATGCACAGGTTTCCACCAGCCTAGCAGGCCTTGCGGTACTGAACACATAGAGACGATACAGCGTTATGCAGGGTTACAGCGGGTCGCCGCCGCCGATCACGCCGATCCGGCCGCCGCCCGACAGGCGGGCCGAAAGCCGAGTCCCTCCAGCAGGACCACGATGTCGTCGTCGGTCAGACCCTTGCGCGTGTCAGCCAGCTTGGTGAACGCTCCGTAGACAGCCTTCGTGTCCTCCCTCCCCAAATCCCCGTATCCGAGATCCGCAATCCGCTGGTGCAGGGCGTGGCGACCGCTGTGCTTGCCGAGCACGAGCTTGGATGCCGGTACGCCCACGGATTCGGGGGTCATGATCTCGTAGGTCGTGCGGTGTTTCAGGTAGCCGTCCTGGTGGATGCCTGCCTCGTGGGCAAAGGCGTTGCTGCCGACGACCGCCTTGTTGGGCTGCGGCCCGAAGGTGATGCACTCGCTCAAGGTCCGGCTGGCACCGTACAGCCTCGTGGCATCGATGCCGCAGTGGAACGGGACGCGGTCCGGACGAACCTTCATGATCGCCACGACCTCCTCCAGGGAACAGTTGCCCGCCCGTTCCCCGATCCCGTTCAGAGCGCACTCGATCTGGCGGGCTCCGGCATGGAGGGCGGCGACTGCGTTCGCGACCGCCAGTCCGAGGTCGTCGTGGGTATGGACGCTGACCACGGCCCTGGCCCCCAGCGCCTCCACGACCCGCCCGATTCGCTCGGCATAGTCGTCGGGGGTCATGAAACCCACCGTGTCCGGAATGTTCACGACCGTGGCCCCCGCATCGACCGCAGCGACACAGACCCGGCACAGGTAGTCCATGTCCGTGCGGGTGGCGTCCTCGGCCGAGAACTCGACATCGTCCACGGAACGCTTCGCCTGCTCGACCGCAGCCACCGCCTCGTCCAGCACCTGCCCCTGCGTCTTGCCGAACTTGTACTTCAAATGAATCTCGCTGGTCGCGATGAAGCAATGGATCCGCGGTCTGGCGTGACCATCGAGTGCGGCGGCCGCCCGCTCAATGTCGGCGGGGACGGCCCGCGCCAGGGCAGCAACATGCGCGCCGGAATGCTCGCGGCAAACCGCGCGAACCGCCTCGAAGTCCCCGTCGGATGCAATCGGGAACCCCGCCTCGATCACGTCGGCTCCCATTTCCACGAGCTCCCGCGCCACCCGCAACTTCTCGGCGATCGTCATGCTGCAACCCGGGGACTGCTCGCCATCCCTGAGGGTCGTGTCGAAGATGTGTACTCGGTCTGTCATGCGACTCCGTGCCTTCCATTCAGTAGAGCGCACCCTGAGCGATAAGGCAAATTTATTATTGCTTGCAATAGTATGAGAATCTGTTATGGATCTTGACCTGTTGCGCACGTTCGAGACGGTCGTCGCCGAGGGCAGCTTCTCACGGGCTGGCCGGCGGCTGTTCCGCTCGCAGCCCGCCGTTTCGCTCGCCGTGAAGCGCCTCGAGGACGACCTGGGCGTGCGCCTGCTCGACCGCAGCAGCCGCAGGGCGCGACTCACGGACGCCGGCAGGGAAGTCGCGGAGCACGCGCGCCGGATCCTGGCCAGCGAGCGCGAGATGAGAGACGCACTGCTGGAGTTGGGGGACCGGAGGGCGGGCAACCTCAGAATCGGGGCCAACGAGTCGACCGCCCTGTACCTGCTTGGGCATGTCGAGTCGTTCCGGGAAGAGTATCCCGGGATACGGGTCGAGCTTCGCCGAAGCCTCTCCAGCAGAATACCCGAGACTGTGCTGGAAGGCTCGCTTGAGCTCGGGGCCATCAGCTACGACCCCGGCGACCCGCAACTCCGCCTGCACCACCTCTACCGGGACCGGCTGACGTTCGTGGTATCACCGTCACACCGGTTCGCCGGACGCGCGGTGGTGGGCATCCGCGACCTCGCGGACGAGACCTTCATCGCCCACAATGTGGTGTCGCCGTACCGCGCGCGGGTCATCGACGCTTTCCGGCAGCACGAGGTCCGCCTGAACATGGCCATCGAGATGCCGACGATTGAGACGATCCGGCGGCTGGTACAGAGGAACCTGGGCGTCGCCTTCCTGCCCAAAATGTGTGTGGACATGCAGATCCGGAGTGGATCGCTGCGGGAGGTGCAGGTTCGCGAATTGGACGTGGAGCGGACCATCCGGCTGGTCTGTCCGGCCCGCCGGGCGCTCTCCCAGGCATCCCTCGCGTTCCTGGAACTCGTGGGCAGGCAGCCCGGGGCCACGCCGTACAAGGGCTCCGGCCAAACGCGGGGCATGCTAGCATGAGCGGCAAGCCGGCGGTCGCCACCGCATCGGTGCGCCAAGTGAAGGTCTGCTATCTCGACTGCTTTTCCGGGGTTGCCGGCGACATGCTAATGGGGGCCCTCCTCGATGCGGGCCTGGATCTGGATGTCCTGTGTGCGGAGATCGGGAAGTTGGGAATCGGTGGTCTCTCGATCACCGCAGAGAAGGTCCGCCGAGGCGGTCTGGCAGCCACGAAGGTACACGTCTCAGCCTCCCGGGACCACTCCCACCGGTCCCTGTCCACCATCGAGAAAATCATTGGCGGCGCGGGTCTGGACAGCTGGACCGAGGACGCCTGCCTGCGCGTTTTTCGGCGGCTCGGCGAGGTCGAGGCGGAGGCTCACGGCATACCGATCGAGCGGGTCCACTTTCACGAGGTTGGTGCGTTCGATTCGATCGCGGACATCGTCGGAACCTGCGCCGGGCTCAGGGCCCTCGGCATTGACCGGGTCCGGTGCTCCCCGATCAACCTGGGCAGTGGAACGGTTCGCGCCGCTCATGGCACGATGCCGGTGCCGGCCCCCGCCACGGCCCGCCTGGTCGAGGGTGTGCCGACCTATTCCGACGGGCCCGCCTGCGAACTCACAACCCCGACGGGCGCGGCCCTCGCCGTCACGCTGAGCGACAGCTTCGGCCCGCCGCCCGCCATGCGGATCCGGACCAGCGGACACGGTGCCGGCTCGCGCGAGATCGACGGGAGGGCGAACGTGGTGCGGGTGCTGATCGGGGAAGCCGACGGCGCAGAGGAGGCAACCGGCGAGGTCTGGGTCCTGGAGGCGTCGATCGACGACATGACCCCCGAGATGGCCGGATACGCCATGGAACGCTTGCTGGAGGCGGGAGCGCTCGACGTGACGCTCGCCCCCGTCTACATGAAGAAGAACCGACCGGGCTTCCTGCTCGCGGTTCTGGCAACAACGGAGAGCCGCTCCGCACTGGGCGAGTTGATGCTGGCGGAGACCTCGACCATCGGGATCCGCGAGACGCTGGCCCGGCGAAGGACGCTGCCACGCAGGTCGCAGCGGGTCCAGACACCCTACGGCAGTGTGCGCATGAAGATCGCCGGCGACTCCGGCAATCCGTCGAACGTCGCACCGGAGTACGACGACTGCCGCGAACTGGCGCTGCAGCATGGCGTTCCGTACAAGGAGATTTGGGACCAGGCGAAGCACGCATACCTGCGGGAGCGAGACGACTGAGCCGAGGCCGGGGGTGCCAGGCCTGCGTGCGAGACTAGGAAGAACCCGGCATCATGGCCAAGTTCTACCTGTCAACGCCGATCTACTACGTCAACGCGGCACCCCACATCGGGCACGCCTACACAACGATCGTGGCGGACACGATCAAGCGAATCCGGCGCATGCTCGGTGACGATGCGTACCTGACGACGGGATCGGACGAGCACGGCCAGAAGGTCGAGAGGTCGGCCGCGGCGGCCGGTCTCGAGCCGAGGGCGTTCGCCGACCGTATGTCGGCCGCCTTCCGGCGGGAATGGGACGAGCTTGGCCTGGAAGTCGATTTCTTCCGGCGGACCAGCGATCCCCGCCATGCCCGGGCGGTTTGCAGGGTGTTCGAACGATGCCGGGCCAACGGGGCGATCTATAAGGGCACCTATACGGGGAAGTATCACGTCGGGGACGAGGCCTTCGTCACGGACGAGGAGGCCGCCGCCGCCGACCCTGCGATGATCACCACGGTTACCGAGGAGAACTACTTCTTCCGGCTATCCGGATACCAGCAACGGCTTATTGACCTGTACGAGTCGCAGCCCGACTTCGTCCAGCCCGACTCCCGGCGCAACGAGGTGCTCTCGTTCGTCCGGGGCGGCCTGAAGGACCTTTCGATCAGCCGGTCCAGCCTGCGGTGGGGTATCCGCCTGCCGAACGACCCCGAACATGTCTTCTATGTGTGGTTCGACGCCCTGACCACCTACCTCAGCGCGATCGGGTACGGCGAGGAGGAGGCCGGCGATGGCGATTACAGGCGCCTTTGGCCGGCTGACGTCCACCTGGTGGGCAAGGAGATTCTCCGGTTCCACGCAGTGTACTGGCCGGCGTTCCTGATGGCCGCCGACCTGCCGTTGCCGCGTCAGGTCTGGGCCCACGGATGGCTGATCTTCCAGGGCGGCAAGATGTCGAAATCCAAGGGTAATATCGTCCGGGCGTTGCCCATCAAGGATGTGGTGGGCACCGACGGCCTGCGCTACTACCTGCTGCGCGAGATTGTCTTCGGCCAGGACGGAAACTTCTCCCTCGAGGCTCTCGCGACCCGCCACAACGCAGACTTGGCGAACGGAATCGGCAATCTGGCGAGCCGGACGGCCTCGATGCTCGGCCGCTACTGCGGAGGCTCGATTCCGACGGCGACGGGGGGAGACGACGGCGGACTGCCCGGACTCGCTGACCGGTGCATTGCGGAGGCCCTCGCCCACTACCGGCAGTTCGCCTTCTCCCGAGCGCTGGAGGCCGCCTGGTCCCTGCTCGCGCGCACGGACAAGTACATCGTCGAGCACAAGCCGTGGGTGCTGGCGAGGTCGGAGGAGGAAGCGGTGCGAGAGCAGCTCGAGGCAACGCTGTACAACACCGCCGAGGCACTGCGAATCGCGGCCGTGCTCCTCGCCCCCGTCATTCCGGACGGCTCCCGGGCGCTCTGGGAAATGCTCGGTCAGCCGGGCCGGGTGGAACAACAGCGCCTCGACGAGTTGCGCTGGGGAGGACTGAGGCCCGGAACGGCGGTCGCTCTCCGCCAGTCCCTGTACCCGCGACTCGACATTGCCAAGGCCGTTGAGCAGATGGAGGCGCTGGAGCAGCGGTCGCTGGCCGAGCAGGCGGAGTTGATGGGGCAGCCCCCGCCCGCCCCGACCGTCGAAGTCGACACACCCGAGATTGAGATCGGCGATTTCGCCCGGATCGATATGCGCGTTGGCCTGATCCGGGGTGCCGAGCGCGTCAAGCGGTCCTCCAAGCTGCTCCTCCTGAGCGTCGATCTGGGAGAGGACGAGCCGCGCACAATCCTGGCCGGCATCGCCGAAGCCTATACACCCGAGGACCTGGTGGGACGCCGGGTCGCGGTCGTGGCGAACCTGAAGCCCCGCAAGATGATGGGCTGTGTGTCGCAGGGCATGATCGTCGCCGCGTCGCTGAACGAGGACGGTCCGTTCCTCGCCGGCTTTCCCGACGAGACGCCACTTGGCGCCCGGCTCGGATAAAGGGGCGGCAACGCAGGTCCTCCGTGCTGGTCGATTCGCACTGCCACCTCGATGGTGCCGTGTTCGACAGCGACCGGACCGAGGTACTGGAGCGGGCCCGTGAGGCCGGGGTCTCGTTCCTCCTCGCGATCGGGACGGGAAGCGGCCCCCCGGACCTCGAAGCGGCGACCCGGCTGGCCGAATCGCATGCGGACATCGGGGCCACGGTGGGCGTCCATCCGCACGACGCCCGGCGGTTCGACCGGGAAACGGCGACCCGGGTCGATGCCCTCTGCTCACACCCGGCCGTCCTGGCGGTGGGCGAGATCGGCCTGGACTACCACTACGAAAACTCCCCGCGCGCAATCCAGCAGCGGACCTTCATCGAACAGATGGAGATCGCCGCAGCGAGAGGCAAGCCGATCTCGATCCACACCCGCGACGCTTGGGACGATACGCTCACCCTGCTAACGCAGCATTGGGCAGGCAACGGTATCGGCGGCATCATGCACTGCTTCACGGGATCATCCGAGCAGGCCTTGCGCTGCCTCCAGATGGGGTTCCATCTCTCGATGTCAGGCGTGCTGACGTTCCGCCGGTCCCGCGATCTGCGCGCGACCGCCCGCTGGATACCTCTCGACCGCCTACTCGTGGAGACGGACGCGCCGTACCTGACTCCCGAGCCCTACAGGAAGATCCGCCGCAACGAACCCCGCTTCGTGGTCGAGACCGCCCGCATGCTCGCCCGCGCGAAAAGCGTTTCCGAGAGGGAGATCGCCGAGGCGACAACCGCGAACTTCCAGAGGCTGTTCGGTCTGGATCCCCTCTTTCAGCCTGCCGGCAAGGACGGCGGGATCTCGACCACATAGACCTGAGTGCAGCCGGACATGTCGCTCGCGAACACGACCATCGACTCGTCGCGGGAGAAAGAAGGGTGAGGGTGCGTCCACTGGGGCCCGTACACCGTGTCCGCCGCCATCTCCATCCAACTCAGTGCTCGGCGCTTCTCCGACGAACGGCGAGCCCGTTCCCAGTCCTCGGCAACCGCATAGCGCGACAGCCGCCACTGCGAACCTTGCGAGCTCGCCCGCGACTGGCAGACCGTCGTCCGCATACCCGACGCCACATCGACCAGTTGCAGCCCGATGTCGGGATGCGCCGTGTCGCACAGGATCCGCGTTCCGGCCCGGTTCGGGGTGATATGCCAGGCGTTGAAGTCGCTGATCGTCGTAATCTGCCCGGTCTCCCAGTCGAGACGACGCAGCGACCGCGGCCAGACACAGAAAACCAGGTCCGGACAGTCGCCCAGAAACGTCTCGTGAACGATGAACTGGTCGTTCCCGTGGTCGTACAGGCACTCCAGACCCGTCCCGTCACGGCGCACCCGGTGCATCCGGGGGGCCGGATCCCCGGCGAATTCGATCCAATCCGGAGCCACCGGATTGAACTGGGGGTGGATGACGGTCCGCGGGAACGGAATGAATCCGGACTCCCGTCCGTCCGTTGTGCCGACGACCAGGCCCCATCCCCGCTCCCGCCGGCAGGCGGCCACATACCAGTCCCCCAAGGGCGTCAGCGAGCACTCTCCGAGCTGCCCTCCACTGTCCACGACCAGATCCTCTTCCAGGCTGTCGCGGTCCAGCCGCCAGATCGCGCCGCTCCGGACGAACCAGACGACCCCGTCCGGGCCGATGAGTGCCGAGAACGGGTGCACCGGCTCGCCATCCGTCAGCTGCCGGATTTCACCGTCCGGAAACGCAGCCTCGAACAGTTGGGCCGAGCCGCTCCGGTACCCGGTGAACAGCACGTGCCGCTGGCTGTCCGTGAAGGAACACTGCAGGAAATAGGTAGGATGGCTGATCGAAGGGTGACCGGTCAGCCGATGTACGCTGGCACCGGTCTCCGGATCCTGAAACCGCTCGGTTTCCGAGGGCGCGGTCACCCCCTTGCGCCAACGAATCGCGCCGGTCATGGCGACCGCTCCGTCAGGATCTCACGAAGCACCCTCGTGTCCCGCTCCAGCGGCATCGCGACACCCAATGCGGCTCCCAGGGTTAGAGCGATGTCCTCCGGCCCGGTCGGTCCTTCATATACCCCCGGGGAGATGCCCGCACCAGCCAGCACCTGGGCGACGCGCCGGTCATGGGGGTGGGCCGTGCCGTGGCCGGTCCCCCGCTCTCCACCAACGTGGAAGAACTCGCTCAAGTGGAGCTGAACGTGCGCGGAGCGACCCGGGAAATGGGAGTTCTCGAACAGCTCTTCGAGCGGTCCCGCCGCACGAGCCGACAGCCGGGCCGCCGTCATCACCGCCTCCACCCCCGGCTGCGCCCGCAACCATGCCGCAAGACACTCGCTGGCCTCGGCTGTGTCCACCCCACGCTCGCGGAAGGCACCCTCGTCCCAGTAAAGCCCGGTGCCGGCCGCCCGCGCCACCGTCTCGTCGGCCGGCCCGGCCCCGCACTCGTCAATGACCTTTCTCGCCCTGGCCCAGAGATCGCGGGTGGAGCC
Organism: Bryobacterales bacterium; assembly: GCA_965205085.1. Taxonomy (GTDB): domain Bacteria; phylum Acidobacteriota; class Terriglobia; order Bryobacterales; family UBA6623; genus VXMF01. Next base: position 4,787,800 of record OZ242039.1, on the reverse strand, counting down.
CCGTCGGGCGTTGATGCCCTGTTCCTGGAGGTGCTCCACCAGCGGCAAGGCGCCGTGGTCCGCAGTGAGGACGACAAGAACCTGATCGAGGCCCACCCTGTGGTCGAGGACTTCCAGCAGGCGGCCCAGTCCACGGTCGAGTCGCAGGTGGTTGTCCATGGCCTCCTGGCTGAACGGCCCGTAGCGATGGCCGATCGAGTCGGTCGCCGAGAGTCCTAGCACCAAGAGGTCCGGTGCTTGGTCGGTGCCGAGTTCGCCCGACTCCAGCGCTGCGACCGCAGCCTCTAGCGTGATCTCGTCTGAGAACGGAGTCGCGGCAAGCGCCCTCTCGAATCCCTCGTCGGGCAAGCCGTGCGGAAAGCTTGTGGACGTGCCGTCCGCCTCGGCCGGAAAGGCGTCCCGGCGGGCCAGTCGCTCGTAGAGGGCCTCGTCGTCCACGATCCTTGTCCAAATGCGACCGGAGTAGGCTGCGGCCGGACGCCCGGCGTTGAAGGCCGCCACCCACGCGGGAAGTGCATCGCGATAGTAGCTGGACGTGACCAGGCAACCGCAGTCGGGTTCGAACCAGAAGGCACCATCGGCCTGTTTCCCGGCGAGCAGGATCGCCGACCGGTCCTTCGTCGAGACAGCGTACACCTTGGCTCCGGGGTGCCGGGTCTTGAGCCGGTCCCCCAATGTGTCGCCGAGCAGGTTGCGGGGTGAGCGTCCGGCTCCCGGACCTCCTACCGGCGCAAAGGACGAGTCCTCCACCGAATAGACGGAGCCGCCGGACGCCGTCCACCATGAATTCCCGACCACGCCGTGGGTCGACGGATGCATTCCGGTGGAGATTGTGGCGTGCCCGACCGAAGTGACCGTGGCAGCATGCCGGTAGGCGGCGTCAGGGAAGCTCGCGCCATGCTCGAGGAGCCATTGCAAGCCGCCCCGATAGTGATCGCGGAAGCGCTCGATGTAGTCCGCGCGGAGCTGGTCTACGACGAGCAGCACGACCAACCGCGGCTCGGCACCGGCTGACACTCCCGCGACGACGAGCCACGAGAGAACCAGCGAGCCGCACCGTATACCCAACCGGCTCATGACTCGGGTGCCGGCGATTCGACCGCCCGCTCCAGGATCGCGCTCGCATCGCCGGCCTGCGAAGCCAGTACCTTGAGAAGCACGTTGCCAACCGGCTGCTGGAGGACGTTCTCGCGGGCGACCCAGCAGGCAATGCCAGCTGATTCGAGCAGCGACTGAACGACCTCCGCCTCGACGTTCGCGAGATGAGTGCGCGAGGAGAAGACGGTGACGAGCGGCTCGTCGTTGGGTGGCGGCGACACTGCGCTCTGTGCAGTCTAGCAGAGAGGCAAGGCCGCTTCGGTGGCGCCGGCGCGGTCTTCCGGAGGGGTGCTAGAATCTGCAGTCGAAGCGATATGAACCGCCTGCTGATCCCGACAGTCATCCTGGCCGGAGCATTCCTTGCCGTGGTGGACGCAGACGACCCGAAACGGTACGCAACCGGATACACCGACACTCCGTTCCTGCCCGGTGACAGGTGGCGGGTTCACGACGAGGCGCGACCACGACCCAGGATCGTGAAGCCGGGGACTGCCAGCACGGCGGGAGAGCCCGGCGAGCCGCCTTCCGACGCAGTGGTGCTGTTCGACGGGAGCGACCTCCTGCAGTGGGTCCAGCGCCTGCCCGGAGGCAAGACTGCGGACCCTGCCTGGAGGGTCGAGAACGGTTACATGGAGATCGTGCCCGGCACGGGAAGCCACCGCACCCGGGAAGCCTTCGGTGACATCCAGCTGCATATTGAGTTCGCAACCCCGGCCGCGGCGAGGGGTTCCAGCCAGGCGCGCGGCAACAGCGGTGTGCTGGTCATGGGACTGTACGAGGTCCAGATCCTCGACTCCTACGAGAACATCAGCTACGCCGACGGGCAGGCGGGGGCAATCTACGGCCAGTTCCCCCCGCAGGTCAATGCGTCCCGGCCGCCGGGCGCATGGCAGTCCTACGACATCGTCTTCGAGGCACCCCGCTTCGAGGGGAACCAGCTTACCAAGCCGGCGTACATGACGGTTTTCCACAACGGCGTAATGCTCCACCATCGGCAGGAGCTGATGGGGCCGATGCGCCACAGGCAACTCACCGGCTACCAGACGCACGAGGCGGAGCTGCCCCTTCTGTTACAGGCCCACGGAAACCCGGTGCGCTTCCGGAACATCTGGGTCCGCCGCCTCGACCTAGACAACCCGTAAGACCAGTACGGCCGCGGGCAAAAGGACGCCCCAGGCCACGTCACCAACACACGGACGAGGGCGCCGCAGCTTCGGGAACTCGCCTCTGAAGCCTCTCGCCAGCATGGCATGGGCCACGCGGTCCGCCCGATCCCACCCCCGCACAAACACCATCGCTGCCTGGTGGGCCCAGGTCCGGGTGCGCCCCGTCCTGACCCCTCTCCCGATGCGGCAATCCCTGGCACGCGAGACACGACGCCACTCCTCGAGGAGCACAAACAGATACCGGTGCATCAGGGTGGCGGTCAGGGCGAGGCCCCGCGGGGCGCCGAGGAGCCGGAGGGACGCCACCAGGTCCTCGACGGGTGTGGTGGCGGCAAGAATCGACAGCAGCAGGATTGCCGAATAGGCCTTCCACCCGACGGCCACAGCCACCAAGCCGCCGTCGGGGACGGCCGACACAAGCGGAAGCGCCGCAGCCATTGCAATGAACGGGGTGGCTGCGAAGAAGCGTCTGAGCACATACCGGAATGGGACCCGCGACAAGACCCAGATGCCGATCAGGACAGACGCAACGGCCATCGGCCGCCGACTCGGACCGGACGGAAAGGTAGAGATCATCACGACCGTGGCAAGGACTGCGCACAGTTTCGGGAACGGATGCATCGAGGCCAAGGGCGAATCCGGCGCGGCCAGGTGTCCGTGAACCACGCTCACTGGCTCTTCCCACACCGGCGCACGGTCCACCATGCTCCAGCAGCCAGGAGCAGCACCGCCACCGAGACGGCCGGCACCGGATAGGTGCTCCGCTCCTTCGCCGGCCCGGCCGCACCGTCGTTGTCTACCGCCAGTTGCAGTTCCGCCCGATGCCCAAACCCGTCGTCCGCGACGATGCGCCACTCTCCGGGGGCGTCCGGCACGAAGCTCGCCCGTCCACGGAGATCCGTCCGCAGACGCTGGAAGATCATCGCAGGCTCAGCGGGTGAGTACACGAGGACTTCGGCGTCGGCCGGGTCGCCGTTCGAATACTCGAAGTGCACGGTCAGGGCCGGTCCGGACCGGTGCTCGACCTCCGCCTCGATTGCGTGTCCACAGAGAACCGTCGGCAGGGCGAGCATCACCCAAGACGCGGCCTGCAGCTTCGTCAGCCTGTGGCAGGGACGATGATCTCTGGTTTCACGCGGCCGAGGAACGACACCGCCAGCGTCGTGACCGCGGCGTCGACTGCGGCGACCAGTGCATACAGCGAGGCCACGACGTAGAAGCCCCGCCCGTAGTCGGCCAGCTCGAACTCCCAGGCGAGCAGCAAGGCCGGCAACATCGCACCCAGATACCCGGCCGCAACGGCCCTGATGCTTCTCGGGACCGGCAGGAAGCGCCAGACCCACCACCCGGCCAACGTCCCGAGCCCCATATTGAGCGCGTTCACCCCCAACGACACCAGGCCGCCGTGCTGCAGAAGCAGGGCTTGGAAGAGCAGACATACGTACAGAACCGGAAAGGCGCGACTACCCAGTAGAACGCCGAGCAACCCGTACAGTCCGAGGTGGGCGGGCAGACCCGCCATGGGGAACTGAATTGTCGACACCACGAACGTCGCGGCAGCAGCCAGGCCCATCCTGGACGCCTCCACCACATCGAGCCTGCGGCAGGTGCAATACAGCCAAGCGGTGCTCGCGAAGTGCGCGCAGACACAGCCGGCCACAGGAAGGATGCCGTCGGCGACGTGCACCAGTCATGCGAGTATACCACCCGCTCCCGGATCGCTGTGCCAGGCCGTCACTCGATGCCGTCCCCTTCGGCGACGCCTTCGGCGAGGAGATTGCGGATCGTTGCCCGATTGCGCTCAACGGTGATGATCGCGGTACGCAGCAACTGCTCCTTGCGGTTGAACAGCACGTCCCGGATCGACTCCTGCACGGCTGGATCGTCGAAAGCCCGCTGGCCGGGCTCCTCGACCGCGACCAGCCGCAGAATCCGGAATTCGCCGCCGGTCTGGATGATCGGGGAGATTTCGCCGGGCTGGAGCGCAACCAGGGCCCTCCGGAGACCCACATCCGCCTTCTCCAGTGCGGACAGCGGAAGAAATCCCATGTCGCCGCCGTTGATCGCATAGGCCGGGTCCTCGGAGTAGTGGAGTGCCAGTTCCGCGAAGTCCGCCCCGTCCTCCAGTTCCTCCTGGATGCGCCGAATCTTGCGGCGGGCGGGCTCCAGTCCGGTGACATCGTCGTTGCGGGCGTTGGGTACCGGAGAAACCTGGGTGTCCGCGACCAGAATCTGGGAGAGGCGCAACTGCTGCTCGGGCACCGCAAAGGCCGCCTTGTGCCGGTCATAGTACCCGCGCATCTCGTCTTCGCTGACACGCACACGCGCTCCCACCTCCCGGTCCAGCATCCACTCGACAGTGAGCTGGCGCCGGAGTTCCCCGCGGAACCGGCCCACGTCGATGCCGGAGCCAGCCAGGGAGTCCGCCAACTGCTCTTCCGAGCCGTACGCCATGCAGTGACGCTCGAAGGCCTCGTCCACGGCCCGGTCCGGAACGGCTACACCCTGGGCCGCGGCCCGTTGCAGCAGCACCCTCTGGTCCACCAACTCCCGGAGCAGGCCCATCTGGCTGAGCAATTCCTGCTGGGCGTCGAGTTCACCCGTTGCGCTCCGCAGTCCTTCGGGCCTGGCCGCCTCGTAGAGGTCGAGGTCAGCCCCCGAGAGCAACTCCCCGTTGACTTCCGCAAGGACCTTTCCTCGCCCTGGGTCCCCACAGCCGAGACACACCAAGACGGCGGCCGCGGCGCAGTCGAATCCGCGCCACCCCTTCCAGGACCCAGTCAATCTGCGCAAGCCGCCGGCGGTCAATGCAGCTACGACTCGTCGCCGGGCTCCTGCCCATCCGCATCGTCCTGCTGGATACGGGCCTCCCGACGCTTCTGCTTCTCCTCGCCCCGCCTCGTAAGGCTGGTGCCCAACAGCTCGAGAATCGCCGTTTCCGCACCGTCACCCTTTCTCGGGCCGAGGCGCACGATGCGCGTATAGCCGCCTGCCCGGTCGGCAAAGCGCGGGCCAATGCGATCGAACAGCGCCTTCACCGCTTCCGGCTCGTACAGGTAGGCGGCCGCCTGTCGGCGGGCGTGCAGGGTATCCCTCTTCGCCAAGGTGATCACCCGCTCGACCTGCGGCCGCACTGCCTTGGCCCTGGTAACCGTGGTCTCGATGCGCCCGTGCAGGATTACGCTGGTGGTCAGTCCCCGCAGCAAGGCCCGGCGGGCCGACGGATCGCGTTGCAGCTTGTAGCCGCCCTTTCTGTGCCTCATTGCTGGCGCCTCCCGGCTAGAACCGCTCCCCGGCCACGGGTCGTGTCACCATTCGACCGTGCTCATCCTCTTTCATCCCGAAATGCAAACCCATGGTCTCCAGGGTGTCCTTGAGCTCCTCGAGCGATTTGCGGCCGAAGTTCTTCACCCTGTTCATCTCCCCCTCGGTTCGCAACACCAGATCCCTGACGGTCTGGATGTTCGCGTTCCTGAGGCAGTTGTATGAGCGAACGGACAGTTCGAGGTCATCGATCGAGCGGTTGAGATACTCCGTGATGCGGTCGGCGTGCATCTCGGCCGACGGCTCGGCCACCCCGGCCTCCTCCTCGAACTGGATGAAGATCTGGAGGTGGTCCTTGAGCAACTTCGCCGCCAGACCGATCGCGTCCTGGGGCGTGACCGCCCCGTTGGTCCAAATCTCGACGTTGAGCTTCTCGTAATCCGTCGTCTGTCCGAGACGGGAGGAGTCCACCTGGTACTTGACCCGACTGACGGGCGCGTGGACGGAGTCGATGGGAATGAAGTCGACCGCCAGGTCCCCGTCGAAGTTCTTCTCGGCCGAAACATACCCCCGGCCGACCTTCACCCGCATCTCGATATCCAGTCCTCCGTCCTCACTGACGGTCGCAATATAGACCTCCGGATCAAGGATCTCGACATCCGCATCGGTCTCGATCGATCCGCTGTACACCTCTCCCGGCTCAGTGGCACGGAGCCGGATCGTCCGAATCCCCTCTCCGTGCAGCTTCAGCGGAATCTGCTTGAGGTTCAGAATGATATCCGTAGCGTCCTCAACCACACCGGGAATGGGGGTGAATTCATGCGATATGCCGTCGATCCGGATGGCACTGATCGCTGCCCCCTCAATGGAACTCAGGAGGGCACGACGAAGCGCATTGCCGATCGTCGTCCCGAACCCCCGCTCGAACGGCTGAGCGCTGAAGCTGCCATAGGTGTCCTTTAGCGTCTTGGAGTCCACGACAAGCCGCTTGGGCCTCTGAAATCCTTTCCACATGCGATAAGTGCCTTTCCTGCATCTGTGCCGGGCCTGTCGGCCGGGCCTATCTCGAGTAAAGCTCTACGATCAACTGCGCGTTGATCCGTGTACTCTCGAGATCGTCCTTGGACGGCTCGCTGAGAACCCGGCCGCGCCGCTCTTCCGCCGACTGTTCGAGCCAGCCTGGCGGGGCCGGCATCACCGGCGCCTCCAGCGCGAGCCGGATCCCGGCGTGCCCGCGACTCCCTTCCCTGATCTCGACAACGTCTCCAGCTTTCACGAGATAGGAAGGGATATCGACTTTCACGCCATTCACCTGTACGTGGCCGTGGCCGACTATCTGCCGCGCCTGCCGCCGGGACACTGCGAATCCCAAGCGGAATACCACATTGTCCAGACGCCGCTCAAGCAGACTGAGCAGGTTGTCACCCACAACACCCGGCATTCGTGCGGCGCGCTTGTAGTAGTTGCGAAACTGGCGCTCCAGTACATCATACATGAATCGGGCGCGCTGCTTCTCCTGCACCTGCAGGGCGTATCCCAGCATCTTCCTCGGTCGCTGGGTCTTGCCGTGCTGGCCAGGTGCATACGGGCGCTTGTCGAGCAGGCGCTCGGACTTCGGGTCCAGGGCCATGCCCAGACGGCGCGAGCGACGCACCACCGGTCCTCGGTTTCTTGCCATGCGATTCTCCGTCTCCCTCAGACCCGCCGCTTCTTCGGCGGCCGGCACCCGTTGTGCGGAATCGGGGTCACGTCCTTGATGTGCGTGACCTGAATTCCGGCGGCTGCGAGCGCCCGAATGGCGGATTCCCGCCCGCTGCCAGGTCCCTTCACTCGCACCGCAACGCGCTGAATCCCGTGCTCCTTGGCCATGTTCGCCGCCGTGAGGCACGCCTGCTGGGCGGCGAACGGCGTCCCCTTCTGGGAACCGCGGAAACCGAGCGAACCCGCACTGGACCAGGCTACAGTGCGGCCTTCCAGATCGGTGAACGTCACGATGGTGTTGTTGAATGTCGCCTTCACGTGGACGACACCGATCGGCACATTCTTCTTCTGCCGACTCTTGAATCGTTTCTTGTCCTTGCCCTTGGGCTTCGCCATGGATCGTCTCCCGCAGTCCCTACTTGGCCGTCTTCTTCTTGTTCGCTATCTGCCCGCGCCGCGCTCCCTTGCGACTGCGTGCATTGGTGTGTGTGCGCTGGCCCCGGACCGGCAGTCCGCGACGATGCCGCAAGCCCCGATAGCAGCCGATCTCCATCAGTCGGCGCACGTTCAGGCTGACCTCCTTGCGCAGGTCCCCCTCCACCGCACGCTCCTCCTCCATCAGGTTGCGCAACGCAGTGATCTCGACATCGTCCAGGTCGCCCATGCGCTTGCCGAAATCGATCCCGGCCCGATACAGCAGCGAGCGGGAACGAGTCTTCCCGATGCCGTACAGATACGTCAGCGAAATCTCCGCCCGCTTGTTGTCGGGAATGTCGACACCTTCGAATCTTGCCATCTCGTGTCTCCTCGCGCCCCTAGCCCTGGCGCTGCTTGTGCTTGGGGTTGGTGCAAATCACCCGCACCACCCCTTGCCGTCGGATGATCTTGCAGTGGCTGCAAAGCCTCTTCACCGATGCCCGTACCTTCATGATTCTGCCCGTCCTAGAATTCTTGCCCTGGTCGCATCCCTGTCCGAAAGCCGCACCCTCACCCGTTGTCCGGGCAACAGCCGGAGGAAGTCCAGGGCGTGCCGACCCGTCGCTGCCGCCCCAACCACATGCCCGCTCTCGAGACGCACCCGAAACAGCAGATTCGGCAATTCCTCGATAACCACACCCGTCGTCTCGGCCGCCCGGTCGGCAGGACCTCGACCACCGTCTCTCTCCATACTGGCGCACCGTCCATCTGTCATACCACCGTCAAGAGCCGCGGGCCGTTGCCAGTCACGGCCACGCAGTGCTCGAAATGAGCCGCGTTCGAACCGTCCTTGGTCACCGCCGTGAAGCGGTCCCGCAGGATCTTCGTGTCCGGATCCCCCGCCACGACCATCGGCTCGATCGCCAGGACCATGCCCGTGCGCAGGCGGACGTTGCGCACCTTCGGCTCGATGTAGTTCGGAACCTCCGGCTCCTCGTGAAGGTTCCTGCCGATCCCGTGCCCGACAAAGTCCCGCACCACCGAGAATCCGTTCGCTTCAACGTGAGACTGCACGGCGCCGCTGATATCGAAGAGGCGGTGCCCGTCCACCATCTGTTCCACCGCTAGATCCAGGGACTCCTGCGTGACCCGCAGCAGCCGCTCGGTCTCTGCAGTCACGCGCCCAACCGGAATCGTGGTTGCAGAATCCCCATAGTACCCGTCCAGCAGCACACCGCAATCCACCTTCACAATGTCGCCCTCGCGCAGGATCCGCCGCCGCGACGGGATGCCGTGGACAACCTCGTCGTTGACGGAGGTGCACAGGGCCGCCGGGAATCGTTTCCGGACAGCCGGCACGAAGTACCCCTTGAACGCCGCCGTAGCGCCCGCGTCACGGATCATGCCCTCCGCCATCCGTTCCAGGTCCATGGTCGTCATTCCGGGCACCACTGCGTCCCGAAGCGCGGCGAGGATACTCGCCACCAGGCGGCCGCTGGCATGCATCTTGTCGATCTCCATAGGACTCTTGCGAACGATCATGGCAGTACCCTGGCGGCCGCCCGCAGGGCGGCCATCGCCGCTACGCGTACGAATGGCGCCCCCGAATCCGGCCCGAGCGCGGAGTGAATCCCTCATAGTGGCGCATCAGGAGCTGCGACTCGATCTGGTTGACGAAGTCCATTGCGACGCCCACGACAATGAGCAGCGATGTGCCGCCGAAGTAGAAGCGGACGTTCATTCCGTCAAGAATCCAGCGCGGCAGGCTGGCGTCCGCCCAGTCCCCGATCAGCGGAAGATGGTGCAGCTTCGCGCCGTGCAGCATGAGGTCCGGGATCAGCGAGATGGTCGCCAGATAGAGTCCACCGACCAAGGTCAGCTTGGTCAGGATGTCATTGATATGCTCGGCGCTCGGCTTGCCGGAGCGAATGCCGGGAATGAATCCGCCGTACTTGCGCATGTTGTCAGCCAACTCGTTGGGATTGAAGATGATCGACACATAGAAGAAGCAGAAGAAGACGATCCCGACCACGTAGATCAACTCGTACAGCGGTTCCCCGGGGCTTACGGTCTGGAGAATTCGCGAGAGCAGTGGGCTGTCGGCGAACATCAGGGTCAGCGTCTGGGGCAGAGACAGCAGGGACGACGCGAAAATCACCGGGATGACGCCGCCGGCATTGACCTTGAGAGGCAGGTGGGTGGACTGTCCGCCCATCATCCGCCTGCCCACGATCCGGCGTGCATACTGGACAGGGATACGGCGCTCCCCGCGCTCGACGAACACGATGAAGCCGACCACGGCGATCATCGCGGCCATGATCACGACAGCCACGATCACGTTCCACTGGCCCGTGACGAAGACGTTCTCGTACACGTTCTGGATCGCTCCGGGCAGGCCGACGACGATGCCCGCGAAGATGATCAGGGACATGCCGTTGCCGATCCCGCGCTCGGTGATCTGCTCGCCAAGCCACATGATGAAGGCCGTACCCGTCGTCAGGGTCAGGATCATCATCAGGCGGAAGCCCCAGCCGGGCTGGTAGGCCAGTCCCTGCTGCACGACCAGTTGCGCAAACGCGAAGGACTGCACGATGCTGATGCCGATGGTCAGGTAGCGTGTCCACTGGGTGATCTTGCGACGCCCCAGCTCGCCTTCCTTCTGCAGCCGCTCCAGCGTCGGCACGGCCACCGTCAGCAGCTGCAGGATGATCGAGGCCGTGATGTACGGCATGATTCCCAGGGCGAAGATGGTCAGCTGGCTCAGCTGGCCCCCCGAAAAAAGGTCCAGAAACCCCAGCGTGGTCCCGCGGGCAGCCTCGAAGATGCGCTGCAACTCTTCGGAGTTCACGCCGGGCGTCGGGATGTGGCCTCCGATCCGATACACGGCAAGCATCGCCAGGGTGAACAGGAGCCGCTTCCGCAGATCCGGAACCCTCAGGGCGTTGGTGCCTGCTTCAAGCCATTTCATGACGATGCATCCGCCCCACGACCCGCCGGCCGCACCTGGCCGCCCGCCCGCTCGATCTTCTCTCTCGCCACTGCCGAGAACTTGTGCGCGGTCACCGTGACGGGCCGCGTGAGTTCCCCGTCGCCGAGGATTTTCAGGCCGTCCCTGAGATTGCTGACCACCCCTCGCCCGAGCAGGCTCTCCGGCGTGAACTCGTCGCCTGGCAACTCCTCGAGGCGGGCGACGTTCAACACCGCATACTCCTTGCGGCCTGGGTTATGGAAGCCGCGCTTGGGGACCCGGCGGATGAGCGGCATCTGGCCACCCTCGAATCCACGCTTTCCGCTATGGCCCGAGCGGGACTTCTGACCTTTCTCCCCCCGCCCGGCGGTGACGCCGAGCCCCGATCCCGGGCCACGGCCGCGCCGCTTGCGGCGGCGACGGGAGCCCGCCGGTGGATGCAGTTCGCTGAGATTCATCGCTGTGTCCGCCTATTCGACGACCTCCACCAGGTGAGGCACCTTGGCGACCATGCCCCGGGTCGCCGGACCTTCCGGCCGCTCCACGACCTGTCCGATGCGACGCAGACCTAGGCCACGCACGACGCTCTTGAGCTTCGCGGGAGCACCGATCGTGCTTCGCTTGAGCCGGATCTTCACCGTAGCACCCATCATGCACCGCCCTTGATTTCCTGCGGCTCCTTACCCCGGATGCGCGCGATTTCCTCGTAGTGACGCAACTGCTTCAGGGCCTCGAACGTGGCCTTGATCACGTTGTGGGGATTCTTCGAGCCGATCGACTTCGTGAGCACATTCTGTATGCCCGCCGCCTCGACCACGAAGCGCACGGCACCGCCCGCAATCATGCCCTTACCCTCGCGGGCGGGCTTGAGGAGCACGCGGCCCGCCCCGAAAACACCGAGAACCTCGTGTGGAATCGTCGGTCCCTTGACATGCACCTGGATGAGATTCTTCTTGGCCTTCTCGATGGCCTTGCGGATCGCTGACGGCACTTCCTTCGCCTTGCCCTTGGCGAATCCGACCACATGCTTCTCCGGGTCGCCGACCACAACCAGCGCCGAAAAGCTCAGGTTCTTGCCACCCTTGACAACCTTCGTCACGCGGTTGATCGCGACCACCTGATCGGTGAGCTGCAGATCAGCCTGCTCGATGCTCTGGCTACCTATCATTGGGTCCCTGTCCCTTCTCTCCGCGGGGCGCACGTTCACGCGAGGGCGGCAGCAGCCCGTTCCGCTGCACCGCCTCCGCGAGAGCCTGGACCCGCCCCTGATAGTTGTGTCCGCCTCGGTCGAAGACGACCTTCGCGACACCCGCCTCACGTGCCCGCTCCGCAATCATCTCGCCCACTCTCGAGGCCGCGGCAACATTCCCGCCGTAGCCTTCGAAACCGGTGCCCACCGTCGATGCGGCCGCCAGCGTCCGGCCAGCGTCGTCGTCGATGACCTGGGCATAGATGTGCTTGAGCGAGCGGAACACCGCGAGTCGGGGCCGCGCGGCCGTCCCGCGCAGCTTCCTGCGTACGCGGGCATGGACCTTGCGCCGCCGTTCATTCCGGTTGGTCGGTGAAACCATCGTGACTTCGCTCCGTGGAGTCCGGCGGCTAGCCGGCGCTCTTGCCTTCCTTGCTGCGCAGCCGTTCGCCCTCGTAGCGAACGCCCTTCTGCTTGTACGGATCGGGCTTGCGCAGTCCGCGAATCAGTGCGGCTGTCTGCCCAACCTGCTGCTTGTCGATCCCGGACACGACAATCTTGGTGTTGCCCTCGACAACTGCATCGATGCCGTCGGGAAGAAGCACCTCCACCGGGTGGGAGTATCCCAGTTGCAGGACCAGCACGTTGTCGATCCTCTGCGCCCGATAGCCGACGCCGACGATTTCCAGTCGCCTGCTGAATCCTTCGTTCACGCCAGTCACGCAGTTGCTGGCCAGTGCCCTGGTCAGGCCCTGCAGGGCCGTGGAGGTCCCCGGCGCCGTGCGAATGTGCAGTTCCGCACCCTCGCGCTCCGCAACGACTCCCTTCGGAACCGGAACGCTCAACTCACCCTTCGGGCCGCGTACACGGATCCTGTCCGGGGTCACGTCAACGCTGGTCCCGGCCGGAAGCGTAACCGGCATCTTTCCAATTCTCGACATCGTCTTCTCTTCCGTCGCGACGGGCGCGCTCAGTACACGGTACAGAGCACCTCGCCGCCCACCCCCGCATCGCGGGCCTGCTTGCCGGTCATCACGCCCTTGGAGGTCGTCAATACGCAGACCCCCATGCCTCCGATCACCTGCGGCACTTCGTCGGCACCGACGTAGATCCGCCGGCTGGGCTTGGATACCCGCGCCAGACTGGTGATCACCGGCTTGTGGTCGCTCCGGTACTTCAGGTAGACCTTGAGCATCTGCTTGTTGTCGTCGTTGGCCACCCGGTAATTGCGGACGTAGCCCTCCTCCTTCAGAATCCGAGCCAGTTCGATCTTCACCTTCGAGCCGGGGATATCCACCTTGTTGTGTCGCGCCGCAAGGCCGTTGCGGATGCGGGTCAGCATGTCGGAGATTGGGTCGCTGTGCATGTCGTCCCCTACCAGCTACTCTTCACGACGCCCGGCAGTTCGCCGTCCAACGCCAGATTCCGGAAGCAAATCCGGCACAACTCGAATCGCCGCATATAGCCGCGCGGCCGGCCGCAGCGCCGGCAGCGATTGCGGTAACGCACCTTGAATGGCAGCTTCTTGCGCTCTCGCGCAATTTTCGCCTTGGTAGCCATCGGTCTTCACTCGATCCTTTCCCGCACCTATCCGGCACGGAACGGCATACCCAGCAGCCTGAGCAGCTCGTAACCCTCTCGGTCCGTGCGCGCCGTCGTCATCACCGTCACGTTCATCCCCTTGATCACCTCGACGCGGGTGTAGTCAACCTCCGGGAAGATGGTGTGCTCCTGGATGCCCATCGTATAGTTGCCCCGCCCGTCCAGCTTGGGAGAGACGCCCTGAAAGTCGCGCACCCGCGGCAGCGAGACCGAGATCAGGCGGTCGAGAAACTCCCACATATGCGTTCCCCGCAGGGTCACCGCGCAACCGACGGGCATTCCGGCCCGCAGGTTGAAGCCCGCAATCGGGCGCCGCGCCCGGGTTACGACGGGCTTCTGGCCCGCTATGGCGGCCAACTCCTCGACCGTGCTTTCGACCACGCGCTGATTCACGCCGGCCTTGCGGGCCGCGGCCTTCTTCTGCCCGGTGTCCTTGGGACCCCTGCCGGACGGGGCCGACCGGTGATCCTGGGACAGCTTGCCAATCCCGATGTTGAGCCTCACCGCCACCAGCCGCGGGACCGCCATCGGCGACGAGTACGCGAACTCGCGCAACAGCGCCGGCACCACGTCGGCTTGGTACTTCTCTTTCAGTCGCAAGGGTGCCATCGTTAACCCACCCGTTTCACGTTCGAGACGTCCAGCATGGACTCCCGCTCGGCGACACCGCCCGTGATCTGCTTCTGGGGGTTCGGACGAACGTGTTTCTTGACCATGTTGGCCCCTTCCACCAGCAGCCGCCCGCGCTTGCGGTCGACTTCAAGAACCCGGCCCCGCAAGCCCTTGCTGCGACCAGCGATCACCTCGACGGTATCTTCCTTCCTGATCCTCGTCTTGCGCATGGCCACCGGCTTGCGCCACTTCCGCGAAACCGGCATCAGAGCACCTCCGGAGCCAGCGAGACGATCTTCATGAACCGCTTTTCACGCAACTCCCGGGCCACCGGACCAAATACCCGGGTCCCGACCGGTTCGCCCGCGTCGTTCACGAGCACGGCGGCATTCTCGTCGAAACGGATGTAGCTGCCGTCCTGGCGACGGGTCTCCTTGCGCATGCGCACGATCACTGCCCGCACGACCGAGCCCTTCTTGACGTTCGAATCGGGCGTGGCTTCCTTGACCGACGCCATCACCACATCGCCGAGCCCGGCCTTGGGCCCGGTGTCGCCTCCGCGCGGCAGGATGCACATCAGCCGCCGCGCGCCGGAGTTGTCGGCGACCGCGAGACGGGTCTGCATTCCGATCATGGCGTCTGTTCCCCCTTCTGCTTGCGGCGGCGTCGGAGCTTGATCTCGACCTGTGTCGACTTCAGCACCACCGACTCGAGGCGCCAGCACTTGCGCTTGGAGAGCGGCCGGCACTCGACGATCCGCACCCGGTCTCCCCGCTTCGCCACGCCATCCTCGTCGTGGGCCATGAACTTCTTCTTCCGGGTGATGTAGCGGCGGTAGAGCGGATGCTGGACCCGGCGACTGACTTCGACGACGATCGTCTTCTCCGCCTTGGTCGACACCACGATGCCCGTCTTGCGGTTCTTGTGGCCCTGCTCAGCCATCGATACCTCCCGGCTGGGACCCGCCGCGCCGCAACTCGCCCGCGACGGTCAGGATCCGGGCCAGATCCTTGCGCGTCGCCCGATACTTCCGAACCCCCTCGGCCTGGCCCATCGAGATCTGAAAGCGCAGCTTGAACATGGTCTCCCGCGCCTCCGCCTCCTTGCGCTCCAGTTCCACCAGCGTCATCTCGCGATACTCCCTCGCCTTCATAACAGACCTCCGTCAAAACGGCTGACAAACCTGACCGGAATGGGAAGCTTCTGCGCGGCAAGTTGCATCGCGCGGCGCGCCGTCGATTCGTCGACGCCCTCGACCTCGAAGATCATCCGGCCCGGCCGGACCACGGCGACCCACTGTTCGGGAGCGCCCTTGCCCTTGCCCATCCGCGTCTCCGCAGGCTTCTTGCTGACGGGCTTATCGGGAAAGATGCGGATCCAGAGCTTGCCGCCACGCTTGACCGACCGGCTGATCGCGATGCGCGCCGCCTCGATCTGGCGATCCGTAATCCATGCGGCCTCCAAGGCCTTCATCCCGAAGTCGCCGAAATCGAGTCCGGAGCCGCGCCAGGCCTTGCCCCGGCGCTTGCCCCGCTGCACCTTGCGGTAGCGGGTCTTTCTGGGCATCAGCATGCCGCTATCCCTCCTCGCCCTGTTCCGGCGCCTTGTCCGGCTCCGGTTCCGTGCTGGCCATCGGCGGACGGAACGAGGCATCGGCGGCCGCCGGCGGCTCGGCAGCCGTGTCGGCCGGGGACTCCTGCGGCACGGCCTCCGTGGCCGGGCGGCGCAGCCGCTCGCGCTCGCGCTCGGCCTGCGAACGGGCCTCCCGGCGACGCGCCGGCTCGGGTTCCTCCCGGCCGGTGCGGCGGATGGCCGCCCCGCGAGGATCAATGATCTCGCCCTTGTAGATCCAGCACTTCACCCCAAGCACACCGTAGGTTGTATGGGCTTCGCTGAAACCGTAGTCGATATCCGCCCGCAGGGTCTGCAGAGGGAGTCGGCCGTGGAGGTGCCACTCGCTGCGGGCGATCATCTTGCCATTGAGTCGGCCGGCGACCCAGACCTTGATGCCCTTGCAGCCGAAGCGCTGGGCAAACTCGACAGCCTTGCGCATGGCCCGTCGGAAGCTGACGCGCTTCTCGATCTGCATGGCCACCGACTCGGAGACGAGTTGTGCATCGAGTTCCGGACGGTGCACTTCCTGGATGTCGATGTAGATCTCGCGCTTCGTCCTTTCCTGCAACTCGGCCTTGAGTTTCTCGATCTCTGCCCCGCGCTTGCCGATGATGATGCCCGGCCTTGCCGTGCGGATCGCGATGCGCAGCTTGTTGCCAGGGCGGTCGAGTTCGATGGAACTGATGCCGGCTGCCTTGAGCCGTTTGCGCAAGTCCTGCTTCAGATCCAGATCCTCGTTCATCAGGTCCGCGTAGCCCTTCCGCGCATACCAGCGGGAGCGCCAGACCTTCGTGTATCCGAGACGGAATCCGTAGGGGTGTACCTTCTGACCCATGCCGTATCCTTTGCTTGCCTTTCCCGGAGCCTACGCTTCCGTGGGCGCTGCCTCCAAGCCGTCTGAAACCGTGATCACGACATGGGCGAGCCTGTGCACGTAGGGCGAGGGTCGGCCGCGGGCGGCCGGCCTCATGCGCCGCATGCGCGGTCCGTCGTTGACCACGATCGACTGCACGACCAGGGCATCAATGTCCGCACCGTGCTCGGCGGCGTTCGCCACTGCGGACAGCAGCACCTTGCGAATCGGTCCTGCAGCACGTTTGTTCGTGCGATCAAGCACCTGCAGCGCATCCTCCGCCGGCAGGCCCCGCACCAGGTTCGCCACAAGGCGCGCCTTCTGGGGCGACACCCGAACGTAGTTCCATTTTGCTAAGGCCTGCACGGACTACGCCCCCCGGCCTGACTTGGCGCTGCCCGCATGTCCACGGAACGTGCGGGTCATGGCGAACTCGCCGAGCTTGTGGCCGACCATGTTCTCGGTGATGAACACCGGAATGAACTTCCGACCGTTGTGCACGGCAATGGTGTGGCTGACCCATTCCGGCAACACCGTCGAGCGGCGCGACCAGGTCTTGACCACCTTTTTCTGGCCGGATTCATTCATTGCTTCCAGCTTGCGATGCAGGCGCTGGTCGTAGAACGGACCCTTTGTGAGAGAACGACCCATCTCGCTGCCCCTAGCCTCTCTTCTTCCGTCCGCGCCGCGCCACGATGTAGCGGTCCGAACGCGGATTCCGTCGTGTCTTGAAGCCCCTAGTCGGCACACCCCATGGCGTGACCGGATGGCGGCCGCCCGAGGTCCGGCCCTCGCCGCCCCCGTGCGGATGGTCGACGGGATTCATGGTAACGCCCCGGTTGTGGGGCCTCCGCCCCAGCCAGCGCTTGCGCCCGGCCTTGCCCAGCGAGACGTTGCCGTGGTCGACATTGCCGACGCGACCGATGGTGGCCATGCAGTCCTCCAGGACGCGGCGCACCTCGCCGGACGGGAGGCGCAGGAGCGCATACCCGCCCTCGCGTGACACGAGACGGATTTCCGCACCCGCAGCCCGCGCCATCTGGCCGCCCTTCCCGGGCCGCAACTCGACATTGTGAACGAGTGTGCCGGGCGGAATGCGCTTCATCGGCAGGGCGTTGCCGACCAGTATATCTGCATCCTCGCCGGAGATGACCTCCATGCCGACCTCCAGTCCGACAGGCTGCAGGATATAGCGCTTCTCGCCGTCCGCATAGTGCAGCAGGGCGATGTTCGCCGAGCGGTTGGGATCGTACTCGACCGAGGCCACCCTGGCGGATATGCCGTGCTTTTGCCGCTTGAAATCGATTTCGCGGTACCTGCGTTTCGTGCCCCCGCCACGAAAGCGGATGCAGACTCGGCCCTTGTTGTTGCGGCCGCCGTGCCGGCGCTGGCCGCTGGCGAGCGACTTCTCGGGCCGGTCGCGGGTCAGCTCGGCCCGGTTCGTGACGGTCTGGAACCGCCGGGTCGGCGTGGTCGGCCGGTAGGTCTTGATCGGCATCGGTTCTGTCCCTGCTCCCTTCCCGCTAGACCTGCGTATACTCCACGGAATTCTGCCCCGCCTTGAGCTTGACGTAGGCCTTCTTCCAGTCCGGCCGACGGCCCCTGTAGCGGCCCTGGCGCCGCATCTTGCCGGTGTAGCGTGCCGTCCGGACATGGTCCACGTCGACCTGAAAGATGGCGTGGACTGCGTTCCTGACGTCGGTCTTGGTCGCCCTGGTGTGGACCCGGAAGCAAAGCACCTGCTCCTGTACGCGTCCGTACTCGGCCTTTTCCGTGACAACCGGACCGAGAATCACTTCATACGGGCTCATGCGAGCACCTCCGAGCACTTGCGGGCCGCCTCGACCGACATCAGGATGTGATCGTGCCGAAGCACCACATAGGGATTCAGGCCCTTGCTCTCCAGTCGCGTCACGCGTGGCAGGTTGCGGCTGGAGAGTTCCAGATTCGGACTGGAACCGTTGTCGACCACCAGCACACTGCCGTCCGCCCCCAGTGACTCGAGCGCCCCGCGGAATTCTCTGGTCTTGTGGCTCGGGAGATCGAAGTCCCGCACAACGGTGATGCGGCCGTCGCTGAACCGCGCCGACAGCACCGAGCGGAGCGCAGCCAGCACCATCTTGCGCGGCAGCTTCTGGGCGTAGCTCCTCGGCTGCGGACCGTGCACGACACCCCCGCCCCGCCACAGCGGCGAACGGCGGGATCCCACACGGGCCCGGCCGGTGCCTTTCTGTCGCCAGAGCTTCCGGCCCGAACCCGCCACCTCGCCCCGCCGCTTGGTCTTGTGGGAGCCGGCCCGACGGTTCGCCAAGTGGGCAACCACGGCCTGATGCACCAGGCCCTCGTTCACGGGCGCGCCGAACACGCTGTCCGCGAGCTCCAACTCGTCCACCTTGCGGTTCTGAAGATCGACCACGTTCACCGTCGGCATAACGCTACCTCGCCCTCCGGATCGCAAGGTATCCGCCCCTGGCGCCCGGCACCGCCCCGCGCACCAGAATCACGTTCTCGTCCGGGCGGACCTCAACGATCTCAAGCCCCCGCACGGTGACCCGGTCCCCGCCCATGCGTCCGGGCAGCCGCACTCCCTTGAGCACTCGGGAGGGATAGGCGCTCTGGCCGATCGAGCCGGGCGCACGGTGGAACATCGACCCGTGGGTGGCCCGTCCGCCGCGGAAATTGTGGCGCTTGACGACACCCTGAAATCCCTTGCCCTTGCTTACGCCGGTCACATCGACACGCTCCTGGGGCCGGAAATGCTCGGCAAGAATGCGGTCCCCGGGCTTGAGGGCCTCCGAGCCGTCCTCCAGTCGAAATTCGCGGACAAACCGCATAGGTGCCACGTTCGCCTTGGCGAAGTGCCCGCGGGCGGGCTTTCGGATGTGCTTCTCCTTGTCCCGCCGCAGATCCACGAGGCCGACCTGAACCGCTTCGTACCCGTCCCTGTCGACACTCCTGCGCTGGACAACCACGCAGGGCCCGGCCTGCAGCACTGTCGCCGGAACGACAAGACCTTCTTCGTCGAAGAACTGCGTCATGCCGATCTTCTTTCCTAGGATTCCGGGGGCCATGGCGTCATGCTCTCCTGCGAATGTTCAACTCTCACACCGACCGGCACTAGGCACCGAAGGCCTTGATCTCCACGTCCACGCCGGCGGGCAAATCGAGGCGCATCAGGGCGTCGACGGTGTCCTGGGTGGGCTCGAGGATGTCCAGCAGCCGCTTGTGCGTGCGGACCTCGAACTGCTCCCTGGAACGCTTGTCGGTGTGGACCGACCGCAGCACGGTGTAGCGGTTCTTCACCGTCGGGAGGGGGATCGGGCCCGCCACCTGCGCGCCGGTGCGTTGCGCAGTGTTCACGATGTCTCCCGTCGACTGGTCCAGAACGCGGTAATCGTACGCCTTCAGACGGATCCGGATTCTCTCTTTCGGCATCTCTGTCGGTGTCCTTCCGATTCCCGCGCGCGGTCCCCGCTCACTCCACGATCGAGGCGACGGTGCCGGCACCGATGGTGCGTCCACCCTCGCGGATCGCGAACCGCAGACCCTGCTCCATCGCGATCGGCACGATCAACTCCACATTCAACTCCACATTGTCCCCCGGCATCACCATCTCCGTCCCCTCCGGCAACTCCGCCACCCCCGTCACGTCCGTCGTCCGAAAGTAAAACTGCGGCCGGTACCCGTTGAAAAATGGCGTGTGCCGCCCCCCTTCCTCCTTCTTCAACACGTACACCTGCCCCTTGAACTTCGTGTGCGGCGTGATGCTCCCCGGCTGCGCCACCACCTGCCCCCGCTCCACCGCCTCCTTGTCCAACCCCCTCACCAGCAGCCCCACGTTGTCCCCCGCCTGCCCCTGGTCCAAAAGCTTCTTGAACATCTCCACCCCCGTGATCACCTTCCGGTGCGTCTCCCGGATCCCCAAAAACTCCATCTCCGACCCCACCTTCACCACCCCTCGCTCGATCCGCCCCGTCACCACCGTCCCCCGACCCGAAATCGAAAATATGTCCTCGATCGGCATCAAGAACGGCTTGTCCACGTCCCGCTCCGGCGTCGGAATGTACTCGTCCACCGCCGCCATCAACTCATCCACCCCCGGCTCCGCACCCTCGTCCCCGTCCAGCGCCTTCAGCGCCGACACCCGCACCACCGGCACGTCGTCCCCCGGAAAATCGTACTCCGTCAGCAACTCCCGCACCTCCAACTCCACCAACTCCAGCAACTCCTCGTCGTCCACCATGTCCACCTTGTTCAACGCCACCACGATGTACGGCACCCCCACCTGCCGCGCCAGCAAAATGTGCTCCCGCGTCTGCGGCATCGGCCCGTCCGTCGCCGCCACCACCAGGATCGCCCCATCCATCTGCGCCGCCCCCGTGATCATGTTCTTGATGTAGTCCGCGTGACCCGGACAGTCCACGTGCGCGTAGTGCCGGTTCGCCGTCTGGTACTCCACATGCGCCGTCGCGATCGTGATCCCCCGCTCCCGCTCCTCCGGCGCGTTGTCGATCGAGTCGAACGACCGCACCTGGTTGCTCGGATCGTGCTTCGACAGCACCCGCGTGATCGCCGCCGTCAGCGTCGTCTTGCCGTGATCGATGTGCCCGATCGTCCCCACGTTCACGTGCGGCTTCGACCGGTCAAACTTTTCCTTCGCCATCTGTCCCTGTCCCCCTGCGTTGCCTTCTCCGGCGGTCTCAGCGGACCACCTTGCCGCGCATGCGGCTCACGATCTCCTCCTGCACGGCAGCCGGAGCCGGCTCGTACCCGTGCAGGTGCATGGTATAGCTGCCCCGCCCCTGGGTGCGTGACCGCAGGTCCGTGGCATAGCCAAACATCTCCGCCAGCGGCACGAATCCTTTGATCACCTGCGTCGAGCCCCTCAGGCTCATGCCCTCGATCCGCCCGCGCCGGGTGCCGATGTCCGCAAGGACGTCTCCCATGTATTCCTCCGGCACCACCGCCTCGATCGACATGACGGGCTCGAGCAGCCCGGGCCGGGCCCGCGAAACGGCATCCTTCAGGGCGAGGGAGCCGGCCACCTTGAAGGCGACCTCCGAGCTGTCCACCTCGTGGTAGCTGCCGTCGTCCACCGTCACGCGCACGCCGACGGTCTCGTAGCCGGCGAGGGCCCCGTTGGCCAGGGCCTCCCGCACGCCCTTCTCGACCGATCCGACGAACTCCTTCGGGATCGCCCCGCCGAAAATCTCGTTGCAGAACTCGATGCCGTCGCCCGGGATCGGCTCGACCCGAATCTTGCAATGGCCGTACTGGCCGCGGCCGCCGGTCTGCCGGACGAATCGCCCCTCGCCCCGGGCGGACGCCCCGATCGTCTCGCGATACGCGACCTGGGGCCGCCCGATGTCGGCGGCGACCTGGAACTCCCGCTGGAGCCGATCGACCAAAATTTCCAGGTGCAGCTCTCCCATGCCCGAGAGAATCGTCTGCCCGGTGTCCGGGTCGGACTCGACGCGGAACGTGGGGTCTTCCTGCGAGAGCTTGGTCAGCGCCATCCCGATCTTCTGCTGGTCGGCCTTGGTCTTGGGTTCGACGGCGAGCGAGAGGACAGGGGTCGGGAACTCGATCTGCTCAAGGATCACCGGCTCGTCGGGGTCGCAGATCGTGTCGCCCGTCTGGACCGTCTTGAGGCCGACCACGGCGAGGATGTCGC
This sequence comes from Bryobacterales bacterium, assembly GCA_965205085.1. Lineage (GTDB taxonomy): Bacteria > Acidobacteriota > Terriglobia > Bryobacterales > UBA6623 > VXMF01. The sequence goes on along the minus strand of OZ242039.1, from coordinate 4,765,642 downwards.
CGGCACGCACCTCCTGCACGTCCTCACGCTTGTTCGCGTGCATGCGAAGCAGGCGACCTATGCGCTCCTTGCGCCTCTTGGACACGTTGAAGACCGCCGACCCGGCCCTGAAGGTCCCGGAATAGGCCCGCAGAAAGGCGAGCTGACCGACGTAGGGATCGGTCAGGATCTTGAATACGAGCGCGGAGAAGGGGGCGTCGTCGCAGGCCTCGCGGGTCAGCACGGTCCCGCCGTCGAGAGAGGTTCCCTGGACCGGGCGCACATCGAGCGGCGAGGGAAGGTAGTCCACGACCGCATCGAGGAGGCGCTGGACCCCCTTGTACTTGAAGGCGGAGCCGCACAGCACGGGCGTGATCCGCATCGCCGCGGTCGCCCGCCGGATCGCCCCGCGGAGGCTGTCGACACCGATCTCTTCGCCCTCGACATAGAGGCCGAACAGGTCCTCGTCCTCCTCCGCGACCCGCTCGATCATCTTCTCGCGCCGGTCGAGCGCCTCGGGGAGCAGGTCGTCCGGAATCTCGCCCACCTCATACTCGGCACCGAACGTCTCGTCCTTCCAGTAGATGCCCTTCATCTCGACGAGATCCACAACGCCCCGCAGCCGGTCCTCCGCCCCGATCGGGAGCTGGATGGGCACGGGGTTGGCTTTCAGCCGCCCCACCATCGTCTGGACGGCATAGTCGAAATTCGCTCCGACGCGATCCATCTTGTTGATGAAGGCGAGGCGAGGGACGCCGTACTTGTCGGCTTGGCGCCAGACGGTCTCCGACTGGGGCTGGACACCCGCCACGGCGTCGAACAGGGCAATGGCTCCATCAAGCACCCGCAGCGAGCGCTCCACCTCGGCGGTGAAGTCCACGTGACCGGGCGTATCGATGATGTTGATCTGGTGGTCTCTCCAGAAGCAGGTCGTGGCGGCGGAGGTGATCGTGATGCCACGCTCCTGCTCCTGCTCCATGTAGTCCATGGTCGCGGTGCCGTCGTGGACCTCGCCCATGCGGTGCAGCCGTCCCGTGTAGTACAGGATGCGCTCCGTGGTTGTGGTCTTGCCGGCATCAATGTGCGCGGCGATGCCGATGTTGCGGTACCGCTCGAGTCTGACTGGCCGGGACATGGAAGTGACCTCGTATCGCCGTTCGTGAGAGAGCGTCACCAGCGGAAATGCGCGAAGGCCTTGTTGGCCTCCGCCATGCGGTGAACGTCATCCTTCTTCTTGATGGTGCTGCCACGGCCCTGGGCGGCATCGAGCAGTTCCGTGCCGAGACGGTCCGCCATCTGGTTCTCGCTGCGGGAGCGGGCATTGCGAATCAGCCAGCGCAGGGCGAGTGACTGCCGTCGGTTCGGGCGCACCTCGATGGGGACTTGGTAGTTGGCGCCGCCCACCCGCCTCGACTTCACCTCGACCACGGGCTTGACGTTCTCGACGGCCTTCTTGAAGACCGGCAGGGGGTCGTCGCCGGTGCGGGCCCGAATCTTGTCCATGGCGCTGTAAAAAATGCGCTCGGAGACAGACTTCTTGCCGTCCCACATCATGCAGTTGATGAACTTCGAGACCAGGGTGGAGTTGTACACCGGATCCGGGGCGGGTTCGCGGACCGGAACTTCTCTTCTTCGCGGCATGGCTTCAGATTCCGTGAATGACTACTTCTTCGGGCGCTTGGCACCGTACTTGCTGCGGGCCTGGCGCCGGTCCTCGACACCGGAGGCATCCAGCGTTCCGCGGACCACGTGGTAGCGGACACCGGGAAGGTCCTTGACGCGGCCGCCGCGGATCAGCACGATCGAGTGCTCCTGCAGGTTGTGGCCGACCCCCGGGATGTACGTTGTGACCTCGATGCTGTTGGTCAGGCGGACCCGAGCCACCTTCCGCAGGGCAGAGTTCGGCTTCTTCGGTGTGACCGTGTACACGCGCGTACACACGCCCCGTCTCTGGGGACACCGCTGCAGCGCGGGCGAGGACGTCTTGTACTTCGGCACCTTGCGCCCCTTGCGCACTAGCTGACTGAAAGTCGGCACGATCCTGTCATTCCTTCCATGCAGGTTGGGCGCGCAAGCACACCGTCGACGACACACGCCGAACGCACATGCACACCCCGCAAACACCGCTGAGCCCCGTGCCGTCCGCCATAACTGGCTCCCGGGTGGGGAACCTTTGCGACTTCGGGCCGAAACGGGGCGACGCCCCTCGGAATCCGAAGATCCCGTTCAACACCCGGCACCCCCTCGGAGGCACCTGAAATACGCCATCCGGGTCAGGGAGACCGTCCCCGTCGATCCGACGACAGGAAACCCGGCACTTCCGTTTCCCGGCTCTTCAGGCCATGGTACTACACGGTGCCGCCGCCTGTCAAACGGCAAGGGCTACCGCCTCAGGGCGGCCGCCGGCAAGAGCCGTACCGACGCCCATTCGTTCCTTGCCTGCACCCAGTGTAGCATCCGCAGACGGCGCGAGGCCAGGCCGTCCGGGGGACTACTCCTCCGAATGCCCCTCCACCACGATGCCCACGACCGTTTCCGCCACGGGCAGGTCCAGAATCCAGTGGGAATGGTCGTTCTGCCAGAGGTTGGGACCGGAATCGCCCTCCGGCAGCTCCAGCCGCGCTACGGTCGGATGCGGATTGCCGACGTTGGCGCTCAGATCCACGATTCCGTCGAAGTCATAGTTCCTGCGGACATCGAGATCCTTGTCCACCGGCGAGAGCAGGGCAAAGTCCCGACTGGGCGCAACGCCCATGTGGTTGCCATCTTCCGGATGGAGCCCGAAACGGATCGTGTACACGCCGGGCGGCACGGCCTGCTCGCGGAAGTCGGAGCCCTCGTCCGGGAACTCCATCACCCCGAGGAACGCGCCTTCCGGCACGTTGTCGAACCGGACGCCGAAACCGCTCGCCGGTTCGCCGTCGAAGGGTACATCTCGCATCCAGAATCTGGCCACGGGGTCTTCGCCCGACCGGACCGTGACGCCCTCCGACCGCACCAGTTCGCGGGTTGCAGCGGGGACGCTGTCCGGCAGCGAGGCACCGGCCTCCGCCCTGTACTCCCCGGCGGCCGGGACTGCGAGCAGCCAGGCCACCACCAGGATTTCCAGCTTGGTGCGCAATTGCATTGATCACTCCCATTCAGAGCCGGGGCGGAGCCGCCGCAGCGCCCCCCGGCCGAGACCCCGCAGCGCTCCAGGAAATTCCCGGCCACGAGTCGATGTGCGGAGACACCCCCGGGGTTCGGAGCCATCCGCGCCCGTGGCCGGCACAGGCCTCAGATGCCGCGGGCGACGAACGTGCCGAGATAGGCACTCGAGCGCCTGTACTCGTGCAACTTGTGCCCGAGCCCGTCGCCACGGAACAACTGTTCCACGGCGAAGGCGGGCATCGCATGGTCCAGCGCAACGAGGGGCCGGTAATAGATGTCGTCAAGATGGCAGAGCGAATCGGTGTCTCGTATGGCGCGCGTCTCCAGGGAAACGATGTCGCCAGCCTGCAGCGTCGCCACGCGATCATGCAGGTTGCCGTGGAAATCGATCCGGATCGGAGCCGTGTCCGTGTGCACTACGTTCTCCACCAGCTCGCCCGCCTGGGACTTGACGAACGCCGCCAGCGCGCCTCGCTGGACCACCGACGTGCGCTCGTCGAAGATCAGCATCGCCTTCGCCGGCAGCGGATCACCGAATGGGTTGCCGATGGTCGAGGAGGCGTTCACGACGGCGACCACCCGGGTGCCCGCGAGCGGCACACCCTTGAAGCTGCCCCGCTCAATGTCCCAAGCCATGACGGCCATGTCGCCCGAGATGCCGACCTCGCTGTTGGCAAAGCAGTGCGAGGCATAGATCTCGGCGTTTCGAGACTCGATGTAGCTGCCCCGAATCTCCGGGCCGGGCAGTGCGCCGGCGACGTCACCCGCCACCAGGGAAACGCCAAGCAGGGGGACGGATGCCATACGGATGATTGTCATGATTGATACTCCTTTGCAATCGGTCGACCGGCGCAGGCCTGTCGCCTCTGATTCTACACCAGCCCGGCCGGCAAGAGCGGGCCGTCCGCCAACGAATCGGCCCGGTCCCGGTCCGCAGGCGGGGGAACCGGGGCCGCGCCGTTGCCTGCGCCGACTGCGGATTCGCGATCATCCTCAGTCGCCCTCGGCAGGCCGCAGCGGCTTGCCGACCAGATCCTTGGCCTCCCTTCGGTTCGCGAGCCGCTCCGAGAACTCCTCGAGCGTGGCATAGACGACCGGGATGAACACGAGCGTGATCATCGTCGAGGTCAGCAGACCGCCAATCACGGTGCGGGCCATGGGCACCTGCAATTCGGAGCCCTCCCCGATGCCAAGCGCCATCGGAGTGAGGCCCAGAACCGTGGTGACGGTGGTCATCAGGATGGGCCGCAAGCGGCGGCTTCCGGCCGTGATCACGGCGTCGCTGATGCCGTATCCGTGCTCGCGGCGCAACTGGTTCGTATAGTCGATCAGCACGATCGCGTTGTTCACGACAATGCCGACCAGCACGATCACCCCCAGGAACCCCTGCATGTTGAAGGTCGTCTGGGTGATGACCAGCATCGTCACGACCCCGATCACCGCAAGCGGGATGGAGAAGAGGATGATGAACGGATCGCGCAGCGACTCGAACTGGGCCGCCATGACCATGTACACCAGGACGAAAGCGAGGATCGCGGCGTAGGTCAGTTCCCGGAACGACTCCTGCTGATCCTCCCACTCGCCACCGAAGCGGATCTCGTAGCCGTCCGGCCGCGGAATCCCGGCGACCGCGACCTCCAGATCGGCAATGACGCTGCCCAGGTCGCGATCGCCAAGCGTTCCCGACACGTAGACGATGCGCTCCTGGTCGACGCGATTGATCTCGACGGGCCCTTCCTGGCGGTTCAGCCGGACCACGTCGTCCGCGTAGATCAACTGGCCGGCGGGGGTCCGGAGCGGAATCCGGCCGACCTGGCTGAGTTCAAGCCGGTCTTCCTCGCGCAGCCGGACCACGATGTCGTACTCGTCGCCTTCCTCGCGGTAGAAGCTGGACCGTCGGCCGCCGACGGCCGTCTCCAGCGTGTCCGCCACCTCGGCCACCGACATACCCAGACTGGCCGCCCGCAGGCGGTCCACGCTGACCACCATCTCCGGCGAGCCCGGCCGGCGACTGACCTGCGCCTCGGCCACCCCGTCGACCGACATCATCGCGTCGCGAACCTGCAGGGCCAGCTGGTTGGTAACGCCCTGGGAATAGCCGCGGACGGTCACCTGGAGACGATCATCGGCACCGTCCTGGCCGCCACGGCGCCGGCCGAAGGTGCCGCTGGAGATGCGTGTCCGCAGCTGCACCCCCGGCGCGACCGCCATCAGTTTCGGCCGCAGCAGATTGGTGATCTCCCGCGCGGTCCGCGTTCTCTGCGACTGGTCGACCAGGGTGATCCGGAGCTCTCCGACATGGGTGGCGATGGAGCGGAACGGGCTGTCGCTGCCCGCCTCGGTCATGATGTACTCCACCTCGGGCACGTCGGCGAGGACGATCTGCTCCATCCTGTCAACGATCTCCTTGGTAACTTCCGCCCGCGTCCCGGGCTCCGACTCGAGGTTGATCCGGATCTGGCCCTCGTCCACCTGGGGCTCGAGCTCAACGCCGATATAGCCGCTCAACCACCAGGAGCACGCCAGCGAGGCGACGGCCACCGCCGTCACCAGGCCGCGGCTGGAGAGCGCCCAGCGGATGATCTCGCCGTAGCCGTCCGACATTCCCCTCATCGCCCGCTCAGCGAGGCCGAGGAGGCCCACCGAGGGGGCGGAGGTCCCGCGCCGCCTCGAGCACAACGCCGGGACGACGGTCAGCGCCACCACCAGTGAGCACAGCAGCGAGAAGCTGACCACGTAGGCCAGCTGCTTGAACTGCTGCGCCGAGTAACCGCCCATGAACAGCACGGGGACGAACACGGCGATGGTCGTCAAGGTCGAGGCAGTGATCGCGGTCGCGACCTCCCGGCTCCCCACCAGCGCCGCCTCGCGCCCCTGCAGGCCTTCCTCGCGGTGGCGGTAGATGTTCTCGAGGACTACGATGGCGTTGTCGACGAGCATGCCCACGCCCAGGGCGAGACCGCCGAAGGAGACGATGTTCAAGGTGAAGCCGTTGAAGTACATCAGGGCGAAGGTCGAAACCACCGAGATGGGAATTGCGACTCCGATGATGAGAGTGCTGGACAGGCTGCGCAGGAAGAACAGAAGGACGAACACCGCCAGTACGGCCCCCACGCCGGCGGCAGCCTCCACGTTGCGGATCGCGCTGTTGATGAAATCCGCCGTGTCCATCGTCTTCTCGATCCGGATGTTGGGGTAGTCGCCGTGGATCTGGTCCACTTCCTCCCAGACGGCGTCCGATACCTTGACGGTGTTCGAACCGGACTGCTTGAACATGATGAGGCGCAGCGCCTGCTTGCCGTTCACGCCGACGTAGTGACGGATATCGGGATGGGAATCCTCGACGTCCGCGATATCCCGGACGTAGACCGGCACACCATTGCGCGAGGTGAGGGCTACGTTGAGGATCTGGTGAACGCTGTCGAATTCGCCGCTCGTCCGCAGCAGGACATCGAAACGCCCCTCCTTCACGGGCCCTACCGGACGATTGAGATTCTCCGCCCTGATCGTGTTGACGACTTGCGCAACCGAGAGATTCAGGGCGCGCAGCTTCTCCAGGTTCAGATCGACGTGGATCTCGCGACGCAGCCCGCCGCCGACCCGAACCTGCCCGACACCCTGGATGCGTTCGAGACGATACAGGAGGTTCCTCTCGACGAACATCCGCAACTCGCGCGGGTCCATGTCCGGCGTCGCGACCGTGAGGAACATGATCGGAAACTGCGTGACGTCGAACTTGAAGATGGTTGGCGGCTCGATGTCATCGGGAAGCGAGCGGCGGCCACGGTCCAGTCTCGAGCGCACCTCGTCGGCCGCCACATCGATATCGGTGCCATAGACGAACTCGACACGGACTGAGGAACGCCCCTCGCTCGAGGTGGACGTCACTCGCTCCACGCCGGGGGCCGCCGACACGATTTGTTCGAGCGGGCGGCTGATCAGGGTCTCGATCTCCTCGGGGCCCACCCCCTCGTAGTCGGTCGTGATGCTGAGCGTGGTGAAGTTCACCTCGGGCATCAGGTCGACCGGGATATTCAGAAAGGCGATGGCTCCGAGCAGAAGGCAGACCATCACCGCCATCAAGACGGTGATGGGACGCTTGATCGAAAACTCAGGCAGGCTCATGTGACAGTCCCCAACATTTCAGCAGCGATTTCGTCGGCGAGGCCGGTCCGCTCCCGCGAAATGGCGACTCACCGTATGGGAAGGCGTTCATCGGGTAGCCAACGGTTACAAAGGCGGAACGAACGTCAGTCTCCGGCCACGGGTTCGAGGGCCTCAGGAACCGGCCGGCGGAACTTTCTCGTGGCCCCGAGATCCTCGAGAGCTACGTACATGACCGGGATGAACACGAGCGTGATCAGGGTCGAGGCAGCCAGACCGCCGATCACGACGCGCGCCATGGGGGCCTGCAGCTCAGCCCCCTCGCCCAGCCCCAGCGCCATCGGGGCGAGACCCAGCACGGTGGTGATCGTGGTCATCAGGATGGGTCGCATCCGGCGCATGCCGGCCGTCACGACTGCCCGGTGCAGACCGAGCCCCTCGTCGCTGCGCAGGAGATTGGTGTAGTCGACCAACACGATCGCATTGTTCACGACGATGCCGACCAGCACGATCACCCCGAGAAATGCCTGCTGGTTGAACGTGGTCTCGGTCAGCAGCAGGATCAGGACGACGCCGATGGAGGCCAGTGGCACAGAGAACAGGATCAGGAACGGATCCCGCAAGGATTCAAACTGGGCCGCCATCACCATATAGACCAGAACCAGCGCCAGGACCGCCGCGAAACTCAGGTTCCGAAAGGTCTCCTGCTGCTCCTCGTACTCGCCTCCAAACTCGACCGAGAAGCCATCGGGCAGGACCAGCGCGGCGAGCTCCCCCTTCAAGTCGGCGACGACGCTTCCCAGATCGCGATCGGCGATCGCCCCGGTCACGAAGACTCGCCGCTCCTGATCGACGCGGCTGATGTAGGTCGGGCCCTCCTGCCGGCGAAGCTGGATGACGCTCTCCGCCGGGATCGTGCGGCCCAGGGGAGTAGACAGCGGTACCCGGCCGACATTGCTGATTTCCAGCCGGTCCTCCTCACGGAGGCGCACGAGGATGTTGAACTCGTCCCCGTCCTTGCGGTACATGGAACTGCGAGTGCCGCCGATCGCCGTCTCCAGGGTGGTCGCGACATCCGAAACGTTCAGGCCCATGTTGGCAGCCCGCAAGCGGTCCACCTCGACGAGCATTTCGGGCATGCCGGGGCGCTGGCTGATTGTCGGCTCCGCGATTCCGTCGACCCGAGCCATGGCCTCCCGGATCGTCTCCCCCAACTGGACGGCCGTCTCGATGTTGTGACCGCGGATCTCGACCGAGAGCCGGTCGTCGTTGTCCTCGCTGCCCCAGCTCCGGAACATGCTCCCGGAGACGCGGGTCTTGACCAGCATGCCGGGCTGGATCTGGAGCGCGTCCCTCAAGTCGTTGGCCACCTCCCGGGCGGAGCGCTCGCGCTCCGTCTTCGGGACCAGACTGAGGCGGAGCTCGCCAAGGTGGGTGCCGGACCCGCTACTGCGCGAGCTTCCACCGGAGGTCACCATGATTGTCGAGGTCTCGGGCGCCCGCTCCTGGGCAACACGACGGAGTTCCTGCATGACGGCGTCGGTAACCTCGACCCGCGTGCCGGGCTCGAGTTCCACGTTGACGCGGACCTCCCCCCCGTCGACCTGCGGCTGCAGCTCGACCCCGAGATAGGGGATCAGCCATAGCGAAAGGCCGAACAGCAGCGCCGCGGAGCCGATCACGGTGCCTCTGTGATCCAGCGACCACTGGAGCGCGGCACCGTAACCGGCGGCGAGGTTCCGCTGCCAGGAACGGGCCGCCTGGCTGAGTCGAGCAAGCCGGCCGCGGGCCCGAGTTCCGTGGGAGTAGTGGGCACACAGACCCGGCACCACCGTGAGAGCCACCACCAGGGAGCACAGCAGCGCGAAACTGACGACGTAGGCAAGCTGGCGGAAGGTCTGGGCCGCAATTCCGCCCAGGAACAGGACCGGCACGAAAACGGCGACCGTTGTCAGCGTGGAGGCGCTGATCGCCATGGAGACCTCGCGGCTGCCGACGAGCGCGGCCTCGAGATTGCTCTTGCCGCCCTCCCTGTGGCGGTACACGTTCTCGAGCACGACGATGGCGTTGTCGACCAGCATGCCGACGCCGAGCGCCAGACCGCCAACCGACACCGTGTTGAGGGTGAAGCCGTTGAAGAACATCAGGGCAAACGTCGAAATCACCGAAATCGGGATCGCGACGCCGATGATGAGGGTGCTGGAGAGGCTGCGCAGGAAGAACAGTAGAACCAGCACGGCCAGACCCGCCCCTTCCAGCATGGCCCGCTGGACGTTGTCGATGGACGCACGGATGAAGTCGGCGCTGTCCCGAGTCTTCTCGATACGGATATTCGGCAGGATCTGGTGGATGCGGTCGACTTCGCGCCACAGGGCGTCGGAGACCTGCACCGTGTTCGACCCGGCCTGCTTGTAGACGTACATCCGCACGCCTGGCTGGCCGTCGACGCTGACCATGTAGTCCGTGTCCTCGTGGCTGTCGTCCACGGTGGCAACCTCCCGGATGTGGACGGGCACCCCGTTGCGGGTGGTCAGGACGACGTTCCGGATTTCCTCGAGACTCCGGAACTCACCCCGGGTGCGAAGGAGAACCTCGAAGCGTCCCTCGTCGACGGGGCCGACGGGACGGTTCATGTTCTCCCGGCGCAGGATGTCGACGACCTGGCTGACCGAGAGATCGAGAGCGCGCAGTTTCTTGAGCTCAAGGTTGACGTGGATTTCCCGGCGAAGCCCGCCCCGGACGGTGAACGCAGCGACACCGGGCACCCGCTCGAGCCGGTGCTGGAGCTGCTTCTCGACGAAGTGGCGCAGTTCCTTCGGCCCCATGTTGTGGGAAGAAACCGTGAGGTAAAGGATGGGATACTGCGAAGAGTCGTACTTGTACATGGTCGGCGGGTCCATGTCCTCCGGCAGGTAGCGGCGACGCCGGTCGAGGCGCGTACGCAGTTCGTTCGCGGCCTCGTCGATATCTACCCCGTAGTCAAATCCGACCCGCACGTAGCAGAGCCCCTCGTAGACGGAACTCGATATCTTCTCGACGTTCGGGGCCGCCGAGAATGCCTCCTCAAGCGGTCGCACGACAAGCGTTTCCATCTCCTCGGGAGCAACGCCTTCGTACTCGGCCCGGACGCTGATCGTCGGATAGACGATTTCCGGCATCAGATCGACCGGGATGTTCATGAACGCGACAGCACCCAGCAGGATGGCCACCAGGCAGATCATCAGGATCGTGACCGGCCGATGAATGGAAAGGGTCGACAAGCCCATGTTTTGTTCCTCCGGCCGAGCCGGTCCCCCGAAACCTCACCCAACCCGATACCGGTTCCGCATCGGTGAGGCGTCAGGACCTGACAGTCGGCAGCCTCAGTTTAGCCGGCTTTCCGGTTGGCAGCCTTGGTCGCATCGCGGCCACCCTGCCCCGGGGCGCCGGCACCGCCCTTGGACGGAGCGCCTCCGCTGCGGCCAGCCCCGCCTGCCGGACCGGTACTGATGCGGTCCCCGTCCCGGAGCATGGTCGCCCCACGTCCGACGATACGTGTGCCAGCGTCGAGGTTGGCCAGCACCTCGACCTGGTCATCCCTGGACATTCCGGTTTCGATCACCTGGAAGATGGGCTGGGGTGAGTCGCCCTCGATGATGTAGACACCGGGCTGCTGTCCGCGATAGACGAGGCCGTCCCGCGGGATCAGGGTCGCCTCGCGCATGGTACCTAGATCCAGAGCAATGCGGGCAAACATCTCGGCCTTGAGCACGGTCTGGGGATTGGCGATGTCGATCTCGATCACCGCGCTGCGGGTCGCTGCGTCGAGCACGGGAGCGATGCGGGCAACATGGCCCTCGAAGTCCTGCCCGGGGATGGCGTCCACGCGAACCTCGGCCGAATTGCCGACCGAGAGCTTGCCAACATTCCTCTCCGGCACGTTGCCCTGGGTCACCATCGTCGAGATGTTGACGATCTGGAGAATGGGATTGTTCGGCGCGACGAGAGCGCCCGGGTCAACGAACCGGGCCGACACGAATCCGGACATGGGGGCAAGGACCCTGGTGCCCTCCAGTCGGATGCGGAGTTCGTTGAGTTCAGCCAGGGACTGCTGGGCCTGGGCCTCTGCCAGATCAACCTGCGCCTCCATGACTTCCAGCGACGTCTGTGACTGCTGGTACTCCTGCGGCGAGAGGAGGTCCTCATCGAAGAGCAGCTGCGCCCGCTCCAGATCGGCCTTGGCGTTCGCCAGTTCCGAGCGGCGGGACGAAATATTCGCCTGGCTCACGGCGTATGCGGCTTCGGACCGCATGACCTGCTGCTCGAGCTCGTCGTCCTCGATTTCGGCAACCAAGGCCCCCCGTCGGACACGATCTCCCACAAGGAAGTGAATCCGCTCGATGCGCCCCGTGACCTTTGGGTTCACGTCGACGATCTCCTTCGGCTTCAGGGCCCCGGTCAGGGTGAGAATTTCCCGGAGTTCCCCCATACGGGCTTCCGTCACATCAACGTTGATGACGCGACCGCCCGCCTTCTTCTTGGCGGGAGCGTTGGCCGCCTGGTTCGCTTCGTAGACTCGGGAACCGACCAGATACACCAGTCCCAAGCCAACGAGGACGGCTAGGATCCGTTTCTTTGACATATCAATCCGTTTCGAGGGTACACCCTTCCAATTGCCTAGGCGAGACAACGCTCGCTGCGGTTACCTCAGAACTCGAGGCGATCACCAATCTGAAGGCCCCGGGCGTCAACCTGTCCACCCGCCAACTCCAGGACATACACAGAGTTCACGTTCCCCCCGAAGGATGGGCAGTTGCCGGGATCCGGGTCGGTACAGGGCGGGGCCGACCGGACGATCTCCACGATGCGGTGCGCACCATCCATCCAAATCAGGTCCAGGGGGATCAGGCAGCGGTACATCCAGAATGAGCGCGGGGCGGCGCGGTCGCCGACGAAGAGCATCCCGCGGTCCGGCGGCAGGTCGGGACGAAACATGAGCCCGCGAGCCTGCTGCTGTGGAGTGATGGCGAGTTCCGCCTCGATCCGGGAGCCATCAGGCAGGACGACGGTGGTGGTCGGGAGCAGCCCGACAGCTTGCGACGCCCGTTCCCGGTCGGACCCGCCACAGGCAAGCAGCGTCACGCCCAGCCACGCGGCCGCGGCGAATGAAACCGGGCGCCTGACAGGACAGTGCATGGCTCCTACTGGCTCCTAGTACCGCAGAACACGCTCGATTGCGAGCCGGAGGGACTGGTCCGAGGGCAGAACCTCGCGTTCCAGCGTCACGGCCGCCGGAACAAGGCAGTCCTGGGCCCCCACCCTGAGGACCGGAGCATCAAGATGCTGGAAGCAGTGACGGGCGATCTCCGCCGTGACCTCTGCGCCAAACCCCATGGTGAGCCTGTCCTCGTGGGCCACGACAACGCGGCTGGTCCGGCGCACACTCTCGAAGACCGTCTGCTTGTCCCACGGAGCGATGGTTCGCAGATCGATCACCTCCACAGCAGCCACCCCCTCCTCGGCGAGGCAGTTGGCAACGGACTCGGCCTGGTGGACAGTGTAGCCCCACGCCACAACGGTCGCGTCGCTTCCGGGGCGCCTCGTGCGAGCCTTGCCGAAGGGGATCAGGTAGTGCTCATCCGGCTCCGGCGTACGCGCCGGCATGGCTCGGTAGAGCCCCTTGTGCTCGAGAAAGAGGACCGGATCCTTCATTCTGGCGGCCGTCTTGATCAGGCCCTTGGCATCCTGCGCACAACAGGGATAAACGACGTACCAACCGGGGATGCTTGCGAAGAGCCCCTCGATGTTGGCGGAGTGCCACGGCCCGCCCTTGATGTAGCCCCCCACCGCAACCCGGCATACCATCGGGCAATTCCAGGTACCGGCGCTGCGCCAGCGCATGGGGGCGATCTCGTTGCGCATCTGCATGAAAGCCGGCCAGATGTAGTCGGCGAACTGGATCTCCACAATGGGCATGTAGCCTGCCGTTCCCATGCCCCCGGCGATTCCCAGGATCGAGGCCTCGGCCAGTGCTGCGTTGCCGCAGCGCGCCTCGCCGAACTCCTCGGTGAGACCCTTCGTCACGCCGAACACGCCGCCCTTGGGATCCTGGATATCCTCCCCCCACATCACGATCTTCGGATTGCGGTGCATCTCTTCCCGCAGCCCGCTGTTGATCGCCTGCACCATTGAGACCGGGGGGCCCAGAAGCTGCGGCTCGGGCTCTTCCGTGACGGGCAGTTGTTTCGAGAAGACATGCTCCAACACGTCGAAATGCTCCGGATACGGGTGGGATTCGGCTTCCTGGGCGGCGCGGTCGACGTCTTGCTTGATCTGCGCACGCAAATCCTGAATCTCGTCGGCAGACATGATGCCCGCGGTCAGGACGGTGTGTTCCGCAAGTGTCACGGGATCCCGCCTGCCGGCCTCGTCGATGTCCTCCCGGTCACGATACTTGCGCTGGTCGTCCGATGAGGAATGAGCATCGAGCCGGACAACGCTGAACTCGATCAATGCCGGTCCCGCGCCATCGCGAATGTGGCGGATCAGGCCGGGCACCAGGTCATAGATCCTGTCGAAGCTCGACGTTCCGTCCAAGTGGTACGCTGGCAGACCGAATCCCTCCGCAATCCGGTGAACATCGGACGCTGTCTGGTAGCGCTGGGGAACGCTGATCGCGTATCCGTTGTTCTGGACGACGAACAGGACGGGCAGATTCTCCCGGTGAGCCCAGTTGAGAGACTCGAAGAACTCCCCCTCGCTTGTGGCACCCTCACCGGACGAAACGTAGACGACGGCATCCGACCCGTCGTACTTGAGGGCTCGGGCCGCTCCGACGGCAGCAAGATACTGGGTACCGGTGCAGGCGCTCTGCGCGACGAACTTCAGATCCTTGGAGGACCACTGCTCGGACATGTTCACGCCCTGCGAATTCGGATCTCCGTCGCGATTGAGCAATCCCAGGAAGATGTCCCTGTACGGCATTCCAAGGGTGACCGCCACACTCTTCTCGCGGTAGTACGTGAAAAACCAGTCGTGTCCAGGCCGCATCAGGATGGGGACGCCCACCTGGACCAGTTCATGGCCGCGGGTCGAGGCGTAGAAGGCCACCTTGCCCTGGTTGACGAGGATCTTGGACCTTTCCTCCACATAGAAGCACTGGAGCATCTTCACGAAGAGGTCCCTGAGCATCTCGTCAGGAACGGTACGACCGGCCGGATCGATCACGGTGTCTGCCATACTTCAGCGTATAGGAGGAGAGGAGAGGATAGTGCGACGTGTGCGCCTGACGGACCCGGGTCCTTCCAGATGGCATCGTAATCCGATGTGGAGAGATGCCGTTGTAAGGACGATGCCCTCAGGCGGCGACAGTCAAGCCGTGTCCAAGTGCAGCAAGTTGGGCCGAACGGAGGACATTTTGAGCGTGTCGGAGATTGCAAGAACGCTCTGAGACAAGAAGCGAATCCAGCGGGTCTATGTGTCCGAACGGGAGCAGGTCGGAATTCTGGAAGGAATCCTGAAGGAGGTACGGTAATGAGATCGGAAGACATCGTAGTCGGCCTGGTCGTACTGAGCGGTGGCGAACTGGTCGGAAAGACCCGGTTGCAGAAAGAGGTCTATCTTCTAGACTGCTGTGGCGCAAACTTCGGATTGCAGTTCACATACCACTATTACGGTCCTTATTCGTTCGAACTCGCCATGGGTTCAGAAAGCGCCCGCGCAGAAAGGCTAATCGAGATCGAGGAGAGGCTCGGACGGTACGACGTGCCGTATTCGATCTTCAAGACCGATGACGAGACCCCGTGTCCGCCCAAGTTGGGTGACTTGGACGCAGCAGCCGCCCGGGACCTGCTGACGAAGATGAAGGATGCATCCGATGTCATTCTGGAGCTTGCTGCCACGATTGTCTTCCTGGAAAGAGAGTGGGACTATTACAGAAAAGGGGAAGTCAGCGCCGTCGAGGAGACGAAGGCTCGCAAATCACTCAAGGCAACGGACAAGGCTATCGCGAAGGCGCTCGAGTTGTTGCGTCTCCTCGATGTCAGGGGCGGGTTCGCCACTTGCGAGAGTTGAAGCCGTTAGGTATTCGCTAGCGGGATGGAGTGGGGTGGAAAACTGCCGAGGCAAGGCCCGGCCGGCCTTGGGCTCGTCATTGTGAGGATACTTCAACCTACAAGTCCTTACAGGGCACGGTGAGCGCGATCCCAGCAATTCGCCGCCGACCTGCTTATCAGGTGGCTGCTGTGCTCGTTTGGACGTGGCGGATTGTCACCGGGACACCTTCAGCCACAGGGGTTTGACGGCCTCTAGGTTCAGGCCGGCGTGGTGGTATGACTCGATGTGCTGTGCATGGACGATCTCTCTTCCCGCTTTCTCCCGAAAAAAGTGATTGGAAGGACGATTGGCTCCTGGCAGTTCTCGGGCATGTGGCGCAGAACCTGACCGGAGACCCTCGACACGACGTAGCGTCTGCGCACCGGGAGCCGGATCAGGAGCCAGCTCAGGTCCACCACACCCTGCAGCCACTCGCGACACTGCGTCGCCGACCAGCAGATTCCTTCGTCGCAGGACACGGCCGCTACGGCCTCGGGGGTGAAGCTGAGTGCACTCGGCACGCGGTGCTCGGCCTCGATCAGATGGCGTTCTTGCGTCCCGACATGGACAGGTGGAACTCTGAGGAATCACTGAGTGTTGCGACCGACGCAGTTCGCAGGAACGCCTGATTCTGGGTCTCCAGACAGCAAAATCGCTCTAGTGGCGGCAAGATGACTCGCAACAGCAGTCGGAGCCAGAATCCCAAAGCAAGGCGCCGTATCCGGCAAACCGCTCGAGAGGTCGCGAACATCGCCCATGACAGATCCTCCCCTGGTGCCGAACAGGAACCGCAAACCTACGATCTCGCGCTTGCGGCGACCTGCGCTAACTGAGAGCGGACGAAGATCCTCGCCCGCAGCGTCGTCTCCACAGCCGCACCATGCCGAAGCACCGACCGCCAACCCCGCCCCTTGGCCTTTGGCGTTCCAGTTCGAGGTGCAATGGGTTGCGCGATGATGACTGCGACTACACTGAAGCCATGCGACTGGTATCGTCAGGAATCGGAGCTTGTTTCGCGAGCCTTGCGCTGTGCGGAGCCCTATGGGGTCAGCAGGGGGGCGCTGAGTCCGATCCCTTGAGCATCGGGCCCGCCGTCGGCAGTCAAGCGCCCGATTTCGAGTTGACGGACCAGCTCGGGCGGACCCGAGACTTCGCAAGCGTGACAGGCGACAACGGGTTGCTCTTGCTCTTTTTCCGATCGGCAGACTGGTGACCGTTCTGCAAGGGCCAGCTCGTGCAGCTGGAACGAAAGCGGAGAGAGTTTGAGAACAACGGCGTGCGGATCGCGGCGATCAGCTACGACAGCCCGGAGTTGCTTCGCCATTTCGCAGACCGGGAGGGGATCGGCTTCTCCCTGCTGTCCGACCCCGAGTCGGCCGTCATCCGGAAGTTTGGCGTCCTGAACGAAGACGTGCCTGCCGAGCACCAGTTCTTCGGAATTCCGCACCCCGTCGAACTGCTCTTGGCCCCCGACCGGACAGTACGCGAGAAGTTCCATGAAGCAAGCTATCGGGACCGGTTCACTGCCGGACGGGTCCTGGTACGGCAGCTCGGGAGCGAATCCGGCTCGGCGCGAATGGTGGACAGGACGGCTCACCTCAAGGTGACGACCTGGGCGAGCGACTCCACCGTGAGGGGCGGTAACCGCTTTGCACTGATTCTCGATATCGAACTCAACGACCGGATGCATGTATACGCGCCGAACGTCGAGAACTATATCCCTATCGCCTGGAACATGGACAGCGCCGATGGCCTGACGAGCTACGAGGTCGAGTACCCTGAGGCCCGGATGCTCCATTTGCCAGCGATTGATGAGACAGTGCCGGTGTACGAAGGTTCGGTGAGACTGGTGAGGGATGTCATGGTCGGCCAGGACGGGGAGCTCGACAGCCTGCTGCAGAACGGCACGTTGAACATCAGCGGCAGTCTGCGGTACCAAGCCTGCGACGACCGCATGTGCTACCTCCCCACGACCGTCCCCCTGGTCTGGCAGGTCAATCTGGAGCAACACGACCGGACTCGGGTGCCAGAGGCCCTGAGACGATGAGGCGAACCCCGAATCCATGAGAGCCCGCCAGAGTGGAGAGTCGAGCCGCAGGGCCTTTCTGGCCGGAACCGCTGCGGGCCCAGCCCTGCTGGGCTGCGGGGAACCACCGCCGGAGCCCGGCGGGGAGCGATCCCCGAGACCCTCGATAACCGAACTCGACGCAGCGGCGGAGAAGCCGATCCTGGATCTGTCGGGCCTGGACGAGCCGGTCGTCATCGACTCGATCCAGTTGCTCGAGAAAGGCGGGGACCAGTTCGTGCACGTCCGCTCCAGGGACGGCGCAGAGGGCGTTTCGCTGACCAACGGGCGCCCCTACCTGTGGAACATCCTCAAGGAACTGGTCATACCGTTCTTCGTGGGCAAGGACGCCCGGGAACTGGAGTCCCGCCTGCTGTTCGACCTCTATCGCCACCGAAGCAACTACAAACTGCAGGGCCTGGCCCTCTGGTCCGTGCAGGCATGGGTGGAGTTCGCCCTGCTCGACCTGCTCGGACGCTTGAGCGACAGGTCGATCAGTCAGTTGATGGGTGGCACCATGCGCAATGAGATCGACTTCTACGTGGCGAGCGGGCGACGTGACACCACCCCGGAAGAGGAGGCGGAGTACCTGGCATCGCTGATCGAGGAGACCGGGGCGAAGGCGGTCAAATTCCGTCTGGGGGGCCGCATGAGCCGCAATGCCGACGCCTCACCGGGCCGCTCTGAACGACTCATCGCTCTCGCAAGGAGGTCTCTCGGCAACGAGATCGATCTCCATGGGGATGCGAATAGTTCCTACGACCCGGAGCATGCCGTGCCGATCGGTCGACTGCTGGAGGAAGTCGGTGCCGTGTACTTCGAGGAGCCTTGTCCCTTCGATCACCTTGATGATACGAAGCTTGTTGCCGACACACTCACCTTGCCGGTTGCAGGTGGTGAACAGGAGTACAGCGAGCGCCGGTTCCGGTGGATGATTGCCAACCGCGGTGTCGACATCGTTCAACCGGACCTGCACTACTACGGCGGCATGATCCGATCTGCGCGGGTCGCGAACATGGCGGAACTCGCAGACATGCCCACAACCGTCCATATATCCGGCGGATTCGGGTTCGTGTACATGCTGCATTTCGCCTCAAGGACCAAGAACATCGGCCGATACCAAGAGTACAAGCGAAATATCGACCGCTACCGCGACTGGTTCGATCCGGCGCTCAGCATTCGCAACGGCAAGCTGAGCGTTCCCACCGGTCCGGGCGTCGGTATCAGGGATATCCAAGCAGTGCTCAAGGGAGCCCGACGGATCGTCTGACCGGCCTCGCTGCGATGAACGGGTGCCCTCGCTATTCGGATCCGCTAGGATTGCCTTAGGCTCAAGAGATGCAGGCAGACGGACCGATCACGATCGAAGGCGACCTTGATGCACGGAGCCTGAGGATCGGTTGCGTCGTAGCCCGATTCAACAGCTTCATTACAGATCGTTTGCTCTCGGGGGCGCTGGATGCAATCCGTCGGCACGGAGGGGCAATGGAAGCCGTCCGCGTCGTCCGAGTTCCAGGCTCGCTGGAACTCGCTACGGCGGCTCGCGCCATGGCGGTGAGCGGCCGTTTCGACGCGGTGGTTTGCTTGGGTGCCGTGATCCGTGGTGAAACCGACCACTACGACCACGTAGCGGCTGGTGCCGCCAGCGGGATCATGCGGATCGGCCCCGAGACCGGTGTCCCGACGATCTTTGGCGTGGTGACCTGCCATGGCACAGACCAGGCGATCAGTCGCGCCGGCGGAAAAAGCGGGAACGCCGGTTTCCAGGCTGCGGTCACGGCGATAGAGATGGCAAACACGCTGAAACGGTTGACTGAGGAACAGCGGTAGACGCGGAGCAGAATGCCGTCCCGTCGCCGCTCACGCGAGAGTGCCCTGCAAATGATCTACCAATGGGAGATGGGCGGGGCAAGCCCGCAGCAGGTGGTTGCGGATTTCTTTGGTGGCCTTGCTCGGGATAGCCCCTGCCCCGTGGACACGTTCGCCGAACAGCTCTTTCTGAGAGTGTCGGGGGAAGTGGATCAACTAGACGCACTCATTCGGCGGTTTGCGCAGCACTGGTCGCCCGAGCGGATTTCTCCCGTCGTGCGACATCTGCTCCGTCTGGCCATCTCGGAAATCCGTTCGGGGACACCGGCCGGTATAGTGATCAACGAGGCGGTCGACATCAGCCGCCGCTTCGCCGGGGACGAGTCGACGGCATTCGTGAACGGGATTCTCGACGCAGCGTCCAAGGATGCGTCGACGCCTGGGAAGTCGGAATCCGCGTTGTGAAGCCCGTTGCATTTCTGAGTGAACCGGCAAGAGCAACCGGTGCAATGCCGAGTGGGGTTACCAGTAGCGGTGGGCAAGCGTCGTGACGTCTACGACCCGGATAGCCCCAAGGTCTGTGCATGTTCTTGGCGGGCGTTGTCCGGCCGGCCCATTCGAACCGAAGAACTCCGGCACGCTATGTGAGCGTTAGCAACAAGACAGGACAAGAGGGTCAGGATCATGCCAAGTCAACATCCGAACCTCACTGATCTCACACGGCGTGAGGCACTCACAGCGGGTGGCTCCGCACTTGGAATCCTGGCTGCCCACACGAGCTTTGCGCGAGCTGCCGAGTGCGTGCTGACTTCTCGCCAGATCGACGGCCCCTATCACATTCCGGACGTGGCGGAACGTCGCGATGTCCGTTCGGGCAAGCAGGGGGTCGACCTCCTTCTGCGCTTGAGAGTCGTCGACGCGGACCGGTGTGAGTCAATCGCCGGTGTCAGCACAGAGATCTGGTCGTGTGATGCCCTCGGAAACTACAGCGGCCACCCGGATGTCGATCCCAACTTTCCGCCCGGCTTGGGGGGTGGGGGACGCAGTGCACAGCGGGGAGGCGGACATCGCGAGCCGACTGGGTCACAGCGGTTCTTGCGCGGCTCGCAGTCCGCCAATGCCGAGGGCGAGTCGGAGTTTCTGACCATTTATCCGGGTTGGTACAACCCGCGTGCTGTGCATGTCCACCTGAAGGTCCATCTGGGAGGGACAGAACTGCTCACCACACAACTGTACTTTCCGGACGACTTGACGGACGCGATCCATCGAACGGAAGCGTACTCGTCCCGCTATCCAACGCCGATTCCAAACTCCAAGGATCGCGTCAAGTACTGGGGACTGGGAGGCAATGAGCCGACTGGCGTGTTTCCTACGATGACGATCCAGGGAAAGACGCAGGTTGGCACGCTCACGATCGGAGTTCGGCGAGCTTGACGTGCCTCCCGAATCGCACGGCGTGCGGCACAACCAGATGTAGCCGAAGCAGACAGTGCTCGGGTGTGTCGCCGAGAGTTGTGCTGATGATGGATGAACTCAGCCAGTGACAACGGTGGGTGCAGTCCCGATCACAGATCAGGACGCGAGGGCCCGCCACTGCAGGCTGGCCGCCGGGTCGCTATCGCCGCCTCTCGCTTCTGCGTTCCGATGCGCGTTGATGTCATGACGGGGCGTTTCAGCAGCGGCCAGGTAGGGGTACGTCGGCGCGAAAGGGGTTCTCTCCGGCCAGTGAGCGTAGTTGGGGCCACTCCATTGGTAGTACCTTAATCGCGAGAGAGTGAGGATCACAACGCCACAGCCTTGATGTGCTGCCCGGGACAGCACACACCGCGGACTCCGGGGCCTCTGGAAGACCGGCCGGGCCGGGCAATCCCCGTTTCCGGTTGCGGAGCGTCTCCTGCGGCATGCCGGCGCGCCGGCCAAGTCGGAGAAGAATCGACAGTCGCCCTGTCAAATCCACCCGGCGAACTCCTGTTGCCAGGAGGCGGACGGCAGTGGCTTGATGTCCTTGCCTTCGAACCATGGCCCGACCTCATAGATCCAGGCCCGAACACAATGCGTTGCGGTTCGAACGCGGACACGCCGCCGTACGTATAAGCTCATCGGATTATTCGGATTGTAGCCTTCCAGCTCATCGAGACGCTTCAACACCGTGCCCATATCACGCTTGTCGAATCGCAGCAGGTCGCCATGCACCAGACCCGCTTCCGCGTCCAGCCGCAGATACGGATAGCCCGGCCCCATATAGAGTTGGCCTCGCACCGTCGCACGACTGGCAGCACGCACCATGGGTCGCACCAGGCCATGGTTATGGTGGCCGCACTGCAGTGTGCCGTAGGTAAATACGTGCCTGGTCATCACGTCGCTCTCCGCAGGAAGCCAGCATCCAGCAATGCGTCCAGCAACATGTCGGCCTGGCGTTCGACCGGTATGCTCCGGTCGAGTTCGATCCGCACGCCATGGTATTGCAGCAGGTTGGCGCACAGCTCCTGCATGTACGCCTCCACGTTGTCACCCGCCATGAACGGAGCACGCTCGCGCATGCATTCGAACACGGTCAGCGCGTCAGCGCCAAACACGACTTCGGATGGTCCGGCGTCCGGAAGTCGGCTGCCCGGCTTGGCCCCGATCAGTTCGTATGTATGTTTCTTGCTGGCCATGGTTATGCTCCCAACTCCGAATGCGGCATCTTGGAACTCGCCGTCGTGCTGGTCCGGTTGCACGATGTCGCTGCGCTTGGTGGATGTCTTCGCCTACCGAGCGCTCATGCACCTACAAGGTCTTGTCGACCAGCGCCATTCGGGCCAGTAGATAGCAGGCTTCGCGGTAGTCCCGCCGACGGTTCTCGACGACCATCTGGATTGGATCGAAGAACACACCGACAGCTTAGCCGAAGTTGCCGCCACGATTCGGGAATCAGGCGTTGTTCCCGGCATCGTTTCATTCCCCGATAGGATTTCGCATCCTCGAATGGCCCGGGCGAAAGGGTCTGCGCAGGGGGAACTCGGAGCCCAGGCGCGACCACCATTTCGCAGACCGGCGAGCGATCTTCAATCTCCGCCCAGCTGCGACAAAGCCTATCGCACAGACATCTGCAAACCAGCTACCCAACCCCGGGCGATTCTGGTCAGACCGGAAACCGTGACGAACAGGCCGAACGCCTCGCCGCGCAGCACCGTCAGAAGGTCTAGGCATACCTCCACAAACTGCACCAGTGCCTCAGGGACAGCATCTGCAGGCTGCTGCACTCGTCTCCTGGTGAAACGCCGGGCACGTGGAATTCTGCCTGGTTGGCGCGCCGGCCATTCCTGGATTGACCGACACCCGCAGCATGACCACAAATACGGAGGGCTCTACGAATGCTCTCCGCGCCCGCTCACCACCAAGGCACAGATGTACGACATGGAAGGTGGCACGATCATCGATCAGGTGGGCAGTTCCGTCCCTGTCGGCGCTACCAGTGGCGCCGACAGGTTCTTCGAGTGCGAGCCGTAGAACCTCTCATTGAGCCGGTTCCTCAGTCGAAGGCTGATCCAGTATCCGAAGGTGTCAGCGCTGCCCGCATGTGGCAACGGGCGTCGCCAGCCACGGTGGTCTGGATACGACTCAGTCCAGGTCCATCCAATGCGCTGAATTCCCACAGACGGCGAATCGGCCGGAAGTTGACTAGCACAGGCCCCGAGCACCCTTGGAGTTAGACGTCCGGCGGCCCACTCAGAGCAGCACGGCTCTACAGCCGTCTTTCCCTGTGGCTCGGAGCGGCCTAGGCCCCCACCGTCGATGGAGAGTGGCGACACCAGTAGTGAGGAGCACGATCGTCTTGGGGCAGCGGGGCGCAATCCGCGGCCACCACGGACCAGACAAGCCCCCGAGCCGTGGCTTGATTCTTGTCGAGCGCTCAACTGGCGGACCGATTCACTTGCTGCGTCTGGGATCCATCGACTGGGGTCAAGGCTCCACGATCCGAACCCGGTGGTTCTCGCTATCCCCTATGTAGACGTTTCCAGCGGTGTCGACAAACACGCCGTGAGGTCGAGCCAAGCCGCACTTCAAGGGGTTTCCGTCCGGTCCGTCCCTCCTGGTGCCATCTCCCGCCACAGTCGAAATGACCCCTGACTGCAGGTCGATTCGACGGATCGAGTGATTCTCGGTATCGGCCAGATAAACGGCGTCGTCCGGGCCAATCTCGATGCCTTTCGGGCCGGCGAGCGTCGCCTGCCGGGCCGGGCCACCATCTCCGGAATATCCTTTCTCCCCAGTGCCCGCCACGTGATGGTACCTCATGGTGTTCATGTCCAGGCGGTAGACTGCGTTTCCTTCCCGTAACGCGATAAACATGTCGCCGTCCGGGCCGAAGGCCAGGGCTCTGGGGCCATGGAGGGGGGTGCCTTCAACCCTTGCGCCCGACAGTGTGGGCTTGCGCTCCCCCGTACCCGCAAAGGTCGAAACAGTCCCGCTCGCGAGATCGACACGGCGGATTCGGTGATTCCCGATATCGGCTACGAAGAGGGACCCCTTCCCGTCCAGCGCTATGGAATGGGGCCGATTGAACTGGGCCTTCCGGGCCTGCCCCCCATCGCCGGAAAAGCCCATTTCCCCGGTTCCGGCGATCGTCGAGATGTTCCCCGTGAGGGCATCGACCTTCCGAACGACCGCATTCAGCATCTCGACGAAGTACATGTTGCCCTCGTCATCAAAGCGAACCTCGTATGGATCGTTAAGGTCTGCACTGGTGGCAGGCCCTCCATCACCGGAATACCCGATCACACCGGTGCCGGCGACGGTGGAGATCGAGCCGTCGTGCAGGTCGATCCGACGGACCCGATCCGTATCGATCTCGCACACATACAGGGCTCCGTCCGGACCGAGGGTGAGCCCATAGGGATTGCCAACTTGGGCCCTCACGGCGAAACCGCCGTCTCCGTTGGCACCGGATGTGCCCGTTCCGGCCAAGGTCTTCGTACCCGCTCCGAAAGAGAATGAAGCCGACAACAGCAGTATCAGGACCAAGGGCATGCCGACAGGATACCCCACCAAACATCGGACCCGGTGAGTAGGGCGGCTTCGAGAATGGACCGGTCATACCGCCCCCGACCAGAGACTGAAGTGCCGCATCCCCTCGCGACCGGTCGTGAAAGGGCGTCATGTGTCAGCGATTGCCGGCATCGAGAGAACCCGGCCTATCCCTGCCAGTGCGTGAGGCGAACGCCCCCAGGACCGGGCTCAGGATCCCATGTTGAGGCAATGACGCTCCTAGACCAGCGAGTACACCCCAATTCGAACGGACGACTCAAGATGCGAATCGTTGCTGAACATGGATGGGAAATGAACGATAAGGTCGCCGGTGAAGTTCCATGTCACATGCTTGGTGCTCGAAAGGTTGAGTGCTGTGGGTTGTCGGGGGACGGAGGCTGCCGCAGGGAGCCCGAACCGGCTTCGCATCCAGAATCCCGACCAAAGGCTGCCAACCCTGTCCTGCCGGATGCCTGCTGCGGTTCCAACACGCCCGGTGTTGGACTCATACCTCCCGATCCGGGAACGATCCAGCAGCCATGGCGGAACCCATCCGTCCAGGGAACCTCCCCCTTCCGGATATAATTGATATCTGGACCTGTGATTCAGCCAGATTGGCGATGACCGGAAGGACCCGTCTCTGGTCATCGGGAAAGGGCCCCGAATTGGGAGAGACAGCAGCGCAATTGTACCGACGCCGGTTCCTGGCTGTTAGCGGGGGTGCGTTCGCCGCATCCTTTCAGGCTTTTGCCTGCCGGAAATCCGAGCAAGAGGCAGGGGGCCGATCCGCCGGGAGCGCGAACGGTGTCGGCTACGGCCCTCTGGAGCCAACTCGAGACGAGACCACCGGCCTTCCACTGCTGCACCTTCCTCCCGGATTCCGATACCTGTCCTTCGGCTGGACGGGCGACCAACTCGAAGACGGTACGCCAACACCGGGGGCCCACGACGGGATGGCGGCCTTCGATCTCTCGGGAAGTCGAGTTCGGCTGGTTCGGAACCACGAGATCCGGGCCGGCTCCGCCTTTACGAGCGAACCGGTATATGACGGCCAGGCCGGTGGAGGCACGACGACCCTTGAATTTGACACGGCAGACGGGTCCGTGAAATCAGCCTGGTCGAGCCTCGCGGGTACCGCGATGAACTGCGCCGGCGGGCCTACGCCGTGGGGCTCGTGGCTTTCGTGCGAAGAGACCGTGGATGGACCGGGCAGCGAGCATGGCTACACGCTTCCGCACGGCTACGTTTTCGAGGTGCCTGCCATCGCAACAGCAAAGGCGGAACCATACCGCGAGATGGGACGGTTCGTGCACGAGGCCGTTGCGATCGACTCCCAATCCGGGATCGTCTATGAGACGGAAGACCGACCCGCAGCCGGTTTCTACCGGTTCCTGCCGAATAGGCCCGGTCAACTCGCCGACGGAGGCAGGCTGGAAATGATGGCCCTTTCGGATCAAGGGAAGGCGGACACCCGGACCGGGCAGCAGGCCGGACTCTGGAACCCGGTCCATTGGGTGCCGATCGAAGACCCGGACCCGGACCCGGGCGATTCCACGAGTGTTTACTCCCAAGGCCACCGGCAAGGCGCGGCTACCTTTGGGCGTCTGGAAGGAACGTGGAGCGGCAACGGGCGGATTTACGTCGTATCAACCAATGGTGGTGATGCCAGGGCGGGACAGGTCTGGGAATACGATCCGGGTGAGACCAGAATCCGATTGTTGTACGAGTCCCCCTCGGCGGACATCCTCGACATGCCGGACAACATCTGCGTTAGCCCGCGCGGCGGCTTGGTCCTCTGCGAGGACGGGGACAACGAGAATTTCATCAGGGGCCTTACGCCCGATGGTGAGATCTTTCCGTTCGCCAAGAACAATGTCGTTCTGGCGGGCGAGCGAAACGGTCTGGAAGGGGATTTCCGTGACCGGGAGTTCGCCGGCGCCACCTTTAGCCCTGACGGAGAGTGGCTTTTCTTCAATGCCCAACAACCCGGAACTACGTTTGCAGTAACCGGCCCATGGGGTGAACGGGGGATTTGAGGAACCGCGTACCCTCCGGCGGGGTCCCGCACCGTTCGTCGACGTTCCCTCTCGCCCGGGAGTCGAGATTCGACGACTCCAAGCACGCCCTTGCGGTTGATGCAGAATTCGTACGATGCCTTCCGCGGAAGGTCTTGCGCGACTGGACGCCGGGCCATGTTCGGCAGGAGTGGAACCTGTCGATTCGCTCACCGCAGACACGGCTCCCGTCATGAACAGCGGCTCGCGGCCGACCATCACACGCGCGCCCCGGACCGCTCCGGCATTTCCGGACATTCCGTCCCGACAGGTGTAGCCCATGGCCAAGCATCCGTCCAGCGCGTGCGGGGTGGGGCTGGCCCGGTCGCAGGAAAAGACCGCAGACGGGGATCAGACCGTATCCGGGAGATTATCTGGAGACGGGCCGGGCAGTTCCATGCACCAGCAAAGGTCAGGCAGCCACTTTGAGCCCCTCGGATGGAGCCTTGGATTGAGCCTTGGATTGCTCGAGTTCCTTGAGGCTGGGGGCATAAACGTCCTTCGCAAGCCCAACCAACTCCAGGAGGCGGATCTGGAGGTATCCAAGATCCAGTTCATACCAGGCGATGCCATGCCGGGCCGATACCGGATGGGCGTGGTGGTTGTTGTGCCAGCCCTCGCCGAATGTCATCAGGGCAACCCACCAAAGGTTGGTTGAATCATCGGTGGTCCGAAACCTGCGGGAGCCCCACATGTGCGTTACGGAGTTCACCAACCATGTCGTGTGCAGCCCGATCACGACCCGCAACGGTACCACCCACAGCATCATCCCCAGTCCTCCAACGGCCCAGGCCACGATTCCGACCACCGTCAGGGGAACCCAGTGCCATTCGCTTAGAAGCCTGTAGAATCGGTCCTTCAGCAGATCCGGTGCGTACCGGGCCAGGATTTCAGTGCTGCTGTGCAGTGATCTTCCGAAAATGATCCAGCCCATATGGGCCCAAAATCCACCGTGCCGGGGCGTGTGCGGATCCAGATCGGTGTCCGAGTGCTGATGGTGGCACCGGTGCGCCGCCACCCAGTAGACCGGACCGCCCTCCAGCGCCAGGGTGCCGCAAACCGCCAGGAAATACTCCAGCCACTTCGGAACGCGGTACCCGCGATGCGTGTGCAGCCGGTGGTAGCCCATGCCAATGCCCCAACTGATGGCCATCCAGTACACGACCCCAGCGGCAATCAGGTTCTCCCACGAGAAATGGAACAGGGCGGCGATCGCTCCCAGATGGAAGGCGGCGATCACAAAGAAAGTCGTTCCGTTCAACTTGGACCTGTCACCGAAATCGATCGAATCATTCTGTCTGGAGTTCACGTAGCGATACCGTCCAATAGGGATTTGAGAGAACAGCCCACCATGACAACCGCAGTTGCTCGCCGGTCCAGGGGCGTCTCGGAAACCCCACTGTAGCAACCGGAAGGACGTCTTTGGGGCGGGAGTGTGTAATAGTTCCGTAACAGCTGCGGCGGAAGGCGCAGACCGGTCGCGGATGCCGTCAGCGGACCAGGGACTTGGCCAAGGCCGCATTGCCGGCGCGGTCGCGAACCCGCACCACGATCAAGTGTTCACCCGGCTCCAAGGTCCCCGGCCGGACCGTGAACTGCTCCTGCATGGCGTCGAGAACACCATCATCCGAGAGCACCGGCCTCCAGTCGCCGGCGTCGACCGCGAATTCTGCAGAGCGGATCTCGGAGACCGCATCCCGGGCCTCGAACCGGAGGCCACCATCCTCGGCGGGCGCTAGTTCACGGACAAGGGGCGGTGTCTGATCCACCAGCACCGGTCGACTGATGCGGGAAGCATGCAGGGCGCGTCCTTCCGGATTCACCTTTCCGTCGTCGACCCGTACGCGGAATTCGTACCAGCCATCAGCAAGGGTATCGCTCTCAACCAGATACTTGGGCCCCGGCAAATCCCTTTCGACCACCTTCCAGGCCGTCTCCCGCTCGCCACGAAACGACACCTCCGCCCGCAGTTCGTCACCATCGGGATCCTCAGCCCCCCAAACGACTGCCAGCTTTCGAACGGGAGCCGTAGCGGCGGACTGGACGCCGGTTGGTTGGGATGCAGAGGCGTCGCCGGAGGCGGAGACAGTGATGCTGTAGCTGCTCGTGCTGTTCGAGGCCTTGGAACTCGAGGATGCCTCGCTGCTCGTCGATTCCGGAACGACATTGACAGACCGAACCGTCGGGGCCGAGTTCTGGGGCAGGTAATGGACCCGCACGGAGTCCAGGGTTGCCGCACCCCGCAGCGTCGCTTGCCACTGCAGGAAGCGGGCCGGTGGAGAACGTATGGCCGATCCGGAACCGTTCGCAATCGGCGCCGACCAGTCGCTCCAGCTCTTGTCCGGCCGATAGGTGTTGCCGCTGCGGGTGCGAACTTCGATGGAGGAGCCGTCCTCCGCCTCACCGCGCCACGAAATCTCGCCCCATTGGGAAACGCCGCCGGAGTCGCGGGGAGGTGTTTCGTAAATCCCCTGCTCAGCCGGGACACGACCCAGCCGGTAGAGCGTTCCACCGTGAGCCGATGCTACGAAGACGCCGTCGTCGGCCCGAAGCAGCGCGGTCATCTGGGCCTGTCCGGTCTGGGAAAGCAGACTCAAGCTCCGATCATCACTCATTCGGTAGATCCGACCTTCCTGATCGGTCGCGAAGAGTGCCTTGGGCGGCAGCCCCTTCTCGACCGCGACACCCAGGATGTTCTCCTCGTTGGACGACCACAGTTTCTCGACGGCTATGCCGTCGACGACACGCATCAGGGCAGCCCGCTCGCCACCGTACGCGACTTGCGGCTGCTGAAGGTACGTCACGGACGAAGCGACCCGCGACGCCCCGACCGCGACGCCGGCCTGGGGCTGGGGGGCCGAGACCGGTCCCTGCATTCCCGCACGGGCCGCGGGAATCGCCTGCAGCAGTCGTTCCATGCCGCCGCCCATCGCGGCGAAGTAGATCGCGCCGGCGGCATCCACCGCTATCGAGCGAACCTCGGGAAGGTCTGAATCATAAAGCGCGAACGACCTGCCATCGCCCTCGATCCGGTACAGGATTCCGTCCGGGTCCGTACCGGCCAGGACACGACCCGTAGCATCAAGAGCCAGACTCATCACGTGACGCTGGCCCGATGCGAACCACAGCGACCCAGTGCCTTCCGGTGTGACCCGGTAGATCTTTCCCCGCCCCCCGGTGCCGACGACCAGGCCCCCCTCGGAATCGAAGAGCAGTGACCAGATGTACTGGTCGTCGGGGTCGAAGAACTCCACACCCTCGCCGGCGGCGTTGATCCGGTAGATCTTGCCGTTCGGGGACGTGCCGGCATAGATCTGGCCGTCCGGGCCGACCGCCAGTGCGAACACCTCGATCTCCGGGGCCTTCCACAGCAGTTCGCCAGCACCGTCCGGCGCAACGCGGTAGACCCCACCCTGATGTCCGGTACCGAAGAAAACCGAGCCGTCCGCCCCACTGGCCAGAGCCCAGACGACGGCCTGATCGGACGGATAGACTTCGTCCAGGGATGGCGCTACACGCAGAATTCCCTCGCGGTCCAGCTCCACGTTCTCGAAGGTGCCCGCGAGGAAATCACCGTAGTGTGCAACTTCCCAGGTCCGGGTGCCCCCGGCCAGGGCTGCGGCGGCAGGCAGTCCCGCCAGCAGGAGGATCAAGTTCCGAAAAAGCTTCAAGTGGATCAGCTCCCTGTCACGACAAAGCGCAGGGACAGCAGCCCGCGCACAACACCGCCGAATCCCCTGATCATCCGATCTTCCAGCGTTACGGAGTAATCCGGCTGCGCCCCAGCGCCGTAGCCGGCCGGCGTCGACAGGACCGCATGCAGTGAAGCCGGCGGA
Organism: Bryobacterales bacterium; assembly: GCA_965205085.1. Lineage (GTDB taxonomy): Bacteria > Acidobacteriota > Terriglobia > Bryobacterales > UBA6623 > VXMF01. The sequence continues at coordinate 4,735,562 of OZ242039.1, read as the reverse complement.
GCCGGCAGCCTGTCGGACAGCAGCCAGAGGGACCGCTTGCGCTGCCAGATCCGAAGATACGCCTGATCACTGCCGCGGAGGCTGTTCAGGAAGCGGATCGAATCGGCCGCATTGCGCGCCCTGCGTCCGGCGAACAGCCCGCGCCATTGCTGCATGTTGGCGGTGACTGCGTCCCCGACCGTCACTTCGACGACGCCCGCAGGCTGCGAGACCGGAACATGGTACGGTATGCTCCGGAGTTGTTCGCGGCCATCGGGCCCCTTGGCCGCCAGGTGAATCTGAACCGTCTCTCCGGGGCGAACCTGGGTCCTCGAAACCCAACAGCGGACAAGGTCCGTGTACTGGTCAACCGGCTCGGACTCAACTTCGATTTCGATGGACTGCATCTCAAGGCCGGTGTGCCGAGTCTGCAGGAGGTATGACAGGGGAGCGGCGGTCGACAGGGCGGCGACCTGGCCGACACCGCTCGTGCCGGCGTAGATGTCGTCCAGCACCAGGGGCGGTAGTCCGTCCCGGAACCTCACCCGTCCGCGAACGCGAACGGTCGACGGACCCAGGGAGCGCTCCGTCACATCGATGGCCGAGAACATCGCCATCTGCAACAGCAGCGGCGTCAGCTGGTCGTCCCGGACGAGTTCCATCGAGTATTCTTCGGAGCTTCCGTCCGCCCGGTCGATGCGAATCGAGCAAGGCACCATGGCCGGACCCGGTCCGATTTCGCCCGCGATACCGGCCGCGCGGTCCAGGGAAATCGTCCCGATCAGAGGGCCGGTTCCGCTCAGTTTGAAGGAGGCGTTGAGATTGGGAACGAGGGTGAGGACGGACGCCTGCATCATCGGCATCCTGGTGTCGCCACTCGACAGGAATCGGTGCCCGAACGCAAAGACCCGATTCCTGTCGATATGCGTGACGGTGCCGGACGCCGTGAAGGTCATATCGCCCCGGATCAGCCCGACGCTGATCATCGATCCGGCCTCCAGATTGGCCCTGGAATCGTCGCGCAAGACACCACCCGCTCCCTGCAGCGGCCGGAGGCCGAGACGCTCGAACTCTCCGGCAAACACCTCGAACGTTCTCTCCGTGAAACCACCGAGCGACACCGGGGTGGCGATCGGCCGCAACTGGTCGTGGCGTTCTCCAGGACGCTCGCGGACCGGGGCGGCAAGGCCGGCGAGCTCTCGCCACGCGTCCAGGGGATCCACCGGCATGGCCGCGGCGGAACCGGGATCTTCGAAGCCGGCCATCATCTCCCCGATCGGCCGGATGCCGGCCAGCGGCTCCTTCGAGAACGGGTACATGAACGCAACGGCCCCGGCCAGCCGTCCCTCGATATAAACGGGACTTCCGCTCATGCCCGACATCACGCCGGTCCGCTCGAGCGGCCCGCCCGACAACCTGCCAATGATGATCGACGACTTGGGTCCGAAGTAGTTCTCGAGCGTGCCGAGGATCTCAACCTGAAACTCCTCGACTGCGGTGCCCTGAAAGACGGTGCGGCCCGTCGCCTGCTGGCCTGCACGGACGGCCTCGACGGGGAAGAACTCCTGCGCGCCGAGCAATCCGGCTAGCAGGGGAACGAGCGTAAACCGATGCAACAAGCTTCATTCTACCCGGCTCGGCTCCCGGTCGGCCTCCAATTCGGGGCGCATCCGGAAGCCGGCTCGCGACGCGCTTCGGGCTCGTCGGCGGCATTCCGGTCGGGATCGCCCGAACCAGCGTGAACGGATCGCGCGCGCGAGGGCGGACGGAGCGATATCACGGACCGGAACGGCGCTGCCTATCCATCTGGCCCTATACTAATGAAACTCATGCAGGCCGGCAGACTGGCACAAGGCGCATGTGCGCTGTTCCTTGGGGCCGCAACCTGTCTGGCCCAGCAAACCGGCGCAACGATTCACGGAAGCATCGTCGACGCGAGTGGCAGTGCAGTACCGGGTGCCAGCGTCGCCGCCCGGCGAACCGAAACAGGCATGGTGCGGGCAACCCTGAGCGGCCCCCTCGGCTACTACGCGATACCCGCCTTGCACCCCGGCGAATACGAACTGACCGTGGAGGCCGACGGCTTTCGCAGCGCATCCGGTGAACGGGTCTTGCTGGAGGTCGGTGGGCACCTGGAAGTCGACTTTCGTCTCGAGGTCGGCACTGCCACCGACGAAGTCACCGTATCCGGAACCCTTTCGGCCCTGGACGTTTCAGGGGCCGCGACGGGCATGGTGATCCCCAACCGCTTCATCATCAGCCTTCCCCTGAACGGACGAAACTTCCTGCAGTTGACGTTGCTCACACCAGGGACGGCCCCTTCGGCGGTCGGCTCTCCGGGAAGTGAGCGCGGCCGGTTCGCAATGCAATCGAACGGCTCCCGGGAATCGGCAAACTCCTTCCTCTACGACGGCGTCTACGCGATCGACCCGATCTTGAACAGCTTCGCTTTCGTGCCGCCGGTAGACGCAGTGCGGGAGTTCCGGATACAGAGCTCCGGCTCCGAGGCCGGTCTGGGGCGCAATGGCGGAGGCCAGATCTCGGTCGCGATCAAGCAGGGAAGCAACGAGATCCACGGCACGGCCTACGAGTTCCTGCGCAACGACCGGTTCGACGCCCGCAACTTTTTCAGCCGGCCGGGCGACGCAGTGCCGACGCTGCGTCGCAACCAGTTCGGTGCATCGGTGGGAGGTCCGCTCGCCGACAACTCGACCTTCTATTTTCTGGACTTCGAAGCACTCGTTCAGCGTCGCGCCCAAACGCGGACGACGAACGTGCCGACGGAAGCACAACGCAACGGCGACTTTTCCGGCACTGGCAACCGTTTGCCAATCAATCCCCTCACCGGTCAGCCTTTCCCGAACGCAAGGCTACCCTTCACCGATCCAATCGGAACGGCGGTCGCCAGCCTGTATCCATCTCCCAATCGAGACATTCCGGGGCAGAATTTCGTCGCCGCTCCGGTCGGCGAACAGAACTCCGTGAGGTCCGACATCCGCCTGGATCATCGGGTCTCGGAGCGCGGGCAACTGTCCGGGCGGTACAGTATCGCGGACAGTTCTGGCCTCGAGCCCTATGCGGCACAGCAGTTCTCGTCCATCCCCGGATACGGCAACACGCTGGATCAGCGCGGGCAGAACGTGATGGTTTCTGAAACCCACTCGCTCGGCCCCGCCTGGGTGAACGAAGCGCGTTTCGGGCTGAACCGCATTGCGAACCGGACAGTGCAGGAGAACAGCGGCACTGACCTGAACGGCACGGTAGGGCTGCCCACGTTCGCGACCCGCGACATCGACCTGGGCCTCAGTTTCATGCAGATCACGGGTTTCTCCTCGGTCGGCGGCGAATTCAACAACCCTCAGGTAAGCACCGTCACCACCTGGCAGTTCTCAGACACGCTCAGCTACTCCAGGGGCAGCCATCTGGTGCAGTTCGGGTTCGAGCAGCGGGGCATCCGGCAGGATGGGTTCCGGAACGTGCTCTCCCGCGGCAGCCTCTATTTCACGGACCTCGCGTTCACGCAGAACGCACTCGCCGACCTCCTGCTCGGATTCCCAAGCTATACCCTCGCGGCACGGAGCGACACCATCCAAAGGGCGCGGACCGGTGCCATCAACGGATTCGGCACGGATACGTGGCGGCTGTCCCGGAACGTGACGCTGTCTCTGGGCCTGCGCTATGAGTTCAACCGGCCAGCGTACGATGCGGAGAATTCGGCATCGATCTACGACCCCGCCAGCATGCGGATCGTCCGGTTGGGCGAGGGAGGCCTGCCGAGAAGCGGGTTCCACGCGGACACCAACAACTTCGGCCCGAGAATCGGTCTCGCGCTGCGCCCGGCCCGTACAGACAAGATCGTGCTCCGCACGGGGTGGGGCATCCACTACAACTTCCCGGACATCGCCTCGGGCCAGGGAATCTACTTCAACCCCCCGTTCTTTGAGTCCCTCCTGTTCCTTCCTTCCGCGACCTCGCCCATCACCCTTGCCGACCCCTGGCCGCAGGGCAGGCACGCACCCGTGCCGCCAAGCCTGACCACCTACGATCGCAACCTGCGCACCAGCTACGCGCAGCAATGGAACTTCACCGTCCAGACGGAACTGCTCGCCGATACGGTGTTCAGCGTGGGCTACAGCGGTACCCGGGGCACGAAACTGATCGGGGCGCGGGACATCAACCAGCCGGACGCTTCCCCGGCACAACCCAACTATCGTCCGTTGCTGGCGTTTTCGGACATCAACCAGATCGCGTCGGCATTCGACTCCGTCTATCACAGCCTCCAGGCTCAGTTCCATTGCCGATTCCAGACGGGTCTGACCGGGCTGTTCTCGTACACCTGGTCGAAATCCATCGACAACGCATCGAATTTCTTCGCCTCGGCCGGGGACGCCAACTACGCCCAGAACAGCAACAACCTTGCGGCAGAGAGGGCCCGCTCGAGCTTCGATGTCCCACACAGGTTTACGGGAAGCTTCGTCTACGAACTGCCGATCGGCCGCGGCAGGGCACGGGGCGGGCAACGAGCAGGCGGTGCGGAGAGGCTGCTGGGCGGATGGCAACTCAACGGGATTGTCACCCTGCAATCGGGACAGCCGTACACGGTGGCCCTTCCCGGGGAACTGGACAACTCGAACACAGGCTGGACAAGCTACGGGTTCGGTGCCGGGGACCGTCCGAATGCCGTAAGCAACCCGCACCTGGCCAACCCGGATCCACAGAGGTGGTTCGACACGGCGGCGTTTGCGCTGCCGGCGTTCGGCAGCTTCGGGAACGCCGGCCGCAATGTCGTGCAAGGCCCCGGTCTCGCCAATGTGGATTTCTCGGTGCTGAAGAACATCGAAGTCGATGAATCGATAACGCTGCAGTTCCGAGCAGAGTTCTTCAACATGCTGAACACACCCGCTTTCCTCAACCCGAACGTCTTCTTCGGCACCCCCGGATTCGGGCGAGTGCTTGCCGCCGGGGACGGACGCGAGGTGCAGTTCGGCATCAAGCTGATCTTCTGACGAGCCGCTCGCGTCAGCCGACACGATCCCATACTTGCGAGAACTCGTAGACGCCGCTCCGGCTCATGATCCAGCGCGCCGCCTTCAAGGCGCCAAGGGCGAATCCGGCCCGGCTGCGGGCAGTGTGGCTGACACGAATGGTGTCGGCCTCGGAGTCGAATCCGATCTCGTGGATCCCGGGAAACTGTCCGCTTCGCTGTATCGCCACGTCCATGTCGCGCTTATAGCCGGCCTCGTGCACCGCCTGGATCAGCCGGAGCGCGGTTCCGGACGGGGCGTCCTTCTTGAACTTGTGGTGGGCTTCGTACAGGAAGGCGTCGTACTCGTCGTGCTCCGCGAAGACCCGGGCCGCAGCCTCAACCACACGGTAGAACGCGTTCACGCCAATCGAGAAGTTAGCTCCGTAGACAAGTCCCGCACCACTCCGCTCGAAGGCACTGCGGACGCGTTGGAGTTGGTCTAGCCACCCGGTCGTCCCGATGACCAGGGGCACACCGAGTTCCGCGAGCCGGACCGCGTCATCTGCGACCACCTCGGGAATCGAGAAGTCGATCACCACACCGATTCCCTCGAGGTTCTCGGGTGTGAGGCCGACGCCCCCGAGGTTGTTGAACTCGTCCAGCCGCAAGGCCACCTCGAAGCCGTGGGAGAAGGCCAACTGGTCCACCAGCTGGCCCATTCGGCCATAGCCGACCAAGGCCAGTCTGTCAGCCCGCTCGCTCATTGCCGTGTCTCCTGCTCCAGATCCGGCTGCTCGAAGAATGTCCGATGCAGACGCCGGACAGTTTCCTCCAAGAACTCTTCATTGATAACAAATCCCACGTTGACCCTTGACGCTCCGAGAGAGATCATCCGTACCCGGATTCCGTCTAGGGACTGGAAGACCTTCGCGGCGATGCCTGGAGTATACCGGATGCCCTCGCCCACCACACACACGATCGCCTGGCCGGGAGTAGCCTCGGCGCGGGCAAATCCAGTGAGATCGGCCAGGATGCGGTTGACCATGTCGGGCCGGTCGACCGTCAGGGACACACTCACCTCGGAGGTCGAAACCATGTCAACGGCGGTCTCGTGGCGGTCGAAGACCGCGAATATCCGGGCCAGGAAGCCGTGGGCCATCAGCATGCGAGTCGAGCTGATATCAATCAGGGTGATGTTTTCCTTGTAGGCGATCGACTTGACGACCGTCGCGGACGCAGGCGGATCTCCGAGGATCAGCGTGCCCTCACCGGCCGGGCGCCTGGAATTGAGAACCCGGAGCGGTATGCCGTGCTCGATCGCCGGAAGCATCGTCGACGGATGCAGGACACGCCCACCAAAGTACGCCAGCTCGGCGGCTTCGCGCAAGGACAGGATCGGGAGACTGCGGGCCTCCTTGATCAGGGACGGGTCGGCACTCATCACGCCGTCGACGTCGGTCCAGATCTGCACTTCCTCCGCCCCGAGGGCCGCTCCGGCCAGTGATGCCGTGTAATCGGAGCCCCCTCGGCCCAAGGTTGTCGGTGAACCGCCCTCATCCCTGGCGATGAAACCCCCGATCACCGGTACGACCCCGCGGGCAATCGCGGGGGCGACGGCCTGCCGGAGTCGGACGTTCGTCGGACCCGTCAGTACCTCCGCGCCGCCGTGACGCGCTTCGGTCACGAAGAGTTCCATCGAGTCGGGGTTGACGGCCTCGATGCCCCGGTCGCGCAAGGCCAAGGCGAAGACGCGACTCGCGAGGCGCTCTCCACATCCCAGAAGTTGGTCACGCGCTACGGACGGACCCGGCTCATTGCCGGTTGCGAGCGTACGGACAAGCCCGGCTGCCTCGTCGAAGACTGCGTGGGCGTGCCCCATCGCCTCGTTAGCGAAACGTTCCGAAAGGACGGCCCTTACCAACTCCTCGGTCCGTCTTCGCAGCGTCGCAAGGAGCGCCACGCCTTTGTCCGGACTCGCACTGCCGGCTTCCGCCAAACGGTCCGTCGTGTCGCCCATCGCCGACACGACGACCAACGGATGCCGCCGTTGCCTGTGGCTCACGACGGCGCACGCCCTCTCTACGGCTTCGGGACTTCCGACGGAGGTCCCTCCGAACTTGATGACGATCATGGTGAAATCAAGAGCGACAGACAGGATCTGAGCGTCCGGAGGCTCGGGACCAGCAAGACCGGCCGACACTCGGCAACGCGGTTTGAAGCGGGCACGCGTGGCTTGCCGAGCGGCAACGACGATGGCAGCGCCCCCCGAAACAGATACCCAGCCCTGTAGCCCCTGTCTTCCCATTGTGCATCTTATGGCTGCTGCGGCATCGCGGCGTCCGGCCTCTCGGGTGAGATGGAGGTGGTGCCAGGTGCACAAGGAGGTGCTGCGCCCGACATGGAGTCATTGTCCAAACAGGCGTATGGCATCGGAGAAGCCGCCATGGCTCAGGCCGACCGTCATCTGCAATGGGAGCGGCCCTGAACCCCAAGCTGGCTGTCGTGGAGCAGACCGAGCGGGTCCGGCGCAACTCCGGCACTGTGATGGTGGAGTCGCGGAGCCCGGATGCACGCCATGACCCTCGCGCCGGCGGAATCGAACTGCCACCGGAAGCCGCGCTCGGGCAAGCGGCGGATTGCCTGTGCACAGCCGCGCCCGAACTGGGCCACCTGCCCGGCGACCCAGACCGAGGCAGTGCGACTCCAGCCGGGACCGCCCGTTGCAAAGGCGGTCGGACGAGCCTTTGCAGTAGCGCGCAGGTGATGCCGTGAACGACGCCCGCACCATCATCGACTGCTCCACCGCCGAGGAGGCCGACCGGGCCCTGTAGCTGGGATACTCGGTGCGCTGCTCGGACGAGATCGTCCGGCAGTTGGGCATGGATCTCGATCCGTCCGCCCCGCAACCCTGGACCCGGGAGGAAATCGAGGCAGCCCTCGACCACCCTTACGGCGATGAGGAGCCGCCCCGGCCGGGTACCGCGTACGAAGAGATTCTGCGGATCGCGGGGACGGCGCGCGAGCGCGGGCTGCTGGCGGAGGATGCCCTGGACGGTTGTCTGGGAGGATTTCTGCAATCGCGATGCGGTTCTCGACGACCTGTTCTGGCAGTTCAGCAGCCTGAATGACGGCATCCAGCCTATGGCCGGAACGACGAGGTCTCGCTCGGGAGCGGGTGAATCTGGTGGGCAAGGCCGGCAAGCAGGGGGCAATGCAGAACGCGAGGGAAAACTGGCCCGTGAACGAACTGCGCAACGGTGGGTGGTTTCCGGGCCAGGCGACACAGACTGCTAAAACTCAGCCATCCCGATCAAGGCTACTGAGATTGTGGTAACGATTCCTGCGGTTGCCAACACTATGAGCCTCGCCCTGCGATAGTCTGAGCCGTCGCCAGCGACATCGTCAGATCGGTCGCCGAGCCAAGCCGTGTTGACTAACGCGCCAGCTGCCCAGATCGGGCCGGCAAGACGCCGCTGAATCGCTCCGGCAATGGCTGCCTCGCTCCAGCCCGCGTTCGGCCCCGGCACAATGCCATGCTGCTGCCACCCGATGCGCAGCGACTTGGAACCGGAGCACCCGGGGACAAACATCGCTACGCCAACCACGAGCAAGTAAGTCAGGCGGGCCGGGATGAGATTCAGCAGATCGTCCAGGCGAGCGCCACACCAGCCGAACCGGAGGTATTTCGCGCTCTTGTAGCCAACCATCGAATCCATGGTGCTAGCAACCTTGAACAGGGCGATTCCTGGTAACCCTGTCAGGACGTACCAGAAGAGAGGCGACACGAAGCCGTCTACTAGACTCTCGGCCAGACTCTCGATGGCCGCACGCCGACATGCGCTCGAGTCCATACGCTGCGTGTCCCTGCCAACGAGTTGAGAAGCGGCCGTGCGTGCGGCAGCGAGGTCCCCTGCACTTGCAGCCAACTCCACGGCATCGCCATGCTTGAACAGATCTCCGAGTGCAACCAAGCTGTATAGCAATCCCAGGTGTGCAGCGGTTGCGAGCAGCTGATGAATCTGCCCTGACACCACGCAGACTGCCTGCAATGGTGCCACCCAAAATGCGCTCAGCACTAGAAACAGCACGCAGCCGCCGAGGCGACCATCTGCTCCAAGATTGCGGAGACGTATTTCGGTCCAAGCTAGCAATGATCCCAGCAACCGTATCGGATGCCATCGATAGACTGGGTCGCCGAACAGCAGGTCCAGCAGCACTCCAATTAGAAGCAGTCCGGCACTGGGCTGGAGTGGGCTCAGGTCCACTTTGCCGTCCAGCCGAGAGCCAGTGCCTGCAAGACAAGGTCCATCGGCTCGCCGGGTTGCGCTGGGAGTTGCTCATAGAAGTACGGCCACTTCTGTCGCTGGGCCGCAAGCGAACAGGCCAGGCATGCAGCTTGCTGCCTGAGCGCATCGTTGGCCGTGTCAGCTGGCAGTGTTCCGTAGGCGATCCGATCCAGTACCGCCGCAAACGCATACGCTGCTGCCGCGACACCCGGCTCGTAGAAGACTGCTCTGCAGTTCTTAACAAGCAGTTCGTAGCTTCTGCTGGGCAACAAGCTGGTCAGTGCGGACATTGCTTGATCCTCCTTGAGGCCGAATCTGCCAAGTGCATGGAACAATCCGCGTGTATAGGAAGCTTCGAGCCCATTCTGCCAGCGCAGTGCATCCCGTAGCGCTTCCCGCACGCTGGTGCCAATGATCTCTCCCAGCTTGCAGTGGGGGCTGGTGGCGTCGCGAGCCAAGCGCTTCGGATCAAGCGGTGCAGCCAGGCAGAACTGATCCGTACCTGTACCAGTTGCGATGGTTGCAGAGTAGAGGCTGGGAACGGCAAGTTCGGCAAGGATTGAGGACTTTGCCTCGGTCATGGTGATGATTGCGCGCGCTTGCGCTCCAGGTGTTACGGGACAGTTGAACAGCAAGATGGCATTGATCGTCCCGTTGTAGGGGGAGACCTGCTCCCACCCTTCGCGCCCCTCATGCCAGCTAGCGGGGTCTCCCGCCCTGGCAGCGTTGCCGGCCACGCCCGCAGTGATGATCGCATCCACCCGCACATCGTCATGCTCTGCCCAGCGGTGGCAGGCATAGGACATGGTCGCGGCCGTACCCATTACAGCCGACTGGTCCGGGTTCACGCCGATTTCAGCGCAGACTTCGCGATGGTATGCGGCCAGCCCAAGGCTAGTGATGTGCTCGTGCCGACTGACGTGGCTGGTCGCCTCACAACTCTGATGATTGACGAGAAACCCGAGATCCGTGCGCTGGCCACCATGTTGCGCGGAGGTGCTGATCACGCGATGAGGCGTAAGCAACTCGACGAGCACGTAACGGCCGAACCGGCGGGCCGAAAAAAGAGCGCTGGCATGAAGTGTCTCTGTTGGCTGGATGGGAGAAGTGCTTGTCACGACCGCACCTACTTGATCGTATCGAGTGGTGTTGACAGCGCCAGGCTGGCCACAGGAAGGGCGGAACGGGATTCTCAGAGTGTGGCTAGTCACACTGGGGTCCGTGGTACGCGAATCTTCCACTCAGAACTCGGCGGGCCGTGTTTGGGCAGCCGTTCTGTTGATGCTGCCGAGGCGCTGGTCTCTCCAAGTCCGCAGTATGGCGCGACTGTAGCAAAGGGGTGGTGAGGCACCATCCCAGCAACTTCAATCTCGAAGGGACCTATCCAATGGCCAATGGATGATCCTTCAGTTGTCGGCGATCAGTCAATTAGGGATGCCTCGCTCAGAACCACCCGCCCAGAGCAGGGGCGGACAAGCCGCCTCGGGCCGGTGGATGCCTGCCATGGGGGAGCGGCCGCCGCTCTCGTCCGCATAGCGGAGTCCTGGCCGCCATCCTGGCAGAGAGCCTGACTGTGGGCCGGTTCCCGCACCGGGTCAGTGGGCCGGGCATGCGATCAAGCCCTTGTAGGTCAGCTGCGTCTCCCGTCCGACCTCCAGCCAGGCACCCAAGCGGGCCTCCACGGAGGCTTCCTGATGATTGGGCCGGACCGTGCAGGCATTAAGATAGCCCTGCGTATGCCGGATGCTCCAGAAGTGCTGAATCCCCACATAGTCGGCCTACGACCGCGCCAAGGCCGAAGCCGTCGTAGTGGACAAGCTGGAGCGGTATTTTGCGATCGAGTGCATCTGCGTGAGGGTGGGCAGAGGCAAAGCGCGTAACGCAGTTGGATGGGGTCGCTGCCACGAGCCCTTGCCGAGTGGCAGGGGCCACAAGACAAGGCCCGCGGACTGGCTTGCGCAGCCTGGGCTGCTACAAAATGTTTCCTCAGCAACCAGCTTGTTGCTATCTTGGGTTGGATTCGGAGGAGCCCGCCGGCCCGAGCAGAAGCAACCCGGAAGAAATTCGTCGTGCGCCTAGTCGCAGAGTCCTGTGGCTGCCGGGTGCACACGGTCGAGAGCGTGCGCAAACGCTGTGTGCTGGAAGGTTTCGAGGTGGCTCTGCGGAGGCCTCCGGAGTTGGCCGTCGAAACGGCTGGACGGTCGGCAGGAAGCCGACCTGATCGCATGGCAGCTGAGTGTACCCGCCACTGGCCTAGGCCAGTGGTCCTTGCGTCTGTTGGCGCTTCAGGCGGTCGAGGAGGGCATCTGCGACCCGACCAGCCACCAATCCGTTCAGCGCACAGCAATAGAACGGCTTGACCACCCCCAAGCTCGAGTACTGGATCATCCTACGCTAGGCCAACGGGGAGTTCGCGGCGGCAATGGAGGCGGTGTGGCGCACCTACGAGTGGACTTGTGCCGAGTCCCACCCGGTGGTCTGCATGGACAAGCAGCCAGGCCAGTGAGTGCGCGAAACGTGATGCCCCCCGCGGCTACTGTCAACATCCACAATGTGTCGATGATGAACCCGGGCGGGCACGGCGGCCGTGTTCCTGTTCTGTGAACCGCTGCGGAGATGGTGCCAGGTGGGAGTCCGCGCACGTCGTACGAAGCAGCCCTGGGCGCAGGAGGTGACGGCGCTAGTGGAAGGTCGTCGCTAGGCTGCAGAACGGGTCACGCTGGTGCTGGACAACCTCAACACCCACACACCGGGGCCTTGTACCGGGCGTTCGGGGCGGAGCGGGCGGAAGCGAGCCTGCAGCAGATGGAGTGGCGCTACATACCCAAGCATCAAGCATGGCAGTTGGCTGCGTGGGGCCGGGGGCGAACTGGATTGCTTCACGCGACAGTGTCTGTGGGAGCATCGGCTTGGGCGACGAGTACCAACGTGCAACAGCGGGCGGTGAACTGGCACCTGACTGCCGCTCATGCACGCTGCAAAATCAAGTCCATGTACCCAAGAGGTAATCGGTGACGAAGCACTAGGCGACAACATGATCGCGACGACCCGCGTGGCGGTCATTCCTCAGGGAAAGGTGACGGTAGAGCATCGACGATACGGACTGTCTCAACGCTGACATGGACAATTCTACAGATTAGTGCCACGAGCTCCTCGGGCTTCGTGAACCAGCAATTTGGATCGTTGACTATGCCACTGTGCCGGTCTTGCTTCACGCGATAGCGATCAATGAACCATTCCAGTGGCGTCCTACCGTTAACCACGTACTTGTGGGCATCCTGCGGAATCCCCTCGATCCGGATGTGATCGTTGACGACGAGCTTGGTTCGGTCACGGCCGGCGAAGCGCATACCTCTTTGGCCGACTCGGTAGTCGTCAGATTGCAGGTCACCAGAACGGCTTGTAACGATTCTGAGGTTGTATTCGGTACAAGTTTCGTAGTTAAGGTGTAGGTCCGCCAACTCGTTACCGGCCGTGGCGAAAGCACGAAAATCCGGTGCCATTGGAATTCTCGGCAACGCTTTGGTAAGGTCGTTCGCGAAACGCTCGCGATAGATGGGTGCGTGTAGTACCCCGTAGACGTAGTCAAAGATCGCATCTTTTGTAATGTCACCGTCATCATAACGATTGCGGAAGACTCGCAGGGCAGCGTCGGTGATGTTGTCGACGCGCTTAAGCTCAAGATCAAACAGGCCAGACTTATCTGAAATTCCGGGGGGGGGGGGGGGGGAGGATAAATCCAGCGGGGGAAGCACTGACCGAATTCGAGGAAGTGTAGGTCTGGCATTCGCTCAGCAATGAGGACTGAAAAGGGCTTGGTGGCACCGATTCCCGGGACGCAGATAACACGATTTTTCGCTCGTACCGGTAGCGCGGAAAGCCCTGCCCTTTGGAGATCATCTCTAAGTCCGGCATCACACCAACCATCAGAGCCGAGAATCCCTTGGTCGCGCCCACCCCTGGGACGCAGATCGTACGATTGCCCCGGGAAGTCGCGTTCAGTCGTAGATTCTGAGTGGGGGGGGGGGGGTAAATCTTGTCCTGCTGATATTTGCTGTTAGCGAGGATGTAGTCGAGGTAACAGTATTGCTTGACAAACGGTCGATATTGGGCGATCCAAGTATTGGCACGTGAATAAACCACTTCCTTGCCACGTCGAAGATTGTCCTTGAGATTCTTGTCCCATCGCGTGTGTGAAGAGTGTTGCATCACGATCTGCTCAAATTTCACGTCAGGGTCTTTGATCTCCTTCAATTCACACATCGCAGCCATGTAATCAGCCACCATATTGCGTGCATTCTCCGCACAATGCTCTTTAGAGAAGTTGTAGATGTAGGCATCCCGGCTTGTCGCATAACCCCGGCTGTACAACTGGAATATTGTTTCCTCAGTCCCCTCCCCCGCTTTGGCAGCTTTTGAGCCGAGTGGATAGAGCCTCTCGAACGCCGGATCACGCTGGCCAACCCAGTCGGAATGCTGATCGGGAATGATTTCCTCCCAGTCATCAATACCGTCAACGGAACTCCAGTTGCGCAACATCTGTAGCTTGTCCTCGCGCTTGAGGTAATCGCCGATGTCACGGTAGCGGATACAACAGCCCGGGTGTTCGGCATCAGGGTTCTTTACCAGAATCGTAATCGCGACCGGTGCCCGTGATCCCTCGCCAAACAGGTTGCCACCTTCGGATCGTCGCCGGTCACCTGACGTCCGAGCGTTGCCCCGCAAGTTCAGCACGTAAATCGAAGAAAATTCCTCTGCCAGACAAGCCCGCACACCAGAATCCGCATTGCCGTCGATCCACGAACCGTTACTAACGAACGCTACTACCCCCTGGTCGCCGATGCGGTCCGTCGCCCAGCGGATGGCCATTTTGTAATAGTCGTAAAGACTATTCTTAAGTGTTGCCCGCGAGCGCCTGACGTAGGTATCAGCCACTCGCTGTTCCAAGTCTGGATAGGCCACGTTCGGGTTGTTATCTGCCGAGCTGCGCTGACCTGCCGACCAAGGTGGGTTGCCCACGATTACCTGGATCGGCATCTTCTGCTGACGTTCGGCGCGTTCGCTGTTGCCGGGTAGCCAGTCCTTGGGAAATCCTTTGTTATCAGCTTGCAGATTGAATGTGTCGGTCAGCACGATCCCCTTAAACGGCTCGTACTCAGTGTCTTCTCCCTGTCGACTGTGGTAGGCCTCTTCGATATGAACCGCCGCAATATAGTACGCCAGCAGCACGATCTCGTTAGCGTGCAGCTCTTCGCGAAACTTGCGGGCAAGGTCCTCGCAACGGATCAAACCGGATTGCAGCAAGCGAACCAGAAAAATGCCGGAACCCGTAAAGGGGTCGAGTACATGCACACCCGCTTCGCTGAGCGAGCGTCCAAACTCGTTTCGCAGAACGCTGTCAGTACTATACAGGATGAAGTCGATAACTTCGATTGGTGTAAAAACCATGCCAAGCCGATCGACTTCCTTCTTTAGCGCGATCGCGAAGAACTTCTCATACAGCTCCATCAGCACTTGCTGGCGCGCCGCGCTATTATCTAGACCACGAACCCGAAGCCGAACACTATCATAGAAGTTCTCTAGGTCGCGCGTCTCATTCTCAAGCCCGAACTCACTGAAATCGCGCCGCAGACCATCAAGGGCAGCTGAGACTGGATTGTTGGATGCAAAGTTGTATTGCTCGAACAGCGCCTCAAACACCGGCCGCGTCAGAATATGCTGTGCCAGCATATCAATGGCGTTCTGGCGGGTAATTGAAGTGTTGAGTGAAGATCTCAATTCCCCGTGAAACGCATCGAACCACTCCAAGAGGGTTGAATTGTGAGGACTCTCAAGCAGCCCAGTGATCCGTACGACAAGGCGAGAAAAAATAGCTGCAACATCCTTCGCCCAGCTCTCCCAATATTTGCGATCTCCGCACTTATCGACAATCTTTGCGTAGAGAGCCCCAGGCGGTAAATCGAGCGGAGGAAATGGCAGGAACGGTCCCAAGCTTCCGCCATCCCCCCCGATGATGATTCGCCTCGGCGGCTCCTTGTTCAGGTCAATTTGGTTGATCTCGGCATCAAACCGGTCATCATGCGAGCGCAGGGCTCGGAGCACACCCCAAACTGCAGCGAATCGCTCGTTGTCATTAAGCACCTTGGCCGGGTCATCCGATTCGGGCGGAACTGCAACTGGCAAAACGATATAGCCATACCTCTTGCCTTTCGCCTTCCGCATCACCCGACCCACGGCTTGGACGATGTCCACCTGGCTGTTGCGGGGACTCATGAACAGTACGGCGTCAAGTGCCGGCACGTCAATCCCCTCTGACAGGCATCGGGCGTTCGACAAGATGCGACAAGCCCCTGCTGAATCGCCTTTCAGCCATTCAATGCTGGCCTTGCGTTCGAGGGCGTTGCTCTTGCCATCCACATGCTGTGTCTCGCACTTGAGCAGCCCATTGTGTTTCGACTCAGGCAAGGCGCTTACGGCCTGCTCGATAAGGCCAGGCCAGTGCATGGCGAGCCGTCTGGATGACTTGATGGTGTCCGTGAATGCAATTGCTCGGCCGAGAGGCCGAATCGAGCTATCTCCGGCCGGCAGATTCTCCGGGTTCTGCAGCGCTTGCCAGCAGCCAATAATCTTGGCTGTGTCGTCAAGGTTGATCTCATCATCATCGGAGTTCCGATGCCCCTGCAAGATCACATCGGCATGCTGCTCTGAAATAGCAAGCACCACGACTTTGTAGTCAGCCAGCAGGTCTTGGTGTACGGCCGTTGAGAATGGAAGACGATGAAACTCCGGCCCGTAGGTAGCCTCGTCATCCATCGAGAAGACCTCGACGCTGTGTTCCGCGGCCTTCGTCTTGGCTCCCGCTGTATATATTCGGGGTGTCGCGGTCATGTAGAGCCGTTTGGACGCACGGATCCGCTGAGCGTTGTGCACCAAGACGAATGGTGAGGTCTTCTCCGCTTGTCGCTCAACGCCGGTGGTTCGGTGCGCCTCATCGCAGAGCACGAGGTCGAACGGCGGCGCACCCTGGTCCTGGGCCTGCTCGACGAGCGCGAGGGACTGGTAGGTGCAGAAGACTGCTGTCAAGGCACGGGGTCGCAATTCCCCCAGCACCTTGACGATGGCGTCCAAGTCAGTAGTTACCGGAATCTCAAGTTCGCGGAGCGAAGCGTCTTCGTCGTTCCGGCCAGCCCGCGTGTCAGAGCAGATTCCCACGTAGCGGTGGGGGACGGTTCGCTTTTCAGCCCATTCCCGCATGGACTGCTGGAGCAGCGAGATCGAAGGCACAAGGTACAGCACGTTCTGCCCTACACCTGCCAACTCTTCTGCGATGGCCAGCGCCGTGAATGTCTTGCCAGTACCGCAGGCCATGATGAGCTTGCCTCGGCTATGCCCGGCGAAGCCGTTCAAAACCGCCTTCATGGCCTGCCTTTGGTGCGGACGTAGACGGAACGCGTCGGCACGCCACTGCAGCGCTTCTGGCTCTTCACGCCCAAGATCAGGCCAGTCCACCGGGCGGTCGGCGAGATCGTTGAAGCGGAGCACTTGGCAGGGCGGACGTAGAGCCTCGACCGTCCGCTCCGCAGTCTGCCCCCACGAGGCACCCGTATCGATGACCATGCGTGCGGTGAAGGGTTCCCTTGCCGATGCGGCTATGAAGGAGTCGAGGGCAGGCTTGGAAATGCGGGTTTTTGGACCATGGAACTTAGACTGGATCGCGCAGTAGCCACCCTCACGTTCCTCGGCAACGAGGTCCACGCCGGTATCTTGGCCGACGAATTCCGATCGAAGGGCCGCCCACTCAGACCACAGCCAGACATTAGAGAACCGGTCCGCGTACAACGGGTCCTGACGAAGGTACCGCTTCATGAGGCGCTCGAATGTCCTCCCTTGTGCCGTATGCGAGCCGGCTTCAACCCGAATCTGATCAAGCACTTGCTGGAATCCACTGTTCATCGGTTGTTCGTCCAAGTCCTTTGTGGATCAATGCCTCTGGTGTCGCTTGACTGTGGACAGTCGCGGTGTGATGAAATTCACAGGGGGGGGGGGGAGCGGTGATTTTACCGCAATCGGTGCACGGCCCGCAAGCAGAGCGTCTTACCGTTCATGCGGTGCGGGAAGGGCCGTCTGGAGCTCTCACAACCGAGCTCCACACTCGGTTCTGGCACAGAGCCTACTTCTCCCCTTCGCGAACTGACTCGTTACGACGAACCACTCCGCCTTCGCCGCCACCCGCCGCTTCCGGCCTCAGGCTGCCTGGATCCGCTAGCGGAAATCCCGGAAGCGGCGCGAGACTGGTTTCTGACTCGAGCCGCGTGGGCGCGAACGCCCCTGCCGGCACTCAATTGGTTGCAGTCAACCCTCGTTCTGGGCCAAGCCCACCACGGTTCCACTCCATCATGCCGCACGCACCCCTCGCCGCGAACCGTGCTACGCTAAGGACAGTTCTGGGGAGCCCGTTTGGGCTTGAAAGGGAAGTCCGGTGCAATTCCGGCACGGTCCCGCCACTGTGATCGACGAGCCACTCCGAGATACCACTGAGGCAACAGCCTTGGGAAGGCCGGTGTGGCGTACGCATTCTGTGCGTTCGAAGTCGCGAGTCAGGATACCTTCCCCGGAGCGCGTGAAACGCACACTTCCGCGAGGTACGGATGAGCGATCTGGAAACTTTCCTGCGACTGGAGTCAGGCTGTGATCTGCCTGCCTCGGGTTTGGTCAAGCCCTCCCAGATAGCCTCGTTTGAGCATCGGCTGTAGGGCAGATTCCGTCACGGCGGGATTTCGGTTCAGTGTGCCTTGTTGGTGTCCGCGGAGACAAACCAAGAGGCAATCCAGTGCAGAATTCAGTCCAGGAACGCGCCGGTCCAAGGCCGGAGCGACCCGACCCGTGGCGTGCAGGTCGCGGCAAAACTGCAGGTCGGCGACCAAGGCCGCTACTGCGACCGACAGTCGCGACGGCAATCATCCTTGTAACGCTCTCGATCTGCAACCTTGTAGCAGCAAGCCTGCAAGGTTTGATCTCGGCCCCCGATGGCGACGCTCTCTCGGGAGCGCGAGTCCGGCTGGTCGATCGCGACAGCGGCCAGTCACGCAGCACAGTGAGTGACGCCGACGGCCGCTATCACCTTCACAGCGTTCCGGCTGGAGACTATCTGCTGGAAGCAGAATCTGCGGACGGCTCGCTGGCAGGCTACCGTCAGATGGCGGTTTCGAGCCAGGCCGAGCAGGACTTGCGCCTCGTTATCGCGGGCGGACGGGTGGAAATCGTCGTGACTGCCTCAAGTACGCCGCTAACGCAGCGCGAGGTTGCCAAGGCGCTGGATGCGGTTAGCTCGACTCAGATCTCCGCACGGAACGAGTTTGGCCTCACAGAGGCTCTCCGCGTGATTCCAGGTGTGCGCGTGCGTCAATTGCGAGGGCCCGGTAGCTTCACTACCATGCAGACCAGGGGCCTGCGCAGTCAGGATACCTCCGTCTTGATTGACGGTCTCCGGTTCCGCGATGCCGCCAGCAACGTGGGGGATGCCACCTCATTCCTGGGTGAGATGAACCTGGTAGGCACCGAGCGCGTCGAGTTCGTGCGGGGCTCGGGGTCCTCACTGTATGGTTCCCACGCCATCGGCGGCGTAGTGAACGTCAGGTCGGCCCAAGGCGGCGGCAGCACGCATGGCGAGATACGGGCCGAGGGTGGCGGACTCGGCATGCTCCGGGGCGTCGCCAGGGTTGGTGGCGGTCTAGGCAATGACCGGCTGATCTACAGTGGCGGCACATCCCACCTGAACGTGACGGGCGGCTACAGGGGGAGCAGCCCGATGCGCAACACGACCGTGAAGGGTTTTGGCCGGTATGCGCTGAATCCCAAGATGTCACTCAGCGGACGGGTGTGGGGCGCGGACTCACTGCTCAGTCTCACCGAGAGCCCGGCTTTTCCACCCGCGATCTTGGCGAATTTCCCTGCTTCCGGCAACGTGCCGGCCCGTCCGCTCCCCGTCGATCAACTGGAGTTGTTCGAGCAACGACAGCCGTTCTCAGCAGGCAACGCTACCTTCGTTCCCGCCCAGATTGATCCCGACGCCCGGCTCTCGTCCTCGTTTGTGGCCGCGGCAATGAAACTGCGGCACGAAATCGGCGCAAGTCGTTCCTACCAGATCGCTTACCAGCATGTTCGCACCAACCGCAGGTACCAGGACGGACCGTCCGGTCCGGGACTCTACGATCCGGTGCTCAGCAACGACAGTCGTTTCGAGGGCCAGACGCATCTCCTGCAAGCCCGGACGGACCATTGGGTCGGCAGCCACAACTTGGTGAGCCTCGGGTATGAGTTGGAGGCCGAGACGTTCGCCAATCTCAACACAGACGAGAGTCCCCAGCCGGTGGCGAACCAAGTTCAGATGGACCAACTCAGCCATGCCATTTTCGGCCAAGACCAGATCCGCATGCTTGACGGACGGCTACTGGTCTCGGTCTCGGGCCGTGTGCAGAGCTTCAACCTGGACGCGCCACACTTCACAGGCGAAACCAGCCCGTACGAGACAACCTCCGTCACACCTCCCGGCAATGCCTATACCGCAGATCTCGCCGTAGCTTACTTCATCGAGCCATCAGCCACAAAGCTGCGCGCCCATGCCGGAAATGCCTTTCGGGCTCCGTCAATGTACGAGCGCTTCGGAGGGTCCTTCTCGTCCTACTCGGGAGGGTTTGACTACTGGGGTGATCCAAGCCTGGACCCCGAACGATCGGTTGCCGTCGACGCTGGAGTCGACCAGTGGCTGTACGGTTCGAAGGTGCAGCTGAGCGGAACGTTCTTCTACACCAACCTGCAGCGAATCATCATCTTCGATTTCGCCAACTTCCCAGCGAACGACATCCTCGGCCGCGTCGGCGGGTATCGCATGTCGGCAGGGGGAACCGCCCGGGGCTTCGAGTTGAGCACCCAGCTCGCACCGGCTTCGGGCACGAGCGTGCGTGCCGCATATACCTTTACCAACTCGGATTCGCGCACTCCGACGATTGGGGCCGACTACTTCCGCGTGCCGGGGATGTCCGACCATACGCTGTCAATGGCTGCTACGCAGTGGTTGCGCAAGCGCGTCAACGTGACCTTCGACCTGATCGCGTTGAGCGACTACGTGATCTCACCATACGGCTCCCAGGGTCGGCGGCTGGTGTTTTCCGGCCCTTTCAAGGCCGATTTGGTCGTCCGGTACGACCTGCCGTTGGCCGAGTCCAAGACCCTGGAGGTCTACATGAAGGCCGAAAACCTGCTGAACAACGATTACTACGAGAACGGCTTCGGCTCTCCCGGACTGTGGGTGATCGGTGGTCTACGCCTCAACTTCTGAGACGCGGTGGTCATGGTGATGCGTTTGGTTCCAGTCGACGGTCAACCCGCAGCGGCCAAGCGGGGAGGTCGTGCTGCGAGCCCGCAACGTGCCGCTACCGGCATTGCCTGCGGAGTAGCGGGTGGCTTGTCAGTCCGGGGCGGACACTCCATACCAATAGGATCGGCCGTGGCGGAGTTGGCCACCTCGTTCCTCGCGGATTCAGCATGAGAGGAATAGCGCGGAGCATCGCGGCCGTGGGGGTCACGATATGCGCGGTCTTGTTGGCAGTCGCACTGCGATTCGACGACGGCCTTCGGAGCGCCGGCCCATCCGGCTCAGACCAGCCTTCCGTGAGCGCAGGGGGTGGATTCCCCCGCCAAGCCACTGATGCCAGCGGACGGTCAGTCTGGATCGAGGCAGCACCCCAAGCCATCGGCTCCCAAGCCCTTGCCATCGACCACTTCCTGTTCGCGATCAGCGACCTTGAACAGATCGTTGCCGTGAGCCCTTACGCTCTGGATCCAGACTACAGCTTCGCTCACGAGATCGTCGCGCCGCTAAGCTTGGCGAATTCTTCCAACTTGGAGGTCGTGCTGAGGGCAAAACCCGATCTGATGCTGCTCTCCCATCAGGCAAGGGCTGACCATGAAGCCGTACTCCGGCAGTCCGGCATCCCCACATTTCGTGTCCGGACGATCTTTTCGGATTTCGAACAGATCGCCAGTGAAATCGCGGCTGTCGGGTTTGTCACAGGTAATGACTCTGCCGCTGCGGTGGAGATCCGGCTCCTTCACAACAGGATCGAACAGGCCAGACAGCGAAGACCACCGCGCTCGCGAGCCGTTCGCGTCCTGGCCTATTCGACCTACGGCAGCACGCTGGGGCGTGGCTCGCTGTTTGATCACATGCTGACAGAACTGGGGGCGATCAACGTTGCCGCCGAGCAAGGCATCGGGGAATACGGCGATATCGGTAGCGAGCAGGTCGCCGCCTGGAATCCCGACTGGATCGTGGCTGCGGGC
Organism: Bryobacterales bacterium; assembly: GCA_965205085.1. Classification (GTDB taxonomy): domain Bacteria; phylum Acidobacteriota; class Terriglobia; order Bryobacterales; family UBA6623; genus VXMF01. The sequence goes on along the minus strand of OZ242039.1, from coordinate 4,713,989 downwards.
GAGCGAGGGAACCCCGACCGAGTCCGGACCCAACTGCTGGCCGATGCCGGCATCGCTGTGACCACAGCGGGCCGCAAGGGGCAGATTCTTATCGTCGAGAATCGCCTGTTCAACAGTATGTCGCAGCATGCGGTCGGTCTGATGGAAACCGTTGCTGCAGCAATCTACGCCGAGGAAAAGTGACGGCTCGTCAGTCAACAGCGCCAGAACGTCGCACGCCAGACAGGGAGAAATCCCGGGCGTGGTCCCCAGCGGCATTGATCGTGTTTCCAGTGCTGACAGTCCTGCTTGTGGGCGGGGCCGTGGCAGGAGTAGCGATCGGCAGCACATCAGTCGCCTGGGATGTGGTCCTGCGTGTCATAGCAGCCAAGATCCTGCCAGCAGGCTGGGTCGACACCGCCTCCTTGTCCGATGCAGACCAAGCGATCGTCTGGTTGGTTCGCGCTCCGCGGGTCATCGTCGCAGGCCTGGTCGGTACTGCATTGGCCGTGGCCGGAACGCAGCTCCAGGGGGTGTTCCGAAACCCGCTTGCCGAATCCAGCATCATCGGAGTGAGTCAGGGGGCAGCGTTCGGCGCAGTGCTCGCGTTCATCAGCGGACTCACGTCGACTTCGACTCTCTGGCTGCCATTCGCTGCGTTCGTGGGCGCATTCCTGGCCCTGTTCGCCGTCTACGCCATCGCCAGCCAATCAGGGCGAGCACCCGTGGCCACACTCCTGTTGGCAGGTATCGCACTGGGGGCCATGATTACCGCTTGCTCGTCCCTGCTGATCTCTCTTACCTTCGTGGACTGGCAGGTCGCAGCAGAAATCGTGTTCTGGCTGATGGGCGGGCTCGACAGTCGGACCTGGACTCATGTGCTGGTATGCGCCCCCTTCGTGGCGGGCGGACTGCTGGTCGCGTTCTGGTATGCGCGCGATCTGGACCTGCTTCTGTTGGGCGAGGAAACAGCCTCTGCCTTGGGAGTCAATGTAGAGCCAGTCCGCCGGGCAGTGCTGGTCGCGGCGGCACTGCTAACGGCAGCGGCAGTCGCGGTCAGTGGAGTGGTCGGGTTCGTCGGCTTGGTCGTGCCGCATGCGCTGCGTCTGGTGCTCGGGTCATCCCATCGTACGCTGGTGGTCGCGAGCGCATTGGCCGGGGCTGGCTTCGTGATCGTGTGCGACCTCCTGGCGCGGACAGTGCACCCTTCCAGCGAGATTCGCTTGGGCATCATCACCGCAGCGTTCGGTGCACCCTTCTTTCTCTACCTGCTGCGACAGCGACGCAAGGAGATCGGCTACTTTTGAACCTCGCGCTGTACAACGCCGGCATTGCAATCGACGGCCGCTCCCTGATCCGCGACATCTCGCTCGCTGTCGAATCCGGGCGGGTCACAGCCGTGGTCGGGCCGAACGGGTCGGGCAAGTCGACAGTGCTGCGTCTGCTGGCGGGGTTGTGGCAACCGACCAGCGGGCGCGCGGAGCTGAATGGGGACAACATCACGCACCTGTCGCGCAGAACCATGGCGCGCCACGTCACGTTGGTCCCGCAGGACACTCGCATTGATGTCGCGTTCACGGTTCGCGACGTGGTGGGCATGGGTCGCTACCCGCACGTGGGCCGCTTCGACCCACTCGGCCCCAGCGATCTTGAGGCCGTTGACTCCGCCTTGCTGCGGGCTGACGTAAAGCACTTGGAACACCGCATCGTGAACGAGCTTTCCGGGGGCGAGCGGCAAAGGGTGCTGATCGCACGCAGCCTGGCCACCGAGGCCGAGGCCATCCTGCTGGACGAGCCGACGGCCAGCCTGGACATCGACCACTCACTCGAAACGCTCGCACTGCTGCAGGGGCTTGCCCGCACGGGCAAGGCAGTCGCGGTGGCACTGCATGACCTCAACGCTGTTCTGCGTTGGGCCGATCATGTTGCACTGTTGAAGGCTGGTCGGCTGGAAGCGTTCGGGCCGGTTTGGGAAGTCGTGCGGGACGATTTGATCGAGCCCGTGTTCAGCGTGAGAGTCGAGCGCATTCGCTCGACCGCTGGCGGGGAGACGCTGGTCTTCCATCGCCGAGCCGGCGCCTAAAGACGCCCGGCCAGTCATCAACGTGCAACGTTCCCGTAAGGGTGGAGTTGCTGTCGCCCGATCTCTCGTGGTTTGCGGGCGGGACCGCGATGAGACCTCCCCTCGACGCTCCCCTCTCAATCAGGCGAGCATAGCCTGCCAGCACCGCTGTGGACCGCGCTAAACGACCATCCGGCCACTCGCCGCCAGCAACGACCGAATTTTCCCGCAGTCCGCGCAAAAAAGCCGTACCAAAACGATCTGCAGTCTGCTACACTCTTACAATGTCGGGCCTTGGCCCCGGCAGCGTTTCGAAGTGGATGCGTGGAGGCTGCTTTGATGTTCGGGAAACTAACCGGCCGAACCCATGACGATCAAGGGGAGTCTGGGCGAGTCGGCCGACAGAGACGTGGGTTGCTGTGGGCCGCCGTGGCAGGGGCGCTCGTCACAACATTCGGTACGTTAACGAGCTACGCGGTCGCGTTCCTGATGCCGGTCCGGCGTTCCTCGAGGACGCAGCGCGTCTTTCTCGGCTTCGCATCGTCGTTCCAACCCGGTACGAGCAGGGTCTTCGATCTTCCTTCTGGCGACCGAATGGTGGTCGTCCGAACCGAGCAAGCTCCCCCACAAGGCATCCCGTTCCGGGCCTACTCGGACCGTTGCCCGCACCTGGGCTGCAGAGTGCACTACGTGGCCAGCGAGGATCATTACTTCTGCCCGTGCCATCAAGGTGTATTCGACGCAAACGGCATCGCCACGGCAGGACCGCCGGCGCAAGCTAGGCAGAGCCTCGCCCCGTACCACCTCGCCCAGGATGGCAACTCACTCTACGCGGTGGTGCAAGTCGGATGACGGGTCGCATCGGTCAGGCGCTCGCCGTGCTGGAATCCCGGTTTCCCGTGGATCCGGATGTGCTTACCGCCATTGGGAGCGAACCCGTCCCAGGACACCTGAAGCGCTGGTGGTGGTGTATCGGCGGCACACCCGCCTACCTGTTCCTTGTGCAACTCGTGAGCGGAATCCTGCTGACCTTCTACTATGTGCCGAGTCCCGAGTTCGCCTACGACAGCGTCGTCGCGATCAGCAGCGAAGTTCGTTTTGGAAGCTACATTCGCAGCGTTCACAGATGGTCGTCGCACCTGATGATCGTGACGTTGCTGTTGCACATGATGCGAGTCTTCTTCACCGGGGCCTACCGTCCCCCACGTGAACTGAACTGGATGATCGGCTGCTGCCTGCTGCTGCTCACCTTGGGGGCGGGATTCACCGGATACTCGCTGGTGTGGGAGCAGCTTTCCTTCTGGGGTGCAACAGTGGCCGCCAACCTGCTGGCCGCCGTGCCGCTGATCGGTGACCAGCTGGCGGACTTCCTGCGCGGCGGCGATACGGTCGGGCAGAGCATGCTGACGCGCCTGTTCGTACTTCACATCGGGGCCCTTCCGACCATGATGCTGGGGTGCGTAGCGATCCACATCTATCTGATTCGGGCCCACGGAGTCTCGGAGCTCGGATCACCGACGTCAGATGATTCCAGACGGTTTCCGTTCTTCCCCAACCACTTCCTGACCGAAGTCGCGCTGGCGCTGTTCCTGATGTTCCTGGTGACATGCCTCGCGCTCATATTCCCGGCCGGAGTGGGAGACAGGGCGGACCCGCTGGATACACCGGACCACATCAAGCCCGAGTGGTACTTTTTCTGGGCATTCCACTGGCTGAAACTGATGCCCGACCAGGTCGCCGTGGTAACTCAGGGACTGTTCCTCGCCGTGATCTTCTTCTGGCCTCTGCTGGACAACTGGATTCGCAAGAAATGGCCGGGCAGCGAAGCCAGCATGGTCTTCGGAGCCACAGGTGTCATCGGGTTGCTCGTGCTGACGCTGCTGGAGACGCTGCATCTCACAGCCCAATAAAGGAGGACCTATCGTGACACTGGGCACGAAACAAACCGTCATCGTCGGCCTTGCCGGCTTCTTCATGGTCTCCCTGCTGATTGTCGCCTGGGTTGAGGGGGGGCGACAGCGAGTCGTTCGTGCGCCCGATGCCGTGGTGACGCGAGCCAATGCCGACTGCGTGGACTGCCACCGCGTCAAGTCGCCAGGCATCGTGGGGCAGTGGGAGATCAGCGAACACGCCGCCTCCGGTATCGGCTGCATGGAGTGCCATGAGGCGGCAGCCGGCGACGCGGACGCATACAGCCACGAGGGCGCGCTGATCTCTACGATCGTGTCGCCCGTCGATTGCGCGGAGTGCCACCCTCAGGAAACCGCCGAGTTCGATGCCAGCCATCACTCCAAGGGAGGCGAGATCCTGGGCAGCCTGGACAACGTCCTGGCCGAGGTGGTCGAGGGTTTCGTACGCTTCGACGCCGACGGAAACAGAACAGAACCGTCCGCAGCCGCGGTGAGCGGTTGCCTGCAGTGCCATGGCTCGGAGGTCAAGGTGCTGGAAGACGGGCAACTGGATCCGGCAACCTGGCCGAACACCGGCATCGGGCGTCTCAACCCGGACGGGTCACGCGGCTCGTGCACGGCCTGTCACCTGCGGCACGACTTCTCACGGGCCCAAGCCCGGGCACCAGAAAACTGCGGTCGCTGCCACCTGGGCCCCGACCATCCCCAACTGGAGGTCTACCAGGAATCGAAACACGGCATCGCGTTCGAGGCGAACCGGACACGGTTCGAACCCATGATGGCGGAGAAGGAGTGGGTCCCGGGTGTGCATTTCGAGCAGGGGCCAACCTGCACGACCTGCCACATGAGCGCTACGCGGGATCTGCCAACCACACACGATGTCGGCGCCCGCATCTCGTGGACCCTTAGGCCTCCGGTTTCAGAGAAGATCGACGCTGCGGCAATCCAGCAAGGCAAGAGCGTGAAGAGTTGGCAAGATCGACGCCAGGACATGCGCAACGTCTGCGAGAGTTGCCACGGACCGGAGTGGGTCGGAAACTGGTATCAGCAGTACGACAACCTCGTTCACCTCTACAACGACAAGTTTGGTCGACCGGCAACTGAGCTCTTCAAGATGGCCCGCTCGAGCGGTCTGCTCAGCGCGGTGGAATTCGACGAGGAACTGGAGTTCACGTATTTCTTCTTGTGGCACCACGAGGGTCGCAGGGCACGACACGGCGCTTCGATGATGGCTCCGGACTACACGCAATGGCACGGGATGTTCGAAGTGGCTCACCGCTTCTACATGGAAATGGTTCCGCAATTGCAGGAGTTGATCGAGCATAACCGCTCCGGCGCGAAAGCCGGTGCAGCGCGAGCGCTTGAGGCAAAGCTGGAGGACATCCTCGACTCGGAAATGCACCGCTGGTTCCGGGGCGGGACCAGCGAGGCAGAAAAGGCGGCCCGGAGGGCTGCCCGGGAAGCATTCAACCAACGCTACACACGCTGATCCCGGTTGGTCGAGCAACCGGTGCCGGGGCGGAGTCGCCGCCGGGGGACGGACATTTGTGCGTCTGCGACGGAGCATCGCCAAGGTGGCCATGCGAGTATCGGTTCGCGAGGGTTGCCCGTGGGGCAACCGACAGCGGCAGTTTGACGAAGGGCTGACTTCCGCCGGTCCCGACACAGCGAAGGTCTGCCGAGACCCAGTCAGCTTGAGAGCCGGCCGACGCGCTCCCCCTCCAGCCATCCTCACAGATCCCAAGGGCCCCGTCGCACGGACCAGGATCTGATCGGTGCCGTCTCTGTTAGAATAGAGGGTGTGGGCTGGCCGTGGAGAGGTGGCCGAGCGGCTGAAGGCAGCGGTTTGCTAAACCGTCGTAGGGTTAGAAAGCCCTACCGAGGGTTCGAATCCCTCCCTCTCCGCCAGACATTTTCTGTAAGTTGCTGGGCGATCTAGATTGCCCACTGCATATTGAAGCGCAAGAGCGAGCGGGCGAAGAAGAACCTGGGAGTTGGCGGTTGAGTCAACCGTTGGATAGGGCAGGTATGGCGGGGCTGTCCAAGGGAAGTTCCGGGGGCGGAGCCACACGAGGCGCCAGTCCGTGGTCCGCCCGATGGGCAGCCCGGTTCAGGGAGGGCCGGAGCGTCACGTGGCAGATCGGGACCGGTCAGAAGACAGTCGGTACGGAAGGCCTCATTCCCGGTGTGATAGACGAGCACCTTGTGCAGACGGTGGTCAAGCCCATCAGTTCCTCCTGCAGTTGCCGAGAGGCGATCGTGCGCAGCTTCTCGGCCCTAAAATATGATGCCAACCGAGCTACGGGGCGCAACAGGGGGGGCGCGAAGTCGAACAATCCCCAGCCCGGTGTGGGCCCCTAGTGGGCAGGCAGTAGTACAGGTGCGAACCGCGCGGCCGGCGATTGCCGAGCGGGTGGTAGCGTTCCGCGGGGCCACCTTCTCGGAGTCCGTGCTGTATACCAACTGCAGGGCAGCAAGGTACTGATGCGGCCCAGCCGCCAGTGGCGAATCCCGCCCACAGCCCCCTTGGGTGGCAGACTGGCAGCGCCACTGATGAGCGAGTCGCTAGGCTTGGCGGTGGCGAGAGCCGGAAGGGCCAGCTTGGCACCAGAGTTCGCGGCGGACGGTGGAGTTGTGCCGCTGGAGATGAGGAGCGATGGTGCCGGTTGATGCCTATCATGGTGCAAGGCGTGGGACGGATAGCGGTCGCCGTGTTACCGATGGCGGTAGGTCCTCGGCATGGGGCATTCTCCAATGCGATGGGTCAATCCGGGCCAGGACCTCTCCCACACTGTCGCAGTTCCCTGTGCAACCGGCAAGACCATCCGGGAACATTCCGGCACGAAGCCCCCCTTCGAATCGGACTGCCGGTTGCTACCGCTGACGGCCAGGAAGTGCTCAGATGCGGCCTTACTGCTGGCCTGTCCGGCAACGCGACCATCTGCCTACTCGCAGGAATGGATGCCCAGCGGCGTACTCGCTACCAGCCATGCGCCGACATCGAGGCACACAATGGCAGCCAAGGGGGGCAGGGTCCACTTCCCGCTCACGGCTCGCGGCTACCGGAACACCTGCTTTGGCTCACCACATCCCGTACCCTGTATGGAGGCCTTAGCGATGGACCACCCTGCACCTAGCGGCTTGAGCACAGGAGCGTTCACGTGGGTGCGCCAGATGAACGGCCTGACGAAAGTCGCATTCCTGGTTGGTCTCCCGACGCTCTGCAGTCCCTCGTCTGCCCAGCCTACACCGATATTCAAGTCCCAGACCGCCCTGATGGAAATTGAGGTCCGAGTCACCGACGGGCAGGACCGGCCGGTCGCGACCTTGTCCAGAGAGGATTTTGCCGTCTTCGAGAACGGTACGCCCCAGCAAATCGCGACGTTCGAATTCGTACCGGCCCTCGAGGCACCTGCTCCGGATCCCCGGGATCCTCAGCGTCCAACACCGACCGACGATGAACCGGACGAAAGGCTTCGAAAGAGTACGTTCATCTACATCGCCACCCGCGGACGGCGGGAGGACCAACCGTACATTCACGCCGCCATAGAGGAGTTCATTGACAAGCATCTGGCCCCGGGAGTGCTGGTTTCCCTGGATGGGACGCCCTTCACCGCGAGCCGGGCCACGCTCCACAGCACACTCCAAGAGAAGATGCGTGCGGGGGCGAGAGGAGGTGGCCTGGTCGACACGCTCGCAGTCGACCTGGCACGCGATGTCGAGTCCGGCAACCAGTTCGAGGAGCTGCTGGGCGAGGCGAACGAGGAGTTCGAGGAACAAGTCCAGGAGATCGCCGATCGTGCCGCATTCTACCGCCGCCTCCGCATGTACGAACACATCGACCTGATCCGGGCCCTAAGCGTGTACCCGGGCACGAAGGTTGTGGTGATGTTCTCCACAGGCCTTCCGGTCGATGAGGACAATACCGACATCATGAAAGTGCTGGAGGACGAGGCGACCCGGGCGCGTGTGCGATTCTTCGTCTCGGACGTGCGTCGCCTCACGGCGACGCCGCCTGGAGGCGACGCAGAAACCGCAGGCAACGCGAACGCTTACTTCGGAGATGCCCGCAACAACGGCTTCGCGAGCCAATCGCAGCAACGGAAGGACCACCAGGACGGCCTGCACGAACTGGCAACCCGGACCGGCGGCAGGGCCGTGCTCAACAGCAACGACTTCGGAGAGATCTTCGATGTCGTGAACCGCGCAACGAGCGCCTACTACCTCCTGGGCTACTACCCGGAAGACTCCGAGCAAAGAGGCCGGTTGCGTCGCATCCGGATCCGTGTGGCAGGCTCCGGGATGCGCGTCAGCTACCAGAGGCGTTACTACGAGGAACGACCGTTCGAAATGACCTCGAAAGCGGAACGGACGCTGCGACTTCATCAGGCCCTGACCTTCGACACGCCCTACACCGATCTTCCCCTGCGGGCCGACCACGAGTTCTTCCGGGATTCCAGCGGAACCCCCACGCTCGTATACAGTGTCGGCATGCATGTTGCCGACATTCCGGCGGGACGGACCGAAAAGGGGGACGTACTCAAGCTCACAGTAGTGGCTCAAGCATCCGCGATTGGACCGGCCAGCCGGAAGACCGCGCCGCCGACGATCGACGAGCGTCAGTTCGAATTGACCGTGGATGAAACGGCTCGACAGCGCGCCGCGGACGATCCGAACGCATGGCTCCACTACGGATCGCAGATGCAGCTCCGCCCCGGCACCTACGACTGGAAGGTCGTCGTTCGGGAGAACGTCTCCGGACTCATGGGAACCTACCAAACCGCGGTCCGAATCCCGGATTTCCGGGACGGGATTGGTGCCAGCTCCCTCCTGCTAACCGCGAGGATCGGTGAAGTGAGCGAAGCCGGGGGACGCAAGGCCAGAAAGGACAGCACCGAGGATGTGCTGCGGGTCGAGGGCAGCCGATTCTTCCCCTCGGCGGTGAAGGACTTCAAGCGCGGCGAGCTGATCTACGCGCTCTACGACGTCTACAATGCGACGCCCGATTCGCTGGAATCGCCGCCGGGGCCCAGGATGGCCCTGTACCGCGGACGCAAACCCGTTTCCCCGATACCAGTCAGCAGCTACCAGGCCGTGCCGGAGCCATCGTCGCAACGTATCCGGTACTTGGCTGCACTCGGCACGGATGGTCTCGTTGCCGGTGAGTACGTGATTGCTGCGATGATGCCGAACGGTGCAGAGCAGGGGTCTGTGATCTATCGGAAATTCAGGCTTGTGGAGCCTGCACCGCGTTGAGCTCCGACCGGTCTCGGGACGCTGACAGATACAGGCCGGCAGTTTCCGGTGGCTAGGCGGAGCTTCAAGGTCGCTGGCCGTGCGATTCTGGCTAGCCAGGCGGTGATTCTCAGTCTTGGGGCGGCGAATCACCCCGGCCAAGCGAGCGCTGGAAGTGGCGGCGGTCCGACGCCCCGCCGCCGAAAGCCAGATTGCGGATTCGACATGGCGACACGTGGCTCGGGATGCTACGCTCCAGTGCCCTCGATGAGGTGTGTCCTTGGTTCTGGCCCTCAGCGGTTGAGGCACTCGAAGACCTTCCGGTAGAATTCCGGATGCGACTCCCAAGTCTGGGCCGTGATCATGTTTCCATCGCTGACGGCTTGATCTTCGGAATAGGTGGCACCGGCCCGCTCGACCTCTGAACGTACATGGGCATAGCAGGTGACGGTGCGACCCGCTACGAGCCCGGCAGCCACAAGGATCTGAACTCCATGGCAGATCGAGAAAACCGGCTTGCCCTGGCTGGCGAACTCGTGAACGATCTCGATCACACGAGGGATGTGACGAAGGAACTCCGGCGCACGGCCACCCAGCAGCAGCACGGCCTCGAACTCGGAAACGTCCACATCATCAAAGGCAACATCTGCGGCCAGGCCGTATCCCTGCCGTTCAACGTAGGTATCCCATCCCGGCTCGAAGTCGTGGATCACAAGGTGCAGGCGGCGCACAGACGTAGAGGCAACAACGGCATCGTATCCGGCCTCCCGGAACCGATGCAGGGCGTACAGGGCCTCGTAGCCTTCTCCGGAATCGCCGGTAACCAGCAGGATTTTCTTCGGCATGCCTTGGGGATTATATCCGAGAGCAGCGAGTGAATCTGCGGTCTCAAGCAAAGTCCAACGGGCGAAGAGCACTCGGGCACGGCGGTGCCATGGATTCCGGCACCGTCTGCGCAGCGCAGGCGGGCGCAGCTTGCCGAAGCCCGCTGCGGCGCCACGTATCTACAGGCCCCGGAGGAACAGGTTCGACGTTCGCTCTCGGCCGATGGTGGTTCCCGGCCCATGACCGCAAACGACTTCCACGTCGTCATCGAGTGCGAGCAGTTTGGTCTTGATGGAACTCAGTATCTGGTGATGATTCCCACCTGGCAGGTCAGTCCGCCCGATCGAGTTCAGGAACAGAGTGTCGCCCGCCACGAGCTTGTGTTCCGATGGAATCAGGAGACTGACACTTCCCTGAGTGTGACCGGGCGTGTGAAGGACGGTAAAGGTCGTGCCCGCCAGCTTCAGCGTATCGCCGTCCCTCAGGCTCGAGTCGATCTCGACGTTCCCGGGCTTCTCCATGCCGAGCCAGGCAGCCTGGTCGCTCAACCTGTCGACCAGCATCAGATCCCGGTCGTGCATGTACACCGGAGCGCCCGTGAGCTTGCGCAACTTGCCCGCTCCGCCAACGTGGTCGATGTGGGCATGCGTGACGGCGATCCACCGGACCGTCAGCCCATGCCGGTCCAGGACGGACCGTATCCGCTGAATCTCGTCCCCCGGATCGACAACGACCGCCTCACGGGTCGTCACATCACCGAAGATCAGGCAGTTGCATTGCAATGGACCGACCGGAAGAACCTCCAGAATCATCGCTGGTATCCTAGCAACTCGGCCGTGGGAGGACTGCAAGAGTTGTGGCCAGATTCTGCGTGGGGGCCCCTCCCCGCCCGAGGCAGGCTTCGGGCAACCGGAGAAGACCGGGAACGTCTACTCCATGCCATCTCCAGCAACATCATTGAGGGGCTATCGCCGGGCCAGGGCACGTATGCCTTCTTCCTGGACGCGCAAGGCCGCATCCGTTCGGACGGCCGGATCTTCGTCGATGCCGACCACATCCTGATCGATTGCGAGCTAGGGGCAGCCAGAGCTCTCAGGGAGCACATTGAAAGGTACATCATCATGGATGACGTCGTGCTCGAAGATGTATCCGGTTCCGACTGCCTCCTGGCGGTCTGCGGGCCGAAGTCGCGCGAAACGGTCTCGTCGCTGTTCGGCGGAGTTCCGTCCGGCACACTCGAATTCGGCCGATTCGGAAAGACCCGCGTATTCCGGGTACCGGTCGGGACCATGGACGGATACTGGATTCAAGCGCCACCATCAGACGTCGGTCGGCTCACCGCCGACCTGGAATCGACGGGCGCTGTCGCGGCCAGCGACGACGATTTCGAAATCCTACGGGTGGCGCACCTGGTTCCTCGATTCGGACAGGACTTCGGCCCCGCGAACATCCCCCACGAGACACAGCAGATGCATGCAGTCTCCTTCTCCAAGGGCTGTTACACGGGCCAGGAGATCGTGGAGCGGGTACGCTCGCAAGGTCAGGTCAGGCAAGCGCTGGTCGGCCTCGATCTGCAATCCCGGACCGCCCCAGAGGATCTGACCGTCTACCACCTCGGCAAGGCCGTCGGGACCATGACATCGCCGACCCCCGAGGCTGCACCCAACGGAATGGTGCGGGGTTTCGCGATGGTCCGAAGAGAGGCTGCTCGACCCGGGACCTCCGTTCTGTGCGGCCAGTTACCCGGTCGCACACTGGACACTGCCAGGACGTAACGGAGCGGGTCGAGATCCAAGTCCTATCCTAATGTCAGCGTCGATCAACAATGGAATCCTGCGGAAAGACTCACGTCGGTCGCATCCGGCGCAGCAACGAGGACACCTTTCACACCAGTCCAGAACTCGGTTTCTTCGTCGTTGCCGACGGTCTTGGCGGTGAAGCCGCGGGGGAGCGGGCCAGCAGTTTGGCGGTGCAGGTGCTCGTCGCCGTTGCAGACGCAGCAGGAGCTTCGCTGACAGCCGAGACCGTGGCTGAAGCCGTCGTGCTGGCGAATGGACGGATTCGTCTGGCAGCCGAATGTGACCCGGCCCTCCGCGGCATGGCAACCACCGTCACAGCAGCGGTTGTGCGGGACGAGACGGCCGACATTGTCAGCGTGGGCGACAGCCGTGCCTACCGGCTCTCCGCCGGCAAGCTCGAGTGCCTCACCGAGGACCACACCTGGGTTCATGACGTTGCGGCTGCCACCCACACAAGCCCGGAGAGTCTCAAGAACCACCGCTTCAGAAACGTATTGACCCGGGCAGTGGGGGCCGAGGAAACCGTGGAAGCCGACAAGGTGCGCGCTCGGCTTGAAGCCGGAGATATCCTTCTGCTTTGCAGCGACGGGCTTCACGGAGTCGTTCCGGAAGCGGAGATCGCCGAACGCCTGACATCCTGCGCGGCGATTCAGGACAAGGCGCAAGGCTTGATCGACGCCGCGATCGAACGCGGTGCTCCCGACAACGTCACCGTCATCGTGATCCGGCACACCTAGACTGCACCTCATCGCGGGCCTGAGATCGGCCGTCGCCGTCCATTCCAGACCCGGCTCGGGCCCTTCCAGCAAGGGGGTGGGAGAACCCGGGCCAACGAACCTTGTGGGCTAGGTGAGATCCTGGCGGCGCTCGGTCAACGCTTCGATGTGATCCATGTCCAGATCGAATCCGAGGCCCGCGCCGGTCGGAACTCGGATCACCCCGGACGCAGAAACGCGAACCGGGGGGGTGACGATATCGCGGCTCCAGTAGCGCTCCGACGCCGACACATCCCCGGGGAGCGTAAAGTTCGGAAGCGTGGAGAGGGCGATGTTGTGGGCCCGTCCGATCCCGGCCTCGAGCATGCCTCCGCACCAGACAGGTACATCCGCGGCGCTGCAGACACCCTGAACACGCTTCGCTTCGGCGAATCCCCCCACGCGGCCCAGCTTGACGTTGATAATTCGGCAAGCCCCAAGACGAATCGCCTGTTCGGCGCGCTGGGCACTGACGATGGACTCGTCGAGGCAGATGGGAGTGCGCAGACTCGCTTGCAGTTCGGCGTGGTCAACGATATCGTCATGCCCTAGGGGCTGCTCGATCATCATGAGTCCGAAGTCATCCAGCGCCTTCAGGCGTTCGATGTCATCGAGGGTGTAGGCCGAGTTCGCATCGGCCATCAGGCGGATTGTCGGGAACTGTTTCCGAACCGCCGCGACCACATGGATGTCCACGCCCGGCTTGATCTTGATCTTGATTCGCCGGTAACCGGCATTCACTTCCTGTTCGACCAGGTCCAGCAGCTTTCCGGTGGACTCCTGGATGCCGATCGACACTCCGCAGTCGATCTCGGCCCGCATCCCTCCAATATGCTGCCAGAGCGGCCGGCCCGACCGGCGGGCTTCCAGTTCCCAGCAAGCCGTTTCAAGACCTCCGCGGGCCATGCGGTGACCGCGAATCGCGCCGGTCAGCGGGCCAATCCCGGCAGCCGAATCGACGGACCGACCGAGCACGGCAGGGGCGACGAACTGCTCCAGCACCAGCCAGGCTGAATCGACCCATTCTTCGTTGTAATAGGGGCGCTCCCCACAGGTAATCTCTCCCCAGCCGATCGCCCCGTCCACATCCTCAACCTCGACAAGCAGGATGCGACGCGTGTCGGTGCGTCCGAAGCTGGTCTCGAAGGGGCGCACGAGAGGCATTCGAATCTGACGCAACGTGATTCGCCCCAGCCGCATGACGGAATCCTCCTATCGCCGCTGGCAGCGGGGACAGAAGTGTGTGCTCCGCTGGGCCACCAAGATTCGCCGGACGGGCGTACCGCACCGGTGGCAAGGCGTGCCGGTCTTTCCGTAGACCCGGGTCTGTAACTGGAAATATCCTGGTGTCCCGTTGCCATCTACGTAGTTGTTCACGCTCGTCCCGCCCGCTGCAATTGCGTCCCGCAGCACCTGCTGAACCGCTGCATGCAGTTGATGAGCCTTGCGCCGACCGACGGTTGAAGCCACCGTGGTTGGATGTAGCCGCGCACGATGCAGCGACTCGTCGGCATAGATGTTGCCAAGTCCACGCAGAAACTCCTGATCAAGGAGCAGAGCCTTGAGCCTCGTCCGGCGAGCTGCCAGCCGTATGGCAAACTCGTCCGGGGCAATCTCGAGCGGTTCCGGGCCGAGCTGCGCGAGGCGCGGCGGCAGAGTCTCGGACCACTGCCAGCGCCCGAACTTGCGAACATCGTGGTAGACCAGCCTGCTCCCGTCTGTAAGGAACAGCTCGGCCCGGGTGTAAGGGCCCGTGGGACCGCCCAGCAGGATGTTGCCCGTCATCCGGAGATGCACGACCAGCATGGATTCACACCCCTGCCTGGAGAGCCGGAACAGCAGGTACTTGCCGTGGCGGTGAAGCCGCTCCACCCGCTGCCCTCTCAGCGCCAACTCGGTGTCGTGCGGATTCCCCACACACGTCCGGGACCAATGGAACAGGACCGTCTCGATTGTCCTGCCTTCAACTGCGGGCGCCAGACTGCAGCGGATGGTCTCGACTTCGGGAAGCTCGGGCATTTCGAATTCAGGTCGCCTGGCTCAGGCGACGTCTCCCACCATCCGGGGCAGCACGGTGCCGATCTCGCCCTGCACAACGCAATGCGCGATGGAGTCTAGGGGAGTCGCTTCGCGATTCACGATCACCAGCCGGGCCCCTCTTTGCCTAGCGACCCGTGGAATCGAAGCGGCAGGCTCGACCACGAGCGAAGAGCCCACTGCCAGAAGAACGTCGCAGTTTTCGGCCGTCTGAACCGCACTCGTCATGACGTCCACCGGCATGGACTGACCGTACGACACAGTCGCCGGCTTCAGGAACCCGCCGCACTCGCGACAGCTGGGAGCTTTCTCGCCAGCATGGACGCGCTCGCAGGCTTCGTCGGAGGAGATTCTGTCCCCGCACGACAGACACTCAACCTCAAGGGTGGTGCCGTGCAGTTCCAGGACCTTCCCGTGCGGCAGTCCGGATCGTTGATGGAGGCCATCGATGTTCTGCGTGATCATCATCTCCAGCTTGCCTTGCTCGTGCAACCGCACGAACGCACGATGACCTGCGTTCGGCTTCGCGTCGCGCATGGCCGGCCAAGCCTCCACCTTCTGTCGCCAGTACTCGACTCGGCCCTCTTCGCTCGCCAGAAACTCCTGGAAATCGACGATCCGGTTTCTCGCCCGGATACCGCCGGGGCCTCGGAAGTCCGGAACACCGGACTCGGTCGAGACGCCGGCCCCCGTGAAGCCAACGACTCGCGAAGCCTGCGCGACCCAACTCTGCACCTCCAGCAGACCCATTCCGCGCATCCTAGCACGCCATCCCCGGTTCCGGGCAGGCCGTGCGATACGATGGCCTGCGGGGGCGGCCGTGTTCGAGTTCCGGGGCGTTGACTTCATGGATTTTGATTCGCTGCTGCACGAGGAGGAGCTTCTGATCCGGCAGACCGTGCGGCAGTTCGTGGACGACCGATTCATGCCCCTGATCAGGCGTCACTTCCGCGCAGGCACGTTCCCTATCGAGCTGACGGAACCAATGGCGGATCTCGGGTTCTTCGGTGCCAATCTGAGCGGCTACGGCTGCCCGGGGCTCAGCGATGTCGAGTACGGGTTGATGCTGCAGGAGCTCGAGCGGGGCGATTCAGGGCTGCGCAGCTTCGTATCGGTTCAGGGCAGCCTGTCGATGTTCGCGATTCACTCCTACGGGTCGGAGCGGCAGAAAGAACAGTGGCTTCCGAGAATGCACCGGGGAACGGCGCTGGGCTGTTTCGCGCTGACAGAGCCCAACTTCGGCTCCAACCCCGGCGGAATGCTCACGAGGGCGGTGCGAGACGGCGACAGCTATCTGCTGAACGGCGAAAAGACGTGGATTACGAACGGCAGCGTCGCGGACGTGGCGGTTGTCTGGGCGAAGCTGGGGGATACTGACCGAGTCCAAGGCTTCCTGGTCGAAACAGACCGTCCGGGTTTCACGGCGGTTGACTTGAAGAACAAGCTGTCAATGCGAGCCTCGACAACCTCAAGCGTTGGATTGAGTGACGTCCGAATTCCGGCGGAGAACGTTCTGCCGGGGGCCAGAGGCCTGAAAGCAGCCCTGAAGTGCCTGACCAACGCGCGACTGGGAATCGCTTGGGGCACGATCGGTGCGGCGATGGCTTGCTATGACTGTGCCCGGCAATACACGATCTTGCGCACCCAGTTCGACGACCGGCCCATCGCTTCCCACCAGTTGGTGCAGAACGAGCTCGTCTGGATGATCACCGAGATCACCAAGGCCCAGTTCGTTACCCTGCACGCGACTCGACTCAAGGATGCGGGTCGGTCGAGGCACGCTCACATCTCGATGATCAAGCGCAGCAATGCCGAGATGGCGTTAGATGTGGCCCGGCGGGCCCGCGACCTGCTCGGGGCGAACGGGATTACCGACGAGTACCCGGTTTTTCGGCACATGTGCAATCTCGAAACCGTCAAGACCTACGAAGGAACACACAACATCCACACGCTGGTCCTCGGTTCGTATGTGACGGGAATCCAGGCTTTCATCTAGTGCTCTGTCACTGTCGAATTTGCGGGTAGGGCTTGGGTCGGTGTAGCGTGAACGGCGAAACGCCAGCTGCCAAAGACAGTTGTGCGCCCGCGGCCGTTGACCCCAAGATCACCCTGTGACGGAACACTAGCCGGAATTCCCAGCGACTGGTAACTGCCCGGGTACGTGGGGTCCCGGGCAACGATCAGCAGCCGGAGAGGCCCTTGACTATTGGGCGGAGAAGCCGTGGCATGAAGTACTTTCCGAACGTCGAGGCCGTAGCGAGCCAGCCGCAGCATCAGGACACGCCGGAGCCGACGCCGGGCCATGCAGTGGCAGCGCACCAACAGCAAGTCCCGTCTGCTGCACTTGCAGGCGGGAATCTCTCGTCTGCAGGCCAAGCTCGGCCACTTGCAAGCCGAAGTCGCCCGATTGCAGGGGAAAACCACCCGGCTGCAGACGGAGAACTCCCACTTGCAGGCGAAAGAAGCCCTGTGGCAGGCCGCTCGAAAGCAGTTGACGCAGCAGTTGGATGCCGCGCAGGAGGAAGGGCAGCACTCGTGGCGGAGCTTGGGCCTCCACAGCAGCAACAGCGGGAAACCCCCGTCGAGCGATGGGCCGGCGAAACCGCCGGCCAGTAGCCACTGGACCCGCAGCCAGCGGCGCCGGTCCAGCCGGCGCCGCGGGGGCCAGACCGGGCACCGGTGCAGTACGGGCCGCGCCTGGCGACCAGGGCGGTCTATTTGCAGAATGTCCAGTTCCTGCCCGATGAGCGGCTGACCTAGCTCCCGCTGGACGTGTTCGGCGTGAGCCTGTGCTCCGGCACCCTGAACAACCTGCGCCGCCGGGCGGCAGAGGCATGGGAGCTTTGTGTCGAGCGAGTCCGGGAGCACCTCATAACTTGCCCCGGGGTGAAACGCCTGGACGAGACCGGTTTCCGGATCGGGGGACGGGGACAGTGGCTGCATAGACTCAGCCATCAGTTGCTGACCTACTACCGCGTCAGCGAGAAGCGGGGCGGGGTGTTGTCGGGGCTACGAGGGATCCTGGTCCACGATCACTGGGCTCCGTGCTTCCAGGTGCCGGATGGGCTGCACGCGCTGTGCAACGCCCATCATTTGCCCGAGTTAGAGGCCCTGGTGAAGATCGATGGGGAAGCCCTGGGCCGGTCAGATGCAGCGTTTTCTGCGGGGGGCCAGGCGAGTGGCGGAGCGGGCCCGCAAACGGTGCGAGGTGGTGCCGCCCCAGATGTTGGAGCGGATGGAGAGCCGCTACGACGAGTTGGTGCAGGAGGCCCTGGACTATCCCAGCGGGCTGCCGTCGTTGCCGACCGGCCGGCGGGGCCGCAAGAAACGTCGGCCCGGCCATAATCTGGCCTTGCGGCTGGAACGGAGACGCGCCTCCGTGTTGCTTTTTCTGTTCGATTTGAGCGTACCGTTCACGAACAATCAGGGTGAGCGGGACTTGCGCATGATGAAGCTGCTGATGAAGAGCTCGGGAGGGTTCCGCTCGCTGCAAGGGGCCCGGGAGTTCGTCACGCTGCGCAGTGTGCTGTCGACGGCGCGCAAGCAGGAACTGAAGCCGACCGAGACCCTGCTCGAGGGGCCGGCGGCCCCAATGGCATTGATTTTCCACGTGAATTCTCACTCGAGCACCCTGGGAGACTAAGACACTCATCATCACAAGATTGAGGCTCAGCGAATTTTTCTTGGCGACAGGACTTGACTTCGGTGCCTTGCCATGGCACCGTGAAGCAGGAGCAGTCCCGTGTTGGACCCCTTGATCGAAAAACTCAAGTCCACCACCTTCTTCGGCTACCGCTTGAGGCGTCGGCAGATCGCCGACATCCAGGAAGTCGTGCGGATGTTTCCCAAGCTCAGTCGCACCGAACTGGGCCACACCCTCTGCACCCACCTGCACTGGCAGACCCCCAAGGGCCGGAATCGCATTCAACTGTCCCTGCGCCTGTTGGAGGCCCTCGAACGCCTCGGCATCCTGCGCCTACCCTCCAAGCGGGGCGGAGAACGGCCCCGCCAACAGCCCCTGGTGCCCGGTCCGCAGTCCGCTCCCCAGCCCGCCATTGCCGAGCCCCTCGGCTCCCTGCTCCCGCTGCAGTTGTCCTGCGTCACCGACGCCCAGGAGGTGGCGCTGTGGAACGAATTCGTGGAACGCTACCACCCGCTCGGCTATCGCCGCCCGTGCGGCCCCCATCTGCGCTACTTTCTGCGCGACCGGCAGGGACGCACCCTGGGCTGTTTGCTATTCGATTTCGCGACCCCACGGCTGGCCTGCCGCGACCAGTGGATCGGCTGGCAGGATCAGAAGGATCACAAACACTTACACTGGGTGGTCCGCAAAGCCCGCTGGCTGCTGTTCCCGTGGGTCACGGTCCCGACTCTGGCCAGTCACGCGCTGGGCCTGGTAGCTCGCCATCTGCCGCAGGATTGGCAGCGGGAGCATGGCACCCAACCGGTCCTGCTGGAGGCCTAGGTGGACCCCCAGCAACAGCAGGGTACCTGCTACCAGGCCGCCGGCTGGCAGAACCTGGGAAGCACCAAGGGCACACCCGCCAGTGGTACCCAGCCCGCCCGCACTCCCAAGCAGGTCTGGGTGCGCCCGCTGCACCCCGACTTTCGCGAGATTCTGTGCCAAGGCCCCCCCACAGCGGTCCGCCCGCGCCGCCAGCCGGCCCAGGCCGACCCGAAGTTCGTGCAGCTGTGGCAGGGTCTGCTGGACACGCTGACCCGCATCGCCAACGACTATGACCGCCAGTGGGTGCGTCGCCGACGCACCCTCAACACCCTGCTGGTGGTCCTGTTCGTGGTTCGCATCGTGTTCCAACCCGATAATCGGGGCTATGCCACGGTTCTGCAAGAGTTATGGGACCATTGCCGCGACCTGAACCTGCCCCTGCCGGACCAGCCGGTCACTCCGGCTGCGATCTGCCGGGCCCGGGCCAAGGTCAGCGAGGATGTCTTCCTGCGCATCCACCGGGAACTGCTGGCCGCCTGTCCTCCCGAGACACCCCACAGCCTGTGGTGTAGCCACCGCATCTTCGCCGTCGATGGCTCCAAGCTCAACCTGCCAAGGCCCCTGGTCGAAGCCGGCTATCCGGTCCCGGGACCAACGGCCTACTATCCCCAAGGCCTCTTCAGCTGCCTCTACCAGCTGCGCACCCGCCTGCCGCTGGACTGCAGCCTGCAGGCCCACGCCGACGAGCGGCGGGCCGCCCACCGACACCTCCAGGCTCTCCAACCGGGCGATGTGGTCGTCTATGACCGCGGCTACTACTGCTTCGCCTTGCTGCAGGCCCATGTAGAACGGGGTCTGCACGCCGTCTTCCGCCTGCAGCGCAACGCAAACTCAGTGTTCCAGGCCTTTTTCGAGTCCGACCGCAGCGAGACCGTCGCACCCCCCGCCCAATCGGCGACCGGCGGGTCTCCCCTGCAGGTGCGTCTGGTGTCCTACACCGCCGGCTCGACCGTCTGTGTGCTCGCGACCACCCTGCTGGACTCCCGACGCTACCGTGCAGCGGACCTGCAGACCCTGTATCAGGGCCGCTGGAGCATCGAGGAATACTACAAGACAACCAAGAAGACGCTGTGCGTGGAGCAGTTCCGGGGCCGCAGCGAGCGGCTGGTCCGGCAGGAGTTGTACGCTCACTGCACGTTGACGGCGCTAGCCCGGCTGTGCGCGAACCCCAGCGAGGCGGCCTTCCGCGAAGCTCCGGATGGGCATGGCCGACCCACTGTGCTGGCCAATTTCCGGCCTACGCTGCACCTGGTCGGACACCAGCTGGAGGGCCTGTTCGTGCAACAGGCCGAGACCCTGCGGAAGGAACTGCAATGCCTGCTGGATGGCATCGCGAGCAGCCGCCAGCGGCGGCGACCGCAACGTTCCTATCCGCGCCGGTCCCGTCAGCCCGAAACCAAATGGAGGAACCGCAAGGCGACCACCCCTGCGTCCTGACAGCGCCGCCGCCGACGCTCAACCCGGGATTTCCTTAAGTCAATGCCATTGCCGGCGGCCCTGCTGGAGCGGGTGGGCCTGGCCCCCAGCCTCCCCCCCAGCGGCCAGTAGACGGCCTGCGACAGCAGCCGGTCTCCGCCACGCGCTGCACAGCGGGCACGTCACGACACAAGCCCTGCTAGGAATGCGGACTCAGGCCGAGAACCTGGGTAGTTTTGTCAGTTAGACACTTTTCGGCCTGCCAACTTCGGGCTAGATGAGCTTCACCAAGGCCACGATCAGGCCGCCTTGGGCAATCAGGGCAGTGACCATCCATTTCAGCAGATCTGACTTGGCCTTCTCGATTTCCGATTTGACCTTTTCGATCTCTACCCTGAGTTCTGCTTTGGTCGTCTCAATCCGTGCGTTGACTTCGGCGATTTCGACCTTAGTCTCCTCAACTCGCGCCTTAACTTCGGCGATTTCGACCTTGCTCTCCTCAATCCGTGCGTTGACTTCGGCAATTTCGACCTTGGTCTCCTCAACTCGCGCTTTGAGCTCGGCGATTTCGACCTTGGTCGCCTCAATCCGCGCGTTGACTTCGGCAAAGTCGACCTTGGTCGCCTCAATTCGCGCGTTGACTTCAGCCATGTCGGCCGTGGTCGCAAGGTTGGAATTGAGCAGGGCGACATGCTCGTCAGCCAGAGTCTCGGCCTGCACCTCCGTAAAGCCGCTTCCGATCAAGCGCTTGACGAAGCGGTGGGTGTCGAACTCCACGGCCAAGCCCATGGGTCGAGTATAGAACAGGCTCGGCACGGCTCAAGCCTCAGCCTAGATCGGAGTTCACCCCACCCACCCGCCCCTCCTCATGCCTCTTGCGGAAACCGTATCGTAATGATCTCTTCCCCCGCCGGATCCGTTGGGACTATCCGCGAGTGATAGGCAAGCGTTCCCCTGGTTTCCCGGGACGGCCGGTCCGGAGTTGACTCCCGCTGCCTTGGCGCGGGCGGAACTTCCGCATTCCTGTTCCTCTACGCAGGAGGGTTGGCCATTCGCGCAGGATTGGGTTCGGGATCATGGAACCTCGGCCCGGCGGGCGCAGGCTGAACAGATCGTTGATCTGCCGTAACTGCACAGGCCCTCGACCTAGGTCCGCATTTCTACCAGCGCTTGTGTTGTGACGTGCGGCGCCTGGCGGAGACCGGCTGCCGTCGCAGGCCGTCTACTGCCCGCTGGGGGGAGGCTGGGGGCCAGACCCACCGGCTCCAGCAGGGCCGCCGGCCCCTCGAGCAAGGTCTCGACCGACCTCAGCCCCTGCTTGCGCGCCGTCGACAGCACACTGCTCAGCGTCGCGAAGGTCTGGGCTCCTTGCGCCGAGCGCCCCCCGAGATCTTCCTCTGCAGCTTCATCCTGCGCAAGTCCCGCTCCGTCGGGTTGGTGGTGACGGGCACTCGCCAATCGAACAGAAGGCGCAAGCCGGAGGCCCGTCTCCGTTGCAGCCGCCAAGCGAGATGATGCCAGAGCAACGGTTCATTCAGACCCGACGGTCCGTCGGCAGCCCTTCGTGATGGGCCCGGCCTCCTGCACCACCTGGACAGCCGCAGCCAACGCTGCATCCGCTCGACCAGACTTCCCCATCGGTCTTCTCCAGTTCCTCCAACTTCTCCAGATGATGGACTTTGCACAGCACCCGGAGCCCCTCCGGCCCCTGGATGTACGGAGCCCAGTGATCATGGACCCGGATCCCTCCCAGGCCCGGCAACACCTGTTCCCGTCCCTCCACCCGCAAGCCGGTACCGGGACGGCACCAGGATGTTCCCACGCTGAGGTTCTCTAGTTTCTTGCCGTGGCGGCTGATTCGATTCGCGGAAAGCACTGGCTTTTTCCGGCCGATTCTGGCAGGTATGCCGACACTGGGGGCCTCGGCACTCTGCCGCGGCTGGCTTTCGCGGGTCTGCAGCGCTTCATCGGGCGGCTCTACCCACCCCCAACTCGCCCTGCGGACTCCTTCGCCTCCCCCTCAGCTGCTCAGTCCCTAGCGTGGGAAAGTCCTGGGACGGCACCGGTGTCGTGACGTCCTGCGGAAAGGCGGCCCGGTTGACCTGGGAAGATCGCCGGCGGCTAGGCCGACCCAGCGCCCGACGGTGGTTTCCTGCTGGGGCTGCTGGACAGGCCCAAGCTCCGCTGCCCCTGCGACGTCAACGGCTCCTGCTCGTCGTGTTCTCCACTTTCCAGTGCACCAGACGGGAGGGGCTCTCGCCTGCAGGGACCGGCCTCGGCTCCGGCGTGTCCGGTCCGTCGCGACGGGCTCGCCACGGCCTAGATGGCCACAAAGGGCTCCGGCTTTTCCGGCAGAAAGTTCGTGCCGGTCCGCCTGCTGCTCGTTGGCCGGCGACCTGGGCCGTTGCGATGAGTAGGGATGGATGCGCCCTGGATCGACCATGGAGGGGCTCCCTGACAGGATTCGATGCCGATATAGGGCGCTGGAGGCGGTACTGGACGAGCGCACCCGGCGTCTGTGGGCGGCCCCAAGGGCCTGTCCGAACAGGACCCGGACCTGCTCAAGGCGCTGGACAGCGCTGAGCGCGCGGCGTCTCGTCGCCGCGCTCGGTGCCCGAGGCCATCCGGTCAGCGAACGCACGGTCAACCGGCTGCTGCACTCCCTCGGCTACCGTCTGCAGTCCAACCGCAAAACGTTGGAGGGCCACCAGCATCCCGACCGCGACGCGCAATTCCGGCGCATCAGCCGCCAGGTGCGAGCCTTCCAGAAGCTGGGACAGCCTATCATCTCGGTCGACACTAAGAAGTAGGAGTTGGTCGGCGCAAACCCTAACGGCGGCCAGGAATGGCCCCCGAAGGGGCGGCCCGAAGAGGTCCATGTGAATGACTTTCCAGCCCCCGACCTCGGCAAGGCGATTCCCTACGGCGTGTACGACAGGACGGCCGATGCGGGCTGGGTCTGCGTCGGCACGGACCACGACACCGCTTCCTTCGCAGTGGAAAGTGTGCGGCGGTGGTGGCGGAGCATGGAGGGTTCCCTGTATCGAAACGCCCGCAGGCTCCTGATCACGGCCGCTGGCGGCGGCTCCAACAGCAGCCGCAACCGGCTCTGGAAGTGCGAACTCCAGCGCCTTGCCGACGAGCTCGGCCTGAAGATCTCGGTCTGCCACTTTCCGACGGGAACGAGCCAATGGAACCAGATCGAACACCGCATGGTCTGCCACATCACCCGGAACTGGCGCGGGCGGCCTCTGGTCAGTTGTCAGGTCGTCGTCGAACTCATCGTCGCGACCACCACCCGCACCGGGCTGACGATCCGATCGCGGCTCGACGACAACCCGTATCCTCTCGGCGTCAAGGTTTCCGACGAGCAGATGGAAGGCCTCGCCATCCGTCGCGACGGCTTCCACGGCGAATGGAACTATACCCTGATCAACAGATAACTTTGATCAAGTTATTTTGGCGAGCGCCCTTACTGGCGATGATTCTTTCCCGGGCCCTTAGCCATGCTCTAATTCCTTGATCCAATATCATGTTACAGCAGATTGCCCACCCTGTCAATGAAGTCCGGGTAATTTCGTATATAATCCCCCTAGTTTTCCGTAACACAGTAATTCGCGGGCAAGCGGCCGTACTTGTGCGGCTGATATCGGCGGCCTTGATTCGAACTTTCGCGTCACCCCTCTCAGATGCTACCCGTACACTTGGGAGGAACAGAACACTAGGTAGCTGCTTGCATGCGGGCGGCGTGAACGTGGCGGGCCGACACGCTGGAGGGGGGATCGACGGACCGGCTCCAGCCCCTCAAACGGGTATGAGAATCGGCTCCATCGCCGGCCGCGACAGCGCAGCGTCGGTGATGTGTGGACTACGGATACGATCTGGCGGGTACGGTGGCCGGGTCCTGGTTTGGCTAGTTCCTGACGGGGTGGTTCACGGCAACCGTGTGGGCGCAGCGGCCTATGTAGGACTGGGCGTACGGACGGCAGTGTTCTTGGAGGATCCCTGCGCGGAACGCAAGAAGGTCACCTTGGTGTTTTTCAACTTCAACAGGTGCACACCGCGTGTCGGCCTTGCCGCATTGGAACCGGAGGGATCGCAGGGCCTGAAGGTCTGCTACAGGCCGAAGCACGGGAGTTGGTGAAATGTCGCCCATCCCGACCCGAGTTGCCTCACACGCCTGCGACTGCCGAGAGTCGATGGTTGGGGGTGCTTGGTGAGTTGTGCACGGAGACGGCGGCTTGAGCGAAGAGTCTGCACGTCGCCAGAGGGCTGCGGGCCGGTCCACGACTGTGGCTGATTCGCATGCCAGAATCAAGTTGGTCATCCCGGAATGATCGTGTGACGGAACACCAGCGCGCAGTGGTGCCGAAGTACCACGGCCCCGTTGCGCCTTGGTGAATCCCATGCGGGGTTGGCCCAGAGATGCCCGCCTGGCCCCCCGGAGGCGTTGCTAGGGCGTCGCGGCCTTCGTCCGAACACGGCATCGGATGGTACAGTAGGATTCTTCGTCGACCTTGCAGTTCCGACCGAACCAATATCCGGGCAAGCTGATCGTCGTCGAGGGCATCGACGGTTCTGGCAAGTCCACCCAGTTGGCCTTGCTCAGGCAGTGGCTCTCGTCGCAGCGGCTGGCGGTGTCGTTCAGCGAGTGGAATTCTTCCCCGATGGTGCGCCAGAGCACTCGTCAGGGCAAGAAGAAGCAGATGTTCACGCCGACGACATTCAGCCTGATCCACGCGACGGATTTCGCCGACCGGCTGGAGCGCAACATCATTCCGATGCTCGGAGCGGGGGCGGTCGTTTGCGCGGACCGCTACGCATATACGGCCTTCGCCCGTGACGTCGCCCGTGGCGTCAGGCCAGACTGGGTGCGCAACCTGTACCGCATGGCCGTCAAGCCGGATATCGCATTCTATTTTCGCGTGCCTCTGGAAGTGGCGCTCCAACGCATTCTGGGCGGCCGTGCATCGCTGAAGTATTACGAGGCGGGCATGGATCTCCATCTCAGCGCGGACATCAGGACGAGCTTCGAGCTCTTCCAGGCACGCATCCTGAAGGAGTACGAGGAGATGGCAGAGGAGATGGGATTTGCCGTCATCGATGCGACACGCAGCATTCAGGAACAGCAGAAGCAGGTCCGGATGATCATCACTGAGCGCCTCGGCGAATCGCTCAAGCGGGATATTCTGCGGTTGCCCGATTCGGAGGAGCCGGTCCGATCATGACGTCCAAGGCACTGGCGTTCTACAAGGACCCACTCCCGGGCGTCGACACGGAGGGCCTGATGGGCAAGCTGATCGCCATTGAGGGGCCCGATGCCGTTGGGCGAAGCACTCAAGTGCAGCTCCTCCGTGGATGGCTTGAGGAGCGCGGCCATGCCGTGGTCGACACGGGCATGGCACGGTCGGCTCTAACTAAGGAGGGCATCCGGCAGGCGAAGAGCGGACACACTCTCGGGCCCTTGACGATGGCACTGTTTTACATGGCCGATTTTGCTGACCGGCTCGAGAATGTGGTCATTCCCGCCTTGCGGGCCGGATTCGTTGTGCTCACGGACCGATATCTCTACTCGGTTGCCGCCAGAGCCGCAGCACGGCACCAAGACTCGCAGTGGCTGGAGCGTGTTGCGGGCTTCGCGCTCGTCCCCCATGCTACGTTCTATCTCAGGGCGCCGGCCGAGGAACTGTTGGGTAGGGTCGTCCGGAGCCAGCACTACTTCGACTACTGGGAGAGTGGAATGGATGTGCCGTATGGCCGGGACCGATGCGAGAGCTTCGTCGGTTACCAGTCGAAGCTTATCGAGGTGTTGGACGCAATGAGCGAACGGTATGGCTTTGTGACGGTGGACGCGACCAGGCCGCCACAGGACATCTTCATGCAGCTCAAGTCCAGGATCGACGTCCTGCTGGACGGCTGACGGGCGGATGGCGAGTGGATTCCGGGTTCGGTCTGATTGTTCTCGATCTCGACGGCACACTCGTCGACTCGTCTCTGGATCTCGCACTCGCTGTCAACGCAACTCGCCAGCAGGTCGGTCTACCGCCCTTGTCAATGGAGACCGTGGCATCTTTCGTGGGCAACGGTGCCGAGATGCTGGTGCGCAGGTCGCTCGGACTCGTGGAGGCTTCGGAAGGCACGGTCCGGGAGAGCCTGACTTTTTTCCTGCGCTACTACCGGGACAACATGCTCCTCCACACGCGGCCATATCCCGGGGCCAGAGAGGCCCTTGAGAGTTGGCGGCGCTCAAATGCCGTTCTGGCAGTCCTCACGAACAAGCCGGTGGGATTCAGTCGGGAGATGATTGCGGGCCTTGGGCTGGCGCATTACTTCAAGTGTGTGTACGGCGGCAACAGCTTCGGGACCAAGAAGCCCCATCCTTTCGGTCTGCGGCAGATCATGCGCGAGACAGGCTTCGCCTCCGGCCAGACCTTGATGGTGGGCGACAGCTCGGTGGATGTGCTGACCGCAAGGAATGCCGGCGTATCGTGCGCAGGCGTCACGTTCGGGCTTCGGCCGGGCGACTTCCAGGAGTACCCGCCCGACTTACTGGTCGACGACCTCAGGGATCTCGTCGCGGTCTCAAGTGCGGAGGCCGTACTGGCGGACAAGTAGCGATTCTCCCTCGCACATCGGGCATACCCGGCGGCAATTCCCGACCACCGGAATTCATGTGAATCCAGCCCACCGGATCAGGGGTAGCTGGTCCGCACGCGACGCGCCTTCAGCTAAGGCATGGCCGTGTGGGTCTTGTGGTACGCAGCGCTGGGAGAAAGGGTGGTTCGCCCGGCGTCTGAGCTGGACGTCGGTTCGTCGTCCAGGCCCGAGATCTCCGGTGGTACCTGAACGAAGTTCCGCAACAGAATGGAACTTGGCGTTCTGCTGGCGTTTGCCGGGGCGGACGGCCAGCAGCCGATATACACCGCAGGCCATGAGCGCGAGTTGCAGGTCGAGCACGCGGGGGGGGGGGAGGGGGGGGGGATGTTATCTGTTGATCAAGTTGCCGGTTGCACAAGGAAGCGCAACAGCGGGCGGAGGGGCCCAAGGTGCTGTTTAGCCTATCCTGGAGGAGAAATCGCCATGCCTCAGCAGTTCCGCCACCTGCAATACGACGAGCGCTGCCAGATCCAGGCATTGCACCAGCAGGGATTCTCGATCACCGCCATCGCCGCTCAACTCCAGCGTCACAAGTCCACCGTCTGTCGCGAACTTCGGCGCAACGCCGGCCCCTCCGGCTATCACCATGAGCAGGCCCAGCAACTCGCTCGAGAGCGCCGCCACCGGGCCGTCACCGGCCCGCGCAAGCTCCAGCCAGCGATCTGGAATATCATCTGTGACCGGCTCCGGTGCAACGGGAGATCCGAACAGGTGGCCGGTCGCCTGACGTGGAACGGGGAGGTCTCATTCAGCTTCTCGTGGCTCTACCAACGGACTTGCTAGGACCGTGACCAAGGCGGCAAGGCAACCCGGGCACCCCCGGCCACGACTGTGTCTCGGGCCGCAGGGGCATCAGCGAGCGCCCTACGATCGTCGACTAGAAGCAGAGCAGCGGAGACCGGGAGGCCTACACGATCATTGGCAAGGCCCAACAGGGAACTGCTGTCACGCTCACGGAACGGAAGGCGAAGTGCCTGCTTTCTCATACTGTTAGCCGGAAGACAGCCGCCACTTGTGGGCGACTCGAAGCAAAACCCGCTGCGTCCCTTCTCGGCCCTGGCTCTGACCCTGACCTGCGACAACGGGAAGGAGTTCGCCGGTCACCGCTAGACCGCCACGACGCTCATGCCGCCAACTGCTCTTGTGCTCTCTCTCTATCTGACCAAGGAACCGGCTGGATGTCGTAGCTACGCAACGCATCCAACACGGTCTGCTCGACGCCTCGATCCGAGTCGTTCAGGATGGCGTACGCGCGCGATTCCCGAGAGCGCACATCTCTGGTGTCCACCCATGCAAAGGTCATCGTCTGCGCGGTTTCTCGACTTGGGCGATTGATGGCCCGCAGTACCCGCTCCGGCTGGTTTTCAGACTTCGGAATCACAAAGTCGAATCGATGGTCGTAGCCGGTCTTGCCGGTGAATTTCACACTGGGAGTGTACCGAATCTCACAGGCATCGAGCCACGCCACCACGTCCTCGTAGAACAGTCTGGAAATCGTCGGGGGTGCCAGAAAAAAGAGGTCGTTCACTGCAAGCATTGCCTGCACGAGGTTGTGCTTTCGCAATGCGAAATTGTCTGCAGACGCTCTCACCTCCAATGCCTTCGTCACGCTCATCTGTACGCCAAAACCGCTCAGAGTCGTCCTGAGCAAACTCTGCCGATTGGGGCTATCTAACGTACATCCTGATTGCACCAAATCGTCCACCGTGTAGCCGTCGTCCGTCAGAACGAATTCATCGTCCTGCCGCTGAGCGTAGATTTGAAGGCAATCGTTATGGCGATCCAGATATGGTGTAGTGATCTCCACCCAGTCTTCGATTTGGCGCAGGACCGTCTCGTCCCGCAACCAATGCCAGTATCGATCGAGCAGCGACTCAACCTCGGCCATCATGTGAACAGCCCTCGCCGAATGACAGGCGGCTCGACGACGTTGCAGAATTGCAAGAAGTCTTGTAGGGTCTGCCACGCGTCGGTCAAGTCCGCGAATCTGTCGCTTGGGACAGGATTCGCTCACTTGTCGCTGTACCCTTCTCGGTAGAGATGGA
Organism: Bryobacterales bacterium; assembly: GCA_965205085.1. Taxonomy (GTDB): domain Bacteria; phylum Acidobacteriota; class Terriglobia; order Bryobacterales; family UBA6623; genus VXMF01. The sequence continues at coordinate 4,684,762 of OZ242039.1, read as the reverse complement.
GGTGCGGGGATCCGACCTTAGTGCCATCTGGATTCCGGTGCGGTCTGCTGCCAAGATCCAGACGTACGAGAACGACGACCTGGCAACCTCGATTCTGATACGTGTTCTTGGTCAGGTCGATTCCAGAGCGTAGAAGATCGAGAAGAAAGGGATCGTGTCTGTTAGTCGAGACCAAGGGGATATTGATTGCTCCCCCGAGGGACGGATAGTCCCACACCCTCGCGTCAACGCAGCGCTTCTCCGTTGCGATGAGCTCGTCCGCCTCGACTTGAGTGAGGTTAGAGGTGGCCATCAGTTCATCTCCACATCGCTGAGACACAGCGGGGCTCGCAACGCGCCGGAGACCAGTTTCGGAAGCAAGGCATCACGAAGATTCGTTAACACGTGACATTCATCGACCGCAGCTCGCGCTCGTCTACGGTACATCGGGGTCGCCCGCCTAAGCTCGGTTTCGACTGTAGTGGGCGGTGATGGCAGCGAGAACCCCGACAACGCCGTGGCTGGCATGTCTTGCCCTCCGCTTGTCCCGCTCATGTTCTGGATCGCGAACTCCCTGAAGCGCTGGCAGAGCGCTAGGAGGTAAGCGAACTCGCAAAGGAGTGAGTGTCTGGACCTCAAGACCATAAACCCCGTGGACCTCCAGCCAGCTTCGCCGTCCCTCAAGAAGTTTACAAGGGCGGTCTTGCCGTTCTCCAGACATGGCGTAATCCGGGCCACGAGCGTGTCTCCCTTGGTGAACCGAATCCCCGAGTCGTGCGGTCGCAGGACGATAGGGTCGGGTGCATTGCTATGCGGCGGCATGTTCGCCATGTCGAGATACGGTGCGCTCTCGCCCCTCCACAGAGACCTTAGCGGATTGATCTCGATCAGTTCGGGCGACGGCACGAGCGGCCACCCTTCCGGAATCTCCCCCAAAATCTGAGTCCACCAGCCTGTCTGGGAGCAGGTCGGCGACCTCCTTTGGAAGCTTAGTGTCGCGTCCTTCCATCTTGGCCCGCACTGGACCGAAATCCACGAACCAGTCCTTGAACAGCGTACACGCCATCCGTTCCAGCGTCGTGTTCATCCCGCGGTTCAGTTCGACCTTGTCGTTCAGTGTGCCGAGGATCTGCGCGATGACGCTTTGCTCGGGAAGGGGAGAGAGGGGAATCTCGACAAGGCCGATATCGGCCTTTCGCAACCCAAGGCGGGCCTCATGTGCCTGCTGAAATTGCTTTCCAGGAGTCTGCACATTCACTCCATCACGACGAATGCGCTCACCGAAATCACTGTCAAGCCTCGCCCAATCGATAAGATCGATCTTGAGAGGCAGTTCGGAACCCATGAAGCACTCTGCCAGAATCGAACTCATACCAAGAGGCAACGGCTCGTCGCCAAGAATGGCGAGATCTACGTCGAAATACTCCTTTGTGGTCCAAGTCGCGCGAGACCCGAAGGCAATGACCCGCCAGTCAGGCACATGCCTCTGCAGAATGTCACTGGCCATCGCCAGATGATCCTGCCGGACGTCCAAGCTCGGTCTCGAGTCGCTCATGCCAGCCGAGCCCGCAGGTTGTTGCGCAGATAGACCGCTTCTTCTACGAAACGCGGAATGCTACCGACAACCTCGATCGCGACATCCTCGTGGTATGTGTGGCTCGTTCTTGCGCGCATTTCTCGGAAGTTCCGCCAGTCTGACCAGTCACCCAGCAGCAGGCCTTGTTCGCTTGCCGTGCCGATCAGGTTCCGAAAGATCATTTCGTCGAACTGCTCTGGATTTGCCGAGGCATATTCGAGATAATGCTTCAGTGTCTTGTGCGCTTGCTCATAGGTAAACTTGAACCGCTGTATCAGGCCGTCGCGGATCTGGGTATCGCTCGTGTCGGTCCGGTATCGTGCTAACCCTTCCTCCAGGCGCTGGAGCGACTGATTGAGAGATTGCGTACTGGGCTTGTCATTTGACATTGCGTCCTCCATCCTGGAAGGCCAGCGCCTTGACGTTCTTCTCGATGGCCGCATCCAGCCTCGCCCCCTTGCCATCCGCGCTTGCGAACTGCGACTGGGAGTACTCGTGGACGCGGCTGAGCACATCGCGTTACCGCATGTCCCCACAGCCGACTCGAATGTTGCTGACGAGGTCGATCAACTGGCCGAGCCGCCGCCTGTCGAGGGTTGGCCGGGCGTAGTCCTGCGACAGCACATCCGTGAGCGCCGGGTTGTCGCGCCCGATGGCTGTCATCGCCTGATCGGCGGTCAGGCCGACCGCCGGGCCTGCGCCCACAGATGGGCCGGCTGGGCCTTGGTTGACACCCCGAAGAAGTTCTCGGCGATGTACTCGTCGCGGTCTTGGCTCCACTGGTCTAGCACGGTCGCATGGCTCTCCCCGAAAGCGTCCCAGATGTACGTCAGGAAAATCAGGCCGAGGACGACATGCTTGTAATCGACGGTGTCCCTCAAGCCGCGAAGCACCTCGGCGATCGCCCACGACTCGCTCTCGTAGCCGATGGTAAGCCCGTTCGCCGCGCCTGCTCCCTTGTTATCTCCGGCGCGGCCGACCGTCGTCGAGCCATGCTGTGACTCCTGCTCTCGAATCCTGAAACGCTAGCCGAGCCCTGCCTCCCCCTATTAGGTAGAGTACAACGAGTGCCGCCCTGCCTCAACGCCATGCCTCGTGCTGCGTATGGATGTACCCCGACACCCTTCCCGAATGGATACCTTTGTTCGGGAGCGGCCCGGCGTGGCAGGTGTGACGGAGAATCCCTGCCGGGACCGTAAGACAGCTGGTTTGCGGGCAATGGCATTGACTTGGTTGCAAGGGTGCATTGCTTGCCGGTTGCACTAGGAAATGCAAGAGCGGGCAGATGGGGCTAAGGTCCTGATTGGTGTGCGATATGGGAGGAACCACCATGCCTCGGAAGTTCCGCCACCTGCAATACGACGAGCGCTGCTAGATCCACGCCTAGCACCAACGGGGGGCTCGGTCAGCGATATTGCCGCTCAACTCCAGCGCCACAGATCCGCTGTCTGTCGCGAACTCCGGCGCAAAGCCAGCCCCTCTGGCTATTACCATGAGCAGACCCAGCAACTCGCTCAACAGTGTCGCCACCAGGCCGTCACCGGTAAGCTCCACCCAGCGATATGGAACCCTATCTGAGCCCGGCACCAGAGCAACTGGAGCCCCGAGCAGGTGGCCGGTCGCCTGAAGCGGGCCGTCCCCGACGCAAATCCCCCTCTCAAGATGGCGGGCTCAGCCCGCCATCGCCCCTGCGGTTCGGCCGCCTCTTCGGGCCAGCTCCCGCTGCCGTCCTCGCGTCGCCCCCCCGCCTATCGTACTCTGCTAGCAGTTCAACCAACGACTCCAAGGACCTTCTTCCGCACTGTTGCGTTTCGATGTGCAGTGGACGGGTCAGTTCTGACTGCCCATATGCACTTGAGGAAGTTGAACCGTTCCGCATCTGTTTCGTCTTGGAACACGTGCGACGGGTCTTCCTGTTCGTCTGCCGTCGCGAACGGCAATCGATAGCCGAGCCAGACCGTCTTGAATGGAACAGGATTCGCGCAGATAGTGTTCGTCAGCAGTTCTCGCACGCGTCGTTCGACAGCGACTCTCGTGCTGCGAGTCGTCAAGGGACTGTGCAACAGAACCAACAGGTGCCCGCCCCCCCATCGCTGGACCAGTTTCGAGTACTGTGTGTTCTTGAACTTCCGTTCGACCTGCGCTCGAGCCTTGATTCCCAAGGTGGCATCGGGCTCCCACTGACCTCCGCCAGTTGGTGCATCTTTTTCGCCCCACAACCACTTGGCCACACCGTCGTCGGGGTAGACGCCTGTCACCTCGCCCCATACAGTCGAGTCGGCCCCGGACCGTCCTAGGACGCGATAGTACGCGTCGGGAGGGTCTTCATTGGGCCTCTGCCACCGCATTTGCGCGTCGAGGTGCTGCTCCAAAGCTACAGCCCAACACCTCGCCCAGTAGTCTTCGTGTTGACGCTGGAGTGTGCCGCGATGTCCGACATGCTTATCTGCCTGCCGAGCGACATCGGTGCTCGCACCGGCCTGTGCGGACCCGTCCGGAGCGTTGGTAGATGGCCGAGTGGCGGAATGACGATCGGACATCTCACTACTATCTTACGGTGGTGCGACCTAAGTACACGGGTGGCATCAACACCGATTGTTAACCCATGTTGTAACTGCCTAGTGTTCTGTTGCCGGTTGCACTAGGAAGCGCAACAGTCGGCGGAGGGGCCTAAGGTGCTGATTAGCCTATCCTAGAGGAGAAATCGCCATGCCTCAGCAGTTCCGTCACCTGCAATACGACGAGCGCTGCCAGATCCAGGCCTTGCACAAGCAGGGATTCTCGGTCACCGCCATCGCCGCTCAACTCCAGCGTCACAAGTCCACCGTCTGTCGCGAACTTCGGCGCAACGCCGGCCCCTCCGGCTATCACCATGACCAGGCCCAGCAACTCGCTCGGGAGCGCCGCCACCGGGCCGTCACCGGCCCCCGCAAGCTCCAGCCACCGATCTGGAACCTCATCTGTGACCGGCTCCAGCGCGACTGGAGCCCCGAGCAGGTGGCTGGTTACCTGAAGCGGGTTGGAGCGGTGTCGGTCAGCTTCTCGTGGCTCTACCAGCGGATTCGCCAGGACCGCGCCCAGGGCGGCTCGCTGTACACCTACCTGCGGCAGCGCGGCAAGCCGCGCCGCTGCAAGGCCACCCGGGGCAGTGCCGGCCGCGGCTGCATCCCGGGCCGCAGGGACATCAGCGAGCGCCCCGCAATTGTCGACTCGAAGCAGCGCTGCGGGGACTGGGAGGCCGACACGATCATAGGCAAGGCCCATAAAGGAGCCGCCGTCACGCTCGTGGAACGCAAGTCGAAGTACCTGCTTGCTCAGACAGTTAGCCGGAAGACCGCCACCCTGGTGGGTGACGCGATGCAGAACCTGCTGCGGCCCTTCTCGGCCCTGGTCCTGACCGTGACCTGCGACAACGGGAAGGAGTTCGCCGGCCACCTCCAGACCGCCGAGGCGCTCAAGACCGACATCTTCTTTGCCCGGCCCTACCGCTCCTGCGAGCGGGGCCTCAATGAACATACCAACGGCCTCCTGCGCCAATTCGTGCCCAAGACCGAGAACCTGCGCACACTCGACCCGCAACGGCTGCAGGAAGCCGTCAACCGGCTCAACCACCGCCCCCGCAAGGTGCTGGGCTACCGCACTCCGTACGAGGTCTTCCGCAACGACTGTCTCGCGGCCGGCATCGACCCGCCACCCGCAGTCCCGGAACCCTCTCCTCTCTGATCCGGGCCGCAACGCGGCCCCTCCCCGCCGCACCTTCCCCCTCTCGAGCTGGCGGGCCCAGCCCGCCAGCGCCCCTGTGGTCCGGCCGCCTTTTCGGGCCAGATCCTCTTGCCCCCCTCGCGTAACGGCCACCCGCGGAGCGTCACCTTGACAGCTCCCCCCGCTTGTCTTACTCTGGCAGTAGTTCAGCCATCTACTCCAAGGGCCTTCTTCCCCGCTGTTGCGGTTCAATGTGCAATGGGCGAGTTATAATTCCATTCGCCGTGGAAGCCGTCGCGACGGATGGCGAGGCCTTCCATCTGCTCGTCGGAAACCTTGACGCCGAGAGGATACGGGTTGTCGTCGAGCCGTGATCGGATCGTCAGCCCGGTGCGGGTGGTGGTCGCGGCGATCAGTTCGACGACGACTTGGCAACTGACCAGGGGCCGCCCACGCCAGTTCCGGGTGATGTGGCAGAACATGCGGTGTTCGATCTTGTTCCATTTGCTCGTTCCCGGCGGAAAGTGGCAGACCGAGATTTTCAGGCCGAGTTCGTCGGCAAGGCGCTGGAGTTCGAACTTCCAGAGCCGGTTGCGGCTGCTGTTGGAGCCGCCGCCATCGGCCGTGATCAGGAGCCTGCGGGCGTTTCGATACAGGGGACGGCCCATGCTCCGCCACCACCGTCGCACACTTTCCACGGCGAAGGAAGCGGTGTCGTGGTCCGTGCCGACGCTGACCCAGCCCGCGTCGGCGGTCCTATCATAGACGCCGTAGGGAATCGCCTTGCCGAGTTCCGGGTCCGGAAAGTCATGCACATGGACCTCTTCGGGCCGCCCCTTCGGGCGCCCTTCCCGGCCGCCGTTGTGGTATGGGCCGACCAGTTCCTTCTTCTTCGTGTCGACCGAGATGACCGGCTGTCCCAGCTTCTGGAAGGCTCGCACCCGGCGGCTGATGCGCCGGAATTGCGCGTCGCGGTCGGGATGCTGGCGGCCCTCCAATGTTTTGCGGTTGGACTGCAGACTGTAGCCGAGGGAGTGCAACAGCCGCTTGACCGTGCGTTCGCTGACCGGATGGCCTCCGGCATCGAGCGCGGCGGCGAGACGCCGCGCGCTCAGCGCTGTCCAGCGCAGCGGGCTGGCAGGGTCTCCGCGCGTCGCCGGCTCGAGATGGAACTCCAGCGCCTTGAGCAGGTCCGGGTCCTGTTCGGACAGGCGTTTGCGGCCGCCCACAGGCGCCGTGTGCGCTCGTCCAGCACCGCTTCCAGGGCCCTATATCGGCATCGAATCCTGTCAGCCATCCCCTCCATGGTCGATCCAGGGTGCATCCATCCCTCCTCATCGTAACGGCCCAGGTCGCCGGACAACGAGCAACAGGCGGCCCGGCCCGGCACTTTCTGCCGCAGAAGCCGTAGGGGGTGGCACTTTGTGGACGGTCCAGACCGTGTATGCGCAGGTCAACCGGGCCGCCTTTCCGCAAGGCGTGACGACACCGGTGCCGTCCGGGGCGGCAGCTGCCCGACAGCCTGGTGTCGAGCGGATCCGGGAGCCCTTGGTGAGTTGCCCCGGGGGGAAGCCCCTGAACGAGAACGGCTTGCGAGTGGTGGGACGGGGACAGTGGTTGCAGGGACTGAGCACACAGCAGCGGACCGACTACCGAATCAGCGCCCAGCGGGGAGAAGGGTTGTCGGGACTGCGATGGATCCGGGTCCACGCTCACTGGGCTCCGTACTGCCAGGGGCAGGAGGGGCTGTAGGCGATGTTCAACGCCCATCCTTTGTGCGAGTTCGAGGCCTTGGTGAAGATCGATGGGGAAGCCTGGGCCGAGCAGATGCAGCGTTGGCTGCGGCTGTCCAAGCGGGTGCTGGAGCGTGGCCACAGATGGGGAGGGGTGGTGTCGCCGCCGCCATGGAAGCTGCTGGAGCGCCGCTACGACGAGCGGGTGCAGGAGGCCTGGGCCCGTCCCGAAGGGTTGCCGCAGCTCCCGACGGGCTGTCGGGGCTGCATGAAACGTCGCCTTGGCCATCCTCTGGCTTGGTGGCTGCAACGGAGACGAGCCTCCATCTTGCGCTTTTTGTTCGATTGGCGAGTGCCATGCACCACCAACCAAACTGAGCAGGACTTGCACAAGATGGAGCTGTGGAGAAAGATCTCGGGGGGCGCTCGGCGCAAGGAGCGCAGAACTTCGCCACGCTGAGCAGTGTGCTGCCGACTGGGCGCAAGCAGGGACGGAACCCGCTCGATACCTTGCTCCAGGCACCGGCTGTTGTGCTGGAGCGTGTGGGCTTGACCACAGGCTTCTGCCCCACCGCTAGACGGCCTGCGACGGTGGCCGGTCGCCGCTACGAGGCACCTCCCGTTCGAGCCGCACTGTGCGCCAGTCAGAACACGAGCACTGCGAGAGACGCAGCCTCAGGCTCGGTACCCGAGCAGTTACGAATAATCAGGTTATTGTGGCGAGCCACCTAACTGCCCAGGTACTTTGGGTAGCGGAGAAGGATCAGCAGGGGGAGGGGCCCTTGACTTTTGGGCGGAGAAGGCGTAGGATGAAGTCCTTTCCGGAAGTCGAGGCCGTAGCGAGCCAGCCGCAGGCTCAGGCCAAGCCGGAGCCGAGGCCGGGTCATGCAGGGGCAGCGCACCAAGAGCAAGTCCCGTCTGCTGCACTGGCAGGCGGAGAGGACTCGTCTGCAGGCCAAGCTCGGTCAGGTGCAAGCCGAATTGACCCGCTTGCAGGCGAAAACCACCCAGTTGCAGACGGAGAACGCCCAGTGGCAGGCGAAAGAAGCCCAGTGGCAGGCCGAGCGAAAGCAGTTGACGCAGCGGTTGGAGGCCGCGCAGGAGGAAGGGCAGCAGTCGCGGCGGAGCTTGGGCCTGAACAGCAGCAACAGCGGGAAACCCCCGTCGAGCGATGGGCCGGCGAAACCGCCGGCCAGCGGCGGCGCACCGGCCGGCGCAGCGGGGGTCAGAAAGGGCACCGGGGCACGACGCTGCACCAGACGGACAACCCGGACCGGATTCAGGAGCACTTTCCGCAAGCCTGCCGCGGGTGCGGCAAAGCCCTGAGGCGGGCGGATGTGGACGGGGAGGCGAAGCGGCGGCAGGTCTTTGATCTCCCGGAACCCAAGCCGGAAGTGACCGAGCATCGAGCGTTGGCCTGTCGCTGCCGGCGCTGCGGGCTCTCAACCCGGGCCGCCTTTCCGGAGGACGTGACGGCCCCGGTGCAGTACGGGCCGCGCCTGGTGGCCACGGCGATCTACTTGCAGAACGCTCACTTCGTGCCTGAGGAGCGGCTGACCCAGCTCCTGCGGGACCTGTTCGGTGTGAGCCTGTGCCCCGGCACCCTGAACAACCTGCGCCGCCGGGCGGCCGAGGCCTGGGAGCCCTTCGTCGAACGGATCCGGGAGCACCTCATCCGTTGCCCCGGGGTGAAGCACCTCGACGAGACCGGTTTCCGGGTCGCGGGACGAGGACAGTGGCTGCATGGACTGAGCAATCAGCTGCTGACCTACTACCGCATCAGTGAGAAGCGGGGCGGGGTGTTGGCGGGGCTGCGAGGGATCTTGGTGCACGATCACTGGGCTCCCTACTTCCAGGTGCCGGATGGGCTGCACGCACTGTGCAACGCCCATCATTTGCGCGAGTTAGAGGCCCTGGTGAAGATCGACGGGGAAGTCTGGGCCGGGCGGATGCAGCGTTTTCTGCGGGCGGCCAAGCGGGTGGCGGAGCGGGCCCGCAGACGGGGCGAGGTGGTGCCGCCCCAGCTGTTGAAGCGGATGGAGAGCCGCTATGACGAGTTGGTGCAGGAGGCCCTGGACTATCACAGCGGGCTGCCACCGTTGCCGACCGGCCGGCGGGGCCGCCCGAAACGTCGGCCCGGCCATAATTTGGCCTTACGGCTGGAACGGAGACGCGCCTGGGTGTTGCTTTTCCTGTTCGATTTGAGTGTGCCGTTCACGAACAACTTGGGGGAGCGGGACTTGCGCATGATGAAGCTGCTGATGAAGATCTCGGGAGGGTTCCGTTCGCTGCAAGGGGCCCGGGAGTTCGCCACGCTGCGCAGTGTGCTGTCGACGGCGCGCAAGGAGGGGCTGAAGCCGATCGAGACCCTGATCGAGGGGCCGGCGGCCCTGCTGGAGCGGGTGGGCCTGGCCCCGAGCCTCCCGCCCAGCGGGCAGTAGACGGCCTGCGACGGCAGCCGGTCTCCGCCACGCGCCGCACGGTGCGCACGTCACAACACAAGCCCTGCCAAAAAATGCGAACTCAGGCCGAGAACCTGGGTAGTTAGTGTCTGCCAGAAAACCCTTTTGGGGCCCGATGTCTCGATCGAAGGCGAAAACAATATCGATGACAAATGGTTGGATTAGGCCTGATTTGGTTCCTCTGAATGCCTGTCATCTCACCTCAAGGGTGCATTTGCACCCGTTCTGAGAGCTCTCAACTGCCGCCTTGGCCGATCAGACACAGGTCCCCCTGCCGGGCCGTGGCCCGGCTCCCGGCGGGGTGCCCGAAACCGCTTCAGGCCGCGAGGCTGCACTGGGCAGCCTCGCGGTCCGCTTGCAGCAGGACCCGTCCCAGGCGGTGCAGGTTGGCCCCCAACACCGCCAGCGCCACGGTGCGCTCGAAGCCTGCCTTGCCCATCGTCCGCACCCGGTCCAGTCCGTGATGCTCCAGATGATTGATCGCCGCCTCCACCGCCGAGTGCTGCCGCCGCGCCTTCCGAAACGACTCCTCGGCCTCCCGCTCCCGCTGGGCCGCGCTCAACTTGCCCTTCGCCGGTAGCGCATTCAGATCCAGCAGCTTGTCCAGCTTGATCCGATTCTCCGGACTGTGAAAGTTGCGGTCAAAACTGCACGCCCGCAGGTCCGGGAATAACTCCTGCGTCTCCTCGATAATCGGCTCCGCGATGTCCACGTCGCCGCCTTCCCACAGCACCTTGTGGTGCAGCAGAAACTGGTGCTGGTCCTCGACTACGCAGACCGGCACTCCCAGCTCGACCGGACAGCCGGCCTTGCCCTTCGAGATCCAGCGCGTGTGCGGCTCGAAGATCGAGAACACCTTCTCCTCCTGCGGAATCTTCTCGCCTTCCAGCAGCCGCCGCTCGGACTGGTCGATCTGACGCTCTGCATGGGCAATCAAATCCTTGATTTGCTGGATCCTGGACTTCTTCATTCCTGCCTCATCCAAAGCCTTCAGACTGCTCGTGGCGCGGCGGACCAAGTCCTTGCAGGTGCGCAGGTAGGCCACCACCCGGGGACGCGTGGCCCGTCGCGTCTGGCGCACCGCATGGAACAGTGAGCGCACCCGGCGGGCCTGCTTCTGCCACTGCCGCCAGCCCGTCACGCCGTGCGGACCGGCCTGCCGCCCCAGACACTTCAGCAAACATCGCATCGCATCCCACAACAGCGAGACGTCGGTCGGATAGTGCACGTCGGTCTCGGCCACGAACGAGTCACACCGCCCGCGCAAGGCCTCCCCCGGGCTGTGCTCCAGCACCGTGTGGCCCTCCTGCACCAGAACCTTGTTGATCGCGGCCAGCAACTCCGGCGTCAGCAGGGAGACATTGTCGAGCAGGCGCTGATGCTTGTAGCGGGTCTCGTCGAACACGCCGTGGCCCAGCATCTGGCGCACCTGGTCGTGGTGATTGGCCAGATTGCGGAGCCGGTCGAAGTCCAGGTTGAGGCCCTCCTTGAGCAGCCCCAGCACCAGGATCTGCCAGAGGTCCAGCCCCGGTCGACCGACCCCCCGCTTGACGTTGGCCAGCAAGTGCTTCTCCAGCAGGCCCATCACTTGCGTGTAGACCGCAGGCGTACAGAACAGATGCTGCAAGCCGCGCAGGACCGCCGTCGTGTCGTCGCGACAATCGAGTTCGATCTCCATCTTCTCGATCGACACCTGACCGATCTGCAGTTGTCGTTGGTGAATTTCGCGCATCAGGGTTTTCCCGTCCTCTGAAGATGGGCCGTTTCTGGCCCGATTCAGCCCCCAAGCGCCTGAAAACCGCTTTCTTGGGGCCGTCAAATCACCATTATACCACTGATATCAAAAGATTTCTAGGGTTTTCTGGCAGACACTAGTTACCATCGCCAAGGGATTTCGCTCGTGCAGTTCCTGCAGCGGTACCCGACGGATGCAGAGGCCGAGGAGTGGTTCGTCCAGCAGCGCTGGCCGTCTGGCATCCGCTGCCCGTTCTGCGGCTCCCGAAACGTCCAGACCGGCTGTCAGCACGCGATGCCGTACCGGTGCCGAGAGCAAGCCTGTGGCCGAAAGCGGTTCAGCACGAGATCCCGTTCCGTCATGGAGGGTTCGAAGCTCGGCTACCGGACTTGGCTCGTTGCCATGTTCTTGCTGAGTACCAACCTGAAGGGCGTTTCCTCGATGAAACTGCACCGGGACCTCGGCGTGACGCAGAAAAGCGCGTGGTTTCTAGCCCATCGCATCCGCGACGCATGGTCGCAAGTCGGTCACACCGGTCCGTTCAGCGGTCCGATCGAGGTAGACGAGACCTACTTGGGGGGCAAGCGGGCCAACCTGAGCAACAGTCGGCGCAGAAACTTGACCGGCCAGGGTCCGGTGGGCAAGACGGCGGTCGTGGGAGCGAAAGAGCGCGACAGCAATCGAGTGGCGGCCAAGGTGGTCGAGTCCACGGATAAGGAGACTTTGCAGGGATTCGTCAAGGACTGGGCGGATGAGCAGGCAACCGTCTACACCGAGGATGCACGGGCCTACGAATCGCTGGCCTTCGAGCACGATACAGTGAAGCACTCGCTCAGCGAATGTGTCCGCGGTGAGGTGCATACGAATGGTATCGAGTCGTTGTGGTCGATGCTGAAGCGGGCCCATAAGGGGACCTTCCACAAACTGAGTCCGAAGCACTTGGATCGGTACGTGCAGGAATTTGCAGGCCGGCATAATGTGCGGCCACTGGACACGCTGCAGCAGATGGGGTCCCTGCGGGCGGGGATGGATCCCAAGCGATTGCTGTACAAGACACTGATCCAGGACAACGGACTTTCCAGCGGGGCACGGGCGTGAGTGCGGCGGCCGCCGGGCTGCGATGCGGTGGCATCACCGGAGCAGTGATTGGTAGCAACGAGTCGGTTGGCAGCGCGATCAAGCGTCGGAATGGCCGGCCTGAGCGTCGGCGGACCTCTTCCGGCAGGCTCTCTGCACCGCGACGCGAGGGAGCGAGGTCGACCGCGTCCGGCTTGCACTCCCAACCTTGCTGTCGTTGCCGGTAGCGACGGACCGTTGAGCAGCGCCCGGATAACGGAATCGACGGGGCTTGGTAGGATCAGCTTGCGAGCAACGCTTCCCGTCACGCCAGCGTCTCGGTAGACGGGAAGGAGGCCGGACATGGAGCCGGAAGCGCCGGACCAGCAACCCGAGATTCCTACGATCCAGCTCATCCATCCGCATTACCAACCGATGCGGGAGGAACTCGCCGAAGCCCTGTCGGTGGAGGCCACACTGGAAGAACTGGGCCAGGTCGTCACGCGGACGGTGAAGGTGCAATACTACAAGCCGAACCGAGCACGACGGTAAGCTGGATCAACCGGAATCCGGGTAATCTCATATATAATCCCCAAAACTAGTGTACCTCGCTAGAAATTCCTTCACAGTAGGATTTCAGTGATTGCAGGATATCGTCAGCGCTCTTGGTCCAGATAAAGGGTTGAGTGTCTTCGTTGTAGACCTGCAAATATTCCCTGATGGCCGCTTCCAGCGCCTGGGTGCTGCGAAACGTTCCGCGCCGAATCCGCCGCCGTGTGATCTCCGCAAACCAACGCTCCACCTGGTTCAACCACGAGGCACTGGTCGGTGTGAAGTGCAGGTGGTAGCGCGGCCGCCGTCGCAGCCCGTTCTGGATCTGCGCCGTCTTGTGGGTCCCGTAGTTGTCGAGGACCCGATGCACATCGTGGGTCTCGGGCACCGCCTTGTCGATCAGCCCCAGGAACTTCTTGAACTCGACGGCGCGGTGGTGCCGATAGCACTTCCCGGTCACCTCGCCGGTCGCGATATTCAAGGCCGCGAACAGGGAGGTCGTCCCATTGCGCTTGTAGTCGTGGGTCTGCCGCTCGGGGACTCCCGGTTGCATCGGCAACACCGGCTGGGTGCGGTCCAGGGCCTGAATCTGTGATTTCTCATCCACACAAAGTACCACCGCGCGCTCGGGCGGATGGAGGTACAAACCCACGATATCCCGTACTTTCTGCACAAACTGCGGGTCCTGCGACAGCTTGCATGTCTCGCTCCGATGTGGCTGGAGACCGAACGCACGCCCGATGCGGCCGATGGTGGAGGGGCTCAGTCCGGAGGCTTGGGCCATCCACTTGCGACTCCACTGGGTTGCCCCTCGGGGGCGTGTCTGCAAGGTTCGTACCACGACCTGCTCCCCATCGGCATCCGTCACCGTCCTCGGCGCACCGGAGCGGGGTTTGTCCAGCAAGCCGTCGCAGCCGTGCTCCAGGAACCGACGCCGCCATTTCCCGACCGTAACGCGAGTGGTAGGCAAGCTGTCTGCGACTTGCTGGTCACTGCGGCCTTGGGCTGACTGAAGGAGGATGCGCGCCCGCAAGGCCAGCGCCTGCGAGGTCTTCTGCCGTCGCAGCCAGCGATTCAGTTCCTGGCGTTGCGGGTCCGAGATTTGGGGGGATACTCGCGTAGGTTGATTGGCCATCTCTGCCTCCCGAGTCTGCTACGACGGTACCAGAACCCCCATCCGGTGGCAACAAATTTCTAACGAGGGACACTAGTGTTCCGTCACAGGGTGATCTTCGGGTCAACGGCCGCAGACGTACAACTGTTATCGGCAGCTGGTATTTCGCCGTTCACGCTACACCGACCCACGCCCTACCCGTAAATTCGACAGTGACAGAACACTAGACAATCCCCCCGGTCCCTGGAGCCACGGGAAGTTCTCCGGGCCCCACGTACGTGAAGTCGAAACCCCGCCTTTCGCCCAACCCGGTTCCCGATCACAAACGTAAAGGGGGGAGCGGCTACCCGCTCCCCCCGTCGTTCCCGCGCCCTACGGCAGGTCCGCTCCGAACGCCCCGACGATCATCAACGATTTCTCAATGGCGGACGACTCATCCTTCGTGGTCCCGAACTTGTTGAAGGTGTGGCTGTGGCGAGCCCCGTTAAACTCGGTCACGAACGTGTAGCGCCCCATCACCCCCAGCGGCCCCTCCGGCGACCGACCCACAAAGGTGAACTGGTACAGGAACGGCCGCGCCTCCCCCTGGGCCACCGACGAGTCCCGGTAGTCGATCTTGGTCCCGCCCGTTAATCCCTTCTGGAAGTTGCCAATGTCAGCCGAGAAGGTCGACGTCCAGTCCAGCACGTGGTCGTCGGGAGTGTTTTCTTTATCGATGGTCTTGGACTTGTCGTAGTAGGGGGCGTCGGTCGAGAAACCCGTCTTCGGGAGCGTGATCCGCCGGACTTCGTTGCTGTTGTGATACAGGTAGTCCCCCGTCTCGACGTCCCGCAGGTCGCTGAGCACGGTCGTCACCTCGCCACCAACCTGCTTCTTGCCACCAAAAGCGGCCTTGGTATGGTCGTGGGCGTTCCACTTCACCTCCACGCTCACCTCGCCCTCATAGTCCTTGAAGCCGCCCGTGTTCGCTGGGTCGCCCGGCTTGGTCATTCTGCCCACATAGGCCACCGTCTTGCCCGTGTACGTCGCCCGTCCGCCGTCCGGCAACTGTGCCTGGGTGGTCGCCGTCGCCGCCGGCAGCGGACTGTACACGAACGACTCCACCTCGTGGTGCAGCCAGTTCTTCGCCCGCAGCGCGTTCTTCGCCCACTGGATCCGCCACGCCCCGAACCGCGTGTAGTCCGTCGTACCCACCGCCGCCTTCACCTGCCACTGCCGCTGGTTGAACATCGCCGCCGGCGTCGTGTTCCAGATCAGCTTGTTCGCACCTGCGCTGTCGTAGAGTTTGCCGTCGGCGCTATGGTTCGCCTCCAAGAACGACTTCACCTTGCCGTCCTCGGTGATCGTGAAGAGACCCGACCCGGCCGGGTCGAAGGCATCCTCGAACGCCTCTTGCGAACTCAAGGCCGCCAGCACCGCGTCAAGGCGCTCCACCGCCGGCGACGCATCGTCATCTTGGGTGGCGGCGCTGTTGTCCCCCCTGATGTGCGGAACGGTCCACCGATTGGAACCTGCCGGCAGGGCGGGGCCGCGGACCGAGTCCCACGGCACCTGATCCAGGGAGTTATTGACGGTCTGGCCCGAGATCCGCTTGCCGCGCGTGGCGTCGTGGCCGTCGGTGCGCACATCCCAGAACACGCCCATGGCCAAATGGAACGGCAGGAAGCCCCACTCCGACTGCACCTTGGTCGGAACGGGGTTACCTCCTGACTGGGGGACAGCCTGGCAGCAGAAGCCGCCAATCTCCACCAGCCCGGCGATCAGTTTGCGGTCCGCCTGAATTGCCTCCCGGCGGTCCTGGACCCAAGTCTTGGGACTGTTGATGGTGAGCTCGCCGCCCTCGCTCGCCAGCAGGTCCGCCAGCGGGATCTGCACGGTCAGCTTGAGGAGCCCGTTTTTCGCGCTGTACGTGTTCTCGCCGGTGTCAGCCTTGCGGAAGTACACGCTGTTGGTGCCCGCGATACGGCCGGCGTCCGTGGTGTCCCGCTGCGCCGTGGTCAGGTCCGTACCGCCGATATAGTTCCAGATCCACTCCGAGGGCTTCGCCGTGAGGCGCCCGTTGGTCAGCTCCGTCCAAGTGCCGTCCGCGGTGATGTCCGCTTCCGCTGGCTTGGGAGTCACAATCATGGCGTCGACCTGCGTGCCGTCGTCGACCGACGGACGCCGCACCGGCTCGTCCGCCACCCGCTCGGCCCCGAAGCCCCCCGCCAGGTACGATGTGCTCTCCGTGTTCGCTCCCAGCGACCACACCCCCACCACCTCGCTGCCCGCTCCCGGCGCGCTGTTCCCCCCCAGCAGCCGCCCGTTGAACGTCGCGTCCACCATCTGCGGCCGGTACACCCCCGCCCGGCGTCCGAAGTCCACCGTCGCCATGTCCTTCCCGTCACTCTCCTTCCAGATCCCCTGCGAAGTCATCTTCACCTTCGGCAGCACGATGCTGTCCACCTCCCCGAACAGGTACTCCCACGACTGCCCTCCCTCCGTCGCCAACTCCGTGATCAGCCCGTCCACCATCGACGTCGTGAAGTTCACGCTCACCTCGATGTCCCCGCTGTACTGCTTCCCCGCTCCGCTCACCGCCAAGGTCCGCCCCTCGTACCGCGCGGTCCCCGCCGTCTGCACGTACCTCGTCCGCGCCGTCTCCGCCGTCACCCCGAACGCGAACGCGCCCCGCTCCCCCTTCTTCGGACTCGAGTCGAAGTCGTACTCCAGCTTCCCCGCCGCGTTCGACCGCACCTGCCGCGTGATCGTCCCGAAGCGCGTGTTCCCGTGCTCCCCGTACGTCACCGTCGATTCCGTCGCCGTCGCCGCGAAGATCTTCCCCGCCGTGCTCGCCGTCGCCGACCCTTTCAGCACATCCTCGTCTCCCAGCGCCCTCTCCAGCGCCTCCGCGCTACCCAGCGCCTCGATCAGGTCGTCGATCGCTCCCAGCGCGTCGTCGTCGTCCGGTGCCCGCGTTTCGTACTGGCCCTTGTACTGGCCCGACCCGAACACCGTTTCCATGACCCCCTTCACGTTCGTCCTCGCGTTGTTCGCACTCTCCATCCCCCACTGCCGACCCACCTGCGTGTCCCGCTGCGAGTCCGTGTCGAACACGTCCAGCACCGCCACGATCTTCTCCCGGATCTCCAGCAGCTTCCCCCGTGCCTCCGCCACGAAGTTCTTCCCCTTCGTCTGCGACACCCCATCCCCCAGCAGGTCCCCGAACGGGTAGTTCTCTCCAACTACCACCAGCGCCGTCCGCGCCTCGTTCGCCTCCGTCTTCCGGTCGTCCCCCAGAATCGACGGATGCGCGCTCACCCCCTTCGTCTTGAACTTTGCCTTCCCGATCGCCACGTTGTCCAGCCGCGTCCCCATCAGCGCCCCGTCCTGCATCACCACCCGGTACCAACCCGACGTCTCCGTCTCGATGTCCCCCATCCCGTCCATTCCCAGCAGCGCCCCGTCCACGTCGTAGCCGGTGCCGTCTTCCCGCTTCACCGCCTGCAGGCCCCCCGTCCCCTGCACCTCCATCGTCATCGGCACGTACTCCGCCATCCACACCCCGTCCACCCGACTCAGCCTGTACACGTTCCCGTTCCCCGCCGTGTGCTGCCCCCCGCTCAGGAACACCTCCCCGTCCAGCGTCCAGCTCCCGTCCTCCTGCATCACGATCGTCACCATCGTCCCGCTCGTGCCCAGCGTCACCGTCGTCGTCGGCGCTTCATACCGCCCCATCCACATCCCGTCCTCTCCCATCACCAGCGTGTACACATTCCCGTTCGCCGTCGTCACCGTCGTCATCCCGGTCTCCACCGGCGTCTCCCCCAGCCAGTAGCTGCCGTCCTCCGCCCGCACCAAAGTCACCGTGCCGCCGACTGTCCCCAACTGCACCTCCACCCGCATCGGGTTGTACGTAGCCATCCACTTCCCGTCCTCCCCCATCACCAGCATGTACACGTTGCCATTGCCCGCCGTCCACGTCCCCCCGCTCATCAACGGCTCTCCACCCACCGTGTAGGTCCCGTCCTCGTTCTTCACGACCGTCACCGTCGTCCCGCTCGTGCCCAACTCCAGCATCGTCTCCGACACCTGGTATTGCGCCATCCACATCCCGTCCTCCCCCATCACCAGCGTGTACACGTTGCCATTCGCTGACGTATACATCGTTACTCCGCTCTCCACTGCCATCTCGCCCAGCCTGTAGCTCCCGTCCTCGCCCTTCACGAGCTTCACGGTCTCCTCCAGGCTCCCCAGCTTCACCTCCACCTCGGGCGCGTCGTACCGCGCCATCCACATCCCGTCCTCCCCCATCACCAGCGTGTACATGTTGCCATTCGCTGACGTGTGCTTCGTTACCCCGCTCTCCACCTCCATCTCGCCCAGCCTGTAGCTCCCATCCTCGCCTTTCACGAGCTTCACCGTCTCCTCCAGGCCCCCCAGCTTGACCTCCACCTCGGGCGCGTCGTACCTCGCACTCCACGTCCCATCCTCCAGCAGCAGCGTGTACATGTTGCCACCTTCGCTCTCGACCGTCCCCCCGCTCTCGAACGCATCCCCGTTCAGCGTGAAGCCCCCACTCTCCGTGGTCATCAGCGTGACCGTCTCTCCACTCTCCCCCAGCGCCACCTCCACCGGCTGCGCCTGGAACGCCGGCGTCACCGGCGTGACCGGTGCCCTTACCTGCGGCTCATCGCCTCCACAGGCGGCCAGTCCCGCCATGAGAAGCACCAACAGGAGGAAAATCCCCCCCCCCCCCTCGAATTTCATTGCACTGCGATTCATGTTGATCACCACGTTGTTCCCTTTCGTTACCACTTTGCCTGCCGGACAGCCTCGTGCGCTCCCCGGATACCCGAACCACTGCAACTGCCAACCTTTGTCTGCAGCTCCCATGGGCCCGATATGCTTGGGAGTCTACCACAAATCCCCCCACCTCCGTCAAGTCCACTCGGTAGCAACCTCCCAGGCGATGCCCTCGGCCCCCCCTTCCATGCACGGCCCCCGCCACGGTGCCCCCCGAATCCTCCACCTCCCCGTGGTCCCGCTACTGTCTCCCGCTACCCCCCCCCCTCCCAGCCTGGGCTGCATCCGACACCTCCCTCAACCGTTCCCTACCCATGCCCTCCGGTCCCCGTCGAGCCTGTCCTCTCCTCGCCTAGCCCCGTCCCGGCCTGTCCGCCCCCAGACTCCTCCCCTGGCACTCCCCTCGTTCCCTCGGCACTCCCCTCTACCTTCCTCTGCTTTCTTCCCCTCACCGTGCATCTCCCCCCTTCCCTCATCCTTCGACCGTCATCCTCCACCGACTTCATCCTCGCCCCCCCGGTCCGCTCCGGCAGACTCCGCCGCCCATCGTTCCGCCTCGCCATAGTCGTGTCTCCCACACCCCCTGCAGGGCCTGCTCGGCCCTCCGCCGGCCCGCTACTCCCAACTCTCAATCTTCACCCCGGCCTGCGGAGACGTGCCCCTCCATGGTCGCTTGCGGGCCGCCAAGCCGCTTCGTCGAGTGTGCACCCCACCGTCGCAGCGCGCTCACCTCCACTTCTTGGCCCCTCTCCATCCGCTTCGGGTCCCTCTCTGCGTGCGTCTCGCGCTGCGGCGACCATTGAGGCCCACTTCCACGCTGCCCGGCACCCACCATTGGCGGACCTTTCCGGCAGTCAGGCCCGGCGGGCCCGTTCGCATCGACTGGCTGCAGCAGACCGCCCGACGCGCCTTCCGGCGCTTGTCTGCGCGTTGAGAACGGCCTCCTCTAGCCCCTGACGCTCGGCCTCCGGCAGCCGCTCGATGCGTTTCTTCATCGTTCCTTCTCCCGGGGCCAAGGGCCCCCCACCTAGGAGCAAAGGTCAGCCAGGGGGTCCTTTTGGATGCAATCCCAGAGAACAGTCTTGTGGCTGCCGAGACGTCTGATCCGAACCAGCACAGCCCGGGGCGGGAACTGTCGCGCTGGCTGCCCCTCCCCGTGTCAAGCGTCTTCACTGACCGCGCTACACTCAAGCCTGTTTGCCGCAAACTTATCTATTGCCGGAACACTAGGTAGGATTGGAGGAGTGCTGGAGTCCCGAATCGAGGCGCTGTTCAGGCGAAACCCGGAGTCATATACCCATCAGGATCTTGAGACCTTCTTGGAGTTCAAGGTGGCCCTGAACACGGGCTCTGTGCGCGCGGCCGAGCCCGACGAGTCGGCCACGCCCCACGGCTGGCGGGTCAATGCCTGGGTCAAGCGCGGGATCCTGGTCGGGTTCCGTATGGGCCGCAGCGCCGACATGTCCGATTCCGGCAGCCGGTTCCGCTTCGTCGACAAGTCCACCTATCCTCCTCGCCAGTTGTCCTTGGAGGACAGTGTCCGAGTGGTGCCGGGGGGGTCCAGCCTGCGGGACGGCTGCTACGTCGGGCGCGGCGTGACCTGCATGCCTCCCATGTTCGTCAACGTCGGGGCGTACATCGGCGACGGATCGATGGTCGACTCGCACGCACTGGTCGGCAGTTGTGCCCAGATCGGCAGACATTGCCACCTCAGCGCCGCGGCACAGATCGGAGGCGTTCTCGAGCCGGTCGGCGCGATGCCCGTCATCGTCGAGGACAACGTGCTGGTGGGCGGCAACTGCGGAGTCTATGAGGGCACGATCGTGAAGCGCTCCGCCGTACTGGGCGCCGGGACGGTTCTGACCAGATCGACACCGGTCTATGACATCGTTCGGAACACCGTGCATCGGGCCACCGACAACCACCCCCTCGTCATTCCGCAGGACGCGGTCGTCGTGCCGGGATCCCGCCCCATTACCTCCGGGCCAGGCCGGACGATGGGTCTCTCGTTGTATGCGCCCGTGATTGTCAAGTACCGGGACGAAAAGACGGATGCGCGAGTGGAACTGGAGTCACTGCTGCGGTGATCGGGCCGAGGTGAACCTGAGGAGCAGCGAGGACTGCCGGCAATCCACTTGACCGCAAGTAACCCATCCACGGAAACCGGGCGCATCCGGACGCTTCCCGAACTCCAGGAAACCGCCGGAGAGCTGATCGGGGGCCGGCTTCTGGTGAGTGTGTCCAATCGGGAGCCGTTCGTCCACACCAGGCTGTCGGACGGATCGGTCCGCGTCCAGGCCCCCGTCGGCGGATTGACCATGGCGCTGAATGCGGCCATGCAGGCGGTCGGCGGCGTGTGGGTCGCGTCGGCCACGGGTGATGCCGACAGGGAGGCTGCAGACTCCAGGGGGCGGGTGGCCGTACCTCCTGACCGACCGACCTACGATTTGCAGCGGATCTGGCTCAGCCCAGACGAGCAGGAGGCATACTACAGCGGCTTCGCCAACCAGGCCCTGTGGCCGCTATGCCACAACGCATATGTCAAGCCGATCTTCCGTCGCGCCCACTGGAACGCATACCGGAGCGTGAACAGGAAGTTCGCAAGCCAGATCGCAGCCGTGGTCGGGGACCGCGAGGCGATTGTCTTCATCCAGGACTATCACTTCGGACTCCTCCCAAAGATGGTCCGGCAAAGCTGCCCTCGAGCCGTCTGCCTGCATTTCTGGCATATTCCGTGGCCGGTCCCGGACATCCTCCGAGTCTGCCCCTGGCGCAAGGAGCTTCTGGCCGCCATCCTCGGGAACGACCTGCTCGGATTCCACACGCCGCAATACGCCGAGCACTTTCTCGAAGCCGCCAGCGAGCTGCCGGGGGCCCGTCAAGCGGACGCCCAGTCGGTCGAGTGGTGTGGGAACCGGACGCGAGTCGATGCGTTTCCGATCTCCATCGACTTCGACAGGAT
Source organism: Bryobacterales bacterium (assembly GCA_965205085.1). Lineage (GTDB taxonomy): Bacteria > Acidobacteriota > Terriglobia > Bryobacterales > UBA6623 > VXMF01. The sequence goes on along the minus strand of OZ242039.1, from coordinate 4,663,106 downwards.
CGCGGCGAAGGCGAAGAGCCAAGCCTGCGAAGCCGCGGTCAGGCTGCTTCGCAACCGCTACGGGCTGGCCGGGAAATTCGTCGTCCTCGGCTTGGACCGGATCGACTACACCAAGGGACTGCTCGAGCGACTGCAGGCGATCGAGCACCTCTTGTCGCAGCACCCGGAAGCCCGAGGCAATCTGGTCTACATCCAGGCCGGGGCACCAAGCCGGTCTCGCATCCCGGCCTATCGGGAGTTGAACGAGGCTCTCGACCGCGTTGCCGGCCGCATCAACAGCGTCTACGCAGTGGGCGGGAACGGCCCGGTCGTATCGATCAGTCAGCAGCTGCAGGAGAGCGAGGTCCTGGCACTCTATCGGTTGGCCGACGTGTGCGTTGTGAGTTCCCTGGGAGACGGCATGAATCTCGTGGCCAAGGAATTCCTTGCCGCCCGCAACGACGGCGCCGGACACTTGCTGCTGAGTGAGTTCACCGGAGCGGCATGGGAGTTGCCCGAGGCCGATCGCTTCAATCCCTTTGCTACCGAGGACCTTGCGGACCGGCTCTTGGCTATGAGTCGCAGAGACCGCAACGGGCCCGTCGAGCGGACACGCCGTCTTCGGGAACATGTGCGCGAGCACAACATCTATGCCTGGATCGCCAGCATCCTCGCAGCGGCTCCATCTGCCCGAAACGGGGTATGAACCATCTTCTGAGCGGCTGGAGCGCCATAGCGCAACGACTCCGCCAATCCACGGGAATCCTCTTGATGCTCGACTTCGACGGGACCCTGGCACCAATCGTGCCGCGTCCGGCGGACGCCCGCGTTCCTGCCGCGACGATCTCCACGTTGCGAGCCTTGCAGGACTGTCCTGGCCTCGTGATGGCCGTTATCAGCGGGCGGGGGGTCCGAGACGTTCGGCGGCTCCTATGCCTGAACCGTGTCCACTACTTCGGAAGCCATGGCAGGGAGCGCATTCGCATGGGCAACTCTGCCGTCGAGGTGGACGAGCGTGGGCGCGAGGAGATTCGCGCAATCTGTGAGCGATTGTCCGGAGACCTCGCCGGCGTGGAAGGATTCGAGGTCGAGGACAAGTCCGTGTCGGCTGCCGCGCACTACCGCAACACGCGGCCGGAAGACCGGGCCCGAATCGCGAGCGTGGTGCACGAGGCTGTCGGTTCGGTGCCGGCCCTGCAGATCGCCTCGGGCAGGATGGTGTACGACATCACACCGGCAGACGGCGTTGACAAGGGCACGGCCGCACTGACCATGATGCGCGAGTCAGGAGGGATGCCGATCTACTTCGGGGACGACACTACGGACGAGAGCGTCTTCCGGTGTCTGCCGACCTCCGCAATCACGGTCTTCGTCGGACCGGAATCGGGCCCGTCCCTCGCCCGATACAGGGTAGCCGACCCTTGCGAGGTCGGCGAATCGCTCCACCGCATTCTCGTGGTCGCACGATCCGGCCTCCGCGGCATGCCTCCCAGCGAATCCGGCTAGCCGGCCAGGGGTGTTCCAGGTCGGCCTGGCGGGCGGGGCGAGCGAACCGGTTCCCGGCGAAGCCGAAAGGCTGGGGCTCGGCTGCGAACGACTCTGGGCTCGTCGGGCGGGTCGGTTGGAGACGCCACGTCGTTCGCTGGACGGCATGGGTCGCAGCACCGGGCCCGCAAGGGGATCACGGAGCGCCCAGCTACAGGCATCCGGGCCCTGGCCGGACTGGAGTCCGCACACGAGGGTCCCGGCCATCGCGAGCCATCCACGTACCCCGCAAGCCTCGACCGTCGCGAATCGCAATCCCGGAACAGGCACCGGGAGAAAACTCCGAGTCTGACGGACGATTTCACCCGCGCCGCCGGCGACTGTCGCCTCCGCCTGCTGGCGGCCTGCAGGCTAGCGCTGACGGTCCTTGCGTGGAACTCGCCCGCCGACGTGGCGGGACAGCGCCTCGAACCTCGTTTGCTACGATGAGGGTGGTTCGAATTTGCGGACTTACCACAGTGCATCCTAGTCTCTTCGATTGGAGGGTCCAGTGAGGCGGTCAACCCAGGAAGGATCGCTTCGCTGCTCGTTTTGCCGCAAGAGTCAGGATATCGTCAATAGGCTGATTGCCACCTCGGGGGAGTACCCGAAATGCTACATCTGTGACGAATGCGTCCAGATTTGCAGCGCGATCCTGGACGACGAGCGATCCGGCAAGGAGGACGAACCCGGCCAGAGTCTCCTCAAGCCGACCGAGATCAAGGACCGGCTGGACCAGTACGTCATCGGCCAGGACGAAGCGAAGAAACGGCTATCCGTCGCCGTCTACAACCACTACAAGCGCATTTTCATTCGTCAACGGAGCCCGCGCGCAAACGGTTCCGAAGTTGAAGTCCAGAAATCGAACATCCTGCTGATCGGACCGACCGGCACGGGCAAGACCCTGCTCGCCCAGACGCTGGCGAGAATCCTGGACGTGCCCTTTGCCATCACGGACGCGACGACCCTGACCGAAGCCGGCTATGTCGGCGAGGATGTGGAGAACATCATCCTCAAGCTGTTGCAGGCGGCCGACGGGGACGTGAACCGCGCACAGAAGGGAATCATCTACATCGATGAGATCGACAAGCTGAGCCGGCGGGACGAGAACCCCTCGATCACACGGGACGTCTCCGGCGAAGGCGTCCAGCAGGCCCTCCTGAAGATCTTGGAGGGGAGCGTGGCCAACGTGCCCCCGCAGGGTGGGCGCAAGCATCCGCATCAGGAGTTCACTCCAGTGGACACCACGAACATACTGTTCATCTGCGGAGGGGCGTTCGTCGGGCTGGACAAGATCGTCGCCAAGCGGGTCGACACGAGAGTTGTCGGATTCCGCAGCCTGCACAACTCCAACGATCCTGTCACGCTCGGCCACCCCAATGAACAGGATCTCGGACTCCTCGGCCAGGTGCAGCCTCACGATCTGATCCGCTTCGGCTTCATCCCGGAGTTCGTGGGTCGGCTGCCGGTAACCGCGACTCTTGCCAGCCTCGACGAGGAGGCCCTCGTGGAGATCGCGACGAAGCCGAGGAACTCCCTGCTGAAGCAGTACCAGAAGCTCTTCGAATACGAGAATATCGAGTTGGCGGTGGAACCGGCCGCCCTGCATGCCATCGCCAAGCTGGCGCTGGAGCGCGAGGTTGGCGCCCGGGGGCTGCGCATGATCATGGAAGAGATCATGCTGGACCTGATGTACTATCTGCCGGCCCAGCCGAAGCGTATCGACAAATTCGTCGTGACCGAGCAAATGGTCATCGAGGACCAGCTCGCCCTCCGCTCCCGGCTGCTGGACAAGGCCGGCTAGCGGCCTGCCTTCCGCGCCGCGAATCCGGCGCTCCCGAGCGGGTCGAGCCGGCTCGCGGACAACCCGTTCTAGAATGAAAGCATGCCTAGCAAGAGTCGGGCCCGGACAAGTACGCGGCTGCCAATGATGCCGATCCGGGACGTCGTGATCTTTCCCCACATGATGTCCCCCTTTGTCGTGGGCCGGCCTTCCAGCGTCCGGGCGCTGGATGCGGCCCTTGCGCACGAGAAGAAGATCTTTCTCACCGCGCAGCACGACGCCTCGAACGACAATCCCAAACCGGAAGAGATGTACCAGATCGGTACGACCGTGAGCATCGTCCAGGCGCTGAAGCTACCCGACGGAAACGTGAAGGTCCTGGTCGAGGGATTGGAGCGGGCCGTCCTCAAGAAGGTCCGGATCGAGGACGGTTTCATGCAGGCCACGGTCGAGCCCGTGCACCTTGCCCCCCAGAGCGACGCTGGCATAGAGCAGTTGACGACCCGCGTGACATCCCTGTTCGAGCAGTACGTCAAGCAGAGCCAGAACGTCAATTACGAAACGATGATCGCTGCGGTCAGGGTCGACGCCGCCGGCAAGCTGGCCGACATCATCGCCGCGAACCTGCAGATCTCCATTCCCGAAAAGCAGGAACTTCTGGAGATTTTCGAACCGGTCCAGCGCCTCACCCGCATCGCGGAGCTGCTGGACATCGAGATCGAGAAGCTTGGACTCGACCGCACGATTCAGGGCCGCGTCAAAAAGCAGATGGAGAAGGCCCAGAAAGAGTACTACCTCAACGAAAAGATCAAGGCCATCCAGAAGGAACTGGGCCGAGGCGAGAAGAGCGAATTCGACAAGCTGCGCCTGCGCATCGAGGAAGCGGGGATGACGAAGGATGCCCGGGACAAGGCGATGTCCGAAGTGCAGAAGATCGAGAACATGCCGCACATGTCTCCCGAAGCTACGGTTTCGAACAACTACATTGACTGGCTGCTCTCGGTTCCCTGGAAGGCCAAGTCGCGCGAAATCCGGGATCTTGCCACGGCCGAGCGGGTCCTCGAAAGCGAGCACTACGGCCTGGAACGGGTCAAGGAGCGGATCCTGGAGTTCCTGGCGGTCCGGCGTCTGGTTGCGCGGCCGCAAGGCTCGATTCTCTGCTTCGTGGGGCCCCCCGGCGTGGGCAAGACATCGTTGGGCCGATCCATTGCACGGTCGACAGGGCGCCAGTTCGTCCGGCTGTCGCTGGGAGGAGTACGGGACGAGGCGGAAATCCGGGGACACCGGCGCACCTACATCGGAGCCCTCCCGGGCCAGATCATCCAGATGATGAAAAAGGCCGGCACGAGGAACCCCGTCTTCATGCTGGACGAGATCGACAAGATGTCCACGGATTTCCGCGGCGACCCCTCGGCCGCACTGATGGAGGTGCTCGATCCAGAGCAGAACTCGGCCTTCCAGGACCACTATCTGGACGTGGAGTTCGACCTGAGCCAAGTGTTCTTCATCGCAACCGCAAACGTTCTCCACACGCTGCCGGCACCCCTGCTGGACCGCATGGAGGTGATCCGCATCAGCGGTTACACGGAGGCGGAGAAGACCGAGATCGCCAAGCGCTACCTGATCCGCAAGCAGATCGACAAGGTCGGGCTTCGCAAGGGGGGCCGCATCAAGTTCGAGGACGATGCGGTCCGCACGATCATCGAGCACTACACCCGCGAGGCAGGGGTCCGCAACCTCGAGCGTGAGATCGGCAATATCTGCAGGAAAGTCGCCCTGCGCGTCGTTCGCGGCAAGGACAGCAAGACAGCGGTCCGTACCACAGTCACGTCCGCGAACGTGGGCGAGTTCCTGAGGGTGCCCAAGTTCAAGTCTCCGGGAGCGGAACTGAGCAGCGAGATCGGAACCGCCGTCGGGCTGGCATGGACGGAAATGGGGGGCAGCATGCTCAGTATCGAGGCCACGCTGATGGACGGCAAGGGCCGGCTCACGCTCACAGGCAAGCTAGGCGACGTGATGCAGGAATCAGCCCAGGCGGCAATGAGCTACATCCGGTCGCGGTCCGGGGCCTTCGGTTTGCCCAAGGATTTCTACCAGAACCTGGATATCCACGTCCACGTACCGGAAGGAGCGATCCCCAAGGACGGACCCTCGGCTGGCATCACGCTGACGACGGCGCTCGCCAGTGCCCTGAGCAAGATCAAGGTCCGGGGCGATGTGGCGATGACAGGCGAGGTCACCCTGCGCGGGAAGGTGCTTCCCATCGGGGGACTGAAGGAGAAGCTGCTGGCCGCCAATCGGCACGGAATCCGGGAAGTGATCCTGCCGAAGGACAACCAGAAGGACCTGCCGGACGTGCCCGAGAACGTCCGCGAGAGCCTCAAGCTGCATTTCGTGGACACGATGGACGATGTCCTCGCCCTGGCCATGGAGGAACCGCTCGACGGGTTGTCCAAGCATCCCTTCACGCCCGGAGGCGTAAAGGTGGTCCACCAGGCGGAAAGACCGGCCAACTAGGATCGGGTGCCCGATGACAGGCGATGTCAGTCGAGTTCGTGGTCAGTGCGCACAGCGCTGACCAGTTCCCCGGGGACCAGTTGCCGGAGGTAGCCTTTGTCGGCCGCAGCAACGTCGGCAAGTCGAGCCTGCTCAACGCTCTCCTGTTGCGACACAGCGGCAGGCAGGGCCGTGACGGATCTCCGGGCCGCAGGGTGCTGGCCCACACCAGCCAGACACCGGGGCGTACGCGGGCAGTCAATTTCTTCCGCATCGATCGCCGGCTTCACTTCGTCGACCTGCCGGGATACGGATTCGCAAGGGCCTCGCAGGCCGAGCGAGAGCGATGGAAAGGCCTGGCGGAATCATACCTCGAGGCTCGCGACCCGTTGAAACTGGTCGTGCTGATCGTCGATGTCCGCCACGGTCCGACCGCCCTGGACCGACAGATGAAGGAGTGGCTGGAATCCCGGTCGCAACGGCACTGCGTGGTGGCATCCAAATCGGATAAGCTAAAGCGAGCGGCGCGGCTGCGCTGCCTGCGGGCGGTCGAGGAGGGCTTCACCGCACCCATTCCGTTCTCCGCTGTCACGGGGGAGGGTGTTCAGCCCCTCTGGCGGGCCATCGACTCGGTGCTCGTCGCATAGTTCCCCACGCTGATAGGACGCGTAGCGTTTACGAGGTCAGGTATGCCTTCCGACAAAACAGAATCACAGAACTCGGCACCGGTCGCCGCCGAGGCCACCGGGACCGCAGAGAAACCGTCCGGCGCGGACGGGACGAGCGGGGAAAAGGGGGCCTCGAGCGGTCGTTCCCGCCGTCGCAGCAGATTCCGGGACAGCGAGCCGACGTCGGAAGAGCGGCCAGCGAGGGACCCGGAAGAGGGCTCCGAAGAGGAGCGGCCAGGCCGCCGGGGGCAACGCCGGCAGCGTCTCAGGCGAGAACGTCCGAAACGACGCCCAAGGGACTTCTCGCGACACGAGGACGTCGACGAGGAGGCGGAGTACAGCGCCGCGATGGAGGCGATGGCCCAGCAAGGGATCGAGCCCCTGGATCTGGCTGCACTCCGAAACCTCAACATCACCCAGTTGCACGAGAGGGCCAACGACCTCGGTCTGAACACGACGGCTGGGCTGCACAAGCAGGACCTGGTCTTCCAGATCCTGCAGGCGCAGTCGGAAGGCACGGGCCTGATTCTCTCCGAAGGCGTGGTGGAGCTGATGCAGGAGGGTTACGGCTTCCTGCGGTCCCCGCAATACAACTACCTCGCGGGACCGGACGACATCTACATCTCGCCTGCCCAACTCAGGCGACACAGCCTGCGTACCGGCGACACCGTGACCGGGCACGTCAGGGCCCCGCGAGAGGGGGAACGCTATTTTTCCCTGATCAAGGTGCACGCCGTCAATTTCGAACCCCCGGAGGTGGCCAAGACCAAGATTCTCTTCGAGAATCTGACCCCCCTCTACCCCGAAGGCCGGTTTCGGCTCGAAACCAACAAGAACAACCTGAGCGGTCGTGTCATGGATCTGCTCGTCCCGATCGGCAAGGGTCAGCGGGGGCTGATCGTGGCCCCGCCGCGGACTGGCAAGACGATGCTGCTGCAGGCTATCGCGAACTCCATCATGACGAACCAGCCGGATGTGTTCCTGATCGTTCTGCTCATCGACGAGCGCCCGGAGGAAGTCACCGACATGCAACGGTCGGTCCGGGGCGAGGTGATCAGCTCGACGTTCGACGAGCCCGCCTCGCGCCATGTCCACATCGCGGAAATGGTGATCGAGAAGGCCAAGCGGCTGGTCGAGCACCAGCGGGACGTCGTGATCCTGCTGGATTCGATCACCCGACTGGCCCGGGCCTACAACACGATCGCGCCGTCATCGGGCAAGGTCCTGTCCGGAGGTGTGGACTCCAATGCACTGCAACGCCCGAAGCGGTTCTTCGGCGCCGCCCGCAACATTGAGGAAGGCGGCTCGCTGACAATCGTCGCCACCGCCCTGGTCGAGACTGGCAGTCGCATGGACGAAGTGATCTTCGAGGAATTCAAGGGCACCGGGAACATGGAGACGCACCTCGACAGGAAGCTGGTCGACAAGCGGATTTTCCCGGCCATCGACACGAACCGCAGCGGGACCCGCAAGGAAGAAGCCCTCCTGCCCAAGGAAACGCTGAACAAGGTCTGGGTCCTGCGACGGGTGCTCAGCGGGCTCCAGACCGTGGAGGCGGCCGAGTTGCTGCTGGACCGCATGGCGAAGACCCGGAACAACGACGAGTTCCTGTCGTCGATGACAAGCTGACGCGACTTCGAGAGAGCCGCGTCAGCAGGTCCGGACCTTACGCAGCCGCAATGGCGGCTTGTGTCGCAGCCAGCCGGGCGATGGGCACGCGATAGGGCGAGCAGCTGACGTAGTCCAGCCCGGCCCGTACGCAGAAGGCGACGGACTTGGGCTCGCCGCCATGCTCGCCGCAAATTCCGACCTCGAGATCCGGACGCGTGGCACGCCCCTTCCGCAAGGCGATCTCGATCAGCTGGCCGACACCGGAAACGTCGAGCACCTGGAACGGATCGTCAGCGATGATTCCCTGGTCCAGGTAGGGCTTGATGAAGTTGCCGGAATCATCGCGGCTAAAGCCGAAGGTGGTCTGGGTCAGGTCATTGGTGCCGAAGCTGAAGAACTCGGCATGGCGTGCGATCTCGTCGGCGGTCAGCGCACCGCGTGGCACCTCGATCATGGTTCCGACCTTGTAATCGACCCGGTGGCCCGTTTCCGTGAAGACCTGCTCGGCCGTCTCGACGACGAGCTGTTTCTGGTTCTCGAGCTCCTTGTGGTTTCCGACCAGGGGAATCATGACCTCCGGAATGGCGGCGATCCCCTGCTCCGAGCATGCGACCGCAGCCTCGAAGATCGCTCGGGCCTGCATCCGGGTGATTTCGGGGAACGTGATGCCCAGTCGACAACCGCGATGGCCGAGCATCGGGTTGAACTCGTGCAGTTCCTCCACCCGCTCGAGCAGGGCGGCAACCGTCCGCTGTCGGTCATGGTCCTCGGTCGAGCCCCGGAGACTGGCCATCTCGGCCATGAGTTCCTCCCGCTTGGGCAGGAACTCGTGCAGCGGGGGGTCAAGGGTTCGCACGATCACCGGGAATCCGTCCATAACCGTGAACAGCTCGATGAAATCCTGCCGCTGCATCGGAAGCAGCCTGGAGAGCGCGTTTGCCCGCGTCGCCTCGTCGTCAGCCAGGATCATCTGGCGAACGTGCTCGATCCGCTCGGGCTCGAAGAACATGTGTTCGGTCCGGCACAGGCCGATGCCCTCGGCTCCGAAGGACCGTGCCATCCGGGCGTCGCGCGGGGTCTCGGCGTTGGCCCGGATCTTCGCCGTGCGGTACTTGTCCACGAACGACATGAACTGGGCAAAATCGCCCGAATTGGGGTCGGGAGCAATGGTCGCCGCCTGCCCGGCGAAGACCTGGCCGGTCGACCCGTCGATCGAGATCCAGTCGCCAGCCGACAGGTCATGGCCGTTGCAGGAGATTCGGGCTGCCGACGAGTCGACGTTCACGTCTCCGGCTCCAGCCACGCAGGGCGATCCCATGCCTCGGGCAACCACGGCGGCGTGGGACGTCATGCCGCCACGCGAAGTCAGGATGCCCTTGGCTGCCTCCATGCCATGAATGTCCTCGGGCGTCGTCTCGGCCCGGACAAGGACGACCGGATTTCCCTTCTCGGCCTCAGCGACTGCATCGTCGGCGCTGAACACGATCCGCCCGACAGCGGCTCCGGGCGACGCAGGCAGGCCGACCGTCAAGGCCGTGAGCTGATCCCTGGAAGAGGGTTCGATCACGGGATGCAGCAACTGGTCCAGGTGCTGCGGCTCGACACGCATCACCGCCTCGCGGTCATTGATCAGGCCCTCGGCCACCATGTCCACGGCGAACTTGACAGCCGCAGCTCCGGTCCGCTTGCCGTTCCGGGTCTGGAGCATGTAGAGCTTGCGTTCCTGCACCGTGAACTCGAAGTCCTGGACATCCCTGTAGTGCTTCTCCAGCCGGGCCGTGATCTCCCGCAGTTCGTCGTAGGCTTCAGGAAGTACGGAATGGAGCTCCTGGATCGGGCGCGGGGTGCGGATGCCCGCCACCACATCCTCGCCTTGGGCGTTGGTCAGGAACTCGCCGTAGAACTCGTCCTCGCCCGTCGCCGGATTGCGCGTGAAGCCCACGCCGGTAGCGGAAGTCTCGCCGAGGTTTCCAAAGACCATCGCCTGGACGTTCACGGCCGTGCCCAGATCGTGGGGGATATCGTTCAGCCGGCGGTAGTGGTTGGCGCGCGGATTGTCCCAAGAGCGGAAGACGGCGTCGCGGGCCATCTTGAGCTGTTGGTGGGCGTCCTGGGGAAACTCCTCCCCGCGGGCAGCCCTGTAATGCGCCTTGAACTCCCGCACCACACTGCGGAGCTGGGAGGCATCCAGGTCCATGTCGTTCACTGCACCGGCCTCCAGCTTGATCCTCTCGAGGATCTCCTCGAACTGTCCCTTGGGGACGTCCATCACCACGTCGGCGAACATCATGATGAACCGCCGGTAGCAGTCCAGTGCGAACGTTTCCTTGCCGCTGAGGGCGGCCAGCCCCTCGGTCGCCTGATCGCTGAGCCCCAGATTCAGGATCGTATCCATCATGCCGGGCATCGAGAACTTCGACCCGGACCGGACCGACAGCAGCAGGGGATCGGTCGCATCGCCCAGCTTCTTGCCCATCTCGGATTCGAGATGGGCAAGGGCAGAGTCCATCTCCTTCTCGACGTAGTCGGGGACGCGATTGCCACCCCCCAGATACATGTTGCAAACCTGCGTGGAGACCGTGAAGCCGGGAGGAACGGGCACACCGGCCCGGGCCATTTCGGCGAGGTTGGCACCCTTGCCGCCCAGCGTGTCGCGCATGGTCCGGTCACCTTCGGTCCGGGTGCCACCGAATGAGAAAACATGCTTGTCCATCGTGATGCTAGCCCTCTTGTTGCTTGAAATGCTGCTGATCCGCCCGGGAGAGAATCGTTCGGCCACACCTGGGGAGCACCAGACTGCATCGACCAGATGGGATGTGGATTCGAGAGTGACTCGGGATCACACCGGGGAGCTACGAACGTTATAGGCGGAACTCCCATTCTAGCGGGAAGAGGACCCTCCACCGTGCATTGTTGGCAGCCCGGCTGTTCAGACCTGCCCCAGGACGCCGGTCGCCCGGGGAAGTGGGGCAGGAAACCATGGGGCCCAGGGCCCGGATCGGCCTCGTCTGAACGGGGCTCCCCTGCGGCGGCCGCTTCGGTCGGTAGCCGCACACCGCCTCTCCCGCCACCCTGCAGTGGCTTAACGAGTCTCCATCCAGGCAACATGCCGGCTGCAACCGCGGCCGATGTCCTACGCCCACACCCCTCGGAAGGAACACTCCTGGGAGGGCTCCTCCATCCGCTCCGTCCAGACCACTGCGGGGCGTTGCGGCCCATCCGCCGCCTTGCCGGACACTCCATCGTTCCTCCTCCCATCCCCAAGCCCGTACCGCCACGCTCCCGCTACCATTCCCCCGTCCCCAGCCCATCCCGGGCGGTCAGAGCGTCCGGACCCTTGCCCGCGGCGGGGTCCCCGCCAACGGCTCCAACACTCCCGCATGTTGCCGACGCGCGAGGAGCAGCGGCTACTGTTCCCGTGGTGTCACCGCCTCGTACGAAGACCATGGCCCTGTTGGCCATGGTCTCTATGTCCATGCGTCCCTTCTTGCGTGCCGGCGCCAACCACCCTTCCGCCGCACCCGCTTGTAGCACAGGCCATTCGCTCCGCCAGCGCGCAACCCAAGTCCCGTGCCCGTGCGGAATCCAGGATCATCGGTCGATGGGTCGCATGCGCCCGTCCCGCATGAGCGTGTACGCGCGGCCGCGCCAGCGGATTCGCCGCCCGAAAAACCCGGCCAGCCAAACCGCCAGGCCGAGCACGTCCTGGACCGGGATCAGCCACCATCGGCCAGGGGCGAGCGAGGCCCGCAACACGAGTTTCCCCACCGCGACAGCCGCGGCCGCCCGCAGGGCGATGCAGCCCGCGCACAGCCACCATGACCACTCGGCCCACGAGGCAGCCGGCGGGAGGGCCAGCGCCCATGGCAGCGGGTTTGTGAACACCTCGCCCCAGTATCCGATCGGACGCGACCGTCTCGTGGACCGCCGCCAGCGCAGCCGGTGGGCGAGGTTCTCCGCCAGCCGCTGGCTCCCGATCCGGTGCTCCACCACGTGAGTGCCGAGGCGGATCTGGTGTCCGGCTCTCCGGACGCGCCGGCCGATCTGGAAGTCCTCCGCAAGGAAGTCATTGACCTTCTCCCAGCCTCCGACCTCCTCGAGGCAAGACCGACGGACGGCCATCGTCGGCCCGACGGCAAAGTCCATGGGAGCCAGACACTGCGCCACGAGGACTCCGCCCCAGAAATCGGTGTCCATGCCGACCGCCTCCAGTTGCGACCAGAAGCTGGATCCGGCTACCGCCCGATAGGGACAGGTCACCGCGCCGACCGACGGGTCGGCGAAATCGTTCGCTAGGTCGCGCAGCAGGGACGGATCGACCCGAATGTCGCTGTCGCTGATCACCAGCACGTCCCCAGTGGCGACCTCGGTCATGGCCGCGAGCGAGTGGACCTTGGCATTCGGGCAGGTCGGCTCGCCCACGACAACCGTCCTCCACCGGACCGAGGGATGGCGAGCCCCGAGGGAACGGGCAATGGCCAGCCCGGGATCCCGGGAGTCGCTGGCCGCAAGGATCAGCTCGAAATCCGGATAGTCGAGATCGAAGAAACTCTGCAGGTTCGCCGCCAGACCGGAGTCTTCGCCCGCCAGCGGCTTGAGCACACTGATCGAGATGTCCGGACCACTGGTGCGCCCCCCCCCGCACGCAACCCGATCGCGGAACCTTTGTGCCGCCAGCAGGACCAGGACGAAGTAGGCGCAACCCCCTGCCGCGATGATTCCGGCCAGGCCCAGAAACAAGGACTGGTACAGGACGCTGATCAGTTCCGCGTACCCGTCTCGGCACCTTCCTGGTCCGGCGAGTTGGCGCTCCCAGCCAAGGCCCAGTGGGCTACCTCGTCCTTCTCAACCTTGCCGTCCCGGAGCTGAATGATGCGATGTGCATACATGGCGATGTCCGGCTCGTGGGTTACCAGAATGATGGTGTTTCCCTGCTTGTGCAGGACATCGAAGACCCCCATGATTTCCGTGGACGTGGCGGTGTCGAGGTTGCCCGTAGGCTCGTCAGCGAGGATGATCGAGGGATCCCCGACGAGCGCCCGGGCAATGGCCACCCTCTGTCGTTGGCCTCCCGAGAGCTCAGCCGGCTTGTGGTACATGCGCTCGGTGAGGTCCACCTGGTGCAATGCTCGCTGGGCCCGTTCAGTTCTCTGGGCTGGCGGCACACCGGCATAGACAAGCGGCAACTCCACGTTCTGCAGCGCGGTAAGGCGCGGCAGGAGGTTGAAGGTCTGGAACACGAAGCCGATCTCGCGGTTTCGGATATACGCCAGTTCGTCGTCGCTCATCTTGCTGACGAGCTGGCCCGCGATGAAATAGTCGCCTCCCGACGGCGTGTCGAGGGCTCCGATCAGGTTCATGAATGTCGACTTCCCTGAACCCGAGGGGCCCATCAAGGCCACGTATTCGCCGTAGCGAATCTCCACCTCCACGCCATCGACGGCGTGAATCTGCTGGTCGCCCATGACGTAGGTCTTGCGCAGACCGAATGTGCGGATGACAATGTTGTCCTCCAGCAGTTGCTTTCCCAGGTTCCCGCTTGTCCGGGCTGCTGTCGTCTTGGCCATGACCCTAAGTGAATCAAGGCGCACCGCCCCGCCTTCTAGTTACCTGCACGGGTCTGCACGACAACCCGGCAGCGATCGCCCGGTTGCATCGACACGGTTGGAGCGATCAGGCGCAGCGTCCCGTCCCGGATCGTGAACGGGAACGGACCCGGGACGCCGCATGCGGAGCGTACCGACACGACGGGACCCGCCCCGAGGTCGGTAACGTCCGTCGCCAGAATCGGTCGGGCGTCGCGCTCGATCGTAGCGAGCGGACTCCCTCGACGGGGAGTGTCCCCCTCCTGCACATGGAATCCGCGAATCCTCCCGTCCCAGGGGCTCCGCACAGAAAAGGTCCCGGAGAGGCGGTCCAGGCGCTGGCGAAGGCGTTCTGCGCGTCGCACCTTGCCGATGGCCGGCTCCTCGCGGGGCCTGGCGGTTGTGGGTCCGCCTTCCGCCACGCTCGACCGGGCGGCCCGCAGCCGAGCCTCGACATCCGCGAACTCCCGTTCCTTGCGCTCATAGTCTAGGCGGGCCACCAGACCGTCCGCATGCAACGTTCGCCATCTCTGGAGGTCCTTCCGGGCGGACTCGTAGGACTCTTCCAGGCTTCGGAGGGCCGCAAGTCGGATCTCGGCCGAGTCCGCACCCGTCGCGAGTCCCCTGGTGGCGGCCATCTCGACGGCTAGCGCCCGGAGGGCAGCGATCTCACCGTCGAGCTCGGCTTTCGATGCCCGGAGCGCCAAATCCTCGAACTCCAGGATCGGGTCGCCGGCCAGAACTGTCGCCCCCGGCGTTCGCAGCCGCTTCAGCACCCTTCCGTGGCGCCTGGATGGAACCACCCCCGCAAGGGTGGCCATGGCTTCGGCCTGGATCTCAACCTCCACGACGGGAATCGCCGGCAAGGCCCCGTCGTGCAGGAAGTCGGCCACCAGCCGGATGCCGCCGAGGCCAACGGCGAAGGCGGCGGCTCCGGCGATTCCAGCTGCGAGCCTTGCGGGCACCGTCGTCGCCTTCGGTCAGGCGGGTCCTAGCCGATACCCAGCCGCCCCCAGATCTCGTCCACCCGCCGCTTGACGTCCGGGTCCATCTCGAGCACCTCGGGCCACGCCCGGGTGAATCCCTCGGACGCCCACTTGCGTGTCGCGTCGATGCCCATCTTCGAGCCGTAGTCCGGCAGGCGGCTCGCGTGGTCGAGCGAGTCGACCGGTCCCATCGTGAACTGGATGTCCCGCTCGGGGTCGATATTGTTGAGCGCCCGCCAAACCACCTCGGCGTGGTCTTGTACGTCCACGTCGTCATCGACAACCACGATGCACTTGGTCGCCGAGGCCTGCCCCAGACCCCAGATCGTGTTCATCACCTTGCGAGCCTGTCCGGGATAGGACTTCCGGATCGAGACCAGCATGAGATTATGGAAAATGCCTTCCGCCGGCATCGAGACGTCGACGATCTCGGGGGCCTGCAGCTTCATCAGCGGGAGGAATATGCGTTCGATCGCCTTGCCCATGTAATAGTCCTCCATCGGCGGTGGACCGACGATGGTGGTCGCATAGATGGGGTCCTTGCGGTGAGTTATGCAGTCCACGTGGAACACGGGATAGTCATCTGCGAGGGAGTAGTACCCCGTGTGGTCCCCGAAGGGCCCCTCGGTGCGGAGTTCGCCCAGGTTTACATGGCCTTCGAGGACGATTTCCGCGTTCGCGGGCACCTCCAGGTCGACGGTCTTGCACTTCACCATCTCGACAGGCCGCTGGCGCAGGAATCCGGCGAACAGCATCTCGTCCAGGTCCGGTGGCAGGGGCAGGATGCCCGAGTACATGGTGGCCGGGTCCGCACCGATGGCAACCGCGACCTCCATGCGTGTCTGCTTGCCCTGCTGGCGCAGCCGTCGATAGTGTTCGGCCCCCTGCTTGTGCGTCTGCCAGTGCATTCCGGTGGTGCGCTCGTCGTAGACCTGCATGCGGTACGTGCCGCAGTTGCGTTTCCCGGTGACCGGATTGCGGGAAAAGACCATCGGTAGCGTGATGAAAGGCCCCGCATCCCCGGGCCAGCAGGTCAGGACCGGAATCTCGTCCAGCGAGAAACCTTCGGTCCTCACCACGTCCTGGCAGGCCCCCGACCGGACTGTGCGGGGAAGGAACTTGCGAATGTCCGCCAGCATGGCCAGCCCCTTCAGTTTGCCGCTGATTCCCGTTGGAACGCTGAAGTCGAGGTACTCCGAGATTCGTGCGGGGATCTCGTCGATGTCGTCGACCTCGAACGCGATCTGCATCTTCGACATCGATGCGTACGCGTTGATCAGCAGGGGCATGCTCGAGCCTTTCGGGTTCTCGAACAGGAGCGCCGGCCCCTGGCACTTCACGGCACGGTTCGCCATCTCGGCGATTTCCAGATGCGGGTCCGTCTCGGGCTGGACCCGTTTCAGTTCGCCATGCCGCTCAAGTGCTGCGATGAACTCGCGGATATCACGATGTGCCATTGGATTGCCTCGCAACGGGCTGTGAGGCCCCCAAACAGCTATGGTAACTGCCGGGCGCCGTTCAAACCTTCCGGAGAGGGCGGTTGAGGTATTCGAGCAACGTTGCAAGAATGCGGAAATGCCTGTCGAGCAGGCCGCCTATCGACGGCTTCTCGATCTCCGAGGCCGGGAGGGTGGTGCCCGACAGGAACTGCCTGTAGACGAGCAGGTCGGCTGCCGGGTGGTCGGACGGAAAGCCCCGCGGTGTGCGCTTGAGCCTCTCTCCCTGCAGCCCGGGGTAGGTCCGTCGGAAGGCCTTGTCGGCCAGGAGCGCCCGGAGCTCGTCCGGGGCGGACGCGATCTGTCCGCGGATCCGGCGGAGTTCCAGAGTACCCGGAGCATACACACCGCCGCCCACCAGTAGTTCCTCCGGCGAGAACTGGAAGTAGAAACCGGCTCCGGCGTGCCGGTCCAACCCGACCGGGGGAAACACCGCAGCGGCATGGGTCTTGTACGGCAGCTTGCTCCGGGAGAACCGGGTATCGCGATAGATGCGATACACCGACCTGCGGGCATCCTGCAGGTAACCCGGCGCATATTCTTCCATGGCGTAGCCCAGTTCTCCCACCAGGGCCACGAGAGGCTCCCGGACGTGCTGCTCATAGTGGGCCTTCCGCGCGCGAAACCAGTCCCGGTCGTTGTTCTCGCGCAGGTCCCGCAGGAACTGCCGGGCTTCCGGCCGGAAACCGGGAAATCGGAACTCCATCCCCTCCATGATCCGATATCGCGGGCGGAGCGCGGTCCGCGCCCTACAATTGGGTATTGCCGTTCGCCACACAGGCGGCTTCGGGGCTGGCCGGCCGCCTCTCCCGCATCAGCGGCCTGAGGGTCGAGGCGGACGTGCCTCTCCGTGCGCATACCCGTTTCAGCATCGGGGGGCCTGCGGACCTGTTCGCCTGGGCCGCCGACCCCCATGCGTTGGGACAGGCCTTCGTCGCAGCCCGCGAGGTTGGCGTGCCCGTCTACCTGCTGGGCGACGGAAGCAATGTGGTGGCCGCCGATGAAGGCTTCCGCGGGCTCGTGCTCCGCTACACCGCCGCCGACCTCGAGTATCGGGACGGAGCGATCGAGGCGGCCGCGGGAGGTAGCCTGCAGGCACTGGTCGACCTCACGATCGAGGTTGGTCTCGAAGGCCTGCACACCCTGATGCGGATTCCGGGCTCGGTGGGCGGGGCGGTCTACGGCAACGCGGGCGCGTACGGCCACCAGATGGACGAGTTTGTCCGACGGGTCGACTTTGTCGATGGACCGGCCGTCCGCTCGTTCCGGCCTGGCCAGTGCGAGTTCGAGTACCGCGAGTCGGTGTTCAAGCGCCGCAAGGACTGGCTGATTACGGGTGTCCGGCTGGAACTGCCGCAAGGGGACAGGACATTGCTTCGCGAGCGGGCGGCAGAAATCCGTGCCGTCCGGGACAGGAAGTTTCCCCCGGCCATGCGCTGCGCCGGCAGCATTTTCAAGAACCTCTATGTCCGAGCGCTTCCCGAGAGAGCGGCCGCGGTCGTGCCGGAACGGGCCGTTCGGGGCGGCAAGGTGGCTTCAGGGTTCTTCCTCGAGCAGGTCGGGGCGAAGGGCATGCGCGTCGGAGGCATCGAGGTGGCACCGTATCACGCCAACCTGATGTATAACCTGAAGGACGGAACTTCGGCGCAGGTCCGGGAGTTGGTCGAGGAACTGAAGCTCCGGATCCGGATGCGGTTCGGGTTCGAAATCGAAGAGGAAGTTCAGTACGTCGGGTGATTCCCGGGGAGGGTGTGGTGAGAGTCGCAATCCTGGTCATGGTGCTCGCAGGTCCCGGCCCGTCGGCGGTCGCGGCCGACTGGCAAGACATGTTCCGGAACGGACTGGAGGACTGGAGAGTCTTGGGCGAGGGCCACTGGCAACTCCGTTCCGATGGCGTGCTCGCCGCCTACTTCAGCCGCGAGCGGCAGGAAGAGCTGAAGGGGTCGACAGGCATCCCGCGGGACCGCTTCACCTGGTGGAGTACGCGTCAGTCGTGGCTGTACACCGAGAGGGATTTCGAGGAGTTCGACCTGCACCTCGAGTACTGGGTCAACACGCCCGGCAACAGCGGGATCTCGATCCGCGACCCTTCCCGCGCCCGCTGCGGCATCGCCGAGAGGCCGGAGTTTGACTGTACTCCCTCCAAGCAGGGGTATGAGATCCAGATCGACAGCGAATACAGCGGCCGCTGGGCGACGGGCTCGATCTACGGCCTCGCGCGGGCCCCGAAGGGTCTCCAGAGGATCGGTGAGTGGAACCGGATCAATATCGCGTCCCGCAAGGACTCGATCAGGGTCTTCGTCAACGGTGTGCTCGCCTCGGAACACGCCGGGGACCCCGCCCGCCCGACGACAGGGCCAATCGGCCTGCAGCTGCACGACGTGCACAGCTTCGTCATGTTCCGCAACGTGTGGATTCTCGAACGCTAGACGGGCTTGTCCGGACGGTCCGTGCCGACTTCCACGAACTGGACCGGCTGCCCCTGCCGGATCCGGGAGTGCTTGAGGAACTCCAGCCTGGCCTCCGGGTAGTCGGTGCGGAAGTGCCCCCCACGGCTTTCTTCTCTCGCCAATGCGCAGCGCGCGATGAGCCGGATGACCTGATACATGTTGTCGGTCTCGAAACCATGGCGGGTGTTGCGGGCGAGACCCTTCTCGAACAGTGTGGAGAGCAGGTCCAGCTGCTCGAGGCCAGCCTGGATGCCCTTGCCGGACCGCGAGATCCCGGCGTGGCGCCAGGCCAGATGACGAAGATTGGTGATCGCGTTGCCGGGCAGGGCGCTCACGTTCCGGCGACGGCGGATGGGCGGCTCGAGCAAGGGCACGCCGGCACGTTCCCGCATCCCCTCGCCTGCGAGGAAGCCGAACACCAGGCCTTCGAGCAGAGAGTTGCTCGCCAGCCGATTTGCTCCGTGGACGCCATTGCAGGCGGCCTCCCCGGCGGCGAACAGGCCGGGCAGCGTCGTTGATCCGTCGAACCCGGTCAGGATTCCTCCCATGGCATAGTGCGCCGCCGGGTGCACGGGAACGGGCTCTACCTCCAAATCCACGCCATACATCAGGCACGTCCCGTAGATGCGGGGGAATCGCTTGCGGACGTAGCCGTCGGGCAGATGGGTGAGGTCCAGGTAGACCGGCCCCTTCCCGAGCCGGGCCAGTTCACGCACGATGGCCCGCGAAACGATGTCTCTCGGTGCCAGTTCCTCCCCCTCGTGATACCGGGACATGAACCGCTGCATGTCGGCGTTGCGCAACAACGCACCCTCGCCTCGCAGCGCCTCGGAAAGCAGGAACCTGGGGGCCCCCTCCAGGAACAGGGCCGTCGGATGGAACTGCACCATTTCCATGTTTGCGACCGTCGCGCCGGCTCGGTACGCCATCGCCACGCCGTCGCCCGTCGCAACGTCCGGATTGGTCGTTTCCCGGTAGACTCGACCGATCCCCCCCGTAGCCAGCAGCACCGCCCGGGCGTAGACCGGAACCAGAGACCGGTCCCTTTCGTTCCACGCGACCGCTCCGCAGATTTCCCCGTCCTGCGAAATCAGATCGACGACCGAAGAGAAGCTCTGGAACGCAACGGCCGGCATGGAGCGTGCCTTACGGAAAAGGGTCCGTGCGATCTCGCGCCCCGTCGAATCGCCGTTAGCGTGCAGGACCCGGTTCACGCTGTGGGCTCCCTCGATGGAGAATGTCAGGCTCCCGGCAGCGGTGTCGAATTCGGCCCCCCAGTCGATCAGGCGCTGAATCCGGTCGGGGCCTGCCTCCACCAGCACCCTCACCGCAAGGGGGTCGCACAGGCCCGCACCGGCCAGCAGTGTGTCCTTCTCGTGCAGGCCTACTTCGTCTTCATCGCTCAGCGCGACCGCCACGCCCCCCTGCGAGTATTCCGTGGCCGACTCCGTCAGGCAGTCTTTGGTGAGCACCAGCACCCGTCCGCCGGTGGCAGCCTCAATTGCCGCGCTCAGGCCGGCGACGCCGGCACCGATGACGAGAAAGTCGGTGTCCATGCAGATTCGCTTCCGTGCATTCTGTGGGCCCGGGTCCGGGCTCGCGCAGGAGGTTCCGGCGCCAGAGGCCCATGGTACAAGGGAAAGATGCCCCTCGTGCAGGTCGAGACGGCCGCGGGCCGGTACGACGTGCGTGTCGAGGCTGGCTCGCTGTCGCGAATCGGCGAGACGACCCGAGCGGCGCTGGGCTTGCGGCGACTGTTCGTCCTGGCCGACGAGACCGTCTGGGGCTGCCTTGGCGAGCGGGTGGCCCGGGGGCTGGGAGCCTGCGACTGGACGTTGCTCGCGATGAAGCTCGGCGAGCCCCGAAAACGTCTGGGGACGGTCGAGGAAATTTGCTCGGCGATGCACCGGGCCGGCGCAGACCGGCGCAGCGTCGTGGTGGCGCTCGGCGGCGGCGTGGCCGGCGATGTCGGCGGGTTCGTCGCGGCATCGTACATGCGCGGCATCGACGTGGTCCAGGTGCCGACCACGCTGCTGGCTCAAGTGGATGCCTCGGTCGGCGGCAAGACCGGCGTGAACCTGTCAACCGGCAAGAACCTGGTAGGTGCGTTCCACCAGCCACGCCTGGTGCTGATCGATCCCGAGTCGCTGGATACACTGCCCGCCCGCGAGTACCGGGCCGGCCTGCAGGAAGTGATCAAGCATGGCATCATCCGCAGCCGGCCTCTGTTCGACTTCATGCAGGGCCGGTGCGACGCCGTACTGAACCGCGAGTTGTCGGCGCTCGAGTACATGATCGAGGCGTCGATCAGGATCAAGTCTGCCGTCGTGCAGGCTGACGAGCACGAGGGAGGGCTCCGGCGGATTCTCAATTTCGGGCACACGCTTGGGCACGCCCTCGAGGCCGAGACCAACTACGACCTTCTGCTCCACGGAGAAGCGGTGGCCTATGGAATGGTTGCTGCGGCGAGGCTGTCCGAACTCAGGGGTCGACTGGAACCCGCCGACCGCGAGCGGATCGAGAGGGTCGTTCTCGCGTATGCGTCGTTTCCCGACCTCCGCAGCCTGGACCCGCTACGTATCGCCGCCCGCATCGTCGGCGATAAGAAAGCCGTGGGGGGGAAAGCCCGCTTCGTGTTGGCCGACGGAATCGGAAGTGTGAGCGAGGAGCTGGCACCGCCCTGCGAACAGGTGATCGAGGCCGCAAGATACGCGATCAGGACCTGCAGTGCCCGTGGCACGGCGACGGTGTAGTCCATGGGACCCGAGCGCACGACCACGGGTGCCGCCCCAACCGGGTTGGATTCGAACAGCGAAGCCGAGGCTTCTCGGTCGGTCCGCGAGATGTTCGGCCGCGTGGCTCCTCGCTACGACCTGCTGAATCATCTGCTTTCCGGTCAGGTTGACCGGTACTGGCGCCGGCGGCTGGTGCGGGCCGTGAGACCGTACCTGCAGGACAGGAAGGCCCGGGTTGCCGACCTCTGCTGCGGCACGGGCGACCTGACGGTCGCTCTTGTCCGGGAACGCCGGCGTCTATCAGCGGAAGGCCCCGCTGTGGTTCTTGGATCCGACTTCTGCCGTCCCATGCTTGCGCGGGCTTCCCGGAAGCTGAAACGCGCGGCGTTGCCCGCAGCCCTGGCCGAGGCGGACGCCACAAAGATGCCTCTGGCGGACGACAGCCTGGATCTGATTGCGATCGCCTACGGATTCCGAAACCTCGCGAACTACCGCAGGGGAGCCGAGGAGTTCGTCCGGCTGCTGTCGACAGGCGGCTGCCTGGCGATGCTGGAATTCTCCCAGCCGACCTCAAGGCTGTGGAGGCGGTTCTTCAATGCCTACTTCGAGAACGTGCTCCCGGGCCTCGGCAATGCCATATCCGGCAGCGGGGGGGCGTACTCCTACCTGCATGAATCCGTACAGCGCTTTCCCTCTCCCGAGAGGGTCCGCGGACTGCTGGCGGAGGCGGGCTTCGCTCGGGTGGAGGTTCAGCCCCTTACAGGCGGCGTCAGCGTGCTGTATCTTGCATACATCTGAGCCGGAATGTCCGGGCCGCCCCGAGCCGGACACCGCGAAAGGCGATGGCGTATGGAGCCCCGATTCACCGATTCCGAATGGTTCTACTGGCTACAGCTCAGCACCAAGGTTGCCGTGGTGCTCGGGCTGCTGTACGTCAGCTACCACCTGTACGAGCGCAACCGCATCGCATCCATGGGCCAGAAGAAGGCGGAGCCCACTTCGATCGAGTTGCCCAAGGACCTCTTCGCTTTCGTACCGAAGTCCTACATCACCGACGCAGAGTCGGCTCGCCGGAAGCTGGTGGGCAAGCCGGTCTGGGTGAAGGAGGGCTATCGCTGGACCTACGAGCCCAGCGCGGTCCTGTTCCGGCCGCTCGAACGAATCGTGCCGACGTCCGTGGCCGTCCGGGACGGGACGGCAGCACTGGTCTTCGAGAAAGATGGAAAGGAAGCCTCGTTCGATATCGGGACCCCGGAGCGTGTGTATGTCGACGAGATCTTCTTCGTAAAGGATCCCCGGGAGATCTACGACCACTGGACGGAGGCAATGTGGGCTGGAGCAAGCCGGGGAGAGGTGGAGGTCGGAATGAGTGAGATTCAGATCGGGTTTGCCCTGGGAGTTGGGGAGGTCGTCCGGCAGTCGCCAGGCGGTGAGACGCGGGTGGTGGACTACAAGCAGTGTGCGAAAGCCGGCCTGACTCCGGTTCGTGTCACCTATCGGCATCATCTGGCGTCATCCATCGAGCCCCTGCAACCCTGACGTCCCGGCCACGAGCGCGGCGACGCGCCGCAACAGGTCCCCGAGGGGATGCCTCGGGTGCACTCCCGCTGTCGGGGCCGATGACGCGCGGATCGTTCCGGACGGCAACACGCAGCCCCGGCCGGGACCATCGTCCGCTCCGATGTCCGAAGAGAGCGAGGCGTCCTGTCCTGGGAAGTCCTGCCCAATGGAAACCCTTCGGATTTCTGCTACCCTCTCCCCGATATGCCCACTTACCATAGGCGACGAGAGTTCATGAAGGGTCTCGCCTCCGTTGCGGCAGTAGCCAGCGCGTCCGCCGCACCCAAGGCTGCAGCGACGGATGAGCAATACTGGCAGCGAATTCGCCGGATGTTCCCGTTCGCGGAAGAACGAGTACCAATGAATGCGGCGAACCTCTGCCCGTCCCCCGAGGTCGTCGCCGCGACCGTGACCCAGACCACGCGATCGATCGATACGGACTGCTCCTTCCAGAACCGGGCGCGGTTCGGGCCCGACCGTGAAGCCGTCCGGACGCTGGTGGCGGAGCAGATTGGAGCGGACGCCAGCGAGGTGGCACTCGTCCGCAACACCAGCGAAGGTAACAACATCATCAACAACGGCCTCGACCTGAGAGCCGGCGACGAGGTCGTTATCTGGGACCAGAACCACCCTACGAACAACATCGCCTGGGCCGTGCGGGCGCAACGACAGGGATTCTCTGTGCGCTCGGTTTCTTTACCAGCCAATCCCTCCGATCCCTCTGAGCTTGTCGAGCCGTTCCGTCGGGCAATTTCGCCCAGTACGCGGGTGCTCGCGCTGACCCATGCGTCCAACATATCCGGGGTCCTGCTGCCGGTGCGCGAATTGTGCGAGCTCGCGCACCGGACCGGAATCCATGTCCATGTCGACGGTGCCCAGACATGGGGCGCCCTGGAGGTGGATCTCCACGCGCTGGGCTGCGATTCGTACGCAGCCAGCGGGCACAAGTGGTTTTGCGGACCCAAGGAAGTGGGACTGCTCTATGTCCGCCGGGAGCGGGTCGGACAGGTCTGGCCCAGTATCGTCGCGCCCGGATGGGGAGCAGGGCCCGAAACGGAACTCGTCGGGGCTCGCAAGTTCGAGTCGATGGGACAACGTGACGACGCCGCGATCAACGCCCTCGGCGACGCCGCCAGACTCCACGCCGAGATCGGCCCCGGACAAGTCGAGGCGCGCGTCCGAGACCTGGCGTCGCTGCTCAAGAATTCGCTGGCCGCGGCCGGTGCTCGGTTGTTAACCCCGAAAGACGAGTTACTCAGCGCCGGAGTGTGCGTCATGGAGGTTCCGCCGGAGACCCGTCAGGCGGTCTTCGAGGCCATGTACGACCGGTTTGGCATCGCCGGCTCGACGGCCGGCGGGTTGCGCCTGTGCCCGCACATCTACAACACCCGGGAGCACTTGGAACGGGCCGTGAAGGGCATCGGGGAGCTTCGCAGCATGTGGGCTTGACCCAGGCTGTCGTCTCGGGGAAGGGCGCAGTGTCCGGCTGCATTGCCTTGCTCCGGTGAGGCGGGTAGACGCGGGTTGTCGGCGGACACCATGGGCGCAACAGGTGCACGGCAGGTCGCGGAAGTCCGTTGAGCAGGGTGGAATGTCGAGAGGGCCACGTGGCGTTAGGGCAAGTGATTGCAATTCGATTCTCCAGGCTGCCTTGTGTCGTGACGGTCGCGGCCGAGGGCTGCATCTCCAGACCCGCCCGGCGAGGGCGGCCCCGCCCCAGGATGGCAGGGTGGGTCTTCGCCTTGCTCGCCGGCAGCGCCGCATGCGGTTATCGGGGAATGCTGCCAATGGCTCCCGATGAGGCGCTCGAGACCTTCAGGATCGCATCCGGCTTCCGGATCGAACTCTTCGCTGCGGAACCTCACGTTGTCGATCCGGTTGAGATGGCGTTCGACGAATTCGGTGGTATCTATGTCGCCGAACTCCTTGACAACCCGGATGACCCACCCGAAGGCTCGCTGCCGTTGAGCCGGATCAAGTACATCGAGGACACGGATGGGGACGGGGTGATCGATCACCATACGGTCTTCGCGGATCGCATTCTCGCGGTTGAGGGAATCGCTCCCTGGAAGGGAGGCTTGGTGGCGACAGCGTCCCCGGACATTCTTTACCTGAAGGACCTGGACGGCGACCACCGTGCGGATGTTCGAGAGGTGCTCTACACGGGCTTCGCCCTGGCGCACGTGGAAGGGCGCCTGAGCAATCCGCGGCTCGGCCTGGACAACTGGTTCTACGTTGCGAACAACTCCTACCCCGGCCAGGTGATTGCCCCCGATCGACCAGCAGTGCCCCCGGTCCCGGTCCGCAACCGCGAGTTTCGTTTCCATCCGCTGGACGGCGTTGGGGAGCCGTCGACGGGTGACGCCCAGTTCGGGCAGTCCTACAACGAGTGGGGCCACTGGTTCATCTCGCACAACACCGTGCACTTGCGGCATACTGTGGTCCCGCCGGGTTATCTGGATCGCAATCCGCTCCTGTCCGTCGAGTCGACCGTCGAGGACGTCTCCGACCACGGCCGTCCGGCGGCTCCGGTCTTCCCGATCAGCGAGCCGCAGCAGTGGCGTATCGACCGGACGGCGGCACGACAGGCGCGATACGCCGAGACCCGCCCGGACCGGGTTGAACGACTGCACGGATTCTTCACGGCGTCCTGCGGTGCGACCGTCTACCTGGGAGACGCGTTTCCGGCCCCTTTCGCCGGCAGGGTGTTTGTCGGAGAAGGTGCGGGCAACCTGGTCCACTGCGACATCCTGACGCCAGAAGGGCCCTCCTACTCCGCCAGCAGGTGGCCGCGGGCAATGGACTTCCTGGCGTCCACCGACAGCTGGTTCCGGCCGGTGAACTTCTCCAACGCCCCGGACGGGAACCTGTACGTGCTTGACTATTACCGGCAGTACCTAGAGCACCCGATGTTCATTCCAGACGCTGTCAAGAAACGTCTACGGATGGATTTTCGTGCGGGAGACACACTGGGGCGCATCTACAGGATCGTCCCGGACAGCGGGGAGCCCGGCCGGCCCCTGCGGGTCAATCTCGGTGGCCGGGAATCCAGCCAACTGGTCGGCCTGCTCGAGCACTCGAACGGCTGGCATCGTCGCACGGCCCATCGCCTTCTTGTCGAGCGACAAGACCTATCCGTCGTCCCGCAACTCCGCACGGTCGCGCTGGCCAGTGATCGACCCAACTCCCGCCTGCACGCACTCTGGGTTCTGGAGGGTGTCGGTGCCCTGACCGCCGAGCTCGTCTCGACGGCTCTCTCGGATTCTCATGCCGCTGTCCGAGAGAACGCATTGCGCCTGGCCGAGGCGCATCTCCCCAGACTCGGAGCGGAAGTGCTCGCAGCCACGGGGGACCACCACGCCAGGGTGGCCTTCCAGGCCGCGCTGACCGCCGGAAACCTTCCGAAGACGGATACCGTGATGGAGGCCCTCGCGGATGTCCTTGCCCGATATCCCGACGATTCGTGGTTCCGGGTTGCCGTTCTGAGTGCGCCGCCGGACTTCGCCCGGCCCGTGCTGGAACGCCTGATGCACCGTGACCCGCCGGTATTCGACGAAGTCTCCGGCGGAAAGCAGTCCTTGCTGCGGGCTTTCTATCAGGTCATTGCAGCCCGGTTCGACGAAAGGGAGACCGGCAGGCTCCTGCACTGGCTGGCATCCGGCGGCCGGCTGGACCGGGCCCAGTGGAAGACCGCGGCACTGGAAGGCATGGCAGAGGGCCTTTCCTTGCGAAGGGGCCGGCGCCTTTCGTCGCCGAGCATTGCGACCAGCCTGGCGAGGCTCCTCAACGACGATTCGACGGATGTTCGCGACGCGGCGACCAAGGTTGCTCCGTTCGTCGACCTCGGAACCCGTGTGCGACAGGCGGTCGAGGTCGCCTCGGACACCCAACTCCCGGTCAACCGGCGCATTCCTGCAATCCGAGTGCTCCGGGGCGGCGCGTTTCACGAGGTTGGCCCTGCGCTCGAGGCCTTGCTGCTGCTCGAAGACGACGAACCGGAAGTGAGGTCTGCGGCCGCTGGGTCTTTGGCGTCGTTCGACGACCCGACGGTCGCGACCGCACTGATCGGAGGCTGGGCGGGATATGCGGCGTCGACGCGAGACGTCGTGGCCGAGCTACTGATCCGCCGTCGAGACCGGGCGCACGCGTTCGCCGACGCCATTGGCGCAGGGTGGATCGACCCATCGGACATCCCGGTGGTAACTCGGATTCGGTTCGCCAGCCACCCTGACGAAGCCATCCGTCACAAGCTTGCCGGGCACCTCCAGCTTGATGCTACAGACAGGGACAGGGTTGTTCGGGATCACTTGCGAGTGCTGGAGCTGGCAGCCGATCCCGTGCGGGGGAAGGCAGCGTTCGAGCGACAGTGCTCGAACTGCCATCTCGGGCGCGGTCCCAGGGGCAGGATCGGACCTGACCTTTCCGGGGTGAACAACCATTCCAGCGAGACGCTGCTGACCAGCATTCTGGATCCCAGCCATTCCATTGCAGACCGCTACAGGAACCACCTCCTCGAGACCGTCGACGGTCGGTTCCATGACGGGATCCTCGTCGCGGAAACCGAGGCCTCGGTCACATTGCGCGGGGAGACGGAGGACGTGACTGTCCTGAAGTCCGAGATCGCCGACCTGCGTGCTTCCGCCGTCTCGCTGATGCCGGACGGCCTCGAGGATGCCCTCAGCGACCAGGAGATCGCGGATGTGATCGCCTATCTGCGAGCCGGACTCTGATCCAGCCCGACGAGGCCGCCTCGGGCCCGAGCCAGCGGCGCAGGGTTGACAGCTTGGCAAGCCCCCAGCCCGATCATCTCGCCAGAGAGGGGCGAAAGCGGAGGTGGGGATATGATAAGACGTTTACTATTAGAATTTTGAATGGATTCTAGGCGGCCTGTTCGTTCTCCACACTTTGTGCCACTTGCGGAACCCGCGCCGCCCCTCCATCCTCTGCAACCGACACATCAACCTCGCCCGTTTCGCCTCCGGCTCAATCCCCCGCGCCAACGGCAACCACCCGATGTCGGTCGACGCATTCTACAGCGCCGCAGTGTTTGTTTCGCTCCCGGTCCTGCGAGCAGCGTCAGCTGGCCGCGCAACTGTCCACCGCCACCTCCGGTGCTCCAGCCCCATTCTCCTCCCCCGAGCGTTCACCCTTGTGGTTCGCACCGGCGATACGGGTCACCCTTCTCGGGTACTCTCCTATGGAACCGTACGAATCGAGGTTGATCGCCAACCCAGCAGTGCCAAACCCTGCCGCGTTGCACCTTGATGGGCGATCCCGAAGAGGCCTTGACGCTGATCAGGGAAGCCCTGGCGAGAGTCTTGAGGGCCGGGTGGGGGAGTGGGCGCAATCCGGTTTCGCAAGACGGCGCGAAACCTGGCTGTCGGCGTTCCGACGTCCCACCGAAGACCGCGTCGACGGTCGGCGCATCCAGCACGGCGTCGAGCCAGCGGTTGAGCTGCTCGAGGTTGGCCGCGGCTATGGGTGCCTAGACCTCACCAGGCGGTTGCTCCGATAGGCCGACACTGAAACCGTCCCCACAGCTGGCACATTTCCTGGTGCAAGCTGTGAGCAATAGTCGGGAGAGGCGTGGAGGGGCAATGAGGTAGAGGGGGTATCCGGGCGGGCCCGTCCCAGCCGTCGCGAATCTAGTCTTGCGCGCTGGTAGCGCCGTTGTGAGCGCTCCGCACCGCCCGACCCGTACCGCACGAGCGGCAAACCCGCCTCAGACCATCCAGTTCCAGGGCTCCCACCACTGCTTCATTCCGCTCGCCGACCGCGGTGAGGTAGTCGGGCCAGTGTCGCTGCAGGGGTCTTCGGCTGTCGGATAGCATGGATTGATGCGCTGTGGTCTTTGTCTGAGGTCCCGCCACCGTGACCAACCAGCAGCAGGATGCCGATCCACACTTCCGATCATTCGAGAGCGTCGCGCCCGACCATGAGACCCAACGATTTGTTCTTGCTGCTCTTGCTTGCCATGGCGGCACCCGCCCAGGACCAGCCCCGTGATACGGCAAGGTTGATCTCTGAGGGTCGGACCCAGTTCCAGCTCCGCTGCGGTGGCTGCCACGGCGGGGACGGCCGTGGAGGCGAGCGGGGCCCTGACGTGATCACCACCCCCTCCGCCCGTAGCCGCAGCGTCGAGGAAGTCCGCCAGCTGATCCAAGACGGCCTGCCGGACCTGGGGATGCCCGGATTCTCGCTCCCCGCCGACGAGATGACTGCGCTGGTAACCTTCTACCGCGCACAAACCGCACCCGCATCCGAGGCACCCCTGCAGGGCGATCCGGAGGCCGGTCAGAGACTCTTTTTCGGCGAGGCCAAGTGCTCTTCGTGCCACGTCCGTGGCCGGGGCGGGATGGTTGGACCAGATCTCTCCACAGTCGGGGCTAGTCGCACTCTCGCCGAACTCAGGAGTGACCTCCTCGATCCCGGAGCAGACATCGCCGAGGGGTACCGGCGAATCGAGGCCAGGTTCGCCGGAAGCGAACCGATTCTGGGATTCATGCGCAACGAGAGCGCGCACGATGTCCAGCTGCAGTCGCTGGACGGACGGTGGCATCTGCTCGCCCGGAACGAAATCGACGATCTCGTTCCCAGTCCCGGCTCCCCGATGCCCACCTACGACGGCGATGGTGAACGACTGAACGACCTGGTAGCGTACCTGAGCCGGCTCGACGGTGACTCCGACAATCCGCTGCGAGCGCGTTATGTCGGGGCCCAGGCAGAGCTTCCGGGAGCTGTACCGTTCGCGAGCATCCGGAATCCCGCTGATGGTGACTGGCCAACCTATAACGGCAGACTCGACGGAAATCGGCACAGCTCGATGGCAGACATTACCCCAGCCAACGTCGCGCAGCTGGTCCCCAAGTGGATTCTCCCGATTCGTGCGCCACGCAGCCTGGAAACGACGCCGATCGTTGTCAATGGGCTGATGTACGTCACGGCGCCCAACGAGATTCGCGCGGTGGACGCCAGGGTCGGCCGGGAGGTTTGGCGGTACAGTCGGCCACGCACCGAGGATGTCATGGGTGACGCCGGCGCAGGCACGAACCGTGGCGCAGCGATCCTGGGTGACCGGGTGTTCATCGTGACCGATAACGCCAATCTCATTGCCGTCGACCGCCTGTCCGGGCAATTGCTGTGGGAAACCGACATGGCTGACCATCGTGATCACTATGGCGGAACGCTCGCGCCTCTGGTCGTCAACGATCTGGTGATCGCCGGAGTTGGCGGAGGAGACGAGGGGATTCGGGGATTTCTGGCTGCCTATCGAGCCGATACGGGCGAAGAGGCATGGCGGTTCTGGACGGTCCCGCTGCCTGGCGAGCCGCTGTCCGAGACGTGGGTAGGCAGTGTCCTGCCGCATGGCTGCGCGGGCACGTGGCTTACCGGGACGTACGATCCGGAGCTGGATCTCCTGTACTGGCCGACCGGAAACCCGTGCCCGGACATGAACGGAGACGAGCGCCAGGGAGACAACCTCTACAGCGACTCGATTCTCGCCATCGCCCCCCGGACAGGCACGCTGCGCTGGCACTACCAGTACACGCCGCACGATCTCTACGACTGGGACGCGAACCAGACGCCTATGCTCGTTGACACCGATTTCCGGGGGCGGCCCAGGAAGCTTCTGGTACACGCCAACCGCAACGGATTCTTCTATGTGCTCGACCGCACCGACGGAGAGTTGCTGATGGCGAAGCCGTTCGTGGAGAAGCTGACCTGGGCGGCCGGAGTCGGAGCAGACGGCCGCCCCGTCAAGCTGCCAGGCAAAGAGCCGAGTTATTCCGGCACCCAGGTCTGCCCTTCGCTGGCCGGCGCGACGAACTGGATGTCGCCTTCCTACAGCCCGCGCAGCGGACTTGTCTATGTTCAGACCATCGAGCAGTGCAACATCTTCACGAAGCGGGACGAGACGTGGCAACGAGGCAAGGGCTATTTCGGCGGTGCCGCCAGGGCCGTGCCCGGTGAGCGGATAGTAAGTTCGCTCCGGGCGGTCCGACTGGAAACGGGACAGATAGTCTGGGACCGTCCGCACGGATCGCCTGACCGCACCTGGACCGGCGCATTGTCGACTGACGGGGGCCTCGTGTTCTACGGAGACGCGGACGGGACGTTCGCTGCCGCCGATGCCGTCACAGGAGAGACGCTCTGGCACTTCCACACGAACGACAAATGGAAGGCCTCGCCAATGACCTACCGCGCTGCAGGAGAGCAGTTCGTGGCGATTGCCGCCGGTTTCAACATCATCGCGTTTGCGCTCCCCTGATGCCCAGACAGATCCCGGTAGTGTTCGACTCAGCCTCGTGATACGGTCGCCGAAGTTTGCGCAGTGCGCTGTCGACGGCACGCAAGCAGGGTCTGAAGCCGATCGAGACCCTGATCGAGGGGCCGGCTACCCTGCTGGAGCGGGTGGGCCTGGCCCCCAGCCTCCCCCCAGCGGGCAGTAGGCGGCCTGCCACGGCAGCCGGTCTCCGCCACGCGCCGCACGGTGCGCACGTCACAACACAAGCACCGCCAGGCATGCGGACTCAGGCCGAGGACCTGGGCAGTTACCTGTGAAGTGCGATGTTGATTCACCATGTCGTAGCCATGTCATGACAACCGTCGCCGTGTGAGCTGCGACCTGTGGGGCATGGGCGACTGCGGCCGATGGGTTCCGGTGAGCATGTCGTCTGTCTCCAGAACCGGTTCGATGTGTCTCGCGAGGGCTGCCAGCAAGGCTCTCCAGCCCGGTGGCCCTTCAGATTTTCGCAGCCGTCACGGCTCGCGCGGCTCCACGAGCGACGGTGCGCGGGATACCGCCTCGGTCAGGACCACTGGACCACCCTCCGTCCGCTCCCGGACCCCACGACATGCCCTGATCCCCTGCTATACTCCCACCTGCGGGTACGGCTCCCGTCGATCCGACATGGCGCATGACCGCATTATCAGGCAGGGCCCGTTCCCGGCCGTGCTCGAGCCGCCTGCCCCACTCCTCGCCGAGGTCATTCACTACCCTGATTCGGACGGTCGCTTCTTGCCGGAAAACCACCAACAGGCCTGCGCCATCGTCAACATGCGCGCCGCTCTCGCCCACCACTTCGACGAAGTTCCGAGGGTGGTGCTGCGGGGCGGCATGTTCATGTATTACGAGGAGGGGAATCCGAAGAAGAACATCGCGCCGGACATCTTCGTGGTGCTGGACCACGATATGGGGGAGCGGAGGGTGTACAAAATCTGGGAGGAGGGCAAGCCGCCGGACTTCGCGCTGGAGGTGCTCTCGCCGTCGACCCATATCCGCAACGAAAAGGAGGAGGTGGTGTTGTACGCGCGGCTGGGGATTGGGGAGTACTTCCGGTTCCAGCCGGACCCGGAGAAGCAGGAGCCACGGCTGGTGGGCCACCGGCTGCACCGGGGGGAGTACCGGGACGTGGAGGCGGAGCCGGGAGGGGGCCTATTGAGTGTGAGTCTGGGTGTGGAGATGCGGGTGGAGGGGACGAACGTGCGGGTCCGGGACCCGGTGAGCGGGATGGAGTATCCGTGGATGGATGAGATTCCCCGGAACACCAAGGCTGCGGCGCTCCGATTGAAGGCCGAAGTGGAGGCACGACGCCTCTCAGAGGCCCGGGCGGAGGCCGAAGCGGAGGCACGACGTCGCTCAGAGGCCCGGGCGGAAGCCGAAGCGGAGATACGACGTCGCTTAGAAGCCCAAGTAGAAGCGGACAAGGCACGCATTGCGGAACCGGAAGCTCGACTCCGTCAGGCGGGATACTAGCGTTCCTACTGCAAGATGGCCGGATCAACGGGTTGCAGTTGGACGTTGGTAAGGGTCATCTCCGAGTTCTCCCGCCGCCGCCGACCAGCCCATCCATTCATCGCGCGTTGCGACCGCCCATGCCGTCGCGACAAAGTCCAGCGCACTTGGCGCGCCGTGCTCGAATTCGATCAGATTGCGCACCCGCGCCCCGACATGGAGCGTGGCCCCAGAAGGATGCTCGTGAAGCCTCAGGTAGGTCCAGACTTGGCGCTGCTCCGCCGTCGTAACCAAGCTCAGATACAACCCCGCCTCGGCGGCGGCGTTGGCCGTCTCGGCAGCCTCATGGCCCCATCAAGCCTGTTTCGGGATTCCACGTTCCTGCTGATACCTATACATTCTGCCATCAGCGCAATGCGAAAGAACCCCTACTCACCGCCTGAATAATGTGACATTCAACACCGGGATCACGGTTCGATGCGGTCTTGCCAACCTGCATAGTGTTGGTGTCCGTGGATAGCCGCTTTCGCAGGCCCTCTTCCCCGCGGTTGCACTTCGATGTGCATTGGGCAGATTGATTTACCCCGCAACGCTCAACTGCCCTCGCGGAGCGCTCGCATAGCGCTCCAGGAACGCCGTTGTTCAGCTATTCCCGATGTATGTGCCGGGGAACGGAATGTCCTCTCCCGATCTTGCCCGATGGCCTTTCCGTCCTGAGCCGTTCGCTCGCAAAGGGCCGGTTGCATGGACAGATGGCTATGCCAGGACGGTTGGCCATCGGGCACACTCGGTCCAACCAACCCATTCACTCACGCCCCTTCACCCGCAACGCCCCGGACACCAGCTTCGGCAGCAGCGTGTCGCGAAGGCCGTTGAGGAGACGGGATTCTCCAGCAACATGACTGCGACGCGCGTAGATGGTGCTCACCCATCCGTTAAAACACTTCACGAAGCCAGTCGGCGGCCGGACCTGCTTGCTTGCGGACACTACGTTCCGATTCAATCCGGGAACCGCCGAATCGGCGGCCAGCGATGGCAGATCCTGCTCCTGCAGGGCCAAGAACAGGAAGTACAGGCATTCATCCCACTCCTCCCTGGGCACCACATAAAACGTGGTGTCGATCGGAAAGAACTCGGTTGGCGACAAGGTCACCGTGCCCGGGTTGCCCTTGCGGCCGACGACAATTCCCGGCCTCGCGACAAGCGCCTCGTCGTGCCAGCCGACCTGACCACTCGAGCCGAAGACTGGCACTCCACCCGCAGCATTCCTGGACTTGGCCTTCAGTGGCCTTCCGTACGCCAACTCGATCATGTCGCCCAGATCAGAAAACGTCCACCCCTCCGGTATCTCCCCAAGCTCCGAGTCCACCAGCCGGTCGGGGAACAGGTCGGCGACCTCCCTGGGAAGCCCAGTGTCGCACCCCTCCATCTTGGCCCGCACCGGGTCGAAAGCGACGAACCAGGAACGGAACAGGACACGCGCCATCGCTTCCAGCGTCACGCTGATCCGGCGGTTCAGCTCGATCTTGTCGTCCAGTGTGCCGAGGATGTACGCGATGGAGCGCTGTTGGGAGAGGGGAGGGAGAAGAAGTCGGATATTCCCCAGCGAAGAACCTGGAAGCTCCTGAAACGTCGAGCCGGAAGCGTGACGTTCCAGTTCATCGGTGTTCAGCCGGAGCCAATAGTACAGGTATTCTGAAGACACGGCATCCCGCGCCACCAGGTTACGAAAGCCCTGATTGGTTGCAATCGGGTTCTTCGCGAGTGCGACATGCCCGATAGGGGCTCGGGTCGTGAGGAGCACCGACCCTGTCGGAAGCAATCTTGCCGAAGAGCCATCGAGTCCATACTGCGACAGGTTCCTCCGCCCACATTCCACATAACGATCATGGGTTCCCGATAAATCCCTTGGAGTTAGCCAAGGAATGACTCCATCAAAGTTGTTGGCTTCCTGCGTCGAAGGTGTACCCCCTCCGATGATGTCCGCAATATCGCCTATAGCAACCTTGCGCCAGTCCAGCCACGAGGCGGTTCGCTCCACTTCCGCGTGCCCGCGCCCGATCTGTTTTCGCCGAGTCTGCACTTTCACTCCATCACGAACAATGCGTCGAGACGGCGCACAGACCACGCTCGCCTAGTCGACCAGATCGA
This sequence comes from Bryobacterales bacterium, assembly GCA_965205085.1. Taxonomy (GTDB): domain Bacteria; phylum Acidobacteriota; class Terriglobia; order Bryobacterales; family UBA6623; genus VXMF01. Next base: position 4,628,346 of record OZ242039.1, on the reverse strand, counting down.
CCTCGAACGGCTCTTCGGAGTCCATGAAGCATTCTGCCAGAACCGAACCGCCGCCACCATGCAACGGCTCGTCACCCTGCCCTGCGAGATCGGATGACAGCTTGGCGGTCCAGCTTCCCCGCAACCCTGGAGCGATGACCCGCCGGCCAGGCACGTGCCTGTGCAGAGTATCACGGAAGATCCTCCCGGAGATCCCGACGCCGGTTCGAGTGGCTCATGCCAGTCGATGCCGAAACCCGTTGCACGGACCAGCCGGTTCGTCGACCAAGTACAGAGTGCTTCCGACAACCTCAATGGCGGCATCCCTGTTGTAGGTGCGGCCGGCATTACACTGGGAGGCAATTCGATAACGGCGGCATGGTCATGGCATACCCTTCACATCGCATTCGACGACGGGATTTCGCAGGAGCGGCGATCGTCTCGGCTGCACTTTCCCGATGCGGGACTCTGGACGACCAACCGGTGGCCGACGACTCGGACCTCCCGGAGGGAGGGTATCGTGTCGTGGACTTTCATCAGCATACCCACTACAGCGGACGGTCCGACGACGAATTGGTCGCTCATCAGCGATCCATGGGTGTCGACCTGACCGTGCTGCTGCCAGCCGGTTCGAAGTACGGTCTGGCTGCCGAGGCCTTTGGCAATGACTCCGTGGTCGCACTCGCACATCGATTCCCCGGAGAATTCGCCTTCTTCACGAACGAGCTGCCGGATCTCCAGGAAACCCGAAGGGTGCTGGAGCGGTACCTGGACATGGGTGCGATCGGCATAGGCGAGCAGAAGTTCCCTGTCGAGTGCGATTCGGAAGCCATGCAACTCGTATACTCGATCGCTCGCGACTACAAGGTTCCCGTCCTGATTCACTTCCAGCACGGAGCTTACAACATGGGCATCGAGCGGTTTCACCGGATGCTCGAGAAGTTTCCGAGCGTAAACTTCATCGGCCATGCCCAGACGTGGTGGGGCAACATCGACGCCAACCATGATCAGGCGGTGATGTACCCGAAAACGCCCGTAACCCCTGGCGGAATCACGGACCGCCTCCTGTCGGACTATCCCAACATGTACGGTGACCTCTCGGCGGGCTCCGGTTTGAACTCACTGCTTCGGGACGAGGAGCACGCAACCGGCTTTCTCGAACGCCACCAAGACCGCTTGCTGTGGGCCAGTGACTGCAACGACACCCTAGGCCGGGGCGAGGGTTGCATAGGGGCGAACGGGCTGGCGGCGGTTCGCAGACTCGCTCCGGACGAGGTCGTGGTGCGAAAGCTCCTGGGCGAGAATGCAGCCAGATTGATCGGATCCGGTTGAGTGCTGCATCCGGGGCGGAGGGTTCGGAAGTGGTCGCGTGCGGCAGAATGCCCGTGACGAGGTTGCCCGCGACCTCCGCCATCCCTGCCTTCCATGCGCCTTCGAGAGGACGCGAAGTCCTCAGGTCAGTGAGGATCCCCGGGAGCCGCTTCGTTGCGGCCCGAGCCTAGCGTCGTGCCCAGGGGAACGACAGGTCGGGCGGGTTGGCGTAGCGCTTCATGCGCAGCGTCAGACGCGCCCCGGCACCGGGAGCCAGATGGACGGCCAAGTGCTCCGAGTCCAATTCGGTCGGGCCCGCCACCCCTTCGAGCCCCGTGAACTGGTGCTCGGAGTAGCCACCAGCCTGAACGATCACTTGCCGGGGCTCCAACTGGTTCACGTTCACGAGGGTCACGGCGACCGAATCGTCCCTGAGTTCATGGACGAGCGCGGCGACGTCGGGAGGAAGTCCCGCTCGCTTGCGATCGGGGTCAAAGTACCGGAGCCGACTGTGCAACACCCAGATTCTGCCCCGAGCGAAGTAGCCACCGGTGGTCAGCTGGGTCAGCGTGTCGGTCGTTGCGGGCATGATCCCGAGCAGGTAGTCGGCGAGTCTCGTGTCGGTCGCAGTCTCGTCGTTGCGCATCAGCGCGAGCCGTTCGCGAATGTGAAGCGAATCGGCATTCATGGCCTTCTCCGGGTATTGGGGATTGCGCCCCTGCAGGAACGCGATCCATGGCTCCGATTCGAGCGGCACGCGCTCCAGGTCGGTCGGTTTCATGGACCACAGGTAGATCTCCGCAAGCCGGTCGGAGTAGTCAACCGGGAGGTAGCGGTAGAATTCGGGATCGCCATCGTACGCGTATCCGCGAGGATCACCGTACATCGTGGGCAGCAGAGTGGAACCATCCACAACCCTGGCCTCCTCGAGGATCAAGTCCATCTGCCTGCGGAGCACATCGACGTAGCTCTGGTCCCCTGTAAGCAGGAGACCGTTCGCGAAGCCCTGAAAGCTCGCATTGGTGAAGTAGTTTCGATCGGCGGTCCGTTCCAGTTCGCCGTCGAAAATGGTGAAGTTCCAGCCGTATGTTCCCTTCCACCACTGTCCGTTGTGGGCTCCGCCCAACTGGCCGTCCAGTCCGATATTCGAGGGGATCATCCCTCCCGTCGCCGCTGCCCGCTCCTTCCAAGCATCCAGGTATTCGAGCGTCCAGTCCCTGTATTTCTCCCGACCCGTGAGAGCGTAGGCGTTCACGCCGAGCAGCGTCGCCGCCAAGTTGAGGAACGTGTCCCCCACAGAATCCAGGTACTCGTCGCAATGCGCCAGCATGCGCGGGTACCACTCTTCCAGGTCCAGAAGCGAAGTTCTGCCCGCGGGGTTGTGCAGCAGGTGGAACTTGCCCGGAACGGGGTCGCCGACCCAATCGTAGACGGTGGCCCTTCGGAGCATCGGCCCCAGGCTGCCGTTCCAGATGCTGCGGATGATCTTGTGCTCGGGATCGTAGTTTGGGGCAGACGGATCCTCGCCCGTGTACATCTTGGCGAACCGCTCCATCCGCTCGACGTACAGGCTGTCCTCTGGGTCCGAGTGCCCCATGAGGAGGAATGCCCGCATGCCCTCGCCCGTATGGAACCAGTCCGACTGCGTGATGAACTCCCGGTGGTAGGCTCCGTTCGCTGCAAGCGTGGTCAGTTCCGTGCGCAACTCCGAGTACTGCTGCAAGTGGCCTTCGAAACCCTGCTTGTAGAGTTCCAGGATCCGGTCGGAACCGCCAAGGGTGTGCAGCAAAGTCCAGTTGTAGAGGGTCTCGATCGCATCATCCGGCCCGTCGAGCGTGCCCCATCTCGGCGTGTGGAGCAAGTATCCCCGCTCATCCAGGTACCGTTCGGCAAATGCCTCGACCGCCTTCGAGTTCTCGTCCAGCAGCGCCCGCTCGAGCAAGGCCCAGTCCGGCGGTGGCATGGATGTGTCGATGACGACCGAAGGTGGCGGCGTGGACGAGCACGAGATGAGCATCGAAAGAAGCAGGGTCGCCGACAGTCTCCAAGCATCCATGGGATTTCTTCCTCTTGGACATCCTATCCGATATTGGAGGGCTTGCGATGGAGAGTATTGGCCACTCAGCCGTCCCGGTCTCGGATTCTGGGGAGCCGATAGCGAGATTCGCAGAGGTAGCGGGCAGGCGACTTCCGCTCTGGACGGTGGGCGGCCGACACGGCACCGTGCCTCGCGCAAATCACGGGGAATCGTGGAAGGTCTGCCGGATCGATGTTAACCGCCTGTCCAGGTCCGGCACGGTTCTCGCAACGCCACGACCGCCACGCACAATCACTTGACCACCCTACTTCACTTCTCTCTTTTCCGAACCCTCGTCCTGCGCACGCCTGCCCTTGCTCCGCAATGCCCATTGCACGTCGAACCGCGACAATGGGGAAGAAGGCGCTTGGAGTAGGTGGTTGAACTGCTAGCAGAGTACGGCAGCCGGGGTGGGGCTGCGCGGGTGGGTGCCATGCTCAGGATGTTCCCACGCTGAGATCCCCTAGTTTCTTGCCGATACGGCTGATTCGATTTGCGGGGAGGACTGGCTTTTTCGGGCCCATTCTGGTCGGTATGAGGCATGGCTTCGCAGCCCGCTCTCCGTTTCAAGACGACCCCGCCCGGACTCCGCTTGGACGACGTGGTCATCCGTCTGGCGCAACCCGAGGAACGGCCGCGGTGGAACGAGCTGATGGAGCGCTATCATCGCCTGGGATTCAATCGCTTCGCCGGTCGCGGGCTGCGGTCTATCGTCGAGTGGATCGGGCTGGCCGGTTGGCAGTCGGGAGCTTTCAAGTGCCGCCTGCGGGACCGCTGGGTGCGCTGGAAGGCCACGATCCAGTTCCAACTGCTGCACTTGGTGGCCAACAATACGCAGTTCCTGCTGCTGGGGGAGGCGGGCACGTTCCCGGGGTTGAGTGCGCATGCGCTGTCGGGCATGACCCAACGCTGACCGCGGACTGGGCGGAGCGCTTCGGCCAATGGCTTGCTGCTGGCCGAGGCGTTCGTCGATCCGTCCCGCTTCCAGTGCGGCCTGTACCGGGCGGCCGGCTGACTGCTGCTGGGCGGCACCCGCGGGTTCACGCGGGCCAGCGGCCGCTACACCGAGCCCCATGGCCGGCCCAAGGATCTGTACGTCCGGGAGTTGCAGTGCAATGCGCGGCGGCTGCTGCGGTCCGAGCGGGAACTGCCGGCGGCCTTCGCGGCCAACCCGCAGGGCGGCACCTCCGGGCTGCGTCGGGTCGAGTTGCGCTTGCTGTGCGCCGAGTTGAGCGAGGTGCCCGATTTCCGGCGCGCCCAGGGCCGCAAGCACCAGACGGCCACCGTGCTGGCCATCTACCTGCTCGCGAGGCTGGCTGGCCTACATGGCGGCAAGGCCGCTACCGCTTACGCCCAGTCGTTGAGTCAAAGAAAATCGGAAGCGCTCGGCGCTTGGCGCAACCCGCGCCCCGGCCGCTAAGAGCCGGTCTCCAGATCACTGATCTACCGAGTGCTGGAGAACTTCGACCCGGAGGCCCTCGATGCCGTCTTGCGGCGTTGCTCCACGCCCCGCCTGCAACTCGGTGCCGCGCTGGCGGCGGACGGTAAGCGCGTCCGTGCGGCCAACCGCAACGGCCCGCAACACCACGAAACCGTGACCCTGGTGGCTCATGGCTCGGGCCTGCCTCGGCTTTCACGACCAGAACGGCGAGATCGCAGCCGTGCGGGCCCTATTCGAGGAGGTGCCCCTGGCCGGGCGCGTCGTCACCCTCGATGCCCTGCACACCGTCCGGGATACCGCCCGGACGCTGGTCGACACGCACCGCGCTGACTACTTGCTGACGGTCGAGGCCAATGCTAGGAAAGCGTTTGCGGCTCTCCGCCAGATCGACTGGGAGCAGCCCGGCACCCGCTGTTGTGCGGAGGAGCCCAGCCAGTGCCTGCCACGCAAGGGCCATGCGGTGCTGAACAACGCGCTGTGCAGCTGCATCGCGATCGCGGTGATCCTGAGTTCCGGGCAGGATATCGCGGACGGCCAGCGCTACTTCAGCCAGCATCGCAAGGAAGCCTTTCAGGCTGTCCTCACGGCCCGCCAGGCGCTTCGGCCCCCTGATTGAGCGACACCGGCAGACGGCCGCGGGCCGGCACTGGGAGGACTCCGTCCAAGGTCCGCCACCCCGACCCCGAGGGCCTCGGCAACCTGCCACGGCTGGCTTTGCGCTGGTTCACAGCGCTTCGTCGGGCGGCTCTACCCGCCCCCCCCAACTCGCTCTGCGGACCCATTCGCATCCCCTCAACTGCTCAGTCCCCAGCATGGGAAGGTCCTGCACCATGTTGCCCGACGGCAACTCCCGGAACAGGCACCCTGCTTGGCGAAGCTGGATCGCAAGGCAGCTGCGGCGGCATGTCGGCACTGTCCCTGGATCAATCGCCCTGACCTGTACTGCCCCCCTGACGGAGTATCAAGGCTTCCAGTTCCGCCGCCCGCGCTTGGGCCGCCCTAGCTTCCGCCTGGGCCCGCCGCCGTGCCTCCGCCTCGGCCCTGGCTTCCGCTTGGGCCGCCCTAGCTTCCGCTTGGGCCGCCCTAGCTTCCGCTTGAGCCTGCCGCCGCACTTCCGCCTCGTACTCGGCCCTGGCCTCGGCTCGTTGCCTCGCTTTCACCTCGTACTCAAGTAGCTCGTCGCGGCGGTGCAGTTCTTCCAGCCACGAATACTCCTTGCCGGTCGCCAAGCTGCGCACCCGCAAGCTCGTCCCCTCGGCACGCAACGATACCCCCAAAATCCGGCTGTGGATCGCCTCCGCCGCATCCGGCATGACAGCCCCGTAGCTCCGGCCCCGGAGGCGGTAGCCCACCAGGCGCGGCTCCACCCCCTCCAGCTCCGGCTGAAAGCGCACGTACTCGCGAATCCCCAAGTGCGCGTACAAAGCGACCTTGTCCTGCGCATTGCGCACGTCACTGGACGGTGAAATGACCTCCAGCGCAAAATCAGGCGGCTTGCCTTCCTCCCAGATCTTGTACGTCAGGCGCGAGCCGAGGTCATGATCGAGCACCACGAACATGTCCGGTGCGAGGCTCGCCCGCGGATTGTCCGGTTCGTAGTACACGAACATGTCGCCTTCAACCACCACGTTTTCGGTCGTGGCAAAGTGCTGCACGAGCGCCGAGCGCAGGTTGATCACAGCGCGCGCATGAATGGGGTTCTCTGGCAAGAAGTGCCCGTCCGAATCTGGGTAGTGGATGTGCTCCGGTCGCCGCTCCGGAAAGGGCTCTGCGAGCAGGGGCAGAGTGGCCTGTTGTGCGATGGTGCCATCGTCCGCCATACGCGGCCAGCATGTGCTGCTACAGCGGAGTCTAGCATAGCCGCGCCAACCAATGGCTTGAGAATCCGACCGGCTCGGGTAGACAGCGGGAGACGTCCGGAGGGCCCGGCTGAGCCTTCCGTGCGCCCGGTTCGGCGTGTGTGCTCTGACTCGGGATGAGCTGTGGTGCCTGGTCCGGGGCAAGCCTTCGATGCGGGACTGTTCAAGGTCTGGACAAGCGAGCATCCTTGTCGGATGTCAAGCCGGGGAGCGGGTAAAACGGCCTGCGCGAGGCCGCTTGCGAGGAGGATTATATCGAATCGTCACATCATCGACTTGGCGGGAGGCTGGACAACGGAAGGTTTGCGGCAGCCGTGTCGCGGGCCGGCCCACTCCGGGCGGTCACATAAGCCGGCAACGTCTGCTGCTCGGTCGCCTCCACGACGGCCGCCGAAACGCGCTTGGTGCCCCGCTCCTTGACTCCCAGCACCGCCGTCTTGTCGACGCCACCGAGACCGCTCAGTTCCGCCCGTTTTCGCTCTGGAAAGTCCTGCGCCATGCTGCCCGCCGGCAACTCTCGGAACAGGCACACAGCTTGGCGAAGCTGGATCGCAGGGCAGTTGCGGCGGCATGTCGGCCGTGTCCCTGGATCAATCGCCCCGACCGGTACTGCCCCCCTGGCGGAGTATCAGGGCTTCCAGTTCCGCCGCCCGCGCTTGGGCCGCCTTGGCTTCCGCCTGGGCCTGCCGCCGTGCCTCCACCTCGGCCTTGGCTTCCGCCTGGGCCTGCCGCCGTGCCTCCGCCTCGGCCCTAGCTTCCGCTTGAGCCTGCCGCCGCACTTCCGCCTCGTACTCGGCCCTGGCCTCGGCTCGTTGCCTCGCTTTTACCTCGTACTCAAGTAGCTCGTCGCGGCGGTGCAGTTCTTCCAGCCACGAATACTCCTTGCCGGTCGCCAAGCTGCGCACCCGCAAGCTCGTCCCCTCGGCACGCAACGATACCCCCAAAATCCGGCTGTGGATCGCCTCCGCCGCATCCGGCATGACAGCCCCGTAGCTCCGGCCCCGGAGGCGGTAGCCCACCAGGCGCGGCTCCACCCCCTCCAGCTCCGGCTGAAAGCGCACGTACTCGCGAATCCCCAAGTGCGCGTACAAAGCGACCTTGTCCTGCGCATTGCGCACGTCACTGGACGGTGAAATGACCTCCAGCGCAAAATCAGGCGGCTTGCCTTCCTCCCAGATCTTGTACGTCAGGCGCGAGCCGAGGTCATGATCGAGCACCACGAACATGTCCGGTGCGAGGCTCGCCCGCGGATTGTCCGGTTCGTAGTACACGAACATGTCGCCTTCGACCACCACGTTCTCGGTCGTGGCAAAGTGCTGCACGAGCGCCGAGCGCAGGTTGATCACAGCGCGCGCATGAATGGGGTTCTCTGGCAAGAAGTGCCCGTCCGAATCTGGGTAGTGGATGTGCTCCGGTCGCCGCTCCGGAAAGGGCTCTGCGAGCAGGGGCAGAGTGGCCTGTTGTGCGATGGTGCCATCGTCCGCCATACGCGGCCAGCATGTGCTGCTACAGCGGAGTCTAGCATAGCCGCGCCAACCAATGGCTTGAGAATCCGACCGGCTCGGGTAGACAGCGGGAGACCTCCGGAGGGCCCGGCTGAGCTTTCCGTAAACCCGGTTCGGCGTGTGTGCTCTGACTCGGGATGAGCTGTGGTGCCTGGTCCGGGGGCAAGCCTTCGATGCGGGACTGTTCAAGGTCTGGACAAGCGAGCATCCTTGTCGGATGTCAAGCCGGGGAGCGGGCAAAACGGCCTGCGCGAGGCCGCTTCTTGCAAGGGAGACGCCCATTGCACATTGAACCGCAACAGCGGGGAAAAGGCCCTTGGTGTAGGTGGCTGAACTACTGCCAGAGTAAGACAAGCGGGGGAAACTGTCAAGGCGACGCTCCAGAGGTGGCCGTTACGCGAGGGTGGCAGCGGAATCTGGCCCGAAAAGGCGGCCGGACCACAAGGGCGCTGGCGGGCTGGGCCCGCCAGCTCGAGAGGGGGAAGTGCGTCGGGGAGAGGCCGCGTTGCGGCCCGGATCAGAGAGGAGAGGGGTCCGGGGCTGCGGGTGGCGGGTCGATGCCGGCCGCGAGACAGTCGTCGCGGAAGACCTCGTACGGAGTGCGGTAGCCCAGCACCTTGCGGGGGCGGTGGTTGAGCCGGTTGACGGCTTCCTGCAGCCGTTGCGGGTCGAGTGTGCGCAGGTTCTCGGTCTTGGGCACGAACTGGCGCAGGAGGCCGTTGGTATGTTCATTGAGGCCCCGCTCGCAGGAGTGGTAGGGCCGGGCTAAGAAGATGTCGGTCTCGAGCGCCTCGGCGGTCTGGAGGTGGCCGGCGAACTCCTTCCCGTTGTCGCAGGTCACGGTCAGGACCAGGGCCGAGAAGGGCCGCAGCAGGTTCTGCATCGCGTCACCCACCAGGGCGGCGGTCTTCCGGCTCACTGTCTGAGCAAGCAGGTCCTTCGACTTGCGTTCCACGAGTGTGACAGCGGCTCCTTTATGGGCCTTGCCTAGGATCGTGTCGGCCTCCCAGTCCCCGCAGCGCTGCTTCGAGTCGACAATTGCGGGGCGCTCGCTGAGGTCCCTGCGGCCCGGGATGCAGCCGCGGCCGGCGCTGCCCCGGGTGGCCTTGCAGCGGCGCGGCTTGCCGCGCTGTCGCAGGTAGGTGTAGAGTGAGCCGCCTTGGGCGCGGTCCTGGCGAATCCGCTGGTAGAGCCACGAGAAGCTGACCGACACCACTCCGACCCGCTTCAGGTAACCAGCCACCTGCTCGGGGCTCCAGTGGCTCTGGAGGCCGTCATAGATGAGGTTCCAGATCGGTGGCTGGAGCTTGCGGGGGCCGGTGACGGCCCGGTGGCGGCGCTGTCGAGCGAGTTGCTGGGCCTGGTCATGGTGATAGCCGGAGGGGCCGGCGTTGCGCCGAAGTTCGCGACAGACGGTGGACTTGTGACGCTGGAGTTGAGCGGCGATGGCGGTGACCGAGAATCCATGCTGGTGCAATGCCTGGATCTGGCAGCGCTCGTCGTATTGCAGGTGGCGGAACTGCTGAGGCATGGCGATTTCTCCTCTAGGATAGGCTAATCAGCACCTTAGGACCCTCCGCCCGCTGTTGCGCTTCCTTGTGCCACCGGCAATCTACAGCCCGGGCTCCTTCCCGCACTCCATGAACCCTTGGCCGGTCAATCGGCAAGGCACAGGCGGTCCCCGCTCTGGACGGTGCCGGTCGTGGCAGCCGCAGCCATCCAGGTGGGGATCCGGTAGGATGGGCTGGCGTTGGGGCGGACAACTTGCCGGTCCCCTTCGTGCGGGCAGGAGATTGGATGCTGGCCATCGGGGAGGTAGCGCCTGATATCGAAGGACAGAGTCGCTTTGGGCCCGCATTGCTCGCCTTCTTCAAGACCGACTGTCCAGCCTGCCACTTGGCTTTGCGGTATCTGGACGGTGTCGCTCAGCATTTCGAAGGGCGCGCCACCGTGGTCGCCATCTCACAGGATGGTCCCATTGAGACCGACACTCTCGTACACTCACTGGGGCTGGATATGCCTGTACTGCTTGACCGGGGCCTCCAGTCGACCGCCGCCTACCTCCTTGAGGCGGTGCCGGCCCTCTTCCTTCTCGACGGCGGCGGCCGCGTGAAGGCGACCTCGCAGGGCTTTGACAAGGCGGATCTGAATCGACTCTCCGCACAGCTCGGCGTACTCTCTGCAACCCCTCCACCACCTCCGGTCCGTTCCGGAGACGGGGCCCCGGACTTTCAGCCCGGCTGTGCCTCGCGCCACCTGGAGCCCCCATCTAGCGGCGAGGACGCACTGATGGCTCCGCTGTACTTGCGAGCAGGCCGAAGGGCTTCCCGTGTCAGGGTGCCCGTCGGCATCCCGCCCGAAGAGTATTGCTACGACAGAGGCTTTGCGGACCCTCTTCCCGTCGTCCCGCCCACCGTATCGCGTGTCGACAGCATGCTCGCAGCCACCCGCTTGGCCCCTGAAGAGGTTGTCGCGCACGTCCCTCCCAATTTCGGACCAGCTACGGCCGAGAAAATCGCGGCCAATGCCGTGATGGCAGGCTGTCTGCCGGAATACATGCGAGTGCTCATACCCGCCGTGCGGGCGCTGTGCGATGAGCGGCTCGACATTCATGGAGTCCAAGGCACGACACACTTTGCCGCGCCCCTGGCCGTGATCAACGGGCCGGTTCGCTCGGATCTCGGCTTTGCGTGCGCGAGCAATGTCTTCTCCAACACCGCTCGAGCCAACTCCACGATCGGTCGGGCTCTGCAGCTGATTCTTCGGAACCTGGGTGGAGCCGCGCCCGGACAGATCGACATGTCCACGATGGGCAACCCGGGGCGGTTCAGCTACGTGATAGGGGAGAACGAGGAGGCCAGTCCTTGGGAACCGCTGTCCGATTACTTCGGAATCAACGCCGGAACGAACGCTGTGACGTTCTTCTGCTGCGAACCGCCCTGCCCGGTCAGCGAGCACAGGGCCAGGGCCGCAGAGGTCCTGCTGCGAGCGGTTTGCCCCGTCCTTGCCAATCTATGGAGTCGACGCGTCTGCGGACGGCAGGAAGCGCTGGTGGTGATCGGTCCGGAGCACGCCGCTACCATCGGCCGGAGCGGATTCAACAAGAGCGACGTCAGCTCTTTCCTGTTCGAGAACACCGGGATACCGCTCCGCGAGTACGATGGAGACGGAGGAGAGGGCACGGCGGAAGCTGGTTCTTACGAGGAATGCACGATCCGGGGCGAGCGCTGCTACCGGAAATTCAGCAGTCCCGACGCAATCCGGGTGATGGTGGCGGGTGGGCCTGCCGGCAAGTTCTCGGCCGTACTGGGTTCCTGGGCAACTGGCCCGAGGGGCAGTCAGATGGTTTGCCATGTTGTCGAATGAACTTGTCCAGAGCCGGACTGGTACCCTAGGCGAGTTCTCAACAGAGAGGTTCTGGATGTGCCTGCAACGCTGGTAAACCCCTTGGACGAACGTGTTCTCCAGAAGTGCGCCGCGCCGCGCCGCCTTGACACGCTGGCCGGGGCTCGCATCGCAATGCTCGACATCGGCAAGCCTGGCGGTTCCATCTTTCTTGACCGCCTCGACAGGTTGCTCCGGGAGCGGTATCGCGCCGCCAAAGTGCTTCGATTCCACAAGCCGACCTTCGCCAGGCCAGCGCCTGAGACCATACTCGCCGACATTCGCAAATCGCAGCCACATGCGGTCATTGAGGCTCTTGCTGATTGAGGTTCGTGCACGACGTGCAGTTTGCACGACTCGGTCCGGATCGAAAATATGGGAATCCCCACGATTGCCATCGCCACGGACGTATTCCGTTCGGCTGCCAGGGCTCAGGCTGCCGCACTTGGAAGGGCGGACTTCGAAGCCGTCTACCTGCCGCACCCTATACAGGATCAGTTGCCAGCAGAAATCCGCGATCGGGCGGATGCCGCGATCGGGGAGATCGTCGCAAGACTGACGGTGTCCGCACCTCCGAGTGCATGATGATGCTGCCATCCGTTGCCGAGTGATCGAGCCGATGGCCGACCTGCCCGATCTCGAACCCGTCGTGGCCCGACACTTGCAGTCGGGATCGGTGATCCCGGCTCATCCACTGGCCCTGAACTCAAAGAGGCGCCTGGACGAGCGACGACAGCGAGCTCTTACGCGCTACTATCGGGCCTCTGGTGCGGGCGGAGTTGCCGTGGGCGTCCATACCACGCAGTTCGCGATACGGGACCCGGGTGTCGGACTGTACGAACCGGTGCTTGCGTTGGTGGCGGATACTCTCGATGAAGTGGAGGACAGTGGGGACAGGCCGCTCATTCGCGTGGCCGGGATCGCGGGTCCGGTCGAGCAGGCGGTGGCAGAGGCCCGGGTTGCGGCCGACCTCGGCTACCACATCGGGCTGCTCAGCTATGGAGGTTGTTCCGCAGCGGGACAGACCTCGTTGTTGGAGCATGCGGTCGCCGTTTCGGAAGCGATTCCGCTCATGGGATTCTACCTCCAGCCAGCGGTTGGGGGAATTCCTCTCTCGTACGAATTCTGGCGAAAGTTCTGCGAGATCGAGAATGTCCGCGCGATCAAGGTTGCTCCATTCGACCGCTACAGGACGCTTGATGTGATGCGGGCCGTCTGCGAGTCGGGCCGGGCCGGCGAGATCGCACTCTACACCGGAAACGACGACAATATCATCGGGGACCTGCTGACACCGTTGTCGATTGGGGCTGCCGAGACGCGATTCGTTGGCGGCCTCTTGGGGCACTGGGCAGTCTGGACTCGCCCGGCTTGCTCATACTGGCGTACCTGTCGGGAGCACACGGAAGGCGTATCGTCGCACGCCCCTGATTCGCTGCTCCGCTTGCAGTTGCAAGTGACCGACGCGAATGCAGCCATCTTCGATGCCCGGAACGGATTCGCCGGCTGTATCGCAGGGATTCACGAGGTCTTGAGACGGCAGGGCCTGTTCGAGGGAATCTGGTGCCTGGATGAGGCTGAAGGGCTTTCGCCCGGCCAGAGCGAGGAGATCGACCGAATCGAGCGGTCGTATCCGCATTTGACCGACGATCAGTTCGTGGCCGAGAACCTGGATGCGTGGCTGCGTTGAGGGGCGTGGTTGCCAGATCTTGCGGGTTCGTCCGCCCACGGTTCAGAACTTGTCCAGATTCGTTGTCCGGCCAGGTGGCCGTTGGTTGGCCTTCCCGGCCCTTGATGCAGGCTGCAGACATGCCGCCGGGGTGTTGCCACCATGGCTGTCGCCAGGAGCATTGGCCCCTTGGCATGCCGGGGCGAGAGCGGCATGGTCTCGGGCCGTCGCACGGCTGAAGCCATCGATCGGCCGAATCGACAGCCTCAAGGTGCCAGACAATTGGCAGGACAAGGCGAACTCCCACGGGCTGGTTGACCTCGCGGATCGTCCCCGTCGGGGGCAGCCGACGGGGCCACGCCTTATGGCAGCCGAATCTTCAGCACGGGACCCATGTCGAACGACGGCGGTTGCCGCTGCGCCAGGAGTTGCCGCTGTTCGGCCATGGCTGACACGAGCAGCGGCATCGCGATCGTCGAGTCGCAGTGGCAATCAACCATCCTGGCGCCCTTGGCGATTTTCCCCCAACTCTGGGATTCTGCGAGCGTGCAGCCCGAGAGGCCGCCCCAGTAAGGAGCGTCAGTGACGATCTGGACGCCATACCGATGGCCACTCTTGCCCCGATCCATCAGGATTGCAACCACCTCAGACTGCTGGGTATAGTTCTTCGGCGTACCGCCCCCAAAGTAGATGACTCCGGTCGCCTTGGAATCGGCGACTGCGTTCGTGATTTCAAGAACATCCGCCATCATGTCGAACATCAGCCGGTTCTCTCCCCTGTGCCGGCTCTCGGCCACACCGATTCCGATGGAACTGTCGCCGATTGCGGGACAGAACAGGGGGACCCCATGCCTGGCCGCCGCCGTGACGATGCCGTCCTCCTCGCAATCGGCCCCCACCTCAAGGCCCAGTTTGTACAAGAACTCGCGCGTGGTGTAGGGCCTCGTTTGGTCCAGTCTGGATGCGAATGTGCCGATCCACAGATCGTGCTCGCGAAAGCGAACCTCGTCCGCAAGAACGTCGTACATGCGGTCGACCATGACTTCGCCCAGAACCTCATCGTCCATGTCGGGTGACCCTTGGTAATGGTGAAATCCCTTGGTTTCGTGGATGTCGTGGAAGAAGTTTGCGCCGGTGGAGGTCAGGATGTCGACAAGCCGGTTCTCGATCATGAACCGCACCACACGGCGCATTCCGGCCGGCACCATGGCTCCGGAGAGGCCCATCAGGATCGTGCACTCCGGATCCTCCAGCATGGCCTTCCAGACTTCGAATGCCTCGCCCAGCTGCCGCCCCTGAAACCCTGTCCGAGCCATCCGCTCGAGCAACGAGGTGGCGGAATTCGCGTCCCCGACCGGGAACGGGTTCGTCGGAGTATCCAGGAGCGATTCCTTGGTAGCACAGGGGTGCATAGAATCCCATGCTAGCAATGCATTAGCGGTTCCGGTCAGAGCCCGGGATCCAGATTCACTGGACGGCGATCATCTCCAGAGCTACCTGGGACTCCCCGGCGTGCCGGACTTGCACCGCTGCCAGCGCTGGCAAACCGTCCGGGAATCGCTCCTCCAGTACGACGTGAAGCTCTCCGATATCGCTGAGGTCACTCAGGTAGGCAACGATGCGAACCACGTTCGGCAGGCCCATGGAGGCCAGCCCAAGTGACATCTCCTGCGTGTCGACCGCGCTCGAGAGTTGAGCCCGGAACGAGTCCCCGTCGCCGGTCATGGCGGATGCGAACGCCACTCCTCCGCTCAGCGATACCGGGCTGGATACTGCGGTGGGCTCCTGCTCGTGCATGAACAGACGGGTTACGTAGTCGTCTTCCACAGCCACGAACGTGATTTCGACCGCGATATCGCCGGGAAGGCGTGTCAGCGGGACTTTCGAATGGCTTGGAGCGCCACCGATTTTGAAGATGGCCTCGAACCCGGCATCGATACCCGAGGCTTCCGTGGAAGGGGGCAGGTATGAGTTGGCCAAGACCACGTTGTCGTAGCCGAGGCCTGCGGATGCAAGGATCACACCAATCGTATGGAGGGTCTGTTCGACTTGCCCGATGGAAGTCTCTGGAATCAGGCCCGTCGTCGGGTGCCGACCACCCTGACCCGACAGGTATACCGTATGGCCAGCCCGCACAGCCGACGAATACGGTCCCATGGCTGGCGGGATTCGGTCAGAGGGTGGGCGAATGATCGAAATCCCGGCTGCATCTGCGTAGGCGATGCACAGCAAAAGAACCCCCGCGCCGTCCGGCAGACCCGCCATTTCCACTGTGGTTCGGGCCGGGTACCGGCCTTCTGCGAAATAGCCGCCATAAACCGAGTTCATTGCAGCGTAGCTGTCCATGTCCGACAGGTTGACGTGGCAACTCACAACATGCGAGAAATCGAGCCCTTGCATCGCCAGAACCGCACCGAGTCGTTCCATCGCGGACTGGGTCTGGCGGGCTATCGGGGCGTTGGTGTCCGCCGGTGTCACGCCACTCAGGAAGAGGGTTTCACCGGCCATGACAGCGACCGTCAGGCCGTCGTCATCGTGCAGAACCTGCCTGGGAGTGACGGTCGGGGCCTTGTCAGTGCCGGACGGCTCCGTTGGGGTGAAGCATGCGATGCCTGTCACTAGAATCGAAACGACGGCCCGCAAGTACCTCACCGCCCCAAGGTATCAGAATCTTGCAGGCCTACCGCAGCTTGTTGGGTTCTGCACCGATCTCGTTGAAGTCACGCCAGCCCACCCGGTGGGCCGGGCGGGATCTGGCGATGGTGCAGGCATCTCGCCAGCCAATGGCTCCCTGGCAACCGCTTCCGACAGGAGGTTCGAACGGGTTGCATCGCCGACTCGATCCGGCGTTGACTACGGATACCGATTCCCAAGTCTGACTCAAGGGCGGCCCATCGGGGCTGTCTCCCGTCAGGGATCCCGCGCTACGACGTTGGCTTGGACCCACCGGCCTCAAGGGCCGCCGACCCCGCCCAGCGACAGGACCGGGCCCTTCCGGTGATAAAGTAGCGGCCGTATGGACTGCATGACCCGACGATCGTTTCTGGCTGCATGCGGAGCCGGATCCACATTGGCCTGTGGCGAAGTCGGATCCATCGTGAATCTGCCTCCGGTGAGGGCCATAACAAGAGGTCCGAAGTACCACTGGTTCGGCTACTACGACAAGCTCGAGTTCGACCCGGCCAGCCGCAGGGTGCTGGGCATGCAGGTCGGTTTCGAGCACCGTTCGCCAAGGCCCGACGACGAAATCCGAATCGGAATGGTCGATACAGAGGATGAGGACCGCTGGGTGGACCTCGGAGCGAGCACCAGTTGGTGCTGGCAGCAAGGATGCATGCTGCAGTGGATTCCGGGCTCCGAGACGAGCGTGACTTGGAACGATCGCGAAGGGGATGCGTATGTCAGCCGCATTCTCGACACCCGCAGTGGTGCAATGAGGACGATTCCCTCGCCGATCTATACCCTGAGCCCGTCCGGTGCGTGGGCGGTGTCCGCGGATTTCCGACGTCTCAACGATATGCGGCCCGGTTACGGGTACGGCGGGATTCCGGATCCGAATGCCGGAGCGCTAGCTCCCCGTGACGAGGGGATCTGGAAGGTGGATCTCGCGACAGGTAAACGAACCCTGCTCATGTCGGTAGCCCAGGCCGCAGCGATTCCGAACCCGCACACCGGCACCGACGGAATGAAGCACTACTTCAACCACATTCTGGTTTCACCGGACGGCTCGCGCCTGGTCTTCCTGCATCGCTGGCGACATCCGTCCGGGCAGGGAAGCTTCGGCACGCGTATGTTCACGGTCGGTAGCGATGGGTCGAGGCCTTACGTGCTTGATCCGTATGGCAAGACATCCCATTTCATATGGCGTGACGTCCGACACGTGCTCGCGTGGGCCTGGCACCCGTCTCATGGAAACAGGTTCTATCTGTACCGTGACCAGACGGACGAAGTGAACGTTTTGGCACCCGATGGAATGACCTCGAACGGCCATTGCAGCTATCTGCCAGGTAACGAGTGGATCCTCAACGACACCTACCCGGATGAGGATCGATTGCAGCACCCCTACCTCTATGAGACGGGCAGCGGGCGGCGAGTGCCCATAGGACACTTCCTATCCCCGAACGAGTACAAGGGCGAGTGGCGTTGCGATACACATCCCCGATTCAGCCCCGACGGGCGGAAGGTGGTGATCGACTCGCCTCACGGCCGCAATGGCCGCCAGCTGTACCTGATCGATATCTCGCAGATCGTAGAGTCGTAGCCGGCCTGCTGTTTGGGTGGACTCCTTGCGGATCCCCGGGTGGTTTCGATGCTGGCCGGGCCCTGCAACGAGGCCCCGTCCGTAGAGAGGAACGTTCGGGCCGTCGCAGTTCCGGATTCTCCGTGTGGAGCGGAGAAGGGATGTTTCGAGCGAGGGCCCAGTGCCTCTCGGCTTCTGTTTTCGCCGGATACCCGTGACTGCCTTGGGGCCCGTGGGCTGGGACCGCTTCAGCGGTGTCGGGACGCAGTGTGCCGAGTCCGGGTTTGCTGGAGGATCCCGGAGGAGCGTGAACCGGCGGCGGGCGACCACTGCGAAGTGCCGCCGCGAGTCATCTTGAGGCCGAAACCGGTGCATGGACAGTGAGATGCCCACGGGATCACTTGACCTGCCTGTACTGATTCCCGGGTGAACGAAAAACGAGCCCTGCCTCGCCTAGTCGCAAGACGCTCGGCGACGGCCCGAGCGCCGCGACAGCCGCTTGGGCAATGCATATTGGCGAACGTACCAATCGGCTGGCCGATGGGGCAGGCTCTCCAGGATGTCCGGGATCCCGGTCATGAAGATCACCTCATCCCGATGACCCGTATAGGTGCAAAAGATGTACTCATTCCAGTGATTCGGCCCCCGACCGTATTTCATGAGGTGACCGTACAGGTCGTCGGTCCGGGACGCCTTCTTGCGCGCTTTCATCCGCGCGAGTTCACGCTCCAGATAGTCGGTGAAGGCGCGCTCGGGCAAGTCCTGGAAGACGTAGGGGGTGGTGAACACGATATGCCGCCGGCACAGGCGGTGGGGTGGCGGAAGCAACCGCGCGAACCACACCTCGCCCTTGTTGCCGGCGTAGCCGGCAGGAACCCTACAGGAAAAGACCTCCTGCGTGCGGATCTCACGCAGGAGAATGTCCTTGTCCTCCCAGCCGCAATGCACGAAGAAGCCCATCCTTGACTGCTGCATCAGCCCGACCGTGTCCGTCAGCCAGGACGGCCAACCGAAGTCGCGCACGACACGCAGGATGCAACTGCCCATGGTCTCCCTGCTGCTCCCGAACTGGACGTCGAACAGCGACCACATCGAGAAGTAGCTGACGGTTAGCGGGCTCATCGGCGGCCCCTCCGGCAGGTATTCCTCCTCGGCATCGGACACGGTACTGAAGAAGTCCCGCGCCTCCGGCATCTCGGCAATCTGTTCCCCGATCAGCGAGCTGATGTTCTGCGTCATGACGTACAGGGCGTGGCAGGGTTCAAGGTGCGCGAGGTGGTCCAGCACTGGGCCCTCATCGCTGAAGCCGACCTCGCGGGCCATCTTCTTGCCCTCCCGCCAGCCCTCCAGATCGATCACCTGCGACCTTCGTGACGAGGCGATCTTCCTCGCGATTCTGTCAGCAACTGAACCCATGAACACCCGGCCTGCGCTCCATCCCCAGCCGTCTGGGCCAGCGGTGAGCCATGCAAACTCTGATCCATCGTATACCACAATGTCGAACTGTCACTCCCCGCGCACCGACACCAGCCCCCGCAACCGGCAACCCTGGAACCTGAGCCCTGCCTGGATCAGCCCGAACACCGGCTTCACCGGCTGCAGCCTCAGGCGATACCAGCGCCCATTCGCATCTTCTGCAGCCAGTCCGCCCGCGGCCCGAGATCATGCCTCGGCTGGCGGCCTTCCGCGTCCGGCTCCTGTGTATCCCGCGCCTCCCCCGGCGGCGATGGCGGTGACCGGGGACCCGTTGGTGCAAGGCGTGAACCTGGCAGAGGTGGCGACTTGCTGATGGCCGTCAGTCCGGCGGATCGCGGAGCCCCCATGGCGATAGGCCAATTCGGACCGTGGATCTCACCGCAAGCGCTTGCGCTTCCCAGTGCAACCGGCGCATCGACTTAGTACAACGAGGTGCGACAATGGCCGAATGACGCCCTCCGAACTCCGTAGCAAGCTTGAAGGCGTGATTGCTTTTCCCGTTACCAACTTCAAGCCCGACTATTCTCTGGATATCGATGGATACCGCACCAACGTCGCCGAGCTGGCCAGGTTTCCGCTCTGTGCGATCGTTGCGGCCGGCGGAACGGGTGAACTCTATTCGCTCACTCCGGAGGAGCACCTGCAACTCGTTGAGGCCACGGTGGCCGAAGCGGGGGGGAAGACCGCCGTCATCGCCGGCGTCGGTTTCGGTGGTGGACTCTCCGTGGAACTTGCCGCCAAGGCACAGCGAGCCGGAGCGGATGGAATCCTGATGTTTCCGCCGTACTATCCCAATGCGGATTTCGAGGGCTTGCTGGCCTACTACAAGGCCATCGGCAGCGCCGTCGACCTGGGCCTCTTCGTGTATTCCCGTGACACGGTCAACCTCTCACCCGCCCAAGTGTTCCGGCTGTCGCAGGAGATTCCCAACCTGATCGCGCTGAAGGAAGGGCAGGGGGATATCCGCAACTACCAGCGCGTCATGGAGCGCTGCCGCGACCGATTGCACTGGATCGGGGGCATTGGCGACGACATGGTTCCTGGGTACTACTCGATCGGGGTTCGCACCTATACCTCCAGCATCGCGACCGTCGCGCCCCGCCTTTCGCTCCAGTTGCACGAGCGGGCATCCATGCTGGACAGCCCGAGCCTCAGCCGCCTGATGCGGAACTACGTCTTGCCGCTGTACGCCCTTCGCTCGCGACGCAAGGGCTATGAGGTCAGTGTCATGAAGAAAGCCATGGAAATCCTGGGCAAGCCGGCCGGACCAGTGCGTCCGCCACTACCGGATCTGCGATCCGAGGAAGTCAGGGAACTGGAATCCCTGATGGCCCGGTTCGAGCCTGTGTTGTAGCTGGCGCGGGCTGCCCCTCCCTGCCGGGCAGACTCGGTCGTCTCCATATGACCTGACCCGCCCGGATCAGGTTCAACCCGATGCCGGCGACTGTCCGGCCCTCGTCCGAGAGGGCCCGGGCGTAGGCCGAGAGTTGGGCCTCGTATTGCCGGAAGGCAGCGCCCGGGTCCGTGTTCCGGTCCGACTTGTGATCAATGACCCAGGTCCCGTCCGCCGTCTCAATCACCAAATCCGCCTCGCCCGAAACGACCGTCCCGTTCTCGTTCAGCATCAGGACGGGCCACTCACGCATGACGGACTCGATGCGGAATTGCCCTTGCAGCCAAGTTTCGAATCGCCCGACGGCTTCCGCGATGCGCGCTTCCGCTTCCGGAGACACGGAGACCCCCGTCAGCCTCTCCATCTGTCCCGCCAGGTCCGGGTGGCTGCCGAGGACTTCGAAGCACCGATGGAGGTAGGTTCCCGCCTCCTTGCTGGAGAGATCCAGTTCGATCTCCAGGCCGGGTCCGTACGACCAGCATCGCAGGTCGCTGGGCGGGTCGGCCTCGTCTCGCCCAGCCAGGGCCGATGCAGCGACGCTGTCGGGTGTCCACTCCGCCGGGGGAGTGGCCCTGCGGATCGCCCGCCGCCCTGCCACAGGGGGAAAGGCCAGGGGACAGCTCGAGCCGGAATCGAAATCCGAGGGAAGATGCTGATCTCCCTCGATCACCTCGCACGGGAAGATCCTGTCCTTGATTTGGAGCCATCTGTTCTTCGCATCTAGCTCCCAGACCCCCTTCAGGAGTTTCCAGTACGAGTAGGTCGGGATTTTCTGTCGTTGCGATTGAAACTCTGGCCACTCGATCAAGAGCTTGTCCCTGGCGCGGGTCAAGGCGACATACAACAGGCGTCTGGCTTCCGTGAGCTGGCCCTCGCGGAGCCTTTCCCGCACGGACTCCTGCCTCTCTTGCGCTGCATAGTGGGGCCAGTAGGCGATGCGGGCGCTCTTCAGGATGTTTCCGAGATCGTCGAACGAACCGAACTCGAGATCGAGGCTTGGAAGGCGCGGAACCAGAGCACGGTCCATGTTGCAAACCGCTACGATGGGCCATTCCAGGCCCTTGGCCGAGTGCCACGTTCGCAGCGTGACCGCGTTCTCCTGGAGCACCGACTTGTCAGGTTGCTTGTCCTCTTCCTGTCCGGAAGCCAGCCAGCCGAGAAACGTCTCAATGCCTTGGCCGTGGTAGCCGCTGTGGGCCAGCGCTTCCCGGTTTGCGTCCATGAATTCTGCGGCTTCGCCGAGCAGTCGGACAAGGTTGGCACGCGCCTGCTGGCCGTCTGGCCAGCACGACACTGCGTCGAACAGTTCCAGGACCGACAGGGTTTCAGCCACCACTGCGTAGACCGTCCGGTCTGCAACGCCCTCCGACAATCCTTCGAGCTTTCGCAGCAGCGGATCGTCGATGCGGTCGCCCTTGATCAGATGTCGCGCCCCTTCCTCAAGCGTGAGTGAACCGAGTTCGGTGGAGCACAGCAGCAGCGCCGCGTGACGATCCCCGGGATTTGCCACGTACGCCAGCGCGTTCAATGCCAGCCGGACCGGAGCGGAAGTCAGCCAGCCCGCGGATTCATGATTGACCTCCAGACCCATGGCCCGCAGCACGTTTGCGTACGAATCGGCGACTGCATTGGTCGGGCAGAGTACCGCGATGTCGCTGCCGCGCAGCTTGCGGCGGGTCCCGGTTCTTCGGTCGTGCACCTCCTGGGTGGGATCCTCAAGCAGGCGCTTGAGTCGGGTGCCGACCGAGAAGGCGCGAACCGCGTGCCAGTCCTTCCGAGTATGCTTGATGAAGCGCACGGTCTCGAGCGCTTCCATCCCGGACGGCGAGCGCTGTGGACTGAGCTTCACGTACTGATCACCGAACAACTGCTCCCCGATCGAATTCACGAAATCCATGAGCGATGGCTGGGAGCGCCAGTTGCGCGTCAGTGGGCGCGAGACGGACCGGTGTTTCCGTTCCAGTGCAGCGAACAGCCGCGGGTCGGCACCCTGGAATCCCATGATGGCCTGCTTCAGGTCACCGACCACGAGTGTGGGCACGTTGGCGCGCTTGAGTTGCCACAGCAGGTCGAATTGCAGCGGGTTGGTGTCCTGGAACTCGTCCACCACGAGGCAGTCGATCTGGCTGGCGAGAGCTTCCAGGACCTCCGGCCGCTCCCTGAGGAGCTGGCCGGCCGTGGCGATCATGTCGGTGTAATCCACGAGGCCGGCCTCGCGCTTGGCCTGGTTGTAGGACTCGAGGACGGCCTGGGCCGCGAAGAGGATGTCCCGGATATGGCCCTGGGCGTGCTTGAGCGGACCTTCGTGATCCGTCAACGCGTCGGCGGCCTCCATGACCGCTTCCGCGCGCCTGACATAGCCACCGGGCAGGGAATCCCCCAAGGTCCTGAGTTTGCGAAGCTGCTCCCACAGGTACCAGTCGGATTCCAGGCTGCCGGTCCGAGCCCCCCGCACAAGGCATTGAAAGTTGGCCCGGAACTGGTTCACCGCCGTCTGGCTGGTTCCGAACTGCTCGTCGAGCGAATTCGGATACTCGTCCAGCAGTTGTCGGATGCGCAGCCTGAGTTTCCCGGTCTGACCGCTCTCCGGCACCGCTTCGCCGTATTCCTCCGTGAGCTGCCACTCGGCCCACTTCACCAGTTCCCTTGTCCGCTCCAGCGATGCTGTACCGGTTGAACGCAGCATGTTGACGACCCGCAGCAGATCCCTGCGGAAGATCTGCTCCGCGGTCGCTCCGCTGCCGACATCGAACGCATAGCCATAGGCGTCCAGGTGGGCCGCAATGTGGTCGGCCTTGTCCGTGCGCTCCAGGGCTCTCGTGATCAGTGCGCTCTCCTCGTCTTCGCTCAGCAGGCGAGGTTGCGGGGAACTGCCCGCCTCGAATGCGAACTCCGTCAGGATCCGGAGGCCGAGGGAGTGGATCGTCGAAATGTACGCTTGGGACAGCCGCAGGGCTTCCTCGACCCTGCCCGCTTCCAGAAGCCCCGCGCTGATGCGGTCCCGCAGCTCGGCTGCGGCAGCCTCCGTATACGTCACTGCGAGGATCCGCTCGGGCTTCACGGTGTCGTTCGCCACCCAGGTACGCAGCCGATCCTGGATCGTATGGGTCTTCCCGGAGCCGGCGCCGGCCGTCACGATGCACAGGGGATCGATCATTCCAGGCTCTCTTCCGGTTCCGGGGGGTGGGTGAACAGCTCGACCAGCGGGCTGGCGTCGAGCGCGTAGGTGGGCAACCCGTGTCCCGCGAACGTCTCGCGGTCCGTGGTCACGTTCATCGACACGATGCCGGACCGCACATCCGCGATCCGGCTTTCGATCGCTGCGGTGGCGGAGCGGGCCACGTCCTCGGATACGCACCGCCAGCCGGGCAGCTGCGGGCCGGGAAGACCCTGGTCCGCCAGGAACGCGCAGTCGCGCATCGTGAAATACAGGACTCCGATCCCGGGGCCCTGCCGCAGCCTCTTGGCCAGCTCGCTGGCGTCGGGCTCCAGTTGGCCCTGCTGGTTCCGTTTGGGCCCGCCGGTCAGCGCCATGGCCCGGTAGATGCTGGCTTGGGTGTCGTAACCGCCCTCCATCCGTGTGAAGTGCTTGCTTGCCGACGACCACTTGTAGTCGACAATCAACAGTTTGTCCTCGCCGAGTGTGAGGATGAGGTCGGCTCGCCCGTGTACCGCGAGCTGCGACCAGGTTCCCTCGAGCCACTGCTCGCTGGCGACGACGGTGGCTCCGAGTTGTTCCAGCGCATCGAGCCACGCTTCCGCCGCATTCGCCGTCTGTTCCCTGATATGCAGGCGCTCCACCCTCCATTGAGGGCCCCGAAGGAATGGCGCCTGCTGGATGGCGACATCGTCCAGCGCCTTGTGAACCGCTGCCCGGAGTTCTTCGCGAGTCGGGAGGTCGGCCCCGGGTCGGAACGTCCTCTCGAACGCTCCGTGCACAAGCGTTCCTATTACACTCGGACTTGCTGTCTCCGGCGACCAGGCGATGGGTTCCACGCGGATCCGGCGCAAGAGCCACGCCAGGGGTGAGACGAGCAAGGTTTGGAGACTGCTTGGCGACTCGGGCCGGGGCCGGCCGTTCTTGCCCGTCTGGAGTGCGAAGAGATCCGTCTCCAGCTGGAGCGCACGGGTGCGGAACTCGCGGGGCGGCTGGATGTAGATGTCGGAAACCGTGGCGAGATATTGCATTCGCGCCCGGTCCCCGGCCGCGTCGATTTCGAGGACGAGGTTCCTGTGCCGGCCATCGTTGGAAAACAGGCGCTCGATGAAGACGAGGCTGGTGGAAGGCGACTGGGCCCGGCCGTCCACGCGACGCCGGGAAATGAGGAACGTAACCGAGTCAGACGCGGCACGGAGCTGGCGCCGGAAAAGTGTCCGCTGGAAGTGGGTTTCCTCGCCGCCACTGGTCAGGTCGATGCCGAGCGCTTGCTCGACCGCGTGGAGCTCGTCGAGCGAAAACACCGGGGATGAGCGCGCTTCCCGCGGGTAGTTTCCCTGGTGGAATCCGAGCACGAACAGGTGTCGGACATCCCGCCATGGCTCGTGGTGCTCGCGCAGCACCGTGACACCCTCGAGACTGAAACGGGCCGGTGTCCCTGTCGGGAGGTAGCGTGGCGTGGTGGCCCTGCGGACGGCTGTCCAGTCGATGGCGGTCGCGCCGGCCAGGGCCTCGCTGGCGATTTCAGCCGACTCCCGGGCTCGCTCCCGGTGCAGTTCGAACCCCTCCCCTGCGGCCAGCAGGTCGGCGAATCGCCGTAGCGCCGCCGCGAGGCCGCTCGGCTGGGAGTCTCCGTTGCGGATCAGGTCGACCATCTCGGCGGCTTCCGGCCCGGTGCCCACGGGAGGCCGCAGATTGTATTCGCCGTCCATGACCCTCTTCGCGAGCACCGCCCCGTCTCGGGTGGTCCACGGCATGAGTGGCGATGACAGGCAGGCCGCCAGCGCCATGGCCGGTGCCGGTTTCTGCCGGCAGAACAGGAAATGGAAGATCGCTTCGGCTCCGAGATCCCTGCGCCAGCGCTCCTCCAGTCGGCCTGACAGAGGCAGACCGGCGAGGCCGAACGCGTCTTCGAGGGCGATCGTGTAGCCGAAATCGTCCGGCAACAGGACCCCGATATCGGCGGGCTTCAGATCGCGGTTGGCGGCCAACATCCCCTGGGCCATGCCCGCCGCCGTTTCGGCCTCTTGATGGAAGTCGCGCACGCTCACGCACTGCACGGTCTTGTCGATTGCCGCCGGCGGCGCGTCATGCTCGAACAGATGCCTCTGAAGTGCCACGAGGGAGGATCCCGGGCGTGCCCGGACCTGCCCGGAGAGTCCCCGCTGCAGCAGTTTCGCCAGTTCCGTCGACCCCGGAGTTCCGACCCTGTCGGCGTCCCGGTTGAGCTTTTCCACCAGAGCGCACTGCCAGCGTGTCAGGGGGACCGAGCCAGCCAGGAGATTGACTCGAACCGGATGCAGGGCTGCCTCCACGGAAGCGTCCAGAAGCTTTCGGACCAAGCCGAGGTCACCGGGCAGGCAGACGGCCAGGCTGTCCGCCAACTTGGCCAGGTCCCGGACCACGCACCTCGGCCGGTCACCGAGTTCCGCTACGGCGGCCAGATCGATTCCCCGATCCGGTTCCGTTGCACCGACGAGGTCGATCAGCGCGCGCCGGACCTCCGCTCCCGTCTCCTCAGGTGCAACCTGCAGGCTGTCTTGCCAGAATGCCTCGGACATGGCCGCGAGTTGCTCCCTGAATCGACTCTCCGCCACCGTCGTCTCGTCGTTGATGAGATACGCGCGCCGCGCACGATGCAAGAGATCGTGCCACGGTCCGACGACGACTCCGGTTCGTGCACCTTCCGACGCTAACAGCCGCCGCAGCCGCCGGGCCGCGCTCAAGTCCGGGACTAGGAGGTGCTCCAGCGGCCGGACTGGTGGGTTTCTGCTCATGGCGTCGGTTTCGATGCTGCCCTTCTTGCCCGCACTGCCAGACCAGTTCATGTTCGCAACCAAATAGAAGCCTGTTATCCGATTATAGGGTCGCCACCATGTATCGAACAACCCGGGCCGTTCCTGGAGCCGTCATTCGATCGGCTCACCGTTCTCGAAGGCTCTTCTGGCGTGGAGCGCCTGCAATCGCACTGTAACCGGGCCCTTGCGCCCGGTGCCCACCTGTCGGCCGTCCACATTCACGACCGGAGCCAGAGCCCCCATCGTTCCGGTCGCAAAGGCCTCTTCGGCTGTGTATACCTCCGTCAGCGAGAGGTTCCTTTCCGTGACGTCGATCCCTTCCGACCGGGCCGCGTCCATCACGGTCGCGCGCGTGACCCCGGGCAGACAACTGTCCGCGTGGGGTGTGATCAGGGAGCCGGAACGCACCACGAAGATGTTGGTGGCGTTGGTTTCGGATACGAATCCGTTCGTATCGAGCATGAGGGCGTCGTCCGCGCCTGCGTAATTCGCCTCGATCTTCGCCAGGATGTTGTTGATCAGATTGTTGTGGTGGATTTTCGAGTCGATGCACTGGGGGTTGTTCCGGCGCACCGAGGAGGTGATCAGGCGGATCCCGTCCTGGTCGTAGACGAGAGCCTTCCACTCGGCGAGCACGATCAGGGTGCAGCCTGACTGGTTCCAGTGTGGACTCATCCCGGAAGTCACTTTCTCGCCGCGGGTAAGCGTCAGGCGGACATGGGCTCCATCCTCCATGCCGTTCGCACGGAGCGTTTCGAAGAGCGCCCTGCGGATTCGCTCCCGCCCGGGAATACCGGCGAAAGCCATCGCGTGTGCCGACGCCAGGAGCCGATCAAGGTGGCGGTCGAGGTCCGCGACCCGGCCACGGTACACCCGAAGCCCTTCCCAGACAGCGTCACCTCCCTGCACGACGCTGTCGAAAACGGAGATCTTGGCTTCCCATCGTGGCAGGAGGCGGTCGTTGATGAAGACGAGGATGCCTGAGTTTCTCGAGTCGGGAAGTTTCATGCTGTCGAGTGGTGGCATCGCGATTGTAGGGTACCTGCGGAGCGAGCGCCCGCTCGGCTGGAAGACCGGGCTCGTACCGCGCTGGGGAGTGCAGCCGTGACCGGCCCGCAAGCCAACCATTCGAGACCGCCCGTACCCCGATCTCAGGACGGCGGACCCGGACAACGCCTCGACGGTTGATGGCACTGCCCTCATCCTGGGCAAAAGCGGCCGGAATGCCGGTGCAACCGTTGGCCGTGACCGAACCGCCGGGCGGGCCGCGACGGATCAGGCAGTGATTCCCCGCCGCATCCTTCTCCCGCGCAGTTCCACTACCTCCGTCTCACCATGCAGTATTGCCAGGAGAGCAGATTGCGAACCCGGTCGAACAGTCAGGTCCAGGGGATCCCTGTCAGCCATGCGGGTCTACCCTGTTCCGATATAATTGCCTCGCCGTGAAACGTCTGGCCCTGTTTCTGACTATTCTCGTCGCGGGACTCGGTGCGCAACCCCGGACGGCCACGGTGTATATGAGTCTCGGTGAACAGGCCGAGTCGGTCGAGGAATGGGATGGGTCCGTTCGGGTCACCGGCGGTGCGCTCGTGCGCCTTGAGGAGCGGCATTTCATGCAATCTGACCGGCTCCGCGGAAATTCCGGATGGGAGGCCTCGACCAGGCGGGAGCAGATCGATGGGTTCCCCAGGGTCAACTACAACGAGATGAGTCCCGCCGAACTGCCGAACACACAGTTCTCGCCGATCGGGATTTTCGCATCGGTGGAGGACCCCGGATCAGCGGGTCTTCGCGTGCGGACGGAGCAAGGTGGCTTCGTGGTCAGCATCGCCGAGCTGGCCGGGGGGCCGAAGCGGCTTCTCGATGGTCGTGTGGTTGTCGGACTGACGCCGACGGTCGAAAGGCTTTCCACGGAAGAGTTCGAGGATGACGAGCCTGCGTTGGCGGCCCTGCCGGAGGGTGATCCGGCCGTGGCCTGGGTGGCCTACAAGGATCGGGGAGACCGCGTTCTGGTACGGATCCGGCGCGGCGGCAGCTGGGGGGAACCGCAGGAGGTTACGCCGGAACCTGCCGACGTCTGGCGGGCCTCCGCGGCGGCGGACGGCCGCGGGCACCTCTGGGTCTTCTGGAGCCAGCGCTCGGGCCCCCGCTGGTCCATCTGGGGCCGGATGCTGGATGGAGACTCGTGGGGCGAGCCGCAGAGGATCAGCGCGGACGGTTCGAACACCTTCCATCGCGCGGCTCCCATGGGGGATGGGAGCGTGGCGGTGGTGTGGCAGAGTGCTCAAGGTTCCGCGGGGCAGGCTCGGACCGATATATGGATGCGTCTTTGGGACGGAACTACCTGGAGCGACCCCATGCAAGTGAGCGCGTCCGGTGCCAACGACTGGGAACCGCAGGTCGCTGGAGGTCCCGAAGGCCAGGCACACATTGTCTGGGACAGCTATCACAACGGCAACTACGACATCTTTTATCGCTCCTATGCCAATGGAGCGCTCGGCGAGATCGAGCAGGTTACCAGCAGCCCGCGCTTCCAGGCCCACGCGAACGTAGCCGTGGCTCCTGACGGTGTGCCTTGGTTGGCATGGGATGAGTCCGGCACCAACTGGGGCAAGGACCAGGGCTACCTGGTGACCCCGCCCCTGTCCGTACCGCTGCATCAGGAACGGTCGATCCAGATCATCAGGCGTTCGGGGGGTGCCTGGTTGGAGCCGGTTTTCGAACTGGAGCCGTTCTACGTCTACAGGTTGTTCCCGAACTTCGAGAACCCGCACCTGGCGTTTGACCGGAATGGAACGCTGACCATGCTGTTTCGGCACTGGACGCGGCAGAAGGCCCACAGTATCGGCTCACGCATGATGTGGGAGACGTTTCTGACCCGGTTCGACGGCGAGAGATGGACGATCCCGATGCCGCTCGCCCACAGCCAGGGCTCGATCGAGAAGCGTCCCTCGATCGGGATGGTCGGGGCCGACCTGATGGCGGCCTGGATGACCGACAACCGGAGTTTCTCGAACGCGGTACCGCAAAACGCCGAGGTCTACGTGGCCGATCTAGGCGTTGCTCCTGGTGCTCCGGACTATTCCGACAGGAACTTCCAGCCATACGTCGAGCCTTTCGCCGAGGAGGTGCCGATCCATCCGTTCGAGCGGCAGAATGTAGCGACGGTCCGCAACTACACGATCGATGCGGGCGACCGGAAGTTCCGAATCTTCCGGGGTGACATGCACCGCCACACCGACGTTTCACAGGACTTCAAGTACGATGGTTCGCTGATCGAGGTGTACCGCTACGCGCTCGACGCGGCTGCGATGGACTATATCGTTCCGACTGACCATCAACTCGGCTACGATCAGGAATTCACCTGGTGGCAGGACGAGAAGCTTGCAGACCTGTTTCATGTGCCGGGAAGGTTCGTACCGATGTTCGGCTACGAACGGTCCCTGACATATCCGAACGGCCATCGCAACGTCATCTTCGGCAAGCGCGGTACGCGGACCCTGCCGATCCCTCCCGAGGAGCAGCGGGGTGAGCAGCGTGCGGAACGGCTCTACGCATACCTGCACGAGAACGACGGCATTTCCATGCCCCACAGTTCGGGCACCGCCCAAGGCACGGACTGGTTCAACAACGATCCGGAAGTGGAGCCCCTCATGGAGATCTTCCAGGGTTACCGGGCGAGCTACGAGTACATGGGAGCCCCCTTGGCGGCATCGCCCGAGAAGCTGCGGGAGCAGCGCTCCGGGTTCAACCCGATCGGGTACTGGTGGGACGCACTGCGCAAGGGGTACAAGATCGGTGTGCAGGCCTCGTCCGACCATTGGTCGACCCACATTTCCTTCGCCATGATCCTCGCCGAGGATTTTACCCGCGAGTCGATGTTCGCCGCGCTCAAGGCGCGCCATGCCTACGGCGCGACTGACAATATCGTTCTGGATTTCCAGGCCGAGGACTCGACGGGGCGCCGCCATATCATGGGGGACGTCATCGATTCCGACCGCGCTCCGACGCTCTTCGTGCGGGCCATCGGAACAGATCGGATCAAGCAGTTCGTGGTCGTCAAGAATCAGGAGATTGTGTACACGAGTCACCCGAACCGGGAAGAGTACACGGCCGAGTACGTCGACAGGGCCTTCCAGCCGGGGGCGAACTACTACTACGTCCGTGTCGTCCAGAACGACGGGCAGGTCGCATGGAGTTCGCCCATCTGGGTCGAGCGGTGACGCAGCCGAGGCCACTTCGGCGTGTCGCCGAACACTATGTGCCTCGCCAGATCCGCCGCCCGGTGGGTCCGAAAGCACCGACCACCGTTCCTGGCGCGTAGGTGTTCAGGTTGTCCGGCACGAGTATCGCCGGCTTGATAGTGGCGCAGCGGCGTTCCATCAGCAATGTAACCGGGCTTACGCCAGTTCCAGTGAACATTGCTCATCGAAATACGACGGTGGATGGTGCGGGACCTTGGAGCGGGCGACTGAGCCATCGGCATAGCACCGCAGGGATAGGTGGGCTGGCGAGTTGCCCTCCCGGAACCCGAAATCGCGAGAGGGCCGGGCCGTCGCACCTCACACCGGTGCTGGCAGCGAGGCGGTCGTCGCGGAATAGCCTCCAGGACAATCGATCCCTGCCATGGGCTCCAGGGGAGGCGCAGACACAGTGGGGGCCGTTGCGGTTCTGCACCGGTCGCGTGACGTGGGATGAGGTGTTTGAGCGGTCGGCATCGGGAACACGGCTGACGAACGGGAGTCCGAGTGCACCGACTGTGCTGGAGGTATCGCATACGGTGGCAATGGCGACGGCGGCGGGAGACTGGCAGTATCCGTGTGGGGATGAACGATGGAGCGAATCCGGAGCGGCCGTGGCTGCTCGCCCGCGAGTTTCTGGAGGTGGACACGACGGTGAAGCCGCAGTAGGGGTGGTGGTGGGCTACCATGCGCCGGGCTAGTGCGAGCGCCGCAGGTGATTCACGTGGACGCGCTGAATACGACGAGGCAGGTGCTGGATTGGATGGGCTCCTCCTGGCCAAGGTCAGGCGCTGTGCGAGGTGCCGGGTTGGCAGCGAATCCCGGATGGGCGGAGGCCGGAGGCGCGGTCGACGGTGGCTCGCGGGGATTGCCGCTTCGGAGCAGAGCGGGGCCTGGATGGGACTGAAGACGCGCCCCAACAATGCATGGACTTCGGTCAGCAGATGTTGCGAGAATCCTACGGGTCGGGCTTGGGGCACTGCTGGCACCTGACTCCAGGGGGCGTGTCAGTGTGGGGCCGTCCATAACGCAGAATCGTCCCGACTGCCCTGCGCACGCGTGCGCAGGGCAGAAAGAGCCCATACGCTACCGCGAGACCTCCATTCATTGTGGATAATATCGCATCTAATATCGTGTGTATTTCCTAATTCGATGGTATGCTGATATCTGATGACGATGGTCGAATTCGCAGCCAAGTACTCCACCCCTGAAGCGTGCCTTGAGCGGATTGCATCCGTCCGGTGGGCCCAGGGCGAGTTCTGCCCCTACTGCGACAGCCGCAACAAAATCTATCATTTCCGGGATGGACGCCGCCACAAATGCAAGGACTGTGGCTTGGTGTTTCGTATCATTAAGGGAACGATCTTCTCCGACAGCCCGATCAAACTCCTGCCCAAGTGGTTCCTGGCTATGTACCTGGACACCTGCCAGAGCAAGGGCATCTCGAGCGTGCAATTGGGCAAGATCGTGGGGGTCAAGCAGTCGACAGCCTGGTATATGCTGAAACGAATTCGCAATGCAACGGGTATCGGAGTCTCTGAATTACTGGGTGGCGAGGTCGAAGTGGATGAGACCTACATCGGAGGGAAGGAAAAGAACAAGCGCACCAGCCAGCGGATCCGCGAACCCAGGGCCGCCGCACCACGACGAAGGCGGTCGCCTTCGGTATGAGAGAACGGGGGGGGGTAAAGTGGTCGCCTTCCACGTCCACGGGGCCAAGCCGTCGGACATCCTGCCCCACGTCACCGAGCATGTGGCTCGCGGCTCGAGCGTCCACGCCGACGAGTTGGCGAGCTGTGCCCCCCTGGCCAGTTTCTATTCGCTATCGCGAGTGAATCATCAGCGCGGGGAGCATGTCCGTCGCAATCATGCAAACAGCATCGAGGGCGTCTGGGTGCTGGTGAAGCGTGTCCATGTAGGGATCCATCACTTCCTGAGCGTCCAGCCTACGCAGCGCCATCTCAATGCCTGCAAGTTCCGGCTCAATCATCAGGATGACTCCGTGCATGCCCGCTTGAGTGCCGGGCGGGAGACACGGCTGACCCACAAGGGCTTGGTCGCATGCCCGGCCCGATGATTCGGCGAGGAAACCGGACCGCAGTCAGGTTCTGACCCTGCGAGCCGGTGCCTCTGGTGTTTGCTCGTAAGCCGGTTGGCGGCCCGGGCCCCCGGATCGGCACCTGCTCAGTGTAGGCTGCGAACCGCTGGGGTCCTGGCCGCTGGAGTCAGTCTGCCCGGCAGGACGGCAGACCCTGGCTGGGCAGGCGAGAGCGGTGGCCGCTGACAGGCCTCTAGCGCCCCCAAGCGGCTTGTCCGACCCTGCTCTGGGCGGGCCCGGCTGAGCCAGCCAGACTTGATTGACTGATCGCGAACAACTATCGGATCATCAAATGGATAGGTCCCTTCTGATGTCTTCATTCTACAGACCAATCCTGCGATCTTGTGAACCCAGTACGACCAAGCGTACAAGGGAATTGATGCAATGACCACCGCCGTGCAATGCGGACAGATATGTATCATACAAGCCAATCCTCGAACCATCTGCCGAGAGGGAGCCATCTTCCAAACCCGAATGATGGATACTGCTCACCGAAACCCGCATTAGCGACTGTAGGTTTGCCATCACCTAGACCCGCTCCGGGCTTGCGTCCCCTACCCGAACCCTTACCACAGCAAAGACCGCGACTGTCCAATCCCATCCTGGCATTATGACACCAAGCCTATCCGTGACCGAAACGACCCTCTGGGTGTGGCACTCATCCGTCGCACGTCCCACCAATAGCCGTGTACTCAGGAAACTCCCGGCAAGGTCCTGTTGTGCAACCGCCGAGGTTGCCCATTCACAGCAACCCCGCTCACCCCGGTCCGTGATAGTGCTGTGAGCGCGGCGCGAGAGTTTGGCCGGTAGGCTATGCCCTCCGGTACCCTTCGAGACTGCACTTCCAATTCACACGGCGTCCCGGCTTCCAATCTCCTGGCAGCCAACCGCACCATAACTTTGCAGGTGCCCGATTTCATTGATGCGGGCGCGGGCCCGTGCCGCTTCTCAGGAGCCCGCCGGGTACAGGTGGAATGCTAAGGTCCACGTCCCGACCGGCACGACAGGGTACAGATGCGCGAAGATACGATACCTGTATGCTTGGCTCAACTGGTCTCAATCGTCGCAGCTTCCTGCGACTCGGCAGTAGCGCCCTCTCACTGGCAGTTCCCGGGTGTTCGAAGCGGCCGTCCGAGACGATACGTGATCGCCCGAACATCGTCGTCATCGTGGCAGACGACATGGGCTACTCTGACCTCGGCTGTTACGGCGGAGAAATCGAGACCCCCAGCCTGGACCGGCTCGCATCGACAGGGCTCCGGTTCACTCGCTACTACACCAACAACATGTGCGTGCCGACACGGGCTTCGCTGCTCAGCGGCTGTTACACAACGAAGGCCGTGAACTCCGGAGGGGCCGTCTCGGAGAGCGTCGTGACCGCCGCCGAGGTGCTCCAGTCGGCCGGCTACTGCACGTACATGAGCGGAAAATGGCACCTCGCCAATGACGGCCGGCATGCAAGCCTTCCGCTACAGCGAGGCTTTGACCGCTTCTTCGGAACGACGATCGGGGCTTGCAGTTTCTGGGCGCCGGCGACACTCATGGTTGGCAACGACCCGGCCGAACACCTGTACCTCGATCCCGGATTCTACTACACCGATGCGATCACCGACCAGGCACTGGACTTCATGCGCGAGGGGGTTCAGCAGGACCGCCCGTTCTTTCTGTACGTGGCCTACACCGCCGCTCACTGGCCGTTGCATGCGTTCGACGACGACATTGCGCAGTATGCCAGGCGGTACGAGGCCGGATGGGACCTGCTTCGACTCGAGCGCCATGCCCGCATGAAGGAGTTGGGCACCATCAATCCAGAGTGGCCGCTCTCGCCCCGGAATGCGGAGGTTCCCGCCTGGCAGGACGAAATCTACAAGGCCTGGCAGCAGCGAAGGATGGAAGTCTATGCGGCGCAGATAACCAGCATGGACCGCGGTATCGGCAGGTTGCTGGAGGAGCTGGAGAGATCGGGGGAGGCTGACAACACGCTGGTCCTGTTTCAGGTCGACAACGGTGGATGCCATGTCGAGTACGCTACCGACAGGAAGGGACCCTACCTGCCAGAGCGAACCCGGGACGGCCGTCCCGTCATTCCGGGCAATCTGCCCCAAGTCATGCCCGGACCGGAAGACACCTACCAGAGCTACGGGTATGGCTGGGCGAACGTCTCCAACACTCCCTTCCGGCTCTACAAGCAGCACGACCACGAAGGCGGAATCAACGTACCTCTCATTGCGAGTTGGCCAGCCGTCATTACTGATGTCGGGGACTGCACGGACCAGCTCGCCCACGTGATCGATATCATGCCAACGATTCTGGAGGCGGCAGGAGTCGCACACCCATCCGAGACGCGTGACTCGACTGTCCATTCGATGGACGGCTCGAGCCTGATGCCCGTCTTCGAGGGGGGTATCCGCGCCCCCCCGGCGCAACTCTACTGGCGGTGGAGTAAGGGCAAGGCTGTCCGGAAGGGCCGCTGGAAGCTTGTCGCGCTGCAGGGCCAGCCCTGGGAACTCTACGACATCGAGGCCGATGGCACCGAACTGCATGACCGAGCAAGCGAAATGCCGCAACGGGTCGCTGACCTGGAGCGACTCTGGAACTCATGGCATGCGGGTCCGCCGCCCCTGTCCGGCGCAGCTGAAGGGCAGCCGGACACGATACGATAGGGACAGCCGCTGGTTTCCCTCTCGCCAGGTTCGAATCCGGCCGTTTCTTCCTGTTGACTTGCCCGGCTTCCGGGCACCTTGAGGGCATCGTCATGTCGAACCTTGCAGTACTGGGCCTCCAATGGGGCGACGAGGGCAAGGGCAAGCTCATTGACCTGGTTGCGGAGCACTACGATATCGTGGTCCGCTGCCAGGGCGGAAACAATGCCGGCCACACCGTTCAGGTTGGCGACAGCGTCTACAAGCTGTCGCTCGTTCCGAGCGGCATTCTCTGGCCCGGCAAGACTGCTGTCGTTGGGAACGGGGTCGTAATCAATCCCGAGGCCATGCTGGAGGAAATCGACAACCTTCGCGCCGGTGGCGTCCACGTTGAGAGCAATCTGCTGATCAGCGACCGGGCGCACTTGGTGTTCTCGTACCACCGCCATATGGAGCGCTCGTCCGAAGGCACTCCCGGAAAACGCAGGATCGGCACCACCTCGCGAGGCATAGGACCCTGCTACGAGGACAAGGTTGCCCGACGCGGAATCCGGATGGCGGAAATGCTGTGCCCCGATCATTTTGCTGACCGCTTCCGGGCCGTTGCGAGCGAGAAGATGAAGATCGCTGAGGCATTGGGCATCAGTGAGCCCTGGGATATCGAGGAGGCGCTGGAACGTTACCAGTTGTGTGCGGAGCGATTGCGGCCTTTCGTTACGGACACCACGAAGTTCCTGAACGACTCAATCCGTGAAGGGTGCCAGCTTCTCTTTGAAGGGGCCCAGGCGACGATGCTCGACATCGACTTCGGCACGTACCCGTACCTCACATCGTCCAACGCCACGGCAGGAGGGCTGTCCACCGGGTCCGGGGTATCTCCAAGGCTAATCCACGAGATCGTGGGCGTCGCCAAGGCGTATGCAACCCGAGTTGGCGAAGGCCCGTTCGCCACCGAACTGGACGGGGCCACTGGTGATGCGCTCCGCGAAGCCGGAGGCGAATACGGCACGGTAACCGGCCGACCGCGACGATGTGGCTGGTTCGACGTTCCTCTCTTGCGGTACGCCCACGCCATCAATCACCTCTCGTCGCTCTTCGTTACCAAGCTGGATGTACTTGACGAATTCCAGACAATACCGGTCTGCACCGGGTACCGGTACAAGGGAGCCCGGCTCGACTGGATGCCAGCCATTGCCGAGGAGTACGAACAGGTCGAGGCGGTGTACGAAGAACTGCCGGGTTGGCGCTGCAGCACTCGTGGGATCACGTCGTTTGACCTGCTTCCGCAGAAGGCTCGGGACTATATTGCGTTTCTGGAGGATCGGCTCGATGTGGAAATCGGGGGAGTCTCAACAGGTCCGGCACGGGACCAGGCGATCGTAAGGGAAGGAACCGCTCTGGAACGGTTGATTTCGGCCAAGACCTGTTGATCCGAAGAGGTCGGCCTGATCCCGTGGGCACGGGAATGTCGGCGATGTTCAGGTGGCGTGACGTTCCGGCGCTGACCATGGTGCCGGCTCGCGCGCGATGTGATCGGTCGCTACAGTGTCACCAACGCGCGAGACAATCCCCCATCCGAAACGGCTTGAGGTCGGCGCAACGGGCCGGTCCCATTCGAGGGGGACGACCACAACCGCACTTCAAACGCCGAGTCCAGCCTCGCCCAAGTCCCATCCGCACGCTTCCGCGCCGGCCACCGCAATGCAACCCGCCCGCCCGCCAGCGTAGTGTGTCATGGCCGAACGGGTGCCGAACCGGCGGGCTCCGGGCAAGAGTACCAGATTCCGGCCAAGGCTCGTCCTGGCCGGGATGCACGGTGCCACGCTACACGATCCGGTGACAGCAGGAGCTATCGTTGCAACCCGCTACCCGGCGGCCGCACGGTTCAGGCGGGTGCACATAGGGATCCGTACAGGTAGGGACAACGTTATCCCAGACCTGCCCGTCCAACCCCTGTGAAACACGACCAGAAGGCCCACCTACCTGTGTGCAACCTCTCGCCGGAAGGCCGCCGGTGGCGGACCCGCTAGTCTAGTCGCCGCTCGTACCGACGGTCTCGCTTGGTCGCTCCGTTTGGGACGCCATGCTGGCGATCTGCACCAAAGACGGAGCCTTGGGCTCCTTGAGCACTTGCTGCCGATACATTTGCATCAGCCGCGCCTCTTCCTCCTTGGAGAGCTTGCGCTCCTGGTCACCGTTCTTGGGTGCCACTTCGCCATTCTGCCGGGCTAGCTCGAGCTTCTGGTCCCGAGCAGCGATCTTCTCCTCCCGCGCATTCTGCGGGCCGTCGGACACCTGGGCACTGCGGGCGGCGTGCTCTGCGTTGATGTGCAGATGCTCGCTGAGGTGCGTAATCTCATCCACCTTGCGTCCGCCGGCATAGATCTTGTGGCGGCCGTGCTCTCCGTACCACTGCGAGAGCGTCGCAGTCATGTGCATCTTCTCGATGATGTTGCGCCAGCCGATGCCTGTGTTGTAGGCACAGAACGAGATCTCCCCCTCCTGCGTCCCGTACGGGATGACGCACATCTCCGTGCGGCGGAAGTCGTAGTTGAACAGGTCCTGGAACCACATTCCCGCCACGAAGAGGAAGTTCCAGGGATCGTTGCGACGCGCCGTTCCCTTGCCGTAGTTCTTGCCACTCAGGGAGAACGACTTGTCGAACTTCTTCAGCAGGTCGAACATCGAGAAGTCTCTCGGTGCCTTCATCGGGTTGTAGTTCTTGAGCAGAGCGAGTGCCATCTGGACGTTCGTGGCGAGCTTTCCACGCCCGGAGTCGGTGACGCGCCGGATGTCCTGAATGAACTGCGGCACGTTGATGAACTCCGGCACCGGTGCCATGTCCTTGGTCTGCTTGTTGATCATCAGCGCCGTGCCGACCCCGCAGTTCGGGTGGCAGCCGCAACTGACCTGACCCCACTGCGCTTGCGGACCGTGCGCCAGATCGGCGGCGTCGACAAAGGAACCCATCACGGAAATCGGGAACCAGTCGCGGGTCGGCTCCGTGATGCCCACCTGCTGCTTGACGTCGTGCGCCAGATGGCTGAGAGTGTAGCGCTGCCGCATGCGGCGCTCGTCCGTGATCTCCTCGTCCCGGCCGGTGAACGAAACCGGCTGGAAGGCGATGAACGCGATGCGTCCCGGATTGTCGCGGGCGAACTGGATGATGGGCCCGACCTCCTCGTTGTTCACGTTGTTCACCAACGTCGTCACCAGCACGATCTCGATCCCGGCGTCGTGCATGTTCTCGATCGCCTTGATCTTTACGTCGAACAGGTTGCCGATTTTCCGGTGCTGGTTGGGCTCGTTGCCGATCCCGTCGAACTGCAGGTACGCATAGCGCATGCCGGCGTCGGCTGCTGCCTCCGCGAATTCCCTGTTCTTGGCGAACTCGATCCCGTTGGTGGCCGCCTGGACCGAGTTGTAGCCGATCTGGCGACAGTACTGCACGGCCTTGAGAAAGTACGGCGACATGGTCGGCTCGCCACCCGAGAACTGCACCGACATCTGTCGGCGGGGCTTGATCCGGATCGCGTTGTCGAGGATCGTCTTGATCTCTTCCCACTCGAGCTCGTGCACGAAACCGACCTGGTTGGCATCCATGAAACAGGGGTCGCACATCATGTTGCAGCGATTCGTGAGGTCGACTGTCAGGACGGCGCCCCGCCCCCATTTCACGGTCGATGAGCCGTGATTGTGGAGGTCCTCGTCATTGTGAGCGCGGATATCTCGGCCGGGGAACTGCGATTCGATGTGCTCAAGGAACTTGGCGTCGATCGCCATGATGTCCTCGATCCTGCCGTGTTGCGGGCACTCCTTGACCATCCAGATCTCGTTGTCGCGCTGCACGATCTTGGCCTTGACCTCGCCGACCTTCTCGGTCTTCAGGATCGAGTAGTCAACCTCGCCGTTGAGAATTACCTCGCGTGCTTCCCTGACGCACTTTGGACAGAGCGAATCTGTCTGGCGAGGCCAGCCCAGCGGGGGCTTCGTCTTCTCCCACGACTTCAGCATCGGCTTTTCGGACCACTCCGGTGTGAAGGTGGGCCTCGGGTCGTTGCGAGCATCCAATGCCCGCGCGAGCTTCCAGCCGCCCCTGGCCACGCTGCTGAGCCCTCGCTCCAGATATTTCACAGGTCGCTGCATTAGATCGATCTCCTGAATGGTTTCCCGTTGCAAGCCGTCCGGTCTGGCGCGTCCTCCATGCAGGCCGCGTCGAGCCGACAAGGAAGGCGGACAGAGCCGGACAATTGACTGTACCCGGGCCGGTGACCGTCTGCCAGCGCGGATCGCCGAAAGGCGGAAATTGGGGGTTCTATGGCAGTATGGGGAACTCAGCGGCCATTCGAAGGGCGGCCAGCCCGGAGGTAGAGCGCCGTACGCAGTGCTGGATTCCGAGCCGATCAAGGCCCAGGCCCGCGAGATCGGGTTCGATCTCGTCGGTGTCGCCCCTGCGGAACCGACTCTCGAGTCGGCGTTCTATCCGGTCTGGCTCGCCAAGGGCTATCACGGCGCAATGGCCTATCTCGAAGGTCGACGCGGTGACCTGCGGGCCGACCCGCGCTCGTTGCTGCCTGCGGCACAGTCCGTGATCTGCGTGGGTCTGGTCTACAACACGCCTGGACCGTATTCCACAGAGGTCGAGGCCGACGGGCGGGGCTGGGTGTCCCGCTACGCCTGGGGACAGGACTACCACGACGTGATCCGGACACGCCTCCGGCGCCTTGCCGACTGGATCCGGGCCGAGTATGGGGACGACACCCAGTGCAAGATCTGCGTGGACACATCGCCCCTGCTGGAGCGGGCGTACGCCCGCAGAGCCGGTCTGGGCTGGATCGGCAAGAACACCTGCCTCATCGACGAGCATCGCGGCTCGTGGTTCTTTCTGGCAGAGATCCTCACCTCGCTGCGGCTCGCCCCCGACGACGCTGCCGCATACCGGTGCGGATCCTGCCGCCGCTGCATTGACGCCTGCCCGACCGATGCGCTGGTCGAGACAGGGGAAGAGCCGGGCCCCTCGCATGCGCTTGATGCGCGCCGCTGCATTTCGTACTGGACCATTGAGTTGCGCGGGCCTATACCGGAGGAACACAGACCGGAGGTCGGGCAACACCTCTTCGGATGCGACATTTGCCAGGACGTGTGCCCTTGGAACAGCCATCGGCGGGTCGCCGTATCGGATGACCCGGCGTTCAGTCCCGTCAACGGCCAGCCTGACCTCGAGGAACTCGCGAGCCTGACGGAGGAGCAATTCAACGCGAGATTCGCGGGATCGCCCATCGAGCGGAGCCGGTATGCGGGTTTCTTGAGGAACGTAGCGGTCGCGATGGGCAACAGCGGCGACCCGGCTCTCCGGCCAGCGGCAGAGCACCTTGCACGAAGCCCCGAACCGACGGTTCGCGAGCATGCACTCTGGGCGCTTGAGCGACTTGCCTCCGGAGACCGGACGGGCGGGCGGAACGGGTGTGGGAGCACTGTGGAGAATGGCGGCTCGGACGCCGCTCCCGGCCTTGAATCCGGGGGCCGGGCTCAGGCCAAGCGATCCGAGGAGCATGATCCTGCGTGAAGGGCCCCGTGACGGCATGCGTTCTCCGTCCGTGCTCTTGTCACTGGGTGGGCCGCTTGAATCTGAGGGGCCGCCATCCGGACAGGCCGGAGCATCTGCTTACGGGTTGACCACCCCGGCCGGCTGCTCCCCAGCAGCCTGTGTGCCGCCATCCGTGGTTCCGGCCGTCGGGCCATGCGTCGCAGTCAAGGCGTACACGTACGCGGCCCGACACGCGACCACCGGGTACGGGTCCCGACGGTCACGCACACCGCTCAAGCAGCGCAGAGGTGCCTACGCGACCTGGCCATCTGTCCTGTCAGTCCGCCTGTCTAGTTGCCCGGATCCTCGGGTTCGGCCTCGACGACCTCCAGTTCGGCTTCGCCTTCCTGGGCGATCCGCTTGGCGGTCTCCGCGTCGACGACCTCGAGAGCCACGGGTTGCTCCATGTAGGCTTGCCCGGCACCCGCAGTGAGCACCATGAGGCGATACCGTTTCTTCTCGGTCGAGTCGGGTACCTGGAACTTGATCTCCTCATCGGACTGCTCCAGCACCTTGACCTCGACGTCGGTTCCGCCGACGGTGAGGTAGAGGCTGTCAACACCCGTCTTTCCCAGATCCGAGCCGATCGCCACGGCCTCGCCTCCGGGCGGCACTGCAGCAGGCTCCACGGAACTGATCCGCGGAACAGCGTAGACCCATGCGCAGGCCAGCGACAAACCCAGAACGGCTAGACGACTTGCTATTGCCATGACCATCCCTCCTTTCGGTAGGAACGATGGTAGACACCCGCCACCCAGATTGCAACCGTGCGGCAAAGGACCCGCAAATAGGGGGCTTACCAGCGGGGCAGGATCCGCTCCCATCCCGGATCGACGCGCTTGCGCATCTCGGCGGCATCGTCACGGCGACGGTAAGGAATCGAAGCATAGCGTTCCTTGAGCCGCGCCAGTTGGTCGTAATCAAGGTCCACACCCAGGCCGCCCCGGTCGGGAATGCGAACGGAACCGCCATCGAACGGGACCCGCCCGCCCGCCACAACTTCGTCGGAGCTCTGCCATGGATAGTGGGTGTCGCACGCAAACGTGAGGTTCCTGGTGGCGGCAGCCACGTGCGCCATGGCCATCAGCGACACCCCGAGATGGGAATTCGAGTGCATGGACAAGGCGATGCCAAAGGTCTGGCAAAGCTTGCCGAGGTGCTGGACTTGGCGCATCCCGCCCCAGAAATGGTGATCGCACAGAACGACCTGCACGGCGTCGCGGGCGGTCGCCTCGGGCAGGTGCTCGAACGACGTCACTGCCACGTTGCTGGCCAGCGGGGTGTCGATGCCGCGGGCCAGGAGCCCGCGGCGAACCGCGG
This sequence comes from Bryobacterales bacterium, assembly GCA_965205085.1. Lineage (GTDB taxonomy): Bacteria > Acidobacteriota > Terriglobia > Bryobacterales > UBA6623 > VXMF01. The sequence continues at coordinate 4,586,172 of OZ242039.1, read as the reverse complement.
CCATGCCGTCTATACCCGGAGCCGGATCCTCCAGGTAGCCGCCCCCTTGCAGCTCCTCGCGAAGGGCCACTCCCACCCCGACCGAGGTCTCGACCCGCCAGGCCGAGTTCGGGTCGATGCGGAGCGGCACCTGCGGACCGAACTCCTGTCGCAGTTGCCGGATCGCCTCGATCTCCGCTTCCGGCTCAAACACCCCGCCCTTCAGCTTGATGTCTCGAAAACCGTAGTCATCGACCAGGGACCGAACCTGGCCCACGATGGATTCCGGGGTCAGGCATTCACCGTAATGGTCCTTCCGAATATCCGGCCCCTCGCCTCCTCCACCGGCGTGCTTGTAGAAGGCGTAGGCCGAGAAAGGTACCGAGTCCCTGACCCGACCGCCAATCAGGTCGCACACCGGAACGCGCACACTGCGACCAATCAGGTCGAGGCATGCCGTTTCGATGGCCGAGTATGTGCGAGGCCCGACGTCGAGCGCATTTTCGCCCGGCGTAGTCATGGCGTGTGACCGCTCGGAACCACTGCCCTCGCCGTCGGCCAGGTCAATCAAGCCTCCGGTGATGCGATAGACATCGGACCCGACTACGCGCTCCCGCAGGTTGCGAAGTGCTTGCGCGGGTCCCTCACCGCCGTAAGTCTCAGCAATGCCCACGATTCCGTCCTCGCTCTCGAGTTCCACGATTGTTCGGAGCGCGTAGGGTGCATGCAGGCCGTACGAACTTCGCAATGGCGGATCGGCGATCGCGATGGAGTGCACACGGAGGTCCTTGATTTTCATGGAGGCCTGACCATTGTAGAAGGGGCCCCGCAATGGATTCGGCCCGGGCGCATGCGGCGGCGATTGCGATGGCCGACCCGGGGCCGCTAGACTGGAGACGATCTGTGTGGGCGGCGGCATCTTCATCGAAGCGACCGCTTTGGAACGCAGACCCCTCCGCTTCGACGCACTGATCACGTCGGCTCTCCTCGACCTGCCGGACCGCTGGACACTGGCCGGGAACGTGCAGGTGACCGGAGGGGCGGAGTTGCTGGACACAGCGGGCACGCGCGCAATCCGTGTCCGTGGCAGGCTGCGTGCTTCCGTGGACCACGCCTGTGACCGTTGCCTGCGCGATTTGCGTCGCGAATTCGATTCAGCCTTCGACCTCTACTTCTATCCGCTGGCAATGATCGAGGACGGCGGCGAGGCCGCCATCACCCTTGACGAGACCGAAGTGGGATTCTACGAAGGGGGCGGAGTCCGGCTGGCCGACGTGGTCCTTGAGCAACTGGTGCTGTGGCTCCCGGAGAGGAGCCTTTGCGGCTCGCAGTGCCGGGGGTTGTGCCCGGTCTGCGGTGCGGACCGGAACGAAGCGACTTGCGGCTGCCAGGAAGCGTACAGGGACTCACGGTGGGATGCCCTCAAGCAACTGCGGTACGGAAAGTAGGAATCGTATTGTCCTTTTGAGAGAATGAGAGCATGCCGAACCCGAAGAGACGACATTCGAGAGCGCGTACCCGCAAGCGCCGCGCTCACGACCACCTGGTGCCGCCCGGCGCTCGCTTGTGCGAGAATTGCTCCGAGACGGTGCTGTCGCACAGAGTTTGCAAGCATTGCGGGTATTACAGGGGACGTGAAGTTGTCGAGGTCGATGCCGAATAGCCGGGTCTTCGAGTAGAATCGAGTCTTGGGAGTTGAGTCACCCTGTGCTGAGACCCGTCACCATAGCTGTCGACGCGATGGGCAGCGATTCGGCCCCGGAATCGGAAGTCGAGGGAGCCCTGCTGGCGGCGGAGGAGTTCGGGGCCAAGGTTCTCCTGGTCGGGCGGGAGGAAGTGCTCCGCAGTGAACTCTCGAAGCACTTCCCGGCACGCGGCCAAGTCGAGATCGTCCACGCAGAAGACGTGGTGACGATGGAAGACAACCCGGCCCGGGCGGCCCGCTCCAAGAGAAGAAGCTCGATCCATACCGGGGCCCAACTGGTCAGGGAAGGCCGTGCGGCCGGATTGGTCTCGGCGGGCAACACCGGGGCGGTGATGGCTACCGCCCTGCAGGTCATGGGGCGGATTCCCGGGGTGTACCGCCCCGCCGTCGCCCAGATCTTCCCCACCAGCCAGGGCGGGCGGACGCTCTTGCTCGACGTCGGGGCCAACGTGGAGTGTACGCCGAGCATGCTCGTGCAGTTCGCGGTGATGGGCGATGTCTATACGCGGGTCCTGTTCGACTGCGACAGACCCCGGATCGGGCTGTTGTCGATCGGTGAGGAAGAGCGCAAGGGTAACGAACTCACGAAGGAGGCGACGCCCCTGCTGAAGAATCAGGCGTTCCACTTCATTGGCAATGTGGAGGGCCGTGACCTGTACAGCGGCAAGGCGGATGTGATCGTATGCGACGGTTTCGTCGGCAATGTGGCCCTGAAGGTCAGTGAGGGACTGGTCAAGACCATCAAGACCATCCTGATCAAGTCGCTCGAGGCAACGGTGATGCGCCAGATCGGCTACGGACTGGCCAGAGGCGCTTTTGACGAGTTCCAGAGCCGCGTGGACTACGAAGAGTATGGCGGTGCGCCCATGCTGGGCGTCCGGGGCGGGGTGATCATTTGCCACGGCCGCTCGACGCGACAGGCTATCAAGAACGCCATCCGGATGGCGATCCAGTTCGAGACGGGCGGGCTCAGCCGGAAAATCGAGGTCAACATCGAGCGGAGCCTGGGGAAAGCCGCTTCAGTTCCGGCGATCGGAGGCGACATCGGCGCTGCCGAGATTGATGCACACACTGGGCAGGATCGCATCGATCCGCCGACCCAGATTCACTAGTTGCGCCTCGCTTACGCTGGCCTGCACGGTTTCGAACAGGACCCGCTCCTCGTAGCGGATGTGAGCGACGAGTTTCTTCCGCAACGTGCGCAGGCAGCCGACCAGTTCGGGCCCGCTGGCATCCCTCAATGTCCCGATCACTTCCCGAATCTCCCGATGTTCCCGTTCCAGGCGGTCCACTACCTCCGGTTCCGGAATTTCGCACCTCACCGCGGGGAACAAGACCTCCTCCTCCACGGCAAAGTGGCCCTGCAACTCGAGGTTCCAGGCATCCAGCGCCTGCCGTTTCAGACGCTCGGCCACGCCGGGAGCCGCCTCGTCGTTCAATCCACGCTCGATCGAGACGCACAGCGCCAGGCCGTCATGATGCTGACGCGACAACGGGACCAAGGCTGAGTGCCGTTTCACACCTCCAGTTTACTTGTCGGTGATCGCTGCAGGCCTGTAACCGCCCTTTCTCCGGAAGTGAAGGAAGAACATTCCGAACAGGACCACCAGGGCGACCGGAAGGGCCGAGACGTACTTGAACGTTGCCGCCGGGCCGAACCGGTCGTACAGCTTGCCCATGATCGGAACCACTGTGCCGCTCGAGAAGACGCCCGTGCCCCCCATCACTGCGAGCGCGAGCGGGCCCCCCTTGGGGAATCGCTCCGAGGTGACGCCCAGCATCACAGGCCAGAAATAGGTTTTCCCGATGCCGAAGATGGTCGCCGCAGCGAATGCGCCCACCATCGTGCTGACGGAACCCAGCGAGTAGAGGCCTGCGGCGGTGAAGATCGAGGCAATCGTCATCAACCCGAATGGAGAGAACTTGTGGGCCAGGGAACCGCCGAAGAATCGCAGGACGAACATGATTCCCGAGGTGTAGACCAGGATCAGGATTCCCGGCATACCGTCGGTCAGGCTGGTGATGAGGGAAGGCACCCACTGGTCAGGGCCGAGTTCGGAGGCTGAAGTCAGCCACATGCAGATCCAGAGGCACACGAACGACGGCCGGCACAGGTCGCGAAACATCTCCCGGCCGCTGATCCCGGCAGCGACCCGCTCGGTCGCGGGGAACGACTGGCCGCGAATGAGGAGCAGGTAGGTCAGTGCGACAGCCGGGATCGTCATGAGCTTGATACGCCAGCCCAGGGTCGCGGTTTCCGGACTTGCCGAGTCTCCCAGGCCCATGGCCACGGAGATGAAGTATGCGAGCAGCCCGCCAATGATCAGCCCGCCCGGCCACCATGCGTGCAACACGTTCATGCGCTGGGTTTTCTCTTCCGGATACAGGGTCGAGCACAGGGGATTGATCACCCCCTCGACGAGGCCCTGGGCCAGACCCAGCGCGAGCATGGCGAGCCACAGCGTCAGTGTGATCTGGTTGCCGAAGACCGACTCCACCGGAGCATCCGGGAACGGAAGGGCAACGATTGCGAGGATTCCGGCGATGTAGAAGAGTCCGGAGATCGTGAGCAGGCGGCGCATCCCGAAGAGATCAACGAGCGATCCGCCGATGAGAATCGACACGGTGAAGCCGTAGAAGGCCGGCTGAAAAATCAACCCCAGTTGCGCCTTCGTCAACTGGAAGTCCTTGCCAAGCGCATCGGCCGCATCGCCTCGAATCGAAAAAAACATGGATGTCGTAACGAGTGCGATGCAACTCGCCACGAAGAGCCGATTCCTATTGTTCATCTGGCCATCCTCCTAGGCTTGGCCAGATAGCGTACCACAATGAGAACCGGGCGATGACGGATCGTGGCCCTGTAAAGCGGTTCCGTCGGTTTCCGGCCACCCCTGCCCCGACTGGGCCGGACTCGAACGATAGCCGGGGCCTGAATGTGCCGTGCGGGGATATCGCCTGCGTGGACTGCCACACGGCAGCCATACGAGCCCCTTGATTGAGATCATCAGACTGTACCCCTAGAGATGCTCATTCCCGTTGCACATTGCTATGCAACAGCGCGGCAGAAGACCCTTGGAGTTGGCGGTTGATTTGCGAGCAATGTACGGCAGGCGGGGTGGGGCTAAGAAGGCGCAGGGCCGGGGTGGGCTCTGGCCCGTCAGGCAGAAGAGGGAGGAGTGTCTGAGGGGGGCCGCGCCGCAGCCCCTCTCAGAAAGGACAGAGATCGAAGGCGTCGAGTAGCGGTCGATGCCGGCCGCGAGACAGTCGGCGAGATAGACCTCAGGCGGAGTACGGTAGCCACTCAACTTGCGGTGGTGGGCCGGTCGGTCGCTTCCCGCAGCCGTTGCGGGTCGAGCGTAGGCGGGTTCTCGGTCTTGGGCACAAACTGCCGCAGCAGGCCGTTGGTATGTTCGTTGAGGCCCCGCTCACAGGAGCGGGATGCACGGGATTGGGCCTATATTGTGGTACAGAGCATCGGCGAGATGCCCGCCGAAAATCTGATCGTCTGCTTCGAAGTCAAACCGAAGACACAGACCAAGATTCTGGAAGCGCAGGTCGGAGCACTGGACTCGAAACCGCAGCAGATACTCATGTGGGGGGCCGTTGCTGTCGGCGTCACAAGCATAATCGTCCGCTGTTGGGGCTAGCGACAGCGCAGTTCCCTGCAGTGTACCTACGTTCCGAACAGGGATTGACAAACTTAGGTCGTGCCCACCACTAGACCTATCCTTACCCTCCCACCAACCGCTGCTTGGCCCTGCCCACACCGAATCACCGGACAGGCATCTTAGGAGTCAATGGTCGATTTCCCTGGAGGTGAATCCAAGACCGCCAGCAACTGCTCACGGATCTCTCCCGCCGTCGCCCCGAGATCAACAGTAGCAAATCGAATCTCATGATTCTGAATCACAACGGCCTCGTTATACAAGTCGCCCACGGAAGGGTGCAGGAGCAATCCCATCGCACCATCGGCAAGGGAATCACCACTGCCCTCCTGAGACCTCAAATAGGCATAAATCTGATAAACATAGCTGCTGCGAAGTGTTTCATCGCGATACCAGCCACGTGTTACGACCGAGTTGAACTTCGTGTCGATGACAATACGGCGTCCCGATTCCAAGTGATCGAGAACGATGTCAGTCCGCATCAACGGCAGAATCTTGTCTATACGCGGACTCTTGCTCTCCATCTGCCAGGCGAGCGTTTTGCCTGCGTCGACACGCCAGCCACTCTTCGAAAGTACGACATCATAGAATCCGGCGATCCCTTTCTCGTAAAGCCTCCGAACCCACCTGATCTTTCTATTCGGCAGCGACAGTCGCCTCGTACCTGCCATCTCTGTAGGCAGGGCAAGATCGAAGGCCAAATGCGCTGCAGCCACCATGGGCTGGTCATCTGCATCATGCCTACCGAAGCGCTCGAGGGAGAAGTCTGGACGTTGCGGGCATTCGCCGGTTACCCCCATCCGCCTCAAACTCATAGCCAGCGAGCGACATTGATGTGACAGATCGTTGCGTAGAACGATCTTCGATAATCTGTCCAAGGCCGCCCGAACATAGCGATTCCGAGCTGAATCAACAGTGAATCTATCGAAACGGCATGCAACTTTCCCACGGTCGAGAAGCTGACGCCTTTCAGTCTTCAGCAGATCAATGCGGCCTCGCACGCGACCAAGAATGGCTTCGTGCGACTGATACTGGTAGCTCAAATTACGCTGAATGCGGCGTTCGACGCGTCTACAGAGCATTTCGGCAACCAGGTCGGGGATGCAGTCAGGATTGTCCTCTACGGCCCTCTGCGCCATGTCGAACTCCTTGAAGAAGTCTGATGCATACAGCATGAGTAGCCAAAGATTCCGTACCGGGATGCCCTCGATCTGACCGGGAGCATCTGATATTGCGTTCGTCGCAGCCGAGGACACGATCAAAAGCCTTTCAATAATAGCCTTTTCGCTTTCTCTGCTTTGTCAGGTGCGTCGTACCAGTATTCATCGAGCAACGGCCCAATTTCAGTTTCGACAACTCGACGAAACCATTGCCGACCATCATCGATCCCACGATCATGCGATGGAGTAACATAGCTGTGCCCAACCTGGTACTGGCTTCCAAGACTCGTGTCGTCTGTAATTTGCTTGTTCAAATCATTGATTCTATCTTTAATTTCGAGAAGAAGTTCTGAATCAATCTTGTTCCTAGATTGAACCCATTTGATCCAAGATTTGCCGATCCTAGGTTCTAAACGAATAAAGGCGAAGCGCCGCCGTAGTGCCAAGTCAACCAGTGCAAGAGAGCGATCAGCTATGTTCATCGTTCCGATCACATACAGATTTTTCGGAATGAAAATATACCTATCGTCATCTTTACCATCAGGCCGCCCGTGTGCAAGTTCCAAGGCTTCATCCGGGTTCCGTTTGTCTGCCTCAAGTAGTGTAAGCATCTCGCCAAAAATGCTGGCAGGATTCCCGCGATTAACTTCTTCGATCACGAGAACATATTTTGCCTCCGGATCTTCCGCAGCGGCTCTTCTCATTTTCAGAAAGGGGCCATCCACTAGTTCGAGCTTGCCATCGTTTGCCGGCCGCCATCCACGAACAAAATCCTCGTACGATAGATTCGGGTGAAACTGAACTTTTTGAACTCTTCTGTTGTCGCGTTGTTCTATCAGTGCGAATGCCAGTCGCTTAGCAAGCCAAGTCTTGCCGGTTCCAGGTGGCCCCTGAAGAATGATGTTCTTTCTAGTGCGCAAGCATTCGAGAATACCATTAATGTTCTTAGGATCGATAAAACATCCATCTTTTAGAATGGACTCCACGGAATACGGTTCCCTTGGTACACTATTGTCGTTTGGCTTTGGTGGCGGTTTTTCGATTATTCGTGGAGAATCTGAGCTTGTCTCTTGCGATGCTGGGTTCATGTCTTTGTGAATCAATGCCAAGCGTGACAGTTCAGGGAAAGAGTGAGCCGGGAATGCCTCTGCTTCAAACAGCATCGTGAAGTAGTCTAGAAGTTCCATGTACTCAGTTCCAAAATACCGCTTACCCGGTATTAGCTCTGGCCTGCCAATTGTTGGACTCAAGATTTTCCTGAAATATCTTGGAGATAGTCTCAGAAAATCCCAAGGTCGGATCCAATAGAGCCCTTTAGTGAGATTCCCTGACCCCACAGCGAAACACCTCAGCGCGGCATCGTAGGCAGAAATAAATCGCGATCGAGTGCTTTCGTCGCCGTTTTGTGCAAAGGCAATCGCTGCGGAAAAAACTCCCCAAAGAGTGTCGATATCGCTTGGTTTGCGTTTATCGATTGGACCGAAGAACCATTGACGCAAGCTCTCCAGTTTCGGAACGCCGTCAAATGAGTCGGGAACAGGCTCTGATACGTCGAGAAAATGTGCAATCGCACTTGCAATAGGTTTTCGATGTATGTCGGAACCCTTACGGTTGAACATGCCCATAATCGTAAACGGGCAGATATCTTTCATGGGGCTGCGAGAACCATCGGAGGCCCGCTCCTTTACGATATTTGATAGCCCAGTAACCCTAGAAGCGATGCTGTGTAGACCTTCGACTAACTGGTCTCTTTTGTGCTGATATGTGAGGAGATTATCGGCGATTGATTCATAGAATTGGGTCCACTTAAACCGGCGTTTGCTTTCAGATTCATCGCCATATCGGTCACGCCAGAGTGAAGCGTTTCGAAACTGACGAATATCTTGCGATTCGTCTTCGAACGTGAAGCGGAACAATGCATCAGTTTTCCAGTCACCTAGTGTCAGCCGCCAGACTGCATGGCTATTCGTATAGAAATACCATTTACGAGGATTATCAATCTTTCTCCAATTAATCCTCAGTCTGATTCCGTCACCAAAGTTCTGCTGCACGTGTCCAATGGATCTGAGTTCCATGACAGACACCTGATGGCCTTGGTTATCAAAAGGAAGATTGGATTCTTGCTTATACGACGACTTGATCGCAATGCGGTCACCTGGCCGAATGGATCTTACCAAGTCAAGGTAATCGTTGGGACAACTATTTTCCCAAATGCCCTGCTGCACAAAACGGTCGGTCTGATCACCTTTGTCAGGATGTTTCGCCCCGACAAACCAACAGTTGCGAGATTCTTCAGTGTCAGATTTCAAGATTTGCTCCAGAGTGCACCCCAAGCACGAAGGGTGACATTGCTTAGCAAGGTACTGCTTCTGATGATCATATCAGGTCGGTTTGAAGGGATCCCGGCGGGGGGCAATGCGGTTATGCCTCTTGATTGCGAAATGCAAGACGCTGTACGGAGGGGCTGAACGAGTGGGGGATGACATGGCTTCAGCGGGACCTGCCTAATGGCCCACCTCAGGAAAAACTCAGGTGCCCCGTACCTCGCGCCAGTGGCAGGCCAGCGGGAGGTCGGGACACCCGGCTCTGCCGGACCAGGGCATCTCTCTCAGCGTCATAGCTCGTCGACTCGAGTGAGACAAGTCCACCCTCAGCCGCGAGTGCCAGCGTAGTCCCGGCTCCGAAGGCGACCTGGATTGGCTGGCTTTGCGGTGTGCGTCAGGCTGCGCCGCTGCAAGGCAAGGTGGGGCACCGGTGGCGGCGGCTGAGTTCCGGGCCACGGGGACATCGGCGAGCGCACCGGGATCGTCGAATCGAAGCAGCCGACACGATTATTGGCAAGGCTTATCAGTGAGCCGTTGTCAGGGTCGTTGAGAGAAAGGCGAAGGAACCACTCTTTCAGACGTAAAGCGGAGTACCGCCACGTTTCTGGGCGAAGCGATGCCGAACCCGCTGCGGTCTGCCGTTTACCTACAGGCAAGCAGTTAACAATTGCGGTGGTTGTGGCATGTCTAGGAGATGCTCGATCAAAATTGCATTCTGGAGACCCCCTCGCAGCCCGACTCGCCAGCAAGTCTTGCGCGGTTTGGAGGGTCTAGGCCATCTCCGGTTGCAGCCCGCCCGAGACCCCGCGGCCGGTCCGCGCCGTGGCAGCCGTCGTTGAGGTCGTGGTGGATTTGCAACTGAGCTTGGTCGCGACGACCAGCAGCGTCAAGTCTGGAACGAACCGATGGCCTGGGAGCACCCCCATGGAGCGGTGCTCATTGTCGGGCCAAGTGCGCTATCTGATTGAAGCCGAGCACGGTGTGCTGGGTGCGCTCGGCATTGCCTCGGCGGCCTTGGCGGTCGGGGCGCGCTACGAATGGATCGGTTGGTCGGCAGCGATACGGCGCAAGCGACGGCACGGTGTGCTGAACCTGAGCCGGTTCCTGACCCGGCCCGACGTGCGCTGTGACAGCCTCGCCTCCAAGGTGCTTGGGCTGGTGTTGCGCCGCCTGCCCGCGGCTTCCCAGCGGCGCTATCGCTACCGGCCCGAGCTGGTGGAAACCTATTGGGCCCACCAGCAGCATGCCGGCACCTGCTGCCGTGCAGTCAACAGGACCAACGTTGGCCAGGCCACCGGACGCGGCCGTTTCGCCGGCCCCCGTCCCAGCCAGGAACCCTTGCGCCTGCAGTTAGTGCTCCTTTGAGAGCACTTTCCAATCCCCGGCGGGGAGGCCCTCGAGTCGTTCCTGCTGACCACGCTCCCAATCACCTGACTGGCGGATGCCGAGCGTGTCCTGCTCTGGTACCGCCTCCGCTGGCGCACCGAGGACTGGCACAGGATTCTCCAATCCGATTGCAAGGCCGAGTCCACTGGGGCTAGCGCGTGGTCCGGGCGGTCACGATCAAGGCCGTCATCGCCTAGCGAAGTTCTGGGCTGGACCACTGCCGAGCTGCCCGCCACGATTTGCTTCATCCCTCGGCAGTTGCGCGAGCCGGGCACCCCAGCGCCGGCCTGACCCGCCGCGCAATCTCGGTCTGGCGGTGCGGACTCTGGCAATTCTGGGTGGCTACCTGTACCGCCCAACCCCCCGCCTCGGGGCCCCAGAAATGTGGGAAAGCTGGACCCGCTTGTCGACATGAACGAAGCCTTTACCCTGACCATACCCACGCACCAGCTGCCAGCGTCTCGATCGAGCAACGCTGGCTTCACTCATGGGGCATCGGCGGGCAGCGGCCCGTCTCCACCGTGGTCCTGACCCTGACCTGCGAAGACGGGAAAGAGCTCTCCAGCGACCCCAGAATCCGGTGGCGCTCGACGCCGACATTCTCTTTCGCGTCCCAACCGCTCCTGCGACCGGGGCCTCAATGAACAGACCAACGGCCTGCTGCGCCAGTTCGCGCCCAAGACTGGGAAGCTGCGCACACTCGACCCGCAACGGCTGCAGGAATCGATCGACCGGCATCGACCCGCCACCCGATGCCCCGGACCCCCGTCCTCTCTGATCGGGGCCGCAACGCGGCCCCTCCCCCACCCACTTCCCTCTTTCGAACTGGCGGGGCCAGCCCGCCAGCGCCCCTGTGGTCCAACCGCCATTTCAGGCCAGTTCCCTGTGCCGCCCTCGCGTAGCACCCACCCCCGGGGCGTCGTCTTGACAAATCCACCCCGTCTGCGGCATCTTGCTAGCGACTCAACCGCCCACTCCAAGGACCTTCATTCCCGCTGTTGCGTTTCAATGTGCAATGGACGCTGTTCGTGCCCTGAATATCGTAACCACCAGGTGCTACTGGAACCTGCGGGTTGTGAAGTTTAGGAAGCTTCTGGCGCTGATTGACAAGTCCGTGCCAGAGACCCACGATGTGCATCGCATCCTCGACAGCTACGGGACCTACAAGACGACTCTGATCCACAACTGGCTGCGGCGACGTCCGCGCTACCACTTGCATTTCACGCCGATTAGTGTCTCTTGGTTGAATTAGGTGGATGCACTGGTTTACCGAGATCACGCGCCGGCGGATTCGGCGCGGAACGTTTCGCAGCACTCAGGTGCTGGAAGTGGCCATCAGGGAGCACCTGCAGGTCTACAACGAAGACCTCCAACCCTTTATCTGAACCAATGGTGCTGACGATATCCTGAAGTCACTGAGATCCGACTGTAAAGGAATTGCTGGCGGTTCACCCTGGGCCAGTGTCTCCGCGAGCTTGGGTCGCCCGACGGCCCTTGCTCCCGCACCAGCTGCCGTTGGAGCGGGTCTGGCTCTCACCTACGCAGTCCAACTCGCATCACCCCTACTCACCACAAACCAACATGACTGTCAACTATGTATTGACGCTAGGCATTGGCCACAGGTCATGTTGGGAGTCCTAGGTAAAGTCAGTTGAGTGTAGAAGAGCGACTGTCGGATAGCAACTGCCGCCATCCTTGGCGCACATTGCCGTTGGTGCGCAACACCACCAACTCGGCCCTTGCCCTAGGCCAGAATGATCGCAGACGCCTGTGCCGTAAGCCTGATCCTCAACGGCTAAGTCTCCTTCACCCATTCGCTATAGCTCTTGCCGGATCCCTGCACCTTCCAAACTTTCTTGCCGGATACGCCGCCCCCACGAACGACACCCCCTGCACTCGCTAGACTCTTAAACTCGAAGTCGCAGGCAAATTGATATAGTCCACTACCGGGCCCCTCAATCAGAACACGATCGTCGATGAGCTGCTTCCGTTCATTCTTAATGCCATTTGGGCAGCTACCAACTTCCGCGACACAGGCGGTGGAACCCTTGAGTATAACCCAGCCATTACCATCGACTCTCATAATCGCAGAGGCACCCTTCGTCTTGTATTCGAAAATCGGGCGTTCGGACGGTGGTCGCTCGGGTGCAAGTTCTGATGTCGGTATCGGGTTGGGTTCAGCCGAGAACAGGTCGCAGCCCACCACAGGCAGGACTACCTCGATTTCCTCCAAGAACCTATCCATGTCGGCAATGTCAGATTCCGGTAAGCCGGTGAAGGAAGGCATGTTACTGTTGATCAAGCGACCCCGCTTCGCGTTCCTGATGAGATGCAGGATGCGGCTTTCTAGATATCGCCCGTGCGCCTTGGTCATCGTGTCGCCCGCCGAAACGATCACATAGATGCGGTCGAAAAACTGCCTGTTCTCACTTCTGTCGTGATTCGCCAGCCGATCACGGATCCTGTCTGCCTCGCCCACATAGACAGATGTGCATCCCGTGGTGGGATCTGGCCCAGTCAGCAAGTAGACGCCAGTCTTCTTTGTTTCTTTTCGCCCAATCAATTCGGGGAGCTTGGACCGTGCCGCGACGAGCACCTTGCCAGACCAGCCACCCAGTTCAGCTACGATCACCCCAGTGGGCGAACCGTCAGTCAAGAACAGCTTTAGACTTCGCCCTTGTTTTCCTTGAGAGATGCCCATAGATGCAGGTACCAGTGCTCAAGTCTCACTGAGGATGACTGCGTTCGACCTTGTGGACGACAGCAAGAATCCAGGGTAGCATGCCAAGGTCTGGCACGCATACGGTGCTGTCATCCATGCGAAAGTCGGTCTGCGCTTAGGTTGACAGCGGTCCAGCGCTGGCGCCGTAGCCTTCGGGTCTGCCGTCCGAAGCCGTACTAGTAGGAGGTCCGCCAGATGAGCCGCGGCACCCACGGAGTTGATCTGAGCCAGAGCACGTATCTCGACGCCGTTGGATGTACATGGCACCGCCCTCGCTACCGGCAGGTGGCCTACGCGGTGGGAGTTCCTCCCCGAAGGCCCATGTCGCAGTGTTTTAGCTCGTGGCCTGCATCAGAAATATCCTGACTCCAGACCGGAGTTCTGATATTGCCATTGCAAAATCGGGATGCAGTGATGGTAAATCAACATGGACGGGTGGTCCACCAAGTTTTGGGTCCGCAATGCCAAGAACTGGAATGCTGACAGCGACGGTAGAAGACCTCGCGAGCGCTGTCGTTGCGTGCGGAGGTCCCCCTCCGGTCGTACCCACACCGCAAAGATCAGCAAGTCGCAGACAGTCTACCCATTACCCGCACCACGGTCGGGAAACGGTGGCGGTTCCTGCAGCACGGCTGCGACGGCTGGCCGGACAAACCGCGCTCCGGTGCCCCGAGGACGGGGGCGAATGCCAATGTGGAGTGGATCGTCGTGCAGACCTTGGAGCCACGGCCCCGGGGAGCAGCCACTCGATGGCTCCGGCCTACGGGCTGAACGCTCCCACTGTCGGCCGCATCGGACGTGTGTTCGGTCTCCAACCGCATCGGAGCGAGACGTTCCAGCTGTCGCAGGGCCCGCAGCGTGTGGAGAAAGTGCGCAACATCGTCGGCCTGTACCTCCATCCGCCCGATCGCGCGGTGGGGTTCCTTGGGGATTAGAAATCGCCGACCCGGGCGCTGGACCACACCCAGCCGGTCCTGCCGATGCGGCCGGGAGTGCCCGAGCGGCAGACACACGACGACCAACGCAACGGGACGCCCCCCCCGTGTTTGCGACCTTGGATATCGCAACCGGGTGAGGTGACTAGCAAGGGCGACTAGCGCCACCGCGCTATGGAGTTCCAGAAGTTTCTAGCGCGGATGGACAAGTCGGTGCCAGAGACCCACGATGTGCATCGGATCCTCGACAACGACGGGACTCACAAGACGGCCCGGACCCACCACTGGCGGCGGCCTCGTTACCCCCTGCACCCGTCGCCGGCCAGTGCCGCTTGGTTGGACCAGATTGAGGGTTGGTTCGCCGAGATCACGCAGCAGCGGATTTGGCGCGGAACGTCCCGCAGCACTCAGGCGCTGGAAGCGGCCATCCAGGAATACTTGCGGGTCTACAATGAGGATCCCCAACCCTTCGTTTGGACCAAGACCGCTGACGATACCCTGAACTCACTGAAATCCTACTTTGAAGGAATTGCTGGAGGCGCACACTAGCATGTCTTTGCGCGCCAGAGAGCTTCGGAAGTATTGGGTTGACCGACATGGCTGACGGATTCGGCTGGGCCTTTCGAGTCGCAGCTATCGACCGGCACCTCTCCGTTGAAGCTGTCTGAGATCAGAATATCGCTGACGGTGAGTTTGTATGCCGCATGCCTAAGGTAGCCGTCTTCGTGGCGACGAGCACCTAGATTCACAACCCGGGGCGGGTATGGATTTTGACTTGGTGCACGGCTCATGATGCGCGCTGTTGTTCAGGGTGGCGTTCTCCCTACCGCGACCACCACTGCAACGTAGTAGCGTCTCAAGGAAACCTGGGAGATTCCGTGGCCCACCGGTGAACGGCCAGTATTCTTGCAGCTTCTCGGTGAGAACCTAAGGCGAACCTATACCCATCGCAACATCAAATAAGGCGTGATTTCAATGCAATGACGATACGCATGCGCTGAGGTAAGCTCAATACGACTGCAATTCCAGCCACGCCGAGAAATCAGCTCCGCTGGGGCAGAAATCCGCAGCATCGGCGTATCCCGCAAGCTACGGCCGCGAGCCCTTGACCCGCGAATTCTGATAGGATGACTTGATTGTCGGTTGGTCTCTTGCTCGGCCCCCGACCAAACAGGACCTGGCGGCATGGGCACCAGCATCACCGTCTGCGACACCAATTCCGAGGACAAGTTCTCGCTCCGGCGCGAGGCCCGGCAGAGCGGAGTATTGATGGAGGAACTCGTCGAACACCTGATCCGCGAGAAGCGCACCAGGTCTGCTGGCCGCCCTAAGCCATCCGAGGTCTTCGCTCGTAGCTTCGGAGAGAAGCACGGCGTCAAGCTACCGCCTCCGGTCTGTTGCGACTGCAGACCGCTGTCGTTTTTCGGCGAGGGGGATGGATGACCGCTCCGCTCGCGTGGCTGATTGACACGGACGTGGCCCCCGAGATGATGCCGGCGAGTCCGGAGTTGCGCGTCGTTTTCTTTCTCGATTTCATAGCTGAAGCAGGCCTCGGTCTCGCGGCCGCTACCGTCTGGGAGCTTCTCGACGACCATCTGCGCTACGCCTTCCTGGCGGCCGCGGCGGTCATGCGGAGTCTCGCCGTTGTGATGCGGAATGCGGGCGATGTCTGCAAGGCGAACGTTGGAATCTTCGATCCAAGGATCTTCGGGCCGAAATGAGAATCATTCAGAACACCGGCACTGATCGCGTGATCGATATCGTCCGGCCGTGGCTCGGGGCGGACCGTCATCTGGATATCGCATCCGGCACCTTATCGCTCCATGCGTTTGGAGAAATCGACAGAGATCTTGTAAAGATGGCCGGGGCGCGGATCATCCTGCCACCAGAAGGAGCAGGCCTCGATCTCCTGGGATCCGTTGCGGACCGCGCCGCCCGAAATCGCCTGCAAGGCCACTGGCTCGCCGGCCGTTGCGCAGACTGGATCGAGAACTCGGCCGAGGTGCGGCGAGCTCGCGGGGCGGTCCCGCAGGGAGCGATGGTGTTGCGCAATGGCGACGGCCGCCCAAGGCAAGGCCTCCTGGGTTCCTTTGCGTTCAGCACCGACGGGCTTGGCCTAACGCCGGGAAATCCGCTCAACCTGATTCAGGCGTCCGAATCGACCGAAGAGTGCGAGCGGCTAGGGGACTGGTTTGATGCACAATGGTCCGATCTGACGGAAGACGGCTCGGCGAAGACGGATCTGTTGGGAACCCTTCGTCGCCTAGCGGCGCACCGCGCCCCTTCCAGCGTTTATGCGTTGATTCTCCATCACCTGTTCCGGCGCGAGGGAGGCGAACTCGATGAGGAGCGCGTCGTCAAGTCAGCGACCGGGATTCGCGAGACCGAGGTCTGGAAGAGGCTGTTCAAGTTTCAACGGGACGGGGTCGTTGGTGCCATCGACAAGCTCGAACGCTACGGTGGCTGCATCGTCGCAGACAGCGTTGGGCTCGGCAAGACGTTTGAGGCACTGGCGATCATCAAATACCACGAATTACGCAACGACCGGGTTCTCGTGCTCTGTCCGAAGCGGCTACGCGACAACTGGACCCTGTACTGCGCAAACGACCGTCGCAACATCCTTGCGCGCGACCGCTTCAACTATGACGTTCTGAATCACACGGATCTTTCCCGCAACAGCGGAATGTCGGGAGATATCGACCTCGCCCACGTAAATTGGGGGAACTACGACCTCGTCGTCGTCGACGAGTCGCACAACTTCCGGAATAAGCGCTCGCCCCAGCAGGTCGAGACGCGTTACAGCCGGCTCATGCATAGGATTGTCCGGGACGGCGTGAAGACACGGGTCCTCATGCTTACCGCTACGCCGGTGAACAATCGTCTAGCCGACCTCCGCAACCAGATCGCCTTCGCAACAGAGGGAGACGACACGGCACTGGCGGAGCACGGCGTGTCCAGCATCGATGGCACGACGCAGCGCGCCCAGAAGCAGTTCAACCGCTGGCTCCAACTGGAGGAGGCCGAACGGACGCCGTCGCGGCTCGTCGACATGCTGGGCTTCGATTACTTCACCCTGCTGGACCTTCTCACGATCGCCCGTTCCCGCCGTCATCTGGAGAAATACTACGGAGACCTCGAGACCGGCCGCTTCCCCGAGCGTCTAAAGCCGATCAACGTGAAGCCAGATGTCGATCTATCGGGCGAGTTCCCGTCGATCGGCGAAATCAATGCGGAAATCCGCCGCCTCAATCTTGCTGCCTATGCGCCCCTGCGTTATGTCCTGCCGCACAGGCAGAAAGCCTATGACAAGAAGTACAGCACCCGACTGCGCGGCGGAGGCGTGACTTTCCGGCAGCTCGATCGCGAGGAGAGCCTTGTTCAGCTTCTGCGCGTAAACGCGCTGAAACGTATGGAGAGTTCGGTCGCTTCCTTCCAGCTAACTGTCCAGCGTCAGCTTGCAGACGTCGAGGCGTTGCTCGCCCGCATCGAGGCACAGACAACCGAATTCGAGGAACTCGACATCGGTGATATCGATATCGAGGATCCGGCTTTCGAGGGCCTGCTGGTTGGCCGCAAGGTGAAGGTGCTACTTCAGGACGTCGATCCGGTCCGTTGGCGGCAGGACCTGATCGAGGACCGCAACCGGCTGGCAACCCTGCTCGCTGCGGCCGGGCAGGTGAATGCGGACCGCGACGCCAAACTGGCCGAACTGAAAGCCATGATCGAACGGAAGTGCCGCAGTCCGATCAATGCCGGAAACCGCAAGGTGATCGTGTTCACGGCCTTCGCAGACACCGCGCGCTATCTGTACGAAGCGCTTGCACCTTGGGTGCTGACTTCTCTTGGAATCCACACCGCGCTGGTCCTTGGTACGGGGGCCAACCAAACGACACTGGCGGGACTGAGACGCGACCTCGCTTCCATTCTGACCGCCTTCGCTCCGCGAACCAAGGAGCGGCCGCCCGACCTTGCGGGAGAAGGCGAGGTCGATCTTCTGATTGCGACGGACTGTATCTCCGAAGGCCAGAACCTTCAAGACTGCGACTGGCTCGTCAACTACGACATCCACTGGAACCCGGTGCGCATCATCCAGCGCTTCGGACGCATCGACCGCCTCGGCTCGCCCAACGAGCGTATCCAGCTCGTCAACTTTTGGCCCAACATGGAACTGGAGGAATATCTTCGTCTGGAGCGGCGCGTGAGCGGCCGTATGGTGCTTCTCGACATTTCGGCGACCGGAGAGGAGAACCTGATCGTGCAGCAGTCCGGGGATCCCATGAATGATCTGCAATACCGCCGCAAGCAACTTCTGCATCTCCAAGACACTGTGATTGACTTGGAGGACTTGTCGTCGGGTGTTTCAATCGCCGACCTGACGCTAACCGATTTCCGAATCGACCTGGCCCGTTATCGCAAGGTCGATGCGGCCGACCTTGAAGCGGAACCGCCTGGCATGCACGCGGTCGCCGTAACGGCGGACGGAGACGTCCCGCCCGGGGTCATCTTCTGCCTGCGTGCCGAGGGTGCAGCCGCGGAGGCCCGGTTCCAGCCGGGCTATCCGCTGGCACCGCATTATCTAGTGCATATCGGAGACGATGGGTCCGTGCTCTTGTCGTTCACACAGGCCAAGACGATCCTCGACCGACTCAAGCGTCTGTGCGTCGGCAATGAACTGCCCGACGCTGCTGCCTTTCGCCGTTTCGACGCAGCGACCCGGCAGGGGATGGACATGCGCACCGTGCAACAGCAGCTCGCCGCTGCAGTATCCTCCGTCATTGGAATGGGTGAGGAGCGCGCGATTGCCAGTCTCTTCACGCCAGGAGGTACTCACGCTATGTCCGGCGAGTTCGCTGGAATGGGTGATTTCGAGGTGGTAGCCTTTCTCGTCGTGCTTCCGGAAGACTTACCATGAGGCCGTTCGATCCCGTAGAGGCGCTCGCACTCCCGTCCGACGTGTTCATCGAGCGCCGTATTCCCAAGACACTGCTCATCGAGAACGGCGCATTCGCGGCGGGCGACCGGCGGCGAATCCAGCAGGGCGTTGAAGAATTGAAGTGGCTGGCTGCCTTGAAGCCGGCCACCGTCGGAATCGCCGAGTACCGCGACACCGCGCGCGAGTACCTTGAGATCGCCGTCCTGAAGCTGGAACTGCGTTCTGCCGCGCGGAGCGAGCGTATCGTCGAACTGGTTCACCGCGCTATTCCGTACCCGATCCTCCTGATCGCCTGGCTGGGTGGGACCCCGGAACTCTCGCTGGCCCACAAACGCCGTTCACTCAGCGAACCGGACAAGACCGTGATCGACGGCGCAATCGTCGCCACACAGTTTCCAAGCGAATGTTCCGATGGGTCGTTGGATGCCTTTCGCAAGGCGCTCGCCCTGCAACGTCAGCCGCGTGGAACCATCAAACAGTTGTACCAAGGCTGGATCGATACCGTCCAAGCGTTCCGGGCGGCTGCGATAACCGGCCGCTTTGGTCTTCCTGCTACGCCAGCAGCCGCTTCCGACCGGGCGGAGGCGCTACGAGATTATTGGTACCTCACTGAGAGGATGAAGCGTATCCTCTCCACTGCAGGCCGAGAGAAACAGATGGGCCGAAGGGCAGAAATGAACCTGGAACTGGCACGTCTGCGCATGGAGCGGGACTTGGCACGGGCGAGACTGTGAAGCGGAGAGACCTATGAAGAAGATCCTCACCGGCGACCCCGAGACCCGCTCCGCGGATCTCCTTGCCGAAAATGTCGATTGCCTGAAGACCATATTCCCCGAGGCGTTCAGTGAGGGCCAAGTGGACTTCGACGTGCTCCGTCAGCTTCTCGGCGGCACCGTGAATGACGATAAGGAAAAATACGGTCTCTCTTGGCTCGGCAAGGGCCACGCTCGCCACATCGCGCTCACGCAATCGGCTGGCACGCTTCGCCCCTGTCCCGAAGACAGTGTTGATTGGGATTCGACGCAGAACATGATGATCAAAGGTGACAACTTGGAAGTACTGAAATTGCTTCAGAAGAGCTATGCCAATAAGGTCAAACTTATCTATATCGACCCGCCATATAATACGGGGAAAGACTTCATTTATTCAGATGACTACCGCGACACTATCCGAGATTATCTAATGGCCACCAGACAAATCGATGATCATGGTCATAGATTGGCTTCGAATCCTGACATATCTGGTCGCTTTCACACAGCTTGGCTCAATATGATGTATCCACGAATGAAGCTTGCTCGAACTCTTTTGAAACATGATGGTGCGATATTCATTAGCATTGACGACAACGAACTACATGATCTGAGGATCGTAATGGACGATATCTTTGGTGGAGAGAACTTTGTTGCAACAGTGATATGGCAAAAAGTCTTTTCGCCCAAAAATACTGCTGCATACTTCTCATCTGATCACGACTATCTAATCGTATATGCCCGGTCCAAAGAGTCTTGGAAGCCAAGCCTACTTCAACGCACGGAGAAAAACTTGTCGAGATACAAGAACCCAGATTCAGACCCGCGTGGTGTCTGGATGTCGGGTGCGATCCAAGCTAGGAATTACTACAGCAAAGGGCAATACCAAGTGACTAGCCCCAGCGGAAAAACGTTTTCTAATCCAAAGGGGACCTATTGGCGAGTCAGTCTAGATCGATTCAAAGAACTTGATCAAGATGATCGGATTTGGTGGGGTGAGAATGGCGACGGTGTACCTCGCATAAAGCGATTCTTGTCGGACGTAAGGAGGGGGGTTGTTCCACAAACACTCTGGAAACATGAGGATGTCGGCCACACCCAAGAAGCCAAAGAAGAATTGCTTCGTTATGTTACTTTTGAGCATACAGAAAACGTCTTGAACTCGGTGAAACCTAGTCGCCTAATTCGTCAGATCCTTAAAATCGCAACCTCAGTATCAGAAAACGACCTAGTGTTGGACTTCTTTGCTGGGAGCGGTACAACCGGCCATGCTGTTCTGGCGCAGAACAACGATGATGGCGGCAGCCGGAGATTTATAGCTATTCAATTGCCGGAACCTCTTGTTGTCCCAGAGTCTGAGGCAAAGACCATTTTCGACCTTGCGAAGTCCAGATTGCGAGCCGTCGGAACGGCCCTAGCTAACCGCGACGTCAGTCCGATCGAAACCGATACTTCAGATTCAGACAGCGCTACTCGCAGCGGAGAAGATCTGGACTTAGGATTCCGCGTCTTCAAGTTGGACACCTCCAATATTAGGGCTTGGAATCCGACACCAAGCAATCTGGAGGGTGCCCTGCTTTCTGGTCTAGACCATATTTTGCCTGACCGAACAGCGCAGGACATTCTATACGAGCTACTTCTGAAGCTTGGGCTTGACCTCTGCGTGTCTATCAATACGAAGACCATCACAGGGAAGATCGTACACTCGGTCGGTGCCGGGACGCTGTTCGCCTGCCTCGACGAATCGATCGCTCGCGAGGAGGTGGAGCCGCTAGCGGCGGCTATTGCCGACTGGCACGACACGCTTGCTCCGGCCGCTGATTCCACTGTCGTCTTTCGTGACAGCGCCTTCACCGACGACGTAGCCAAGACGAACCTTGTCGAGACCCTGAAGCAGCGTGGCCTCGGGAACGTCAGAAGTCTGTAACCCCAACGGGTTGGGGACAGCCTCACATGAACTGGCCTGAGGGACTGCTAGAAACTATACGTGGCAGCGGATCGGATACGAACACTCGCTTCTCGGACATGCGATCCCTACTGGAGTATCTGGAATTCGAGGAGCGGATACGCAGCAGCCATCACCTCTCTGGCGGAAAGGCATCAAGGAGATCGCCCATCTGCAACGCAGCTGGACGTACGGAACGGTATCAGGTCAGGTAGGCGCGGAGGCTCATTCTGAAGTACAAGGAAGCGAGGATGTGATCGATGCAGAAATTCGTGATGATCATCTACCGCGGCAATGAAGATCAGGAGTTCATCGGCGACGTACCCGAGTTACCCAGATGCATGACGCATGGAGATCACCTAGAAACGGTGTTGTGGAAGGTCAAGGAGGCGATTCATTCCTGCATCGAGCAAGCCCACGAGCTTGGACTGAGCGTCCCGCCACCGGAGGGCGGCCTCTTCATACTCGATTAACCGCAACTTACAGAAACCAACGAGTTCGATCCAATCATGATGAAGCTCCGATTCGAGCCAGACCTCGACTTCCAGCTGCAGGCGGTGGAGGCTGTCTGCGATCTATTCCGCGGTCAGGAGGTCTGCCAGACCGAATTCACCGTCACTCGTGATTCGATGGATCGACAGGAAAAACTGGCCTTCCATCGTAACGATCTTGGCATCGGCAACCGGCTCACCTTGCTGGACGATCAAGTCCGGGCAAACCTTAACCTTATCCAGTTGCACAACGGGCTACCGCCGTCCTCTTGTCTGGACTCCGGCGACTTCACGGTAGAAATGGAGACCGGGACCGGTAAGACGTACGTCTACGTTCGCACAATCTTCGAGTTAAACAAGCGCTACGGTTTCACCAAATTCGTCATTGTCGTGCCATCGGTTGCTATCAAGGAGGGCGTCTATAAGACTCTGCAAATGACTGATGACCATTTCCGCGCGCTTTATTCGGGAAGACCGTTCGAGTACTTCCTCTACGACTCAGCGAAGCTCGGCCAAGTGCGCAATTTCGCCTCTAGCCCTCAAATCCAGATCATGGTCGTCACAGTTGGTGCCATCAACAAGAAGGACGTCAACAACCTTTACAAGAACAGTGAGAAGACTGCCGGCGAAAAGCCGATCGACCTCATCAGGGCCACCCGGCCAATACTGATCGTCGACGAGCCGCAAAGCGTTGATGGTGGTCTTGCCGGACGGGGCAAAGAAGCACTGGACGCCATGCACCCACTCTGCACGCTGCGCTATTCGGCAACGCACATCGATAAGCACCACATGATCTACCGTCTGGATGCTGTCGATGCCTACGAGCGCAAGCTGGTCAAGCAGATCGAAGTGGCGTCTGCTACCGTCGATGATGCGCACAATAGGCCCTATGTCCGACTGATCTCCACAAGCAACAAACGCGGAGTCATCAGCGCCAGAGTCGAGCTGGATGTCGAGTTCGGCGGCGGGGTCCGACGACTGGAAAGGAAAGTCCAAGACGGCTACGACCTCGAACAGGAGACAGGCCGCATGGTCTATCACGACTGCCGCATCGGGGAGATTCGAGTTGGAGTGGGATCTGCATCGGTTGAACTCCGCATGCCGGGCGGTGAGTGCTTTCTCCGCGAAGGCGAGGCCTACGGGGACGTGGATGCTGCCACAGTGCATCGACAGATGATTCGGCGGACCATTCGTGAGCATCTCGACAAGGAGAAGCGGTTGCGGCCACAGGGAATCAAGGTCCTCAGCCTCTTCTTCGTCGATGCCGTGGAGCGTTACCGTCGCTACGATGATGCCGGCAACGCCGTCAAGGGCGATTACGCTCGCACATTCGAGGAAGAATATAAGCGCCTTGCGAGGCATCCCGACTATCAGTCGTTGTTCGGGGAAGTCGATCTGACGTCGTCTGCCGAGGATGTCCATGACGGTTATTTTTCCATCGACAAAAAGGGCGGATGGACTGATACTGCTGAGAACAACCAGGTGAACCGCAACAACGCGGAACGCGCGTACAACCTGATCATGAAGGACAAGGAGAAGCTGCTCAGTCTCGACGAGCCCCTAAAGTTCATCTTCTCCCACTCGGCTCTGCGTGAGGGATGGGACAATCCGAATGTTTTTCAGATCTGCGCGCTAAGAGATATCCAGACCGAAAGAGAACGGCGGCAGACAATCGGGCGCGGTTTGCGTCTTTGCGTGAACCAAGAAGGCGAGCGGTTGCGCGGCTTTGATGTGAACACGCTCACGGTGATCGCTAGGGAGAGCTATGAGGATTTCGCAGAGAACTTGCAACGCGAGATAGCAACGGACACCGGAATCCGTTTCGGCATCATTGAGCCCCATCAATTTGCTCAGATTCCAGTGTCCGCCGAGGGTGAAGAGTGGAAACCCCTCGGGTTCGACAAATCACAGGCTCTGTACGACCACTTGCAAGCGGAAGGGTACATCGACGACACTGGAAGAATTCAGGACACACTCCGCGAGGCGATACGGAACGCCAGCTTGTCTCTGCCCAAGCAATTTGCCGAGCAGCGGGCGGGCGTCCAATCCATTTTGCGGAGACACGCGGGACGCCTCGATATCAGAAATGCCAACGAACGCCAGACCGTCCGCACTCGTCAGGCCGTGCTCGGTAGCGCGGACTTCAAGGCATTGTGGGACCGCATCAAGCACAGAACCACCTACCGCGTGATCTTCGACAACGAGGCACTGCTGAGCAAATCGGTCACTGCATTACGAAACGCAGAGCCAATCTCCCGGACCCGACTGCAATGGCGAAAGGCCGACATAGCCATCGGTCAAGGGGGAGTCGAGGCGACCGAGACTGCCGGTGCCGCCACTGTGGCGCTCGAAGAGTCCGATATCGAGTTACCCGACCTGCTCACCGAGCTTCAGGACCGGACCCAGCTCACTCGGCGCAGTATCCATACGATCCTGGTCGGCAGCGGTCGCCTCAACGACTTTCGGCGCAATCCGCAGCGGTTCATCGAGATTGCGGCTCGCACAATAAACAGCTGCAAGCAACGGGCACTTGTCGACGGCATCAAGTACCAACGCATAGGTGGCGAGGCATACTACGCTCAGGAGCTATTCGAGGACGAGGAACTTATAGGCTACCTGAAGAACATGTTCAATGCCACAAAATCGGTTCACGAAAAGGTGATCTATGAATCGAGAACAGAGGCACAGTTCGCCGACAGTTTGGAGAAGAACGCCGCTGTCAGGATCTATGCCAAGCTCCCGTCATGGTTCACCGTGCCGACGCCCCTTGGGAACTATAACCCCGATTGGGCGGTGCTGATTAGCACGGATTATGGTGAACGGGTGTACTTCGTCGTCGAAACGAAAGGAAGCACGAACGAGAGCGATTTGCGCATCGCTGAAAAGGACAAGATAGCATGCGGTAGGGCGCATTTTCTGGCACTTCAAGCCTTGGAGAACCCCGCGCGGTATGAGGTCGTCACCAGCGTTGACCAATTGATGGAGCGAATCATGCCGGAGTGAATTCTACCCTGACACCGGCGAGCGTTGATTGAAATTTATGCTAGGCGCTGCCGGTAAGAGCTTCCCATAGCGCCTACTTCTGGCACCTCACCAGCGGTTCTGCTGTGCGCAGTTTAGTATGCCACTCTATGCTGTCAGGTGGATTGCTCGGCATACTTGGATTGGCTCCATCTACCAATGCTCCTTCGCATTCTTCTCGATTCGACGCGTAGCTCGCTCGCCGGTCGAGGCCTGTTCGACGCTTCGCTGCTAGGATCTTCGGCATTGGGTCCTCGTCTGCCTTGATCTGCGCGATAATCAGTGCCGCCCTTCGTCGCGCCTCTTTGGGTGTGATGACGCTGTGACGGCCAAGGCTCAGGTGCGTGGCCAAGCCGCGGGTGGGCTTGTGCGAGATTGTGTGCGCGTGGTGTTGAATTCTCCCTGTGCATTTCGTAGTGGCACTATGTCGCATTCAGCGCAATTTGTCGCAGGTCTGACACAGTGGTGCTGAATGTCGTGCCAGAACGGCGACTTCGACAGGAGGGTTTGCCTGGCCCCGGCGGAGGAGATACTTGACGGCTCCGCCCGTAGCAAGGGCCCGACCCAATACCGTGGGCCGGCACGGCACCTCGTGGCGGCTGCGGACCGTCGGTCCGCCTGCAATGCACGGCTTCAACTGCCGCATCGAGCGAAGTGCGACAGGTCCCAACCTACAATGTGATCATGCCGGTCCGGCCCGGGTGGCGAAATCGGTAGACGCAACGGACTTAAAATCCGTTGTCCGCGAGGACGTGTGGGTTCGAGTCCCACCCCGGGTACCAGCATGCGGATCAGCCAGCCGGCTCGGCGACCTTCGCCTTGCCCGGGCGGAGAGCGTCAATCGCCTCGTCGGCATGGTACGAACTGCGGACGAGAGCGCCGGATTCCAGGTGGCCGAAACCGAGGCTTCTTCCGAACCTTCGGAGCTCGTCGAACTCTTCGGGGGCATAGTACCTCTGGATCGCCAGATGATCCTTCGAAGGTCGCAGGTACTGGCCGACTGAGAGGATATCCACTCCCTGCTCGCGGAGGTCTCGGAAGACGGAATGGACTTCCTCGCGGGTCTCGCCCAGACCCAGCATGATGCCCGACTTCGTCGGGAGGGATGGCTCCGACCGCTTGGCGTAGCGCAGCATGGCCAGCGATCTTCGGTAGTCGGATCCGGCCCGCACCGTCCGGTACAGCCGAGGCACCGTCTCCACGTTGTGGTTCAGGATATCCGGACCAGCATCCATGACCACATCCATTGCCTCACGCGAACCCTGAAAGTCTGGCACCAACACCTCGATGCTGCATCCCGGCACAAGCTGCCGGATCGCCCGGACCGTCAGGGCGAACAGTTCCGCCCCCCCGTCGGGGCGGTCATCCCGGTTGACGCTCGTGACCACGGCGTGGCGAAGCCCCATCTTGGCGACGGCGTGGGCCACACGCCTTGGTTCGTCGTAGTCGACGGGCTCCGGGGGGCCCTTCTGAACCGCGCAGAATCCGCAGCGTCGGGTGCAGACGTTGCCGAGAATCATGAATGTCGCGCTGCGGCGATTCCAGCAGTCGCCGATATTCGGGCACGCAGCACTCTCGCAAACCGTGTGCAGCCGAAGATCTGCGACAAGCCGCTTGAGGCGACGATAGTTCTCCCCGGCCGGAGCGGGAGCAACCAGCCAGCGGGGGCGCGGCCCCGCTGGATTCTCCAGCGGCCGCGCATGAAGCGGGACCATTGGCTTCGCCCGCAATGCTGCGATGGGTACGAAGCCGTTCATCGTTTCAGGAGGACGGGGGTCGGTCCGTCAGCGCCGGTCTTGCTCGGCCGAAGGGCCATCCCGGCACACCCTAGTCGTCGCTGGCCAGAAACTTGTGGACGACAGCGGCCAGGACTCCTCCGAGCGGACAGGCAACGAAATAGATCCAGAGCGAAGAGACAGCCGTAGGGGCGTCGCTGAACAAGGCGGGGCCCAGGGAGCGGGCCGGATTGAGCGATGCTCCCGTGAGAGGCCCGCCCATCGCGATGCACGCTGTCAGTGTCAGGCCGATGGCGACAGGAGCAAGGTTGCCGGCCTTGCCGCTGACCGCAGAATGGTACACCGAGTTGACCAGCAGGAAGGTCAGGAACATCTCGAGGATGAACGCCTGCCCGACACCGACATCGGCGGCGGGGACCGTCGCCCCGAGATCCCCCCCTCCGATCACGTAGAACAGTGCGGACGCTCCGACGATAGCTCCGATCAGCTGGACCACGATGTACCCGATCGCGTCCCCAAACTTGATTTGGCCGCCCACCAGCAAGCCGATCGTGACTGCCGGGTTGATGTGGGTTCCCGACAGGTTGCCGTAGGCATAGGCAAAGGCCATCACAACCAGTCCGTGAGCCAACGCTACAGCGGCTAGGTCGCCAGCGAGCGCTGCCGCACCGGCCCCCACGAATATGAGAGAACAGGTCCCGATGAATTCTGCGAGCAGTGCCCGTGCCTGCATTTGGTGGTGCCCCCTTCCGTGCCGCGCCGAATTTCGCGCGGTTACCAGCGAAAGATTGTAACATCCAACGCGACACCGATCGGAGATGGCATCCTTGTATTGCGGGAGGGAGCCGTTCGCTTCCCTGAGCCGCATTGTGCCATGGACCATGCGGCAGAAGCCAAGGGCGAGACTGATCGATTCCTGGATCCAGGCTATCTCGACTTGGAAGGCCTGCTCGATGCTCTCGAACTGGAAATCGGAACGTCGGGCGGTCTGTTCACCAAACCGGTTCTCGAAGTGCGGAAGTGCGAGCCCGAGAAACGCAAGGTTGCGATCTCGATCAGCGGCGGCGGAGCTTCAGGGGCGTATTGCGCAGGCCTTCTCGACGGTCTGCTGGCCGGGCTGCGGGAGCGTGGCATCGACATCGGACTCCTCGTGGGTACATCGTCGGGAGCGCTGAACGGCTACGGAGTGTTCCTTGAGGTGCTCGGGAAGGGGAATCCACAGTTCACGAGCGACCCGGCCGTGCGGCAGCCCTTCGGAAGCTACATCGCCTCAGTCTGGTCGTACATGGACCGCGACGGCAGGGCGTCGCGCTGGATCGTAGGCAAACGTTCGTGGATTGTGGGCCTGCTTTCCCGTGGGCTGCATTCCAGATGGCTTCAGGCGGGACTCGGCCTTCTGGCAGTCGCCGTCGCGATCCTGCTGCAGCCGAACCTGCTGCTCCCCCTGGCACTTGTCCTGGCCCGCCGCGGATTCGAATCCTACAGCTGGGTTACCTCCGGAGGCCTGGCTGACTCCGTTCCCTACTTGTTTGCTTGGGCCGTGGCCGCGACGCTGACGCTAGGCACCACGGCCTGGCTGATCCTGCGGGCTTTCCGTCAGAGCCTCTTTCGAGACACTCCACTGCTCCAGTTCCTGGCGAATACGGGTCCTACCGGTGACTTCGTTCGATACTCGAGGCTCTCCAGGGCGCAGGCCATCGACCGGGCACGAACGTTGAGCCGGGATGTAGTGGCGGAATGGTACCGAAGACGGATTGAAGTGCCTGAGTTCGTGATCACCGGCACCGATATTACGGCCGGCCACGAGTGCCTCTTCACGATGGTGCGACCCACAACCTATCACAAGCTCCTCCGAAAGGGATGGGCGGCTGTGCAGTTTGATTCGGACTCGGGCCATGCCGCAGAATACGACGCGCCGGCGGACGCTCTCTTCACACTGCCGGAGAACCTTGTTCGGTCGGTTCTGGCTTCCTCCGCGGTGCCGGGAGCCTTTCCGGCTCAGCGTATCGAAATCTACCGATCAGGGTCGTCCCAGGTGGCCCGCCATCACTTCGTGGACGGCGGAGTCCTGAACAACAGCCCGATTCATGTGGCTATCGACGCTGGTGCCACCCATGTGATCTCGCTGGAGATTCGGCCATTCGGGAGCAATGACCCGTTGGCCTCGGAGAACCCCGTTCGGGATGGGTACGCTTTGCTGGAGGCAGCCGTGGCGACGTTTACCACGGTGCTGGAGCGTGCTACGGACGGAGACGTGCGCCGCACGGCATCCTGGAACCGGTTTCTTCTCTCGGAGGCTGGCGGGAAGAAGACTGCGAAGGGGAGTGACAGCGGACGCGACCGGCGGGTGGTGCCGATCTACCGGGTCGCGCCAACGGCGCGATTGCTGGGCACGGTCGAATTCGACGGTCGGTTCGAGGGAGGCAAGCGGTCGGTCACCCTGCGCGACATTCTGCGGCTCGGGGTGCTCGATATGCGGGGCCGAAACATCTGGGCCGCCACGGTTCGGCACGAACCGGACTGGGACGATCCGTTTGGGGAACTGGACTCCGCTCGTTGAGTGAGCCCACGAGTGTGACGATTGTCGAGCGTAGCAGGCCGTCAGCCCTAGAGCGGCCAACTCATTGTGCCGGTTGCACCAGGAAACGCACCAGCGGGCGGACGGGGCCCAAGTGCGCTGGGGCCAAGCCAACTATGGATCGGCCACGAGGCCGATCCGTAGCATCCCGGACCATCTACAGGTTGGCTTGCGGACCGGGTCGCTGACGCCGGAGCCAGAACGGCTAAGGCGAATTCTTGAACCGTTGCAGCAGGTGGGTGCCGGCGTTGCAACCGACGATCCAATCGCCGCAGACTTCCGACCGGCCAGACGCACCAGCAACTGCCGCTCCCGCTCCAGGCCCTGCCCTCGGCCCGCAGTCGGGCTTGCTGCGCCGCACCCTACCTACTCCCCCGTGGTATTTGCCCGCAAGGCCCTGCTCTCGGCCCGCAGTCGGGCTTGCTGCGCCTGCAAGCGTCCTAGCAGGGTTGTGCGTAACTTACCACTGTGTATCATCTCCTCTGTTCTGTCACGATTCTCCAGCTCCTCCAAATCGATCCTGGTCTCCTGCAGGGTCGCCCGCAGCAACTGGAAATAGGTCTTCCCGACCGGCTCCTCCATATCCTCGGTCACCACCAGCAGCGTGATCAGGTTGTTCTCCGGGAGCCGCGACAGGGCCTTCAGGTCCACCAGCACGTAGCTGTCCCCGGTGAAGGCCGGCCCGGACGCCTGCCCCGACGCGAGCGGCCGGGTGCCCTCGCCCACCAGATCCCCCAGTCTCGTGACCGCCTTCCCGGCGACGGGGCCGCTGTAGACCACCACCGCCAGCATGGAAGGCAGACGGTCCTTGCGACCGGGCCGGCAGTCCTTCCACAAGTCCTCGTAGATCCGCACGGCTTAGCTCTGCACCCGCAGGGCCATAAACTAGTCGACTTGGGACTGGAACTCGAGCATCAGTAGGACGGGCAGCCACTAGGGCTGGTCGTCGGCATCGCGGAAACGGACACGCCAGACTAGACCGTGGAGGTGTCGAGGTGTTCGGTGGGCAGGGGCTCGATTGAGGAGACGTCGAGTCGCGCGAGCCATTTCTGGCCGCCCTCGGTCTGGTCGGCGACGAAGGCGGACGGGAGGTCGCGGACGGTCCGGGCTGGGAGAACAGGAACTTGTAGAGTTGATCGTACTGCACCATGCGACGGGCCACCCAAGGGCGGCCTAACCCGATGTTCTCCATCCAGACCAGCACCGTGATGGAAGGCTCGAATCTCAAGTACCGCATCTGGCCTGTCATGGTCTACTGACCTGAAGGGTGTTTCGTCCCTGAAGCTGCACCGCGAATTGGGCATCAGCCAGCAGGACGCTTAGTTCCTGTTGCGGCGTTTGCGCGAGGTCTGCGAGACCCCGACCGAGAGGTTCGAGGACCCCGTCGAAGTGGACGAGACCTGTCTGGGCGGGAAACGCAAGCACATGGCAGAGCGAAAACGGGCGGAACTGAGCGGGCTCGGTGGCGTCGACAAGACGGCGGTGCTGGGAGTCAAGGAGCGGGGCACCAAGCGCGTTTCGGCGGCCGTCGTGGAGGCGACCGAGCAGCAGACGTTGCCGGCTTATGTGACCGCCCGGAGTGGGCCGGCCCGCGACAGGGCTGCCGCAAACCTTCCGTTGTCCAGCCTCCCGTCAAGTCGATGATGTGACAATTCGATATAATCCTCCTCGCAAGCGGCCTCGCGCAGGCCGTTTTACCCGCTCCCCGGCTTGACATCCGACAAGGATGCTCGCCTGTCGAGACCTTGAACAGTCCCGCATCGAAGGCTTGCCCCCGGACCAGGCACCACAGCTCATCCCGAGTCAGAGCACACACGCCGAACCGGACGCACGGAAGGCTCAGCCGGGCCCTCCGGACGTCTCCCGCTGTCTACCCGAGCCGGTCGGATTCTCAAGCCATTGGTTGGCGCGGCTATGCTAGACTCCGCTGTAGCAGCACATGCTGGCCGCGTATGGCGGACGATGGCACCATCGCACAACAGGCCACTCTGCCCCTGCTCGCAGAGCCCTTTCCGGAGCGGCGACCGGAGCACATCCACTACCCAGATTCGGACGGGCACTTCTTGCCAGAGAACCCCATTCATGCGCGCGCTGTGATCAACCTGCGCTCGGCGCTCGTGCAGCACTTTGCCACGACCGAAAACGTGGTGGTCGAAGGCGACATGTTCGTGTACTACGAACCGGACAATCCGCGGGCGAGCCTCGCACCGGACATGTTCGTGGTGCTCGATCATGACCTCGGCTCGCGCCTGACGTACAAGATCTGGGAGGAAGGCAAGCCGCCTGATTTTGCGCTGGAGGTCATTTCACCGTCCAGTGACGTGCGCAATGCGCAGGACAAGGTCGCTTTGTACGCGCACTTGGGGATTCGCGAGTACGTGCGCTTTCAGCCGGAGCTGGAGGGGGTGGAGCCGCGCCTGGTGGGCTACCGCCTCCGGGGCCGGAGCTACGGGGCTGTCATGCCGGATGCGGCGGAGGCGATCCACAGCCGGATTTTGGGGGTATCGTTGCGTGCCGAGGGGACGAGCTTGCGGGTGCGCAGCTTGGCGACCGGCAAGGAGTATTCGTGGCTGGAAGAACTGCACCGTCGCGACGAGCTACTTGAGTACGAGGTGAAAGCGAGGCAACGAGCCGAGGCCAGGGCCGAGTACGAGGCGGAAGTGCGGCGGCAGGCTCAAGCGGAAGCTAGGGCGGCCCAGGCGGAAGCTAGGGCCGAGGCGGAGGCACGGCGGCAGGCTCAGGCGGAAGCTAGGGCCGAGGCGGAGGCACGGCGGCAGGCTCAGGCGGAAGCCAAGGCGGCCCAAGCGCGGGCGGCGGAACTGGAAGCCCTGATACTCCGCCAGGGGGGCAGTACCGGTCGGGGCGATTGATCCAGGGACACGGCCGACATGCCGCCGCAACTGCCCTGCGATCCAGCTTCGCCAAGCTGTGTGCCTGTTCCGAGAGTTGCCGGCGGGCAGCATGGCGCAGGACTTTCCAGAGCGAAAACGGGCGGAACTGAGCGGGCTCGGTGGCGTCGACAAGACGGCGGTGCTGGGAGTCAAGGAGCGGGGCACCAGCGCGTTTCGGCGGCCGTCGTGGAGGCGACCGAGCAGCAGACGTTGCCGGCTTATGTGACCGCCCGGAGTGGGCCGGCCCGCGACACGGCTGCCGTAAACCATCCGTTGTCCAGCCTCCCGTCAAGTCGATGATGTGACGATTCGATATAATCCTCCTCGCAAGCGGCCTCGCGCAGGCCGTTTTACCCGCTCCCCGGCTTGACATCCGACAAGGATGCTCGCCTGTCGAGACCTTGAACAGTCCCGCATCGAAGGCTTGCCCCCGGACCAGGCACCACAGCTCATCCCGAGTCAGAGCACACACGCCGAACCGGACGCACGGAAGGCTCAGCCGGGCCCTCCGGAGGTCTCCCGCTGTCTACCCGAGCCGGTCGGATTCTCAAGCCATTGGTTGGCGCGGCTATGCTAGACTCCGCTGTAGCAGCACATGCTGGCCGCGTATGGCGGACGATGGCACCATCGCACAACAGGCCACTCTGCCCCTGCTCGCAGAGCCCTTTCCGGAGCGGCGACCGGAGCACATCCACTACCCAGATTCGGACGGGCACTTCTTGCCAGAGAACCCCATTCATGCGCGCGCTGTGATCAACCTGCGCTCGGCGCTCGTGCAGCACTTTGCCACGACCGAGAACGTGGTGGTCGAAGGCGACATGTTCGTGTACTACGAACCGGACAATCCGCGGGCGAGCCTCGCACCGGACATGTTCGTGGTGCTCGATCATGACCTCGGCTCGCGCCTGACGTACAAGATCTGGGAGGAAGGCAAGCCGCCTGATTTTGCGCTGGAGGTCATTTCACCGTCCAGTGACGTGCGCAATGCGCAGGACAAGGTCGCTTTGTACGCGCACTTGGGGATTCGCGAGTACGTGCGCTTTCAGCCGGAGCTGGAGGGGGTGGAGCCGCGCCTGGTGGGCTACCGCCTCCGGGGCCGGAGCTACGGGGCTGTCATGCCGGATGCGGCGGAGGCGATCCACAGCCGGATTTTGGGGGTATCGTTGCGTGCCGAGGGGACGAGCTTGCGGGTGCGCAGCTTGGCGACCGGCAAGGAGTATTCGTGGCTGGAAGAACTGCACCGTCGCGACGAGCTACTTGAGTACGAGGTGAAAGCGAGGCAACGAGCCGAGGCCAGGGCCGAGTACGAGGCGGAAGTGCGGCGGCAGGCTCAAGCGGAAGCTAGGGCGGCCCAAGCGGAAGCCAGGGCCGAGGCGGAGGCACGGCGGCAGGCCCAGGCGGAAGCTAGGGCCGAGGCGGAAGTGCGGCGGCAGGCCCAGGCGGAAGCCAGGGCCGAGGTGGAGGCACGGCGGCAGGCGCAGGCGGAAGCCAAGGCCGAGGCGGAGGCACGGCGGCAGGCCCAGGCGGAAGCCAGCGCGGCCCAAGCACGGGCGGCGGAACTGGAAGCCCTGATACTCCGCCAGGGGGGCAGTACCGGTCAGGGCGATTGATCCAGGGACACGGCCGACATGCCGCCGCAGCTGCCCTGCGATCCAGCTTCGCTAAGCTGCGTGCCTGTTCCGAGAGTTGCCGGCGGGCAGCATGGCGCAGGACTTTCCAGAGCGAAAACGGGCGGAACTGAGCGGTCTCGGTGGCGTCGACAAGACGGCGGTGCTGGGAGTCAAGGAGCGGGGCACCAAGCGCGTTTCGGCGGCCGTCGTGGAGGCGACCGAGCAGCAGACGTTGCCGGCTTATGTGACCGCCCGGAGTGGGCCGGCCCGCGACAGGGCTGCCGTAAACCATCCTTTGTCCAGCCTCCCGCCAAGTCGATGATGTGACGATTCGATATAATCCTCCTCGCAAGAAGCGGCCTCGCGCAGGCCGTTTTACCCGCTCCCCGGCTTGACATCCGACAAGGATGCTCGCCTGTCCAGACCTTGAACAGTCCCGCATCGAAGGCTTGCCCCCGGACCAGGCACCACAGCTCATCCCGAGTCAGAGCACACACGCCGAACCGGGTTTACGGAAAGCTCAGCCGGGCCCTCCGGACGTCTCCCGCTGTCTACCCGAGCCGGTCGGATTCTCAAGCCATTGGTTGGCGCGGCTATGCTAGACTCCGCTGTAGCAGCTCATGCTGGCCGCGTATGGCGGACGATGGCACCATCGCACAACAGGCCACTCTGCCCCTGCTCGCAGAGCCCTTTCCGGAGCGGCGACCGGAGCACATCCACTACCCAGATTCGGACGGGCACTTCTTGCCAGAGAACCCCATTCATGCGCGCGCTGTGATCAACCTGCGCTCGGCGCTCGTGCAGCACTTTGCCACGACCGAAAACGTGGTGGTCGAAGGCGACATGTTCGTGTACTATGAACCGGACAATCCGCGGGCGAGCCTCGCACCGGACATGTTCGTGGTGCTCGATCATGACCTCGGCTCGCGCCTGACGTACAAGATCTGGGAGGAAGGCAAGCCGCCTGATTTTGCGCTGGAGGTCATTTCACCGTCCAGTGACGTGCGCAATGCGCAGGACAAGGTCGCTTTGTACGCGCACTTGGGGATTCGCGAGTACGTGCGCTTTCAGCCGGAGCTGGAGGGGGTGGAGCCGCGCCTGGTGGGCTACCGCCTCCGGGGCCGGAGCTACGGGGCTGTCATGCCGGATGCGGCGGAGGCGATCCACAGCCGGATTTTGGGGGTATCGTTGCGTGCCGAGGGGACGAGCTTGCGGGTGCGCAGCTTGGCGACCGGCAAGGAGTATTCGTGGCTGGAAGAACTGCACCGTCGCGACGAGCTACTTGAGTACGAGGTGAAAGCGAGGCAACGAGCCGAGGCCAGGGCCGAGTACGAGGCGGAAGTGCGGCGGCAGGCTCAAGCGGAAGCTAGGGCGGCCCAGGCGGAAGCCAGGGCCGAGGCGGAAATGCGGCGGCAGGCCCAGGCGGAAGCCAAGGCCGAGGTGGAGGCACGGCGGCAGGCCCAGGCCGAAGCCAGGGCCGCCCTAGCGCGGGCGGCGGAACTGGAAGCCCTGATACTCCGCCAGGGGGGCAGTACCGGTCAGGGCGATTGATCCAGGGACACGGCCGACATGCCGCCGCAGCTGCCCTGCGATCCAGCTTCGCCAAGCTGGGTGCCTGTTCCGAGAGTTGCCGGCGGGCAGCATGGCGCAGGACTTTCCCACGCTGGGGACCGAGCAATTGAGGGGATGCGAATGGGTCCGCAGAGCGAGTTTGGGGGCGGGTAGAGCCGCCCGACGAAGCGCTGCGAACCCGCGCAAAGCCAGCCGTGGCAGGTTGCCGAGGCCCTCGGGGTCGGGGTGGCGGACCCTGGACGGAGCCCTCCCCGGGCCGGCCCGCGGCCGTCTGCCGATGTCGCTAAGTCAGGGGTCCGAAGCGCATGGCGGGCCGTGAGGACAGCCTGAAGGGCTTCCTTGCGATGCAGCTGAAGTGGCGCTGGCCGTCCGCGATATCTTGCCCGGAACTCAGGATCACGTCGATCACGATGCACCTGCACAGCGCGTTGTTCAGCGCCGCGTGGCCCTTGCGCGACAGACAGGCATCCTCGGCAAACTGCACGTCGCGGACGCGATGGTTCTGATTCTCCACGGCCCAGTGCCCGCGATTCCAGCCCAGCAACTGCTGGAGCGTGCCGCGGTCGGACGGCAGCGAGGTCAGGCCGTAGACCGTTTCGCGGCTGACACGCCCCGAGCCTAGGTTTTTCCGCTCGCGCTCGATGCGGAAGGTTTGGCGCAGATGCGGGTAGTTCACGCTGCCCTCAGGGGGGCTCAGCACGCGGATGCTGCGCTGCTCTATGCACCCGTGGCCCTTGCTGGGCTCCTGTGCATAGCAGCGGGTGCCGGGTTGCTCCCAGTCGATCTGGCGGAGAGCCGCAAACGCCTTCTTCGCATTGGCCTTGACCGTCAGCAAGTAGTCAGCGCGGTGCGTGTCGACCAGTGTCCGGGCGGTATCCCGGACGGAGTGCAGAGCATCGAGGGTGACCATGCGGCCGGCCAGGGCCACCTCCTCGAACAGGGCCCGCACGGCGGCGATCTCGCCGTTCTAGTCGTGCAAGCCGAGGCTGGCCAGAGGCAGGCCCGAGCCGTGAGCCACCAGGGTCACGGTTTCGTGGTGTTGCGGGCCGTTGCGGTTGGCCGCGCGGACGCGCTTGCCGTCCGCCGCCAGCGCGGCGCCGAGTTGCAGGCGGGGCGTGGAGCAACGCCGCAAGACGGCCTCGAGGGCCTCCGGGTCGACGTTCTCCAGCACCCAGTAGATCACCGATCTGGAGACCGGCTCGTAGCGGCCAGTGCGCGAGTTGCGCCAATCGCCAAGCGCTTCCAATTCCTTTGGACTCGACGATTGGGCATAAGCGGCAGCGGCCTTGCTGCCATGCAGGCCAGCCAGCCGCCCGCCCGGTACAGGCCGCCCTGGAAGCGGGCCGGATCGACGAACGTCTCGGCCAGCGGCAAGCCATTGGCCGAAGCGCTCCGCTCAGTCCGCGCTCAGCTGTTGGGTCATGCCCGACAACGCATGCGTACTCAACCCCGGGAACGTGCCCGCCTCCCCCAGCAGCAGGAACCGCGTATTGTTGACCACCAAGTGCAGCCGTTGGAACTGGCTCGTGGACTTCCGATGGGTAAGGCCGGCTTGGGGCGCACGGTGGCGCTGGTGGTGTTTGGGGCAAACCGACGCCGCCCAGGGCGAGTTCTGCTGCAAGTGGACTGCGAGGCTGCCGAGTGCAGCCCCGTGCCTCAAGCGGTTCCGGGCAACCCGGTCCTCAGCCGGGTCAGGGCCCGGCAGGGGCAGCTGTGGCTGATCGCTCAGGCGGCTGTTTATGCGACTGATAAATAAGGTCTCTAGGATTTTCCGGCAGACACCAGTTACGATCTTCTGCACCATTTGGCGACCGGCAGGCACACCGATGCTGACCGAGAGGAGCACTCCACCCACAGATGCAATAGCTGGGAAGTTGGTTGGTGACGAAAGATCGGGACAGCGTAAGACGCTGCTCGCGATGGTAGACTACGAGTCTCAGCGAGACGTTGTCATCCCGCCCGCAATGAAGTTCGGCGTCGTCATCTTTCCCGGGTCGAACTGCGATCATGACGCGCTGTATGCGCTGTCGAGCAACCTCGGGCATCCCGTGAGCGAAATCTGGCACGAGTCCGAGGACCTCGGAGACGTGGATGCGATCTTCCTGCCTGGCGGCTTCTCGTATGGCGACTATCTTAGGTGCGGGGCGATAGCCCGATTTTCTCCTGTGATCGGGTCCGTTCACAAGTTCGCCATGTCCGGAGGAATGGTCATCGGCGTCTGCAACGGTTTTCAGATCCTGTGCGAGACCGGACTGCTCGAAGGTGCACTGATGCGGAATCACGGTTTGCGGTTCGTTTGCCGGACGGTCAACCTCGTTCCCGGCACCCTCGAATCACCGTTCACGACACATTGCCCCCAAGGAAGGCCCATGAGAATACCGGTCGCACACGGCGAAGGCTGCTATATCGCCGACGAAGCCACCCTCGACCGCCTTGAGGCAGAAGACCGAATTGCCTTCCGCTACCAGCGCGACAACCCGAACGGCTCCCGTCGCGACATCGCAGCGATCTTGAACAAGGAGCGAAACATCTTGGGCATGATGCCTCACCCGGAAAGGGCCTGCGACGCAGCCGTCGGATCGACGGACGGCCTTGCAGTGTTCCAGTCGATGATCGCCGCAACGGAGGCCGTGGGCGCAGGCAATGCAGCCTGAAGTCACGAAGCGTGTCGCCATTGAGCACGGGCTCACCGCAGAAGAATACCGGCGGGTGACCGAACGCTTGGGGCGGGGGCCGACGATTACCGAACTGGGAATCGTCAGCGTAATGTGGAGCGAGCATTGCTCCTACAAGAGTTCACGGCTGCACCTCAGGAAACTCCCGACGAGCGGGAAGCAGATCCTGGTGGGCCCCGGCGAGAATGCCGGAATCGTCGACATCGGCGGCGGATGGGCTGCGGCGTTCAAGATCGAGTCTCACAATCATCCAAGTTTCATTGAGCCTTTTCAGGGCGCGGCCACTGGCGTCGGCGGTATCCTTCGCGACATTTTCACCATGGGAGCACGTCCCATTGCCGTGCTGGATGCGCTCCGCTTCGGACCGCCGGATGACCCCGTGAACGGTGCCGTCAATAGGCGTGTAATCAGAGGGGTCGTGGAGGGCATCGCGCATTACGGCAACTGCATCGGCGTACCAACGATTGGTGGCGAGTGCTCGTTCGACCCGTGCTTCAGCGCCAACCCGCTCGTCAACGTGTTCGCTCTCGGCGTGTTCCGGCAAGACTCGATCTTTCTCGGAGCGGCCAAGGGCGTGGGCAATCCCGTCATCTATGCGGGTGCCAAGACCGGGAGAGACGGCATCAAGGGAGCATCGATGGCCTCGGCCGAATTCGACTCGGACTCCGCAGCCAAGCGCCCCAACGTGCAGGTCGGTGATCCTTTCCTGGAGAAACTGCTGCTCGAGGCTTGCTTGGAGGCGATGCAGACCGGTGCGATCCTAGGCATCCAGGATATGGGCGCTGCAGGTCTTACCTGCTCAACCGCCGAAATGGGGGACCGCGGCGATGTGGGCATTGAGATCGAACTCGATCTTGTCCCTCAGCGCGAGGACGGCATGACCCCGTACGAGATCATGCTGTCGGAGTCGCAGGAGCGGATGCTGCTGGTCGCCGAGCGAGGGCGCGAGGACGAAGTGTTCAAGGTCTTTGGTAAGTGGGGCCTTGACGCGGTGGAAATCGGGTCCGTGACGGGCGACGGAAGACTTCGGGTCCGGCATCACGGGGAGATCGTGGCGGACCTGGAGAACAGCTTTCTGAGTGACGATGCCCCGCTCTACGACCGACCTCGTACAACCCCCCGGCGCTCGGCACCCCTGCACGGGCCAGAGTTGCACGAAGTGTGCGGCCAGGATCTGCTGGTTGGCCTCCAGAGTTTGCTCGCCTCGCCCGATCTGAGTTCCAAGCGGTGGATTTGGGAGCAATTCGACCATCAGGTGCGGACAAACACCACCGCCGGGCCAGGCGGGGACGCGGCCGTCATCCGGATCAAGGAAGCGGGGGTGTCGCTCGCCATTTCGCTGGACGGGAACCCTCGCTACTGCTCCCTGGAACCCCGCCTCGGGACCTGGCTGATGGTTGCGGAGTGCTGCAGAAACCTAGCCACCGTCGGAGCTACGCCGATCGCTGCGACGAACAACCTCAACTTCGGGAATCCGGAGAAGCCGGACATCATGGCCCAACTGGTGGAATCGATCGAGGGCCTCAGCGAGGCCTGCCGTCACTTCGGTACTCCGGTCACGGGCGGAAACGTGAGCTTGTACAATGAAACCCTTGATAGCGGCATAGATCCCACGCCGGTGCTCGGAATGGTGGGCATTCTTGACGATGTCGAGCCTCCTCCGCCCCCTTGGTTTTCATGCGAAGGGGACAGCATCGTGCTGGTGGGAGGACTTCTGCCGGGTGCGATCGACAGGCTTGAGGAGCGCTTCGGATCCTCGGAATATGCCAAATCGGTAATCGGCATGACATGGGGACTGCCGCCCGCCCTCGACGCTGACTATGAATCAGCCGTGCATGAGACGACACGCCAGATCGTCCGGCAGAGGCTTGCCCGGGGCGTCCACGATGTCAGCACAGGCGGACTGGCCGTGGCCTTGGCAGAATGCTGTTTCGGCCCCCGGCTCACGGGGGCCCGGATCAGCCTCCACGGGAATCTGTCCGCGCGAGAGGCACTGTTTCACGAAGCGCCCTCGCGCGTACTTGTCGCGGCGTCTGCTGACGAGGCCAGCGAGATAGCGCGCATCGCGACCGGGCTCGGCGTGGAGGCTCCAGTGATTGGCAGGACCGGTGGACCCTCGCTGTCGATCGAGTGGAACGGAGACCGGTGCTTCGAAGCACCGGTAGGACAGATCCACAAGACGTGGGACACTGCGTTCGAGCGGTTCGTCGAAGTTCAATGAGCGTTGGCCGGACACCGTGCCGCCCGGCGGCAACCGAACCCGAAGATGGCTTCCGGGAGGAATGCGGTGTCTGTGCGGTCTTCGGGCACCCCGAGGCCGCCAACCTTGCGTACCTGTGCCTGCACGCACTCCAGCATCGAGGCCAGGAGAGTGCGGGGATCTGCTCCAGCAATGGGGAGACGATCCGCACCATCAAGGGCATGGGACTCGTCAATGACGTGTTCGGTAAGTCGGGATTCGAGGACCTGAAGGGTCACATGGCCATCGGCCATACCCGCTACTCGACCGCTGGCGAGGTGGTCCCTCTCAACGCCCAGCCGTTCTACGTGGAATGCAACAAGGGAGCGCTGGCC
Source organism: Bryobacterales bacterium (assembly GCA_965205085.1). GTDB lineage: Bacteria > Acidobacteriota > Terriglobia > Bryobacterales > UBA6623 > VXMF01. Next base: position 4,545,521 of record OZ242039.1, on the reverse strand, counting down.
GTTGCACACAACGGAAATCTGACGAACGGTCCCCTGCTAAGGCATCAGTTCGAGCTGGAAGGCTCTATCTTCCAGGCCACCAGCGATACCGAGGTGATTCCGCACTTGATGGCCCGCTCCCGGGAACAGTCCTTGCAACACGCCCTCCGCGAGTCACTGATGCGGCTCGACGGCGCGTATTCTCTCGTCCTCATGGGAAAGGACCAGATTATCGTTGCACGTGATGTACATGGGTTTCGACCGCTCGCGTACGGGACGATGCAGCACAAGGGAAATCCTGTGCACGTGTTCGCCTCGGAGACGTGTGCATTTGACCTGATTGGTGCCCGCTACGAAAGGGACGTGAATCCGGGCGAGATGATCGTGGTGAACGAGGATGGGCTCCGTTGCCAGGAATTCGCCACCGCCGAGCGCCATTGCCAGTGCGCGTTCGAGCACGTCTACTTCTCGCGCCCAGACTCGATCATCTTCGGTCGCTCTGTTGAGGAGTCACGCGAGACGATGGGCAGGCTTCTCGCCAGGGAGAGCCCGGTGGATGCGGATTTCGTCGTGCCGATCCCCGACTCCGGAACCTCTGCGGCGATTGGATACTCAAAGGAATCCGGCATTCCGTTCAGTCTCGGCCTGATCCGGAACCATTACGTCGGCCGCACGTTCATCGAACCGCAACAATCGATTCGCAACTTCGGCGTCAGGCTCAAGCTGAATCCCGTCCGGCATATCGTCGCCGGGAAGAAGGTCGTTCTGGTGGACGATTCCCTGGTAAGGGGCACGACGAGCCGCAAGATCGTCGGAATCGTGCGAGACGCCGGAGCGACGGAAGTGCACCTGCGGATCTCGTGCCCCCCCACGATTGCTTCCTGCTACTACGGGGTGGATACGCCCGACGAGAGTGACTTGATCGCGAATCGGATGACCGTAGAGCAGATCCGGCGATACATCGGAGCCGATTCCTTAGCGTACCTGTCGCTGAAAGGGCTGCAGCGTGCGGTTGCCGACTCCTCGGGAAAAAGCGAGTACTGTTACTCCTGCTATACCGGGACGTACCCAACCAAGCTCGTGCAGATCGACCAGTTCGTCGAAGACTATCGGAGCAAGAATGCCGAAGGGGACGGACGGCGTTGGCGTTCCGCTTGACTCGGCTTGAACGAGAGGTCCCTTCCAGGCTACGGACCGTATCCTTGCGAGATGTTGGTCATGGCACCGGACACCGCGTCCTCCCCCTCCCCGGACCAGGCCCCTGCCACTTTCGGCCCGACGTGTGATCACGGACAGACCGGGTGGCGGTCGAGCAACCCGCGTCGATGCTGTTCGGCCATCGCATTCTCGAAGCGGTCACCGTCTAGATGAACAACAGCACCACACCCTGTTTCCCGCACCGGACTTCGGTTGCCAAGGACGCATGTCGGCGTTCAAGGCTATGCCGCTTGCACTAGGAATCGCAACAGCGGGCGGAGGGGCCTAAGGTCCTGATTGCGCGGATGCGGTTCGCATCGATGGGCCGGTGGGGGTAAGATCGGTTCGAGTGGGCTGGCCTCGTCGCTGCACGGTAAGGACTCCACTCGCGTCAGCGCAGCGACTACCTTTGGAACGAGGCCTTGTCTGGTTCACCCTCTGCCTGCTTGCGCGAATACGACGGGGCGCTACGCGGGAGGTTGAAGCCTGGCGCACCCTGCTCGGGGCGGAAGGCATTCGAGATCTTCGTCCCCACTTCATCATCCGCAGGTCCTGATCGGCCCAGTTGATCGGGAACAGCAGCTGCACCTCCCGCAGAGAACCCAACACGAACGCCAGTCTCGGTTCCAGCCGCGAAGCCAACTTGTGGCCGGTCCCCTTGAAACGGGACAGTGCTTCCCCACTGCCGCATGCGCCGGACTCAGTGGACTCCGCCAAGTTGGAAGGGCGGTCAATGTGGCAACGATCGTCCCGCGGGGGCGCATTGAGGAGTCGTGCGGTGTATACTGTTGCCGTCCATGAGCATTTGAGTCTCGGACTATGAGGGACCAACACATGTGTCTTCAGAATCTTGGCAGTCTCCTGGCCTTGGCCGTGCTTGGCACCACGCTGATGCAGGCTCAGGAACCCCGCATGTTCAACACGGTCAAGCAGAAGCTCGCCGAAGGAAAACAGGTGGTCGGAGGTACGATCTACACCTCCGACCCCGGGGTCTACTGTTCCATGGCGCAAGCGGGATTCGACTTCCTCTGGATCGAGATGCAGCACAGCCCCTTGAACTACGATCAGGTGGCCAAGATGATCTGGGCATGCCGGGACGCACCCGCCATCCCGTTCATCCGGGTGCCAACCCCCACCGAGGGAGACCTTCAGAAAGCGACCGACATCGGTGCCTTGGGCATCATCGTCCCGATGGTCGACAGTGTGCAGGAAGCCGAGGATGGGGTCACGTATGCCAAGTACCCACCCCGAGGCAAGCGCAGCCAGGGCGGAGGCCAGTACGGCCGTCTGTGGGGCGACGGTTATCGGGCCGCCGCCAACGACAACATCATGGTTGTGGTGATGATCGAGTCCCCGGCGGGTGTGGATATCGTGGACAAGGTGGCTGCGATCGACGGCGTGGACGTGATTTTCGCCGCCAGCGGCGACATCGGCAGCTTCACCGGATGGCGGCGGGATGACCCGCGCTACGTAGCGCTGATCGACAGGATCAGGGACGAGACGCTGAAGGCTGGCAAGATTCTGGCCGGACCCCTGGCATGGCGCGGCCGGGAGGGCTTCAGGTTTTTCCAGGGGCCCTCGGAAGGAAGCCTGATCCGGGATGGCACCAGGGTTGTCCTCCAACAGGACGTGGAAGCCATGCAGGACGTTGCAACCGGAGACGAGTGAACCGGCCCGGAGCCGGCGCAACCCGAACGGCTAGGGCTTGGCGACAAGCAGGAAAAGATACAGCAACGGCAGGTACAGCACGGATGCTCGAAGCAGTTCCCGGGCGCTTGTCGTTGTACCCGAATGTGCAAGCCGGAGCCCGTAGACCAGGTAGCCGGCTCCGAGCAGGAACGCTGGAACCGCAAACCAGGGCGCAACCATCCCCAGACCCGCAGGCACCATCGAAAGTGGCACCAGCAGGCTCGCCGCAATCACGATCTGCCGCCCTGTCGACCGTCCGGACGGATCGACCACCGGCAGCATCCGGATACCGGCCCTGCCGTAGTCGTCCCGGTACATCCAGGCAATCGCGTAGAAGTGGGGGAACTGCCAGAGAAACAGCACTCCGTACAGGATCCACGCCTCCAGATTGACGCTGCCGCGCATTGCCGCCCAGCCGAGCAGCGGTGGAACCGCACCGGGTACGGCACCGATCGTAGTGGACCACCAGGTCCTGGTCTTGAGGGGGGTGTAGACGAGGTTGTAGGTAACGACAGTGCAGACTCCGAGCGCGAAACTCAGCGGGTTGACGGCAACCAGAAGGTAGAGAAGCCCTGCGAATGTCAGGCCAACCGAGAACATGAGTGCGGCCCTGGGCTGCACCCTGCCACCCGGGATGGGTCGGGTCAGCGTCCGCCTCATGCGACGATCAACGTCCCGCTCCCACCACTGATTCAGCGCACCCGTTCCGGCTGCGAGCAGCCCGGTGGCAAGAACGGTGTGAAAGAGTTTCGCCGACAGCGACAGGCCATCGGCCGCCAGATAGCAGCCCATGACCGTTGACATCAGGATGAGCCAGACGATGGATGGCTTCGTCAGTTCATAGTAATCCGACAGCAGCGCGATGGCCCCCGCAGACTGAGAGACCCGCGCCGTGGGTTGCGGATTTCCGTCCATGGCTGCCTGCACTGCGGGATGCGGGGGAGAGTGGCCCGGACCCCCTATCCCCCGACGAAGGAGAAGTCTACCTGCTTGCTCTCGCTGGCTCCGACCGTGACCTCCATCTCCTGCTCGCCGAGTTGCTCATGCATGGCCTGCAGGGTGTACGTGCCCGGCGGCAGGTTGGCGATCTCGAATGCCCCGTTGGAATCGGTGACGGCGAAGTAAGGATGCTCGATCACATGGATGTAGGCCTGCATCCACGGGTGAATGTTGCATTTGACCGCGATCCGCTTCTCCGGGCGCGGAAAGGCGTACTCGATCGGCGGGGCACTGGAAGTCTGCGACTTGTTCCATTCGCGGTTCTCCCTGGGAAGCGGGTGCACGTTGTGTGTGGTCGGATCCGAGTTTGTGATGTTCAGGGCCTGACCGGCCTGGACGGCAACAACATGGGGCTTGTAGATGCAGCCCTTCTGGTCCAGGTTAACCATGTCCTGCCGAACGGGAAAACGCTTGCCTTCCATTCCCTTCGAAACCCACACCAACACGTCCTGCAACTTGCCGTCGTTGACGAGCACACGGTCCGACGGAACGCGACCTCCATGCATTTTGACGCAGTCCGGCTCGGCACTCATGTTGACGGGTGGAAACCGCGGCGCATCTCCCGAAAAGGAGATCATGCCGGTGAGGGTGGCCGCAGTCGCGGGATCGACCGCCGTCATCTCGGCTGCCGGAGTCGAGGCCTCGCCGCCTCCGTCCGCACCGTCGCGCGAGCGATCGTACTCGGCGAAATAGTCGTCACCGCCACAACTGGCGGCCAGCGCCATTGCCGACGCGAGCAGGAAACCTGCGATTTTACGGTTGAACACTGTACTCTCCTTCGGAAAAGGCCATTCTTGTCTCATTGTACGGCTTGCAGCCGACGCAATTCCGCCGTGTCCATCTGGAACATGTAGCGGGTCAGCAGCTCGGCGTGATCGCCCGCATAGGCTCTGGCCGCAGCAGGTATGTCGCCCTCGAACACCCATCGATCACCGTCCTGGCGGAAGAGTTCCGACGGCATCGCGGTACCGGGAGCGATCGCCGCCGGCTCAAGCAGCCAGCGGTAGGTCCAGTTGGGCTTCAGCCGGTCGGAGGCGATCAGGAAGTTCGGGGCGCTCGCGTCCACGTCATGGGACGGCACGCCCGTCATGTGGCAGTTCAGGCAAGGTGCCGCATCGCTCGTGAACAGCTGCCGGCCGATCGCTCGCTCCTGCTGGGTCAACGGAGCCATCTCTTCCGGCATGTATGGCACGGACTGCGAATCCCTCGCCATGAAGAACCTCGTCAGCTTGGACAACTGCCGGTCGGAAAAGTAGAAAGTCGGCATCCGAGCGTGAAGGTAGCTCCGCACACCATTGCGGTTGATATCCGTATCACTCTGCGCCGGATTGCGCAAGAACTGCGTCAGCCAGTCGGGCTGCACCCGCGCACCCTGTGTGTACAATTGCGGCGGCAACTGCTCGGCCCAGTCCGGGTCGTCCGTGTAGCGCGGGATGGACATGAACGCTGAGCGGTTGCCGGGACGAACCTGGTGGCAACCGGTGCAGTTGTACCGTGTCAATAGCCACCAGCCCTCCTGGACCGCTGCCCGATCGTCTTCGGGCTCGTGGCGGTACTGTTCGGGGAAGGTCGTCTCGACCGCCCCCAGCAGGAAGGTAGTCAGCGCGTTGATCTCGGTCCCGCTGAGATTGAAGTTCGGCATGCGGAGCCGCTCGAGGTGCTCGCGCTCCTTGCCCTCGTCAAAGAAGGCGGGGTTGTCGAGCTTCCGCTCGAAGAATCCCTTGTGGCTATACCAGCCCTCCTTTTCGGCCTCATGGGTCTTGAGGGCAAAGTCCAGCCTCTCCAGGGGCTTGCTGCCCTCGTAGGTAAGGTCCGTGCCGATGCGGCCCTCTTCTTCCAGACCGGAGATTTCGTGGCAGCCGGCACAGCCGTAGTGGCGGATCACGTCCTGTCCGGCAGCCGCCAGATCCGGATCGTCCATGAAGTCGGCCGCCGGAAACTCTTCCCCGGTTCCCTGCTCGCTGAGGTATGAGGCAATGTCCCTCGCCTCTCCCAGCGTCAGCCGCAGATTCGGCATGATCGGCCGCGGCCGCAGCTCATCGGGCACATCCGGATCCGGCGTGACCTCGGCAGGATCGTGGATCCACCGAACCAGGTAGTCATAGTTCATCTTGTCGCCAACTCGACTCAGGTTCGCGGCGAAGTCGCCGCCGAACTCCTCGCTTCCGTCGCCGATGGCGTGACAGCCCATGCAACCTCGGGTCTCGAACAACTCCTTGCCGTTCTCGGAATTGCCCCGGGGATGCTGCACCAGATTCCCGTCGAGCGCGTTCTGCCAGATGTAGGCCGAAATCTGCTGAACCTCCTCTTCCAGGAGGCGGAACACCGGCATTTTCGAGCCAGGCCGGAACTCATGCGGATTCCTGATCCAGGCCGGAATCCACTCCTTGACGTCCTTGAGCCGGATTTCCTTGAGGCTGGGACCGAACTTCTTCACCTCCTTCGCGAGATTCTCCTCATCCGTCTGGAGGTTGTGAATCTCGGCGTCAAGCCGGGTGTTGGTCAGGCGCAACTCCTCGGCCCGCGCATAGTAGCGCTGGGACGCTGCAGCGTCCGTGACGGTATCGCCGAGGTCGAGGCTGATCCGAATCTCCTTGGCGTTCGCGTCCCGCGATGAAAGCAGATTGCGCAGATCCTGCCGCACGCCGGTCAGTTCCTCGGATTCGGCATCAAAGCCCTCGAATCGGTGGCAGCCCCAGCACCCCTTGTTCATGTACAGTTCGCGGCCGCGGTTCAGGGTCTCGCCGCCCGGCGTCACGACTTCCCGGGCATGGCACTGCTGGCAGCCCGCCTCCACGTTTTCCGGGTAGTAGAGGGGCCAGAGCCAGAACTTGTGCCTCCCGTGCCCCTTGGTAACACTGCGGGTGGCTCGCCCGTTACCGTTGTGGCACGACGAGCAGCCGAAGGTCTCCGGGTCGTGAATCTGGAGCAATTCCGGCCGGGGATGGCTCTGGAACACCGGGTAGATCAGGTCGGTCCGCCCGATCTCGACCGGTTCGCGGATTCCCAGGTGGCAAGACTCGCACCGGTCGACCAGGTCGATATCCATCAGGTGGATCTGCTTGATGCCGATCGGGAACTCCCGCATCTTCGCGATCAGCCCATCGATCTGCGCTGAACCGAGCCCCACCAGCCGGTCGGACATCAGTCCGTCGCGCTCGGCGCGGATACGATTCGCCTCTCCGAGCAACTCGAGGCGCTCGGCCTGCAGGCGGGCCCGGGCCTGCTGCATTCCCAGGAACTCGGACTCGAGCTGGTCAAAGGTCAGTGCGACCTCTTCCGTCTGGCCGGAACCGTCGGCGAGCGGCAACTCCACCTCCACGACCCGCTCGCGGATCGCCGCGATATCCTCCCGGAGGCTCTCCTTTCCGGCGTCGTCATGCGACACCTCGATCAGGTAGCGCAGGGCGTCGATTTCGCTGCGCAGGACCTGGAACGAATTCCGCGCCGCCGTCATCCGCGGGATCACACCCTGGCCGCTCTCGCGGTCGATCTGGGCGATCCGGTCCAGGACTGCGCTCTCCGCTGCGTTCAGTTCCGCTTCGAGTTCCTGGTACTCGGGGGTGTTGCGGATCGCCTCCTCCTTGGCGGCCTGCTCGGGACGCAAGTCCATCAGGAACCCGGTGTAGTAGGCGCGGAAGCGGGCCTGATACTCCTTCCACGGGCGCATCACCTCGACTTCGTCGTAGACGGCCCATACCAGCGACGCCATCAACAACAGCATCGACACCAGAAGGTGCACGCTGTAGGACTTCGTTTCGATCGGGTCCGGCTGGACCTTGTTATCTTCTGCCATGTAATCGCCTACCTACGCATAATCCGTCGCCCGGCTCGCCGCTAGACGTTGAACCACGGGGTGACCCAGACGTACTTGATCCGAAACAGCAGCCGAGCAGCAATCTTCACTGGCAAGGCCAGCATCGTAATCAGCAGGACCTGCATGATGGCGTACTGCAGCAGCGTCATGCGCTCGAGAATTTTGCGCGTGAACTCCGTGGCCGCGATGATGCGATGGCAGGCGTAGCCGGACACGACAGCGAAACCTCCGACGACCAACGCACCGAAGATCCCGATCCACGGCTGCGACGTGATGCCGACGATCTCGTGCAAATCGCGGTTGATCTCGAAGATCAGCCGGTTATGGTCCCAAGTCATTCCGGGCCAGAACCACATCCAGCCCGGCCCGCGGATCAGCGTCCCGATCACGATCATCGTGCACCAGAGAATGATGAATCCGAAGATGAATGTCCAGATGGCGAAACGCCGCTGCCTGTAGGTGTAGTAGCCGTTCCCAAGGGGATTCTCGTCGATGTACGGGATGACGATCAGGCCGACGATGATCAGCGTGGGCATGACCACGCCGGCGATCCACGGATCGAAATAGACCAGCATCTCCTGCAGGCCCAGGAAGTACCACGGCGCCTTGGAGGGATTCATGGTCAAGGATGGGTTGGCCGGCTCCTCCAGCGGGGCGTCCAGCGTGATCGACCACACCATCAGGATCAGGGTGACGATGATGGCCGCCAGAAACTCCATGCGCAAAAGGTAGGGCCAGACCGAGAGTTCGCGCTTCCAGCCTTTCTGGAAAGGATGGACCTTGCGGTGATGGGTCTTCGCCAGGTCCTTGTCGCCCTCCAGCCGCTCGATCAGGCGGTCGTTCGCAAGGGCCTGCCGCACTGCGTACCAAGTGAAGAAGGGAATAATGAAGAGCATTCCCACGATCGGAACGTTGTCCGGCAGGGATACGATCGTCCAGAGCTGGTGCCAATCCATTGTGCTGACTCCTGACCCGCTACCTGCGGACCGGCTTGATCTCTTTCTCCAGCATGACCGGGGCCGGGCCCGAGATGCCGCCGTCCTTCCGGACCCGCCAGAAATGGACGATCATGAACGTCGCCGCGAATCCCGGGATGGCGATGCAGTGCCAGATATAGGCCCGCAGGAGGGCGTTCGCGTCAACGATCGAGCCCCCGAGCAGCGCGAACCGCACATCGTTGAACGGCGTCATTCCCAGTTGCGGGCCGAAGGGGCCCTCGTGCCCCAACATGGGCGTCGCCCGGGCCATGTTGGTGCCGACCGTAACCGCCCAGAAGCCGAGCTGGTCGTCCGGAAGCAGGTAGCCCGTGAACGACAGCAGCAGGGTCAGCACCAGCAGGATCACCCCGATGGACCAGTTGAACTGGCGAGGCTTCTTGTACGAGCCGGTGAGAAACACGCGAAACATGTGCAGCTGGACCGTCAGAACCATTGCGTGGGCGGCCCAGCGGTGCATGTTGCGCAACAGCTTGCCGAACGGGACGTCGTGCTCCAGGTAGAGGATGTCGCGGAATGCCTGGACCTTGGTCGGGTGGTAGTAGAACATCAGCAGAACGCCCGTCCAGGTGAGCACCCAGAACAGGTAGAAGCTGATGCCCCCCATGCCCCAGGTAAAGCTGTACCGAACGGCGTCGCGATTGACCTTGGCGGGGTGCAGGTGCAGGAAGACGTTGCTCAGCACACCCAGGGTGCGGCTGCGCGCCGTCTCGTCGTGCTTGACGCGAAAGATCGACTTGTAGACCTCGGTCTTCGTCGGCTCCTGGATCGACTTCAGATCCATCCGCGCCTTTTCCTTGATCGCGTCGGGATCCACTGTCACGCCCAGCAGCGTGCGGGTGCCGTTGCCGGAACTCTCGGCAGCGGGTGCCGCCTGCTCGGTCTTCGTGTCGGTATCGCTTATGTTGGCCATCGTCTCTCGTACCTCGCGGCATTACACCTGCACATAACTGCCCTCGTTGTCGAACTGGGTCGGCTGCCCCTTCTCTTCCCGGTAGAGGATGCTGGTATCCACCACGATCCGGCCCTGAGGATCAAGCTCCACGAACGCCCGGTCCAGGGGCCTGGGCGCAGGACCCTCGTAATTGCGGCCCTCTGGATCATATCCGCTGCCATGGCACGGGCACTTGAATTTCCCCTCGCTCAGCTTCCAGTCCGGCGTGCAGCCGAGGTGGGTACAACTGGCGTAGATCACGAACAGGCGGTCAGCCGTGCGGACAACCCAGATTCTGTTGCTTTTCTGAAACCGGGTGTCCACACCGATGGCGTAGTCGGCGGGCAGGCCGATGCGGAACTGCGTGCGCGGTTCGAAAATCGTCCGCGGGAAGAAATACCGCAGGAACATCAACAGGTTCGCCGTCAGGAATCCGCCGGTTAGAAGGCCAACCATCCAGCGGCGGGACTTGATGCGAAGTTTCTCGTCGCGCTGCTCCGACTCGATGCTCGCCCTGAGGCGATTCAGAAGCGAAACGCGGGCCGATTCCGCGCCCTGGTCTGCCGACATTAGCTACCCTCCGGAATTCATGGCCACGCGAGCGCAGGGCACGATAGCCAGAACTCTATTGTAGAGGACCGGGAGGTGCGGTCTCAAACCCGCCGGAGGAGCACTCGATCAGCCCGCGCCGCCTGTGCGCAACAAGCGTCGGGCACGCTCAAGATCCTCCGACGTGTCCACGCTGAGGCCGACATGATCCTTCGTGGGGACCACGCCGATGCGATGCCCGTGCTCGAGAGCCCGCAACTGCTCAAGGCCCTCAACCGCCTCGAGTTCCGTGGGCTCCATGCGGCTGAACGCCAACAGGAATTCGCGTCGGTATGCGTAGATACCGACATGCTCGTGCGCCAGCCAGCCGCCCGACCTGCCGGGGTATGGAACGGGACTGCGCGAGAAGTACAGCGCGTCGCCGGAGCGACTGGTCACCACCTTGACGACGTTCGGGTCATCCAGGAGGGTGCGGTCGTGGATGCGCTTGCTGAGTGTCGCCATCGGTGGGCCGGCCGGCTGCAGGAGGGGCTCCACCACCTGCTCGAGAACCCGTGCGTTCACGAATGGCTCGTCGCCCTGCACATTGACGACAATCGCCGCATCCACCGAGGCGGCGACTTCGGCCACCCGGTCCGTGCCCGAGAGATGCTCCGGCGAGGTCATCGCGCAGCGGCCGCCGAAGGCCTCGACGGCCGCCCTGATCCGGGCGTCGTCGGTGGCGACGACCAACCGGCTGAACAAGGCGCACCGGGAGGCGCGCTCGTATACGTGCTGGACCAAGGGCTTGTCGCCGAGCATCGCCAGCGGTTTGCCCTGCAGGCGACGGGAAGCGAAACGGGCGGGAATCACGCCAAGAACTGAGTCAGGCAACGCTTCTCATTCTGCCCTAGAGTTCCGGAACGGGCTCCTGGGCACCGATGTCCTCGCCTTCCCAGTTCACCCGGCCCCCGTCATAGGTCAGGACGCGGGACCGGCTGCCGGGAGCGGGTGGCAACTCGCCGACAGGCAGGTACCTGCGATGGTCGGCCATGACCGATGCGTACTGCGGGTCGGTGGCGAGGTTCTCGAACTCGTGGGGATCCGTTTCCATGTTGTACAACTCCTCCGTCCCGTCCGCATAGACGATGTAGCGCCACTTCTCGGACCGGACTCCGTGGTTTCCGGCATTGTGGGTCGTGATCGCGGGCCACTCCCTGGGAGCCGTCGGATCCCGCAACTGGGGCACGAGACTGTGTCCCTCCAGCTGCGCCTGCGGAGGCAGGCCCGCCAGTTCGACCAGGGTGGGGTAGATATCGAGCAACTCGGCCGGACTGGTCACTCTGCTCCCTTCCGCAACACCGGGTCCGGCAAAGATCAGCGGAACCCGCGCCGACCGGTCCCACAAGGTGTTCTTGCCCGTGATGAGCTTCTCCCCTAGGTGCCAGCCGTGATCGGACCACAAGACAACGACCGTGTCATCGGTATGCCCGCTGGCCTCGAGCGCGTCCAGGAGTCGACCCACCTGGCTGTCCACGAAACTGATCGAACCCAGATACGACGAGACGAGGTTGCGCCACTCGTCGTTTTCCTCGAGAAACTTGAGGCGCGGCTCGGGCAATTTCCAATGCAGGTACCAGCTGAACCGGGGCGTGTCCTCGCGATCATCGCGGCGAATCTCCGGCAGCTGAACGGAATCCCGGGGGTACATGTCGTACCACTTCTGGGTTACGAAGCAAGGCACATGGGGGAGAAAGAACCCAGTCGCGAGAAAGAACGGCTGCTCCTGAGCCCCGCTGAGGGGGCCTTCGAGTTGTTCGACCGCCCAACTTGCCACAGCCCAGTCGCCTTTGTCTTCGTCCTCGTGGGGAAACGTGCCCCAGTCCATCAACGGATGTCCTCCCGGGGTCATCGCCGCCAGTTTCCCGTCCGGACGCGCGCCCACGCCGGCAGGAGGGCCAAGTTCGTCAAATTCGGAATCGCCGGCGCCCCGGCCATACCTGCCGTGATAGATCTTGCCCGTTGAAAGGGTCCAGTACCCGTGGCGAGCAAAATACTGGGGTAGGGTCTCGATGTCCCTGAGCGTCTCGACCTCACGGAACCAGGGGGCCAGACCGTAGATGCCCGTGGTCGACGGGCGACGGCCGGTCAGCAGGCTCGTCCGGGACGGATTGCACAACGGCGCCTGCGTGTGGGCGTTGAAAAACGTCGTCCCTCGCTCGGCCAACGCGTCCAGGTGCGGCGTACGGACCTGCGGATGCCCTTCGAGGGGCCCGACCCAGTCGTTGAGGTCGTCGATGGCTATGAACAGGATGTTGGGCGGAGGCGCGGGTTCGTGGGGCCCGCAAGCCCCAGACAGGGCTGCAGCGACAGCAGCCGCGCAGAGCGGTCGGATTCTGTGCACCATGATCGATTTGAGCATTACGCTAGCACAGGGAGGGCAACCGATTGCCCGGGGCGGCATCCATAGCGACCGTCGTCTACAGGGCCGGTCCAGAACTTCGGCACCCAGTACGATGGGAGTTCTCGCCATGGCCCAAGCGGAGCACGAATTCTCAAGACTCCTTGCCATCATGCGGAAGCTCCGCTCGGCAGAGGGCTGCCCATGGGACAGGGAACAGACGCTGACGAGCCTCCGGGGTTATCTGGTGGAGGAGACGTACGAGGTTCTCGACGCGATCGACCGCAACGACTGGGACGGGCTGGCCAGTGAGCTCGGCGACCTGCAGCTGCAGGTCGTGTTCTTCGCGGAGGTCGCCCGCAGCGAGGGCCTGTTCGACATGGAGCGGGTCATTCGCAGCATCAACGACAAGCTGGTCCGTCGACATCCCCATGTATTCGGTTCGGAGACCCTGAAGACATCGGCAGACGTGAAACGCCGCTGGGAGGAGCTCAAGGCGACGGAGAAGCCGGCCAAGGAAAGCTCTGGCGTGCTCGACGGGGTGCCGCGGCACCAGCCGGCACTGCTGGAGGCCGACGAGGTGGGCAAGCGAGCGGCCAGCGCCGGTTTCGACTGGGCAGAGTTTGGCGACATGGGTGAAAAACTCTCCGAAGAGTTCCGGGAAGTCAGCGATGCCCGGGCGGCCGGAGACGCAGACTGCGTCGAGGAGGAAGTCGGGGACCTCCTGTTCATGGCGGTGAACGTGGCCCGCTTCACCGGCATCAATCCCGAGCTGGCGCTGAAGCGAGCGAACAGGAAGTTCCGGGCCCGGGTGGGGGCGATGGAGAAGGATCTGGCGCTCGACGGCCGGTGTCTAGGCGACTGTGAGCCGGATGAACTTGAAGCACTATGGCGGCAGGCCAAGCAGCAGAAGCGGGTCGCCTGACGATCCGGCGGCTTGAGTCGCTGGACGACTTTGGGCAGACCCTGCGCCTGCAAAAACTGATCTGGGGATTCGATGACGGTGAGACGGTCGCGAAGCGGCTGTTCAGCGTGTTCAACCGCATCGGCGGATCCTCGCTGGGTGCCTTCCTGGGGAGGAGGATGGTCGGCTTCACACTGGCGTTCCCTGCGTTCAAGCCCGATCAAAAGCCCTACTTGCACAGCCACATGACTGGGGTGGATCCTGGCAACCACAACCTCGGAATCGGCTATCAGCTGAAAGTTATGCAGCTGGAGGAAGCGCGAGCGGCCGGTCTCGACCTCATCGAATGGACCTTCGATCCCCTCCAGTCCCGCAACGCATTCTTCAATGTGGAGAAACTCGGGGTCGAGATCGATGCGTACCTGCCGAATTTCTACGGAGTGACGTCAAGCGAACTCCACGGGGCTCTCCCAACTGACCGCCTCGTCGCAGCCTGGCATTTGGATCGGGCCTCGGTCAGGGAACGGTTGGCGGGTCGGGGTCCGACTCCGACGATGGGTGAGGCGAGCATCGAGATCCCTCTGCGGATTTCCGAGGTGCCGCGCCCGGAAGCCGCCGCCATCCAAAGGAGTGTCCGCGAGCGGTTCCAGGCGTCGTTCGCCGAGGGATTGCGGGTGGTGAGCTTCGAGCGCACCTCCCGCGGCGGCGTCTACCACCTCGCACGGCCGCAAAAGGAGACATCTGTTCCCGCCTCCGGCTAGGATGGATTGTCATGGCGAATTTGCGAATCGGCGTTATCACAGACGAGTTCTCACAGGATTTCGAACGGGTCTGCGCGACTGCAGTCGAACTCGGCGTCCCCGAACTCGAAATCCGGATGGCATGGGGCAAGAACGTTCTGGACATGTCCGACGGCGAGATCAACGAGCTGAAATCGATCGCTGACCGCCACGGGCGAGCTTTCATCGCCGTCGCATCTCCCGTTTACAAGTGCGTGCTGCCGGAGGGAGGCGAGATCGACGAGCGTTTCCAGCACGATGCATTCCAGGCCTCGCACTCGTTCAACGACCAGCCTCGGCTGCTGGAGAGGGCACTGGAGATCGCGGCGCGGCTGGAAGCCCCGTACGTGCGGGTGTTCAGCTTCTGGCGCACTGTGGATCCGGAGAGGAACCGGAGCCGTATCGTTGAACTGCTGCAGGCTGGCGGCGAGGCAGCGCGAGACTCGGGGATCCTGTTGGGCCTGGAGAACGAAGCCGCCTGCCACTTCGGAACCGGAGCCGAAGTCGGCACCGCCATTTCGGAGCTCGATGCGGATGTCTACGGTGTTGTCTGGGACCCCGCCAACGCCGTCGTCTGCGGCGAGCGCGCGTTTCCGGATGGTTTTGGTCACCTACCCGTGAACCGGATCTGCCATGTCCATGCGAAGGATCTGATCGTTGACAGCTCAACGAGCCGCTACGAATGGTGCGACGTAGGCAGGGGTCAGGTGGGGTGGGCAGCACAACTCGCAGCCTTGGTCGAGGCAGACTACGACGGATCGGTCAGCCTCGAGACGCACTGGGGCGGACCTGGCGGCGACAAGTTCGAGGCCAGCTCGATATGCGCGAGAAGCCTGGCCCGGCTCGTAGCCGCAGTCTAGCGTTCCATCCCACGGTAGTCGCCAAACCCGTGCACCTTGAGGGCACGGGTTGCACTGGGAAGGAAAACGGGCGCGTTGTATTCGGAGAGTTCGACAACCTGTCCGGAGAGGAAGGTAACGTCGGAGTCCGGTACCCCAAGCACGTACGCGTTCTTGGCAGGATCTTGGCCTATGGCCTTGCAGGCGAAGGCGATCTGCAACGGCGCAGCGGCGTCTACTCCCTGCTGGGCGACGAAGAATGTCTCGCCGTTCAGTTTGAATTCAAACTTGTCCATCTCGGTGTCGTCTGAGTTGGGCGTTGTTCAGCACCATTGCGCAGTCCATGCTCAGGGCGATAGCATCCGGCAACAGGCACCAACCTAGGGTTTACAATATCATGAGAAAGTGTATTTTGTTAACCATCGCTTGACGAGCAGGGAGGAGTGAGTGTTTGGACAACGACTCAGGCTCGCCCGGAAGCGGGCAGGTTTATCGATGCGGGCGCTCTCGGACGCGATGAGCCCAAAGGTAACTGCTCAGGCCATCAGCAAGTACGAGGCGGGCAAGATGCTGCCCTCCTCAGCCGTGCTGTTCAGTCTAGGGAAGGCTCTCGACGTCTCGCTGGACTTCCTGATGAGCACGCAGGTCGAGGCGCTCGACGCCGTCGAGTTCCGTAGGCACTCCATCGCCTCGGCCCGCGACCGCGCCAAGGCCGAAGCCGTCGTGACCGACAACCTAGAGCGGTACTTGGCGATCGAATACATCTTGGACATCAAAACCAGCGTTGACTGGGTGGAAGGACAGAGCTTTCATCGCGTCGCGAGCGAACCTCAGATCGATGAACGGGCCGATTATCTCCGAAGGGCCTGGGATCTCGGTCTCGACCCAATCCCTAGCTTGTGCGAGTTGCTCGAAGACAAGGGAATCAAGGTGGTGGAGGCCGACCTCCCTGGGAGCATCAACGGGCTCTCGTGCCACGTTCTCCGGAACGGCGAGGCCGTCGCTGAGGCCGTCGTCGTGTCCAGGCGCATCAATGTGGAGCGCAAGCGCTTCACGCTGGCCCACGAGCTCGCGCACAGGGTCATCCGTTCCACTGGCAATCCAGCGATCAATCTCGAGCGGGCAATGAACCGCTTCGCTGGCGCGTTCCTGGTTCCCAGTCAGCATATTCTGGAGGAGGTCGGCATTGATCGGAGCAGGATTACCTACTACGAGATCGTCCACCTGAAGCATTCTTACGGCGTGTCGGCCGCAGCCCTGCTGATGCGTCTCGGGCAGGTGGGCGCTCTGTCAGAGCGCTCCGTACGACGTGCCTTTGCGACCTACGCCCGATCCTGGCGCACGTCGGAGCCGGATCCGATCCAACCCGACCATGGGTTCGCTGCCTTCGAGAAGCCTCGTCGCTTCAAGCGGCTCGTCTCGCGTGCAGTGGGCGAAAAACTGATTTCGCCCGTGCGGGCAGCCGCACTTCTCAACGAGCCTCTCGAATCGGTCGAGCGGCAGATCAGCGGTCCTACCATCCAGTGACCTGCGTCGTCAACGACGCTTCGTGGACGATCTTTCCTCAATCAGCGGTTGCGCCCAACAGGGCCCTTTCCGTCCAGCCTCGGACCTAGGCCAAGAGACTCCTCGGCTCCAGCCGTACAGTGCCCCAAAGCAGCGAAACGCTAGATCAGTCTTCCTCGTCCTTACCGTCCCGCTCCCGTTTCGCAGCCTCCACGATCTTGTCCGCGATCTGTGCCGGGACGAAGTCGTAATAGCCCTGCTCCATCGAGAACGAACCCCTGCCCTGCGTCATCGACGTCAGGTCGTTCGCATAGACCAGCATCTCGGCCATCGGCACGTCGGCACGAATGACCTGTGTGGCACCCTTAGCGTCCATGCCCTGGATCCGGCCCCGACGGCTGTTCAGGTCGCCCATCAGGTCGCCGGCGAACTCCATCGGTGCCACGATTTCGACGCTCATGACCGGCTCGAGAAGCGCCGGCTTCGCTTCCGCCATGGCCAGCTTGAAGGCCTTGCTTCCTGCCAGCTTGAAGGCCAGTTCGGAGGAGTCGACGTCATGGTAGGAGCCGTCGTATAACGTCACCTTAAAGTCCACGACCGGATAGCCCGCCAGATAGCCCCGGGCCGCGGCTTCGCGGATCCCTTTCTCCACCGCCGGAATGTAGGTCTTCGGGATCGCCCCACCGAAAATCTCGTCCACGAACTCGAATTCCGCGCCGCGCTCGAGCGGTTCGACGCGAATCCTGCAGTCGCCGAACTGCCCGTGACCACCGGTCTGCTTCTTGTGCCTACCGTGCACGTCAGCATTCGCGCGAATGGTCTCTCGATAGGGTACTTTCGGCGATCGCAGCTCGACGTTGACGTTGTACCGCCTCCGCAGCTTGCTGCAGACGATATCGATATGCTGCTGGCCGTTTCCCGCGAGCAGGAACTCCTGGGTCTGTGGGTCGCGATAGAAGTTGAGCGAGGAATCCTCCTCCAGCACGCGCGCAATCGCACCACTGAGACGGTCCTCGTCCTGGCGGGTCTTTGGTTGGATCGCATAGGAGATCGACGGCACCGGCAGCCGAGCGGCAGGGAACAGGACGGGAGCGTCCTTGGTTCCCAGGCTGTCCCCCGTGATCGTGTCCTTCAGTTTCGCCACGACCCCCAGATCGCCCGCGTACAGCTCCTCGACACCTTCTGATGCCTTGCCTTGCGCGACGGCGATGCGCGCGAACTTCTCGCTACCGCCACTGCGGTGATTGAAGGCGATGGCGTCGTTGCGGAGCACACCGGAGGCGACACGGAAGTAGTTCACGCGGCCGGAGAATGCGTCCGACGCCGTCTTCCAGACAGACAGGGCGAGCGGACCGTCCCCATCGACCGGGATCGTCCCGGCCTCGGTCGGCAACTCGCCACGGTCCACTGGCGAGGGGGCAACCGTCACGAGAAAGTCAAGTAACCGGTCCATGGCCACGTTGTGCAGTGCCGACCCGCAAAGAACCGGCACGACCTCGCCTTCGGCGACGGCCTTGCGAAGACCGGCGCACAGCTTGTCCGCCTCGAGCGTACCGGACTCGAAATACTGGTTCATGAGATCTTCGTCGGTCTCCGCCACCGCCTCGACCAAGGCGGTCCGAGCCTCCTCAACGCTGGCAGACATGTCGTCCGGCACGGTGACTTCTGTCCCCCTGCCGTTGCCGTCGAACTCGTATTCGTAGGCCCTTCCGGAGACCAGATCGACGACTCCCCGGAAGTCCTTTTCGCGACCAAGTGGAATCTGGACGGCAACCGTGGTGATGTCAAAGACCTCCTTGGCCTGCGCAACAACGGCGTCGATGGACGCACGCTCCTTATGCATCTTGTTCGCGAACAGGATCTTCGGAATCTCGTACTCCGTGGCATAGCTCCAGACCTTCTCTGTCTGGATCTCGATGCCGTTCACGGCGTCCACAACGACCAGCGCCGCATCGGCGGCGATCAGCGCCGCCTTCGCATCGCTGATGAAGATGTTATATCCCGGGGTATCCAGCAGATTGACCTTGATCCCGTTCCACTCCGCATGTGCCAGCGCGGTGGAAATCGAAATCTTGCGTGCGATCTCTTCCTCGTCGTAGTCGGTGACGGCATTGCCGTCGTCCACCCGCGTCAGTCGACTGGTCGCCCCTGCGGTATAGAGAATTGCCGAAGTCAGCGTCGTCTTCCCACAGTCGCCATGACCGACGATGCCAACGTTGCGCACCTCAGTGCCCGCATATACCTTCATTGCATCCGTTCCTGAAATTTGGGATCGAGCCGCCTAGCTTGCGGATTCCGAAACCCAATGAATTGATTTGCCCGCTGGAGGTGCCGGCCAAACTGCAGGCACAGGCACCTTCGACCGGTCTAGCGTAACAGTATAGGACGATCGCCGGTTAGGGCGCGTTGTGCTCCATCCATGTCGAGTAGGCGTGTCGGCGGGAACCGGTGTACTCGTAAGAGTCGAACACCCAGGCCTGGCCCAGCGCCCGCGGGTCGCCATCCTTCTGGAGCAGTTCCTGCATCTCGGCCCTCAACGCCTTCTTCGTCTCGGCATGCGCTGGATCACGGGCCAGGTTCTTGACACATTCGGGGTCCGTGTCCACCCGGTACAGCTCCTCTGCAGGGCGCTTCCCGAACGACATTCGGTAGTACTCGTCGAACCCTCGAAGCAGGAGAGACTTGGTCGGACTGGCGTCGCAGTTCCGGTAGCCGGTCTCAGGATTGCCCGCGGGCCAGCGGTCCGGCTCGTAATTGCGCACGTAAAGGTACTCGTGGGTCCGTACAGCCCGGACAGGATAGCCCCAGTCGTTCGGGCGACCGAGGTCGTGGCGCTCCTTGCCGACCAGCATCCGATTCCTGCCCGACTCGACCCAGCCGTTCTGTTCCGACCGGAGGATGTCAACGAAGCTCCGTCCCGTGACCGAGTCAGGCACATCGATGCCTGCCAACTCCAGGATCGTTGGCGAGAAGTCCCGCACGTTGATGAAATCCTTGACCGTGCGACCGGTCTTGCCCCCACCGAATCGGACAGCCAGCGGGAGGTGAAACCCGTACTCATAGATCTGCCCCTTGACTCTGGGGAACGGCATGCCGTGATCAGAGGTCACGATGACCAATGTGTTGTCGAGTTCACCGACGCCCTCAAGGTGGGCGAGGATACGGCCCAGGTGCGTATCAAACCATTCCGATTCCACCGCGTAGTCGGTGAGGTCCCGGCGGACCGTCTCGTTGTCGGGATAGAAGGCCGGAACATCAACGTCCTGATAGCGCTTGCCGCTCAGTTCGCCTGCCCCTTCCTGGAAGGCTCGATGGGGCTCGCTCGTGCCGAACCAGAAGCAGAACGGCTGGCCGGGATCGCGACGGTCCAGGAAATCCTCGAAATTCCTGGCGTAGTCGTTGCTGGACATATTGCGAAACGGGGGCTTCAGTTGGTGTGTCGCATAGCTCGGTCCTGCAGGGTTCCGGGTGAATCCGCCGGCCTCGTGATCGCCGGGGCCCCAGCCCTTGCCCGTGAAGCCCACGTGATAGCCGGCCTCCTCAAGAAGGTCAGGGAAGACGGCCCACTTGGATGGAAACACGCCGAAATGATTGACGGCATCCTCGAGTTGCCAAGTGTTCCGGCCGGTCAGGATGCTCGCCCGGCACGGTGAGCACTTGGGGTTCGACGTAAAGCAATTTTCGAAGAGCACACCCTCGCGCGCAACCCTGTCGAATGCGGGAGTGTTGACCCATGAGCAGCCGTACGCTCCGGCATGGGGCCAGCCCCAGTCGTCCGCAATGGCGAACAACACGTTCGGGCGCTGCCTCCGGCCTGCGGCCGGCACAGCCGCAGCCCCGAGGGCAGAGGACATCCATTCCCGTCTGTTCATGCAAGCGTAGGATACCCGACGAGGGGGGCGAGGCAGTGGCCAAGTGTCGAACGAGTCGGCCGGCTACGTGGGGATCCCGCCCCATTGAGGCTTCCGGGGTCGGTTGGGAAGCGGTGCGGGCCGGGGACCGGGCCTGCCCACGGCATCGGCGGGGCCAGCCAGATTGAGAAACTGTTCGCCTGAACGGATGCCCTCGAGAGGGTCGGGCCAAGCATGGCTCCCCTGTTCGGTGGCAGCGCCGGAATCGGGACCAACGCCCAGTGATGTTCGGCTCCGGCCCGGTGGGCGCAAGGCCCGACGCTGGACCAATGCGCTCACGGAGGCGGGCACCGACTATGGGGCGGCAGGACGCTCGATTGTGCCGAACATGTTGCCACCGTGATTCTTCCCCCACCACATGCCGGCATACGAGTCGCGATAGAAGAGCACCCGAGCCGTATAGGTCCCCAAGCCAGGGATGCCCAAGTCCGTCACGCTCACCATCGGAGTGTCGGCCGCCCATACCAGCTTGACCGGAACCGGCACGGTGAGATCGGTCTCGCCAAACCGGATGCGCGCATGAAACGTCCAGATGTCGCCTGCCATCTTGACGACCTTAGCTATTTCATACCTGTCGGCGCGCAGGGTAAGCTCTTCAGCCTCGCCGGCCCCTTCGTCCGGCTCCCCTTCTGTCCGGAACACGGTGAAGTTCCCGTCCAAGACGGCCCCGCGCATCGATTCCTCGAATGCCTGTTCGCGCACCAGTTGGTCCCCGGGGGTCTCGCTTGCGGTCGAACATGCCAGGACAACCAGCAGGGGAAGCAGGGCTAAACTCGGTCGCAACATAGCCTCACTGTAGCCAAAGGGGTCCTGGTCGACACACGAGTGTTCCGTAACACAGTAATTCGTGGGCAAGCGGCCGTAGGTGTGCGGCTGATATCGGCGACTGTGATTTGAACTTTCACGTCACCCCACTCAGATGCTACCCGTAGACCTGGGAGGAACAGAACACGAGGCGAAGATCCGGCCATCTGGCCGAAGTGGTAACTGCCCAAGTACTTTCTTATGAGACGCAGACAGTGAATATCGCAGAGGGGTGGCTCTGGCCAAAGCGTTGAAGGCCGAGTGGGGGAGTGCGTGCATCCGGTTTCGCAGCACGGCGCGAAATCGGGCTATCGGTGTTGCGAGGTCGCGCCGAAGACGGCACCGAGGGTGGGCGCATCCAGTACGGCGTCCAGCCAACGGTCGAGCTGATCGAGGGTAGCAGCGGCGATGTGCGCCTGGATCTTGTCAGGCAGGGGGCCGAAGCGGCGCTTGAGTTGCCGGGCGAGTGTCTCGGACATGCCCTCAGCGATACCAACGACCTTGCCCGCGGCCATTCCCCGTTCTTCACCTCTAGCTTCACCCTCTTCAAACCAGGCTTGGGCTGCAGTTCCCTTCAGTGGCTCCACGATTTCCTCATCATGGCCCGCCCGCCTCAGCGCAGCCTCCAGTCGCTCCAGCGACAGGCGCAACTGCCCTGTGAGGTACATGAGCAGGTACCGTCCCAATTCGCTATCCCCGACCCCAATCGCCGCCACCATCATGTCGGCTTCCGCATCGGAGATCTTGTCGTCGCCCCTGCGGGCCAGCGCGAGCAGCACGCCAGCCACGTCCGCCCGGCTCGAGAGTTTGTCAGGGGCCCTGTCGGGCAGGTCGTGGAGGATGTACGCCCCGAGGTTGCCGGCGAGGTGCTCGAGCCCCGCCGGGGCCTCGATCATCGCTGTGATCGAGAGGGGCACCTTCCAGGGCCCGGAGCCGTGGAAGAAGACCATGGGGATGATCAGCGAAAGCCGCCCGGGTGGCCGCTCCCCCGCTCTCGATCTCCGCGATCCAGAGCCGCAGGATGTAGCAGGGGGGTGCGGGCATCGGGCTGTGACTTGTGCTCGAGGAGCACGTAGATCCGGGCGGAGTCGCCGTCCTTCAGCCGCACGCGGAAGATGGCATCGGCCTGGGTGGCCCGGCCTTCGCTGTCAATGGCTGTACCCTCGATGTGCTCGGGCGGATAGTCGGGGTCGAGCCGTTTGGTGACCTCGGGAGGCAGGTAGTCGGTGAGCAGCACCGCCGCGCGTCCGGGGTTGGCGACGAGCAGACGGAACAGAGAGTCGTGAGGCTTCGCGAGCGGGGGCATGGGGGTCTTTGGACAGATGTAGGCTACGCCAATCGCCGACACACCGCCGGAGACGATGGCCGCTAGAGTGGGCGGGGGCTCGCAGCCAGAACCGTCCGCCGGATCGCCTCCAGCCGGTAGACGGCGGTTGGCTCCTTGCTGGAGACCTGCGGGTTAGCGAAAAGGCGCACCCTAACCTAACTTGTCAAAGAAGGTGCTTCCATGTCGAGAGCAGGCTTGGGGTCCGTGGGTCTTCCCGGGTGGAGCCTTGCCTGAGGAGCACGATCACACCGCGCGTCGCTCGCAGCGCCGCCAGCCGGGCCGGGCCTTGTCGTCGACCGGCTCCGGCATTCCGTACTCGATGCGCCAACCTGCACCGGCCCCCGCCACGCTCGCTCGACGGTTCTGTCAGGCAGGTTCCCGGGCGAGAGGGTGGGCCTCCTTGGACGGCGGCCTGGGGCCGGAGTGTTGGGGCAGAGGGTGAAGGGGTGACGCTTGGGTGGAGGGGCCATGGCGTCGGCCGAAGCTCGCTGTCCGTGCCCAGTACGGATCGGAGCCGCGCTCGGAGTGTTCAGTGGCGATACGACTGGCGCATGGCGGTTGCAGTGAATCCGTCTCCCCATCCGGTGCCTTTCCTGGTGCAATCGGCAGCTTCTGCTCGGCCTGCCACCGGGCGTTCTCCGCCTCCCCGTGCACCCGACGTAACTTGCTCTCGGTACATCCTCCTGCATGGACCGGCTCCGCTCTGGCGCGTCCTGAACTCTGCGGCTGGCCGGCTACGGCCTGGAGGTCCGGAAACTACCCAATGCTACGGCTTGTCCGCTGAAAAGTTGGCTGCCGGTCCGCCTGCTGATCGATGTCCGGCATCCAGAGCTTTTTGGGCAGTTACCTGAAGTGAACACAGAGCAACGACCCTGACAGCCTCGCATCCATCGAGACACGGGAATTCTGCGCGGGATCCCGCTGATGGGCCAGCTCTTGCCGGTTCGGAGGAAGCGTTCTCCGGAGTGGTGCTGGGCTCGTCCGTTCCTACCGGCCGTACGGGCAGGTCACGATGAATGGCGGACCGTCTCGTCGACACCAGCGAGGTTCGGGGTGTCGGCAGCAGCGAACGCCATGAGCCCCGGTGGCGGCTCCAAGGCTGCCGGGCATGTCAGCCCAGCAAACGCTACCAGTGATCGGCCTGCTCCCGGCCCCGAGCCGCCGCTCAGGGGCGAATCAATCGGTGAATGCCTTGTGAACGCTGCCGGTCGCATGAAGTGTGGCAAGGCGCGCCTTAGCCACTTCGTACTGGGCGGCGATCAGACCGCCCCACGCATTCGACTCCAGTACACGCCCGCGCTCCAGTTCGTCCATTGCGATAAGGCCTTCGTCGAACTGGGCCAGAAGCACGCCCAAGCGCTCTCGGGCAAACTCGAGTTCCTGCTTCGCGAGAAGGCACAGACGCTGAGCTTCGTGGAGGGTCGCCTCGGACCTTTCCCGTTCCAGGGCGATCGCAGTCTCCCGGGCATCCTGCCTCAACTCCAGTTCACGCTCCTCAAGCCTCGCCTGAGCTACCTTCTCGGCCACACCCCGCCCCTGAAAGAGCGGAATCTCGAAGGCGACCCCGGCCTGCCAGTTGTGTCGCTCAAAGCGTCGAAAGAACTCGTCATAGTTGTTGAATCGGGCCAGCAGCGCATATTGGCCGACCAGATCAAGCCTTGGCAGTCGGTCCGCTCTGGCACTCCTGACTCGGAACCGCGCCGCGCGTACGCGAGCGTTGAGGGCCTTCATGTCGGGGTGCTCGCCGGAGCCAGACATTCCTGCCTGCTGGACGGTGTCGGAAACGATCGCACTGATCTCCTCCGGTCCGCCCTCGGGCCTAATGCCCACGTCCGCGCCCAAACCCAGAAGACTCTTCAGTTCAGACTCAAGCAGTGCAGCCCTGGACTCGGTCGAAACCACTCGCTCGCGGGCGCGCGCCGCATCGAGACGAGACCGGCTGGCGGCTAGCTGCACCTCGGTACCCTCGGCGACTCGGGCGACGACCAACTGCTCGATCCTCTGGAAGCTCTCCAGTTCCCGCCGGAGCCGGCCGAGATCGGTTGTGGAGAGGGCGAAGTCCAGGAACAGCAGTGCGGTGCGATAGGCCGATTGCTCCGCTGCCGCCTCGGAGGCGAACTCTCTGGATCGGGCTATCTCCCGTGCTTCGTCGACTCGGCGCGGCCGGCGTGGGTCGATGAGGGGCTGAATAACGGTAAGCTGCGCGATGGACGGCACCGCGCCCTGAATGCTCTGTGGGATTCCGTAGGTAGCCCCCAAGCCCGATCCCGCCCGCAGGGTGGGAGTGCCCTCGGCTCGCACCAGAGCGAGGTCCGTGGCAGACTTCTCGATCTCCAAGCGTGCCAGCTGGGCATCCGGGTCTTCCTGCATCGCGAGATTTACCGCCTCGCGAATGCCCATCGCGCGCTGGGGATGGCCAGCCCCGGCAACGACCGCGACTGGCATCATGCTCAGCCACAAGACAAGGATGGGCCCGGTGAAACAGGCAGGGGTGCTGGAGTTTCTCAAAGGTCGCATGGGATTCGTGAACGGGCGGACAGCCCGGTTGGGTCCATCCTCCCACACGACCCGGAATTCCGTGGTAGGGGGCGGAGCGGATGAAGCCGGTGCGCGGCCGAGAGATCTTCCCTCCCCCGGTCTGAAGGCCCTTCTCAGTCTCGGTTGGGGGCATCGGCCATATGCAAGAGTGCGGTCATGCGCCTCCTCGATCGCAGCGGTGCCGCACCCGATGGGTGGGACCACGCGGAGCAGCTGCGCCATCTGCAAGAACGTTCATCAGTCGCCTACTCCCCTTCTATGTGCAACGGGTACCCCCGGGGCCGCTCAGAACAAAACCGTACCCACCCCCCTCCCCCGCGAAGCGCTCAAGCGGCTGCCAACGCCTACGTTGGAACGCTCTTCAGGCCCAGTCAACTGCAACAAGTTCGGAACTTCCGGTACCGGTAGCACAGTTCCGGGCGCAAACTGGAGACCCTTGGTTGCAGGTGCTTCATTCCTGTGCGAAACTGTCAGCGTGGCAGGAAATCGCAGATGTCTATCGCCGAGGGAGAACTTAACGCAGCTGTCGCAAGCATGGTTGTGATGCCCACTGGCGACAGTTGTAGCAACGCAAGAAGCACGCCTCCCGGTAGAGCAACTACGAATCAGCCGTAGTGCTTTGGAACGCAAGATGGAGAATTGCAATGGAAATGAGACTCACATTCATCGTCAGTGCGGTCGCTTTCATGCTGTGATATGGCCTAGGTTCTATGGGCCGGAATCCGTCATTTGGCAGTGATCCTACGGTCGTAATTTGTGGGCATCAGTGGTAGAAGCATACATGAATTAGGATGAGGCACGGTCGGCATGCGAAAGTCGTTTATCATTTCTTTGGTCAGTTTGTCGAGAGTGCACTGAAATGGAATCAGTCAGCCTGAAAAACTATCGTTGTTTCCATAGCGAACAGAAGGTCACTCTCGCACCACTGACACTCTTAGTCGGTGAAAACAGCTCGGGCAAGACTTCTTTTATGGCCATGGTTCGGGCGCTTTGGAAAGCGGCTTATGAGCAAGTGATTCCAGATTTCCAAGAGAGCCCGTACGACCTCGGAAGCTTTGACGAAATTTCTCATCACCGCGGTGGTCGGGGCGGACGGGCAGACACTTTTGAAGCGGGATTCGAGATTATGAATCAACAACGAAAACGGCTAGTTAAATTCTCAATGGTTTTCGAGCGAATAGGATCTACGCCTACTCCCAAATGCCGTCGATTCGAGTCAGGATCATGCTGGATTGAGGAACATCGTACTGGGACTGAAGTTCGGCATCTCCGTGTCGGTAGCTCGCGAGGGTCTTGGCAGTATGAATACGGGGATGGATTGAGCATCAAGGATCTTACTGGTTCCAGAATGTTAATGTTGCTACCGGGATTTCCACCTGGCCATTTCATCCATAGCGACCGAAAAAATGGAGAATTTATTCCTTTAGATCAATCTCCAGAAATCACAGAAGAAGATTGGATGGCATCCCAGAATCTTGTGGGCACTTTTTTGTCGAGCCCGTATCGATCAGTTTCTGCGAGTGCTCCTGTCCGTTCCAAGCCGCTTCGAACTTATGAACCTGGACGAACTATATCAGATCCGGAGGGCGACTATATTCCAATGTATCTTGAAAGCCTGTACTTTCAAAGCAAAAGGAAATGGACGTCCTTGAAAGAGTCTCTAGAGAAATTTGGCCAAGATTCGGGCCTGTTCGACGAAATTGAGATATTATCGCTAGGAAAGCGACAGGGTGCACCGTTCCAGTTGAGAATCAGGAAGTTCGGCCATGCTTCGAAAGGGCCTCACCGAAACTTGAAGGATGTAGGTTACGGCGTTAGCCAAGTGCTCCGGGTTGTCACTGAAGTGTTGCGCCAGCAGGCACCTTCTATTTTTCTTCTGCAACAGCCGGAGGTCCATCTCCACCCAAGGGCCCAGGCTGCACTCGGGAGTCTTTTCCTCCAAATTGCCGGTCCAGACCGGCAGCTCATCGTGGAAACGCATAGCGACCATCTTCTCGACCGTGTCCGTATGGATGTACGTGATGGTAAGGGAAAGCTGACATGTGAGGTAACTACCCAGGTTCTCGGCCTGAGTTCGCATTTTTAGCAGGGCTTGTGTTGTGACCTGCGCATCGTGCGGCGCGTGGCGGAGACCGGCTGCCGTCGCAGGCCGTCTACTGCCCGCTGGGCGGGAGGCTCGGGGCCAAGCCCACCCGCTTCAGCAGGGCCGCCGGCCCCTCGATCAGGGTCTCGATCGGCTTCAGCCCCTGCTTGCGCGCCGTCGACAGCACACTGCGCAGCGTGACGAACTCCCGCGCCCCTTGCAGCGAACGGAACCCTCCCGAGATCTTCATCAGCAGCTTCATCATGCGCAAGTCCCGCTCCCCCAAGTTGTTCGTGAACGGCACACTCAAATCGAACAGGAAATGCAACACCCAGGCGCGTCTCCGTTCCAGCCGCAAGGCCAGATTATGGCCGGGCCGACGTTTCGGGCGGCCCCGCCGGCCGGTCGGCAACGGCGGCAGCCCGCTGTGATAGTCCAGGGCCTCCTGCACCAACTCGTCGTAGCGGCTCTCCATCCGCTTCAACATCTGGGGTGCCACCACCCCGCCCCGTTTGCGGGCCCGCTCCGCCACCCGCCTGGCCGCCCGCAGAAAACGCTGCATCCGCCCAGCCCAGGCTTCCCCGTCGATCTTCACCAAGGCCTCTAACTCGCGCAAATGATGGGCGTTGCACAGTGCGTGCAGCACATCCGGCACTTGGAAGTAGGGAGCCCAGTGATCGTGCACCAGGATCCCTCGCAGCCCCGCCAACACCCCGCCCCGCTTCTCACTGATGCGGTAGTAGGTCAGCAGCTGATTGCTCAGTCCATGCAGCCACTGTCCCCGTCCCGCCACCCGGAAACCGGTCTCGTCGAGGTGCTTCACCCCGGGACAACGGATGAGGTGCTCCCGGATCCGCTCGACGAAGGGCTCCCAGGCCTCCGCCGCCCGGCGGCGCAGGTTGTTCAGGGTGCCGGGGCACAGGCTCACGCCGCACAGGTCCCGCAGGATCTGGGTCAGCCGCTCCTCGGGCACGAAGTGAGCGTTCTGCAAGTAGATCGCCGTGGCCACCAGACGCGGCCCGTACTGCACCGGGGCCGTCACGTCCTCCGGAAAGGCGGCCTGGGTTGAGAGCCCGCAGCGCCGGCAGCGACAGGCCAACGCTCGATGCTCGGTCACTTCCGGCTTGGGTTCCGGGAGATCAAAGACCTGCCGCCGCTTCGCCTCCCCGTCCACATCCGCCCGCCTCAGGGCCTTGCCGCACCGGCCGCAGGCTTTCGGAAAGTGCTCCTGAATCCGGTCCGGGTGGTCCGTCTGGCGCAGCGTCGTGCCCCGGTGCCCTTTCTGACCCCCGCTGCGCCGGCCGGTGCGCCGCCGCTGGCTGCGGGTCCGCTGGCTGGCCGGCGGTTTCGCCAGCCCATCGCTCGACGGGGGTTTCCCGCTGTTGCTGCTGTTCAGGCCCAAGCTCCGCCGCGACTGCTGCCCTTCCTCCTGCGCGGCCTCCAACTGCTGCATCAACTGCTTTCGCTCAGCCTGCCACTGGCCTTCTTTCGCTTGCCACTGCTTTCGCTCAGCCTGCCACTGGCCTTCTTTCGCTTGCCACTGGGAGTTCTCCGCCTGCAAGCGGGTGACTTCGGCTTGCAACTGACCGAGCTTGGCCTGCAGACGAGTCCTCTCCGCCTGCCAGTGCAGCAGTCGGGACTTGCTCTTGGTTCGCTGCCCCTGCATGTCCCGGCCTCGGCTCCGGCTTGGCCTAAGGCTGCGGCTGGCTCGCTACGGCCTCGACTTCCGGAAAGGACTTCATCCTACGCCTTCTCCGCCCATAAGTCAAGCGCCCCTCCCCCCGCTGATCCTTCTCCGGGACCCAAAGTACCTGGGCAGTTACCATGTGAGGATATATCGATCTTGTATTTCAAGCGCGATGATCTCGATGTCTCTATTCACTCGCTTCGATTAGACGAGAAAGGCAATGTACTGAATGCTCCGAACGACTATCGTGCATTTTTCATGGAGGAGATGAAACGGTCTCTGAATCTCTGAATCATGTGTGCAATTCTTGATGTAAACGTCGTAGCAGAAGTGTTTGGTCCTGACAGATCTGAGGCTGGGGCGAAGTTCTTCGAATGGCTCAATAACGAGAAGAAGACCGCTGTCCTTAGCAACCCTGCAGGAATTGCGGGGCCAGCCGGCACGGGCAGCAGGACTGCGTTCGGGCGTTAGGTGGGCCAAGCCCTCGGCTTGCCCGACAGTCGCGACGGTTGACATATGACGAGTTGCCGCCAAGCCTTGTGCGGCCACTGGCGCGGCCGTGGCGGGGTTGCAACTGGGCTTGGTCACGACAGCCGAGCAGCGCCAAGTCTGGACTGAACTGACGGTTTACGAGCATCCCAGTGGGGGCGCACTCGGCTTCGCCGCGACGGCCGTGGCGGTCGTGGCGCGCGACGAATGGACCGGCTAGTCAGCAAAGCTGCTTCGCATGCGGCTGCACGGTGTGCTGAACCTGAGCCCGTGTGCTGTGACTGCCTCGCTTCGAAGGTGCCCGGGCTGGTGTTGCACCGCCCTCGACCAACGGGGGCCGTCGTCTATCCGCTGCAGTGCGACTGGTGGCAGCGGTTGGGCGCGGGCGACGGACTCGCCCCGGCCTAGGTCGCCCACTGTGGCATCCCGAGTGCAACCGGCACCGTTGCTGTGGGCCCGCAGCCCGCTGACTCATGGTGGAGGGGTCATAGCCACCGAAGCGCAGCGTCCCAACAGACAGCCCACCCGCACACCGTCGCCAGTCAAAGAAGTCGGCCCCATCCCAGACGCCCAGGGAATCAGTCTGCTCATTCGTGGCGAAGCGCCTCGGCCGGCGCGAGTCTGGACGCTCGCACAGCTGGAAGCAACCCGGCAAGCGCTCCGGTGCAGGGAGCGGCGACCAGGCCAAGCCCCACCCAGAGACCAGGAATCCGTACTGGCAACCCGGGCCAAATCTGGGAGACCAGCCAGGGCAGCCCCAGCCCCAGCACGGTTCCACCTGCACATCCCAGAACAGCCAGCAAGACAGCTTCCGCGAGAAACTGCAATCGAACAGCGGAGAGCGTAGCCCCCACGGCCTTGCGAATCCCGATCTCTACCGTTCTCTCGGACACGGCCATGAGCATCAAGTTCATGATGAAGATCCCACTTGCCAGCAGCGTGATCGTTGCGACGAGACCCATGGCCAAACTCATGGCCAGCAGAATTCGCCGGGCCGAATCGAGGACGGCCGCCAGCGAGTCGACGCGGTAGAGAGCCCCGGGACGGTGGCGGGATTCCAGAATGTTCCGGACCAGCCGAGCCACTTGCTCCACCTCCTCCTGTGAGCGAACCGCCACGTAGAGCGGGTCAACGCGCTCGACTTCCTGGAAGTACTGGAGAACCGTGTAGGGAACAAGGACGGAGCTGTCGGAGACTTCCGACTGCCCGAAAGTCTCCACCGACTCCGAGAACAATCCGACCACGAGGAAATCAAGCCCGTGGACTTTCAGACTCTTGCCCAGCGGGTCCGGCCCGGTGCCGAACACGGTTCGGGCAAGTTCCGGAGTCAGGAGGCAGACCTTGGCCCGCGACTCCAGGTCAGCTCGATCCAGGAAACGACCTGCGTGAATGCGCAGGTTGCGGACAGCCCGGTACTCCTGGTCCGATCCCAGAATCCGGATCTGCACCGGATTGCCAGAGACCGTGATCGAGTCCCACGAGGTGGTCACCCCGGCAACGGAGGAAGCCAGACTTCCGAGTTGGACGCGAACCGCCTCGACGTCGGCTAGAGTCACGTAGTCGGATTCGGCCGCCGAGACGTTCCCGCCGGCCTCGTAATAGGCGTATACAAGGTTCGACCCGACCCCCTCGATCTGGGCCAGCACGAACTCGCTGCCAGTCGCCGCTACTGTCGCGACAAGAATCACGGTGGCCACAGCGACCGCCATGCTGGATGCCGCCAGTGCCGAACGCAGCGGCTGGGCCCGGATCGATTCGAGGCCAAGCCGTACAAGGTCGGCCAGGCCAGCGCCCCCGAGCCCCTTCATAGCTGCTTAAGCAGCCTGCGGACGAGCCAAACCGGGTCGGAGTTCGGCTTTCGGTTGGGACTGGCGATGTACCGCTCCAGCAACTCCCTGGCCTGCGGATACCTAGGCCGGCGTTTCGCCTCGATCCAAGACCTGCCGGCAGCCAGCCAGACGTCGGGATTCTCGGAGGCCCGCTCGAAGGCCGCATCGAACAGGCGATCACTCTCAGCCTGGCGGCCTCGCCGAGAAAGGAACGTGGCATGCCCGAGCAGATAGCGAATCTCGTCAGGTGCCAGTTCCCGTGCACGGATATGGAACTCGCCTGCCTGCTCGAAATCCCCCCGGTCCTCGTGGTAGCCAGCGAATGCGGCAGCGCCCCGTGCTGGATCGACTTCCTCGATTTGCTCAGCAACGCCTATGGCCCGAGCCTTGTCGCCCCCAACGATGCCTGGCGCATCCAGATGGAAACCCAGCAACGCCTCAAGCACCGCAAGGTTCTTGGGGTCCAGTTCGGCGGCCGTTTCGAATTCAACCCGAACACGCTTGGCCAGGGACAGGGCAGACAGGCGGCGAAAGCCGGAAAGCTGCTCGGCGCGGCGGCCTGTTGCAAGCCCAAGCCAGAGGTGGTACTCGGCATTCTCGGGATCTGCGTCCACGGCGCGCTCGAACAAGTCCCGGGCCTTCTGATACTCCTCGTTCCGGTAGAGTTCCACGCCCTCCCGCCATTCCGCCGCCCCGGATCCCGAAGCAACTGCGTACGTCGTAAGACACACAGCAAACCAGAGAGGAAATCGGCTGCTCATTGTTCTCGAATCCTGACACGCCGCCCTTGAACGACCGGATCGGCGGCAGGCAGCAGCACCGGTTCGGAGTCGTCGAGGCCGCTCAGAACCTCGATATGCGCCGGGCCCTCGACCCCGGTATCAATCTCACGGAGCACCGCCTCGGAGTGAGCGACGGTCCAGACGTACGCTTGGCCTGCGGTTCGGTGGACCGCCCGTCGGGGAAGGCTGGGGGCTGCCTCAACTCTCGCGGTAACGATCCGAACTGCGATTGCCAGATTCGGCAGCAGCCGCCCATCCTGGTTTTCGACGGTGCACTGGACCTCCCCAACCCTTCGGGTGCCCATTTCGACGATCTCCACAGCCAGTCCATCGACTCGGCAGGTCCATGACTGGCCGGGGTAGGCATCCGTCCTGATGCTCACCAGACTCCCGTTCCGAACGCGGCCGAGATCCGGCTCGTCCACGAAGATCCGGGCCCGGACGTTATCCACGTAACCCATGCGAGCCATCAAACCGCCCGCCTCAACATGGTCTCCCAGTGAAACGGGCAGCGAATAAACCAAGCCAGAGGCCGGTGCCGTCACGGTCAAGCCCGAAACAGCGTTGCGCGCCACAGCCACCGCAGCTTCCGCCTCCCGGACTACCGCTTCCGATTCCTCTCTGCGGCCAGCGGCCACCGGCGCAGCCAAGCGCACGTCCAAAGCCTTGATAGACAGTCGGTGCTCGTCGAGCACACGCTTCGCGGCGTCCAGATCAACCTGCGCCGCCGCATCCCGAAGCACGAGCCGCTCCAGCCGTTGCAGGTTCTGCGAGGCGGCTTGGTTGGCCAATGCCAGCTTGGATCGCTCGGACTCGAGCTCGGCCCGGCGATCAGCCGGTAGCCCGGACTCCAGCGTCACCAGCCTGGCCTTCGCTGCGGCCAGACGCGCCTGTGCCTGTTTCCACATCTCCAGTTGACCACTGTCGGCAAGACGAACCAGATCCTGCCCTTTTTCCACCCGGTCGCCACGCCGAACGAGAATCTGCTCAATCCTGCCGGATATGGCCGTGTGCACCGATACCCGGTCGGTGGCCTCGATCCGGCCGTTGGTCGACAGTGCGCTCTCGATGGTCCGGGGAACCAGCGAGGTCGCGTCCACCTCGATTGCAGGCCCGGCACACGAGAGCACGAGCAGCGGGATCAGAGCCCAAGATAGGAGAACAGACGCCGACACAGCGGTCCGCTATTCCGCTCCGGCGCTCGGCGGCGGCCTGTGCGAGAAGTCCCATGCCCGCAGGTTCGACTCGCCCGGTGTATATTCCACGATCGCGTACTCGCCAGAGTCCAGCGGCTCCACCGGCCAGATCTTGTACACCAAGGGTGCCATCTGCTGCCGAAAGACGTCGACCTGATCCTCATCCTCGTACTGCTCCTCGGACTTCGGGACAGTATAGATTTGCTGGACAATCCTACGCTTTCTGTCCCCTTCGACTTTGGTCCTCGCAATCCCGAACCGCGAGAAGCGGTCGAGGCGCATATAGAACACTGGCCTTACGTCGCTCGTCACAAACTTCGAGGTGACTCCCTCGATCGAGAAGGTCCGCTTTCCAGGGATAACTGGCACGGGCGAAATGACGTTCAGCACGGTCCTCTTCTTGCTGCTGCCAAGCTCCAACGTCGCCTGTTCGAGGACTAGCGGCGACTGTTCCCAAAGGTAATACACGCCATCGTCCAGGGGCACTGCGTGCAGTTCCGTCCGGGCCCGTCTCTCCGCCATACGCTCGCGCCGCTCCTCTGCGGACCGCCGCTCCGCCACTTCCTCTACACGTTCGTTGTGAGCATCTGTGCGCTCCCAGTCGACGATGTCTTCAGGCAGGAACTCCCACTGACCTCGTTCCCGGCTGAAATACCGAACCCGACCGTCCTTGATTTCGTGGTCTGTGACAGCGATCCGGGTACCGTCCATGAGAATAATCGCCGAATCCTCTGTGGCGAACACACCGGCGCAACAGATCGTGGCCAGCACTGCGACTCGGGCTGTCGCGGTCATCGCAACGAGTCGTGGGGTCATTCGATATAGCGGACGCCCATTGCACATCGAACCGCAACAGCGGGGAAGAAGGCACTTGGAGTAGGTGGCTGAACTACTGCCAGAGTAAGACAAGGGGGGTGGAGCTGTCAAGACGACGCTCCGGGGGTGGCCGTTACGCGAGGGTGGCAGGAGGATCTGGCCCGAAAAGGCGGCCGGACCACAAGGGCGCTGGCGGGCTGGGCCCGCCAGCTCGATAGGGGGAAGGTGCGTCGGGGAGGGGCCGCGTTGCGGCCCTGATCAGAGAGGACAGGGTTCCGGGGTTGCCGGTGGTGGGTCGATGCCGGCCGTGAGACAGTCGTCGCGGAAGACCTCATACGGGGCGCGGTAGCCAAGCACCATGCGGGGGCGGTGGTTGAGCCGGTTGATCGCTTCCTGCAGCCGCTGTGGGGTGAGCTTGCGCAGGTTCTCGGTCTTGGGCACGAACTGGCGCAGCAGACTGTTGGTATGTTCATTGAGGCCTCGCTCGCAGGAGCGGTAGGGCCGGGCAAAGAAGCTGTCGGTGTCGAGCGCTTCGTCGGTCTGGCGATGGCCGGCGAACTCCTTCCCGTTGTCGCAGGTCACGGTCAGGATCAGGGCCGAAAAGGGCCGCAGCAGGTTCTGCATCACGTCACCCACCACGGCGGCGGTCTTGCTTCTAACTGTCTGATCAAGCCGGTACTTCGACTTCCGTTCGACGAGCGTGACAGTGGCTCCCTGGTGGGCCTTGCCGATGATCGTATCCGCCTCCCAGTCCCCGCTGCGCTGCTTCGAGTCGACGATCGTGGGGCGTTCGCTGATGTCCCTGCGGCCCGGGATGCAGCCGCGGCCGGCCTTGCCGCGGTGCCGCAGATAGGTGTACAGCGAGCCGCCTTGGGCGCGGTCCTGGCGAATCCGCTGGTAGAGCCACGAGAAGCTGACCGACACCGTTCCGACCCGCTTCAGGTAACCAGCCATCTGCTCGGGGCTCCAGTCGCGCCGGAGCCGGTCAGAGATGAGGCTCCAGAACGGTGGCTGGAGCTTGCGCGGGCCGGTGACGGCCCGCTGGCGGCGCTCTCGAGCAAGTTGATGGGCCTGTTCATGATGATAGTCGGAGGGGCCGGCGTTGGGCTGGAGTTCTCGACAGACGGTGGACTTGTGACCCTGGAGTTGAGCGGCGATGGCGGTAACCGAGAATCCCTGCTGGTGCAAGGCCTGGATCTGGCGGCGTTCGTCGTATTACAGCTGGAGGAACTGCTGAGGCATGGCGATTTCTCCCCTAGGATAGGCTAATCAGGACCTTAGGCCCCTCCGCCCGCTGTTGCGCTTCCTAGTACAAGCGGCAGCCCAAGGTCCAGATTGACCTGCCTCTTGACCTACCTCATGGGAGAGGCTGCCATCCCTCAGACTTACCACCATTTGCGATGCCACGTGATCTGCCCGGTCGACCTCTAGCATCAAGCAATGGCCTTGACCGGGCTCCAGCGCGGGTCAGATCAAGCGGCACAAGCCCGCCAACTACCGCGAACTCCGGCACTCCGACGGATGATCGGCATAGACTTCACCTTGCTTGCCCTCTTTGCGGCGCTCGCGAAGATCATCAGCGATTAGCCGATGGCGGGTCTGATCGGAGACAGCCAGTCGGGCAGGCCGACAGGTGCGAGATTTCCAGAGCGATATCGGACCAGTCTGCACCCTGATGGGCTACTCCGGGTTCTCGTTCTCGATGATTGGGGTTCGCCTGCGGTCGGAGCCCGAACTGGAACCGGTGGCACCGGTTTGCCCCATGGCCACAAGTCAAGCCATTGCGTAGCGGATTCATCAGCTACAATAGAGATAAGATAATGGGTAAGACGCAGGATGCCTGAAACAGCCACGCCAGTGAGGATGCAGGAACGGACCCCGGGCGCGTTATTCCGCGCGCTCGTTGGGGGTGCTGTGGAGCCCGGACTGGCCCACGATGCATCGGAGGAAGTCCGGGACAGGGCCGGGGAGAACATCATGGCCGCTGTTCAGGCGTCTGAGGAGCGAATCAGGGTCCAGACAGAAGCCCGCTTCGGCCAGATTGACACCCGCTTCGGCCAGATCGACGCCCGCTTCAGCCAGATCGACGCCCGCTTCGGCCAGATCGACGCCCACTTCGTCCAGATCGACACCCGCTTCAGCCAGATCGACACCCGCTTCGGCCAGATCGACACCCGCTTCGGCCAGATTGACGCCCGCTTCGGCCGGATGGAGGCCCGCATCGATGTTCTGACCGAAATGATCCAGTCGACACAACGCGAGATCTCGACACTCCGGTGGATGATCGGTATCGGCTTCACCTTGCTTGCCCTTTTCATTGCTCTTGCTAAGATCATTGGCGATTAGCCGATGCCATATCTGTACGCCGGCCACCGATCCGGTGGGCCGGCAGGTGGCGAGATGTCCAAAGTATCATTTGAACAGTCCGCACCCTAGTTGGGTCGTCGTCCTTGTCCTGCATGGCTGGGGCTCTGCGACGGTCGCAGACCGTACCGTAACCGGTGCAGAGAAATCTCCCCTCTGCCACTATCTTAGGAGAACCCCCCGCTGGGACTCTCCGAGATTCAACGTGCAAGGGCCGGTGACTCCCAAGTGATGGGGTGGCTCCGTAGCGGTCTCACTCATCCCGAGTGGAATCTGCAACAGGGGTTATGAACGCTGTTCCAGGCCGGTAAGGAAGTCGAGACATGGTGAGTCCCGCACGAGGCGATCTTGCGCAGGTCCAGTCGATCAGTTCCTCTGAATCCGTGGTGGAGATGTTGGACTTTACACCAATAGAGATACCGGCAAGGTCCGATTCTGTTTGGTGGTTCGGTGGAAGACGGTGCACCATTCCAAGGGCCTTCAAATGACGCCCATTGCACATCGAACCGCAACAGCGGGAAAGAAAGCCCTTGGAGTAGGTGGCTGAACTGCTACCACAGTAAGGCAGGCGGGGTGGAGCTGTCAAAGCGACGCTCCGGGGGTGAGCGCTACGCTAGGGTGGCAGCCAGATCTGGCCCTAAAAGGCGGCCGGACCACAAGGGCGCTGGCGGGCTGGGCCCGCCAGATCGAGAGGGGGAAGTGCGTCGGGGAGGGGCCGCGTTGCGGCCCTGATCAGAGAGGAGAGGGTTCCGGGGCTGCGGGTAGCGGGTCGATTCCGGCCACAAGACAGTCGTCGCGGAAGACCTCATACGGGGTGCGGTAGCCAAGCACCTCGCGGGGGTGGTGGTTCAGCCGGTTGATGGCTTCCTGCAGCCGTTGCGGGTCGAGCGTGCGCAGGTTCTCGGTCTGGGGCACGAACTGGCGCAGCAGGCCGTTGGTATGTTCATTGAGGCCCCGCTCGCAGGAGTGGTAGGGCCGGGCAAAGAAGATGTCGGTGTCGAGCTCCTCGGCGGTCTGGCGGTGGCCGGCGGAATCCGTCCCGTTGCCGCAGGTCAATGTCAGGACCAGGGCCGAGAAGGGCCGCAGCAGGTTTTGCATCGCGTCGCCCACCAGGCCGGCGGTCTTCCGGCTCACAGTCTGAGCAAGCAGGTCCGTCGACTTCCTCTCCACCAGCGTGACGGCGGCTCCCTGATGGGCCTTACCGATGATCGTGTCGGCCTCCCAGTCCCCGCAGCGCTGCTTCGAGTCGACGATCGCGAGGCGCTCGCTGATGTCCCTGCGGCCCGGGATGCAGCCGCGGCCGGCGCTGCCCCGGCTGACCTTGCAGCGGCGCGGCTTGCCGCGCTGCCGCAGGTGGGTGTACAGCGAGCCGCCCTGAGCGCGGTCTTGGCGAATCCGCTTGTAGAGCCACGAGAAGCTGACCGACACCGCTCCGACCCGCTTCAGGTAACCAGCCACCTGCTTGGGGGTCCAGGCGCGCTGGAGTTCGCGACAGACTGTGGCCTTGTGACGCTGGAGTTGAGTGGCGGTGACCGAGGATCCCCGCTGGTGCAATGCCTGGATCTGGCAGCGCTCGTCGTTTTGTAGGTGGCGGAACTACTGAGGCATGGCGATTTCTCCCCTAGGACAGGCCCATCAGGACCTTAGGCCCCTCCGCCCGCTATTGCGCTTCCTAGTGCAAGCGGCAATCGAGACGGGGGGCGCAGACCAGTCGCCTGCAGAGGATGAAGGCGGTGGCCCACGTTCCGCAGTGTGGTCGTCAGGAGCCCCTGGCGCTGACGACCACGCACGGCGAGCAACGAGCTTGCGGTCAGCCTTCGAGGCCCTGATGGAGGGTCCTCCGGAAGGAGTAGATGGACCGCAGGTGGCGGCTGTGGATCTCCGCTGCCAGACTCTGGGCTATTCCTTGCGGGAGCAAGACGAGGGATAGGCCCCCAAGCGGCATGCCTGCCGAACTGGTCAGGGGCCACCCGCACTCACTCCCGGCGAACTTCCGGGCAGCCTCAGAGGCTGCTCCGGCGGTTCAACGGCGCGACCCAGATTCGAACGCGATGGAAATCGAAGCGGTCTCGGAGCCTCGCCGGTACTCGATTCCGTCCTCGTCAACTGCTTCCTGCAAGTCCGAGGAACGGATCGGTGAAGCCCGCCACCCGCAGAGGGCAACCATCGGGCGTTCAGAACCGAACTCGCAACTGGACGGTCGCCTGACGTCCCGGAGCGAGAGCCGTCCCGGACAGGAGCCCACTGAAGTTAATGACGTTAAGGCGGTCAGCGATGTTGCGCAAGTCGAACTGCAGAGTGCCACTCTTGCTCCCGCGCTGCCAAATGCGGGAACCGACAGAGAAGTCGACGCTGAGGTTGGGAAGTACGCGTGACCGCTGGAAGTCCACCTTCCGCAAGATGGCCTCGGGAAACGCTTCGAATTCCGCGCCGGCATCTTCGTCCTCGCTGTGATCATCATCGTCGTCGTCATCATCCAGTTCGACAGGCAGCCCGCTTCCGTACCGTATGCCGAGCGAGAACCAAACTCTCGGGCGAATCTGGAATCGACCGGTTGCGGCCAAGGTGTTTCGCTGATCCTGGCTGATCGGGATCTCGTCGGCGACATCCCGGAACTCCACCGCTTCGCCCCCCTCGACGAAGAGCCCACCCGTAACCGGCGACCTCGCCCTGCCCAGCATGTTGGAATAGCTGGCAACCGCCGAGACGCCTCTCCATTGCGGGGCTTCGAGCCGGATCTCCGTCCCCTCGATGGCGGCCGAATCAAACGTGATCGGGAACGAAACGCCGGTATTGAGGAAGACATCGTCGTCTATGTAGTTCCTGAAGCTGCGCCAGTACTGTTTGGCGTCTATGCGCATCGCATTGCCTATCGTCTTGCTGATTCCCAACTCGACGAAATGCGCCCGGTTGGCCGGAACCGGAAGGACCGATTCGACAGCGTTCACACCCAAGCCGGCAGCTGCGGAACTCAGCAGCAGGTTCTCGGTCGGTGGCGGCTGGAAAACCCGATCGTATGAGGCATATAGCTGCAGGCTTATCTGGGGGACGAAGTAACTGGCTGCCAAGCGAGGGCTGAATGCCCGGTCCGAAATCAGGAGTCGGTACCCGTCGAACCGAAACCCGATGCTGGCCGCGAAGTTTCCGACCCGGAACTGATCGTAGGCGTAGAAGCTGGCCTCGGTGCTGCGCCGGGTTTCTCGAAAATCGATGTTGAAGTCGGGCAACTCATCGGGCTCTGCTGCCAAGAAGCGTTCCCGCAGGTCAGCGGATCGGACATCCCCTCCGATCTTCAAGGCATGGCGTTCTCCCTCGAGAGTCAGATCGGCCATCACGACACCTTCACCGAAGCTGCGATCGTGCAGGACGTAGGTCGGAGTCGACAACTCATTGCTCCAGAGGTCGCTGGCGAGATCCCGCAGCATCCCGCGTACCGACATCAGCATTCGGCTTGACAGCGTGCTCTGATAGTGCACTTGTCCGGCCGATTCGCGCAATCGACGATCCTGACGTTGTCCTGTCGCCTGCTGAAGAAGGTCGTTCGGCACCTGGAAACCGGTACGGTTGAAACGTGCGTAACCCGTAAGCCGCTGGCGACTCGAGAGGTCGCCAGCAACCCGCGCGTTGCCGCCGCTGGCACTGCCGCGATTGGTGAAGTTCTCCACGGAAGGCGGATCCAGGTATCGCTCGGTCGCGCCTCCGTGGATGCCAACAGCAACTTCGGTGCCGCCCTGCGTGTACTGGTGCGCAAGCGCGCCGATCCGGTTTGCGTACGCTCCAGCCTGCAAGTCGAGCGAAGTCCTGTTTCCCGCGACAGCGCTTCGTCTCGAATCCAGGGCGATCACGCCTCCCAGCCTCCGTCCGTATTCCGGCGGGATGCCGGCTGTCAGAACTGTGACAGCCTCGAACTCGGAGTTTTCGAAAGCCGGGGCGAAAGCGATCGACCGGTTGTCGTAGAGAGGCATCCCGTCGATCACGTACTGGGTATCGTACTCGGACCCCCTCGGATGGAGCACCGCATTGGCTTCCAGCAACCACCCCGGCATGGCAGTAACCACGTCGACGGTGCTCCGACCCAAAGTGGTTCCAAGGGCCAGCTCAAGGTTCTCGCGTCCGGCCCGCGTGCCATGCGACGGGCGGTAGGGTGCGGATATCGGGGGGGCAGCGCGAACGGTTACTTCCTCCTGTACGGTGGCCACTGCCAGAGCGACCCGCACGTTGCGGGGAACCGCCGACATCAAGTCGATGTGACGCTCTACGGTTTCGAAGCCTGGGTGGCGTACGGTCAGCAGGTAGGCGCCAGGCGGGATCCGTCGCAGGACCGCCCGCCCCTCTGCATCTGCAAGTACGTTCGCTGTGAACTGCAGACTCCCCGAGGCAAGTGCCAGTGCCGCCGGCACACCCTGCCCGCGTGGGTCGACGACACGCACGGTAAGCCGTCCATCCATCGTCTGGGGCAAGGCTGGGGAGACAAGACCTATACAGGGAGCGAGAGCGACGGCGCAAAGGCCGCTACGAATGGATGTGAGTCGAGACACGGGCTACCTGCGGGTGGTATCAGTTACCAAGTACGTTCAGCGTTCTCTTTCGCTGCCAAGAGCGTGGCACCCTCAGGCCAGGTGCTAACTGAACTGCCTAGTGCATCCAGCGGGGGGCAAGAAGCCGCCCGTACAATAGAGGGGCGCGATTCGCAATCCGCGAGCCAGGAAGAAGGCGCGGGCCCGTTGCACAAAGTCCGGGCGCACCAGCCCGCACGTCTACCAGCGGACCCGGGTGTCAACAGCGGTTTGGGAGGGACTTCCGAGGTTGACTGCTCATGCCCTAAGAACTGCGGTCCGACTTCCTTCTGGAACGAGTTGGCAGACTGCCCGAGGTTGTCATGGACTCCGTAAGCGTCGGTCCGAATGCGCCCATTGTATCGGGAAGTGCAAGACCGGAGTGTGAGGAGACCTTTCGTTCGCAATCGTGTCACCGGCATCGATGCGGGATGACGAGCGGTGAAGGCAACCGAGCGGAAAAGGCAACGTTGTCGCCCACCAGTCTTGCAGAAACCGGGACGATCACCAAAGAACAGATCGCCGAGCGGGCGCGACGAGGTCAGATCTGGCTGGCAAACCCGTCGTGGAAAAGGACGGGTCGGGAGTCGGCTGGGCAGATCCAAGAAGTGCCCGGAGCAGACACTGGTACGCCTGGAGGGTAGCGGAGCGACCCCAACAGCGAGTGCTGGCGGACGAAGGATCGATCTGGAAGGCCAACGGAAACGACGCACTCAAGCATCAGATGCTGGACGGCACTTGCAGAGGGGAGTCTGGAGCTTCATTGAGGCATCCCTCAATGGAATCGCCTGATACAGGGTTACCACTGACGAGAAACATGTCAAGATGGTCCAGGGCTTGATCGAACATGCAACATTTCCGGAGTGCGAGCCTTGCGAAAGACACTTCCGAGGCACCCGGCTCAGCATCGTTGTTGATGGCCTAGTTCGGTGGCGCAAATGAGACACAGAGAATGGACGCGAAGGGATTTGTGATGAAGCGTATAGTATTCACGCTGGCGGTGGCCGTGGCCCTAGCCACAGCAGGATGCAGCAAGCCAGTCGACGACAGGCCGAACATCATCCTAGTGATGACCGACGACCAGGGCTACGGTGACATCGGGGCCCTCGGCAATACGAAGATTCGAACTCCGAACCTCGACGCCTTGCACGCAGAGAGTGTGCGGATGACGGACTTCCACGTCGATCCCACCTGTTCGCCGACGCGTTCAGCGCTGGTTACGGGCCGCTACTCGTCGCGGACGGGCGTATGGCACACCATCATGGGCCGGTCCATCGTCCATCGGGAGGAGACGACTTTCGCCGACGTTCTGGCTGGAGCGGGATACGCCACGGCGTTCTTCGGAAAGTGGCATCTCGGCGACAACTCGCCATACCGCCCTATCGACCGCGGATTCGAGGAGGCGGTCTACCACGGTGGTGGAGGCGTCGGCCAGACTCCGGACTACTGGGGCAACGACTATTTCGATGACACGTACTGGCACAACGGTGAGCCCAAGCCCTACGAGGGGTACTGCACGGATGTGTTCTTCGACAACGCCCTGCGCTTTGTGGACGAGCGGGTGGAGGAGGGCGGTGCCCCGTTCTTCATCTACCTGGCGACCAACGCCCCCCACGGTCCTTTCCTCGTGGACGAATCGTATTCCAAGCCATACGAGGATATGGGGGTCCCTGCGCAGATGTCGAAGTTCTACGGCATGATCGAGAACATTGACGACAACATGGGCCGACTGGTCGCCAAGCTGGAGGCGCACGGCATCGCGGACAACACGCTACTGGTTTTCATGACCGACAATGGTACGGCGGCTGGAGTGACCAACACTCACCCGACCCAGCGGGTCGGGTCGCAGGACGGCAAGCTGCTGGAGCGGGCCCGGGAGGAAGAGGAAGCCGGCATGTGGCAGGGCTTCAATGCGGGGATGCGGGGCCGGAAGGGATCGGAGTACGACGGAGGCCACCGTGTGCCATTCTTCGTCCGGTGGCCAGGCGGCGGGCTCGGAGAGCCGCGAGACGTCGATACCCTGTCGGCCCACATTGACGTGCTACCAACATTCGCGGACGTCGCCGGGATTGGAGAACGGGCTAATCTCGACTGGGACGGAACCAGCCTGCTTCCGCTACTGCGCGGAGAAGGCTGGAGGGACCGAACGCTGGTCGTGCATTCGCAGCGCATCCGCTATCCGGAGCGCTGGAGAAAGAGTTCCGTGATGACCGAGAACTACCGCCTGATCAACGGCGAGGAACTCTACGACATCAGCGCCGATCCCGGCCAACTCGAGGACATTGCCGAGCAGCAACCGGAAGTCGTCAGCTCGCTCCGCGCGGACTACGACGCGTGGTGGAA
Source organism: Bryobacterales bacterium (assembly GCA_965205085.1). Taxonomy (GTDB): domain Bacteria; phylum Acidobacteriota; class Terriglobia; order Bryobacterales; family UBA6623; genus VXMF01. The sequence continues at coordinate 4,502,229 of OZ242039.1, read as the reverse complement.
CAGGATCAGCAACCGGTTTCAGGAGCATGTGTCCCTCGATGTCGGATCGGACGCGGAGAACCCAGCGCGGATCACGGCCCACGACTGGCTGCCTCCGGACGACTCGACGAGCGTGCCATGGAATCAGGGGCATGTTCGGCAGGCACCAGCGGTGAATGGAACCTGGAACATCAATGTTACGGAGGCTGGGACGTACGAGTTCGAACTCTTCCAGCGCGACCGACCGGCGGAACACCCTATCGAGGCGACCGAGGCAACGGTGCGGATCGGCGAGTCCGAGGCGAACGCCTCCATCGAACCGGGCTCGGCGTCTGTTCGCCTAACCATGGAACTGCCAAGAGGCAGAACCACGATGCAAACCCGGTTCACTGCACCCGACGGCACGGAGCGGGGCGCGTTCTTCGTCTACGTCAAACGGCTGTAGGATGGCCAACCTCAAGGCACCACTTCGCGTGATGGTGGCGGTTTTCGGGCGCTACCGAGACATGGCACGGGACTGTCTGTGGAGCTACCCGTGATACTGTCCGTTGCCCCCGACCTAGACCGGACTGCCATCGAACTTCCGGACCTGGCGCAGAGATTTCTTCGTCCGGAGACCTATGCGCGTGTCAAGGGCCGTTCTGACAAACGGCCTCCGATGGCCGTGATCATCGGTATAGACAACCGACCCCAGCCTCTCCTGGAGGAGTTCGACATAACTGATTCCGAAAGGACAGCCGTCAATGATGTCGTCGAACGAATAACCGCTGCGTTGACAGCCCCCGACATCCATCACCGCAACATCATTCATTACATGGAAAGGCCCCATCCACCGAAAATGGAGGGGAATGAAATGGCCGTTCGATGACACCCGATTCCGATAAACATGTCCTTGGCCTATCCGGCGGTCGAGACAGCGCAGCGCTCGCCGTACATATGCGACAACAGCACCCTGAATTGGAGATCGAATACTTCTTCACGGACACGGGTAAAGAACTGCCCGAAGTCTATGAATATCTGGGGAGACTTGAGGGATTTCTTGGACAGCCGATCACTCGCTTGAATCCCGACCGAGACTTCGACTTCTGGCTGAGACAGTACAATGACTTTCTTCCGTCACCGCAAACTCGTTGGTGCACTAGACAGCTAAAACTCCGCCCCTTCGAGAGATGGCTTCAGCCGATTCTTGCGACTGGCACTACTGTCTACAGCTATGTTGCGATTCGCAGTGACGAACAATACCGCGAAGGCTACGCATCAAAAAATAAGCACCTACTGGTCAGGCTGCCACTAAAGGAGGCGGGTGTCGACAAGGCAGGTGTGCTGGAGATCCTCGATGGAGCGGGGCTGGGCCTACCGAAATATTACAGTTGGCGCACTCGAAGTGGCTGCACCTTCTGTTTCTTCCAGCAGAAGATAGAATGGGTACGGCTCAAGGAGCAGCATCCCGTGGCATTCGAGGAAGCCAAAGCGTATGAAAAAAGCGCAGTAGAGCACGGATCACCGTTTACCTGGAACCAGCGAGAATCTTTGGAGGAGCTGGAGAGGCCGGAGCGCATTGCACAGATCAGACAGGAGCATGAACTGCGTCTAGCCCGAATGCGCGCGAAGGTCCAGCCCAATCCTCTGCGCTCCGACTTTGAGCCGTTGGACATTGACGACCTCTATGGGCAGACAAAGGTGTGTCTTGCGTGTCACAAATAACGGTACACACAATGGCTGCCGAGAATGTACGCCAGCCAAGGTTGGCATCCGTTTCGGCGCACGGTCTCAAGCCAGCCCTTGCGGACGCCCGCCCGCTATATGTTCTTCCCAAGGATGCCGTGATTGCGGAGGTCCTAGTTCCAGCCCTTAGGACCACGAACACACTGGACGTTATGACTGGCTACTTCTCCAGCTCCTCCTTTGTAAAGATTGCGCCGGTCCTAGCCACCAGCCGGCCAGGACCCTGTCGTCTACCGGCTTCGGGATCCCGTCCTCCAAACTGCAGCCTAGTCCAATGTGCAATCGGTTTGGCCCGGCACACCCACCGAACCTCCTACCGAGGGTTAGAGCACTCTGAGTTTACCGGCGGTCGGAAATGCTTGATCAGCTTCGACTCTAGGTCTAAGCGAGCGATCTGTTCGTGCTCGACTCTCGCATGAACGTGAGTAGCCCCATGGCGCAATGCCTCTAGCCAATGCTCATGGGTTCCGAGCCGATCTCTGAATGACTTCGTTTGGCCAACATATGCTGCAGCCCACCGCCCTGCAACGTTTCGCCCGGCGAAAATGTACACACCCGGAACATCGTTCCAATACCCGTCTAGGTTGTAGACGTTGAAGTCGTACTCTAGCCAGCGAACTATCATTTCACTCTTCAGGTTGTTCGACTTCTCTCGAATTCGCCTCTTGTTCGAGTTGAGTTGTCGCCACTACCTCTGCCGGCGCACTAGTGTCCCGGGAGACTGAGAAATGCTTGGATAGAGCGACACCCAAGAAAGTTACGAGTACCGCCGCATGCCCCAAAAGGTTCCATACTTCACCGGAGCTGCCCTCCAGACCGCGGCTGATCATTCCAGCAATCTGATATCCGATATAAATCACTACGTGCAAACCTGCCGCAAGAGCGGGAACAACTGACCACAAAATGCTCCATCTCTCAGTATTACCCCTAGCTTGGTCCCGCTTTGTTGCCAGTAGCCCGATTGAAGCGCCCAAGACAGCGTAGAGATGAATTGGAGGGAATGTTTCGACCATAGTAGCGGAATCCGACAAAAACTACTGCTCCATCAAGTCGAGTTATGTGAGTAGATGGACTTGGTTTTGTAACGGGCCTTGGCAACTTTCGTCATGGTTCCCTCTCATCGACGTATGCCCTTTATATCGAAACAGATTAAACGCCATATATTGCAATTGATGGAGCACTACGATGGCTCCGAGACCGTTGTCTGCTCAACGGCCTCTGCGGATTCAAACTCATGATCGAATTGATCGATGTAGTTCCCGACGATATTTTGCACTACACGATTTTTCCCGAGCCTGAACAGGTTCGAACAGTCGATCGTCTGATACAGCCTAGCCTCACTGCCCGCTTCATGCCATGACAGATAGGCACAGGAACCTCCATCAATGATCTTGAAGTGTGGAAGCTTGAGATTCCGATCACAGCATGGTCCTCTGGCCTCGCTTCGGATTCTTACCTGGACCTGAGAATCTCTCGATCCAAACTCTTTTCGGAACTTCAGCAACTCCGAGTCGCAATTGAACAAGCAGCGCATGACGAAGTCCGGATGGCTTTTCAATTTGTCATGGACCGCCTGAATGACCTTCTCGTTGTCATAAATTGAGTCTGGCACAAGATCTCCGTCATCGTATATGATCATTTCCCTCGAAGCCGTATCCAAAAGGCGAATGAACTCGCGTTGGGCGATATAGCCGTTGTTTCTCTGCAATCCAGAGTTTCGAACAGTTTGGTACTGTGCCGCCATGTAGAGCGCATAGAATGCGTAGATGGTTACGAGAACCAGGCCCAGAATGGCAAGGATCGCCAGTGACACCCCCATAAGGTTCTTGATCAGTTCGACGGTCGGACCCACGCTTGGAGTCTAGCAGGACTCCATCGAGGGATTCGGAGGAAGCGGCCCGATCACGATGTCCTCCTGATGTCCAGCAGTGTCCGGTGGACGGTAAAGGGGTGGTTCGGGCTTGCGACCACGATCAGGAGGCCGGCGCTCATGTTCCACCGCCGGATATCGGATCAGACCAACGTGGCAGGAGTGAATGCCACCGGGTTGGGGGGCAAGATCTCGTCTAGCCCATCCTGGTTGCCTCGGCTCGCCTCGGTCGACGGTATCCCCGTAGCGTTGGGCGTCGTCCACTTGGCCGGCCGATTGTGAGACCATGCCCTTCAGCCATGGTCGACGAATCAATCTCCCGACGGGACTGGATGCGCCACTGTGCGCAGACGGGAACCGGCGCCGCCCTCGCCAAGTCTGTCCCCGCCTCGGCCGCAGGAGTCCAGGCGGCCGCCACGGCGGACTACAACAACTACTTCGGAGACCTGCACAACCACAACCAGGTCGGATATGCGCAAGGCACCCTGCAACGCAGCTTCGAGGTGGCCAGGAATCATCTGGATTTCTACGCGTTTACCCCGCATTCCTACTGGCCGGACATGGACCGGTACGACGGTCGGATCGAGAACAAGTGGCGCAACGGATTCGCGGTGGCCAAGGCCCGATGGCCCGATGTGGTTCGACTGGCCCGGGAGTTCGACGACCCGGGGACCTTCACGACGATCCTCGGATATGAGCGCCACGGAACCATGGAGGGCGACTACCATATCCTGTTTCCGGACCTGGAAGGCGACTACGAGCTCATCGAGCGCCTCGACGAGCTGCAGGCGTTCGCCAGGGAGCGCGGGTGCATCCTTGTTCCCCACCACCCTTCGAACCGGTTGGGCCATCGCGGGGTCGCAGCGGACAGCATTGATCCGGCTGTCTCCCCAGTCTTGGAGATCCACTCCGAGTGGGGCTGCGCAGAACACGACCGGGCACCTCACCCGTACAAGCGACACACCGAGGGCGGCCGCTGGACCCGCCACACCCTGCAGCACTACCTGAAGGAGGGCTGTCGGTTCGGGGTGATCGCGAGCACGGACGACCACCTTGGATATCCGGGTGGCTACCGTGAGGGTCTGGCCGTCGTCAAGGCCCGGGAACTGAGCCGCGCCGACATCTTCGATGCCCTGCGCAGCCGGCGAACCTACGCCGTCACCGGGGACCGCATTGAGCTCGACTTCTCGGTCAATGGCGCGTTGATGGGCCAGGAGATCCCGTACTCGAGCCGGCGGATCATCCGTACCCGGGTTCGTGGATGGGATCAGATCGATCGCGTCGAAATCGTCAAGAACGGCCGCGTGATCCATCGCGATTTTCCCGTCGACCGCGACCCCGGCGCCGGTCGCTGGAACGAGCCGGCGGTGGTTCGGTTCGAATACGGGTGGGGACCTTGGCCGGCGCTCGGCTGGGGCGGCACTGCCGACTGGGACTTCACCTTCAAGGTCGAGGGCGGCCGCATCGATGGGTTCCATCCGTGCTTCTCGTCTGGCCCCCTCGACGAGTTTCGGAGGGACCGGATCGTCAGCAGCGACCGCACCTCCGTCCGGGTGCAGTCCTACACAGCGCTGAAGCAACAACTCGACGACTTCTCACAAAAGGCCTTGGTACTGCGCGTTAGGGGCGACGAGCGGACGAAGATCACGGTCGATTGCACCAAACCCACCCGGTGCTCGCTGTCTCAGGCATTGGGTCAACTCGCCGACTCCAACGAGATGCTGTTCACACGCCCCTTCCCGTGGGAGTCGGCGATGCTGCACCGGGTGGTGTTCCACGCCAACTGGGAGACGGAATTCACGGCCGAGGACGGTTCCGACGGAGCGCAGCCGGACTGGTACTACGCACGCGTGTTCGAGTCCAACGGAGAGCTCGCGTGGTCCAGTCCGGTCTGGGTGGAAGCTGCCTGAGGGGCTTGGAGGATTGGTGAAGAGGCGGCAGCATCGGGAATGAATCTGGTTGCCCCCACTCCCGCGTTGTTGGTGCTCGCCTGCCTGGTGCTGATCTTGGTGGTGCTGAACATCGTGATCCTCGCTCGCTCCTCGCGAGCGAGTGCCGACCGCCACAGTGTGCTGTCCGCGATCGCCAGCCTCGACACCCGCCTGGATGAACAGGCCCGGCGGCAGACCGACCACGAACAGGCGCTGCGGAACGAAATCGGGAACCGACTCTCGAGCGGCCTGGAGCGGACCGACCGGGCCTATACCGAGGTCGTCAAGCGCCTCGCCCTGATCGACAAGGCCCAGGAGCGTATGGCGGAGTTGTCCTCGGACGTCGTGTCTCTGCGGGACATTCTGGCGGACCGTTCTGCGCGAGGTGCGTTCGGGGAGGTCCAGCTGGGTGCCCTGGTGACCAACATTCTGCCGCCCGACAGCTACAGGATGCAATTCACCCTCTCGAACGGCCGCCGCGCGGACTGCATGCTGTTCCTTCCGCCTCCCACCGGGAACATCGCGATCGATTCGAAATTCCCGCTCAGCAATTTCCGGCGGAAGCTGGACCCATCCCTGGCCGACGCCGACCGAAACCGTGCGGCGAGGGACTTCAAGCGGGACGTTCGCGTCCATATCGATGATGTGGCGGCCAAGTACATTCTGCCGGGAGAGACCTGCGACGCCGCCGTCCTGTTTATCCCGGCCGAAGCGGTCTTTGCCGACATCCATGCGGAGCATCCGGAACTGGTCGAGCATGCACAGAGGAAGAGCGTCTGGCTGACATCTCCGACGACCCTCATGGCCGTCCTGACAACCGCCCTGTCCGTGCTGAAGGACGCTGCGACCCGTCGCGAAGTCCACACGATCCGAGATCACCTTCGCCTGCTGGGGAAAGACTTCGGACGGTTCGAATCCGGCATGGACAAGCTCGCCACTCACATCCGCCAGGCTAGTGAGGACGTGGCACGAATCCAGACGTCTTCCCGGAGGATCACCTCCCGCTTTCGACGGATCGACCAGCTTGAACTGCCGGACCTGCCCACTCCTTCCGGAGCCGGAGACCCGGCGACGGAGGAGGACGGGACTGTCCAGCCAATCGATCAGACGCCTACATAGCGAGCTTGAAGGCTCCGGGCCACGCCGGCGTCCTGGGTTCCCTTCACGATGGTCCGACCATCCTCGAATACGGTCAGCTCGTAAGGGGGACACCGAAACCGCAGCAGCCCCTCGCCGGCCCGCACCTCGCCCAGCAGGACGAGCGAGCGGGCCAGTCCGTCCAGGTCCAGCGGCGTATCCCTGCCCGGCATCTGGATCGCGTCCCGCCCGCAGATGCGGGCCGCTTTGGGGGTGGTCGCCGCCAGATACGGAAACTCCCGCCCAGCACAGACACGACATTCAGGGTCCCGCCGGTCCGACCGCACGGACGATCTCTCTCCCGACCACGCATCGTACGAGACCAGCCGCGCTACAACGGCTTCGGGCCGGCCAACGAGAATCTTCGACGCCTCGGCCACCTGCAGCGAGCCGATCAGGGTCGTTGCGGCATTTAGAACGCCGGCTGTGTCACAGGTGGGCTGGCGGGAGGCCGGAGGGCGCGGAAACATGCAGGCGAGGCAGGCGGTGCAACCCGGAAGAACGGCCATGCAGGCCCCGCGAGTTCCTACGGCCGCACCGTAGACCCACGGGACTCCGTGCTTCACCGCCACGTCGTTGATCAGAAAACGAGTCTCGTAGTTGTCGGTACCGTCCAGAATGACATCGGCGGAGGAGAGAAGCTCCTCGGCGTTCGAAGGTGTCAGGTCACGCACGACGGGGACCACCTTCCCGGCCGAATTGACGTCGCGAAGCACACGGGCCGCCGCAACCGCCTTGGGGATGCCCTCCTCGGCATCGCGCTCGACAAACAAGGCTTGGCGCGGGAGATTGCTCGGCTCCACGTAGTCCCGGTCGACGATCAGGATCTCCCCGACTCCCGCACGCACGAGCAGCGATGCGTGCACGGTTCCAAGGGCTCCGCAACCCACGATCACGGCCCGCGCGGCGGAAAGACGTCGCTGCCCCTCCTGGCCGATCTCGGGCAGGAGCAACTGCCTCGAGTATCGATCACCGTGATTCATGTGACGCTCAACCGGCTGTCAGCAAGACTCGATCCTACCAGTGTGCCCACACCCGGCCCCGGCTCGATCGCCCGCGAGACGCTGGCCGGTTCGTATAATTCGGGAAGGCGTTGAAACATCTGTGGCTAAAGGTTCTGACCTTGTCGCTGCCGGTTGCAGGTCCATGTCTGGGTACGGATTGGATCGGGCGGCCCGTCTCGGATATCCTGTTCGAACCCCCACTCCCCTCGGAGCTTCCGGAACTGTACGACCACGAACCGGCGTTGCGGGTCGGGCAGCCACTCGTGCCGGGAGCGGTCCGGCAGTCAATCCAGTCGCTGTTCCGTACCGGCCGCTTCGCGGATATCAAGGTGGACGCCGAGGCAGTCGGCAGCGGCGTGCGGCTGAAGTTCCTTCACAAGCCGTCCTGGTTCACCGGCAACGTCCGCACCCTCCATGCACCGAGAAGGCCCACCCAAAGCCAACTGATCAACGCGACGGGATTAAGGCTGGGCATGGCGTTCACTGACGAGACACTCGGCAGGGCCGTCCGTTCGGTCCGATCCCTGCTGATGGAGGAAGGTTTCCGCTTCCCGGTGATCCGGCCGACCCTGGAACGCGACGCCGCCACCCGGCAAGTCGACATCACGCTGGACATCAGGGCGGGCCGGCAGGCAGCCATCGGGGCCCTGCTGATCGTGGGCCGCCCCCATTCTCTATCGGCCGAGGAAATCCGTGCTGTCGCCCGCTGGCCTCGAGGCGCGCCGTACAGCCGGGATCGAATCCAGCAGGGCATTGGGATGCTCCGCCAGCACTTCCGGCATCACGGCTACCACCAGCCGGAGATTCGAGTCGAGACTGCCGAGTACCGGCCCGAAAGCAACGAGTATACGTTGGTCGCCAGCATCGTCCTGGGCCCGCAACTGCTCATCCGCGTGGAGGGTGCGGCGCTGGCCGAGACAGCCCTGCAACGCCTCCTGCCGATCATGGCGAGAGGTTCGGTCGACGAGGAGCTGCTCGTAGTCGGCCGCGAAAGGCTGGAGGATCGCTTCCAGGCACGTGGCTATCTCGGAGTTGCTGTCGAGTACGAGATTCAGACCGAGTCCGCCGAGGAGATCTCGATCGTGTACCGCGTGAACCGGGGCAGCCGGCAGGTCCTGCGTGCCATCGAGATTCGCGGGAACCGGTTCCTGAACTCTGCCTCGATCCGCGAGCGGTTGCAGATCAGGGCGACCGGCCCCCGTTCGCCTCGAGGAGAGTTCACGGCGAGTCTGCTGAACGAGGATCTTCTTTCCATCCGGGACCTGTATCAGTCAAACGGCTACAGGGACGCAACGGTTGAGGGCATGCTGGTCAACCCGTGGGAGGGCGACCCCCACCACGCAGGGGTCCGAATCAACATCGTGGAGGGCCAGCCAACATTCGTGGACGGCCTTGTTACCTCTGGTCTGGAGAGCTTCCCGTTAAGCGAGGAATCCTTCGAGTTCGCGTCCGCACCGGGTCGCCCGTTCAGCGAGAGCGCCATCGCCTCGGACCGGCGGCGAATCCTCGCACAGTACTTCGAGCGGGGCTATCGGGAGGCCTCCTTCGACTGGCGTGTCGAGGAGGGCAACGAGCCGCGCACTGCGGTCGTGTACTACGACATCAACCCGGGTGAACCGGTCAGGACGGGTCGCGTATTCCTCTCCGGGGCCCGACGGACGAGGAATTCGATCCTGGAGCGCCGCATCGACCTCCGGCCCGGCGCACCGCTTGCCCAGTCAGCCATGTTCTCGACTCAGCGCAATCTCTACGATCTCGGCGTGTTTTCCAAGGTGGACGTCGCGGTCCAGAACCCGAATGGCGCAGAACATTCCAAGAACGTCGTGATCCAGGTGGAGGAAGCCAGGCGCTGGGCAATCGGGGGGGGTGGCGGGGCCGAGTTCGCCCGCATCGGTCGGAACACGGCCGAACTCACCAACCCTGCCGGAGACGCTACCTTCAGCCCCCGGGTAACGCTGGAGGTGACCCGCCTCAACGTCCGCGGCAGGGCGCACACAATGGGATTCCGGTCTCGGCTTTCGCTGCTCCAGCAGCGGGGCCTCTTCACGTACGAGGCCCCGCGCTGGTTCGACTCCGACCGCTGGCGGATGACGATCAGCGCCCTGTTCGACACTTTCCGGAACGTCAACACATTCACCGGCCGCCGTCTGGAGGGAGCGTATCAGCTGTCCCAGCAGCTCAACGCCACAACGACGGTCCTGTACCGGTATGCCTACCGCAGGACGGCCATCGACGAGAACACGCTCAACATCCAGCCGCTGCTCGTACCCCTGATCTCGCAGCCGGTAAGGGTGGGGCTGTTGTCGGGAACGTTGATTTCGGACAATCGCGACGACCCAACCAACACGACTGACGGGGTGTATAACACCGTGGACTTCGCGTTGGCCTCCAAGTACGTCGGTGCCCAACCCAACTTCGTGCGCCTTCTGGCCCAGAACAGCACCTACCACCGGATCCGGGCAGGATTCGTCGTCGCTCGCACCGTCCAGGTCGGGGTCAACGTTCCCTGGGCCGGGCACGGTGTGGAGGGTGTACAGACCGCCAGGTTCGCCGGGCGGCCGGATCCTCGGATTCCCATCTCTGAACGGTACTTCGGAGGAGGTGCCAACTCCCATCGCGGCTTCCCGTACAACCAGGCCGGTCCGCGAGACCCGGCGACGGGATTCCCGCTGGGCGGGGGAGCGCAGTTCCTCAACAGCATCGAACTCCGATTCCCGCTGGGCGGAAGGGACCTCTCCGGCGTGATCTTCCACGACGCCGGCAACGTCTACTCCCGTCCGGGCGGCATCAGCTTCCGGTCCCGCCAGCAGGTTCGCACCAACGACGCCGGAGTGCAGGAATTCGATTTCGACTACATGGTGCACGCCTTGGGCCTGGGGGTCCGCTACAGGACACCGATCGGTCCGGTCCGTTTCGACGTGGCCTTCACGCCAAACGCCCCCCGCTATGTGGGATTCGACGGTACGCGGGAACAGCTGCTGACAGGTACCGGAAACTTCCGGGCCCTGCAGATCCGGGGAATCCAGTTTCACTTTTCACTCGGACAGACATTCTAGCCATGAAACTCGAAACGGCCCGAATTCCACGAGCAACGGCCCTGGCTGCGGCCGGCCTGCTGACCGCCCTCGGCCTCCGGTCGGAGATCATCGATCGCGTCGTGGCCATCGTGGGAACGGAGGCGGTCACACTGTCGGAGGTGACGTCCGAGCTCGCACTGGAAGCGATGCTCGATGATGCCGAGACTCGGAGCGTATCCGAGGTCGGGGGCGAGGTCCTCAGGCGATTGATCGACAGACGCTTGATCCTGCAGGACATGGCCATGACGCCATTCCTCTTGCCCGGGGACGAAGAAATCGACCAGGGACTCACGGAACTGCGAAACAGACGGTATCGGGGAAACAGGACCTTCGGGGACGCCCTGGCGCACTATGGGCTGACCGAGGCGGACTGCCGATCCTTCCTCCAGCAGAGCATCGCGTTCGAGCGATACGTCTCGTTCCGGTTCAAGACCGGACTGAGCGCCGACAGTTCGGAGATCGAGGCCTACTATCGAGACGAGTACGTGCCCGGCATGCTCCGGCTTGGCGGTCGGCCCGCACCCGTCGAACAGGTCGCGGAAACAATCTCGGAAGTTCTCGTCGAGCGCCGCGCTACGGAACTGCTGGAACATAGACTGCTGGAACTCCATTCGATCTCCCGTGTCGAGACGATGCTGGGCCGGGAGGGGGAGCCCGATCCATGATTCGGAAGTTGCTTCCAACAGGGCGGTCGCGGATCGTCGTCCTAATCGTCGTCCTGATCGGACTTGGATGGGGTGCCTTCGAGTCGGTGACGCGGAGCCAGTGGCTGGGGAACCGGATCCGGGTGTGGATGGTCCAAAGGATCGAGGCCGCAACCGGCCTCGAGGTATCCATCGAGCGCCTGACGTTCGGGAAGAGACGGCTGGACCTGGAAATTGAGGGGCTCGCGCTGCGGGCCGGCGGCATTCCGGACCAGCCCCCCCTCCTCACCGTTTCCCGGATTTCCGCCAGGGTCGGGGCCCTCAGCTTCCTGGGGGGTCGCACCTACCTGCAAACGTTGCAGCTGCAAAACCCGATCGTTCGCGTTTCAGTCCGCGAGGACGGGGCCTGGAGCGTCCCGTGGCGGCCGGGCAAGGAGGGACGAACCGGACTCGAGGTCGGTCGGATCGAGGTGACCGGGGGGGCGATCGAGTGGAACGGCGAACCCTACGGGATCGAGTTCCGGGGCACTGGCCTGCAGATGGACGCGACGTTCGATCCCGCCCAGCGGGCCCACTCCATCAGGGCTTCGCTTGCCGAACCCACTTGGGGATCGGTTGTCGGCGAACCGCTGAAGGGCTCTGCGATCGAGATCTCGGCCACCGTGAGCCCCCATCGAATCGAGGTCCACACAGCGACGTTTCTGGGCGAGTCGATTCAGGTTGAAGTCTCGAATGGGTCGGTCGACCTGCCCGCATCGAGGGCCGAGGGCCACTTCACCATGGAAGTCAATCTGGCGGACGTCGACGCGTTCCTGGGTAGCTCGGTGCCCGGAATCAGCGGCGTGCTCACAGCCGACGGAACCATGCAATGGAGGGCTGGGGACAGGCAACTGGACTATGTGGCGGCGCTCACCGTCCGCGATGCCGGGGCCTACGGAGTGGACGGGCTCGGCCCCTTCGAATGCAGCGTCGAGGGCAACCTTGAGCGGTTGAGTCTGACAGGGTTGCGAGGCGACCTGTGGGGCGGCAAGGTGGACGGTGCCATAGAAGTCCTCAGCATGAGCGACACCCCCCGCATCTCGGCAAACGGTTCGCTGACGAACCTGTCGATCGCCCGCGCCACAGCCTACGCCGACATCGGGTCGATCGCATGGGGTGGCTGGTTGAACGCCGGAGTCACGTCCTCGGGAACCTTGAGTGGCGGGATCGTTTCGGATCTCGAGATTGACGTCCGGCCCTCCTCGGATCCGTCCAAGATCCCGGTGGAAGGCGAGGGAACGCTCCGTTATGCAAGCGGGGACGGGCGCATCGCCGTCAGGGACCTCCGCCTTGCCGTCGGCAGGGGGCAGGCAACGCTGCAGGCAGAAGGCTCGATCGGCGTCGGCGCCGACGCCGACCTCGCGGTCGTGGCTGAATTCGATTCCCGGACAGCCCTGGAGCGCCTGCTCGCCTTTGTCCGGCCGGAAACGGCAATCCTGCCCGGTATGCCGGATGGGAGGATGTCGTTCCGCGGTCAGGCCCGTGGCCCACTCGGCAACCGGGACGAAGCCGTACTGGACGGGGAGTTCTCGATCCGGGACTTCGAGTTTGCGGGCCAGCGATGGGACCACGCATCGTTTCGCGGCGCTGTCACGGGCAGTCAGATCGAAATCCGGGACGCCGACGCAACCGACGGCAACGGTCGCCTCAGCCTGCACGGCACATTGCCGCTCACCAGCGAGCTGCCGCTGGACATTCGGGCATCGATTCACGGCTTCGACGCTAGGAAAGTCGCGCTGGCGAGCGGATTCGGCCTGCTGGTCGAGGGCGCCATCGGAGTCGAGGCCAATGCCTCTGGCTCGATCGAGAGCCCGGTCGTGGAGAGCCGCATCGTGGTCTCGTCGCCGGGGCTCTTCGGGGAGTCTTTCGACCAGATGGAAGCAGACATCGACTACGGCTCGGGCAAGTTCAATCTGTCCAGCGCGCTCGTTCGCCGCGGAGAATCGACTCTCCGGGCAAACGGTTCGATTGAACATGCGTCGAAGGAAATCGCCCTCAATGTCACGAGCACTCGCTGGCGGCTCGAGGAGTTCGGCCTCGCTCGAATCCTGGCGCCCGGCGTGAGCGGCACCGTAGAGTTCGGCCTCGATGCCGCCGGAGTCGTCTCCGGCACGGGAAGCCTCGGAGCGCTCGATCTCGACGGACACTGGGAGGTCGCCGCACTCCGCTGGAACGACTCGGACCTGGGTCGGTGGAACGGAACCGTCAAATCGAGTCCCGAGGACAGGCACATCGACTTCGCATGGAGCGCCGAGACCCTCGGTGGCACGGTTACCGGGGAGGCTGCCGTCCAGACGGCCGACACGTCAGACTACCACGGAACGGTGAGTTTCCGCGAGATCGATACAGCCATTCTGTGGCGGTCACTGGCCCCGGCGACAGGAGCCTTGAACGGCTCGGTCACGGGGTCGGCAAGCTTTGGCGGGATGGTCGGTGCCCCCGGGTCATTCGGGGCGAACGGAACGATCGACACAGCGGAGTTCCGTATCGGCGCGGGCGAGGGCAAGGCGTTTCGGATCTCGAACCTGTTTCCGATGCGATGGTCGATCAAGGACAGTTCCCTCCGCTTCGACTCGATGAGCCTGGGTGGTGCCGAGACCGACTTCCTTGTCGACGGTTCGGTGCCGCTGGTGGGAGGTCGCGAACTGGACCTCAGCCTGAACGGCACGGCCAGCCTGCTCCTGCTGCAAGGTTTCCTGCCTGGTACCGAGTGGGAGGGAGCCGCAACGATCGGGCTGCGCATCGGGGGGACCATCGACGATCCCTCGATCACCGGCTCCATGGAGTTCCTGCAAGCGGGGCTGGCTCCTTCCGAGTTCCCGTTTCGATTGAGCGGGCTGACGGGTTCCGTCCGAATCGAGAACAGCGAGGGACGGATCGAGAACCTGATTGCCTCATCGGGCGGCGGCACGGTCCGCTTCGACGGTGTGGTGGCCTACAGGGACGCGGGCCTGGAATACCGGTTGCACGCTGTCGCCGAAGACATGCGCGTGGACTACCCGAAGACAGTAAGCAGCGTCGTCGACGGGAACTTCACGCTCGCGGGCGTCGGGTCCAGAAGCATCTTGACCGGATCCCTGCTCATCTCGCGGATGTCGATCCGGTCGGACGTGTCCTTCGCGGATCTGTTCGCAAGCCTCGACAGGCCTGCGGCGAACCGGATATCCAGCCCAACGCTGCAGGGCATGCAACTGAACCTGCACATCGGCGCAGTCCCGCAATTGCCTGTCGAGACGGACCTGATCCGCAACGTTGCGGCGGAGATGGAGTTGGAAGTCGGGGGAACGGTAGCCTCTCCGTCGGTCTTGGGGACGGCCAGCATTGTACGGGGCGAGGTGCGCATGCTGGGAACCCACTACCAGATCAATCGAGGGGATATTCGGTTCCTGAACCCCCTGCAGGCCGAGCCCGTTCTCGACGCCGAACTGGAAACGCGCATCCGCAACATCGATCTCGTGCTCGTGCTGTCGGGCCCGGCGCGGTCGCTGGACTTGAGCTACCGTTCAGACCCCCCCATCCCGTTCCACGATCTGGTCAGCCTGATCGCCGTCGGCAAAGAGCCGACCGTCGACCCGAGCATTGCCACACAGCGTCGGATGCAACAGCAGTCGCTCGTTCAGACCGGTGCCGACGCACTGCTCAGCCAAGCCATCGCCGAGCCAGTCGACCGACGTCTCCAGAGATTTTTCGGTGTGAGCCGAATCAAGGTGGATCCGCAGGTCGGAGGGCTGGAGGCGAACCCGAACCCCAGAATCTCGACCGAGCAACAGATCGGCGAGGAGGTTACGCTGATCTACAGTTACGACCTTTCGGCGGCGCAGCAGCAGTCGATTCGCATCGAATGGAACCCGAATCGCCGGTGGTCGTTCCTGGTTACGCGGGACCAGAACGGTCTGGTCGGTTCGGACATTCTCTTCAAGGTGCGCCTTCCCTGAGTTCGGCCTGTCGGGAAGGGAGTGCCTTTCCGGGTCGCTCAAGGGCCGCCAGGCGTCTGCATGCGCGGTTGCCGGAACGGTATCCGCTACCGGTTCCCGGAGCCGTCAGGCGAGGCGCAGGGACGGCTGGGCGGCCAGATCGAATCCGTCGCGCTCACCTCGCCGGAAACGCGGATAAGCCGCCGCGGCGATCATCGCCGCGTTGTCGGTGGATAGCGCAAGGGTCGGGAAATAGAACGGTAGCGAGAACTCGGAGAAGGCATCTCGCAAGCCGGAGTTCGCGGCTACCCCACCCGAGACGATCACGGACTCCACGCGTTCTTCCTCGGCAGCGTCGATCGCACGACGCAACAGTTCGCCAACCACGGTGCGCTGGAACGAGGCGACAAGATCAAGGCTCGCCTTGCTGGACGATTCACGGAGCGAGTCAATCGACGGACGACCGGCCCGGAACATGGTCCGCCGCCGCTCGATCTCCTCGTCCAGGCCGGCCCCGCTGACATACCGCCGCACGGCGGTCTTGAGTCCGCTGAAACTCATGTCCAAACGATTGCCCTTCATGCGGGTGATGGGCAGGCGAACAGCGTGTGCATCTCCGAATCGAGCCAGCCTGTCGAGCACCGGCCCGCCGGGATACCCAAAACCCAGCAGTTTGGCAACCTTGTCATAGGCCTCACCCGCGGCGTCGTCCCGGGTACGCCCAAGCAGCCGGTACGAGTACTTGTCCGGCTCTGGCCGGTCCGCCACGAAGATGTGGCTGTGCCCGCCACTGACAACCAGGGCGAGCGACGGGAACTCGACATCCCGGCCGGAGGCTCGCTGTTCCAGCACGACAGCGTGTATGTGGCCCTCGATGTGGTTGACGCCCAGAAGCGGGAGATTCAGGGATGCAGCCAGCCCTTTCGCATAGCCGAGGCCGACCAGCAGAGCACCCATCAGGCCGGGGCCATAGGTGACACCGACCGCACCGAGATCACCGTACCGGAGCCCCGCACTCTCGACGGCCTCCCGCACCACGGGGACGATGGCGCGCAAGTGTTCGCGGGAAGCGAGTTCAGGCACCACGCCACCATACTTGGCGTGGACGTCGAACTGGGACGAGACTATGTTCGAGAGCACCCGCTCACCGTCAGCGACAACGGCCGCCGCCGTCTCGTCGCAAGAGGTCTCGATTCCCAGCAGATACATGGCGGATACGATCCGGAAACGGGAGCCCCCGCGACACCGTGATACCGCGGGGGCCAAATGGCACCTGTGCGCCTAGGTAAACCGTGCCGGCAGAGCAGCCCGCGATGGACGGGTGCCCGGTCTACGGTGGCTGTGTCCCCGTACTGGCACAGACGGGGATTTCGATCGTCGGAGCGAGAACGCTAACTCTCGGCCACCTCACCATCCAGACTGGTACTGCCAGCAGTATTATCGTTCATTGTTCTGGATCACCTCCTTCCGCCAGTGATGCTGCCATCGTAGCGCAGCGCAGCGCGGCAGTTCAACGGCGCAGGCCCGCGCAAGCCTCGCGACGGTCCGCCGCGGCGAGCCTTGCCGTCCGCCCCTGTTTCGATCGGGATTCAAGAGGCCGGGATGCCAGCGGAGTTCTCGCTAGAATGAGCTCTTCGGGCGGTCTGCGGCCGTCCGCTCTGCTATGCACAACGTGATCGTGATCGGCTCCGGCTGCGCCGGCAATACAGCCGCCATCTATTCGGCCCGCGCAAGCCTCGAGCCGCTCGTCATCGAAGGCCTGGAAGCCGGAGGCCAACTGACCCTGACCACAGACGTCGAGAACTTCCCG
The DNA here is from genome assembly GCA_965205085.1 of Bryobacterales bacterium. Taxonomy (GTDB): domain Bacteria; phylum Acidobacteriota; class Terriglobia; order Bryobacterales; family UBA6623; genus VXMF01. The sequence continues at coordinate 4,485,099 of OZ242039.1, read as the reverse complement.
GGATTTCCCGACGGTGTCATGGGGCCCGATCTGGTCGAGCGCATGAAGAGGCAGGCTCAACGCTTCGGCGCAACCTACAGACACGGGGCCGTTTCTCGCGCGGACCTCTCCTCACGGCCGTTCAAGCTCTGGGTCGGGGACGATATGCTGGAGACCAAGACCCTAATCGTGGCATCGGGTGCATCCGCTCGTTGGCTGGGTCTCGATTCGGAGCAGGCTCTGATCGGCCACGGAGTCAGCTCATGTGCTACGTGCGACGGATTCTTCTTCCGTGGCCAGCCCGTGACGGTCGTCGGAGGCGGTGACAGCGCCATGGAGGAGGCCCTGTTCCTCACGAAATTCGCGACGGAGGTGTCCGTGGTGCACCGCCGCGAGGAGTTCCGGGCCTCGAAGATCATGCTCGACCGTGCACAGCGCAACGAGAAGATCCGCTGGATCACGAACGCCACCGTCGCGGAAGTGCACGATGTGGAAGCCAAGGCCGTAACCGGCCTCAGGTTGCGCAACACTGTCAACAACAGGGAATGGGATCACAAGACGTCCGCCTTGTTTCTGGCAATCGGCCACGTACCCAACACCGCGGTGTTCCGCGGCCAACTGGACCTGGACGAGCAAGGATATATCGTTTCCCACGGCGGAGCCCGCACGAATATCCATGGGGTGTTCCATGCTGGTGACGTGCAAGACAGGATCTATCGTCAGGCGATTACCGCTGCTGGCGCAGGCTGCATGGCGGCCATAGAGTCAGAGCGGCTCCTGGAGGCCGAGGGGTAACCTCGACCGGCACTCGCGCCGGTTTTCTCCAGCCTGCGCCCAGTTCGGACGTGGCTCCGACCGGAAGACGGAAGGTGAGCCGGGAAGCCCTACACTGCCCAGTGCCTTGCGCGAGTGGGTGGGTTTTTCCGGCAGGAGTTGCGGCCACGACTTGGCTGCCGGCGGTCATTCGCTCTGGCCTGGAGCAGATTCGCATGGAGATTGAGGCTCTTGCGACCCAGACTCGCCAGCGCGACGGCGCGCGCTCAGGCAAGGTGGCGGAAACAGCCGAACGGACCGCCCGCATCAAATGGATCCTGCTACCGCAGCTGGCCCCGAGACCGCAAGCAACAGCGAACCAAGCAGTGCTCCCGAAGGGGAGTGCGCGTCCCGGTGTGAGATACGAGAACAGAGCTGCGACGCCAACTCGTAAGCTCCAGGCCCAACAGAAGGTCCTACATCGCTAGTGTTCTGTTACTCCAAAGTGTGCGAGTAGCATCTGAGTCGGATGACGCGAAAGGTCAAATCACAGTTCCGATATCAGCCGCACACGCACGGCCGCTTGCCCGCGAATTACTGTGCCACGGAACGCTAGAGCTGCCAACCATGCTACGCCAGACTACCAGGCTAGAGGGGACCTGACGCCAAAGTGGACGAGTTGCTGGACCTGCTGATGGCTGTAGCCGGATGTGGCGGCACTCGCACTGGGGCGGCTGGGTCGGCCGGGGGCATGGCCGCTTCCAGCGACTGAGTGCTGCGAGACGTTCCGCGCCGAATCCGCCGCCGCGCCCGTTGTGGATCAGCGCTGTCTTGTGGGTCCTGCAGTTGTCGAGGATCCGATGCACATCGTGGCTCTCTGGCATCGACTTGTCGATCAGCGCAACGAACTTAATTCACTCCACAGCGCGGTCGCACCGGCAAGGCCCGCTCGCTGCTGCCCTTCCTCCTGCGCGGCCTGCAACTGCTGTGTCAACTGCTTTCGCTTGGCCTGCAGACGAGTGATCTCCGCCTGCAAGTGCAGCAGACGGGACTTGATCTTGGCGCGTTGCCCCTGCATGGCCCGGCCTCGGCTCCGGCGTGTCCTGAAGCTGCGGCTGGCTCGGTACAGCCTCGACGTCCGGAAAGGACTGCACGCTACGCCTTCTCCGCCCAAGAGTCAGGCGCGCCTCCGCCTGCTGATCCTTGTCCGGTACCCAAAATACCTGGGCAGTTACCGCGTAGGTTGATTTGCCATCACTGCCTCCCGAGTCTGCAAGGACGGAATCAGAACCCTGATCTGCCGTCAAGCAATTTCGGACACCGGAGACTAGATCCGACAGTCCTTTCAGTTGACTGGTTCAGTCCGTTCCCGGAACAGGTCCAGCTGGCTCTCGTCGGCGGTCTTGGCCCGTGGCTTCCGACGCACCTTGGGCTTGCCAATGACACCCATCACTTCAAAGACCTCCATGGCACGGCTCGGCACGAACACCCGTTGCGTGTTGCCCTTGCTGTCTGGGGGCGTCAAGATCACACCGTGCTCTCCGATCACCCTCAGATCGTTCGGCATGACACCCTCGAGTTCTTCCCCGTCACGGAATCGCATGCGAACCCACAGGCCGCCCAGCTTCGGACGGGTGGCAAACTCTCTTCGCTGGTAGCGTTCGGGATCCTCTCCGAACTCCCGCACGAAGTACACGGCCCGAACCTGCTGGTATGGAATCACCACGGCCTCGGCAGTCCTCGCCAGGACCTCGATTCCATTCTTGTGCAGGTAATCGGTCGGGTAGACGTAGCCCTCAAGCGGATCCAGCCCAAACCGACGTACACACACTTTCTTCATGGAGGCATCCGACAAAACAGGTTGGTATTGTTTCCCTGCATCGTCATCCTAATATGTATCCAGCGAGGTGTCAACGATCTCGCCCAGCCAGAACACGTTCGGTTGTTTCCTATGATCGTCATGTGGAGAGCCAAGACTCATGCGTGGACGAGTTCCTCAATTTCGCCAGTGTTGAAAAGGGCTTGGCCGCGAACAGCGTTGCCGCCTACCGGCGAGACCTGAAACGTCTGGAGCGATTTCTGCTCGCTCGGAACCAGACCCCTGGAGGCACCACAGGGGACGATCTGCGGTCATTCGTCGAATCGCTGCACTCCGAGGGTCTGAGTGCCCGGTCCGTGGCGCGCTACGTGAGCAGCATCCGGGGCCTGTACCGGTACCTGCTCGACCAGGGCACCGTATCGGACGATCCAACAGCGGATCTGGCATCCCCAAGTCGGTGGAAGAGTCTGCCGAAGTATCTGACGGTGACCGAGGTCGACCTGTTACTGGAGGCACCCGACCCGACAACCCCGTTGGGTAACCGCAATGCGGCCATGCTTCAACTGCTGTACGCAACAGGGTTGCGGGTTTCCGAGCTTGTCGCTGCGCTCGTTTCGGACCTCGACTCGCAGCTCGGCATCTTGCGAACGACGGGCAAGGGACAGAAAACCCGTCTGGTGCCGGTCGGGCGGGCGGCGCTGGAGGCGATCGACGACTACGGAACGCGGTTTCGGAGGCAAATCCTTAAAGGTGCCTCGTCGCCCTACCTCTTCGTGACCACACGCGGCAGCAGCATGTCGCGTCAAGCCTTCTGGAAACTCATTCGCCGGTATGGACTCGCAGCCGGCATCGGGAGACCCATCACCCCACATGTCCTGCGCCACAGCTTCGCGACCCACCTCCTGGAGCGCGGGGCAGATCTGCGGAGCCTTCAGTTGATGCTGGGCCATGCGGACATATCCACCACCGAGATCTACACCCACGTGCTGCGCTCAAGAATGCGGGCGGTGTACGACCAGCACCACCCCAGAAGCTGATTCCTGACAATCTCCCGCCGTAGATTTTGCAGTGGAACGAGACCGGAAATTGGGTTGCAGGTTGCACTATCAAGCGCAACATCGGGCGGAGGGGCCCAAGGTCCTGACTGGCCTATCCTAGTGTTCCGTAACACAGTAATTCGCGGGCAAGCGGCCGTACTTGTGCGGCTGATATCGGCAAAGTTGGTTCGAACTTTCGCGTCCCCCCCTGAGATGCTACCCGTACACTTGGGAGGAACAGAACACTAGCAACTCAACCGTCACCTCCAGGTGCCTGCTTCCCTCTCTGTTGCATTTTGATGGGCAATGTTCACTCACGTTGGCTGTTCCGTCGACCACGCAACCCGGTCCGCCACAAATCTCGCAAACGGTCCGATATCGTGACTGATGCTGGCGCTTTCAAGCGCCGCCAAGTAGGCGTCACGATCCTCGACCCGGATGACGGTCCACCCATAACCACCGGATGCCAGCATCGCGTTCATAACAAGGCGCGCTACGCGCCCGTTGCCGTCAGGATAGGGATGGACGTAGCCGACCAGCCTCTGCCCGAGCACGGCGCGAACGGAAGCTTCGGTTTCACTTTCCAGCAGATCGAACTATGCCGGCATGGCATCACGCACAGTCTCCCAGCGCGGCGGCACATGCCGCGACCTGCGCAGAAACACTGCATCGTTGCGATAACCTGCCAGAGCGGAAGCCGCGATTAGGCCGACAGCGACGCAAGGCTGAAACAGCTCGCGGTACCAGTCGCGGTGGGCCTTGTGGACCACGGCACCAGCTTCACCGCCGCCAATGATCTCACTGACCGTCGCCCGCACAAGCCGGAACGCCTGCCAGTAACCGCGCGCGGCCAGCGCGTCGCGATTGTCCGGATCCCGGTTGCCTGCACGCACCCGATCGATCAGTTCCGGAGTGACGCGGTAGCCCTCGATCGACAGCGAGTGATAGGCATCATTCCGATAGGTATCGTCGACGTGGGACAAATAGGCATCGGGGTCTTCGGGCAGGCCAGGCGCTTCGGGGAATGCGGCGATCACGGGCTCGCGCATCGTTTCCCACAGCGAATGCAGACGGCCAACGATCGGCGCCTAGGCCCGGCTCAGAGTACCGAAGGCCCGCTCCGGTTCGAACGGATCGGCTTCGCGGACGTCGTAGCCGGCGCGTTTCATGACGCCCAGAATCTCATCGCCCACGTCACCCCTGCCGATCCGGCGGAAGGCGCCTGCCAGCCGCCCGGCCATCACTGATCGGCCGCCATCAAGCAGTCGTCCGAGCACGTCGGCCGCATCGCGGATGCCCGAGAGGACGACCTGCGCCTCGACCGGGTGCCGGACGAAGAACGCCTCCGTCACACGCACCAGTGCGGCCTCGGGCACAAACAGCCGCAGCCCGTCCCGGTCCGCCAGGTCGGCGTCCGGCGGCATGTCCTTTACTCTGAGATCGAACAATGACGTGCCGAACAGCAATTCGACGGTGTTGTTGGCGCCCCGAGGCGTATAGATGACGACCTGTTGCGGGATAGCGGTGCATTCAGCGTGGAGCAGCAAGGACTGTTCCGGGGAGAGGTGCCAGTCCGGCCCGAACCGGACTGTGCAATAGGCCGCACAGAACTCTTGGAAGGAAGCAAACCAGGGCGTCCTATCTCCCTAATCGGTATCCGGGCGGCAGGAGACAAGCCAGCCGTTCTCGGTGGACGCGTGTCAACTCACCGGAGCGGAAAACCTGCCGCCCTCGGCCTTGGAGCTTCTTGAGCTGCGCCAGCGACGCAGCGAGCTTCTCATTCGGTGTGGCCATGCCGGACCCTCTGCGTGGCTTCGCGTCTACTCTGTTCGTATTCATGCAAGCATATACACTCGAAGTGATTCAAGTCAATTCTGCTGTGCATATACAAGTAAATTGCGACGCACCAGGAACTGCCCAAGTACTTCCATGCGTGTCGCAGAGGGGGAGTGGAGAACCGCCGGGGGCCAGGCCTTTCCCACGCTGGGGATTGCGCACTTGAGAGGGAGGCGAATGGGTCCGCAGAGCGAGTTGGGGGGCGGGTAGAGTCGCCCGACGAAACGCTGCGGACCCTTGCAAAGCCAGCCGCGGCAGATTGCCGAGGCCCTCGGGGTCGGGGTGGCGGACCCTGGACGGAGTTTTTCCGTGCCGGCCCGAAGCAGGCTGAGGTAGCGCTAGCCGTCCGCGATATCCTGCCCGGAACTCAGGATCACCGCGATCGCGATGCAGTTGCAAAGCGCGTTTTTCAGCGCCGCGTGGCCCTTGCTCGACAGACAGGCATCCTCGGCAAACTGCACGTCGCGGACGCGATGGTTCTGATTCTCCACGACCCAGTGCCCGCGATTCCAGCCCAGCAACTGCTCAGGCGTGCCGCGATCGCACGACACCGAGGTCATCCCGTAGACTGTTTCGCGGCTGACACGCCCCGAGGCGACGTGTTGCCGCTCGCGCTCGATGCGGAAGATCTGTTGCAGATGCGGGTAGTTCACGCTGCCCTCAGGGGGGCTCAGCACGCGGATGCTGCGCTGCTCGATGCACCCGTGGCCCTTGCTGGGCTCCTCTGCATAGCAGCGGGTGCCGGGTTGCTCCCAGTCGATCTGGCGGAGAGCCGCAAACGCCGTCTTCGCATTGACCTTGACCGTCAGCAAGTAGTCCGCCCGGTGCGTGTCGACCAGCGTCCGGGCGGTGTTCCGGACGGTGTGCAGGGCATCGAGGGTGACCACGCGCCCGGCCAGGGGCACCTCCTCGAACAGGGCCCGCACGGCGGCGATCTCGCCGTTCTGGTCGTGCAAGCCGAGGCTGGCCAGAGGCAGGCCCGAGCCGTGAGCCACCAGGGTCACGGTTTCGTGGTGTTGCGGGCCGTTGCGGTTGGCCACGCGGACGCGCTTGCCGTCCGCCGCCAGCGCGGCACCGAGTTGCAGGCGGGGCGTGGAGTAACGCCGTACAACGGCCTCGAGGGCCTCCGGGTCGACGTTCTCCAGCACCCGGTAGATCACGGATCTGGAGACCGGCTCGTAGCGGCCAGTGCGCGGGTTGCGCCAGGCGCCGAGCGCTTCCAATTCCTTTTGACTCAACGATTGGGAATAGGCGGCAGCGGCCTTGCCGCCATGCAGGCCGGCCAGCCTCGCGAGCAGGTAGATGGCCAGCACGTTGGCCGTCTTGTGCTTGCGGCCCTGGGCGCGCCGGAAATCGGGCACCTCGCTCAACTCGGCGTACAGCGAGCGCAACTCGACCGGACGCAGCCCGGAGGTGCCGCCCTGCGGGTTGGCCGCGAAGGCCGCCGGCAGTTCCCGCTCGGACCGCAGCAGCGGCCGCGCATTGCGCTGCAACTCCCGGACGTACATATCCTTGGGCTGTCCATGGGGCTCGGTGTAGCGTCCGCTGGCCCGCGCGAACCCGCGGGTGCCGCCCAGCAGCAGCCAGCCGGCCGCCCGGTACAGGCCACCCTGGAAGCGGGACGGATCGACGAACGCCTCGGCCAGCAGCACGCCATGGCCGAAGTGCGCCGCCCAGTCCGCGCTCAGCCGTTGGGTCATGCCCGACAGCGCATGCGTACCCAACCTCGGGAACGTGCCCGCCTCCCCCAGCAGCAGGAACCGCGTATTGTTGGCCACCAAGTGCAGCCGTTGGAACTGGATCGTGGCCTTCCAGCGCACCCAGCGGTCCCGCAGTCGGCACTTGAAAACCCCCGACTGCCAGCCGGCCAGCCCAATCCACTCGCCGCGCCACTCGAAGATATACCGCAGCCCGCGACCGGGGAAGCGCTTGAATCCCAAGTAATGATAGCGCTTGACCGTCTCGTCCCACCGCATCCGCTCCTCGGGCCGCGCCAGACGGATGACCACGTCGTCCAGGCAGAATCCGGCCGGGGTCGTCTTGAACAGGGGAGAGGGCAGCGAAGCCATTTCTCATATCTACCAGAATGGATCCGAAAAACCAGTCCTCCCCGCGAATCGAATCGGTCGCATAGGCAAGAAACTAGGGGATCTCAGCGTGGGAACGTCCTGGCCGGGGGCCGGCCAACCAGGGTGAGCAGGTTGCTGTCGACGGCGCGCAAGCTGGGACTGAAGCCGATCAAGACCTTGCTCCAGGGACCGGATGCCCTGGCGGAGCGGGTGGACCTGGCCCGAGGCTTCCGCCCCATCGGGCGGTAGACGGCCTGCCGCGGCAGCCGGTCGCCGCAACGCGCCGCCTCCCGATCAAGCTCCACGGCACGCCAGTGAAAGCACGAGCTCTGCCAGAAACGCAGCCTCAGGCTGAGCTCTTGGGTAGTGACCCCGCGAGAACGCTGGGAGTCTCACGAAGCCTCACCACAACCTCGTCACCCCGCAGTGCTCGACGGTCAGTGCCAGCCCATTCTGACGACCCTGCTGCAGAACCCTGGCCAAGCCCTCCATCCCGTGCGGCTGACTCGTCGGTGCCGCCGGTTTCGCCTCCGGCTCGAACCTCGGCACAAACTGTGCCCACCCGTCGGAGACCGCCACGTTCAACGGGGCCATGATCCTCGTCCGCTTCCGATCCTTGGTCACGAACCCGCCCCAACCCCGCGGGTTCTTCATCTCGTACGGGGCGTTCTCCGCCTGCGAGTCCACCATTCCGGTCTGCTGGTGGCAAACGGGAACGGCCCCCATGCTGCAACCACCTCCTGCGGAGCCCCTGGCCAGCCACATTGCCAGCAACACCGCCCAACACCACCTCCGACTCCACAGCCACTTGCTCACCTCCGAACCTGCTCTCGCTGGGTGAGCACCGGAAACGACTGGCGCTTCCGTCATACCCCCTCAGGAATCTGGCATCATCGGCATCCGGGCAGGCTCTGGTACCCTGCGGAAATGGACTCATCTGCCCTGCTGTCCAAGGACTCCAGGGTGATGCGGTCATCCCTGATCCGGCAACTGACCGGACTCGTGAACCAGCCGGATGTCATTTCCTTTGCGGCTGGCTCCCCCAACGCGCGGACCTTCCCCCACGAGCAGTTCCGGATCATTCACAACGCCCTGGTCGATCAGGAAGGTGGAAACGCCTTCCAATACTCCGTTACACGCGGCAATGCCCGGCTGATTGCTGCAATCCGCGAACGGGACCGTTCACTGAAGGGAATTCGGTCGGTGCCCGGACAGACCCTGGTGGTGAGCGGCTCCCAGCAGGGCCTGGATTTCGTGGCTCGGGTCTTGCTCGACCCCGGGGACGCGGTCTTCGTCGAAACGCCGAGCTTCATCGGTGCGATGTCAGCGTTCCAGAATTTCCGCGCCCAGCTGTTCGCCGTTCGATGCGACGACGAGGGCATGGACCCCGGCGACCTGGCACAGCGCATTCACGCTGCCCGCGCACAGGGCCGACCCTGCAAGTTCGTATACGTGATCCCGAACTTCCAGAATCCGTCCGGGACCGTCTGGTCTCAGGCCCGCAGGCACGCGGTCTATGAACTGGCCAGACAAGAAGGGCTGCTCGTTTTCGAGGACGACGCCTACGGGGAGATTTACTTCGACGGAGTCGACCCTCTTTCGCTCCGCCCGATCAGGGCAATAGGCGACGGTGACCATGTCCTGTACCTGTCGACGTTCTCGAAAACCCTCGCACCCGGTTTCCGTGTGGCGTGGATGCACGGTCCAGAGGAGATCATCAAACGCATTGAATACTGCAAGGAGACTGGGGATCTTTGTACGTCAACACTGAGTCAGCGGATCATTCTCGACTACCTTGACCGGGGCTGGATGCCGGAGCAGACCGCTCGTGCGCGGAGCTTCTACGCGGCCAAGTGCGCCACCATGCACCGGACTCTTGAGACGCATTTCAAGGACCTGGGACAGTGGCGGCAGGCTAGGGGAGGGCTGTTCCAGTGGCTGGAACTTGCGGATGGAGTCGACGCCCTGGAACTGTTCCACGCAAGCATAGAGCAGGACAGGGTCGCGTTCATCCCTGGAGAGCCCTTCTTCGCCGAAGGCGGAGGCTCCAACACGCTGCGGCTTTCCTTTTCGAACGTGAAGGATGAAAATATAGAAGTCGGCCTGTCACGCCTGTGCCGCCGTCTTCGGCGGACGACCGCCTGAGGCGGCAATTCCCGGAAGCAGGGATGCGTGAACGGCCGTAGAGGCCACCGGCTCCAGCGATGTCCACGCACTCCATCGACCTGTCCAGCCAGATCGCACGCCAGATCGAAGGAGAGGTTCGCTTCGACCCCTACTCCAAGGTCCTGTACTCGACCGATGCGTCGGTGTGGCAGATGGAGCCGATCGGAGCGGTGATTCCCCGACATCACGGGGATGTCCGCTCCCTCCTGGGGCTCTGTGCGCGGCTCCATGTTCCGGTCCTCCCCCGGGGCGGCGCGACCAGCCTGTCCGGACAGACTGTCGGACACGCAGTTCATATCGACTTCGCCAAGTACATGAACCGGATCCTCGAGACGAACATCGAGGAAGGATGGGTCCGCGTGCAGCCCGGAGTTGTACAGGACCAGCTGGGACGGCACCTCCGCCCGCTGGGCATGAGGTTCGGCCCCAATACCTCCTCCGCGAGCCGGGGCACCCTTGGCGGCATGATCGGCAACAACTCGGCCGGCTCGCACTCGATCCTGTACGGCAAGACGATCGACCACGTGCTCGAGTTGCGCTGCGTTCTCTCGGACGGCTCCGAAGTATGGCTGGGCCCTGTCAGTGAAACCGCGATGGGTATCCGCAGCCGGGGAGATGGACTGGAAGCTGCTCTGTACCGGGAACTGCCCCGCCTGGGGGCCCAGTACCGGGATGAAATCCTTGCGAGATACCCGAAGATCCTGAGACGGGTCAGTGGATACAATCTCGACGAACTCGTCAGGAACGGCGAGAATTTTGGCGCCGGCTACTCGAGCAAGCCCGGTCCTCTGAACCTCAGCCGGGTCATTGTGGGAAGCGAAGGCACGCTGGCCGTGGTCACGGAGGCCAAGCTGCGGATCGTGCCTTCGCCCGCGGCCTCGGGCATCCTGATCGTGCACTTCCGGTCGGTCGTCGAGGCGGTGAGGGCCGCAGAAGCGATCGTGAGTACGGAACCATCCGCGGCAGAACTCATCGACGACTTCATCCTCAACAATGCCCGGTCCAATCCGTCCTTCGCCGACAAGCTCAGCTGGGTGGCTGCTGATGCGCGGGCCGTCATGGTCGTGGAGTACTACGGCGAGAATGAAGCGGAAATCACCGACAAGCTCGACCGGCTGGAGCACATGCTGGATCGTCACCGCATAGGCTATGCCTACCGCCCGGTGACCGACCCGGCCAAGCAGGCCGAAATCTGGGGAGTCCGCAAAGAGGCCCTCGGCATATTGATGTCGGTCAAGGGGGATCACAAGCCGATCGCATTCGTGGAAGACCCAGCCGTCCCGATCTCCAGAATGCCCCAGTTTCTTCGCGACTTTCAGGAGATCCTCCAGAAACACGATGCTCACGGCGGCTATTACGGCCATGCGTCTGTTGGATGCCTGCACGTAAGGCCGATGGTAAACCTCAAGGATTTTCGTGAGGTCCAGAAGATGGCAGCCATCGCGGACGAAGTCTTCGGGGCCGTGATGAACCAGGGCGGATCCATGTCGGGCGAGCACGGGGACGGTATCGCGCGGAGCCGCTACAACCAGTGGCTCTTCGGACCCGAGATCTACAAGGGCTTTCTGGAGTTGAAAGAGGCCTTCGACCCCCAGAACATCCTCAATCCGGGCAAGGTGGTCAATCCGCCGGAACTCACGGAGAATCTCCGCTGGGGCGGAGACTACACGACCAGCCAAGTCGAGACGACCCTGGACTTCTCGACCGAGGGCGGCTTCGCCCGCGCCGTCGAGATGTGCAACGGTGCCGGCGTGTGCCGCAAGCGCATGGCCGGCACGATGTGCCCGTCGTATCACGCCACCCTTGACGAGGAGCACTCGACCCGGGGGCGGGCGAATCTCCTGCGGGCCGCCCTGTCGGGCAACCTGCCCCAGGAGGAATTCACATCCGACCGCATGCATGTGGCGCTGGACCTGTGTCTGGCCTGCAAGGCCTGCAAGGCCGAGTGTCCATCCAACGTGGACATGGCCAAGATCAAGTACGAATGGCTGTCCAAATACCACGCCGAGCACGGTGCCCCCCTGCCCGCCAGGGCCTTTGGCCACATTGAGGATCTCTACAGGATCGGGAGCAGGATGCCACGCCTTGCGAACTGGGCTGGAACACTCAGGCCCATCAAGTGGCTCACCGAGCGACTCCTGCATGTGGACCAACGTCGGTCGCTGCCGCCATTCGCTCGACAGACTTTCCGCAAGTGGTTCGCGCAGCGGACGCCTGGTCTCGACAGCGGAACGCGGGGCACAGTGATCCTCCTGGACGACTGCTTCCTGAACTACAACTACCCGCAGGTCGGGCGGGCGGCAGTCTCGATCCTCGAGTCTGCAGGCTACTCGGTGCAACTGGCGAACAAGGTCTGCTGTGGCCGGCCAATGCTCTCGAAGGGCCTCCTCGCCGAGGCGCGGGAGGCCGCCGAGCACAACGTGAAGGAATTCGACCGGCTCTCATCCGCCGACGTTCCGATCATCGGGTGCGAACCAAGCTGCCTGCTCACTCTGCGCGACGAATATCTCGACCTGCTACGGAACGACGCGGTGCATCGTGTCGCGGAGCGGGCTTTGATGCTGGATGAATTCCTGGTGAAACTGGCAAGGGAACGTCAACTGGACATCGAGTGGACCCGTGGGCGGCGGGACGTGCTGTTCCACGGTCACTGTCACCAGAAGGCCCATTTCGGATCGCAGCCGACACTGGAGGCGTTGCGGCTCGCGCCAGGCCGGGACGTGCTCGAAATCGACTCCGGCTGCTGCGGCATGGCAGGTTCGTTCGGGTTTGAGATCGGCCACTACGAGATCTCCCGGCAGATCGGCGCCGAGAGGCTGTTCCCGGCCGTGGACGGCGCGGCACCGGACACGGAGATCGTGGTCAGCGGCGTTTCCTGCCGTCAGCAGATCGAACACTTCACCGAACGTCAGCCCCGGCATTTCGCCGAGATCCTCGCGGACTGCCTCGGGGGCCGGGCATGAGCCCGACCCGGAATCGAATCACCACAACCCGCCCGATGACATGGCGCGTCGGGTTGGCCGCCCTGGGGATCAGCTTTCTGTGGAGCGGAAATGTCGTCGCGCTGAAGGTGGGCCTGGACACGATCCCTCCAATCTGGATCGCCTTCTGGCGCGTGCTGGTCGGGACGCTGACTGTGGCCACGTGGGCGCGGGCAGTCGGGAGCCCGATTCTGCCGGAGCGATCCCACTACGGACACATGGCCATTCTGGGCGGGCTGTTCACGGCGCAGATCGCGGTGTTCAACCTGTCTGTCCACTACACATCGCCGGCCTACGCGGTCATTCTCCTGAACACAGCCCCCATCCTGGTCAACTTGATCAGCCACTTCTTCGTCAGGGACGACCGCCTGACGATCGCAAGGTTGGCTGGCCTGGCGATCGCATTCGGAGGCATCTTCTACGTAATGAAGGGCCATCCGAGTGCGGCTCTCGCTCCGAACCCGCTGCTTGGCAACCTCCTGATGCTGCTGTCGGCGTTCCTGCTTGCAGTCCGGATTGTCTATACGCAACAGCTTGTGCAGCAGATGGAGGCGCTGCGACCCGTCATCTGGCAAATGGCGCTCTCCCTGCCGTGCTTCCTGATCGCTGCACTGGCATGGGAACCACCCCTGCTACAGCCGCTGGACTCCGTGGCAGTGCTGGCGGTCCTCTATCAGTCCGTGGTCGTCGCGGGCTTCTGTTTCGTCGCCTGGACAACCTTGCTGCAGCGGTACAGCGCCGGAAATCTCTCGGTCTACAGCTTCAGTGTGCCGTTCTTCGGAATCCTGCTGTCCTGGATGATATTCGGAGAGTCGATCACCTCCAGGCTGATCGGTGGAGCCGCCGCCGTGTCCGTTGGCATTGCAGCCGTTGTCCGCTCGAAGCAGGGGGAGGCCGACAACGACGTCTGACGGCGCACAGCGGCTCGGCGCGGGAGCAATTGCCACGGCGCTGATGCTCTCGGCGATGTGGGGGCTGAACATCGTCGGCATCAAGGTGACGCTGGCGGCGTTCTCCCCGATCTGGAGCGCCTTCTGGAGGATTCTCATGGGCTGGCCCGTCCTCTGGATTTGGGCCCGTGTCGGGCAGGTGCGGCTCGCTCTTGACCGGGGTGAAGCCAGGAAGCTGGTGATGCTGGCTGGACTGTTCGTGGTTCAGATCAGCATGCTCAACACCACCATCTACTGGACATCGGCCGCCTTCGCCGCAGTGCTGCTCAATGCGGCTCCGGTCTTCATCAATCTCATCGCGCACTTCGCGGTGCCCGGCGACCGGCTCTCGATCAGGCGGGTCACTGGACTAGCCCTCGGCCTGGGCGGCGTGGCGATTGCCTTGCTGGGCAAACCGGAGGCCTCGCTTGCTCCCCACCCAACGTTGGGGAACATGCTGGCCCTGGGTACAGCTGCGATCATCGGGTCGCGGATGATCTATACCCAGCGACTGGTACAGGACATCGACCCGATCAAGGCGATGTTCTGGCAGTGCGGTCTGTCACTCCCGATGTTCCTGGCCTGGGCCGCCCTGACCGGGCCCATGATGGTCGGCCCCCTCACCGCCAGACCCATCCTCGCCTTGCTGTACTGCTCGGTCTGCGTCGTTGGCATCGCCTTTGTGCTCTGGACCCGCCTGCTGGAGGCCAACCCGCCCGGTCTGATCTCTGTCTTCGTCTTCCCGACCCCTTTGTTCGGAGTTCTGTTCAGTGCGCTGATCTATGGCGAGAGGCTGGCGGCGGAACTCGTCATCGGATTGGCGGGAGTGACCCTCGGCATCCTGGTCGTCCAATTCGAGCGGCGCGGAACGGCTGATCGTGCAAGTAGCGATCGCTGGTCAGGTCAGTACCTGAAGGCGCAGCGGGGCAAGTTCTGAAGGCAAGCCTCAATCCAGCACACCATCACACCGGTTGATCGTGCAGCTGGCCTACCCGGGCCAGACCGCTTCCGCGATTGCACCAGAACCTCCAGGGCCGGCCTATCCAGTACAGTCGGGGCGCAGGCGCTTGCAGCCGGTGCAATTCCACCGATTGCGCAATCTGGGCTTCACTCCTGCCAGATCCGTGGATGGCAAACAGGCTGTCCCGGACCACCTGCGTACCGCTCCATGAGCGATACCCGTCGCGGACGATGGGCTACCGATGCGGCGTTGCGTGCGCCGCCGGGTTCGTGAGAGGTCTACCTACCTCCCAGGAGCCAGGGCCGACCCAGGCTGCAGACAGGTCACGGCACACTCGGACCCTAACCGCACCGGCAGGCACTGCCGGCAGTCCCGAATGATCCATCGGGACGCCAACCAATGGCCAACCAACCTAGCGCTTGCCCCTCGCCCCTACGTAAGCCGATGGTCCTCGCCAAATTCACGCCAGCGCTCTGCGGTGAACGTTTCGTAACTTGGTCTGCCGCTGCATTCCCGGCAAACCAGTCTGCTCGACCTCTGGTTTCGCTGGCGCGCCCATTTGCAGCGCGGGCAATAGACGATATATCTGGGGGGAGCGAACGGGGTGTTGTGGCATCTCTCACCGGTACAGCCGATCCGGCGGGCCATTCGCTTCCACACTTTGTCGTGATTGTGACCTGGACCTGCCAAGGCATGCGCAATCTCATGCAGGAGGGTATTGGTCCAATCCTCCTCTTGGCACTGAAGGCAGTACAGGCGCGCCATGGTGATCACCTTGGTAGCGTAGAGGCAGGAACCAGCGCGACGCACAGCATCGTCAAACTGGAAGCTCCAACCATGCAGGCCATGGTGAGCTATCAGGCGGTCTGCCTTGGCCCCAAGGTCCAGAAGCCGTTCAACCCGGTGGCTTCTGTCAACAGCCGGAATCATGGACAGCTCCAGATAGGGCACTTCCCACTCGCCCCCCTGATCGGCACAGATAACCTGCGCTCGCGTAGGTTTCAGATGGGAGACGGTGCCACGCAAGGTCTCGCCATCGCGAGTAAACTCCACAACGTCACCGATCTTGAGCCGTACCTTCGCCATTTCCTCCTGAGTCATCACCCGCTTTCGACTCGCACCCATCCGAGGCCGGATCGCTGGCCAGGGAGCTCTTCCCTCCCATCCGTCTTCCTGCAGCACCACACAATCCCAGCGGTGCTTCTCGACGATATACGCGGCAAAGTTTCTGTCCCACACAATCCAAACCGGATCTCCAACGATCAACTGACTCCTGCCTTGGAATCGGCCCGATTCGGAGGCGGGGTCCGGTGCGTAGCGCAGGGGATTCGCTGGTTCGCGGGAGACAGTCACGGGAGTCTGGGAGGCGGCCAGAGCCGGAGGTCAGGATGATCTCGCGCATTCATGCGAAGAGGCTGACGCTGCAACTCGATCCTTCCATGGTAGCAGGTACTGGGTGACAGGCATGCGCCCAGTTACCTGCCGATCTGTATCCTCCGCCCCGCTCGCTGAACTGAAGCCACAACACCCCGGTCTCATCGCGGTTTGGACCGTGGTGCCGGAAACGTCGGGGCGGGAACTGCCAGTCTGCCCAGGGGGACCGCTCGTTCTCCCCCCTCTCGCGCCGGGTAGCATGGCTTGAATTCAATGCATGCGAGGTACCGCTGTCATCCACCTGCCGGCGCTTTCCGGCCTGCTGAATGGTCTGGTGCCGCACAATGAACCGTGACACGTTGGTCGATCACTCGAAGTGTGGGTGGCTGCCAAGGGCACCTGTCTCGATAGAGATGCACTGGCCTTGGCAGATCCATTGTGTTCTTCTCTTAGCTTTGATGATTCCATCACAATAGCATCATATTCTGTTCAAAGATAACCTTCCTTTTCTCTCCCTTATAGAGGATCATTCTGCGGAATACAAACTCTAGTCTTGTAGCGGTTCCCTGCCTTGACAACCGTGTATGAGAGGCTCGCATTGGTCGCGACCACTTCTGGATCGCAAATCCAACCAATCAATCGGTCACCGCATCTGGTTCGGCCAGACATGAATGGGCATCCGATCTGTTCAGTCGAGGGGCTTCCGAGCCCCCGTTTCCGCCCTGCCTCACTGCGGTACAATCTGGAAGGTTGTCAGCGGCACTGCCGCAGGTCGGCTTCAATGCTCACCATCGACGATATCCGCACCATCCTGCCGCATCGGTACCCGATGCTGTTGGTTGACCGGATTATCGAGATGTCCGGGGACAGGGTGGTGGGGCTCAAGAACGTGACCGCCAACGAACCGTTCTTCGAGGGGCACTTTCCCAGCTATCCGATTATGCCGGGGGTGCTGGTCGTTGAGGCGCTTGCCCAGTGTGGCGGCGTTCTGGCACTCCACGACATGCCAGATCGCGCGAGCAAGGTCGTTCTGTTCTCGGCAATCGACAACTGTCGCTTCCGGGTCCCGGTGACCCCTGGCGACCAGCTCCGTCTGGAACTGGTTATCCTTCGCAAACGGGGTGCCGCGATCAAGATGGAGGGGCGAGCCTTCGTCGGTGAACGGCTTGTCGCCGAGGCGGTACTCATGTGCAGCGTCGCCGACCGACCGACGGCGGACGGCTGATGGCGGTTCACCCAACCGCCACCGTCGACCCTGCGGCCAACCTCGAGGCCAGCGCCGAGGTCGGCCCGTACTGCGTGGTGGGTCCGGAAGTCTCCATTGGAGCTCGAACCCGCCTGATCGCGCATATCTTCATGGATGGTCCCACGACGGTGGGAGAGGACAACATCTTCTATCCGTACTCGACCGTTGGGGTCGAGCCGCAAGACCTCAAGTACCGGGGCGAGCGGACTCGGACCGAGGTCGGGCACCGCAACCAGGTCCGCGAGTTCTGCACCATCCATCGGGGTACGGAGGCCGGTGGCAGTCTCACCCGTATCGGGGACGACAATCTGCTTCAGGCGTACGCACACGTGGCGCATGACTGTCTGGTCGGGTCGCACTGCATCCTGTCGCACTCAGCGACACTCGGCGGCCACGTAACGGTCCGGGACCATGCCATCGTAGGGGCGCACTGTGGTGTGCACCAGTTCTGCGAGATTGGAGATCACTGTTACATCGGAGGCTACAGCGTCATCACACAGGACGTGCTGCCTTACTCGCTGGTCGTGAGCGACCGGGCTCCCCGTATCCGCACGGTCAACAGGGTTGGACTGGAGCGCAGAGGGTTTCCGGACAGCACGATTCGGGCGCTGCACCAGGTATTCCGGATTCTCAAGAGCAAGGACCTCAACACCGACCAGGCCCTGGCTAGAATCGCCGACGAAGTCGCGCATATTCCCGAGGTCGCGAACGTCATTGAATTCATTAGCCGATCCCGGCGGGGGTTCGTCAAGTGAGATACGGATTGATCGCGGGCGGAGGCAGTTTTCCCCTGCTGACACTTCGCGCGGCCAGGGAATCGGGCCACGACATGGTGGTGGTTGCCATTCGGGAAGAGGCACCTCGCGAGATCGAGAGCCTGACCGAGGAATGCCACTGGATTTCACTGGGCCAGTTATCCAAGCTGATTGCGATCTTCCGCACCCACGGCATCAGCCAGGCTGTGATGGCTGGCAGGATTCAGCACAGGCAGATCTATTCCGCGATTCGTCCGGACTGGAGGCTCCTCAAGGTTCTGAACGAACTGCGGCGCAAGAACACCGACTCGCTGTTGGGAGCTGTCACGCGGGTACTGGAGGATGAGGGCATCACCCTCCTGGACTCCACACTCTTTCTCGCTCCGAGCCTTGCACGGGCCGGTCCGATCGGAAGTCGCCGCCCCACGGGCGCGGAGATCCAGGACATTGAGTACGGGCTGGAGGTCGCCCGAGCCCTGGCACGCCATGACATCGGGCAGAGCGTGGTGATTTGCGAGCGGACCTGTGTGGCAGTGGAAGCCATGGAGGGAACGGATGCCGCCCTTCTGCGGGCCGGAGAACTAGTAAACGGACGCAGGCTGACCTTGGTCAAGGTGGCCAAGCCGGACCAGGACATGCGGTTCGACGTCCCCGTGATCGGGCCCCGCACCATCGGCAAGATGAGATCAGCCGGTGCAACCGCCGTGTCGGTTCAGGCTGGCAAGACACTGCTGCTCGACAAGATCGATCTCTTGAAGGCGGCGGACCAGGCGGGCATTGCAGTTCTCGGCTCCTCCCTCCCCTAACACAGAGACGATCGATCTCTCGGCTCGCAAGCGGCTTGGACCCGCGACCGCGTCGGGAGCCTCGTCGGACGTGAAACCGCCGCCCGGCTTGGCGGGGCACCAGCGACGGGACCCTCGAACGGGCTTCGGATGCACTCCTCTCGTCCGGCCAGAGAGTGCGAGCCACCGAGGATTCGACACTCAGGGAGCGGACAGAATCTGAATGATCTCTCTCGCCGTTGAACGGGCTCGGTCAAACTCGTTGGGACCCAAACTGATCGCACCGACCCGAGGATGGCCTCCCCCTCCGTAGCGCTCGCACAGCCTTGCAAGGTTGTGGCTGGGGAATTCGGGTGCCCAAGGGTTCGAGCCGACAGACACCTTGACGCGGAAACCGCCATCCAGCACCGAGACGGTGTACATGCTCTCCGGAAACAGGTAGTACGGAATGAACTTGTTGTAGCCTCTCAGCCCGCTGTCGATGAGGTCGAAGTTCACGACACCACTGCGGAACTCCGCGAGGTCGTGAATCAGGGAAATCGTTTCCCGGTGCCGCTCATAGAGCCGCCGGAACACCGCCTTGTACCTGGGCCGGCCTGCGATGGCGTCAAGCGACTCGCACTCGAGCAGGGGGATCACTTCGAGGGTGAGGTTGGGCTCGGCCGCCTCCAGGAGCAGGTTGAGTTGCAGGGCGGAAGACTCCATCAACACGGCGTCCCGTGCGCTTGCGTGCTGCGCTCCGTCGAGGATGTCAGCCCAGTGCACCAACTCGGAGAGGTGGCTGCTGTCGAATCCGAAATCGCTGCCAAGCTTGTCGGCAATGAGCTTGGTGCAGGACTTGTAGTCGGGGGCATAGAACTTGGTTCCCGATTGGTCCGAACGGAAATGTGCGGCGTCCTCGCCGGAGAGGAAGGCGCTCTGGTGGTGGTCGAACCACCAGTTCACCCGATCTGACGGAGAATACTTGAAATCGACAATGGCATTCAGGTCACCACCGAACACATCCTCGTCGAAAAGTTGGTCGGAGCGGTGGAACAACCCCGCGAACTCGACGTGCGCCGCGGGAGCCAGCGACCGCTTCACGAAGCTCGCAAACAGTGCGGCAGAACAGGCCCCGTCAAAGCACCGGTCGTGGTAAAGGATACGAAATCGCATGTTGCTGTAAAGCACAACATCATCGCGAATTTGCGACACAGGTTCAACCGCAGCGCCAAACAGCCCTTCGTCCTGAAGATGCAGGAGTGGTTCAGGCGGTCGGAACGGCGGAGTACCAAGGCGTGACGGATCGGGTTCGGCGCGGATTGACGGGGCCTGCCCAGGACGCTGACATTCCCAAAGGAACGGGACGATGCGGAAGACGATACCGGCGCGGTGGGGCTCCCCTCGTCCGCACTTCTCAGCCGACACAGGCTGTCCGGCGCCAACCGGGCCGCTGGCTGGTTCAGTGGTCGCGAGAATGACGCAGCGCCGGTTTCTGGTGCCGGCTCATCCGGCCTGTCGGGCGTGGGGCATCGTCGGAGAGCATTGTCCTCTGCGCCAGACGTTCAGCCTGTGCTTGCGCTGAACTCGCGCGCGCAATGACAGGCAGCAGATCGACTGGTCGATGTCCGGCTTGCTCCCGCGCAACGCTCCCTTCCCTGTCGGTGCCCTGAAGCCCACGCTGAAGTTCCCCTCTCGCTGGCATCGCCTCCCGACCGGACAGGATGATTCCAGCCGTACTGTCCCCGGAATCCACCCTGTGCGGGGGGCTGTGTCTATGTACTCCCGGTACTCCCGTTGAACTGGGGCACATGTCCCCGAACTTCTTTGATGGGCCGCATTTGCAGCTAGAATCGAGCCCCGCAGCCAACGGCCTCCTGCCCATTGGCAACGGTCGCGTTGAAGTGGTTCCTACTTGATCGGCACAAGATGTTCGGGTGGGTGGATTCCCCTCGCGAGTGGTGATCAGCCACAGTGGTCATGGTCCCCTTTCCTGGATCGCTTGACCCTGCACAAGACCTATAGCGTGACAGTGGTACCGTCCTGGCGAAACGCCACGCTACGGGCCAAGCTGGCAGTCAACGCAGGTCCGAGACAAGTAGGGTTGGAAGCCTGCGCCATCGGGGCGCAAGGAGAATCTCGAGCGTACCCGATCGGCCGTGACCCCCATCAGCAAGGCGTCGTTTCCGTTCTTGGTCTCGACGTGGCTCGGCATGGCAGCGGCATTTGCGGCCCATCTGCGGGGGAATGGCACGAGGGCACCCTGAAACCCAGAAGGCGGACCTCCGTCCACATTTCGGCACCAACGTGCCCTGTCGGGGGCGATCGTGTGCCGATGGGGCGAGCCAACTTGCAGCGACGATGGACTGCAATTTGCCAGGTCTTGGCTCGGCGCAGCGCAACCGCCGGCTAGTTGCGCCGCAGTCGCGGTACGAAGCCGAGCAGCACTGCCCCCTCAAAGGCCTTCGAATCGGGGCCTGCCGACTTCACCTCGTCGAGCTTGGCCTTCTGGTCGTCAGTCAGGACTGCCATCAGCTTCGCGGTGATTGCCGCCCGCCACTCCCTGCGAGCCAGGCCCTGGATGGCTTCGGGCGGCCGCTCTCGTCGGATCTCGCGAATCTTGGCAACTTGGTCACTGTTCAGGCCAACAACCCGGATGGCCTCCCGGATGGCAGCGCGACGTTGCTGCTGACCAGCCTGCTTGTCCGCTTGCCCGTCGCCCGGCATGGACGTCAACACCAGCGCGATTGCGGCAATCACCCAACGCCTTCCGTACATTCTCATGCGCTCCTGCCTCCTTGCTGGCATGTCTCAGCCACCTCGGCTCGGTTCACCGTCGGCGGGCCTGCACCTGTGGCCATGGCCGGCAACCACAACGAAGGGGAGCCGTCGACGGTGGATCTCCGACACCGAGGATTGTGGGCTCAGGCCACTACGATTTGGGTTTCGATGCACGCGCGATGACTTCCCGGGCTCCAAAGATCGGCCGCCCCTGACTCTCGAAATACGTACGGATCAACACTTCGCCTATCAGGCCAGTACAACACAACTGTAGCCCGGTTAGCACCAGTACCGAGCTTGCGATCAGGAGCGGGCCGTGCTCGATCATGATGTGCACGCCCTGCAGCTTTCGGACCAGCAAGTGGACAAGTCCGGCACAGCCAGCCCCCCCGCACACCAGGCCAACCGACCCGAAGAAGTGCATCGGTCTGGTCAGGTAGCGCGACAGAAACGAAACGGTCATCAGGTCGAACAGCACCCTGATCGTGCGCCCCAGACCGTAGTGCGACCGGCCTGCCGCACGGTTCAGGCTCTGGATGGGGACTTCCGCGATCCGGGCTCCGTGCAGCGCCGCCAACACCGGAATAAACCGGTGCAATTCGCCATAGAGCCGCAGCTCGCACAGCAACTCGGAACGGTATGCCTTGAACGTCCCTCCGAAATCACGCAGATCAACGCCCGACAGCCTGCGGATCATCCAGTTCGCGACTCTCGACGGAAGGCGGCGGGTGAACAGCCCGTCGCCCCGGTTCTCCCTCCAACCGTTGACGAGATCGAATCCTTCGTCCAGCTTGGCGAGCAACGAGGGCACATCCTCCGGCGCGTGCTGCAGGTCTCCGTCCATGGCGACCACGACCTTGCCAGACGCGGCGTCAAAACCAGCGGCCAGGGCCACCGTCTGCCCCGAGTTGCGATGCAGGCAAACGGCCTTCAAGCGCGAGTCGTTGGCCGACAGGTGGCGAAGCAACTGCACGCTCCCGTCGGTGGAGGCATCGTCAACCACGACGATCTCGAACGTCCGCCCCAACCCCTCCAGCGTCGCGACGAGGCGGTCGAACAGCGGCAGGAGATTCTCCTCTTCGTTATGGGCCGGGATGACAACCGACACCGCAGGCATCTCGGGCATGGGGCCCTAGCGTAGCATCTCGGCAACAGCCTCCATGGGAAGGCCAACGACGTTCGTATAGGAGCCCTCCACCGACTCAACGAACGGACTTGCAAGACCCTGGATCGCGTAGGCGCCCGCCTTGTCCAACGGCTCTCCGGTCAACACGTACTCGCCGATTTCTCGCTCGCCCAACCTGCGAAACCGTACGACTGTCTCCTGGCAGCGGGTTCGGCAGAGGTGGCCGTCGAAGACTGCCACGCCAGTCAGAACGCGATGGGATCGTCCCGAAAGCCTTCGCAACATGCTGCTGGCGTGCTCGCTGTCACGCGGTTTGCCCAGCATCTTCTCGTCCAGCACGACGACGGTATCCGCACCCAGGCTCCGGGTACCGGAACGCCATGATCTCCGGGCCTTTCCCTCGGCCAGCCGAACGACGTATCGACGGGCCGACTCGCCGGGATGGGCCGATTCGTCGATGTCAGCCGGGCGCTGCTCGAATTCGAAGCCCGCAGCCTTCAGCAACTCGACACGCCGGGGAGAGGCCGAAGCCAGGATGAGTCGGATATCCTTCCCGGACAGGTCCTCCATCATGACCAGGACAGGTCCCCAGCTACTGGCCCAGATAAGCCGGATCGCTGATCGCCGCCCCCGACTCACCCGAGTCGGGGGCGTTCGGCAGGGACCGTTGCACAGGCAGTGACGGCTCCGGCAGGGAACCGGCATCCGCAGCTCGAACCCGATGGATGCGACCGTTAAGGGATTTCAGGAACTCGATCAGGTCCGCCTTTTCGCCGTCGGAGAGCCCAAGCGGAGCGATCTCCGGCTCGAACCCCTCGGGAGCCGAACCGCCCCGGTCGTAGTGATCGATGACCTGGCGGATGTTCATCAGACGCCCATTGTGCATGTAGGAGTACCGTCTCAGGCTGTCGCGCAGACTCTGCGTCTTGTACTTCGTTCCAGCCCGCTCGTGGCCATCCCGCTCGACGACGCCGGTGAAGTGAAAGTCATGGTCGGTCAGGAGGGGTCCGTGGTGGCACTCGATACAGCCGGCCTTGGTGCGGAACAGATCGAGCCCGCGCATTGCACTCTCCGAGAGGGCCGTCTTGTCCCCCAGCAGGTAGCGGTCAAGGTCGCTGTCGTACGAGACCAGTGTGCGCTCGAAGCTCGCCACCGCCTTCGCGACCAGATCGAACGAAATCGCTTCGCCGGGAAACGCCTTGTCGAAGAGTTCCCGATAGCCGGCGTCCAGACGGAGTCGGTCAACAGCCTGATCGGGATCGAGATCCATCTCGCGGTGGTTCTCGAGTGGCTTGGCGACCTGCTCCTCGAGCGTCCTGACCCGTCCGTCGAAGAACATGCTGCGCTGCCAGCCCACATTGAGCAGTCCCGGAGTCTTGCGCGTCAGCTCGCTCTCGTCCAGCCCCCAAGCGCGGGAAAGTCCGTCCATGAAGTGCAATTCGCGCTTGTGACAGGTACCGCAGCTCCGCCGCCGATTCCCCGACAGGATCTCGTCAAAGAACAACTGCTCTCCAAGCCTGACCTTGGCGGCAGTCGGAGGATTGCCGGGCGGGTGCGGAGGAGCACCCGTGAGGGGGGCAAGGTCCGGCACCGGAGCGGGCGTGGCGACGGCGACCCCTCCCAACAGTAGGACGGTAACGGGCCGGAGCAATCGCCAGACGGTCACGGTGCAATTCTACCGCGGGTTGACCCTTTCGCCAACCTCCGACCACTGCATTCCGCAGGGATCAGCGCACGATTGTGGGATTCAGCCGACTAGACCGGCTGCTGGGTCTGGGCCACCATGATGCGCCTCTGGAAATCTTGCAGCATCGACTCGTCGAGCCGCACCTGGGTCGGTCGACGCTCGAGGGTGGTCATGCGATCAATCTTGTCCTGCAGCTTGAGCAGCGCGTAGAAGAGGTTCTCCGGGCGCGGCGGGCACCCTGTCACGTACACATCCACCGGGACGATCTTGTCGACACCTTGCAGGACGCCGTAGGTATTGAAGGGGCCACCGACGGAGGAGCATGCCCCCATCGAAATGCACCACTTGGGCTCGGGCATCTGGTCCCAGATACGTTTCAGGACCGGAGCCATCTTCAGGGTGACCGTTCCAGCCACAATCATCAGGTCCGACTGCCGAGGGCTGGGACGAAAGACCTCCGCACCGAATCGTGCGATGTCGAAACGCGAAGTGGAGGAAGCGATCATCTCGATCGCGCAGCACGCCAGTCCGAAAGTCAGGGGCCAGATGGCAGATTTCCGGGCCCAGTTGAACACATAATCGACGGACGAGGTCATGAAATTCCGTTCGAACTGGTTTTGCAGATAAGGCATGGCAATCGGGGTAGTCCCCATTATATCGATGCAACCGGCCAGCCCATGCCAGCAATTGTGACGGCCCGCTGGATGGTGCACCGGACACGAACTCCCAGCCCAGGCTGCGGTCCCAGGCATACCACCCATCGCCGAGGCATTTGAGGGCCGTTTCGTTGGCGCAGATTGAGCAATGTCACCGGCCGTTCGGCCACCGGCAGTGCATGGGCCCGCGCCTCGGCGAAGGGCGCGATGCTCTGGACGACCTATGCGAGGATCTCTTTCACGACCCGCCCATAGACGTCGGTCAGCCGGAATTCGCGGCCGCTGAAGCGATAGGTCAGCCGTTCGTGATCCAGCCCAAGCAGGTGCAGGATGGTGGCGTGCAGGTCATGAATGTGCACCGGATCCTCGACCGCCTGGAAGCCGAAGTCGTCGAGTTGCCCGAAGGTCATGCCGCCCCGGACGCCGCCGCCGGCAAGCCACGCGCAGAACCCGTACGGGTTGTGGCCTCTCCCGAACGTGTCGGGGTTCCCGGCACCGTCCTGCAGGTCCTGATAGTGGGGCGTACGACCGAACTCACCCGACCAGACCAAGAGAGTCTCGTCAAACAGACCCCGTGCCTTCAGGTCCTGGATCAGCGCGGCGATGGGCTGGTCGACGGACCGGCAACGGTCCGGATGCGCCTTGCGAATGTTGGCATGGCTGTCCCACCCGTTCGACGTAACCTGAACAAAACGCACCCCGGCTTCGGCGAATCGTCGCGCAAGCAGACACTGCCGGCCGAAGTCGTCGGTGGGTTTCTGACCGATGCCGTACAGGTCCAGAGTCGACCGGGACTCGCTGCTGATGTCGACGAGGGCAGGAACCTCTGCCTGCATGCGGAACGCCAGCTCAAAGGACTCGATGGCCCCTTCAAGGGTCGGATCGGTGCGATGTCTCCGAAGGTGGTCGCGATTCATTGCCTGGATCAGGTCCAGTTGCCTTCTTTGCGCTTCCGGTCGAATCGAGGGATCGTCGAGATAGCCGATCGTGGCTTGCTTGGCTCCTACGGCCGAGTTTCCCAGAGCGGTTCCCTGGTATACGGCGGGGAGAAACGAGTTGCCGTACAGCTGGACGCTGCCACCGTCCCCACTGACGTTTGGGGCGATCGTGATGAACGCCGGGAGATTGCGGTTCTCGGTGCCGAGGCCGTAGGCCACCCACGATCCGATCGAGGGGCGCACAAGCTGCACGGCACCGGTATGCAGCTGGCGAACCGCAGGGGCGTGGGCCTCGCTGTCCGCCTGCATGGCCTTCAGCACACACAGGTCGTCGATTTGGCGGCTCAAGTGAGGTAGCAGTTCCGATACCGGGATCCCGGATTGCCCTGCCGGGGCGAAGTTCGCGATCGGACCCATGAGCTTCGAATAGGCCACGCCGGGCATGGAACGATTCGACGGCAGCGTGTATGGCATCGTCTGGCCGTCGCGCTGCGCCAAGGCCGGCTTGAAATCGAACAGGTCGAGCTGGGAAGGACCACCCTGCATCCAGAGGAAAATGACCCGCTTCGCGCGCGGATGGTGATGGGAGACCTTCGGCGCGAGGGGGTCGGTGCGGGTGGCGTCCTGCTCGGCCAGCAACGCGCGCAGGGCCACCATACCGAAGCCGCATCCCGATATCCGCAACAGGTCGCGTCGATTCATGATTACCTCCCTGACAGCACCTAGCTCCGAAACAGGAACTCGTTGGATGCAAATACCGCATGACAGTATCGCGCCCACGCATCCTCTCGACCCAAGGCCGCTTCCGCATCGCGCAGAAAGGATACTGCCCGCTGGATGTCATAAGCCGTGGCCGGCCGCCCGAGAGCCCTGGGCACGAAGGCCCGCACCCTTTCCGCATCCGAGACGTCGGGCGCGGCCAGCAAGCGGCGGGCGGCCTCCCTGGACTGCCGGATCAGGAACGGCGAGTTCATCAGGTACAGCGCCTGGGTCGGGACGGTCGTCACGTTACGCCTCCCGGTGACGGTGTTCGGGTCCGGGAAATCGAAGAGGTTCAGAATGTCCACTGCGGACAGTTGCGACTTGCGCAGAGTCGGCAGGTACACGGTGCGCCTGTTTCGGACGTCTTCGCTCAGTTCCAGGTTCGTCACCAGCAACGGCGGCTGCGCCATGCGGACAGTCCCGCGCGACCCCAGCGGCAAGCTGGGACCTCCGGCCCGGATGTCGAGCGACCCACTGGCGAGCAAGACCGCATCGCGGATTGTCTCGGCCTCCAGCCTCCGCCGGTTCGCTCGCCAGAGGAGAACGTTCTCGGGATCCACGGCGGCAGTTCGTTCCTGATAGACCGCCGACAGTCTGTAGGTCCTCGATAGCACGATCTCGCGGACCAGCCCCTTGACGGACCAGTCAAGACGCTGAAACCGCAGCGCCAGGTAGTCGAGGAGGTCCGGGTGGGTAGGACGGTCACCCAGCAAGCCAAGATTGTCGACGGTGCCGACGATCCCGGATCCGAAGAGGTGGTGCCAAATGCGGTTGGCCATGACACGGGCCGGCAGGGGATTGTCCGCATCGGTCAGCCATTCGGCCAGTTCCAGTCTTCCGCTGCTCTTCTGGAACCCGATCCCGACCAATCGGCGATTGGCGATCTTCCGGCTTGAACTGATCGGGACCAGCGACAGAAAGCCGCGCGGCACGGGGTCGCCGTGCGCATGCGGATCGCCTCCGAGGCGGATGGTGGTGTCTGACGGTTCCGGATCCTCGCCCAGGGCAAAGGCCATGGGAAGGGTCGGCTTACCATAGTGGAGCATCCGTTTCGACTCGGTTGTGAGCGCGACCATTTCGTTGCGCGCGGCATCCAGATGGCGAACGGCCTCCGCGCCCCCTGAGCTGCCGTCGGCGTCGCTCTCGATGGCGGCGACCTCGGCCTGGAGTCCGGCGACCTTCTCCCGGGCCTGTTGCAGCGCTTCTACGATGTCGGCATAGTCCCGCCGCCACTGGCCAAGAGCGAGTGCTCGCGCCTGCAACTCGTCCGGATGTTCGGGCAGGACAGTGCGATGGACATCGCTGAATACGCCGGACAGCCGTCCATCGAGCGTCCGGGTGCTGCGAAAGATCCCCGCGAGCGCATAGTATTCCCGCTGCGGAATCGGATCGAACTTGTGGTCGTGGCAGCGGGCGCAGCCAACAGTGAGGCCAAGAAATGCCCGACCCAGCGTGTCCAGTTGGTTGTCAACAATGTCCATCTGGAGCTGCGCCTTGTCCTGGTCCACCAACGCCCACGGTCCGATTGCAAGGAATCCGGTGGCGACGATCTGCTCGCGAAGCTGCCGGTCGTCCCGCGACTCAAGGACATCGCCGGCCACCTGCTCACGCACAAACCTGTCGTACGGTTTGTCGCTGTTGAACGCATCGATCACGTAGTCGCGATAGCGCCAGGCATGTCGGCCTGGAATCCGCCGCCCGAGGCCCAGGGTATCCGCGTACCCGGCAAGATCGAGCCAGTGACGTCCCCATCGCTCCCCAAAGGCAGGCGATGCCAGCATGCGATCAACCGCCGACTCCAAGGCGGCAGGCGACCCGTCGTCCACGAACCGGTCAATTTGGGCGGGTGTCGGTGGCAGGCCGGTCAAGTCCAGTGCCAGCCGCCGTAGCAGGGTGTAACGATCCGCCGGCCCGACGGGGACCAGGCCGCTGGCTTCCAGTCGGGCCAGCACGAAACGGTCGACCGTGCCGAGGGGCCAATCCGTGTCGCCCACCTCGGGGACAGGGCCGTCAACGAGAGGCTGCCAGGCCCAGTGGCCGGTCGGCTCGTCGGCGGCGGGCGGGTCTGGAATCTCCGGCCAGTACGCCCCCTGGCCAACCCACTCGGTCAGGGCGGCCACCTCACGGTTGCGCAGTTTGCCTGCGGGCGGCATCGAGACCGGACCGTCGTAACGGATCGCCTGAATGATGCGGCTGGCATCGGGATTGCCCGGGACAACGGCCTCTCCGGAGCGTCCACCCTGCAAGAGCGCGTTGCGACTGTCCAGTCGGAGCCCTCCGAAGACGGTCGCGGCGCGGGAACTGTGACAGGGGTAACAATGCCTGGCCAAGACAGGGCGGATCCGGTTCTCGAAGAATTCCCGCTGCTCTGGCAGGGAGTCCCCGGCCTGGGCGGCGACGACAATCGGCACAGCCACCGAGAGAGCCCAGATGATCGCAGCTTTCATGGCGACTTCGATGGTTTCTAGTCTATGCGCCGGCCATGCCATTGTCGAACGACTCGGACGGGAGCCGCCCACAACCTTGGTGCGTCGCGCGTCGCCTCGACGCGGCCATGCACCACCCCGCGGCCGGACGCCCGGCAAGATGCTGAGACCAGCGTAGATGGCAGGAGACGACGGCGACCGGCTACGATGGGCCCTTGTGTCTTCCGGATCTGCCCCGCAACGGGCGGAACGTATCGGACGACCCCTAAGGCTGTGCATCGCTACGCACAAGTGTCCCAACCGGACCGGTTGAAGCGCACTGCCGCCCGGGGTGGCCGCGATGGCTTCCCATCTTTACTGCGGACGGCGAACGACGCGGTTCTCGTACCAGAGGATGTTCCGCGTGCGGGACCCGATGCACACGATGTCGGTATCACCGTCACCATCGATATCGCCCAGGTCGCATCCGGCAGCGGAGATACCGCCGTCGTCGACGATGTCTCGCACCCAACCCGAGGCGTCAAGCCGATAAACGAACAACCGCTGGGGGCGACCCCGCATCCCGGCTACGATCTCGTCGGAACCGTCTCCGTCGAAGTCGGCCACCTCCAGCACGTGCCCGTCGACAAAGGTGTCGTCGAGGACGGTCCTGGACAGATACCCGCCACCCTCGCAGCAATATACGACGACTCGGTTCCCGTGCCAAGGCTCGATCGTTGCCAAGAGCCGTCCCTGCACCGACCGCCCCATGCGGATCTCGCTGGCACCGCCAGCCGGCCCATCGGCGATCACGCCACTTGCGAGCCGGAGCCGAACCCAACTCCCGGATCGACTGGGGCGGAAGCGGTCGATTCCCCCCATCGACGCGACGAGTACGGCCGGGCCGTCCCAATCGACCTCGCGCATTCCATGCACGACGCCACTGAGATGCCGGGTCAAATAGCGACGCTTCCAGTCCGAGGGTTCATAGTAGACGATCGGAGTGCTGCAATCGAAGCCCGGCCCTCGACAGCCGGGACCGGTCAGGGGAGAGTTGATCAGTTCTGGAACTCCGTCGCGGTCAAAATCCAGAAACCGCAACCGGTGCGTGGTGGGCAGTCGGTCGATCTCATGTGCTTCCCAAGGCTGCGAGGTGTCACCTCGGCTGCTCAGGATGTAGACCCGCCCCTCGCTGGTGGCGTCTGTCTGGTCGAAGCGGGTGCCCAGAGCGATCTCCGGAACCCGGTCACCGTCGATATCTGCTGCGTCCAGCGTGATCATTCGGCGCATACCCGCGACGATCGGCCGTCTCTGCCAGTTGGGGTTCTCATACCAGAACAATTCATCGGTACGCTGGGAGAGACCGACTACGTCGGGCCGGCCGTCACCGCTGAGGTCGGCGACAAGGACGGCATAGCCGGATGCGAGATCGCGCTCGATGACATGCTTCTCGAACGCCCGGTCCTCTGCAACCAGGAGCAGGGGCCAGAGGACCGCGAGAGATCGTTCGAACATGGACATGGCCACATCTTCGCAGCAGCGACCTGCGAAGACTGGACGACGTATCGTCCGACCGGCTGCCGGAGCCCGCCACAGGCTGCATCCCGGGTAACGGGCAGGCTGACCCTCTGGACGGGCACAGGTCCCGGCACGAGCTTCTCAGGCAACAACGACCCGATGCCCACCGACCACCCGGTTCGTGAGGACGGCTCGCTGACCGAGGCATCCGGAGTTCCCCAGTGGCGTTGGCGGCACAGCGGGCCGGAAGCGGCCCGGTTCTCCAGAGAGCGGCCGGCGACCGTCTAGACCACGAAGAATCCCCTCCCGGACTTCCTCCACCGGGTCCGGCCCCACCGCCCCCCCCGATGACCGTGGACAAGGCGGTCCTGAGGCTGGGGTGGGACAGGGAGTCGTTGAGTATCGTTGGCGGGTGGAGCAACCGGGGCGGCATGCGGGTCAGAGCCCGGGAGCCGCGTACAATACCCGCTGGTGTCCGGGAACGCAGTTCATACTGGGCGACCGGATTTCCGCCGTCTCCTGCCTGTAATCGTGACAGGACTCGCGGTCTGCTGGCTGCTGCCCAGACCGGATTCCGTTTCCGACTCGGGCTGGCGACTGCTTGCCGTCTTCTCGGCAGCGATAGCAGGCTTGATGCTGCGGCCGATGCCGGGTGGCGCGGTGCTGCTCCTTGCGCTGGTCGCTGCAGTCTGGACAGGCTCGATAACGCTGGAACAGGCTCTCTCGGGCTTCGCAACTCCTGCAGTCTGGCTGGTGGTCGGGGCCCTGCTGATCGCTCATGTCCTCATCGACACGTCCCTCGCCAAGCGCGTGGCACTGCTCTTCGTGCTCTTCTTCGGCAGCAACTCGAGGGGAGTTGCCTACGCGCTGATTCTCAGCGATGTGTCCCTGGCCACCTTGATTCCCTCGAACACGTCGCGGGCCGGAGGCGTGATCATGCCCATCGCTCGCAGCCTGGCCGAACTGTACGGTTCCAGGCCAGGCCCGACAGCCAAGCTCCTCGGCACCTTCCTGATGGTGGCGGTCTACCAGGGCGAGGCCGTTGCGGCAGCCACATTCTTGACCGGGCAAGCGGGCAATTTCATTGTCATCGAGATCGCCAGGACCGTAGCGAACTACGAGGTCACGTGGACTGCGTGGGCAGCAGCGGGCATCGTGCCGGCCCTCGTCAGCATCTCGGGTCTCGTCTGGATCGTCTCGAAGCTGCTGCCGCCCGAGATACGCCAGACCCCTCAGGTGCGGACATTCGCCCGCGACGAACTCCGAAACCTCGGCCGCCTGGGTGGTCGCGAGTGGACCACCATCGTGATCGTCGGCGTTGTTTGCGGGCTCTGGGCTACCTCCAACCTGCATGCCGTTCCGGTCGCTCTGGCGTCGATATCAGGGGCATCCGCGCTGCTTCTGTGCGGCATCCTCCGCTGGCAAGACGCTGTCCGACAGCACATGGTGTGGGACATCATGATCTGGTACGGCGGGGTGATTACCCTTGGCCGCGCCCTGAGCGATGCCGGGGTCCCGAGTGCAATCACGGAGCATCTCGGGGACGCGGTGGGAGATATTCGGTGGCTTCCCATGCTCGCAGTCGCCGTCCCGATCTATTTCTTCGCTCACTACGGTCTGGCCAGCATTACGATGCACTTTCTGACCATGTTGCCCGTCTTCGTGCTGATGCTGGTCGAGCAGGGCGCACCGGCGGGCCTGGCCGTCTACCTGTTCGCCTGCCTCGGGAACCTGTCGGCGGGACTTACACACTACGGAACAGTCCCGGCTCCGATCTTTTATTCGCAGGGTTACACCAGCTTTCGGCAATGGTGGCTCGCTGGATTCGTCGTAGGGCTATGGAACATACTGGTCTGGTGCTCCGTCGGCAGCCTTTGGTGGCACCTGCTAGGGATTTGGTAGCCGCCTGCGCCCACGATTCGAACCGGTCCAAGACGTGCCGATTCCGCTGACAACGATTGATATCGTCATCTTCCTCGCGAGCATTCTCGGGGTCCTGGCGATCGGTCTGTGGACAGGTCGCAGGGAGGAGACGAGCGAGGACTTCTATCTCGCAGGGAAGTCCGTACCCTGGTGGGGCGTGGCGGGCTCGATCTTCGGTACGAACGTCAGCGCCGAACACCTGGTGGGCATGCTCGGAATCGGATATTCGATCGGCTTCGCCCAAGCGCATTTCGAGTACGGCGCGATCGCCGGCCTGCTGCTGTTGGCGTTCGTCTTTCTGCCCCTGTACCGGAAGATGGGCCTGTACACACTGTCGGGCTACCTTGCCCAGCGGTACGACGAACGCAGCAGCATCCTCTACTCGGCGTTCAACCTCGTCACCATCGTCCTGGTGCGAATGGCCCTCGGCTTCTACATCGGTGCCCGGGCCCTGAGTTTCCTGCTGGATGGGACGCCGCTCGCGGTCACTTACGGATCGGGGATCGCGATCTTCGCAGTCGTCACCGCGACCTACACCATCATCGGCGGACTGAAGGCAGTGATCTGGACGGATTTCATGCAATCCATCCTTCTGCTGGCGGCCGGGATCTTCGTGGCGGTACTTGTATTCGGCCAGCCCGAGATCGGCGGCTTGGGCGGTCTGCTCGCACTGGATGCGTCGCTGCCTGCCGCCGACCAGAAGTTCCATCTCTACCTGCCTCCTGACCACCCGCAGTTACCCTGGACGGGGGTATTCAGCGGCCTGCTGATCATTCACGTCTTCTATTGGTCGACGAACCAGTTCATCGCCCAGCGAGCGCTGGCGGCCCGAACCGACGCCGACGCGAAGATGGGCATCCTGGCGGCCGGGTTTCTGAAACTGGTGATCCCGTTCGTGTCGATCGCCACCGGCGTGGCTGCCGGGGTCCTCTTCGATTCGCGCCTGGCCAGTGGCGAGATTTCCGCCCTGCCGCTGCCTGACGACGCGTTCCCTCTACTCGTGCAACTGATTGTCCCGGCCGGCTATGGACTGGTGGGCATCATCACGGCAGGCCTGATCGGCGCAATCCTCTCCAGCATCGATTCCATGATGAACTCCGGTGCGACGCTGCTGACTTTCGACTTCTACCTACGGTTCGTCGACCGTGAGGCATCGGAACGAAGACTGATCTTCGTCGGCCGGATTGCGATCCTCGCCTTCGTGGTGATCGCTGCGGGCATCGCCGCGGGAATCTATACGGAAGACGCTGCGGACAACTTCTTCCTCAAGGTGCCCGCTCAGATCGGCCACGTTGTTCCGGGAATGACTGTGGCCTTCCTGGCAGGGGTGCTCTGGAATCGGGCATCCGCATCGGGCGCATTCTGGGCCATGCTCTCTTCTCCGGTGTTCTCGTTCGCGATCGAATGGGCATACGGAATCTGGGCTCGCCCCGGATCGGTCCTTGCCGCCGCACTCGGCCCGCAGCTGAATTTCCTGCACAGAACGGCGCTGACCGCAGCGTTCGCCCTCGTCGTCCTGGCGGTGTTCAGCCTGACAAGACCCTCGGTCCATGCCGCCGCTGGACAATACACTTGGAAGGCTCTTGCGACCTCGGCAGGCAAGCCGTCCCGGAGTTTCTGGCGCAGTGAGCGGCCGTGGGGCTGGCTGCTCGCAGCGTCGACGATATTCATGCTGGTCTATTTTGCCTGAACGAATGCCTCCAGGCGCATTGGAAAGGTCTCGTCCAGGTCCCGGGAGAAACCGGGATTGCGCTGCCTCCGGCGTCCCTCGAGCGCTCTGGGGACAGCCATGATCAGTCTGCAGATCGACCGTATTCGTGTCAGCCTGGGCACGCCGCCGGCCCGAATCCTTCACGATGTCACCTTGGCTGCGGAAGCTGGCGAGGTCCTTGTACTGCTGGGAGCCTCCGGGTCGGGAAAGACGACCCTCCTGAGAAGCATCAACGGACTGGTGCCTCTGGATGCCGGCCGGATTGCCATTGCGGGCCGGTTAGTCTCCGATGTCGACCCGGTCGAGTTGCGCCTCTCGACCGGATACGTCCTGCAGGGTGCGGCACTGTTTCCGCACTGGACGGTGGCCGAGAACATCGGCGCGGTGCCGCGGCTGCGCGGCTGGAGCCCGGTACGCATCGCGCGGCGGGTTGACGAGTTGCTGGACCTCGTCCGCCTCAACCCGCTGGAGTTCCGGGGCCGGTTTCCGGAAAGCCTTTCAGGAGGTCAGCAGCAGCGGGTCGGCGTCGCACGAGCCTTGGCAGTCGAGCCAGCGCTAGTACTCATGGACGAGCCGTTCGGAGCACTCGATGCAGTGACGAAGGAGGGCCTCCAGGCGGACTTCAGGCAATTGCAGCGCCAACTCGGATTCACCGTCGTGCTGGTTACCCACGACATCACCGAGGCGCTGCTGCTGGCTGACACGATTGCGGTCCTCGCACTCGGACAAGTCGTCCAGACAGGCACGCCGCGTGAGATCCTGAACAACCCGGCGACAGACTATGTCGAGGAGCTGATGACGACGCCGCGGCGGCAAGCCGAAACGTGGAGCAACCTGCTGGCACCGTGAATGCCTTGCCGCAGAACTTCAACGATCTGCCCGAACTCCTGGCCGGGCATGTCCTGCTCACGGTCTGTGCGATCGGGTCGGCCTTGGCCGTGGCTGTTTCAACAGCGTTGCTTGCCAGCAGGCGCAATCGCCTTCAGAACGCGATTCTCTCGGTCGCCGGTATCCTGCAGACCATCCCGGGCCTCGCGCTGCTCGCCCTGATGGTTCCACTGCTGGGCGGCACCATCGGCTTCGCCCCTGCGTACGCTGCAATGACGGTGTACGCCGTCCTGCCCCTGCTGCAGAACACGATGACAGGGATCGCCGGGACGGATCCGCAGCTCGTCGAGGCCGCGCGGGGCCTCGGGATGACAGAGCATCAGGTCCTGCTCCGAGTCCGTCTCCCGCTAGCACTGCCGGTGATCGTGGCGGGCCTGCGGACGTCAACCGTCTGGACCGTGGGAACGGCCACACTGGCAACCGCGGTGGGCGCACCCGGTCTGGGTTCCTACATCTTCACGGGGCTCCAGACACGGAACCACGCGACGACCCTGTTCGGGTGTGTCTTCGCCGCGCTTCTTGCGATCGTGCTGGACCAGGCGCTGCGATGGATGGAGGCCGCCGTGAAGCAGCGCCACTATCGAAGGGCCGCGACGGTCGGAACACTACTGGCCGCAACTCTCCTGGTGATGATAGCCGGGGGGTTCGGGACCACGTCCAGTGAACCGGCGACCGCGAAGCCGACCGCAGCGGGGGAGGCTGACCCGCCGGGACCGCTCTCCGGCAGGCGCTACGTTACGGGCTCGAAGTCGTTCGTCGAGAGTCACCTGCTGGCCGAACTGATTGGCCTGTCTCTGGAGGAGGCCGGAGCGAAGGTTGTCAACAAGCCCAGCATGGGATCAACGATTCTCTTCGAGGCCCTGGGAGGAAACGCCGTGGATGTCTATGTCGACTACACCGGCACGATCTGGTCCACGCTGATGAAGCGGACCAACCCCGCGTCCCGCATGCGGACCCGGATCGAGGTCTCCGAATTTCTCTACGAGGAGCACGGCATCCTATCGGTTGGCCCCTTGGGCTTCCGGAACGACTACGCCCTCGCAATGGCAAGAGACCGGGCGCTCAATCTGGGGATCCGCTCGATTGCGGACCTGTCCGGGCGCACCCTTGCGATTGGCGGGGATCCGGAGATATTCGGGCGGCCCGAATGGGAACGGGCTCGGTCTATCTACGGGCTCGATGCGCTCATTATGCGGCCCATGCAGGCAATCTACATGCTTGAGGCAATCAGAAACGGCCAGGTGGACGTGATCACGGCATACACAACGGACGGAAGGCTGTCAGAAGGCGGGCTGGTCCTGCTGGAAGACCCGCAGCGTGCTTTCCCACCGTACGACGCAGTTCTGCTGGTCTCGCCGGAGTCGGCGACGGACGCCGCCCTCCTGAGCACGCTGTCCGGGCTGGTCAACAGGATCGACGATGACATGATGGCCCACGCCAATCTGAGAGTGGAGTCAGGTGATGAGTCACCAAGGGAGGCGGCAGTGTGGCTACAGGAAAGGATCGGGCGGTAGCGGTCTGTCGAGCATGCAAGGGGCAACCCACGGGAAGAGACCTGCAGGTTCCTGACGGCAAGCAACAGTTGGCAGGGATTCCGGCTTGACAGGGGAGTTGGACAACTTGCGAGAGTTGCCACCGGCTGCAGATTGCGTCTCTGCGCTGCGGGATTCCATCCCGCCGGCTTGGAGCCAGGTCTGGGCACCCGATCATATCCTCCGCCCGCTGTTGCGCTTCCTAGTACAAGCGGCAAGCTCACTGCAGCCGGAAGATATCGGAACCTCAAGGCGTGCCGGATTCTCGACGCCGCTCTGCACCCCTCGCAGCGTTGGACTCCACCCAGTAACCGGTGCGATGGCCTCGGCAGCGATTCTGCTGCCAGCCGGACCCGATCCTGGAACGGCCGGGAGCTTTCTTCGGTGACAGGATCGCGCGAGCCGCTAATGTTCGATTCGTATCCGGCAGGTGCGGCCTAGTGGCCAGTCATCGGTGCGCCGAGCGCAGTTCGTCCACTGAACCTGGCGTACCGGCAGTCGAACCAGCGCCCGCCATGGCGGAACTGGAGCCTGCGAAGAGTTAATGACCGTTGATGACCACCGACGCTCTCCATCGACTCGATAGGGCGGCATGGCCTGATGGAAGCTGCTCGGTCTGCGTTCGCGCTTAGCCGAGAGGCGACTGCAAACGGTCGAGATTGACCTCGATGCGACCAGGATTTCGGCCAGAGAACGAGCCCCTTGATGATCCTGGCGCTGTCCCCGCCGGTGGAACTGGCCCGGCAACTCTCGGGCGGCTGCGCTCTGCCCCCGGCCGGAACGGGTGCTGGCCACCAGCCTGCGGGCAGCCGGTCAAACCGTTGGCCGTCAGGCGCCCAGCCTCCAGCCACGCACCCTGACGCGAGTCCACCAAGTGAGCCTGATGAGTGAGCTGGAAGGTGCAGGCGTTCAGGTAGCGCTGGGTATGCTGGATGCTCCCGAAGTTTGAATGCCGACATACACACGTCTCACCTGTGCCCAGGCGCTCTCGATGCTGTTGTGGGGCCTTGTCGCGCACGTACTCCCCGCGACAGGAAACAGAAACCGGCCCAGGCTGAGTAGCTGCTCAACTCATGGGCGTGGATGCTGATCGACCGTGTGAGGCAGGATGCCGGAGGCCTTGGCCCCCGGACATGGAAGGCGACCACGTTGGCACCCGTTCTTTCGTCCCGAATGCGCCCCCGTGGTCCGGGTGCTGCGACCCAGCGTGCCTGACGTCCGCTTGCTGGACGGCTTCGACATGCTTCCGGCGCTCCAGGGTCGGGCCAAATCTCAGCGCAATCGCTTGCCCTGGGAGTATCAAGGCGAATACGGGACCCGTGTCGGTCACTGGAAGCTGGTTCATTCACGCCGGGGCAGCTGTCGAAGCACACCCTAGCGTGGACTCCGCAGTGAGTGGAGCTTGAGTCTCAGTCCGTCATAGTAACTGGAGTCAAGCGGACTCTTCAGCGAGAATCGATGGATGTCCACCCGTCGGAAAAATGCCTCGCTGCCCCCCCAAACATGCACCTCCAGGCGGAAGCGATCGGACGACCAAACGCCTTGCACGTCGCGGTCGATACGCCACGCACGCGACTGGCCACGCCGGTCGGTCTGATACAGGATCCACTCGGGAGTGAAATAGAGCATCCCCTCGGATCCACGCAGCGGCCGCACATGCTTGACCGCTATCGCCATTTCGACATCCACTGGCTCGCGAACCACTCGGTCCGTCGCCGGCTTTCCCACCCGGGCGACGACGCTCGCATAGAGGTCGTCCGGGATCTCTCCGTCGCTCAACACGAACCGATAGCGGCGGTCCCCGCCCAGTCGGTACAGCGAGTCTGCATAGGTCTGGATCACCACCTCGGCTGGACTCGCACGGTCAAGATGCTGCACATCTTCGAGCGCCCATTTCAGCGTCGGTCGTCTCTTCTTGGTCGGTCGGAACGCCAGGCTCTCCTCGCCGATGCTCAGCACGCCCTCAACGTCCGGCCGCAGGATTCGCTTCCATCTGGCTTCGAACGACATTTCGGCCGCGCCGACCGACACGGCAATCAGCAGCAGGATCGGAACCTTCATGTCGTCGCCTCCGGGAGGGAGCCTGCGTTGTTGCGCGGGCCGGCGGCAGGCAGTGACCGCACGTGGCGGTAGTAATAGAGCACAGGGAAAATCACCAAAACAACAAAGGCTGACGTAGCCACGCCCCCGAAGAGCGGTGCCGCGATGCGCTTCATTACATCCGCGCCGGCCCCCGTGCTCCACATCACCGGCAGCAGGCCGATCATGTCCGTCGCAACGGTCATCGCGACCGGCCGCACTCGCGCGACTGCGGCATCCTGAATTGTGCAAAGCAGGTCCGCTGGACGGTTCAGCAGCCCTTGGCGCAAGAACTCTTCGCGTGAAATATCCAGGTACT
This sequence comes from Bryobacterales bacterium, assembly GCA_965205085.1. GTDB lineage: Bacteria > Acidobacteriota > Terriglobia > Bryobacterales > UBA6623 > VXMF01. The sequence continues at coordinate 4,446,105 of OZ242039.1, read as the reverse complement.
TCCAGAAGACGATTGCCGTTTCGGCGTAGAGGCCCGCCAGCGCGATCAGGCCCACCCAAACCGCGATGCTGAGGTCGTAGTCAAGGACCGCCAGCATCAGGAAGGCGCCGCTCAGGGCCAGCGGAATCCCGAGCAGCACGAACAAGGACGTGAGGGCCGATCCAGTGCCGACCAGCAACACGGAGAACACAATCACCAGCGTGAGCGGAACGAGCAACCCAAGGCGCTCCTTGACACGCTGCATGGACTCGAACTGACCGCTCCATGTCAGGGAGTATCCGGCCGGCAGCTCGACAGCGCGCCGCACTGCCTCGCGCGCTTCGTCCAGGTACGTGCCGATGTCGATGCTCGGATTGATGTCGACGAAGACCCAGGCGGCGGGCCTGGCGTCTTCGCTCTTGATCGCAGCGGGCCCCGACGAGTATTCGAAAGTGGCCAACTGCGAGAGCGGCAGGTGATGTCCCATCGGCGTGGTAACCAGAACATCACGCAGGGCGGGCAGGTCGGCCCGCAGGTTGCGGCTGTAGCGCAGATTGACGGGAAACCGCCGAAGTCCTTCGATCGTGGTGCCAACCTGGACTCCGCCCAGTGCCGTGTGGATCGTCTCCTGAACCTCGTCAATCACCAGCCCGTGGCGGGCTATCGCGTCCCGGTCGATTCGAATGTCTAGATAGTTACCTCCCATGATCCGCTCGGCGTAGGCACTGAGCGTGCCCGGAACGACACGGACAACCCGCTCAATCTGCAGCCCCAGCCGCTCCAGGACGTGCAGGTCCGGACCGGCGACCTTGATGCCCACGGGTGTCTTGATGCCCGTGGCAAGCATGTCCAGTCGGGCCTTGATAGGCATGGTCCAGGCGTTGGTCAGGCCAGGCACGTCCAGCGCTTGCTGCAGTTCCGCAACCAGCTTCTCGGGAGTTGTCCCCGGACGCCACTGATCGCGCGGCCGGAGCCGGATCGTCGATTCGATCATCGACAGTGGCGCAGGATCAGTCGCCGTGTCGGCCCGGCCGGCCTTGCCAAACACGTGTTCCACCTCGGGCAAGGTCATGATGATCTTGTTGGTCTGTTGCACAAGCTCCCGGGCCTTGGCGATCGACAAGCCGGGCAGGGTAGTGGGCATGTACAGCAGGTCGCCTTCCCATAGTGGCGGCATGAATTCCGACCCCAGCCTGCGGTAGGCGCCGATCGATCCCCCCAGAACGGCAACCACGATGACAAGAGTAACCATGCGGTGCGACATTGCCAGGCGCAGGACTGGCCGGTAGCCCCCGACCAGCAGCCGGTGCACTGGATTGCGACTCGCCGCAGCGCGGGGCCGGCGCACAGCCAAGCTGACAAGCACCGGCACCAGGGTGACCGAGAGCAGCGCTGCGCTGGCCATGACCAGGGTCTTCGTCCAGGCGAGCGGTCGAAACAGCCTGCCCTCTTGTTCCTGCAGCGCAAAAACGGGCAGGAAGGATACCGTAATGATCAGCAGGGAGCAGAACAGCGTCGGTGCGACTTCCCGGCACGAATCCCGGATGACCCGCGCGCGCGACTTGCGTTCCCCTTCCTTGGCCATGTGCTGATGAGCGTTCTCGACCACCACGATCGCGGCATCCACCATCGTTCCCACGGCAACAGCCACACCGCCCAACGACATGATGTCGAGGTGCACCCCGAGCAGAGCGGTAGCAATGCCTGCGAGCAGGACGCCGACAATGATGGTGACGACAGCCACGATGCCACTCAGGACATGAAACAGGAAGAGCAGACAGACGATCCCCACGATGGTGAACTGCTGTGTCAAGCTGGTGCGCAGACTGTCGATGACCCGGTCGATCAGGGCTGTCCTGTCGTAAGCGACCTCAACGGAGACCCCTTCGGGAAGCTGAGGCCTGAGTTCCTCAAGCCGGCTCTTGACGTTCCGGATGACTTCGCGGGTGTCTGATCCCTGGCGGACGAGGACGATGGCCCCGACCGTTTCTCCCTGTCCATCCCACTCGGCTAAGCCCCTGCGAATCTCGGGGCCGACCTCGACCCGGGCCACATCGCGCAGTTGTACCGGCGTGCCGGCGCGGTCCGTCCCGAGTGCGATCTTGCGGATGTCGTCGACCGATTCGATGTAACCCCGGCCCCGGATCATGAACTCCTTTTCGGCCAGTTCCAACAGCCGTCCGCCGACTTCCCGATTGCTGCCCTGCACGGCCTTCTTGATGCGCGAGATCGGAATACCAAACGCCCTCAGCTTGAGTGGGTCAATTGCAATCTGGTACTGGCGTACGTACCCGCCGACACTAGCGACCTGGGCAACACCGGGAATGCCGGTTAACTCGTAGCGGAGGAACCAGTCCTGCAGCGAACGCAACTCACTCAGGTCATGGCGATCCGATTTCAGGACATACATGAAGGCCCAGCCAACGCCGGTCGCATCCGGGCCAAGGGTTGGCGAGACGCCTTCCGGGAGCTGCGCCGAGACCTGGGACAGCGTCTCCAGCACCCTCGACCGGGCCCAGTAGAGATCCGTGCCGTCCTCGAACAGCACATACACCAGCGAGAAACCGAAGAACGAATACCCCCGTACGGCGTCCGCGTAGGGCACCGCCAGCAGCTGGGTCGTCAACGGGTAGGTGATCTGGTCCTCAACAATCCTCGGGGATTGGCCAGGGTACTTGGTGTAGACGATCACCTGCACATCGGAAAGGTCGGGCAGGGCGTCCAGCGGCATGGAGCCGATCGAATAGACTCCGGCCACGGCCAGCACCGCCGCCAACAGACACACGAGCAGTCTGTTCTGCAGCGACCAGTCGACGACGTTGCCAAGCATGTGCGGATACCGACCTTGCTAATGCACGTGGCTATCCCAGAGCCGTTCTACCGCTGCCTGCAGATTGCTCTCCGAGTCGAGCAGGAACTGCGCCGAGGTCACCACGAGATCTCCCTCCGTCAGTCCACTCACGACCTGCACTTGCCCAGTGCTCTCGAGACCAAGCTCGACTGCGTGGGGCACGAACAATCCATCCCCGGCAGCCACGATCACTACGCTCCGACTGGCCCCCGTGCGCAGTACGGATTGAGTGGGTACCACCAAGGCGTTTCGGACACCCGGCAACTCGATCTCGACGTTGGCGTACATCTTCGGACGCAGTCTGCCGTCCGAGTTGTCGACCTCGACGTATCCCGTCAGCGTCTGCGTGTGAGGATTCATCGCGGGCTCGAAGAACAGCAATCTGCCGGACCAGCTGCGGCCCGGGAAGGCGTCGACCAGTATCTTGGCCCGCATTCCTGGGCGCAGGTCGCGCAGATAATGCTCGTAGAATTCGATCTTGGCCCAAAGCGTGGACTGATCGGCAATCTTGAGAACCGTAGTGCCCGGACCAACTCTGGCACCCTCCAGCGCATCGCCCATCTTCTCGACCACGTACCCCGCAGTGGGCGAACGCACCGGCAGCGTCCGGCTGGCCTCTCCGGCAGCCCTCAAGTCATCGATCTGCGGACTCGTCATTTCCCAGTGGAGCAGTCGTTCCCCTGCCGCCTGCTGCAGTAACTCTGCACGACTGATGGCGTCTGGATCTGCTCGGGCGGCCCTCAGCCGGGCAACATAGTCGCCCGCCCCCAGAAACTCCTCCTGGGCGGTGACGAGTTCCGGGCTGTAAACCTCAAACAGCAGTTCACCTTCCAGGACACGCTCGCCCACCGTGTTGACCTGTGAGCCCTCGATCCAGCCCTCGTACCTCGGACCGACTGAGACGATCTTCGCCTGATCCTGATCGAGGTAGCCGATCGTGCGAATCCGGGCGGATAGGTCCACTCGTTCAACGACCGTCGTCCGGACCGCGAAATTCTGGACGAATCGTGTGCTCACGCGCACTCCGCCTTCCTGATCCCGGGCCGGTGCACTGTCTTTGATCGGGATCAGTGTCATGCCACACAACGGACACTGACCGGGCCCTTCTTGCACGACCTGGGGGTGCATGCCGCACGTATAGAGCTCGGTCGCCGAGGGATCGACCTCGCGTGTCGGCCCTGTCGCAGTGGAGGTTACGACAGGCCAGAAGTGCCAGAGCGCAAGGCCGCCAGCGAGAATACCCGCAGTTGCGACCCAAGGCACCATCCGCAGTCTGTTGGTCATAACGCAGCCTTCTGCGGCACAGCCGCACCGAGGACGCGCTCGAGGTCGGCCACCGCCTTCAGGTAGTCGACCTGCAGGCGAGCCAGTCCAAGCTGAACATCGAGTAGCGTCCGCAGCAGATCAAGTAGCCCGGTTACCTCGACCGTTCCGTTCGAATAGCCGGCTTCGGTGGCCGTCAGCGCCTGTTGTACCTGCGGGACCAAGGTAGTCTCGAAGAGGCGGATTTGGCGCTGGATGGTCTCGATCCGGAATGAGATCGAGTGGATCGCGGCATCCATTTGCCCGATGACATCGCGGTACGCAAACCGTGCCCCGGACAGCTGTTCCACGGCCTCTCGGATCCCGGCATCGTACTTGTTGCGAAACAGCGGCAGCGAGAGGCCAACCGATACGGCATAGGAATCCTTACCGTCCCCGGCAATCTCCAGACCAGAGGGCTGGACCCCTCGCGCCCTGATGTTGCCCCAGTTCAGGCCGACCGTGAGGTCTGGCCGGTGTCGGATTTTCGCGAGATGGACCAGTTTCTCGGCCTCCTCAATCCTTCGCATAGCAGCCCTCAGGCCCGGTTGCACCTGCCGTCCGAGCGCGGCGAGCGCGTCCCGGTCCAGATCCAACTCGGGGAGGTCGGGCAGCACGACATCGACGACCGGAGTGGCGGCCGGGACGTCACGCAGGGAGTTCAGCGTTGCCTCCAGGGCGACCCGCTGCCCGAGCAACTGCTGCCGTTCATGCAGGGCACGCGTGATCTGCGCCTGCAGCCTCAGGGCATCACCCTGCAAGCCGAGGCTCTGCGCGTAGCGCCGACGGGCAATCGCCTCGAAGTGCTCGAGCAGGATAGCATCTTCACGAGTGGCGGCTAGGGCTCGGTCCACGTAGCCGAGTTCGTAGTAGGCATGCTTGACCTGCTGAACGATCTCGTCCCGCAGGGCGGAATACAACTGGTCATCGACTTCGGATGCCTTCGCTGCCAGCTGGCTCTTGGCGGCGCGCTTCCCCACCCCGGGAATGCCCTGGGAAACCGAGAGCATCCTTGCCTGGGAACCGACCCGCGTTTCCACCGTGCGGGCAAACTGAGTGTAGGAAACAGTGGTGTCGGGTAACCCGGCTTCCTGGGGTGCGCGATGACGGGCGGCCTGATAGACGGTGAACGCCTGGAGCACCCGCGGGTTGGCCTGGAGGGCCTCTGCAATGAATGCCTGGAGGCGCTTGTCGCCGTACGTCGCGTGAGTGCCTGATGCGGTCGCAGCGGTCAAGGCAAGACCAACAACTAGCTGTAATGACATAACTTAATTCCTCCTATCCGGAGCAGCGAGGGCCGCTTGGCGGAGTCCTCCGCGCATTACAGGCCCGGGTCTGCCGTGGAACTGCGGTGCCCTGATGAGTTGGGGAGAGCCCCAACCGGCACACGAACTCACGACGGGGCGGCGTGAATGCCCACCCCGTCAGGGCATCAGAGGAAATGCTATACGATCAAAACCGAATGAAGGATGTACACTGGCGCATTGCGGGCCAGCCTCGCCTTGCAGGCACGCCTGAAGGACGATCTGGCCTGGAGCGGGACTGCCGGAAGCCTAGGCACGACTTGTCCAGCGATCCTGTACTCGGTACTGGCACTGTGCTCAGTACTGACACTCGCAACGGCACTGCAGCCTGATTCGCAAGGCACATCGTCCCCGCTGACCGGAATTGTCGGTTCATTGCCGCAATCGTGGGAGGACGAAGCGGATTGGAGAGGAGCCGTGACAGAACAGAGGCAAATCCATGCCCCCATCAGGATGCACGCCATCAGTATTGCGGTGACCGACTTGCTTCGCACAGGCTTACTTCACACTGGTTTCAGCTTGCAGCTAACGCGCTGGAATGTCAAGCACCGCCGTCAGCCGGAACGGTCCTCGGGATGCTTGTCTCCCGTACCCTTCGATTCTCGCCAGTTCTACTGGTAAGTGCTATGGGCACTTTGCACTTGGAGCATCGAGCATACCCGGTGCTGCCTGAATGCGCGCACCTTCCGGCTCAAGCACCGGGCTGACTCGGTGAACTCCCGATTGAGTGCCTGGCGGGATGCCGGGCGTGGCGGTGCGGGTGCCCGTAGGCAGATGGCAAACCAGACTCCCCGGCGGGGCAGACTGGAGCGTGGGCAGTTCCAAGGGCAGACCGCGAGGGCTCCCAGACAGCTGGCCGGCACCAGTTCTGGGCGGGAGCCAAGCGCAGCCGCCCGAATTGCCGGGCCCGTTCGACAGGTACAGACAATTCCAGGATCATCGAAGGGATATTCCCCTGTCGAATTGCGTCCAGTCTTGGGCACCCGTACACTGAATTCATTCGTAGTGCGTTGGATCGTGGTCACTGTCTGGGAACGGAGGTTCCGACGGCAGCGGCCTTGGTAGATTCAGGGATTCGACGACGAAAGGAATGGTCATGACACCTGTTCGAAGCATAGCAGCGATGGTCCTTTTTTGTGGGACTGCCATAGGTCAGACTGTCGGAGCTGCGGTTGCGGGCTTCTCCGATCCCATCTGGCCAGAGGGCGCCCTCCACGAAGAGCTTGCCCTCCACGAACAGCAGATCAAGCTACTCAAGGAGCTCCACAATCGACGGGAGGACGAGATATTCCCGTTGGCACGCGAGGTTTTCGAGAAGGAGTGGGAGCTCCGGCGCACCTTGCGCATGGCTAATCCGGATGAAGATGTCCTCGAGACCATCGCCAGTGACCTGCGCCGGCTTGATGAAGAGGTGCAGAAGGTGAACGCCCGCCACCGAACGGCGGCACGTGAAGTCCTGGGCGGCCACCAGATCGCAGCACTGGTGCGGCTCGAGAAGGCCGTTGCTTCACTTCCAGCCGCAAGGGAGGCCATGGCGGCCAACCTTATCGGGTCGCCGGAAGGGAACGGGTTGGCCTGGTTGCCTTTCGGCTTGTACGCAGGTGGGATTGGACATCTCATCCACGGCCTTATCGACTGGCTCCCCGGTGATGATTTCGAAACACCCGGTGGTGCCAACAGTACGGGCTCGGCCTGCCCCGGCGTATGTCCTTGACCCCCTGTCTCCAGGTCCATCCTTGACAGATCGGCCGCCGCGGATGAGCGGGAGCCTTCTCTTCCCGACACGGCTCCCTGCCCGAAACAGTGTCGCCACGCAGCTGACCATATGGTCCGATGCATGCCGGACCTCGGTGACATCCCAGACAGCCACTGCTTGCTGCCCAGCCGCACCGAGTGCAGGGGCTTGCGCGGGCCTGGAGCCAAGGCTGTGGCCGTCAGGGGATTCTGGCCCCCCATGGCCTCCCAACAGCACGGCATTGGGCCAGCCGCCATGATCGACGGCAAGCTCCGGCCCAAGTTCCCTGTCGCGCCGCAGCTTGAGTTGTGGCTGCTCCCTGCCGGCGGCCCCACTCTCCAATCTGCCTGCGGGCGGCCGATCATGGTGGCTGGCAATCCGGACGATATCGAATCCACCACGGCCTGACAGCCCGGCGGAGATTCCCATTCTGGCACTCACCAGTGCAAGGGTCTGCGGAGGAGACTGCGTCAGGACAGGTCCAAGCCCCGACAACGCCATCAGTTGATCCCTTGCCAGACCGGTCGCTGACCGACTATAATCCCCAAACCCAACCCATGACGGACTGGAATCGCATCTACAACCTGCCGTCGTACCGGAGGATGATCACCCGCAAGACCTGGGCGGTCGTCTCGATGGCAGTGTTCTTCATCGCATACTACTTCGCGCTGCCCATCCTGGTGGGGTATTGGCCGGAGTTGATGGCCCGCAAGGTATGGGGTTACGTGAACTGGGCCTACCTGTTCGCATTCTCCCAGTTCCTGATGACCTGGGGCATCGCATACGTCTACATGCGCTATGCGGGCCGATTCGACAGAATGTCCGAGCAAATTCTCGTCGAGGCTGGTGCGACTGGACACGGAGAGGAGACCAACTGAGATGTCCCTTCCCCTGTTGATGTTCGTAGCGTTTATTGCTGCGACGTTGGGAATTACCTATTGGGCGGCAGGGCGGTCGGCGGGCGCCAGCGCGTACTTTGCCGCCGGCCGCCGGATTACCGGCTGGCAGAACGGCCTGGCCATTTCCGGAGACTACATGAGCGCGGCATCGTTCCTGGGAATCGCCGGACTCATCGCGTCTTACGGCTACGACGGTTTCATGTATTCTGTCGGCTTCCTGGTCGCCTACCTCACCGTCTTGCTGGTCGTCGCGGAACCTCTACGAAACACCGGAAAGTACACCATGGCGGACGTGCTGGCCTTTCGGCTCCGGGAACGTCCGGTGCGGGCCTGGGCATCGCTGAGCACACTGATCGTCTCGACGTTCTACATGATTGCCCAGATGGTCGGAGCCGGGGCCCTCGTCGGCCTCTTGCTGGCGGATTCCGGAATCGGCTACACCGCAGCGGTTACCGGAGTCGGCATCCTCATGATCGTCTACGTCGTGTTCGGAGGTATGCTCGCCACCACCTGGGTCCAGATCGTGAAGGCGGTGCTGCTGATGAGCGGCACGCTGCTGCTGAGTGTTCTCGTCCTGGCGCACTTCGGATTCAGCCTCGGCGCCCTCTTCGACGCCGCCGGCAACGTTACGGTCCAGGTCGCGGGCGAGACGACCACGCAGGACTTCATGACGCCCGGCCGCTACTACAGGCCACCATACGGTGCCCTCGACCTGATCTCCCTGGGCTTGGCTCTCATATTCGGCACGGCCGGGCTGCCGCACATCCTGATTCGGTTCTACACCGTTCCCGACGGCAAGACCGCTCGGATCAGCGTCTTCTGGGCAATGATCCTGATCGGTGCATTCTACATCATGACGACGTTTCTGGGGTTTGGGGCAGCGACTATCCTAGGCCCAGCTGAGATCGCAGCGAATGGTGGCACGAACATGAGCGCGCCGCTTCTCGCCCAAGCGCTGGCTGGTGATGTGTTCTTCGCGTTTATCTCCGCCGTCGCGTTTGCGACGATTCTGGCCGTCGTGGCAGGCCTGACAATCAGCGCGTCAACATCCTTCGCACACGATTTCTATTCGAACGTCCTGTACCACGGCAGGGAGGGCGATCGGGGCGACGAGGTACGCGTCGCGCGGTGGACGGCATTCGTCGTCGGGGCGGTCTCGATCCTCATCGCCATCGCACTCGGACCGGAGGCCAATGTGGCCTTCCTCGTAGGCCTCGCATTCGCCGTCGCCGCCTCAGCGAACCTCCCCGTCATCCTGCTCTCGCTCTATTGGCGGAGGTTCACCACCAGGGGAGCCGTCTGGGGCCTGGCTGCAGGACTGGTATCATCGGTCTGCCTGATCCTCGTCAGCCCCAGCTTCATGGGAATTGACGGACCGGAGATTCCGGAGAGCGCCCGACGGATGATCCAGGCGCAGGCGCTGTTCCCCCTCAAGAATCCCGGTATCGTCAGCATTCCACTCGGGTTCCTCGCCGCCTTCTGCGGCTCCCTCCTGTCGAGGGAGCCCTCCGCAAGAAGCAAGTACATCGAGTTAACCGTGAGAGCGAACACGGGACTTGGAGCGGAGAAGGCACTATGACGTCTGTCGGGCACAGCCACCGTGACGGAAATTCCGGCGGGGACGCTGCCACGGGAGGACGGACATGACGGACTCGGGAAAAGGCATCCGGAATTCCGGCCTGCTCTCCTCGGAAGACTGGGTTGCATGCTGGGTGGGTTTCGGCCTCATCGCGCTGGCACTGGCTGGTGTGCAGCCTGCCCTGCCGAGCTTCTCGTGGGAGGGTGCCACGCCCCACGCAGTCCTTGCCCAGCACAACCTGATGTCTCTCTGCATCGTGGGGGCCCTGTTCCTCACCCTGTCGATGGGCGGGGTTCTGCTCATGCGCGGACCTGCAAGTGCGTTCGGATTCGGTTTTCCCGTGATCTTCGCGCTGGCATGCCTGGCGCAATTCATCGCGGGCCACTCCGCGATCAAGGAATGGGGTCTCAGCTACGTGATCACGGGGCTGATGCTCGGTCTGCTGATTTCAAACGTATTCTCGGTTCCGGCCTGGATCCGGGAGGCCGTTCGCACAGAGTTCTACATCAAGACCGGGCTCGTTCTCCTTGGAACGAACATCCTGATCGGCGAGATCCTTCAGGCCGGGATCCTGGGCATCGGGCAGGCGCTCCTCGTCATCATCGTGATCTGGTACGTGTGCTTCTGGACGGCCCGGAAGATGCGGGTCGACGAGGAGTTCTCCGCGATACTGGCTACGGCGGTCTCCATCTGCGGAGTTTCCGCCGCGATCGCCGCCTGCGGCGCGATTCAGGGCGACCGAAGGAAACTGTCGTACGTAACGTCGCTGGTACTGATCGTGGCGATCCCGATGATGTTGGTCATGCCATGGATCATCAGCCAGTTCGGAATTCCACCGGTCGTGGGAGGCGCGTGGCTGGGAGGGACTATCGACACGTCGGCAGCGGTGGTCGCAGCCGGGGAGGTCGTCGGAGACTCAGCGATGAACGCCGCCGTAATCGTCAAGTTCTCCCAGAACGCGATGTTGGGTCTGGCAGCGTTCGCGATCTCCGTCTGGTGGACGTTCCGGTCGGGAGCCTCGAGCAGCGACAGACCGTCGGCCTCGATCATCTGGGAGCGGTTCCCCAAGTTCGTGGTGGGATTCGTTGTTGCCTCGATGCTGTTTTCGTTCGCCCTGAGTCCGGAGGTCGTGGACTCGACCAAGAACCTGATGAAGGGCTTGCGGACATGGTGGTTTGCGCTTGCCTTCGTCTGCATCGGACTCGAGACGCGATTCCGCGACCTCGTGCTGATGGAAGAGGGGCGGCCGGCTGCCGCCTTCCTGATCGCGCAGGGCATCAACGTAGCGTGGACGCTGGTCATAGCGTGGCTGCTGTTTGGCGGAGTGTTGGTGGATGTGCCGTCGCTGTGAGGGGCCAAGGGGTAATCATCTGCCACAGAGAAGCTTGGCCGGACATCCCCGTGCCTGTGAAATCGTCGGCGCAACCAGCTGGATTTGACCGGGGGCATCAGCACCGCTGACCTGCCAGTTCATTCTGCAGCGCCCCGCAAACCGGCTTCGCTAAGCCGCCGGCCGGAACGGCTTACGGTCATGTTCCAGCACTCCCGACGGCTGTGTGTTCAGGTTGTCCAGCTTGATCGCTGACTGCCAAAGGGCATACCGGAACCGCCACCTAGATGCGGTCCCGCTTCGTACGCTACAACCAGACCGACACCGTACACCGTGCAACCGCGGGCGGAGGGGGCCAAGGTCCAGATTGGCCCATCGTACGGGAGAAACCGCCATGCGTCGGACCTTCCGCCATCTGCAATACGATGGGCGCTGCCTGGTCCGCGCCTTGCATCAACTGGGGGCGTCGGCCGGCACTGCACCATCGCTGCTCAGCTCCAGCGGCTCCAATCCACCGTCTGCCGCGAACTCCAGCGTCATGCCAGCCCCTCCGGCATTTCGCCACTGGCAGGCTCAGCGACCCGCTATGCAGTGCCGTCGAGAGCCTCTTGCCAGCCCGCGACAGTTCCATCCAGCGGCGTGGGCAGCATCTGTGGCCAGCTGCGGCGCAACCGAAGCCCCGAGCAGGTGGCCATTCGCCTGAAGCAGTCCGGGACGGCCTCGGTCAGCTTCTCTGGGTCCAACCAGCGGAGCCACCAGGACGACAAACAGGTTGGCTCGCTGTGCACCCGCCTTGCAGCGGCGCAACAGGCCACGCCGCTGCAAGGCGACCCGGAGAGCCGCCGGACGCGGGTGAATCCGTGGCCGCAGGGAAATCACCGAGCGCCCCGCGACCGTCAACTCGGAGCATCGCAGCTGGGACTGGGAAGCCGACACGATCATCGGCAAGGCTCATCAGGGAGCCGCTGTCACGCTCGTGGAACGGAAGTTCCAGCACCTGTTTCCCCGGCCGCTAGATGGAAGTCCGCAGCGCTTGTGGGCGACCCGATGCAGGACCTGCTGCGGCCCTGCGTCTGGAAGCGGGGCCTCAACGAACATACCGACGGGTTGCTGCGCCAGTTCGTGCCCAAGGCCGGGAACTTGCGCACGCTCGACCCGCCGCGGCTGCAGAAAGCGACCGCCCGGCTCAACCACCGCCTTGGGAAGGCGCGGTTGCTGGTTTCGAGGGTCGCTCCCTCCGGGCGCGTCAACCTCCGGAAGGCTTCATCCAGCGTTGGGGCCGGAGGGTCGGGATAGAGGCGGGCCAGCGCATCGCGCAGACATCACCCCAGCCCTGTCGCGCCATGATCCGCCTACTCTGCAGCTAGCCCGTCAGTGCCAATCGTCGGGCCATAGGCGACATGCCGAGCGCCACCGCCTCGACCACGGATTCAGTGAGGCCTAAGCGGTAGCGTCAATGATTGCATCGCGAAACACTCTGAAGCTGTGCGAGCTATTGATGCACGGATCGAAGTGTTTGCCGATAGCTGTAGCAGCCTCCACCTTGGCTAGTCCCTGCTTGAAATATCCATGCTTTTGCAGAATGCGTTCGAATGCCTCCCAAGTACCGCCCGTAATCGCGTCAGGATTTCGGTACTTGGTTTGGTTTGGAACATTGCTTGGTACGCTGGGATATGCTGCACGCACGGCCGACCAATCGCCGAAGTACCACGCTTCAAGTTCTTCGATTGCGATCCTAGTCACTATCTGCCAGTCGGAACCTTGGCCGGCCCGTCTCGAGCGTAGGCCGACGTTCATAACAATGCCCTCAAGGGTAGATTGAAGGTGGTAGCAGTCGTCGTTGTCGCAATCCGCGATCAATACGATGCGGTACTCTTCCGGCATCCAATCTGCATAACCCCTGAGGCGATCTCCGATCTTCCTTAACATGGCGTCCTTGCCCTGATAGGAATAAATCTCGAAGGAACATTCTTCCGGAAGCACTCGTTTCAACCAAGGGCGTAGAAACGCTTCCATAGAGCGCTCTTCGACAAGAAACTCCAAATGGCGGGCGGGCATATCAGGCTCCACCTCGCTGTCGTGGCGGCATGCCACCTTCGGTCAGAGGATCTCCGATCCCGAAATGGCCTTCCATCCAGAGGTCGCCCAACTGGGCACCAGCATCCATGAACGCTTTGATCTTTCGGTTCCGGTCAAGGCCGTAACACTTCGTGTAACCTGCTTCGTCGCGCCACAGCACCCGAACCTCGCTAGGATGCAGCGCATCGAGGAAGAACGGGGAATGGGTGGTCACGAGGATCTGTGTCTTCTCTGTCGCTCCCCGACATTCCTCGGCGAGCCCATGGAGCAGACGAGGATGCAGGAAGTTCTCCGGCTCCTCGATTCCGATGAACGGTGGCGGCATGGGGTCGTGCAGCAAGACCAGATAGGAGAGCATCTTGAGCGTACCGTCCGATGCAAAGCGGGCCATGACCGGGGCGGCAAACGGGCCGTCCTTGATTTGCAGCAATAGCCTCCCGTCCGGCATCTGGTCTGCCGTCACCGTCTCGATCTTGGGAACCCGTTCCCGAAGTCTCTCGAAGACGAACTCCAGAAACGCCGGGTGATCTTCGGACAGGTACTGAATCACGTTGGCGAGGTTGCTCCCCGTCTTGCTCAGGCGCTCCTGAGGCCCAGCCTCTGGCTGTCGCCTCGCGTCCTCTGACGATAGATGGGATAAATGCCATCCAATGATGAAGTCGCGAAGCGCGACGACGCGAGGATTCTCTGCCAACTGGCCCAACGCATTGACCGCGAGCGCCTCCGGAGAACTCAGCGGAACCTCTATCCGCTGGTCATCCGCGTCGGGAAGTTCGCCCGAGACAACGCGGCCAATTCCTCCGACATAATCAAGGAACATGAAGGGTGCACCGTATCTGCGCCGCTTCCATCTAAGCCATTCCCGCACTACGACCGGCCGGCCCCTTTTCTCGTCCACTTCGAGGTGATACGTGGTAATAGGTTGGCTCGAAAGTTCGCGATAAGCGACTTCGATCAGGATCGGTCCAGATCCGTTGCGCGATTTCAGTTCTCTGGCTCTGCCGCGCTTTTCCCATGCCCGGAGCAACCCGTTCTCGAAGCATTCGGCCAGAAAAGCGAACACATCGAAAACCGTGGACTTTCCACTTCCGTTAGGGCCGATAAGCACGGTAAGCGGTGTAATTGTTAACTCGATGTCGCGCAACGCCCGGAAATTTTGTACCTTGAGCCGCAGTATCCGTGGCGGTGTTTGGTCTCTTACTGCCATCACTTCTCTATTTCCATTGATATTACAGGATGGCACATGCCTTTCATGCTAAATCTTCCAAAGACCAGTAGCTGAGCGGGATTGACGGAAACGAAGGTCATGCCACGACTTTCGCCTGCTTTTCGGTTTCCCAAGGCCGAATTCGGCCAGAGACGAGTTTTGGGAGCAACAGATCACGAGATTGCGTAAGCGAGCGAATCCCATGAGCGATTGCACGAATGTGATGAATAGGTGACTGTATCGAGTCTTGCAAGGTACAACTCACCCATTGTACATCGAAACGCAACAGCAGGGAAGCAGAACCCAGGAGTTGGCGGTTGAATTGCTAGCAGGGTACGGCAGGCGAGGTGGGGCTGTCAAGGGACGACGCTCCGGGGGGTGGGCCCAACGCGAGGGCAGCAGCGGGTGCCGGCTCGAACGGCTGCCCGGACCACAGGGGCGCTGGCGGGCAAGGGCCGCTAGCTACAGACGGGAAAGTGCGTCGGGGAGGGGCCGCGGCGCGGCCAATGGCATTGATTTACTATGCCGCTTGCACTAGGAAGCGCAACAGCGGGCGGACGGGCCTAAGGTCCTGATTGGCCTATGCAATGGGACTTAGCTTGCACTTCCTGGTGCAACCGGCGCAGGCTCAAGGCAATCAGGCCGGATACGGCACCCTCAAGTGCGTGGGCCAGTCCGGAGATACCGCGGGCAGTTCGCGCCGATCCGTTCGCTTGCGGCCAGCCAACCCAGTTGGTGCCGTCTGGAATCCTCACGGCATCTTGGCTGGCCCCGCACTGCCGGGCGCGGCCTGCCCGCCGGCCTCGTCGGTCTTGAAATACAACTCCCGCTTCGGATACGGAATCTCGACACCCTTCGCATTGAACTTGAGCATCGCACTCTCTGTGATCTCGTCCGCAATTCGGCGACGCTCCCGTGCCGCTTGAATCCAGACGCGGAGCTCGAGATTGACTTCCGACGGTCCGAAGCCCCGTACAATCGCGACCGGCTCGGGTTCCATCTGCACGCCGGACACTTCGGCGGCAGCCTCCCTGAGGAGCAGCTTCGCTTGGTCGATATTCGAGTCATAGGCGCACGTGAAGGGGATTCGCAGCCGGATATGCTCGCCTGACATTGTGTAGTTAATGATGTCGCGCTGCATGATCTCGTTGTTGGGGACAACGACAACCAGATTGTCCGGATTGCGGATCTTCGTCGCACGAAGTCCGATCTCAATCACGTCGCCCCACGTGCCGGTTTCGCGCGGCGCATTCCACAGTTCGATCCGGTCACCAACCTGGAACGGCCGGTCCATGATGAGCAGAACACCGGCGATCAGATTGGAAAGGGTGTCCTTGGCGGCAAGAGACAGCGCCAGCCCCACGACACCCGCGCCCGCAAGAAGAGGGGCGATCTCGATGCCTAGATGGGACAGCGACAGAAGGGCGCCAAGTGCGACCACGGCAAACCGGATGCCCTTGTTGATCATCGGCAGGGCTGTCTCGTCCAGCGCCGCCCCCGAACTGCGGGCCAGAACGCTCGATTCGAAACTGCCCACCAAGTAGCCGATGAAACGGCTCAGCGGAAAGAACACCAACCCGATCCAGACTCCCCAAACCCAGTCACGGGGCTGGTTCTCGTAGGCCATCCATCGCCCCTCGGAATTCTCTCCGCCAAGGATCGGTATCCAAGTGTCAAGAACCTGGGAGAACACCCAAGCCACCACCGTCATGCGGAAGATGCGGTGAATGGCATGGATCAGCTCGTCGTCAAGAGCAGTTGCCGTCTTGGCCGCGAAGTGCCGCTGCGCACCGTGGAGAAACCAGCCACCCACCAGATACACGATGCCGGCAATCAGCAGGGTGGTCAGGCTCGGAAGCCATCGGGTGGCGCAGTAGCTGACCGCATGTTCCCACCACTCGATGAGTGAACTCAGATCGATTTCCGGCACACCCGGGCTCTCCTCATTCTGTCGTGTAGCTGTCGGCGATAGGTCGTTCGCCTCACCGCCACGTTCCCACCCCCCGACAACACAGCGTCACCCGCTCTTCCTCCCGAAGAGTTGAGCGCCCCACGATCCGCATCAGCCTGTCCCGCCCCCAGCTGCGACCGTCAATCACCTGGGTAGGTTGCCAGCACCCCCAATCGCCCATCATCCCGCAATTCTACGCGAATCGGCACAATCGGACGGAGCAAGGTCACGGACCAGCGCAGGAAACTTCGGAACCGATATCGATGCCCGCCCCGCCCAAGCCTATTCCAAGGGATCGTTCGACATGATGTCAGGACACCCGAAACAACGTTCCACTCCACCGGATGGCAACAGGGTCCGGATCGGCATGAGATCCCGCCCTGTTGTCCTTCACGGAAAGCCTAGACGGCATTCCGCTGGGGGCACCCGCCCGCAAACGAATCGAGGCTCCAGCCAGTGGCCGCTCCGGTGGCGGACGTTCGATCATGGCCCGCGACCGTAGATGCCGGAGCAGCCGACTACAGGGGCTCCATGCGGGGCCCGGCTATCGCCGGCAGGCCCACGAATGGGCTGAGTGTGGTTCGATTTCATTGATGTAGAGCGGTCTGGAAATCCCGCAACCAGGCACGACTCCGAGGGCGATCTTCATATCCTGCGGTGTCCGACCCGCTCACGACTTGCACCTGCCCTGCCCCGCCCCGCAACGGTGCAACCCACGGAATCCGGGCCGAACAGGCAGACCGGGCGCCTCCATGGCCGACAGCCACCCTCAGGCACCGCCCAACGGACGGGTATTGGCTTCCAACTCCTCCACGAACGCAGTCGCTCGTTCGAGCAACTCGGCAACCAATGCCGGATGACGCTCCCGAATGTCGAACCTCTCGCCGGCGTCCGCGAGCAGGTCGTAGAGTTCGAGGGCCTCGAACTTGCCTCCATCCTTTCGGCTCAAGCGAAGCTTGTGCCGACCCTTGCGGATTCCTCTCAGCCGAACCGGCGAACCGGGTGGACTGCCTGCAAAGAAGTAGAAATACTCGTGCGGGGACTCGGGTGTCGCACCGCTCAGCAGCGGCCAAAGATCGCGCCCGTCGATCATGCGGTCTGCCGGGATCTCCACGCCCGCGAGGCCCGCGAATGTGGGCAGCAGATCCATGTTGGCGGCCACAGCCGAGCTGACTCGGCCTGCAGGAATCGAACCCGGCATCCAGAAGATTCCGGGCACCCGCATGCCTCCTTCCCACGTGGTCCCCTTGCCCAGCCTGAACGGACCGGCCGAACCCGCATCAATGCCATACTCCAGCCACGGACCGTTGTCCGAGGTGTATACGACAAGTGTCGTGCGGTCGAGACCCAACTCGCGCAACTTGCCCAGAATCTGCCCGACAGACCAGTCGAGTTCCTCGATC
The DNA here is from genome assembly GCA_965205085.1 of Bryobacterales bacterium. Lineage (GTDB taxonomy): Bacteria > Acidobacteriota > Terriglobia > Bryobacterales > UBA6623 > VXMF01. The sequence goes on along the minus strand of OZ242039.1, from coordinate 4,428,486 downwards.
ACGTCGCCGTATCGGCCTCGCAACGACCTACCCCAGCGATGGTTCGAGACGAACAGTGGGACGTGCGGCATGGCATGCGGCAGGTACAGGAAGAACGGCCGGTTGCGGTTCTCCTCGATGAATTCCAGTGCCTTCTCCGTGTACACGGTCGTAAGCCGGCGCTGGTCGGGATCGAACTCCACAACCTCGTCATCCCGCATCAATGGGAGAGGGTGCGGGAAGCCCTGGCCGCGCTCCAGGTCGTAGTACCTCCCTTGACCGGCAAAGCCCGTCATGGCAGCGCGTACCCTGGCCGAGATCATCCGCTCGTCTTCCGGAGCACGGACCGGCATGACCGGGTGATAGCGCCACATGTCGTTCGAGAACGGAATCCCGAACCAGCTGTCGAAACCGTGTCGATGGGGCAGGTACTCCGGAGCGTCACCGAGGTGCCACTTTCCGATCATGCGGGTAGCGTAACCGCCTCGTTGCAGCAGCTCGGCGACCGTAACTTCGTCGGGATGGATCCCCGTGCTCGCCTTGGGGCCGTGGTTGAAGGCAAGGCTCAGACGCGGAGGGTAGCTCCCCGTCATCAGGGCCGCCCTGGAGGGACCGCAGAACGGCGCCGCATAGAAGCTGGTGAACCGCATGCCCTCGCGGGCCATGCGGTCAATGTGCGGAGTGCGAATGTCGGGATGGCCATACACGCCAAGGTCACCCCAGCCCTGGTCGTCCGCGAAGAGCACGATCAGGTTCGGGGCTCCAGTCACCTGCGCCGGAACGGTCACGGCCAAGGCTAGAAGAATCGGCACCAGGAAACATCGACGCATGGGCATGACGATTCGCAAGAGTTTAGCATCAGTCCCCGCCCCCTGCGCGCCCGATCTCACGAAGGCAGGGCAACACCTATGATGGTGCCGACATGATCCCTCCTGACGAAACGTTCGATGGGACCTTCCCCTTCCAACCTCATTTTTGCGCGGCGCCAGGATTCCGCATGCATTATGTGGACGAGGGAACGGGCGAGCCGATCGTGCTTCTGCACGGCGAACCCACGTGGGGCTACCTGTACCGCAAGTTCGTTCCGCCACTGGCCCGGCAATGGCGCGTGATCGTTCCGGATCACATGGGCTTCGGAAAGAGCGAGACGCCCCAGGACCGGGAGTACACGCTGAAGGCGCACGTTGCCAACCTTGCAGCCCTCGTCGATGAACTCGGCCTGGACGGCATTACGTTCGTCGGGCAGGACTGGGGAGGCCCGATTCTGGCCGCCTACACAGTCCGGCACCCAGACCGTGTCAAGCGCATCTGTCTGATGAACAGCCTCTGCGGCTACGGCGGAATGGTGGCATCGGGGAACTCGCCCAGACCGCCGAGACTGCGCGAATCGGACTGGTTTCGATGGGTTGAGAAGGGACTACGGGACGGTTCCTACCTGCAGACCATGCAGTCGCTCGGAGAAAACGCCGGCAGCCTGATGGCTCGACTCGGAATGGGCTCGGACCTCGGCGAAGTGGAACGGCGGGCGTATGCCGCACCTTTCGGCTCCCCGGAGGAGTGCAAGGGGGCGGTCGAGTTCCCGCTGGACATTGCACTCGACCGGATCGGTCGCTACGTCAGGAGCGGGGCCTCCGGTGTCCCGGATCTGCGGTCCAAGTCGGCCATGCTCGCCGAGGGGATGAGGGACCGGGCGATTCCGCCGGCACTCGCCATCGCCGACTTCCGGGCCCTGTTTCCGCACGGACCGGTCGTTCAACTCGACCAGGCTGGCCACTTCTGCCAGGAAGACGCGGCACCGGAACTGGTCGCTCTGATCCAGCTGTTCATGCAGATGAGCTGAGCTCTCCTGCCGTCAAATCTCCCGGCGCCCTTCAATCGACTCGATCATCGTGGCCTCGTCGACAAACTCGAGTTCGCTTCCGATGGGAATCCCGAGCCCGATCCTGGTGACCCTGACGTCCAGCGGTTTGAGAAGCCGGCTCATGTATGCGGATGTAGCCTGCCCTTCGGTGGTCGGACTCGTCGCAAGGATCACCTCGCGGATCGTGCCGGAACGGATCCGCGTCAGGAGGCTCTGGATCTTCAGGTCTTGCGGCCCGACGTTTCTCAGCGGCGAGAGGGCCCCGTGCAGGATGTGATAGACGCCCCGATAGGATCGGGTTCGCTCGACGACCATGATATTGTTCGGCTGCTCGAGGACACACACCAGTGCCTGGTCCCGCTTCGGGTCGCTACAGATCGGGCAGAGCTGGCCTTCGGCAATGTTGTTGCAGCACTCGCAGAGCTGAATCTTCTCGCGCATCTCGAAGATGGCGGTGGCGAGACTCTCGGCCCGCTGGCGGTCAATGCCGAGCAGGTGGAAGGCGAGACGCTGGGCGGACTTGGCCCCCACTCCCGGCAACCGCTTGAACTCGTCCACCAGGCGGGACATCGGGGCCGCTAGGTCACCGGCGGGCATCGCAACATATGAAGTCGGCGGGCCAGCTAGAGCTAGCCGGGCAGGCCGGGCGGCATTCCGAGTCCACCCAACATGCTCCCAACCTTTTCCTGGGTTTTCGCGTCAACACGCCGTGCCGCCTCGTTGCAGGCACCGCGAATCATATCCTGCAGCATCTCCACGTCATCGAGAGCTTCCGGTTCGATCGTGATCCCGAGCATGGTCTTGTTGCCGTCCATCCTCACGGTGACCATGCCCCCGCCCGTGGACGCCTCCACCCGAATTGCCACCACCTCACTCTTGAGGCGGTCCTGGACCGCCTGCATCTCCTGAAGCATCTTCCGGGGATTGCCTGGAAACTTCACTATTCTTCCCCCTTCTGGCCCCGCAAATCCGTCACTCGCGTCACGTGGCCGTCGATGCGCCTCTTGAACTCGAGGAACGCCGGATCGGACTGCGCCCGTTCGCTGACAGGATCCGTCTCAGCCCCGTTCCCGTCGTTCGCCGCGGCCTGGCTTGCCGGGCCCGATTCGTCTGCCTCATCTACGAGTCTAACATCGGGCCTGCCCCCGACGAGGCTTACCAGGGCCGCCTCCAGCAAGGGTCTCTGGAACTCCATGATCCCCTTCCACTCGGACTTGACATGAACCGTGACGACCCGCCCGTCGCGCTCCAGACGGCTATGCTCGAGTCCGTCCAGCAGGAACTGATCGTCGGTCTCCCGGATCGCGGCGAGGAGCTTCCCCCTGAAGATCTCGGCGGGTGAGTCTCCGGAGGTCCGCGGAGTCTCAGGCCGAGTCTCGGAGCTTCCGGCCTCTCTCGTCGGAACGCTTGATGGCGGAGTGCGCGCTGCGGGCTCTGGGGACCGCGACGCTGGCTGGGATGCCCCGGGGCTACCGCCAGCCTTGCGCTCCGGTGACGACCGGTCCGGCGCAGGGGAGGGTTCGGCCTTGCGTGCGGCCACCGTCGGCTGCCCGGCGGCACCGGGACGCAACCCCGAGAGTATCTGCTCGATCGGTCGGAGTCGGCCCGCGTAGACAAGCTTGAGCAGACCCAGTTCCAGCCGGAACCGCTGCTGCGTCGCTTGCTGCAAATCCTGGTACAGCGTTAGAAGGATCTGCACGTAGCGGGTGAGGTCCTCGTTCGAGAACTCCGCAAGCCATTTCTCTGCGGCCTGCCGCTCGCCCTGACCCGCAGCCACCAGTTTCGAGTCGACTCCGGCCACCTTCATGACCAGGAGATTCCGGAACTGGCGAGTCAACTCCCCGCAGAAGTGCTGCGGATGCCTGCCCTCGAGAAACAGATCGTCAGCAACCGCAAGCATCGCAGCGGGATCCGAATCGCGGATCGCCAGAAGGATGCGCGCGGTGACCTCACCGGGAATGGCTCCGAGGAGGGCCCGAACCGATGCGGTTTCAAGGTGCTGGCCGAAGGCGGCGATGGCCTGATCCAGGGCCGAAAGGGAGTCGCGAATCGACCCGTCCCCAGCCAACGCGAGCGCTACCAATGCATCGTCATCCGCCTCCACCCCCTCGCTCTGGCAGATGGTGCGCAGGTGGTCGAGCACGGCTGCCTGATCGACCGCTCGAAACGCCAGACTCTGGCACCGCGAGACGATCGTCGCGGGAATCGCCTGGGGCTCCGTCGTGCAGAGTACGAACACGGTCCACTCGGGCGGCTCCTCGAGGGTCTTGAGCAGCGCGTTAAAGGCGTCCCCGGTGATCTGGTGAGCCTCGTCGATGATGAAGACCTTGTAGCGGTCCCGAACCGGACGGAACCGGACACTCTCGCGCAGGTCGCGGATATCGTCGATGCGTCGGTTCGACGCCGCATCGATCTCGATCACGTCCAGCGAGCCTCCCGCCGCGATCTCCGAACACACCGGCGACGCCGGGTCCGGGGACGAACTCGGCCCGCCCTCGCAGTTCAGTGCCATGGCCAGGATCCGGGCCATGGTGGTCTTGCCCGTCCCGCGGGGTCCGGAGAAGATGTACCCGTGGGCGATCCGGCCCTGCTCGATGGCGTTGCGGACCGTCTGCTTGACGTGGCCCTGCCCCACAACCTCGTCGAAGGTCTGGGGCCGATACTTGCGCGCGATGACCTGGTACATTGTCGAGGCGCGAGGGGGACTCGAAGATGGGCTCCGGATGTCACCGCGGCACGCGACAGAGGCCGCTACCGTTGCTTCCTCCCGGACCTGGCGGGGTTCGCGGCATCCCGCTGCACGGGTCCGGAGCCCACAGCTAGTCTAGCACCCGATCCCATCGATCGCTCGGTTCATACGGCGTCCGCCACCGCTGCAGGCATGTCGTCGGAGACGATACGTCCGTCCATCAAGCAGATCCGCCGGGCCGCCCGGGAGGCAATCTGGTCGTCGTGCGTAACCATAACCAGCGTGGTGCCGGCGTCCCTGTTGAGCCTGAGCAGCATGTCCAGGACCATGGCTCCATTGCGGCTGTCCAGATTGCCCGTGGGCTCGTCCGCAAGCACGATCGGTGGATCCGTCACGAACGCCCTTGCCAGTGCGACCCGCTGCTGCTCCCCTCCAGAGAGCTGGACCGGGTAGTGATGCCTCCTGTCCGCCAGCCCAACTTCCCCGAGCAGAACCGTTGCGCGCTCTCTGGACTCGGCGTCCACGAGTCCCGCCAAATCCAAGGGCAGCATGACGTTCTCGAGAGCTGTCAGGGTGGGGACGAGCTGGTACGCCTGGAACACGAACCCGATCTTGCGCCCGCGCAACAGGGCCAGTCGATCTTCGGGCAGTCCCGCAATCGGGTCGCCGTCAACGAAAACCTCCCCCTGGGTCGGCCGGTCGAGCCCGGCCAGGAGGCCGAGCAGGGTGCTCTTGCCGCTTCCGGACGGCCCCTGGATTGCCAGGAACGTGCCGGCGGGTATCGCAAAGTCGATGCCCCGCAGAATCTCCACCACGCGGGAACCGCTGCGGATGGACTTCGCGAGGCCTCGCACAGCGAGCGCGGGGCCAGGATTCGGCATGGGGGCGGGGCGTTTCCTATTATGTGCATAGGTGCCCGGCTACCGAACAACGTTGCTGCGCAGGTGCGCTAGGACGTCAATGGCGGGCATCATGCTCACGGGTTGCGCCTGGCAGGAACCGCCTGCCAGTCCGGAGACTGGACGGCCCGAGGCATTGGCGGAGGTGCCGGAGAGCTCGGCCCCGGATGACGCCAGACCGGTGTTGGTGGCCTTCGGGGACAGCTTGACGGCGGGCCACGGAGTAGCGCGGAGCGACTCCTATCCAACGCTCCTCCAGTCCGAGTTCGACCGTCGGGGCATCATGCTCCGCGTCGTCAACGAGGGGGTGAGCGGCGACACGACGGCCAAGGCCCTGAGCCGAGTCGACGCCGCGCTGGCGCACGAACCTGAGTGGGTGATCATCGGACTCGGAGCTAACGACGGAATGCGCGGCCTGCCGCTTGACGCGATGGAGCGCAACCTCCGCGCGATGGTCACCCGATTCCGGGAGCGTGGAGCCCGGGTTCTCCTGGCCGGAATGATGCTGCCTCGCAACTACGGCCCCGACTATGTGGGCGAGTTTGAGGCCGTCTACCCTCGCATCGCCGCCGAGATGGACGTACCGCTGATCCCGTTCCTGCTCGAGAACGTGGCGATGGTTCGGGAACTGAACAACAACGACGGCATCCACCCCAATCGGAAGGGTTACGAAATCGTCGCCCGCCAGATTGCGGACGCCTTCGAGCGGGCCATGTAGCTCGCGTCACCCGGCGGGCGCCCGGTTGATCATGAAGGTGGCGGTGTCCGCGAAATAGCGGAGCAGGACGCCGCGTGCCTGCGAATCGAGCTCGGCCTCGCCCAGTGCCAATGTCATCAGTTCCATCCACCGGTCCCGGGCCTTTCGGTCTATGGGAAACGGCATGTGGCGCATCCGCAGCCGCGGGTGACCTCTCTGCTGGATGTAGCGCTGCGGTCCGCCGAACCTGCCCACCAGGAAATCGCGCAGCCGGATCCGCGCGGCATCGATCTCGTCCGCCGGGTACATCGGACCGAGGATCTCGTCACCCGGAACACGGGCATAGAATGCCTGTGTAAGTCTCTCGAACCCATGCTCTCCGACGATCTCGTACAAGCTGCGGGGCATCTTCTCCTATTCTCCGCCCAAGGGCCGCACCGTACCGGAGCTTCCCTTATTGTGCAGCTCGACAGGGCGCCTCCCTACTGCTACCATGCGAGCTAGCCATGTTCAGGGTCGTATCCATCCTCGCGGTAGCACTCCTTTCCGCTCCTCCCATCGCCGCCGACGAGGAGGGCTTCGAATCGCTCTTCGACGGGACTTCGCTTGACGGCTGGGTCCTGCTGGGCCAGCATGGCCGCGGTTACCTGGTTGATGGCGGGAAGATCGTGTGCCCGCGGGGAAGCGGGGGAAACCTGCTGTCGGCGGCAGAGTACTCCGATTTCGTCCTGCGATTCGAGTTCAAGCTGGAATCGGGCTCCAATAACGGCCTCTGCATCCGCTGTCCACTGGCGTGGAGGAATCTGGCCTATGACGGCAATGAACTGCAGATCATCGATAACACGGCCGAGCGCTACAAGAACATCGAGCCTTGGCAGAAACATGGATCGCTTTATCACGTCGCCCCGGCGAAGACCGGCGCACTCAAGCCGGTGGGAGAGTGGAACGCCCAGGAGGTCACGGCCGATGGAACCAGAATTCGCGTCGTGCTCAACGGGGTCGCCATCCTTGACGTGGATACATCCGACGTAAGCGACCGCTCGATCCTGGCCCGACATCCGGGACTGAAGCGAAAATCCGGCCATGTCGGATTCCTGGGCCACAACGAGCCGGTCGAGTTCCGTAACATCCGCATCAGGCGGCTATGATGCCGGACTGCTGCGCCTGGACCCCAGTTTCGGCTATCCTAGCCTTGGATCTGAGTGGGAGGCTTTCATGTTCGATTGGCTGTCGCGCGACCGTCGCGCATTCCTGAATTCGGTCTTGGCCCTGGCGGCGACGGGTCAGGTCGTACCGAAGCTGGCAGGTGCCACCAAGAAGAACAGGCGGGTCCAGACAACCCGGGATGTCATCGGCGAGCTCGGTGTGCGGACCTTTCTCAACGCTGCGGGAACCTATACCCGGCTGACGGCTTCCACGATGCCACCGGAAGTGGTCCGCGCGATGCAAGCGGCCTCCCCGAAGTACGTCGACCTGAATGAACTGCACGAGAAGGTCGGTGACCGTATCGCCGGACTACTGGAGTGTGAGGCGGCCCTGGTCACGGCGGGTTGCGCATCGGCGTTGACCCTGGCCACGGCGGCCTGCGTCGCGGGCAATGACCGGGAACGGATCAAGCGCATCCCAGAGATCGCCGGCATGAAGGACGAGGTGGTGCTGCAGAAGGTCCATCGCAACGGCTACGATCATGCAATCCGCAACTGTGGAGTCAGGCTCGTGGAGGTGGAAACCGCGGCCGAGATGGAGGCAGCGATCAGCGACCGCACGGCCATGCTCTTCTTCCTCAACCACAACGAGCATGACGGCCGAATCGGCCACGAGGAATTCGTGCGGATCGGGCGGGAGCGCGGTGTGCCGACGCTCAATGACGCAGCCGCGGACATCCCTCCGATCGACAACCTGTTCCGGTTCACCAAGATGGGCTATGACTTGGTCGCGTACTCGGGTGGCAAGGGCCTGCGGGGCCCGCAGTCAGCGGGCCTGTTGCTCGGTCGTCGCGACCTGATCGAGGCGGCTCGCATGAACAACAGCCCCAATTCGGATTCAGTTGCTCGCACCAACAAGGTCAACAAGGAAGAGATCGTCGGGATGCTGGTCGCATTGGAGTTGTTCCTGGAGACCGACCAAGACGAGATGTGGCGGGAATGGATGCGACGCTGCCGACGGATTGAGCAGGCCGTCAAATCCCTGCCCGGTGTCGCAACGGAGATTTTCGTTCCGGAGATCGCAAACTCGGTTCCGCACATTCGCATCCGGTGGGACTACGTGAAGGCCGGTCTCGACGCCGGGCAGGCCGCCGAGCGGCTGCGAACGGGCGAGCCCAGCATCGAGGTCCGCCCGGGTCACGAAGACGGCCTCGAAGTCGCTGTGTGGATGCTGGATCCGGGAGACGAACGGGTGGTCGGGCGGATGATCCACGGAGTGCTCGCAGAGTCGATCCGTTCGACGGTCTGAGCACCGACACATGCAGCAGGATGCCTGCCGGTAGAACCGTTGCCGGAGCCCATGGACGGGGCATCAGGGATCCATGGCGCAACCACGGAGAGCCTCTCCCAACGGCGACTGGCCACACAGTGCCTCTACCAGGGTACCGTCCTGCCGGCACCATCGTCCCTCTGGGTTGCTGGTCCCCATGTTGGGCTGACACTGCTGATGGAGGCACCTTCGCACCGCATCCCCGGGGGGCTGGTGCGAAGCCGGATGCGCCCTTTGCGACCACATGACGGGACGGCTCAGGAATCCGTGACGACCACGCGGCAGCGGAAACGCCGTACGTCCGTCGAATCCTTCCGGCGCAAGGCAGGTGGACCTGAACCGGACGGGAGCTGGGAGCCCTGCATGCCGGGAAGGCGGTGTTGCTGCTTCACCCGATTCAGCATCTGCTTGACGGCGGTCCGAACACAAGACGCGAGACATCGGACCACCCTTTCGACCGGCCGTTCCACGCGTGGCTGTCGACCGGGACGGTCCATCAGGCACTCCATGCAACGGGCGAATGTCCCCGCCTCGCCAGACTGCCGTTGCTGGAAGCCTGAAGGCGTTGACTAAGCGACACCGCCCTCCGCCACGAAACGAGTCGCCCAGACTCTCCACGCGCCAAATGGTACGAGACCGGCATGGCCCCCGCCAACCGTTCGGGGAACCCGTGCGGGTATCGGGCGCTCTCCGCTCCTTGCAGGCGAAATCACTCCCGGATGATCAGGACAGCGCCTCCCCGCGGGATGGCACCGGAGTCGTCAGGGGAGCTTGGTTACGGTCCAGCTGCCGTCATCGTTCTGTTTTGCACCAGCACCGAAGAGAGGCAGCGTGCTGAGCAAGGCACCCGTGGAGTGGCAAATGCTCAGGTTACCCAGGCTGGCGCAGGCATCGCCGTCCTCCTTCACCTCGAAAGTCGCTTCCAGACCGTTGACCGACGCGATGCAACTCGCTCCGGCCTTCAGAGTCAAGCCGACCGTGCACGCCGGTGGTCCGTCCGGGTTCGTGGATGGAGGTGAGGGCGTTGCGACCGAGCCGATCTCAAGCTTCGGTCCGGCGGCAGACGCAACGCTGTTCAGCATGACGGAAAACGGATGGTTCCCGGGTGCGGTGTTCTGGGGAATCGCGAAACTCAGCTGATAAAGTCCGGCAAAGTTCGGCGCAGCCCCCACATACACCACATCGGAGTCCTTCACCTCCATCTCACCGATCATAAGACGGACATTCGCGGCGGCCAGCGGTGTCGGTGCCACGGCCACCTCCCCCGTCGCCAGGGCGGGCGAGGTCGGCCCGAGACCCGTGCCGAAAACCGTCACCACGTCGCCCGGAAGCGCGGCTCGCGACTTGACGCCTTCGATCGAGTCGGCGGCTCCCACAAGAACGCCGTCGGTGTGAACGCCGGCCATCCCGTAGGTGTTGTCCGAGAACAGGTAGAAGACCGGCTTGACGGCAGCGGCGATCACGGTCGCGGTGTTGCTGCGCCGCTCCTCAGGCCCTCCACAGGCCTGAACCACCTGGACAGAGGTGTGGCCCAGTCCAGTTGCGAATGGCACCTGGAAGATGACCTCTTCGTTGGAGAGCCGAATCAGCGGCGCCTTCAAGCGATTGACTTCGACACAGGTCCCGCCCAGCTTGGTGCTGACGCGCCCGTCTTCGCCGACCGCTCCCGATACCGTGCCGGCTGCAGCGGCGAAACCGGAGCCCTTCGCAATCGCGATCGCGCCGGGTGCGACGGTCGTCGTCATGCTGGCGCGGTCGCCAAGGATCACGCCGTTGTCCGAAATCACCGGTGCCGGCAGCTGCAGGCCAGCCGGCTGGATGACTGCCACCGTGTTGTAGATCTTGTCGCCGGTTCGGGACTGGTTTCCATTGGCGCCGTTCACGACAGCCGCGACCGTGACCGGCCCGACACTCTCCGGGGGCGCCGTCCACGACACGTTCCACGTGGCGGAAGACGCGTTCGTGGCCCGACTGTGCGTGGCGATCTCGACCGGCTGGTTCGCGCATTTCACGGAGTTGATGCGCGGCGGCGACGTACTACCGCTCCCGGCCGCCAGACTGCCTGGCTGACTGCACCCGTCGCCCGCCCTCGCCGTGAGCTGGAATCCGCTTCGGGATGCCGTCGGATCCGCGAACTGAATCACGAGGGTGACCGTTTCCCCGGGCTTGTACGCATGGTCCGCAGCAGGGGCTCCGTTGATCAGCAACTGCAGCGTTCCGCCACCTGCGTTCAGTTTTGTGCCCTGATGGCAGCGAGTGCAGTTGGTCTCCCCCGGAAATGGACCTCCCGTCTCGGACGTTGCGAAACGCCCTCCTGTCGAGTAGGCCCCGGCAACGGCAACCGAGCCGATCACCGATACCGCCAACAGGGAGACCCGCACCTTGATCATGTTCGCTCCGAAATCTCCCGAACTCTTTATAGCACGTGCGACGAACTGGCCAGGAACGACGCTACCTCCCGATAGCGCTTGTACAGTGGCTGGTACCGTTTCGTGCGGCTCCGGTCGGGAGACACCAGGCGCCCCTCTCGACCCTCGACTTCCTTTCTGACCCCACCGATCGTGCGGACGGCGGAGCGGACCGAACTGAAGCCGCCAGCGCGCTTGCCGGCAGCAACCGCACCGAGAATTGCGGCCCCCAAGGCGGGTCCCTGCCTGGAGGGATGAACGAGAATCGCCTCGCCCAGCACGTCGGCCGTAATCTGGACGAACAGCTCGTTGCGGTGGGGCAAGCCCCCCGTGGCAATGAACTTCCTGACGGGGACGCCGTGCTCCCTGAACAGATCGACGATCCAGCGCAGTCCATAGGCGGTCGCCTCGATCATCGCTCGGTACAGATGCTCCGGGCCATGGCGCAGGGCCACGCCGGTGAACGCTGCGTTCAGGTTTCCATTCATGAGCGGTGTCCGGCATCCGTTCAGCCAGTCGACACAAAGCACTCCGTCCGCACCGGGGTCAAGGACAGCTGCATCGTCCGTCAGTTTCGTAAAGGTCTGTTGGCGGGTTAGTCTGCGCAACCAGTCAAAGGCGTCGCCGACGGCCGCCTGTCCGGTCTCGTAGCCGTACAGACCCGGCAGGATTCCGTCCTTCACCACACCCGCCACACCCGGCACGGGGCTGTACTCGGCCGCATTCAGCATGTGACACGAACTGGTCCCGCAAACCATGACCAGCGTGCCTGGATCCGCCGCCCCGACTCCGGGCACGCCTGCATGCGCATCGATGATGGCGGTGCTGACCGGAATACCCTCCCCAAATCCGAGTCTCTTCGCCATCGCCGTGGACAGCCTGCCCGCCTGCTGCCCCGGAGCCTTCATTCGACCCGGCATTTTGGTCCGCACGATGTCCACCAGTTCCGGATGGACCGCACGGAGGAAGGGCTTGGACGGAAAACCGTCGATCGCCGACCACAAGCCCTTGTATCCCGCCTGGCACGTCGAGCGGGCCATTTCCATGGGAAGGCACCCGACCAGTTGCCATACGATCCAGTCACCGGCCTCGACCCACACATCGGCAGCCCGGTAGACCTCCGGCGCTGCGACCAGGGTCTCCAGGATTTTCGGGAAGAACCACTCCAGACTGACCGTTCCGCCGTATTGCTGAAGGAACTCCTCTTTCCGCTCGCGCGCTACGGCAACGATATGCTCGGTTTCCCGCTTGGCGCTGTGGTGCTTCCAAAGCTTCGGCCAAGCATGCGGGTTGTCCTTGAATTCGGGCAGCAGGCAAAGGGGTGTCCCGTCCTCCCGCGTGGGCAGCACCGTGCAACTCGTGAAATCGACTCCGATCCCGATCACTCGGGACGAAGCCTTGTCCGTTCGCCGCCACGCGCTGCGGGTGGCCCGCACGGCGGAACTCAGCCAGTCTCCCGGGTGCTGAAGGGCAAAGTCGGGCGGCAGTCTCTCGGCACTGCCGGGCAACTGCTCCGTAATCTGCCCGTGGCGGTAGTTGGCCCGCGCCGAAGCTCTCTCGTTACCGTCCAGATCCACGAAGAGTGCACGGACAGACTCCGTGCCGAAATCCAGCCCCAATGCCAATGCGTCTTTGTCCGGCAACTCCTTACATCTCCGTCAGTCGAGGTATATTCCCTATCCTAGCGTTGAACAATCCTTTACAGGTAGACCCAGTTTATGGCCCCATCCGCCGTGGGGTTGGCTTCATGTTCCAAATAGGGTCACGACCGGTAGGAAGAGGCCAGCAGCAGACAGGCCCGAAACGTGGCCGGGGAAGCGCACGAACCCGATCGCCTCCCGCCGATTCAGGGATTTGACTTATACTAGCAACCGTGGCGGGAATCGTGCTGGTTGGGTTGCTGTGCATGGTGCCAGCGGTGCACGCCCAGGATGCGGGCGCTGCGGAACACGGGTTTGCGGAGCGGTCCGAAGCCCATGACGGTCTGGTCGACGAGGACGAGCAGTTCGCACGGCCCCAGTCGTACGCATTCAACCCGCTGCAGGCGCGCGAGGAACTCAAGGTCGGCAGGTACTACGCCAAGAAGGGCAGTTTGCGTGCTGCCGCCGGACGATACCAGGAGGCAACCCGCTGGGACGCCAACTTCGCAGAGGCCTACTGGCGGCTCGGAAAAACACTGGAGAAGCTGGAACGCCACGAAGAGGCCATGGAGGCGTACGCGAGCTACCTGCGCGTGGAGCCGTCCGGCAAGTACGCGCGGACGGTGCGACGGAGTCTCGATCAGCTCCGACAATCCCAGGACCGGCTACCCCTGTCCGCCGAGCGCAGCCCAACCCGGTAGGCTGGTGAGGCTTGGCCAGCCCGCTGGCACGCAATCACATGACGCTGCGTCGAATGCTGGCTAGGGGTCTGGTCCACCATCGAGCCGTCCATGGCGCGGTCGCCCTCGCTGTAGCCATCGGCACGGCCATTCTGGCAGGTGCCCTGATGGTGGGATCATCGGTCCGCGGGAGCCTCCGCAGCCTGACGCTGGACCGCCTCGGGGCAATCGACTTCGCCGCTGTCGGCGACCGGTACTTCCGCGAGTCGGTGCCTGATGCCCTGGAGGGATTCGACGGAGCGGCTGCCGCGATCCTGGTTCGCGGCAGCGCCGAGCATCCGGATTCCGGGGCCCGGGCGTCACGGGTCCGGATCCACGGCGTCGACAGCGCCTTTTGGCGTTTCTACGAGGTGGGGGACATGCCGACCGGAGCCCGGGACGTTGCAGTGAACCGGCAACTCGCCGCCGAGCTGGGCGTGCAGGCGGGGGAGGACATCCTTCTCCGCATCCACACGGACACGCTGGTGCCGGCAGAGTCCGTGATGGGCCGCAAGTCAGACAATGTGCGGCTGATCCGGCTGCGGATCTCAACAGTGCTTGGGGACCGCGGGCCCGGGAGGTTCGGACTGTCCCCGCAGCAGCAGCTTCCCTACAACGCCTTTGTATCCATGGAGGTACTGCAGCGCGCCCTGGAACGGCCGGGCCGGGCCAATGCCCTGTTTCTGGCGGGAGGAACGCGGGAGGTCGCCATAGAGGCCTGGCGCGAAGCATTCTCCCTCGAGGATGCAGCCCTGGCAGTGAAGAACCTCCCTGCGGGGGGCGGACTGCTGATCGAAACGGAGCGAGTCGTGCTGGATCGACCGGCGGTCGAGGCGATTGGGGCTGCCGCCGAAGACACCGGATTCGCCTCCGACGAGGTACTGACGTACCTGGCGAACGTGATCGAAGCGAACGGTCGAACGGTCCCCTACTCGACGGTCACCGCGTTGAGCGCGTGGCCGCCGTCGCTCCGACTGGCCGGTGATGGAGGCAGCGCGGGGCCGGCCCCGGGTGAGATCGTGCTCAACGCATGGACGGCCGACGACCTTGGAGCCCGGCCCGGAGACGCGGTCACCCTGACGTACTATGTCGTCGGTCCCGACTCCACCCTCGAGACCGCTTCGCACCGATTCCGGCTGGCTGGCATCGTCGGGATGGAAGGAGCCGCGCTCGACAGCAGCTACGCTCCGACCTTCAAGGGCATGTCCGACCGGGCCCGGATCTCCAACTGGGACCCGCCGTTTCCCATGGATCTCCGCTTGATCCGGCCGCGGGACGAGGACTACTGGGATCGCTACCGGGCCAGCCCCAAGGCGTTCATCAGCTTGCCGGACGCCAAGGCTCTGTGGTCGAGCCGGTTCGGCCAGTTGACGTCGGTCCGCGTGCAGCCTCCGGCGAACATGCCCGCGGAGGCCGCCGCCACGCGATTCGCCGACGCACTGAGCCGGCGACTGGACCCGGCTGCGTTCGGGTTGTCCCTGCAGCCGGTCAAGCTGGCGGGTCTGGCTGCATCCTCGGGCTCCACCGATTTTTCGGGTCTCTTTCTCGGGTTCAGCCTGTTCCTGATCGGGTCGGCGGCAATCCTGGTGGCGCTGCTGTTCCGGCTGGGAGTCGAGCGCCGGGCCCGCGAGATCGGGCTGCTCCTCGCTACCGGACACACTCCGGGAATGGTTCGCCGGCTGCTGATGGCCGAAGCAGCTGTGCTGGCCATCGCCGGATGCCTGGTCGGCATCCCGGGCGCAATCGCCTACGCCCAGGCCATGCTCTACGGCCTCAGCACCTGGTGGAGCGGCGCGGTCGGCGGGACGTTCCTGGAATTTCATTTCCGCTGGCAGGACTCCGCCATCGGAGCGACTTCAACGCTGGCCCTGACGCTCACGTCGGTCCGGCTGTCCCTCCGCAAGCTGGTCCGACTCTCGCCGAACGCACTGCTGTCCGGCAAGGTAAGCCCCCTGACAACAGGCACCGGCCAGGTGCGCACGGCGAGACGACTCCGCCGGGCCGGGGCGGTGTTGGCAGTTCTGGCGGTGGCGCTGCTTGCGATGTCACTCGGAGGCAACTCTGCCGCCCGTCTCGGTGCGTTCTACGGAGCCGGAACGCTGGCCCTGGCTGCATCCCTGACGTTCTTCCGCTCCCTGCTGCTTGCACCGCCCCGCGACGGGCAAGCCTTGGCCGGAATCGATCAGTTGGGATTCCGCAACGGCGGCCGCAATCCAACTCGGAGTGTACTTTCGACCGCACTGGTGGCGTGCGCGTCATTCATGATCGTCACCGTAGCCATGAACCGCCACGACGTGCGGTCGCAGCAGCCGACCCGAGATTCCGGAGACGGCGGCTTCCGCCTGATGGCAGAGTCGGACATCCCCTTCTTCCAGCACCGGATCGACGAGGCCGCAACCGATCTGGGCGCATCCGCCAGGATGTTTCCAATCCGGATCCGGGCTGGCGAGGACGCCAGTTGCCTCAACCTGTATCAGCCATCGAATACGCCCCTACTGGGCGTACAGGAAACTCTGATATCGAATCCGACCCTGATGGGCGTACAGGAAACCCTGATCCGGCGGGGCGGCTTCGCCTTCCAGGGCACACTGGCCGAGACGGAGGAAGAGCGCCGGAATCCGTGGCTGTTGCTGAAGAAGGATTTCGGCGGTCCCGTTCCGGTGTTCGCCGACGGAAACTCGGCGACATGGATCCTGCGCCTCTCACTCGGCGACGAGATGAGCGTTGAGGACAGTCGGGGGCGGCCGCGACAGCTCATCCTGGCCGGCCTGCTCTCGCGCAGCATCTTCCAATCGGAACTGGTGCTTGCCGAGAGCAACTTCCTGAATCTGTACCCGGGCCACAGCGGCTACCAGGGCCTGCTTGTCGAGACGGATTCAGACGCCGTCGCGACAGAACTGGAAGTCGCCTTCGCAGACGAGGGCCTTGATGCCGTGCGAACCTCAGATCGGCTGGCGGGTTACCTCGTCGTGGAGAACACCTACCTGAGCACCTTCCGAACCCTCGGCGGCCTGGGCCTCCTGCTCGGCACTCTGGGTCTGGCCGTGGTGATGGTCCGGAGCGTTCTGGAACGGCGCGGCGAGCTGGCCCTGCTGGAGGCGCTGGGGTTTGCCAGGGGTTCGATCTCGCGATTGATTCTTGCAGAGAACTCTTTCCTGCTGGTGTTCGGAGTGGCGAGCGGCACGGCCGCAGCCCTGATTGCGGTCGCGCCACACCTGGCCAGCGGAGAAGCAGATCCCCCCTGGGCTTCCCTGCTTTCCACGCTGGCCGCGATCATCTTGCTGGGTCTGCTCGCGGGGGCCGCAGCCGTGGCCCTCTCGCTCCGGGCACCGCTCCTGCCCAGCCTCCGACGCGACTAGCACCCGGCTCCCGTCGCTTCCCTAGAGGTCCCGGGCCAGCTCGACAGCACTCAACAGCGCACGGGCCTTGTTCATGGTTTCCTCCCACTCCCGCTCGGGAACGGAATCCGCCACGATGCCCGCCCCCACCTGCAGATAGGCCGTCTCCCCGCGCACCATCATCGTCCGAATCGCGATCGCGGACGTCAACGCCCCCGAGAAGTCGAGGTACATCACGCTTCCGGAGTAGACACCCCGCTTGGTTGGCTCCAGCTCGGCTATGATCTCCATCGCCCGCACCTTCGGAGCTCCGGAGACCGTTCCTGCCGGGAAACACGCCTTCAGCGTGTCGAACATGTCGCGATCGCCCCGAAGGGTGCCCCGGACGCTCGAGGCAATGTGCATCACGTGCGAGTAGTACTCGACGATCTTGAATTCCGGGACACACACCGACCCGAACTCCGACACACGTCCAACATCATTGCGCCCCAGGTCGACCAGCATCACATGCTCGGCGAGTTCCTTCTCGTCCGAGAGCAAATCCTCGGCCAGTTCCCGGTCGGCGGCCGGTGTCGCGCCGCGAGGGCGCGTTCCCGCGATCGGCCGATACTCGATCTCGCGGCCGTCGACCTTCACCAGCAGCTCCGGGGAGCTCCCCACAATCACCGATCCGCCCATCTTGAGGTAGAACAGGTGGGGCGAGGGGTTGACGGTGCGCAGCGACCGGTAGACCTGGAAGGGGTGAACTCCGGGCACCATCTCCAGTCGCTGTGACAGGACGACCTGGAAAATGTCGCCGGCGTGAATGTACTCGCGAGCCTTCTCGACCGCCCGGCAATAGGCATCCTTGCCCATGTTGGAGTGATATTCCAATGGCCCGCTGCGCCATCCGCGTGGAGGCAGCGGCACGGGCCTCGCCAAACACTCTTCCAGGGCCTCGATCTCGGCAATCGCCCGACGGTAGGCATCCTGAGGCGAAGCGCCGTCCCCCAGGCGGGCGTTCGCAATCGCGTAGACCTGATGCTTGACGTGATCAAAGACCAATACGGACGTGAAGAACATGAAGGCTGCGTCCGGGGCCTGGACATCGTCCTGCCGGAACGGAGGTACGCGAGGCTCGATCCGGCGAACGAGGTCGTAGCCGGCATACCCTACGGCCCCGGCGCTGAACGGCGGAAGGTCCTCGGTCCCGGCTGGCCTGAACCGATCCCACTGGGCCTTCAGTGCGTCGAAAAAGTCGCCTCGTTCCCGACGGACCGCCCCGCGCTCGCGAATCTCGATCTCGTCATCAAAGGCCGTTAGAACCAGGTAGGGATCCGCACCAACGTAGGTGTAGCGCCCTATCCGCTCGCCGCCCTCGACGCTCTCCAGGAGAAATGCGTACTCCTGCCGATCGGCGAGCTTGAGGTAGGCGGAAACCGGAGTTTCGAGGTCGGCCGTGAGGACCTTCCACACCGGCACGAGGTTGCCCTCGCCGGCAAGCCGCTCAAGTGTCCGAAAATCCGGATTAACTGTCCCCAAGACCCTGCGCCGCCTCTTTCACTGTACGCCCCACAACGGCCCGGCTCATGACATCCCGCGGGGCGGCCAGTCCGGTCCAGATCTCGAACTGGACGGCGGCTTGCTCCACGAACATCTCGATCCCGCTGATCACCGTCTTGCCCTCCTGGCTGGCGCGCTTGAGCAGGGCGGTCTCGAGCGGGTTGTACACCAGGTCGAAGACGACGTCGGCCGGAATCCTGGCCGGGAAGAGGTTGCCAACAATCTCCGGGAACATTCCGACCGGCGTTGCCTGGACGAGCCCATCGAAGTACCGCGAACCCAGGCCGCCGAAGGCGACCGGCTCGGCCCCGTGCCGCACGGCCAGATTGCGGATCCGATCCGCATTGCGGCCTGTGACGGTCACCCGACACCCCTCGGCACGCAAGGCGGCGACAGCAGCCCTGGCGGCACCGCCGTTCCCCACTACAAGCACCTGCGATCCCTTCAGGGCCAGCCGGCGGCCCAAGGGAACGGTAATGCCGGCCGCGTCGGTATTGGTGCCGACAACCTTGTTGCCTTGCCAGTAGACGGTGTTCACGGCACCGATGCCCTCAGCCAAGGGATCGATGACGTCCAGGAACGGAACAACCGCCTGCTTGTGCGGGATCGTCACGCTGGCCCCGCCAATGGGCAGCTTCCGCAGGACGGTGAAGAAATCCTCCAAGTGGGCCGGATCGACCAGTACGGGAAGGTAGATCCCGTCGTAGCCCGTGGCGTGAAAGGCTCGGTTGTGGATGAGCGGCGATTTCGAGTGGGCCACCGGCTTGGCGATCACCGCATACACGCGGGCGTCCGCGGTCCGCTCGTGAACACGGTAGAGATCATGCACCACCGAGGCCGCAATCTGCCCCGGCGCAGTCGGAGCGGCTTCCTGCTCGCCCCTGGCTGAGGAGCACGAGCCGGCGGGCGCGTCAGAGGCGGCATAGGTGAACAGCCCCCCTCGCAAAGGCCCCAGCAGCCGCGTAGGTGTGCCCGTTTCCCCCATGCCGGCGACCACCACCCGCTCCTCTCCATCGCACAGGGACAGCAGTCGGAGATTGTCGCTTGGCCGAGCGACCCTGGTCGCCACCTTGAGGATGTCCGCGCCGGTCCTCTTGAGCCGGTCCAGGACAGGTCTCAGGGCCGGCGTTTCCTCGAAGTTGTGATAGGAGACGAGGGTCACGGCATGATCACGGAACCCGTCCAGAGCCTGCGGGGCTCCGTCGACCGATTCGATCTCGACGTCGATGATCGCGGCCCCAGCGCGGACAGCAGACCGGAGAATGGCGAGCTCGCTCTCGATCGATCCCGCGAACTGCCCACCGTTGGCGGCTCGGCGGCAGGTCGCGAGCAGGTGAGCACCGGCGCAATCGCGCACCACTCGGCGCACAACACTCTCACCGTCGCGGAGGGGGTCCGCCAGCATGTCGAGACGCAACTCGAGCAGCCTCTGGCCGGCGGTGTAGCTGGCACCGGCCATCTCCACCTCCCGCGCCCCGTGCCGATGCCCGATGCACGCACAGATCCTCGGAAGATCCGGCAGTTGTCTTGTCAAGGACCGTCCACCGCCTGCCATCACCGACCGTTGCACCGTTCCGGAAGCTCCGCCAAGGCCCGTCCGATCAGACGAGCCACCTTCCCGCCGGGCCTGTCCTGAAGACGGGCAGTCCTGGGCATCAGGATATGGGTGCGCAACCCCATGGTGGAGGATCCCTCAGCGACCGGCGTTAGCCCGATCCTCGACTGGCCTTAGCCCGAGCTACTGCCTCCCGCAAACCAGCCAGCGACTGAGCGACCTCGGTCGAGCCGTCAGACGGGCGAGCATCCACCAGGCGGCGCATATCCTTGATGTCTTTCCGATACTCCTTGACACGACGGGGAAAGCTCAAGGGGACCTTCTCCAAGATGAGTGTATAGGGCCGCCCTTCCGCAAGTGTCCGACACTCGATGTCGAGCCGCAGCCGTGCAACGGTCGTTTCGAGGTGCGCACGGTGCGAGAGTGCAGCCTTGATTGCTGTCGAGCTTGCGACGCGGTCCTGGCAAAACTCCTTCAGCACTTGGCAGAATTCGCATCGACACTGGATCGGCGCGTCGATTCTCTGATCCCGCGGTGCCTCTGGCGGCGTTGCACTCCGCTGGAGCAGACAGCCCGCCGAGACTTGCCACAAGGCTGTGTAGGCGCGGCTGCCAGTGATCTCGGCCACCCGTTGCGACAGTTCGATCAGTGCCACTGGTAGCGTCCGAACCGGTTCCACCAGCTTGGGATACCGAATCATCAGACCAGCAGCACCCTCCAATTCGGAAGGAGGCACCAAGCCATGTGCCGCGACGAAGAGATCGCGGACGGCACCGGAGTTCAGATCCTTAGGCTGGGCGCGTCGCCACTCCGGCTTGCCCTCAGGCAGGGGTGGCGACAGGACATCCGGAAGAGCATGGAGGGCTGTGAGCATCGCATTCCCGAGAACCCGCTCCCATTCCCGCGCATCATGCGCGGTGTTGCTGTTGCGCAACTCGGCAAGCAGGGCGAAGACCGCTGCTGGACTCCGCGGTAAGTTCGTCGTGATGAAGGCAGGGAGAAACTGGGCGGCGACCGATGGCGAGGACTCCGCCAGAAACGGTGCCAGCGAGCCGTTGAGTCTCCTCTCGTACTGGGTGGCCACGATCTCGATCAGGAAACGGGCAGACTCCTCATCGTCGGACACCTTGGTCAGCAACCGGAGCATGTCCGTGACGGCGCGACGACCCTGATCGGGTTGCGCCGTCATGGTGCAGTAGTCCACGTCAGACTGAGGCCATGCGCTGATCAACTCGGAGACAAGCTCGGATCCCGCGGCCGGAATGTCGGCCTGGGGTGCGCCCCGCTCCACCAGCCGCCAGGCGTACTGGACCGCTGCATCAATCCGGCCATCCGCGATGACAGACAACTCCCGGGAACGTGGCCAGATAACCAGGGCTGCCAGTCGGTAGGAGCGTTCGAGGGAAACTCCCGCGTTACCCGAGGCTTCAAAGAGCGTCTGTTCATCGGGCTGCGCCTCGTCCAGGCTTTCGACCGGCAGGGCCTCTTCATCCAGCAGCGGAATCTGGGGCAACTCCGATCCAGTGAGATCTACCCCAGACCATGTGTGAAGACGGTGTGTCCAGTCGCTGACCTCGATCATCTCGATAGGTTCACCCGTGCGATCCATCTCCCGGCCATAGTCGTCCTCATCCAGATAGTCGCAATCCGGGATACCGGATTCGCTGATGCTCAGGACCGCACTGTGCAGGCTGCAAGCGGCCCGTTCGGCCGCTTGGGAAAGAATTCGCGCCACCGCCGCATCCAATCCCTTGAACGCCGCATGGCTCAGCCCGGTCTCGCTGTACTCGTGCTCCAGCATCCACACGATCTTCCGTGGCCCGAACCCGACTTTGGCCCACTGCGACAGGATTTCCGTAATCTCGTTCGTCTGCCGGGAATAGTCGGCTGCTGCTGCCGGCACCGGCTGGGCACCCGGCTTGATCACAAGGTTGTACACGAGGGAGACGCGGTGGCCCGTCCGGACCGGTTGGGTCTGGTGCACGCAATCGGCGTAGAATGCCGCAAATGGCGCTTCGCCAGCGACATTGACCTGCATGTCGATGGTCTCCGTGCGATCCATGTGCCGGACCACGAGTTCGCCCCCGGTGCCGTCCGTCGGCAAGGACACGACCAGGGTCCCGACCATTCCGTCGGTCTTTTCCGTATCGCGATGCTCAGAAAAGAAACCGCCGGGCTCGTAGATGAGGAGCTTGTAGAGTTCCGGCTCCAAGCTGTCTGCCGCACATCCCATCCCTTCCGTCACGGTCGTCAGGATGGATCGGAGGGTCCGGTCCCACCCCGCTCCCGCAGTCTCGACGTCGTTGGCGTCGATCTGCCAGCAGTCGCGAACGGACCTGTCCACAATCGTGTCCGGACCCCGTCCATAGGGTGCCTGCTCCGCAACGTTGATCAACGCCCGTATCTGGGGCTCGAGGATCGGAAAGGCGATGGTGCCGACTCCATGGACACTCAGTCCCGGCATCGAGCCTTCTGCCCTGCCCCTGACGAAGTAGTCGCCGGGCCTGTCGAGTGACTTGAGAATGGCCTCAAGACGGTCGAAATGGTAGTTGTACTCAATCTGCGGACCTATCATTCCTGATCTCCGTATCGATTGTCGCGCACAACGCCCAGCCGTGACCCGACCCACCTGTCCGGGGAGATCTTCGGGCCCATGCCCTGGCTACGACGCGAAGTGCGGCCCGACACCGCGAACCGATGGCCTCCCCGTGGTTTCCAAGGCCCCGAGAGGCCGCAATGGCCTTTGGCTTTCCTGTTTCCGGCCACTCGCCCGATGAGGCCAGCGATGGGGTTTGATCCCGCTCCTGGCCGCTGAAGGTACCGGGGTGCCAGAGAGAGTTCAACGAAGCCGCCCGGCAGTTTCAGCGTCTGCCGATGCAAGCGACATTCGGCGGTCTGTTGATTCGGAGCTGGCCACACCTGACGGCAGCCGGTGCAGAATGCCCTCCTCTACGGAACGGTTCGGAAATCTTGCTGGACCACGGTGGTCTGTCCCAAGCGATCGGCCGCATTCGAGCCCTGAGTTCCCCTTGCGGCGGCGAGAAAGGAAACGAGCTAGTGTCTGCCCGAAAACCCTAGAAATCTTTTGATATCAGTGGTATAATAGTGATTTGACGGCCCCAAGAAAGCGGTTTTCAGGCGCTTGGGGGCTGAATCGGGCCAGAAACGGCCCATCTTCAGAGGACGGGAAAACCCTGATGCGCGAAATTCACCAACGACAACTGCAGATCGGTCAGGTGTCGATCGAGAAGATGGAGATCGAACTCGATTGTCGCGACGACACGACGGCGGTCCTGCGCGGGTTGCAGCATCTGTTCTGTACGCCGGCGGTCTACACCCAGGTGATGGGCCTGCTGGAGAAGCACTTGCTGGCCCACGTCAAGCGGGGGGTCGGTCGACCGGGGCTGGACCTCTGGCAGATCCTGGTGCTGGGGCTGCTCAAGGAGGGTCTCAACCTGGACTTCGACCGGCTCCGCAACCTGGCCAATCACCACGACCAGGTGCGCCAGATGCTGGGCCACGGCGTGTTCGACGAGACCCGCTACAAGCATCAGCGCCTGCTCGACAATGTCTCCCTGCTGACGCCGGAGTTGCTGGCCGCGATCAACAAGGTTCTGGTGCAGGAGGGCCACACGGTGCTGGAGCACAGCGCGGGTGAGGCCTTGCGCGGGCGGTGTGACTCGTTCGTGGCCGAGACCGACGTGCACTATCCGACCGACGTCTCGCTGTTGTGGGATGCGATGCGATGTTTGCTGAAGTGTCTGGGGCGGCAGGCCGGTCCGCACGGCGTGACGGGCTGGCGGCAGTGGCAGAAGCAGGCCCGCAAGGTGCGCTCACTGTTCCATGCGGTGCGGCAGACGCGCCGGGCCACGCGTCCCCGGGTGGTGGCCTATCTGCGCACCTGCAAGGACTTGGTCAGCCGCGCCAAAAGCAGTCTGAAGGCCTTGGAGGAGGCAGGAATGAAGAAGTCCAGGGTCCAGCAAATCAAGGACTTGATTGCCCATGCAGAGCGTCAGATCGACCAGTCCGAGCGGCGGCTGCTGGAAGGCGAGAAGATTCCGCAGGAGGAGAAGGTGTTCTCGATCTTTGAGCCGCACACGCGCTGGATCTCGAAGGGCAAGGCCGGCTGTCCGGTGGAGCTGGGAGTGCCGGTCTGCGTGGTCGAGGACCAGCACCAGTTTCTGCTGCACCACAAGGTGCTGTGGGAAGGCGGCGACGTGGACATCGCGGAGCCGATTATCGAGGAGACGCAGGAGCTGTTCCCGGACTTGCGGGCGTGCAGTTTTGACCGCAACTTTCACAGTCCGGAGAATCGGATCAAGCTGGACAAGCTGCTGGATCTGAATGCGCTACCGGCGAAGGGCAAGTTGAGCGCGGCCCAGCGGGAGCGGGAGGCCGAGGAGTCGTTTCGGAAGGCGCGGCGGCAGCACTCGGCGGTGGAGGCGGCGATCAATCATCTGGAGCATCACGGACTGGACCGGGTGCGGACGATGGGCAAGGCAGGCTTCGAGCGCACCGTGGCGCTGGCGGTGTTGGGGGCCAACCTGCACCGCCTGGGACGGGTCCTGCTGCAAGCGGACCGCGAGGCTGCCCAGTGCAGCCTGGCGGCCTGAAGCGGTTTCGGGCACCCCGGCGGGAGCCGGGCCACGGCCCGGCAGGGGGAGCTGTGTCTGATCGGCCAAAGCGGCGGTTGAGAGCCCTCAGAACGGCTGCAAATGCGGCCTTGAGGTGAAGTGACAGGCACTCAGACGGACCTAATCAGGCCTAATCCAACCATTTGTCATCGATATTGTTTTCACCTTCGAGCGAGACCTCGTGCCCAATAAGGGTTTTCTGGCAGACACGAGCTACCGGTGGTCCGGAGTTGGAGCGAGGTACGCTCGAATCATGGCAGGTCGAATCGGCGTCCAGGCGTGGGTCCTCGCGCTCATGTCCCTTGCCGCCCCCACCTTCGGACAAGGACAGGAGGAGGCACCGGCCGAAGTCGCCGGCAGCATCCCTTCCGCCCGAGTCAGCCCATCCGGATCGACGGCGGACTGGCCGGCTCTATCCGTCGGGGCGGACGGAAGTCTATGGATCACCTATGTGGAGTGGGACGGCCGGTCCTCCGACAGTGTCGTGATTCGCCGTCGGGAGCCGTCAGGCCCGTGGCAGCGACCCGTTCGGGTCAGCGACTGGAACGGAGATCACTACCTGCCCGAGATCGTTGCAGTTCCTGGGGGGGCCCTCGCAATATGGTCGAGCCGGGAGGACGGCAGCTTCGACCTCTTCGCCGCTGAGGTCGGCGATGACGGTAAGAACGGTCCTGTCGAAACGGTGGCGCGGGGCGTCCACAGCGACTTCCACGTGAAGGCTGCGGCGGACGAGGCGGGCACTGTGACAGTCGCTTGGCAATCGTTCCGGGATCTACAGGGCGAGATTTTCGCCCGGCGACGCTCCCAAGCCGGATGGGGACCGGAAACCAGGATCTCCGACTCGGCGGCCAACGACTGGGAGCCATCCATTTCCCTGGACAGCACGGGCCGGGCCTGGATCGCCTGGGACAGCTATCACGCAGGCAACTACGATGTGTTCCTTGCGTCGTTCGACGGTCAGGTCTCCGGCGACCCGATCGCGATAACCTCGGGACCGGGGGCCGAATTCCATTCCAGTGTCACTGTTGACGCGATCGACCGAGTCTGGGTCGCTTACGACACGGCGGGCAAGAACTGGGGAAAGGACTTCTCAACCTCGAGCGCGATGGAAGGTAGCGAGGGGTTGCACGCCCGTCGGGGCTTGGGTGTGCGGGTCTATTCGAACGGCCGCATATCGGAGCCTGCAAGCGACCTCGCCGAGGTCCTGACGGGGCGCATGAGCAGATTCGCGGAACTGCCCACGGTTGCGATCGACGGTGGTGGCTCGGTCTGGATTGTTTTCCGGCACTGGACCCTTCGAAAGCCTCACGAGATGTTTCATGTCTACGCAACGCGCCTCAGCGACAGCGGATGGACCGTGCCGGTGTTGCTGGAGAACAGTGCCGGTCGCAACACCCAGCGGACGCCAGTCGGCAGGGCCCCGGACGGGAGCCTCCACCTGGCGTTCTCCAGCGACCTGCGCTCGCCCGACAATCTTCCACCAACGCCGACGCATGCCCTGCACTACAACGTGTTCGTCGCTTCGCTGGAAGAGGCCCCCCCGTCCGCTCCCGCGCTGAAGGAGATCCAGGTCGAATCCCCGGGCCAGGGCTTCAAGCACCGCGTTCGGCAGCGGATGACAGCAGATGGCAAGACCTACTCGCTTCTTCTGGGCGACTGTCATAGGCATACCGACGTACGCGGACACAGCGCCGTGGACGGATCGATCGAAGACACGTATCGCTACGCCCTGGATGCCGCGCGGATGGATTTCGTGGGTCCGAGCGATCATAACGAGGTCCTTGGCGGTCGGTGGCCGGACTCTCTTCGGGACTACCAGTGGTGGTACGCACAGAAGCTCGTGGATGTATACACGCATGCCCCGAAGTTCTGGGGAATCTACTCGTACGAGCACTCGATGTCCCGACCCGGCGGACACCGCAACGTGCTCTTTCTGAAACGGGGGGCACCGTTGCGCCCGATTGACCGGGCACTGGGCCGCAGTGCGCCAGACAACCAGCCCCCGGCATTGTGGGCATGGATGCGCAAGAACGTCCTCTCCGCCAACGGCCAGAAGACAGTCATCGTGCCCCATACCTTCGCGGCCGGCCCGCTGGCTGACTGGACTTGGGAACCCGCCCCCTTCGACTGCCTGCTTGAAATCTATCAAGGTGCGAGGGGCAGTTACGAGCGCTGGCGAACGCCGGACAGAGAAAAGAGGGGCGGAACCCAGGTTGACGAGCCGGGGCACTTCGCACAGGACGCCCTGAACAAGGGGCACCGATACGGATTCGTTTCGTTTAGCGACCACGGTTCTACCCACAACTCATGGGCCGCAATCTGGGCGTCGGAGACGACCCGGGCATCGCTGTTTGACGCGATGCTTGCCCGCCGTACGTTCGCCGCCAGCGACGAGATCTCCGTGAAAGCAACCGCGGGTGGACATATGGTCGGCGAAGCTTTCACCGCGAGCGTCGCGTCCCCTCCGGCGATCGTCGTCGAGGTTGAAGCTCAGGACCAGATCCTGCGCATCGACATCGTCAAGAATGGCGAGTACGTCTATACGCAGAGGCCAGGCAGCCGAGCCGCTGCGCTGTCGTACAAGGACTCCCATGCCGCCCCCGGCGAATCCTACTATTACGTGCGGATATTCCAGGCGGACCCCGACAAGCCCGATGGGGATCCTGAAATCGCGTGGACCTCCCCGTTCTTCGTACGCTACGAATGAGCCGGAGCCCTGGCGACGGCGGTTCGTGCCACTTCAGCGCCGTGGGCGAAGACCGGGCAGGCTCGAGCCAGCCCCAGGGAACGGTGACAGGATTCCTGCCGCCCACCAGCGGAACTGCTTCCGCAGACGGTTAATCGTGGGGCGACCACCTCTTGGGGCTGCTCCAGGAGACACGCCCGGGCCGAGGCATTCCACCGGGCGCCCCATGTGGAATCGAGCAGCGGGGGCGGCATCCCGCGCAGGGGCGATGGAGGACCGACCGGGCAAGAATCGGATACTCACTCCATTGCAGAGTTTCGCGGGCAACGCATGTCGGGATGACGGGGCGACCCCGGGCCGAGAAGAAGGAACCATGATGAAAGGCACCGATGCCCCGTGCGAACTCCGGTCCGTTCACCTGCTCAGTGTCCAGTCCCTGGGCACGGGAACATTGAATCTAACGTGCTGGCGTCAGTGGGGCGGCGATCTTCGCCAACCCCGGCGGGCGCACGTTCCTGCCTGGCCTGGCACCGTCACCGAGGTCGCTGCGAGCCACTTCGAGTAGCGCCTGGAGTCGTTCGACCACTTGCGGAAAGTCCTCAGCCACGTTGCGGGTCTCCGCGATATCCGAATGCAGATCATACAGTTCCCGCACCGGATTGCGTTCATAGTTCGGATACCGGCCACCCTTGCGGGCTACATGCAGTTTCCAACGCCCACTCCGCACCGCATTCAGATGGGACATGAAGTAGTAGTAATACGCCAGGTGGGGTGTTGGCTCCGTCCCGGGCCCAAGCAAGAGCGGTCGGATGTCCTTGCCGTCGATCACGCGGTCTGACGGCGTTCTGGCACCGGCCAGTGCGGCGAACGTTGGAAGCAAATCGAACGAGATCGCAAGTTCGTCACTTGCAGTCCCGGGTGGGATATGTCCGGGCCAGCGGGCCAGAAAGCAAACTCGATGCCCTCCCTCCCATGTCGTGCCTTTGCCGCCCCGCAAGGGGGCGTTGCTCGCACCGTGATGGGTCGCTCCACCGTTGTCGGACGTGAATACGACCAGCGTTGTGTCGTCGATCTCAACTTCCCGCAGTTTGTCGAGAATCTGACCGGTTGACCAGTCAATCTCCTCGACGGCGTCGCCCCATTTTCCGTTCTTCGACTTGCCGGCAAAGCCCTCGGATGCGTACTGCGGCCAGTGCGGCATCGAGTGGGCCAGATACAGAAAGAACGGGCGGTCGCGGTTTCGATCAATAAAATCCAGAGTCTCCCTGGTGTAGCGCTGGGTGATATACCGCTGGTCAGGCTCCGTCTCGATGACCTCTTCCATCCGCAGCAGAGGAAGGGGAGGGTACCGGTAGGGCGGCTTTCTGGAATCGTGCCCCATGTCGTTCGAGTAGGGAATGCCGAAGTATGAATCGAATCCCTGTCGGGTCGGCAGGAACTGCGGTTGGTCTCCCAAATGCCACTTGCCGACGCAGGCCGTAGCGTAGCCGGCCTCCTTGAGAATCTCGGCCAGGGTGATCTCGTCTGGATGCAACCCTTCCCGGTTGACCGGAAACAGCACCCACTGCCCGTTCTCGTTCTCGTCCAGCCCAACCCTCCTGGGGTAGCTACCTGTCATGAGCGAGCTGCGGGAAGGGGTGCAAACGTTTGCGCTGACATAGAAACTCGTGAGCCTTCTGCCGCCGGCTGCCATGCGGTCGAGGTTCGGCGTCCGATGGAGTTCGGATCCGAACGGCCCGATATCCGCATAACCCAGATCATCCACGAAGATCAGGATGAGGTTGGGCTGGTCTGCAGCGACTGACGAGCACGCGCAGCAGAGGAACAAGACCAGAGACAGGCAGGTACGCCACCTCGCCAGCCTCGTGTGTCGAACGATCGAACACTCAACAAGATGCACCTGGCTACTCCTCCCCGGGAATCGAGAAGGCCACGATATCACGCCGCGAATGCGATTCCAACTTGCATCGCAAATGGAAGGGGGGCCACCCTTGGAGTCCGATCGCCGACTACCGGTGGCCGGCAACAAGCATGCGCAAATCGCGTACATTGTTGCCTGTCGGACCTGTCATGATCAGGTCTCCAAGCCGGCGAAAGAACTGGTGTGAATCGGCCCGTCGCTGGAAATCCAACGCATCCATTCCGAGTGCTCCAGCTCGTGCAATCGTCGTCTCGTCGGCAACCGCGCCAGCCGCAGGGGAGTTGCCGTCGACTCCGTCGGTTCCGGCACTCAGGACGATGGCCCGCATGCCGCGCTGAGCGATCTTTCGAGCCGCGCAGAGCACGAACGCCTGGTTGCGCCCCCCCATCCCGGTACCGGTCACTGGGCTGCTCAACTCCCCTCCGGTTGTCACGGCAACGGTACGCCCAGGGCGGGCACCCGCCAGAGCTTGCAGTCTGTCGAGCAAGACATCAGCGGCGGATTCGACCGGCCGGTCATCCACGCTCAGGTCCCTTTCAACGAACCAGCCACGACTTCGGGCCCTCGCCTCGAGGGCGCTCAGGACATCCGTGTTGTCCAGAAGACAGACCCATTGACTTCGTTCGAACGCTACGGAGCCCGCCTTGGGCGTCTCTTCCAAGGCGCGCTGCTCGAAACGTCGCCGGATGGTTGCCGGAAAACGCGGCACGATGTCCAGTCCGCCGGCGATCCGGTACGCATCCTCACACGTAGACCCGTCCGGCATGGTCGGACCGGATGCGACCGACGAGTCCTCTCCGGGAGGGACATCGGAGACGTAGAGCGTGAGTTGCCGCGCCGGGCTGGCGGCCTGAGCCAACCTGCCTCCCTTGATCAGGGAAAGGTGCTTCCTCAGGACATTCATATCGACGATGCTCGCGCCGCAGGTAACCACCACTTCGAAGAAAGTCCGGAGATCCTCCAACGGGATGTCGGCGTGGAGCGATGCCTCGCAGATCGCGGATCCGCCGCCGGACAGCAGGCATATGAACAGGTCTTCGGGCCCGAGTTCCTGGGCCCGGGCTCTGATGAGCTTGGCCGCGGTCTCGCTAACGGCATCGGGATACGGGTGCCCCCCCGCGAAAGTCCGTACGCCGTCGGGGCGGAATCCGGGAGATTCCGGCGCCACGACCAGAAACGACGTCTTCCTGACATCCAGCAATGGTGCCAGCGCCTCGGACATGGGGCGAGCAGCCTTGCCGATACTGGCTACGAGTATCCGGTCCGGGGCTTCGACATCGACGCTGGCAGCCCTGGCGATGAGCCTCGGGCCGGCTCGCCGGACTGTTGAGGCGATGAGTGGACCTACGGAAGATTCCTCCAGTGTCTGCCGGAACAGGTCCAAGAGGATCTGCTTCATGCTGACCTGGGACACCTCAGAGTCGCCTGGCATTGGCTAGGACCCGAATCCGCAGATCCCGAGGGCCGCTGGCAATCGCCTTGCAACGTCGAAACTCGTCGGTCGGAGAGAGGAGACCGGTAGTTGGTCGGGGAGGCGACCTGGTGCGCATTCTGGAGATCCCGGAAACAAGAATCGGGCATGGACTTCGCCTCGCTCCGCTGTGCCGTCGACTATCGCCACACACGGACGCATATTCTCGCACAGCCCTGTGGCACCCGCGGCACCCATACAGGGCTCCGGGAGGATGCTACCGGATCGAGGTATCTCCGTGTCTGCGGCAGTGGAGCCAGCGCAGCAACCTGATCGGGAGTCGAACCCCGATCAGCTCCGGGGGGATCTAGCCGCCAACGATCTTGATGGAGCCGTTTACGGTGGAGAACCGGAACACGGCCTCACCGTCTCCGATGTGATCGTCGATCGCCTGATGCCGCCCGGGTTGGAGCTTGCTCACTTCGAGCGGCAAATCGGTCTTGATGGAACCGTTGACTGTCTTCGCGTTGAAGGCTCCGCTGACGTCGTTGGGTAGTTGTGCCTGAATCGACCCATTGACGGTCTTGAGTGTCGTCCTCACGTCGTCCCCGACACTGGCCCAGGCAACATGCACTGACCCATTGACAGTTTCTGCAGCGACGCTCCCCGACAGGTCAGCCATCTTGACCGATCCGTTGACGGTTTCAGCGCGGGCCGCTCCGCGGGTTCCGGTGATGCGGATCGAGCCATTCTGGGTTGTCGCCTCGATCTGGGTGCCAATGGGAACCTCCAACTCATAGCTGACGCTGGCCCTGCCAACTCGGAACGGCACCACCGTCTCAACCTCTATCCTGTCGGGATCCTCCTTGATCTGTACATCAATCAGGTCCAGGTCGCCACGATTCGTTGCCGTTTTGGTAGCAACCAGTCGTACCTGATCGCCATCAATGCCCCTGAATCGGACGGAACCGTTCTTCGTGCTGACAGTGACGCGACCCCTTTCCTCGAGAGCGAACGACCGCTCAATTCTCTCGGTGACCGTGCTGCCAAGCACTTGGCAGGATGCGGCAGTCGCCAAGGCCGCCACCGCCACAAAGAGGGTCCAACTGCGTCTGGATGATGTCATGGTTATCCTCCTTCACATCTCGACACTGGCCCAAGTCCGAGGCTCGCCCCGACGCTCAGACCGACTCTGGACTCCCTCTCTCGATGCATGGCACACTGCAGGCGACGGCCGGGGATCACTTCGAACCGCCCCCGCCGATTGGAGAGCCCTTTCCAGCCGTTAGACGAATGCGGGACAAGATGGTTAACCCGGGATTCAAGGCGGCGGGGATCGTCGCAATCCGGTTCCGTGCGTCTTGCCCGTCCGTTTCCCATTCGCGGGAATTCAGTCGCCCACCGGGAGCCGGCCGGTGACGGCCATCTCACTCTTCGGCCGAATCGCGTCGCGCGAGGCCTGCGATCCCTGTACGCAAACGGGCCTTGACAGCCCAGGTTGCGCAGTCGTGCGCGGCAGACACGGGTGGTCACCCAAGAAACCACATGACGTGGAACACCACACTGTGGCCGTAGTGGAATCGGACCGCCACCCACGCGCGGTCTGGTATCCTCGCACCAATGACGGCTCCCCGGTCCCCGCAATGGTCCCCGTCGAACCTCGCGGCTCCACGCTTCTTCGGCATTCTCGCACTGACGCTCGCACTAACCCCACTCTCGGCCGAGACAGAGTTGGCCTACAAGCCGGTCAGCGGCTGGGGCGAATTTCCGCCCGACTACGAGCCTGGAGCCGGAATGGCGGTGTCCGTCGATTCCGGTGGCCAAGTCTGGTTCTACAATCGAGGTTCCCATCCTGTCATCCAATTCTCCCGTGACGGCGAGCTCTTGCAGGCGTGGAAGGAAGACAAGGAACGCTCCCTCCACCAAACCGCGGCACACGGCATGGCTGTCGGGCCAGATGGTGGCATCTGGCTGGTTGACAGGGAAGCGAACACGGTCTTCAAGTACTCCCGGAAAGGGCGCGCGCTGCTCACGATCGGCAGTTTCGCGGCCCGGACGGGCGACGACGAATCCCGCTATGCGTTCAACTACCCGGCGGGGGTGGCACACGACAGCGTGGGCAGGGTCTACGTAGCTGACGGTTACAGGAATACGCGAATCGCGAAGTATGCTCCAGGCGGCGAGTACCTGATGCACTGGGGCGGTCCGGGTGCCGCCGACGGCGAGTTCAACCTCGTTCATGGCATCGTACTGGATGCGAATGATCGGGTGTACGCCGCGGATCGAGGGAACAAACGCATCCAGGTGTTCGACTCGGACGGTGGACATCTCGCGACATGGACGGGCATCGGCACACCGTGGAACGTGGCCTACGACAGAGCCAATGATGTGCTCTGGATGTGCGACGGGGATTTAGGGCGCATTGGCAAGCTGTCACTTGACGGCACGGTACTCGGCTGGTTCGGGACGGATGGCGGGAAGCCCGGACAGTTCCATCAGGTTCACAGCATCGCAGTCGACAGGGAGGGCGCGATCTATACCGCTGAGACCGTCAACCAGCGAATTCAGAAATTCATTCGGGCCAATTGAAATTGGCTGATTGCACTGGAAAGCGCGCTCCCGGCAACAGACTTGGGGGGCCAGTCAGGGGTTTCCTTCGGGTAGTGTCTACGTGACTCCACTCAAGTCGCCGAATCTACATGGACCAGCGCGCGCAGCCGGTTGCGATCAGCCCCCCGCTAACCTGACAGAGCGGGCACGGACCACCCGATTCTCGGCGCTGGGTGACAACGGGAAGCCAGTGCTGGCCAGGCAGTCCCCACTAGCCTCCCGAGATTCCCGCAGCCTAGGGATTCCGGTTGGCTGTCGGCGCCTTCCACTGCAGGCGGTCGCGGCCCGCCCAACAGGTGGTCCCGGTGCTGTACCATGCGCCTGCCCCGCAAGTTCTGGTTACGTCGGCCACCCCAGTCTGCGCCTGTGGCATGCGCACGAGCATTCCCCAGCGAGAAACTCCTCAGCCCTCGGGCCCTTCACTGTTCAGGCACACTGTCGATACTGGGCTCCGGAGAGTCCCGGAGAGCCAGCCTTCCCATACTCAAACTTGTAGGCGAGCACCAGGACGATGCTCCAGAACTCATCGGTACAGCATGGTCACGGGCCAGCACTGGCAGGTCCTGCAACCACCGCCTAGTCAACACGAATGCTCAGGTGCGCGCCCTTCTTTGTGCCCGAAATGGATGGTCCACCGCAAGGAACGGCAGTCAGCCCAGATCCCCCCTCTGGGCCGAATACACCAAGTACTCGGATGCCCGTCGGGCCAGGGCCATCATCGTTAGGGTCGGATTCACACAGCCGGTCGAGACGAAGGCCGCACCGTCCGCAACGAAGAGATTCCTTATGTCGTGCGCCTGGTTCCAGCGATTGAGGACGGATCTTCGCGGATCATTCCCCATGCGCGCCGAGCCCACTTCGTGAGTAGCGCCACCTGGCCAGCGCGGAGTAGAGATCTTGCGAATGTTCTCGGCCCTGATCGCCTGAAGCATCTCCTCACCAGCATCTGCCGAATATCGGAACAGGCGCATCTCATTGTCGCCCCACGTGACGTTCATGCGGAGCGCCGGTATACCCCACGCATCCTTGACGTGGAGATCGAGTTCGACATAGTTCTCGTACCTCGCCAAGCATTCGCTCGACGTTCCGATGCCGAATCGCCACCAGTCCTGGGATTCCCTCACCGCCCGCTTGAATCCCGCACCGAATCCCGGGATGCGGGAGACCGCCGCGGGCGAGCCGTACTCGGACCCATTCCTCATTTGCGCTCCGAATCCCCGGATCATCCCGTCTGTGTGAGGGCGGTCGACGTTCAGGTACCGCGGCAGGTAGAGCCCATTCGGCCTGAGCGGAGGGCCTACCCACTTCCTTGTCTCCTTGACCGGCAGCACCCCGGAGACTCCGCCGAACATGTGATCCATCACATAGTGCCCCAGGGTGCCGGACGAGTTGCAGAAGTCCTTGCCGGAGTTTAGGAGGATGCGGGTGGACTCCAGCGCCGAAGCCGACAGCACGACCACCTTGGCGCGAACTTCGCGCGGGGAACGGCTCAGCCGGTCGTAGTAGGCGACGCCATTGGCCAGACCGGTGTCCTTATCGGTCGTGACGTGTGATACAACCGCATCGGTCAGGGTCTCGCAATTGCCCGAGCTCTCGGCGTCGGCCACGGTAGTCCAGACGCTGGAAAAGTAGGAGTGTGTGATGCAGCCGTGCTCGCAGGGTCCGCAATAGTGGCAGGGCTGGCGGCCATTCAGCGGCTTGGTGAGAATGGCAGTCCGCCCGATGGTCACATGCCGGTCGAAGCGGGCGTTAACCTGTTCCTGGAAGTACTGCTCGCCGCATGTCATTCCCATTGGCGGCTGCATGATGCTGTCCGGCAGCTGCAGGAGACCCAGCGGCTGGCCGCTGATGCCCACGTAGCGTTCTACGGCCTCGTAGTGGCGAACCATCTCGTCATAGGTAACTGGCCAATCCTCGCCATAGCCGTCGTGACTGGCCGCCGAGAAATCGAGAGGCGAGAGCCTGTAGCTCTGACGGCCCCATGTCAGGGAACGCCCGCCGAGCTGGCGTCCGCGGGTCCACTGGAAGGGCTTGTCCTCCGGGTAGGTGTACGGGTTGCGAATGTCGTCCACGAACCACTCGAAGTTCGACTCCCGGCAGGCGTACTTCATGCTCTGTATGGGCCTGTTGCGGGAGATTGCGGGCGACCGCCCACGGTACCTCAGATCGTAAGGCTGTAGATGCTCGGTAAACTCGGCCTCGGTGGTCCGGTGACCCGCCTCCAACAGGGCGATTCGCATGCCTGCCTCGGCCAATGTCTTGGCGACCCACCCCCCAGTCGCTCCGGAACCGACGACCACGGCGTCGTACACGTCGTTATGCCTTGCGATGATCTGCATGCAGAAGGCTCCTTCCGCCTCTGGTTAGTCTAGTTCGGCCACTCATCCGTGCTCGAGAACGTGGTTAAGAGGACATGGCGGGTAACCACATTATCGGGCAGAGCCCGTTCCCGTCCGTGGTTGAGCCGCCCGTCCCCAGCCTCCCCGAGAGCATTCACCACGCTGATTCGGACTGGCGCTTCTTGCCGGAAGACCACCTATAGGCCAGTGCCATCGTCAACCTGCGCGTCGCTCTCGCCCGGGTTCCGAGGGTGGTGCGGCGGGGCGGCATGTTCAGCTACGGCGAATGGAGAAATCCGAAGAGAAGAGTCCGGCCGGACATCTTTGTGGTGCTGGATCGCGATTGGGGGAAGCGGGTGGTGTACAGGGTGTGGGAAGAGGGCAAGCCGCCGGACTTCGCACTGGAGGTGGTCTCGCCCTCGAGCCGGGACCGCAACCAAGCGGAGAACATAGCGCTGTACGAGTGGCTGGAGATCGGGGAGTACATCCTGTTGCAGCCGGACCGCAAGGAGCCGTAGCCTCGGCTGGTGTGGGCTAGCGGCTGAGGGAGGGAAAGTACGAGGCGGTGCCGGGAGGCGGGGTGTACAGTGCGAAGCTGGGCGTGCGGTTGTGGGTGGAGGGGGCGAATGTGTGTGTCCGGGACCCGGTGACAGGGCGGGAGTACCCGCGGCTGGAGGCGATTCCCGAAAACACAGAAAATGCGGAACTCTAAGGAAGGCCAAAGCGGAGGCAGGACGGCAATCTGATGCCCGAGCGGAGACGGCTCGATCTCGCATCGCGCAGCTGCAGGCGCGGCTCCATCAATCGGGACACTCGTCGGGGCTCCCGGAGCGCACGGTATGGACATCACGCCCAAAACGTTGCCAGCGAATCACCTGCGCCCAATCGAGTGATGGTCGGCGGGGCACTGTATCGGAAACCTGTTGATCCGGGTCAGTCTCCGACAGCGAGAGAGCCCGGCGCTGCGGTGGGGTGAGCCGGGAGACGCCAGCGACGGGGATGGTCTCGCTACCGGCCTGTCGCACGATGTTCAACACCACAATGGAGAGATTGTCCAGCAGTGTGCGAGACCTACCTACGGCCGGGAAGAGACGCGACTGGAATTCAGCATCGGCGAGTCGGGTTCGGGATGCCTCAGATAGCGGCCGACACCCACCGCAGCACGGGGAGGACCCTATGCGGCCGTCCAGATTGGCTCGCAGACAACTCGTTGAGGCGAAGGAACTTCTGCCGGTCTCGCCTCAGTCCCTCAACGTTGCCGCAAGCACAGTCAGGGTCTCGCGGGTTTCGCTGATCTGCTTCTGCAGACCCTTGGCGTGCCTCCAAGCTTCGCTATCGAGTTGCGCGCCAGGTTCACGGACTGCCTGCTCCAGTTCTGCGAGGTCGCGCTCACATCGGTGCAGGTTCTCTTCGAGTGTGTCGGGATTGTGGAAGCCTCCCCCGTCTACCGTCACATAGACCGGCGTGGTATGGGCCTGATACCCTGCCCCGGCCGATACCCGCGCGGCAATCCAGATCCCGCGGCCAACTTCGAGATCGAACTCCAGGGACAACTGCTTCTCGCCTAGGCCGCCAACCCGCCTGAGAACTTTACCGTGTCCGACAATCTCGAGATCCGTGAGGGCGATCCGCGAACCGTCTCCGAATGCCTTTGCAGCAACGCGTACGATCTCACCTTTGCCAACATCCACCTGGCTGCCAGGAAGTCTGCCGTTCACCGTAAGTTCGACGATGGGCCCAGTTGTCGCGAAGGTTCGGCCTGCCTTGACGGCGGCAAGCCAGTTGCCAAACGTGAAATCATCTCCAACGAACGTATAGAATCGGGCATCTCCGATCTGGCTGAACCGATCGGGGTCGCCACGTGCACCCCGGCCACACCACGGAAAATCCGAACCGGCGAGTGCGGTCAGCCGGAATCCGAGATCCAGGAAACGATAGTAGTGCTCCGTATGGATCGGACCGTTCGGAACGCAGAATTGGGCCAGTTCCAGAAAATCAAGTTTGCCCGACAGCACAGTGACGGTCATGCCGCGATAGCCATGGAATGACATGCCCTGGTGGGCGAATCCACTGACTCCACCCAACTCGTGCACCCGGTCGAAGACCCTGCCATAGGAGTAATAGTCGTCCCTGAACCGGACGAACTCATCAGCGCCAAGGGAAATCGTGTGGCCGAACTCCGGGGTGCGCGGCTCTTCCTGGCCGGGCGATAGGATCGTGCGCCCCTCGTGGTAGCGGCCAGTGGCCCCCCATCCGTACTGGGAGAACACGAAGTGCCAGAAGTCACCCATCTGCAGGAGGTGGCCAACATGAACGTCCTCCGCCGCGATCCAGCGCAGGATGGATGGATTCTCGCGCGGTGACCGGCGGAGGTGGATGTGGTCGTCCGAGGAATACCAACCGCGGCCTGGCATGTCGATCCAGCGCTGCAGTTCGATCGTACGCCTGGTTTGGTCCCCCCGCCTAATCTCGATCTCTTGCGTATACATTGTGTACTCGTACCCCTTCGAGACTTGAAGACGATACGTGCCGAGAGGCAGCCGGGCTTGGAACGATCCGTCAACGTAGAAGGAGCCGTCCGGCTGCAAGGCGTATCCGTCCGCACGATCCGAGCGGCCCCACATGACGCCAATGGCTTGGGGAGGGACCGCGAACGCCGATTCGGAGACCACGGACGCGCCGACTGTCCGCGGGGGATTGCCATCGGCATCGGTGAGCCTCACACGGACCGGCGTAGGCTCTCCGGTACCGGCGTCCAGCACCGTTACGGACAGGTACTCGTCGCCGGTTGCCAGCCCGGCGGCGATCAGGCAGGCAAGGAACAGGACTGCGGAGATCGCACGATACTTCATGATGGGGGGATCCAACTAGATTGTACGGACATTGGAGCGTCGGAACCGTGATCGGTGCCAGTTCGGACTGATCGCCATCTGTCTCGGAGATCGGCCAGAACGGGGCACCCGGAGGGTATGACTGAGAAGTGAGCGGTCCTGCCTAGGCAGCCGTCAACTTCTTGCAGTGCGATCTGGATTCCACGGTTGAACGGGACGTGGTCCGCGAGTGTGCGGGGCCAATGGCAGAAGTACACCTGCTTGTCAGGGTTGATGCACGTGGTCCGCGAGTGTGCGGGGCCAATGCTCTGTTCTGCGAGGGTATGACTGAAGCCCCGGTTGTTTCCTGCACTCGCCCGACGGGTGACTACTCGGATGGCGAGAATGTGGCTGTGAAGCCGGAGGCGGTGCTGAACAGCTTCGCGGGAGAAGTGGTCCTGCCATGGGCTCCGGACAGGGCGGTCATACCGTTGGGTCCGTTCCCGCCTGGTACTGGTACTCTCACGGGCACGGCCCGACGCCTGCGGCCGGTGGACTTGGCGACCTGATCCGGGGCTGCATTCACCCAATCCCGGCCCACTTCTGGACAGCGTCAGTGGCGGTTCCCGGGGTTCAAGGGTTGTCACGTTTCGCCACGGGCCGCCAATCTGCGGTTCTGGCCGTGGGGACCTGCGGTGCAGCGCGTCACGGGAATCGACTGCCTCCGGCATCTGCTTGGAGCCTGGGTTCCATCTGCCACCTCCCCCGGAGTTGCTAACGATGGTGTTATCCTGGCCGGAGCGGGATGCCCGGACCCCTGCTGTGGACCTAAGGGGTACGCCCCCCGAAACAGGCCTATGGAAGGGCCGAGAGCGGGTCTTGGTGCCAGCACACTGATCACGTGATGCAGAAAGAGGCGTGGCGCGGCTGGGACTCGTCGTTTGGCGACTTCACAGCCGTGGAGCGGTCCCGGGTGCTCCAGGCATTGCGGGACAGCTATCCGGACTCCAGCCACTCTGAGGTTCGATCATGGACGGTCAACGTACCACTTCTACAGAACGAGGTGCGACAGTCTTTGCAAGCAGATCAGTCGGCCAGAACGTGCACGGCTGTCCTGGAATACCAGTTGCCGATGGAGTTGCGCCGACCTGATGCGGTCCTGCTTGTGCGGGGCGGCGTCATAGTTCTCGAGTTGAAAGGAGAGTTGGACGCCAGCGACGCGGCAATTGATCAGGTCCATGCGTACGCGAGGGATCTCCGGAACTACCACCTAAGCTGCCATACCCGGCGGGTCGCTCCAGTCATCGTGCCTACGCGGATGCGGGGCACCAAGCGGATCGAACGCAACGTACTCGTCTGTCCACCGGACGAATTGGACGCGCTGATCAACGATCTCAATTCGCACGACGAAGCCCCCGTCGATCCATCTGAGTTTCTGGCCGCAGAAGCCTACAAGCCTTTGCCTGGACTAGCCTACAGGTTGGTGGACGATTAAATGTGCTGCAGCCGCGCTTCGTCTGTCGTACGCTGCTAGCACCTCAACCGCCAACTCCAAGTGACTTCTTCCACTGTCGTTGCATTTCGATGCGCAGTGGGCAGGGAGATTTTCTGAGAGGAGGAGATTCTCGCCCCATTGACACGGCTTGACAGTGACAAGTACTATTCAGTATATGGACACTGTGACCATTCCGATTCGATGGAGCGAGGATCAACCTGCCCCGCAACCCAGCAATCAATTTGTCGTTCAGCGAACACCAGCCGAGGAAATTCTGCTGACCTTGGGCTATGTGTCCGCCCCGATCATTGTGGGCACTCAGGAGGAACAGCAGCAACGGTTCGAGCTAATCGCCGAACGTGGCATTGAGGTGCGTAGTGCAGGACAGTTTGTCTTGTCGCTGAAGACCGCACGAGAGTTGCATCAAGCATTGACTGCGCAAGGTGTAGCGGAGGGATCATGACAGGCACTCCAGCACCCACCGTTTCGCTCCCGGTGAGGATAGGCGCATCACACGAGGCTTCGCACACCACGATTGGATATCGTAGGGACTCCG
The DNA here is from genome assembly GCA_965205085.1 of Bryobacterales bacterium. Lineage (GTDB taxonomy): Bacteria > Acidobacteriota > Terriglobia > Bryobacterales > UBA6623 > VXMF01. The sequence goes on along the minus strand of OZ242039.1, from coordinate 4,388,222 downwards.
TAGGCTGCCAAGAGTGGCGCCGTCTCGGAGCCGAGCGGAGCCGAACTTCAATTCCCATCAACACCTTTGAACCGATGGTCGTGGCTGTGTCGGCACAAACTGCCTCGACCTCGGAGATCAAGGTCCCAGATCCGCTGCACGGTGCCCACCTGCAAGCTGCTTTGGCTGACCTCGACGGTGCTGTTGATGAAGCACGCGACGAAAAGTTCGAGATGGACCCATCCGAGACCGCGATCAAGAATGCCCGACGAGTACTCCGATCCATGAACCAGCTACTGCCAATTCGATTCGAGGTCTATCCGATGCGCGATGGGGCGGTCACGATCGCTGCGCTCGGTGGCAGCCCTCGGCAATCCGTCCTTGTGCTTTGTGATGGAGATGGCGGTGCACTGTGTTCAGTCAACGTCAATGGACACCACCGGCGGGCAGTATACGATTCGGCAGCTAACTTGCCTGATGCCTTCGTGCGTGCAGCCTTGGCGGAGTTAGAAAATCAGTTGTGAAGATCGGAGGAAACATTGACCCCGATGAGGAACTCGGGCGCCGGGTTTTCTCCCGTAAATCGTAACTGCCCAGGTACTTTGGGTCCCGGAGAAGGATCAGCGGGGGGAGGGGCGCTTGACTTATGGGCGGAGAAGGCGTAGGATGAAGTCCTTTCCGGAAGTCGAGGCCGTAGCGAGCCAGCCGCAGCCTTAGGCCAAGCCGGAGCCGAGGCCGGGTCATGCAGGGGCAGCGAACCAAGAGCAAGTCCCGACTGCTGCACTGGCAGGCGGAGAGGACTCGTCTGCAGGCCAAGCTCGGTCAGGTGCAAGCCGAACTCACCCGCTGGCAGGCGGAGAACTCCCAGTGGCAGGCGAAAGAAGGCCAGTGGCAGGCTGAGCGAAAGCAGTTGATGCAGCAGTTGGAGGCCGCGCAGGAGGAAGGGCAGCAGTCGCGGCGGAGCTTGGGCCTGAACAGCAGCAACAGCGGGAAACCCCCGTCGAGCGATGGGCTGGCGAAACCGCCGGCCAGCCAGCGGACCCGCAGCCAGCGGCGGCGCACCGGCCGGCGCAGCGGGGGTCAGAAAGGGCACCGGGGCACGACGCTGCGCCAGACGGACAACCCGGACCGGATTCAGGAGCACTTTCCGAAAGCCTGCGGCCGGTGCGGCAAGGCCCTGAGGCGGGCGGATGTGGACGGGGAGGCGAAGCGGCGGCAGGTCTTTGATCTCCCGGAACCCAAGCCGGAAGTGACCGAGCATCGAGCGTTGGCCTGTCGCTGCCGGCGCTGCGGGCTCTCAACCCAGGCCGCCTTTCCGGAGGACGTGACGGCCCCGGTGCAGTACGGGCCGCGCCTGGCGGCCACGGCGATCTACTTGCAGAACGCTCACTTCGTGCCCGAGGAGCGGCTGACGCAGATCCTGCGGGACCTGTGCGGCGTGAGCCTGTGCCCCGGCACCCTGAACAACCTGCGCCGCCGGGCGGCGGAGGCCTGGGAGCCCTTCGTCGAGCGGATCCGGGAGCACCTCATCCGTTGTCCCGGGGTGAAGCACCTCGACGAGACCGGTTTCCGGGTGGCGGGACGGGGACAGTGGCTGCATGTACTGAGCAATCAGCTGCTGACCTACTACCGCATCAGTGAGAAGCGGGGCGGGGTGTTGGCGGGGCTGCGAGGGATCCTGGTGCACGATCACTGGGCTCCCTACTTCCAGGTGCCGGATGTGCTGCACGCACTGTGCAACGCCCATCATTTGCGCGAGTTAGATGCCTTGGTGAAGATCGACGGGGAAGCCTGGGCTGGGCGGATGCAGCGTTTTCTGCGGGCGGCCAGGCGGGTGGCGGAGCGGGCCCGCAAACGGGGCGGGGTGGTGGCGCCCCAGATGTTGAAGCGGATGGAGAGCCGCTACGACGAGTTGGTGCAGGAGGCCCTGGACTATCACAGCGGGCTGCCGCCGTTGCCGACCGGCCGGCGGGGCCGCCCGAAACGTCGGCCCGGCCATAATCTGGCCTTGCGGCTGGAACGGAGACGCGCCTGGGTGTTGCATTTCCTGTTCGATTTGAGTGTGCCGTTCACGAACAACTTGGGAGAGCGGGACTTGCGCATGATGAAGCTGCTGATGAAGATCTCGGGAGGGTTCCGTTCGCTGCAAGGGGCGCGGGAGTTCGTCACGCTGCGCAGTGTGCTGTCGACGGCGCGCAAGCAGGGGCTGAAGCCGATCGAGACCCTGATCGAGGGGCCGGCGGCCCTGCTGAAGCGGGTGGGCCTAGCCCCGAGCCTCCCGCCCAGCGGGCAGTAGACGGCCTGCGACGGCAGCCGGTCTCCGCCACGCGCCGCACGATGCGCAGGTCACAACACAAGCCCTGCTAAAAATGCGAACTCAGGCCGAGAACCTGGGTAGTTACCGTAAATCTGCGGAGCGCGCTCGGCGCTCCGGGGTGCAGGCACGGGAGTTTCTGCCTCCAAGGCAATCAATCACTATCTCGGTGGACAGACTCACCTTAGCGGAAGAGAATGGCGCAAACATCGCCGCCACGGCCCAGTCTGCGAGTGCCTCTCGGAGTGGTCCATTTTGCGGCTGGGCATCAGTTGTAGGCAGAGAGGCCCTTCGCAGCGGACGACAAGCCATTGCCTCACCGTTCGAGGAGAATCACTACCACCGCGACATCGTCCTGCCAAATTCAGCAGCAGACGATCGGGCTGAGAGACTTCGTCACGCTCAAGAATTGGCCGACGCGGCACACTGGCGCAATCATCCGTAACCACTAACTGCCCAACTTGCGTGCAAGACGCAGATGGTGCGTGTCACAGCGGGGGGGCGGAGAACGGCTTGTTTGCCGGACAACCAAGGTGAGCGGGACTTGCGTACGATGAAGTTGCGGATGAAGATCCAGGGGGGCGCTCGGCGCCAGGGACCAAGAACTTCGCCACGCTGCCCAGTGCGCTGTCGACAGCGGGCAAACAGGGACTGAAGCCGATCGAGACATTGCTCAGGATTTTCCCACGCTGGGGACTGCGCAGTTGATGGGGAGGCGAATCGGGCCGCAGAGCGAGTTTGGTGGCGAGTAGAGCCGCCCGAAGAAGCGCTGCGGACCCGTGCGAAGCCAGCCGCGGCAACTTGCCGAGGCCCTCGTGGTCGGGGTGGCCGGCCCCGGACGGAGTCCTCCCCGTGCTCTCCCACGGCCGCCTGCCGGTGTCGCTCATTCGGCTCCGAAACGCCTAGTGTGCAGCGTCAGAAGTGCTTTGACGGTGGATCGGGGTTCTGGTACCGTCGTTGCCAATTCGGGAGACAGTGATGGCAAATCAACCTACGCGAGAAGTCCCCCACGTTTCGGGCCGCCACGCCAGGCACCGGAACGCTGACTGCGACGGCCGAAGACCTTGCGGGCGCTGGCCTTGCGGGTGCAGATCATCCTCCAGTCGGGCCCAGGCCACTGCCATCAGCCCGTCGCAGACAGCCTGTGTACCCGAGTGGCAGACTCACGACGACCAACGCAAGGGGACGACCTCCCTGTTCGCGGCCCTGCCTATCGCAACCGGTAAGGTGACCGGCAAGGGCGACCGGCACCACCGCGCCGTGGAGTGCAAGAAATTCCTGGCGCTGATGCACAAGTCGGAGCCAGAGACCCACGAAGTGCATTTGATTCTCGGCAACGACGGGACCCACAAGACAGCCCGGATGCACAACGGGCTGCGGCGGCCACGCTAACCGCTGCATTTCACGCCGACCCGTACCTCGTGGTTGAATCAGGGGGAGCGTTGGTTGGTCGAGATCACGCGGCGGCGGATTCGGCGCGGAACGCTTCGCGGCACTCAGGCGCTGGAAGCGGCCATCAGGGAATACTTGTAGGTCTACAACGAAGACCCTCAACCCTTCATCTAGACCAAGAGCGATGACAGTATCTTGAAGTCACTGAAATCCTACTGTGAAGGCAGTTCTGGCGGTGCATACTAGCGGGTCGTGAGGACAGCCTGAAAGGCTTCCTTGCGATGGAGGCTGAAGTGTCGCTGACCGTCCGCGATGCCCTGTCCGGAACTCAGGATCACCGCGATCGCGATGCCGTTGCACAGCGCGTTGTTCAGCGCCGCGTGGCCCTTGCGCGACAGACAGGCATCCTCGGCAAGCTGCACGTCGCGGACGCGATGGTTCTGATTCTCCACCGCCCAGTGCCCGCGATTCCAGCCCAGCAACTGCTCGGACGGCACCGAGGTCATGCCGTAGACCGTTTCGCGGCTGACTCACCCCGAGGCGAGGTGGTGCCGCTCGCACTCGATGCGGAAGTTCTGTCGCAGATGCGGGTAGGTCACGCTTCGGGCAGGGGGGCTCAGCATGCGGATGCTGCGCTGCTCGAGGCGCCCGTGGCTCTGGCTGGGCTCCTCCGCATAGCAGCGGGTGCCGGGTTGCTCCCAATCGATCTGGCGGAGGGCCGCAAGCGCCTCCTTAGCATTGGCCTTGACCGTCAGCAGGTAGTCAGCGCAGCGCGTGTCGACCAGTGTCCGGGCGGTATCCCGGACGGTGTGCAGGGCATCGAGGGTGACCACGCGTCCGGCCAGTGGCACCTCCTCGAACAGGGCCCGCACGGCAGTGATCTCGCCGTTCTGGTCGTGAAGACCGGGGCTGGCCAGCGGCAGGCCCAAGCCGGGGGCCACCAGGGTTACGGTTTCGTTGTGTTGCAGGCCGTTGCGGTTCGCCGCACGGACGCGCTTACCGGCCGCCGCCAGCGCGGTACCGAGTTGCATACGGTGCGTGGAGTAGCGGCGCAAGAAGACCTCGATGGCATCTGGGTCGACGTTCTCCAGCGCACGGTAGACCGCCGACTTGAAGATCGGCTCGTAGCGGCCAGTGCGCGGGCAGCACCAAGCACCCAGCGTCTCCATCTCCTTTTGAATCAAGGATTGGGCATAAGCGGCAGCGGCCTTGCCGCCATGCAGGCCGGCCGGCCTCGCGAGCAGGTCGATGGCCAGCACGGTGGCCGTCGTATGCTTGGGCCCTAGGCGCGCCGGAAATCGGGCACCTCGCTCAACCCGGCGTACAGCGAGCACAACCCGACCGGACGCAGTCCGGAGGCACCGCCCTGCGGGTTCGCCGCGAGAGTCACCGGCAGTTCCCGCTCTTCCCGCAGCGGCCGTTGTGTCATGCACGACAGCGCATGCGTACTCAACCCTAGGAATGCGCCCGCCTTTCCCAACAGCAGGAACCGAGTGTTGTTGACCACCCAGTGCAGCCGTTGGAACTGGATCTGGGCTTTCCAGCCCACCCAGCGGTCCTGCGGGCGGCACTCGAAAGCCCCCGACTGCCAGCCGGCCAGCCCGACCCACTGGCCGTGCCACTCGAAAATATACCGCAGCCCGCGATCGGCGAAGCGCTGAAGCCCCAAGTCATGGTGACGGTCGACCAGATCGTCCCACCGCATCCGTTCCCCGGGCCGCGCCAGACGGATGGCCACGTCGGCCAGGCGGAATGCGGGCGGTGTCGTCTCGAACAGAGCGGAGGGGTGCGACGGCGTCCCTCATACCTACCAGAACCGATCCGAAAGAGCCGGTGCTCTCCGTGAATCGAATCAGCCGCGACGGCAAGAAACTGGAGCAACTCGACGTGAGAACATCCAGGGTGATTCGTTCATCCGCAGTGCGCGCGTCGCAGCGCCAGTCACTGGTCATGCGTTTCGATGGGCTTGCCGCAGCGTTCAATGTGGAGGCCCCGAGCTACCCGCTCCAGCCCGGCAGAACAGGGCGAGTGTCGATCATGCGAGCCCGGGAGCCAGCCGCTGACGGTGGTCTATCGGCCGTGAGTTCGGGTTAGATAAAATCAACGGTTATGGCCAAACTCGGATTTCTCGGACTAGGACTGATGGGCAAGCCCATGGCGGAGCATCTACTGGGAGCCGGACACGAAGTGGCGCTCTGGAGCCATACCTCCTCGAAGGCGAGGGATCTGGCGGACTCGAATCCGGGGGGGCACTACTGCGAGACGCCCGCCGAAGTCGGGAGCTTCGCAGATTGCATCTTTCTCTGCGTGGGAGACTCCGCCATGTCTGAAGAGGTGCTGACAGGATCTGGCGGTGTGCTGTGCGGCGCAACTCCGGGTACCGTCATTGCAGACTGCTCGACGATCGGCCCCAGCACAGCTCGGCGCATGGCCGCGAAGTTCGAGGCTCAGGGATGCAGTTATCTGGATGCTCCCTGCACGGGGTCAACTCCCGGAGCGAAAGGCGGTACGCTCACGTTCATGATTGGAGGCGAGAAGGGAGTATTCGAGAGTGTGCGTCCGTACTTCGAATGCATGGGAACGAACCTCTACTACTGTGGGAGCCAGGGGAAGGGACTGCACGCCAAACTGTCCCAGAATCTGGTACTTGCAAACACTCTGCAGGGCTTCGTCGAAGGCATGGTGCTAGCCACCAAGGCGGGCCTGTCGGCCGAACTCATGTTCGAGATTCTGGACAACTCGGCCGCCAAATCCGGGCTGATCGCTTTTAAAGCTCCGTATCTGTTCAACCGGGACTTTGGCGCCGCATTCCCCCTCAAGTGGATGCGCAAGGACATCGGCCTTATGCTCGAGTCGGGGCGGGAACTCGGAGTGCCGCTACCGGCGACAAGTCTGGTCCATGAACTGTTCAGCGCCGGTGTGGCGAAGGGCCACGGCGACGAGGACATCATCGCAGCCTTCAAGCTCTTTGAGGACTTGGCCGGCGTCGAGGTCAAGCCCTGACCTCCCGCATCGCACGCATGCGCAGGCTATTTCTGGTCTTGCGGACGCCAGCAGCAGCCGACAGGCACCGGTCTTGGGAGCAGCGGGGCAAGAGGTGGGATTAGGACACCCCGTCCCATCGGCAGCGTCCAGTGACATACCATCCGGTTCCTTCGACCCGGCAACAACGTTACCCGTATACACAGCCTTGACGGATGGGAACCCCGACCCTGCACCAGGACACGGCCTGCCCGACCTTCTCGAACCTTGTCGATTCTGACGGCAGCACTCGGGAAATTGCGAGGGCCGACGAGCCAGACACGCCGATCCACCGTCAAACGTCACTGACTCTTAACTTCCGCACCCGTCGGATGCCAGGTCTCCTATCTGATCCGACTCAACAATGATCGGTCGGCACTCCGATTGGTCCGCTCCTAGCCGTTCTCCGTGCATGGACTTGACAGGATCGGGTCCCTCGACCCGAATACCCGGTCGAAGATGGCGTCTACATTGCGGAGCTGCCGACCAAGGGAGAATGCATTCTCATAGTCCCCTGGCTCGAGCAATCCACTGATGTCCGGATCCGCTTCGACCATGGCCCGGAAGTTACCGTTCTCTGCCCAAGCCCTGAGTGCGTTGCGCTGGACCCATTGGTAAGCCGTCTCGCGCAGGACCCCCTTGGCGGTGATCTCCAGCAGCAACTGGCCCGAATACACGAGTCCGCCGTTGGATTCGAGATTAGTGGCCATACGTTCGGGATACACAAGCAGTCGGCCGATCAGGTTGCACGCCTTGTTGAGCATATAGTCCACGAGCGTTGTCGAATCAGCGAGGATGATCCTTTCCGCCGAACTGTGGGAGATGTCGCGCTCGTGCCACAGTGCGACGTTCTCAAGTGCCGCAACTGCATTTCCACGCACGACGCGGGCCAAGCCGCTCAGCTGTTCGGAAACGATCGGATTCTTCTTGTGAGGCATCGCAGAACTGCCCTTCTGAGTCTTCGAGAAGTACTCCTGTGCCTCCCGGACTTCCGTGCGCTGCAGGTGCCGGATCTCAACGGCGATCTTTTCGATGGTGGCGGCAATGTTGGCCAGAGTCGAGACGAAGTGTGCGTGCCGGTCCCGCTGGATGACCTGGTTCGAGACAGCGGTTGGCCGGAGGCCCAGTTTCATGCAGATTCTCTCCTCCGCTTCGGGGCTGATGTGGGCCAGTGTGCCGACGGCCCCGGACAGCTTCCCGACTCTCATCTGCTCTCGGGCGCTATCGAAGCGGTCAATCTGGCGCCCGATTTCGCTGTACCAGTTGGCGATCTTCAGCCCGAAGGTTGTCGGCTCAGCGTGCACACCGTGGGTCCGCCCGACCATGGCGGTGTCCTTGAACTCGAACGCCCGCTTCCGCAGGATCTCCTGCAAGTCCCGCAGCTGGACCGCGATCGGCTCGGAGGCCTGCTGGATGATCAGAGCCTGGGCGGTATCGACAACATCGTTGGAAGTCAAGCCATAGTGGAGCCAACGCGAGTGCTCGGCCGCTCCAGCTTCCGCCATCTTCTCGGAAACACAGGTCGTGAAGGCAATGACATCGTGACGGACCTCCGCTTCGATCGCCTCGATCCGCGACACATCGAAGTCGGCGTGGTTGCGCAATGCAGTGGCCGCATCGCTCGGCACTTGGCCCAGTTCGGCCAGGGCCTCGGACGCCATCAACTCGACTTCCAGCCACTGCCGGTACCTGTTCTCGTCGGACCAGATGCGCCCCAGGCACGGGCGCGTGTAACGCGGGATCATGGCCCTAGTGTCTCGCAGCTTCACAGGGGCGGTCCGCGACCACCCATCGGCGACGTACAACCGGTTGCACCAGGCACCGCGGGGCCCAGCGCACTGGTGGAACGGAGACGGGCGCTCGGGCGACAGTGCCAGTGGGAAACCGAACGAGAGTTCGGAAGTTCCGATCCGTTTGATTGGCGGCCGCGATATCCTGATTCCAAGACCTTGTAACGGGAGCCGGTCCGACGATACTGGTCGTGAATTGCTCCTCTTCGCCGGGCAGGACTTTCAGCCGTTGAAACCGAGGAACCGATGCTGCCGATCAGACCCCTAACCTGGAGGGTCGCCTTGCTGTGGCTGTCGTGCACAGGCCCGTTAGGCGCGGCCCCAGCCACCGAGGCCCCGGCCACGAGCCCAGCCGTCCGGGACGTACCTCTGGAAGGAAGCGCGCCGCTGGCGGATGCGAGGGAAGCCGATGCCGATTTCGGCCAGCCGGCGGCGAACCAGACCCGGACGGAACTCAACCTGCTCGGCGAGGTGGACACGGACTCGGGCGAGGGCCGTCGGAACGAGAACGTCCAGATCACTCTCGTCGATAACAACGTTCAGAAGGAACTCAACATCCGCATGGGCACCACCGCAATGATCGTGGAGGAATTCGACGCTTCGCAAGGGTATTTCGGAAGCGAATTCGGTAACACCCCGAAGGGACAGGTCCATCTCAAGCCATTGGCCCGGAGAGACTTTCACGGATCGATCTACGAATCCCATGGCAACAGCGTGTTTGCCGCCCGGTCATTCTTCCAGGTCGGATCGGTGCAGCCCGCAAGAACGAACGAGTACGGCGTCAGCATGCTTGCCCCGTTACCCAGCGAATCGGCGCTATCGATCGACCTGTCGCAGCAGCGCAGGCGCGGCAACGTGAACGGCAACGTCCTGATCCCGCTGCCCGCCGAGCGGACCCCCCTCGCGACTGACCCGCTACTCCGGGCCAGAATCGCCGAGATTCTTGACTCATACCCGAACGAGGCGCCGAACCGCCCCGACATCAATCAGCGAGCACACAACACCAATGCTCCGCAGAGCATCAACAATGATTTCGCGGGGGCCAGGCTCGACCTGTCGCCGGACGACATGACGCGACTGGTGTTGGACTACCGGTTCCGCAAGCAGAAGGTAGACGCATTCCAACTGGTCAAGGGGCAGAACCCGGACACGACCACGGGATCGCATGACGCCCGGCTGACGTGGGCACGGGATATCTCGGCCGAAACGACGGGTGTCCTTTCAGCCCGCTTCCGAAGGATGACATCGCTGATCGTGCAGGACGAGACGGCTCTGGGTCCGCTGGTCTGGATGCAGCGCCAGCTGCAAACACTCGGCGGCACATCAAGCATTCCCTATGACAGAGCCCAGAACTTTTACCGGTATGCCGGTTCTGTTGCGACTCGCATCGGTAACCACCTGCTGACCGGCGGTGTGGATGTCACCCGGGAGCACCTTAACGGTGTCGAGAGCTCCGGGCACATCGGCATGATCATGTTCGGTGCAGATTTTGGGCGGGACATGATCACGAACGTGCGACTCGGTACGCCAACCCGAATCACACGGTCGGTAGGCAATCCGCATCGAGGCTTCCGTCGCTGGCGCATGCAACACTTTGCCGGTGACACCTGGACCGCTCGCCCCAACCTCAAGCTCAGCTTCGGGCTTCGGTACGAACCATTGACCCGCCCAGTGGAGGTGAATGGCCTCTCGGAGGTGCCCTATCGGTGCGACTGCAACAATCTGGCACCCAGCTTCGGATTCGCGTACCGCGCGCCGGTCGGCGTCCTCCGGGCGGCCTACGGACTCCAGTACGGAGAGATCTTCGCTGCGACCTACTCGCAGGAGCGCTTCAACCCCCCAGGCAACATTCGTGTCAACGCTGTCGCTCCAGACCTGCTCAACCCGTTCGAGGGATTGACAGTGGACGCTGCTAACAGGAACGTCCGCAGCGCCATCATCCAGATCTCGCCGGACCTGTCGTCACCGTACTCCCATCAGTACAACTTCAGCTGGGAGGTGGCAAACCCCACGGGGGTGTACTCCCAGATCGGGTATGTCGGAAGTCGTTCGCACCGTCTCCTCGCAGGCTGGGTCTTCAACCGCGCCAGGGATGTGGAAGGCATTGCCCGGACAACCAAGACGGTCAACGAAAGGCGTCCCGACCAGCGCTACTATGATGTCCGACGAATCCTGAATGGTTCCAGGGGATACTTTGACGCAGCCAAGGCGACTCTGGGGGTCCGCAACTTCCGCGGCATCAATCTGGACTTCTCGTACTGGTTGAGCAAGGCCATTGACCTCGGTGCTCACTACGCGAGCAACGCATCGACCCGGGATGCGTTCGCCGGGAGAAGTCAGACAGAATTCGATGTCCACGGGGATGTCAAGTCTCTCAGCAGCTTCGATCAGTCCCATGCGGCGCTTGCAAGAGTGGCTTATCGAACGCCATCGCTCAGCGCCTCCACCAGGGCATGGAACAGCGCCTTCGGAGGTTGGGAGCTCCACTCCGTGATCCTGCTGAAGACGGGCACACCATTCATGGTGTATGCGGGCTCGGACGGACCCGGGATCGGCAACGTGGACGGGTCCGTTGGCGACCGCCCGCAACTGCTGGAACCTTCAGTCCTGGGCCGGAGCATCAACCACCCCGACACCTCCCGGCAATCCATGCCGCGCTCCGCATTCGGCTTTGTCCCCGCGAACCGCGCCAGCGGCAATCTGGGCCGGAACGTCCTAAGGAAGGATGGAGTCCAGAACATCAATCTCTCGATGTCCAGAAGCTGGAAGGTCGCCGGTGAGAGTACGCTGACTTTCCGGGCGGAATCCATCAACCTCTTCAATACCCCCCAATTCGCCGAACCGGGTAACGACCTCACGGGTGAGAACTTCGCACAGATCACCAACACCCTCAACGACGGTCGCACGTTCAATCTGGTTATGCGGCTGACATTCTGATCCGGGCCAGCTCACCCGCTTGAGATCTGGCGTGGGCCACTCAACCCGCCGGGCCCGCATTTCTGGTCACGGACACCATTTGACGACTGTGATACAGTGCCAAGTTCTATCATTGAAGGTCTGAAATGGGCATCAGCCTGGTTGTAGCGGTCACCGACGGCGATTGGTTCGAGATGCTTCGGACCGAGCAGGGTCTGGAGGAGGTCAATTTCTGGAAGCCGTCAGGCCAGGGTTTTCAGGCGCTCGATCCAGGCGAGCTGTTTCTGTTCAAACTGCGCGCCCCCCACAACTGCATTGTTGGCGGAGGTGTCTTCGCCTATGCGAACCAGATGCCGTGTTCGCTCGCCTGGAATGCATTCGGACGTGCCAACGGTGCCAGTTCGCTGAAGCAGATGCAAACCCGCATTGCCCAGTACCGGCACCAAAACCACGAAGGCGACTTCGACATCGGCTGCAGAATCCTGACACAGCCGTTTTTCCTTGATCCACCGGAATGGGTCCCGGTACCGAGCAACTGGTCTCCGAACATCGTCCAGTTCAAGACCTACAACACCGGGACGCCGGAAGGCCTTCAGTTGTGGGAGTCTGTAATCGACAGCCTCAGCAGACAGTCCATCACCGACCAGAGTCTGCCGGGTGGCCGATTCGGAAAGCCGCAACTCATCACTCCCAGACTCGGTCAAGGCGCGTTCCGGGTCATGGTGACGGACAGCTATGCGCGGCGATGTGCGGTGACGCAAGAGCGTACACTGCCAGCCCTCGAGGCGGCGCATATACTTCCTTACGCACAAGGCGGCCCACACACCCCCCAGAACGGACTCCTGCTCCGCAGCGATATTCATCGCCTGTTCGACGAGGGCTACGTGACGGTCACGCCCAGCCTGCACTTCGAAGTCAGTCGACGCATTCGCGAGGAATTCGAGAATGGGAAGCACTACTACAACCTCCAAGGAAAGCCCATAGCACCTCCTGTACAGGCGGAACACCGCCCTGATATTGAAGCGCTATCTTGGCACAACGAGCACTGCTTCCGATAGTGCCGGGCCCATCCATGGAGGTCTCACGCCAGGATACCTTGATGCGCAAGCAGGCGTTCGCACACGTCCTGCATCTGCAGCAAGTCCATGATGCCCTCACCCACCAGGTACTGAATGGCGGATTCTCGTTTGAAGGCGAACGCATTCCACTGGTCAATCCCCGGCGCGGCATCTTCAAGCCACAGAAGATGCAGTTCCTGCTGTCGATCAAGACAACCTTTCCGGGCCCGGGTCGCAAAATCTGGTACGACGATCAGCGCAACAGTCTCCGTCAGATTCTCGCCGCAGACCACTCTGTCGAATACGACTTCATGGGCGATGACCCGAATGCCGCCGAGAATCGCTGGCTCCGGGAAGCATTCGAGAACGACATACCGATACCGGTGATCTACTTCGTGGGTGTCGCTCCCGGTCGATACCAAGCCATGGTGCCGGCCTTCATCTCGGAGTGGAACCCTGGATCACTCAAGGTCAACGTCTCATTCGGAGTGGCCGATTCCAGAGCGCAATCCCAGCGTACGGCTGACTCGTTCGGGCAGATCGCAACGCTGCCCAGTTCCACCGTGGAGCGGCGCTACGCCCTCCGGGCCGTGCAGCAGCGACTGCACCAATCGTCGTTTCGCGAGGCGGTCATCCGCGCCTACCGGGGACGGTGCGCGATATCCCGCATTCCCGAACCCATGCTGCTGGATGCGGCGCATATCATTCCAGACACGCACGAGTACCTCGGCCAGCCCGTCGTACCCAATGGCCTGCCCTTGTCAAAAATTCACCACGCAGCATTTGACGCCCATCTGATCGGCATTGACGCCGACTACCACCTCCACGTTTCGGACCGGCTGCTGGAGAGAGAGGACGGCCCGATGCTTGAGTCGCTCAAGGGCCTCAAGGGACAAACCATTCATCTACCGAACCGTCGAGCGGACCGGCCGGACCGCGACCGGCTCGCGTTGCGATTCGAGGGGTTCCAGGCAGCGTCCTGACCCGGACTCTGGGGCATTCCCGAAATCGGGGTCGCGCAGTCCGGTATAGCCACCGGGCCGTTGCAGGCGAAGGTCCGCAGCCAGTCCGCCGAGACTCCACCGGTCGTGGTGTGGCCAGCACGACCAATCGCCACGGTCTTCGGGCAGACGCCCGGGGACAGGTTGTGATCGACGAGGTTGACAAGACCGGGGCTCAGGCAGGGGGCTGAGACATCAAGCCAACTGGACATGGAATAACGACCGCGCCGGAACGGCTGCCCCGAACTGCGGAAATGCAGACGTCATGCAGATGAGATCCCACCCTGCGCCAACGCCGCCGGAAGGACCCGGATGAAGCCTATACAGGATGCGCGGACACAGGGGGACGTTGCTCGGGCGACGGATGAAGGACTGGACTCGATGCCGGCAGACCGCCGCTCACTGGCCGAGGTCATGGCACAGGAAGCACTCGTTCGAGATGTTCCTGTCAGCGTGGCAGTTCATGCATGACACCATGTTGGTCGACACTTCCTGCCCGAGGATCGACCGGGTGGCGACTGGACCGTGACACGATTCACATCCAACGTCGGCTCCGACATGTGAGGCATGACTGAAGAACACGAAGTCCGGGACCCGGTAGGCCCTTACCCACGGAATCTGGCTGCCCCGAGGCCGACTGGACAGCGCCCGCACTCCGGGATGGTCCGTGGCAATGGATTGGTGACACAGCATGCAGTCGTCCCGGTCCGGCAGACCGGCCCGCCCCTCCGACCGTGCTCCCGGATGGCAGTCTCGACAGGCTATGCGGTGTCTTGCATGCACCTCATGGTCGAACGGCACGGGTTGCGGTTCGAGTCTGCGGGGCAGGTCTTCCGGCGGGGACTCGTAGGTCGAAATCTGCGACGCTTCCAGGCATTTGGAGAACACCGCGGTCAACCCGACGACCACCCACAGCGCCCGCATGGTCCCCCTACTGGACGCGCCGCTTGATCTGATATTGCGTGAATGGAGAGCCGGCACCGTCGATTTCGACATTGATCAGAAACGGCTTGTCGCTGTGAAAAGCCCGTTCGAAGGCCCCATCCAGCTGATCGGGCGAGGTGACGTGCGCCCCATCCCCACCGAACCCCTTCATCACCAGGTCATATCGAGTATTCCGCAATTCGCAGGCGACGGTGCTCGATGCCGGGTAAAAGGCCTCCTGCAACTCGCGCTCGATTCCCCATCCTGCATCGTTTCCCACTACGATCACGACCGGCAACCCGAATCGCACGGCCGTATCCAGTTCGCCGATATAGAACCCAAGCGAGCCGTCACCGGTCACGACGACGGTTCGGGAGTCCGGACGCAGGATCTGAGCGCTCAGTCCGATCGGGAGCGCCACACCGAGCCCCGCGAGGGAACCCAAGCGCATCCAATGCCCAGGATGTCTTGCCTTCAGAAGGTACCGCCCCCAATGTACGAAGTCCCCGCCATCCCAGCAAATTGTCGCATCCGGGGGGAGCCTTTGCTCGAGTACGCGGTGGACATGCAGCGAATGCATCGGCTCGCGCGGGCGGGCCGCAAGCGCGGCAACTTCCGCCGCATATGAGTCGCATCCCCGCTGCACCTCTGCCAGCCACGCCGAACGGTCCGGGGCGGGGCGGGCGGTCAACGCATCGATGAAGGCCCGGAGCGCCGTCCTCGCATCCGCCTGGACTCCGACGGCCAACGACCGGTTCAAGCCGAGTTCCGTGCCGCACACGTCAACCTGCACGATCTTGGCATCAGGGGGGAACTGCTGTGGCCCTCCCATCCGCAGTCCGTAATCCATCCGCTTCCCCACGATGACGACCAGATCAGCCTGTCGAAGCGCATTCTGGGCTCCACGATTCAGCGTGACATCCGCATAGCCGAAGCAGAGCGGATGGTCGTCGGAGACCACCCCCCGGGCCAAGTTGGCGGTGAACAGCGGAACCCGGGCAGCCTCAATGAACTCGAGGAGTTCGGCATCGGCACGTGACCAGTAGGCACCGGACCCGGCGATCACGGCGGGCCGCTCCGCACCATCCAGCAGGTCGATGATCTTGTCGACGTCCGAGGAGGTAGGGGCACATCGAAGGCTTCCGATTCGCTGTTCGGGAGTCGGTGCGTGGGATGTGTTCCTTGCGGTGAAGAAGTCTACCGGAATGCTCAAGTGTGCAACACCGGGACGATCACGCAGCATCTCCAGAAAAGCACGCCGGACGTGGAATGGTATCTGGCCGGAGTGGGTGGGTACTGCCGCATACTTCGTGATTCCCTGCACCAGCTTGAGTTGATCCATGTCCTGGAACGCGAATCGGTCCCGAAGATTGGAGTCGCTCATTCCGCTGACGGCCAGCATTGGAACGCCTGTTGCACTGGCTGTTGCGATACCGGTAATCGAGTTGGTGTGGCCAGGAGCACCAGTTACCAGTGATACACCGGGAGTCCGGGTCAGCCTGGCCCAGCCGTCCGCCATGTGCACCGCAGCGGACTCGTGGCGGGTGTCGTAGATGGACAGCCCCTCCCTCACCGCGACCTGAAGCACATCGTT
Source organism: Bryobacterales bacterium (assembly GCA_965205085.1). GTDB lineage: Bacteria > Acidobacteriota > Terriglobia > Bryobacterales > UBA6623 > VXMF01. The sequence continues at coordinate 4,372,233 of OZ242039.1, read as the reverse complement.
CAGATGGTCTCCGACCAAAGTGAAGATCCGGTCGACACCCTGGCCCTTCAAGCTGCGGACAAACAACTCCGATCCGGTCGGCATGACCTAGCAGGATACTACTGGGCCCAGGTTCACGCGAATCGCTCCGTTCACCGTTGCAGCCACATCCACCCCGCGGGTAAGGTTGTGCGGCCTTTCCCCCGCCCCCGCCACAGGCGCAGAGCTTGAACGGGCGCCCCGACGCGAGTACGATTGGACTTGGGACGGTATTGTCGGGGGATGCTCCGACGGTCCGGCAAGGCCCCCGGAGGGCAATGGCATGTTCCAGACGAACGAATTCCGGCTCAAGGTTGGATTGGCCGAGCAGCTTAAGGGTGGCGTCATCATGGACGTCACCGACAAGGACCAGGCACTCATTGCCCAAGAGGCAGGGGCCGTGGCGGTGATGGCCCTGGAGCGGGTTCCGGCCGACATCCGCAAGGAGGGCGGGGTGGCACGCATGGCCAACATCGGGAAGATGCGCGAGATCATGGAGGCGGTGTCGATCCCCGTGATGGCCAAGGCGCGGATCGGGCATTTCGCAGAGGCCAAGGTACTGCAGGCGCTCAAGGTCGACTATATCGACGAAAGCGAGGTCTTGACACCCGCCGACGAGCAGCACCACATCGACAAGCATCCTTTCGCGACGCCGTTCGTCTGTGGCGCACGGAACCTCGGCGAGGCCCTCCGAAGGATTGCCGAAGGGGCCGCCATGATCCGGACCAAGGGTGAAGCGGGTTCCGGCAACATCGTCGAAGCGGTGCGCCACATGCGGACCATCCGGCAGCAGATCCGCGAATTGACTGTTACCGAGCCTGATGCGCTGGCGGCACGGGCCAAGGACCTGCAGGCGCCACTGGATCTGGTGAAATGGGTGGCCCGAGAAGGGCGGCTGCCCGTACCGAACTTTTCGGCGGGCGGCATCGCCACTCCGGCGGATGCGTCTCTGGTCATGAGCCTGGGGGCGGAAGCGGTCTTTGTTGGTTCAGGAATCTTCAAGTCCGAGGATCCCCGGCGACGGGCGGCCGCGATCGTCAAGGCCACCACTTTCTTCAGCGATCCGGACAAGTTGCTGGAAGCTTGCGGGGACCTGGGCGAACCGATGCCGGGACTGGATGTCTCGAAGCTGGACGAGAGGGAACTCCTCCAGACGCGGGGCTGGTAGCCGCCCAGTTCGCGGTGGACCGACCCCGTCGGTCGGCAGGGTCCTCCCATGAGAATTGGAATCCTTGCACTCCAGGGAGATTTCGAGGCTCACTCCCGCCAGTTCTCCGGGCTTGGTGTGATGCCGCTTGAGGTGCGCTACGCCTACCAGCTAGACGCTCTGGACGGCCTCGTGCTGCCTGGCGGAGAGAGTACAACCAACCTGGTCCTTCTGGAGGAGGAGGCCATGTGGGAGCCATTGCGGCAATTCGTGCAGGAGAAGCCCGTCCTCGGCACCTGCGCCGGCGCCATCCTGCTCGCAACCGAGGTCGCCAATCCTCACCAGCCTTCCCTGGGTGCCATGGGCATCAGGGTTGAGCGGAACGCCTACGGGAGGCAGTTGGACAGCTCCGTTCGTGTGATCGATCCGGAAGCGGAGTTCGTCCGTCGAACCCGCGCGGGGAGGATGGAGGCCGTTTTCATCAGGGCACCGATCATTCGGACTGCGGATCCGGCGGTGAAGGTGCTGGCCCGGAGCGATTCGGACCCCATCCTGGTCGAGCAGGGACGGCACCTGGCGGCCACATTCCATCCGGAATTGACCGGCGATACGCGTCTGCACGAACTGTTCCTGGCGAAGGTTCAGGGAGACGGATAGAGACGTGGCAACCCGGCGGTACTGGTACGATAACGTCTTGATGCCATTTCTCCGAACCTTGGTACGGGAAGTTGCGCGCAAGGCCGCCCAGGATCCGCGGGTGCGCGATACGGCCAGGAAGGTTCTCGAGGACGAGATCAAGCCGCGGGCGAAAGAGGCTTGGCAGAAGGCCAAACCCGAGGTGGAGGCGGCGTGGGAACGTGCCAAGCCAGAGGTGCAGGCTGCCAAGGAGAGGACCGTCCGGAGGGCTGCAAGGATCGCCGGGCAAGTAAACGAGCGGCTGCGGAAATCTGCCGCCAAGCGTCCGCAGGCGGAGTCCGACGCCGAGGAGTAGCCCGGCAATTGCGGCCGGTGTGGCGAACCAGGCAACTGTTTGGACCTTCCGCGCCCAGCAGGACGGACGGCGTAAGCTGATCTTGTTGCCCGAGGGCGATTCCCGAACTTGGCTTCAGCAGGCATCTACGTATCGATCCCCTTCTGCGCGCAGAAGTGCACCTACTGCAATTTCAGTTCGGACGTCCACGAGCGGTCGCTGCGTGCAGACTATCTCCGCTGCCTGTCACGGGAACTCGGAGGGGAGCCCTTGCGTGATGTCGGAACGCTGTACCTTGGAGGGGGCAGTCCGAGCCTTCTCGATCCGGGCGAGATCGCGCGGTTAGCATCAAGCTTGCCGCGCGTGCACTGGGAAGAGGCAACGATCGAGGTCGCCCCGGGCGAGGCCTCCACAGAGCGGATTTCGGCGTGGATGGGGCTCGGCATCAACCGTGCGAGCCTCGGTGTCCAGTCCTTCAACTCAAGAGTGGCAAGGGCTGCCGGTCGTCGGCATGACGCCGAGACCGTCGCAGCCGACATACGTCGACTCGCGGACCAAGGTATTCGCAATGTCTCCGTCGACCTGATCGCCGGTCTCGCCTACCAGACCGGGGAGACCTGGCGCGACACCCTCGCCTGGGTGGACCGGCTGGGGGTGGATCACGTGTCGGTGTACATGCTCGAACGAGACGACCAGAGTCGGCTCGGCCGGGAATTGCGAGCCGGGGGGCGGCGTTACGGCGCTTCGGCCGTTCCAGCCGAAGACGAGACGGTGGATTTCTACGAGTCTGCTCTGGAGCATCTGCGGCGGCTCGGGTTCGAACGGTATGAGGTATCCAACTTCTCCCGGCCCGGCCGGCAGAGCCTGCACAACCTGAAGTACTGGCGCATGGAACCGTACTTCGGATTCGGCAGTGACGCCCACTCGTTCGACGGGCGCCGGCGCTGGGCCAACGTCAGCAGCCCCGCCGAGTACGTCCGGAGGATGGCGGAAGGTCACTCGCCACGGTCGGAGCTCGATGACCGCGACGCCGACGGGCTTCTCGAAGATCAGGTGCTGACAGGCCTAAGGACGACCGAGGGCATCGTCCTCGACGGGGCTGGTTGGCGCCAACTCTGGCCGAGAGCCCGACCGCTGGCGGAGCGTGGATGGCTCGAGGCGAGAGAACCCTCGATGCGCCTCACAGACACCGGTCTGCTGTTCGCGGACGAGGCGATCGCCGAACTGCTCCCCTGAGCATCGTCCGGGCCCTAGTTCCGGAAGAACTAACTACATCATGTGCCCCCCGGCCGGGAGGGAACAGGTGCCTGCCAGGCAGCCATGGAGGCTGCCTTGCCACTACCGATACCCCTTGATGTCGATCTAGACGATCACCCAACCCGCCACGAGGCCCAGGTCGCGTTTGGACTCGCGATTGATGCGCTTGGGCGCGACCCTGAGGTCCGCGAGAGTCACATTCACTGGCTGTTGCGGCAGAAGCCCGCCGCGATGAATGACGACGGGTGGATTCTCGTTACGCATCCGAGTGACTCGGAGGCGACGCTTGCCGGTGCCAACGAGGCGATGGTGCGCCTCGGTCACAAGCTGCGTTCGGAGGGCCTCGGTGAGGGGGTCAGGAACGTCTCGTTGGCCAAGGCGGACGGCTCCGCGAATCCACACAGTGGCACAAAAGAACCCAGGAAGCCGTCGCAGCCCAGCGGTCGCCAGCCGTGGGAGCGGCGGCCAGTGTTCATGCCGGCATTTCTGGCCAGCACCACACTGCCACACCGCGACCCGAAGGTCTCCGAGTTTACCCGCGTGAATGGCAGTGTACGCACCACCCTCGTCTCGACGAAGCGCACCGGGTTGCCGTTCGGCGTCTACCCGCGACTGATCATAGTCCAGTTAGCAACGGCTGCCGTCCGCACAAAGAGGCGGCGGTTTCCGGTGGGGCGATCAATCAACGACCTGTTGTTGAGGATGGGGATCGGAAAATCCGGAGGCGGAGGCCAGTCCACACTCGCTCGGGACCAACTGAATCGCCTCTGCACGACGTCGTTTATCACGACGCATCTCTCGAAGTACGGTGGCCACAAGCTGGATATTGCCGACCGGTGGATGAATGCAGAGGAGGGTGGACTGGTCGTGGAGTTGTCCGAGCGTTTCTTCCTGCAGGCCACCAAGTCGGCAGTCCCGCTCGACCCGTTCATCCTCCGCTGTGTTCGTCGGTCCCCGCTTTCGATCGACGTCTACGGATGGATCACCTACCGGATGGCGACCTTGGAGAAGCCGACCTCGATAGCATGGCCAAGTCTGGAGAATCAGTTCGGATCAGAATATGCACGTCCGCGGGACTTTCGACAACGGTTTCGAGAAGCGGTGGATCGAGTCCGGGCCGCCTGGCCTGGAGACTTGCACCTAGAGCTGGAGACGAGGCGAGTCGTCTTGACCCCAGGTCCTCCATCGGTCGGCTCGCGCACCGAACGCCATAACGCGAAGCACCACTAGTCCGGCCCTGCTTGCGCCAGTTTTGTCGCGCATTTTCCGGGCTCCAGAGCTGCGCCAGTTTTGTCGCGCCCTTGCGCCAGTTTTGTCGCGGGCGCTGCGCCAGTTTTGTCGCGGGTGCTGCGCCAGTTTTGTCGCGCTGCACTATTTATAAGGATCCCGGTAGCTAGGCCGGTAGAGAACCTATAGGATGCGCGCGCGACGCCGACCGACCTCCCCGGCAGGCCGGACCACAAGGGCGCGCCTGCGGCGCGAGAGAGGCTAGTCCTTGTCCGTTCTCGACCACTCGAGGCCGTACAGCCGCCTCACGGCCGCCTCGGTCGGATCCGCCTCACCCGCCTCCCGTTTTGCCAGCCGCTCCTCTCTGTCAGCAATCCGGTCCCGCATCCAGTCGAGCTTCCTCTCGAGCTGCTGGAGCTGCAACGCGAGACTTCGGGAGTCCGGATCGTTCGAGAGCACGTACTCGTAGGCGTTGGTGGTGTTGTCAGGTGCCGGAGGCACCTCTGGCCGCAGCGCAGCCTCCAACTCGTTCCTGCGGTCCAGCAGCGACCGGTACTCGGCCAGCTTCTCCTCGATTTCGGCCCGCAGACGGGCCTTCTCCCGCTCCTCCTCGCTGGTGCAGCCGGCCAGCCCCATCAGGGCGAGGCCGAGAGAGATCGCGATTCGTGTCATACGCATGGTGACAGCATAGACGCCCCGCCGGCGAGGGCGGTTGCACCCGCCCCTCTCTCCCGCCAGCGGCAGCGCTGATGCGGGCACCTGTGGTCCTTCGGGGCATGGACAGGGGCCCCGGCTGCGGCGACCCTTGGGGGACGCCGGAGGACAGCCATGTTCCGTTCACGATGCCAACACGCGGCCGCCCGCATCGGCCGCCACCTGCCCGGGCTGGCGCTGGGGCTGCTGGCCGCGGCGCCCCTGCTCGCTGGCGCCGCCGCGGCCGACCCGTGGACCCGCGGAGTGCAGGTCATGCAGGCCTTCTTCACCGGGCCCTTCGCGAGGGGCATCAGCCTGATCGCGTGCGTCATCGGCGGCGCGCTCTACGCCGTGGACGAGGGGGGCGGCAGCAAGAAGCGGGTGGGGTCACTGGTGTTCGGCTGCGGCCTGATGCTGCTGGCGGCGCAGTTCCTGACCTGGCTGTTCGGCATCACCTTCTGAGCGATGACGCCCGCCCTCGGCACCCGCGACTGGCCGGCCGTGCCGGCGCTGTCGGCCCCGCTGACGATCCTGGGGGTCGAGCGGGGCTGGTTCGTGCTCTCGCTGCTGACGGCGGTGTCGGCGATGAACCTGTTCACGGCCTTCTTCGGGCCGCTGCTGCTGTTTGCGGGGCTGTACGGGCTGGGCCTGCTGGCGCACTGGCGGGACCCGCAGATGCTGAAGATCATCTTCGCGGCGAAGCGCTTTCGTCCGCGCTACGACCCGGGCAAGCGGCCGGGGAGGCCGGTGCGGGTGGAGGTGCGGGAGTGATGAGGCCGGGGACGCTGGCAGCGGAGCGGGCGCCGGTCGAGCGGGCCGGGTCGCTGGAGGCGGAGATTCCGTACTGGGGCTGGCTGGCGGACGGGCGCACGCTGCTGACGGCGGGCGGGGAGCTGGTGGCGCTGGGCCGGCTGGGGACCTACGAGGCGAGCGGGCGGCCGGGGGAGTACCTGGACTACGTGCTGGGGCGCTGGGTGCGGCTGCTGTCGGGGACGGACGCGCGGACGCGGGTGTACCTGTACCTGCTGCGGCGGCCGCTGGCGGAGCAGCCCGTGGCGGTGGCGGCGGAGGGACCGCGGGCGGCCTTGGCGGAGCGGGCGCTGGCGGAGCGGAACCGGTTTCTGGGGCCGAGGCTGCAGTCGCTGGAGGTGTACGCGGGGTTCGCGCGGGACGCGCGGCTGAAGGCGCAGGGCGAGCAGGGCTCGCCGCTGGCGAAGCTGCGGGCGGCGTTCGGGCCGCCGGCGCGGGCGGTGGCGTGGGCTGCGGCGGCAGTGGAGCGGGAGGCGCGCGAGTTTGCGGAGCAGGTGGATGCGGCGGCGGGGCTGGTGGCGGACCTGACGCCGATCGAGATGCTGGGGCCGGAGCCGGCCACGCGGGCGCTGTCGGAGCTGGTGAACGCGCCGGGGCGGGCGGCGGGCCTGACGTTCGGGGGGGAGCCGCCGCTGGCGTGGCGGCTGGCGCTGTCGGAGATCGAGGCGCACGCCGACCACCTGCGGGTGGACGGGGAGGCGGTGGTGCTGCACTCGCTGCTGGCGCCGCCGCAGGCGGCCCGGGCGAACCAGCTGGGGGACCTGCTGCGGCTGCCGTGCCGGACGCTGGAGTTGGCCTGGGAGTGGGCCCCGGCGCCGCAGGAGGAGGCGCGGCGGCGGCTGCGCCGGGCGCAGAAGCACTTCTGGCAGAAGCGCTACTCGACGGCCTCGCAGATGCTGGGCGGTGGGGGCATGGTGGACCAGTCGGCGGTGACGGAGGCGGACCGGATCGCGGAGGCTGGGGCGGAGCTGTCGAGCGCGGGGGTGGCCTACGGGGACCTGTCGCTGTCGCTGGCGCTGCACGGGGCGGACGTGGGGCAGGCCGAGCAGTCACAGGCGGAGTTGCGGCGGATCTTCGGTTCGGTGGACGCGAAGCTGATCCGGGAGCGCTACTGGCAGCTGGGGGCGTGGTTTGCGCGGTCGCCGGGCCAGCCGCGGCCGCGGCAGTTGCGGCGGGTGTTCGTGAGCGCGGGGGTGGCGGCGGCGCTGGCGCCGCTGTTCGGGCCCTCGCGGGGGCATCCGGAGTGCCGGCACCTGGGGGCACCGGCCTTGGCGGTGCTGGAGACGCGGGCGGGGACGGCCTACCACCTGGACCTGTTCGCGGGCGGGGACGTGGGCCACACGCTGGTGCTGGGCAGTACCGGGTCGGGCAAGAGCTTCCTGCTGAACTTCCTGCTGGTGCACGCGCTGCGCTACGGGGCGCGGATCGCGATCCTGGACCTGGGCGGGTCGTACCGCTGGCTGACGCGGCTGGCCGGGGGCGGCTACCTGGCGCTGGACGCGGAGGGCGGCACGGGGCTGAACCCGTTCCAGCTGGCGGCGTCGGAGCGCAGCTTCCGCTTTCTGGCCGGCTGGACGGCGGGGCTGCTGCAGATCGGCGGCTACCGCCCGACAGGCGACGACCTGTCCGAGATCCGGCAGTGCGTGGAGGACCTGTACCGGCTGCCGGCGGAGCGGCGGAGGCTGGGCCAGCTGGCAGGCTCGCTGCCGATGGCGATGCGGCCGGCGCTGGGGCGCTGGCACGGCCCGGGGCCGTGGGCGCGGGTGTTCGACCGGCCCACGGACGCGCTGGCAGCGGTGTCGGACTGGCAGGCGGTGGACCTGGCGGGGGCGCGCGAGCATCCCGACCTGGCGGCGGCGGCGCTGCGCTACGCGCTGGAGCGGCTGGCGGCGGGGATCGAGGACCCTGCCGAGCGGGAGCGGCCGAAGATTCTGGTGGTGGACGAGGCGTGGCGGTTCCTGCGGGACCCGGAGGTGGCGGCCTACCTGCTGGAGGCGGCCAAGACCTGGCGCAAGCAGAACGCGGCGCTGGTGCTGGCGACGCAGTCGGGGGTGGACGTGACGGAGGGTTCGGCGGCGGCGGCGCTGCTGGAGAGCTGCCCGACGCGGATATTCCTGGCGAATCCAACCATGGACGCCGGGCACTACGGGCAGGTGTTCGCGCTGAGCGAGTCGGAGACGCAGGCGATCCGGGAGTTGCAGCCGAAGCGGGAGTTGTACCTGCGGCGGCCGCAGGAGGCGGAGGCGCTGCGGCTGCACGTGGACCGGCGCAGCTACTGGCTGTACACGTCGAACCCGAACGAGGCGGCGCGGCGGGAGCGGGCGCTGGAGGCGCACGGCGGGGATCTGGAGGCGGCGCTGGAGGCGCTGGCGAACGGCTACGGGAGGACAGGATGAGACGAGCAGGACGGGGTGCGGTGCTGGCGGTGCTGCTGGGCAGCGGCTTCGGGGGCGCGCCGGAGGCGGCGGGCAGCGGGGCGCGGCACGTGGAGGTGACGCCGGAGACGGTGGTGGAGGTGACGACGAGAGTGCGGTTCACGACGGTGATCGTGGTGCCGGAGGACGAGCAGATTCTGACGTTCGTGTGCGGGGACAGCGAGTACTGGGGGCTGGAGGGGACGGCGAACATCGCGCTGCTGAAGCCGATGAAGGAGGGGGTGAGGACGAACGTGGCCTTGATCACGGACCGGGGCAGCATCTACTCGCTGACGGCGCGGGAGGGCGGCGAGCCGGACCTGAAGGTGTTTCTGGAGCGGCCGGCGGAGAGTCCACAGGAGCCGGGGCCGGTGGGCACGCCGGTGCAGCGGCCGGCGTTCGTGGCGGCGGCGGAGCTGGAGGGCTGGCAGCTGCAGGCGGAGCGGGCGGGGCAGGAGGCGCGGGAGGCGAAGCGGGCGGCGCAGGAGCTGGTGGAGCGGGGGGTGGAGGACTTCCGGCGGCGCTACCCGGGGACGCTGCGGTTCGACTACCGGCTGCCGGCGGAGGCGGCGCGGAGCCCGTGGCAGGTGCGGGCGATGTGGCACGACCAGCGCTTCACCTACCTGCTGTGCACGGCGGCGGAGGCGCCGGCGCTGTACGAGGAGAAGGACGGGCAGCCGGCGCTGGTGGCGTTCGACTACGAGGACGGGCTGTACGTGGCGCGGCACGTGCTGGAGTCGGGATGGTTGCAGGTGGGCCGGAAGCGGCTGCGGTGGAGCTACGAGCCGCCGGCGGAGTTGCCGTGAAGTGGATCGATCGGCGGCGGGAGCCGGACGGGGCGGTGCCGGCGGGACTGAGGCGGCTGCTGGTGTGGGGCGGCCTGGGGGTGCTGCTGCTGGCGGTGGGCTGGTCGACCTGGGAGCAGGAGACGGCGGCGCCGGAGAGGGAGCCGAACGCGGCGGCGGAGCAGACGCCGCCGACGGCGGAGGTGCAGAACTGGGCGCTGGGCTCGGTGCAGTCGTCGCTGCGGGAACTGGACGAGGAGGAGCGGCGGACGGCGCTGCAGGAGGCCTCGCGACGGGTGGAGGAGCAGAAGCGGCGGCGGACGCTGCAGCTGACGGTGAACGAGCATCTGGGTGCGGCGGACGGGAGCGGGGCGGCGCTGGCGACGTTGCCGCCGGAGGAGTACGCGGTGGACGACATCGTGGCCGAGGAGATTCGCCAGACGGAGGCCCGGCGGCGCTACGAGTCGCTGCGGGCTCCGCAGATCGTGCGGGCGGCGGAACGGCGGGAGCCCCCAGCGCCCGCCCGCGAGGAGCCCGGACCCGGTCCGGAGCGGGAGCCGGACCCGGAGCCGGAGGCACCGACTGCCGCCGACGAACTCCTGCAGCGGGTGCTGGAGGATCCGGAGCGCTACGCGCCGCTGTTCGGGGCGGCGTCCGCGACTGCGGCGGCCCCGCCCGTCGCGCCGGCCGCGGACCCGGCTGTCGAGACGGCCGCCCCGGCGGCCACGGCGCTGGTCGCGCCGCGCGATCCGGAGGGCTGGGAGCGGGTCCACGAGGGCTCGTTCCTCGAGTGCGTGCTGCTGACGCAGCTGCGCGGGGACTTTCCCGGGCCGGTGGCGGCGATGGTCGCGGTCGACTTCTGGTCGGCGGACCGCCAGCGGCTGCTGGTGCCGCGCGGCAGCCGCGTGCTGGGCAGCGCCTCGGCGGTCGCGCAGTGGGGCCAGGCGCGGCTGGCGGTGGCCTTTCACCGGCTGATCCTGGCGGACGGCCGCACGGCCAGCCTGGAGCAGTTCACGGGGCTGAACCAGGTCGGGGAGACGGGCCTGAAGGACCGCGTCAACCACCACTACGGCTCGCTGTTCGGGGCCGCCGCGGCGGTGGGCCTGCTGAGCGGGCTGGCGATGCAGAACACGGCGGTGCTGGGCCCGGCCGGGGAGCGCATCCGCTCCGGGACCGGGTCCGGGCTGGCCCAGCAGGGCATGGCGATCATGGAGCGCTTCCTGAACCGCCTGCCAACGGTGACGATCCGGGCCGGGCACCGGGTGCGGGTGTGGTTCGCCGGCGACGTGCTGGTGCCGCGGCCGGCGGAGAGGCCCTGAGGGGCGCGGGAACAGGGAGAACGCAATGCGCAGCAGAAGCATCCAGGTGGCGGTGGTCGTGGCGGCGCTGGCGATGGCGGCGGCGCCGCTGCCGGCCTTCATCGACGCGATCCTGCAGGTGGCCCAGATGGGCACGCTGGTCTCGAACACGGCCAGCATCCTGACCGAGGCGCGGAAGCGCTTCGAGCAGTTGACGGACACGATCGAGGAGATCGACAGCATGCAGGACCGGCTGGCCGGGGAGGCCGCGACGATCGGGACGATCACGACCCAGCTCGGCAGCGGCTGGCGGGGCCTGTACGCGGACGCGACGGACCTGGTGCGGGACACGGTGGCGCTGCCGGCGGACCTGCGGGCGAGCGGCGGGGACCTGTTCGACTCGCTGACGTCGGCCCCGGGCTCGGAGCCGCCCGCGCGGGAGTGGCGGGCGTACACGGGCGCCCCGGTGCCGGCGGCGCGGCTGGCCTCGGCGCTGGGGGTGGTGCCCGGCAGCGCCGGGGCGAGGGCGCTGGAGGCCTCGCTGGAGGCCCTGCAGCGGGCCGAGACGCTGGGCACCTCGACGCGCCAGGCGGCGCGGGCGGCCACCGCGGCGGTGCAGAGCGCGCGGGCGGCGAACGAGCAGCACCGCGCGCAGGCCAACCTCGACAACGCCTCGCAGACGGCGCTGCTGCAGAAGCTGATCGCGACCCAGCTGACGACCAACGAGCTGCTGGGGGCGCTGGCCCAGGTCGAGGCGCTGGCGGCCGCCTCGGGGACGCTGGAGGCGGAGGAGCGCCAGCGGCGGCGCAACGCCTACGCCCGGGAGATGGAGCAGTCGCGGCGGGAGCTCGAGGCCGAGCGGTCCCGGCTGGCCGCCCTGCGGGACCCGGACTGGACCCGGGACGGCGTGCACAGGCTGTACGGGCTGGGCTGGCTGACAGCCCCGGGGACGCCCTGATGGCGGCCCCGCTGCCGCACGCCCCGGCCGGCATCGCGGACTACCTGCGCCTCCACCCCGGGGACGTGGTGGGCGTGTTCGACCAGGCCGCGGCGGGCTTTTTCGCCGCCGCCTCGCCGCCGGTGATGCGGGCGGGGATGGCAATCTTCGCCGGGCTGGCGGTGATCACGACCGTGCAGCGCGGGGCGGCGTGGGCGCTGTCGGGGCAGGCCGATGCGACGGGCCTGCTGCACCACCTGCTCAAGGTGGCCTTCGTGCTGGGCCTGCTGACATTCTGGGACCAGACCCTGCCGGGCGCGGGGGCCAGCATCCCGCAACTGATCGCCGGCCAGGGTGCCTGGCTGGTCGATGCCCTGCTCGGCGACTCCCTCGCCCACATGCAGGAGTCCCTGCTGAGAATCTGGCAGGCGTTCAGCCGCGCCGAGTTGTCCGGCCAGGTCTGGAGCGTGCTTGCCGGGCTGCTGGCCGGCAGCAGCTCGGTGGTGCTGTACACGATCCTGGGCCCGGCGGTGGTGGCCTCGCTGGTCGTGCTGGCGATCGGGGCGCTGGCGGCGGGCCTGGCGCAGGTGGTGTGGGCCGGAGCGGCGATCTCGATTTGCATCATGATCGGCCCCGTGCTGGTGCCCTGGCTGCTGTGGCGGCCGATGGAGTTCCTCTTCTGGGGCTGGCTCAAGACGGTCCTCACCTACTCGCTGTACGGCGTCGTCGCCGTGGCCGTCATCCGCACCTTCATGGACGCCCTGCTGATCCAGGTCGAGGCGGTGGTGCTGACCACCGGCTGGGCCCAGGGCGGTGCCCAGGTGCTGGCCTCGGCCCTGACCACCTTCCTGCTGGGCTTCACCGCGCTGATGGCGATGATCAAGGTCCCGGCCCTGGCCAACGGGCTGGTCTCGGGCTCCGGAGCCGCCGGCAGCGGCATTGCCGAGGCGGCCACCCAGGCCACGGCCGGCTCGGCCGCCGCCACCATGGGGCCCGCCCTGCAGGGGGCCGGCGGCTCCCTCGCCGCTGCGGGCCGCCCGCAGCCCTCCCTGCTCGGCGGCCAGCCGCTCGGCGTCGGCGGCAGCCGCGTGGCCGCAGCCGGACTGCAGGCCGCCGGCGGTGTGGCCGGTGCCACCGGACAGGTCGTCAGCGGTCTCGCCGGACGCCAGCTGCCGCTTACCAGGCCGCCCACCGGAGGCTGACGTGAGAAACCCCTTCCGCCGCCGTCCGACAGACCCCGATCCGCCCCCCTCCGCCACTCCCGATCCGCCCTCCAGCCCCGCCGGGGCCGCCGAGCAGTTCGCCGAAATCTGGGGCGAGGCCGTCGCCTCCGCCCGCCACCTGCGCCTCACCTGCGCCGCCCTCGCCGTGCTCTGCCTCGCCCTCGCCTCCGGCTGGTGCTCCTCCGCCGGACGCACCCTCAAGCCGGTCGTCATCCGCGTCGACGACGTCGGCCGCGCCGAGGCCGTCCGCTACGAGGCACTCGAGGCCAACCCCTCCGCCACCGACCCCACCACCCAGTACTTCCTGCACGCCTTCCTCGACGACCACTTCTCCCGCAAACCCGCCACTGTGCGCGAAAAGTGGTCCCGCAGCCTGACCTTCCTCTCCCCCGAAACGGCCTACCCCATCATCGAGCGCGACACCCCCGAAATCGCCGTCGTGGCCCGCCGCCCGGTCACCGAGGCGGCCCGCGTCGAGAACGTCGTGCTGCGCATCGAGCCCGGCCCCGAACCGCCCTTCCGGGCGGTGGCCGACTACGAGATCGTCGACTACGCGCGGGGCGTCGAGCGCGGCCGCGAGCGCTGGACCGCGCACCTGATGTTCGTCTTCGCCGAGGTGCGCCCGGAGCTGATCGCGACCAATCCGCTGGGCCTGTTCATCGTCTCGCTGGAGACGGCCCGGGCGCTGGACCTGCGGGAGGCGCGATGACCCCGAACCGGGTGGCCCTGGGCCTCTCGCTGGTGCTCTGGAGCCTGGCGCTGTTCGCGTTCATGGAGCGAATGGAGTGGATGCGGCCGCATCTGGGTCTGGTGCTGGGCGAGTACGGGGTGCTGCTGGGGGCCTACCTGCTGGCGGCCGCCCTGACGCTGTACGCGGGCCTGTACTGGGCCGGCCGCTGGCTGGGGATTGGGGACCTGGGCCGCAAGATGGACGTGCTCGAGGCGGGTCTGCAGCGGGACGCGCCGCACGACCGGGAGCTGGCCGAGGCACTGGCCCGCCAGCGCCGGGGGGAGGGCCTGTAGGCATGCCGCGCTGGACCGACCCGCGCCAGGCGGAGCGCCCGTCGAGGGCGGCCCGCGACCCGCGGCAGCCGCAGCCGGACCGGAGCCGCTCGCGAAGTCGGCGCGACCGGGAGCGGCCCGCGCGCCGCATTCCCTTCGAGGAGCGCAAGCGGGGGGCCCTGGAGGACCTGGCGGTCTACCGCACGGTCAGCTTCCGGGACCTCTCCGACGCCCGCTTCGACGGCCACGACTTCGCGGCCCGGCGGGCGGTCTCCCAGCTGCAGGCAGCGGGGCTTGTGGTTCGGGGCCAGGGCTGGGGTCCGCGGGGCCGGCCCTTCCTGGTGCTGGCCGCGACACCGGCCGGGGTGCGGCGGGCCGCCGGACACGGGTCTCCCGGGCAGCGCCGCTGGAGCGGCCTGGTGAAGCCGGCCGAGTCGCACCACGACACGGCGGTGTACCGGGCCGCGCGGGAGCGCATCGCGGAGCTGGAGGCGAAGGGGCAGCGAATCCTGCGCATCCGGATCGACGCGGAGCTGAAGGGGGAACTGGCGCGGGCGGCCGAGACGGCGCGGGTCCGCGGCGGCGAGGCAGCGGCGCGCGCCGCCCAGCACGCGAAGGCCCGGGAACTGGGTCTGCCGGTGGCCGACGGCAAGGTGCACGTGCCGGACGTGCAGCTCGAGTACGAGCCCCGCGAGCCGGCGGAGGGACCGGAGCGGGAGCCGGGCCGGGCCAACATCGAGGTGGTCACCGCCTCCTACAAGGAGGGCTCGATCCGGGCCAAGGCGGCGCTGGGCTTCCAGTTGGCGGCGAGCGGCAGCGCCGCCAGCAGCCGCATGAACGCGGCGCTGGGAACGGGAGCGACCCGAGGCCGCCCGGCCGGCGGGGGCGACCGCATTCGGCTCGGCGAGACGGACGGGCGCGGCGGAGGCGGCCGCCGGGAGGAGTTCGAGATCTAGATGGCGGAGCGGACCGGGCAGAGCGATGCGGAGAAGGTCGCCGAGGCGACCGGGCTCTCGGACCGCGCTGCGGCCTGGGTCGCGTTCGCCGCGCTGCATGCGGGCGGGTTTACGCGACCACAACTGCAGACATGGGTCGCCGCGAGCCCTGAGAGCGCACGACGAATCACCGCGAGAATCGCCGCAGAACTTCGAGATCAGAGCCTCGCCAAGGAAGCAGACGTAGCTGGCATCGACGTGACCCACATCCACCACAAGGCGGTCTACCGGGCCCTGGGGGAGCCGGACAACCGGAACCGCCGCAAGCCGTCGCGCGAGAAGGCGCTGGAGCGGCTGCTGGCCCTGGATTACGTCCTCGACCACCCGGACGAGAACTGGCTCCCCACCGAGCGGGTCAAGACGGCCGCTCTCGATGCCGCGGGAATCCCGCAGGAGTTCTGGTCGAGCACGACCTACGGTTCGCAGGACGACAGCGAGTCCACGACCCGCCAGTTCGTCGAGAAGTGGCCGATGGCCATCGACGCGGCCCGCCGGCGGGCGCTGCTGACCTGCGTGAGCCCCGGCACGACGGACTACCGAGTCCGGAACTGGCTGCGCGACTGGGCCCCCCTGGTGCGTGCGTTCGGTGTCGCGGGCTTCAGCGTGCGGCTGGTCCATGTCACGTTCCGGCCCGGGCTCTCGGAGCAGGCCGGAAAGCTCCTGGCCCGGGCGGCGGAACGCTACGGCGACGGGGCCGGCGACGAGGACGTGGCGACGATCCGGCAGATCAAGGACGCCATCCGCATCAACACGGACGAGGCGTTCGCCCCCTTCGGCGGATTCCAGGAGGCGCTGAAGACCGCGCGGTCCATCTACGCCCGCCGCGGTCGAGATGTCGAGGAGACCGCGGCCCAGCCGGTGGAGGTGGCGACGGAAGCCTGGACCTCGGAGAGGATTCAGCCCACCCCGGAGGCGGCGAAATGACGGCCCCGGCGCCCGCGCCGGAGGCCCCCGCGGCCCGCAAGGGCCGCCGAGCCTTCCTGCAAGGAAAAATCCCGGGAGCGACCTCTGCGAAAGGCCGAATTCGACAGAATCTGGCCATTTTCGGGGGGGTCGCTCCCGCCCCGCCCACAGTTGAGCTCAGACTTGCGACTCGTCCCGAGCGGATCCGCAAGTGGCTTTGCATCAGTCCATTGACGCCATGCCAAGTGTCCCGGATTTGCCCGATCACTGTCCCGATTTCCACGAATCGTTGTCCCAAACTCACGATTTCCCCGGGACAACGGCGGGGACGAGCCGCAGTGGGCAGATTCCGCCCGCGCCGGACCCCTCCCACAGCCCGCCGGGAGAGAGGCGGCTGAGCGATGCTGACGAGCCGCACGGCGGTGGCGCTGGCGACGGGTGCCGTTGCCTGGTACGGCCACGGCCTCTGGCTGCCGTGGCCGGCCTCCGGCACCATCCCCATCCTCGACCTCGTCGAGCTGCGCAACCCCGGTGCCTACGCCCTCCTTCGCCTGTGGTGGTGGCTGGCCCCCTTCGCCGCAGGCTCCGTGCTCGCCGCTTCGGCCCTCAACGCCTGGCACGTCTGGGGCCCGGCCAGCCGCCGTTCCGCCGCCCGCCGGGCCAGCCTTCCGCTCGACCCCTTCCGCCCCGACGCGGACGACATCTCGCTCACCGTCGGGGAACTGCACCACCCGGTCGAGCCCGTCGAGGCCGCCCGACCGCGCTGGCTGGTGCTGCCCGCCCGCGGCCTCTACACCGGCATCTGCGTCGTCGGGGCCATCGGCTCCGGCAAGACCTCCGCCTGCCTGCACCCCTTCGCCCGCCAGCTGCTCGGCTGGCAGGCCCAAGACCCCCTCCGCCGCGCCGCCGCCCTCGTGCTCGAGGTCAAGGGCGACTTCTGCTTCGAGGTCCGCCGCATCCTTGCCGACCACGGCCGCGAGGACGACTATCTCGAGCTCGGCCTCGAGGGGGACTGGGCCTGGAACCCGCTGCACGAGCCGCTGGTCGACTCCTACTCCCTGGCCCACTCGATCGGCTCGCTGCTGAACCAGCTCTTCGGCAAGGGCAAGGACCCCTTCTGGCAGCAGGCCTACACGGCCGTGGTGCGGGCCGCGATCGAGTTGCACCGTCTCGAGGACGATCCCTGGTTCACCCTGCAGGACGTCTACCGCCTGGCGATCGGCCCGGACAAGTTCGCCCGGCGCCTGGCGGCCGCCGGCGAGCGCATCCCGCGCGAGTGGGCCGACGGGCAGGCCCCGCCCGCGCCGCAGGCCCGGGCCCGCCTCCGGGCCGACGAGTTCGCGCTGCACTTCCCGGCCCTGGCCGACCGCGAGTGGCAGCGCGCCGACGGTGATCTCGAGACCCCCGCCACGGCGGCGGACTTCGACGCCTTGGAGCAGGTGCTGGGGCATCCGCCCCAGCGCATCGAGCCGGCCGCGGCGCTGGGGCCCTCCAGCGGGCCAGCCGAGCCGGAGGAGCGCCGGCACCGGAGGCTGCGGTTCGAGGCCCTGGAGCGCTGGTACCGCGACGACTGGGAGCGGCTCGACCCCAAGCTGCGCACCTCGGTCGTGGAGGGGCTGTCCTCGTTCCTGAGCCTGTTCGACCAGCCCGAGGTGGCCGATGCCTTCTGCCCGCCCCGCTCCGGCCCGCACGGCGGACGCCGCCTGCTGCCGGCGATGGAGGAGCTGGTCGAGGGCGGCCGCGTGCTCGCCCTGAACCTGCCCGCCGGCACCAACGCGGCCTTGGCCCGCGTGCTCGGCGCCCTGCTCAAGTCCTGCTGGCTGCAGGCCCTGCTGCGCCGCCCCGCGAAAATGGCCGCCGCCGCCAGCGGCACCGTCTGGCGCCCGGCCCTGTTCCTGTGCGACGAGTACCACAGCTTCGCCACCGTCGGCGGGGACGACCCCGCCGGCGACGAGCGCGCCTTCGCGCTCAGCCGCCAGTCCCGCTGCATCCCGCTGGTGGCCACCCAGTCGCTGAGTTCGCTGCGCTCGGCGACCGGCGGGGGCGAGGGCTGGAACACCCTGCTGCAGACGCTGCGCACGAAGATCTTCCTCAGCCTCGAGGACCAGTTCTCGCAGCAGGAGGCCTCGCGGCTGTGCGGGCAGGTCGAGTTCCTCAAGCCCAACTACTCGTTTTCGGAGTCGGCCAGCCGGGCCGGGGTGTCGCTGCTGAGCGGCAAGGCGGGCGGGGCGCGCGGCTCGCTGAGCGCGTCGCGCAGCTACGGGCCGCGGCTGGAGGCGAAGTTCAAGCCGCGCGAGTTCCGGGAGCTCGACAACGCGCAGGCGATCGTGCTGCCGTTCGACGGGGTGCGGCCGCTGGCGGCGACGCGGGTGTACCTGAAGCCGTGGTTCCTGCCGCGGGAGCAGAGCTGGTTCCGGCAGCGGGAGGAGGGACGGCTGTGAAGGCGGGGCGGCGGGAGCGGGAGCGGGAGGCGCAGGCCACGCTGCTGCCGTTCCTGGCGCCGATCGGGGCGCTGCTGGCGGACCCGGAGGTGACCGAGATCATGGTCAACGCGGCCGACGAGGTGTACGTGGAGCGGGGCGGGCGGCTGGAGCGGGAGGCGGTGGAGGGCTGGACGGAGCGCGAGCTGGAGCGGGCGCTGGTGCAGATCGCGCGCAGCCTGGACGCCGACATCTCGGCCGGGGAGCCGGAACTCGACGCGCGGCTGCCGGACGGCTCGCGGGTGGCGGCGATGCTGCCGCCGGTGGCGGAGTATCCGACTTTGACGATCCGCAAGCACGCGGCGCGGCCGTTCACGGCGGCGGAGTTGGTGGAGCGGGGTTCGCTGCCGGGGGCGGTGCTGGAGACGGCGCGGGAGGTGCTGGCGGGGCACGGCAACATCCTGCTGGCGGGCGCGACGGGCTCGGGCAAGACGACGCTGCTGCGGGCGCTGCTGCACGACCGGGAGGCGGGCGAGCGGTACCTGGTGATCGAGGACACGGCGGAGATCAACCTGCAGCAGCCGCACACGGTGCGGTTCGAGGCGCGGCGGGCGGGGCCGGGGCGGCCGGCGAAGACGATCCGGGACTTGGTGCGGGCGGCGCTGCGGCACCGGCCGGACCGGCTGGTGGTGGGGGAGGTGCGAGGCCCGGAGGCGTGGGACCTGATCCAGGCGCTGAACACGGGGCACGGGGGGGCGATCTCGACGATCCACGCCAACTCGGCGCGCGACGCGCTGATGCGGCTGGCGACCTGCGCGCTGATGCAGGAGGGGGCGGCGGGGATGCCGTGGCCGGCGCTGGCGGCGATGATCGGGGCGGTCACGGACCTGGTGATCCACGTGGTGCGGCTGCAGGGGGTGCGGGCGGTGGGCGAGGCGCTGCGGGTGTGGGGCTGGGACCCGGCGGCCGGGGACTGGCGGACCGAGACGGCCTGGCCGCCGGCGGAGGGCCCGCGGTCGTGAGACGGGACGACGTGGGGGGCTACCTGCGCTCGCGCTTCGCGCCGGGGGAGCGGCTGGCCATGGTGCTGATCGCGCGGCAGGGGCCGGAGGCGGGCAAGGTGGAACAGAAGTTCTGGACGCTGGAGCAGGCGGCGTCGGAGCGGGTGCAGGCCTTCCTGCGCCACCGCAACGCGCAGGGCTGGGACATCCACGCCAGCGCCAACCCGCTCAAGCCTGGCACCCGCCGGCGCGGCAAGGGGGACATCCTGGAGGCCTGCTGGCTGTGGATGGACGTGGACGAGCAGGGGGAGCGGGTGCTGGCGCGGATCGACGCGGATGCGGCTGCGGGCCGCCTGCCGCCCCCGACGGCGGTGGTGAACACCAGCCCGGGGCGCTATCAGGTGCTGTGGCGGATCGAGCCCGTCGCGCCGGCCGAGGCCGAGCGCCAGCTGCGCTCGCTGGCGCGGCTGTACGGGACCGACCGGGCGGCGACGGACTGCAACCGGGTGCTGCGGCTGCCGGGGTTCCGCTCCCGCAAGCGGGACTGCGAGGTGCGGCTCGTGCGCCACATCGAGGGTCCGCCGGCGCGGCTGGCGGACTTCCCCCCGGTCGCACCGGAACGGGACCGACCGCCGGCCGCGCGGACGAGGACCGGGTCCGGCCGCGGTGCAGGCGGCGACCGCACCCGGTCGGGGCAGGACTGGGCCTGGACCCGCGAGCAGCTGCGGCAGGGGCGGCCGGCGGCCGCCGTCGAGGCGCAACTGGCCGGCAGCCGCCCGGACAAGGCCCACCCCGCCGACTACGCCCGGCGGACGGTGGCGAATGCGCAGCGCTCGCTGGAGCGGATGCGCGAGGGGCCGTCGCGATGAGGGCGGCGGTCCTGCTGTTCGCACTGGCCCCGCTGCTGGCCGGGCAGTCGCGCGACCCCTGCCGCGGGCTGCCGGACGCGCAGGCCCGGACCGACTGCCTCGAGGACCGCGAGGAGGCCTCCGGGCCGACCGCCTGGGGCCTCGGCGAGGAGACCGACCCGATCACCGACCGCCGTTCGGTGGTCCTGCGGCGACTGGCGGACGCCCCCTTTCGGGGACCCGCCGGACGGGCACTGCAACCGGCCCTGACGCTGGTCTGCTACCAGGGCCGGGAAGTCCTGCTGAGCCTGGAGGCGGGCGAGCCGCTGGCCACGGCCGGGGGGGACGGTCCCCACGAGATCCACCTAACGGTGCGGATCGGGACCGACCCGCCCGCGGGACGCACCTGGGCCGCGTCGGGCCCCGACCGGGCGGCGGCCTGGCTGGACCGGCACGCGGGGGCGCTGATCCTGGCCCGCGCCCTGGCCGCCGCCGATCCCGGCGAGGCGCTGTTCCGCTACCGCACGGCAGCCGGGCTCACCCGCACCGCCCGCTTCGGGCTGGACGGACTGGCGGCGCTGCTGCCGCGCCTCGAACGGGCCTGCGGGGGCCCCGGCCGGTGACCCCTCTTCCGCCGCCGCAGCGGGCGGCAACTGTGGTCCGATGAAGCGGGGAGGTCGAACCATGAAAGCGGGTGACTTGCGAGATCACTTCCAGGCCATGTCCGAGGTACTGGCCCGCCAGGTGGAGCAGGGGTACGCACCGTGGATGCGGTCGTTCGACGGGGCGGAGACGCCCCTGCCGCTCAGTCTCGGCACGGACAGTCGAGCCCGGGACATCGCCAGCGTCTGGCTGGCAGCCGTGGCGGTGGACCGCGGCTGGCGCGATCCCCGCTGGGGCACCTTCCAGACCATTCGGGCGCGGGGCGGCACGGTGCGGCGTGGCGAGCGGGCCACCCTGGTCCCCGCGCGACACCCCACCCGGCGGAGGCTCGAGCCCTTCCGGGTGTTCAACGCGCAGCAGTGTCGCGGCCTCGAGGAGTGGGTGCCGGAACCCGCGCGGCTGTACTGGGGCCTGCAGCTGGAGCGGGCCGAGCGGGCCCTGCGCCACTCCGGCGCAGCCATCGTCGAGTCGTCGCACCCGTACGCCCGCTATGACCCGCGCGCCGACCGGATCGAGCTGCCGCCGAAGGAGGCTTTCGGGCATGCGGCGGACTACCTGCGCACGGCCGTGCACGAGCTGGGACACTGGACCGGGCATCCGGACCGGCTGGACCGCGAGACCCTGCGGCGGGGCATGGCGGAGGGGTTCGGCTCGGAGGAGTGGGCCCGCGAGGAGCTGCGGGCCGAGATCGCCTCGATGCTGGTCGGGGACCGCCTGGAGTTGGGGCACGACCCGACTCGCCACCGGGTCCACGGGGGGACTTGGGCCCGGATTCTGCGGACCCGTCCGCTGGAGATCGCAGCGGCGGCACAACAGGCCGAGGTGATCTGCCACTGCGTGCAGGCGCTGCAGCGCGGGCGCACGCCAGCCTGGCCGCGGCAGCGCGAGGCCAGCCGCGAAAGCCCGCTCCCGGAGCGGTCGGACGAGCGTTCGCGATAGCGCTATGATGAGGCCGTGAACAACGCCCGCACCATCATCGAGTGCACCACCGCCGAGGAAGCTGGCCGGGCCCTATACCTGGGGTATTCGGTGCAGTGCTCGGAGGACCTGGCTCGGCAGTTGGGCATGGATCTCGATCCGCCCGCGCCGCAGCCATGGACCCGGGAGGAGATCGAGGCGGCCCTCGACCACCCCTACGGTGATGAGGATCCGCCCCCGCCCGGCACCGAGTACGAGGAGATCCTGCGGATCGCCGGGACGGCGCGCGAGCGCGGGCTGCTGCCGGAGGATGCCCTGGACAAGGATGCCGGGGACAAGGCCCCGGGGCGTGGCGAGCCGGCGCTCGCCTGCGACCCGTCCGCCTGACGGCCCCCGAGCCCGCACCGCCGGACCGACGAGCGCCGCGGGCGGGGATGGCCTGCCGGAACCTGATGGGACAACTCGTCAACCAGTCAGGCAGTCATCCATTCAAGACTGCAACAAGTCAACAGCACCAGGCCGCGCTGCGGGGGGCTGCGGTCCGCTGCCCGGAGGACCTCGGAGGCTCGATCGACCACCCCTACGGCGCGGAGGGGCCGTCCCCCGCCTGACGGCCCTTGCGGGCTTGCCCCGGGTCCCGCAGGGCCGTAGTCTGGGGGCATGTCCGCAGAACCGGAGTTTCTTGTTCATTGCACCAGCGGCGAGGAGGTGGGCCGGGCGCTGGCGCGCGGCCTGGCCGTGATCGCCACCCCGGCGGCGGCCGAGGAGTGCGGGGCCGAGCCGGGAGACCCGGCCGAACTCGAGGCTGTGATCGAGTCCCACCTGCGTCCCTACGGCGACGCCGACGGGCGGGACGCCGACTGATGGCCCGGCCGAACGGCCGGGGCCGCAGCGAGCGGGTCGAGGATCACTATCGGGCGGTGGCCGACGACCTGATCGAGCGCATGCGGCGCGGCACGGCGCCGTGGACGGAGGCCTGGCAGCCGGGCCGCCAGCGGGCCCTGCCGGAGAACGTGCTGACAGGTCGGGCCTACCGCGGGGGCAATGCGGTGTGGCTGGCCAGCCGCGCCCGCGAGCGGGGTTGGCAGGACCCGCGCTGGGGGACCTTCCGGCAGGTCCGGGAGCAGGGCGGCCACGTGCGGCGCGGCGAGCAGGGCACGACCATCGTGTACTGGCAGTTCGAGCGGCGCCAGCGGGCCCGGGACGGGCAAGGCCGGCCGCGGCTCGACGAGCGCGGCGAGCCGCTGTGGGAGGTGCGCCGCCTGGACTCGCCGCGCGGCTACACCCACACGGTGTTCAACGCCGAGCAGTGCGCCGGGCTGCCGCAGCGGGAGCCCGCCGAGGCGCGGGCGCGCTGGGACCCGCTCGAGGCGGCCGAGCGGGTGCTGGACCAGTCCGGGGCAACCCTCGAGCACAGCGCGGACAACCGGGCCTACTACGACCTGGGCCGGGACCGGATCGTGATGCCGTTCCGCGAGCAGTTCCCGGACGGGGTGGGCTACTACCAGACGGCGCTGCACGAGCTGGGGCACTGGACCGGGCATCCGGACCGCCTGAACCGGAGGGAGCTGCTGCGGGGCATGGAATACGGGAGCCTCTCGCCGGAGTACGCGCGGGAGGAGCTGCGGGCCGAGATCAGTTCGCTGATCACGGGCAACCGGCTGGGTCTGGGGCACAACCCGGACCGCCACGCGGCCTACGTGGAATCGTGGGCGAAGGCGCTGCGGGAGGACCCGCGGGAAATCTACCGGGCGGCGCGGGACGCGCAGGCGATCAGCGACTGGGTGCTGGAACGGGTACGCGAGCGGGACCCGGAGCGGGCGGCCGCGAGCCCGCCGCCCCCACCGCAGCGGCCGCTGCCGCCCCCCGAGCCCGGCGAGCAGTACCGCCTGTTCCAGCGCGAGGCGCACGCACCCGCGCGCTAGCGGGCCGCCAGCGGCGCGATCTCGGGCTTGCCGCGTTTGGCAAACAGGTCGTTCAGCGCTTCCGCCAGCAACTCCTGGATGGTGGTCTCCTCCTCGGCCGCCAGCAGGCGGAGCTGCTTCTTCACGGCCGGAGGAAAGTAGCCCGTTACATTCGTTTTCCCCACCCGGCCCGGTCGGCCGCGGGGAGGGCGCGCAACGGCCGCCCCCGCCCCGTCGGGAGCCTGGGTGCGGGCGCCTTGCAGCATGGCCTGCCGCAGATCAGAGGTTCGTTGAGCCACGTGAGTTCACCACTTTCTATGTTGACGAGTTGATTACCCCGCACAGGAACCGGTAAACCTGTTCGATCTCCCGGGCCGCCCTCCCTCCCGGCTCGTATTCCTGGGCGCTCAGCCCGCTCCCCCCGGCGTGGTCGAAGGCTACGCGCTGGCCGAAGCAGGCCGGACACACCGCCACTCCCATGCCCTCCAGGATCCCGGTGGCCTGGTCCTTCCTGCGGCCGCGCGCCGGCACCCCGTTCAGAACCACGGTCGCAGGGCCGCCGCCGGAGAAGCGGACCAGCTCCAGGGTGGTCGCCACGGTCTCGAGATCGTAGACCGCGGGCCGGCACGGAATGAGCACCTGTTGCCCGGCCCGCGCGGCGGCCAGGCCGGCCTGCTCGGACCGCGGCGGCGTATCGATCAGGACGAGCTCCGCGCCCTGCGCCCCGGCGGCCTGCAGGATGTGCGGCAGGCGGGCTGGCTGGGCGGAGATCACCACGGGGGAGTCGGCCCGTCGCCGGTCTCCCCAACCGCTCGCACTGGCCTGGGGGTCGAGGTCGACCACCGCGGTGGTGCGCCCGGCCCGCGTGGCCGCCACCGCCAGCGAGACGGTCAAGGTCGTCTTGCCGGTACCGCCCTTCTGGGCGAGGATTGCAACGACATCCATGGCAGCCGGGGCCGGACGAGACCGCCCAGTGAGGCAACTCCCCAACCAGACAGCCAAGCAGCCAGTCAAGGGTACAACAAGTCAACCGCAGCAGCGCGACCACAGGCCGCCCGCCGGCGCGGTCGGGAAGACGTCTCCGCAGCGGCTCGCGGGGGCTCTCTTCGCGGCCCCAGGCGCGCCGCTGTGGTCCGCCGGGCTTGCCAGCGCCGCGCCGTCGGGGGATGATCGGCAGCATGGCGAGAACGGTGAACCGCGTGGACCTGCTGGGCTGGCTGGGCGGCGACGCAATGATCCGGGAGTTCGACGACGGCACGTCGGTGGGCGCGGTGCGGGTCGCGACCGAGACCCGCCGCCGGAATGCCGCCGGGGAGTGGGAGACGCTGACCGAATGGCATGCGGTGCGCATCCAGGGGGCGCACGCGGCCGCGTCGGTGCTGGTGAAGGGCGCCCGGGTGCACCTGACGGGGCGCCTGCGCACGCGGACGTGGGAGAACGAGGACGGAGCGGGCCGGGAACGCACGGAGGTGGTCTGCCAAGCGCGCGACGTGATCGTGGTGTCGCTGCCCCGGGGGGCGGACTCCGGGCCGGCCCCGGCGGAGATCGACGATGGCGGCCGGGACTAGCCCCGCCGGCAGCCCGCTGTCCCCCGTCGCCCTCGGGGCGGTCCTGCTGGCGGAGGGCTACGCCTCGCTCGGCACGGAAGTGCTGGCGCTGCGGCGGATGGCCCCCTGGGCGGGCACCTCGGTGGACGTGACCACCATCCTGCTGGCCGCCTATCTGGCCGCCCTGGCCGGCGGCTACCGGCGCGGCGGGCACCTGGCCCGCAGCGGGGATCCCCGAGTCCGGCTCGCGCCCCGGCTGGCGCTGGCGGCCGCCTGGGCCGCCTTCGCGCTCTCCGAGACCGGAACCCTGGCCGCCACCGGGCCGCCCCGGCCGCCCTTGCTGCAGGCCACCGTCTACGCCGTCGTGGGCATCGCCCCGGTCGGCTGGCTGTTGGCCGAGTGCGTCCTGCTCGCCCACGCCTGCTCGCCCCGCCGCGAACCCTCGGCCACCGCCGGACGCATCTTCGCCCTCTCCACCGCCGGCAACGTGGCCGGGGCCCTCGTCACCACCTTTGTCCTGCTGCGCTTCCTCGGCACGGCCGCCGCCACCCTCGTGCTCTGCGCCGCCCTGCTGGCCGCCGCCCTGCGGGTCCACCCCCGCAGCGTCCCGCTGGCCGCCGCCGGCGTGGTGACCGCCGCCCTGGCGCTCGACCTGTGGGCCGAGGCCACCGTCTATGTCGAGCGCAACGCCTACGCCGACTACCGCGTCGTGCCCCTCGAGGACGGCGCGCGGGTGCTGGTGGTGAACGGCCAGCGGGCCTCGCGCCACGACGCGGAGGGGCGCGGCTGGGCCTACGCCGAACTGCTGGAACAGACCCTGTGCGAGGCCGGCGAAACGCGCGTGCTGGTGCTGGGCGCGGCCGGCATGACGATCGGGCAGGGCGCGCCCTGCCGTCTCGATCTGACCTTCGTCGACCTGGACCCCGCCCAGGAGCGCCTCGCGGCCGGCTTCCTCGACCGCCCGCCCGGCCGCGCCGGACGCTTCCGGGCCCGCGACGCGCGGGCCTTCCTGCTTGCCGATCCCGGGGGCTGGGACGCGCTCGTCGCCGACGCCTTCTCGAACTGGCGCTCGCTGCCGCGCCACCTGCTGACAGTGGAGTTCTACCGCCTGGCCCGCCAGCGCCTCCGCCCCGGCGGGTCCCTCTACGTCAACCATGTCGCCTATCCGGGCGAGACCCTCTTCCTCACGCGCGCCGAACGAACCCTGCGCAGCGTGTTCGCCGACTGCGCGCGGCGCGCGACAGGCCTGCCGCCCGGCAGGGGCTGGCACGCGGCCGCCTCCAGCCCCCGCAACCTGCTCTTCCGCTGCCGCCAATCCGACTTGGACGGGGACCGGGCGGTGTACTCGGACGCCCTCCCGCGGGCCGACCTCGACCGCAGCCTGGGCCCGGGGGACGGTCCCCGGTGACGCCCCCCCTGCCCGACCCGGACCTGCTGGAGCGCTACAGCCGGATCGACCCGGAGATGGCGCGCAGCCTGCTGGCGGAGGCCCTGCAAGCCCGCCAGCAGGCCAGCGAGGCGGCCCGCCGCGAACGCCGCTGGCGCGTCCGTCAGGCCGAGATCATGCAGACCGGGCTGGCCCTGGCCACGGCCGGCTACGTGGCCAGCGTGACCCACCTGGCGGGGTCCGGCCGACCCTGGATCGGCGCGGCCGCCTTCGGCTGCGGACTGCTGGTCTGGTACGCGGTGCGGCGGAGGTGGGCGTGAGTCGGCCTACCCGCCGCCTCGCCACCGTCGCGGGTGCCTGTGTCCTGCTGGGCTGGTCCGGGCTG
Organism: Bryobacterales bacterium; assembly: GCA_965205085.1. Lineage (GTDB taxonomy): Bacteria > Acidobacteriota > Terriglobia > Bryobacterales > UBA6623 > VXMF01. The sequence continues at coordinate 4,345,481 of OZ242039.1, read as the reverse complement.
TGCGCCTCCTGGATCCACCCCGACTCCGACCTGCCCCCGGCCCTCGCCACCGCCGCCGGCTGGCCCTGGCTGCTGGCCTTCGCCCAAGGGGCCCTGGTGTGGGTCCGCGGCCGCGGGTCCAGCGCGGACCCCCACGAGCACTTCCTCGCCGTCTACGCCGCCGGAACGGCGCTGGCGATCCTCGTCGGCACCCTTGTCGCGGCCGCCGCCGGCTGGGCCCTCCCGCTGTCGGGCCTGCCCCCTCCACTGGCCGGGCTGGGCACGGTCCTGGCCTGCATGGCGCTCGCCGCCTTCCTCGCCGGACTCAGCCTGGGCTTTGTCTTCCCGGCCCTGCTGCCCCCCGCCTGCGCCGCCTGGAGTGCCCGCTGGCTGGCTGGCCGGCCCCCCTCTCCCCTCCATCTGGCACTCGCCACCTCCGCCACCGCCGTCGCCTGGCTGGCCGCCGCCCTCACCGGCCTGGTCCTGGCCCAGGCCTGACCCCCTCCGCCATGACCGACAGCCCATCTCTCCCGCCACCCTCCGCCGAGTGGGCCTCCCTCACCCACCGCTTCACCGTCGCCGGCCACAAGGGCTACCTCACTGTCGCCTGCGACCCCGGCGGCCGCCCTTTCCTGCTCGAAATCCGCATGGCCAAGGCCGGCGGCGTCCTCCGCGGCCTGCTCGACTCGCTGGCTATCAGCGTCTCCCTCGGCCTGCAGCGCGGCATCCCCCTCGACGCCTACGTCGACGCTCTGGCCCTCGCCCGCTTCGAGCCCGCCGGCTGGAGCGCCCACTCCGACATCGGCTACGCCCACTCCGTCGTTGACTACGTCTTCCGCTGGCTGGCCCTCCGTTTTCCCGCCCCCGGCTCCTCCACCCTTCCCCCGCCAGCCACGGACGGAACCACCTGCTCCGCCTGCCGCCGACCCCTCACCTGGGAGCCCGGCGCGCCCTGCCCCGAATGCGGCCACATCGACCTGTCCGCCGCCTGACCCGCCCCTCGCCATCCCTCGCTTCCCCGCTTGCCTCCGCCCCCGCCCCGCACTACGGTCGGGGGATGCATCTTTCCCTTGCCTCCCGCTCCGACCGCTTGGCCGACCTCATGCCCCTCACCCTCGCCGTCGTCCTCCTGGCCCTCTGCATCCTCGGCGCCGGCGTCGCCGTCGCCGGCGCCCTGGCCCGGACCCGTCCCGTCGACTGCCCCTGCTCCGAGCCCGTCCCCGCACTCGGCCAGCCCTCTCCCAACCCCGTCCCGGCCCAGACCCCCTGAACAGGGCCTCCAGCGGGCCGCCCGATCCCGCGGCGGCCTGCTGCGCCCTCCCGTGGGGCTGACCCGCCCCGACGCGGGAAGCGCCCCGCCGCCCGTCCCAGGGGTTGCACCCGAAAGGATCCTTTCGGCAACACTACCTTCCGCTGCCCCGCAGCGCCTCCAGCGCCCCCTTCGGCGCGCTCCAAGCCGTTCCCCTACGGTCCTGATATCATGACCCTTCAGGTTCTCCATTGTGCTCGTCGGCTACGCCCGCGTCTCCACCGTCGATCAGGACCCCGCCTACCAGCTCGAGGCCCTCCGCTCCCATGGCTGCGACCGCATCTTCACCGACCACTGCACCGGTCGCAAGGCCAACCGCCCCCATCTCCTCGCCGCCCTCGACTTCCTCCGACCAGCCGACTCCCTCGTCGTCTGGAAATTCGACCGCCTCGCCCGCGACCTCCCCCACCTCATCCAGATCGGCGTCCAGCTCGACCAGCGCTCCTGCCAGCTCGTCTCCCTCACTGAAGCCATCAACACCGCCACCCCCGGTGGCAAACTGATCTTCTCCGTCTTTGCCGCCATGGCCCAGTTCGAGTCCGACCTCAACTCCGAACGCACCCGCGAGGCCGTCCGCGTCAAGCGGGCCGCCGGTGTCCGCTGGGGCCGCAGCAGCCCCTTCCACGATCCCGAGAAGGTGCGCCTCGCCCAGGCCATGCTCGCCGACCGCTCCATCTCCAGGACCGACATCGCCAGGCACTTCGGCGTCGGCCGCAACGTCATCTACGCCTGGTTCCCCGGCGGCAACCCCGACGCCTACGACGGCCGCGACCACCGCAAGCGGGGCCGCACATGAGCCTCAACGACGCCTGCGCAGCCTACCTGCGCGAACTCGAGGCCCGCAACACCCGCAAGTCCACGCGGACGGGCTACCGGACGCTGTTCCGGCAACTGCAAGCCTTCGCCGAAAAGGAGCGCATCGAGTCGCTGGAGGGCCTCGACCGGCCCGCCCTGCGACGCTGGCGGGACGGCTGGACCTGGCGGGCCAGCACCCAGCGCCGCGTCCTCTCCCAGCTCAAAGCGTTCTTCGGGTTCGCACAGAGCGAGGGCTGGATCGCGGACTCGCCCGCGCACGGCATCCGCCCCCCGAAGTCCGACGCCCGGCCCACGCTGCCGCTGGCGGTGGACGAGGTGCGCGCCCTGTTGCGCGCCGCAGCCCAGAAACCGAAGGAGCAGGCGCTGCTACTCCTCCTGCGCTACTCCGGACTGGCGATGCGGGATGCAGTCACCCTGGAGAGGTCCGCTGTGCAGTCCGATGGCGAACTGGTGCTGCGGCGGGCCAAGAGCGGCGAACTCGTGACGGTGGCCCTGCCCGCCGAGGTGCTCACCGCACTGGATGCCGTCGACGAGCCTTCTCGACAGCACTACTTCTGGACGGGCAGGGGCGAGGCCGTCACCGCCGTCAAGTACTGGAGAAAGCGCCTGAAGAGCGTGGCCGCCGACGCAGGCGTGGAGGGGTTCCACCCCCATCGGCTCCGGGACACGTTTGCGGTGGAACTGCTTCTGGCGGGGGTGGGCATCGACGATGTCAGCACCCTCCTCGGCCACAGCAGCGTACAGACCACGGAGAAGTACTACTCCCCGTGGAACGGGGCGCGACGCAGCCGCCTCACCGCACTCGTGAGAGAAGTTTATCGGCAGGACCCGCTCCTGCCGGAATTCCAACCAAAGAAGCCCGCGAGGACCGTACCACCGGCCCCCGCGGAGGCTGGCCTGGCAACAACCACCGTTCCCAAGCCGAACCGGCGTGCTTATGCTCAGGATAGCACAAGATATGGTTAGTTCCGGAAGAACTGCTCAACTTCCCGCAGACTCTTGGTTCTGGCGTAGTCGGGAAGGCTGTCGAGGAACACCCTGCCATAGGACTTGGTGACGATCCGGTTGTCTAGCAGCGCGAGGACACCACGGTCACTCGCGGACCGGATCAACCGGCCGAAGCCCTGCTTCAGGGACAGCACGGCCGAAGGAATCTGGTAATCGCGGAACGGATTGCCTCCCGAGTCGCGTATCTGGTTGATGCGGGCTTGCACGATGGGATCGGATGGCACGGCGAAGGGCAGCCTGTCGATGATCACGCAACTGAGTTGGTCGCCCGGCACGTCCACCCCCTGCCAGAAACTGGCGGTGGCAAACAGGATGCAGTTCCTGGTGGACCGGAACGTTTCCAATAGGCCCGCATTGGAACCCTCGCCCTGTAGCAGGCACCGGAACTTGCTCGAGAACCTCACCTCCTTGTGAATCCGGCGCATCTGCTCGTAGCTTGTAAACAGCACGAAGGCCCGCCCCTGAGAAAGCTCGGTCAGCGCGAGGATCTCGTCGACCGCCCGGCGGTGGAAGTCGTCGCTGCTGGGATGGGGCATGGCGTCGGGGAGATAGAGGAGGACCTGGCGGCGATAGTCGAAGTGCCCCGGAATCGTCCTCTCGTTGGCGGCGTGCAGACCCAGCCGGCTCCGCACGAACTCGAACCCGCCGTCCACGGCAAGCGTGGCCGACGCCAGAACAGCGGTGGCCCCGTCGCGAAACAGCGCGTCCTCCATGATTCGCGAGACGTCCACCGGGGTCGCCCGCAGCGAAATCCCCTTCCCACGCCTCTCGATCCAGTGAACGAAATCGCCGGTGCGGTCCTCGGCAACAAGACCAAGAACGGGATGCTGGTGCACGGCCTCCAACTGGTCCGCACCGACCTCGTCAAGGAGCACTCGGAGAGTCAGCAGCAGCAATTCGGCGCGATTGCGGAGCAGGTCCGCGCCATCGCTTCGGTTCCGCAATCCTCCGAGGGTGCTCACCAGGCCCCCGAGAGCTCCTGCAAACTCGTTGTATTCCCCCGAATGCCGCTGGCGGAACCGGCTCCTGTCCTCGAATACGCTCCTGTTCTGATGCTCCTCAAACAGGTCGAAGAACTGGCGCGCCGCCGTGCGCAAGCCGCTCGTCCGTCGCTTCAGGCCACTGGAGCCGAATCCCTCGCGCTTGGCGGCCGCCTCCGTATCGCGTGCGAGGTCCTCCATCTGGGAGTTGCTCAGCCAGACTCCGAAAAACTGCCCGACGACACCCTCGATCCCATGCGCCTCGTCGAACACAACGACCTGGTAGGACGGCAGGACCGGACCGAAGTCGTCGTTCCTTAGTGCGAGATCGGCAAAGAACAGGTGGTGGTTGACGATGATGAGGTCCGCCTCACGGGCACGCTGGTGCATCCGGGTTACGAAGCACTCCTCGAACTTCGCGCACTTGCGCCCCGTGCAGGCCTCTTTGCGTGCATCAAGCTCCACCCAGAGCCTGCTGCTGGCCGGCAGATCGGGCAGTTCGGCCCGGTCGCCTGTCTCGGTGCGCGAGGCCCAGTCCCGGATGAGGCTGAAGTCCGTGATGGCATTCATTCCGGCCAGACGCGGCTGCGCCTCCCTGTCCTCGAGCTTCTGTAGGCAGAGGAAGTTCGCTCGCCCTTTCATCACAGCCACCCGCAGACGCTCCCCGAGGACCTCTTCGAGGAAGGGAACGTCCTTGCGTATCAGCTGATCCTGCAGATTCTTGGTGCCCGTCGAGACTACCGCGCGCATGCCCGACAGGATCACCGGAACCAGGTAGGCAAGGGTCTTTCCGGTTCCCGTGCCAGCCTCGATGACGAGATGGCGCCCCTCCTGCAGGGAGGCCTCGACCTCGCTCGCCATATCGAACTGACCGGGTCTGTGCTCCCATCCCGGCAGGCGCTCCGAGAGCAGTCCCCCGGGGCGGAACACGTCCTCGATCGTCAGGTCTGAAGCTGCCTCCGACACCCGTTTCCCGCCGATTCCTACTGTACCTGCCTACGCATCCGAAGTCTTGATGCCCGGGACGCAAGGCTGTACAGCAACCTTTCGTATTCATCAGTGACCGTGTTCCAGTCGTATCTCTCTGCCGCCTCCCGCAGCGCAGCCTCTCGCAAACTGCCCAGGAGTTCCGGCCGCGCCACGGCCACCTCCTCAATCCGCTTGCTGAGCGAGCCCGGACGATCCGTGAAGGCCAACCCGGCTTCGCTCGCGACTTCGCGATTCTCCGGGGTGTTGAGGTAGAGCACGACACACCGCCGCCCCATCGCCTCGACAAGAGCCGGATGCGTTCCACCGACCTCCGTGGCGTGGATGTAGGCTCGGCAGTGGGACTGCAGCTCGGCATAGCCGTGGCCGTAGATCGGCCCCGTGAACAGGATCCGTGGATCCTGTGTCGCCTTGACCCTCCGGATGTAGTCCGCCGCGTAGGGCGCGTCCCCGACCATCACGAGTTTCCGGTCGCAGGCGCTCTTCCGGAACTCCTCGGCGACCAGAAGCGCGTTGTTCTCGGGCTCGAAGCGGCCCACATAGAGGAAGTACCCGTCCGGTTCCAGGCCAAGCTCCTCCAGCTTGGCCTTGGTCGTCGTCCGCCCGGTCGGCGCACCGTACGGGATGAAGGATGTGGCAAGCTCGTACCGCTCTCCGTAGTAGTGTTGGATGACCCGTGCGTCCGTGACCACCTCGTCCGGACACAGGGTGGCCAGGCGCTCCGAGAAACGCAACCAGGAGCGAGCGGCCCGATTCCACTTTCTTCGCTTGTGCTCCAGGCCATCAACGTTGAGGACAGTCGGCATGCCGAGCACCCGGGACCAGCAGCACAGCACGGTGTTCGCGCCATTGCAGAGAATGATGGCATCTGCGCCGCGAAGTGCCAGGTGCAGAAAGGACAGTGCAGTATGCACCGCCGTCTCAAGGTACTTGGTGCGAATCGTGGGCAGGACGACCAGACGGACCCCTCGCCACAGGCGGCTACCTTGCGAGGCATAGTGGGACCGGCAGTAGACCGTGACCTCGTGGTCGCGCCTGGCCAGCCTCGTGGAGATCTCCTCGGCAAAGGTCTCGAAGCCCCCGTAGTTGGCGGGAATGCCGCGCGTACCCAGAAGGGCGATTCTCATCGTGCGGAACTGCCGACCCGTCGCGCAGGCAGTTCCGACGCAGACTGCCCCACGGTGGCCGGATGATCGACCGGAACCCCCACCGGGCTGTACCGGAACCACTGCGCCATGTAAGAGTCGTCCACACGCCTCCGCGCCTGAATGTGTCGCCGTTTGCGGAACATCCGCTTCCAGGCCCGAACGATGTGGTAGAGCGCCGGAAGCGACGTGCGCTCTACCAGCAGGCAATAGGCAATGATGCCCAGGTCCCGGACAGTGATCGGCACAACGTTTCTCAGGTACAAGCCGGGCGTAATGTTCTTGATCCGCATCAGGAAGCGGTTCTTCACCGAGTGCATGTTGATGATGGCGGGCAACTCGCTCCGCATGCCCGGGCGCAACGCCCGCACATGATAGGCCGCAGCCCGCGGGTTGAAGACGCACCTCCATCCAAGCAGCTGCGCCCGCCAGGCAACGTCGGCATCCTCCCTGTAGGTGAAGAAATCGGAGTCGAAGAACTCCCCTCCGATGGAGATGTCGTCGATCATTTCCCGGCGGTAGCACGCCGCCGCAGCGGTTGCCCCGAACACATACTCGAACTGCCGGTAATGCCCGTTGATAGCCTCCATGCAGCCGCGGTCCTTATGGCGCAGCATGGGCGTGAAGTACATGCCCGTCGAGTCCAGCCGCTGGCGGCCCTCGATGTCGAAATCGGCGTCGGCCAGCAGCAGCTTGCCGCAAATCGTGCCGACCCGGGAGTCGAGGCCCTCCACGGCAACCAGGCGCGACACGAAATTCGACAGCAGCAGCACGTCCGGGTTCAGCGTCAGGATCCAGTCCCCGCCCGAGAGCGCGATCGCTTGATTCTGGGCCGCCGCGAAGCCGCGGTTTTCCTGGTTGTAGACGATCCGGCAGCGGTCCTCGAACCACTCGAGAATGTCGCAGGTGCCGTCCGTCGAGGCGTTGTCCACGACGATGACCTCCAGGGGCCGGTGAACCTGCTCGAGGACGGACTCCAGACAACGGCGAATGAACCGCCCGCTGTTGTAGGTCACCACCGTGACGGAGACTAGAGGCCGGCCCTGCATGAACTTGAATCCGCCTGAATGGAGTCTGGAACGGAATCGGTACGCCTCAGATCCGCCCGGACCGACCGCGCGATTCCCCAAGGACGAATCGCAGCGCGGCCTCGTACGGATCGGCCGCGGCGGAGGCGTCGCGCCCTACATGGCAGACAAACTGCCGCAGCGCCAGGCCCACGGAGACCGTTGCCTGCACACGACGATGAACATGGCGTGGATAGTGCTTCCCTGCGTAGCGCAACATTCCACCATACCAAGCCATCAACTTCGCTTCCGCGGCCAGATGGCGGACTGCGTGCGCGCCGGTGTGGCGAGCCACGGCATCAGGCACGTACCGCAACGTGAAACCGGTATCGCTGAGTCGCTTGCACAGGTCCACATCCTCGAACCAGACCGGGTGGAAGCCTTCGTCCATCCCACCGACAGCGTCAAAGGCGTCCCTGCGAAGCAGCAGGAACGCGCCGGCCGGCTGGTCGACCTCACAAGCGCGGCTCTCGTCCAAGGCCAGCAGCCGGTACCGACGGTTGACCGGGTTTCGCCTCCAGGCGCGATTGAACCCGAGCGACTCAAAGGCAAGCGTCCAGGGCGATGGAAAGGAGCGGGCAAAGAAGCCCGTTTGCGGCTCCCCGCACCGATCCGTCAGCCGACCTCCTGCACCCGCCACCCCCGGTTCCTCGCAGGCGCGGACAAGCGCATCGACACCTCCCAGAAGTTCGCAATCCGGATTCAGGAGCAGGACAAGGGGCTCCCCCGAAACGGCCACTCCCTGGTTCACCGCAGCGGCGAAGCCGCGGTTCGCATCGTTGTCGATCCAGGTCACACCGGGGTGGCGGGCCCGCAGTTCGGGCGGAGCCGACCGTTGCGGGGCGTTGTCAACGACGACGGTCCGGGCAACCCTGCCGGCCAGCGAATCGAGGCAGGCGGGCAGTTCGCTGCCCGAGCGGTACGCAACGACGATGGCAACGACAGGCAGCGCCATCAGCCCGATCGCCGGTCCGGCCGCACGAGTCGGAAGTACCACTTCCAGTAAGAATCCCAGCCGGCCGAGGACTGAAATCGATGGATCTCCCACTCGGCCTCACAGAGCGCGCGGGCCAGCGCATCGTCGCCCGGGCGGGCATCCGGATACCAGCGGTCGCGGAAGTCCCTGGCCCCGAGCCACATTCCACGCAGCCAGGAAACAACCTTCCCGCGACTCGCGACCAGCGCCAGCCACAGCAACTGGGCCACCAGCAACGGCTTGCCGAACCGCAGCAGCATCGGCTGGGAATAGTGCCTGGCCACGATCGCCAGCTGATGCCGGGTGATCCAGGACACACTCCGGTCACTCCAGCGCCCGGCCGTCTCGCTGCCTCGATGCCACGCTGTGGCCTGCGGAACGTAGACACCCCGGAGTCCGAGCGCAGCGGCCCGCATGCCCAGGTCCACGTCCTCCAGGTACGCGAACAGCTCCTCGTCAAAGCCACCGGCTCGGACGAAGAACTCGCGGCGGAACAGAGACGCGGTCGCTGACGGGAAGTACGTCTGCCTGAACTCCGAGAACACCGGGCCGTCAGGCTTGCCATGGCCGAGCCTGACGGCCGAACCGCCTCGGCAGACGGCGTCCCCGGCCCCGTCCAGCAGTTGGCGGCTATGCGCATCGTAGATCCGCCCCGTAGCAAACCAGGCTCCGGATCGTTCGGCCGCCTGCAGCAACTCCGCGATCCAGTCCTCCGCGAGTTCGACGTCGTTGTTCAGGAGCAGGATCCACTCGCCAACCGTGCACTCGATCCCACGGTTCAAGGCGTAGCCGACCCCGCGATTGGTTCCCAGTGGGAGCAGGCGCGCATTCCAGTTGCGGGCCACCGCGGCCGACCCGTCCGATGAACCGTTGTCGACGACAACCACCTCGAGCCGCCGGCCGGCGGGCAGACGCTGGGCAGCCACGGACGGCAGGACACACCGGAGCAGGTCAGCACGGTTCCAGTTCGGAACGACTACCGATACAGTCATCGCGGCAAGACGGCCTCTCCCAGACGCCAAGTTCTACACTAGCCAAATGGCTCGCACGACGGCACCCCCGGTCGCCGGCAGCACTAACCTGGGGACCGCATTCGACGTCAACTGGGTGCGGGACAAGTTCCCCGCCCTGGGTCGCCGGACCGGCTCCGGCACGGATGTCTTCTTCGACGGGCCGGGGGGCACCCAAGTGCCGGCCAGCGTGGTCGATGCAGTGTGCTCGTGCCTCACCACGGCGAATGCGAACCTGCACGGCGCCTTCCGCACCAGCCGCGAAGCCGACAGGATCGTGGCGGAAGCCCATTTCGCTGCCGCGGACTTGCTGGGCTGCTCCGAGTCGGAGGTTGTGTTCGGGCCGAACATGACCACACTGACGTTCTGGCTGAGCCGGGCCCTCGCCGGGGAGTTCGAGCCTGGCGACGAGATCATCGTGACCCGGCTGGACCACGATGCCAACCACGCTCCGTGGATGAGCCTGGCTGATCGGGGAATCCGAATCCGGGAGGTGCGGTTCGACACTGCGGACTGCACCCTCGACCTGGCGGACCTGCGTTCGAAGATGACAGCGCGAACCAGACTCGTAGCCATCGGGTACGCATCGAACGCGGTCGGCACCATCAACGACGTGGCAGCCGTCATCCGCGACGCCCACGCGGTCGGTGCCCGGGTGTTTGTCGATGCCGTGCACTACGCGCCTCACGGTCTGATCGACGTGTCCGCGTTGGACTGCGACTTTCTGGTGTGCTCTGCGTACAAGTTCTTCGGACCGCACCAGGGCCTGCTGTTCGGCAAGGCGGAGCACCTCGAGCGGTTGAGGGCATTCAAGGTCAGGCCAGCCGGCAACGCCTTGCCGGAGCGCCACGAGACCGGAACGCAGAACCACGAATGCATGGCCGGCACGACAGCCGCAGTGGACTACCTTGCGGACCTGGGCCGCGTCTGTGGCGGCGAGTCGCCGGGTGCTACGCGACGGGAGCGCCTCGTCGCGGCGATGCGGGCCATCACGGAATACGAACTCGGCCTGGCACTCGACCTCGCCCGTGGACTGCGGGAGATCCCGGGATTGACGGTCTACGGCATCGTCGACGAGGCGCGCTTCCACTCGCGGACACCGACGTTCGGGATCCGCATGGAGGCGGAGCCTCCGAGGCGCGTGGCCGAGCGGTTGGCAGCCCGCCAGATCTGCGTGTGGGACGGCAATTTCTACGCGCTGAACGTTACCCAGGACCTCGGCCTGGAGGGTTCGGGCGGGCTGGTCCGGATTGGGCTGGCGCATTACAACACAACCAGAGAAATCGACCGGCTTCTGGACGCCTTGCGGTCCCTCAGGGTCCGCCGATAGCGGCTGTGCGGATCAGAAATCCGGAAGGTTCCGCATCATCGACGACGTGTCTCCACCCCGTGCAAGTCGTGCGGAATCGAGCACCTGCCGCGACGGTTCGTGGACCGTGCCCAAGTATCGCATGCTGCTCCGGTTTCCGCCCATCATGATGACAATGTAGTTCCGTGACGCGTATCGGAGAACCTGAAACTGCAGTTCGTCCTCCTCGCCGCTGATCCACTCCTCACCTTCGGGATTTCCCAGCCGATGGACGACCTCGAAGTAGCTGTCCGAGTTCGACAGACCGAGATATCGCTGGTCCGCTGTCGACGTGTCGGGCCTGAAGAGCCCTTCGAAGGGGTTGTGAAGCCCGCCGACTACGGCGATGAACCCGATCAGCGCAACGAGCAGCGTGCCCCCCACGGCCATCAAGAGCAGCCGCAACGTGCTCGCGTCGGACGCTGTGACAAACCCCTGCCTGGGGGGAGGGGCCGCTGGCCCCGGAGGCACCCGGCTGGCCCGGGTCGATGGCATCTCGGTGACAACCTTCCTGTGAGGATAGATTCCGCCGGCCCTGTACTCGAGTTCGCGGCGCAGGCCCAGGATCACGACCGGAGAATCCGTACTGCTCACACCCCCCAGGTGGTTGCGCGGAATCCAGAACTCCTCGCCGGTTGCGCCATTGCGAACCTGAACTTCAGACCAGGTCGAGCCCAGCAGCATCCACTCGTTGTCCTCGACACCCCGAATGGCCGGATAGAACGAGAACCGGCGACCTTCCAAACCGGCCAATGGCGACTGGAGCGGTTCCGATGCCATACGCTGACGCCTGTTCAGTCTCTCATGTTTTGCGCATGACGAGAACGCGAAACGTCTCGCCGAGCCCGAACAGGAGCGACTTCAGCTGCAGCCTCAAGGCCGTCGTGTCCAGTTCCCGGCTCGCACCGAGCGCGAAGGCGAATCCATCGGCCTCTCCCGTTTCCAGCAGGAACGACTGCTGGGTGCGCAGACAGGACACATCGAAGCCCGCAGCGCGACCGGCATCCGCCAAGGCGCTGAAATTGACATGGGCCGTGATATCGCGCAAGCCCGGTTCGGCCAGCACGTCAGGGTCGGCGCGGTGACCGGTGTAGCCCATCAGCGACCCGTCCGGGAACCGTCCGCCCCGTTCCACCTCGTCGCGGGTGTAGCCGTAGTCAATGACCAGAATCCAGCCCCGCTCCAGAACGGAGCCGACCCGCCCGACCTCATCGAACTGACGGTCGCAGGTCTCGATGCGACGCCCGTCCTCAAGGCGCGGCACACCTTTCCGCTCCGCACACGGCCCGACCCTCTGCCACACGAAACGGTCACCGGAAAGCCCGACCCGGCGCTCGAACCAGTCGTCTCCCCGCCACTCGACGACATCCACCGGCAGGGCGTCGAAGAGTTCGTTGCACAGGACGACCCCCGACACGGGGCGCTCTGGGAGGCTGTCGCCCAGCCCCACGGGAATCCACTCCACATCCGGCATGTGGCCCCGCACCTCGCGGCCGGTCTCGCCCCGACCCGGCCCCATCTCCACCACGCTGAATCCTCCGGCCGATCCCAATTCCCGCCGCCATCGGTCGAAGCGCTGGGCGAGCAGCCGTCCAAAGACCGGCTGCATCTGCGCGTTCGTGTAGAAGTCCCCGGACTTGCCGAACGGGTCTCTGCCGCACGTATAGTAGCCCGCCGTCGGATGATACAGGGCCAGCTCCATGAACCGCTGGAAAGGCATCGGGCCGGATTCGAGAATCTCGTCCGCGATGATCCCGGCGACATCCATCGGCGCAATCACCTCTGCAGTTCGTAGGGTCCCGCAGGATTGTCGATGCTTTGCGGCGTATACTCGAACATCTCCACGAAGTAGTCGTGCAGGCCTTCGAAGATCATTCGCTGGAGGATCCAGCGAAACTGCGAGTGAGACAGATCGCGCGGATGGATCTCCAAGTAGTATGTATGGATGTCGGGGGGCTTCTCCTTCAGGTCAATGACGAGTTCGACCCGGCCCGCAGCGGTCTTTCGTACGTCAAAGACCAGAAGGGGATGGCGGTATTTCGCCAGTTCCTTGCGCACGGCCACCAGTTGGTCCGATTGCTCGTCCATCCACGGCCAGCATACCAGCAGCACCCGATCCTCTCGCCGGCCGTGGACAGCGCCTTCCGATGAACGGGTGGCTTGAATCGGACTCGCAGGGCGGGTACACGGGGCACTCGTTCGGGGGATGGTCCCGGACCTCCCTGCGGCTGCTCACGGCCTGTATGCTGCTTCTGGCGGCGGCCGCCGGTTGGCTGGTGCTGACGCGACCGGTCCACCGGATCGAGGGGGATTTTCTCGAACGGGAGGATCGCGGGGCGTTCGACGGGTGGCTCACCGACCAGCTGAAGGCACCGGTGGCGGAGACCCGGGCCCGCGCCTGCGTCGCGCTGTCCAGAATCCTCGGAGCCCAGGCGCTGGACCACCTGGTGCTGGCAACGCGGGATCCCGCACCTTCGGTCCGGGCGGCCGCCGCATTCGCCATCGGCAGTGTTCTCGACCTCCGCCTGGGAGGCGGACCGCCGCCCGCAATGGCTGCGACGGCGCTCCACATGCTCCTGGACGATGAGGAGCGCCTGGTCGCGGCACGGGCTGTCGAGGCACTGGGGAAGCTCGGCGGGACCACCACGGCCGAGGATCTGACCCGCACGGCGGCTCCGGTCGCCACTACGATGACGGCCCTGATGCGGATCGGGACCCTGGACGCAACCCAGTTCGTCAGCGAGTACCTGGACTCGGACGACCAGGACAGCCGCTGGGCTGCCGCACTGGCCGCGCACCGGTTGGGAATCGTGCTGGAACCAACCGTCTGGGCTCGCCTGCAGCCCCTCGTTTCCGATGACAACAGTTTCGTGCGAGCGGCTGCCCTGAGGGCCGTGGGCACCGGCGTTGCGGACAACGAACTGCTGGCCCAAGTGCGGACCAACCTCGACCATGCCGACCCCAAGGTGCGGTTCGAGGCCCGTCTCGCCCTAGCGTCCCTCTCTGGCGAGCCCGCAACTCCGGATCTGCCGGCGGGCGAGCCCCATCTGGCGCTGGAAAGCATCCCGCCTCTGGACAACCCGCGGCTCAACCCGGGCGATTACCAGAGGCTGGCCAGAACGCTGGGCGTCCGGATGCGCCTGCGGACATCGCTCGGCGACTTCGAGATCGAGCTCGACTACGAGGGCGCTCCACTCACATCCGAGCACTTCCGCAGCACAGCGGCCGCCGGAAAGCTCAACGGCCTGCAGTTCGCGAGGGTTCGCCCCAACGGCTACGCCGTCACTGCTGCGCCGCTCGGCCCGGTCCGGTCCGAACTCAACCCGAATCCTTTCCTGCGCGGCAGCCTCGGCCTGCTGCGACAGGGAGCCTCATCCGGCGGCGGTTTTTTCCTGTGCCTCACCCCGCTGCCGCTGGCCGATGGGCGGTACGTGAACTTCGGACGCGTGGCAGCGGGCGACAGGCTGTTGGACGGCATCACTCCCGGTGCGACACTGGTCGAGGTCAGCGAGATTCGCTAGTCGGGTGAGAGTCAGCCAATTCGCCGCGTCCGGCAGCGGCGCAGGGACGTCAGAGGCAAGGCGGAGCGCGGGGCGAGCCAGCAAGGGCCCGAATGCCTGTTGCGGCTTCGTAGGACGTCGACTGTCCGGTTGGCTGTCGATCCACCGAAGCGGCCAGCTGCCGATGCGCCCCCCAGAACGCGAGACATGCCCACCGGCCCCCCAACCGGCTGCTGGTTTTGGTATAGTTCAATTCGACACGGGTTGCTCCGCTTGGGGACGGTCGGCAATGCTGTACGCTTACTCTCGAAAGGAGAATGTCAGGTGAGTTCTAACAAACCCCACGACGAGCCCCGAGAAGGGCCGCACCACCAACCGCGAACGGGCTTCTCCCGGCGTCTGTTCATTGAGGGCGTCGGGGTGGGAGCCGGCGCGGTGGGAGCGCTCGGGGTCGCTGAACAGGCTCGGGCAGACAACCACGAGGTGGTTGGTCCGGAGGCGGTTCCGATTGCCCTGAACATCAACGGGAAGACCCACAATCTGAGCGTCGAGCCGCGTGTAACGCTGATCGACGCACTCCGCAACATGCTGGACCACACCGGGGCCAAGAAGGTTTGCGACAGGGCGACCTGCGGGGCCTGCACGATCATGGTGGACGGCAGTCCGGTGTACTCGTGCACGATGCTGGCGATTGAGGCGCAAGGGCGCCGGATCGAAACCATCGAGGGCATCTCGAGCGGCGATGCGATGCATCCCGTACAGGCCCAGTTCGTCAAGCACGACGCCCAGCAGTGCGGTTTCTGCACGCCGGGCCTGGTGATGGCGGGCAAGGCCATCATCGACCGCAACCCGCGTCCCTCGATGGAGGACGTCGAGAGTGGGCTGTGCGGCAACATCTGCCGTTGCGGCACCTACGTCGGAGTTCGTAAGGCCGTGTACGAGGCGGCCAGGGAGCGTGTGTGATGGCAACCATGTACGATTGGCCCACAGCCGACAACCGCAGCCTGATCGGCAAGCGACACAGTCGCGTCGACGGGCCGGTGAAGGCGCGGGGTGCCGCCAAATACTCCTACGACCGCAACCTGGACGGGATGCTGTTCGCCCGTCTGGTCACGTCCCACGTCGCGCACGGCCGAATCATTGGCATCGACACGTCGGCAGCGGAAAAGGTGAACGGCTACAAGGGCCACGTCAACATCATGAACGTGGGTGACGAGGTCCAGTGGGCAGGCTCCGAAGTGCTTGCGGTCTGCGCCGACACCGAGGAGCATGCCCGGGACGTGGCAGCAGCAGTCAACGTGCACTTCGAAACACTGCCGCACTGGGTCAAGGACGAGGACGTCAAGAAAGCCGGCGAGGCAAACCGCGTTCAGCCCGCCAGGGACGACAGCAAGGGCCCGGACATGGATGCGGCGTGGCGCAGCGCCGACGCAACCGTCGAGGGCTACTACGGCCTCGGCATCATCACCCATTGCTGCCTCGAGCCGCACGGACAGGTCGTGGACTGGACCGGCGACGAGATCAGCGTCTACGCCTCGACGCAGGCCGTAGCCCGGATTCCGGCCGACCTTGCCAAGGGCCTCTCACGCGACGAGTCGATCGGAACGGTCGATGCCGAGAACGTCCACGTCATTACGCCCTACATGGGCGGTGGCTTCGGATCGAAGTTCAACATCGACACCTGGGGCATCGCCTGTGCGCAGTTGTCCCGCAAGACCGGCAAGCCGGTCAAGCTGATGCTGGACCGGGACGAGGAGCTGATGGTGGCGGGCGGACGCCCCTCCGACTACGGCAACGTCAAGGTCGGCGCCAAGAAGGACGGCACACTGGTGGCCTACGAGGCCGAGACGTGGTCCACGGGCGGCGTCGCTGGTCGCGGCAGCCCGCCGCTCCCCTACGTCTACAACAATGAGGAGCGACTGGCCCAGAAGGCGCGCCATCTCAACGTGTCGACCAACATCGGCCCGGCGCGCGCGTGGCGTGCGCCGAACCATCCCCAGGCAGCCGTTTTGACGATGTGCCCGCTGGACGATCTGGCCGCGAAGCTGGAAATGGATCCGGTGGAGTTCTTCAAGAAGAACGCGGACCTGACAGCCCGGCCGGACGTCTACCGGTTCGAGATCGACAAGTGCGCCGAGATGATCGGGTGGACGGAGAAGTGGCACCAGCGCGGCGACTCCGGGCAGGGCCCGGTCAAGCGTGGACTGGGGCTCTCCATGCACACCTGGGGCGGACGGCCGCACGACTCGACCTGCGAGGTGCGAATCCAGCCGGACGGCGGCGTTTCGGTCAACCTGGCCAGCCAGGACCTGGGCGTCGGAACCTACACGACCCTGTCGGTGGTGGCGGCCGAAACCCTGGGCCTCCAGATTCCGGACATCCGAGTGAATATCGGGAGCTCCAAGCTTCCAATCTCGGGGGCTTCCGGAGGTTCGACAACCGTCGGCGGCACGTCGGCCTCGACCCGGCGGGCGGCTGTCAACGCCTTGGAGGAACTCAAGGGCGTCGTGGCCGAATCCCTGGATGTGGATGCCGCCGACCTGGTCGCCAGGGACGGCAAGGTCTTCGCCGCTTCCGACACGTCCAAGTCGCTGAGTTGGAAGGACGCCTGCAAGAAGCTGGGCAACCGGACGATCACGGGCCACGGGAAGCAGCCGGACCGCGAGGGCGGCAAGCTGAACGACTCGGGCGTGGGTGGTGTCCAGATGGCCGACGTGTCGGTCGACGTCGAAACCGGCGTGGTCAAGATCAACAAGCTGGCGGCCGTCCAGGACGTCGGACTGGTGCTGTGTCTCGAGCAGTGCGAGAGCCAAGTCTACGGATCGCTGATCCAGGGTGTGGGCTACGCATTGTACGAGGAGGCGATCTATGACCAAGCGACGGGCAAGATGCTGAACCCCGACATGGAGTTCTACAAGCTGCCCGGCGCTGCCGACATCGGTGAGATGGAAGTGTACATGGTCCAGAACAAGTACGACGACCGGGGGGTTATCGGCATCGGCGAGCCGCCGGTGATTTCGCCCGGCGCCGCCATCTCGAACGCCGTGGCAAATGCCATTGGTGTGCGGGTACCGACCCTGCCGCTGACACCTGACCGCGTCCTGGCAGCGCTCGCGAACGCATGAGGGAGGTAATGAACCATGAATAACTTCGAATACATCGCTCCCACCGACACCGTTGTGGCAGCTCAGGCCCTGAGCCCGCAAGCCGGGGTGACCGCCGTGCTCGCGGGCGGCACGGACCTGCTGAGCCTGATGAAAGACCGTGTCGAAAAGCCGACGCGGGTCGTGAGCCTCCGGAATATCCGCACTCTGCGGGGCGTCTCGGGAAAGGGAGGCGGGCTCCGGATCGGCGCGATGGCGACCGTCCAGGACCTTCTGGAGTCCAAGGCGGCAGCACCATACGGATCGCTGATCCAGGCCGCCCAAGGCATCACCGCGCCGCAGGTCCGGGCGATGGGCACAGTGGTCGGTGACCTCCTGCAGCGTCCCCGGTGCTGGTACTTTCGCAACGGATACGGTTTGCTGGCCACGAACGAAGGCAAGCCGCTGGTCCCGAACGGCGAGAACCGCTATCACGCGATCCTCGGCAACAAGGGCCCGTCATATTTCGTCAGCGCCTCGAGCTTCGCGCCAGCCCTGATTTCGCTCGGAGCGAACGTCACGATCGCGGGGCCGGAAGGGGAACGTCAGATGGCGGTGGCGGACCTGTTCCAGATCCCGTCCTCGGATGCCGAACGGGAGAATACGCTGGCTCCCAACGAAATCGTCACCGAGATCAACGTGCCCAGCGCATCGGGCCTGAGGACCGCAACGTACGAGGTCCGACAGAGACAACTGCTGGACTGGCCCTTGGTAACCGCTTCCGTAGCGCTTCGCATGCGAGGTGGAACGATCGCGAGCGCCCGGGTGGTACTGGGTCATGTGGCCCCGATCCCTTGGAGGTCATCGGAGGCGGAAACCGCCCTGCAAGGCAAGCCGGCCAACGATGGTGCCGGCGAGCAGGCCGGCAAGGCGGCGGTCGCGGCCGCGACGCCGCTGAGCCAGAACAGCGCCAAGGTGCAACTGGCGACGGTCGCGGTCAAGCGTGCCGTTGCGATGGCAGGGTAACGCCATCAAGAATCCCGCGGCTGGCGGGACCCATTCCCGCCGGCCGTTTGCTCAAGGCGACGAGGGTAGTCATGTCCAGGAATCGAGGAGCGGGCCTGAAGGTGCTGGCCCACCGTTGCACCGACCTTCGCTGGAAGGGGATGTACATCGACGCGGACGACGACCCTACGGTGCAACTGTCGAACACCCGCATCTACTGGTGCGACCGCACGCAGAAGCCGGTCGGACCGGACGGGGATGTGGTGGACGAGGACACCTGCACGGCATCCCGCCGGTGCTACGAGGAACTCTAGGCTTTCATCGCCCTGCTCCCGGCGGCTCAGCGACCGGCTCGCCGGCCATACGGTTTCTCAAAGTACTTCTCGAAGATCCACTCCGGCTGCCACCGGTCACGATTCTGTCGGTGCCCCGTCATGTCGATTTCCCTGGGCTCCGGAACGGGCACCGAAAGCGGGTCATCGTCCCCAACCCTTTGCTGCCAGTCGCGCATCAGGGCGGTGAGCCGGGCGAGTGTGGCCGCATGGGCCGCCTCGTCCGCCACGTTGTTCGTCTCGAAAGGGTCTGACTCCAGGTCGAAGAGCTGGAGGTGGTTGATCCTCGGGTAGCGGATCAGCTTCCAGCGCTCGTCCCGAACGGCTTTCATCAGGTCTCGAAAGGAGGTAAAGATCGAGTCTCTCACTGAGGGCGCCCCGCCCCGCCAGACACGCGAAAGATCCCGGCCGTCCATGCCCTCTGGCAGGTCCACGCCCAGCAACGAGCACAGCGTCGGGAAGATGTCGAGCAAGTAGCAGAGGCTCGAGGATTCCCGACCCTTCGGAATCCCCGGCCCGGAGAACACCAGCGGAGCCCCCATTGAGTGCTCATAGAGGTTCTGCTTCCCTAGCAGGCCGTGGCTCCCGACCGCGAGGCCATGATCGGCGGTGTACACCACGATCGTGTCGTCGGCATGGGGGCCGGTCGCCAGTGCCTTCAGGATCCGTCCCACCTGGCGGTCGAGGTGGGTAATCAAGCCGTAGTATTCGGAGAGCTGCTCCTGCACGACGAGTTCAGTTCGGGGCCAGGGGCCCAGACTCTCGTCCCGGCCCGCCATGTGTCCGTTGTCGAACGGATGCTGGGGCGCGAAATTGGGAGGCAGCGGGGGCGGATTCCGGTAATACATCCGCCGGTACTTGGGGGGCGGATTTCTAGGGTCATGGGGGGCCGTGAAGGCCACATAGGCGAAGAAGGGCTCTTCGTCCGAGTAGTTGCGCAGAAACTCAATCGCCGCATCGGCGAACAGCGTGCTTGAGAAGCGGATTCCCTCGCGTTCCCGTTCGAGTTCACCATCGGGCCCCAGATCAACGAGCGGGACTTTCAAGTGGTTGGACATGCCACCGAACATGACGTTCCGGCCCGACCGAAAGCTCTTCAGCCAGGATGGCCGGCCATTGTGCCACTTACCGGTTGCGAAGGTCGCGAACCCGTTCTGCCCCAGGAGCTCCCCGATCGTGGTCTCGCCATCCAGATCCATCGGAATCCGGAAGAAGCTCTTGCCGGTGTTGAGCATTGCCCGGCTGGGCACGCAAACCGCACCGCCCTCGGACCCCAGGCAATAGGCGCGCCGAAAACTGAACCCTCCGGCCACCAATCGGTCGAGATGCGGGGTGCGGATATGCGGATTGCCATGCGCTCCG
Organism: Bryobacterales bacterium; assembly: GCA_965205085.1. Lineage (GTDB taxonomy): Bacteria > Acidobacteriota > Terriglobia > Bryobacterales > UBA6623 > VXMF01. The sequence goes on along the minus strand of OZ242039.1, from coordinate 4,325,574 downwards.
ATGGTGTCGGGCCGCTGGTCGTCGGCAAGAAGGAACAGGACGTTCGGCGTCTCGGCCCGGACGGATCCGGCCATCAACAAGGCGATGGCGAGCTTCCAAGGCGTCATGTGTGCCGACAGTATAGCCACACGCGGAACCGGAGCCGTCCGCATGGTTGGGGTTCGCGCAGTCGGCATCGGCCGATTCGAGCCTTAGCCGACATACTTGTCGCCGGTCCATTCCGGCACCTGCTGATCGAACCGCAGCTTGGTTCGTTGGGCGAGCATCCCATCGAAGAACGAGTCGAGGTCCTCGGCTGCCGGCATCACCCCCGGGAGGCTTGACGTTGCCTCGATGACGAATCTCTCGCGAATGGGAGGACTCGACGAATCGTACGCCAACTCCCACCAGGACATGATCCGGTCGCGTGAGGCCTGCATCAGACTCGACGCCGGCAGTCTGGCCCGCTTCTCGTTCTGGTTGAGCGAGCGGTTGGCCGGCATGAGGTTCCAAAGGTCCGAGCACGGCCAGGCCGACCACGGGAAGCAGTGGTCGAGGTCCAGGGACCTTGACGAGAGCCTCTTCCCGCTCCAGACACAGTACAGGTTTCCTGCCGCCAGCAACTCTCCGGCCCGCTGCTTTGCCACCCCGACGTCGCGGGTCGGGTCCGACCAGATCATCGCCGCTGCAACGCTGTCCCTGGGCAGTATGCGGCCCTGCCCTTCGGCATACCTCCGCATGAGTCGGACCCACTCCTCGACCAGCGCGGGCTCGATCCAAACGGCGAATCTCTGAACGGCCTGCCAGATGTTCCACGGAACGAGCATTTCCCCGAAACTGCGCAGGTATGCCGCGGTAACGACCTCCGGGGCCGATGCCCGTATCTGGGGGCCACGCCTCACCGGAAGCATCGGCTTCCCATCCGGAAAGGTCATGTACCGGGCGGGCATTGTCGAGATGGTTCGCACCGCGTCGCGAAGCGCCCGGTGGAGAGCGCTTGAGGTGTCACCCCCCAAGCGGACTCCCACCCGCAAATCCAGATGGGACAGGTCGGCAAGTTGCCGGAAGGCGTTCCGGACGAATCCAAGATGCACACCCTCACGAACGTTGCTCGGATCCTGGGGAAGATCTGCCTTTAGCAACGGCTTGTACAACCGCAACCAGATCAGTGCGACCAATCCAAGCGGGACGGAGACCTGATCGTCGTCCGTGTGCCGAACGATGCCGGCCACACCGTCGGCTATGCGGCAGATCGACCGAAGCAGACCCAGCTTGTATGTCGAACTCTTGTTGTCGTTCAGAATCACGTGGCGGAGCAGGGGCAGGGCACCGGTCCCGTCGTCGGGAAATCGGAGCGCGTAGTTCTTCCAACGAACTCCGTCCCGGCCCAGCTGGTCAGCCGCCATGACGGTTCGGTGCACGACCGTCCCGTGCTTCTTCGCCAGCGCCTCGATCTCCGCACCGTCCACGCTGTGCATCCCGCGGTCCGGCTCCTCGGGGCCGATCCGCAGGCTGATCGCGATTATGCCGCCAGGCTTCAGGAGATTGACGAGCTTGCGAAACGCTCTGGCCCGCTGCGTGGGCGGGACGTGCATCCAGACGCCACTGAGCAGGATGACATCGAACGAAAGGCCGGACCGCACGGTGCGATCGAGCTTGGGAAGCGAGTCATGCACCCACTGCACCGGAACTGCTGCATGTAGCTTCTGCGCGAGGCGACGCATCAACCGGGAAGGCTCCACCGCAACCACCTCGTACCCACTGCCAGCCAGCCAGGCGGCATCCCGACCGGAGCCGGCACCAACATCCAGCACGACCGCAGGCGGCTCGGGCAGGAGATCCGTGAGCCAGCGGTACAGATCCTCCGGCTCCAGAGACTCGTATTGGGCTGCGACTGCAGCTGCGTGCTTGTCGTACCATGCGACCGGCTCCTTCATCGCGACTCTCCAGCGTACTGGCCACAGGGTCTTCGACAGGTCTCTGAACCGTTTACGACCCGCACGAGTGGCACCACCTCCGGAGGCGGCGGCATAGACGGTGATTGTCGCGTCCGCTGAGGTCGCGAAGCACCATTGCGACTCGGGGAGCATGCAACGAGACCCGAACTTCCATTGCCTCCATCTTCGGACTCCTATACGACTGTAGCCGACCAAGCGGCCGCTTCCGTATGCGATTCTGGAATCACGCTCCGCCACCTAGACGGTCCGGTACACGCCACATCGCTCCGGCTACCCGTTGGAACACCACCCGAAGATCGTGCCTCCGATCTCTCGACAATCGCCCTTGTGCAACAACTGGGGCCTTGGCTCGGATGGTGAGGCGTGAAGATCCGACGGGGCAACCGCTCCAGTAGCTATTCGTTGGTTGCGTGCTGCCGTCGTTTGGCCCAGTGGTGAGCAGTGGAATGCATACGACAACCGGCCGGGTGTCAACGTGGAATTCGCCAGCCCACGGACCAGTGAGACTAACCGCAAGACCGATCCCCGCGCCTTGAAGAAGAGGGCGAAACAACACTGCGACGCACCAAGGCCCACCGATAGGAGCGGAGGCTGCGCACGCAGAAGGGCCCTTCGGTTGTACAGTCGCTCCCGAATGATCCCAGGAACGCAGCAGCCGAGGCAGGGGTAACCGAATGGCGTTCCTTGCGCGGATTTGTGACGGCGAACGCTACGGAAGGATCAGCTACAGAAGGAGCATGACGTTGTAGCAGTGATGGCTGTAGTCGGTGTTGGTGCGGAGCGGGCTGACGGCTTCGAAGTTGTTCTTGCACCAGTCCTTGATGTTGACGAGAGTGTAAGTGTAGTTGAGTGGCGTGCCAGTCGTCGCGGATGAACGTTTCCCAGTTCCGGAGGGAGTGTGCGGCTTCGTACATATCGGATTTCACGATCCCTGCAAGGAGGCGCCGGAACTCGCCGTCGGTGGGTTTGACGCGATTCGGGGCGTCGAACCTCTCCCTGCACTTGGCTTCAAGCGTTGCCCGGCCGCGGATGTTAGGGCGATATTCGTATTCCAGGCCCTGCAGCCTGGCGACAGGGGACTCTTCAAGATCGCGCTCAGGGGGGATCATCGCCATTGCGGGGACCTTCTCCTGAGGTCCTTCTCCGTTGGCACCTTTCAGCCGCAACCGACTGAACAAACGCGCTCTGGCGCCCGACCTTCGGTGAGTTATCGGTCATCGTGAGTTTCCACCCCTCTACCCTGCTCTTCTCGTCCTCGATCCAGGCGTCAACCAAGGCCTATCCCGAACCGCCAGTAGCGCGGTCGGGACTGAGAGGTGGCCCCGGTTCGTCGGGGCGGCGCAGATGGCGTTTGGCCAGAGCTGCGCTGCCGGTTTTCCATGCTTGAACATTCTGCGCCTTCCAGCGAAGGGCTGGGCAGGTCTCAATCGCGAACCGCACCTCTTCCGGCGCACCCAGCCGGCTCGCATCGATCAAGCCATCGTCGAGAACGCCGTCAAGAAACGCCATCTCGTCTTCGCTGAACCGGAACAGCGGCGCCAGGTCACGGCGGCATTCTGTAGTTGCCGTTTCGATCCAAGCCTCCTGTCCGTCGAAGGATTCGAAGTACCGGCCGGGCAAGCAACCGATCAGCTTGGCCGCCAGATCGGTTCCGTCGCAGCCGATCATTTCGGGAGTCGCCTGCCGCCAGTCGAGGCTGCGGGCGGAGGCGCCGATCATAAGGACAGCAAGCCTGACCTTCGGCCAATCAAGGTCGGGCATGGCGGCGATACGGTGCGCATCGAACAGGTCGCGCGCCGCCTGCCGGGTGATCAACGCCACCAGTTTTCCGGCGACGATCTCGTGAATGTCGAGCACCGGCACCGCCTTCGCCTCATACCCTTCCAGTGTCGCCGACGGTATCCTGTTGACGCCGAAAAGCGGCGACCGGAAAAGGTAGTTGATGTCGATCGCAATGGAGCCCGCGCCGCCGAGAACGGATGCATAGCGGAAGATCCATTTCCCGCCTGCATGCCCGGACGGCTCGCGCCGGGCCGAATAGCCCTTCGACTCCAGCAGACGCAGGATTCGGCCTTCCAGGCCAGGACGATCCTCTTTCATCCTCGCCATGTCGGCCTCACCGACATAGTTGAGATCGATATCGACCGACAGGCGGTCGAGCGCGGCGAAAAACATGTTGAGCGCGGTGCCGCCCTTGAGCGCCACGCGCGAAGCGATTAGGCTGTCGGCGCCGAGCGCATCGAGGACATCGAGCAGCCGGAGGACGCGCTCCAGCGTCGCAGGCTGGAACTGCCACTCGCCCGCAAGTCGTGCGAGGCTCTGTGACGAGACCTCCATTCATGCACCCTCGAAGGCGTTCTCGACCGCCTGCGGCGGCAGGAGCACGCGCCAGGGCTCGACAAGCACCGCATCGCCGGGCCTCGCGCCAAGTGCATAATGCTTCGAGCGCGGACGCAGCGCCCGCAGACGATCGAGAACGCCTTGCGGCACGCCCAGTACGGATTCGTTCCGTTCCAGCCACCAGCCGGCAAGCGAGGCGAGCGAGCGGATGCCAAGCAGTTCGACGTAGCCAGCGATCTTTTCAGGGTCGAGATAACGAACAAGATCAAGGGACTGCATCACCTCCTCCGTGCCACCACCGATATCTGGCCGGTGAAGCATGTCGACCACGGTACGCTCGATGGCGGTGACCTTGATAGACAGGCCCAGACGGTCCATGGAGACGGTCAGACAGCCCTTCCTGCCCGCATCAAGCAGCGCCTTCGGCGGATTGACGAACCGGCAGGGACCGAAGGGCAGACCGGCGAGCTCGGAACGCCCGCGGCTTATGAGTTGAACCTCGTTGAACTCGGAGTAGGCGGCGCCCTGCAGTTCCAGTGCCGAGTGATATCCCAGTACGCCGTCGGAACGGAGCTTGCTCGCGGCCAGGAACCGGTCCACTGTCATGCGCTCTGCCGACAGATGCGGCGGCACCGCGGCGAACACCTCGCGGCTCACCCGCTTGATGTTGCCGGCGTTCAGATGATGCCTGAGCAGGCTGGAGATGTTCCCCGAGTTCGCGGGACGGCTGAATGCAGCGGCGAACTCCGCCCGGGTGAACACCGGGTGAGCCGACAGAAAGCGCGACGTCGTGTGCGGCCGTGCGGACATGATTGTCTTGTAATGTGCACCGAATGAGATATATTATACCCCCTTTAATGCGATACAGTCAACCATTGGAATCCCTGATCGACTCTTTCCCGATGTCCGGGTGCTGACCGGCGCGCATCTCGAGGACATCGTTGCGGAACAGGCCGAGTACGTGCGTTGACTCACCTGATCGGCAACGGGACTCGAGCCGTTAGCCCTTTTTCACCAGGGTTTCCACCGACTCCGACTTCAACCGTATCGCCGGGGTAAGGTGGCATCGCCCGTTGCGCCCCGACGGCACGTAGGCCCGGAGCGGATAGAGGGCAAGAGGATCGGTCCCGGAGACAAGCAACGACCTTTGCCCGACAGCATTGCCGAAGTCCGGTTCGGCGGGCGAGTTGCGCCGAGACGCAGTCTTCTCAAGACAGTGCCACGATTCCCGGATCACTGTCCCTGCCACCCCGCGGGCGGCGGGGGCGATGTCTGGCCTCGTCCGCGGCGTATGCAGTCATTGCCGTTGACACCCGCAGTAGGCCTGCAATGAGATTTCTTGCCTCAGATCAAGGGGTTGGGACGGGTTAGACCGGGACTTCGATCAAGTCTGGGTCTCGGTGGTTGCCTGCCCGCGCCGCCCACCGGAGCCAGTCTAACTCTGTGGCTCCCGAGCGTATACTCTCCTACAACGATGCGAAGCCTTTCGAACCGACGAACACCGTCGCTGCTGTTCGCCCTTCTGGCCTCCTCAGTGATGGCGGCACCACCCAACATCCTCTTCCTGATGGCGGACGATCACGCCGCTCACGCCTTGGGTGCCTACGGCGGTCGGCTGGCGCAACTCGACCCCACGCCGGTCCTCGACAGGCTGGCAGCCGATGGCATGCTGTTCGAGAATGCGTTCTGCACGAACTCGATCTGCACCCCGAGTCGTGCCACCCTTCTCACCGGACAGTACAGCCACATCAATCGGGTGACCACGCTCAACGGCCATTTGGAGGGAGATCGGCAGTTCGTGGCCAACCTGATCCGAGACGCGGGCTATCAGACCGCGATGGTCGGGAAATGGCATCTGAAACGGGAGCCCTCATTCGACTACTACTGCGTACTGCCGGGCCAGGGTTCGTACTTCAATCCGGTGATGCGGGAGTCCGGCAAGCCGTGGCCGGACAATCTGCGCCGCTTCTCGGGATACGACTCGACACATTCCACGGACGCCATCGTAGCAACCTCTATCGCCTGGCTCGATAGGCGGGACCGGGACCGCCCGTTCTTCCTGATGAATCACTTCAAGGCTCCGCACGACAATTTCGAGAACGCGGAGCGGTATGACTTCCTCTACGAAAACACGACGATTCCCGAGCCAGAGAGCCTTTGGATGGTCCCGAATCACGGATCAGAGTCCACCCGGGGAAGCGGCACGTCGATCGGAAAGAGAAACGCGCGACGCAACATGGGGCACCACATGTTCGTGAACCCGGGCCTTGGGGTCGAGGAGTACAAGCGCACGGCATACCAGCGCTATCTGAAGAAGTACTTGCGGTGCGTGAAGGGCGTCGATGACGGCGTCGCTCGTCTGCTCGCTTACTTGGAGAGAGAGGGCGAGCTCGACAACACGGTGATCCTGTACACGTCAGACCAAGGCTTCATGCTCGGGGAACACGACTACATCGACAAGCGCTGGATGTATGAGGAGTCGATGCGCATTCCCCTGATCATCCGTCACGGTGCCACAGTCAAGGCCGGCTCACGGAGCCAGGCTCTGGTGAACAACACGGACTTGGGACCGACGCTGCTGGCGCTGGCCGGAGTGGAGACGCCCGAGTACATGCAGGGCCGGGCCCTGACTCCGCTGCTGCAGGGTGACGTGCCGGACGACTGGCGTACATCCACCTACTACCGATACTGGATGAACTACGCCCACCATGATGTGCCGGCGCACTACGGAGTGCGTACCGCGAACCACAAGCTCATATTCTTCTACGGCCTGCCCCTGAACGCTCCGGGAGCCCGACCGTCCGAGACCGCACCAGGTTGGGAACTGTACGACCTGCGGAGCGACCCGCAGGAGATGCGCAACGTGTACGGGGACAGCCAGTACTCGGAAACCGTGGCACGATTGAAGAAGGAACTCCTGCGCCTCAAGACCCAGTTCGGAGACACCGACGAACCCTACCCGGATCTGATGGAGATGCGCAACAAATACTGGTAGTGGTGGTTCGCAACCTCTTGGACACGAGGGTGATACGACAGGTACATGCTGCCGCAAAGCAATCCCATCCCCCAAGGAGACAGACCATACTCAACAACGATCTCATCCGGGTGCTGGCGACGCAGCCGGCCCCGATCGATCAGGCAGAGATCCGAAAAAGGATCTGGAACATACTGAATCAGCTTGCGTGACAGGACCCCGTGCAGTTAGCGAAGATGCACCAGGCTGATTCGCTCAAGCGACTCGCTCGCCTCGTGCAGAATGCTCCGGACAAGCCCGGTAGCCGTTCGTCGCTGCGTCGCGCCGAGGTGCCGGCGACGCTCCCGCTTGTGCAGCGACTCCAATCCGGGCCGGTCCACCCATTGACTCTCGTCCGGCATTTCACCACACCGATTGCACGAGCGCGAGCCATACCAACTTCGTGGCCCGGGGTCCGGAGCGGTGCCTTGGCTCGACGGAGGGCCAACAGGAGCCTTCGGACGATCTGCTGCTGCCCTGCCGTCCATCCGAAGTCACGGTCAGGTGGACTGTCCAGCCAGTCTGCGACGGGGCGACCTCCGCTTGGCGCAATCTCCCGGACCCGCGCCCCGGTCCGGCGAATCTCGCTGTCGAGCCCGCGCCCAGAATGAGCCTCGCCGCCAGCATCAGGTTGCCCGGCTACGGATCATCCGCTCGAATGCTACCATCAATACAGGTTCCGCACATGCGGAATCCACAGATAGCAGGGAGGACATTCGCCATGATCGAAATGACCGAGACGGCCGTTGGCAAGGTGCACGAGATCCTGAGCCAGCAGGATCCAAGACCGGAGGGGCTGCGGTTGTCTGTAGTGGGTGGGGGCTGCTCCGGATTTCAGTACTCGATGGCATTCGAGAACAACCAGCTGCCCTTGGACAAGGTCTACAACTACGATGGGCTCAAGGTGTTTGTCGACCAGGCCAGCCTCCTGTATCTGGACAATTGTCGCGTCGACTACATCGAGACCATGGAGGGAGCCGGCTTCAAGTTCGAAAACCCCAACGTGACCTCCACCTGCGGCTGCGGCAGTTCGTTCAACGCGTAACCAGCACCAATCGGTCTCCGTTCCGATCTGGGCTGGACCGGGAATCGGGTGGGCGGCCTACGCATGCACCGCATACCCGTATCCTGTGTCCTCCAGATCCGATTGGAACGCAAGGTACCGCGTCGCGAAGGAAACGGTCCCCGCACCGGACGAGTTTCTGTCCACAGCTCGTCGCTTCCTTCCACAGGGTGCCGGCAGGCGGGCCCTGGATCTGGCCTGTGGGGGTGGGCGGCACGCTGTCCGGCTGGCGCAGTGGGGTTTGGCAACCACTGCGGTTGACTATTCTGATGAGGCCCTTCGCCTGTGCCGGGAGCGGGCGCATCTCGCCGGGGTGACATTGGATACCGCCTGCTGGGATCTCGAATCACCGCAGGTCGACCTGGGGACCGAGGCCTACGATGTCGTGACGGTGTTCAATTTCCTGCATCGGCCGTTGATCCCGCGCATGAAAGAGGCTCTCAAGCCGGGCGGCATGATCGTCTACAAGACCTACACTCGACTGCAACTCCGATTCGGCACCGGCCCGAGCAATCCAGGGTTTCTGCTGCGCGAAGGAGAACTACGCGAACTCTTCGCGGAGTTCAGTCACAAGCTCTATCGGGAACGATGCGAAACCGACGCAACAGCGGCACTCGTCGCGCAGCGGCCCTAGCCGCGACACTCGCCTGCATGGTGCTGGCACAGGCCGGCTCGACCCGGGCTCAAGATGTCCCACCCGACATCTATGGAATCCTGCCGACGGGCCAGCGGATCACTCCTGCCGGCACGCAGACTCCGGTGAACAGCCTGCCCATCGCGGCGGAACTCTCTCCCGACGGGAGCTACCTGGCGGTTCTTCAGGCCGGATTCGAGACGCCGTCGGTGATCGTTCTCGAAACGGCTTCCGGCGAGACCACCAGCCGGGTCGAGCTGCCCGATGCTTGGCTGGGCATGACCTTCAATCCAGCGGGTGATCGCCTGTTTGTGAGCGGCGGGACACGCTCCAGCGTCTGGGATCTGTCATTCCGCAATGGCGAACTGGCAGTGACCCGGGAGTTCCCCCTTCCGGGGGAGTGCGCCGGCCCCTGCGATTCACTCATCGGCGACCTGCGCCTTGGCCCCGACGGCCGGATGCTCTACGCCCTGGATGTGCTCCGTGCCCGTGCCATCGTCGTGAACACGCAGTCGGGACTGGTGCTGGGGGAGATGGCCACTGGCGCGGCACCCTACCGAGCACGAATCACACCGGACGGCGCACACCTGCTCATCAGCCACTGGGGCGAAGCCTCCGTGGGCCTGTATCGAATCGCCGAGCGGCGCCTTGTGGAACGGATTCCGGTCGGGGAGCACCCCACTGACTTGCTGTTCGTCAGCGGGCAGGTCCGATTGCCCGGGGGCGGTTCCGGCACCAAGGCCGATCGTTCCTACCATCATCGCCTGTTCGTGGTTTGCTCCCACTCCGACAACCTCTGGACGTTCGGCGTTTCCGAGCAGAATCGCTACGACCTGCTCGACGGACGCAGCGTGGTCCCGCTTCCGGAATCCCCTCTGGGCTCGTTACCGTCGGCCCTCGGTGTGAGCCTTGACGGGGAAACCCTCTTCGCAGCCAACGCGGGGAACAATGTCATCCTTGTTTCCGACATCGTCGAGGCCCTCCCCGAATCTGTCGGAGTGATTCCGACAGGGTGGTTCCCGACGGCAGTCGTTGGATTGCCGGACGGGGGACTTGCCTACCTCAGCGGCAAGGGCGACCGCGAGAACGCCGGGCTGGTGTCGACACTGCCCGCCATGACGTCCGAGCAACTCGAGTTCCTGACCTCGGCGGCCGTGGCCAACCTGGCCGGACCCGTGGCCGGGATACCTGCGTCCCCTCCTCGGGCTAACGCGGTCGTCCTGATCCTGACCGATGCCAAGGGGCCGGCGTGGCAGGCCATCGCGGACCACTCGACGCGGCTCACCGGCTACCGTCCTCCATCGCGTTCGCGGCTGGGACGGCTGGCCTGGATGACCAGCGGCATGGAAACGGACCTTTTCGCCAAGCTCGGACCGGCGGTCGATGCCGGCCGGCTCTCCGAGAGGGCACTCGCTTCGGCTGGCCGGGCAGCGAGACCGGCAGCGGGCACACTCTGGTCGAACGCCAAGGACGCATCGGTCCCCGTAGAGGCTTACGGAATCGGAGGCGGCCGCCCCACGGAGGCATTGCTGGCGAAGCTGGAGGCCGGCTCCGACCCAGCCCGCCTCACCGTCGTCCGGCTGACCGGAACGGATACCGAGCAGGACGATGTCCTGGGGGCGCTGCTGGCCGCGTGGAACGGGCACCCGTCCTACCGGTCAACCGTTCTCTTCGTCGTACCGACCGCCGCGTCCGGGATTCCGGTTGTAACGGGAGGGCTGACGGCCAGCAATACCGTCCACGACGGATTCGTTTCCGCCCCTTCCCTGCTGCGGACGATCGAGTGGCTGCTGGATCTGCGCCCAATGACCCAGTTCGACGCGTCGGCTCCCGTTCTGAACACCCTGTTCCGAACGTCCCGCTGACCGCATCGAGCCGCTCGAACCGTGGCGCTCCGGTGTATCTCGATCCTCCCGGAGGGGTTGCGAGACACTAGGAGGAACGTCCGCGAGCTCTCATGGGCAACGCCAGATTCCAGCGAGCCAAGCCGATTGTCGACTTTCCGACGACCGAGCGCGAGATCATCCGGTTCTGGGAACAGCACCGGATATTCGAGAAGAGCCTCGAGTTGCGAAACGGCAGTCCGAGCTTCATCTTCAATGAGGGCCCCCCCACAGCGAACGGACTGCCCCACAACGGTCACGTACTGACCCGGGTATTCAAGGACGTGTTCCTGCGCTACCGGACGATGGCCGGACACTACGTGCCCCGCAAGGCCGGCTGGGACACCCACGGCCTGCCCGTGGAGGTGGAAGTAGAGAAGGAACTCGGCCTCCACGGAAAGCAGGCGATTGAGGAGTACGGCGTCGAACGGTTCGTCCGCAAATGCATGGACTCGGTGTTCCGCTACACAGAGGAATGGGAAAAGATGACCCGGAGGGTGGGCTTCTGGGTCGACCTCTCCGATGCGTACGTCACTTACCACAAGTCGTATGTTGAGAGCGTCTGGTGGGCCCTGTCGCAACTCTTTCGGCAAGGACTTCTGTACCGAGGTCACAAGATCATCTGGTGGTGGCCGCAGGGAGGAACGGCACTGTCCTCGGGAGAAGTCGGCCTCGGATACAAGACCGTAGAAGATCCTTCGGTGTATGTGGCTTGCCCCCTCGTCGACGAGCCCGGCGTTGCCTTGCTGGTCTGGACAACGACGCCCTGGACTCTTCCGGCCAACCAGTACATCGCGGTCCGTGCAGACTTCGACTACGTCCAGGTGCGGGCCGGAAGCAGATCCCTGATCTTGGCGGCCGCCCTGCGCGAGACCCTGCGGCAAAAGCTTGGCGAGGACCTGCCGGTCGAGAGGGAGCTCAAGGGGAAAGCGCTCCTCGGGCGGCGTTACATTCCGCCGTTCGAGCACTTCCGGAATGCTTTCTGGGATTCAGGCGGCGAACTCCGCACGGGTGGCCGGGAACCTCACCTGTGGAAGGTCCTCGCCGGCACCTTCGTAACTCTCGACAGCGGGACCGGTCTGGTGCACGAGGCCCCAGCATTCGGCGAAGTCGACTACGATCTGCACAAGGTAGTCGCTGACCGATACACCGAGCCCGAGGCTGTGCCCCTGCTGTGTCCGATCAAGCCGGACGGCAGATTCGACGACTCCATCCCCGAGGTTGCGGGCCAATGGGTCAAGGACGCGGACCGGCACCTGATTCGCATGCTGCGCGAAAACGGCTCGCTGGTCCTGAGGGAAAACTACCGCCACGACTACCCGTTCTGCTGGCGTGCCGACGATGACCCGTTGATCCAGTACGCACGTCCGGCATGGTTCGTGAGAACAACTGCCCGAAACCGCGAGGTTCTGGCCAACAATGACGCCATTCGCTGGCTGCCTGAGCACATCGGGACCGGGCGGTTCGGCGACTTCCTGCGCAACAACATCGACTGGGCCCTCTCTCGGGAGCGCTACTGGGGAACTCCGCTGAACGTCTGGATCAACGATGCGACGGGTTCCGTCGCGATGCCGTCCTCCTGCGCCGAAATCCTCGCGAGGAACCCTGCGGCATTCGATCACTTCCGGCAAGCCAAGGAGGCTGACCCGGCGCTGTCGGACCACCTGATGGTCCACAAGCCCTGGATCGACGAAGTCTCATGGACCGAGCCAGGGGAGCCCGGTGTCTATCGGCGTGTGCCGGAAGTCATCGACTGCTGGTTCGATTCCGGTTGCATGCCCTTCGCGCAGTATGGCTATCCCCATCTTGGGCGAACCGAATTCGAAGCCCGGTTCCCGGCCGACTACATCACCGAAGCGATCGACCAGACGCGCGGCTGGTTCTATTCGCAGTTGATGGTCTCAACCCTCCTGTTCGGCAGGGACCGCGGTCAGGAGCCGGACATTCCCAAACCCGAGTATCCCCACCCGTTCCGGAATTGCATCGTGCTGGGTCATGTCGCCGACCCGAGCGGGAAGAAGGAGTCCAAGTCGCTGGGCAACTATACTCCACCCGAGGTCATCTTCGACGAGGTAGCGCAGGACTTCGCGGTCAGAATCGGTTCCGAGAGCACCGGTCTTGCGAGTGCTGGTGAGATTCTGATATCCCCCCCGGATATGGAGGCACTGGACCTCAAGCCGGGTGAATCGGTCAGGGTCTCGGCCCCGGGCAGGAGCCGTGCGGCACTCCGACTGTCGGTCCGGCCCATCAAGCGACTGCCGCGGCGCACGGCGTTGCTGGCCGAAGAGGACATGGAGGCCATGGGGGCTTGCCCCGCGAAGGGCGCGGACATCGTCAAGCCCATCGATGTCCCGAGACTGCCGGACGAGGAGCGGATCACTATCAAGGTGCCGGCCCCGGCCCCGGGTGCCGACGCATTCCGCTGGTTCTTCCTGGCCGGCAACCCGCCCTGGTCTCCCACGCGTCACTCCCTGGCCAACGTGCGGACGATCCAAAAGGAGTTTCCGCTCAAGTTCCGAAACGTTTATTCGTTCTTTACCATCTACGCCGATATCGACGGGTACGACCCCGGCGCCATGACGGGACGGCAGGTCTCCGAGCGGGGGTTGCTGGACCGTTGGATCCTGTCTGAACTCGACATCCTGGCCGACAAAGTGCGGGAGTCCATGGACTCGTTTCTCGCATACGAGGCGGCAGGCGAGCTCAGCCGGTTCGTGGACGGCCTTTCCAACTGGTACCTGCGCCGGAGCCGAAGCAGGTTCTGGAAGAGCGAGTTTGACGCGGACAAGGTGGACGCCTACGCGACCTTGTACGAATGCTTGGTCAGCGTGGCCAAGCTGAGCGCGGCATTCACCCCCTTCATGGCGGAGGAAATCTACCAGAACGTCGTCCGTGGAGCCGGTCTGTCCAGCCGCGAGAGTGTTCACCTGTGTGACTTGCCGGTGAGCAGGAACCGCTCGGATCCAGCCCTTTCCGAGGAGATGGCTGCGGTGCGACGGATCGTCTCCCTTGGACTGCGGGTGCGAACGGAGCATCAGTTGAAGGTCCGTCAGCCGCTGCGACGGGCCGAAGTGGTGATCGCCGCCTCTGGCCTGCGCGAGCGAGTGGCTCCGTACGCGAACCTGGTCGCGGAGGAGTTGAACGTGCACAAGGTGGAGTTCGTCGAGGGCGAGCAAGCGCACGTGAAGTACGTGGTCAGGCCCAACTTCCGCAAGCTCGGCCCGAGGCTCGGCAAGAGAATGAAGCAGGCGAAGCGAGTGTTCTCCGAGTTGGACGCGAAGGCGCTACGCGCCAGTCTGCTGGAAGAAGGTACCGCAAGGATCGATTTCGACGGAGAGTGGCTCACTCTCGACAGCGACGACGTGCAGGTCAACGTCGAGGCGGAGGAGCACTTTGCGGCGGCCGGAGATTCGGCGATGGTAGCCGTCCTGAGCACGGAGCTGGACGACAGCCTGCGCGACGAGGGCTTCTACCGTGAACTGCTGCACCGTATCCAGAACCTGCGCAAGGAAACCGACATTGAATACACCCGCCGAATCGAACTGGCGCTGGATGGTTCGGAGCGGATGTCTCGGATCGTGAGCCAGAATCGTGACCACCTGATGGCCGAGACGCTCTGCACAACGCTGAGAGAGGGATCCGCCGGCGCGACAGGCGGCATCCAGCGCGCGTTCGAAATCGACGGCGAGCACATCCGAGTCGTCATGGAGACCGTGTGAGACCTGGCTCGGGAACTGCGGAGGAACGGCCCGCCCGTGCCCGTCGCGAGGAAGAGGAATGCTCAGCCCGCTCATTGGCCAAGACTTGGGCGAACTAACCGACCTGGCGGTCGCCCTGGGAGAACCCGCCTATCGGGGCACACAGATTTTTCGGGGCCTCTATGGGGAACAGCGGAACGGGGCCGCAGAGATTCACACGCTGCCGAAAGCCCTTCGGCGAAAGATCGAGCAGACCCACGGGGGCGGGCTGGCCACCACGGTCGAGCGTATCGAGTCCAGCGACGGAACCGTTCGGTACCTGCTGCAGATGAGGGATGACCGAACCGTTGAATCGGTATTTCTCCGGGAGAAGAACCGGGACACCCTTTGCATATCCACGCAGATCGGATGCCCGGTGGGGTGCAAGTTCTGCCTCACCGCACTCATGGGGCTGGAGCGGAACCTGGACGCCGGGGAGATCGTGGCGCAAGTGCTCACGCTCTCGCGCGACCGAGGGCTGAACGCCAGGAAGCGCCCCCTCAACGTGGTGATGATGGGCATGGGCGAGCCCTTGCTGAACTTGTCCGCCGTGATGAAGGCGACAAGGCTGCTGACCTGTCCCAAAGGCGTTGCGATACCACAACGCAGGATCACGGTTTCGACATCGGGCATCGCACCAAAGATCGGGGAGTTCGCCAGCTACGGAGTGCGGGGAAAGCTCGCCATCTCGCTCAACGCCTCGAACCAGGGGCAACGAATCGAACTGATGCCGATCGCCTCCAGACACAGTCTGAGCACCTTACTCGAAGCGTGCCGCAAGTACCCGCTCCGACCGTGGGAGCGACTGACGTTCGAGTATGTGCTGCTCCGTGGAGTGAACGATGCCGACGCTGACGCCAGACGCGTCTTGCGGCTCCTTTCCGGTCTCAAGTGCTCGGTCAACCTGATCGCGCTCAACCCCGGGCCCGGAATCCCCTTCGAGACTCCGGACCCTCAGCGCGTCGACGCCTTTCGGTCGATCGTCCAGAGAGGTCTTCCCTGCTTCGTGCGGAAACCGCGGGGGCGGGACATTTTCGCAGCCTGTGGACAACTCAAGCGGACGACGTCACCCGCCACTGCGTGAAGCGGCGAGGTTCGTACAATGGCGCTATGAGTATTCGGACCACTGTAGTGGGCAGCTATCCGATTCCGAGGTGGCTATACGGCGACAGCTCCAAGGGCACCCTGAAGGATGCGATATCGATCGTTCTGCACACGCAGGAACTCGCAGGCATCGACCTGGTGGCGGATGGTGAGTTGAACCGGTTCGATCCGTCCCACCCCGAGACCAATGGGATGATCGACTACTTCGTTTCGCAGTTCTCCGGGGTTCAAACCAAGTACTCGGTCACTGACATGGATGCCTTCAAGGCCAACAGTGGCATGTCGTTCCGGCGAGCGCCGGCCGGTGTAGTCACCGGCTCGATCGGTGAAGGAACGCTCAACCTGCCCGAGGACTACACCTTCGTCCGGCATCTCACCAACCGACCCCTGAAGTTCACGTGCACCGGGCCGCACATGCTGTGCAAGACGCTGACGAATCGATTCTACGGGGGCCCAGAGGACCTCTGCATGGCAATAGCGGACGTGCTGCGGAACCAACTGGCGCGGATACCGGCAGCCGTTGTGCAGCTGGACGAGGCCAATATCACGGGACATCCGGAAGAGGCGGATTGGGCGGCAGCCGCGGCAAATCGTGTTCTGGACGGCATTTCCACAACGAAGGGAATCCACCTCTGCTTCGGAAACTACGGTGGCCAGACGATCCAGGCCGGAATCTGGAAGAACCTGCTGCCCTACCTCAACGCCCTCAAGGCGGACTTCTTCCTGCTGGAGTTCGCCCGTCGCGGCTATGACGAACTCAACCACCTGCGGGACCTGAAACCAGAGGTGGGAATCGGCCTAAGCGTGGTCGACATCAAGGACAACGAGGTCGAGAGCCCAGACCTGATCGCATCGAGGATCGAACAT
Organism: Bryobacterales bacterium; assembly: GCA_965205085.1. GTDB lineage: Bacteria > Acidobacteriota > Terriglobia > Bryobacterales > UBA6623 > VXMF01. The sequence continues at coordinate 4,308,996 of OZ242039.1, read as the reverse complement.
GCCGCCAAGGTCCTGGGGGAAGAACGGATCCACTTCGTGAATCCGGACTGCGGGTTCTGGATGCTCTCACGAAGCGTGGCCGACCGCAAGATGCGGGCCCTGGTCCGCGGTCGCAACCTCTATCAAGGGGCATAAGGCCGAGCGTGTGAGGGCGAGACCGACGACCGATCGGACTTTCCTTTGCTGCCGGTGTTCGTGGCGGGTTGGCCCCTCGATTGCCGAGTACGGGGCCGATGGTAAACGCGCCGGGCACGGGGAATGCCGACCGACGCCACGGTGTGGGTTCGCCGGAAACCGGGAGGGAGGGGTTTGGACTCAGTGCCCAAGCCTCTGGCAAGGGCGGTGTTCTGCAGCCGCTGCGGGTCTTTGGTGCGGAGCCTCTAGGCTTGGGCGTGAACAGGCACAGCGGGCCGGGGGTGTGTCCGTTGCAACCGCACTCACGGTAGCGGCACAAACGCGAGAAGAAAGACGTCAGCTTGGGGGCGGAAGCCATCCGGTCGTAACCGGGGATCTCCTTGCTATTGTGGTCGGCAACGTCGGTCGGCGAAACAGATTGCATCGGCCGCCGTTCTGCCGGGAGGTGCCCCTGCACCAACAGCCTCCCACCTTGCGATCCGATCCCGCTCGGTCGATCACCAACTCCGCTCCCATCCTGCACTATCTCGCTCCAGCGCGCCCCAATCTGGCGAACCGGGCCTGTGCAGCCGTGATCGAGCACGTACTGGAAACCTGCCGGTGACCCCATCCACTGGAAGCAGTCCTTCTGGGACCTGGGCCTATGGCCGGTGCCACGGGTCCGGGAGACCTGCCCGTGTCAGGGAATCTCCCCGCAACTGAGCACGCCACGCATGCTCCGTAGTTTGCAAAATCTCACTAGCGATGCGTGTCTGCGAGGGTAGTGGCGGGTCAATTCGGAGGGTCGGAATGATCATTCGCCAGACTGGCACCAACTGTCCACCGCCGAGCCAACCTGCTCAGCACATCTCCCCTCGAACTCCTGCGGGTACCCGGCTACATCGAAGGTCTGCACTTCGTGCACTGAATACCGCCTCGGCCTGGAAAACCCGGTGTCCGCCCGCCCTGGTCCACTGCTATACTTCCCCGTGCGGGTACGGCCCCCGTCGATCCGACATGGCGGATGACCGCATTATCAGGCAGAGCCCGTTCCCGGCCGTGCTTGAGCCGCCCCCGCCCCCTCTCGCCAAGTGCATTCATTACCCTGATTCGGACGGTCGTTTCTTGCCCGAAAATCGCCTGGAGGCCAAAGCCGTAGTCAATCTGCGCATCGCCTTGCAGCACCACTTCGCCAAGGTCCCGAACGTGGTGGTGGAGGGGGGCATGTTCATCTACTATGAGGAGGGGAATCCGAGGAAGAGCATCGCGCCGGACCTCTACGTGGTGCTGGATCACGATCTGGGGGATCGGATGGTGTACAAGCTGTGGGAGGAGGGCAAGCCGCCGGACTTCGCGCTGGAGGTGATCTCGCCGTCGAGCGAGATCCGCAACCGGGTGGACAAGGTGGCCTTGTACAAGCAACTGGGGATCGGGGAGTACTTCGTGTTCCAGCCGCTCACGGAGAGGCCGGAGCCACGGCTGAGGGGACGCCGGCTGCTTGGATGTGAGTACCGGGAGGTGGAGGCGGAGCCGGGGGGCGGGCTGATGACTGCGCGGCTGGGTGTGGAGCTGCGGGTGGAGGGGACGAACCTGCGGGTGCGGAACGCGGTGACCGGGCGGGAGTACGCCTGGAACGAGGAGATTCCCAGGAACACTGAAGCCGCCGAGGCTCGGGCGAAGGCCGAAGCGGAGGCCCGACGGCAAGCAGAGGCCCGAGCCGACGCCGCAACCAGGGCCCAAGCCGCAGCCGAGGCCCAGGCGGAGGCGGCTAGAACTCGCATCGCGGACATGGAGGAGCGGCTCCGTCAACTGGGACACTAGTGTTCCGTCACAGGTTGATCTTGGGGTCAACGGCAGCGGACGTACAACTGTTATTGGCAGCAGGTATTTCGCCGTTCACGCTACACCGACCCAAGCCCTACCCGCAAATTCGACAGTGACAGAACACTAGTCAGACCCTTACGGATTCCCTGGTACGGACCTGGCCACCAATTCCTTGCCAACAGATTACGTGTGCCCCATTGACACGCCAGTTGCGCTGGGAAGTGTGCCAGCGGGGTATGGGTCCAAGGTCCAGATTGGCCTATCGTATGGGAGAAATCCCTCTGCCTTGGACCCACTGAATTCCCGCTGTGTGAACGGTACGGCCATGACGACACGTCGCACCAGGGAGGTGCCCCGACCCGCATCATCGCGGCTTGGCTCCGGCACCACGAATCCGCCGTGTACCGGAACCCAATGCGCTATGTGGAACCGCCCGGCAATGGCTACGGGCAGGTCCAGCAGGTCGCCCCACAGCCTCCCCGAAAGACCCTTTCCTCCCCCCGAGTCCTGCTTTGGTCGTTCGGGGACAGCGTTTGCAAATCGTCGGCGCTACCAAGGAGCCATGAACGGGACTCGGGTGCCTGCCCGGTTCCCGAGGGGGTGACGGGTCAGTTGGATGTGACCCAGATGGGTGAAGACCACGCCACGTTGCCGTCATTCTGCTGAACCCGTACATAGTAATAGTCTTCGCCGGCCTCCTTGTCGGCATCCTCGTACGTGAACTCCACATCTCGGGGGAGTCTCTGGTTTGTGTACACGAATGCCTGGTTCTTGATCACATCGACCTGCCGAATGGGGCTCGTGCCGAGCACCCTGACCTTCAGGCGAAACGGGCCGTCCACCTGGACGATGTCGCCCTGGAGGCTCTCCACACCCTCCGCCTCCAGACGATAGTCGAGCACGATGTTGTCTGTCGCGCCGTAGCTATGTCGCTGCTTCATCGCATCCAGCAGCCCCTCGCGGGTAAAGTTCTCGGCGATCGTACAGGCGTACGAATAATGTGTTGAAAGGTGATCGGACGCAACCTGGACACCCAGCTTGTAGCCCTTTTTCCATGCGTTCCATACATAGCCCGCGGGCTCGAATCCGCCCGCTTGGGTAGATGGCCGCTCGCGGTGAGCGGCCAGGGGTGCCCCTTCATACTCCGCTGAGACACGGTCACCCTGGAAGATCTCGACGAGCGGCTCGACTTCCGGATCGTTGTCCCGCCAATCCGTTCCCATCCCTGTAGCGGAGGTGTGGGAGATGGCGATCCCGCCGTTCCCTCGCAGGTACTCGTACAAGCGACCCGCCCCTTGGGCGTGATTCGACTCTTCGGGAAGAATCGGCAGCGTCGGCGTCCCCCTTGTGGGCAGGAGGATGTTCCGATGCCCATCCGGGTACCGGACCGACCGCTCATACCCGTAGAACGGCTGGAAAGCGCCCGAGACGCTGAACAAGTCCACGGCCTGCTGCAACAGCCAGTTGATGTACTCGTTGTCCGGCCCCCCCTGAAAGTTGTGCTCGCTGACAAGCAGGTAGTCCAAGCTGGCTGCATCCAGAGCGTAGCGGTAGGTCTGGAACAGCGAACCGTCGTTGTTCCCGTCCATGGAGAATTCGGTGTGTCGGTGCGTATCACCCCGGTAGATCCTGTAGGACCGTCCACCTGACTTGATTTCGTAGCCCCTTATCCGGCCCAGGTCCCGGGGCTCGGTCGGAGCGAGGTCATGGTAGCGAACAACCCTCTCAGGTCGCACCCTCAGCGCGGGAGGGCGGGTTGTACGTTTCAGCGCCGGGAGCCTGGCCGCATACACGTCGGCATGCTGGTACAGGAACTCATAGAAGTCCCGGTTGTCGGACGCCCATGCCGCAACAAGGTGTCCGGCCCCGTCGGACGCCACACCCCAGCGGACATCCTGCCGGCCGGCACTGAACGGAATCTCGTAGGGCGCGGTCCATTGAGCACCATCCAGTGTCGTCGCCCAAATCTGCCATGCAGCTCGGTGCAGCGGAGTATCGAAGGGCATGTCGCGCTGGCGAATCGTCCGGTGTCGCCCGAACAGCCAGACACGCCCCCGGGGATCGACCGCGAGCCGCGGGAAGTCGTTGTGACGGCGGTCCACATGCGCCGGCATCGCATCGTTGATATCGGCAACGGGTTCCTGCCAGGCGATTCCGTCCCGGACGGCGACCCGGATCACCCGGTACTCGTACAACAGGGTTCCCTCGACGGGCAGGAGGAACCCCGTGTCCTTGCCCCAGTTGAGGCCGCTCTCATTCCAAGCCGCCCAGAGTCGATTCTCCGCATCCACTGCGAGCGCAACGTGCGCCTCGTAGAGCGGTGTGGCCGCAACCGGTTCGGCATTCGCCGCCCATCTCTCGCCATCCCAAGTTCGCAGCATGACGTCGTAGTTGCCGTTCTCGTAGGAATCCCAACCGATGTGCACCTCCCCCTCGAGACCAACGGCCACGACCGGTTCCCAGTCGTTGGCGTTCGAACCAGATACCCGCTGGACCGGGGTCCAGTCGCCGCCGACGTAGCGCCTGGCAAAGATGTCGGACTGACCTTCCCGGAACCCCTGCCAGACCATCCAGAGGCTTCCGTCGGTCGCAGTTGCCAAGTTTGGCAGGATATCGGGCTGGGGAGCCTCAGTCAGCCGTTGGGTCGAGGACCAACCTCTTGCGCCCAGAGACCGGCCGTAGATATCGAAGTTGCCATCTTCCTGATGCGCCCAGACGAACCAGACCGTTCCGTCTCCCGAGCGGCCCATCTGAACCGTGTGAATGTCGCCCGGCCGCTCCGTGACCGACTCCACGGGCCCCCAGGAACTGCCGTCGAACGTTCTGGTGTGGATCTCGTTCGCACCACCCCTGTATGCAACCCACGCGGCTCTGGCCTCACCGTCAACGCCGCCCAGGACCGCTGCGTAGTCGTCCTGATACGCGCCGGTCGAGATCTTCTCGACAGTAGGCACCCGCTCCACGGCGACTGCACCACCCAGAAAGGCAAGAGGCATGCCGATACGGGCGTCCGCAAGCGGGAACGAGAAGTCGCCCTGTGCGGTCGCAATCCGGACCTCGGCCCCCGGCGAATCCTCAATGTCCAGAACGACCGCAGGCGTCCAGTAGTATGCCTGGATCGACCGGTCGGGCAGGTTCTCATAGGCCCGCCAGTTGTAGTTGACGCCCTTGTGGGTCGAGAGCTTCCACGAACCCGACGCATCGACGGCGTTCTCCGGACGTGGATACCAATCACGGACCCGCAGAAGGCTCCCCTTGGTCACCGTGGCATTCCCGTCCCAACGGGTTTCCAGGGTGTCAAGCAGGCCGAAGCGGACCCGGACAGAGACCGTGTCGGCCGCCTCGAGAGAGGTAGGGACGACAAGGAGTCCGCCGAGCAGGAGAATGATGTGGATTCGGGCAAATGGCTGGGGCATAGGATCTGTGCGCCCGCATTCTACCAAGCGGAGGGCTCGTCGCTCCGGATCAGATCCAGGCACCCGACGGACACCGAAGTTCTCAGAACGATCAGCCGGAAGCGAAGTGCCACCAAGGCAAGGGAGTCTGGACGCAACCACCCAGCGAAGCTGTCGTTGGTACCATGTGCCTTGACATCCGCTTCAGAATCAGGCGTACGGAAATCAGTGCTTGGCAACGGCCTACGGGTGCTCAGCGAGTCCATGCCGTCGGTCCGTTCAGTGTCGCTCGGGATCTGGCTAACCAGGGGCTCGCGCCATGAAGCCGATGCCGAGAGCGGTGTCACGCACTTCACTGAACACATGGTGTTCAAGGGAACCGACCGCTACTCGGCCCGCGAGATTGCGTTCGAAGTCGACAGCCTGGGAGGGAACCTCGACGCCTTCACGTCGAAGGAGACCACGGCATTCACAGCGAAAGTCCTCGACGAACACTGGCCCCGCGCCCTGGACGTTCTCTCGGAGATGGTGCAGAATCCGACCCTTGCAGAAAACGACATTGAGCGCGAGAAGGGAGTCGTGCTCGAAGAGCTCAAGATGGACGAGGACAATCCCGACTACCTCCTCGGAACGACGTTTGCCCGCAGCTTCTGGTCCGGACACGGCATGGGCCGCCCGGTGATCGGTTGCCAAGACACGATTCGTGCGTTCGCACGAGAGCAGTTGCGGCGGTTCTTTGGTGCCGCGTTCCGCGGTCCCAACCTAATCGTGACGGCGGCCGGCCATCTGGATCACGACGCCTTGGTCCGGGAGGTGGAAGCGCGCCTCTCGAAGCTGAGCGGTGCAGTGGACGGGCAAGAGTGGACAGCGCCTGTGGCTACACCTGAGATCCTCGTTCGGAACAAGCGGTCCCTAGAGCAGGTGCAATTCACGCTGGGCATTGAGACGTTCCCGGCGTGTGACTCAAGGCGGTTTGCGGGCTTCGTGCTCAGCACAGTGCTCGGGGGCGGATTCAGTTCGCGCCTGTTCCAGAAGATTCGCGAGGAACGCGGACTGGCGTACAGCGTGTATTCGGACCTGAGCCTGTATAGCGACACGGGATGCTTGGCCGTGGGAGCGGGCACCGCCAGCGAGGCCCTCCCGCTCGTACTTGAACAGGTCCTGCGAGAATTCACCGACCTCAAGGACAACCTCGCGCCGGACCAGGAGATTCGACGGGCGAAGGACCATCTCAAGGGCAGCCTGATGCTCGGCCTCGAGTCGACGGGAAGCAGAATGGCCAATCTGGCCCGTCAGGAGACATACCACGGGCGGATCCGTTCGCTCGACGAAATCAGTCAACAGGTCGAAGCGGTGACGGCCGAGAGCGTCCGGAATCTGGCAAATGAATGGTTCCATCGGGACCGCATCGCCCTGAGTGTTCTCGGAAACGTGCCGGAGTTGAGAATCGGTCGGGAACAACTCGCCTGCTAGCCGGAAAGTCGACCCGGTGGGCAGTACACGGGCCGGGCTGGCATGCCGGGGCCCGGGAGGTCATTGTCGCTGTGGAATACTAGGTATGCGCTTGGACCGGATCGGTGTGACACCCTACAGGCGCTGCTTGGATCCGGCGGTCCGCCAACGCTGACCGAATCATGGTTCACTTCGGGACCGGCAGGTTCCACCGTAAGGAGTACGTCGATGGCCCTGGAATTGTCCCGACGCCATTTTTTTGTGGGGAGTCTGCTGGCCGGAGCCGTTCCGGCCGCTGGCTACGGGTCTGTTCCCTCCCTCAAGTCCCTGGGGTACAAGTCCCCGAACGAGAAGCTCAACGTAGCCGGCATAGGTGCCGGGGGCCGGCCAGCCTTGGTGCTGACACAATGCGAATCGCAGAATGTCGTTGCGCTCGCCGACGTGGACTGGGAGCGCGGGGCCGAGGGATTCTCCTATTGGTCGAAAGCGGCCCATTATAAGGACTTCCGAGCAATGCTCGACAAATCCGGACAGGACATTGACGCTGTGGTGATCGGCACTCCGGACCACATGCACGCCGCTTGCGCCCTGGCCTGCATGCAGGCCGGAATGCATGTCTACGTGGAGAAGCCTCTGACCCGCACGGCATGGGAGGCAAGGTTTCTCCGGACGGCAGCGGAGCATTACGGCGTTGCCACCCAGATGGGCAACCAAGGCTACTCCCACGACGCAACGCGGGTGGCATGCGAAATCCTCTGGTCCGGCGAGATCGGCGATGTCACCGAGGTTCATGCGTGGACCAGACCGGCGATCTGGCCGCAGGGGATGCGTACGATCGCAGCGCCCAGCCCGGTACCGGAAAGCCTGGATTGGGATCTATGGCTCGGCGGTTCCGCGGACCGACCTTTCACTGCGGGTGACGACGAGTATCGGGCGTTCGAGGCCGAACGCTCGACAAGGCTTGGCCGCACGCGCCGTCCACCGCGGCGACAGGCAACACCGTCCGATGATGCGGATGCACGAGGCGAGGGCCCACGGCGACCGACTGGCGGCGGGTTCGACCCGTCGCGCTACGGCTTTTACCTGCCCTTCAATTGGCGCGGCTTCCACGATTTCGGCTCCGGTCTCATCGGCGACTGGGGCATTCACATCCTGGGCCCTGCGAACTGGGGCCTGCAACTGGGACCGGAAAGTCTGCTGAGCGTCGAGTGTGTCGAGAAGGACTCCTCGCCCCCGTTCACCTTCCCGGACCGACTCAAGCTGCGTTACGATTTCGCAGCCCGCCGCAACATGCCGCCAGTGTCCGTCTATTGGTACAACACGAAGGGTGACGCCTATATCCCGGCGGGCATGACCGCCGAGCAGGCCCGCAAGATGGACGGCCAGGGTCCGCAAGTCGGACCACCCCGCAACCGCGGGCCCGAAGGCGGACCGCCTCGGCCACCACAGGGCAGCGGCTACAACTGCATATTCGTCGGATCCAGGGGCTACCTCGGCACCAGCGGACGCGGAGAGGATGTGGGGCTGCTCCCGGGCTCCCGCTGGGCGGACTACAAGCTCCCGACTGCATACCTGTCGCGGTCGCCGGGCGCAACCACAGGCAGCAACACCACGGCACACGTCAACGACTGGATCCGGGCCGCGAAGGGAGGCGCACCGGCCTGCTCCAACTTCGATCTGGCGGCACCGTTCACGGAATGGCTGGTGCTCGGAGCGGCCGCAGTTCATTACGACGGCAAGCTCCTGTGGGACAACGAGGCGGGTGAATTCTCCAACATCAAGGAGGCGAATCGGTGGGTCAAGCCGCGATTCCGCGACGGCTGGGAACTGCGCTTGTAGCCGGCTCCCGCCACCTCCCAGACGTTCCCGTCGGCTGAATCATTGCCCAGGTTCGAGAGTCCACGAGCCGAATGGAGGCGTCGCGAGGGCCAGGCGATTGCTCCACTCGCATGCCGGTGCTGCCGCGTCGACAGTCCGCAGCGCGCGCCTCGGCTGGCGGATGACCGGTGGCGATTGCGACGGTTGAGTTTGCGATGCCCGCCTCCACGGGGCCACAGGTCCTTCCCTGCCCCAGTCCGTGCGGGGCGAATCGCCTGCGTTCCAATGATGCTCCGTTCGGGAGCCGGCCAGCGTGTCCGTGGGGTGGAGGGATACGGTGGTCGAACGACCGACAGTCGTCCACGGAGGGTGCCGGGCGGTCGCGGCCTACCATGGGACACGAGGACAGATCCCGCGTTTCCGCACCCCGGTTGCACCGGGAGTCGCGACAGCGTGCATCGCCCAAGGTCCGGACCGGCCTGGCGTACGGAAGAAGTCCCGTTCGATGGCGCTACAATCGAGCGGCTTGCCTCTTGCAAGTCAGGAGAACGCCGTGTCCTACCGATCCTCGCTGCTGCGCATCGTGTTGTCCGCCTTGGGCATGCTGGCTGCGCTCCCGCCAACCGACGCAGCCAACACTCCCGGGCGCCCCAACGTCCTGTTCATCTATACCGACGACCACTCGTACCGCACGGTCGGGGCCTATCCACAGTCCTACCCGTGGGTGCGCACACCGGCAATGGATCGTCTGGCGGCGCAGGGTGTGCGTTTCGAGTATGCGTACACCGGCACCTGGTGCATGCCTTCCCGGGCGACCCTGCTGACCGGACGCCACCAGTTCGGAGTCGAGTCGATGCGGATGGTCGGGCAGTACCCTGGCAGCACGTACGACCCGGCCAAGAGTCCCTTCTGGCCCAAGGTCTTCCGGCAGAACGGCTACTTCACCGCACAAATCGGCAAATGGCATACGGGAACCGACACGGGGTACGGGCGGGACTGGGACTTCCAGATTGTCTGGAACCGGCCGAAGTACCCGCAAACCAGCGGACACTACTACTACAACCAGCCGATTACCTACCATGGCGGCGACACCCGAATCCTTGAGCGCTATTCGACCGACCAATACACCGACTGGGCCGTGGATTTCATCAAGGGGAACGGACGCGACGACACCAAGCCTTGGTACCTGTGGCTCTGCTACGGAGCGGTCCACGGACCGTTCACGCCAGCCGACCGTCATCTGGATGACTACCCGGGGATCGACTTCGAAACGCCGAAGGACATCTTCCCGCCACGACCGGGCAAGCCGGAATGGGCGCAGAAGATCGCTTTCTGGCAGCGCGGGCCGGACGGCACTCCCATGCATCAGGGCCGGTCGCTGACGTCCTGGACACGCCAGTACCACCAAGGGGTGCTGGCACTCGACGAGGGCATCGACCGGGTGGTGAAGGCATTGGAAGAGTCCGGCCAGCGAGAGAACACGCTCGTGATTTGGACATCCGACCAGGGATTCGCCTGGGGGCAGCACGGATTCCGCCAGAAGGTCGCGCCGTACGACGCCACCATCCGTTCTCCGCTGGTGATATCGTTCCCCGGGCGCATACCGGAAGGCGAAGTGTGCCTGCGGCCGGTCGCCGGTGCGGATCTGGTGCCCACGATCTTTCGGTACGCAGGCCTTGGCCTGCCGTGGACGATGCACGGCGAAGATCTGACGCCCTTGCTGGAGAACCCCGACCGCGAATGGCCCCATCCCGTTCTGCTGGCGGCGACGGGACGCCGGTACGGCTCCGACACGGACGTGATCCCGACCGGGGAGGATGTGTTCCACTCGAACGTCCCGTGGTACGTCATGCTGGTCGAGGATCGGTACAAGTACATTCGCCCACTCGTATACGATCTGGAGGAACTTTACGACCTGCAGCAGGATCCGGACGAACTGGACAATCTGGCGGTGAAACCGGAATTCCGCAACACGCTCGTTCGGCTCCGGGAGATGGCCATCGCCGAACTCCGCGAGGATGGGGCAGGATTCGTCGACAGCATGCCTGCGGTCCGCGTTGCCCCGTGATGGCCAACCGCGCTGGTAGGCTAGTTTCCGGCGCGGCGATACGAAGACGCAATGCCATCACCGGACCCACTTCTGGATGCCTTCTGGGACCGCGGCCTGATCCTGATCGGGGACCGGGTACGGGAGGAGTACGCGCTCCGAACGCCGATCTTCGTTGACTTGAGGCACGCTCTGTACGATGACCTCGACCTGCTCCACCAGCTGGGCCGGGCCCTGCACCGCAAGATCTCCGAACTGGCCGGCCAGTCGACGAAGCGACAGCAGATCGTGGGCATCCCCGACACGGCGACGCCCCTTGCCCTGGCTGCAGCCCTCGCCTCCCGCGGGACGAACCATCCGCTATCGTACGGACAACTCAGAAAGCAGCCCGCAGCCTATCCTGGTGGCCAGTCCGGAACGAGTGCCTACATGGGTGTCTGCGACCCGGAGCGGGAGATCACCCTGGTGGATGACGTGATTGCGTCAGGCGCAACGAAGCTCTGGTCAACCCGCTATCTCAACGACGCCGGCCTCCAAGTCAGTCGCATCCTGGTGGTTGTCGACAGGCAGCAGGGCGGTGACCGACCACTTCGAGAGCGAGGCTATCCCGTGCACAGTCTGTTCCGGATCCGCGATGTCGTCTCCTACTACCGGGAATGCGGGATGGTCGACGAAAGAACCGCTTCCGATGCGATTGCCCACATCGAACGCCACCAGCTCCGGCGCTGAGCGCGGCTGACACCAGACAAGCGGAAGGTTCAGCCTCCGAGGAATCCCCGCAGGGCAACCGAGCACATGTAGAACGAGAACAGGACCGTGATCCCGAGTCCCACGTTCAGCGCGACCGACGGGGGCCGGTTCGAGGTGACCTCGCTCTTGTTGAGCAGGATCAGGACGAACAGCGCCAACAGCGGCATCGCTATTGGACTGAGCGCCTGCGAGGCGATCATGATCTGGACAGGCCTGCCTCCGAAGACCGGCACGACCAGGCCAAAGAGGGAGGCTGCGATCACCATGACCCGAAAGGCGAGGCGCCCCATATCGCGTGGCAACTCGAGGTAGTCCGCCGCCATCCATGGTCCGAGCAGGTAGTTCGGAAACAGGGACGAGAGGCCAGCCGCGAGGATGCCGATCACGAATCCCGCGGTCGCCAAGCCTCCGGCGAGCGGTTCGAGCGTCCTCACCATGTCAATCGCAGCCTCGATCTCCATGCCCTGCGGGTGCAATGTACCGGCGGCGCAAGCCATGATGGCGGCGTTGATAAGGAAGAGGGTGGTCATGGAGAATGCGGAGTCGCGGATAACCAGCGGTAGATCCGACTCGTTCCAGCCCTCCTCCCTGACGAGGACGCTGCGGGTGAACAGCACGACCGAAGCCATCGTGGTGCCAACCATTCCCGCGATCAGGAGGCGCGGATTGCCGGATTCCGGAATACCTGGCACCAGACCCCCCATCAGCTCACTCGGGGCCGGCAGCACGATTCCGGCGGTGATGAAGAACGCCATGCCCATCACAGCCACCAGCGACGCCAGCACCTTGAGAAAGAAGCCATGGCGGCCAACCCAGTACAGCGTTAGCAGGAACAGCGTGAGGAATGCTGCGCATCCGAGCGGGTCGAGGGCCAGCCCAAGCATCATTCTCGACCATTCGCGCAGGACATCAACCACGATCGCCATCACGCCGATGATCGACGTGATCTGCGTTGCGGCCAGCGAAGCAACCATCAGCAGTGTTACCGGCGCGCCGAAATACCGACGGAACAAGTGCAAGAGGGTTTCTCCGGACAGGATGGTCAGCCTGCTGATTCCGACGATCATCAGGTGCGTGAACAGCGAGGCGAGGGCGAGCGTCCAAGTCAGTGACATGCCGTAGCTCGCTCCCGCAGAGCTCATGGTGGTGACACTCCCGGTCCCGATGATGTACCCGATGATGAAGATCCCCGGCCCGAGGCCAGCCGCGAGGTGCCTGATCCGTTTCCAGCTCACGGTGCGCAAGGATACCACCCGAACGAGGCGGCTATCGACCCGGCCTGCAAGCATCGGGCCGCCACTGCGCCATACTTTGAGAGGATCATGACGAATCGGATCATACCGCGCACAGCCGTTGTCGCGCTGCTTGCCGCCACACTGGTCGGCCAGCGTGTAGAAGTGGAGGAATTCACGCTGGACAACGGCATGACGTTCTTGCTGCTGCCACAATCCGGCGACCCGAACGTCGCCGCAGGGTGGATCTCAAAATTCGGTTCCGTCAACGAGCGGCCCGGCACTACCGGCGTCGCGCACCTGTTCGAGCACATGATGTTCAAGGGCACAAGAACGGTCGGGACCAAGGACGTCGTCCGGGATCTGGAGATCATCCGGGAACTCGACGCCGTGCGGGAAGAAATCCAGGCCGAGCGGGCTGTCCTGCTGGAGAAGCAGCGGCGCGGGCTGATTGACGACCCATCGGATCCGGCGCACCGAACCCCGAAGCACAGCGCCCTGCTCGATCGGTTCGACGAGCTGCTGGAGAAACAGCGCGAACTGATTGTCAAGGATGAGTATTCCCAGATTTACACCATGAACGGCGGATCCGGCATGAACGCCAGAACAACCAATGACTTTACGATCTACTTCATCAACGTACCTTCGAACAAGCTGGAGCTATGGTTCTGGATGGAGTCCGACCGGCTCGGCAACCCGGTTTTCCGCGAGTTCTACGCCGAGCGGGACGTCGTACGCGAGGAACGTCGCCTGCGGACGGACTCCACTCCCACCGGCAAGCTCGACGAGCAACTTGAAGCGATGTTCTGGCTTTCCTCGCCGTACGCCTGGCCCGTTATCGGTTGGCCCAGCGATCTCGAAGCGATCACACGCTCCGAGGCGATGGAGTATTTCGACCGGTACTACTCTCCCGGCAACCTGGTGGCCTCGCTGGTCGGGGACTTCGATCTTGACCGAGTCAAGGGGCTCGCAGAGCAGTACTTTGGTCGCCTTGAGAACCGGGGCCCGGCGGCTCGCCCCGTCCGTACGCGCGAAGTGCCGCAGCAGGGCGAGCAGCGGCTCCGCGGAAAGGCCGAGACGCGGCCTCAAGCCAGAATCCTCTTCCACACCGTGCCGGATGCCCACATCGACGAGCCGCCACTGATTGTGCTGGCCGCCATCCTGAACGGACGGACTGGCCGCCTCTACAAGTCGCTGGTCCTCGATCAGCAGGTGGCCGTACAGGCCAGCGCGGGCGTGGACGGCCGCAAGTACGACGGGCTGTTTCAACTGAGCGGGGTGGCCGCTCCGGGAAGGGACCCCGAGGAGGTCGAGGCGGCCTTGCTGGCAGAACTCGACCTGCTGGCCCGCGAACCGGTCCGGGAGAAGGAGCTTCAGAAGGTCAAGAACCAGCAACTGGCCGGGGATTTCCGTAAGCTCCAGTCCAAGTTCGGCCTGATGATGCAGCTGTTGGTTTACGAGGCACTCGGGGAGTGGAGCAACGTCAACGCATTCTCCGACCGGATCCAGGCAGTCACCGCGGACGACATCCGGCGCGTCACCAGGCGCTATTTCACGGAGACCAATCGGACCGTCGCGCTGTACTATACCCAGGAGAAATCCGGCCGCGGCGTGGACGGGCCACAGGGGCCCGGACGGCGCCCGCAAGGATGTGCACTGTGAACCGGAGGGACTGGCTGAGGGCCGCGATCGGCGGCGGCTTCGCAACCGTCGCAGGCGGGCAGGACAGCCCACCGCAACATCCACGGGACCTGACCTTCCCTACCCTGCACTTCGAACCGCCCGATCCGTCCAGGCACCGTCACGAACTCGCGTCCGGCTCGGTCGCCTATCTGGTCGAGGACCATCAGTTGCCACTGATCAACCTTTCGGTGACGATGCGGGCGGGATCCTATCGGTTGACTCCGGAAGAGGCGGGCCTGGCCTCGCTCACGGGCAGCCAGATGCGGGGCGGTGGCACGACAACACGGAGTGCGGCCGACTTCGATGAGGAGGCCGCCTTTCTCGCGACCGAACTGGGCACCAGCCTCGGCGCGACATCCGGACAGGCCACCGTCGACTGCCTCGCCCGGAATCTCGAAACCTCCCTGAACCTGTTCTTCGATATGCTCAAGAATCCCGGATTCGACCCCGAGAGACTCGAGGTCGCGAGGGCCCGGACTCTGCAGGGCCTCGCTCGGCGCAACGACCGTCTGGAGGACATCATGGGCCGCGAGTTCGGACGCCTGATCCGCGGAACGCACTTCTCCACGGTTGCGCCCACACAGGCCTCGATCGAATCCGTCTCTCCCGAGGGGATGCGTCGCGTGCACCGGAGCAGCTTCGACCCTACACGCATGTACTTTGCGGTCAGCGGTGACTTCGACGCCGACGACATGGTGCGCCACCTCAACGCCGCGTTGGCGGCAGGATGGCCAACTGCCGGAAAGCAGCCACCCGCGATCCCCGCCCCCACCCACGAACCACGGCCTGGCGTGTACGTCGTCGACAAGTCCAGTCGAGAAGTGAACCAGTCACACGTGCGGCTGGGTCACATCGGAATCCAGCGGAACCATCCGGACGTCTTCAAGGTCCGAATCATGAACTCGGTCCTGGGCGGCGGCGGTTTTACGTCACGCATCATGACCCGTGTCCGCTCGGACGAGGGCCTGGCCTACAGCGCCTACTCGCGGTACCAGCCCGGGACATACTACCCGGGTACGTTCAGCACCGGTTTCCAGTCCCGCAACGCGACGTGCGCCCAAGCCGCCGAGCTCGTGGTCGAAGAGATTCGTCGCATGCAGGACGAGAAGGTCACGGCCCGCGAACTGGATACGGCCAAGAACTACCTGGTGGAGATCTTCCCCCGGTTCTTCGCGACAGCGCGCCAGGTGGCCGGAACCTTCGCTCAAGACGAGTTTACGGGCCGTGACAAGGATTACTGGAAACTTTACAGGGAGCGAATTTCCGACGTCAGCGCAAACGATGTCCTGGACGCCGCGCAGAAGCACCTGCACCCCGACGCGCTCGTGGTCCTGGTCGTCGGCGCGAGGGATGCGGTCCTGGCCGGCAACCCTGACCGTCCCGGATTCTCGTTCGAATCGCTAGCGGGTGAGGCGGGAATCGAGTCGATCCCGCTACCGGATCCGCTGACGATGCAGTACCCCGAAGCCTGAAATCACCGGGACGGATCGCCGTTCGGCAGATCTTCCCGGATGTTGCGGTAGATCGCGATCGTCGCGGTGGAGTGGTTGAGCGTGTAGAAGTGGATGCCGGCGACACCCTCCGCGAGCAAGCCGCGGCACTGTGCCGTCGCGTGGTCGATTCCTATCCGGCGAACTTCCGCAGGATTGTGGCTCACCGCTTCGAGGCGGGCCAGCAGGTCTGACGGCAGACGAGCACCACACATCCGGGCGAAGCGCCTGGTCTGCTCCAGCCTGCGTACTGGCATGATACCGGCAAGGATCGGAACACGGATGCCGACTGCCGTTGCTCGGTCTCGGAATCGAAGGAAATCCCGGTTATCGAAGAAGAGTTGCGTGATGAGAAACTCCGCCCCGGAATCGACCTTGCGCTTGAGGCTCGCGAGATCCGCCTCCGGGCTCGGAGCCTCCGGGTGAGTCTCCGGATAGCAGGCACCGCCAAGGCAGAACCGGTAGTTTCGGCGGATGAACGCAACGAGTTCGCTAGCGTAGCGGAACCCGCCCGGGACAGGCTCGAAGCGATCCTGGCCCCTGGGAGGGTCGCCTCGCAAGGCCAGGACGTTTTCCACACCACCCGACTCAAGGCGGTCGAGTACGCCAGCGACCTCGGGGCGCGAGGAACCGACACACGTCAGGTGGGCCATCGACTCGACTCCGATCTCGCGCTGGATGCGGCGGACCAACTCAATGGTTTTCCTGCGAGTGGAACCTCCCGCTCCGTAGGTCACCGAGACATAGCTGGGTCGGATGGGCCTCAGCGCTTCGATCGTCTTGAAGAGACTGGCGAAACCCGCATCATCCTTTGGCGGGAAGAACTCGAAGGAGATCGTCGGCGACCCAGCCGCTAGAATCTGGCTGATTCGCATTGCGGGACAGCAAGTGGATTATATCCCAACCTGAAGTAACGACCAAGGTACTCAGCCTGGGACTGCGTCTCTAGCAGTGCTCAGGTTCTGACTGGCGCACAGTGCGGCGGATACCGCGAGCTCGCCATGCCGGCACCGGTGAATGTCCCTCGTGCTGTTCGCAACGGTCGGCCGCACGCAGGCGCAGACAGGGGATCCACCCCGGTATGCATGTACACCTTGGACCAACTTGATCCAGCTCTCCTGCTGGACATCCAGTGCGACATTGTCGTCTCCAGCAGTCCGCTTGGCCAAGGGGAGGAAGCAACTGGAGAAGCAAGCGACCCAATCTTCCTCTCGCCCATCAAGCAGTGGAGAACTTCGCGCTACTTGGCTGAGCCTGCTATCCGGAAGGAAGGGGAGTTCGCTCGACATCGAGCGAAAGAACCTTGGAAATCCCTGTAATCGAATGCGCTGTCCCGCATTTTAGAGAGTGTAGCAACAAGTAGAATCCCGGTCGGACGGGAGGCTGGATTGGAGGAGAGACCGTGAACCGCTCAGGATCAGCCGCTTCCGTACTCGTTATTACCATCATCGGAATGATTCCGGCCGTTGCCGCAACGGTGCAGCCTCCAGTTGTCATTGCAGACGGCGACCTGTTCGACGGTCTCGCTCCGGATTCCCGGGTGTTGGAATTCCTCGCAGCACCCAAGGATTCGGAGACGTACGGTCCCTGCTCTTCCACAGAAGGGTCGTCCAGCAAGTCAGAGTCTGATGGATGGATAAAGTCTGCATTCGATTGGGTCGAAGCACATCTGCTGGCTGTGCAGACTGTGTTCGCGTTTAATCAATGCGACCCCTTCTGCACCGGGCACTACCAAGGACCAGAATGGGTCGGCGGCTGTGGTAACTGCGGACTGTGCGGATACTACTGCGTGTCCGACCCGACACAATTCGACTACGCAGATGGCTGTATCGACTGCACTATCGACGACCCCGGAAATACCTGTGACGGCTGCCAAAGGGACCGGTTCTGCAACAACCCCGCATCGCCCCCGCCCCCTAGCAAGGACGAAGACCAGACTCATCCCGCCAGTGATTCCTAAGGAGAGTGACATGCAAGCGAATCACCCAATTGCCAAAGTTGCGGCCGGGATCTGTTCCTGGATGCTTCTCCTGATCCCCGCTGCTGCAGGCGCTCCGCCTCCGGAGCGCATCAGCATCCCCCACGGCCTGATCCCGGCCCCCGCAGATTTCCGTGTCGAGACACACGGAATCTGCCGCTGGCGAGTCCAAACGATTCTCGCGGAAGCCAGTGGCCAGCCGCACTACGTCTTGATCCGGCACGACGGATCCGTGGCCTTCCGCAGAAGCTTCTGGCCGGAAGGCTCGGTACAGGCCACAGTTATGGACATGGCACCGCTTGAAAGCGGAGGTGCCGTGATGGTTGCCGGGGCCATCCGGTCTGACGGGATCGTAGCCCGGGGCATTCTAGTTGTTCGGCCGGATGGAAGCATGGACCGGTTCATTCGCACGGACGGGTTCATTCCCCGCCACGTGGCTGTCTGAGCGGACGATTCGGTCTGGGTTATCGGACGCATGACATCGGAGGAACTCCAACGACTTGGGGAAGAGCAACGCCACCGGTCCGGGATCGCACGAAAGTACAGCCTGAGCGGGGAGTTCCTAGGAGAGTTCTTATCACTGTCGCTATTCGACGATTCCAAGGGCCATCCATCAGGGCCAATCGGCGAAAGCGGTCGCACGTTTGTGCGGAGCCTCGGCGACGGTATCGGTTTCTACTCCGGCATGGTCGGGGAATGGATCGAGGTGGACGCCGACGGCGTCCTGGTTCGGGGAGTCCCGCTCCCGCGTGTCATGGTGCAGACCATGGCTGTCACCGGTTCGGGGCGGGTGTTCGCATGGATCTCGGGGCGTCGGTTCGGAACCTATGAGCTCTCCCCGACGGCCGCAGAGTGGTTCCCGGTACCCGGCTTGGTCGGCACGACTGACACCCGACCCCCTCTCGGTCCGCTCCATGGTGCCAAGGGGGCAGCGCTGGCCTTCCAGGAACTGCCCGCGCTGCCCAACCTGACGTTCATGAACGCCCCCCCCACCAACCCGATAGCCGGATCCGCTCTTGCAGCCAGCCCGGCAGTTCGGTCCAAGGCAGAACCGCTCTTCCAAGACCGACCAAGGCGGCGAGGAAGACGTGTGCGACCTACCGCGGGCGGTGGTGGAGGCCCTCGATGCATCCGGAGCTCCGGGTCGAAACGCTTCGACATTCCAGCGGAACAGTCATAAAAGAACCGCGTATCGCGGCCACGGCGGTCTAACTGCAGAACGCCCGGTTCCTGCCCGGGGAGCGGCTCACGAAGTTCATGCAGGACGTGTTTGGCGTAACCTTGTGCTCAGGCACACTGACCAACCTGCGCAGGAAGGCGGCGGAGGCCTTGGAGCACCTCGTGAGTTGTCCCGGGGTGAAGCACCTGGACGAGACCGGATTGCGGGTGGAGGGACCGGCGCGGATAGAAGCGTTGCGGTCGCCGCCGCTGGCGGCTCCTCGCGATGCCATCCAACAGGCATTGCAACCCCTTCCGCAGGGTCTCGGCCTGTTGCACGAAGCGGCCTTCCAGCTGGTGTCCGACCAGGTGCAGTGTGCCGGAAATTCGCCAGTACAGCGGGTCGGCCACGCCCACCCGGAGCCTCGCGAACGCCGCCTCGCTGTGGTTCGAGCACAGCCGGGCCAACGCCGTCAACGTGCAGTGAGCGTACAATTCCTGCCGGACCAGCCGCTCGCTGCGGCCAGGGAACTGCTCCACGAGCAGCACCTTCTTGGTCGTCTCGTAATATTCCTCAATGTTCCAGCGGCCCTGATACAGGGTCTGCAGGTCCGCTGCCGGTAGCGCCGGGGCCAGCAGGGTGGTCGCGAGCACACAGACGGTCGAGCCGGCGGTGTAGGACACGAGGCGCACCGGCAGGGGGTGCCAGCCGGCCGCAGTCTGTCCGGGGGGGCGACGGTCACGCCGGTCTCGCTGCAGTCCGACTCGAAGAATGCCTGGAACACTGAGTTCGCGTTGCGCTGCAGACGGAAGACGGCGTGCAGACCGCGTTGCCCATGGGCCTGCAGCAAGGCGAAGCAGTAGTAGCCTCGGTCATAGACGACCACATCGCCCGGTCTGAGGGCTTGGAGGTGTTGGTGGGCGGCCCGCCGCTTGTCCGCGTGGGCATGCAGGCCGCAGTCCAGCGGCAGGCGGGTGCGCAGGTGGTAGAGGCAACACCGCGGGCTGCCGCCGTTGCCGACAGGCCGGCGGGGCCGCAAGAAACGTCGCCCCGGCCATAATCTGGCTTTGCGGCTGGCACGGAGACGAACCTCCGTGTTGCGTTTTCCGTTCGCTCTGAACGTGCCGTTCACGAACAACCTGGGTGAGCGGGACTTGCGCATGATGAAGCTGCTGATGAAGATCTCGGGAGGGTTCCGCTCGCTGCAAGGGGCCCTGAAGATCGCCACGCTGCGCAGTGTGCTGTCGACGGCGCGCAAGCAGGCACTGAAGCCGATCGATACCCTGATCGAGGGCCGGTTGCCCTGCCGGTACGTGTGGGCCTGGCCAGGCTTCCGCCCCACCGGGCAGTAGGCGGCCTGCGGCGGCAGCCGATCGTCGCAACGCGTCGCACGGTACGCCCGTCAGAACACAAGCCCTGCTAGAGACGCAGCCTCAGGCCGAGGACCTGGGTAGTTGCAATCTGAACAGGGTTTCGGCACCGCCTATCAGTAACTCCGAAGCGGCACCGGACGGTGAGGAGATTGCTACGCTGAAGCGATGCGGGCCCCGGCCGAACTGCTGAGCAGGGTCACGCTTGAAAAACTCGAGAGACTCACGATCCGCTGGAGCCAGTCGTTCCAGGGTCGGATCGGGGGTGACGTGGTGTCGCGATACCCCGGGGTCGGACACGAGTTCCTCGATCACCGCCATTTCCAGCGCGGTGACGACCTGCGGGCCGTCAACTGGCGTGCTTTCATGCGCCTGGAGCGGCTGTTCCTCAAGCTCTTTCGGTCCGAGCCCCGGATCCCGGTTCGAATACTCATCGACACGAGCGAGTCCATGTCTTGCGGAGGGCAGGACGCCTCGAGTTCCAAGTTCGCCTATGCGTGCCGGCTTGCGGCAGCGCTTTGCTACGTCGGTCTGGTGCGTTTGGAGACGATCGTCCTTCAGCCCTTCGGGAACGATCTTACCGATTCCTTCCGCGCACATGGAGGCCGACTCCGATACGCCCAAGCTGCACGGTATATCTCCTCGCTCGAGACCGGCGGCGAGACGTCGTTCCAGCGACCAGTGCGAGACTACCTCATGAAATTCCGCGTGCCGGGGCTGACTTTCGTTCTGAGCGACTTCCTCGAACCATCGGAACATCCCCTCCCGCTGGAGCACCTGGTCAACGAAGGGCACGAATTGCACCTGCTGCATCTGGTCGGCCCGGCCGACCGGGAACCTCCCTGGCGGGGGGACCTCGAATTGCACGATGCGGAATCGGGAGCCTTGACCCACCTCAGCCTCGACGACGAATCCGCCCGCAAGTACACCGAAGCCTACGACCAGTTCTGCACGGACCTCGAGCGCCAAGCGATCCGCTCAAGAGCCCACTATCTCCCGATTCCGACAGTCACTCCACTGGAAAGGGCGCTGTTCCGGCAAATGCCCGCGACCCGGTTGAGTTCCGGAAAGAGTTTGGAGCGGGGGCTCGGATAGGGCCATGGGGCTCCTCAACCTCGCACTCGGACAGTTGCTGGGGATCTTTCTGCCCTTGGCCGGGTTGCTGGTCGCGCTTTACTTTTACGACCGTTCCCGGCGCCGGGTCCTGGTATCTACGCTTCGATTCTGGCCGCGCCGGCCGGCCCCGGCGGTCCGTCAGCGACACAGGCGGATCCAGCATCCTTTGTCACTGGTGCTGCAACTCGTCGCGCTGTTGCTGCTCTTGCTGGCCATCGCTGACCCGAGACCGGAAATCGCGGGATCGTCACCCCGACACCGGGTCATCCTGCTCGACACGTCGGCGGCGATGGCGCTCTCGAGCGACGACGGGGGTCCGTTGATCGAGGAGGCCAAGACCCTGGCGCTGAGCTATCTCGAACGGATACCCGCAGGAGACCGCGTCCTGCTCATCGAGGCCGATGGAGCACCGACAGTCCGGGTTCCGTTCACCGAGGATCGCGGGCGGGTGCGAGAAGCCATCCGGGCGGTTGAGCCCGGCTGGACGGCACTCGACCTGCAGGCGGCATTCGATCTGGCGGACGGTACGCTGCAACTCGCGCTGGACACGTTGGTGGGATACACATCCGACCATTCGGCGTCCGCAGAAGCGGTCTACGTGGGCCCCGGACGCAGCGCGCACGGCGTGATTCGCTCGGGAGCCCTAGCGCATGTCCGCTATCTGGAAACGGCTAAGCCAGCAGATTCATACGGTCTGCTGGCTTTGCGTGCAAGGGCGGACGAAGGGACGGCCGGCAAGTGGAGGGTCGAACTCACTGCCCGCAACTACACCGATACCGAGTCGACGGTCCGCATCGATTTCCTCTTCGACGGCAAGGAGCTGGGGTATCGGAACCTGCCGCTGAAACCGAGACAGGACTCGGAACTGCAGTTCGCCCTGACGACCAGGCGCCCTGGACAGCTGACCGCACGAACCGCCCAACCGGATGCTTACGCAGGCAACAACGAGGCCGCGCTCTCGATACCCGCCAGGCGACGAACCCTCCTGCAGGTTGTCGGGGGACGCCAGGAGGCGTTTGCGGCCCTGCTGGCAACGGGGGTCCGCGCCGATGCCACCTTCATCAATCGAGACGATGAACTGAACGACGACGCCATCCACATCTGGGCCGACGGGGGCGAGATGGGCGACTCCAGACGGGCGATCTACCTGGTTCCGCCGGGAACGCCGTCCCCGCTTGGCGAGTTGCGGTCCGTTCGCGATCTTCCGATCGAGACGTGGTCGGCGTCCCACCCGTTGGCGCTCGGAATTCGTGACGCAGACCTGACGCCGGACCGCTCCCGCGTGTTGGCAGCAGGACCGCTCGACGAGGTCGTGGCGAGCACATCAGCGGGACCGGTCATCGTAGCCCGGTCCGCCGGAGAGCGAAGAATGGTGGCATTCGGGTTCGATCTGGCGGGCGCGTCGGTCCGCAACCGCCTGGCGGCTCCGCTGCTCTTTGCTAACGCAGTCTCATGGCTCGATCCGAGTGCCTTCCGGGCCGAATCGGTGGAAGCCCGCAGGCCGGGGACCGTGGAGATCGAGACAACCCACCCCTCCAGGGACAGAATCTCGGTCAGCGCCGACGGGCAAACGCTGGTTCCCTGGATTCTGACCGGGAACGACATCCGATTCTATGCGGGGCACCGGGGAACCTACCATGTGCGGACAGGGGATCAGTCGATGACGTTCTTCATCAGCCAGCCCGATATCCCTGCGAACGAATGGGAGCCCGCCGAAGGCGTCCTGGAGGGCCTGCCAGCCCCGGTGTCGAATGCGTACCGGCCGTTTGTGCTGTGGTCCTGGCTGGCATCGATCGCGGCTCTCGTCCTGGTGCTGGACTGGATGCGCTTCGGACGGGGGGGCCGTCCCATACCGGCCTCCCTCCCAGCGGTCGGCAGCAAGGCCACCGGGGCCGCCCAATGACATTCACCAACGGATGGCCGCTGCTGCTGCTCGTTCCACTGGCCGGCTGGCTCGCTTGGGAGTGGGCCAGCAGCCCGCGACGGCTGGGGCTCCTCCTCAAGGCGCTGACACTGGCGGCAGTGTGTCTGGCGCTCGCCCGGCCGCAGTGGCAGATACTGGAGACGTACTCGGCCGTCGCAATCCTGAAGGACGCTTCGGGGAGCATCCCGGAGGACCAGCGCGCCCAGCAGGAGGAATGGCTGGAGGCCGCACGCGTCGCCGGCCGTGGCCACGTCGTGAGAGACCTCGAGTTCGGATCGAAGCCTCTCAGGCAACTCCGGGATCCGGCCCTCGGCCGCGCAACCAACATCGAGGCCGCCATCCGAAACGCACTGAGTGCGCTACCGGCGGACCGCATCCCCAAGCTCTTGCTGCTGAGCGACGGTCAGGCCAACGAGGGAGCGGTTGAGCGGGCGGTCTACCAGGCATGGAGACGGAAAGTGCCTGTCGACACGGTCGCGCTGGCGGGCCGGGCGGACCCGGATCTGCGGGTCGCGGGCCTCCGCCTTCCGCGACACGCTTTTGCGGGCGAGCGGTTTCCGATCGAGTTCGAGGTCGAAGCTCCCGCTGCGGCAGAGACCAGGCTCGAGTTGTTTGCCGAATCGCATCCGATCGGGAGCGATATGGTGCTGCTTGCCGAGGGACGGAACACAGTCACGGCCCGGGCGAGCATCGAGTCGCCGGGGGCAACCCTGGTGGAAGGCGTTCTCAGCGGGGCCGGTCCAGCCGCCGTCCGCTTCGCGGGAGCCGTCACGATTCGCACTCCGCGGGCCCTGCTCATCTCCCCCGATGTACCGGAGCATGACGGACCGCTCGCGGAGGTCGCAATCGCGGCCGGATTCGATCTGGACCGGTCATCCCACGCGGGCGGTCTGGCAGACGCCGATGAACTGGACTACGACATCGTGATCTGCTCCAACGAAGACTTCGAGGCTTGGCCGGAACCTGTTAAGGGGCGTCTCGAGACCTTCGTTAGCCGCGGCGGCGGCTTTCTCCTGATCGCCGGGGAACGGAACCTCTACCGGGACCGAGAAGACGGCCCCGAGGATGCCCTCCATGCGATGCTCCCCGCCACGCTCGCGCCGCCACGCACACCGGAGGGCACTGCGGTCGTCCTTGTTGTCGACAAGTCGTCCTCCATGGAGGGCAAGAAGATGCACCTGGCCCGGCAATCGGCGCTCGGTGTGGTGGAGAACCTGCGCCCCATCGACCGCGTGGGCGTTCTGGCGTTCGACAACTCCTTCGAATGGGCCGTTCCGCTCCTGCCCAATGAGACACCAAACCAGACCAAGCGTCTCATCAGCGGAATCGTGGCAGACGGCGGCACCCAGATCGCGCCGGCGCTGGCCGAAGCCTACCGGGCAATCAAGCCGCAGGACGCCGTGTACAAGCACATCCTGCTGCTGACAGACGGCATATCGGAGGAGGGAGACAGCATCACGCTGGCCCGAGAGGCGGCCGCGAACGAGGTGACGATCTCGACGATCGGCCTGGGCCAGGACGTGAATCGCTCCTATCTGGAACGCGTGGCGCGAAGCGCCGCCGGCCAGTCCTACTTTCTGCTGGACATTTCGGCACTCGAGCAGATTGTGCTGAGGGATGTGATGGAGCATACAGGCACATCGGTCAATGAGCGCGAGTTCGTACCGGTTCCCGAAGGCGACTTCGAGGTGATCGCC
Source organism: Bryobacterales bacterium (assembly GCA_965205085.1). GTDB lineage: Bacteria > Acidobacteriota > Terriglobia > Bryobacterales > UBA6623 > VXMF01. The sequence continues at coordinate 4,283,947 of OZ242039.1, read as the reverse complement.
GACCTGAATCTCGCCGAGCCCGGTCCTCTTCTGGGCTGGGTCAAGTTCGAAGCCAAGCCAGCCGCCGAGACGATCCTGCGCGCTGCAGACGAGGACCCGCTCCTCGTGCGATGGCAGTACGGATTGGGGCGGTCCGCTGTCTTCGCCTCTGACGCGAAGGACCGCTGGGCCACCAACTGGATTCCATGGCCCGGGTTCGACTCGTTCTGGGCCAACGTGCTGCGCGACCTCCTTCCGCGGGCTCCCGTCACCGACACGGGGACTGAGTACGACGCGACAACGGACGAAATCGTCGTCAGGTACCATCGTCCTGACCGCCCGATCGCGGGACCTGTTCCGGACGTCTTCGCGATCGGCCCCCAAGGGTACAGGAGCGTCGCTACTCCCAAATCGTACATGGGGGGATACGAGGCCCGGTTCCCGGCCGGAGGGCAGTTCGGACTGTTCCGCATCCGCCCTGCCGAAGTGTCCCGCGACTTCCCGGAAACGGCCTTGTTTCGCGAGTCTTCCGAAATGCTGCGCTGGGGGGCGGACCGGGAACTGATGCACTCCATTGCGGAGGCAACCGGAGGAAGTGTGAATCCGTCTCCGGAACGTCTCTTCGAGACCGGGGGCCGAACCGTCGCGAGGACGATGGACCTGTGGCCCGTTCTGCTCGCCTTAGCGATTCTGCTGAACCTGATCGAGCTGGTCGCCCGCAAGGGCTGGCTTCCCATCCTCGGGCGATGGGCCTAGGTTCAATCGGACCGGCTGGTACCCTGAGGAGGAACCATGGATATCCGGATCTACACGACGAACTGGTGCCCGGACTGCTGGCGGGCCAAGCGCTTCCTCTCGGACAGAAATGTTGCGTTTACGGAAATCGACATCGAGAAGCACGAGAACGCCGAGCAACTCGTCATTGAGAAGAACGACGGCAAGCGCCGCGTGCCGACCTTCGAAATCGAAGGTGCCTACTACGGGAATCCGACGATCCCGGAACTTGCCCGCATCATCGGCGAGACAGCCTGAGTGATCTCGGGCACGTCTGGCGCCCGGACTCCCATCGTCAAGAACCGGGGTCGCCATTCCCTTCCAGGGGGGCGTCTTGATGGAACAGACAGAAGACTTCCTCCCCTTCGTCCAGAGCCGGGTGGCGGGGCGTGTCGCAACAGTCGGGGAGCAGATCGCGCAAGTCCGGGGCGACCCCGGCGAGGAGCCCGTCCACGATCTTCGGGTCGTGACCCGTCGAGCCCTGTACGCGCTGGACCTGTTTCGGGTCCTTCTGGAGGGACCGCAATTCCGGCGCCTGCGAAAGAGGTTGAGAGCTGTTGTCGCGGCTGGAGGCACGGTGCGTGACCGTGACGTTGCTCTGGCACTCGTTGCATCTGCGGGCCTCAGCCCGTCCTGCGAACTGGCCCGGGCACTGGCGGTGCAGCGCGACGTCGCAGCTGCGTCCCTGTTCCGCGAGTTGGAACGCAAACGCTACCGGGGCTTCGCCGATCGATGGAGCAGCCGGATTCGCGACATGAACCGACGCGATGCGGGAGTGGCAGGAGGGCAAGCAGTGCGGCAGGAAGGCGCGCCTCGATGTCCCGATTGGGACCCCGGGGCTTCCCTCCTCGCAAACGCTGTACGGGTGTTGCCCGGTGAGGTGGTGCGCTATCTGTCAACCGGACGCGAGACCTCTGCCGGAGACCAGAGCCCGGAGGCGCTGCATCGCCTCCGCCTGGCTGGGAAGCGGCTGCGATACACGCTGGAGCTGTTCCACGAGACGTACGGCCCCCGTCTCCAGGTCATCTTGTCCCAGCTCAAGACGTTGCAGGACTCCCTCGGTGGGATCAGCGACCTGGACGCTACCGGAGATCTGCTTCGCAACACGGGATTGGCCGCCGTCGCTGGCGGACCGGCACTGCTGACGGAGATTCGATCGGGTCGGGACCGGAGGTTGAGAACCTTCTCGGAGGACTGGCGCAGGTTGACGGAATCCGATCCACATCGGTCCTGGACAGGGATTCTCGAATTTGCGCATGAAGGCAAACGGAGAGAAGGGTGAGACGGCGAGCAACCTGGAGTGGGAGCGGGGATGCCTCGCAATGCTCGCAGACGCAACCTACCCGTGATACCGGCTCACGCTGCTCGCCAGCGGGTCCCCGGGGCACTCGGTTGCACCTCTCGCGGAAGCTCTTCCGCGGGGGGTGGCCCGGATCAGGCCCGGAAGCCCGTCAGGAACCGCACAGGGTTCGTAGAAAGGTCTCCAGGAACCTCGAGAGATCGACCTCAACCGCCACCTTTGCGGGAGAATCCATCGGCTCCAGTCCGTCGGTCACCATCATCCCTCGCGTCGGGCCCTGGGAGGTCAAGACATCGACCGCGAACAGCCTGGTGGTGACCATCTGCGGATCCACCGCCGCCCCAACGGCCAGCGGATCGTGCATTGGGCATGAGTCCGAACCCTCGGAATCCTCGCAGAACCTGAAGTAGGGCCGGGCCACATCTGCAAGGAATGATCGCAGCGGTCCGGACGGCATCGCCTCCAGGCTTCGGTTGAAACGGGCTCGTTCGAGTCGAGCCCGCTCGGTCACGTTGAGTCCGACCAGAGTGACGGGGAGACCGGAACGCACCACGGCTTGAGCTGCCAGGGGGTCAGAATAGAAGTTGAACTCGGCGATTGGCGTCACGTTGCCCCGGCCATTGAGCGAGCCACCCATCACGATGATCTCGCGGACTCGCGACATGGTCCCGGGGTCTCTGCCGAGGGCTGTCGCCACGTTGGTCAGAGGGCCCAGGGCGATGATTGAGAGGTCACGACCGTACTCGCGAGCGGTCGCGATCATCGCATCGGCCGCATGCCCGGGACGGGGAGCCAGGTCTCCGAGCGGATAGTTTCGGGAGACGCCGCCCAGGCCGTCGTCACCGTGAACGTGCTCGGCCCGGGCTACGGGCGCACTCATCGGATGGGCACAACCCTGGAAGACCGGTGGCGGGACGGCAAGGTTCAGCAGACCGAGAATCCGCAACGCGTTCCCAGTACATGCCTTGAGCGGCACGTTGCCCGCCACTATGGTGATGGCGCGCACGTCCAGCTCTGGCGAGCGCATTGCGAAAATCAGGGCCAGCGCGTCATCAAGACCGGGATCGGAGTCGACCAGAACTGGCTTTCTGGGGGGCATGCGGGGAATCTCAACCGCAGTCCGGAAGTCGGCACGCCACGGGGAGAGGGAAGTCTCTCAGTGGAGCCGGGCCGATTCCAACATCGGGGCCGAGCAATTGAGGATAGCAGCCGGCCCCGATGGCCGCCAACACCCCTTCTATCGGTCCCTCGACGACGAGGATCCGCTCCGCGAGGTTCCGGAAGATCTCGAACCGCGGCTGGAACCCGAGGATGGCCTGGAACTCGAGGATGGTCTGGAACTGCCCGGCGACGACCGAGAATTCCCGCTTCGCGTCCCTGCGTTCGAGCGACTCCCGCCGAAAGACGGGCTGGGACGCGACGACGGAGGGGAAGGAGAACGATAGGTTGGGGAACTCCTTCGGCTCCCCGCAGACGGATAGCCGGGCGACGGACTCCGGGGCACGCCGGAAGCGGGCGTGCTCCGGGACGAGGACCGTGGGAAATACGATGGGCCAGAGCGACGCCGGCTGCTGCCCGTGCCAGTGGCACTGTCCCGCGACCTCGATGGGCCAGAGGAGGGCGTGCGGGACGGCGGAACGTAGAGCGGGGCAGCCGGGCGGGGCGGCTGCGTGCTGCGGGGAAAGCGGACAGAGGGAGGATCAGGCACCCGGGGCCGGGTCGGGCTGCCAGTGCGGATCCGGGAGCTCGTCCGTGGAGTGAAGACGGGTGGCGCAACCGGTCTCCGTGTGGGTTTGTCGTGACCGCGACCGGTCGGTCTGGCAGGTGCCGGAACGCCGGTTCCCAAGGTGCCGATGGAACGGCTTGGGCGAGGGTTGGCCGTCCTCGTCCGTGTCGAGCCCCCGGGAACGGCAGTGGACGGGGGGAGACGCACCCGCGGTGCACTGCGAACAGAACCCAGGGCCGGGGTCCCAGCGCCCCGGCCTACGGATGCCGAGCCGATGGACCGCTCCCGAACCGATCCGGTCGGTGCCGGACGGGTGCCAGTGTCGGACCGGACCACTCTGGCAGGCTGGCGGGTTCGTTCAAAATCCTCCACGGACGCACGCACATGGGCTCGCTGAGCATCGAACGGGATGCGAGACGTGCCGTCGCGCAAGACTGACGAGCCGCCCCTTCGCGGGCCTGCCACGGCCCCGCGGCTGCGGGACGAGGACCGCGCAGACAAGAGCCGCCCCTGACTCGTTCGGTCGGGAACGACCGGCAGGGGCCCCCGAATCCCAACAGGCAACGAATCGCCTGTCAACCGGAGACCGCGGGGATTCTGCGTCCCGCCCCGGCCGAAGTCGTTCGCGTCAAGGGAAGAGACCCCTACGGCAGACCGGGCGTTGCGGTAGTGGTTGTATCCGCGGGTCCGGTTGTCGACGACTATGGTGCCACGGGCGCGGCCACCGTAGTAGCGCCGTCCGTACCACGGTTCGAATCGCTCGCCCGGCCCCAGTGGACACCAGGCGATCTGCCTGAAGCGATAACCTGGTCCGTACCCGAAAAACGTCACCAAGGCCGGTCGCCAGACATGACGCAAGGTCGGGGCCCCCGGAAACCAGCCCCAGCCGTGGATCCTGTGCCGGTACCAGCGGCCCCAATGATAGGGCGACCAGCCCCACGGCTCCGCGCCGACCCACGACCAGCCGTAATAGTCCAGCCACACCCACCGTCCGTGCCGATAGGGAACCCAGGTCGAGGTGACGTAGGGAAACCACGAATAGCCCACATCGAGGACATAGCGCCATTCTCCGTGGCCGTCGAGGTCGCCCGCGCCGTAGATATCGCGGCTGACGTAACGATACGACCTGGACCGGCGAAGCTGCTCGTCCCTGGCTGCGGCCCATTCGTCCAGCAAGAGCTTCGAAGAAGTTCGGCTCTGTTCAAGCTCCGTTCCGCCTGGACCGTCCCGGACCGTCATCGTCCTGCCTCGCTCCAGCTTGGCCGTGTGGTCCCGGAACGCGATTTCTGCCTTGCCCTTGGAAACGCTGATGTCCGTAACGTCAGGTGCTACGGTGACCCTGTAACGGCCCGCCTTCATGGGTCGAACAGCTGCGAAGGGCGTTTCCATGTCCACATCCGCCTCGCTTCCGGTCAGCTCGCTGTAGATCACCGTGCCGTGGAGCACCCGGAACCTGAACTGCTTGCTGGCAAGGGCCAGCAGCACGACCTCGGCGTCGCTCCCGAGTCGGACGATATTGCCGTACGCAAGCTGGATTTCGACGCGCGCGTCCCCCCGGGTCTGGACGGAGTCGCCCTCAACCACAGGAAGGTTCGGGGTTGCGGCTATCCAGTCCCCTGAATCGCCACGCATCGTGGCGACATCCCCCCGGACGAGGCTGATCCGCGCAACCCCCAGTGCCGGCCCGATACGGTCATCGTCGGCAACGGCATCTGGAACGAACGCGAACCACATCATGGCTGGCATGACGGTCGCTGCACCGATCGACAGGCGCATGGCTGGAGCCCTCCTCGAAATCATGGGTGCACCCTTAGATGGGCTGCGAGGCCGCCCGGTTTCGCATTCGGGACAGTTTTCTCGATTCGGCCGCCATGCCCGGCCAGATCCCGTCATCGTCCCGACCATGCCGGGCACAGCCCGGCATGCCAAGGTTTCGGAGACAATGTGCTCATGCGAAGATCTGGTGATTGAGCGAAGAAGGCGCTTCGTGAATGTCCCGGAAGGGCGCGGAACGAGGGGGTTGAGGCCAGGGACGTTGACATCGGTCACCCCTTTCCGGTGACACACCCTTGGACCGGGTGCAATACGAATCGCATGACACCACAGTGTCTGCCGGGTCGGGAAGTTCGACCAACTCCAGGCCGAGACGCCGACATCCACAAGCGTCAATGTCTGCCCGTGCAGAGGGAATCGGCAGTTGAGCGTAACTGCCCAGGCACGTTGGCTCCCGGACAACGATCAGCAGGGGAACCGGCTACCCAGGTTCTCGGCCTGAGTCCGCATTTTTAGCAGAGCTTGTGTTGTGACGTGCGCACCGTGCGGCGCGTGGCGGAGACCGGCTGCCGTCGCAGGCCGTCTACTGCCCGCTGGGCGGGAGGCTCGGGGCCAGGCCCACCCGCGCAAGCAGGGCCGCCGGCCCCTCGAGCAGGGTCTCGATCGGCTTCAGCCCCTGCTTGCGCGCCGTCGACAGCACACTGCGCAGCGTGACGAACTCCCGCGCCCCTTGCAGCGAACGGAACCCTCCCGAGATCTTCATCAGCAGCTTCATCATGCGCAAGTCCCGCTCCCCCAAGTTGTTCGTGAACGGCACACTCAAATCGAACAGGAAATGCAACACCCAGGCGCGTCTCCGTTCCAGCCGCAAGGCCAGATTATGGCCGGGCCGACGTTTCGGGCGGCCCCGCCGGCCGGTCGGCAACGGCGGCAGCCCGCTGGGATAGTCCAGGGCCTCCTGCACCAACTCGTCATAGCGGCTCTCCATCCGCTCCAACAGCTGGGGCGGCACCACCCCGCCCCGTTTGCGGGCCCACTCCGCCACCCGCTTGGCCGCCCGCAGAAAACGCTGCATCCGCCCGGCCCAGGCTTCCCCGTCGATCTTCACCAGGGCCTCTAACTCGCGCAAATGATGGGCGTTGCACAGTGCGTGCAGCCCATCCGGCACTTGGAAGTAGGGAGCCCAGTGATCGTGCACCAAGATCCCTCGCAGCCCCGCCAACACCCCGCCCCGCTTCTCACTGATGCGGTAGTAGGTCAGCAGCTGATGGCTCAGTCCATGCAGCCACTGTCCTCGTCCCGCCACCCGGAAACCGGTCTCGTCGAGGTGCTTCACCCCGGGGCAACCGATGAGGTGCTCCCGGATCCGCTCGACGAAGGGCTCCCAGGCCTCGGCCGCCCGGCGGCGCAGGTTGTTCAGGGTGCCGGGGCACAGGCTCACACCGCACAGGTCCCGCAGGAGCTGGGTCAGCCGCTCCTCGGGCACGAAATGGGCGTTCTGCAAGTAGATCGCCGTGGCCACCAGGCGCGGCCCGTACTGCACCGGGGCCGTCACGTCCTCCGGAAAGACGGCCCGGGTTGAGAGCCCGCAGCGCCGGCAGCGACAGGCAAACGCTCGATGCTCGGTCACTTCCGGCTTGGGTTCCGGAAGATCAGAGACCTGCCGCCGCTTCGCCTCCCCGTCCTCATACGCCCGCCTCAGGGCCTTGCCGCACCCGCGGCAGGCTTGCGGAAAGTGCTCCTGAATCCGGTCCGGGTTGTCCGTCTGGTGCAGCGTCGTGCCCCGGTGCCCTTTCTGACCCCCGCTGCGCCGGCCGGTGCGCCGCCGCTGGCCGGCGGTTTCGCCGGCCCATCGCTCGACGGGGGTTTCCCGCTGTTGCTGCTGTTCAGGCCCAAGCTCCGCCGCGACTGCTGCCCTTCCTCCTGCGTGGCCTCCAACTGCTGCGTCAACTGCTTTCGCTCAGCCTGCCACTGGCCTTCTTTCGCTTGCCACTGGGCGTTCTCCGTCTGCAACTGGGTGGTTTTCGCCTGCAAGCGGGTCAATTCGGCTTGCACCTGACCGAGCTTGGCCTGCAGACGAGTCCTCTCCTCCTGCCAGTGCAGCAGTCGGGACTTGCTCTTGGTGCGCTTCCCCTGCATGTCCCGGCCTCGGCTCCGGCTTGGCCTGAGCCTGCGGCTGGCTCGCTACGGCCTCGACTTCCGGAAAGGACTTCATCCTACGCCTTCTCCGCCCAAAAGTCAAGGGCCCCTCCCCCTCCTGATCCTTCTCCGGGACCCAAAGTACCTGGGCAATTACCGTACAAGACTATGAATGATTATTCCGTCCAAGCGCTGGCAAGGTGAGCTAGCTGTTCAGTATCCTCGTATCTCCAAAGCCTGCGCCTTGTTGATCATTTCTTCGTAAACGTGTTGCAGACGTTGACGAACATGGCCTTCAGGGTCGACGACACTTGGAATCGAAGCGATATCCACGCTGATCGCTGTTGCATTTAACCGCAGTATCGCCGAACTTAGGTATTCACGAGCGTGAGTCGGCTTGGGATTGAGATCTGGTGGACTGGGAAACAGTGCCGGCGATCCTGAAGCTGTGGCTTCGAGATAGAATTCGATCGCCTTCTCTCTGTCTCCCATCATGACCGCTATGGCCCAGTTGTTCCATAATTGGTAATAGCCCGTCATCCAGATTGCGATCGCTCCAGCTCCACTATAGCTCTTGGCTTTGTCCCGGATTTCTTGAACGGTTTGAAAACCCCTACTTGTCCCGCCTAAGGCCAGAAGCCTATCTCGGTATGATCTCACACTAAAGTGATCTAGACCGTTAAGAATGGGCTTGGAATTTAGCTTAGGGGTGATTGGTGAAATGTTTTTATCGTGATCGCCTTGAATGCTCATAACAATCGCATCACTGATACTAATTTGGTTCGGAACATCAATCGATTGAGCCGTCAGAACGGGCACCACGGTCGAGATCACGATGCTGATGCACTTCGATAGCCTCATAAGGAGAGCTTAGCACAACAGAACGCTGCGCACAGTGCATGTCGAAAAGCTATGCCGGAGAGTGAGGAGGTGCGCCCTCAGACATAGTCAACGGAGGATCTGGCCCGGAAATCTAACCAGGTTTGGCAAGCGGTGCGCATCAGGGTTGCGGGCCAGTAACGGGATAGTCTGAGGCGGGTTTGCCGCTAGCGGTACGGGAAGGGTCGTTTGGATTGCTCACAACCGGGCTCCGAACTCGCTCTCAGCCCGCAAGACCATGATTGGGGCGGCTGGGACGGCCGCTTGGACGCACCGTCCTACTGTGCTGCAGCACGGCTCGGTCGCCTCGCCCTGGTTTCCACTCAACTCACTGGTACCTTCCGCAAACGGGCTAGGCGGGCTCCTGCCTCGGAAACCCCGAAAGGAGCGAGGTCCGCATCCCCCGCACACTGCCCCGCACCACCGCTACAACCTTCCGCCACTGGGTGTAACTGCTCAGGTACTTTGGGTACGGGACGACGATCAGCAGGCGGAGGGGCACTTAACCCTTAGGCGGAGAAGCCGTAGCATTAAGTACTTTCTGGACGTCCGGGCCGTAGCGAGCCAGCCGCAGCTTCAGGACGAGCCGGAGCCGAGGCCGGGCCATGCAGGGGGGAATGCACCGAGAGCAAGTTCCGTCTGGTGCACTTGGAGGTGGAGCACGCCCGGTGGGAGGCCGAGCAGAAGCTGCCGGTTGCACCAGGAAAGGCACCCGATAGAGAGGCCGGTTCACTGTCGTCGTATCGCTACTGAACACTGCGAGTGTGGCTCCACTCCGCACCGGGCACGGACAGCGGGCTTCGGCCAACGCCGTTGCCCCTCCCCTGATGCGTTAGGCATTCACCGTCGGCCCGAAGCACCCGGCACCATACAGCCGTTCGCGGGTGGTCGCCGTCCCGCCCAGAAACCTGCCTGACAGAACCGTCGTGCGAGCGTTGCGGGCCAGCGCAAGTTTGAGCAGGTCTAGCCCATGTTTAACATGACAATTTGGTAAGCATTTATTAGAGAATGAGTTACGTAGGGCCAAGCAGGCGCAGTTGCACTACAAAGTGCGTGCTAATGAAATGGGCGTGGAATTCAGAGCAGGACCTGACAGGTCGGACCGGGCAGGTCCTTGATCCCCAGGGCCTCGTACAACTCCTGTAATTCCGGTTCCGGCTGCGTTGTCTTGCGGACGTGCAGGGTCTGCCCGTTGGCGCACTGCAGCGTCGTCGTTACCCGCCGTTGCGTCCCGAACACGGTCCGCAGCGTCGCCCAACTGGAGTGCTTCCCCTTCTCTCGCAGCCGTCGCCGGATCACCTGGACCGCCTGGTAGGCCAGCACGGTCAGCAGCAGGTGCCCTTCCGCCCGCTCCGGCTTGTGGTGGTACACCGGTTTCAGGCCCAACTCCGACTTCAGGCTCCGAAACACCGCCTCCACATCCGTCAGGCCCACATACGCCCGCCACATCTCCTCCCCGTCCCAACTCGTGTCGTTGCTGCGCAAACTGTAGACCCCCGGGTGCGTTGCCCGCGATCCCGGCTGCGGCAGCCGCTGCCAGCTCACCGCCGTCACCTTCTCTCCGCTCTCCTCCGTCTCCAGCCTCACCTCGTAGTGTTGCGCTACGCCCCGGCTGCGCTCTTTCAGCCGCCCCACCCGTTCCTGCATCGCCGCCAGCTTCCGCCGCGCCTTCGGCCGCGACAGTCCCTTGTTCAGCTTCTCCAGCGACTCCTCGAACCGCTGCGCCCGCTGGTCCTCGATCGCCCGCTCTTTCTTCTCCCGCTGCTGCGAATAGCAGTACAACCGCACCTCCTGGCCCTCCTCGCTCAGCACCCGCTCGAACTGCACCGACTCGCCCGAGGCGGTCCGCAGCCTCTCCGCCCGGGCCTGCTCGAAGCGCCGCTGGCCCGCCCGGCTGACGGCCAGGTAACGGTAGCTCTGCGCGGCCAGCCACGCCAGGGTCGACTCGGTCGCGATGCCGCGGTCCATCACCACCAGCGAGCCCCGCTCGGCACCCAGCCCTTCCAGCATGGCCTGCAGGGTGGCCGACTCCTGGACGTTGCCGGCAAACACTTGCGAACGCTGCACGAAGCCGCCGCCGTCGAGCACCAGGGCGAGGGTGAGCCAAGGGCAGTCGGAACGCTTCTCCTTGGAGTGGCCGCGTTGCGCCAGAGGCTGGCTGCCAGCCTCGCCTTCGAAGTAGGTGTTGGTCAAGTCATAGAGGGTGATCGTGGGCTGCAGGTCGAACAGCGAGAGGCTGGCCTGGAACAGGCGCTGTCGAGGACCTGGCGGTTTCTGACCAGGGCATCGGAGGCGCGGTACAGCTGCATGTGCGAGATGGATTCGAAAGGCCTGTCGAGGAGTTCGCCGAGGGCGGATTCGGCGCGCAACCAGTGGTGGGCGGCGCGTTCGGAGCCGACGCCGGCGAGGCGGGCGGTGAGGGAGCCGAGGGCGCAGGCGCAGAGGGAGCGGAGCAGGGAGGGCAGGCCCAGTTGCTGGAAGGCCCACAGAGCGACGTGTTCGACGCCGACGGAGCGGGGGCGTTCGGAGCGGAGGGAATCGGGGTGAACGCAGAGGAGGTTGGGGGAGTCGGCGCCGGAGGGGCTGTCGGAAGAGGAGCCGTGGAAGTCGAGCAGTTGGCGGGCGAGGAAGTGGGCGCGACGGAGGAGGTCGGGGGGGACGGAGCGGGGAGGGGGGAGAGGACGGGAGGTGGCGAGGGCCTCGATGAGCTGGCAGAGCAGGGGCCAGTCCGTGGCGGGGACGTCGAAGCCGGCCCCGAGGTTGAGGAGGGTCTTCTGACGGGGGCGTCCATGGATGCGGACGGAGCGGACGAGGCGGAAGTTGGTCTAGGTGGGGCCGTGGGGAGAGCGGCGGTAGGAGGAGCGACGGATGAACACAAGGGCAAGCTAGCAGGCAGAGGGGTGGGAAGTCCAGGGAAATCGGCCTCACGATTCATTTTCGGTCTCTACATAATTCAGTCACTACTTATTCGGAGGTTTGGTAGAGAAACACAATATCTACCCAACAAGACCCAATCGTTCCACGATCCTATATCGACCTGTGCCGAAAGCGGGAAGTCGCGATGAGGAGGCTCTTGCGGTGGTCTGGGACGGGGATCGAACCCGGCCGGAAGCGCCCTCTGACGGCAGCGACGGAGGCGGGTTGAGGGATCGCAGCCGCGAGCCAGAGCGGGGCGGGGAGCATCGGGTGAGGGCATCGGCAGGGAGTGGGACCCGCCCGTCCGGTGTTGGTTTTATTGATCTATAAGTGATTGTGTTCCCATTGGTTACGATTCGATTGGCACGAGTCAGGAGGCCGGACCCTGGAAGCCGAGAATCCCATTGCATGGCGATCTCCGCCGGAATCGCCGACCCTGTGCCGGCAGGCCCGAATGATCAGACTGATCCCAGTCGGGACCCAGCACAGCACCGGGGTCAGGCACCCGGATCAAAGCCGCCTTACCGTGGTTGCCAGTCGGGTGTCCTACCTGCCAACCCGCTGCAAGGTAGAATCCAGCCGAAACCGCCATTCGGAGCGAAAATGTGCCGGTTGCACAAGGAAGCGCAACAGCGGGCGGAGGGGCCTAAGGTGCTGATTGGTCTATCCTAGAGGCGCCGATTCAGGCCCATGCTGCAACGCCGCCGAATCGCAAGGTGCCCTTGCGGATCCAGCGGGACCGATATCGCCTGACCCGTTATCGTGTGGGCCGTCGGTACAGTCGCAGCCGTGCTTCGGTGGGCGATGACACTGGAATCCGCGATTGGTTGGGGACGAACAGCCCCAACCGCTGGCGGATAGAACGCTTCAAGCTTCGGCCACGATCAGCCACAGAGAGCACGGCCCGACCAGGGCGCGCTCGCGACTTGTCCCAAAGACAACGCTGGATCAGCACATTCCGAACCGGGTCGCAAGGTCTCACATGGAGAATCCATGGGGAGCAGGCGGGCCTGTGCTCCCGAAGTACCGGACACGCCCGCGGAGGAGCTTGACTGCTTCACGCTGCCCGTCAGATTGCTTACAATTCGGAGTGAGCTCCGAATTGGTTGACCCAGTTTGGATCGACATCCAGCCTGTGCTCTACAAGCGAACTCTCGATCTGGACCTCCCGCAGGGGCAGTCGGCCTTTCTGTGGGGGCCACGCAAGACAGGCAAGTCTACCCTGCTGCGCCAGCAGTTCCCGGGTGCGCCGCGTTTCGACCTGCTGGACACCCGGCTGCTCCTGGACCTCACTCGCAGCCCTTGGGGCCTTGCCGAGCACTTGAATGCACTCGGAGAGCAGACGCTGGCGAATCCAGTCATCATCGATGAGGTGCAGAAAGTGCCGGCCATCCTGGACGAAGTCCACCGGCTCATCGAGGACAGGGGCATCGGATTCGTGCTGTGCGGCTCGAGTGCACGGAAGCTCAAGCGCAGCCATTCCAACATGCTTGGCGGGCGCGCCTGGCGCTTCCGCCTGCATCCTCTGACATCGCTGGAGATTCCTGGATTCGATCTGTTGCAGGCGCTCAATCGTGGACTGATTCCCCAGCACTACGACACGCAGCAGTACAGGCGTGCCCTTGCAGGCTATGTCGACGACTATCTCAAGGAAGAAGTCTTCGACGAGGGTCTGGTCAGGAATACACCGGCCTTCTCGCGGTTCTTCGATGCCCTGGCCTTCAGCCACGGCGAACTTCTCAATTTCAGCAACATTGCCCGGGATTGTGGCGTGGATTCGAAGACCGCTCGGGAGTACTTCCAGATTCTGGTCGACACGCTGGTCGGCACCTTGCTCGAGCCGTTCAGTTTGAGGCGGTCGCGCGAGGTGATTACACGCGCTCCCAAGTTCTACCTGTTCGATGTCGGCGTTGCAGGCCACTTGATCGGTCGCCGGATGGAGCGGTGCGCAGGTGCGGAGTTCGGGCGCGCCCTCGAGCACCTCGTGCTGATGGAGTTGCTCGCTTACCGCAGCTACCGAGCGTGTGAAGATCCGCTGCGATTCTGGCGGACCAAGTCCGGGTTGGAGTGTGATTTCGTGCTCGGGCGTGCCGGCGAGGTTGCGATTGAGGTCAAGGCGAGCACGCGCTTGCGTCCCTCCGACTTGAGGAGCATGCGCGCCTATGTGGATGAGCACAGCCCCAGGCAGGCGATCGTGGTTTGCAATGAGCGGCACGCTCGCCGGACCAACGACCGAATCTGGATTCTACCGTGGCAGCACTTCCTTGAGCGGCTCTGGTCCGACGCGATCGTGGGCTGATGCATCCGCGCCCGACCATGGCACCACTCCCGGTTAGCCGGGGCGGGGATTAAGTGTACCTTCCTCCTGTCCATTCCGGTACCTGCTGGTCGTAGCGCAGCTTGGTGCGCTGAGCGAAGGCAGCCTCGAAGTATGAGTCGAGATCGGTGGCCGCCGGTATGATACCGGGCAGACTGGACGCAGCCTCAATGGCGAAACGCTCTCGTATCGGCGTGCCGGACGAGCCGTATGCTGCTTCCCACCAAGACAGGATGCGATCACGTGCTGCCAGCATCAGCCCAGCACTCGGCAGATTTGCTCGCTTCTCGTTCTGATTCACCGATCTGTTGGTCGGCATGAGGTTCCAAAGGTCTGAGCATGGCCAGGCCGACCATGGAAAACAGTGGTCGATGTCGAACGATCTCTTCGACAGTTTCTTGCCGCTCCAGACGCAGTACAACGGTTCTGCCTCCAGCAACCGTATCGCCCGCTGCTTGGCCGTCGTGACATCGCGTTCGGGGTCCGACCAAGTCATTGCCGCTGCGATACGATCCCTAGACGGAACTTCACATGCATTAGAATCCTCTAAGATATTGATGTGATTGGAGTTATGGCCCACCTTGAGGCGCGCAAGCTGGCCTTGTGTTGCCATAAGATGCGGTACCCCTGTCCGCCTCAATAGGCCATTTGACATTGGTTTTTATGACATGTATACTCAATTTAGTGTTCCCATAAAAGGTGCATTGTGGCTTTCAACATCGAACGCGTCCCCAACCAGACTGCCAAGCCCGCCATCCTCCTTCGACAGGCGTGGCGGGAAGGCCACCGCATTCGCAAGAAGACCATCGCCAACCTGTCCCAGCTCCCGCCCGAGATCATTGACGGTTTCCGCACGGTTCTCAAGGGTGGGGTCGCCGTCCAAACCGTCGAGGAGCTGTTGCAGATCGAGCGCTCGCTGCCGCACGGTGCCGTGGTGGCCGTGCTCGGCACAGCCCGCCACTTGGGATTCCAGCGCTTGCTGCATCGCCAAGCCAGCCGCCAGCGCCAGTTGGCGCTGGCGACCATCATCGCCCGCGTGTTGGATCCCGATTCCAAACTGGCCACCGCCCGCCAGCTGTCGCCGCAGACGGCCACCAGTAGTCTGGGGGCCCTGCTGGACCTCGGTCCCGTCCACGGCAACGAACTGCTCGCCATGCTCGACTGGTTGCGCTCCCGACAACCCTGGATCGAGCGCACGCTGGCACGCCGCCATCTGCGCGATGCGACCTTGCTGCTCTACGATGTGTCCAGTTCCTATGGGGAGGGCCGCTGTTGTCCGCTCGCCGCCTGCGGTCCTAACCGGGACGGCAAGCAAGGCAAGCGACAGTTCGTGTTCGGTCTGCTGTGCAACTCCTCCGGCTGTCCGATTGCCGTCGAGGTCTTTCCCGGGAACCCAGCCGACCCGAGCAGGGTCGCCGCCCAAGTACGCCAACTCCAGGCCCGCTTCCAGATCGCCCGCATCGCTCTGGTCGGGGACCGTGGGATGCTCACCACGGCCCGGATTCGGGACGATCTCCAGCCAGCCGGGCTCGCCTGGATCTCAGCCCTGAAAGCGACCGACTTGCGGAAGTTGGCCCGGTCCTCCGCTCTGCTGCCCGACCAACTGGTGCCGGATGCGGTGGCCGAGATCAGCAGTCCCGATTTCCCGGACGAACGGCTGCTGGTCTGTCTCAATCCGCGGCTCCGTCAGGAGCGGCGACGCCAGCGTGAGGACTTGCTCCAGGCGACTATCCGGCCACTGGAGCAGGTCGCGCTGGAGGTGCGCGAGGGGCGTCTGTCCGGGGCCGCCCGGATTGGACGCCGCCTCGGACGCGAGGCGAATCGCTACAAGGTTGCGAAGTTGTTCGAATTCGAGGTTACCGACAACACCTTCCGCTGGCAGCGCAATCAGCGCAGGATCGCGGACGAAGCCCACTTGGATGGCATCTCTATCGTCCGCACCAGTCTGCCTGACCTGCCGGCAACCGCTGCGGTGGAGGCTTACAAGAGTCTGGCTGTGGTGGAGCGCGCTTTCCGCAGCACCCAATCCCATCTGCGTCTGCGACCGGTTTCCGTCTATACCACCGAGCATGTGCGTGGGCATGTGTTCCTCTGCATGCTGAGCTATTATCTGGAGTGGCACCTGCGGCGGCGGCTGGCCCCGCTACTGTTCGAAGACCACGACCGGGACGCCGCTCGGAGTCGCCGCAGCACTCCCGTCGCCCCGGCCCAGACCTCACCCAGTGCCGACCGCAAAGCCGCCACCAAGCAGACGGCCGAAGGCCTCCCGGTTCCCAGCTTCCGCACCCTGCTCGAAGACCTTTCGAGCGTAGTGCTCAATACCGTGCGCTTACCCGGACCCGCTGCGGCTCAGGTGCCGATCGTGACCCAGCCAACACCCCTGCAGCACCGAGCTTTCTCGCTCCTGGAGGTGAACCCGAACCAGATTGTTCCCATGAGCGTGCCAACTTGAGACCTGCTGTTCGATACCACAGAGCGCCCATTGCACATCGAACCGCAACGGCGGGGAAGAAGGGCCTTGGAGTAGGTGGCTGAACTACTGCCAGAGTAAGACCAGCGGGGCGATCTGTCAAGGTGACGCTCCGAGGGTGGCCGTTACGCGAGGGGGGCAGCGGGATCTGGCCCGAAAAGGCGATCGGACCACAGGGGCGCTGGGGGGCTGGGCCCGCCAGTTCGAGAGGGAGAAGTGCGTCGGGGAGGGGCCGCGGTGCGGCCCGGATCAGAGAGGAGAGGGTTCCGGGACTGCGGGTGGCGGGTCGATGCCGGCGGCGAGACAGTCGTCGCGGAAGACATTGAGGCCCCGCTCGCAGGAGCGGTAGGGCCGGGCAAAGAAGAGGTCGGTGTCGAGCGCCTCGGCGGTCTGGAGGTGGCCGGCAAACTCCTTCCCGTTGTCGCAGGTCACGGTCAGGAGCAGAGCTGAGAAGGGCCGCAGCAGGTTCTGCATCGCGTCACCCACCAGGGCGGCGGTCTTCCGGCTCACTGTCTGAGCAAGCAGGTACTTCGATTTGCGTTCCACGAGTGTGACAGCGGCTCCTTTATGGGCCTTGCCGATGATCGTGTCGGCCTCCCAGTCCCCGCAGCGCTGCTTTGAGTCGACAATTGCGGGGCGCTCGCTGATGTCCTTGCGGCCCGGGATGCATCCGCGGCCGGCGCTGCCGCAGGTAGGTGTAGAGTGAGCCACCTTGGGCGCGGTCCTGGCGAATCCGCTGGTAGAGCCACGAGAAGCTGATCGACACCGCCCCGACCCGCTTCAGGCAACCAGCCACCTGCTCGGGGCTCCAGTGGCTCTGGAGGTCGTCAGAGATGAGGTTCCAGATCGCTGGCTGGAGCTTGCGCGGGCCGGTGACGGCCCGGTGGCGGCGGTCTCGAGCGAGTGGCTGAGCCTGCTCATGGTGATAGCCGGAGGGGCCGGCGTTGCGCTGGAGTTCGCGACAGACGGTGGACTTGTGACGCTGGAATTAAGCGGCGCTGGCGGTGACCGAGAATCCCCGCTGGTGCAAGGTCTGGATCTGGCAGCGCTCGTCGTATTGCAGGTGGCGGAACTCCTGAGGCATGGCGATTTCTCCTCTAGGATAGGCTAATCAGCACCTTAGTCCCCTCCGCCCGCTGTTGCGCTTCCTTGTGCAACCGGCAGCAGTTGAGCGTAACTGCCCAGGCACCTTGGCTCCCGGACAACGATCCGTAGGGGGACCGGCACGTGAGTCTTGGCGGAGAATCCGTAGCATGAGGTGTTCTCTGGACGTCCAGGCCGTAGCGAGCCAGCCGCCGCTTCAGGACGAGCCGGAGCCGAGGCCGGGCCATGCAGGGGGGAATGCACCGAGAGCAAGTTCCGTCTGGTGCACCTGGAGGGGGAGCACGCCCGGTGGGAGGCCGAGCAGAAGCTGCCGGTTGCACCAAGAAAGGCACCCGATAGAGAGGCCGGTTCACTGTCGGCGTATCGGAGCGACTCCCATGCGCCCAGTCGTATCGCTACTGAACACTGCGAGTGTGGCTCCACTCCGCACCGGGCACGGACAGCGGGCTTCGGCCAACGCCGTTGCCCCTCCCCTGATGCGTTAGGCATTCACCCTCGGCCCGAAGCACCCGGCACCATGCAGCCGTTCGCGGGTGGTCGCCATCCCGCCCAGAAACCTGCCTGACAGAACCGTCGTGCGAGCGTTGCGGGCCAGCGCAAGTTTGAGCAGGTCTAGGAGTAAGGGATGTCAGAGCCGGTCGACGACAATGCCCAGCCCAGCTGGTGGCGTTGCGAGAGACCCGGCAGTTGGACCGTGCCCCCCAGGCAAGGCTCCACTCGGGAAGGCCCACGGCCCCAGTCCTCCCTCTCGACAATTGAGCGGCTCCTTCGACAGGATAGACTATAGTGCGTCTTTTCGCCGACTCGCTGGTCTCCAGCAAGGAGCCGACCGGCGTAGCCTGCATCCGTCCAGAGCCCCCCATGCCCCTGCTCCCGGCCCGTCACAACTTCCTGTTCCGTCTGCTCGGCGCCGACCCCGGACGCGTGGCGGCGCTGGTCACCGACTCCGTGCCGCCCGAGCTCACCGAACGGCTCGACCCCGACCATCCGCCGGAGTACATCGAGGTCACCGACATCGACGGCGATGGCTGGGCCACCCAGGCCGATGCCGTCTTCCGCATGCGGATGAAGGACGGCACCTCCCCCCTGATCCACGTTCTCATCGAGGACAAGGCGAAGCCCGATGCCCGCTCCTCCCTGCAGTCGATGCGCTTCATCCTGCAGCTCTGGATGGCGAAAAGCGAGTGCGGGGAGCGGCCCCACGGGCGGCGGTCGCTGGTCGTCAACAACCTCTCCGACACGGCCCCAGACAACCTCGCGAGCCGGGCGGACGTCGCCGGTGTGCTGCTCGCGCTGGCCAAGGCTTCCGCCAAGGAGATCAGCGACGCGGAAGCCGACGCAATGGCGAAGAGCATTGGGTATAGCGAACTGGGACTGTACATGCTAACGTACGTCACAGCGCTGTTGAGTCTGTCTCCGGAGCGCCTGGAAGCTGCGCTGAGGCGAGTGGGCAATGATCCGGAAACGGTGGAGGCACTGATGAAAACTGCAGCCCAAGTCTGGCTTGAAGAGGGCGAAGCTAAAGGTGAAGCACGGGGAATGGCCGCCGGCATCGCTCAGGGCAAGTCCGAGACACTCGCCCGGCAGCTCAAGTGCCGCTTCGGCCCCCTGCCTGACAAGGTCCAGGCGCACATCGCGGCTGCTAACCTCGATCAGATCGACCGCTGGCTGGAAGCCGTACTGGATGCACCAACCCTCGACGCAGTCTTCGGCGGGGCCTCGGAACACCGATAGCCCGATTTCGCGCCGTCATGCGAAACCGGATGCACGCACACCCGCACCCGGCCTGCGACACTCTCTCCGGAGCCTCCCTCTGCGGAATTCACCGTCAGCGTCTCATGAGAAAATACTTGGTCAGTTACCGTTGAGCGTGGCTTATGCCCGCTGCGAACTCAAGTCCATCGACCCGCGAGTTTCCCAGTGACAGGGCCCCCGCAGGTATCTTGGTCCATCAGACCCGAGCGAATCCAATGCCACTCCAAGTTCCAGTCTTAGCACTGGCCTCGATGTCCATTGCCGTTCCGGCACTCTCTCAGCCAAACGTAGTGCTCATCCTTGCTGACGACCTGGGCTGGGTGGGAACTTCGGTCCGGATGGACCCCGACCGGCCCGACTCACGGTCGGATTTCTACCTCACTCCCAGCCTGGAGCGGTTGGCCAGCGAGGGAATGCGTTTCACGGACGCCTACGCTCCCCATCCGAACTGTTCGCCGACCCGGCTGGCGATTCAGACCGGCAAGACTCCGGCACAGCTCCGGATGACGGACATCATCAATCGCAGCACCGGGAGGTTCTACGAAGGTCTGCCGATGATTCCACCGGCCCATATCGACCACCTTCCCCACGAGGAACTGACCATCGCGGAACTCCTCAAGAGGAACCGTCCCGGCTACGTCACAGCCCATTTCGGGAAGTGGCACCTTGCGGGTGGCGGCCCGGGCCAGCATGGCTACGACGAGCACAGCGGCCCGACTTCCAACAGGGAGGGCGGGACCGGACCGCCCGACCCGAAGCGGACGGTCAGCGTCACGACACGGGCCATCGACTTCCTGCAGCACCGCAGCCAGGCCGGCGAACCGTTCTTTCTGCAGGTTTCCTACTATGCCGTCCATCTCGGCGTCTTCGCCTTCGAGGAGTCGGTGGCGAAGTTCGAGGCACTGCCAAAGGGCGAGCGGCACAGCCATCCGGGCCACGCGGCCATGACCCACGACCTGGACGCAGGGGTCGGTCGGCTGCTCGAGGCAATCGAAAGGCTCGACCTCACCGAGAGCACCTATGTGATCTTCACCTCGGACAACGGGTCGTATCTTGACCAGAACGGGAACCCGGTCTCGACGAACGCACCCCTGCGCGGCCAAAAGGCCTCGACATGGGAGGGCGGCATTCGCGTCCCGCTGCTCGTCCGGGGCCCGGGGATCCGGGCCGGAAGCGTCTCTCGCGTCCCCGTGACCGGCACGGATCTGTTTCCGACGATTGCGGCGATGACCGGCGTGCGGGCGGCGTTGTCGCCGACAATCGAAGGTGCCAGCTTGCTCAGCCTGCTGCAATCGGGAGACCGGGAGCCGCTGCGTCGAAGGTTTGATGGCCTCGTGTGGCATTTTCCGCATTACCAGACCCTGAAGGGGACCAGACCCATGTCGTCCATCCGTTTCGGCGACTGGAAACTCGTCAAGCTGTACGAGTCCGGCCAAACGCACCTGTACAACCTTGCCGACGATATCGGCGAGCAGACCGACCTGAGCGATTCCGAGCCGAACATCACGAAGGATCTTGCGGAGATGCTGGCGACCTATCTGGACGAGGTCGATGCCCCCATGGCGCAACACCGGGAGTGACCGGAGTGCTGGCCCGAGGGCACCGCCAGACCGCTGCAAGCGCGGGTGCGCATTCGGGCCGGGCAGCTTGTCGGTGCGCGGTGGTGGTAGCAATCTGGATCAGTGCCAGCGGCCCGGCGCAGCCGCAGAGTTCGGATCTCGTCATCTACGCCGGTGATCCGTCGAAGCCCTCCCTCATCGACCAGGTCGAAGATCCAGCGGAGCGCGAACTGTTCTCAGCGCTCCAGAACGCCGATCAGGTGTCGGAGCGGCAAGTCTTGGCCACAGAATTTGTCCAGCGCTTCCCGAGTTCGTCACTGATCGCCTTCGCTCATTCCTTGGCGGCGAAAGCTCATATCGATTCAGGTCAGTTGGACAAGGGTATCGATCACGGCAAGCGGTCGCTGCAGATTCTGCCCGAGAACATCACCCTTCTCGTGGCCGTCGCGAACGCGCAGATGGTGAAGGGCCTGGTCGACGAGGCCGAGGCCAGCGCGAAGGACGCACTGGAGTATCTGGCCCGATTCGGGCGGCCGGCACGCTACAGGGCCAACCAATGGGCCAGGATCAAACGAGACTTGGAGGCGTCCGCACACTTCGTGCTGGGACGGGTCGCGGTAACCCGTGCGCTGAGGAAAAGGGGAGCCGCCCGGACCGCCGGACTCGGAAAGGCCCGCGAGTCGCTTCGCGAAGCTGTCCGCCTGAACCGGAGGGACGCCATCGCCCTGTTCCTGATGGGCGTGGTCGAGACGGAACTCGGCAATCGAGGCGATGCGCTGTCGGCGTTCGAGGCGGCCGCCCGTCTCAAGAGTCCAGTCCAGGACCGCGCCCTGGACCAGCTCCGACGGGCACACCGCGAGAGCGGGGCGAATCCCGGGTCGCTGGAGCAGTTTCGCTCCGCCATTCGCCCCCTTCGGCCAGGTCCGTCCAGACGGCGGCGGCAAGACCAGGCTGACGGAGGTGGACCCGGGTCCTATGCGGGGAGCGATGGCTGCAGGGACTGTCACGAGGAAGTGTTCGATGCCTGGTCACAGACCGGAATGGCCCGGATGTTCCGTCCGTACTCCCACGAGAACGTGATCGGGAACTTCGACGGGACGGAGTTCCGCGGTCGTGATGGAGAACTGTTGAGCCGCATGCTGATCGAGGACGGCCGGCACTATTTTGAGCTGTCGGCGAACGGCGGAACGAAACGATACCCCGTGGACTACACGATCGGCTCGAAGTGGCAGCAGGCCTATGCAACCCGCTTGCCGGACGGCCGGATTCATGTTGTGCCGATCCAGTACAACGCCCTCCACCACCGGTGGGTGAACTTCTGGGAGGTTCTCGATGCGGGGCGGTCGGCACGCTCCCGGGTGGAGAACTTCCATCGCATGGAACTCGCGACCAGCTACCAGATCCACTGCTCCGCATGCCACACCAGCCAGGTCCAGGCGGAGGGAGGGCTCGTCGTTCCCGACCGCATTACCTTTCGGGAGGCCGGCATCAACTGCGAGATGTGCCATGGCCCCTCGCTCGAGCACCAGCGGGCCATGCGCGATGGCAGCGGCGGCGCGGCCGACTCGCCGCCGCTGCGGTTCGGCAGCCTCGACCATCGGTCCTACGTGCGGGTCTGTGCCCAGTGCCACATGCAGTCCGGGATCGTTCAGGCCGGACGGAACGGTGAACTCAACTACTCGGGCCGGCAGGACGTGTTTCTCGACACGCGGCTCCAGCGGCCGTACGAGGAGTTTTCCCGCACGGCGTTCTACGGTGACGGGCGGTTCCGCGAGACCACCTTCATCGTGGAGTCGTTCATGAGATCCCGATGCTACCGCCAGGGCGAGGCGCATTGCGGGAACTGCCACAACCCGCATCCAGCCGATGCGGCCACCAACCCGACATCCCTGAAGCACCGAGACGAACCGAACCGCATGTGCCTGCAGTGCCATGGAGAATTCGGTCGGGACCCGGCGACACACACGAAACATGAACCGGATGCGGAAGCCAGCCAATGCACCGTGTGCCACATGCCCAAAATCATGAACAGCATGATGTTCCTTGCCGCCACCCACCGCATCGACGACGTTCCCGATGCGGCCATGACCCGTCAGTTCGGGCCCGAGGAGAGCCCGAACGCCTGCCTGGCATGCCACAAGGGAGAGGGCCTGGAGTGGCTGGAACGCAATCTTGCCGACTGGTAGGCCATCCGGACCAGTAGTGGCGAGAGGCTATCGTCCTCGAAACACCGGAGAGCGTTTCTCGAGGAACGCCCTCGTCCCTTCACGAACATCGTTCGTGGCGCAACTCAGGGCATATTGCGACACCTCCCAGTCCAGCGCCTCGGCAAGCGGCATCTCGCAACCCCTGTTGACGGCCTGCAGCGTGAGCGCAATCGCCATCGGGCCGTTGCGCAGGATCCTGCCGGCGACCCGCCTCGCCTCGTCAAGCAGGTCTCCAGGCTCAGTAACGCGGTTGACCAGACCCATTTCTCTCGCGGCCTCCGCACTGACCGGATCTCCCGTCAGCAGCATCTCCAGCGCCCGGCCCTTGCCGACCAACCGAGGCAGGCGCTGCGTACCGCCAAACCCCGGCACGACACCCAGCTTGAGTTCCGGCTGACCGAGCCGAGCCTGGGACGAGGCGATGCGGATGTGACAGGCCATCGCCAGTTCCAGGCCTCCGCCCAGAGCGTAGCCGTTGATGGCGGCAATCACCGGCTTCTCCATGCCCTCGATGCGATTCAGCATGGCCTGGCCCCGCAAGCCCCACCTCCGGCCCTCCAGTGCGGAGAACTGCGACACTTCCTCAATGTCCGCCCCTGCCACGAAGCTCTTCTCCCCGGCCCCCCGGACGATAATGGCCCGGACGCTCGGCTCGGCCGCCGCGTTGCGAAAGAACCGGTCCATCTCGTCGAGAGTCGCGCCATTCAGGGCGTTGAGCCTCTCGGGCCGATTCACAGTGAGAACGGCGATGCCATCCGAGACCTCGGCAAGCAGGTTTACGTAAGGACCCATGCGGCCCAGTGTAGCGCCGGGACCGGCGGTTCCCGCTGGCCCGTTGCGCCCGGCCAGCATCCGTCGACCGGACCGCCGAGGCCTTTGCGGCCACTGTGGGCGGTCGAATCAGACCGGTAGCACGGTCACTTGACTTGCGCAGTTTCCGGGTCAGCCGGCAGGGCCGGGACGAAGAGGGCGCGCGACGTGGTTCCGATCTCGACGATCGTCATCGGCGAACGCACGTCCTCCGTGAGCAGGAACGAGTTCCCGCCGCCAAGGGGCGTCATCGATGTGGCAGTGCAGGCGCACTCGATAAAGGCCGGGACGCCACCGGCAACCGGAATCGAGGCGACGCGGCCGGGCATCGCGGCCACAACGAAACGCCCATCGCTGGTGGGAGCCGCCGCGAACGCATTCCCGACTTCGTCCGCTTCCGATGCCAGCACAGACATCTGCCGTCGGCCCACGACATCCCGGAACAAAAGGACCTCGCCCGCTCCCGCATCGGTGACAACCACATCGTCCGTCCCGGCGCGGAACGCCAGCCAGGACACCCGCCGCACCCCTCCGATTCGTTCGGGCATGCGGTTGGGTCGCAGCAGGAACAGCGCGCCGGAACCTCCATCGGAATTGGCAGCAAGGACCGCTCCCGAGTCACTGATCGCGAAGGTCGTCCAGGAGCCCCTCCCCCGGCCAACTTCCACGACCGTGCCGGGAGTCGGAACACCCGGCAGGCCGTCCAGAAACTGGAGCCGGCCCGTTGCGGGCGAATACAGCGCCGCAAGACGGGCGGACGGGCTGATCAGCGCTTCGGTCGCGCCATCCAGCACACCCTGAATCTCAGTCGCCGACGGCGGCACCACGTTGAGGTCGACAGAGTACGTTCTTCCCCGGGCGTCGCGAACGATCGCCAGACGCTGGTTGGCAGATATGGTCGCACGGGACACAGTGAAACCCAGGTCAAGGGCCTCGCCCATGCTCGAAGCCCCGGGGATCCCGTTGATTCGATGCAGGGATCCAGTCTGCTGATCGAAGACGTAGCCGAGCACTGGTGGCAGAATCGAGTGGTTGCCCGCCGCTTCAAGAACTGGCGCAGTGAGCAAGACCGCCCCCGCTAGAAGGGGACCGAATCGGGAAATCATGGCAGGGGAATCCTTACAGCGAAAGACGCAACTCGCCCTCTTAGGTTACCGGATCCTCCGGCAGCGGCGGATCCGGGGGAGCTGCGGTCACCTTGTCGGGATCGCAGCTCCCGGCGGACGCCGAATCCCGGGCGGAACCGCGAGTCTTGCCAGTCCGTGGCCCTGAGGAGCACGGGGACGGGTTCGACCGCACCTGGCGACCGGTCTTGGGCGATCCACGACCTGGCGGTTCCGGGCAGCGCTGCCGTCGAAACCGTGGGACGCGGGTTTGCGAGCGGTCCTCCCCCGGCCCCCGCACCTACCGGCCAATCCGTTCCTGCGCTTCATGCGGGAAGGTCGCCAAGCGGACTGCATGGGGCGATTGAAGGGCCTTTGATATGTCCTGGAACGAACAGTCGGCGCCGGCCCCATTGCCGGCTGCTAGAATTGAATCGCTGTCATGGCAGCCAAGCTCCGCGTCTGCGCCGTCAGCTACCTGAACAGTTCACCCCTGATCTGGGGATTGCTTCACGGACCGCAGCGAGGACAGTTCGACCTGTCCTCCGCCCTGCCCTCCGAGTGTGCGGACCGGTTGCGGTTGGGCCAGGCCGAGGCCGGTCTGGTTCCGGTGGTGGAACTGGCTCGACAGCGAGACCTGCTCGTTGTCCCGGGTCCGGCAGTGGCCTGTTGCGGGTCGGTGCGCAGCATCCTGCTGGTGTCCAAGAAGCCGTTCGGAGCCATCGGCTCGTTCGCGGCGGACACAGGCTCCCGCTCCTCGGTTGTCCTGACCCAGGTGATCGCCGCGCACATGCATGGCATCCGACCGCTGGTGCGGCCTCACCCGCCCCGACTGGACGAGATGCTCGAGATTGCCGACGCCGCGCTGGTCATTGGCGACCCCGCGCTGCGGATCGACTCGCGGATGGCATTCTGGAAGGATCGGCCGGTTCACGTCTACGACCTTGGCTCCGAGTGGGAAGAGATGACGGGTCTGCCCATGGTGTTCGCCGTATGGGGGGTGAAGAACCGCGCGAACACCCAAGGCCTGCAAGAGGCGCTGACGGAGTCTGCGCGGTACGGGTGCCGGCGAATCCCCGAAATCGTGGCATCGGAGAGCCGGCGGCTGGAACTCGAACGCGGCATGGTCCAGGATTACCTGACACGTCGTGTGCGCTACGACCTGGGAGAGCGAGAGCGTTCGGGAATGCGAACCTACCTGCGCCTGGCCTGGGAACTCGGCCTGACGGACGCGCAGTGCGAAGTCGAGTTCCTGACCGAACCGACCCCTCTTGAGGTGAACTCGCGTTGATGACCAACCAACAGGCGCTCGACTGTTTCGCGAGCGATGATCTGATTGGCATCGGAATGGAAGCCGACGCCCTCCGCGAATCGCTTCACCCCCACCGGATCGCGAGCTATATCGTCGACCGGAACATCAATCACACGAACGAGTGCACCGAGTACTGCAGCTTCTGCGCGTTCTACCGTCCCATGGGCCACGAGGAGGGCTACGTCCTGCCCTTCGAGACGATTGCCGGGAAGATTCAGGAGACAGTCGAGTCCGGGGGCACCGGAGTGCTCATGCAGGGGGGCGTGAATCCGAATCTGGACATCGCCTACTTCGAGGGTCTGTTCGGAGGTCTGAAGCGGCGTTTTCCGGACGTCCAGCTGCACTGCCTTTCCGCGCCCGAAATTCTCTGTATCGCCGAAGTCAGCAACCTCACGATCCGGGACACGCTGCTGCGCTTGCGCGACGCCGGAATGGACTCGATGCCGGGGGCGGGGGCGGAGATCCTCGATGACGACGTCCGCTCCCGCATCGCCCGCTTGAAATGCACGACCTCGGACTGGATCGAAGTTCACAAGACCGCTCACCGGATTGGCATGAACACCACCGCCACGATGATGTTCGGTTGCGGCGAGACCCCCATGCACCGGGTCAGCCATCTGCAGACGCTCCGTCAATTGCAGGACGAGACCGGCGGGTTCACGGCCTTCATCCCATGGCCGTTCCAGCCTGACAATACCGCGCTGGGGCGCAGGGTCCCGGAGGAAGCGACAGCCTGCGAGTTCCTTCGGACGCTGGCCATATCGCGACTGTACCTGCACAATATCCTGCACGTCCAGACATCGTGGGTTACCCAAGGCCTCAAGGTGTGCCAGTTGGGCCTGCGATTCGGGGGCAACGACGTCGGTAGCGTGATGATCGAGGAGAATGTCGTCCGCCAGGCGGGCGCAAGCCACTCGGCCACCGAGGAAGATCTGCGCCGGATGATCCGCGAGGCGGGCTTTGTCCCGAAACAGCGGGACACGCTGTACCGCACCTACTTCCTGAACTGAGCCCTGCCGGTTTCAGCGGATGCGCTTGCCAGTGAACCTCGCTCTGGTTTCCTCATCGAGGTTCTCACGCACACCCTTGATGGAGTTGCGGCTCACTTCCGCCGTCCATTCGAACTCGACTCCGTTCTCGACCGTGGTGAATTCCACTTCCTTGCCGAAGGCCAGCCCGTACTCGATCTCCGTCGCTTCGCCGCTGGGTAGCGTCACCGTGCCGCTTACGTCGCCGTCATCCTCGACCAGGGCGATCCGATACGTGCTGCCTCCCAGTGTCAGTTCCCAGTTGCCGCTGATCGGCGACTTCTTCTGGCCAAGCACGAGGCTCGCCACCATCAGCAGAACCAGGGTGCCAGTTGCAAGTCTCTTGCTACTCATGGGTCTTCCGCATTCAATAATAATGCCCAAACGGCCGGGTTGCACCATCGGGCTCAACTAGCCGAAGCTGGATCTGTTGGCGGTGAATGCCGTTTCGTCGCTCGACGGACGCTGCACCCCGTCCCCACATTCCCGCGAACACTCCCATGGTTACGCTCAATCCCGTTCCACGCGCCCTCGTTCCGGTCGATTCAGTGGCCGCCGAGACGCTGTCCAGCCCGAACTATGACGAATTCCAGAGTGACCGCGAGATCTACGACCTGCTGCAGAGGCAGCCGCACAGCGTGCTGCGCATCACGATGCCTCACACCGCAGCCGAATCACCAGACGCGATGCTGCCGGACGGGTCACCGGAAGCCCTGCAAGCCGCAGCCCTCAGGATGGCGGGGCTGCGGTCGAGCCGCCTTACACGTGAGGTGGCGGACATTCTGTTCCTGTACGAGATCGCGAGTTCCGAACAGCCCGGGAAACGACAGGTCGGATTGGGGGGCATGGCCCGCGCGGGCGACATCCTAACGGAGCAGACACCGAACGGTGTGATCATCCGAAACGAAGGGGTCCGGCCCGGGAAAGCGCGGGGCAGGGCCGACCTGATCGAATCGACGAACGCGATCATCGGCATGGTCAATCTGGTGGTCGAGGATACCGCCGGCGCGTTGGCGGAGGCATTGCAGTCCTGCGCGGACCAGAACTCGCCCGACTATCACGTCACGCCCGGCGACGGGTTCACCCACCGGATTTGGCTGCTCGGAGGATCACCCGAGCGGAGCGGACTCGTGGAAGTGCTTCGGGCTGATCCGTTCGCCTACGTGGCGGACGGGAACCACCGCAGTGCGGCTGCCGCCATGCTGGGACTCGAAGGCTTTCTGGCGACTGTCTTTCCCGCTTCGCAGCTAGGCCTCGCTCCGTACAATCGCCTCGTTCGGGACGTTTTCCGCCCGCTGGCGTCATGGAAGACAGCGCTGGAAGCAGCATTCGAGGTGAGCCCGGCTCCGCCGGGTCGCGACTACCAGCCGGGCGGCACCCACGAGATCGGCTTGTACGCTGGAGGGACTTGGCTTCGGCTCAAGCCCAAGGCTGGCTCGTTCGACGGGTCCGACGCATCGCAGTCGATTGACGCGAGTATCGTGCAGCGACAGATTTTCGGCCCGATTGCCGGGATCGAGGATCCGCGCGACGAGCGCCTCGTGTTTGTCGGCGGCAACCGGGATGCGAGGTATCTGCGAGACCGGGTCGACGCAGGGGAGTTCGATCTTGCAGTCACCCTCCCGCCCGTTACGATGGAGCAGTTCGTCAACGTCTGCCGGCAACGGCGGATGATGCCACCCAAATCGACGTGGTTCTCGCCCAAGGTTCGGAGCGGACTGGTCATGGCGCTGCTCGACTGACTGGCTTCGGCGAGCCTCCGCAGCCGCATTCGGGGTGTGCCACAATACCTCGACTCCGATGAAACGTCTCACAACCGTCTGCTTCGCCTTCGTGGTTGTCGCAACGCTGGCTGCTGCGAACAAACCCGAACGAGTCGAGCAGTTCCGGGATCTCGGCCTTGGCCTCTTCATCCACTGGAGCCTGGACAGCCAGATCAGCGCCGTCATCAGCCACTCGATGGTGGGGGCCGACGAAGCCTATCTCCAACGCTACATCGAGGAGTTGCCGCGCAGCTTCAACCCGACGCGGTTCGACCCGCGCGAGTGGGCCCGCCTTGCCAGGCTGGCGGGTTTCCGCTATGTCGTGTTCACGGCGAAACATCACTCCGGTTTCTGCATGTTCAAGACCTCCACAACGGACTTCCACATCGGGAACACGCCTTTTGGCAGGGACGTTGCCAAGGAAATCGCGGCTGCGTTCCGGACCGAAGGGATTGCAGTCGGGTGGTATTTCTCGCCCGACGACTTCTACTTCCTCTACCGCCAGGGAACACCGATCAGCCGACTGCGTGCAGCGGCGCTTCCCCCGAACAATCCGGGCCTTCTGGAGCTCAATCTCGCCCAACAGCGGGAGCTGATGACGAAATACTGCCCGATCGACGTGGTGTTCTTCGACCCACCGGCAACCGCCGCGCTGGCCCAAGACGAGATCGTAGCTGAGATGAAGCAGCTCATTTGGGAGCTCTCGCCCGACACGGTCGTGACCAGGGGCGAGATCGAGACTCCTGAACAGTACACGCCCGGTGTACCCCTTGAGGGCGCATGGGAAGGCAACATGACGATGGGCACGCAGTGGCAGTACCGCGGCACCAACGAGCACTACAAGTCGGGAACCGAGCTGATCACGGCCTGGATCGAGACGCGGGCCAAGGGAGGCAACTTTCTTCTGAACATCGGGCCGAAGCCCAACGGGGATATCCCCATTGAGCAGGAGGCCAGAATGCGGGAGATGGCCCTCTGGAACATGGTCAACGCCGAGGCTGTCGGTGCGGTCCGGCCGTGGGTCATTACGAACGAGGGCGATATCTGGTTTACGAAAGCAAGAGACCGGAACACCGTCTACGCGTTCGTGCCTGGCGTGGACTGGAGGCTGGGCGCACAGAAGACCGTGGTGCTCCAGTCTGTGCAGGCCCGCGAGAATACGCGTGTGCGGGTATTGGGCCAGAAC
Organism: Bryobacterales bacterium; assembly: GCA_965205085.1. Taxonomy (GTDB): domain Bacteria; phylum Acidobacteriota; class Terriglobia; order Bryobacterales; family UBA6623; genus VXMF01. The sequence continues at coordinate 4,253,847 of OZ242039.1, read as the reverse complement.
GACGAGGTGTTGGAGTACGAGGCAGATGTCGTTCCCCGCACGGAATGGGAGCAAACCTCCGGAGGATTGCGAATTCGGGCGTACCGGGCCCAGCGACTCTACAATGACCGGCGTTGGCCCAATCCGGTCGTGCTGAAGATCGAGAACGCCGTGCCCGGGTTGCAGCCGCCGGTAGTCGAAACGCTGTCAGGAGCGGCATGGGGTCCGGACGGGGCCGTCCTGGATGCGGACCTGCGGGGCCTCGGGGACGCCCAGTCCGTCCAGGTGGGATTCGAGTACCGCCTGCGGAAGAGCACGGCGGAGATGTATGAACCCGACGACCGCTGGAAGCCGGTCGGTCGGAAGATGCAGTCCAAGTCGGGGCCGGGAAGATTCTCGACGGTCCTGAAGCGAGTCGACGCGGACCGCAGCTGGGAGTTCCGGGCCTTCGTCGAGCACCCCAGGGTCCGTCTCTACGGACAATCCGTCCCTATCGAGCCCCGATAGATGCTCGCGGCTGTGGACCAGGGTCGCCGAGGAGCCTCGGCAAGGGCGGGGCGCAGATCCGCAGGCGTGCTGTTGGCCTGGGGATTGCTGGCCGGTGCGGAGCCGGTCGAGATGCCTGTCGGGGTCACCGCCGCCGGCAGCCCGATCCACGCTCTGGTAACCGACGCGGTGCTGGACCCGAACCGTTCGACCCCAAGCATCCTGATCGTGGCGGGCCTGGATGGTCGTGCCGAGTCGACCGATCTGGCAGCAGCGCTGGTGCGCGGTGCCGGCTCCTCCGACTACTCGTTGTCGTGCGTGTTGAATGTGTTCCCGGACCGCGAGCCAAACGAGGATTTTCCTCCGGCGGGTCCAGCCTATCGGGGGCCGTTCGTGGAATCCCAGTACGTGTGGCGCATGATTGGCATGCTGGGTCCCGACCTCGTGGTGGACCTGCGGACCGACCAGAGTTCCAGCAATCTTGCAACAGCGCTCAAGCGGGGTGCGATTCCGGCTGGCGTCGGGCGGATCCCTGCCGCTGTCTTGCGGCTTTCCGGGGAGAGCCGACACCTGAATGATCTCCGTGACGACGCCCTGGACCACCTGGACACCCTTGCCCGCGACCTGACCGCATCGCCGGCACGCCGCGAATTGCGGTCGCGCCTCGCGCGGACTCCCGTCCAGACGGCAGCGGTCCTGGAACAGGCCTACGGTCAGGCCCTCGATGCAGTGACCTACATTCCTGCGCTCGCACTCGTCGGGCGCCTTCATCTTGGGGATCTGGACGGTACCAGCCGTCTCGCCGACGTGGCGGCCATTGTTCGCCCGCATGTCGAGGGGCATTCTCTCTCGGACGGGCCCGCGAACGGGAGTTCGCTAGCCGGCCGTCTGGTGTTCGGGGAACTGTTCAGGAGAACCGAGAGGCCCGCCTACTTGCAAGCGGCTCGGACCGCTGCCGGTCTCGGATTCCAGCCCGACGGCTCGATGAAGGCATCCATGCCGTTCCACAACGGGATGAGCGACTCGGTCTTCATGGGCTGCCCCATCCTGACTCAGATCGGAAGCCTGACCGGCGACAGGCGGTACTACCGCATGGCGCTGCGACATCTGCGGTTCATGCAGTCGCTTGATCTCCGTCGGGACGGACTCTACAGGCATTCGCCCCTGGACCAAGCGGCCTGGGGGCGGGGCAACGGATTCCCCGCCCTGGGACTGGCGCTGTCCCTGTCGGACTGGCCACCGGACGATTCCGGCTACAGCGAGGTGCTGGAGGCGTTCCGGAGCCACCTGCGAGCGGTCAAGCGGCACCAGGATCCGACCGGTATGTGGCACCAGGTTGTCGACCGACCCGAGAGCTACCGCGAGTTCACCTCGACGGCGATGATCGGATTTGCGTTAACCCGGGGTCTGCGACGAGGTTGGCTCGACCGCAACGAGTTCGAGGCAACGGCCGACAGGGCGTGGCGGGCGGTCCAGATGCGAATCAAGAACGACGCAACCCTCGTCGACGTCTGCAGAAGCACAGGCCGGCAAGCATCCCTACGCGCCTACTTCGATCGCGAGGCGATCCTCGGGACCGACGCCCGTGGCGGCGCAGTGGGCCTGCTGGTCGCAACGGAACGGGCCCGCTGGGAGCGGGAAAGATAGGTCACCCGTCCGGCTCAATCGATGCTCACGGCCGCGCCACCCGCGAGACGGGACCGCTTCATCGCGAGCGCCATCCGCACGGACTGAGCCGAGTCCTCGGGGGGGCAGATGGATGGGGCGGTGCCGGCCTTGCATGCGTCGACGAATGCCTGCAGCTCACCCACGAAGCCGTCTTGCTGCGGCAAGTCCACGTCCACGGCGTCTCCCGAAGCGGTATGCAGCCGCAATCCGGGCGTGTCCGAGCGGAAGTCGAGAGTCCCCCCCTCGCAGAGGATCGTGAATTCCATCGAGAACGGGAAGCTCACGGGATGATGCCAACCGCCCGAAACGATGACCGGAACGCCGTCCCCGTAGTCGAGCTGCGCCTCCACGAAGTCGATGCCCGTTTCGAGGTCCTCGTAGCCGACGGCCCGAATGGAGCCGGGGTTGCCGAAGACATGCTGGCAGAAATCAAGATCGTGGATCAGCAGGTCCAGAATGCCGCCCCCGCTCCGCTCGGGATCCTTGAGCCACCCTCCCCAGGCGGGGGCGGCACAGCGACGACGGAACGATGCCGCTCGCACGGGACCCAGAGCCCCCGACAGGAGTCTGGCCCGGGCGGCCGCGTATTCCGGAAAGAACCGCAAGACCTGAGCCACCATCAACACCCGACCGGCTTCCCGGGCGGCCTGGATCATAGCGTCGCAATCCGCAGCGCTCAGGGCCATCGGCTTCTCGACGAGAACATGCTTGCCGGCCGCAAGCGCGCTGAGCGCAAGGGGCTTGTGGAGGTGGGTCGGCGTGCAGATGTCGACAGCCTGTACGCCGGGGTCGGCTATGAGCTCCTCCGCCGTGGCGTACCGTTGAGCCGGCCCGAAGTCGACGACTCCGGCACCACGGCCAAGATTCCCACCGACATCGCCCAGATCGCCGGCACGCTTCTTTTCGCTCGAACTGGCGACGGCGGCCAACTCGAAGCCCTTCACCTGCGCATAGGCCTCAAGGTGTGCGCTCCCCATGAAGCCGAGTCCGATCACTCCGATTCGCATAGTTCCGATTCTTGCATTCCCCCAATGGCTGTCTCGCGCCGGCGGCTCGACGGAAGCGCTCCTCTCGGCTCGCGACCGATCCCATATTATCCCCTCGCAGGCCGATTCGAGCAGCGAGTGGGCATCGGCGCCAATCGCCAGGGGCGGATGCCATCGGGATGCGTTTGTCGACATACAGGAACGATGGCAACATCGCTGCCTTCGACTCGCCCCATCCAACCGGCCCCGTGCGGGCCGCGGAGCAGCTCAAATTCGGTTTCCCTCAGTAAGGCGGGCCGTCCGGCTGCAGTCGATCGTCCGCCGCGGCAGTTTCCGGGTGGCCGGCCCAGGCATTGAATGGTTCGAGCATCGTCCAGCTCGATTCCCACAGAGCCGGAGGGCTGCGCCGTTTCGATCGGCACCGCCACGGCATCCAGGTCAGGTTCGCCATGCCCGGTCCAGGCGCACACCTGCGGATTGCGTCTCTTCCGACTAGAGATGGGCCTGCTGGTGGGGGGCTGATGGGACGAGGACTACTCGAACGCAAATTCGAACCGGGACGACTCGATCAAGGCGACGATCCTCCCGTTCTCCAGCGGGCGCCCTGCAGTCGGGAAGAACAAGGCACCGTCCGTTGAGTCGCTGGGTTCGAGGTTCCCGCTGACAAAGGTGATGGCGGCAGCGGCGGCGGAAGCCTTCAGGCCCTTCGGTCCAAAGGCCAGCGCGGACAGCCTCCGCTTCTCGTACGTGTTATTCGGACGAACATACTGGTTGTTGTAGAGGGCCTTCTCGTAGGCCGTCTGGAGTTTCAGCAATTCGGACCGCCCCGCCTTGCGGAAGAACTCCTCGACCACGCGTTGCTCGGGAATCGCGGCGACCAACGGGCCCCCTTGGTACTCGAACGCGAAGTTTGCTGTGTCGATCCGCCATGTCTCGCTGCTGCCGTTGCTGGCTGCGACGTGCATGACCGCGAAACGGCTGGTCCGAAAGGGCATTGCGGCACACATCAGGGTCAGACCCTGCCGCGTTAGTACTTGGTATTTCATCCCGTTCGACTCGAACCGGATGATCTGGGAAACAGCCGGGGGAGCGGCTGCCAGGAACGCGAACAGCAGGCAGGCCAACCGTGTTTCCTGCAACCGCAACATCGTTTGACCTATGATACGAGAAAGCACAGTGGTTGTTGGTTGAGTAATGAAACCCCTTACAGGGCTTCCTCTGGACTCGTTTGTTCGCGTCTCGAAGGAATCCGGAATTCGGTTGAAGGGCCTGCTGGAGTTGGTGCAACAGGTCGAGAACGGTGCATCCGTAGCGTTTTTGGCCCGCTACCGGGCTGACCTCTGCGGAGGTCTGGACGAGGAGAGCGTCCACGAATATATCCGCAAGCTGGAGGATCAGCACGTACTGATCGACCACCGCATTTCGATGCTGACGACGCTCGGGCAGCGTGGAGTGCTGACGCCAGAGCTCAAGCGGCAACTCGAAGAGGCGGGTGACCGCCAGGAGCTCAACGACATATTCGCGCCCTATCGAGCTCGCAAGAAGGAGTCTGCCGACGAGGCGATCGAGAAGGGCCTGGACCCGCTGGCCCGCTTCCTTTGGTTCCAGCAGGACGGAGCTGACATTCAGGTGGAAGCAGCGAAGTACGTGGATCCTGCGAAGGGGGTCGGCAGTGCCGAGGAATCGCTGGAAGGAGCGTACGCCATTGCCTCGCGCTGGCTGAGCGAGAAGCCCGAGGTGCTGCGGGAATTGCGCGAGCTCTACCGCCGGAATTGCGAGACCGTCGTGCGTGCTGATCCCGCCGCTGTCAAGGAACCGCGTTACCGGGACCTCGACGGCCTGCACGCCAAGACGAGGGAAATCCCCTGGCAGAAGAGGCTGGGCATTCGCCGAGGAGTAAGGGCAGGCCTGCTCGAGACCACCACGGAGTTCCCATCGGCCCCTGCGTCCGAGTATCTGGCGCGCTGCCTGATCAAGGATGCGGACTCCCCCTATGCACCCCACTTGCAGCGTGTGGTCGAGAAGACCCTCTCGAACGGCCTCATTGACCGCATTCGACAGGACGTCATGCGCCGGCTGGAGGAGCAAACGGACGACGAGGCGATCACCGCCTACCGCAAGGCACTGCGCGCGGCGCTGCTGGCTCCGGTAGCCCACGAACTCAATATCGTGGCACTGGAGACCGGACGCCCAGGCGGGTGGCGTGCCGTGCTGATCGACACCAACGGGGAGTTGATCGACTATGCGATCGTGCGACAGGATGAGGCGGATGGGCGCCGGAGGAGGGACGGCCGACGGCCGGTGACGGTGGTCCCGGGCGAAATCGATGCGGTGGCCGCCAGCCCCGCGACCGGCGCACTGACGAGTTCCCCGCCGCTGCCGGGCCACAGCCCTTCCGATGCATCCCCTACGGACGTGGATGGCAGCCGTGACTCGACCGAATCCGCGAGCAGCCAAGCGGGCTCTGGGCCTGATGTGACCGCCCCGGCAGCAGCCGAAGCCCGCGAGCCCCAAGACAACAAGTCCGGCGGCCCGAAAGAGGCTGCCCTTGCAACGCGGGAAGCCAGGTACGCCGAGCTCAGCGAGATTCTGACGGCAAACGACGTCGACCTGATCGTATTTCCCACCGGGCCCAGGCAGCGGCTCACTGAGAAGTTCCTGCGGACCCAGATACGGCGGTCCGGGAAGACCGATATCGGGTGGATGGCGACCCGGGATAGCGGTACCTGGATCTACGCCACTTCGAAGGCCGCCAAGCGTGAGTTTCCGCATCTGGAGCCCGCCGTTCGGAGCGCGGTCAGCTTGGCCCGGCGTGTGCAGGATCCGATGGCCGAACTGGTCAAGACGGATTCGCGGTCGATCGGAATCGGTGCCCACTACCACGAGGTCGACCCAGACCGCTTGCGGAGAGCGCTGCGGGTCACGGTCGACCGGGCCGTGCACGACGTGGGAGTTGACGTGAACCGTGCGTCGGACGCGTTGCTGGCGCGGGTTCCCGGCCTTACGGACCGCCTGGCCCGGCGTATCGTCGCCCACCGCAAGGAGAACGGTCCGTTTCGCACCCGCAAGGATCTTCTGCGCGTCGGGGGCCTCAGCCCCAGCATCTACGCGCAGGCGGTTGGATTCCTGCGTGTTTACGGCGGCGACATCCTGGACGGGACGGGAGCACATCCCGAATACCGCGAGCTCTACGAGGATTTCGCCAAGGCCGCCGGATGTGATTTCCAGACGCTCATTGCCGAGCCCGAACGACTGAAGGGACTCGACCCCGAGCAGTTCGCAACATCGGAGCGTCCGGTCGTGCAGGTTCAGTCCGCCCTGGACGAGCTGCATCCCTCGCGACGGCAACCCCGAGCAAGGTTCGAGGTTCCGAAACCGGCAGTCCCCCTGCGCCCGGAAGAGGGTCTGCGACCCGGGTCGAAGGTCACCGGAGCTGTCACGAGCATTGCCGAGTTCGGGGCGTTCGTGGACGTCGGTGGTGATCAGGACGCGTTGCTGCACGTTTCCCAGATTCGGCGGGAGCAAGTGAAGGACTCGAGGCCGGACTTGCAAGTCGGCGACTTGATCGAGCTGCACGTCAAGTCCTTCGACCAGGCCAGCGGTCGCATCGGGCTTTCCATGTGGGCACCCAGTTCACGGCCACCCAAGATCGAAGGCCGACGGAACCGGGAAGGCGGGCGCAGCGACAGCCGGGCCCCGGTCCACCGTACCTTCGGACCCGAGCGGGACAAGCAGGCGCAGCGCAGCCGCTCCAAGCTGAGCAAGGAACAGAAGCTCTCCATGCTTCAGGACAAGTACCGCACGAAGGTCTAGGCGTGGAGCGCCACGACGGCAAGCCGGACTGGTCGTTGGAGACCGAAGCCCGACGGGGCGGGTTCCGGCGGCCTGCGGGAATCGACGAGGCCGGTCGGGGGTGTCTGTTCGGCCCCGTTTTCGCGGCTGCCGTCGTTCTTGACAGGAAGGTTCGGATCGAGGGTCTGGACGACAGCAAGCGGCTCCGACCGGCCCTCCGCAGGGAGCTTGCCGCAAGAATCCGGGCGACTGCGATCGGATACCGTATCGAGGCCGTGGATGCCGCGAGCATCGACCTGCTCAACATCCTGCAGGCTTCCCGGCTGGCCATGCGCAACGCCGTCGAGGGTTTGGTCCCCGCTCCTGACATTCTGCTTGTGGACGCGGTCGAGATCGATTCCGGCATCCCCCAGCGCGCCGTCATCAAGGGGGACCGCAGGAGTTGCTCGATCGCTGCGGCCTCGATTCTGGCCAAGGTCGCACGGGACAACTGCATGCTGGCATGGGACGCCATCTATCCCGAATACGGGTTGGCGGCACACAAGGGATATCCCTCGCCCGCCCATCTGAGGGCCTTGCGGGTCCATGGCTGCACCCCTCAGCACCGGCAGAGTTTCGGACCCGTTCAACGGCTGACGGCGCTGCCGCGCGTCCCGGTGCCTCCCGGAATCGCTCCATGGTGAGCATTCGTCCGAAAGTCCCGGCGGAAGCTTCCGGCAGGCATCGCGCAGCGGCCGGGTCACCCCTCCTGCTCAGCCAGGTCGTGTTCCTGCTGTTTTGTGTCGAGGTCGGCCTGGTCCTGCTGCTCCTGCCCTGGACCCTCCTGTGGGACAACAACTACTTCTTCAGTCTGCAACCCCAGCTCAGCGAGTTCCTTCTTAGCAACCAGTTGCGTGGCGCCGTGTCCGGTGTCGGCTTGGTCAACCTCTGGATGGGCTTCGACGTCGCGATGGCCATGGTCCGGACACGTCGCACGAGGGCCCACGTCAATGGGTCATCGCATAGATGACGTAGTTGATCGCCAGCCGGTAGGACATGGCCGTGAACCGTTCCGGGTATTGCGGCACATCGGCGTGCTCCCAGGCATCGCCCAGGTCCATGTTGTGATTGATGAGGACCATCCAGCGTCCCTCGTCGTCGCGGATGCCACGCCAGTGCGGTACCTGCCCGTCCTTCTCGTACGAGCGTCCGCTGTACAGCATCTGCAAGCCCGGAACCTGCTCCCGGTGCCCCATGTCGAACAGCACGTGGAACACCTCGCTGGTGTCATCGATGTCCTCGACCGGCCGGTACGGAAATATCTGCCGCATGCCGCGCATGAAATTCTCCCACTCCTCGGTTCCATGGAAGTCGTCAAAGATCATGAAACCTCCCCGCAGCAGGTACTCGCGGATCCGGGCGACCTCAACCTCGGTCAGGTCCCAATGGCCGGCCTCCACCACGTACAGGAGCGGAAGATCGAAGAACTCCGGCTCGTTGGGATGGACGTATAGTTCGGTCGGGCGGGCGTCAACCGCCGAAAGGCGCCGAAGTCCCTGCAGGAAATGCCGCTCGGCTGCCGGCGAATCGATCTGCCAGGGCCGAACCTCAAGGAAGTGGCCGGCGTACAGGTCCGAGTAGGCCATCCGAGCGAGCACGAACTCGGTGGGTTCAGCGTGAGCAGGCGCCTCCGGCAGGGGCGGTTCGACGATGACGGAGCGATCCTGATGCAGCAACTGCGCCCATGTCCAGCCAGCGGACACCAGGGTTGCCGCCAGCACCAAGCGCCAAGCCACGCGCGAGGCGCGCGGTATCTGACTGGCCTTCATCCGACAGACTCCACGATACTCAGTAACGGTAGTGCTCCGGCTTGAAAGGGCCCTCAACCGGAATGCCAAGATACTCGGACTGCTCACGACTGAGTTCCGTAAGGTCGCCGCCGAGGGCAGCCAAATGGAGCCTTGCGACTCTCTCGTCGAGCGTCTTCGGCAGCGTCGCAACCGAACGGCCGTAGGCCTCCGCGTTTCGATGCAACTCGATCTGGGCCAAGACCTGATTGGTAAAACTGCAGGACATCACGAAGCTCGGGTGCCCAGTCGCGTTGCCGAGGTTCAGGAGACGTCCTTCCGACAGCACGATTACGGAATGTCCGTCCGGAAAGCGGTACTCGTCCACCTGCGGCTTGATGGTCGTGCGGCTCACTCCGGGGAATTCCGCCAGACCGGCCATGTCGATCTCGTTGTCGAAATGGCCGATGTTCCCGACGACGGCCTGATGCTTCATTCGGGACATGTGAGTCGCTGTGATCACATGTCTGTTCCCGGTTGCGGTGACGAAGATGTCCCCCTGATCCACGACGTCGTCCACCCGCCGCACCTCGAATCCCTCCATCACGGCCTGGAGGGCGCAGATCGGATCGATTTCGGCGACGATCACCCTGGCCCCTTGGCCACGAACCGACTGTGCGCACCCCTTGCCCACGTCGCCGTAACCGCAGACCACGACTACCTTGCCACCGATCATGATGTCTGTTCCCCGGTTAATCCCATCGACCAGCGAATGGCGGCAGCCGTAGAGGTTGTCAAACTTGGACTTCGTAACCGAGTCGTTGACGTTGATAGCCGGGAACAGCAGCGAGCCGTCGCGCTGGCGCTGGTACAGCCTGTGAACTCCGGTGGTGGTCTCTTCCGAGACTCCGCGAATGCCGGGAGCAACATCCCCCCAAACGTGGCCCCGCTCCCTTTGCAGGGCCGCGAGCGTCCGGAAGATCACGGCTTCCTCTTCCGAGCTGGCGGCCAACGGATCGGGGACGCCTCCGAGCTGCTCGAACTTGAGGCCCAGATGGACCATCAACGTGGCATCGCCCCCGTCATCGAGGATCAGGTTTGGGCCCGTGCCTCCCGGCCAGAGCAGGATCTGTGACGTGGCCCACCAGTACTCTTCGAGCGTTTCGCCTTTCCACGCGAACACAGGCACTCCGCAGGGTCGGTCCGGCGTGCCCTCAGGTCCGACGGCCACGGCTGCGGCGGCGTGGTCCTGGGTCGAGAAAATGTTGCAAGACGCCCAGCGGACCTCCGCCCCGAGCTGCACCAATGTCTCGATCAACACGGCTGTCTGGACGGTCATATGCAGCGAACCGGCGATACGGGCACCCGTCAGCGGGCGCTCGCCCTCGTACTCGGCGCGCAGCGCCATCAATCCGGGCATCTCATGCTCGGCCAGCCGAATCTCGTCTCGTCCGAATGTGGCCAGGCCGATGTCCTTGACCCTGAATCGAGTGTCGCCCGATGTTTCCTCAAGCGACATCTCCGGCATCGTTTCGACTGCGGACATTCCGCACTACCTCCCGTCTTCGAGTTGGAGGGAAGAACCCGGTCAGGCCTTCCGCTGCAGTTCCCGCACCTGATTGACCCGTTCCCAGGTGAAGGTGCCTTCCGTGCGACCGAAATGCCCGTACGCAGCGGTGGCCCGATAGATCGGCCTTCGCAGGTCAAGGTACTCGATCAGTTGCGAAGGAGTCAGCGGAAAGATCTCCTTCACGATGTCCGCCAGGCGGGAATCGTCCACGTGCCCGCCCGTACCATAGGTGTCGACCCGGACCGATACCGGCTCCGCAACGCCGATTGCATAGGCGAGCTGGACCTCGCACCGCGAAGCCAGGCCCGCTGCGACGAGATTCTTGGCGATATGACGGGCCATGTAGCACGCCGACCGATCGACCTTGGTGGGGTCCTTGCCGGAGAACGCGCCACCGCCGTGCCGTCCCATCCCGCCGTACGTATCGACGATAATCTTGCGTCCGGTCAATCCGGCATCCCCGTGCGGACCGCCGATCTCGAACTGGCCGGTCGGGTTGATGTGGTACGTCGTCCGACTGTCGGTCATATCCTTCGGTACGACGCCGTCGATGACAACTTCACGCACCTTCTGGCGCAGCTCGGCCTGATCGGACAGGGTCGGCCCTCCAACCGGGTCATGCTGGGTCGAGACCACGACTGCATCCACGCGGGTGGGCGAGCCGTCCTCGTATTCCACGGTGACCTGCGACTTCCCATCGGGCCGCAGGAAGGCCAGTTCGCCCGACCGGCGCACCTCGGTCAGGCGACGAACCAGCTTGTGAGCCAGCATGATCGGCAAGGGCATCAGCTCCTCCGTCTCGCGGCATGCGAAGCCGAACATCAGCCCCTGATCGCCCGCACCACCGTTGTCCACACCCATCGCGATGTCCCGAGACTGGGTATGAACATGGGTCTTTACCCGGCACGAATCGGCATCGAACAGGTAGTCCTTGTCTCCGTAGCCGATCTCGCGGATCGTCTGTCGCGCGATCGATTCGAAGTCGGGCATGTCATTCGTACGGATTTCCCCGGCAAGGACGCAGAGGTTCGTCGTGACCAGCGTTTCACACGCTACACGACCCATCGGATCCCCGGCCAGGACGGCGTCCAGCACCGCATCGGAAATCTTGTCGCAGACCTTGTCGGGATGGCCTTCCGTTACAGACTCGGACGTAAAGAGTTGCGTACCAGCGCGATACAAGTCGTTTCTCCGATCAAGGGAGCCGCCACGCTTCTTGCGATCCGATCGCGGATGGACGGCTCCGGGCTTCTTGCGTCCGGCTGTCGCGTCGTGCGCGGATCGGACAGAGGCCCAATTCATCATTCTTGGGGCAAAAGGCGCAGAATGTCAACGTCGCCGGCGGCGATGGCTGGAATAAGGCTGTGCCGGCGAGGCACGCGGGCACCATGGTCGAGTCTCGCACCGCCGGCGGAGACAGCGAACTCCGGCGAAGGTCCGTACGAAGAAATCTGCACATTGAGATCCCCGAGGCCCGATCCACCGCCACTGGCAGAACGCAGCTGGCCACAGTCACGGCAAGCGGGGCAGGAACCGGACTGGGAGCGTCGCCGTGAGGCGACCGGCGGCAGCTCGTACTGCCGCACAAGGCAGTGGCACACACCGCCATGCAGCCGACGCTTTGCCGCGCCGCATCCCCGATGGTACCGGCAATGGCCCGATGTAGTCGAACGCTCTCGTCGATCCCCGGAGCCAATTGCGAGGCGTGTTCGGCGCTTGGTATCGTGGGAACCGCTTAGAGGGGGCGAAGGCCCCCCACTTCATCAACCTGGTTGGTCCGAACTGCAAGAACGCGTTCTGAAGCGGGCCGCCGATCTCGAAGGAGTCATTAGAATGGGCACGGCAAAAGACCCTATCGCTGAAGCCATAGCTGAGGTCGACAAGCAATCGACCCAACCCACTGATGGCAGGTGGCTTGAAAAGTTGACTGTGAGCGTCGGCCCTCGAATCAGGGAATGGGACATCACCCAGTGCTATTCCTGGGCCTTGTGGCCCGAGCGGGAGGAGCACTTCTCGCAAGCCACCCGCAAGGATTTGGGAATCGACTGTGTCGCGGTGCGTCGAAGCGACGGCCTGCATATCGCAATCCAATGCAAATCCCGGCGGTTAGATGCCAGCGGTCAGGGCAACTCCATCAGCAAGAGCGAAATCGACAGCTTCGCCAGCACGTCCGCCAGCGAATTCTGGGCGGAACGCTGGTTGGTGACCAACGGTGCCGTCCCGATCAGCGGCAATGCCCAGGAAGCCATGTCAATGACCGGCAAGCCTGTCAAGCTCATCAATTTCGCCAGCGACCTGCGACAGCAGCTGGAAGCATCTCTACCCCCCCCCCCCCCAAGAATTTCAGAGCTCAGACGACGCGCCGCATGGTGGAGAAACAACACAATCACGGTCGTCGATGCAGCGCGAAGCTATCGACGAGAGCATCCGCATTCTTCAGCAACACGAAAAGTCCGACAGTGGCGGTTTGCCAGTAGGACAAGCGCGGGGCAAGATCATCCTGCCTTGCGGCACCGGCAAGACTCGAATTTCGCTGTGCATCATTGAGAAGCTGACACCGGCGGGCCAACTGTCGGTCGTCTTGTGTCCTTCTATCGCGCTAGTCGCGCAGATCAGGCGCGAGTACCTCCAGCAGAGCAAAAAAGCGATACGGGTGCTCGCCGTCTGCTCTGACGATACCGCCGGCTACGCCCCCGCAAAGGAAGGCGTCGCCAAGCGGTATGAGGATCCTACACTCGACAACAGCAACGTCAGCGCGAACGAAATCAAGGGCGCGGTTACAACCGAGGCCACTGTGATTGCTACCTGGATTCGCGATGGTACAGGCAACGACCAAGTCAACATCATCATAGGCACCTACCAGAGCAGCCACCGCATAGCCGAAGCACTGATCAAGAGCAAGACCACGGCCACTGTGATGGTCGCCGACGAAGCCCACCGTACGGCTGGGATACGGCGCATCCGCAAGCTAGAGGAACGCATCCGCGACTTCACGGTCTGCCACGACAACAGCCGTTTCCCAGCGAAGTATCGGATCTATCAGACCGCCACCCCCCGGGTATATGACACGAGCGGCAGCTCGCAGACCAGCAATCCGAAATGGGTTGTGCGGAACATGGACGACGAAACAATCTTCGGAGTGGAGTTGTATCGCCGGAGCTACACGGATGCTGTAGACAACGGCTGGCTGGCCGATTACCGCATCATTGCCTTGGGTATCAACGATCCAGATGCCTACGCAGCGGCCAATCGCCTAGCCAGGACACAGAGTGGGAACAAACGCAACCCTCTGACCACTTCGGATTTCCTCAAGGGCTTAACTCTGGCTCTCGTGATGGGAGGCGGCACGACCAATGTGCCAGAAGGGGAGGACGTCCTGGTGAAGTCGTGTATCGCATTCATGAACACGGTTGCCAAGTCCAAGGCCATGGCTGAACACCTGCAGTCTGAGACCGTGCGGCAGTGGGTACAGGGCTGGCTGAATGCCAACCGCCCTAAACAGAAAGCCTCCAAGTACAAGCTCATGCATCTGGATGCCAGCAGCAACGTTGCTAGCCGCGAGAATGCCAAGGATCGGTTGGGCTTGGCAACCGGGTCGAAGCCGTTTGGCATTGTCAATGTTGGCATTTTCGGCGAAGGCACCGACGCACCATCCCTGAGCGCAGTTGCGTTTCTAGAACCCCGCAAGAGTCCGATTGATGTTATTCAGGCTGTTGGCCGAGCTATGCGCACGGCCCAGGACAAGGTGATTGGCTATGTCATCTGTCCGATCATAATCCCGCCTCATGTGGACGCTGAGAGGTGGCTGATGCACAGCAGCAAGGAGGACGGCTGGTCGGAACTGGGCCAGATCCTGGTAGCCCTGCGCGCCCATGACAGCCGCATCGAGGACAAGCTCTCCGAGCTCCTGCAACTGTATGTACCTGAGGTGCCCGAAAGGGAGTCCAACATCGTTGCAGTGGCAAGTAAGGAGAGCCGGAGGATCCAGTACTACGGACATGTCGGTGCACCGGGAGCAGCGCAAAGAGCCGCCGAGGACGTGCTGAAGGGGCGCAGGCGAGCATCCGAAGTCTTCCTCCCCTTGAGCAATCTCGAGAGTGTTGGTGTAGACGAGGCACCCAAAGGTCCGTCGAATGATGCCGGCGAGTTGCCACCGGAACTGGCAGGGATCATAGCCGCTAAGGAGCACGACGATGGCAGTTTCGAGATGCGGGTGGACTCTGTCGTACATGTCAAGCCTGGTCAGGTAGATATGCGCAAGACCAAGGCTAAAGGCAGGGACATGATTAACAAGGGGACGGGCGTCCGCCTTCCCCGCAGCTACCAGCGTGGGCCTAGACAAACCCGGCAGGCTGGCAGTGAGGGCAGGACGGTGCGGCTGCTCCAGCTAACACTCACCGGACTGGAAGATAATGGCCGCGGCATCACCGCAAACCTGCTAACTAAGTCCGGCCTCAGTGGAAATCGAGTCAGGCGAGACTTGAACATCCTCAGAGAGAGTGTCGGTGAGGCGGCGCGGCACTTGAGTGAAGATGGTCTGTCCACTCACCTTGATAAGCACTTCGAGTTGCACCGACTGAAAGACGAGAGTCGTCAGAAACAGGCTGACGGCTGCACCATCGCTGCTCTGCTATTGATGAACGCTGCCATGCTGCACCAACGCATCGCTGCGGGCCACTGGCTCACAGGTGTGAGCGATCTTGCGAAAGTCAAGAACGATCCGAATGTGTTGCGTCACACGGAACGGGAATGGCAAAACATCATGAATCACGACTTCCACCCCGTGCTGAAACCGGCCGTCGATGTCATTGTGGCTGTCGACAACACCGGCAAGAAGGCTGGCTTGGAGCGCGCCCTGCGTCACGTGCTTGCTGAAGCCGAGCGCATCGCCGAGGCCTACGCTGACATGGGTGCAGACCATGCGGGGGAGCTGTTCAATCGGGTCATGGGCAACCAAGCCTCCGACGGCGCGTTCTTCACAAGGCCGACCGCCGCGTCAATCGCTGCTCGCCTCGCTCTGGATGCCTGCGGCGAGGCGGACTGGAACGATCCCAGCACTTGGGAGGCGCACCAGACTGTGGATCTGGCCTGTGGTAGTGGAACGTTACTAACCGCTATGCTCACTGAAATGAAGCGCCGAGCTGCTGCACACGGTGCCAATGAGATTGAGATCAACCAGTTGCAAAAACTGGCAGTGCAGGGGACGATCCACGGGCTGGACATCAATCCCGTTTCGCTGCAACTGGCTGCATCTCAACTAACAGCAGGCAACCATCATATTCGCTATCGTCGGATGGGGCTTCACCTCATGCCCTACGGTCCACTGCCGACAGGGCGGTCGATATACAACCGAGATGGTGAGGCGGTTGGGAGCTTGGAGCTCTTGGCCCAGAAAGCTATTGTCTCAAGGCCTGGCAGTCTTCCCCTAGACGACGACAGAATCGGCTCCCGATCCGTCTGGACCTACGATGATGATGCAGAGCTGGAAGATGCAGTAGAGGCAGTCAAAGATGCCCGGATAGTGATCATGAATCCGCCGTTTACGAACCGGACCAATATGGGAAAAAAGTTTCCCAAAGAGGACCAGAAGAGCTTGAGAGCACGCGTGGACACTATGGAGTCCGTTCTAGTCCATGCCAATCCCAGCCTGATGGAATTTGTAGACAAGAACTCCATCCGGCCACTATTCGTTGCTCTGGCGGACCACTGCGTAAGGCAGGACGACGGTGTTATCGCCATGATTGAGCCTACCATCGCTCTGTCGGGGTCATCGGGACTGACAGAACGTCAAATCCTGGCACAGAGATACCATGTGCACAGCGTGCTGACCAGCCACGATCCGACCCAGATCAATCTGAGCCAGCATACAAACATCAATGAGAGCATCGTAGTCCTGCGCCGTCATTGCAACGGTCCCACGCAGCCAACCCGCATTATCTGTCTGGACAAGTTGCCAATTGACGATTCGGAGGTCCAGAATTTCCATGAATGCCTTGTTGGCTGCAATGAAGGCCCGATCGGTGAAGGGTGGGGCGAGGTTTTTCATTGGCCGGCGGAACGTATCAAGGCTGGTGACTGGACAGCTGCTGTTTGGCGTTCGCCCGATCTTGCCCATGCCGCATGCCAGTTCGCAAACCATGAAGACTTGCATACTATCTCGGCAGTTGGCCTGTCGGCGCACGCGACAGGCCAACTGCTACGGGGCTCTTGCAAGCCCGCAGCAGGCGGTGGACCGGACAGTTTCCCGATACTGAAGTCCAAGAGTGCTGACGGACAAACGAGAATACTGAGCGTCCCGGATGAGCATTGGTGTCTGCAGAAGCCAGGCAAGGCCGACGCGATTCTCGACAAGGCCGGATACTTGCTGATCACTGCCGGACAGGCAACTAACACCGCCCGAGTCACTGCCACCGCCAGCGACAAGAAATACGTCGGTAACGGTTGGATGCCGGTAACTGGACTCTCTCCACTGGAGGCTAAGGCCGTTGCAGTATTCATTAACTCGACACCGGGTCGCCTACAACTCATGCGAACTCCGGGCAGAAAGCTCGAGTTCCCCACTTACAGCACCGCAGAGGCCGAGAAAATCCACATCCCAGACGTAAAGCGCGACCGCATCCGCGAGACGCTAGCCAACTGCTGGGAGCGGACGAGAGACATGAAAGTACCGCAATTCCGGGATGATGAGTGCGAAGTTCGCCAGCTGTGGGATGAGGCTGTGGCCTTTGCAATGGACTGGGATTCCGCCGAACTGGAACGCCTGCGGCTCCTACTGCATCGGGAGCCCCGTGTCTGCGGACGTAGTTACGGCCAGTACGCCGATGAGCCGGAAGGGGAGCCCGGCTCACAGTGAGTGTCCTATCAAGACTTTCGAATCCACGATGACTCTGTGCTAGCCAGCCTAATCGCACAGCTACAAGACCTTGGTATTCCGTTACTGTGAATTTCTGGAGCAATCGGCGATAAGGTTTCGTGGGCCGTCGGCAACCGTGGTCAGTCAATTCACTCGACACTGACCGGCATTGGCGTTCATCGACCAAGCCGTCATCTAGGGATGGACCCAGCTGCCCAGCGCGACCGATGGCGTCAGATGACGCAGTTCGCACTCGGCGACGTTCCACCAACTGCCGTACTTGGGCGTGTAGCAGAGATACCCATCGCACATCGAAATGCGGCAGCGGGGAAAAGGGCCGCTCGAGTTGGCAGTTGAGTTGCCAGCAGGGCACGGCGGACTAGGTGGGGCTGTCGAAACAAAGATCCGAGTGTGGAAGCCATGCAAGAGCCGGAGCGGGCCCGAGAAGGCTCCCGGACCACAGGGCGCTGGCGGGCAAGGTCCGCCAAGCAGAGAAGGGGGGCGTCGGGTGGCGGGTCGATGCCGGTCCCGAGCGTACGGCAGCCAAGCACCTTGCGCCGGAGCCGGTTGAGCCGGTCGGTCGCTACCTGCAGCCGCTGCGGGTCAAGCGTGCACAGGTTCTCGGTCCTGGTCACAAGCCGGCGCAGCAGGGCATGGGCATGTTCCTTGAGGCCTGCGCGCTGACGCAGACAGGTGCACAGCGAACCTCCCTGGGCGCAGTCCTGGCGAACCCGCTGGTCGGGCCACGAGAAGGTGCCCGAGATCCTCCGCCGCCCCGCTTCAGTCGACCGGCAACCCGCTCGGGGCTCCAGTGGAGCCGGAGCCGGCCTGGACCCGACGCTCTTGGGCTAGTTGCTGGGCCTGCTGATGGTGATAGCCGGAGGGGCCGGTATTGCGCCGGAGTTCGCGAGAGACTGTGGATTTGTGGCGCTTTAACTGAGCGGCTATGGCGCTGACCGAGGCTCCCCATTGGTGCAAGGCGTGGATCTGGCAGCGCTCGTCGTATTGCAGATGGCGGAAAGTCCGAGGCATGGCGGTTTCTCCCATATGATAGGCCAATCGGGACCTTAGATCTCTCCGCCCGCTGTTGCATTTCCTAGTGCTACCGGCATCTCCCAATTATAACCAGATCATTCAGCGCTCATCTGTCGATCTACGCCCTAAGCCGGAGGTCGTGATGAGGAGTCTCTTGCAGTGATCTTGGGACCAGTGGCGGACGGTGAGCAACCCGGCAGGATGCCCCCTCTGACGGCAGCAACGGATGCGGGTTGAGGGCTCGCAATCGCTAGCCGGAGCGTGGTGGGGAACATCCGGTGAAGGCGTCGAAAGGGAGCAGGGCCAACGCTTCCCATGCGGGCTCAGTTGCTCTGTAAGTGACCTCTTGGCAGATGGTCACGGTCCAACTGAAACGAGTAAGGAAGCAGGACTCTGGAGGCCGCGAATCCCACTGCATGGCGATCTGCGCCTGACTTGACGCGCCGGTGCGAACAGACCCGGATTGTTCAATGTCACCTTTTTCTGGCGGCAAGGAGAGGCTTTCTTCCGCATGGTGCTGACGGCAGAATGTTTGGGAATCAGCAAGCATGTGGAAACCCGCAACAGGCTTGATGGGGCCATGACTCCGGGGAGACGGCCAACATCGCCGCCGTGGCGGGGTTGTAGTTGAGCTTGATTGCGACGGCGGAGCAGCGCCTGGCCTGGAACGAACTGATGCTTCACGAGCATCCTTGTGGGACCGTGCTCCATGGCGGGGGGCGCGTGCGCGATCTGATCGAATCCGACCACGGCGTACCAGGTGCGTTCGGCCTCGCCGCAACGGCCTTGGCGATCGAGACGCGGGATGAATGGATGGGCTGGTCGTTGACAGCGTGAGATTTAGGGGCTGGCCCTTACCAACGTCCAACGCTAACCCGTTGACCCGGGCATCTCTCAGTAGCGGAACACTAGTATCCCGCCTGGCGGAGTTGAGCCTCCAGTTCCGCTACCCGTGCCTCGGCAGTTACCGCTCTGGCCTCTGATCGACGTCGCGCCTCCGCTTCAGCCTCCGCCCGGGCTGCTTCGGCCTCCGCCCGGGCCTCTGCGAGACGTCGTGCCTCCACTTCGGCCTTCAATCGGAGCGCCGCAGCCTTGGTGTTCCGGGGAATCTCATCCATCCACGGATACTCCATCCCGGTCACCGGGTCCCGGACCCGCACGTTCTCCCCCTCCACCCGCATCTCCACCCCCAGACTCACACTCAACAGTCCGCCTCCCGGCTCCGCCTCCACGTCCCGGTACTCCCCCCGGTGCAGCCGGTGGCCCACCAGCCGTGGCTCCTGCTTCTCCGGGTCCGGCTGGAACCGGAAGTACTCCCCAATCCCCAGCTGCGCGTACAACACCACCTTCTCCTCTTCGTTGTGGGTATGGGTCGACGGCGAGAGCACCTCCAGCGCGAAGTCCGGCGGCTTGCCCTCCTCCCAGATCTTGTACACCCTCCGCTTCCCCAGATCGTGGTCCAGCACCACGAAGATGTCCGGCGCGATGTTCTTCTTCGGATTCCCCTCCTCGTAATACATGAACATGCCGCCCCGCAGCACCACCCTCGGAACTTCGTTGAAGTGGTGGGTGAGAGCGGCGCGCAAGTTGACGATGGCACTGGCCTGTAGGGGGTTTTCCGGCAAGAAGCGACCGTCCGAATCAGGATAGTGAATGACCTCGGCTAAGACTGGGGCAGGCGGCTCGAGCACGGCCGGGAACGGGCTCTGCCTGATAATGCGGTCATGCGCCATGTCGAATCGACGGGAGCCGTACCCGCAGGTGGCAGTATAGCAGCGGATCGGGGCGTATCGTGGGGTCCGGTGGCGGACGCCGGGTTGTCCAGTGGTCCTGACCGAGGCGGTATCCCGCGCACCGTCTCTTGTGGAGCGGCGCGAGCCGTGACGGCTGCAAGAATCTGAAGCGCCACCGGGCTGGAGAGCCTTGCTGGCCAGCCCTCGCGAGACATATCGAACCGGTTCTGGAGACAGACGACATGCTCACCGGAACCCATCGGCCGCAGGTGCGCCGGTCACGGATGCGGGCACCTATGCCCCTCAGATCGCAGTTCACACGGCGACGGTTGTCATGACATGGCTAAGACATCGTAGATCAACAATTTGAAACTGCCATGCAGAGCGAGAATGTTCAACATGGGCTAGTGTTCTGTCACTGTCGAATTTGCGGGTAGGGCTTGGGTCGGTGTAGCGTGAACGGCGAAATACCTGCTGCCAATAACAGTTGTACGTCCGCTGCCGTTGACCCCAAGATCAACCTGTGACGGAACACTAGGCACCCCGATCAGTTTCGCGCCCGATCCAACTGTGATCGACTATCGGTGCCAGCCGGGTTCTCATGGTCCGGGCCGCGGAACGAGGATAGGTACCGCAACAGCCGAAGACGGGGGCTTGGCGGCTGGCTCCAGACACCAGGATCATGCGGATTGCCCAAGCCCTTCAGTCGCCGGTTGGCGATCCGGCACAGCCGGAATCCCGGCGGTCCGCAAAGAAGGACCGCAGTGGGGCCAGGCACTCGCTGGCCAGCACACCCTCCGAAATCTCGAGCCGGTGGTTGAGGATGTCGGAGTCGGCGAGGCGGAACTTGCTCCGGACGGCACCGAACCGCAGATCCCTGGAGCCGAACACCAGTCGACGAACGCGCGCGACTACCAAGGCTCCCGCGCACATGGTACACGGCTCCAATGTGGAATAGACGGTCGCATCCCGCAGGTAGCGCTCACCGAGCGCCCTGGCGGCCTGGCGGAGTGCAACGATCTCGGCATGTGCTGTCGGGTCGGAGTCTCGAATCTGACGATTCGCCCCACGCCCGACGATCCTGCCGCCCAGCACGACCACGGCTCCGACGGGCACCTCACCGGCCCGCCCGGCCCCGGCAGCCAGCCCCAGCGCCTCGCGCATGATGCGCTCGTCAATCGATACCGGGTCCATTCGCGGCACGCCCGATCCAACGTTCGAGATCCGGAAACACCACAGCCTGCATGGCCAGCGTATCCACGTTGTCGGGGCGGAGCAGGTAGGCACCCGAGTTGATATGGGGGGCCACCTGCTCGCCCCTCAGATGCCGGGCCATCTGGCGGGTGCTTTCGTACCCCATCTTGAACGGGTCCTGGACAACGATGGAGTCGATCGTCCCGTCGCGCATGTCCTGGACAAGGGTTGCTGAGGCGTCAAACCCGACGATCTGGACCCGGCCGGCCAACCCGCGCTGCTTGACGGCCTGGACCGTTCCGTCCAGGCTGGACTCGTTGTCGGCGAACAGCCCGGCGAGGTCCGGATGCGCCGTCAGCAGGTTCTCGGCTTCCTCAAGGGCCTTGGCGCGGTCCGCCATGTTGAACCGGGTGCCGAGGAACTCAATGTCCGGAAACTCCCTTGCGATGGTCTCCTGGAATCCGGCCTCCCTCTTCATCGTCGAGGCGCTGCCCGGCATGAACCCGATTACCCCGACCTTGCCCTTACCGTCCAGAATCTCGCCCATCCGTCTGGCTGCCATCACTCCACCAAGGTGGTTGTCGGTCGCTACGAAAGAGATGATGCGGTCGGTATGGATCCCGGAGTCGAAGACCGCGACGGGAATACCGCTGTCGGCTGCCCGATGCACGACAGAGACCAGCGCGTCGGCATCGACCGGGGCCAACACGATTCCGGCGACCTGGCGGGTAATCAGGTTCTCTACGATCGATATCTGCCGCGCCGCATCGATTTCGAGCTGTGGCGCGTTCCAGAGGATCTCCAGGTCGAACTCGATGCCCGCCTTGATTGCGCCCGCATGGACCGACTGCCAGAAGGTATGGTTGGTCCCCTTGGGCACGACGCCGACGACCGGCATGCCTTTGCCGCCGGAACAACCGGCGAGGCCGCCAGCCGCCAGTGCCAGAAAACCCCTCCGTGGAAGCATGGGGACATTATGGCTCAAGGTCCTGCGCCCGGCATACCGACGGCGGCTCAACGCGCAAGGTTCGGCTGCCAGAGGATCTCCCCGCCTCCAGCCTGCAGGCACGCCCACCGGCTCCAGACGAAGAAAGCGTCTGACAAGCGGTTGAGGTACTTTCCGGGAATCTCCAGTCCGGGCTGGCCGGCCGCGAGTGAGACCAGCCTGCGCTCCGCCCGGCGGCAGACCGCACGACACACGTGCAGTTCCGCATTCAGCGCGGATCCGCCGGGGAGCACGAACGACCCCAGCGGCGGAACTTCCCCGTTCATGGAGTCGATCTCCGCTTCGAGACGCTCGATATGCGAGCCCAGCACACGGGGCTGGCGTCGCCCGAGCGTGTCGGGATCGGTCGCGACCTGCGACCCTAGATTGAACAGTTCGTGCTGGATCCGAAGGAGGATCGCACCAAGAGGGGCCAGGGCCGGACAGTGCGCTTGGGCTGCAAGCAGCCTCTCCCGGGCCCGCCCGACGAAGCAGTTCAGTTCGTCCACAGTGCCGTAGACCTCCACCCGGAGGTCGTCTTTTCGCACCCGGCGTCCGTTCACCAGCAACGTGGTGCCAGCGTCACCACCGCGAGTGTAGATGCGGTCCAGAGCAATCTGCGGTTCCGAAAAGTTCGTTTCCTGCATGAGCTTCGATGATACGTCCGTGGCCGAGACGTCGTCAGCCCGGATCCCGGAGATCGAGGAGCACTCCCGCTTCGTCCAATAGGTCCATGGCGGTGTCCGCGAGAGGGTAGGCGCGGTCGTAGACAACCCGTTCGATCCCCGCATTGATGATCATCTTGGTGCAGATCAGACATGGCGCGAACGTGGAGTAGAGCGTCGCGCCCTTCAGGCTGATGCCGTGGTAGGCCGCCTGGACGATGGAGTTCTCTTCCGCGTGGCTGCACAGGCACTCCTCCAGCCGCGTGCCGCTGTCCGCGAGGGAGTTGCACCGCGGACAGCCGCCCTCGTTGCAATTCCTGACGCCCCGTGGCGTACCGTTGTAGCCGGTCGAGATGATCCGTCGGTCCTTGACGATGATTGCGGCGACCTTGCGTTTCATGCAGTTGGACCGCAGGGCCACCATGCGGGCGATTTCCATGAAGTAATCGTCCCAGCCGGGCCGCTCCGAATTCATCATCCAGCGGCGTGCCAGGTTCGTCACAGCATCGGCGAACGCCTCGGGTGTGCCGTCGTTGCAGATCGTCTCGTCGGCCAGTTCCGAGGTTGCACACAACTGTTGTCTCGAACGGTCGGTACTGGCCAGTTCCTGCCGCTCCTGCTCGACGAATTCCTCGAACGAGGCGGGCACTCGCTCCCCGCCCCGGTCGCAGACACGCTGATAGCGCACCCGGATCGGAGCATCCAGGTGCAACAGGCGGAATCCGCCCCACTCCCGGAGCGCGTGAACTTCCTGGGGTGTCCGTATCGAGTCCACCACGTAGTTCTGGTCCGGTCGGAATCTGCGGCTGATCCGCTGGGCGAGAACGGCCGGGCCGAAGTCGGCCCGGAGCCGGTTGCCCTCGGCGATCAGATTTTCCCGGGTCGGCGCCAGACTGCGGGCGGCAAGCTCGTCTCGGATCACGTCCGACAGGGAATGGACCTCGAAGCCCTTGCGGCGCAAGCGATCAGCCGCGACCGTCTTGCCCGAACCGTTGGTACCCGTCAATCCGATGATCATGGGACAACCGCTCCCTATCGTAGAGCAGTGGGACAGGCCGGCGGGGACCGTTCAGACAAGTCCAGCCGGTCGAGACGTAGCGGTTGCGTTCTGATAGCCTAAGAGGGATTGGAAGGCTGGAGGCTCCCATATGCTGGAGCGGCCGGCGTCCAGCTTGCCGAAGAATGGCAAGGCTCGACTGGCTCTCGCATCTGCACCGTTCAATGGAGTGTCGGTCGATCGGAAGGCACGGCGGTTTCGGCATCCGCACGATGGCGTCGCGATCCCGCGAATCGACGTCCGCGGCCGTGCCGGCGTTGCTGATGGACGCCAGGGAGCGTCCGGACCAGTTAGTCCGGACCAGCGCGGGTGTACCTCTGGTTTGCGGGATGCTCCACGTCCAATCCGCACACCACTGCACTGACTGAAACCGGAAACGAATTACCTCATGGACAACTACTTTTCGATTGCACCGATGCTTGGGGCCGTCGGGTTGCTGGCCTCGTTTCTCGCGCTGCTGGCCGTTCGCCGCCATCCGCCCGGCACCGAGAAGATGCGAAGCGTCGCAGGCCTGATCCGGGTTGGCGCCATGGCGTTCCTGGGGCGCGAGTACCGCATTCTGGCCATCTTCGTCGTGGTGGTCGGGGGGGTGATCGCGTGGACGTTGGGCATGTCGATGGCGATGAGCTTCGGCGTGGGGGCGGCTTGCTCGATCATGGCCGGACTGGTCGGCATGCAGGCCGCGACGCTGGCGAACTCCCGCACCAGTGAAGCGGCCCGGACACGAGGACTGGGAGCTGCCCTGACCGTAGCGTTCACCGGAGGGTCCGTGATGGGCCTGGCTGTGGCGGGGTTGGGACTGCTGGGCGTGGGTCTGCTCGCCATGCAATTCTCGGACCCCGCCAGCGCTGTGTATCTGAACGGCTTTGCGATGGGGGCGAGTTCGATCGCCCTGTTCGCCCGGGTTGGGGGAGGAATCTATACCAAGGCGGCCGACGTCGGGGCCGACTTGGTCGGAAAGGTCGAGGCGGGCATACCGGAGGACGACCCGCGCAATCCGGGCGTTATCGCCGACAACGTGGGCGATAACGTCGGCGACGTGGCCGGCATGGGGGCCGACATCTTTGAGTCGTTCGCAGGGGCTATGATTGCCAGCCTTGCGATCGCAGCGACCCTGCCCGGTCACGCGCTGGAACAGCTGGCCGGTACGGTCGGCGGCGAGACCCTGCGATCGGCCCTGATGGCCTTGCCGCTGATCGTGTCCTCAGTCGGGCTGGTCGCCTCGCTGGTCGGCATCCTTGCCGTGCGCGTCCTGAAGGGCCTGGGACCCGCTGGGGCCCTGCGGTACTCCGCATGGCTGAGTGCATTGCTCTTCCTGGCCGGGAGCTACTTTGCCGGCGAGGCGATGGGCGTGGGATCGGGCGTCTTCAAGGCCATCGCGGCCGGATGCCTGGGAGGCGTGGCGATCGGCTACATCACGGAATACTACACGTCGATGAAGCCGGTTCTACAGATCGCCGAGGCGTCGCGGATGGGTACGGCCACCAACATCATCGAGGGGCTCGCAACCGGATTCCGGAGTTGCGCGGCGCCGGTGCTGGTGATCTGCGCCGCGATCTTCGCCGCCCACGGCGAGGCTGGCCTCTACGGCATCGGCATTGCCGCCGTGGGCATGCTTGCGACGGTAGGCATAACCATGAGCGTGGATGCCTACGGACCCATTGCCGACAATGCCGGGGGGATTTCCGAAATGTGCGGCCTGCCGTCCGAGGTCCGCATGATCACGGACCAACTCGACTCCCTGGGCAACACAACGGCTGCAATGGGAAAGGGCTTCGCGATCGGCTCCGCAGCGCTTGCGGCCCTGGCCCTGTTCTCGGCCTACACCCAGGCTTTGGACGCGGCTCGGGCGGCGGCAGGCATGGGTCCCGTCACGATCGCCCTGAACTCCGCCGAGGTCGTCATCGGCTTGCTGCTGGGCGGTATCCTGCCGTTCCTGGTTGCCGCGCTGACGATGCGGGCCGTCGGCAAGGCTGCCGGCCGCATCATCGACGAAATCCGGAGGCAGTTCCGCGAAATTGCGGGGCTGCTGGAAGGGCGCGAGGGCGTCAATCCGGATGCGGCCCGGTGTGTCGACATAGCCACCGCGTCGGCACTGCGCGAAATGGTGCTCCCCGGTCTGATCGCCGTTTGCACCCCTGTCCTCGTGGGCACCGCCCTCGGCCCCGAGGCGCTCGGCGGCACACTGGCCGGAGCGACGGTAACGGGCGTGCTGCTCGCCCTGTTCATGGCGAATTCCGGAGGCGCTTGGGACAACGCCAAGAAATCGATCGAGCAGGGCGCTGTCGCGGGCGAGGGCAAGGGTACGGAAGGCCACAAGGCCTCCGTCGTCGGAGACACGGTCGGTGACCCGTTCAAGGACACGTCCGGCCCGTCGATGAACATCCTGATCAAGCTGATGTCGATCGTCGCGCTGGTGATCGCTCCGCTGATCGCCGTCTAGCGACGGTCGCGCTCCAGCCGGGGCGAACGGGGGCTTTGGTAGATTGGGTTTCATGCCTAGAGGCCAGACGAGTCCGTTAGGCGGTCGAGGCACCGGGCCACTCAACCCGGACCCCGCCATGCCGCCCCATCCGCTGACGCTGGACGGAGCAGCGATGCTGCATCAGATGTTTCGCGTACGGCGGGTCGCATGGCGCCGGCTGCCTTCCGAGCAGCAGGACGAGATCGTTCGCGAGGCCGTTTCGGCACTGGGAGCCATGGAGCGGAGGGACACCGGCAGGTCCGCCCTTTTCTCGCTGGTGGGCCACAAGGCTGACCTGCTGCTTCTGCACTTTCGCAAGGACTTCGAGGCGTTGAACAGGGCAGAACTGGCCGTTGCCTCGCTCGGTCTGGCCGAGTACCTGGAACCCGCCACATCCTACCTCTCCGTGGTCGAACTGGGCCTTTACGACTCGACCGTCAAGCTCTACCAGGAACTGCTCGCCGAAGGCGTCGCTCCCGACAGCCCGGACTGGATCGACCGGGTGCGGGGCCGGAGCAACGAGCAGGCTGCCGCCATGGCACCTCGCCTGGACCCGCCGATGCCCCCCCAGAAGTTCATCTGCTTCTACCCGATGGACAAGAAGCGCGGCGAACAGCAGAACTGGTACTCCGTTCCGATCGAGAAGCGCCGGGACATGATGCGCGAGCACGGAATGATCGGCCGGCGCTACGCGGGCCGGGTCAAGCAGATCATTTCGGGGTCGATCGGCTTTGACGATTGGGAGTGGGGAGTGGACTTGTTTGCCGACGACCCGCTCGTGTTCAAGCAGTTGATCTACGAAATGCGCTTCGACGAGGCGAGTGCTGTATACGCCCTCTTTGGGCCGTTCTATGTTGGCCTCCGGTTGCAGGCCTCGGAGTTGGGAAACTGGCTGGCCGCGGCGGACCCGGAGTTCGGATCGGGATGAGGGATCGCGTGGGTCCGGACGCCCCCTCCGCAGCTTCGACCTCAACGATGCTGCTAGACTTCATGCGACGCCGGGGTGCCCTGCACACAAGACCGGGGGAACGAATGCGGGCATCGGTCATCGCTTTGGCCTGCGGGCTGCTGCCGGTTGTGGCACTTCCGGCGGCGGAGTTCCATCTGGTCTACGTGGGTCCCGAGTCTGGCAGCGCCCTGCGGGGATCGCAACTGGGGATCGACGAGTCCAATCGGCAGGGCGCGTTTCTGGATGTGCGCCTGTCGCTTGCGGTCTGGAGCGACGGTCCCGTCCCCGGCAACGCAATCGCAATCCTTGCCGACCGCAGGGGCGGGATCGTCGATGTAGCCGGTGCCGCTGGCGGCAGGGCCGTCTTGAATCTCACCGACGAAACGGACGCCCTGCGCTCGGCGTGCCTGGAGAACGTGCTTCACATCATACCGAGCGCCCGCATGAAAGCCGATGCGGTTACCCAGTGGACGGCCCGGAACCCGGGCGACAGCGTGAGCGCCTCCGGCTGGCACGGGAGCGCCGTGAAGTTCGCGGCGCGGGATCTCAACAAGCGCTTCCGGCAGCGGTTCGGCATGGCCATGGACGCGCAGGCCTGGGCCGGCTGGTTCGCCGTGCGGGCAGTCAGCGAAACGCTCATCAGGGATCCTGACGCGGATGCCGCCTCCTTGCTGCGGTCCCTGAGAGAGGCGGACGGCCTTGACGGCCAGAAGGGCGACCCCCTCAGCTTTCGTAACAGCGGCCAGCTTCGCCAACCGCTGGTCCTGGTGAACGAGACCGAAGAATTGGTTGGCGAGGCCCCGGTCCGCGGCGCGGCGGACGGCCTCGACAGCCTTGGAGCTTCCCCCTGTGAGTGAATCATGACGAGACTGCTCTTCGCCCTGCTGCTGATTGGTTCGCCACAACTGTCGGCCGAGCCGACCTACCGGCTCTTCGTAACCAACGAGGCCGACGATTCCGTGACCGTGATCGACAGCCGCACCGGAGTGGTCGAAGCGACCGTAGAGGTCGGCGGACGGCCCCGGGGAATCGGCTTCAGCCCCGACCGCAAGCGCGTCTACGTCGCACTGGGGACCGAGAACGCGATCGGCGTGCTCGACACAGCGTCGCTGAAGCTGGAACGCACGGTCCCGGCCGGCTCCGATCCGGAAGCGTTCGCGGTTCATCCGGACGGCACGATCTATCTCTCCAACGAGGACCAGGGACTCGCCACTGCACTCGATCCCGATTCGGGCGAAGTGCTGGCGGAAATCGAGGTCGGAATCGAGCCCGAAGGAGTCGGCATCAGCCCGGACGGCCAGCAGGTTCTGGTAACCAGCGAATCCTCCAATATGGTGCACGTCATCTCGGCGGTGGACAAGAAGCTGGTCGCCAACATCCTTGTCGGAGCCCGGCCACGGGAGGTGGCCTTCAGTGTCGACGGGCAGTACTTCTGGGTTACTTCCGAAGTCGCCGGACACGTCTCGAAGGTCGAGCGCCGGACGAACCGTGTCGTGGGAATCAATCGGACCCTTCGGCGCGAGCTGAATCCGCGCGTCAAGCCGAAGGGGATTCTCTTGAGCCCGGACGGGGGGAGGCTGTACGTCTCACTGGGCCGCGGGAACGCGATTGCCGTGCTCGATCCCGACACTCTGGAACTGCGGGACAGCGTGTCCACCGGTGTGCGGACCTGGGGCATGGCGCTGTCCCGTGACGGGACGCGGCTATGGGCGGCCAACGGTCCGGACGCTACGCTCTCGGTCGTGGATACCCAGGCCATGGAGGAGATCGGGACGATCCCGACCGGGGCGATGCCGTGGGGGGTAGTGTTGGATGACTGAGCGGTTCGGCCGCCTGTTCCTGGCCCTCGGACTCGGGCTGCACACCCCGGTGCAATCGGCTCCGATCACGGGGACTGCCGCGGACTCGCTGGTTCCCATCGGCTGGAAGCTGTTCTTCGATCCGATCCTGTCCAAACCCCTCAATACTTCATGCGCGACGTGCCACGATCCGCAGAAGGGCTTCGAGTCCGGGGTTGCCCTTGGCGAAGGCGCATACGGCGACACACTTCCGCGCAACACGCCCACGGTCGTCAATCTGCAGGATCTCGATTTTTTCTTCTGGGACGGTCGGGCCGGCTCACTGGAGGAGCAAGCCCGAGGGCCCATCGAGAATCCCATCGAAATGGACCTGTCGGCCAACGAAGCTGTCCGCAGGGTGACGTCCGAATCCGCCTACGTCCGAGCCTTCGCCAAGGCGGGAGTCACGGAGATCACGATCGAGGAGATCACCCGAGCCCTGGCAGCCTTTGAGCGGGCGCTCCGCACCGGTCCCACCCTTTACGACGAATGGATGAAAGGCAACCGCTCGGTGTTCAACGAGCAGCAGGAGCGCGGGCGCATGATCTTCTTCACCCGCGGGCAGTGCGCAACGTGCCATCTCGGCCCCAACTTCACCGACGGGCTGTTCCACAACATCGGTACGGGCACCACGGACGACACCGGCCGCTACGCGATTTCCTCAGACACGTATGACCTTGGTGCATTCAAGACGCCGTCCCTGCGCAACTGGAAGGGCCGGGAGCCTTTCATGCACGACGGCCGGTTCGAAACACTCGACGAGGTCCTCAACTTCTACAACGAGCCCAAGCCAGACACAATCGGCCAAACAGAACTGGATCCCCTCCAACTGAGCGAACGGGACCACGCCGACATCAAGGCCTTTCTTAACACGCTCAATGGCTCCTGGCCGGACCTCGCCCCAATCGAGACCGCCTGGAACGCCCTGCAGTGAGGGCACTGCATCGCTCGTGGCGAGGCAGGATCACACCGTGACAGAGACACCCGGCTCGACCAGGAGGGAACGCTGGCTGGTGTGGACGGCATTCGGCGCGTCGGTCGCCAATCTGGCTTCCATCGCAGTCGCCCACTCAGTGGCAGCTCTCGGGCTGGCCGGACTGGTGCTGAAGCCTGCGCGGATCGGTGTGCCTAAGGCAGCGTGGCCGCTAGCGGCCCTGATGTTGTGGACACTGGTTTCCGCACTAGCCTCCGACGACCCGTCCGCGGCTCTTCCGCAAATCAAGAAATTCTTCGTCTACGCGATGCTGCCGCTGGTCTACACCGCCCTGTCGTCGGTCGATGCCTGCCGCCGCACGGCCGAGGCATGGTTCGTGGTCGTGTTCGGAGCATCGCTGGCGGCCATGGTCCAGTTCGCCCAAGCCACCATGAATACCGGCGCGCTCGACGGGACGTTCTATCGTTCGTACGTCGATGACCGGGTCACGGGTTTCTACAGCCACTGGATGACATTCAGCCAGGTTTCCGTGCTCATCCTGCTCACACTCGCGTGTTATCTGGTGTTCGGGCAACGGCGTCATGGATCGAGGGTCTGGAGCGGAGTCGGTGCGGTGCTTGCGGTAGCAACGCTGCTTAGCTTCACCAGAAGCGCCTGGCTGGCGCTCCTGGCCGGAGCCGTCTACCTGATTGTTGCTACGGGTCGGCTGCGTCTGCTCTTGGCGGGCCCGCTACTGCTGGCAGTCGGATATGCGGCGGCCCCAGAGGCGCTTCAGCAGCGGGTCCGCTCGATCCGGCCAGAAGCGAACCAGGCTCGAATCGTGATGTGGCGAACCGGATTGAACATGATTGCCGACCGGCCCCTGCTCGGAGTGGGGCCGGAGCGAGCCGGCCCGCTGTTTTCCGCCTACCAACCTGAAGACGTGAGGGAACTGCCGCCAGGGGTCTATGGGCATCTTCACAATGTCTACATACATTACGCCGCCGAACGCGGCATTCCGGCCACCCTGATCGTCC
Source organism: Bryobacterales bacterium (assembly GCA_965205085.1). Taxonomy (GTDB): domain Bacteria; phylum Acidobacteriota; class Terriglobia; order Bryobacterales; family UBA6623; genus VXMF01. The sequence goes on along the minus strand of OZ242039.1, from coordinate 4,222,877 downwards.
TATGGCTCTTCGCCCAAGTGCTGATCGACATGAGAAGGGGGTTGCGGGAACTGCCCGACAGGCCCGACGACCGGCGGTTCCTGTTGCACGCCGGGGTGTGCGGAACGCTGGCGGTCGCCATCCTGAGTTGCTTCGACGTGTCGTTGGGCGACAGCGAGATCCTTGGGGCGTACCTTGGGCTTCTCGGGATCGCCTATCGGGGCGTTCCCAGAGCCGTGTAGGCAAGGATGCGGCTACGCTGGGAGGGTGATTGCCCTCCTCGTCGTCGATGTGGGTTCAGGTGTACCCTGAGCGGTCAGGCGACAGCCCAAAGGCCGTCGGGTCCGTGGACGAACAGCTAGTCCGGCCATCTTCACCAGAGGGAGTGAGCGCGTGTGGAGATATTGTAAACGGCTTATTATCATAAGGTTGAATGGACTGTAAGGGCCTTGGTCGATGTCGCCACAGTGTCCCGCCATTCCACCTCACAATCACGGTCGGCGACGAGTCGGTGCCCGACTGGTTGGTGCAGTTGCGGCGTTCGAGTTTGGCGGGTACTGCACGGTCCGCACCCAGCTGCTGAAGGCGGCAGCGGTGGTGCAGGTAAGTGTGCGGCGGATTCGGATTTCGCTTCCCTCGGTGCTCCCGAGGCAGGGTCTGTCCGCGCGTGGCCAAGCCCGCTAGCAGACGGCACAATTGAGCCAAGTGGAATCCCGACTGGTGCGCTCGATCCGTGCTGTGGCCCGGCTAGTGAAGGGGGTGTCGAGGTAGCCGCCCGCCGAGCTTGGTGAGATATCCGGGCTGGGCCGACTGGAGTCGGCGCTCTTGGATGCACGTGCCGGACTTGAGCAGCCAGGAAAATTCCTCGATGCTCCGAAAGCAAAGCGGGAATGACGCCGAAGGGGTGACCGCCCAGACCCGAGCCCTCGGCAGGACGCCTTTGTCTGCAAGAATGCCCTGCACTCCCTCCGGCTCCACAGCAGGTCTCTCGCACTCCTAACATTCATCCGTTGATTCTTCTGCCATATCCCCTTGCAGAACGGCACATTAGACCTGCTCAGTCGCGCCCCAAGATTCCGGGCCACTGCGCAATCCAGGTTCACAGGCACCCCAGGTTGTCCGGACAAGCTGGTCGTGTCCGATCTCCGCTTCGACAAGGCCGACGCCTACACCAGTTCGTGGAGGGGCCGTCCTCGCCCGCTGCACGCTGCGGCACTCGCGTGGCTTGCCGGACAGCCTGCAGTGCGCAGTTGTCCAGGCCCGGTCCTCACCCATGCCCAATTCCAAGATCCAGGTCGCGCTGGGGCCAAGCCATCTACAGATCGGGCACCGAGGTCGCATGCCGGTTGGCAACTGTCAACGTACACCAGCGGAGCGCGAGCCGGCAGATACCCACTTGCGGTGGCCGCTGGAAACACAAGTCTGTTTGCCAGAGACTCTACTCTCGATAGCGGAGCACTACTTCGGCAGCGGCGGCAAGACCTCGACGATGTCACCGATCTTCGATCCATGGCGGAGAACCTCGGTCCGGCGCCCGTACAGGACGTCCGACCTCGGCATCCAGAACACTCCCATCATTTCTGGATTGGGCGTGACTGCAAGGAACGAAAGCACTCGACTCTTGTAGTCGAACTGCGTGTCTCGCAGCAATCTTCCCAAAGGAATCTCGTTCCTCAGGATCTGATTGCGGAGATCATCGCCGAACGCATCCAGCCGCATCCGAATGGCTCCCATTTCCACCGGTCGTCCCGACTCCTCATGAACCAGGAGCACCCGCCGAAAGTATGAGGGTCCACGACGGAACGTCGAGAGTGGCCGCAAGGTTACCCGTCCGCCGCAATGGCGCTCAAGCGTCAGGGTCATATCGATTTCGTGAACGAGCAAGGATCGATACGGCTGCGGTATCCGCTCTGGAGCTAGCACGGTTACCTGGGGCAACTCGACTCCGGCCCGGATGTAGACAGTGTCCAGCGGGTAAAGCGTCCGCTTGCTGCTAGGCTTCTGAAGCTTGGACATGCCCAAGCTCTCACTGTAGCGCGAAGCAGTTGCGGGAGATGCATGAACTCTCGCACTGCGGTGCTGACCGCCTGTTGCCATGAATTGCCAATTCGTTCCTCGAGGCATGGAGGCCTGATCGGGCAGGGACGACTGACACCTCCCACCGCTTGAACGGTCAGTCTCTCGAGAACGGTCGTGGGGCCCGTTCCTCGAGGGCACGCGCGGCACCGTACATCAGGCCCTTGGTACCAAGAGAGCGACCGCCATCCGCGGCTCCTCCCGGGTCGCCCGGCGGTCCGGCGGCAGCGTGTCCCACCAACCAAATCGCTTGCTGGTTGCGCATCCGGGCTGTGGAATGGAAGCCGAACAGTAATCCGCTGGAACGGCTGAAACACAGCGGAGTGCTGCCGGCCAGACCCCGGACTCGATTCGATACGATGGAATTCGCTGGGGAGCCACAGGTGGCCCATTCAAGTCGACTCACAAGGAAGGCAGTGGTCCTGGCAGCCGGTCGCGGCACCCGCATGAAGTCATTGACGGCCGATTGCCCCAAACCCATGCTCCCGCTGAACGGGCGCCCGATGCTTGCGCACCAGATGGAACGCTTCCGGGCGGCAGGGATCACCCGTGTCTGTATCGTGATCGGCTATCAGGGCGAAAAGATCCGCGAGTACTTCCGGCAGCATCCCCCAATTGGTCTTGAAGTCGAATACGTTACCCAAGCCATCCCGGACGGAACCGGCAGCGCGGCACGCCTAGCCCGTGACTTCGTGGCGGACAGCGATTTTGTGCTGACTCTCGGCGACATTCTCGTTGATCCGCAGGTCTATCAAAGACTCTACGATCTGGCTGCGCGGTCCGAGATCGTGCTGGCGCTTGCTCGGGTCGACGACCCTTACCGGGGCGGAGCCGTCTATGTTGAGGACGGGCTCGTGGCGAAAATCATCGAGAAACCGCCGAAGGGAACCTCCACGACGAATTTCATCAGCGCGGGGATCTACCTGTTCCGTCACCAGATTTTCGATGCCCTGGCGAACATAACCCCGTCCGTCCGGGGTGAATACGACCTTACCGATGCGGTCCAGTCCACGGTGCGAAGCGGAAAGCCGGTACGCTGTTTCGAGGTTCCGGGCTTCTGGCGCGACATTGGGCGGCCAGAGGACCTGATCTCCGCAAGCGAGTTCGTACGCCAATCATGAAGACCGACCCTGGCCCAATGCTCGCGGCTGCCCGTCGGGGCATCCGCTCCATCGATCTGCCTTCCGAAATCAAGTCGTCAGCCATGACCAATCTCGAGGAATGGCTTGGCACCAACAGGTTCGCAGACCTTGTCGAACCGAGCGACTACACGGCGATCCTGAACTGGATGATCGAGAAGGAGAGATTCGACCTGCTCGTCGACAGCTTCTATCAGATGATCCCCTTCGGGACCGGTGGAAGGCGGGGGCCGGTCGGCATCGGCCCGAATCGAATCAATCCGTACACCATTGCCTCGTCGGTCCAGGGCCATGTCGAGTACCTGCAGGAGCGGTTCGGGATCGACACCGAGCTCAGGGTCATCGTCGCCTACGATGTTCGGCGCTTCCATAACCTGCGTGGCACCTACCCGGATGAACTGGTCGGCCCGATCATGGGCCTGAGTTCGGCAGCACTTGCCCGGACGGCCACATCCGTCTACGTTGCGGCGGGCGTCACGGTTCATTCCCTTCCCCTATCGGCAGACGACTTCGTCTCCACCCCGGAACTCTCTTTCCTGATTCGGCACCTGGGCGCACATGGTGGCGTGAACGTGAGTGCCTCCCACAACCACCCCGACGACAACGGAAGCAAGTTCTACAACAGTGAGGGCGGTCAGGAGATTCCGCCCAATGATCAGGCCCTCGCCGCCATTGTTGCGCGGGTCGGAGAGATTCGAGTCGCCAGCGCCCGCGAGGTGGCCGCGTCTGGCCTCGTCAGGAATATCCCGGACGAGGCTCGCGAGGAGTACCTTGCAATGAACCTACGGCTGCCCTTGCAGCACGGTGTGGGCCCAGCAAGATTCGTCTTTACCAGCCTGCACGGAACGGGCATCAAGACCGTGGGCACTTGCCTCGAACGGATGGGTTACGCCAAGAACATCCAGCTGTTCTATGTCGAGAAGCAGTGCGAATACCGGAGCGACTTTCGGCATGTCACGTTTCGAAGCCCGAACCCGGAGGTGCCCGAGACCCTGGAGATGGGCATTCAGCGGGCACGAGAGGTCGACGGAGACCTGTTGCTGGCCACCGACCCTGACGCGGACCGGCTGGGGGGTGCGGTACGCGACGGTGACCGTTACCGGTTCCTGACAGGAAATGAGTTTGCGACCATCCTGACGCGCTATCGACTCGAATCGCTGGAAGCGGCCGGCCGGTTGCCCGCCCGCCCGCTCGTCATCAAGACCGAGGTAACGACGAACCTGCTCCGGAAACTGGTCGAGGAAAAGGGGGGGGTGGTAATCGGTGACCTGCTGGTGGGCTTCAAGTACATCGCAGCCGTGCTGGCCCTGCTGGAGCGGGGCGGGCGTTTCCGCAACGTGACGGCGAGTCTGGATGACTTTGTCCTGGCGGCCGAGGAGAGCCATGGATTCATGCTGACGCCCGAGGTCCGGGACAAGGACGCAGCCGGGGCAGCGGTCGTATTGGCGGAACTGACATCGGAACTGCGCACTCGGGGCGAATCAGTCTACGACTACCTGCTGGATACATACAAGCGACACGGATACTACAGCAACACGGTGCGGTCGACAGTGATGCAGGGAGCCGAAGGATCGGCCAAGATTCGGAGAATCCAGCAGTTGCTGCGCAACCAACCGCCGTTGGAGTTAGGGGGCCGGAAGGTGCTGAACACCAATGACTACTGGGATGAGAGCAGCCACGGCCCTTTCCTCTCGGACACCGACCGCAGTTCGAGAGACCTGATCAGCTACTCCGTCGAGGGTGGAATCAAGGTGACGATCCGGCCATCGGGCACGGAGCCGAAGAACAAGGTCTACGTGGAGCTCGCCGCGCCACCCCTGGGCATCGGCACCACGCGCAGCCAGTTCGAGGAGCACCGGCGCGAGGTCGACACGCAGGTCAAGAACTTCTCGAACCGATTGCTCTCCCAGATGCTCTCACTGATCGAGATCAGCGTGCCGGAGTACGCATTTGAGATTTCGGACCTGGTTTCGCTGCCGAACAAGGTCGATTTCTGCCAGCGGTTCCTGCCCGAGTTCGAAAGCAGGGCCGGTTCGGTCCTTGCGGGCAAGGCCGAGGCAGAAGCGGTTGCTGCCTGGGTACCGGAAACCCTGAAGCCTTACGGTCCCGACGCGAAGGTGCTGGTACGAAGGGCCTTTGACGCCTACGTGGCGACACAGCCGAGCTCTCCGCTCATCCACTTGCAGCAACAGATCTTCGCAGACTGAGGAACGGGGGCCCTCCCTTGTCGGCCCGCACTGGGCAGACTGCGGTGGAGACAGCGGGTACCGCGCCGCTCTCGCCCGGCCCGGTACATTGTCCAGACGGTGGCACCAGCAAGTGCGACTGCGGGAAATGAGAAGGCGAAACGATCGTTGGCACGGCTCATCAGGGAGCCCCTGTAGCCCTCGTCGAACGGAAGTCAAAGTACCTGCTTTCTCCGGCCGTTAGACGGGAGACCGGTGCCCTTTTGGACGACGCTGTGGAGGACCTGCGATGGCCCTTCCCGACCCGTATCTGCAACCCCGGAAAGGAATTCGCCGGCCACTGTCAGGTCACCTGGGTGCTCGACGCGGGCATCTTCTGAGCGACCCCCAACGAACCCTCCGACAGCCTGCTGCGCCAGTTCGTACCCAAGACCGGGAACCTGCGCACACTCGACCCGCAACGATTGCAGGGAGCGAGCAGCCGGCTCAACCACCACCCACGCAACGCACCTTCCCCCTCTCGAGCTGGCGGGCCATGAGGCTGGAGGAGGGACCAGAATCCGATTCGCACGTCCACGGAGGCTCGCATTCGGGCACGTTGGCCTACAATGGAGTTGTCCACTAGACTAGGTGTTCTGAGGCAGGCATGGTCGCGGAGAGGTGGCCGAGCGGCTTAAGGCGCACGCTTGGAAAGCGTGTTTAGGGGAAACTCTGACGAGGGTTCGAATCCCTCCCTCTCCGCCACCATACTTGCGTTACTCGTCAAGACACCAGTCTCAACAGGTTCTGCGAATGGACAGGGCTTCACTGCCGGACTCCTGATCTGCACCCACTCCCGATCCTTCGACGCCAACGCGACAGTGCGGGGCGAGTGGCCCATGGCCGCGTGCGCGTAACCGGTTCTCGGAGCAGGCTCCGCGACCCACAACGTGGACGATCACCCCGCTCGGCTGCAGGTGTGCCACACAGAGACTCGCCGGCCGGCCCAGCACGAGATGTCTGCTCTCACTGTCCCGACAAGGACGGACCACCGGGCAAGGGAGGTACGGGCCGCCCACAGGGAACGGCATCTCCTTGCATCCCTGCGCAGGCACGAGATCGGAGCGGGAAGTTTCCGGCCAACCACGGATTCCGACCCAAGTGTTGGGGCCCCCCGTTGCACAGAACCGGGTCCTGCTCTATCATCTTTCTTCGTGGAGATGATCGGGCGGAGAAAGTTCCTGCGCGGATCCGTCGCGACTATCGCGCTGCCGATGCTGGAATCGCTCGCCCCGAGCCCCCTCGGAGCGCGACACCGGGACGCCGGCTTGTGTCGAATCGTGTGCACCGGCACGTACCTGGGCTTTCACCAGCCCGATTTCTTCCCATCCGAATCCGGGACAGAATACGAGTGCCCCGCCGTTCTCAAGCCGATCGAGTCGTTCCGTGACCAGTTCACGGTCTTCTCGGGGCTTGACCATCGCGGCCGGAATGGACACCAAGGCTGGCAAGCATGGATGAGCGGCTCTGCATCCGGAAGCATCTCGCTGGACCAGTTGGTCGCTTCTCGAATCGGTACCGCAACACGATTCGACTCCCTGCAGCTAACCTGTGGAACCCCGCCGGAAGAGGCTCGGATGAGCTTCACCAGGGACGGTATCGCCCTCCCCATGGTCGGACGCCCGAGCGTTCTATACAGCATGCTCTTTCGCTCCGATGCCGACCAAGCCCGCACACACTACCTGCTGACAAGCAACAGGAGCGTACTGGATGACGTCACCGAGGAAGCCAAGGCGCTCGAACGAGCGGCAACGCCCAGCGACCGGGCTAAGCTGGGCGAGTACTTTGCCTCCGTTCGCGCCGTCGAGAAGGACTTGGGCAAGCGGATCGCTTGGCTCGACCGGCCTCTCCCCCAGGTCAGCTATCCGCTGCCGGAATTCGATCCCGTCGCACCAGACTTGGCTCTGGAGTGCGAATCCATCATGTACGATCTCCTGGCACTGGCCCTGACCACCGACTCCACCCGCGTCGCGACATTCCTGGTTCCCGGTTGGAGCCAGGTGTTCACCATCGGAGGTCGCAAACTGTGCGCCGGCTATCACGGACTCTCTCATCACGGCAACGATCCGGCACGGATCGCAGACTACAACCTGGTCGGCATGGAACACGTAACGCGATTCGGGAGGTTCCTGCGCAAGCTGGAGGCGGCGACTGACGCCCGGGGCCGCTCTCTGCTCGACAGCACAGCCGTGATCTTCGGCAGCGGAATGGGGAATGCCAACACCCACGACAACAGCAGTCTGCCGACCCTGCTCGCCGGCGGTGGGTTCCGACACGGCGCCCACCACCGGATCGCGCGCGATGGACCGAGACCGCGGTTGCTGGGCGACATGTTCCTGACTGTCCTTCAGGGCCTTGGAATCGAAACAGGCGAGTTCGCCGGGGCGCGGAACAACCTCAACGAACTACTGGTCTGAAGTGCCCATGGTTCGAACCGCCAGTCTAGCCATCGCCGGCATGCTGGGCGCTCCCGTTGCCCCCGCTGACGAGCCTATTCCGGCCAGTTCGCGGCAATTTCTCTCCCGCTACTGCATCTCCTGCCATGCCGGCACCGACGCGCCCGCAGACATCAGGCTGGACACCGGCTCGATCCACTGGGAATCCAGACTGGCCGCCGCGCAGTGGGAACGGGTCTACGAGACTCTCGCCGAGGCTCGCATGCCTCCTGCCGGCATTGCCGGTCCGACCGCCAGGGAGAGGGCCGGCACACTCGCATGGCTGGCTGCCCGGTTAGACCGGCATGCTCCGACCGGATCGTCCGTGCCGCGGCGCCTGAACGGCCAGGAATTCCGGAACACGATCCGCGATCTGTTCGATATGCCCGATTTCACCCTGCCGGATGCGTTTCCTGCCGACGGCACCTCGCACGGCTTCGACAACGTGGGGGACGGTCTCGTCCTGTCTCCGCCCTTAATGGCGCAATACGTGGCCATCGCCAACGAAGTGGCGGATCAACTGCTCCCCCCGCAACGCGCTCCAGCCGTAGCGGAGCCACGCCTCCATGTGATCGGTCCGGACGAACTCAGCACATCGGGTGGCGGCCCGGCAGGCAACGGCAGGTTCAGAATCGTGTCGTCACGAAATATGGCCAGCGCCGCAGCATGGCCAACCCGATTCGAGGCGGTACAAAGCGGCGTTTACCGTATCACGGTTCGAGTTGCTCCGTTCGAGACGGGGGAGATGTTCTACGATCCCCGGACCGAGCCGTTCGAGGTCGGAATCTACGCACGGCCAAAGACCGATCAGGTCTACGCCCCCTTCGGGGAGGTCCGCAAGCTCTCTGCGTTCGAGGTTGGACCCGGCGCCCACGGAGCGCAGGCGTTCTCTGCGGAGGTCGCCCTCGGCCGGGGCGAAGTGTTCGGTATCCGATGGGAAAACGGTCCGGCGTCGTCGGATCCGCCCAAGCGGGATTTCTCTCTGTCGTTCCTCAGCGATCGATTGCAGCGGGACCGGCTCTTCTACGCGGCGATGCTCGCATTCGGCGGCGGTCCCCGGGGCACCACGCAGGTGCAGGCCTACGAAGCGATGCGGGCGTTGATGGATAGTGGGGAACTCGACCTGAACGACCCACGACTGGAGAAGTTGCCCGAAGTCTGGGGCGGCGGGCTCTCCAACGCTCCGCACAACTGGATCAAGCACTTCGTGTACGAGGAACTCTCCCGGTTCGGTCCGGCTATCGACATCGCGAGCGTCGAGGTGGAGGGCCCGCTGAGGCTGATCGAGGACGATGCCACTCGCAGGCGTAGGGAGCGAACCCAACGCTTTCTCGAGACGGCTGGCGGAACGAGAAGCGAACGTGAGCACCTCAATGCGGTCTTGCGCCGATTCCTCCCCCTGGCCTTTCGCCGACCCGTAAGCGCCGAAGTGCTGGATGGCTACGTCGAGCTCGCAGCCGAGCGCCTGGCAGCGGACCCGGAGGCGGGAATCGAGGGAGCGTTGCACCAGGCGGTTCGCAGGGCGCTCGTATCCCCGCACTTCCTTTATCGCGGGCTTCGTCGCGGACCGCTGGATGACTTCGATCTGGCGAGCCGGCTCAGCTATTTCCTCACTTCGTCCCCTCCCGACAGGCGACTCCGGGATCTCGCCTGGGCGGGCAGACTGGTTGATGCCAATGTTCTGGCGGCGGAGGCCCGACGTCTGCTGCTGAGCGAGAGCGGCGATGCCTTCGTACGCAGTTTCACAGGTCAGTGGCTGTCTACGCGGTTGCTCCACAACATCATGCCGGATCCGCGACTGCTCCACTTCGGGGATCAGGACCGCGAGGCAATGATCGCGGAAACCGAACTCCTCTTCGCCGAGATACTGGACAGGAACCTGCCACTCAAGACATTCATTGATCCGGGATTCAGCTACCGCAACGCAAACCTCAACAAGATCTACGGGGGCCATCTCACGGGTCGCGAGATGCGTCGGGTAACATTCGCGCCCGGCGGGCCCCATGGAGGCATTCTCGGACTTGCCTCCGTGATGATGGCAACGGCCAACGGCGTCGACACTCATCCTGTGCTGCGGGGCGTCTGGCTTCTCCAGAACGTCTTCGGTACACCCACACCCGACCCGCCACCAGATGTGCCGGCCATCGCTCCAGATACCAGCGGCACCACAACCATGCGTGACCAGCTTGCCGTTCATCGCGCCGACCCCGGCTGCGCAAGGTGCCACGACCGGATTGACCCGCTGGGCATGACACTCGAGAACTTCGACCCCGTCGGACGATGGCGCGACCACTATCCGGTTTACACTAGGCCATTGGACGGTGCGGAGGCGCTGGAGGAAGAGTTCTACTCGACGGTTGGCAAGGGCAGCGAGCCGGGCCCCCGAGTGAACGCGGTTGGGATGCTGAGAGACGGAACTCGCATAGAGGGAGCGGTGGGACTGAAGCAGTATGTCCTCGACCGGCTGGACCTCTTCTCACGGTGTATGGCCGAGAAACTGCTCGTCTACGCGACCGGCAGGCCGCTGGGATATCGGGACCGGCGTGCAGTGGAGGAAATTGTTGCCTCGTCGCATGCCGCCGGAAACGGGTTTCAGGATCTCGTCGTTGCCGTGACGCAGTCGGAATCGTTCGGAGTTCGATAGGCGGAGAGTCCCTCGGAAGTGTTAGAAGCCACCGGCGGAGAAGTCTCCGTGTGGTACGGTCGGGGCCGCTCCAGGCATCCTGTCGCGGGACCGAGTCGGCCGCCGGGTGGAAAGAGCAAGGACAAACTGTGAACAGATACCGGAACGGCAACGATCTTGCGATCACTCTTGGCGTTGAGGAGGAGTTCTTCCTCGTCGACGCAGCATCCCGGGATATCGTGTCCGACCCCGACGAGGCAATCTTTGCGAAGTGCGTGAACAGGAGCAACGGTCACAAGGTCGTCCGTGAGTTCTTGCGCTCGCAGATCGAGACCAATACCCGCGTATGCACTTCAGTCGCGGACGCCCGCTCCGCTCTGATCGAGACGCGTTCCTTGGTCGTCCGGGCCGCCGAGGAACACGGTGCGTCGGTCCTGGCGACATCTACCCATCCGTTCGCCCGCTGGGATGCGCAGGTGATCACACCGGGTCAGCGCTACCGCGACTTCGCGGTAGTCTACCAGGAAACACTCCGCCGCTTTCTCGTCGGCGGGATGCACGTGCACGCCGGCTTCGGAGACAGGGACTCTCGGGTTCGGGTGATGACTGCGCTCCGGCAGTACCTCCCGCTGCTCCATGCCCTCTCGGGTTCGTCCCCCTTCAACGAAGGTCGGCCCACCGGGTTCAAGTCGTACAGGCTGAACCTGGTCGGCAGCCTGCCTCGTTCGGGCATCCCGAACGCCCTGTCGTCCTGGTCCGAATACGAGGACTTGGTGGAGAACTACCGGCGAATGAATTTCATTCAGGAAGCGAGCGAGATCTGGTGGGACATTCGGCCGTCCCGTGCCTATCCGACTGTCGAGATGCGGATTTGCGACGTCTGTACCCGGCTGGAGGACGCGATCAGCGTCGTGGCGCTCTTCGCGTGTCTGGTGCGCTACCTGATCCGGCAGGACCTGGAGGGCTCCCTGGCACCGGGACCACCGGTTGAAATCGTCGCCGAGAACCGCTGGATCGCGCAGCGGTACGGAGTGATGGCGTTTCTCGGGGATCATGATCGGGGTGGCCGGGTCGATATCGATGACTATGTGCTGGAGATTGTCGATACTCTCGCCGATGATGCATCCGCCTTGGGCTGCGAGCGGGAGTTGCAGAATGCGATCGCGATAGTCCGTAACGGCACCTCGGCGGACCGGCAGTTCGATCACTTTCGCCTGCGCCGGATGGAAGGGGATGACGAGAACGAGGCCCTTCGTTCAGTGGTGGACCTGGCGGTTGCCGAAACCAGAGAGGGGACAGGACCCGCGGCCGTTCCGTAACGGTCACCGTCCGTGCAGGGGAAAGTCGATGCGATCCCGTTCGGTGCGACCGGACAGGATGCCAGCCGATACAATGGCTTCACTCATGCGCATTCCGTTCGCAATTGCAGTCGCCTCGCTCGCGGTTACCTGTGGGCCAGCGGAGCCGGACGAGTCTCTCGATCCGCCCAATATCGTCATGATCCTCGCCGACGACCTCGGCTACAACGACCTCGGCTCGTTCGGATCGGAGATTATTCGGACGCCACACATTGACGCGCTCGCCGCACACGGCGTCAGGCTTTCCGACGGCTATATGTCAGCTGCGGTGTGCAGCCCGTCGCGAGCCGGGCTCTATACGGGCACCTACCAATCGCGTTTCGGTTACGAGTTCAACACCTCCGGGAGGGACACCGAGGTGGGGCTGCCAACGGATCAGAGGACATTGGCGGACATGCTTCGCAGCGCCGGCTACGCCACCGGGCTGATCGGAAAGTGGCATCTCGGGAAATCCGAGCGGCACCATCCCCTCAACCGGGGTTTCGACGAGTATTTCGGTCATCTCTCCGGTGGCTCGACCTACATCGACTCGCGCAAGGAGGGGGTCGAGTCATGGCCCGCACGAGGGTCCCCGACCGAGCGTCCTGCCGCCAGTGCCATCTTTGACGGGTTCGAGGAGGTGACTGTCGAAGATTACCTGACGGACGTGTTCGCCGAAAGGGCGGTGGATTTCATCCGCCGGCACCGGGAGGAGCGGTTCTTTCTGATGCTGACCCCCAACGCCCCTCACACCCCGCTGCAAGCCACGGCGGAGTACGTTGAGCGATACAGTCACATCCAACCGGCGGGGCGGCGCATCTTCGCTGCCATGGTCTCTTCGATCGACGACTACGTTGGCGATGTCGTTGCCGAACTGCGCGCGCACGGTCTCGAGCAGAACACATTGATCGTGTTCTCCTCCGACAACGGCTGCGTCAAGTACCTGTCGCAGGACATCTGCTCGAACGACCCGCTGAGCGGTTCCAAGCGATTTCACCTGGAGGGCGGAATCAGAGTGCCTTTCATCGTCAGCTGGCCGGCAGCCTTGCCTGCAGGAACCACTTACAGCCAGCCGGTGATTTCCCTCGATCTGTTCGCGACGTTTGCAGCTGCAGCGGGTTCGGGCGAGACGAGTCCAGACAGCGTGAACCTCTTGCCGTACCTGCGTGGCGAGAAGAACGGTGCTCCTCACGAGTTTCTGTTCTGGCGCGCCAAGCCCAACATGGCGGTGCGGTGGGGCGACTGGAAGCTCTGGAAGGTTAACAGGACCGACAAGACGCTCGACGACCTCACGCTCGGTGGCCGTCGGCTGCCGCAGGTCGACTATTCCGACGATTCACCGACCGGCCAATTGACGGTGCTGTACAACCTTTCGGAGGACAAGGGTGAGCTCGAGAACGTAGCGGAGGATCATCCGGAGATCGTAAAGCGCCTCGAGTCGGAGTTGGAGTCTTGGAACACCCACCTTGCCGAACCGCTGTGGCCGAGCAATCGATCGACGCTCCACGAACTCCATGGACAGATGGTGCAGCTTTTCTTTTGAAGCGCCGGTCGCACGATGAAGGGCAACCTACGGGAGAAACGGCGATGCCTTGGACGTAGCGCCATCGGCGGTACGAAGCGGGCTGCCTCGCTCGGCCCCGTCCACCTAGGGCAGGGGCGGACAAGCCGCCTAGCGGCGCTGACGGCAGGCCGGCGCGGTCATGCCGCCGAAACCGGACGAGCGTAATTCTCCCGTCGTGGTTGTCGCAATCGCGACCGGACCTTTGGGGTCAGTTCGACCCCGCAAAACGCGGCGAGAGAATACGTCCGGTCACGCAGGTGCCCTCGATGCGACCCACGCGGTAGTTCGGGCTGATCCCGGTCTCGACATTGCGCGCATGCAGGTTGATGTTGCCGTCGAGGGTGCGGCACATCGTATACCGCTCGATTTGCCGGGTCGAGCCCTGATAGTTCTTCGCCCCCCGGTCCGGCAAAGGCAGCGAGGGCCTCGGGGACCGCATCGCCCTCAAGCTAAGCAAAGAAAGCGGGCAATGCCTCCCAATACGCTTCGACCGGCAGCAATGCCTGGATCTGGCAGCGCTCGTCGTATTGCAGGTGGCGGAACTGCTGAGGCATGGCGATTTGTCCACTAGGATAGGCTAATCAGCACCTTAGGCCCCTCCGCCCGCTGTTGCGCTTCCTAGTGCAACCGGCAATATAATAGCCCCCCGCAGCGGTGCTGGGTTCAGATCAACATCAGACCGATGTTCCGGGTCTTCCCGCACAAGGGCATCAAGTCTCGTGCAGCTCGCTGTGCGCTGGGATTCGTGGCCTCCAGGGTCCAGCTTCCTTACTCGTGCGCCAGGTCGGGACCAGAGGGTACAACGGCACTTGCAGGGGAAGACCACCGAAACAGAGCGCTCCGGCTAGCGGTAGGAGCGCGGCGTAGTTCCCGTGAACCAACTGGTGGATCCGGCCACCTTTGACGAGGACGACCAGATCTGCTTCCCTCCTGCGGTCGCGGGCGAAAGCCGGATAGCGGGCACCGGCGTCCCAACGGAGACTGGCCCGGCACCTGGCCCCGCCTATTCGATCACGGTCCGGTCCGGAAAGTCGGGAGCTTCGTAGTACCTGTCGTTGACCTCCAGACCGAGTCCCGGCTCGTCGGAGACTGTGTAGTGCCCGTCCCGGAACTCGTACCCTCGCGCTACGAGTGCGGGGCACCTTGATCGATCATCCTCCGCCGCAGTGATATTCTGCTGCGTCTTGGCGAGGTGCAAACTCATCAGCAGCCCCACCTGGGAGCCCCAATTGTGCGGTACGGCTACCACTCCCTTCGGCTCTCCCATCGCGGCCATCTTGCGGCAGTCAAGAATCCCCCCGGTGCGAATGTCGAGCTGCATCACGTCGAGAAGCAGTTCCGGTTCGAGATATTCCCGGAACTCATCCGCACTGCGCATGTTTTCGCCGTCCGCGATCAGGGTCTCGATGCCCGCCTCGCGCATCTGGGTGCGCAGGCGGCGATAGAGGTCGCGGTCTTCCGGGAACGCTTCCTCCAGCCAGTCCAGCCGCTCATCCCTCGTCGCTTCGAGCAGGGTCCAGGCCCGGCTGTAGTCGCCGCGGAAGCCGTTGTTCGCATCCACAAGCAGCTTCGGGGCACCCCCGATCGCACTGCGAACGGCCCGGATTACTTCGATGTCCCTTCGCAGTCCGTCATCGCGCCGCATCCACTTGCTGCCACGCCCGATCTTGAGCTTGACCCCGCCGTAGCCGCTGGCAACGGCCTCGGTCGCCTCGTCGACCACTGCCTGCACCCCGCGGTCGCTGTACCAAAGGTCGCTGAAGTACAGGGTTCCGTCGTAGACTTCGACCCGGTCTCGCACCGACTCGCCGAACAGCTGCCAGCAAGGAACCCCTCGCAGCTTGCCGATCAGGTCGCACAACGGCCCGTCGAGATGCTTGTACCGGACCAGCAGGTCATTGAAGAGTGACGACCGACCGGCGATGACGCCGTCCCTGAACTTGTAAGCGGCCTCCGGGTCCGCACCAACGAGAAGCCGCAGGGCAGCGAGGAACTCCTGATCCGGGGGCGTGTAGCCCATGACACCGACTCCCTCGACACCTGCATCCGTCGAAATTCGGATCAGCGTATTCGTATAGCCGGTTCCCTTCGGTTCGTTGTCGTATGAGTTCATCGCAACGAACTTGTGAAAGTCGCCTCGGATCCTCGCAAGGGAGATGCCTGTGATTGTGGCGCGTCGCGCGGCTCTCGCTGCTCCGAGCGCCGTGGCCGTGGCGGAGAGGAAGAATCGTCGTGTCAAAAGGCTTGCTCCGCCATTCGCCGTACCATCCTGCGGGAACCAATCCAACTATAGGTCGTCGTCAGCCCAGAAGCCAGCCGCGATGGCATCTCCGCAGAGGCGAATCCGGAACCGTGGCCCGCTCCGAACCGTACCAGTCGCTCGACCGGCTGAACGCTAATCCCCAGCCGACGATGTCGGCCGGGGAACGACCGGAGGGCGCGGAATGTTGCCCGGAGGCCGTCGCACCGAGATATCCTCGAACAGCAGAGACGGGGAAACCACGGTCGTCAGCGCACCGAACCTCCACGCTGGGTTCACGATGCCGAACGGCCCGGGGACTGCCGCAGCTCGATGCAGAAACGTATGGTTCGTCGATCTGCCGGACGCAGCGACGATATCCCGGAAACTGCTCTCGCTGATTCCGGTTACGACCGCCTGCCTGATCGGCTCTTCGCGGCCGTCAGGATAAACCTTGGCCGCAACGGCCACACGGATCATCCTGGCGGCTCCCGGCGAACCACCGCCACGTCCGCCGGAGCCGACGTTGCTGCCCGGCCGCAGGCGGCGGATGACGATTCCGTATTCCAGATCCCGCTCCTGGACCAGTGCCACCAACTCCTCCGACATTTCTTCCTCCGAGAGCCCGTCGTCGGCAGTAACCAGCAGGTTCGAAGGCGCCGCTCCCCCACCGCGACTGTGTCCGTTGCTCCGCGGCACCCCCTCGACGGGATTGCGGGTTGCCAGCAGTGTCTTGAGCAATCCGCGCTGGACCAGCACGGTCGGCCGGGCCCGGACCGCTTCGTCGTCGACCGCATATCCTCCCCACAGTGGTCCCTGCTCATTTCTATGCAGCGTGGGCTGGTCCTCGACGGCCAGAAAGCGGGGCAGGACGCGGCTTCCCAACTTGTCCTGGAACGGATTGCCCAACTGGACGATGGATTGCCGCAGGCGGGGATCGTCGGCCAGGGGGACCTTGCGGGTCAGCAGCCGGGGCAGCAGGACCTGACGGACCAGTTCGGCAGCGGCTTGACCCTCGAACAGGACTGGTCCCGCATACCGGTTGACGTCCACCGCCTGCCGCAGACCCTCCAGCCGCTCGGCCATTGCGCGGCTGCGCTCCGCCAGTTCGCTAGTGCCGGGCAGGTCACGAAGCGCTCGGCCATAGACGGTGAAGGAGTCCGCGACCTCCGTTCCGTCGGCTGATCGGGCTGTCGCCCGGACAGTCAGCGCAACCGACGGATCCGCCCGGACGAAAGAAGAACCCTCGCTGTTGACGTAGAAAGTCATCCGCCGGACGGCCCGGACCTCGACCCTGGAATCATCAGCACCGGCGTGGCCGCGGAAGACACTCGAGACGTCTGCGGCAAGACTCCTCATCCGGTCCCCGCCCACAGCCGGGGGAGCCGGTTCGTCCCTGTACTGGTAGGGCTCCTCCTCGCTGAAGTCCGGCGTCTCCTCAACAACGGTCTGATTCTGCAGCGCGGCACGCTTCTTCGAGATTCGATCGAGGGCCCGCTTGTACGCCCCGTCCGTCGCGAGCCAGATCGCTCTGCGTATTCCCTGGTAATCGTCCCCGAGCGGAAGGGGTGCCATCCCGGCAGACAGTCTAGAGAATGACCTGGCGTCCGGTCTCTCCAGAAAGTTGGTGTTGTCGAGATTCGCTGCCCCTACTCTCACCTCGACGCCGAGAGTGCGGCTCTCATGCTTGGAACTGCTCGTGACCGCGCCAAGAACGGCCACAGCCCGAACTTCTGCAACGTCATGAACCGTGTAGGCGATGAAGTAGGGCTTTTCCATCTGCTCGATCTGGAGTTCGCCCATGCTACGGTCCAGTTCATCCCCCATCGCCCGCATCAACACACTGTCCGGCGTCAGGCCCGGCAGAGAGCCGGCGACCAGCGCCAGACCGATCACGACGATCCAGGTGCGATTCATGGAAGGACTCCTTGCCCGTTCCATGGCAGTACCCGCGCCGATGCGGGCGGGAGAGGAAGAATCGGCAGCCGGTCCTGGGACTTCTCCTTCCTCTGCACCTCAACCTGGGACACCAGAATCGGCGGCGACACTGCACTGACAGGCACGCCCCCGGACTCCGCGCCGCAAACTCCATTGAAGACGGCTGGTTCGTCTCCTCCGGCAAGAACCTTGCTGAACGTCGTGAGCGGTGTACCGATCAGGTCGACACCCCGGACGAGTTCCTCGCGTCCGTCCGCGTAGATGCGGTACACCATCGTGGGCAGCACGTTGAACGCGTTCGGTGTCGTGCGTCCGGTCAAGGTGAAGCCGCCCTGGATGTCGTCGAACAGGAGCCCGTACTCCTTGCCTTCCTGTCGGAGCTGGGCGATCAGCATGGCCTTCAGGTCACTCGACGAGTGCGGCTCGCTCACGTCCACGAAAAGGTTCGACTGCCGTGCCACCGCGCTGAACCCGGGCTGCTTCCGCCCGTGCCCGTTGGAGCCGGCGAAGCCGTCGATCGGCTTGCGGGACATCAGGAACCGCTTCAGAATGCCGGCTTCGATCACCTCAACCCGCTGGCCTCTCACGCCTTCATTGTCGAATCGGTACGTGCCGGACAGCGGGATTCGGGAGGCCTGGCGGACGCTCGGATCGAATACCACCGAGAAGGTGTCGGGCAACAGGGGTTCCCCGATCATGTCTCGAAGCGTTTGGCCGTCGTCCGCCGCCCGCTGGCGGTGACCCTCAATTCGGTGGCCCAGGATTTCGTGGAAGAATACGCCGCTGGCCCGCCCTGAAAGAATCGCAGGTCCGCTGTAGGGTTCGGCAACGGGTGCGACCCTCAGCGCTTCCAGGTCCTCGATCACCCGCTGGACCGTGGCGAGGACGGTTTCGTCGTCCGGCAGGTCTGCTTCCGCGAAGGCAAAGAATGACTCGAAACGGGGCAACTCCATCCCGTCGTCCGCCTTCGCCGAGCCAGTCACAGTCAGACGAAACTCCGTGCCGGAAGTGCGGATCCGGGTCCCTGAACTGTTGACGTACCAGCGCGAAACCGCCGTTGCCGCAAGCACCACGGTGGACGAGAGGATGTGCCGGGACCGGGCGAACGGCGCGGAGTAGCGCTGCAGTCGGTCCGCCCATGCGTCCGTGTCGACGCTGAGGGCCTGCCGTTCCTCGATGTGGAGCACGGCTGGCTCTGTCGAGAAATCAGGCGGCCGGCTCTCGTCGTCCACGTTGATCTGGACGGTCGTCCGGATTCTGGCGAGCTGCTCGGCGGCCTGCTTGTACCTCCTGTCGGTCTCCAGCCAGAGGACGTTCCGAAGGGCGATCGGGTCGGCAACCGGAACAGGAGTCCGCAACGGCCTCATCAAGCCAAAGCCCCTTGCGTTGCGAACGGGGTGGGTATTGTCCAGGGACTTGGTGCCGACACGCAGGTCGATGTCGAGGATGCGGCCCCGGCTGCTCGACTGTGCCGTGACCGAACCGAAGGAGGCCACGACCGCCACCTGATCCTGTTCGGTGATTTCGTAACTCAGGAAGTGCAGCGGTTCAGGCTGTTGGGACAGAACCTCGACCGACCGCTCAACCTCCGCCGCAAGCACACCGAGGACATCGGCCCCCGCCTCGGCGGCCCTTGCCGAGGGTGCCACAAGATGCACACCCACGATGATGCCCGCCAGAGTTGGTGAGGTCTGCATGCCTTTCCCGGCCAGCCTGTCCAAAGGCACCGGATGACCGCGCCCACCCATCATACGGCAGGGAACAGCCGGCAGCGTCATCGAAACCGCCAGTGGAGGCGCGCATTGGCAGCGGAACTCGGTGAACGGCTATGATGGCCGGGTAATGTCGGCGATTCGGTGGAGAGACCGGTTGCGGCTGCGACTCGCAGCGGCACTCATCGTGGCGAGTGGTGTCGCAGGCCATGCCCGGGCTTCAGAGCCGCTCGTGTGGGAATTGTGGCCGGGAACGCCGCCTGGAGAGACAACCGAACTTCCGCCGGAGCGTGACACCACAGGCGCAGAGAGCAGAACGGTCGCAGGCCGAAGGGTTACTCGCTTGACCAACGTCTCGAGACCAGTGCTGTCCATCTTCAAGCCCCCGTCCGGGACCGATACGGGCACTGCGGCGATCATCGCTCCGGGCGGCGGGCACAGGATTCTCGCATACGACCTGGAGGGGACGGAGATAGCCGCGTGGCTGAACTCCATCGGCGTAACCGGCATCGTCCTCAAGTACCGGGTTCCCGCCCGGCATCAGGACCGGCCCTGGCTTGTTTCGGTCCAGGACGGCCAACGAGCAGTGAGTCTCGTCCGGGGCCGGGCCGGGGAGATCGGCGTCAATCCGGACAGGATCGGCATGATCGGATTCTCGGCCGGCGGCTCCCCGGTGCGTTATTCGGCGCTGCGGCAAGATCGGCTCTACGATCCCGTGGACCACTACGACAAGGTACCGTTCCGCCCGGACTTCGCGGCTCCGATCTATTCCGGTGGCATTCCAGAAGGGGCGGTGATCCATTCGGGCTGTCCGCCATTCTTCATGGTGATCGCTCACGACGACCGGGACCGATCCATTGCCGTAAGTGAGTTGTATGTCGCGCTCAAGAAGGCTGGCGTCGGGGCGGAACTCCACATCTACGAGAGTGGTGGACACGGGTACGGCCTGCGGGCGACCGAGCTGCCGGTTACCCGGTGGCCCGACCGGATGCGGGAGTGGATGGACCGGCTCGGCTTCCTCGATCCGCCAGAGGTGCAAGCGGCGGTCGCATCCATACGCTAGAGCAAGGGGACGTCCGCGAGATTCCGGCTGGCCTCTCGCGTGTTGCCGGCCCGGTGACATCGGCGTTGGACCAGAAGCGCACGTCCACCCGCGAGCCGGAACAACTGAGAGTTCGTCCAGCCGGCTTCACTCCCGCAAACGACCGACGCTGCGCGCCATGGACTGGATGGCTGCCATGACGACATCTTCCACGCCGGGCTGAAACAGACCGTACTCAACGTACAGGCCACGCGTCTCGTACCCCCCTTCCTCAAGAAGCCTGGACGTCGGGAGATATCCGAACACGTCGTTGTTATATCCGCTGATCCAGAGCTTCAGCGGGCCCAGCGCATCCTGGGTCAGGCCCACGTAATCCACAACGGTTTCACCACTGAAGGCAACCATGGTCAGATCCGCGCCGAACTGCCAGAGGGCGAACGGTGCACTGTAGGAGGTCAGCAACGCCTTGCCTTGGTCCAGCCTGCCCAGTGCGCCCTGGGTAAAAAACCGTCGGTACGAGGGCGCTCCGGCCTGCATCGCTACGATCTGCTCGCGGGTAGGCTCCTTGAGCGGCAGGTGCACCATCTCGAGACGGGTGGTGAGGGGACCCCGGAGCGGCCACAGTGTTCCCCCGAGCACTTGCCGGACCGTTGACGCCAGTTCGCTGCCATGGCGCCTGGCCAGATCGACCGTGCCCCGAGGATAGGGATTAGCATCGCCCGCGCATCCGGTCATGAACATGGCCTGGATGGAGGGCTCGCGGGCCTCCAGGAACTCCTGGGCGTAGCCGGCGTAGTCCCCCGCGATGAGCATGTTGCTGCCCGTGAGCGTCGTGCAGTGTGCAGCTGCGCCGAATACGACTGCCCTCAGATTCCCGTCCTCGCCCGTAATGCGGAGCACCGGAACGGTGCGGTCCGCCGGCCCGGATGCGTTCGTACCGAGAACGATGCCGCGACCGGTGAATTCCCGCCGGTTCATGACGAACGAAGCCACTCCCTGACCCCACGCAAGGTGTGCCGGCCGCAGGTCGTGCAGGGCCTTCCGACACGCCGAGACAATCCGGTCCTCCATGGCGGCTACGTATCTGCGGACTGACTCCTGCCCTGCTGCGGATATCGACGTCAACAGCGAGCCCGCCACCAGCGGCCCAGCATGGGTGTGGGAAGCGTTCAGCAGGATCTGATCTCGGGACAGGCCGTCGCTCGCTTCCAGGCGGCGCCAGATCGATTCTGACCGCTCGGCCGTGAACCCCAGGATGTCGGCGGTTACCAGAAGCGCGCGATTCCCGTCTCTGTCCTGGACCGCCATCACCTTCGCGTAGAGCGGCTGGGCTACCGACTCGAACGGCACCCGGCGGGAGGCGTATCCAGCCATCGGGACCGGCTCGGTCGGGGTGATGTCGACCGTTGCGAGGCCGACCCGCCAATCCGCCGGCTGGCCCAGTGCAAGCGCAGGGAGCCACAGCAGGATGACCCGTACGACAGTCATTGCGCCCAAATTATAGCTGTGCGCGGACCCGCACCGTCCGACCCGTCGAGGCCGATTCGAGCGCAGCATTCGCCAGGACCAGCGCCTGTCGGCCGTCGTGGAAGGCCGGCGACGGGGCGACGCCCGACTCGACGGCGTCGACGAACGCGGCGACCTCCAGGACGTAGGATTCCGCATAGCGCTCGACAAAAAAGGAATGCAGCCGCTCGCGGGCCGACGTGGCGGTCGCGCTGAACCGGGTGATGTTGTTAACGGCCGGGTTGTCCGAAATGAGCATGCCGTCGGTGCCGAACACCTCGATCCGTTGGTCATAGCCGTACGGGCATCTCCGGGAGCAGTTGATGTGGCACAGGGCCCCCGACTCCATGCGCAAGACCACCATTGCCCCGTCACTGTCGCCCATCTCGCCGATTCGCGGGTCAACCAGCACCGTGCCCATGGCTGAGACCTCGACCGGCTCCTCGCTAAACAGGAACCGGCACATATCAAAGTCGTGAATGGTCATGTCACGAAAGATTCCGCCGGAGGCTCGCAGGTAGTCGAGAGGCGGCGGATACGGATCGCGGCTCGTGATCAGTACCTGCTCGATCCGCCCGATCTCTCCGGCAACGACGGCCTGCCGAAGGGCCCGGTGGCTTGGGTCGAATCGCCGATTGAACCCGATCTGGACCGGAACCCCGGCAGCCGCGACTATGTCCCAGCACCGGCCGAGCCTGTTGAGGTCGAGGTGAATCGGCTTCTCGCACAGGATGGCCTTCCCGGCCCGCGCCGACCTCTCGATCAGTTCGCAGTGCGTATCAGTCGACGAGGCGATCAGCACCGCGTCGATTGCCGAGTCGTTCAGGAGACCATCGATCGACGCCACCGCCGAGCATCCCGATTCCGCGGCCACCTCGGCACGGGCTGCCGGATCCGGGTCGTGGATGCCCGCCAGTCGAACATGCGGATTGGCGGCCAGATTCCTTGCGTGCATCCGTCCGATGCGGCCGGCCCCGAACTGGGCAAAGGTGAGCATTCTCGGTGCCCTGTCCCTTCAACGCAGCGGTCCGATCAACCGGCCGGACGCGCCAAACGCGAACCCGGCCGGCGAAGGAACTGCCGTGCCTCGATATCCGCCTCCACCCTTCCCACTCGCAATTGCCTCTCCTGGCAAGCCTGCACGAAAGCTCGGAACAGCGGCTGCGGCTCGAGCGGCTTGGACTTGAATTCGGGATGGAACTGGCATCCCAGATACCAGGGATGTCCGGTCAGCTCACAAATCTCGACGTAGTTCACATCAGGTGTCTCCCCGCTGATCCGCATCCCGCGGTCGGTCATGATCCGCTCGTACTCAGGACGGTTGAACTCGTACCGGTGCCTGTGCCTCTCGCTGACCTCGGTCGTTTCGTACGCGCGCTGAGCCAGGCTGCCCGGGGCAAGCCGGCATCGCCAAGCACCGACACGCATGGTGCCCCCCAAGTCCTCGATTCCCTTGAGTTCCCGCAGTTTCAGGAAAACCCGATCCGTCGCCTCGGGGTCGAACTCCGTCGAATGGGCACCCTCGACACCGCAGACGTTCCGCAGAAACTCGATCACCATCGTCTGCATGCCAAGGCAGATCCCGAAATACGGAACAAGATTCTGGCGGGCATAGCGGATGGCCTCGATCATGCCCTCGATACCGCGAGTTCCGAATCCCCCGGGAACCAGGATGCCGTCAAACCGATCCAACTGGGCAGCGGTCGTCTCCGCCGTGATCCCCTCGGCCTCGATCCAGCCGATCTCGACCGCAAGCCGCTGCGCGAGACCTCCGTGCAGCAGGGCCTCTTTGAGACTCTTGTAGGAATCCTCGTAGTCCACGTACTTCCCGACCACGCCGACCCGGACGGTGTCGCGAGGATTCCGAAGGCGGCCGAGCATGTCCTGCCAGGGCCCCAAGCTTCGCGGCCCCGCATCCAGCCGCAAGCGGTCCAGCACGATCTCGTCGACGTTCTGCTCGGCAAGCTCGATCGGCACCTGGTAGACCGTGTCGACGTCGCGTGCGGCAATCACCGCATCGCTGTCGACATCGCAGAACGACGCGATCTTCTCCCGGATCTCGCGCGAGAAACCGGTCTCTGTCCGACAAATCAGGATGTCGGGCTGAATACCCAGAGCCCGCAACTCCTTCACGCTGTGCTGCGTGGGCTTCGTCTTCAGTTCGCCTGCCGCAGCGATGTAGGGCACCAGGGTGACATGCACGAAGAGGCACCCGTCCCGCCCGACCTCGTGGCGGACCTGGCGCAGCGCCTCGATGAACGGCAGGGACTCGATGTCGCCCACCGTGCCGCCAACCTCGGTCAGCACGACATCGACGCAGGACGTGGCGACCTTGGCAATCTGCTCCTTGATTGCGTCGGTAACGTGGGGGATCACTTGAACCGTCTTGCCGAGGTAGTCGCCGCGCCGCTCCCTGGCCAGGATCCTCTCGTAGATGGCGCCGCTGGTAACGTTGTTCGCCCTCGTCAGCACCGCGTGCGTGAACCGTTCGTAATGGCCGAGGTCCAGATCCGTTTCCGCTCCGTCATCCGTGACGAAGACCTCCCCGTGCTGGAACGGACTCATCGTGCCGGGATCGATGTTGAGATACGGATCCAGCTTCTGCAGCGTTACCCTGAGGCCGCGGCACTCCAGCAAGTTCGCAATGGAGGCAGAGGCGATGCCCTTGCCCAAGGAAGAGACGACGCCGCCCGTAACGAAAATGAACTTCGGGCGGGACACTACGCAGTCGGCTCTCCTGTGCGGAAAGATGAGGCCAGAGGAAGTTTGACGGGCTCCTCGGCCCGCTGGCTCCCGGCTCGTCTGTCCGCAACGATTCCAGACCCGCTCACGGGCCAGTCCCGCTCTGTGGACACGTTCCAGCGTAGCACGCGGCGGAACCGAACCGGGGTTGCCCCACGGGCCTCATCGGTCACTCACTGAACCGTTTCTTCGCACTTCCTTTCGGGCATCTCCCGGCAGCGCGTGCATACGGGCGACGCTAGTCTTGCGGTGCGACTGCAGCGATCATGGCGGCTCCGCCGGTCTAGGCGTTCGTGACTCCCGGCCTTGCCTCTCCGGTGGAGGATCCGGCGGCCCGAATGCCCCCCGATTGGCGTTCCGCCGTGATGGTCTGATGTCAATGAGCTTGCGTTCCGTTGTTCGTTGTGGTCCCCCTGTCGGCCATGGCCCAAGCGAGACGTTGCCCTTGCCGACGTTATGCTAAGTGTCAAAGAGTGCGTTCGCCCGGAACTTCACATCGCTTGGGGTGGATCTCGCTCTGCCGACCGATGTCGGCAAGTGGTCAGGAATGCCCGACAAGGAAAGACTCTGGCGCTTCGGGCTGAGGCTCGGTGTGGTCTGCTCGTGTCTGAGTGGGCTCACCCTCGCCACGGGCCTTGAGGCGGCGGATGACAACCTGCAGATCGCACAAACGATCGTAGCGCCATCTGCCCTCAACGACGTTCGCCCTCCCGTCGAGCGCTCGGGCCCGGATCAGGTCAGCCCCGACGAGACGGACCCCGATCTGACGCTCGGTCGCCGGGCGATCATCAAGGTTGACGTCGATCTGGCACTGGTAAGCGTGACGGTTACGGATCCGACGGGGCGCATGGTGACGGGTCTGGAACAAGAGCATTTCATTCTGAAGGAGGACGGCAACCGGCAGGAGATTCAGCAGTTCGGGGCTGAGGACGCCCCCCTGTCCCTTGCCGTTGTCTTCGATGCCTCAGGCAGCATGGGCCACAAGATGTCCAACGCCCGGGAGGCGGTCGCCCAGTTCTTCAAGACGGCCAACCCGGACGACGAGTTCTTCCTGGTCCAGTTCAACAACCGGCCCGAGATGGTGACAGGCTTCACCCGCAGCCTCGAGGATGTCCAGAGCCGCCTCACCTTCATTCGATCCAAGGGGCGAACGGCATTGCTGGACGCGATCTACCTGGCGCTCGACCAGATGAAGGCGGCCAAGAACGGCCAGAAGGCGTTGCTTGTGATTTCCGACGGTGGGGACAACTCGAGCCGGTACACCCCGCGAGAGGTCAAGCGAACGGTCCGCGAGTCGGATGTCCAGATTTACGCCATCGGCATCTACGAGCCGTACTCGACCCGGGGCCGAACCCCGGAGGAAGCTGCGGGCCCGGGCCTCTTGACCGACATCGCCGAGGCAACCGGAGGTAGGCAGTTCGCCGTACAAAACGCGAGCGAACTGCCGGACATCGCAGCCAAGATAGGCATTGAACTTCGCAACCGTTACGTCCTGGGCTACGTCCCCACTAACTCGACCAAGGACGGGAAGTGGAGACGCATCAGGGTCGAGATCAAGAAAATTCCGGGCCTTCCTCCCCTGCGCGCCTACTACAGACATGGATACTATGCACCCTCGCGCTGAGCGCACTCTCCCCTGTTTCCCGGTCGCAGCAGCAAGGAAGGCAGCCCTTGCAGGCCTCCTGCTGTCAGGCGCTGCCTTCCCGCAACCGGACGCCACCATGCCGTCAGGATGCGAACCCGGTGTGACGTTCTGCGTCGAGACGGAGAAGGTCGTTCTGCACGTGACCGTCGTCGACCGTCAGGACCGCTTCGTGACGGACCTGTCCAAGGAGGCCTTCGTGGTCACCGAAGACAGTCGGCTCCAGGAACTCACCTACTTTGCCCAGGAGGACGTCCCGGTGTCCCTCGGCCTCGTTATCGACAATTCCGGGAGCATGCGCGAGAAACGGCTCCTGGTCAACCAGGCCGCTCTGGAATTCGTCAGGGCCTCGAACCGCGAGGACGAGGTGTTCGTCGTCAACTTCAATGACGAGACGTACCTCGACCAGGATTTCACCAGCAGGATCGAACGTCTGCAGGACGCCCTGCAAAGGATCGACACCAGGGGCGGCACGGCCCTCTACGACGCGATTTCAGTCTCCTTGGATCATCTGGCGGAGGAAGGCGACCCCCGGTATAACAAGCGGGCCCTGCTCGTCATTACCGACGGAGAGGATACATCGAGCCGGATGGACCTTGAGATCCTCGTGCGCAAAATCCAGAGTTCTGACGCAACGATCTACGGCATCGGACTCCTGTCCGAGGAGGAGCGGAGGGCGGCGAGACGGGCCGAACGCCATCTCCTCAGCCTCACTCGGCCGACGGGGGGGCCCGCCTATTTCCCCGACGCCACCGAAGAGGTCGAGGCTTTGGTAAAGCGCATTGCCGCCGACATCCGCAACCAGTACATCCTGGAATACAGCCGACCCGGCGGCAAGGGGCCTGGGTTCCGGCGAATCCAGATCGAGCTGAGAGGGACGGACCGGAGCAACAAGGTCCGGCACCGGCCCGGATACTACGTCGAGTAGCGCCGGCGTCCGAGATGGATTTCAGAGACTGGCCCGAGGCCATGCGCTTTCTCTGGCAAGTATCGCGAGGCCATTGGCTTCAACCTTGGCGCAGTCCCTACCTGCGCTGGCGAATCGAGACCGACTCGGGGCTGGGGGCCGAGTCGATCGGGGTGCGCGGGTTCTGTGGCTATCTCTGGCGCGAGCGCCGGAGACTGATGACCTATCTGGAGTGGACTGTGCGAATGCGGTCAGGCCGGGACATCCCGGCTAGGCCTCCCCGGACGCCTGCAGGGCGGTGACCGCAGCAACGTAGTAGATGTCGTCTACGGAACACCCTCTGGACAGGTCGTTCGCCGGCTTGTTGAGGCCCTGCAGGAACGGACCGAGCGACTGGGCCCCACCCAGCCGCTCGGCAAGCTTGTAACCGATGTTGGCAGCGTTGAGGTCCGGGAACACGAGGACGTTGGCGTTCCCCGCGACAGGGGAACCAGGGGCCTTGGACGATCCGACACTCTCCAGCAGGGCCGCATCGGCCTGCAGTTCTCCGTCCACCCTGAGTTTCGGCGCCCGCTGACGAATGATGCGGAGCGCCTCGACCACCTTGTCCACCATCGGGTGCCCGGCACTGCCCTTGGTCGAGAAGGAGAGCAGGGCCACGCACGGCTCCGCGCCGAGCAACCTGCGACTGTTCATCGCCGCGGCGATCGCTATGTCGGCGAGTTGGCTGGATGTCGGATTCGGCACGACCGCAGGGTCCGAGAACACCATCACCCCATCGGCACCGAACCGGGGATCTGGGTGGATCTGCACCATGAAGCTCGACACGAGCCTATAGCCCGGCCTCACGCCAACACATTCGATCAGAGCCCGCAGGGTTTCGGCCGTCGTGTTCTTCGCGCCACCCACCATGCCGTCGGCATCACCGTTCTCCAGCATCAGCGCCGCATAGTAGAGGGACATTCTCGCTATGCGCTCCGCTTCCGCCCCGGTCACACCGCGAGAGCGTCTGCGTTCGTAATAGATCTGCGCATACCGGTCCGCCTTGCCGGACGTCCCGGGATGCGAGCAGTCCACGCCGGGAGCGCAATCGGTATTCGTGCTGACGAGCACAGGCTGCACGACCCGGTCCCGAGCGAGCCGGGCACAGGCTTCCCTGACCCGCGAGTCGTCGCCCTCCGGGAATACGATCCTACAGCGCCTGGCACGCGCTCGCTCCACCAAGCTGGCCAAGTAAGCCGACATTCCCTTGATCGTAGCGACTGGCGGTACCGCGAGCCGAAGGTGCCAGTGGCATGACGAGCGAAGCCCGTCAGTGCGGCGCGGCTTCCACCACGGCGTTGGGGTGGCTCCCTGCGGGTGTGCACCGAACGGCTGAGCGGCGAGTGGCTCGCCGGCAGGACGTGGGTGCCGATACCATCTCGTCCGCCAGCGGGTCCATCTCCCGCCGGTGGAGTTTCGAGCTGTTGCTGGTCCACCAGCCCGACCCGCAATTCTGTCCGCGCAAGATGCCATGCCAGCGCCGGGCTACCGCCTCCGCCACTTTCGGATCTTGCACCTTGACCTGACACCGCCGGATCGCCAGAGCAAGCCCATCGGTTCAACCCAGTGCCCGCTCTGCTGCTTCAGCAGGGTGCCGATATCCATCCCATTCGCGATCCCCACGTGGGTGGGATCTGCCAACCCAGCTCGCGCCAAGAGTCGACGCCATCAAGACCGCTCCTCAGCCGGTCGAGATCCAGGTTGAGGCCCTCCTTGAACAGACCCATCACCTGCGTGTAGACTGACCGTGCCCAAAACACGGGCTACCAACCGCGCAGGACCGCCATCGGATCGTCGCGACAATCGCACTCGAACTCAACCTTCTCGATGAACACCTGGTCAGTCTGCCATTGTTGTTGAGTCTCGCGCATCCAACCGCCGCCTTCCTCCGATGATTCGCCGATTCTGGACCTTGACAGCCCTGACAGCTCTACAGTACACTCCTACATATATCCCACATGTCTGCACCTTGGGCATCGCGTCTTGCTATCGAATGATCGTTACCCGTCGAATCCACAAGTCAGCATTGAGAGCATCGCTCCTGATGTTTCTCGTAGCACTTGGCCTTGCTGCTGAAGAACAGGGTCCGATTCCTCGGGCAATCATTGGTGGACAACCGGCTGCTGTTGAAGACTACCCTTTCGTGGTCTGCGTACAGTCAAGAAACAATCGTTGCTGCACTGGTAGTATTATCGCACCCAATTGGGTATTGACTGCTGCTCATTGTTTTTCAAACGCAGAAATGAACATCACGAAGACTGAGATTGAGCATGGGTATGGATCAAGCTATGGCTGGACAAAACGAACCTCCAAGCGGATCATTCTACACCCGCAGTACACGATCGATAAACTCGCCATCCATAACGATGTTGCTTTGGTCGAGGTTTCACAAGCATTTCCTGAGGCGTATGTAGCCCCTCTCGGTATTCCGACCCGAGCGGCCGAACAGCGACAGGCCGTTTCTGGCACATCCGCTACGTTGCTGGGCTATGGGCGAATGGAAAACGACTTGCCTAGTGACGGAATGCGGTCTGTCAACATACGCCTGTATCATGCTGAGGATTGTGTAGCTCAATCGAGCGGTTTTTCGCGAGTCGTGGATGAGGACACCTTATGTGCAGGAACGTCAACAAAAAGAAGTAATCGAGGCGATAGCGGAGGGCCATTGATTGTTTCGTATACTGGCGATGGGAATCTCAAGTATCTGCAGATAGGTGTGACGTCGCTATTTGCGCAAACACGTTCTACTGCAGGATCAACCGCAACTGTCGTATTCGCAAGAGTATCAAGCTTCGCCAGTTGGATTAAGTCCACCACTGAAAACGCGGTCTCACCCATAGATGAGAAAGGTGGCGCTACTACAATCTTGACACAAGACGCTAGTCAGATGTTGAATAAACTGACGCAAACCCAGGCACGGATTCTCTCACTGCAAGGCACAGTTCGGTCACTCCAAAGGGATCGAGACAAGATCAAAGGACTGATCAGCCAGATAAAGGGTGTGGATGGACAGGCCAAGTCACTGCAGACGAAAACGGACTCATTTCTGCGTTCGGCCTCCACCATTCTGGAAGAATAGATACATCGAGCAGTGGCTCAGATCAGCCACCAAACCTACTCCAAATGGGCAGCATCTTGCTAAGATGAAGAAGTGAAATTGTCGCGTCTTTTCCAAGGGGAATTATGGGTATCTCTCGCACCACAAGATGGCAGCTTCTTTCGCCCATTCGGCAATGAATTCAATACTGCAGACTGGGCATGTTGGGATGCAGGATCAGGGTTCTACGGCAGGCCCGCCAGTGCAGCGGGCCTGGCAAGGGGCCCAGAGGCCAATACATCAACAAGGAGGAGAGCCCTTCGCCGACCAGCAGCGCGTTTGAAATTGCCAAGCAAGTGAGGCGGTATTCGCACAGGATCAGTTGTGGCGCCTTGAGGACCAAATGCCCCCCTGTCAGGGAGGACACGGTGATGCTTCATGGGGGCGGCCAGCTATTCTGGTGAATCTGGTCCATATGGCGGAACGCCCGTAGGGGACTTGCCTGGTGCGCATAGAGGCGACCTAGCGGCCGCCTTCCTTCTCCGCCCGGCGGGAATCGAGCTTCGCGCTCATGCCGGGAACGGATTTCGTGCGCCATCCCTCTCCGGGCTCCGGGGTGGCAGATTCTCTGCCTGTTCCGGGCGGCCCAACTACTGGGGCGACCCTCGTCTCAGCCTCGTGTGGTCCGTAGCCGTCTAGTTCGGGCTTGACCAGTGGCTGTTCGACTCCACGGTCAGGCTGAGCGGCGCGCGCTTCCACGCGAACTTCCCAGAGACGATTACTTCGACTTCACCAAGTTTCCTTCCAACTCCGTATTCGGACGCTATGGTGGCTACCGGAATGTGAGTGACGGAATCACCCGAGAAGTGGATTTCAGTGCCAAGGCAATTATGTCTTCGGGCCCCCGCTTGCAGGGTGCATGAACGTATGCCAATGCGAACTCGCGAACACCGACGATCAGGACAGATCACGTCCAACCTCCGCTCGGCACATGCCCATACTGCGGTCTTCACGCAGTGGATTGGCGATCGGATCAACTTCACGGTCGGCATGTTTGTGGCCGGCGACTTCGTTCTGTACCCAAACGGAGGACGGGCCAGGAAGCTGGTATTTCGCGGCCCATCAACGCAGACCCTGTGAGCCAGTACGGAGTGCCTCTCGCCGGAGCAAGCGCAGGGGAGTTCTATGGACAAGTTGAGAACGTCCCGGACCTGGACTGCTGCATGAACGGGTTCGGGAGCTCCCGTGCCTAGATCATCAGGGGCGTCCGCTTGAAGTTCCAAGCGCATCCCGTGCACTGCCCAGCCAGGCGCGGCTGGCGGCGACATGAGCCGGAAAACCGGCCACCGCGGAGCCCATCCGCAGACCACCCCCTCAGTGGGGGGAGAATCGGTTCCGACTTTCGGAGCGACTCTAGAAGACCTCCGTCGCTTCCGGATTCAGGAACGCAGACGACCGGCGATGGAAAGCGATGTTCGCCAGATGCGGCCCACAGACGGCAGTATGGCCGACCTCGACCGGGGCGTTCGGCTCGTCGCGGGTCTTGACACATTCGAGGAAATTTCGGACGTGCGGGATCGTCGGCAGCCTGTCCTGGTAAACCTTCAGCGGTTCCTGGTTCCGAGTCCACGGTGCCGCATACATCCGATAGCCACCGTTGTCGAGCACAACCGTTCCCTTGTCGCCCAGCAACTCGATCGTCCACCCGTTCTGATAATCGTTGTTGTAGTTGAGGTTCCAGCTCGCCAGGAACGTGCCGTAGTCGAACGCAGCAGAGAAACAGTCAGGGGTCTCCGCTCCGGACATCCCGATCACGGTGCCTTGGCACACGGCTGATCTGGGTGCCCCGACGCCTGCAAACCACTGGATCACATCCATGAGATGGGTACCTTGATCGGTCATGTTGCCACCCGAGAAGGCCCAGAAATACCGCCAGCGGCGGAACATCATCGGATCAAGCGACCGGGCCGCGCTGCCGCGGAACCGCTCTTCATCGAGTTCTCCTGGCAATTCGGAGTTGTCGAGCGGTTTCGAGATCGCCCAGTTCCATTCCGCACGCGCCATGGTGATGTTGCCGATCGCACCAGCAGCCACGGCCTCCTGCATCTCGATGATCCACGGCGTGCTTCGGCGCTGCATCCCGACCTGCACGATGCGGTCGGTGGCGCGGACGCCCCGAATCGCCTGCACCCCCTCCGAGATCGAATGGGACATCGGTTATTCGCAGTAGACATCCTTGCCGGCGGCGACGGCGTCGAGCATCATTCGGACATGCCAGTGATCAGGCGTTGCAATCAACACTGCATCCAGATCGTCCCGCTCGATGACCTCCCGGTACTCCCGGTACCCCCGCGCACCCTCGTCAGCCTCCGCGAGGCCCTGCGCCAGATTGGGCTCATAGACATCGCAGACGGCAGGAACGGGCGATCCAAGTTCCCGAAAGGCCGCCATGACCCGCCGTCCCCGGCCTCCCGATCCGATCAACGCAATCGCGACGCGGTCGTTCGCTCCGGCAGCGGACGCAGGCAACACCATCGGTGCCGCCGTCGCAGCGAGGAATGATCGTCTGTCAGTCATGCGCCCAGTATAGGGTCACTCTTGAACTGGAGCGCGCCGACGCCAGCAACCAGGCAGGTCCAACACCGCTAGGATCAGGCCAAGCCTCGCAGGGCTCCGCAGACCGGGTCTGTTGCCGCCGTCAGATCAGTGCCCCGGCAGCGCCTCAAGACGGAAGAACCCACCAGCCCGTGAGGAACGGCGTTTCGTGATTCCGGGGCAGTGAGCCTCCGATCCGACCTGCGATGCCCCTCCTGCTGGCAGAGGACGCCAAGCGTGGCGCAGACGAACCGGAACATCCAAGCGAGGTCCGCGGGCTCAATAGCAGATCGTCCCACCTGGGAACACTTAGCGAGCCAAGAACGGCGGATTCAGTCGCGAGAACTCGTGTTCCAAGGGGTCCAGTCCGCGTTCCCTGAGCTGAGCAACGCATTCCTCCACGTTCTCGCCTGCCGCTTCGATCCGCTGCAGCGCGAGGTTCTGCGGCGAGTAGATCCGCAGGGCAATGACCTTGCCGACGGTCGCCTCGCGGGTTGCGAGATCCAGTCGGTCCGGAGCCAAGCCGATCAGGTTCTGGAGATTTGCTGCAGCCGCCATCGCAATAGAACTTACTAGGTTATCAGGAGCGGACTCAATCCGGGTTGTCGGAAATTTGCGCGGTGTCAGCTCCGGATGCGGCTGCCGCCACGGGTACGTCCGCGCCGACCAAGGCTGCAACTCGAGAATCGCGATAATGGAGCGGGATGCACCTGTTGCGTTTCAGTGGGTCGGTTGCCTACTTGGTGGTCTTGGCGACAGCAAGCGTCTTCCTGGCCGACGCCTCGTGGAAATCCATCACCGGCTATCGGAGTGGCTATGCGCTGGACCGGATCTTCGATGCGGGACCGGCTCTAGCCGAAAGGGTGCTTCTCGTCGTATTCGACGGACTTCGCCTGGACCGCTCCGCGCAGCTTCCCGCCTTCGGTGGGTTGGCAACGAGAGGTGGCTCAGGCATTCTCCAGGTTCCCGTGCCGTCGCTGTCCAATCCCGCCAGGGCGGCGATGGTCACCGGTGCTCTGCCCGAAGTGAGCGGAGTTACGAACAACGCGGAGTTCGCACCGCCACCCGTGCAGTCGATTTTCGGACTGGCTGCCGGCCACGGCATCGAATCGGCTGTCTACGGTGCGCGGTTCTGGCCGAGGGCCTTTCCCGACCAGATCACCTCATTCCGTCAGCCGTCCATTCGGCCCACTACGTACGATCCCAACGACCTGATCGCCTGGCAGATGCAGATCTGTAACGAGGCACTGGACTTCCTGACCTCGTCCGGCGCTGGCATTCAGGTCGTCGGGCTGCTGGCGGGCGACGAGGCCGGGCATAGCCATGGGGGCGAGTCGCGGGCCTACCGGGAAGTGACCGCGGCGGTCGACAACTGCCTGGGCCGAATCACGGCCGCGGCGGGGCCCGAGTCCACGGTCGTCGCAGTCTCTGATCATGGTCAAATTCATCGATGGGGAAAGGGTGGTCACGGCGGAGGGGAGCCGGAGGTCGTCAAGGCACCCTTTGCCATGGCGGGGCCGGGCATACGGAAGAGCGGACCGGTCCACGGGCAACTGGCCGATGTCGCTCCCACGCTCAGTGTCCTGCTGGGCCTTCCGATTCCAGCCAATAGTCAGGGCAAGGTGATGTGGGATCTGCTCGACGTGCCCATTGGTCAAGACAGACCACTGCGAGACCTTGAACGCATTCAGCGCGAGGCACTGAGCCAGCACATGCCCAACCGCGAGGACGCCGTCGCGCGCCTGCGGCAAGGCCGCATTCCGCTCGGCGTGGCAGCGTTGGTGTGGTTCCTCGGTCTGTCGACCGCTTGCATCTACCACCAGCGGATCGCTCCTCTTGCCATCGCGATGGTCGTGTTCGTCGGCGTGTATTACTCGCTCTTCTACCTGTTTCAGCTGGGCTACTCGCTCAGCGCAATCGTGCGCGAGGAATTCCTGTACTCGTTCTTCGCCCGCAATATCGCAGCAGCGGCGATTGGGTTGATTGCGGCTTCCGTGTGCCTCGGTCGACTGGGCTGTCCTGATGCCGGTGCGGTCATGCGGCTCGCCATGTTGGTAACGTCCGGGTTCGGCCTCATGGCCACGGCGGTCTACTATCAGTTCGGACTGCAAATGGAGGGTTGGATGATCGAGATCGGTCCGGGCTTCAAAGCCTATATGGACTTGCTTGCAATTTTGGGCGTGGTGCTTGGAACCATGCTCGCCCTAGCTGCTGGCCGGATTCGGAGTGGGACGAAGGAAGACCCGACATGAGCAGGCAGACGGGCGATTTCGGGTTCGGGCCCCGTCAGGCGGTCTACACCGTAGCCAGCCTGACGGCGGAGTTGCAGGAGCATCTGGAAGACCGATTCCAGACGGTCCGCGTTCGCGGCGAGATTTCCAACGCGAGCCAGTATCGCAGCGGGCACTGGTACTTCACGCTCAAGGACGAGGAGGCCCAGATCTCCTGCGTCTGTTTCCGCGGCTCGGCCCGCTTCCTGCGAGTAACGCCCAAGGATGGGCGTGCCGTCCTGGCGCAGGGACGGATCGGGGTCTACGCCAAGCGGGGTCAATACCAGCTGATCGTGACATCGCTCACGCCGCAGGGCGTCGGCGCACTCCAGGAGCAGTTCGAGCGCCTCAAGGCCAAGTTGCAGGAGGAGGGCCTGTTCGACCCCGGGCGCAAGCGCAAACTGCCACCGATACCACATCGAATCGGGATCGTGACCTCTCCCACCGGGGCGGTTATTGCCGATATGCTGCGAGTTTTCGCGAGGCGCTTTCCAGGCCTGCATATCCGGCTGTTCCCCGTACGGGTCCAGGGCGACGGATCGTCCGAAGACATCGCTGCGGGAGTGCGCTACTTCAGTCAGTGCGCCTGGCCGGACGTGGTGATCGTCGGTCGCGGGGGCGGTTCGCTGGAGGATCTCTGGTCGTTCAACGAGGAGGCGGTGGCACGGGCGATTGCAGCATCCAGTGTTCCAGTGGTGTCGGCCGTCGGGCATGAGACCGACTTCACGATCGCCGATTTCGTGGCCGACCTCCGGGCACCCACCCCATCGGCTGCCGCCGAGCTCGTGGTTCCTGAAGCGTCTGCTCTGCAGCAGCAGTTGACCGATACGGCGACTCGTGGACAGAAGGCCATTCGGCATCGACTGACCCAGCTCAGCGAGCGTCTGTTCGAAATGGGAATCGATCGCGCTGCGACCCGGATGTCGCTCCGTATCGGCGACGCTGGGCAGATGCTCGACGATGTCGAGAGGCTGCTGCACAAGGCCCAGGCGAACCGTATTCGTGCTGCCCGCCAACGCTGCGAACGGGTAGAACGGGCACTGAGGCACCAGGATGTGGCGGTCCGCCTCGCCCGCCAGTCCGCACGGCTCGGAGCCATCGCTGACCGCTTGGGGAAGGCCTTCCCCGGAATCCTGGGGGTCCGGACCACGCGTCTCGCCGACCTTCGGCGGCGGCTTCCGCTCGCATGGCGGACCTACCTGGCATGCAAGACGTCCAGTGCCGACGCAGTCACGGGCCGGCTCCGTTCGCTCAGCCCCCTGGCCGTGCTGGGCCGCGGCTACTCGATCGTCCAGGAGCCCGACGGAACAGCGGTACGCGACAGCACAAGGGTCTTGCCAGGCGACTCGCTGTCTGTTCGGCTGCACCGGGGAAAGCTCGGAGTTTGCGTCGAGGAAACATGGGCGAATGGCGAGGACGGGGCCGGGCCCAGCGACCCCACCGTATAATCTGGGTAGGCCTGTTCGGCCACGCACAACGCCATGCCACACATCATCTCCTCCCTGTTCCTCGTCACGCTGGCAATGGTATCGCTATCGTGTGCAAGCCAGTCCGCTCAGCAGGACGGTGTTCGAACGACCGAATCGCAGTCCACTCACCCGCTCCCGGAATTTTCCATCCAGGACATGCAAGGCAATCTCTTCCGTAGCGAAGCGTTGCGGGGAAAGGTCGCCCTGGTGAACTTCTGGGCCACGTGGTGCGGTCCCTGTAAGATCGAGATGCCGTGGTTCGTAGAGTTTCAGCGGAAATACAAGGACAGGGGCTTTACCGTGCTGGCAATCTCCCTGGACGAGGGCGGCTGGGATCCGGTTCGCAGGTTTGCCACGGAGATGGAGCTTAATTTTCCGGTTGTTCTGGGCGACGATCCTCTGTCGCTGGAATTCGGGGGCATTCGCGCCCTGCCTACAACGATGATTGTGAATCGCGAGGGCAACGTTGTCGCAACCCACACGGGTTTGGTGCCGAAGCAGACCTACGAGACTGCAATAGAAGAGCTTCTGTAGGGCCCCTGCGCGTTTCGCCGCAGCCTGGCTCGGAATCGAGCCGTCCGTACTGCCTTTCGACCTGCCGGTTGCCCCAGGGCCTGCACCAGGTGGGCGGAGGGGTCCGACGTGCGCGGGGGCCAAGCCAACTACAGATCGGGCACTGGACCGATAGGTAACATCTCGGAGCGTCCACAGGTTTGCTTGCCGAAGGTTGGGTTGCGCACCGGGTCGCTGACGCCGGAGCCAGAATGGCTAGCGCAAACTCTTCAACCTTTGCAGCAAGTCGGTGCCGGCATCGCAATCGAAGATCCAATCGCCAACTTCCTGCAACCAATCCGGATCGTCAATTCCCTCCAGAAGTTCGGCGACAGGCTCCGCCATGTGAAGCCCGAACTTCCGACCAGCCATACGCACCAGCAACTGCCGCTCCCCCTCCAGGCTTTGCGCCAAGCTCTGTGCCAGGCCCTTCGCCATCCCCTTCGCCAGGCCCTGCGCCAAGCCCTGCTTTTCGCCCTCGGCCCGCAGCCGCGCTCGCTGTGCCTTAAAGCGCTCCTGCGGGGTTGTGCGCAAATCACCACGGTGTTTCATCTCCTCTATCCTTTCACGATTCTCCAAATCCTCCAAATCGATCCCGGTCTCCTTGAGCGTCGCCCGGAGCATCTGAAACAGATCTGCCCGACCGGCTCGTCCGGCTCCAGCAGTCGTGGCAGGGCCTTCAGGTCCACCAGTCCGTTGACCGCCTTCCAGTCGGCGGGGCCCCTGTAGACCACCACCAGCACGGGCGGCAGATGGTCCTTGCGACCCGGTCTGCGGTGCTTCCACATTTCCTCGCTGATACGCACAGCGCAACTCTGCACCCGCAGTGCCGCGAACCAGTCGATCTGGGACTGGAACTCGATCATCAGCAGGACGCGCAGCCGCTGGGGCTGGTCGTTGTCACCGCGGAAACGGACGCGCCAGACGAGATCGTTCGAATCGGAGTCGTACACGACAGTTGGCCCGGGCGAAGCGTGTCGGGCCCCTGCTTGTCCGCCAGAAGGCCGTATCCACATCCGGTCCGGGAACTTGTCGGGACGCAAGGCAGATGCCGTGTCAGCAGATTGGAACCCCGATCTTGGCAGCGAATACCCAACCAGCGGGGCCGGATTGTCCAGCCATTTCGCTTCCAGTCTCCAGCTGAAACCACATCGGAAGGGCGATGATCGACACGCACCCCTCGCACTGCACTTTCTGAAACCTTGTAATTCACTGTTTTTATTGAGTTTATATCCACTGGATCAAGCAAGATAAATTGACTTACCTTAGTCGCCTTTCTCTATACGCGAACTGGTAGCGTTATTGTATGCGGCAAATTCCCGAAGACCAGGTGCGCAACCGAATGCGAGCAGAAAACCCGTGGTGGGACGGACAGGGGATCCGCGACGACTACGCAAGGATGAAGCGGCGCGCCTACTTTGTGCGGTTCAAGAAGTTGGTGACGCAGACGGACGTAAACCGGGCCGTGGTCTTGATGGGGCCTCGCCGGGTCGGCAAGACAGTGTTGCTGCACCATGTAATCCAGTCCCTGCTGGAAGGCGATCAGTACGAGCCCCGAATGATCGCATACGTTTCGCTCGATCAACCGCTCTACACTCGCCTATCGATCGAGGAGGTCGCCCATCAGCTCCGCTTGGCCAGCACGGCTTCCAGCCTTCCCCGGATGCTGTTTCTGGATGAGATCCAGTATCTGGCGGACTGGGCACGGCACCTGAAGGTATTCGTTGACACACATCCTGGGGTCCGTTGCGTGGTGTCGGGCTCAGCGGCCGCCGCACTGCGGCTCAAGAGCGTCGAATCCGGGGCCGGCCGCTTCACTGATTTCTTACTCCCTCCGCTAGCGTTCCACGAGTATCTGGACCTCAAGAATCAGGCCGGTCTGATTGAGTCCATCCCCGCCAGTGATGCGTCGTATTTCGCCTATGACCATCAAGCGGTCGAAGCGTTGAACACCCATTTCGTGGACTACATCAACTTCGGTGGCTATCCGGAAGCAGCCGTGTCCAGCACGATTCAGTCCGATATCGGTCGCTACATCGGCTCGGACATCGTTGAGAAGGTCCTGCTACGAGACCTACCGAGCCTGTACGGCATCCAAGATGTCCAGGAACTCAATGCCCTGTTCATGACGCTTACCTTCAATTCGGGAAATGAGGTTTCCCTCGAGGGTCTGTCGAAGACCTCAGGGGTGACCAAGCCGACACTCAAGCGCTATCTGGAGTATCTGGAGGCAGCGTTCCTGATCAAGGTAGTCCATCGCATCGACCACACTGCGCGCCGTTTCAAGCGCGCCAGCCGTTTCAAGGTCTATGTGACCACACCGGCACTACACTGCGCCCTGTTCGGGCCCGTGACAGAGAGCGACGATTCGATGGGGGCTCTGGCTGAGACAGCAGTCTTTGCCCAGTTCTTCCACGCCAGCATGGACCTGTTCTACGCCCGCTGGCCTCGGGGCGAAGTTGATATCGTCCACCTCGACAAGAGGCAGAGACCCGTTTGGTGCGTCGACGTCAAGTGGTCGGACCGACCCGAGAGTAGACCGGAAGAACTGACAAGCCTGGAGGAGTTTGCAGCGCGGCACGATGATATGAACGTGCTGGTGACCACCCGCACTGTCAGCCAAGCCGGTGGCCTACATCCGAAACTCAAGCGCCTCACGCTTATGCCGACCAGCATTTACTGCTGCTGTGTTGGCCTCTCAGTGACTCGTAACAACACTGATGCCATACTTCACGGCCAGCAGCTGAGCGATACAACCCTGCGGCATTAGTCAGTGGAGCCGCCGTGCATGAATCGGGCATTTCGCAACTCTTCGGTCACTCATCGGACCCGCTCCTTGTCTGACTGACGGGCGCTCTCGAAAGCGGCTGGTGCGTCGAGGGTGCGCCTTTGGCCCCCTCCAGACCATGACTCGCCGGAAGCCCAAGGGCCACACCTGCGCCCTGCTACACCGGATCCTACAGCAACCATGCGCTGCACTTGGCGCTAACCCGCCAACGCCCCGGCCAACAACTCACAAACCGCCCACGCTCCACTCGGAACTCCGTTGCAGCTTGATCATTCGGCAGATGCTGTCACCGGTGCCGGGGAGACCTGTCGCGCGCTGGCGACGCTGCTGGGGGATTCGCTTGGGTTGCGGGTTGCCCCGAGGTGGACCGGCACTGCAATGGAACTCGCGACAGACGGTCGATTCGCAACGCTTGATCTGAGTCAAGACGGGGTAGGTCGCAGCCACACGTGGGCAAACCATGCCGCTACGACTGTCGAGATGTTGACTGCGGCTTGTGGAACATAGTCTTGTCGTGGTTCCGCCATTCGTGGCACTACGCAGTACTTTGGCCTACGACCGCCAGAGGGACAAGGCGCTCAAGGACGACCAACGCATCTGCACCCGCTTCGACGAACTCAATACCGCCTTCGAGATCGATGTCCTCTTCCCCAGCATTGCCCACTTCTCACTCATCCATGAAGCTACTGAACGTATCAAGGGGGAATTCGTTACCTGCATCAGCATCGAAGTCGTCCCAGTCGGGCGCTACAGGGTAGGGGTTCTCGGGTTCGGGCACCTCTCCTGGTACAAGCGAACTGTGACGCCCGCCGTCGTGATCCAGGATTCCCTCTCTCCGGAATGTCGGCCGGTTTTCTTCGTACTCGCGCGTGCTATCCCTATCTGCTGAGATACCCATTGTGGGTGTATTGTAGCATGCCGGTTGCACCAGGGAATGCAACAGCGGGGGAAGGGTCTAAGGTCCTGATTGGACTATCCTATGGGAGAAACCGCCACGCCTCGGAAGTTCCGTCACCTACAATACGACGACCGCTGCCAGATCCACGGCTTGGACCAACGGGGAGCCTCGGCCAGCAACATCGCCACGCAGCTCCAGCGCCGCTGGAGCCCCGAGCCGGTGTCTGGTCGCCTGAAGCGGGCCGGAACGATCTCGGTCAGCTTTTCGTGGCTCTACCGGCGGATTCGCCAGGACCGCGCCCAAGGCGGCTCGCTGTACACCGACCTGCGGCAGCGCGGCAAGCCGCGCCGCTGCAAGGCCAGCCGGGGCAGCGCCGGCCGCGGCTGCATCCCGGGCCGCAGGAACATCAGCGAACGCCCCGTGATCGTCGACTCGAAGCAGCGCTGCGGGGACTGGGAGGCCGACACGATCCTCGGCAAGGCCCATCAGGGAGCCGCCGTCACGCCGGTGGAGAGGAAGTCGAAGGACCTGCTTGCTCAGACTGTGAGCCGGAAGACCGCCGCCCTCGTGGGCAACGCGATGCACAACCTGCAGCGGCCCGTCTCGGCCCTGGTCCTGACCCTGACCTGCAACAGCGGGAAGGAGTTCGCCGGCCACCGCCAGACCGCCGAGGCGCTCGACACCGACATCTTCTTTGCCCGACCCTGCCGCTCCTGCGAGCGGGGCCTCAATGAACATGCCAACGGCCCGCTGCGCCAGTTCGTGCCCAAGACCGAGAACCTGCGCACGCCCGCCCCGCCACGGTTGCAGGAAGCCATCAACCGCCTCAATCACCGCCCCCGCAAGGTGCTTGGTTACCGCAGCCCGTACGAGGTCTTCCGCGAAGACTGTCTCGCGGCCGGCATCGACCCGCCACCTTGACAGCCCCAGCCCGCCTGCCGTACCCTGCTAGCAATTCAACCGTCAACTCCAAACGCCATCTTTCCAGCTCTGGCACTTCGATGTGCAATGGGCATTTGGAAGGCGCGTGGCGCACAGCAACCACACGAACATGAAAGAGATGGACATCTCGGCGAACACCATCGAAGCCGCGCTTCGCAAACTTACCGAACTGCCCACGCCAGTTAGCAGTTGGCACGTCGAGACCGGACCCGACTCGACCGAAGACCCCGCTGTCTGGGTCTGGGCGATGCTGACGGACGATGATGTCGAATTCGCCAAGCGATCCCGATTGCGGTCCATGATTGCCGATCTCGTACACGATACGGCCGGCCCCACCATGCTAGTCTACGTCCGCTTTCGTGGTGCCTCCGAGGTGTAACAGGAACAGTGAGCCTTCATTGGGAACTACTGAAACAGGCCCGCTTCCTGCCCCGCAAGGAACCCAGGAAACCAATTCAGGCCAGTCTGCGCCGCTCGGTGTCAGCATCCTACTACGCCCTGTTTCACCTTCTGGTTGACGAGGCGACGAGGCTAATGCTGTCGGGTCATAGGTGCGGTTCACTGCGCGACAGCCTGTCGCGAGCCTTTCACCACTCGTCGATGAAGCAGACCGCTGTCGAATTCACCAGACAGCGGATGTCTCCGAAACTCTGGTCCGGCTTCGATGGGCGGCCGGTCCCACAGCAGCTGATCAATGTCGCGTCCGCCTTCGTCGAGCTTCAGGAAGCTCGCCACGATGCCGACTACAACCGCGCACGTCGATTCACCCGACGCGAGGCGCTCGACCTCTTGGACCTGACGGAACAGGGGTTTCAAGACTGGGGCGTGGTGCGTGGCAGCCTACACGCAGACACGTTCCTAACCGGGCTTCTGGCCTACAGGCTCATGCAGCGTTAGACGCCGATTTGGGCCTCGAGTTGCCCGCCATGTTCCCATTGCGGCTGGGCAGGTCCACGGGCGAAGATGATCGGAAGCACTCCATGAGTTCCGATGCCGGCAGGGTCGCGAAGAAGATCGCCTTGTTCAGCGACCCGAACAGCCCTTCCCGTGCCGCCCGAGGGACAAGCCCGCGCGGCCGGTGGCGTTGTGGCTGGAACGGCCGCCTGGACACACCTTCCCCTGCC
The DNA here is from genome assembly GCA_965205085.1 of Bryobacterales bacterium. Lineage (GTDB taxonomy): Bacteria > Acidobacteriota > Terriglobia > Bryobacterales > UBA6623 > VXMF01. Next base: position 4,180,054 of record OZ242039.1, on the reverse strand, counting down.
CTACCCTGCTACCAACTCAACCGCCGCCCCCTAGGGCCTTCTTCCCCACCGTTGCACTTTGATACGCAATCAGCGTGACTTGAACGTCGGCCTGCGGGCGAATCGCAGTTCAGCCGGCGACCCGTCCAGCCCCTCTTGCCAGTGCCAAGCATGCGGAAGCAGAGCATCTGCCACGGAACGTTTCGGCATCGGCTCAACAAGCGGTGTCGACTCAGTCCGACGACCCCAGCAGTGAACTGCGGCCGCAGAATGCCCGTCTTGGGACCTGCGTACCGGCCGACAGCATCTTGGCGGTTCTACACGGACGGTGCGTCCACACCCGGCCGTGCCTGTCAGGCTCCAGCATCTGGTCCCTTCGGTGGTGACCGGTACGATGTTGTTTGGCCATGCCAAGCGAGCGGGTGCGCATCGAACGAGCCGGTTGCATCGTTCACCTTGTCTTGAACCGACCAGAGATGCGCAATGCGCTGGATTCCGCCACCACTGCGGAACTGACCGCCAAACTGCGCGACGCGGAGCGCGACCCGGCCGTCCGCATCATCGAGCTTTCTGCTGCCGGACATTGTTTCTGCGCTGGCGCGGACCTTCGCGAGATGAGCGGGGGCCCGGACATCAAGAACGATGCCGCCCTGAAGGACGCTCAGAGTTTCGTCGAACTGCTGGGAGTATTGAGCGCACTGAAGAAGCCGACGATCGCTCGTATCCAGGGCGCAGCCGTCGGCGGTGGCGTGGGCTTGGTCGCCTGCTGCGACATTGCAGTGGCATCAGAGCGGGCGTACTTCCGGCTTAGCGAGGTGCAACTGGGTCTCGTTCCGGCCATGGTGGGCCCGTATCTGGTCGAAGCTCTGGGTGTGCGCACGGCCCGACGCCTGATGCTCACGTCGGAAAGATTCGACGCGAGCCAGGCAGCCGAGTGGGGCCTGGTGCACCGCGTCGTGCCGCACCTCGACCTCGCGGAAGCGTGCGACGCATTCGCTCGGAATCTGCTTCGAGGGGCTCCCGGCGCACAAGCCGCATGCAAGGAACTGACTCGGGAAATTGCGGCTGGGCCCATCGACGACGCGCTGCAGAACCGCACTGCGGAAGTGATGGTGATGCGACGCCGCTCCGACGAAGCGAGGCAGGGGCTGCTGGCATTCCGACGCAAGAGCCGCCCCCCATGGGCAGTCCCAACGAATGGAGATACGTCATGCAGCCGATGAGAGCCAGTCCTTCTCGCAGGGAGGCGGTCCGTTCCCTCGCCGTAGGCGGAGCCGCATTCCTGACCCGTTGCGGCGGCTCCCGCGCCCCGCGGCCGAACGTCATTCTCGTCATGACGGACGATCAGCAGCAGGCACAGATGAGTTGCGCGGGCCATCCCTTGCTCCACACTCCGGCGATGGATCGCCTGGCCTCCGAAGGATCCCGTTTCGCGAACGCCTACTGCACCAACTCGCTGTGCGCTCCGTCGCGGGCTAGCGTCCTGACAGGTTGCTACTCCCACGTCCACGGAATCCGCGGCAACTCCGAGCGGGCCGACCGGATCGAGTCGCTCGATCCCGGCTTGCCGACCTTTCCCGCACTGATGCAACAGGCTGGGTATCGAACCGGCCTGGTCGGCAAGTGGCACCTGCGCCAACAGCCGCACGGTTTCGATGAATGGAAGATCCTGCCTGGACAAGGCGTGTACTCCGATCCCGAATTCCTCGTCGGAGGCACGCCCACCACCGAGTCCGGTTACGCGACGGACATCACGACCGACTTCGCCCTCGATTTCCTGCGCCGCTCGGGAGGCGAGCCGTTCTGCCTGCTTTATCAGCACAAGGCACCGCACCGCCCCTTCACGCCTGCCCCTCGGCACGCCCGGATGTTCGACGACATCGACTGGCCGAGACCGTCAACCTACGACGATGACTACGCCTCGCGTCGTGTGGCAGCCGAAGCCGAGGACATGCGGTTCGAAATCAGCCTCGCAGGCGACTATCCGGACCTCCCGACAGGAGCCAGTGCGGCCGCGCAGCGCGAATGGATCTTCCAGCGCTTCGTGAAGGACCACCACCGGGCGGTCTACGGCGTGGACGAGAATCTCGGCTTCGTGCTGGACTATCTGGATTCGTCAGGCCTGGCCGAGGATACCCTTGTCCTGTACACCACCGATAACGGCTACTTCCTGGGGGAACACGGCTGGTACGACAAGCGGTTCATGTACGAGCCAGCCCTGAGGATTCCGCTGCTGGTCCGATACCCTCGGCTCGTTGGTGCGGGGCTCGTGCCTGACCAGCCCGTTCTCAACGTGGACATCGCACCGACCCTGCTCGATTTCGCCGGGCTCCGGATTCCCGACACCATGCAGGGTCGCAGCCTGCGTCCGCTCCTTGAGGGGAAGCATCCCGAGGACTGGCGAGAGTCGATTCTCTACAGCTATTACGAGAACTCGTGGGCGTTCCGCGAAATGGCACGCAATCAGATGACCGATCCGAGTTTCCGGTTTTGGACTCCCCATCGAGTCGGGCCGCACCGGGGCGTCCGGACTGATCGCTACAAGCTCATCGAGTACTACGGCGAGGAGGCCTACTGGGAACTTTTTGATCTCCAGGAGGATCCCGACGAACTGCGAAACCTCCATGGGGAACCCGGCCACCGGGATCTGGTCGAGGAACTGCGGGCGGAACTGGTCCGGCTCCGCGAACGCTACGGAGAGACCGGCTGAGCCGTGATGCACCAACGTCGACCCGGGGAGCCATGAGGGCCCACGCAGACCTTCCTGCGACTGAGGTCCCGGCGCGGATGGCCACCCTCCGGAAGGCGGAACTTCACCTGCACCTCCGAGGCGCGATGCCGCGGCCATACCTCCGCGACCGCCTCCGAAAGTGCCCGCCAGCCATCGCCTTGCAGTCTGCGCCTGAGCCGCTGCTGGCGTGGATGAGGAGACATCCCGGTGTACGGAGGGTCTGGGACGCCGAAGATCCCGCAGGCGAGGTCGATGCCCTCTTTCGCTATTCGTCCTTCGATGACTTCCTTGCGGCCTATGCATTCACGGCTTACTTCGTGCGAGATGCGGAGGACTTCCGGAACCTGATCCTCGCCGTGCGTCGGGACCTGCGGGCCGAGGGCGTGGCCTATGCCGAACTCACGGTCAGTCTGCCGGAGTACGTGCGGGTCGGCGTGCCCCTGCAGGATCTGCTAGCCGTCCTGGGCGAAGAGCTTGCGGGTCCACCCACGGTCCGGTGGATCGTCGACCTGGTCAGGAACTTCGGCCCCGAGAACGCCGAGCGCACCATGAAGGAACTGCTCCACTCGCGACCGCCTTCGGTGGTGGGCCTCACCCTGGGCGGCTCGGAGCACCTGTATCCGCCAGCTCCGTTCCGCCGGGTCTACGAACTCGCGCGCGAGGGAGGGTTGCGGACAACGGTTCACGCCGGCGAAATGGCAGGCCCCTCAAGCGTGTGGGAAGCCCTGCGGGTCCTCGATGTGGAACGGATCGGGCACGGTGTCCGGGCCATCGAGGACCCGGACCTCGTGAGGTATCTGGCCGACCGGAAAATTCCGCTGGAAGTTTGTCCGACGAGCAACATCCGGACCGGAGTGTACGCCTCGATCAAGGATCATCCAGTCCGCAGTCTGTTCGAATCCGGTGTCCCACTGAGCATCAGTACAGATGACCCGGCCTTCTTCGGCGTGACTCTGAACGAGGAACTGGCCGGCTTGCGCCGGCTGGGGTTTGCCTGGGAAGAGATCGAGGACCTGGCGACCGGTGCGTTTCGATTCGCGTTCGACCCGGAGTTTGCGAAGTCTTAGTCGACCCCGCAGCCGCAAATCCCAACGTCCGCTTACAGGCCGCAGCGCGGGCTACCTGGCCGGCAACCGCAGGGTTCCGCGAAGTTCGGCTGCCGTCTTCACGCCCTCGCCATCCAGAAACTCGTTCAGTTCGGCTCCCAGCGCCGACGCCCTGGAAGGGTCCCAAAAGCTCGCAGTCCCCACCTGGACGGCGGTCGCACCGCAAATCAGGAATTCCGCGACATCCTCGGCCGTCGCGATTCCTCCCATGCCCACAACCGGCACGTTCACCGCCTGAGCAACCTGGTGCACCATGCACAGGGCGACCGGCTTGATTGCCGGGCCCGAAAGGCCACCGTACCCGTTGGCTAGCACCGGCTTGCGGGCCCGGACGTCCACGGCAAGGCCCCGAAGCGTGTTGATCAGGCTCAGTGCATCGGCACCCGCCTCGACGGCCGCCCGCGCCAGCGCGGATATGTCGGAGACGTTCGGTGAGAGCTTGACCAGCAATGGCCGCCGGTGAACGGCCCGCCGCGCCGCCGCGACCGCTTCGTGCAGCGCCGTTGCGCCGGTCCCGAACTCCAGGCCGCCCCGGTGGGTGTTGGGACAGGAGAGATTCAACTCGTACCCGCTTAGGCCCTCGGCATCCTCGAGCACCCGCAGGGCTTCCACGAAGTCCTCGACACGGAATCCGAACACGTTCGCGATGATCGGCACGTCGAAGCGCGCCAAGGCAGGCAGTTTCTCGCTGGCGAAGACGCGGACGCCGACGTTCTGAAGCCCGACCGCGTTCAGCATGCCCGACGCCGTCTCGGTTACCCGCGGTGCCCGATTGCCTGCGATCGGCTCGCGGGACAGCCCCTTGACGACGATAGCCCCCAATGCTTCGAGATCGGCGTGTGTCGAGAATTCGAGGCCGTAGCCGAACGTCCCGCTGGCAGCAATGACAGGATTCCTCAGCGCGATCCCGCATACGTCCATGCTTAGGTCAGCCACAGCCTACCTGGCTCCGAGGAAGATCGATTCGCCCTGCGGGCCGACAACCCGGTAGCGACTGGTAGATTGGGGGTTGGCCACGAGTAGTCATTATGACTTGGTCATCGTCGGCGGGGGCATCAACGGCTGCGCGCTGGCCCTTGCCGCAACCCGGAGGGGACTGCAGGTCGCACTGCTGGAAAAGCGGGACTTCGGAGCGGGCACCACCAGTCGCTCGACGCGCTTGATTCATGGCGGCCTGAGGTACCTGGAGAGCTTCCAGTTCTCGTTGGTGCGCGAGTCCCTGCGAGCACGGGAAGCGCTCCTGAGCCGGTTCCCCGGCCAGGTCGTGGCCCAGCCGTTCCTCCTGCCCACGTATGCATCCGATGCGCGGCCGGCCTGGTATCTCGGGATCGGACTGTGCCTGTACCGGCTGCTGGCTGCGGGAGGCGGCTTTCCGGCCCATCGGCGGGTCGACGCCCGCGAAACACTTCGGCTGCTGCCCGGTCTGGACCAGGATGGCCTGACGGGCAGCTTCGAGTACTACGACTGCCAGGCCATCTACCCGGAAAGGCTGGCGCTGGAGATGGCACTCCAGGCTTGCGACGCGGGGGCCGACGTCAGGAACCATGCCCGCGTCACCGGTTTTCTGTCGGCGGGTTCGCGGGTGGAGGGTGTTCGGGTTGAAGGCCCGAACGGCGACGACGAACTGCGATGCCGTCTTGTGGTCAACGCGACCGGCGTGTGGGCTGATCGGCTCCTCGAGCCGCTCCGGCGGGGGGCGTCTCGACCGTTGCTGTCCCTGGTGAACGGCTCCCACATCGTCATCCGGAAACTGCCGGGAGCTCCCCGGCACGCAGTCTATCGTGAGGCACGCTCTGACCGCCGGCCGTTCTTCATGGTCCCCTGGCGTGGTGTGCACCTGATCGGCACTACCGAGATTCCGTTCGACGGTGATCCCGACTGCACACTGCCCGGGGAGGCGGAGGTCGAATACCTGATCCGCGAGTCCAACGCGTTGTTTCCGCAAGCCGGTATTCGCCGGGATGCCGTCATGTATGCGTACGCCGGGTCGCGCCCCCTTCTGCGCGCCGATTCGGACGACCTGAACCGGGCATCCAGGGGACACCAGATCGTCGACCACGAGCGCACCGAAGGAATAGAGGGCCTGCTGACAATGGCGGGAGGCAAGCTCACAACGGCCCTGTCCTTCGCGGACGAAACGCTGCAAGCCGTCACCCGCAAGCTCAACCTGAAGCCGGCTCCCTCCAAACCACCCCCGGAGGTTCCCGACACACAGGAAATCCATCCCCGGCTGGCGGCCGTCTATGGTCCCCGATCTTCGGAACTGCTCTCCTATCTGGCGTCATCGCCGGAGCGGACCCGCCCGCTCGCACCCGGATGCGATACGACCCGCGGGGAAATCCTGTTCGCCGTTCAGCGCGAAAAGGCGCACACTCTTGGCGACATCTTGCTGCGCCGCACCGGTCTGGCATTCGATCCGGACTACGAGCGATCTTGGGTGCATGCGACCGCCGAGACCTGTGCACCGACGCTCGGCTGGGATACGAGCCGCGTGGAACGGGAAGTCTCCGCCTATGATGCCGAACTGGCCACTACCCTCGGATCGCGATCGTCCTGAGCCATCCGGGCGACTTGTCATGCATCCGTTGTCACGGTAGCCGACGGTCGCCCTTCCTCCCCGGCAGGAACCAGCCATAGAGGGCCGGGAGCACGAGGAGCGTCAGGACCGTCGAACTGACCAAGCCCCCGATCACGACCGTAGCCAGCGGACGCTGCACTTCGGCACCGGGCGAGGTCGCGACCGCCATCGGTACGAAACCGACACTGGCCAGTACCGAAGTCATCAGGACAGGACGCAGCCGTGTCACTGCACCCTCGACAACCGCCTTGCGAATCGGGCGGCCCGACGCCAGCAGGGAATTCGTCGTCGAGACCATGACCAGTCCGTCCACCACGGCCACGCCAAAGACTGCGATAAACCCGATCGAGGCGGATATGTTCAGGTTCATTCCGCGCAGCCACAAGGCTGCGACTCCGCCGACAGCGGCAAAGGGAACGATCAGCAACACCAGCAAAGACTGCTTGTACGAACGGAACGTGACGAAAAGCAGCCCGAAGATCACCATCAAGACAGTCGGCACGACCAGTGCCAGCCGGCGCATGGCCCGCTGCTGGTTCTCGAACTGGCCACCCCAGGCAATGTAGTAGCCCGACGGAAGGTTCACGGCCGCTCGAATCCGACGCTGTGCATCTGCGGCGAAACTGCCGATGTCGCGGCCCCGGACGTTACACTGCACCACGAGACGACGCTGACCGTCCTCGCGCTGGACGACCTCCGGTCCGTCGGCGCGACGGATCGCGGCCACCCGGCTCAGCGGAACCTGCTCGCCAGCCGGAGCGGCCAGGAGGATGCGGCCGAGCGCGTCCCGGTCCCTGCGATAGGACTCGGGCAATCGGACGGCAACCTGGAACCGCCTGTGCCCGTCGATCACCTCCGATACGGCCTTACCCCCCACCGCCGCCTGCACCACATCACGAACACCCGAAACGTCGAGACCGAAACGAGCCAGTTCCACCCGATCCAACACCACGTGCCACTCGGCCGCTCCGAAGAACACCTGTCGCTGAACGTCCGCGGCACCATGCACACTTCCCAGTTCGTGCAGAACTTCGTCGGCAACCCGTTCGAGCACTCTCTCGTCCGGGCCGAAGATCTTGATCCCGACATCCGCCCGAATGCCGGAAACGGTCTCGTCCAGACGCATCGCCATGGGCTGGGTGAAGTTGTAGATGACCCCGGGAATCTTCGACAGCTCCGCCGCCATGGCCTGCGTCAGCTCTTCCTTGGTGTGAGCGGTTGTCCATTGTTTGCGGGGCTTGAGATTGATGTAGACGTCGCTCTCGTAGACCCCCATCGCTTCCGTAGCGAGGTCCGGCCGACCGAGCTTGCCGACCACATCCGTCACCTCGGGAAACTTCTGCAACCTTCTCTCGACTTCGAGCCCGATCTCCACCGCATCGGGAAGCGCGATGCTGGGAAGGCGAACCGTCTGGACAAGGATCGCCCCCTCATCGAGTTGCGGCATGAACTCGGTACCGATGAAGGCAAGCGAACCCGTCGCTGTGACGACGATCAGCAAGGCCCCGCCAGCCACCAGTATCCGGCGGTCCAAGGCATGGTTCACAATGCGTCCGTAGATCGCTCGGACACGGTCCATGACGGGCTCTGGATGTCGTTTCGCAGGCACTCTCAGCAGTAGCCGTGAAGCAGACGGGACCACCATCAGGGTTAACGCCAGCGAAGCCGCGAGAGCCGCGCACACGGTGAACGCCAGCGGACGGAACATGCGCCCCTCGATTCCCTGCAGGCTGAGGATCGGGACGTAGACCGCGATGATGATGCCGACGCCCATCAGGATCGGCCGGGAAACCTCGTGGGTGGCCGATCGCATCAGGCCCCGCATCGCAGCCGCAGTAGCCGGTTTGGCGCGGTCCACACGGCTGTAGAGATGCCGCACGCAGTTCTCGACCATGATCACGGCACCATCCACGATCAATCCGAAGTCGATCGCCCCCAGGCTCATCAAGTTAGCGGTAACTCCCGTCCACTGCATTCCCATGAACGCAACCAGCATGGACAACGGAATCACCGCCGCAACGATCAGGGCCGCGCGGGCGTTTCGCAAGAACAGGAACGCGATCACGACAATCATCGCTCCCCCGAGCAGCAGGTTGTTGCGAACCGTGCGTATGGTTCCGTCGATCAACTGCGACTGGTCGTAGAAAGGAACGAATCTCACGCTCTCAGGAAGCGAACTGTGGATCTCATCGATCGATTCCCGTATCCGCTCAATGACCGTCTTGCTGTTCTGCCCCTTGAGCATGATCACCATGCCGGAGACGGTCTCGCCCTTCCCGTCCCGCGTCACGGCCCCCTGTCGCGGAAGATGTCCGATCGTGACATCCGCCACGTCTCGAAGGTGGACCGCAGTGCCCTCGTGGGACGCCAGTACGACCGCTTCCAGGTCGTGCGGATCCCGCACCCGTCCCAGACCGCGCACGGTGTACTGCTCAGAGGCATATTCGACGAACCCTGCACCGAAGTTGTCGTTGTTTCGCCGTACACCCTCGATCACGTCACGGAGCTTCAGGCCGCGGGCGCGCAACCGCTCGGGATCTACCTCGATCTCGTACCGCCGCGTGTAGCCGCCCCAGGTGTTGATTTCGGCCACGCCCGGCACGGCCCGCAACTTGTACTTGATGTCCCAGTCGTGGAGCGTCTTCAGATCCATTGCCGAGTAGCCGTCCCCTTCGAGCGTGTACTGGAAGACCTCCCCGAAAGGCGTCGCAGCGGGGCCCAGGACCGGCTCAAGATCGGCGGGAAGGCGGCCGCGAGCCGCGTTCAGCGCCTCGTTCACGAGCTGTCGGGCAAAGTAATGGTCCACCTCGTCGACGAACACCACGGTCACGATCGAAAGGGCCAGCTTGGACACCGAACGCACCTCCTCTGTGTCGGGGAGGCCCATCATGGACGACTCGATCGGGACCGTAACCAGTTGTTCCACTTCCACCGGCGCGAAGCCGGGAGCTTCCGTGATCACTGTGACCTGGTTGTTCGTCAGGTCCGGAAAGGCGTCGATCGGAATCCGGAACAGGGCGTTGAGGCCGGCCCCGACGAGAACCACAACGCCAAGAAGGCCAACCAACGGATGGTCGAGGTGGAAGTCGATGAAGCGGGCTAGCATGTTCCTGGATGAAGCGGGTTCCACACCCCGCTCGCTGCAGATTTCGTCAGTCGATCCTTCGTGCCTTTCGCAGTTCGGACTTGAGATGCATGGCACCGGTGGCCACCACCCTTTCGCCCTCGCTCAGCCCGGTCTCAACTTCGATGACAGAGTCGAAGTGCCGACCGGACCGGATCGGTCGTACCCGGTAGGCACCCGCCCCTTCGGGCACGAAGACAATCTCGCCCCCATCGATCGTTTGCAGCGCCGCCGCCGGTACGACGAGTCCTTCGGTGGTGGCCGGGATCGTGACCGTCGCGAACATTTCCGTCTTGATCCGCCGGGCGGGATTCTTCAACTCGCAGCGCACCTCCACGGTTCGAGTCTCCTGATCGAGCGCGTCGGCTATCTGGGTGATGCGAGCACGAAATGCCTGGCCGGGATAGGCCTGCACCGACACGTCCACCGCGATGCCTGTACGCAGGGACGGGAGCAGTCGCTCGGGAACCTGGGCCATCACCCAGAGTGTGCTCAAGTCGCTGACAACATACAACGAATCCGTCGGCTTCACCACCGCACCCGAGCTGATCGTGCGTTCCACGACGACACCTGAAGCCGGCGAGCGCACGTCGACCAAGTCAGCTTCCTCCCCCGCGGCCCGTGCTGCGTCGCCCTGTCGATCAACCGTGCCTGCCGCCGGCTCCGGTGTCACGCCCAACATCCGCAAATGGTTTCCGGCCCGCTCCAGGTCGACCCGGGCGACCTCAACGGACGTCTCAGCGTTGCGGAGCTTCGTCTCGGCCTCTTGAAGGTCCTGGAGCGAACCAGCCTTCAACTCGTGGAGACGGACAGCGCGCCGGTGGAAGCCCTCTGCAAACCGCAGTTCCGTCTCACGTCGCTGCAGCTCGGCGATGGCTTGCCGGTAGGAGGCTCGCGCGTCATGGACCTCGTGGCTGTAGATGCGGGCCAGCACCTGTCCTCGCTTCACCTCAGCACCAACCGATTCGCAACAGGAGACCACCATGCCTTCGGTAAGCGACGCCGCCCGGACGGTGGCATCCTGATTGAGCGTAACCCTGCCGGACACCTGGAACTGCTCCTCGATCGGCCTGACCGCAACTTCACCGAGGGTGATGCCGGCGATTCGAATCTGCTCGTCGTACAGACGAATCAAGCTTGTGTCCGGTGCACTTTCGATTGCGGGTTGCTCCCTGTTGGAACTCGGGCTCAAACATCCAGCCAAGGCCGCCACCAGGCCTGCCACCGTCAAGAACCGGCCACCCCCCGGCCGGCTTCCCAGACCCGAAACCCTCCGGGTCACGCGCATCGGACACAGAAACGTCACTCCACCCGCCCTTCGAGCCCGGCTACCACCGTCTGGGCTCCTCTCAGGGGAAGCGACAGATTCGGTGTGCCTGCTGCGGTTTCAAGGTCGACCCAACTCAACTGGTAGTCAAACGCCAATCGCGAGTGGGCCAGGGCGATCTCGTCCTGTGAGCGCTGGGCATCCAGCACATCGAGCAGTTCAGAGCCCCCTTCCTCATAGGCAGCCCGCGCGATGCGTGCACTCTCTCTGGCGTCGTCGAGGATACCGAACTCCATGGCGAGCAACATGTCCGCACGCCACCGCACCGCCTCAACCGCCCGGACCACCTCGGCGCGAACGCGCGCTTCGGTAGCCCGGACGACGGCCTCCTGGCGGCGGACCTCGACCAATGCCTCCTGGATTCCACCGGCATTCCTGTCACGGACCGGCAATGCGATCGAGAGGCCGCCGATGACCGTGTCGAATGCACCGGTCCGCTTGTAGCCGAGAAACGGTGTCACGTCTGGCCGAGCCAGGGACTGCTGCAACGCTACGGCCGCCCGAGCCTTGCCGAGAAGCGACTGCCCGAGCCGAATCTCCAAACGATGGACCAGTGCGTCCTCTACGACCTGCCGGACGGCCCGCCCGTCCTCCGAATCCCCGCGAACCGGCCGGGCTTTGGGTCGCGTCAGGGCGAAACCTGTGTTCGGTACCGGGAGCCCCATCGCCTCCAGCAAGTCGATCCGGGCGCGGCTGACGTCCATTTGAGCACTGGAAAGGGCGAGTGCGGCCGTTCCGACGTCGACCCGCACCCTGATCAGGTTGACCTCGGCCGTGGCACCCTGGCGCACGCGCGCCTCGTGATAATCTTCCAGCCGCTGCAGGGTCTCCTGACGGAGTTCGAGCATCTCCACATCGGCCTCAGCCGCCAGAACCTGCCAGTACACTTTCTTGACCGCCTGCCGGATACTCCAAGCGACGAGCTGGCGTTGATGCTCCGCTATGCCTTCGTCAGCCACGGCTAGCTCGACCCGCCGGTTGCGCTTGCCCGCGGTCTCGACGGGCAGGCTCATCCAGGCAAACACGTCCAGATCCCGGGCCGGACGGAAGCCTGGCTCACCATGAAGCCGCCAGTTCTCGGTCTGGAATGTGAATACCGGATTCGGAGCGAATCCCGCTTGCCGAGTCGAGGCCGCTCGCGCCTCGGTCGCCGCCGTGGCGGCACCCAGATCCCCGTGTTGCGAGAGCGCGATTTCGATGGCTCGGTCAAGATCGAGGATCTCGGGAACGACTTGAGCCTGGAGTCCGGAGGTAAGCTCGGCCGATACGAGCAGTGTACCGGCAATCAGCATCGTGGCGTTCATCGATGTTTCCGTCCTGTATACGGTAGCGGCATTAGCTCGTGTCTGCCAGAAAACCCTTTTGGGGCCCGATGTCTCGATCGAAGGCGAAAACAATATCGATGACAAATGGTTGGATTAGGCCTGATTTGGTTCCTCTGAATGCCTGTCATCTCAGAGCCTCAACTGGGTCAGCATTTGCCCGGCCGGCACCCGTTCTGAGAGCTCTCAACTGCCGCCTTGGCCGATCAGACACAGGTCCCCCTGCCGGGCCGGTGGCCGTGGCTCCCGGCGGGGTGCCCGAAACCGCTTCAGGCCGCGAGGCTGCACTGGGCAGCCTCGCGGTCCGCTTGCAGCAGGACCCGTCCCAGGCGGTGCAGGTTGGCCCCCAACACCGCCAGCGCCACGGTGCGCTCGAAGCCTGCCTTGCCCATCGTCCGCACCCGGTCCAGTCCGTGATGCTCCAGATGATTGATCGCCGCCTCCACCGCCGAGTGCTGCCGCCGCGCCTTCCGAAACGACTCCTCGGCCTCCCGCTCCCGCTGGGCCGCGCTCAACTTGCCCTTCGCCGGTAGCGCATTCAGATCCAGCAGCTTGTCCAGCTTGATCCGATTCTCCGGACTGTGAAAGTTGCGGTCAAAACTGCACGCCCGCAGGTCCGGGAATAACTCCTGCGTCTCCTCGATAATCGGCTCCGCGATGTCCACGTCGCCGCCTTCCCACAGCACCTTGTGGTGCAGCAGAAACTGGTGCTGGTCCTCGACTACGCAGACCGGCACTCCCAGCTCGACCGGACAGCCGGCCTTGCCCTTCGAGATCCAGCGCGTGTGCGGCTCGAAGATCGAGAACACCTTCTCCTCCTGCGGAATCTTCTCGCCTTCCAGCAGCCGCCGCTCGGACTGGTCGATCTGACGCTCTGCATGGGCAATCAAATCCTTGATTTGCTGGATCCTGGACTTCTTCATTCCTGCCTCATCCAAAGCCTTCAGACTGCTCGTGGCGCGGCGGACCAAGTCCTTGCAGGTGCGCAGGTAGGCCACCACCCGGGGACGCGTGGCCCGTCGCGTCTGGCGCACCGCATGGAACAGTGAGCGCACCCGGCGGGCCTGCTTCTGCCACTGCCGCCAGCCCGTCACGCCGTGCGGACCGGCCTGCCGCCCCAGACACTTCAGCAAACATCGCATCGCATCCCACAACAGCGAGACGTCGGTCGGATAGTGCACGTCGGTCTCGGCCACGAACGAGTCACACCGCCCGCGCAAGGCCTCCCCCGGGCTGTGCTCCAGCACCGTGTGGCCCTCCTGCACCAGAACCTTGTTGATCGCGGCCAGCAACTCCGGCGTCAGCAGGGAGACATTGTCGAGCAGGCGCTGATGCTTGTAGCGGGTCTCGTCGAACACGCCGTGGCCCAGCATCTGGCGCACCTGGTCGTGGTGATTGGCCAGATTGCGGAGCCGGTCGAAGTCCAGGTTGAGGCCCTCCTTGAGCAGCCCCAGCACCAGGATCTGCCAGAGGTCCAGCCCCGGTCGACCGACCCCCCGCTTGACGTTGGCCAGCAAGTGCTTCTCCAGCAGGCCCATCACTTGCGTGTAGACCGCAGGCGTACAGAACAGATGCTGCAAGCCGCGCAGGACCGCCGTCGTGTCGTCGCGACAATCGAGTTCGATCTCCATCTTCTCGATCGACACCTGACCGATCTGCAGTTGTCGTTGGTGAATTTCGCGCATCAGGGTTTTCCCGTCCTCTGAAGATGGGCCGTTTCTGGCCCGATTCAGCCCCCAAGCGCCTGAAAACCGCTTTCTTGGGGCCGTCAAATCACCATTATACCACTGATATCAAAAGATTTCTAGGGTTTTCTGGCAGACACTAGCTCGGCCCTGCAGCTGGCCGGGATAACCGGTTGCGGTCGTTCACGGTTCGGACGGGGTGGACCCCTCGCCGAAGGCTGACCGAAAAGAAGGAGTCGGAGAAATCCACCTCGGCCTCCTCCCTCTGTGCGTGGGTCTGCGGTTCCCGTCCCACTATTGCGCCCAGATCGAGCACACCGTGACCCCACAGAGGCGGACGAGCCGGGAATGCTCGGCAGGGCTCCGGAAAGCGCTCACGACGTTCCCGACAGGTTTGCCCAACTGGACGCATGTATCCAACTCGCCGAATGCGTCATTGGGGGTAACTGCCCAGGTACTTTGGGTCCCGGAGAAGGATCAGGAGGGGGAGGGGCGCTTGACTTATGGGCGGAGAAGGCGTAGGATGAAGTCCTTTCCGGAAGTCGAGGCCGTAGCGAGCCAGCCGCAGCCTCAGGCCAAGCCGGAGCCGAGGCCGGGACATGCAGGGGCAGCGCACCAAGAGCAAGTCCCGTCTGCTGCACTGGCAGGCGGAGAGGACTCGTCTGCAGGCCAAGCTCGGTCAGTTGCAAGCCGAAGTCACCCGCTTGCAGGCGAAGGACGCCCAGTGGCAGGCGAAAGAAGGCGAGTGGCAAGCCGAGCGAAAGCAGTGGCAGGCGAAGGACGCCCAGTGGCAGGCGAAAGAAGGCGAGTGGCAAGCCGAGCGAAAGCAGTGGCAGGCGAAGGACGCCCAGTGGCAGGCGAAAGAAGGCGAGTGGCAAGCCGAGCGAAAGCAGTGGCAAGCGAAAGAAGCCCAGTGGCAGGCCGAGCGAAAGCAGTTGATGCAGCAGTTGGAGGCCGCGCAGGAGGAAGGGCAGCAGTCGCGGCGGAGCTTGGGCCTGAACAGCAGCAACAGCGGGAAACCCCCGTCGAGCGATGGGCTGGCGAAACCGCCGGCCAGCCAGCGGACCCGCAGCCAGCGGCGGCGCACCGGCCGGCGCAGCGGGGGTCAGAAAGGGCACCGGGGCACGACGCTGCACCAGACGGACAACCCGGACCGGATTCAGGAGCACTTTCCGCAAGCCTGCGGCCGGTGCGGCAAAGCCCTGAGGCGGGCGGATGTGGACGGGGAGGCGAAGCGGCGGCAGGTCTTTGATCTCCCGGAACCCAAGCCGGAAGTGACCGAGCATCGGGCGTTGGCCTGTCGCTGCCGGCGCTGCGGGCTCTCGACCCGGGCCGCCTTTCCGGAGGACGTGACGGCCCCGGTCCAGTACGGGCCGCGCCTGGTGGCCACGGCGATCTACTTGCAGAACGCCCACTTCCTGCCCGAGGAGCGGCTGACCCAGCTCCTGCGGGACCTGTGCGGTGTGAGCCTGTGCCCCGGCACCCTGAACAACCTGCGCCGCCGGGCGGCCGAGGCCTGGGAGCCCTTCGTCGAGCGGATCCGGGAGCACCTCATCGGTTGCCCCGGGGTGAAGCACCTCGACGAGACCGGTTTCCGGGTGGCGGGACGAGGACAGTGGCTGCATGGACTGAGCAATCAGCTGCTGACCTACTACCGCATCAGTGAGAAGCGGGGCGGGGTGTTGGCGGGGCTGCGAGGGATCTTGGTGCACGATCACTGGGCTCCCTACTTCCAGGTGCCGGATGTGCTGCACGCACTGTGCAACGCCCATCATTTGCGCGAGTTAGAGGCCCTGGTGAAGATCGACGGGGAAGCCTGGGCCGGGCGGATGCAGCGTTTTCTGCGGGCGGCCAAGCGGGTGGCGGAGTGGGCCCGCAAACGGGGCGGGGTGGTGCCGCCCCAGCTGTTGGAGCGGATGGAGAGCCGCTATGACGAGTTGGTGCAGGAGGCCCTGGACTATCACAGCGGGCTGCCGCCGTTGCCGACCGGCCGGCGGGGCCGCCCGAAACGTCGGCCCGGCCATAATCTGGCCTTGCGGCTGGAACGGAGACGCGCCTGGGTGTTGCATTTCCTGTTCGATTTGAGTGTGCCGTTCACGAACAACTTGGGAGAGCGGGACTTGCGCATGATGAAGCTGCTGATGAAGATCTCGGGAGGGTTCCGTTCGCTGCAAGGGGCGCGGGAGTTCGTCACGCTGCGCAGTGTGCTGTCGACGGCGCGCAAGCAGGGGCTGAAGCCGATCGAGACCCTGCTCGAGGGGCCGGCGGCCCTGCTTGCGCGGGCGGGCTTGGCCCCGAGCCTCCCGCCCAGCGGGCAGTAGACGGCCTGCGACGGCAGCCGGTCTCCGCCACGCGCCGCACGGTGCGCACGTCACAACACAAGCCCTGCTAAAAATGCGACCTCAGGCCGAGAACCTGGGTAGTTACCATTGGGGGGCGGTGAGGTGCATTTTGTCGATTCGGCGGTTTCGTCGGTATTCCGGAACAGGCCCAAGTCGCACTCCAAATGCTGGTGGGTCGCGCTGAACATTCCCATTGGGAACCATTGCGGCTGCAGAGTCGGGCCCGATGAGCGGGCGGCAATGCACGGACCGTCGTCATCCGCATGGACGATGAGGTAGTCAGACCGTCACTGCGCACCCAGTCGGAGCGGGCCTACCGGCCAGCGCTTCCCCATACCATAGCCGAACCATCCACACTCCCGCAGGATCGGGCCGACCTGCTGGTCCGGTATCATCGGCTATCGGATACTATGGCGGGAATGGATGAACCGAAGCCGACCACGGAGTCGGATGAGGCGCGCAGGCGGCGCGTGAGGAAAATTCTACGGCAACTTGACCGTGACTACCCCGGCGCGGAGTGCGCCTTGCGCCATTCCAGCGCCTGGGAGTTGCTAGCGGCTACGATTCTGTCGGCGCAGTGCACCGACACCCGAGTGAACAAGGTAACGCCGGAACTGTTTGCGGCCTACCCTACCGTTGCCGATATTGCTGAAGCGCCCGTGGAGAGCATCGAGGAACTCATCCGCACCACGGGATTCTTCCGCAACAAGGCCAAGTCCCTCAAGGGAGCAGCCCAGCGGATCGTCAACGTGTACAGGGGGAAAGTACCTTCGCGAATGGATCACTTGCTAACCCTGCCTGGAGTGGCCCGGAAAACCGCGAACGTCGTGACCGGCACCTGGTTCGGCCGCTCGACCGGGGTGGTGGTGGACACACACGTACAGCGCCTCTCGCGGCGCCTCGGGCTCACGACTGAACAGAACCCCGTGAAGATCGAGAAGGGGCTGATGGGATTGCTGCCGCGGACGCGTTGGGTGCCGTTCTCCCACCAGATCATCCACCACGGTCGCCAAGTCTGCCGGGCGAGGAAGCCTGCCTGCGAGGCTTGTGGCCTGGCCGCGTTCTGCCCGTCAGCCGGCCAGGAGGGCTGACCCGCAGCGAATCATTGCCCAAGCGACGGTCGGCCCCTGCGGGGGGCGGTTGGCTTGAGCGCCGGACGCAGTTCGATGCGTACCTTCCGTCGCAAGTCGATCCGGTCACGCTTCGGCGCACTCGCATCGGCTCGCAAGACCAGAATCCCGCCGGCTCCCGCCTGGGCCAGGCGGCCCGGCCTCCCGGCCACCTTCAGCACGTAGGTCTCCCCGGAGCGGAGTCCGACCAGATAGATGTTCACCAGGCTCGGGACCGGCTCCCCGACCGGTCGCCACGTAAGGACCAGCTTGGCTGGTGCCCGGACCGGGACAACGACCGCCGCCGGGAAGTAGACGGGGTCAAGTCCATCCAGTCTGTCGGTTTCCGATGCGCCGTCTTCGGATAGCATTTCCAGCCGCCCGTGGGAGTATCCGATCCAGGTTGTCGGGCGCCCCCAGTGCAGACGGCCGAACAATCGGCCCCGCACTCCATCATGCGCCAGGGTCGGGGCCGACCGGGGCGTCAGTCCCGGCAGGTATGGGTTGACCCAGAGGAACTCGTACGGGATCCCCTGGGGCGACTTGAGCATGTAGTTGTCGTCACGAATCCACCCCTGAATGAACTGGAACTCGCGCAGATTCGATTCGTATGCGACCAGCAGCATGTCGGCGATGCGATACAGCGGTGCCTGACGGCCAGCCTGTACCCCATCGGGGCCGAAGAAAGACGGTCGCCACATGAGTCCTTCAGCGGTCCGGATGTCGAGCGGATAGTAACTGAGGAGCCGGGTCCTCACGAGCGACGCGAGTGCAGCCGTCGCCGGGCGCAACAGGTCGATCTCCAGATTGTGTCGAACCGCGAGGGTAGCCTCCAGCACTGCGGTCAAGCTGGCTGCGTCATCGGTGAGTCCGCCTGCCACCAATTCCGGCATCAGGTCGCCGTTCCAGTGGCTGCCGATCAGGACGCCCAATGCGCGGTCCGAGCCGGGCCAATCGCCCGCAACCGCGATGCTGGCCAGGATGGCCGCCCTCACAAGATCGGGTCCGGCATTCGCCGTGGGCAGAACCCCCTCGATCGCTTGTACGACCGCGCTACGCACGTCTGCGGCAGCGTTGGCATCGAACAGTCCATGACACCAGTCGTAGACGATCGCCGCGTGCCGCAGGCCACCGGCGGTGCGAATGCCATCACGTGTCAGTTGCTCAGTCCATTCGAGGGCCCTTCTGCCTGCCTCCCTGTTCCCGTCAACCTGAAAGCGTAGGGCATCGACCAGAGGTTGCTCCGGAAACGCCGTACCCGCATCAAACAGGGCGCGGAGCGCCTGCCAGCGCAACGCTTCGCGACGGACCTCGTTGCGCAGCCGCTCCAGCCTGGCCGGTTCGAGAAATATTCTCGGATGCTCGGTGTAGACCCGGAATTCCGCTTGGCCGAACAGCGACCCGATACACACGAGGGCTCCGCAACCCGCAATCAGAGCGCCAATCCGGTACATTGACGTTTCATTGTACGGACCCCTGCCACCCTCCGGCATCGCAATGGGGTAGCGGTTCGAGCCCAGGAGGTCCCCCTCGATGTCTCGATCTGGATTCCGCAGCGCGACTGACCACGATACCTTGGAGAGCCTCGGGAAGCGTGTACGTACGGGAGAGAGTCCACGAACCCGGCGGATGATCATTTCGACAGCGACCGGGAAGCTGCGACCCGCCCGTTGCGGTCATCCGACCACGATGCCGAGACGCTTCCAGGACGCACGTTCGCAGGCCTGGACGGAAGAGAGGCTGGTCTGGCAACACCCAACGTTCCCAAGCCGAACCGGAGTGCCTATGCACCGAGCAGCACATAGTAGTACTTCGGCCTGGAGTGGTAGTACTTCGGCCTGGAGTGGGCCCTGTCCACAGCCGTGGGATCTTCGGATTCCGGAACACTAACGTCCGCCAGCTCACCGCCCTGAGCTACCCGAAGGAAGGCGGGCCGATCGCACCGAGCTAGAGCAGACGGAAGCGGGGGAGCCCCGTTTTCCATGGCGGGTCCGTCACGGGAGGATCGCTGCGATCCGGCCCTTGAGTTTGCGGTGGGTGTCGGCCAGTCTCGTCATCGTTCCGGGCCCGCCCTGACTTTGGTTGGGCCTTGGTCTTGAGACGCGATTCACCCGAGATGGTGTGATGGGCCGGGCCCTAGGCCCTGTCTACCTTCCCTCCACCTTCTCGCCGGGACGCAGAAGGGACGGGCGCTTCCGTTCCGGACTCCCCTCCGCTTCCGCCTGGCGGGTGCGCTCGACCTCCCGCCTGCGGTCTGGAGTCATGCTGTCCTCCTGCCGCCGCTTGTCGATCGCCTCTCTGCGGACCAATGTCCGCTTGCGGTCCCCGAGGTCCTCAGCGAGCAGGTCGATGCTCTCCTGCGTGATCAGAATTGCGTCGTCCAGCACGAATTCGTAGCGCCAGGCATCCTCCCCCGGGTCGGCGGCCAGACTGGCCAGACGCGCGGCGAACATTCGTTCTGCCTCCAGCAGGCCTTCGAGGGGCCCGTCTGTATTCTGGTTCCTCAGCAATGCGTCGTCGATAACGTCGTCGATCGCTTCGATGATTGATGCATACTCCTCCAGGATGCGGTGGACCCTGGCCCCCCGGCCCGCCTCATCGGAATCGATGGTTTGCTCAACCAACTCCAGGCGCAATGCGGCGAACTTGACATACGCTTCGATCCGCGCCTTGAATCCCTGCCTCGCCCGGACCACGTCCACTTCGTAGTCGGTCAGGAAGTCGCGACCTCCAACGAACTCCTGCGCGTTCGCGCCGACAGTCAGCGCCATGGCCAAAAGGATCGTGGCTCTCGACATTGGTGTCCCTACCGTCCTGAACTCAGGATGCCACGCAGCAGCGTGTTGTTCGCCGCCTCGACCCGCCGGATCGTCTCGTCGAAGTCGGCTTGGTCCTGCAAGATGACGGCTCGACGCCCACGACGGAGTTCCGCCAGCAGTCTCCTCGTCGCAATCTCGGCATGCTTGAAGTGACGCGGACTGCGGCTGGGACGTTTCCCAGTCGCCTGGAGCGCCTCCGTCGCCATCTCGACCGACTCGGCGATCAGGAGGAGAGACGCCCTCCCTTTCTCCGACTCCCCCTCCTGATAAGCCCTGAAAGCAGCTTCGAGCCGTGAGCGGGCGTACGCCAGAGCTTGCTTGGACCGCCTCTCGGGATCGGGAACCTCACGGATTCGGTCCATCTCTGCCCGGTCCGCCGCTAGGCACCAACCCCCAGCCAGCGCAAGGAGGAAGACCGAGCGCATCATCGCTTGCGCAGCACGGTCTCGATCGCCTTGAGCCGCTGCTCCGCCTTCCAGACCTCGTCCGGCATCTCTGGCCGGGTTGCGAGGAAGGCCCTGTATGCGGCCCGAGCCAACTCGTAGTCCTGGATCCGGTCCAGTGCGAGCGCCTTCAGATAGATCGTCGCTGGCGACGCCGGCCCGAGCCGCTCGGATCGCTCAATGGCATGCAAGGTCGCGGGAAAATTGCCTAGCTGAAACAGCGCGAAAGCCAGGCCGCTCCAAGCGTCCACGGCGCTTCCGTCTGCCTCGGCGGCTGCCCTGTATTCCGCCGCAGCAGCTTCGAACTCCTGCCTCTGCAGCAAGGAAGTGGCGTAACGCACGCGTGCGCCGGCATTGTCCGGGGCCGCACTGGCCGCCATCCGCAGATGCTCGTGCGCTGAGCCGACATCCCCGGAACGCCGGTAAGCTTCGGCCAGTGCCGCATGGCGCTGAAATGTCGGCTCCGCAGCCACCGCACGTTCGAGAGCATCCAGTGCTGCCAGAACATTGTCCTCCTCGAGCAGCAGGATACCGACTTCCTCCTGCACAGCGGCATTCCCGGGGCGGGCCCGTGCGTATTCCTGGTACACTTCGATCGCATTCTGGCGGTGCCCCGCCTCCTCCAGGCGATGGGCAAGCACCAACAGCGTCTCGGTGAGTTGCGGGTCGATCGCGGCTGCGCGCAGATAGTATGGAACCGAGTCGCGCAACTGGCCACCCGCCTCGAGCGAGTGCGCCAGCCCAAGGATCGCCTCGAGGGACTCAGGCTCAAGTGTCAGGAGTCGGTCGAAGGCCTCGGCGGCGAGGTGGTAGTCACGAGCTTCGCGATGGGAGCTGGCCAGTAATTCCAGAAGCCTTGGATCCTCCGGCACCCGGTCGGCCAGAACCGCGTATTCACGGGCAGCAGCTTCGAACTGCCCCACTTGCGATAACAGTCCCGCCAGATTCATTCGCGCCGGCAACAGGTCCGGTTGCTGCTCGGCGACCGCACGGTAGTGACGAATCGCACCGTCGGCGTCGCCCGTGGACTGGAGAGCATAGGCGAGATTGAACCTGACGTTGGTATTCCCCGGTTCCTCATCGAGTGCCTTCTCTAGATACGGAATGGCCGAGGCGAAGTCTTCCCTCTCGAGTGCCTCGGCGGCTTCGCGCAGGGAGTCTGCCCGTGACGGGTCCGCCGTCCACACAAGCGCGGCCGCGAGAATCACCCCGGTGCCAGCCCTGGAAAGAGTGCGGCGCCCGGTTCGCTGCGCCGCGGCCCGAGGTGTCACGCAGAATCTCCGCAACCGGCCCCTAATCGCGCAGGCCGTTCAGGAGCGCGATCGCCCGCCGAATGTCAGCCCGCTGCTCCTCGCCGACAATCTCTCGTTCGATGATCAGCGGTCCCTTGTATCCCAGGGCCTTCAGCGCCTCGACGTACCGGTCCATCCCAACGTCTCCGTCACCCAGTGGCGTCTCCCGCCCCCACTCCCCTGGTGTTTCCGGCCAGGTGCCGTCCTTGCAGTGCACGGTGATCAGGTGGTCCTTCACTGCGTCCAGGGCCTCAAGCGGCTCACCCGACCCGTAGAGGATCATGTTGGCAGGGTCGAAATTGATTCCAAGGTTCGGTCGGTCAACCGCTCGCAGGAAATCGAGCAACTCGGCGGCCGGCTCCTGACCGGTCTCGAGGGCGAACGTCTGGCCGTTCGCTTCGCAACGCTCGCAGACTCTCCTCACGAGTTCGAGCACGGCCACGTAGTCCGGGTGCTCCCGGTCTGCGGGCAGACATCCGATATGCGTAGCCAAGCCCGGGATGCCGAGTTCTCGCGCAAAGTCGGAAACCTCGAAGGATCTCAATTCGCGCTGGTGTCGGTCGGTCGCGGGCACGAATCCGACCGTCTGGGAGCAGACTGGAATCGAGGCATAGCTCTCGCCCTGAAAACCGGTGAAAGCGGTGACCACCTGCATCTGACTCCGCGCCAGGGCCCCCTTCCACTCCGCAGCGTAGGAATTCGTCAGCCGGGCTGCCCCGTGCACCCCCAACTGGCCACAACTCACTCCCAATGAGCAGACCGAGTCAACAATCTCGTCGGGGGGAGCCTCGACTCCCAGGTCTCCTCCGGTCCAGAACATCAGGCCCACCTGCAAGGGCTGCACATTCTTCATCGTTGTCATTGTAGTGGCTCGCACCGGAGCGTCGCTGGACGGCAGTCAGACAAGGTCAACGCTCGGCAATGCGCACCGTTGCGCGCCGAGGAACGGAGGGAACCGGCAAGGCCACCGGACGGGGATCAAGTCCGGACGATGCGACAGAAGATGTGCGGTTCCGCACTTCCTGACGGGCCCGGAGCGGTTCGGTCCGAGCCGGCCCGGCTCGCTGCTCCCGCCCTCCGCATCTCTTCCCGCCTGACTGGCCGTCCGGGGGGCCACCGGAGATGAAGAGGCCCCGGGCCAAGCGCCGTGCGGTCAATCGATCTCGACCCAGGCTCCGTCGGAATGGCTGCGGAGCGTGGCTTCCACGAGGCGAAGCTGTCGCAGTCCGGCTTCGAATCCCGGCAGGGCACCCGCTGCCGATTGGTCACGGCACGCCGCATAGAACCGGCGAAAGAACTGCTTGAAAGTGTCCGCATAGCCTTCTGCATGACCACCCGGGAGGTCCGCAATGAGTCTGGCCTCGGCTTCCAGCAGCGCCGGATCCTTGACCATCAACTCGTTGTTGCCGTCCCGACGACCGATCCAGAGTTCGTTGGGCCGCTCGCCGTCCCATGTCAGGCCCCGACGGGTGCCATAGACTTCGACCTGCAGCCGGTTCTTTCGCCCCGCGGCAACCTGGTTGATGGCAAGAACGCCCCGAGCGCCGCCATCGAATCGCAGTAGCAGTCCGCCGTAGTCCTCCGTCGTGATGGGCCGGTCCTCGTAGTCATCGGGAGCCAGCATCTTGCCGGCGTACGTTTCGATCGGCCTGCGCGGCTTCCTGCGGACCGGATGGAACGTGGCCAAGTCGGCGCAAACGGCCCGAATTCGCTGTCCGGTGACATGCTCGACGAGATCGCACCAGTGCGAACCAATGTCGGCCATCGCCCGCGAGGCACCCCCCACCTCCGGCTCGATCCGCCAGTTGTAGTCCGTGTCATAGAACAGCCAATCCTGAACGTAGCTTCCCTGGACGGCGAGGACGTCGCCGATGTCGCCACAGGCGATCATGCGCCGCATCTGGGCAACATGCGGGTAGAACCTGAGGTTGTAGCTCGTCGCGTGGACGACTCCCCGAGCCCTCGCCTGCTCCAGAAGGGATTGCGCTTCCGCCACGGACAATGCCAGCGGCTTCTCGCAGATCACGTGCTTTCCCGCCGCGATGGCATCGCGGGCAATGGGGAGGTGGGTATGGTTGGGGGTACACACATGCACGGCATCGATCGAGGGATCGTCCAGCAGTTCGTGGTAGTCCCCTACAGCTCGCTCGATTCCCAGGGCCTGTCCGAACTGCCGCGCCAACGCCGCATTCTGATCTGCAATGGCCACCAGTTCGGCGTCCGTCTGACGCCGTACGTTCTCCACATGCACGCGGCCGACGAATCCTGTGCCGATGACCGCTACGCGAATCTTGTCCATATATCGATGCCTCCTCGAGCGCGCCGCGGCGACGCCCGCCAGTCACCGAGTGTAGGCAGATGCGAGCGGCGAGTTCAAGCGGGGCACCGTCGCGTCGTGCTGCCTGATTGTCGAGATCGTTCCGTTCGAGCGAGAAACCGGTATTGGGTTAAACTGTTCTTGCCAGCACATTGCGATTCGTACCTGTTGTCTCCACCGACCGGCGAGGGGGGTCGCCCCGCTTAGCTCGGGACCGTCGATAGCCCCTTCGGCGTCCGGCAAGTCACGAGGGGCGAGCACGTTCCGGCGAGGCCCAATTAAGGATTAACATCGAATGTTCCGTTCAGTCCTATCGCTCTTTTCACACGCTCTGGCGATCGACCTGGGCACCGCCAACACGCTTGTGTATGTCGCCCAGCAGGGAGTCGTCATCGACGAGCCCTCGATCGTGGCGGTCAACACCGTCACGGGCGCACTGGAAGCCATCGGCGTGGACGCCAAGCACATGATCGGACGCACCGCCAGCAGCATCACCGCGATCCGTCCGATGAAGGACGGGGTCATCGCCGATTTCAAGGTCGCCGAGCGGATGTTGACCCACTTCATCGCAAAGGCACACAACCGCAAGCTGCTGCTGCATCCGCGGATCGTCATCGGCGTCCCCAGCCAGATCACGCTGGTCGAGCGAAGGGCCGTCATGGACTCGGCGATGCGGGCCAATGCCAGCGAGGTCCACCTGGTAGAGCAAGCCATGATGGCGGCGATCGGTGCGGGCCTGCCGGTCTCTCAACCGACTGGGAACATGGTTGTCGACATCGGAGGTGGAACGACCGACATAGCCGTGATCTCACTCTCGGGTATCGTGACGGCCAGATCCGTGAGCGCCGCCGGCAACGCCCTGGACGATTCGATCGTCCAATACCTGAAGCGAAAACACAATTTCCTGATTGGAGAACGCACGGCGGAGCGGATCAAGATCGAGATCGCGTCGGCAAGCCCGCTGGACGAGCCGCTGAGCTTGGAGGTCCGGGGGCGGAATCTGATCAGGGGCGTTCCGGACGCCATGACGGTCACGGACCAAGAGGTCACAGAAGCGATCTCGTCCACGGTCGACCGTATTCTGATCGCGATCCGCGAGACGCTTGAGGAGACGCCCCCCGAACTCAGCGGCGATATCTGCGAACGGGGAATCGTCTTGACAGGAGGTGGCGCGTTCCTTCGCAACCTCGACAAGCGCATTCGCGAGGATACGGGTGTCCCCGTTTCGATCGCCGAGAATCCACTGCAATGCGTGGTTCTGGGCACCGGGAAGATTCTCGAGGATATCGACATGATGAGGCGCGTGGCAACCCCGGGGTGATCGGTGGGCTGTCGAGGTCAAAGTGACGCAGTGGATTCAGGGCAGGCTCAGGGGTGTCGTGCTGGGAGTGTTGGTGTTCGGGCAGATCCTGATGATCGGGCACCAGGTGCGGGAAGGGGGAAACCAGTCGCGCTTGCGGTATTGGACGGGCCTGATGCTCCATCCGCTGCAGCACGGTGTCCAGACCTTGTTGGGATCTGCAAGCAGCATCGTGGATGGCTACCTCTGGACGGTCCGAACCGGCGAGAAGAACCGGGATCTCGAGGCGCGGATATCCAGGCTGCAGATGGAGAACCACTTCTTGCGGCAGGACTTGCTGCGACTTCGGAGCTTGGAGGACTTGGAAGCTTTCCGCGTCCAGCTCGCTTCGGAGACCCTGCAGGCCGAAGTGATCGGGCTGGGGGCCAGCCGCGTTGCGAAAGAGATCGTCCTGAACCGGGGTGTGGACCACGGTGTCCGGCCGGGAATGGCTGTGACCACCCCCGAAGGCATCATCGGCAAGACCACGGTCGTCCATGGCCGCTCCAGCATGGTCCTGTTGATCAGCGACTCCGAAGCCGGGGCGGGCGTCCTGCTCGCGCGAAGCGGTGAGGCGGGCGTGCTGCGCGGCACGGGCGGATGGGACTGTCGCATCGACTACCTGGGGCCTCACGTACCGGTTTCCGTGGGCGAGTTCGTCTACACATCCGGTCTGGACGGCATTTTTCCGCGCGGCCTGCCGGTGGGTCGGGTCAGTTCCGTTTCGCAACGTGTAGAGGCCCAGGTGATCCGTGTCCGTCCCTTTGCCCGTCTCCAGAACTTGCAAGCAGTGCTGCTGGTGCTCGCACCCGGCCATGAAGCCATCCCGGGGGAAGTCCAGCAGGCTCTCAGCGCTTCCCTCCGAAGCGGTCCGGGGGGAGTGGGGACAGAACCCAGCCAGTCCTCCCCCACCCAGGCCGACTTGATCAAGCAAGTCTACAGGAGCACTCTCGAGTCGCAGGCGCGGAGGGTCGGCTCACTCAGTGCTTCCGGCCCCCCCGACTTCGGCGATGCCGCCCGGTCGCTGCGAACGTCAGGATCGACCCCGTCCGCTGGGGTGGAGGGTGCGGAATGATTGGACTCGCTGCCGTATTCCCGAATCCAGCGGCATTCCGCAATCGGCGAGGGTTGCCTCTCGCCACCCGCGTCGCGCTACCCGCCGCGGCCCTGCTGCTGCAGACCACGATCCCGACACTCTGGTCTCCCGTAGCGCTGTTGAATCTCCCGCTGCTGGCCGCCCTCCACGTGATGATCGAATCCAACTCGGTGGTTGCCGCGATGTTCACCGGCATGCTCGTCGGCTGGGCGCAGGATGGGCTCACCCATGGGCCGCTCGGCCTGTTCGGCCTGGTCTACACCGCGCTGGGCTACGTTTCCGTGCTGGCCAATCAGTTGCTGAGGCTGAACCTGATCGCGGTACTCGCCGCGTTCGTGGGATCGGCCTACCTGGTCCACGAGGTCCTCCTCTTCATGATCCGGAAATACCTGATGGATCAAGCGGTTGCGTCCGAGCCCCTGTTTTGGGTGGCCCTCTCGATCCTGCATGCGGGTCTGGCGCTGGCGATTTATCCCTTTCTTCCGAAGCAGGCAGCCTATGACCCGGATTAGCGGTGCACAGCGTTGGTCGTTCGAGAGACGCATCCGTATCTTCGAGATAGCGGCGACAGCCGTCTTTGCCCTGCTGCTGCTCTCGTTTTGGGAGATTCAGGTCGTCAACACCGAGCATTACAGGGAGCGGGCAGAACTCAACCGGATCAAGGTGCTTCCTGTCACGGCCCCTCGCGGCAACATTCTCGACCGTCATGGCCGAGTCTTGGCCCAGAGCCGCTTCTCCCTGTCCGCATTGATCGATCCGGAGATGGCCGCACAGCGGCACCTGCCCGCCATTGCGGAAGGCTTGGAGCTCGATGGCGACCGCCTCCGCCGGCGCCTGAGCAATGCCCGTGGATTCGGCGGGGCCCAAACCGTCGTCTTGAAGGATAATCTCTCGACCGCCGATCTGTCCTTCCTCCAGGCTCATCGGAGCGAACTCCCGGAAATCGACCTTGTGGACGACATGCGGAGGCAGTATCCCGAATCAGCCGTAGGGGTCCATGCGCTCGGGTACGTTGGTGAGATCAGCGAGACCGAGCTCAACCGGCGGGAGTATCTCTTTCACAGCTTCGGATCCCAGATCGGCAAGAGCGGCATCGAGCGGCAATATGACCGCTGGCTGACCGGGAAGGATGGCAGCCTGCAATTCCTGGTGGACACGACGGGCCGTGAGTTGGCCACAGTCGGCCTCGTAGAATCGGTCCCTGGCAACAACCTGTATCTCACGCTCGATCTGGAACTGCAAACGGTAGCGGAACTCGGACTGGAGGGGCGCAAGGGTGCGGTTGTGGCCCTCGATCCCCGGAACGGCGAGATCCTGGTCATGGCCAGTGCCCCGGTCTTCGACCCGAACAAGTTCGTGACCGGATTCACGACGGAGGAGTGGCTGGCGCTGAACTCGGATCCGCAAACCCCGCTGCTCAACCGCGCGATTCAGGGAACCTTCGCCATGGGCTCCGTCTTCAAGCCCATTCACGGCCTTGCCGGATTGGAATCCGGCGTTGCGGGACCCGATTTCCGTGTGAACTGTCCGGGCGGAATGTCGTTCGGCGGCCACTACTTCCGCTGCCACAAGCGCGGCGGCCACGGCATGGTCGATCTCCGTCGTGCCATCGCCGTCTCGTGCGATGTCTTCTTCTACAAACTGGGCCACCAGCTGGGGATCAACACGCTCGGACGCTACGCCCGAACGGCCGGTCTGGGTACCCTGACCCTGATCGACGTTCCGGACGAGGTGCCCGGCTTTGTACCGTCCGTCGCCTGGAAGGTGCGCCAAACCCTCCAGCCATGGCACCCGGGCGAAACGATCGTTGTGGCGATCGGTCAGGGCGCGATGTCCGTCACCCCGATACAGGCCGCCCACTCCATTGCGGGACTGGCAATGGGAGGCGTGTGGCACCGCCCGCACTTGGTTTCCCACCAGCAACGGGTTCTGATCGACCCACAGAGCCGCCCGAGTCCGCCAAGAACCGTCAGGATCGCGGCGGAACACCTGGATGTCCTCCGGCAGGCCATGTGGGACGTTGTGAACAACGGGGGTACGGGAGGGCAGGCGCGGCTGGCTGGCATTGAGGTGTGCGGAAAGACCGGAACCTCGCAACGGGTCTCGAATGCACTGCGGTTGAAGGCCGGACGGGAAGACTTCGAGGACGACGCATGGTTCGTCGGTTTCGCGCCTTGCCAGAGTCCCGAGATCGTGGTGGCTGCCCTTCTGGAAAACGGCAAGCACAGCTATTATGCTGCGGCGCTCGTTCGCGACATCCTGCAGGCATGGCTGGCCACCAGCAGGATGAGTTTCCCGGCTGAAGCCGAGAGAACCCTTGCGTCGTCCAGGCCGGGAGGGCTCCTGCCGTGATCCTGTCGTCCCAACGGAGATGGTGGTTCAACGACTTCGACTGGCCCATGTGCTTTACAGTGGCCGCAATCTGTCTCCTGGGTACCCTGCAGATCTACAGCGCCACGCTGAACACCCGTTTCCAGGGTGCCTTTTCCGACCACCTCCTGTGGCTTGCTCTGGGTTTCGCCGCGTTCCTCGTCCTTTCCAACGTGGACTACCGAGACGGTCTGGTCGTAGCTCCGATCCTGTGGTGGCTCGGGACTCTCGGCCTTGTGGCCGTGCTCGTGCTGACGGATCCCATCAACGGTTCGCGCCGCTGGTTGCCGACACCGTTCGGGTTTTCGCTTCAGGTATCCGAGTTCATGAAGGTGGTGTTACTCTTGGTACTAGCGAAGTACTGTGGAAAGTACGCGACGAGGTCGCTGAGCCTTCGGAACTTTGCAGCCGTAGGGGCCCTGTTTTCTGTACCGTTCATCTTGGTCATCCGACAGCCTGATCTGGGTACGGCCCTGAGCATGGCCCCGCTCTGGATCATGGCGCTGTATCTCTCCAAGGTTCGCCGGGAGCATATGGTGGCGACCTGTCTGGTAATGATCCTGTGCTTGCCTGTCGGATGGTCACTGCTCAAGCCGTACCAGAAGGGGCGAATCACCGGATTCCTGAATCCCGACGATGCGCCACGGGATACCGGTTACCAGATCGTGCAATCCATGATCGCGGTGGGATCCGGTGGCATGTGGGGTCAGGGCTTCGTGCAGGGCTCGCAGACCCAGTTGCGCTTTCTGCCCACTCCGCACACCGACTTCATCCTGGCGGCATTCGCCGAGGAGAGAGGCTTTATCGGGGTAGCCTTGGTCCTGGCGCTCTACTATGCCCTGCTGATGCGTATCGTTAGGACAGGCCGCTCCGCGGCCGACGCAGAGGGGAGGTTGATCGCCATGGGCGTCGCAACCCTCCTGCTGTTTCACATCGTAGTTAACGTCGGGATGGTGGCAAACAAGCTGCCTGTCACCGGCCTGCCGTTGCCTTTGATGAGTTACGGGGGATCCAGCATGCTGACGGTCCTGGCCATGCTTGGCCTGGTCAACAGTGTGCGGATCCGCCGGTTCGTCAACTGATTTCACACTTGCCGGCTTGGGCAGCGATGCCGGCAGCAAGGAAAGAAAGGGTAGACGGGAACGAATTCGACCTGTGGCATACAAGCACGGACCGATGCCAGCGTACGAGCCCCGCATGACGCGAGGCGCTCCGCCGGTCGCCGGCGATGCCATTCCAACCGTCGTGAGTTGTCCAGCCGGGCTTGACGCGCAGCGTCAACCGGCACGGTAAGCGTATGAACTCCAGAACGTGGATACGATTCAGATCTGCTCTCGGCCTCAAGTCGACGTTCCCCGGGAAATCCCATGTCTCAGGAACTGGTCATATCATCGAATGCAATCGAAACGACCGTGGCGATCGTAGAGGACGGTCGCCTCGTCGAAATCTGTATTGAGCAACACGCCCAGAAAGCGCTGGGCGGCAGCATCTTCAAGGGTCGCGTAACCCGCGTCCTGTCGGGGATGCAATCGGCGTTTGTGAATCTCGGCCTCAAGCGCGACGCGTTTCTGCATGTCTCGGACGTGCTGGATCCGGGTGATGACATCGAGGAAGATCCCGATGCCAGGCTGATCCCTTCGGATTCGGCGATGCCGGATCCGCGCGACGAGGAGCCCGACAGTGCCGACCGCCCCGAGCCGGATTCCGAGGACACGTCGGATCCCGCGCTGCGGTCCGAAGAGGCGGCCGGCGACTCCGCTCGACGACCGCGCCGCCGGTCCAGGCGTCGCCGGCGGCCGGCGAGGGATGACGATGCGGCGGACGCCGGAAGCGGTTCCGGCCCGGCCGACGAACCCCAGCCGGCCAGTGGCCCCCCCCGCAAGGCGGTGCTCCCGGGGGAATCGATCGCCAAGTACCGCGGTGGTGGTGCGGCCGACAACGCAGATCCCGTGAGCAGCGTGGAGCCAGCCAGTGGCTCGGGTTCGGATTCCGAACCGGCAAGCCCCGCGGGTCACGAGACAGCCGGCCCATCGACCGGAGGCGGCGATCCGAAGGCGGCAGTGACGGAGGGGAGTCCACCGCGTCTCAGCGCCTCCGTCGACGCTCCGCCCACCGTCGCCGAGTTCCGGCTGAATGCCGTCGATTGGCTGAAGCGCAAGCTGGTCAAGTCGACCAAGCCCGAGGCTGTTCCCGCTCCTGAGCCCGAACCGAAGCGCGCCTCCCGGCGCCGGCCATCGAGGTCTCGCGGGGGGAGGCCGGCCCGGCCCGGCCCGGTGCCAAGCGCGCCAGCCAAGCCCGCGCGGAGCCGGTCGGCACGCCGGGCGCGGCCCCAGAGCCGGGGATCGAGTCCACGCCCCAGGACTTCGTCCCGACACTCAGAGAGACCCGAGCGCACCCGACAGACTTCTCCGCAGGCGAACATCGACGACTTGCTGCAGGTCGACCAGGAACTGGTCGTGCAGGTCACCAAGGAGCCGGTCGGCACCAAGGGTGTCCGAGTTACCTCCCACGTAACGTTTCCGGGCCAGTATATGGTCTACATGACGACGGCCAAGCACAACGGTGTCGCAAGGTCCATCAGCCCGGATTCGGAGCGGACTCGCCTTCGCAAGATCGTGGACAAACACTCGGAGGAAAAGGACGGCGGCTTCGTAGTCCGCACCGCCGGCAGCGGAGTGAGCGAGGAACTGCTGGTCGCCGACATGGAGTTGCTCTACCAGCAGTGGAGCGACCTGAAGGCCAAGGCGGACAGGCGCAAGGCGCCTGCCAGGCTGCACTCCGACCTGGATGTCGCCGAGCGCTTTCTGCGAGACAATCTCGGTCGATCGTTCGATTCCATCTGGGTCGATTCGGAATCCGAGCACGAGAGGATTGTTCGTTTCGTCAAGCGCCACCAACCCGAGCTGGCAGACCGCGTCAAGCTGTATACCCAGTCCAAGCCCATCCATGAGTCGTTCGGAGTCAAGAAAGATCTCGACAAGGCGCTCAGGCCAAAGGTGTGGCTCAAGTCGGGCGGCTATATCGTGATCGAGCAGACCGAGGCCCTGGTGTCGATCGACGTAAATACCGGCCGATACGTTGGCAAGTCCAACCGGTTCGAGGATACGGTGCTGAAGACGAACCTCGAAGCGGCAGAGGAGATCATCCGGCAAGTCCGTCTGCGCGATCTGGGCGGGATCATCGTCATCGACTTCATCGACATGGAAGACCGCAAGAATCGCCAAAACGTGTTCCAGATCCTGCAGGAGGCGTTCAGGAACTCCCGGTCCCCGACACGTCTGTTGCCATTCAATGACTTCGGGCTCGTCGTGATGACCAGGAAGACGGCCCGCAAGTCCCTGGAGCGGGCTCTCCACATGCCATGTCCGTGCTGTTCCGGCAGCGGCAAGGTCAAGTCGACCGCCACCGTCCTGTCAGAGATCTTCGATACGGCTGGGCGCATGGCCGCCAAGCGAAACTCCAACAGGGGCAAGGGCATGACACTGCGGATCCATCCGGTGATCGGAAGGTCACTCAAGAGAGGCCACAGTTCGCAGCTGGACGAACTGGAAGCCCTCCTCGGCTGCCGAGTGAACTTGCGTTCCGACGCATCGCTGGAACCGGAACGGTTCACGCTGGCCTAGTGCCCTTCCCCCGTGAGATTCTTGGGCCAGCCGGCTTGAGATCGCAGTGGGAATTGGCCGGGTTCGCCTCGCTGGTGCGCAGGATTCCGTTGCCTCGGCTCTCATGGCTCCCGTCCTGAAACGCCCTTCACGGGCGAGGTTGCGGTGGGTGGGTGTCCGTGCGTCCTGTCAGGGGCAGCCCGTGCCGTGCAACGGTGTCGCGGGCATCTTGGCGGGGTGAATCGGAACCCCGCTACGATCTGCTTCCAGTCCCCTGCCGACTGTCCACGGCCAAGCGGGTATGCTCGGCACGTTTCCCTTCGAGCTGGTCCGAGCGGGTGGCCGCTTCCGTGTTCTGACACGAACGCAGGGGCCACCCGCTTTGGCCTGGGCGAATTGCGGGTGGTTCGGGCAGCCGGCCAACGGTAGGACCACCTGCGAGTCGAAACACCCTGGCAGTTCTGGCAGTCGGAAGCTGGCCTCACGGCCGAGTTTGGTTTGCAATCAGCGGGGCCCGGTCGCAGAGGCCTTTGGTTGCCGTGTGCAGACCGTTGAGAGCGTTCGCAGTTGTCGTGTGCTGGAGGGCTTCGAGGCCGCACTCAACGCCGGCCCCGCGAATCCGTCCTTGGCCAAGGCCTGGAAGAAACTCGGGTAGTCGACCATGCCTTCGCCGAGAGGGCACATCTGCTGTTTCCAGTTGCCAACAATCTTCTCCCTACAAGAGTCCTTCACGCCACCATGACTCCCCGGACTGTCACGCTGACAGCCCCACCCCGCCTGCCGTACCCTGCCTGCAACTCAACCGCCAACTCCAAGGGCCTTCTTCCCCTGTTGGATCTTGATCTGCGATAGGCGATCGAAATCCCGGTGTGATCCGTCCCAACGAGGTGGTGCCAGCTTGCGACTCGTGGAGAATGCCGCCCGGTTTGCATCGCCCCGCCCCCGAGCCGGGGCGATGGCAGGATGCCGTCTGTCAACGGCGAATGTGGGTTTCTTCAATGGGCCAGAATGAGCCGGAATCAGACAGAATGAGCCGGAATCAGACAGAATGAGCCAAGTCCATGTTCTACAGGGGATGCCAACGGGCCCCCCGGCCCACCCCAGTGGCCGCCACCAATCCCCTGGCCTTCAGGGTGGAGAGATCTTCCCGTAGGCGCCGCTCGTTTGCCTGAGCCCCCAAAGCAGTGCGGATTTCCCGGAGCGCAAGGCCGCTGTCGGAGCGCTGAAGAAGTGTCAAGACTGTCTTCTGCTGTTCGGTCAGTTCGCCTTCATCGTGTCGGGGCGGCACGTAGTCGGCACGCCGGAAGCGCACCGTCACGCAGCCGCCGCGTTCCTCAATCTCGGGGCGTGGCAGCCCCGCCGAGACCGCCAAGTCCGCTATCCTGGTGGTACCCCGCCCCCATTCTTCCACAATGCCTCGCCGATAGAACGTGCGGGCGATGAGCGGATTCCATGGCCGTGACTCGTGCGGTCCGAAGAGATCGTACGGAGTCAGTCCGAAGTGCAGCGGACCGGTCGAGGTGACCTCCATTCGGTCGTCGTATACTGCGAGCCCAATTGAGCCCCCACCCATGGCATAGTCTCGGTGACACAGGGCATTGGCCAGCGCCTCCCGCGTTGCGAGGGGCGGGTAGAGCGGCTCGTCAATCCGCGCTATGCGGCCCGGCTCGAAGCGGCTGGCGATGGGCACAGTGTCCCGGAGAAAGCGCTCCGCGCTCGCAAGGAGGGCGAACGCATTCCCATTGAACTGACGGTTGTCGAGAAACTCCGAGCGGTCGAGACCCCGGAAGCGGGCCACGCGAAGCAGACACTGCGGCATTTCGCATTCGAGACGTTCAGCGTTTCCGAACAAGACAGGGGCGGCCCGAAACAGAACACTGCCGCGGAGCAGCCCCAACCCGCGCAGCAAATCTTCCGGTTCGCGCGTGCCAGGCTCCTTCAGACGGCCGATACGCACCGCTTCGGCGACCGTGTTCCGAATCTCCGCTACATCGAGGTCGTCGACAGACCACCCGGCGGCGGGCTGATTTTCCCAGCGCAGTTCGCTGTGCATGCGCTCGAAGAGCATGCGATTGTATTCCTCGGCGGACATCGCCTGGGTCGTGTTGCCAACTCGCAGATAGGAGGCCCCCCGATACTGATACGGCGGCGAGGTGCCAGGACTCACCCGAACCGCGATCACTTCCGAGTTCCCCGATACTCGAACCCGCTCGATTTCCGGAAATGCGGGCGGTTCGATCCGCTGAATTTCGGCACTCACCTGCTCAATCGTCCGCTCGCTAACCCGCTGACCGACAACCCGACCGTCCGGCGCGACCCCGAACAGTACATGTCCACCGCGCTGGTTGAGCATGGCGCATATGGTCGCCGCCGCCTCTCGCCGTGTTCCCGTGGTGGCCTTGCATTCGAGCCTGTCCGACTCCCCGACGGCAACGATTGCGGCAATCTGCTCAATCGTCATCGGCCATCAGCATCGCGGCTCCCGAGTGTAACAGCAGCCGGTTGCACTGGGAATTGCAACTGCGGGCGGCGGGTTCCAAGTTCCAGATTGGCTGATCGTATGGGAGACAGCGCCGTGCCTCGGATGTTCCGTCAGCTGCGATACGACGAGCGCTGCCCTGTCTATGTCTTGCACCAACGGGGGACCTCGACCAGATTCGGCGCAACACCTTCACCGTCTGCCACGCACCCCTGCCACTCCGGCTAACGGCATCGACAGGCCCGGCAACTCGCTCGATTGCGCCGCCACCAGGCCGGCCCCGCGACAGCCCCACCCCGCCTGCCATACCCTGCCAGCAACTCGACCGGCAATTCCAGGGGCCTTCTTCCCCGCTATTGCCTCTCGATGTGCAATGGGCCGTCGCCTACCGGGCCCGGTAGGAATCCCGCCAATGCAACGCCTCGTCGATCAACTCTGACGGCGCATACCGGTCGCGCAGATTGGGAAGCGCCCGTTCGACTTCTCGCTTCCACTCAGCAATGGCCGCCTCGTCAATGCCCACCACGTTGAGTCCGTAGCCCTCCATCGCCGCGATCGCCTCCTGCTCCTGGGAGCGGACAGACTGCTGGATCTCGGCTGCGGCTTCCGCTGCAACCCTGCGCATTGCGGAGCGTTGCTGGTCAGGGATCGCATCCCAGGATCGGTTGTCAATGAGGACGGCGCCGACGATCGGGAGGAACCTCATGTCCAGCATGTGAGGCGCAGAGGCGAACCACTGGTAGCCGGCAGCCACCAGTGGCGGCACGGCAAAGATCTCGACCAAGCCTGTTTCAAGGCTCGCTTGCAACTCCGTCAAGTCCAGCGGAACCACGCGGAGCCCGAACTCCGAAAAGAGCCGCAGCATCTCGTCGTCGCCTTTCGCCGTGTAGAGCTTCATGGCCTTGACGTCATTCGGGGTGCGGAAGGGACGCACGCTGAAGAAGTACGCCCAGCCAGCGTCCCCCCATCCGAGAACGGTGAAACCCTTGTCCTTGAGACGCTGCTCAAGGATAGGCGCCAGCTTCCCGCGGACGAAATCGAACTCCTCGTAGGAATCGAACATCAGCGGCACCTGCAATGCGCTGACGCCTTCGTCCAGGAATGACATCCCGCTGCCGGAGATCAGGGCGGCCTGCATCTGGCCGGCCCGCATCTTGCGCAGCATCGTAATCTCGTCGCCGGCGACGCCTCCAGGGTAGATGGTGAGGTCCACGCCACCTCCGGAAATGTCCCTCCAGGACTGCCTCAGGCGCAGCAGGACCTCGTGATAGACGCTGTTCTTGGGCGCGACCGTGCCGAGCTTGATCCTGTTGGTGCGCCGCCTCTGAGCCGAGGCCGGGGCAAGCGTTGCGGAGAGAGCGGCGATCCCAACGAGAGCGACGAGAGCGAGACGGCGAAGACTCTTCATGGGAATCGTGGGACCGGACGCCGCGAATCCCTGAAGCCAGACTCGATTCCGCGCTGCAAGGATCCTCCCCAGTATACGCAGCCTGTCTGGAACTCGGACCATGCCGCTTCAGAAGAACAGTTCGTCTGTGCGGGACCGTAGCCAGAGAGCCCGCCTCTGGGCCACATGGTTCAACAGCCGGTACCGTTCGAACTCGTCCGGATTGATGGCAAGCGCCCTGCCGATCGTCTCCTCGAAGAGGTCGCGATCCTGTGCCGGCACCGCGGCTGCTTCCGCATACGAGACAAACAGCCCCGCGCTCTGGCCACCGGACAGTTCCAGGGCGCGTTGGAAGCTCGCCCTGGTCACCTCTGGGTCGCCGCCGCCCGGCCTGGCAGTCTCCAGGCGCAGACGGAACTCGTGCAGGGCGCCCCGGTCCCAAGACTCGTCGAGTTCCAGTGCGCGACCAAGCAAGGCATCGACTTCACCTAGGCGGATGACCATTCCGGGATCGGTTGGATCGGTCGAGATGGACAGGCCGAGGGCCGCCCCGGCCCAATAGAGGAGGTCGACATCCCGCTTGCGTACACGGCGCACAGCCGACGCCGCATCAGACTGCAACTCACGCCCAATACGCGGGTACGCACGTTCCATTGCCCGCATGCTGAAACCGAGAGACCGCAGGTACAGTCTCTTGGCGCGCTTCCTGAGGGCCTGACCTCGCTGGAAATCTTCCTCGATGAGCATCTCACCCTCGGCATCCACGTAGGCGAGCGAGTAGAGGACGAAACCCTTGGACGCGGTGACCAGCAGACCCCGGTGGTGCGGAGTGATCTCAAGCAGACTCTCCAACAGCTTCAGGCTGAACGGAAGGGCGTCTCCCACGAGGTCGACGTCGCCGTCGGTTTCGTAGACGGACGTGCCGGACGACAACGCATCGCCAATCTTCTTGACAGCGAACCTCTTGACGGAACAGCCCCCGCCCAGCAGGAACAGGACGGCGGTAACGGCTGCCACCCGGACCAGTCCACGATTGTGCCGGACGGCCCCAGTCGGTCCCGATCCCGCCATTCCGCTACAGGCCCACCAGCCTTCGCACGAACTTCACGGGCGGCGAACCGTGCGAGAGGATCATGTCGTGGTAGGCGTTCCAGTCCTCAATGGGTCCGTGCTTCTGAATCCACGCATCGCGCATGTCATTGTGCTCGGTGATACCAACGAAGTAGGTCGAGAGCTGGGCTGACGTCAACTGCGCCCGAATCCACTTCCCTGCCGCCTCGCCGTCTTCCTGGTAGCCCTCGCCGACCATCATCGACATCGCCTCGTCCTCGGTCATGGTTCCCGCATGAATGCCCTGATCCAAGATCGAGTTGATCACAGCGCGAGTCAGCATCTTGAGCTGCTGCATCTTGAAGGGTGGACCACCGTAGCCGTGCTCCACCATCACCTGCTCCGCATAGACTGCCCAGCCCTCGACAAACGTGCCCGATGAGAAGATCGCCCGCACCTTCGATGGGGCCTGCGAACGGTTCGAGTGAGCAATCTGCAGATAGTGGCCCGGGATGGCCTCGTGAACCGTCAAGTCCTGCAGCATGTGATCGTTGTACTCACGATAGAACGACAGCTTCCGCTCGGATGTCCAGGTTGCCGGTGTGGGAGAAATCGCGTAGAATGTCTCTCCGTTGTCCTCCAGCGGTCCGGGAGAATCACAGTACGCTGTGGACACGCCGCGACGAAACTCCGGCATCACGATGATCTGGAGGGGGGCGTCCGGAACGGTCACGAGCTTCCGTGCCCGGGTGAACTCCGTAACTTCGCGGAGTGCCGTCCTGGCATCCTCCACGATGGATACGTCGGTGGGATGGGAGTCCGCCAGCGTGTCGAGCACGCTCCGTATCACCGCCGGCCGGTTCGCGACCTCGATGTCAGTCGCTTCGGGACGGGATGCCCGGTACAGGGGCAGGGCCGTGTCGAAGAGCTCGTCCTGCAAGGTGGATAGCCGGTTTCTGGCCCGTTGCAGGATCTCCTCCATCGAAAGGTCCGAATGGAGGGTGAAGGCGAGCTTGGTCCTGTAGCGTCGCTCGCCGATGCGGAAATCCCCGGTCGAGCGGGGCAGGAGGTCGTCACGCAGCCACCGGCCGTAGGCGTCCAGTGCCGCGATGGCGGTTTCGCGGGCGGTTGCCAGATCGTCCCGCATCGACGGAGCCTGCCCCAGGAAAGACTCCAGTTCGTCCCGGATCAGGGTGATTGTCCCCTCGTTTTGTCGGATCGCGGTCTCGGTGTGGATCCGGGGTGGATTCCGGAGGTTCGCGCGGGCAGCCTCGACGACCGGCTGGACAGCCTCCAGTCGCCGCCTGAGACTAGCCAGCCTCACCTCGATAGGTGCGAATTCCCTCGCCAGCAGGGAATAGAAGGCTGTCCCGAGCCCGTATCGCATCGGGTTCCACTCGTGCTCCCGGAGTTCCTCAGCGGACCATACACTGAATCGGATCTCGTTGCCGAGAATCTCGTAGTCAACCGCATTGGCCGGACTGAGCCGGTCCGGGTCAATTCCTGAAAGTCGCTCGAGATAGCGCCTGTTGGATTGGAGTTCGCGGGCGACAGCCTCCGCCGAGTAGTCGTTGAGGCGATCGTCGAAACGATGGTCACCAAGGGCGGTCGCGTACTCGGGGAATTCGGTTAGGAGTCGCTCGATGTACTCGTCCGCGAGCGAGACGAACTCGGTGTCCTGGGAGGGAGGGGCGAACCCGCAGGAAGCGGCTGCCAAGGCTACGGGCAGCCAGACGGCGCGCACCCTCATGTGTCCATTGTATGACTGCGTCGGGATCAGAGGTCGAGCGCCTCGACCTGCTCGATGACATCCTCGGCCGTCAGGAGGTCCACGAGATCTTCCCGGATGTGCTCCGATGTGTCGAAGAGTGCAAACAGGCACATCTTCACGACGGCATAGCGCTCGACCTCGCTCAGACGGCGCTCGCACCGGCGCTCCCAGCCAGTGAAGCACTCGGCAGGAGCGAAGATCGTGACGTCGAAGCGGGAAGAACGGTCGGATGTGCACTGGAACACGTAGTCACGGCCGTCCAGGCCTTCCCTCTGCCCGTCGCAGTAGCCTTCGTAGGTGTACCGGTAGACGTACCCGCTATCCGCCGAATATGCCTTCTCGCGGCGGATCTTCGGTGTCGCTCGAAGTGCTCGCGCTGCAGGCTCACGCCGCTTCCGGAGCCGAGGGATGAGGCGTCCTAGCATTGCCCCGCCTTACCTGAACCGCTGCTCGCGGGCCGGGTCGCCGTACATGTGGTACCCGCGCTCTTCCCAATAGCCGGCCCGGTCGACCCCGGTGAACTCGAGTTCCCGGATCCACTTGGCGCTCTTCCAGGCGTACAGGTGAGGAACGACCATTCTCAGCGGCCCCCCGTGCTCGGGTACGAGCGGTTCCGGACCGTGACGGTCGGCAAGCAGCACGTTGTCCCGCAGCAGGTCCGGGAGCGGCGTGTTGGTGGTGTAGCCCCCGTCGCAGCGCTGGAGCACGTACCGCGCCTCAGGTTTCGGCCGCACTCGGTCAACGATGGTGTGCACGGAAACACCCTCCCAGACGTTATCGAGCTTGCTCCAGGTGGTAACGCAGTGAAAGTCCGCTTGGACACGGCTCCGAGGCAGCGACCGGAACTCCTCCCAGGAGATTTCGAGAGGGCGCTCAACGAGGCCACGGACCGAAAACGTCCACGTGGACGGGTCGAACACGGGGATAGCTCCCACGTGCAACACAGGCCACTTCAGGGTCAGGTGCTGCCCTGGCGGAAGCCGCCCGGTGTGGCGGTACCGCTGCTCCAGCCGCTTGCGGTCACTGCTGCCGAACATCGCCCAGTTTCAGGGTACAACAGGGCATTCAGGCATCCGACCCCGTCGTGGGCCGCATTGCTAAGCTGTTCACGTGAACAAGAAGACCCTGCTGCCTGCCGTACTGCTCGTCCTGGCCTGCGCCTACGGCCAACCCACGGTGACGGAGTCCGAGGTAGACGACTGGATGGAGTCCCTGTCGAACTGGGGGCGTTGGGGTCCCGACGACCAACTGGGGACGATCAATCTGATTACACCGGCCACTCGGCTGGCGGCGGCCAAGCTGGTGACGGAGGGCATCTCCGTTTCGCTGGCGCGCAACGTCGAGAAGGCGGAGGCGGTCGACAACCCGAGGCCGTTCCGGCACAGGATGTTGAACATCGGGTTGAACAACCCGGGCCAGTTCGTCTCGGACGACTATCAGGTCAGCTATCACGGATATGCGCACACACACATGGACTCGCTGTGCCACATGGCGTTCGAGGGAAGGATGTACAACGGATTTCCCCAGGCCGAGGTCCGGGAGGAGGGAGCACCGAGACTGGCGGTGACCAACTACAAGGAGGGGATCTTCGCCCGGGCGGTCCTGATGGATATTCCCCGCCTCAAGGATGTCAACTGGCTTGAGCCGGGAACACCGATCTATCCCCCGGACCTGGATGCGTGGGAAGAGCGGGCGAACGTCAAGGTGCGCAGCGGGGATGTCGTGCTGATCCGAACGGGACGATGGGCCAGGCGAGACCAGCAAGGACCGTGGGACGTGTCGAAGCGGTCGGCGGGACTGCATGCGTCCTGCGCGCAGTGGCTGAAGGACCGGGACGCTTCGATCATTGGCAGTGATGCCGCCAGCGACGTCGCGCCGTCCCTGGTGGACGGTGTCGCGCAGCCGATCCATCAGCTGGTCATCATCGCCATGGGCATGCCCATTTTCGACAACCTGGATCTGGAAGCCGTGGCCGAGGAGGCCGCCCGGCAGAAGCGGTGGGAGTTCCTCGTGACCGCCGCGCCCATGGCCGTTGGTGGAGGCACCGGCAGCCCCTTCAACCCGATCGCGACTTTCTGATGCCCACAGGCAGGAACCAGGCACCATCGGCGGGGTGGAGCTTGTGACGACCATGAGCGCGAAGTCGGACAGCGCATCGGCCGGGGGGCCGACACGATCGACTGCGCGGGGCGCGGCCACAGTTTGCCTAGCGATGGCGGCGGTGGCCGGTCCGGCGGCCGCCGACGACTGGCCCCTCTTCCTCGGTAGCAGCGACCGGAATGCGGTCGCGTCGGCGCGCCTGGATCCTCCGCTGGAGACGGCTTGGGTATACAGTGCTCCGGGGGGCGTCGACTCGACGGCAATCATCGTTGACGGAACCGCCTATTTCGGGGAGATGGACGGCCGATTCCATGCAGTGGATCTGCGCACCGGCACCGCGAAGTGGGTCTATCAAGCCCAGCTCGGAGTGCCGGCGTCGGGATGTTTCGTCCACGACACGGTGTTCTTCGGGGACGAGGATGGCTACTTCCACGCGGTGGACGCCGAGTCAGGCACCCAGAAATGGGTCTACCAGACCTTCGCCGAGATTCTCTCGTCGCCCTATTGTAGCGAGGAGGTCGTTCTGGTCGGTTCCTACGATACACACCTGTACGCATTCCGTCCGGAGAGCGGAGAACTCTTGTGGAAGTACCAAACCGACGACCGTGTCAACTCCAGTCCAGCGGTCGTGGGCGGCAAGACGTTCATTACCGGTTGCGACGGCAAGTTCCGCATCATTGACATCCGCTCGGGCCTGGAGGAAGCCGTGGTCGACATGAAGGACTACGTGGCGGCGTCGCCGGCCGTCGTCGGCACCTCCGCGTATGTCGGCACCTTCGGCTATGAAGTGCTGAAGATCGACTGGCGAGCGGGGCGGGTGGTCTGGCGTTACGACCATCCGATGACGGATTTCGAGTTCTTCGCCTCTCCCGTCGTGCGTGACGGCCTGGTCGTCATCGGCGGTCGGGACAAGCGGGTGCATGCCATCGACGAGAAGACCGGGCAGCTGCGCTGGGAGTTCGAGACCCGATCGAGAGTGGACTCGTCGCCCGTCCTGGCGGGCGATGTGATCTGGGTCGGCTCCATGGACGGCAACCTGTACGCGCTGCGCCACCGCGACGGCAAGCTGCTCTGGAAATTCGCGATCGGGGGGCGGATTGTCGCGTCGCCGGCAGTCGCCGACGACCGCCTGGTGATCGGCTCCCGAAGTGGCGACGTGTATTGTCTGGTCCGCACCGCACACTGACCGGCTGGCCGGACGGTGGCGCTGGTATAGTGACGGGCGTGAACCGGCGGAGCGCAATTCGGGTCCTGGCTTCCGCTTCGGCCGGACCGTTCTTTGCGTTCGCGAGGAACCGGCGCGCCAACCTCCTGTTCCTGTGTTCCGACCAGCACCAGGCCGCTTCGTCGGGTTGCTATGGCCACCATCAGGTGCTCACCCCCCACATCGACGGCATCGCCGCGGAGGGCGTTCGTTTCGAGCGCGCCTACTGTCAATCCCCGGTGTGCGTGCCCTCGCGCGGAGCCATCGTCACGGGCAACTATGCGAGCCGCCACGGAGCCCGGCTGCTCGGCGACGCGCTCCCGAACGACGCACGGACCGTCGCCCACCGGTTCGCGGACGAGGGCTACTCGACCGGGGCCATCGGTAAGATGCACTTTGTCGACGAGAGCCGGCAGCACGGATTCGCTCACCGCATCAATGCGTCCAGCTTCCACACCCGCCTGACCGCATCCGAGATCCGCGCCTTTCGGCAGGATCAGGGTGCGGCGGGAGCGACGACGGGCAGGCCGTCGCGAATGGCGGAGCGGCTGTTCCGGGACACCCACTATTCCGAGGAGGCCGTACGATTCCTGAGGAAGCACCGGGACAAGCCCTTCTGCCTGTGGGCTTCGTTCTTCATGCCACACACGCCGCTGGTGCCCCACCGCAAATACTGGGACCTGTATGAAGGGATCCAGCTGGAGTTGCCCGAGCGCCGCCGCAACGCCCTCGAGAGCGGCTTTCGGGGACATCTGGTCAGGGCGCGGGAGCGGGGCTGGTACGACCAGACCGATGAAGAGCTCTACGATGCCCTCCGCGGGTATTACGGCAACATTTCGCAGACCGACGCCAACGTCGGTCGGGTGTTCGACGCGCTTCGCGAACTGGGCCTCGACAAGTCCACCGTGGTCGTCTACACCTCGGACCACGGCGAGATGGCGGGCACGCATCGCATGTGGACGAAGCACAACATGTACGAGCAATCCGTCCGCGTGCCGCTGATCATCCGGTGTCCGGACCGCATCGACGCCGGATCGGTTCGCGAGCACCTGGTCGAGCAGATCGACCTGTTCCCCACACTGGCCGAGTTGTGCGGAGTTGCGATACCCCAGGGCATCGACGGACGCTCGTTCGCCCCGTCCCTGCTCGGCCGGCAGCATGCGGCAAGGGAGTTTGCGTATTCGGAGTACTGGTTCTGCCGGCGAGTGTTTACCGCCGACGACCGCTTTGTCGGGAAACCGCCCATCCTGACGGTGCGCACGGACCGGTGGAAGCTGAACCTCCTTGCCTGGGACCGGAGCGAACTATTCGACCTGGACAGCGATCCCGGCGAGTTCCGGAACGCGATCGACGACCCCGGAAACGCTGGAATCGTGAAGGAGTTGACCAAGATTGCGACTTCCACCGGCCATCTGGCCTGAATCCGGCGGGGAAGCCGCGTACCGAGGGTGAGATGCCCCGGTCACTGGTGCTCTCCGCGCATCCACCCGAGATCAAAACGCGCGACGCTCAGCTAGCGCACCTGGGTGCCGCGTTCCAAGGCCGTGCTGTCGTCGCAAACGCAGTACACGTTGCCGGCCGTGTCCGCAAGCGAGGTCGCCGTAGCCGCTGACTCCCGCTTCCAGGACCCGCTTGTACGGCCACGTCGCACCGCCGTCCTCGCTGAGGCGCACAGTCAGGTTCTGTCTCCTCCAGTTGCCGTCGGGCTGCCGGGGATCTCGGGGCTGCCGGCTGTCCGGATTCGTGAATACTAGGGCAGCGCCCAAC
Source organism: Bryobacterales bacterium (assembly GCA_965205085.1). Classification (GTDB taxonomy): domain Bacteria; phylum Acidobacteriota; class Terriglobia; order Bryobacterales; family UBA6623; genus VXMF01. Next base: position 4,135,715 of record OZ242039.1, on the reverse strand, counting down.
CGCAAGACAGGACTTTTCCGCGCTGGGGGCTGTGCAATCGATGGAGAATGCGAGTGGGTCCATAGGGGGAGTTTGGAGGCGGGTAGAGCCGCCCGACGAAGCGTTGCGGACGGAATTGGTCGGAAGAAGCCAGTGCCCTCCGCAAATCTAATCAGCCACAACAGCAAGAAACTAGTGTCCATCGTTAGACATTTGTTGCCACCGGATGGGGGTTCTGGTACCGTCGTTGCTGACTCGGGAGGCAGAGATGGCCAATCAACCTACGCGAGTATCCCCCCGAATTTCGGACCCGCAACGCCAGGATCTGAATCGCTGGCTGCGACGGCAGAAGACCTCGCAGGCGCTGGCCTTGCGGGCGCGCATCATCCTTCAGTCAGCCCAAGGCCGCAGTGACCAGCAAGTCGCAGACAGCTTGCATACCACTCGCGTCACGGTTGGGAAATGGCGGCGACGGTTCCTGAAGTACGGCTGCGACGGCTGGCTGGACCAAACCCGCTCCGGTGCGCCGAGGACGGTGACGGATGCCGATGGGGAGCAGGTCGTGGTACGAACCTTGCAGACACGTCCCCGAGGGGCAACCCAGTGGAGCCGCAAGTGGATGGCCCAAGCCTCCGGACTGAGTCCCTCCACCATCGGCCGCATCTGGCGTGCGTTCGGTCTCCAGCCGCATCGGTGCGAGACATTCAAGCTGTCGCGGGACCCGCAGTTTGTGCAGAAAGTAAGGGATATCGTGGGTTTGTACCTCCATCCGCCCGAGCGCGCGGTGGTGCTTTGTGTGGATGAGAAATCACAGATTCAGGCCCTGGACCGCACCCAGCCGGTCTTGCCGATGCAACCGGGAGTCCCCGAGCGGCAGACCCACGACTACCAACGCAATGGGACGACCTCCCTGTTTGCGGCCCTGAGTATCGCGACCGGTGAGGTGACCGGCAAGGGCTATCGGCGCCACCGCGCCGTCGAGTTCAAGAAGTTCCTGGCGCGGATCGACAAGGCGGTGCCAGAGACCCACGATGTGCATCGGGTCCTCGACAACTACGGGACCCACAAGACAGCGCAGATCCAGAACGGGCTGCGACGGCTGCCGCGCTACCCCCTGCACTTCACGCCGACCAGTGCCTCGTGGTTGAACCAGGTGGAGCGTTGGTTTGCGGAGATCACACGGCGGCGGATTCGGCGCGGAACGTTTCGCAGCACACAGGCGCTGGAAGCGGCCATCAGTGAGTACTTGCAGGTCTACAACGAAGACCCCCAACCCTTTCTCTGGACCAAGAGCGCTGACGATATCCTGAAATCACTGAAATCCTACTGTGAATGATTTTCTGGCGAGATACACTAGCAACTCAACTACCACCTCTAAGGGCCTTCTTCCCCGCTGTCTTGTTTCGATGTGCAATGGGCGTCCCAATCGCAATCATCGTGAGTGCCGTGTATCATAGTAGGTAGAGGTGTTGATTATGGCACTTGCAAGAAACGTGAGCTTTTCTGTCGCCGTCGCGTTGTTGAGTACCGGTGGCGGACTCTTAGCCCAAGAAGTCGGCTTCACTGATTACTGCGTGGTCTTCTATCGTGGGGAGAATCACTCCAGAACTATTGGGGCGAGCAGTTCGATTAGGGCAGAGTGTGGTGGCGACGGACACTCAGCACCGTTCGGCAACTGGGGGGTGACATCGAACTACGGTCATGCGGTCGACTCGAATCAGTTTCCCGGGTGGAAGGTTGGCACAGCTTGGAGGTCGGGTGAAACTATATGGCAGTGGAACTCCTGCACGGGCCCTCCCGAATCCAGATACGGCCGGGGTCGGATCAGCTACTACAACGGCTCCAGTGGAGGTCCACACTCTCCATGGGACTACCAATACTCAACGATAGGCATGGTTCCGCATGGGTATAGAATTTACAGGAAGCCCATTCCGTGCGAAGGGTCACGCGCAGAACCCCTTCCGAGTGCAACCGGCTGTGAACGGGCGTTCTATTCTTATACTCAAGCAGTTAATTTCATGTCTCTGTATGAACTTGACGTGAAGCACTACAGTTTGATAACAACACTATATTTCCCCGGAATCACAGTAGACATGAATTGTGATTTCTACGGATGCAGTGAGCGTGTTTCGGATTGGAAAGATGTTTCGACCAAGACCAACTATGCGAGTCATGTCAATGCACAAATTCGCATGAGGGTGTCAGCGGGATATGAGTCCGGATGCGGGTGGGACTAAGGAGATGTTTCTGGTGCAACAACGAAGCTTAGTAAGTGCAAGAGCAGGCTCCATAGCGGCTATGGGCATTTGCGCCAGTATGATTGTTGCAGGACAGTCGGTTGAAATAGCCGGCAGCCTACGCAGCACAGACGGTGAAGCCTTGGGTGGAACTGTTGAGATCATCGAGGAAGGTTTGGAATTAACTGTTACCGCTTATATCGTTGATCGTGGTGAGGATTTCCGCATCTCTGCTCAAACTAAGGACGGCATATTGGTCTGCGTTACGACGCACGGTCGTCCTCCATTTGAACGATTCTTGCCACCCGGAACCAGCGGTAATCTACGACTAGACGTGGAGTTTCCTGAGGCACAGCGACTGTCAGGACGTGTTTCCGATGGTGCCGGCAATGGCATTTCCGGTGCCACAGTTCATGTTCGCTACCACGAGCCGGACCAGCCGTTGCGACGGGCAGCATTCCACGTCTTCCACCGAACAGATAGGGATGGCACTTTCCAGCTGAACGACGTTGGCGTTGGAGTTCCATTCTTCGTCGATATCCATATTGCTGGCTACCGCCCGAAGTCCTTCGGTCCCTTGATTCGAGAGATAGGGCATACAGACGTGGGAAATCTGGTACTGGACGAGGATGGGGGCACTGTGGTGGTCCACTTGCATGACCGTAACGGCTCAACCGTTCAAGGCGCTCGCGTGGTACTGTTAGCTGACCCTGCCGGATACCGGTCGCACGAGCGCGGATCGTTGCTGCACGGCAGGGGGTTTCACCAGCGTGCGGAGACCAGCCCGTCCGGGACCGCGCGATTCGGGGGAGTGCCTCCAGGACGCATTCGCATTCATGCGGTAACACCACACGGTGAAACGAGGTTCCAAGGAGTCGTTGCTGCAACCCAGACGGTCGAGATTCAGTTGGCGGTTCCTTAGGCTAGGCCCGGGCGGTTCGGCGGGGAGAAAGATGGAGAAAGATCATGAGATGCGCTAGGATGACAGGCTTGCTGGCCGCGTGCGGGACGGTCTTGATGCTCGTTCCGGACGAGAGTCAGGCAAAGCCAGGCCAGGACTGGTCCCGCGTGCAGGGGGTGGCGGTCACTCGCCCGATCCGGGTCGTGGTGCACGATGACACATCCGGGGGACGTCGCCAGTTCAGCGGTGTCTTTGGGGCAGCAACCGCAGATAGCCTGACGATTGTCCTGCGGGATGGAACCCAGCGCCGGCTGCAGCGCGAAGTTGTGCGCAGAGTCTCGGTCAAGCGCGCTTTCCTGCGGCGACCCCATGCCTGGGGCTTGACCGCCTTGGCCGCATTCGGCGGTGCGGTGGTGCACTGGTTGTGGTATGATCCTGGCACACAGGGCGGATGGTGGGTCACCCCCCAGCTTGCCGTGGGAATCGTCGCTATTCCGGTGTGGGTCATATCGACTGCCGAGTTGTCCCACAAGCCGATCTACGCCGTGCCCCGGACATAGTCCGGAGATTTCACCAAGCTTGGCGAGCAGCGCGAATTGGTGCCCTGAGCCCAACAAACGGATGGTGCTTGGGGAGGATTTGCCACTCGTGCGACACTGGAAGGGCTGCTCGAAGCGATCACACTCGCGCTCTTCGCCAATTGCACTTGTGCATCGTCACTGATTGATCCTTGAGTGAATTGACTTGAGTTTGCATCGGGCATCGGCGAAGGTCAGGTGCTAGTTCGTGTCTGCCCGAAAGCCCTTTCTCGGCACGAGGTCTCGCTCGAGGGCAAGAACAATATCGATGACAATTCGGTGGATTAGGCCTGCTTGGGTCTGTCTGCATGCCTGCCATTTCACCTCAAGGGTAACTGCCCAGGTCCTCGGTCCGAGTCCGCGTTTCCAGCCGGGCTCGTGTTCTGACTGGCGCGCAGTGCGACTAGCCGCTGGAGTCAGGCTGTTTGCCAAGATGACGGCTAGGACCCGGCTGCGCAGACGAGAGCGGAGGCCGCTCCCCTGTGGCAGGCCTCCAGCGCCCCTGAGCGGCCTGTCCGACCCTGCTTTGGGCGGGCGCGGCCTGCCTATGCCCCATAAGTGAAGTTAAGGCTCCGCGATCGAGACGCTGACAGGTAGCGCGTAGGCAAGGCACAGGGTATAGGTTGCGCTCATGATCGACAAGCGGGCCCAGCCCTCCCAGATCGTTGGGTGCCCCGGGGGCGGGGCGTTGGGGCGGTACTGGTAGCCACCCAGAATCGCCATCGTGCGCACCGCCAGACCGAGGTTGCGGGGCGGTTCCAGGCGGTAGTGGGTCGTGAAGTCGCGCAGTACGCGCAACTGCTGGGGGGTGAAGCCGACGGAGGCGGACATTTCGGGGGTGGTCCGGCCCAGCAGCGTCATCAGCGCCAAGCGCCAGGCGATGACGGCCTTGATCGTGACCGCCCGCATGAGGCGCTGACTGGTGCGGTGGCCGAGGGACTCGGCCTGGCAGCCGGACTGCAGAATCCGGTGCCAGTCCTCGATGCGCCAGCGGAGCCGGTACCAGCGCAGGACGCCCTCGGCATCGGCCAGCGAGGAGAGCGGGAGCGTGGTTAGCAGGAACCACTCGAGGGCCTCCCCGCCGGAGGCGTGGGAGCGTTCCCCAAGGTGCACCAGCTGCAGGCGCAAGAGTTCCTGGCTGGGGGCAGGGGGCGGCAACGCGACCGTCTGCCAGCGCACCTCGGCGCTGGCCCCCCACGGGCCCCCCCCTCTTTGGAGAGGGGGGGAGGGGCGGTTGCCCCTCCCCCTGCCACCCCCTCCCCACCCCAGACTTGCCACTCGCAGCTCAGAGCTGCTACCCTACGGAGGTCCTCAGCAGACCAAGCGCGGCTACAGCACACTTACCTGTCCACCAAACTGTAGGCTAGTCCACCCGTTCTACATGGGCCTGCAGCAAGGCGAAGCAGTAGTAGCCGCGGTCCTAGACGACCACATCGCCCGGTTGGAGAGCCTGGAGGTGTCGGTGGGCGGCCCGCCGCTCGTCGGCGTGGGCCTGCAGGCTGCAGTCCAGCGGCAGGCGGGTGCGCAGCTGGTAGAGGCAACTGAAGAGGCCCTGGGGATAGTAGGCCGTCGGTCCCGGGACCGGATAGCCGGCTTCGACCAGGGGCCTTGGCAAGTTGAGCTTGGAGCCATCGACGGCGAAGATGCGGTGGCCACACCACAGGCTGTGGGGTGTCTCGGGAGGACAGGCGGCCAGCAGCTCCCGGTGGATGCGCAGGAAGACGTCCTCGCTGACCTTGGCCCGGGCCCGGCAGATCGCGGCCGGAGTGACTGGCTGGTCCGGCAGAGGCAGGTTCAGGTCGCGGCAAGGGTCCCATAACTCTTGCAGAACCGTGGCATAGCCCCGATTATCGGGTTGGAACACGATCCGATACACGAACAGGACCACCAGCAGGGTGTTGAGGGTGCGTCGGCGACGCACCCACTGGCGGTCCTAGTCGTTGGCGATGCGGGTCAGCGTGTCCAGCAGACCCTGCCACAGCTGCACGAACTTCGGGTCGGCCTGGGCCGACTGGCGGCACTGGCGGACCGCTGTGGGGGGCCCCTGGCACAGAATCTCGCGAAAGTCGGGGTGCAGCGGACGGACCCAGACCTGCTTGGGAGTGCGGGCGGGCTGGGTGCCACTGGCGGGTGTGCCCTTGGTGCTTCCCAGGTTCTGCCAGCCGGCAGCCTGGTAGCAGGTGCCCTGCTGTTGCTGGGGGGCCACATAGGCCTCCAGCAGGACCGGTTGGGTGCCATGTTCCCGCTGCCAATCCTGCGGCAGATGGCGGGCTACCAGGCCCAGCGCGTGACTGGCCAGAGTCGGGACCTTGACCCACGGGAACAGCAACCAGCGGGCTTTGCGGACCACCCAGTGCAAGTGTTTGTGGTACTTCTGATCCTGCCAGCCGATCCACTGGTCGCGGCAGGCCAGCCGTGGGGTCGCGAAATCGAATAGCAAACAGCCCAAGGGGCGTCCCTGCCGGTCGCGCAGAAAGTAGCGCAGATGGGGACCGCACGGGCGGCGATAGCCGAGCGGGTGGTAGCGTTCCACGAATTCGTTCCAAAGCGCCACCTCCTGGGCGTCGGTGACGCAGGACAACTGCAGCGGGAGCAGGGAGCGGAGGGGCTCGGCAAGGGCAGGCTGGGGAGCGGACTGCGGACCGGGCACCAGGGGCTGTTGGCGTGGCCGTTCTCCGCCCCGCTTGGGGGGAAGGCACAGGATGCCGAGGCGTTCGAGGGCCTCCAACAGGCGCAGGGACAGTTGAATGCGATTCCGGCCCTTGGGGGTCTGCCAGCGCAGGTGGGTGCAGAGGGTGTGGCCCAGTTCGGTGCGACTGAGCTTGGGAAACGTCCGCACCACCTCCTGGATATCGGCGATCTGCCGACGCCTCAAGCGGTAGCCGAAGAAGGTGGTGGACTGGAGTTTTTCGATCAAGGGGTCCAACACGGGACTGCTCCTGCTTCACGGTGCCATGGCCAGGCACCGAAGTCAAGTCCTGTCGCCAAAAAAAATTCACTGAGCCTCAATCTTGTGGTGATGAGTGTCTTAGTCTCCCAGGGTGCTCAAGTGAGAATTCACGTGGAAAATCAATGCCATTGGGGTGCGCGGGGCTGGCCACCACGGATGGGTGCGCCGCCCGGACGCGGGCAGCGCGGTGCGGACACAGGGCGACTGAGCACGCCGGAGCGCGGGCCGGTCAACCCGCGCTGCGGGTTGGGTGGAACTGCGACTTAGCCGAGCAGCAGGCGCACCGCCGCGTTCGGCTGGAAGCGCAACTGGCTCATGCGGCGCTGGATGTTCTGCACTTTCAGCAAGCGCAGCAGCGAGATGGCGAAGTTCGAGATCGCGGCCAGCAAGCGCGGCAGAGCGCCCTTGCGAATGCGGCTGCGATCCTCCCGCAGGGCTACGTCGCGGACGGAGTGCACGCGGTTCTCGATGCCCCAGTAGTGACGGTTCAGTTGCAGCAGCCGTTGCGGCGTGATCTGGTCCGGGCGCAGACTGGTGATCAAGTAGATCGTCTCCGGCTGGCGTTGCCGACCGTCCTTCTTGAACTCGACCTCACGGCGCACCTGGGCCACGCAGCGAACCCCGGGAAACTCGAGGCAGGACCGCTCCGGATCGAGTTCCTGCGAGACGCGCAAGGTGCGCTGCTCGATGCGTCCGTGGTCGAGACCGGACTCGCTGTGGGGGGTCTGGCCAGCCCAGTCGATACCGTCCCGGATCTGCTCCAGCAGCGTCGGCTGATTGCCCTTGACGGTCAAAATGAAGTCGAAGCCATCGGCCAGCAGTTGCGCAGCCGTCTCACGCTGGGTGTGCAGCGCATCGGCCAGCACGCACAGTTTGCGCCCGTGGAGTTGCTTGCGCGTCAAACGCCGCAGGGCGGCCGCCTCGGCATCTTCTTTCTGGCCGCTGAAACCGAGTTGCGCAACGACCGTGCCGGAGTCGATGTCGAGTGCCGAGAGTGGCTGCTGGGGTGGCTTGGCCTGCGGCTGGCCAGCCGCGTCCAAGTCCCGGTCCTACGACCCGCGCAGCACTTGGCCGTCGATCGCCACGGCCGCCAGCGAGGGCTCCGCAGCGCCCTTGCCTGCCGCCTTCGCAGCCGGCGGGGGCAGAACTTGCGCTGCGGTCCAGGCGGCCAGCAAGCGCTCGACCTGCCCGACCGGAATCGTCCGCAGGATGGAGTGCCAGCCACTGATACCGGGGGCCTTATAGCGTCCAGTCCTGGCACAGCGGTACGACCGGATGGCCTGCAGTGTGGACGGGTCCAGCGCCCGCCCGAAATCGCTCCATTCGGTGAGACTCTGACAGCCTGCCAGCCGCGCCGCAATCAGGATTGTCAGCACGGTGCGCATCGAGTACCGCCGTCCCTGGCGGTGGCGGGTGTCCGGGACTTGATCGAGATAGGCGTACAAGTCATGCCATTGGACTGGAGTCAACAGAATCCGGGGGCAGCGCGCCTGCCAGCTCGGCTGGGGCTGGCTGGCAGCCAGTTGCGTCCGCGCCTGACGGTGCAGGGGATAAACGAAGACCCGCTTGGGCAGGCCATGGGCCTGATAGCCGCGGGGTGCGCCCTGAACCCGTCGGTAGCCTTGGGTCTGACCGATTTCCAACCAGTTCGCGGCACGATAGCAGGTGCCGGCAAACCGCAGCGGATCGACGAAAGTCTCAGCCAGCAAGAGCGGTGCCGCAGGCTGGCGTTGCCGCTGAGTCCAGTCAATCCAGCGCTCGCGCGCGGCACAGTGCCAAGCCGCCGACTGCCAGCCCAGCAGGGCCAGCCACTGCTCGCTGAGCACGGCGACTTGGCGCAAGCGCTGCCCGCACAATTGGCGGAATCCGAGATCGTGCTGGGCCCGCATCAAGGCATTCCAGCTCGCTTCTTCCTCGCGCCGGACGGTGCGCACGCGCACCGCCCGCAAGGGAATCGGATCCAAGGCCACTCTGGGTGTTATCGCACATCCAGCACCTCTTTGTCCACCCCTCCCCGCTGCCCCTTACCCCCACGCCTAGCCAAACCAAACTTTGAAAATCCCTGGGCCCGGAGGTGGTCGAACAGCTTGGGCTGGTCGGGTCCCAGGCTGCGGTTGTGCCGCGCCCGCACCAGCAACTCGACCCGTCGCAGCTGGCGTTGCTCGGCCAACAGGGCCTGCACATCCGCCTCGCGATCCATGACCGCAACCAATTGTGTATCCGGCAGTTGGCGCACGACAGCGGCGCAGTCGCGCAAGCCCTGGATCCACTGGAAGGTCTTGCGTTCCTCGAGCAGTCGTCCGGGCTCAGCCTGCCCGTCGGGCGTCGCATACTGAATCTTGAGCAGGCCCAGCGGGAGGCCTTGGGGGTTCAGCGCCATGGTCGTATGCAGGTGGAGCCCGAGCGTGCCCTCCGACCCGCGGTTCTTGCCGATCAGGCCCAGCCCGGTACAGCCGGGATGCGTGGCGAAATGGAGATCGGTGCCGTCCTGTACGCACAGCACCACCCGCTCGGCCTGCATCCGCCGCAGGGTGCGCTGGCGGTGGGGCTCGATCATGTTGTCGGGGGTCACCGCCGAGTCGTCCGGCTGGTCGATGAGCCGGTAATGGCCCTTGATGGCGGCGCGCTGGCCTTGGGCGGCGGTGGGGATCGAGGCCCTCGGAGCAGCGGCTTGCATCTAGGCGGTCTGCACCAGCCGCTGGGACCAGCGGACATCCCCCAAGCGCGCTGCAGCGGGTAGACGAAGATGGCCTTGACCGGCACGCGTTGGTCGGGGGCGGCGAAACGGCCGCGTCCGGTGGTCTGGCCGACCTAGGTCCAGTTGGCGGCACGGAAGCAGGTGCCGGCATGCTGCTGGGGGTCACAATAGGTTTCCAGCAGCACGGGCCGGTAGCGATAGCGCTGCTGGAAATCCGCCGGCAGGCGGCGCAAGACCAGCCCGAGCACCTTTGAGGCGAGGCCGTCACAGCGTACGCCAGGCCGGATCAGGAACCGGCTCAGGTTCAGCACACCATGCAGCCGCTTGCGGCGCATGGCCGCCGACCAGCCGATCCATTCGTCGCGCGCGGCGACCGCGAGGGCCGCTGCGGCCAAGCCGAGCGCACCGAGCACACCGTGTTCAGATTCAACCAGATAGCGTACTTGGGCCCCGACATGGAGGACGGCCCCATAGGGGTGCTCGCGGGCCATGAGTTCGTTCCAGACCTGGCGCTGCTCGGCCGTCGTGACCAGACTCAGTTGCAAATCCACCACGTCCGCGACGCGGGCCGGCACGGCCTGCGCGGCGGGGACCGGTTGGTCCAGGCCCCGGGGGCGGCCAGGACGTTCCCACGCTGAGATCCGCTGGTTTCTTGTCGATTCGGCTGATTCGATTTGCGGGGAGCACTGGTTTTTTCGGGCCGATTCTGGTAGGTATGAGACATGGCTTCGCAGCCCGTTCCCCTGTTCGAGACGACCCCGCCCGGATTCCAACTGGACGACGTGGTCATCCGCCTGGCGCGGCCCGAGGAACGGACGCGCTGGGACGAGCTGGTCGACCGCCATCATTACCTAGGCTTCAATCGCTTCGCCGGTCGCGGGCTGCGGTATATCTTCGAGTGGCGCGGCCAGTGGATCGGGCTGGCCGGCTGGCAGTCGGGCGCTTTCAAGTGCCGCCCGCGGGACCGCTGGGTGGGCTGGAAGGCCCCGATCCAATTCCAACGGCTGCACGTGGTGGCCAACAACACGCGGTTCCTGCTGCTGGGGAAGGCGGGCACGTTCCCGGGGTTGAGTTCGCATGCGCTGGCGGGCAGGACGCAACGGCTGAGCGCGGACTGGACGGCGCGCTACGGCCATGGCTTGCTGCTGGCCGAGACGTTCGTCGATCCGGCCCGCTTCCGGGGCAGCCTGTACCGGGCGGCCGGCTGGCGGCGGCTGGGCGGCACCCGCGGCTTCGCGCGGGCCAGCGGCCGCTACACCCAGCCCCATGGCCGGTCCAAGGATCTGTACGTCCGGGTGTTGCAGCGCAATGCGCGGCGGCTGCTGCGGTCCGAGCGGGAACTGCCGGCGGCTTTCGCGGCCAACCCGCAGGGCGGCACCTGCGGGCTGCGTCCGGTCGAGTTGCGCTCGCTGTACGCGGAGTTGAGCGAGGTGCCCGATTTCCGGCGCGCCCAGGGTCGCAAGCACCAGACGGCCACCGTACTGGCCATCTACCTGCTCGCCAGGCTGGCCGGTCTGCACGGTGGCAAGGCCGCTGCCGCTTATGCCCAATCGTTGAGTCAAAAGGAGTTGGAGGCGCTGGGTGCCTGGCGCAACCCGCGCACGGGCCGCTACGAGCCGGTCTCCAGGTCGGTGATCTACCGCGTCCTGGAGAACGTCGATCCGGAGGCCCTCGAGGCCGTCTTGCGCCGCTACTCCATGCCCCGCCTGCAACTCGGTGCGGCGCTGGCGGCGGACGGCAAGCGCGTCCGCGCGGCCAACCGCAATGGCCCGCAACACCACGAGACCGTCAGCTTGGTGGCCCACGGCTCGGGCCTGCCCCTGGCCAGCCTCGGCTTGCACGACCAGAACGGCGAGATCGCCGCCGTGCGGGCCCTGTTCGAGGAGGTGCCCTTGACCGGGCGCGTGGTCACCCTCGATGCCCTGCACACCGTCCGGGATACCGCCCGGACGCTGGTCGACACGCACCGCGCGGACTACTTGCTGACGGTCAAGGCCAATGCGAAGAAGACGTTCGAAGCCCTCCGCCCAATCGACTGGGAGCAACCCGGCACCCGCCGCTATGCGGAGGAGCCCAGCCAGGGGCACGGACGCCTCGAGCAGCGTAGCATCCGCGTCCTGAGCCCCCCTGCCCGCAGCGTGAACTACCCGCATCTGCGCCAACTCTTCCGCGTCGAGCGCGAGCGGAAACACCTCGCCTCGGGGCGTGTCAGCCGCGAAACGGTCTACGGCATCCCCTCCGTGCCGCCCGACCGCGGCACGCCCGAGCAGTGGCTGGGCTGGAATCGGGGGCACTGGGCCGTGGAGAATCAGAACCATCGCGTCCGCGACGTGCAGTTCGCCGAGGATGCCTGTCTGTCGCGCAAGGGCCATGCCGCACTCAACAACGCGCTGTGCAACGGCATCGCGATCGCGGTGATCCTGAGTTCCGGGCAGGATATCGCGGACGGCCAGCGCCACTTCAGCCTGCATCGCGAGGAAGCCTTTCAGGCTGTCCTCACGGCCGGCTAGGCGCTGCGGCCCTCTGATGGAGCGACACCGGCAGGCGGCCGCGGACCGACCTGGGGAAAACTCCGTCCAGGGTCCGCCACCCCGACCCCGAGGGCCTCGGCAACCTGCCACGACTGGCTTTGCGCGGGTTCGCAGCGCTTCGTCGGGCGGCTCTACCCGCCCCCCAACTCGCTCTGCAGACCCATTCGCCTCCCCCTCAACTGCTCAGTCCCCAGCGTGGGAAAGGCCTGGGGGGCGGCCCGGTCCGCGGCGGCCACAGGGACGGGCCGCTGGCAAACGGAGATGGCTTTGGTCCTCCAGACCGCGGAAGGCTTGCTTGCAAGTCGCCAGTTGCCACTGGCCGCGACTGTCGCGCAAGTCGAAGGCTTGGCACACCTGACGCACCAAGGCGGTCCGGTTGACCTCGCCAGCCTGCGCCCGCAGGGCCTGCAGAGTCGCTAGCGAGGCGGGCTGCGAGAGGGTCTCCAGAATGCAATGTTGATCGAGCATGTCCTAGACATGCCACAACGACACTAAAAAGTTAACTGCTTTCTGTGGGGCATAGGCAGGGCGCGGCTGAGCCAAGCTGCCTTGATTGCCCGATCACGGACAACTATAGGATCGTCAAAGGGATAAGCCCTTAAGGAAATCCCGGGTTGAGCGGCGGCGCTGTCAGGATGCTAGTGTCCACCGTTAGAAATATGTTGCCAGCGAATCGGGGTTCTGTTACCATCGTTGCAGACTCGGGAGGCAGGGATGGCAAATCAACCTATGCGAGTATCCCCCCAAATTTCGGACCCGCAACGCCAGGAACTGAATCGCTGGCTGCGACGGCAGAAGACCTCGCAGGCGCTGGCCTTGCGGGCGCGTATCATCGTTCAGTCAGCCCAATGCCTCAGTGATCAGCGAGTCGCAGACAGCTTGCATACCACCCGCATCACGGTCGGGAAATGGCGGCGACGGTTCCTGGAGCACGGCTGCGACGGCTGGCTGGACAAACCCCGCTCCGGTGTGCCGAGGACGGTGACGGATGCCGATGGGGAGCAGGTCGTGGTACGGACCTTGCAGACACGGTCCCCGACGGGCGACCCAGTGGAGCCGTCAGCTGATGGCCCAAGCCTCCGGACCGAGTCCCTTCACCATCGGCCGCATCGGGCGTGCGTTCGGTCTCCAGCCAGATCGGAGCGAGACATGCAATCTGTCGCAGGACCCGTAGTTTGTGCAGAAAGTGCGGGATATCGTCGGTTTGTACCTCCATCCGCCCTGTGGATGAGAAATCACAGATTCAGGCGCTGGACCGCACCCAGCCGGTGTTGCCGATGCAACCGGGAGTCCCCGAGCGGCAGACCCACGACTACCAACGCAATGGGACGACCTCCCTGTTTGCGGCCCTGAGTATCGCGACCGGTGAGGTGACCGGCAAGGGCTATCGGCGCCACCGCGCCGTCGAGTTCAAGAAGGGCCTGGCGCGGATCGACAAGGCGGTACCAGAGAGCCCCGATGTGCATCGGGTTCTCGACAACTACGGGACCCACAAGACAGCGCAGATCCAGAACTGGCTGCGACGGCGGCCGCGCTACCATCTGCACTTCACACCGACCAGTGCCTCGTGGTTGAATCAGGTGGAGCGTTGGTTTGCGGAGATCACACGGCGGCGGATTCGGCGCGGAACGTTTCGCAGCACACAGGCGCTGGAAGCGGCCATCAGGGAATACTTGCAGGTCTACAACGAAGACCCCCAACCCTTTCTCTGGACCAAGAGCGCTGACGATATCCTGAAATCACTGAAGGTTTACTGTGAAGGATTTTCTGGCGAGGCACACTAGGGTGTCGCCTTGTGGTTGCTTAGCTTGGTTTCGGGCGGGCGGGACTGGCGCGGATAGGAGCGTTGCGGTCGGCACCACGGGCGGTTCTTCGCGATGCCATCCTAGAGACATGGCAATCCCTTCCGCAGCGTCTGTGGCTGCTGCATGAACGGGCTTTCCTGCTCGTGTCCGACGCTGTGCAGTGCAAGCCGGAAACGGGTCCATACAGCGGGTCGGCCGTGCCCATCTGGAGCCTGGCGGAACACCGCCGCGCTGGGGTTCGCTCCCAATCGGGCCAACGCCGTCAGCATGCAGTGGGCGTCCAGTTCCTGCCGTGGCGGTGCGACGGGGACGACGGTCTCGCTGCGGTCGGACTCGAAGCAGGACTGGCGGAAGTCGGCGTGCAGCGAGGCGAAGGAGTAGGAGCCGCGGCCATGGACGACATCGCCCGCTCGGGTGCCATTCTCCCGCTGCCCAGCTTGCGGTAGCTGGCGGGCCACCCGCCCCAGCGCGTGAGTGTTCTCCACCTGCAATTGAGCAGGCAGGACTTGCTCTTGGTGCGTCGCCCCTGCATGGCCCGGTCTCGGCTCCGGCGCGTCGTGAAGACTGCAGCTGGCTCGCCACGCCCTTCACGTCCAGAATGTACTTCATGCTACGGCGTGTCCGCCCAAGAACTAAGTGCCGCTCCGCCAGCTGGTCGTTGTTCCGTACCCAAAGTACCTGGGCAGTTACGCCTGGGGTTCCTGCAGGTGAACGATCTTGCGTGGGCTGTCCCAGGTCCTTCCAAGGTCCCGGCTCCTCCGCATCAGGATGTCCTGGAAGCCCCAGTCGCCAGTCCCGGCCACAAGAGGGGGCACTGCCCGGACGTCTGCAGTTTCGGAGGTCGGCCCTGCAGGAGGGGAGCAGGCACCAGGCAGCATCAGGAAGGCGAGGGTCGGCGAAACGCGGCTCACCGGGCCAGTTTACAAGCCGGGCCCACTGTCCGGGAAGGGCCGTACGGCTACAATCCAACGTATGCGCCGTCGCGTTTTCCTTGCGGCTGCAACGGGTCTGGGCAGTTGCTCGCCTCCCGTCATAGGCCCCGAGCCGAAGCCCGCCCCGCCGTCGTTTCTCTGGGGCCGGGAAGGTCCGTACGAAACCAACCCCAGGGACACGGTCCTGGCGTGGTTCCGGCGAGCCGGACGCGGGCTGTTCCTGCAGTACGGTGTCTACTCGCAGTTGCAGCAAGGGCCATCCATCCAGTTCGACGACCGCATACCGCCGCAACAGTACAGGGAACTCGGCTCCACCTTCAACCCGGAGGGCTTCGATGCCGATCACATCACGGCAGTGGCCGTGGAAGGCGGATTCCGATACGTGGGGCTGTCCGCCCGACATGCCGACGGATTCTGTCTCTTCCGGACCGTGGAAACCGACTTCAATTCCCTCGAGAGTTGCGGCCGCGACCTGGTCGGCGAGTTGGCGGCCGCCTGCGAGGCCAGGCAGCTGGGTCTGGTTCTCTCGTACTCCTACGCAGAGGATTGGCGGCATCCGTACTTCTTCCCGCCCGAGGCATCTGGAAGCGAGTGGAAGCGTTCCCGTCCGCCGTACGAAGCACCACAGCCTCGGTACAAATTCGAGAAGGACGAGGACTTCCTCCACTATGTGCGCTACGCGAACAACCAATTGCAGGAAATCGCCTACCGCTATGGACAGTTGGCAGGCATCCGCCTCGAACCGCAAGCTGGCTACCAGGCCAGACCGGACCTGTTTCCGGTCGCCCAGGCCTATTCCTTCCTGCGACAAGCCCGGCCGGGCATCCTGATCAGTTTCGGCTCGGGCGTTACCGGTGACGAGGACTTCGTCAGCCTCGACAGCGCGACAGCCCCCCTGCAGGACAGTGGCAAGCGGGCCGAGATAGCCTGTGACGTGGCGATCCCCCATCCGGGTTCGCGGGGGAACGCCTCCCAGGCGTCGGCTCGCCTCGCCTCGGCGCTGCGCTCTGCGTCGGACCGCGACGCCAACCTTCTGGTGCGGACCGAACTCCGCCCCGATGGCTCGCTCGCCCCCGACTCGGAACGCGTCTTGCGGGACCTGGGGCGCGATCGAAGAACCTGAGACGCACCCCCCCGGCCGGCTCAGCCGACGAGCGCCTCGGCAGTCTGCGCTCCGTAGAACGCGTACCATGGCGTGGCTTGCTCAAGCCGCCTGTTGATCGCTCCGATGTTCGTCACGCCCTGATCGGCCAGCCACTCCTCAAGGGCCGCTATGCCACGCTGGCAGTAGATCGGTATGGCCTCTTGCCACGTGGCCCGGCCGCAGAGCACTCCGGAGTACCGCACACCTGCCTCGGCCGCCCAATCCAGCGATTCGGTGAATACCTCGTTCGTAACCCCGGCACTGAGGTAGATGAACGGCCTGCCCGCCGCTTCGGCAGCGGAGCGGAAGTGTTCCAGAGCTTCCTGGCGGGTGTAGGCGGTCCGTCCCTCGCAGGCGCGGGAGCCTGCGGCAAACTTCATGTTCACGGGAACCTCGACCTTCAAAACGTCCACACCGTAGCGGTCCTTGGAGAATTCCCGCATGCTCTCGGCGACGACTTCCGGCTTGCGCTTGGCGAATTCGAACCCTTTCTCGTCGCCACCCCGGGCGTCGTAGCCCACAAACTCGAGAAAGAACGGCAGGTCGTTCGCACGGCACTCGTCTCCAATCCTCTCAATGAAGGCGTGCTTGACCGCATTGACGTCCGGGCTCTCGAACGGCGTGTAGTACAGCAGAATCTTGACCGCATTGGCTCCCAACTCCGCGATCTGGCGGACCGAGAGAACCTCGATGAGGTCGGCGAGGCGACCGGGCTGGGTATTGTCGTATCCGCTCTTCTCGTACGACAGAAGCAATCCGGCGTTGGGCGAGCGTGCCTCCGCCCCCGGCATGCCCCAGACGGGATCCAGCAGGATGGCGCTGGCGTAAGGCGTGAGGACCCTCGAAACAGAGAGCTTGAATTCGCTCATCATGTCGTCGGTCACGTCGCCCGGAGCGATGCTCTTGTGTTTGGCGATCGCTTTCTTGAGAGAACCGCGCTGGTCCATCGCCGCCGCACCGACAATGCCGTTCTCTGTGGTCAGAGCCCGCATGTGCGCGCACTTGGCGGCTGAGATTCGAGTGGTCATGAGTCTTCTTTCCTTAAGGCGGGCCGACCGGCCCCATTCTTCGCGCAGGCTCCACTGGGGATTCCCCGGACGAACCGGCCGTCTGCCGGAAATAGCGCCGGGCGGCTTCGATATCTACCAGTATCTGCTCCCGCAGCAAGTCGACCGAGGGGAATCTGCGCTCATCCCTGATCTTCCAGAGAAACTCCAATTCTATCGCGCTGGGAGTCGATTCGTCGGTGGCACCCAGCATGTACGTCTCGACCGTGCGATTCCGGCCATCGAACGTCGGTCGCAATCCGACGTTGGTCACCGCCTCGCGTAACCCGTTCCGGCCGTCGAGCCGGGCCCGGGTCACGTACACGCCGTCTCCGGGCAGGACCTCGCTGTCCGGACTCAGGTTGAGCGTTGGCACGGTCATTCGGGTACCGACACCCTCCCCCCGGATGATCGGCCCACGCAAGCCGAACTCCCGCCCCAGCAACTCGCGAGCGCGCTCGACCCTGCCCTGGCGCACCAGGGCCCGCACCACGGTGCTGCTCACGGGTTCTCCTTCGATTCGCACGGTCCGGGCCACGGCGGTCTCGAACCCGAGCCGCGATCCCAGATCCCTAAGCGTCTCGGTGGTTCCGGACTGTTCCCGGCCGAATCGGAAACCGCTCCCCACGACGACCTTCCGAGCCTTCAGGCGCCCCACCAGGATCTGCTCGCAGAAGGCTCTGGGTGACCACCGGGCCAGGTCCCTCGTGAACGGCAGGACCGCAACCCGGTCGATGCCGTGGCGCAGGATCAACTCGACCCGGCGGGCGACGCTGGTCAATGCGTCGGGAGCCCGCGCGGGCGCCACCACGGCCAACGGGTGGGGATCGAACGTCACTGCGACGGCGTTCATCGAGTCGGCCCTGGCTGATTCCGTTGCCAGACGCAAGATGCGTTGGTGGCCCAGATGAACGCCATCGAAGTTCCCGATCGCAACGACGGCCGGGTTCAAGTCGGCCGGAATCCCGTCCAGCCCGATCCAGCTTCGACTGGTCGCCCGGCTACCCATTCGCATGTACCCTGAGTCCGTCATAGGCCAGTGAGACGCCGTCCGGCAGCTGGCCTTCCGTTTTCTCGTGGCTGAGTTCGTGACAGATGTGCGTGAAGAACGCATGTCTCGGCCGAAGTCTCTCCACCCATGCCAAGGCCTCCTGGACCGTGGAGTGCATTGGATGGGGAGCATGGCGCAACGCACCAAGGAAGAGCACATCGAGATCCTCGAGCCAGGGCAGCGAGGCCTCGGGAAACCCGGTCTGGTCGGTGACGTAGCCGACCCTTCCCAGACGGAATCCCAGGATGCGCTTGGGACCGTGGTCGACGGCAACCGACCGGACCTGCATGCCGGGCAGGTCGATCGGGGTGTATTCCCCGACAGTGTGGCCGATCAGCCGGGGCACACCGCCGGCGTGGCTGCTCTCCCCGGCGAAGGCGTAGGGGAACACGCGGAGCAGCGACTTCATGGTCTGGGCCGACGCATAGACCGGAATACGGTCGCGACGTCCGTAGTTGAACGGACGGACATCGTCGAGTCCCATGATGTGATCAGCGTGGTCATGGGTATAGAGGATCGCATCCAGCCGCCGGAACCCCGCAGCCAAGGCTTGCTGGCGAAAGTCGGGAGACGTGTCGACGAGGACAGTCCTCTCTCTTCCGTCAGCCGCATAGCGAAACACGACGGACGGTCGCAGGCGCCGGTCGCGCGGGTCACCCGATGTACAGACCTTGCACGTGCAACCGATCGTCGGCACGCCTACGCTGGTTCCCGAGCCGAGGACCTCAATGCTGCAGGCAGTCGCCATGAAGGGGCTGATCGGGGCTCGGTCCCGCCAGATGCAACGGCGGGGTCACCCTCAATCGTACAGCGGGGCGGACGATTCCCGTCCTCCTCCCTAGTATGCTGGTCTTGACGATGTTCCTAAAAATACTGAGTCACCCGGTCTTCATCAATCTCAATTTCCACATGCCCATGGTCGTGGATCTTTCGCATCCACTGATCATGCTGGAGGGAGAGAACGGGTCGGGCAAGTCCACGCTGCTGCACTCGATCTACTACGCCCTGCGCGGCGACGAGATCGAGAACTACGCATACCGACTGGATGCGTCGGGCCCCGAGTGGAGCAAGGTCATGCTGTTCGATGCGGAGCGGCACAACCCCCGGTCCGACCTATCCGTGTTCGACGAGGATCCGGAGATGCAGGAGTTTCTCCAGACCGCCAGTCATGGGCAGGTCATGCTGTCGCTGTTTCGGGAGACCTTTCCGACATTGCCGGACGGATCCGTGCTCCTGCTCGACGAGCCTGAGATGGCACTGTCTCAGACGAACCAGCGGAGGGTGCTGAAGATGTGTAAGGAACTCGTTGAAAAGAAAGGGTTCCGCATTGTGGCGGCCACTCATTCCGCGCACCTGCTGAACGCTCCGGAGACCTACATCATCAACCTCGATCGCCACGTGAACCGCAACGTGACCACGGGGCCGCTGGGAGTCCAAGGGGCCTCCACGATCCAGTAGCGGGCGCCCGCCGAACCGGGGCGGGCCGCGTTCAGTCGAGGCCGAGTGCCAGTTCCACCAGTGTCGCTACGCCCACACCTGTTGCGCCGACCGGTGCATGGGGCTGCTCCTTCTCGTACCAAGCGGTCCCCGCGATGTCCAAGTGGACCCACGGCGTGTCGCCGACGAACTGTTCCAGAAACGCTGCTGCCGTGATGGCACCGCCCCACCGGGGTCCGATGTTCGCCAGATCGGCGACCGGGCTCTTGAGCAGATCCGTGAACTCCTCGCCCAACGGCAACCCCCACATCGTCTCACCGGCGGCCTTCGACGCGTCAAGCACACGGTTGCGCCAGGCCTCGTCGTTTCCGAACAAGCCCGTGTGGTTCGTACCGAGCGCCACGACGATGGCCCCCGTCAGTGTGGCGGCGTTCACCAGATGCGTACATCCGAGGCTCTTGGTGTAGGTCAGGGCGTCGGCCAGTATTAGCCGACCCTCGGCGTCGGTATTGAGAACCTCGACGGTCTTGCCGCACATCGAAGTTACGATGTCGCCTGGACGCTGGGCGTTGGCACCCGGCATATTCTCGACCGATGGAATGACAGCGGTAACGGGGATCCTTGGACGGACGGCGGCGATCGCGAGCATCGCGCCCAGCATGGCCGCCCCGCCGCACATGTCGTGCTTCATGAGGTGCATGTCGGCAGACGGCTTGATCGAGATCCCGCCCGTATCAAATGTGACGGCCTTGCCAATCAAGCCCAGGTGCGTGCCCCCCTCGCCGGCCGGGGAGTCCGGACGATAGCGGACCACGATCATCACCGGTTCCTGCCTGCTTCCCTGGGCGACGCCCAATAAGGCACCCATCCCCAGAGACCGCATCCGTTGCTGATCGAGAACCTCGCAGTCCAGCCCGGCTTCCGCCACCAGCTTGGCGGCGCGGTCGGCGAGCACGCGAGGTGGCAGAAGATTGCCGGGCTCGTTGCCCAGTTCCCGTGCCACGTTACGGGCCCGGCCGGTCGCGGCGGCCCGATCCAGACAACCCTGGCGGGCCCCCGGCGCGGAGACGGTCACCGTTCGCAACGACGACGGCTTCGTGTCGGAACTCTTGTGAACGTCGGGCTCGTAGTCGGCAAGCGCGATCCCTTCGGCAACCGCTCGAACACCGGTATCCGCATCGCAACCCCAGGGGAGCAGCACAGCCACGTGTTTGGCGCCACTTCCGCGCAGTCCTCTCCAGACAGCACCGGTACATTGGCGGAGTCGGGCCATTGATGCCTTGTCCGGATCACCGTAGCCAGCAAGGACCAGGCGCGCGGCCTTCATGCCGGCGGGCCTGTGGATCACCACTGAAGTCTTGTCGGCCCCACGGAACTCTCGACGCGCGGCCAATTCTCCCGCAAGGTCGCCGGACAGCGAGTTCCAGTAGTCGATGGCGGGCGGTTCGCCGTCGCCGCTGTGGTAAACGAAGGCTATCGCGACATCGGCTTCAATGGCTTCCAGTGCGGTGTCGGTCAACTCGAATTGCACAACTGTTAGTATCCACCAAATGCTGCGGGGCGGATCAGCGTTGCCAGCGGGGCCGCCCTCCATGTCATCGGCATTTTGCCGCCCAAGCGGGAATCTCGCGGTCTCCAACTGTGCGCACGGGATCACGGCCGCGAGATTCCCTACGACCCAAGCGACCGTCACCGACCAAAGGTCAAGCCCGCAAGCGGCCGACTCACCCCGGTCCAGCGGGGCCTCCGCGAGGAGACGCCGCTCTCAGGACCCGCAAGTTCCGTTGCGGGAAACCGTGCAGAACTCAATGGCCGATCGCTCACTCCTCTCACCCAGCGCCCGCCGGCAGCCCTGGGTTTCCAGCGAATTCAGCCGTCGACACGGCCGCTGCGGTTCGATCAGGCCTCTGCATCCCACGGGCCGAGCAGAAGGTCGCCGGTCGCTTCCACCTTCGGTGTGACCGTCAGCGGAACCGTAGCGCAACCGGCTAGGGACGGGGCCACCATCAGCCCATCAGAGGGTCCGGTACCAGCCACAGTCGCGTCACCGCGACAAGACCGGACCACGACGCATGGCCTGAAGCGCTGAGAAATGCCTTCGGGCCCCCTCGGAAGCAGGGGCGGGAAGAGGTGTCAGAGGCAATCGGAAATTGACATCCGCTACGGGCCCGGTGCTCCACCACGAAGGATCCGATTGGTGAGGCGACTGGGGATCGAACCCAGGACCCACGGCTTAAAAGGCCGTTGCTCTACCAACTGAGCTATCGCCTCGCCCGAGCGTCGGATTCGCGTCTAGAGCAATGCATGGATCGGTGCCAAGCCAGTCCAGAGGGACTGAGTGCGGTCGAATCCGCACTCTCAGGGTAGCAACCGGAACCGTGCCGAGGGCCCACCGCGCATGACATGGGGGCAGAACCCGCAAGGTACACTGTCACCGGCTCCCGGCAAGGTGACTGGCAGGGTCGATGGCCAGTCTGCGCGAAACGCCAGCCTTGTCGTCCGCCGGACGGGCCCCTGGCACTGTGCAATGCGTGGGACCGAGACGGCCGAAGGTGGCGAGCGCCGCCGCTCCGGGAAATACCGGACGTGCTACCCTTCCGTTCGGGATCCACGTCTTCGCTCATGGCAGAAATGCACCGCAGGCTCGGCGTTCTCAACGCCACAACCATCAACATGTCCAACATGGTCGGGATCGGGCCCTTCATCGCCATAGCCCTGATCCTGCAAACCGTCGGGGGCCCGCAAGCGTACGTGGCATGGATCGTGGGCACGCTGATCGCGTTGGCGGACGGTTTGGTCGTCGCCGAACTCGGTGCAGCGAGACCCGCCGCCGGCGGTACCTACGTCTTTCTTCGCGAGGGCTTCGGGGCACATACATGGGGCCGAATGCTGGCTTTCCTGTTCGTCTGGCAGATCCTGTTTGCTGGCCCGCTCGAGATCGCCAGCGGGAATATCGGCCTGGTCCAGTACCTGCGGGTATTCCTACCGAATCTGGGTGAATTTCACGGGAAGCTGCTCGCGGCCGGGATTTGCATCCTGCTGGTCTACGCTCTCTACCGTCGCATCGACGACATAGCGAAGCTGATGTTCTGCCTGTGGTTGGTGATGCTGGCAACGACGGGATGGGTGATCGTCACGGGGATTCTGCATTTCGATCCTTCGATCGCATTCGACCTGCCCGACAACGCCTTCCGCCTCGACCTGAGCTTCCTGACCAAGCTCGGTGAGGGGTCGGCGGAGGTTCTGTACCTGTTCCTTGGGTACTACCAGGTCTGTTACCTGGGTGCCGAGGTCAAGGACCCGGGCCGGACGATCCCCAGGGCTGTCCTGTACTCGATCCTCGGCGTGGCCGTGATCGACATTGCGATCGCCTTCAGTTTCATCGGTGTGGTGCCATGGCGGGAAGCGATGTCATCGCCGTTCCTTGGCGCAGTGTTCGTGGAGAGGGTCTACGGGCCCTGGGCCGGGAAGCTGCTTGCAGGCATGATCGTGGTAACTGCCTTCGGGTCGATCTTCGCACTGCTGCTCGGATACTCCCGGGTGCCCTACGCCGCCGCCCGTGATGGCATATTCTTCCGGCATCTGGCCCAACTCCACCCAACCAAGGAATTCCCCCACCGCTCCCTCCTGTTGATCGGGGCAGGAGCCGTGGCGGCGAGCTTCTTCAGCCTGGACAACGTCATCAAGGCGCTGATGGCGGCCCGCATCCTCATCCAGTTCATCGGTCACACGATCGCCCTGTTGCTGATCCGAAAGCGATCCGGAAGCGCCGAGAGGCCGTTCAGCATGTGGGCCTACCCGCTTCCCGCCGTCATTTCCCTCGTCGGCTATATTTATGTATTCCTCTCGCTCGGCACGGCGTTTATACTGTTCGGTGTCGGAACACTGCTGGCTGGGGCTGCCGTCTACCTGGGAATCGCAAAGCAGCAACGCGAGTGGCCGTTTGCGACCAACACCCGAAGCCTGAAAAGAAATCCGAAATGATCGCCCGCCTCCTTCTTGCGTTGACCATGACCTCCGCCCCACAATTCGCCACAGAACCGATTCGCGTAATCGCCATTGGAGCCCATCCCGATGACTGCGACATCAAGGCGGGGGGGATAGCCGCCAAGTACGCGGCCGCCGGGCACGAAGTCAGGTTCGTCTCCGTAACCAATGGCGACGCCGGCCACCAGGCGGAAGGGGGCGGCATGCTGGCGGCCCGCCGGCGGGCCGAGGCGGCAGAGTCGGGGCGCCGGCTCGGAATCGAGTACATTACCCTGGACAACCACGACGGAGAGCTCGTTCCCAGCCTCGACGTTCGGCTCCAGGTCATCCGCCAGATCCGAGAGTGGAACGCGGACATAGTCATCGCACCGCGCCCGAACGACTACCACCCCGATCATCGCTATACGGGCATTCTGGTGCAGGACGCCTCCTACATGGTTACGGTCCCGAACATCGCCAGCGACACTCCGGCGATCAAGAAGAACCCGCTTTTCCTCTACTTCTCGGACCGTTTCACCCGGCCACAGCCCTTCCGTCCGGACATCGTGGTCTCGACCGACGACGTGATCGACAAGAAGTACTCGGCGCTCGACGCCCATGTATCGCAGTTCTACGAATGGCTGCCCTGGCACGCAGGCGTCCTGGACCAGGTCCCGAAGAATCCGGCCGCGAGGCTAGCGTGGCTCAAGGCCAACCGCAACTTCTCGATTCGCGCTGCGTGGCGGGAAGCTGCACGGACCCGATACGGCGACGCAGCAGACGAGATTCAGACTGCTGAAGCCTTTGAGATCACCGAGTACGGGGTGCAGCCGAGCGAAGAGACGATTCGCCAACTGGTGCCGTTCTTCCCGGAGTAACTGGGTACCCTCCGGGCCGGACTCCACCGCAGCCAGTTTCACCCCTGCCCATCTGGAAGACCCCGGGCACTCTGTTCGAGTTGAGGCTGTGATGGGACCACTCCTCCGCGGTGCCCTCGAAGCACGCTGCCGATGCGGGCCCGCTCTTGATCCGGGCAGCCAGGATGGGGTCTGGACGCCATGGATGCTCCGCCAGTGGTCCCCTGCGCCAGCCACGCCCCCTTCTGCTACTGTCGCGCTCATCGCAAAGCGAAGTCTGAGAGTGGAGGGAGTGGGGCTCTCGATGAGACTGCTGAGCCGGAGCGGCGGATTGCGCGACGGCGAAATAGCGGCAACCAGATTCTGAAATGGACGCATATCAGGTATGATCCAGCCAAGCGACTCCAACAGTCGGACCACTCGATTGAGAACACTTGGCGGTGCTTCGACGAGCGATTCCAGCACGCGGAGGACGCCGAGGCCGCAAAGAAGCAGTTCGCAGGATACCTGGTGCTTGACGCGGTCGTCGGCAACACTGACCGTTACCGCGAGAATTGGGGCATCGTACGGGAGCGCGGTTAGGACCTGTAGGTCGGCCGTCTCGCTCCGTCCTTTGACCACGCCTCGTCGCTGGGTCGGGAACTCCGGGACGAGAAGCGCGTGATGCGGTTGGAGGCCGGTACCGTGGCGGAGTACGCTGAAAGGGCGCGCGGAGCCATTTTTCTGCCTGAAAGTCCAGGACGCTGTCCGGGCCCCCTTGATCTGGTCAGGAGCAGGATGCCAGCACTGGACGATTACTTCCGCGAGCATCTGGAACGCCTGTCCTCCTTGGTGGATTCGGACGTTGCCGAGATCATTGCGCGAGTCCCCGCCGACTGGATGTCTACACCGGCCAGGGAGTTTGCCGCAACCCTGATCCGATACAATCGCGACCGGCTACTGGAGTTGGTTCCATGAACGAACGCACCCTGTTCCTTGCTTGGCAAGACAGCGCGAACACCCGTCTATGGTTTCCCGTTGGCCGCCTGGACGCGGCCGGACGGCCGGTGTCGTACCGCTTCCGTTACACGCTGGGAGCCCAGCGCGCTCAGCGGGAGGCGGGTTTCCCCTTGCTCCTTGAGTTCCCGGAGCTCGCAAGAGAGTACACCGCGCCAGACCTCTTCCCGCTCTTCCAGAACCGAGTGATCAACCCGCGGAGGCCGGAACGGAACCATTACCTGCGCACGATGGACCTCGACCCCGATGCCAGTCCAATCGAGATCCTGTCCACTAGCGGTGGTCGGCGAGCAACAGACGCCTACGAAGTCTTTCCGAAGCTTGTTAAGGGCAGGATGGCTCATTTTCATGCCGTTTCTTCCTGCACGGCTGGAGACACGCCAACGCCGCCGCCCAGGAGCGTCTGGCCGCACTCGAGGCTGACGAGACACTGTACGTCACGCTTGAGTTGACGAACCCGCGCGATGGGGTGGCGGTCCAGATTCAGACGGAGGACTACCACATGATCGGCTGGGCTCCCCGCTACTTGGTGCGCGACTTGGCGGCGGCGATGGCCGAGGCACCTTCCCAGTACTCGGTCCGCGTCGTCAGGATCAACCGGCAGGCAGCATCAGTCCGGTACCCCGTGCCCTCAACACAGCGCGTCCTGATAGAGATGCGAGGCAAGTGGGAGCGACACGAGCCGATGACGGGCGAGGACTACCAGCCGGTGTCGGCTGTCGCCTGACTCTGTGTCGGCCCTCTCCTCAATGCGGGCACGCCCCTGCATGAGCGCACCGAGCGGCTCGTTCGCGGCCAGCAGCATTCCGATGGAGAGCATACTGGCGTAGTCTTCGGCGAGTGCCTCCTGAACGGTGCCCGACGGAACAAGCCTGAAGTTGTCCGGAACGGCGGAGCCGTAGTCGATTCTCCGCCGGTCGGAATCGTTCTCACGGAAGAACACCGCCTTGTGCCGCGCGACGGCCAGCGCGAGTTCGTGGTTCGCAGTGCCCGGACCGTGACCCCGGCGTCGTCGATGCGGATAAGGTCGTGCCAGGGCCGCGACCAGCGCTCGCCCCGGACGCGGTTCTGAAGGCAGCAATCATGCATCAAGGTGCCTTCTCCCAGAACGTCCGCTCCGGAAACATGGCGACCGGCCTTGCTTCTGGGAATGCGAGGGGCGTGAGGCATCACAGATCCAGGCGCTGGACCGGACCCAGCCGATCTTGCCGTTGCGGCCGGGAGTGCGCGAGCGGCAGGCACACGGCTACCTGACCGAGGCACGAGGTACTTCGACTTCCGCTTCACAAGCAAGGGTGGATTCGTGACGCTCGAGTTGAACCGTGATGGTGGCGGACTGTGAGCCCTGCCCGAAGGTGGTGCCCGACCTCCGTTTGAGGTCGCATCTTCCGCAATTGGCTGGTTACAATGTTTGGCGGTGTCTCGCACTGTTCCGGGAATGGCTGGCCTCCTTGCGTTGGTTCCAGTAGCGACGCTTCCTGCCGAGTCCATCAGCTTCAGCAGCGATGTGCGACCGATCCTCTCGGACCGCTGCTACACATGCCACGGCCCCGACGAGGCGACACGAATGTCACCCCTTCGACTCGACACCGAGGACGGAGCCTTCACCCCACTGGCCACAGGTGGATTCGCGATCGTTCGCGGAGAGCCGGACCAGAGCGAACTCATCCGGCGTGTCGAATCGGCCGACGAGGCACGTCGCATGCCTCCGTCTGCGATGGGGCACGAACCTCTGACAGCCAGCGAGACCGCGACCCTGCGGAAGTGGATTGAGGAAGGCGCTCAATGGTCGCAACACTGGGCGTTCGATCCGCCTCGAAGGCCGGCTGGCCTCGCTACCCGGCCCGACGCTTGGGTCCGAAACCCGGTGGACCGGTTCATCCTGTCCCACCTCGATGCAGCTGGCCTAGAGCCGACGGGTGAGGCTGGGCGGACCAAGCTGCTGCGTCGGGTGACGTTGGATTTGACTGGCCTGCCCCCCACCTCCGGAGAACTCCGGGCCTATCTAGAGGACCAGTCGCCACTGGCCTATGAAAAGGCTGTGGACCGGCTCCTATCATCGCCCCGCTTCGGCGAACGGATGGCGTTCCGGTGGCTGGATGCGGCGCGCTATGCCGACACGAACGGCTATCAGAACGACCAATCGCGGGACATGTGGCGATGGCGTGACTGGGTCATCAGCGCGTTCAACTCGAACATGCCGTTCGACCAGTTCACGATCGAACAGCTGGCGGGCGACCTGCTGCCAAATCCCACTCTGGCTCAGCTTATCGCGACCGGGTTCAACCGGAACCATCGCGGCAATGCCGAGAACGGCACCGACCCCGACGAGTATCAGGTCGAATACGCGGTGGACCGCCTGGAGACCACCGCTACGGTCTGGCTGGGACTGACCATGGGCTGCGCCCGCTGCCACGACCACAAGTACGACCCCATCTCCCAGAGGGAGTTCTACCGGTTCTATGCGTATTTCAACAACGTGTCGGACCGGGGCCGGTACTACAAGTACGGTAATACTCCGCCGATCGTGCATGCACCGACCGTTGAACAGCAGACAATCCTGCACGATCTGGACCAACGAATCGAGCAGCTCGCGTCGAGGCTGGAAGCTCGCGTCGACGAAATCGAGGCCGCGCTTGAAGACGCCAGCCTGCCTCCGAGCATGGACGCATGGGCCTACTCGGACCGATTGGCCACGCGACGGACATTTGACGCCGCCGGCCGCGGCATCGGAATCCAGGGCGGTGCGGCGCAGCTGGAAGGACACAGCTACTTCAATCTCGGCGACACAGCGGACCTTGACTTCTACGACCCGTTCACACTGTCGGCGTGGGTCCGGGCCGAGAGTCCGACGGGCGGTGTTCTGGCCCGCTACGAAGCAAGCGGCCCGAAGGGCTTCGGGCTGTTCCTGGTGAACGGCAAGTTGCAGTTGCGGCTCGACACCAGCAGCATCTCCGACCGCACGCGCATCGAGTCCGTCAATGTCATCCGCATGGGCGAGTGGACCCATGTCGCCGGCGTGTACGACGGCTCGCGCAACACCAGCGGCATGCGCCTTTTCGTGAACGGAACGGAGGTCGAATCCGTCACCCTGATCGACGACTCCCTGAACTCGACCCGCACTGGCGAGCCCTTGCGAATCGGCTACGGTCCAGGCCCCCAGGACCGGTTCCGAGGCCTGATCGACGACGCACGGGTTTACTTGCGTGCCCTCAGCAGCCAGCAGGTTGCGATTCTGGCGGTTGCAGCTTCGCCACTCGAGATCGCCCAGGTACCCCGCGAGCAACGCACGCACGCGGCGCAGTCGAAACTTCGGTGGGCATTCCTGAATTCCGTGGCACCTGGCACCACTGCTTCGGACTGGAGGAAACTTCAGGGACTTCGGCTCGAGCGAGAGGATTTCGTGGCGACCCTCCCGACCGTGATGGTCATGGACGAGCGACCGGATGTCCGCCCGACACATGTCCTGTTCCGGGGTGCATTCGATGCGCCACGGGAGAGGGTCGATCCGGGTCTGCCCGCAGCGCTGCCTCCAATGCCCGGGAACCTGCCCAACAACCGCTTGGGACTGGCCCGTTGGCTAACGGACTCGTCCCATCCCCTGACGGCACGCGTAACCGTCAACCGATTCTGGCAGATGATCTTCGGACGGGGCATCGTGAGCACGGTCGAGGACTTCGGATCGCAGGGCTCGGCTCCGACCCACCCGAAACTTCTGGATTGGCTGGCTTCGGAGTTCATCGCCACAGGATGGGACGTCAAGAACCTTCTGCGGACGATCGTCACCAGCGCGACCTACCGGCAGACCTCGAAGGTTTCGCCGGCGGCGCTGGAAAAGGATCCGGAAAACGTGTTGCTCGCCAGAGCGCCACGGGAGCGTCTTCCGGCCGAGTCCATCCGTGATCAGGCCCTCTCGATAGCCGGTGTGCTGTCAAGCCATACCGGGGGACCGTCGGTCAAGCCGTACCAGCCTGCAGGTCTGTGGAAGGACCTCTCCAACTGGGGAGCGTACAAGAATGACCACGGTGACAGCCTCTACCGACGCAGCCTGTACACGTTCTGGAAGCGCACGCTGGGTCCGCCCGCGATGCTGGCATTCGACGCAGCTCCCAGAGAGACATGCGTGGTGCGAGAAGTCAGGACCAATACGCCGGTCCAGGCCCTGAACCTGATGAACGACCCGACTTTCATGGAAGCAGCCCGGCTCTATGCAGAACGGATGCTGCGGGAAGGTGGCAACACTGACCGGGCCCGTCTTGACTACGGGTTCGTGTTAGCGACCGCCCGCCAACCGGGAAGCGAGGAATCCGAAATCCTTGGCTCCAGCCTCAACCACTTTCGGGACCGCTTCGTCACATGGCCCGGTGATGCCGCCAAGTACCTCTCATCCGGCGAACATCCGCGGGACCCCACCCTTGAGCCATCGGAACTGGCCGCCTACACTGCGGTTGCCAGCATGTTGCTGAACCTGGACGAGACCATCACCAGGGAGTGATCCATGGCCTGCGAACCCGCCCTCAATCTTACCCGCCGACAACTCTTCTCGCGAACCTCCGGGAGTCTCGGTATCGCCTCCCTTGCAGGCCTTCTGGATGACGATCTGCGCGCATCGTCCGGACAGTCGGGCGTGCCCGGACTACCGCATTTTGCTCCGAGGGCGAAGCGGGTGATCTACCTGTTCCAATCAGGCGGCCCGTCGCAAGTGGACCTGCTCGACCCGAAACCGGCCCTGCGAGAGCGGCATGGCACGGAACTGCCCGATTCGGTTCGGGACGGACAGCGCCTCACCGGGATGACGGCCGCGCAGACCAGCTTCCCTGTGGCGGCGTCCAGATTCTCGTTCTCGCGGCATCCCGAGACCGGCCAGGAATTCGGCGACCTCATCCCACATATCGCCTCGATCGGCGATCGAATCGCCGTGGTCCAGTCGATGCACACGGAGCAGATCAACCACGACCCGGCAATCACCTTTCTGCAGACGGGACACCAACTGGCGGGAAGGCCCAGCCTCGGCTCATGGCTCTCCTACGGACTGGGCAGCGAAACGAGCAGTCTTCCGGCCTTCGTCGTGATGGTCTCGGCGGGGAGTTCTGGGCAGCCCCTGTACTCGCGGTTGTGGGGGAGCGGCTTCCTACCCACGCGCTTCCAGGCGGTCAAGTTCCGCGCCGGAAGGGAGCCGGTCCTCTACCTGAACGATCCGGAGGGATTCAGCCGCGAGGACCGACGCCGCTACCTCAACGGATTGGCGGCGCTGAACAGTATCCGAATGGGCGAGTACGGGGACCCGGAGATCGAGAACCGAATCGCGCAATACGAGATGGCTTACCGGATGCAGTCATCCGTACCCGAACTTGCAGACTTCTCGTCCGAGCCGGAACATGTCTTCTCTATGTACGGTGAAGACTCGCGAAGACCGGGCACGTTCGCCGGCAATTGCCTTCTCGCCAGAAGACTCGTGGAGCGCGGGGTACGCTGCGTGCAGCTGTTTCACCGCGGGTGGGATCATCACAACAAGCTGCCGGAACGCCTTGGCAAGATGTGCTCGGAGACCGATCAGGCATCGGCAGCCTTGGTCAAGGACCTGGATCAAAGGGGGATGCTCGACGATACGTTGGTTGTCTGGGGCGGCGAGTTCGGCCGAACGGTCTACTGCCAAGGCAAGCTAACCGCGGAGACCTACGGCCGAGACCATCATCCGCGCTGCTTTTCCATCTGGCTGGCTGGCGGTGGCATTCGCGGCGGAGTCACACATGGAGCCACCGACGACTACTCTTACAACGTTGCCGAAGCGCCCGTGAGCGTCCACGACCTGCACGCAACGATCTTGCACCTGATGGGTGTGGACCACAAGAGGTTGACCTTCAAGTACCAAGGACGGCACTTTCGGCTGACCGATGTGCACGGAAAGATTGTCAAGCAGATCTTGGCCTAGCGGCAGAATCCGGTTTCAGCCAGAGGATCAGATCCGCTGGGGACCGACCCGGGCCGGAAGGCCAAGCCGAATTTCAGCGAAGTACGCCCCACAGTCTATGGGAGACAGCGGTCAACTACGGCCCCCCTAGCAATCCCCCCCGCCAACATGGCTGGATCGTGCATGACAACGCCACCCCAGCGCGACCCTTAATCCCGACGGTCCGGCAAATGCCGAGTTCAGCAAACGTTGGTCTCGCGTAACGTGATCCACGGCTAGCCGAAGACTCCGGCACTAGGCTGACCCATTCCGCGAATCGCCGCTGCAAGTCCAGACTCGCCCGCCAGCCCCGCCGCAAGATCTCCGGCGGCCCGTGCCAGCTCGATCCGGTGGTCCGGAAACGCATCAGCGGCCGGCTCAGGTAGCAGAGAGGCCCAAGCCGGTTGCCCAATAGCCAGCAGCAGTACCCAGGCAATCTTGGCCACCATTTCGTGGCCCTACCACCGATTTTACCGGTACCGCGCCCAAAGTGGCTCCCTGAACGCCAGCCTGGGGCTGCGCGTCAAGTCACGCCAAAGCAAACTGTTCAAAGGAGGGCACCAAGGACCTGCTTTGGCGTAGAACCTGACGCTCAGTTGCAACAACAACGAGGAATTCACCGGCTACCGCACCTCATCCGAGCCCCCAGGTTAGATGCCAACCCCGGAGCCGGGCAGGGCTGCCGGCGAGGGGCAGGCTTGACGGCTGATCCGCCCTCGGAAGTGAATTGGGCTGACAGCTTCTGGTAGGGCTTTCGTCTGACGGCCTCACAGAACCAAACCCGGCCACTGGTCAGCGGACTAGCGAGCCGAGGTCCGGGCAGGGCCGCGCAAAGGGATGCCACCCTCAGTGGCCGCAAAGCACAGAGGAAAGGACTGGATCATTGCGCTTCGCTGGATCCAGCTGCCATCGGTGGCAGCACATACGATTGTACGGAGGCTGGGTGGCAGCCCTTCCGGGAGAGCGAACGGAAATGCGGGCTGTCGGGAGATCGATTCACGCCGCCAGCGCGGTACTCCACGCAGAAGACTCAGGTCAGGGTACGGTAGCCCAGCCCCTTGTGCGGGTGGTCGCTGAGGCGCTCTACCAGGTTCGGCAACGACTGCGCGTCACAGGCAACGCCTTGCCACAGTCACCGGTGGGCATCAGGACCGCAGGCGACGAGAGGTTGGGGTCGGTCCCTCGGGCACGCTCCAGCGTCGCGCTCTGCCACGCTCATGCCAGCCAGCATGGTCTGAGCCGCCCGGGGCACTTTCACCGGTCGGTGGAGCCACAGGAAACCGAAACCCACCCCTTTCCCCCGACCCGGTCGCCAACGTAAAGGGGGGAGCGGCTGACGGCTCCCCCCGTCCTGTCCGGTACCGCCCCTACGGTAGGTCCGCGCCAAAGGCGCCGTAGACCGACTTGTTGACAGTGTCGTCCGGGCCCGTCCGGAACTTGGGGTGGAATTTCGTCTGCGTTGCATCGTCCGTGAACTCGTAGCGCCCCAACACCCCCAGCGGCCCCTCCGGCGACCGGCCCACGAACATAAAGTCGTACTGGTTCGGCAGCGTCGTTTGCCGAGCCACCGACGAGTCCCGATAGTCGATCTGCACCGTCCGCAATTTCCCGATGGTGCTGTCGTCTGCAGCTGTGAACCAGGTGGCAACCTCCGTGCTCGTCCAGTCCAGCTTGTAGTCGGTTGCAGCGGGAGTGCCTGCGGTCGCGACGGCGGCATTGGTGGTGAATGCGATTTTGCTGAAAGTCAGCCGCCGGACTTCCCTCACGGTGTTCCCATCGACGTGATACAGGTAGTCGCCCGTTTCCACATCGCGCAGGTCGGTCAGCACCGTTGTCACGTGGCCACCAACGTTTCTCGTGAGCTCGTCCGCCCTGAACCATTGCACCTCCACGCTCACCTCGCCCTCGTAGTCCGCGAAGCCGCCCGTGTTCGGCGCATCCGCCGGCTCCGTCATGGTGCCCACATAGGCGACCGTCTTGCCCGTGTACGTCGCCCGTGCCCCGAGCGGCAACTGCGAACGGCTCCGCGCCGTCGCCACCGGCAAGGGGCTGTAGACGAACGACTCCACCTCGTGGTGCAGCCAGTTCTTCGCCCGGAATGCGTTCTTGGCGTACTGGATCCGCCATGCCCCGAACCGCGTGTAGTCCGTCGTCCCCACCGCCGCCTTCACCTGCCACTGCCGCTGGTTGAAGATCGACGACCCCGTCGTGTTCCAGATCTGCTTGTTCGTGCCTGCACTGTCGTACAGCTCCCCGTCGTCTCCATGCATCTTCAGGAACGACTTCTCCGTGCCACTGTCCGTCACCGTGAAGAGCCCCGACCCCTCCGGGTCGAACGCGGCTTCCAGCGCCTCCGCCGAACTCAGCGCCTCCAGCAGCGCGTCGTAGCGCTCCACCGCTTCCGTGAAATCCCCGTTCCGGTTCGGAATGCCCCAGGCATTGATCACCTTCGAAGGCAGGTGGTTGAAGATTCCGCTCACATTGTCGTTGTTGCTGCCTGAAATCGCCTTGCCTCTCACGTCGGCGTTGCCGTCGGTGCGGGCATCCCAGAACAGACCCAGGGTGGGGTGGAACGGCAGATAGCCCCACTCGAGTTGCGCCGGGGAGCTGGCACCGCAGCAGATGGTGCTGTCGGTAATCGTCAGCAGCCCAGCCAGCTTGTCGCGGCCTTCCTGGACACTCTCCCGAACATGCTGGACCCAGGTCTTGGGACTGTTGATGGTGAGCTCGCCGCCCTCGCTGGCCAGCAGGTCCTCCAGCGGAATCGGCACGTTCAGCTTGAGGAGCCCGTTTCTCGCGCTGTGTATATCCGCACCCGTGTCGCCCTTGCGGAAGACCAGGGAACCTGTCCACGTCACCCTGTGGCCCGCTCCCGTTGTGTCTACCTGCGCCTGGGTTAGGGTCCCCACTGGTGGCTTGCTGGTGTCGGTGTTGGTGCCGAGATAGTTCCAGATCCACGCCGAGGGCTTGGCCGTGAGGCGCCCGTTGGTGAGCTCCGTCCACGTGCTGTCCGCGGTGATCGTCCCGGGCTTGGCCGTCACCAGCATTGCGCTGACCTGCGTGCCGTCGTCAACCGACGGACGCCGCACCGGCTCGTCCGCCACCCGCTCCGCCCCGAAGCCCCCCGCCAGGTACGACATGCTCTCCGGGTCCGTTCCCAGCGACCACACCCCCACCACCTCGCTGCCCGCTCCCGGCGCACTGTTCCCCCCCAGCAGACGTCCCTCGAACGTCGCCGCCACGCTCTGCGGCTGGTACACTCCCACCCGTCGTCCTCGTCCGAAGCCCACCGTCGCCAAGTACGTGCCGCCGCTCTTCTCCTTCCACACCCCCTGCTGGTTCATCTTCACATTCGGCAGCACGATGCTGTCCACTTCCCCGAACAGGTACTCCCACGACTCCCCCCCCTCCGTCGCCAACTCCGTGATCAGCCCTTCCACCATCGATGTCGTGAAGTTCACCCCCACCGCCATCGTCCCGCTGTACTGCTTCCCCGCTCCGCTCACCGCCAGCGTCCGCCCCTCGTACCGCGCACTCCCCGCCGTCTGCACGTACCTCGTCCGCGTCGTCTCCCCCGTCACCCCGAACGCGAACGCTCCCAACTCCCCCGTCGTCGACTTCTTCGACGCCGAGTCGTACTCATACTTCACAGCCCCCGCCGCATTCGCCCGCTCCTTCTTCGTGATCGTCCCAAACCGCGTGTTCCCGTGCTCCTCGTACGTCACCGTCGATTCGGTCTTCGCCGCCTCGAAGATCTTCCCCGCCGCGCTCACCGCCGCCGACTCCTTCAGCACATCCTCGTCCCCCAGCGCCTTCTCCAGCGCCTCCTCGCTCCCCAAAGCCTCGATCAGGTCGTCTATCGCTCCCAGCGCGTCGTCGTCGTCCGGTGCCCGCTTCTTGTACTTGCCCGACCCGAACACCGTCTCCAGCACTCCCTTCACGTTCGTCCGCGCGTTGTTCGCACTCTCCGTCCCCCACTGCCGACCCACCTGCGTGTCCCGCTGCGAGTCCGTGTCGAACACGTCCAGCACCGCCACGATCTTCTCCCGGATCTCCATCAACTTCCCCCGTGCCTCCGAAACGAAGTTCGTCCCCTTCCTCTGCGACACCCCGTCCCCCAACAACTCCCCGAACGGGTAGTTCTCCCCATCCACCACCAGCGCCGTCCGCGCCTCGTTCGCCTCCGTCTTCCGGTCGTCCCCCAGAATCGACGGATGTGCGCTCACTCCCGTCGTCTTGAACTTCGCCTTGCCGATCGCCACGTTGTCCAGCCGCGTCCCCATCAGCGCCCCGTCCCGCTTCACCACCCGGTACCACCCCGACGTCTCCGTCTCGATGTCCCCCATCCCCTCCTTCCCCAGCATCGCCCCGTCCACGTCGTAGCCACTGCCGTCCTCCCGCTTCACCGCCTGCAGGCCTCCCGTCCCCTGCACCTCCATCGTCATCGGCACGTACTCCGCCATCCACACCCCGTCCACCCGACTCAGCCTGTACACATTCCCGTTCCCCGCCGTATGCTGCCCCCCGCTCATGAACACCTCCCCGTCCAGCGTCCAGCTCCCGTCCTCCTGCATCACGATCGTCACCATCGTCCCGCTCGTGCCCAGCGTCACCGTCGTCGTCGGTGCTTCATACCGCCCCTTCCACATCCCGTCCTCCCCCATCACCAGCGTGTACACGTTCCCGTTCGCCGACGTCACCGTCGTCATCCCGGTCTCCACCGGCTTCTCCCCCAGCCAGTAGCTGCCGTCCTCCGCCCGCACCAAAGTCACCGTGCCGCCGA
Source organism: Bryobacterales bacterium (assembly GCA_965205085.1). Classification (GTDB taxonomy): domain Bacteria; phylum Acidobacteriota; class Terriglobia; order Bryobacterales; family UBA6623; genus VXMF01. The sequence goes on along the minus strand of OZ242039.1, from coordinate 4,099,874 downwards.
CTGTCCCCAGCTGCACCTCCACCCGCATCGGGTTGTACATCGCCGTCCACTTCCCCTTGCCGTCGCTCGTCAGCGTGTACGTGTTCCCGGCGGTCGTGATCTGCCCCCCCTCGCTCAGACTCTCCGTCTCCCCCGTCACCGGGTTCACCACACTCCAACTCCCGTCCTCCGCCCGCGTCGCCACCAGTGTCAGACCGGTGCCCCCCACCGTCACCGTCCCCTTCCCCGGCACGTACGTCGCCGTCCACTTCCCGTCTTCTCCCCTCATCAGCGTGTACTCCCCGCCATTGGCCGCCGTCCACGTGCCGCCGCTCATCAACGGCTCTCCACCCACCGTGTAGGTCCCGTCCTCGTTCCTCACGATCGTCACCGTCGTCCCGCTCGTGCCCAACGCCAGCATCGTCTCCGACGCCTGGTACTGCGCCATCCACATCCCGTCCTCCCCCATCACCAGCGTGTACACGTTCCCATTCGCCGCCTCGTGCTTCGTCACCCCGCTCTCCACCGCCATCTCGCCCAGCCTGTAGCTCCCGTCCTCGCCCTTCACGAGCTTCACGGTCTCCTCCAGGCTCCCCAGCTTCACCTCCACCTCGGGCGCTTCGTACCGCGCACTCCACATCCCCTCCGCCAGCAGCAGCGTGTACACGTTGCCGCCTTCGCTCGTCACCGTCTTCCCGCTCTCGAACGCCTCCCCGTTCAGCGTGAATCCCCCACCCTCCGTGGTCATCAGCGTGACCTTCTCTCCACTCGCCCCCAACTCCACCTCCACCGGCTGCGGCTGGAACGGCGGCGCAACCGGCGTGACCGGCGCCCTTACCGTCGGCTCATCGCCTCCACAGGCGGCCAGACCCGCCATGAGAAGCACCAACAGGAGGAAAATCCCCCCCCCCTCGAATTTTATTGCACTGCGATTCTTTTTGACTGGCACGTTGTTTCCTTTCCTTTGCCTACCGGACAGCCTCGTGGCTCCCCAGATGATCGAACCATCTGAACCGTCAACCTCCGTCAACGGCTCCCATAGTCAGCAGACTACCTTAAGCCCCCCATCTTGTCAAGTTAAATTGTAAAATCCATGTAACGAAATTGCCTCGGGGTCTGCCCACTGGGGCCAATGCGCGCCTTTCCGGCGATCGCCGCATCACGGCTCACTAGTGTCCACCGTTAGAAATGTGTTTCCACCGGATCGGGGTTCTGGTACTGTCGTTGCAGACTCGGGAGGCAGGGACGGCAAATCAACATACGCGAGTGTTCCCCCAAGTTTCGGACCCGCAACGCCAGGAACTGAAACGCTGGCTGCGACGGCAGAAGACCTTGCGGGCGCGCATCATCCTTCAGTCAGCCCAAGGCCCCAGGGATCAGCGAGTTGCAGACAGCTTGCCTACCACCCGCATCACGGTCGGGAACGGGCGGCGACGGTTCCTGGAGCACGGCTGCGACGGCTTGCTGGACAAACCTCGCTCCGGTGCGCCCAGGACGGTGACGGATGCCGATGGGGAGCAGGTCGTGGTACGGACCTTGCCGACACGCCCCCGAGGGGCAACCCAGTGGAGCCTCCAGTGGATGGCCCCAGCCTCCGGACGGAGTCCCTCCACCATCGGCCGCATCTGGCGTGCGTCTGGTCTCCAGCCACATCGGAGCGAGACATGCAAGCCGTCGCAGGACCTGCAGTTGGTGCAGAAAGTGGGGGATATCGTAGGTTTGTACCTCCATCCGCCCGAGCGCGCGGTGGCGCTCTGTGTGGATGAGAAATCACAAATCCAGGCCCTGGACCGCACCCAGCCGGTCTTGCCGATGCAACCGGGAGTCCCCGAGCGGCACACTCACGATTACCAACGCAATGGGACGACCTCCCTGTTCGCGGCCCTGAATATCGCGACCGGTGAGGGGCCCGGCAAGTGCTATCGGCGCCACCGCGCCGTGGAGTTCAAGAAGTTCCTGGTGCTGATCGACAAGGCGGTGCCAGAGACCCACGATGTGCATCGGGTCCTCGACAACTACGGGACCCATAAGACAGCGCAGATCCAGAACTGGCCGCGGCGGCGGCCGCGCTACCACCTGCACTTCATACCGACCAGTGCCTCGTGGTTGAATCAGGTGGAGCGTTGGTTTGCGGAGATCACCCGGCGGCGGATTCGGCGCGGAACGTTTCGCAGCACCCAGGCGCTGGAAGCGGCCATCAGGGAATACTTGCAGGTCTACAACGAAGACCCCCAACCCTTGATCTGGACCAAGAGCGCTGACGATATCCTGAAATCACTGCAATCCTACTGTGAAGGATTTTCTGGCGAGGTACACTAGACTCAGCCTGCGTCAAAGAGTTCGGATGGAACGTCCCAAAGAATGGTCCGCTTGGCCTGATCGGGGATCGGCAGGTTCTGAATCTTGCCAATTTCAGCTTCGACGCTCTCGGGCAGATCCGACCCCGCCATCAGTCTGGACGGACCGATGTGTTGCAGAATCTCCAGCACCGCATGGGGAGTCAGTGTCGAGAGCTCAATGAAGACGTTCGGGCAGATGCTCGCCGCTACAACAGCCTCCAGGGCGTAGATTCCCCCGCCCGCGTGGCCGAGGACGATCGGGAGATCCGGATATCGGCGAGCCGGATGGATGTAGAGGGACGGCAAGGCGAACGGCGCTCCGGCTCCCGTATGGCAGACAAGCACCAGGGAATTCTCCAGGGCGGTCTCGAAGAGGAACGCGCTCCGCTCGGAAAGAGGGTTCAACCCCTGGTACTGCGGCTGTAGCTTGAGTGCACAGAAACCGTAGGTTTCGCGACACCGCTTGACTTCTTCCCTGTACTTCTCCTCGGGAACGAACGGGTCCAGGCACGCCGCCCCACAGAAGCGGTCCGGATGAGCCTGCAGCGCGGCTCCGATCTGGTCATGTTCGCGATGGTAGTCCGCCACCACTGGAAACGGAATCAGCAAGGCCCGGTCGATCCCGCTGTGGTCCATTGACCGGAGCATATCGGCCGCAGTGGTCACCCGTCCGGAGTGACGGGCTCGGCCGAGGTGGGTATGGGTGTCGAAAACCCGGAATCCTTTGCGCAACGGTCTGTCCAATCCGCTCCTGCGCTCCACCCTATCAGCGGGTCCGGCTCGCAGGGGAATCCTTGAGGGACAGGGTCAGTCTCTGGTAGAGGTCGATCGCCTGGACAATCTCCGCCTTCGAGATCCGCTCGTCGCGAGTATGGGCATGGTGGATCGAGCCCGGACCGATCAGAAGCGGTCTGCCCCAATTCGACAGCTTCGGGATATCGGTCGTGTACTTGACGACCGAAGTCTCGAACCCGTCCACACCAACGAGGCGCAGCGACGGAGTCCGTGCAAAAACCTCCACGTCGAGCCCGCCTAGCGCCGCCATCGCAAGAGCCTCGGTCTTCTCGATGTCAGCCACCACGCGGATAACGACGTCTGCTGACGCATGATCCGCCACTATATTGGCCGCCGGTCCACCGTCCAGCGTCCCGATATTCACAGTGGTCTCCCCAAGTAGTGGGTCGGAAGGCCAGTCTATCTGCCGAAGGCGCTGCAGACCATCGATCAGACGGGTGATCGCCGAATCGCCCAATTCCGGATATGCGGAGTGGCAGGCCCTGCCAGCAGACCGGATTCGCAATCCGAGCGTCCCCTTTGAGGCCAGTGCCAGCATATTCTCGGTCGGTTCCCCGTTGATCAGGTACTTTACACATGGCGGATCCAGATTCGCATGCCGCGCCCCTGCCCCATCGACTTCCTCACCCACGACGAGCAGGATGCCCAGGTCGCGAACCCCGTTGTCCAGCAGCATCTCCAGCGCCTTGATCATCGCCGCCGCAATCCCGTGGGTATCACAGGCTCCGCGCCCCCAAATGAATTCGTCATCTTCACGCGGTGGAATGAAGGGAGGCACCGTGTCCATGTGGGTGGAGAACACCACCTCCGGCTCTCCCCAATGGGCCCAGACGTTGTTCCGGCCCGGCTCGACCTCCTGGCGTTCGATCCGGCCTCCGAACCGCTCGGCAAGTGGCTTCAGGTAGTCAAACAGAAAGTTCCCGATCTCACCCTCGCCCGGGGTTACAGAATCGATCTCGATCAGCGAGCGAGTCAGGGTGAAGACATCCATACGCGCAAAGATGCAAGCACTTCCGCAACCAGCCCGAAAGCCGCGCCAAACGCACCGGCAACTTCCCAGGATTCGGAACAGCCTCTACAGCCAGCATATACTACAATTGTCAGTCGGACGACGGGTTGGGCCCGTGCGAAACGAAGTCAGGACTACCGATCAATCATGTGGGGACGACGCGAATCAGAAGACTATAAGGGCGAACAGACGTCATCAGGGCGGGCGGGACGCTCAAGCGGGCAGCAGCCCGGTCCTGCTCTTGAGCCCGTACCGGCTCCGCCGGCTACGGACATTCCCGCAGCAAGACCCGCCCCTGTTTCGCGGATCGGCAGATCCGTAACATTCCAGGGCGAAATCGAGGCGGGAGAGGACGTTCGGATCGATGGCAACGTGGAAGGTAAGATCTCCGTTCCCGCCCATCAGGTAGTCATTGGTCCTCATAGCGTTGTCCAGGCAGAGCTCCACGCCCGGTCCCTCGTGTTGCACGGCAAGTTCCGTGGCAAGGTCAGTGTTTCCGAGAACCTGGAGATCAAGAAGCAGGGTTGCCTGGATGGGGACTTGGTCACCCATAGGCTAGTCATCGAGGATGGCGGAGTTTTCCGAGGCCGAAGCGAGATGCACGAGGCCGAGACGAGCAAGCCCTTGAAGACAACGGCTGCCAAGCCGACACCGTCGCAGCCGGCTGGAAGCGTGAAGCAGACTGCACCGGGAGCGAACCCGACACGTAGACCCACGCTTGATCAGTCGAGCAAGCCGGTGCCGGTCAAGCGATGACCGGTGCGCCGTGCTGATGCCTCTTCCGAACTGTTTCGGCGTGTGCCCGAAGCGGTCCGGTCCCGAGAGTTGGCCGGCACGCGACTAGTCGGGACTCGAATCGGGAGCAGGGCTCGTCAGTCGGAGCGGCCGACAGGGAACGGGGGAAGCTGAGCGGTGCCGTTGTGGCGAACGAGACGGGCTCGGAGCTCAGACAGCCGTTTCGCTCCGGACGGTCGCAAGGGCAGCGCCTCCGCGGGTTCGAACCCGGGCGCTGCTCCGCCCACGGCTTCACTGTGGCACGAAAGCCATGCGCTTCGATCCTTGGTTGACGGTTTCCTGAAGGACCCGACCCGGCTCCAGGTCCTGGACTTGGGCAGGATTTCCCAGGGCACAGCCAAGTGCATCAGCGAACTGGGCCACCGCATTACCTTCGTCGACCTGCTCCGCTGCTTCGACGCTGCCCGCTCCCTGCAAGCCATGGAGAACCGCGCCTTTACCCCGGTCTCCGCAAACCTGATCGTGCGGGAGGAACTCGATTTCCCTCTCAACAGCTTTAACTCGATCCTTGCCTGGGATGTCCTCCAGCACCTCGACGCCGATTCCATGCGGTTGACGATCGCTCACCTCGCCAAGATCATCCGGCCCAACGGTGTGCTTCACTGCATATTCCACAGTGCGCCCGTCGACCAGCCGATTCCGTTGTACGACTGCGCGATTGAGTCGCACGGGGCCATCTCGCTGCGGGAAGTCGACCGTCGACCTCAATCCCGGGAATTCAGCCCGAGGGCGTTCGAAGCACTGTTCCCCGAGTTTCGGGAGATTCATTTCTTTCTGAAGAAGGATTCCCTGTTTGAGGCACTGGTATTCACCTAGCCGGTTAGGGTCGGCCCTGCTTGCTCCGCTGTGTGTGGTGGCAGGCACACTGGCAGTGCCGGCCCAAGCCCGGCCGGATGAGGGTTTCCGGCAGTTCTACTCGGCAGGCATCGACCACTACTTCAACCGCGAATTCGATCTCGCTGTCGACAGCTTCAGTCGGGCGCTGGAGCGCGCTCCGCAACACCCGCGTGCGCACTTCCAGTTCGGCAAGGCTCTCCTGTACCAGGAACTCCACCGGCTGGGAATGGTGGGAACGAGCGTCTTTCACGACGACAGGGAATACAACGACTTCGAGAGGCCAAAGCCTGATCCACAGGTCAAGACCCGGATTCGAGACACGCTCGCACGCGGCCGAGCGCTATGCGAGAGCATCCTCGAGACCGCACCGGATGACCGCATGGCGCTGCATGCGCTCGCCGGGATACTCGCGCTCCGCGGTGCGTTTGAGTTCATGGTGACGAAGGCCTACTTCACGGCTCTCGCCCATGGCCGACGGGCACGGGCCGTGAGTTACCGGCTCGCCGAGTTTCACCCCGACTTCGTCGACGGTCTGCTGGTGGCCGGCTTGGACGAGTACATCCTCGGCAGCCTCCCTTGGGCCGCCAGGGCCTTGATCGCAGTGAGCGGATACCGCGGCCATCGACGGAAAGGCCGGGAGAAGATCATCCGCGTGGCGACCGAAGGTTCCGCCAGCCGCCACGAGGCGCGGGTTCTGCTGGCGGTCCTGCTGCGCAAGGAAGAGCGATACATTGAGGCCGGCGAGGCGTTTCGTGGGCTCGCGGAGGATTTTCCCAGGGCCTACACGTTCGCCCTCGAATCCGCTGCGATGGACCTAGCGGCCGGGCACCCGGAAGCCGCATTGGTCACGCTCCGCGAGGTCCAGCGGAAGCGTCTCGCCAGCGAGCATCGACATGATCGAATGCCGCCCCGGCTGGCTGCAGCCCTGGCGCGGCGGATCGCGAAAATAGAGCGCGATCTGGAGTCGAAACGCCAGCCCGCCGGGGATATCCTCAAGCCGGTAGAGCAGCGTGTGCAGTGAACCGCGCGAGCTCGGCCAGCTTGCGACCTGCCGCTCCAGAGTCGATGGACTCCGCTGCCACCTGCGCGCCTGCCCGCCAGTCCGATGCGAGACCAGCGATATGGATGACCGCTCCTGCGTTCAGCAACACCACATCCCGTGCCGGCCCTGTCTGTCCGGCAAGTACGCCACGAATCGTCGCCGCATTTTCAGATACTTCGCCGCCCGCGATTCCGTCTGTGCCGGCCGGCTCCAGACCGAAGTCCGCCGGCACCAGCACGCCCTCCTGAATCGCGCCCCCCTGGATTCGCGCGAAATGGGTGGGACCCGTCAGGGTGATCTCGTCTGTTCCGTCGTGACCGTGCACCACCAGGGCCTGCCGACAGCCGAGGCCCAAGAGAGCCTCCGCAACCAGCGGGACGACACCCCGGTCATACACGCCCAGAACCTGCGTGGCGGCCCCGGCTGGATTGGTCAGCGGACCGAGCAGGTTGAACACCGTTCGCATGCCGAGATCGCGCCGCACCGGCCCGGCGTGGCGCATCGCAGGATGCAAGCCCGGCGCAAAGAGGAATCCGATCCCGGTTTCGTCAATCGATCGAGCTACCTGATCGGCCCCCAGACTGACGGCCACCCCCAGAGCTTCGAGCACATCCGCCGAGCCGCATCGACTCGAGATCGAACGGTTGCCGTGCTTCGCAATTGCAAGGCCCGCACCTGCAGCGACGATCGCCGACACTGTGGACACGTTGAACGTTCTCCCGCCGTCACCTCCGGTACCGCATGTGTCGGCCAGTCGCGCGGAGGGTGTATTCGCCGGCCTGACCGGTGTCGCATGCTGGCGCATAGCGCGGGCAAACCCGGTGATCTCGGGCGCCGTCTCCCCCTTCATCCGCAATGCGACCAGCAGGGCACCGGTCAGGGCTGGGGTGGACCTGCCAGCCAGAATCTCGACCATCACCGCAGCGGCTTGCTCCTCGGTCAGGTCTCGGTGAATGGCGACTTGATGCAGTGCTTCGCGGACGGCCACCATGGCGTTGCAACGAGACCTATGTTACGTCGATCGAATCCACAGGCGCAACACCACATATGGACCCTTGGAATCGGGGCGGCCTTTCATATGGCGGAAACCTTGATCATTCCGGCCTTCGGTCACCTGCAGTGCGACCAATGCAGCCAGATCGACGCGCCGCACTAACCATGCGCCTCGACCGGCTCGGTCGAGGTTCACCTCAAGCGCCGCGAATCCGCCATCTGACATGGGCTCAAACGCCGTGCCGTCCCGACCGGCCAGTGCCACAAGCATGCGCGGCAACTCGCCAGACGGCACCACCGGAAGTTCACCATGGACCAGGTGAAGCGCTGGCGGCGGATCTGGAACAGCAACTGCATCATGCTCAAGCCGGTTCTCGGTCAGCTGCGCACGTCCCCATCGGCCGATTCGGCTTGACGGGGCCCGGGGCGATTCCCTGAGCCTCTCACGGGATCACCGCAACCCGGACGGCAAGAGGATCAGACGCTGTTCTCGATCGATGATCGCCGACCCCTTTGCATTCGTGCTCGACTCCTCGATATAGTGAAAGTTCGGGTCGCTTTCGCGATTCCCTGACGGTACCCTCGGTTCCGAGTGCATGAAGATCCACGAGTATCAGGCTAAGCAGGTATTGCGATCATACGGTGTGCCCACGCCTCGGGGAGATGTGGCGGAAACTCCCGCGGAAGCCCGGAAGGTGGCTGATCAACTCGACGGGAAAGTGGTCGTCAAGGCCCAGATTCATGCGGGTGGCCGCGGCAAGGGCGGGGGAGTCAAGCTCGCCGGCACCGCCGCCGAGGCGGAAGAGCATGCCACCGGCATCATCGGGATGAATCTGGTGACCCACCAGACCGGCCCCGAAGGCAGGATCGTCAAGACCGTCCTCATTGAGGAGCAACTCCCGATCGCACGTGAACTGTATCTGGGAATCACGCTTGACCGGGCCCTTGCCCGACCTGTTCTCATGGCATCCTCGGAGGGCGGCATGGAAATCGAGGAGGTGGCAGCCGCGAACCCCGCAGCTATCCTGCGGGAACCGATTGACGGCACCGGCCTGCAGGCGTTCCAGGCCCGCCGGATGACTTTCGCTCTCGGTATCGAGGGTGACGCCTTCAAGCCTTCGGTGGCCGCCATGCGAGCGCTGGCCCGAGCGTACTTCGAATCAGACGCATCCCTCGTGGAAATCAATCCGCTGGTGCTGACCAGCGACGGCAGGGCTGTGGCTCTGGATGCCAAGATGGACATCGACGACAGTGCGCTGTTCCGCCAGCCGGAGCTTGGGAAACTGCGGGACTTCGCCGAGGAAGAACCGCTGGAAACCGAGGCCATCGACCACGGCCTCAACTACATCAAGCTGGATGGTAACGTCGGCTGCATGGTGAACGGGGCCGGGCTGGCAATGGCCACGATGGACATCATCCAGTTTGCCGGCGGCATGCCCGCGAACTTCCTGGATGTGGGCGGAGGGGCCGACCGGGACCAGATCAAGAACGGCTTCCGGATCATTCTCTCGGATCCGAACGTCCGGGCCATCCTCATCAACATCTTCGGCGGCATACTGCAAGTGGACGTGCTGGCCGAAGGCATCGTCGCGGCGGCCCGGGAACTCGCCATCGAGGTTCCGCTGGTGCTGCGTCTGGAGGGGACCAACGTGGAACGCGGTCGCGAAATCCTGGCCGCCTCGGGACTCGATTTCATCGTCGCTTCCGACATGCAGGAGGCCGCCAGGCAGGCAGTGGCGCGAGCCACATAGCGGACGGCAGCAATGAGCATTCTGGTTGACGAAAACACCCGGGTCATGGTGCAGGGCCTCGGCAGGGCTGGCCTGTTTCATGGCGACCAGTGCATGCGGTTCGGTGCCAACATCGTGGCTGGTGTGCACCCGGGACGAGGCGGACAGACAGCCCTCGGATTCCCGGTCTTCGACACCGTCCGGGAGGCATGCACGCACACGCGTCCCGACGCAACCCTGGTGTTCGTCCCCGCGGCAGGTGCGGCTGACGCCGTGCTCGAGGCCGTCGAGTCCGAGGTCAGCCTTGTCGTGTGCATTACCGAGGGCATTCCCGTTCGGGACATGCTTCCGGTTGCGGCGGCCGTGAAGGGCGGCAGGTCCCGTCTGGTCGGTCCGAACTGCCCGGGCGTGATCTCACCCGGAAAGTGCAAGCTCGGCATCATGCCCGGACACATCCATCAACCGGGATCGGTCGGAGTGGTTTCCCGGTCCGGGACCCTGACGTATGAAGCCGTTGGGCAATTGAGTGGTCTCGGCATCGGTCAGTCGACCTGCATCGGGATCGGCGGAGATCCGGTCATCGGTTCCAGCTTCATCGACATTCTTGCCCTCTTCCAGGAGGACCCTGACACGGCGGGAGTCATCCTGATCGGAGAAATCGGAGGCACAGCCGAGGAGGAAGCCGCCGAGTTCGTCAAGTCTCACTTCACCAAGCCAGTCGCGGGTTTCATTGCCGGCACCACCGCCCCGCCCGGGCGCAGGATGGGCCACGCCGGCGCGATCATCGCCGGCGGGAAGGGTACCGCGAAGGAGAAGCAGGCCGCCATGCATGCGGCCGGCATCGCGGTCGCACCCAACCCCGCCGAATTGGGCTCCACCCTGGCCGCCATCCTGTAGGCCGTCGGAAACCACCGGAACATCAACTCTGCCGCTTGCCGCGGCGAATGCTATTCATGCCCATTGAACGCACACTCACGATCATCAAGCCGGATGCGGTTGCAAGAGGCAACACAGGCAACATCATTGCGCACCTCGAGCGCGAGGGCTTCCTGGTGGTCGCCATGAAGAAACTGTCGTTGACCGACGGTCAGGCTCGCCGCTTCTATGCTGTTCACCGTGAACGGCCCTTCTTTGAGAGCCTGGTCTCGTTCATGACATCCGGGCCCATCGTTCCAATGGTGCTCGAGCGCGACGACGCCATCGCGGCGCTCCGCCAGTCGATGGGTGCCACCGATGCCCAGAAAGCCTCGGCGGGTACGATCCGCAAGCTCTATGGGACTGATGTGGAGAGGAATGCAATCCACGGCTCCGACGCGCCTGCAACGGCGGCCGCGGAGCGGGCCTTCTTCTTCAGCGAACTGGAACAGAACTAGGGCAGGCGTCACAGCGGGATGTTCCCGTGCTTCCTGGAGGGCGACCATTCCTTCTTGGTGTCGAGCATCTCGATCGCACTGATCAGCCGTTCCCGCGTTGCGCGCGGCTCGATCACTTCGTCGATCCAGCCCCTTTCCGCTGCACGGTACGGATTGGCAAATCGTTCGGTGAGCGCCTCCACCATCTCCTTGCGGAGCGACACAGGGTCGCCCGCCGCAGCCAGTTCACGCCGATAGAGGAGGTCGACCGCACCCTCCGGGCCCATGACGGCAATCTCTGCGGTCGGGTAGGCCAGGTTGAGGTCGGTCCGAATGTGCTTGGACCCCATCACGCAATATGCCCCGCCATAAGCCTTGCGCGTGATGACGGTAACTTTCGGCACAGTGGCCTCGCAGTAGGCGTAGAGCAGCTTGGCGCCGTGCTTGATGATGCCCCCGTATTCCTGGTCACTGCCCGGCAGAAAACCCGGCACGTCCTCGAACGTGATGATCGGGATATTGAAGCAGTCACAGAACCGGACGAAGCGGGCACCCTTCAGGGAGGCGTCGATGTCCAGGCAGCCCGCGAGCACGGCCGGCTGGTTGGCCACGATCCCCACGCTACGGCCGGCCAGCCTGGCGAAGCCAACGACGATGTTGGGTGCGAACAGCTCCTGCACCTCGAAGAAGTACCCGTCATCGACAACCCGCGTCACGATCTGCTTGATGTCGTAGGGAATGTCGGCTTCGGCCGGGACGATCTCGTCCAGATCGGGATCAGACCGGTCCGCCGGATCGCTGGTAGCCCGGACCGGCGGGTCATCCAGGTTGTTGGAGGGCAGGAAGCTCAGCAGTTCCCGAATCAGCTGCAGGCAGTGCGTATCGTCCGCCGCCAGAAAGTGTGCGACCCCGCTGGTCGCATTGTGCGTGCGGGCACCGCCCAGATTCTCCTTGCTGACTTCCTCGTGGGTGACTGTCCGAATCACATCAGGACCAGTCACGAACATGTGACTCGTCCCATCCACCATGAAGACGAAATCCGTAATCGCTGGGGAATACACAGCACCACCCGCACACGGGCCCATAACAGCCGAGATCTGGGGTATGACCCCGCTGGCGAGGGTGTTCCTCAAGAAGATGTCCGCGTATCCGGCCAGCGAGGCGACGCCTTCGTGGATTCTCGCGCCACCAGAGTCATTGAGACCGATGACTGGAGCGCCCGTTTTCATGGCCAGGTCCATCACCTTGCATATCTTCTGCGCGTTCTGCCGGGACAGCGAGCCGCCGAATACCGTGAAATCGTGCGCGAACGCGAAAGCATGCCGCCCATCGATCTTGCCGTAGCCGGTCACGAATCCGTCCCCGGGAACTTTCCGGGAGGCCATCCCGAAGTCAACGCAGTCGTGGGTCGCCAACCGGTCCAGTTCCCGGAACGAGCCCTCGTCGAGTAGCAGGTTCAGTCGGTCGCGGGCCGACATCTTGCCGGCTTCCTGCTGGCGGCGGGCACGCTCGATGCCCCCGCCGGCGATTGCGGCTGCGTTGCGCCGCCGCAGTTCCTCTCGTTTCTCGGCCAGGTCCATCGGTTCCCCAAACGTATCACGTAGCGGCCTGCCTGGGGGAACCCGTGGTTCCGGTCGATGGCGAAACTCACGGGAGGCCGGGCCGGCCGTTCTCGTTCGCTACCGATCAACACGGAGTCGGGCGCATCGTAGACGGAAGCTCACGGAGTCAGTGACGCAGGTCCGGCCCGCCCAAGCCTGTTTCCTGTTCGCTGGCGGGGTGAACGGGAAGGGTGAACTGGGTCCGCGCCCACTGAACGTCGGAGTGCAGCACCGCAGCGGCGGCCATTGCGTACCGACGACGTTGAAGTGAGTATCGGACCGCGGAAATGGCGAGGCGGTCCAGGGCGGCCGGGGTCTGGAGCCTTAAGTCGGCCAGGCCACGGCCGGAAGAGCCCGAAGAAATCGAGGCCGAGTCCACACGCAGGGCCGCCACTCCCCCGCCCCCGCCGTAGTCTCGTCAGGGCCCCTCGAGGATTTGCCGTTCTCGAGGAGCCGCTTGCAGGAGACTTGGGACGAACACTCCGGGCGAATGGCAATGAAGGCGGCCATGGACAGCAGGTGACGGCGGCCGGGTCTGGCACGGGCAGCAACGGGAACATGTCCTGATGCCGGCCAAGGCTGCCCGGCTTGAGCATGTCGGTGCCGATGCAACGGCCTCTCGCCGGGCCGAAACTCGGGGTTGACAAGGGAGCAGCGGCCCTCCGGAAGAGTCCGGCACCGACCTCGGCTCGCTCGCCACCAGAGCAAAGGTGGTCGCTGCCACGATCGCCTCCATCGTGTAGCCGACCCAACTGGATGCGGCAGACACGCCTTCCGCCGGCCGTGCGCCGCTCACACCGTTCCGCCTGCTCGTGGTATCCTCCCACTTGCTTGACACCCTTTTCTGGTTCGTCATGCTGCCTTCGGCGGTGCTGATCGTCCTTTCCGCCCGGAGGGGGCGCGGCTACATCGAATACGTTGAGGGGCGCATCCGCGAATCCACCCATGTGCGGGATGCCGACCTGCCGGCGGTCGCCTTGATCGTTCCCGTCAAGGGTGCAGAGCCGGGCCTGGCGGCGCACTTGACAGCGTTGGCCTCCCAGGACTACCCGCAGTTCAAGTTGATCGTCTGTTGCGCCGACGAATCGGACCCTGCCGTGCTCACGGCCCGCTCGACCATAGGCCCGGGCTGCCATGTCGTGGTGGCGGGCAGGCCTCCCCCGGACACCGGGGAGAAAATCCATAACCTGCTGGCCGCCATAGACACTGTCGGGACGGAGTACAGCGTCTTGGCCTTCGCCGACTCGGACGGGCAGGTGTCTGAAACTTGGCTGAGGACGCTCGTGTCCCCACTGGTCGGGTCGGAACTCGGGGCCGTCACCGCTTACCGGTGGCACTTCCCGGACGAAGGCGGGTTCTGGCCCCTGCTGCGCAGCGTCTGGGATTCGTCCGTCACCATGATCATGGACCGGACCGACAAGAGTTTCGCCTGGGGAGGGGCCGTCGCCGTGCGGCGGTCTGCCTTCGAGTCCGCCCGGGTTCGCGAGCACTGGCGTGGCACCGTGAGCGACGACCTCCGGCTTACGGCCGCACTGCGGGCCGCCGGCCTGGGAATCCAGTTCGCGCCCGAAGCGATGGTGGCCACGACGACATCCTGTTCGGCGAGAGAGTTCCTCGATTGGTCCGTGCGCCAGACCACCATCACGCGGGTCTACGGATTCAACATGTGGCTGGGCGGTTGCGCCAGCCACCTGGTGTACGGCATCGGACAGACGGTCTGCGCGCTGCTGGCTTTGCAAGGGAGTTTCTTGGGGTTCGGCGGCTTGCTCCTGCTTCTGTTGCCCGGTATGGCCCAGGGTGCAGCTCGCGCATACTCCTGCGGTCTGGTGTTTCCTGACCGGGAGGCATGGCTCGAGCGCCATGCGTGGGCCTACTTCTGGATGGCCCCCCTCACAACATGGGTCTGGCTGTACGCGCTGCTCCGCGCCGGCATGACCCGCCGGATTTGCTGGCGGGGCAGGGTCTACGAATTGCGAAGTGCAACCGATGCCAGGGAGATCCCGGACGGATAGCCCGGCCCGGCTACTGCTTCTCGACCAGCCGGATGACGGGGGTCAGGAGGTTGTCGACCGGGGCGTAATCATCGGTCAGGACCAGCCCGCGGGAGCGGCGACGGAGGATTGCCGTGTCCCGGGGTGACAGCAGGGACCCGCTGTAGAGGAGATAGTCGAAATTCTGGACCGGGAGCAGCCGCGTCGCCCCGGCAACCACGAACGTGTCCCGCTCGTCCTCATCGGTCGGCCCGCCCGGCGATGTGCAGAAGGTGTAGACATAGGGAAAGACCTGCTCCACGGTGTTGATCATGGCCCCGAGAAAGCGTCCCGAGCGGAAGATGTCAATCGTGTTGGCAAGAAACACAGAGTCATCGCTCATCAGGGTCCGAAGCTTCCGCACGTATTCCAGCGTCGTGAGGTGAAACGGAGGGGAGTAGTGGTTGAACGCGTCGTTGTAGACCAGATCGAATCGGCCCGCGGACCCTGGATTTGCGGCCAGTTCGTCGATGCGGTTCCGTGCATCCAGGTGCACGATTCGCAACGGGGTGTCCGGTTCCAGGCCGAACGCGTCGAAAGCGGCCCTGGTTACTTCCGGGTCAATCTCGACAACTTCGCCGTAGCCCTTTGGATAGCGCCGGAGAAACCATCGCGGGAACACGTACCCGCCACCGCCCAGGAACAGTCCTCGAACGGAACGGTCGGGATGGTAGGCCCGGACGGCCTCCTCCGTCACGCCAGCGTAGATTCGCTCATAGTCGTAGTGCAGCGTATCGGGATCGTTCATGTCCACGTAGGCGTGGACGAGATAGTCAAGGGTCATTGCGCGCACCCCGGGTCGATCGATCTCGTCCTCGACCCGGATGTAGGAGTACTGCGATTCGGTTTCCAGGAGGACGAGATCGGAGTCCACCGTTCGGAACCCGAGCCTCTCGCCGATCGTTCTGGCTGCCGGAAACGGAGCCCAGGCCCCGATCATCACCGCCAGCAGCACGCCTGTCCACAGGTAGGGCAGCAGGGCGGCCGCCCCGTACAGGAGGGACATCGCCAGCAGGGCGGCCGAGACGGTCAGCAGCACGGCCGTGGTGCCCATCGTGGCAATCAGCAGGTAGCCTGTCAGAAAGGTCCCAAGGATGCTGCCGATGGCACCCCACGAGTAGACGCTGCCAATCGTCCTCCCCAGCTGCTGCCCGACGACGATTGCCATCTTTGCCGCGACCGGTCCGATCATGCCAAGGAGACAGGATGGCGGGAAGAAGACAAGGAAGACATGCACGGCGATCCGGACCGGCCAGTCAAGGTTGCGCAGGGTTTCGAACTGACCCACGTGTTGATTCAGAAGGGGTATGAGCAGACTGTTGGCGGAAGCCATCAGGAAGACGGCGGACAGGACTTCCTTGGGCGGGAAGCGGTCTGCCAGTCGTCCGCCAATGTAGTTCCCTGCGGCAATTCCGGCCAGCACGATCCCGATGACGGAGGTCCATGTATAGAGGGAATTGCCTACGTGCCTCGCGATCAGTCGCCCCGCAACGAGTTCGAGCACCATGATGCACATGCTCGAGAGAAAGACTGTGCCAATGGGCGCGATCCATGCCCAGCGGGGGGCCGCCGGCGCATCGATACGGGCGTTCTCCATGACAATTCAGAGACAGCGGACAGGCCGGTGACGGGCCCTCGCACCCGGCACGTCGCCCGGGTGCGGAGCTGGGGTCGTGCGGGCCCTCATTCTGGACCTCCGGGTACGGGGTACGCCTCGCACAGTTCGCAAACGGCCCGCTTGAGGCCCAGCAGGCGGTCAGGCCCATTTCGATGGCGGAGCGCCTCGAGCACCCAGTTGCCCAGCGTGTGCATCTCGGACTCGCCCATTCCCCGGGTCGTCGCAGCGGGCGTCCCGAGCCGGATGCCACTGGGGCGCAGCGGCGGATTGGGATCATCCGGGATCACCTGCTTGTTGCAGGTGATCCCGATCTCGTCCAGAGTTGCCTCGGCCTCGCGCCCGTCGATGCCCAGGGTCCGGACGCAATCCATCACCATCATGTGGTTCGCCGTCCCGCCGGTCACGAGTGACGCGCCGCCCGCAACCAAAGCAGATGCCAGAGCCTGGGCGTTGGCGAGAACCTGTCGGCAGTATTCCCTGAATTCGGGCTGCAGGGCCTTGCCAAGGGCAGCCGCCGTTGCCGCAACCTGGTTCATGTGAGGGCCTCCCTGCAGGCCGGGAAACACCGACTGGTCTATGGCCTTGCGGAACTTCCTCCGGCACAGGATCATGCCGCCCCGGGGTCCGCGCAGGGACTTGTGCGTCGTGGTCGTTACGAAGTCGAATCCCGCATCGACCGGGTTCGAAAGGACGCCACCGGCGATCAAGCCACCGATATGTGAGACATCCGCGAGGGTCAGGGCATCGATCTCGTCGGCGATACTCTTGAACGGTCCATAGTCGTAATCGCGGGGGTAGGACGAGTACCCGCAGACGATCATCTTCGGCCGGTACTCCAGAGCGGCATCACGGAGGGCATCGAAATCGATCCGGCCCTCGTTCTCAGGGTCGGTCGTGTACCGAACCCAGCGGAACAGGCGGCCCGTGTGCGAAACAGGCGCACCATGGGTCAGGTGTCCCCCGTGCGACAGGTCCATGCCCATGACCGTGTCGCCGGGCTCCAGCATGGCAAGATAGACCGCCGCGTTCATCGGCGCACCCGACAGTGGCTGCACGTTCACGTGCTCGCAGCGAAACAGTTCCTTCGCCCGGTCCCGGGCCAGACGCTCGATCTCGTCCGTGAATTGCTGGCCACCGTAGTAACGGCGGCCCGGGTAGCCCTCGGCATACTTGTTCGTGAACACGGAGCCAAGCAAGGCGAGCACTTCCGGGTAGGTGTAGTTCTCAGAAGGAATCAGTTCGATGCCTTCCGCCTGACGCTTCTCCTCGCCCAACAGAGCCGCATACAGTTGTTCATCACCGGCTGCCAGCAGGTGGCGCGGTGAACGGGTCTCAGGCACCATCCTCCTATTGTCCGTCAAATGCGGCTTCCAGGCCTGCCGGCGACGGAACGGACCCATCGTCTTCACCGGGACTTAACGCACCTGTTTCATGCCAGTAACACCGCCTGTCTAGTCTGGGATCAAGCCGGGTTTGGGACTCTCGCTCCCCCGGCCATGGAAGCGAGGAGATCTGCCCCTGGGGATTCCGCAGCCGCAGGCGGGGGTTGACGAGGTCATTTGGGGAAGGCTGACGGAAGAATCGATACCCGTTAGCCGCACGATTCATCAACAGGAGGATTCTTCGACCAATGAGACGCATTCTGATTCCGGTCATGATGCTGATGGCACCAATGGCCATCGTCGCTCAGGGTGGCGGCGCAATGGCAACGGAGGAAACGCCCAGCAGCCTGGCACCGTCGCACGCGAAGGTGGCAGTTTGGACCAACAAGCTGGGATACACAACGGGCGAGCAGATGTCCGTGTACCTGACAACCGACCCGATGGATGACATGCAGGAGTATGCAACGTTCATCTATCGCGAGAACATCGAGACCGGCAGCCGGCGCTACCTCGACGGGAAGACCGCCTCTTACGAGTTGCACGAGGAAGTGACCGATGCCATGGGAATGTACAAGGATTCCTGGAAGCCCTCGATGATCGAGAGGATCGATCAGAGGCTGATCTGGTCGGGTGCCGTCCCGCCTCCGGGCCTGTGGCACTTCGTGGTGGAGATTCGGAGTCCCGACCTGACCCAGGTCGTCAAGAGGGCGTATGCAAAGTTCGTCGTCAGCGGGCAGGCTCCGGTCGTGATGGGTGAGAACGGGACCGACACGGAAATCTCCGTCGACACGACCTGGACCAACGACAGGATCTACAGGATTCGACACCAGGTCTTCGTCAACGCCGGGGCGACCCTGACGATTGAACCGGGCACGCTGATCCTGGCCAGTGGACAGAACGCGGTGCTCGTCGTCGAACGGGGAGCCAGGATCCTGGCAGCAGGAACCCGCAGCATGCCGATCGTGATGACCTGCGACGCAAGTGTGGGAAGGCGAGAGTCGGGCTGCTGGGCCGGGCTGATCGTCCTGGGTGACGCCCAGATGACGCGTGGCTCGGGCTTGGCCGAGGGCGTGATGCCCGAGACGCGTCCGGCCTACGGCGGGATGAACGACGAGGATTCCAGCGGAATCCTGCGTTACGTGCGCGTCGAGTTTGCCGGGGTGGACTTCAACCCCGAGACGCAGCCCAATGCATTCGGCTTCCACGGTGTCGGGTCGGGCACGGTGATCGACCACATCCAGGCCCACGAGGCCGAGGATGACGGCATCGAGTTCTTCGGCGGGACAGCCGACTGCATGTACTGTGTTTCCAGCGGCTCCAAGGACGACTCCCTGGACTGGGCTTTCGGCTGGCGCGGCAAGGCGCAGTATCTCTTCATTCAGCAGGATCCTCAGGGAGACAACGGTATCGAGGCTGACAACGACAGTGCCGGATTCGACCGTCTTCCACGGTCGTCCCCGACGCTGTACAACGCGACGTTGGTGGGAGGCCTGTTCCAGGATGTGAACAGCACGTCGGGTGACGGCATGCGCCTTCGCGTCGGAACCCAGGTCAACGCCCGCAACGTGATCGTCATGGGCTTCGGCGGCGATGCCCTGGATGTCCGCGACAACTCGCCGGGATTCTTCATGAATGGCGAATCCGCCATCATGAACTCGATTATCACCGCCAATGGCGACAGGATGGGCGATGCCCAGATCAACGGTGATGGCGTGGCGGAGCACATCGGCTACATGGACACGGACCCGAAGCTGTACAACGTGCGCTACGAGGCCAACCCCGATCCCCGTCCCATGGTGGGTTCGCCGGCGCTGGTCTTCCACAACGCCGCGGTGCCGCCGGGCAATGGATTCGATCCGTCGGCCCAGTGTGTCGGGGCGTTCTGCAACGGAGACAACTGGCTGGAGGAGTGGACCTTCTTCGGCGACGAGTTCGACTACGACGTCGAGTAGTGAAGTGGTGATTCCGGGTAGCGTCGACGCAGTGAAATCGCTGGCGCTACCCGGCACGTAGGCGCCGGTCTTGTTCTGCACAACCACAACTTCCTCCTGCCTGAACCCACATTCCGGCTGCTGGCAGACATTCCCGAAAAGGAAGCACCGTCAGGGGAGATGTGAATTCGCTTGAACAGGGCGTGGCGACTGGCCGTGTCGGTATCCCGATTGCACAGTCGCGGTACGGCTAGGGCTGTATCGACAGGAGTGGCTGCAACCGACGGCTTTCGCCGCGCCCCAGGGGGCACCGGACGGGTCATCGTCCAGAATCCGCCATTGGTCCGAGATTCCGCCTGTCCCCACGGCTGGCTGGCCACCCGCGACACCACCTGTACACAACCGCAGTCGGTCCCGGGCCTCCCCCTTCTGCGTATCCACTGCTCGGCACTCTGGACGGACAGGCATCCAGGCTTGCCGCCATCGGCAACACCTGGAGTGCGGCCAAGTCCCCAACCACACCCCCAGATTGTCCCCGTCCGTTGTCGGACAATCCAGCTCACGCGCCACGAATACCCTGCGTATCGAGACTCCCAACGGAATCCCCAATCACCCGGCCAATGGACAGCACCTCCCTGCACTGCGGCATCCGAAAGCTGCCCCAGATCCCTCCACCGATCTCGGCGTCAGCATCAGCGCGATGTCCAAGCTGCACGAGGCCCCACACAGGTCGCCAGGGCCGTTGCGCTGCTCCACGGTACCGTCAGGTGCACGTGGCTCTCGCGGCGGAGTCGCCGCAACAGCAGGCGTGCCCCGCCATCTTCGACGCCGGACAGCGGGGCCACGTCCGGCAAGACTGTCGCCAGTCCTGGCCTCTCCAGCGCTACATCAGGCGAAATGCGATTTCCAGGCGAACCTGAGTGGCAACTTTCTCGCCACGCAGGCGCGCTGGACGGAAACGCCACTGACCAACAGCTTCGACCGCCCGCTCATCCAAGCCGAGTCCCAAATGGCGTAGCAGGGTGATGTTCCGGGCGCGACCATTGGTATCGACGTCGACAGCCAGGAGCACACTGCCCTCATGGTTTGCGATGCGGGCCTCATCGGTGTATTCCGGCTGAGACCGCTCCAACAGTACCGGCGGCTGCACGGATTCCCCCGATGCCAAGGTTCCAACAGTACCGGCTTCGCTAACCGGATTGATCCGGGCCCGGCGGAACACCCTACTCCGCTCCTCAAGGGGTGCCGCATCATCGGGCCGCGAGAGCTTGTGCAGGAGCCGGGAGAAATGCTCAAGGGAGATGATTGTGTCCACATGGTCCGACCCGAGCGTCTGCTCTCGGATTGTCAGTGCCGTGCGATAGTAGCTTTCCGCCTTGGCATAGCGCACCTGATTCTCGTACAGGACGGCCAAGTTGCTGAGGCTGGCGGCGACATCCGGATGGTCACGCCCAAGCTGTCGCGTTCGAATGCCAAAGGCCAACGTGTAGAACCGCTCGGCGTCCGCGAGACGCACCCGAAGGTGATAGTAGCGGCCGATGTCGTTGAGCAGGGATGCGTACTCCGTACTCTCCGGGCCCCAGGCGTGCCGAGCGATCGGGTCGGCCTCGCGATAAAGCTGTTCCGGGAGGGTGTAGTCGCCCTGATGAAGGTGGAGTCTCGCCAGTTCCATCAGGGGAACAATCCGCCGGGGGTCATCCGGGGGAAAGCTCCTCGATCGGGTGCGCACCTCGTATAGGATGCGTTTCGCCTGATCGAACTCCCTAGCCTCCAGCGCCTGCCGAGCAGATTCGATCAACGCGGGCCAAGCCCCATTCTGTGCGCAGATGTTCGACGGCAGGAGCAGTGATATGTGGATCACTCCCAGCGCCAGATATGCCTTGTGACCCGCGCTAAGCCTAATCACAACTCTGGTCAGGGAACATGCGGTGAGCAATCCCAGCCCATTCCCAGCAACACCCCAAACGATCAGTCTATCAGTCCCCGGCAGAGCGGACCACCCGTTGACCCCAATGGCAATCGCAACTGCAGCAATGAATGGGGGCGTGGAGCAAACCGGTCTGCCATAGGGTGAAGAGTCGCCCTCTCGCAGACCTGCGGGCTGCCAACTCCCAATAGGTGAAGTCAGAGCTCCTCGATCGAGACGCTGGCAGGTGGCTCTCAGGAATCACGCAGGGAACAGGCTTCGCTCAAGATCGACAAGCGCGGGCATTCCGGGAGTGGCCCAAGTACCCGCCGTTGCAGCCGGACTTGAAAATCCGGTGCCAGTCCTCGATGCGTCAGCAGAGGCGGTACCAGCGCAGGACGCGCTCGGCATCCGCCAGCGAGGGCACCGGGAGCGTGGTCTGCAGGAACCACTCGAAAGCCTTCCCGCCGCGGACTGGGGAGCGCTCCCAAACGTGCACAAACTGCGGACGCAAGGGTTCCTGGCTGGAGGCAGGCGCGGCCACACGACCGCCTGCCAGCGGAGTACTTCGACCACCTCGGCAGGATGACGATGGCGGTACTGGGCTCTACCGGCACGGAATCGGAAAGGAATCTGGCCGACGTTCGCTACCCCGGCAGCCAGCGAATCGCGGCGGCCCTCGAAGCGGATGGCATCTCCAGGCCGCCGGTCCTCACGGCCGCTCGCGGCCGAACTCCCGGTACAGGAAGCCGGCGGGTACTCCGAAGGCGCATCACTCCGATCCAACCGGCATCACCGACAGCATCTCGTCCCCGAACTGGGTGACGATGCGGATCGCGATCTTCCCGGTCTTCGGACGCTCGAACGGAGCCGAGACCAACGATTGCATACGGTCCCATCGCACTGGGTCGATCCGACTGCCGAGTTCGTTGAGGAATCGCTTTATCTGCCCGTCCTTACCCTTGTCGGGGAAATGGATGTGTCGCACGAAGAAAGAGTTCCCGTCGTAGTTCGAGTCCAGCATCCAGCAGTCGATATCGGAGGGCGCGCCACTGGGCCGGAGATTGCCCGAACCGGGATCGTACACTTGGTATCCCTTGATCCGTACCCGCAGGCGATCGTTCTCGAGAGTCTCGACCTCCACATCGGGCTCACCCACCAGGACGAATGCGCTGTCCTCCGCGCCGTGCGCCAACTCGCTAATCGTCAGGTCCCGGTTCGCACGGGCGGTGAGAATCTCGAGTTTGCCGCGTTTCTCGTGATCCACGCCAGACTCGAAATGAAAGGCGATGACGACCAGTTTGGCGAAGTCGTTTAGGGCAGCTTCCCGGGCCAGGTCGCTGACCATAACCGGGCTAGCCGAACGGTCGTCCGGTACCATCGCCAACGCTATGCGCTCACCGGTTTCGCGCAAGGTCGCCTCGTGAGTGAGGTCAATTCCCTGCGCCCCCCCCACCCACGGCTCGATCCCGTCAAAGTGCCACCGTTCCGTATCCGAGCCCGGAACCGGAATGCCATTCGCTGTCAGAGCCTTCGTCACGTTCTCCCGGATACCGAGGTCACGTTCACTGGCACGGGCGTCGTCCTCTGGTACAGTCGGCGAAACGTAGGTCCACGGCGAGTGGGACTCTACGGTGAACGGCGAGCTGATGCGCCGGACGCCTCTCTTGGCGATCGGCTTGTCGACCAATAGCGTGGACATCGGAGGCTTTCGGTAGGCGAGATGCCCGGCGGAAACATGCGAAACGCGCTTATACACGAACCCACTCGCGGGATTGGATCCGGACTGGCCCGTCGCCGCAAACGTCGTTCCCGCAAGCACTGCCTCTTGGGCCTGCCCTTCAGCGTCGTCAAGAGTGAGATACCACCTGTGTACGGCCGATATCAAGCGCTGCCGACACAATGCGATCGGAATCGCGGACGCATCGATCGTGATCCAGCGCCGACCCCAACGCTCGGCGATCAATGCGGTCGTGCCCGACCCGCAGGTTGGGTCAAGAACGAGGTCGCCCGGATCCGTGGCCATCAGGACGCAACGCTCGACCGTCGCTTCCGCCGTCTCCACGACGTAGTGCATGTCGGTCGGGGACTGCTGCTCGGACCAAAGATTATGGATCTGTCGACCAGGAACTTCGTCCTCATAGCGTTTCCAGCTCAGTCGCCCTCGGTCAGTTGCGATCAGGCGCCCCTGCTCGGCAAGAGCGTCCAAGCCCTCGTGACTGACACGCCACTGCCCACCCGGCGGGCAGTGGTACAGAGTTCCGCTCCAGCGGTATGGCTCCGACCGTCCCGTTGCCGATTCGTCCTGGGAGCTAAGAGGCATCCTTCGGAAGAGCCGCGCACCCTTGGGCAAGTACTTGTTTGGATCTTTGCGTTCGTCCTTCGTCAAGTTTCGGCAGGAGCGGTCCGGCAACTCGACCATGGCATCGAAGTTCATGTGGGCGATCTTCTCCTTGCGTGTGAGGGTCTCATACAACTGGTGGTACTTCACGAGTTTCTTGTCCCTCGCGTACCAGAGCAGCCAGTCCGCCACCTCGGAGAGGTGCTTCGTCGGTGTTTGTCCAGTCTTAGCGAAGGCGATTGTGGCAACCCGGTTCTCGGCGCCGAACACCTCGTCGAGGACGACGGCGATACGATGTACGTTCGCGGAACCTATCTGCAGGAAGAAGCTGCCGGACTCGGTGAGCAACTCTCGCGCATGGACGGCAGTGCCGATAATCGTGTCCAGATAGGAATGCAGCCCGTTTACATAGGTATCACGAAATGCTTTTCGGGGTGCCGCCTCGACCGGTGCTGCGCCACCCCGCTTGCGGGTGCTCGGCTGGTAGTTGCTGTCGAACCGGATTCCGTAGGGCGGGTCGAAAAACACCATCTGCACCTTGCCCGCCAGCTTTTCCTTCACGGCGAGCGAGGCCATGACGTCGACCGAATTGCCTCGGATCACTCGATTCGACCAGTTCCCTTCGTGGTGATACCAGTCGTAACGCGCCCCCTCGGGCAAGCCGTTAAAGTCGGCGAAGAGGTCGCCTTGCCGTTCATCCTCCCCCCCCCCCCTCAATTTCGATAGTTGCTGCACGAAGACTGCGGGACTGATTTTCTCGTGGATGTAGAGCGGCAGTGCCTCCGTCCGGATCGAATTGGTATCAATGCCACGCTTCCAACTGAGCAGGACCGGCCCATCCGAGCCTGCCGGCGACGGCGAGAACGGCTCGCCGGCGCGTTCCTCCCCGCCCATGTAAACGTGGTCCTCGCTGGTGGGGATGTTGGTGCGTCGCGCTTCGGCGTGCTGATAGGCTTTCGTCTTCATGCCCTTTCCTTTCTGCGACACGCTGCCGCAATGAGATTGTGGGCCTGGTCGACCTGCTCGATCCAGACAACCTGCCAGTCCCCGAAGTTGCTGTCGGGGTCGCTGGTTCTCAGGGAGACGGCAGGAGCCCAAGAATCTTCCAGATATTTCTGCTTGGCGACCTCAGAAGGCTGACCGGCCATAAGCCCCTTGAATTCGATGACCAGGTAGCGTTTGCGGTTGGTTGCGGTCGGCAGGCTTGATCGGGCAACGAAGTCCGGCTCCATCAAGGCAGTTCCACCGCGCTCGGGGTCGAACCAGGGCACTCTCCAGTCCAGGCGGAAGTTCCGTACCCAAGCCTGAATGTCCGGGTGGTTGTCCAGGATTTCGGCAAGCTGCGCTTCGGGCTGGGTGTGGCAAGCCGCCGCGCTTAGTTCCGACTTCGCGGGCAACTGGGAGCGCCCGCTCGGGTACCAGTGCTTCAGTACGGTGCGGAACCGGACCGAAGACGTGTCGGTCGTGCGCGGTGACCCCGGATAGACCTGATCCACGAACAACGGGGCGACGAACGGCGCACCGTCAATGCGGCGAACATGAGCCGCGATCAGGTCTAAGGTATTCCTGTCATATTGCAGGTCGGCCCAATCGTGGCAGCGCATGACGTTCAGGCAGGACCGTACGATTCGAACGCTGCAAGCGAACGCTTGGCGTCGATGGTCCGGGCCGTCCTCCAGCAGACGGACCAGTTGCGCAGCAGCTTGCCAGACCGCATGGTTCGGCGTTACCGATTCCGGCTCAAGTTCCACGCCTGTTCCCACTGTGCCTCCGACGTCCGTAGTGAGGGACTCTCGCCGATGCACGGCATGGTTGCTAAGCCCGTCGAGATCCACTTCCCAGCGCGGGACGCCCCCGGACCGTGCGTATCCTGCCACGTGTGGAAAGGAGATGCGGAGTTCCTTCCGATCCGGTATCGTCTCGACGAGCTCGTCCCCGGGAGGGGGCGGAGGGCCGTTGATGGCCTCCCCGCCGAGGAAGGCGAACGGGACTCCGAAGAGGTTCGCGTACTCAATCGGCTGCCGCTCGTCTGCGGCAGTGAAAGCGGTCTTGCGTAGGGCCCGTCCAGCCACCTGCTCGCACAGGAGCTGGCTACCGAAGGCCCGGTATCCGAAAACGTGCGTTACCGTGCGCGCATCCCAGCCCTCGGTGAGCATGCCCACGGAAATCACGCAACGAATCCGCTCACCAGGCGCGGCCTTCTGCCCGACAGTCATGAAGACGCCGCGAATGGCTTGGCGCTTCTCCTCCGCGCCCTTCGCGTTCGGTGCGAACAGCATGCCTTGCTCTTCGACCGCCCTCTTGATCCTTCCGGTTTGGCCGCTGCCCGCCTCGTCCATCCGGGAGTGGACCAATACGGTCGGCGGCCGGACCACCGGCCTGCCGGTTCCGGGATCAACATTCGAGAACAAGTCGAACTGGCCCGGTTTCCAGATCTCGCCGTCCCGGTAGCCAGCGATATAGCGGTGCAGCATGGTGGCGTTCTCGATGCTGTTCGCTACGACAATCATCACGGGAATCCGGTCCTTTTTCGCGTAGGCAGCATTTGTGATGCAGTAATGGTCGTACAGACGCTCCAGGGGCTCGCGAACTGCCGGTGTCAGCGGTTCGCCTATGTTCCGCTTCTCGTTGTAGAGGTAGATATTGCGGAAGCGCGGGTGCTGGTGAACCGGTTGTCCATCCTCGACACGGCGGTCGTCAACCGGAACGCGAGGCACCTTGACCAGTCCTGATTCGATGGCGTCGAGCAGTGGAAAATCAGAGACGGTCCATGGGAACGTTTCGGCTTGCAGGCGAGCCGGGCGACGCAACCACATCGGGGTTGCCGAAAGGTCGAACACCTGTCCGAGCAGGCCGGCCGTCCTCAGCGCTCGCAGCGCCCCGAACCAGAGCTCGGCCTGCTTGCGGTCTGCGCTCTCGTCGGGCTCCTCCTTGCGCTTCACGACGTCTACGTCGCGCAAGGTATAGCAATGATGCGCTTCGTCGTTGATCACCGTAAGCTGATGGTCGCCGCGACGCTTCTTGAGGAGTCGCGCCAACATCTCTGCTTCGCTCTCCTGCCATAAGTTGGGCTCGGAGCCGTCCTTGCCGACCAGCAGTGCTTTCTCCGCCTTTGTGGCGTGTTTGCCGCCCACGGCTAACGTGGCCTGCCTCTGGAAGCCCTGGAAGTTCAGGACGGTCCAGCGCATGCGCCGAAGGTCGGACTCGAAGCCTCTCGGTGCGACGGATTTCCAGACCTCACTCTCTGTCTCGGAGAGGACACCCAGACGTTCCCGTATCGTCAGACCCGGCGTAATGACGAGGAACTCCATGGGCCCACCGGGATTGCGCACGGTCCACCACATAGCAATCATTGCCATGACCAAGGTCTTGCCGGTACCGGTTGCCATCTTTAGGGCGATACGCGAAATCGAATCGTTCCAGTTCTCGTTCGCCTGCTTGAGTTTCTTCAGGACAGCCTCGTGCTCGGAGTGAGCGTGGGTCTGTCCTGCATCGAACAACCAGATCAGCGTCTCGACGGCTTCGACCTGGCACCAGAAGGGACGCATGCTCGAACCCTCGCGCGACCAGAACTCCAGCAGATGGTGAACTCGCGAGGGGACGCCGGGCCAGTTGGCTGCACGCCATGTGCTGACGTGCTTGCGAATTTCGTTGATCGTTCCGTGCGGCTGGATTGAGGCGTCAGGTTGATTCCAATCGGTCGCGCCGCCCTTGGGGCTCGGAACAGGTAGCTGCGTTGAACTCAGCCTGCGGCCGGGGTTCGTGAAATTCCGTGCCCTTCCGTGCTCGTCCAGAGCCCAGTGCCTGTCCGGTTCCCGGTACGGCGTGTGCAGGATCCATTGATGGTGGTCACTCGAACGCTCTTCGGGCATCTGGATCTCTAGTTGAGCAAATCAGACCGGCAGGATCCCATAGACACTGCCATCCGCCACGACTGGGAGCGAATTTCTCGTGCTCATTGCACATCGAGACGCAACAGCGGGGAAGAAGGCCCCCGGGCGTTGGTGGTTGAACTGCTAGCTGGGCACGGCAAGTGAGGTGGGCTGTCAAGGCGACGCTCCGGGGGTGGGCGCTACGCGAGGGCAGCAGCGGGATCTGTCCGAAGGGTCGACCGGACCCCAGCGGTGCTCGCGGGCTGGTCCTGCCAGCTCGAGCGGGTGAAGTGCGTCGGGGAGGGGCCGCGTTGCGGCTCCAAACAGAGAGGATAAGGGTACGGGGCTGCGGGTGGCGGGCCGTACTTTAGCCCATGTTGAACGTTCTCGCTTCGTATGGCGACCTCGGCTGGCGTCCACCTCGCAGCAGGTTAACGGTCAGGACACCCGACCGGCAACCACCGCAAGTCGGCTTCGATCCGGGTGCCTGACCCCGGTGCGATGCTGGGCCCCGACCGGTGTCAGACCGATCATCTCGTCATCTCGGCCTAGTGTTCCGTAACACAGTAATTCGCGGGCAAGCAGCCTTAGGTGTGCGGCTGATATCGGCGACTGTGATTTGAACTTTCGCGTCACCCCCCTCAGATGCTACCCGTACACTTGGGAGGAACAGAACACGAGGCGCACCGCGTCAGGTCTGGCGCAGATCGCCATCCAATGGGAGTTGCAACCTCCAGAGCTCTGCTTCCTGACTCGTGCCATTGGCATCGCAAACAATCGAGAAAAACCACTTGCGCGGGACTCGGGCTCGGGCCGCTGCAAGCCGGCCTCACCGCTTCATGCGAGAATGGTCACGCCGCCCTTGGGCGGCCCGCCACAGTGTGAGTATGGACTACGACGCAATCTACAAGGCCTACTTCTCCCATCCCCGGGCCGTCCGCGACCTCCTGTCCGCCTTCGTCGCCGACCAGATCGAGGGCGGCCAGGAATGGCTCGCCCGACTCGACCTCTCCTCCCTCCAACCCCTGCCCACCGAACACCTCGACGCCTCCCTCCAACGCCGCATCAACGATCTCGTCTGGCGCGTCCGGTTCCGCGATGCCGACGGCCAGCCCCGGTGGCTGCCCGTCCTGCTGATGCTCGAATTCCAGTCCCAGGTCGACTGGTTCATGGCCCTGCGAGTGCAGAGCTACGCCGTGCGGATCTACGAGGACCAGTGGAAGGACCGCCGACCCGGTCGCAAGGACCGTCTGCCGCCCATCCTGGCGGTCGTGGTCTACAACGGCCCCACCGCCTGGAAGGCAGCCACCAGACTGGGCGATCTGGTGGGCGAGGGCACCCGGCCGCTCGCCTCGGGGCAGGCATCCGGGCCAGCCTTCACCGGGGACAGCTACGTGCTGGTGGACCTGAAGGCCCTGTCGCGGCTCCCAAAAGACAACCGGGTCACGCTGCTGGTGGTGACCGAGGGCATGGAGGGGCCGGAGGACGCGAACGAGGCCGTGGAGGAGGGAGTGCGGCTGCTGGCGCCGCAGGAGCCGGTCGGGACAACCTATTTCCAGTTGCTGCGGGCGACCCTGCAGGAGACCGGGATCGATTTGGAGGAGCTGGAGAATCGTGAAAGGATAGAGGAGATGATACGCAGTGGCAAGATGCGCACCACCCTGCAGGAGCGCTTTCAGGCGCAGCGAGCCCGGCTGCGGGCCGAGGGCGAAGAGCGGGGCCTGAAGCTCTGGCCGATCGGAAGTTCGGGCTTCACATGGTGGAACCCGTCGCCGGACTTCTGGCGATGATTGACGATCAGGACCGGTTGCAGGATATCGCTGAATGGATCATCGATTGCGATGTCGGCACCAACCTGCTGCAACGGTTCAAGAGTTCGCCCTAGCCGGTTCTGGCCCGGCGTCAGCGACCCGGTCCGCAAACAAAGCTGTGGCTGGTCCGGGATGCACCCATCGGTCCCGTGCCTGACCCGTAGTTGGCTTGGCCCCAGTGCACGTGGGCTTCCTCCGCCCGCTGTTGCATTTCTCAGCGCAACTGGGACAACTGGTGGGCCTATTGCGCGAGGATATCCGAAGCGGATTTCAGAAGGCCATCCTTCTTGGCCTGCAGTGTCTTCACTTCGCTATGTGTGGTCCTCAGCGACTCAAGCAGTTTCTTGATCTCGACCTGATTGCCTTGCAGCGATTGAAGTGTCGCCTTCAATAACTCTATGTCCGCTTCGGTCTGAGTTAGCCGAATGGAGAGCTCGTCAGTATTGTCGGTGTCATCTGTTGGATCAGGCTCGGGATCAGGTTCCGGATCAGGATCAGGCTCGGGATCGGGGGTGGACCCGACCAATGTTGCTGCGTCTTGCGTAGTCGTTGCAATCCAGTCGGCAAAGCTTGAGACCCTTGTATAGATGGAAGTAACATCCGCACCGGACCGGTCTCTCGCCCTGCGACTGGCGACGCCCACCTGCAACCATCGCAGATCCCCCTGCCCGGAGTATGCAACAACCAATGGGCCTCCTTGGTCACCCTGGGCCATTCCCGCTGTAGCCGTGCCTGCACACAATGTATCGGCATGTGCAACCGCTGATTCATTGCGGAATGCTAGCTGATCACGACAATACTTGGGACGATACAGGTTCGCGGTGAAAGATCGAAGGCCGTCACTGTCCTGCTTGTCTTCTACCTGACCATAGCCCAATCCGGTCACTGCCGTGCCGGACTGAGCATATTGATCTTCCGCTGATTGCCTGGGGATAGCCAGAGAGGCTGCATGGGTTGCAGGATATGGTTCAGACAGTTCAATTAGTGCAATATCGTTGTAAGTCCCCCGAGTTCCAATGGCCCTGAACTGCGGGTGCGGAATGATTTGCTGGGACACACGATTGGCCTGACCGAAATTGGATCCAGCGCCATGCTCGATGCGGATGGAATCAACAGGTGTTTCCCCGTCATGAACACACTTGGCACTGGTCAATACCCAACTGGGTGCAATGATACTACCCGTGCAGCCGCCGGACAGGTACACGACGAAAGGATAGCTGTCCACTGTGGCGACAGCGCCACCAACGATGGAGCGCGGCTCCGGCCCCAACTCTTCCGCACCAGAACCCAGCACTGGAAGAAGCAACAGGAGACCCACTGTCCATTGGGCACCGCGAGCTTGGCAGGGGAACTGACGAACCACGCATTTCACCGGCGACATCAGCTTCACTGTACCAAACAGACCCGGAGGACGCAACGCCAAGTCGCGTTCCATGAGAGATTCGAGGAGGGCGAGGGAAACAGGAGAACGAGAAGCTCCCCAGTGGGTACGGGTCGGCAGGAAGGTCGGGTGGCAGCCAATGCCTCTCCCTGAGCTAGGAGGCAGACAGGGTAGGCAGAACGGGAGTGTGCGGGGGAGCAGGTCGTCCTTCCAACTGAAAACTGCCCTCGCCCGCATGCCACCCCCGAGCATGGGCTTTTCGCCAGCACACCAACCTTGCGGCACCGGTGCCGTCTGGGCGGGACCAGAATCGGGGGGCCTGCTGCGAGGTGCGTCGGGCGTCGTCGAGTGGAGGTGCCGTGCGCTCGCGGTCCCTGGGCCCCGCTCGGACGGAGCACCTGAGGTCACCTCGCGGACGACGTCGACCATGGGACGGGTGGACCAGGACCGGGGCATGCCACCGTCGGTCCAGGCGGTCTAGATCTGCCGGCCTGCCTGCGCCACCTGCCCGAAGACTCCCGACAGTGCCATGGTCGATGGCCCGTGTGGGTACGAACCGACTGCGGCTCGCAGCCCCACCACGCAGGAACAGGTCTCCTCGCTAGAGGCCCTGATGGGCGCCTCGAAGTGGTCCCGGAGTTCATGCGCCTTGCCCCTGGCGGTCAAGCGGATAACCCCCTCCCCCATCTCGTGGTGGCCCGCTTGCGGGTGGTCAGCCGACCCGGCGACCCCGCCGTGCGGATCGGACAACATCGCACCGGACCCTTGTTCGCCACCTCAGCCGTCCAGGAGAGAACCGTCGCGGGATCCATCCGATAGGCCCATTGGTCGCTTGCGCAGCGGTGCCCGGACCGACCCCGACGGTTGGCCAGCCGAGAACGTCCGCCGGTCTTCCAGCCCAGACGGGTTTCGAGACCGAAGTACAGGACAACCCTCCCGGGCCCAACTCTCACGGGCGGACGCCGCTAGGACAGCACCAACCTCCGCGCCCATTCCCGATTGTCCAGGTACCATCTCACGGTGTTCTCAATACCGTCTTGCAGGGGCGTCTCCGGTTGCCACGCCAGCAATCGCCGTGCCTTGCTGTTGTCGGCCCACGTGGCCTCAACGTCCACTCGATGGATCGGGAGATAGCGAATCTCCGCCTTGCGGCCCAGACACTCTTCGATGATCCGCAACGCCTCCCGCAGCTCGGCCGGGGCATTCGAGCCGAAGTTGAGGATCTCGAATCCCAGGGGGAGCATGGCCTGGACCGTTCCGCGCGCCACATCCCCAACGTACGTGAAATCGCGGGACTGGGTTCCGTCACCGTGAAGCATGATCGGAGCGCCCTCCCGGATCCATCGAATGAACCGGAAGAGACTCATGTCAGGGCGTCCGGCGGGACCGTATACGGTGAAGTAGCGCAGCACCGTGATGTCCAGTCCATGTACGTGGTGGTGCGCATACGCAAGCGCTTCGGCAGCCCTCTTGGATGCGGCATAGGGAGACTTGGGCTTCGTCGTGTCACTCTCTTCGCTCAAGGGCAGCGGGTTCCCGCCACCGTAGACTCCGGATGTCGACGCCAGGACAAGCTTCGGCGTGTCAGTCGCCACACACAGGTCCAGCACATTCTGGGTACCGACAACATTCGTGTCGATGTACACACCGGGCTCTCGAACACTCTGCGGCGCGCCAGCCCGCGCGGCCAGATGGAACACTGCCTCGTAGCGGTTCTTTCCGGCCGCGCCGGCAAGCGCCTCCCTGTCGGTCACGTCGGCCCGGATGAACCGAAAACCAGCCCTTCTCTGCAGCTGATCCAGGCGCCATCGCTTGATCCGCGGGTCGTAGTAGTCGTTCAGGTTGTCGATGCCTACAACGTCTGCCCCTTCGTCGAGCAACCGCGTAGCGACCCAATGTCCAATGAAGCCCGCCGCTCCTGTTACCAAATGCGTCAACATGCTGGCAGGTCTCTGTCTCCCGAACTCAACCGGTGCACGAATTGATCACGTATCGCCCCGGTCGCGCCACGCCCCATGGATCGGGCAGCCCGCGTTCGTGCGGTACGCCCCCCGGCGAGCGGGGTGTCGTCCGCGACGGGCACGAACCGGAAAACGCGGTCCCCCTACTCGATCGGAGGGTCCGTCTCCGTGGCCGGCTCCGTCCCGTACCGATACCGGACCGTCGTACTGTGGTCGGTATAGAAGGTTCTGCTCCCTGAGTCGGGTGACTGCGGATCGGCATTGACCGAATATCCGGCCGGTGTACCAATCATCGAGAATGCGTAGCCCAAGTGGAGTCCGTCGATCAGGTTCTCATCCAGCAGGTTGGCAGCATCCGGCGACGGTCCCGCATCGCCGGGCGCGGGGCCGAGTTCGTTGAATGTCGATGCGTACCGACCGAATTGCGCGAAGTACTGGATCTGGGCGGTGTTGATGGCCTGACATGACCGGATTGCGGCCAACTCGTTCGCCATCCGCTTGGTGCTGGTAACCCGGGGGATCGCAATCGCACTGATGATCAGGATGATGGCAATAACGATCAGGAGCTCGATCAGCGAGAATCCACGGTCTCTGCGTCGTTTCATGAAACCTCTGCCCTCCTCTTCATTCTACGGCGGGTCTGCCCGCTGGAAGCTGGACGCGCCTGGTCCGCCGTGCGTTGATACACGGGTTGTCGAGGTCGCACCGACCAGACGGCGCGGTCGGGAACCTCGCTCGCCACTGCGGGGATGTGCGAGAATTCACAGGCGAGCCGACATCGTCAGATATCCCGCGCACGCAAGCCGGGGCCGCGACGAGAGGCGATCACCTGACCCCGCGAGAAAGCCGGTACTCCCATGCAACCTGTCCTGGCAGCGGTCTGCTGCTTCATAGCCTATGCGGTTGTCTACCGCTTCTATGCCCGTTATCTGGGAGCGCGGATCTTCCAACTCGACCCCGATGCCACCACACCCGCACACGCCCTGCAGGACGGGGTTGACTACGTGCCGTGCCGGCGGGTCGTCCTCTTCGGACATCACTATGCTTCCATCGCCGGCCTCGCCCCGATGCTCGGTCCGGCCATTGCCGTGATCTGGGGCTGGCTGCCGGGGATGCTCTGGGTCGTGCTCGGAACACTGTTCATCGGGGCTGTCCATGACTTCAGCGCACTCGTGGTCTCGATGCGCCACCGCGGTATGAGCATCGGCAAGGTTGCCGAGGACCTGATCGGCCGCCGGGCGAAGGGGATTTTCCTGCTGCTCATCCTGTTTCTTATCTGTCTTGTAATGGGTGTCTTTGTCCGGACCGTTGCCGGACTGTTCACGGTCGAGTTCTATCCGGAATCCGTGTTTCCGACATTCGCCCTCATCGGGATCGCCATCGTCATGGGTTGGCTTGCCTACAAGCGGGGCCTTTCGATCGTTCGACTCACCGTGATCGGATTCGCGTTGATGCTGGCGTGCATCGGAGTCGGCCTGAACCTCGGCCAGCCGGACCTTGTCAGCGAGTCCTGGATCCTGATCCTGCTGGTCTACGCGTTGGCCGCCTCCATCCTTCCCGTGTGGTCGCTGCTCCAGCCAAGGGACTATCTCAATTCGTGGCTGCTCTACCTGGGACTGGGAGCTGCCTATCTGGGTCTGTTGGTACTGAACCCGTCATTCGCCGCGCCGGCACTGGACCCGCAGCCGGCAGGGGCTCCCCCGATCTTTCCCTTCGTATTCATCGTGATCGCCTGTGGCGCAATCTCGGGGTTCCATGGCCTGGTCTCCTCCGGCACCACCTCCAAGCAGATCGACAAGGAAACCGACGCCGTGTCCATCGGATACGGAGGGATGGTGGGTGAGTCGATGCTGGGACTGCTGGCCGTGCTGGCCTGCACGGCTGGGTTCCGGTCGGCTGAGACCTGGTCGCAGCACTACGCCACCTGGGATGCCGCCAGCGGCCTGGCCGAGAAGATGAGGGCGTTCATCGACGGTACGGCCACCTTCCTGGCTTCGCTGGGTGTCTCCATGGAACTCGCGCAGGCGTTCATCGCCCTGGTGGCCGTCTCCTTCGCCCTCACGTCCCTGGACTCGGGAACCCGGCTTCTCCGCTACAACATCGAGGAGATCGCCCAGTCGGTTGGGGTTCCCGTTCTCGGCCAGCGCTTCGTCGCATCCTGCCTGGCGGTGGCGCTGATCGGCGTGTTTGCCTTCTACGAGATTGAGGGGCAGCCCGTCGGGCTCGCCCTCTGGAGCCTGTTCGGCAGCACGAACCAGGTTCTCGGTGCCCTCACCCTCCTCACGGTCACCATCTACCTGCGACAGAAGGGCCGCCGCTACCTGTCGACGTTCCTTCCGATGGCCTTCATGCTGACCGTCACGATCCTGGCGATGGTGCTCGACATTCGCAAGTACCTTGCCAGCAGCCAGCTGCTGCTGGCCGTTGCGTGCTCCATCCTCGTCCTGAGCGTCTGGCTGGTCGTGGAGGCCGTCATCCGGTTCCGCAGGGACACGGCCCTGCCGATGGCATCGGGAGATTGATCGGGAGGCCCTGCGCTGCTCGGACGGCCGCTGTGCCGCTCACTCCCAGACCTTGGAGGACAGGTTCCTCTCGACGCTGCCGTCAACGAGATGGAACCCCGTAACATGGAGCGGATCCGCCGAACACACGACCTTTGCGGTCCCGTACTTGCCCTGGGGTTCAGGGAACCGTATACCGAAGTCGGGGTTTGACTCGTCAACAGTCCAGACGAGCTTGCCCTGGAATGGAACCCGCACCACCAGCTGCGCTCCGCACGCCCGGCATCGATACTCGATCATCTCATCGGCCCCGCCAACATTCCGGTATCCGTCGCGGGCGCTACAGCCCTCCCCCTGCAGGCAGGCCAAGGGACTTGCCCGAGCGACTGTCTCGAATCCGCAGGACACCGTTCTCCCATGTCGCCTCGTCGACTCCGGAGAAACCCTCCGGGGTCCTGGTCCAGAAGAGGAGGTACGACGCCTCGATCACCGCCCGCGCCGGTAGCCAGCGGTACAGCGGCGTGTCGAAGATCGTCCCTCGGGTTACGACGTCCCGCCTGGGCTGATCGAAGGCCTGCGTCCCGAACTCCAGCCCCCTCGCCATCAGGCGATCTCGAGGGTAGAACTCCCAGGTCTGCAGCCAGGGAAACTCGCTGGGCCGGAACACGTAGCCGAGCAATAGCCGCTTGGTCGGGTGCAGCGCGGTGACGAAGGCCCACTCGGCATCCGGAGACATTCGATGACCTGTGTGATCCAGGGAATGCGACCCGATCGGGGGCGCCCTCAGGTCGACCTGACCGCCCGATCGCAGAGGCGCCATCGGCCAGTCGAACTCCGCGCCGCTGGCCAGCCGGTGCACCAGACCGGACCGCGAGGCTTCCGGCCGCGGTCTGGTGAGTGCCCGGTTGGGCGAGATGTCCACGACCGTCACGCCGCGTTCGAGGAACGGAGATCCGATCGTGGCGTGCTCCGCCCAGTTCACCGGCCGGTCGAAGTCCAGGAGGCTGGTCAGACGGGAGGTCACGTAAATCACGTTCTCGCCGGGCCGGAGTCGCAGTTCCCTCTGGAGAACTTCATGAACCCTCGGGAGCATCACCGCCTGGCGAACGACGGTTGCCCCGTCCGACTCCCCTGCAAACTCGGTGGACCATGCCAGCCGGTGGGCCTCGCCGTGGCCCTCCAGCCCGGCCTTGCGCTCGGCATCGGAGGGAGATCCGAATCCGTCCACACAGACAAAGTGCCCGACAGCTCCGGCCTCGCGCGCCGGTCGGCCCTGTTCGCGGTCCGCCCGGATCGAGTCCCACAGGGGGTTGATCCGCTCGGGATCATCCGTCAGGGTGATGGACGGAAACGACCCGCCCGTCTTGAGAATCACCAGCCGGATGCGGTCGTTGGACAGCACGATCGCCCCACGACCGCGATAGCTGCCGCTCGAATCGACCTCCCCGCGGGCAAAGGGAATCACCGCGACGATCAGCAGCGGCGCGATCCGGCAACCCATGCCAGCATCCTAGCAGCAACATCCCGGAAACACGACAACGGAAGCGATGCCGTCCAGGCCAGCGAAACTCGGCAGCGGCGCCAATCGCGTGCGAGAATGGGCACGGTCAAGGAGCAACGATGTTTCAGGGCTGCGGCACTGCATTGATCACACCGTTCGGATCGGACGGCTCGCTGGACGAGACGACCCTGCGCCGACTCGTTCGCCGGCAGGTGGACAACGGCGTTCACTTCCTGGTGCCGGGGGGGACCACAGGCGAGAGCCCGACACTTGCCAAGCCCGAGCACTTGCGCCTTGTGGAGGTCACTCTGGACGAGTCCGGGGGCCGAGTGCCGGTCGTCGCGGGCTGCGGCGGATATGACACGGCAGCGGTCGCGAATCTGGCCGGTGACCTGCAGGCCCTGGGTGTGCAGGGCCTGCTGTCGGTCACGCCCTACTACAACAAGCCCACCCCGGAAGGGCTGGTCCGGCACTACTCCGAGTTGGCCAACGCAACGGAGTTGCCGATCATCGTGTACAACGTGCCCGGCAGGACCGGCTGCAACGTCGGGCCGGACCTGTTGTGCCGGCTGGCGGGGATCGCCAGCGTGGTGGCGGTCAAGGAGGCTTCCGGCGACATCGGTCAGATGGCCCGGATTTGCCGGTCCGTGCCGGACGGCTTCTCGGTGCTCTCCGGCGACGATGCCGTGACACTGCCGTTAATGGCGTTGGGCGGTTCCGGCGTGATCTCGGTGGTGGCGAACGAGATCCCCGGCGCCATGGCGAGGCTCTGTGACCTGGCCGCAGCCGGCGACTTTGCCCACGCGCGGTCGATCCATGAGCGCTACCTTCCCCTCATGAACGCCAATTTCTGCGAGACCAGCCCCGGGCCCGTGAAGGTGGCCCTGGAGATCATGGGCCTGCTGGACAAGGCTCGCTACCGTCTACCGATGACCCGCCCTGCGGCGGGGAGTGTCGGGATCGTCAGGGACGTCCTGGAGCGCCTGGACCTGCTCGGAGCAGGGCCGGCCCCCGGATCCTAGAAGCGGAACCGCAGAGCGGCCTGCACGGTCCGGCCGAGCCCGGCCATGCGGGCAATGCCGAAGTAGACATGATCGATGTTGGAGAACGGTGCCGCCCAGTTGCGGCTGCCAAAGGCGTTCAGAACGTCAAACCCCAGTTCCATCGAGAAACGCTCGCCGGTCTCGAGAGGCCGCGTA
Organism: Bryobacterales bacterium; assembly: GCA_965205085.1. Taxonomy (GTDB): domain Bacteria; phylum Acidobacteriota; class Terriglobia; order Bryobacterales; family UBA6623; genus VXMF01. Next base: position 4,061,968 of record OZ242039.1, on the reverse strand, counting down.
AGGCGGAAGTCCCACTGCTGGAACCCCGCCAGCCGGTACTCGTTGCGTCCTGAAGTACCCTGCCGGAGTTCGAAGAAACTCGTCGGGCGGACCGCTCGGAACACGGTCGGATCGAACCCGTAGTGACCCGGGACAGGCTGTCCGCTGGCATTGGTGAACGTTCTCGAAGTGCCCGGGTTCAGCCTCTGGTAGGGACCCACCCGGTCAGGACGGCCAACCTGCTGAAACGTGTACGTCGGATCCTGCGCCTGGCGGACGTCCAGTGGCAGACCGGACCGCCACTGCCAGATCCCGCTCACAACCCATCGGTCGAGCCACGCAAACCGGTCGGTCAGGGTTCTGGGCGGACGGACCCGGTAGTGCCAGATCGCGGTCAGCGCGTGCCGACGGTCGAAGTTCGAGTAGGTCCACGCCTCCCCCACAAGCTCCTCCCCGAACACGGTGCTCCCGTCGTCCAGAGACCGGCTCCAGCTGTACCCGATGTCGAGGGCCAGACCGCGATGAAGATACCGGTTGGCCCGTATCTGGACAGCTTCATAGTCCGCTGACCCGGAACTCTGGAAGGACCGGATGTTCGCGAAGCGCGAGAACTTGCGCATGTACCTCACGAAGCCGAAGCTGCGCAGCGGGTTCCGCACGAAGACGTTCAGTTCTCGCTGCTGCTGCAGCTTCCGCGACCGAGTGCCCAGATAGCTTCCCGTGAGGAACACCCGTCCAGGCAGCAGTCGCTGCCAGCTGACGTTCCAGTGCTCGGCCCGGGCGTTCTCGAACTCCCGGTCGAAGACAAGAATCGGATAGCGCACGATCATGGGCCGAAAGCGGGTCGGCTCCGGGCTCGGCAGTGCCATGATCGGGGCCCGAAAGGCACCCTCCGGATTGCGCAGCGTGAAACGGTTGTCCACACTGAACGGCGGGTACGTCGCCTGGAACAGTGCAGCGGCGCTGGAGCCGGCGAACGTGCCGTGATCGAAGAACACGCCGTAGGCTGCGCGGAACACCGACCGTCCCGACTCTCCCAGGAGCCAGCGGGAAACGCGGCCGTCGAGGGAGGGCGAGTAGGCGACTCCGATGCGCGGGGAGAAGTTCCTGCCCTTGGAGAGAATCGTCGCCCGCGGCACCACCGTGCCGTCCGAGTCGGTGTCACCGGGAAACAGCAAGTTCGGTGGCAACTCGAGAAACCGCACACTCTGCGTCCCCTCGCTGAAGGTCATCAGCCGGTCCCACCTATCCGTGCCGGGTGGCTGCTCTTCATAGCGGAGACCAATCGTGAGCTTGAAGTTCCGCAAGAAGCGGATCTCGCCCTCCACGAACGCCGCGAACTCCTGCCAGCGCAGGTCCAGGCTGCGCGGCGTCTGCACGCGGAATTCGCCGGGACGCCCAAGGAGCAGGTCCCGGAGGCCGTGGCCCCGGAATCGGGTCGGAGGCTCGGGCGGGGCCGGAAAGCTGAAGCTGCCGGCCGGATTCTCGAGATTGGCGAACGGCCACGAACCCTTCTGGAGCAGCACTCCGGCCCGCACGGCCTGCCCCCTGCGCCGAACCTGCATGTCGTAGGCGAGCTGCATGGTGGTCTGGACGGATTCCTCGGACCTCAGAAACGGAGCCACATGCAGCTGCAGATGCCCTGTGTCGTGCCAAAGTCGAACGTTGGGAATGGTGTTCGGGTGCAGGCCGGAACCGCCGTACTCGAATCCGAAATCTGCGGCCGACACTCCGGACATGGCTCCGTGTCCGCTGAAGAGATCACTGGACAGCCGCTGGATGGCGAGTCTCAGCGTATGCGCGAAGGCAGGCGATGCGGTGTGGGTCAGGGTGTACTGTGCATGATGCGAGACTTGGCTCCGATTGGTGACCGTTCCGGGCGGCGCCGTGGACGCTTCGGGTGCGGGCTCCCGGACCGTGTTGGTGTAAACGTAGTGGCTCAGGGATTGAGCGAACGAGTCCGAAGGGTGGTCGAGGCGGGTCAGGAGCACCTGGCCGTCGCTGGGCAGGTCCTCCGTCGAATGCAGCCATCCCCTTTCCAGGTTCTCCTCCGGCACGAAGGCGTTGATATAGCGTTGCATCAGCGGATCCAGCCGGTGTGCCGGAATCTGGCTGTTGGGGAACGCGCCACCTCCGAGCGGATCCATCGGCACCGGTTCGAACCCGAAGAGATTCCCTGTCCGCTCGCTGTGCGAGAGCACACGCCTCACCGACCGATGCGACCGGTCGAGGAGCCAACCCTCGCCGTCGACGAACGCATGCAGTCGACGACGGGGCCAAAGCGGACCTCCCATCTGGCCGCCGCCAGCCCAGCCGCTGACCCGGTCCCGGGAGCCGTCGAACCCTCCCAGGCTTTCGTTCCATCCGGGCCGATAGTATCCCCGTAGATGTCCGTGCCACCGGTCTGAGCCCGAGCGGAATCTCGGGGCGACCACGGCGCCGGCGTTGCGCCCCTCGCTGGCCGAGTACGTATGGGTGATCACCTGGAGCGATTCAACGGCTTCCGGCACGGGGCCGAAGGTCGCCGCCTGGGCCCCCGTGATGCGGTTCTGGGCATTGTTCGAAGCTCCGTCCAGCTTGTAGTTGATAAAGGAACTTCGCAGGCCGTTGGCCGACACCGGCGCTGCCCGGCCCGTAAACGGGTCGATGTCCAGAGCGGTTGTTGGAGTAAGACCCGGAACGAGGTGCAGGAGCTTGTCAATGGTCGTCCGCCCTTCCGACCCGAGCACCACCGGAAGCGACTCGATCTGCTCCCGCACCAGCCCGTATTCCAGGGCCATGGCGTCCAGGCCGGACCGCGGTCTCGTCTGGGGCGGCGGCAGCGGACGCATGGTGACCGGGGGGAAGGCGACCGGGATGCCCGGGAGCACCTCGAATGGCTGGCTTCGCCACGCAATGTACCGGGAATGGAGAAGTGCGAGCGTGTACCTTCCGGACCGGAGATCCGAGAACAGGAACGCACCGTCGCGGGCTGTCGAGTGGCGCAATACCTGCGCACTCGCGAGATTGATCAGCTGGACATCGACACCGGCGAGCGGATTCCCTTCGCCGTCCACCACATGACCGTGAACTTCACCAGCGTTCGCGGACGAGAGAGCCGACGCTCCGCACAGAAGGAGCAACGCCAAGCCACACTGCAGGGCGCGGCGCACGGTAATTTCAGTCTAGTTCAGCGACGTCTTGGCTGCGGATCTGAGCCGTTCGGTCCGTTGGCGGAGGCGTTTCAGGAGGCTGTTGACGGACGGCTCGCCGTCCCCGACGGCCAGGGCTTCGCCCGAGCCGAACAGCAGGGACGTCAGGGCCCGGTCGAGGGACAGGGCGTCCGCCCGCAAGCCGAGACTCTCCTCCTGCATGCTGTCTGATGCCCGTGGATTGTCCGTCCGGCTCCGGTATGCCCAGAACCGCCGCGGCAGGGCCTCCGACAGGAGTTCGTGGATTCCGGCCTGATGGTCCCAGATGGCATCCAGATGGAAGCGAACCACCCTGCGGAAACCGTCCGAGTTCCGCATGGCCTCCATGCCGGGCTCGCTCAGGAATCTCTGGAGAGCGTTGGCATGCGACAGGAGTTCGGTGTCGTGCCGCAGGACCCGGGTCACGTAGCGGTCGAGTTCGCTCTCCAGCAGACTCCAGTCCGGGACCTGGAACGAACGCCTGGCCGCGTCCCCGTAGTGCTCAAGCAGTGAGTTGCGCACCGCGCCGACCGGCTCCTGCCCCACCCCCAGCGCCGTCGCAAGCTGGCCGCCGGCCGCCTCGCTCCGGTTGTCGCGCACGGAGATCGCATACTCGACGGAGAGTTCGCCAGCAACTTCGTCCAGCGCTTGCCGCATGTCCAGACGGGCTCTCTCGCTGGCTACGCTGCCAACGAAGAGAATCGTCCCGTCCGCCCCCCCAGCCCGGACGTCCTGGTCCCACAGGCCGGCCCGAACCAGCATCCAGTTGCCTTCGATCACCGATTCTGTCGAGGATTGGGGCGATACGGCCGCTGACCCCGGCGCAACCGGGAGCGGCACCTGTCCGGGCGCATCCGGAGGCCAGGCCGGCAGGCTCGTGACGGCCAGTATGTCGGGGGTCAGGGAAACATCTTGCGGCTCCATGGGCTGCAACACGAGGGTCGGTGCCCAATCGAGGCTGGCGGGTGCAGTCGGTGTCGGGCGGCCGGTATCTGCCGCCAGGGTGAAGCGCTGCAGCAGGCGAGTCGCCTCCCGGGCGGGTCGGTGGGCCGACACGCCTGGCCCCTCCGCGAGGTCCTCCGGTTCCTGCGCCACCGCCAAGGCCGAGGCCGGTGGCGCGGGAAGCTCGATCCGGGAGATAAGCACCGGCTCCGGAGCTGGACCGGGGATCACGACCCCAACACCCCACCACGCCATCAGGCAGACGGCTGCAAAGGCCAGCGAGTAGGATGCGAAAGCTGGAATCCGGGGCAGGGCAAACGGAGGCAGCCAGTCCCGCACCGAGAACGGGCGGGCTGTCTGACGCTCAAGCTCGACCTGCAGCCTGGCCCGCAGCGCCGCCAGGGCGGCGGCGCGCCGCTCGTCCGGCAACACGAAGCCAGCTTGGCGATGGAGCTCGACTTCGATCTCGGCAAGCTCGAGAAGTAGATTCGCCGCCTGGTCCTGGCAATGGCCGCACTGCGCCAGATGGGCCCTCCCATCATGATCGAGTTCATCCTCCACGGACAGCAGCAAGTCCCGGACAGAAAGGTGGGCGGACAGCAACTCCGCCTCGGCGGCGAGGCGCTCCCGCAGCTTCCGCAACGGAATCGGTCGCACGGGCTGCGGCTCGACCTGGCGGCGAATCGCTGTCGCCGCGGCTACGTAAGCCTCCTGCAGATCGACCATCTGCGCCTTGCACTCGACGCAGTCCGCCACATGCCGGCAAAGCTGGCGCTCGCTCAATTCGCCTTCAGCGTAGAGAAGGAGCTCTTCTGTTGTCAGGTGTCTCACTGGGTTCCGTAACCGATCGCCGAAGTTTCTTGATCGCCCGGGCGACATAGCTTGCCGCCGTCGATATCGAGACATCCAGCACTTCCCCAACTTCGCGGAATGTCAAACCCTCCGCCCGCAACTGCAGACAGTCCCGTTCTGCGTCCGTGAGCAGATGCCACGCCAGGTCGGAAGACCGCAAAGACCGGCCACCCGTCCCTTCGGCAGGCATCTGAAAATGGTCGGCTTCGACCGCCCTCCAGCCGGCTTCGTCCAGCAAGACGGGCTTGGATTTCTTGATCTGGTCCAGCGCCAGACGTCGCGCAACCCGATACAGCCATCCCTTGGGGTTCTCGATCGATTCCCCGTTGCAACGGGCCCGGAAATAGCGGATGAAGGTCTCCTGGGCAATATCCTCGATGTCCGTAATGTTGCGCACACGGTTGCACACGTAGCGCATCAGGTTGGAGGAGTGCTCCGTGAATAACTGCTCCGTCTCCCATTCGGCCTGCCGGATAGCGCGACTTTGGTCAGGCTTAGGCACAAAGCACCCGTCGACGTCCCCAGACCTCCTACATGCACAATGACGATTGAGCAAGGCATTCTTGCGGCAAGGGAGTTCAGCTAGCATTGTCGGTATGCCCAGCCGGTTTGTCAATATCAATGCCGGAAACCGGCCAGCGGCAACCGGCGTCCCGCCGTATGGATCGGCCCGTCCGGCCCTTCCTATAATGGAGGGCTGGCCCGGAGCCACCGTGAGGGTGGCGGGTCGGTTCGACACCAACGGAGGGTCCTGCCATTGCACTGGGTTGACTACCTTCGCCCCCGCACTCTCGGCGAGTGCCTGGCGGCTTTCGACGAGCACGGCACCAGCGCCCGGGCCCTGGCCGGGGGCACGGACCTGCTTGTGCAGATGCGAAGCGGCCGCCGCTCGAACCGGGTCCTTGTCGACATCAAGTCGGTGCCCGAATTCAACGAACTCCGGTATCAGCCGGCCGACGGCCTGATTCTGGGCGCGGCCGTTCCCTGCTACCGGATCTATGGGGACGACGCGGTCCGTGAGGCGTATCCGGCGCTGGTCGACACCGTGTCGATGATCGGTGGCACACAGATTCAGGGTCGGGCCTCGGTGGGGGGCAATCTCTGCAATGCCGCTCCCAGCGCGGATGCGGTGCCCGCCCTGATGGCCTTGGGGGCGACCTGCCGGATCGTGTCGTCGGCCGCAGAACGGGAAGTGCCGGTCGAGGAGTTCTGCACCGGTCCCGGGCGGAACATCCTGGCAGCGAACGAGCTGCTGGTCTCGTTGCGGCTTCCCCCACCGGCCCCGGGTTCCGGTGCCTGTTACCTGCGCTTCATCCCGCGCAACGAGATGGACATCGCCGTCGTCGGGGCCGGAGTGTCCGTGACCCTGACCGGCGGCAAGGTCGAGGATGCCCGGGTCGCGCTCGCGGCCGTCGCTCCAACGCCCCTGCTAGTGCCCGCGGCAGCGGACGCCCTGCGGGGGCGGCCCATCGGCCGGGAAACCGTGGCCATGGCAGCTGCCGCAGCGAGGGACGCGGCCAGGCCGATCAGCGACATGCGCGGCACGGACGAGTACCGCAGGCACCTGTGTGAGGTCCTGACCCGGCGGGCACTGGAAAAGGCCGTCCGGCGGGCCGAGGGATTCCGCGGGTAGGAGAGGAACGCGAGGATGACATCAACCCACGTCCGGACGACGATCAACGGTCAGCCGACGGAATTTCTGTGCGAGGCGAGGCAATCGCTGCTGGAGGTGCTGCGTGACGTGCTGCGGCTCACTGGCACGAAGGAAGGCTGCAACGACGGCAACTGCGGCGCCTGTACGGTGGAGATGGACGGCCGCATCGTGCCGGCTTGCCTCGTGCTGGGCGTCGAAGCCGAGGGCGCAAGCATCCTGACCGTCGAAGGCGTTGCCAAGGGCAGCGCGCTGCACGAGATTCAGCGGGCCTTTCTGGATGGCGCGGCACTGCAGTGCGGTGTCTGCACTCCGGGATTCATTGTGGCCTCAAAGGCCCTGCTCGACCGGAATCCCGATCCCAGCGAGGAAGAGATCCGGCTGTGGTTGGCCAACAACCTTTGCCGCTGCACGGGGTACGACAAGATCGTCCGGTCCGTGCAGGCGGCAGCAGCCCGCCTGAGGCAGGAGGGGCCATCATGAGTACCGCTACACCCGACACCGACCGCGCCGCCAACGCCATCGGCGCAACCGGAAACGGCTCGGCGCAACAGAACGGTTACGAGCCGAACATGGTCCTCGCGACAAGGACATTTGACGTGGTGGGCACCCGGCCGGTGCGGCATGACGGCTCGGACAAGGTGACGGGACGCGCGGTCTACGGAGCGGACGTCCTGCTCCCCGGCACCCTGCACGGTGCGATTCTGCGCAGCCCCCATGCGCATGCCAGAATCCTGTCCATCGACACATCGGCCGCCGAGGCCATGCCCGGCGTGCAGGCGGTTGTCACGGCGCGGGACTTGCCCCCGGCCGGCGACAAGCTGGTCGATGTCGGGGAAGGAGAGACCCGCCTCTCGTACGTCCACGGCAACGTCCTGGCTCGCGATAAGGTCCTGTACGAGGGGCATGCGGTTGCGGCGGTCGCGGCAGCGAACGCGCATCTCGCGCAGGAGGCGCTGAAGGCGATCGAGGTGGTGTACGAGCCCCTGCCGAGTTCGATGACGGCGCCCGAGGCCATGCAACCGGATGCGCCGATCCTTCACGACGACCTGCACACGAAGGAGTTCGGCGAAGTCACGGACAGGATTTCCAACATAGCGGAGCACTTCGCGTGGACACTGGGCGATGTCGAGGCAGGGCTGGGCAAGTCCGACGTGGTGGTGGAGCGAACCTTCGACACCGCCACTGTCCACCAGGGATACATCGAGCCCCACAATGTCACCGCGCTCTGGAACCACGACGGGCGCCTGCATCTGTGGTGCTCGACACAAGGTGCTTTCGTCGTGCGGGACGTGACCGCAACCATCCTCCAGTTGCCGGTATCCAGCATCAAGGTGATCCCGACAGAGATCGGCGGGGGCTTCGGCGGCAAGATTCCCGTGTACATGGAGCCCGTCGCCGCATTGCTCTCGAAGAAAACCGGGAGGCCGGTTCGAATCATCATGTCCCGGGAAGCGGTCTTCCTGGGAACCGGGCCGACGGCTGGTTCGCATGTTCGGGTCAAGGTCGGGGCCTCAGCCGACGGCAGGATGCAGGCACTGGAAGCGACGCTCGCCTACGAGGCGGGCGCGTATCCGGGTTCGTTCGTCACACCCGGGGCGATGTGCATCTTCGCGGCCTACGATTGCGAGAACATTGCGGTCGAGGGCTATGACGTCGTCGTCAACAAGCCCAGTTGCGCGGCGTACCGGGCTCCAGGTGCGCCGCAGGCGGCCTTCGCCGCCGAGCAGGTTGTCGACGAGGTCGCTCGAAGGCTCGGCCTTGACCCGGTCGAGTTCCGCCTCCGCAATGCGGCGCGAGAAGGAACCCGGCGCGCTGACGGCCCGAAGTTTCGCCGCATCGGTTGCCTCGAAGTACTGGAGGCCGTCCGAAAGCATCCGCATTACGCGGCGCCGCTGGGGGGGCCCAACCGGGGACGGGGCGTGGCCGTGGGGTTCTGGTTCAACGTCGGCCTCGAATCCAGCTGCACACTGAACGTCAACCCGGACGGCACGGTCCATCTGGTGGAGGGCTCGACCGACATCGGCGGGACCCGAACCTCGATCGCGATGCAGGCGGCGGAGGTGCTGGGAATTCCGGCTGAGAGCATCCTGCCCGAGGTGGTCGACACCGACTCGGTCGGCTTCACCTCCGTGACAGGCGGCAGCCGGACCACGTTCGCCACGGGATGGGCGGCCCACGATGCGGCCCGGTCCATCGTGAACGAGATGAAGGCGCGGGCGGCAAGGCTCTGGTCGGTCGCGGTCGACGAGGTGGCCCACGAGAAGGGCGTCTACTCCAGTGGCGACCACAGCATCACCTTCCGGGACCTGGCGGCACTCAACAGCACGACCGGCGGGCCGGTCAGTGCCACGGCTACCGTGAAGCCGAAGGGTGTGGGCGGCTCGTTCTCGGCCAACATCGTCGATGTCGATGTCGATCCCGAGACGGGGAAGGTGGACATCGTCCGATTCACGGCCGTGCAGGATGTCGGCAAGGCGGTGCATCCCAGCTACGTGGAAGGCCAGATGCAGGGCGGCTCGGTGCAGGGAATCGGATGGGCGCTGAACGAGGAGTATTTCATGCGCGAGGATGGGACGATGGCGAACAGCAGCCTCCTCGACTACCGCATGCCAACTTCGCTGGACCTGCCGATGATCGACACATGCATTGTGGAAGTCGCCAACCCCGGCCACCCGTTCGGCGTCCGGGGAGTCGGGGAAGCCAACATTGTTCCGCCGCTCGCCGCAATCGCGAATGCGGTCCACGATGCTACGGGCGTCCGCATGCAGCGCCTCCCCATGAGCCCGCCCGCCGTATGGGACGCCATCGTGCGGTCTGCGTGAATGGACCGGGGCCACACCCGTCTGCCGGGATGCGGCCAACAGTTCCACCCCATCTTGAAACGGAGAAGAAATGCCAAGCGCTCTGATTGAGTCCAACATCCCGGAACTCACCCTTCTGTCCCGCGGCAAGGTCCGCGACCTGTATGCAGTCGACGACGACCATCTCCTGATCGTCGCCTCCGACCGCATCTCCGCGTTCGACGTCGTGTTGCCCACGCCGATCCCCCGCAAGGGGGAGGTGCTGACGAAGCTGTCGATCTTCTGGTTCGACCTGCTCAAGGACGTGATCCCCACCCACTTTGTCAGTGCCGATGTCTCCGACTATCCGGCCAGAATCCAGCGGCACCGCGACCAGATCGAAGGACGGTCAATGCTCGTGAAGCGGCTCGAGATGGTCCCGATCGAGTGCGTGGCACGTGGATACATCGTCGGTTCCGGCTGGAAGGATTACTGCCGTACCGGCGCTGTCTGCGGAATCGCCCTGCCGGGTGGCCTGCGGGAATGCGGGAAGCTCCCGGGTGCGATCTTCACGCCCGCGACCAAGGCCGTTACGGGGCACGACGAGAACATCGGTTTCGAAGAGGCCTGCCGGATCGCCGGTGACGACATGGCCGGTCGGCTCCGCGACCTGACGCTGGCAATCTACGACCGGGCGTCCCAGCACGGTCTGGCCCGCGGCCTGATCCTGGCCGATACCAAGCTCGAGTTCGGGACCTCGAACGGCGAACTTGTGCTCGGAGACGAAGTGCTGACTCCGGATTCCTCCCGGTACTGGCCCCTGGACCTCTACCAACCGGGGCGTGGACAGGAATCGTTCGACAAGCAGTATGTCCGGGACTACCTCGAGGAGGTCCGATTCAACAAGACGCCCCCGGGGCCGGAGTTGCCCGAGGACGTGGTCCGAAACACCTCGGACAAGTACGTGGAAGCCTACGTGACGATCACCGGGGAGGATCTGTAGGAACTGCAGCCGAACCCGGCCCGGCCGGACCTGCATGGTAGAATCCCAAGGCCATGTCATTACGATCCCACACGCCCACTCGTCGCGCGGCCATGCAGACGGCGGCATCGTTCGGCATTCTCAGCGCCGCAACCAAGGCAGGCCTCGCCGCCGAGAATTCCCGCTCGGAGGGGCGGCTCAACCAGTCCGTCTGCAAGTGGTGCTACCGGGACATGGCCCTGGAGGATCTCTGCGAGCACGCGGCCGGGATGGGCATCGTTTCGGTCGAGCTGCTGACGAAGGACCAGTGGCCCACTTTGGAAAGATACGGGCTCACATGCGCTGTCGGCAGCGGCATTTGCGGGATCGCGGACGGTACGAACCGTGTCGAGAACCACGCGAGCATCGAGGAGAACGCTCGCGATCTGATCCGGGCGGCCAGCGAGGCCGGCGTACCCAACCTGATCCTGTTTTCGGGCAACCGACGAGGCATCTCGGACGAAGAGGCCTGGGAGACCTCCGCCGCCGTTCTGAACCGGATCAAGACGCAGGCCGAGGATGCCGGCGTCACGATCGTAATGGAACTGCTCAACTCCAGGGTCAATCACCCCGACTACCATTGCGACCGCACGGCTTGGGGGGTTGAACTGATGAAACGCGTCGAGTCGCCCCGCGTCAAGCTGCTGTACGACATCTATCACATGCAGATCATGGAGGGGGACGTGATCCGCACAATCCGGGACAACATCGGCTACATCGCCCATTTCCATACGGGCGGCAACCCGGGCCGCAACGAGCTCGACGCGAGCCAGGAACTCAACTACAAGGCCATTGCAAAGGCCGTCGCGGACACCGGGTTCGAGGGCTACTTGGCGCACGAGTTCATTCCGCTCCGCGATCCCATGACATCGCTGCGGGAGGCAGTCGAACTCTGCACTGTCTGACCCGGCGGCAGTTCAGGTAGAATCGATCTGTGCCGAAGGATCGGGTCTGGAACCGTCGGGAATTGTTTCGAGCCGGTGCGTCAGGCGCACTGGCGACGGCCTTGGCCAGCAAGGCTGACGCGGGAAATCCTGGCACCTCTCCCGAGTGGCGGAACCGGACGCCGGAGATGGCCTACCGGAGGCTCGGGCGGACGAACTACATGATTTCGGAGGTCGTTTGTGGCGGCAACACGATCAGTCCAGGCAACTTCCGTCATGTCGAGGAAGCCATCGAGCACGGCCTGAACTATCTCGACACGGCACCGGCCTACGGGCGCGGGCAGAGCGAACTCGGCTACGCCGAGCTGATCCGCGGGGCCAAGCGGGACCGGGTCTTCCTCAATACCAAGGTCAGTGTCTGGACCTCCAACCGGAACGCGATATTCCGGCGGATTTTCGACAGCCTGTCCGACAGCGAACAGGCCAGGATCCAGTCCGCGGTGAAGGACGAGTTGCACCGGCGGAAGGCATTGGAGGCCGATCATATCGGTGACTACTTCGCAGGTCAGCGGAAGGCCCTTGAGGACTCGCTGCTCAGCAATGCGATGGAGCCTTCCCACGGCCACAAGATTGACCGGCTGCAAGAATACCGCGCCCGCATCCTCGAGTCGGTCGACAACAGCCTGCGGGCCTTGGGCACCGACTACCTGGACCTGCTCATGGTGCCGCACGCTGCCAGCAGTGCTTACGAGGTAACCGGGTTCGAAGAGATCTTCGAGGCTTTCGAGCGCCTCAAGGGTGCCGGCAAGGTGCGACATCTGGCGTTCTCGGCCCACAGCGACCCCGGTGGTGTCCTGGAGGGGGCCGTGGAGTCTGGCCGCTACTCTGCGGCCATGGTGGCCTACAACATCGTGAATCGCCGCTACCTGGCTGCCGCCCTCGACAAGGCGAAGGATGCGGACGTGGGTATCATCGCCATGAAGGTGGCACGGCCCTGCCACCATGGCCGGGACAACGGCCTGCCCAACGATCCCCGGCGGGTGGCAATGATTGAGGAGGCCGTAGCCGGTGACCTTACGGTGCCTCAGAAATGCTATGTCTGGGCACTGCGCGACTCTCGTATCGCTGCCGTGAACTCGGACATGCAGGATGCGGCCATGGTGGCCGACAATCTACCCTTGGCCGGCCGGAAGGTGGCGTAGCCCCCATCGGGCCTCCTTACCGCCCCCGCTCCGCGGGACCCCTATCTGCCGGTCGGGTCCCTAGCGGACAACGTCACCCTCAACATCCAGCAGGATGTTGGCACACAGGTCGTTGCCGAACGTCTCCCAGTCCGCGAAAGCCCAAACCAGATTCTTTCCCCTGGTAACCTCGAATATCTGGGGTGTGTCGCCCGCAGCGTGGGTGTTGGTCACCACGATGTTGCCGTTCGGCAGGGCCTGCAGTTGGGTAACCCAGAAGAGATCGATCCCCGGAATCTCCCCGCTACGGAGACTCCAAACAATGGTGCCTGCCGGATCGACTTCCAGCACCCTGTTGTTGTTCCCGCCCCCGATCAGGGTGTTGCCGTTCGACAGGCGGTAGGCCGAGTAGACGTCCGTGCCATGCCCCCGATGAGTCGGCGTAGCCGGGCCTGTCAGTTCCAGCGCGTATTCCCACACGACCGTACCGTCGCGTTCGTACTCCCGCACGACACCGTCGTTCTCGTGCGCCACCAGGTAGGTCCCCGAAAGAGTCAGGCGCACCAGGCGGGTATCCTTGTGGGGGTCTGGAGCCGCCACCTGGAGCGGGATTGCGTGCTGCACAACTCCGTCGCGGTCGACTTCCACCAGACGCCGGTTCCCGCTCTCGGCAACCATGGTCAGACCGTTGGCGAGACGTTCGAACGCATGGATCTCGACCCGATCGACGTTGCCGGAGGCGCGGGTCGACTCCCAGCGCCAGACGATCTCCCTTTCGGGAGAAACCTCTGCAATGGCGTTGATTGCGGTTGGCACCAGAATGTTGCCGTTCGGCAGCAGGTGCATGTCATGGGCACTGAAACCGTTGCGCCAAGACCAGCCGACGGAACCGTCAGCCTCGACGACAGCGACGTGCCCCTTGTCTTGGGCCATCAAGCGATGGGTGACCGCAGTGCCGCCTGCCGAGTGGCGCCCTGCACAAGCCCCGCCCAGCCCGGACGAGGCCAGCCCTACCTGCAGGAACGCCCTGCGATGCATGGCGCGACCTGCATCTGCCTTGCGGACGGACAAACCCGCTGGGTCTCCCGCCCGCCGATCAGACGAACTCATACTCGCCCGGCCGTGGGAGATCGGGCACTTCGTGCCTGCCGTCCAGCGACGGATTACCGGGGATCAGATTCTGCTTCGAGTTCATCGCCATGTCCCAAGTCACCTCGATCCCCGCATAGGCCGATTCGCGACCCATAATGGCGGTCATCGTCGAGTAGGCCACGGCGAGTGCCTGGTTCCTGTACGGCCCGGACCCGTTGATGGAGGCCACCATGTCGATGTGCTCCTGGACGTACGGGCTGGTCTTCGAAGGGGTGCCCAGGTCCCTGACGGTCGAGCGTCCGCGTGTACCGACGACCAGCTCGTCGACGCGCCTCACCTTGCGGTCGGGGTACTGTCGGCAATGACTCGTCATGCGCACGCCGTTTGGGTACTGGAAATCGGCATGCACATGGTCGTAGATGTTGCCGTACAGCTTCTCGCGCGGGCGCCAGATCGCGCCTCCGGACGCCACGACGCTCACCGGATGGGTGTCACCCATCACCCAATTGATCACATCGATGTTGTGGAGGTGCTGCTCGACAATCTGATCGCCGCAAATCCAGACGTGAGAATACCAGGCGCGCTGCTGCCAGGCCAGCGAGTCCCCGTCCAGCCTCGATTCGTAGTCCGCTCCCTTGATGACCGGTCCCGAGAGCCAGTTCGCATAGGTCGCCACGACGTCGCCGATCTCGCCGTCCTGAATGCGCCGGACCGACTCGACGTATTCCTTCTGCGAGCGACGCTGTGCACCGATCATCACGGTGAGATTCTTTCGCTCGGACTCCCTGGCGAGGCGGATGACCTTCTGGGCACCCATGCAGTCGGTCGCGAGAGGCTTCTCAGCGAAGACGTTCTTGTCGGCATTGATCGCGTACTCGAGGTGGAGCGGGCGCCAGCCGGGCGGGGTGTGCAGAAACACCACGTCAACACCCGAGTCAATCACCTTCTTGTAGGCGTCATATCCGAGGTAGCGGTTTTCCGGGGCCACCTTGATCTGTTGCTTGACTGCGGGCTCGAACTCGTCCGAGTCGCGCAGCCGGCGCAGCGACCCTTCCAGCTGGTCCTCGAACAGGTCTCCCATCACCTGCAACTCGTACCCGGGGTTCCCCCGGATCGCCTCGGCGACGCCCCGAGTGCCTCGGCCGCCACATCCCACGATCCCTATCGAGAGTTTCTCGCCGGACTGGCCGCGCGCCGCCTGGGGGCGGAGGATCTGGAAGCCCGCCGCGCTTGCGGCCGCCGTCGTCCCCTTCATGAATCTCCGCCGTGTCACGTCGGCACCGGGCGCGGGACTGTCGGTAGGTTGTTCTGCCATGTGGTTGATTTCCTCTCGCATTGTCCGTGCGCCGTGCTCACAGCGCACCACACTGGGACCTATGGTATCAATCCGGTGCGCCTCCCCCCGGATCGGCGAGGCGAGTTCCGAATCTCGTGGATGCGGTCGGTCATGGCGGGGATCCGAAAGGCGATCATATGCGAGCTTACCCGGACCCCCATAACAGGGTGGGTGATCTGCTTTGACATGCCGGTTGCACAAGGAATCGGAGCTTGGCGAAGGAGCCGGGAAGGAACCATCGCCAAGGGATTTCGCTCGTCCAGTTCCTCCGGCGTTATCCGACGGATGCGGAGGCTTAGGAATCGTTCGTCCAGCAGCGCTGGCCGCCTGCCGTCCGCTGCCCGTCCTGCGGCTCCCGAAACGTCCAGACCGGCTGTCGGCACGCGATGCCGTACCGAAGCCGTGAGCAAGTTTGTGGACGGAAGCGGTTCTGCACGAAGGCCCGTTCCGTCATGGCGTCGAGCAGAAAGGCGCGTGGTTCCTGGCCTATCGCATGCGCGACGGATGGCCTCAAGTCGGTCACGCAGGTCCGTTCGAGGTGTGTGAGGCCTACCTGAGGGTAGGGTGGGTGAGTAAGTGAGCCAATCTGCGCAGCAGTCGGCGCATCAACTTGAGTGCCCGGGCCCCGGTCGGCAAGACGGCAGTCGTCGGAGCGAAACACCGCGACACCGATCAGGTCGCGGTCAAGGGGGTCGAGTCCACGGACAAGGAGACCTTGCAGGGACTCGTCACGGACCGGGCGGATGAGCGAACAACTGTCTACACGGATGATGCACGGACCTACCAATCGGCAGCCTTCGAGCACGATACGGTGCGGCTTTCACTCGGCGACTACGTCCGCAGTGACGTGCCTACCCATGGCATCAAGTCGCTGTGGCCGATGCTGAAGCGGGCTCATAAGGGAACGTTCCACAAACTGAGTCCGAAGCACTTCGATCGGTGCGTTCAGAAAGTTGCAGGCCAGCGTAATGTGCGGCCACTGGGCACGCTGCAAAAGGCAGAGAGAGGCCCTGCGGACGGGGAAGGATAACAGGCGGCTGCGGTGCAAGACGCTGATCCAGGACAACGGATTCTCCATCTGGCCCGGGCGTAAGGGCGACGTCTGCCGGGCCGTGGATCGAGTCTCGGCGCCCGCTACCGGCCTGAGCGGCGGCGGACCTCCCTAGGCAGGCTCTCTGCACCGCTAAGCAAGGGATCGAGGTCCACCTAGTCCGGCTTCCGCTCCCAACCTTCCCGTCGTTGCCGGCAGCGACGGACCGTCGAGCAGCACCCGGCTGACGGAATCGACAGGGCATGGCAGGATCAGCTTGCGAGCAACGCTTCCCGTCGTGCCAGCGTCTCGGGAGACCGGAGAGAGAACCGGCCATGGGGCCAGCGGCGACAGACCAGCGACCCGAGATTCCCACGATCAAGCTCATCCATCCGAGTTACCAGCCGACACGGGAGGAACTCGCTGAAGCCCTGTCGGTGGAGGCCACACTGGAAGCACTGGCCAGATCGTCACGCGGACGGTGAAGGTGGGGTACAACAAGCCGAAGCGAGCACGTCGGTAACCCAGATCGAGCGGAATCCGGATAATCTCGTATATGATCCCCCTCGTCTTGCAGTACAAGACGATTCCGAGGTAGGTGGACTGGCGTCTTGCGCAGTCCGTGGCGACGCTTGACAGAGGTAGATGCAGCCTGGCTCGCCCAACCCGACAGGGCCTGCAGCATCAGTGGCAGGGGGGGGACCAGTTGCACACGCAGGCGGCGGCAGGGGTGGCCACTGTGAAGGCACCACCTTGCCCCTGCTATCGCCTTGGCCGCCTGCTATGCCGCTAGATTGCCAATCCCCCAACTACGGCCCCCGTCGGGCCGAAAAGAAGGATTGCTGCATGCCCAGGCAGCGACCGTCCCCGGTCGTGCTCATCCGCGCGGGCGAACTTCCTAGTGCACCCGGCGCCAGTGACCGCACGGCCGATTTGAAGCCTCCACGGATCCTAGTATAGTGGTGTCAGAATTGCTTTCCCTGTCGATCTTCAAGGGTGAGTTTACAGAAAGGCCTCTGGATCCAGCCATGATCAGTCCATTCCGACAACCCATTGCGTTCCTGATTGGTATCCTGTCACCGCTTGCCTTGAGCATGGTGGCGAGTGGACAAACTCCTGTCAGTCCCCCACCCTCCCGGAGTGAGTTGCCAAATATCATTCTCATCCTTGCCGATGACCTTGGCTGGAAAGACGTCGGATATAACGGTGCCCGGTTCTATGAGACACCTAATATAGACCGAATGGCAACCATGGGAATGATCTTTACCAATGCCTACAGCAGCGGTCCGAATTGCGCCCCAACCAGAGCAAGCCTGATCTCAGGAATGTATCCGCCCCGTCACTTGATCTATACGCCAGGAGGGCAGTCCAAGATGGACCCACGCAATATGAAGTTGTGGGTTCCAGTACAAAAACGATACTGGAATGGTGCTGGATTGACCATGCCTTCTGAAGATCCATTCGAAGTCCGAACCACACTGAGCCCGAGTCTAGAAAGTATCGCTGAGATACTCAATCGAGCGGGA
The DNA here is from genome assembly GCA_965205085.1 of Bryobacterales bacterium. Taxonomy (GTDB): domain Bacteria; phylum Acidobacteriota; class Terriglobia; order Bryobacterales; family UBA6623; genus VXMF01. Next base: position 4,044,521 of record OZ242039.1, on the reverse strand, counting down.
TACAGAACTGCAAGGTTCGGCAAGTGGCATCTTGGCAATAACAGAAACCATGGATTCCATGTTTCACGCGATATCGCCAAAGGCCCGAGCGACCCTAACGGAGCCAGGACCCTTACCAACCTGAGTGTCGATTTCATTCGAGACAATCGAGACAGGCCTTTCTTCTTGTTTCTCTCGCATCATGGAGTGCATACACCATACGTCGCCAGTTCGGATTTAGTCAACAAATACCGCCAAAAGAGAAAATCTTGGACAGAAGACAAACACGATTATAATCCCACCTATGCGGGGGAGATTGAGGCAATCGACAATAGCGTCGGACGCATAATAGAGAGTCTCAACCAACATACTATTGGAGACAATACTTTGGTCATTTTCACGTCCGACAACGGAGGATGGAAAGTCACTCCAAATCAACCGCTCCGTGAGTTCAAGGGCTCGCTGTATGAAGGAGGAATTCGCGTTCCCACATGTATGCAATGGCCCGCCACAGTGACAGCAGGAAGCACATCTCATGTGCCCATCACCACAGTAGATTTCTTGCCAACATTTGCCAAATTGGCGCGAACTTCTTTGCCTGCCGGTCAAGCGGTTGATGGTGAGAGCTTTTTCCCTCTCCTTAAGGGAGAATCTGCACTTATGAATCGTGCACTATTTTGGCACTATCCTATGTACAATAGCGATAAGAGACCAAGAGATCCAGTTCGTCCATCCAGCGCAATTCGCAAGGGACACTGGAAATTGATCGAGCACTTCGAGCATCATCGATTAGAGCTGTACAATCTTGCAGACGATATCAGCGAGTCTCAAAACAGAGCATCCAGCATGCCAGAAAAGGCGAAGGCATTGTATGACGAGCTGGTGGCGTGGCGCAAGAGGACAAAGGCCGTCGTGCCCGTATTACGCAATCCTTACTACCGAGGGCCAGCTGACAGCCCCGAGCAACTCAGAGGTCGGCTGCGTCTGGTTCAAACAGGAATACAGTCACTGAAAGACTCTGCTCGATTGCTGCAGGGGAACAAGGCTCGGCTTAGAAGTCTGATTGACCAGATGCAAATCGCCGAGGGCGAGGATAGGGTGCACCAAATCACGGAGGACGGTCTCCTGGGACTGTGACCAGTTGCCTTGTCCCCTACAAACGTTGTGCCCATATCCGACACAACCTCCGCGGCACTTTCTGGGCCCTAAGAGGTTGCTGGTCCGTCGCTGCCGGCACCGACACGAAGGTAGGGAGCGCAAGCTGGACTCGGTCGACCTCGATCCCTTGCGTCGCGGTGCAGAGAGTTTGGCTGCCAACCGGCCCCTCCGCCCGCTGTTGCGCTTCCTAATGCAACCGGCATGATCCACCTGCGCCCGCAGGGCCTCCCTCTGCTGCAGTGTGCCCAGTGGCCGCACATTACGCCGGCCTGCAAGTTCCGGTCCTAGTGTGCAGCGTCACAACTGTATTGACGGCGGATCGGAGTTCTGGTGCCGTCGTTGCAGACTCTGGGGCAGTGATGGCAAATCAACATACGCAAGTATTCCCCCAAATTTCGGACCCGCAACGCCAAGAACTAGAACGCTGGCAGCGACGGCCTGCTGGACAAACGCCGCTCCGGTGCGCCGAGGACGTTGACGGATGCCGATGGGGAACGGGTCGTGGTACCGAACTTGGAGACACGCCCCCGAGGGGCCACCCAGGGGGGCCGCAAGTCGATGGCCCAAGCCTGCGGGCTGAGTCCCTCCACCGTCGGCCGCATCGGGCTTGTGTTCGGTCTCCAACCGCCTCGGAGCAAGACATTCAAGCTGTCGCAGGACCCGGTAGTTGGCAGAACCCTCGGGAAGCGACATCGGAGGCCCGTCATTGGCCTCGGCAGATTGCAAGGGTTGGCCGTCCCCGTTCCGGCCCGTCGAAGGACCGATGCAGAGCCCTGCGCGCCGCGTGAGCGCGAGGTCGAAAGGGACATCTACCCCCGCGGCACCATCTCCAGAGTTCGGACGCACAGGGGTAGTACACCCGCCGGGCGGCAGAGCCGGAAGCGGGACGCCGGTATCGGCGACCTAGTCATCTCATACCGCGACAGCGTCCGCCACTCAGTTCATCCCACACATGCCACCCATGCAAGCGGGTGCGTCGCAACGGCCTTCGGCCGGGGTGGGGCAGGCATCCGGGAGGGAACTGCCAGACTGTGCGGAAAACGTCGAATGGACCCTCTCAATGGTTTGGCTGCCACAGTCGCAAGTGTCGGGTTCCGATGCTGCCCCCATGACCAAGGCCTCGAATCGGGTTTCGCAGTCTGAGCACTTGTATTCGAAGATCGGCATGCCCTCATTCTACTCTCAGGGCATTCCTGCGGTTGCGGCGAGTACGGAACGGACCTCCATCCGGCTTCTGGCCAGTTGGCGCAGCCCCTTCGGGGCCTCCAGCTCGCTGCCCTCGATGACCGCCAAGGTCCGTCGATCCGTTTCTCTGAGGACAACAGGCACCAGCGGTACCCCTGCCGATGCGGCACCCGCAAAGCAATCCGCCCGGAATCTCGTCCGACCAGGTGACTCTGCTGCCGGGTTGTCGGCGAAGCTAACGACGGAAACCCCGGAAGCCAGTGTGCCCGCGATGGCATCCCCGTTCGTCACGCTGGGACTCGGACCATACCCACCCGGTGGACCGGAGGCTACCAGCGGTTCCAGCAGAAAGGCCGAGGCCGCCCCAAGGGAGCGGAACCCGATGCGGTCGGCGAACACGAATGCGGACCGGAACGCCCCGGCAACAGCCAGGGGATCCAGGGGCCCCGACCTGCTGACAAGCACCATTCGCGGCCGGTTCGCGGCCATGCGGCCCCGCACTCTCGTTCCGGACAGCGCAACCACCAGACGGGCACCAGGGGAGATCAGGAACCGCGCCACGGTCGGCGTGGGAGCCAGTCGCGCAGCCATTCCAAACACCCCCGCCACGAGGCTACCCAACGCGGCTGCCGCGGCGCAGCGCGCCTGCCTGCCCCACTGAGTCACGGACCGAAGGCAGGAAAGGGTTGCGCTACGCCCCCCTACCCGCGCCACTTGAACCCATGTGGCCGTGCTGCGCCAGCCTGCGACGGCCCCAGACTCGTACAGGTGCCGCGTTGCCCTCCGCTGGATCTTGCCGCTCGAGGTCTTGGGCACGCATCCGGGACGCACCGGGACGACTTCGTCCGGAGGAATCCCCACCTTCCTCGCAACCGCATCGGTAACCGCAGCCTGCAGGCGCACCCTCGCCCCCGGTTCCGTAAGGCGCGTCTCCGCCACCACAACGAGCCGCTCCGTCCCGGTGGCCGCATCCAAGGACCCGAATGCGGCAACACATCCCTTGCGTACCCCCTCGGCGTCCCAGGCAGCCATTTCCACGTCTTGTGGAATGATGTTGTGCCCACCCTTGATAATGCAGTCCTTCAGCCGCCCGGTAACGAAGAGCTCGCCGTCAGCCACGTAGCCCAGATCGCCCGAATCCAGCCAGCCGGAACCATCCAACACCTCGGCCGTAGCGTCCGGGTTACGGAAGTAGCCGTTCGTTCTGGATGGGCCTCGGAACTCGATTCGCCCCCGGACGCGGTCGGGCAGCACTTCGCCGGAGTCGCCGACGATCCGGATCTCGTGGCCAGGCAGGGCCTTGCCGTTACCGACGAACTCCAGAAATTCTCTGGCGTCCGCGGCGGTCGAGCGCACAGCCCTCCCCTCGGACTCGAACACCTGCCGGTCGATTCGGTCCAGCAAAGGACCCCGCCAGAAGGGAGGGTACGTCAGCGCTACCGACGACTCGGCGAGACCGTAGAAGGGCATGAAGCTGCGTGCGTCGAAGCCCCACGGACCGAATCGCCGCGCAAACCGCTCGAGCGTGGCCGGCAGCACCGGCTCTCCGGCATTGATTGCAACCCGCCATTGCGAAAGGTCGATGCCGTTCATTGCCTCGTCCGCAATCTTGCGAACACAGAGCTCGAAAGCGAAGTTCGGAGCCGGACACAGCGTAGCCCGGGAATCGCTGAGCGCCCAAAGCCAGCGCTCAGGCCGCACCAGGAAGTCCAGCGGCGACAGGATCGTGATCGGAAGGCCGTGGTACAGGCTGAACAGCCACGAGCCGATCAGGCCCATGTCATGGTAGAGCGGAAGCCAGGACACGACGGCATCGGTGGGCCGCACCTGCACCGCGAAGCCAATGCCGCGAATGTTCGCCAGGACATTCGAATGGGTGAGCGTGACTCCCTTCGGATCTCCGGTGCTGCCGGACGTGTACTGGATGAAGAATGTGTCGGGCGGATCGATGACGGGCAGGCTCCTGCGTCCGCCCCGGCGTACGAGCTCACCGACATCCACAATCTCCCGCAGGGTCGGCAGCTCACGCTGCAGTACGTTGGCTACGGCACGAACGCGGTCGAACGTGATCAGGAACCGCGCCTCGGCGTTCTTCAGGATCAGCGACTGGCGGCGGATGTACTCCTCAACCTGGTTTGGCCTGGCAGGGGGATAAATGGGCACAGAGATTCCACCAGCCAGCATCACTCCCAGAAAGCTGGTGAAGAAATCCTCGCCGGTCGGGAGCATGATCGCGACGGTGTCGCCGTGTCGAAGGCCCGACGAGACGAGGCCGGTCGCGACTCGGGATGCGGCCTCGCAGAGCTGTCCATGACGGATATCCTGACCGTGGTCGCCATCCAGAAGATGGATGTGAATCCTGGCCGGGTCCCGCTCCGTCTGGACCGAGAGCACTTGCGCGAACGTCGAAGCTTCGGCTGGAGGCTGGTATGCCTCTTTCGAAGGCTGAACAATGCGCCAACGGTCCCTTGCAACCGACCCATTCCGGGCGGCCAGCGCCAGCCGAACCCAGTCCCCCGGCGTTTCCGCCGCCTGTGCTCCGGTCTCGGGCAGACGGGTCCCCAATGCAGACTCGATCCGGACGAGCAGCTCGACGCGCTCCAAGCTCCCCAGTCCGAGATCCCGGTCGAGCGCCGAGCGGAGGGACACCCGCTCCAGCGCGTCGGAAGCACCAAGGTCCCGAAGCAGGGCCCGTACAGAGTCCAAGACCTCGGTTTCGGCCGTAGCGCGGGTGATCGGCGCAGGCGGGGCCATCGCGATCTCCTAGCGTATCTCGGAAGGGTGCTAGGTCCGCGGTGCGATCATGGGCAGAGGGACGGGTTTGGCCGTGAACAGGCCGCATGTGGCGCGGATCTGCGTCTATCCGATCAAGTCGCTTGATCCGCTTGATCTCCAGCGCGCCAGAATCGTCGAGGGTGCCGGCCTGGCGGGCGACAGGGAATTCGCACTCTTCGACGATCACGGCCGGATCATCAACACCAAGCGGCTCGGACAGGCGATTCTGTCGGTCCGCGCCTTCTACGACGAGACAGGCCGCCGGGTTGCCTTGCGGGCGGGGAGGGATCGCCTGGAATGCCACCTCATCGAGGGGCGGTCTGACATCGAGGCCTTTCTCGGCGACGTCCTCGGAATGGGATTGCACTTGCGACAGGACACTCGCGGCGGGTATTTTGACGACCTGGATGCAACCGGGCCGACTGTGGTCAGTTCGGCGTCGATCGATGCGGTTGCCGCATGGTTCGGGCTGGCCGCTGAGGAGGTCAGGCGTCGGTTCCGGGCGAATCTGGAGGTCGCCGGACTTGAGCCGTTCGAAGAGGACTCGCTGTTCGGCGAGCCGGGAAGGCCGCGCAGATTCCGCATTGGCGACGTGGAGTTTCTGGGGACGAACCCGTGCTCCAGATGCATCGTTCCCAGCCTGGACTCTAGGGGGAGGCCCGAGCAGGGCCACCTGACAGCAGCCGGCTTCTCGGAACGAAGAAGGCGTCACGCCCGACCAGACTCGGCCATCACTTCCTACGGGCACTACTACCGGTTCTGTGTGAATACCTTGCTCACACCAGGCCAGGGCGCGAAGTCGCTCGCCGTGGGCGATGAACTCCTGCTACCGCTCCCTGAGAAGTAATGAGAAGTAAGTGGGCAACTCCGATATTCGGCTAGACTTGTCTGGTGTTCAGGCTGGGGCGTCGCAGATTCCTGGCATCGGCCGCGGTCGGCGCTGGCGGTCTCGGGCGGCCCCGACCGAATCTGCTGTTCGTGCTGGCCGACCAATGGCGTCACAGCGCCTTCGGTTTCGGGTCTGACGCCGTGGTCCGAACGCCCAACTTCGACCAGCTCGCAAGCCAGGGCGCGAACTGGACGAGGGCCTATGCCGCGAACCCGGTCTGTACGCCGAATCGCGCCTGCATCCTCACCGGTCGTCATTCTCACCAAACGGGGATGATCCGCAACGATCTGCAACTGCCACCGCATGAGGTCTGTTGGCCCGCCACGTTTCGGTCGCATGGCTACGCGACCCATTACATCGGCAAGTGGCATCTTGACGGAAAAGGCAAGCCGGGTTTCGTGCCTCCCGGCTGGCGTCGCCGCGGATTCACAAGCTTCCAGGGATTCAATCGGGGCCATTCCTATCACACCGCGTGGGGTTTCGACAACCGCGGCGAACCGCTACCGGGCAGCCGGCGTTCGGGTTCCCAGCCCTACTACGAGCCCGTCCTGCAGACCGACCTGGCCATCGAATTCATGGCGGAGCATCGGGACAGGCCGTTCGCCTGCTACCTCTCGTGGGGGCCGCCTCACACGCCATTCCGCCCTCCCCGGTCGCACGACCTGTACGACCCGCGAGAGATCGTGCTGCGGGCCAACGTACCTGCGGAGCACCGCGAGCGCGCTGCCAGGGAACTGGCCGGGTACTACGGCCTCTGCGAGTCGCTTGATCACGAAATGGGCAGAATCATGGACTTTCTGGATGATTCGGGGCTGGCGGCCAGTACGCTCGTGGTGTTCACATCCGACCACGGGGAGCTGGCAGGCTCGCACGCGATGTATCGGAAGGGGCAACCTGAAGACGAGTCGTTGCATGTCCCGTTGCTAATGCGCTTTCCGGGGCGGATTCCGGCCGGCTCCAAGCCCGATACGCTTGCCAGCTCCATCGACCTCATGCCGACGATTCTGTCAATGTGCGACCTTCCAGACGAGATTGCATGTACCGGTCGGGACCTCTCAGGCGCTGTCGTACCGGGTACCGGACGCCCGAGCGTAAGTTCCCTGTACTGCGAAGGCAAGGTTTCTAGCCGGTCGAACGCTCCCGGGAATGGGAACAGCCCCTATCAGGAGCCTTGGCGGACCGTGGTAACCGAACGCTACAAACTGACAGTCCGGTCCCAGTTCGACAACGTCCAGAGTCTTTACGACATACGAGAGGACCCGTTCGAGCTTGAGAATCTGGCGGGCCAAGCCGGTGCGCGCCGGATACAGGCCGAGCTAATGGCCGAGTTGCGCGACTCGGCTACAAGAACGGAGGACTCCTTTCCCGCGACACCAGCTTCGGCGCATTCCACGTACCCAGACCCCGACGCCTAGACGTTTCCTCGGTACCTGTCGCTCACCCGACGGCACCCGGCCTATCGACTGAACGCACCCGCCCGAGGAATCCGGCGGCAGTCGCCGACCGGGCCGTTCCGGCAGAAAGCGTTCGCTCGAGCGCCAGAGCCACGGACATGTCCACCTCCGCTATACTCAGAATGTAAAGCTGAGAGACAGCATTCATGTTTGCTAATCGAGCAGGGACTGAGTGGTGCTGGCTAGGAACTTGCACGGGCAGAGGCTGCTCAGTCGCAGGCTGTCGGCTAGGTTTGAGTTGCCGTGGCAGATGAATCCAGCATTCGGTTGCACAATGTCAGTGTCGTCGTGACAGCTGAGTACCATAATCCTTCGATTCTCCACCCTGGCTTCTTGGTGTCACGCGAGATCGTGCCCAAGGACTGGAGTGTTGCCGAGGCGGTCACCACACCATCGGTATCAGTGGTACAGTACACGAACGGGATCACATGGACTGTGAATGAGTCCCGTCTGACCGTCACGGAGGCCTGTGGACCCGCATTCAAGGAACACTACGAGGTGCATGGGCTCGCAATGGCCTACCTGCAGTTGCTCCCCCATGTTCCTTACCGAGGACTTGGCCTCAATTGTCAGGTGTCAGCCTTGCGTGCTGATCCCAAGCGCTGGTTGATCGACCGATTCGCCGTGAACTGGCTGCGTGACGACGCTCAGGTTCAAGGGATGAAGCCGACCTTTGAGTTGAACGCAAGAGACGCTGTGTGTAACATCACCTTCGTGGACGCCATTCGGGAAGACAATCCGTGCATCGTTGTCGACTGCAACGTGCACCACCTAGGGCCCTTGGAGGTTGAAGGCCTTCAAGCGGCCAACAAGCGCTGGGCGGAACGACAGCAATTCATCGTTTCTGCGCTCGAGAAACTGTTGGAGAATCCAAATAGATGATTCACTCATCCGATTCGACCGCGAGTTCAGAGTTCGAACAGATACGGCGGGACGGACTCTTGGCACGGCTAGCGCATGCCCCACCCACGACAGTGGGCGAGCCTGTCACTGCGGAGCCATCGACACCACTTGAGACGGGGTCGCTGGACGCCATCGCAGACATTCCGGATCCACGTGAGTGGCTCAGACCTATGGTTGCCCAGAGCACTCACCCCCACCGCGACACGACTTTGCTCGCTGCGGACTTTGCCCTGGCGGCAACGCAACCAGATCAGATTGCCGCGGCCCTGTCTCTGGGAGGATGTCGCGCCATTGCGGAGCGCATCAGAGACCTCAACGAGATATCGAGGGATGACGCTCTGGACGAGCCTACCATGGTACTCGCCTCTCTGCGCGAATTGGCACTCTTCTTCCTCAGCCAGCGTCGGCTTGTCGACCCGGAAATCGGGCTCAGTCCAGACGGATTGCTATTGGCAGAATGGGCCTCGGCCGAACGTGACGTCTTGGCCATGAAGTTCCGACCCGACGGGATCATTCAGTTCGCGGCCGTCTCAGCGGCCGGAAGTGCCGGCCCCAGACTCCGCATCAATGGCGAGTTACCGAAGCATCGTGCCTTGGACGCCGTACAGGCTTTCATTCCCCGCTTCAACAGTCTGCGTGCACGGGATGCTGATGCTGCCTAACTCCGATCATGTCTCACGGTACTGCAAACCAACCAGTGTTGGTCGTGATGGTCTGCCGACGACGGCTGCGTTTGAGCTCAGGCCAAATGAGAAGTACTTGTCAGTCAACTGGATCGAGTACTTCGATACACTGGATCTTGGTACTGGCATTGAGTGTGTCCGCGGGACGTTTCGTCGCAAGGATTATCAACTCAGGCCGAACGGGCGGTTCGCCGTGGTCGGTGTCGAAGCGGCTCTCGCTGTGATTGTCAAAACAGTCGGGCGGCTTGGCCGTGTCGAGCACATGCCACTGGCAGACGACGAATCGCACGCTGGGCTCTGGGGCTACACTACTGAAGATCTAGTGGTCGCCGTGGAATTGCGAGCACTTGTCCAGCACGAGCATGTCTATCCTGCTATTGCCGATCCGTGACGAGCGGAACCGTCTGCGGACATCGCGGTTCAATCTTCCAGTGTGGGGGTAAATAGTGCTTCGTCACTGAGTGATTTTCGAGTAGCTGGACTTGAGTTTGCAGCGGGCATCGGCGACGGTCAACCGCCCGCTCTTGCGCATTGGTACTCGTCGTCCATGCCGTCGCCTCCGTCCGCAAGTGCTCCAACTCGCCTGGCCATCGCCCCACAGACACTGTCGCGTGAAGCAACTCAGTTCGCACTCGGCCCCATTCAGACAAGTGCCATGCTTGGGTGTGTAGCGCAACTCCAGCCCATGCAGGATCGGCTTCCGCCCACTCCGCCCTGAACGCCTCGTACAAGGCCCCCCGGCGTGTGGGTGTTGAGGTTGTCCAGCACCAGCGTGACCCGCTCCGGTCCTCGCGTAGCGTCCGCCCCCAGAACGTCGCCTTGACAGCCCCACCCCCTGCCGTACCCTTCTAGCAACTCTAGCAACTCAACCGCCAACTCCAAGGACCTTCTCCCCCCCTCCAATGGCATCGACTTAGCATGTGAAGCCTCAATCGAGCACCCTCGAAATCTAAGGCACTCAGTAACTGCCCAGGTACTTTGGGTCCCGGAGAAGGATCAGCAGGGGGAGGGGCCCTTGACGTTTGGGCGGAGAAGGCGTAGGATGAAGTCCTTTCCGGAAGTCGAGGCCGTAGCGAGCCAGCCGCAGGCTCAGGCCAAGCCGGAGCCGAGGCCGGGTCATGCAGGGGCAGCGTACCAAGAGCAAGTCCCGTCTGCTGCACTGGCAGGCGGAGAGGACTCGTTTGCAGGCCAAGCTCGGCCAGTGGCAAGCCGAAGTCACCCGCTTGCAGACGGAGAACTCCCGCTTGCAGGCGGAGAACGCCCAGTGGCAGGCGAAAGAAGGCCAGTGGCAAGCCGAGCGAAAGCAGTGGCAAGCGAAAGAAGCCCAGTGGCAGGCTGAGCGAAAGCAGTGGACCCAGCAGTTGGAGGCCGCGCAGGAGGAAGAGCAGCAGTCGCGGCGGAGCTTGGGCCTGAACAGCAGCAACAGCGGGAAACCCCCGTCGAGCGATGGGCTGGCGAAACCGCCGGCCAGCCAGCGGACCCGCAGCCAGCGGCGGCGCACCGGCCGGCGCAGCGGGGGGCAGAAAGGGCACCGGGGCACGACGCTGCGCCAGACGGACAACCCGGACCGGATTCAGGAGCACTTTCCGCAAGCCTGCCGCGGGTGCGGCAAGGCCCTGAGGCGGGCGGATGTGGACGGTGAGGCGAAGCGGCGGCAGGTCTTTGATCTCCCGGAACCCAAGCCGGAAGTGACCGAGCATCGAGCGTTGGCCTGTCGCTGCCGGCGCTGCGGGCTCTCGACCCGGGCCGCCTTTCCGGAGGACGTGACGGCCCCGGTGCAGTACGGGCCGCGCCTGGCGGCTACGGCGATCTACTTGCAGAACGCCCACTTCCTGCCCGAGGAGCGGCTGACCCAGGTCCTGCGGGACCTGTGCGGTGTGAGCCTGTGCCCCGGCACCCTGAACAACCTGCGCCGCCGGGCGGCGGAGGCCTGGGAGCCCTTCGTCGAGCGGATCCGGGAGCACCTCATCGGTTGCCCCGGGGTGAAGCACCTCGACGAAACCGGTTTCCGGGTGGCGGGACGGGGACAGTGGCTGCATGGACTGAGCAATCAGTTGCTGACCTACTACCGCGTCAGTGAGAAGCGGGGCGGGGTGTTGGCGGGGCTGCGAGGGATCCTGGTGCACGATCACTGGGCTCCGTACTTCTAGGTGCCGGATGTGCTGCACGCACTGTGCAACGCCCATCATTTGCGCGAGTTAGAGGCCCTGGTGAAGATCGACGGGGAAGCCTGGGCCGGGCGGATGCAGCGTTTTCTGCGGGCGGCCAAGCGGGTGGCGGAGCGGGCCCGCAAACGGGGCGAGGCGGTGGTGCCCCAGATGTTGAAGCGGATGGAGAGCCGCTATAACGAGTTGGGGCAGGAGGCCCTGGACTATCACCGCGGGCTGCCGCCGTTGCCGACCGGCCGGCGGGGCCGCCAGAAACGTCGGCCCGGCCACAATTTGGCCTTGCGGCTGGAACGGAGACGCGCCTGGGTGTTGCTTTTCCTGTTCGATTTGAGTGTGCCGTTCACGAACAACTTGGGAGAGCGGGACTTGCGCATGATGAAGCTGCTGATGAAGATCTCGGGAGGGTTCCGTTCAATGGCATTGATTTTCCACGTGAATTCTCACTTGAGCACCCTGGGAGACTAAGACACTCATCACCACAAGATTGAGGCTCAGTGAATTTTTTTTGGCGACAGGACTTGACTTCGGTGCCTTGCCATGGCACCGTGAAGCAGGAGCAGTCCCGTGTTGGACCCCTGGATCGAAAAACTCCAGTCCACCACCTTCTTCGGCTACCGTTTGAGGCGTCGGCAGATCGCCGATATCCAGGAGGTGGTGCGGACGTTTCCCAAGCTCAGTCGCACCGAACTGGGCCACACCCTCTGCACCCACCTGCGCTGGCAGACCCCCCAAGGGCCGGAATCGCATGCAACTGTCCCTGCGCCTGCTGGAGGCCCTCGAACGCCTCGGCATCCTGCGCCTACCCCCCAAGCGGGGCGGAGAACGGCCCCGCCAACAGCCCCTGGTGCCCGGTCCGCAGTCCGCTCCCCAGCCTGCCCTTGCCGAGCCCCTCCGCTCCCTGCTCCCGCTGCAGTTGTCCTGCGTCACCGACGCCCAGGAGGTGGCGCTGTGGAACGAATTCGTGGAACGCTACCACCCGCTCGGCTATCGCCGCCCGTGCGGTCCCCCTCTGCGCTACTTTCTGCGCGACCGGCAGGGACGCCCCTTGGGCTGCCTGCTATTCGATTTCGCGGCCCCACGGCTGGCCTGCCGCGACCAGTGGATCGGCTGGCAGGATCAGAAGGATCACAAACACTTGCACTGGGTGGTCCGCAAAGCCCGCTGGCTGCTGTTCCCGTGGGTCACGGTCCCGACTCTGGCCAGTCACGCGCTGGGCCTGGTAGCTCGCCATCTGCCGCAGGATTGGCAGCGGGAGCATGGCACCCAACCGGTCCTGCTGGAGGCCTATGTGGACCCCCAACAACAGCAGGGCACCTGCTACCAGGCCGCCGGCTGGCAGAACCTGGGAAGCACCCAGGGCCCACCCGCCAGTGGTACCCAGCCCGCCCGCACTCCCAAGCAGGTCTGGGTGCGCCCGCTGCACCCCGACTTTCGCGAGATTCTGTGCCAAGGCCCCCCCACAGCGGTCCGCCAGTGCCGCCAGTCGGCCCAGGCCGACCCGAAGTTCGTGCAGCTGTGGCAGGGTCTGCTGGACACGCTGACCCGCATCGCCAACGACTAGGACCGCCAGTGGGTGCGTCGCCGGCGCACCCTCAACACCCTGCTGGTGGTCCTGTTCGTGTATCGCATCGTGTTCCAACCCGATAATCGGGGCTATGCCACGGTTCTGCAAGAGTTATGGGACCCTTGCCGCGACCTGAACCTGCCCCTGCCGGACCAGCCAGTCACTCCGGCCGCGATCTGCCGGGCCCGGGCCAAGGTCAGCGAGGATGTCTTCCTCCGCATCCACCGGGAACTGCTGGCCGCCTGTCCTGCCGAGACACCCCACAGCCTGTGGTGTGGCCACCGCATCTTCGCCGTCGATGGCTCCAAGCTCAACCTGCCAAGGCCCCTGGTCGAAGCCGGCTATCCGGTCCCGGGACCGACGGCCTACTATCCCCAGGGCCTCTTCAGCTGCCTCTACCAACTGCGCACCCGCCTGCCGCTGGACTGCAGCCTGCAGGCCCACGCCGACGAGCGGCGGGCCGCCCACCGACACCTCCAGGCCCTCCGACCGGGCGATGTGGTCGTCTAGGACCGCGGCTACTACTGCTTCGCCTTGCTGCAGGCCCATGTAGAACGGGGTCTGCACGCCGTCTTCCGCCTGCAGCGCAACGCAAACTCAGTGTTCCAGGCCTTTTTCGAGTCCGACCGCAGCGAGACCGTCGTGACCGTCGCACCCCCCGCCCAATCGGCGACCGGCGGGTCTCCCCTGCAGGTGCGCTTGGTGTCCTACACCGCCGGTTCGACCGTCTGTGGGCTCGCGACCACCCTGCTGGACTCCCGGCGCTACCGTGCAGCGGACCTGCAGACCCTGTATCCGGGCCGCTGGAGCATTGAGGAATACTACAAGACGACCAAGAAGACGCTGTGTGTGGAGCAGTTCCGGGGCCGCAGTGAGCGGCTGGTCCGGCAGGAGTTGTACGCTCACTGCACGTTGACGGCGCTGGCCCGGCTGTGCGCGAACCACAGCGAGGCGGCCTTCCGCGAGGCTCCGGATGGGCATGGCCGACCCACTGTGCTGGCCAATTTCCGGCCTACGCTGCACCTGGTCGGACACCAGCTGGAGGGCCTGTTCGTGCAACAGGCCGAGACCCTGCGGAAGGAACTGCAATGCCTGCTGGATGGCATCGCGAGGAGCCGCCAGCGGCGGCGACCGCAACGTTCCTATCCGCGTCGGTCCCGTCAGCCCCAAACCAAGTGGAGGAACCGCAAGGCGACCACCCCTGCGTCCTGACAGCGCCGCCGCCGACGCTCAACCCGGGATTTCCTTAAGTCAATGCGCCTTGCCACTAAGTCAATGCCATCGGGGTTCCGTTCGCTGCAAGGGGCCCGGGAGTTCGTCACACTGCGCAGTGTGCTGTCGACGGCGCGCAAGCAGGATCTGAAGCCGATCGAGACCCTGCTCGAGGGGCCGGCGGCCCTGCTGAAGCGGGTGGGCCTGGCCCCGAGCCTCCCGCCCAGCGGACAGTAGACGGCCTGCGACGGCAGCCGGTCTCCGCCACGCGCCGCACGATGCGCAGGTCACAACACAAGCCCTGCGAAAAATGCGAACTCAGGCCGAGAACCTGGGTAGTTACGGCACTCATAACCCACAGGTTGAAACTCAGAGGCCCTTTTCTTGGCGAAAGAATTTAACTTTCGTGCCTTGCTATGGCACCCTGATGGTGGGACAAGCTCGTGCTGGACCTCTTGATCGCCAAACTCCAGTTCACCACCTGCTTCGGCCACCGCTTGAGGCGTCGGCAGACCGCCCACATTCAGGAGATGGTGCGGACGTTGGCCAAGCTCCGTCGCACCGAACTGGGCCACCTCCTCTGCACTCCCCTCCGCTGGCAGACCCCGCAAGGCCAGCCTCGCATGCAACGGGCCCTGCACCTGCTGGAGGCTCTGGAACCTCTCGGCATCCTGCGCCTGGCCCCCAAGCGGGGCGGAGAGCGACCCCGCCAGCAGCCCCTGCTGCCCGCTCCGCAGCCCGCCCTTGCGGAGCCCTTCCGCTGCCTGCTCCCCCTGCAGTTGTCCTGCGTCACCGACGCTCAGGAGGTGGCGCTGGGGAACGAATTCGTGGCACGCTACCACGCGGCGCTGTTTCCTGCCCGACCGGCAGGGACGCACGCTGGGCTGTCTGTGATTCGATTGCGCGGCCCCTCAACTGGTTTGCCGCGATCAGTGGCTTGGCTGGCAGGATCAGAAGGACCACAAACACTTGCACTTGGTGGTCCGCAAAGTCCGCTGGCTGCTGTGGCCCTGGGGCCCGGTCCCGACTCTGGCCCGTCACGCGCCGGGGCGGGGGGCCCGCCAGTTCCCGCAGGCTGGGCAGCGGGAGCATGGCTCCAGAGCGGGCGAGGTCGTCTATGACCGCGGCTCCTACTCCTTCGCCTGGCTGTACGCCGTCTTCCACCCGTCCTACTTCGAGTCCGACCTCAGCCAGACCGTCGTCCTTGTCGCACCACCACGGCAGGAGATGGACGCCCACTGCACGCTGACGGCGGCGGCCCGACTGGGTGCCAACCCCAGCGAGGCGGTCCGCCAAGCTCCAGATGGGCACGGCCGACCCGCTGTGTGGACCCGTTTCCGGCCGACACTGCACCGGGTCGGACACCCGCTGGAAGGCCTGTTCCTGCCACAGGCACAGACCCTGCGGAAGGGATTGCCATGCCTCTTGGATGGCCTCGCGAAGAACCGCCCGTGGCACCGACCGCAACGCTCCTATCCGCGCCGGTCCCGCCCGCCCGAAACCAAGTGGAGGAACCGCCAGGCGACCACCCCAGCGTCCTGATAGCGCCGCCGCCGACGCTCATCCCGGAATTTCCTTAAGTCAATGCGCCCTTGCCACTAAATCAATGCCCTTGCCCCCCTCTGTTGCATTTCGATGTGCAATGGGCGCTTCAGGTTGCGAGAATCTCGTCGTCGAGCAATGTCACCCGGTTGAAAGCAGCGAGATCGTTCCCGTGACCTCGGTCCGGCAGGTTGCCTCCCCGCAAAGCAGTTCGCAGACTGCATCCACTGTCTGCAGCTGGAAATCGAGGTCGGGCTCGAAACAGAACTTCATCTTGCCGGGGCGACTCTCGTCGGAACCTCCCGGTCAGGCCAGCATCAGGCGTTCGCCCCTGGGCTGCGGGACCGGCCGTCCCAGTTCCTGCACCCGTTCGACCCAGAACCCCATAGCTTCCTTGATGTTCCGCAACGCGGTTTCCTGATCGTCGCCATGTGCCATGCAGCCGGGCAGTTCCGGGGCCTCGGCAACGAACGCCCGATCCTCGTTGCTCCAGTACAGAATGATCTCATACTTGTGCATCAGTTGTCTCCTCCCAGCGTAACTGCCCAGGTACTTTGGGTCCAGGAGAAGGATCAGCAGGCGGAGGGGCCCTTGACTTTGGGGCGGAGAAGGCGTAGCATGAAGTCCTTTCCGGAGGTCGAGGCCATAGCGAGCCAGCCGCAGCCTCAGGCCCCGCCGGAGCCGAGGCCGGGTCATGCAGGGGCAGCGCACCCAGAGCCAGTCCCGTCTGCTGCACTGGCAGGCGGAGAGGACTCGTCTGCAGGCCGAGCTCGGCCAGTCGCAAGCCGAAGTCACCCGCTTGCAGGCGAAAATCACCCAGTTGCAGACGGAGAACACCCGCTTGCAGGCGAAGGACGCCCAGTGGCAGGCCGAGCGAAAGCCGTGGACCCAGCAGTTGGAGGCCGCGCAGGGGGAAGGGCAGCAGTCGCAGCGGAGCTTGGGCCTGAACAGCAGCAACAGCGGGAAACCCCCGTCGAGCGATGGGCCGGCGAAACCGCCGGCCAGCCAGCGGACCCGCAGCCAGCGGCGGCGCACCGGCCGGCGCAGCGGGGGTCAGAAAGGGCATCGGGGCACGACGCTGCGCCAGACGGACCACCCGGACCGGATTCAGGAGCACTTTCCGCCAGCCTGCCGCCGGTGCGGCCAGGCCCTGAGGCGGGCGGAGGTGGACGGGGAGGCGAAGCGGCGGCAGGTCTTTGATCTCCCGGAACCCAAGCCGGAAGGGACCGAGCATCGGGCGTTGGCCTGTCGCTGCCGGCGCTGCGGGCTCTCGACCCGGGCCGCCTTTCCGGAGCACGTGACGGCCCCGGTGCAGTCCGGGCCGCGCCTGGCGGCCACGGCGATCTACTGGCAGAACGCCCACTTCCTGCCCGAGGAGCGGCTGACCCAGCTCCTGCGGGACCTGTGCGGTGTGAGCCTGTGCCCCGGCACCCTGAACAACCTGCGCCGCCGGGCGGCGCAGGCCTGGGAGCCTTGTGTCGAGCGGATCCGGGAGCACCTCATCCGTTGCCCCGGAGTGAAGCACCTCGACGAGACCGCGTTCCGGGTCGGGGGACAGGGACAATGGCTGCATGGACTGCGCCATCAGCTGCTGACTTACTGCCGCGTCAGCGAGAAGCGGGGCGGGGTGTTGGCGGGGCTGCGAGGGATCCTGGTCCACGACCACTGGGCTCCGTACTTCCTGGTGCCGGATGGGCTGCACGCGCTGTGCAACGCCCATCCTCTGCGCGAGTTCGAGGCGTTGGTGAAGATCGATGGGGAAGCCTGGGCCGGGCGGATGCAGCGTTTTCTGCGGGGGGCCAGGCGGGTGGCGGAGCGGGCCCGCCAACGGGGCGAGGTGGTGCCGCCCCAGCTGTTGAAGCGGATGGAGAGCCGCTACGACGAGTGGGTGCAGGAAGCCCTGAACTATCACAGCGGGCTGCCGCCGTTGCCGACCGTCCGGCGGGGCCGCAAGCAACGTCGGCCCGGCCATAATCTGGCCTTGCGGCTGGAGCGGCGACGAGCCTCCGGGTTGCGTTTTCTGTTCGATTGGAGCGTGCCGTTCACGAACAACTTGGGAGAGCGGGACTTGCGCAGGATGAAGCTGCGGATGAAGATCTCGGGAGGGTTCCGTTCGCTGCAAGGGGCGCGGGAGTTCGTCACGCTGCGCAGTGTGCTGTCGACGGCGCGCAAGCAGGGGCTGAAGCCGATCGAGACCCTGATCGAGGGGCCGGCGGCCCTGCTGGAGCGGGTAGACCTGGCCCCCAGCCTCCCCTCCAGCGGGCAGTAGACGGCCTGCGACGGCAGCCGGTCTCCGCCACGCGCCGCACGGTGCGCACGTCACAACACAAGCCCTGCCAAAAAATGCGGACTCAGGCCGAGAACCTGGATAGTTAGTGTCTGCCCGAAAACCCTAGAAATCTTTTGATATCAGTGGTATAATAGTGATTTGACGGCCCCAAGAAAGCGGCTTTCAGGCGCTTGGGGGCTGAATCGGGCCAGAAACGGCCCATCTTCAGAGGACGGGAAAACCCTGATGCGCGAAATTCACCAACGACAACTGCAGATCGGTCAGGTGTCGATCGAGAAGATGGAGATCGAACTCGATTGTCGCGACGACACGACGGCCGTCCTGCGCGGTTTGCAGCATCTGTTCTGTACGCCGGCGGTCTACACGCAGGTGATGGGCCTGCTGGAGAAGCACTTGCTGGCCAACGTCAAGCGGGGGGTCGGACGACCGGGGCTGGACCTGTGGCAGATTCTGGTGTTGGGGCTGCTCAAGTAGGGTCTCAACCTGGACTTCGACCGACTCCGCAACTTGGCCAATCACCACGACCAGGTGCGCCAGATGCTGGGCCACGGCGTCTACGACGAGACCCGCTCCAAGCATCAGCGCCTGCTCGACAATGTCTCGCTGCTGACGCCGGAGTTGCTGGGAGCGATCAACAAGGTTCTGGTGCAGGAGGGCCACACGGTGCTGGAGCACAGCGCGGGTGAGGCCTTGCGCGGACGGTGTGACTCGTTCGTGGCCGAGACCGACGTGCACTATCCGACCGACGTCTCGCTGTTGTGGGATGCCATGCGATGTTTGCTGAAGAGCCTGGGGCGGCAGGCCGGCGCGTACGGCGTGACGGGCTGGCGGCAGTGGCAGAAGCAGGCCCGCAAGGTGCGCTCGCTGTTCCATGCGGTGCGGCAGACGCGCCGGGCCACGCGTCCCCGGGTGGTGGCCTACCTGCGCACCTGCAAGGCCTTGGTCAGCCGCGCCAAGAGCAGTCTGAAGGCCCTGGAGGAGGCGGGCATGGCGAAGTCCAGGATGCAGCAAATCAAGGACTGGATTGCCCATGCGGAGCGTCAGATCGACCCGTCCGAGCGGCGGCTGCTGGAAGGCGAGAAGATTCCGCAAGAGGAGAAGGTGTTCTCGATCTTCGAGCCGCACACGCGCTGGATCTCGAAGGGCAAGGCCGGCTGTCCGGTGGAGCTGGGAGTGCCGGTCTGCGTAGTCGAGGACCAGCACCAGTTTTTGCTGCACCACAAGGTGTTGTGGGAAGGCGGCGACGTGGACATCGCGGAGCCGATCATCGAGGAGACGCAGGAGTTGTTCCCGGACTTGCGGGCGTGCAGCTTGGACCGCAACTTTCCCAGTCCGGAGAATCGCATCCAGCTGGACAAACTGCTGGACCTGAACGCGCTGCCGGCGAAGGGCAAGTTGAGCGCAGCGCAGCGGGAGCGGGAGGCCGAGGAGTCGTTTCGGCAGGCGCGGCGGCAGCACTCAGCGGTAGAGGCGGCGATCAATCATCTGGAGCATCACGGACTGGACCGGGTGCGGACGATGGGCAAGGCGGGCTTCGAGCGCACCGTAGCGCTGGCGGTGTTGGGGGCCAACCTGCACCGCCTGGGGCGGGTCCTGCTGCAAGCGGACCGTGAGGCTGCCCAGTGCAGCCTCGCGGCCTGAAGCGGTTCCGGGACACCCCGCCGGGAGCCGGGCCAGGGCCCGGCAGGGGGAGCTGTGTCGGATCGGCCAAAGCGGCAGTTGAGAGCCCTCAGAACGGCTGCAAATGCGGCCTTGAGGTGAAGTGACAGGCACTCAGACGGACCTAATCAGGCCTAATCCCACCATTTGTCATCGATATTGTTTTCACCTTCGAGCGAGACCTCGTGCCCAAGAAGGGTTTTCTGGCAGACACTAGTTACCTCCCAGCTTATATTTCAGGATCAACTGTCGGACCTGCCTCACCTGGTGGGGTTTGGCGTGTCCGCCTTGGCATTGCAGGTTCACGATTTCCACGATGCCAGCCCTGTCGAACAGGCGATGGCTCCCGCGTATGCGCTCACCAAAGCCCAGATACAGCATCAGAGCGCGCAGGTCGGAAAAGCGGACGTTCGCGTCCGACCGTCCGCGGAGGATTGTGTGCAACAGCCGTTCAGCCGGTTCATGCGCTGTCATTCCCGAGCTGTCCGTGTCACAGGCTTCGCACGTTGCCTAGACCTCGCTGCTTGAGGGGCTCGGCCAGATTGGTCTTGGCGACGTCGTCGGTAGAGGCGCTGTTCCGGCAAACGACCGTCCATTCGCCCGCAGGAGCAACCACATCGTACCGGTCGGCAATGCCCGCTGCCAGCGGTTCCACATCGTCGCGAGCGATCACTTCGTCGAGACAGGTGAAGAGTGTGCCGGCACCAACCGAATGCACGGATGCCTGCGATCGTTTTCGTCTCGATAGGCACGCAGAGATCGAGCCCGAACTTGAGGGGCATCTCGTAGAGGATGTCCTGTTCGGTCTGGCCCGGACCACAGGGTCGCTGATGGGCGATGCCAGCCAGGCACAGAGGGGGGAGTGCGTCGGAGTTCGCAGCAGACGGTGGATTCGTGGCGCTGGAGTTGAGCGGCGATGGCGGTAACCGAGGCTCCCCGTTGGTGCAAGGCGTGGATCTGGCAGCGCTCGTCGTATGACAGATGGCGGAACGTCCGAGGCATGGCAGTTTCTTCCATACGACAGGCCAATCTGGACCGTAGACCCCTCCGCCCGCTGTTGCATTTCCTAGCGCAACCGGCATGACTGTTACCAGTTGAGCAATGTTGGCGTCGGAGTTCCATTCTTCGTGGATATCCATGTTGTTGGATACCGCGCGCTATCCTTCGGTCCCTTTATTCGAGTGATGGGGCATACGGACGTAGGGAATGTGGTGCTGGACGAGGAGGGAGCACTGTGGTGGTCCAGTTGCATGACCGTAATGGCCCAGCCGTTCCAGGCGCGCGTGGTACCATTCGTTGACCCTGCCGGATACCGGATGCACAAGCGCGGACCGTTACTGCACGGCAGGACGTTTCACCAGCGTTCGGATACCAACCCGTCCGGAACGGTGCGATTCGCGGGAGTGCCTCCGGGACGCATTCGCATTCATGCGGCAACACCGGACGGTGAAATGAGGTTCCAAGGAGTGGTTGCTGCAACCCAGACGATCGAGATTCAGTTGGCGGGTCTCTAGACCGGGCCCGGGCGGTGCGGCAATGGGAAATATCATGAGATACGCAAGGATGACAGGCTTGCTAGCCGTGTGCGGGGCGGTTTTGGCGCTCGTGCCGGAGGAGGGCCAAGCAAAGTCAGGTCAGGACTGGTCCCGGGTGCAGGGTGTGGCGGTCGCTCGCCCGGTCCGAGTCGTGGTGCATGATGACACATCCGGGGGTCGCCGCCAGTTCAGCGGTGTCTTTGCTGCAGCAACCGCGGATAGCCTGACGATTGTCCTGAGGGATGGAACCCAGCGCCGGCTGCATCGGGAAGCTGTGCGCAGGGTCGCGGTCAAGCGCGCTTTCCTGCGGCGACCCCACGCTTGGGGCCTGACCGCCTTGGCCGCATTGGGCGGCGCGGTGGTGCACCTGTTGTGGCATGACCCAGCACGCTGGGCGGATGGTGGAGCTCCGGGCGACCCCAGCTTGCCATGGGAATCGTCGCTGTTCCGGTGTGGATCATAGCGACCGCCGAGTTGTCCCACAAGCCGATCTACGCCGTGCCCCGGACATAGTCCGGACATCTCACCAAGCTTGGCGAGAAGCGCGAATCAGTGCGGTGAACCCAGCGACTGGAATGCTTGGGGAGGGCGGGCCGCTCGTGCGATACGGGAAGGGCCGCTCGAAGCGATCACGATCATGCTCCTCGCCCATTTCACTTCAACGATCAGGGAGCCGCTGTTACGCTCGTCGAACGGAAGTCGAAATACCTGCTTTCTCACATCTTTGGTCGCAAGACGGCCGCGCTTGTGGGCGACGCTATGCAGGACCTGCTGCGGACCCTCTTAGCCTTGGTCCCGATCCTTACCTACAACAACAGGAAGGAGTTCGCCAACCACCGCCAGATCGCCGCGGCACTCGACACCGACATCTTCTTCGCCCATCCCTACCGCTCATGCGAGCAGGGCCTCATCAAACACACCAACGGCCTACGGCGCTCGGCCTTCATGTCGCTGCTACCGGTACAGCTCGATGCCAGCGCTGCGTCTGACTTACCACAGCCTAGATGAACAGAACATTGCCGCCGTTACATGGCTTGCGGCGAAGAGTCAACTGCTGATCATTCCGGTACGCGGTTTCCATGCACCCCCACCTCCTCCGCCCCCTCTCAGCGGCGCGCACCACCCGAGTATGGGCCAAGGCTATGCGGGGCGCTACAGTGACGGATACAAGCTGTTCACCGACATGCGCATTCTCTTCATCGGCGATATCGTGGGACGTCCAGGCCGACAGGCCGTGCTGGGGTCCCTGGAACGATTGGTGGCAGAAGAGAAGTGCGATCTGGTCATAGCCAACTGTGAGAATTCGGCCGCCGGCTTCGGAACGACGCCCAAGATTGCCAGCCAACTGCTCGAGGCGGGAATCGACGTCCTTACCTCGGGAAACCATATCTGGGACAAGAAGGACATCCTGCCCTACATCAGTGAGCAACCGCGCTTGCTGCGACCGGCCAACTATCCGCAAGCCCCCGGATTCGGTCTGTACGTCGGGCTAGCGGATTCGGCCGTGCGCTACGCCGTGATGAACGTGCAGGGCCGCGTCCAGATGCCGCACATCGATTGCCCTTTCCGATGCGCCGATGAGATGCTGGACGAACTCGATCGGGACGTGAGGATTCGCTTCGTGGATTTTCATGCCGAGGCAACCAGCGAGAAGGTCGCGTTCGGGAGATACCTGGACGGCAGGGTCAGCGCGGTCGTCGGCACCCATACTCACGTACCGACCGCCGACGAGCGCATCTTGCCAGGCGGCACGGCGTACATCACGGATGCCGGAATGACGGGCCCTGTCGACTCCGTGATCGGCATGGGGGTGAAAGCATCGGTCAGGCGCTTCCTGACGGGGATGCCGGGACGGTTCCAGCCAGCGAGCGGAACGGTTCGTCTGAATTCCGTCGTGATTGATGTCGATGTACGCACCGGAAGAGCGGTCGGTGTCCGCAGACGGACCGAGCAAGTCGGCTGAGATGACCGTTTCGTACAATCCTGACTTGCGCAGTCGGACCTCGGAAGCAGCCGCCCAGGCTGCCGTGAAGTGCGCTGGGAATGAGTGTTGGCAGACACACTGGCGGGGGGCGAGGGAGGAGCGCTCAACATGGCACCGTCTGTTGGGCCGCGCAGTTCTCCAGCGTTACCTCCGACGCTACCGCCATTCCCTGCCCTTCCGGGCGTTCACCCCTTGGGTTCGTGCCGGAAGGGGTCTGCTCTTCTGCCATCTTCCCCCTGTCCACACGCGTCCCGAGTCCCGCTCGGCTGCAGAATTGCGGATAATGGACCTTCGTCGCGGAACGTGAAACATCGAAAATTACTGCTACGCAAGACCGGCAAGGCGATCAGCGACTTCGCAATGATCCGGCCAGGGGACCGGGTCGCCGTCGGACTGTCCGGGGGCAAGGATTCTCTGGCCCTTCTCGACGCCCTGGATCACCTTTCGCGGCGGTCCCCGGTGAAGTTCTCGCTGCAGGCCTTCACGATCGAGCAAGGAAAGTTCGTCCGTCCGGTCAAGCCGCTGGGCGACCTGCTCGCAGACCGCGGCATACCTTGGACCTACTATCGGGACGAACCTTCGCTCCAGTTGCTCCACGACCAGCCCGGCCATGGATGCGATTTGTGCAGCCGCTACCGTCGTCGTGCGGTTTACGAGGTCGCTTCGGCCCTCGGATGCAACGTCGTTGCCCTTGGCCACACCGCAGACGACCTTGGCGAGGCACTGCTGCGCAATGCACTCTTTACCGGTCGCCTCAGCGCCTTGCCGCCAGTGGTGGATTCCAGATCCGGCGACTTTCGCCTGATTCGGCCGCTGGTATACGTTTCGGAAACGGTTACCAGGGGCTATGTCGAGCAGGCTGGTCTGCCCGTGACTCCCTGTGTCTGCTCCCACAGGACCGGGACGGTAAGGGAGAAGCTGCGGAGCTTCCTGGCCGACCTGTCGCGTGACAACCCGCACGTTGCCGAAAACCTGTTGGCGGCCATGGGGAACATCGACGTCGCGAGACTGCTGGACCGGCGCTTTCTTCCTCCCCGCCCCGGCGCGGAGACCAGCGGTGAACAGGATACAATTGCAACTGAAGGTTCGCACTTCGTTCCGGTTGCCGAGTTGTGTGCGCACGCGGTATCCGAAGCTGGCTTCGCGTTGTGATTTCTCCGCGGGCAATCCTCAAGCCCCGGCTCGGTCGCGGGATCGGTAGCCGCACCGAGGCTAGCCTCCGTCGCTGAATACAGCCGCAATCCCTCGATTCGATCGGTGCAGAACGTATGAACTCCGAAACGGGTCATCCACGGGGGGGGGCCTCCAGGTTATCGACCCTGCTCGCTGCCCTCGCTGCGGTACTCTTGCTGCTGATTTTCCTCACTGGAGTCAAGGGGCTTGGTGACGGCTTCAAGCTTCTCGGCGGGAACCTGCTCTATGCATTCTTCAGTGCAACCGAGAATCCCTTCATCGCGCTGATGGTCGGCCTGCTGGCCACGACGCTCGTGCAGAGTTCGTCGGTGACGACATCGATGGTCGTCGGTCTCGTGGCCGCTCCCGACAATCCGCTTCCCCTTGCGAATGCGGTGCCCATCATCATGGGCGCGAACATCGGGACCACCGTGACCAACACGATCGTGTCGATCGCGCACATCCGCAGCTCCGAGGAATTCCGGAGAGCGTTCTCGGTCGCTACGTGTCACGATTTCTTCAACTTGTTGAGCGTCCTGGTGATGCTGCCGCTCGAGGTCACAACCGGCGTACTCTCGCGGAGCGCGTCCGCTCTCGCCGACCGGCTGGACATCGGTTCCACGAGCACTTTCGAGGGCCCACTGGCACCCGTGCTCGCGGCGGGCACGACGCCGCTCAAGGCGCTCACGGCGAGTCTCTTCGACGCTCCGCACTGGCAAGGAGTGGTGATCGTCATCGGCAGCGGCCTCATGATCTTCGGTGCGCTGGCGCTGCTCGTGCGGGTCCTTCGGTCCACGCTTCTGGTAATCGCGGAACCGTTCCTCCAGAACGCACTCGGGCACTCCGGACTGACTTCCCTCGCGATTGGTTGCGTAATCACAGCGATGGTGCAGTCGAGTTCAATCACCACATCGTTGCTCGTACCGTTGGCGGGAGTCGGCCTCATGACGCTTGAACAGGCGTTCCCCGTGACGATCGGGGCGAACGTCGGAACGACGATCACAGCCTTGATGGCATCTCTGGCAGTGTCCGGCCCGAACGCCCATGCCGGGGTGGAGATCGCGCTGACACACCTGGCCTTCAATATCGCCGGCACGCTCCTGATTTACCCGTGGGCCCCCATACGGAACTTGGTGCTCGGAGCGGTTCGCTGGTTCGCAAATGTTGCTGTACGGTCGAAGCTCGCAGCGATTTCCTACCTGCTGGTGCTGTTCTTCGGGCTTCCGGCGCTGGCAGCGTTCCTGTCGTAGGAACCGGACCGCCTCTCGGACGAAGTTCGCCAAGCCGCTAGGGCAGCGGGGCGCTGCGAGGGGCAGCGACAAGCCTGTCAAGGCGTTCCTTCAGGAAGGCCGCCGTCTCGGGTTCTTCGAAGTAGAGATTCCTCGTTTCCCCGGGATCGTTCGAGAGGTCGTACAACTGGGCCGGAGCACCGGGCGCTCCGTCGTCAATCACGAATCCCGCCAACTCTGGCCGATCGTAGTCGTTCCCCCCGGACCCCGCGTGGTCAAGGTATTTCCAGCGTCCTTGCCGGATCGCCAGAGCCAGCCGATTGGTCTGGTGGAGGGTGAAGTCCCGCACGGCGATGGAGCGGCGGCCTCCATCGAGGAGCAGCGAGAAGTCGAAGCTGTCCTCCGCTGCGTCAACTGGGAGCGAATACCCGACCAGCGCGGCTAGGGTCGCCATGATATCGGTCAGGCACAGGGTCTGGTCGGAGACCGACCCGGGTGGGATTCGCTCTGGCCAGCGGGCAATCATCGGCACTCGATGCCCGCCTTCCCATTGGTCGCGCTTGACCCCGCGCCACGGACGGGCACCGTCGTGCCCGTAATCGGCACGCATGTGGTGGACCGTGGCGACTTCGGGGCCATTGTCGCTGGTGAAGAGGACCAGGGTGTTCTCCGCAAACCCGAGCCGGTCCAACGCTGCAACGAGTTCTCCCACGATGAAGTCCGCCTCGACCAGAAAGTCTCCGTGCGGACCCGCAGAGCTGCGTCGCTGGAATTCTGGCGCAGCGAAAGACGGCAGGTGCACTGCCTGCATCGAGTGGAACAGGAAGAACGGTGTTTCGGGCGGCCTGGCGGCATGCTCCTCAAGAAACTGAACGCTCCTTGCAAGGAACCGCAGGTCGACGCGCTCGAGGTCGTAGTCCGATGCAATCCAGCCACGGCGATTGTCGTTGGCATAGGGATGCTGGGGAAGCGGCTCCCTGTCCAAGAGCGTGTCCGGAGCGACTGGGATACGGTCGCCCTCGATCCACGCATACAGCCAGTCCGTAGTGGGACAGGCGACCGTCCCGAAGAACGAGTCGAATCCGCGATGCAACGGGCCATCGGGAACTGGACGGCTGAAATCGACCAGCCGGACTCGCTCGACCCCTGCGGCGGCCCGCTGTTCGCGTGTGGCCGACGGCAGTTCGCGTTTATAGACGGGCCTGCCGGCGGCGTCGGAAAAGGTCATACCGAGGTGCCACTTTCCAACCATCGCCGTTACGTAGCCGGATTCCCGCAGCATCTGCGGCAGAGTCAGCCTGGCAGCGTCGATCAGGCACGGGCCTTCCACCCCGGTGAAGACCTTTGTGAAGTGGCAAGACAGGGAACGCACGAGCTGCGTCGATCAGGCACGGGCCTTCCACCCCGGTGAAGACTCCGGACATGCCCGTGCGAAACGGCATCCGACCGGTCAGGATCCCGTAGCGGGTGGGGGTGCACACGGTGGACGGGCTATGGGCGTCCGTGAAGCGAAGACCGCCCCGAGCCAGCGAATCGATGTGGCCGGTCCGGACTCTCGCTTCGTCGTTGTACGCGCTGACGTCGCCGTATCCCAGGTCATCGGCCAGGATCAGCAGGACGTTCGGATGTCTTGCAACCACCTTGGACGGCCCGCAGCCGCTGCCGGCAACGAGCACACCCAGCGCTAGCGCTGCCTCGAGCAGTGCATGACACCCGGACTGTCGCAGCATCCCTAGCCCAGTCGAGGAGCGCTCTCGGTGATCTCCTCAAGGTCCGGATCAAAGTACAGCACCTTGCCTCGGCGCAGGGCCATGACCCCCATCGAGATCGTCACTTGCGCCCGGTAGGCCGTGTCCGCATCCAAGTTCGGCCGGGCTCGCGTCCGCATGCACTCCAGGAAGTTCTTCATGTGTGCGTCACGGCCGCGGTCCTCCACCTTGATCTGTACGTTTTCCGTTCCGTACTTGCTGACGAACGCATCCTGGAAGATTCGCTCGGACTCGACAGTGATGTAATCCGTCCTTCCCTCGAAGCGGCCGTGCTCCACCATGACGATCGTTCCCTCGTGGCCTCGGATCAGGCCCGGAATATGCCGCGAGTTGGCCATGGTCGAACTCAGGATCAGCGAGTGCCCCCGAGCAAAGTCGGCCAGCAGGTTGAAAGTGTCCGGGACTTCCCGGTCGCCGGGGGCGTTGAACACGTACTTTCCGCCCGTCGCGGTGACACGGTACGGGAACTGGGCCTCACCCCAGCAGATGTTCAACGGTGCCACAACGTGGTAGAACAGGTCGGTCGCAATGCCTCCAGAGTAGTCCCAGTACTTGCGGAACCGGAAAAAGCGATGCGGGTCCCACTCTCGTTTCTGGGCGGGTCCCAGCCACATGTCCCAGTCGACGAAGTTCACGCCTTGGCCATGCGGGCCGGCATCGGGCTCGATCACCCACCCGCGCCCCCTTTCCGGAGTCCAGTTCCACTCGCCTCTCATCGAGTTGCGGTGGTATGAGCCCTGACTGGAGATCAACTTGCCGATCATTCCGTCCTGGATCGCCTTGCGAGCCTTCCACCACTGGTCGGAGGACGTAGTTTGCGAACCGACCTGGAGTACGGCCCCTGTCTCCCTGACCTTGCGGGCAACCGCCTTGGCCTCCTCGATGGTGTGGGTCATCGGCTTCTCCAGATAGACGTCCTTGCCAGCCTCCATGGCCGCGACCGCCATCGTGCCATGCCAGTGGTCGGGAGTCGCAATGACCACGGCATCCACATCGGGCCGTGCAAGAACCTCTCGGTAATCCAGAGTGGAGAACTCCGCCTTGCTGTTCTCCTGGGCCAGCCGACGCCGCTTCTCGTAGACATCACAGACGGCGGTGATCTTGAAGTTCTGGCCCCCCTCGATCATTTCCAGCATCAGTCGCTGCAGGCTCCCGCCCCGACCCCCTACACCGATCTGCCCGACATTGATGCGGTCGTTGGATCCCAGAATCCTCCGTCGGGATATGGCGTCCTGCCCTCGGGCCGGGGTCATCACGATTGCAGCGGATGCCGTCGCGCGTTGCAGGAAATACCGTCGATTCAGGGTGCTTCTGGCTGGCATGGAGAATACCTCGACGGATTGTATCAGAGCCGCCAGCCCGGCGGCCGCCCTCCCTTTCGCCCAGCGCTGGGCATCGCCTCTTCCAGAGTGCCGTCCGCAGGCTTCGGGCCCTCCGGCGGTTTTCTGGGGATCAGGAAACGCAAGAATCGCCGAGAGGGTACTCTGGGAGCCCGGATGTCCGGGAGCGTGGCCCGGAATCGAATCTGAGGTGGAGCTCGGTCGCGGTGGATGAGAAGAATCGCGTGCGCGGAGCAAGACAGGGGCCGGCGTGCGCGGGCAGGACACAGGTTCGAAGCGCCCGCCGCATGAAACGCTTGAAGGGAGCAAGATGCCGGGAACTGTACCCTCGAGGCGGTCGCAGCACACCGAACAGACCCTCTCGGCGGTTGCGTGCCCTCGTTTCGGGACGACAACCAACCTTTACGGACTGTCAAGGTAGCGAGCAGGATCCTTGAGTCTGGAATCGCAGCGAGCGTTCCGCAGAAGCAGGCAACGGCGACGGGCTCCTCCGCCGTCGAAGCGGTCACTCCCTGCCTGTCGCCGCACTGGGCGGGGTCGCTACAGGTCCGGGGCGGCCGGCAGGCCGAATCCACTCGTGGCCGTCTGAACCGCGGCCACGATCGCCAGTGCCATTGCGCTGGCCGCCAGGGCGCCGACCACGCCGGTCAGTCGAGTGTCGACACGACGCCCGCCTGTCCCCAGCGCAAAGATCGTATCCCCATCGAAGGGCATGTGCGCCGGACGAATCGCGAGCGCGAGCCCATCCTGTGCCATTTGCGCCACCTTGGTGGCCTGAGCCTTGGTCCAATCGACGTTCGTCGCCACAACTCCGATCGTCGTGCTGCCAGCCACTTCAGATTCCACACCGGCGAGTCCGCGCCGCAGCGCCGACATCGTGTCTGCGAATCCCGTTCCGTCCCCGTTCCGCGCGCCGGCCAGGATCCCCCCAGTCGCAGGATCGACGACGTCCCCCAAACAGTTGACCGCCACCAAGGCCCCAATGACGAGTCCGTCTTCAAGACTGAACGCCGCCGAGCCCAGTCCCCCTCGCATGGACCGCTCCTTTCCCAACATCTTGCCGACCGTCGCTCCGGCTCCCGCGCCGACACTGCCCATCTCGACGGGTTGGTTCGAG
The DNA here is from genome assembly GCA_965205085.1 of Bryobacterales bacterium. Taxonomy (GTDB): domain Bacteria; phylum Acidobacteriota; class Terriglobia; order Bryobacterales; family UBA6623; genus VXMF01. Next base: position 4,014,913 of record OZ242039.1, on the reverse strand, counting down.
GCCGTCTCGGCCGCCCGGAAGCCCGCCTTCGCATCGGGCCTCACCGTCGGGTCACCGACTCCGAGGTCGAACAGGATGGCTGCCGGCACGATCGGAACGACCGCCCCTCCCACGCGGAATCCAATTTCCTGCTGCTCAAGGTAGTGCATCACGCCATCCGCCGTGGCAAGTCCGTAGGCACTCCCCCCCGACAGCACCACCGCATGGACCGAGTCCACGCTCATTTCCGCCTTGAGCAGGTCCGTTTCACGCGTGCCGGGACCGCCCCCGCGAACATCAGCCCCCCCTACAGCACCGTCGCTGGTGATGACGGCGGTACAGCCGGTCGATCCGGACGGGTGGGTCCAGTGCCCGACTCGGATACCCGGCACGGCTGTGATCGTGGCATTCAAGTCTTGCGGCTCGCTTCCAGCCGACCTGGCCAGGGCCAAGCCACCGGCCAGACTCAGGATGCGACGCCTCGAAACGCCCCGGTTGCCGGAGTGGCAGCGCATCCCCTTCATTATGGACGCGGCGGGTCGCAACAGTCGGCCCCGATTTCGGGCAGCGCCAATGCAAACTGCTCATGGCCCGTCAACCTGCGTACCGCAGGGTGACGGGTCCGAGTTGTCGGTTGCGTCATCGGCATTGGACGGCAGGGGGAATCCGCAGCGCGGAGAATGGCAGCCGAGAACGCGGACGAGCCGCGGACCGAAGCGCGCTGGAAACCCGGGTGGGTCCGCCCGCGAGTTCCCCTTGACCGAACTCTCGCAACCGGCGTGCCCGTCAACGGTACCTCAAGGAGGTTGGCTGCTGGTTCGTTCGACAACGGAACGCGAACGCCACGGACATCGCCATCGTCGGAGCCGCACCGCCTATAATTCTCTCGATGCGCCTGCCCCGAATGGTACCGATCCAGCAAGACTATCCCGACCGCGCCGTCCCCGACGTCTACCGGGCTGTACGGGAGGCAATGGACTCTGCCGAGTGGGTCGCGCGGGTGCCTGCCGGCAGTCGAGTCGCCGTCGGCGTGGGCAGTCGGGGCATCGAGAACATCGAAACCATCGTCCGGGGGGTGGTGGACTCGTGGCGAAACCGCGGCGTCAGGCCGTTCATTATTCCCGTCATGGGCAGCCACGGTGGCGGTACAGCCGAGGGCCAGCGGGAAGTGTTGGCGCACTACGGCATCACCGAGTCGTCCATGGGTGTGCCGGTTGTCAGTTCCCTGGAGATCGTGCCCATCGGCGAGACGCCCCAAGGCATCGTCGTCTCAATGGACCGTGAGGCCTGGGAGGCCGATGGAGTCATGCTGTGCAGCCGAGTGAAGTGGCACACCGGTTTCGAGGGCCGCCTCGAGAGTGGCGTCCACAAGATGATGGCCATCGGCCTGGGCAAGTGGGAGGGCGCCAGCCGATACCATCTGTGGGCCGTTCGGCTCGGTCTCGAAGAGGTGATCCGTGCGGTCGGACGCGTGATGCTGGACAGCGGGCGACTGCTTGGCGGCCTCGCGATCCTTGAGGACGCGCACCACAGCACTGCCGAGGTTCACGCGCTGGGGGCAGCCAACATGGTTGCGCGGGAGGAAGAGCTGCTCGAGCGGGTGAAGGGGTGGAAGGCGAATCTTCCCGTCGATCCGGTCGACCTGTTGATTGTGGACGAGATCGGCAAGAACATATCCGGTGCCGGCATGGATACGAAGGTGATCAATCGATCGGCCCTGGGTCGCAACTGCTGGGCTGGCCTGCCGCGGATCGAGCGAATCTACGCACGGAGCCTGACCCCCCACAGCGGCGGCAACGCCATGGGGATCGGTCTGTGCGACGTGATCCACGACCGGCTCTACGCGGCCGTCGACTTCGAGAAGACCTGGATCAATTCGTTCACCGCCTCCAGTACGGTCGGCTCCATGTGCCCCCCTCACTTCGCGACCGACCGGGAATGCATCGAGAAGATTCTCGCCACGTGCGGCCGGGCGAACCCGCAGGACTGCCGGATCGTATGGATCCGGAACACCATGGAAATCCAGCAGTTGAGGGTAAGCGAGAACCTGCGGCATGAACTTGGCCGGAATCCCGGCATCAGCTTCCACGGTGGACCGGATTCGATCCAGTTCGACTCGAGCGGGCAAATCGTCGATGGCGACCCCGTCCGACAGGCGGCGTAGGCTGCCCCCCGAACCCATCGCAGTGGATCCGACAGGCCTCCGACTCGGTCTGCGGGGTGCGAATCGGTAGACTGGAGGCACGGGATCCGTTCCGACGAAGGCAATGGCGCGTCTGGCCCTTCTCTCCAAGGCGGAGATGTTCTCCCTCGTCGCCGCGGATCTTCGTCGGGTCGAACGGGTGATCGCCCTTGACACGATCTGTTGCGAGGACGTGATCACGTCGATCAGCAGACACCTCAATGCCAGTGGCGGAAAGCGACTGCGGCCGGCCCTCGTCCTGCTCTCATCCCGGGCGTGCGGGGAGTACGGAGACGCCCCGGTCCGCATCGCGGCCGTGATGGAGATCATCCATGCAGCGACCCTCGTGCACGATGACGTGATTGACGCCGCCGAGGTACGCCGGGGCCGGGCATCCACCAACAAGGAATGGGGCAACCAGGTGAGCGTCCTCGCGGGCGACTGGCTCTATATGCAGGCCTTCGGCATTGCCCTGCGTGAACGGGATTTCGCCATTCTGGACGTGCTCATAGACCTCACGAAGATGATGGTCGAGGGAGAGCTCATGCAGGCCGACCTGATCGGCCGTCTCGACATCACCGAGCAGCAGAACCATGATCTGATTCACCGAAAGACTGCTTGCCTGCTCTCCGCCTGCACCCGCTTCGGAGCACACTTGGCCGGCCTGGGCGAGGCCACCGAGGAGCGTCTCCGGGCCTATGGCTGGAATCTGGGCATGGCGTTCCAGCTGATCGACGATGTGCTGGATTTCGAGGCTAGTGAGGCGGTCCTCGGCAAGCCGGTGGGCAACGATCTCAAGGAAGGCAAGATCACACTGCCCATGATCTTGGCGCTCCAGAGGTGCACCCCCCTCGAGCGATCCCAGGTGGAAACCGTCGTGCGGGAAGGCGGCTACAGGTCAGTCTCCCTGGGGCAAATCCTCGATATTCTGGACCGATACGAAGCGATTGACCAGGTTCGGCAAAAGGCCGTTCAGTTCTGCGAGGCAGCCCTGGAAGGGCTGGAGACACTGCCCGAATCTCGCTACAAGCGAGCGCTGGCGGAAGGGGCAGCCCACTGGGCTGTCGAGCGGGCGAACTGAGTGTTCTCGTCCGGCGGGTCCAGTCCGGGCCCTCGGGTCCTTGCCAGCCGGACTCAACTCCAGAGTTCGTCGACCGGGGCGTAAGCGTCCTCGTCGGCCACCGGAACGTAGTAGAAGCCCCGGCCCAGCGGGTCGTCGTGGCGCACCTTCGTCCAGTCGATGCCCATCGCCGAGTAGATCGTCGCCTCGAGATCTTCCGGGCGAATTTCGCGGTCACGGGACCAGCCTGCCTCGGTTGTGAACGAGCCCGGGCCCCGGCCGCCAGTGTCGTTCGTGGCACCGATCACCTTGCCGCCCGTGACGCCCGCGCCCGCCAGCACGTAGAACATCTGGAGGTAGTGGTCGCGTCCGAGCCTGGCGTTCGACAGCTTCCCTGGCGTCCGCCCGAATTCCCCGGCCACGACCACCAGGGTCTCGTCAAGCTTCCCCGACGCGTCCAGATCCTCGATCAGTGCTGCAAATGCGGGGTCGAACTCCCTGGTCCGGTCGTAGAGGTTTCGCTGGTTCGCGGGTCCATAGATGTCCCCGTGATGGTCCCACCCGGTCGACTCGACTTGGATAAAGCGCGTGCCCTGGTCCTGCTCGACGATCTTCCTGGCCGTCAGCACCGCGTTTCCGAAACTTGTACCGCCGTAGCGTGCGCTCTCCTCCTCGGTGAAAGTGAACGCCGCGTTCACGGCCGGATTGAACATCAGGCGCCTGGCGTTCTGGTACAGGCTCCCCATGCTGCTGGCGTCCGCCCCGAAAGGCGAGCCAGCGCCCCGAAGCTCGCCGTCGACCGCCTGCAGCAGCTCCCACCGCTCGTTGAACACCCCGGGGCCGGCCCGGTGGTCCGCGCTGGCCAGGCCGCTGGCAGACGCCTGGGTCTGGAAGGGGCCCAGGTCTGCCGGAAAGTAGCCCGACCCGGCGATGTTGCGCGCCTGCAGCGAAATGAATGGCGGGAAATTCTGTCCCGGTCGTCGCTCCGGCTCCTTCTCGATCGCCACAACACTCCCGATATGGGGCGCGATGCGGCCCGTCGCCGACACCGGATTCCGGCCGATCTGGAGCCAGTTCTTCGCCAGCGCGTGCGCACGCGCCCATGCCAGCCCCGACCGGATGATCGCGATCCTGTCGGCCACTCGCGCCGTGTTGCCCAGCAAGCCCGTCGGCAACGTCATGCCACCAAACGTCTCCGGAGCGAAGTCCAGCGGCGTGACGCCCGGCACCTCCTTGAAGTCGAACAGATCGACGTGGCTGGGGGCTCCGGACAGGAAGAGGAAAATCGTCGCTGTGGCCGAGTTCTGCGGTGCCGCAGTTCCCACGCGCTCCGTCTCGCCCCTTGCAAAGCCGTCGGCAAGATAGAATCCGCCCACTCCGGAAACGGCGTGGCGGAAGAAGCACCGTCGACTTAGATGCGGCCGCTCGAAAAACCAGTGGTGCTCCGGCTGCCGCCGCCGGACCAGCTTCTCGAACCGTTCTCTCTCGCTCACTGCCGGTAACCCTTCCCCATCCGTGGTCAGTAGTTGAAGTAGAAGTCGGTCTTGTTGAAGAACGACCACATCAGATTCGACGCTCGCTCCGCCCGCTCGCCCCCCTGAATGTAGGCCAGCGCGCGGGCTTCCTCCGCCTCCGTCGGGAGGCGGCTCAGCACATGCAGGTACAGGTTCCTCACCATGTCCGGATCCGGCAGTTCCAGGGACTCAGCCAGGGTGCCCGCCCCCTGGTCCAGTGCCGTCCGGTCCAGCACGAACGGGTTGTTCATCAGGTTGAGTGCCTGGAGCGGGCTGGCATCGCGGGAGCGGCGCGTCTGCTCGCGGTCACCGCGGGTGAAGGACGTCAACAGGGCGCGCGCATGCCGCGGCTGGTAGCCGTTGCCGGGCGGCATATTCACCACATCCGGGAACTGCATTGCGAACTGCAGGCCCCGCAGCGTGCGGCTCACGTTGTAGCTCGGCGGACGCCCGCTCGCCACCACGATGGCATCGTGGATCTGCTCCGCCGTCAGCCGCTTCACCTGGTGTCGAACAAAGTACCGCTCGTGCAGCGGATTGTACGCGCCCTCATATCGTGACGACAGCTGGTACGCCTGCGATGTCACGATCTCCTTCATCAGCCACTTCAGGTCGAAGCCGCTGTCCCGAAACCGGTTTGCCAGCCACTGCAGCAGGTGCGGATGGGACGGCTGGATGTCCCAGCCGGCCGCCGGCGGCCGGCCCGGGTCCAGCCTCAACAGGTCGAACTGGTCGGGCGGCTCCACGATCCCCCGCGAGAAGAACTCCCTCCAGATGTAGTTGACGGCAGTCCTTGCGAACTGCGGATCCGCCGTGACGTGGCGGCCCAGCCTTTGACGCAGGCGCTCGGTCGCGTTCTCGGCCGGCACGCCCTCGAACGGGTAGGCCGGCTCCACCACCCGCGCCGCATGCGTCCGGTCAGGACGATTGCCGCCGTTCGTCTGTCCCAGGTAGATGCCGGCCGTGTCGCCGTTTCCGGCCCGCGCCTCCCGCCCCGGCGGGAGGTCATGCACGAAGTAGTAGTTGGCGTTCACTCGCCTCATGCGCTGGGGGTCGTTGGGCAGCGTACGCCTCGGAACCCGCCAGGACTGGTGGCGGGGGATATCCGAGAAGTAGGCCGCCAGGCCCCAACCCTCAAGCCTCTGCGCTTTCGCACCCCACGCGCTCAGGGAATCCAGATGGCCTTCCCCGTCGTGGCACAGGATGCAATCCATGAAGGAATTCCCCAGGAAGTGCTTCGCTGTCATGAACGCCAGGGTGTCGTAGGTATCCTGGATCGGTCCTCCGGTCGTTCGGCCCCCTACGAGGTAGGCCACCGGCGACGCCTGCACCGGATTCCCCACGTAGTCGCCGTAGGTCCCCCGAAAATGCTCCAAGCTCGTGTACCGCTTCGGGTACACGCGACCGTCGCTGGTACCCTCGGCCGCCAGCATCTCGCGCACCATCCGGTCGTACGGCTTGTTCTGCACCATCGAATCTCGCAGGTAGAGATGGAACGAATCCCGTCCCAACGGGTAGCGGTTGACCTGGGCGGTTCTCTGGGTGTTCTCGAACAGGTCCCCGAAGAACATGGTCCAGCGGTCCACCCAGGCGGTGCTCTGCAGCAGAGCGTCCACCAACTGCTCCCGCTTGTTGGGGGTCCGGTCCCGGAGGAACGACAGCACTTGCTCCCTGGTCGGGATTCGACCGGTCAAGTCCAGGCTGGCGCGACGCAGGAACTCTGAATCCGCGGTCAGGTAGGTGAGCGGTACGCCAGCGGCTTCGGCAGCCCGCTGGATGCAGTCGTCGATGCCGGAGCAGGCCAGGTCCCCGGTGTTGGCAGCCCGGGGGAGGATGCCGCCTCGCCGAGCCTGAGGGATCATCGCCAGGGCCGCAACCGTCTGTTTGGTGCGACGCTTCATCGCCCGGATGTCATCGGTCTGCGTATAGACGATCCCGGAATTACCGTTCGGGCCGAAGTAGCTGCAATCGCCGTGATCGGGGAAAGAGCCGTCCGCCCCCGCAACCGTCGGGAAATGCGCACAGACCAGTCCGACGACCAGCGTCGGCGTAGCGACGAACCTCGCCCGAAACAGTTCACTCATGCGCAAGGCAGTTCCTAGCGGCCCATACAATAATATCATGGTCACGCTGGCCACGGAACGGGCCCGGGCCCGCCGGGAACGGCCAGACCCAACAGCCCGATTGACCTCGGGATGCCCGACTGTATCCTGTATCCCTTCGAAGCCGTCGATTCGGTCGGGGCGGTTCTGGCGGCCAAGGGTTGATCTGGGCTGGGCGGTTGCGGGGCTCTGTACCGTGAATCTATATTGGGGAGGGCACCGAGCGGTGGCAGACGAAGAACAAGGCGGGTTTCCCGGGCAGCGACAACGGCCGGGGCGACTCCTGTCGAGTCCGTCGGCAGGCATCGCGGTCTTGGCCGCGCTGCTGGCATCCGCGCCGACAGCGCCGGCCCAGCCGGCAGCACCCTTGCTCGACCCCCGCAGCGTCGCCCCCTTTGTGCCTACACCCTGGCACGTCGTGGACATGATGCTGGACGTGGCGAAGGTCTCGATGGAGGACACGGTTTACGACCTGGGCTCGGGTGACGGCCGCATTCTCGTGCGGGCCGCCAAGGCCCATGGTGCCCGGGGGGTCGGATTCGAGATTGACCGGCGCCTGGTCGAGGAAGCCCGCGAGGCCGTCGCCGCTGCGGGCGTCCAGAACCGCATCGAGATCCGCCAGCGGGACATCTTCGACGCCGACTTGAGTGCCGCGACGGTGGTTACGCTGTTTCTCATGACGTCAGCCAACCGCCAATTGCGCCCCAAGCTGGAACGGGAACTGAAGGCCGGCGCTCGGGTGGTCAGCTACAAGTGGGAGATTCCCGGGTGGAATCCGTCGATCACCGTAACCGTACCGGTCAGCGGGGCCGAGCACCCCGTATTCGTCTATACCTTCGGACAGCATCGCTGAGACGGCCGATTCCGGTGTCTGCCACAATCCTCTGCCAGCGGTGCTATAGAGAAGTAAGAGAGGCACCGCTGCTGTGAGCAACCCTTCCAAGACTCTCGTTATCGTCGAGTCGCCGACCAAGGCCCGGACGATCGCGAAGTTTCTCCCGGACGGGTATGTCGTCAAGGCTTCGGTGGGTCATGTCCGAGACCTGCCGAACAGCGCCACCGACATTCCCGCCAAACTCAAGAAGAACCCGTGGGCTCGCCTTGGGGTCAACGTGGAGGCCGACTTTGAGCCCGTCTACGTCATTCCGAAGGACAAGAAGGAACTCGTGAAGGACATTCGCAAGGCCGTAAGGGAGGCCGAGCACGTCTACTTCGCGACGGACGAGGACCGCGAGGGGGAATCGATCAGCTGGCATTTGCTGGAGATCCTCGGCCCCAAGGTGCCGACCGAGCGGCTGGTCTTCCACGAGATCACGGCGAAGGCAATCCGAACCGCCCTGACATCCCCGAGAAGCATCGACCAGAACCTGGTCAGAGCCCAGGAGACGCGCCGCATCGTGGACCGGCTGTTCGGCTACGAGGTCAGTCCACTGCTCTGGAAGAAGATGATTCCCCGCTTGAGTGCGGGACGCGTCCAAAGTGTGGCAGTGCGCCTGCTGGTCGAACGGGAACGGGCCAGGATTCGCTTCACGGAGGCGGCGTATTGGGGAGTGAAGGCAACGTTTTCACACGCCGGTTCCGAATTCGAAGCGGAACTGTTCCAGGTGGCCGGTCGCCGCATCGCAACGGGCCGGGATTTCGATCCGGACACTGGGCAGCTGAAGGCCGCGACCGGCCGCACGGCGGACCCTCCGGCGCTGTTGAGGGAGATCGATGCCAAGCGGATCGCCGAGGAGACCCGCGCCGACGACCCTCGGGTGTCCTCACTGGAGGAGAAGCCGTTCGTAACGGCACCCCAGGCTCCGTACGTCACCAGCACCCTGCAGCAGGAAGCCAACAGCAGGCTGCGGTTCCAGGCCCGGCACACAATGGGGCTCGCGCAGCAACTGTACGAAAACGGCTTCATCACCTACATGCGAACCGACTCGACGGTCCTCTCGGACGAGGCCAAGTCGGCCGCCCGCGCGCTGATCGTGGAGAAGTTCGGGCCGGAGTACCTTTCGGAGTCCGTCCGCTACTACCGGAACAAGGTCAAGAACGCCCAGGAGGCCCACGAGGCGATCCGCCCGGCGGGAGAGCAGTTCCGGACCGTCGGCGAGGTCCGCGACCGGCTGGGTTCCGAAGCGGCCAAGCTGTACGAGATGATCTGGAGGAGGACTCTCGCCAGCCAGATGCGGGACGCGCGCGGCACGAACACCCTCGCACTGGTCTCAGTCCGCGACGCTGTGTTCCGCGCCACCGGCAAGGTGATCGAGTTCCCGGGATTCCTGGTGGCCTACTCGAGCGAAGCACTCGAGGGAGGCGTGGAAACCGACACCAGGGAGAGAATCCTGCCGGACCTCCGCGAGGGCACCACGCTCGCCGTGACGGCGGCGCAACCGCACGAGCGACGAACCCAGCCCCCGAACCGCTACACGGAAGGCCAACTGATTCGCGAACTCGAACGCCTGGGGATCGGCCGCCCCAGCACCTGGGCGACCATTGTCGACCTCGTCCAGTCGCGGTCGTACGCGTTCAAGCGGGGCGGGGCGCTGATACCAACCTTCACGGCGATGGCAGTCGTCGGCCTTCTGGAGGAACACTTCACGCACTTGGCCGATTACGCTTTCACCGCCCGGCTCGAAGATCAGTTGGACGCGATAGCCCGCGGCGAACTGGATCGTCTGAAATACCTGAAAGGGTTCTACTTCGGCAACGGGCATGCAGGGTTGCACGCCCTCGTCGAGCGCGGTCAGGAGCGAATCGACCCACGCCAGGTGTGCAGCCTTCCTATCGGCGAACAGGAGAACGGCAGCAGTCTCGAGGTTCGCATCGGTCGCTACGGACCGTTCCTGACGGACGGCGAATCCAGATGCAGCGTACCCGACAACCTCGCTCCGGACGAGCTCGACATGGATGCCGCACGCGAATTGCTGCAGGTCGCCCGCAAGGGCCCGGCCCCTGTCGGATTCGCGCCCGACTCCAACCTTCCGGTCTATGTCAGGCAGGGCCGGTTCGGACCTTTCGTCCAGCTGGGGGATGCGGACCAGGAGGGCAAGGCCAAGCGGGCCTCGCTCTTGCGGGGCCAGGACCCGGACAGCATCGATCTCGATACGGCGCTCAAGCTGCTGTCCCTGCCCCGGTCCCTGGGCGACGACCCCCAGAGCGGCGAGACCGTTCTGGCCGCCAACGGGCGTTTCGGGCCGTACGTCAAGCGCGGCGAAGACATCCGGTCGATTCCGGCCGACATGAGCCCGCTCGACATTGGTTTGGGCGACGCCCTCAAACTGCTGGCACAGGAGAAGAACCCTCGACGTCAGGCGGCCCAGGCACTGCCGATCAAGGTCCTGGGCGAGCACCCGACCACCGGCAGGGAACTGAGGATTCTCCAGGGCCGCTATGGACCGTACGTCACCGACGGCAAGTTGAACGCCTCGGTTCCGCGTGGCGGCCAGCCAGCCGATGTCACGATGGACCAGGCGGTCGATCTCCTGCGAGCGCGCGAGGCCAGGATCGCCGAGGGCGGCGGGACCAGGCGGAGGACCCGGTCGAAGCGGACGTGACCGCTCTCCCGATGCACGTTCTCGCCATCGACACCGCCCGCCGCCGCGGAGGCCTGGCGTTGCTATGCCGTGGGAAGCATGTCGGCAGCGAAGCGCTGGGGCCGGGAGCGCGTTACGAGGAAGTGCTCTTCGGAGCCATCGCCCAACTGCTTGATCGCCACTCGGTCGCGCTGAGCGCTGTCGACGTCTTCGCCGCGGCCACCGGTCCGGGCTCGTTCACAGGCATCCGGGTCGGTCTCGCCGCCGCCAAGGCGCTTGCCGAGGCCAGCGGTCGACCTCTGGTCGGAGTGTCCAGTCTGCGTGCCCTTGCATTCGCGTGCTCGGACCCCGCTCCCCGTGCGGCTGTGCTCGACGCGAGCCGCGGAGAGGTTTTCGCCGGTTGCTATGATCGCGATGCACGCCAGCTGACTCCCGAGACCCTTGCCACATGGGATGCACTGGAGAACGGGCTCCGGCGATTCGAGCCTATGCTGGTTACCGACGATCCCGCGATCTTCCGACCCGGTGGCCCGGCTGCCGCGGCTAGCGGCTGGACGATACGGGTTGTCGCCGACGGACTCGCCAGGTCCGTGGCGCTTCTCGCGCTGCAGGAGTCCGAGCGAGGTCTCCTCGCGCCTCCGGAGGCGATCGACGCGAACTACATCCGCCGACCCAGCGCCACGCCACCCGCTCCTCAGCCAGCCAGCCGCTGAAAGGTATTTTCCAGAAATCCGCGGATCAGCGCCGTCTGCTCGCCGGCTTCGAGCAGGAAGGCGTCGTGGCCGTAATTCGACTCCAGCTCGACGTAAGCGACGTCCCGGTTCCGCGAGCGGAGGGCCCGGACGATTTCCTGCGACTGGTAGCTGGGATACAGCCAGTCGGACGTGAAGCTGATCACCAGGAAACGCGTGTCACCATCGGCGAAGCACTCACCGAGCGAGCCGCGTGAGCCGCCCAGGTCGAACGTGTCCATCGCACGGGTAATCACGAGGTAGGAGTTGGCATCGAACCGGCTGACGAACTGCACGCCACGGTAGCGCAGGTAGCTCTCCACCTCAAACAGGTCGCTCGCACCGAACGACTTGCGTCGTCGCCGTCCGAACTTCTCCCGCATCGAATCGTCGCTCATGTAGGTGATGTGGCCGACCATCCTGGCAACGGCCAGCCCTCGTTCGGGAGAGTTGCCCCTGTAGTAGTCACCGTGGTTGAAGTCGGGGTCGGCCACGATCGCCTGTCGCCCCACCTCGTTGAACGCGATCTGCTGGGCGGAGTGTCTGTGCGTGGTGGCGATCGGGATCACCGAGGCGACCTGCTCCGGGTAGGAAGCCGCCCACTGCAGGGCCTGCATCCCGCCCATCGAACCTCCAGAGACGCTGAGCAATCGCTGGATCCCCATCGATTCGGTGAGCATCTGCTGCAGGCGAACCATGTCCCCGATGGAAACCGGAGGGAAGCGGGAACCGAATGGCCGGCCGTTCGCGGGGTCCGTCGAGCCCGGTCCGGTCGTTCCGTGGCAGCCGCCGAGCACGTTGGTGGAGATGACGAAGTATCGCCGCGTGTCGAATGCCTTGCCCGGCCCGATCATGTTGTCCCACCAGCCCGGCTTGCCGGTTTCGGGGCTGATCCCGGCCGCATGGGCGTTGCCCGAGAAGGCGTGCAGGATCAGAATCGCGTTGGACCGCACCGCATTCAGTTCGCCATACGTCTCGTAGGCAACATCGACCGGCCCCAGGCTTCTCCCGCAATCCAGTTCGATCGAATCGAACCGCTTGATGGATGACGCCACGATCATGAAGGCTGACCTCTCTTCCTACTAGGGTAGGGCCCGAGCGTCCTCCAGGTCAGGGGAAACATGACCGGGTTATGATGGAAGGTCCGGGCTCGGCTGCTGCACCCGGTGGGCTGGATCGAGACCCCACAGCATTCGTCCCGTCATCGCTCCTGCGGCCACAACCGACACCTCGGTCGGCACTGCCGCCAGTGAGGATTACCGAGTAACACCCATGCCGTTCGCTCTTCCAGAAAACGCTCTTGCCGGATTGCGGGACAAGGCCACGAGACTGCGAATCCACTCGGTCCGCTCGACCAGCCGCGCCGGTAGCGGACACCCAACAACATGCACCTCGGCAGCCGAGATCATGGCGGTGCTGTTCTTCGATGCAATGCGATACGATCCGCAGGATCCGGCCAGCGAGGCCAACGACGTCTTTGTCCTGTCGAAGGGCCATGCTGCCCCGGTACTGTATGCCGCCTGGGTGGAGGCGGGTTATCTGGCCGAGCGGGATCTGCTGAATCTCCGGAAGATCGACTCCGACCTGGAGGGGCACCCGCCGACGACCCTGCCTTTCGTCGACGTGGCCACCGGGTCCCTGGGACAGGGGCTGAGCGTTGGGGTCGGCATGGCCCACGCATGCCGTCTGGACGGCAGCGACCGCCGGATCTGGGTCCTGCTCGGTGACGGAGAGACCGCCGAGGGTTCCGTCTGGGAGGCCGCCTCGATGGCGGCGAACGACGGACTGGGCAACCTGGTCGCAACCGTCGACATCAATCGACTGGGCCAGAGTGCGCCGACCATGCTCCAGCACGACCTGGACGCATACCGGCGGCGTTGGGAAGCCTTCGGCTGGCGGGCGCTGGTCATTGACGGTCATGACGTCGGAGCCTTGGTCGAGGCCTATTCCGAGGCCCGGAGTTCGCCGTACCAGCCGACCGTGATTCTGGCGAAGACCTTCAAGGGCCGCGGGATTCCATGCGCGGAAGACAAGGACGGCTGGCACGGCAAGCCGATCCCGGCCGGGCAGCTGGAGGACGAAACGATAGCCTCACTGGAAGCGGCACTCGCGGGCGCGCCGTTCGCGTGGGAGCCCGCCCTTCCGGCGGACCGACCGGCCGCCCCTGCTCCCCCGCAGCCCGTCGAGGCCCCACCCTACCGGATCGGTGGCCCGGCGGTCGCCACCCGTGAGGCATATGGAGCGGCGCTGGAAGCGCTCGGGAGGGCGGACGGCCGCATCGTGGGAGTCGACGCCGATGTCGGCAACTCGACCTTTACAACCAACATTGCCAAGGTCGACCCGCGGCGATTGCTGCAGTGCCATATCGCGGAGCAGAACCTTGTGGGAGTCGCTATGGGGCTCGCTTGCCGCGGCAAGGTCCCTTTCGCATCCAGCTTCGCCTGCTTCCTCGCCAGGGGCTACGACTTCATGCGGCTCGCGGCGATCAGCTCGACGAATATCAAGCTCGTGGGTACGCACGCGGGCATCTCCATCGGTGAGGACGGACCGTCACAGATGGGTCTCGAGGACCTGGCGATGACCTGTGCGGAGCCGAACTACACCGTCCTGTACCCGTCGGACGCAACGAGTGCGTGGCGCGCGATCGAGCTGGCGGCCGGTATCGCGGGGCCGGTGTATATCCGCACCAGCCGTCCCAAGACGGCCATCCTGTACGACCCGCAGGAAGCGTTCGGGATCGGAAGGGCCAAGGTGCTGCGGGAGAGCGGGAATGATCGGGCCGCCATCGTCGCCGCGGGAGTCACTCTGTACGAAGCCCTGGCGGCGGCAGAGAAACTGGCGGCGGAAGGCATCTCGGCCCGGGTCATCGACCTGTTCAGCGTACAGCCCGTCGACGAGGCCACGCTGCGGCGAGCGGCCCAGGAGTGTGGCGGGAACATCGTAACGGTCGAGGATCACTACGCCCACGGTGGAATCGGCAGCGCGGTCCTTGCGGCGCTTGCCGAAGACGGTGCCCGGGTCCGCCAACTCGCTGTGCGCGGCATCGCCCGCAGCGGCAAGCCCGGGGAACTTTTGGACCGATTCGGCATCTCGGCCCGGCACATCGTCGACGCCGTCCGGGGTCTTGTCGGCTAGGTTCCCGGCATCGCTCAGGCAAGCCGGGCAGGACAGGCATCGCGGAAGTACTGGCACCGGAGGCAGTGCGAACCGACCCGCAACGGATAGTCCTGCCGCACCTGCGCCTCGAAGAATCGGTCGACCATGGCCGCAGCGGATTCGACAGCACTGGCGCCGACATCCATGTCAACCGGCACCCCGCTGCGAAGATAGAAGATCACCGCCCGGTCAACCGGCCGCTCCGCTTTCGCCAAACCGGCTGCGTACAACTGCAGTTGCGCAGCGTACGTCTGCGCAGCATCCCGTTCGCTGCCGCGACGCACGCGGTCCGTCTTGTAGTCCACGAGAACCCGCTCACCACCTTCCTCGAACAGCAGGTCAAGGGTGCCGCGCAGAAGACGGTCGCCGAGGGTGAACGCGAATCCCGCTTCCCTCTCGACTGTCTCAGCCCGCGCCGACCGGCACCCCAGTTCGTGCTCCAGGAACCTTGCGGCCAAGCGCCGTGCTGCCGGGCCGGGATCGGTCAACTGGCCGGCAAGGAACAGATGGACTTCGGATCCGAATGTGGAGGCATCCGTCCCATCACGGTCGAGTGGCCCGACCGTCGGCTGGATGCGGGTTGAGCGCAAGCGGGCCGCGACCCCATTCAGGGCAAGGACCCTCGCAAGGTAGTAGCGGCGAGGGCATTGCGCGAACAGCGTAATGGATGTGACCGTCGCCGAGTAATCGGTTTGCGCCGATGCTGCCAGTGGCAGGAGAATACGAGGGCTGCCGGGACGCTCGCCGTTTCCGGAACGGGCCGGTTGTCCCGGGATGCCGGTTCGGGCACGTAACGCATACCGAGCGTCTCCGGCGGTTCGCACTTCAGGCGCTGCGGGCAGATCGGCCTTCGTGTCAATCCCAAGCCGGTCAAAGACCGGCTTGCACCAGTGCCGCCTCTCAATTCCCTTCGGGAACGAGGCGCTGAGCACCAAGTGCTCCTCGGCCCGGGTCATGGCCACGTAGAGCAGCCGGTCGCTCTCCTCGCGCTCGCGACCCAGCGCGTCCCTGGACGCATACTCGTAGGCCGCATCGCCGACCGGGCCGATCCCCGATGGCACCACCCAGCGCGCACCGATGCCCCGCTCCGCCGAGAACAGCATTCCGGGAACCCGACCTGCTGCCGGACTCTGCATCGAAGCCAGCGCCACGACCGGAAACTCCAGCCCCTTGGCGGCGTGCATCGTGAGGATCTCGACGCAGCCGTCCACCCCCTGCTGGTTGACCGCGTCCCTGGTGGCATGGCCCTCCTGGATGGCTCTGTCAAGATCGTCGGAGATCCTGTCGAGGCTGAGGGAACCCTGATCCTGCCTGCGCCCGATCCATTGCAGAAGGCGGTCAACGTTGGCGACGCGGTCCGGGCCCTCGTCCCTTGCGGCCAGAAAGGAGCGGTATCCGCAGGACTGTACCGCCCGCGCCAGCAGGAAACGTGGCGGAACAGTTGCCCGGTCAGCCCGACAGGCAGCGAGCAACTCCCTGAAGCGTGCAAGGCGTTGCAACGAGCGGCGGTCCAGTCCGGCCCGGTTCGCCCGCTTTTCCGAGATCGCTTCGGCCAGGTTTCCTCCACCCAGCCTGAGACGCAGCAAGGCCGTGTCATCCACCCCGCAGAACGGTGATTTCAGGGTCCCCGCAAGGCTGATTTCGTCGCGCGGGTTGCGCACCACGCGCAGGAACGCGGCCAACTCGGTGGTTTCGGGAGCGTCGAACAGCCTCGCCGCGGAGGCGCTTCGGCAGGGAATTCCTGCTCGCCGGAGGGCAGCCGCGAACCGGGCAGCCCGCTCATGGGTCCGCACGAGGACCGCTACGTCTCCCCATTCCAGCGGTCGGGCACCCCCGGGGCTCTCCTGCCGGTCGGCCACCCGGAGAGTCTCCTTCAGCTCGTGCAGGCGGCCCGCCAGAGTCTCGGCTTCCCGCTCGAGCGCACTCGTCTGACCGTCCATGACGAGGTGAACCTCGACGCTTGGCTCAGCCTTCTCCGGAAACCGGTTCGCCGCTGTCAGGCGGTGCTTCTCGACACCGCCGCCCATACCTCCAGGCAGGATCCGGTGCACAGCCTCGAGGATGTCCCTGCGGCTGCGGAAGTTTTCGACCAGGCGAATCACCTCCCCGCCGCCGGCTGCAAGACTTTCCCGGTACTCGCGGAAGACGTTCTGGTCGGCATGCCGGAACCCGTAGATCGATTGGTTGATGTCACCCACGACGAAACGAACCGGACGATTCCGCCCGTGCGCTTTCAGCAGGTTCTCGACGAGTTGGATCTGCAGGGGGTTGGTGTCCTGGAACTCGTCGATCAGAACATGCTCAAAGGCCATGTCGGGAGCCGATTCGGAGGCCAGCAACGCTGCCGCCCCGGCCAGGACATCGTCAAAATCGAGCAACCCGGCTGCCATCTTCGCCTCACCAAACGCCCCAAGAATTCGAGTTGTGACCCGCAGCAGCCACTCCCGCGACTCCCGGTGCAGGATTGCGGCGGTAGCCGCGATGCAGGCGGGCAGCAACCTGTCCTTGATCTCGCTGACCAGTTCCTTGACCCTGCCGGACCGGCGGACCGGCGCCGTGGCGCGAACAGCCTCTGCCATCAGCGAGGCCCGTGTGGCGGCGTCAGCGGACGGGGCCTCGTCCAGGCGGTCCGCCAGTTCCGCAAGGCCCGGAAGCCTTTTGCTGTCCGCGAGGTCCCGCAGGGCGCCCGCGAGGGCTTCGACCGGTGCCGGTGAATCGCTGAGGAACCCCTCCCTGCCGTGACTTCGGATCAGGGTCACGAGGCTGGCCAGGTCGTCCTGCAAACGCTGGGAGTCGGTGCGGGACGAGCGCCCCCCCGACGGAACGTACGCCGCCAGAAAAGTGCGCACCCCCTCAGGGGCCTGGCGGTAGCACTGGTCGAGAACCTGATTGATGGCGGCGTAGAGCAGGGTCTGCGCCTCGGGTTCCCCGACCATCTCGAAGCCCGGGTCGACTCCGGCGTCGAGGGCGTGCTCACGGAGAAGGCGGTTGCAGAACCCGTCGATCGTGGAGATCCGTACCGATTCGAACTTCTGCCGGAGCTCCGGTGAGCCCTGGGCACCGCCCAGGAGCCTGGCCGTCATCTCGTGGGCGGCTTTCTCGGTGAACGTGATCGCAAGGACCCGCTCGGGAGTCACCTTGCGATCCTCAACGAGCCAGCGGACCCGCTCAACCAGCACCCGGGTCTTGCCCGATCCCGGGCCGGCGACGACACAGATGTCGCCGCTCTCCCAACTCCGCACCGCCCGCCGCTGCTGGTCGGTCAGCCTCACTTGACAAGGCCCTCCGACTTGTCCCAACGAACCCGGCAGACGCCACCGAAAGCACAGGCACTTCCGCAGTACTCCGTGTCGTTCGGCTCCACGTCGATCTCACCGCGCAAGACGGCCCGGACCACCGAGGCCGCTTCATGGCGAGCGGCAGCCAGCAGGTCCAGCAGATTCTTGCGCTCCAGCGGTCGCAATTCGGGGGGGCCGTCGACGGCTGCACCGTCGTAGCTGGTTTCGCCCCGCAGTCCGCACAGCGCCATGCCGGACGGTTCGAAGCCCAGGTCCTGCTCAAGCGCCGCCAGGTAGATCAGCAGCTGCAGCTGATGTCCAGCCAAGTGTTCGTTGATCATGGCCCGCACGCGCTCCGGCCGGGCGTACTTGTAGTCGGTAACAAGGCAGCGCTTGCCGGCATCGACGTCGAAGCGGTCGATTCGGCAGCGGATCTCCACCCGCGGGTCCGGGCCCTCGATCCGGTAGCTCCTGGCCTGCTCGAAGTACCCTCGACTGGCAGCGGGCAGCCCCATCGACGGACCCTGCTCGCCGGCGAAGCGCAACAGGTCCGTTCGTAGCGCCAGACGCAGTCGCTCGGTCCGGAAGCTCTCTCCCAGATGCAGGCGGTCCATCGTCTGGCGGAAGGTGCGGTCGAGAATCTGCCCGATCTCTCCGCGGTCGCGATTCCAGCACTCCAGTGCATCGTGGACGACAGTGCCGAGCACCGCTGCGTCCAGCCGATCATCCGGCCGAACCGGCCTTCCCCGCAACCCGAGCGTGGTGCCGCTGAAGTACAGATAGGGACACTGCCGGAACCTCTGGATGCCCGAAACGCTGAACCGTCGGTTGCGTTCGGCCAGCGTCGCAAGCAGGTCCGCGGGCAGTGCACCAGCCGGCGGGAGCGGATTCGGTGCGTCGCCGCCGCCCAGTTGCGTGAATTCCGCGTCCCGGGCAGTCCCGTGGCCGGCCAGAAACTCGGACTTCATCAGCGGTTTGCCGAGATCGTCGGTACAGGGATAGGTAAGCACCAACTTGTCCACGGCCCGGCTGACCGCCACCTGGTAGAGAAACCGTTCCTCCGCCACCCGGTCCGCCGCGGACCTCACCGCGATGTCGCGGGCCCGAAGTTGCTGGCGATCCTCGTCGTCGAACAGGAAATCCTGGGCATGGCGCCTGGGGAACCAGCCCTCCGCCAAGCCGCAAACGAAAACTCTCGGGACAGACCACTGCCGGGCCTCCAGGATCGGCAGGATGTGCACCACATCGTAGCGCTGGTCGGGGACGGAGAGTTCGGTCGCCCTCAGCACATCCTCGAGTGCTTCAAGGAACACACCGAAACGCAGTCGACGGCCCTCGAACTCGGCGAGTGCAGCGGTAGTCTCAATCCCACCCCGCACAGCCCTCGCCGCTGCACTGGCATCCCGCCAGTCGCGGGCACGCTGGAAAGACCCGGGCGCGATCGGCGGCCGGAGCTCCAGAACCGCCTCCAGGAGCTTCAGGCACTCCTTCCCCCACCGTGGCGCACCCCGGCGGCTGCGGTGCCAGAGTTCGCAATCGCCGAGGTGGTCGAGCAGGCGCAACTGGTTCGGGTGCCCCTTGGCAGCCGTCCGAAAGAAGGCCAGCCCATCACCGGGCAGCCGTTCGCGGAGGGCGAAATCAAAGCAATCCGCGCCCTCGCCGAATTCGGCAGGGGAGAGTGGGGAGGTGATCGCCTCGAGCGTCGCTTCCCCAGGGAACTGATGCTCGATTGCCCGCAGCCAGCCGAGGAAATGCCGGGCTACCCCGTGATCCACCAGCCTTGTCCGCAGCCAGAAACGGTGCGGAATCCGCAAGCTCTCGAAGATTTCTCGAATCAGGGCCTCGTAGCGTTCGGGCGACCGCAGAATGATCGCGTGCTCCCGCAGGGGACGACCGCTGGCGAGAATCTGCGCGGCGATCTCCATGACCTCCGCCTGAGGGTGCGCTGCCCGGACCACTGCGGTCTCTGCGGCGCCCTCCGACAGAGGCGGCAGCAGGGTTTGGCGGTGCTTCGGCAGCGGGTAGTGCGGCAGGTCCGCCGGCAGCGCGACCAGGATCCTCTCCGCCTGTTCCGCCAGGGCCTCGAGCAACTCCTCCTGCTGCCGGGTGAAGTGATCGAAGCCATCAAGGTAGATTTCCCGGACCGGCAGGCCCTCGCTTCGAATCATGGCGGCGGCCTGGGCGATACGCTGGTTCTGGTGGACATGGCCCAGCCGAGAGAGGGAGTCCTCGTACTCTCGGAATACGGTCACGAACGCTCGCTGGCTGCGGCTGCGGGCAACCGCTTCGACCGCATAGCTGTCCGCTCCGGCAGCCCAGAATTCACCGATCAGTGCTCCGATTCGCGCACGGAGGCCGCGCGAGCCGGACTGCTTTCCGAAGGCGCTGGGCGCAGTCCGGAGGATGGCCAGCCGCAGGAGCCTCTCCCCGGCGGCCGCATGGATCGGCCGGACATCCGGAGTTTGGTCCCGCACAAACTCCGACATGGTCGATATGATGTGGAGAGGCACCATCAGCCCTCGCCTGGCCAGCAGCGCAACCAAGTGGTGTTTCATGCTCGCCGTTGGGACGAGCAACTGGACCTCGCGGCTCCGGCCGGTTCGTATTGTCCGCTCAAGAGCGTCCAGCACCCTTGTGGTCTTGCCGCTGCCGGGAGGCCCGATCAGAAGCACTGGCGTTCCTCCGGCGGCCGGACACCGGACCTGCCGGTCTCCGCCCACAGTCGCGCAAGCCGGACTACCGAGAACGCTTGTCCCGCTACCGCGGTCACCCCGTAGAAGCACCTCAATCGCGCACCGAGCAGCTTGTGGAACAATCGGTAGAGAAGGGGGCGACCGGCCATGTCCGCAGATCTATCCGTTCGCGGTCTGCGCAAGGAATATCCGCACTCGTCCGGAGCCTTGGTCATTCTGGACGACCTGTCCCTTGTCATGGATCGGGGCGATGCCATGGCGGTGATGGGCCCCTCCGGCTCCGGGAAGAGCACGCTATTGTACATCCTGGGATCGCTGGAGACGCCCACCGCTGGCGCGGTGACGATCTGCGGTCAGAATCCCTTCTCCCTGGACACGGCCTCGCTCGCTCGATTCCGCAACCGGAGTATCGGCTTCGTCTTTCAGGACCACCACCTGCTGCCGCAGTGCACAAGCCTTGAGAACGTCCTGGTGCCCACCCTTCCTAACCGAGGGTCGTCGCCTGGCGAACCCGACCGCGCCCTGGAACTACTGGACCGCGTGGGCCTTGGGGGCCGGATGGACCGGCTTCCTTCGGAGCTATCGGGCGGCGAGCGCCAGCGCGTAGCGATCGCTCGCGCCCTGATCAACAGGCCGCCGGTCGTCCTTGCCGACGAGCCGACCGGCAACCTGGACCGGCACAGCGCCGGGAAGGTCGGGGACCTCTTGCTGGAACTGCAGCGTGAGCACAACATCCTGTTGGTCACCGTCACGCACAGCGCGGACCTCGCGGCACGATTCCCGAGTCGCTCGGAACTCGTCGACGGCAGGCTGGAACGGCAACATTAGCAGGCAATCCCGAACGAGGGGGCAACATCAACCACGGTCGACGCTCCGGCAGGCTCCGGGTATCGCGGCCGGTGGAGGAGGACGGTCCTCGTGCATACTCGAGCCGTCCAGCCCCGTCACCCGCAACTGGCCGGAAACCAGCCTTGGCAACAGCGTGTCCCGGAGAAGGCCAAGCGTGCGGGATTCGTGAACATTGGCGACGATTCCCTCCACCATCGACGACACGATCTGCTGAAACGCCGCCAAGACAGGTTCGGAGGGCCGGCACATCTCGTACCTGCTCATCATGCGCCAACTGGTTCGCGGCATCTGCATGCCTGTCGAAGTCTGGTTCGCGTAGCTGACGAATCCGGACGACGAGACGCAAGCAAGAACGAAAGCAGACCATGCCGGCTTCCGGGCCTTCAGCATCACAATGTCCGCAGGGCAGACGCCGTTCACGGGGCCGATGCCCGCCCTGGGGAAGCTGGGCCGCAGCTTCCCCAACGGCGAAGCCCGATTCTCGAAGACCGTCCCGGTACTCGAAACTCTCCCGACCTGGCCCCAATCAGTCCGGGCAATCGACCTACACGGAATCGGTTCCAGCCCGACGCTGGGCGTGTCGCCGGCGGCTTGCCCGGGATCTCCCCCGCGCCGCGACGCATCGGCCATGTCGCCAAGCGTCCCGACAACCCACCCCTCCGGAATCTCCCCCAGGTCCGAATCCACCAGCCGGTCGGGGAACATCTCGGCGAACTCCCTCGCGAGCCCCGGGTCGCGGCTCACCATCTTGGCCCGGACTGGGTCGAACTCGACGAACCAGGACCGGAACAGGCTATCCACCATCGCCCCCAGGGTCTCGTTCATCCGACAGTTCAAGTCGATCTTGTCGTCCAGCCTACCGAGGATTTGAGCGATGGCACGTTGCTCAGTGATAGCTTGGGGCACTCGGACCGGGACGCCGGACACCTCGGTCGGCAGAATCCGGTCGACTGTATTTCCGTGGACCGCTGGTGCCCGCAGCCTGTTCTGAACCCCGTCTCCGAGAAACGCATACAGCAGATACCTCGCGTCTATTTCTCCGTCTCTCGGGCGGATCAAACCCATTCGTCGCCCACGGCGTGTCTCGTAGGAGAACACGATATCGTTCGGCGCGGGCATGACGCGACGCATCCATCTTCCGTAGTCGGCTTCCGGGAGATGCTCTGCCTGCGTGAGATCGAGACGCACGGAAGCGAGATTGGAAATCCCAAGAATAACCGGGCACCTCCGGGTCTTCCCTGGAGTCGCGGGAGGACCGTCGTAAATGTCAGCGAGATTGTCGAGCGGGACATCCTTCCACTTCCCGCGATCCTGCGATTCCTCTGCTGCCGGAAACGGTATGCGTTGCAGTTGCACGAGGCGTCGGAATCGGTCGCTGACACGCTTGAGGTCGACGATGTCCACGGCGTAAGGAAGGTCCGAGTCCTCGAACGCTGCCTCCAGTGCGGACAGTCTGCTAAGCGGGATCGCGGTTTTCCCGTCCAGTGCGAGATCCAGGTCGGACGAGTCCTTCGTCATCCAGCTCGCGCGACTCCCAAAGACCCAGACTCTCACGCCGGCAGGCAGATGCTGGCGCAGCACCTCCCAGACGATGCGCAAGTCGACGGGGCGGATGTCAATTGGTGGCGTCAAGGGACTCGTTCCTCTGCCGAAGCTGGTCCCGGAGGTATCGGGCTTCCTGGAGGAAGGCAGGAATGCCCTCGAAGACGATCTGAGCCTTGTCCCCGTGGTAGGTATGGCTCGTCGTGCCCCGAAGCTTCCGGTACTCCTTCCAGGCGGACACCTCGGACTGCACAAGTCCCCGCCGAAAGGCTTCGCGCAGGATGGCGTTGAAGCCCATTTCATCGAGTTGGGCGGGATTTTCGGATGCCTGTTCGAGATGGCGCTTGATCATTTTGAAGGACAACTCGTACGTGAACTCGAAGGCTTGGATTGCGGCGGCTCTGAGATGCAGCCTGCGAGCCGGGTCACGCAACACCGGGTCCGAGTCGTGATAATCCAGCGCGTCCTCAAGCTGTGCAATCGCATCATCAAGCGGTGTCAACTCGAGTCTCATCAGCCATCCCAGCGTAACGGAAAGCCCAAGGCCGCCAAGTTGTCCCTCGCGGCGGCGGCACTTGCAACTCCCCGACCACCGGCCGCAACTTACCCTCGAACGGCTCCCCGGCGTTCAGTACGCGGAGCATTCCGTCAACCATCCGGCCCGCCCTGTGCTCGTCGCTGAACAGGGTCTCACCGCGCGGCGGTCGCCGGCGTCCCAGACGCCACAGGCACGCTGCAATCGGCGTCGAGGAGATGGCCCTTCCCTGCGCGACCATTTGGTTCACCAAGTCAGCCTCGCTCTGGTGGCTCCGGCCCAAGTGGCTCGACCACATCGACCCGTTCGCGCGCACCTTCCACGCCACGCCAGCCAGGTCCAGATGGTGCACCATGTGCTGCACCTGCGCAAAGTTGGCGTCGTCGTTCGCCGGCACTCCGCAGCACCGGCACTGGTTCTCCATCAACCACTCACCGCCCCAGTCCGAGACGTGACCCGGCTGGTCAGCGAGGATGAAATCGGCTTGCAAGTCCGGGGGGCGGTCAGTTGGACTCGAGACCGTCGACGCGCATTTCCACCCTGGCCGTGCCGACGTTCCCATTGAGAACTCGCCACCCTTCTTGGCCTCAGCGCTCACGAAGTCCGACCGGAGGCACTCGAGGATGAGGACGAGCACATCATGGAACTTGACGTCCGCCCGGATGTTGCTGCCGAGGTCGCAGATGTGGCCGAGCCGCCGCCTGTCCAAGGCCAGCCAAGGAAAGTCGCAAAGTAGTTCGCAGTCGACCGACGGGTTGTTACGCTCGGCGGCCGCCATCGCCTGGTCGACTGCCGACTGACGGGCCTGCGCGCGCAGATTCGTGCTGCGGTCCTTGCCGACATCCTTGCCCCGCGGCGCGATGAGCGCCGCGCTTCAGCCATAGCCCACTACTCGGCCTCGCAATTGATGGTGGTGCCACAGTTCGGGGTTGCCCCCTCTCCGCCTGACAATTTCGCCGACTGTTGTCGCGCCATCCTTTTGGCTCCCATCCTCGAATTTGGGAACGCAAGCCGAACCTCACCAAGCCTGATCGAGCAGGGTACAGGCAGTATCGGACTGCCTCAGCGCCACGCCCCGTGCGCCGACGGGCGTGTGCGCCGACCCCGGCACCTTGGCCGCTGGCTGCTTGGGAAGCGGTCCGAGCCTACAGGTGTGACGGAGGAACACTCACAGGGGCCGGGAGACGCCCGTCTTGGAGGAGGTTGCTTCCCAACCGTTCCCCTGCATGCAATTGCGGTGCCAGCGAGTGAGGTGATAGGGCAGACTCTGGCTGGTATGGAGGGACTTGGCGGGTACAGCCGTGCAATGTGATCGGTCGGTGGAACTGATGGCGATCCTATGCCGGCCGCTGTCGTTAGCGCGGTCCCGCTCAGTTCCCCCGGTTCCCATCCCGTGCCCGCTGCCCCTCACGCTCCCCACCTCCCGATTCCAGTCGGTCACTGTGACCGCCTCCCTTCCTGGCTGCTTCAATAGCAAGCACTCAACGTCGCCGGCTCGTCCTGCTGCACCGAATCCGGTGGCCTCTCTGCACTGCTAATGATGCCACTCTTCGTTGCGGCGTTCGCAAGGTCCGGATGAGCAGATGAGCATATGTGGGCAGACGCCGCCGGAACGAAACAAGATGGCGGTCACCGTCAAACACGCCATGATCCGCGGATGCCGGAAATTCATCGTTGTGGAGGATGCGAACTCGTCGAAGACACGAACGACGACACAGCCTTCAGCACGCTGCGATCCGATTTGTGGCCGTAGGGGCGCGAAGGGGGGCTCGCTCCAGAACCGTATACTGAAGTTACGGCTAGGCAGGGAGTTTGGTTTATCCGTCTCAAACGGATTTCATATGCGATACGAACGAGTTCTCGGACTGATCTTGGCGGGGGGCAAAGGGACGCGCCTATTCCCACTCACGAAGGAGCGCAGCAAGCCCGCGGTCCCGTTCGCCGGCAAATATCGCATCGTGGACTTTGTGCTGAGCAACTTCATTAATTCCGGCATCTATTCGATCTACGTTCTGACCCAGTTCAAGAGCCAGTCGCTTCTGCAACACATGCGCAACGCATGGCACTTCTCCGATCTGCTGAACAGCCAGTTCATCATTCCCGTGCCCGCCCAGATGCGCAAGGGGGAGCGCTGGTATCAAGGCACCTCCGACGCCATCCATCAGAACATTCACCTGATCGAGCTTTCGCAGCCGGAGACCGTCGCGGTGTTCGGTGCCGATCACATCTACTTCATGGACATCCGCCAGATGATCGCCTACCACCACGCCAAGGGTTCGAAGGGAACGGTCGCGGCGCTCCCGATTCGAGTCGAGGAGGCCAGCCGGTTCGGGACGATGGAAATTGATGAGAACTGGCAAATTGTGGGCTTCCACGAGAAAGTCGCGAACCCGCCCGAGATTCCCAACCGGCCGGGCTGGTGCCTAGCCTCCATGGGCAACTATATTTTCGATGCGGAGGTGCTTGTTGGCGAGCTCCGCCGGGATGCGGCCAAGCCGGACAGCGGGCACGACTTTGGACGGGACATGCTCCCGAAGATGGTGAGCGAGATGCCCGTCTATGCGTACGACTACCTGACGAACGTGGTACCCGGGGAGCGGCCGGAGAATCACGGCTACTGGCGCGACGTCGGCACGGTCGAGGCCTACTATGACGCGAACATGGATCTTCGGTCCATTCGTCCGGCACTGAATCTATCCAACAGCCAGTGGCCGTTGCGGACTGCCGAGTATCCGGCTGCGCCTGCACGCTATCTCACCGACACCGAGGGCCGTGGTGGCGAGGCCATCGACTCGGTCGTGGCTGAGGGCTGTGTCCTTCACGGCTCGGCCGTGACTCGGTCGATCGTGGGCCGAAGCGTCTACATCGACAGTGGTGCGACAGTGGAGGACTCGATTGTCATGGCCCGTTGCCACATCGGCGCGGGAGCGCAGGTCCGGCGGGCGATCATTGATAAGAACGCTCGCATCCCGCGGGGTGTCAAGATCGGGTACGACGAAGAGTCGGACCGGAATCGATACCACGTTTCCAGTGGCGGAATCGTGGTCGTCGAGGGTTCCCGAACAACGATTCCGATCACTCCGGTCGCGATCTGAGCGGTGCAAGCAGAGACGGCAGGCTCGACGCGAGCCCGCCCCGCGTGAGAACCTCGTCGCAGCCCGCTGCCCTGGCTTCTTCGAGCCGGTCGGCATGGACATGGCTGGCAAAAGCCACTACCCGAGGGCTGGCTCCGGCCCGGATGTCTCGAATCGCCCCGATGGGATCCATTTCGACCGCATCCAGGTCGACCAGGATCAGATCCACGCCCGACCGGGCCCTCTCCACAACTGCAGCCCTCGACCCTGCCATCTCGACTTCGACGCCAAGATGGCGGGCAACACCCAAGACCTTCGATCCGAAGTACAGGTCGGGGATGGCAACGAGGAGTCTCTTGGGAGTCTGCGATTCCATCAACCTGCGCGCCGAACGGTCTGGTAACCTGAGTCTAACAGCCGCATGGGGAACAAGCGGGAATTCACGATAGCCCACAGTCCGGACGCTGATGACGCGTTCATGTTCTACGCCCTCGCGACCGGCAAGGTCGAGTCGGAGTTGCTGGAGTTCAGGCACGTCCTGAAAGACATCCAGTCGCTCAACCAGGACGCCAAGACCGGCCGCTACGACATGACGGCGATCTCGTACCATGCGTATCCGTACGTCGCCGACCGCTACATCCTGACGGCTGCGGGGTCAAGCGTGGGCGACGGCTATGGGCCAAGTGTGGTCGTGCCGAGCGGAACCGAGTCCGAGAGCCTTGCGGGAAAGCGCATTGCGATCCCGGGCCTGTTGACCACCGCGTACCTCGCACTCAAGCTCTACGAGCCCAACATCGAAACGATCGTATGCGAGTTCGACCGCATCCTCGACTTCGTGCGCGACGGCAAGGCGGACGCGGGAGTGGTCATCCACGAAGGGCAGTTGACCTACCAGGACGCAGGGCTTCGCTGCGTCGTCGATCTCGGCGAATGGTGGAAGCGCACCCAGGGACTGCCGTTGCCACTCGGCTGTAACTGCATCTTGAGGGGTCTACCGCGTGACGTCCAGGAAGAGGCGCGCCGCAAGCTGTCGGAAACGATCCGGTACTCATTGGATCATCGAGAGGAGGCCCTGGAGTACGCGCTGCAGTTCTCTCGGGGACTCGAAGCGGGATTGGCCGACCGTTTCGTCGGAATGTACGTGAACGGCCACACGACCGGCATGGCTCCCGAGGTGCTGGAGGCAGGCCAGCGCCTGCTGGACATGGGGCATGCAGCGGGCCTGATCCGCCGGAGCGTTCGACTGGAATACGTATGATCAGCCGCTCCCGCACCGTCAAGCCCCCGAGGCCCGGGAGAAGGACGATGTTCTCTTGGCACGGAATCGCCGTTGCGATGCTGCTGGCCGCCGGCGTTGCCGTAGCCCAGCAGGACTGGACAGCGGACCTGTCAGCCTCCCAGCCGAACCAGCGCGCCAAGGCGGCCCGACGGATCGGAGTTTCCCCGGACGGGTTCCGGTACCTGGACCAACTCGCTCCTCTGGTCGACGACGAGATCGAGGAAGTGCGGGGGGCAGCGGTCGTGGCGCTGATCCGTATGCGGGCGATCGAGACCCAGCCCCTCCTGATCGATGCAACGGCCGATCTCTCGCCCAGGATCCAGGCGCTGGCTGTGGATGGCTTGGTGGACTTCTACCTTCCGGGCTACGCCAAGCTCGGGCGAATGGGAACGGTTTCTGCTTTCGCGTCGGCGCTCAAGTCGAAGTTCTCCCAGCCCGCCGAAGAGGTGGTTCCGACCTACATCGACGTGAACCCGGACGTGGTTCGGGCACTGGGCGAGGTCGTGAAGCACGGCCGTAGTGACGAGGCGCGCGCCAATGCGGCCCGCGCGGTCGGAGTCCTGCTCGGCCGCGACGCGCTCGACGCGCTCGTCGAGGGTGTTCGGTCCCGCAAATCGACGATCATCCTGGAGTCGGTTCAAGCGATCAAGAAGCTGCGCGACCCTTCCGTAGGCCCCGACATCGTGTTTCTGCTGCGGGATCTTGATCCCGACGTGCAGGAGGCGGTCATCCAGGCCGTGGGACAGCTACGAACATCGGAAGCGGTCGACGACCTGGTGCGTATCATCTCCGAAACAGACCGCGACCGGATCCGGAAGCATGCCCTCATCGCGTTGGCCAAGATTCCGGACAATGACCAGCGCGAGCTGTTCATCAGTTACATCCGTCATCGGAACGACCAGTTCCGGGCGGCAGCGGCAGAGGGCCTCGGTCGCATCGGCATGCCAGCCGATGTCCAGTTGATCGAGGAGCTGTTTGCCGAGGAGAGGTCCGAATCAGCGAAACTGTCGTTGGCCTTCGCCGCAGTCAGTCTGGGGCACCGTGTCCTGCTCGGATACCTGGTCGAGGGACTCAATTCCAGGGTTCACCGGCTGGAGGCCCGGCCATTTCTGGTCGAGCTTTGCCGCGACCCCTCTCTGCTGGAACCTCTGTACGTGCCGCTGTCAACAGGGACGGCTGCGCAACGCCGCCACCTGGCTTTCGTGCTCGGCCAGAGCGGGAACGAGGGCAGCGTTGCCTACCTCGAGAATCTCAGCAAGGACACCAACGACGATGTGGCTTCGGACGCCATCGAAGCGTTGCGCGTGCTGCGCGCCCGGCTCTAGCGCCTACTGGCCTTCGGCCGCGAGCCGGCGGTAGCGGTTCGACGACGAGATCGTGTAGTTTCGGACCGGTGCGTTGAACGTGCGTTCACCAATGATCGCAAGTGCGTCGGCCATCAAGAGCTTGGCATCCCGG
This sequence comes from Bryobacterales bacterium, assembly GCA_965205085.1. Classification (GTDB taxonomy): domain Bacteria; phylum Acidobacteriota; class Terriglobia; order Bryobacterales; family UBA6623; genus VXMF01. The sequence continues at coordinate 3,985,960 of OZ242039.1, read as the reverse complement.
TTCTCGGGCCGAAGGCGGATGAAATGGCGCAACAGCTGGGCAGCCCCCAGCGGATCATCTCGTCGCAACGCGCCGCGCGCTTTCTCGAGCAGGGCATCGACTCCTCCCGCGAGGTCCGCAATGCGCTCGGACTGCTTGCGGGGACTCTCGCGGTGAAGGCTGAGCGGGTCCCCGTCAAACCAGCCCAGATCCTGTGCATAGAGATCCCGGACAGTCCCCTCGACCGTGCCATAGTAGTCCGCAAGATAATCGAGCTGCGCAAAACGTTCCGGAAGCCGTGTATAGTCCACCAGCTCGTCGGGTGTCATGTACTGGCGCAGACCCTCCAGAGTCCGTTCCAGCACCCACTGCATCGCATCACGGTAGTTCGTGAGGACTTCCAAGGCACTGTCAAGGATCGGGATGGTGTGTCCACCGACCACATGCAGGGGGTTTTCTTGCACCATGCGGTCGACGCTGGCAATCCAGTCCCTGAGCGACCGTCGCGCGGTGCCCCGCAAGGGATACACGTTGGGCCAGGATTGATAGAAGTTGTCTCCGGCAAACACAACCCTTTGGTCTGGAAGCCAGACGTACAGCTGGTCCGCAGTCTCTCCGGGCGCCGCCACGAGCTCCAGGCGCACACCTGCGACGGTCAGTTCCTTGCGGGATTCGGAAAACCGGTGCGTGGGCTCGATGCGGCCCGCCGGTGTCGACGAGCTTCGCTCAGCCCCACGCCCCACACCGTCCCGCATCATGTTGCCCGCCGGGCGCCGTTCGGGTGGAATGGCGATGCCGATACCCAGCTTCTGCTCGGGGAGGAGATCGAAACCCTGCGAGTTCGAAAGCCGCAGCCCGGAGGGAGCTCGCAGACCCTTCCGCTGGACGGCTGTCGCTTCGGAGCCGAAGTTATCGCGTGCCCAAACCTGAATGCCTCGGCCAGGCTCGTAGAACGCTGAGGCACCGTTGGTATGGTCGCCGTGGCCGTGCGTGTAGACGATGGCCTTGACGGGAAGGTCCGTGATCTCGCGGAACGCATCCCGCACATTGGCGGCAGCGGCCGGCAACTGCCCCGGGTCGACGACGATGATGCCATCCACGCCGACGATCATGGAATTGGCCGATACCTGGTAACCGGTGGCCGTGAACACGTCGTCCGCGACCTTCGTCACGGTCGGAACGAACATCGTGTTGCGGTCCTGCAGCCGTCGGGTGGCCTCGCTGGGCTGAGCCGCCAGATCCAAAGCGCACGAGGCGAGGATAAGCGCCACTGGCGCTGCGGCGGATCTCTTCATGAACCCTCCAAGACCGAATGCCCGGCTGCGGGATGCGGAGGTCCCGCGGCCGACGGGAGGTGCAGCACCTCCGCTGGGGTTGGTCGCAGTTCTAGCGCTTCCGCTGCTTCTGCTGGCCAACGCGAACTCTCTTCAGCGTCGCCTTCTGATCTTGCCAAGATTGCCAGTCGAAACGCTTGGTTGCCCCGGCCAGGTAGGCCTTGACATCCGTTCCCTTCGGCAGGACCGCTACGATCGTGGCTCGCTCGCGAGTCTCGGGATGGTAGATCGAGTAGGTCTTCGCGTTCGGGATGGCCATGGCTGCTTTAGACTGTAGCACAACTGACTCTTCCGGTGGGGCAGGCATCTGGAGACCGGGTCTGTTTCCAGCGGGATTCCGGACCGAGCCCCAATCGCAGGGAACATCGCCATCCTGGCTCCATCTTCCCGCCTCGGGTGACCCTCCACCTTGAAATGGATTGTACGGGAAATTCTGCGTTGGACCAGACATCTCCACGCCAACATCGCGAGAACGTCGCCATCGTGAACTGGAGTTCCACAGCTGCCGCGAACAGTCTTGTGATCGCTTCCTGTCCAATCTGCCCCTTGGCCCTGACGCTTGTGGGAGGCCCCCCAAGGCAGGACCCGGTCATTCTGGATCGCGTGGCGTCCGCTCCAGCGCACTCCCCCACCCCGCCATCAACCCCTTCGCCAGAGCCCCCCTCTGCGGCATTCACCGTCTGCGTCTCATAGGAGAGTATCTGGGCAGTTACCAAACTCAAGAAACTACTTGCAGCGCGGGACTCGGGCTCGGGCCGCTGCAAGCCGGCCTCGCCGCTTCATGCGAGAATGGTCACGCCGCGCTTGGGCGGCCTGCCACAGTGTGAATATGGACTACGAGTGAGCATGGACTACGACGCAATCTACAAGGCCTACTTCTCCCATCCCCGGACCGTCCGCGACCTCCTGTCCGCCTTCGTCGCCGACCAGATCGAGGGCGGCCAGGAATGGCTCGCCCGACTCGACCTCTCCTCCCTCCAACCCCTGCCCACCTAACACCTCGACGCCTCCCTCCAACGCCGCATCAACGATCTCGTCTGGCGCGTCCGCTTCCGCGATGCCGACGGCCAGCCCCGGTGGCTGCCCGTCCTGCTGATGCTCGAATTCCAGTCCCAGGTCGACTGGTTCATGGCCCTGCGGGTGCAGAGTTACGCCGTGCGGCTCTACGAGGACCAGTGGAAGGACCGCCGCCCCGGTCGCCAGGACCGTCTGCCGCCCATCCTGGCGGTCGTGGTCTACAACGGCCCCGCCACCTGGAAGGCAGCCACCAGACTGGGCGATCTGGTGGGCGAGGGCACCCGGCCGCTCGCCTCGGGGCAGGCCTCCGGGCCAGCCTTCACCGGGGACAGCTACGTGCTGGTGGACCTGAAGGCCCTGCCACGGCTCCCGAAAAACAACCTGGTCACTCTGCTGGCGGTGACCGAGGGCATGGAGGGGCCGGAGGACGCGAACGAGGCCGTGGAGGAGGGAGTGCGGCTGATCGAACCGGAGGAGCCGGTCTGGACAACCTATCTCCAGTTGCTGCGGGCGACCCTGCAGGAGACCGGGATCGATTTGGAGCAGCTGGAGAATCGTGAAAGGATAGAGGAGATGATACACAGTGGCAAGATGCGCACCACCCTGCAGGAGCGCTTTCAGGCGCAGCGAGCCCGGCTGCGGGCCGAGGGCCGAGAGCAAGGCCTGGAACAAGGCCTGGAGCAGCAGCGGCAGCTGCTGGTGCGGCAGGCCGGTCGGAAGTTTGGGCTTCACACGGCGGAGCCGGTCGCCGGACTTCTGGCGATGATTGACGATCAGGACCGGTTGCAGGATATCGCCGAATGGATCGTCGATTGCGATGTCGGCACCGACCTGCTGCAGCGGCTCAAGAGTTCGCCTTAGCCGTTCTGGCCCGGCGTCAGCGGGCCCGGTCCGCAAGCCAAGCTGTGGATGGTCCGGGATGCTACCCATCAGTCCCGTGCCCGAGCCGTAGTTGGTCTGGCCTAGCGCAGGTGGGCCCCTCCGCCCGCTGTCGCATTTCCTAGTGCAACCGGCAGGGGATGATCGCCGAAGCTGCCTGCCGCGCTGGACCCGGCCACCCCAGATGTGATCTGCGATTCCAGTCCGACCGCGTTCGCCCTGCCGGCACCTCAAGCCGTGTCCGAGAATGGGTACTCTGGAACAGCCGCCGCAGGTATTCCTCGTCCTCGCCCTTCATGCGGGCGGAGCGGTCAGGGGCGGTCAGAAAACCGAGGCAATGCCGGTCACCACTCCGAAGAAGCCGGCCGCGCAACGGTCCCCGTTCTCCTCCCATCGGAAGCGAAGGCTCAGGCGGCGGGAACGCTGGTGGAACGCTCCCTGGTTCGATGTCCTGCAACTCGTGTTGCTGGTAGTGTCTCTGCTGTGGCTCACCGTCTCGGGGGCAATGGCCATGGGCTACACCTGGCAGTGGTATCGCATTCCCGGCTTCTTCTGGCGCATTGTGGATGGCAAGCTCGTTTGGGGGCCCTTGGTCGAAGGACTGGCGGTCACCTTGAAGATCACCGCTTGCAGTGCGTTTCTGGCCCTTGCAATTGGGATGGCGACAGCATTGCTGCGGCTCTCAGACTCCATCGCCGGACGAACCGTTGCGAAGATCTACCTCGAGGCTGTCCGAAACACCCCTCTGCTGGTCCAGATCTACGTTTTCTACTTCGTTTTCGGTCCTATCATCGGGCTGGACCGGTTCTGGGTGGGCGTCGCTTGCCTTGCGGTCTTTGAGGGTGCATTCGCCTGCGAGGTAATCCGAGGCGGAATCGTGTCGGTACCGCGCGGCCAGATGGAGGCGGCCCATAGCGTCGGCCTCGGCCGCCTGCAAAGCTACCGGCATGTCATCCTTCCGCAGGCTGGGCCCCTGATGTTGCCCCCCCTGACAGGGGTCCTCATCTCCCTGGTCAGGAATTCGGCAATGGTAAGCGTCATTGCCGTGTTCGATCTCACCAACGAGGCCCGCAACATCGTTGCAGACACGTTCCTGACCTTCGAAGTCTGGCTGACCGTCGCCGTTGTCTACCTGGCGCTGACCATCAGCCTGTCGATCCTCATGAGCCGTCTCGAGCACCGAGTCCGGACGGGTGCCCGAACTTCCCGCTCCCTGGCCGCCAGCTGAACTCGGAGAAAGTAAGGAGAAGCCATTGCGACTGAACGGAACCCTGTTGATTCCCAGGCTGACCGCCATCGCCTGCGGGGCGGTCATGGCAGGAGGCTGCACACCGGGGGGCACACAGCACCCTGCATCCGCCAGCGTTATCGAGACGATCCAGCAACGGGGGGCCCTGCGAGTCGGTGTCTCGACGTTTGTACCCTGGGCGATGCGGGACACCAGCGGTGCGCTGGTCGGCTTCGAAATCGATGTGGCGAAGAAGCTCGCAGGGGACATGGGAGTGGGCATCGAGTTCGTACCGACCGCCTGGGACGGGATCATTCCAGCTCTGATTGCCCGCAAGTTCGACATCATCGTGGGCGGTCTCAGCGTCACGGCTCAACGCAACCTGACCATCAATTTCACCGTACCGTACGCCCATTCCGGCGTGGGAGTCGCGGCCAACAGAAAACTCGCGAAAGACATGCGCTGGCCGGACGATTACAACCGTCCTGAGGTAACGTTTGCGTGCCGGCGAGGCGCCACGCCCTGCAAGGCGATCCGCGAGTTGCTCCCGAGCGCGACGGTTCGCAGGTTCGACGACGACTCGCAGTCTGCCCAGGAAGTATTGAACGGCAACGCCCATGCTTTCGTTGCGTCGTATCCGACTCCAACCCTGCTGGTTCATCAGTACGCCGAGCAGCTCTTCCTCCCGACGACGGACAACCTGGCAGAGGGCAACGAAGCCTTCGGGCTGCGCAAGGGTGACCCGGACGCACTCAACTTCTTTTCCAATTGGATTCGCGTGAACACAAGCAATGGCTGGCTGCAGGACCGTCACTTCTACTGGTTCAAGACTGCCGACTGGACCGGGCAAGTCGACCTGGAGCAGGCCGGCAGCTAGGCCGTAGCAAGCATCCGGCACCTGCCAAGAACCATGGCGACGCATCGCAGGAAACTCCGGCTGCTCTGGTTTGACTACGCCACGTTCGCTGTCCTCATCGTGGTGACTGCCTACATCGGATACCGGGTCCATTCGGTTCTGGAGTACCGCTGGGACTGGTCCGTCGTGCCAGGCTACCTGTACCGCTGGGACTCCGCGCAGGAGAGGTGGGTCCCGAACCTGCTGGTCCAGGGATTGCAAACGACGCTGCGGCTCGCGCTCTGGGGCATTGTACTGGCAGCGCCGATCGGCACCGGGTTCGGCATCATGCGCACCGGCCAGCGACTGCTTCCCCGCATGCTGGGCCGCGCGTACGTCGAGTTGATCCGCAACACTCCCCCGCTGGTGTTCGTCTTCATCTTCTACTTCTTCATCGGCAGCCAGATCATGCCTGCGCTCGGCGTGGAGGAGTTTGTGCGTCGGGCCTCGCCAAACACACTGCACTGGCTGGCGGTCCTGTTTGGGCCGCCGGAGATCTTTCCGAACGTCCTGGCAGGAGTCCTTTGCCTCGCCATGTTCGAGGGGGCCTACGTGGCCGAGATCGTGCGGGCTGGCATTGAATCCGTTCCCTCGGTCCAGGCCGAAGCCGGCTTCAGCGTCGGACTCTCGAACCGGCAGGTGATGCGTTACGTCGTTCTTCCACAGGCGGTGCAGCGGGTCATTCCACCGCTTGCCGGACAGTTCGTCACACTGATCAAGGACTCTTCCATCGTGTCCTTGATCTCGATCCAGGAGCTGACCTTTCTCGCCACCGAGATCGCCGTTTCCACGACTCGCGTCTTCGAGGTGTGGCTGACGGTGGCGGCCATGTACTTCGTCGTATGTTATTCGGGTGCGCTGCTGTTCAACCGGCTCGAGCGCCGTGCGGAGGCACGACGCCAGTGAGCATTCACGAGGACTGCCGGGCCCATCGCAGGCTGGTAGTCGAATTCGAGGGGGTCAGCAAGTGGTTCGGCGACTTCCCCGTCCTCAAGGACATCAATCTTGGGGTTCGGGAGGGCGAGCGGGTCGTTGTCTGCGGCCCGTCCGGATCCGGCAAGTCGACGCTGATTCGCTGTATCAACGGACTCGAGGAGCATCACGAAGGTCGCATTGCGGTCGCAGGGCGGGAGCTCGGCGATGACAGGAGGAGCCTCGGCGCAGTCCGGAAGGAGGTCGGGATGGTGTTTCAGCAGTTCAACCTCTTCCCCCACCTCACTGTCCTCGAGAACTGTACCCTGGGTCCGACCAAGGCCCGGGGGTTGCCGGACCGCGAGGCTCGGAATCTGGCAATGGAGTATCTCGCACGCGTGAGGATTGCGGATCAGGCGGACAAGTACCCCAGCCAGCTCTCGGGTGGCCAGCAGCAAAGGGTCGCTATCGCCCGTTCTCTGTGCGTCCGGCCGAAGGTCCTGCTGTTCGACGAACCAACTTCCGCACTGGACCCTGAGATGATCCAGGAAGTTCTGGACGTGCTGGCCGATCTCGCGAAGAGCCGCATGACCATGATCGTCGTTACGCACGAGATGGATTTCGCGAGGACGGTTGCCGACGAGATCGTCTTCATGGACGAGGGCCGGATCGTCGAGTCGGCTCCTCCCGACCGGTTCTTCGCTCACCCCGAGAGCGACCGCGCAAGACTCTTTCTCGGCCAGATTCTGTCGCATTGACCGTCGTGCCCGGTCTGCCGCAGCCGGCACGGCTCCGGTCCCCGAGGGAGAGAACTGCACAGTGCTGGCAGTCGAGACCGCTGCCCGCCAGTGCGTAGTCTCGGAGGTCGAGAGCGAAGCTACTGGACCGGGTCGGCCTGGCCGGCCTCGACCGGATCTCCGTCGAAGACCGGCGAGGGGCCGTGATAATAACCCACCCGGTGACGAACCCGGAGACTCTCGTAGGGAACTTCCACGCGGATTCGGTGGTAGATCCCCCGCTCGTTGAGGTTGTTCGGTCGATAGCTGAGCCGGTACTGGCTCCGGATGTCCTCGCCAATCCGGATAATCGACTCCTGAACGCCGCGGCTCGTGCGCGGGCTGAAATCCCGGCCTCCCGTTCCGTCAGCCAAGATCTCCAGGGGGTTGCTGAACACCAGGTTCTTCGCTCCCCGGACGAGGTCGATGATAATCGGGATCATGTTCGGGGTTACGCTGTAGGTGCTCTGCTGCTGGGTTGTCGGCGTGGCGGGGGTACCGGGCATGGTGGGGCGCACGACGACGCCGGCGGGGATGTTCGGGGGCTTCACTTCCGGCTTCCGCCGAAGGCGCGCCGAGAGTGTCGAGAGCCGTACGGGATACAGGACGATGTTATACAGCTGCGCGGTCCGCAAGCTCTCCCCGAGACCGATCCGGCTCCCGTTGTTCTGCGATTCGGAGATCACGACAATGATCTTGTGGTGCGTCTCGGGGCGCTTCAGGAGCATCCGTACCGCGCTGTACACGGCGTCCGCGAGGGCCACGGACGAGGTGCCGATGCGCATCGACTTGAGCGCCTTGTCAATCTTCCCGGTGTCGTTGGTGAAGTCCTCGAGCAGCCTGATGCGGCTGTCGAACGTCATCACGGCGGCCTCTCCGTTCTGGCCCAGGACCAGCTCCGTGAACAGATAGGCCGACTTGCGTATGTCGCCCAGAATGCCTTCCACGCGATCGCTCGTCTGGACGCAGATCACCATGGAGATGGGCAGGAAGCTGATGTCGAAACCGGCGACCTCCTGCTTCACGTCGTTGTCGTAGATCGTGAAATCTTCTTCGATCATGTCGTGAACGTAGTCGCCTTTGCGGCTGCGCACGGTCAGCGGGACTGTCACCTCGTCGAACTCTTCCAGGAAGATCGCAGGCTGCTCGGACTCGAAGAGAGTCTCCGGATCGAACAGATCACCCTCGTCCTGCGCCGGCAACGGCACCACGGAGACGGCCAGGCCGGCTGCCAGCACCCCGACGACCGTCCAGGTTGCACAAGATCGCTGCATGAGTCTCTCCTATCTCAGTCTCGCCTATCGGGTCCCTGGGTCGCCGGATTCGCTGTGCGGACGGCGGACGTAACGGCCGCTCTTGCCGCCTGTCTTTTCCAGCAGGACAACCCTCCGGATCTCGATTCCCTTGTCGAGTGCCTTGCACATGTCGTAGACCGTGAGGCCGGCGATGGCCGCGGCGGTCATCGCCTCCATCTCGACGCCGGTAGCTGCTACCGTCGAGGCCGTGGCCGTGATCGAGACCCCGCCATTCGTAACCTCGGTAACGACGTCCACATGGGTCAGCGGCAGCGAATGGCAAAGCGGAATCAGATCGGGAGTCTTCTTGGCTGCCTGGATGCCGGCGATTCGCGCCACCTCCAATGGGTTGCCCTTGGGGTTCTTGGGGATGGCGGCCAGCACCTCTGACCGGATCCTCACGAATGCACGGGCGGTGGCGGTCCGCTTTGTGGCGGGTTTGGAACCGACATCGACCATGGAGGCGGCGCCGGCGTCGTCGTAGTGGCTCAGCCCGCTCACAGGGACATTACCTCGATCCAGTCGCCGGCCTCCCAGGCGGCCCGCGAGTCCGGGGCCACCATCAGGCAATCGGCCCGTGCGAACGCTGTCACGTCCCCCGACCCTTGGCCCCGGTCGGGACGGACCGAAGTCGCGCCGTATTCCCCGTCAAGTCTCGCCCCAATGAAGCGCGTCAGCACGGGCTTGTGCCGGAACGGCTCGGCCAGCCGGACCGACTGGAACTGCAGCGGAGAATCCGTCGCGCCCCCGAACAGGTCGACGGCGACCGACGCGAACACCTCGAACGTTACCATCGTCGAGAGCGGATTGCCGGGCAGTCCGAAGACGGGGGTAGTGCCGACGCGCCCGAAGACCAGGGGCTTTCCCGGCTGAATCCGCACCGTTGTGAAGAAGATTTCTGCTCCAAGTCCATCCAGAACGTCCCTGACCAGATCGTGCTTTCCCATGGAGACGCCTCCGGACAGGACCAGAACATCACTGTGCAGGCCTTCCTCGATCAACCTGCGCGTCTCGTCCGGACGGTCCTTGGCGACCGGCAGGATCTTGGGGCGGCCCCCCCGCCGGCGGACCTGCGAAGCGAGGGAATGCGCGTTCGAATTGCGAATCTGGTACACCTCCGGCGATGCCGCGACCGGCACGATCTCGTCCCCTGTCGAGAGGATGGCTACTTCGGGCTTCCGAAACACCGGAACCCGGGTGCAACCCACCGTACCCAGAAGTGCGACCTGAGCGAATCCGATCTGCGTCCCTGAGCCCATAACGACCTCACCGCGCCTCGCCTCGGAACCGGCCCGGACGAGGTTCCGTCCCGGGCGCACCGAATCGCTGAGCGTAACGCGGGCTCCGTCCCGTTGCGAGTGCTCCACCATGACTACGGCATCGGCATGGGCAGGGCCTGGTGCACCCGTCATGATCTCAACGGCCTGCCCGGGCCGCAGCGCGAACCGGGACGGTTCCCCCGCACGGGTCTCTCCGACCACGTCGAGCGTCACCGGGACCTGCTCGACATCCGAGGCTATGACGGCGAATCCGTCCCGCGCCGAACGGCTGAAGGGCGGGTAGTCACGATCGGCCAGCACGTCCCGCGCAAGGATTCGTAGGTCGGCCTGGTCCAGAGGGACGACTTCCACGTCCAAGGCCCGACGACACTCGCGAATTCGCTCGAGTACGATGCTGCGAGCCTCCTCGAAATGCAGAGAATCCATAGGCAAGGGCCGGTGTCAAGAACGCGGGCACCGACCAATGTGAGTTTCGCACATACGGGCGACATCGTTTCGGCCCGATTCCGGCCCCGCTTGCCGTCGGACGCCGGCAGCTTCAGTCCGGGAGAAAGGCGGCGTCCGCGTTCCCGGGGCCACAGGAATGGGTTTCTCGCACGTCGGTGCTGAAGTGTCCTCTAGATCCCACCTGACCGAGTGGCTGGGGTTCCTTCGGATCTCGATTCGGACGGCCGATGGGCGCTCAATGTCGCCCGCCCATCGCCTGCAGGCTTCCTCCCGAGTTGTTCCCGGAGGCCTTCGGTCGCCACGGGGCGAATTCGCCGGCCAGGCCGATCAAGGCGGAATCCGGGTCGGCGGTTGAGGCCGAAGCGAACAAGCGCTGAGGGTCCCCTTCCAGGTTCGCCCGATCATCCGTCATCGTGACGACGTCGCTTGGCGCACTCTCACAAGAACAGCTACCCACCTTTCTGCGGTTCCGAGCAACTTGATCGGGACGTAGCAGGCCAGATCCTCTTCACGCCAGGCCCTGTTCGCGGGCGCGCACACCTCTGGATGCCACTGGTGCAGACGCTGCCTGCCCGTCAAGTCGGGCTCACACGCCCGACTTGTTCCTGACGGACACCGCTGTTCGAGAGGGGAGCGGTCGCGGGACGTGCCCAGGATCTCCCCCAAGGTTTGCTCAAGGCCTAGCAGATTTGATCGTTCCGCATCCAGCGACCGTGGAAGCGAACGACTCTGCATCGCCTGACCTTGTCCAGAACGTCATGTCAGGGTGTCAGGCACCCCTCCACCGCACGGAACCGCCCCGCGACCTGCTGGGGCGACGTCCTTGCGCCGCCCCATTGGGACTACCGCTGCGCCAGAAGCTCGGGCCGTCGTCTAGTGCTCCGCGACACCGAGTCCCGACACCGTGAACATTACCATGGGACCTCGCCAGTCGTATTTGCGGGTGACGTCCGACATCCCGTGGATTCCGGGATGGATCAGGACCACGCCCTCTGCGCCCTCCGTAACGCGGGCATTGCCGCTTTCCGCGGAACACGGAGGTCCCGGCACGTCCGAGCAGGATTCCGTATTTGCCTCGCTGCCGGCATCCCACGCATAAGCCTTGTAGTGCCTGCTGCCGTGAAGAGGAATCTCCGCACCCTGGTACCCCACGAACCCGTCGTTGGTGGACACGAGCATGCCTGCAATCGAGACGGCCATATGGCCCGGATCGAACGCAATGTCGGCAGTCACGGTATCACCGGGCCAGATCTTGCTCTTCGGACGCATGCCCGGCAGGTGGGTTGCGTGCAGTACGGCCGGATGGGTGTTCATCATGGCCTCAAGGGCTGCGGGGCTGCCCGCTTCCGCCAATTCTGCCAGTTCCTTACTGGCCGGCATCGCCGGGGTAAAGACTGGGGAAACCCCCTTGCGGTGCGTGACGACAAGGATGGGCGCGAGAATGTGATTGCTGATGTTGGTGATGGAGATCTTTCCGACCGCCTGACCCGCTGAGGGCTGCGCGACAGCTGATTGGTTGCCCAACGCCATCACCGCGATTGCGATCAGGAAAGTTTTGAGAGTGAGTTTGGTCATGGAGCCGAGTATAGTATCTCCCGCCCCGGCACCGGTGCGGTCCGGCCATCCTTTTCCGAAGCCTTACAAAGGATTGCCAACGCCCGTCCTGTTAGCGAGATAACGGTCCGGCCCGGGTCATGCAACCCGCACTGCTACAGCTGGGTTCCCGCCCCTCTGGGTCCGGGGCGACACGTCCAGGCCCGGCTGCCGGAATCGGCGTGAACTCGCGGAAATGGCCGTTTGGTATCCTTGGATTCCCGGCTGGTGGGCAAGACCGAGGAGACCCAATTGGACGAACGCAGGCTAAAGATCACCGACTCGCGAACGGGCAAGGCCTACGAACTGGCCATCAAGGAGTCGTCTGTGAATGCGCTCGAGTTGCGGCAGATCCGTGAGGACCCGGCCGAGTTCGGCATGCTGAGCTACGATCCCGGCTATACCAACACGGCATCCTGCACAAGCCGCATTACCTACATCGACGGTGCCAAGGGAGTGCTGCGGTACCGGGGGTACCCGATCGAGGAGCTGGCGGCGAATTGCACGTACACGGAGGTTGCCCATCTGCTGCTGAACGGCGAACTGCCGACACAACATGAACTCGATGCTTGGAACCAGGAGGTGATTGAGCACTCCCGTGTCCACGAGAACGTCAAGAAGTTCATCGACGGTTTCCTGTACGACGCCCACCCGATGGGGGTGCTGGTCAGTACGATTGCCGCTCTGTCAACGTTCTACCCCGACGCGAAGGAAATCTCCAGCGGCAGCAACAGGCATCTGCAACAGGTACGGCTGGTGGGCAAGATTCCGACGATTGCCGCCTACGTGTACCGCAAGAGCCAGGGCTATCCGTATCCCGACCCCGATTGGGACCTCACGTACACGGAGAACTTCATTCACATGTTGTGGAGCGGTACCCGGCATCGGCACGGAGCTCAAGGCAGCAGGGTCCTGGCCAGGGCCCTCGACAAGCTCTTCATCCTCCACGCCGACCACGAACAGAACTGCTCGACGTCGACGATGCGACAGGTAGCCAGTTCCAACGCCGATCCGTACGTGAGCCTGGCGGCGGCTGCGGCGGCCCTGTATGGCCCCCTGCATGGCGGTGCCAACGAGGCCGTACTCCGGATGCTGGACGAGGTCGGGTCCATCCAGCGCATTCCGGAATTCATGCGGCAGGTGAAGGCGGGCGAACGGCGTCTGATGGGCTTCGGGCACCGCGTCTACAAGAACTACGACCCGCGGGCACGGATCGTGCGCAGTGTCGCCGACGAGGTCTTCGAGGTCACCGGGCGCAATCCCCGGATCGACCTCGCCATGGAACTGGAGCGGATCGCCCTGGAGGACGACTATTTCGTCAAGCGGCGTCTCTATCCGAACGTGGACTTCTATTCGGGAATCATCTATCAGGCCATGGGGTTTCACCCGGAGATGTTCACCGTACTCTTCGCCATCGGACGGGTCGCGGGCTGGCTGGCGCACTGGGAAGAGATGATGAAGGATCCCGAAAAGCGCATCGCCAGGCCCCGCCAACTCTACATCGGGCGCGAATTGTCCACCTTCGTTCCGCTAGCCGATCGACTGGGCAAGGCGCGGGAAGAGGTCGTCTAGTGCTCCGTCACCACAGGATGGGCGGGCAACGAGACTGGAGGTCGGGTCTGGGACCCGCAACCGTCATTCGACCGTTCCGCTGTGCTGCCGTGCGTTGCGTTGGTCAGTCTGGTCGTGCGGGTGGACCCGCATTGCTGAAACGTCCTTCACCAGCATTGTTGCGGGCGCCGGGACACTAGTCCGCAACCCTGTCCCGGCCCGGGGCTTCCCACGGAATGCGCCCCTCACAGCGGTCCCGGAAGTAGGGACCCACGTCGTCCACCTCGGCCACTACCGCTGGGGGCGTCCGCTGCAGCGTGGCACTGTCGAACACGACCGCCCAGTACGCCCGTGCGGGGCCGACCCGGCTCCAGGGACCGCTGGACCCGGCCGCGAAGGACGCATGGAGGCTCTCCCGGCTGACCGGCTTCCGCAGACCTTGGTAGGACCAGGCCTGAACCACGATCTCGCCTGTCGGCCGCAGCTGTCGGGGCTGGTGTCGAAGCCTCAGGGTTGCCACGTGCATGTCCGCGAGCGAAGTGCCTGTTGAGAAGCCGCCGTAGAAGCCGCCGCCATCGTAGAGTTGGGTCTGCTCGCGGCTGACGGACACCCCGAACCGATTCCCCCCGAGCGTAGCCGCGACAGTTCCCGGGATCGTGGGGTATCCCAATGCCTCCCTGCCGAACTCGGAACCACCGATCGACCCGCGGACGTGGGAAAGTGCGTACCAAACCCGTCTGCCGTCGAGGTCGCACTCTGCAAGGAGCCAGGCCTCATCCAGTTCCGGATCGTCCAGCCCCCGCACTCCGGCGACGCGAACGACGGCCGTGTCTCGGGCACGGCAGGGGGGCGGAAGCAGGGGGGCGACCGCCGCCCGGTCGACCGCCGCGTCCACCGAGGCCAACATCACCCCCGACAGGCGGACCTCCTGACGGCTGCGATACCGTTCCAGCGCATCCGGTTGCAGGAATATCGTATCGAGGGGCGGCGACCCCAGCGAATCGTTCGGATAGTTTCGAAGAGCGAAGGGTTCCAGATCCTCAGCCGGCACGGCCTGCGTAAACGCGGACTCCGGTTCCTCGAGCCGGCCCAGAACCGTCGCGGATACGAGGTCGGACACGCCGAACCTGGAAAACAGGCCGCCGGGGTCGCCGGTGGTGGCGACACTGTCGGCGGCCAGTCGCTGGATACTCGAGCCGGTGGCAGACCGGAGGGTCCACAACTCCGGCGGAGATTTATCGAGCGGGCCCGTTCGCCAGTCCGCCGCCAAGGTGTATCGGTAGGTCACCCAAGGCAGGGGAGCCCCTGCCGCACCAGGCTCCCGGGCCGTCCCGACGACTCGCACCGCGAAAGCTTCGCGTCCGGCAACCGCCAGCGACCATCGGTCCTCGGACCATGCCACGCTTCCCGTGTAGGCCGGCAGGTGCAGAGCTTCCCGGGCGCGGCGGTAGTAGGCCAGGTCGGCAGTCCACAGGGCGAGAGGAAGGAGGCATCGCTCGGAGGCCCGGACAACGCGCAGCGAGAGAGTGCATCTCTCCGCCTCCCCGATACGGCAAAACTCCAGTACCAGTCGGGCGGGAGACTCAAGCCGCAGCGGAGGCGGCACGGCGGGCGGATTCGACACTGCGTACTCCAGCCGCAATCCGGGCGGGTTAACCGCCGTGGAGGCCCTGCTTCGCGGGATGCCCGATAAGCTGGCACCTGCCAGCAGGAAGCGACGCCTGTCCAGCACGGAACCATTGTGCAGCATCGGCCCCGGCTGGGATCGTGTATTCTTGGAACAGAGAGCGGTTCCCCCGCTCCCGCCGATTGGGAACCGTGCCCGGTTCCAGGGCATACCGAGCCGACGTAGCTCAGTTGGTTAGAGCGCCTGATTGTGGATCAGGAGGTCGATGGTTCGACTCCATCCGTCGGTACCATCTTTCCCTTGGCTGGCGAGTGGAGCGTCGTCTGGTCCCCGGCGCGGGAAGCGACAGTCCGCAGTGGATGGAGCTGATCTGGGCACCGCGGCCATTGAACGAGGTTGCCAGACTTGTCGGCAACTGATCGGTTCCCGGTCGCACTCGGAGCGACCGGCCAGCCCATCGAGGCTTCGGACTCCCTCATGGCGGGCATGTCCGGCCGATCGGTGCCATTCGCGCAGCACTCCCTCCTGCTCTTGCGTGGAGAGCATCGCATTCACCACTGCATCGGGAAGCGCTGAGGGGCTGACCAGCATGGTCTTGGCGCTCGCTGGGCAGCGGGTTGCCTGGCCGGGCCTTCCCGTCAGGAAAGCGCACCGGCACCTGATTGGCCACCTTCATGAGATTCAGCCGGAACGAGGATTCTTGCCACGACACAGGTGGACCTGCAGCGGCATGGCGGGAGTCTTGGGAAGGTCCTGCAGAGCACCGTCCACAATCTGGCCTGCTCCGCCCCGGGCGGGAAGGCGCACGGTGGTTCTCGCCCCCGAAAAAGCCGGGGGATGTCATCCCCTGAGTCAACCGTCGAGACCTCCCCGGCTGCACCTCTCTCGCCGACGCAGGATGCACTTGTTTCCGCGTTGAATCGATCTCTCGCTCAGGTCCGGCCTCCCGGGCAGACCATTGGGCGTGGGCACAAGACACGCAGGGGCCGCAGGCGCGGTTGGACCTGCCGTACGGGAGAAACCTCCAAGCCCACCGGGGAGCCGGCATCCCCGGGGCTCCGGCCGTGGAGCGTCGCCTTCGCAGATCCATTGCATCGGGGGCCATTGCCAACGACTCGACCGCCAACTCCGAGGTTGCTCCTCCGTATCGCCGCAATTCGATGTGCAACTCGCCTCCGGAGATTCAGCCGCGACAATTCGAGAATCCCTCTGATAGACTTGGTGCTAGCACTGTCGATGGAACTCTCTACAACCCAATCGGTCAGACTCACGACGACGGAATTCGTCAAGCAGTGCCGTGACACCGTCATTCCCCTCGCGGGTTCGCTCGGCTACTTTTCCCTGCTGCCGCTTGACGAGACCGAGTGCACCCGCCTGATCCACGATCCGACCAGTGCCTTTCCCCCGAAACTGCTGAAGATCGTACCCAATCTGCGCCTGATTCTCGTACCGTATCTGGTAACCCACACAGACGATTCGGGCCGAGCCACGCCGGACGGCAGTGTATTCATTGAGTTCCAGCCGGAGCCGGAGGCGGCCAGGCAATACGGAACCTTTGAGGAGCACGACGGTGAGACGTACCTGTTCCTGGCCATTCGCGACGAGGGTCTGTTCGATGCGCATGTGCTGCTGTACCAGAAACTGGCGTCCCGGGTGATTGCCTCGGCCGGCGAGGAGTTCAGCGAGCCGTTCTACACGCTGGTGAACGAGGAGTTGCAGCAGAACGTCCGTGGCGAGGTGCAGGAAACCGCATGGAAACTCAAGCAGGAGTTGCTCAGCTACCAGGGAGATGCCGATGGCAAGTCGAGGCTGCTGGCCCGGTACCACCAGCAGGCACTCGAGGACACACTGACCCTGTACATGCACGGGCTCTGCTGCGACATCGATCTGAACGCTGGTCCGAAACAGTTGCCCAGCAAGGTCATACGGGCAAGGCTGCTGTTGCTCAAGAGCCACCTCCCGCCACCGGAGGGCATTGCCCTCTTCCCGGAGGAGCTTTCGGCCGATTAGAGAATGTCCTGCGCCGAGTCGGACAGCGCCGAACTGGAGGTGACGCTCTCGATTCCGGGAGTTGAGGAGGTTACCGCAATGAGGCGGCTGGAGGGGGATATCCTCATCCTCGGTGCTGGCGGAAAGATGGGGCCCACGCTGGCGCGCCTCGCCGTCGACGCCGCCCTGCAGTCGGGAGCGCGAAAGCGCATCACCGCCGTGTCTCGCTTCACCGATCCCCGCACCCGCGCCAAGCTGAACGCTTGGGGAGTGTCCACCATCCGCGCCGATCTGATGAGGCGCTCGGATGTCGAGGCGCTGCCGGACGTTCCGAATGTCATTTTCATGGCAGGCCAGAAGTTCGGCACCAGTGCCGACCCGGGCCGAACCTGGGCTGCCAACACGTACATGCCCTCACTGGTTGCCGAGCGGTTCGCCCGTTCACGGATCGTCGTTTTTTCCAGTGGGAACGTCTACCCGTTCACCGATGTGACCGGCAACGGCCCCACGGAAACAGACCCCGTCGGCCCTGTTGGCGAGTATGCCCAGTCTGTGCTCGGCAGGGAACGTCTCTTCGAGTACTTCAGCGGGTCCCTCGGAACACCGGTCGCCATCATGCGACTCAACTACGCTGTCGAGCCACGCTACGGCGTACTGCGCGACATCGCCGACAGGCTCCTCGATCGCAGGCCGGTGGACCTCCGGATGGGGCACATCAACCTCATCTGGCAGCGCGATGCCAACTCCATTGCGCTGCGATTGCTGGAGAAGTGCACCTCGCCACCTTTCGTCCTCAATGTCACGGGATCCGAGCGCCTGAGCGTGAGGACGCTGGCGGAACGGATGGGCCGTGCTCTCGGAGTCAAGCCCACCTTTGATGCGTCCGAGAAGCCGTTTGCCCTGCTGAGCGATGCATCGCTGTGCGTATCGCTCTTCGGGGTTGCGCGAACCGGCACTGACCAGATGATCGATGACGTCGCTCGGTGGGTCCGGCAGGGTGGAGCCGGACTGGAGAAACCCACTCACTTCGAGGAACGCGGGGGCACCTACTAGACCCGATCTCTGTTTGCTTCCGGCTACGCGGGAGGCTCGGCAACGATTTCCGACCGGCAGCGCTGGGCCTCACGATGGGCAGTTTCCATGGATGCCTCGATATGGGCGGCCAGTTGGGCCAAGTAAGCCTTGAGCAGGTCGATGCTCTCCGCATTCCTGTTCTGCAGGGAATCCAGCAGTTCGGCCACGGCCGCGTTGTAGTACCGACGCACACCGCCGTTCACGGATTTGATCAGGCTGGCGGTTCGGTCTAGCCAAAGAAACGTGCCCACCGCATCCACCAGGCTCTCGGGTTGCCTCTTGAGTGCCATGGCCGAGAGCCGAACCTGCTCCAGTTCCTCCATCAGGACCTGGTGCTGCTCCACATAGACCTCCGGTGCTCCGTCCTGGGTCCATTCGCGGGGCCGCAATTCCGCAACAACCTTGGTTGCCATGGCGACATTCGCTACGAGTCTGTCCGCCAGTTCCTCGACCTGCCAGCGTGGAAGCATGCCGGCGTCCTGCGGATAGGCGACCGATACGGCGAGCATGGAGACGACAAGGGACCGAAGTGCAGACACTGCCCCAATCGTACAACCTCGGCTGCAACAGGCAGGGGTTGCAGTCGCCCGCCAGCGTTACGGCGTTGTCTCGGTCGGATCAAGATATGACAGGGCGTATCATGACTGTGAAGGCTGATGACCCGACCCGTATCGCTCTGCCTGTTCCTTGCAGCGCTAGCCCTTGGAGCCGCGGCCCAAGAGGCTCAGGACTTCGAGCATTTCGAGAAACACGTACGCCCGCTGCTCGCCGAGAAGTGCTATGCCTGTCACAGCTCCGGCGCTGCCGCGATGGGTGAGTTGCGACTGGACTCGATGGAAGCCGTTCTGCGCGGGGGGAGTCGCGGACCGGCTGTCGTACCCGGCAGCCCGTCCGCCAGTCTGCTGCTGAAGGCAGTGTCGTATACGGCGCTGGACCTGAGAATGCCGCCGTCGGGGCGGCTGACGGACCAGGAAATCGCGCATCTGGAAGCGTGGATCCGCATGGGAGCCCCGGACCCACGGTCGACGCAGGAGACGAGCGCTGCACCTGACGAGGAGGTGGATACCGGTGGCCCCGAGCGATTCTGGAGTTTTCGGCCTGTCACAGACCCGGAAACGCCCGATGTCGAGAACGATTCGTGGCCGCGCAACGATGTCGATCGATTCGTTCTCGCCCGACTCGAGGCGAAAGGCCTGACGCCTGCCGGGGATGCGGACCGGCTGACCCTGTTGCGTCGGGTTACCTTCGACCTGACGGGCCTTCCGCCCACTCGTGCCGAAATCGGTGCCTTCCGGGATGACACCAGCCCGGGAGCTTTCGAGCGGGTCGTGGAGCGGCTGCTCGGTTCACCCCACTACGGCGAGCGGTGGGGGCGCCATTGGCTGGATCTCGTCCGCTGGGCCGAAACCAATGGCCACGAATTCGACAACAACAAGCTCGATGCGTGGCGGTACCGCGATTACGTGATCAATTCCTTTAACGAGGATCTCCCGTACGACATGTTTCTTCGGGAGCAGATCGCCGGGGACTTGCTCCCTCCGAGGCTGTCGGCCGACGGTACTCATCACGTCAATCCGATCGCGTCAGGGATGTACTGGCTGTGGGAGGTCCTGAACTCTCCAACCGACTCGGTAAAGGCCCGGGCCGACCAGATCGACAATCAGATCGACGTCCTGTCGAAGGCCACCCAGGCACTCACCGTCGCGTGCGCACGGTGCCACGACCACAAGTTCGACCCGATTCGAACTGCCGACTACTACTCGCTCTTCGGAATCCTGCAGTCCACGCATATGGCTGAGGTGTCAGTCGACTCGCCGACGCGAATACGCGATATCTGGGAGACGTCAGGCAGGATTGCCGAGGTTAATCGCGAGATCGGCACCATTCTGGACACGGCTCGCTCCAGGGCCGTCGATTCGCTGGCGGAACGTCTCCTGGCGGCGGCGAGTGAAATCTCGTCTGAGGCGGCGTCCGGGATGGCAGCGGAACTGCGGTATGCACTGACCGAACCCAGCCACTGGCTCTATCCCTTCGCGCGCAGCGCAAAGGTCCGCCAGGAGCCGGCCTCCCCCGCATTCCCGGAGTGGAGGGAGCAGCTCCGTGCGGAGATGGCCGACTGGGCCGCCAAGGCCCTCCGCAGCCACCCAATCTGGACGGAAAGGGGCGACGAGATCTTCGAGGACTTCGAGAACGGCTACGCGCAGTGGAACCCTACCGGTGCCGCCTTCGGTCGTCGGCCCGTCCGTGACGTACCCGCCAGCCAGGCACTGGGAGGCTTCGCCGGTCAGGCGATTGCGGCTTCCTTCGGTGGTGGAGCGGACACGCTGGTCGGTACCCTCTCGACCGAGAAGTTCCGCATGCCGGCGCGCTTCGTCCACGTGCGGCTCGCCGGGCGGGCCTACTCCCGAGGGCTCCGCGAGAACGCTCCCGTGCGACTTACGGTCGTCGCCGACGAGCACAAGTCGGGCCATGCCATGGCAGATGGGAGCGGGCGCCTGCAGTGGTACACCGTCGCCATGACCAAGGAGCGCGACAGGATCTGCGCGATCGAGATCGTGGACCGGGACCGGGCGGGATCGATCACCGTGGACCAGATCGTATTCTCCTCCAGTCCGGAACCTCCACCCATCGCCGGACCGATCGATGCTCGCGTCCTGGAACTCGTGGCCAGCGAGGACGTGCATTCCCTTGCCGACCTGGCAACGCGCTACCAGCGTCTGGCCGAAGATCTCGCAACCATGGCGAACCCAGGTCCCCGGGACATCGCGGCACTGACCGCGATTCTGGGACACACGGACCTTGAGGACGCCGAAGGCTGGCTGACAGCAGACGAAAGACCGCGTTTTGCCAAGTTGCTTGGCCGACGCTCCGACCTGGCCGGGCACCTTGCCGAGTCCTCCTTTGCCATGACCAGCCGGGACTGGATGCCCGATGATTCCCGCATTCACATCCGGGGCAACCACAGGAACCCAGGCGAGACAGTCCCTCGCGGTTACGTTCGAGCACTGGTCGGCGACTCCCGGTTGTCCGTGAGGGAGGGATCCGGACGCTTGGCTCTCGCCCACTGGATTTCAGGCCCCGCGAACCCGCTGACCCCGCGTGTGATGGCCAACCGGATTTGGCATCACCATTTCGGCCGGGGTATCGTGGCCTCGCCAGACGACTTCGGCCGGATGGGCTCAAGGCCAACCCATCCCGCATTGCTCGACTATCTTGCGAGCCGCCTGATGGAGTCCGACTGGTCCGTGAAGGCGTTGCACCGGCTGATCGTCCTGTCGAGCACCTATCGGTCCGACAGTGCGGGGTCGGAGCGGGCCCTGCAGGTGGACCCTTCGAACGCCCTGCTGTCACACTTTCCCGTACGTCGCCTGGAGGCGGAGGCCATCCGGGATTCCGTTCTCGCGATCGCCGGCACCCTGGACCGGACCGTTGGCGGACCGGGGATTCCTCCGCACATCAGCGTGTATCAGGATGGCCGAGGCAAGCCGGAATCTGGACCACTCGACGGGCTGGGCCGGCGCAGCGTGTACATCCAGATCCGGCGGAACTTTCTTCCGCCGCTGTTTCTCGCTTTCGACTATCCGTTACCGATCTCGACGGCGGGCCGGCGCGGTGTCTCGGCCGTCGCCTCGCAGGCTCTGCTCATGCTCAACAACGAGTTCGTGAACGAGCAGGCGGCGCTGTGGGCCCGGCGGGAACTCTCCTCCCACAGAGTTCTGACCAACCGCATCCGCAGCATGTACATCCAGGCGTTCGGCCGCGAGCCGGCACGGAGCGAGATCCAGGAAGTCCGGCGGTTTCTGGACAGCCAGGCCGCGGCCCGGGGAGTGGCGGCCAACGGCGATTCCGGAGTCTGGACCGACCTCGCGCATGCGCTCTTCAACACCGCCGAATTCATGTTCGTGCGGTAAGAACGAGAACGGTTCGCCTTTGGCGAGATGCCAGGTTGCGCCAGCGGATGTCGATGGAACAGGACAGGAATCGTGGGTTCGGAGACGATTGCGTTGGGGCCGCCACGTTTCAGGTATTGCCATTCCGATTCAAGCCAGCCCTTGCATGGGCACCAATAGCTTCGTGTTGGGGAGCGATGCGGCGCAGGGTCTGACGAGGGCTCCCCGCACTGACACTGCCGCAGCAGGGACGAGGACCCTTTGCGGGCAGGTCCGACACGTTGTCTCGTCCAGTGCCGGACCGCCCGGTTCCACCACGATGCAGGAAAGGGTGGATCCGGTATTCTGTAGGGCAGGTACGGACGATGCTACGGTTGCTCGCGGTCTCAGTGCTAGGTGTCGGGGTGGGACTGTCCGCCCAGGAGCACAATCAACTCTCGGAAGACGAGAAACTGGCGGGCTGGCAGTTGCTTTTCGACGGTTCGACGTCGACCGGATGGGAGGGCTTTCAGGGTACCCCGTTCCCGACCAGATCATGGGCTGTCGAGGACGGCACCATCCGTACACTGGCGGACAGGCGGGGAGGTGACATCGTTTCCGTGGCCGAGTTCGAGAACTTCGAGCTGGTCTTCGACTGGAAACTGGTCAGCGGTGGCAATAGCGGCGTCAAGTACCTGGTGCAGAAGGCCTGGGCCGGCCCGGGATACCGTCCGCACCTCAGCCAGGACGCCAAGCGACTCTCCATGCTGCGCGCCACAGGACCCGAGTACCAGTTGCTCGACGACAGCAGCCTCAATCAGCGCAGGGCCGAATGGGAATACTCCAGTTGCGGCTCGCTGTACCTGCTCTACAAACCGGCCAGCGACAAGCCGCTGCGTGCGCCGGGCGAGTGGAATACCTCCCGGATCGTTGTCCGCGGCACCCAAGGGGAGCACTGGCTGAACGGACAGAAGATTCTCGAGTACGAATTCAACTCCCCCGACTTCTTCCAACGGGTCGAGAGGACGAAATTCAGACGCGTTCCGGGCTTTGGCTTCAAGGGACCGGGACACATCGCCCTGACCCATCACAATCATCCTGTCTGGTATCGAAATATCAAGATCCGGGCTCTGGAGGGGCCCCGCGCGGCAGACTATCTGCCTGGACGGCTCTTCGATCCCAACGGCCTGATCCCCCCGCCACCGGTCCCACCCCAGCCCGGTGCCCCGGCATCGGGTGGTTCGAACCCTTCGAGGTAGGGCATTTCGAGCCAAGCGTCAACCGGTATCTCCAAGTCGTGCTCGCCATAGCACCGGCCATCCGGAGCGCGTGACAGATTGGCCGGCCGGGCGAGGCGCACCCGACGCTCGGAATGGTTGCGGCAGCGCAAGGGCTGGCAAGCCGGAAGGCTTGGAGGACATCGCCGCAGACGCCGTCTCACACCCTGCACGGCGATGACCAGTGCATGGCACTGGCCGCACCCGAACCTGGCAGTGATGATCCGCTCCTCCGCCAGCGTCGGACGTCCAGCACAGAGCACGGGGCGATCCCCTGCGCGTGGCAGTGGGTCCCGCTAAGGGGAACCTTCGAAACGGCCCCGCACCGGCCTAGAGTTAGAAGGGTGAGCGGAGTGCGAATTCCTTACGGGCCGGTCCCGATGAAATCCATGCGAATCTGCAGTCTTGTTGCCGGAATTCTCCTGGCTCTCGTCGTAACGATCCCGTCATTGGCAGACACGGTCCTGCTGGTCAATGGCGATCGCATTTCCGGAACTGTCAAGCAGCTGGAGGCGGGGAAACTGATCGTGGCTTCCGATCTGCTGGGGACGGTTCGCGTGCAATGGAGCGATGTCGCATCCCTCCAGAGCGACTCGGAATTCTCCGTCCTCACCGAGGACGGCAGGCGACTCGAGGGGAGGCTGTCCCGGAGCGGTGCCGAGACCCAGATCGCAATGCCCGAGGAGGAGGCGACGGCCGTGGATTCCCACTCGATCACGAGGATCGTACCCGGTGCCAAAGGAACCGGGATCCGCGGCTTCGTGGCCACTCTGGATGGTGCCGCTGATATCGGCTACAGCGTGGCCCGAGGGAACCAGAACCAAATGCAGTCGTCTCTCGGTGCACACGCGACCTACGAATCCGCCCACTACAAGGCATCTGGTCGGCTGGACTCGCTGTTTGCACGGCAGGACGACGCCAGAGCACAGAGCCGCCACGCCCTCAACCTACGGCTCGACCGCTTCGTCAAGGCAAGCACGTTCGTCTACGGTCTGTCCGGATTCGAGAGGAACGAGCGACGCAGGCTCGACCTCCGAACCCGACTGGGCGGCGGTCTGGGCTGGCGCTTGCGGGACAGCCCCTCCACTGGGCTGTCCCTAGTCAGCGGGCTTGCCTATCTGCACGAACAGTACCGACGCCTTCCCGACAGGGCCTCCGTGGAGGGGGTCCTCGGCGTGGAGTGGGAGACACACATCTTCAGGGGAGTCGAATTGTCGATAAACCTGACAACGCACCCGGACCTGTTTGACCGCACCAACGTCCGCGCTGAACTCGACACCACGTTACGCGTGCCGATCAGCGGAAGATTCACGTATTCGCTTCGGCTGTTCGACCGGTTCCACACGAAGCCAGCAGAATCGGTCGAGCGCAACGACTACGGTCTCGTCAGCGGCGTTGGCATCACATTCTAGGCACCTGCCCGGATGGGCGATTGCCGCGGGTTGGACGATAAGTCCGGGCGGCTCCGGTGGTCTATGTCAGAATCTGCCGGTTGCACCAGGAAATGCAACAGCGGGCGGAGGGATCTAAGGACCTGATGGGCCTATCCTATGGGGGAAATCGCCTTGCCTCAGAAGTTCCGCCACCTGCGATACGACGGGTGCTGCCAGATCCAAGCCTTGTACCAACGGGGATTCTCGGTCACCGCTATCGCCACTCCACTCCAGTGCCACAAGTCCGCCCTCTGTCGCGAACTCCGGCGCAACACCGGCCCCTCGGTCTATCACCATGAGCAAGTCCAGCAACTCACTTAACGGTGCCGCCACCGAGCGGTCACCGACCCGCGCAAGCTCCAGCCTGCGATCTGGAACCTCATCTCTGACCGGCTCCAGCGCACCTGGAGCCCCGAGCAAGTGGCTGGTTACCTGAACGGGTCGGAGCGGTTTCGGTCAGCTTCTCGTGGCTCTGCCAGCGGATTCGCCAGGACCGCGCCCAGGGCGGCTCGCTGTACACCTACCTGCGGCAGCAAGACCAGCCGGGGCAGCGCCGGCCGCGGCTGCATCCCGGGCCGCAGGGACCTCAGCGAACGCCCCGCGATCGTCGACTCGAAGCAGCGCTACGGGGACTGGGAGGCCGACACGATCCTCGGCAAGGCCCATCAGGGCGCCGCTGTCACGCTGGTGGAGAGGAAGTCGAAGGACCCTGCTTGCTCAGACTGTGAGCCGCAAGACCGCCGCCCTGGTGGGTGACGCGATGCAGAACCTGCTGCGGCCCTTCTCGGCCCTGGTCCTGACCGTGACCTGCGACAACGGGAAGGAGTTCGCCGGCCACATCCAGACCGCCGAGGCGCTCGACACCAACATTTTCTTTGCCCGGCCCTACCGCTCCTGCGAGCGGGGCCTCAATGAACATACCGACGGCCTCCTGCGCCAGTTCGTGCCCACCGAGAACCTGCACACGCTCGGCCCGCAACGGCTGCAGGAAGCCATCAACCGACTCGACCACCGCCCCCGCTAGGTGCTTGGCTACCGCACCCCGCACGAGGTCTTCCGCGATGACTGTCTCGCGGCCGGCATCGACCCGCCACCCGCTGCCCCGGAACCCTCTCCTCTCTGATCAGGGCCGCAACGCGGCCTCTCCCCGACGAACCTTCCCCCTCTCGAGCTGGCGGGCCCAGCCCGCCAAAGCCCCTGTGGTCCGGCCGCCTTTTCGGGCCCGATCCCACTGTCGCCCTCGCGTAGCAGCCCCGCCCGGAGCGTCGCCTTGACAGATCCACCCGGACTGTCGCATCGTGCTAGTAACTCAACCGCCTACTCCAGGGGCCATCTTCCCCGTTGTTGCGTTTCCTAGTGCAACCGGCAACTTCACGCCTGCCCCGGCGCGGTCACCTAAGATTCGTCGGTGGAGCCACAGGAGGTCCTCCGAGCCCCACCAGCATGAATTCCAATCCCGCCCGCTCCGCAACGCGGTCGCCAAAGTATCTGGGGGAGCGGCTGCCCGCTCCCCCCGTCGTTCCCGTCCTGTCCGCTACCGCATCACCCCTATGGCAGGTCCGCGCCGAAGGCACCGTAGACCGACTTGTTGACTGTGTCCTTCGGGCCCGTCCTAAACTTGGGGTGGAATTTCGTCTGCGTTGCATCGTCCGTGAAGCTGTAGCGCCCCATCACCCCCAGCGGCCCCTCCGGCGACCGGCCCACAAAGACGAACTCGTAATGGTTCAGCAGCGTCGTTTGCCGAGCCACCGACGAGTCCCGGTAGTCGACCTGCACCGTCCGCATGGTCCCTTGGATGCTGCTGTCCGCGGCGGTGAACCAGTTGGTGTTACCCGTGCTGTTCCAGTCCAGCTTGTGGTCGCTTGCGCCGGCGGTACCTGCGGTCGAGACGGCGGCATTGGTAGAAAAGGCGACCTTGCCGAAGGTCAGCCGCCGGACTTCCCTCACGGTGTTGTTCCCATCCACGTGATACAGGTAGTCGCCCGTTTCCACATCGCGCAGGTCGCTCAGCACCGTCGTCACGTGGCTACCAACCAGTTTCCTGGTCGCGGACGCCGGATTCCCGCCACGGGTTGTCCAGGGCTCCACCGCCTCGTCCGCCGCGTACCACCGCACCTCCACGCTCACCTCGCCCTCGTAGTCCGCGAAGCCGCCCGTGTTCGGCGCATCGCTCGGCTCCGTCATGGTGCCCACATAGGCCACCGTCTTGCCCGTGTACGTCGCCCGCCCCCCGAGCGGCAACTGCGAACGGCTCCGCGCCGTCGCCACCGGCAAGGGGCTGTAGACGAACGACTCCACCTCGTGGTGCAGCCAGTTCTTCGCCCGCAGCGCGTTCTTCGCCCACTGGATCCGCCACGCCCCGAACCGCGTGTAGTCCGTCGTACCCACCGCCGCCTTCACCTGCCACTGCCGCTGGTTGAACATCGCCGCCGGCGTCGTGTTCCAGATCAGCTTGTTCGCACCTGCGCTGTCGTAGAGTTTGCCGTCGGCGCTATGGTTCGCCTCCAGGAACGACTTGACCTTGCCGTCCTCGGTGATCGTGAAGAGACCCGACCCGGCCGGGTCGAAGGCATCCTCGAACGCCTCTTGCGAACTCAAGGCCGCCAGCACCGCGTCGAGGCGCTCCACCGCCGGCGACGCATCGTCATCTTGGGTGGCGGCGCTGTTGTCCCCCCTGATGTGCGGAACGGTCCACCGATTGGAACCCGCCGGCAGGGCGGGGCCGCGGACCGAGTCCCACGGCACCTGATCCAGGGAGTTATTGACGGTCTGGCCCGAGATCCGCTTGCCACGCGTGGCAGCGTGGGCGTCGGTGCGCACATCCCAGAACAGGCCCATGGACAACGTGAACGGCAGGAAGCCCCACTCCGACTGCACCCTGGTCGGAACGGGGTTACCTCCTGACTGGGGGACAGCCTGGCAGCAGAAGCCGCCAATCTCCACCAGCCCGCCGATCAGTTTGCGGTCCGCCTGAATTGCCTCCCGGCGGTGTTGGACCCAAGTCTTCGGACTGTTGATGGTGAGCTCGCCGCCCTCGCTCGCCAGCAGGTCCGCCAGCGGGATCTGCACGGTCAGCTTGCGGAGCCCGTTTTTCGCGCTGAACTTGTCATCGCCCGTGTCGGCCTTGCGGAAATACACGCTGTTGCCGCCCGCCACAAAGCCGGCGTCCGTGGTGTCCCGCTGCGACGTGGTCAGGTCCGTACTGCCGACATAGTGCCAGATCCACTCCGAAGGCTTGGCCGTGAGCCGCCCGTTGGAGAGCTCCGTCCACGTGCTGTCCGCGGTGATTGTCGCGGGCTTGGCCGTCGCCAGCATGGTGCTGACCTGCGTGCCGTCGTCGACCGTCGGACGCCTCACCGGCTCGTCCGCCACCCTCTCGGCCCCGAAGCCCCCCGCCAGGTACGACATGCTCTCCGGGTCCGCTCCCAGCGACCACACCCCCACCACCTCGCTGCCCGCTCCCGGCGCGCTGTTCCCCCCCAGCAGCCGCCCGTTGAACGTCGCTTCCACCGTCTGCGGCCGGTACGCCCCCACCTGGGGCCCGAACTCGACCGACGCCATGTCCGTTCCGTCGCTCTTCTCCTTCCAGACCCCCTGCTGATTCATCTTCACCGTCGGCAGCACGATCCGGTGCACCTCCCCGAACAGGTACTCCCACGACTCCCCTCCCTCCGTCGCCAACTCCGTCACCAGCCCGTCCACCATCGACGTCGTGAAGTTCACCCCCACCGCCATCGTCCCGCTGTACTGCTTCCCCGCTCCGCTCACCGCCAGCGTCCGCCCCTCGTACCGTGCCGTCCCCGCCGTCTGCACGTACCTCGTCCGCGTCGTCTCCCCCGTCACACCGAACGCGAACGCTCCCCGCTCCCCCTTCTTCGGACTCGAATCGAAGTCGTACTCCAGGTTCCCCGCCGCATTCGCCCGCTCCTTCTTCGTGATCGTCCCAAACCGCGTGTTCCCGTGCTCCCCGTACGTCACGGTCGATTCCGTCTTCGCCGCCGCGAAGATCTTCCCCGCCGCGCTCGCCCCCGCCGAACCCTTCAGCACATCCTCGTTCCCCAGCGCCTTCTCCAGCGCCTCCGCGCTCCCCAATGCCTCGATCAGGTCGTCGATCGCTCCCAGCGCGTCGTCCTCGTCCGGTGCCCGCTTCTCGTACTTGTCCGCCCCGAACACCGTCTCCAGCACCCCCTTCACGTTCGTCGTCGCCTTGTTCGTGCCCGTCCCCCACTGCCGCTCCACCTGCTCGTTCCTCTGCGTGGCCGTGTCGAACACCTCCAGCACCGCCACGATCTTCTCCCGAATCTCCACCAGCTTCCCCCGCGCCTCCGCCACGAAGTTCGTCCCCTTCCTCTGCGACACCCCGTCCCCCAACAGGGCCCCGAACGGATAGTTCTCCCCTGCCACCACCAAAGCCGTCCGCGCCTCGTTCGCCTCCGTCTTCCGGTCGTCCTGCAGAATCGTCGGATCCTTGCTTACTCCCTTCGTCCTGAACTTTGCCTTGCCGATCGCCACGTTGTCCAGCCGCGTCCCCATCAGTGCCCCGTCCATCTTCACGATCCGGTACCACCCCGACGTCTCCGTCTCGATGTCCCCCATCCCGTCCATTCCCAGCTGCGCCCCGTCCACGTCATACCCGCTGCCGTCCTCCCGCTTCACTGCCTGCAGGCCCCCCGTCCCCTGCACCTCCATCGTCATCGGCACATACTCCGCCATCCATACCCCGTCCACCCGACTCAGCCTGTACACGTTCCCGTTCCCCGCCGTGTGCTGCCCCCCGCTCAGGAACACCTCCCCGTCCAGCGTCCAGCTCCCGTCCTCCTGCATCACGATCGTCACCATCGTCCCGCTCGTGCCCAGCGTCACCGTCGTCGTCGGCGCTTCATACCTCCCCATCCACATCCCGTCCTCCCCCATCACCAGCGTGTACACCTTCCCGTTCGCCGACGTTACCGTCGTCATCCCGGTCTCCACCGGCTTCTCCCCCAGCCAGTAGCTGCCGTCCTCCGCCCGCACCAAAGTCACCGTGCCGCCGACTGTCCCCAGCATCACCTCCACCTCGGGCGCTTCGTACCTCGCACTCCACATCCCCTCCCCCATCACCAGCGTGTACACGTTGCCGCTTTCGCTCGTCACCGTCTTCCCGCTTGCGAACACCTCCCCGTTCAGCGTGAAACCACCATCCTCCGTCGTCATCAGCGTCACTGTCTCCCCACTCGCCCCCAGCATCACCTCCACACTCTGGGGCTGGAACGTCGCCATCCACTCACCGTCCTCCCCCATCACCAGCATGTACACGTTGCCATTCGCCGACGTCCACGTCCCCCCGCTCATCAACGGCTCTCCCCCCACCGTGTAGGTCCCGTCCTCGTTCTTCACGATCGTGACCGTCGTCCCCCCCAACTCCAGCATCGTCTCCGACGCCTGGTATTGCGCCATCCACATCCCGTCCTCCCCCATCACCAGCGTGTACACGTTCCCATTCGCCGCCGTGTGCATCGTCACCCCACTCTCCACCGCCATCTCGCCCAGCCTGTAGCTCCCATCCTCGGCCCTCACGAGCTTCACCGTCTCCTCCAGGCTCCCCAGCTTCACCTCCACCTCGGGCGCGTCGTACCTCGCACTCCACGTCCCATCCGCCAGCAGCAGCGTGTACATGTTGCCGCCTTCGCTCTCGACCGTCCCCCCGCTCTCGAACGCATTCCCGTTCAGCGTGAATCCCCCACTCTCCGTGGTCATCAGCGTGACCGTCTCTCCACTCCCCCCCAGCTCCACCTCCACCGGCTGCGCCTGGAACGCCGGCGTCACCGGCGCTGGCGGCTGTCTTATCGCCGTCGGCTCATCGCCTCCACAGGCGGCCAGACCCGCCATGAGAAACGCCAGCAGGAGGAAAATCCCCCCCCCCTCGAATTTTATTGCACTGCGATTCATGTTGATGACCTCGTTGTTCCCTTTTTTGACCACTTTGCCTTCCGGGCAGCCTCTTTGCTCCCCGGATAGCCGAGCCACAGCAACTGCCGACCTCTGTCCGCAGCGTCCACGGGCCCTTTGACCCAACCTATCACAGAGATTCCTCCCCTAGGCCCATCCATTTGTAAAGGGAATGTAAGGCGATTGCCCCTGCGTGTGCCTCTTGCGGTTGGCAGGCACGGGGGTTACCAGATTGCGGCCCGCAAGGGGACCGCCGGGAGCGCTGCCCCTGGTATGCCCAGTCCTGGTCGTCCGCTTAGCCCGCTCGGTTGACTTGAGGGAGGTCGGCTTTCTGGTACCCACCCGAGCCCCTCGTGCCCACTGTGCGGGTCGCGCGGGCGCCCAAGGTCCCCTCGAATCTGTCCAGCAAGCGGCATTGGCGGACGTTCCCGACCGTCTGTGCGGAGTGGCCGCATACCTGCGCGGAGCGGCGGTCGGGCCCGTCCACATTGACTGGAAGCTGAAGGCACACCCGCTGCGGCTTGATGGTTGCTTCTCCTCGTTCCGAAAGTGCTCACCGCAGGAACACAGATGGCAGTCTTGCGGTGTGCGAGACGCATTCCGGAGATGCCGGTACGAACTAGGGCAACCCGGCTCGCGAGTGACCGCGCCAGCCGCCTCCGCCCGTGTCAGGAGATGCCTCTGCGCGCATTACACGCAAACCTGACGATCTCAGAGTTGTCTTGTTCCGGAACGCTAGTTGACAATGCGAAGTTCCACTTGGGTCGCACGGCCGCCCTGCTCCTCAATGACCTCGGCCACGGCTCCTTCCAGCGTCACTTCGTCACCCTTGCGAACCAGCCTGTTCAGGTGACTGACAAGTAGGCCCGACAGTGAATCGACCGACTGGGACTCCAGGTCCAGACCCAGCTCCCGGTTGACTCGCTCCAGAGGCAACTGGCCGGAGACCCGGAACACTCCCTCGCCAGCCGGCACGATGTCGGGGAGCTCCAGGTCAAACTCGTCTTGCACCGCCCCGACAATTTCTTCGACGACATTCTCCATGGTCACGATCCCGACAACCGAGCCATACTCGTCATCCACCACAGCCATGTGCTGGCGCGTAACCTGCATTTCGCGGAGAAGGCGGCTCAGGGGCAGGGTCTCGGGAATGTGCCGAAGCGGCCGCGCCACCGACCTTAGATCGACATCCTGCATGGACGCCACGCCGACAAGATCCTTGATGTGAACCAGGCCGATGACGTGGTCGAGCGATCCCTCGCATAGGGGAAACCGAGTGTGGCGGGTCTGCTTGGCAACGTCGAATGCTTTTTCGAGCGACCAGTCTGCCCCCAGCACCACCACGTCCCGTCTGGGGACCATGACCTGACGGGTCAGCATGTCGTCGAACCGGAACACGGCGTTCAACAGCCGCATCTCCGATTCCGACAACTCGCCTTCCTTGCGACCCAGCGCGATGGTCGCCTGGACCTCGTCCTCCGTGACGGATGGGGGCCCCTTCTTGGTAGAGAACAGGCCAGAGAAATGGTGCATGACCCAAACTGCCGGGGCGAAGACCTTCAGCATGACCGCAAGTGGCCACACGATGAGGTGCCAAACCCGTTTCCAATGGGTCGCACCGAACGTCTTGGGGAGAATCTCTCCCACGAAGAGAATCAGCAGGGTCAGCAGGATCGTGAACGGGAGAATCGACGGCTCCCCGAAAACGGTGGTGACCAACATTCCGCAGATCGTCGCTCCGGCGGTGTTGGCGATGGTATTGAGTACCAGTATGGCCGCGGTCGGCCGTCCGATGGACGACTTCATGGCGATGAGTCGTTCTGCGAGCGCCGGTCGCTTTCCGGAGACCTTCTCAGCCTCGAGGGCTCCGATCCGCGTCGAATAGAGCGTCGACTCGAAGAGCGAGCACAGGGCGGAGACGAGCACGGTCAGAGCCGTGAACAGGACGAGCACGGTCATGGCTTCGAGCTCGGCTCGCAATCGACGAGCTGTGCCGGGCGACAGGCGGTCTGCCGGCTGGGTCCACCCGCCGCAGAACGGGGGGCATCAACTCTCCCGGCAATCGGAATCGGCGACTGGTCGCAGAGGTGGTCGGACGGCGGCTTGTCGGGGTCCGGGTCTTGGTCGGACGGCATGCGTTCTCAGTTCCGTGGCTATGCGCCTCGTGGAGTGCTCCAGTGCGTGCGGTAGGTGCGCTTCACGTAGAGGTTGGCGTGGCGGTCGCCTACTATTGTCTCCGTTTCCGGATCGAAGTGCAGATTGCGTCCCGTGCGAGCAACGATGTTCGCCAGGTGGCAATGGACGGCAGAGAGATGTCCGATCGAAATGTCGGCACTGGGAAGCCTGCGACCCCGGATGCAGTCGATGAAATTGCGCATGTGATCGTTGCCCTCGTCGTCGGCGTCGTTGTGTTCAACGAGCCTGCCGTCGCCGTCGAACAGCTTGTATCCCCAGCGTCGCCCCCATCTGCCGATCTGAATGGAGGCATCGGTGCCGTAGACCGCAACCCCATTCTCCTGGCCGTCCATCCCGTACGGATTCCATATCCGCATCTCCCATATCAAGACCTTCCTTTCGTAGCGGAAGGTCACGTTCATGGTGTCGGGCGTCTGCTGGTCGTCGTCGAAGAACACGGTTCCGCCCGAACCACTGGCGGTCCGGGGATAGTCCTCGCCCAAGGCCCAGCGGGCGATGTCGATCTGGTGCGCACCGTCGTTGCCTGCATCTCCTGTGCCGAAATGCCAGTGCCAGTGCCACTTGTAGTGGAAACGGTTCTCGTTGAACGGAATCCAAGGTGCTGGACCCAGCCAAGTCTCGTAATCGACGCCATCAGGAACAGGCGCGTTGGCTCTGCGGCCGATGTCTTGCCGCAACTGCACGTTCCATGCCTTGGCCATCAGGATTTCGCCCAATTGCCCGGATCTCGCGATCTCGATCGCCTTACAGGTGGACGGCCTGCTCCTGGACTGGGTGCCGACCTGCACGACACGGCCGTTGCGACGGGCGGCGTCAACCATCAGGCGTCCCTCCCGAATATTATGGGACGCTGGTTTCTCCACATACACGTCCTTGCCCGCATCGCAGGCAAGGATGGTGGCGGGAGCATGCCAGTGGTCCGGTGTCGCGACCACCACCGCATCGACATCCTTCGCATCGAAGACATCGCGCATGTCTTTGGTGGTAGCTGGAACCGCGCGACCCGCCTGCTCAAGGGTCTGTGCCGCCCGTTCGAGCGCAGCCTGGTCAGGATCGCAAACGTAGGCAAAATCCACCTCGGGGAGGCCGCTGAAGCCTCCCAGCAGTCCCCTGCCCCGTCCACCGACACCGATCATGCCGAACCGAACCCTGTCGCTGGGTGCGGGCCTCGATTGGGCCACCGCTACACTGGCTCCGGCAGCGGCACCGAAAAAGGTCCGTCTTTTCATCTCGGTTCGTCTGAAGCTCTCTACCTTCGCCACACGCAGCCATTCGGACCCGGACTCAGTTATCCGGTCCGAAGAACGGCTACGTCAAGGTAGCATTGCCGCGCGGCCGGACACGGAGCGGGGCCCAGCACTGTGGTGCTATGATAATCAAATACAGGGGGCGACTAGCTCAATCGGGAGAGCGCCGCGTTCGCAATGCGGAGGTTGTGGGTTCAAGTCCCATGTCGTCCACCACCGCGTCATGGCAAGCGGCGAATCCGCCTGATGTCCGCCGAACGGTCCGGTGGCCGTTTCATGTCGTGTCCAGGTGCTCACTTGCTTCACCGCTCCTCTAGGTGCCGGGCATCCTTGTGTACGAGCGGGTGATCGGTGTGGCTAGCTTGATGCTGCAGGAAACTGATCGCCTCGGCGTCCGATTCCGGGATTCGCTGATACCTTGATATGCGGGCTGGCCGGACGCCGGGAGTTGTGCGAGCACGCTGTTGTCACCGGCCCGAACCACTTGGAGGAACTCATGAGACCGACTCTGGCCCTGCTCTCGCTGGCAACATCGATCCTGTTTGCGGAGGTCGCGCCAGAGGCGCACCAGATCGCCGCCGCGTTGCGGGCCGCCCCGGAAGATCTTCGCGCGGGTGCCACAGTCCTAGGATACGACACCGGCGGGAAGCTGGGCGTCTTGCGAGAAGGATCAAACGAGTTGCACTGCCTGGCAGATACGCCCGACGACGACCGGTTCTCGGTCGCTTGTTACCACAAGGATCTGGAAGCGTTCATGGCGCGGGGTCGAGAACTCGCTGCCCAGGGCTACGAGGGCAAGGAGCGTCATCAGGTCCGCTGGCGCGATGTTGACGAAGGGCGCGTGAACATGCCTAGTTCGCCGCGCATGCTCTACGTGTTGACGGGCAAGGGCTATGACGCCTCGCGCGACGAAATCGTCGAACCGTACCTGAGATGGGTGGTATACACTCCTTACGCAACTCCGGAATCCCTAGGGCTGCCGGGAGTTCCGGATGAGGGGCCCTGGCTGATGTACCCCGGCACGGCCGGGGCTCATATCATGCTGAGCCCGCCGCGACCGTAGCGACGTCGCACGCTATCCGGACCCGCAGATGGAGATCGGGCGTCTATGCGACGACTGCGCACACTGCGGGGCTGCCGATGCCCGGCTTCAGCGCCAGGCTCCACCAACGTCCGGTGGTAATCCGTCCACGTTCGCTGGGGTCCCCAGTTGCGAGAAGACGTACGGCCCTTCCGGGATCACTACGACCTTGGCTCCGTCCTCAAGCCGGCCGACAATCCCATTGACGGCTTCCTGCGGATCCGCGTAGGCCGGGCCCCAAAGCCGGGCCCGGTCCTCATCCGACAGCCCCGGTACGCAGAATGACAGCTTCGCCTTCTCGGCAACCATCGCCAGTTTCTCGGCCTGCCACTGGTCGATTTCCACGGGTCTCTTCGCCAATAGGTCGAGAAGAGCGGAGGAGCCTTCCGCCACTCGGACCAAGTCACTGAACTCAGGTCCGCCCAGCCCCTCGCTGCAGGCGGCCGTCAGCAGCAGCTCGCCACCCTGCTTCACGATGTGGGACGCCGCAGTGAGCCCCTTCACCGCCTGATAGAACGTGAGATCCAGAGGGTAGCCACCGGAAGTGGTGATTACGGCGTCCGCAGGCTCCGGCACCTGGGCGAGGGTCGACTGGCGGACGAATTTCACACCGGCCGCATGGGCAACCACAGGGTCGCCGGCGAAAACGGCCGCGATCGCTCGTGAATCCGTAAGCGCGACATCCACCATGAAATCGTGGCCGGCCATAGCCGCTATCTCCAGCAACTCGCGGTGCAGCGGATTGTCCGGAAAAGAACCCTCTGTCGCCTTGGCGTCACGCATGAACAGCGGACTGTGAAGCCGTTTGATGGTTCGCTCTCCAGCCAGGCCGACCGAGATCAGCTTGCGCCCCCCCGAGAAACCCGCCATCAGGTGCGGCTCGATGAATCCGAGCGTAATCCGTAGGTCCGCTTCGACGAAGCGCCGGTCCACGAAGACCTGCGTTCCGGTGGATGTCTCGCCCAGGAACACTTGCTCGTCGACCTCGCGGGCCCGGTGCGAGTAAACCGGATGGCACCGAAGCAGGGCCGGCCCCAGAATCTCCTCCAGTTCCGCGGACGTCGCCTCGCGATGCAACCCGGTTGCGATCAGGATGGTAATGTTCTCTCTCGCCATGCCGCCGGCCTCAAGGGCTCGGATGACGTGGGGCAGGACCTTGCGGTTCGGGGCCGGTCGGGTGATATCGCAGACCGCCAGAGTGGCGGTGCGCCGGTTCCGGGCCAATTGCTCAAGAGGCAAGGATCTGATCGGGCTGGCAATCGCCGCCGCCAGCGCCACATGCTCGTTGGGGACTCCGGCCGCGAATCGCGGCCTCAGGATCTCAGCGTCCAGGTCATCCGGGACCTCGACCACCACGCCATCGCGACCGAACGCCAACTGCACTTCCATGACCTTGCCTCCCTGCCGGTGTCCGCTGGCAGGGCCGCGGCCGGTCGCCTACAATGTTTGCCTAGCCTAGCCGATGCCGGCCCGGATTCAATGAACTGGCTTCTAGAACTCAATAGTAGCGTCAATTCGATCGTCTGGGGCACACCCATGATGATGGTCCTGATCGGCTCGGGGATCTTCCTGACGATCGTAACCAAGGGGGTGCAGTTCACCAAACTCTGCTTTGCCGTCCGCCAGGTTCTCGGCAGGAACCGCCTCTCCGCTGCGGACGGGACGGTGTCACCGTTCCAGGCCCTGGCGACGCACATGTCCGCAACGGTCGGGGTCGGCAACATCGCCGGCGTCTCCATCGCTATTGCCACCGGGGGGCCCGGCGCCGTGTTCTGGATGTTCATGACCGGCGTCGTCGGGATGGCCACCAAGTATTCCGAGATCGCCGTCGCAATGCAGTACCGCGCGAAGGACCAGCAGGGTGTCCTTCGCGGTGGGGCCATGTACGTCCTCTCGAAGGGCTTCAATATGCCCTGGCTGGCTGCCGTGTTCTCGGTAACCTGTGCCCTGGCGGCCTTCGGAATCGGCAACATGGCGCAGGCCAACACCGTGGCTGACAGTCTCGAGTCCTCGTTCGGGGTCGAGCCCTGGGTGACGGGCCTGGTTCTGGCCGTCGTGACGGCTCTGGTAGTGATCGGGGGCATCCGCCGGATCGCGGAGGTCACCTCCATCCTTGTTCCGGGGATGTGCCTGCTGTACGTGGCTTGCGCCCTGGTGATCGTGGCGAGGCACCTCTCCGAGGTGCCGGCCGTCATCGCGGTCGTTGTGGAATCGGCGTTCACCGGTCACGCCGCCTTGGGCGGCTTCCTGGGCTCGACAGCGGTCGCAGCCGCCCGGGTCGGTGTCGCCCGCGGCCTGTTCTCGAGCGAGGCCGGTCTGGGGAGCGCACCGATTGTCCACGCCGCAGCGGTGACAGACCACCCCGTCCGGCAGGCGACGTACGGTATCTTCGGAGTCTTTCTGGATACGCTCGTGGTCTGCATGCTCACCGCGGCCATCGTACTGGCAACAGGCGTGTGGGAGTCAGGACGGACCGGCGCGGAACTGACAGCACTTGCGTTCAGCGAAGGCCTCCGCGGGCAGTGGGGCAGTCAGGTGGTCTCGGTCTGCGTTGTACTCTTCGGATTCTCTACGATCATCGGCTGGTCGTACTACGGTGAAACGGGCGTTGCCTATCTGTTGGGCGTACGGGGCATTCCCGCCTATCGCCTGCTCTGGGTCGCGGCAGTCTACGTCGGAGCAATCGGTGGGCTAGAGGCCGTCTGGGCCGTTTCCGACACCCTGAACGCGCTCATGGCCGTACCCAATCTGGTCGCCGTACTCGGATCCACTGCGCTCCTGCAAAGGCAGTTGCGCGAGTTCTTCGGCCCATCAGCAGTACCGAGGCCGGGTTCCTAGGCCAAACCGGCGGAACACTTCACACTCCGAACTGCCCATTGTTCCGCAATTCTGGGGGAACCGGCTTGAGTTCGACGCAGGCATCAGCCACAGTCATGGGCCAGTGTACAGCCCGCTGGCGGCGTACACACTCCTCGCCCAAGCTGCCGCCTCCGTGCGCGAATCGTCGAACGCCCCCAACCGCCGACCCTGCAAGCGTTGTGGCGTCTGACAACCGAGTTCGTACCGAGCGACCTGCCACCCATATCCGTGCCTGAGCGTGCAGCAGAACTCCAGGCGCTGGGCGCGCTCGGACTCCAGTCCGGCCGCCTGTACCTGTGTCAAGCCTTGCCTCTGACTGCCCAAATCCAAAGCTCTCCTACCCCAGAATCAACTTCTGTCAAACCAGTAGACTCCGCCGTCGAGCGGGACTTGGGTCGCGAGTGCGCAAGACCAGTGTCTTGTTCGACAAAGGGTATGGCAGAAGAACGGGTCGTTTCCGGCGCTCTCCCTTGGAGTGAAGGCTCAGAGGGAGAGAGTGGCGATGGAGCCGGATGTGGTGCAGGACAGATTCGTTGGCAAGGGGGTCCTGCCATAGGCTTCGGATGGGATGATTACACCAGTGGGGCGGTTCGCGTTCTTCATTGATTCTCCCCAACGTCCGGGGATATTGGACACATTGGGGGAGAACGCTCCGGACGAGCAGCAGAACCCGCGGGGTTGGGCAGGTCCGTGGCCGAGGATCGGAAGCGGAGGAGGATCAATGTCCGCATGAACGCACTGGTTTCTAACAGTTGTCGCTGGTCGCGCAGAGGCCAGAAGGGTGGCACTGGCAAGTCAAGCACGGAGGGTGGGGGCCCGGGTGACGCAGCGTGGTCGTCAGAAACGGTGGTTGCCGACCGTTGCCCACAGTAGGGTGAACAGATGGAGATCGGTCTTCGAGGCATTGAAGGAACTCTTGCAGGACCGGCAAGATGCGTCGCAGAAGGCGGCTGTGGGCGCGGGTGCTGGATTCTGGGCCATGTCCTCCAGAAGTGCGACAAGGATTGGGTTCCCCGCCCCCCTGATCCGGGTCCGCATCTATTGACTCCCGGCGCACTTCAGGGCAACCTCAGCAACTCCTGTCGGGCTTGGCTGCAGAGTCTGAGAAGACCCATGAGCGAGACGAGATGGAGCCGGTCCCTGGATCCCCCCTCCAGCGTGTCGGTCTGCCACACTCACTCCGCCCGCATGCGAGAAGCTGCCTAGTGTTCTGTCACTGTCGAATTTACGGGTGGGGCGTGGGTCGGTGTAGCGTGAAGGGCGAAATACCAGCTGCCGATAACAGTTGTACGTCTGCGGCCGTT
Source organism: Bryobacterales bacterium (assembly GCA_965205085.1). Lineage (GTDB taxonomy): Bacteria > Acidobacteriota > Terriglobia > Bryobacterales > UBA6623 > VXMF01. The sequence continues at coordinate 3,946,890 of OZ242039.1, read as the reverse complement.
GACCCCAAGATCACCCTGTGACGGAACACTAGACCATTCCACCCTCGCTGGAGCCACGGGAAGCTCTACAGACCCCACGTACGTGAAGTCGAAACCCCGCCTTTCACCCAACCCGGTTCCCGATCACAAACGTAAAGGGGGAGCGGCTACCCGCTCCCCCCGTCGTTCGCGCCCTGTCCGAAACCGGCCCGCCCTACGGCAGGTCCGCGCCGAACGCGCCGACGATCATCAACGATTTCGCTATGTCGGACGACTCATCCTTCGTGGTCCCGAACTTGTTGAAGGTGTGGCTGTGGCGAGCCCCGTTAAACTCGGTCACGAAGGTGTAGCGCCCCATCACCCCCAGCGGCCCCTCCGGCGACCGACCCACGAAGGTGAACTCAAACAGGAACGGCCGCGCCTCCCCCTGGTTCACCGACGAGTCCCGGTAATCAACCTTGAACTTGTTCAGTAGTCCCTTCTGGTAGTTGGGAAGGTCAGCCGAGAAGGTCGACGTATAGTTCAACACGTGGTCGTCGGGAGTGTTTTCCTTGGTGATTCCCCCGGTCTTGTCCTTATCGTAGAAAGGGGCGTCGGTCGAGAAACCGACCTTCGTGGACGTCATCCGCCGGACTTCGTTGCCATTGTGATACAGGTAGTCCCCCGTATCGACGTCCCGCAGGTCGCTGAGCACGGTCGTCACCTCGCCACCAACCTGCTTCTTGCCCCCAAAAGCGGCCTTGGTATGGTCGTGGGCGTTCCACGTCACCTCCACGCTCACCTCGCCCTCGTAGTCGGCGAAGCCGCCCGTGTTCGGCGCATCCCCCGGCTTGGTCATTCTGCCCACATAGGCCACCGTCTTGCCCGTGTACGTCGCCCGTCCGCCGTCCGGCAACTGAGCCTGACTGGTGGCCGTCGCCGCCGGCAAGGGGCTGTACACGAACGACTCCACCTCGTGGTGCAGCCAGTTCTTCGCCAGCAGCGCGTTCTTCGCCCACTGGATCCGCCATGCCCCGAACCGCGTGTAGTCCGTCGTCCCCACCGCCGCCTTCACCTGCCACTGCCGCTGGTTGAAGATCGATGACGCTGACGTGTTCCAGATCTGCTTATTCGTGCCTGCGCTGTCGTACAGCTCCCCGTCGTCTCCATGCATCTTCAGGAACGACTTCTCCGTGCCACTGTCCGTCACCGTGAAGAGCCCCGACCCCTCCGGGTCGAACGCGGCTTCCAGCGCCTCCGCCGAACTCAGCGCCTCCAGCAGCGCGTCGTAGCGCTCCACCGCTTCCGTGAAATCCCCGTTCCGGTTCGGAATATCCCATTTGTCGACCACCTTCGAGGGCAGGTGGTTGAAGATTCCGCTCACGTTATCGTTGTTGCTGCCTGCGATCACCTTGCCTCTCACGTCGGCGTTGCCGTCGGTGCGGGGATCCCAGAACAGGCCCAGGGTGGGGTGGGTCGGCAGATAGCCCCACTCGAGTTGCGCCGGGGACCCGTTGCCGCAGCAGATGGTGCGGTCGTTGATCGACAGCAGCCCGGCCAGCTTGTCGCGGCCTTTCTGGACATTCTCCCGAACAACCTGGACCCAGGTCTTGGAACTGTTGACGGTGAACTCGCCGCCCTCGCTGGCCAGCAGGTCCTCCAGCGGGATCTGCACGTCCAACTTGAGGAGCCCGTTTCTCCCACTGTGTATACTCGCGCCCGTGTCGGCCTTGCGGAAGTATGGGATGGCACCTGTCCACGCCACCCTGTGGCCCGCCCCAATTGTGTCGACCTGCGCCTGGGTCAGGGGGGTGGCGAGATAGCTCCAGATCCACGACGAGGGTTTGGCCGTGAGCCGGCCGTTGGTGAGCTCCGTCCACGTGCTGTCCGCGGTGGGTGTCGCAGGCTTGGGAGTCACGATCATGGCGTCCACCTGCGTGCCGTCGTCGACCGCTGGACGCCGCACCGGCTCGTCCGCCACCCTCTCCGCCCCGAAGCCCCCCGCCAGGTACGACGTGCTCTCCGTGTTCGCTCCCAGCGACCACACCCCCACCACCTCGCTGCCCGCTCCCGGCGCGCTGTTCCCCCCCAGCAGCCGTCCGTTGAACGTCGCGTCCACCATCTGCGGCCGGTACACCCCCGCCCGGCGGCCGAAGTCCACCGTCGCCATGTCCTTGCCGGCGCTCTCCTTCCAGATGCCCTGCGAAGTCATCGTCACCTTCGGCAGCACGATGCTTTCCACCTCTCCGAACAGGTACTCCCACGACTGCCCTCCCTCCGTCACCAGCTCCGTGATCAGCCCGTCCACCATCGACGTCGTGAAGTTCACGCTCACCTCGATGTCCCCGCTGTACTGCTTCCCCGCTCCGCTCACCGCCAAGGTCCGCCCCTCGTACCGCGCCGTCCCCGCCGTCTGCACGTATCTCGTCCGCGACGTCTCCCCCGTCACCCCGAACGCGAACGCTCCCCGCTCCCCCTTCTTCGGACTCGAGTCGAAGTCGTACTCCAGGTTCCCCGCCGCGTTCGCACGCACCTGCCGCGTGATCGTCCCGAAGCGCGTGTTCCCGTGCTCCCCGTACGTCACTGTCGATTCGGTCTTCGTCGCCGCGAAGATCTTTGCCGCCGTGTTCGCCCCCGCCGAACCCTTCAGCACATCCTCGTCCCCCAGCGCCCTCGCCAGCTCCTCCGCGCTCCCCAAAGCCTCGATCAGGTCGTCAATCGCTCCCAGCGCGTCGTCGTCGTCCGGGGCCCGCTTCGTGTACTTCCCCGACCCGAACACCGTCTCCAGCACTCCCTTCACGTTCGTCCGCGCGTTGTTCGCAGTCTCCGTCCCCCACTGCCGACTCACTTGCGTGTCCCGCTGCGAGTCCGTGTCGAACACGTCCAGCACCGCCACGATCTTCTCCCGGATCTCCATCAACTTCCCTCGCGCCTCCGCCACGAAGTTCGTCCCCTTCGTCTGCGACACCCCGTCCCCCAACAGCTCCCCGAACGGGTAGTTCTCTCCAACCACCACCAAAGCCGTCCGATCCTCGTTCACCTCCGTCTTCCGGTCGTCCTTCAGAATCGACGGATCCTTGCTCACTCCCTTCGTCTTGAACACCTTACTGATCGCCACGTTGTCCAGCCGCGTCCCCATCAGCGCCCCGTCCTGCATCACCACCCGGTACCACCCCGACGTCTCCGTCTCGATGTCCCCCATCCCTTCCTTCCCCAGCAGCGCCCCGTCCACGTCGTAGCCGGTGCCGTCTTCCCGCTTCACCGCCTGCAGGCCCCCCGTCCCCTGCACCTCCATCGTCATCGGCACATACTCCGCCATCCACACCCCGTCCACCCGACTCAGCCTGTACACGTTCCCGTTCCCCGCCGTGTGCTGCCCCCCGCTCATGAACACCTCCCCGTCCAGCGTCCAGCTCCCGTCCTCCTGCATCACGATCGTCACCATCGTCCCGCTCGTGCCCAGCGTCACCGTCGTCGTCGGTGCCTCATACCTCCCCATCCACGTGCCGTCCTCTCCCATCACCAGCGTGTACCGGTTCCCGTTCTCCGACGTCACCGGTGTCACCCCGGCCTCCACCTGCATCTCTCCCAGCCAGTAGCTGCCGTCCTCCGCCCGCATCAGCGTCACCGTGCCGCCGATCGTACCCAACTGCACCTCCACCCGCATCGGGTTGTACGTCGCCGTCCACTTCCCCCCGCCGTCGCTCGTCAGCGTGTACGTGTTCCCGGCGGTCGTGATCTGCCCCCCCTCGCTCAGCATCTCGGTCTCCCCCGTCACCGGGTTCACCACACTCCAGGTACCGTCCTCCGCCCGCGTCGCCACCAGTGTCAGACCCGTGCCCCCCACCGTCACCGTCCCTTTCCCCGGCACGTACGTCGCCGTCCACATCCCGTCTTCTCCCCTCATCAGCGTGTACTCCCCGCCATTGGCCGCCGTCCACGTGCCCCCGCTCATCAACGGCTCTCCACCCACCGTGTAGGTCCCGTCCTCGTTCCTCACGATCGTCACCGTCGTCCCGCTCGTGCCCAACTCCAGCATCGTCTCCGACGCCTGGTACTGCGCCATCCACATCCCGTCCTCCCCCATCACCAGCATGTACACGTTGCCATTCGCCGCCTCGTGCTTCGTCACCCCGCTCTCCACCGCCATCTCGCCCAGCCTGTAGCTCCCGTCCTCGCCCTTCACGAGTTTCACGGTCTCCTCAAGGCTCCCCAGCTTCACCTCCACCTCGGGCGCTTCGTACCGCGCACTCCACATCCCCTCCGCCAGCAGCAGCGTGTACACGTTGCCGCCTTCGCTCGTCACCGTCTTCCCGCTCTCGAACGCCTCCCCGTTCAGCGTGAATCCCCCACCCTCCGTGGTCATCAGCGTGACCTTCTCTCCACTCTCTCCCAGCTTGACCTCCACCGGCTGCGGCTGGAACGGCGGCGTGACCGGCGTGACCGGTGCCCTTACCTGCGGCTCATCGCCTCCACAGGCGGCCAGTCCCGCCATGAGAAGCACCAACAGGAGGAAAATCCCCCCCCCCCCCGAATTTCATTGCACTGCGATTCTTGTTGATTGGCACGTTGTTTCCTTTCTTTTGCCTACCGGACAGCCTCGTGGCTCCCAGATTATCGAACCATGGGAGTCGCCAACCTCTGTTCGCAACTCCCATGGAACGCAGTCTATCTTGATTCCCCCCTCTCGTCAAGTCTAAATGCAAAAAAAATGTAACGTGATTACATTGAGGCCTGCGTCGATGGACGGCCACCCGCCCTCCGATCCCCCCTGGCGCTCCCCTCGTTCCGTGCCTTCACCGCTTCTCCCTTTCCATACGCCCTCCATATCCCGATCTGCTCCCTTGCCCAGCCTCCGCCGTCCTTCTCCTTCGGCCGCCATCCTCCATCCCGACATCATCAACCGCCCCCCGGTCGACTCCGGGGGACTTCGCGGGGAATAGTTCCGGCTCGGCATGGACGCGCCTCGCACACCCGCTCCGCGGCCGCTCGGGCTTGCGGGTCTCCCGGCGGCTCGCGGCATGCGGATGCCTGTCGGTCCGCGCCACTCCATGGCCGCCACGAACTTGACTCCGGACTGCGGAGCAGTGACCCAGCATGGTCGTTTGTGGCCGGACCAGCCGTTTCGTCGGGTGTGCGCTGCACCGTCGCATCGCTGAGTGGGCCGCAGATCCTCGTCCAGAACCTGGCACGCCAGCAGACTAGGAACCCACCTTGCGTGCGTCTCGCGCGACCGCGGCCGTTGATCGCAAATTAGAAGCGGCCCAGCACGCAGCATTGACGGACGTTCCCAGCAGTCAGACCCGTTGGCCCGTCCGCATCGACTGGCAGCGGCAGACCGCCCGACGCGCCTTCTGGCGCTGACCAGGCAGTTGCGCGACAGTCTCCTGATAACGCTGGCATTCGGCCTCCGCGAGGCGCTCGATGCGTTTCTTCCCCGTTGTGCTCCCGATGCCAAGGCCCCTCACCGTAGGAACACAGGCCAGCAAGGGGCTCCTGTGAACGAAACCGCAGAGAACTGTCTCGTAGCTTCAGAGACACCCGATACGAACCAGCGCAACCCCGCTCGGGAACTGCCGCGCCCACCGCCTCGGCGCGTGTCAAGCGATGCTACTGACCGGGTTGGACCCAAGCCTGCTCACCCTTGAATCACCTTGTGCCGGAACACCGGTACAATCGTGGCTGGTGCGAGGCGTGGTCCTAGCGGGGGGGCTTGGAACACGCCTCGACCCCCTGACCCGGATTATCAACAAGCATCTGCTGCCGGTCTACGACAAGCCGATGATCTATTACCCGATTCAGGCTCTAATCGCGGCCGGAATCGAGGACATCATGATCGTCACGGGAGGGCGGAATGCGGGCGACTTCCTGCGTCTGCTCGGAAACGGCCGGGAATTCGGCCTCAAGCACCTCGACTACACATACCAGGAAGGAGAGGGCGGCATCGCCGAAGCCCTCGACCTCGCCAGGCACTTCTCGCGGGGGGAGCGGCTCTGCGTGGTGCTCGGCGACAACATCATCCAGGGGAATCTGATCCGGACCGTCGAGACGTTCCGCAGCCAGGAGCAGGGAGCCCGACTTGTGCTGAAGGATGTCCCGGACCCGGGACGGTACGGTGTGCCGACATTCTCTGGAGGCATGATCCAACATGTCACCGAGAAGCCCGCCGACCCCGCCTCGCACTACGCGGTGACCGGCATCTACCTGTTCGACGGCACCGTATTCGACAAGATCGACCGCCTGCAACGGTCCGCGAGAGGGGAACTCGAGATCACGGACGTCAACAACCAGTACATTCGCGAAGGGACGATGACGTGGGAGGTCCTGGAGGGCTGGTGGACGGACGCCGGCACCGTGGAGGGACTCTTGCGGGCATCCCAACTGGTCGCCGCCACCGGGGCCAACAACTGCTGAGAGGGAACTCCTTATCGGTCTCAGAAGCTGATCTGGACCATCGTCTCGTTCTGAGCCTTCCGGTTTTGCGTGGCGACCTCAGCCGCGAGGCGTCGGGCCACGCTGCGGAAGGCTTGAGCGGCCGGAGCTTCGGGGTCTGCAATCGTCACCGGCATTCCCCCATCCGACGTCTCGCGTACTGTGGTTGCCAACGGAATCGTTCCGAGCAGCGGGATGTCCCAACGCTCGGAGATCCGCTCGGCCCCCCCGGACCCGAAGATGTACTCGCGTTCGCCGCTGGTCCTGGATTCGAAGTAGCTCATGTTCTCGACCACCCCCACCAGGGGGGTCTTGAGTTGCTGGAACATGATGATGGCCTTCTCGGCAACATTGACGGCCATGGGCTGAGGCGTAGTCACAACCAGCGCCCCGGTCAGCGCCAACCGCTGGCAGAGGCTGAGCTGGACGTCACCCGTGCCCGGGGGCAGGTCGATCACCAGGTAGTCCAGTTCGCCCCATTCGACTCCGTCAGTGAGTTGCTCGACCATCTTGGCGAGCATGGGACCCCGCCACACCACAGCCTGATCCTTGCGGACGAAAAAGCCCGTGGAGATGATCGATATGCCGTGCGCGACTAGGGGGATGATGCCGCGCCCACCCTGGGTCGGTCCGCCCATGGCACCCATGATGTGCGGGATGCTGGGACCGTATACGTCTGCATCCAGCAGCCCGACCCTGGCGCCGGCTGTGGCCAGCGCCAGCGCCAAGTTGGCCGAGACCGTCGACTTGCCCACGCCGCCCTTGCCGGAGGCGACCGGAATGAGGTTTCGGACTCCCGGAATCGTGCCCTTGCCGGACGCTCCGGCCGGCCCGGCACTGGCGAAGGGCGTGAGTTCCGCCGAGACTTGGACGGACGGGTCGGCTGACCGAACCGCGGCCGTCGCTGCGGCCAGCGTCGATTCGGCTGCGGCCGGATCGAAAGCCGTGCTCTGGAGCTTGAAGCTGACTGATCCGCCGTTGAGGGAAAAGTCCTGGATCAGGCCGAGTTCCACGATACTCTTCCCGAAGTCCGGGTGGACCACCGTTCCGAGTGCGGCCTCTAGATGCTGTAGGTCAGGCATGATTCGCTCCCGCCGACACCGATTCGGCAGCGCCGGTCAGCACCACCAGGTCCCCGACGAATCGATCCATCTCGTGTTCTCCGCACAACAGGTCCTGCAGGCTTGTGCAGTTGAGCACCTGATCGACAACCACCTGGATCGCTCGCCACAGGGACCGGATCGAACAATCGGTCGAGCGCGTGCACTGCTCCTCGTGGCCCGAGAACCGGGAGCAGAACTCGCCCCCGTACAAATCCCCGCCGAGAACCTGAATCGCCTGCTTGGCGCTGATCTCGCGGGCCGGGCGGGTCAGGTGGTAGCCACCCGACTGGCCGCGCTCACTCGCCACGAGGCCTCCTTCCCGAAGGATCCGCATCAACTTCGCCGCATGCGGCTCCGAAATCCCCACGGCCAGAGAGATCTCGTGGATGCTGAGAAGCTCCCCCGGGCTGACCTGCGCCAGGTTCAACAGGCAGCGCAGGCCGAATTCTTCTTGTGAACTGAGTTGCATGGCAATGTCTCACACCAGGTTCAAGACGAGCCGGGCCTCCTCGCTCATCTTCTCCGGAGTCCAGGGAGGGTCGAAAGTGATCTCGATTTCAGCATCCGCTACCTCGTCCAGCCGCTCGATCTTGTACTTGGCCTCCGCCGGGAGCGTCTGGGCGGCCGGGCAGTTCGGTGCGGTCAGGGTCATCAGCACCTTGACCTTGTCCGTATCGTCCGGCGTACGCGGGGCGAACACCTTGTAGATCAGACCGAGCTGATAGATGTCGACCGGGATTTCCGGGTCGTAACAGGTCTTCAGGACCGCCACCACCTTCTCCTCCAGCGAGGCATCCGGGGGGTACTCCGGTTCCTTGGGCGGCAACGGCGAGGTCATCGTCATGTTCGAGTGCATGCTTGGGATGAAGTCGCCGTACTTGGGTGCACCTGCCAGAGCACCCGTATTCAGGCCGGTCGCTTCCTCCGTCGATGCACCGGGCTGCCGGCCGGTGCCGTCGGCACGGGGAGACGCGTCGTTCAGTCCGAGCGAAAGCAGTGGCATCAGGCGAAAACCTCCTTGGCCGTCTCGATCGCGCTCGCGAGAGCGTCGAAGTCGGCGGGTGTGTTGTAAAAGGCCAGCGACGCCCGGGTCGTGGCCGGGACGCCGTAGAAACGCATGACCGGCTCCGCGCAGTGATGCCCGACCCGCAGGGCGATGCCCTGGTGGTCCAGCAAGGTGCCGAGATCGGCTGGATGAATGCCCTCCACCTCGAACGAGATCACGCTGGCCTTGTCCCGGGCGGTCCCGATCAGGCGCAACCCCGGAATGCGGGCCAGGCGCTCCGTGCCGTAGGCCAGCAAGTCCGCCTCGTAGGCGGCGATCGCGTCCATGCCCACCGCCTCCAGGTAGTCGACGGCAACGCCCAGTGCGGTCACGCCGGCGATGATCGGCGTTCCGGCCTCGAAACGGAACGGCAGGTCATTGTAGAGCGTCTCTTCGAAACTCACCGAGGAAATCATGTCGCCGCCACTCTGGTAGGGCGGCATGTCCTCCAGGATCTCCCGCCGGGCGTACAGCGCACCAACCCCGGTGGGACCACACATCTTGTGGCCCGATAGTGCGAAGAAATCGCATCCCAGATCTTGTACGTCAATGCGCATGTGGGGTGCCGCTTGCGCCCCGTCCACCAGACAGAGAGCACCGGCGGCATGGGCCTTGGCTGCGATCTGGCGCACCGGGTTGATCGTCCCGAGCGCGTTCGACACATGCGCCACCGCCACGATCCGCGGACGTCCCGACAGCAACTCGTCCAGGCGGGCAAGTTGAAGCGTGCCGCTCCGGTCCATCGGTATGACCCGCAGATTCGCCCCCGTGCGTTCGCAGAGAATCTGCCACGGCACGATGTTCGAGTGGTGCTCCATGGCGGAAATCACAACGTCGTCTCCCGGGCCGACGTGCGCCCCGCCCCAACTTGCGGCAACCAGGTTGATGGCTTCGGTCGTGCCCTTGGTCCAGACGATCTCCTCGGTGCCGGCTGCGTTCAGGAAGCGCTTCATCCGGACCCGCGCCGATTCGTACTTGTCCGTGGCTCGCTGGCTGAGTTCGTGCACACCGCGATGAACGTTGGACCGGTCGCGTTCGTAGTAGGCCACGATCGCGTCGATCACCTGCCGCGGCGTCTGCGAGGATGCGGCGTTGTCTAGGTATACGAGCTGCCGCCCGTGAATCTGCTGCTGCAGCGCGGGAAACTCCCGGCGCAGGGCCTCGACCTCAGAAGCTGTCAGGCTTGCCGTCGCCGCCAGTGCCATTCTCGCGATTCCCCGTCAGTCCCTCTGTGCGGCGAAGCGCGCCATGAGGAGCCCCTCGAAGTGCTTCCGCAGCGGCTCAATGCGAATGCGTTCCAGGGCATCGGCGGCGAACGCGTACGTCAGGATGCTGCGTGCCTGGGCATCGCCGATGCCCCGGGAACGCAGGTAGAAGGCCGCTGTGGCGTCGAGCTGGCCGACCGTCGCACCGTGCGTGCAGCGCACGTCGTTGGCGTCGATCTCAAGCTGCGGCTTGGTGTTGACCTCGGCATCGTCGGAGAGCAGAAGGTTCTTGTTGCTCTGCACCGCGTCGGTTTTCTGGGCGTCGCGGCGGACAAAGATCTTGCCGTTGAACACGGCCCGGGCATGATTGTCAAGCACGCCCTTGTAGAGCTGGTGGGAGTGGCAATGCGGCATGGCATGGTCGATGGCTGTGTGGTGATCGACATGCTGGTGGTCGCCCACCGCGTAGAGACCGTCCAGGGCACACTCGCAACCCGTGCCGTCGAGGCGGGTCCGGATGTCATTGCGGGCGACGGCAGCGCCGAAGCTGAGCGAGAAGGTCGCGACGCGACTGTCCCGCCGTTGCAATGCCTGGAGCATGCCGGTGTGAAAGGAGCCGTCGGATTCGATCTGGCAACGGACATGGTCGACCCGAGCGTTCTCCTCGGCCACGATCTCGGTGACAGCGTTCCGCCAGTAAGTCCCGGTTCCCGTGTAGGTTTCCACAACCTGCACCGATGCGTTGCGGGCCGCAAGAATCAAGACGCGCGGATGCCTGCCCAGGGGCCCGTCCCCGAACCCCACGAAGATGGGAACCTCCACATGGGCACCCGGAGCAACCTCGACCACCACGCCGTCTTCGAAGAACGCCGTGTTCAGGGCGCAAAGAGCGTGATCGTCGATCGGGGCGACGGAAGCCAGTCGGCCCCTCAGCCGGTCCGGGGCGGACCGCAGCACCTCGGCGATCCGGCTCAGGCGCACGCCCGGTGGCAGGATGCCGTCCGGTTCCGGATGGTGATGCGAGCCCTGGAAGGTCAAGGACGGGCAGTTGCCGGAATCGTAGCCCGGAGGTTCGGCGGGTCTCCCGGCATGGCTGGCATCGAAGAGCAACTCTCCGCTCTCGAGGGCCGCCAGATTCGTGTACTTGTACTCCTCGTCCCGTGGCGTGGGTACGCCCGAGGCGAGGAATTTCTCGAAGGCCCGGGCGCGACGCTGTCGCAGCCAGTCGGGCTCGCCGGCTTGCCGACTCGCGGTGTCGCTGAAGCGCTCCAGGTATGGCCGGAGCCTCTCGACAGTCGTACGCACGACTAGACCCCCAAGGCCGCCGGTTGACGGTCGGCACCCTCGACCCAGCCGTAACCCTTGTCTTCCAGTTCGAGGGCCAGGCTCTTGTCACCTGACTGAACGATGCGGCCTCCCGACAGGACATGGACGTGGTCCGGGACGATGTAGTTGAGCAACCGCTGGTAATGCGTGATGACGAGGAAGGCGCGTTCGTCGCTGCGCAGCGCGTTGACACCCTCGGCAACGATCTTGAGGGCGTCGATGTCAAGGCCGGAATCGGTCTCGTCGAGAATGCCCAGGCTCGGTTCCAGCATCGCCATCTGGAAGATCTCGCTGCGTTTCTTCTCGCCCCCGGAAAAGCCCTCGTTGACGGCCCGCTTGAGCATGTCCGGCTCCATTCCCAGCGGGCGAATCTTCTCCCTCGCCAGTTGCAGGAACTCCCCGGCGGAGAGCTCTTGCAGGCCCCGGTGCCTGCGCACGGCGTTAACGGCCTCGCGCATGAAGTACATCGTGCTGACGCCCGGCACCTCCACCGGGTACTGAAAGGCGAGGAAGATGCCCTCACGGGCGCGGATCTCAGGATCCATTTCCAGCAGGTCCCGGTCCCGGTAGATCACTGAGCCGGCCGTGACCTGGTAGCCGTCACGCCCGGCCAGGATCGAGGCCAGGGTACTCTTGCCGGAACCGTTCGGCCCCATCACGGCATGCACCGTGCCGGGGTGGATGTCCAAGTCAACGCCGCGCAGGATTTCCTGCCCTGCGACTCCGGCGTGGAGGTTTCGTATCTGTAACATGCTCGCCTCGCTGATCCGTGGCCCCGGGGCCTAGCCGACGCTGCCTTCCAGACTCACTCCCAGGAGTTTCTGCGCCTCGACGGCGAATTCCATCGGCAGCTCCCGGAATACTTCCTTGCAGAATCCGTTGACGATCATGGAGACTGCGTCCTCGGTCTCGATGCCGCGCTGGTTCAGATAGAAGATCTGGTCCTCGCCGATCTTGGAGGTGGTGGCCTCGTGCTCCACAGTCGCCGACTTGTTGCGCACCTCCAGATAGGGAAAGGTGTGCGCTCCGCATCGATCCCCCATCAGCATCGAGTCGCACTGGGAGAAGTTCCTGGCCCCTTCGGCGTTGGGCATGATCTTCACCAGGCCGCGGTAGGAGTTGTTCGAGACTCCAGCGGAGATCCCCTTGGAGACGATCGTCGAGGTCGTGTTTCTGCCGATATGGATCATCTTGGTGCCGGTGTCGGCCTGCTGGTGGTTGTTGGTGACCGCCACCGAGTAGAACTCGCCGACCGAATTGTCGCCAAGGAGGATGCAGCTGGGGTACTTCCACGTGATCGCGGATCCCGTTTCCACCTGGGTCCAGGAGATCTTGGAGTTCCGTCCACGGCAGGCCCCGCGCTTGGTCACGAAGTTGTAGATGCCCCCCTTGCCGTCCTTATCGCCGGGATACCAGTTCTGTACGGTCGAGTACTTGATCCGCGCATCATCGAGCGCGACAAGTTCCACCACGGCTGCATGCAACTGGTTCTCGTCCCGCATGGGCGCGGTACAGCCCTCGAGATAGCTCACGGAACTCCCCTCTTCCGCCACGATCAGCGTGCGCTCAAACTGCCCCGTGTTCATCGCGTTGATGCGGAAATAGGTGGACAGCTCCATCGGGCAGGCGACGCCCTTCGGGATGAAAACGAAGGATCCGTCGGAGAAGACCGCCGAGTTGAGCGCAGCGAAGAAGTTGTCCGACGGCGGAACCACCGAGCCCAGATACTTGCGGACCAGATCGGGGTGCTCCCGAACCGCCTCGGAAATTGCCATGAAGATGACACCGGCCTCCGCCAGCTTCTCGCGGAAGGTCGTCGCGACTGAGACGCTGTCAAAGACGGCGTCGACTGCGACGCCGGCGAGGACAGCTCGCTCCTCCAGCGGGATGCCGAGTTTCTCGTACGTTTCGAGGAGTTGTGGATCCACCTCGTCGAGGCTCTTGGGACGCTCATCCGCACTCTTCGGGGCTGCGTAGTACGAGATCGCCTGGTAGTCGATCGCCGGATAGGCGACGTTCGGCCAACGCGGCTCGTCCATGCCGCCCCAGTGACGGAACGCCTTCAGGCGCCACTGGAGGAGCCAATCCGGTTCGCCCTTCTTCGCAGAGATGAACCGAACTGTGTCCTCGTTCAGGCCAGGCGGCAAGGCCACCTGGTCAATGTCGGTGAAGAATCCGTACTTGTATTCCTGGTTGGTCAGACCTTCAAGTTGCTCGACTGCGCTGCTCATATCCTCGCCCGCCTCGGTCGCCGCCGGTCAGCGGCCCCCAATCTGTACTTATTAGTATACATTATCCGGCGAGAGTATCCTCCGCTGGGAGATGGGCCCAGAAGGCTCTTTCCGGGCGATGTGGGCGAAGTCGCCGTGCGGCAATCCAGTCGGGCCGGCTCACTCGCCTGCACTGGAGAACGGACTCTCACTGGCCACCACCATTCCCGGCCGCGTCCGCAACCGACACGCCCGCCCCTTCAATGCCCCTCTGGCTGGCTGGGGCCGCGCCAGTCCCGTCACCCGCAGTCCCATCGGTTCCCGATTCCTCCCGTGCTCGCCCCCAGACGGCCCATCCCCCGGAGCGGCAGTTGCATCGACCCCAACCTGAGTCCTCACCGGCCGACCGCCTCCTCAAACTGCCTCTCCGCCGTCGTGTATACCCTGCTCGGGCCCAGTCCCATCCCGGCCCCGCCAAGGCCCTGCAGGCCTTGACGTACAAGAGCCGGATCTGGGAGCACTAGACCGGCAGAGCGGTGGCGGCCAGGTCCCCTCAACGTTCTTGTCGTGGTCACGGCCGGGAGAGCGCTGGCCGGCGGCCAGGACTGTCTCGGACACGATGGGGCACCCTTTTGTCCGCGAACCGGAATCGGACTACGTGTATTTCCTGCGCGACCTGGGAGCGATGCCGGTCCGGGATTGGCGGCGCGCGCCGGGTGCGGCTGCAACGCAGGAGAAGGGGGTGCTGCTGCCGGAGATCCTGGCGGACTTGTCGGACCAGTCGGCCTACGCGAAGCAGATCATTCTGAAGGCCATGGACGAGCGGGCGGTGACGGTGTTGACGCTGCGGCGAGCGGCATAGGCTGCGAAGCCGGGCCGGGGGCCCCGATCGACCCGTAGCTTCTCCTGTATCCAAACGCCCGCAGCAGGCCCGTACGAAAGACGTCATGTGGTGCGCAGCAGCCGAGCACCTGGCGCTGGGAGGAGGGTGAGCCGGTTGGAGCCATCTTGCAACCGCAGCCGATCCATCGGGCGCATCTGCTCGCCCTCCGGCACGGATGGGCCAAGCAGCCAGGGGGTGGATTCTTTGAGACCGCATCCACAGGTGCGGTCAGGCAGCGCAGAAGACAGCAGCTCGCAGCGGGGGCGATCTGGGTGGCCGTCCAGCTCCTTTTCGCTGTCGAAGGTGAGCATCCGGAACAGAACCCGAGAACCCGCCGCGGTGCACCCCGGTCTGCCACTCGATCCTCGCCGCCATCGTCGGATGCGGTGCGCGGTCTCGTTGGCAAAGGAACCGTCGCTTATTAAACATTAGGGCGAATGATTAAATAGTAAGTCGTCTTGTTTCGAAGACTTGAATAAGGACTGCTCATCATGGATCGCGGGCCCAGCGGAAGCTACGACCTGACGACCGTCGGATCCGAGACGGTTCGGGCATTCGTGCCGAAGCCGCTTCCGCCACAACCGCCTCTGGTACTGACCGGGCCGCTGCAGCAGGCGCTGGAATCGGCTGTTCTGGCCGTTGGCCGGCTCGATGGCGTCAGCGACCTTCTACCGGATGCATCGGTCTTCCTGTATACCTACGTCCGCAAGGAGGCTGTTCTGTCTTCGCAAATCGAGGGTACGCAGTCTTCGCTGTCGGACCTGCTGTTCTTCGAACTCGACTCGGCTCCCGGGGTATCGCTGGCCGAAGCGGGTGAGGTCTCGAACCATGTGGCAGCACTCCAGCACGGGCTGCGCCGCTTGCGAGAGGGCTTTCCGCTGTCCAATCGCTTGATTCGGGAAGTCCATCGGAAACTCCTGTCGAGTGGCCGAGGCCACACACAGGCTCCCGGCGAATTCCGCCGGACACAGAACTGGATTCATGGCAGCCGACCGGCCAACGCAGTCTTTGTGCCGCCACCTCATGCTGCCGTGGCCGATTGCATGGCGGCCCTCGGGCGGTTTCTCCACGGTGGCGACGACGGGATCCCCGCGCTGCTGCGCGCCGGACTGGCACACGTCCAGTTCGAGACCATCCACCCGTTTCTGGACGGCAACGGAAGAGTCGGTCGCCTGCTGATTACGATGCTGCTGTGCCATGCAGGGCTGTTGCGCGAGCCCCTGCTGTATCTGAGCCTGTACCTGAAGCATCATCGCAGCGAATACTACGACCTGTTGGATGTGGTACGCAAGACCGGCGACTGGGAACGATGGCTGCTGTTCTTCCTTGAAGGTGTGCAGCGGACAGCCGCCGGAGCGTTCTCAACGGCCCGGCACCTGACAGGGATGTTTCAGCGGCACCGAGACATCTTGCAATCCAACGGCGGCCGGAGGGCCGGCTCCGTGCTGCGCGTGCACGAGGCTCTCAAGCGGCGAGTGATCCTTTCCCTGGCCGTGGCCTGCACGGAAACCGAACTCTCGTTCCCGACCGCAGCTTCGGCGATGGATCTCCTCGTTCGGCAGGGTGTCGCTCGTGAGATCACCGGACGGGGTCGAAACCGGCGGTTCGTCTACGAGGAGTATCTCTCCATACTCAACGAGGGTACTGAGCCAACTCCATGATCAAGCACGGCCCGACGTCGCACCTGCTCCGGCCGGCGGGGTAGGTCAGGAGCGGCGAGGACTGCGGACGCCGATGGCGGACGCGACGGGTATCGGTTCAGGTGGCCCGCCCGAACACCGCTATTGCGACATCCAACGAGGGTCCTCACCACCCGTAGTAGCCGGGACGGGTCCGCACAACGGACCCCTCGGCTCCGACCTGGACCCGGATCCGGCGCCATGCGCCGTTGAAGTCCTGATTGGCTGGGTAGTAGCCCAGCGTGTAGACACTCCGGAGTTCCTGCGCGACCTGCCCGTAGACATCGTCCAGGTCGCGGATCGTCTCGGCCCGGAACAGTCGCCCGCCGGTGGTCGCGGCAAGTTTCCTCATTCGTTCGCGGGCCTCGTCGGTCGAGCGCTCCATCCGCTCCCGCCAGGATCGATCCGTCCTCGGTCCCTGCGGTTCCGGCTCAAGGAAGATCGGATAGACGGCACTGTTCATCTCGGCCGCTACTCGCACCAGATCATCGAACTGCACCAACGAGGGGATGGACCGCCTCCAGCGCGGCAGCAGGTCGTTGTCCATCCCGTCGCTGATGACGATGATCGCATTGCGTTCCCATCTCCGACGAGCCAACTCCTGTGCGTACGAGAGTGTGATCGCGTCGTAGAGCGGCGTACCTCCGGAGAGTCTCGGAATCCGGTTGATCTTCCGCAGCAGGGCTTCCCGGTCAGGCGTCAACGGGCTCACGATGTGCACGTACGTGTCCGAGAGCACGTAGATCCCGACCCTGTCGCCGGGCCGGGTCGCCAGAACGAACTGGCGGGCAGCCTCCAACACCGCCTTCCGGTCCGTCAGGGTGCTCGTGCTGCAGTCAAGCAGCAGAACCAGATTGAAGGTCGACTCGGTGCTCTGGACAATCCCGACCTTCTGCGGAACGCCGTCCTCCAACAACTCGAAGTCCCTCGCCTGCAACCCGCGGACGGGCCGGTTCCCGGCGTCGACAACCGAGGCCGACAGCTGGACGAGACGAACGTCGGAACTGAACCGGGCCACATCACCGTTGTACCCAACGGCAGGTTCGGCGCCCGGCCTGGGGCCTTCACCGCCGGGGTGCGTCAGTTCCATGCGGAACGGTCTGCGGAGCATCGTGCCGAGTGCTTCGGGAGCCTGCCAGTGCATCCGGATCGGGGCATCGTCCGGGATGTCGCTACTGCGCAGGACCAGGGCATCGGGGTGCTTCGCGTTCAGCCGGACCGAGCCATAGAGGTTCTCTCGGGCGTCTCGAATATCATGCAGGGTCCAGACGCCGTTCCCGGTGTTGATCGGCCGGTCCAGGAAGATCGCTCGCAGCTCTGGCGCAATATCCACGGTCAACGGCCGGTACTCGGTCCTCACATCGAGGTGGACGCCACGCCACGGAACGGCAAGTTCGACACGCCCGATTGCGGTCTCGACCGTCACAGCGCGGATCAGGCCGGTAATCGAGACCGGTCCGTCGACGGTTTCGATCTCGACCCGGTGGCCGTACGGAAGGTCGACCTCCAGATCGATCACTGCCCCGTCGGACGGCTGCGCGCGCAGGCGCATCTTCCTTCCGAGCCGCGTCATCTGCGTGTCCCCGGCCCGAACGGGCCTGGTCCGGCTGGTCCTGCGCACCCGCACCCGGTCCGTGTTCGCCACCCGCACGCGAACACCACCGGCCGGATTCTCGAGTCGGAGTACAGGCTCCCCATCCACGCCGGAATCCGTCCACCAGGGGTCTTTCTCGAAGTCGATGGGCCCGAACTCCTCCGAATCGGCTCCGGTCACGACGATGTTGTTGACAACGGAGCGCACTCCCGTGACGGCGTAGGCCTGTTCTTCGGCCACACGCCTTTCGCGATGCTGTTCGAGTTCCCCCTCGAGAATCAGGTGGCCGTCGTTCACCACGATGTGGATCGGCTGCAGGAGCACCCTATGGACGTCGGCCCGGCTGCGGCGCAGCCGATAAGCGAATTCCCGGCTCTCTCGCAGATAGCGACGTATCTCGGGATGACCGTAAATCCTCCAGTAGGCGTTGATCCGGATACCGATGTCGTCCCCGTTGCGGGGAAGCAGCTCGATTTCGTTTCGTACGGTACCTACCGCCTCGAGCGCGTTCACCGAGCGAGCAATGTCCTCCCGCAGAGACGGTCGCGTCACCACCCCGACCAACGTAACTTGGCCGCCGTCCACGGTGAAGCCAACCCAATCGTAGATGCGCAGTCCGCGCTGGCCGGCGATGAGCCGCTCGATCTGCTGGAAAACCCGGTCACTTTGCCCCTGGCCGGGGCCGGGAGCCGTTCCCGCGAGCAGGAAAACGATGGCGCCGATCAGGAACCGGCGAGCGGGCACGAACTAATGGTAGCCGATTGGAGACGGAGCCCGGTCCCGGGGCACTCCTCAACGGCCGCCAAGGTGCAACTTGCCGAGCAAGCCACCGTGCGGCTCCCGCTCCTCGCCGTCGAGAACCTTCTGAAGGCGTTCGAAGAGCTTTCTCTGGTCGCGGGTAAGCTTGGTCGGAATCCTCACCTCCACCTGGGCATAGAGGTCGCCTCGCCGGCCGCTGTGCAACCGCGAAATCCCCTTGCCGCGGAGTTTGAATTGAGCACCCGGCTGCGTGCCCGCCTTGACCTTGTACGGCTCCGCGCCCTCCAGGGTCGGCACCTTGATCTCCGCCCCTAGTGCGGCCTGCGCCACGCTGATGGGTACGGTGCAGTGGAGGTCGGCCCCTTCGCGCCGGAACAACTCGTGCTGGTGGACATGGATCACGACGTAGAGGTCTCCGGGCGGGCCACCGCCCGAGCCGACGTCGCCCGACCCGGCAAGCTGCATGCGATTGCCGTCGTCGATGCCTGCCGGAATGTCGATTCGGTGGTTCCTTGTCACCCGCCGCCGACCTTCGCCGCTGCAGTCCGTGCAGGGTCGATCAATGACCTGTCCGGCACCACGACAGTGCGGGCATGTCTGGCTCATCATGAGGCCCATCATCCGCGTGTGGACCTGGCCGCGGCCTCCACAGCCTCGACAGGGGCGCTTGGAGGTGCCCGGCATGGAGCCCGAGCCTTCGCAACTGTCGCACGGCTCCACCCGCGGGAACTGGATCTCCTTGCTACAGCCGAAGACGGCCTCCTCGAAGTTCAACTCCAGTTCGTACTGGAGATCGTTGCCTCGTCGTGCGCCTGACCGGCCTCTCCGGCCGAGGTCGAAAAAGTCGCCGAAGATGTCCCCGAAGATGTCCGGGAAATCGCTGGCGTTGACGCCCCCGTTCCCCGACAGCCCCTCATGCCCGAATTGGTCGTACTGGCTGCGCTTTTCCGCATCGCTGAGCACCCTGTAGGCCTCGGAAGCTTCCTTGAACTTCTCCTCCGCTTCCCTGGATCCGGGATTGCGGTCCGGATGGTACTTCATGGCAAGCTTGCGGTAGGCGCGTTTGCACTCTGCCGCGTCCGCATTGCGGGCCACTCCCAGTACTTCGTAATAGTCGCGTTTCTGCACAGTTCCGCCCTGTCAGGCAGTGTGTCGGAAGCGGTCACTCCTGGACGGCGACCTTCACCATGGAAGCCCGGAGCAGTCGGTCCTTGAAGAAGTACCCCTTCTGGTACACATCCAGAATCTGCTGGTCCCGCTGCTCTTCGGTGGCTGGGGCCCGATCTACCGCGAAGTGCAGCTCCGGGTCGAATGTCTCGTGCTGGGGAACCTCTTTGAGGCCAGCCTTCGCAAAGACGTCAAAGATACGCCGGTAGATCAACTCCAGCCCCTTCTTGACATCTTGATTCAGCCCCTCGGACTCCATGGCCCGCTCGAAGTCATCGACGACAGGGAGCAGGGCCTGAATGGTGTCGGACGCTGCGTACCGGAACACTTCCTCTTTCTCGCGCCGGAGACGCTTGCGAGTGTTCTCGAACTCCGCCTGTGCCCGCCGGAGCTTGTCGAGCATTTCGTCACGGTCCGCCCTGGCCCGATCCAGATCCGCCCGCACGCGGTCCAGTTCGGATTCGGCCGATTGATGGACCTCCGGCCCCGAGGGGGCTGGAGGAGCACCGGAAGAATCCTCCATCGTGGCCGTGCGGCCCCGTTCCGGGGCCAGTTCTTCCAATTCGACAAGCTCGGCTTCGGACATTGCCTTGGGGCGGGCAGAGCACCCAAATCCCATCCTAGCAAAGCACCCCGAACTGCTGCCAAGGCCATTCGGGCGCCCCACCTAGGGCTCCTCGCCGTCGGACTCCTCCATGCCGGTGAAGGGCTCCGCAAGGCCCTGTTGGGCGAACCTCTGGATGATCGGCGAGGTATCCCCGGTTGCAAGCGCGTCCCCGTAATGCTTGATGGCGAGATCCCGATAGCCAAGAACATCCTGTATCCTCCCCATGTACACATGAGCCATCGCCCGGATTCGTGTGTCTTCGGCATGTTCCGCAGCATCGGCGAAATGCTCAAGGGCCAGATCGGGGTCGGCTTCATCCAGGGCGACTCGCCCAAGACCATAGCTGGCCTGGCCGCGTCCGGGGCCCCTCCGGGCCAGCACCTGCTCGTAGACCTTCCGGGCCTCGTCCAACTCGCTGAGCTGGAGCAGGCCCTCCGCGCGCGACAGCAGGCTTTCCTCCTCGGATACCTGCGGTCGCGCTGCCCGCCGAGGCTCCAGTCTCTCACCGGTCGGCCGCTCCGCAAACTTCACCCCCTGAATGCGGGCCGCTTCCTGGCGGGTGTCGATGTCGCCGATCATCGTCTGGTAGTAGCGGGGAAGCGAGAGCGGCTGCTTCTCGAATGCGGCCAGCTTCTCGAAGAAATACGGTGCCAGGATGAAACCCTGCCGGAGGAAGTCCCCGATGCGCTCCCTCTTGTCCTCGTCCGACCCATACAGCATGCGGGTCTGTATTGCGTGAGCCAATGACTTGGTCACAAGCAACTGGAAATTGTTCTTGTAGGCTTCGGCCAGGGCGGGCGCGTACAGAGCCATACGTGCGAGCCCTTCCTTGCGGGCCACGGAATCTGCGTAGCGGACGGAGAGCCTGTCCAGCTGATGCAACAGGTAGGCGGCCCGGATTTCCTCGGTCCGCAAATCCACCGAGGAGTGCACCACAACCTTGACGTCCCCGCCGTAGGACCGCATGTTGATCGTCCCGGGCGCAGCAAGCAAGTCGAAATAGACGCGGAATCCTTGTGTCTCGGGGCTGGACGCGGGCATTCTAAGGTAGCCGTTGATCTCGTAAACCGCCTCGATCAGTGCGTCCTGGTACCGCATCATCTCCTGTTCGTAGGCAGAGCCGTACTTCTGCCAGAGTCGCTCGATCTCGGCCACTTCGTAGAATTCCCTGAGCAGCGTGGAGAGCCCTCGAATCGGGCGGACATCGGCCGGCAGATCGGTCGGCACCTCCGCCTTGAGGTCGAAGTAGGGCGGCTCCCCGCACATCAGGGAGAAGGAAACGTACTGGGAAAGGTCCAGATCGGGATCCGGGAGCTGCTTCTGCTCGTAGAAGGTGGCCAGGCGGGACCGAATGCCAGGGTCAATGGAATCGAGATCCTGCCGCAACGCGCGCCGCACCGGGCTGGCGGCTTCCGCATTGAGCCCGTCATCGTAGCCGGCTACGTTGATGGCGGCCATGACCGTGAACATGCGCAGGTCAGCGACCAACTGGTCGTCCGCCTGGGCCGGCAACTCAGCGGCCAACGCGACGAGGAGCCCCGGAACGAACAGGCATCGGAACGCCACGAGTTCCAGTGTATGCAAGACAGGCAGCGTTGTGCAGGCACGGGCGGTACCAAAGCGGACCATGGGGAGCGGCCTGCTACCCGGGTCCTGCGGTTGGATGGGAGAAAGTGCCTGCAACCTATACAATTGGACTTCGGATCCATGGTCGAGCAGGGGGCTTACAGCGCTGGAAACGGTCCGGGACCGGAGGATCCCGCCGCCACGAGGTCGCGGCCAAGCTCCGCCGCATGGGCAGTGGTGCAGTTGGCGCGCCACCCTCAGCGCCCGCACACTGTGGACTATATTGAGCGTCTCTTCGACCCTTTCCATGAAATCCACGGAGACCGGGCCTTCGGTGACGACTCAGCCATCGTTTGCGGCTTCGGCGCGCTCCGCGGTCGGCCGGTGATGGTGATCGGACAGGAGAAAGGACGACGGACTGAGGAGAAGCTGCACCACAACTTCGGCATGCCCCGGCCGGAGGGATATCGCAAGGCCCTGCGCGCCATGAAGCTTGCCGCGAAATTCGGCCAGCCGATCATCACGCTTCTGGATACGCCGGGAGCCTATCCCGGCATGGATGCCGAAGAGCGCGGCCAAGCCGAGGCCATCGCCCGGAACCTGTCGGAGATGGCGATGCTCCCGGTCCCTCTCGTGGCGGCCTGCATCGGCGAAGGAGGTAGCGGGGGGGCCTTGGCGCTCGGTGTTGGCAACTGCGTACTGATGCTCGAAAACTCCGTCTACAGCGTGATCTCCCCGGAGAGTTGCGCCGCCATCGTCTGGAGAGATTCCGGGAAAGCGGAACTTGCAGCCGAAGCGCTCAAGCTCACGGCAGACGACCTGAAGAAGCTGGGGCTCGTCGACGAGATCGTTGCGGAGCCGGAGGGCGGCGCGCACAACGATGCCGACCAGGCTGCGGCCCTGCTCGGGGACGCGCTGGACCGCAACCTGGAAGAGCTGTCCCGCCTGGAGTCGGGCGAGTTGATCGAGCGCCGCTACACGAAGTTCCGCACGATGGGTGGATTCTTCGAGGATGTTGTCAAGGCCTGAGCGGGGCGCCGGCCGACGCGCTCCGGCGCTCGGCATGTGGCACCGTTTCCGGGCGATGCCTCCGGAGGCACCACCGAGTGGTGGTAGACGGCCGGTCAGGTCGCCTCACTGGATCGTGGCCCTCGTCGCGGCGCTCGCCGTGCTGGCACCCGTCCAGCTGGGCGGGCAGACACGGGCCGCCGCGCTCGGCGGGGACCTGTCACCGTACGACGCCCTGCCGTTCGTGTGTCCCATGGATCCCGACGTCCGGGCCGAAACTCCGGGAACCTGCTCCCGCTGTGGGATGAGACTCGTCCTCGGTCTTCCAGCGATGTCCGAGTATCCCATCGTGCTCCGAACGGAACCGGGCCCAGTCGAGGCGGGAGAGCCGGTCCGGCTGGAATTCGAGGTTCTCCAGCCGCAGTCCGGAGAGCGCCAGGTCGAGTTCGAGACGGTTCACGAGAAGCTGTTCCATCTCTTCTGGGTCAGCCACGACCTTGCTGTGTTCCGCCACGAGCATCCCTCGCTCGGAAAGGACGGCCTGTTCCGAATCAACGCGACGTTCGGGCGTCCGGGAACCTACCGACTCCTGGGCGACTTCTACCCGACCGGCGGCACGCCACAGATGGTTCCGATGACCCTTACGACCCGCGGCTTCGAGCAGCCGATCGAAACACTGCGCCCCGACCTCGTGCCCGACCTCGCACCCAAGACCGGCGAGAACGTCCGGATTGCGCTCCGAACGGAGCCGTCCGCACCCGTGGCGGAACTGCTCACGCTGCTGTTCTTCGAACTGAATACGGCGCGCGGGTTACAGAAGTTTCTCGGCGCATGGGCTCACATGCTGGCCGTCAAGGACGATTTGGTGACGATGATCCACGGGCATCCCAGCATTGCCGACGGCGGGAAGCTGATCCAGATGAACGTGATCTTTCCGGAGCCAGGCATGTATCGCGTTTGGGTGCAGGTCCAGCGTCGCAGGAAGGTGAACACGGTGCCATTCACGGTCGAGGTGAGAGGCTTGCCTCGCTAGTCCCCGCCTGATCCACCAGCCTCAGCCGGGTGGGCGAAAGATGGGTGTGGAACGACTTGCACGGAATCCCCTTCGAACGGCCCTGCCCGACAGGGTGGCCCCGGGAGGACTCGCCGAGGCTGTCGGAGAACGGCACCTCGCGCCGCGCGCGGCGTCCACAACCCGGATCCAGAAGCCGGTAGACGCGACCCCTGCGCCGGCCAGACCCGGTCGTTCGGAGAGGACGGTGGCCCGTGGGAGTCAGGCGGGCCCAAGACGGCTCAGAATGTAACGCCCAATTCGTCCCAGGTAACCATCCGTCGCTGGTAGATGGCCTCCCGCCCCATGATGCCGGTCAGGGCGGCGGTGGCTGCGACTTCGATGTCGGCGACCGGTTTGCGGTCTTCGCGGACCGCCCGAACGAAATCGTTGTGGGCCTGTTCGGTGAGGTCAAGTCCCTCGATACTCCGGTGCTCGACCGGCTCAGCCTCTCCGTAGATGTCGTAGAAGGTCCAGGAACCGTAGTCCAGTTCAATCGCGCCCTTTTCGCCGTAGATCACGTACCACTGGCCGTTCGGGAGCTTCCGAAGCGCCCGCGGCTGCAGGTAGAGTTGGCTGTAATCGAGATGCATGTCGTTGTCGTAGACATACTCGACACTGAAGCCGTCCATCATGACCGTACCGGCAGGCACAGGCGTGGGCAGGTACCGCTTGCCGTGCCCGAAGGCTCTGGCTGGACGGCTGCCGGCCAGCCAGTTGCAGATGTCGAGGTTGTGAACAGCATTCTCGACGATCAGGTCGCCGGACAACTCGACATCGTCATACCAGCCGGGGAAGCGTCGTTGCGGACCCCTGCCGTCCTCCCGGAGCGCCGCCGGCCGAAAGGGAGTGCTGTGGCGCTGGGCCTTGATCACGAGCGGAGTGCCGATGAGGCCAGTCCGGTGGATCGCCCTGACAACACCCTGCATGTGGGAAGAGTTACGCAACTGCTGACCGATCTGGAACACAGCCCCGGACTTGCGCGCGGCATTGATCACCAGCTCGACCTGTTCGGCCGATATGGCAAGCGGCTTTTCGCAGTAGACGTGCTTACCGGCCTGGAGTGCCGCTGCGGCCATCTCCGCGTGCAGATAGCACGGCGATGCGATCAAGACTGCGTCGAGGTTCCCCTGGCGGAGCAATTCCTGGTAGTCGGAGTAGGAACGCGGGTTGTCGGAACCGGCGGCGGTCTGCGCAGCATCGCGGGCCGACGGATCAATGTCGCAGACGGCTCCGACCGCAACGTCGGAGCGGGCGACCAAGCGAGTCAAGTGGGCATGGCCACGCCTGCCGACACCGATCATTCCGAAGCGCAACGGCTCTTTCTGGGCAGTTACAGGTGTGCTGGCGGCTGCGACGGCCGCTCCTTGCAGGAAACGACGACGGACGATCATGTCATTGCTCGTTGAGGCTTGGCCAGCATGGACGCACCGTCGTCTTCTTGGGGCGATGCTAAGGTTACCATGTCATCAGGACTGGCCAACCGCCCCGAATACCGGGTGCGCAGCTGGCGATGTACCGTCCAGGGCAGGAGGTGACCCATGCAGGCGCGGCACGTCATCCGCTTGGCCAGTGTGCCCGCGGTTTGCATCACGGCTGTCGCAGTTGCAGCGGCGCAGGCGGATGGGTTCGTGTCACTAGTCCCGCTGGCCGACCTGAGCGAACACTGGACAGTCGAGGGCTCCGCTCCCGATACGTGGTCCGTCCGGGACGGCGTCATCGTGTGCACGGGCAAGCCGAACGGATTCCTCCGGAGCAGGAAGACCTACCGCAACTTCATCTTTCGGGCCGAGTGGCGGTTCCGCGAGCAAGGTTGGACCCGACAGCCCCCCGAGTATCCCAACGCCGGGTACTTCATTCACGCAGCAGAGGTTGAGGACGACTGGCCAAGATCCCTGGAGGTGCAAGGTCACTACGGTGAGGCCGGCAGTCTGTTCGGTGTCCGTGGTGGCCGCGTGAGCGGTGCGCATCGCGGACCGGTGGTCGAGAACCGCAGGCTCTTCGGTGAATGGGAGAGCATCGAGATTCGGTCACTCGATGCCGTCGTCACGGTGAAGCTCAACGGGAAAGTCATGAACCAGGGACACGCCATCGAGCCGAAGGAGGGCAACGTATGTCTGCAGTCGGAGGGCTGGCCCGTCTTTTATCGCAACGTGCAGATCAAGGCGCTCGACTAGTGTCCTGCGCCAAGACTTCCTTCGCAGTGGGATTTCAGTGACTTCAGAGTGTCGTCAGCGCTCCCGGTCCAGATCAAGGGTGGGGGGCCTTCGTTGCCGACCGCTGGTACTCCCTGATGGCCGCTTCCGGCGCCTGGGTGCTGCGCAGCGTTCCGCGCCGAATCCGCTGCCGCGTGACCTCGGCAAGCCAACGCTCCACCTGATGCAACCACGAGGCACGGGTCGGCGCGAGGTGAAGGGGGTATGGCGGCCGCCGCAGCCCGTTGTGGGTCTGGGCTGTCTCGTGGGTCCCGTAGTTGTCGAGGATCCGATGCACCTCGTGGGTCTCTGGCACTGACTTGTCCATCAGTGCGAGGTACTTCTTGCACTCCCCGGCGCTGCGGTGCCGGTAGCGCTTGCCGGTCACCTCACCGGTTGCGACATTCAGGGCCGCGAACAAGGAGATTGCCCCATTCCGTTGGTAGTGGTGTGTCTGCCGCTCAGGTTCACCCGGCCGCAACGGCAAGACCGGTGGGGTGCGGTTCCGTGCTTGGGTCTGCGATTTCTCATCCACACAGAGCACCACCGCGTGCTCGGGCGGATGGAAGTGCAATCCCACGATATCCCGCCCTTTCTCCACAAGCTGCGGGTCCTGCGAAAGCTTGAACGTCTCGCTCCGATGCGGTTGGACACCGAACGCGCGCTAGATCCAGCCAATGGGGAGGCACTCAGCCCGCAGGCTGAGGCCATTGACTTGCGGCTCCACTGAGTTGCCTTGCGGGGTCGTGTCTCCAAGGTCCGCTCCCCACCGGCATCCGTCACCGTCCTCGGCGCACCGCAGCGGGATTTGTCCAGCAAGCCGTCGCAGCCGTGCTCCAAGGACCGCCGCCGTTTCCCGACCGTGGTGCGGGTGGTATGCAAGCTGTCCCCGACTTGCTGATCGCTGTGGCCTGGGGCCGACTGGAGGATGATCCGCGCCCACAAGGCTGGCGTCTGCAAGGTCTTCTGCCGTCGGTACCAGCGCTCCAGTTTCTGGTGCTACGGCCCCGAGACTTGGGGAAATACTCGCGTAGGTTGATTTGCCATCACAGCCTCCCGAGTCTGTAATGGCGGAATCAGAACCCCAATCTTCCATCCAGCAATTTCGGACGCCAGACACTAGTGCTCCGCCAGTTGTAGCCTGTTTCGTGTAACGCATCGCGAGATGGAGGGCTACCCGAGAAGATGAGAGGGAGCCATAGGAGGAGCCGCCGACGCGGGACCGTGTCCCCGGGGACTTCCCAGTGACGGAGCCCCGGAGTCCCAAGGTTCCCGGCCCGGACCCGGGCCATGCCGGCTTGGGTCCTCGGGCGATTGTTGTTGGCTGTTCGTGGGCAGATCGAGTCTTGGCCGAGCAGACCCCCGCGGCGGATCCTGGCGGACGGGTCGTGGGCGGGCCGTTTCGCCAGTTCTTCGCACCCGATCTGGATGCCTCCGGTTTGCCGAAGCGCCAGAATCTCCCCACCGATCCTCCGTGAGACCGGCCCATGGCCATGGCGGGTCCGCGTGCCGACCGAATCGCGAAAATGGACCGTACTCACGAGGCCGCGCCGGAGGTTTCAAGGGTCAAGCCCGCCTCCGCGCTCAGGCCCCGTCAGCCAGCCAAAGCACCCCGCGAGCAACCTGACCGGCCTCCATGTCTTCGAACGCCTTGGCCACTTCAGTCAACGGGTATCGCTTGGTGATCAGGGCATCCAGGGGCAACCTTCCACCCAGGTACAGGCCCAGGAGTCTCGGCAAATCCAGACGCGGTCGAATCGAGCCTGCGAAGGATCCGAGCAGACGCTTGTTCTGGAGTACCAGCGCTCCGGCGGGAATCTCGACTGTCTGCTTCGCTGCATGCAGACCGACAATCGTCGCGGTTCCGCCTGGACGCACGGCCTTGATCGACAGATCGATCGTCGACGCCGCCCCGACACTGTCGAACACGTACTCCGGTCCTCCGTTCGTGACCGCCCGCAGGTCCTTGGCGGCATCCTCGCTGACAGCGGAATTCAGGGTCTCGTCCGCACCCAGTGCCCTGGCGAAGTCCAGCTTCGAATCCAGCACGTCCACGGCCACGATCGGATTGCAGCCCACAAGCTTGCAGCCGAGCACGGCGCTCAGGCCGACTCCCCCGCACCCGATTACGGCCGCAGAAAGCCCTGGTTGGGCCTGGGCCGTATTGACAACGGCACCAACGCCCGTTGCCACAGCGCAGCCGATCACTGCCGCTATCTCGAACGGAACTCCGGCAGGGACCGGAACGACGCTCGATTCGTCGATCACGGTCCGCTCCGCCATCGTTGCTGCGCTGAGAAAGTGCTTCAGGGTCAGCCCGTCCGTCGTGCGGAAACGGGAGGTGCCATCCATCAGCAGGGCCTTGAAAGTCGTACTCGCGAGCCGCTCACACAGATTGTGCCGCCCGTTCAGGCAGGTCGGACAGCGCTCGCAAGCCGGCAGCCAGTTCACGACGACTCGGTCGCCGGGTTGGCACCGTGTCACGCGCTTTCCGATGCTCTCGACAATCCCCGCTCCCTCATGCCCCAGGACCAGTGGAGGAACAGCGCGCAACTCGCCCCGCAGGGTATGCAGGTCCGAGTGGCAGACGCCGGCCGCGCAAATCCGCACCAGCACTTCATGTTCCTTGGGTGGGGCAAGCTCGACATCCTCCACGGACAGATGCCCGACTTCCCGTGTAACTGCCGCTCGTGTTCGCATAGGATCAGAATTCGAGGTCTGCCGGTCTCGCTGAACTCGGTCGATTGCCAAGTCTGGCGAAGGATTCCGTATCGGCTATCGTAGTTCAGAGTTTGGGTCTCCTCCAACTCGGCAGTGGGACGGTCCCGATTTCCGGCTACACGCGACCGTTGCGGAACGGACTGGTAGTGATAGCGATTGGCAGTGGGACGGGAATCGAAGTCGTGGCTGGTCGGTACCTTCCCCGCTGCCCGTCCGGGCTGAATCACCGAAATCCCCCGAACTCCAGTGCACGGGCGCACCGTTCGCACAGGGCAGCTTCGGTCGTTTCACTCCCCCGGTCAACGACGGCAGATCGGTCCGGTTCACCCTGCGGTACACGGTCTGGCACCCTCTCCCGATGACCACAGCGGGCCAGCCTATCGGACGGAGTCGCGGCTGGAAGGCACCCCAGATCTTGCCCCGCCTTGCAAGCTTTCCGGGGGGATTGCCTTCCGTGCCGCGGCTCGGGATCGCGACCCGGGGCAACACCGCGCTGAACCCTGCCGACATCGATCTGGCGTATCAGCGCGGCGTTCGATACTTCAACTGGTGTGGAAAGCCCGACGGCCTGTCCCAGACCCTGCGGGAGTTCGGCAACCGACGCCGCGAGATCATTCTGGCAGCTCAACTCAAGGCCCGCAATGCAGACGAAGCCGAACGCGAACTGGACTGGATTCTGGAACAGACCGGCGGCAACCGGCTGGACATTGGGACACTCTACTACGTGGAGTCGGACGAGGAGTGGGAGGCGCTCACCGGTTCCGGCGGGGCTTGGGAGACATTCGCAGCCCGGCGGCGGAGCGGCGAGTTGGGCCTGCTGGGCGTGACAAGTCATCAGCGGACACTGGCGGCGAAGTGGATACAGCAACGCTCCGTGGAAGGACGAGCGGGACTTGACATGCTCATGATCCGCTACAACGCGGCCCACACCGGGGCGGAGGAGGAGGTGTTTCCCGTTACATCTCAACTGCGCATGCCCGTTGTGACGTTTACGGGACTGCGGTGGCGCGCCCTGCTGCAGGGTACGCCCGAGGATCCGCCCGGCTTCCAGCCACCCACACCTGCTGACTGCTATCGGTTCTGCCTGGCCCAGCCAGCGGTGTCCGTCGCGCTGGCTGCGCCGAATGGACGGGTCGAACTCGAAGAGGATCTGCTGGTCCTGGACGAGCCGGAGTCCCGCGGCCAGGCATGGCTGCAGCAGATGCGCGATCATGGCCGGCGGGTGCACCGTCACGCTCGTGAATTCCGATAATCCCCGGCACCTGTGGAACTATACTAAGATCACAGTCAGCGGTGAGGTGCGAGAGTGGTTGAATCGGGCGGTCTCGAAAACCGTTGAGCCCTCGCGGGCTCCGTGGGTTCGAATCCCACCCTCACCGCCACGTTCCTGCCTTCACGGGAGGCCGGAACGCCAATCGAGGGTACGGTTCCCTGCCACTCGACGGGTTGCGGTACAGGCTAGCGGTTCATCCGACTTCTCATTCCCTCCGGAAGTCGTGATCGTTTGAGTCGGTCCCTCGGTCCCTGCGGTGGCCGGCAACCACGGGAT
The DNA here is from genome assembly GCA_965205085.1 of Bryobacterales bacterium. Classification (GTDB taxonomy): domain Bacteria; phylum Acidobacteriota; class Terriglobia; order Bryobacterales; family UBA6623; genus VXMF01. The sequence goes on along the minus strand of OZ242039.1, from coordinate 3,916,832 downwards.
CGCCCGGTCCATTCGTCTCCCTTGCCGGACTATCACTCCGGGCGGCCTTGTAGTAGGCTTGTGCTCTATGTGTCATTCCAATGTCGTCGAGATCAGGGCAGGGGTTCTGGAACGATACCCCGATGTGCTCACCCCGAAAGCTCTTGGGGTGATCGCCGATCTGGCAGCCCTGGATCGTGATCGCAAGGACTTGATGCGGGCCAGGCTGGAACGAAGGCGAAGGCGTGCTCTCAATGCGGAAAGGATTCGGTTCCTGGATCCTGAATCCACGATTTCCCGCACAAGCATCAAGGTCGCCGACGCAAGGTCGGGACGCTTTTCCGGTTCGGAGATTCCCGACGATCTGCAGTGCCAGTGGATCCAGGGGACCGGCCCCGGGGCGAAACCCCGGTCCTCAATCCAGAGGAGCATCCGGAACGTGGCCTATGCACTTCTCTCGGGTGCCGACGGATGGATGTTCGACGGGGAGGACGCCCTTGGACAGATCGATACCATGTCGCTCGACAACCAGCGGAACTTGCGTTTGGCGTTTGCGAGAGACCCGCTGTTCCTGAAGGCCGCAGAAACCGTGGCCAGCGAGATGAACGGCTGGGCAGAGGACTTTCTGGGGCACAGGATCATTGAAGACTGGCAGAAGCAGCTCGATTTCACGACCAGAATCTTTCGCGCCCGCGGACTCCATCTCGAGGACCGCCATATTCGCAACGCTGACGGTGACGGGTTTTCCGCGTCGATTGTCGATGCCGCACTCTATGTTGCCGCGAATCACGTGGCATTGGCGAACCAGGGCTCAAGCCTGGTTCTGTATCTTCCGAAGATCCAGACAGCGGAGGAAGCCGCTCTGTGGCACGAGATTCTGAGTGGAGTCGAGGCATCTCTGGGGCTGCAGGGCGGGGCAATCAAGACCTACGTCCTCGTCGAGCAGATCGAGGCCTCATTCCAGCTGATGGAGATTCGGGCAGCGCTTGGAAGCCGTTTCGTGGGATTCAATACCGGCCGCTGGGACTATATCAACAGCGTCGCGGACGCTATGGCGTGGGACCCGAGCTTCGTGCACCCGAACATTGATGCTGTTGGGATGACCTACGGGTACATGCGGAGCTACGAGGACCGGGTGCGACGAGCTTCCAACACGCGCGACGCAGAGGGCCGATGCGCCCTTTGGCAGGGCGGAATGGAGCCCAATATTCCGGTCGGCTCCCCGGAGGGTGTCGCGGCGAGCATGACGAAAGCGAGGCTGGGGGCCGAACGCGAGCAACGGGAGGGGGCGAGCGGCAAGTGGGTCGCACACTGGAAGATGGTGCACATCATTCGGCCGGTCTGGGAGAGGGCCGGGCAGCCGAACCAGGCGGGCCGTTGTTTCCCGGAGCTAACCTATACCGACGCGGACGCCGACTCCCTGGTGCTTCTGGAACCTGCTCCCCGAACCATCCGGGGAGCCCGAGACCTGATCAGCGTGGCCCTCCAATACGGCAACGCCTTCGAGCAGGGGTTCCAGGCGGCAGCCCTCAAGCCCGCCGACTTCTTCGGCAACGAGGACGTTCTCTACCTTATGGAGGACATGGCGACGGGCGAAATTCGCCTCAGCATCCTTTGGGAGTGGCTGCACAAGAAAGCTCCCATCGCGGGATCTGAGGCGGAGGCGGCCATCAACGGCGGAGGTATATTCTCCGAGACGATGTTCTCGCGGCTGCTCGCGGAGGAATTCAAGAAGCTCCAGCAAGCAAGAGACGTCGATGTCCACGACGACTCGAAGACTTCGACGCTGCCGGTCGCGCGTGTGGTGGTCGACGAGTACGTCAGACGCAGCCGGAAAGCCCCCTGGATGGTCGACCTCCTGAACGTGAACCTGACCGTTGAGCGGGAAGCAACGGCAAGGCAGCGGACGCGAGACTGTCTGGATGAGTTTGCCGAAAAGGGTGTGCGCACCACGGAGAATCTCGACTTCGGCGCTCCATCGCCTTGAGGCCACGCTAGTCTTCCGATACAAGATGGTTCCAGGGTAGGTAGACTCGCGTGTTGCGAGGTAGGTGGCGTCCCTTGCCAGAGCGAGAGGCAGCCGGGGCGACAGGTCCCGTGCCGCCGGGTTGGGCAGATTCGCACAGGCGTCTCCAGAATTCGTCCCTGAGGCCGGGGACTGTTCTCGGGGGGCGTCGATGACGACATCTTTCTTGCCTGGGTTCGTGCAGTGTGGGCCTTCGGCCCCAGAAGAAGCAACGATGCAGCCATGGAACCTGGCTCGCCTGACCCGAGAGCGCCTGCAGCGTCGGCACTAGGGGCCGTTGACCAGTTGAGCCCGCAGACGGCGGCAGCAGTGCCACTGTGAAGGCATGCCGTGGCCCCTGCAAGGCCGCTCTATCGGCCAATCGCCGGTACGGTTCCCGTCGGTCCGACATGGCCGCTGACTGCAGCAGGCATCGACCGTCCCCGGTCGTGCTCCTCCGCGCGGGTGCACCGCCTAGTGCAACCGGCACCACTGGCCACACTGGCGATTCGCAACGGCCCAAGAATTCTCGTATACTAGCATCACAATGGCCCTTTTCATCCATCTTGAAGGGCAAGCCGACAGAAAGGCCTCTGGATCAACCTATGATCAATCCATTCCGCCGACCGATTGTGATCCTGATTAGTATCCTGTCACCGCTAGCCTTGAGCATGGGGGCGAGTGGTCAGACTCCTGAGAGCCCCCCCCGGGGTCAGGTACCAAACATCATTCTCATCCTTGCCGATGACCTTGGCTGGAAGGATGTCGGCTACAACGGTGCCCAGTTCTACGAGACACCGAATATAGACCGTCTGGCCCGCAACGGGATGATCTTTACCAATGCCTACAGCAGCGGCCCGAATTGCGCCCCAACCAGAGCCTGCCTGATTTCAGGAATGTATACCCCTCGTCATTTGGTATATACGCCAGCAGCGAGGTCAAAGGGCGATCCACGTAAGATGAAGTTGTGGGTGCCAGTACAAAAAGGATACTGGCAGAGTGCTCGTTTGCCCCAACCTGCCGAAGATCCCTTCCCAGTTCGACGTGATCTGAAGGACTTCAATCTCGATAGTATCGCGGAAATACTCAATACAGGAGGCTACAGGACTGCCAGATTCGGCAAGTGGCAGCTTGGCGATAAGAACTTCCAAGGATTCCATGTTTCGAGCGATGTCGATAGGGGGCCGAAGGCAGCCGGCTCAGCCGATACTCTTACCGACCTCAGTGTCGATTTCATGCAAGACAACCGCAACCGGCCTTTCTTCTTGTATCTCTCGCATCACGAAGTGCATGAACCGTACATTGCGAGCTCGAGATTAGTCAATAAATATCGCAACAAAAAGAAATCATGGACAGCGGAAAACAACGATTATGACCCCATCTATGCGGGCATGGTTGAGTCACTCGACAATAGCGTAGGGCGCATAACGACGACTTTAGAAAAACTCAAGATTAGCGATAATACTCTGATTCTATTCACATCAGACAACGGGGCAGCGCGAGTGACACCAAATGCTCCCCTTCGTAATTTCAAGGGTTCGCTTTATGAAGGTGGAATTCGGGTGCCAGCCTGTGTGCAATGGCCCGCTACCATAGCAGCAGGAAGCGTGTCGGACACACCCATAACTACGGTGGATTTTTTGCCGACATTTGCCAACCTGGCGAAGACTCCACTTCCAGCCGGTCAAGCGGTTGACGGTGAGAGCTTGGTCCCGCTGCTTAAGGGCGAATCTGCACTCACGGATCGTGCCATCTTCTGGCATTTTCCGCTATATTTGAAAGAGAAGTCATCACCAGCCAGCGCAATTCGCAAAGGAGACTGGAAATTGATCGAGTACTTCGAGGATCAGAGCCTGGAGTTGTACAATCTCTCAGACGATATAGGCGAATCTCAAAACCGAGCGACCAGCATGCCAGAAAAGGCGAAGGCACTGCATGACGAACTGGTCGCATGGCGCAAGAGGACAAAGGCGGTTGTGCCTGTATTGCGCAATCCCTACTACCAGGGGTCGGCCGACAGCCCCGAGCAGCTCGGACGTCGGCTTCGTCTGGTCCAAACAGGAATACAGTCACTGCAAGATTCTGTTCGATTGTTGGAGGGTAACAAGGCTCGGCTCAAAGGCCTGGTTGACGAGCTGCAAGTCGTCGCGGGCGACGAAAAGGTGTACCAAATCATGGAGGATGGTCTCCTGGGACTGGGGCCAGGTGCGAAGCCCTCTACAAACGTTGTGCCCACACCCCACACAACCTCCGCGGCACCTCCAAATTCCAGAAACTTGCAACCGCCAAACTTGGTATTCATCATGGTTGATGATCTGGGATGGGCCGATCTGGGTGCGTACGGTTCCAAGGCGATCCTGACCCCCAACCTAGACCGTATGGCGGCGATGGGCATGCGTTTTACCGATGCCTATGCCGGCCATACCATCTGCGCACCGTCTCGCTGGGCTCTGATGCTAGGCCAGCACACCGGGCACACTCGAGTGCGGATCAACACGAACAGGCCGCTGGAGGCATCCGATGTCACCATGGCCGAAGTGCTGCGGCAGGCTGGATACGCGACCGGAGGATTCGGAAAGTGGGGGATCGGCGGCATCGGCTCCACTGGTGCTCCGGAAAAGCAGGGGTTTGACACGTTTTTCGGCTACTACCATCATGTCCATGCCCATTCACACTATCCACCGTTTCTTATCGAGAATGGACGGCTGTTTCCATTAACAGGAAACGCGAAGATTTATGGGTTGAAATCTTCTGAATTTGCAACGACAAAGAGTGCATACTCTTCTTATAAGAAGATGAGTCCGGTCGGTCCGTTCGTTCCACGAAGGACAGAGCAGGGCGAGTACCAGTTCGCACCTGAGCTGGTGTTCGACCGAACCAAGGAGTTCATCCGTCAGAATCGAGATCGCCGGTTCTTTTGCTATGCGCCATGGACGCCACCGCACGCCGATTACCACATACCCGAGAACGAGCCGGCCGTTCGGATCTACGGGAACAAACCTTGGTCGAATGCAGCCAAGGTGCACGCCGCATTCGTGAGCATGGTGGACAGGCAGGTGGGTGAACTTCTGCAACTGCTGCGGGAGCTCGGAATTGCAGAGTCAACGGCGGTCTTCTTCATGTCGGACAATGGTCCCTCGAACCGCCACGATGGCACACTCGATTCAGCCGGGGCACTTCGCGGGGCAAAGCGGTCCATGCATGATGGCGGGATCCGCTCGCCGTTGCTTGCATATTGGCCGGGCAGGTTCCCGGCTGGAGTGGTCAGCGACCACATTACCTACAGCCCGGACATGCTGCCGACTCTCGCTGAACTGGCCGGAGCAGAGAGTTTCGTGCCGAACAACGTGGACGGGCTGTCTTTGGTGCCAACCTTGCTCGGCGATTCGGCCAACCAAAACCGCCACCAGTTCCTCTACTGGGAAGGTGAAGATCAGCGTGCCGCCCGACAGGGCCGCTGGAAGCTCGTGTCCAAGAAACCTGACATCTGGCAGGTGTTCGATCTCAAGAACGACATCTCGGAGTCCAAGAACGTTGCCCGCGATCAGACAGCCTTGATCACAGAGTTGAAGCAGTGGCTCCAAGCCAACCGCACGCCCGGCTAGACATGATCCAATCGCATGGACCACGTCAAGCATTCACCGGTTCGTGCCGAGTGGGACTGTCCGACATGAGAACTGGCAGTGCCTGGAGTGCGACGCACACGGCCCCGCCATCGGGTTAGGTTCCTGCGGAGGCCCCGGTAGGGCAGGTGCCGGCCACGGCAGCAGGCCGGCCCGTGAGCCGTTCCGGCAACGGGGTGCAACTCTCCAGCAGCAGGGCTCCGGCCCCGACTTGATCAGATCATAAAGTTGACGGTACTCGTTGATTTTCCCGTGGGGACTGAGTGCGAAACTGCGAGGCCCGTCATTGCTGGCGCAGCATGGCCGCCAGGGACCAACCACTCTTCTATCACGGCAACGAGAGTTCTGCAGTCGGCGGGTCTATACCCTATAGCGAGCGCCTTAGCGAACCCGCCCGATCATCGATCTTCAGTCGACCTGTGCCGTTGGAAGAGGCCCGGTTTGCGGTGGATGCCAGGCGTCGTTAGTCCGGCCGGCTCCGGGTCGCTTCACCGCTGAGAGTTGTTCGATGGCAAGACGACGGCGAAGGCAACCTGTACGGCACGATATCCGATGGGTCGGTCCAGTTTGTCCGAGAACCGGACGTGAAGTTCACCAAAGTGTGTATCTGGTGGGAGCCCGGCCGAACGGGTCCGGATGGCGACCGTGGCTTGCTGGGACGGCTGCAACACCCCTTCACCCGGTTCGGCTTGCAGCCAGCCCACATGACGGCTCAGTCGAAATCTCAGGGTTTCAGATCCTGGATTCGTGACAGTCAGATGCTGAGGCGGGGCATCAGCAGCTAGCGGAGACACAAAGGTCAGAGCTCGCGGAGTGACTCGAGGCAGCGGAGTCTCCATGCCCGTTCTGCCGGTCGCTCCCGTCGTCTCAGGGGAAGAGGAGAGAAGTCGCTGGATGCCCCCGGAGTCGAGATCGTAGCTTGCAGCCGGAGATTCGGTGCCCAGGGGCATCGGCGGGTAGCCCGGAGGGGTTTCCGGGGAGACTGCACTCACCCCCTGTGGTCTCTCTCTCGGAGTTGACTCCATCCGCTCCACGGTAGCGGTACCGCCTTCGGTCCACACCCCGCCCCAATCACGATTCGGAATGCTGGGTGGTGAACCGTCGGGAAAATACTCGTCGCCGGTGAACGATGTCTCGGTATCCGTGACGCCGGCGGCGGATGATGGCGAAGGCGTTGATTCGGTATAACGCTCGACCTGGAAGATCGCGACGAGTTCGCCCTCCTCTTCGACATTCACTTCTCGAGAGAGAGGACCTCCGTCTTCCCAGCCACTGAATCGAAATCGGCTGGGCCCGTAGATTGAGACCGGGCGTGTCTGGACCGTGGGCACTGACACGGTGGCTGGCCCTGGGTGATCGTTCGGATGCAGGGCAACCGGTGCGAGCTTCGTCTCTTGATCGACATGAACGAGAAACGGACCGACGGCGGATTCGATCCGAACGAGCGGGTCTTGGGTGAAGTGGGCTCCGAATTGATCGGGATGACGCACCAGAACCTGGGCCGGGACCGCCGACAGTCCGTGCGCACGCCAGCGCCCCCATTTCCAGAACCTGAATTCGTTAGCCGTGTTAGCCTGCGGGTGGATGCTCAGCGCTGTTCGCGACGTGTAGTAGCCGTCAGGCGAAGCCGGATCGATCGTCACCGTTCCGGCATCCGTCGGGTGTGGCGATGCCGTTACGAGGTGCTGCACGATATAGTCGGCCTGGTACCAGTTTCCGTTGCCACCAACGCTTACCTCATGCTCCCGGTCACCACCGTCGCTCCAGCGGCCGAACACGTATCGAGTGTCTTTTCTGATCTGCGTCGGGGGAGCTGACAACCTCTTGGGACCCTGCTTTAGCCAGAAAAATGTGGCAGGAGTCGTGTACAGTCTGCCGTTGACCTCGATTTCCAGGCCCTGCGGATTCGTGGTGATCGTTGTCCACCACGGGGTACGCCGGTAGAGAGTCGCGACACCATAAATGTCCCCCACAGATAGATGTTGTTTGCCGGCTCGCACATCGATTCCGGGCGGAATGGTCTCCAGCACCGGCAACCCGTCGCGAGAATACGCGAAAGCGTGATAGTGCATCACTGAAGCGAGATCGTAGGGTCCTGACAAGGGCTGGTTGTCGGCTTTCATCCAGGGAATCCCGGCCGGGCTGATCCCCTCCTCTCGAACGGTCAGGTATCGGTGGCGGTCTCGCCGCTGGTGTTCGTGCCACAATCCGACCGTGTGCCCAATCTCGTGGAGCAGAGAACTCAGCCCCCCGCAGCCGGAGTCTGCGGCGACCCACCAGATCGACTGTTCCCCCCCGACCTTGCCGACTTGGGAACGGCAGTTTTCCGTGGTCATCCTGAACCGCAGGTAGTCCTGTTCCGAGGTTCTCGGAAACAGAGTGATGACAGTCTTCTGGTTCCATTCTTCGATGGCAGCCAGAATATCCGCCCTGGCTTCGGCCGAGAAGGCCGTATCGATGACGTATGGGATCAGCCCTCTCGGCCATAGCCGTGTGGTATAGTTCGCCACGACTTTCCTGCGCCGCAATCCAGCAGCCTTCGGTTCAAGGGGTTGATCGGTGCCTATCGATTTCGCGGTACCGAGAACCATATCCCCGGCATGCACCGCCCAACCATCCACGACCTCGTAATCTACTGCGAAGCTCTTCGGCTCGGACAGGTCGGTGACACCCCACGACGGCGTTTCGTCTTCGGCAACTGTCCGCGCAGCACAGAACAGCCCCAGCAATACGATGAAGATCCGCACGGTTTAGTCCTAGATCCCAGTCGTATCGGGTCGCCCGAGTGAGGGAGCGTCTCAAAGAGGTTACCACGACCTCGAGTGTTCTTGCAGATGCTCCGCGGGCGAGAATCCGATCGGCTGAGACGTACATGCCTTGCTGTCAAGGAGGTGGTTGACGGAGAGAAGGATCCATTGCTATGGACGCAAGCACCGAATGGCCGCCGGTGATGAATGCGACTGCTCAAGCAAGAAGCACCTCCCTCCACCTGTGATCACGACGTTCCCACGTCGAGATTCTCCGGTTCCCTCACTGCGTGTATTGCCCGGCCGCCTGAACTACTGTAACGTTCCCCATCACCTGATGGTATGCGGGAGTAGATGCGATGCGATAACCCAGCCCTGCTGGAAAACACAACGGCCGGGTTCTGTTTCTGGTATGTGGCTGATTGTCAGCCTATCTCAGCAGGCCGAGGAGTTTTCCGGAGGCCCCGCGGCTGGCCTGTCGCAACAAGTGGCTCGGCAGGAAGGATCCGAAGCACCACAAATCCTTGCACCTGACGGTCCGCAATGCCCGCTGTCTGCTGTGTTTCCCTGGGTCACCGTCCCGCATCTGGCCAGTCCCCTTGCCGCCAGAATGATGTGACACTCCACATCTCCGACAGAACCCCCTCTCGTCTGCCGGCACCCCCTCTCGCCTCGTCAGCCCGATTGCGGGTCTTCAGAAGCACCCGCTGGGACTCCGGGAACCCCGTTCCTCTCCGCTCCCGCCCGGGTCTGCCCTGGGCGGACTCCCCGCCCTACCCTTGCGCAAGTCCGCCTTCAGCGAGCGGGAACCGACACGTCAGTCAGCGATCGCCTGGTACGCGAGGCGCTTGAACTCCTCCCCGCTCCTGCCGATACGCGGCGGCAGCACCTGCATCATATACAGCCCGATCAGATCCTCTGCCGGGTCGATCCAGAACGTCGTGCCGGCGAGGCCCCCCCAACTGTACTCCCCTGCCGTTCCGTTGACGCCGCTCTCCACCGGGTCCACGTGGACCGCGAAGCCGAGTCCGAATCCGTAGCCACGCTTAGGCATCGACGATGCCCTGGACACACTCCCCAGGTGGTTGACTGTCATCAGCTCCACCGTCTTCCGGCTCAGGATTCGACGGCCGTCCAGCACCCCTCCATTCAGCATCATCTGGCAGAAGCGGAGGTAGTCGCGGGGAGTCGATACGAGCCCTCCACCCCCCGAATACCACCTCGACTCGTTGTCGTAAAGGCCTGTCCGGAGCTCGGATGCCGGTACCAACCCCTTCCTGTCCTCGCTCGCCTTGTAAATCTGTGCCAGTCGCCCCGCATTCTCCCTGATCATCCGAAACGATGTGTCCCGCATTTCGAGAGGATCGAACACCCTCGCCTCCATGAACGTCGCCAGGTCGTCGCCGGAAAGAACCTCGATCAGCCGGCCCTGCACGTCAACCGACACGCTGTACTCCCACATGGTGCCCGGCTGGTGTTTCAGCGGCAGCCGGGCGAGCTTGGCAATGAAGTCCGCTACCGACCGGTTGCCTCCCAGCACGTTCGTCTCCTCGTACATCTTGTCGACGGCGCTGTCTCCGAAGAGGCCATACGTCAGGCCTGCGGTGTGCCTCATCAGGTCCTGGATCGTCATCTCGCGATCGGACGGCACCTCGGCCCCATCGGCCCAGACCTTCAGTCCGCCCAACTCGGGAAGGTAGTTCCTCACCGGATCCCGGAGAGCGAAACGGCCTTCCTCGTACAGAGTCATCAATGCAACGCTCACGATCGGCTTGGTCATCGAGTAGATCCGGAAAATCGTGTCGTCGGCCATCGGCTTGCCGGCTTCCCGGTCAGCCATCCCCACCGTCTCCCAATAGGCGATCTTGCCCTTGCGGGCGACCACTCCGATCGCCCCGGCGAGGTGCCCCTTCTCCACACTGCCCTCCATGGCTCGCGTGATCCGTTGGAGACGCTCGGGCGCAAGTCCGACCTCGGACGGCTTGGCATGGGGGATCTCTCCGGCAAGAGCGCTCGCTGTGAGCGCAACAAGAGCGATCAGGGTTCGAAACGGCATTGGTGTACCTCGCAGGTGGGTGGGACGGCCTGGTGCGCAGCGCCGACTAGCCAATCCCCAGGAGCTTCCGACTGTAGGCGAGGTCGGCCGCGACCTCCCGCCGCTCGAGTTCCGCCGGGTTGCCTTCCGGTGCGACGTAGGGCTTGCCGGCCCGGGCAAGTTCCATGAAGTCCTCATAGACCCAGGCCGGAATATCCCTGTAGTGCTTCCAGAAGTCCCTTGTTCGGACCTCGAACTTCCTCGTCGTTCGCAGATTGATGATCTCCAGGGAATAGGACAGATCCGGTCGCAACTCGGAGAACCGGCTCGTCCAACGGTCCATCCCCACATTGCCCAAGCCCATGGGAACCCACATCACGTTGACGGTTTCGCCATCAAGCCAGACCCTCGAGTCGCGGATGCCGGTCGTTAGCGCCAAAGGCGCCAGAACTTCCAGTGTGTGAAGGGGACTCTCGAGGGTCCAGGTGGCGTTCCCGATGTCCAGCAGGGCCCCCACATACTCCGAACCGGCCTCTTCCACCAAGTCCCTCAGCTGGAGGGCCTGAAGGTCGCCCGCATGGTTCTCGACAGCGATCTTGATTCCGTGGCGTCCATCCTCGTCGCGGACCGACTTGCAGGCTTCGACGGTGGTCTCAATGTGTTGTTCGAGAGGAATCGCCCCCTTGCGGTCGTCGGCACTGCCGAGATAGCAGCGCACGAAGGGCGATCCCAGAATCCGCGCGATCCCGAACATCTTGAGCAGTTGCTCCCGGGCCGTCCCTGCATTCCTCGCAAACCGCGTGGAAGTGGAACAGATGGATCCGAAGCCGACCTCGATCCGGATGTCCAACTCGTCGGCCCGCTCGCGGACGCGCTTGAGATGATCCTCTGCCGTACCCCCCAGGAAGCGCGGTTCGGAGAAGTTGACCACGGTGGCCCCATGCGCATGGGCGAAGTCAAGCATTTGAAACGGGGTCCATCCCTGGGACCGAAGACTGAACAGGTCGAGACCGAGTCGTCTGGCTGGCATGTTACCTCGCAGAAGGCGCGACCCGGCGGCACTGGCGAGCAGGAGTTCGCGACGCGTCATGGATCACCCTCCCCCAATGGTAGACAGCGGAAATTGCGGATGCAACAGGCCAGAAACCGAGCAGTTCAGGAGCCCACCCCGAATTCCTGGTCTACGACCTTGCGCAGCTCGAGGGGCAGGTCGGCTACCGCGTCCTGCAGGCGGTCCAGTTCCCGATAGGCATTCTCGAGTTCCGTGTGGATCTGCCGACGCATCTCCAGAATCAGGTTGCGCCCCGAAGAGCGCGCGATCTCGTGTTCCTGCATGATGCGTGCGACAGGCGAGGAGTGCAGTTGGCCGATGGAGTACTGCAGCTCGCGAATGCGATAGCGCACCCATGCAATCTGCCGATTCGTCCGTGCCCACTGGGACCCGCAGCCGAAACCCCGAATGGGTTCGCTCTCCGCCCGCCAGTGCTCGATCAGCCACTGCAGCTTCCGCGACTCGCCGTTTCGGTAGGCCAGTGTCGCCTCGGCCATCACCTCGTGCCTGCGCCGACGCTCGGCCCCGTCCCGGGCCAGATCCGGGTGAACCTCTCGGGCGAGCGCCAGGAACAGGCGACGGGCCTCGCCGCCGGGCCTCGGTGCGGCCCTCCCGGCAACCTCATCCCGCGTCTCAGGGGCATCAGCGACCCGCACTTCGCCTTCCCGAACCCTGCTCAGAGCCTCCCACCCCCGGTTCGTCCGCTCGCGCAGGCGCTCCAACTCGTCGTACCGGTCTCCTACCGCCGGCCGGAACCGCCTCTCGAACTGCCGGATCCTGTCTCCGTCCCTGGAGTATTCCCGTTCCAGTCGAAGCAGTTCCCGCTCCAGCGCGGCCAACAGACCTCGGCGCAGGAAGAGCGTACGCCCGACCCCGGGCTGGTACGCCACGAGGGAGACACTCCTCACCCGGGGCCTCCGTAGGCGGCTCCGACGGCCTCGCGAATCTCGGCCGGGACCAGATGCGACCAGGGCCGGCCAGACCGAATCGCGGATCGAACGGAACGCGACGACACGCGGTCATGCCGGGCTCCGATCTCGAACGGAAGGATCCGTCCGGTGTGCTCCGGCGGAACCCGGTAGGCCCCTCTCCTAGAAGCAACCAGGATTCTGTAGCATCGCAACTGCTCGGCGAATGCCAGCTCGGACCCGTAGTCCCAAGCAGCGAAACGCTCAGCAGCGTCCCGCCCGGCGATAACGAAGAGGTCAGCGGCTTCTCCGACCAGGGACCGGAACTCCTGCACGATGTGGATCACCAAGCCCCTGCTGCACAGGGACGCGGCCCGGTCGGCCCGATCGTCGACGAGTCGCACAAGCCAATCCAGGCGTTCCGCGACGGTGGGCGTGCGGACTCTCTTATGAGGCATGGCCTCGCACAGCACGTATACGACCTGGTCTAGCCCGAAACGCCGCTGCGCCCTGTCGCCAAGCTCGACGTGCGCCGTCGTCGGGGGATCGAATGCGGCCGGCAGGAGGCCTAACCTTCCCGAACCGAGTAGGCTGCCTGCGACTGTAGTGATCACTACCGGATATGGGGTGCCACAGCCCGGTCGAGCCCGGCATCGTCCCAACTCTCCACCGACACCGGGCGGTGGAGCGACCACTCCTCGACATGGTCCACCGATTCACCGGGCTGGATTTCGCGCAAGGGCCCCAGTGTCTCCAGCTCCAGAAACCGCTCGTTGGTGAACGCCTCAAACGAGGACCCCATGTCGGGATACTCCTCGTCGGAGGACGCCTGGAACTTCTTGACAAACAGTTCGCCGTTGAGCAGGTAGGCACCGCGGGTCGCCGGGTTGAAGAGGCCGATCTTCTCGGGATCCGCATTGGCGGGATCCTGCCGGAGAGCGATGTACTTCTCCATCCAGATCCAGCGCGGATCGCTCATGTTGGTGAACGCGAACACAATCAGCGGGTTGGTGGGTGCCAGCACCTCGGGGTGGGTGCCTCTTGGGGGCAGGGTGGTGATTCCCACGCCACCGGGTCGCATCATCGTCAGAACCCATGTAGCAACCCGCAAGGGCCAGATGGTACGATTCGCCAGGACGTAGCGAACGGTCACGCCCGTGCCTCGCTCCGCCAGTTCAACTTCGATTGTCTTCTGGACGCCGGTATGCTCGAGCGGGGCCTCCGCCCGGAGGCGGTTGCCGGACATCTCGATCGCGACCGGCACGTTGTCGGCACCGTAGCTGTAGACGGCGTCCTCGGGCGCCACCCAGAGGCGGCTGCCCCCATAGAGCCGCCAATGGTCGCCACCCGTCCGACCGAGATCCTCATCGAGTTCGACGAACAGGTTCTGGCCACCGACGAAGCCGTAGCGCATGATGCGCGGACCCACGTCAGACGTGACGACAAGTTCCACCTCGCCGTTCGACATCCGGTAGCAGTTCGGCCAACCGGCGTATTCGATCCTGTCGATGGTCACAGCAGCAGAAAGTGACATGGCACAGGCGGCAAGCGCCCCGGCCACGGTTCTCGAACGGGATCCCACGATTGGCACTGGTTGACGAGTCCTGCCCCATCGCCCGGGTTCTAGTAGGTGGCCCTCCCGCCACTGACATCGTAGCACTGGCCAGTGACGAAAGAGCAGTCCGGACTGGCCAGGAAATGCGCCACGGCCGCAACCTCCTCCACGGTTCCGGTACGACCGCGGGGAATCCTGGAGGTCATGTACCGGACCTGGTCCTCTGTCAGTTGCTCAAGGATCGGCGTCCGAATGACGGTCGGGCTGATTGCGTTGACACAAATGTCGTACTGCGCAGTCTCCTTCCCGATCGACTTGCTGAGAGCGATCACTCCGGCCTTTGCCGAGGAATAGGCCACCATGTTCGGATTGCCCTCCTTGCCTGCCAGCGAAGCAATGTTGACGATTCGGCCGTAGTCGTTCTCGATCATGGCCGGAAGCACGGCGCGGCAACAGTGGAACACACCGGTCAGGTTGATATCGATGACCGGCTGCCAGTCCGCATCGGTCTGCTCCCACGACGGCAGCGCCTTGCCCGCAATTCCGGCGCAACAGACCAGCACATGAATGCGGCCCTGCCGTCGCTGGATCGCTTCGATCGCACGGCTGACCGATGAACAGTCGGCCACGTCCAGGGTCACAGGGAAGGCCCGCAGGCCTTCTGCCTCCAGCCGCGCCGCCGTCGTTTCCGCTGCGGTTTCGTTCCGGTCCGCAATCGCTACAGCGGCCCCCGCCCGGGCCAGCCGGATGGCGATTCCCGCCCCGATGCCTTGCGCGGCACCCGTTACAACTGCTGTCTGGCCGGAGAGATCGAAGAACCTATTCGGTGACGTCATGGTCGTCGAGGCTTGCCGAAGCCCCATCAGCTTCCGCCTCGGACAGAGCCTGCCCGGCCCCTTCGCTCGAGTCCTCGGCAGCGCTGGCCCCGGCCACTTCGGCTTCCGCCCCGGCTCCACCTTCCGCCCCGGCATCGGCCTCGCGAATCTCGTCCGCCCCGGAAAGCTCCTCCTCCTCTGGCGGTGGCGCCGGTGCGAACTCGAACTCCGCCGGCAGCCCAAACGACCGATTGATCGGTTCGTCCTCACGCCCCTGGGCCCGAACCTCGACCTTCAGGGTCGACGAGAGCTCCTTGTAGATGTGGACGGGAACGTCGTAGTCGCCGACCGACCGGAGCGGCGTCGTCAACTGAATTCGGTGGCGGTCGATCTCAAAGCCGGCTTCGGCGAGCTTCTCGGCAACGTCCCTGGCCGTTACCGACCCGTACAGCTGGTTGTTCAGGCTCGCCCGCGCGACCACCCGGATCACCAGACCATCCAGAGCCTCCAGCTGCTTCTCGGCAGCGCCCCGCACCCGAACGGCATCGCGGGCGCTGGCAGCGCGCATCGCATCCAACTGCTTGAGACCACCCTTGTCGGCCGGGATAGCCAAGCCCTTGGGGAAAAGGTAGTTGCGTGCATAGCCGTGGGCCACGCGCACCACGTCACCCCGGTCGCCGAGCCGGTAGATGTCCTGTTTCAGGATGACTTCAGGCATCGGAACGCCCTCCACCCTCGGACCGGCCTCGGACATCGGAACGACTTCGCCCCTCGGACCGGCCTCCAGTCTTCGGTTTCTCCACAACACCCGCAAACGGCAGCAGAGCCAGATTGCGGGCACGCTTGATGGCCCGACGCAGTTCGCGCTGGTGCTTGGCGCTGAGCCCCGTGTGTCGGCGTGGATTGATTTTCCCCCGGTCGCCCACGAACTGCTTGAGGGTCTCGACATCCTTGTAGTCGATGTGATCAATCCGGTTGACGCTGAAGTAGTCGACCTTGCGCCGTCGGAAGAACCGCTTTCCGCCGCCCCTTCCCCGCCCGTCTCCGGGACCGCGGTCCCGTCTGGGCGAGCCCTCCCGGTCGGCCCCGGATGGGGGCCGTGGCGACGGAGACGCCTGGGATGCCTCGGGAGGTGTCTTGACTTCGCTCTCTGCCATTCGTCGAATCCTCTCGTTCGGTCTGCCTTACGCGCTGGGGGCCGGTGCCTCGGCACGCGGTCCCGGCATCGGTGCGCCGGGGGCCTTGGGTGCTGTCGATACCGCCTCGTCCTTGGCCGCCAGCTTGGGGATGCGCTTGGAGCGCCGGGCCTTGACCCGCTCGAGACGCCTCAGGTCCTCGTCGATGCGAACCGTCATGTACTTGAGCACGTTGTCCGCAACCCGCAGCCGGCGCTCCACTTCCCGGTTCAGCGACGAGTCCGCCTCCGACGAGTACCGGATGAAGAAGTAATGGCCGTTCCAGAAACCGCGCACCCGGTAGGCGAGCTTGCGCTTGCCCCAGTCGTCAACGCTGTTCACGGTGGCCCCGCAGTCGGCCATGGTCTGCTTGACCGTTTCGACTGCCGCTTGGGCTTCGTCCTCGGGCAAGTCCGGCTTCAGGATGAAGCCCAGTTCGTACACTCTCATGTTGATTTATTCCAGTACTTCCGAAGCGCGGCGGTTGCACCGCGCCATCGCCTTGTCCGCCCCTTCGGAGAGCACATCCCGCACCACGCCTGCGGCGCGGCCCACGGTTGCCTCGACTTCCTCGATCTCGTCCCTGGCAAACGCACGCAAGACGAACTTCGCCCCATTGGAGACCCGATGCCCCGGATGAATCCCGATACGCAACCGAGTGAACTCGGTGGTTCCGAGTGAGTCGATGACGGACTGCATACCATTATGCCCCGCCGCTGACCCTTTCCGCTTGAGGCGCAGCAGACCCCAAGGCAGATCCAGCTCGTCGTACACCACCAGGAGCCGGTCCAGCTTCACGTCGTAGCGACGCATTAGCCGCTTCACGGGTCCACCGCTGCGGTTCATGTAGGAGAGCGGCTGCGCGAGAATTGTTTCCCGGCCCGCAACCTCGCCGCGCCCGACAAGCGATTCCTCCTCGGGCCGCCCGATGCGAATGCCGGCCTCCGACGCGAGGCAGTCGACCGTCAGGAAACCCAGATTGTGAGGCGTCATGCGAAACTGCTCGCCCGGATTCCCCAGGCCAACGATCAGCCAGTCGGGACGCTCGGACCGGCGGGAATTCCAGAACATGTCTCGTCGCCAGCCGGGTTCCGCAGGACGGCCGGTCCGCCTTCAGGCCGACAGCCATTCTATTCGCTCTCCGCTTCCTCGGACTCCTCGTCCTCGACGACGTCGCTGGCCCTGGACGCCATGATGTGCACCAGAAGCTTGCGTTCGTCATCGGCCAGTTCGTACTTGTCGCTGGCCGGAACGTCCCGTGCGCGAATCGCCTCGCCCACCCGGAGCGCGGTCACGTCGAGGTCGACACGCTCCGGGATGTCCAGTGGCAGGCACCGGATGTGGACCTGGCGGTTGACCATTTCCTCGAACCCGCCCTGATTCTTCACGCCGAAAGCCGTTCCGACCGACTGGACCGGCACCGAGACCCGGACCTTCTTGGAAAGATCGATCCGCATCAGGTCCACGTGCAACAGCGAGTGGTGGACCGGGTCGATCTGATAGTCCACCGCCATCGCATGGTCCTGGGTCCCGTTGCTACGGAGACTGAATATGCGATTGTGGCCGGCCGGCTCGGCCAGCACCCTGGTCATGGCCTTGGCGTCGACAGCGAGGGAGCGTGACTCCTGGCCAAGACCGTACAGCACCGCCGGAACGCGACCCCCGGCCCGCAGGCGACGAGCCGCGTTCTTGCCTCGCTCCGGCCGCTCCGCGACTTCCAACTCGATCTGTTGCTGCATGGCGAATCTTCCTTGCTCTGATGGATCCGGCTCTGGGTCTGGGAAATCCGGGATCGTGCCCTGTACTACTCGAACAGCCTGCTGATGGACGACTCGCTGTGAATCGAGTCGATCCCCCTGGCGAGCAGGCTCGCGACACTCAACTGGTGGATCTTGCCACTGGCTCTGGCGGCGTCCGACAGCGGAATCGAATCCGTGACGACGAGCTGCTCAAGGCGCGACTTCCTAATTCTATCCACAGCCGGACCGGAAAGCACAGCGTGGGTGCAAGCCGCCCGCACGGAAGCGGCCCCGGACCGCAAGAGCGCATCCACGCTATGCACGAGGGTGCCGGCAGTGTCGACCAGGTCATCGACGATCACACAGTGCCGGCCGGCGACGTCGCCGATCACGTGGACGACCTCCGAAACGTTGGCTTCCTCCCGCCGCTTGTCAATGATGGCAAGCGGTGCGGTCAGCCGCTTGGCGAAGGCTCGCGCCCGTTCCACGCCACCAGCGTCAGGTGAAACAATCGTAACGCGGGGCAGGCCCAGTTCGCCCAGATACTCCGCCATGACGGGCCGGCCGTAGAGATGGTCGACCGGAATGTCGAAGAACCCCTGAATCTGCGCCGCATGGAGGTCGAGGCACAGGATGCGGTTGGCCCCGGCCGCAACCAGCAGACTCGCCACCAGCTTCGCGGAAATCGGCACGCGCGGACGGTCCTTGCGATCCTGCCGGGAATAGCCGTAGTAGGGAAGCACGGCCGTGATGCGCTTCGCCGACGCACGCCGGAGCGCGTCCATCATGAGCAGGAGCTCCATCAAGTGGCGGTCCACCGGCATGCAGGTCGGCTGGACGACGAACACGTCCATCCCGCGAACGTTCTCCTCGATCTGCAGGTGCACCTCACCGTCCGAGAATCGCTGGAGGGAGAGATCTCCCGGTGGAATCTGCAGGTCCTCGCAGATCTTCCCTGCAAGCTCCCGGTTGGCGGAGCCCGTAAAGACCCTCAAACGCGATCGTTTCGCCACAGCGCGTAGACCCTGGTCGGAATTCTGCAGGCCTTCCTCGTCTACAGGCTGATACCGCATTCGGCTCGCGTCAGGAATCGAGTGACCGCAACCCGCAACCCGACAGCCTCCAGTCGTCCTGCCGCCCGCGACGCCTCTTCAGTCGAGTCGAAAAGCCCAAACACGGCCGAACCCGATCCGGTCAGCGCAGCTTGGCGCGCGCCACTGGCAAGCAGTGCGACCTTGACGTCCGCCAAAGCTGGATGCTGCTGAAAGACTACGTCCTCGAAATCGTTGACCATCCGTTCAAGACGATCCCGGACGGCACCTGCCCCACGAACACTACGGAGGGATCCGTATACATCGATTGTATACGGCTCACCCGAATGTGTCAATCCGCCGGCGCGCCGCTCGGCAAGTGCCCGATAGGCACCCGCCGTGGAAACCTCGACGGCGGGAAGGACAACGGCGACGGATCTTGCCGGCAGGTCCGCAAGCGCGGTGATCTCCGTGCCTCTGCCCTCGGCCAGCGCGGTGCCGCCAGTCAGAAAATAGGGCACGTCGCTACCGATCGAGGCTGCGATCTCGAGCAGAACTCCGGGAGGCGCCGCCGGCAGCAAACCGTCGAGGGCGCGGAGGACGGCTGCCGCGTCGCTGGATCCCCCGCCGAGTCCCGCCCCCGGCGGGATGCGCTTCACAAGCCGCACATGCACCGCAGCGTCGGCACCGACGCCAGTCAGAAGCCGGTCCGCCGCGATCCAGGCCAAATTGTGCTCGTTGGCGAGGTCCTCGCGATCGCAGTCCAGCCTCACGGAGGGGCCCTGTCCCTCAATGAGGGACACCGAGACGTCGTCGCAGATGTCGATGGCCTGCATGACGCTCCAGACGTTGTGGTACCCGTCGACCCGCTGGTCGAGGACGTGCAGTCCCAGGTTCAGCTTGGCAAAAGCTCGGAACGACGTCTGACCCGAGCCGGTCTGGGAGGACACGGGGGAACGACCGGCCACGCTAATTGTGGTAGTGCAGCAATGATCCGACTTCGTACCCGTCCAGCCGCGTCCGCCCGCCAAGGAAGTCGAGTTCGACCGCGAACTGCAGCCCGACGACGATTCCCCCGAGCTGCTCCACCAGCCGGACCGCAGCGGCTGCCGAACCTCCCGTGGCGAGCAGATCGTCCACGATCAGGACGCGCTGGCCCGGCCGGACCGCATCATTGTGGATCTCGATGGAGTCCGTGCCGTACTCCAGGTCGTACTCGACCCTCGTAACGGCTGAAGGCAGCTTTCCCGGTTTCCGGATCACTGCAAACCCCGTCCCCAGCCGGAGCGCAATGGCGGGCCCAAACAGGAAACCGCGTGACTCGATCGCCGCAACCAGATCGACATCCAGGCCGGATGCGGCTTCGCACAGCCCGTCGATCACCCGGGCGAGGCCGCGCGGATTCTTGAGCAGGGTGGTGATGTCATAGAACAGGATGCCCGATTTCGGAAAGTCAGGCACTTCGCGGATCAGTGATTTGAGATCATCCATGGCAATATCAGTCTCGGCCGGAGACGGGCCAAGCTTTCCCGGCAAACGGCCTGCCGGACCAGTCAGGTTCCCGGCCCGCCTTCCACAGCCTCCTCGGCGTCGGGCTCCCCGCCTGTGTCGTCCTCCGGACCTCGCACGATCGCCTCGACCGACCGGACGATGTTCTCGACCACCGCTCGCTCGACCACGAAGGTCGCAGGTTCGCTTGCCCGTGCCGCATAGACCGGAGCCTCGTCCGGGGACGACACCCGAACACGCTCGGTCTCCTCATTGTCGCCGGCGGGCGTGACAGAAGCCTCGATCGCGGGGTCGTCGAGACCGTACCGGGCCTGGTCGGCGGCGCGGTCGGAGCGAATCTCGGTCGCGGTCAGACCGCGCAGCCGGTCCAGCAAGGTCTGGACGGCCTCACCCTCGACCTCCCGGCCGCCGTCGGACTCGAGTTGCCACAGGTCGGCGGCCCGGACGACGGTCACGGTGTCGCTGCCGGCACGCACCTCAACTCGAGCCGGATCGTCGTAGCCGAAGCCGAACAGATTCATGTCGCGAAATTCGGAGACTTCCTTGTCAAGGCTCTCGGCCAGCGTCGAGCTGACTCCGAAGACGCCCGGGAGATGGCTGCTGCGGGCATAGTAGGTGGCGTCCTGCGACGGGTCCGATCCGCCCGTCTGCGCCACGACGAGTTCGTGGCTGCCCTTCCCGTCGGTGACCGTCACGGTGGCAAGGGGCCGGGCGAACGGAAACTCCCGGCTGTCGGACTCCTCCGTGAGAACCTCAGTCATCTGGGCGGTCCGCACAGCCCGCGACAGGTCGTTGACGGTGAACTCGTCGGCCCGGGCCTCGATCGGGTGGGCGATGCGCCAGGCCCCGTCCTCGCGGACGAACCGCAACGCCCGCCCCGAGGTGTCCACCCGGATCTCCGAAATCGTGCTCTCTTCCAGTCGCAGCAGGCGCTTGTCGCGGAGGTCGTAGACCGATTTCTCGAAGGCCGATTTGTTGTACGAGTAGACGGTGAACAGACGCGGGTCGTCCCGGAGCCGGGCGAAGACACCCGAACGGGTCGGCGTCTCCCTGCCGAAGAGGATTTCCCCACCCCCCTCTTCCAGGCCATAGCCCACCGCAAACTCGGGTTCATCGAGATCGTAGGGCTCCCAGTCGACGACGGCGTCAGAAACGAGGCGCTCCGCGTTCAGCGAAGCTAGGCTCGCTACCAGCGTGCCGATCGCCGATTCGTCGGCGGGAATCTTCGTGTCGCCGCCGAACGCCCACTCGCCGTCCGCGCCCCGGACCAGCTCGACAGGGTCCTCGCCACGCTTTCGCAGCATCACCCTGGTGACGGCGTCTTCCTCAACGTCAACGATCTTCGGCGCGGCATCCTGGTCGGCAGGCGGATTCTCGCGGGTGTACCAGACGGCACCGCCGAGAAGCGCCAGGACGACCACAGCCGCGACGAGCGGATTCACTCTCATCGCTCTCCATCTCCCCTTGCGGCTCGCCGCGCGGCCGCCCGGATCTCGCGGGTTTCGCTGCCGTACACTGCTGCTTTTCCGCCCTAGCGGCGCCCCCACCAGACCCACACGCCAGTCACGACAATCACCAGCGGAAGGAGCAAGAGACTGCCGAGAAACACCTGCGTCATCTGTCTGCTGGTCAAGTCCAGGGGCGTGTTCTCCGGATCGCGCGGCCGGATCGAGATCAGGTCCTCGTCGGAGCTCAGCCAGTTCATCATGTTCAGCAGCAGGTCGCGGTTGCCGCCCAGCGACAACCCGTAATTGGAAGCGAAGCCGAACGATCCGACTGCCACGACACGCCCTTCGGGCTCCGCTTCTTCGCCGGACGCGCCGAACTCCGCCCGGTCGGCGGAAAGGTCGGACTCCTCACCGCCCCCGGATTCCTCGCCGCCCGTCGATGAGGGCACATCGTAGGTTCCGGCAACGGCCAGGGTGATGGGACCTTCGGCGCGATCGGATTCGCTCCCGAGCGATAGCTCGGAACCCGTAATCCGCATTGTCTGGGTCGCAAAGCTCGCACTCGAGGTGCGGAACAGTTCATCCACGGTCCAGCCGTCCGGCACGGTTGCGGCCTCCGCGACCGTGCGCGCCCGGGGAAACAGCGTCGCCAGATTTTCCATGGGCTCGACGATGGGATGGTACAGGTAGTCGGCCACCAGCGGCGTGAACGGGCCGCCGCCGAAGAGCTGGCCGATCGCGGACTCGTCGATCACGATGTCGTTGCGGGCCTCGACACCCCATTCCGCAAGCAAGGCGACCAGCTTGGGGCTCGGATCGTCTCGCCGTCCGCGCTGATCCGGGAACGCTGGCTGCAACATCACCAGTGCCCGGCCGCCCTGTTCCACGTACGTCCGGAGCGCTTCGATCTCGGGGTCGAACAGGTCAGCGGAGGGGCCGGGAATCAGCAGCAGGGTACAGCTCTCCGGCACACCGTCGACGCCGATGCTCACGTCCTGGTATCCGTAGTTGGCATCCTCGATGGCCTGCTGGGCGCTGGAGAATCCGTCGCGCTCCCTGTCGTCGCTCGCCGCTTCGCCGTGCCCGGTCGCCACGCAGGCGGTCTTGTCCTCCCCCTTGATGCCGGCGATGATTGCGTTGGTGATCTCCTGCTCGGTGACCGACGATACCATCTGCCGCGCGCCGCCCACATCGATGACCAGCGTGCCGTAGGCAGTGACGTTCATCGCCTCCGTCTTTACAGGATTCTCGTCGGGATCGATGTACTCCACACTGACCCGGCTCGAAGCGTTCCCGTAGCGCTGCAGCATGTCCCGGGCGGGGCCGAACTGGGTCGTTCGGTCGAAGTACGCCATCGTCACGTCCCTGTCGAGCCCGTCCAGAACCGTGTGGGTCTGGTCGGACAGGCTGTAGAGCTGTTGCTCGGTGAAGTCGAAGGTTTCGTTGTATTGGACACCCAGCCAGTTGACGGCGGCCAGAATGCCCACAAACACCGTGATATAGAGGGCGGAATATCCTCCCGACCGCCATTGCCTGGAACGTAGCAGAGCCATCCGCACAGCCTCCTTACGACTTCCACCGCAGCGCTTCGAGCGAACGCTTGCTGAGGAACAGCCCGAGGGCGATGGCGCTGAGGTAGTACAGCACGTCCTTGAGCTCGATGACGCCTCGCGAGAACTGCTCGAAGTGCCCCGAGATCGCGAGGTAGTCACACACCCTGGCGACGAGGGAGGTCTCGAACGAACTCATCCAGTTCAGCACCCAGAGCAACAGCAGGAAGCCGAACGTAAGGGCTCCGGCCACGATCTGGTTGTTGGTCAGCGTGGAGAGGAAGGCGCCGACCGCGAGCATGGCGCCCCCCATGAGCAACAAGCCCAGCAGCGACACGGGCACAGGCCTCCAGTCGGGGGTGGAATGGACGAACAGCACCGCGAGATTCGCCACCGCGATGAGAAGCATGCAAGAGTACAGCATCAGCGCCCCCAGCCACTTCCCGATGATGATGTGGTAATCGGGCAGTGGCGAGGTGAGCAGCAGCTCGATCGTCCCGCTGCGCTTCTCCTCGGCGAACAGCCGCATGGTAATCATGGGGGTGAGAAACAGCAGCACGATGGTCATGTTTCCGAGGCTGGGCTCGATCACGAACTGGTTGACGTTCATCGGCGGGGCGCCCATGCCCCCCTGGGCCCCGACGTTCGCGCTGTAGTCGAGGAAGAACGCCAGACCCGTCGTGAAGAAATACCCGAAGATCAGCGCAAACATGGCCAGCACGATGTAAGCGATCGGGGACGTGAAGTAGACCCTGAATTCGCGCAATGCGATAGTCCAGATGTTGCCCATTAGTTCTTGGTCTCCTCTCCATCCGGAGCATCGGCCGAAGGTTGGCCGCCGGGCGGTGGGGCTGGGCCCGGCGGAATGCCAGGGGCAGCCTCTTCGGGAACGGCATGCCCGGCTGCCGCCTCCCCATCCTGATTCGGTTCCGCTGCGGGAGATTCCTCCTCGCGGGCCCCCTCGTGACTGGTCAGCTTGAGGTAGACGTCCTCAAGACTCAGCCCTATCGGCTGCAGGCTGTACAGGCCCCATCCAGAGTCGACAACCGCATCCGCGATCTGCTTCTGCACGGTCTCGTCCTTGTCCACCTCGGCCCGCCACACCACGCGCCCGTTGCGGGTGTCCTGGCGAACCAGCTGACGAACGCCCGGCACATCCTGCAACCGGCTCCGGACGTCATTCTCCGGGCCCTCCACATCAAGCAAGATCGCGTTCGCACCTTGCATCTGGGCCGTCAGGTTCTCGGGTGAGTCGCTGGCCTCGATATGCCCCTCGTTGATGATGATCACCCGTCCGCATGTTCCGGACACCTCCGGCAGGATGTGGGTGCTGAGAATGATGGTATGCTCGCCCGCCAGCGAGCGGATCAGTTCCCGAACGTCGATAATCTGCTTCGGGTCGAGTCCCGACGTCGGCTCGTCCAGGATCAGCACCTCGGGGCTGTGGATGAGAGCCTGCGCGAGCCCGACACGCTGCCTGTATCCCTTGGAGAGCTTGCCCACCAAAGTGCTCCGGACGGCAGTGCACGACGTGCGCTCGAGGGCAGCATCGACCCGGCGGGCGGTCTCCCTTTTGTCGATACCCTTGATGCGCGCCACGAATCCGAGATAGGCATCCACCTCCATTTCGGGATACAGCGGCGGCGTCTCGGGGAGGTACCCGATGCGCCGCTTGACGGCGATCGGGTCCTCACTGACATCGATTCCCCCGATCCGGGCTGTACCGGATGTGGGGGGGAGGAAACCGGCCAGAATTCTCATCGTCGTGGTCTTCCCGGCCCCGTTCGGGCCCAGGAAGCCGACAATCTCGCCTCGGTCTACCTCGAAATTGATGTTACTGACGGCGGTCTTCGGGCCATAACGCTTGGTGACGCCTTCAACCTGGATCATGGATGCCTCGCTGAGGTTCAGGAAGGAATTTGGACTAGTCGGTCGGCTTGGCCTACGCTTCGGCTGCAGATGCGACTCTTATCTAGTTTATCTAACCGACAGGCGGGAACGCTGTCAACCCGTCGACTCCCACCGAGGTGGCCCTCCGGGAGACCACGCGCCTCCGCCGCCACTGGGCGTTCTCCGTTTGCAACTGGGTGGTTTTCGCCTGCAAGCGGGTCAATTCGGCTTGCACCTGACCGAGCTTGGCCTGCAGACGAGTCCTCTCCGCCTGCCAGTGCAGCAGTCGGGACTTGCTCTTGGTGCGCTGCCCCTGCATGTCCCGGCCTCGGCTCCGGCTTGGCCTGAGCCTGCGGCTGGCTCGCTACGGCCTCGACTTCCGGACAAGACTTCATCCTACGCCTTCTCCGCCCGAGAGTTAAGGGCCCCTCCCCCTCCTGATCCTTCTCCGGGACCCAAAGTATTTGGGCAGTTACCATTGAATTTGCCTGCCGCTTGTCTGGCAGTAGTTCAGCCACCTACTCCAAGGGCTTTCTTCCCCGCTGTTGCGGTTCGATGTGCAATGGGCGCTACAATTTCATGCCAATTCCGCCACTGCCAGAACATATTGATCCTATTTTGTATTGACAGGAGACGCATCTACTGGAATTTTGCAAGTTCATCAGTTGACTGCTCGGGTCCACGATCCGTCTTGCAACTGGTGTCGACACCGGCCGGATCATCGGCTTCAGGCTCCAGACCTTCCAACATCAGGAACAGTTCCCACCGGCACCGGCTCCATGGCAACGGAACGCGCTTGATAGCCACGGAGCAGCTGTCCTTGGCTGCATTGCCCCCAGGGGGGCTCGGTCATGGGACCGGAGACCGCGGACGCCCCCCTAAAGGTGCTCCACTCTTGCGGCTGCGACTCTCGCTTCAGAACGCTCCCCAACCAAAGCCAGTCTGCGCCCCCAGCCATGGTGTCAATCCGCCGAACTCCTCGGCCAATTTGCGGCCGTCCAGCCGGGCCAAGGGTCTTCGCCCTGGCAGGCGGCCGCGACGTCGGCCAAGACCGGCACTCGTGGACCTGCTGCCAGCGGAGCCACCCGCATCGCTATAATGATCCGCACCAGCCATACCGTCTGATAAAGGGAGTCCATCCATGCGTTGCACTGAATTCCTCCGGCCTTTCCTGCTCACCTGCTGTCTCGTGCTGGGGGCGGTGGCCTACCATGCCACGACTGAGGCCTTGATGGTCTCGACCGCCAAGGCCTGGCTGGCGTCATTGAACGGCAACCAGATGCCTCACGCCCAGTTCAAGCTGGACAACCCGGACTACGAGACATGGCACTTTGTCCCCGGCAACAATTTTGTGACCCAGCGCGGCTACAGCCGCAACGGCCTGACATACGCAGAGATGAACGCCGAGCAGCGGTCGCTCGCGGACGCCCTGCTCGCAGCCTCGCTGTCGAGGGCAGGCTTCATCTCGGTCAAGACCATCATGAGTCTTGAGGAGGTGCTGCGCCTCCAGGAGAACGACACGGCCGGCCGCCGGGACGTCGACGTCTATCACTTCACTGTCTTCGGAGAACCGTCGCTGCAGGGGGATTGGGCATGGCGGCTTGAAGGGCACCATGTCTCGTTGCACTTCCTGATGCGCGACGGGAAGCTCGCGTCGACCTCCCCAACCTTCCTCGGCGCCAACCCTCACAGGGTGCCGGACGGTCCGCGCAAGGGAGTCCGGCCGCTGGGTGCCCGGGAGGATACCGGCCGAAAGCTGATGATGTCCCTCGACGGTGAGGTTCGGCAGGCTGCCATGGTAAACGACACAGCGTACCGGGACATCCTCACTGCAGCGGACACCCGCGCGAATCTTGACGGCCAGCCCCAGGGAGTGGCGGCATCTCGCTTGACCGATGAGCAATACGGCCTGCTGCTCGACACCGCAGACCAATATGCGGTATCGATGCCCGCAGAGCAGGCCGACAGGCGGAGGCGGCTGGTCCGGGAGACCCCGCGCGACAAGCTGTTCTTCGCTTGGGCGGGTTCCGTCAAGCCGGGCGGCGGCGACTACTACCGGATCCAGTCTCCAGATTTCCTGATCGAGTATGACAACACGCAGAACCGCAACAACCACAGCCACACGGTGTGGCGTGAATTCGGCGGAGACTTCGGGCGGGACGTACTCGCCGCCCATTACCGTCACGACAGTCACGGATTCGGCACTCGCGAAACACTGAAGGCGGACTGAACCGCTTCCCCTCCCCTGTGGGAACGGGGAGGGGGTTGCGGCAGGCGAGGGTGGGCGTCGCATCCCCTTTGACAGACCGGTCCGAGTTGCGCAGCCCGCTGTCGCACTGTCAGCTGCCTCCGGCAGGAGAACCCCGCGCTGGTTGATTGGGTGGCCGCCCGCAATGCGGTACGGACAGTCCGGTCTGCCTTCGCACACCCACTGCCCCAACAGCGATCTACCGGTGGCGTTGCCGCACCATTCGTCAACGCGCTAGCATGGTCAGTCTATGCCCCAAGAACCCACTCGAAAATTCGGATTCGAGACGCTCTCGCTCCACGCAGGCCAGCGCCCCGACCCAGCTACCAACGCCAGGGCGGTTCCGATCTACCAAACCACGTCGTACGTCTTCAACGACACCGATCATGCCGCCTCACTCTTCGCCCTGCAAGAGTTCGGCAACATCTACACCCGCATCATGAATCCAACCAACGGGGTGTTCGAACAGCGCATGGCGGAACTCGAGGGAGGCATCGGCGCCCTGGCTACCGCCAGTGGACAGGCCGCGCAGATGCTGGCCATTTCGGGCCTGTGCCAGAGTGGCGACGACATCGTCTCGTCGGCGACCCTGTATGGCGGAACCTACACGCAGTTCGACACCACATTTCGGCGGTTCGGCTACAACACGATCTTCGTGGACCCCGACGACCTCGAGAACTTTCGGAAGGCGATTACCGAAAAGACCAAGGTGATCTACGTCGAGACGATCGCGAATCCGCGGATGAACGTCATCGACATCGAGGGCGTCGCGAACATCGCCCACGAGCACGGTATCCCGCTCATGATCGACAACACCTTCGCCACACCCTATCTCTGCCGCCCAATCGAGTTTGGTGCCGATATCGTCGTACACTCCGCCACCAAGTTCATCGGTGGCCACGGTACGTCGATAGGCGGCGTGATCGTCGATTCCGGCAAGTTCGACTGGACCAAGGGCAAGTTCCCGATGCTCTCGGAACCGAGCCCCGGCTACCACGGCATGGTCTTCACGGAGACCTTCGGCGCGATGGCCTACATTCTCAAGTGCCGGGTCGAGGGTCTGCGGGATCTCGGCCCCTGCCTGTCACCGCACAACGCCTTCCTGTTCCTGCAAGGCCTGGAAACACTGGCATTGCGCATGCGGAAGCACTGTGCCAATTCCCTGGCCATTGCCCAGCACCTCGAGGCTCATCCGCTGGTTACCTGGGTGCAGCATGCAGACCTGCCCTCCAGCCCCTACAGGGCCATGGCCAGCAAGTACCTGCCTGAGGGCCAGGGTGCGGTATTCACCTTCGGGATCAAGGGCGGCCGGGAAGCCGGTCGGCGGTTCATCAACAGCCTCCAGCTCTTCTCGCACCTGGCGAACGTGGGCGACGCGAAGAGCCTCGTGATCCACCCGGCAACCACCACCCACCAGCAGCTAAGCGCGGCTGACCACGCGGCGGCCGGCATTACTGAGGACATGGTGCGGCTGTCGGTCGGCCTTGAGGACATCGAAGACCTTGTGTGGGATCTCAATCAGGCCCTCGAGGCTTCCCAGAAGTCCTGAGTCCGTCGAACAGACCGGTCCGCAGACAACCCGCGGGGCGATGCCCGCCCCCCTGCAGTTGTGGCGCTACATCCTGCGGCTGCGGATCGCGGACATCGAGAGCGGTGAGCGGCCGCCCGGGCGGCTGTCGCTAATCATCCCCATGGTCTTCTTCCACGGCACCGGGCCTTGGAGTGTGCCCCGCCCGATCACCGAGATGATCGAGGCACCTGAGGGGCTCGACCACCTCGTCCGCAACCTCGGGGAGTCCATCCTCCACGACCTCTCCGACAGGGCCCCGGACAACCTCTCGAGCCGGGCGGACGTGGCCGGCGTGCCGCTCGCGCTGGCCCGGGTGTTCGTCGACGAGATCACCGACGCGGAAGCCGACGCGATGGTGGCGGCCATCGGGGTTGGGAATAGCGAACTGGGAGGGTACGGGCTGATGTCCATCACAGGGCAGTTGCGCTTGCCGCCGGAGCGCCTGGAAGCTGCGCTGAGGCGGGTGGGCCACGACAGGAAGCCGTGGAGGCACTGAAGGGAACTGCAGCCCAAGCCTGGTTCGAACAGGCCATCGCTGAAAGTGAAGCACGGGGCAAGGCCGTCGGTATCGCTGAGGGAATGTCCGTGACACTCGTCCGGCAGCTCAAGCGCCGCTTCGGTCCCTTGCCCGACGGGGTGCGGGCGGAGGGGCCTAAGGTCCTGATTAGCCTATCTGCACCAGCGGGGATTCTCGGTCACCGCCATCGCCGCTCAACTCCAGCGTCACAAGTCCACCGTCTGTCGCGAACTCCAGCGCAACGCCGGCCCCTCCGGCTATCACCATGAGCAGGCCCAGCAACGCGCTCGACAGCGGCCCGCGCAAGCTCCAGCCACCGATCTGGAACCTCATCTCTGACCGGCTCCAGCGCCACTGGAGCCCCGAGCAAGCGTCTGGTTACCTGAAGCGGGTCGGAACGGTGTCGGTCAGCTTCTCGTGGCTCTACCAGCGGATTCGGCAAGACCGCGCCCAAGGCGGCTCGCTGTACACCTACCTGCGGCAGCGCGGCAAGCCGCGTCGCTGCAAGGCCACCCGGGGCAGCGCCGGCCGCGGCTGCATCCCGGGCCGCAGGGGCCTCAGCGAGCGCCCCGCGATCGTCGACTCGAAGCAGCGCTGCGGGGACTGGGAGGCCGACACGATCCTAGGCAAGGCCCATCAGGGAGCCGCCGTCACGCTGGTGGAGAGGAAGTTGAAGTACCTGCTTGTTCAGACTGTGAGCCGGAAGACCGCCGCCTTGGTGGGCGACGCGATGCAGAACCTGCTGCGGCCCTTGTCGGCCCTGGTCCTGACCGTGACCTGCGACAACGGGAAGGAGTTCGCCGGCCACCTCCAGACCGCCGAGGCGCTCGACAGCGACATCTTCTTTGCCCGTCCCTACCGCTCCTGCGAGCGGGGCCTCAACGAACATACCAACGGTCTGCTGCGCCAGTTCGTGCCCAAGACAGAGAACCTGCGCACACTCGACCCGCAACGGCTGCGGGAAGCCATCAACCGGCTCAACCACCGCCCACGCAAGCTGCTTGGCTACCGCACCCCGTACGAGGTCTTCCGCGACGACTGTCTCGCGGCCGGCATCCGCAGCCCCGGAACCCGGCGCTCCTGTGGTCCGGCCGCCTTTTCGGGCCCGATCCCGCTGTCGCTCTCGCGTAGCGCCCACCCCCGGAGCATCGCCTTGACAGCTCCACCCCGCCTGCCGTAGTCTGCTAGCAGTTCAGCCACCTGCTCCAAGGGCCTTCTTCCCCGCTGTTGCGGTTCGATGTGCAATGGGCGATCTTGATATCGGTGATAAGGGGCTTTAGCCATGAATGCACAACTGTCGATCCCCAAACCCGAACTGGCCGATTTCTGTCGAGCACACGGCATCCGACGGCTGGCGATTTTCGGCTCGGCATTACGTGAGGATTTCGGCCCGGAGAGTGATGTCGACGTGTTGGTCGAGTTCGCGCCGGGCCGCGCGCCCGGCCTTTTGGGCATAGCAGGCATGGAGATTGCGTTGTCGCCCCTGCTTGGAGGCCGCAAGGTGGACCTGCGAACCCCGGAAGATCTGAGCCGGTATTTCCGCCAGCATGTCGTCGACACGGCCGAGGTCCAATATGCGCAAGGATGGCGAAGTCCGTTTGCGGCACATGCTGGACGCCGCGCGAGAAACGGTGGCCTTTGCCCGGGGGCGGACGCACGCCGACCTACGCAATGATCGCCAACTGATGCGTACGCTGGTTAAGGGCGTCGAGATCGGCGGCGAGGCGGCAACGCAGGTATCCGAACCGACCCGCCAGCGTTTGCCCGAGATTCCGATGGCGCGGATTGTCGGGATGCGCAATCGACTCGTCCATGCGTACTTCGATATCAACCTTGATATCGTCTGGGAAACGGTCCAGGGAGACATGCCGAAGCTGATCTCCCAGCTGGAACCGGCTATCCCATCGGAGCGCGGCCCGGCGCGGGAGTTGAAGTAGTGGTACGCGCAACCATCGACCGCCTGATCGTCAATTCCCCCTACGAGGAGCCGGCGCGATATTGGCACTATGATCGGACGACGCGCCGGTTCGACCTTGCGGTGGGCCGGCGGCTGGCCGGATATGTGGTCGCCTCGCTGGACTCCAGGGCATTCGACGATCCAGGGGTGTTCGTCGAAACCCCGTTGGTCAACCGAGTTCGGGGTCGCGGTCGGGCATGGCGTGATGCTGGCTATCCCGCCACTACGGGAGTTGCCAAGCGTCTGCTGTCGTACTGGAACGATCCCGACGAATTCCAGGCTTGACGGTTCTTCTTCTGCCAGGTCGAGGCAGCAGAGACGCTGACCTGGCTCACCGAAGCGCCGTCGGCCGACCGCGTGGGGATTCATGTCCAGTCGACGGCGGCGTGTTCCAGCCCCTATGCGCCGGGATGGCGAACGGCTCCGGCAAGACAACTGTCATGGCCATGGTCATCGCCTGGCATTTGCTGAACAAGATCGCCAACCCGCTCGACACCCGGTTCGCCAAGACTGTCCTTGTCGTCGCACCCGGTCTCACGGTGAGAAACCGCCTAGCTGTTCTGGCACCGTGTCATCCGGAAGACTACTACGAGGTCTTCCGCATCGTTCCCTCGGCCTTGTTCGACAAGCTGCGACAGGGGAAGGTGACGATCCGCGACTGGCACGTGCTCAACCGGGAGACGGACGAGCAGACCACCGGCAAACATGGCGTCGACGAACGCGGAGCTAGGAGCGACGAAGCCTATTTCCGCGACGTGCCCGGAGATATGGCGCGCGCAAGGAACATCCCGGTTCTTGACGACGAGGCGCATCACGCGTGGCGATTCCAGGCGAGGCCAAGGTCAGTGGCGTCACCAATGGGCCATCAAGGAAGCGACCCGGTGGATCGGTGGGCTGGATCGAAACTACCGGGCGCGCGGAGTTCTCGTGTGTTACGACTTCTCCGCCACGCCGTTCGCGCCGTCAGGCAAGCAAAGTTCCAAGGAAGCGCTGTTCGACTGGATCGTGAGCGATTTCGGATTGAACGACGCCATCGAGTCCGGCCTCGCTAAGGACCGCCGGTGATGATCACCGGCGCAAACCGCACCGAGACGGCCGCCCGGATCCAACACGCGTTCGACCGCCAACAGGTTCACCTCGAAGAACCCTGCGATCCGACGCGGACGCTCCATATCGACTCCAAGATGCTCGACATGGCCGAAGCCGCCGAGGAACCGATCGCGGACGTTTCCAGCGGTCACGGCACCGACGAAGACCGCCGCCACAAGCCGACCGGAAACCAGCAGGCCGAGATGCTCCGCGTGCATGTGGGTGTTCCCCGTCTGCATGTGGGTGAATTCGGCTTGCCGACGAGTGTTCTCCGCCTGCAACTGCAGAAGACGTGACTTGCTCTCGGTGCGCTCCCGCTGCATGGCCCGGCCTCGGCTCCGGCTCGTCCTGAAGCTGCGGCTGGTTTGCTACGGCTTGGAAGTCCAGAAAGTCGAGTGCCGGTCCGCCGGCTGATCGTTGTCCGGCACCCGAAGTACCGGGGGAGTTACCTACGGGATTCCATAATTGGTATCCGGATCCCGGAAGAACTACCGCCGAGACCACGTTGCAACCGACAGAGAAATAAGGATTTATCGAGCCGATCTCTGTTGGAAATCGAGGCTCTGCTGGCCTATAGTGGTATGGAGGCCCGACCGGTGCCGCCCACGGCTTGCACCGGTCGCGATGCCACATGACGAAGTCTCGCGAATTAGCGCAGCGGTTCGGGCCGTGGGTCGCCTTGGCGGCCCTGCTCGCTCTGTCGCTCGGCAACTGGGTCGAGCGAGGCCGCCACGAGGTGCCGGAGGACGGAGTCGTGTGGCGCGACTCGGAAGCGGGCGTTGTCGCTTCCGGGGTTGCTTCTGAAAGCCCGGGCGCGCTGGTGGGGCTGCGCCCGGGTGACATCTTGCGGTCGATCGCCGGTCATCCGGTCAGGGATGCCCTGGACACAACCAGGATCCTGTACAGCGTAGGGGTCTGGAACCGGACCGAATACCTGATCGAGAGACAGGGACGGTTCCTGCATCTGTCGGTGGTCGTCGGGGCGAGCGGCAGCCGCGGCGCTGTCGGCTCTTTCCTGCTTGCGCTGGGGTGGGTCTATGCGGCCATCGGGGCCTGGGTTTGGCGGCACCAGTCCCCGGGCCCCCTCGCGGGCTGCTTTTTCGCGTTCTGCCTGGCGTCGCTCGCCGTCTACTCCCTGAGCGCGTCCGGTCGGCTGGAGGGCCTGGACCGGCTGGTCTACTGGGTCGATGCCTGGGCCCTGCTGCTGATGCCGCCGCTGTTTCTGGACTTCTGCACACGATTCCCTGACGGCGACCGGCGGCACGGGCTTCTGGTACGGGCCACCTACGGTGTCGCGGTCGCGGTCGGGGCTGCGCATCACGCCGCCGCGGGCGGCTGGGTCTCCGGCGGCATCGACGATCCTGCCCTGCTGGATTTCTTTGCGACGACCCCGCTGGCTTTGCTGGTCGCGGACCTGGCCGCAGCGGCAGTGATCATGGCGGCGCGGGCCCGCACCGTCGGCGACCCGCTCCAGACGCTGCAATCGAAATGGCTTCTGGGAGGGATACTGGCTAGTCTTGCCCCGTTCACGCTGCTCTATGCAATCCCGTTCGCCCTCGGAGCGGCACCGGACGCCAACCTTGCCTTCTCGGTCTTCTCGCTTGCGGCCCTCCCCCTGTCCATCGCAGTGGCGCTGGCCCGCTACCGCCTGTTCGACCTCGAGGTGATCTGGAGACGGGCGGCAGCCGCGGCAGCCACTGTGGCGATCTTGCTGTCCGCAACCTACGCGGCACTGTTCCGGAGCGGCATCCCGGCGGTGTGGCTGGACCGCTACGGTCCACTGATCTGGCTGGGGTCATTGGGCCTCGCCGCCGGCCTGTACCGGCCGTTGCAAGGCTGGTTGTTCACCTCGTTGGAGCGGCGCGCACTTCGCGACCGCTTCGAGGAGCGGCGCGCGCTGGCGGCATTCGCAACCGAGATCGCTTCCGAATCGGACCCGAATCGGATGGTTGACAACGTCCGCAGCCGCCTCGCCCAGGCCTTGGGGGTGCACTGCGTTGCCGTACTCGTCCGGGTGGACAACGGGGACCGGCACGTCAGGCTCTACGAGCCCGTCCCTCGCGCCGGCGACGGCCCGGAAACACCGATTGACGCGGCGCCCCTGGATACGCTGGCGTCGGACCCAAGCGACTCGGTCGCGGTTGTCGGGGAGCCGGAAGCCGTTCTGTCGCCGGCACTCGCGCGGCTCGGTTGCCGCCATTTCGTGCCCTGCCGCGTCCGGGGCGAAACCATCGCCTGGATCGGGCTCGGCCTTACGGCGCGGGGACAGTTTCTGAATAGCGATGACCTCTCGCTTGTGGAGGCGCTGTCATCCCCCTTCGCGATCGGCCTGGAGAACGCCCGCCTCGTATCGCGTATCCAGTCGCGCGCGGAGGAATTCGAGCGGCTCAAGGACTACAACGAGAACATCGTGGAGTCTCTTTCCGTGGGGATCGTGGTGCTGGACGCCGCCGGCCGGGTCCAGAGCTGGAACTCACACCTCGAACTGGCGCTGCACATATCGCGGGAGCAGGCTCGGGGTCGCGCGTTGAGCGAACTCCTGCCACCCGAGCTGGCCGACCTTATCCGGGAGTGCCAAGACAGCCCCGGTGCGGGACGAGTCCAGAAATTCCGCTTGCGGCCCTCTGAATTCCCGGCAAGATTCAGGCCGTCCGACAACCGGGAAGATTCCGAACGGATCGTCAACGTTGCTCTGGCACCGCTGATCGACAAGCGGTTCCGGCAGATCGGACAGCTTCTGATCCTCGACGATGTGACGGAGCGTGTCGAGCTCGAGGAACGTGTGATACAGGCCGACAAGCTCAGTTCGATTGGCCTGCTGGCCGCCGGTGTCGCTCACGAAGTCAACACTCCGCTCGCGGTGATCTCCAGCTACGCCCAGTTGCTCGCAGCCAGGATGACGGAGGGCAGCGAGGAGGAACGTATGCTCGGCGACGTGACGGCGCAGACGTTCCGGGCCAGCGAGATCGTCAACTCATTGCTGGATTTCTCACGCACTCCAGCCACGAGCAGGTCACGCTGCGACATCAGCCAAATCGTTCTGGACACACTGAACCTGGTCGGACCTCATATGCAGAAGGCCCGGATCGAGGTCCAGACGGACTTGGTCAGCGAAGCGTGTGTGCTGGCCAGTCGCAACCGGCTCCAGCAGGTGTTTCTGAACCTGGTCCTGAACGCCCGTGACGCCATGCAGGACGGCGGCAGCCTGTTCGTCGCAAGCCGCATCGTGGGACCCCCGTCCGGGGTGGCCCACGTCGAGGTGCGGATCGCCGACACCGGAGTCGGCATCGCACCCGCAGACCAGCGTCGCATCTTCGACCCCTTCTTCACCACGAAAGACGCCCGGCAGGGTACCGGACTGGGCCTGGCCGTCACCTACGGCATCGTTCGGGAGCACTCCGGCACGATTGCGGTGACCAGCGAGCCCGGCAATGGAGCTACGTTCAAGCTCCGGTTCCCGCTTGCCGAGCGACCGGTACATGCCTAGCGAAGCCGCCGCGATCACGCCACCTTCGCGGCCCCGCATCCTGATCGTCGACGACGAGCCCGCGATCGTCGAAACGCTGAGACTGATCCTCAAGGACGCCGGCTACGAAGTAGGCGCAGCCGGCACGGTGGCGGAGTGCCTGGAATCCATCGCTCGCACTCGCTACGATCTGGTGCTGCTGGACTTGATGCTTCCGGATCGGTCGGGCCTTGAGGCGCTTGAGGAAATCCGCAAGATCGACCGCGGCCTGCCCGTGGTCATGGTCACGGCGTACGGCTCGATCGACGTTGCGGTCAGGGCCACCCAGCTGGGTGCCACCAACTTCCTGACCAAGCCCTGGAACAACAGCAAGCTGCTGCTCGAGATCGGTCAGACGCTGGAACGCGGACAACTGGAACGGGAGAACGCCCGGCTCCGCAGCGAGCTGGGCATGGCCAGCCCCCTCGACCAACTCGTCGGCAGGTCCGAGGCGATGCTGCGGGTCTTCGTCCTGATCCGACAGGTGGCGCGAACCACATCGACGGTTCTGATCACCGGCGAAAGCGGCACGGGCAAGGAAGTCGTGGCCAGGGCGATCCACAAGGCCTCGCGGAGAGCCGAACGGCCCTTCGTTACGATCAACCCGGGGCGAATTCCGAACGACCTGCTCGAGTCCACGCTCTTTGGCCATGTCCGGGGAGCCTTCGCCGGCGCGGAACGGAATCGAGCGGGCTGCTTCGAGATCGCCGACGGCGGCACCGTATTCCTGGACGAGATTGGCAGTCTCACTGCCGAGACGCAACTTCGGCTCCTGCGCGTCATCCAGGAGCGCGAGTTCGTGCCTGTGGGCTCGGACGATCCGGTCCGGGTCGACGTGCGTATACTGGCGGCCACCAACCTGGACTTGGCCCAGGCGGTGGAGCAGGGCCGCTTCAGCCGGGACCTGTTTTACAGGCTGAATGTGATTGGTATCGAGGTCCCGCCGTTGCGGGACCGCATCGACGATGTGCCGCTGCTCGTCGAGGAGTTCCTGCGCCAGATCTGCCGACGGGAGCACAACCACTTTCTCGCCCCCGAGGGGCATTCCATTCTGCGTTTCACTCCCCAGGCCCGAAAGGCGCTTCTGGCGCACGACTGGCCGGGCAACGTCCGTGAACTGCGCAATGTCGTCGAGCGGTCGGTTGTGTTGGCAACCCGGGAGGAACTCGGCCCCGAGGTCCTGCCGTCGGAAATGATCGGGGTGCACCAGACGCCCCGACCCGACCGGCCCCCTGCCCGAACCGGACGAACAAGCGGTAGCCTGGCCGAACTGGTTGAGGACTACGAACGCGGAATCCTGATCGAGGAACTCGAACGACACGGCTACAACCAGACAGAAACCGCGAAGTCCCTGCGGGTAGCGCTTTCGACACTGAACCAGAAGATCCAGCGGCTCGGCATCGAGACCAAGCGCCGGCGGCCGGGATAGTTCAGGATTGACCCGGCCCGCGAGACCTTTGCTCCACCCGTCAGCCTCTGCGCAGTTCCTCGGCACATTGGACCATGGTGCGCCCTATCGCCGACTCGCAGGTCTCCAGTGAAGAGCTGGCCGCCGCCGGACCGGTCTCGTGGCCGCTGCCTCTGGCGGTGCGTGGGCGACCCTCGTACTGCATCCTTTCAGAGTCCCCCCATACCCCTGCCCGCGAAGCCTAACGACTCCCCGTTCCGGCTGCTCGTCGCCGATTCCGGGTGCGGATGGCGGATGAAGGGCCGGGACTCCGCCCGGATCTACGTTCTCCTCGATCACAAGTCGCAGCCCGATGCCCGCCTCCCCTGCAACTGTGGCGCTCCATCCTGCGGCTCTGGACCGCTGACATCGAGAGCGGGGTGCGGCCCTCCGGGCGGCTGTCGCTGATCATCCCCATGGTCTTCTTCCACGGCACCGGGCCCCGGAGGGGCTCGGCCTCCTCGCCCGCAACCTCGGGGCGTACATCCTCTACGACATGTCCGACAGGGCCCCGGACGACCTCTCAAGCCGGCCGGACGTGGCCGGCGTGCTGCTCGCGCTGGCCCGGGCGTTCGCCGAAGAGGTCCCCGACGCGGAAGCCGACGTGATGGTGGCTAGACATTGGGGTTGGGGATAGCGAACTGGGACGGTACATGCTCATGTCCATCACAGGGCAGTTGAGCCTGCCGCTGGAGCGACTGGAAGCTGCGCTGAGGCGGGTGGGCCCTGAATGGAGCTACGGAAGGGAACTGGAGCCCAAGGCAAGGCCGCTGGCATCGCTGAGGGAATGTCCGGGACTCTCGTCCGACAGCTCAAGCACCGCTTCGGTCCCCTGCCCGACGGGGCGGGCGCACAGCGCCGCTGCCAACATCGAGCAGCTCGACCGCTGGCTGGACGCCGTACTCAATGCGCTAACCCTCGACGCGGTCTTCGGCGGGGCTTCGAAACACCGATAGTCCGATTTCGCGCCGTCATGCGAAACTGGATGCACGCCTCTCCACCTGGCCTTCGGGCCTTTCTCCAGAGCCCTCCTCTGCGGCATGCACGGGCTGTGTCTCAGGGGAAAGTTCTGGGCAGCTACCAAACCTCCCAGAATCGATTCAAGGTGCTGATAATCAGCATCTTGGCGTTCCTTCGCACCCGCTCTCGACTCTCTCTGCTGAAGTATCCGGACCAGAGCGAAGGAACGCTCCGGAACCGAACCGGCCTTCCGGGCCGGTTGACACACCCGAACCCTTATTCGTACCGTCAGTCTTGGTCCTTGGTTTGGCCAAGCGATGCAAGACAAGAAGCTGATCGACAGACTCCGGGCTGAGAACACGCGCCTACGACTGGCCATCGAGGAACTCTCGATCCTGAACGAGGTGTCGACCGCCGTCTCATCGACGTCGACGCTTGACGAGACCGTCAGCCTCATCGTGCAGAAGTGCGTAAAACACCTTGGGGTTGAGCAGGGCGCAGTGCTGCTGTTCGATACGCTGGAGTCCGGGGCACCGCTCAAGACGATGATTCGGCAGGTCGTTTCCGATTCGGGTGACATTCCCATGCGGCTCGGGGACCAGATCACCGGCTGGATGATCAAGAATCAGAAACCGTTGGTGGTTGACGATTTCAGTCGCGAGACACGCTTCCGCATTCCGTCAGGCCAGGATGGCGTACGGTCCCTCCTCGCGGTGCCGATGCGGCTGAAGGGCCGCATGATCGGTGTCGTCAATGTGTTCAACAAGAGGGGCGGCAGCAGATTCAGCCCCGGCGACCAGCGTCTGTTGAGCATCATTGCCACCCAATCGGCGCAAGTCGTCGAGAACGCCCGGCTGATGGAGGAGCAGAAGGCTTTCGAGATCCTCCAGGAGGAGCTCCGTCTGGCGCGGGAGATCCAGGAAAAGCTGCTCCCGAAGAGTCCACCGGAGGTGGCCGGCTACGAGATCGCCGGTCTCTCCGAACCCGCCAAGCGCGTGGGTGGCGACTACTTCGACTATCTCTCGCTGGCACCGCACCGGATCGGGCTCTGCGTGGCCGACGTATCCGGCAAGGGCATCACCGCGGCCCTACTGATGTCGAACGTGCAGGCAACGATCCGCGGGCAAAGCCGGGCCATCCGGGATGTCGAGACCTGCATCGATCGCTCCAACGACATGCTGTACGCAAGCACGGACGCGGACAAGTTCGTGACGATGTTCTATGCGGTACTGAACACGGAAACGAACCGCCTCACATACTGCAACGCAGGTCACAACCCTCCGGTCATGCTTGCTGGCGGGAAGGTCATTGCCCGGCTGGAGACCGGCGGGCCCGTGCTGGGAGTCCTGCCGGGCTATCGGTACGAACGGGGCGAGGTCGAGTTCTGCCCTGGAGACACGCTGCTCGTGTACACCGACGGGTTCAGCGAGGCAATGGACGAACAGCTCGAGGACTTCACGGACGAGCGACTGCGCAGCGTGGCGGCGCAAATGGCAGCCCGCCCTCCGGGTGCGATGCTGGAGGCGATTCTGCGGGAAGTGACCGAGTTTCGGGGTCAGGCACCGCAAGCCGACGACATGACCATCATGGCCGTCCGGCGTTGTCCGGCATAAGGTCCGGCCGCTGGCGGCGACAGTCCTTTACGAACGTCTCCGCCACCTCGCGGCTGCGGCGGATACAGTCGGGGATCCCCAGACCGGAGTAGCCGTTCCCCGCCAGCAGCAAACCGGGAAGGGCCAACAGTCGCCGCTCGATGGAGCGGACCAGACGGTCATGGCCCACGCCGTAAGCCGGCATCGCTCTCGGCCAGCGGTACACCCGGCTGCCAATGAGTTGCGTGTCGAAACCCATCCATCCGCGCAGTTCCGAATCAACCGCGCGCACAACGCCTTCGTCCTCCGCCCGCATCACATCCTCGGCGCGGCTACCCGTGAGAAAGGCCCGAAGCAGCACCCGGCCCGGCCCGGCCCGGCCGTCGAATTTGGTGCCAACCCAGGTGCAGGCTGCGACCCTGGCACGCTCGATACCGGGTACCAGGAATCCGAATCCGTCGAGCGGGTGGCGGA
This sequence comes from Bryobacterales bacterium, assembly GCA_965205085.1. Classification (GTDB taxonomy): domain Bacteria; phylum Acidobacteriota; class Terriglobia; order Bryobacterales; family UBA6623; genus VXMF01. Next base: position 3,876,413 of record OZ242039.1, on the reverse strand, counting down.
AGTCCTCGCTTGGGTACGCAAGGGCAACCACAGCTGAGGAGGAGTAGGGAATCGCACCGAGATCCCCGGTCAAGCCCGGGGCCGTCGACTGCAGCAGGCGACCGGCTTCGTGTGCGGGAACCGCAAGAATCACGGCGGCGGCCTCGAAGGTCTCCCCATCCAGCCCCAGCCTCCATCTGCAACCATGGCGGCGGATCTGGAGCACGGCGCGGTGCACGATCTCGCAATGTCCTTCGATGCGGCGCTGCAGTGCACCGACAAGCGCACCCAGGCCATCCCGAAGCGTCAGGAAGAGCGGATCCGGGGAACGTCGCCCGCGGTGCCGGACGAGGCCTCGCAGGATGCTGCCATAGCGCCGCTCGTATTCCGCGAACCGCGGCAGTACCTGCCGCGCCGAGAGGTCCTCGGGCTGGGCACCGTACACACCGGCCATCATCGGCTGGGCCAAACGGTTCACGGCCTCGGTTCCGAAGTGGTCCCGGACGAATTCCGCGACCGAGCGGTCCGGCCTTTCGCGCGGGCGGTGGAACCACTCCGCCAACATCCGAGCCTTGGTGGCAGGGCCGAACACCCGGGTGGTCAGCACTTGCCAGGGCTTCGCCGGCACCAGCAGGTGCATGCTGTCCGGTAGGGGCACCAGCCGTCCGTTCCTGACGATGTAGGTTCGTCTGAGTCGGTCATTGGACCCCATGACCTGGCCGCCGAGACCCAGCTCCTCAACGAGCGACCGCATCCAGCGCTTCTCCGCGAGCCAGCTGTCGGGCCCGGCTTCCACCAGACAGCCGTGGACGCGCTCCGTTTGAAGCAGCCCGCCGGTCCGCGCCTCGCGTTCGAAGAGCGTGCAGGGAATGTGGTGGCGGCTCAGATAGTAGGCCGCCGCCAGTCCGGAGACGCCCCCACCGACGATCGCCACACCTTTCATTCGGCCGACTCGCGGATGTGCTCTCGAACCATCTGTACCGCTGCGCGGACATGCTCCACAGGGGTCTCGGGAATGATGCCGTGACCGAGGTTGAAAATGTGGCCCGGACGACCCGCAGCGGCATCGAGCACGCCCGCAACCTTCTCGCGAAGCTCAGGCAGAGGAGCGAGCAGCGCGACCGGATCGAGGTTTCCCTGCACGGCCACATCCGGTCCGACACGGGCCCATGCAGAGGCAAGATCCACGCGCCAGTCGAGGCCCAACACGTCACCGCCCGCCCGCCGAAACGACTCCAGGTAGGCTCCGTTGCCTGTCCCGAAATGAATGACAGGGACACCCTGCGCCTGAATCCGGGTGATGAGGTCGCGCGAATACGGCAGGGCAAACTGTTCGTAGTCGGCCGGAGAGAGCGCGCCCACCCAGCTGTCGAAGACCTGAATCGCAGCGGCTCCACCGCCGACCTGCGACGCGGCGAAGGGCACGAGCACCTCGACAACCTTTTCCATCAGCTCGCGCCAGACGGCCGGCTCCCCCCACATCAGGCCCTTGGTCTTGGAGTAGTAGCGCGACCCTCGGCCTTCGACCATGTAGCTGGCCAGAGTGAAAGGCGCCCCGACGAAACCGATGACGGGTAGGCGGTGCCCCAGTTGCCGCCGCGCAAGCGCGATGGCCTCCCCGACGTAGCCCAGCTCGTCGGCCCGCCCTGTCACGAGGCTGCGGACATCACCAATCGACCTGACGGGCGGGTCGATCCTGGGGCCGTCCCCGGCAACGAACTCGACCCCAAGCCCCATTGCCTCAAGCGGCAGCAGGAGGTCCGCAAAGATGATCGCGGCATCGACGTCGAGCGCTTCTATCGGCTGCTGGGTCACCTCGGCTGCAAGTCTCGGTGACTTGCAGATTTCCAGAATGGAATGGCTCCGACGCAACAGGCGATATTCAGCCATGTATCGACCGGCCTGGCGCATGAACCAGACCGGAGGGCAATCCGTGACCTTTCGGGCACAGGCACGAAGGAATCGCTCGCGCATTCCCATCAATATATCAGATATCGCCCCAAAACACTGAATTATAATCACTTATTGTCAAGATTGCAGGTATGCGGACAGACGAGGAAGACCCGGACAGTCTGAATCGTCAGTCGGCAAGACTCCGCTTTCTCGCGTACCGTGCTCCGAAACCGCTGGGAGGGCTCAGACCCAGTTGGCCGGACAGGGGTTCCACGCCGACATAGAGGGAGCGATTGCCCACCTGCGCATAGCTGCGGAGGTGCAACTTTCCGTCAGCCTCGGCTACGAAGCGAATCCCGGTTCCGATCTCCCGGCCGGTATCGAAGTCGGGCAGAATCCTGACCGGTAGGTAACCCCTCAGATCGGAGGTTTGGCGGATCACGATGTAGCGCTCCCGCTCGCTATCCCATCGGATGACCCTGAGAATGTCAAAGTCGTGGACTTGGCCGGGGCCACTCGACTGGAACCAGACCCAGACAGGGTCGCGAGAATCGGTCGCCAGCCCCCCTCGCGGCTCGAACCGGAAGTGCGCCACGATCGAACGGCCGCCGGCCAACGCCGCGACATCGATGGGCATGTCCGGATACACCATGTTGGCGAGCAGCCAGCCCGCAACGTCGCGCCCCGGGATTCGGACGAGGTACCAATAGTCCTCGCCTGTGGACGCATACTCCCCAGAGGCGTCAGCGGCGGCGGCTGGCAGGCGGTCGACCAGCACCCGGTCGAGAATCTCGAATGCCTCGTCCTTGACCAGCTGGTAGAAGGTCGGAGCCCAGCGGTAGGGTTCAGTATGAACGTTCAAGGTGTCGACCGCCCTTCCCGGCCCCTGGGACGGCAGCGGTGCGGAACGCCGCGCCAACAGCTGAAGTTCCCGTCGTGAGCTTCTGTCGAGCAGCAGCCCGCTGTCAACCCACCCGATCACCCCTGAACCGGTCCGAACGTGCACGTAGCTGCGATGCGCCTCCAGCACGGTGACTTCGGTGTCGAAATCCAACACCGACAGGACCGGGGCGTCATGCCCAAGGCCGGCGTACATTTCCACGTGGTTGCGTGTGTAGCGAACATCGGCGACCGCTTCCCCAACCGGGTCGGAACAGGCAGGGAGAAAGGCAGCAGCCAGCAGCAACGCCACCGGTCCGTGCCGGGACAGCCCCCCGGATTCGTCCGGTGCCATGCGGCCGGAACGCGCTCCTTCCAGGCGCTGGCGGAGCCTACACACTCTCGCACCCAGCGGAAGCACGGGCCGTCACGACTTGCGAGACTACGTGCATGGGCGAAGGTTCACGGACGGCACTGCCCCTGGCGAGCCAGTCAGTCATCGTCTGCGGCGACTGCAAACGGCCGCGCGGGGCGACGCGACCGGACACCAGACGAACCCTCCAGGCGCAGGTGGACCTGTATTGCCCGACCTGCCGGAGGAGGGAGCTGAACCCATGGGTCTGCACACACTGCGAGAGCGAGTTGTGCGGGTCGTGCGGGACCATTCTGGAATCCTCCGAGGACATCGGCTACGGGTGAGCGCCCGCTCGCGAATCCTCTGTAACCTTGCTGTTCCTCAAGCTGCCTATGTTACTAACGCAGGTCCGTTGGGGGAGCCCAATGTGCTGGGGCGTCATCTCCTCGCAGCCGGGCTACCCTTCGCAGAACAGACCTGACTGGAGGAAACACACATGACCGAACTGTTCCGCAGAGCAGTGTTGCCATGCGCATTGGCGCTGGCCATGACACCACTTGCCACAGCCGACAATCACGCCTTCGTTGAAGAGGCGCAGACCCGACTCAAGCAACTGGAAGAGAAGTTCACGGGCTTGGCAGAGGCCATGCCCGCGGACAAGTTCACCTATCGGCCCGGCGAGGGTGTACGCTCCGTGAGCGAGGTTTTCCTGCACATCGCGGGAGCCAACTACTTCGTGGCACGCGCCTTCGGTACCGCCCCGCCTGAGGGGCTTGACGTTCGCGGCCTGCAGAACTCGACGACCGACAAGGCACAGGTTCAGGAACGCCTGCAGGCGTCGTTCGAGCATCTGGCGGGAGCCGTCGGAACGATTTCCGGAGGCGATGCCGAGAAGGCGATGAAGATGTTCGGGCGCGACACCACAACACGTGGCGCGCTCTCGGTCGCCACGAACCACCTCAGTGAACACCTGGGGCAGAGCATTGCCTACGCCCGAGTCAACGGTGTCGCTCCGCCCTGGAGCGAGTGACATCCGAATCGGCCATGATCAGCATTGTGCAGGGAATTCGGTCGATCCTCGGAGCGGCGGGAATCGTTGCTCTGGTGTGCGGGGGGCTTGGGGCCAGTGGCGCCGAACTGGCACTGGATTCTCCGGACGGTCTGAAACTGGTCAACGTTGTGGTCGAGCCAGACACCCTGAACGGACGCAAGGGCATCAAGGTTTCCGGTGACCCGGAGGTCTTGAGGGCGGTCGCCTTGAAGCGGCAGGAAATGAGGGCCGCGATGCAGGCTCGGGGCGAGCAGCCTCGAGGCCCTGGCGCGTTCGAGAGTCTGCGGACGAATCACTTGGCGATCATCGAAGGCGTCGAATTCGGAAACGGCGTGATCGAGCTGGAGGTCTCCGGACAGCCGGCACCTGCATCTCAAGGGGGGGCCCGGGGCTTCGTGGGAGTCGCATGGCGTCTGCAGGACGACAACAAGACATACGACTGCTTCTACCTCCGGCCGACAAACGGTCGGGCGGACGACCAGGAGCGGCGGAACCATTCGGTGCAATACATTTCGCACCCCGAGTGGACCTGGTTCCGCCTCCGCAGCGAAACACCAAGCAAGTACGAAACCTATGCGGACATCACCCCCGGCGAGTGGATTCAGGTCCGGATCGTGGTCGACGGAGAGAACGCCCGCATCCACGTCAACGGGGTCGAACAGCCAACACTGATCGTGAACGACGTCAAGTCGGGTGCCGATGCGACCGGGAAGGTGGCGCTCTGGCTGGAAGGCTCGACGGTCGCCCACTATCGCAATCTGCGGATCACGCCGAGCGACTAGTTCCGTCAAGGGTAGCATCGGGCGTGGCGGACCAATGTTCGCAGTTGGCATCGGTGGCTGTCGTCATGTCACTGGTTGATGCATCAGGTATTTCGTCTCCGCCCGACTCATTTGGCCCCAGCCCCCGACAGGTGCCGTGCCGACGATCATGTCGGCATCCCAGGCCCCGTTGCGCTGAGTCAGGTCGACCCGCGAGGCGCTCGGTCGTCCCGCGCACAGGACACAGCGTGTTGCGATGGACGGTGCACCCGGTCGCCAAGGACACCGTTGGCGTGGGCGGACCGATCGGTCCACTGCCAATTGGTGGCGAGGTCGATACCCGCCGTGGCCTGGGGCTTCCGCACGGGAGGCCGCCGGCTCATCATCCGAGGCTGCAGTGCTTGCCCAGGGGCACTGTGGTAGCCTGTCTATCGGAATCACCGTATGAAGAGACGAGACTTCATTCGCCACGCCTTGGCGGCCGGTGCGCCGGTCGCGACCATCCAGAGCGGCCTGTTCGGGGCGACGACTGGCTACTCGGAGAATCCGACGCGGCGCTATGCGCAAGATGTGGTCACGCTCGGTCCAGACGGGTTGCGGCCGTCCAGACTCGCCATGGGGACGGGGACCAGCGGATTTCGGGGCGCGTCGAACCAGACGCGCAAGCTCGGCGTCGGTGGCATCGTCGATCTGTACCGGTTCGGCTTCGACAACGGCCTCAATTTCTGGGACACCGCAGACGGCTACGGGAGCCATCCGCACGTCAAGGCCGCGCTCCAGCAGGTGCCGCGCGAGAAAGTGGTCATCATGACGAAGTCCACCTCTCCAACGGCCAAGGGCATGAGGGAAGACATCGAGCGTTTCCGCAGGGAGCTGGGTACGGACTACATCGACCTGCTGCTGCTGCACGCCGTCCGGGAGGAGGACTGGCCCGAACGCCGCGCAGGCGCTATCGAAGTGCTCAACGAATACAAGCAAAAGGGCATACTTCGGTCCCGGGGCATCTCCTGCCATTCCCTGCCGGCACTGCGGCAGGTCCACAAGCAGGATTTCATCGACGTGGACCTTGCCCGCGTCAATGCGGTCGGCGCGAAGATGGACGCAGACCCCGCAACGGTGATTGGGGAACTGTGCAGGATCAAGGCCGCAGGCAAGGGCGTAATCGGCATGAAGATTCTGGGAGAAGGAGCGTTGCGCAACCGCGTAGGCGAGGCACTGCAACACGCGATGGCGCTGGACTGCATCGACTGCTTCACGATCGGCGCGGAAAGCAGGTCCGAGCTCACAGACCTGATCCGAAGGATCCCCGAAGCGTCGACGCTGGGCTGGGGTGGCTAGAGGAGAGCGATTCATGGGACCCACAGGCCGGATGGCGATCCTGGCGGCTCTCGCCCTGTTGGCGATGGCATGCCAGACTGCACCGCAAGGCGAGGATGTGGCCGGGACGCAACCGGTCGTGACGGAGGAACTGAACGTGGAACAGGTATCTGAGCGGCTGGCGGCCGGCGAGGAGATTACGCTGCTGGATGTGCGAACGCCGGAAGAAATAGCTACCGAGGGTGCAATCGAAGGCTATTTGCACATCCCGATCGACCAGCTGGAGGGCCGCCTGGAGGAGGTGCCGAAGGACAAGCCGATCGTGGCCTATTGACGGAGCGGTGGCAGGGCCTCCCGTGCGGCGGCCATCCTTCGCAACAACGGCTATGAGGGCGAGATCCAGACCGGGGGCATAGTGGACTGGAAGAAAGCCGGCAAGGCTGTGGTCCACCCAGCAGAATAGCCTCTCGTCGACGACTCCACACGGGCCGCTGTACCGGTGTGAGGCCCTGCACTGCTATAGTCTGGCCATGCTCCGCAGGCACTTCCTGGCCGCATCAGGCATGGCGGCTGTTGGCTCGCCCGCCAAGGCGCGCTACCGGGTGGGCGTGATTGGTGACACCGGCCGGGGAAACTACGGCCACGGCATCGGCGACGTATGGTCGGCCTTCCCGGACGCCCGGGTCGTGGCGGTGGCTGACCCCGACCCTGCTGGCCGGACCAAAGCCCGAGATCGCACCGGGGCGGCGAGAGCCTATGCCGACTACCACCAGATGCTGGATCACGAGAAACCGGACATCGTCAGCATCTGCCCTCGGCACACGGACCAGCGAGTGGAGATGGTGACGGCGGCGGCCCGGGCCGGCTGTCACATGTACCTGGAGAAACCCTTTGCGGCAACCCTGACGGACGCCGACCGGATGGTTGAGGCCATTCGCCAAGCCGGGGTCAAGGTACAGATCGCGCACCAGATGCGGCGCTCACCGTTCACACTGAAGGCGCTCGAGTTGATTGAGGCCGGTGAGATCGGCAAGATCCACGAGGTTCGCGGCCGGGGCAAGGAAGATTTCCGGGCCGGGGGCGAGGACCTGGTCGTCCTCGGATCGCACATCTTCGACATGATGCGCACCATCCTGGGCGACCCACAGTGGGTCTTCGCCCATGTCACAACGAACGGCAGGGAACTCGAATTCGACCACTTGACCAAGCCCAGGGAGCCGATCGGTCCAGTGGCGGGCCGCGAGATGGCCGCCATGTTCTCCTTCGGGAACGGCCGGCACGGCTTCTTCGGGACCAAGCAGTCGAGTGTCACCCATCCGTGGCGTTTCGGGACCCACATCTATGGAACGAACGGCCGGATCTTCCTGCCCAACCAGATTTACGACGCGAACTCGGAAGGCTTCATCCTGCACAGCCCGGCCTGGATGCCGGGGGCGGGCAGCGCCTGGCAACCGCTCAATCCCGATCACCGGTGGTTCGGCGACGGGCCCTACCTGACAGCGAACGCACTCATGGTGGAGGATCTACTCGAATCCATCGAGAGTGATCGAGAGCCCGCCTGCAGCGAACGGGCCGGGCGATGGACCGTGGAGATGACCCAAGGCGTATATGCGTCCCAGTTAGAGAGGGCCGTCAAGGACTTTCCGCTGGCGGATCGCCAGCATCCGCTGGATATTCTGCGCAACGCACAGACTTCTGGCGGCTAGATCACCCCGCGACGCCCACCGCTGCCGACGAACCGCGGATCCGAGTGGGTGCGGCGATCCTTGTGGAACATCCGCCAGTTGTCGTAGACGACGTCACCAACGTAGTATGCATCCCGGTAGAGGCTGTGCTGCTGGGGTAGTTCAGACTGTTCGCTGGGATGCCGCAACTTCGGGCTGAGCACGAAATCCATGTAGGTAAAGGCCTTGAAGTTCTGGCCGAAGAAGGCAATTTCAGAGATCGGGCTCGGACATTCCCTTCGCACGAGGTCAGCGGCCTCCTCCGCATCCGGGTCTGCGGGAAGATCGTCGAGGAGCTTGCGGACCACCGCAAGCTCTTCGCCGACGACAGCCTTGCAGGTGCCGCTCCAGATCGAGAGACGCTGACGGAACCGCCCAAGGCGGGAACTTGCGATGCCCAGGAGCACCACGCCGGCCAGGGGAGGGAGATAGCGCATCGCCCATCCCGATTCGGCCCAGCGTCCAACCGAGACTACAGCCCACCAACCCAAGATCGCCAGCGCGGCCACCAGCGCCAACACACCGGGCACCACGCGGGGAGTCACGACGAATCGCCAGAAGAACGATTCGAGATCGTCGCGAATCGTGGCCACCGCCTCCGCAGCACGGGCTACAGCGTAGTAGGACCTATCCCAAGCCTCGTGCGCGGCGGCCGGCGCATAGCAGAGCACGAATCGCTTGTCAACAGGGACGGGCTGCCCGGAGAAGCTGGAGTTCATGACACTACCGGGGGGAGGCCCGCACGTCGCGGCCTGTGTCACCAGAATGCCTACGCGCTTCATCAAGAATACCATATCTCCCATTGCACGGCGAGGTGCAACAACGGTCAGGAAGGACCTTGGAGTTGGCGGTCGAGTTGCGGGCCACATACGGCATTCGTGGTGGGACTCTCGCCGAAGGCGTGGCGGACGCGGACCGCGATACAGGAGCGGGTGGGGCGGCTGAGGGAGCGCATCAACGCAGTGGCGCAACCCGACAGGGGAGGCTGGTGTTGAATGTCAAATTATTGTCGCGGAAAGTGGGGGGGTCCGCATTGGGCTGATGGGGGAATGTATAGGAATCAGTAATAATGTGGAAGCCCGATAGGGGCGAGGGGGGCCCGGGGCTTGGGCCATCCACTTGCGGCTCCACTGAGTTGCCCCTCGGGGACGTGTCTGCAAGGTTCGTACCACGACCTGCTCCCCATCGGCATCCGTCACCGTCCTCGGCGCACCGGAGCGGGTTTGTCCAGCAAGCCGTCGCAGCCGTGCTCTAGGAACAGACGCCGCCATTTCCCGACCGTGACGCGGGTGGTATGCAAGCTGTCTGCGACTTGCTGGTCACTGTGGCCTTGGGCTGACTGAAGGAGGCCAGCGATTCAGTTCTTGGCGTTGCGGGTCAGATTGGGGGGGATACTCGCGCATGTTGATTGGCCATCTCTGCCTCCCGAGTCTGCTACGACGGTACCAGAACCCCCATCCGGTGGGAACAAATTTCTAACGATGGACACTAGCGTGGCCGTCTGTCCTTGGAGACCAGATCATACTTCCACTCCGTGACGATGGTATGACGGGGACGCCAAGTTGAACTGGAGCTATAGGACTCGAACTGGTACGCCCCCCTGAGAGAGTGGCCGGACGCGAAACGCCAGCGGAATCCGAACCGGGAGCGGGTCCGAATGAAACCGGTGCGCCGAAAGGCCAGGGATTGGTGGAACCAGGGAGAGACTGGTGCGCAACTCTGCTCGAGGTCGACCTGCTGGCGGTAGCGGTTGAAGTCGGGGATATCCGGCCGGCCGAGGTGGCGTTCGTACAACGTGGTTCCGACTAACGTCACGGACCGCCGAAGGATGGGATAGCTCAAGCCAGCGACAAGTCGGTGATCCGATCCGAAAACGAATTTCGGCAATGCCTGGTTCCGCAGGAGATAGGCGAGCCTCAAATCCAATCGATCAGAAAGCGCAACAGTCGCCTCGGTCGTGGCTCGTCGGTCGTAGAGGCTGCCCAGCGAGTTACGGAGGCGCACAGTCCCGCCGACCGTCAACTCCACAGGGTCGGTATCAAGCACCGTGATGTCCACGTCGGACCATGACTGGAGATCCCCTGCCATCAGTGATTGTGTCACTGCCATGCACAAGAAGAGCCACAGGTTTCGCGGGTTGACAGGTCGGAACGGAGAATGGGATACGCCGGTCGCAAACGGGCGTGGCGGGGAGTCCGATCGGCATTGATTCCGCGGAGAGCAACTGAAGCACAACGACCTAGCCTGGCTGTGTATACAAGGGGCGGAGCCATCGGAAGAGCGGCCCCCGTGACTCACGGTACGCCACAGCGCATGCCAGCCTCGCTGACCCGTTGCATTGCCCTGCAGACCGGACCCACCCGTTCGGGTGGGTGCCGACAAGGCCCCTCCATCCTCCGCTTTCCCATGGTTCGGCATAACTCTTGACGATAACCGGGACCGGGCCCACTGCGCCAGAGACTGCACACGAGTCGGGTTCGGTGCCGCCATCTCCTCTCACGGGTAGAATGCAGGGCAATGCAAAACCTGCTGAAGCAGTTGCAAGACTGCCGGAAGATCGACTTGGCACAACCTTACTACGTGGGGATGCCGCACCACCCCAGTCACCCCCCGTTCCTGTACAGTTTGAGCAAGGCCCATGGCGAAATCTCACGCGACGGCGTCAGTGCTGCAGCGGAATCGATCGCCCTTGGAGGTCATGTCGGTACCCACATCGACGCACTCTGCCACTTCTCCTTCGACGGCAAGCTGTTCGGCGGGATTGAGGCCATTGGCTGTCAATCCTATGGCTCGGGGGTGTCCGAGCACGATGTCGACACGATCGAGCCGATTTTCCGGCGCGCGGTCCTCGCCGACATCGCCACGCTCGAGGGTGTCGACGTGCTGCCGGAGAACTTCGTCGTGGACGCGGACTGCCTCGCGGCGGGCTTAGACCGCGCGGAGGCCGGGGTCCGGCCTGGCGACATCGTCCTGGTGCGGACGGGCTGGGCACGCTACTGGAACGAACCGAGCCGCTTCATCAACGACCTACGCTGCCCGGGCGTGAACCGGGACGCTGCGGAATGGCTAAGTGCGAGGGGCGTGTTCGCGGGAGGCTCCGACACCATCGCCTTCGAATTCCAGCCAGCACCGACCATGCCGGTACACGTTCACCTGCTCGTGGAGAGCGGTGTTCACATCATCGAAGGACTGAACCTTGAGGAACTCTCGTCGGCGGGGGTTCACGAATTCCTGTTCGCGGCCTCGCCGTTGCGGATCCAAGGCGGAACAGGTTCTCCGCTCCGCCCCGTCGCGCTGTTTCCGCGCTGACTATCTTCCCTTCCAAGTCGAGTCAGTGCGCACGGTGGCACACAAGCTTGCGAATGCGTTGTCGAAGGCCAAGAAACAGTCGGGTTGAGCCAGACCAAGTCGTTCCGGAGAAGCCTTCCGGCATGACGGAATCGCAGCGGGAGGACTCCGCATCGGCCGTATCCGGGAGATTCTGCCACGCAGGATACCCACCATCCGAGGTTCGCAAGCCCCTCGGGCGCAGCCTGGTCAAGTTCGTTCCGAGTGAAGACGAGCATGAAGCGGCCCTTCCCGCGGGCTCCGGCACCAGTTGCAGAAGGAAGTGCTACGGCCAGGAATAGGCCCAAGGTCCTGATTGACCTACCTCTTGACCAACCTCATGGGAGAGGCTGCCATCCCTCAGACTTACCACCATCTGCGATGCAACGTGATCTGCCCGGCCGACCTCTAGCTTCAAGCCGTGGCCTTGACCGGGCTCCAGCGCGGGTCTGATCGGAGACAGCCAGTCCGGTAGGCCGACAGGTGCGAGATTTCCGGAGCGACATCGGACCAGCCTGGACCCTGATAGGCTACTCCGGGTCCTCATTCTCGATGATTGGGGTTCGCCTGCGGCCGGAGACCGAACTGGAACCGGTGGCACCGGTTTGCCCCATGGCCACAAGTCAAACCATTGCGTGGCGGATTCATCAGCTAGAATCTAGAATGATGTGAACCAGCGGGACAGAGAGTAGGATGCCCGAGACAGTCGCACCAGGGGAGACGCAGCAACGGACACCGAGCGCGATGTTCCGGGCACTCATTAGCGCTGCCGTGGAACCCGGCCTAGCCCACGATGCATTGGAGGAAGTCCGGGACAGGGCCGGGGAGAACATCCTGGCGGCTGTTCAGGCGTCTGAGGAGCGACTCAGGGTCCAGACCGAAGCCCGATTCGGCCAGATGGAAGCTCGCTTTGATGTTCTGACCGAAATGATCCAGTCCACGCAGCGCGAGATCTCGACACTCCGGTGGATGATCGGTATCGGATTCACGTTGCTTGCCCTTTTCATTGCACTCGCGAAGCTCATCGGCGATTAGCCGATGGCGGATCTGATCGGAGACAGCCGATCCGGTGGGCCGGGAGGTGGCGAGAATTCGAGAGTGATATCGGACCAGTCTGCCCCCTGATGGGCTCCTCCGAGTCCTCATTCTCCATGACTGGGGTTCGCCGATGGTCGGAGACCGAACTGGAGCCGGCGGTGCCGGTTCGCCCCATGGCCACAAGTCAAGCCATCACGTGGCGGATTCACCAGCTAGGATCGATGTGAACCAGCGGGACAGAGAGTAGGATGCCCGAAGCAGTCGCACCAGGGGAGACGCAGCAACGGACACCAAGCGCGATGTTCCGGGCACTCATTAGTGCTACCGTGGAGCCCGGCCTGGCCCACGATGCATCGGAGGAAGTCCGGGACAGGGCCGGGGAGAACACCGTGGCCGCTGTTCAGGCGTCTGAGGAGCGACTCAGGGTCCAAGCCGAAGCTCGCTTCGATGTTCTGACCGAAATGATCCAGTCCACGCAGCGCGAGATCTCGACACTCCGGTGGATGATCGGTATCGGATTCACGTTGCTTGCCCTTTTCATTGCACTCGCAAAGCTCATCGGCGATTAGCCGATGGCGGGTCTGATCGGAGACAGCCGATCCGGTGGGCCGGGAGGTGGCGAGAATTCGAGAGTGATATCGGACCAGTCTGCCCCCTGATGGGCTCCTCCGAGTCCTCATTCTCCATGACTGGGGTTCGCCGAGGGTCGGAGACCGAACTGGAGCCGGCGGTGCCGGTTCGCCCCATGGCCACAAGTCAAGCCATCGCGTGGCGGATTCATCAGCTAGAATATACGTGAACCAGCGGGACAGAGAGTAGGATGCCCGAGACAGTCGCATCAGGGGAGACGCAGCAACGGACGCCGAGCGCGATGTTCCGGGCACTCATTAGCGCTGCCGTTGAGCCCGGCTTGGCCCACGATGCATCGGAGGAAGTCCGGGACAGGGCCGGGGAGAACATCCTGGCCGCTGTTCAGGCATCTGAGGAGCGACTCAGGGTCCAGACCGAAGCCCGCTTCGTCCAGATGGACGCTCGCTTCGATGTTCTGACCGAAATGATCCAGTCGACACAACGCGAGATCCAGTCCACGCAGCGCGAGATCTCGACACTCCGGTGGATGATCGGTATCGGATTCACGTTGCTTGCCCTTTTCATTGCACTCGCGAAGCTCATCGGCGATTAGCCGATGGCGGGTCTGATCGGCGATAGCCAGTCCGGTCGGCCGACACGTGCGAGATTTCCAGAGCGATATCGGACCAGTCTGCACCCGGATGGGCTCTTCCGAGTCCTTGTTCTCCATGAGTGGGTCTCGCCGGCAGCCGCAGACCGGACTGGCACCGGTAGCACTGGTTCGCCCCATGCCCACACGTCAAGCCATCGCGTAGCGGATTCATCAGCGAGAATAGATGTAAGATAAAGGGGCAGGACGCAGGATGCCCGAAACAGCCACGCCAGTGAGGATGCAGGAACGGCCCCCGGGCGCGTTATTCCGCGCGCTCGTTAGCGTTGCTGTGGAGCCCGGCCTGGCCCACGATGCATCGGAGGAAGTCCGGGACAGGGCTGGGGAGAACATTCTGGCCGCTGTTCAGGCGTCTGAGGAGCGACTCAGGAACCAGACAGAAGCCCGCTTTGGCCAGATCGACACCCGCTTTAGCCAGATGGACGCCCGCTTCGATGTTCTGACCGAAATGATCCAGTCGACACAACGCGAGATCCAGTCGACACAACGCGAGATCCAGTCCACGCAGCGCGAGATCCAGTCCACGCAGCGCGAGATCTCGACACTCCGGTGGATGATCGGTATCGGATTCACGTTGCTTGCCCTTTTCATTGCACTCGCGAAGCTCATCGGCGATTAGCCGATGGCGGGTCTGATCGGCGATAGCCAGTCCGGTCGGCCGACACGTGCGAGATTTCCAGAGCGATATCGGACCAGTCTGCACCCGGATGGGCTCTTCCGAGTCCTTGTTCTCCATGACTGGGTCTCGCCGGCAGCCGCAGACCGGACTGGCACCGGTAGCACTGGTTCGCCCCATGTCCACAGGTCAAGCCATCGCGTAGCGGATTCATCAGCGAGAATAGATGTAAGATAAAGGGGCAGGACGCAGGATGCCCGAAACAGCCACGCCAGTGAGGATGCAGGAACGGCCCCCGGGCGCGTTATTCCGCGCGCTCGTTAGCGTTGCTGTGGAGCCCGGCCTGGCCCACGATGCATCGGAGGAAGTCCGGGACAGGGCCGGGGAGAACATTCTGGCCGCTGTTCAGGCGTCTGAGGAGCGACTCAGGAACCAGACAGAAGCCCGCTTTGGCCAGGTCGACACCCGCTTTAGCCAGATGGACGCCCGCTTCGATGTTCTGACCGAAATGATCCAGTCGACACAACGCGAGATCCAGTCCACGCAGCGCGAGATCTCGACACTCCGGTGGATGATCGGTATCGGATTCACGTTGCTTGCCCTTTTCATTGCACTCGAGAAGCTCATCGGCGATTAGCCGATGGCGGGTCTGATCGGCGATAGCCAGTCCGGTCGGCCGACACGTGCGAGATTTCCAGAGCGATATCGGACCAGTCTGCACCCGGATGGGCTCTTCCGAGTCCTTGTTCTCCATGACTGGGTCTCGCCGGCAGCCGCAGACCGGACTGGCACCGGTAGCACTGGTTCGCCCCATGTCCACAGGTCAAGCCATCGCGTAGCGGATTCATCAGCGAGAATAGATGTAAGATAAAGGGGCAGGACGCAGGATGCCCGAAACAGCCACGCCAGTGAGGATGCAGGAACGGCCCCCGGGCGCGTTATTCCGCGCGCTCGTTAGCGTTGCTGTGGAGCCCGGCCTGGCCCACGATGCATCGGAGGAAGTCCGGGACAGGGCCGGGGAGAACATTCTGGCCGCTGTTCAGGCGTCTGAGGAGCGACTCAGGAACCAGACAGAAGCCCGCTTTGGCCAGATCGACACCCGCTTTGGCCAGATTAACGCCCGCTTTAGCCAGATGGACGCCCGCTTTAGCCAGATGGACGCCCGCTTCGATGTTCTGACCGAAATGATCCAGTCGACACAACGCGAGATCCAGTCGACACAACGCGAGATCCAGTCCACGCAGCGCGAGATCCAGTCCACGCAGCGTGAGATCTCGACACTCCGGTGGATGATCGGTATCGGATTCACGTTGCTTGCCCTTTTCATTGCACTCGCGAAGCTCATCGGCGATTAGCCGATGGCGGGTCTGATCGGCGATAGCCAGTCCGGTCGGCCGACACGTGCGAGATTTCCAGAGCGATATCGGACCAGTCTGCACCCGGATGGGCTCTTCCGAGTCCTTGTTCTCCATGACTGGGTCTCGCCGGCAGCCGCAGACCGGACTGGCACCGGTAGCACTGGTTCGCCCCATGTCCACAGGTCAAGCCATCGCGTAGCGGATTCATCAGCGAGAATAGATGTAAGATAAAGGGGCAGGACGCAGGATGCCCGAAACAGCCACGCCAGTGAGGATGCAGGAACGGCCCCCGGGCGCGTTATTCCGCGCGCTCGTTAGCGTTGCTGTGGAGCCCGGCCTGGCCCACGATGCATCGGAGGAAGTCCGGGACAGGGCCGGGGAGAACATTCTGGCCGCTGTTCAGGCGTCTGAGGAGCGACTCAGGAACCAGACAGAAGCCCGCTTTGGCCAGATCGACACCCGCTTTGGCCAGATTAACGCCCGCTTTAGCCAGATGGACGCCCGCTTCGATGTTCTGACCGAAATGATCCAGTCGACACAACGCGAGATCCAGTCGACACAACGCGAGATCCAGTCCACGCAGCGCGAGATCCAGTCCACGCAGCGCGAGATCTCGACACTCCGGTGGATGATCGGTATCGGATTCACGTTGCTTGCCCTTTTCATTGCACTCGCGAAGCTCATCGGCGATTAGCCGATGGCGGGTCTGATCGGCGATAGCCAGTCCGGTCGGCCGACACGTGCGAGATTTCCAGAGCGATATCGGACCAGTCTGCACCCGGATGGGCTCTTCCGAGTCCTTGTTCTCCATGACTGGGTCTCGCCGGCAGCCGCAGACCGGACTGGCACCGGTAGCACTGGTTCGCCCCATGTCCACAGGTCAAGCCATCGCGTAGCGGATTCATCAGCGAGAATAGATGTAAGATAAAGGGGCAGGACGCAGGATGCCCGAAACAGCCACGCCAGTGAGGATGCAGGAACGGCCCCCGGGCGCGTTATTCCGCGCGCTCGTTAGCGTTGCTGTGGAGCCCGGCTTGGCCCACGATGCATCGGAGGAAGTCCGGGACAGGGCCGGGGAGAACATTCTGGCCGCTGTTCAGGCGTCTGAGGAGCGACTCAGGGTCCAGACTGAAGCCCGCTTTAGCCAGATGGACGCCCGCTTCGATGTTCTGACCGAAATGATCCAGTCGACACAACGCGAGATCCAGTCCACACAACGCGAGATCCAGTCCACGCAGCGCGAGATCCAGTCCACACAACGCGAGATCTCGACACTCCGGTGGATGATCGGTATCGGATTCACATTGCTTGCCCTTTTCATTGCTCTTGCTAAGATCATTGGCGATTAGCCGATGCCATATCTATGCGCCGACAACCGATCCGGTGGGTCGGCAGGTGGCGAGATGTCCAAAGTACTATTTGAACAGTCCGCACCCTAGTTGGGCCGTCGTCCTGGTCCTGCATGGCTGGGGCTATGCGACGGTCGCAGACCGTACCGTAACCGGTGCCGAGAAATCTCCCGTCCATCTGCCACGATCCTCGGAGCCCCCCCGGCTGGAACTCTCCGAGATTCGACCTGCGAAGGCGGGTGACTCCCAAGTGATGGGGTGGCTCCGTAGCGGTCTCATCCCGGGTGGAATCTGCAACAGGGGTTATGAACGCTGTTCTGGCCGGTAAGGAAATCGAGACATGGTGAGTCCCGCACCAGGCGATCTCGCGCAGATCCAGTCGATCAGTTCCTCTGAATCCGTGGTGGAGATGTTGGACTTTACACCAATAAAAATACTGGCAAAGTTCGATTCTGCTTGGTGGTTCGGTGGAAGACAGTGCACCGTTCCAAGGGCCTTCAAATGAGATATACCGACGCAGTTGAAGTAGCCTAGAGGTTTACCTTCCTGGCGAAACTGCTTCGTAGCAATCACGAGAGCTGGTGAGGCACCGACGTTGGCTAGAACCCGGGCATAGTACGGACACGCGAAGCGGGAGGCGCAGTGCGTGGATGAAACCGGACTCAAGAGCCTGTCCCGGCCGACGGGATACCGGGATTCGTCATCCGCTCGAAGTGTGAGGCCTCGAGTGGGCCGGGGAGCGCGACGGTAGTAGGGCTTTCGAGTGAGCATGCTGACCACTTGCCGACACAAGAACGGCTAAACAGGGGCGATAGTGCCGAACAGCGGGTGAGGGTTGACGCAGACTGGCCTCTGTCAGACAATGGCCCTGTCGACGAACTGACCAGTCGGCGAAGAGCCCATCGTCGGGTCGCTCACGTTGGCCCTTCGACTCGTGACCATGACCGGTCAAAGACCGTAGCGGTCATCCACCGCCGGAAATCCTCGTTATCGAAGAACTGCTTGAACAACTGGGCATCGTCTCTCACCATGGCAGTCACGATGTGCTCCAACACCCGGGTGTGTTCGATGCGCGCGTTGTCCCTGTCGGAATTCTGGCATGCGTTTTGGAAAGCGGTGTTGGCCGCTACCTGTGAGGGAATCGTCTCGGTGATCATCGTCGTCACCCGGTCGCGATCCTCCCAAGGGATATCGCCGAACAGGTCGTTGAACACCCGGAGGATATTCGAGAGTCGGTCCGTCTCCGGATCCGGCGCGTGCCCACCACAACCGGCCGGGACAGGATCGATCTCCGCATCCTCGTCCGGCAAGAGGATCTTCTGTACAGCCTGCTTCTCGACGCGGTAGCTGTCCATGTCAATGGCGTCCAGAATGCCCCTCGACAGGTCCTCTTCCTTGGGCGCAGGCAACTTCGGGATCAAGAAGTTCAGAAAGATCGAGAGTTTCTCCCACGCAGGGTTCTTGTACGGCAGGACGGCAGAAAGAAATCCGTAGGTCCGAACGAACGCCTTGGCTTCGCCCTTGAAGGCGATCTGATCGTCTTCGTCCATCTCGTCCACATACCGCGTCACACAGGCGTCAAGAATCGGATCGAGATCGTCGCGCTCAGCCCCACCGAGATAGCGCCTGACGAGACGGTCGACGTCTTCCGGCGAGTAGACTTGGGCAGAATCCAGGTTTGCCTGAAGGTCGTGAAGCTTGTTGGGGTCGGTCTCGTCCGCCAGCACCGTAGTACGGTAATAGTCGGCGAAGGCGTCGCGGACGGTGTCGGTGTCATTGAGGAAGTCGAGCACGAAGACATCATGCTTCTTCGGGTGTGCCCGATTGAGTCGTGAGAGCGTCTGCACCGCCTTGATGCCGGACAACATCTTGTCGACGTACATCGTCTGCAACAGTGGCTCATCGTAGCCGGTCTGGAACTTGTCTGCGCAGATCAGGAAGCGGTATGGATCCTCACGAATCCTCTTGGCAATCTGTGAGGACGGAAAGTTGTTCAGTGATGCCTCAGTAACCTTCTGGCCGCCGTACTCCGGCTCACCCGAGAAAGCCACGATAGCCCGGTAGGGGCTCTTACGTTTTTCCAAGTAACTTCGAATGGCGTGGAAGTACTGGATCGCGCGCTGAATGCCACTCGTAACAACCATCGCCCGTGCCTGACCACCGATCAGGTTCCTTGCGATGACCTGGTTGTGAAAGTGGTCGACCATGATTTCGGCCTTGAGTTGGACTGCGTGGTCGTGGCCCTCGACAAAGCGACACAGCTTCTTCTGCGATTTCTTGACGTCAAATTTCGGATCATCCTCTATTGTCCTGGCGAGGCGGTAGTAGCTTTTCACCGGCATATAGTGTGCCAGTACGTCCAGAATGAAGCCCTCCTGGATCGCCTGCTTCATCGTGTAGCTGTGGAAAGCGGTGTGTCGAACGGTCCCGTCGGATTGTGGCGCGGACGCGCCGAAGATCTGCAGTGTCTTGTTCTTGGGTGTGGCAGTGAACGCAAAATAGCTCGCGTTGTCGAGCAGTTTGCGCGATTCCATTGCGCGGTTGATCCGATCCTCGAAAGTCTCATCATCGCCCTCTTTACCAACCGTTCCGAGCACCCCCGACATTGTCGCCGATGTCCGGCCACCCTGACTGGAGTGAGCTTCGTCAATGAGGATGGCAAAGTGGTTTCTGCGATGCTGGTCGCCGATCTCGTCGAGGATGAAGGGAAACTTCTGGACGGTTGAGATGATGATCTTCTTGCCAGTTTCGATGAACTCGCGCAGTTGCCCCGAGTGCTCCGCACGTCCCACCGTTGCGCCAACCTGTGCGTAGTGGCGGATCGTGTCGGCGATCTGCCGATCAAGGATACGTCGATCCGTGACGACGATGATCGAATCGAAGACCGGAGCATTTTCCCTTCTCAGCCCGATGAGCTGGTGTGCCAGCCAAGCAATGGAGTTGCTCTTGCCGCTGCCCGCCGAGTGCTGGATCAGGTAGCGACGGCCGGCCCCATGCGTGGCCGCGTCATGAAGCAGCTGGCGGACCACATCCAATTGGTGGTAGCGCGGCCAGACCTGTGCCCGCCTCTTCTTGCCGGTCTGCCCGTCCCTGGTCTCCACTACCTGCGCATAGTTCTCCAGTATGTCGGTCAGGCTCTCACGGGTCAGCACCTTGCGCCACAGGTAATCGGTCTTGATGCCACCTGCGTTCGGTGGATTCCCGGCGCCGTCCTTCCAGCCCCGGTTGAAGGGCAGAAACCAAGACGCTTTCCCCCGCAGGTGGGTGCAGAAACGCACCTCGCTCTCGTCGACCGCGAAATGGGCCACACAGCGCCCCAGCTCGAACAGTTTTTCGTGGGGATTCCGGTCTCTTCGGTACTGCTCGACTGCATCGTCCACGGTCTGCCTGGTGAAACGGTTCTTCAACTCGAGGGTGAGGATCGGCAGACCATTGATGAAGAGGCCGATGTCGAGCGCCCGTTCTCTGTCGCGGCGACTATAGCGGAGCTGCCGGACCACCGTGAACCGGTTCCGTTCGAAGCGTTCCTGTGCTGCCCGGTTCCCAGCTGACGGTGCGCCGTAGAACAGAGCTACGTCGTACGGCCCGTGTTTAACGCCGTGGCGGAGCACGTCTACAGTGCCGCGTTTCGAGATCTGGCCCTGGAGTCGTGCGAGGAATTTCCGTCGCAGCGGACCGTCTACTGCAAGGTTCAGCGATTCAGCAGTCTGCGGCTGTGTGTCGCACAGGAAGGCGAAGAGCTGGAACCGGTCCACGCAGAACTCGGGGTCGTAGTCGCGAGGACTGCCGCCACGCCAGCCCGCACTGCCGCTGGCAGGCTGGACCCTGTCCCTTCCGTCTGACGGGTCGCAGGCATGCCCAGCCAGCGCTGTGCAGATGAGTCGCTCCAGACCACTCTCGGTGGTATCGGTAGTCACGCCGCTTCACTCAGAACTGCAGCGAACTCGTCTGGACGCGACCAGCACAAGACCTGAGATAGCGGTTCGACCAACTTGAAGTTCTCGTTCGTCCATACATCGGCTGTATCGTCGAACAGCGAGACGAAGGTCCATGCTTCCGGTCCCGCCACTAGCTGATTCAGGTCGTACCAAGCCGCCAGAACCTGCTCGCAGATTCTGTTCGCTGCCGAACTATTCCTGGCGCTCAGCACTTGGACCAGGGAACTCCGGTTCACAGTCCGCACTTGGAAATCGATCATCCAGTCGCGTCCCGAACGACCGGCCAGCTTCTCGGCACGGGTGAATGTGAGTTCACGCGCGACCAGGAAATCGGCCACGGCGTCATCAATGGTCTGGACGGCCTGCTTGCGGAAAGTGAACCACAGGTCCGCAACCCTAAGCGCCGCCTGCGCCACCCGGGTAACGACCTGCGCCAGGTCATCGCTCGTCTGGCACCGTGCCTGAAGCATCCCTCGATGGAAGTCGATTCCGTGGGTCACACACACATCCTGGATGAGTCGCAACTGCTTCGGCGACCGGTGCTGGCTTGCTGACTGCATTCGAAGCCAGCCGGTGGTTTCGGCGAGATCGCTGACACACACGCCGTCTCCTTCGACCTTGCAGAATACATCGATGGTGTCGCCATCCGGGTAGAGGTATGGCGTACGGATGCGTTGATAGTCGCCTTGTTGTGAGCACGTGAACAAGGCTCCGAGCCCCTGCTGAAGGTCTCGGCACGTGCCGCTTCCAGGCATTACCACAATTCCCCCTGATCCAGTGGTAGCGATCTCATGGTCCCGTCGTGGCGAATGCAGGTCTCGGCACAGAACTGGTTCCAGACTGCCACTGGGTCCCCTCCTGATGCTGTCACATCCGGCACGTGAGCCTCCTCGTCCCCGTATCGCTCCGACCAGCGGTGCACGTGTGTGTCGCCAACCTGATCGCATTGGGGATTGCCCTTGCCCATGTCGAGACCGTAGATGCGGCCAACCGTCTTTAGAATAAGGGCATAGGACAAAGCTCCGGCACGCCGATTGTAGCGGCCACTGACGAAAAGCGGCCAGTCCTGATCCGACTCGACCTCAGACCTGAACTCCCACGCCGGCGAGTGGTCTTCATTTTCGGTCCAGTCGATGTCGTTCCGGATGCGTTTCTGCTCGTTTGCCAGCAGGGAAGCTACTTCGGCATCGGTGAGAGACACTGGCTCCTCCTACGACTTTCAGTCCCCCTGCCGGGGTTCCGGGCCCGTTACGCCGAAATCACCGGGAACATCGCCCACATTGTTCCCGGCGATGGAGTCCACCCGAGGCAGCGACTCCGCCTGATCGCGCACATCCAACTTGCCGGTAACGACATCAGCGATGAGGCGGGTGCGAAATTCCTTCAGTAACTCGATCTGCTGTTGTGAAGACTGGATGCAGGTTTGGAGGCGTCGATCGGCGTGCTCGAGGTAACGCGCGATGGCGACTTGTTCGGGGATGGGAGGAATGCACCCGTAAATCATCTTGAAATGCTTGGCTCGAAGACACCACATGTCGGAAGCGATGCCATAAGAGCTCCGCTCCGCTTCTTTCGCAAACATCGGTGTTCTCAGCAGATAGTGAAGGTAAGCCGAGTGCGCATTACTTCGTGGCCGTTGCACTACATATGCCGGACTGACGATACCTCGAAGATTGGAGACCCCGATCGCGCCCTGCCATGCTCGCATTTTGTTGTAGGCGACATCGCCCGGCTCCACGAGCTTATAGTCGGTCTTGTCCAGTCGCGATCTATCTTTCTGCGAGTTTTTCGATGTGTCTTCCAGTAGTTCCTGTTGACGCACTACACCGTCTGCGATTGTCACGGATAGCAATTGTTCTTGCGCATGGTCTCGATCATTTCTTTCGGAGAATGTTGCGCGATTCGGATGAACTCCCCAATGTGCCGGCACATCCCCCAGCCACTCGACGCCGGAGGGCTTGTAGGCGGGGTAGGGCTGCCCGGTCCGGACATCGACCTGGCCCGTGACTGCGTCACGGATGAGTGTCTGCCTGTACTCCTCCAGCAGCTTGACCAGCCTTTCCTTGGCAGCGACGTAGCGACGGATGCGGCGGTCGGCGTGCTCTAGGTAACGCGCAATGGCGGCCTGCTCGAGGAGGGGTGGGAGTGCCAGGCTCAAATACTTGAGTTCGCTTGTGTAGATATGGACTACAGTAAAGCCGCGACCCATTGTCGCTTTATAAGCCATAGCGGGATGGCTGTCGGACGCATATCCCAAATATCGCACTTCCACTTTTCGGCGCGGTCGAAACAAAATTATGTCACCGCCACAGCGAGCATCAGAAGCAATCAGGTTGACAGCTGACTTGCCAATCTCGTCAATCGACTCACCCGAAGCAGCAAAAAGAAGATCACCGAACTTTATTTGGGTGTATTCTGCGGCTCGATCTGGAGAGACGAAAGATCGGCTTTCTTCGATAGCATATTGGTGGGTCGTGTACAAATCACCATATCTCACACATGAAACACCCACGCTACGTTCGTCGTCCTTGCTGCCGCCCCTGCCCCTGGAGAATGACCCGATCTGTCCTAGTCGCCTCACCTCCCAATGTGCCGGCACATCCCCCAGCCACTCGACGCCGGAGGGCTTGTAGGCGGGGTAGGGCTTGAGACCGGGCACCGTCAACGGGCACCCCCGATGAGTTCCCCCAGCAACCCCTCCGTTTCCTGCTCCAGCCGCAGGATGTCCGCCCGAATCTCCTCCAGCGGTCGCAGCGGCTGCGGCCGGTAGAAGTAGCGCGTGAAGCTGATCTCGTAGCCCACCTTCACGCTCTCCGGCTCGTACCATGCGTCCGGAGCGTACGGCAGCACCTCGCGTTGCAGAAACGCCTCGACCCCGCCCTCCTCCAGCAGCGGGACCTGCTCCGTGTCGCGCAGCTTCGGATCCGACTCGTATTCGACAATACAGCGTCTACCGGCCTGCCTGGTCTCGTGCAGGCCGTGCAGCGGATCCGCCTCCGCCTTCCCCGCCCGGTGGGTCTTCCTCACCACCGGCTCGGCCTCCCCGTTGCGCTCCGTCAGCGCGTCCCGCAGCAGCTTCACCCGACCCGCTGTCCACCGCAGGCCCCGCTCGCTGGCCTGTTCCCTCATCCTCCTCATCCACTCGTTCAGGTCCCGATGCGGCCCCGGCCCGAGGGTCCCCGCCAATCGGTCGACCAGATCGGCCAGCTCCTGCTCTCCGGCCTCCTCACACTCCGCCCGCAACCGGCTCCGCCGCTCCGCAGACAGGTGGACCTCCAGGCGCAGCGGCCGCTGGATCGGCACCTTCCAGTATCCGAACGCCCCGTTCGGCAACACCTTCGAGTGCTCACTCTCCTCGCACTTCAGAAACGCCTCGCAGATCCGCTCGATGTCCTCCTCCGACAACTCGCAGTTCTTCTTGCCCAGATTCTTCCGCAACGGCTGGCTCCACTGCGTCGCATCGATCAACTGCACCTTGCCTCTGCGCTGCTCCGCCTTGCGGTTGCTCAGCACCCACACGTACGTCGCAATGCCCGTGTTGTAAAACAGGTTCAGCGGCAGCGCCACGATCGCCTCCAACCAGTCATTCTCCAGGATCCAGCGCCGGATGTTGCTCTCCCCCTCCCCCGCGTCGCCCGTGAACAGCGAACTGCCGTTGTGCACCTCCGCGATGCGGCTCCCCAGCGCGGTCCCCTGCTTCATCTTCGACAGCTTGTTCACCAAGAACAGCATCTGCCCGTCGCTGGAACGGGTCACCAGCGAGTACTCCGGCTCACTCCCGTGCTGGATCAGGAACCGCCCGTCTCGCATCGCCTTCCTTCCTCCCATGCGGTCCAGATCCGTCTTCCAGCTCTTCCCGTAGGGCGGATTCGACAGCATGAAGTCGAACTCGTGCGACGGAAAGGCGTCGTTCGCCAGCGTCGAGTGCTCCGGCCCCCCCACGATGTTTCGCGCCTCCCGCCCCTCTCCCTTCAGCAGCAGGTCCGCCTTGCAGATCGCATGCGTCTCGGCGTTGATCTCCTGCCCGAACAGGTGCGTCGATACAGCCTTGCCCCGCTCCTCCGCCAACTGCTGCAGGGTCTCCTCCGCCACCGTCAGCATGCCGCCCGTGCCGCAGGCCCCGTCATACAGCAGGTACGTCCCGGACTGGATCTCGTCAGCCACCGGCAGAAACACCAGCTTCGCCATCAGCCGCACTGCGTCCCGCGGCGTCCAGTGCTCCCCCGCCTCCTCGTTGTTCTCCTCGTTGAACCGCCTCACCAACTCCTCGAAGATCGACCCCATCCCGTGATTGTCGAGCCCCGCCTGCCGCACCGTTCCGTCGTCCTGCCGCACCGCATGCGGACTGACGTTGATGTCCGGCGAG
Source organism: Bryobacterales bacterium (assembly GCA_965205085.1). GTDB lineage: Bacteria > Acidobacteriota > Terriglobia > Bryobacterales > UBA6623 > VXMF01. Next base: position 3,851,222 of record OZ242039.1, on the reverse strand, counting down.
GTGAGCCTCTCGATCAGGGTCCCCAGCGCATCCGCCCGCGAGAGCCGCGCAATCTGGTTGCGGAACTCGAAACTGTCCAGGATGGTCTGCACGTTGGGCGAGAATCCATCGAGATAGGCCCGAAAATCGGCTTCCAGCTGCTGGCGACTCGCGCGAGCACGCAGCTCGCGCAGGGTGAACGGCGAAGTGTTGTAGAAAGCCTGTCCCGCCGCCCGCTCGAGGGCCGATGTCTGGTCAATGACGCCGTGCTCGTCCAGCCTGGCCTTCATCTCCAGCACCGCCTGCTTGCTGTCCTCCAGCACGGCGTCCAGCCGCCGCAGCACCGTCAGCGGCAGGATCACATCGCGGTACTTGCCGCGCACGTACAGGTCGCGCAGCACATCATCGGCAATACCCCAGATGTAGCCTGTAATCCAGTGCAGATCGCTAGCGTTCAAGACATTCTCCCTCTATCCGAGCCCGTCGGCTGTCGACGTCACTGCTCAATCATCTTGGGCCCGACATCCCCGATGTCGAGCGGTTCATCCGCCAGGCCGGGAAAGGAGCAACCCACTCGAAGCGTCTGATGGCGCACTCTGTCAAGCCACGGGTGGAACAGGATCGCACGGGTCTTGTCGGGATGCAGGACTCTGAGGTCATTTGGGAAAACAAGACGTTGGGAGGCGGACGAATCCAAGAAATCCCCGGTGAAGTGGTTCTGCAAGATCTGATGGCTCTCGGTTGTAGGCACACCGTGTGGGTCGAACCCGCTGGCAAGGCGATCAAGCATACCGAGCAGTCTGACGATCCTATCAGTTGCATACTTGGCAGGAAGAGCCGACTGAGGCATCAATGCAGATCCTGCTGAACGTTGGGGCTACAGAAACAGGTGCCGGCTGATGTGCACAGGTCGGACCAAGATTTACCTGTAGTTTCTCTTCAAGCTCAACGGCATCCGGCCAGATCTTGAGAGCCTCCTCCTGGTGCCTCAGTCCCTCAACCACCCAATCCAGATCGCGCGAACGGGCGGATCGTCCGAACTGGATGGTGAATCGCTCTTCATGGAGCACTCGATGCCGTGCAGCCGGCTATGCCCCCCCGACACCGGTGTCAGTCACGATCTCCCCCTGAGATTCTGGCCAATCGGTGGAGCCATGGATCCGGGAGTTATCCCGAGAGGGACTGTCAAGCGTTAGCCAAGCCAGCAATGCTCGCCGCCGTTCCCTGGACAGATGCCGAGCCACGTGCTGCACCCGCAGATTGGAGATCGGCTCTGCCGACAGTAGCCCACATTGCCAGTGGTCTCTCCGCCCGATCTGCAGTTGTTTCTCGTGAGTCTGTCACCTCAGGCTGCCGTCTATCGCCGAAGATGACCCGTTCCGCGCCCACAGCAGCCGTCAGCAGCCAGATTCCAGCGTTTTCAAGGTTGCTAAACACCATCATATGAATGACAAGAAGGCGTCAAACAGATCTTGGGCAGTCACTGACGAGGTTCAACAGATATGCTCCGGCTTGGTGAACATCGCCTTGATGGCCCCCCTGCCGCCCCTGCTAACAGTTCAGCCGCCTGCTCCAAGGGCCTTCCTCGCCGCTATTGCACTTCGATGTGCAGTGGCGACTTACATAGATCTTGCAAGTGAACTTGACGAAATGGGGGACTTGAGATAGACTGGGTGCCCATGGGAGCCGTGGGTGGAGGTCGGATTTCGTGATACGCATTGAAAGCAGGGCAGAGTAGAGCTTGCCTGAGGGCTAGTCAGAGCAGCAGAGTTGACCGGGAGGCACCGAAGTTGAAATGAAAATTTACCTCAAAGACCACAATGCAAAGTCGATCTGCCTTGTAATCCTGCTCTCGCTCGCCTCGAGCGTGATCGCAGGCGGGCAGGATTCGCAGCCATCACGCTCCACAGACGATGCCACCTCAGTCGTCACCGAGCCCCTCCAGGTGAACAGCGAGCGGCAAAGAAACATCATCGCTGCTGATCTGCAGCCGAGTTGGAACTACCCTGACGACATTGCTGCAACGGTCAACGTCACCTCCCTCACAGCGGAGCAAGTCAGCCAAGCCAAGACCACACTCGCCGGCTTGCAAGCTACATACGCCGATGCCACTGGGCCAAAGACCGCCCTGCACAAGATTCCCATCGAATCCATCTCCGTACTCGGTGCCAAGTCCGGTATCACGTACGGTGCTTGGAAGGGAGGTACTGCCGGATCGATGCCCATCCATTTCTACTTGGGAAACGTACCGCTCTCCAGCCGAGATACCCAGACACTCAATCCGGAACTGACCCAACTAGAGGAATTCAAGGCCACCCTGCGACGCTCGGCCAAAATTTGGTCGAGGCGTCTGGTGGATGATGGCAAACTCCATGACGCCACACTGGAGGGCGGCCCCGAGGTCGCTGGTATCGAAGGCATTCTCATTCAGATTGAAATGACCGAGCTCCGCATGTCTGGTGGGCCACGAGCTTACAGCCTAGGCCCTAACAAGGACACGTTTAGGCCCTGGTATGGCAAGATTCACATCCCCAAGTATGTTGCGAACAAACTCTACGATGCGTATTCCGATGCCATCGCCCACGAGATTGGTCATGTCCTCGGGGTCACCCACAGCGGAGTCTATCACTTTTCGAAATACTACGATGCCGACAAGCACACTTGGAGTGGGCCGAATTCGATGCGTGCCTACGGCGAAAAGCCGGTCCCGCTGCAGTGGCTGGACGAGAATCGGTGGTGGGTTGTGAAAGCTCCGCATGAGGCAGGAGCTAGACGCGACACAACGCATTTCGGGGTGTGCACCACATTAATGACCTACTGTGGTGACCGATTCAAGGGTGGCGGAGATCCCTCGGACCTGGATTTTGCGTTCCTCGCCGACATTGGCTACACCGTCCTTGACTCGAAGACTGCTGCCGAGACTGAACGCTATGGATATGCTGCTTGGGGGGACTGGGCCGCATGGGGTGTAGGGGTGGAACGGGACTTGCGCGACAACTTCCACGACGACCTCGACACTACGTACTTTGACCCCGATGACCCCCGGCCGCATGACTTCACGCAGGCCCACGCCGATGCCTTTGGCAGCATCCCTGCCACGGTTCTGGCGGCGAATTCCGCTCTGCGGGGCAAGGTTTCCTGGAAGGGGAGTCTGCTCGGGGTAAACCTGCACAGTGCCCGCCTAGTCCCGGTGGTCGGTAAGGCGAGACTACGGGTGGACTTGGAAACTCTGGCCGGCACAGTCCGCTTCAGTAAACTGACGGTCCATGCCGCCAGCGGCAGCGGCAGCCGCACCGTGCGCTCCCGCCCTTTCCGCACGACTCAGATCAGCTATCAGGTGCAGATCAGCGGCAACCATTTCGCGGACGAGCAGAACTGGGTGCAAGGTAGTTTCTACGGACCAGCCCACCAGGAGATGGCCGGCGTGGTCAAAGACACCCGTGAAGACATCGGTTTGCTGGCGGGCTTTGGTGGCGTTCGACCTGGCAATTAGGACGATGGCCGAATCCGCAGCCGAGGCTGGCCGTCTGCCAGAGTAGCAAGAGCCCGGTTCGGGCAAGATCGGCAATGGCGCGCCCCTAAGTGCGTCCAAGCGCTCGGCAACAATGGAAGTCTGCGAGTTCGTCGACGACGGCCGCCCATTGCACATCGAACCGCAACAGCGGGGAAGAAGGCCCTTGGAGTAGGTGGCTGAACTGCTGCCAGAGTAAGACAAGCGGGGGGAGCTGTCAAGGTGACGCTCCGGGGGTGGCCGTTACGCGAAGGTGGCAGGAGGATCTGGCCCGAAAAGGCGGCCGGACCACAGGGGCGCTGCGCGGGCTGGGCCCGCCAGCTCGAGAAGGGGGAGGTGCGTCGGTGAGGGGCCGCGTTGCGGCCCCGATCAGAGAGGAGAGGGTTCCGGGACTGCGGGTGGCGGGTCGATGCCGGCCGCGAGACAGTCGTTGCGGAAGATCTCGTACGGGGTGCGGTAGCCAAGCACCTTGCGCGGGCGGTGGTTGAGCCGGTTGACGGCTTCCTGCAGCCGGTGCGGGTCGAGCGGGCGCAGGTTCTCGGTCTTGGGCACGAACTGGCGCAGCAGGCCGTTGGTGTGTTCATTGAGGCCCCGCTCGCAGGAGCGGTAGGGCCGGGCAAAGAAGATGTCGGTGTCGAGTGCTTGGGCGGTCTGGAGGTGGCCGGCGAACTCCTTCCCGTTGTCGCAGGTCATGGTCAGGACTAGGGCCGAGAAGGGCCGCAGCAGGGTCTGCATCGCGTCACCCACCAGGGCGGCGGTCTTCCGGCTAACTGTCTGAGCAAGCAGATACTTCAACTTCCTCTCCACCAGCGTGACAGCGGCTCCTTTATGGGCCTTGCCGATGATCGTGTCGGCCTCCCAGTCCCCGCAGCGCTGCTTCGAGTCGACAATTGCGGGGCGCTCGCTGATGTCCCTGCGGCCCGGGATGCAGCCGCGGCCGGCGCTGCCCCGGGTGGCCTTGCAGCGGCGCGGCTTGCCTCGCTGCCGCAGGTAGGTGTACAGTGAGCCGCTCTGGGCGCGGTCCTGGCGAATCCGCTGGTAGAGCCACGAGAAGCTGACCGACACCGCCCCGACCCGCTTCAGGGAACCAGCCACCTGCTCGGGGCTCCAGTGGCTCTGGAGGCCGTCAGAGATGAGGTTCCAGATCGGTGGCTGGAGCTTGCGCGGGCCGGTGACGGCCCGCTGGCGGCGCTCTCGAGCGAGTTGCTGGGCCTGCTCATGGTGATAGCCGGAGGGGCTGGCGTTGCGCCGGAGTTCGCGACAGACGGTGGACTTGTGACGCTGGAGTTGAGCAGCGATGGCGGTGACCGAGAATCCCTGCTGGTGCAATGCCTGGATCTGGCAGCGCTCGTCGCATTGCAGGTGGCGGAACTGCTGAGGCATGGCGATTTCTCCTCTAGGATAGGCTAATCAGCACCTTAGGCCCCTCCGCCCGCTGTTGCGCTTCCTTGTGCAACCGGCAAAGAAAACGCAACCGGAGGCTCGTCGCCGTTCCAGCCGCAAAGCCAGATCATGGCCGGGCCGACGTTTCTTGCGGTGCCGCCGGCCGGTCGGCAACGGCGGCAACCCGCGGTGGAGTAGACTCTGCCCCTCAGCGTCGTACGGAACTGGAGTTGCTGCCTCTTATCCTGCCCAAGCAGTTCTGTGATCACATACATGGGCGATCTTCCACCGTCTTCGACCACTGATGGGTTGCAAGCATCGACTTGTCGAACCGGATCCGCGTCAACTCGTCGGAGACGCTACACATGTCTGCAACAAGGGCGGCGTGGTCATGCACCATTGCTGCACATACCACTGGACGGAGATTCCACGGCCAAACGGGGCTTGGGGTCGGTGTGTTCGGGGCATGCAAGACGCTCGATGCTCTGGGAAGTGTGGCGCCGCGATGGAGGCCAGGGTCTGGATTGGCCCAAAGCCCGCCTAGGCGAAGTGAAAACACCGCACTTCGCCTGACCTGATCGTCAGCGCCAAGCTTGCCGTTCCCGGCAGCTGATCGACCCAGCCGGTACCGACCTGAACAGATCAGCACACTTTACGAATACCCCGACCACCGCACACCCGCCCCGCGACCTCGCTCAAGCAGGTTGACCAGACTCTGGCGACCCAGCTCAGTCCCTGAGATTGTCGTGCGCTACATCTGCCAGTCTGTTCGTCGGTGCGACGTATCCACTGTTGTTCAGAACCTGCGGGCGTTCATCGACATCCTCGGTGGGTATCGAAGTACTCGACAAGTGCAGATCGGCCGAAAACACCGGCGACCCGCACGCCGCGTTCCGTCCCTTCCGCATCCGTCAATCGCAGCTTCTCGCCAGGAATGAAGTGAACCGGCTGCTGCTTGCCGCCGTCAATCGCAATGTTGGACGCATAGAGATAGGTCCGGCCATGGGCATCGCGTATGGGATTGAGTCTGCCCTTCAAGCCTGGAACATGACCGGTTGCCTCCGGAAAAATGACGCTTCCGCCTGACGGCAGCGCTTCCAGATCAATCGCCAGAGCTCGCTCTCCCGGCGTCCAGTCCCGCTCTAGGTGCGCGACATGTTCCGGTGCGGCAACGAATATGGTCATTGGTAAATGGGTCGTGTGCAGATCAACCGCTGCTTCGCCCTGCTCGTCGGTGGTGGCCTGCTTCCACGTCTTGTTCGGAAACAGGAGAAGGAGACTGGCACCCGACAGCGACCGCCCCTGGGACCGCACGGAGATGACTGTGCAAGCCGGACTCCATTCGTGCGTCGCCGCTGGAATGACAAGCAGGACCTCGGAGTCATCGACGACTGTGTATTTCGGATGCTTCCCGCACAACTCCCATGTCTCACGGCGAATGATGGGCACACCGTCGCCGCGGCGCTCCATGTAATACTGTCGATCTTCGCCGCCCCGGGTTGCCCCGACCGGCATTCGCGCCAGAACGGAGGTTAGAGCTTCGTTGCGGGTCGACTGCCGGGAGGCCATGCTCTCTACCGGCAGGTTGTTTGGCAGGGAACCGGGCGACTGGATTTCTACGCGATCGTCGAACATCGACAGGCGAATCCTGTTCCCTCGCATGGAGTAGTCGCGATGGACGACTGCGTTCACTAGCGCCTCGAACAGGGCCTTATCGCTGTACTGCGGTAGATTCGTACGGGCCGGATCCTTTCGCGCCGCGACTTGCATGTTTCTGACGGCAAAGGCTACGGCGCTGGCGATCTGTTCGTTCAGCGGTCCGGTGATCTCCTGGGCATCGGCCTGACCCGATGCACGGTCTCCACCAAGGTATCGGGTCGCTGTGATGCAGGCGTTCGGGAGCCATCGTTCTGGATTCGGAGTGCACAGCAACACGCCGGCGACAGTGGCGCGAAGCGCGCCTGTCTCATCATCCTCCAGAAGCGCCAGTTTCCTGAGCGCCGACTCGGGCTCGGCAGCGCCCTCGGTGCTGAGCAACGGTTTCCAGAGCGCGTCGGCCAAGGTCCCGAAGCCGGTCTCCGGCACGGGCTGCTTGTCGAACCACAGGAAGCGGGCCTGCGACCGTCTTTGGGCCAGCCGCAACTGCTCGTCGCCCGCCATGATCCGCTTCGAGGCCCCGGCGCGGATGTAGCAGCCGCCGGGACTCTTATGCACGAAATCACTCCTCGGGACCTCGACCAGCAGCAGCTTGCCATCCGACAGTTCTCTGTGCACTGTACAGATGCGAACGGGAGGTTTGATCGCATCGGTACTTACCTCGACGATAAGGGAGTCCAGATTGACGATCTGCGCACGCGACATGCCGATGACGTTGCCGTCGTCGGCGACACCAGCGAGCACCACGCCCCCAGCAGCGTTGGCGAAGGCCGCAATCTCGTCGGCCCAGTCGTGACGGGTCGGCCGTTTCGGGCGATCCGCAGCGAATTCCACCTGCTTGAACTCCCAGCAGCTATCCTCGCCTGCCCGCAGCTGGCTTTCGATTTCCCCGACGCGGTAGTTCATTTCCCTACAGTTCCAGCAACCTCCGAAGCTCGTCAAATGAGTGGTGGGTTCCGGCTTTCTGGCGGATCGATTCCGACCAGGTGGCGGTCGCGCCGTTGTGCGATGCTGCATCGCTCCGAGGCCGCGCCGGAACTCCGAGGCCGTTCGCCGCTTCGAACACAGGCGGTCCAGAGACGAGGCTGACTAGTGCAGGACCGAAGACCTCCGTGCCCGGGGCGGTCAGGAACCAGCCGCCCGGAACCGCATGGGCTGTGAGCCGGACCTTGAGAAGGGCTGCGAAAGTCAAGCACGGTGGAACGACCCTGAAGCCAAGAGGCGCGCCGGCCAGGACAGGGCAACTGGCAGTGTGCCGAACTGCGCGCCAAGGACACACATGCCTATTGTCGCCCGCCATCGCGGGGCTCGACACATTGCCCGTCCGGCACCGGGAATCGTACCGCATGGCAGTTCACTTCAACAGGATCCCTATCTGGGATCCGACCGGACCTTGTGATTGGACTTTACCCCGGGCGTTAGGCCTGGCCGCTCGCCAGGCCGGAGGATGTCGCCCTCTGCCTCGCCCCCAAGAAGCTCGACTGCGAAGAGGCCGGGGTTCTGTGCGACATGCCTAACCCTGCCACTCGCCCACTGGGCCTGACCCGCAGCCTCCCTGCTGGGCTGCAGCCCGCCGCCCGGCATGCTGCACACCCGGTGCCGAGAGTGGATGGCGAGAACACCGGCCACTTCTCCACCGAGATCCTGGTCGTGCCTGGTCAATGTGTGCATTCGCTCGACGGGTCCGACGGCGTGCTCTTGTGCCAGCAGCACGTTCTTCGTACGCTCGACAACAGCAGTGCGTGCCCGGGACCCAAGTCGCACGAAGCTCGGACAGCCCCGCCAGACGATCCCCCTCCGAGACTCTGAATCGAGGTCCGATAATCAATCAAAGTGCTGTATTGAAAGGTGTTATGAGGCTTCTAACCCGAGGCCTCGCGATACATGAGCCTGTCTGCGAAGTGTTGCTGGCGTCCGGCAGGAATCGGCGTTTCTCATGAGCTCGAAAAAAAATATACGGTTTTTCGAATTATCACTTGCCATAGAGTATGAAATCCTGTATCGTAATAAGTGCCGGGGGGGTTAACCCCACCAACGCATACTAATCCTCAACCAAGACCCCTGAAACCACCCCTCCGGCACCTTTGACCTGACGCCGGGCTGTGCAAGCAGCCCGGCGTTTTTCGTTTGGCTTGCAATACTCGACGGTTCGTGCCGGTATCCGGAACCTGGCCATGCCCTCCGTGCCGGGATGCGGGGGTGTTCGAGAGCCATGTCGGGGCTGCGCTCAGGAAACCGTGGAGAGGGCGGGCACTGCCTTGAGCCAGTCCGGGGCGCGCGGGGATCACCGCGGCGACGATGAGTCACCATCCGCCAGAATGTCTCCGGCTACCTTGACCGGCGACGATCTGGCTGTCCGAATCGCGGAGGATTCCGTCGATTCTCGGGCCGCTCGAGTACGAACCGATTCGGATCCGCAGATTCTGGGCACGCCCTTCCCTTCAACCTCTTGATCGGCGGCCGCGGAATCGCGGCTCGGGAGCCCTTGGCCACGGCCTGCGCCAGGCCGTGAGCGACCGGCCCAGCGGTATGGCGGGGAGCCAGGGCAAGCGGATTCGGCCATGATCGAGGGGGATGCCTCAAACGTGCACCACAACTTCAGCGTCAGGAGGGAGGAAGCTACCGTCCTTCCGGCCGACGGGGGGATGGTCCGCCACACCCGCCCGTCGCGCGTTCCAGAGAGTTGGATGCCTACACCGCTGGCCGTTTCTGGGAGGTCGGCGTCAATGTCAAGTGAACCGGGGGGCACACGCTGCAGCCTGACGGGCTTCTGGCAAGCGGGATTGTTCAAGGCAAAGCCGTTCCGCGCGACCGCGACCGCAGCGGGACGCGAACTTGGGGATACGAGCTGGAGACCGCAGGTCCGGATCCCTGCCAGTCACTGGAACCGCTTCGTGGGTAAGGCAGCCAGACCGGTCAGCTGGTTCCCTGTCGGCTCGCCCGTGCGCCCTGCTGTAGGTCCGACACCGCCAGTTCTCGTGCATCGGATGCCTGAGGCCGACTGTCCGTTCCGCCCCCTCGGGACAGGCTAGAATTGCCTTGTCCAAACGCGGAGATCCTCATGACTGTCCGACATATGGCCGCAACAGCGGCGACTGCCATTGCTCTCGGGTGTCAGGCGGCCCCCGAAGGAACGGTGGCGTTCGTGAATGTAAGCGTCCTGCCTATGGATCGGGAACACGTATTGGAAGACCAGACCGTGGTGGTCTCCGAAGGGCGAATCGCCGCCGTCGGCCCGACAAGCGATCTGTCCCCCCCTCGTGGAGCGGAAGTCGTCGACGGCCGGAGCCGGTTCCTCATGCCGGGCTTCACGGAAATGCACGGCCACCTGCCGGGAAGGGACACAGCCTCGGAGGAGGTAGACCGGATCCTCTTCCTGTTCCTGTCGAATGGGGTCACCACCGTTCGCGGCATGATCGGAGAACCGTTCCACCTGGAACTGCGCCAGCAGGTGGCCGACGGAATCCGGGCCGGACCGACGCTGCTCGTCGCGGGGCCACCGTTTCGGGCGACCGAGGGGCAAACGGCCGAGGCGGCCCGGAAGCGGGTACGTGAGCAGAAGGCGGCAGGATACGACCTGCTGAAGATACTCGAGGGGCTGAGCGTCGACGTCTACGACTCGATCACGGAGGAGGTCGAACAGGTCGGCATCCCCTTCGGTGGCCATGTCCCCAACAACGTCGGCCTGCTGCACGCACTCGCCGCCGGGCAAGGCAGCATCGACCACCTCGACAACTACCTGGAAGCGCTCGTGGCCGATGACTCGCCGGTCCGGCAGACGGACGAGTCGACACGCTCCCGGGAACTCGGCCTCCACCTCGACGAGTCCAAGCTGCCAGCCCTGGTCGAGGCAACCAGACTGGCGGACGCGTCGGCTGTGCCGACAATGGCCCTGTGGGAAACGTTCAATGCCGACCTCCCCGTGGAGAATTACCTGTCGATCGAGGGAATCGAGTACCTTCCGAAGTCCATGGTGAACGGATGGGCAGCATCCCAGAAGGCGCGCCGCGAACGCCTCAACCCCGAGTCCGGTGCGCGGATCATCGAGATGCGAAAAAGAGTACTCAAGGCACTGCAGGCTGGCGGAGCTCGGATCGTATTCGGCACGGATGCGCCGCAGATCTTCAGTGTGCCAGGCTTCTCGATTCACCGCGAGATGCGGGTAATGACTGAGGCCGGACTGACGCCGTTCGAAGTCCTGGCGTCCGGAACCAGGAACGCAGCCGAGCACTTCGGCAGTGACGAATTCGGAATCGTCGAGGTCGGCCGCCGGGGGGACCTGTTGCTGCTCGAGGCCAATCCGCTCGACGACGTGGCCAACATGGCGCGCAGGGCAGGGGTGATGGTCAGGGGCCGCTGGATGGCTGAGAGGGAGATTCAGGCCAGACTCTCGTCGCTGGCCGTCGAGTGATCGCCAGACCGGTTCACCCCGGTCTCAGGCTCCGGAATGGGCCGCCCCGGCCAACTGTGGCTTGAGTTGACCGACGGGCGCTGCCGGAGGGCAGGATGTCGGCCTGGGAGGGAGACCCGGGGATCCCGCTGGCGGTGGGTTCTTGGCTCCAGCCCACGATGGGGCCCGAAAGACCCTATACTGGGTGCTGGTACGGACGGTTCCGGAAATGGCCAAAGTCAGAAACTCCGAGTCAGTGGATGCCAAGGTGATCGTGGGGCCTGTGGTGGAAGCCGTCACGGAGCACGTGTTCAGGTCCAAGCCGGTGACGTCGTTTCCCTGCCGGATCTGCTCCCAGCCCGGAGCCACGGCTAGCTCGGACAGTTTGTGCTGGGTCTGTCGGCGCTTGAAGATTAGCGCGTGGCAGGGAGCTGGGGCTCCCGATCCTCCGAGCGAGTAGCCGTCTGTCGATGGGTCATGACGGGAGACGAGAATCGCTGCAGTCTCCTGGGCCCTCCCGAACGGCCACGGTTTCGCGGCACGAGAAGGGGTTCCCTGCGGTCGTTCCGTTCGGCACAGCCACTCCCGCGGGAGCCGGCCGAGCCGGTTGAGACGGTCGACGGGAATCTGGCGTGATACAGTGGAGTTGGATGGCACGTGTCCTTGCGCCGGACACAAAGTACTCATCCTGAAGTACTTAGGTCCTGAACAAGCCGCGCTTGCCTCTAGTGTGGCAAGGAACGGGAACTAGAGGGAGAATGGACTTGCGGGTAGCATTCGTCGGCTGGCGGGGCATGGTGGGTAGCGTCCTTCTGGAGAGGATGCGGACCGAAGACGACCTGCGGGGGGTGCAGGTCGACTTCTTCAGCACATCGAACGCCGGAGGTCCGGCCCCGGCGGAGAGCGCCTCGGGAGTCTTGAAGGATGCCCGCAACATCGGCGAGCTGCGTTCCTGCGACGTAGTGCTGACCTGCCAGGGCGGCGGCTACACAGCCGAAGTCTTCGATCGGCTCAGGGACACCGGCTGGGACGGGTACTGGATCGACGCTGCGTCGAGGCTGCGGCTGCGGGACGACGCGACCCTTGTCCTCGATCCCGTCAACGGGGAGCGAATCCGGCGACGCCTTCGGGACGGCTGCCGGAATTTCGTCGGCGCCAACTGCACAGTCAGCTTGCTGCTCATGGCGACCGTGGGGCTGTACCGGGCCGGTCTCGTCGAATGGATCAGCACCATGACCTATCAGGCAGTCTCCGGAGCCGGTGCCCGCAAACTGACCGAACTGGCCCGCCAGATGCGGCACATGGCCCTGTCGGACACGGAACTGGAGAGCTTGACAACTCCAGAGACAGCGGAGGCCATCACTCGAGCGCAGCGAGCTGGAGCCCTTCCACGTGCCGAGATCGGAGCCCCACTCGCCTGCAACGTGCTCCCGTGGATCGACACGGCCATGGAAGACGGCCAGACCCGGGAAGAATGGAAGGCCAGCATCGAGGCGAGCCGACTGCTCGGTACTCAGGAGCCCCTTCGAATCGACGGGACCTGCGCCCGGATCGACGCCCTGCGCTGCCACAGCCAGGCGCTTTGCATCAAGCTCGCCCGCGACCTGCCCGCGGACGAGGCGCTCGACATCCTCAGGAGCGGCAATTCCTGGGTACGGACCGTTCGCAATACGCAGGAGGAAACGCTGCGACACCTAAACCCGGCGGCGGTTGCGGGCACCCTCGAGATCGCCGTCGGCAGGGTCAGGAAGCTGAACCTGGGCCCCTCGTTTCTGGGGGCGTTCACCGTCGGCGACCAGCTTCTCTGGGGTGCTGCCGAGCCACTGCGGCGGATGCTCCGGATCCTGCAAGAGCATCAGGGATAGCTGGCACTGCTCCGCACCTGCCCGGACTCGACTGAGAGGCCGGCGACTCCAGACCCGTCTACGATCCTCTCAACACTCGGCGTCCGTCACCGACATGCCGGGCTTGCAGGCGGATACGGGCGGAAAATACCCGATATTTTGCTCGAAATGGGAAAGTATATTGACATTTTGGGAATAAAATACGAAAATCTAAAGCATGCCCGTGCAGAATCTAATCGGAATCGCCGCGCTTGCCGCAAGAGGCAGCACACTCGCCCGGAAACGGCACGTCGAGTATCGGAGTCTGCCATCGAAGAGTATCCTGAACCGCTGCTCCAACCCAAAGATGCCGTTCCGGTGGACGGTCAATCCCTATCGAGGTTGCGAGATCGGCTGCCACTACTGCTACGCACCCTACACGCATACGTACCTGGGACTGGACGACCCTGCCGACTTCACCTCCCTGATCTTCTCGAAAGAAAGGGCGAGGGAGATACTGGAGGCCGAACTCCGGCGGGGAGTGGAGGGGCCGATCGCACTGGGGACCGGGACGGACCCGTACCAGCCCGCGGAGCGGAAGTTCGAAACCACCAGAGGGATCCTTGAGGCGTTTTCCCGTTTTTCCGGCCTCCGGATCGGAATCACGACGAAGTCGGACCTGATCCAGAGGGACCTCGACCTGCTGGGCGAGATCGCAGCGCGGAACCAGCTGCGCGTGAACATTACGGTGACCACGATGCAGGCGAACCTCGCACGGCTGCTCGAGCCCAAGGCAGTGACACCCGAAATGCGGATCGAGACGGTCCGTCAACTGCGGTGGAGGGGGATCCAGGCAGGTATCTTCAGTGCTCCCGTACTGCCCCTTCTGACGGACACGATGGAGATCCTGACAACCGTTGCCGAGCAGGCGAAGCGGGCGGACGCGACCCATTGGACGGCCAACCCCCTGTTCTTGAGGAGTTCGGCCAGACAGCGCCTGCTGCCTCTGCTGGATCAGCATTTCCCGGACATTGCACAGCGCTACAGGTCACACTATCGCCGCGGCACCTACGTGACCGCAGACTATCGGAACTGGCTGCGGTCTCGCGTGGAACTGATCCGTGGCAAGTACGGACTGGCCGAAGCGGACCCGTTCACCTCCGACAAGGCCCCAGGCCCGGTCCAGGGAAACCTGCTCGATGGACTGGAGGCGGAGGACCGGCTTGAGCGACGCGGTCCGTCGACTGTGCAGGCGTTCGGCGACGAAACTGCTCGATGGCGCGGCGGGGTCCGCCCGAACAGGCACCCGGCGCGGGCGAACCGCGCGGCCTGACCAGGAGCGCCGCCCCGAAACCGCTGCGGGGACGGTCCGCCCCGGCTTTTCGAGGTCCCCGCCATCGGGCGACGGCAGCCATGTTTCGCCGTACACCGCGACATGGCACAGGCTCTTACCGCAGATCCCGCAGGACCGCAGGTCGCGGTGGTCCTCGACCAAGCGTTCCAGCTAATGTGCTCGCCCTCGCAACGAGGCGAACGCACCGCGACCGCGAGCAAGTCAAGGGTCGGCCGAATCACCACGGCCGGAACAATTCCCGATCAGGAATAAAATAGGCAGCCCCGAAATCTATTGGTGCCGATCACCGGACCGAAGCTCTTGCCAAATTCCTCCCAGCGGGCGGCAGTATTTCATAATTTGTAGAAACTAGAGGGAGTGATACACTATTCAGAGCCGACAAATAGCCATCCGGGCGAAGTCAAGCGGCAAGCGGAGTTGGCATCGACTCCCCTGTCGTCGTCGCCCTTTGACCAAACGGTTTCACCGAGAAAGAAGCGGGAGATTGCATGGCGAATGAATCGGCCGTCAGTGGGAAGCGAGCGACAGCTACGGCTCTACGGGCGCTCCGATCACTTGATGAAGCACGGCCCCTTTACATTCTGCCTGCGGACCCGTTGGCGGAAGAAGTCTTGATCCCCGGCTTTCGGGTGGCTGGGAGAGTCGATTGCATGACGGGATTCTTCTCAAGCGAAGTGCTGGCTTCGCTCGCTCCCGGGCTTGCGACTTACGTCAGAGCCTCCGAGAACAGTTTCCGGCTTGTCGTTAGCCCTTTACTCGGGGCTGAAGACCAAACGGCTATAGAACAAGGGTTGAAATCGGCCGAGGAGATCGTTGACACGATTCTCGAAGAACTGATCGTCACCGAGGATCTCCTTCAGCGCCACACATTGAAGTGTCTGACCTGGTTGCTGCGCGCGAGACGAATTGAAATCAAGATTGCCTTGATGAGGGGGGCCCTCTTTCATCCGAAGGTCTGGCTTTTCGAGAACTCCGGCGATGTCGTGGCGGCACACGGGTCCGGCAACGCCACCTATGCAGGCATCCACAGGAATATCGAGCAAATTGTCATATCTCGCTCGTGGCAGGACCCGAACCAGCGATATATCGCAGAGAGGCTCCATTACGAGTTTGATCGGCTCTGGGAAAGTAAGGATGAGGACTGCATCGTAATTCCAATGTCGGAAGCCGTAAAGGAATGCCTGTTGCGTACGTACAGTTCGGAATTTGCCCCGACTGAGGACGAGTTGCGCGCACTCTACTCGCGCGCGAAAGGACTAGCCGACCAAGTAACGCCACCCGAGCCCGTTTCAGTGTCAAGTGAGGCCTTCAGAGTGCCTGACTGGTTGAGATACGAAGACGGCCCATTCGAGCACCAGGGGAAAGCCGTCAATGCGTGGTGCGTGGCGGGCTATCGCGGTGTGTTGGAAATGGCAACTGGCTCAGGCAAGACGATAACCTCAATGATCGCCGCACACCGTGTGTACGAACAGCAGAATCCACTACTGATCGTTGTCGCAGCACCCTATGTACCGCTGATTGAACAGTGGTGCGATGAGATCGTGCCGTTCGGAATAAGGCCTGTTAATCTCACAACGGCAGGTGGCGCGACGAAACGGGCGACTGAAATGCAACGACTCAGACGACGTCTGCGTACCGGCCTTTCAAACGTAGAAGTTATTGTTGTCAGTCACGATACGTTGTGCACCGAGCAATTTCGGGATGCCGCTGAAGCGTTCGACTGCACCCGGATGCTGATCGCAGACGAGGTTCATAACCTCGGCCGACGGTTATTTGTCGAGGACAGGCCAGATTTCTTTGAGCATCGACTTGGTCTCTCGGCAACACCAATTCGCCAGTATGACGAGGAAGGAACTGAAGCGCTGCTCGACTTCTTCGGGCCTGTGGCGTTCCGCTTTACTCTTGAAGAGGCGATCGGCCGGTGCCTCGTCGAATACGACTACTACGTCCATGTCGTCTATCTGACGGATATCGAGATGGACAAGTGGTTCGAATTGACCGGTAAGATCAAGCAGAACATGTGGCGCAGCGACGGCGGCAAGCCGGACGAATATCTGGCCAAGCTACTGCGAGACCGTCGTGCAGTACTGGAAACAGCATCGGGCAAGGTTTCAAAGCTGAAGGGCTTACTTAACGAGGAGGATGCCCGCAGCCTACAGCACACGCTTATCTACACCTCGGACAAGGGCCCGAGACAACTCGATCTCGTAAACGAGCTGCTGCGGACCAAGAACATTCTATACCATCAGCTGACTGCAGTAGAGACACGGAACCGCGAGCAGACGAACCGGATCATCAAATCCTTCCAGGACGGCGAAATTCAAGTGCTTACTGCGAAACGGGTACTGGACGAGGGAGTGAACATCCCGCAGATCCGTCAAGCCTTCATTCTCGCCAGTACGACTGTCGAACGGCAATGGGTGCAGCGCCGTGGACGGCTGCTGCGGACATGCAGCGCCGTCGGCAAGACGTACAGTGTGATCCACGACCTGCTAGCTCTGCCGCCGGGCATCGATGACGGACTCGATCCCGATGCGCGTGGGCTCGTTCGCACAGAATTGCGTAGGGCTCACGAGTTCGCAGGGCTAGCGCGAAACGCGGGAAGGACGGACGGACCGCTGGCTACGATAGACAGAATGGTGAAAGCCGTGTACCTTTAGGGTGTGGGGAATGGAAGATGCCACTGAATGACAAGAAGATCATTTCAATAATCCTCGACGAATGTAAGGGGATCGATGAGCGGTGTGAAGGCTATCGGGAAGAGCTCATCGAGGTGATTTCCGACATCTTGGAGTATGAGCGTGGCCACCGCGTTTCGCCGACAAACATCCAAGAAAAGATCAACGACAAGTGCAAAGGCACTGCACGGTTCTTGGCAAGGCAGCGCGGGCAAGACTCTGAGGTGGTGGAGGTTACTTCATGAAGCTGCTCCGAGCCGAGTTTCAGAACTTTCGACTGATCCGAGATTTGACCCTCGAGTTTTCAAGTGATTGCGACCGGAACCTGACTGTTGTCCGAGCCGCAAATGAGTCGGGAAAGACAACGATCCTTCACGGACTTCAGTGGGCCCTATATGGAGACGCGTCGCTACCTGGCAAAGGCGACGGGTTTCGTCTGCATCCGATTGACTGGCATACAGGTGATGGCCAGCGTGTACCGATCACCGCCACGGTTGAGTTCGAGTTGACGACTCACCGGCTGGTTCGCAGAGAGATGCGCAAGACCCGCCGACGTTACCGCTTGGTGCGGTCTGCGTTTGAGGACATCGACAGTCAAACACGACGGTTGCCCTCGACGGTGAAACTGTTCGCATTAAATGACAGCGGTGGAAGTTCCATAGATGCGCCGGACGCCCTGATTAAGGACGAGTTGCCAGAGGATCTCCGGGAGGTGTTCTTCACGGATGGCGACCGCGCGTTGAGTTTCATCGAAGCGGACGTGGCTGTGTCCACGAAGCGCAGACGGGTCCGTCTCGCCATCCAATCCCTCTTGGGTCTCGGTGTCATCGATAATGCCATCAAACACGTACACAAAGCAGCCGGGGAAGTCAATAGAAAGGCGAAGCAGCTGGGGACAGGAGGTGACTTGACTGAAATCGCCTCACGCCTTGAAGAAATGGAGAACAGCCGCGAGAAGTTCGAAACCGATCTGGAGGACGCCAAACAACAGTTCGGAGCATTCGACGAAAAAGTGGATGAAACCGAACAGAGAATCAGAGAGGCGCTCCGAAAGGGCAATAAGGAGCAACTCAGCAAGCAGTTTGCAGATGCTAAGAGGGAGATAAAGCGGCTGGATGGTCACCTCGCCGCCGCAGCCAAGGAACACTCGACGCTCTTTCGGGGCCGTTCGGTCGCGACGGACCTACTCGCACCAGTGCTGGATCGGGCATTCGCAAAGCTCAGAGAGCTACACGATCAAGGCAAGATTCCCAACACGACTATTCCGGTCTTGCAGGACCGGCTGGAGGCGGAAGTCTGCATCTGCGGTGAAACACTGGAAATAGGGGATTCGGAAGGTGAACAGAGACGCAGACATATCCAGAAGCTGATCGACGACAGCGAGCGTGCCGACGAAATCCAAGAAGTCATCACAGACCTGTTCTATGGTGCGCGGCCAATGCAGAGCGACAGTAGGTCTGCGTCAAGCGGGTGGCTTGAAGAGTACAAGAAGATCGTCGAGAGGCGTGACGGACTGCAAACCCTGCGCGACGCAGCCGGTCGCAAACTCCGGGCGCTGGAGATTCAACTAGACTCTCTGCCTAACACAGACATTCGAGGGCTTCGGGATACGCTTCGACAGTACAGGGACCAGAGAGATCGCTACTTGCGTAGCCAATCGAGCCTTGAGACCCAACTCGCCGCCCTTAGGCGTGAGCACGAGGAACTAGAATCCGAACGTGATCGATATCTACGGGAGCAGAAGAAGGGTGCGAGGATTCTCGCCGAGGCGGAAGTCACGCAGGACGTAATGAAAGTTCTCAGAAGTGCCTATGAGCGGATCACGAATGAGGAGTTGCATAAGGTCAGTGATCTGATGAACAGCATATTTCTAGAGATGATCGGTGCCGATCCGGAGCAGGGAGCAATCATCCGGCGTGCCGAAATCAATTGTGATTTTGACATTATCGTGTACGGACCAAACGACAGAACACTCAACCCGGATCGGGATCTGAACGGGGCTTCCCGCAGAGCCCTTACCCTCGCATTCATTCTAGCGCTGACGAAGGTCAGTGAGGTGGAAGCACCGAACGTGATAGATACACCACTCGGGATGACAAGTGGTTATGTGAAACGGTCCATCCTGCGGACAGCAGTGCGCGAAAGCGCGCAGCTGATCTTGTTCCTGACACACGATGAGATAGCCGGCTGCGAGGAAATCATCGACCAAGCCGCCGGCAAGGTATTCACGTTAACGAATCCGGCCCACTTCCCCAAGATGTTGATGAACGATCCCGGTGTGGAGGAACGTAAAGTTCTCCGTTGTGAATGCAACCACCGCAACGAATGCCCACTCTGCCTTCGCCATCCTGACGTGCAGGTTGGATTGACGATGGCGTCATAGGAAGAAAACATGTCCGACCGCTACTTCAATCCCTTTCAAGCAATTGACATCAATGTTCCGGTAGAGTTCCACGAGGCGTTTACCCGGTACTGCCAGCGAGATGCGAACGCAATCTTGGACCACAGCCCCTTCCCACGCATGGTGGATCTCTGGTTCTTGTCCGTCTGTATTGGAGCCCGGCTGGGGCTGGATGCCGCCGATATCACAAAGCACGAGACTCGGAAAATCATCGATGGATCGATCTTTAGCAGTGACCCGTGGCGTGTTCACACGCTGATGCTGGTCGCGGTGGGCAAGACTGGGAATGTTCAAATTGTCTCCGACCCGAGGAAGATGATGACTCTTGCAAATGGCCTTGCCGTCGCGGGTCTGCCGACAGTAATAGAAATGCTCAAGGAAGGTGATGCGGAGCCGATCTGGAATTTGTCAGATGCCATCGACTCGCTCCTGCGTAAAGGGGAGACAGCATAGGGTGGCGCACGCGATAATGTCACAGGCGGGAATCGTGTCTTCCCCAAACGCAACCAGCAAACAACAGTCGGCTATGGACGAGTTCCACGAAGGCCGGAGGTAAATGGCTTGTTCAAGATATGCGCCAGAACCGTATTGGAACTGGGATCTGAACTGATCAGTTCCGACGTCATTGCATTCTACGAGTTGATCAAGAATGCACTTGATGCAGGGTCCCCATCTGGAGCGGAGATTCGCTTTGAAGTCGCAGTGCGGCGAAACGATTACCTTAAGTTGCGACAAAGGGCAACTGCAGGACAGGCAAATCTGCCGGACTTGAAGCGGAGTACCGCGGATTCGCTGAATCCGTCAGCACCAGAGCACTCTCGGGAGTGCATTCGCAATGGTATAGATGCTGTCCAGGATGTGGGATCGTTCGTTGAAGCATTGGATGCCCTTTACGATTCGGAGAATCGGATCGTCGTGTCCGATAAGGGGACGGGCATGTCACGCAAGGATCTGATCGACAATTATCTTGTTATCGGAACACCGTCGCGGAGACGTGCAATCGACGCCGCGCTAGCTGCGAATGCTCCGGCAAGCCAGCGCGCGCCTTTTCTAGGCGAAAAGGGCATCGGCCGACTTTCCGCGATGCGCCTCGGCGACAGGCTGACAGTCGAAACCGCCGAGGCTGGGGACGAGTACTTTAACATGGTTGAGATCTGTTGGTCGGCCTTCAACGACCTCGATGCGATGCTGGATGAAATTGACGTCACGCCCGAACTTGGCACGTCAAAGCCGAACAGCAACTGGAGCGGTACCCGACTGACCATAAGTGGATTGACCGCAGATTGGACGCATGATCGGGTCAAGGATCTGGGTGCGCGCGACTTCGCGCGGCTGACCGATCCCTTCGCGGACGTAAAGCGCCGCCCACGCATCGCGATATTCTGGAACGGCACTCGCATCCCAATCGCGCATATGGACCGCAAGCTTCTCTCGCACGCCCATGCATCGGTGAAAGGGCGCTTCCGGTACAAGGACTCGGAACCGATACTGCAATGCACCTACGAAGCGCGGGACTTGGGTTTCGATCACCCAGTGGAGATTGAGAGGCGAGAGTTTCCGGTCGCCGATCTGGAGGGTTCAATCGTCGGCACTTCCGGTGCGGTGCCTGTGTCGGCCCTCTACGATCTGGGGCAGTTCGAGTTCCAAGTCTACTGGTTCAACCGCCAGAGGCTAGGGCGCATCGACAGTATAGGGGACCGGAAAGTCGTACGTGACTTGCAGCGGCGTTGGTCGGGAATTCTGCTGTTCCGCGACGGGTTTCGTGTCCTTCCCTATGGTGACGATAACGACGACTGGCTTGCGCTGGACCGCCCGGCGCTTGCGAGCACCGGCTATCTCCTGAACAAGGCGCAGTTCGTCGGCCACGTTACGATTTCGCGACTAGGCAATCCCTTGCTGATTGATCAGACTAGCCGTGAAGGATTGCGTGTATGTCCGGAGCAGCAGGCATTCATCGGTTTGTTACAACTCGCCATACAGACAGAACTTCGCGCCTTCATGCGGGAAGTCGATGATCGTAACAAGAATCAACCTCTGGATATGAATGAGGCCAAGGCCGACGTATCCGAACTCGAAAGAAGCGTGAATTCCGCCTTGCGGAAAATAAGGGGCATGGTGCCAAGCTCTTCGGAGATCGTGGATCAGCTGCAACATGCCTTCTACGAGATCAAGGAACTCTTTGACCAGGCGCGGAGCCGCATCGATGAAGTGGAGAGCGAGAATCGTCAGATGGTGCAAATGGCCGGTGTCGGATTGCTGGTCGAGGTTGTTGCTCATGAACTGGCGCGATCTACAGAGAACGCCCTGGCAGCCCTTGAGGCACTGCGCGGCAAGGATGTGCCTGACCAGATCAGTGGCTTGCTCGATTCGCTCAGATCGGAGATGACATCTGTCAGCAAGCGCCTGCGCGTGCTTGATCCGCTTAGCGTGTCGGGTCGCCAACGCAAGGAGATATTCAACTTGGGCTCCTTAATTAAGGATGTACTCGGTAGCCACGCGCGTCAATTCAAAAGGCATAAAGTCGAAGTCAAAGTTAACCTTCCCGATCACCCCGTCCGCATCCGTGCAGTGAAGGGGATGATTGTCCAGATTCTTGAGAACCTTCTTTCAAACTCGATATACTGGCTTCAGCTGCGAAGACACCGTGAAGCGGAGTTTAAGCCGTGCATCGCAGTCTCGCTGCAAGATGATCCGATGATCTTCACATACGAGGATAATGGACGTGGAATTGCGAAGGAGAATCGTGAGCGCGCATTTCGCGCATTTTTCTCTCTCAAGGAGAAGACAAAGCGCCGGGGTCTTGGACTGTATATTGCTCGAGACTGTGCCAAATACCATGGTGGTAGCCTGATTCTGGACAGTTTCATCAATCAAGATACTGGCCGCCTGCATCGCTTTGTCCTGCAACTTCCCAGTGAGGTCGTGGTCTAGTGACAGAATTGAATAAACTGCTGGAAGCCCGCGGCATAAGAAAGGCAGTGGTGATCGACGATGTTTTTGATGCCGTTCCGCGTCCTGGAGAACTCGGCGACGACGACTGGTCGAATTTTTTCGCTGACCTAGGCAGAGACGGGGAAGATCTCCTGAAGTCCCTTCACGCAAGATATGAAGAAACGCCCGTTGAAGAGCTGAAAGATTCTGCGGAGTTTATCGCGGTAGTCTGGGAAAATCGGGAAAAGCTGCCAGAGTCCGCACGCGATCATCTGTTTCGGGATTACGAACAGACACAAGGTACGGATCGCAGTACTCTGGAGGCCCTTATTGCGGCCTTGGAAGCACGGGGGCTCACGTGTGCCAGAATGGGACGGGACCTTGATAGAGGGGTAAGAGATGCGGACCTCATCTTCATCGACCTCTTTCTTGGATTCCACCAATCTGATGACGACATGGCACGCGCGATAGAGCGGGTGGCCAAGCTTGTCGAGCATCGCATTGAGAACCCGCCACTGGTAGTCCTCATATCACGTAGTCCGCGTCTTCGGAACCGGCGCAACGAGTTTCGGGATAAAGCCGGACTGTTGGGGTCGATGTTCCGGGTGGCCAGTAAGGCCGAACTCGCTAAGAAGGAAGCACTTGATACCTTGTTGACCCGGCTGGCTGATCACTACGAGGATGCGAAGCGGGTCGCCGGTTTTGTAAACGCTTGGGACCGTAGCTTCGATCAGGCACGACGAAACTTCATCGGGACGCTGCGCAGGTTGGATTTGTCCGATCTTGCCCAGGTGCGGGCGCTGCTGCTTGACTTTGAGGGGCAAAGTCTCGGTGAGTATCTTCTGGACATCGCCGACCGTATCTTGCAGCATGAAATAGAAGGTGATAACAACACGATCACGGCGGCACTCGAACTGAACAGAATTGATCTGAATAGATACCCCGCCCCGCATCTGGAGGGCTCCCCAGATTTGCAAGAGCTGGTCCATCGGATGGTGTTCTTGCACCCGGACCGTCTCCAGTTGTCGGGAGGTAATGGGAATACCCAGTTGCAGTTCGGAGATGTTCTGCGCTGGAAGACAGGGGACGGCAGTCAAATCAGCGATGATGTCTCCCTTGTCATCAGCCCAGCATGCGATCTTGTGCGTGATGGCGGGACGGAGCGTGTGATGCTGCTCTCGGGCAAGCTCGAAGAGCTTCAGCCAAGAGACTGGTCTTACCAAGCGGGACCGGTGAGAACGGCAATTGTGCTTCTGCCCGATGAGGGTCGCAAGTGGATTCGGTGGAAGCTCAAAGATGTCAAGAGCCTAGATTGGGAAACACTGGATCGATTCTTCGGGAAGGAAGCAAAGGTCCGGCGCATAGGGCGCCTTCGTGAAATCTACGCGATGGAAATCCAGCATCGGCTGCTTGCGGGTCTCGGACGGGTCGGCCGGCCTGCGAACTTACCCGTCCCGTTCCGGGTTTCGGTCGCACTATTTTTTGTGGACGCCCAAGCCAAGGCACGAAAGCTTGACGTGGCGCCAATTAAATCTGCGGTCTGTTACGTGGGGCGCGGAGAACACCCCCAACCGGTCCACAGGCTTGTCTTGACAGAGCAGACCTGTGATCAGATTAGATGTGCGCTGCGTACATTGGACCTCGACGCTGTCCACCCTTCGGCAAGGCCCAGTCTGGATGCAGTGAAGAGGGACGAGGGTTTTGTCACTAAGTTCGAACGTGGCGAAATCTATATGTCTTACAATAATGGAACGAAAGAGATCAAGGGGAACGGCAACAAACTCTATGCCGTGATCCTCCGGGGCAAGGAATTCGAAGAAAACAGCGAGGTTAGGGGCAATGCTCGGAAGGCGGCATTGATCGTCACAGTCTCAGATATCCAAGCGTCGGCAGATCATTGATTAGGCGAACATAGAGCGCGAAATCTATGGACTGCGAACGGACTGCACTTCAGATCATTTGTGGCAAGCCAAGCAAACTTTCGACTTGCCATACAAGTCGTCAATATCAAGTGGTTCGCTGTCTGGCCTGAGCGGGTTGGGCTGAACCTTGGATCGTATCCGGGCTAGCCGGCGGCCGTGATCCTGTCTGATTTGCGCGATCCGCCCGGCCTTCTCCAGTTCTTCGAGCGACTCGCCCTGGCTCCAGGTGAACGGTGAGCCGTGCTCGATGGCGTTCTTCTCATACGCCTTAGCTTCCTCGAACGCCTCGGGGTGTTCCTCCTTGAGCCGTACCCATTCGATCTTCTGCTGGAAGAAGCAGAAGGTGCAGCCGCTGCGTGTGCGCCAAGAGTAATACCTCGGGAGGCCGAGCCCCGCCCCAGTCAGAATTTCCAGCACACCCGTCTTATCAACACCGGCCTGTTTGAATGGCAGATTGATGACGAGGCGATTGTGCTTCGATGAGTAGCCTTCACGATATTCTTCGTCGCTACGGATCGCGACATAGCTATAGACGGTGGTGCCGGCCGCCAAGATCGGCCGAATCCATTGCTCGAACGGCCGGAGCTTGAGTTGTCGGGTGCACCATCGTGTTTGGGGCGACGGCAGAAAGTCGTTGTACTGCTTGAGCCAGAAGTCGAAGTTACGGTCGGGGTTCAGCCGCCGTATCGGCTGGCCGAGGAACCCTTCGAGCCTCCCCAAATACTCGTAGACTTCAGGCAGTTCCTTGCCAGTGTCTGTGAAAAAGTACTCGATCTCCAACTCTGGACGATGCTGCCTCATATAGACGGCGAGCGCCGCACTGTCACGCCCGCCGGACAGGCCGAGCACATGTTTCACGGTATCAGGCGTCATTGTGCGATTCTCCCACCCCCCCTGATCTTGGGAGGTGGGCGCTGCTGAATGTAGCGCGTGCTGATTTCAGCGAGTGCTGCGAGAATGATGTTGCGGTGCCTAGTGTCGGCACCCTCCAGTGCGACAGCAATGCGGTTGACGACGTCGTTGACGGCCGCGCGGTCGGAATCGGCGATGTCGAACTCCCCCAGTATAGGGGCCGGGCGGCCGTCCATTCCGATGACAACGGCCATTGCCTGCCGTTTGTCGGGTCGTCCCTTAACGCGCGCATAGGTTTCTGTGCGAAGGAACCTTTGTGCCATGTCGGCAAGCTCGATTGCCGCGCGGTCGAGGTCGGGATCGGCCCAATCCTGGGGCGGCTTGTCTGCGGCTAGGCTGGCGATGCCTTCGAAGCTCTCGTAAGACCCATCGAAGTGCTTGAGACGTCCAGCGAAGGCGTCAAGACGGAAGTCGCCCGCAAGCTGCTCGATGTTGTCCGCCCGCTCACGCAATTCCGCAAGAGCCTGTGGCGAGACATTCGGCACTTGCAACTCCGTGAGCATGACGTCGCGCAGGCGATGGAGCATGGAGGGATATGCCTGCACCAACTCCTCGAGGCCTTCGCGGACACCGCCGATGACACGACTCAGAGTGCTCTCGTCGGCTAGCGACACATCTTCGCCCAGCGTTCCAGGAATGTCGTCGAACAGGAACCGGTTGGGATCGTTCGCCCGTCTGAAGAGCTCGCGGATATTCACAGCATTCGAAGACAGCCGCATTGTCCGTTTGGTCCATTTTGGAAGCCGGTCGTGGATCGCTACGAGGCCGCGTCCAACGTCAATCGGCTCCAGGTTCGCGAGTTCGTTCATTTCGTCGAGGTCGCGTACCACGTCGGCCATGCCCGACAGCAGTCTTCGGGCGGTATCCGTGAGGTCCATCCAGCGCAATTGAATGACGTGGGGGTTCTTCGCAAGGTATTCCACGTCCACATCGTCGAAAATCGCCCTGAACACGCCGTTCCGGTAGATCGCGAGCCTGTCGCGCTGCGACAGGACGAATGCAACGGCGAGGATCGGCATGAGACCGTCCTTGACGCCATAAGGCGGTTTCCTCCACTCGTCGAGCAGGTCGGAAATAGGAACAGTGCGGTTCGCGTTCTCCTTGACGAACTGGCTGGCCTTCTCCCAAATCGGGGCGAGGCGGCAGGGATCGTCATCACCAGCCGTCGGCGCAACGAAGCGCCAGACACCTTCTCGCTGGGCGTAGAGGTGCGTCGTTTCAAGGAGGGATGCAAACAGACCGCGCTCGGCCGGGAACCCGTCGATGCCGAGACGCCGAGCGCCCTGGTTCAAGACCATGCGCCGAAGAAGATTGTTTTGCGCCGCGATTGCATTGGTGGACGGCTTTCGTCGGTTGAGAAGTTCATTGTGTAGTCGCGGTGATTTTTCGAATCGGCGATCCGCCAGTTCGGAGGCCATGCCGTTTAGGTCGGCTTGACGCAGACGCCTTGGCTGGTGGTGCTTACGAAACCACAGGGCGTTGTCGAACGCCTTGTGCAGTTCTGTTTCCAGAACGCCCTGCAGGGCCGCACGCCGTGCAGAGACTTCTCGTCGAGCAACAGGATCGCCAGCCAACTCCGGGTGATCGTTGGCGACGCGATCGAGGGCCGCTAGTTCGCGTGCCAATGGCACAATGGCCCAGGATCTTCTCGATATTCCGATGACTGTGTTCCATTGATAACTCTGGGAGGCCATCTCACGGCAAAGTCTCTCGGCGTACGCCTCGCTTTCACCTTCGGTCGGGATTACCAGGAGGAACCGGCCGATGGTACCGTTTTCCGGCTCGGGGCTGGCGGCGGGTCGGTCAAGGTCGCTGACGGAAACGATGTCCACGTCGAACCACCGGAGCGCGCCGGTATCGTGATAGTGGCGCTTGGCAAGAATGGGCTGGAGCCCCATTAGCGTTTTGATCTCGTGGAAGTCGACCTCGTCGATCTCGTCGAGCGCGGTGCGAACAGCCAATTCGATGTCGAAGTCGCTGCCGGCGAATATCGCGCGGGCATCGAGAAACTTCTTGAAGATCGTGAACGACCATGTGTCCAGTTGCGTCAGCGTTTTCTCAAGCTCGCGGGCGGAGATGTCCGGAAAGCAGGTGCTCAGAAGCTCGGAATTCGGAACGAGGCCGGAGCGCTCCTTGAATAGGTCTATAACCGCAATTGTCTTGAGTAGGCGCACATGAAGGGCGTCGCCGCCGATTGATTCGCACCGCTCCAATGCTTCGGTTGCCAGCGCCCATCGGTGCCCGTCCGGAGACGCGAGGATGGTTGGCTCGAGATTGGCGCGGAGATAGTCCCATAGCTTGTCCGGAGCGTACAGCTCGTCTACAAGGGCTTGACTGAGGAAATCCTGAAATCCGTGCGGCTCGGCAGAATTTAGGAAGCCGAAGATGCTGCGCTGGTTCTGCCCGAAACGCCGCCGGGAAATCGGTCCCAGCAGACACGCCGAGACCGGGTGCAGCGGCCAGCATGCTTCGAGCATGGCAGCCATTCTTTCGGCTTCGTGAGGACGATCGCGGCGCGCAAATGCTGCTACGGCAGACGCAATCGAGCTTGGTTTCTCGAAACAATGATCTGTCTCGATCGCACTGGAGATAAGTTCGATCTGTTCCTCGCCGGAGGTGTTGACGATGAGGTCGACGAAACGGCCCTGGATCTTTGCCCATTCGTCGCGCATGTTGTGCGAAAGGCGGTGAGCATACTCATCGAATGCCTGATGCAGCACACCGACAAGCAGAAAGCGACCATTGCTCCGTGACGCCGCTTCAGCAAGTTGCTGGAGGATGTAGATATCGGAGCCGTCCTGGGCGGCGGCCTCGAGAAACTTGCCCATCTCGTCGATGAAGAGGACTAGTCCGCCATGCACCCTAGGCTTTTCGGCAGCGATGCTTGTCAAGGTCGTGATCAGGTTGGTTTCGGTCCAGCCTCCGCGCGGGCGTCGGGATACCAGCCCCATACGCTTTACAGCCTCGCCGATGACCTCGACGGGGTCGCTGCGGCGCGCAACGACAGGAATGACTCGCCATCCCCTCGTGCCAGCCGGCCATGCCTCCCGGACCGCTCCCGTGACCTTCCGGCCGAAGACCCTGGCTGCTTCTACCTGAAGTCCGGCGTTGCCGTTCAGCAAGACGCTGAATGCGACTGCCAAGCTCGATTTACCGCTGCCGTAAGGACCGGTCCATGTGTACGCGCCCTGTCCCGTTTCGGAAACATGCCGGGCCATTGTTAGGAGAACGTCAGAGAAGGATTGGGGGCAGACGAAACCTTCGAGGCCAGCGACTTCCCCAAAGTCGGAATCGATTCGGACCGCCCGAAGAAAACGGCCGGCGATGCCTACGCGATGACCGACAGGCATCAGGCTACCTCCTGTCGTGCGAATTCGCCGTAATCGTTGCGAATCCAGGGCAGGGCCAACTCATCGCCGATTTCGATGTTGCGTTCCACCTGCTTTAGGCCGGCGGTTTCCGACCAGCGCAGAGCACCGTTCGTTGCACCATCAAGGGCGGCGAGACGATCGGCAACATCGTTCTCCTCCAAAAGGAATACGCGCCCCGGGCCGCCGGGCGCGTGCGCGATGGCTTCGAATGACAGTGAGGCTGCCGTGGAATATCGCGACCAGAAGTTCAGGAGCGCATAGGTGAAGACGCCATCGCCCAAGGTGGTCTTCGGTCCGCGAACGAACCGGAATCCGTCTTTCTGTCCAACGGCCCTGATGAGGCCCAATTCAGTCAGTGGCGACTCGAGCGCATCGTCGTGGCCCGCCTTGCCCGACGGCTGGCGCGCTACGTAGGTGCGAACGAAGCAGACGACATCGTTCCTGATCGTAGTGCTGGCGACGCGGGACCACGGTCGGTCCATTGCAAGACGCTCAAGGCGCTTGATCAGCGAGACGCGTTCGAAGGTGATGGCGGGGTAGTGATTGAACGCCCAAAACCATGTAGTCTTGTCTTCATGCGCTGCAAGTTGCCAGTGAACCAGCCACAGCGTTGCTGGGTGCTCCATGTACGGGTCGAGGCCGGAGTGGCCAAACAGGCACTGACCGAGTTCGGTCGTGCGCACTGAATCGGGCAGGGGCTCCTCGATCACGCCGACAGCCTTTGCCCAATGACGCATGGACGCGACCATGTTCTTGCCCACGCCGAACCGTGCTATCGCTTCTTCTCCCCAACAGGTGCCGCGGTTCTCGGGCTGATCTTCGGTTTCCGCGACCCGGTCAAACGCCTTCTTCAACCACCCATACCGGAGCGGGAAGGTCTCATGACCGGAAAACTGCGGGTTGTAGGTGTCCTGAAAAAGCGGTCCGCGCACCAATCGACCCCCGGCTGCTGGATTCTGCATCCGATAGATCGCCCCTAACGCGTGGCATATGCTACGGCCAACACAAGCTGGCGGCCAACCGCCAGACGGAAGCAGCCTTGGCTAGTGGACGACAATGGCAAGATAACACATTAAAGCAGCATGAGAATTGGGAACACCATTTATCTTGATCATCAGGCGACAACACCGCTCGATGACCGCGTCCTAGCAGAGATGGCTCCCCACCATGCCGAATCGTTCGGTAATCCACACTCGTCGGACCACAGCATCGGCTGGCAAGCTGCACATGCCGTAGAAGAGGCCGCCGCGCGCGTCGCACGGTTGATCGGAGCAGACCCCGACGAGATCTTCTTCACCTCCGGCGCGACCGAATCCAACAATATGGCGCTGCTAGGGCTTGGACGCAGGGCCTCGCGGGACCGCCGGCGCATCCTGGTCAGCGCCATTGAGCACAAGTGTGTGCTTGCGTCCGTTCGGGCGCTTGAAGAACAGTACGGATTCACTGTCGAGCGAATCCCGGTGGACAGACAGGGTTTCATCGAGCTTGCCGAACTGGAAGCCATGCTTGGCGACGATGTTCTCGTTGTGTCGGTCATGGCCGTGAACAACGAAGTAGGAACCATTCAGGATATTGTGGCCCTGTCCGATCATGTTCGTCGGCAAGGGGTCCTGTTTCACTGCGATGCGGCGCAGGCGCCGCTTGGCATGCCGACCAGTACCCTTGCAACGCATGCCGACCTGTTGAGCCTCTCCGGCCACAAGATGTACGGCCCGAAAGGAATTGGGATCCTTTTTGTCGCCCGCGCACTACAGGACAGGATTGAGCCGTTGGTATATGGTGGCGGTCAGCAGGGAGGACTCCGCTCAGGTACGCTCCCGGTGCCGCTTTGCGTGGGCATGGGTGCAGCTAGCCAGTTGCTGAGCAGCGAGGAAGGCCAGCATAAGCGGAGAGAACTGGCTCGCCGACGCGACATCTTCGTACGTCTCTTGACGGGCCTGAACTATTCCATCTGGTCGGTCGGCCCCGACGGCGAGGCACGTCATCCCGGAAACGCAAGCATCTGCTTTCAGGGATTCGATGCCCATGAGATCTTGGGGACGCTCCAGCCCCAACTTGCGGCCTCGACGGGCTCTGCCTGCACCTCAGGTATCCCAGAGCCCTCGTATGTGCTGAGGGCGATCGGCCTCACCGGAGAAGACGCCGAAGCGACCATAAGATTCAGTTTGGGTTTCGGAACGACTGACGAAGACTTGGAACGAGCTACGGCTCTGATCGAAGAGGCCCTGAAGTGTTATCCGGAACGGAAGAGTGGTCCCTCATTGGCTGTGATCTAAGCTCCGGGAGTCAGCGGTTCATCGATTTTCGATTTGTGCAACGGCGATTCTGAGCCTAGGCTAAGGTCGGGCTCAGGGCCTTGAGGATGATGGCCGTGGTAAGTCTGCTGACCAGTTTCATCTGGCATGATGGTGTACATGAAGTCGCGGATCTCTTGGACCGCCCGCTCGAGTCGGTCGGCGATGAGACCTCGGGCGATGGCCGGGGCCGCGAACAGCGAGGCCCGTGCGACCTTGATTTCGACCTCGCTTCCGAGCCATTGGGGCCTGTCGAAGGCCTCGATGGCGAGGGTGGTTCCCCGGGACGCCTGCTCGATGCGCCCCCATTGCTAAGGCGACTCGAGAAGGTGGTTGTTTAGGGCCTTATCCGCTGATTCCAGAATGGTTATTCGCCAACTCGGGTCTGGATTCGCCGGTGCGAAGACGGTCCCTCGCGATCCATACCCCCGAATCCCGATGGGATTTGGGCTGCCGGCGCGACACGTTGCTAACGGCCGGTGGGCCAAGGGCGGGTGTGCCCTTGGTGAGTCCCAAGTTCTGCCAGCCGGCTGCCTAGTAGAAGGTGCTCCGCTGTTGCTGGGGGGCCACATATGCCTCCAGCAGGACCGCTTGCGTGCCACACTCCCGCTGCCAATCCTGCGGCAACTGGCGAGCCACCAAGACTAGCGCGTGACTGGCCAGAGTCGGGACCGTGACCTAGGCCAACAGCAACCATATGGCTTTCCGGACCACCCAGTGCAAGCATTGGTGGTGTCTCTGATCCTTCCAGCCGAGCCACTGGTCGCAGCAGGCCAACCACGGAGCCGCGAAATCAATCGCACACAGCCCAGCGGGCGTCCCTGCCGGTTACGCAGAAAATAGCGCAGATGAGGACCGCACGGGCGGCGATAGCCGAGCGGGTGGTAGCGTTCCATGAATTCGTTCCACAGCACCATCTCCTGGGCGTCGGTGACGCAGGTCAAGTAGAGTGGGAGCAGGCAGCGGCGGGGCTCCGCAAGGACAGGTTGGGGAGCGGAATGCGGACCTGGCTCCAGGGGCTGCTAACGGGGCCGCCCGTCGCCCCGCTTGGGGGGCAGGCGAACGATGGCGAGTTGTTCGAGGGCCTCCAGCAGACGCAGGGACAGCTGAATGCGATTCTGGCCTCTTGGGGGTCTGCCAGCGCAGGAGGGTGCAGAGGGTGTGGCCTAATTCGGTACAACTGAGCTTGGGAAATGTCCGTACCACCTCCTTGATGTCGGCGGTCTGCCGACGCCTCAACCGGTGGCCGAAGAAAGTGGTGGACTGGAGTTTGGCCATCAAGGAGTCCAACACGGACTTGCTCCATCATCACGGTGCCATAGCCAGGCACCAAAGTGAGGCCCTACCGCCGAAGAAAGTCGCTGAGTTCCAACCTCATCATGGGGTGCTCGATTGAGGCTTCACATGCAGAGTCCATGCCATTGCGACAGCAGGAGCCGGGTCCGGTAGGGTCTCGTCTGCCACACCGGCGTTGCACGCCCCTGCGCTCGCCCTCTTGGGCCCACGCGGTCCCCGCCATCGGGAACCGCATCCGGAACGTGGCCACTGGCGGGGCTGGCGGCTCGGGCTCGATCGCCGCGATAGACGAGGCACCCTGGAGGCCGCCAATGCAGCCAGTCGATCCGGCCGAGCGGGGACGGTCCACCATTTCACGGCCGGGAGCCCGGGGAGGCGGCGGTCCACGTTATGATCGAATGATATCGGGGGGGTCCGTGCATCGGACTGCCCGGCAACAATGGCTTGGTTCCGGCGGGAACACGAACCCAAGCGGGTCCGAACGGAAGGTCTCTGGATCAAGTGCGATTCCTGTTCCGTCCCCATCTGGAAGAAGGATCTCGACGCCCAAGGAATGGTCTGCGGGAAGTGCGGATTCCATTTCAAGATCGCTGCCCGCCAACGACTGGACATGCTGGCCGACGACGGGCAATGGGAAGAGATTGGCGGGGACCTGCGCTCCACCAACGCCCTGCAGTTCGAGGATCGCAGGCCCTACGAGGAACGGCTCCGTGACGCCAAGAAACGCACCGGGCTCAACGACGCGGTCATTTGCGCACGAGGCAAGCTCGACGGCCACGAGGTGGTCATCTGCGCCATGGAATACGGCTTCATCGGTGGGAGTATGGGTGCCGTTGTCGGGGAGAAGCTTACGCGGGCCGCAGAATGGGCCCTCCGCGAACGAACACCGCTGATCATCGTGTCCGCATCGGGTGGTGCGCGGATGATGGAAGGTATGGTGAGCCTTGTGCAAATGGCGAAGGTCTCCGCTGCGTTGAAAAAGCTGGACCGCGCCAGGGTTCCCTATATCAGCGTCCTGACAGACCCGACGACGGGAGGGGTCACGGCGAGCTTCGCCATGCTCGGGGACCTGAACATCGCCGAGCCGGGAGCGTTGATCGGGTTCGCAGGGCCACGCGTCATCGAGCAGACGATACGCCAGAAGCTGCCCAAGGGATTCCAGCGCTCCGAGTTCCTCCTCAAGCACGGCATGCTGGACGCTGTGCTCCCACGGTCTGGGTTGAAGCAGTTTATTGGCAACGCCCTGGAATTCTTCCGGGGCCCCGTGGCCTAGGCGCGCATGGAATCACTCGATCCGTCTTCGCGGTACCTTTTCTCCCTGCCCAAATCGATTTCCAGGGAGTCCTTCGGCCTCCATCGGATGCAGCGGCTCGTGCGCGAGCTGGGCCGCCCCGAGCGTGCACCCGGAATCATTCACGTGGCCGGGACAAACGGGAAGGGCTCGACCTCCGCCATGATCGAGTCGGGACTCAGGGCGGCAGGACACTCGACGGGACTCTACACCTCGCCACACCTTTGCCGTCTCCACGAGCGTTTTCTGCTGAACGGCGAACCGGTCTCCGACGAAGCGCTGGCGGAGGCCGTTGAGCCGGTCCGGAGGGCGAACGAGCGCATTGTGGCACGGCACGGCACCGATGCCCACCCGACGTTCTTCGAGTCCGCCACGGCCGTTGCCCTGGTTCTTTTTGACCAGGCCGGCACCGATTTTCGGATCGTCGAGACCGGTCTCGGCGGCCGGCTGGACGCAACCAACGTTGTCGCCCCGGAACTGGTCGTCTTCACCCACGTCGACCACGATCACGAACGGTACCTCGGCCGAAACCTGGCCCAGATCGCGAGCGAGAAGGGAGCTATCGCCAAGCGCGGTAGCCAGGCCGTGATCGGGACCCAGGCCCCGGCGGCGCGCAGGGTACTGCTGAGGTGCTGCCAGGCGGTGGGTGCCCGGATCCACGACGTCGCGGCCGACTGGGACACTCGTCACGCATCGAGCCAGTTCGGGCGATGGCGTTTCCACGCGGTCGGCCCGGCCCGGACGGTCTCCCTGCGGCTCGGGCTGGCGGGCAGGCATCAGGTCGACAACGCCCTGACTGCCGTGGCGGCCCTGGTGGCCCTTGGGATCGCCAGTCACGACATCGAGCGGGGCCTGCATCGGGCCCGGTGGCCGGGTAGGCTTGAGTTTGCGGGCACCCCTCCACGTTTCCTGCTGGATGCCGCACACAACCCGGATGGCGCGCGTGCGCTTGCCGAGTTCGTAGGCCGGGAAGCTCAGGGACGCAGGGTGGCCCTTGTATACGGATCGTCGCGGGACAAGGCGGTGGATGAGATCGCGGGGTGGATGTTTCCGGCCGTTGACCATGTGGTCCTGACGCGGTCCAAGGTGGAGCGGTCCGTCAGCCCCCGCGGGCTCTTGTCTGCGGTGGGCCACCACCACCGCTACATCGAGACGGCTCCCGATGTGCCTACGGCCCTGCAGCAGGCCGCCGGTCGGGTGGACATCTCCGGCTGGATCGTCGTGGCGGGCTCCATCTTCCTCGTGGGAGAAGCCCGGGCATTGCTCGGGTAGGATCAACGGTTCCTCCGGATGCGTGAGACCTTCAGCTTGCTCCGGTCCGTGTGCTGGATGATCCCGATGCTCGGCGTGATCACCACTCTGATGGGGCTTCTCTCCGTCCTGTCCTCGCTGGTGGACAGGACCGGCGAATTGCAGCACCGCATCGCACGCCGGTGGGGCCGCATGCTCATGGGCACTTTCCAGGTTGAAGTCCGCCTGCTCGGCAGTGAGCACCTCGCAGCCGACCAGCCGTACGTATTCGCCTCGAACCACTTCAGCCTCATCGACACCCCGCTCATGTTCGGGTTCATGCCGCGCAGCTTCCGGATCCTGGCGAGGTCGGGCCTTTGGACCATTCCGTTCATCGGCTGGCACTTGAGCCGCGCGGGCCACTTGCCGGTAGATCGCGAGAATCCACGACGGGCAGCGAGGAACATCGAGGCTGCGGCACGTCGGGTCGAGGACGGGCTGTCGATCCTGGTGTTTCCGGAGGGTGGCCGGAGCAGGGGGGAATCTATGCGACGGTTCAAGACCGGAGCCGCCCACATCGCAATCGAGGCGGGCGTACCGATCGTCCCCATGGCGATCGCCGGAAGCGGAGCGGTCCTCCCGCCGGGTTCGTGGCACCTGCGGCCCGGAATCGTGGAACTGAGGATCGGCAAGCCGATCCCGACCGCCGATCCGGACTGTCGCTCGGCCCGCGCTGTCACCGACAGTCTGCGGGCGGAAATCGCCGGGCTCGCGGCCCGGCCACCAATGGCAACGGAGTTCTTGACAGGCAAGAGGGAAGCATGAGTTACTGGCTGGGAATCGATATCGGCACAGGAGGGTCGCGGGCGCTCCTCGTGCGGTCCGACGGGAGCGTCGCGAGCGGGGTGACCGTTGCACACGAGGACATGCTGATGCAGCGCCCGTTGTGGGCTGAGCAGCGGCCGCAGGACTGGTGGAACGCGGCAAGCGAGGCTGTTCGCGGCGTGCTGGGACAGGCCGGGGTGAGCGGCGGTGACATCCGGGGAGTCGGACTCTCCGGACAGATGCACGGACTGACCCTGCTGGACGCCGCCAACCAGGTCATTCGGCCCGCCCTCATCTGGTGCGACCAGCGCAGCCAGGATCAGGTTGACTGGATCAACGCAACAGTGGGCGCGGCGACCGTAGTGCAACACACCGCCAACCCGGTCCTGACGGGCTTCACGGCCCCGAAACTGCTATGGGTCCGGGACAACGATCCAGCCAGCTACGAGCGCATCCGAAACATGCTGCTCCCCAAGGACTACATTCGCTTCATGTTGACCGGAGAGTTCGCCAGCGAGGTCTCGGACGCTTCCGGCACGGCCCTGTTCGACGTAGTCGGGCGCTGCTGGTCGAAGTTCCTGATCGACAAGCTGGGAATCGACGCTTCGATCCTACCGCAGGTCGTGGAATCTCCGGAGCGGACCGGCTCGGTCTCAGCGGCGGCAGCGAGGCAGACCGGCCTCGCCCGCGGCACGCCTGTCGTCGCTGGGGCGGGGGACCAGGCTGCCAGCGCAGTCGGCAACGGCATCGTGGAGTCCGGCCTGGTGTCCTGCACCATCGGAACGTCTGGCGTCGTGTTCGCGCATCTGGACCAGGCGGCCTACGATCCGGCCGGCCGGGTGCACACGTTCTGCCATGCCGTGCCCGGCAAGTGGCATCTCATGGGGGTCACCCAGGGCGCCGGCCTGAGCCTGCAGTGGTTCCGGAGCCATCTGGCCGCGGAACTGGCAAACGCTGCGTCGGAGCGGGGCGCGGCAATATACGACCTGCTGACCGACGAGGCTGAGGGCGTTCCCCCGGGAGCGGAGGGCCTGCTCTGGCTCCCGTACCTGATGGGCGAGCGCACACCTCACCTCGACCCGTTCGCTCGCGGGTGCTGGGTGGGGATCACGGCGAAACACACTCGGGGCCACCTCATCCGGTCGATCCTTGAAGGCGTGGCCTACAGCCTCAACGACTGCCTCGGAATCATCGCCTCTCTCGGGACCGGAGTCTCGTCGGTAAGGGCGTCGGGCGGAGGGGCCAGATCCCCGCTGTGGCTGGGCATCCTCGCAAACGTCTTCCGGAAGCCGGTCGTGACCCTGCAGACGCAGGAGGGCTCCGCATACGGGGCGGCCCTGCTGGCGATGGCCGGAACCGGCCACGTCGGCTCGGTCGAGGAAGCCTGCCAGTCGATGATCGCCACGGCGCGCCGGATCGAGCCGGAGGCGGGAGTCGCTGCCGAATACGCCCGGTCGTACGCGCTGTTCGAGGAAATTTACCCCAGTCTGAAGGGCATCTTCCCGAAACTGCAAGCTCAGCCGACTGGACTCGGGGACGTCCCGACCTGACCGGTTCCGACGGATACGGCTCCCGCGCCTACGGGTGCCCGGGTCGCAAGGCACGCCGCTGGGAGAGCTTCGGCGTTCCCTTTCCGGCACTCAGCCGACTAGAACGAGTACAGCAACGTTCCCGTGGCGATCGCAAGGCCGCCGTCAGCGGCATCGGCCTCGCCCTCGCTTTCCAGGAGATCCAGTCGACGGTAGTACATGCCGTCAGGCCCCCGGAAGATCTCGATCTCGGCCGGCTGGGGCAGATCCCCCCGGATCAGGGCCTCGGACAGCGGGTCCTCCACATACCGCTGCAGCGCACGTCTCAGGGGCCGTGCACCATAGTTGCGGTCGCCAGCGGTCTGGTCGAGAATGTACTGCGCCGCATCCTGGCCCAGTCGTACCTGCAATCCCTTGTTGATCAGGTTCTCGTTGATCTGACCCATCAGCATCCGGATAATCGCGAGCAGGTCGTCGTCCGTCAGCGACCGGAACACGATCGTCTCGTCGAGGCGGTTCAGGAACTCGGGGTTGAAAATCCGCTTGACCTCGCTGCGGACTTCCTGCTCGGCCTTGGCGGCACTGTACTCGCTCGAACTCCCCTGGAAGCCCATGGGAGTCTTGTCCTGCAGGTGCCGCGCGCCGATGTTGGAAGTCATCACGATGATGGTGTTCTTGAAGTCGACGGTATTGCCGATCCCGTCCGTGAGTCGGCCGTCCTCGAAGACCTGGAGCAGGATGCTGAACAGGTCCGGGTGAGCCTTCTCGATCTCGTCGAGCAGAATGATCGAATACGGCGTGCGCTTGACCCGTTCCGTCAGCTGCCCCCCCTCCTCGTATCCGATGTATCCCGGGGGCGATCCGATGAGCTTGGAGACCGAGTGCCGCTCCATGAACTCGGACATGTCAAATCGGATCAGTGCCTTCTGGCTTCCGAACAGGAACTCGGCCAGAGCCCGGGCGACCTCAGTCTTGCCAACTCCCGTGGGACCGAGAAAGAGGAAGGAGCCCGCCGGCCGGTTCACGGGCTTGAGGCCCGCCCGCGAGCGGCGGATCGCCCGCGCCAAGGCGGAGATCGCGCTGTCCTGACTGACGATACGCGCGTGCAGCTCCTCCTCGATGCGCAGGAGCTTGCCCATCTCCTCTTCCTTGATGGCCGTCATCGGTACGCCTGTCCAGCGCGCCACGACTTCTTCAATGTCGTCCTTCTCGACGGTCGCGGTGACGCCCTCCTCCATTTCGTGCAGGGACTGCAAGCGAAGGAGGTTCTCGCGCTCCTTCCGCTCTTCCTCGGAGTAGAAGCGGGCCTTCTCGAACTCGTGGTTCGCGATCGCGTTCTCCATGCGGTGGACGATGAAGCTGATCCGCTTGTGTATCTCGATGCTCTCGTCCGACATCTTCGTCTGCTGGAGCTTGACGCGAGCACCAGCCTCGTCTAGGAGGTCGATCGCCTTGTCCGGCAGGAATCGATCGGGGATGTACCGGATCGAGTTGTGGACGGCCGCTTTCAGGGACTCGTCCGTGTAGACGACGGCGTGGAACCTCTCGTAGCGCTCCTTGATGCCAAACAGCACCTGCAGGGCCTCTTCCTCGGTGGGCGGCGCGACCTTGACCGCCTGGAATCGCCGTTCCAATGAGCGGTCGCGCTCGATGGATTTTCGAAATTCGCTCGGGGTCGTCGCCCCGATGCACTGGATCTCGCCACGCGACAGCGCAGGCTTCAGGATGTTGGCGGCATCGAGGGAACCCTCCGCCGAGCCGGCTCCGACCAAGGTGTGCAACTCGTCGATGAAGATGATCGAATTCTGGTTCTCCATCATCTCCTTCATGATCGTCTTGAGCCGCTCCTCGAACTGTCCGCGGTACTTGGTCCCGGCCACGATCAGGGACAGGTCCAGCGAATAGATGCGCCTCTTGGACAGGTACGGCAGGACAACGCCGCTGGCAATGCGCTGGGCGAGGCCCTCCACGATCGCGGTCTTGCCGACGCCGGGCTCACCGATCAGCACCGGGTTGTTCTTGGTGCGGCGGCAGAGGATCTGGACAACGCGTTCGAGTTCGGAATCGCGGCCGATCAGGGGATCGAGCTTCCCGTCCGACGCCTCCTGCGTGAGGTCGCGGCTGAATTCGGCGAGCAGGGAGCCTTCCCTGGGACGGCGGCTCGATACTGATTTCTCCGATTGAACCCGAGCCAGTTCGTCGCGAATCGAGGAGAGCCTCAGGCCGCGCTCGTGCAGGATCTCGGCCGCGAAGCATCGTTCCTCCCGCAGGAGACCCAGCAGCAAGTGCTCGGTACCGATGTGCTTGTGCGAGAGGCGTTCCGCTTCCTCGGCCGCATAGGCGAGCACACGCTTGCACTCGTGACTGAGCGGGAGATCGACAGAAGTCGAGACCTTCTCCCGGATGGTGGTATGGGCCTCGATCTGCTTGCGGATCGAGTCGACCGCCGCATGGGTTCGGAGAAAGCGGTTCGCAAGCGCCTTGTCCTCCCGGATCAGTCCAAGCAGGAGATGCTCAGTCTCGATGTAGGGGCTGCCAAACTGGCTTGCTTCGTAACGGGCGAAGAAAATGACCCGACGGGCCTTCTCCGTGTAGCGTTCGAACATCCGATCCGAAAGCGCCACCCAGCGTGCCGCGAGCACCGCCCGGCAGACGCCCGTCCTTTGTGGATCATGATACCAGCACGAGCAGGCGGACCGACACGCGCGGCGTCGGCCGCTCAAGTTCCCAGCAACTCATCCATGGAGAAGACCGCCTCAAGCGAGCAGCCGACTCGTGCCAGCGCATCGACAGCACCCTGCTCGCGATCAACGAGACAGCAGGCACCGAGGACTTCCATGCCGGCTTCGCGGACGCGCGCCACGGCCTGCACGGTCGAGCCGCCACTCATGCAGACGTCGTCGAGGACCACGCAACGAACCCCGCCCGTGCTCCGCAATCCTTCCACGACCCGCTTCCTTCCGTAACCTTTCGCGGTCTTCCGCACGACAAACGCGTCCACGGGACAATCCGTGGACTGCGAGACATGGGCCACTGCGCAGGCAATCGGGTCGGCGCCCATGGTGAGCCCGCCGACCGCTTGCGGGTCCCAGCCCCGCCTGCGGATGCGGTCGAGAACGGCCCGACCGACCAGCGGCATCGCCTCACCACGAAGCGTCGCGAGCCGGCAGTCCACGTAGACAGTGCTCTTCTCGCCGGATGAGAGTACGAATTCTCCGCGCAGCACGGAATGACGACGGAGAATCCGCCTCAGCTCTTCACGCTCATAAGGTCCATGCATCGAATCCCTCCAGCACTGTGCGGTGGGGCCTGCGGCCCCGCTAGAACCGCCTGATCTGGTCGATGTACCCGTCGAAGTTGCGACGGATCTCGTCGATCGAATCACCACCGAATTTCTCAAGAAAGGCCTGGGCCATCGTGAGGGCGACCATCGCCTCGCCAATCACGCCGGCAGCGGGCACCACGGCAACATCCGAACGCTCGTAGGCGGCGCTGGCCGGCTCCCGGGTCGAGAGGTCCACCGATTCCAGGGGCCGCCGGAGGGTGGAAATCGGCTTGAGATAGCCGCGCACCACGATCTCCTGACCGTTGGAAATGCCCCCCTCCAGACCTCCGGCCGTGTTGGAGCCGCGGAAGAAGCGACGCTCCGGCTTGCTGTAGTGAATGGTGTCCTGCACCGTGGAGCCGGGCGAGGCGGCGGCGAGCGCCGCCCGGCCGATCTCGACACCCTTGACTGCCTGCATGGAAACGATCGCCTGCGCGAGCCGCCCGTCCAGCTTCGAATCCCAGCTCGCATGCGAGCCCAGCCCCGGCGGAGCACCATGCACGATGACCTCAAAGACGCCGCCGCGAGTGTCGCCGGTCGCGAAGGCCTCGTCGACCTCCTGCTTCATGCGGGCTTCGGTCTCGGGGTCAATGCAGTTCAGCAGCACCTCATCCCTGTCGGCCAAGGCCTTGAGATCCTCCCATGTTGCGGCCCGGTCCAGTTCCGCGCCGCCGACGGCCACGACATGGCTCAGCACTTCGATGCCGAACTCCGCCAGCAGCAGCTTCGCGAACCCCCCCATCGCCACGCGGGCCGCAGTCTCTCGGGCACTGGCACGCTCCAGGATGTAGCGGGCTTCAGGATAGTTGAACTTGATGCAGCCCGCCAGATCCGCATGTCCCGGGCGGGGACGCTGCACCGGCCGCACATGGGCGTCCGAGCCCTCAAAGTCCTCGACCGGCAGCGTCTCGGTCCAGTTCTTCCAGTCGCGGTTCCGAAGGACGACGGCGACTGGCGAGCCGATCGTCTTGCCGTGGCGAACCCCCGAAAGGACATGCACCTTGTCGGTCTCGATTTTCATCCGGCCGCCACGGCCGAAGCCCTGCTGGCGGCGCCACAGGTCACGGTTGATCCTGTCGAGATCCACCGGAATCCCGGCCGGCATGCCGGATAGGGTGGCAACGAGCGCCTCGCCATGAGACTCGCCAGCTGTGACGAAACGCAACATTCCGAAGAACGCCTGAACGAGCGACCCACTATTATAGGCGTCTGGTCATGCAGCGATTGGTCGGCATCCATGCCGTCGCAGCGGCCCTGCGAACGGTGGCGGAGTCCGGGAAGGGGCTCGATCACGTCATCGTCGTCCGCGGGGCTGGCAACAGCCGGCTTCAGTCGATTGTCGACGAGTGTCGCCGACTGGGCGTTCCGCTGCGGTTCGAACCGCGTTCCGCACTGCAGCGAATCGCCTCGACGGCCTCGCATCAGGGCGTGGTGGCGATTGCTTCCTCCGGCTCATACCGGTCGCTTGAGGAGGTTCTCGAGGTTGTGGAAGACATCGGCACGATCGTGATGCTCGATTCGGTGCAGGACCCGCGCAACCTTGGCGCGATCATCCGGTCGGCTGACGCAGCGGGAGCCTCGGCGGTCGCGATACCGGAGCGCCGCTCGGCTCGACTCAGCGAGGCGGCGACGAAGGCGGCGGCGGGGGCATTGGAATCGATCCCCGTCGCTCGGGTCAAGAATCTGGGCAGGGCGATGGACCAGGTGAAGGAAGCCGGATTCTGGATCTACGGATTCGCCGCCGACGCGGCTGCGGACTATGACACGGTCAAGTACGCTGACCGATGTGCGCTGGTACTGGGGGGCGAAAGCGACGGTTTGCGAAGGAGTGTGGCGGAGCGGTGCGACTTCCTGGTCCGCATTCCGCTCGAGGGAAGCGTTCTGTCGCTGAACGTTTCTGTTGCGGCGGCCGTAGCGTTGTTCGAAGTGCGACGGCAGCGGCGCACGGTCGACCGAATCACATCCTGACCAGTTCGCGGGGCCGCCGGTATCGGGTCGACGGGAAACGGCGGGATCCTGAGACGCATCCATGACGGACTCCCGTACCACCCAGGCCCGGGATTCGCGCAGGCTGGCCGAATCCATCGGTTTGTCGGTGGATCCGACGGACGCAACCCGCCGAAGGAACCGATGCTCCTCGACCCGGTGGCCGGAAGATCCCCTGACCGACAACGACTGAGTGGTGCCCAGCCAGCCACCCAGCAACGGGCAGGCGGGCCAACACCAGGTTCCGTTTGAGGCAAGTCGGGCGGGGACCGCGCTCGTCAGGCACCCCATCAGGTCCAGGCGGGCACCGCCATGTCCGCCAGCCCGGCTGAGTTGGACAGGACCTGACGACTGCGTCCCCACTGCGATGAATTGTCGAGCCCCGGTCTGCCGCCACCTACGACTGGGCAGCCCACGCTTCGGAAGTGCAAGCGCCGGAACCAAGAGAGCCGCTGTCCAGGATGACCCTCGGCCACTGATCCGTATAATGAACCCGATGAGCCTTGCGGAACACTTCCTGCTGGAATTTGACGCCGAGATGAAGAACACCCGGCGCATGCTGGAGCGAGTTCCCAACGGCGCGCTGGACTACAAGCCACACGAGAAGTCCATGTCCATGGGGCGCCTGGTCAGCCATGTTGCGGAAATGCCCGGCTGGGGCGCGATTACGGCGGACCGAGCGGAACTGGACATCCACCCTCCGGGCGGGAAACCGATGGAGGTCTTCGAGGCATCCAGCCGTGAAGGCGCAATCGAGTTCTTCGACCGTCAGGTGGCAGAGGCAAAGGGGGCGATCGCGAAGCTGGATGACGACGCGATGCGTGTTGAGTGGACTCTCAAGATGGAAGGGAACCCGATCTTCACGATGCCCAGAATCGCGGTCCTGAAGTCGATGATTCTCAACCATATCATCCACCACCGGGGGCAACTGAGCGTGTACTTGCGGATGAACGGAGCGGCCGTCCCGGGAATGTACGGGCCTTCGGCGGACGAGATGTAACTGGATCCGGACCGGCTGACCCCCTAAACGAACTTCCCTGATTCCCAACTGTTACGCCGGGTCGTTCCGGCTTTCACCTTGCGCACACTCTTCCCGATCTCGCTCGCCGCCTGGATCTTGGTCGCCATGGCAGCCGGGATCGCGTTCGGCCTCGCATGGCCGGACGCGACGGGGCGGATCCAGTTCCTCAGCAACGTGTTCCTTCGGTTGATCCGGTCGATCGTTGCTCCAGTGCTTGTGGGCGTCCTGATCCGGGCAATCGCTGGTGCCGGCTCCTTGGGGGCGTTGGGTCGATTGGGCTGGAAGGCCGCTGTCTGCTTTGAGATAGCAACGACCATCGCCCTGCTCCTGGGGTGGTTCACCGTCAAGTTGTCGGGCTCTGGAGAGAGGATTCCGCTCGCCGTTCTGCCGGGCTCGCCTTCCCCGCCCTCGGCCGACCTGGCCACGGCGTTCGAGAACGCCGTGCCGACGAGCATAGTCGACGCACTGGCACGCGGTGACATCCTGCAGATCGTCGTCTTCTGCTTCCTTTTCGGGGTCGCGTGCCTGTCGGTCGGCAAGCGTGCCCGCCCAGTCGTGAATCTCGCCGAAGCGCTGGCGGAGGTGGCCTTTCGATACACCGACTACGTCATGTTTCTGGCGCCGGTCGCCGTGTTTTCGGCGGCCGCGAATGCGGTGGCGACCGACGGTGCGGCTGTCCTGGGAGACCTGGCCGAGTTCACGGCATTGGCGTGGGTCGTGCAGTGCGCTTTCGTTGCCGTCGTGGTGGTCGGCGGCCTGGTCCTGTGCAAGGTGCCCCTGCGGCGATTCGCTCGTTGCGCTCGCGCTCCCGTCCTGGTTGGCTTCGCGACAACTTCAAGCGCTGCAGCCCTGCCCCAAACGC
Source organism: Bryobacterales bacterium (assembly GCA_965205085.1). Classification (GTDB taxonomy): domain Bacteria; phylum Acidobacteriota; class Terriglobia; order Bryobacterales; family UBA6623; genus VXMF01. Next base: position 3,807,252 of record OZ242039.1, on the reverse strand, counting down.
TCGAGAATCTCCAGCGATTCGGGGTGCCTCGCAACATCCTGGGCGTGGTGGCCCCCCTGAGCCTGAGCCTGAACCTGAACGGCAGCACCATCCATCTGGCCATGGCAACGCTGTTCGTGGCCCAAGCGGCCGGCATCGAGCTTTCGTGGGAACGGCAGGCAATCATCCTGCTAACACTGAAGCTGACGAGCAAGGGCGTGGCGGGAGTGCCTCGCGCCAACTTCGTGATTCTTGCTGCGATCTTCGAAGGCCAAGGGCTGCCGATGGAAGGCCTCGGCATCCTGCTCGGCATTGATGCGCTGATTGATCCGATTCGGACCAGCGTGAACGTCACGAGCCACTGCGTGGCACCGGCCATCGTCGCCCGCTGGGAAGAAGCCGGCGTCGACACCACGGCATGTAGCCACGAGGCCGCATCTGTCTGAGAGGCGCACCCAGGGGGCACTCGGGCATATCAGTCTCGCCGGCTCGCACAGATGTTCGGAGTAGGGACACCGACGACAGACCACTGTCGGCTATTACACTTACACTCCCTGGCGCAACCGGTGACTGGAACTGATTATGCTAGAGTTGGATGGATGTCGATGAGGTCGCTGGCATGCTTGTCCTTTGGGTTTTCCAGTCGGGTCCGTGGTCCAGCATGGGGGGTCGCGTTCCTGATCCTGCTTGCAGCATTTGGGTCTAGAGGAGGAGCCGAAGTGCAGGGCACTGTGCCGCGCTCAATCTTTGGTGGTGAAGTCGCAAGCAGCAAAGAGTATCCCTTCGTAGTCCGCGTGTGGATGATGGAATATGGCAGCAGTTGCTCAGGGAGTCTTATCGCCCCCAACTGGGTATTGACCGCCGCCCATTGTGCTTTGAGCAAGGATGAATCAGTCGCAAGAATGCGGATTTGCCATGTCGATCACTCCACGCCTGAGCCCTCATCCCTGTGCCGGAGTGCCAAACGGTTCATTCCGCATCCGCAGTATACTTTTAACGCGCTAGTAGTACCTCGGCCTGTGCATCGTCCCAATGATATCGCGCTCATCGAGTTATCGCAACCATTCCCTGCATCGTCCGCATCACCTCTCGGCATCCCTCGCCGGTCAGCCGAACTGATACATGCTCCTTCAGGCACGTCGGGTGTCCTGCTGGGCTATGGACGCACGGAAACAAACAATCATGGCGGCCGCTTGCAGTCTGTCACCACGAACCTGCATTATGCCAATGATTGTCGCAAGCGGCTGAACTTTGATCATACATGGGAAACACAAGTACTCCATGCTGATACGGTTTGTGCAGGTACGGCTACAATGCGAGCAGCTACGGGTGACAGCGGTGGTCCGCTCATCGTCCCATATTCTGGAGAAGGGAGTATGAAATGGTTACAGATTGGTGTGAGCAACAGGGCCGCTTCAGGCGAGCAACCAGACAGGACCATGGCTTCCGTATATGCAAGGGTCTCGAGCTTCTCCAATTGGATTCGGCAGTCCACCCGAAACGCAGTTTCGCTGATTCCTGAAGCCGACTCAGAGAATATTAGGCAGCTTACGATCCAGTTGAGTCAGGTTGAGTCACAGACACTTTCTTTGCAGGATACATTTTGGGCTTTGCAAGCCAGCAGGGGACGGCTCATACAGTTGATAGACGATATCAAGGAGGCGGAAAGACAGGGCAATCAGTTACAAGCCAAAGAGGATAAGATTCTTGGGGGGGGGGGGGCTTGTTGCGATACTTTCGAGGCCGGTAGAGCTAGTCCAAGACAAATGGTGACCTGAGATCATGGTCTGTTAGGCAATTGGAACTAAGCTAGCGTTCCGTCACACAATGAGGTGGGGGTAGACGGACTTGAGTTTGGTACGGACATCAGCCACCGTTATGTGCCAGTGTACAGCGCACTGTCGGGCATCCACACTGCTCGCCCAAGCTGCCTCCCCGTACGCAAATCGTCCAGCGCTCCCAGCTGTCAACCCTGCAGGCCAGGCATTGTCGGGTCATGCAACTCACGTCGCACTCGACGACATGCAACCAACTGCCGTGCTTCGGGGTCTAGCAGAGCTCGAGGCACTCCACCGGCCGCCGCGCCCGCTCGTACTCGGAATTCACCCGTGGCCGACGTTCTGCTGTAGAGGTCTGCGATGGACGCGTCTCGCGTGCCGCTTGCACGGGGAAATGCAGCGGCGGGCGGAGGGGCTAAGGTCCAGATTGGCCTGTCGTAATGGGAGCAACCGCTATGCCTCGGACGTCTCGCCACCTGCAGTTCGACGAGCGCTGCCAGATCCACGCCTTGCACCAACGGGCAGCAGACGGCCTGCGACGGCAGCCACTCGCCGTAACACGCCGCATTGTGCGCCAGTCAGAATACGAGCCCGGCTAGAGACGCAGCCTCAGGCCGAGGACCTGGGTTGTTACCCGCCAACTCCAAAGGCCTGCTTCCCCGCTGGTGCACTTCGATGTGCAATGGGCGGGTTCGTCAAACTACCACCGTCAAGTTCCCGAAGCAGCGACCGCGAGATCAGAGTCATGCCTGACGGAGAAAGAGGCGTTCCTTACCGGTTTCGTCCAGGAAGGAAACGAGCACCTACTGCCGCAACCAGTGCCGACGGCGAGGCCATAGCGGTCCGTCGTCGAAGAAACGGACTCCGGTACCAATGCGGTCATAGTCACCCAGTTCCTCTCGTGCCCTGTCGGCCAGAACCTCCAGTCGCGCCACAACATCCGGATGGTCCCCCGCGATGTTGCTCGTCTCACCGACATCGTCCTCGAGGTTGTACAACTCAAGTTCGGTCACCGGCTCGAGCAATTCACCGAGGAAGTTCCCCGATCTGGCGAGCAACCACTCGGAATCGTTCCGTCCCGGGCGCGGGAACACCAGCTTCCAGGGACCGCTGCGTACAGCATCCAGATGGGTCTCGCGGTAGTAGTAGAACGCCTCGTGGGGGCTTGCTGCACCAGGCTCCGCGAACATCAGGGACGAGATATCCCGCCCGTCGAAGGTGCGATCCTCCGGCAGGTCTCCTCCCGCCAGCTTGATGAATGTCGGCAGCAGATCCATGGTCGAGGCAATCGCCCTGGATTCTGACCCGGGCGGAATGAGACCTGGCCCCCACATCACTGTCGGCACCCGGATTCCACCCTCCCAGGTGGTGCCTTTCGCGCCCCGCAGGGGCCCGGCCGAGCCGGCATGCTCCGTGATCGCCGCCGTGTACTGAGGCAGGGAGTGATTGCTCCAGGGGCCATTGTCCGATGTGTAGACAACGATCGTTCGCTGGTCCAGGCCAAGCTCAGCCAGGAGGTCCACGATCTCTCCCGTGCTGGCATCCAGTTCCTCCATCACGTCGCCATACAGCCCGCGCCCCGATCGCCCGCGGAAATCCTCGGTCACGCCGAGCACGACATGCGCCATGGTATGGGCGATATACAGGAAGAACGGCCCGTCACGGTGCCGGCGGATGAACGCCAATGCCTCGTCAGTGTATCGCCTTGTCAGGTCATCGACGCCGGCGGCCTCCTGGATTCTCTCCTCGTTGCGATACACCCAGTGCACCTGTCCGCTGTCGTTCGCTCCGACCACTCCGAACCAGTAGTCAAATCCCCTGCGGACCGGGTTCAGGGCGGGCCTGAATCCGTTGCGCCGCCTGGTGATGTCCAGCTTGCCAACCATTCCGGTCGCATAGCCAAGATCCTGGAGCACCTGGGGGAGCAGGATCTCCTCTTCGTGGACGTAGGGGAAGTTGCTTTTCTCGTTGCCGAATTCCGCAACCCGAATGGGATAGCATCCCGTCAGCAGGGCGGTCCGGGAAGGACCACACACTGGCTGCGCGTAGAAGTCGGTGAACCTCATGCCCTCGCGGGCCATCCGGTCGATACGGGGCGTCTCGAAATCTGTGGCCCCGAACACTCCCAGATCGCCATAGCCCTGGTCGTCGGCAAAGACAATGATGAAGTTCGGACGGTCCTCGCCTCCGGTTTCGGGCATGCCGGTCTTGCTTGGCGAGCATCCGGGCAGGCTGGCCGCGAGGGCGAAGATCATTGTCGGGATCCATCGTGATTTCATGGCAGTTTCCTGTGGCACCTGACTCCCGACCCGTGGCAAGCCACTCTGACGATCATGAACTGGAGGCGGAACGCTTGCCAAGGTCGACTGCTGCCGGAACGGGCCCCATGGAGGAAGCGTCCGCTCAGTCACGCACCCTGGTCGCAGGCCTGACCTCACCACCGATGTGGAATGTCATCGAGGATGGCTCACCGTCCTCACCCAGGTCGAACATTACGGTCGCGGCTGTCCAGCGCAGCGAGAATTCGGTCGTCGAATGCGGCAGCAGTTCCAGCGGCGGAAGGAGGCCGAAGGCGGCATACAGGGTGTTCCCTTCGCGGCTGATAATGACGGGCATCCCCGCCTCCGGGGCGTACTTGCCCACATACCGGTCAAGCATCGGCGGGCTCATCGTGGTGATGGGCTTCGTCTGGTGGCGACCCGGTCCGGGTCGCGGCTCCTCGTCAAGCTCGCGGAGCCATACATTGCGGAACAGGACCGGATTGCCGTGATCCTGTAACGAGAGCGGGAGACGGTCGGGGTGAGATCGATACGGCAGATGTTGCAGCCACGAGGTCGGACCCCAGATCGCTGCATTGTCCTGGACCAGCACGCCGTTGTGGAAGACGGTGACCCGCGCGGGCTGCCCGACGGACCCGTCAGTCCGGAAACGCGGCCGACGGAATACGATATCGTACGCCTGCCACTCGCCGGCGCGCCGGCTGGCGTTGACCAGCGGTGGGTACTGGCCATACACAGCGGCGGCCTGACCATCCGGATAGGTGGCATTTTCGTGCGAGTCCAGTACCTGGATCTCGTATTTTCCCATCAGGAACACGCCGCTGTTGCCCCGTCCCTGGCCCGTTCCGCGCGCCGGAGTGGGTGCCGCCCATTCGATGTGCAGCTGGATATCGCCGAAGCCCGCGCGTGTGAAGAGCGGCCCGCCGCCGGGCACGGCTGCGAGGCTACCATTCCTGATCTCCCAGTTCGCGGCGCTGCCATCAGCTGAACGCCACATGGACAGGTCCGTACCGTCGAACAGCACTATGGCGTCCGAAGGTGGCGGGACCGGCAGGTTCATGTTGGACACAACCTTGGTTGGAGCCGGTCGCTTCATATCGTGGATCTTCCACGGAATCGTTGACTGCGCTGCCGCAGACTGGGCGCAAATCACTGTAGCGGCGGCTGCAGCCTGGAAGACTGTCGATCGGATCATGTTCGTGTCGTGCTCCGGTCCGATTGTAGCCGCTTCGCCTGTGTGATTCTCTACCCCGACCAAGGGTGGCTGATCGTTCGGCGGCGAGTACCCGGATGCGCGTCGCCCAGCCCCGTGGATGCTGGACTGCGCGTTCCGGATCGGCCTGGGCAGAGGTGGGAAACGACTGCCAATCTCCGGGCGCGGCCGGGGACCGGCAGCGTCTCACGTTGCATCCGACGCCCCGGGCCCCGGGGTTACAGGCGCAGGGACTGGCTGGTGGGGTCGGCCGGCAACAGCAGCCCCTGCAGGGTCCCAGCAACGGCCCGGAGGGAGGGCTCTGGAATCCAATGCTGGTCGAGTCTGCCTTGGACCCGCCAAAACCACCTCAACCTTGTCAGGTCTGGCATGCGAGGCAAGGATGACCGGCAGCATGGGCCTTGGGGTGCGCCGGGCTGGCGGCAGACAGGTCCCACTGTCGGTGTCTTAGGGGCGGTCGCCGGGCAAACGGCCCGCGCTGATGAGGTTCGCGAAGATGCGAAAGGCCCCGGGTACGCCTGCCGGCAGCTGACGGAACCACGAATAGCCAGTGAAGACGTAGGCACCTTTGCCGTACCTCGCGTACAGCATGCCCCCCTCCAGCGAACTCTCCCCTGGATCATGGCAGGCGACCACGACGTCATAGCGATCGTCCCACTCGGACATGAAGTACAATCCCCGCTCCTGCACCCATCCGTCGAAATCGGCCGCCGTGATCCTGTTCGGCACCCGCAGGAGCGGGTGGTCCTGGTCCACGAAGGTAATTCTTGCCTCCTCGTTCGTTACCCGTAGCCGGGACGGTGTCACGGGATACGGAGCCAGCGTCAGCTCAGGCCCGGATCCGGGCCTCCTCCTGCGGAAGGAAACGGTGTTGTACTGCACGACAAGAGTGCCGCCTTTCTCGACATAATCGAGCACCCTGTCGCGGGCAGCCAGCAGGTCGGGACGCGTGTTGAGAGCCCGGACACCCGTTACAAGGGCGTCGAAGCGCCCAAGATCGCCCGTCGCAAGGTCGGCGGCTGTCAGCAGGACAACCTCGGCTCCCATCTGCCGAATGGCCTCGGGGATCTTGTCTCCGGCTCCCATCACATAGCCGATCTGATTCGCCAGGGACTTGACCTCGACACGCTCGACACGCATCACCGCGTCCGGAAACACGAGCGTGGCGGGAATGTGCCCGTACTCAATGGTCCGCATTCCTGATCGAATGGTCCTGCCCTCGACGCTGAGCGAGGCCTTCAAGTCGCCTCCCGAGGCCTGCAGCGGCGGTGTGAGCTCGAACATCGCAGTTTCTTCCTGTCCCTGTCGGTGGAATTCGATATCGATGGACCCGGGAGTGACAGACCATCCTTCGGGGGCCTCGATTTCGACTGTCGCCACTGCGGCACCAAGGTTCGAGGAAAGCCGGACAGGGATCTTCGCCGGGGTCGCATCAGGGAAGATGCGGTTCTCGGCGGTGAAGCCCACCGCCACCGGGGGAACGACAACGAGCGGCCTGGAGCGCTCTCCGACCGAGGGGTCCACCCAGCGATACATCACCGGCCTGGTGGACTCCACCACGATGCCGTCCGGTGTCTCGAGTTCGAAGACCGCCCGCAGCGCCGTACTCGGACCCGGCGCGGCACCGGAATCCTGACAATGAGCGTTGGCGTCCTCGGTCCGCAACCAGTACGGCTGTGAGAAACAGGCATCCTCGGGGACGACCACTGTTGCCTGCTGCTCGACCATTCGGTTGGGCGGCAACTCGACGCCACCCTCGATCGAGGCGCCGGCGATGCCGACGATCCTTGTGGCGCGCCAGAGCCAGGGAGCATCCGAACGCCGCAACCCCTGTACGGTGATCTGTACGGAGGACCCCGGAACGGCATTCCAGCCCTGGGCCGTTGCATCCAGCCAAACACCGGAAGCAATCTCGATCGCCCGAACGAGTTCCCGCCGCTTGTAGTCCACCTCGGGGCCCGTGAGGGTTTCAAGCTTCCCGTACGCCGCCAGCAGATGCGGCAGGATCGCCTCGGGCTCCCTCGGGTCCAAACGGTCTCGGGCGGCAGCCAGATGCCTCCCTACCGGAATGCCACCGCGAATGCGCATCCAGCTGCTGTCGATTCCCTCCAGTGGGTCCTGCTGCGCTTCCGCTCCGGCCACGACTTCGAAGTAGGCGGGGGCGCTGCCCTTGCGCTGGCTGGTGCCCATGGCCTGGCTCCGGTGCATGCTGCGGCTCTCTCCGGCAATCTCGGCATACGACTTGCCGAGCACCGGATCATAAGCGCCCAGATCCAGGCGAATCCGCCCGGGCATCCTGGCCGCCTGCTCTTCCATCTCCCGCGTGAATGTCGGAACGTTGTAGACATAGCGGTGCGCACGCCAGGCGGGCAGCCCCAGTTCGGGAAACCTGGAGGCATCCGCAGCAGCTTCGTAGGCGGTCGGTCCGCTCCAGCCGACGGCCGTATGCTGGCCGTGGCCGCCGCTGCCCGGTCGCGGGGGAAACCGGGCCACAATCAGATCTGGCCGGACCGTGCGGATGACACGGACCATGTCCCGCAGCAGCGTCTCCTCGCCCCAGACGCCCAGCGTCTCTTCCGGCGTCTTCGAATAGCCGAAGTCGACGACGCTGGCGAACGCCTGCTCGCCACCATCAATGCGACGCGCTTCCAGCAGCTCATGGGTCCGGATGACACCCATCAGGCTCGCCTGCTCCGTTCCGATGAGATTCTGGCCTCCTTCACCACGAGTGGCCGAAAAATACACCGTTCTGAGGTGCCGGCTGCGGGCGAAGTACGCCATGACAGCCGTGTTCTCGTCGTCTGGATGAGCCCCCAGCATCAGCACCGTGCCAACCGTGTTGAGGCGGTCGAGCAGTTCATGCAGTTCCGCGGTGCCGCCGAGGGGCGTGGGCTGGCCACGCAGCAGCCCGGTGATCAGGAGGGCGCAGAGGGGTAGAATTCGGGAAGCCACCGATTACGAGTGTAGCCCGAACTCCACCCTATCCTGAAGAATCGGCCCATGCCCGACAGAGATCCGTGCGCCCTGTTCCAGCGGGGAATCGACCTGTTCAATGCAGAGGATTTCTTCGAGTGCCACGAGGCCCTCGAAGAAATCTGGACCCACGCCCAGCAACCTGACCGCAGGTTCCTGCAGGCGCTGATCCACTTCGCCGTGGGCTTCTATCATCAGGGCCGCAACAACCGGAACGGCGCAACCAGACAGCTGCACAAGGGCCTTCGCAAGCTCCGGCCCTACCTGCCGGAATGGGACGGTGTACGGACCGGGGACATGGAACGGGAAGTCCGGAGGCGACTCGAAGCCATCGAGGCGGGGTGTGCAGTGGGGAGCTATCCCCGTATCTCGCAGGCCCGGCGGTGGCCGGGATTGCGTTCACCCCTGAAGACGTGACAAGGTAACAGATAGATGAGTGACTCAGCGACGTTCCTGAAAGGGCTCTTCGGGCTGGACTCCAACGTAGCCGTCGTGATCGGCGGAACAGGCGTCCTGGGGGGCGCGCTCTGCGACGGTCTGGCGGCCGCCGGCGCCCATGTCGTGGTGTCCGGCCGGTCGGCCGAGCGCGGACAGGCCCGCGCCTCGGCGATCCGGGCGGCGGGCGGGTCGGCTGAGTTCGCCGCTGTCGACGTGACCTCGCGGGAATCTGTCGAGGCCCTGCGGGATGCCGTGACCGCCAGACATCCCGAGGTCGACATCTTGGTCAACTGCGCGGGAGTCAACTCGGCCGTGCCCTATGAGGAGATCAAGGACGATGACTGGCAGCGGGTCCTGGACACGAACCTGAAGGCCACCCATCTGGGATGCCAGATCTTTGCGCCCCGAATGGCCGCACAGCAGGACGGTGGCGCGATCCTCAATATCGGGAGCGTCACCGCCCACCTGCCACTGTCCAGGGTCTTCGCCTACTCTGCCTCGAAAGCGGCGGTCAACAACCTGACGAAGAACCTCGCCCGCGAGTACGGACCGCGGGGTGTCCGGGTCAATTCACTGAATCCGGGCTTCTTCCCGGCCGAGCAGAACCGGAAGATCCTGCAGCCCGAGCGAGTCCGGAAGATCATGGACCAGACGCCGATGGCGCGATTTGGCGAGCCCGCCGAACTGGTGGGCGCTGCACTGCTGTTGGTGGCCCGACGCGGCGGGAGCTTCATTACGGGAGCCGAGGTCTTCGTTGACGGAGGCTTCACCTCCATGCGTTTCTGAAATCGCCCGGGCCCTGGGAGAACGGCCCGCTGGACGGTCCCGTCGCCGCCGGCGACAGGGAGATCAGAACCGGGCGACTCCAGCTTGTCCACCTGTCGTGGCAGTTTGCTGGCGGCCTGGAAGATACGCCTAAGGTTCTTGATATCGAATCGAGGACGTCGCACTGCCGACAAGCGTCCATCGGGTACATCCCTCCGTCTTGAAGGCGTGATCGGACGGGGATATCGTGACCAGCATCTGTCCGTTCCCAAGCTCGTTCGCGATCGTGTCGGACAACCCTCCGCCCAAGCCGGACAGCCTTGCCCAATAGCAGGAGCGGGCAGCGGAACTCGCCCGGTACGTGCCCGCGGCAATATCAATGCCGACGATGAACGTGCCTTCCCCGAACGTCGTCTTCTGCGCCACTCCACCATTGCCGACAGGACCCAAGTCTTTTGCCGCAAAGCGCATCTCCTGCGCTGCACCTCTAAAGGGTTCAAACGTACTGGGTGCATCGGGAGAGTGCTCCAGTCTGGCCTTGTAGTCACTGGAAGTCGCAGCAATCATGGCATTGGTCACACTTGCGATCATGACCATGTGCTCGATGGCCTTGCTGAGTGCCTCGATGCGGGCTTCTCCTCTTTGGATGGCTTCAGAATATTTGTCGCTTAGCAACTGCTTGCGCTGCTGAAACTCTGCTTTTGCACGATTGAACGGAGCATCCCGCATCTGGCTGTAGCGAGCGCGGATGCCCGCGAACCCGAGGGCAGCGGCTTTTAGCCTGAGCTTCGCTTTGCCCCCTGCGCCTAGCTTATAGTCGGCATGGTCTGGAGCCTCGGCGTTCAGTGCTGCAATATCTCTCTTGCCTTGAGCCTCGATTGTGTCCAGTGCCTTGCGGGCTTCGCCATACTGCCGGTACAGGTCGAGAAGCATGGCTAAACTGTTGGCTCGAACGCTCTCGGTTTGTGGAAGGTCCTTGTCAGCCGCCGAGTGGGACGACGGGGTTTTTCCCGGAGGCCCGGTGTGAGGCAAGGGGACTTCCCGGTATTTTGCATCGTTCCAGTCCCCGTACAGACTTTTGTAGTCTGGTGGGCTCTCAGCAAGATTGCTATGGGACTCGGCGTATTCTTCATTGATATTGCCCTGTTCTTGGGCTTTTTGTAGTAGATAGTTCTGAAATTCATTAGTAAATCCATGATCTCCGACAAATCCTCGGCCACGCGCGACCGGCGTCCATCGCGTACATCCCTCTGTCTTGAAGGCGTAATCGGACGGGGATATCGTTACCAGCATCTGCCCGTTCCCAAGCTCCTTCGCGATCGTGTCGGACAATCTTCCGCCCAGGCCGGACAGCCTTGCCCAATAGCAGGAGCGGCCCGTGGATCTCGCCCGGTACGTTCCCGCAGCAATGTCGACACCGATCATGAACGTGCCTTCCCCGAACGTCGTCTTCGGCACCGCTTCCAAGCCCCCAAGCACAACAGACAGCGAGATGGCAATGATCACAATTCTCATGATTGCTCCATATTACCCTTCTGCGACAACCTCTGCTCACAGTGCATCGAACGCTTGGCGCCAGCACCTCTCTCGCCCACCAACGGTAAGGAACAGGGTGCAGGCAGGATCGTCAGCTGTAGCTTCCTTCCCGGGAGTCCATGCGGGCGGACTCCCGAAGCTGGTCGGCGTAGCGGCCGGGTTCGAAGTCGGACTCTTTGCATGCTGTACTGAAGGCAGCCAGCCACCTCCCGGCGATGCACTGCAGGCTGTGGCGCTCGCGCCGCCTCACCTCGACATCGGCGGGTCTGGTTGCCAAGTCGGTCACAACGTTCATGAGGGAGTAGGCATTCGGTCCCAGTTCCCAGGCATACCGTTCGCTCAGTCTCTCGACACTCGAGTTGATCCGTTCCCAACTCGAACGAGCCCGCTTCGCGCGGGATTCGGACCGGGGGCGGGGACCTTCCCGCCCGGTCGCGCGACGAGCCGGCTTCGGGCGGGACTCCGCCTCGGTGATGTGCAGCGCATCCAGGGCGATTCGCGTGTGCAGCGACAGGGGGATGTGGCACTGGCGCAGCGGTTCCAGGAAGGCCAGGAACTGCGTCTTCAGGCCCTGGAACGCCCCATTCTCGATCTGGAACTGAATCCGTTCGCCAATCCGCCTGGTGTTGTGGTTGTAGAAGAAGTGAATGCTCGACTTGGGGAGGATCATCCCGTTCGAGCAGACCTTCCGCATGAAGCCGATGGTAACCCCTAGCGCCCGGGTACGGTTGTAGCTGTTCGTGACTCGCACGAACGGCCCGTACGTGTCAGGGCGCATCTCGGCCGGCATGCCGTTAAAGTCGATCCGGGACGTCGTTTCCGTCAGGTCGAAGTGACAGTGGCCTCCTGTGGAAGGGGCATCGGCTGTGGAGACAACCCATGCCGTCCTAGGAATATCGGGAAAGGCCGCCTCACAGCATCGATACGCATAGTTCAGTGCGTCTCGGTTGCTCACGAGCTGGTAGTTCTCGCTGACGACGGATAGGATTCGGTCCGTGCTGCAGTCCACGATCGCCTTCCGTCCCGGAATGCGTATGCGCGCCGCCTCGTCGCTCTGGTTCAGCGCGGCGTAGACAGGAACTTCCCGCACCGGGAAGAGTAACTGCTGGAAATCATTGATTCGCTCGGTCATTGGAGTCCTCCTTGGCTGCGTGTCCATGCGGCAGGGGCTCGGCGAACCCTTGTGCCGCCACCTCAAACGCACCGGGCAGTAGGCCCGTGTGCCACACCGTACCGAACCGAGCGGAAACCAGTTGCGGAGTCGGCCGCCCTGTGGGATCTTTTACCAGTCCGGCACTGTAACTTGGCATGTATGGTTACTGTAGCACGCACGGACAGCACGGAGATGAGAAATCGCGGTGAATTTCCATCTGAGGGCTCGATTTCGGCGATGCTGGTGCCTCCCTGAGCTCCGCGAGCCGTGAGGGACCCTCGCACCATGACCGTGCCGAGGCTGAACACCCAACCAGTTCCGACCTAAGTGTGGGCCGTGGCACCCCCGGACAGTGCCCGCTCCGACGTCAGCGGCAGACGCGGGACAGGATGTCGCGTGCGGTGGTTCGGGGGAGCGCGGGAGCGGACCCAGCTCTCACGCTGCCTCAAGAGCCGAAGCGCCACGGCTTCGGCTGTCGGCTGGACGGCCGGGCCTCGCGCCGAAGGCTCTCGAACACCCGGCGTGGCACAGGCGAGGCGACGCCAACTGCAGGAGCGTCAGGCCCTGGTTGCGGACGGCCGTGGCGGCGGTTCTCTTTCCCGTGAGGATCGGAGACGGCGGCGAAGCCCGTCGACAGGCGTCATCCGGACTACCCCATCAGGGCGCGATGATGCGCCCCGCCCAGAGCGACGGGCAGATTGTAGATTTCCCGCAGCCGACCTCGCCGGGTCGTTGGCCCGGGCCGAAATCCTGTCCGGCTAGGCGGCGATTCGCTCGGCCTCCGTGGCCTGCGTCGACTCCGGCACGGTCGGGCCGGCCCCGCCACGCCGGTGTCGTCGGTGAAGCTGATATCCCTCGTACAGAATGCGCGCAAAACTCGCCCGGTTCTGCCAGAGAAGGGCCATCCAGTGGCGCATGGTCATTTGCGGGAAGTAGATGCCCCGGAACGCCAGCCTCGTAAAGAACATGACGGCACGCTCGTGAAAAGGTCGGCCCTCGATCTTCCTCAATGCAGAGGCAATCGCTTCGGGCGAGTAGGATTCCCGCCAGGCCTGGTCCACTTCGGCCTCCGCCTGCTCAATGCTGATGTGCTCCGGCGTGTACGCCATGCGGAACGGTCGGAAGTCCAGCCAGTGCTTCGGTCTGGTCAGCCGTCCCTGGGCCAGCAGCCGGTCGTACAGCGGCGTCGCCGGATACGGCGTCATGAGACCGTAGACCGGGAGGCCCGGAGGCCACTCGTCGATGACGTCCAGGGTCCGTTGCGCTACCCCCGGCCGATCGCCGTCCATTCCGAAGATGAACGACGTGATCGAATAGATACCCCGGCTGGCCAGTCGGTCCAGCACCTCGCCGTACTTGGCGGGTTTGTTGAAGCCCTTGTTGACGTCCTTCAGGCTCAGGGGGTCAATCGACTCGAGCCCCATGAAGATCCACCGCCCGCCGCTCTCCTTGATCAGGTCGCAGAGTTCCTCGTCCTTCAGCAGGTTCATGCTGATCTGGGCAACCCACGGTACCTGGGCTCCCCGCTCGATCATTGCTCGCAGCAGCGATTTGGTCCGACGGACATTGATCGCGAAGTTGTCGTCAATGAAGAATACGCCGATCCGACCGCCCTCGGCGGCTGCCCGGGCCTTCAATCGCAGGATCTCCTCGATCACACTGTCATTGCTGCGGAAGCGGATCGAGTCGCCGAAGAATCCCGTCACCGTGCAGAAATCGCAGCCGTACGGGCAGCCCCGGCCGGATTCGATGGGCACGATGTACAGGCTCTTCCATGTGCTGCCGGCTCGCTCGAGCAGACGGCGGCCCCACGCGGGAATCTTCGCGATCAGGTCGAACTGCCGAAGGTCCATCGTGTCCCAGGGAATCACCGGGTACGTCTCGAGGGAAGGCTTCACTTCCGCACCGTTCTCGTCGACGGGCTTGTACACCTCCTGCAAACGGCCGGCCTCCGCATCGCGCACGATCCGGGGCCAGACCTCGTCCGCCTCGCCCAGCGCCACGGCATCGGCATGCCGCGGCTCGCGGTCCCGGCCGATCGGCTCGTCGGGCACTTCCGTGACGTGCGGCCCGCCCATCACGACCTTCGCCCCCGCGCCCCGGATCGCGTCGGCCATGCGGTACGCGCGGGCGGCCATGCGCGTCATGGCACCGATCCCGGCGAGCTGGATGTCGTTCTCGCGGACGAATCTCGCGATCCCCTCCTCCGTCATGGCCTGCGCGTTCCCGTCGATCAGGAACACCTTGTGGCCGGGAGGCGTCACCGCCTGCAGAACGAACATCCACAGGTGGGGCATGTAGTTCTTGGTGACCTGATTGTCGGGATTGTAAAGGAGGATGTTCATGAAGCGCTCGGCCCACCAGGCATTGAGGGCGTCTGGGGCCGAACGTCCGCAATCCGAAGGTAAGAGGGATAATCTTGCGTGCCAGTCGCAAGCCTAGCACGTCTGCCACCCCCCTTGCAGGTCAGCAGGATGCGCGATGGCCGGGCTCGCCGCGATACCGGCGAACCAGCCTGATCCTGATCAGAAGTACAGCTTGAGGCCCAGCTGCCCGATGCGGGCCGCCTCGGCGTTGGTAATGTACCCGAAGTTGTTGTTTCCGAAACTCGTGTTCGGGCGCCGGAACACCGTGTGGTTGAAGAAGTTGAAGAACTCCGCCCGGAACTGCAGGCGGACCCGCTCGTTGAACGGGAAATCCTTGAGCACGGAAACGTCCCAGTTGACGAACATCGGCTCCCTCGCATCGGGCAGGAAGTTCCCCATGTTCCCGAACATGAACGGCTCCGGCTGCTCGAACGCGCTGGCGTTGAGGTACGGCTGGTCCGCGAAACGGCCGCCCAGGCGCTGCTCCACCGGCCCCTCGGTGAGGGGCCGCTGCCCAAGCACACGGTTCGGCGTCTGGCGGCCGCCGAAGGCATTGAGATTGTTGAAACGCGAGGTGATGCCGAGTGGAAGCCCGCTCTGGTAGGTCGTGACACCATTGACGTTCCAGCCGCCGAGCACCTGGTTCACCCAGCCGCCACGGTTCAGCAGCGCCTTGCCTTTCCCGAACGGCAACTCGTACTGGTAGTTGAGAACCAGGCGGTGCGCTACATCGAGACCGGACAGGGACCGGTCCAGCCGCTTGTCGTAGTGATTGGTATACCCGGGATTCTGCGCACCGACGAAGCCCGCCACGGAGCTGACGTCGTCGATCATCTTTGACCAAGTGTAGGCACCAAGCAACTGCAGACCGCTGCTGTAGCGCTTGCGGACCTTCGCCTGCAAGGCATGGTAGTTGGAGTTGAACTCGTACCCTCGGGGCGTGTTGACCCCGGAAAAATGGGGGAACGGCCGCAGCAACTGTCCGTACGAAATCATGTTGCGGCCAAGCGGCAGATTGCTCGGTATCACGCCGACGAACGGGTTCTCGACCTGATCGTTGAGCCGGTCACCCAGTGCCTGGTGCTCGTTGGGCAGTTGATTGAACTGGACTCCCGTGCCGAGCAGCTTGACGCCCGAGTTGCCGGCATAGGCAACGTCGATCAGCCAGCTATCCGGAAGTTCGTATTGCAGGTTGAAGTTCCACTGGATGGAATAGGGTGTGCGATCAGTGCGGACGATCGCGGCCGGCCCCTGGCCCAGGAACGTGGCCAAGCCGTCCGCCCCGTTGGTGGGTGCATTGAATCCCAGCGGAAACGGATCGGTGACGCTGGCGAACGGAGTGCGTCCGCCGTCTTGACTGCCGACGATCGGCGAGATGGAGTTGAAACTGACCGCCCCCACCGTCGCTGTACCCGGGCCGAAGCCCGTGGTCGGGTTGTAGAAGACCCCGGCACCGGTCCGGATGACGAGCCTCTCGGTCAGCTTGTAGGCCAGACCCAGCCGGGGAGCGATGTTGTTGTTGTCGTAGTTCTTGATGTGCCGCGGGCTGCCTCCGACGCCGGCGAACTGCAGTCCGCCTACCACCGGCCGCTCGAGGCCGGGCGTGTCCAGCACCAGATCCGGCTGGGTCGCGTCGAAGTCGAACCAGCTCGCCCGGTTGTAGCGCTCGGTGATCGGTCGGTCCTGGTCCCAGCGGAGACCGACGTTGAGCGTGAGCCTGTCTGTGGCGCGCCAGTCGTCCTGGAAGTAGAACCCCCAGTACGGGGTCTGCTGGGACAGTGCCGGCTCGAACCGGATCTGGCCCCCGTTCAGGTGCCCGAGCAGCATGGTGGCGACCGAATTGCCCTGACTGCCGCGATTGAACCGTTCGCGCGTCCAGGCTCGGGTGAACTGATAGAACCCGGCCGGGTCTGCGGGCCGGTGATTCGAGACCCGATTCAGGCGGAAGACGCCGCCGAACTTGATCGTGTGGTCGCCGACGAGGCGCGACATGTCGCCCACCCAGGTGTGAGACTCGAACTTGTTCCCGATGTACCAGAACGCCGCGTTCCCCATTTGCTGGAAGTCCTGCACCTGGACTCTCGGGAAGGACGGGAACTGGACCTGGCTGTCGATCTCGGCCGGCAGGCCGAGCGAGCTCTGCGTGATTCCGTCATCAATGTACCGGCGGGGGTTCGCATGGTAGGAGTACCCGTAGTTCCCATGCATCACCCACCCGTTCCACAGGTGGGTGTCGTCCAGGGTGTAGGACCGGTTGATCGAGCCGTTCCAGCCCGACCCGGGCGAGGCACTGTTGTTCCAGCGGCTGGGGAGGGTGTTGCTCGTCTTGTTCAGAGACACGCGGGCGAACAGGTTGTTGCGGTCGTTGATGCGGTAGTCCAGCTTGGTGGAGGTGTCCCAGGTGTTCGGGCGGGCCCCCAACTGGGAGAAGAAGTTGTTCCGGATGCCGCCGGCTGTCGGCTCGGGAAAGTACGAGAGCAGCGTCTGGGCCGTGGAATTGTGCCGCCCGTCCGGGATCCTGTTGTTGGGGAACGCTTCCCTCGTGCCGTCCTCCTGGATCGTCAGGGGATCGTAGACGGTCCGGGTGTCCTCGCTGAAATCGCCGCGCTTCATCATCGGGGTCGGGACCGACTGGGTGACCGAGGCCGGATTCACCTGTCGCCGGAACTCGACACTCTGGAAGAAAAACAGGCGCTGCCGCGAGGGTGTCAGGGGTCCGCCGAGAGTGCCGCCGAACTGGTTGAACCGGAACGGTGCCCGGTCCCGGCCATTGGCGTTGGCGAACCAGTTGTTGGCCTGCAGCTTGTCGTTGCGGAGGAACTCGTACACGACGCCGTGGAAGCCGCTTCCCCCGGAGCGCGTCACCATGTTCACCACCGCCCCGGCGGTCCGGCCGTACTCGGCGGAAAAGGCGTTGGTCTGCACCTTGAACTCCTGCAGGGTGTCGGGAGACGGGATGTACGACGGCTGGTTGTAGCCCATGACCTCTTGGGACGATCCGTCCAGCATGATCGAGTTGGCCACGTTCCGGCCGCCATTCGCCGAGAACGCCACGGCGCTGATGGACCCGTTGCCGCTGGTCGAGTTGCGAAAGTTCCGAGTGGTGTTGATGCCTGGGGTGAGGCCGATCAACTGCAGGACGTTCCTGCCGTTCAGGGGCAGCGCCTCCGCTGTGAGGGAGTTCACAACCTCGCCCAGGTCGGAGGTAGCCGTGGCCAGCAGCGGTGCCTCGGCCGAAATCTCGACAACCTCGGTCACGTCACCCACCTCCAGCGCAATGTCGATCTGGGCAACCTGGGCAACCTGCAGGACGAATCTCGGCCGTTCGTAGCGCTTGAAGCCGTCAGCTCCGACGGAAAGCGAGTAGTTGCCAGGTGGAATCTGCTGGAACAGGTAGGCACCCGATGCATTGGATTCGCCTTCCCATGGCCGGTTCTGGTCAACGTTGGTGAGCGTCAGCCTGACTCCCGGAATGACGGCTCCCGAAGCGTCGGTGACCGTTCCTCGCACGGTCGCGGTCTGCGTTTGTCCGAAGGCGGGCACGGTCACCAGCAAGATCGGCAAAGCCGATCGCAGGGTGCGCAGGAGGGCGGTACGAACAGCATTCATAGTTCAGTTTCCCCGTTTCTTCATCGCATCATCGCGATTCGTCGCATGGGAATTGGCCAAAGCCGAGAGAGCCCCCACTCATCGGGTCCAGTAAGGGTGCGATGCAACGTGACGTCAAGATACCACGGCCACGACCCGGATATCCAGGGGATCGGCAAGATTCAGCAGTCACAGTCCTCGCATTAGCATGGCTCAGGATCTTGCTGCTTGCGGGACTGGCCTCCCCGAACTCATGCAAGCAGGCCGCTGGAAGTCAGGCACCAGCAAGGCAAGACTCGTCATGTAGGCGCTGGCAGTGCTGGTGGACCGGTCCTTGGCGATAGCTGCCTGGAACGCTCTCTGGGCGTCCAGCCCCCGGGCTCGGCCTTGGGTCGCTTCGGTCTAGCCAGTACCCCAGAGGCGCACCAGGACTTTCCCACGCTGGGGGCTGTGCGATTGAGGGGGAGGCGAGTGGGCCCATAGCGTGAGTTTGGGGGTGCGTAGAGCCGCCCGACGAAGCGTTGCGGACAGAACTTGGTCGGCAAGAGCCAGTGCCCTCCGCAAATCTAATCAGCCGCAACGGCAAGAAACTAGAGAATCTCAGCATGGGAACATCCTGGAGGCGCACCAGAATGCCGATAACCGCCACCCCGGCCCCGACCATCCACATCAACGGGCGCAGCTTGGAGTCCTGTGCGTCGAGCTTACCGTTGAGCAGCGCGGTCTGGGCATCCAGCTTGGACAGCATTTGGGCGATGCGGTTCGCGGCGGCCACTTCCCGTAGCCTCTGTACACCAGTATGCCGGTTGCACTAGGAAATGCCATCACATCTGCCTGATCCCCGCAGCCCGCAGGGTACTAGCACACGTTCTCCGATTGCCGTAACTACCCAGGTTCTCGGCCTGAGTCCGCGTTTCTAGCGGAGCTTGTGTTGTGACGTGCGCACCGTGCGGCGCGTGGCGGGCCGTCGACAGCACACTGCGCAGCGTGACGAACTCCTAGGCCCCTTGCAGTGAACGGCACGCTCAAATCGAACAGAAAAAGCAACACGGAGGCTCGTCGCCGCTCCAGCCGCAAGGCCAGATTATGGCCGGGCCGACGTTTCTTGCGGCCCCGCCGGCCGGTCGGCAACGGCGGCAGCCCGCTGTGATAGTCCGGGGCCTCCTGCACCAACTTGTCGTAGCGGCGCTCCATCCGCTTCAACAGCTGTGGCGGCACCACCTCGCTCCGTTTGCGGGCCCGCTCCGCCACCCGCCTGGCCCCCCGCAGAAAACGCTGCATTCGCCCGGCCCAAGCTTCCCCGTCGATCTTCACCAGGGCCTCTAACTCGCGCAGAGGATGGGCGTTGCACAGCGCGTGCAGCCCATCTGTCACCTGGAAGTACGGAGCCCAGTGATCGTGCACCAGGATCCCTCGCAGCCCCCACAACACCCATCCCCGCTTCTCGCTGACGCGGTAGTAGGTCAGCAGCTGATGGCGCAGTCCATGCAGCCATTGTCCCTGTCCCCCGACCCGGAACGCGGTCTCGTCGAGGTGCTTCACTCCGGGGCAACGGATGAGGTGCTCCCGGATCCGCTCGACACAAGGCTCCCAGGCCTGCGCCGCCCGGCGGCGCAGGTGGTTCAGGGTGCCGGAGCACAGGCTCACACCGAACAGGTCCCGCCGGAGCTGGGTCAGCCGCTCCTCGGGCAGGAACTGGGCGTTCTGCAAGTAGATCGCCGTGGCCGCCAAGCGCGGCCCGTACTGCACCGGTGCCGTCACGTCCTCCGGAAAGGCGGCCCGGGTCGAGAGCCGGCAGCGACAGGCCAACGCCCGATGCTCGGTCCCTTCCGGCTTGGGTTCCGGGAGATCATAGACCTGCCGCCGCTTCGCCTCACCGTCCTCATCCGCCTGCCACTGGGCTCCTTTCGCTTGCCATTGGATGTCCTTCGCCCTCCATCGAGCGATTTCGGCCCTTAGACGAGTGACCTCCGCCTGCAAGTGCAGGAGACGGGACTTGTTTTTTGGTGCGCTGCCCCTGCATGGCCCGGCCTCGGCTCCGGCGCCTCCTGAAGCTGCGGCTGGCTCGCTACGGCCTGAACATCCGGAAAGTACTTCATGCTACGGCTTCTCCGCCCCAAAGTCAAGGGCCCCTCCGTCTGCTGATCGTTGTCCGGTATCCAAAGTACCTAGGCAGTTACATCCATATTATTTTCACTTCCAAGCGAGACCTCTTGCCCAGCGAGGGTTTTCTGGCAGACACGAACTAGCTGCGGAATGGAGGGCTATTGCCGGATGCGAGTATCCTTCCCTCCATGGACCGACGGCTCGGCGCACCACTGATTCCGGAGCAAGTCCAGTTGTTCCTCCAGGCTCTGGTCGAGTCGCAGCACGCTCCCTGTCCCGAACAACAGCTCCCGGTCGAGAGCCCTGCGCGTCTCGTCTCGGTAAGCCTCGTTCGCGGGTAATAGCGGCTTGTCCTTGAAGGCGTCGAAAATCTCGCGGCAGCGGTCAGTCTGACCGTCTGTCAACGAACGCGGATCGAGTACGGGCAGGTCGGGCAGCACCGAAATCGTAATGCGAGCGCGTCCTTGCTGCTGTCTGGTTCCGCGCCACCAGAACAGGATCAGCCCCAGCGTCGAGTTGGCCCACAGCAGGAGCGGAATCTCGTATGCCGGCTGGTCGGGAATCAGATTGGGCCAAGCCGTCCCCCCCAAGCACTTCTCCGGCGTGAGGCACATGGCGAGGCTTTGTGAGTTCAGCCGGAAGTCTCGGGTGGCATGCAAGCGAGATGCGGCAGCGTTCCAGCGCTCGGCCGCGCGCGCTTCGTCGTTCGGCCTGGGATCCCCACAGGAATCCGGGGACACCACCAGCCTGCGCTCCCGGTCAGCAGCATGCTTCCAGAGCATCGGCCATGTCGGCACTTCGCCCGGGCGAACGGCACGCTTCACGAACGGGCCTCGAGCGAGACCCGTCTTGCTTTGGTCCGTGAAACCGCCGTTGATGTCTCGATCAACCAGACCCCGTCGAGCCACCGTGCTCAGCGATACGATCGGCAGGCGCTCCACCTGCATCTGTCGCGGCAAGAGCAGATGCCCCGATGCCAGGGCCCGGGCCGCCTCGATGACGCTCGTGGACCGGACACCCGCGGTACCTCCGTCGAGAATGTCTCCCTGCACGACCCGGCCATTCGTGCGTTTCGCCCCCACCGCCGCTTCCAGAAGAGATGAGGGCCGGGCCGCCAGATTGAAGTAAGTCGTGCTGGACTTTCCAGTTCCACCCTTCGTCGCAACGACCAGACACTCCGCCATGCCGGTGTCTGCCGAGAAGGCTCGTGCAGTCTGCCCCGAGGCGGCGACGGACGCGATGCGAACGTCGCTGTAGTGATTCTGCAGTGCCTGCCGAGCTCGCTTCCAGGACTGCCCACGCACGAAGGAGAACGGAACGACCAAGGCCAGCACGCCCCCGTCTTTCAGCTTGCGGTGCCCCAGGTCCATGAAGTTCGACGCGAGGCCGGCGTTGCCGCTTCCGAACGGACCCTTGGCTTCCTTCAGCTTCCGTGCCATCGCCTGCTGCTCGTCGTGCGACGTGCCGAATCCCGCGAAAGACGGAACCGGGATCTCGCTATGCGCGGCCTCATGGTTCGTGGGTCGAGTGAACGGCGGATTCATGATGACCAGATCGCAAGATTGGTCCGTAATCGTGACGGAGTGCTCGGTCCCGCTGTCGGATGCCTTGCCTCCCATGCCTCCCCCCGTTGCAAACAAGGAGTAGGAATGCTCGGACTGCAGGAGGTCGAGGGCGCCGATATGGGTCTTGCCGCCTTCAATGCCGTAGGGCATGGTGTGAATTCTGGACTCGCCGTAGGGCAGCGACGGATGGGCGCTGGACAGCATCGAACAGGTCAGATGGGTGGCGGCCGGCATGATGTCCAAGCCAGTCAGAACCTGCTCCATAACAATCCTGTGCAGGTCCTTGTCATCGCCACCGCACCGGCGGTAGCGCCGGTAGACGGCGCGTTGCGCGGCCGACAGCAACGCCCCCGTCCCACAGGCGAAATCGGCGATCCGCAGGCCTTCGATCGCGGACCTGTCCGACCAGTTGACGTCCACACGCTCGACCGCCATCTCCGCCAGCAGACAGGCGGACTCGGGCAACGTGTAGAAGGTCGCGAGGAACTTGCGATCCGTGATGAGGGTCTGGAACATTCTCCCGGCCAGGTCGTGATAGGTCGTCACGCCCAGTTGCATCAAGTGGGAAATGGATCTCGCAATCCGGTCCATAGCCGGCGGCACGGCCCGGACCGGAATTTCCTGCACGAGAGCGCTGGCGATGCTGAAAATCGGCCAGTAGTTCACTTCGAGGATTGTCTTCCATGTGCGCAGAAGCTCGCCCTTGTCGATCGAGCCCGCCACGGGCAGAGGCGGAATGCCGGTCTGACCTTCGATGGCCGCGTGGAACACGAAAGCCGAGACGCAGATCGCCGCCGCCATCCGTTCGGTCTGCTCCCCATCCGCCTGATGCAGGTCCCTTGCGATCCGCGACAAGGGGTGGGTTCCGGCATGCTTCGCCAGCAGTCCTGCCACATGCCTCACCATCTGCTCCAGGGCCTCCGTCCCTCGCGCAAGCCGTCGTTCCGACAGCGACAGGTACTCAATGGCATCCGCGAGATCGTCCACACCCCCTTCCAGCCACTCTTCCCTCGGCCAGCGGATACTCTCGCCGGCTGCATCCAGGTAGTGCGTGGCGTAGCGGAACGCGGCCTGTTCGATGGTCTCGAGGTCCCCTGTCTTGAGGCTGGCCGGCAACACGACGGACAGGACGCCTTCAATGTTCTCGCCCGTGCCATGCATGCTCGTCCCCAGTCTGGCGATTGCATCTCCTTCGACCGTGCGGGCAGGAGCGAACTCGGTCTCAACGATCACGGGTTGGCCACTTGGCGAGGCAATCAGGATGTCCGGCCTCTTCCCCGTACCCGTGCCCGGTGCGGCCTGCCGAATCACCTGCGTTCGCTCGGCGTGAACCGTGCTGTCCTTCCAGTCGGGATTGCGACGTTGCAGAGCACGAGCCAACGCACCGTTCGCTTGCGGTTCGGTATTCCGTGGGCCGCTCATGTTGACCCTATCCTATCCTCGATGGAGGTTCCAATCCGTGTGCCTTCCTTCTATCGATAGATCCTTATACCGCATTCGCTGGCCGGCGAACCCCGGCATGGGGACTTCCAGATGGCCCAAGGAGCCCGCGATACTCGCACTGTGGGGGAGTGCTGTGCGCCCGGGCGAGCCTTGGCAGGGATGCTGCGACGAGTATTGGACCATCTGAATCGATTATAGCACCAATAGGACACCAAAACGTGAGTTATACGAATAAATATCATATAGTTATCGATTGAAATACAATTCTTGTACTATGTGCGTCGTCTGAGCGCCAAGAGGCGATCCAAGGCCGGCACCCTGCCTGTAGGCCCAGATCCTGCCCGGAAAAGGCGCAGGCCCGAAACCGGAAACGCCGCGATTGGCGAGGTCCAACGAGTCATTGGGAGGCCGGGAACGTTCGCGTAGCCACGGTAGGGTCTCTGGCGAGCACCAGACGCCCTGTATTGTCCGCGCTCGATGGGCAGTGCCCCGCTAGTGTATATCGCCAGAACTTCCTTCACAGGTAACTACCCAGGTTCTCGGCCTGAGGTCGCATTTTTAGCAGGGCTTGTGTTGTGACGTGCGCACCGTGCGGCGCGTGGCGGAGACCGGCTGCCGTCGCAGGCCGTCTACTGCCCGCTGGGCGGGAGGCTCGGGGCCAAGCCCACCCGCGCAAGCAGGGCCGCCGGCCCCTCGAGCAGGGTCTCGATCGGCTTCAGCCCCTGCTTGCGCGCCGTCGACAGCACACTGCGCAGCGTGACGAACTCCCGCGCCCCTTGCAGCGAACGGAACCCTCCCGAGATCTTCATCAGCAGCTTCATCATGCGCAAGTCCCGCTCCCCCAAGTTGTTCGTGAACGGCACACTCAAATCGAACAGGAAATGCAACACCCAGGCGCGTCTCCGTTCCAGCCGCAAGGCCAGATTATGGCCGGGCCGACGTTTCGGGCGGCCCCGCCGGCCGGTCGGCAACGGCGGCAGCCCGCTGTGATAGTCCAGGGCCTCCTGCACCAACTCGTCATAGCGGCTCTCCATCCGCTCCAACAGCTGGGGCGGCACCACCCCGCCCCGTTTGCGGGCCCACTCCGCCACCCGCTTGGCCGCCCGCAGAAAACGCTGCATCCGCCCGGCCCAGGCTTCCCCGTCGATCTTCACCAGGGCCTCTAACTCGCGCAAATGATGGGCGTTGCACAGTGCGTGCAGCCCATCCGGCACTTGGAAGTAGGGAGCCCAGTGATCGTGCACCAAGATCCCTCGCAGCCCCGCCAACACCCCGCCCCGCTTCTCACTGATGCGGTAGTAGGTCAGCAGCTGATTGCTCAGTACATGCAGCCACTGTCCCCGTCCCGCCACCCGGAAACCGGTCTCGTCGAGGTGCTTCACCCCGGGACAACGGATGAGGTGCTCCCGGATCCGCTCGACGAAGGGCTCCCAGGCCTCCGCCGCCCGGCGGCGCAGGTTGTTCAGGGTGCCGGGGCACAGGCTCACGCCGCACAGGTCCCGCAGGATCTGCGTCAGCCGCTCCTCGGGCACGAAGTGAGCGTTCTGCAAGTAGATCGCCGTGGCCGCCAGGCGCGGCCCGTACTGCACCGGGGCCGTCACGTCCTCCGGAAAGGCGGCCCGGGTCGAGAGCCCGCAGCGCCGGCAGCGACAGGCCAACGCCCGATGCTCGGTCACTTCCGGCTTGGGTTCCGGAAGATCAAAGACCTGCCGCCGCTTCGCCTCCCCGTCCACATCCGCCCGCCTCAGGGCTTTGCCGCACCGGCCGCAGGCTTGCGGAAAGTGCTCCTGAATCCGGTCCGGGTTGTCCGTCTGGTGCAGCGTCGTGCCCCGGTGCCCTTTCTGACCCCCGCTGCGCCGGCCGCTGCGCCGCCGCTGGCTGCGGGTCCGCTGGCTGGCCGGCGGCTTCGCCAGCCCATCGCTCGACGGGGGTTTCCCGCTGTTGCTGCTGTTCAGGCCCAAGCTCCGCCGCGACTGCTGCCCTTCCTCCTGCGCGGCCTCCAACTGCTGGGTCCACTGCATTCGCTCGGCCTGCCACTGGGCTTCTTTCGCTTGCCACTGCTTTCGCTCGGCTTGCCACTCGCCTTCTTTCGCCTGCCACTGGGCGTCCTTCGCCTGCAAGCGGGTGACTTCGGCTTGCAACTGACCGAGCTTGGCCTGCAGACGAGTCCTCTCCGCCTGCCAGTGCAGCAGACGGGACTTGCTCTTGGTGCGCTGCCCCTGCATGTCCCGGCCTCGGCTCCGGCTTGGCCTGAGGCTGCGGCTGGCTCGCTACGGCCTCGACTTCCGGAAAGGACTTCATCCTACGCCTTCTCCGCCCAAGAGTCAAGAGCCCCTCCCCCTGCTGATCCTTCTCCGGGACCCAAAGTACCTGGGCAGTTACCTTCACAGTAGGATTTCAGTGATTTCAGGATATCGTCAGCGCTCTTGGTCCAGATAAAGGGTTGGGGGTCTTCGTTGTAGACTTGCAAGTACTCCCTGATGGCCGCTTCGAGCGCCTGCGTGCTGCGAAACGTACTGCGCCGAATCCGCCGTCGCGTGATCTCCGCAGACCAACGCTCCACCGGATTCAACCACGAGGCACCGGTTGGCGTGAAGTAAAGGTGATAGCGCGGCTGCCGCCGCAGCCCGTTCTGGATCTGGACTGTCTTGTTGGTCCCGTAGTTGTCGAGGATCCGATGCACATCGTGGGTCTCTGGCACCGCCTTGTCGATCAGCGCCAGGAACTTCTTGAACTCCACGGCGCGGTGGTGCCGATAGCACTTGCCGGTCACCTCACCGGTCGCTATATTCAGGGCCGCCAACAGGGAGGTCGTCCCATGGCGTTGGTCGTCGTGGGTCTGCCGCTCGGGTACGCCTGGCTGCATCGGCAAGACCGGCTGGGTGCGGTCTAGGACCTGAATCTGTGATTTCTCATCCACACAAAGCACCACCGCCCGCTCGGGCGGATGGAGGTACAAACCCACGATATACCGCACTTTCTGCACCAACTGCGGGTCCTGCGACAGCTTGCATATCTCGCTCCGATGCGGCTGGAGACCGAATGCACGCCCGAAGCGGCCGATGGTGGAGGGACAGTCCGGAGGCTTGAGCCATCCACTGGCGGCTCCACCGGGTTACCCATCGGGGGCGTGTATGCAAGGTGCGTACCACGACCCGCTGCACATCGGCATCCGTCACCGTCCTCGGCGCACCAGAGCGGGGGTTGTCCAGCAAGCCGTCGCAGCCGTGCTCCAGGAACCGACGCCGCCCTTTCCCGACCGTGATGCGGGTGGCAGGCAAGCTGTCTGCAACTCGCTGATCCCTGTGGCCTGGGACTGACTGGAGAATTGTACGCTGGCTATTCTACCGGTGAAGCCCCGGGCGCGGCGGACCCGAACAGCACCCGCATGCCGGACCTAGCGGAGGAAAATCCCGACGAAGCGACAGGAAACGGTCGCCGCCCGGCGGCTGCGCTTGCGTAGCCCTCCCGGTTGCACTACGCTTTCACTGTGCGGGTCTTGAGATCGAGACTCTGGTATGCGACGGTCCTGTGGGCCGTCGCCGCGCAGGCCTCCGTCCGGCTCGAACCGGACCGCATTCGTTTGCAGAGTCCCGGCCAGTCCCAGCGCATCCTGATTCGGGGAGGTACGGACTGTGTGGCGGCGAGCGGGGATCCAGCGGTGGTCGGTGTCGACGCCGACCGGCTTCTCGCCCGCGCCCCGGGAAGCGCCCGGGTCCGCGTTACGTGTGCGGAAGGTTCCAGCGAGACGACCGTCTCCGTGGGCGAGACCGCTGGCAGCATGGGTCTCGGCTTCGAACGCGACCTGCTGTCCATCCTGACAACGAAAGGTTGCAACTCGTCAGCCTGCCACGGCTCTCCTGCTGGCCAGAACGGATTCAAGCTGTCGCTGTTCGGATCCGACCCGCGCCTCGACTACGAGATGATCGTGCGAAACCACCACGGACGGCGGGTTTCGATCGAGAACCCCGAACAGTCGCTGCTCCTGGCCAAACCCGCTTTCCAGGTCGCCCACGGGGGCGGCCAGCTGATGACGGCGGAGTCCGACGAGTACGCGACGATCCTGGAATGGTTGCGCCAGGGTGCCCCGTACGGTGCGGCCGCCATCCGCCTCGAGCGCCTGGAGATGCACCCGGCGGAGAGTGTCCTGACCGGGGAGGGTTCACGCCAGCCCCTGGTGGTGGTGGGCCGCCTGTCCGACGGCTCCACTCGCGACATGACGGGCGAGGTCCGCTACGCGGTGAACGACGAGGCGGTCGTGGCCCTCGACGGGAGCGGCGAGGTCCTCGCCAAGGGTCCGGGGATCACGACGGTCATGGCCCGGGCCATGGGAAAGGCCGCGACAGCCCAGTTCATCGTCATCAAGGAACCGGCCAGTCTCTCGTTCCGGCGTCCGGAGGCTGCGAACCTGATCGACGAGCACATATTCCGCAAGCTCGAGAGCGTCAACGTCGAGCCCTTCCCGGTCAGCGACGACCGCACCTTCCTGCGCCGGGTCTACCTGGATGCGGCCGGCGTGCTCCCAACCCCGGTGGAGGCCCGCCGCTTTCTTGCGTCCGCCCGCCCCAACAAGCGTGCGGTCCTGATCGACGAGTTGCTCGGGCGCGACGAATACGCCACGCACTGGCTGGTGAAATTCGAGGACTGGTTCCGGAACTCCCAATACTACTCGCAAGGGCGGACCAACGGGTCATTCAAGCGCTGGCTGCACGATTCGATCCGTGAGGACTGGCCCTACGACGATACGGTCCGGGCGATGCTCACCGCGGTCGGCGACACGACGGTTCGACCGGCAGGGAACTTCTGGCATCCGGCCATCGACTTCATGCTCAAGACATTCGAGGTCGAGAAGGCCGTACCCACGATCACGCGCCTTTTCCTCGGCATGCGCCTGGAGTGCGCCCAGTGCCACAACCATCCTCTCGAGAACCTGACCCAGGACGACTTCTACGGCCTGGCGGCATTCCTTGCGAGGACCCGGGTCAAGCACGGATACGGCCAGTACCGGCGCGTCTGGTACAACGACCGGCGCGGCGAGATCAGACATCCCGTCACGAAAGAGCCGGTTGCGCCACGGTTCCTGAATGGCGAAGAAGCCCGGATTCCGGACGGGGTCGACCGTCGCACCGTGCTGGCGGACTGGGTCACGCGCAACGAGCAGCTGCAGTTCGCACGGGCCACGGTGAACCGCGTCTGGTACGAGTACTTCCGGCGCGGCATCGTCGAGCCCTTCGACGACTTCCGCTCCACGAACCGGGCCTCGCACCCGGAACTGCTCGACCAGCTCGCCCGCTTCTTCATCGATTCGGGTTTCCGCTTCAAGGCGTTGCACAGGCTCATCCTGAACTCCAGGACGTACCAGCTGGCCGCTCACAGCCCGGACCGCCCGGGAGGGGAGCAACCCCTGGAAGACATCCTCTTTGCCCGTTACATGCCCCGGAGAATCCCCGCCGAGGTGCTGCTGGAAGCGATTGCCCAGGTTACCGGAGTGCCGGAGGAATTTCCCAACTATCCTGCCGGCACGTCTCCCAAGGAACTGGTCGCCAGTATCGGGTCCACCCACTTCCTGACGACCTTCGGGCATCCCAGACGCGACATCATGGAGCCGCGTTCCGAGGCTCCTTCGCTGGGACAGGCCCTCCACATGATGAACGGCGACGTACTTGCGGACCGCATGAACGCCGACGGCTTCATCGTGGACCAGCTCCTGGAGCAGTCCCTCGACGATGGCCAGATCATCGACGCGCTCTATCGGCGGGCGTTCGCACGCGGGCCCGACCGCCCGGAACGAGACGCGGTCGAAGCCTATCTCGCCGGGGAGCGGAAGGCCGGCCGCAGCCGGCACCAGCGCCTCGCCAGCGTGCTGTGGGCGCTCCTGAACACCAAGGAATTCCAGATGAACCTGTAAGGGGATCCTATGCGCTTGTCCGACATGCAAAGCCGCTACAGTCGCAGGGATTTCCTGCGTGTGGGTGGAATGTCGCTCGGGGGCGTGACCCTGCCGCAATTGCTCGGCAGCGCCACGGGCGACCGCTCCGTCTCATGCCTGATCTACTTCCACACCGGAGGTCTCTGCCAACACGACTCGTTCGATCCGAAGCCGGAGGCACCCCGCGAGATCCGGGGCGGCTTCGGCACGGTCCCGACCTCCGTCGCCGGGGTTCGTTTCAGCGAGCTGCTGCCCCGCTGTGCGGCCGGCTTCAGGCGCTTCGCCGTGATCCGGTCGATGTACTCGCTCGAGGCGATCCACGAGAAGGCCAAGCAGTACGCGTTCTCCGGCCAGCGTCCCAACAATGCGTACAAGCATCCGGTATACGGCTCGGTGGTCGGACGGGAACTCGGAAGCCGGAACGGGTTGCCGCCGTTCGTCGTCATCCCGCGCAAGGACATCTCCGCCGACGCCGGGTTTCTCGGCCCCTCCCACGATCCGTTCATCGCCGGCGACCCATCGAAGCAGAGGTTCTCGGTCAAGGACCTGACGCTGCCGACCGGCGTCGGCCTCGAGGAGGCCCAGGGGAGGGCCCGGCTGGTCAGCGCCCTGGACGCACGGATCGAGGCCATCGAGAAATCGGGTCTGGTGGAGGGCATGGACCACTTCTACCGGAAGGCCCTCGACCTGGTCGCCTCGCCACAGGCCAAGGCTGCGTTCAACATCGGAGCCGAGCCGGAGAAGCTGCGCGACGCCTACGGGCGGACGACGGGAGGCCAGGGGGCGCTGCTGGCCCGGCGCCTGATCGAGGCGGGAGTGCGCCTGGTCACGCTGTTCCACAACGGATACGACACCCACTCCGACAACGACGAGTCGAACAAGAAGCTCTACCCGGAGTTCGACCAGTCCTTTTCCACCCTGCTGGAG
This sequence comes from Bryobacterales bacterium, assembly GCA_965205085.1. Lineage (GTDB taxonomy): Bacteria > Acidobacteriota > Terriglobia > Bryobacterales > UBA6623 > VXMF01. The sequence goes on along the minus strand of OZ242039.1, from coordinate 3,777,214 downwards.
GACATGGATTCGCGCGGCCTGCTCGACACAACCCTTGTGCTGGCGATCGGCGAATTCGGGCGCACGCCGGAGATCAACCACTCCGCGGGAAGGGACCACTGGCCGGGCGTCTTCTCGGTCGCGGCGGCCGGAGCCGGGATACAGGGCGGCCAGGTGATCGGCCGTTCGGACCCGAAAGGTGCGGAGCCCAGCGACCGCCCGGTCTCGATCGAGGACCTCGGTGCAACCGTGTATCGGAAGCTGGGCATCGACAGCCACAAGGAATACCACGTGCTGGGCAGGCCGGTCCGCATCAATGACGGCGGGGAACCCGTGAAGGAACTCTTCGCCTAGGGGCGCCATGCGGATTCGAGCCGTCCTGACAGCACTCTTGGCTGCTGCCGCCCTGACGGCTGCGGAAGATTCCGCCGATCCATGGATCGACCGCATCGAGCCGTTCGGGGGCACTCGGGGCGCGCTGACCGAGGTTACGCTCGTCGGCAGGAACCTCTCGGTGCCGGCGAGCCTCGAGTTCGACTCGCCCGACCTGCACTGGGAGACTTTGGCCCTCGACGGGAGCGGCACCCTGCGCGGGTTCGTGCGGGTTGGGCCGGAAGCCGTCCCCGGGCCACATATCGCGACGCTGTCCACGACACGGGGCCGCTCGAACTCGCGCCTCTTCTACGTCGACGAACTGGTCTCGACCATCGAGAGGGAACCGAACAGCACAATCGAGACCGCCCAGCAACTCCGCCCGCAGGCCCAGGTCGTGCATGGCCTGATGGAACCGCTGGCGGATGTCGACTACTTCACTTTCGAGGCGCAGGCGGGTGACCGCTGGACATTCGACCTGCGTTCCATCGAATACGGGGGATTCCTGGAGAACAACCTCACGCTCCTCGACGCCGGGGGCGGGCGCATCGCGTTCAGCGACGACCGCAACGACTACCTGGAGACACCGTTTCTGGAGCACGTGTTCGAGACCTCCGGGCGCTACCACCTGCGGCTCGACCAGTATCGCGGTCCACAGCGCGTGAACTGTGCCGGCAACTGCGGCTACATGCTCCGGATCGGTGACCTGCCGGTGATCGACTCCGCCTCGCCGCTGGGCGGCCGGATCGGGTCGACGGTGGCTGTTTCGCTCCATGGGGCGGGGCTGCATGCGATCGAGCGCGCCTGGCTGGCCCCTGTCCGACGATCCGAATACTATCGCCTCACTTTCCCCTACACGATCCCGCTCCGGACCGACGAGAACCGGGCGGCCCGCATCCCGGGCACCCTCGGACACCGTTCGGAGCGGCATGCCGAGGTGAGTTTCGACATCCCACCCGACGCCTGGCAGGGCCTGTGGCGACTGTGGGTCCGGGCGCCGGGCGGTCTGTCCGACACGATCAGCTTCGACGTCTCGGCCATGGACCAGCCCGACTGCGAAACTGTCGTCCCGACACCCCGAGGCGTGGCCTGCGACGGAGTGCTGGAGCGGCCCGGCGACGAGCACCGGTACGGCGTCGCGCTGTCCGCCGGCCAGCCGCTGGTCGCAACCACCCTGGCAGTCCAGCTTGGCCTGCCGAGGATCGACACGGTCCTGGAGCTGTTCGACCCCGCCGGCAACCCGGTCGCCGAGCACGACGACCTGATGACCGGACAGGGCACGGTGATCGGGAACCCCGACTCGATGCTCCACTACAGGGCCGAGCGCGCCGGGACCTACCGGCTCGTCGTCCGGGACCGCATCGGAAGGGGCGGCGCCGACATGGCCTACCGCCTGCGCATCGAGGAGCGCGAACCCGGCTTCGCGCTCCTCAGCGACCCGGAGAACCTCAACGCTCGTCCCGGGTCCACCGAACGCGTCGGGATCCTGCTGGTGCCCGAGCCGGGTTTCTCCCGGTCGGTCGAGGTCTGGGTGGCGAACCCGCCGCCGGGCATCTCGGCTGCACCAGCCACGTTTCGTCCTGACCCGTTCTTCGGCCCCTCGGGCGACGGGGACAATGTCGTGATCCCCAAGGCGTTCCTCGACATCGACGTTGGCTCCACGGTCGCAGCCGGCGACTACCCGCTTCGAATCCTGGGGCGGGCGGATGGTCGCGACGACACCGTGGAGGCCGTCTCGACGCTGTGGATCGGGCCGCCAAGCCAGCGCAACGACGTCAGGCGTCCCCTGGCAGCGGTCCGGCTGACGGTCTTCAGGCCCAGCGATTCCCCCTGAGATCCCGCACCAACGGACGGTTACTGAACGGGCAGCGTGGGCGGTGAGTCGCCCTGGTCGGTCACATCGTCGGCCGGGGTTTCGTCAATTTCCTCCGTGCGCGGCACCACCACGGCGGCGGCCACAACGTCGCCCTCCTCCAGGTTGACGAGCCGGACTCCCTTGGCCGAGCGTCCGGTGGCCCGGATCTTGTCCGAGTCGGTTCGCAGGATCTTGCCGTTGCGGGTCACGATCATGACCTCGTCGTCGGCCAGAACCTGCATCACAGTGACCACCTCACCATTGGCCGAGCTGATCTTCGTGTTGACAACGCCCTTGCCGCCCCGCGCGGTTTCCCGGTACTTGCCGAGTTGCGTCCGCTTGCCGAAGCCCAGCTCGTTCACCGTCAGCACCAGGTGATCCTCGCTGGCGCAGATCATGCCCACAACGGAATCGTCGCCCTCCAGGCGAATGCCCCTGACGCCCCGCGCCGTGCGACCCATCGGCCGCACCTCGCTGTTCGCGAAGTGATTGGCCTGCCCCCGACGGGTCGCGATCAGAATCTTCTCGTGCCCGTGGCAGAGCCGCGCCTGGACCAGCTCGTCGTCGCCGACAAGGGTCAGGGCGATAATGCCGCGCGACAGCGGCCGCGAGAACACCTCCAGCGAACACTTCTTGATGGTGCCCTGGCGGGTCACCATCGCGATGTACGTTTCCGGATCAAAGGTCCGCACCGGCAGAAAGGCCTGGACGGTCTCGTCCGGCATCAACTTGAGCAACTGGGCGATGTTCTTGCCCCTGCCCGAGGCGGCAACCTCCGGGATGTTGTAGATCTTCAGCCAGTACACCCGGCCCAGGTTGGTGAAGACCAGAATGTACGAGTGGGTCGTTCCGATGAACAGGCGCTCAACCAGGTCGTCCACGCGCGTGGACATGCCGATGCGGCCGCGGCCTCCCCGGGACTGCTTGCGGTAGGTGTCGAGCGCGGTTCGCTTCAGGTAGCCGTTCTTGCTCACCGTCACCACCATGTCCTCGTCGGCGATCAGGTCCTCGATCGAGATCTCCCGGACTTCCTGGCCGATCTCCGTCCGGCGCTCGGAGCCGAACCTCTTCTTCAGATCCCGCAGTTCCCCGATAATCAGCTGATTCAGCACCTCCTCCGAGCCGAGAATCTCCAGGTAGCGGGCGATCTTGGCCTGGATCTCTTCCAGTTCGTCGAGAATCTTCTGGCGCTCCATGCTGGTCAGGCGCTGGAGCTGGAGCTCGATGATCGCCTGCGCCTGCCGGTCCGTGAAGTCGAACGGCCGGAACGTCGCGTCCGCCCCGGCCCGGAGGAACTCCGTATAGTCGACCTCGACTTCGCCCATGAGCGCCGACTTGGCCTCCTTGGGGTTCCGGGACGCCCGGATCAGGGCGATGACCTCGTCGATCCGCAGCAGGGCCTTGGCGAATCCGAGCAGGATGTGCTCCCGGGCGCGAGCCTTCCGCAGCAGGAAGCTCGTGCGCCGACGGACAACGTCCTGGCGGTGGGCGATGAAGAGCTTGAGATACTCGACGAGCCCGATTTCCCTGGGCCTGCCGTTCACGATCGCCAGGACAACCACGCCGGAGCCCTGCTGCAGGTCGGTGTGCTTGTAGAGGTTGTTCAGGAGCACCTCAGGCTGCTCGCCCCGCTTGAGCTCGAAGACGATCCGCATGCCGCGGCGGTCGCTCTCGTCGCGGATGTCGCTGATGCCCTCGATCTTCTTCTGGTTGATCAGGTCGGCAGCCTTCCGGATCAGGCGCGCCTTGTTGACCTGGTAGGGCAGTTCGGTGACGATGATCGCGTGGCGGTCCTTGCCCCGGTCCTCGATCGCGGTCCTTGCCCTGACGACAATGTGACCGCGCCCCGCCTTGTAGGCCTGCAGCATGCCGGCCCGGCCGCACAGGATCCCGCCGGTCGGAAAGTCGGGCCCTTGCACGATGCTGATGATCCGCTCGAACCGTGTGTTCGGGTGCCTGATGAGCTGGATCGTGGCGTCCACCAACTCCCGCAGGTTGTGCGGAGGGATGTTGGTCGCCATCCCGACCGCGATGCCGTTCGCGCCATTGACGAGCAGGTTGGGGGCCGCCGCGGCAAGGTACTCGGGCTCTTCCGCCGAATCGTCGTAGTTCGGCCGGAAATCCACGGTGTCCATGTCGATGTCTTCCAGCAGGGCCTCGGCGTAGGGAGCGAGCCGGGCCTCGGTGTAGCGCATCGCTGCGGGGGGGTCACCGTCCACCGAGCCGAAGTTGCCCTGTCCGGTGACGAGCAACTCGCGCATGCTGAAGGGCTGGGCCAGGCGCACGAGCGTGTCGTAGATGGACGCATCGCCATGGGGATGGTACTTGCCCATCACCTGGCCCACGATGCGGGCGCACTTGCGGGGCGGGCGGTTCGAGCGGAGCCCGTCCTCGCGCATCGCGAACACGATGCGCCGCTGGACGGGCTTGAGACCGTCGCGGACGTCCGGCAGAGCCCGCCCGATGATGACCGACATGGCGTAGTCGAGATACGACTTGCGCATCTCGTGCTCGATGTCGATGGGCCGGATGTCCTGGTGCACACCGGATCCTTCCGGCTGGATCGGTGCCGGTTCCCTTGCAGTGTCGTCGTTCATGAGGGTAACGGATACTTATCGCTATGCTCCCATGATACTTGCCCTCCGCCACGAACTGCGTCGGGACGGAATCCCTGCAACGGGCGGACCCTCGGCACCGGACGCGGAAGCCGGCTGGCCCGGCCGGACTCGGAGGCTAGACCAGGGGCATCAGGATCGCGACAATCTGGGTGACGACGTACCCCACCAGTCCCATCACCGCCAGCAGCGGCGTCCAGGTCCGCAGTGCCTCCGTCTCGGTCAACCCCGACATCTGCTTGTACACCCAGAAGCCGGAATCGTTCATCCAGGATCCGACCAGGGACCCCGAACCGATCGCGCAGGCCACGTAGACCGGATGGAATCCGGGCGGCGTGTCGATGACCAGCGGCGCCATGATCGACGAGACCGTGATCATCGCCACCGTGCCGGACCCCTGCGCCACCTTCAGAAGCCCCCCGAGCAGGAAGCTCAGCAGCAGGATCGGCACGCCGAACTGCTGCGACATCTCACCGATCGTCCGGCCGACATCCGCCTGAACCAGCATCGTCCCGAATGAACCGCCGCCGGCCGTGATCAGGATGATCAGCCCGCCGCTGGCGAGAGCCGTCTCGACAGGCTGGGCGAGCTGCGCCAGGGTGTGGCCCTTCTGCCTGGCGACCAGCCACAGGGAGATCGCCGCCGAGACCAGCAGCGCAAAATTCGGGTTCCCCAGAAATCCGGTGACGCTCTCGACGGACGGTCCCGCCGAGAGGGCTGCAGCCAGGGTGTTGGACGCGATCAGCAGCACCGGCAACACGATCGGCAGCATCGCCGCGAAGAAACTCGGCAAGCGCTCCTCCTGGCGTTCAGCCAGATCCTCGAGTTCGGCCATGGTGAGGCCCGCCGTCTCCCGCAGCGGCACGGACATCTGGCGGTCCCGCAGGACGCCGAACAACCAGCCCGCCAGGGACATCGGCAAGGCGATCACGGCACCGACCAGGATCATCACGCCCAGATCGATGTCAAGGGTTGCCGCCATCGCCAGCGGCCCCGGGGTGGGCGGCACCATCGAGTGGGTGACGGCCCCGCCCGCGCAGATCGCCATCAGGTACAGCAGGTAGTGCCTCCCCATGCGAATCCGCATGGCGCGCGCAAGAGGCACCAGCAGGTAGAACACGGTGTCGAAGAACACCGGCACGGAGAGCACGTAGCCGCTGCCCAGAAGCGACAGGGAAGCGTGTCTCTCCCCGAGGGCGCGGACGAACACGCGCACGATCTTGTCGGCCGCACCGCTCTCCATCAGGCACTGTCCGATCAGCGCCGCCAGGGCGATGACGATGGCGATGCTCCCGCAGACCCCGCCGAACTCCCGCGCCACCGAGGGCATGACCTCCCCGAGCCCAACGTTCGGCGACAGGATCCCGACGCTCGCCGCCGCGGTGATCAACGCAATGAAGGCGTTGATCCGCAAGCGGAGGATCAGCACGAATACGATCGCTACCGCGATCACGAGAATGGCGAGTGGGTGTAGGGGCATCGCGGCCATAGAGCGTAGCAGAACCGGGGCCTGCCCTACCGCAAGCTAGCTGAGACGGGCGGCGAGAACCTTGTCGGCCTGCGCCTTGCGGAATCCCTTGAGGGCCTCCCGTAGTGTCTCGTCCCCGGTCGCGAGGATCGCGATCGCCAGCAGGGCGGCGTTCTTCGCCCCGGCCTTGCCGATCGCCAGGGTGCCGACCGGAATGCCGCCCGGCATCTGCACGGTGGAGAGGAGCGAGTCCACACCGTCCAGGACACTGGGCATCGGCACTCCCAGCACGGGCAGGACCGTGTGTGCGGCACAGACCCCCGCCAGGTGCGCGGCCCCCCCTGCGGCCGCGATGATCACCCGGGTGCCGCGCCCCTCCGCTTCGGAAATGTACCCTGCGGTGAGGTCGGGCGTCCGATGGGCCGACATCACGCGGCACTCGTGGGGCACCCCGAACTGCTCCAGGGTTTCGGAACAGGATTTCATGGTTTCCCAATCACTCGTGCTTCCCATGACGACAGAGACCAGCGGTGCGGAAGGGTTCATGCGGAGATTCCTATCCAGTGTTGGCGGAATGCGCACATGCGCATCCGGACCAACTAGAATACCGTAGTACCGCCATGCGGCATGGGCGGCGGTCTGCGGATGCCCGCCTCGAGGCGGACTCTGTGCGATACAGTAGGTTCTTGAAAGGGTGGTGACTGTGGACTTGCCCGTGTTGGAGCGGTACCTCTCGAGTTGTCGGTCGCGCCAGGGCGCGTTGACGGGGCGGGCTTGCGGCCTCGTCTGGTGCGTCGTGGCGCTGGCCCTGGGGCTGGCTTCGTGCTCGCGCAGCGCCCCGCGGCCGAACTCACACGTCACGCTGGCACCCGTCGCGGTGCCGGAGCAGGCGGCCCCGGGTGATCCCGCAATGCGGGCACCCGCCGCCGTCGCGCCGGCGGGATCGGAGGAGGAGGACCGGCCGGTCGAGTTCCCCGCGGCCGCCCTCGAGACCACCACCGGCTTCGAGAGAACGATCGACCTGGCCGGCGAGCTGGAAGCGCTGCCCGAGCTTCCGTTCGATCCGGAGGAACCGGCGGTGCGGGAGGACGAGGTCGCCCTGCTGGACGAGCTGATCGCGCTGAGCCTGCCCGATCCGCCCGAGGCCCTTTCGCACGAAGAGGCTCTCCTGCACACCGCATCCGAACTCCCGCTTGTGATGAACAAGGAAGTGGAGCGCCTCATCAGCTACTTCACCGAGAACTCCCGGGGCGTGCGGACGATCCGTCTGTCGCTTGGCCGGGGACAGGCCTACCGCCGCATGATCGAGAAGGTTCTGGAGGAAGAGGACGTGCCCGCCGAGCTGTACTTCCTGGCAATGGCTGAGTCGGGTTTCCGCCCTCTGGCGCGCTCGCACGCCTACGCGACCGGGATGTGGCAATTCATATCGTCTCGAGGGAAGCAGTACGGACTGCGCCAGGACCGCTACCTGGACCTGCGCTACGACGCCGAGACGGCCACCCGCGCCGCGGCGAAGCACCTCAAGGACCTGCACATCGAGTTCGGTGACTGGTATCTCGCCATGGCGGCCTACAACTGCGGGCCCAATCGTGTCAAGTCCGCGATCCGCCGAACCGGCAGCCGCGATTTCTGGATCCTGTCACAGCGTCAGGCGCTGCCGCGGGAGACACGCAACTACGTGCCGATCATTCTGGCAATGACCTATGTCGGCAAGAACGTGGACCTGTTCGAGCTGGGGGAAATCGACCCGGCTCCGGAGCGCCGCTACGACACGGTGACCTCCAGCGAGGAAATCAGCTTCGAACTCATCGCGGACGCCACCGAATCGTCGGTGGAGACGATCAAGGAACTCAATCAGGCTCTCTTCCGCTCCGCAACGCCCCCGTACCGCTACGAGTTGAGACTCCCTCCCGACTCCTCCGAGCGCTTCCGGAGCGAAATCGCGCTGGTCCCCCCGGACAAGCGCAGGGCTTGGCGCCGCTACCAGGTCCGCCAGGGGGAGACGCTCCAGGCAGTCGCCCAGCGGTACAAGGTCGAGCCGCAGACGCTGGCGGAACTCAATTCGCTGCCAGCCGGCATGCCACTCACGGGCGGCACGCGCCTGACCGTTCCGACGACGACCAGGCTGACGATCTACCGCCATTACGGGGCCAGGGCGGGCGGCCTGCTGGAGCCCGGATCGGGGCGCTATCGGATCGCCAGCGGCGACACGCTGGGTGGCATTGCCCGACGGTTCGGCACCACGGTGTCGACCCTGGTCGCTTGGAACGGCCTCAGCAGCACCAGGATTCGTGCGGGCCGCTACCTGATCGTGCAACAGCCCGGCCAGGACGGCGTGGGCGCGGGTTCGCCGTCGGGATCCTCGGGGCCCGCCCCGTCCGGTCGATATACGGTGCGGCGGGGCGACACGCTGTCGATCATCGGTGCCCGCGTGGGGGCCAGCGTCAGCCAGTTGCGGGCCTGGAACGGCATTCGGGGATCAATGATTCGCGTCGGCCAGCAACTGAAGGTCCCCGGGCCTCCACCGGCAAGGGCCTCGACGAGCGCCGGCATCCCGAGCCAGTCGGAACCTCCGCCCTCATCCAATCACTACCGCATCCGCCGGGGTGACTCGCTGTCGACCATCGCGGAGAAGTTCGGCGTCTCGGTGGCCAGCCTGCGCCGCTGGAACAGTCTGCGCAGCAGCCGCATCACGGCCGGCAAGTTCCTGATCGTCCGGCCGCCTCAGCAAGGCGCTGCGGCCGCCCAGGCCGTGGGCGCGAGGCCTTCCGGGTCACGTTCCGCGTCCGTCACACACTACACCGTCCGGCGGGGTGACACCCTGGGCGGCATCGCCGAGCGATACCGGGTGTCCGCAGCCGACTTGCGACGCTGGAACAATATCCGGGGCAGCATGATTCACCCCGGTCAGCAACTGCTCGTTCAGGGTCAGGGTGGACCGGGCACCTATGTGGTCCGGCGGGGCGACAACCTGGGTGCCATCGCCCGGCGCCACGGTACGACGGTGCGGGCCCTGCTTGCAGCCAACGGGCTGCGCACCTCGCGCATCTTCCCGGGACAGGAACTGGCACTGCCGTAGGCAGCCGGCTGGCGAGCGGGAAGGACTGCGGATCCCCCCCACTGCCTCGACGGACGGTACAGCCGGAATGGGCGGTGGCCCCGGAAATCTGGCTCTGGCCCGGCGACGGCACTGGGGCCGTGCGCCCTCACATGGTCTTCGCGAAGCAGTACAGCGCGGCCTGGGTACGGATGAACAGGCGGCTGTCCATGACAACCGGTGTAGCGTAGACCGCCTCGCCCATGGCGTTGGTGCGGATCACCTCCCAATCCGCCCCGGGCTTGATGACTGAGATCTGGCCGGTCTCGTCGGCGGCGAAGACCTTCCCGTCCGCGACGATCGGAGACGCGAAGTACCGTCCCATCGCTTCCCGGAGTCGCCCCTGCTTGAGCACGCTCCCGTCTTCGGCGCTCAGCGCCGTCAGGATACCGCCGTCCTTCGTGAGATAGACCACGCCGTCGTACAGCACGGGGGACGGAACGTTGGGCAGGCTCTTGTAATGCAGCCACTGGACAGCCCCGTCGGTCATGTCCCCCTTGCCGCCCAGCCGAATCTTGCGGACCGCGTTCACGGCCCGTCGCTTGCGGCGGTGGTGTTCCCAGTCCCGCTCCTCCATGTACCCGGACAGGTCCAGGTCGAGATTGCCGAGCCCGTTCCTGACCTGCCGGCCCAGCAGGCTGCCGAGTTCGGCGGCCGATAGCCTGCCGTCCCCGTTCGCATCGAATTCCCCGCGGACCTGGGCGAACGACGGAACATCCTCCTGCTGCCCCAGATCCGCATTGCCCGCCCAGCCGAGCACGTACGCATAGCCCTCCCCATCGAGGACGGGCGTGGGCTTGAGTTGCCAGGTCAGGCCTTCCACCCACCAGACCTTCTCGCCGGTCGCCGCGTCGTAGGCCGAGAACTCGTAGGAACCCGGAACGAGCAATTGTACCCCGGCACCGCCGTCCGGCTTGTAGAGCACGGGCGTGGAGAAGCCGCGGAGCGAGTACGGTCGCTCCACCCGCCACGCAACCTCCCCGGTCCCGGCATCCACCGCCACCATGAACGAATCCGTCTCCGAGTCGCAGACCTGCACCACCTTGCCGTCGACGTAGACCGGTGAGGCGCCCAGTCCCATCGGGTTGTTGAACGGTCCGAGGGGCAGACGCCAGAGCTCGTTGCCGTCCGGTCCGTAAGCGACGAGTCCGAAGTCCTGGAAGAAGGCGAAGGCATTGCTGCCATCGGTCGCAACGCTGGGCGAGGCGGGAGTGTTCGGCTCCCGAAGGTGTCCGGACCGCTGCCGCACGATCTCGCGACGCCACTGGATGCGGCCGGTCTCTCGGTCCAAGGAGAGCGTGAGAAGCCGGTCCGCGTCGAACCCCGTGAGAAAAATGCTGTCGGTTCCGAAGACGGGCGACGAGAGACCCGCCGGCAGCGGGGTCCTCCATACGAGATTCGTCGCGGGACCGAACTCGACCGGAATGCCCTTCTCGGAGGACACGCCCCCGCTGTTCGGCCCCCGGAAGCGGTCCCAGACGATGTCGGAGGCAAGAAGCGGGGCGGCTGCAATCATCCCCGCCAAGGCAATGTGCCACAGCATGGGAGGCACTATATCACGTGTCACGGCGGAGGCAGTCCGGACCCGGCGACCCTACCGGCGCAGGGAGGCCAGCACCTGGCGGAACTGTGCCGCCGCAGCGGCGGCGGTCCTGGCGGGCGCTGTGAGCTTGAAGAAGACTGGAGCGTCCGGCCCCTGAACGATCGCCGCCAGCATCCGGTAGCCGGGCATGGGCGTCGCGCTTCTCGCCATCGGGAACGGCTTGAAGAGATACGTGCCGCTGACGTCCAGGACCGTGACCCGCATGCCGTTCACGTCCTGTTCGCTGCGGTCCGCGGACTCCTGCGTCATGGGGCTGCCGTCCGCCTGGACGAATTGGCCGAGCCAGCGACGCACGTTCGCGGCCACGCCACCGCCCTGGCCCGGTCCGAAGTAGAAGACGGCCAACTCACCGTCGCGGGTGTCGCCCGGCGCAGCTGGGATGGTGTAGTTCGCGGCCCGCATCGGCTTGGGCGCTGCCACCCACTCGGCAGGGACGTCGAACGATACACCGCCGGCCTCGGCGGCGGGCAGGGAGGGGCACAAGGCCAGCCAGACCCCAGCGAGCAGGACGAGAGCATGGGGGGCGGGCGGGCGGAAACGGGACATCGACGGCTCCAGCGTGCATTCCAGTCTACAGCGTTCCAGTCTCCGCAGGTCAGTCCTCCTTCAGGTGCATGTCCGCGAAATCGAGGTAGCGTTCCCAGTCGTAGGCGGTGACGTCGTGCTTCCCGGCCCGCAGGTGATAGCCGACGGTGCGCATGACAGGTTGGCCGACGGGCGGTTGCCGGGCAACCCCCAGGGCCTTCCCGCCAAGCAGCTCGTAGACGGGGCCGGCGTGGACCGCCGCCAGGAACTCGCCATTCGGATCGGCCCACAGGTCCTCTTGCGCGCTGGCCACGTAAAGCGGACGCGGCGCCACCAGGGCAAGCAGCATGTGCTGGTCCACCGGCAGGTCGTCCTCACGGCCGTTATAGGCATGGAAGCTCTCGGCGAACCAGTGGGGGAACCGGGTGTTGATTCTCTCGACCGTCTCACCGAATCGCCGCCGGCTCAGGGCCGCACCGCCACAGCCGGAATTGTTGGAGACCACCATGGCGAACCGTTCGTCCCTGGCACCCGCCCACAGCGCGGTCTTGCCCAGCCGCGAGTGCCCCATGACAGCCACCCGGTTGCCATCGGTGTGGGGGTCGGCTTCCAGGTAATCGAGGGTGCGGCTCAGGCCCCACGCCCAGGCCGCGATGGACCCCCAGTCCGAGGGCGACTCGGGCGGAGCCAGCGCGTGCACACCGTTGCGGAATCCGTCATCGTGATCGGGATCCAGGTCACCGTAGTAGACGGTTGCCAGCCCGTAACCGCGCGCCAGGATCCTCTCGACCTGCCAGCGGCCGGCGCTGCGGCCCCGCGAATCCTGGGTAGCCCGGTGGTCCAAGATGCCCGCGCCCCCTCGCATCCAGCGGCCCGAGAGACGGATCGCCGGGTCGGAGTGTACGGTGTGATTGCCTCCGAAATTCAGGCCCGCGAAAACCGGGACGGGCCCGTCGCCGCCAATCGGCAGGTACAGCAGGATCTCCATCCCGGGACCACCGTCGCGTCCGGTGAAATCGACCAGGATCTGCTTCCGGCGAGCTCGTCCACCCAGCGCGCCATCGTCCTGTTCGACAACGCGAAACCGCATGGCGTCGGGTTTACCCGGGGCCACCCCGTACACGTGCTCCTCGAACAGCCTGACCAGTTCCGCCCGCCGGGCGGGCCACTGCTCTGCGGTCGTCACCGGTTCGCCGCCGGCCATGCGCAGGATTTCCGGCAGCTCGAACGACGGAACCTTGGCCTCGTCATAGTTGAAGCCGGCGGGCTGGGCCATCGACGGTGTCGCGATGACAGCGGCGATGGCCAGCACGCCCAGGCGTCGCCGAACGCGCTGCAGCGTACACGGGCGGGCATCGTCCTGTATCCTTACAGGGGCGAACGTGTCGCTGGATGGTCTGATTTCCTTCGGCATCGTTGCCGCAGTCGTCGTAACACTTGCGACGAATAGAGTCTCTGTCGAGGCGGCCATGATTTCCGGCCTGGCACTCATGCTGCTGGCCGGCACGGTAGAGCCTGCCGCCGCCCTGTCGGGCTTTTCCCACCCGGCCGTCATCTCCATCGCGGCTCTGTTCGTGGTTGCCGCGGGCCTGCGCGAAACCGGAGCGACGGCCGCTGCCGCCCGATACCTACTGGGCAGGCCCAAATCCGAAGCGGCCGCCCAGATCCGGCTCATGCTGCCAGTGGCCCTCTTGTCAGGGTTCATCAACAATACTCCCGTCGTTGCGATGTACGTGCCGATCGTGCGCGACTGGGCGGATCGGATCCGCATCAGCCCGTCCCGGCTGCTGATACCGCTCAGCTTTTCGTCGCTCCTGGGCGGTCAGCTGACAGTGATCGGAACCGCCTCCAATCTTATCGTCATGGGCCTGTACATCGACTACCTCAGCAGCGGGGGCCTGCCTCCCCTGAGCCGTCCCCTCGAGTTCTGGGGCCCGGCCATGCTGGGCCTCCCCGCAGCCGCGGTCGGCATCAGCTACCTCGTGTTGTCGTCCAGAGTCCTGATCCCGGACCGGCTCGGCATCCCGGAGGCACCGGTCGACGCTGTGCGGTACACCGTGCAGATGAGCCTGCGGAAGAACTCGCCACTGGCCGGCGCAACGCTGGAGTCGTCCGGTCTGCAGCGGCGCCCGGGACTGCACCTGTACGAGATCGAGCGGGGGAGGGAGGTCATCCGGCTTCCGCCACCCGGCACCCGCCTCGAAGCCGGCGATGTGCTCGGCTTCACGGGCAGTCCGGACGCCGTGATCGAACTGCAGCGCGTCCGGGGCCTTGCCCCGCCGGAAAGGGAGCGGTCCGGAACGGTAACCGATCCCGGGAAACGGGAGTTGGTGGAGGCCGTGGTGGCGGCCGACTCGCCCCTGGCCGGAAACACCGTCAGGGAATCGAGATTCCGGACGCTCTTCGGTGCTGCGGTGGTGGCGGTCCGCCGCAGCCACACCACCCTGGAGCAGAGCGTTGCGGAGATCCGGCTGGAACCCGGAGACACATTGCTGCTGGAGGCACCGAAGGGCTTCGCGCGAGCCTTCCGCAGTTCGGAGCACTTTTATCTGGTCTCGACCGTGCCGGACTTCGTGCCTCCGCGACACAACCGGCTCGGACGATCGGCGGCGGTCTTCTGCCTGCTGATCGGCTGTCTGGCCGCAGGCCCCTGGGAGCCGGCAGTCGTCTGCATGGGTGCCGCGCTGCTGATGATCGGCCTCGGCTGCATCACCGTCAGCCGGGCTCTCGCCGACATCTCGGTTTCGGTCGTCGTCACGATCGCGGCCGCAATCGGAATGGGCGTCGCACTGGAACAGACCGGCGCGGCCAACGCGATCGCGACCTGGCTGCTCGATGTCTGCCGGGCCATCGGTACAGGCAACCGCGGAATGCTGTTCGTTATCATCCTGACCGCATCCGGCTTCTCGCAGCTGATCCACAAGAACGGGGCGGCCGCGCTGATGTTCCCGGTAGCCAAGGCGACCGCCGACGAACTGAACCTGCATCTGGAGCCTTTCGCCTTCAGCCTGATCCTGGGCTGCGGGATGAGCTTCATCTCGCCGGTCTCGTACCAGACCAACCTCATGGTCTATGGCCCGGGCGGGTACAAGTTCCTCGACTTCTCGCGCGTGGGGGCGCCGCTGACGATCCTGCTCGCCGCACTTGGGGCGTTGCTGTGTCCACTGATATTCCCGTTCCGGCAGCTGCCCTGAACCACGAATCCTGGCGAGCATCGCGGAGCATGTGCTGAGGACGACGCCTTGCCCGAGCTCCCGGACATCGTTGTCTACGTCGAGGCACTCCAGAGCCGATTGCCGGGACAGCCGCTGCAGGGTGTGCGGATCGCGGGCCCCCTGCTCCTGCGGACCGTGGATCCCCCGCTTGAGGCGTGCCTCGGCCGGGTCGTCATCGGCGTGCGACGGATCGGCAAGCGGATCGGGATCGGCCTGGAGGACGACCTCTGGCTGGTACTGCACCTGATGATCGCCGGTCGCCTGCGGTGGTGCCCGCCAGGCACCGCGCAGCCGCGCAAGCGGGGCCTCGCGGCATTCGATTTCCCGAACGGCACGATGCTGGTCACGGAGTCGAGCTCCAGGAAGCGGGCGTCCCTGCACGTGGTGCGTGGCGAGACGGCGCTGGCCAATCTTCATCGTGGCGGGCTGGAAGTTCTGGAGGCGTCGGTCGAGGAGTTCGGCCAAGCGATCCGCGCTCGGAACAGGACCGTCAAGCGGGCCCTGACCGACCCGAGCGTCTGCAGCGGAATCGGGAACGCCTATTCGGACGAAATCCTGCACCGGGCCCGGATTTCACCGGTCGCCCTGACACAGCGGCTGGACAGCCGGCAGGTCGAACGGCTCTTCGCCGCCGTCCGCAGCGTCCTGGAGGAATGGACCGAACGGCTGCGGTCGGAATGCGCGGGCGAGTTTCCCCGCAGGGTGACCGCGTTTCGTGACGGCATGGCCGTCCACGGCAGACACGGGGAGCCGTGTCCCGAGTGCGCAGCGCCGGTGCAGCGGATCCGCTACGCATCCAACGAGACGAACTATTGCGCCCGGTGCCAGACGGGCGGGCGCCTGCTCGCCGACCGTGCGTTGTCGAGGCTGCTGCGATCGGATTGGCCGCGCAGCCTGGAGGAACTCTCGAACGGTTAGGGGCTTGCGGGACGAAACGGGTCCGGCAGCCCTCCTTCCTGCGGCGAACCCGGCCCTGAGGACGCTAGAATGCAGGAAGTGAATGTCCCGCGAGAGTTGCGTTTCGGGCCCCTGCGGATCGAGCCCGCCGTGATCCTGGCACCGATGGCCGGTGTGACCGACACGGTCTTTCGGCGCATCATCCGCCGTCTCTCCGGCTGCGGTCTGATCATGACCGAGTTCACGAGTTCGCACGGGGTCGTCGCCAACCACGGAAAGGCCCAGAGCAAGCCGCGCCGCAGACCGTTCAACTACCTGTACTACGAGCCTGACGAGCACCCGATCGTGGCCCAGTTGTTTGGTTCGGACCCGGAGGTTCTGGCCGACGCCGCCCGTGCGGTGGAGGATCTGGGATTCGACGGCGTGGACATGAACTTTGGCTGTCCCGTGAAGAAGGTCGTCAAGTGCAACGGCGGTTCGGGCCTGTTGCGGGACCTCCCGGCGGTCGAGCGCATTCTGAGGGCGGTGCGGGCTGCGGTCTCGATACCTTTTACCTGCAAGTTCCGCACAGGCTGGGACGACAGCTCCATCGTCGTCCAGCAGATGGGACGGATCGCCGAGGAATGCGGCCTGCAAGGAGTCTCGCTCCACGGCCGCACGCGCCAGCAGGGCTACTCCGGCCGCGCGGACTGGGACCGCATCGCGGAACTGAAGCGAGCCGTGAGCATCCCGGTCGTCGGCAACGGGGATGTGTTCAGCCCCGAGGATTGCGTACGGATGTTTCGGTACACGGGCTGCGACGGGGTGATGATCGGGCGTGCCGCCGCAAGTGATCCGTGGATCTTCCGCCAGATCGGGCAGTACGTCGCAACGGGCGCCTACGAGCAGCCCACAGAGCGGCAGCGCTGCGAACTGCTGTTGGAGTACTACCGGATGCTGGAAGCGGACGCCGGCAAGATCTCCGGCCATCCGCTGGGCAAGATGAAGCAGTTCGCCACCTACTTCACGCGGGGTATCCCCAACGGCTCCCAGCTGCGGAAGAGCGTCCATCAGGCCGCCTCGACGGCCGAGGCAATCGAGGCAGTCACGCTGCGGCTCCGGGACAGCCTCGACCGGGCCGCTGAGGGACCCGACCTTCAGCGGCCGGTCGGAGCCACGGCAGCACCCGCTTCGAGCAGTTCGGACGCGAGGCTCGCTCCCAGTCCCTCGGCGTCTTCGGTCGCCGCCTCACCCGAAACCCGGACCATTCCGCCAGCCGACGAGGCAGCTCCGGCAATCATCCGCAGCCGCCCTTCCCGCGTCGCGGCGTGAGCCCCGATCGGGATTTCACAGCCACCGCCCAGGGTGCGCAGCAGGGACCGCTCGGCCGTGACCTCGGCCGCCGACTGGGCGTCATGCAACGGCCGCAGATACGCCTGTGTTCTCTCGTCGTCCGTTCGGATCTCGATTCCGAGCGCCCCCTGCCCGACTGCGGGGACCATCGTGTCGGGATGCAGGCACTCGGCGATCTCGGACCGCCGGCCGAGCCGCTCGAGCCCGGCCGCGGCAAGCAGGACGGCCTCGTATTCGCCGGCCCTGAGCTTGCCGAGCCTGGTATCGACGTTGCCCCGGATGTCGGCCACCGAGACCTCCGGCCGCAGAGCACCAAGCTGGGCGGCACGACGCAGCGAACTCGTCCCCACGCGGTCGCCGGGCCGCAGATCCGCAAGCTTCCTGCCAACCAGCGCGTCCCTGGGATCGGCCCGGCCCGGAACGCACGCCAGCCTGAAACGCCCGTCCAGGTCCGTCGGCAGGTCTTTCAGGCTGTGCACGGCGAGATCGATCCAGCCTGCCAGCAGAGCCTCCTCGATCTCCTTGGTGAAGACCCCCTTGATGCCCTGCTGCGATCCAAGCGCGGCCAGGGGCACGGATCCAATCCGGTCCCCGGTGGTCCGAATGACGCGAATCTCGACATCGTGGCCGTGTCGGCGCAAGCGTCGGGCGACCCAACCGGCCTGGGTGAGCGCGAGCTTCGAACCTCGGGTGCCAACGGTCAGGTTCGCCACGGCCGCCCTAGTGCTCCATCATCGGGACATCCCGGGGACACGTCCTTGAATCGCCTGCAGTCAGCGGCAATTCTCATCATGGTTCCTGCGGCGTTCCCTCTCCTCGCCCCGGCCGGCCCTGCGCCCGGAAACGGGTCAGACGGGAAACGCTGCGGTGGACGGCGCACTAGTCCAGCCCGAAAATCCGGCGAAAGTCGTCGATGGATGTGGTCGCGCGGGGATCGGACGCACTGCGCTTCGCCTCGCGGATGGGACGGTGAGCGATCTTGTTGACGATGCTCCGCGTCAGCGCCTCGACGGTCGACCGCTGCTCCTCGCTCAGTCCGCGCAGCTTGGCGTCGTAACGGTCCAGCTCGCCCTGACGGATGGACTCCAGGCGCTCATTCAACGATACGATCGCCGGGGCTGCCTCGTTCGCGAGCATCCGCCGAAGGACCTTGTCCACCTCCTCGTCGACGATCCGCTCGGCCGCCGCCGCCTCGCGGTGCCGCTGCCTGAGGTTGGCGGTCGCGACCTGTTGGAGATCGTCGATATCGTACACAAACATGTTGTCGACGGCGTTGATACCCGGGTCGATGTTCCGCGGCACCGCAATGTCGACGAGGAAGATCGGCCGATTCCGGCGCGCCGCGATGACGCCTTCCGCCGTCCGGCGCGACAGAATGTACCCGGGTGCCCCGGTCGATGCGATCACCACGTCGACCCGCTGCAGCAGTTCGAGGATGCGGTCGAACGGAATCGCCTCCGCGCCAATGATCTCGGCGAGGCGCTGGGCGCTCGCGAGCGTGCGGTTGGTGATGTGCAACCGGGACGCTCCGGCACGCTTGAGGTGCTGCGCCGCCGCCTCGGCCATTTCCCCGGCCCCGACAAGCAGCACGGACAGCCCGTTGAGGTCGCCGAAGATCTTGCGGGCAAGCTCCACGGCGACATAGCTGACCGAGACGGCCATCTTGCCGATCTCGGTTTCATTGCGCACTCGCCGGGCGACTCGGATCGCATGCGACAACAGGAGGTCGAGCGAGCCACCCAGGGTCCCGCACTCGCGAGCCCGCTGGTAAGCCTCCTTGACCTGTCCAAGAATCTGCGGTTCGCCCACCACCATGGAATCAAGGCTCGCCGCAACCCGGAACACGTGCCGGACGGCCTCCCGGCCGTGGTAGCTGTAGAAGGCATCCTCACCGAGGTCGACACCGGCCCAGGACGCTGCGATGCAGCGGAACACCTCATCGCGCAGGGCGTCCCGCTCGCCTCTGGCCACGAACTCGACGCGGTTGCAGGTCGAGAGCACCAGCGCTTCCTCCAGCGACTGGGCGCAAGCCAGTTCGCGCGCGAGGTTGCCGGCAGCTTCGTCGGACATGGCCAGCCGTTCACGCACCTCGACCGGTGCGGTCCTGTGGCTCATCCCGACCAGTTGGAGTGTCATTGGCCCATGAACGTGTGGGCGCCGCTGTTCACCACCCAGGTCAGGGCGGCAAACCCGAATCCCACGATCGAGAAGTAGGCCCCCCTGCGTCCCCGCCACCCGAGGGCCAGCCGACCCAGCACCATCGCGAAGCAGATGGCCCAGGTCATGAATGCCAGGGCAGTGGTCGGGTCGACGACCCAGTTCGCCCCCCACTTGGCGAACGCCCAGACGGAGGCTGCGATGAGTCCGAGCGTCACGGAAACGAAGGCGGCCGCGAGAGCCTGATATCCGATCTGGTCGAGCTTGCCGAGAGGCGGCAAGCGATAGTAGAAGGTCCGCGGGCGCTTGGATTTGAGCTCCCGCTCCTGAATCAGGTACATGACGCCCGCCACGCAGGTAAGAAACAAGGCGGCGTATCCGAGCAGGAACAGGGCGACATGGATCGATATCCACCATTGCAGCATCGGACGAGGCGCGTCCGGAGATGTCCCGCCAAGGCTGCCGGCCAAGGCCAGCAGGAACACCACAGGGAAGGCGAACACCGCGAGGCTCTCGTATTTGAAGCGCATGAACGCCGCGAGAAAGGCCGCCGTCATGAAGAAAGAGGCCAGGGACGACATCTGCTGCAGTGTCTGGACCGGAAACCGGCCCTGGTCGATCGTCGAGGAGACCAGCGAGGCGGCGTGCAGCACCGCGCCGAGCAGAAACGCATAGAGGGCCGGCTTGAACAGCTTGCGGCGCTGCTTGACAACGCTGTAAAGGGAGTCCAGCAAGCCGAGCGAGTACAGCACGAGTGCAGCCCGGAGCAGTGGCTCACTGTGTCCCTCCATAGGGCGGATTATACAGGCCGCCTGGCCACTTCGGCCGGCTGGCCGGTCAAGCGGCCTCGCCCTCGAAAGCAGCCCTCGCACGCTCCCAGGTCACCTCCAGGGATTCGGGCAGAATCCGCGTCTCGCCGATCACAGTGGCGAAGTTCGAGTCGGCAACCCAGCGTGGCAGGGCGTGCATGTGAACATGACCGGCGACACCGGCACCGGCTGCACGACCCAGGTTCATGCCAATGTTGAGGCCGTCGGGCCGATAAAGTTGCGAGAGCAGCGCCTCGATGCGTCTGGTGAGCACCATCAGTTCAACGGCCGTTTCGACGGGGAGGTCGGCGAGTGTGGCGGCGTGCCCGTACGGAACCACCATCATGTGGCCGCTGGTATACGGATACCGGTTCAGCACGACGAAGTTCCGAGCACCTCGATGGACGATCAGGGCGGCCCGGTCGTTCACACCGGGAGCGAGCATGCTGCAGAAGACACAGGAACCTGCCTCTCCCGCAGTCGCATCGGCACCCGTGACGTAACGATACCGCCACGGCGTCCACAGATAGTCCATAGCCTGCCCCTTGCAGGCGGCAGACGGGTTACCCGTCGCCCTGGTCCGCCTCCGCAACCGCCTCCAGCAACTGCTTGCTGGGCTTGAAGTACGGGATCGTCTTCGCGGGAACCTCCACACGGTCTCCCGATCTCGGGTTCCGGCCGGTTCGGGCGTTTCGAGTACGGGTTCGGAAGGTCCCGAATCCACGGATCTCCACCCTTTCCCCGCGTCGCAAGGATTCCAGGATGCTCGTCAATGCTGCATCGACGATTGCACCAGCCTCCTTCCGCGTAACTTCTACTTCCTGAGCGACATGCTCAATCAGGTCGGCTTTGGTCATGTTGGGTTCTTTCTTAGCTCCCCGCTCTCTCTATGATACGCCATTTGGCGGCTCGGACGGTGCCTCGCCGCACTCGGGCTCGCGGGCGCTGGCATGCTCGTCATCAAGGGGGTCGGCACGCATGCAGCGCAGCCCGATGCGGCGGGCCCGCTCGTTCACATCGAGGATCTCGAAGCGATATCGCCGACCTTGCTGAAGGCCGGGTTTGCCTCGCGGACAGCGCGTACGGTGACAGAGACCCTCAACTCCGGGCGCGAGTTCCACAAACGCCCCGAACTTGACCAGGCGACGGACCAGGCCGGGAACAGAGTCGCCCACGGCCGACTGAGACAGAAACGCGTCCCAGCTGTCCGGCTCCAGCTGCTTTACGCCCAGGGAGAGCCGGCGGTTCTCAACGTCAACGTTCAGAATCACCGTATTGATCGTCTGGCCTTTCCGGGCGAACTCGTGCGGCTTCCTGGAGTGGGTGTCCCACGAGAGGTCAGAGACATGAACAAGTCCTTCGAAACCTTCGGCTATCTCCACGAACAACCCGAAGTCGACGATCCGCCGGACCACGCCCTCCACGACCGAACCCGGCTCCAGACTGGCCGCGTACTGATCCCAGGGATCTGGCACGAGCTGCCGGAAGCTGAGCGAAATCCTGCGCTCTCCCGGCTTGACATCCAAGACGACCGCTTCGGTCTCCGCTCCCGGAGAGAAGGTCTTGGATGGGTGCTTCGGCCGTTGCGACCATTCCATCTCGCTGATGTGAATCAACCCTTCCACGCCGGCCTCAATCTCCACGAATGCCCCATAGTCCGTAACGCTGGTCACTCGGCCCTGGATGCGGTCACCCGGCTTGAAGCGCTCCTCGATCGTTAGCCACGGATCGGGCCGCATGGCACGCAGGCTGAGAGCCACGCGCTCGCGGTCGGTATCGATTCGGAGGACCATCGCGGTTACCTCCTGACCAGGCTCAAGGATGTTGGCCGGATTCTCGACGCGGCCATACGACAACTCGGTCAACTTGATCAGGCCGTCGATCCCGCCGAGGTCGACGAAGACCCCGTAGCTGGTGATGTTCTTGATCACGCCGGTTGCCGGCTCGCCAACTTTGAGCCTCTCCATCGTGGCGGCTACTTGCCTTTCCCTCGCAGCCTTGAGCAGTTCGCGGCGGGAGACGACGGCGTTGAAGCGACGCCTGTTGCATTCCAGCACGACGACCTCAACGGTCTTGCCGATCCATTCGGCGAGATTCCGTACCGGCCGAATGTCAATCTGTGATCGTGGCAGGAACGCGCTGACGCCGATGTCGACACGGAGACCGCCCCGGATTTCCTCCACGATCTTCGCCGGAACCGGTTCGTGGTCCGCGTGGGCGGCTTCGACCGCGTTCCAGGCCGCCTCCTCGCGAACCCGCTGGAAGGACAGCGTGGCATATTCGCCCGGCGCGGCCAGACGCTCGACGAAGACCTCGATCTGCTGGCCGACGTCGGCAGTGACGTTGCCGCCCACATCGCGGAACTCCTCGATGGGTACCTGACCCTCGACCTTCGCCCCGAACGACACGATCACTGCAGACTCGTTGACAGCTACGATCGTGCCCTTGCAGCGACTGCCCGCAGCGATGCGGCGTTCGTCTGTACGTTCCGCCCTCACCGGACCTTGGAGATCGGCGATCTCGAACGCCACCTCGCCCGTGTCGTCGTCCGCAGCATCCGGGTCGGGCAGACCTGGCATCGGAAGTGACGGCGCGGCAGCCGCGAGGGAGGCAGGGGCCGGGCTCCCCGCGGCCCCGGACGCCCCGCGTGTTTCGGCCAGCGGTTGGCTGTCCAAGTGGGCTCCAGACGGTGTCACGGCTCCGGGCTCCACCTCTGGACCGGGCAGTGACCGATCCGCCTCCGCTTCCGCAGGCTGGCGAGTCGCAGATTGGAGCGAGGAGGGCGGCGGGAGGCTCGGCGGCGGCCCGGGAGGCGGAGACTCGGGGGGACACACTGCCGGCTCCGGCTCGGGAGCAGCGTTGACGTCGGTCGAGTGGAGCACTTCGGGGCTCAATCGATTCTCTCCGTTGTCCGTGGGGTCTTCCGGGACAGGGCCCGGCTGGCCAGCCAGTTCGGCCTCGCCACGGTATCGATCCGAGTCAACGTCTGATCCCATCTCTGATCCCCACGGGTCCGATCCTGTCGGAGTCCTTCAACGAGGCAAGAGGCCGCCGGTGCCCTGTCGGCCCCAAGCCGCCTGGCGAGTCGCCAACGGCCACAGCACGGGCCGTTACGGGGTAATGCCTTGAAGTCTGACAAATATAGCCGAGCCGTTGCTACATGTCAATCGGAAATCGGCTGTCTTCTAGATGACGATTGACCAGGAACGCGGCGCAGCGGCCGTGGATCCTCGCGACCCGACTGGCCGGTACCATCCTCCTTGATTGCAAAACCGAGGCTGTCCAGTGCCAGGAGCGACTCGACGGGCTGCTCGGCCAACGCGGCTTCAAGTCCCTAATCTAACAGCTACGCTTCGACTCTCCTCCGAACCCACAGTCGCAAGCGGTCAGCATGCCAAGCTCGATCCATTGTTCACTGCGACCAGTTGAAACGGCTCGCAGGGGCGTCGATCATCGCCGTGATCGACCGGTCCACGTCCAGGGCCCGCGGACATCGAAGAACACCATGGGGATGATCAGCGACAGCCGTTCGGTGACCTCGGCCAGGTGGTCGGCGGGCACCCCTGTGCATCCGGGACCGGTGCCGCGCAGGCGGAACGGGGAGTCGTGTGGGGTCGCGGGCAGGGGCACGCAGGGTCTCCGGACGGATGCTGGCTGCGCCGGTCGCCGACGCACCGCCGGAGACGGTGGCCGCGTGAGTGGACTGAGGCTTGCTGCCGGAACCGTCCCCCGAACCGCTTCCTGCCGGGGTTGGTGACGGTCGGGTCCTAACTGGAGACATGCGGGTCGCAGAGGAGGCGCACCATGGTCTGCCCTGCGGACGGAGCCGGTTCGTCGACGCGAGGATCCGGGGGGATGTGGGCCTTCCCCGGTTGAGTCCTGCCTGCGTGCACGATCAGGCTGCCCCGTCGGTGCCAACCCAGCAGCCGAGTGCGCGGGGGCGGCTGAGCCGGTCCGCCGCCGTGACTGGAAGGGCGACGTCGATACCCTGCTGCCGAGACAGTAGAAGCACGGTGGGGACACCGACCTGGCGATGCGGGGACAGGAGTCCCCGCGGTGCCCGTTCGTTGTTCGGCAATCGTAAACGGGGAGGACGGTGGCCTGGGCCCTGGCTTCACAGGCGGATGTCCAGACGCCCTTCCCGGTGAAGACCGCCTTGCGGGGGGCCTGCGGGCCTCGACCGAGCAGGCGCTGGCGGGAACCGGAGTTTGTGGCGAACTGTTTGCCACTTGCCGCCCATGACCTGCCTGCGGTGAGTGAGAAGGGTGTCCCGGCCTCCGCCCGCTCCCATTCCGGCGAGATGAACACCGAACCTCCCGCTGTCTCGGGCCGGGTGCCGGAACAGGCTTCGCGAATCGGGCCGGAACTCGGGCATGCTCCTGCAGGAGTATGCTGGAAGTAGGTTCGACGAGGAACGTCACGGGAGACCATCTGGCATGCCGATCAGCCCCGAGCTGCTGCAGATTCTATGCTGCCCGAGTTCGAAGGCCCCGCTCGAGGTGATCGAGCCCGGGCGGCTCGCACGGCTGAATGCAGCCATCGAGGCGGGGACGGTCCTTCACACGGATGGCTCCCAGGTGGTCGAACCGCTGGCTGAGGCTCTTGTTACCACCGACGGGTGCACGGTATACCGAGTCGACGACGGCATTCCGGTGATGCTCGTCGACCAAGCCATTCCCACCGCATCCGTTAGCGGCTGGTAGCCCACCAGAAAGGGGGCGGGGGCGATGCCGCGATCACCCCCGCAACATAGAATCGGGCAGCGTCCTACTCTCCCACGCCGTTGCCGGCGCAGTACCATCGGGGCTGAGGAGCTTAACTGCCGTGTTCGGGATGAGAACGGGTGTGGCCTCCTCGCTATAGCCACCCGAAAGGGCCCCGGTCCGGTTACCGGCCGGGGATGCGCCCGTTGGCTGGGCGCACAATCGAATGTCGAAGGTCTGGCAATCGCCGTATCCGGAGTTCCGAGCCTTGCCCCGTCACGGGGACTCGCTCGGGGCAAGCCTCACGATCAAGCCGAACGGGCAATTAGTAACGGTTAGCTCGCATGTTGCCACACTTGCACATCCGTCCTATCAAACTTGTCGTCTTCAAGTGCCCTTCAGGGAAACCTTATCTCGGGTAGGGCTTCGCGCTTATATGCTTTCAGCGCTTATCCCGTCTGAACTTCGCTACCCAGCTATGCCACTGGCGTGACAACTGGATCACAAGAGGTTCATCCGCCTCGGTCCTCTCGTACTAAAGGCAGCCTCCCTCAAGTTTCCTGCGCCCACCAAGGATAAGGACCGAACTGTCTCGCGACGTTCTGAACCCAGCTCGCGTACCGCTTTAATAGGCGAACAGCCTAACCCTTGGGAGCTTCTTCACCCCCAGGATGCGATGAGCCGACATCGAGGTGCCAAACCCGGGCGTCGATATGAACTCTTGGCCCAGATCAGCCTGTTATCCCCGGCGTACCTTTTATCCGTTGAGCGACGGCCCTTCCATGCGGAACCGCCGGATCACTATGACCTGCTTTCGCACCTGCTCGACTTGTCAGTCTCGCAGTCAACCCGGCTTTTACCATTGCGCTCTGCGGCTGATTTCCAAACAGCCTGAGCCGAGCTTTGCGCGCCTCCGTTACATTTTGGGAGGCGACCGCCCCAGTCAAACTACCCACCAAACAGTGTCCCTGGACCGGATTCACGGCCCTAGGTTAGATCCACAACATAACCAGGGTGGTATCTCAAGGTTGACTCCACCGAACCCGAAAGTCCAGCTTCAAAGCCTCCCACCTATCCTGCGCAAGCTGTGCCATGAATCACTGTTAAGCTGTAGTAAAGGTGCACGGGGTCTTTCCGTCCTTTGGCGGGTAACCGGCGTCTTCACCGGTACCACAACTTCGCCGGGCTGGTTGTTAAGACAGTGCTCAGATCGTTACGCCATTCGTGCAGGTCGGAACTTACCCGACAAGGAATTTCGCTACCTTAGGACCGTTATAGTTACGGCCGCCGTTCACCGGGGCTTCGAATCGAGGCTTCGCCGAAGCTAACCCCTCCTCTTAACCTTCCGGCACCGGGCAGGCGTCAGCCCCTATACGTCGTTTTCGACTTTGCAGAGACCTGTGTTTTTGTTAAACAGTCGCCTGAGCCATTTCACTGCGGCCCCCTCACAGGGGCACTCCTTCTCCCGAAGTTACGGAGCTATTTTGCCGAGTTCCTGAACAACCAATCACCCGAGCGCCTGAGAATACTCATCTCGTCTACGTGTGTCCGTTTACGGTACGGGCACCTTGCCGTCTCCTTAGAGGTTTTTCCTGGCAGTGTAGCTACGCAGCTTTGCGGCCGTGCGGCCTCGCGTTCGCCCTCAGTGTATTCCCGGGTGGATTTGCCTGCCCGGGCACCTTGAGACGACCAAAAGGGACTTCCATCGCCCTTCCTGCTTGACTTCCTGCGTCACCCCATCGTGATAACGATGGCAAGGCGGTCGCGGAATATTAACCGCGTGTCCATCGGCTACGCCTTTCGGCCTGACCTTAGGACCCGACTAACCCCGGGCGGATTGACCTTCCCCGGGAAACCTTAGACTTTCGGCGGCCAGGGTTCTCACCTGGCTTCTCGCTACTAATGCTGGCAGAGTCACTTCCTCACGCTCCACGGATCCTTTCGGTACCGCTTCAACGCGACAGGAACGCTCTCCTACCATCCCCGACCTGATACCAGACCGGGAATCCGCGGCTTCGGTGATACGCTTGAGCCCCGTTACATTTTCGGCGCCAAGGCGCTTGACCAGTGAGCTATTACGCTTTCTTTAAAGGATGGCTGCTTCTAAGCCAACCTCCTGGCTGTCAGTGCGACTCAACTTCCTTACCCACTGAGCGTATCTTTGGGACCTTAGCTGGCGGTCTGGACTGTTTTCCTCTCGACTACGAAGCTTAGCCCCCGCAGTCTGACTCCCGTGCATTTTCGTTAGCGGCATTCGTACTTTAGTTGGATTCGGTAAGTTGTGAAACCCCCTAGTCCATCCAGAGGCCTACCACCGCCACGCTAACACGAGGCTAGCCCTAAAGCTATTTCGGAGAGAACGAGCTATAACGGAATTTGATTAGCCTTTCACCCCTACCCTCAGTTCATCCAAGCCGTTTTCAACCGACACTGGTTCGGGCCTCCATTTGCTGTTACACAAATTTCACCCTGACCAAGGGTAGATCATCCCGTTTCGCGTCTAATCCCAGCGACTTCACGCCCTGTTCAGACTCGCTTTCGCTGCGGCTCGATTTCTCTTAACCTTGCCACTGAGATTAACTAGCCAGCTCATTAAGCAAAAGGCACGCGGTCAGGCAGCCGTGGGGCCCGGAGGCCCCTGGTTGCCCTCCCACTGCTTGTAGGCATACGGTTTCAGGTACTTTTAACTCCCCTAGCAGGGGTACTTTTCACCTTTCCCTCACGGTACTGGTTCACTATCGGTCGAGAGCTAGTATTTAGCCTTGCCGGATGGTCCCGGCAGTTTCCCACAGGATTTCACGTGTCCCGCGGTACTCAGGATCCCTCTGGGCCGCTTCCCCTTTCGCCTACAAGGCTGTCACTTTCTCCGGCCGGTTTTTCCAAACCGTTCGGCTAGGTTCGTCGGTCCCGTGATGAGGTCCTACAACCCCGGACTTCCCGTGAGGGTCGCCCGGTTTGGGCTGGTCCGCGTTCGCTCGCCGCTACTAGCGGAATCATGGTTATTTTCTTTTCCTCCGGGTACTGAGATGGTTCACTTCCCCGGGTTCGCCCCGGCGGCCTATGGATTCAGCCGCCGGCGACGGGAGTTGACTCCCGCCAGGTTTCCCCATTCGGACATCCCCGGTTCAAAGCTTGCTGACAGCTCGCCGAGGCTTTTCGCAGTTAGCCACGTCCTTCATCGCCTGCTCTCGCCTAGGCATCCCCCGTACGCCCTTAGTAGCTTGATCGTAAAACTTGCCCGGAGCCAGCTCCCGGCCCGCTCACGCGGGTCGACAGTGGCGACAGGCAGCGCTACTCGGATCGCGTGCGACCCGCCTTGACGGCGGGCCGGACGCGTCCGGCGATTGCCTATGACCTTCGTTATTCGATTGTCAATGATCGGAACCCTGCTTGACTTGGGTCCCTGGCGGCGACACGGTGCGGATGCTCCGTGTCGCTGCCAGCGACCTGGCCTGGTGGGCGTGGCTGGATTTGAACCAGCGACCTCATCCTTATCAGGGATGCGCTCTAACCGACTGAGCTACACGCCCTCTCTGCCGCGTCGTTGCCGGCGGAGCGTGGTGGAGCTGGTCGGGGTCGAACCGACGACCTCCTGAATGCAAGTCAGGTGCTCTCCCAGCTGAGCTACAGCCCCGGACGCAGAAACGGTCCGAGCCGAGGCTGGTTGGACGTGGGCTGCCGGCTACGCCGGCCGCCACCAGTACTGTCGCCGATCCAGAGCAAGAGAGCGCCGGACGGCTGGAACCGATTGTCACTTACCGGGCTGCGAACAGCCGAAGGACCGTCGGTTCGGTCTCTCTTAGAAAGGAGGTGATCCAGCCGCAGGTTCTCCTACGGCTACCTTGTTACGACTTCACCCCAATCATGAATCATACCGTCAGCCGCTGCCTCCCGAAGGTTAGCGCACGGATTTCTAGTACAATCCACTTTCGTGATGTGACGGGCGGTGTGTACAAGGCCCGGGAACGTATTCACGGCGCCGTTCTGATGCGCCATTACTAGCGATTCCAGCTTCATGCAGGCGAGTTGCAGCCTGCAATCCGAACTAGGGATGGCTTTGGGGGATTAGCTCCGTCTCGCGACTTGGCAACCCGTTGTACCGTCCATTGTAGCACGTGTGTAGCCCTGGACATAAAGGCCATGATGACTTGACGTCGTCCCCACCTTCCTCCAGCTTGTCGCTGGCGGTCTCCTGTGAGTCCCATAAATGGCAACACAGGACGAGGGTTGCGCTCGTTGCGGGACTTAACCCAACATCTCACGACACGAGCTGACGACAGCCATGCAGCACCTCTACAGCGGTCCCCGAAGGGAAAGCCCTGTTTCTAGGGCGGTCCACTGCGGTTCAAGCCCAGGTAAGGTTCCTCGCGTTGCGTCGAATTAAACCACATGCTCCACCGCTTGTGCGGGCCCCCGTCAATTCCTTTGAGTTTCAGCCTTGCGACCGTACTCCCCAGGCGGCATACTTAACGCGTTAGCTCCGGCACGGACCCAGTGAAGAGCCCACACCAAGTATGCATCGTTTAGGGCGTGGACTACCAGGGTATCTAATCCTGTTTGCTCCCCACGCTTTCGAGTCTCAGCGTCAGTTACGGTCCAGAAGGCCGTCTTCACCACCGGTATTCCTCCTGATATCTACGCATTCCACCGCTACACCAGGAATTCTACCTTCCTCTTCCGTACTCTAGCCCGCCAGTATCGACCGCACCCTCCCAGTTGAGCCGGGAGATTTCACAATCGACTTGGCGGACCGCCTACACTCGCTTTACGCCCAGTAATTCCGAACAACGCTTGGAGCCTACGTATTACCGCGGCTGCTGGCACGTAGTTAGCCGCTCCTGCTTCTGCGGGTACCTTCATCATAGTCCCCGCTGAAAGATCTTTACGACCCGAAGGCCTTCATCGATCACGCGGCGTCGCTGGATCAGGGTTTCCCCCATTGTCCAAGATTCCCCACTGCTGCCTCCCGTAGGAGTCTGGCCCGTGTCTCAGTGCCAGTGTGGCCGTGTGCCCTCTCAGGCCGGCTATCGATCGGAGCCTTGGTAGGCCATTACCCTACCAACAAGCTAATCGACCGCGGGCCCATCCTCGAGCGCATAAAGCTTTCACCCCGAAGGGTCGTATGCGGTATTAGCCCCAGTTTCCCGGGGTTGTTCCCCACTCGAGGGCAGGTAACCCACGTGTTACTCACCCGTTCGCCACTGTCCAGCCCCCGAAGGGGCCTTCTCGTTCGACTTGCATGTGTTAGGCGCGCCGCCAGCGTTGATTCTGAGCCGGGATCAAACTCTCGAGGATAAGTGCTTTGCCCGATCAACTCGGGCAAGTCCACAGAGTTTACCGATCCGACATCCACTCGGAATCAGACGAAAACGTACTGCACGTCCAACCGATCTATCAAAGAACGGTGCCACCTCGGATCGACTTGCCTGACCGCGATGCGGTCTGGGCAATCCCCTTGGCGGACCAGCCTCATGCCGGAGCCGGAAGCTCCGGGAGCGGCCTCAAGGCACAAAACACCTTCAAAGCCGCCGCTCTCTAGGTAGAGTAGCAGGCCGTGGCCGGCATTGCAAGGGGCTTGGAACATTTTTTTTCGCGTCCTGATCGAAGGCCGGCGGGCACTGCTACACTCTGGACGTGAAGAGACTGATTTTATTTGGACTTTCCGCCGCGGCTGCGTCAGCGCCGATGCACGGCCAGTTGCTGGCGGCGCGCGAACATCCTTTCGCTGTCGGGCACCACCACCTCAACGTCACCGATATCGGAGCGCACAAGCATTTCTGGGGCGAGGTGCTCGGCGCCAGCTTCCGGCAGTTTGGCGCTACGGACGTCGCAGTTCTGCCGAACGCCCTGCTTTTCCTGCGGCGCCAGGCTCCCGCCGGAGGCAGCAACGGCGGCACGGTCAACCATCTTGGCTATCGCGTGCCCGACGTCCATGGCCTCGTTGCGCGACTGAAGACAGCCGGTTACGAGATCATCACCACCGAGGTCGTAGCGACCGCCACCGAGGAGGTCCACTACAACCCCGATCAGGATGTCCACCTCGCCTTCGTCCGGGGCCCGGACGGCGTTCGGGTCGAGCTGATGGAGAATGCAGGCGTGGACGGCACAGTTGCCCACCACATCCATATATTCAGCGAGGACGACGAGGCGACACGGGACTGGTACGTCCGGCACTTCGGCGCCGAACCCGGGATGCGGGGCCGGTTCAGGACCGCCCAAGTTCCCGGCATCGAACTGGCGTTCGCTCCGTCCGAGGCGAGCACCGGGCCGACCAAGGGCCGGGTGGTCGACCATATCGGGTTCGAGGTCGACGACCTGGAGGGCTTCTGCCGAGAGTTGGCGGGCCGCGGTATCGAATTTGACGTGCCCTTCCGCCGACTGGAGAGCCTCGGACTGTCCGTGGCGTTTCTGACCGACCCTTGGGGCACGTACATCGAGCTCACCGAGGGCCTCGACAACTTCTGATCCGGGGCGCTCGGGTGCGTCCCGTGCCTGCTCTTCGCCAGCGCTTCGCCGCGACGGAGTCCCCTCGCGACTTCATGAACGGCTCGATCCTCAGGTTCTCCGGAAGGGCTGCCACGCAATGGGGGTGGCCATGGACTTCGACCCCTTGTCGGCGCCAGGACGCGGATCCGAAACGAGCAAGCCTTCAGCAGCCGCCGGCTGGAGCCACGGCAGCCTGGGCTGCTCCGGATGGCGCTCCACCCGGCCCATACCTGGAAAGGCGCCACCCCATCCACGCCTTCGATGGCATCGACCCTCCCCACCGGATCGAGGTGCCGCCGGCGGTCCGTGGCGAGCCGCAGACAGTGCGGCCGCCCACAGCTGCCGGGCCCCGAGTTGCCCACCGGCGAGGCAGCAGCGGCCAGCTGCACCCGCGAGCACCCCGTCGTGCAGCCCGGACTACCTCGCCCAAGACCCCTGTCCGCTTGCCCCAGCCGTTCATGGGAGCCCTCCTGCAGGACCGTCCAATGGGTGCCTGACCCGACTCGCGCACCGGCTGGCCGGAGAGCATCTGCAGATCGTCCAAGCTGGAGTGTGATTCGAGATCGAGAGGCAGAGATTCCCGCCCGGCCGTGACCCTCTCGCCCTGTCCGGAAGCGGCGCAGACCCGCCGCAAGGGGCACCAACTGCGGCGCAGACCCGCACCAGGGGATGGCCCGCCCGGGAGACGAGCCATCCCCTGGCTCTCAGCCCCGGTTTCATGCCCGTGTTTCCGACGATCAAACCCGGCAAGACCCCAGGCCTACGAACAACCGATGGACAAGCGGGGCGGCAGGGTCGAGGATCTGTTCTGCAAGCTCGAGGACCTTCGGCGTATCGTTCTCGGTTTCCTCGACTACGCGCTTACCGACGAGGTAGTGTGTTCCCGTCAATCGGGCCGTCAGTCAGGCGCTGCACAGCCCTGCTGCAGCCGCACCGACATCGAGGCCATGCGGTCCCGGTGGATTGGCTCCGGGAACGACTGCGGGAGGGTGCCTCCGGCAGTCTTACGCAAACTCGCGGACCGTGATCAGGCGAGAAGTACGGTAGCGATTCGCCAGGACCGAATTCCAGTCCGTCTGGACTGGTACCATAGGGGTCTATCCAGCCAGAAGAAACTGGGAGCGAAACACAATGGCTTTTTCCTTACCAGCCCTGTCCTACGATTTCGGAGCGCTTGAGCCGCATATTGACGCTCGCACGATGGAGATCCATCACGGCAAGCATCATGCTGCGTACGTCGCGAAGCTCAATGCCGCCGTCGCCGGAACGCCCCACGAGGACATGGACATCAATGCCTTGGTGAGCAACGCCTCGGCCGTATCGAACCCCGCTGTTCGCAACAACGGGGGGGGGCACGCGAATCACTCGCTCTTCTGGACGGTCATGAGTCCTTCAGGCGGTGGCGAGCCGACCGGCAAGCTAGCGGGCGCGATGAACTCGGCTTTCGGGGACTTCGCGGGTTTCCAGGCCCGCTTCTCCGCCGCCGCAACCAACCGCTTTGGGAGCGGATGGGCTTGGTTGAGCGTGGATGGCGGAAAGCTGATCGTCGAGTCGACGCCAAACCAGGACTCGCCGCTGATGGATGGCCGGACCCCGATCCTCGGGATCGACGTTTGGGAACACGCCTACTACCTGCGGTACCAGAACCGCAGGCCCGACTACATTGCGGCCTTCTACAACGTCATCGACTGGGCCGCGGTCGCCGCCCGCTACGAAGCAGCTGGCTAGTCGGTCCATCGCGCCGATCTTAGCCATGATTGGCTGCTCCAGTGACGGGCCGGCGGCCAAGCGGAGATCGATTCTCCAGAGACTCCCCGACCCGTCGTTCAGCCGGTCTGATGTGGATCGAGCGTTGGTCGAGTGCGGCTCCAAGAATGGCCATGAGGTGCGCCCCGTCCACCGCGAAGACTTGTCTAGGCCGGTGGTGAATCTGTGTGGACACAGTCCGACGATCCCGGCCCACCCAGAGCAGTTTCTTGCATCGTTGCACTGCAAGCCGCTTCGAGGTCGGCAATCGCCGCCGGCCAGCCGACCTGGACGACGCCCCTAGCTGACGTTCTCCAGCAACCCTTCCTTTCCTGGTGCGGGGTTCCCAACCGGGTCAGTCGCACCTGGCCCCTGCCCTGGCAACAACGGGAACCGCGGGCTTGACGGGGGGGAGCGCCAGCCATGGCCACGATGACCTGGGGCGGCAGAGCAATGCGTCTCCGTCTGTGCAGACCACGCAAGGCCTTGCCGCGATTCGCAGCCTGGGCTTGTCGCATCGTTCGGGGAAGCCGAATTCCGGGCTCACAGGGCGGGCGCACCGGGGGCAGCTGGTGGGGTGGGCTGCACCAGCAGCACCGGCCGGCACCACCCGCACGAGCGGGACAGGGTCTCCACGCCTTAGATCGTACCGACGTCATCAGTACCACTGGGTGTGAAAAGGCGGGGACCGGCAGGAAGCGACAGCAGACGAAACGGCATCCTTGCTGCAGGATGGCGGCTGACCCCGGCATGAACCGCGGCCCGGCGCGCAGCGCGATGACGACGATGATCGGTGTCTGGATCGGTTGATACGATGGCCTCTTGCGGGATACGATTTGGTCCCGGACGCTCCCGCCGGACTCGATGTCCGCGTTGCTGGCATCTGACCCGCTGCCTGTCTCTATGGACGTTGTCGTCGTGGGGGCCGGGTTGGTCGGCCTTTGCACGGCACTCTCGTTGCGACGGAGAGGCGTTGGTAGCTTGGTTGTGGTCGACCGGTCCTCGGTGTGCGGTGAGTCCACCGGGGCAAGTGCAGGAGGCCTGTGGCCAGCACACGAATGCCTGTCGCTTCCGTCGCCGGCTCTCGCTCGCGCGGCCGCGGACTCCCACTCCCGAATCCGCGAGGAGTTCGACTGCGACTACGTTCGCAACGGAGTTCTGGAATTGCTCGAAGATTCGGAAACGCCCCTGGCCCTGGACCGCATCCGCCGCACAACGGAGGCCGGCTTCGCAGCCGAACTGTTGCGCGACCGGGAATTGATCGACTGCGAGCCGGCGCTACTTCACCCTGGGCCGGCGATCCGTTTCTCGGGCGACGGTTCGATTCACCCCTTGAAGCTCGCGGCGGGCATCACCGCGTGGTTGCGGCGAAGCGGAGTAACCGTCTGTCTCCGCGAGGAGGTCACGGCCGTCTCAACCCAACCCCTTTCGGTCCATACGAGAACGTCCCGCATCAGCGCAGGGGCGGTCGTCATCGCGACCGGGGCATGGACACCGCTATTGACGGAATTGCTCGGTTGGAGCCCCCCGATCCGTCCTGTTCGAGGCACTCTGCTTGCAACCGACTCACTGGCCGAGCGCAGTCTGCGGTCCGTGGTGATCGGTCTCCGCTACTACTACTGGCAGCTGGCGGCAGGCCCGGTAGCGGGCGGTGGTTCGGAGGAGGATGTGGGATTCCGCGAAGGAGTCAGCACAGCTGTGACCGGCGATATCCGCGCGGAGTGGCAGACCCTGTTTCCGACGCTGCGGCACATCCAGTTCACCAGCGGCTGGTCTGGCTTCCGGCCGTTCTGCCGGGATATGCAACCCGTAGTCGGGCGGATCCCGGGATTCCGCGACGTCTTTGTATCGGCCGGCCATTTTCGTCGGGGCATCCTGCTGGCACCCTTGAGCGGTGACCTCATCGCTGGAGAGATTGGAGGCGGCCATCGCTGCAATGCTGCAGATGAGTTCCGCCCGGACCGGTTCCCGCGAGGTGGACAGCCACGCTCCTAGCCCGGCTGTCTCACCTGCAGGTGGCAGGACGCCATACAGCCGCAGCTGATTGGCCCGCGGCGTTGCATGCATGGTGCGGGCCGCAAACCGTTGCAACGGCCGCTTATTGATCCGGTGCTGCTTCTTTCCCGTGCGCGGCAGGACAACTGGTCCAGCGCCTCCTTGCGACCCCTTCACGAACAGACTCGTCACCACGAAGCGCCGGTTGTCTCCTCGCGACGGGTGCGGATGCCACTTGAGTTGCGCGGGATCCCGAACCGGTCGGCTGCAGCGCCACGAGCGGCGGGTCGGCCCCACTTCTGCCGATCGGTGATCGAACCGCCGGCTCGCGCAAAATGGGCACAGTCTCGCCGTTTCCTTCCGGCGGGAGCCTGTCCAGCCACGAGGGACTCCGTGGCCCGAGAATCGTGAGCCCCCGTGCGCCCAGCCCGGTGGTTACGGCACGGTGGGCGTGGCGCGACCGTTCCCGCCCGGCAGCAGGGGAAAGACGGCCAGCAGCACGGAAAGGCCGATCATCACCGCCACGGAGACCCATGCGATCAAGTTATAGAACGGTCCGTTTGTCCATTCGTGCATCAAGTCCTTGCGATTCACAAGCTTGACAATGAAGATCATCACAACCGGCAGGAGGATTCCGTTCAGGACTTGGGACAGCAGGATCATGGGGATGATCGGAAAGCCCGGAATCAACACGACTCCCGCTCCAAGCGCCACCAGCAACGTATACATCCAGTAGAACGACGGCGCCTCGTCGAAATCGTGGTCGACCCCCGACTCCAGGCCGAGCCCCTCGCACACCGTGTAGGCGGTGGACAGCGGCAGGATGCTTGCAGCGAACAGCGAGGAACACAGCAATCCCATGGCGAACAGCGCCGACGCGTACGGGCCCAACGGAAGCAGCGCCCGCGCGGCCTCCTCGGGACTGCCGATATGCCGTGCGCCGTTCTCCCAGATCGCACCTGCACAGGCCACGATGATGAAGAACGCGACCAAGGCCATCATCACGCCGCCCAGGATCACCTCGCTGCGAGTGTCCCGGTAGTGTTTGGCGTCAATGCCCTTCTCCACGATCGCCGCCTGCAGGTAGAACTGCATCCACGGTGCGACCGACGTGCCGACCATGCCGATCAAGACCGCGACATAGTCGCGGTCACCGACGAACTTCGGGCGCACCACGCTTCCCATCGCGAGCCCCCAGTCCGGCTCGACCAGCACCGCGGACACCAGGTACGCCACGTAGAACGCGCTGGCGGCCAGGAAGACTTTCTCGACGCTCTGGTAGGTGCCCTTGACGACCAGTGCCCATACCACGAGAGCACCCACAGGCACGGACAGGTACCGGTTGACAGGCAGCAGATCCATCGCTCCCGCGATGCCGGCGAAATTGGCCGCGATGTTCGTGAAGTTGACTACCAGGAGCAGCCCCATGACGACCACCGTTGTGCGCAAGCCAAACTCCTCCCGGATGAGATCCGACAGCCCCTTGCCCGTTACCGCCCCCATGCGCGAGCACATCTCCTGGGTCACGACCAGCAACAGTGTGATCGGTAGCAGCGTCCACAGCAGGTTGTAGCCCCAGCGCGCGCCGGCATCCGAGTACGTGAAGATGCCGCCGGCATCGTTATCGACCATCGCAGTGATGAAACCGGGTCCGAGCACCGCCAGGAAGGCGAGCACCCGGAGCCGCACCCGCCGGATCATGGTCGCTACAGTCCCCGCTCGATCTCGGGGCTGAGGTAGGCGATCACGTCGTCGGCCGTGATCGCACCCTGAAGACGCCGCTCATCGTCGACGACAGGGAGAGTGTAGAGGTTGTACTTGTCGAACAGTTCGACGACATCTTCCGACTTCGCCTCCATGCCAACCTCGACGGTCTTGCCGTAAGCCAGCGAACGCACCGGCGTTTTGTTGGAAGCGACCGCCACGCGGGCGATCGGGACGGTTCCCGCCAGCCGCCCGTGATCGTCGAGCAGGAACAGGTGTGTGAGGCGCTTGAGTTGCGATTCATCCCGACGCAGACTCTCCACGACAGCCCCCACGGAGGCCCCGACCGGCTGGGCCAGGAATCGCGTCTCCATCATGCCAGCTGCCGTGTCGTCCTCGTAGCCGAGAAGCCCCGCGACTTCGCCCGCTGGCTCGGGTTCCATGTCGCTGACGATCTCCCGACGAGCCTCCTCGTCGAGCATGGCTAGTGCGTCGGCGGCTTCGGCCGGGTCCATTTCCTCCAGGATGTCCGCTGCGCGCTCGGGCTCGAGCGAGTGCAGGATCGAGGTCCTGACGGTGTCCTTGACTTCTTCGAGCGTATCTGCGGCGACGCCTTCCTGCAGCGTCTCGAAGAGCGCCTCGCGTTCCTCGGATCCGAGTTCCTCGACAATATCCGCTAGATCTGCCGGATGGATCTGCTCGAGGCGCCGGTGCGAGATGAGCAGGCGCAGGCGGCGCTGTGGGTCGGGCTCGACGATGTTGCACGTCTCCCACGGAATCGCGTTCGGTGTCATCCTGGACTGCAGTTCGCGAATAACCCGGTTGGGCAGCAATCCCTCGGCCAGGCGGCGGAACGCTCCCTGCAGCCCGACACCCACCTCGTGCACCCACAACTGCTCGTTCCCGTTGGTCACGACCCGCAGGGTGAGATCGTTGACCCGTACGACCTTCCGTCCGTTCACATCGATGATCTGCTGGTCGAGCAGGTCCTTGGTCAGCAGCAGGTGGTCGTCGTCCCCGTAATAGGGGGTGAAGCTCTCGTCGGAAAGAGCGATACCCTGTTCACCCACAGACCGCACCTGATCCCAGCGAACGGCAAAGGTGGTCCGCCCCAAGCCGGAAAACAGGAACCGTGAGATTCGGCGCGGATGCTCTCTGGGAGATACTGCGGCCTCACGCACGCGGCCGATCGGCATCCCGTGCGGGCCTATCAGGCGCATGCCGGTCAGTTCCGTCAGGTAGACAAACTGCGCGGACTGAGTGCGGATCCGTTCCATGGCCGACTGGCCGCGGGCGGAGGCGGAACATCGTGCAGGCACCGTTCCGGCCCGACCTCGCGGTCTCTCTACAACTTCCGGGGTCGTCAAGCATCGCTGCCGAGAACAACTCTCTTCCTTCCATCATCCCCTAGCGGTCGGACCGGTGCAAGTCCTTCGGGCACACAGCCATCCCACCCCGCCTCGATGCGGAGAAGTCGGTTGTACTTGGCAAGCCGCTCTGACCGGGTCACGGAACCGACCTTGATGTGACCGGCCCCGGTAGCTACCGCCAGATCGGCCAGAAAGGCATCCTCGGTCTCGCCGGAGCGGGCGGAAACGATGGCCCTCAGGCCCGCCTCATCGGCGCGGTCCACGACCTGCATGGTCTCCGTGAGCGTGCCGACCTGGTTCATCTTGACCAGCACGGCGCTCGCGGCGCGCTCCCCGACGAGGCGTTCCAGCCTCGCCGGACTGGTAACCAGCAGATCGTCCGCGACGGTTTCGCAACGACCGGCCAGCGCGGCACAGACCGCCCTCCATCCGCCCCAGTCATCCTCGGCGAGCGGATCCTCGATCGAAACCAGCGGGTACGATCCAACCCATCTCTCGTACAGCGAAACCATCTCGACGGCGTCCAGTGTACGTCCCTCGGAGGCAAGGCGGTAGCGGCCGGCCCGATGAAAGTGGGAAGCGGCGGCGTCAAGGGCGATGGAGACTTCCCGACCGGGCTCGAACCCAGCCGCTTCAATCGCCCGTGTCATGTAATCGAGAGCCTGCTCGTTCGAGTCGAGACGTGCGCCCCATCCGCCTTCGTCCGCGACGCCATCGGGGCGTCTGCCATCCGCCTCCAGAAGGGCTCCCATGCGCTCGTGGATCCGCACCGCCGCCTCCAGCGCCCCGGCAACCGTGGCGAACCCGTGCGGAACGGCGAGGAAATCCTGCATCTCGATCTGGCGCCCGGCGTGCAGCCCTCCCGAGAGCACGTTGACCATGGGCAGGGGCATCTTCGGCTTGCGGGTGCCGGCCAGCCATTGCCACAGGGGAACCCGCTGCGAGCACGCGCTCGCGCGGGCGCAGGCACACGAAACCGCCAGGATCGCGTTCGCCCCCAGGCGCGACCTGTCCAGGGTCCCGTCGAGTTCGATCATGATGCGGTCGACCCGCTTCTGATCGTGCGCCGGCTGTCCCGTCAAGGCACCGGCAAGCTCGCCGTTGACGTTCGCCACCGCCGCACTCACCGCCCTGCCGTCGTAGCCGCCGCCGGGTCCGTCGCGGAGTTCCCGGGCCTCGTGCCGGCCGGTGGAGACTCCGGAGGGGACCTGGGCCGAGGCGGACGTGCCGTCTGTCAACAGGACCTCCGCCTCAACGGTCGGATGGCCCCTGGAATCGAGCACCGAAAGGGCCCGAACCGTCTCGACACGCACTGCCATGCACCAAGGCTAGCAATCGCGCAAAGTATCCCTCCATGCTCTACGATAAGAACCATCATGCAAGAATCCGTCAATTTGAACCGCCGGACATTCATGGCCGGGACAGCGGCTGTCGGCGTCGCCAGCCCATTTCTGACCGCCAAGAGTTCCGCTCGGGTCGTGGGAGCAAACGAGCGTCTCCATGTGGGCGTGATCGGGGCGGGTGGAAACGCTAACGGGCACATGCGTGCCCTGAAGAGCCTGGCTGATCAGGACAACGTTGAGATCGACGCCGTGTGCGACATCTACGACCCCCGCCTCGATGCGGCGGCGGAATTCACCGGAGGCAAGCCCTACAAGGACTACCGGCAACTGCTCGAGCACGACGGCCTGGACTACGTCACGATCTCTGTGCCTGAGCACTGGCACGCCCCCATCACTCTCGACGCGGCCGACGCCGGCCTGCACGTGTACGTCGAAAAGCCGCTGACGTACTCCATCCGGGAAGGCCTCGAGGTCGTCGGGAAGGTGCAGGAGACAGGCATCCTGCTCCAGTGCGGGATCCAGGGCATGTCCGACGATTCGTACGAAGCGGCTGCCGAGCTGATACGCGACGGCGCGATCGGCAAGGTGGTGATGGCCCACATCGACTATTCGCGGAACCATCGCGATGATTTCTGGCTGCGTGAGCCGGACCCCGCCGCCAAGCCCGGCGTGAATCTCGACTGGCAGGCGTTCCTCGGGAAGGCTCGCAAGCGCCCCTGGGAGCCGGACCGGTTCTTCTCGTGGCGCCGCTACTGGGATTACTCGGGGGGCATCGCAACCGACCTGTTCGTCCACAGGCTCGCCCGCATTGTGAAGGCGTGCGGCCTGAGCACCCCTTCCCGGGTTGTCGCCACGGGCGGGCAGTACGTGTTCAACGGTGGCGCGGAGGTTCCGGACACGTTCAACGCCCTGCTCGAATACCCGGAGGGCGTCAACGTGCTGCTGGTCTCGTCGATGGCGAACCAGGCCGGCATCCGGCACCTCATCCGGGGCAGCAAGGGAACCATCGAGTTCAGCGGCGAGGGCTTCTCCCTGGAGCCCGAGAGGTTGTACCGCGACCAGATAAAGCCCCGCACGTACACCAAGACCGGGCGCGAGGACATGGCCCTGCACCACCACAATCTGCACAACGCGATTCGCACGGGCGAGGCGCTCAAGTGCGATGCCGAACTGGGCTTCAATGTGTCGATGGCATGCCAGATG
The DNA here is from genome assembly GCA_965205085.1 of Bryobacterales bacterium. Taxonomy (GTDB): domain Bacteria; phylum Acidobacteriota; class Terriglobia; order Bryobacterales; family UBA6623; genus VXMF01. Next base: position 3,736,740 of record OZ242039.1, on the reverse strand, counting down.
ACAGTCGAGTCGTTCCGGCGCAAGAAGTCGTTGGGGTGGGACCGCCGCCGCCGACGCGTGGTCAGGACATGATTCACGACGCCGGACAAGACACTCGGCGGGGAAGGGCCCGATCTGCTAGCATGTACTGGTGTCAGACAGGTCTCCGGCTCACGTGAGTCCACCGAGCAGCGGTTCCCGGATCGGTCCGAGCCTGAGACTGAAAGGCAGCCTTTCCTCCGAAGAGGATCTCGATTTCGGGGGCCACTTCGAAGGCGAGATCGCCCTTCCCCAGAACGAGTTGGTCATCGCCGAGGACGCGATCGTCAAGGCCAACATCCGGGCCGCCAAGGTCGTGCTACGGGGCACCGTCGAGGGGAATGTGCATGGTCTGGAGCGGGTTGAGTTGACGGGCACGGCCGAGTTGACCGGCGAACTCGAGACACGCGAGATCCAGGTTCAGCAGGGCGCAGTCTTCCGGGGCCGGGTCAATATCATCACCGACAGCGGCTGAGCGCGGTAACATCGCTTCGACAGCTCGGGCGGTCGCTCAGGGGCACCGGGCGTGGATGCTCTTGACGACATCGAGATAGTGATTCGTCACGCGCTCCACCCTGAATCCGGCCCGGCGCACCGTGTGGACGGTGGGCCGGTTCATTTCGGGACCGAATCGACGGGTGAGGGGTGTGCAGGCGTGCAGCATCGCGCTGAACGGCAGCCACCGGCTCCCGGTGTGTTCGAACATGCGCAGCGACCCGCCGGGACGCAGGACCCGCCGGAGTTCCCGGAGCCCCGCCAGCGGCTCCGACACTGAGCAGAACGTGCACGAAGTGTAGATCTGGTCGAAGCACGCGTCGGCGAACCCAAGGCATCGGACATCCATCTGGTGCAGGGCGATGGTGCCCGGATAGTCGGCGGCCCGAAGGGCGGATCGCTCCAGCATCCGCTCGCTGACATCGATGGCGACAACGGTGCGGCCCGGAGGGAAGAACTGGAAGTCCAGACCGGTTCCGGCGGCGAGAAAGAGGATCTGTCCGTCCATCGACGCGAACAGTTCCCGCTTGAAGACACCCCACCGACGCTCGGCGGCATGGGACGAGAAACTCTCGTACGCGGAAGCGAAGCGGTTCCACCTGATGCGATCTGCCCGACTCACTCGGCACCCCATTTCCGCAGGGCGCGGTCGGCGACCGCAAAGGCCACACAGGTCGCCAGACCGCAGCCGGCCCCTTGCGCAACCGTTTCGCCGAGGCCGGCAGCCGGCGCGGCCATGGCACCGGACATGCCGGCCAGCATGCATCCGAACATGATCTGGAGCATCGGCTCGATCATGCCGAGCACGGAACTCACCGCCAGGGTGAGCGGCACCGAGAGGGCCATTCCGACCAGCATCCCGGCGAACATGCCCGCTATACGCGACGGGCCCGCGGGAACGGCCTGTGCCGCCACCCCGGCAACGAGGGCACCCGCCAGCACAGTGGCCGCCAGATCACCCAGAAAATAGCGAATGCGGTGACGGGAAAGATTCGGCATCGCAAGGGAGCCTCAAAGAACGGCCCGGAGGAATCCGGCGACTTTTTCGGGATCCTTGAGACCGGGCCGCAACTCGAGCCGCGAACTCGAATCCACCCCCCACGGAGTGGCGATCCGAGCCGCCTGCGCCACGTTGGCCCCGTCCAGGCCGCCGGAAAGGATGACCCGCCCGTACGGCTTGGCGTGCCTGGCAAGGTGCCACGGGAAGTTCGCGCCGGTTCCGCCGTACGCTCCCTTCCGAGCCGTGTCCAGGAGGAATCCGTCGACGCGGTACGCCCCCAGGCCGGCACCGTCGAAGGCAGGACCGACGCGGACGGCTTTCCAGACCTCAACTGCGTCCCCCAGGCAATCGCGAATCGCCTTGCACTGTTCCGGACTCTCGTCGCCATGGAGCTGGACCACATCCAGACCGGCGTCGCTGGCAATGCGGGCGATCACGTCGGGCCCTTCGTTGACGAAAACCCCCACGCGACGGACGCCGGGCGGAACCGCGGCGGCGATCCCGGCCGCCTGTTCGGCAGTCACGGCCCGCGGGCTATGCGGATAGAGAATCACGCCGATGGCGTTCGCGCCATAGCGCACTGCAAGTACTGCGTCCCGGGGATTGGCCAGCCCACACACCTTCCGCAACGTCGGCTTCCAAGCCTCCGCCATCGGATCCAGCCTAGCAGTGGATCCGCCCCGGTGGAGTTTCCGCCGACGGGGATCCCGCATGGCACAGGCTCGCGCGGACCACGGCCGGCAGGGCCGGGAGCCGTCTCGTTGACTCGAGGTGTTCCAGATGGGCCAGCAACTGTCTCAGCGCCACGGGTCGGATAGCCGGGTGCAGCTCGCCGTAGACCGGATCCAGCATGGCTGCGGGTTCACGAAGGCCTGTCTGCCAGGCATCAAGAACGGTCTCCTCCCTCTGGAGCCGGTGCCGATGGGCCGTCCGCAGGGCGCTTGCCGGATCCAGAATCATTGATCCATGGCTCGGCAGGGCGGCCCGGGCGCCGAGGCCGGCGAGCCGCTCGAGGGAATCCAGGTATTGCGCCATGTTGCCGTCCGGCGGGTCGATGACGACCGTCCCCCACCCCGAGAGCATGTCACCGCAGAGCAGGATCGAGAGCCGCTCTTCCAGAAACGACAGGTGCCCACTGGCGTGGCCGGGCGTATGGAGGACTCTGATCCGCACATCGGGCGCCCCAGAGAGAGTGACGGACTCTCCGTCGTGGAGGTAGTGGTCGATCCGGATCCCTGCGTCCGCCAGGCGGGCCGCAGTCGCCGGGTGCGCCCGGACCGGTACACCGTAGTGCCGCCGCACGGCTTCCACACCCGCCACATGGTCGGCATGGTGGTGCGACAACCAGATCGCTCGAAGCGCGCCTCCGGAGCGGTCGGCTTCCGCGTCGACGATCTCTCGCAGGCGAAGCAGTTGCGCGGGGTCGGACGCACCCGGGTCTACGAGAACGAGGTCATGGCCTCCCAGGAGAAGGGCGTTGGTGTGGGTCGCGGGCGGCAGCGTTGCGGTCGCCAGCGGTATCACACGGATCAATGGGCCAAACTCGACCGACCTGGGCGCATCCGGGTCATGGGCCTCGGAGCGCCAGAGGCGGGCGTGGCCGGACGGTCCGTGGTCGGCGAGAACCCTCAGGGTCTCGATCGCGGGCTGAGCCAGGAGAGCATCGCCCGCCATCCAGCGGGCGAGCGCCTCCGAGGGGCGGATCCACTCGCCCGAACTCAGCTCGCCGGGAATGACGCGGGGCTGCACCACCTCGGTGGGCGGCCACTCCAGGAGAAAGAAGGTCGCGTCGAAGCGCAGCGGCGACAGTGGCGGCGTCACCCATCGCCCCGCGTAGCGGAGACGGGACGTATCCAGAACGAGATTCCGCTCGCCCAGCCAGGAACCGAAGTCGAGGCATCCGTCCAGCAGGCCGGCCCGGGCGGACCGCAGGGCACCGACCCCAACGACGCCGGAAGGCGGTTCCGCCAGGGGGAGGATCCCAACCTCCTCAAAGAGTTCCCGCAACGCACAGGCCGGCTGCGCCGCGTGCGGGCCGGAGGCGAGGAAGGCACTGTGGCCGTCCATCGTGCCCCGGATCGGAACAGTACCGTCGCGGTCGGACAGGCGCCCACCCGGAAAGGCGTTCCATCCGCCCATGAACCGGAGTTGCCTCGACCGCAGCACCCAGAAAACCTCGCACGAGCCGTCGGGAGCGACCCGGTAAGGAATCACGGAGGCGGAGATGTCGGGCTTGGCGGTCCCGGACCCATTCGCTGCGGACCGGACTTCGGAGTTGCCGACGGGCAGCACGTCCCACCGTATCACGCGGCCAAGCCGTATGGAGACGTCAAGAGAGGCTGATTCCGGAATCTGCGGACCGCGCGGTGATCAGGCGAGCGCCTGCCGAATCAGCTTGCCGCCATTGATGGTGGGCCGTTCCGAACGGCCATTGTGCAGGTAGGTCAGGCTCAAGTGATCCAGCCCCAGCAGATGCAATATCGTCGCGTGGATATCGTGCACGTGATACGGAGATTCCTCGGCACGCAAACCGAGCTCGTCGGTCGTGCCGATCGTCTGGCCACCCTTGATTCCGCCTCCTGCCATCCAGATGGTGAATCCCCACGGGTTGTGGTCGCGGCCGTCACCCTGCTCATTGAACGGCGTGCGGCCGAACTCGCCTCCCCAGATCACGAGGGTCTCGTCCAGCATCCCCCGCGACTTCAGGTCAGTCAGCAGCCCCGCGATCGGCTTGTCCGAGACGCCGCACCACTTGGTATGGTTCTCCTCAATCTTCTGGTGGGCGTCCCAGCCTCCGCAGTAGGCCTGCACGAACCGCACACCCCGCTCGACCAGGCGCCGGGCCAGCAGCAAGTTCCGTCCGTACACCGCGGTCTTCTCGTCGTCCATCCCGTACAGACTCTGCGTCCGAGGTGACTCCCTACCCAGATCCACGGCTTCGGGTGCGTGCGACTGCATGCGGTAAGCCAACTCATAGGACTGCAGCCGAGCACCGAGTTCCGACTCGTGCGGATGCCGCTCGGCGTGGTGGGTGTTGAGAGCCGCCAACAGGTCGAGCTTGCCCCTCTGCTGTCGAGCCCCGACGAACTCGGGCGTCTCCAGGTTGAGGATCGGCGCACCTTCCCGCTTGAACAACGTCCCCTGGTAGGTTGCCGGAAGGAATCCGGCACTCCAGTTCTTGGATCCGCCGTTGATCCGAACCTCGTCGTTCAGAATGACGAATGAGGGGAGGTTGCGGTTGGCAGACCCCAGGCCGTACGTCACCCATGCACCCATCGAGGGGCGGCCGGCGAGAATCGAACCCGTATTCATCTGGCAGACCGATCCAACGTGGTTCAGGCCGTCCGCGTGGCAGGAACGAATGACTGCAAGGTCATCGACGTGGTGGGCGACGTGCGGGTACCAGTCCGAAACCCAAAGGCCGCTCTGTCCGTGGCGCGCCCATTCGCGTTGCGAGGGCATCAGCGTGTTGTGCGATGTGCCGGGCATCGCCGTCAACGGTCTGTCGTAGGATTCGGGCAGGGGCTGGCCAGCGTACTGCTCCAGCGCCGGCTTCGGATCGAACGTGTCGATGTGGCTGGGGCCGCCCTCCATGAAACACCAGATCATCGATTTGGCTCTGGGGGGGTGGTGCGGCTGCCGCTGTGCCAGCGTGTCGACCGCGGCGATGCCGGTGTCGGCGTCCAGAGCGGCCAGTGCCAGCGCTCCGAGCCCTCCGGCAGCCTGGGAGAGAAAGGCCCGGCGGGACCGCAAGCCGAACGGGTCAGTTCGCGCACGCATGTCCGTCCCTCGGTTCATGTCGGCGATCCCCATTCAATTCCTGTAAACGAACTCGTTGGAATTGAGCAGCATGTGACACAGGTCGACCAGTGTCGCAGCATCCACGGCACTCACCCGGTGCGAATCGGAATCGGGCAGCAGCAGGGGCTTGCCGTCCGCAGCCCGATCGGCAACGAGTTCGCGCTGGGTCTCGAAGAACGTCAGTACTGTGTCCTTCTCCCAGGGATCCGGAACCCTTGAGAAGGCGAGCCGGAAGGCGGACTGGACCTGTCGCCCGCGGTCGTCGCCCGCTTCGGCAAGGACCCGACCGGCCATACCCTGCGCCCAGCCCAGAGTGTGCTCGCTGTTCAGGAGGGCCAGGGCCTGCGGAGCCGTGGTGGTGGCGACTCGGCGTGCGCACGACTCGTGGGTGTCAGGCATGTCGAACGATTCCAGCATCGGATAGCGCGAGTTGCGCCGAACGAACACATAGACGCTGCGCCGGTCCTGAGCATGGGTTTGCTCGGGAACATCCCAACCGCCCCGAGGGTTTGCTGCCCCGCGAGGCAGTGCCGGGTAAACGCTTGGCCCACCGACCCGACGATTCAGTCGGCCGGATACCGCCAGCATTGAATCCCTGATCACCTCCCCCTCGAGCCGGCCCGGCGGGAACCGCCACAGCAGCTGGTTCAGAGGGTCGGCCTCGGAGGCTGCCTCGCGGAAGTGGGAGGCTTGCCGATAGGTGGCCGAATTCATGATGAGCCTGTGCAGGTGCTTCAGGCTCCAGCCACTGCGGACGAACTCGCCAGCCAGCCAGTCCAGCAGGTCCGGATGGGTGGGGCGCTCGCCCATCAATCCGAAATCGCTGGGTGTGCGGACGATTCCCTGACCGAAGTGGTAGTGCCACACCCGGTTGGCCATGACCCGGGCGGTGAGCGGATTCTCCGGCTCGGTCAGCCACTTGGCCAAGGCCGTGCGTCGACCCGAGGAGCGCCCGTTCCGAACCGGCGCATAGGGTGCCGGTTCCGGATCGAGTAGCGTCAGAAAGCCTGGCTCCACCTCCTGAAGGGGGGCCGCGTAGTTGGCCAGCGAGAGGACATGCGTCTTCGGCGCGTCAGGTCCCAGTTCCCTGACACCCATCCCCAGCGGAACGTCCATTGGCTTCAAGCCATCGAACTCTGCCAGTTCGGCCTCCAAGGCGCGGTAGCGCTCCTTCGCCTCGCCTTTCAGCGAATTCGCCAGCCGCTCGTCGTTGTGATAGCGCATTTGCCACATGTGCTGCCGATAGAGCAGCCGCTCATACATCGTGCGCTCCGACGGATCCTTGCGGAAAGCCTCCTGGGTTTCGGGAGAACGTCGGTTGACTTGCTTCTCGAAGGCGTCGCCCCGCTTTGCGTCGAGCAATGCGTCCATCTCAGCGCGGATTTGCATTGTGGCAGCCTCCCAGGCGGCTTGCTGCCGGTCGCGCTCGGCCCGCTCAGTCTCCGTGAGAAGCTGGATCTCGTCGTCCGTGGTGACATTGCTGAAGAACGCCTGCAGACGGTAGTAGTCAGCCTGCAGGATGGGGTCGAACTTGTGATCGTGGCATTTCGCGCATCCGTAGGTCAGGCCCATGAAGACCGCTCCTACCGTGTCGGTGATGTCCAGCAGCACCTCCTGCCGACGCTGCATCAGGATCGCTGCGTTGGACTCGTCGGGATAGTGGCGGTTGAAACCGGTCGCGACCCGGGCCTCCGGACTTCCCGGCCAGAGCTCGTCGCCCGCGAGCTGTTCCTGCACAAACCGGTCGTAGGGCTTGTCGGCATTCAGGGAATCGATCACGTAGTCGCGATATCGCCAGGCGTTGGGGCGGGTCTCATCTGACTTGAAGCCCTCGCTCTCCGCATATCGGGCCAGATCGAGCCAGTGCCTTCCCCACCGTTCTCCATAGTGTGGAGACGCCAGCAGCCGGTCCACGAGCCTGGCATACGCATCTCCCGAGGTGTCGGCTTGGAACGCCTCAACCTCCTCCGGTGTCGGAGGGACTCCGTGCAGGTCGAAGGTCGCCCTCCGGATCAGCGTGACCTTGTCGGCTGGGGAACCGGGTGCCACGCCGCGCTCGGCCAGCCGGGCAGCAACGAACGCATCCACCGGGCTGGCGTTCTCCACCCCCGGGATCGCAGGCGTTCTGACGGGCTGAAACGCCCAGTGATTCCGCTGGTGGTCGGAGAAGGGCGGTTGATCCTCCACCCGAGCAGCGCCGGAAGGCGTCGGGCACACGACGGCAACCAGGGACACCAGACCGGCGAGAAACCCGAGTCCGGCGGGAGTGCGCATAGTGCCTCCGGCAAACAGCGATTGGCCAACCGACATGGTCACACTATACGCCGGTCCACATTGCCGCTGTCAAGATGTTACCGAGCGTATCGGAGGGAAATAGCCGGTTCTACCGCAACTGCCCAGATGTTTTCTCATGAGACGCAGACGGTGCATGCCGCACAGGGGGCTCTGGCGAAAGGATCAAAGGCCAGGTGGGGGAGTCCTTGCAGTCGGTTTCGTAAGGAGGAGCGAAGTCCGGCTATCGGTGTTCCGAAGCCCCGCCGATGACCACCTCGAGGGTTGGCGCATCCAGCACGGCGTCCAGCCAGCGGTCGAGCTGATCGAGGTTGGCCGCGGCAATGTGCGCCCACACCCCGTCGGGGAGGGGACCGAAGCGGTGCTTGAGCAGCCGGACGAGTGCCTCGGACATGCCCTCAGCGATGCCAACGGCCTTTCCCCGTGCTTCACCTTCAGCGATGCACTCTTCAAACCAGGCTTGGGCTGCAGCTCCCTTCAGTGGCTCCATCGCTTCCGGATCATGGCCCACCCGCCTCAGCGCAGCTTCCAGTCGCTCCAGCGTCAGGCGCACCTGCCCTGTGATGGACATGAGCATGTACCGCCCCGATTCGCTACTCCCAACCCCAATGCCCGCCACCATCGCGTCGGCTTCCACATCGGGGCTCTCCTCGCCGAACGCCCGGACCAGCGCGAGCAGCACGCCGGCCACAGCCGCCCAGATCGAGTGTTTGTCCGGGGCCCTGGCGGGCAGGTCGCGGAGGATGTACGCCCCGAGGTTGCGGGCGAGGTGGTCGAGCCCTTCCGGGGTTTCGCTCGTCTCTGTGATCGAGAGGGGCACGCTCCACTGCCCAGTGCCGTGGAAGAAGGCCATGGGGATGATCAGCGACAGCCGCCCGGGAGGCCGAAACCCGCCGTGCGTGCCCGCTGCGGGTCTGAGCTGCGCTCGGAGCCTTCAGTGGCGGTCCGACTGGCGCATGGCGGTTGCTCCGGTGCGCCGACAGGGAACCCTTCGTCCCAATCGGGTGCCTTTCCTGGTGCAACCGGCAGCTATTGCTCGGCCCGCCACGGTGTGGACATCCGGAAAATACCCGCTGCTACGACTTGCCCGCCGAACAGTCACGTGCCGGACCACAGTGATGTTTGCTGCAATGCCCTTGGACCAGGAACTCGACATCGGCAGGTCGGTCACTCCGTGATTGCGAATCCTTGGTCACCCCACCCGGAGCCCCTCACCCCTCCGCGATCGTCACAAAGGGTGCGGCAGACGTTCGATAATGGGCGGCGCATGGCGCGCCAGGCGCTGCGGGCGGAATATGAGCGAAGGACAGGCTGATCTTCGAGATGCACTTCCGATGGGAACAATTGTTGGCGAGTACGAAGTGAATGCAATTCTCGGACACGGCGGGTTCAGCGTCGTGTATCGTGCACGTCACGTCGAAACGGGACGAATCGTCGCCCTGAAGGAGTACTTCCCGGCCGACCTGTCCGTCAGGGATAGCGGAACAGTCCTCCCCAGAAGTTCCGATTGCGCTCCACACTACGAAGACGGAAGACGCCGCTTCCTGGAGGAGGCCAGGAGCGTAATCCAGTTCGCGGATGACCCCGGAGTGGTGACGTGCCTGGGCTATTTCCGGGCAAACAGCACAGCGTACCTTGTGTTGGAGCATGTCGAAGGCATGTCCCTCGCTACACTGCTCCGTCAGCGGGAAGCGGCTGGGCGTCCCCTCGACGAGGGCGAGCTACGTTCCCTCATACTGCCGTTGCTCGAAACGCTTTCCCGACTGCACGAGGCAGATGTCCTCCATCGGGACATCAAGCCCTCGAACATACTCGTGCGGCGGTCGGACGGGAGTCCGGTGCTGATCGACTTCGGGGCTGCGAAGCAGCAGGCAGCGCTCCACAGCAAATCATCAGCTCCGTTCACGGAAGGGTACGCGGCGTTGGAACAGGTGGCCGAGGGTGAATTGGGATCCTGGACCGACATTTATGCGATCGGCGCCATCATGTGGAGGGTGGTGGCTGGGGGCATGCCTCCGTGGGATCCTCCCAATCCAAAAAAGGTGGAACTGCGTGCATCAGCCGTGCTGACAGGAAGCCCGGATCCGCTGCCAACGGCAGTTGAGCTGGGAAGGGGACGGTTTTCAAGGGAGTTGCTGGAGATGGTCGATCGGTGCTTGCTGGTCCCGGCATCGGAGCGCATCCACAGCTGCAAAGAGCTTATTTCCTTCTTCGATGAAGGCGATCCTGAAAGCAAGGAAATAAGCACATTGTCACGGACTCAATCTCCGAATTCACCACCACCAACTGAGAGTTCAGGTGGCGGCTATATGGATAATAATGCAATAGACCAGCCCCAGTCAAAGCCCAAGGTATACTCATTCTTCAATTGGTGCAAAGATATGACAATTCTCGTTGCATTAGGTGGAGTGATCGCCCTGTTCCTTCCACCACCAGTGAATATAGTTGTTCTTGGATTGATTCTAATCCCGGTCTTACTGATGGCTGCTCGCATCATCATCGTTTTTCTTGGAATATCAATAACAGTCTCTCTAATCGATCCGGTTGCACTATATGAATCAGGCTTGGGGGTCACATTCTCGGTTGTGATGTGGATTGTCGTCGTCACGATCCTGTACATAGCATCAAGGAGATTCTTTATCGCGTTTCGAGGGTTCTTCTCTGGTGAGTAGCGTGAATCCACAAACTACCGAGAAGCATATGGCGCTTTGAGGGTGACAAGTTGTGCTGATTGGCTACCTGAGCGGAGGCCGGGCGGGAGAATCCTGCAACCGCCGGGAGGCGATCATGCGCAGGATCTCAGCCTTGGCTACGAACGGGGCAAGCAGGCCGGTGGTAGGCGGTGCTGGCAGCAACCCCGAAACCGGTGACAAAGAAATCCTTGGTGTGGGACGCGAAGATGGCCTCGCGCCTACCAGGGAAGCTGTCGACACCACAGCTGGAAGGCACGGTGGCGTGGAGCGTCGGACGCGAGGGACGGTAACAGAGGAGTCGACCGGTCGGATTCGTGGCCCCTGGGACCGCACCCGGTCGAGTACGGTCCCGACAGGTGCTCCGGCTTGATTCTCGGCTGAAGAACATCCGCTCCCAGACGCACCATCTCATCCGGCTCGACAGGCGAAAGCCAACCACTAACGCTGGCGTCGGCCCTGGTCGGGTTTGCGCTTGCTCGCTCTCAGCGCAGTCGCATGCTCCTTCAAATCCACCGTCTGGTTGCCTCGCTGCCGGGCCCCGCAAGCAGCACCGGCGGCCAAGAATGCGGCCACTGCGGCAACAGCGCCGATCGGCACCAGATAGATGCCGACGCCCGGATCCGACCCGTAGATCGCGAAGCCTCCCAGCAGGAAGCCGCACGGCAGGAGAACGGTCGCGACCGTCAGGAGGCGCGATGCCGGCAGCAGGCGGGCAGGCGCACCCCCCAACGCCAGGCCTGCCAGCCCGAACAGCACGTTCACGATGGACAGCAGTGCTCCGTGCGCATGGCCGAGCGTGAAGAGCAGCCTGCGGGTCTCGTAGGCCTCTTCCAAGTACCAACCGCTCTTGAATCCGTGAAAAGCCTCGAGCATGATGCCAATGGTCGCGTAGACGGCAAGCGCTAGCCATCCGAACCGCACATGGTTTCGGGCCAGCGTGGTGATTTCCGGCAACTTTGGCATACAGAGTCCGAACCCGCTACCACTACTCCACCAGATACACCGGACGGTCATCGCGCTGGCGGGTCAGTTTCTCGATCGCGTCCCGGTCCACGGCACCGGACTCGATGAACAGAGCCTTGGGCAGAGGGCCGCCGGGTGGCTCCCAATTCTGCAGAATCCGTGCCGCGGCAGCTTGGCGCTCCCGGGGCGGATCCAGAAAGTCGTAAGTCCCGTCTTCGAGGCCCCCGAGTCGATTCGCTGAGCGGGCAGCGACGTAGCGGACCGCATCGTACGGATCGTTCAACGCGGGGGCCAGCAGGGGGAGTTGCCAGGCCGAACCGGATGCGAGCAGGGCCGGTTGCCAGGCGAAATGCCACGCGGCCAGAGCCCGCAGCCCCGCGTCCCCGCGCAACAGCCAGACCGGGGCCGCTGGCAATTGACGTTGCTCGGGAGTCAGCGCGGGCGAAGTGATGCCGTACCACTCCTGCAACCAATCGGCGGACCATCCCAGCGAGCGGTCGAGGTGGCACAGATTGCAGGCATTGGGCCGTCCGGTGGCAAGCTCGGCGGAAACTGTCGGACTCGTCACCGTGTGGGACCTTGCCGCCTTCAACAGTCCGTAGCTGGTATGGGGCAGGTGGCAGTTCATGCAGCGGCTGCCGTCCGAGTCGGGAGGGTGCCTGGTATGGCTGCTCCCGGCGGCCGCCACCTGGGCATGACATTGCACGCAGGCGGCATCTCCTCGCATTCCCTGGCGCAGCCGGTCATCGGGAGCCCCGTCGTGGATCGAATGGCAAGACAGGCACGAGAATTCACCTCCCTGCGCACATGGCGATTCGAGAAGGCCGTTGTACTCGCGACCAACCACCCGGATCTCGCCATCCGGCCAGAACCATTCGCTCAGGAGTCCCGGGCGGTCCCGGACGAAGCGCTCCATCAGCGGAGAACTCGCCAGCGTGTCCGGATGGACGACATAGGTCGACTCGGCCAGATCGTCACCGGGGCGGTAGGGCGACCCCTCCGCGAGCGAACGAGCCCAGTCCTCGCCGTTGTACTGGGTATTGAGGGAATGACACTGGCCGCACACCTGGCTGGCCTCGGGCTCGTCCAGCCTTAGCGGATGGGTTACGCTTGCATCGGCTGCTCGCGTCAGGTGGTGCCAGTAGCGCCTCAGTGGACTCCGCTGCTGTCTCGCATGCTCGGCCGAGGGGCCATGGCAGGCCTCACAGGCGATTCCGACTTCCGCCATCTGCGTATCCGGGGCTCCGCCTCCACCAGGTTGATAGAGGGGGCGGCCACCCGTGGAGTGGCACGGCAGGCAGTCTCGATTCCAAACCTTCCTGGGCTCCCGGAGATTCGGGGGCGTCAGGAAGACCGAGACCCGGGGCACCCACCTCCGGTCCTCGATCAGGTACGCGAAGGGCAACAGGTACAACTCCCGCCCGTTTCCGTTGGGATACCAATACAACTGGTAGTGATGCGACCCGGTCGTGGTCGTGACCGGCCGCTCCACCCGCGGGATCGTTGCAGCCAATTGCTGGGCGCCACGCAGATCGCCGGACTCGGCCATCGCGATTGCCCGTTCCACCATGTCCGGATCCGGCAGCTCAACAAGGAACTCGTCCCCGCGACGGTTCAGTCGGTACTCGCGCCCATCGAAATACAGGCTCAGGTCGTCAAAGTCGCCAAGCACTGAACCCGGCCGGGCGTTCTGGGTCATGCTGCGGTGATATCCGGCGCTCCATGTGGCGTGTTCGCGAGGGTGGCACGGCAGGCAGGCATCCGAGGCCGTGTATCCCCGTTCGTCCGAGACCACTCCGTCGCGGAGCTCAAGAGGACGTCGGGGGGCCACCTGCGGCTCGGAGGACCTCACCAGCCCACCTGCCGTTGCCGCGACCCCTGCCACGATCAACCATACAACCCAGGCCCCCTGCCCTGGCGCGACTCTCAGCGCGATGACGGCTGCCGCTCCGCAAGCCGCGATCCAGAGAGCCAACTCGGTCAGGGCTGAATCCATCCACGTGACTCGAGCATCCAGTCAGCGGGCATCCTGACACCTCCGGCAGCCGCGGCGGCCGGCTCGCCCAACGCACCTCAATGCCGGGTCGAACACCGTGGCCAGACAAACGCTTGGCCCCACGTCAATCGACCGGGGCCGCCGGCGGACGCCGGATTTTCCCTGCCTCCGCATACATTGCATGGACAATTGCCTTATCGTAAACTGTCTGAGGGGCCACCGGCTGCGGCCAGGGAAAGGGGCAAGTCAATGACTAGCGAATCTCTACTCCGAACGGGGTGCATCCTGGCGGCTGTTCTGATTGCGACCGTTGTCGCTCCAGACGCAAGCGCACAGGTCCTGAAGGGCCAGATCCTCGGTACCATCACCGATCCGTCCGGGGGCGTGGTCCCGGGTGCGGCCGTAACGCTGACCGAGATGAACACCAACGTGGCCCGTGGGGGCGAAACCAACGAGAGTGGTCTGTACGTGTTCACCAACCTCGATCCGGGCAGCTACCAGGTCGAGGTTGCCCTGGAGGGCTTCAACACCGCCGTTCGCGGCGATATAGGCCTTACCCCGAACTCGACCATTCGCGTGAACCTGGAACTCTCGCCGGGAGCGGTAACCGAAACGGTCACCGTTACGGGGGCAGCACCGGTATTGCAGACCGACCGGGCCGACACCGGCGTCAAGATCGAATCGAAGCAACTCCAGGAATTGCCGCTGCTGTTCAACCGCAACTATCAGGGCCTGATGACACTCGTGCCGGGTGTCGGCCGGCTGACGCGGCCACACTCGCAGTTCTACAACTCGCAGGACTCGCTGGCCGTCCGGGTCAATGGCCAAGGTCGCCAGTACAACAACTTCCAGATCGAAGGCATCGAGAACAAGATCGACAACGGCAACCTGACGGCGCTCGTCCCGCCGGCCGAGGCGATCCAGACGGTTGATATCTCGACATCGAACTTCGACCCGGAATTCGGCAATGCGGGCGGTTCGGTGGTCAACGTAACCCTGCGCTCGGGAACCAACGAGTTTCATGGCAGCGTGTTCTCGTTCCACCGGAACGAGAACGCACAGGCCCGGCAGGTGTTTGCCACCACGAAGGCCCACACCGTCTACAACCAGTTCGGCTTCACGGCCGGCGGTCCGATCGTCAAGGACAAGATGTTCATTTTCGGGGACTATCAGGGCAGCCGCGATCACCTCGGCCAGGTGGAACAGGACAGGATTCCGACGATCCCGTTCCGTACCGGCGATTTTTCCGGGGAGACGGCCACGATCTACGACCCGCTGACCGGAGACGCAGAAGGTGCGGGCCGGACGGCATTTACCAACAACCGGCTACCGTCCGACCGCATCAGCCCGATCGCCAGGGCGATGGTGGGATTCATCCCCGAACCGAACCTTGGCGGGCCCATCGGATCGCGGAACCAGGAAATCGCGGTCGTCCGCATCAAGAACATCAACGCCTTCGACGTGAAGTACGACTACGTTGTATCGGCGAGCGGGCGATTGACCTTCCGCTACAGCTTGCAAAAGGCGACGGTCACCGACTGCGGCCTGTATGGCCCGGACTGCGGCATCTACGGCGGTCCGAGGAACAACGGGTTCTCCGGGAGCGGCCCTGCCAGAACGCAGAGCCCGATGCTCTCCTACTCGCATATCTTCTCGCCCACATTCGTTTGGGAAGGCCGCTTCGGCATCGTGCGGAATCGCAATGACGCGATCAACGCGGACCGCGGCCTGCGCACATCGGAGGAGATCGGCATCCCAGGCGTGAACGTGAACGAGTGGACCAGCGGTCTCTCCGAAGTACGCGTCAGCGGACTGGACCGCCCTCTGGTCGGTTTCTCGCCCTCCCTGCCGTGGGCGCGCTCGGTCACGTTCTTCGGGATCGTCAACAACTTCACGAAGACCCAGGGCAACCATCTCATCCGTTTCGGCTTCGAGGTTCGGCGGGAACGCAACGACCTGCTCCAGACCCAGACCTTCAACCCGCGGGGACGGTTCACGTTCAACCGGGGCCAGACAGCCTGCAAGGAGAACTGTACCGGCGAGAACCAGTCGCAGGGAATCGCGAATGCGTTTGCTGCCTTCCTGCTTGACCAGCCCGGCCAACATGGTCGCGATTTGGACGTCCAGTTTCCCACGCGCAGAGAGTTGATCTTCGCTGGCTACATACAGGACAAGTGGCAGGTCAGTCCGAAGCTCACCCTGGATTTGGGGCTTCGCCTGGAGCGAGAGAACGCATCCAAACCGCGCTTCCCCGGCTCGTACTCGAACTACGATCCGTTCACCAACGCGCTGCTCCTCAGCGGCATTGGCGGAAGGCCCGACAACAACGGGATCCGAAACGACCTCGGATGGGGGCCACGGGCTGGCATCGCCTACCGCATCAATGACAAGACCGTGCTGCGCACGGGCTTCGGCATCAGCTTCATCAACCGCATCATGGGACAGCAGAATTTCCCGGTCAAGCAGAACAACTCGTTCGTTGCTCCGAACGCGTTCAGCGCATCGGGGGCGATGTCCGAAGGGTTTCCGGCATTCCAGCAGTTCACTCTGCCCTCGAACGGAATCATCGACCTCAACCTGCCCGAGAACGCCCTGTTCTCCCGCCAGAACTTTGGCTGGGTAAATCCCGACCTCCGACGGCCATACGTGCAGAGCTGGAACTTGGCCATCCAGCGGACGTTGCCGCTGGATTTCACGGTGGATCTCGCCTACGTGGGCAATCACGGCGTGAACAACCAGAGCGGCTGGGAATACAACGCGGCACAAGTACCCGGAACGGGCAACGAGACTCGCCCATTGAACGTGCTCTGGGGGCGTACGCAGAACACGGGCACGAGAATCGGCACGCACACGTACTACAACGCACTGCAGATGAAGCTGGACCGGCGCTTTTCGAACGGCTTCTCGATGACCAACGCCTATACCTGGGCCAAGGCCATCAACTTCAGTGACGACACCGGGGGACTGAGTGTGGATGGGATCCGCGGGGCATTCATGACCAACAAGGGCCGGATGAACCAGGACCGGCGACACGTCTGGGTCTCGAGCTATTCCTACGAGCTTCCGTTCGGAAAGAACAAGCCGTTCCTGCAGACCGGCCCCGGGCGCTGGATGCTTGGCGGCTGGCAGTTGCAGGGTATCGTAAGCCTGATGAGCGGCGAGCCATTCACTATCACCGCGCCCTCCTCGACCCTCAATGCGGGAGGGAACCAGCAGCGTGCCGATGTGGTGGGAACACCCACGCGCATCGGCGAAATTGCCGGCCCCCAAGGGGATGGGCTATGGTTCACCACCGACGCCTTCGCCATTCCCCAGCAGGACACACTGGGCAACGCCGGACGGGAGATCTTCGACGGGCCGGGCCTTGTCAACTGGGATTTCTCCGTGTTCCGGAGGTTCCCGGTCCCGCAGTTGGGTGAGGCGGCCGCCCTGACATTCCGGCTCGAATCGTTCAACTTCACAAACACCCCGCACTTCAACAACCCCAACGGTGACGTATCCAACAGGAACTTTGGCAAGGTGCAGAGTGCAAGTGCCGACCAACGACAGTTCCAGTTTGGCCTGACGCTCAGGTTCTGAAGGCGGTTCCCGCCGTCACAAGGCGCGAGCCGGCCACCAGCTGCCGGCTCGCGCAAGGGCGTGCAGCCGACAGGCCCTTCCGTCCCAAGCAGACAGCCCGGTAGCGGGAACTCGAGCACTGCACACTTGTGCCCCGACACCGAAGTGGTTCCCCCGTCCTCGCTGTATGTTTCAGGTCCCTGCCAAATCGCGGGCGAGCCAGAACGAAGGTCGAACGGGCGGGCCGGGATAAAGCATCGCGGTGGGCCGGCTGGCAGGTGCCGCGCCACAACCGCATGCTGAAGAGGACGCTTCGCGGCCGGCTGCGGCATGGAAGTCCCATATCATGGACAGGTGATCAGCTTGAAACTTCCGACTTGCCTGCTGCTGGCCGGAGCGGCGTCATTCGTCCAGGCAGGCGACGAGGCGTTCAACGGCCGCTGGGTCATCCAGGCCCTCGGCGAGAACGGCGGTCGCGCGCTGTGGCTTGAGGTCAACGGTGCGGGTACGGGGAGGATTTCCGGCGGAATGGTCGGCGGAGGGCCGGGCGGACAGCTTGACTTGCTTCGTGCTGCGCGAATTGACGGCGGACAGCTTCGATTCCACCTCGAGAGGCGGACGGGGCGTGACCGTGGCAGGACAATTCGCACCGAAGTCGTCGCAGCGCTGCACGCCGGTCAACTCCACGGTGCCGCCATGAGAAGCCGCGGACCATTGCTGTGGATCGGAGAACGGGCACCCGTCCTCTCAGACAGGGATGATGGATCGTGGAGGGAGAACGAGCCCGTCAACCTCCTGGACGGCAAGAGCCTATCCGGCTGGCACACGCTCGATCCCGGTCAAGAGGATGGCTGGTATTGCGAGGGTGGCGTTCTGAAGAACCGCGAAGGTGCAAGCGTCCTGGTCTCCGACTCCCGCTTCTGGAACTTCCGTCTGCAGGTGGAGTTCCGAGTACACAAGGGCATGAATGGGGGCATTGGCCTCCGTGGGCGGTACGAGATTCAGATCCTGGACGATTACGGAAAGCCAGCGAGCGACCACGGAAACGGAGCGCTATACGGGAGGATCGCTCCGAGCGTCAACGCCAGCAAGCCGGCGGGAGAATGGCAATCGCTCGATATCCGTCTGGTTGGCCGCGAGGTCACGGTGTCCCTCAACGGCGTCAGAACGATTGAGCGGCGGGAGATCGCGGGATTCACGGCCATGGCAACGGACTGGAAAGAGGATCAACCGGGTCCAATCACCCTGCAGGGAGATCACGGTGCCGTTGAATTTCGGAAGATCGTCGTGACGCCCCTAACGCAGTGACGCGTCAGCAAGCCATCGCCACGGCGGTCGCGTGCTCGCTGGCCGGGACTCTCTATCTGCTCCCGCTCTCGACACGGGGCCTGATTGGTCCGGACGAACCCCGCTATGCAGCCATTGCCCTCCACATGGCGGAATCCGGCGATTGGATCACACCGACGTTGTGGGACGAACCCTGGTTCGAGAAACCGGCCCTGCTGTTTTGGCTCGGGGCTGTCGGCCATGCGCTGGGCCTGGAGGCGTACACCCGCGTTCCCGTAGCCCTGCTTAACCTGGCGTTCTTGGGTTTCTTCTACTGGCGGGTGCGCAACTCCTTCGATCGATCAACGGCGAACATGGCCACGTCCATTGTCGCCACGTCTGCTGGCTGGGTGGCCTACGCGGATGCCGGAGTCTTCGACGCACCGGTCACGGTCTTCACTTCCGCCGCAGTGCTGTGCCTGCTGCCAGGGGCTGACGGACGCGACAACCGGAGCAAGCTCCGGATCGCGGGATTCGGGGCCCTGTTGGGTCTCGGCGTACTGAGCAAGGGGCTCGTGGCACCGATCGTAGCGATGTTTCCCACGGCTTCCGTGGTCTTGGGGCATCGCCAGCGTGTATCTGGAGTGGTTTGGGCGTTGGTACCGTTCCTGGCGGTCTGCCTGCCGTGGTACTTCGCCTGCTATGGGCGCAACGGGCGGATCTTCTTCGACGAGTTCATCGTGCGGCACCATCTGGAGCGATTCGTCAGTTCTTCGCTGCAGCACGTGCAGCCGTGGTGGTTCTACGCTCCCGTGCTGGTCGTATTCCTGCTGCCGTGGACACCCCTGCTGTTCGGACTGAATATGAAATCCCTATGGCGCGACCCCAGCCAGCGATTTCTGGCGTGCTGGGCGTTCGGTCCGCTGGTCTTCTTCTCGCTTTCCGTCAACAAGCTACCGTCGTACATCCTGCCGGCGCTGCCTCCGCTGGCCATCCTGCTGGCTGTCCAGTGGAACGCCCGGCCTCGCAGTCGACTGCTGCTCGCCTCGGCCGGCACCCTGGTGCTCGTCCCCCTGACCGCAGCCATCCTGCCCCAAGCGTTGGCTGACGGCGTGACCCGGGCGTTCGCAGATCTGCCGGTCGGCAACATCTACAGCGGAATCCTGTCGGGCGTGGCACTAATGCTGGCCGCTGGCTTCGCCGCACTCAGGTCGGCAGGACCCCGAGCTATCCCCGCGGTAGGCTGCGTCGTGGCGCTGGGACTCGCGTTCCTGAAACTGCACGCCTATCCCGCGATCAGCCGCGCCGCAGGAGTCCGGGAGTTTCTCGCGGAACATCAAGCCATCATCCCGGAGGCCTGCATCGGCACGGTCCGACGGCACACCGATTACGGACTCCGCCACTATGGCCGCGAAGCGATCCCGAGCTGCGCCGAAACAGCCCGTCCGCTGCGAATCGAGGGAGATCCGCCTCGAGTTGTGAGCAACCGCCAAGCCGAAGCAGACCCGCCGGACAACGAGCGCTCGGAACTCGGCATTCCGCCTTACGGCATGCCGGTTGCACCAGAAATGCCCATTGCGCATCGAACCGCAACGGCGGGGAAGAAGGGCCTTGAAGTAGGTGGTTGAACTGCTGGCAGGGTACGGCAGGCGGGTTGGAGTTGTCAAGGCGACGCTCGAGGGGTGACCGATACGCGAGGGCGGCAGCGGGATCTGGCCCGAAAGGGCGACCGGACCATAGGGGCGCTGGCGGGCTGGGCCCGCCAGCTCGAGAGGGGGAAGTGCGTCGGGGAGGGGCCGCGTTGCGGCCCCGATCAGAGAGGAGAGGAGTCCGGGACTGCGGGTGGCGGGTCGATGCCGGCCGCGAGACAGTCGTCGCGGAGAACCTCGTACGGAGTGCGGTAGCCAAGCACCTTGCGGGGGCGGTGGTTGAGCCGGTTGACGGCTTCCTGCAGCCGTTGCGGGTTGAGTGTGCGCAGGTTCTCTGTCTTGGGCACGAACTGGCGCAGGAGGCCGTTGGTATGTTCATTGAGGCCCCGCTCGCAGGAGTGGTAGGGCCGGGCAAAGAAGATGTCGGTCTCGAGCGCCTCGGCGGTCTGGAGGTGGCCGGCGAACTCCTTCCCGTTGCCCGTTGCCGCGGGTCACGGTCAGGACCAGGGCCGGGAAGGGCCGCAGCAGGTTCTGCATCGCGTCGCCCACCAAGGCGGCGGTCCTCCGGCTCACAGTCTGAGCAAGCAGGTACTTCGACTTCTTCTCCACCAGCGTGACAGCGGCTCCCTGATGGTCCTTGCCCATGACCGTGTCGGCCTCCCAGTCCCCGCTGCGCTGCTTTGAGTCGACGATCGCGGGGCGCTCGCTGATGTCCCTGCGGCCCGGGATGCAACCGCGGCCGGCGATGCCCCGGCTGGCCTGGCCGCACTGCCGGAGATAGGTGTACAGCGAGCCGCGCTGGGCGCGGTCCTGGCGAATCCGCTGGTCGAGCCACGAAAAGCGGACCGAGACCGCCCCGGCCCGCTGGCGGCACTGTTGAGCGAGTTGCTGGGCCTGCTCATGGTGGTACCCGGAGCTGCCGGCATTGCGCCGGCATTCGCGACAGACGGTGGACTTGTGACGCTGGAGTTGAGCGGCGATGGCGGTGACCGAGAGTCCCCGCTGGTGCAATACCTGGATCTGGCAGCGCTCGTCGTATTGCAGGTGGCGGAACTGCTGAGGCATGGCGATTTCTCCTTTAGGATAGGCTAATCAGCACCTTAGGACCCTCCGCCCGCTGTTGCGCTTCCTTGTGCCACCGGCAACTTAGTAACGAAGCACGAGGGCTGGACGGCAACGTCCAGGAGTCGGCCACCCTGCAGACCATGCTGCCAGGGTTGGGTGCGGACCGGGGCTCGCTGCTGGTGATGGACCGTGGCATGGCCGCTCCGCGAGCGGCTCTGCGCGGGATACCGTCTCGGTCGGGACCACTAGGCGTCCGCCACCGGACCCCACGACACGCCCTGATCCACTGCTATACTTCCCTGTGCGGGTACGGCTCCCGTCGATCCGACATGGCGGATTACCGCATTATCAGGCAGAGTCCGTTCCCGGCCGTGCTTGAGCCGCCCCCGCCCCCTCTCGCCAAGTGCATTCATTACCCTGATTCGGACGGTCGTTTCTTGCCCGAAAATCGCCTGGAGGCCAAAGCCGTAGTCAATCTGCGCATCGCCTTGCAGCACCACTTCGCCAAGGTCCCGAACGTGGTGGTGGAGGGGGGCATGTTCATCTACTACGAGGAGGGGAATCCGAGGAAGAGCATCGCGCCGGACCTCTACGTGGTGCTGGATCACGATCTGGGGGATCGGATGGTGTACAAGCTGTGGGAGGAGGGCAAGCCGCCGGATTTCGCGCTGGAGGTGATTTCGCCGTCGAGCGAGATCCGCAACCGGGAGGAGAAGGTGGCCTTGTACAGGCAACTGGGGATCGGGGAGTACTTCGTGTTCCAGCCGCTCACGGAGAAGCCGGAGCCACGGCTGAGGGGCCGCCGGCTGGTTGGATGTGAGTACCGGGAGGTAGAGGCGGAGCCGGGGGGCGGGCTGTTGAGTGCGAGGCTGGGTGTGGAGCTGCGGGTGGAGGGGACGAACCTGCGGGTGCGGAACGCGGTGACCGGGCGGGAGTACGCCTGGAACGAGGAGATTCCCAGGAACACTGAAGCCACTGAGGCTCGGGCGGAGGCCGAAGCGGAGGCGCGACGTCAATCCGAAGCCCGGGCGGAGGCCGCGGAGGCCCGGGCAGATGCCGAAGCGGAGGCGCGACGTCAATCCGAGGCCAGGGCGAAGATGGCCGAGGCCCGCATAGCGGAACTGGAGGCTCGACTCCGCCAGACGGGCTAATAGTGGGCCGCGGCGCAAATGTCGGGACAGTGGGTCGGGGTTCTGGTCCCGTCGCTACCGACTCGGGAGGCAGTGATAGCAAATAGATCTGAGCAGGTATTCCCCCAGCCGGTGCCAGTCCTTGATGCGCCAACGGAGCCGGTACCAGTGCAGGAGGCGCTCGGCATCTGCCAGCGAGGGGAGCGGGAGCGTGGTCAGCAGGAACCACTCGAGGGCCACCCCGCCGGGGGCGGGGGAGCGTTCCCAAAGGTGCACCAACTGCAGGCGCAAGGGTTCTTGGCTGGGGGCGGCAACACGACCGTCTGCCAGCGCAGTTCGGCGCAGGCCGTGCGGGCCTTCCGCAGCGGCTTGGCCGCCTGCTGGCGGCTTCCCCGGCGCGCCGAACTGCGCGGCAGCTCGATCTGGACCTGGGCCACCTGGCTCCGGAGGGGATCAAACTGCCACTGTTGCATTTCCTGGTGCAACCGGCATGCTGGTAGCAAGCAGTCGGAGCTAGTCGAAGGCCACCGATCGTGGCCGCTCCGGGCCGAGTTCGAGTGTTTGGTCGCGGAATCCAGCGGAGGGCGGGTCGTGGAACAGCGCGACGGAAGTCGTCGGACGAGGTGAACGGTCAGGGCCCTCGCTGAGACGGATCGACGGAAGGCACCTATGCATGTCAGAGCGTGCTGTCTAGTCTTCATCAACCGGCTGCAGGTTGTTTCTCGCGCCGCAAGGTTCCGAAGCGGCTGGGTCCACGGGACTCTTCGCTCTCAGGCTAGCGGGGGTTCGGCAGGACCTCCGGGTCATCCAGCTTCCTGAAGCGCATCCTGTCACCCTCGCGAAGCACCGTTACCGTATCCCCGTCCTCGAATCGTCCTTCAAGCAGGGACAGCGCGAGAGGATCCTGAATCAGGGTCTGGATGGCCCGCTTCATGGGTCGGGCTCCGTAGCGGGAATCGTAGCCTCGGGCCACGATCAGTTTCTTCGCGTCCGTCCCGACGTCAATGCGGAGCTTCCTGCTTGCCAGCAGATCCTGAACTCGGGCCAACTGAAGATCCAGAATCCGTTCGAGATCTTGGGGCCGCAGACTGTCGAAGACCACGATGTCGTCGATCCTGTTGAGGAATTCGGGCCGGAACGTCCGGCCAAGCTCGGCGAGCAGGGCATCGCGCGTGGCGGCAGCGGGCCCGGACGTTTCCGTCGACGAAAGGCCCGCCGGGTCCTTGGCGAGAATCTCCTGCGAGCCGAGGTTCGAGGTCATCACGATGATTGCGTTCCGGAAGCTCACAGTGCGCCCCTTGCCGTCGGTGAGTCGTCCGTCGTCAAGAACCTGGAGCAACAGGTTGAACACGTCCGGGTGCGCTTTCTCGATCTCGTCCAGCAGGACCACCGAATACGGGTTGCGACGGATGTGTTCGGTGAGCTGCCCTCCCTCCTCGTGTCCAACATAGCCCGGCGGTGCGCCCACCATCCGCGCAACGGTGTGCTTTTCCATGTACTCCGACATGTCGATGCGGATCATGGCCTGGCGCGAGTCGAAGAGAAACTCGGCCAGCGACCTCGCCAACTCCGTCTTGCCCACTCCGGTGGGGCCCAGGAAGAGGAACGAACCGATCGGGCGGTCCGGGTCGCCGAGCCCGGCTCGGCTGCGTCGAATGGCGTTGGAGACCGCTGCCACAGCCGTGTCCTGACCGATTACCTTCTCCCGCAGGGCCTGGTCCATGTCGACCAGCTTCTCGGCCTCCCCCCGGAGCATCTTGGATACCGGAATCCCCGTCCACTTTGCGACGATTCGAGCAATGTCCTCCTCGGTCACTTCGCCCAGCGATAGCGGCCGGTCGCCACGCTCACGTTCCAGGCGCTCGGTCGCCGCCTCCAGATCCTTGCGCACCTGTACGATCCGTCCGTAACGGATCTCCGCCGCCAAAGCAAGATCACCGGTCCGTTCCGCGGCCTCCTGCTCGTTACGGAGACGCTCCATCTCTTCCTTGATCCGTCGCACATCCTCGATGAGCCGCTTCTCTGCCTGCCACTTGTCACGGAGCATCGCCGCCTCTGACCGCAACTCCTCCAGTTGGCTTTCGATGGTAGCCAGCCGCTCCTTCGACCCGGGATCGTTCTCCTTCTGCAGGGCCTGCCGCTCAATCTCAAGCTGTATCAACTTCCGCTCCTTTCTGTCGACGTCGACCGGCACCGAGTCGATCTGCATCCGCATGGTCGCACCGGCTTCGTCGACCAAGTCGATCGCCTTGTCGGGCAGGAATCGGTCGCTGATATAGCGGTTCGAGAGCGTGGCGGCCGCAACGAGTGCAGCGTCCCGGTAGTGAACGGAATGGTGGATCTCGTACGTCTCCTTGAGCCCGCGCAGAATGGCGACGGCATCTTCGACATTGGGTTGGTCGACCAGGACGGTCTGGAAGCGACGCTCGAGGGCCGCGTCTTTCTCGACGTGCTTCCGGTATTCGTTGATGGTGGTGGCCCCGATACACCGCAGCCTGCCGCGAGCGAGCGCCGGCTTGAGCATGTTCGCTGCGTCGATGGAGCCCTCCGCAGATCCGGCTCCGACCAGGGTATGCAACTCGTCGATGAAGCAAACGACCTGTCCCTGGGAGTCCTCGATCTCGCGCAGGACCGCCTTGAGCCGCTCCTCAAACTCGCCGCGAAACTTCGTGCCGGCGACCATCGAAGTGAGATCGATCGCGACGAGCCGCTTGTCCTTGAGCGTTTCGGGCACATCACCCCGCACGATCCGTTGGGCCAACCCCTCTACGATGGCCGTCTTACCCACCCCGGGTTCGCCAATCAGTACGGGGTTGTTCTTGGTGCGTCGCGAGAGCACCTGGATGACCCTGCGGATCTCCTCGTCACGTCCGATCACCGGGTCGAGGTTGGCTTGGCGCGCCTGCTCGGTCAGGTCCACAGCGTACTGGTCGAGCGCCTGGTACTTCGCTTCCGGGTTCGGGTCGGTCACTCGTTGGCTGCCCCGAATCGACGCGAGGGCCTTGAGGATCTCCTCATGGCGGGCCCCGAGACTATGGAGCAGGTGCGCCACCGGCTCGCCTCTCAGGGAACTGAGGGCCAGCAGCATATGCTCGGTCGAGATGAATTCGTCCTTGAAGCGCTCGGCCTCCTTGCCTGCCAGCGAAAGGGCCTTTTGCAGCGACGGAGACAGGCGGGTTCCGGGGTCGGCGCCCCGGACGGACGGGACGCGCTCCAGGAGACCACGAGCCCCGGCAATCGCTTCCTGGGACGCAATTCCGAGCTTGGACAGCACCGCTGGCACGACCCCTTTTGGCTCTTCGGCCAACGCGATCAGCAGATGGGCGGGCTCGAGTGTCTGGTGGCTGGCCTCCGAGGCGAGGGCCTGCATCTTGCCGAACGCCTCTTGCGCCTTCTGGGTGAACTTGTCGAACGGGATCATGGCTCTGTGCCTCCTTATCGCCTATTCTCAGGGGGAACTGCTGGAGACTGCCTAGCCCCCTGTTGGCGCGGGGGCGGATTGAGGTCCACCCCCGCGCCGGTGTGTGCGCGGGCTCCCGCTCACTGGACCGGAATCAGTCGGGACGTCTCGACGGGCTCCTGCTTCGGAAGGGTGATTTCGAGGACGCCGTTTGCGTAAGACGCCTTGACGCCGTCAGCGTTCACCTGATCCGACACCCGGAAGCGGCGCTCGAACTGTCCGTGCAGCCTCTCGGTCCGACGGAACCGGTTGTCCGTCTCGGCAACCTTCCGCTCGCCGCGAATGATCAGGACGCCGTCGTCGAAGCGGACCTCCAGATCCTTCTGGTCGACACCCGGAATGTCACCGCGGAGCACGTAGGCGGTGTCCGCCTCCTCTATGTCGAAGTCAGGCACCCAGCCTCCTTCGGGCATCCTCGACAGCAGGAATCGATTCATGTCCCTCCAAGGGTTGAAGGGAACTGTTTGCAGCATGGTCATGATTGGTTTTCCTTTCATGGAAGCTCGGCTTCCACTGTCATTTTACATCGATCAGGATGGTTGTCAATAGGTGTTATAAAAAAATCTGAGTGTATCCTTAGCAGATTTCATGATCGCCCTGCGCTCTATATGGTCACAAGTGCGACCTTGGCTAGAGTGGTCGGCGCACGAATCGGGTGCCTGGGCCGCCCGATCGCTTCGTAGACGCGGTATCGCGCGATCAGGGTGCGGCTGGCTGGCGGACACAGGGCCCGAGAATCCGCGGACGGTGCCGTACCACTCAGCGAGGCAAGACCTGTCGGGGCCGAACGGGCAAGGACGTTGACTCTGTGTTGCTTCCGGCGGTAGGCCGGGGGAGCGCGGTGCAGCGGCGACAGGATGCGTGGAGATTCGTGACCATGCGGAAACCAGAGAGAGGCGTTGGGGCCGCCGTTTGCGCCCGTACGGCAGGAGTGGTACGCCACTGTACGGGGAGAGTGCTGGCCCAGCTGTGTGCGAACTCCGGCGAAGAGGCCTGCCGTCGAGCCCCCGGTGGACAAGGGATGCCGACTGTACGGGCCCATTTCCCGCCTGCACTGCCGCCGTGGGAAGCCATCGGGGGGGCCGAGACCCTGTGGACCGGCTTGCAAGACCCGCTGGAAGGTGTTGCGAGCAGCGGCCAGCGCCGCTCCCGGCCGGCGGCACCCAGCTGGGCCGCAGAGTTGCCAAGGGCAGCAACCGCTGCATCCCGTTACCCGAGCCGACAAGGCGAAAACTTGATTCTCGACTGGATGCTCTTCGGTCACTCCCGCCTGCATGCCCGCGGCAACGCACTGACGCCTGTCTGCTGCGGTTGGCGACGCACCATCTCAGTTGGCAAGCGAAACCGCTGGTAGGCGGTTCCTGTCCTTAGGGTTGGCCTGGGCGTTCCCCAGCCGCAGCCTGGTTGAGCAGGTCGGCGCACAGGTCCGGGATGTTCCGAACCGGGAGTGTGCAGATTGAGGCGTCGAGGGGATAGGATTCGGCTCCCGGATAGACAACCCAGAGCCGCTTGAGTTTCAAGTCCGCCATTGCGGAATGCATCGAGCGTGTGCTGCGCGGCGCGTCCGTATGCTTGAACTCGAACCCGTGCCGCTGGCCTTGGACCGTCACCATCAGGTCCAGCTCGCCGCCACCGTAGGTAGCCCAGTAGTACGCTTGACGGACTGGCAGGCAGGCCAGGACCTGTTCCAGTGCGAAGCCCTCGAACGATGCCCCCACTTTCTGGTGGCCGCCCAACGCGTCAAGTGTCTCCAGCTCGAGCAGCGCATGGAGAAGTCCGGTGTCCCGAACGTAGACCTTCGGGGCCTTGACCTGTCGCTTCTTGAGGTTTTCGTGCCACGACGGCAGGATTCGCACCATGCGTGCGTCCCCGAGGATGTCCAGGTACCTGCGTGCCGTTGCTTGACCGGTGCCAATCGCTCGGGCAAACTCTGAGGCGTTCCAGACTTGGCCGTGATAGTGGGCGACCATGGACCAGAATCGTCTCAGGGATTCCGCTGGAATCCTGATCCCGAACTGGGGAATGTCCCGCTCGAGAAACGTTCGAATGAAGTTCTCCCTCCACAGTGCGGACCCGGGAGTGTCCGGGGCCAGGTAACTGCGGGGAAAACCCCCTCGATACCACAGCTTGCGCCATGGACTGGTAGCGGCCAGCAGAGGTGCCGAACCGATCTCGCTGAGGTCGAAGCCCGAAACGTCGACCAAGCCGACGCGGCCCGCCAACGTTTCGGCAGCACCCCGAACCAGCAGAGGCGAAGCACTCCCGAGCAAGAGGAAGCGGGCTCGTACATCCGGGCAATCGAGGAGGGTGCGCAGGGTCTCGAACAGTTGCGGCTGGCGCTGGATCTCGTCGATGATGACAAGTCCGGCGAGGGGTGCCAGGGTCTGCTCGGGCACCTCCAGTCTGCGCCGGTCCGCGACTCGCTCCAGATCGAAGAACGTTACGCTTCGCTCCCGGTCAGCGATCAAGCGCGCCAAGGTAGTCTTGCCGCACTGGCGGGGTCCCACCAGTGCGGCCGCCGGGTGGACGCGGAACGAATCCACCACCCGTTTGATCACCCGTGGTCTGTCAATCAGGTTCAATGAGTTCATTTTCCTTGAATATTGATGATTGCATGGTGAATTTTCAAGGAAGATATTCTGTACGTCTATATCTTCTGCCACTTGCACTAAGAAGCGCAACAGCGGGCGGAGGGGCCTAAGGTCCTGATTAGCCTATCCTAGGGGAGAAATCGCCATGCCTCAACTGTTCCGCCACCTGCAATACGACGAGCCCTGCCAGGTCCAAGCCTCGCACCAGCGGGGATTCTCGGTCACCGCCATCGCCGCTCAACTCCAGCGTCACAAGTCCACTGTCTGTCGCGAACTTCGGCGCAACGCCGGCCCCTCCGGCTATCACCATGACCAGGCCCAGCAACTCGCTCGAGAGCGTCGCCACCGGGCCGTCACCGGCCCGCGCAAGCTCCAGCCACCGATCTGGAACCTCATCTATGACGGCCTCCAGAGCCACTGGAGCCCCGAGCAAGTGGCCGGCTACCTGAAGCGGGTCGGAGTGGTGTCGGTCAGCTTCTCGTGGCTCTACGAGCGGATTCGCCAGGACCGCGCCCAAGGCGGCTCACTCTACACCTACCTGCGGCAGCGCGGCAAGCCGCGCCGCTGCAAGGCCACCCGGGGCAGCGCCGGCCGCGGCTGCATCCCGGGCCGCAGGGACATCAGCGAGCGCCCCGCAATTGTCGACTCGAAGCAGCGCTGCGGGGACTGGGAGGCCGACACGATCATCGGCAAGGCCCATAAAGGAGCCGCCGTCACGCTCGTGGAACGCAAGTCGAAGTACTTGCTTGCTCAGACAGTGAGCCGGAAGACCGCCGCCCTGGTGGGTGACGCGATGCAGAACCTGCTGCGGCCCTTCTCGGCCCTGGTCCTGACCGTGACCTGCGACAACGGGAAGGAGTTCGCCGGCCACCTCCAGACCGCCGAGGCGCTCGAGACCGACATCTTCTTTGCCCGGCCCTACCACTCCTGCGAGCGGGGCCTCAATGAACATACCAACGGCCTCCTGCGCCAGTTCGTGCCCAAGACAGAGAACCTGCGCACACTCAACCCGCAACGGCTGCAGGAAGCCGTCAACCGGCTCAACCACCGCCCCCGCAAGGTGCTTGGCTACCGCACTCCGTACGAGGTTCTCCGCGACGACTGTCTCGCGGCCGGCATCGACCCGCCACCCGCAGTCCCGGACTCCTCTCCTCTCTGATCGGGGCCGCAACGCGGCCCCTCCCCGACGCACTTCCCCCTCTCGAGCTGGCGGGCCCAGCCCGCCAGCGCCCCTGTGGTCCGATCGCCTTTTCGGGCCAGATCCTCTTGCCACTCTCGCGTAACGGCCACCCGCGGAGCGTCACCTTGACAGCTCCCCCCGCTTGTCTTACTCTGGCAGTAGTTCAGCCATTTACCTTTTCCAGATATCGACGGAGGGACAATCGATTTGAGACGTGACCGCTGTTCAAGCGATTACGAATAGCCTCGGGATTCATCGTTACATCAATAGCAAAGATGTGGTCGATAATCGCCTGACCAATGCCTTCGTCGTTGCCATATTTCTTGCCTTTTTCGATGAAAGGTTTTAGTTGGCGTTTCCTTTTGTCAAGCTCTTCTTTATTCGGGAATTTACTGGGTTCTGTGAAGGTCAAAAGGTCGACTGAATCGCATAGGCACTCGTACAGATCGTGCGCAAATAGTCGAACAGATTCTAGCGTCAAGACGTCGGGCTTGTCCAGATCAATTTCAAGCTCCTTGTGCTCAATCATTGTGCACCTCAGCGCTATGATGTACCGACGAACGTCTCGCATGTTCCTGATAAGGCGCATAACGATCTCGGTACGCTGTTGCTTCCATGCAGCGTCAACAAGGGTCCTAGCGTAGGTTTCGTCAAAGGACATCGGCTCCTCTTGCAGCACACGTTTTACTGCTCCAGCAAGCACCTTGTCAAGTGTTTCCGCAGGAATCTCTGGGAGGTCGAAAGGGTGCGAAAGTATCTTGTCCAAGTACCCGCGGCCATACAACTTGTCGTCTGTCAGTGCCGTTTCGACACGATCACGATCGAAGGCAATGAGATAATAAATGTTTGGAAGATTTCCGGAGAGTCGCAGGAACTCGAAGACTTCACAAATCCCGGTGACTGGAAGTCGGTCGATGTCATCCAACACAACGATAAAACGCTCGTTTCTGAGATTGCCGAGAAGCTTCTCTAGCTCGTTTCTGCGACGATCTATCGACTTTTTTTTTCTTGAGTTTGGAAAATAAAGCCGTCATCAGTCGAATTGGCAACCATGCTTGAGGAACGGTCAATAATATAGGAGTATCTATGACGTCAGCGAATCTCAGAAGTCTACGGGCGATCTTCCTTATTTTGAACTTCCGGTTACTTCCAAGCTGAGCAGCCAGTTCAGAAAACAATCTCTTACGAAGTCTCGTAGATTTAGCGAACATCCATGGGTTTATATCAATAATCGAAATCGATACATCCTTTCGGTTTTGCAAGGGTTGACGAGCTAGATTAATGAAGGAGGTTTTACCTGATCCCCATCGTCCCAAGACACCCACCACAATGCCGCCTTCAGCATTAAGCTTGAGAAGGTGCTCCGCAAATACGGACGCGAGCTTAGCCCTATCGAGGTGGTCGTCCTCTTCTTTTAGAATTGGCCTGTCGTCCAGAATCGACATTGAGCTAGTTTCTGACATTGGGATCAAAGTCGGCAGAAAATATCGCTCGCTTCGGGGTTGAGACCGGAAGCCACAAGGACCTTGACGGCCCCGCTGCTGTGGGCCCAATGGATGGGCTGGCCGATGCCGGGCTCAGCCCCAGCCTCAATCAGCGCCGTCACCACGCCTTTGCTGGCCGCCTGATACAGCGGCGGTTGGCCGTTCCTGTCCCGCGCATTCGGATCAGCGTTGTGCCGCAGAAGGACAGCCGCCGCGGTCGCTGCGTAGTGCAGCGGGGTGCGTTCGAGCCGGTCCCTTACCTCCGGGTTGGCCCCGGCTTCGAGTAACGCTTCTGCTACGCCCTCGGTGGCCGCCCAATGCCGCGGTGTCCGGCTGTGGTGGTCCCAAGCATTAGAGGCTGCTTCCGCTGCCGGAAGAGGACTGACCGCTTCCGCATGGCCCAACTTCGCATCGCGGTGAAGGTCCGTGTCTCCGTACTGCCGGAAGGCGACAGACGACAGTGCCCTCACCAGCAGTGCGGTGGGTGTCGCTAATCGGCTAGTTCGTGTGGGGGGGGGGGGGGGGGATTGCTTTCACTGTCTTTCCGTTCCTTGCAACTATGTCAATCTCTTTCAGATATGCATCTGCAGCTAAGTTGGCATGGCCAAGGCCCTACGGCAATGTCTGTGGCCGAGCTGTTTGCATTGAAGTCAGACAATGATAACACAACAATGAGTGCCTCTCCGACATCTTTGTTGTAAAAGTTTCTTACATTCTGCCCATGGCACATCGAAATGGAGCAGCGGCCGGAGAGGGCCAGGGCCGATTGCACTGGGAAACGCAACAGCGGACGGATGCGTCTAAGGTCCTGATTGGCCTGTCGTTTGGGAGAAACCGCCATGCCTTGGCGCTACCGCCATCTGCTATCCCAAGAGCGTTGCCTGCTCCACCTATCGCACCAATGCGGGGCCTCGGCTCGGACTCCGCTTCAGTGACGGGCCGGAACGCACGGCTTCCCGGTTGCCGTTCAGGACCTCCCCCCTCAATGGCATTGATTTTCCACGTGAATTCTCCCTTGAGCACCTTGGGAGACTAAGACACTCATCACCACAAGATTGAGGCTCAGTGAATTTTTTTTGGCGACAGGACTTGACTTCGGTGCCTGGCCATGGCACCGTGAAGCAGGAGCAGTCCCGTGTTGGACCCCTGGATCGAAAAACTCAAGTCCACCACCTTCTTCGGCTACCGCTTGAGGCGTCGGCAGATCGCCGATATCCAGGAGGTGGTGCGGACGTTTCCCAAGCTCAGTCGCACCGAACTGGGCCACACCCTCTGCACCCACCTGCGCTGGCAGACCCCCAAGGGCCGGAATCGCATTCAACTGTCCCTGCGCCTGTTGGAGGCCCTCGAACGCCTCGGCATCCTGTGCCTACCCCCCAAGCGGGGCGGAGAACGGCCCCGCCAACAGCCCCTGGTGCCCGGTCCGCAGTCCGCTCCCCAGCCCGCCATTGCCGAGCCCCTCGGCTCCCTGCTCCCGCTGCAGTTGTCCTGCGTCACCGACGCCCAGGAGGTCGAGCTGTGGAACGAATTCGTGGAACGCTACCACCCGCTCGGCTATCGCCGCCCGTGCGGTCCCCATCTGCGCTACTTTCTGCGCGACCGGCAGGGACGCCCCTTGGGCTGCCTGCTATTCGATTTCGCGGCTCCACGGCTGGCCTGCCGCGACCAGTGGATCGGCTGGCAGGATCAGAAGGATCACAAACACTTGCACTTGGTGGTCCGCAAAGCCCGCTGGTTGCTGTTCCCGTGGGTCACGGTCCCGACTCTGGCCAGTCACGCGCTGGGCCTGGTAGCCCGCCATCTGCCGCAGGATTGGCAGCGGGAACATGGCACCCAACCGGTCCTGCTGGAGGCCTATGTGGACCCCCAGCAACAGCAGGGCACCTGCTACCAGGCCGCCGGCTGGCAGAACCTGGGAAGCACCAAGGGCACACCCGCCAGTGGCACCCAGCCCGCCCGCACTCCCAAGCAGGTCTGGGTCCGTCCACTACACCCCGACTTTCGCGAGATTCTGTGCCAAGGCCCCCCCACAGCGGCCCGCCAGTGCCGCCAGTCGGCCCAGGCCGACCCGAAGTTCGTGCAGCTGTGGCAGGGTCTGCTGGACACGCTGACCCGCATCGCCAACGACTATGACCGCCAGTGGGTGCGTCGCCGACGCACCCTCAACACCCTGCTGGTGGTCCTGTTCGTGTATCGGATCGTGTTCCAACCCGATAATCGGGGCTATGCCACGGTTCTGCAAGAGTTATGGGACCCTTGCCGCGACCTGAACCTGCCTCTGCCGGACCAGCCGGTCACTCCGGCCGCGATCTGCCGGGCCCGGGCCAAGGTCAGCGAGGACGTCTTCCTGCGTATCCACCGGGAGCTGCTGGCCGCCTGTCCTCCCGAGACACCCCACAGCCTGTGGTGCGGCCACCGCATCTTCGCCGTCGATGGCTCCAAGCTCAACTTGCCTCGACCCCTGGTCGAAGCCGGCTATCCGGTCCCGGGACCGACGGCCTACTATCCCCAAGGCCTCTTCAGCTGCCTCTACCCGCTGCGCACCCGCCTGCCGCTGGACTGCAGCCTGCAGGCCCACGCCGACGAGCGGCGGGCCGCCCACCGACACCTCCAGGCCCTCCGACCGGGCGATGGGGTCGTCTATGACCGCGGCTACTACTGCTTCGCCTTGCTGCAGGCCCATGTAGAACGGGGTCTGCACGCCGTCTTCCGCCTGCAGCGCAACGCAAACCCAGTGTTCCAGGCCTTTTTCGAGTCCGACCGCAGCGAGACCGTCGTGACCGTTGCACCCCCCGCCCAATCGGCGACCGGCGGGTCTCCCCTGCAGGTGCGCCTGGTGTCCTACACCGCCGGCTCGACCGTCTGTGGGCTCGCGACCACCCTGCTGGACTCCCGGCGCTACCGTGCAGCGGACCTGCAGACCCTGTATCAGGGCCGCTGGAGCATCGAGGAATACTACAAGACGACCAAGAAGACGCTGTGCGTGGAGCCGTTCCGGGGCCGCAGTGAGCGGCTGGTCCGGCAGGAGTTGTACGCTCACTGCACGTTGACGGCGCTGGCCCGGCTGTGCGCGAATCACAGCGAGGCAGCCTTCCGCGAGGCTCCGGATGGGCACGGCCGACCCACTGTGCTGGCCAATTTCCGGCCTACGCTGCACTTGGTCGGACACCAGCTGGAGGGCCTGTTCGTGCAACAGGCCGAGACCCTGCGGAAGGAACTGCAATGCCTGTTGGATGGCATCGCGAGGAGCCGCCAGCGGCGGCGACCGCAACGTTCCTATCCGCGTCGGTCCCGTCAGCCCCAAACCAAGTGGAGGAACCGCAAGGCGACCACCCCTGCGTCCTGACAGCGCCGACGCCGACGCTCAACCCGGGATTTCCTTAAGTCAATGCGCCTTGCCACTAAGTCAATGCCATTGCCTACCCCCTCCAGGTGCCGCAGTCGGGTTGCAGTCGGAAACGCGAATCAACGCCGCCGGATTCGAGTTGGGACGATCCGGATTGCCCCATGGCACTCGATACACGGAAGGCTGCCGGCGGTCCCACCCCGCCCGGCCTAGGAGAGCACCTCTCGGACAACCCGGCCGTGAACGTCTGTCAGGCGGAAGTCCCGACCCTGGAAGCGATACGTCAACCTGGTGTGATCAATGCCGCAAAGGTGGAGCATCGTCGCGTGCAGGTCGTGGACATGAACCGGGGCCTCGACCGCGTTGTACCCGAGCTCGTCCGTCGCTCCATGGCTGTGCCCACCCTTGACACCGCCTCCCGCCAGCCACATCGAGAATCCCTTGATGTGATGATCGCGACCCATCAAGGCCGGATCATTGCCCTGCGACATGGGGGTACGACCGAACTCACCGCACCAGATGACCAATGTGTCGTCCAGCATCCCCCGCTGCTTCAGATCCTTTACGAGCGCAGCCGTGCCCCGGTCGACATAACCGCAGCTCTTCGGCAGAAGGGTCCTGATCTCGTTGTGATGGTCCCAGCCACGGTGGTAGAGCTGGATGAAGCGCACGCCACGCTCGGCCAGTCGACGCGCCAGGAGGCAATTCGCGTTGTAGGTGCCGTCCCCGCCGCGTGTCCCGTACATCGCGAGCACATGCTCGGGCTCGTTGGAGAAGTCCACGAGGTCGGGCACACTCATCTGCATCCGGAAGGCGAGCTCGTACTGGGCGATACGGGTCGCGATCTCCGGATCTCGGCTCCAGCCCTGATGGAGCCTGTTGAGTTCACCGACAGCGTCGATCACGTCGCGCTGCATGTCGCGACTGACACCTCCCGGATTGCGGACATAGTTGACCGGCTCGCCGGTCGAGTTGAACCTGACCCCCTGATAGACGCTCGGCAGGAAACCGCTGCTCCACTGTCTCGCCGCCACTGGCTGGCTCTGGGAACCGCCCTCGGATGTCAGCACGACGAATCCGGGCAGGTCCTCCGCCCGGCTGCCGAGGCCGTAGAGAAGCCATGAGCCCATGCTGGGCCGCCCGGGAAGCCGGAAGCCGCTATTCATGAACGTGTGAGCCGTGTCGTGGTTGATCTGTTCGGTCTGCATCGAGCGGACGATGCAGATGTCGTCCGCGATGCTGCCGATCTGCGGGAGCAAGGTTGTCATGTGCTGACCGCTCTTGCCGAAACGCCCGAACGGATGCTGGGGACCCAGGATCCTGAGTTCCTTGCCCTGCAGCTGGGCGACCTGCTGACCCCTGGTGAACGACTCGGGCATCGGCTCGCCGCTGCGCTTGGCCAGCTCCGGCTTGTAGTCCAGCAGCTCGAGGTGCGCGGGGCCGCCGGCCATACAGAGGAAAATCACCCGCTTGACCTTGGCCGGGCCATTCGGGAAGCCGCCTGTGCCCGGCTGTACTCCGGGCAGGGATTCGTGCATCAAGGAGGCGAAAGCCAGAGAGCCCAGCCCCATGGAGGCCCTGCCCAGGAAAGCCCGCCGTGTGCGCAGCCGATCCGCTTCGTTCGTTCTCATCGCCTCGCCTCAGTACCGCATCAGGAACTCGTGCTTGTTGAACAGGGTCCTCGCCACGCTGGTCCAGGCCGCGTACCGCTGACGTGGCAGGTCGGCAGGATGCGGGGTGATCCCCGTTGCCAGCAGTGCCTGCGCCCGCGAGAGTGCGTCGGAGAAATCGTCCTCGTGGCTCTGCAGAAGACGCAACACCACTGTCTCCTCTTCCGGCAGCGGGGCCCTTGAGAACGCTTCCCTGAACGCAAACCCCACCCGCTCGCGATCACTCCTTCCTCCCTTGCGCAGGATCCGGGCCGCAAACGATCGCGCAGCCTCCACGGCACTTGGGTCATTCAGCAGTGCAAGCGACTGCAGCGGCGTGTTCGATACCGCTCTCTCGGCCGTGCACTCCTCGCGGGCCGGCGCGTCGAATGCCTTCATGGCCGGGTGCAGGTACTGGCGCTGCCAATGGGTGTACAGGCCCCGCCGGAACTGGTTCGAGTCCAGGTCGGCCTCGTACACGCGCTTGGGAAAATTGAGTTCCTTGTAATACCCTGCCGGCTGGTACGGCTTCGAGCTGGGGCCCCCCATTCGCCGGTTGAGCAGTCCGCTCGCGGCCAGCAGGCTGTCTCGGATGAACTCCGCATCGATGCGGGCCATGGTCTGGCGACCATGCAGGCGATTGTACGGATCCGCTGCCAGAAGCTCGTCGGAGGGTTCGCTGGACCGCCGGTAGGCTGCCGACATCAACATGGTCTTGACCATGTGGCGGACGTTCCAGTCGCTCTCGACGAACTCGACAGCGAGCCAGTCCAGCAACTCCTGGTTGGCCGGAGGCTCGCCTTGCGAACCCAGGTCGTCGAGAGACTTCGACAGCCCGGTCCCGAAAAACATCCTCCAGAGCCTGTTCACGAATACCCGGGCCGTCAGGGGATGATCCGGATCGGTGATCCATTCCGCCAGATCCAACCGGTTGAGACGCCGTTCGCCTGCCGGCTTCGCGCCCAGGAATCCAGGCACCTGGGGCTGCACCACCTCACCGGATTCGTCCATCCAGTTCCCCCGCGGCAGGATTCGGACCGTGCGCGGGTCGTCGACGGCCCGGGTGACGAGTGACTCGTGCGCCCGGTCCAGCAGAACCTTCGCTCGACGTTCGAGAGCCCGAATCTCCTGCCAGCGGGGGTTGCCCGCAACCATTCGATCAAAGGCCCCGCGCAGGGCCTCCGCCTGCTCGACCGAATGCCCCGCCTCAGCCAGAACCGCCTCGCGCAGCACTCCCGTCACGGGCAGTTCGGGGAATTCCGAGTCCGTGGAGAGGACCCGAAAACGCGCCGGCAGGCTGCGTCCCCGCCTCGAATGCGCGATCAGCGAAAGCTGGAGCCGCTCGCCGCCCCGCATCTCCAGAGGCTTCTCGAAGACAAACACGGCCGTGCGGACCTTGTCGTCGTTCCAGTCGCCCTGCCAGCCAGTGTGATAATTCCCGTCCAGGGTGTCGCGAAGCATCGATCCCGGTGCCTCCCGGTCGGGCACAAGGCCGCTGATCGAAACACGGACGGGCCATTTCTCCCGCCCGAGCAGCCGCACCTCGAACTCGCTCAGATAGAACGAATCGAAATCCGCCGTCGGGAACAACTCCAGCGCCAGCGCCGTCAAGGTTCCGTCCCCAGGGGTGATCTCCATCTGGTGAATCGCCTCGCGCGGCCTCTTGGTGCCGTTGAGAGCAACCCCGACGAGCGCGTCGGGCTGCGGTTCCAGCTCGTACAGGTCGCAGTCGCCGAAATCCGGGTGTTCGCAGTCGGCCCAGACGCGATCCGGCTCCTGCGGCGTCCAGGACCGCAGGGACTCGCGCAGGTAAGCCGCGAGCGCCGAGACCGTCTCGGGTCGCGCCGCGATCTCTTCCCGGCCCTCCCCGCGCAGCCGTGCCAGGTGATCCTCGATGCGATCCATCTCGGCCCGGTCCCGCGCATCCAGGACACGGATTCGTGCACCCCAGTCGGCGTTGCCGCTGAACACGCCCTGCTCCTCGATGTCCGCGAAGAATGCGGCCATCGAATAGAAGTCCCTGGCCAGGAACGGGTCGAACTTGTGGTCATGGCACTCCGCACATCCCAGGGTCGAGCCCAGCCACACCGTCGAAACATTGCGCACCCTGTCCGTCGCGTACTTGGCCAGGTACTCCCTGGCCTGGGCCCCGCCCTCGTTGGTCATGCGGGCCAGCCGGTTGTAACCGCTTGCCACAAGCTGCGGTTCCGTCGCGTCCGCCAGCAGATCCCCGGCGAGTTGCTCGCGCGTCATCACATCGAAGGGCCTGTTCTCATTGAACGAGCTGACGATATAGTCGCGAAACGGATAGATGTTGATCGGAACGTCGCCGTGATACCCGGTCGTGTCGGCGTAACGTACCAGGTCCAGCCAGTGGACCGCCATGCGCTCGCCGTAGTGGGGCGAGTCGAGCATGGTGTCGAGGAATCTCTCGTAGGCGTGAGGGCTCCGGTCCCGCACGAAGGCATCGACCTCCTCCGGCTGTGGGGGAAGACCCCGGAGATCGAGGCTGAGGCGGCGCGCCAGGGTGTGGCGGTCCGCCTCGTTGACTGGCTCCAGCCCCTTCGCCGAGAGCCGGACATGCAGCAAGTGATCGATCGCCGCCGGTCCCGCGGGCGCGTCCGGCCGTTGCGGCTTGATGTACGCCCAGTGCTTCTGGTACCCGGCTCCCTGGTCAACCCACGTCTGCAAGAGGGCCTTGTCCCGTTCCGACAGCTTCTTGTCGGTCGCGACGGGCGGCATGACGAGCACCGGATCGGACTGGCGGATCCGCTCGATCAACCGGCTGCCCGACGCGTTTCCGGGCAGGAGCACCCCGCTGGATATCGCACTCTCGCGTCGGTCGAGCCGCAGCCCGGCTTGCCGGGCATTGCCGTCCGGGCCGTGACAGGCGAAGCAGTTCCGGGCAAGAATGGGGCGGATGTCGCGGTTGAACTCCACTCGCTCCGCTGCTGGCAGCACCGGAACTGCCAAGAATGCGACGGCGATGGTGGCTGAGCGTCGTGTCATGTGCGATGTTCGCGACCCCCAGGGCTCGGTCCCCGCGCGCCGGCACCCCGAGCTTGGCTCTGGTCGACCAGTCACACTGTAGCAGCCGCACCCCATGCGGCCTTTCTTGGACCGATTCGCTTCAGTAGCATAGGCCTGTATGGCCGCCGCGAACCGGAACCGCAGGAGGTGCGCACGGGACGTTCAGTGCCCATTCCCGGAAGAACTCGGCCGGCGGCGGGGAACGCCTCGTCGGCTTTGCGTCGACACCTCCGAGCGAACCGCTAGAAGTCGGAGGGCGGCTGGGGCACCAGATTCTTCACCGGAAGGCGGATCACGTTGCTGATGAACAGCCCTTGGGCGATCCACAGCGGTGTCGCCGGATTGTCCACGAGGTCGGTGTTGGTCCGCAGGTTGACCTGGTAGACGCCCACCGATCCCTCCATCAACCCGACGAACTCCACCTGGGCTGTGCGGCCGCCGAACTGCGACGAGACGAAATCGTCAGCGACCAGCGGCACGTTCGCGACGGTGCCGGCTTGAGTCGGTCGACCGGTCTCCACGGCCTCCTGGTTGTCGGTCAGGCCCAGTCCGGTTCCGAAGACAAGGATCAACTCGCCAGGCACTAGCGGATTCTCGGTCGTGATCGGGGAGAAGGGCTCGTTCCCGCAACACAGGTGCGAGCCGCGCGCGGACAGCGTCATCAACACGGTGGCTTCCGTCCGCTCATTGACGTCCGTCGTCTCGGGATCGTCGTCAGGAACTTCCGTGCCCCTGGCGGCGTAGGTGATCTCGTTGCCCTGCTTTCCGGCCAGCCGGGCCTTCAGCACCACCACAGGCGGGGTGTTGCCATCCTCCAGAAACCCGCTCTCGCGGTTCGTCTCGACCTCGATTCCGGCACCCGACGAGACCGCAAAGCTGTATGGGATCTCGTTTCCGTCCGTGCCGAGCGACCGCGCCACGATCTGCATCTTGACCGATCCGACCACTTCCAGGACGCGGGCCGTGACCTCGGGATCGCCCACGCCCGCATTGATGGAGCGCACGAGAATGTTCCGCATGACACGAAGGGCACGGTTGCGGTCAGCAACATCGTCCGCGGTCGCAGTATAGGAATAGGAGCGGTTCCGGACGGTGATGGTCACGGTGTCGCCGGCCTTCGGCTCCCCGGCGAAGTCGAAGTCGGCCCGGGCCGAGAAAAACCCTACCGTCCCCGCGGACGCGACCACGTCCGGGTCACCGTCACCTGCGTTGATCAGGTCGATGAACCGGTCCCGAATCTGCTCTGGACTCTCGTCGCCAGGCGAGCGGTAGTAGTACTCCCGACCGTTGATCACGATGCGTCCGTCGGCACCTTCCTGGGTGAGTTGCCGGTTCTCTGTGTCGTCATTGTTCGGATCGTCGTCGCGGGGACGGTCCGGAACACCGACCGCAACGGTACCCTCGGCCACGCCTGTCGCATGAACGGCCATGCCGAGACGAGGCTCCTCGCCAGGCCACTCGAACAGGCCGGGGGCCGCCCGAACGGACTGGTTCGCGCGGGCGGCGGAGACGGTCACGCTTCCGTCCGGCAGGGTCCTCCGCACCTGGAAGCTGAAACCCGTGCCCTCGAGCTCCCACGGCACCTGGAACGTGACCTGCTCGGGAGACACCATCATCAGCGGCGAAAGGCGCCCGTTGGCCAGAACCTGGACACCGGCGAGTTCGGTGGGCAGATCGACACCTTCCTCCATGCGGACTGTCTCGCCAGCCAGGGCAGACCCGAAGATCGTCGCGATCGTGCCCGGAGGCAGGTCCCGCGCGTCAGAGCCCCCCGTGAGCCGGGCTCCGGAGGTTGTCGCATCCAGCTCGGTCCCGCTGTTGCGCAGCTCGACCTGCGTCCAGTTTCCCTGGGGACCTTCCTTCTTGGCCACGAGATTGGCCCGATAGCTGACCTTGCCTTGGGCCAGCGTCGGCCCGGAGACGTCGGTGGTCGTCGGGGATCCCGGAGTGATGGAGATCGAGAAAGGAAGGCGGTTCCCGACAGGCCCGACGTCCCGGTGTACCAGTTCCAGGGTCTCGATCTGGTCGATCTTCCGCTCGGCGATCACCTCCGGATCGTCAGCCTGGTCCACCAGGTAGTTCAGGCGGTCGACGAATCGCTCGGGCACGTCGCCGGCGGGCACGGTGTACGTGTACTCGCGACCGTTGATGTCGAGCGTAACGAAGTCGCCGGCGCGGGCCTCGCCACCGAAACGGATGCTCCCCCTGGCGTGCCGTCCGACTCCCAGCGACGGGAAAGCCGTTACGGGCAGCGTCTCGTGGGCGTTGATGAGATCCACCACCTTGTCCCTGACATCGAGGGTTGTCTCGCCCTCCACCGTGGTGTAGAACAGCTCGTTGCCTTCAATCGTGATCTTGATCTCCTCCCCTCCAGGCAGCACGGGCGGGAGCTGGGACTCGTCGACGTCTTCGGTGTCGGTCACGTCAACGGGAAGCGCCTGGTCGAATTCGAGGTGGCCGTGGCTGTGGATGCTGATCGCGGCGGCATTGCGAATGCCCTCCGGCCCGATCATGTCGGCCCCGCGGGTGAAGAGGAGAATGCGCCGCGAGAAGGGGTCCGCCACGTACAGGTTCACCCCGTCGTAGGCCATGGAGGTCGGCGACCGGAGGCTGCCGGGCCCCTCCGACTCGGTCAGTTGCACGAAGTTTGGCTGGCCGATCACGACATCCGCGGCTTGGCCGTTGGTGGTCGGGACGGGTTCGTACAAGAGGATCCGGTCGTTCCCCGCGTCCGCCACGAACAGTACGTCGTCCACAACGAGGGCAAAGCGCGGAAAATTCAGCGTGCTCGCGCAACGCCTCGGGTAGCGGGTCTTGTCCGGATCGATCTCCTGCGGCCGGGGCGGCAACTGCACCAGCAGCGGAACGTTGGTGGGGGGAGTCTCGTTCTCGCTGCGGCTCCCGTCGTCATCAAGCGGGCCGAGCGGGTCACATTGTTCCGGGCTGTTGTTGGGCGCACTCGAGACGAAGTCCGGCTGGCCCAGCACGACGTCGGCGGCCGCATAGCTCGCGGTGGGCACGGAGTTGAAGATCAGCACCCGGTTGAAGCCCAGATCGGCGACGAACATCCGGTTGTTCGACACGGTGACGGAAACCGGGTCCAGCAGCCGCTTCTCGTCGCTCTCGTAGACCCCTTGCGTCAGGTCGGCCTCGTGACGGGTGTTCAGGTCGGGTTGGCCCACCACGATGTCGGGGG
Organism: Bryobacterales bacterium; assembly: GCA_965205085.1. Taxonomy (GTDB): domain Bacteria; phylum Acidobacteriota; class Terriglobia; order Bryobacterales; family UBA6623; genus VXMF01. The sequence goes on along the minus strand of OZ242039.1, from coordinate 3,694,878 downwards.
CCTGTCCGTTGGACGTCGGGACGGAGTTCCAGATCAGTACCCGGCTGTTCTGTGTGTCAGCGACGAACAGCCTTCCCCGGTCAAGCCAAACGCCCTGCGGGCCTCGCATCCCCGAGGGCGCTGTCTGGGGGATGAAGGAGGTGAAGTCCGCCTGGCCGAGCACAACGTCGGGAGTCTGTCCGTTCACCGTGGGGATCGAGTGCCACAGCAGCACACGGTTGTTGTTGGTGTCCGCAACCACCAGCCGGACCCCGTCACTGTGAACGGCAACCGGGTTGTTGAGACCCGGCGTGTCCGGCAAGTCCGACGATGCGGTCGAGTCGAAATCGGGCTGGCCCAGAACGACATCGGGGAGACCGACGCAGACGGGGCACTTGCGGTCCTGGGACGGAAGCGCATCGGCCCTCGGCACGAACCCTGCGACGTCGTTGTAGATCAGGATGCGGTTGTTGACGGGCAGGGCTCCGACCCGGTTGCCATCCGCAACGAACAGGCGGTTGCCGGCAAAGGCAACACCCTGGGCGCTTCCGAGCACTTCACGACTGGACACCGGGTTCTGGCGGGTGAAGCTGTCTTGGCCGATCACCAGACGGGCACCCTGGTGGGTCACCCACACGGGCTCGGTGGTCCCGGCAGCCGAACCTGCGTCAGGCGGGTCTGCCTGGGCACCGGCAGGGAGGGGAAGAAGCACGGCGGCCAGCGCAGCGGCCGGGAGTGCCATGAATGGATCGAGTCGCATTGAAATCCCTGTCAAACGGCCTTCACGAGACCGCCGTCGATCATGGTGGAAGTGCCGGTCACGTAGCTCGCTCGCTGGGAGCAGAGAAATGCGACAACGGCCGCGAATTCCTCGGGTCGCCCGACCCGGCGGAGGGCCGTCTGGCCGGCAAGCCGCTCGACGATCTCGTCCCGTCCCACGCCTGTTTCTTCGGCCCGCCGCTGCGCGATGCTCAGCAAGCGGTCGGTAGCGATCAGGCCGGGACCCACGTTGTTGAAGAGAACGTTGTCCGGACCGAATTCCTCGGCCAGGGTCTTCAGCATGCCGACCACGGCGCTGCGAATACCGTTGGAGAGGATCAGTCCATCGATGGGCTGTTTGACGGACGTCGAGGTCAGCGTGACCACGCGGCCCCATCGCTGCGCCCGCATGTCAGGCAGAACGGCCCGGATCAGCGCCCATGAACTCAGGAAATTCAGGCGGAACGCTGCCGTCCAGTCGTCGTCGCCGAAATCCTCGAAGCGACCGGCGGGAGGCCCGCCGGCGTTCGCCACCGCGATGCTGACCGGCCCGAGCCGGTCCCGGGCCGCATCCACGAAGCGCCCCACGGCAGCTGCGTCTGTGACATCCACCGCCTGATGAAACACCGTCGCCTGGTGGGCAGCCCGGATCGCTTGCGCGGTGATCGCCAGCCCCTCCGGCTCGCGCGAGCAAATCGCCACACGACAGCCCTCGGCGGCCAACGCGTCCGCTATGGCACGTCCCATGCCTCGGCTGGCTGCCGTGACGACCGCTACCCGGTCCCGAATTCCCAAGTCCATCGATTCGTTGCTGTGGCCTGTGCCCGCCAGACGCCGATATTGCCGGACACGGCCTGGGGAGTCGGCCTCCCGCCGGCGTCTACCAAATACGCAGTCAGAAGCCCTATGGTTCCCGCAGGTACCCGTCCTCGCCCCGGATCCAGTCTTGCCGGACGGGCTGGAACACGTCCATGGCGACGGAGTCCTCCAGTGCCACCACCCTGTGCGGCTCATTGGACGCGATCTCCACCAAATCACCGACCCTGGCCGTAATCTCACCGTCATCGAACTGGAACAGCAGCGAGCCTTCCAGCACGTGGCTGATCTGCTCGTTCTCGTGGCTGTGGCGCGCCACGACGCCTCCCTTTCGTAACTGGATCTTCGCTGTCGTCATGCGCTTGCTGTGGATCACCCGCCGAGATGCACTCTCCTGGAGCCTCTCGAGCGGAACCCTGCTCCAGGAATGCAACTTCATCGCGGTCTTGAGAGCGGAACGGCCCGATCCGCACACACTACAGTACTCACTGTCCATTATACGGAAACGGCCGCCCTGGCGGGCCGGTCGCAACTCGGGCAGGCCAGGGTCGGTGGATGCCGGGGCTCGCTTGCTCGTTGCGGTAACCGGACCGTCAGTCGGCCAGACGCTGTCTGCCCGGGGCCCTCCGGTCGTGGCAGTCCGCCCAGACGCCGGCGAGACTGAAAGGTCCGTACCGGCCGTGAGGAGTCGGTGTTCGCCGTCTGGAATTCAAGCCTCGAGAACGGAATTCCTGTTGAAGGAGATTCGGATGGAAAGTGGAATGAGAGCGCGGCAGAGCGGTCGGTTCGACAGCTGCATCGGTCCAGGATCAAGAAAGCCGGCACCCGCGCGCAGGCACGCCGACCGGCATGGTTGTCCTGTGGCACCAGGCGCCCCAACACCCGGCTGGAACAGCCGTCAGACAGGGGGTCTGCGGTGCGGTGCGACGCGTGGGGTAAAATATCGTTGCTGTCGCGGATGGAACGGGCCAAGCGCATACTGCCTCGACTGGTCCAGCAGCATCAGGCGACGTTCCCGGACAAGCTGGACCTGGTTCGGGGCTACTGGCCCGAAACGGTTGGCCCGTTGCTGGCAGACCGCACCACTCCAATCGATCTCAAGGCCGGTACACTCGTGGTCGAGGCGCAGGGGGCCCCGTGGCGGGAACTGCTCGCATCGATGGGTACGCAGATCGTGCGCGAGCTTCGCTCGGAACTGCCCGGTACGGACGTTCGGATGATCGTGGTCCGACTTTCCGAAGACGGAGCTGCCCCCGGGGAGCGGTGCGACCCATGAGAATCACACCCGAAACAGTGGTCAAGATCGCAGCTCTTGCAAACCTGCACCTGACCGAAGCGGAGACCCTCCGATACGCCCGCGACCTCGAGGAAATCCTCGACTACGTGGAACAGCTCAACGAACTCGAAACCTCGGGTGTGGAACCGATGGCGCAGGTCCTGCACGAAACCGACGCCACGCCGTTGCGGAAGGATGTTCCGGGCGAGAGCTTCACCCAGGAAACGGCCCTCCGGTGCGCCCCTTTGGCCGGTGCCGGTCACTTCAAGGTCCCGAAGGTCATCTCCCGCTGAGGCATTTATGGAAGAGTTCCGCAGCCTCACAATCGATTCCATCCGCGCAGGCCTGCTCAAGCGCCGGTTTAGCGCCAGGGAACTGGCCCGCGAGGCGCTGGGTTTGGCCGAACGCGAGAACCCCGACTCCGGCGCATTCCTCAGCTTCACGCCGGCAAGGGCACTGAAGGCGGCCGACCGTATCGACGAACTGCTGGCGGCCGGCGCGAACCCCGGCCCCCTGGCCGGAGTGCCGATGGCGATCAAGGACGTGATCATGACCGAGGGCGACAAGACAACGTGCGCCTCGCGCTCGCTCGCAGAGTTCGTTGCTCCCTACAGCGCGACGGCTGTCAAGGCGGTCGAGGACGCCGGTGCCCTCATCGTGGGCAAGGCCAACTGCGACGAATTCGCCATGGGTTCCTCGAATGAGAACTCGGCTTTCTTCCCGGCGCGAAATCCCGTCGCCCCCGAGTGTGTGCCTGGCGGTTCGAGCGGCGGTTCGGCCGCCGCGGTGGCCGGGGGATACACGCCGGTCTCCTTGGGATCGGACACCGGCGGTTCGATCCGCCAGCCGGCGTCCTTCTGTGGCACGGTGGGAATCATGCCGACGTACGGGCGGGTTTCGCGATACGGTCTGGTCGCGTTCGCGAGTTCACTGGACCATATCGGCCCGTTCGCGAGGACTGTCCGCGACGCCGCCACGGTGCTGTCCGCAATCGCCGGCGGCGATCCCTACGATTCGACCGCAGCGAACCTGCCGGTGCCGAACTACGCGGATGAACTGACCCCCAAGGTCGAGGGATTGCGAATCGGCGTTCCCGCGGAGTACTTCGGGGAAGGCCTGCAGGCTGCGGTCGGAGACCGCGTCGAAGCCGGTATCCGGAGACTGGAGCGACTGGGCTGCCGGACGGTGGACATTAGGCTGCCGCACACCAAGTATGCGGTCGCGACGTACTACCTGATCTGTACGGCCGAGGCGAGTTCTAATCTCGCCCGCTACGATGGCGTGCGCTATTCGAAGCGCTCGTCAAGCTCCGGAACGTTGAGCGAAATGTACCGCCACTCCCGTGCGGAAGGCTTCGGCCCGGAGGTCAAGCGACGGATCATCCTCGGAACGTACGTCCTCAGTGCCGGCTACTACGACGCCTACTACAGGAAGGCTCAGGAGGTCCGGGCGTTGATCGCCCGGGACTTCGCGCAGGCCTTCGAGCAAGTGGACGCAATTGTCACCCCCGTTTCGCCCGTCCCCGCGTTCAAGCTCGGCGAGAAGACCAGCGATCCGCTGCAGATGTACCTGTCCGACATCTACACCATCACCGGGAGCCTGGCCGGGATCGCAGGAATGAGCGTGCCTTGCGGCACCACACCGGAGGGGCTCCCAATCGGCTTGCAGATCCTCACCAACCATTTCCAGGAACAGACGATGCTGAACCTGGGACACGCATTCGAGGTGGACGGCGGATTCGATGGGTAGGCAAGGGCCAGCGTCCGCCCGCCCTGAAGCCATCCGCTTCGGGCGATCAGACTGGAACGGTACATGGCAAGCGGCGTTGTCTATTTGGTCGCCACGCCGGTAGGCAACCTGGAGGACATCACACTCCGGGCCCTCCGCATACTGCGCGAGGTGGACCTGGTTGCGTGCGAGGACACCCGGCACACAGGGCGCCTGTTGCGGCACTTCGAGATCGACAAGCCGCTCGTCAGCTGTCACGAGCACAACGAGTCCGCCCGAGCCACCGAAATCGCCGCGCGCGCGGCCGGGGGAGCCAGCGTGGCACTCGTTTCGGACGCAGGGACACCCGGCGTTTCCGACCCGGGCTTCCGGGTCGTGCGAGCGGCGCTGGACAGGGCGGTGCGGGTTGTCCCGATTCCCGGTCCGAGCGCAGCCGTCGCGGCACTGTCGGCCTCGGGCCTTCCGACCCATCGCTTTCTGTTTCTTGGCTTCCTCCCGGCGAAGCGTTCGAAGCGGCGCGAGGCACTGCGTGAACTGTCTGAAGCAACTGCAACGACGCTGCTTTATGAAGCCCCTCATCGTGTCCTCGACACCCTGGAGGACATCCAGGCGGTGCTCGGTGACCGAAGGATCGTGGTCGCACGGGAACTGACGAAGCTGCACGAGGAGTTCCTGCGCGGTCGGGTCGCAGCCGTGCTGGAGGACCTCGCCGGCCGCTCAACGGTCAAGGGGGAACTAGTGATTCTGATCGCCCCGGACGACGGGGGCGCACGGGCCGTGCCCGGCTCCCTCCCCACGCGCGTGGAAGCGTTGGAGCGAGCAGGCCAGCCACGCATGGATGCCATCAAGCGAGCGGCACGTGAACGGGGGATCGGAAAGCGGGAAGCCTATGCGCAACTCGAGGCTTGCAAGCCGGGTCGGCGGCCATCGGGTCCATCGGGTGACGAGCAGCCCGGCGCGACGTAGCGCGATTCGGAGCGGATCTCGCGTTGCGGGGAAACGACGGGTCAAAACCCGGTCCTGGTGATTCGCAGGTCAGGCGCGGGAAGGCCGATTCGTCAGGACTGTCGTGGCGGCAACCCGGACCGTCATCGATCTGCGCCACACCTCAATGGAGTATCCAGGCAAACGTCTTGCATCAACCGGACCGGGAAGCGCTCGAGCCTCGCGGAATTGACGGCGCTTGCGCACGGGGCACGCCCCATGGCCTGAATTGCCTCGAATGCGACTCCAGCAATCGGGACTGCGTTGCCTGCTGCGCCACAGGCCCCGTCACGTTGCAGCCGGGGCTCCGTGATGGCCGCAGCGCTCGCTGGTGATGCCAACCCCCGCTGCGACCGGCGATGCGCAATGACCTTCAGGGCTCCTTCCACCTCTCCGCCTCATCTCTTGCTTTGCGCAACCCCGTGATGCAGGCTGGTCTCTCACTGGCTGGGAACGGTCCCCGACTGTGCGTCCCAACAGGGCTACCATGGAACGGTGATGCCACACAAGATCGCAATCAACCTCCTGGTGCTCGCACTGGCGGGCACACTCTCGGCGCAAGATCGTCCGCGACCCCGGATCGTCGGCCCGGAATGGGTCTCGCTCTTCAACGGCGAGGATCTCAGCGGATGGAGGAAGATGGGGCAGGAACGATGGGAGGTTGTGGACGGGGCCATTTTCGGGCAGGGTATCACCGATGCCTACGGATATCTCGCCACGGAGGAATCCTACCGGGACTTCCACCTCTCGTTGCGGTTCAAGTGCGAGGCGGACGGGAACAGCGGCGTCTACATCCATACCTCGTTCGACGGTGACACCCCGCGGGTCATCGCCGGTCGGCAGATCGAGATCGACCGGGGACTCGGTCGCCACACCGGGGGAATCTACGGTGACGGCAAAGGCTGGATCGCATGGCCTTCGCCACAGTACGAGACGGCCATCCGCCCCTACGACTGGAACGACATGCTGATCCAGGTGGAGGGCAACCACTATGTGGTCCACGTCAACGGCATCAAGGTCCTCGACTTCACCTACCCTGCTCCCGGTGCCGAGGAAGGCGTGATCGCGCTCCAGTTGCACTCCGGTGGCGAGGGCCGAATGAGATTCAAGGACCTCTACGTCCGTGACCTCAGTGGCGACTGACCACGCGAGACGGTCACGCGGCTCGGCCTACGCCAGAATGTCGTGCACGATCTCTCCATGCACGTCGGTGAGACGCATGTCTCGGCCGCTGTAGCGATACGTCAGTCTTTGGTGGTCGATTCCCAGGAGGTGGAGCACTGTCGCGTGCAGGTCGTGCATGTGCACCTTGTTCTCGATCGCGAAATAGCCGTACTCATCGGTCGCTCCATAGCGCATGCCGCCCTGGACGCCTCCTCCCGCCAGCCACATGGTGAAGCCGAACGGATTGTGGTCCCGGCCAGTGGTCTCGTCGAACCGCCCGCCGCTGGTCTGTGCGGTCGGCGTTCGGCCGAATTCGCCGCCCCAAACGACGAGCGTCGAATCGAGCAGGCCCCGAGCCTTCAGATCCTTCAGCAGGCCAGAGATCGGTTTGTCGGTCGCTTGGGCGTTTACGCGATGGCCTTCCTCGAGTCGCTGGTGCTGGTCCCATCGGTCCTGCCCCTTGCGGGCAGGCGAGAGGAGCTCGATGAACCGGACCCCCCGCTCAACCATCCGTCGAGCCAGCAGGCACTGTCTGCCGAACTCGCTTGTCTCGTCCTTGTCGAGACCGTACATCGCCCTGGTTGCATCGGATTCCCCGGCCAGATCCAGCAGTTCCGGCACGGCACTCTGCATTCGGAATGCCAACTCGTAATTCGTGATCGTCGCCTCGACCTCGCTTACCGATCCAAGACGCTGCACGACACCGCGGTTGAGCCTCCGGATGAGATCCAGCTTGCCGGTCTGGACCAGAGGGGACTCCCCACGCGGAACGAGGTCGGCGATCGGGTGCTCTCCCCGTCGGAAGAGGGTGCCCTGATACGAGGCCGGGAGGAAACCGCTGCCGAAGCAATCTGTTCCGCCCGGAGGGATGAGACCGCTGTCGAGAACAATGAAACCCGGCAGGTCGTCGCACTCGCTGCCCAGGCCGTAGGTAATCCACGCTCCCATCGACGGACGGCCCTGGAAACCCGATCCCGTATGCAGGAAATAGTTCCCGGCCGTGTGCTCGGAATGATCCGCAACCATCGAGTTGACCACGCAAAGATCGTCCGCACACGTCGCCAGATGCGGAAAGAGGTCGCTGATCCACTGGCCCGAATCACCGTGCTGGCGGAACTCGAACGGCGACCCGAAGACCTTGTCGGTAATGTTGAAGACCGTCGTCGGCAGCTCGGGAAGCTGGATCGTCTGGCCGTGCTCACTGCGGAGCCTGGGCTTCGGGTCGAAGCTGTCCATCTGGCCCGGCCCGCCGTCCATATACAGGAAAATGACGCTTTTGGCCCTGGCTCGAAAGTGGGGCGGCCGCACCGCAAGGGGATTCTCCCGCCGGGACGCCTCCGCACTGGCCCGGTCTGTCGCCAGCATTGCCGCCAGCGCCAGGCCGCCGAAGCCGTTCGCGGTTCCCGTCAGCCACTCCCTCCGTGACATCCGGCTCCCATCATACGCCATGCCGGTCAGGACCGAAACCGTACAATGGAGGTTTTATGGAGCTTAGCGTCCTTGTCCTCCCCGGTGACGGTATCGGGCCCGAAGTCACTGCCGAGGCAGTGCGGGTCCTGGAGCGCGTAGCGTCGAAATGGGGCCACAGCCTCCGCCTTCGCGAAGCCCTGCTGGGCGGTGCAGCCATTGAGCACACTGGCGGGCCTTTCCCGGACGAGACCCGCCAGCTCGCGCTGGTTTCGGATGCAACCCTGCTCGGCGCTGTCGGCTCGCCGGAGTACGACACCCTGCCGCCGTCCCGGCGGCCCGAAAAGGGACTCCTCGGCATCCGCAAGGCGCTGGACGTCTACGCGAACTTGCGCCCGGTTCGCTGCCACGAGAGCCTCATCGAGTCGTCTCCGCTGAAAAACTCCGTCGTCCGCGGCACAGACATTCTCATCGTGCGGGAACTGACGGGTGGCCTGTACTTCGGCCAGCCGCGTGGCATCGACGGTGCGGTGGGTGAGGAGACCGCACGCAACTCCATGGTGTACTCCCGCTCCGAGATCGAGCGGGTCTGCCGAATGGCGTTCGAGCTGGCTCGCAGTCGCCGGCGCAAACTGACCTCCGTCGACAAGGCCAATGTCCTGGAGAACTCGCAGCTCTGGCGCAGCGTCGTGACGGAACTGGCCCGGGAGTACCCCGATGTCGAACTCGAGCACATGCTTGTGGACAACTGCGCCATGCAACTGCTGCTGCGCCCTGCGGCATTCGACGTGGTCGTAACCGAGAATCTCTTCGGAGACATTCTCAGCGACGAGGCGTCCGTCCTGGCGGGTTCGATCGGCATGCTCCCGTCAGCCTCGATTGGCAGCCGTCTGCCCAGTGGGGCATGGCGGGGCCTCTTCGAGCCCGTGCACGGATCGGCTCCGGACATTGCCGGCCAGGGCAAGGCGAATCCGTTGGCAGCGGTCGGCTCGGTCGCGGCCATGCTGAAGTACAGCTTCGGCCTCGACGAGGAGGCATCGTCCGTGGACCGCGCCATCCAGCGCGTCCTCGACAGCGGCCGGGTGACAGCGGACCTGAAGCCCGCCGGCATACCGGCAACCACCCGGGAAGTCGGCCGCGCCATTTGCGACGCAGTCGATTGAGGCCCGCACCCTCCGCTGCTCTTGGGACGACGGGCCGGGTCCGGAACGCTGTCTGGGGGGCGTTGCAGCCCTCTTGCAGGGCCAGGTTGCGTACGACTCCTCCCATCGTCAGGCCCCGCCGGCGGCTCCTTTGCGGTGCGGCCCGGACCCGCCCCAGCGTGCACCCCGCGTCCCGGGACAACCTGCCGTCCGTTCGGTGTTGAAACCCTCTGCCAACTGGCTCGACCCAGTACGGGCCGCACTCGGGGTTGACCCTACAATGGGATCTCATGAACTCGGGAATGTCTGGATTCGCAGTGGGCTTCGGGGTCGGCCTCGCCGTGCTTGGCGTGGGCTCCTACCTGGTCAGCGGGCAGTCGAGTCCCACCGCCTTGATTCCGGCCGCCTTCGGCCTGGCCCTCGTTGCAGCCGGCCTGGTGGCCCGACGACCTTCCTGTACGAAGCATGCCATGCACGCCGCCGTGGTCATCGCCCTGCTTGGCGCTCTCGGATCGTTCGGCGGGATTCCTGATGCCGGCCGGATCCTGGCCGGTGCGCCCGTCGCCAATCCGCTCGCAGCGTGGTCCAAGACGCTGATGTCGATTGGCCTGGCCGTTTTCGTCGGCCTCTGCATCCGATCGTTCCGCCAGGCAAGGAAGGCGAATCGGCGAGAGCCGGCCAGCGCCTAGATGTCTAGATTCTTGACGTTGAGTGCGTTGTCGCCGATGAACTTGCGCCGAGCCTCGACGCTTTCCCCCATCAGCGTCGTGAAAATCTCTTCACTCTCGACCGCATCGTCGATCCGCACCTGGAGCAGGCTCCGCGTCTCCAGCGTCATGGTGGTCGCCCAGAGCTGCTCGGCGTTCATCTCCCCAAGCCCCTTGTAGCGCTGGATCGAAGCGTCCTTCATGGCTGCTTCCTTCAGCCGGTCCAGCAACTGGACCGGATTCTCCGCGGTATGGGTGGCGCGCTTGCCGATGATCGTGTACGGCGGCTTGTTGAAGTCCGACAGGGCATGAGCCAGCAAGCGCAACTGCCGGTATTCGGGCTGTGCCGCAAGATCCAGGTCGACGACCCCGCTGGCCCCGGTGCCGTGCTTGAATTCCAGGGCAAACGAAGAGTGTTCCTCGTCCTCCCTGACGAGGGCCTCAACGCCGGATTCGGCAAGCTTGGTCACGATCCTGCCCAGTGCCTCTCGATCTTGGAAATGCTCCTTCTTGTCGAGATCGTACGCCGGGTTCGCCAGAACCTCGGTGACCTTTTCGCTGCGCATGCGGCGCAGAACCCGCCTGTACATGCGGGCGTAGACATCAAGATCGGATACGTACTGGCGCAACTCCCGGTCCTGCAGGACCCGGCTTGGCGCACCGTTCGGCCCCAGCTCGACCTTCACCCCATCCGTGGCGATCTGGATGATCTGGCTGGCGAGGTCCGATTCATTCTTGATGTAGGTTTCCTTGCTGCCGCGCTTGATGCGGTAGAGCGGGGGCTGGGCGATGAAGACGTGACCCTCCAGAATCAACTGCCGCATCTGGCGGAAGAAAAAGGTCAGGAGCAACGTGCGGATGTGTGACCCGTCCACGTCCGCGTCCGTCATCAGGATGATCTTGTGGTAACGCAGCCTCCCCACGTCAAACTCGTCCGCGATGCCGGTCCCCAGGGCCGTGATCATCGCCCGGATCTCCTCGTGGGAGAGCATCTTGTCGTAGCGGGCCTTCTCGACGTTCAGGATCTTGCCCTTGAGTGGCAGGATCGCCTGGTAGCGGCGGTCCCGCCCCTGCTTGGCCGTGCCGCCGGCCGATTCTCCCTCGACGATGAAGAGTTCGGCGCGCTGGGGATTCCGTTCCTGGCAGTCCGCCAGCTTGCCGGGGAGGCCGGCCGAATCCAGGGCCCCCTTGCGACGGGTCAGGTCGCGCGCCTTGCGCGCCGCCTCGCGCGCTCTGGAAGCCTCGATGGCCTTCCCGACGATGCTCTTCGCAACAGTCGGGTTTCGCTCGAAGAACTCTCCCAGTCGCTCGTTCACTGCGGACACGATCTGCCCCTGGATGTCGCTGTTGAGCTTGCCCTTGGTCTGGCCCTCGAACTGCGGTTGGGGCAGCTTCACGCTGATGACAGCAGTCAGTCCCTCGCGCACATCCTCTCCCGAGAGGCCAGCCTTCGCGTTCTTGAGCAGGTTCTCGCTCTTCCCGTAGGCGTTGATCGTGCGGGTCAGGGCCGACCGGAAGCCCGACAGGTGCGTGCCGCCCTCGATCGTGTTGATCGTGTTCGCGAACGAGAAGAGGTTTTCCTGGTAGCTGTCGTTGTACTGCAGCGCGATGTCGCAGGCGACGATGCCGCCCGAGAACTCCCGCTCGTCGTGGAACGCGATCGGGTCCGGGTGCAGCACGGACTTGCCGCGGTTCAGGTAGGCGACGAACTCCGCGATGCCGCCCTCGAAGTGGAACACCTGCGCGTCGCGCTCCTCCCGCTCGTCGGACAGGACGATGCGCAGGCCTGCGTTGAGGAAGGCCATCTCCCGAAGCCGCCGCGCAAGAATCTCATGCTTGAAGTCGGTCGTCGTGAAGATGTCCGGGTCGGGGTGGAACGTGATGCGCGTGCCGGTCTTGCGGGACCGGCCGACCTTCTGCAGCGGGCCCAGCGCAGCACCTCGCGAGTACTCCTGCTCCCAGGCGTGACCGTCCCGCCAGATTTCCATCTTGAGGGCGTCCGACAGCGCATTGACGCAACTCACCCCCACCCCGTGCAGGCCGCCGGAGACCTTGTAGCTGTTCGAGTCGAACTTGCCCCCGGCATGGAGCTTCGTCATGACGACCTCGGCCGCCGACACGCCCTCGGTCGCATGGATATCGACCGGTATCCCGCGCCCGTTGTCTAGAATCGTCACCGAATTGTCGATGTGGACCGTGATCTCGACGTTGTCGCAGTGACCGGCCAAGGCCTCGTCCACCGCGTTGTCCACCACCTCGTAGACGAGGTGGTGGAGCCCGATCTCACCGGTCGATCCGATGTACATCGCCGGACGCTTGCGCACCCCCTCCAGCCCTTCCAGGACACGGATGTTGTCAGCCGTGTATTCGGTGCTTCTCTTGCTTGCCGTTACCGCCATGCTGCGTCGCTACATTCCGTTGTTGCCTTGCCATCGCCCAGGCAGACCCGCTACACCCGGATGGGCATGATCACGTAGCGGTAGTCCTTGTCCGCGGGCTGGCCGGGGACCTCGAACTGTGCGGCTCTGCGGGGATCCTTCAGACGCACGACGATCGAGTCGCTGCCGCACACGGCGAGAAAATCCAGAATGTACTGCGCGTTGAATCCGACTCCCACCGGAGCCCCCTCGTACTCGACCAGGATGGATTCCTCGCTCGATCCGAAATCGGCGACGGCGGCAGCAATCTCGAGCTTGCCGTCCTTGAGCTCGAATTTCACCGTCTTGGACCGCTCGTCCGAGAACTGCGAGACGCGCCGCAGTACCTTGCCCAGCTTCCCAGCGTCCAGTTCGAGGGCGATGTCGAGGTCCTTGGGCAACACACGGTTGTAGTCCGGGAACTTGCCGGTCAGCTTCCGGCAGACGAACAGACGGGCTCCCGACTGGAAGAACATGTTGTTCTCGTCCACCGAGAAGCTGACGCTGGCTGAATCGTCGTCCGCCTCGTCAGCCTGGTCCAGAACCTTCATGAGTTCCGCCATGGCCTTGCGCCCGATCAGGCTCTGGACGTCCTGGTTGGCGTCGGTCGACTGCTGCTGCTCGAAGTACAGGGAGAGGCGGTGGCCATCCGTGGAAACGAGTCCTATCGATCCGCGCCGAACGACCATCAGCGCGGCTCCCAGCGTGTAGTGACTCTGCTCTTCGGCCACCGAGATGATCGTCCGCTTGATGGCAGCAAGCAACGGGTCTGCTCCGAACCTCGCCACGGGTTCCGGGACCGGGGAAAGCTCCGGAAAACTGGTGGCGTCCATGCCGGGAAGCCTCGTCTTGGCCCGGCCACACGTGATCTGGATGGCATCTCCGGAAACGGAGCTGATCGCCATGTCCGCGCCGTCGAGCAGTCGAACATAGTCGAGCAGCCGCCGCATGGGTATCGCCATGCGGCCCTCCTGGTCGACGTTGGCCTGACAGGTCGCGCGGAAGGCCAGTTCCAGGTTGGTTGCCGTCAGGGTAAGGGAATCTCCGTGCGCGTGCAGCAGAACGTTGCCGTGCATCGGGATTGTCATCTTTCGGTCCAGCACTCCCGAGGCCAGATTGAGTTCCTTGACGAGTTTCTGCGACCCGACGGTGAGTTTCATGGTTCTACCCCCTCCCGCGACTGTTCCGGTTGCGCTGACATGACGACGGTCCGTAAGTGAGCTGGCTCAGATCCACTTAGTAGTAGTAGGGCGTGTGGAATTGTGGATCACTTCCGGCAGTCCTTTCGATGCAAGCTGATAGCCCTGCACACAGCCGTGGAAAATTTGGAGCGTTTTCCACGGTGTGATCGGTCCGCTGCAAGGATCCACAGCCTTCCACAGGGTATGCAGAGGCATCAATGTGGATAGCTCAAGTATAGCCGATTCTGTGGGCCAACCGAAGCTCCGGCACGTGGCTCCAGAAGGCACTGGAGGGGCCGGCCGACGGTGGTCCTCGTTGCCGGGGGGCGGCCCAGGCGGGATCCGTTTCGGGTGACGGCAGGAGATACGCAGGGAAAGGGTGGCTTCGAATTGCTGGAATTCATTCATAGATATCGGAGAGACTCGTGCTGTATTTCCTGCTTTCCAACATTCTCTCTATGGAATGAATTGAGTTGCTCAAAGCTTGATCGGTTGCGAGTGACCGTTCTATCTTCTTTACGCCATGCAGCACTGTAGTGTGGTGCTTACCGAAGATCTTGCCGATCTCGGAAAGCGAGGCACCTGTCAGCTTCTTGGCCAGGAACATGGCGACTTGCCGTGGAAGGGCAATCCTGTGGGAGTTGTTGCGTGTGGCCAGGTCGGTCGCCCGGACCCCGAATTCCGAGGCGACGGCGTGCTGGATCGCGTCGAGGTTCGGTCCTGTCGGTTGGCTCGGCCTGAGCGAGGAGAGGAGGCTGCGGGCCATGCCGATCGTCACCTGGCTGTTGATGAATTGGGCCCTCGCGATCAGGCGGTTCAGGATGCCTTCCAGGTCGCGGATGCTCGAGGTCAGCCGGGTGGCGACGAAGCTGCAGACATCGTCGGGCAGGACGATTCCGGCCTCCTCCGATTTGCGGCCGAGAATCGCCATTTTCGTCTCGAGGTCCGGCGGCTGGATATCGGCCATGAGACCCCAGGAGAACCGTGACTTGAGTCGGCCCACCAGTCCTGGGATCGCCTCCGGGTTGGCGTCGCTCGTCATCACGATCTGCTTGCCGCGGTTGTGCAGGGCATTGAAGGTGTGGAAGAACTCCTCTTGGGTCCGCTCCTTGCAGCCGAGGACCTGAATGTCGTCGACCAGTAACGCGTCGGCGCTTCGGAAACGTTCGTGAAACCGTCTCATCGTATTGAAACGTATGGACTTGATCATCTCGTTCATGAATTCTTCGGCTGGAACGTAGACGATGTTCATGAGAGGTTGGGTGTGCAGCAGGACATGGCCGATGGAGTGCAGGAGATGGGTCTTGCCCATGCCCGATTCGGAATACAGGTAGAGAGGATTGTAGGCCTCCGCGGGCTTGCTGGCGACCGCTTGCGCGGCTGCATGCGCGAACTCGTTGCAGGAACCGACAACGAACCGCTCGAACCTGTATCGCTGGTTCAGCAGGGGCGGGTCCGGCTCGAACCGGAAGGACTGCTGTTCGTGCTTCGGCTCCGGTTCCGCCGTCTCGATGCGGACTCCCAGAATGTCCAGGCCGATCGAGCGCGCCGCCTGCAGGATCGTGGACTGGAACTCGGATTCGATCCAGTCCTGGACATCGCTGTTCGGGGCGAGCAGGTTGATCTCCCGGTTCGCGCAGATATGGCTGAATGTGACCGGCTCCAGCCAGTTTCGATAGCTTTCCTCGCTCATCGAGGGACGGACGGCGTCGCGGATGCGACTCCATTCGTCTAGGGAGTCCTGCTTGACTGGAGTTGGGAGCACAGGCACGGGGGGACCGTCGTCTTGCGGTAACTGATCGTCAGGCCCTTCACCCGGTGCTACCCGGGGAGGACGAGACTTTACCTAACATTTATACCAGCCAGAATCGCCGAAGTGCAAGCCGAAAATCGAAAAAATTTCAGCGACGCACTTCCTGATGCTATCAACTCCTTCGACCCGAATTGGGTTGCGAAACACATCCATACTTGATTGGTTGGGTGGCACCCACGTTGCGTCGCAACTCCTGCTTGCACCGCCGGACCGCTGGCCTGGTTTCAGTTCAGGATCCGGAATGGCTCGATCTCATCGTCGGAAAGCACCTCGTTCAGGGAGCCCTGCCTGTAGCCGGAGAGATCAAGGGTTACGTATCGAAATCCTAGTTTCCGGAAGGCTTGCGCGAGGGACTCGGCCATTTCGGGGTCAAGGGCCCGGGGCAGTTCATCCTTCCCGATCTCGATTCTCGCCAGTTCGCCATGGTAGCGTACCCGGAAAACCCGGAAGCCGAACCTCGCCAGGGCTTCCTCGCCACGCTCCACCAGCTTGACGTTCTCGCGGGTAACGCGCGTTCCGTAGGGAATGCGTGAACTGAGGCACGCGGCGGCGGGGCGGTCCCAGGTGGGCAGTCCGGCCGCGCGCGAGAGGGACCGAATCTCGGACTTGTCCAGATCCGCCTCGAGCAGCGGCGCCCTCACCGCATGGTCCCGTGCCGCCTGGTGGCCGGGCCGGAAGTCGGAAGTGTCGTCCTTGTTGACTCCGTACGCGATGGTCGGCACCCCCAGGCTGCGGCCAAGTTCGCTCATTTGCCGGAAGAGCTCGTCCTTGCAATGGAAGCAGCGGTTCGGATCGTTACGCGCGTAATCGGGGTTGTCGAACTCGGAAGTCTTGATGACCCGGTGGCGAATGCCAAACCGTTCGGCGAACTCCGCGGCATCCCGCTTGTGGGACTCCGGAATCGAGGCCGAGTCCGCCGTCACCGCCAGGGCGCTGGAGCCGAGCACACGGTTGGCCGCCCATGCGAGGTACGCCGAATCCGTACCACCCGAGTAGGCGACCAGCACCCGGCCCATGCCGGCGAGCAGCACGAACAGTCTCTCCTGCTTCTGCTCGAGTCCGCGGTCCACGCAACGCCCATTATACGTCGCTGTGGCCGATTCTGGGTCGCCGCGCCGGCTCGGAGCCGCTGCCGTCGTCCTGGACGGTCCCGACGATGCGGTGTGGGCTGCCGTCGAGGGCCCGAGGCACCTTGGCGCAGGGTCCGCAGTCCGTTGCGGCCCGAGAACCAACACGGACGGGCGACGGAGCGCCTGATGCCCTGCTTTCGGTCACCCTCCGGATCCATCACCGGCGCGCCCGGAATTCGTGACCTGTAGCTGTAAGTGCCTATTTTTCCGACTGTTGCGAGATCGGTGGATGGACTGGATCACCGCATCCGGTTTCCGTGCCGGTCGGCAGGCCCGGAGGGGCGATCCGACAGCTTGTCGGGGCTCAGAGTTCCGTCAGGACTCTCTCGGCGTGCCCCCTCACCTTGACCCTGTCGAAGACGGCCTCGATGATGCCCCGCTCGTCGACCACGAAGGTCGAACGGACAATTCCCATGTAGCGTTTGCCGAACAGGGTCTTTTCCCGCCAGACACCGTAGGCCTTCGCGATCGTGTGGTCCGGATCGGAGATGAGGTGGAAGGGAAGATCGTGTTTCGCCTTGAACAGGTCGTGCGAGGACACGCTGTCGGGGCTGACGCCCAGGATCACCGTGTTCCGGGCGTCGAACCACTCCTGTTGGTCACGGAACGTGCAGGCCTGCGTGGTGCAGCCGGGTGTGTTGTCCCGCGGATAGAAGTAGAGCACGATTTTTCGGCCCCGCAGGCTCGCGAGCCGCACTGTGCGGCCGCCATCGGCGCTGGCGGTGAAGTCCGGAGCCCTGTCTCCCTTGTTCAGGATGGCCAAGCCCCAGCCTACCGCAGCCGCCACGCTGGACACGGAGCACCTGCGCAAGGCCATGCCCGGTCTGTTTGCCGCGGCCGATTCGGAAACGGTATAATCCTGCGCGTTGCGGTTCACTGCCCCAATCTGCACTCTGGCGGGGCTGGCCCTGGTTCACGCTGTGGGCTGCGCTCCAGAGTCAGGCGTTGCCCCGCCGGCCCGATCATCGCTGCAGATCGTCCGGGAGGACGGCGGATTCACCATTCGCGACCAGGGACGGCCCGTACTCCGCTACAGGTTGTCTCCGCAGTCGCTGGATGGAGAGTACGAGCGATCAAACTACGTGCACCCGCTGTATGGGCTGGACGGCGAGGTTCTCACGGAGGATTTTCCGGAAGACCACCTCCACCACCGGGGCGTCTACTGGTCCTGGCACCAGGTGCTGGTTGGCGACGTTCGGGCCGGTGACCCCTGGCTCGCGCAGCGCTTCATGTGGCGGCTGGAGGAGGCCGGGGTGCTTGCATCCCACCATGGCCTGCATGCCCGCCACCGCTGGTACTCGCCCGATTTCCGGTCGGGGCGGGAGCCCATTCTGGAGGAGACTGCGGAAATCTCCGTGCATCCCGCCGAGCGGGGTGTGCGGAAGGTGGATTTCGCCATACGTCTCGAGCCGTTGCAGGACGGGGTCCGGTTGGGTGGATCCGAGGACGACAAGGGCTACGGCGGGTTCTCCGTGCGGGTTGCCATGGTCGACGGCCTGCGCTTCGTGGCGGCGCGCGGGCCGGTCGAGCCGCGCCGGCTGGCGATGGAACTGGGCGACTGGGTCGATTTCTCCGGCGATTTCTCGGGCTCGGGCAAGGCCAGCGGCGTGGCGGTGCTGGTCCATCCCACGTCTGCGGGATTTCCCCAGCCGTGGATCCTGCGGTCGCCCGAGAGCCCGAGCATGCAGAACCCCGTGTGGCCCGGTGCCGAGCCGGTTCGTCTGGAACGGGGCGAGACGGTGCGCCTCCGCTACAGGCTGGTGGTCCATCGCGGCGACGCCGGCGGGCTCGACCTGGCCGGGATGTCTGCGGAGTTCGCCTCCCAGCCGTAACTCGGACCGGGCTCGCCTACCGGTCCGTGATTCCGCCGTCCGCACTCCAGACGATGCGGCCCGCCACGATCGTCACCGTCGGCCCGCCACGGAACCGCTGGCCGTCGAAGGGTGAGTTCTTGCTCTTGGACAGCGTCGAATTGACGTCGTAGACCCACTCGCGCTCGGTCGAGAAGACCGTGACGTCGGCCGGGCCGCCGGGCCGCAGGCGCCCACGGTCCAGTCCCAGGCAGTCGCTCGCCCCGCTCGTGAACAGGCGGACGAGGCCGCAGAGGTCGGTCAGTCCACTGTGGTACAGGTGGCGCAGTGACAGGCCCAGCGCCGTCTCGAGACCGGTCACGCCGAACGGGCAGCGCTCGAACTCCTGCATCTTGGTATGGCCGGTGTGCGGCGCGTGATCGGTGGCGATGCAGTCGATGGTGCCGTCCGCCAGGCCTTCCAGCGCACTCTCGACATCCCGGCGGCACCGCAGGGGCGGTTTCATCTTGTAGTTCGAGTCGTAGCCGGGGATCCGCTCGTCCGCAAGCGCGAAGTGATGGGGTGTGACTTCGGCTGTGACGGGTATCCCCAGGGACTTGGCCTGCCGCACCATTGCGATCGAGCTCGCCGTCGAGATATGGGCGATGTGGGTGCGGGCCCCCGTGTCGGCCGCCAGAATGATGTCGCGTGCGACCATCACGTCCTCGGAGCAGCCGGGGATCCCGCCGAGACCGAGCCTGAGGCTCTGAAGTCCCTCGTGGAGATCACCCCCGGCACTCAGTGTCAGGTCTTCGCAGTGGTCGATGACCGGGATTCCGAACGAGGATGCATACTTCATCGCCCGTCGCATCAGCGCGGCGTTCATGACCGGAATTCCGTCGTCGCTGATGGCCACCGCTCCCTCGGCCCGCATCGCCCCGATGTCTGCGAGACGCTCGCCGCGGCTGCCCTTGGAGATTGCCCCGATCGGATGGACATGGACTGCCGCCGTGCGCCGCGCCCGCTCGACGATGAAGCTCGTGACCTGCGCGGAATCGTTCACCGGCTGGGTGTTGGGCATGCAGCAGACGGCGGTGAAGCCGCCCGCTGCGGCTGCCAGCGTACCGGTCTCGATGGTCTCGGCGTGCTCGATTCCCGGCTCCCGCAGATGGACATGGATGTCCACGAAACCCGGGGCGACAACCTCTCCCTCCGCGTCCAGCACATCGGCGTCCGGACACTCGATTCGAGGCTGGATGTCGATGATCCGGCCTCCTTCGATCAACAGGTCGCGCCTTGCGTCCAGTCCCGAGTCGGGATCCACCGCCCTGCCGTTGCGAATCAGTAGGCGCATTGCCTTCCCCGCCCTAGTCCCCGCAGACCCATTCCAGAACCGCCATCCGGATCGCGACCCCGTTCTCGACCTGGCTGAGGATCATCGACCGCTGGGAGTCGGCGACCTCGCTCGCAATCTCCCGCCCACGATTGATGGGGCCGGGGTGCAGGACGATGACGTCGGGTCTGGCCAGGGCGAGGTGCCCGAGCGTCAGTCCGTAGTGGCGAAAATACTCGTTCTTGGGGAACAGCTCGACGTTCTGGCGCTCCAACTGGACCCTCAGCATCATGATCACATCGGCGTCTTGCACGGCCTCCCTCATGTTGTGCGTGACCGTCACGCCGGCGGCAAGGTGAGCCAGATTCGTCGAGACTGTGGTGGCTGGACCGCAGGCGACGATATCGGCCCCGAACTTCGAGAGCAGGTGGATGTTCGAGCGCGCCACCCGGGAGTGGGCGATATCGCCGATGATGGCCACGCGCAGGTCCTGCAGCGAGCCCCGGACATCGATGATGGTCAGCGCGTCGAGCAGTGCCTGGGTGGGATGCTCGTGGCGCCCGTCGCCGGCGTTCACCATTGCCGTGGCCAGGTGGCGTGCCAGGAAGTGGGGTGCCCCGGAGGCGGCGTGCCGCATCACGATGATGTCCGGGCTCATCGCCGCCAGCGTGTTGAGCGTGTCGACCAGCGACTCCCCCTTCGCCAGGCTCGAGGACAGGGAGGAGATATCGATCGTGTCGGCCC
The DNA here is from genome assembly GCA_965205085.1 of Bryobacterales bacterium. Taxonomy (GTDB): domain Bacteria; phylum Acidobacteriota; class Terriglobia; order Bryobacterales; family UBA6623; genus VXMF01. The sequence continues at coordinate 3,674,508 of OZ242039.1, read as the reverse complement.
CCAGGCGCTTGGCGGCGATCTCGAAACTGGTGCGGGTCCGGGTGGACGGCTCGAAGAAGAGGTTGACCATCGAGCGGCCCAGCAGTGTGCTCAGCTTCCTGTTCGGGCTGATCGACTTGTAGTGCCGGCCCCGTTCGAGCAGGGTCTCGATTTCCGTTGCCTCGAGGTCTTCGGTGCCAAGCAGGTTCCGGGGGTTCGGGCCTGTGGAGGGCACGGTCGGCGCGAAGCTCCTGCCCCATGATACCCGTTCCCCATGTCGCGGCAGGAGCGTCCCGGCCGCGGGGCCGGGACGCAGTCTCGGGGTGCGTGCCCTGGCAGGCCTGTCTGCACCGACCGGTCAGTTCGCGGGCGGGACGACCAGCGCCGCGGCGATTGCGTCGACCAGCTGTCGGGTGGAAGACGATGACAGGCCAATGTTGTTCGCGAAGATCGCGAAGGCGTAGGTCTTGCCGTCGCCGGAACGGGCGTAGCCGGACAGGGCCAGCACGTGGGACATCGAGCCGGTCTTGGCGTGGATCCGCCCGCGGGCGGCCGTGCGCCGGAAGCGCCAGTCCAGGGTCCCGTCGACACCTGAGATCGGCAGGCTGTCGACATAAGGCTCCCTATGGCGGGAGTTCCACATGTGTTCCAGGAGGTGCACCATGGCCGACGGAGAGACCACGTTGTGGCGCGAAAGTCCTGATCCATCAAACAGATAGAACTCGGTCGCGTGCAGCCCGACCTCGGCGAGGAACCGGCGCATCGACGCGATCGCCGCCTCCTGGCTCCCGATCCCGGCCTCCTGGTAGGCAACTTCGCGCAGCAGGATTTCCGCATGGAGGTTCTGGCTCTCCTTGTTGACGACCCGGATCACCTCGCCGAGGCTGGCGGACTGGACCTCGCCGAGGATCGTGCCGTTGGCCCGGGCTGTGGCGGGTGGCCGGGACCGCAGCGTCGCCAGTCGGTCGGGCAGCAGGTGGTGCGCGGTGGCCCGGCCTTCGAACTGGATCCCGACGTCCCGCAATGCCTGGCCGAATGCCAGCGCGGCATACCGGGCCGGGTCGCCGGCAGCGAGCCAGATGGTCTTTCCGCGCGAACGCGACGGAATCTGTCCCGCCAGGACGAGCCGCCCTGGCGTGTCGCTGCGCCGCGCGAGAATCGTCCGGCTGACATAGCGTTCGGCGGTCGTCAGTGTCCGGTTCGCGATTTCGTAGAAGCCGAGCTGCGGCATGACCAGCGTCCGGGCGGGCCCTCCCACGGGACCGGGAGTCACGCGCAACTCGATGAGGTTGTCGTTGAAGACGAGTGCGCTGGGGGGACTGCCGTAGCCCTTGATCGTGTCCGCATACCCCCATCCTCTCGCGTAGGGTTGCCAGACGTACCGGGAGTCGTCTCCGACCAGGTTGCCCGCAATGCGGCGGATTCCCGCGTCAGCGACGTGACGGGCGAGGCTTCGGAGGGGTGCGAGCCTGTCGGTTCGGTACTCCCTGCTCTTGCGGAACGGAAGGATGCGGGAGGACAGATTGGGGTCGCCCCCGCCTACGAGCCGAAGATCCCCGTCCAGCAGGCCGTCCTCACCAACGGTGCCGTCCACGAACAGGCCCGTCGAGAAGCGGAACCCGGCACCGAGCCGGCTGAGGGCGAGAGCCGTCGAAAACAGCTTGGCGTTGGATGCCGGCAGAAACAGCCTGTCCCGGTTGCGCGCGTACACCGTCTCGCCGGTATCGAGATCCCGGACCAGCACTCCCCACAGGCTGCGCTGGGCGGCGGGTCGCGCCAGGATCTCGTCGATGACAGCCGGGATTCCGGCCGGCTCCTGCGCCGCCGCTCGGGGAGGGGCGGCTGCCAGAAGCAGCAGCGCGGCTAGGCGGAGCGGGGCGGGCATGGGCAGTTCAGGCGAGGATGCGGGCAGCATCCTTGGCGAAGTACGTCAGGATGAAATCGGCCCCGGCCCGCTGGATCGACACCAGGCTCTCGATCATCGCCTGCTCGCCGTCCAGCCAGCCGTTCCGGGCCGCCGCCTGCAACATCGCGTACTCCCCGCTGACCTGATAGGCGGCGGTCGCGACCCCGAATTCCGTCTTCGCGTGGTAGAGCACGTCGAGGCATGGCATCGCGGGCTTGATCATGACCATGTCGGCCCCTTCGTCCAGATCCGCGCGGATTTCCCGCAGCGCCTCCCGGTGGTTGGCCGGATCCATCTGGTAGCTTCGGCGGTCCCCGAACTGCGGTGCCGACCGGGCTGCATCGCGAAACGGCCCGTAGAAGGCGGAGGCATACTTCGCGGCGTACGAAAGGATCGGCACGCGCTCCAGGCCGGCACCGTCGAGGGCGGCGCGGATCGCTCCGACCCGGCCGTCCATCATGTCCGAGGGAGCGATCACGTCGGCGCCGGCCCGCGCCTGCGAGAGGGCGGTTTTCTGCAGCAGGGCGAGGCTTCGGTCGTTGTCGACGTCCCCGTCCACCACCACTCCACAGTGGCCGTGGTCGGTGTACTCGCAGAGACAGGTGTCGGCGATGACGAGCAGGGCCGGCAGTTCCCGCTTCAGGGCGCGGATTGCGTCCTGCACGATGCCGCACTCGGCGTAGGCTCCCGAGCCCTGCGCGTCCTTGGCGGGCGGGAGCCCGAACAGGATGACGCCGGGGATGCCGAGCGAGGCGATCTCCCGGCATTCCTCGACCAGGAAGTCGATCGAGAGGTTGCATACCCCGGGCATCGATGGAACCGGTACCCGTTGCCCTTCCCCCGGGCGGACGAAGAGCGGACAGATCAGGTTCCCGGGGGACAACCGGAATTCGCGCACCAGGGAGCGCAGGCTCTCGGAGCCGCGCAGGCGTCGCAACCGATGCGTCGGGAAGCCCACGGGCCCATTCTACCGGCTGGCAACGGGCCTCCCTGTTCCCCTGCGGCTCCCGGCTGCCCCGGGTGTCTGGTATCCTCAAGCCAAGGCTTCCGGGTACGGAACGCCCACAGCGGGGAACGGTATGTCGGGCCACTCGAAATGGGCGACCATCAAGCATAAGAAAGCCGCTACGGACGCGAAGCGGGGCAAGATCTTTACGAGGCTGATTCGCGAGATCCAGGTGGCGGCTCGCGAAGGCGGACCGGATCAGGACTCCAATCCCCGGCTCCGCACGGCGGTCGCGGCGGCCAAGGCCCAGTCGATGCCGGGCGACAACATCAAGCGCGCGATCCAGCGGGGAAGCGGTCAGCTGGAGGGCGAGGTGTACTCGGAGATCGTCTTCGAGGGGTACGCCCCGGCCGGTGTCGCCGTGCTCGTCGAGACGGTCACCGACAACCGGAACCGCACGGTGGCGGAACTGCGGCATATCTTCGCGAAGAACGGCGGGAACCTCGGTGAAAACGGCTGCGTCTCCTGGATCTTCCAGAAGCAGAGCCTGATCGTCGTATCCAAGGATGCGACCGACGAGGAGCGGCTGATGGACCTGGTCCTCGTGGCCGGTGCCGACGACTTGCGGGACGAGGGAGACCATTGGGCGGTCTACTCGTCGCCGGAGTCTCATGAGGAGGTGCTTGCAGCCGTGAGGGACGATGGGATCGAGCCCGTGACCGCGGAGGTGTCGCGGGTTCCCGACAACACGGTCCGCGTGGAGGGCAGACAGGCCGGCAGCGTGATCCGGATGATCGAGAGGCTGGAGGACCAGGACGACGTACAGAACGTCTTCGCCAATTTCGATATCGACGAAAAGGAGCTCGAGGCGCTTTCGGCCTGAGCGACGGCCCGCGTGCGGATCCTGGGCATCGACTGCGGGTCGAGGATCACCGGATACGGGATCATCGAGAGCGACGGGAAACGCCAGCGGGCCGTAGCCTACGGTGCCATCGCCCCGCCGCAGTCGGCCGGCCTGGGCGAGCGGCTGCGAGTCGTCGCGGACTCGCTGGACGAGATTCTCGGCCACTACCTCCCGGAGGAGGCGGCTCTGGAGGACGTGTTCGTGAGCAAGAACGTCAGCAGCGCGTTCGTTCTCGCTCACATCCGGGGTGCCGCCATGCTCAGCGCCGCCCGGGCCGGCCTGTCGCTCGCCAGCTACACCGCGTCGCAGGTCAAGAGGAGCGTGGTTGGACACGGGCGCGCCGACAAGGCGCAGGTACGGCACATGGTTCAGGTTCTGCTCGACGTGAAGGGGGAACTCGAGCCCCTCGACGTTTCGGATGCCCTGGCGGTGGCATACTGTCATGCGACGTTGCGGGACGCGATGTAGAGAGGTTCTGCAAGCGATGCTCCGCAAGACCGTCCTGAGCGTTCCGGCAGTCGTCCTCGTGCTCGGAGCCCAGGATGTCATTCACTTTCAGCGCGACTTTCCCGGCGCGGTTCCGGCGCACCTCGAGATTCGGCTCTCGATGGACGGGGAAGCGGTGTATTCGGAGGGCGACGGTGAACCGCTGGTGTTGTCCGTCGGCAGGGAGGAGGCGGCCTCGGTATTCGACTTGGCTGCGGATCTGGATCATTTCTCCCAACCGCTCGCCAGCGACCGCAGGGTGGCCTCGACCGGGCGCAAGGTGCTTCGATATGAGTCGGATGGAGCCGTTCGGGGCGAGGCGGCGTTTGACTACTCGGAGAACGGGAAGGCGCGGGATGTTGCCTCGTGGTTTGTGAGGCTTTCCGAAACGCAGCGGCATCTTCAGCGGCTCGAGACCACCTACCGGTTCGACCGGTTGGGCGTGAATCAGGCGATGGTGGACCTCGAGATGGCGTTCGAGAGGAATCGCATCGTGGCTCCGCAGCTGCTGGAGCCGATTCTGGACAAGATTGCGACGAATGGGCGGATCATCCGGCTCGCCCGGGCCCGTGCCGAGGGGCTGCTGGAAAGGATTCGCGGCGGCGAGCCTTCGGACAAGCCGTGACAGCCGGGGCCGGGACCGGACCGCGGGAGGCGGCCAAGGCCGTTGACGGCCTCAGCGGGTGCCCCTCCGGGGCTTGTGGTAGGGCCCGCGTGTCAGCGCGCGGGTAAGGCGGGGTCTGTCTCCCGCCGCATGCCCGCCTGGCCCGGTGCGGGATGCCGCAAGGTGGGTGGGCCTGATCGAGACCGCCGGATGCGCCCGGACCGTTTTGCCGACGAGTGTGCCGGACCCGACCCGATGGAGGTGCGGGCGGACTGCCGGTCCTCAGGCAGGGTTGTCGCCGACGATGCGATCATAGATTGCGGAGAGTTCGTCCGGAGACGAGAACGCGATCTCTAGGCAGCCCTTGGTCGCTCCGCGCTGACGCAGCCGGACGGGAGCCTGCAGCACCCGCTCCAATTCCTCGATCGCCGCGGCCACATTGGGGTCGATCGCCGTGTTCCCCTTGCTAGGGCCGTTTCCGCGGCCGCGGTTGAGCAGCTTGCGGACGGCGCGCTCGACTTCGCGCGCCGAGAGGCCGTCGGTGGCCGCCCGCTCGGCCAGGGCCTGCTGGTCGGTCTCCCGGTCGAGCGCGAGCAGCGCCCGGGCGTGTCCCATCTGGAGCTTGCGTTGCTCGACGAACCGTCGGATCGGGGGGGGCAGCCTGAGCAGCCGGATGTGATTCGTGACCGAGGTGCGGCTCATGCCCGTGCGGGCCGCAAGTTCCTCATGGGTCAGATTGAGGTCGCTGCTCATGCGGTCGAGGGCCACGGCGATTTCAATGGGATTGAGGTTTTCGCGTTGGATATTCTCGACCAGGGTTACTTCCAGGATCCTGTCCGGCGGAAAATCCCGCAGGATGGCGGGGACCGTGGAAAGTCCGGCCATCCGGGAGGCCTTGAGGCGGCGCTCGCCCACGATCAGCGTATAGCGCTCTCCTTGCGGCCGCACCAGAATGGGCTGGAGCACCCCGTCGGACCGGATCGAGGCGGCGAGCTCGCGCAGCGACTCGGGATCGAAGGCCGTCCTGGGCTGGACCGGATTCGGGTCGACGGCCGCGACGGGGATGGAGACAACCGCCGGCGATGCCGCCGAGGGGCCCGGGGCTGCGTCCGGAAGCAGGGCTCCGAGGCCCTTGCCCAGTGCCTTGCGGGGAGGGGGCCTGCGCGGTCTAGACGCCATCCCGTGCATCCTTGCCGTCCGGCGGGCCCGCCGCTGTGCCGCGAACTCGGGCGAGCAGTTCCCGCGCCAGCGCGAGATAGCTCTCGGCCCCCTTGGAGCGAACATCGTAGTGGAGGATCGGCCGGCCGTGGCTGGGCGCCTCCGCGAGCCGCACGTTCCTCGGGATCACGGTGTCGAACACAAGGTGGTCGAAGTGGTCGCGGAGTTCGCGGGCGACCTGGTTGGCCAGGGACGTCCGGGTGTCGTACATCGTCAGCAGGATTCCCTCGATCCGCAGGCCGGGGTTGAGTGTCGACCGGATGCGCTCCGTCGTGTCGAGTATGGCAGAGATGCCCTCCAGGGCGAAGTACTCGCAGTGAATGGGGATCAGCAGCGAATCCGCGGCAGCGAGGGCGTTCAGGGTGAGCAGGTCCAGCGACGGCGGGCAGTCGAGCAGCAGGAAGTCGTGGGTGATCGAGGCGTCGGCCAGTCGGTGGCGCAGGCGCAGGGCGCGGTCGGATTCGTGCGCCAGCTCGATGTTGGCGCCGGCTAGATGCCGGCTGGAGGGCAGGATGTCGAGCCCCGGAACGGCCGTAGGGCGAATCGCCTCCTTCACGCTGGCCTCGCCCATCAGCACTCGATAGAAGTCCGGTCTGTCCGGGTCGGGCTCAATGCCCACGCCGCTGGTGGAGTTGGCCTGGGGGTCGCAGTCGATGATCAGGGCCCTGCAGTCGGCCGCGGCCAGGGACGCCGCGAGGTTGATCGCCGTCGTGGTCTTGCCGACGCCGCCCTTCTGATTGGCGATGGCGATCCAGATCGACACGCAAACCCGTGAAGCCTAGGCTACCACGGCAGGCCACGGAAGATGGGTGTCATGCCTCCGGTGTTTCACGTGGCACACAGGCAGTCGGGGCGTTCCACGTGAAACGTCACGCCTGGAGCCCTTCCCTGCGGCCGGTCCAGAGCCGGCTCCGCCCGCTGCCGGGAACGGCCCGGCTCTGCCACTGGCCGAAGACGCCGTCGGGCGGACGGTCGGTGCCGAGGATCGCGACCCGCTCGACCCGTCCGGCAATCTGCGGCAGCACGTCGCGGGGGGCGACCGCCCGCACGACCGCCCAGTCCGCGCGGCCGTCCCAGTCGGCGGCCCGACAATGGGCGACGGCAGTGTTGGCCAGGCCCCTGCACGCCTCGCGCAGGAACGCGGCCTTCCTGCCCCTCGCCTCGACCAGTACCATCGTCGCTTCCGGCCGGAGAATCGCCAGCGGCAGGCCCGGGAATCCCGCCCCGGATCCGATGTCGGCGAAGGATGGGGCGGCCGGCAGCGCCCGGTGCAGGAAGGCCGCCTCGCCGAAGTGTCGCCGGGCTATGGCGACCGGCTCCCGGATCGCGGACAGGTTCATGCGGGCGTTCCAGCGTTGCAACAGCCTGTAGTGCCGCAGCAAAGCCGCGGTCTGGCCGGGCGTGGGCGCGATCTCCAACTCCTCCAGCGCCTCCCGGAGGGCCGCTTCGAACGTCACCGGCCCAGGTGCAGGTCAAGGACCGAAAGGGCGGCCGGGGTGATCCCGGGAATCCGGCCGGCCTGGCCGAGCGTGCGGGGCCGCACGCGCTCCATCTTCTCGACGACCTCGTTGGAAAGACCGGGCAGGCCCCGGTACTCGAAACGCTCGGGAATGCGACGCGCCTCGGCGCGCTTCATCCGCTCGATCTGCCGCCGCTGCTGGTCCAGGTAGCCCGTGTACTTGATCTCGGTCTCGATCGCCTTCCAGTCGGCCCTTCGCAGGCCGTTCCCCAGTCCGGCGGGCAGTTCGCGCCGCAGGTCCTCCAGACGGACGTCCGGCCGCCGCAGCAGCTGGCACAGGCTCGCCCGGCCGCCACTGGGCGGCGTGAGCGACTCGAAGAGCCGGGCCGTCAGCGGCGGCTTGTGTCCCTCCAGAAAGCGCATCACGGCATCGCGGGTCCTGCAGGTGGCCTCGAATCGACGCCAGTCTGCGTCGCTGACGGTCCCGACTCGCCGGCCCAGCGGCATCAAGCGCCGGTCGGCGTTGTCGATCCGCAGGTGCAGCCGGAACTCGGCCCGGGAGGTGAACATGCGGTACGGCTCGTCGGTACCCTTGGTGACCAGGTCGTCGACCAGGATCCCGATGTAACCGTCCGTCCGGTCCAGAACGAGCCCTTCGTCGCCCGCCACGCCGAGCGCGGCGTTGATTCCGGCCAGCAGACCCTGCGCACCCGCCTCCTCGTACCCGGTCGTCCCGTTGATCTGGCCCGCCAGGTACAGGCCCCGGACCCGCTTGGTCTCCAGTGTCGGCAGCAGTTCCGTGGCGTCCACGGAGTCGTACTCGATCGCATAGCCCGGGCGGATCATCTCGGCCGCCTCCAGGCCCGGAATGGACGCCACCATGGCTCGCTGGACATCGACGGGCATGCTGGTGGACATCCCGTTGAGATACACCTCGTTGGTATCCAGGCCCTCCGGCTCCAGAAACAGCTGATGGCGTTGCCGGTCGGGAAACTTGACGACCTTGTCCTCGATCGACGGGCAGTAGCGGGGACCGACGCCCTCGATCTGGCCGCTGTACAGGGGTGACCGATCGATGTTCTCTGCCAGCAACCGGCTGGTGGCCTCGGTAGTGTACGCGATGTGGCACTCGATCTGCGGTCTCCGGATCGACTCGGTGCGAAAGGAGAAGGGCGTCGGTTCGGGATCGCCGGGCTGGGGGGCGAGCATGCTCCAGTTGATCGACCGTCCGTCCAGCCTGGGTGGCGTCCCGGTCTTGAGTCGACAGCACCGGAAGCCCCGGGTCCGCAGGACCTCTCCCAGCATGACCGACGCTGCCTCACCGCTTCGCCCGGCCGGGTAGGTCCTGTCGCCGATATGCACGAGCCCGTTCAGGAACGTGCCGGTTGTAATCACGACCGTCAACGCCTCCAGACAGCGGCCGTCGAGCAGCTCCACGCCGTGGATCCGCGCCTTGGAGATGCTCAGCCCCACGACCTCGGCCTGCTTGATGTCCAGGTTCGGCTCCTGCTCAAGCAGCTGCCGCATCCGGATGCGGTACTGCTTCTTGTCGCACTGGGCGCGCGGCGACCACACCGCTGGCCCGCGGCTGGTGTTGAGCAGACGGAACTGGATTCCGACGTCGTCCGTGACCCGGCCCATCACGCCACCCAGCGCGTCGATCTCTCGGACCAGGTGACCCTTCGCGATCCCGCCGATCGCGGGGTTGCACGACATCTGCGCGATCAGGTCGAGGTTGAGGGTGACCAGCGCAACGCGGCACCCGATCCGGGCGGCCGCGAGGGCGGCCTCGCACCCGGCGTGGCCCGCTCCCACAACAATGATGTCGTATCGGTTCGTACGGCTGTCCCGCTCCGCCACAGGGGTGGACCTCCCCCTGTTATTCTAGGCACTGGTCCCCGGCAGGGGGCGACCGAGGGTTGCGGAGCGGCATGAGGGTACTCGTGGTGGGCGGCGGCGGTCGCGAGCACGCCTTGGCGTGGAGGGTGGGCCAGGATCCGGAAGTGCGGGCGGTCTACTGCTCGCCGGGCAATGCCGGCATCTTGGCAGAGGCGTCGTGCATACCATGTAATATATTGAAACCACAGGAGATATGTGACCTGGCCGAGTACCTGCGGGCGGACTGCACGGTGGTTGGACCCGAGGCCCCTTTGGTCGCCGGCATCGCCGATGAGTTCGCCGTTCGGGGTCTGCCGGTCGTTGGGCCGGAGCGGCCGGCGGCGCAGTTGGAGGGCAGCAAGGTCTTCGCCAAGGAGTTCTTCGCCGCGTGCGGCATTCCGACCGCCCGGTCAGTGGTCCTCGAGAACCTCGCCGACGTGGATTCGACGGTGGGGCGGTTCGGCTATCCCGTTGCGCTGAAGGCCGACGGGCTGGCCGCCGGCAAGGGTGTCGTGATCGCGCACGACCAGGTCGCCGCGCGCCAATGCGCGCGCGAGATGCTCGCCGGGGATCTGGTCGGCCGCGCCGGGCACCGCATCGTCGTCGAGGAGTTCCTGAGCGGAGACGAGGTGAGCTTCATGGTGCTCAGTGACGGCGGCTCGTTCTGCGCCCTGCCGTCCACGCAGGACCACAAGCGGGCGCATGACGGCGACAGCGGCCCGAACACCGGCGGCATGGGGGCCTACTGCGACGATTCGATCCTCTCGCCGGCCATGCGCGACCGCATTCTCGACCGCGTTGTCGGGCCCGCCCTGGCCGGAATGCGCCGGCGCGGCACGCCGTTCCGGGGGTTCCTCTATTGCGGCCTGATGGTCACGGACGACGGCCCGAAGGTGCTCGAGTTCAACGTTCGGCTGGGCGACCCGGAGACGCAACCGCTGCTGTACCGTCTGGAGGGGGATTTCGCGGGCCTGCTGGCCTCGGTCTCCCGCGGTGCCGTGGATCCCTCCCTGGTCCGCACGGGAGCGACGCCGACGGCTTGCGTCGTGATGGCGTCGGAGGGCTATCCCGGTCGGTACGCGACGGGTCTGCCCATCACCGGGCTGGACAGCGCCGAGGGCGGCGACACCAAGGTGTTCCATGCCGGCACGGCCCTGCGGGAAGGGCGGCCGGTCACTGCCGGGGGCCGGGTGCTCGGCGTAACGACGCGCGGGGACGGGCTCGCAAAGGCCCTGGACAGCGCGTATCGGGCCACCGCAGCGATCCACTTTCGCGGGGCCCACTACCGGACGGACATTGGCGCGCGGGGGCTGCGCCGCGCAGCGGGAAGCGGGCCGCAGAAGGAGCGAGCATGCGAATCGGACTAGTCGGAACGGGGGCGATCTCCCACAAGCATGCCGAGAGCTACAGCGCGATCGGATACGAGCTGGCGTACTGCTCGAACCGGGGCCGGGCCAAGGGCGAAGCGTTTGCCGCCCAGTACGGTTGCGAGTTCGTGGCGGACTACCGCAAGCTGTGCGCGAAGCCGGACATCGATTTCGTGGATGTGTGCACGTTTCCGGATTCGCACCTGAGCATCTGCCGTCACGCGGCGGCCAACGGCAAGCATGTCCTTCTGCAAAAGCCGATGGCGCTGACCATCGAGGACTGCCGCACCATGATCGGCATCTGCACGGACGCCGATGTGCGGCTCGGGGTCGTCAGCCAGCACCGCTTCGACGATTCGGCGATGTTCCTCAAGAAGGCGCTCGGCGAGGGGCGGCTGGGACGGATCCTGCAGGTCGACGGCTATGTGAAGTGGCACCGCCCGCAGTCCTATTACGATCCGCCCGGGAAGGGTGCATGGTCGGTGGAGGGCGGCGGGGCGCTCATCAATCAGGGAATCCACACGGCCGATGTCATGCAGTACCTGGCCGGTCCGGTGTGCCGGACCTGTGCGCAGTGGCAGCTGGCCGCCCATCACCGCATGGAGGCCGAGGACTGGGTCAGCGCGGTTCTGGTCTACGCCAGTGGGGCGACCGGCGTTCTCCAGGCCTCGACCGCCGCATGGCCCGGCTACCCGGAGAGGATCGAGATTCACGGCACGCAGGGCACGGCAATCATCACCGGCGACAGGCTCACCGCATGGGACGTCGAGGGTGACCCGGGTGAGGATGCGCCCCTCGCCACAGGTGTCGACTCCGGAGCGGCGGACCCCATGGCGATATCGATCGAGAACCTGCAGCGCCAGCTGGTCGACTTCGGGGAAGCGGCGCGGAGTGGCGCAGAGCCGCTGGTGAACGGGGAGGAGGGTCTGGCGGCCCTGCGCCTGGTGCTGGGCGTGTATGAGTCGGCGCGCGACGGAAGGCCTGTCGCCCTGCCCTAGCCGCCCTGGCGGTGCATCCGGCGCGGCGCGTATAATCTTCAATGAGGGTTGTACACTGCGGGCTTCCGGGGGCGGTCCGGTTTGCCGGTGCCGCCGGCCCTGCCCCGCAGGTGCCTCCGAGGCCATGCAGCTAGCGGTCATACAGAAGCTTGAAGACGAGATCCGGGCCATCGAGTCGGAGCTCCACGACAAGCTGCCCAGGGAAATCCAGAGCGCCCGCGAACTGGGTGACCTGAGCGAGAATGCCGAGTACGCCGCGGCCAAGGAACGGCAGCGTTTTCTCGGGGCGAGAATGGCGCAACTCTCCGAACGCTTGGCACGGCTCAAGCTCATCGACTTGTCAAAGATACCGGTCGATGCCGTGGGTCTGGGCTCGACGGTGGTCGTTCTCGACACGACTGCGGACCGGGAGACCACCTACGAGTTGGTGACCAGCGAGGAGTCGGATGTGGATTCCGGCAAGATATCGACTTCCTCGCCGATCGGCCGGTCCCTTCTCGGCAAGAGCGAAGGTGATGTGACCGAGGTGGCGACACCGGGCGGCCCGCGCGAGTTCGAAATCCTCAGGGTGGTCACGATTCACTCCAAGTAGCGGTGGGCAGGTGTAGGGGTACAGATGTCGTTCACGAACGCGATCGGCGGCTTCCTTGGGCTGGTGCTGACCCAGCTTGTCCGCATCCTGACGCTGAGCGGTGTGCATCCCAACGCCCTGACGCTGATCGGGCTGGTCCTGAACGGGGTCGCGGCATGGATCGTGTCCCGGGGCGAGTTCTTCTATGCCGGACTCGTCATCCTGTGTGCCGCCGTGTTCGACCTCACCGATGGAGCTGTAGCGCGGAACGCCAACAAGGTCACGCGCTTCGGTGCCTTCCTCGACTCTGTCATGGACCGGTATTCCGACCTGATCCTGCTAACCGGCCTGCTGGTCCACTATGCCCGAATCGACCGGTTCAGCTACATCGTCCTGGTCGCGGTGGTGATGACCGGTTCCGTGCTCGTCAGCTACAGCCGGGCGCGGGCAGAAAACCTGATCCCTTCCTGCAAGGTGGGTTTTCTCGAACGCCCGGAACGGATCGTGCTCCTGATTATCGGCACCCTCTTCGACCGGATGGCACCGGTGTTGTGGGTGATGGCCGTCCTGTCCAACGTGACGGTCATCCACCGCATTGTCCACACCTGGAACGAGAGCCGGCAGGTCGCCTCTGGCACCGTGGCGAGCGTCAGTGGCGAGGAGTCCCCGGTGGAGACCGGAAGAGGCCGCCGCAAGCTGGCCGAGGGCTTCCGGTCCGCCTGAGGCCGGGCCGGACGCTACCGTTGCAGGAGCCGGTTGAGGCAGAACGCAGCGCTGATCAGACCGAGGTGCGTGAATGCCTGGGGGAAATTGCCGAGCGCCTGACCACTGCTCCCGATCTGTTCCGCGTACAGGCCCAGCGGGTTGGCGTAGGTCAGCATCTTCTCGAAGATCAGCCGCGCCTCGTCGGTGCGGCCGGCCCGGGCCAGGGATTCCACCAGCCAGAAGGTGCAGACGCTGAATGTGCCTTCCGACCCTGACAATCCGTCTCCGGCTCCCTTGCCGATCTCATATCGATAAACCAGCGAGTCCGAGACCAGCTCATCCACCGTTCGGTCCAACGTCGCCAGCATGCGCGAGTCGGTGGGCGAGACGAAGCGGACAAGGGGCATCAGGAGGTTGCTGGCGTCCAGGGCCTCCGAGCCGTAGAACTGCACAAACGACTTCCGTTCGGCACTCCAGCCGTTCTTCATGATCGATTCGTAGATGCGGTCCCGGGTACTGCGAAGCCATTCCCGGTTGTTGGGGAGGCCCCGTTTCATGGCCAGCCGCAGACCGCGGTCCAACGCCACCCAGCACTGCATCTTGGAATACACAAACTGCCTTCGCTCCGCCCGGATTTCCCAGATCCCCTCGTCGGGCACGTCCCAGTTTCGTGCGACCCAGCGCAGCATGCCCCGAATCTTGACCCAGAGGTCGTACGACACGGGAGTCACGTACTTGTCATAGAGGTAGATCGAGTCGATCAACTCGCCGTAGATATCGAGCTGGAGTTGCTCCGCCGCCCTGTTGCCCATCCGTACGGGCCCCGACTGGCGGTATCCCTCGAGGTGCGGGAGAGAGAACTCCTCGAGTTCGGGGCTGCCGTCGATGCGGTACATGACCTGCAGCGGTCCCGTCGCGGAATCCCTCTCCTTGACGCGGTCCTCCAGCCACTGCATGAAGTGCGCGGCTTCCTCGGAGTACCCCAGGCGGAGGAACGCGTAAATGGTGAAGGCGGCGTCCCGGATCCAGGTGTACCGGTAGTCCCAGTTGCGGACACCGCCGATCTCCTCGGGCAGGCTGGACGTCGGGGCCGCGACGATTGCCCCGGTGGGTTCGAACGTCAGCAGCTTGAGCGCAAGCGCGCTGCGCTCGACCATCTCCCTCCAGCGCCCCTCGTAGTTGCCCTTGTTCAGCCACTTGCGCCAGAACCGGGTTGTGCTGTAGAGCTCGGTCTCCCCGTCGCACGGCGCCTCGAGCAGGTCGCTGCCCGTGCCGTGCCGGAAGCGGAAGACCATCGCCTGACCGGGGTTCAGGGTGAACCGCGCCGAAACACCGCCCTCATCCTCGCCCAGCGGCACGGGACTGACGAGCCCGAACTCCGCACCGGCATACCGGAACACCGCACCCTCGCGGCAGAGGGTGACCTCGTGGGTGGCCCGCGCGTAGTCGTATGCTGGCCGGCAGGTCAGGCGACAGGGCAGTGTGCCCCGAACGGACTGAACGATGCGAATGATCTCGGCGCGCTTCGACCGTCCTCGCGGCACGATGGGCATGAAGTCGATGACCTCGCCGACACCCTCCCTGCTCAAGAACCGGGTGATCAGGATGTTCGTCTCCGGAAGATACATCTGGCGGTGGGAGGACTCCCGCTCGACCGCGATACGGAAAAAGCCTCCCTTGCGTTCATCCAGAATCGACGCGAACACGCTCGGGGAATCGAACTGTGGGAGGCAGCACCAATCGATGGATCCGTCGTTCGCCACCAGCGCCACGGAATGCAGGTCTCCGATGACCCCGTACGATTCGATGGGTTTGTAGGCCATAGTGATCAGATCGAGCACCACCCGCCGTGCCGCCGGAGGCGGTCTCCGCGGAGGCGGGTGCGTTCTCGACGCGACAAGCCCAAGGATAGCCGACGGCTGTGCTAGACTCCGTGGAGCGACTGGAGACGACTGCCGTTCTGCGTGACGGCGGCAACCACCGACATCCTCCTTTCCGAGGGCCTGCTGCCGTGCTGCTGACGCTAGAGAAGCGCCTCCGAGAGGTTCTCTCCGCCCAAATCGCTTCCCGCTATGGAACCAGCGTGGAGGTGGTGGTGGAGTTTCCAAGGCAAGCGGCCCACGGCGACCTCGCGACCCCGGTCTGCTTCAGCCTGGCCAAGGTGTTGCGACGGGCACCGAGGCAGATCGCCACCGAACTGGTGGAGAGCATCGCCCCGATTCCCGGTATCCGGTCGCTGGAGGTCGCCGGTGCGGGATACGTCAATGCCCGGTTTGACCGAGCGGCCTATCTGGAGGCTCTGCTGGCCGGCCGCGAGGAGCCATTGCCGGCCCCGTCGAAAGCCATCGTCGAGCACACCAACATCAACCCGAACAAGGCCGCCCACATCGGTCACCTGCGGAATGCCGTTCTCGGGGACACGCTGGTGCGTATGCTGCGCGCCTTGGGGCAACAGGTTGAAGTGCAGAACTACATCGACAACACCGGCGTCCAGGTCGCCGATGTCGTGGCGGCCATGCGGTTCCTGCGCGGACTGGGCGCGCAGGAAGTGCGGGCGCTGGTCGACGACCCGGAGACCCGGTTCGATTTCTACTGTTGGGATCTCTACGCCGCGATATCGCAGCTCTTCAGGGACGGCAATGCCGACGCCCCGGCCTGGCGGGCGCAGACGCTCCGGGCGCTGGAGTCCGGAGAGGGCGAGTTGGCTGCGATCGGTTCGGTCGTCGCCGATGCGATCATGGGGCACCATCTGGCAACGATGCGGCGCATCGCCGTGACGTACGACGTCCTGCCCCGGGAAAGCGAGATTCTGAAGCTTCGATTCTGGGCCATCGCCTTCGATCTCCTGAAGTCCCGCGGAGCGCTCCGGCTGGAGCAGGCTGGCAAGAACAAGGGTTGCTGGGTCATGCCGGCCGAGCTGTTCCAGTCGGCCGCCGGGTTTGGCGAGGATGACGATGGCGACAAGGTCATCGTGCGTTCGGACGGTACCGTGACCTACGTAGGCAAGGATATCGCCTACCAGTTGTGGAAGTTCGGACTGCTCGGGGACAAGGATTTCGGATACGTTCGGTTCGATGCAGGCGGCGGGAGCGGGGCCTGGGTCACGAGCGCCGGCTCAAGCGAACCGGGCGCGCCGGCCTTCGGAGGTGGCGCGGAAGTC
Source organism: Bryobacterales bacterium (assembly GCA_965205085.1). Taxonomy (GTDB): domain Bacteria; phylum Acidobacteriota; class Terriglobia; order Bryobacterales; family UBA6623; genus VXMF01. The sequence continues at coordinate 3,658,327 of OZ242039.1, read as the reverse complement.
TACAATGTCATCGATGTCCGGCAGTCCTACCTGCAGGATGTGGTGCGCGCCGCCCTGAAGGCACTGGGTTTCGGGGCGCAGGCCGAGCGGAGCGTGCATTTCTCGTACGAGATGGTGGCTCTCTCGCCTCGCTGCTGCGAGGAGCTCGGAATCGCGCTGACCGAGGAGGAGCGGTCGAAGCCTTACGTGGAGGTTTCGGGGCGCAAGGGCCTGGGAGTCAAGGCGGACGACCTTCTGGACCTGCTCGTCACCACGGCACTGGAGGAGGTGCGGAGCCGTCACGAGAAGCTGCCGGAGTCCGAGTGCCGGCTGATCGCCGAGCAGATCGCTGTGGGGGCGCTGCGGTACTTCATGCTGCGCTTCACGAGAAACACGGTGATCGCGTTCGACTTTCAGGAGGCGCTGGCTTTCGAGGGCGAAACCGGTCCGTACGTCCAGTACGCAGCCGTGCGAGCGCGGAACATCCTCCGCAAGCACGAGGCCTCGGGCGAGCCGGAGGCCGGGCCTGGAGGCATGCCGTCGCGAGAGGTCCTTGATCGCGAGCTCGCCGACGAGCACCTCTGGCAGTTGCTGCTGGCGGTGTCCCAGTCGCGCTGGACATTGGTCCGGGCCCGCCAGTCCGGCGAGCCGTCTCAAGTGGCAAGGAGCGCCTTCCAGGCCGCCCAAGCGTTCAACAACTTCTATCACCGAACCCATATCCTGGGCGAGTCCGACCCCCGGCGCAAGGCGGTCCTCCTCGCCCTCGTCAGGCTCGCGCTGGACGACCTCACCTACCTGATGGGCGTGTTGGGAGTACCGGTGCCGGAGCGGATGTAGCCGACTTGTCGAATCCCCGTCGCACCTCATGCTAGATTCGAGCGTGCCTCGGTGCCGGGCCATCGTCGACCTCGGCGCAATCCAGTCGAACTACGCTACCTTGCGGTCCCGCGCGGGGAGGGGGGCTGTTCTGGCGTGCGTCGTCAAGGCGGACGCCTACGGCCACGGTGCGAGGCCGGTGGTTGCCGCTCTCTGCGAGGCCGGGGCCCGGCATTTCGCGGTTGCCACGCTCGCCGAGGCTGTCGAGTTGCGCGAGGCCGGAGTCAGCGGCCTGGTGCTGGTCCTTGGCGGTCTCCAGCGGGGTGAGGAGCGGGAAGCGTCGGCGCACGGGCTCCTGCCACTGGTTGGCACGGTGGGTCAACTGCAGCGCTGGAACGACGAGGGGCACCGGCTGGGGCGGACGCTGCCGTGCCACATTTGCCTGAACACCGGGATGAATCGCCTCGGCATCGACTTCGACCCCTCGCAGGAGCCCTCCGGCCAAGGTCTGCTTCGAACCCTCGCAGCGTGCGGTTCCGTGGATCCGGTCGGCTTCGCCACCCATCATGCAGCGGCCGAGGACTTGGAATCGGACCAGGCCGAGCATCAGGAGCGGCTGTTTGCGGAGCAACTGACGGCGTTGCGCCGAGCCGGCCATGTTCCCCGGATCGTGCATTCCGCGAACAGTGCGGCCCTGCTGTATCGAGGTCTGTCCGCCACCGGCGGCGATCGCCCGGCTCTCATGGCGCGCCCCGGACTGGCCCTGTACGGCTACGTGAAGCCGCCCCTTGGTGCCGGCGCGACCTGTCCCTGCCCCGTGCGGCCCGCGCTCGAGTGGAGGGCGCGCCTGATGGCCATCCGGAGCGTTGCGAAGGGTGCCCTCGTGGGGTACGGCGCGACGTTCATGGCACCCCGTGACATGCGGCTCGGTGTGCTGTCGGTCGGCTACGGCGACGGTCTGGACTGGAGGCTGTCGAATCGGGGTGCCGTTGCCATCCGGGGCAATCTCTGCCGAATCGTCGGGCAGGTGAGCATGGACCTCACGATGTCTGACCTGACGGAAGCACCCGATGCCAGCGAAGGCGACGAGGCCGTACTGCTGGGACCCTCGCCGTACGACGCCATGGGCATGGCCGACCTGACAGGGGGAATACCGTACCAGGTGCTCTGCGGCATCTCCCGGCGCGTGCCGAGGCAATATGTGCGTTCGACTAGCGACCGATAACAAGCGGGACGCGGTTGCTGGGCTCGCCGTCGGCCTCCAGCGTCAGCTGCGCAACGCCGGGCAATGTGTTTGGCTGGACCGCGACCTCCACCACGTAGATCCCGACATACCCGCCCGCGAGGTAGGAGGAGACCACTTCTGCCGGCAGCCCGCCGATGCGGGCCCTGATCCGCGCCACCGGCCGGGGCGGGTCGGTTTCCGGAGACGGCACGCCGGTTGGCCAGTCGGGCTCCACCTCTCCCAGTCCCGTTGCCATCACCAGGACACTGCCCCCCGGCACGGCAGGCCGGTGCCAGCCGACCAGGGCACCGGTACCGGCATCCAGGATGAGCGGTTCGCCACCGACCACGAAGACGGCCGGCGCGACCCTCTTCAGCGGCATGTCCACCACATGGCGGGATCCGTCCAGGTCCAGCTGGAGCCGCACGGAGCGCCCCTGGACGGCGAACGGCACCTGCACCTGCAACTGCCCGTCGGCGGAGTCCAGAACGGGGGCCGGGTGTCCGTCCAGCCGCACGCGGAGCGCCCCGCTGCCGAGCACGGTCAGCAGGCTCCCGGGGGCCGCCGCCCGCTGGGTCAGGTCTGCCGCACTGACGACCCGCAGGGCCTGCTCGACCTCCGGTGTCCGTGTCCAGTACACGCCGTGGCCGGGGACCGCTACGTAGAGGCGTCCTCGCAGCGGCTGCAGGGTGAGGTCATTCACCGCACTGGCCGGGAGACCGTCGCTGATGCGAATCCACGGTCCGGCAGGGCCCGGCTGGCGGAGGTCCGTCCGCGCGAGGTACACACCCAGCGGCCCGCCTACGTAGGCCGCATCGCCTGAGGGGTGTCCCACCAACGCCGTCCACTCCGCATCGGGCAAGTCAGATGTGATGTCGTACCAAGAAGTACCGCCGTTGGTGGAGCGCAGAATCCGTCCTCCAGCCAGGGCAAGAGCCGTCCGGGGCAGCGCCGGATCGGCCCAGATCCGCGCAATCTCCCGGCTCTCGGGATCGGACCAGGACAGAGACCAGGCCTCCCGCTCGCCCCTCGAGACCCAGATATGCCCGTCCGAGGTGCCCGCCCAAAGCTGTCCGTTCGATGCCCGCGCGGTTACGGTCGGAGAGGAACACGCCGGTGTCGGTGCGCAGTCTGACCAGAGCGCGCCGGTGCCGGGGGGCAGCGGTGGCACCCCGCCCGGGTCTGCCTGCCCGGGAGCCTGCGGCACTCTGTCGCCGGAGCGGGGCATGGACCCGGGAGAGACCGTCCAGGCGGGCCCTGCGGGCGTTCGAACCAGTTCCAGCAAGCCCAGCTGGACGGAGGTCAGCCGCGGGACATTGGAGGCGGCGAAGCTGCGAAAACGAACTTCGGGAAAGTTGGGCAGGCGGGCATTCAGACTGGCCCAGGTCGCGCCTGAGTCGTGCGATTTCCAAAGCCCCATGGAGTTGCCCACTACGAGCAGGTCCGGATCGGATGGGGAGACTGCCAGAAGCGCCTGCCACTTGCCGATGATGGAGTCGTCGCCGTCAGCGGTGAGATTGATCCATTCGCCACCTCCATCGTCAGAGCGGTACAGGTGCTCTCCCAAGGCGTAGGACACGCCGACCCGGTACGGATTTCGAAGCACCGTGAAGGAACCGACATCGTCATCCCGGTCCATGACGGCTCTGGGCTCCAGAGGGCGGCCTGTGGCGAGGTTCCAGGTCCAGCCTGCATCCCCACTGGCCCAGAGGGAGCCGTCCTGCAGGGACGCATAAAGCCGCCCGCCGTCCGCGGAGAACCACACTCCTTCGACTGGCCGGCCGGCCGGACCCGCGAGCCCTGCCGAGACCCCCGTGCCCCCGAGACGCGTCCAGCGCGGTGCCGCGGGCGAGGCGGCAGCCACAAGCAGAAGCAGAGCGGCCGTCCTCACGCTCCGCATCGATACTGCGCGCAGTCGCGGGACGGGCGCTGGCTCCGGGGTGCGCACTATCTCCTAGCTTAGACCCAAGTTACGAGCGTCCGGTCGCATACAATACGGCTAGTGCGGAAGATAGCAATCGCAGAAATGGCTGTGCTGGCCGCCGTGGCGACCGGATGCAGTGGTGGACCTCCACCCGACACGACGGGGATGGTCCTGATCCCTGGGGGCGAATTCACGATGGGTACGGACCACGGAGAGCCCTACGAGGGGCCCCCGCACCGGGTCGTCCTGGATTCGTTCTATCTGGACGAGCATGAAGTGACGAATGCTCAGTACGCGGAGTTCGCCCACTCCACGGGCTACGAAACAGAGTCCGAGCGGCTGGGCTGGTCCGGGATCTTCGATCCGCAGCAGAACGGCTGGACCAAGGGGGATGGAGCGGACTGGCGCCATCCCCATGGCCCCGGCTCCTCGCACCAGGAGATGCTGGACTTTCCGGTCGTCCACCTTTCCTGGCAGGATGCCGACACTTACTGCGACTGGCGGGGTGGGCGTCTGCCGACGGAAGCTGAATTCGAGTACGCCGCCCGCGGGGGGCTCGAGGGGGCCGAGTACGCTTGGGGGAACGAACTGGCGCCTGGGGGCACCTATCGGGCGAACATCTGGCAGGGCAAATTCCCTGTCGAGGACCGGGCGCTTGACGGATACGGCAGCTACGGTCCCGTCAAGAAGTTCCCGCCCAACAGGTACGGCCTTTACGACCTGACCGGCAACGTCTGGGAGTGGGTGCAGGACTGGTTTGCGCCTGACTATTTCGCGAACTCGCCCACCAAGAATCCCCAGGGCCCGAGCAGCGGCACGGACAAGGTTCAGCGAGGAGGCAGCTGGCTTTGCAGCGAGAATTACTGCCAGGGATACCGGGTGGCGGCGAGGATGATGACCGCGCCCGACTCCGGGCTCAACAACCTGGGATTCCGTTGCGCTGCGGACGGGCCTTAGCCCGGACAACCCATCAGGTGTGGCGGGCGGCCGCCTGCCCCACACTGCCGTACCAGAGCATGGCTCGAGCGCCTCGCGGGGGACTCCGCCCAGTTCACCTGTGCCTCCCGCAAACGGGCCAGGCAATGTGCAAGCAGCTCGTGCCGTAACTGCCCAAGTACCTTGGCTCCCGGACAACGCTCAGCAGAGGGACCGGCACTTCACTCTTGACGGAGCAGCCGTAGCAGGGGGTGTTTTCGGAACTCCTGGCCGTGGGGAGCTAGTCGCAGCGTTCAGGACGCACCGGAGCCGAGGGCGTTCCCCGCAGGGAGAGTGCACCGAGAGCGCGTCCCGTCGGGAGCACCTCGAGGGCGAGAGCGTCTGGTGGCAGGCCGAGCAGAAGCTGCCGGTTGCACCAGACAAGGCGTCCCACAAGGAGACGGGATCCCTGTCGGCGCGGCGGAGCAACCGCCATGCGCCAGTCGTATCGCTACTGAAATCTCCGGGTGCGGCTCCGATCCGCACCGGGCCCGGACTGCGGGCTTCGGCCGACGCCATGGCCCCTTCGCCCAAGCGTCACCCCTTCACCCCCTGCCCCAGGACTCCGGCCCCAAGCCGCTGTCCAAGGGGGCCCGCCATCTCGCCCGGGAACCTGCCTGACAGAACCGTCGAGCGAGCGCTGCGGCGGTGTGATCGTGCCCCTCAGGCCAGGCTCCACCGGGGAAGGCCCTCGGACCCCAGTCCTGCTCTGGACAAGGAGGCGGCTCCTTTGGCAAGATCAATCGTGTTGCGACTTTTCGTCGCCCCGCAGGTTGCCAGCAAGGAGCCGACCGCCGCCAACCGACTGGAGGCGATCCGGCCGACGGTTCCGGCCGCGAGCCCCCGTCCACTCTCGCGGCCCCCTCCCCCGCCCGCACCTCCTCCTCCAACTCCTCCAGCGTCCCCTTCACCCACGCCGCGAAACAGTCCGGCAACAGACTCACCGTCCGCTTCGTCCGCGGACACCGGAAACGACGAACCCACGTCCCCTTCGGCTTCACGCGCGGGTAAAATCCGTGCGGGGCCAGCTTGCACTTCCCCGGCTCGCACCACGGACACTCCGGCGCCTGCACCTCGTTCCAGGCCCTTGCGCTAACCTATTCCTCGTCGGTCAGGTTGGTGGCATAACGCAACTGCACGGCAGGACCGACCACGGCCCGGCGGCTCTCTCCGTGCGGGCCACCTTCTTTGTACCCCACCCCCACCCTCCCCACCGGCCAACACTCGGCACGCCTCCCCACCCCTTCCCCTGCCCTCCTCCCGCGGGCCCGGCTCCCGCCTGGCCCACCCTTCTAAAAACACTACTGCCGGAAGAATCCCCGGCTTCCCCCTCCCCCCACTCCAGCCCCTCTCCCCAGCCCCGGGCCCCCCCTCGCCCCTCTCCGGCTTCCACATTCTTACTGATTCCTATACATTCCCCCATCAGCCCATTGCGGAAAAAATCCCCCACTTCCCGCGACAATAATGTGACATTCAACACCCGGGTTGCGGTCGTCCCGAAAACACGTCGACGGCCAGCAACAGGTATCCCGGCTAGCGCCGCTCGCCGGTTGTTGCTGGTACCCGTCTGTACGAGGTCATTGGCAGACGGCGCCTGGTGTTCCGACCGAGCTCGGCCCCCCCCGCCAGCCGACTTGCGCGAGTCTTTCTGACAGGGGACCCGGTTTCGAGGCGATGCCCGACCCGGTCAGGCCGATGGCACGAAGGTAGCCGGAATGAATCAACCCGTGCGGCCGGTTGGCTCACAGAGCTCTGACCGGACCGTCCGGTTCAGCTCAGATGCATGACAACCATCTTGGTCTCGGTCATCTCCTCGATCGCATACCGGGGTCCCTCCTTGCCGAAGCCGCTCTCCTTCAACCCCCCGTACGGCATCAAGTCCGCACGCCACTGCGTGCCCCAGTTGATGTGGATATTGCCCGAATCGACCTCCCGCGCAAACCGCATCGCGTTGTCGAGACTCTCGGTGAAGACCGCTGCCGAGAGGCCGTAGTTGGTGTCGTTGGCGCTGGCTATCGCCTCGTCCACGGAACGGAATCGGGTCAACCCGACGGCCGGACCAAACAGCTCGTCACAAGAAATACGCATGTCCTTCCGGACATCGCCCACGATCGCCGGCTCGACCAGCGCCCGGTCACGAGCGCCGCCGGCCAGCAAGCGCCCTCCCTCTGCCGTCGCATCACGGATCCACTTTTCCACGCGAACCGCATCCGACTCCCGGACCATGGGGCCGACCTGCACACCGTCGTCCAGCGGGTTGCCCGTGCGCAGGGACGACACAAGCGGTCCCAGGCAATCGAGCAAGTCCCCGTAGACAGCGTCGTGGGCCAGGATTCGCTGGGCGCTGATGCAGACCTGCCCGGCATTCGCGTAGCCGGTGGCCACGATGGCCTTCGCGGCCTTCTGGAGATCGGCGTCGGGAAGAACGATCACCGGAGAGTTGCTTCCCAGCTCCATCGTCACCTTCTTGAGGCCGGCCACCCGGCAGATGGCCTCCCCCACGTCGCGGCTCCCGGTGAAACTGATCTTGCGGATGCGGGGGTCGGAGCAGAGCTGGCGACCCACCTCGCTGCCGGCTCCGGTCACCACCTGGACCGCTTCCGGTGGCAGGCCCGCATCCAGGAGGAGACGAGCGAACTTGAGTGCTACGAGTGGAGTGTCCGTTGCCGGCTTGACGATCACGCTGTTGCCGGCGGCAAAGGCGGGCCCCACCTTGTGGCAGACCAGGTTCAGGGGGAAGTTGAAGGGCGTCACGGCCAGCACGACGCCACACGGGACTCGCAGAGTGAAACCGAATCGATTGCCGGCCCCTGGCGCTCCGTCCAGCGGCACGACTTCGGAGCCGAGTCGTTTCGCCTCTTCTGCGGAGCAGACGATGGTCTCCCGTGCCCGGTCGACCTCCAGACGCGCCTCGGCAAGGATCTTGCCCTCTTCAAGGGTGATCGTTCGGGCGAGATCCTCGAGCCGCTCCTCCATCAGGGTGGCGGCTCGCATCAGCAGCCGCGACCGCTCGTATCCGGAAAGAGACTTGACCACCCTCGCACCCTCGGCCGCATAGGCGATGGCGCGCTGGATTTCGTCCTCTGAGGCACTCGGCACGGTGTCCACGACCGTACCGTCGTATGGATTGAGGACAGGGATGGTGTCCGTACCGGCGATCCACTGTCCGGCGATGAGCATTTCCATGAGGAACCTCCTGCGCCATGCATGGGCGCGAACAGACAATGATAGTCTGGTGTAGCCTGTCGAGCCGTTCCCGCTCCACCAGCCTCGTCCCACGATAGCGCGAGCGCCAGTTACTAGAGGCCGGGCTTCTCAAGAATGTACAATCGCTGTTCCGTGCCGGTTGTTCAGGGAACCCCAGTGCCGGTGGACGAGCCTGCAGCTCGGATGCCTTCCGATTTGCACGACAGCGGTCCCCGCGTGGTCGTCGTCTCTCCGATGCCCCCCGAAAAGGTCGCGTACGCGCTGGCGCGCTATAGCCGTTCGGCTGATTCCGTCAGGGAGAGCCTGGAATGGGTCCGCGACCACAGTTCGGAGAAGTTCCTCGACAGCTACTATTTCCAGTACGGACACGCTTCGATCGCGGATCTCGGTCACTGCACCTTCTGCTTCGAAGGCTTGTCCGAACTGGCCGCCATCGAAGTCGAGGATGAACAGCTGTGGGACGGTCAGGCCAAGTCCAGCCGCTACCAGGACTTCACCAAGGGCAGAGTTGTGATCCCGGACGAGTTGCTAGGCATGGAGGAGGAGACCGACTACCGGCGAGCAGCGAAGAAATCTCTGGGGGCCTATCAGGCGCTGCACCAGTGCCTTCGCGACTACCTCGGCGAGTGCCACCCGAAGCCGCCTGCGATGCGTCCCGCAGCCTACAAGCGGACCATCGATGCCCGTGCCTACGACGTGGCACGATATCTGCTGCTCGCCGGGATTTCCACCAATGTCGGGCAGGTTGCAAGCATCCGGACCCTCGAGAAGCAGATGCGACGGATGGGTGTCTCGGAGTATGCCGAAGTGCGCTCCCTGGCGGTGGAAATGCACAAGGCCTGCGCCGAGCCACCTGCCTGTCACTGGGGTGGAAGCGCGCAGGGCGAGCCCGTCGCCCCCACGTTAGCGAAGTATGCAAGTCCGGATCTGGGGCGGTCCGCAGCGCTGGATCGAGTCAGGGCGTGGGCACAGCAGAACTTCGACCCTGGAAGCTATGGCGAGCCGAGGAGAGTGGATCTGCTCCGTACAGTCGACCCACTCGACGAAATTGCCGCAACCTGGATCTATGCCGTGACCGACCATCCTTTCCGGGTCATCCTCGACCAAGTCAGCGGCTGGAGCCGCGCGCGGCGTGCCGAAGTGCTCGACATCGCGCTACTAGGGCGCAACCCGCGCGATGAGCTCCTGGCGCCGTTCCGCAGCGGATACCGCTACATCTTCGACATCGTTTGCGACCTGGGTGCCTATCGGGACCTGCACCGGCACCGCCGGTGCCAGCAAGTTCGCCAGAGATTCGGGGCCGGCTTGGGCTATGAGCGGCCTCCCCTGGTCGAGGAAGCCGGAGCGAAAGCACTCTTCGACGAGGCTCTCGTTCTTGCGGCTGCAGCCCGGAAGCGCGTTGCCGAGGTTTCCGAGCCCGCCAGCCACTACCTACTGCCGTTCGCGGCGCGTTGCCGTTCGCTGTTCAAGATGGATTTCGCCGAAGCCGAGTACATTGCCCGCCTTCGTTCCGGGGTCAAGGGCCATTTCTCGTATCGGCAGATTGCCTGGCAGATGCGGGAAAGAATTCTCGAGACGGATCCGGAACTCGGGCGGCTGATGCACGCGACGCCCCCCGAGCAGGAGGAGACGCTGGTCCGCTGAACCCGGAGTTCGCCCCCTTCTTCGGCCAACGCTTGAGGCGAAGGCAGATCACCCTTGCGGGCTCCCTGCGCGCTCTACTCCCGCTGCAGCAGACCTGCGTCACAGAGGCCCAGGACCTTGCGCTGTGGAACGAATTCGTGGAACGCTGCCACCTGCTCGGCTGTCGGTGCCCGTGTGGTGCGCACCTGCGCTCTTTCCCGCAAGACCGGCCGGGACGCACGCTGGGCTGCCTGCCATTCGATTGCGCGACCCCTGGGCTGGCCTGTCGCGACCAGTGGCTCGACTGGCAGGATCGGAATCACCACAAGTCCTTGCACCTGGTGGTCCGCAATGCCCGCTGTCGAAAGCTCTGTAGCTTATTGAAAGCAAATATGATTGGCCGACCTATCACTCGCGAGAGAGCGCCCTGCGGGCGCGCCCGCACCCGGCATTCGTTCACACGGAGGGTCGGCGGTGCCGGTGCGGGCTGGCGCGACACCCTCGGATATAATTCCCGGAACATGATCCGGGGCATCATCTTCGACCTCGACGGGACGCTGGGCGACACTCTTCCCGTGTGCTTCCAGGCGTTCGGATCCGTCTTTGAGCGCCGACTCGGCCGACGCTACAGCGACGCTGAGATTCAATCGATGTTCGGCCCCAGCGAGGAGGGCGTTCTCGCTCGGCACTTTCCCGACGACTTCGCCGGGGCCCTGCATGAGTACCTGCGAGAGTACAGGTGCGCCCACCGGGCCTGTACCGAGCCGTTTCCGGGTCTGCGCGAGGCCCTGGATTTCCTCCGGGAACGGGGAGTCCATCTCGCGGTCGTTACCGGCAAGGGGCCGCGAAGTGCACAGGTTTCCCTGGAGGCGCTGGGGCTCACGGATTACTTCCCGATCGTGGAAGCCGGCTCGCCCACTGGCGGGGTCAAGCCGGAGGCCATGCGGCGGGTCCTGCGCGCCTGGGGCGTCGCTCCGAGGAGCGTCGTCGGTGTCGGTGACTCCCCTTCGGATATCCGTTCCGCCAAGGAGGTTGCCGTGCAGAGCGTCGCCGCTGCGTGGGCTCCCGGCTCCAGCTCCCGGAAGCTTGCGGCCTGCGCGCCGGAGCGGTTGTTCCGGAACGTGGCCGCATTCCGGGCCTGGCTCGAGGCGGTGGTCCAGCCGGTCAGATGATGAGCATGCAGTCGCCGTAGGAGTAGAAGCGGTACCCCTGCCTGGCGGCGTGGGCGTACGCTTCGAGGACCAGTTCCCGTCCGGCGAACGCCGCTACCAGCATTAGCAACGTAGACCGGGGCAAATGGAAGTTGGTCAGGAGTGCGTCGACCGCGCGAAACCGGAATCCGGGCACGATGAACAGATCCGTGCTCCCCGCCATCGGGCTTACTGTGCCTCTCCCGCGTCTCGCCGCGGTCTCCAGGGTGCGTACCGCCGTCGTCCCCACGGCGACGGTTCGCCGGGCCGAGCGGACCGCATCCGAAGCTGCCCTGGAGATCTCGAAACGCTCAGCGTACATCCGGTGGTTCTCCAGTCGCTCTGTCGTGACCGGTCGGAAGGTTCCGACTCCGACATGGAGGGTGATGGCGGCGAAGCATGCCCCCCGCTCTTGAACAGCGCGAACCAGGGATTCGTCGAAATGCAGGCCGGCGGTCGGTGTGGCCACAGACCCGGGGCTACTCGCGAAGATGGTCTGATAGCGCTCACGGTCACTCGTGTCGTCATCGCGGCGGATGTAGGGAGGCAGTGGCATGCGCCCCTGTTTCGCCAGGAATTGCTCGACGTGGCCGTCGCCCAGACCCGCAAACTCGACTGTTCGCATGCCGTCCGGAAGGACTTCCGCAACGCGAATCTCCTGACCGTCCACATCGACGCGGGCACCGGCCGGCAGCCGACGTCCCGGTCGCACCAGGGCCTTCCATTTCCCCCTGCCCGGCTGCGACGGCTCGATCACGAGGATCTCCACCGTTCCGCCCGCCTGCCGGCTGCCTTGGGCCAGACGGCGACCGATGAGGCGGGCCGGCAGGACGCGGGAATCGTTGACAACCAGGCAGTCGCCCTGCCGGAGGTGGTCGGGAAGGTTGCGGAATTGCGAATCCACCCAGGAGCGTTTCCGGCGGTCCACCACCAGCATGCGACTTGCCGGCCGTTCCGGAAGAGGTCGCTGGGCGATAAGGCCTTCAGGCAATTCGTAGTCGAAGTCCTTCGCCTGCAAGCCCCATTGTAGGGATGGCCGGTCTTCCTGCCCGCCCGCAAGCAGGGATCGGCGAACGGAATCATCGTTCCCTGACCTTGCCCCGGGTGATTCTCCGGCTTGAGGCGCTTTACAGTCGACACGTGGCGGTCGACGGAGCCATGGATCAATCGAGCGTGTACGGAAGCGCAACCGGTCGAGGATGCCACGCAATCCGGGTGCCGGACTCCCGCGGTGCCTCCCTGCCGCGCACAGGGCGGTCGGGAACCAGAGCGGGGCCGCAGGGCTGACGCACCCACTGCGAAGTTCCCCCCCCCCCGGGGCTTGATTGCACCCCACGCAGTGCAGGCTTCCTGTGTGATGGGGGTCGTGCCGGCCGCTGAATCCGTCCGATGGAAGCGGGTGCGGCGAGCCGAGGTGCCCCGACCCAACTGTCGGCGGAGGCGTAGCTGATCCCCCGATGCCCGTTCTCGGCACGATTCACCGGACCTTAACCGAACTGCAACCCACGAGTCATGATCGGCAGGGTACCCTTGGGGCAGACGGGATGTCGCCCAAGGTTGTAGTCGTCGAGGACGACCAGGATCTTGCGGGGCTGCTCCGCTATGCGTTCGAGCAGGAAGGGTTCCGGTTCGCCGGAACGGGCGATGGCCTGACCGCGACAGACTTCTGCCAGCAGGAGCAGCCCGACGCGATCGTCCTTGACGTGATGCTGCCCGGCCGGGACGGATTCTCTGTCTGCCGGGACCTCCGGGCGGATCCCTTCATGAAGCAGGTGCCTGTGGTTTTCCTGACGGCCCGGTCGGCCGAGATGGACCGCGTTCGGGGCCTCGAGATCGGGGGGGACGACTATGTCGTGAAGCCGTTTTCGGTCCGGGAGCTTGTGGCGCGGGTCAAGGTCCGGCTGCGCCACTCGGGTGGCATGGAGGCGGTGTACAGACTCGGGGGGCTCGAACTGGACCAGGAGCGTCGGGAAGTGCGTCTGGATGGCCGGTCGGTCGCTGTGACGGCCACGGAGTTCCAGATCCTGGAGAGAATGCTGCGCCATCCGGGCCGGGTCTTCAGCCGGGACAGCCTGCTCAACGCGGTCTGGGGCGTGACTTCCAGCGTCACCGACAGAACGGTGGATGTCCACATTCGGCGGCTCCGCAGCAAGCTGGAGGAAGATCCGTCGAAACCGCGCTATATCCGGTCCGTCCGCGGTTTCGGGTATACGGTACGGGATTCGTAGTGAAGTTCACCGAACTGTAGTCCCGACACGAAGCCGGCATGGTTGGTCCGACTTGCGCTGCAGGCGGGGCGGGCCGACCACAGGCCTGAGGGGGACTGGTTTTCGTTGCGGAAACAGGCAAGGGGCATCGGAGGTAATCCACAATGCGTCGCTTCAGTAGCAGTTTCGCGGCCATGGCCGTGCTGGTCGGGCTGGTGGCTGGGAGTGTTCCAACTCAGGCGCAGGGCAGTGGCGGCGTCGTGATCGGCTTCGTCTACGACGCGAACACCGGCCACGCGCTTCCGCAGGTTGAAGTGGAGTTGTCCGGCGAGGTCACGGTCAGGGCGACCACGACGATCGAGGGCAGCTTCACGCTGGAGGGCATCCCGGCCGGCGTGTACACCGCAAGCTACCAGTCCCCGAAGCACCAAGCGGTCAACGTGGAGGGCCTCCAGGTGGTCGACGGCGAGGTCACGGATGGCAGCACGGTCATGTCGCTGAAAGGGGAGACGACCGTGGTCGATGTGGTCGCGAACGTCTCGGCCGCGGTCGCGACGCGGGAAGCGATGCTCGTCGAGCGCAAGCTGGCCGCGACAGTCTCCGACACGATCAGCGCCGAGGAGATTCGCGGCGGCACCTCCTCCGACGCATCCGAAGCGCTTGCGCAGGTGACCGGCGTCACGACGATGAACGACTTCGTCTTCGTGCGGGGCCTGGATCCCCGCTACAGCGGCACGACACTCAACAATGCGTTGCTGGCGAGCACGGAACCGGAGCGCCGGGTGGTGCCACTGGACCTGTTCCCGGCTAGCCTCATCGACAACATCAAGGTCCAGAAAACGTACGCGCCGGACCTGCCGGGCGAGTTCTCGGCCGGTCTGGTCCAGGTCGAGACCACCGAGTTCCCCGTCCGCCCGACACTCAGCGTCAGCTACTCCGTCGGTTTCAACACCCAGACGCAAGGCAGCCCATTCCTGGACTACCCCGGCGGGGGGCGCGACTTCTTCGGCTTCGATGACGGGTCGCGCAGTCTGCCGGACGTGATCCCGTCCGACAGGAGAGTGGACCGATTCAGCTTCGAGCGGGAAGAGCTGCAGCGGTTGGGGCGTGCGTTCTCGAACAATTGGGAGCGCACCCAGCGGGACCTGAGTCGCCCCTCAATGAGCTGGAACATCGTGGCCGGCAACACATTCGGCAAGCTCGGGCTGGTCGGCGCGGTCACGTTCTCCAATGCACTGCAGTCGATCTTCGATCAGGAGAGGAACTTCTACTTCCCGAATCCTGAAACGGCCCTGGGCCAAGGGGTCGGCGGAGCGCCGGTCCTGGCGAGCTCGTTCGACTACGACGAATCGACCGAATCGGTCCGGCTGGGAGGAATCCTGAACGCCTCGTACCAGTTCAGTCCAGCCAACAAGGTTGCCTTCAGGAACTTCTTCTCGCGCGACACGGATGACGCGACGCGCTACTACGAGGGTTTCTACCAGGACTTCAACACCGACATCCGCAATCAGCGACTCCGCTACATCGAGCGGACCATTCAGAACTCACAGGTTCAGGGTGAGCACCTGTTCGCTGGGATCAACAACAGCGTGTTCAGCTGGACCCTGGCTTACTCGAAGGCGACGAGAGACGAGCCGGACCTGCGGGAGAGCCTCCAGATCTACCAGCCGCGAACCGACTCGTTCGTCTTCTTCGATGACAGCCAGAGCGCCTTCCGGATGTTCAACGATCTCGACGAGACGATCCTGAATCCCAGCGTGGACATGCTGGTCCCCTTCTATCGGAGTTCGTTCAGCGGCGCCTTCAAGTTCGGTGCGAACTACGCATCCCGCGGGCGCAACTTCCGCTCCCGGCGGTTCCGGCTGAACTTGCGGAGTTCCCGGGGCATCGATCTGACCCTGCCGCCGAACGAGCTGTTCGCCGAAGAGAACATCAAGCCGAGAGGGTTCGAACTGAACGAGACGACACGCTTCACGGATGCGTACCGCGGTACGCGCGACGTGCTCGGCTACTACGGGATGGTCGAGCTGAACTTCTCCGCCCGCTGGCGCCTGATCGGCGGGCTTCGAATCGAGGATGTCCGGCAGGACGTCACCACCTTCAACCAGTTCCAGCCCGCAACGGGGCGCGAACCCGCCCCGTTCGAGGCGACGAACCTGCTGCCGGCCGGGAACGTGGTCTATGCGGTCACTCCTCAGCAGAACCTGCGTGTGGGGTTCAGCAAGACGGTCTCCCGCCCGGACTTTCGCGAACTGGCCCGCTTCGGTTTTCTCGATCTGGTGGGTGGTCTGCAGACCATCGGCAATCCGGATCTGGTCCAGACCGACATCACGAACTACGATGTTCGCTGGGAGTACTTTCCGGGCAGCAACCAGCTCATCGCGGCAAGTTTCTTCTACAAGAACTTCGACCAGCCGATCGAGCAGACCATGATTGCAGCGGTCGCGCTCCTGCGGACCTACTCGAACGCGACAGCCGCCCGCAACTACGGGGTCGAGTTCGAGTTCCGGCGCGGTCTGGACTTTCTGTCGCCCCGACTCAGGGAATTCGCGGTCTCGTCCAACGTCACCCTGGTGGACTCGACCATCGACCTCTCGAATGTCAGCGACACGGTGGTCCTGACGTCGCTCAACCGGCCCATGCAGGGCCAATCGCGCCTCGTGACCAACATCATCGGTGAATGGGCCCGGCCGCAGGCGCGCAGTACCGGGCGCTTCTATCTGAACTACTTCTCGAGCCGGATTACGGACGTCGGTGCATTCGGACTGCCGGATGTCGTCCAGGACGGCCTCGCGACGATGGACTTCGTGTACGAGTTCACCCTGAAGGGAGATGACCGCTGGAAGCTGCGGTTTGCCGCGGAGAACATCAACAACGCCCGCTGGTTCCTCAGACAGGGCGGGGAGACGTTCCTCATGTACAGAGAAGGTCGGACGATCACGGTGGGAACCAGTTTTCGGGTGTTCTGACGCTGAACCCGCTTCGGTCCCGTTGTCGCCCGCCTGCGGCTGACGGGATTCCTCCCTTCCGAACCTGATGCGCGTTTCAGGATCCCTCTGACAACACGCCAGGCCCTGGATGGACAGTACGCCACCGTTGCTCCATGGCTTTCAGCCAGTGGAGTGTGATGTGCTGGACTTCCCGGACCCGGATGCCGGTATCAGGTCGGACAGGTGGGGGGGGGGCTGCATGCACCGCAACTCGGAGCCTTTGCCAGATCGTAGAACAGGGCGCTCTGCAGACGGTCCGCACCCGCCTTGCAGGTTGATGGCCTGAATTGGCTGCCACCGCTGCCCTGCGGGCAGACGCCCCGGGGACAGCTGGGCGCACCACGCCCTCACCGTGGCAGATGGGTGGCGGCCGAGTTCAGGAACCCCTCTTCCTTGGTTTGCAGCGCCCGGTCCTGTCCCTCCGCAGTCTGCCATTGCTCAAGCAGCCGCTTGAGTCGATCCCTCTTGCTGTGCAGCGAGCGAACCGACTGCTCCAGGGAACGTACCTGTGCCTGAACCTGACTCAGACGGGTCGTGAGCTGCTCGGCATCCATGGTGGACGAAATGGCCGAAACGGCACCTTGCGTAGTCGTCTCAATCCAAGCGGCGAAACTTGAGACCCTCGCGTAGACCGACGACAATGGCTTGGCCGCATTGCGATCCTTAGCAAACCTGTTGTTTACACCGACCTGCAACCATTGGGTATCCCCCTCCCCGCTATAGGCAACGATCAACGGACCTCCGCTGTCACCCCAGGAGGCTCGCTTGGTGGCGGAGCCTGCACAGATCGTGTCGGCATGGAGGACTTGTGATTCCCAGGTGGCATCAAAATCCAGCCGATCACGGCAATCGGCAGAATGATACAGATTGGCCGTGACGGACATCATGCCACCGTCGTGGCCACTCGCTTCCGTGCTCCCGTAGCCAACGAGAACGGCGGGTGTGCCGGAAGGAGCATGCCGCTGCTCGGCTGATAGGCTGGCGATGCCGAGAGGTGCCGCAGATGATGCGGGGAATGGATGGGACAGCTCGATCAGTGCGATATCGTTGGGGCGGTGCACCGGACGAGGTACCACATGGGCGTTGAACGTGTATCCCGGGTGTGGAACAAACCGTTTGGCGTTCCGGCATGAGTACGAAAATCCACCTGACGATCGATCGAAATGGCAGGCCTGGATTCGGGCAATCGGCTCGTTCTTGCTGAGAGCACAATGGGCCGCGGTCAATATCCAGTTGGGTGCGATGATGCTGCCCGAGCATGAGCCGGCTGTCGTCGTCAGACGCACCACAAAGGGATAGCTTTGCCCGCTGGCGGCTGCGCCACCAACGATTTCGCGAGGTGTCGGGCCTCGCTCTTCTGCGCCGGAACTGAGCGCTGGGAGCAGGATCAGGAACGCGATTGCCCATGGCGGACCATGAACTCGAGAGGACGGCCAGGACAGGCGTAATTGCAACCTCATCAACTCAGCCCCGCCGCCGCCGAAAACAGAGCACCAGTATACCTCAGCAGGTGCGCGGACCACCGAATTGGAACCGCCTGCGCCCGTGCGGTCTGCCGGCGGGATCAGTGGCGACGAAAGCCCGGTCGTCAGCCCGGCAACGGTCGCAACCCCGGTCCACAGCCCGAGCGGATTGGAGATCCGGCACCATGCCGGCTCGGGGTTGCGACCGGACGCGCTAGACTCAAGGCTTGTGACGGGTTACGATGCCCTGGTCATCGGGAGCGGCCCGGGCGGCTACGTGGCTGCCATACGGGGAGCCCAGTATGGCCTCAAGGTGGGAGTGGTCGAGAGCGCGCCGCGTTTCGGCGGCACTTGTCTCCACGTAGGCTGTATCCCGACCAAGGCTTACCTGCACTTCGCGGAAGTTTACGAAGCCGTTCTGCACGGCGAGCGGGTCGGCATCCGCACGGAAGGACTCTCGATCGACTTCGAGGCAATGGGCCACCGCAAGCAGCAGATCGTCGACAGGCTTGCGACGGGCATCCGGCATCTCTTCAAGAAATACGGCGTCGACACCATCCGCGGCTTCGGAAGCCTGCAGGGGGACGGCACGGTCAAGGTCAGCGGCGGAAATGGGGATCAGGTCATCAGTGCCCCGCACGTCATTCTCGCGACCGGTTCCGAGGCGCGCATGCTGCCCAGTCTGGATCCCGGCTCGCCACGAGTGCTGACCAATGTCGAAATCCTGGCGCTCAAGGCGGTGCCGGCATCGCTGGGCGTCATCGGTGGCGGAGCCGTTGGCGTAGAGTTCGCATCCATGTTCCGAAGCTTGGGTGCGGAGGTGACGCTCTTCGAGACGCTTCCCGGCATCGTGCCCCTTGAGGACAGGGAGATCTCGGCTGGCTTGTCGAGTGCGTTTCGGGCGAAAGGGATCGACGTCCTGCCCGGTACCGCCGTGACGGGTGCGACCGAGACCGATAAGGGCATCGAGGTGACCTATTCCGGCCAAGCCGCCTCGACCGGGACAAGGACGTTCGAGAAGCTGCTCGTGGCGGTCGGTCGGACGCCGAACACCGCCGGCATCGGCCTGGAGAACACCGCGGTCGAGACCCATCGGGGCCTTGTTCGCGTCAATGGATACATGGAAACGGCCGAGCCGGGCGTGTATGCCATCGGAGATATCGTGGCCGAATCGCCGCAGCTGGCCCACGTCGCATCCGCCGAGGGCATCCTTGCCGCAGGTCGTATCGCGGGCAAGCCGGTCGAGCCGATCGATTACAACCTCACTCCGAATTGCACGTATTGCGAGCCCCAGATTGCCAGTGTAGGTCTGACCGAGGACCAGGCGCGAGCGAGTGACCGCCCGGTGAAGGTGTCGAAGTTTCCGTTTGCGGCCAACAGCAAGGCCGCGATCCTGGATAGCCAGACGGGTTTCGTCAAGGTCGTGGCTGACGCCGAATTCGGTGAGATTCTGGGTGTCCATATCCTCGGGCCGAGTGCCACGGAACTCATCCACGAATCGATCGTCGCGATGACAAGCGAGGCGACCATCGATACCGTGCGCGCGACGGTTCACGCCCATCCGACGCTGTCCGAGGCTGTGGTCGAGGCCTATAATGGAATCTACGGACAGGCGAGCAATGCCTGATGTGGTGGCGGCAGCATCGCACAGCCCGTCGCTCGCTATGGCCGTGGCCGCCCCGTCCTGCGAGATCCGTAACCTCGGGCAAACCACCTATAGGAGGGCGCTGGCCATTCAAGCCGACCTTGTGCGGGCCCGCAAGGCCGGTTCACTCGGCGACCAGTTGCTGTTCGTTGAGCATCCTCCCACGATTACACTGGGCCGCAACGCCGATTCGGCGCACGTGCTGGCGACTTCCGACAGGCTCGGACGGATGGGAATCGCTGTCGAGGAGACCGACCGCGGCGGCGACGTGACGTATCACGGCCCCGGCCAGGTCGTCGCCTATCCGATCCTGGACCTGAGAGAATGGCGCCGGGACGTGGGAGCCTACCTTCGTGCACTGGAGGAGGTCATGATCGCCGCGCTGACGGATTTCGGAATCCGCGCGGGGCGGATCGAGGGATTGACGGGTGTCTGGGTGGGAGAGGCCAAGATCGGCGCACTGGGTGTCCATCTCAGCCGCTGGGTGACGTCTCACGGGCTCGCACTGAACGTCTCCACAGACCTCCGTTGTTTCGAGTTCATCGTGCCGTGCGGACTGATGCGTCCAGTGACATCGATGGAGCGGATCCTGGGTCGGAACCCCGGCCTTGAGACGGTGATCGAGGCGGTGGCCGGCAGCTTCGGCAAGGTGTTCGGGCGCTCGATGATCTGGTCGAGAGCCAGGACCTAAGATGGCAGGAAGGAATCGGGAGTCGGACGGAATGAGCAATGTGGTCATGCCCCAGATGGGCGAGAGTATCGTGGAGGGGACCATCACGAAGTGGTTGAAGGGCCTGGGCGACAGGGTCGAGAGGGACGAGTTGCTGTTCGAGATCTCGACCGACAAGGTCGACTCCGAAGTGCCGTCCCCCGCCTCCGGTGTGCTGGAGGCCATTTTCTTCCCCGAAGGCGAGACCGTCCAGATCAACACGGTGGTCGCAGTCATTGGCGATGGCTCGAAGCTCGGCCAGCACGCCGGGCCATCGACGGCTCCCACGCCCCAACCCGCGCCGTCGCCCGCCCCCTCCTCCCCGGCGGCCCCATCACCGCTCCCCCCTGCGGAGGTGAGTGCCGAGCCGGAACGTGGCGAGCGAATCCGCAGTTCCCCCCTCGTCCGTCGAATCGCCAAGGAAAAGGGCATCGACCTCGCCAAGGTCGGCAAGGGCAGCGGGGCCGGTGGACGGATCTCCAAGCAGGACATTCTCAACTATGTCGAACGGCAGGAGCGGACGGCCGGAGGGTTTCAGCCCGACACCGCGTTCCCGAGCGCACCGGAGGCGCGTTTCGGGGAATTCGATGTCGAGCCCCTGTCGGCCATGCGGCAGAGCATCGCCGAGCACATGGTCCGAACGAAGCGGATCTCGCCGCATGTCTCGACCGTCCACGTCGTGGATTGCACACGAATCGCCGAGCTCCGTCGCGTCTCCGCAGACGCTTTCCTGCGCAAGAACGCGACAAAACTGACCTTCATGCCCTTCTTCCTGCATGCCGCCTCCTCGGCGTTGAAGGCCTATCCCACGGTCAACGCGTCGCTCGACGGCAAGCAGCTCATCCTGCACAAGGATGTCAACATCGGTGTCGCGGTGGCGCTGGATTGGGGCCTGATCGTTCCCGTCATCCGCAACGCCGACGAGCAAAGCGTCCTCGGTCTCCAGCGAGCGGTCAACGATGTTGCTGCCCGGGCCCGGGCCAAGTCGCTCAAGCCGGACGAGGTCTCCCAGGGCACCTTCTCGATCTCCAACTACGGCTCGTACAACTCCCTGCTCGCGACACCGGCCATCAACCAGCCGCAGGTGGCCATTCTGGGTATCGGCGCGGTCACGAAGTGCCCTGTTGTCGTGAACGATGCCATAGCCATTCGATCCATCTCGCACCTGACGCTCAGCTTCGACCATCGCGTGGTCGACGGGGCCGTTGCGGATCTTTTCCTCGAGCATATCCGCGAGATCGTGGAGAACTGGAACTTGCCGGTGCTCTAGCCGTCGCTCCCGCTCCTCGATTGGTCTCTGATATCGTTTCCGCAACGATGCGTGTCCTGATTCCCAACCTCGGCTCGACGTCGCTCAAGTTCAAGCTTCTCGATTTCCCCGAGGAGCGGCAGTTGGCCTCCGGCCGCATGGAGCGGATCGGTCGTCCGGGCGGCGACGCCGACAGCTACCGGGCGGCGGTCCGCGCCGTGCTTTCGGACGTGGGCGAGATCGACGCGGTCGGCTTCAAGGCCGTGCATGCTGGCCAGCGATTCCAGGGCACCTATGCGGTCGACGAGGCGCTCCTGGCTGCAATGGAGGAGTTCGAGCCGGCCGCACCGCTCCATAACGGCATCTACCTGGAGGGCATCCGCGAGTTCCGCTCGCTAAGGCCGAACCTGCCGGTCGTTGCGGTTCTGGAAACGGGGTTCCATACCAGCATCCCGGAGTGGGCCTCCACCTACGGAGTCCCGCAGGAGTGGCGCAGGAACCACGGCATCCGTCGCTATGGTTTCCACGGAGCCTCCCACCGTTCGATTGGCGAGCGGGTCCCCGGGATCCTGGGAGTCGACCCGCAGGGCCTTCGCACGATCTCCTGCCACCTTGGCGGCAGCTCGTCGGTTTGCGCAATCCGCGACGGCCGGTCCTGTGACGTCACCATGGGGTTCTCCCCGCAGTCGGGTCTGGAGAACGCGACCCGCCCCGGCGATCTGGACCCGTTCGCTGTTCTGCTCCTGATGGACCGCCTGGACCTGTCGGTGATGGAAATGCGGGAGCGGTTGGTCCGAGACGGCGGTCTGGCGGGGATTTCGGGAATCGCCGGCGGTGATGTGAGAGACATCGAGGCGGCCGCCGCAGGCGGGGCCGAAGCTGCCAAGCTGGCCCTCGCGACCTTCGCCTACCAGATTCGCAAGACGATCGGGGCCTACGCTGCGGCCATGGGCGGCCTGGATGCACTGGCGTTCACCGGCGGGATCGGCGAGAACTCGAGTTCTCTCCGCCAGCGGATCTGCGCGGGTCTCGCGTTTCTCGGAATCGAGCTTGACCCTGAGCGGAACGGGTCGGCCGTGCCCGATTGCCGGATCGAGCAAAGTCGCGCCACAGTCGCATGCCTGGTGCTTGCTGCCGACGAGGAGCGGGTGGTGGGCCGGGAGACCTACCGTCTTCTCAGTGGATCGGCATGCCCGGAGTGAATGGCAGGCCTTCGGGTCCTTCCGGAGGTACCGGACATCACGGCAGCCAGAGGATACCCTTGGCGAGGGCGATCAGTGCAACAACGACCAGCGCTGCAACTGCCAGGCCGTTGATATCGACGCGGAAGCGCTCATAGATCCGGCCGAGCCCGTTTCCCACTCCCAGATTGAGGATGTGGACGAACAGCAGTGCGTTGCCGGGTGTGGAATCGGTCTCTTCCCGGTCCGTGACCGGATTCCAGCGCGATGCGGTGTCGAGCTTCCGGTAGAACCGATCCAGCCGCTCTCTCGATTCCGGAGCCGTTGCCAGACTCACCGCAGCCAAGGCAGCAAACCCTGCCACCAGCGCGATTCCGAAGTTAGCCGCTTCCCAGTGAAGAAGGACTCCGTACTCGGAGAAGGTCAGCCAGAAGAACAGGGCCGAGGAGACGGCCAGACTCGCCAGGGCGCCCCATCGGTTCGACCGACGCCACGAGATTGCCCCGAACATGCTGATTCCCATAAAGGCTGCGATGGTCTCGGTGAACAGGAACGCCTGCAGGACGCTGCCGACGTACAGGCCGAACACGACGCCCAGCAGCGTCATTCCGACCCCGGCGAAGCGCCCGGCCCACAGGTAGTGGCGGTCCGTGCGGTCCTTCGCGACGTAGCGGCGGTAAAGGTTCTGGGTGAACAACGCGGCGCTGTCCACCATGAATGCCGACCCGGTCGACATGTTGGCCGCCAGCACGCAGGCGATCATCAGCCCCAGTCCGCCGGGAAACAGCAGCTCCCGGGTCGCATACCCGAAGGCGTCCTCGGGGTCGCCGAAGGGGGCCTCGCCCCGCTGGATGAGCAGTGTCGCGACAATGATCCCCACCAGGGCCCAGCCGATCGTGCAGAAGCGCTTGATGAAATTCCCGTAGGCCATCCCGATCCGGCAGGAGCGCTCGTCCCGGCCGGTGCCAACGCTGGCAAGGATATGCGGCTGTGCAACGATCCCGACCAGGCCGTTGATGGTCAGCATCACGATCGTGAAGATTCCCACATCGCCCGGGGTTACCATCGAGAGCATGGACGGGTCCAGCGTTTCGCGGATCCCGGTGAAGCCGCCGGTCTCGCGCAGGCCCATCGGTATGAGCAGAAAGCTCAGGGCGATGATGAAAATGCTCTGGATGAAGTCTGTATAGGCGGCCGACACCAGACCGCCCACAAAGCTGTACAGCAGGAACGTGCCGGTCATGGCCAGCACGACCGTGTTGGCCGAGACGGCGTCGCCCGAGGCGACGCTGACCAGTTTGCCGGCGCCCTTCAGCATCGCGCCCATGTTGAACATGAAGTACGACAGCGCGAAGACCGTGTACACGGCACCCACCCAGCTGCCGTAGCGGTCTTCGTAGACCTCGCCCGTGGTGGTCCGTCGAAACCGGCGGAACAGGGGGGCTAGAATCCAGTAGAACGGCGTGATGAACAGGTTTTTCCACTGGTACCAGATGCCCGCATAGCCAGACTGGTAGATCTTGCCGGCCAGAGAGACCGGCATTTCGGCATGGGTTCCGACGCCGAGGGCCTGCCCCATGACCAGCCAGACATTGAAGCTTCGATTGCCGAGGAAGTAGTCGGCGGTCTTGCTGACCTTCCTGGCTGCGACCATCCCGACCGCGACCATCCCGGCGAAATATACGGCGATAACGATCCAGTCGATCGGCAGGAGAGTGGTTTGCATGTCAAGAGCCGACCATTATACGGGCCCACGCTCCGGCTGATTCGCCGTTCTTGCCACCGCGAAGACGATGGCGCTCGCAGCGATGCCAGCGGGTACGGGCTCGAACCAGCTGCCACGGGCAGCCGGGACGATCAACGAGAGTCCGGCCGCCGACAGGGCGCAGGCAATGGCCAGGAGTGCCGTACGCTGCCCCGGCCCCTTGCAGAACAGGCCAGCGACGAGCGGCACGAAGAGCGTGATCGTGACCAGACTGTAGAAGAAGCCCAGCGCCGACAGGATGGAGCGAAACCGCTGCGCGAGCAAGATGCCCAGTCCACCGGCCGCCAGCGCTGTGATCCGGGTCCATCTCAGCAGGGACCGGTCGCTGCGCAAGGTGCCCGACAACGGCTCGAGAACGTCTCGCACCGCCGAGGTCGTGATCATGAACAGCACGGCGTCGGCCGAACTGACCTCGGCCGAGAGGATGGCGGCCAGCATCAGGGTCCCAAGCCAGGCCGGCGCCACCTCGCCGAGCAGCTTCACGACCGCCAGGCCCGGTTCCACAGGCGGCGGAAAGTGAATGCGGGTGACCATGCCCAGAAGCACAGGGAGGAACGAGTACGCCAGCAGCACCCCACCCTGAAGCCCCACACCCACCATGACTGTCCGCTCGTCCTTGGCTCCGAAGAGTTTCTGGAGGAGTCCGGGAGAAACAACGAAGGCCGGCGCAAGCATCAGCACGAGACGCGTCGTTTCCGACAGCCCCGCCCCGCCCAGACGCAGGGCCTCCTCGTTCGGAGCCGCTTCTGCGACCGCCTGCCAGCCGCCACTGGCGGTGACCAACCACGGCACCGCGATCCCGAACCCGACCACCTTGACCACGATCTGGACCGTATTCACCCACGCTGCGGAGCGGAGGCCGCCCATCATGAAGTACGCTGTTGCCAGGGCCCCGCCAGCCACAGTTCCCCAGGCGTCGGGCACGCCCGCGACCACTTGCAGGACAAGCGCTGCTGCGATGATCTGCCCGGCCAGAACGGCTGGCGCTCCGAAGAGCAGCACGGTGGCGGCGACCCTGCGGGTCGCCCGGCCGTACCGGTGCTCGAGGTAGTCGCCGACCGTATAGAGCCCGAGTTCCCGTGCCACCCGGTATATCCGCGGACCCAGCGCGAGAGCCAGAATGACCGATCCGACCCCGGCCGACCCGACCCACCACCACGCAGGCAACCCAGCCCGATACCCGAACTCCGCTGCTCCGACCGTGCTTCCCGCGCCGACGTTGGCCGCCAGAAACGTGGCGAACAGCAGCGAAGACGGCAGGGTCCTGCCCGCGACGAAGAAGTCCGAGCTGCTCCGGACCGATCGGGAGGCCCACGCTCCGACCAGCAGGAGCAGCAGGCAGTATCCTGCCAAGAACAGCAGCAATGGGCTAATCCCGGCGACCCGAACCCGGCCAGACCGACAGTACCGTCAACGGCCCGCTGAGAGCGACTCGCGCCAATGATGGCGTCCCCAGCGGGATTCGAACCCGCGTTGCCGCCGTGAAAGGGCGATGTCCTAGGCCGGGCTAGACGATGGGGACGCAGACCGGAGAGCGCGTTGCAACGCTCCCTCGTCCGATCCTAGCATGCGCACAGCGCAGACCCTCTCGGCTGTGCGGGGACTCGGCCGTGCTTCGAGCGGACGCTAGCGCATAGCGAGTTCTGTCGCGGGTGGCAACGCCTGTTCGGCGACAGGTTCTCCCGGTGAAAGGCCGGCAAGGACGACGGCTTCCGTGTCGCTCATGGACCCGATTTCCACCTCGCGCTGCACGAACCGGCCAGCCTCCTCGACCCAAACCACGGTCGTGTCCCCGGACGCGGCCAGTGCCGCTCTCGGGATGACAAGGACATCCTCCAGTTCCTCGAGAAGAATGTCCGCAGAAGCCGAAAGGTCCGGCTGGATGCGACCGTCGGTCTGGAGAATCTCGACCTCCACCGGCACCTGCTTGAGCCACTCCCCACGAGACCCCCGCGAGCCGGGTGGGCCCCGTCGACCTCCTCCGCCGGACCCCGAGACCGCCATCGCCCCCAATGATCGGACCCGTCCCCTGAATTCCACCCCCGGATAGGCGTCCAGCTTGACAATGACCGGCGAACCCATCTTGGCCACTTGGCTGTCGACCTGGTTGAGGTTGGCGTACACGGCCATGTTGGAAAGGTCGACGATGCGCATGAACGGCGCACCGCCGAAGACCTCGTCGCCGGCCGAAGCCTGCTGGAAGCCGCCACGGGTGAACATCGTCTCGATCACCACCAAGCCGCCCACGGGCGTGCGGATCTTCATCTTCTCCAGGTCGCCGAGCGTGCGGTTCAACCGCTTCTGGTCTTGCTCGATCGTAATCTCGAGGCTCTTCGACTCGGCCCGGTCAGCGATCTCCTGGAGGCGTACCTCTGCCGCCAGCTGCGTTGACGACGCCCTGCCCTCCTGGGCAAGCAGGTCGAAGATCTCCGCCTGGATGGCTGACCGGACTTCCGCTGTCTGCAAGTCCAGCTCCGATTGCGCCGCTTCCGACCTGGTGGTTCGGTAGGTCTGGCGCAGTGTTTCGGTGGCGATCAGCATCTCCGCCTTGCGCGTTCCCGCCATGGCCTTGGTCTGGGCAAGGGTCGAGGCAAAGGTGTCGAGCTGGTCCTGGGTTCTCCTGGACTCGAACTCGGCGACCACTGCTCCCACTTCGACGACCGACCCCGGTTCCGCAAGACTCTGGATGGTCAGCCCTCCCCCGCCGCCGCCGCGGTCGCGACTGCCTTGCATCCTGGGGGCGCGAATCATCGCGAAGTTGGTAGCCCCGACGGTTCCGCCGATCCGGATGGATTTCCGGAAATCCCGAATCTCCGCCGTTACGGTCGGGATCGCGGCCGGCACCGCCGCGGCCTCCGGCACCCCTGACGACTGCCGGGATGCGTTGATGGTCAAGCCGACGGCCAAGCCCGCCAGGACCGCGAGTCCGATCCCCCACCCGGGAAGGCCCGGCTTGCCGCCTCCTCTCCCCGGTACGACCTCGGGAGCGAATGCGGGCTTCGGGGTGGGCGACGCTTCCGGTGCTGCCGATCCAGAGAATCTGGATTGCACCGGCCAGGATACAGTGGATTCGACCGTCATCGGCATGGTTCCGGTGTGGTGCAGGGACTACGCAACTGCTACCCGAAAGGTAAGGCGAATGCCGAGCGAGGTTGGGTTACCCAAGGGCTGCAACATAACGGTGCAGGTGAAGCCTGGCCCGACGGCCGGGGGCGACGCGTCCGCCCGTGTGACGTCCATGTGTACGGTCGATCGGTTTGCCGATATGCCCCTGCCTGCGGCCAGCGGATCGGCTGTCTCGAACAGGCGCAGGATTAGGGTCTTGGCTATCCAGCCCCGCCGGGCTGGTTCGACACCGGGTCAGTGCGACTCTGGACACAGGCTCAGAAGTAGAAGCGGACCCCCAATTGGATCTGGAAGGGGCCGGTACCCAGGACCTGGGAATTGTTGCGGTCGTAGCCGCCGTCACGCGAGCGCAGCCGACCGAATGACGGGTTGGGCCCGATCGCGGTGCCAGTCGCCAGGTCCAGCCCCGGTCCGTAAATCCGGTTGAATCCAGCCAATTCGACGTTATCAAGATTGAGTGCGTTGAAGAGCTCGACCGAGACCTCGAGGCGCTTGGATTCGGACACCGGAAACGCCCGCAGCACGCGCATGTCGATGTTGCACATTCCCCTGTTCCGGTAGCTGTTGCGGCCCAGGTACCAGCCGGGCCCTGCCAGCGCGCGGTCGAAGGGGAAGCGGTCACCGTTCAAGTCCATGCCTGCCGAAGGATTGAGGGGTGGGCCGCTGGTGGCGCGCAGGATTCCCGACCAGGTGAACTTGCCGGGCAGTCCAAGCACAGCATGTGCGGTCACCTGGTGACGCATGTCGAGGTCCGACGGGCCGTATCCGTTCTGGGGGTGGGCATGGTCGGTGTATTGCGGTTCCCAGAAATAGCCCTCGTTGACGTCGCTCGAGAAGGCCTGCGCGTAAGTGTAGTGTGCCGCGAACTGGGTGCGGTCCCCCTGGAATCTCCAGTTCGTGGTAAAGCCATCGTAGTTGGCACGGCCGAGCGACTCAACCACCAACACGGGCCCGAGTTTGGCCGAGGGTCGTCTCGTCACGTCATAGAACGGAATCTGCGCTCGGTCGTCGGGCCGCAGGACCGAGGTCGGGAGGTTGTAGTCCCGCTGTCCATGCAGGAAAGCAGTGCGGTGGCGCATCCACTGCAGGCCGATGACCATCCGGTCGGTGAGACCGTATTCCATCGCCAGATTGAACTTTACGGAGCGAGGGTTCCGGAAGTCGCGATGCACCGCGATGGGTCCCGTTCCCAGGAACGGGTCGCCGTCGAGTACCCTTGCGATGGCATCCTGCGAAAAGATCGGGAGTTCAGCCAGTGAATACTGGTTCAGGTCAATACCAGCCGCCAGGAACTGCTGGTAGATCGTGGGCGCACTGGTCGGCAGCGCAACCGACAGGTTGAACGGCGGGTCCCGGAAGGCCTTTGTGGCGGCATTGAAGAAGACCGGAGGGGTGACGGCGTAGAACACACCTGCGCTCCCGCGCAGCACGAAGCGTGCTGCAAGGCTCTGGGGACTGTAGGCAAAGCCGATGCGCGGCATCCATTGGCGGGTCGAGTCCGGGAGGAATAGCGGGTCGACCTGGCCAAACGGGAACTCTATTCCGCGCACCCGGTCGATCAGCTCCAGATTGCCCCCTTCCGGCGTCTGGTTGAACTGCCCCTCCCAGCGGAATCCCAAGTCGAGCGTCAGGCCGGGCGCAGCCTGCCAGGAATCCTGGACGTACAGCGAACCGTGGCCGATCGTCTGCCTCCCGATCGTGTTCCCCATCTGCCGCGAGTAAAGGCCGGGGGCGTCGAAGCGATTTGCAATCCGTCCGCCCGGTGTGAGGATGTCGAGGGCCTCCTCCGGGTCCGAGTTGAAAAGCACGAAGGTGCCGAACTGATTGTTGCCGAAGAGGTCGTTGATCCAGACGCGATCCAGCGAACCACCCACCTTGATGCCATGCGACCCGGCATGCAGGATCAGGCTGTTGTTGATCAGCGGCCGAATATCGGTTTCGATGGTCGGGAGGTAGGAGCGGGTGCCGAAGTTCCCTATGACCGTCGAGACGCCGGGCTGCTCGCGGTTGGCGGAGCGCGGCCTTTGTTCCCGTGTGAAAGATACGCGCAGATGATTGAAGACGTTGGCGGCGAGGATGCTCGTCAGCTGGGTCGTCAGGAAATGGATCGAGTTCTTCTCCGTTCCGTTGTTGCTGAGTGCGTTCTTGGTGCGCGGGTGCCTGGGGTCCCCGATGCTGACGGCGTTGACTCCCGTTCCGTTGCTGTAGTTGTAGCGGACCATGAACTGGCTGCCGTTGCGGAACTGGTGGTCCAGCCGCGGCGTGAGCGCAAGAGCATCGTTGGTGGCCTCGAAGGGTTCCTCCAGACTCTTGAAATAGTCGTAGGCTTCAGGGCCGCGGCTCCGGTCCGCCCCGCCCAGGAGCGGGAACTCCACGTAACGGGGGCTCGTGCTGGCCTGGCGTTCGATGGCAAAGAACCAGAACGCGACGTCCCGCTTGAGAGGCCCGCCCGCTGCGCCCCCGAACTGCCGCAAGTCCTCGAGCACCTTGGCCCCGAAGGGGTCCAGCAGGCCAAGCCTGGGATGGCGGATCTGAAAGAACGCGTCGCCGTGGATCTCGTTGCTACCCGACTTGGTGGATACGTTGACGACGCCCGAGGTTGTGCGGCCGTACTCGGCCGTAAAACCGGAAGTTACGGCCTGGAACTCCTGGATCGCGCTCTGCGGCAAGGTCATGGCAGAACCAGCCCGTTCTCCGCCCTGGATCCCCCCGAAGAAGGCCTGGTTGTAATCCGTTCCGTCCACCGAGACGTTCGTGTAGATGCCCCGTTGTGCCCCGAACGACAGGTGCCCGGCAGCTCGGGAAACCTGGACTCCCGGAGTCAGCAGGGCGAAGTCGTGGAAGCGGCGGCCGTTGATCGGCAGTTCGTTGAAGACCTGTTCACCGACCACGTTGCTCGAGGCGGGAAGGAGGGCGTCGATCATGCTCGCGGTAACTTCGATCTGGCTATAGGTCTGTTCCAGGTTCAGCGCAAGATCTACCCGCACCGTACTGCCTACCCGCACCACCACCTCGGTGGCAGTCGCAGGCGCGAAGTCGACCGAAGTCGCGGTGACGGCATACGTGCCTGGACGGAGGGTGCCAATCTGGAATCGACCCAGACCGTCGCATTGCGCAATCCGCGTTGATCCGCTCTCGGAACCGACCACGGTAACCTCGGCACCGGGAACGGCCAGCCCGTCCGGTCCGGTCACCTCCCCGACGATTCGCCCGAGGTTCGCGTCGAACTGGGCGTGCAGTGACGCCAGACCACCCGCGCCGAAGCCCAGGAAGACCAGCAGGAGTGCGGGTCCGATGACCGACCGGCTCGGAATCGAGGCGTCGTAGTTTCCACGCGGTCTTGATGGCTCGGATGCGTTGGGCGGCCCCACAGGCTAATCCTAGCCCAAGTATAACATCAAATTCTTGTAACTACTTGCTGAGTAACGAGTTTCATTGGCCAGGCAAGGCGCAGTTGCGCGACCGGGAGCGTGCCAGTCGAAAGAGTGCGGGATTCATGGCAGGACCTTGCCGGCCAGATCGGGCTGTTCCTCGACCCCCAGAGACACATTCAGACCCTTCCATTCCGTCTGGACTGGCCAGGTTGCGCCAGAGGCAGGGCCTTGGCCTCGCCTTCGAGGTTGGTGTGGGGCAATTCGCAGAAAGAGGCAGAAACATATGGTGCTTCAGACTATGGACATCCTATGCGAACAGTTGCTATACTCCGGCTTGAGGCAACACTATGACCACCGTACGCACAACCGCATCCTTGAGAATCACCCCCCAGGAAGGGACTACTGGCATCCCGTAACAGGTGTCTTGTACGAACCCTATGTACGCTTCTTGGGAATCATCCCGAACCCTCCGGGAGAGATTGTGTGTCTGCATCGATCAGTGCCTTAGCAATTATAGCTGTCGGACTACTGGCATGGTGATACAACCACCGTCATGTATCCCTGCGGGCCACTTTGGATTACATTTCTACCACTGAGTGCACAAGCGGCCAGTAGCTTATTCTCAGGACCAAGTTCTGGGAAATGAGAGCTCAGGGAAGCCTTGTTGCTCTGTTGGGAACTGGTAGGACTGAAGAACGTACCGCAGATGTTATTACTCTCTGCACGTACCTGAACCGCTTCGAGTTGACAGCCGTTGGCATCAAAAACAAGATCCTGCACGAGCCGCTGTACAAGGAGTGGTTCAGAGGAGCTTACGTCAAGACATGGCAGGATATGGAGTCATTTATCGTCTAGTTGCGAAAGAGAAAGGCGCAGGACAAAATCTTCTTTCAATTCGAGTAAGTGGCGAAGAAGTGGGCCAGGGAAAAGATCTGAGTGTGGCTGGACAGAACTAAAATTTGAACGGGTTCATATCGCCCATTGCACATTGAAACCCAACCTCGGGGAAGAAGGCATATGGAGTTGGCGGTTGAGTTGCTAACAGAGTACGGCAGCGGGACTTGGCCCGAAAGGGCGGCTGGACGACCGTAGGGGCGCTGGCGGGCTGGGCCCGCCAGCTCGAGAGGGGGAAGGGCGTCGGGGCTGCAGGTGGCGCGATGAATGCCGACCGTGAGACAGTCGTCGCGGAAAGCCTCGTCCGTTGCTCTGAAGGCAGTCACGGCGGAGGTTCCAGATCGGTGGCTGGAGCTTGCGCGGCCCGGTGGCGGCGCTCTCGAGCGAGTTACTGGGCCTGGTCATGGTAATAGCCGGAGGGTTCGGCGTTGCGCTGGAGCTCGCGACAGACGGTGGACTTGCGACGCTGGAGTTGAGCGGTGATGGCGGTGACCGAGAATCCCTGCTGGTGCCAGGCATGGATCTGGCAGCGCTCGTCGTATTGCAGGTGGCAGAACTGCTGAGGCATGGCGATTTCTCCTCTAGGATTGGCTAATCAGGACCCTAGAGCCCTCCGCCCGCTGTTGTGCTTCCCAGTACAAGCGGCGCACTGCAATACCCCCGCTTGAGCATCGACCAAGAGGACTCCAGCCCGTTGGGCGATGCCGGCCCGCGCACGGACTCGCCCTCACCCCGCCCTTCACGTCCCGCGCTGTGCGGACTCGCCCCAGGTCGGTCGCTGCCTGTGGACCTCACGGTGCGACAATGACATCAACGAACCGGCGCAGAGCGGCGCAATCGCCCGCTCCCAGCCGCAGCTGTGGCCACCGTGTCAGTGGTCTGGAGCAACCGACAACCGGAGCACTGGATGCAGCGCCTACGATCACGGACCTGGACCCGGCAGGCTGTCATCCGCCTGGTGCTGGCGGCCGCGTCCAGTCAGCTCCTGGCGCATGCGGCAACCGACGATGCCGCCCCCCGCGCAGTCGATCGCTACTTGCAGCACGTGCATACTCTTGCGGCTCCCGAAATGCGCGGCAGGGGAGCCGGCATGCCGGAACTCGACGAGGCTGCGAAATACATCGCCGGGCAATTCCAGCTCGCAGGTCTCGAACCGGCGGGCGACCGAGGCTCCTTCCTGCAGCCGTTCGACGTGACCACAGGCGCCAGCATGGGCGAGAGCAACAGCTTGATCGTGGAACGCCCGCGCGGCACCGATGAACTCGATGTGGGCGAGGACTATATCCCGATCAACTTCTCCTCCGGTGGCCGGGTGGAGGGCGAGGTCGTGTTTGTTGGCTACGGGGCGGTGGCGGACGAATTCCAGTACGACGACTACTTCCATTTCGATGTTCAGGACAAGATCGTCCTGGTGCTGCGGTACGAACCCGCCTTTTTCGGAGCCAGCGACAGTCAAGCTGGCGGTCCGGGACGGGACCGGCGCTATACCCGACACACCCATCTGATTTCCAAGGCGATCCAGGCCCGCAACCGTGGTGCCAAGGCTGTGCTTCTCGTTGACAGCCGCTCCCGAGGACAGCGGGCGAGCCGGCTCATCCGTTTCGGTAGCGTCTCCGGCCCCGTCGATGCCGGCATCCCGATGGTCCAGGTCCGACGTGACGTCGTGGAACAGTGGCTGCGGGGCTCGGGCCGCTCCCTGCGGGTGCTCGAGCGGGACATCGAGTCCTCGAGGCGGCCCCAGTCGTTCGCCTTGGCGTCTTCCCTGCGCATCACGTTGTCCGTGGATGTAGACCACGAGCGGGCCACAGTGAGCAACGTGGCCGGATTTCTGCCCGGCAAGTCGGACGAGTACATCGTTGTCGGAGCTCATTACGACCATTTGGGCCTCGGGGGCGAGGGTTCCCTCTCGCCGTCGCGCTTCGGGGAGATTCACCACGGAGCAGACGACAATGCGTCGGGAATCGCCGCGATGGTCGAGCTTGCACACCTGCAGGCGAGGCGAGACAGCCAGTCCAGGTTCGGGACGCTGTTCCTCGCCTTCGCGGGGGAGGAGATCGGACTGCTTGGATCCAGCCACTGGGTCGACAATCCCACCCGGCCTCTCGATCAGGCGGTGGCGATGCTGAACTTCGATATGGTCGGGCGCATCGACAACGGTAAGCTCTATGTCGGTGGTACCGGCACAGCGGAGCCACTCGAGGCGCTTGTCAAGGCGGCGGCGAGCAACCATGGTCTCCGGGTCGATCTGTCTCGGGCTGGCTACAGTTCCAGCGACCACACATCGTTCCTGGCGAAGAGGATTCCCGCCCTGTTCTTTTTTTCCGGCCTGCACTCGGACTACCACAAGCCCAGCGACACAGCCGACAAGATCAACGGAGACGATGCGGTCCGGCTGCTGGCTGTCGCCGCCGAAGTGGTGGACGGCATCAACTCCGCAGCGAACAGGATGGGCTTCGTGGAATCCGCTCCCGGTCGCGCTCGGGGCCGAGGCACCGGGGACGGGGCCAGCACTGGCTACGGACCGTGGTTCGGTTCGATTCCCGATTTCGGCGAGGTACCGAACGGTGTCAAGTTCGCCGATGTGAGGGCCGGTTCACCCGCTTCCGAGGCCGGCCTGCAAGGGGGTGACATTCTGACTCGATGGAACGACATCCCGATCACCAACCTTTACGACTTTACCTACGCGCTCAGAGCCTCGAGCGTGGGGGATGTGATCCGGGTGCGGGTGCTCCGGAACGGGGAGGAAGTCGGTGCCGAAGTTACCCTGGCCGAGCGGCCCTAGGGCGGCGAGCCCCGGGCGGAGGTGCTAGGGTTGCGCCCGGCAGCCACGCTGCTTTGTCTGCTGGCCCTGCGTGATTTCCGGCAACGCCACGTGGGGTCTGCGCTCGGATGGCTCTGGGGTGTGATTCATCCGCTCGTTCTACTGCTGGTCTACACGTTCGTCTTCGAGACTGCGCTCGCAGCCCGGCTTCCCGCCGACGAGGCGACGCAGACGTATCCGCTGTTCCTGCTGGCTGGGCTGCTCCCGTGGACGCTGTTCGCCGAGACTGTTACGCGGTCTGCATCGGTGCTCACCGATCACGCAGCGCTGATCAAGAAAAGCGTATTTCCGTCAGAGGCCTTGCCTGCGAGCATCCTCGTATCCACTGCCATCGGGCACCTGATTGCGGTTGGTGCGCTACTCGCCGTGGCGGCCGCCTTGGGGCAATCGCCCGGTGTCGCTGTCGTCCTCCTGCCGATGTGGCTGGCGCTGCTCGCGATGTTCAGTCTGGGACTCGCCTGGATGGTAGCTGCGCTGCAGGTATACCTCCGGGACACGGCCCAGATTCTGAGGGTGGTGATCACCGCCTGGTTCTGGCTCACGCCGGTGTTCCTGCCCGAGGCGTTCTATCGAAACCGGCTGGACGGCGTTCTGGAATGGAATCCCGTACGGTACGCCGTCCTGGGCTATCGGAGCGCGATTCTCGGCGGCACCATGCCGGGCCTGTCGGTGATGGTCCCGTTGTGCGTCTTCGCACTCCTCTCCCTGGTCGCGGGCGGCTTGGTCTTCCGCCACGCCAAGAGAGGATTTCCGGACGTCATCTAGGTTTGCGTGCTCGTACCGTGTCCGGTAGCGGCGCTTCCGCCGGGGCCGTTCCGCATCCGGGACTGGGTCTCCGATTCTGCATCGACGCTGCCGGCCGGGTCGGCCCCGCCCCTTCCGGAACCGCAGACTCCGTAAGATAGGGTCAGGTTGCGCCTGGCGCAAGGCAAGGCATCCGTGGTCAGGATCGCGTTCAGCAACGTCACCAAGATCTACGCCGCCTACGCTCGCCCGTCCGACCGCCTGCGCGAACTCGTCTGGCCGCTTCGGCGTCGCTCCAGCGCCGATTTCTCAGCCCTGCGCGAGGTGTGCTTCGAGGTTGGGGCGGGAGAAACACTCTGCATCATCGGAGCCAATGGCTCGGGAAAGAGCACGAGCCTGCAACTCGCCGCCCGCATCGTCCGCCCGACCGAGGGGATCGTCGAAGTTGAGGGAAGGGTCGCAGCGTTGCTTGATCTGGGCACGGGATTCCATCCTGAATTCACCGGACGAGAGAATGCCCGCCTGTACGCAGCGCTGATGGGGCTCTCGCCACAGGAGACACGCCGGCAGTTCCCGGCCATTGAGGCGTTCGCCGAGATCGGCGACTTCATCGACCGGCCCGTGAAGACCTATTCGAGCGGCATGCTCGTAAGGCTGGCCTTTGCGGTGGCCATCAGTGTTACGCCGGACATACTGCTTGTCGACGAGGCGCTGGCGGTCGGGGACTACTATTTTCGCCAACGCTGCCTGCGCAGGGTGCACGAGTTGCGTGGCAGCGGGGTGACGATCCTGCTTGTCTCACACTCCATGGCCGATGTCCAGGCGCTCGGCACTCGCGTCCTGTGGCTGGACGGCGGTCGGGTCGCCGAGCTAGGCGACCCGAGCAAGGTCGTTCGCAGGTATCTGGCGCACATGAACGGGAGAGACCGCACGTATCTCGAATCGGCGGTCGGACCGCCAGCCGCCAGCGAAGCGTCTCCGGTGCCGGAGGTGCCCAACGCTGATCACAGATTCGGCACGGGGAGGGCGGAGATCACGGGTATCGCCGTCCTGGACCCGCTCCGCCGTCCCGCGGCTTCCATCGTGCCCAGGCAGACTGCGACCATACGCATCAGCGCGCGCGCGCGCGACTTCATCGCCAGACCCAACATCGGTTTCATGATGAGGAATCACCTGGGAATCGACTTCGCCGGCACCAACACGCTTCGGGAGGGACACGTCCTGAAGCCGATGCATCCCGGAGAGACGAGAAGGGTCGATTTCCATGTCGACCTTCCAGAGCTCTACGCCGGATCGTTCTCGTTTGCCCCCGCCATAGCCGACGGCGACCTGGAGCAGTACGAGATCTGTGACTGGATCGACAACGCCCTCGTGGTACCGATGATACAAGGCCCGGGCGAAGTGTACGGCTATATGCACCTGCCCTGCCACGTTGAGGTCGGCGGCCCGCCCGGGAGTTTCCCGCCCGGCCGGACGGGAGCCCGGTGAAGCGCATTCGGAACCTGCTGGCCGGGATGGGCGTCGCTTTCTTCCTGCTGCTGATTGCGCCTCTCATGCTGCTGGCGATCGTGGTTCTTCTTGCCCTGGCGGATGTGGTGTCGGCCTTGCAGCGCAGGACCAAGCGAACCCTGCCCCGAGAGGTTTCGAAACGGGCGGTCAGCGTCGTCATCCCCACCTGGAACGGTCGCGAGCACCTCGCCCGCAACCTGCCGTCAGTGGTGCGGGCGCTGGCCACGAACCCGGAGAACGAGATTCTTGTCCTGGAGAACGGTTCCGAGGATGGCACGGCCGAGTTCCTCGCCGAGTCGTTCCCGACCGTGCGCGTTGTCGAGATGGGCTCGAACCTCGGGTTTGGCCGTGCTTCCAACTACGGCTTCACGCTGGCCCGAAACGACATTGTGGTGCTGCTGAACAACGACATGCGGGTGGAGGCCGACTTCCTCAAGCCCCTGGTCGACGGATTCCGTGACCCGCGTGTGTTCGCGGTGACCGCCCAGATCGTGTTTGCCGACCCAGCGAAGCCGCGGGAAGAGACGGGATTGACTCTGGGGCGCTGGGTGCGGGGCGGGATTCACCTGCAGCACGTCGCCGACGAACAGGTTGACGAGCTGTTCCCCACGTTCTTTGCCGGCGGGGGATCGACTGCCTACGATCGCCTCAAGGTTCTGGAGCTGGGCGGGTATGACGAAACCCTAGCCCCCTTCTACATGGAAGACGTGGATCTGTCGTACATGGCCTGGAAGCGCGGCTGGATCAACCTGTATGCTCCCGCGAGCCTCGTGCGCCATGAGCACCGCGGCACCATCGGAAGGCATTTCAGCCGGACATTCATCGACCATGTTGTGCGGAAGAATCGCCTGCTATTCGTCTGGAAGAACATGCACCACTGGGGTCGGCTGCTCGCCCACTTCTGCTGGCTGTACGCAGACATGTGGGCATCGCTGATCGCTGGTCCGTCGCCGAGCCGGCCCGATGCGCGAGCGTTTCTCCGCGCTGCCGGCCAGTCGTTGCGGGTGGCGGTGCAGCGTGGCAGCGCCCGGCGTCAAGCGGAGATTTCCGACGCCGAGGCGTTCCGCCGCCCTCTCGGCGGCTTCTTCCGCGACCGCTATCACCGTCTTGACAACAAACCGGAAGCAGATCTGAACGTGCTGCTCGTATCCCCCTATCCGATCGAGCCGCCAACCCACGGGGGGGCGGTCTTCATGAAGCAGGCAGCCGAAGGCCTTGCGGGGCGCTGCCGGCTGCACCTCCTCTGTCTCGTTGAGCGGCCGGAGGACGTGGACCGTCACGCCCGCCTCGCAGGCCGCTGTGCGAGCGCCGAATTGGTCCTCCACGACCCACGACCCTATCGCGGTGCGCCGGCCCTGTGGCCCCAGGCGGCGCGAGCCTACTGGGATCCTGTCCTGCTGTGGAAAATCCACCGCACGATCCTGTTGCGCCGCATCGATGTCGTCCAGCTCGAGTACGCGCAGATGGCGTCGTACGGGGAGCGGTTCCGCCAGGTCGTTTGCTGCCTGTTCGAACACGACCTTCATTTCCAGTCCGTCCAGCGATCCATCCTTTCCGGCGGCCTCGGCGGAATCCTGCGGCGAGGATACGAGTACTTGCGGTGCCTCCGGTTCGAGTTGCAGGCGCTGCGGCGACTCGACGCCATTCAGGTCTGTAGTGCCGATCAGCGGCGGGTGCTCAGCTCGCTCCTCGGCGCGAGCCCTCCCGTGCTCGACAACCTGCGAACAGCCATCGACGTGTCCACGTATCCCTACCAAACCAAGGGTCGGGAGCCAGACACCATGCTGTTCGTCGGCAACTTCCGTCACCCACCGAACGTTGACGGCCTGCTCCATTTCCGGCGGGAGATACTGCCTCTGATCCGCAAGACCAGGCCTCAGGCGCGACTTGTCGTCGTGGGTGCCGATGCTACGGACACCCTGCGTCTCAGCCTCGCCGGGGATGGTGTTGAATTCCTGGGGCCGGTCGCCGACATCCGGGACGTTCTGAGCCGGTATGCGGTGTTCGTGGCCCCGATTCTGTACGGGTCCGGGGTTCGCGTCAAGATTCTGGAGGCCTTTGCGTGCGGGATTCCGGTGGTCTCCACATCCCTCGGCGTGGAGGGCCTTTGCGACGTTGCCGACGGGATGGCCGAGATCGCGGACAAGCCCCGGGAATTCGCCGCTGCCGTCGTCTTGCTGCTATCGGACCGAAGACGCTCCGAGGCCCAGGTCCACGAAGCCCGGAAGTGCGTCATCCGGAACTGGGATTCGGGCACAGCCCTTCCGCGACTTCTGGCACACTACCGTGCCGCATTGGAGACGAAGCTGTTGTCCCCGGTGGCCTATCCGCCTCCGTTACGGTAGCCCCGTGGCAGCGATGAGGGCCTGTTCCTGACCTGTCACCATGAACAGGAAGTCATGCCGGAGAATACAGCCTCGACTGCCAGCCACTATGGGGCCTACATCATGGCCTACTGCACCAGCCCGTGCGACAAGGCGGACGACATTGCCCTGGAACTCGTCAAGCGACGGGTGTGCGCCTGTGTCAACGTGATTCCGAAACTCCGGTCGTATTACCGCTGGCAGGGGAAGATTGAGCGGGACGAGGAGGCGCTCCTCGTCATCAAGACCCGAGCCGACCGATATGCGGACCTGGAGACAGTCATACGCGAAGTGCACCCCTACGAGGTGTTCGAACTGGTGGCGAGCCGGATCGAGTTCGGGAATCCGGCCTATCTGCGCTGGCTCGACGCAGCGCTCGAACCGGAGGCGTAGCCGTACAGAGCGCAGGGCAGCGCCCGCCCCGCTGGTCACGGACTCGCTATCGGACGCGTCCAGCGGCGGTACTACTGTGGCTGGACAGGGGCATGCCACTGTGTGCAGACGATCACATGAATGGAATGGTTGACAACGGCTCCCGCTGTGAACAAGCTCCGGATACCGGGTCTTGATCGCCACCAGCACCAGCCCGACAAGGCACCACTCTGCGGTCTCCAGCACCACCATGACCAGCGGACAGTGCGAACGGCCCCCAACTCCCGTCTGCCCTGCCCTGTCCGAGTTCGCTTGGGTTCCCAGCAGGTGGGTCCACCTAATGCTCCTGGTCAGGTGAAGTCAGTGGCGGCTCAACCTTTGGGACTAGCCATGAAACGCGAAGACCCATGTCGGCCCGGCGGAGGCCCCAGCCCGCCCCGGAGCGCAATCCGACGTTCGAAGACATGGTCCTGGGGGCACAACCTACCAGGAGGAGACCATTGAGGTAACCGCGAAGCCATATGGGTGGGACGCTGAGGCGGGTACTGCAAAGGCCGCCTGCCCAGGCTTCGGGAAGTCTGGATGACGGAACCCGAGCGGAAAGCTAATGGCGGCCATGGAGGCGCATTTCGTCGGTTTCCGCCAGGTTCGGTCGAGCCGGTGGTGCCACCGGTGAACGCTCCTACCACCCCGCGCTCAAAGGCCTTCTCGACGCAGTCGGCCGTACTCAAACCCGAGGTCTTCTGCGTTCTGGAACGGGCAGGCTAGGGCGCGGGTCAGCCCGAGTTTGCCCTGTGCACGGCCAGGCAGGTCCAGAAGGGCCGCCCGCGGGAAGGGCAGACTCCGGAGCGCGGTGTCGTCGAGGCCAAGGCAGTGGAGGACGATGCCTGGCTGACTGCTCGGTCCGAGCAGGTCAGCCGCTACTGGGGCCGGTACCGGCTCGTTCTGGTCACGAACCTGCGCGACGTGGTTCTTGTTGGCTAGGGCGGCTCGAGCGAGCCCTCCAAGCTCGAGATTCTTCGCTTGGCGGAAGACACCGATGACTTCTGGCGTAAGGTGGAGAACCCGCGCGCATTCGCCCGTGAGGTCGGTGCTGGCCTTGGCCGGGTCGAGGCGGCGGCGGAGGTCTCCTCGCTCCTTGCTGTCCGGTTGGCGCTGGAGGAGGCGCTGGGGCTCCGCCTCGAGGGTGAGCGCGGGAATCACCGCTTCTGCTCCACCTCGGTCCAGACTCTCTTCCATAACGTCTTCTTGGTATGAGTGCTCTGGTCACGCGCTGATCAGCAGCGGAACGGCCCACTGTTCGATGGCCAGTACAGCCCGCGGCAGTTCAGGTAGCGCGAGGCGGCGTAGCATCTACGTACGCCCGTGCTGAGTGCCCTGTTCCGCCAGTCGAAGCCCTTCGACCTTGTTGGGGTCCCGGATTGGACATCGGCGGCACTTCCGCTGGCGAACAGCCGAACTGCAGAGTTTCCTGCCACTCCCATCCGGTTGTCGATCTGATCATCACTGTACTGTTCTCGGTTCGGCTGGTGAACTGGCAAGTGTGCCAGTTCACCACCCGCAGATGGAGCCTGGAACTCGCCCGGGCATATCGTTTTCCTTCGTCTCGCTCGCCCGTGCGCTCGCAGGCACTGGCCCGGGACACATGACTTCTTGTCCAACCAGCCAGCGGGCCTCGGCCCTGAGCGTCTTCACGAATCGACCTCCTTCCTCCTCAAGCCGCTTCCATTCGCCGAATGTGTAGATCAGCAGGTCCACTGGAACCGGCAGCGACTCAGTATTCCAGTCGGTGACCCTGCGGGCGGTGGAGTGCGCATCCGTCTTGACGACGGCGAGCAGGTCCAGATCACTCCCGAAGCCTGCTTCACCTCGGGCATAGGAGCCAAAGCAGGCTAGCGCAATCAGGTCCGGCTGTCGTGCGGCTGTCGTGCGGGCCCAAGCGCTGGCGGCAGCGAGAACGACTTCAGCGCTGGGCCAGCGCTTGATGGACGAAGTTGACGATGTCACGGGCATGGTGCAGTGCGAACTCGCTCTGGATCGAGCCGTAGTGCTCGAAGGGTGCGCCCTCGGCATGTCCATTCGGATAGCGGGCCGGGACGTAGAAGTTGTCGAGGACCTTTCCGCTGGCGATAATCGCTGCCGGGGCGGGGGTTGGCAAGTCGGCCAGCAGGCGGGCTAAGACGTGCCCCCAAGCTTCCTGTCCATGTGCCAGGTGGAGGGCCTTCACGGCCTTCTCAGCTGCTTGGTGCGAGATGAAACAGACCCACTCATGACGGCTGTTGGCCTGGTTCTAAGCAGCGGTTTCCAGGTCGCGTTGCGCCTGTAGCCACCAGTCCTGCGATCGCTGCGCCATGCTGCCATCCGTTCCGCCCGCACCCCATTCGACTGCTCTTCAAAGCTTGGCTGGCTGCTGATTCCGTCAAGAGGAATAGTACAGCATGAGTGACGGTCTGCTGATCCGGCATGGTTCACGCTCCAGTTCGGATCGGGCCAGCGGCCGACGACGGGGCCAGTTCAGATGGCCGCGGGATCGAGCTTCGCTGCCAAGGCTGCGACCAGTTGAGTGCCGGGTTTTCGTCCGCTACTCGCGACCGTTGCTCAGCCGTCCCAGTGGAACAAACAGGCTGCGATGCTCATCGGAA
Source organism: Bryobacterales bacterium (assembly GCA_965205085.1). Lineage (GTDB taxonomy): Bacteria > Acidobacteriota > Terriglobia > Bryobacterales > UBA6623 > VXMF01. Next base: position 3,616,334 of record OZ242039.1, on the reverse strand, counting down.
GGTACCGGTTGCGCACATCCTGCAAAGAGTGCACAGATGTGAAGAAGCTGGTCCGCGATGCGTGTTGCTGTGTGCCGCAACCCACGCTTGCGGGCAGACGTACTGCGCTGGGCACCCGGCACCCGGCGCCCCCCTGGGGACCAAGACGGGTGCCGGGCGTGGTGCTGCAGGCCTTCTTCGACCGGCAGCACCGACTCATCATGACCGGCCCTGAACGCTCTCGCGCTCGCCCGGCGCGGCCGTGACCGCGCCAGCTCTGGCATCGGAGCGTGCTCGACACGCGAAGACCGTTGTTGTTGTTCCGGTTTCCGGCATCGTTCCTGTTGCGGTTCGCCGAGCGCAGATTCATTGGATTGTTGTTCCAGGAACCGCCCCGCAACACACGCCGACAGGGGGCCGATCAGGCCCCCGGGACCGATGGTCGCACGGTGCGAACCATCCGCCCCGAAAGATCTCGCGGCGCAATCGCCAAGTATCGGCATGCGCTGCGTGCGCCACCCATGCGTTAACGCGTTGCTCAACCTCCTCGCGTGACACGCTGCCGGCGCGCCAGCGGTCACGCAAGCCACGCAGTCGGTTGCGGAAGCGGCGTACATTCTCTTCCGGCAGCCGCCGGCTGCCACCCAGCCCCAATTCGAAGCCGAGAAACACAGCAGGCTCTGCCGTCGGCTGTACCCGTGTCTTGCGCGGATGGAGCGACAGGCGCCGAAGCCCCAAGAATGCCTCCGCGCGCGCTTGCCATGCATGGAGTTGCAGCGGATCGTCCGCGAACAACGCAAAGTCGTCCACGTAGCGCAAGTAGGGGGCTCGCAGAACTTCGGTAACAAAGTGGTCGAACCGATCCAGATATACGTTGGCGAAAAACTGGCTCGTAAGGTTGCCGATCGGCAGTCCCCTCCGCCGCTTGTGCGGCGTGAACAGGTCGTCGCCCGGATAGTACAAGAGCACTGGCTCTTGTGCGTTCGAGCCATCAATGATGCGATCAAGAACGGTCAATGTGCGCTGACAGCGGATCCGCCGCCGCAGGTCTGACTTCAGAATCTCATGATCGATGGCGGGGAAGTAGCGAAAGATGTCGCCGCGCAGCACGTGACGGTGCCGGTCGCGCAACCGCTCGTAGTGCGCCACGGCCCGATGGGAGCCCTTGCCAATCCGATTCGCGTAGCTGTGCTGGATGAAACCCCGCTCGAACAGCGGCGCGATCACCGCGATCAGCGCGTGATGCACAACGCGGTCGCGGAATGGCGCTGCCGAAATCTGCCGCCGCTTGGGCTCTCGGACCTCGAACGAGACGTACCCGCCCGGGTGCCACGTACCCGCCCGCAACTCACGCTCCAGCTCCAGAACCTCGGTCTCAAGGTTGGCCAGGAATCCAGCCGGACCGGGGGCCTGTCGCTTACCAGCCACGGCTTGGCACGCCGCAGCGCACAACGCATCAAACGTCGCAATCTGCTCAAACAGGCCGTCTGCCCTACGCCGTCTCATGCCCCTTTCACCTGTCGCAGAATATGCTGCGGCCACTATCCTCAGGCCCGCCCATGGTATCACCTAGAGTCCCTACCCGCGATGGCATCGGCAACCCCAAGAGTTAAGTGCCGCTCCGGCTGCTAATCGTTGTCCAGTACCCAAAGTGCCTGACCAGTTACGAGATGAGTGGCAATGTGGGGTGCCGATAGAGGCGTTGAGAGGGGCATGAGGCCGGCTGGCGGCCGAAGTCTCTGCCCCTTCTGGGGGGAGACTCCTGGCTCCCGCAGCCCCGCAGACACAACAGATCCTAGTCTGTAAGGTTGCTATACTGTTTGCCTGCCGGTCCAGTTACAGGATCGGTTGTTCTGAAGTAGATCGTGGGCGCTACGCAGTCAGATCTCCGGTCTGCGCTTCCGGTAGGCACGGTGGTCGGAGCCTACGAGGTGGAGGCACGGCTCGGGCACGGCGGCTACAGTGTGGTCTACCGGGCTCGCCACGTGCAACTCGAGCAGGTTGTGGCCCTGAAAGAGTACTTTCCCGCCGACTTGGCGGTCCGGGAAGGTGGGACAGTGTACCCGCGGAGCACGGAGAGCACTCCGCACTACGAGGACGGCAAGCGCCGATTCCTAGAGGAGGCCAAGTGTATCGCCCAGTTCAAGGATGACCCGGGTGTGGTGGCGTGTCTGGGGTATTTCAGCGACAACGGCACAGCGTACATCGTGCTGGAGCATGTGGATGGCTTGTCTCTGGCGGAGGTGCTCCGAGGGCGCGAAGCGGCGGGTCGTCCGCTGAACGAGAGCGAACTGGGGTCGCTGATTCTGCCGTTGTTGGAGAGCTTAGAGCGGCTGCACGCGGCGGATGTACTGCACCGGGACATTAAGCCTTCGAACATTCTGCTGCGGCGGGGGGACGAGAGGCCGGTGCTGATCGATTTCGGGGCGGCTAAACAACAGGCTGCCCTGCACAGCAAATCGGTTGCGCCCTACACGGAAGGGTACGCGGCACTGGAGCAGGTGGGTGCGGGCAAGCTGGGGCCCTGGACGGATATCTACGCGGTTGGTGCGGTGATGTGGAGGGTGGTGGCTGGGAGCAAGCCACCTTGGAATCCGCCGAATCCGACGAAGGTTGAGATACGGGCGGCAGCGGTGCTAAGGGGTGAGGCTGATCCGCTTCCCTCCGCCGCAGAATTGGGCCAGCATCGGTTTTCAGCTGGTCTTCTGGCTGCGGTTGATAACTGCCTCAAGATCCGGGATTCCGACAGAATATCTGCCTGCAGCACTCTCCGTAATGCAATCGAAGGAGCAGCTTCCACTACTGAATCACAAGGTGGCCAATCGAGTCCACCAAGAAACGGCTGGAAAACTGGGTCGAACCTGATTATCGTGGCCTTGATATCGATCATCATCGTGTTGATTGCACTATGGCCCGAAGAAGGAGGGACTCCGCTGGAATCCGGCCTGGATGCTAGCGCATCGAGCCGTCAGATGCAGCCATCGGCGCGGATGGGATCTTGGCGGGCCGGGGAGGTGTTTCAAGATTGTGAGGGCTGTCCGGAGATGGTGGTGATCCCTGCGGGTAGGTTTCGGATGGGCTGCGTGTCGGGGGATCGAAACTGTGATCAGGACGAGTATCCGGTGCACCCCGTAGATGTGGCGTCGTTTGCGCTGGGGGTGTACGAGGTGACGTTTGAGGAGTATGATCGCTTCGCGCGCGCCACGGGCCGGGACCTGCCGGGCGACAGGGGGTGGGGCCGCGGGGGTCGGCCGGTGATCAATGTGAGTTGGCATGATGGGCAGGCGTATGTGAAGTGGCTGAGCGAGCAGACCGGCAAGAAGTACCGCTTGCCGAGTGAGGCGGAATGGGAGTACGCAGCGCGGGCGGGGAAGGAGACGTTGTACTGGAGGGGATGGGATATCGGTAGCAACCAGGCGAACTGCGACGGATGCGGCAGCGCGTATGACAACAAGCAGACGGCCCCGGCAGGTTCGTTTGATCCGAACGAGTGGGGCCTGCACGACATGGCCGGCAACTTGTGGGAATGGGTGGAGGACTGCTGGCACGACAATTATGCCGGTGCACCGACTGACGGGTCGGCTTGGACGGGGCAGGGAGGCGGGGACTGCCGTCGGCGTGTGTTGCGGGGCGGTTCCCGGAACAGCTATCCCTTGAGTCTGCGCTCGGCGCTCCGCAGCGGGGTCGATGCCGGGAACCGGACCGACGTCCACGGTCTTCGCGTGTCGAGAACCCTTGATTAGGTCTTGAGTCTTTAGGTCTTTACCTCTTGGGGGGTCTGGGGGGCACAGCCCCCCAGGGAAAGCACAGATGCAATCGGGAAGGGCAACCGAACAGCGGGCGCGCCGGACGGGTCCGGCGCTGGAGGCGATGTACCGCTTCGTGCTGTGGCTGGTGCCGGCCGTGGAGCGGTTTCCGCGGCGTCAGAAGTTTTTGTTGGGGGACCGGTTGCAGGGGGCGGCCTTGGAGGTGCTGGAACGACTGGTCGAAGCGACCTACAGTCGCGACCGCCGGCAGCAATTGGCCGAGGCGAATCTGGGGATCGAGAAGCTGCGCTTTCTGTGTCGGCTGGCGAAGGATCTGGGCTACTTGGACGGGCGGCGCTACGAGCACGCTGCGCGCCGCTTGGATGAGGTCGGTCGGCTGGTTGGCGGCTGGCGGAAGGCGAATGAGGCAGCCCAAGCCTAAGAGATGGACGGAGCGTGTTCGAGCCACAGTGTTGTGCTGGTCCGAAGTTCGCAGGCCGAATAATGGCTGACTGACTGTGATTGCGAGCGCCGGTTGCACTAGGAAATGCACCGCCTTCGACGGCCCGCAGCTACACTGCCGTCTGCTCAGAGTAGACACCGAGCTCGTTCCTCAGAACGTCGCAAATCTCTCCAACGGTGGCATATGCCCTCACAGCATCCAGGATCGGACACATCAGATTCTCCGAACCTGATGCCGCCGTCCGAACTCGTGCCAGAGCGGCCTCGACGGACCGCGGGTTCCTGCTCGCCCGTAATCGGCTCAGCTTAGACGCCTGAGACCGGCTGGGCTCCTCGTTGATGCTCAACACCTCGATGGGTTGCGCTTCGCGGTGGGCGAATGCGTTGACGCCCACAATCTGTTGCTTGCCGCTCTCTACGCGGCGCTGGTATTCGTAGCTGGATTTGGCGATTTCCGCCTGCGGGTAGCCGCGCTCCACAGCGCCTACCATTCCCCCCATCGAATCGATCATCTCCAACTCCCGCCAGCAGCGTTGCTCAAGCTCGTTGGTGAGGCGCTCGACATGGTAGCTGCCGCCAAACGGATCAACCGTTTCCGTCACCCCGGTCTCGTGGGCGATCACCTGCTGGGTGCGGAGGGCTAGCAGGGCAGCTTCTGAGGTCGGCAACGCGTAGGCCTCGTCGAGCGCGTTGGTATGCAGCGACTGGGTGCCGCCCAGCACGGCGGAGAGGGCCTGCAAGGCCATCCGCACGAGATTTACCTGTGGCTGCTGGGCAGTCAGTGTGACGCCCGCCGTCTGCGCGTGGAAGCGGAGCTTCATGGATCTGGCGTCCTTTGCTCCGAAACGGTCTCGCATGAGGTCGTGCCAAATCCTGCGGGCCGCGCGGAACTTGGCAATCTCCTCGAAGAAGTTGTTGTGTGCGTCGAAGAAGAAACTGAGTCTATGGGCGAACGAATCCACCGCGAGCCCACGCTCCAAGGCCCACTCGACGTAAGCGATGCCGGCGCCGAGTGAGTACGCAAGCTCCTGGACGGCGGTCGCCCCCGCCTCGCGGATATGGTAGCCGCTGATCGAGATGGGGTTAAAGCGCGGGGTGTGGCGCGCCGAGAATTCGATGGAATCGGCGACAAGCCGCATAGATTCCCTGGGAGGATGAATGTACTCCTTTTGAGCCATGAACTCCTTCAGGATGTCGTTCTGAATCGTTCCGGAAAGGGTTGCCCAGTCGGCGCCCTGGCGTTCGGCGACAACCAGGTACATCGCCCACAGGATGGCGGCCGGGGACGTGATCGTCATCGAGGTGGTGACCTCGCCCAACGGGATGCCCTCGAACAACTCCTCCATGTCGGCCAGCGAAGAAACCGCAACGCCACACCTTCCAACCTCTCCTGCCGCCGAAGCGTGGTCGCTGTCATAGCCCATGAGGGTGGGCAGATCAAAGGCGACAGAGAGCCCCGACTGGCCCTGATCCAACAGGAAACGAAAGCGACGGTTGGTCTCTGTCGGGGTACCGTAGCCGGCGAACTGGCGCATCGTCCAGTGCCGCTGGAGGTACATGCGAGGGTGGATTCCTCTCAGGTAGGGCGGCTCGCCGGGCTGATCACCCTCGCCACCGCTGTCTCCTGCAGGAGCCTGGAATCGTTCGCGGCCGACCCTCGAAGGACGCGGTGCAGCCACAGCCTAGAAGGCCAGCGTTCCGGTCCGAGCGACCTCGTCTTCGTTCGGAACGAACAGAATCTTGCACCGCTCGCAACGGTAGACCTCGACGTCCCGGCCGAAGTGGGAGACCAACTCGTCGCCGAAGCCGTACCAACGCTTCAAGTGGCCTGCGCAGATCTTCTTGCCGGCCGGCTCGTCGCACGCCCGCTGTCGAAGCAGACGTCGCTTCACCGCAGTTCCATCAGCGAGGCGCAGAACTAGGTTCTTCGGTTCCGGCTTAGATTCCGCCACCGCGGAGTTCGTGTCAATCATAGGCCCCCTCGCGGCATTCTAACAGACCGGGAACCGCCGGTGTGGACTGATCGGCTGCTGCACGGCCGCGTTGTCCCTCACCGCTTGCGTCTGTGCATCGGGAACTCCACCCCCTCCCGCAGACTGCCCACAGCACCCGTCCGACAGGCGCATAAGTCCGCCTTGCGCTCCGGCACAAGGACTGATTTCTCTGGATAGCCAGCCGGGAACGTCGGCAGTCCAAGCTCAAGCGTTTCGCGATATTCAGATGCACGATCACCCTCCCAAGTGTCCCACATCCCCGGCATAGTTCCGCTCGAACTCATTCTCATTCAAGAGACCCTGTGTATGAACGTGCTAGAATTGCTTGGGGGTTTACGGCCATGTCCAGTATCTGGGCCAAGAAAAGTTGGCCTCGACCAAGCACAATAGTAGAGATCCTCGACGAATCCTTAAGACCCTATCCGCCCCTAATCGTGGGAGCAGTGGTGACGATAGTGGGGTTAGGTATCATATACACCAACAAATACTCTGCAGATGCAACGCCTGATATCTGGGTGCTGGCTAAATGGGTCGAGATATGCGAGGCTATGGACATCAGGGCTGTAAGCGACGCAAAGCCTCTGGTGGGCTTACTGGCCGTGCTGGTCGCATGGTGGTACCAGATTCGCATTTCAGCTAGGCTCGCTACCATCGACTTGTTGGGAAATGGTGAGTGGATGAAGGGCAGAGAAGATTTCGCCGAAGCCACCAAAGGGTGGACGATTCCATTTCCACACGAACCCGAAAACTATAGGCATCTGCCACGATCCATTGTGACCTACCTCAATCATTGCGAACTCGTCGCGGTAGCGATCAAGAAGGGTGTCGTGAACAAGCAGATGTACAAGCTGTCCAACCGCACTCAGTACGTGACGACGTGGGAATTGGCAAGCGAGTACATTAAGGCAGAACGAAACAAGCCTGACCATCGCACGGCCTACGAGAATTTCGAGCATCTCGCTCTACAGTGGGGTGCTAAACCAATCAGCCCGAGCAACGAACGAGCAAGAAGGCCATAAATGCAACTGGGATTCGTGAGTGCAATTCTCCCCGAGTTGCCGTTCGACGAGATTTGTCGGATCGGAGCGGCCGAGGGCTATGATTGCATCGAGGTCATGTGCTGGCCGCCCGGCAAGGCTGAGCGCCGATACGCCGGCGTGACGCACATCGATGTCTCCAACCTGGACCAGACTGCAGTCGACGGTATCGGTGACTCGCTGGCACGGCACGGAATCGCGATCAGTGCACTCGGCTACTATCCGAACCCGCTGTCGCCGGAGCCCAACGAGGCACGGGTGGCCGTCGACCATATCCGGCATGTCATCCGAGCCGCGCAGACTCTGGGCCTGCGTACAGTTACCAGCTTCGTGGGTCGGGACTGGACGCGAACCCTCGAGGAGAACTGGCCGCGCTTCCTCGAGACCTGGCGGCCGTTGGTCTCCTTCGCGGAAGACCACAACGTGCGGATCGGGATCGAGAATTGCCCCATGATCTTCAGCCGCGACGAGTGGCCGGGTGGCAAGAATCTCGCCTGCTCGCCTGCGGTCTGGAGGCGGATGTTCGAGGACATTCCGAGCGCTGCTTTCGGGCTGAACTACGATCCGTCCCATCCGACATGGATGCAGATGGACGCGATTGCGCCGCTCACGGACTTCCGGGAGCGAATCTTTCACGTTCACGCAAAGGACGTGCGGGTCGACCGCCGGTCGCTGGACGATGTCGGTATCCTCGCCTACCCGCTGCAGTTTCACTCACCGAAGCTTCCCGGGCTCGGCGATGTGGACTGGGGCCAGTTCTTCTCTGTCCTTACTTCCAGTGGCTACGATGGCCCCGTTTGTGTGGAGGTTGAAGACCGGGCCTATGAAGGCTCCCTTGAGTTGCGCAAACTGTCGTTGCGCCAGAGTGTGCGGTTCCTGCGGCAGTATGTCCCGGAGCGGACGGGTCTGTAGTGCCGTGCCGGACGATCAGGTGCCCTTCCTGGCCGGCGAGTCCGGGACGATCGCAGAGAAATCGGCGACTGTCGATAGGCGGCAGAGCAGGTCGGCCAGGAAAGAGAGGCGGTTCCGTCGCACGGACCGGTCCTCGGCCATCACAAGGACTTCGTCGAAATAGCGATCCAGGCCGGGCCTTAGTGCCGCGATCTCCCGCACCGACGCCACGTAGTTCCCGTCGGCTCGGAAGCCGTCCGCCTTGCGCGCGACCCTCTGGAGTGATTCGTAGAGTTCCAGTTCCGCCCCGGCCGTGAGCAGACCGACCTCAACGCCTCCCTGCGTGAAGGTTCCCGGACCACCTGCATGATCGAGAACGTTCCGGATCCGCTTGAAGGTCACTGTGAGCGAAGCGAAGTCATCCGTCTCCCGCACCGTGTCCACCGCCTTCGCGCGAGCCAGAATGTCCAGCGGCACTTCATCCGATGCCGTCAGGACGGCCTGCACAACATCGGGAGCCAAGCCGCCAGCGTCCTGGAGCCAGTGGCGCAGTCGCTCGAGAAGGAAGCCGCGGAGGGCGCTTGCCTGATCACCTCCACCGGCGATCCTGACCAGATCGTCCAGGGAGAGGGTCATCCCAGCCTCCATCACGATTCGGATTACGCCGAAAGCTGCCCGCCGGAGAGCCAGCGGGTCTTTGGAGCCGGTCGGAACCAGCCCCAGTGTGAACATGCCACCGAGTGTAGCGAGCTTGTCAGCAAGCGACACCACGCAGCCAACCAGGGAGCGCGGGACAGGGCCCCCGCCGCCCACCGGTAGGTAGTGATCGTAGATCGCGTCGGCCACTGTCTGCGACTCCCCCTGGCGGAGGGCGTAGAGACCGCCGATTCTCCCTTGCAGTTCGGGAAACTCGCCGACCATTTCGGTCGTCAGATCGCATTTGGCGAGCCGCACGGCCCGGCTTGCCGCCGAGGCGGTCTCCACATCGAGTTGAAGCGCGCCCGCGATCGCAGTCGCTGCCGCCAGGTTGGCCTCCGTCTTTTCCCAGTAGCTGCCCAACGATGTCTGGAACGTGACAGACCTCAGGTCGTCCATGCGGTCCTTCAGGGAACGGCGCTGGTCGAAATCCCAGAAGAACCGTGCGTCGTTAAATCGGGCCCGCAGGACGCGTTCGTGGCCCGCCCGAATCGTGCCGACTGCATCCCCCCTGGAATTAACAACGGTCACGAACCGGTTGGTCAGCGTCCCTGCCTTGTCCTCGACGGAGAAGTACTTCTGGTGCACGAACATCACCGTCTCCAGGACTTCGTCCGGCAGGGAGAGGTAGTCCGGGTCGAAGGTGCCCAGCAACGCGGTCGGAAACTCGGTCTCGTAAACCAGTGTTTCCAGCAGCCGCTCGTTGCGACGGACCCGGCAGTCGGGCGGGAGCAGTGCATCCGACTCGGCAACGATCTTCCGGCGCCTTTCCTCAGGAGAGAGGATCACGCCGTTGGCGCGAAGCTTCTTGATGTAATCCTCGACGCTGCTCACCTCGTGGGGGCCCGGACCGAGTCGGCGATGGCCCCATGTACTGCGGCCGGACGCGACGCCTGCAATATCGAACGGCACCACTTCCTCGTCCAGCAACGCCACCACCCAACGGATGGGGCGGATAAACCGGGGGCTGCCCTTCCTCGTCCAGTACATGGCGCGGGGAAAGTGGAGCCCCAGCACGACGCCGGGAAGACGCTCGGCAAGCAGTTCGGTGGCGGAGCGGCCGGCAATGGTCCGGCTCACGCTCAGCTTCCCGTCAGGCCCGACGGCGAGATCCTCGATGGGCACACCCGCCTTGCGGGCGAAGCCGAGGCCGGCACGGGTGGGCTCCCCTTGGTCATCGAACGCCACGTTTCGGGCAGGCCCGGTCAACGTCTCGGTCCGGTCAGCCTGCTTCGACGGCACGTTCTCGGCGAACAGGGTGAGGCGGCGCGGTGTGGCGTAGGCCCTGACGCAGACATCGCCGTCCAGCCCGTCCGTTCGCAGCGAGTCGAGAAACCGTCTCTCCAGTTCTGCGCGCGCCCGCCCCATCAAGCGGGCGGGAATCTCCTCCGTTCCGATCTCGAGCAGAAACCGGCTCACGGGCGTGCCTCCACCGCAACTCCCTGCTGGTCCACCCAGGCGGAAGCCACGCCGACCGCAAGGTTCCGGATGCGCTGGATGACCTGGGCACGTTCCGTGACGCTGATTGCCCCGCGCGCCTGCAGGGTGTTGAACAGGTGCGAACACTTCAGAGTCTGATCGAAGGCCGCGAGCAAGGGAAAGCGACGCCTTTGCAGCCCGTTCGTTCGATCTGCGTAGCGGTCGAGCAGCCGCCGGCATTCCGCCTCGTGAAGGTGGAACTCCTTCCAGACGGCTTCCACGTCGGCTTCCTCGAAGTTGTAGGTCGAGTACTGCTCCTCGTCGGACAGCCGGACGTCACCGTAGGACCAACGGTCATTCCAGCGGATGTCGTAAACACTTTCTGCGTTCTGGATGAAGGCGGCGATCCGTTCCAGGCCGTAGGTCAATTCGGCCGGTACGATTTCCAGATCCAGCCCGCCACACTGCTGGAAGTATGTGAACTGCGTGATCTCAAGCCCGTCAAGCATCACCTGCCAACCGACACCCCACGCACCCAGGGTCGGCGATTCCCAGTTGTCCTCCTCCAGCTTGCAGTCGTGCCGCGACAGGTCGATGCCGATATGCTCCAGACTCTTCAGATAGAGTTCCACGACGTCTGCAGGGGCCGGCTTGAGGATCACCTGCAGTTGCATGTGCTTGTAGAGGCGGTTGGGATTCTCGCCGTAGCGGCCGTCTGCCGGTCGCCGGCTGGGCTGGACGTACGCAACTCGATACGGATCGGGGCCCAGTACGCGCAGGAACGTCTCCGGACACATCGTCCCGGCCCCGACTTCGCAGTCGAACGGCTCCTGAATGATGCAACCCTGGTGCGCCCAATAAGACTTGAGTCGCATGACGATGTCCTGGAACGTCAGCATGAAAGTGAAGGCCCTATCCCGGATCTGCTGCCAGCGGACGGGGCCGGGAAAGGCCGGATCGGAAGCCAACCAGACCGAAGCCTTGAGAATAGCACCGCCACCAACGGCAGCGTTGTCGATCAGTCGAAGCGGTCGAGCCGAACCGAGTAGCCCAGGCGCCCACTGGAATCCGAGTGACGCGAGAGGGATTTCCCGTCCACTCCCAGCGCAGCCGCCAAGGCGGGACGGACGAGGCGGTCGGATTGGGTGGAATTCGGGTAGCGCAGGCGGTCGTTCACGAAGACCTCCCACGAGCCCTCGCGGATACGGAGGTTGCTGGGGAACTCCGGTTCGGAGAGCATGGCCGCGTTCAATGCGCGTGCGCGCCGGAAAGCCTCGCGGAAACGATCTTCCAAGGAGCCTCGCAGACCCTGACGCACACTGGTAAGCAGCCCAGGCCCGGGTGGATTGAGGTTCAGCGAGAACGTATCCCGCTTGCCGGCAATCAGGACCCCCGGCCCGGTGGACATGTGGGCGTAGTCGGCGAGATCCACCCAGTCCGACGGATGATCCGTCTGCTGACGCCAGCGATCAAATATCACCAGACAAGGATCAAGGGTCAGTTCGGCCGGTGCGTCAAGAAGCTGCTTGACGTCGATGCGCTGGAGGGAATCATCCATAGCAGGAGTGGCCAGCTAGAACGATGCGGCCTCGGAATAAACGCCTTGGGCCGCTTCGATGAAAAGCGTCGCTTCCTCAACGCGCAACCGGGCCCGTTCCGGGTCACTGCTGACCTCTTCCCCGGCGGTGCGAAGGAAGTTCTCGGCAAAGGGCTTGTAGAAGCCGCCGGACGCATAGAAGTGCTTGCGGAACTCCTCGACGGTGTCGTACCCGTCGGACAGCCAAAGTCCCTTCGTGAACAGCAGCGCGTCGGCCGCCTTGCGACAGGCATCGAAGGCCTTGCCGGCCGCTGCGTCGTATCGGCCCGCCTCGAGATCGAGGGTGGACTCGAAGTGAATCCGATCCGCATCCTCAAGCATGAACTCGGCCTGATCGACCACCTCTCCGGCGCACTCGCCCACGCCGATCGAGCGCTTGTACCGCCAAGGCTGGCCGATATCCTTGTAGTGCTCCGGCGACTCGTCGAACGTCGGCAGCGCCATGAACTCGCTCAGTTCCTCCTTGACGCGCGTCTTGCCAAGGCGGGCGACAACATCGCTGAGGGTCTCGCCCTCGCGTTTTTCGCGACTGTAGAACTCGCTCACCCTCGCGATGGCCTTGTCCACGTTCCGGGACGGAATCTTGCCGATGGCCAACCCGTATGACTCGGCGTTGTTGCGCGTCGAGCCTCCCAGCGTGACCTGGAAGACCGGAGCGGTATCGTTCTTCTTGCGCTGGACTGAACCGAAGAAGCCAATGTCGGCGATATGGTGCTGGCCGCAGGAGTTGAAGCAGCCACTGATCTTGATCTTGAGATCGGGGCGGTGTGCAATGTCGCTCATTCCCTTGGCGAACGTCTTGTGCAAGTGGGCTGCCAGCCCGCGAGACGAAGTGATCCCGAGCTTGCAAGAATCCGTGCCGGGGCAGGCCACAACATCCTTAAGCCGGCCCGCTCCGGTCTCGGCCAGGCCGATTGCCTCCAGGCCTCGGTACAGCTTCGGCAAGTCCGCATTCGAGACCCACTGCAGCAGCAGGTTCTGGTCCACCGTGGTTCGCAGCGTGTCCTTGACGAACCCACGCGAGAGATCTGCGAGGCGCCTCGCCTGCTCGGAGGTCACGTCGCCCAGCGGCAGGAAGATCTCAACCATCGAATATCCCGCCTGCCGTTGCGGACGGACATTCAGCTCGAGCCATTCGACGAGGCCGCGGACCGGATCCGCCGGCAGATCCAGGTCGGACGGCGGCTTTAGTGCGGTGTCACGATTTCTCTCGACCGCGGCTCCGAGTTCCGTCTCCCAGCGGGGATCCTCCGGGAGGCGCGACCTCTCTTCCTCGACCAGGCGCCGAAACTCCGCGATGCCCTGCTTGGCGATCAGGAACTTCATCCGCGCTTTGGAGCGATTCTGTTTCTCGCCGAACCGGGCAAAGACCCTTGCGATCGCCTGAGCGAGCGGGAGCATCTGGTCGGCCGGCTCAAACTCGCTGTACACCTTCGCCTGATGTGGCAGTGAGCCCAAGCCTCCCCCGATCAGTACCTGGAAACCCTCCCTGCCGTCCCTGATCCGTGCGACTGCACCTATGTCGTGCATGCGTCCGAGCCCACAGGCATGTCCCTCGCAGCCGGAGTACGAAATCTTGAACTTGCGCCCGAAGTTCTGTGCATCCGAATGGCGCAGCATGAAGTAGGCCATGGCGTCGGCGTGGGGCGTGACGTCGAACGTCTCGTCGCAGCAGGTTCCGGCGTGCGGGCAGCAGGTGACGTTCCGGATAACGTTGCCACAAGCTTCCCGTGTGGTAATGCCGACCGCGGCCAGCCGTCGCATCAGATTCGGCGTGTCGTTGATATCGACGAAGTGACACTGGAAATCCTGCCGCGTCGTCACGTGCAGAACACCAACCGCATATTCTTCGGCGATATCGGCCAGTGCCGTCAACTGGTCTGCAGTCAGCCTGCCCAGGGGAATCTTGATCCGCTGCATCTGGACCCTGTCCTGGCGCTGACCATAGACACCGTGACGCAAGCGGAACTCCGTGAAGACCTTGTCGTCGACCAGGCCAGCCTGAACCCGACGCAGCTCCGTCTCGAAAATGTCGATCTCCTCACGGACATCAGGGGGCAGGTGGCCCCACTCTGAACTGCTGTCGACCGGCACGAACTGTGAAGCGGTCATGGTAGGTGGAACCCGATCCTGCGCACTGGCCAACAATGACCTACGCCCCTGTGCGGACGAAACGGCACTAAGTGCGATGGTAGCACCCCCGTAGGTACCGCCCTTCGATGCGGCTGGCCGCGAGGCCCGGTGCCACTGCGCGGCCGCACCCGCCGGGTTCTCCATCCAGACTACAGGCAGACCGGCGGGAAACGGCGCCCGGGAGGCAGTGGTCCACCCTCCACAGGGCAAGCGGCTCAGAGCGCGGCCAACACGCCGCATGCCAGGCGAGAGCCAATGCGCTCCTGCTCCGGTTACAGGTTCCCGAGGAAGGTGCCTTTCCATAGGCCGCCGTACAGGGGACGCCCCGGCCGATCGAGCCTGTCCAGGGCGTGCAAGGCTGATGGGGGCTCCAGTGCCGCACTCCCACGCGAGGGAACAACGTTGTGGCGGATCGCCAGAGCGATGGCTCCCCTACCAGCAGCACCCACCTGCCGACCTGCTTCAGGCAACCCGCCACCTGCTCTGGAGCCGGTCACAGATGATATTCCAGATCGCTGGCTGGAGCTTGCGCGGGGCGGTGGCGGCGCTGTTGAGCGAGTTGCTCGGCCTGCTGATGGCGATAGCCGGAGAGGCCGGCGTTGCGCCGGAGTTCGCGGCAGGCGATGAACTTGTGTCGCCGCCGCCGCGCGGCGATGGTGCCGACCGGGGCTCCCCAGTGGTGCAAGGTGTGGATCTGGAAGTGCTCGTCGAATCGCAGGTGGCGGAACTTTCGAGGCATGGCGATTTCTCCCATAGGATAGGCCAATCAGTACCTTAGCCCCTTCCGCCTGCTGTTGCGGTCCCTAGTGCAACCGGCAATCGGTATTCCTTGCCCAGAGGTTACTCCCCAAGCCCACCGCCGGTAGTGCAGTCGTAGAAAGGGAGTGGATGTCGGACGGCTGCACGGAGACTGAGCCGCCGACTGGCCGCAATGCCCGGCACTTGACTATCTACGAAAGACCGCTTGGGTTCCGAAAGGGTCTCCAGCAGCACAGCGAGGTTCGCCCGGCGCGGCCAGCTTGGAGGATTGAATTGAACTCAGAACGTAGCGCGGTACTGCGTAGGGTGGAGCCGAACATGATCGGTCAATGGTGGTCGCAGGAGAAAGGCCTTCGGCTGAATAGCAAAATCGAACAGGCGCGTAAGCCGAAACTCATTCGGGTTCCTCACCGAGACCCGCCGTTCGTTCTCCGAGATCCAAAAGGGCGTGGTCGCTGGACCGTTCGTCGTCTTCACTTCCAGCCATCGTTCTGCACCGCCGCAGGAGAAGGACAGGATGTCGAAGCCGGCACCGTCCCCGTCTTCCTTGGCCACCCAGCGAACCTTGGCCGCGAGATCGTCTCGACCGCTGAGCGACAACCGCTTGCGCTCAGCCTCGAATACCAGGGCCTCACCCGCTTTACCGAGTGCATGAGCCCGAGCGTCGCGGGTCGCCGGGTCATGTCTACTGAGGATGCGGGCAATATTCGGATCTTTTGCTACGTCACTGGCATTCAGGCTGGGGGCCGACTGGTACTTGAGTTCGGCTGGCGCGGCGAGCCCCATCGAAGCCCTGTTCGCCACGCGATCGTGGAGTCCACTCGCAAGGTAATCATGGAGTCCACGGGCACACAGGTGAGCGTCCACGATTTCAAACAGGATTTGCTGATAGTTCCGCGCCGGCTTGTAGCCATTGATAAAAGGCAATCCGAACTCCGCCATCACAGCGCTTATGTTCTGATGCTTGTATTCGATCGAACCCTTGGAGCGCCGGATTAACTCTTGGAGTGCCCTGTTCCGCTCTGCCTTGACAACCGTACCGCCGCCGAGTTCGATCAGGAGCATATCGAGATAGTCATTCACGATGGCTTCGACCTCTGCTCTGGTCCAGTGCTGGCCTTTGCGGTCCCGCATTCAGAGCAACCCGAATCAGTTCTAACGGAGGTGCAGCCATCAAAGACCACAATCCCTTCCCAATCATAGGCTGGGTCAGTGCTTGCGGCTACAGACGTTCGTGTTGATTGTCGAGCCTGCAACAGGGTAGAGCGGCACATGGGACAGGCTGTTTGGCGGACCCAACCTGGAAAGCTGCTCAGGTGCCACCGGCGATCCTCGTGCGGCTGGGAGTCGAGCCGGACCGCGAGCTTGGGCATGACAGCTACCATGGCCAGCCTGAGCGCCTTGCTACGAGCGACTGGACGGGGGGGCATGCTTGGAAGGCAAACTGAAGACGGATCGCGGACACGGTCATTTCGTTTCGCAAGTGCCTTGTATCCCTGCAACAGAACCCAAGGATCTTGCCAGCCGGTTGCAACCCTGCATCCGAATGCATGGGATTCTCTCTGACCCCGGCCCCTCCTCGACGTACTCCCCTCCCCCTGCCTGGCGGGCAATGGCCGCCAGCGCCCCTGTGGTCCAGGCCGCCCTTCCGGGGCAGCCCCCGCTCCGGCTCTCGCGTACCTCCTACCCCCGGACTGTCGCCCTGACAGCCGCACCCGGCCTGGCGTACCTTGTTGGCAAATCAATCGCCAACTCCAAGGGCCTTCTTCTCCGCTGCTGCATTTCGATGTGCAATGGGCAACCGGTCGCAGGCGCGGTTGGGATTGGGTGCTGCCGAAAGTGCACTCCACCAAAGCGAGACTCTTGTAAGCCGCGACCACAGCCGATGCGGGCAGGTCAGGTAGACTGGTGCGGACGATGGAGATGCCATCCAAGCGGGCTTCGTCCGTGATCTTGCTTTGGTCGCGCTGCCAGCGGTACGGGTCGTCGGCAACCCCGACCTCGAACAACTTCGCGATCTTGTAGTGGCTCGCCTCGTGTCCGAGACGGCGGCCAATCCGGGTGATCTGGAAGCGGGCCCGGAGCTTGTGCATTTGGGTGGCGACAGTGCTTGGGGCGGCTGGGTTCCGGGGAACGACTTCGCCTGCAATCGGACAGCCGGCGGATCTGCACAGCGGACCGAACACGAACTGACGCTTAGCTTGCTTGCAAGCCTGATTGGGACCGAAGGCTGCGAGCGGACCGCGCCGGCCCCCCTATAGGGGTTGGGCAGGTCGCAGAAAAGCAAGGTCGCATCGCGCGGGTGGTGGCGTGCCCGAGTGCGCTCGATCCAAGGGTCTCGGTTGCGTAGCCGTCGAGCATGGCCAGCCGTTCGTTGTCGCGGACTGGACCGAGGTTCAGCAAGGCTCCCAGACGACTGGTGGCCGTCGGGGGCGACGACTGGCGCAAGGTGGCCGGCCTGGCGATGGATCAAGCGCTCGATCTGCTGCTAGCGGACGCAACGGGTGGACACCAAGACAATCGGAGGGGTCGCGAGTCGCTTGAACTCCACTGCCGCTTCCGGTCACGCGGGACCTCTTGGGCCGGGCCGAATCTGCCTCAAGAGATGTGGTCCACAGTGCGGCAGGCCGCTTGCAGGCCAGCGGTTCGGCGTAGAAAGACTCTCCGCCGTATTCGTGTACAGTATTGGCGAGGCTCGAAACCATGTATCGTGCAACTGCTACGGCGCTCTTCTTCGTGTTGCTCCTGTTCGCCTGGATCGCCGGACTTGCGCCGGATGTCACCTTCGCTGACAACCACCTGGTCAGCGGTCAAGGGGACTACAGATTCAAGGTGGTCTACCGGTCAGATCACTTGCCGGAGGTGGCGCAGGCCGTTCTGGATAAGGCGCACGGCGGCTTTGCCGTTGATCGACGGGACGGCCAGGGCGAAGTCTATTTCTCGTTGCCGGGCGCAGGTATCGTGCAGTTGGCCCCGGACCTGTCGAAAGCCAGGATGCTGCCTACCGATCCGGCGATGAAGCCCCACAACATGCACAACGCCACGATCTGGTACGACTCGGACGGTGGAGCCCATCTCTCCTTCCCCGGCAACGGATCGTCCGCCGTCTACACGACGGATCTTGAAGGGCGACTCGAACACACCCTGACCGCTCCTGATGGCTCCCAGGATCTGGGTTTCCCCACGGCGACGGAGTACTTCTTCGGACGGGGCAACTTCGTGCCGACGGACGTGGAGAAGCTCGGTGACCTTCTGTACGTCACGACCGGTTACTCCTCGCTGGACTTCGTTATCACGGCCAAGGTCAATGGCACAAGGCCGTTCAAGGTCTCGTGGTACGATCTGGCTTTCGGTGGCAAGGGCAGTGGCCGAGGGCAGTTCGGAACGGGGCACGGTATCACCGTGCCGGCCGGGACCAGTCGCATCGACGTCGCCGATCGGCCGAACGCGGAGATCGACCGGTTCACCCGTCACGGCCAGTACCTGTCCACACTGAAGCTCCCGTCCGGCTCGTACCCCTGCGACGTGGATTACCTTGATGACCTTGGTGTCGTCGGGGCCCTGCATGGCCCGGACCGCCCCCAGGGTGCCCCAATCTACATTCTCGAGAACGACAGACTCGTATCGACAATCTTGCCGAAGGCGGAACTCGGGCTGGACAAGTTCCAGCACGTCCACAATGCGGTTCTGCACCGTGCGAACGGAAAGCTCTACGTGATCGCTCAGGCATGGAATCCGGGGGACTTCGCAGTCTTTGAGCAGGTCCTGTGAGCGGGCACCGTTCTCTGGCGGGAGGTCCCCCACCCGGAATCCGGTTTCGGTACGGGGCGGGATCCATCTGAGCAGTTTCTTTCGACAGGATCCGCCCGAGTCCCATGCCCCAGCCTGTTACCCCAGCAACGCCCGAGCAGTTGCGAGAAGCACTGCGACGTTGCAGTGACGAGCAGGCCGGAATCGAGACGGGCGGCTCGTTCTCGAAGATCCTCACCGGGGGTCCGGTCCCCGCGACGAGATACCGGTTGGAGACAACGGGACTGGACCGGCTGCTCGCCTACGAGCCTGCCGACCTGACAGTCAGCGTCGAAGCGGGGATGAGGTATTGCGAGCTCGCTCGGATCCTGTCGGCCCACCGTCAGTTCCTGCCGCTCGACCCTCCCTTTCGAGCGACCGCCACCATTGGCGGCATCCTCGCCTCGAATTCGAGCGGTCCACTGCGGAGACGCTACGGAACCGCACGGGACATGCTGATCGGCATGCGCTTCGCGACGCTCGACGGCCGGCTGGTGAGTTCCGGGGGCATGGTCGTGAAGAACGTGACCGGTCTCGACATGGCTAAGCTGATGATCGGGTCATTCGGCACGTTGGCGGTCATCGCGTCGGCCAACTTCAAGGTCTTCCCGCTGCCGGAGACACGGGTCACCCTCGCCTTCCAGTCGAAGTCGCTCGAGACGCTTCTCGGTGTTCGCCGCGAGATCGTCGGTTCGGCCCTTCAGCCGGATGCCGTCGACTGGCTGGATCCGCGGGCAGCGGAACTGGCGGGTCTGGCCCATGCCCACTCGGTGCTGGTCGAGGCGTCGGGCAGCTCGGCGGTAACCCGCCGCTACGAGGGGGCGTACCAACGCATCGCGGGTCAGGCCGGGGTCGACCTGGAAACGTTGCCGGCTGCTGCTTGGGATCCCGTCAGGGAGTGCGGACCGCGGTGGCTGCAACTCCATCCTGCCGGAGCGATCATTCGCGTCGCGACAGTGCAGTCACGCCTGGCCCGCCTCCTCGAACTCACAGGGCGTGTCGGTTGTGCCACAGTGCTGCGGGCTGGCAACGCGCAGGGCCTTTGCCTGGCACCCGACAGCGAGACGGCGCGAGCGGCGCTTGATGCGCTACGAGGCGACGGCTTTCTGGCGATCCTGGAAGCCGCCCAGGACGACCTCAAGAGCAAGGTTGTCCAATGGGACGCGGCGGGGAGTGAGTTCCGGCTGATGCGGCGCGTCAAGGAGGATTTTGATCCACTCCTGTTGCTGAACCGGGGACGCCTGTACGGCAGGATCTAGTCTCTGACAGTGGCTTGTTTGACACTCTAGGGCGTGTCGAAGCTTTTGATTTATAATTACTTCAACGGATTGCTCCACGCTGCGATCCAGGATTGCGGACACGATTCGGCGCATGCGCTCACGCAATCAGGCCTCTCTTCTCTACGAGCATACGATCAGCCATCCGGTGTCGGTTAGCGGCGTCGGATTGCACAGTGGCGCTCGCGTCAACCTCCGGATGCTTCCGTCTCCGTCCGGACAGGGGGTGGTCTTCGTTCGCACCGACCTGGCCGGATTCGAGATCCCGGCCAGCTGGCGGCACGTCGCTCGCGTATCGTATGCCACCAGCCTGATGCGACAGGGGGTGCTGCTGTCCACCACCGAGCACCTGCTGAGCGTCTTGCGCGCCCTCGGGATCGACAACGTCCGGATCGAGGTCGACAACCTGGAGGTGCCCATTCTGGACGGGAGCGCCAAGCCTTTCGCGGAACTCATCCATCGAGCCGGAATCCGGAGGCAGAGGAGGCGCAGGCGGTACATGCGGTTCCGCAAGAGGATCGAGGTCGCAGACCAGGGCAAGACGGTCTCGGTCGAGCCGTTGGAAGGGTTTCACGTGAAGTGCGTGACGGAGTACAACAAGCCCGGAGTCGAGGGGCAGCAGATCGAAATCCGCGTGACTCCGGAGTCATACCTCCGCGAGATCGCACCCGCGAGGACGTTCGGCTTCGAGAGTGAGTTGCCGGCCATGCAGGACATGGGACTCATTCGCGGTGCCAGCCTGGACAATGCGGTTTGCTTCCGCGAGGACGGGGCCGTGTTGAACGAGGAAGGTCTGCGCTACCCGAACGAGCCCTGCCGGCACAAGGTGCTCGACCTGATCGGCGACCTCGCGCTGCTCGGGCACTCGATCCTGGGCAGAACCGTCGCATCCCGAGCCGGTCATGCGATGCATGTGGCGCTGGTCGACAGGATCATGAGGGACCCCGACAGCTACGAGATCGTGACCCTGACCTAGAATCCAGCGTCAGTTTCGGCTAGCGACCGGAGCCGGAGGACCGTTCGCGGATCCCGGCAAGGGTGAGCGCAGCCTGTTGGGGAATCTGTGCGCTCAGCCCCTGCCGCGGCCGTTGATAGGGCTGGACGAGGTTGACGTCCTCGGATGTGCCAACGAGATAGAGACCCGCGAGCGCCTGCAGAATGTGGGTCGATTCGGGACGGATCACGGTGACCGCATCCCCTCCCGCCACGCGGTCGCCGTCGGCATGCAGTTGTCGGTCAACAATGCCCGGCATCGGAGCGCGTACCTCCAGTGGCTCGCCCTCTCCGTCGGGCTGGATTCGGAGCAAGAGGGCTCCTGCCTCGAACGCGTCCCCGGGCTCGAGCCGGTTCGTCACGATACCGGCATGGCTGGCGGCCATCCGGTACGGCTGCAGCATGGTACGCATCTCTTCACGGCCGGACGAATCACCGAATCTTGCCAGCGCGAGCGCCGCGTTTCGACGAACCATAGGATGGGAATCGTGGATGAGGATCAAGAGTGCGTCGTGAAAATCCTCGCTGGAGGGGTCGTCGCCCATGAGCCATGCGACGGTGAGGCGGATTTCCGGAAGGTCGTGCCGCGCCAACTCCAGTATCTTCGGGTACCAATTCTTGGCGGACGGGTCGCCGGAGGTGATTCGCCGCGAGATTTGCGCCAGTGCGTGCTGCGTCCGGCGCGGGCGCTCAGGATCCGCCAGGTACTCGCCCACCTGTTCCTCGGTCAGTCCCCTGCCGAACCAGGTATCCATCCAGAACCAGAACGGGATCACAACGGTGGCCACAGCCACCAGAGCGATCAGTACCGTCGCCTTGCGCGACACGAAGCCACCGCCGGAAGGCTGGTCTTCCACCGCCATGTTTCCATTGTCGCTCCGGGTGGCCCGTCCGGGGCGGTGTCCGCTTGCCTGCGGGATCCGGAGTCGCCGAGCCCGGTGCAGCGGGACGTTCGATGAGGCCCCTCTCGCGACCAGCGGCAGCCACCGCCAAAACCGGGCAGGCACCGCCCGGCCCACCAGCAACTCTGGATCTGGTCTACAGGCTCGAGTGGGTTATTGGCTTCAAGCAGGACATGCCCAAGCCCCTGACTTGGCCGGACGGCAAGACGGGCGAGAGGGCCGTCGACGATCAAGGCGACAGCCCGGAAGGGGCAACCTGCCCCGTTGTGTTGCAGGAGGCACCGAACTGCATTGGCTCGGCATGCCCGCAAGAAACATGCCCGAGAGCGTAGCGGGTGCATCGCGGAATGGCCGGAATCGGGCAAGGGATTGCGTGGAAGCGACCACCCACATGGATGCTTGGGGGCTGCAACCGCGGTGACACGTGGAACCATCCGGAGAAGCCGGGGAGATAGGGGGCGTGTGACCGGACTGGTTACAGACCCTGCCCCCAGCGCGCGTCGCCGGACCGGGCACAGCGCCAGAATCGGATGCGAGAGCGGCTGCTGAGTCGGTTGCTCCCTGGAACCGGTTCCGTGGTCTTCCGCGCCCTGCCACTAAGGAGAATCGTTCCGCCGGGCACCAAGCCTCCCCGCCCACTCGACAGCTCCCTCGAGAACGGCCAGATGGTTTTCGGACTCGTACGCCGATGCACGGTGACCCAGCGCCGACAAGAAGGCCCGCCCGCTTCCCACGGGGCGAGTCCAGATGATCGGATGGTCACCCATCGAGAGGCTCTTATCAATCCAGAGGAGCCGAAACTGCTGATCGTAGCTCGCTTCGTCAACGGACGCGAGGATCTCGACACCCGGATCCTTGCGAACGCTGCGCCCGAAAGAGTACCACTCGTCCAGGTGCTGCCATGTCTCGTCTGCACCCTGCATCGCCGCGTGGTCCGGCTTCTCGACTCGCACGGTCGCACTCTGGTGCGCAATGGGATGTCCGATGAAAGACGTGCCTATCACCTCGTCCACGTACCACCGCCACGACGTGTGCGATCCGTCGAGGGCCGCATGGATCCCGACGAAGCCTCCCCCGGCCTCAATCCAGTTCCGCAGAGCAGTCCTCTGTTCCGCGTTCAAGGGGGCTCCGCTGGCGCACAGCCAGACGACGACACGGAACTTGGCAAGGATCCCGGCATCGAAACCGGCCCCATTCTCGGTATGGAACAGCGACCAACCTCGGCGGTCCGCGATGCCCTGCAGCGCATCAACTCCGGCCTCGATCCCTTCGGCGTGGCGAAATCCGTTGGTCTTTGAGAATACGAGAACAGCGGGAGCGGCCAGCTCCGGTACGGTCGGCTGGCTGGTATCGTAACTGGTGCTGGGCCTGAGGGCCCGATAGATGTTTCGGACAGTGGGATGGAAGCTCGCAGCGACGACAAGAGCCACTAGAGCGGCGATCACCCAAGCCAAACTGCGCATCAAGCTCATCCGATCCTCCTCACACTTGCGATTTCCGGCAAACTCCTCCGGCCGACACGATGCGTCCGGCAACCGCGTCGGACCGGGACATGGGCCAACAAGTGGGTATCCTAGTGTAAAGGCGGGCGTTGCTTGAAGCGTCTGCGGGTACGGGGTGCCCGAGTGGCTGTCACCGGCTGCGTATCCCCGGACCTGATTTCCTGGGCCGGAGCCAAGGCACAGGACAATCCCATGTGGCGGTGATTCTCGGACCAATAGGCATCATTATGGGCAAAGTCACTGGATTCATGGAGTTCGAGCGCCAAGCGACCCCCTATCGCTCGGTTGGGGAACGCGTCCAGGACTGGAACGAGGTCATGGACCGGCTTGACGAGCCGCAACTTCAGGCCCAGGGTGCCCGCTGCATGGATTGCGGGATCCCGTTCTGCCACTCCGGCTGTCCGATCAACAACATCATTCCCGACTGGAACGACCTTGTCTACCACGGGCGCTGGGCCGAAGCGCTGCGCGTCCTGCATTCGACGAACAATTTCCCCGAATTCACAGGCCGGATCTGTCCGGCACCCTGCGAATCGGCGTGCGTCCTCTCGATCAACAGCGATCCGGTATCCATCAAGTCCATCGAGAAGGCCATTGCCGACCGCGGCTGGCAGGAAGGCTGGACCCAGCCCGAGCCGCCCGCCCGCCGGACCGGCTTCCACGTTGCGGTCGTCGGATCCGGACCGGCCGGGCTCGCGGCCGCCCAGCAGCTCAACCGGGCCGGTCACAGGGTTACGGTCTACGAGAGAAACGAGGTGCCCGGTGGCTTGCTGGCGCTGGGTATCCCGGACTTCAAGATGGAAAAGCACCTGGTCGCCCGCCGTGTCGACCAGCTCGAGGCCGAGGGCATACGATTCCGCTGCGGCGAGCACGTCGGATGGTCTGTGGAGGCGGAAAAACTCGTCGCCGAATACGACGCAGTGCTGCTCTGCATCGGATCGGAGCATCCGCGTGACCTGCCGATCCCCGGCCGCGAACTGAACGGGATTCACTTCGCCATGAATTTTCTGCCACAGCAGAACCGTCGCGTAGCAGGTCGGCCGGTCGACCCGCGCTACGACCTCACTGCGAACGGCAAGAACATCGTCATCATCGGGGGCGGCGACACCGGGGCGGATTGCCTCGGCACGTCACGGCGCCAAGGCGCAATCGGAATTCACCAGTTCGAACTGCTTCCCAAGCCACCCATCGCGCGCGACGAGCCGGGGGCCATGCCATGGCCCCAGTGGCCGTACACCTTCAGGGTCGAGAGTTCGCATGAGGAGGGCGACGTACGGGACTACGCCGTCAACACCAAGGAGTTCATCGGGGATGGCAGCGGGAATGTGAAGGCGTTGAAGGCCGTGCGCTTGAGGTGGCCGGAACCCGACCCCGCCACCGGCCGCCGGCCGTTCCGGTTCGAGGAGGTTCCGGGCTCAGAGTTCGTGGTCCCGGCCGATCTCGTCCTGCTGGCGATGGGATTCGTGCACCCGGTCCACGAGGGCGTGATCGACCAGCTCGGACTGGAGAAGGATGCACGCGGCAACGTGCAGGCGGGTTTCGGGGAGTTCCAGACATCCGTTCCGAAGGTCTTCGCTGCCGGCGATGTCCGGCGTGGCCAGTCGCTCGTGGTGTGGGCGATTGCGGAAGGTCGCAAGGCGGCGCGAGCGGTCGACATCAACCTGACCGGTTCGAGCGACCTGCCAGCCTGCTAGGCACCGGCACCGGCTTACCCGAACTTCTTGCGCAAGCGTGCCGCGAACCGCTGCACGTCGATGACGAAGCGCACATGTGTGCCGCGTCCGACCAACTCGGCACCGACGGACGCCTCGACGTCGAAGGAGACCCGGTGCCCGTCAATGTCGGTGATCTTCGCCGCATAGGTTACCTGCTGGCCCATCGGCGTCGGTGCGAGGTGCTGGACGCTGACGTTCACTCCGACACTGTCGCTGCCGCTGTCCAGGAAGGGCAGGATCCCGTCTCGACAGCAGAACTCCATACACCGAATCATCGACGGGGTGGCCAGCGACGGCCGGACATCCGCGCCGAGGAACGTGATGCAGTCATCACGCCGGACGATGCGCTTCTGTTCGAATTCGAGACCCTTCTCCAGCACTTCGCAATGATACAGTGTCGGTCCCCCCGCCGCATAATCGGACTCGCATGCCCCTGCCCACCCGCCGACAGGCGTTCGTCGCGATCGCGGCCGGACTCTCCGCCAGGTCCCTGGCGGCACAGGACAGGTACGTTCCGACGACCTTCACTCCGAAGGAGTACGAGTTGCTGGGCACTCTCGCGGACATGATCCTCCCTGCATCCGAGACGCCGGGGGCCCGCGACGTTGGCGTGCACGCGATACTCGACGAGGAGCTGGCCGATAGCGGGGACGTCCTGGCCGTGTTGCGCAATGGCTTGAGGGTGGTGCACGACAGTGGCTTCGAGGGAATGGATGAGCACCAGAGAAGCGTGCTGCTAGCCGGTTACAGCCATGGCGAGGGGCCGGAGCGAAGGTTCTTCGAGACGCTGAAGGGACTGACTGTCGACGCGTACTACTCAACCGAAGTCGGGTTGGTGGACGAACTCGGCTACCGAGGCAACACCTATCTGGCCACCTTCCCCGGCTGTACCCACGAGCACGAACTGGAGGATGCGGGCTGATGCCGGCCACGGAATTCGACGTCGTCATCGTGGGAAGCGGTGCCGGTGGCGGTATGGCCGCGTGGAATCTCACCCGCAAGGGTGTGAAGGTGCTGGTGCTCGAAGCCGGTACGGGCTTCGACCGGTCCAGCTTCTGGTCCCACGTCAAGCCATGGGAGGCGCGCGCCCGACGCCGGCAAGGCGAGCGGGAACCGGACTTCGAGTCCCTGCCCTTGCGGGAGAGTCCGTACCAAACGCCGGCGACGCAGAGCTTCCTGCTCCGGCGCGTCTGGGGTGTTGGCGGAAAGACCAATATCTGGGGCCGGGTGTCGCTGCGTTACAGCGACGTGAATTTCTCGGAGCCCGCCATCGATGCCTGGGAGATTCCATGGCCAATCCGGTACGGGGACGTTGCTCCCTACTATGACAGCGTCGAGAAACTGATCGGGGTATGTGGCGGTGCCGACAACTCCGAGTTCCTGCCGGGATCGAGACATCACCTGCCCCCGCCGAACCTGCGGTGCGGAGAGGTCCTGCTGCAAAAGGGAGCCGCGAAAGCGGGCTATCCCGTGGTGCGAGGCCGGCGTGCCGTTCTGACCAGGGAGCACAACGGTCGAGCCAGTTGTCACTATTGCGGAGCCTGCGGTCGCGGTTGTGACATCGGGGCGTTCTTCAACTCACCCGACTACTTGCTGGCAGACGCGTTTCAGACCGGGAATCTCACCCTCACCGAGAACGCCATCGTCTCACACATCCTTTGCGACGACGAGGAACGGGCCAGCGGCGTCCGCTACTTCGATCGACTGACGGGCGATGAGCGAACCGTTCCTGCCAAGCGCGTGGTGCTGGCCGCGTCGGCTGTGGATTCGACCCGCATCCTGCTCAACTCGAAGTCATCTGTCTATCCGAACGGAATCGGCAACAGTTCTGGCGTGGTTGGCCGCTACCTGTGCGAGCAGTTTCGCTTCCACGTGCACGCCTTCGCCCCCCAGCTGTACGGCCGGACCGCAACCAACGATGATGGGATCTCGGGCGGGCACATCTACATCCCGCGGTTCGAGAGCCCCCAGGCGAAAAGGGACTACATGCGCGGGTTCGGGATCCAGCTTTGGGGGATCGGCTGCGGGAACAACGCGCAATTCGCCAAGAGATTGCCTGGCTTCGGCTTGGATTTCAAGAGGGATATCCGTCGCCGCTATCCGGCACTGATCCAGCTGCATCCCTATGGGGAAGTCCTGCCGTACCGGCACAACCGCATCAGCGTGGATGGGACGCCGCCAGACCGGTTCGGCGTGCCGACCATCCGCATCGACTACAAGCTCGGGGAGAACGAGCGCAAGATGACTCTTCGCATGTACGACGTTGTCGGAGAGATCCTCCATTCGTTGAGGGCGGAACCGCTTCCCTACAAGCGGGGAGACCTTGACGAACTCGGCGCAGCAATCCACGAGCACGGAACCTGCCGCATGGGGGACGACCCGAAGCGGTCTGCACTCAACGGATTCATGCAGATGCACGACGTGCCGAACCTTTTCGTGACCGACGGTAGTGCCTTCCCGACACCGACAGAGAAAAACCCGACGCTGACGATCCTGGCCCTGGCCTGGCGAGCGACCGACTATCTGGCCGAGGAGATGCGAAAAGGCAATATCTGACCGATCTTCGCCAAGTGGAGTCACGGACTCTGGGAACCAGCAATTTACCCTCAGGGGGCCGGATCAGGTCAAGGCGAATCCGCGGTCATGGTGCCAGCGCCCCCGGAGCAAAGTCGCCCCGACCTAGATTGGGAGCCGCCCAGTTCCGCCCGCCGCAATCGAACCACATGGAGCGGCTCTGCCACGAGGGTGCCGAGGTACCAGGAACTCGCTGAAGCCAGCAGTGGCCTTCCGCTGAAACGAGGCGCCACGAGCCGTGACCCCAGGATGTTCCCACGCTGAGATTCGCTAGTTTCTTGCCGTTGCGCCTGATTAGATTTGCGGAGGGCACTGACTTTTTCCGACCAAATTCTGTCCGCAACGCTTCGTCGCGCGGCCCTACCCGCCTCCCTCTCAACTGAGCAGTCCCCAGCGTGGGAAAGTCCTGCCGTGACCCTAGAGAGTGTCAACTCCGTAGACATACAGGCAGACATAGCGGTACTCGCTAACGCTGCGCCGTTTGCAACCAAGATGTATGGTCAGGAACCCATGTGCGTTTCCCCCAGCAACGATTAGCGGAGCTAATTGAAGATTGAAGGTAACTACCCAGGTTCTCGGCCTGAGTTCGCATTTTTAGCAGGGCTTGTGCTGTGACGTGCGCATCCTGCGGCGCGTGGCGGAGACCGGCTGCCGTCGCAGGCCGTCTACTGCCCGCTGGGCGGGAGGCTGGGGGCCAGGCCCACCCGCTCCAGCAGGGCCGCCCGCCCCTCGAGCAGGGTCTCGATCGGATTCAGATCCAGCTTGTGCGCCGTCGACTCCACACTGCGCAGCATGACGAACTCCCGCGCCCCTTGCAGCGAACGGAACCCTCCCGAGATCTTCATCAGCAGCTTCATCATGCGTAAGTTCCGCTCACCCAAGTTGTTCGCGAACGGCACACTCAAATTGAACAGAAAAAGCACCACCCAGGCGCGTCTCCGTTCCAGCCGAAAGGCCAGATTATGGCCGGGCCGACGTTTCCTGCGGCCCCGCCGGACGGTCGGCAACGGCGGCAACCCGCAGTGATAGTCCAGGGTCTCCTGCACCAACTCGTCATAGCGGCCCTCCATCCGCTTCAACTGCTGGGGCGGCACCACCTTGCCCCGTTTGCGGGCCCGCTCCGCCACCCGACACCCCCCCCCCACTTCTCACTGATGCGGTAGTAGGTCAGTAGGTGATTGCTCAGCAGCCACTGTCCCCGTCACCCGACCCTGAAACCGGTCTCGTCGAGGTGCTTCACCCCGGGAGCAAGTGATCTACCTACTGACGAGCTCAATTGCCTGATTCTGCACTTTGCACGGAATTCTAGTATTAGCCAACGCATCGAAAAACCGATCCCAATTGACAGTAACATCAACCGCTTTAGGCTCACCACTAATGACAACCCTCAATCCGCTACGCTCAACGCGCAATGTGTACTCACCAAACCCCAGCCGAACCACGGTTTCAAGACAATCCCAACGGTACTTTCTTGCCAGCAAGAGAGCTGCTTCGCGCTCGGAGCGACGCCAATTGGCACGAGAACCAAATATCTCACGCAACGGATGGCAGCGCGCTGGAATTGGGCCAAACTCAGTGTCGGTCCCTGCCAACCGATGTGCCCAGACTGCCATGCGATGGCAAATTGCATCTTCCAAGCCTGACGCCTCACGCAACTCCTGTGGCAAGCGTTCCCAGCCCTCCCTAGCAGCAAACAGTACTGCCGCCGCCAATGTGTCGGAATCATTGAGTTGAGGATCTTGGAATTCAAGTAGATCTGTAAAGCGCTTTCGTATCACAAATAGTGTGATGGCCCTAGAGAACGGAGACCTAAACTCCCGAAACACATCCGAAACATCAAGATCGCCAAATCCAACAAGTGACCGCAACTCACCTGCCAACCGCTCGAAGTTCTTTCGGCGCTCTTCGCCAAAATTCTTTGAACCTTGTCTCAAATAATCCACGACCAAATCTTCAACGTCCACCGCAGAACTCGACGATCTCCAAGTACCAATCCTATCGACAATCTCCCAAAATATTTGCTGCTGCACACGAATTGACTCATTCCGAGACAACGCAGCTTCCGAAGATCTGCCATGCCCCAACCACGATCTCAGAGGACTCAGAATCGGAATCTCCGGCATTGTCGCTTCTTCGTCAGCCGGATCGAATGCCACACGACAGATCTTCACACCATTACTACTGCGATTCGCCAAGTGGAAAAACATGGAAGAGATTCCACCCATTGTCTGAACAATATCCGTCTTTGTCTCGATCCGGGGAATATCATTCTTCGTAGGCCAGTCTACATCGACAGCAGAAGTGAAGACTTTTCTATCGACACGTCGCTCAAATTTGCGCAATGAAATATTCCCAATATCCTCAGCGCTCGCCTCGCATATCTTCTTGTCACCCGCAGATGCATACAGGATTTCCTTGATCCAATGCATCGGGAGCGGGGCAGGCACCAAATATAGTTGATCACGACAACTGCAGTCATTTGGAAAACTAATTTCTTCAAACCTATCACGCAACACAAATGCTTGCGACTTAAGCGAGCCTAAGCGCAATCTCACCACGCAAGCTCGAAGATGCTTCGCTTCGCTTACTGCCACTTTGAGCGCGTCTGAAAACACTCGACTAGGGAATATAGGGATCCAGCCCTCAAACCACTCAAGAGCATCCCGATAGTACTTCCCACCGAAACTGCTGGGTGGAATCACTAATCCAGTGGCGAGCATGTACCACAAATTCAAGTGATTAGTAACAAGCATCGCCTCAGTCGGCAGATAGCTTTGGATGTCCGTTCGTCCCTCCTGAAACATCAATTGTTGCCCATGTGCAGAATCATGTGGGTCGATCTTTGCTTCGGTCACGTTGCAATCCTTTCAATACCAGTTCAAGACTTGTCCATTGGCTGGAAGAAGATGTTCCTCTAGATTCTTCACCTTGGCCTTATCCCCTAGGAGAATCACCCGTTCTCTTGCGCGAGCAACCATCACATAAAACCGCTTCTTCAATATGTCAATATCGAGGTCATCCCGCGCGAACCATTGTTGATCAATATCAACACAAAATACGATGTCAAACTCCAAACCTTTGCAGGCTTGAACATTAATCACTAAAATACCACCTTCGTCGAATCGTACATTCGCTCGGTCACTTCCAGAGAAGGTCCGAACGACTGGGAGAGGCAGCTCAAACCTTGGATCTTTGCCTGCTTGACGGATCGCATCCAAAAAACGCCTGCGACTTTGATTGTTAGGGGCAATTACACCAATCAAATGTCTAGGATACTTGTAACAGTATCTAAGAATTCTACCAGCAATCTTGGGTAACTGATCGCGATCATGTCGAAAATAGATCGGAACACTCAGAGAGGGACGAGTCGGTGATTGCGCCGGCAGATGAGGACGTACAGTAGCGGGATCATTAGTACAAAACTCGCGTGCAAGACGGGCAACGGGAAGCCGGTTGCGAAAGTTCTGGCGGAGCTCCATCACATCGTCTGGTGATATGTCGAGACAATCCTGAATATCCTGGCGGCTGCTATTCTCCTCAGTAATCTGCTGATTCTGATCAGCAACGACGAATACGTTCTCGAAGCCGAGTGCGACTACAGATTGATAGAATTGGGGTGGCATATCTTGCCCCTCGTCAATGACCAAATATCGAGATTCTGCACTCTGCACCTCTGCTTGCGATAAACCTTCGGCGATCTTTAGTACAGAATCCCAATCGACTGGCTTCCAACCACCGGGTTCGCAAGGGGGCAATAGCGGAATTGCGTTCCCGGTGATACTCCGGAACTCCTCAGAAAACCACGAATTCCACGTTCTGCAAGCGAGCTTCCCCTTGGGTGTCCGAGAGGCCCCACTATACAACTGAACGCTTGCGCGATTGAGTAGGTGATTGTAGACCAAGAAGCAGTAATCACGACGTTCTGCTGCCAACCTTCTTGTCCTCAGAAGAGCGATGATCGACTTTCCCGTTCCGGGGCCCCCGACCACCAAGTGCTGGCCTTCTAGCGGAAGTGCGCGAATCATTTCCTGCTCCTTGGTCAAATCTTGAATGCTAGGTAGCTCGAAATCTCGACCGTGCATCTTATCCCTGAGATCGGGTGAAGTCCAGAAGTGGCGCAGTGCCGACTTCATCATTACCCTTGATGAAAGTGCGGTCCAATAGCACATTTCCGTACTGACAGGTGGGGTCGGCGACGAGAGCGCAAGCTTGGCACGCCGCGCCGTTCAAGAGATCCGGCCCTTGGCCTCCGTGTTCAGAGCAGATGGGATCTAGTGAGCACCAAGTCGCGGAATCGAAGGCGGCGGCGAGGATTCGCAGGAATTTCCTCGGTTCAGCAAGCTCCACAAGGCCGCCAAGGGAACCGATATCGTCAGGGACGGAAACGTAAATCAAAATACCTGCCATCGGAGCGGCCCCTATAGAGCAGTAGATTCGCTCCTTGATGGAGGCGGCCCCATACCCAGATTCCGACCCTAGCTGTCGGATGACCAAGTGTGCAAGCGTGTGGAGCAACACGAAATGCGGTGAGACCTCCTCGTAACTGGCCAATGCGCCGCGTAGGGGGGCGGCCTGACAGCGCGCGCGCATTGTTTCAGCCCGCTCCTGAAGATGTTTCTGACGCGCCCACGTCTCCAGAACTTTCTCATCGAGGGTTAAGAAGATTCCCTCACCTCGCAACGAAAGGGATGGCAGCCATCCAGATTCCCCGGTGATGTCAGGTGGGATGATGCGTTCGCCGCCAAGTCTGGTGAAACCCCTCAGCACGACGATTTCCTTGAGTCGTTGCACTTCGATGAGCCGGCTGACCACTCTAACAGACCTTGCCAGAACTGGCGGCACTTGTTTAATGAGGGCCCTCCACTCCTTGGTGTGGTGTTTTGTGACGAAGTCCTCGTCCTCGAAAAGATCAGGGATTGGTTCGATCAGTGCGCTGAACTCTCCGGCGAGTAAATCTCCGGACTCAGGTAGGTGCCCGTATAAGGGGTAACCCATATCGATCTCGTTAAGCGCCCTCTCGATATCGACTTCAGAGCAGCGTAGCTCCCGAGCGGTGCGTCGCCTAGCACTCCTGCCCAGCAACCCGGACCTTCGAAGCTGCAACTGTTTATCGCTGCTGCTATAGATGCGGTCAACTACCGTCCCCTTACGAATCCTCGATTCAGGCGGAATAACCAATGCTGTACTCGTTACAGAGGCATGAACTCGTACGTCGTTGATCTCCAGCAGCCAAGCCTTTTCATGATCTAGAGATTCAGTAGGCGGCGACGGGACCCACGGCTGTTGCCAAGCAGTCTGCGGGTACATGAGCCGCTGCGGGAGCGTTTCGGACCCTCCGCAGCCATTCCGAGTACAAGAAATCTTGATTCTACCCTGGTCGTGCTTGATCTTCAAGTATGGGCCCCCCATGTCGGGAGAACACTGTTCTTGGCAGTTCTTGGCCGTATTTCTGTGGGCTACTGAATGCCACGGGACATCCGCCAGGTAGCCAGCTTCATGAACGAGAACGTAAGGGACTTGTTCAAGAACCCCATCGCACTTGCTACGGTTGCTGCATCGCAGATCTTCGTGTGGCTCTCGTCCTTGCCACGGCCTGTAGTACATCAACCCACATCGGGTGCATCGAGTCCATCTAGGGAACCGCCCCGCCGGGATCCAAGCTCCGGAGGTCACCTCACCAGTTTCACCAACAGTTCCAACCGGAGGAGCGTAGAGCCGACAGTCAATGTTCAGTGCTGCTCGGACCCTGTCTACATATCTAATCTCAGCCGACTCCGGTGGTCCACTGGCATACCATTTTCGTGCGTCATGTACAACGAAGAGGCGATCTGGCCCCCTAACGATCGACCCGACCGAGCAGTGCCGCAGAAGGTGCGAAAGGCGAACCGGAAAAGCGCTGCTCGTCACTTGGCCTTCTGTATCTCTTTTAGGACTGCGGTCTTCTCTACATCGCGCATTGAGTCCAATGTACGCCAGAGACCGACCCCCTGGGATCCGAATCTCACTAACAGCGATTCGCTAGCTCTGTCCCTGTCCGAATCGTATTTCAAGCTTCTCCGGTTTTGCTTGCAACGCTCGACTTCATCACGCCACTCGACTACGAGCGAATCAATGTGCGCACCCGTGTGATCACCTCCGCCAGCACTCCCAGCATCTCTGCATCTTGCCTTGAGAGTCTCGATTATGCGCCGTACTTGATCCGAGCTCGGATCAAACAGAATAGCGTCTTGGTTGTCGCGAAGTTCCGGGCAGGCATGTCTGATGGCGATAACAAGAGCTGCATGCAGTGCGCGGAGGCGCACTTGATATGTAAATGGTGTAACACTGGAGGCCTCCACGAACCGGTAGAAGGACTCATGGTACGGACGAAAGTTCTCGTAGTGAAACAGGCTGCTGGCCTGACTACGGTGATAATTTGCAATAACGATGCCTGGTACATCGGCCCTGCCAACTCGGCTGCTGGCCTGTATGTACTCCGCGGTCGTGAGAGGCTGACCATTAATGATCATGAGTGCCAAACGCCCGACATCAAGTCCAACGGACACCATGTTAGTTGCCAACACTACGTCTAAGCTACCATGCTCATCGTGACGCTTGGCCAATTTGGCGAATGTCCGAGCATTTTCCCGAGCGGTCTTAACGCTTGTTAGCTGATCGATGTGAAGATTCTCCGCTCGCCGCCATCGCGGTGGATACCTGCCCCCTTCGTACGCTGAGGGGCCCTGCGTACCCATGTTGCCGCCAAAAGTCTGAACCTCATCGTGTTCGTCAAGTAACCTCTTTTCCCAATCTCGGACACTTACTTCATAAGAGGTATGGCTACTACCAACACTACGTAGGCTAGTGTGGTAGACGATTTGAGTCCACCAGGCCTCGATTAGCTCAGCCCGTTCGCTCTCATCGCCAAAGACGCACAGCGGCGCTGCAAGTAGTGCCGCCGCCATCGGAGCCAGGCAGTGGTGCTTATCCAGCACTGGAGTCAAATAGCCAACATAAAGTCTGCCTGGGCGACTAGGATCGGTTCTTGCAAAGTAGCAATCATCACAGCTCAACCCTGGCGGGGGAAATACCCGGACTGAGCGGCCATAAAGCCGTTTGACAAGGGTAGCTGCCATGTGCACTGTTGCAGACGAAGCGATATACTTGGGCCGAGTGCCCCGTGATCGCAGTAGAACATCCAGACCTGCTTCATAGAGGCCTGCCACTGACCCTAGCGGTCCAGTAACCAAGTGTAGCTCGTCCTGGATCACCAATTCCGGGGGTCTGATTGGCTCCGAACCGAAGAATGAACTGGCTCTGCCGTTCCAAGCTAGTCGAGCGAACTTGTCGATCGTGCCTATCAACAGCGCTGGCGGAGAGTGATATAGGGCTTCGTCGACTACGTTGCACGGCAAACGGTCACGAGTTTGTCCGAATTCACAGTTAACACATTGGCAGACAAAGGCGAATGCATCTGTTGTTGCGAGGTAGTTTTCGCGTGTGAAGCTAGTTCTGCACCACGGACATGACGCTAGAATCAGACGACCGGGAACGTCGTCTCCTGTCTCAATTCTCCGCACACACTCGATAGCATCGTCGAACCGGTTCGGGCTCGACGCGCTACCAACCCACAGGCCGACGGTAATAGGATCGCTTCCCAAGCAGTCCGGAGTGCTACGGCGAATGAGCTCCAGTGCAAAGATTACTCGTGCTGCTCGCTCAAACTGTTGACTTGTCAACAAGCGCATAGTGTAACGCATCAGAGCCACCGTGCCAGTACCGGCCGAACCATATTTGAGCCTTCTCCAAGCTATGAGGAATACTACCAACCCGAGATATGCCTCGGTCTTTCCCCCTCCAGTGGGAAACCAGATGAGATCGACGACATCCTTGAAGCTGTCGTCATCGTCAACCGCTGACTTGATGACGGTCAGGAGGAATGCAAGCTGGAATGGTCTCCAGCTATAACCACTGGCATCCTTTCCCGAGACCAAGTCACCTTGCTTCATTTGATCAAGCATCGCCAGATTGGCAATCTGAAAAGCTCGAGCCACCAGGGAATCGGCAGCAATGAGAGCGACGCCATCTCTCATCCGTACATGGGCGTCTGTCATTCGTTGCCTGATTCGCGCAATATCAGGTTGTACGGCTTTTGGCAAGCCACTGATCGTTTGTGAGTCAATCCAATCCCCGTAGCCTTGAATGAACTTCTCCAGATGCGGTATGATGACCTTAACTGGGTGTTTTGCCAACCGTCCCAAATCAAGAGACAGTTGGTCTTTAGGGTGTGCGCTGGTTGTCATTCGAGGTACTTCAACTGTCGGTAAAAACTCGGTCCAAATTCTTGGAATGTCTGATTCGATACACCAGTTTACTGAGCCTCCATGACCGACCGCGTAAATGGCCTTGTGTCGATACTGAATCTCAATTTCACGCTCTTCGTCCGAGAGCAAACTCATGTCAACACGTGGATATGTTTGAAGCGTTCCGGAGTGAATGCAGCACTCGAGATCAACGTTGAAAATAGACAGTTCTGCGAGTGCTTTGGATCGATTGGCACCATTGTCATAGATTAGTGGTTGATTGTTGGATAGCGTTACCGTCATCATGCTTCCCTCAGGCAGCTTTCGCTGACGGATGGAAATCTGTAATCGACCGTCACCTGAATCGCTTGTTAGTGCACCGTCTTTCCACTCGACAGATTGAGAGAGATTCGACTGTTCGTATTCTAGAGATTGGAACTTTCCCTCTGGATCTCGATCAGAAATGATTTGGTACGTTGCTGCACTTGCTTGGACTTGAAGGTGAATGTGACCAGTCATAAAGAATGAGAATCCGACCGACGATGGTAGCACGTAATGCCGACGGGGTGTCGGTAGGCCAGGATTGCTCGCCTGTATATCCATCGGATCGTCACTGTTATCTTCGTGCTCATCTTCCAGTTGAATTCCTGTGTCGCTCGCGGAGGTCTGATCAGGTATAAGACTGACATGTCTCCCGGGGGATTCGACTGGATAGAGAACCCCGGTAGGGAATCTATCGACAGGTGAGATACCGACTAGAGTTTTGGAGTCTGGCAGAGGACCCATGAGTTGACTGCGGAGCCATTTAACGAGTCTGGACCTAGACTTGTTGTACTCCAGGGCGTTGGTTTCGGTGAGTGTCGGCTGATCCGCGTCTGATTTGGGCCTCTTGATCCGATTGGTGGTGGAAGGTACCACCGAACTGACGCCGACGCTCAATGCCGCAGACGCCTCAGAGGCGTCGCGGAATCGTTCCGTCACGACTGGATCCGTTGCCTTTCTGAGAAAAGCGGCCACCTTTGGCCACCTTTGGCCATCTACGTCTGTCCATCTCAGGCCGTTCTGTTTAGCGGTGGAACTCGTGCCAGCAAATGGCTCAGTACCAAACAGGACGTGGAAGAATGTGGCGGCTAGCGCAAAGAGATCATCGGCAGGCGTGGCCGGTTGGTTCTGTTGCCGCAGCGGGGAGCAATACGTGAGCGTACCTTGAGATAGCGGAGTCTCCCCGACCTTTGCAACGAGGTCGTAGTCAGTTAATACCGGTGACCCATTGGACAGTATGATGTTGCCCGGGCTGACATCTCCATGGACCAGATTGTTACTGTGGAACACTTCCAGCGCTTCGCAAAGGGTTTTCAAACAGTTCAGGACTCCTACTTCACCTTCACCCAGGAAATCATATTCTAGTTCACCTAAGAAATCGGATTCGAGGGAATGCTGGGCATCGTCGATCAGGCTGCGTAGCGCGAAGCCGTCGACCCACTTCAGGATTGCGACGAACTGGTTTGCCAGCCAACCATCCGCCACTTCATAAATGGTTGATAAAGCCGGGTGGCTGCCAAGGTGTGGCCGTGCGAGCTGGTAGTTCCTCAAGACATTGGTGCCGTGCTGTGGGTCTTTCACGGTCTTTCCGACGAATAGCCCATATACATCTTCAGACCGTCGGTCGATGTGCTCGACCTTGAAAGCCGCGCCGACTCCTCCCTGTCCTAGATGCCCCACAATGCGGTATGACTTCTCACGAAATGTGACGACTGAGCCAAGGTCTAACGTCTCTTCGGGTTGAGGTCGTTGACTAGGTTCCTCTCCATCGAGGAAGGATGAGAGATATTCCGCAACTTCGGCTAGATTCCACCGACTGTTGACTGGATCGGATGAGCCAATAGCAAGACATTCAAGGATGCTCTTAGATAGTTTGTCGTCGCGACCTTCGAACATGATTTGTAAGCTCTTGCATAGTGAGTAAGAATCGGATTTAGTATCAGCAACTTGTAAGCCAGAGCGCGCAACCTCCGGAGCGATGGTGATTTGCCATTGTCCCGTCCTTGGCGGGATTGTTGATATAGTTTGATTCTCGGGGAGTCGTGTCAATTCGAATCCCGTCAGAATCGGTAAATTGTCGTCGTTAACGAGAATCGTCTCGGGGGTGATATTGCGATGGAGGATCGGATCTTGTCCTTCCGGAGTCGAGTGCAAATCCCGCACTGCCTGGATCGTAGAAAGTGCAAAGCGAAGTCGAGAAGCAGTCGTCCAAAGGTCGTCCAATGTACGCTTATGAAGTGTCTGTGCTCCTGGATCTTTGAGCACGTAAAAATACATCTCGCCTGGGTAGGTCGGCATTTCGCGAAACGATTGAAGAACTTGAGGCGTCCATTTAGACTTGTATAGTCGCTGTAGTGCCTCAAACTCACGCTTTGCGCGGACATGGGCGTGATTGCTTTCGGATGTAAGATCGTATAAGTGGAGCCAAATGCGTTCGTTTGTATTCTCTCGAATTCCATGGTATACTCGATGGAAGGCCTCATCCTCAGGAGTCTTGAGGTCAAGATGGGAGTATTCGGAGATTTTCTTGACTCTACCGTGAAGATACAAGGGCGCAAGTGGCTCAAGGGTTTTGGCCAGTGCGGGGACTTGTTTCGAGGACAGCTTGTTTGGTAGATCAAAACCAATGGCATGTTTCCATTGCTTAAGCGAGAACAAGTGTATGTTCCGAACTGGTTCCCGTGCCAGCCCCTTGGTCCGTTTAGGTGTCTCCGTTACGAGAATTGCGCCTTCTACTCTCCCTACAGCCTGAACTGTCTTTCGCAGGTGGCTTCCTATCTTCTTTGCCTTGTCGGTGACTTTCTCTGCTTCTTTTTCTACTGTTCGCCGGTTGTTTCTGATCCAATCGCTGCTCCAGTGCTTAACTTCGATGACCTTTGCGCCAGGCGGACCGACCGCGATGATGTCAATTTCGGCGGATTGTTGGTTGTTGCGACTAGAGAAGTGCAAATTTGTTAGCAAGATCCATTCGCCATCTGCGGTCTCTGCCGACAGGCTGCTTTTCAGGTAGTCGATAGCACGGCGTTCGCTCTTGTTCACTGGTCGGCCGCATTCGATGATTCGTACTCTCATTGGGAAAGTCCAGGGGGCAGTAAGGCGGGATGTGGAATCTACGCGGTGCTTGGCTAATTGCGTTCCTAGATTGTACACCGTTCATTGCACATCGAGACGTATCAACGGGCAAGACGGGCATGGAGTGGGCGGTTGAGTTGCTGGCTGGGCACGGCAGGTGGGAAGGGGGTGCTGTCGGGTGCCGGTCTGGGGGAGGGGGGGCGCTACGCGAGGGCCCGATGGGCTGGCCCGAGAGGGTGCCCCGGGCGCGGATGGG
The DNA here is from genome assembly GCA_965205085.1 of Bryobacterales bacterium. Taxonomy (GTDB): domain Bacteria; phylum Acidobacteriota; class Terriglobia; order Bryobacterales; family UBA6623; genus VXMF01. The sequence continues at coordinate 3,577,217 of OZ242039.1, read as the reverse complement.
CAAGGCCCGTCGTTGGAGTTGTTGTTGGAAAGGGGAAGTATGTTGGGACGATCTGTGGTGCGACGCCGGTCAGAGCTTGCTGATGTCGGGGGCAGCGGGTGGCTGGTCGATGCGGGCCGCGGGACAGCTGGTGGGGAAGACTTCGCGGGAGGTACAGTAGGCAGCGACCTTGCGAGCTTGGTAGTTGAGGCGGTCGATCGCTTCTTGTAGGCGTAGGGGGTCGAGCGTGCGCGAGTTCTTGGAGTTGGGCACGAACTGGCGCAACAGTCCGTTGGTATGTTGGTTGAGAGTACGCTCGTGCGAGGACGGGCAACGAAGATTCCGATGGGTAGTGCCGGGCCAATGTGGCTGCGGCCCGGGATGCAGCTGCGGCTGGTGGTGTCCCGGAGTAGCCTTGCAGCGGCGCGGCTTCCCACGCTGCCACAGCCCGCTGTACTGCGAGTCGCACTGAGCGAGGATGTGGCGAATCTGCTGGTAGAGCCACAAGAAGCTGACCAAGACCGTTCCGGCCCGCTTCAGGTAACCAGCCACCTGCTCGGGGCTCCAGTCGCGCTGGAGCCGGTCACAGATGAGGTTCCAGATCGGTGGCTGGAGCTTGCGCGGGCCGGTGACGGCCCGCTGGCGGCGCTCTTGAGCGAGCTGCTGGGCTTGGTCATGGTGATAGCCGGAGGGGCCGGCGTTGCGCTGGAGTTCGCGACAGACGGTGGACTTGTGACGCTGGAGTTGAGCGGCGATGGCGGTGACCGAGAATCCCTGCTGGTGCAAGGCCTGGATCTGGCAGCGCTCGTCGTATTGCAGGTGGCGGAACTGCTGAGGCATGGCGATTTCTCCTCTAGGATAGGCTAATCAGCACCTTAGGCCCCTCCGCCCGCTGTTGCGCTTCCTAGTGCAAGCGGCAAACTGATTGAGGCCGATGAAGGGGTGAGCGTCGGGTTGTCCTGGGGGGCGGGTGTGGTGGGGCCCGAGGCGGCATGTCGTGGAATCTTGGGGATGGGTTGCAGATCCGACTCTGATGACACCTGCATGCCTCGGGGATGTCGAGCGGGCCGCCTACAGCCAATGGCATGGACTTAGTATGTGAAGCCTCAAGCGAGCACTCTCGGAATCTAAGGCACTCATAATCGGCAGGTTGGAACTCAGCGGCCCTTTTTTTGGCGAAAGGATTTGCCTTGAGTGCCTTGCTATGGCACCCTGATGGTGGGACAAGCTCGTGCTGGACCTCTTGATCGCCAGTCCACCACCTGCTTCGGCCACCGCTTGAGGTGTCGGCAGAGCGCCCCCATCCAGGAGGTCGTGCGGACGTTGGCCAAGCTCCGTCGCACCGAACTGGGTCACCTCCTCTTCACTCCCCTCCGCTGGCGGACCCAGAAAGGCCAGCCTCGCATGCAACGGGCCCTGCGCCTCCTGGAGGCTCTGGAACCACTCGGCATCCTGCGCCTGGCCCCCAAGCGGGGCGGAGAGCGACCCCGCCAGCAGCCCCTCGTGCCCGCTCCCCTGCCCGCCCTTGCGGAGCCCTTCCGCGCCCTGCTCCCCCTGCAGTTGTGCTGCCTCACCGACGCTCAGGAGGTGGCGCTGGGGAACGCATTCCTGGAACGTTACCACCCGCTCGGCTATCGCCGTCCGAGCGGTCCCCCTGGGCGCTGTTTCCTGCGCGACCGGCAGGGACGGATTGCCCTACCTGGTGGATGGCATCGCGAAGAACCGCCAAGCGATCACCCTAGCGTCCTGACAGCGCCGCCGCCGACGCTCAACCCGGGATTTCCTTAAGTCAATGCGCCATTGCCACTAAGTCAATGCCATTGCGTCTACAGCGGCAGGGGGCGCACGAGATACCGGACTTTGACCGATCCGTGGTCCTGGGAGCCTACGGGCTCGAACCCCATGCTTGCGTGGAACCGGAGCGAACCCTCGTTGCGCGGTCTGGTGTTCACCTCGGCCGCCAGCAGACGGTACCGGTCACCGCCTGACGAAGCTGCGTCGCGGTACAGGGCGCGCGCCACTCCGCGACGATGGTACCGGCTCGAAACGGCGACGCGATCGATATACAGGAAGTCCTCGTACCGCACCTTGAGCCAGCCGAAGTTGGGGCTGTCGTAGGGAGCCTCCGGGGGCAGGCAAATCAGGAACCCGGCGACATCGCCACCGATCACGGCAACCCGGAAGTACACAGATTCGCCAGCAAGCCATGCCAAGCGGTCCGGGGCTAGGCTGTTGACAGCCGGCACTGCCTCCTGGTTCAGCCGGTGCACGGCCGCAAGGTCCGCCTCCACAGCGTCCCTCAACTGCATTCTGCCGCCCGGTTGGCGATGCGAATCGTGCTCGGACGGTAGCCGCCCCCGACCTTGAACGTCAACGTTCCGCAAGGAACCATCCTACCGGGCATCGCCTTGTCGGAGGCCAGGATGCATGGGGAAGCCGCTTATCGTGTCTTCTCCCTGGACCCAAACTGGCGGTCGCCCGCAAGCCATTCTACGCCTCTGCAGCGCGACGGTCCAGGTCACTGGCACCCGTTGCAGACCGCCTCGACCGTCTTCCGAATCCGCCGCACCAACGCGGCTACCCTGAATGCATGGCGTCAGAGCCCTATCGGCCGGGCGAAATCGAGCCGAAGTGGCAGCAATACTGGGACCGGGTCCGAGTCTACAGCACCGGTGCCGATCTGGACAAGCCCAAGTACTACGTGCTCGAGATGCTCCCATACCCGTCTGGTGTCCTGCACATGGGGCACGTGCGCAACTACGCCATCGGCGATGCACTGGCCAGGTACAAGCGCATGCGGGGCTTTCGGGTCTTGCACCCGATGGGATGGGACTCGTTCGGGCTTCCTGCGGAGAACGCCGCAATCAAGAACCGGCGCGATCCTCGGGAATGGACCCGGGCGAACATCGCGGCGATGAAGCGCCAACTTCGCACGTTTGGCTTCAGCTACGACTGGGATTGCGAAATCTCCAGTTGTGAACCGGAGTACTACCGCTGGAACCAGTGGTTTTTCCTGCGCATGTGGGAGAAGGGTCTGGCCTACCGCAAGAAGGCGGCGGTGAACTGGTGCCCGGACTGTGCCACGGTCCTGGCCAACGAGCAGGTCGTGAACGGCAGCTGCTGGCGTCACGAGGACACACCTGTCGAGCAGCAGGAGCGTGAGCAGTGGTTCTTTCGCACGACGGCGTACGCCGACGAACTGCTCGAGTCACTCGAAGGCCTTCACGACGGCTGGCCGGAGCGGGTGCTGACCATGCAACGCAACTGGATCGGCCGCTCCACCGGAACAGAGGCTGATTTCGTCGTGGAGGGAACGGGCGGCAAGATTCGTGTCTTCACGACGCGCGTCGACACGATCTTCGGAGCAACCTGCCTGGTCCTGGCCCCCCGACACCCGCTGGTGGCGGAGTTCGGTTTTGCCGCTCGAGGTCAGGACTTGGCGGCCGCAGCCGCAACCAAGAGCCCTGACGATCTGGAAAAGGTCGGTTTCTTTACGGGGCGGTTCGCTGTCAATCCCTTCAGCGGCGCACGAGTGCCGATCTGGGTTGGGAGTTTCGTGGTCATGACCTACGGGACCGGCGCAATCATGGCGGTCCCGGCTCACGACCAGCGCGATTTCGAGTTCTGCAGGAAATACGGCATTGATGTGCGTCCGGTGATCCGCCCTGTCGATGGTCCTCTGGCCGACGCGGAGTCCATGCAGGAAGCATTCACCGATTACGGTGTCGTCGAGGACTCGGGGCGCTTCAGCGGGCTTGCCAGCCGCGACGCCATCCACCGCATGAGTGGAGTGGCCGAGGCCGAGGGCTTCGGCCGCGCCGCCGTTACGTTCCGGTTGAGGGACTGGGGCGTCTCACGGCAGCGCTACTGGGGCACACCGATCCCGATGATCCTGTGCCCGAAGTGCGGTGAGGTGCCGGTTCCCGACGGCGATCTTCCCGTGCTGCTGCCCGATCAGGTCGAGCTGACCGGCACCGGTGAGTCGCCCCTTCGCAGCGTGCCGGAGTTTGTGGACGTGACCTGCCCTGGCTGTGGCGGCGCGGCCCAGCGAGAGTCCGACACGATGGACACCTTTGTCGACTCCAGCTGGTACTTCTACCGTTACGCCGATACCACGTGCGGCACGGCTCCGTTCCGGCGGGAGAAGGCTGGAGCGTGGTTCCCGATCGACCAGTACATCGGGGGCGTGGAGCACGCCGTTCTGCACCTGATCTACTGTCGGTTCTTCACCAAGGTTATGCGTGACCTCGGTTTACTGTCCTGGGACGAGCCGGTGAACAGGCTGTTCACGCAGGGTATGGTGATCCGTGCCGGACGCAAGATGTCCAAGAATCTGGGCAATGTCGTCAGCCCTGAGGACATCGTGTCGAAATACGGCTCGGACACGGCCCGGATGTTCTCGCTCTTCGCAGCCCCACCAGACCGCGACCTGGACTGGCAGGACGACGGAGTGGAGGGGATGTGGCGGTTCCTGTCCCGCGTCCACCGGCTCGTCCAGCGGGCTGGCAACAGCGAGATTCCGGCCAGCTCGGAACCGCGCGGTGTAGCGGACCGGGCAGCGCTGCGGAAACTGCACCAGACGATCGCCCGAGTTACCTCCGACTTCGAGACACGCTGGCACTTCAACACCTCGATCGCGTTGGCCATGGAACTGACCAACGAGTTGTACTCCCTGGAGTCCAAACTGTCCCCGGGCGTCATGCAGGAAGCCTTGCAGGGGCTAACCCGGCTTCTGGGCCCGTTTTGCCCGCATCTGGCGGAGGAACTCTGGGAAATGCTCGGACAGCAGGGACCGCTGCTCGAGTCGGGATGGCCCGAGCCCGATCCTGAACTGGCCCGCGAGGAAACCGTGCAGGTAGCCGTCCAGGTCAACGGAAAGCTAAGGGATCGGCTGACTGTTCCCAAGGGGCTCCCGAACGACGAGCTCTCGGCCCGGGCCCGGGAATCCGAGAAGATTCGAGCCCTCCTGAATGGCAAGACAGTCCGCAAGGTCATCGAGATCCCTGACAGGCTGGTGAATTTCGTGGCAACGTAGCATCTCCGGTCCGGGCATTCCCCGGCAGCGGTGACTCAGGTGCTGTGCACCCCATCTACGAGCTGCTCATCCTGTATCGCGCGGCGCAGCCGTGCTTGCCGGTTCGAAGCGGGAAGCGACCCCCGTCCCAACCCGCCAGGCGTCGTCAGCGTTAGGGGTCTTTCGGCGTCGTCGCCCCAACCGACCGATTCCGGCCACCTCGCAGGGTGGTGGTGACATTCTTGATCTGCAAGGTTGCCGATCTCGATTGCGACTGGACCGCCGGACCGTTCCGAGCGGCGAGGACGGTATCGAAGGGGCAGCCGTTGGCCGACATCGCAACGCCGATGGTCCCGGCATCCCTGACGACCTGGCCCCGTGCCCTGCTACGGCACCCCGCTCGGCGGTTTGAACCCATTCGTCCTCAACCGCAATCCCTTCACGATATTCCCGAAGACCTCTTGAATCGATTCGGCTGCATCGACTCGCAGCAGCATGCCCCGATGTTCGAACATCTTGAGCAGTGGTCGGGTCTTCTCGTGGTAATCCGTGAGACGCTGGCGGAGAGCTTCGGGATTGTCGTCCGCCCGCTTCGTGAAGCCGCTACCTTCGCCAACCCTTGCTCTCGACATCACTCGCTGATACACCGTCGCATCGTCCAGATCCAGATAGATTGCGCCGTCGAGATTCCAATTCTCGAAGAGGTACGAAGCCTGTGACGGGGTGCGCGGAAACCCATCCAGGATGAACCCGTACCGCCAGTCGTGCATCTCCAGCCGTTCGTGCACCACCCTCTCGACGATCTGGTCCGAGACGAGACGCCCTTCTTCTGTGATGCGGGTAATGCGCGAGCCAAGCTTGGTGTGATGCTGTACATTCCACCGGAAGATGTCTCCGATCGAAATGTGGACGAAACCAAACTCCTGGGCGAGCAGCTTGGCCTGAGTGCCCTTGCCGGCGCCCTGCGGGCCGATCATGATGAACTTGTTCATGGGGCTACGGGTCCCACCCAAGGGTTCCCGGACGCCGCGCAGCAACGAGGTCTTAGAGTTATTGTAGTGCGTTGGATGGCGACCGACGCGGAAGGATCGACAGCTCCGTGAACTCGCTTGAAGGCAAGGTTGTGGCCATCACAGGCGCTGCCAGACGTATCGGTCGTTCGATTGCCGTGGCCCTGTCTCAACGGGGCGCCCGGGTTGCCGTCCACTATCTGCATTCCGCCAGCGAGGCGGCTGAGACCGCCGGTGAGTGCGGAGGTCGCATGTTCCGGGCGGACCTCTCCAAGGTTGCGGAGATCCGCCGCCTCTTCTCCGAGATTGGCGAGGCCTACGGCAAGCTGGATGGCCTTGTCAACAATGCTGCCATCTTCCGGGCAGTGGATCCGCTCGGGGCAACCGAAGACGACTGGGACTCGATCCACGACGTGAATCTCAAGGGGGCCTTCTTCTGCTGTCAGCAGGCAGCAGGGCTGATGCTTCCGGCCGGTGGCGGCCGCATCGTCAACATCGCGTCCCTTGGAGGATTGAGGCCCTGGGCCAGACATGTGCCGTACTGCGTGTCCAAGGCGGGAGTCGTGATGCTGACACAGGCTCTCGCCAAGGCTCTGGCCCCAGACATCTCGGTCAATGCCGTCGCGCCCGGTGTGATCCAACCCGGAACCGAAGGGGAGATGCCGGCGGAAGTCGCCCACCTGGTCCGCATTACGCCGATGGGGCGCCACGGTTCGGGGGACGATGTCGCCGACGCCGTGCGTCTGCTGCTGGAGGGGCCGGCGTTCATCACTGGACAGGTGCTCGCAGTGGACGGGGGACTCGGCCTGAAGTGAGTGTCGTCATGTTCGGGCTGAACTGGTGGGGAACTGGCCACCTTGCCCGGAACCGTCGCCAAACGAGGCAACCAACCTTCGTATCGAAGCGACCTCGGCAAGCAGCGCCTGAAGCCGGTCGAGGCGTAACGCCGTCGCACGGTCCGACAGGGCTCGTGGCGGATCCTCATGCACCTCGAGAAACACTCCGTCCGCCCCGCAGGCAGCCCCGGCGCGCGCCAGGATCCCGACGAACTCCGGCTCGCCACTGCTCGAAGCACCCGCCGCGCCTGGAAGCTGCACGCTGTGAGTGACGTCCAGAACGACGGGATAGCCCAGCGCCCGCATGCGGGCCATGCCGCGAAAGTCGACCACCAGGTTGCGGTAGCCGAAGCTCGTGCCGCGCTCGGTGAGCAAGATCCTGTCGTTCCCGGTGGACGCAACCTTCTCCGCCGCATGCCCTATGTCTTCAGGCGCGAGGAACTGGCCCTTCTTGATATTGACCGCTCGACCGGTTCTGCCAGCCGCTGTCAGCAGGTCGGTCTGGCGGCACAAGAATGCGGGAATCTGGAGTATGTCGCATGTCTCGGCGACAGGCTCCGCTTGGGACGGCTCGTGGATGTCTGTGAGAACCGGGAGCCCGGTCGCCCGCCGGACTGCGTCGAGGATTTCGAGGCCTCGCTCCATCCCAGGCCCTCGATAGGAAGCCACACTCGTGCGATTCGCCTTGTCGAACGACGCCTTGAAGGCAACCGCTACGCCGGCGGCCTTTGCAGCGGAAGCTACAGCGCGGCCGAGGGACATGACATGATCACCGGACTCGATCACGCAGGGACCGCAAATCGCAAACGGCCGTTCTGCCGACAGGAGAGGTGAGATGCGGTCGTCCGTCATGAACCGGCAGATCGTTCATGCGGCCTTGGCGAGTGCCCCCTCCGCAACACCCATTGCACCTCAATCCGCGATACCGGTGCGTGACGGGGTTCGGAGTGGATGGTCAGGCCATCGGTATCGTACGGCAGGGGGGGCGAGATGTTAAGGGCAATTCGCTCATCCCGGGAGCGCCGTAGGGAATGGGATTGCTGCCATAGGCAAGTAGTCCCTGCGGGGCGACCATGGGCAGGATCCCGACCGCGAGTAGGAACGGGTGCCGGAGAGATCGGGCTCTCGCAGGGAGGCGGTTCGACGGTGCTCGGGCTAGGTCGCTCTTCCGGGGCAGCTGGCGTCCAACCTGATACCGTTTCGGATGCCAGCCTGACAGGAGCCGGCACCGCCCCCCGTGCTCTCGGCCGGAAATGCGGTACCACGAGCGGAACACGCTACAGCACTTCCACAAAGATCGGAGATGACCATGCGACCTCGCCCTCTCGCAGCAGATCTTGCTCGCTGAAGCTCTGAATGACCCGCAGGTAGTAGAAGCTCTCGCGGGGGTTCGGCCGCGGCCGAATGCCGGTCTCGGGACGCGACCAGTCGGTGATCACCGCTGTCGGTCCCATGGAGGTGTCATCGTAGTCGGCGTCCCGGTACTCAAGATCCAGTTCATGCCGCCCCCGTCCCTCGTGTGTGTAGACCACCCTGTTGTTCTTGACCAACTCGATGCTAAGGATCGGCTCGGTACCGCGGACCCGGATCTTGAAAACGGGTGGCTGCGACACGCTGATGAGCGACCCCTGATGCTGTCCGGCAGCATGGAAGTCGACCACGATGTTGTCAGTCGAGGCGTATGTGCGCCGACTGCGAATGGCGGCCAACAGGTCCTCGCGGGTCGTCACGCCGTCAGGTACGATCAGGTTCGCGTAAGAGATGTGGGTTGAGTAGTGGTCACTGGATGCGATGAAGCCCATCCGATATCCCACGCCGAGTGCGTTCTGAACCAGGCCTTTCTGGTGGGGTGCGACGCCGGCCCGGCCCGGCCCCGGTGTTTCGGGCAGAGCAGCCCGGGGGCCGGCTTGGGTCTCGTATGAGTTGCGGTCCCCCTGATAGATCTCTGTCACCGGGATAACTTCGTCATTGCGGCGCTTCCAGTCCGTTCCCATCGTCGTGGCCGGGGTATGCGCGATTCCAATCCCGCCGGTACGGCGCAAGTAGGCCCACAGGTTCAACGGATCCGAATCGACCAGGTCCGGGTGCTCGCGCACGTGCAGGCGTGGCACCCGCAAGCTGAACACGCCCCGCCTCGCATGGAAGACGTTGCGATGGCCAAGCGGAAAATTGGGGGTGCGCTCGTAGCCATACAGTGGAGTGAACCGTCTGGGCACATAGAACAGATCGGCGGACTTCTGCGTCCGCCAGAACTGGAACTCATTGTCGGACTGCGGATACTCGGGTTCGTCGGTATCGAGCCACTGGCCGTAGTTGTGGTCGGTAACACCGAGGAAATCAAGTTGCGCAGCGTTGAGCGCGTAGCGGTAGGCGTCGTATAGCCGTCCGTCTAGGGCCCCGTCCATCGATATCTCGGTATGACGATGCAAGTCGCCCCGAACCACTTTCCATCTCTTGCCGTCGACTTCGATGCGATGACCGCGAATGCGCTCGACATCACCGCGCTCGTCCGTGTGGGTTGGCCGGTAGCCCGGCGCAGCGCTGGGCTCGAACGGTTCCAGTTCGACCGGGGCACCTGCCGGGGGCAGCTTTTCGCCCTCGATCCGCAGCACCGCCACGTCATGTCGGCGCGGCAGTCCCACTGGCATCCGGCGGCCATCACCCACGACCGCCACCACGAGCGAACCGCCGGTTCCCGCGGCAGCACTGACGAGCGTGTCCTGACGGCCTGTGCTGCCCGCAAGCAGGATCGGGGCGATCCACCCATGGTCGCTCCAGGTTGTGGCGTACAGATCAAAGAAGTGCCCGCCCCAGCGTCCGGCGCCACGCCACTGGTGCCGCAGCAGCACCCACATCTTGCCCGCTCCATCGACCGCAAGGCTCGGATTCTGGAACAAGGCTGGGTTCAGGTAGTCGGGTGCGGCACCCGTCACCGCCTGGCTCGGCTGGAACCACTGGCCGTCCGCGAAGATGGCAATCCGCGGGAGGCGCCCCGTACGAGGATCGTACAGCCGCGAGCCCTGCTTGAGGTTGATGCGGTGTTCGGGATTCTCATAGCCATAGTCCTTGCCCCAGTTGGGAGAGCCCTCCTCCCAGGAGACCCAGACGCGGTCGGACGCATCCACTGCAACATCTGCCTTCATTTCCGCAAATGGACTGGCCGAAACCTCGACTGCCTCCGACATGTAGCCGGGACCGACCTTGCGCAGCAGCAAGTCGTAGCCCATGTCACGGTATGCATCCCACGCCACCCAGGCCCCGGCGGTGGAATCAACCGCAATCGCCGGCTCCCAGTCGTCCTCGGCCGATTGGGTCAGATTCAATGCTTCGCCCCACGAGGTCCCATCGAAGCGGCGCAGAATGATGTCGCTTTGGGGAGGGCCGCCAGCAGGGGAGTCCCGGAACCCCGCCCACACCACGTAGAAGCTCCCGTCCGGCGAAGCGGCCACATCGTGAAAGGTGTCGGGACGCGGGTCCTCGCTGAGGCGAACTGCCCGCGACCACACGCTGCCATCCCATCTCTTGGCGAAGATATCGAAGTTTCCCGTGCCCAACTCCTCCTGCAGCCCATACACGCACCAGACGTGGCCTTGGCCGTCCTCTGCCAGGGCCACCCGAAAGTGGTCTCCTGGAACGGTGACCTGTTCGGGCGTTGACCAGATACGGCCGTCCGCGCTGCGCGAGACCAAGACCTGGTCGGCACCGTCCAGGTAGTAGCCCTCACGACGAACCGTTCGAAAGGACAGCCACGCCAGCCAGTACTCGCCGGATCTGGTACGCAGCAGGGCGGGGTCGTCATCTTCCGACTTGCTGGACGAAACCACCAGCGGGTCCGGCACGCGCTCGATGGCGATGTCCTTGGCTAGGCCAGGTGGATAATGTGGCGCTCCATATGGCAGCTTGGATGGAACGAATGTCATGTCCCCAAGACGCGTAAAGAAGCTGAAAGGCAGGCTCTCGGGGCCGTTGAGCGAGAGAATCACGCCCGGCGCGGCAACATCTCCACCCACGGACTGGGTCACTATATCCCAGCGATTGGGAGGGCGCAGCCGGTCGTCGTCGTGAAGATGCCAGCCAAGCATGCCGCGCAGGCGTTCGGCATCCTGAACTCCGCCGTTCCAGACCCGGCCGTGGGTCCGCCGCTGCGCCGAGAAAGTGATCTTGAATGCCGATTGCGCCAAGGCGGAAACGGGCAACCACCCAGCCAGAAGCATGACCAGCGGCCACCGCAGACCTCTGTTTGTTGGCCTGTGGGTTCTAGTGCCCTGATTCGTTGCAGAGATTCTCATTCGGTTGGCGTCGCCGATACCAATCGCGCGCTGCAAGCGATGGTCGCACAGGTTGCGGTCTGCAGGCCGCACGGCTTTGCGGCACCCTCCAGTTTCTCCGGCCCCGGCCTCATCGAGGCGGTCCCGTCGCTACCCGCTCCAACATGTCGGCGAAACGCGGTCTCCACGCCCTGCAAAGCCAGGCAGCATGGATGGCACCGGCCCACCGACACGGGGGATGGGCTCGGGGTTGGAGTTGGTTGCTGCCATTGCGGCCGACTCGCACTCAGGACGATGGACCAAGCCTTCAGCAATGACCGCTGGACTGGATTCGGATCATTCTCTGATTCGTGTTGCCGGCAATTCCCGGGCCTTTACGGAGCGGACAGGCTGCAACGGGGGGCGGAATCTGGCCCGCCCATTCCGTCCTCCGGCACCTGTGCCGGTCGAACTACGCCCCGTGCCGCTCGCAGAGCGACACCGGCTATGAGGCCTCGGCGCTAGCGAGTGCGGCATCGCCCTCGCAAGGGGGGCTGGTCGCGATGTCAAGGGCGAAGTGCGCTCCCAGAGCGTGATACAGGGGATTCCACGGCTGCCGGGAAACTGCAGCCGGCGGGCCGGCTGGAGTCGGGTTGGCCCACCCTTCGCCGGAGGGGGGGCTGAAGTCGGATGGTGACGGAGGTTATCCAGATTGGCCGGACGTCTTCTGAAAAGGTACGTCAACTGGCTCTCGACAAGCGTGACAGCGGCTCCCTGATGGGCCTTGCCGACGATCTTGTCGCCATCCCCGTTTCTGCTGCGCTGCCTGGTGTCGACGCTCTCGGCGTACTCGCGTCACGATTCAGCGGCGTGGGCTGCCGCGCTGACGCCGGGAGGCCACCAGCGTGCCGTCCTGGGGCTTCGGGCGACCGGATGCCTGCTCGGAATCCGGTGCAGCCAGGGCATCAGGCAGATGCTGCCCTGGAGTGCTGGATGGACTGACCCGGGCCGCCAACCGCTTTTGGGTGGCCGGTTGGGCGAGTTTCCCGGCCTGCCAGTGTCTCGGGGAGGATGACAGATACCATATCTTGCGTCTCATGTCCCGTCGCAATAGGCATCCGGGTGGACCGGCTTTGGACTGTGCAGGAATGATATCGTAGATCGAGGGATCCAACGGAAGCGATGCAGAAACGAATCGCCATTATCGGAGGCGGAGTATCGGGATTGGGTGCGGCTTGGGCCTTGAATCAGCAACCTGATCGATTCGACGTTCGATTGTTCGAAGCACAACCCCAGCTGGGCGGCAACGCTGTCACCGCTGACATGCCACAGAATGACGGCACCTCGATCCCGTTCGATATATCCGTCACCGCTTGCATACCATCTGTGTATCACCACATATCGCTCTTCCTGAAGCAGCAGGGAATCGATCTGATGGACACACGGTTCAGCTATAGCGTGAAATATCGAGACGGTGTCTATGCTCACGACTATGACTCCGATATCAGACGGCAACTGCACCCGGAAATCAAGAGATTCCAGAAGATCCTCCGGCGAATGCAATGGTTGGGCCAACTCAACCGATCGCGATCCAAGCTGCTGAGCGCTCTCAATCCGCTGAACTACGTGAGCATGGGAACCGTTCTTAATTTGGGCGGTTTCTCCGGGGAGTTTCGGTACAAGATCCTGAAACCCATGTTCGTCAATTTCCTGATGGCCACAAATGTCTTCGACATGCCCGCGTCGCTGTTCGCCCGCTATCTGGAGTTCTTCGATATCGAGACCGCAACTCCGATGCAAACTTGAGACCAAGGAACCCGGCGCATATACAAGGCTCTATCGGCCGGATTCAGGGACAAGGTTTACCTTGGCCGACCGGTTCGAAGAGTGTATCGGCATGCGTCCGAGGTGGTTGTCGAGGACGAGAGCGGCGACAGAGAGACGTTTGACGAGGTTGTCTTCGCATGCAATGCGAACCAAACCCTGATGATGCTCGATCAACCGACCTTTCTGGAAAGGACCATCCTTTCCTCGATCCGCTACGAAAGTGAACTGCACAACCATACGATCGTTCATTCGGACGCTTCCGTCCTTCCGGACACTAACGTCAAGGCACTCACCACACGAAGCAATCACATTGAGCAGTACGGTGCCAGACCTGACAACTACGAGATTACCTATATCATGCACAACCAGCAGCCCTGGGCGAACGTATCGGACAAGCCATGTCTTGTAACTTATAACCCGATCAGCAGGATCGACGAAGGCAAGATCGTAAAGAAATGGTGGTTTCAACACATAGTGCATGATGTGCGCCATGTCGCTTTGTGGGTCAACATGTTTCGCTTCATCCAGGGCAAGAGGCGAACGTGGCACTGCGGCGCCCACACTCTGATCAACAGTCAGGAGACCTGTTTCGTATCCGGGCTCATTACGGCGAGACAGATCGGATCGGACTATCCCTTTCAGGACGCTGAAGCGAGGAAGTGGTTCAATTTCTATGGACGTATCATGTATGGCTGGCGTTTTCGCAAGGCCTAGCCGGAGGAGTCCCGGCCACACAGCAGGCAGGCAACGATCCGGGGTTTCGGACTCCGGATCGCTCGCAGTGTTTCACGGTATCGGGAGAACTCGGCCTCACAGCTGAACGAATGTCCAGCAGTACTGAATGGGCTGGAAGAAGGTGGCGTACGCCGCCGCTAGGCCTCGGTCCGCCTGTTTCCGGAGATGGAAGCAAAGATGTGTGATGCAGCAGGGTGCTCGGGGCAACGCAGAAGCGCGGTGCGCAAGCAGAGAGCCGCTCGAGACGTCCCTAGCGGCGGTGTCGGCCCGGGCAGAGCGCGTGTCAGATGAACCGTGCAAGCGGGAAGATGTTGTGGTCGACGGAAGAAAGGAGATATCGGTACGAAACTGATTCCCGGCGAATCGCTCAAGCGAATGTCTGGATGGCTGTGAGTAACCCGAAGATGTCGCGGGCTACGAGGGCTTGGTGATGACTTGGCGGCGCGGCCGCTCGAGCGCGGGCTGGGAGCGGAGCTGAGCCACTATCTGGTGCCGTAACCGGCTTGAGAGGTGGGACCGAGGCTCAACAGCGGCCGTAAACGCCACATTCGCCGAACCGTCCGTCGGGATCGCAGTGATAGAATCGGATGGCCATATGGTATTGCTGGGCCACCGATAATCGCTTGGTTCGGTGTCATGGAGGCTCCACATGGGTGATCGCACATCGACGACCGGTTCTGCGAATCGGCATTGCGACCCGCAGGGTGGCCCGTAATGAGCAGACTGCTTGGATACGTGATCGCGGTTGCCATTCTGGCGGGCTCCGTGGGGCTTGCGGTCTACTTGGTATCCCTCGCACCCGAGCCGGAACAGCGGGAGCCCCCTCCGCAAGTCCCCTACGTCCAGATCGGGCGGGCGGTTGCCGCTACGGGCGCGATCCTGGTACACGGTGCCGGACCGGTCCGGCCAAGTGTGGAGATCGACATTGCTCCGCTTGTCGCTGGAAGTGTTGCCTGGTTGAACCCGTCGTTCCAGAGTGGCGGCAGAATCGAGGCTGGCCGGCCGATTCTGCGTATCGACCAAGTGGACTACGAGCACCGGTTGCGAGAGGCCGAGGCCGATCTCGAATCGCAGAAGGCAGCCCTGCGCATAACCCAGGAAGAAGCGGAATTCGCCCGGGCAGAATTTGAACAGTTCTCTCGTCTGCAGCGTGAAGCCGGGTCCGAGCCAGCCGAACTGGGCCCGCTGGCGCTGCGCGAACCGCAACTTCAGGCGGCTCGGTCCGCATTGCAGCGAGTTCAGGTGCGGGTTGACGACGCCAAGCTGGCGATGTCCCGTACAGAGGTTCTCGCACCCTTCGACGGGTATGTGCTGGCCGAGTCCGTCGAAGAAGGGCAGTTCGTGAGCGCCGGCCAGACTGTTGGCCGACTCTTGGCATCGCATTCGGTCGAAGTGGTTGTTCCGCTGACTGACATCGATGTGGCGTTGATTCCGGGTTTGTGGAATCTTCGGGCGGGCGACTCGGAACGCCAGGTCGGTGCCCGGGTCATCGCGGAGTACGGCGATGCGCGCTATGCATGGAAGGGCTATGTCGACCGGGCGGAGGTGTCCGTCGACCAGCAGACTCGCACCATCTATGCCATCGTTCGCGTGCCGGGCCCATTCAGGGCGGGTACCCTCGTTGCCGGGCCCCGTCGTCGCGACGTTCCGCCGCTGTTGGTCGGCCGGTTCGTGGATGTCGAGATCACCGGATCCACACCGGCTGCCTATTTTCGGCTGCCCAGGGCCGCACTGCGACCGGGCAACGAGGTTTGGACCGTGGGTGACGACCAGACGGTGAGCATCGTCACGGTGGACGTCCTGCAGCGTTCCAACGATGAGGCACTTGCGGTAGGTGAACTCGAGGACGGGCGGGCTGTGATCACCGGCGGGCTTCAATTCGCGACCGAAGGCATGGTCGTGCAGACCGGGTCCGGCACGACGCAATGAGCCCGCACGGAGAATCGAAGGCGGAGCCGGGCGGCCCGATCGCCTACATGGCCAGCAACGGTGTTGCTGCCAACTTGCTGATGTTCGGCATTTTCGCGGCGGGACTGGTGTCGCTCGGAGGCTTGGAGCGGGAAGCCTGGCCGACTGTGCCGTTCAACATGATCGAGGTTTCCGTGGCGTATCCGGGTGCCACGCCGGAAGAGGTCGAGGAGTCCATCGTCGTCAAGATCGAGGAGCAAGTGGAGGCTCTCGAGGATGTCAAGTCGGTCAAGTCGGTCGCCGCCCCGGGGATGGCATCGGTCAGGGTCGAGTTGAAGACCGGGACGGATCTCGGCGAGGCCATGGACGAGATCAAGTCCGCCGTCGGCTCGATCCAGTCGTTCCCTGGCGCAGCCGAGCGCCCCCAGTTCCGGGAAATGGACAATCACACCAGCATGATCCGGCTGATTGTCTTCGGCGACATCCCCGAGCGGTCGCTCAAGGAACTGGCGTACCAGATCGAGGACGGATTGTCGATGCTGCCGAATGTATCCCATGTGGAGACGACAGCGACAAGGAATTACGAGATCTCAATCGAAGTGCCATTGGGCCATTTGCGCGCACTTGGGCTCACACTCGACGATGTCGCGGATGCAGTCCGACGCAGTTCCCTCGACCTGTCCGCGGGAAAAATCGACACGCGAAACGCCGAAGTGCGCGTCAGAACTGTCGGCCAGCGCTACAACCAGCTTGACTTCGAAGACGTGGTCGTTGTCGCCCGGAATGACGGCACGACCGTGCGTCTTGGAGATATCGCCCAAGTGCGCGACGACTTCCAGGACACCGACCTCTTCGTACGACACCAAGGCCAGCGGGCCGTCTTTGTGGAGGTCTATCGGGCCGATGGCGAGCAGGTCATGGACGTCGCCAAGGCCGTGCACGAGCATACGGCCAAGGTCGTCGTGCCGTCTCTGCCCGATGGCGTGGGCATTACCGTCTGGAACGACGACTCGCAGACCTATTCCGAGCGGGTCGAGCTTCTCCTAGAGAACGGTGTGCTGGGGCTCATCCTGGTGTTCGTCGCCTTAGCGCTGTTTCTCGAGCTTCAACTCGCTGTGTGGGTCGCCGCCGGCCTCGTTACCTCGGGGCTCGGGGCTTTGGCGGTGATGCTGGTGCTCGATCTTCCGATCAACACGATTTCTCTCTTCGCCTTCGTCCTAGCCATCGGAATCATCGTCGACGACGCGATTGTGGTGGCCGAGCACATCCACTACGAACGCAGCAAGGGAGTGCCGGGACTGGCGGCGGCGATTCGCGGCACCAGGCGCATCAAGAACGCACTGATCTTCGCTGTGCTCACTTCGGTAGCGGCATTCACGCCGCTGCTTTTCATCCCGGGAGGCATCGGGGAAGTGTGGTCTGCACTGCCGGTGGTGATCATCGGCATGCTGCTGATCTCGTTGCTCGAAGCGCTGTTGATACTGCCGAATCACCTGTCCCACCTGCACGCCCCGAACTGGAAGCCGACCCATATCGTGGACCGGTTCTTCTGGCGTATCCGGCACTCGGCGGATCGAGGGCTGCAAGCCTTCATCGAGGGGCCCCTGGACCGAGCACTGAATCTGTCCATCGGGCAACCCGCCATCGTGATTGCGGGGATGATCGGTCTGCTCATCTTGAGCCTTTCCCTGGTACCGGCAGGAATCGTCCCCACGACGTTCGCCGATGTCGTAGAGGGGGACTTCGTCACGGCCACTCTCGAGATGCCGGACGGGACACCAGCCAAGCGAACGTACGAGGTGGCGACCGAACTGGAGCAAGCTGGACGGAAGGTTCTGGCCAACTTGGACCGGACCCGGCCTGCGGACGCACCATCCCTGCTTTCGTCGGTGACTGTCACCGTGGGCCAGAAGCCTCGCGTCGAGGGCGGGGGACTTGACCCGGCTCCCACCCTGAACGCGCAGGCTAACATCGCCAGCATCGAGTTCAAGCTGCTTGGTGCCCAGCAACGAAACATGTCCACCATCGCCATCATGCAGGCGTGGCGGCACGAGGTTGGCATCCTCCCGTACGTACGGGGGATCGCCTTCAGTGGAGAGGTCATCGATCTCGGAAGTCCAGTGGAAGCGGTGATCTCACATCCAGATCCGGCGCAGTTGTTCGAAATCGCGGACTCTGTCGTCGAAGGGCTTCGCAGCGTAGCAGGCGTGTTTGATGTTCGGTCCGATCATGCCCCGGGAGTCAGGGAAATCCAGCTGTCGCTGCGGCCGGAAGCCAGAACGCTGGGCCTGACCGTCGACGAGCTGGCTCGACAATCTCGTGGAGCCTTCTTCGGCGTCGAGACTCTGAGGGTGCAGCGCAACAGGGAAGAAGTTAGGGTCTACGTCAGGCTGCCCGCCGACGAGCGCGATGCGATCACCGATGTCGAGAGCTACCTGATCCGAACCGCAGCGGGGGGCGAGGTGCCGCTCAGCCATGCGGCCTCGATGACTATGGGTGCTTCACCGCCGTCGATTCCACGCAAGGACGGCCAGCGGGTCGTCACGGTGACGGCAGACGTTGACGAATCGGTGATTTCGGGCGGAGAAGCGAACGAAATTCTCGAGAACGACATTCTGGCACAACTGGCGGCCACCGCTCCCGAACTGACGTTCTCGTTCGGTGGCGAACAGCAGCAGCAACTGGAGTCCCTGGACGCTCTCTATCGGGGTTTCGTCATTGCGATGCTGGTGATTTTCGCTCTCCTGGCGATTCCGCTGGGCTCCTACGCGAAGCCGTTCATCGTGATGGCCATCATTCCGTTCGGGCTCATCGGCGTCGTCCTCGGACACCTCATCCTCGGCGTCGCGATCAGCGCAGCCTCGTTCATGGGCTTCTTCGGGCTAAGCGGAGTCATCGTCAACGACTCACTGGTCATGCTCGATTTCATTGACCAGCGGCTCAGGGAGGGCGCCAGTGCAAGAGCGGCGATCCGGGACGGGGCCAAGGGTCGCTTCCGCCCGATCCTCCTGACTTCGCTGACCACCTTCCTGGGATTCACGCCGCTCATTCTCGAGCAGGCCATCCAGGCGCAGTTCCTGGTCCCCTTCGCGGCGTCGCTCGGGGTCGGCATTATGATCACGACAGGGATTCTCATCCTCCTCGTACCGGCTCTGATGGCTGGTTACTTGCGGGCCAATTCGTCCCGGTCCAAGGCAGCGCTCGCGGCATCATACTGAACCGCAACGAACGACCGCATCCGTCCTGCGTGATGCACAGCACCGTCTGTCTCGACCTCCAGCGCATGCAGGCACCCACTCGAGTGGGTCACCGCAGGCCCGACAGCGCCGTCGCAAGGTCCAGCAAGCTCGATCCGGCGATCTGAAAGGCAACTGCAACCGGCTCAAGCTCCAAGGTACATCGAATCGACCGAATGGAGCATCCGGGCCGAGTCTCAGTCAACAGCTCGTGGCTATGCCCGGACTCGTCACGACCGCGCCGAGGGCGGTTCCCTGTCAGCGTAGGCGGCCTGTTTCGGTGTGGCGAGCCGTGGCCACGCTAGTCGATCAGAAGTTGAAGTGTGTTTTCTGGGTCCGCCGGAGAGGCGGACAACCACCGCCCTTGTTGCCGGAGCCCCCGTTCGGGACCGGCTCCAGCCTCGGTCCCCCCGGTTCCACCACACCGACCACGCCGCGGTCGCAGGGCGGGTGGAGAAGAGGGTCACTCTTCTGGCAAGACGGCCTTTCCGTCGGCGGACCGGCAAGGTGCCAGAGTCAGTGGTCGACGGTCGAATCGTGCTGCAGGGGCTGAGATGCATCGGTGCCGGCCTAGGTTCCCCGCTGGTGCAATGCCTGGATCTGGCAGCGCTCGTCGTATTGCAGGTGGCGGAACTTCTGAGGGATGGCGATTTCTCCCCTAGGATAGGCCAATCAGGACCTTAGACCCCTCTGCCCGCTGTTGTGCTTCCTAGTGCAAGCGGCACAGTCAATCCGATGACTTGTGTCACCCAAGGACGCCAACTCCAGGCCCGCTTCAACCTGAATTCCGCAGTCGGACACAGGGGGCAGTCCGCGGAGGCTGCGCTGCAGTGCGGTGTGCCTGAGTGTCACGCACCTGGAGCACGCCGTCCGGGCCGGAAGCCCAAACCCTTGCAGTCCCTTTGCATGTCATGTCCCGGAATCCGGCACTGGCACAGCATCATTGACCACTGTGCCGCAGCTTCCCGGCCCCGTCACAACCTCGTTAGGGCCATGTGCTCACTCCACAGTCCGCAACCGTTCGCACCAGCCACTCCTGTACGATTCTGTTCTCTCTATCCAAGCGTTGACTTACTGCGCCAAGATTCGTGACGCCCGGGTCCGAATATCATCCTCACGGATTCCAGCCTCCGACAAGTCCTCCGACAAGACCTTGAACTGGCCAATCAACTGCAGGAGCTGAGACCTCTTAGTCTGCAGAATCTGAATGGAATTCTGTAGCGTCAATATCTGTGCCTCAACCTGCCTGAGATTAGTTGTGATCTGCTCCGTTTCGTGGGAATTATCTCGGTAGTGTGGATTCAGTTGTTGCGGTACAGGTGCATTCGTAACCCGGCGCCACTCGATCAACTCCTGATGAAGGTTCTTGGCCCTGCCGGGCTTCGCACTTGCCAAATTATTCGATTCGCTAATGTCGGATGCTAGATCATACAACTCCAGCCGCTCACCATCGAAGAATTCAATCAGTTTCCAGTTCCCTTTGCGAATAGCGCTCGCAGGTGTCGTGATATCCAACATATACAGCGGATAATGCCAGAAGATCGCACGCTCGGCCAATGAGTGGGTGGATCCCCTGAGGAGTGGCTCAAAACTCTCACCATCAACAGATTGGCCCGTCGGCAGTTCGGCACCTGCCAGACTGGCGAAGGTGGGCAGGAAGTCGACGGTTGTAATTGGAACTGACGATTTGGTGCCTGCCTCAATTACGCCAGGCCACTTCATGCAGGTCGGTACGCGTATACCTCCTTCGTAGAGGCTTTGCTTGCGACTACGAAGAGGCGCGTTGTTGGTAGCTTCGTCACCACCGTTGTCAGAAGTGAGGATGACCAGAGTCTTCTCCGAAAGATCATACTTGTCCAGAGTCTCTATAATGCGCCCTACACTGCTATCAACTGCGTCGATCATTGCTGCGTAGGTCGGGTTGTAATCTCGTTTTCTCTTCGGCAGAGATTTCAGTTTATCCTTATATTTGTCTACTAGGTTCTTGCGGGCAACCAAGGGTTCGTGAACATCATTATGCGAGAGAAACAAGAAAAACGGGCGATCACGGTTCTTCTTAATGAACTTGACGCCTGCTTCAGCTTGCTTGAAGGTGGATTCCGGATCCTTGGTGTCGCCAACGCCGTTGCTCTCATCGAATCGCATGTTGTTTCTGGCAATTTGCCATTTTCCGATTCTAGCAGTCCGGTAGCCTGCAGTCTTGAGTACATCTGCTATGCTGACCACGCTTGAAGGCAACTTACCTCGTACTGGAAAGGGATCCGGAACCGGATCAGTGATGCCGATGTGGTGCCAGTACTTGCTATCCAACGGGGCCAATAACCGCATTTTGCGTGCGCTGATCCGGGACCTAATGGCCGGCGTATAGATCATGTGGCGCGGAGGGTACATGCCAGAGATCAGACTTGCCCTCGTTGGTGCGCAGGTGGGTCCGCCACTGTAAGCATCGGTGAAGATCATCCCGGCTTCGGCCATCCGGTCCATATTTGGCGTCTCGTAGAACTCGGCACCATTGAAGCCGACATCCTTCCAGCCGAGGTCGTCCACGAGGATCAGGACAATGTTTGGTGGTTGAGCGCTCGCTATCGTACTCAAGGTGAGACAGAGCACACTCAGTGGCAACAGCAACGTTCTCATGCAGATTCAAGCTCGTTTCACTAACGTCGTTCCAACACGCACGCCCAACCTTACCACACGCGCCGCTTGCAAGATGCCCGAAGTGGCTGTTCTTGCTTGTGAAAGTCATCACAACGGTGCGACAGGTGCTGTGGGGCCTCCTCAGCGATGCTCCGGGAGCGGAGCCACGAGAGAGGTGGCGGTGCGGTCGGGCAAAGGACGGCCCCCAGACCACGGGCGCGGGCGGGCGATGCCCGTCGGGCGACCAGGAGGGAGTGTGTCATGGCGTCGCGATGCCGACCGCGAGACAGTCGGCGCAGAAGACCCCACCAGGCTGCGCCAGTTGAGCCGACCGGTGGCCTCGTGCAGCTGCGGGTCGAGCGGGGGCAGGATCTCGGCCTTGGGCGCGAACTCGCTCGACGGGCTGTTGGTATCTTGGTTGAGGTCCTGCTTCAAGGAGTGGTGGAAACGGGTAAGGAAGATGTCGGATTCGAGTGCCGAAGCGCTCTGGCGGATCACCCTCCCAACATGAGCGGTCTTCCTCTCCGATTGCCCAAGCGTACCTCCGCCTCCCGCCCCCGCTCCTACCCCCTCCTCGCTCACGCCATGCCGCGCATCTCTCGCCACATCCTCAATGGTCTAAGCTGCCGTTCTGCGGCCTTAGTTCTGCCCTGTCGTGGCTATGCTCCCCGGAGCCTGTACAGTGCCCTTCCGTACCAGGCTGGTGACTCAACCACCAACTCCGAACCTCATCTCCCTCTGGCCTCGCACTCCAAGCTGCAACGGGCAACTCGAAAGGCGTCCCCGATTCACCGGCACAGAGCGATGCGGCCCGGCCGACAGATGTGCAAGCGGAGTAACGAGATCGGGTGTCTCCTCGGCAGGCTCGATGTCATCTTCGTCGGCTCGGTCCGGTTCGACATATCCATGAGGCCGAGCGATAGAAACAGAAGGACATCAAGAGGCCGAGCGATCCAATGCCTCATGATTTCCCGACCGCTCGGGCTTGATGAGGATCATCTTCAGGCGACACAAAGGCTGTTGCGAGCTTGTTGCCGGCGTTCGTCAGCTTGGGAGTCTGCGCTGGTGTTCGTCCGTGCCATCGTTGAGCACCGAGACGGCGATTGGCTCCGGTGGCCAACTCGGGCATCCAGTTTCAGCGGCTCGGCGGATAAGCCGGTCCACCGTCAAACCTGCCGCCATGCGAGGATGAGCTAGGTGGTACGTAACCACGGCCTTGGTCTCCCCCCGTTTCCCGAGGGTTGGTATTTCGTCGCCTCCCGCCGTTCCATCGTCAAGGCGAGACTGCTGCAGAGACAGTGGATGGGGCAGGACATCGTTGCCTGGTGCGACAGCCAAGGTCATACTTGCGTGGCGGAGTCCGTCTGTCCACACTTGGGCTCCGATCTAGGGCCTTCGGTCGGCGGTCGAGTTCGGAACGGTAATTTGATCTGTCCGTTTCATGGCTTCGAGTTCGACGGAACGGGCCAATGCGTGTCGACACCCTTTGCCCCGGCCCCCAAGTCCGCGAATCTGAAGATGTTCGAAACACGTGAGGTTCAGGGAATGGTTTTTGCCTGGTGGGGCATCGGGGGACGGCCCCCCCAATGGCAACTTCCAAGGTCCCCTGAGGTGAGCCGCGAGTGGAGCCCCCTGAGGTTCATGACCCTGCGCTTCCGCGGCCACCCGCAAGACACTACCGAGAATGCGGTGGACTTGGCACACCTCCGCTGTGTCCACGGTTATGGCAACATCATCCAAGTTGCACCTTTAACGGTGGACGGTCCCCATCTCAAGAGTTCCCTTGGCTTCAGACGCACCATAACTCTCGCAGGGATCAGGGTCGCGCATCTCGATGTCTCAGCCGTTGTCCAGGTTGTTGGCCTGGGATTCTCGTTGGTGGAGGCGCATCTGGGCTCGAGTCAGATGGTCTTGCGGTACTGGGTGCTGGCAACCCCTGTCGACGGAACGCAAATCGATCTCGTGCTGGCCTCGCAGTTGCGGGCAGACGGAGCCCTTGCGCCCCTGCGTCTGCTGCCACGGAGTCTGATCTCGATCGTGGCTGGCAGGATCGTCAAGAACTTGACAACGCACGATGTTCTTCAGGACGTAGTGATCTGGGAGCGGAAACGGTTTCTGCCGCGTCCGTGCCTTTGTCGGTCTGACGGCGAGATTGGTGCGTATCGCCGCTATTGTCGGCAGTTCTATGAGGAGGTCGCAGGGTCTGGAGTGAAGTCGTCCGAGGCCCCGTCCCGACCCTTGCATGCGGCCGGGAACGACAAGTGAGTCTGCGACGGGCCTGTCGAGGACATGCGGGTCGGACTCCGACAGATCGATGCGGTCACGGTAGAGTGGCTGAAGACGACGGCGAGGGACCCGGACCAGCCAGCCCAAAGCGGTCTGGATCCAGCCCGTGGCCGCGGGCTGGGCGGAACTTCTGTGCAGGGAGCCGGCCCCGCACTTCCTCCGCCTGCCAGAGCCTTGGCTGCCTCCACAGGCCGACCATGCGCCTGCTTCCAGTCCCCGGGGGCGAATAAAACACATTCTGCAACCCAATTGCGAGGCGACGGCCGCGCGCTGCCGGCAGGGGCCGGTGGTGCTCGCCTTGGCCGACACCGCGACGGTCATCGCCAGAACTCTGGGCTGGTGAGCCTAGGCGGCGGTGGCTCTGGCGTCCGGGTTCTGCTGGCCCATTCTCAGGCTAGCCATCCGGCCCTTCCCTAGCCTCATGGCCCCACCACCCCTCTCTCGGGATTCCCGATCAACCGATTCCTATCCATTCTGCCGTCAGTGCAATGCGAACGAACCATCTCTTGTGCTATCCTAGGCGCAAGCAAGCAGGTTCGGCTTGGGAACTGGCGGAGTTACCAAGCCAGCCTCCGCGGGGATCGTGACAACGGTCCTCGCGGGCTTCTTCGGTTGGAATTCCGGTAGGAGAGGGTCCTGCCGGTGAACTTGTCGAACGAGCGCGGTAAGGCGGCTGCGTCGCGCCCCGTTCCACAGCAAACGTGTCCCGCAGCCGATGGGGATGGAACGCCTTCACACCTGCGTCCACACCTGCGTCGGCGGCCACGGTCTTCGGGCGGCTTCTCCATTAATTCACGGTGGTGACGGCCTCGCCCCGGCCCGTCCAGAAGTAGTGCCGTCGAGAAGGCTCGTCGATGGCCTCCAGTGCGGTGAGCACCTCGGCGGGCCGCGCCAGTCTGCCGCAGTCCGATCTCCAGGCCGTCAGCATGCGAGGCTCAAACTATTCTTTGCGGTTGCACTACGAAACGCCACGCTGGGCGGATTCAAGAACCTGATTCTCCGCAGCACGGAGCTGTCCTCCCTCCGCACTGAAGGCCCCATCCTCGTCGGCTGCTATGCGAGGGCATGCTCTGACTGGGACCGCTTCCGACCGCAAGCAGGGCCCTTTCGGCTCTGAGCGGTCTGTCATTCTGACTTCGCCGTCAGCTCGGCCAATTCCCGCACTCCCGGCCGTTGTGACCAGCCTGCATTCCCTTTCTCAGCCGCCCGCCCCGCACTCTCTTCTGGGTCGTGCCCGGCAACGAGGATCTCAAGCCCGCCGATTCAGGGCCGCAGTCGCTACGAAGCCCGATGCTGGGAACAGCACCTGCGCATCCGAGAGAGTGACCATCCGCCCGCCGGCTCCTGCAGGCCAGGAGATGCACCTGGCCATGGTGCCGGGTCCACCGTCTGTGGGGTCACAGCGAGGACCCTCTCCAGGGAACCGGAACATCGCAGCCGACGGGTAGGCACGGATCTTGCGGCAAAGGGGGATCGCCGAGGCCATGGATTCGAGTTCGCATCGAGGATCGGCCGCGCTGCATCATTCCCTTGAGTCAGGAGGGGGGACACTCCAGGCTGCAAGACGTTGGGTGCAGGATGTTACGATCGACGGTAAAGAGGGCACACTGGTGCCCTGATGGACTTCTAGAGGATGACGCTTGCGGAGGAATTGCTCCTGCTGCTCCACAGCGAAGAGTCGGGGTATTTCATCCCCATACCCGAGTGGCGGATGTCGTGTGCGCTGGCAGGTGCCGTACTCATGGATCTCGCCATGAAGGATCGCATCGACTCGGACCTGGATTCGCTGACATTGTCCGACGCGACGCCCACTGGGGATGTACTGCTGGACCCGGTGCTTTCGGATATCGCCGCGGCGGACAAGGTTCACTCGCCGCGCTACTGGGTCGAACACTTGGCCACCCGCCGGGCCGAAGAAATCGGTACCGCCGCGATTGATCGTCTGGTGAAGATGGGGATTCTCGAATCCGATTCCGGCGGGTTTATGGCGCTGTCCAAGAAAGTCTCCCGCACGGGCCGTTACCCGCTAGTGGACGGCAGGTCCGGCGAGGAGATCAAGGGGCGCATCATGCGAACGCTGCTTGACGACGAGCTGCCCGATCCGCGGGAAGTCCCGATCATCGGTCTTGTCCACTACTGTGGCGGGTTCCGCGTGTTGATGGAACCGGAGGAGTACGACCGTGCCAAGGACCGCATTGAGTTGTTCAGCGGTATGGACCTCATCGGGCGGGCCATCGGACCGGCGGTTCGCAGCTCCTATCAGCCGCCCGAAAGCATGCGCGCGGCCAGGCGTCGCCCACTGCCGGAAGCGGGTATCTGGGACCTGGTGTCCTCCAAGTCGTTCCGCGCCGGCAACATCCCGAAGTTCATGGCGGAACAGTTCGAGAGGCTGGGGCCCGTGTTCCGACTCAAGGTTCCAGGTCGCAACCTGGTGGTGCTCGCCGGAGAGCAGGCCAACCGATGGATTTCCAGGAAAGGACGGCTCCACCTGCGGACAAGGGATTATCTGGAGCACTTTCAGACGGAGTGGGGAACGGCGCGGTCCATAGCCAGCATGGACGGGGCTGAGCACTTCCGGATGCGCAAGGCGGTGCGGGCCGGCAACTCCCGGCAGGTCGTAGCTGACCACCTTGACGGGTTGTTCAGCATCGGTCGGCAGTCGTTCGAGAGTTGGGGTATTGGCAAGACCGTGGCAGGGGAAATGGCCTGCCAGCGGCTCGTCGGCGCACAGGTCGCCCGGCTCAGCGTGAGCCTTGAGCTGTCGGACGAGGTCTCCTATGCGCTAGACGGATTGCTGGCCTTCGAGTACCGCGCATTGCTGGTACATGTGATGCAGATCCTGCCAAGCTTCATGTTGCGGACACCACGCATGAAGCGTTATCGCAACCAGGTGCTCAAACTGTATGCGATGATCCACGCCGCGCACACGCCCGGGCAACGCGAGGGGAAGCGGCGGGATCTGATCGACGATCTGATGGACCTGCATCATGCCGACCCGCAGTTCCTGCCGGAAACCGACTTGGGTTTCGCATTCATTGCGCCGATCATCGCCGGCCACTATGCGGGCAGCCTGATGGCATTCACCATCTACGAGCTCCTGAAGAACCCGGATCTTTTGGAACGGATTCGCGGTGAAGCGGACCTGCTGTTCTCGAATGGAGATCCCACTGCCAGCGATCTCAATCCCTCGGCCATGGATGTGGCGCATCGGTTCATCATGGAGGTGCTGCGACTCCATCCGGTAGTTCCTATACTACTGCGAACCGTCATGAACGCATTCGAGATCGACGGCATGGAGGTTCCTGCGTACAGCTCGGTGCTATGCGCATTCCCTGCGACGCACTATCTTGCAACCCATTTTCCTGAACCAGACAAGTTCGATATCGATCGATACGCGCAACCGCGCGCCGAACACAAGCGAACCTCAGCATATGTTCCGTTCGGTGTCGGTACGCACGTCTGTGGTGGTGCGCTCTGGACCGAGTTGCAAATGGCTGCGAACCTGCTGTTGATCGCTCGCCACCTCGAGTTGGAGCTAGTGCCGCGCAACTACGAGTTGAAGCTGAGTCCGCTACCGAAGCTCAGTCCAGCCAAGTCGTTCAGATTTCGGGTTGCCAGACATCGCCATCCCCTCGATGCCACGGCATCGTAGCGCCAGACAGGCGGGCGGACCGTTCGGTCGCTACCCGGGTCCAATTCACCCCCCAAGGGCCTTGCCCTCCCGGTTCCCGCGATGGGAATGGTCGAGTCGGACTGGCCTTGGGCCAGGATATCGTGCGGCAGAACAATTCCGCGAACCGCTTTGATGACTGATGCATCGTAGATTCAGCAACATGACGGACGAGGCAACAGGGCTTCACTCGGACTTCGGTCCGATCCAGCGGTGCTCCGTCACAGCGCAACTCTCAGGCAAGCGGATGTGAGTTGACAGCGGGCTCCGGAAACCGTCAGCTGCCACCTCACTCTGTACTGGCATGCTCTGGTGGTTGTGGACACCGTCGCCGCCTCCATCCTCAACCCTGCGATTGCCGCGCTGCAGAAGACGCTGCACCCGCCCGGCCCAGGCTTCCCCATCGATCTTCACCGATGCCTCTAGATGATGGGAGTTCCACAGCGCGTGCAGCCCATCCGGCACTTGGAAGTATGGAGCCCAGTGATCGTGCACCAAGATCCCTCGCAGCCCCGACAACACCCCGCCCCGCCTCTCACTGATGCGGTAGTAGGTCAGCAGCTGATGGCTCAGTCCATGCCGCCACTGTCCCCGTCCCGCGACCCGGAAACCGGTCTCGTCGAGGTGCTTCACCCCCGGGGCGAGCTATGAGGTGCTCCCGGATCCGCTCGACACAAGGCTCCCAGACCTCGGCCGCCTGGCGGCGCAGGTTGTTCAGGGTGCCGGAGCACAGGCTCATGCCGAACACGTCCCGCAGGAGCTGGGCGTTCTGCAACTAGAGCGCCGTGGCCGCAAGGCGCGGCCCGTACTGCACCGGTACCGTCACACCTTCCGGAAAGGCGGCCCGGGTCGAGAGCGCGCAGCGCCGGCAGCGACAGGCAAACGCCCGATGTTCGGTCCCTTCCGGTTTGGGTTCCGGGAGATCATAGACCTGCCGCCGCTGCGGCCGATCGTCCACGTCCGCCGGCACCAGGGCCTCTGCGCCCTGGCGGCAGGCTGTCGGCCAGTGCTCCTGAATCCGGTTTGGCTTGTCCGTCTGCCGCAGCTTCGTGCCCAGGTGCCCGGACTGGTCCCCGCTGCGCCGGTCCATCGCTCGACCCAGGTGTCCCGTTGCTGCCGTTGAGGCCCAAGCTCCTCCGCCACTGCTGCCCTTCCTCCTGCGCGGACTTCCACTGGGCGTCCTTCACCCTCCATCGGACGATTTCGACCTGCAGACGAGTGTTCTCCGCTTGCCAGTGGAGCAGACGGGACTTGCTCTGGCTGCACTACCCCTGCTTGGCCCGGTCTCGGCTCCGGCCCATCCTGAACGCTGCGGCTGGCTCGCCACGGCCTGGACCTCCAGAAAGCACTTCATGCTACGGCTTCTCCGCCCGAAAGTTGGCTGCCCGGCCGCCTCCTGATCGTCCTCCCGTACCGAAAGTACCTGGGCAGGTACCGACGTTCTGGAGGTGCGAGACTGCAACCTCAAGGCTGTCGTTCGCTGCGCGCTACCACAGAAACGGCCTGCGCGGGACGAGTTCGTGAACTGCAGGGGCTACCTGGAACGGGAGTTCCGACAACTTACGCGTCTTCGTGTGGTCGTCGTGCTGGGGCGGTTGGCACCCGACTAGTATCTGGCCGCGCTGGATAGCCGGGGAGCCGGTCTCCGCAAGAAGGACAGGCCGTTCGCCCATGGAGCATGCCGTCGTGAGGCGGGTCCAGAAGCGGCGCTGCTGTGCAGCTCCCCACCCCCCAGCCATCTGGACACGAGGACTGGCAGGCTCACGAGACCGATGATGATCGAGGTTCTGGAGCGGGCGAAAACGATTCTAGGGTCGATAGACCCCCGTCCGGGCCTGATTTCGCGAAAAAATGGATTTTTTCGCGGAGGTGCAACCACTTGCCGGTGGTTTACATGTATACTATTCACGTTAGGCCAACCAAACTTGGTGAGCCGTTGCTCCATTCCGGGAGCGTCTGAGTGCTAACCTTCGCTGGTGCCTGGCACGAGCAGAGTAGCCATTGCTGCTAGAGTACAAGGCAATCACTTGGCACTGCGCGCCGTGGCGTGTTGGAGGTTCCCAATGACTGTGTTTCCCACCGGCAGATTGCCGATGTCTTCTGGAACTCTCGTTCTGGTTTTGGCCGCGGTGGCCGGCGGGTTGGCGGCGAACGCCGTCGCTCAGCAGGCCGCGACGCTGCAGGGGCTGGTGACCGATGATTCCGGGCTGATCATACCCGGTGCCCAGGTCACGGCCAGTAATCTGGCCTCCGGATCCGAGACCAGCGGCACAACCGACTCCTCGGGTGCGTACCAGTTGAGCCTGGAGCCCGGAACCTACTCGGTGACCGTCGAGAATCCCGGATTCGAGGTCGGCATCGCCGATGGGGTTGAGTTGGCTGCCGGGCAGTCGGTGGCCCGGAATTTCACGCTGGCGGTGGCGGCCGTTTCCGAGACGGTGGTGGTGGTCGGGACGCGCGGGAAGCCGCGCTCGGTGATCGAGTCGACCGTTCCCGTGGATGTGATTCCGACAGTCGATCTGACCAGCCAGGGGAGCCGGGACCTGATGACGCAGTTGCGGACGGTGATTCCTTCGTTCAACGTCTCGACGCAGCCGATCAGCGACGCGGCGACGGTGGTGCGTCCGGCCAACCTGCGCAACCTGGCGCCCGACCACACGCTGGTGCTGGTGAACGGCAAGCGGCGGCACCGGGCGGCGGTGATCACGTGGCTGGGCAATGGCGTGGCCGACGGTTCGCAGGGGCCGGACATCTCCGTGATTCCGTCGATCGCGATCCGGCAGGTGGAGGTCCTGCGCGACGGCGCAGCGGCCCAGTACGGATCGGACGCGATCGCCGGGGTGATGAACTTCCAGCTCAAGGACGATCCGTCGGGCGGCAGTTTCGAAGTGCAGACCGGAGCGTTCCTGGATGCGAACGGGGGGGACCCGGCAACCTGTGGGGCGGGGGTGGTCGGCGACATCAAGCACTCGTGCAACGGCATAGGGGGACACGGGCGGGCGCTGACGCTGGCGGGGAACGTCGGCCTGCCGCTGGGAAAGGACGGTTTCGCCAATTTCAGCATGGAATACGGCACGGCCGAGCCGACGAACCGGGCGATTCAGCGCACGGATGCGGCGAACATCATCAGCGCGGGCAATGGGAATCTCAGGGATACGGCCCAGGTCTGGGGCTCGCCGAGGATCAACCGGGACCTGAAGCTGTTCGCGAATCTGGGCCATCTCGTGAACGACCGCATCCAGCTGTACGGACACGGCAACTACCTGACGCGGAAGGTGACGGGGGGATTCTACTTCCGGAACCCGCATACGCGCAGCGGGGTCTTCCGGGGTCCGGTGGTTGACGGGACGCCGACGCTGCTCGTGGGGGACCGGGTGTGGGCGGAGACCGCGGCGGAGAGTCGCGAGCCGCCCGCCGGACGGGAGCCGGGCGCTGGCGGCTGCCCCATTGTGCCGGTCCGGGACCACGTGCCGGACGCGGCGGCGCTGGCGGCGGTCGAGGCCGACCCGGACTGTTTCACGCTCTACAGCCGGTTTCCGGGCGGGTTCACGCCCCAGTTCGGGGGGGACCTGATCGACTACTCGGTGGTCGGCGGGATACGGGGGTTTGCCAGCAACGGCTTCACCTGGGACCTGAGCGCGAGCAAGGGGACCAGCGAGATCGACCAGTTCATACTCGACACGGTCAACGCATCGCTGGGTTTCGACACGCCCACCTCGTTTCGGCCCGGCATCTACCGCCAGGACGAGACGAACCTGAACTTCGACGTGGCCTATCCGGTGAACGATCTGGTGCATGTGGCGGCCGGGGCGGAATGGAGAAGGGAAGCGTTCACCGTGGGGGCCGGCGATGACGCCTCGTGGATGATCGGCCCCTACGCCGCCCAAGGGTTCAGCTCCGGCTCGAACGGCTTCAACGGGTACCGGGCAGACACGACGGCGGGGCGGTGGAGCCGTCGCAACGCGGCGGTGTACGGCGACATCGAGTTTTCCGAAGCTGGGCGCTGGACGCTTGGCACGGCGCTGCGGTTCGAGAACTTCGACGATTTCGGGTCAACGCTCAACGGCAAGGTGTCCGGTCGGGTCAAGCTGACGGGGGCCGTGGCGGTGCGCGGGGCGATCAGCACGGGTTTCCGGGCCCCGACCCCGGGCCAGCAGAACGCGTTCAACGTCACGACGGCGTTTATCGGGGGCCAGCTCACGAACAACGGCGTGGTGCCCGCGACGTCGGCGGTGGCGGTCGCCCGGGGCGGCGCGCAGCTGCAGCCGGAGACGTCGGTCAACTACAGCGCAGGGCTGGTGTTGTCGAAGGGGGCGTTCACGTTCACGGCGGACTATTTCCGGATCGACATAGCGGACCGGGTCGCCCTGTCGCAGGAGATCAACCTCACCGAGAGCGAGATCGAGACGCTGCTGGCAGAGGGGATTCCGGAGGCCCGGAACTTTCCGGTGTTCCGGTTCTTCCTGAACGACTTCGGGACGCTCACCCAGGGCGTGGACCTGATCTCGACGTACCAGATCGGGCGGACGACGCTGAGCGCAGTGTACAACCACACCGTTACCGAAGTGACGGACCTCGACTCGTCGGTGATCGACGAGTTCCGGGTCGCGACGCTCGAGAGGGGGTTGCCCAACACGAGATGGACGGTGAGTGCGAGCCACGATGCGCGGCGGTGGAATCTGATGGGGCGGGTGAGTTTCTTCGGCAAGTTCTGGGACAGCGAGGACGGGCGCAACAATGCGGACCTGGGTGAGTACGCGGATCCCTGGCTATACCCGTATTACTCGGGCAAGGCCCTGCTGGATGTCGAGCTCGGCATACCGATCGGGCAAAGCGCCAGTGTGGCAGTGGGAGGGCAGAATCTCCTGAACACGTATCCGGACGTGAACCCGTTCGCAGCCATGACGGTCGGGAACCAGTACGGGCAGTTTTCGCCCTTCGGGTTCAACGGGGCGAATGTGTACGTGCGGCTGAACTACGGCTGGGGGACAGGCCGGCCCGGGGCCCAACGGGCCTCCGGAACGCCGGAGGGTCGGCGGGACCTGGACGCCCTGCAGGCGTACCAGGAAGTCAAGGAGGAGATCGGGGAGCTGGGGGCGCTCTACGACGAATGGATCGAGCAGTTGCGGGCAAGCGAGGGGGAGCAGCGCGACTTGTGGCTGAGGCGCTGGGCAGGAGACAGGGTTGCGGAGGCGGAGATGACGAAGGAGCGGGACATGGAGATGCTGCGTTCGGCTCTTGCCAGGCGCAACGTCGGTGACGATGTCGAGCCGCTGCTGAGGATTGCGGAGATGAAGCAGCTTGCCGTCAAGAACCAGATCGCCTCGACGTCGGGCAATACCGTCATCAGCACCAGTTTCCTGGATCAGGGGGATTTTCGTCAGCGCTAGCGGAGAGCGACAGGCCGGTCAACCTGACTGCGCCAACTGGACCGGGCCGGGCTGCTCCGACAAGTCCCGGGTCGGTCGTGATCGTTTTAGGCTGATGCCTGAAGCAGTCTCCGGATTCCCCGCGTGGCCTGCCGTATCCGTTGCACGTTCTCCACCAGTGCGAACCGGACGTGCCGATCGCCTGCCGGTCCGAATCCAACGCCAGGTGAAACCGCGACCTGCGCCTGCTCAAGCAGCAGTTTGGCGAACTCTAGCGAGCCGGTCCCAGCGTATCGCGAGGGGATCTCGCCCCACACGAACATCGTTCCCTTGGGAGGTTCGACCTTCCACCCGCCCTGCCCCAGGCCGTCGATCAGGACGTTCCGCCGCTCCTCGTATACCGCCGCCGTCTTCCGGGTGAACTCCTCACAGTGCCGCAGGGCGATGATCGCAGCGATCTGGATGGGCTGGAACATCCCGTAGTCGAGATAGCTCTTGATCCGGGCCAGCGCCTCGATCATCTTGGCGTTCCCGAGACAGAAGCCCACCCGCCAGCCCGGCATGCTGTAGCTCTTGGACATCGAGAAGATCTCGACGCCGACCTGCTTTGCGCCCGGCACCTGCAACAGCGAAGGGGGCCGGTACCCATCGAAGACAATGTCAGCGTAGGCGAAGTCGTGGACCAGCATCGTGCCGTGGCGGTGGGCCAGTTCCACCAGAGTCTCGAAGAAGCCGGGTTCAACGCACCGGGTCGTCGGGTTGTGGGGAAACGAGGTGAGGATCATCGTGGGCTTGCGGCCTGGCTTGGCGAAGATGTGCTCCAGACCGTTGAGAAACTCTTCCGGTGAAGGCATCGGCACCGCGATCTGTTCGCCGTCTGCCATGACGACGCCCCATTGGTGAATCGGGTACGAGGGGTCGGGCATCGCTACGCCCTCTCCCGGGCCAACCGTGGCGAACGTCAGGTGCGCGAGAGCGTCCTTCGAGCCCATGGTCGCGATCGCCTCGGTGTCGGGGTTCAGTCCGACACCGTAGTTGGCGCGGTATCGCTTGCAGATCTCTTCCCGCAGCTTCGGAATCCCGCGCGAGAGCGAATAGCGGTGATTGCGCTTGTCCCGGACGGCCTCGGTCAGCTTGTCCACCACTACGGGGGGCGTTGCCCCGTCCGGGTTCCCCATTCCGAGATCGATGACGTCCAACCCGGCCCTCCGGGCCTTGGCGCGCATCGTGTTGATCTCCGCGAAGACGTACTTGGGAAGTTGGCCGATACGGTGGAACGGCTCGTCGTCGAATAGCCCCATGGGCTCATTTTCTCAGACGGTCGAGGGACGCGGGCCTCACCGCAGGTCGATGCGACCCGGAGTTGGCGGCCCAGTGACGGCGGGCTAGTCGCCCGCCGCCGGCTCGCCGCCGGGCGCGGGGGGAACCGGTTGGACCCAGCGCGGCCGCTCGCCCCGCACGAGCCATCGGAACGCCGCCCGCACGTCGTCCAGAACCAGGTACAGGGACGGGACCAGAACAAGCGTTACGATCGTCGCGAACAGAACGCCGGACGCTAGCGCCACGGCCATGGGGATCAGGAACTGCGCCTGCAGGCTCTTCTCGAGCATGAGCGGCGTGACGCCCGCAGCGGTAGTCAGCGAAGTTAGCAGGATCGCGCGGAAGCGAGCCTCCCCGGCCTTCTGCACGGCTTTCTGCAGCGAGCCTTGCTGTCGGCTGTTCTTGTTGATGAAGTCGACCAGGATCAGGCCGTCGTTAACCACCACGCCGGCCAGCGCAACCATGCCGCACATCGAAATGAAGCTGACTTCCATGCCGAGGATCGCGTGACCCCAGATCGCCCCGACCATCCCGAAGGGGACGGCGCTCAAGATGATCGCCGGTTTCCAATAGCTCTTCAGCGGAATCGCCAGCATTCCGAACATCACGAACGTGATGATGCCGAATCCCTTCGCCAGACCGTCCATCGACTCGGCGAAATCCGCTTCGTCGCCTTCGAAGGAATAGGAAATCCCCGGGTACTGCGCCATCAACTGCGGCATGAACTGCGATTCCATCGCGTCGGTGACCTGCCCTCCGGTCGTGACCGTTTCGTCGACCTCCGCCTGGACGTTGATGGAACGGCGTCGGTCGATGCGGGTTATCGTCGAGGGCCCGCGCCCGATCGAACCCGTAGCGACCGTCGAGAACGGGACTTCTCCGCCGTCCGGCGTGCGGACCCGCATCTGCTCCAGATCGCCCAGCGAGCGGCGGTACCCGCGGGGGTAGCGGACCATGACCCGCACATCGTCGCGGTCGCGGTGGATGCGCTGAGCCTCCTCGCCGAAAAACCCTTGCCGGACCTGTCGCCCAAGCCCCTGGAGCGTCATGCCGAGCGCCTCTCCTTCGGACCGCAGGGAAAGTTCGATCTCGGGCTTGCCGGACCGGTAGGTGTCCGTGACGTCGATCACTCCGGGATACTCGGCCAACCTGGCCTTGACCGTGTTGGCGACCTCGCGAACCGCTTCCAGATCCGCGCCGCTGAGCTGCAGGTCGATCGCCTTGTTGCCGCCGATCATATCGTGCTCGATCGACACCTCGACCGCCCCTGGAATCTGGCCGACCCTCTCTCGCCAGCGCGTGGCAATCTCCGCTGCCGAGATGCTCCGCGATTCGCCTGGCACCAATCCGAGGTTGACCTCGCCTAGGTAGTCGCCGGTATTGATGGCGCCGGCAGCCAGGGGCCCGCTCTGCTGTTCCCGGGCCGGATGCTGGCCTATCGAGGTTACGATGTGCTGGATCGGATTCTCTCCTGCCTCGGCGAACTCGCTCCGCACCTCGCTCGCAGCCCGCTCGATGCGGGCCAGTCCCTCGATGGTCGATTCCACGGGGGCTTCCCGCGGCATGGTCAGGAACGCGACGACATTGTCGGACTCGACGGTGGGGAAGAGCACGACCTTCACGGTTCCCGAACCGACCAATCCGACCGTGACGAGCGCGGTGAACACGGCGAGGGCGAGCGTCAGGTAGCGCCATTCCAGGGCTCCGCGCAACAATGGCCTGTAGACCTTGCCGATGACCCAGGCCAAACCGTTCGAGAAGGCGTCGAAGAAAGCGTTGTAGATGCGCCCGACAGGGTTTCGGCCAGCGCCGCTGGCCGGCCGCTTGTAGCGAGAGAGGTGGCAGGGCAGTACCAGGTTGGACTCGACCAGCGAGAAGAAGAGCGTGGGCAGGATGATCAGCGGGAAGACCCACATGATCTTGCCCATCATGCCCGGCACGAACAGCATCGGGGTGAACGCGGCCATCGTCGTCAGCACGCCGAACGTGACCGGCACCATGACCTCGTAGGTTCCGCGGATCGCCGCACTCGTTCCCTTGCCGGTTCGCGTCTGCGTGGTGTAGATGTTCTCTCCCACCACGATCGCGTCGTCGACTACGATGCCGAGCACGAGGATGAACGAGAACAGCGACATCATGTTGATCGAGACGCCGAAGACCGGCATCAGCGCGATGGCCCCGAGGAAGGACGCCGGGATCCCGAGCGCGACCCAGAACGCCAGTCGCAGCCGCATGAACAGGGCTAGCACTACGAAGACCAGCACCAGCCCCGTCATCGCGTTCCGAACGAGCAGGTCGATCCGACTCTCGAGCAGGCGGGCGGTGTTCTGCCAAGTCGAGACTTCGATCCCCTCGGGAACGGTCGCCGACAGGCGGTCGACGTATGCGTGGACCGCTTCGGCGATCGCCACGGCGCTCTGTTCCCCGACGCGGTAGACCTTGACCGACACGGCGGGTTGGCCGTCAAAGGCGGCCGCCACTGTCACGTCCTCGAATCCGTCGATGACGGTCGCGACGTCACGGAGCTGGATCCTCGTCCCGTCGGGACTGGTCAGTAGCGGCAGGTTCTCGTACTCCTCGCCCGAATACGCCTGTCCCTTGGTGCGGAACAGGATTTCTCCCGTCTGCGTCTTGACGGAGCCGCCCGGCAAGTCGACCGAAAACTCCCGAACGGCGTTGGCGACCCGTTCCAGCGTCAGCCCCCAGCGGCGCAACGCTTCTTCGGAGACCTCGATCGAGATCTCGTACGGCGGCGCGTTGAGCAGTTCGACCTGCGAGATTTCCGGGAGAGCCGTCAGGTCGTCGCGGACCTGTTCGGCCAGCCGTTTCAACGTAGCGAGAGCGGCGTCGCCGGAGATGACCACGTTGATGACCTGGAACCGGGTGGTGACCTCCTGGACGATCGGCGTCTCGACGTCCTCAGGGAACGTCTCGATCGCGTCCACGTTCATCTTCACGTCCTCGAGGACCTCGCCCACGTCGTAGCCGGCAAGAAGCTCGATCATGATCCTCCCGCTGCCCTCGCTGGCCGTCGAAGTCATCTTCTTGATCCCGTCAACGCCCTCCAGCGCTTCCTCGACGCGCAGGCAGATCGCCTCCTCGACATCCTCCGGCGAGGCTCCCCGGTACGCGGCCGTTACCGTGATCATGTCGAGCGAGAACTCCGGGAACACCTCCTGCTTGAGGTCGGCGAGAGTGATGACGCCGCTGGCGACGATCACCGCCAGCAGCAGGTTGGCCGCCACGCTGTTCCGGGCGAACCAGCTGATCAGTCCCTTCATGCGGCACCTCCGTTCCCATCCGGCGCCCGGGACGAGCCGGCCCCCGTGACGGTTCGCACGGACATCCCGTCGACCGCCGCCTCGAGCGGAGACAGGCAGATCAGCTCGCCCTCCTCCAAGCCTTCCTCGATGAGCACCGCATCGCGCTCGGCGCGTAGCGGAACGACCTCGCGGAACCGGAGCCGGTTCTGGCTGTCCACCACGTAGATCAGGTTGCCCTCACGCAACGCCGTGCGCGGCGCGCGAATCACGTTCCGCAACCGGATGCCCTCGATCTCGGCCTGAACGAACATGCCCACCGCCAGCGGCGGACGGCGGGAGCTGCCGCCTCTGGCGTAAGGATCCCGCACCTGGGCGATCGCGTTCACCATTCGTGTCCGCGGGTCGACCTCGCCCTCTGTCCGCACGATCCGGCCGTGCCAGACGTGCTTCTTGCCGGCGAACTGCGCCGTGAGCTTCACGGCCGGACCGGACGCGGGCGCGGACTCGTCCCGATAGGCCAGCGGAAGGTCGCAAAACTCCAGTTCCGAGTTCGGTATCGGCAGCTTGACTTCCGCCACGTCCACCGCGTACAGCGTCGCCAGCGAAGCCCCGCGCTGGACGAACTGGCCCACGTCCACCTGTTTCGACCGAACGCGACCGGTGAATGGCGCGTAGAGCACGGTGCGTTCCAGGTCGTAGCGGGCTTGTTCCAGGCTGGCCTCGGCGGACGCCAGGCTGGCCTGGACTTCCGCGATCTGTGGTTCGCGGAACAGGAGGGGCGAGGGTTTGCCGTTCCCGAGCGCGTCCCATTCGCGGCGTGCGACCGCCGCTTCCTCTTGCTCGATCGTCAGGCGCAGCCGACTCTGCTCGATCGCCGCCTCCGCGCGGGTCACGACAAGTTCGTAGGTCTTCGACTCGATCCGCAGCAGAACGTCGCCCTTGTCGAAGAATCCGCCCGCAGCCAGCGACGGCGACACTTCCAGGATCCGGCCGGAGATTTCCGGGACGAGCCGCGATTCCGTTCGAGGCGCCACCGTTCCCTCGGCCCGTACGATCAGCGTCAGATCGGTCCGTTCGGCCGGCATGACGCGCACGAGCGGCGGCTCGACGATGATTGGCTCCGGCTGCGGCTCTTCGTACGAGTCGATGAGGGACTTGGCGGTCCAGCCTCCCGCCAACAGCGCGAGTAGCGGCAGGCCCGCCTTCAGGGCTAGACGAGGATTGCTCATGGTGATCTCCTAACGTGTCGCGCCCGCGTCCCGCTGCGCTGGGTTCGCATCGAATCCTCCGCCCAGCGCGAGGTGCAGGTCTACGCGGTTGTCGATCGCCACCCTCCGCAGTCCGAGGATGGCGATGTCCGTTTCCAGGACTGACCGTTGTAGGGCCAAGATCGAGAACACGTCGCCCATCCCGGCTCGATAACGCTCCTTGGCCAAGCGGACCGCTTCATTCGTGGTGCGACGGGAGGCCCGCAACTCGTCTTCCTGATCGCGCAGGGTCGCCTCGGACGCCAGGGCCGACTCGACTTCGAGGTACGCCGTCCACAGCAGGCCCTCGTAGCGGGCGGCCGCCTCCTCCGCCTGAGCCTCGGTGATCTTGACTCCTGCCTTGAGGCGGCCGCGGTTGAAGAGCGGCTGGGCGAATGCGAGTCCGTAGTTCCATACCTGCAGACTTGGGTTCAAGAGGTCCAGCAGTGTGTTGCTTGACGTACCGAGCCCGGACGTAAGCGCGAAGCTAGGCTTCAGGCTGGCGCTGGCCTGAACGATTCTCGCGTCTGCACTCAGGAGAGCCTGCTCGGCAGAGAGCAGGTCTGGGCGCCTCGTCACCAGGTCCGAAGGCAGACCGGCCGGAACCTGCGGAGGCATCGCGGGCAGGGTTGGGGTGAGCGTCATCTCGCCGGCCGGATACTCGCATGTCAGCACTTCGAGCTGTCGGACCAACATGGCGCGGACTCGTTCCCGCTCGTGAACCGCTGCCTCGGCCTGTTCGATGTCGCGGTGGGCAACCAGTACGTCCACGGACGGCCGGGACCCGAACCGATACCGCTCCCGTGTGCGCTCCAGCACCGTCTCCAGATGCAGGACAACGGCCCGGGCCAGGCTGATCTGCTCCTGGGCCTCGATCGCTGCGAACCAGGCCTTGGCGACCTGGCCGCTGAGGGACAGCCGCGCGACCGCCCGATCCGCCTCGCGGGCGGCGGCCGTAGCTTCCGCCGCCAGTCTTTCTGAACCAAGACGGTTCCAAAGGTCGGCTTCCCATGCGACGTTGAAACTGAGGCCCGCATTGGAGAAGGTGTTGCTCAGCACTCGGTCCGCAAAGCCCGGAAACGGCAGGCCCACGAAATTCTGTCGCTGGCGGATCCGATCCGCACCGATACTGAGATCAGGCCATTTCCGTGTTGACGCGATATGGCTGTCGAGAGCAGCGATCTCGATCCGCGCCGCTGCGGCCTGCAGGTTCTGGCTGCAGGCGAAAGCCCTGCGCACCGCCGTGTCCAGGCCCGGGTCGCCGAAGTAGGTCCACCACTCCTCGGGCGGAGCCGAGTCCTCCACAGGTCCTCCCTGCCATTCGTCCGGCACCGGGACGTCGAACTGGTGCACGGGCAGCTGGACCGGCCTGGAGCAGGCGACCAGCAGGGCCGCTGTCGAGGCAATCACGAGTCTCACCTTCATCCCATTTCTCCTAGGGCCGCTTCGTATCTGCGAGCGGCTCGAACCGCCCGGGCGGCTCGGCGCGAAACCCTGCCGCAACAAACTTCACCATGGATTCGAGCGTACTTTCCGTATTCGCAGGATCACACGCCCCGTCGGTCCATTCCCGCGTGCGGTCGGGATCGAGCATCGTGTGTACCATCACGCCGATCGCGAAGTGCATACGACGGCGCAGTTCCGGAGCTGAGAGATGCGGCAGGGCCCGCGCGAGAGCAGCGTGGAACCGAGCAGTGACCTCGGAAAACTCTTCCTTGAACGTCGACTCCAGGTACTGGCCCGGTTCGGTATAGAATCGCGCGCACAGCCGCATGAACCGCGGTCCCCGATCGGGGCCCTGCTCGAGGCGGAGCACGGGCCCGAAGATCGCTGCCACGATGTCCTCAATGCAAGGGCTACCCGTACCCTCCACTTCGTCCAGCAACGCAATCCTCTCGGTGTTGATGGTCCGGATGCGGCGGCGGAAAACGGCACGAGCCACTTCATCCTTTGATCCGAAATGGTAGTGCACCGAGGCCAGATTGACGCCTGTGGCCCTGGTGAGGGCGCGGAGCGAAACGCCATCGACACCGTTCTCGCCGAACAGCACTTCCGCAGCATCGAGAATCATCTCTTTCGTGTCGATGGCTTGTGAAGTCGGCATTTATTCAAACGTTTGCTTGAATCATACACAATGAATGCCCTGATGTCAACCAGCACCGACGATCTTGTGGCCGCCCGCTGGTCGCCCCGCCGACGAATGCGACTGAAGCGATCTTGGCGAAGCGCCGTTTCGGTCCAATTTCGGTGATTGCTCTGCGAAGCGGGTGGAGGCTGTTCGTGGCAGATCCGAGACGGGCGGCACCGATGCGGCCCCCTCAGCGACTGCGAGCTGTCCTCCAAGGGGTGTGCGCAGCAGAGTGGCTCCCCTTCGCACCCTGCGATAGGGGGACTGCTGCGGGCGATGGCTGGACGGGATGCGTGCTGGCACGGAAGGTTCCGATGAGGTTGCCTGGGCCTTCCTCATCGTGGGCCCTCCGCCCGCCGTTGCGCTTCCTAGTGCAAGCGGCAAGTCAATGCCATTGGGCGAGGGGGGACCCTGACGACGGCGATGGAACCTGAGGCCCGTCGGTGGCTGCCGTAGTATTGAGGTCGGGATGTGTATCGGACATGAACTCTGAATTGCGCGAGCAGCGGTTGCCAATCGGCGTGCAGACATTCCGCGAGATCCGGGAGGAATGGGGCCACTACGTGGACAAGACAGGCCTTGCCCTGCAGTTGGTCCAGGGCAGCAAGCATTGCTTCCTGTCTCGGCCCCGACGGTTCGGCAAGAGTCTCTTCCTGGATACGCTGAAAGAGCTCTTCGAGTGCAACCGGGAGCTGTTCGAGGGGCTGGCGGCAGAGCCTCACTGGGACTGGACGAGTCCCCACCCGGTGGTGCGGCTGTCGTTTGGAGCCGGGAGTTTCGATGATGACGGCGGACTGCATGACACGGTACTAACGCAACTGAGGTCGTATGAGCGGAGCACCAACATCCGGCTCGAATCGAGCCGAGGCCCGAATCGCTTCGCGGAACTGCTGGAAGGGCTGCATCACCGGAGCGGTCGTCGGGTGGTCGTGCTGGTGGACGAGTACGACAAGCCGATTCTGGACGTGCTGCAGATGCCGGAGCTTGCCGTGGCGAACCGCAACTACCTGCGCAATCTGTACGGGGTGATCAAGAACGCGGACGCGCACGTGCGTTTCTGCTTTCTGACGGGCGTGAGCAAGTTCTCCAAGGTGAACCTGTTCTCGGGCCTGAACAATCTCAGGGACATCACGCTGGATCCGCGCTACTCCTCGGTGTGTGGCTACACCGAGCAGGATCTTGACACCGTGTTCGCGGACAAGCTCGAGGGTCTCGACCGGGAGCGGATTCGGGAGTGGTACAACGGCTACAGTTGGGGTGGCGATAAGCGCGTCTACAACCCGTACGACGTACTGCTGCTCCTGGATGCCAGGAGATTCCGGAACTGGTGGTTCGAGACCGGCTCGCCGACGTTTCTGGTCGACCTGCTGCTCGAACAGGGAGTCCAGTGGGAGCGGCTCGACGGCATGCGGACTTCCGAGGAGTTGCTCTCCACGTTCGACGTGGAGAGCATGGCACCCGAGGCACTGCTGTTCCAGACCGGCTACCTGACAGTTGTTGGGAGCGAGGTGGTTGATGACGAGGTCAGCTATCGCTTGGGCTATCCGAACCGGGAAGTGCGCCAGAGCCTGAATCGGGCTCTGCTGGGCAGATTGCTTGGCCGTGACTCACGGAAGGAAGGAGCGAGGATCCGTCTGCGTGACGCCCTGGTGGCGGGCGACCTGGCCGGTTTGGAAAAGCAACTGACCGCCCTGCTGGCGGGAATCCCTCACCAGTGGCACGGGAGGAACCCGATGGGGGGCTACGAGGGTTGGTACGCGAGCGTGCTGTATGCGCACTTCGTAGCACTGGGGGCGGACGTGAGGGCGGAGGAGAGCGGGAGTCTGGGACGCACGGATCTGGTGGTTCGGGGGCATGGGCGGGTGTGGGTGTTTGAGTTCAAGATGCGGGAGCGGGCGGGGCCGGGGGCGGCTTTGCAGCAGCTCAAGGAGAGAGGCTATGCCGAGCGCTATCGCGGTCTGGGGAAGCCCATCCATTTGGTTGGTGTGGAGTTCAGCACAGAGACCCGTAACATCACGCGATTCGAGAGTGAAACGGTGTAGTCGGAGGTGTCCGGGAATGGACATAGCGTTTCGTGGTTGGCGAGACCGCGAGCAGGTGATGACGGGTTGCACAAGGGCCGAACCGAGGGGATGGACAGGGATGGACTGGTTCTGGGGATGGCAGTTGGGTTGTTGCACGTTGGCTTGACCATGCCTCGGCGGGCCTTGTCGAACCAGCCGTGATCGCCGGCACGTGAGGTCGCTGGCCACCTTGAGCACCAGAGCATACTTGCCAGTGGTGAAGCCCGCATGTCAACCCAGCGGTTGGGCGTCGCGAGCAGCCATGGCG
The DNA here is from genome assembly GCA_965205085.1 of Bryobacterales bacterium. Lineage (GTDB taxonomy): Bacteria > Acidobacteriota > Terriglobia > Bryobacterales > UBA6623 > VXMF01. Next base: position 3,534,174 of record OZ242039.1, on the reverse strand, counting down.
AGGCACTGGCAGGCAATGGCTTGAATGTAGCGGCGGAATCACATTGACTTGGGGAGATTCGTGTTGAGCGGCGGTGCTGCCGAAACGCCGGGGTGGTTGCCTCGCGGTTTCCCCACTTGGTTTCGGGCTGGCGGGACCGGCGCGGATAGGAGCGTTCCGGTCGCCGTCGCCCGCGGCTCTCCGCGATGCCATCCAACAGGCATGGCGTACCTTCCGCAGGGTCGGTGCCTGTTGCACGGACAGGCCTTTCATCTGGTGTCCGGCCAAGTGCAGTGTCTACCGGAAATTGACAAGGACAGCGGGTCGGCTGTGCCAATCAGGGCTGGCAGACCGCCTCGTTGCGGTTCGTGTACAGCTGGTCCAACGCTGTCAGCGTGCAGTGAGCGTACAACTCTTGCCGTACCAGCCGCTCGCTGCGACCTCGGAACTGTTCCACGAGCAGCGTCTTCTTGGTCGTCTTGTAGTATTCCTCGATGCTCCAGGGACCTTGATAGAGTGCCTGCAAATCCTCTGTAGGGTAGCGCCCGGGGTCCAGCAGGGTGGTTGCCAGCACGCCGACGGTCGAGCCGTCGAGGTAGGACACCAGGCGCACCCGTAGGGGGCGCCAGTCGCCCACAGACTGCGCGGGCGGTGCGACGGTCACGACGGTCTCGCTGCGGCCGGACTCGAAGAGGGCTAGGAGCCGGGAGTTCGCGTTGCGCTGCAGACGGAAGACGGCATGCAGACCGCGTTCCAAATGGGCGTGCACCAAGGCAAAACAGTAGTAGCCGCAGTCGTAGACGACGACATCGCCCGGCCTGAGGGCCTTGAGGTGTTGGTGGGCGGCCCGCTGCTCGTCAGCGTGGGCATGTAGGCCGAAGTCCAGCGGCAGGCCTGTGCGCAGCTGGTAGAGGCAACTGAAGAGGCCCTGGGGATAGTCGGTCTTCGGTCCCGGGACTGGATAGCCGGCTGCCGCCAGGGGCCGCGGCAAGTTGAGCTTGGAGCCATCGACCGCGAAGGTGCGGTGGCCACACCAAAGGCTGTGGGGTGCCTCGAGAGGGCGGGCGGCCAGCAGTTCCCGGTGGACGCGCAGGAAGAAGTTCTCGCTGACCTTGAACCGGGCCCGACAGATTGCAGCCGGGGTGACCGGCTGGGACGGCAGGGGCAGGTTCAGTTCGCGGCAGTGGTCCCACAATTCCTCAAGGACCGTGGCATAGCTCCGCTTGTCGGGTTGGAACACGATCCGATACACGAACAGGACCACCAGCAGGGTGTTGAGTTTGCGCGGGCGGCGCACCCACTCGCGGTCATGGTCGGTTGCGATGCGGGTCAGCGTGTCCAGCACACCCTGCCACAGCTGCACGAACTTCGCATCGGCCTGGGCCGACTGGCGGCGTTGGCGGCCCGCTTGGGGGGGGGCCGGGCGGCGCTGGCGGACCGCTTTGGGGGGGCCCTGGCGCAGAATTTTGCGAAAGTCGGGGTGGAGCGGATACACCCAGACCTGCTTGGGAGTGCGAGCGGCCTGCGTGCCACTGGCGGGTGTGCCCTTGGTGCTTCCCAGGTTCTGCCAGCCAGCGGCCTGATAGCAGGTGCCCCGGTAATGCTGGGGGTCCACATAGGTTTCCAGCAAGACTGGTTGCGTACCATGCTCCCGCTGCCAATCCTGCGGCAACTGGCGGGCCGCCAGAGCCAGTGCGTGACTGGCCAGATTCGGGACCGTAACCCAGGGGAACAGCAGATAGCGGGCATTGCGGACCACCAGGTGCAAGTACTTGTGGTGCTTCTGATCCTGCCAGCCGAGCCACTTGTCGCGACAGGCCAGCCGAGGAGCCGCGAAATCGAATAGCAGGCAGCCCAGCGTGCGTCCCTGCCGGTCGCGCAGGAAATAGCGCAGATGGGGACCGCACGGGCGGCGATAGCCGAGCGGGTGGTAGCGTTCCACGAATTCGTTCCACAGCGCCACCTCCTCGGCGTCGGTGATGTAGGTCAACTGCAGCGGGAGCAGGGAGCGGAGGGGCTCCGCAATGGCGGACTGGGGATCGGAACGCGGACCGGGCACCAGCCGCTGCTGGAGGGGCCGCTCTACGCCCCGCTTGGGGGGCAGGCTCAGGATGCCGTGTTCCTCCAGGGCCTCCAGCAGGCGCAGGGCCTGCTGAATGCGATTCCGGCCTTTCGGAGTCTGCCAGCGCAGGTGAGTGCAGAGGGTGTGGCCCAGTTCCGTGCGACTGAGCTTGGGAAACGTCCGCACCACCTTCTGGATGTCGGCGATCTGCTGACGCCTCAAGCGCTGGCCCAGGAAGGTGGTGGACTCGAGGTTTGCAATCAAGGGGTCCAACGCGGGTTTACTCCTCCATCACGGTCCCACAGCAAGCAACTGGAAGTCAAGACCTGCCGCCACAAGAGTCCCTGAGTTACAACCTGCTGATTGATGAGTTGCCTGGACTCCGACGGTGCTGGACCCGACGCTTCACACGCTCAGTTAATGCTACTGGGCTGACAGGGGGCGCTGCGGCTGCACTTGGGCCCCGTTGCAGGCCGGTGGTGGATCTGGCCTTCCAGCAACTCGGGACTGTCTGATTCTGCTGTTGGCAGCGCGGCTTGGTACTGGCTCCTCGCCACACAACCTCTGCCACCGCTCCAGGTCGGTGCCTGACTGTAGTCCACATCGCCTCCCCATCATGTGCTCTGCCGCCCTGATTGTACATGATATAGCTGACCTGTTCCTTGCTCGTCTTTGCGGGAGGGGTCGCCACCCGGCTGGGATGCGGGCGGACAGGCATCTGGACATAGGTCACCGGAGTCCCTCCGGCGGTCGGGTCGATTGGTGGCTTGTCCCCGATCGATTCTCCCGGCACCCCTGATGCGGTGCACCATCCCCGACCGCTGCAGGCCATCAGCAACTCCTTCAGGTTTGGTTGCAGCAACATAGCTGTCGGCCGTAGCATCCGTTTCGCCTCCTCCTGTGTGCGCTCCGACTCCTTCTGCCACTGTCGTCGCTGGTGTTGTCGGCGGTTGGAACGCGATGCATGAGCCCGGCGACCCGGTTTCTCCCCCTGCCGGTGACGCCGGACTCGCCCAGTCTGGCGGGCTGGAAGGGACAGCGGGTCCGGCGCGGCCCTCCAATCGATCCGGGTGCCGTATACTTGGAGTTGAGGGCCCCGGTGTCAAGCTGGCGGTCCGATGCTTTCCCCATGCCCCGCCTTTCAACTTTCCTGGTCTTGGTGCTGCTTGTCGGCACGCTCTGCGCGACCGCTGCGCTGGCACAATCGGTGGACCAGGCGGTAAACGGGGTCGAGCGCCGCTACAACGGACTGGGCTCCCTGAAGATGGGCTTCGAGCAGACGGTCGAGTTCGCCGGACGCCGGCGCACCTCAGAGCGGGGCACCGTATACTTGCTGCGGCCTGGCAAGATGCGCTGGGACTATACCGACCCCGAAGGCAAAGTGGCCGTCAGCGACGGGAAAATCTTCCGGATGTACAACCCCCAGACGAACCAGGTCCGACAGGTGCAGCTCGAGGCGATGGCTGACCTCCGGGCGCCGTTGTCGTTCCTGCTCGGGCGGATGCGCCTGCGCAGGATGTTCCGGAACCTTCGGGTCGAGGATCACAACGGGCAGCCGACCCTCGTCGGGGAGGGCCGGGGCGGCCAGGACTTCTACTCGAGGGTCGAATTCAGCTATGACCCCGGTGAATTCCGGATCACGGCCATTCGCATCGTGGGCCGGGACGAGTCGGTGCACGCTTACCGGTTCGAGGGCGAAGAGACGAATCCGTCGCTGTCTGCCGCTACCTTCGAGTTCCAGGCGCCTCCGGGGGCGGAGGTCGTGCCCCTGACGCGCGGCTTCAGCGACGTTCCGCTGGAATCCCGCTAGGGGTCCCGGCGGGGAGCCTGTTCTCCATCCGGACGGATTCCAGCAGCACCGGTAGGATCGGTACGTCCCGCATCTTTCCCCGCAGTCCAGTCTGGACGCGCGAAATGCGGTCGACCACATCCATCCCCTCTACGACGCGGCCGAACACCGTATATCCGAATCGTGAAGCCCTCCTGTCGAGGCTAACGTTGTCCTTGAGGTTGACAAAGAACTCGGAGGTGGCAGTGTCCTTGCCCGTCCGTCGGGCCATCGCGACCGTGCCCCGCTCGTTCCGCATGCCGTTCTTCGTCTCGATTCGCACCGGCTTGAGGGTGGGCTTGGCAGCGAGTTCTGGAGTGTACCCACCCCCCTGAACGACGAACTTCTCGATCACCCGATGGAAGATCGTGCCGTCGTAGAATCCGGAATCGACATAGGTCAGGAAGTTGGCGACGGTACGAGGCGCAAGAGCCGGATAGAGTTCGATCCGGATAGCCCCCTTGGATGTCTGCACGATCACAACGGGCCGCGCGGACTCGGCGTGGAGGGCTCCCCAACTGGACGCGGCCGCAATCGCGAGGACACAACGTCGCGTAACGTACGCCTGGATGCACTTGAGCATACGGAACGGGCCCTTCGAACGATACCTCCGAAGGACGACAATGGTGCCGGGGGGCGGGCTCGAACCGCCGACCTACGGGTTATGAGTCCGTCGCTCTGACCGACTGAGCTACCCCGGCCTCTGCCCTTATCGTAGCGGCTTCCAGCCGGTCCTCCAAGCTCCGCGCGCCAGCGGCCTGTCACAGGACCGGGCCAATCCGCCAGGTCATCATCTCTCGATGGCCGAGTCTCTCGCTGCAGGTTCTGCTCCCCGACGCAACGTCCAACAGGACCTCGTACATCCGCCGTCCGAGCGCGGCGATATCCTCCTCGCCGTCGGCGACGGTGCCGGCGTTGATATCCATGTCCTCATCCATTCGACGCGCCGTGTCGGAATTCGAGGCGACCTTGATAACCGGGGCGGTCGCGAACCCGAAGCAGCTGCCCCTGCCGGTGGTAAAGAGGCAGATATTGCATCCTCCGGATACCATGCCCGTGACGGAAGCCGGATCGTAGCCGGGGCTGTTCATGAAAACGAGGCCATTCTCCTTGATCCGTTCCGCGTAGTCGTAGACCGCCGTGAGCGTCGAATGACCGCCTTTCGCCACCGCTCCGAGGGATTTCTCGGCGATGTTGGTGATGCCTCCGGCCATATTGCCCGGAGACGGATTGCTGTTGAACGTGACGGAGTCCTTGAAGCGCCCCACGTAATCGAAGTACCAGTCGAGCATGTCGAGCAGCCTGCGTCCGACAGCCGGACTGGAGGCCCGCCGGGTAAGAAGGTGCTCGGCTCCCCAGATTTCGGTGGTTTCCCCTAGACAAGCCGTACCGCCCTGCCGTACCACCAGATCGGCGCAGTACCCGACTCCCGGATTCGCCGTGATGCCCGAGAAGGCGTCCGACCCCCCGCATTCGAGCGAGATGGCGAGTTGGGAGACCGGGCAGGGCCGGCGCTCGATCCGCCCGGACGATTCGATCAACTCCCAGACCGCCTTGACTCCGTCCTCGACTGCCTGGCGCGTCCCTCCGCGCTCCTGCAGGGTTAGGCCCGTCCGCATCGGCGATCCCGAAGCCGCTCCGGAGCGCAGATAGTAGCCCACCTGGTTCACCTCGCATCCGAGCCCGACCATGACCGCTGCCGCGACGTTCGGGTGGTCTGCGAGACCGTCCAGGGTTCTGCGGAGGAGGTCCGTGTCGGCACCGTCCGACTGTCCACAGCCATCGGTGTGGGGCAGGGCCACGACGCCGTCGACGCCCGTGCCCTCGAACCGCTCGTCCCTGAACGCGGTGGCAATTCGCTCGGTCACATGGGCCGCGCAATGGCTCGCACCCACGATGGCGACGTAGTTTCGCGTCCCGGCCCGGCCATCGGAACGAGGATATCCGTCAAACGTGCTTCGGACGGGAAGGTCGATTCCGGACAGGTCGGAACGTGCCGTTCCGAACTCATAGGCTCGCTGCTGGATATCGAACTCGAGGTTGTGGGTGTGCACCCAGGTGCCGGCCGGCAGGGCCGCCCCGGCTCGCCCGATCTCCTCACCGTACTTGTACACGACTTCGCCCTGTGCGATCGGCCGGACGGCCAGCTTGTGGCCTGGGGCGATCGAGTTAGGCACCTCGAGGCTCTCCCCACGAAACCTGAGCTTCGCGCCGGCCGGAATTCGGACCCGCGCCACCGCAACGTTGTCGTCGGGATGGAGCAGGATCCAGGGAGAGGACGGAACCAGTGCGGGATCCAGTGTCAGGAGCTTTGTAGACATGATCAGAGTGGCGCGAACGCCCTGCCAAGGATCGTTCCGGCCCGCATCAGCCAACCGGACTCCGTTTCCGTGAACTCGCGCTCCCGCCCGACGGCAACGCCCAGTACCCCGACCAGTCGATCATCGTCCATCATCGGTACGCATAGGGATCCTCGCATGCCCGTCGACCGGGCCCCAGGCCTGGCGTCGCTGGATGCGTCGGTCTGGAGATTGCAGATTTGCACGGGCTCGCACCGCTCGGCCGTCAGGCCAGCCATCCCCTTGCCCACCGGGATCCTTGCGATGACGGACAGGAGCCGCTCGGGAATGGTGCCGGCATACGACTCCAGCCGCAGCACACCATCGCCGCCCAGGCGGTGGACCGTGCCGGTCTCTGCATCAAGCGCAGAGAGGATCCGGGCCAGCGCATCACCGAGCGCCAAGCCCTCCAGATCGCGCAGAATCGTTTCCCGGTCCATCGGATTTCCGAGCCTCAACCCCGCCAGTCGGTTCCACCGGACTGTCTGGAGGGTCCGGCGACGAACCATGTGTTGCGCAGGTCTTCCTTGTTGTATCGCAACTCATGAGCCGCACCATGCTGGACAAGGATCCCGCCGGCTGCATTGAGCACGGCATGAGCCGCTGCCGTGTCCCATTCCATCGTGGGAGCGAGTCTCGGATACAGGTTCGCCTCGCCTTCCGCAACCAGGCAAATCTTCAGGCTGCTGCCCATCTTCACCAAGGAGACCTCTTGGTGCCTTGATCGCAGGGCATCCACGTAGGCGCTCGTTTCCGGGGACAGGTGGGAACTGCTGGCGACAACCCGGATCGCGCCAGACCGGGGCATGGGGAGACAGCGGATCGGTACGGCCGGGCCATGGGCTACGGATTTGAACGCCCCGGCCGCCACCGCCCCCCAGTACAGCCAGTCGAGTGCGGGGGCGAACACGACTCCGGCCACGGGGCGGTCATCCTCGATCAAGGCGATGTTGACCGTGAACTGGTCGTTGCGCTTGACGAACTCCTTCGTACCATCCAGCGGATCGACTAGCCAGTACCGTTTCCATCGCCGGCGCTCTTCGTAGGATGCGGTGTCCGCACTTTCTTCCGACAGCACGGGAAGGTCGGGGAACTCCTCCTTGAGACGGTCCACTATAATCCCGTGGGAGGCCAGATCGGCTTCCGTCAGCGGGGAATCGTCCTGCTTGCGGACTACGCCGAACCCACTGGAGTATACCCGCATGATGGCGTCCCCGGCCTGCCGGGCAATGCAATGGAGCTTCTCGACTCGCATCTCAGGTCAGAAATCGCACCGGCTGCCTGTGGCCAACGGGAAGCGCGCCCGATGTCTCATCTCCATTGTGGTGCAAAGTGAAAGGGCAATGGGGCCGGAACCGATTCGGCTGCCGCCGGAATTGCGCTGTCTGGACGGCCGCTCCGCCGGAACAGGGCGTCCAGGAACCGTAGGTTGACGAGGTTACCCCACTCCGGCACCCAATCGCAGGTGTTCGTGACGCACCCATCGCACCGCTTCGCGCAGCCGGATCCGGCTGCGCCCGGATCTCCAACCGCAGCCGAATGACGAGATCGCCTCGTCGTCGAGAACGATCGAGGCGTCGGTCCATCACCCGGCACCGCGAGCCGGCTAGCGCGATAACAGGATCTGACGGGCATTCTCCAGGGCGGCTTCCGTCACCTCGCTGCCTGACAGCATCCGCGCCAATTCCTCGACACGGTCGGATTCGGCCAGCTCCCGAACCGAGGCTGTTGTCCGGTTCGCCTCTTCCGCTTTGGAGACCACGAAGTGGGCGTCTGCGAAGCGGGCGATCTGAGGGAGGTGCGTGACGCACAGAACCTGACTCTGCGCTGCAAGCCGCTTGAGACGTCGGCCGATCGCCTCCGCAACCCGGCCCCCGACGCCCGTATCGATCTCGTCGAACACCAGCACCCGTCGGTACAAGCCGCTCTCCGGCTGCTCTTCAAGGCAAGTCTTGAGCGCCAGGGCGAGCCTCGAGAGTTCTCCGCCGGAGGCACCCTGGCCAAGAGGCTTCGGGGCCTGTCCCGGGTTCGCCGAAAACAGGAACTCGGTCCGGTCGACGCCCCTCGCCCCCCACGTCGGGCGCCGGTCAAGGACGACCTCGAAACGTGCCTTTCCGAGGGCGAGCTCCTGCAGCTCGGCCTGGGTGCGTGCAGATAAGGCCTTGGCGGCCGTACGTCGCTGCCGCGAAATGTCCGCCGACCGGCGGGTGTATGCCGCCGCCGCCTCCTCGAGTTCCAACCCGAGGCGGCCGGCTTCCTCGTCGCTGCGGCCCAGGACGGCCAGTTCCTCCCCCGCCCGGACGGCATGGGCCAGAACCGTGTCGAGACCGGGCCCGTATTTCCGCTTGAGTGTGTCGATCTGGGCCAGTCGGCTTTCGACCTCTTCTTGCCGGCAGGGGTCGGCTTCCAGGCTCTCCAGCATTCCTCGCAGCTCGAAAGCCACATCGTCAACAATCGTTTGGGCCTCCTCCAGGCTGTCCGCCAACCCGCCGAATCGCTCGTCGAATCCGGCGACCGAGGCGAGCGACGAGGCAGCTGTCTTGATCTGCGACGCCGCCGAAGCCGAGGAGTCGTACAGAGAGTCAAAAGCGGCGAACCCGTCGGCCCTGAGCCGTTCGGCATGCAAGAGACGCACCCGCTCGCGAGCGAGCTCGTCGTCTTCCCCTTCGCGCAGGTCGGCCGCGCGAATCTCCTCGGTTTGATAGCGCAACACGTCTATGCGTCGCAGACGCTCCTGTTCGTCGCCGCGGATTCTCTCCAGCCGGCTGTTCGCGGTCTGCCACCGGCGATAAAGATTCCCGAGCGCAGCCGTATCCCCGTTCGTGCCCGCGTATCCGTCCAGCAGCGCCAGTTGGGCGTCAGGGGCGAGCAGGGTCTGCTGCTCGTGTTGTCCGTGAATGTCGCCCAGGTGCTGAGCCAAGGTGCGCAGCAGCCCCAGCGTCGCGGGCGACCCGTTCACATAGGCGCGACTCTTCCCCGAAGCCAGGATCTGACGCTCAATGATGAGGTCGTCCCCGTCGAGATCGATGCCGGAATCGGACAGCACGTGGAGGGCAGGGCCGTCAGTGGGGGCGTCGAACCGCCCGGAGATTCGTGCGCGGCGGGAACCCGGCCGGACCGAATCCACTGTGGCGCGGTTGCCGAAGAGCAATGCCAGTGAGTCGACAACGATCGACTTGCCGCTCCCGGTCTCACCGGTCAGCAGGTTCAGGCCTGCCCGGAAAGACACCCGGAGCTTGTCGACGACAGCATAGCCTTCGATATCGATTTCCTGCAGCATGCACCAACTCCGCCCGGCTCGCAACAGCGCCCGCGCGCATGCCTCAGGATAGCTGCCCGAGGTGGTTCGACAGGTGGAGGATCGCCCCTGCGGCGGGTGGCAACGCCGGGCCGGTTCCGCGGCAACAAGGTCTCGCGCACCGGAACTGGATGACTCCCCCCTCCCTCCCAGGGCATTTCAAAGTTTGGTTTGGCTAGGCGTGGGGGTAAGGGCAATGGCATTGACTTAAGGAAATCCCGGGTTGAGCGTCGGCGGCGGCGCTGTCAGGACGCTAGGGTAGTCGCCTGGCGGTTCCTCCCCTTGGTTTCGGGCTGGCTGGACCGGCGCGGATAGGAGCGTTGCGGTCGGCACCACGGGCGGTTCTTCGCGATGCCATCCACCCATGGGCTAAGTCTCAATCTTGTGATGATGAGTGTCTTAGCCTCCCAAGGTGCTCGAGTGAGAATTCTCCTAGCAAATCAATGCCATTGGGGGTAAGGGGGCAGCGGGGAGAGGTGGACAAAGAGGTGCTGGATGTGCGATAACACCCAGAGTGGCCTTGGATCCGATTCCCTTGCGGGCGGTGCGCGTGCGCACCGTCCGGCGCGAGGAAGAAGCGCGCTGGAATGCCTGGATGCGGGCCCAGCACTATCTCGGATTCCGCCGGTTGTGCGGGCAGCGCTTGCGCCAGGTCGCCGTGCTCGGCGAGCAGTGGCTGGCCCTGCTGGGCTGGCAGTCGGCGGCTTGGCACTGTGCCGCGCGCGAGCACTGGATTGGCTGGACTCCCCGGCAACGCCAGCAACGCCTGTTCCTTCTCGCGAACCAGTCGCGCTTCTTGCTGTTGCCTCCGGCTGGGAGTTGCCCGCACCTGGCTTCGCGGGTGCTCGGCCTGAGTCTGCGGCAGTTGCCGCAGGCTTGGCAGCGCCAGCATGCGGCACCGCTCTTGCTGGCTGAGACTTTCGTCGATCCGCAGCGGTTTGCCGGCACCTGCTATCGTGCCGCGAACTGGCTGGAAATCGGTCAGACCCAAGGCTACGGACGGGTTCGGGGCGCACCACGCGGCTATCAGGCCCATGGCCTGCCCAAGCGGGTCTTCGTCTATCCCCTGCACCGTCAGGCGCGGACGCAACTGGCTGCCAGCCAGCCCCAGCCGGGCTGGCAGGCGCGCTGCCCCCGGATTCTGTTGACTCCAGCCCAATGGCGTGACTTGTACGCCTATCTCGGTCAAGTCCCGGACACCCGCCACCGCCAGGGACGGCGGTACTCGATGCGCACCGTGCTGACGATCCTGATTGCGGCGCGGCTGGCAGGCTGTCAGAGTCTCACCGAATTGAGCGATTTCGGGCGGGCGCTGGACCAGTCCACACTCCAGGCCGTCCGGTCGTACCGCAGTGCCAGGACTGGACGCTATGAGGCACCCGGTATCAGTGGCTGGTACTACATCCTGCGGACGATTCCGGTCGGGCAGGTCGAGCGCTTGCTGGCCGCCTGGACCGCAGCGCAAGTTCTGCCCCCGCCCGCTGCAAAGGCGGCAGGCAAGGGCGCTGCTGAGCCCTTGCTGTCGGCCGTGGCGATCGACGGCAAAGTGCTGCGCGGGTCGTAGGACCGGGACTTGGACGCGGCTGGCCAGCCGCAGGCCAAGCCACCCCAGCAGCCACTCTCGGCGCTCGACAGGAAGAAGATGCCGAGGCGGCCGCCCTGCGGCGTTTGACGCGCGCGCAACTCCACGGGCGCAAACTGTGCGTGCTGGCCGATGCGCTGCACACCCAGCGTGAGACGGCTGCGCAACTGCTGGCCGATGGCTTCGACTTCCTCTTGACCGTCAAGGGCAATCAGCCGACGCTGCTGGAGCCGATCCGGGACGGTATCGACTGGGCTGGCCAGACCCCCCACAGCGAGTCCGGTCTCGACCACCGACGCATCGAGCAGCGCACCTTGCGCGTCTCGCAGGAACTCGATCCGGAGCGGCCCTGCCTCGAGTTTCCCGGGGTTCGCTGCGTGGCCCAGGTGCGCCGCGAGGTCGAGTTCAAGAAGGACGGTCGGCAACGCCAGCCGGAGACGATCTACTTGATCACCAGTCTGCGCCCGGACCCGATCACGCCGCAACGGCTGCTGCAACTGAACCGCGACTACTGGGGCATCGAGAACCGTGTGCACTACGTCCGCGACGTAGCCCTGCGGGAGGATCGCAGCCGCATTCGCAAGGGCGCTCTGCCGCGCTTGCTGGCCGCGATCTCGAACTTCGCCATCTCGCTGCTGCGCTTGCTGAAAGTGAAGAACATCCAGCGCCGCATGAGCCAGTTGCGCTTCCAGCCGAACGCGGCGGTGCGCCTGCTGCTCGGCTAAGTCGCCGTTCCACCCAACCCGCAGCGCGGGTTGACCGGCCCGCGCTCCGGCGGGCTCAGTCGCACTGTGTCCGCGTCGCGCTGCCTGCGTGCGGGCGGCGCACCCATCCGTGGTGGCCAGCCCCGCGCACCCGCACCCTCCGGCCCGCGCGCAGCACGGCCTGCCGACTGCGTTCGGCACCCGCTGCTGCCTTTCCTAGGCCCTCTCAGGCAAACATTGAATTTGCCTGCCCTCCCCCCGGAGTCCGGCAGGCGACGAAACATTGTATAGTTTATATGTAGTGTTTCCGGATTGCGCCGGGCGCTCCGGACGAACCTAGCATCTTTCCGGCTTCGAGTAACGCCGTGCTCTGCGTACCACCTACTGCACTACTCCTGCTGCAGGCCGCTGCGGAGGAAATCACTGAGGTCGATTCGACCGCGGGTGAGGAACTGGCAACGGCCATAGACCAGTCCACGCTGCTGAGTCTGCTGCTGGACGTGGGACCTGTGGGGTTCGTGGTTTTCGCGATCCTCGTGATCATGTCGGTGCTCTCGTGGGCTCTGGCCTACTCCAAGCATCGGCTGCTTGGACGGGCGGCTGGCGTCAATCGCTCATTCCTGCGGGCTTTCCGGCGGGTGGAGTCGCTGGCGGAAATGAACGCCGCGAGCGAGAACTACCGGCCATCCCCGCTGGTAACGATCTTCGACTATGGGTATGCGGAGGTGGCCCGGCAGGTCAACACCCACGGAAGTATCCGAAATCCGGCGTCGATCGAGCGCTCCCTCGCACTGGCGCTGAGCGAGGAGACGTCCCGTCTCCAGCGCAACCTGGGCTGGCTGGCGACAACGGCTTCGGCCGCACCCTTCATCGGGCTCTTCGGCACGGTCTGGGGAGTGCTTGAGGCGTTCCGCGGTCTGGGACAGTCCACGGGGGCGACGCTGAGGGCGGTGGCACCGGGAATTGCCGAAGCGCTGCTCGCAACTGCCCTGGGGCTCTTCGCGGCCATTCCGGCCCTGGTGTTCTACAACATCTACTCGTCGAAGCTTCGCGAGATCCGCACTCGCATGCAAGACTTTGGACTAGAGTTCTTCAATCTCGCCGAACGGGACTACGGAGCAGAGGATGGCGCTACGAGCAGGCAATCCAGATCCATCGGACGATCAGATCGCTGAGATCAACATCACGCCGTTCGTCGACGTGGTCCTGGTTCTGCTGATCATCTTCATGATCACGGCTGGCGTCGTGGAATTCGGGCTCGAAATTGACGTGCCGCGGACCCGGGAGGTGGCGGTCACCGACAAGGACCACCCGTACGTCAACATCACATCCAAGGGCGAGTTGTTCTTTGGAGACGAACCGGTCAACGTGTACGAGATCGCGGAACTGGCGAGGGAACGGAATCCGGAGGAGCCCGGGATTTACCTTCGCGCTCACCGCACGACGCCCTGGGAGGTCGTCGCCCCCGTCATCGCCGAATGCGGCGTTAGCCAAGTGAGCGTGAACGTTGTCACGAAGCCGCTGGTGCGTGACCCGAGAGTGCGGCGGTAACGGTCCGGACGGAATCGAATGCAGCCGCAATTGCGACACGCGAACGACAGCGAGCGGCTGAGGGGACCGTTGATGGTCTCACTGTCCTTCCACGGCGTTCTTGCGGTGGCGTCGGTGTCGTGGGGGCTCCTGAATCCGACGATCGACCTAGGCTTGCCGGACGCCGCCGGCGGCGGTGGCGTTGTGTCGATCAGCACCGTACCGATCAACGTGGCCCGCGCCGACGCCCCCAACCCTGTCGCCAATCCGAGCCGACACGACGTTCCGGCTCCCCCGGAGTTTCGCCGGTCAACCGAGGTTTCGCAACCGGAGCCACCACCGCCCGAGACTCCGCCGGTGCCGGTTCCCTCTCCGGAGCGCCAGCACGCCGAGCGGCAACAGGAGCGGGCCGTCGGACAGCGGAGTGCGGGAGAAGCCGATGCCAACGAACTGAGGTCCTCCCAGGGCGCCGCCCTGAGCAGCGAACTTTATCGGGCCGCTCCCGGCGGCGCCCTGGGCTTCGGAGGCAAGCAGGGCGGTCCGTTCGGCAGGCGATTCGGCTGGTACGCCCAGATCCTGCAACGGGCAATCGGGGAACAATGGCGCAAGTCGCTGGGGCAGGTTGCGGGCGGCTCGTCGAGGCCGGTCGTGACCACGTTCATCATTCAGTCCTCGGGGCAGCTCACACAGGTCAGCATCGCCGAATCGAGTGGAAACCGGTCGCTCGACTATTCCGCGATCCGGGCAATCACGAACGCGAGTCCGGTGCGGCCCTTGCCAGCCGGCCTGGGCAGGCGGTCCATCGTCATCGAAATGCACTTCCGTCTGGAATGATGGCTGTCCCGGATGCGCACACTGGAGAGAGAGGGATCATGAAGCAACACATGGCACACGGCCTTGGCGTCTTGGTCGCAATGGCGGCCGTCCTCGCGGCGCAGCCGCGCCCGGACGCAGTCATCGAGTTGAGAGACGAGGCGACGGACCCCCGGATCGCCGTGGCGGGAATGCGGGGGCCGATCGGCGCCGCAGCCTCCGTCGACCGGTTCAATGACGAGTTGTGGAAGGCTTTGGAATCGTCCGGACGCCTCTCCATGGTGCCGCGCAGCTTCTATCCCCGCACGACGCCCCGCGACCCCCAGGACCTGGCTGCCACGGAGCAGGGGCTGCCCAAGGATCCGGGGGCCCGGGGCCTGTGGCTGGCCGGCTGGAAGGAGGCCCCGGTCATCGCGCGCTACCTCGTGTACGGGCGCATCGAGGATGCCAACGGACGCCTGATGCTCTCGGGCTTCCTCTCCGACGTGACCCAGGAGTCACCCGAAGCTTCGTATATCTTCGGAAAGCGTTACTACAGCGAGGCCACGGTGGCGTCAGCGCGAGGGATGGCGTTCGAGTTCGCCCGGGACATCCTGAGGAACCTCGGCCTGGGAGAGGGCCTCGCCGGAACGCGCATCTACTACGTCCACCGCGACGAGGGGGATGACCGCAAGGAAATCTGGGCGATGGACTACGACGGCTCCAACAAGGAGCAAATCACGAACTACCGCAGCCTTTGTCTCACGCCGGCGGTCTCGCCCGACGGCAAGCGGATTTCCTTCACGACGTTCCTGGAAGGCATCCCCAAGATCTACGTGCACTCGCTGGAAACCGGTCGACGCCTGCCCTTCTACAACCAGGACGCGTCGCTCAACACAACTCCGAGCTTCTCCCCGGATGGCAGCACCGTGTTCTTCGCATCGTCGCCCTCGGGACGCAGCCAGATCTATAGCTCGAACGTGGACGGAGGGGACCTGCGCAGGGTCTCGTATTCCGACGCGATTGACGTGCATCCAGCGATCAACCCGCAGACCGGGGCCCAGATCGCGTTCGTCTCCGATGCGTCAGGCCAGCCGCAAATCTACGTCATGGGCATCGACGGAACGAACCGGCGGCGGCTGTCGATCGGCGGCGGGGACGCCGTGCAGCCAGCTTGGGACCCGACCGGCGAGCGCCTTGCGTTCGCCTGGACGAGAGGCTACGAGATCGGCAACTACAACATCTTCCTGGTTGACGTTGCGAGCGAGCGCTACACACAGCTCACCCACAGCAGGGGCCGCAACGAGCACCCGTTCTTCTCTCCCAGCGGCACCCATATCGTCTTCTCGTCGGACCGGATGGGCAGCACGCAAATCTGGTCGATGCGAGCCGACGGAACGCAGATCAGGCAACTCACAAGCCGCGGCCTGAACGAGTCGCCCGTCTGGGCCCCGCGGTAGAGCGGTACAGTCGTGTCAGGATTTGGCCGCCGAGCCGGTGTTGCCCGGTCCGGGCCACTGCGGTATGCTGTGGGAATCAAGCTTTTGTGATCGGTGTCCCCGTAGTACTGCGGTGACGAAGATGGAGGATAACAGATGAAGTCAGACCAAAGGATGGTTCAGTTGGCGATGTGCGTCTTATTGGCACTCTTCGCTTTCGGCTGCAAGAAGGAGGCTCCACCCCCTCCACCACCCCCACCACCGCCACCCCCACCGGAAGCTCCGGCACCGAGCGTCAGCATCAACGCGGAGCCGAGTTCCATCGAGCGCGGCAAGTCGGCGACACTCAAGTGGAGTTCGACGAATGCGGCGAGCGCTGAATTGAACCAGGGCATCGGAGCAGTCGCCACCAGTGGCAGCCGCGAAGTCTTTCCAACCCGTTCGACGGAGTACTCGATCACCGTGAAGAATGCGGACGGCAAGACTGCCAGCGCCTCGGCGATGGTCACTGTGCGTGCTCCCCCGCCGCCGCCCCCGCCGCCCCCGCCGAAGCCGGATCTGTCGGAGGCCTTCGGGTCGAGCAACATTCGCGACGCACTGTTCGATTACGACAAGAGCGACATTCGTCCGGATGCGGCGTCCGTTCTGCGCACCAACGCGACAGCCTTGAAGGACCTGCTCAGCGAGTACCCCGAGGCTGCCTTCCTGGTCGAGGGCCACTGTGACGAACGGGGCACCACGGAGTACAATCTGGCGCTGGGCGACCGCCGGTCGCGGGCGGCCGTGGACTTTCTCGTCAATCTGGGTGTGCCGGGCAGCAAGCTCTCGACCGTGAGCCTTGGCGAGGAGCGCCCGGTCTGCACGGATCAGGACGAGGCTTGCTACCAGCGCAACCGCCGGGCCCACTTGCGGCTCCGCTAGGGGCCGATACTGTAGGCCATGCTCCGCTTCTGTTCGTGTCCAGTCCGCCTGCCGGCAACCGGCAGGCGGACTGCCACGTGGCTGCGATGGCGCGACGGCGTCTGCCCATCGAAACGGAGCGTGGCCTCCACTCGTCCCATCCCGACAGATCGAGTCCATACGGAGGCCGGTCCCGCAATCCCCAGCCGGAGGAATTCATCGTGCCAGCCAGGTCGCTTGTCCTAGTCTTTGTCGTCTGTTTTGCCCTGACGCCAACAGGCGTCGCCCAGAAAAAGGAACTCGTTCAACTCCAGCGTGACATGGCCTTGCTGCAGGAGACCGTGCGGCAGATGCAGCAACAGACTGCGGAGCGCCTCGTCGCGCTGGAAGCCCTGCTCAAGCAAGGCACGGACAAACAGGACAAGCTGGCGGCCGGGCAGGCGGTCATCGAGCGCAGCATAGCCACACTCGACGATGCGCTGACGGAACCGCAGAGGAGCATCGCGGCCAAGGTGGATTCCCTGACCGATCAGTTCTCGTCCCTGCGTGCAACCGTCGAGGAGACGGGAGTGGCAGTGGAGGACCTGCAAGCGGATGTCCGGGACGTCAAGACACACCTGACGATGCTCCCGGCCCCGCAAGGTGGGGAAGAGGATACCGAAACCGCAGGAATCGGCGGTAGCGATGCCGTCTTCGAGGGTGCCATGAACGATTATCTGCGCGGCAACATCGACGTGGCCCGCGCCCAGTTCATGGACTATCTGGCGCTGTATCCGACTCACGGCAAGGCCGGAGAGGCCCAGTTTTACCTGGCCGAGACCTATTATTCCGCCGCCGACTACGAAGAGGCGGCGCGACAGTTCGATCAGGTCTACAAGCGCTACCCGCTCAGCAAGTCCGTGCCGGACTCCTTCTACAAGAAAGGCCTGTCCCTGACGAGGCTCCGGGGCCGGGAGGAAGAGGCCGTCGAGGCGCTGCAGTCCGTGCTGGAGAAGTTTCCCGAGTCCGACGTGGCTCCGCACGCCCGGGCGGAACTGAACAGCCTGAAGAACGCCAAGCCGTCCCCGGGCATCTAGTCCCGAGCCGTACCAACGGTCGCGTCCGGCCAGGGTCCCGTTCCCGGGCACCGGCAACTGGTGCCGAGGTCGAAAGTTGGAAGCGCCGCTGCGTCCGATGGTGGGTCAGCGCTTCGAGATTCTGTTGGCCGGAACGAATCCGCGCGGCCTTCGTCCCGGAACGACCGCTCCCATGATCAAGCCCGGCCTCGACATTTCGGGGCAGCGGTCCGGTGAAAGGGACAGACTGGTCTTGGGATGAGTTGTAGCTGGCGGGAGCGAATCAAGGGGGGCCGCAACGAGATCGGGGCCGCCCGGCTGACTCGGCTTGACGAGCGCCCCGCCCCTGCAAGCGTCCGCCCAGGCCGCTAGAGTTCCTGCAGATTCGCATACCCGGCGACGAGCCGCTTTCGGCCGTATTTCTGGAAGTAAACCGAGATCTTCGCGGTTGGCCCCTCCCCTTCGCGCGATTCAACGACCCCGACCCCGAACTTTCGGTGTCGCACCCTGGTCCCACGGGCAAAGGGTCCTTCCTTGCGAAGTGCCTTCAGCGCCTGCCCCAGCTTGGGTGATTGGCGGGCGGGCGCACTCGACCGGGCTGGACGGGCCATGGGCCGGGACTCGGGAACCGCATCGGTCTTGATGCCCCGGGTCTTGAAGAAGCCTGCTACGGCGGAGACCGAATTGTGTGTCTCGATTCCCGCTTCCCGCACCGAATGTCGGACCGGGCCGCGAGCCTCTGTCCCGAAGTCTCCGGATTCCAGATCCATCGCGCCGGGCAGGCCGGGTTGCCGACGAGGGTGGTCGGCCGAGCGGTTGTCGAGGAGGTGCTGCGGAACTTCCCCGAGAAATCGTGACCGCTTCATCGCCTGGCCTTCCGGAGCGCCGTATAGTCTGCGGTACCGCGCACACGTCAGCACCAGTTCTCGCTGCGCCCGGGTCATGCCCACGTAGCAGAGCCGGCGCTCCTCCTCGATGTCGCCTTCGTCCGCCAGGCTTCGGCCATGAGGGAGCAGGGTCTCCTCCATGCCCACCAGGACCACGGCGGGAAACTCGAGGCCCTTGGCGTTGTGCAGGGTCATGAGGAGGATGCGGGCGGTATCATTGATGCGGTCCGAATCCGCAACCAGTGCGGCGTGATCAAGGAACTCCGCCGCCGACTCGCCACTCTCGGCCGCTTCGCCAGCGGCAACCAGCAGCTCCCGGACATTGTCGAGACGCGTAGCGGCTTCCGGTGAATCGTCGCCTTCCAGCATCGTCCGGTAGCCCGACTCTTCGAACACCCATTCGAGGGCGGATGCGATGTTGCCCGCCTGGAGTTTCTGCCCCAACTGCGCCATTTGCTCGCAGAACGGGCCGAGTGCCATGCAGGCGCGCCGAGGAAGCAGATTCTCGCGGACCGTGGTCTCGATGGCCTGCCAGAGCGAGATTCCGTGGGCGACAGAGTACTCGCTCAACCGTGCGAGGGTGGTCTTGCCGATGCCCCGGGCCGGGACGTTGATGATCCGGCGGAGACTGACGGAATCACCGGGCGAGACGGCGCACCGCACATAGGCCAGCAGGTCCTTGACTTCAGCTCGCTGGTAGAATGCCACGCCCCCCACCACCAGGAAGTCGCGATCGGCGCGTCGCAGGGCTTCCTCGAACAGCCGCGACTGGGCGTTGGTGCGGTACAGGACAGCGACTCGCATTTCCGGGTCTGCATCCAGAAGTCGACCGGCCTCGTGAGCGACATAGCGGGCTTCGACATCCCCGTCTGCGGCGACGTAGAGCCTCGGGCGGTCGCCGACAGGTCCATCCGTCCAGAGCGTCTTCTCCTTGCGCCGGACGTTGCGGGCGATCAGGGCCGAGGAAGCGTCCAGAATGGCCTGTGTCGACCGATAGTTCTGCTCGAGTCGGATGATCTTCGTGCGTGGAAAGTCCTCCTCAAAGCCCAGAATGTTTTCGACGTTCGCCCCGCGCCAGGAGTAGATCGCCTGATCGTCGTCACCGACCACGCAGACGTTTTTTCGCTCCCCCGCCAGGAGGCGCAGGATTTCGTACTGCGGTCTGTTGGTGTCCTGGAACTCGTCCACCAGCAGGTGCCGATAGCGGCTCTGCAGCGAATTCCGGACATCCTCGAACGTCTGCAGCAGGCGAAACGCCTCCAGGAGGAGGTCGTCGAAATCCAGTGCATTGGCCGCCAGCAGCGCGCTTCGGTACCGCTCATAGATGTCGTTCAGGGCCTGCGTCTGTCTGCGGTCCTTGCCCGTCAGGGCACCCTCGCCGAGAGCGTGGTTCTTGAGCCGGCTGATCGCCCCCAGCACTGTCCTGGGCTTCAGGTCCGGGTCCTGCAGGCCGAGTTGCTTGCAGGCCTCCTTCACGACACTGATCTGGTCGCTTTCGTCAAAGATCAGAAAACCGGTCCCGAACCCCTCGCGCAGTCCGGCCAGCGGAGCGCCATGGAAGCGCAGCAGGCGCACACAGAACGAATGGAAGGTGGAAACAAGGGGGGGGCGATGTCCCGACGGGTGGTTCTCGTGCAGCAAGCGGGCAACGCGCTCGCGCATCTCGCTGGCGGCCTTGTTGGTGAACGTCACACCGAGGACCGACTCCGGAGCGACACCCTGCTCCAGGATCAGACGGGCGATGCGGCTGACGATGACCCTCGTCTTGCCGCTGCCTGCCCCGGCGAGGACCAGCAGCGGGCCGTCGCCATGGTCCACCGCCTCTCGCTGCTGGGGGTTCAGGGAGGCGAGGAAACTCATCCGGGGCAGCCCTCTACCAGTATGCCCGGTAGCGGCGCAGGAGTATGGGGTGCGAGGGTATCAGTACAATATCGTTGGGTGCAAGCGATGTCGAGGCACGTCCAGCGGACCGGCAGTCGTCGGGAACTGCTGCGGGATTCCTGCTGCGGGATCGGGTATCTGGCCGCCTACTGCATGGCCGGGCCGGGCGCGCTGCCAGGCGAGGATCCGCCGGACCCCCTGGCCCCGAAGCCGCCTCACTTGCCGGACCCAAAGGCGAAGTCGGTCATTTTCCTCTTCATGGCCGGGGGTCCGAGCCATATCGAGACGTTCGACCCGAAGCCTCTGCTGAACAAGCTGGACGGCCAGGCCCGGCCGGCGGAATTCGGCGAGGCCAAGTACCAGTTCGTCAAGCCGGACGCCAAGCTGCTCGGGACGAAACGGACGTTCCGCAAGTACGGGCGATCCGGCATCGAGGTCTCGGACCTGTTCCCGCAGATCGCCACCTGCGTGGACGATCTGGCGGTCCTGCGTTCCTGCTACGGGGACATGGTCGTGCACTCGGCCGCACAGTACGAATTGATGACCGGCCGGATCGTGCCGGGTTTTCCTTCGATGGGATCGTGGGTGGTGTATGGCCTCGGCAGCGAGGCCAGATCACTGCCATCGTATGTCGTCATGCCGGATCCCGACGGGGCACTGGAGGCAGGTCAGCCGATGTACATGCACGGATTCCTGCCAGCCGTCTACCAGCCCACGACGTTCAGGGCTGGGGACAAGCCGGTCCTCAACCTCGACCTCCCGCCGGGAGTCAGTCTGGACCAGCGACGCCAGACGGTAGACCTGATTCAGACTCTCAACCGGGCCGCGATGGACGAGGACGATGACGAGCTTGAGGCCAGGATCCGGACCTATGACCTGGCCTTCCGCATGCAGACCGAGGCTCCGGCGATCTTCGATCTCGCGAACGAATCGCAGGCAACCCTCGAAATGTACGGGGTGGGCCGCGAGCCCACCCACGACTACGGCCGACGGTGTCTGCTGGCCCGCCGCCTCGTCGAGCAGGGAGTGCGATTCGTCACGGTGGTGTCGGGGGGCGGCCCCGGCAACCTGCAGTGGGATGCGCACCAGGACATCGAGGAGAACCATATCCGCATGGCGGCCCAGACAGACCGGCCGGTCGCTGCCTTGCTCAGGGACTTGAAGCAGCGTGGGATGCTGGAGGAGACGCTGGTGCTGTGGGGCGGCGAGTTCGGCCGGTCACCGGAAGCGGAGACCCGCGCCGACGGCAGTGCCGGTCGAGACCATCACAACCTGGGTTTCACCATGTGGATGGCCGGAGGGGGCATCAAGGGGGGGCAGGTGGTGGGGGCGACGGACGCCATCGGTCTCCGCGCAGTGGAGAAGCCGTACCACTTCCGCGACATTCACACCACGATCCTGCACCAGCTGGGTCTGGATCAGTACAGGCTGGTCTATCCCCACCTCGGACGAGCCGAGCGCCTGACTCAAGTGCACGGGCGCGTGATCGAAGAGATCGTTTGATCCGTCACCCGTCCTGTTCGGCAGACTCGATGCCCTCAACCTACCAGTCTGAAATCGTCGGCGTCTTCGGGCAACCGGTCGCGGAAAACCCGACCGGGGTGATGCAGGAAGCGGCGTTTGCTGCAGCGGGACTCAACTGGAGATACCTGAACTTCGAAGTCCCTCCGCACAAGCTCGGCGCGGCCATGGAGGCCCTCGACGCTCTCGGGATGCGGGGTGTCAATCTGACGATTCCGCACAAGGTGGCGGTTATCAGGTATCTGGACGAGATTTCTCCAGAGGCCCGGGCCATCGGGGCGGTCAACACGGTCCGCATCGAGAAAGGCAGGAAGATCGGCGAGAACACCGATGGCAAGGGGTTTCTGCAAGGCGTGCGCCGGGACGCCGGCATGGAGCCGGTCGGCAGACGGGTGGTGATGCTCGGTGCGGGCGGTGCCGCCCGAGCCATCGGCACTGAACTGCTGCTGGCTGGCGCGACCGACCTTCTTGTTGTGAACCGCTCGCCACAGAGGGGGCAGGCGACGGTCAGGGACCTTCGGGAGGCCACGGGGGGCTCCGTTCGATACGAGCCCTGGAATGGGCGCTTTCCCGTTCCCGAAACGTGCGACCTGTTGGTCAACGCAACGTCCATCGGGTTGTTCCCGGACACCACGGCCATACCCGACATCGATCTCTCAAAGAGTCCCGCCGGCATGCTGGTCGCCGATGCCGTATTCAATCCTCCGGAAACAGGATTGCTCGCGGCCGCAAAGGCACGCGGCCTACCCACGCTGGACGGGCTCTCGATGCTGGTTTACCAAGGCGCCATCGCCTTCGAGATGTGGACCGGCACAATCGCTGACAAGAAGGCCATGACATCGGCACTGCGAGCGGCACTCGGCGTGGTCTAGCCTGGTCTGGCAAGAAACTCCAGCGGGTGGGGCGGCCCGCAGACCGCCTCGCGTCGAACCGATTCGACAGCCCTTTCCTCAACGGGATTGGCTCTCGGCATCTCCCCGGGCCTTCCCGCGCCGCCGGTCGGGCCCGAAACCTCCTTTCCTGTGCCGCGCACCTCGGTGACCATGTCCGTGTGCTCCAGTCCACCCCCGGACGTGCGGTCCTCGTCGGGAGAGGAACGTCCGGACCCGGCCGCCGGGCCCGCGCCGGTCGCGCATCCCCTGCGGCTTTCCGACATTTGCCCATGGACCGTTCCGCCCCCCCTGGACCAGACCCAAGGCAGTGGCACCCGCCAAGGCTTCCATCTGATGACGGACCTCAGCCAACTCGGCCACCCTGGACTTCTGTTCGTCAGTCAGGACGTCCTCGATCTTCGATTGTTGGGCCTCGCGCCAGGCTTGGGCCTCTTCCCGGCTCTGGCCCCTGGGGGGCCGTTCCCGACGGATCTCGCGAATCCGGCCAAGTTGCTCTTCACTGAGGGCCAGGGTGTCGGCTGCGGCCGCAATCGCCTCCGTGTCTCGACCGCTTCGTTCCGGGCGAGTCTGGTCCTGGTCTTGGGCGTTCGCCGCCCAGACGGGAGCGAGCAACACTGTTGCGCCGATGATCGCTCGTGTGACATGCATCGTCATGACTTTCTCCTCTTGTTTGGGACTTGAAGGCTCCACCTGCAAGATCCACCTCTCCTCGCTCCTACCAAGTCAGACGGCTTCCAGCGGCAGATGGTCACGGAACCGGTGCCGAAACCCCGTCAAGGTCTCTCCTCGGTGCAGCCACTCGATTCGACATGTGCGCCACCGGACGATGTGGCGGCCTCGCATCCTGCTCGCGTTGTCTTCCATTCAGTCCATACCTGTCCCGCAGGCAGCTCCAGCGGTCGTATCCTGTGGGCGGGGTTGCGGGCAGGTCTTGGGGCAGCGTATCCCTGCGGCAACAATCGTGCCAGCCGACGCAGCCCTTGGGCGGATTCTGGCGGATCGTGTTCCGGCCGCTCGAGGAGGTGCCCGTCAGCCATGCCGAACCCGCGCAGGGCCCGAATGTAACCTGGCTTCAGCCGGAGGGGTCGGAAAATGCGGGGCTGGCACCATCCCGCCGCGGACTGGCAGGGCGACAGCACTCGCCGGGCCGGACAAGTTGGCCTCGGACTCAGTCCGGTGCCATAATTAGGGTCGGTGGCCGTTGAGGCCCCGAGCCGGGGACAGAGCCGCGATGAGATCAGATTGGGTAGCGAAGCGCGAGAAAGACTCGGTGCGCACGCAGATGCACTATGCCCGTCGGGGCATCGTCACTGGGGAAATGGAGTATGTCGCCAAGCGCGAGCGGCTGGCCGTGGAAACGGTAGTGGACGAGGTGGCCCGGGGGCGGATGATCATTCCCGCAAACATCCGCCACACGAACCTGGAGCCGATGTGCATCGGTGTGGCCTCGAACTGCAAGGTCAACTCGAACATCGGAAACTCGGCGACGACTTCCGATATCGATGCCGAGCTGGAGAAGCTCAGGTACTCGGTTCACTATGGCGCAGACACGGTCATGGACCTGTCGACGGGTGGGGACATCCCCCGGATCCGGGAGGCCATCATTCACAACTCACCGGTTCCGATCGGAACCGTTCCCATCTACGAAGCGCTCAATCGCGTGAACGGCAAGATCGAGGACCTGTCGTGGCCGATCATGCGGGACGTGATTGAGGAGCAGGCTGAGCAGGGCGTGGACTACATGACGATCCACGCCGGAGTGCTGATCCAGTATGTGCCGATGGCGGTCAAGCGAGTGACCGGGATCGTCAGTCGGGGCGGATCCCTGCTGGCGGAATGGATGGTGCGCCATCACCGGCAGAACATGCTGTACGACCATTTCGACGAGATCTGCGGGATCTTCCAGAAATACGACGTCAGCTTCTCGCTGGGAGACGGCCTCCGGCCCGGCTCCATTGCAGACGCCTCGGACGAGGCGCAGTTCGCAGAACTGGAGACGCTGGGCGAGTTGACGAAGAAAGCGTGGCAGTACGACGTTCAGGTCATGATCGAGGGTCCTGGGCACGTCCCGATGGACCAGATCAAGCTGCAGGTGGCCAAGGAGAACGAGATCTGCCACGAGGCGCCGTTCTACACGCTCGGCCCCCTGGTAACGGACATTGCTCCCGGGTACGACCACATCACCTCGGCGATCGGAGCGGCGATGATCGGCTGGCACGGAGCCTCCATGCTCTGCTACGTAACCCCGAAAGAACACTTGGGTCTGCCCAACAAGGAAGATGTCAAGCAGGGCATGATCGCCTACAAGATCGCGGCGCATGCCGCGGATGTTGCCCGAAACAGGCCTGGTGCCCGGGACTGGGACGACGCCCTGTCCAAGGCGCGCTTCGAATTCGACTGGAACCGCCAGTTCGAGCTGGCGCTCGACCCAGAAACGGCCCGGAGCATGCACGACGAAACGCTCCCGGAGGAAGGCTACAAGTCGGCACGATTCTGTTCGATGTGCGGCCCGAGCTTCTGCTCGATGAACGTCTCCTCCCGCGTCGCGGACTTCACCGAGGAAGACGCCCGCAAGGTGCTGCTGGATATCCAGCCGACGGCGGAACAGCCGGCGGCAATCGCAGCAGCTGGCGACTGATTCGCCGTCGCTGTTCCCGGGAACGTCAGTTCCTCCTGTAAACGGTCTTGCCTGCGAGAACCGTCTCGAGCACCCTTGTGTCTCGGATCTCGTCAATCGGGCATTGCAGGATGTCGCGGTCGAGAATCGCGAAGTCGGCATACTTGCCTGGCTCGAGGGACCCCTTCACGTCTTCCTCGAACGTGAGGTAGGCTCCGTTCAGGGTCCACATCCTCAGGGCCTTCTCGCGGGTCACGCGCTGCTCCGGGTTGTGGACAGTCCCGTCAGCCGCCCGTCGGGTGATCGCCATCCACATTCCCAGGAACGGATCGTACGGTTTGATCGCGTGGACCGGATCGAACTTGACCATGTGGTCGGAGCCCCCGGCCACGACCACTCCCGCATCGATGATTGACCGGTACGGCTGGAAGCCGCCCATGCGCTCGCTTCCGAGCACCCGGGCCAGTGCCGGCCCATCGTAGTGGTACCAGGCTGGCTGCATGTCCGCCACAACACCGAGTGCTGCGGCCCGGTCAATGGCCTGGGCGCTGAAAAAGTTGGCGTGGGTTACCGTGAAGCGCCGGTCGCCGATCGGCACGTCACGATCAACCGCCTCGTAGGTGTCAAGCAGCAGGTCGAGCGAGCCGCCACCCGTCGTGTGGGCGGTCATCTGCCAACCCAGGCTGGCCGCCAGCTTCACGATCGCCAGCAGATTTTCCGGCTGGATTCGAAGCACTCCGCGGTAGTCGGAGTCCTCAAACCCGTACACCTGCGTGTTGTTTCCGTAGGGCTCCCGCATGTAAGCGGTACCCAGCAGGATGCCGCCATCGAGGACGACCTTCAACGAGCCGATGCGCAACATCGGGTCGCCGTAGCCCGTGACGTGCCCGATACCCTCAATCTCGGCCAGCACCTGCCCAATCGGACGGTCGGTATCGATCCTCCGGGTCACATACGTGCGAACCCGCAGGTCGCCGTTCCTCCAGAGTTGCTGGTAGGCCCTTAGCCCGGCCGGCCTCTGGCTGCGGTCAATGACGCTCGTCAGTCCAACCCGACTGTAGGCTTCCTGCATCGCCCGCAGTGCCCGGACGGTCTCCTGGTGTTCGAACGGCCGCCCAGTCGTCAGCGAGGAGACCAGGTGTCTGGCACCGACGATCAGACCGGTGGGTTCGCCGCGGGCCGTTCGCACCAGCTTGCCGCTGGCGGGGTTCGGCGTGGCAGCCGTAATGCCGGCGGCTTCCAGCGCCGCGGAATTGAGCACCGCAGCATATCCGTTGTCGAGCATCACTGGCCGCCCTCCGGAATACTCGTCGATCTCCCAGCGGTCCGGATAGCGTCGCTCTTCCAGCCTGGTGGAGTAGACCTTGGGTACGAACACGAGGCCCGGTCCCCTGCGCAGCTCTTGCTCGACGTGCGTCCTCAGATCCCGGAAACTTCGCAGGACGGGAATCTCGCCATCCGATTCGGCAAGGGCCGCTCCGATCGGATGCACGTGACTGTCGATCAGGCCCGGCACGACCGTCCGGCCTTCGAGGTCGATCTGCACCGTCCGCGGACCGGCCTGTCGGCCGACCTCCTGGGTTGTGCCGACGTTGAGGATGCGACCATTGGCGACAGCCATGCATTCGACCACAGGCCGATCTGGCCACAGGGTGACGATCCTGCCGTTGTAGTAGAGCGATTCGGCAGGCGCGTCGGGCACCTCCCGATGTGGCGGCCATTCCTGGCACCAGGCCGCGCCGGTCGCAACCAGCAGGACGATCTGCAGACGCATAGACGCCATCATAGGTGGCGCGGCCGGGGCGGGCAACGCTTCAGCCGAATCGGGATGAGCGGCATCAGCCTGATGCCTGAGTTCCCGAGACTGCGCTCGGAAATGGCCGGAGAGGGTGCCAAGTTGGTCGAATCCACCGAGAGCGCGAGATCCGCCCGGTCACCGGTACGGCAGACGTTCGCCACAGCGGCTCCCGGGCCAGCCATGTCCCGTCAGCGGGCGGTCGTCGGATCGGGGCACCGGAATGCGGTCAGTTCCGGGCTACCAGGTCGGGTCGCCGGGCCGGCCGACGGTAGGACGCCCCTCGATGTATCCGAGCGACGCCAGAAATTGATCCATGTGCCAGACTGTGCTGGTGTAGGCTGCACGACTCCGGCCGTAGTTGAAGAAACCGTGAGGCCGCCCTTCGTACCCCACCAGTTCACACCGGTTCCCGACGTTCTGCATGGCGATGCAAAACGCCTCTGCCGTCGCGAACGGCACCGTGGTGTCCGCCTTGCCGTGGAAGACGATAGTCGGAGGATTGCCCGACCCCACATGCTGAAGCGGAGAGCCGTCCAGTGCACGGTCGCCCCACCTATGGCTACCGGAAATATCCGTGGCCGGGTTGAAGAGAACGAGCGCATTGGGTGTTGAGCTGACAGTCAGGTCCTCTCCCTCTCCATCAAGCCCCTCAATCACGCCGGTGGTGGCGGCAACATGGCCACCAGCGGACCCTCCACCCGCGGCGATGCGGTCTGGATCGACCCCGAGCTGGGCCGCATGCTGCCGTACCCAGCGGACCGCCGATTTTCCGTCGCGTACGCATTCCATCGGCGATGTACCGTGGCTGCCCTTCGTCCGGTACTGTGCGCTCATGGCGACCATGCCGCGCGAGGCCAGGTAGCGGCAGTGCGGAAAGAACTGGGATGGACTGCCGCCGACCCAGCCTCCCCCAAAGAAGAAGACGATCGCCGGGCGACTGTCGCTTGCGCCCCAGCCTGCAGGCAGGAACACGTTCAGTTCGAGGGGGTCCCTGGCAAAGCTCTTGTAGACGATTTCCTTGTCCGGCTTGAAGTTCCGCTCCTGCGACAACCCGGCGACAACTCCGACCATGAGGAAGCAAGCGAGAATACGTGGTGCCATCGCTTAGAGTCTAGCAACGCAGACGGACGATACCCTCGTTCCATGGGCTCTGCGGCACGCGGATTCGACGCCAGGCAGGTTGAACCGAGCGGCCCGGCGCGGCCTACTCAAGCGTGTAGAACTCGTATCGGGTCGACCAACGGTCGGCTTGGCCCGGCGCTATCCTCAAGTCAATGAACGGCTCCGGGCAGAGCGTTGTCCGCGGCGCCCAAAACTGCAGGCGTGCGAGCGGCCTGTCGGTCATCATCCGCACGCCGGATCTGGTCTTCCGGTTCTCTATGGAGAATGTGTGGTCGGCAGGGGTGTCGCCGTAGCCGCCCAGCACCGTGAAGATGCTCTCGCCCTCCGGAAGCTGCCTGTCGAAGCCAATCTGTCGCCCTCTGGTGCCGGCATAGCCCATCAGGTCCCGGTCCGCCGTAAGCTCGAAGGGAAACGTCACCTCAAAGTCCGGGCCCGTCGGCTGGTTGTCGATCACGAAGAAGTTGTGGTTGTAAACGCTCGTCTCGATCATCTTGGATCCGACGTTCTCGAGGATGTGATCGATCACCAGTTCCGGTTCGCCCGGAGTCAAGGTGAGGCGCTTTGTCAGGCGGTAGCCGTAGCCCAGCGTCGGCTCGGCAGCGTCGTGGGTAAACTCGATCCAGTTCGCGCCCCGCCGGATTGTCCATTGACCGGGATCGACGAGCTTGTAGCTGTGCCGCCAACGGTAATCCTCTTCCATCGGTTTCTCGACCACGCCCACTCCGATCCGCAGAAAGCGCTCGCCACCGTCGTCATATCCCAGGCCCTTTTCGTTCGTGCGGTACTCCTCGACGGGCCCGGTGATGCGGTCGTGCAGGTATGGATCATCGGATTCCTGCCACTCCCCGAAGTACTCATGCCCGGCGTACTTGAGGCTATGGATCGCACCCGACCAATCGAAGCGCGTCCCACGGTAGTAACCGTTTTCCGGGTCCGGCAGGTACACCCGCGCTGCAACGTGCTCATTCGCAAACGGCGCGGAGGGATGATCCGCGGCGAGACCGCCATACGGACCGGCAAGAAGGACAACTGCAACGGCGACCAGGCGCATCAACGAGATCTTAGCCGATGACGTGGTCTGGCTCCCGGCCCTCTGGCCGGGGATGGTGCATGGTCCCCGCACCGGAGTCGACAGGCCCGCCAGACCCGTTCGGTTCGCGCCCAGACCACCCCTTCTCGCGGTGCGTCGTCAGACCGGCCAACTCTGGCATATGCGCCCTTTCGCCGCTGCCACAGCCCACCCGGACCCCAGGATCGTCAACCAGATCGGTGGTACGGGGAATGCTGCCGTACCGAATCAACGAGCCCGATTCTCCAGAGAGTGACTGGCGCTCGGGCCACGAGGTGATCCGGCAACCCGAGGTCTGATGCGGCTACCCGCCGCCGCACCCCGAGCACTGGCCGGCACTCGCTTCGAGCCGGAGCCGAACCTGCGAACAGGGTCGCGAATTTCTCGCTCGAGACCACGCACAAGGCTCGGAGCAAGGAGCCATGCGCCTAGTCGTACGCCACGACGAAGCGCTTGCCGGGCTGATCGGGCAGGACGTGAACCGAATGACTGATCTCCGTCTCGATGGGCTCTCCACGAGCGGTCCGGATACTCATGCTGGTCATCATCTGCATCACGGGGCGGAGATCCTCCACTTCGATGCGAACGGTTTTCCGGTCAGGCATCAGCCGCACATTGCGGACCAGCATTTCGTCGACCCCAGGCTGCCCGTCCGTCTTCCAGCGGTCCGAACCGTAGCGGCTCAACCACTTGTAGTTCCAGCGCCGAACCCGATACCTGGCTGGATCCTCGGCGGTCTCGGGATCAAGCTCGTGAAGAAACGATACGTCGATCCCCTGGCGGCTGACGTGGAGTTCACCCGGCACCAGCACCGTGGAGCCGGTGTAGCGGACTCGGTAGAAGCCCCCGACGGCCTTACGCTTGGTGCCCCATCCGTAAAGGCCGGCCACATACAGGTTGCCATCGGCCTTGCGGAAGCCCGGGCGCATCAGGCCGGTGTCGAAGTCGACCGGCAACTCGACCGCGCCGCCCTGGACCTTGCCTTCGGTCTCCTCCATGAGCACAAGGAAGATCTTCCCGCGGCCGAACGAGGCGTGAAGCAAGTGGCCCTCGAACGGTCCCCATTCGGCGTTGTCGACCCAAGCTTGCCCGGCACCAGAATTATCCACGCTGATCGGCAACCAGGTGATCGGGTCGTCGTACTCTTCGCGATCCGGGATGCCGCCTCCCCACATGTAGCCGTGAAAGCTCCCCGGAGTACACAGATTGATGCGGGTCGAGGGAATCCAGTGGCCCTCCTGGTCGGATGTGGTGATCTCACCGTTCGGTCCGACGGCAACACCATTCGGCACGCGGAATCCCGAGCAGACCACCTCCAGATTCTGACCCTCCGGGTCCAGCTTGAAGATTACGCCGTGATGCTTGACGCTGGCCGGAAGGGCGTGTCGCGCCGCCTTCGCGAAATAGAAATTGCCTTCCCTGTCCCGGTCCAGGTCGAACGTGAATTCGTGGAAGTGATGGGTAACGTGAAAATCGTTGTTGAAGTTCTCGTAATAGTCGGCCTGCCCATCGCGGTTCAGGTCGTGCAGTATGGTGATCTGATCGCGATCCAGGACATGCACCTTCCCAGCCACGACCTCCAGCCCCTGGGGCATGTGAAATCCGACCGCGAATCGGGTCCATGTGAGTTCATCGAGATCGTCGTCGATACCATCGACGATCCAGACGTCGCCCGACCAGGTCGCGACAGCGGCGCGGTCGTCGTCGAAGAATGCGAAGTCCGAGGGCCGGAACCAGGAACTCCACGGATTCTTGAACGGCAGCACGATCTGGTCGACTGCCCAAGGTGCCGTCGTGTCCCCCAGAACGCCACGGGTCTGGACAGACCTGGGATAGGTTCTCGGTCCGCCCCGCGTGTAGGGCTCCAGTCTCTCTGGCCGGGGCGCATCCCTGACGGCCCCTGCAAACGCCCCGAGCCGGTCAGGGCGAATGCTCGCGTAGTAGATCGTGAATCGCTGGACATCGGAGGATGGCGGAATCCGGAGCCGGACTTCTCCGGGAGCGGACAGGTCCCATGCCGCCTGCTTGCCCAGGCCGACAACGCCAACCGCCGTGCCCTCCCCGTCGCCGAGAACGACAAGGTGGTTGACCGCGGCCCCTTTCCCGGGGGCCAGTTTCCGCAGGGACAGCTGGCGGGCCGTCTGGTCCCTGGCAGATGCTACCTCCAGAATGAGAGCATCCCTGGTTGGCCCGACCTCGAAAGTCCGCGACATCGTCTCGACGCCCCACTCCGTCCGTAGTCCCGGTGTCTCGAGAACGTCGGTCGTGCCGACGCTGTACTGCAGGACGACCTTGTCTCCGAACATGTAGCGCCCCTTGTACTTGGCCCAGTCGTCCGGGAGAGCGCCGAAACCCTCGGGACGTGGATCCGCGAAGCTGCCGTCCTTGGACCAGCCGGGTGCCACCGGAGTCTCGAACACCGGGTCGCCATCGAGGTGGGGGTGAGGGCCATGCTTCCAGTCGTAGACTGTGCCGGTCAGAACGTACTGAGGGCCATTCCACCCCGCCGCCATACGGAGCAACTCCGTATCGAAGATCATGCCGGCACGGCGTTCGGCGTCCAGCATGATGGCAGCAGCCCGGTAGGCCACGTTGTCATCGGGCTCCTTGTCGGCCCGGGGATCCTCGGGCTCACGGACGGTGACGCTTGCAGAGATGACGGGGCCGTAATCCATGTGAAGCCATGGCTGCTCCTCGTGTCGCGTGCTGCCGTCGAAGCGAGTGCTGGCGAAGGGTGCCCCTTGATCGATCCAAGTCCGCAGAACGCCGATTTCCTCGTCGCTCAGCCTGCCTCCCGTGGGCGGCATGACGAGGTTCTCTTCCGCACCGGCAACGAGACGGATCAGCCGGCTCTTCGCACTTTCCCCTTCAACGATTGCAGCCTTGCCCGAATAGCCGCCCCGGACGGCAGACTTCTTGCGCCATAGGCTGTAGCCGTTCATCACCACGTCGTCCCCGTGGCAGTTGTAACAGTGCTTGACGAAAATCGGCTCGACATCCGCCATGAAGTCGATCTCCCTGTCGACCGGAGGGGGGAGAGCGGGATGGTCCGTTGCCGATCTGAGTGTGGCCAGGCCAAGGACCGGGAGCAGGAGGACGATCCGCTGAAGCAGGCTGGACATTGCGACTCGCCCCAATTGTATGACGTGCAAGATGCCGACAGCACGAACGGGAGGTCCGGTGTTCGGGTCCCGATTCGCGGTGGCCGGCACTGCCTCGGCAGCCCCTCCGATTTGTCGGTTGAGGGACTGCGGGACCTGAGGCCACAGGATGGGTTTGCTGTGGGTCGCGGACAGTCCGGCTCAACCTCTGGGTTCTCTACGGCGCATGGCACCCAGTCTCGATCCTTCCTTGGACATCGAACCACCTGTGCTCGTGAAGAAAGCTGCCGGGTAGCGACTCCCAAGACCGCGAGGCGGCGGCCGCAAGTGCATTCGGCTTGGACCGGGCACACGAGTTACTCGAACTCGTGGAAGACTGTCCATGGGGCTGACGCTCGCCGGAGACCCGGTTTGTGGACACGAACGATCGTAATGTTTGCGACTGCCGGCCCACGACCGCTACACCGTCATCCCATGCTCCAGAGCCGGGTCCTCGAACCGGTGCACGAGATCCTGATGCGCGCTGGAAGCGGCGATACGCTCAGCTTGTGTCCTTTCCCGGCGGGATGGCATCGCAGCCTCAAGCGGGTCCTGACCGGACACAAGGCGTCGATTTCCGGGCCAGCAGTTTCGCGGCACGCTGTGTGAAGCCTGCCTTGGACAGCACCTCCCCCAGCGTGCGGGTGACATCAGCGATCCCGGCAGCCTGTCCATGCCGGCAGAATTTGTCGTAGACCTCCTCGGCCGTGCTGAGGTCGCCTTGCTCCCCGAGAAGCCGGATCAGTCCTGTCGCCAGAACGGTTGATCCTGGGTTGGCCTCCCATGCTGCTGTCAGGTGGCGATTGGCACTGCGCTCGTCGCCTACCGCCCGCAGATGCGCAACATCTCGAAGAGCGGCGATTGCAGCAAATTCCGGATGTGCCGGCAGGGTCGCGCGGAAATACGACCGACTACTGTCGAAATCGAATCTCGGCAGCGGAGAACCGTTCTCCTGCAGGTCCCGGAACACCTTCCCGATTCCAGTCAGGCGACCTTCCGCAAGCCCAAGCTCCTTTAGGAATTCACCGATTCTCTTGTTGCGCGCGGGTACCGGTGGAATTCGGGCCCCTTGTCTGAGATGCTCCGGTTCGATTCCGGGCACAGGGCCGGGGTAGCTGATGATCTCCAGCCGGTCGGGGTACAAATGGACCTTGGTCGGCTCCGGCGTGTCGGGCTGGTAGCTGCGGTGGTAGGCCGCATTGACAAGAGTCTCACGTACAGCGCGGAGTGGATAGCTGGTCCAGGCTTGTGCCTGGGGATGGTCAACCGACTTGGTGCGGTGCGTCACCGAGAGGCTCCGGAGATATCGCAGACAGTCGCGCAGCTGGTCCGGCAGCGAGCCGGAAAAGACCCTTTCTTCCTGCACATCCCCGTCCTGGCCGTCGGTGAATTGGACAGCCTCGATCCATGCCCCGCTGAACCAAGCCCTGGCATCTTGAGAGAAGAGCAGAAGTCCGACATTCCGAGGCACTTCGTGCCCGTTGACACGCCTCGTGATCTGCATGCGCCTGCAGACCTCCGGCAGGTCTGGCAGATCGACGAGTCCGCTCCTCACATCGCGAAGGTACTCCCGCACCTTGGACTCCCTCAGATCGGCGACAGTGCCCTCCAGGGATTGCCGATCGTCCCACGGCACCTTGGCTGCCTGTTGCATCAAGGAATCGAGCATGCCGCGCTGGCCTGCATCGACAGTTTCGGCACCAATTCGAATCCAGTACTTCGGCTGCCCCTGCTCGGCGTCTGGGCCGCGATGGGGACGGGTGTCGCTGGCGGGGGCCCAGACTACAAGCAGATGCCGCCCGTCAACCGTTTCGGGAGACATGACCGGCTGGTAGACCGGGTCGAGGCGATTGCATTGCCCTCGAATCCACCGTTGCATGGCCTCCAGGCTGGAAGGCGCAACTCCCCGCGGGGGCAGGATTGCATGCCCTCCGTCGTCCTCAACACCAATGACGATGTATCCTCCGTTGAGGTTCTGGTAGTCGTTCGCAAACGCGCAGATCGTTTTGAGGACCTGACTACCGACAGCAGCCGGATTCCAGCTCGCCTTGAATTCGATCCGCTGGGACTCGACACTGCTGCCCCTCAGCAGAGCTTCACAATTGATCGGAAGGATACGGCTCATGCCAACAGTACTCCCCCGGACATGGTCTTAGCCTATCCCTTCCGGATTCTCAAGCTGTCTTGAGGGGCACTGCCCTTCCTGAGACGCGGACCGTTGCGAAGCGGAGACGCGGACGCACCCGGAGGAGTTCGGTCCACGGTGCAGCGGTAATCGAGCTCACGTGTCCCTGAGAGCACAGTCGGCTGACTACTGGCAGCATGGGCCAGTGTTCGGCCCGCTGCCGTGTGTTCACACTCCGCGCCCCTTCCGGTCTCCGTGCGCCCCTCGTCGAACGCCCTCGGCCGCCGACCCCGCAGGCATGGTCGCGTCCGGCACCATTCCACCAATTACCGTGCACGGGACTATAGGGCGTCGCGAACAGCCCGCGATCATCGACTCCTGCGATCACGGATTGGGACAAGGTGGCATGATGGTCGGCAAGGTTGCTGCTGGACCAATCCCCTGCCGCAACGGCTCCGCCACTGCCGGCTGTCGCACCTCGAAGGCAACGGGGGCATCAATTCCCTTCCCTCCTCCAAAGGCGTATCAGGGCAAGACCCGCTCCGCACGCCGACAACCCGCAGATGGCGGCCAGTCCGAACCGACCGTACAGAACGTAGCCGGTCGCGAAGAGCACGGAATAGACGCCGACAGAGGCCAGCAACGAGGCCAGCAAGGGGCCGGAAAGCGACTGGATGGCAGAAGGTGCGAGCGGGCCGGCCGCCTGCCTGACCGGCTTCCAGCCCGGCCCTCCGGGACGAACCCGGTTGTAGAACGCCATCAGCGTCGGCTGGTCCGTAGCCGGAGCCAGGAACGCGCAAGGAAGCCAGCACAATGTGGTCAGCAACACGCCGAACAGGAGTTTCTCCCACGCATGGAGGCCGGTCTCGGCGACCGAGAGGATCACGGCTACCGAAAAGGAGGCGATCATCGCGACGATCTCCGTGGTCGCATTGACTCGCCACCAGAACCAGCGCAGCAGATACAGCAGGCCCGTGCCAGCGCCGATCTGGAGCAGGATCCCGAAAATCTCCAGGGCACTCTCGATCGTGAGCGAGACTGTGCAGGCGACCGCCATCAACACGGCCGTGAACAGCCGTCCCGCCCATACCAGTTGCCGCTCCGATGCCGCCGGGCGAAAGAACCGGCGATACACGTCGCTGACAAGGATGGATGAGCCCCAGTTGACTGATGTCGACATCGTCGACATGTAGGCGGCGGCAAGCGACGTGACGACCAGGCCAAGCATTCCGGGAGGAAGGAAGGTGAGCATCGCCGGATAGGCCAGATCATTCTGAACGACGGACGCGGGAACGTGAGGGAATCGCTGTTGGATGTCCTCGAGCCCGGGGAATACAACGACCGAGGCCAGCGCAACCAGAATCCACGGCCACGGCCGGACTGCGAAATGCAGCACGTTGAACAACAGCGTCGCACCCAGCGCATGGTTCTCGTTCTTGGCCGACAGCATGCGCTGGACAAGGTATCCTCCGCCTCCGGGCTCGGACCCTGGATAGTACGCAGCCCACCATTGCACCAGCAGCGGGACCAGAAACACCGGTGCAAGGTCGCTCCAGGACATGGTCTCGAAGGTAGGCCAGAATTCCAGCTTCTCCCGAACCGCCTCATGGGACAGCAGTCCATCCAGGCCTCCAACTTCGGGAAGTCCCAGAATGTGGACAGTGGCAGCGATGGAGCCGATCATCGCCGTCACGAACTGAAACAGGTCGGTGAGCAGCACTCCTTGCAATCCGCCAAGGGCGCTATAGACGAGCGTGACACTGGCCGCAACGACGACAGTCTGGATCGGACTCCATGCGAACATCACCGAGCCGATCTTGATCGCGGCCAGCGTTACGGCGGCCATGATCAGGACGTTGAAAACCAGACCGAGATACACGCCCCGAAACGCCCGCAGAAAGGCAGCTGCCTGGCCCGAGTATCGGAGCTCGTAGAACTCGACATCCGTGGAGACTCCGGACCGCCGCCACAGCTTCGAATACAGAAAGACTGTCAGCATGCCCGACAGCAGGAACGCCCACCATGTCCAGTTGCCAAGGACACCAGTCCCCCGGACTATGTCGGTAACCAGGTTGGGTGTGTCTGTCGAGAACGTGGTGGCCACCATGGACACACCCAGCAGCCACCACGGCTGCTGTCGTCCTGCGAGGAAGAACGATGAGAAGTCGTTGCCGGCCGACCTAGAGACATGGAGCCCGATCGACAGCGACAGGGCCAGGAATCCACCCAGAATGAACCAGTCCGCAAGCGCTAGTTGCATCGAGAACTACGAATTCGTCAACAGCGGGGCCACAACCACATCCTCAGCAGCCACCAGCGATCGGCTGCGTTGTGGCCCGCAACGGACCGCAGCAGGTTCCGGCAACCCCTGAATGAACCCATCTAGACCTGCCCGGCGGCCCGCAAGAGGCCTTGCAGCGACCGTTCGCTAGCGGCTTCCTTGCTACCGTCGATCGTGTAATGGGTCTCCAGCGAGAAGACTCCGTCGTACCCGTCCTGCAGGAGTGCCTTCATCTGTCCGACGTGGTCGAACTCACCGTCACCGACTCCGCACCATTCCACAGATCCGGTCGAGGTGCGTCGGTAATCCCTCAGATGCACGTGCCAGATGCGCGATGCATCCAGTGATCGGTAGCCGGCAGGGAACGGCTCAGGGTCACCGGACCGGGCGGAGTTGTTTGGGTCCCAGGTCAGTCCAAGTCCCGGAGACCGAACGCTCTCCAGCAGGGCAGTCGAATCGGCCGCTGTCGCCACGTAGCTCCCGCCCACATTCTCGACAGCAAGACGGAAGCCTGCCGCGTGCGCCCGGTCAGCAGACTCCGCGACCAGGTCGTAGATCCTCGGGTACGCGCTGGAAGGCGGAACACCGTCTCCCTTGTAGGTGAAGGCGAAGGTTCGAATGATCTGCGTTCCCAGTACGGTCGCTCTCTCGAACGCACGGTCCAGCAGAGCCCACTGCTTGTCCAGAGCTTTTTCGTTACCAACAGCATCGGGAAGGGGAACCTTGAAGAAACCCGTGTCGAGAACCGCCAGTTCGATACCGGCGTCGTCAAGCATCGATCGGGCCTCCCGAATCCGTTCGATCGGCTGCGACGTGTTGTACTTGCCCCACAGGCCGCGAATCTCGCAGTGTCGAAGGCCATGTCGCCGGAGGAAACCCAGCGCCACGGCCAAATCGTCGTCAATCTCGTCAGTCGTTACCGCAAGCCTTACCTTGCCCGAGTCGGCGACGGCAAGTCGAGTGGCCAGGCTGACTGCGGAAACGGATCCGGCCGAGAGGAATCCTCGTCGTGAGAGTTGTGGCACGGTCTGGAAATTATAGCGCCTGGGACGGTTCGCCACGACTACGTGCGGAAGCAGTACTGCGCCGTTGCGGGTGCCTTACCGGGGTCTGGCTAGCAGCGGAGGCGGCCGAAGATCGGATCCAGGCCATGTTCCGGACAGACGGTCCAGAATTGCTGCGGGGAAGGTCCGCGGCCACCGGGACGTTCGTTCAGGCCCTCCTTGGCCGACGCACGCGGCCGGCGGGTTCGCCGGCCGCTTCGGCCCCCATGCGGCGGAGCCGTGCCCAGGTTTGGCAGGCCCGACCCGAGCACGGAAGTCGGCTCTCCTGCCCCTGCCACTGTGGGGGGCCTGCCCGCCGGACGCCGACCTCCGGGAGGCGCTGCCGCCCGGCCCGGCTGCAGGATCTCGCCGGCGGCCGGGCCCCGCAGGGGTGTTCTGGCGGAGACGGACAGCGATGGCCGTGAAAGCCCGTTGGACCCTCCATCAAGCAAGCCCGGGATCAACGTGATCGAGAACGTGTTCGGCCGCCTCCGTCCGCTGGGCCTGCCGAAGCGGAGGTCAGTCGTAGTACTCAAGGCCCAGATGCGTGATCATCTGCTCGCCGGCCATCCAGCGCAGCGTGTTCTTCAGCTTCATCAATTGAATGAAGATGTCGTGCTCGGGATACAGTGCCGGGGCGACCATCGGAGACTTGAAATAGAACGAGAGCCACTCCTGGATGCCGCCAAGCTGGGCTCGCTGGGCGAGGTCGAGGAACAGCGCCAGATCGAGAACGAGCGGGGCGGCCAGAATCGAGTCGCGACAGAGAAAGTTGACCTTCAGTTGCATTGGATAGCCGAGCCAGCCCGTCAGGTCAATGTTGTCCCAGCCCTCCTTGCTGTCGCCCCGCGGCGGATAGTAGTTGATTCGCACCATGTGAGCGAGGTTGCTGTAGAGATCGGGATATTGGTCAGGCTGGAAGATCACGTCCAAAGCACCCAGCTTGCTCTCCTCCTTGGTTCGGAACGACTCCGGCTCCTCCAGCACGACGCCATCGCGGTTGCCGAGGATGTTGGTCGAGAACCAGCCGTCGACGCCAAGCAGGCGGGTCTTCAGGCCAGGTGCGATCAGTGTCTTCATGAAGGTCTGGCCCGTCTTGAAGTCCTTGCCGCAGACCGGAACCGCCTCCCGCTTTGCAAGCTCCAGCAGTGCCGGCACGTCCAACGTCAGGTTGGGGGCGCCGTTGGCCGCCGGAACCCCGCTGCGGATCGCGGCGTAGGCATAGATCTGGGAGGGGCTGATCTCCGGGTCGTTGTCGAGCAGTCCACGCTCGAACGACTCCAGGGATGCATGGACCTCCCCGGCTCGCTGGTGAATCTCGGTCGATCCGCACCACACCATCACGACCCGGTCCAGGCCGTGGGTGCGCTTGAAGTCCTCAATGTCCCGCATGAGGGATTCCGCAAGGGCCATCTTGTTGGCCCCCGGCTTCACGTGAGTTCCCTCCAGACGTGGCACGTAGCGATGCTCGAACACCGCCGGCATGGGCCGAACGGCCCGCAGGTCAGCCTCGACCTCCTTGAGCAGCGTCGGCTCAATGACCGCTGCGTCCCGGGCAGAGTCGAAGCAGTCCAGGTCACGGATATCCCAACCCCCGAAGACCAGATCGCCGATACCCTGCAGTTCCAATATCTCTCGAATCAGCGGATTGCTGCGGTCTGTCCGCTTGTTGAGACGGATGCGCCCCATCTGCGTGAGGGAACCGATCGGCTTGCTGATGCCGCGATTCACGAGCGCGACACCTCCGATGACGGTTGTGGCGACAGCCCCCAGCCCCGGCAGGAGGACGCCCAGCCGCCCTGCCGGAGGCTTTACCGCCGGCGGGGCTTTGCGGGAGACGAACCACTCGTCGAAACCCGGCTTCTCGCCGGGTACCGTCCGCCGGTTGCCGACGAGCAAGCTGTCCTGCCGGCTGTCCGCGACGAATCTGCCCTGCTCGATGCACCGGCGAAGCTCTTCCAGGGAAATGCCTAGCGCATCCGATATCTGCGCGGCATCGCGAAACTTCAGCTCTCGCTTGCGCTGGACAAGTCCCAGATAGAGTTGCTGATACCCAACCTGGGTTCGTTCGGCAAGCATCTTGAGATTGACGGAGTATGTATGCTCATGGCTCATATGATAATCATATCAGACATTGATTATCATTGAGATAATCAATGGGAGAAGTTCCCCGAATTGTCGCCCGGAGCATTGATTTCATGAATATGAAGGCAGAATCGCGTCGATGTTCGGTTGCCTTCCCGTGGCGGGCAGCCTGTTCGAGCCCGTCCGCTGGCGGAGGTCGGTCGGCGGCAGCAATGGCGGGTCGGAGGATGCAAGTCAAGCGGAAGGCCAAGGGGCGGGTTCGGCTCCGCCTGCAACCGCCTGTGCAACGCAGCCTGTCCGGTGTTCAGGACGGCCGCACAGCGCCGAGCGCGACGTTCGAGGCCGTCGCCGGTCTCTGTCG
The DNA here is from genome assembly GCA_965205085.1 of Bryobacterales bacterium. GTDB lineage: Bacteria > Acidobacteriota > Terriglobia > Bryobacterales > UBA6623 > VXMF01. The sequence continues at coordinate 3,493,843 of OZ242039.1, read as the reverse complement.
TTTCGGGCTTGCGACCGCTGCGGTGCGACCGAGCACAGACTCGGGCTGTTAGGTCGGCAGACCGACCTGTCCGCAATCGGGTGTTGATTGATGGTGGTCGTGGACGACAGGCCGGCGGCTAGTGGGATCCGTAGAATGGTCGCGGGATCAGGCAGCATGGTCAACTCGGCCAGGCTCCAACCTGCGCAAGGGCTGAGAGCGCCGGAGCGACACGGATCAGGTGCGACTGTGGTATGCTTTAGTCACGGTGCAAGAGGGTGCACCCAATCCCAGCCCCGGGGATAGGATCAGGGGTTCAATCCACAAAGCCAGACAGGAAGACTTCCGCCCGTTATGGGACACAACATTTTTTTGGGCAATCTGCCAACCTGGGTCACGAACGACGATGTCAAGTCGTGGCTCGAAAGCAGCGATCTCGTCTGCGACGCGGTCCGGGTCATTCGGGACTTCGAAACGCAAGAATCCAAGGGCTACGCCTTCGTTGAAGCGCCAAACGAAGAAGAAATGCTAGCGATCATACGGCGCTTCAACCGGGCGCCGATCGATGGCAAGCTGCTCCGCGTCAAGGAGGCTCACCCGAAAGGCGAAAGGCCACCCGCACAACGCAGGACCACTCGCCGTCGCCCTCCAGGGGGTCCACACAAGGGCCGCAAGGACGGGCCTGACAAGCAGGTCGGGGCCTTGGGCGAGGCCCTGCAGAAAGCTCTCTAGATCAGCCCCAGATCAGCCCCGCGTGGGCCGGGGCACTCAAGGCCGCTTGCGGTAAGCCGGCGGGGCGTCGGGACGATTGGTGCCATTGCCCTCGTAGCCAGGCTGCCTGGGTGGCACCTTGTCGAGCACGCGCTCGGTGTGCGGGTCAAACGCCATCAACTGGCCCGAGCGATACGAGTCCACACCCAGCTTGATCGCGACCATCACCTGATACCCGAAACGGGCGTCGAAAACCGGCTGCTGGCGCGAGCGAACGCAGTCGATGAAGTTCAGCATATGGGCCGTGCGGGCCGTCTGCTGGTCCCGATTGTCGACCGCGATACGCACGGTATCCTGCCCCGTCCGCTGCCGGAATTCGCTGGCGAACAGTCGCTCCGGACGGGCTTCGACCTGTCCGGGCACGATGGAGACCGCCGCGCGCTGACCGAATACGGCAGGGCCGTGCAGTGAGTTGGAAGCCTGCGAACCGCAGGTCCCCACGAGGTTGATCACCATGTCGTCGTATTCGACGGTCGTGGAGAACGTGTCTGGAACCTCCCGATTCCGAAAGAGAAAGATCCCCCCATGTCCGGAGACACGTTCGGGAAACCGCGGTCCCAGTGCAAACAGCAACGGGCTTAGCCGGTGATACAGGAAATCCGTGCCGATTCCTCCAGAAAAATCCCAGTACTTGCGCCATCGGAAGAAGCGTTCCCCACTGAAAGGCTGTTCGGGCGAATCGCCGAGGAAGCGCTTCCAGTCCACCGTTTGCGGAGTCGCCTCCTCGTCGACGTGGTACTGCCAGACTCCGTCGGGGTGATTGGAGGAATAGCTCGACTGCGCCATGACCACCGGGCCGGTCCATCCGTCGCGAACCATGTCGCGCACGACCGAGTAGGCCGGATCGGAGACCCACTGACTTCCGACCTGCAGGACCCGGCCGGTTTCCCGGGCGGTCTCCGCGATAGCCTTCGCCTCCGGAATCGTCCGCGACATCGGTTTCTCCAGGTAGACGTCCTTGCCGGCCCGCATCGCGTCGATGGCCATCCGTGCATGCCAGTGGTCGGGAGTGGCGACCACGACGGCGTCCACGTCATCCCGGGCCAGGAGTTCCTCGTAGTCATGGTGCACGTCTCGGGCGGCGAGACCGATCAACTCCCGGGCCCTGAACTTGGCGCGGTCGTAGATGTCGCTCGCCGCGACGACGTCGAGAATGCCGTCCTCCCGCATCATCGGCAGCAGACGGCGCTGCAAGTGCCGGGTGCCGATGTTCCCGATGCCGATGATGCCAACCCTGACACGGTCGCTGGCCGCCACCAGCCTGGCAGCCGGGGCGGCGACTCCGGCCCCCACGAAAATCCTGCGGGTCGGTCTGGACCGGTTCATGACGGATTCATTCTGGCACAGGCACCGCTTCGGTACTTGCTTGAACCTGGGTTGGCAACATCCTCTAGAGCGCAACCAACATGCGCAGCGCGGCTTCGTAGCCCGGGAAGCGACGCTCCTCGGCGAGAAACTGGGGAGTATGCACACAACGTCGGGTTTCCCCCGACTGAACCGGGTGCTTGATGTGCAGCATCTCGTGGAAGAGGACATATTCAACCGCAAGAGTCGGAACCCCCGGCCGGTCAAGAATGCGGCTGATCACGATCGAGTCATGCGCCGGGTCGTAGTGGCCCAGACGCTTGCGGGACGACTGCAGGCTCCACCCGAGCACAGGCTTCCGTAGGGCCGTTGCAAAGTGACGCTCATTCAGGCGCTCGAACAGCGCATCCAGGTCGTAAACGCGACCTGTTGGTGGAAGCATGCGCTTCCGCCCCCGTTTCCTGCGGTTCTCCAGCATCCGTCGCTGGGTTTCCGGGCTCGCCGTCCAGCGTCGGTAGACCTCGGTGGCAGACGGCGGGATCCGCTTCGTGTACAGCTTGGATAGGAGGATTCTGGCGAGCGCCTCCAGCACCTCCGGCGGGGAGTCGACGAGCAGATCGCTCAGGTTCGCGCGAATCCGGCCGGGCCGGACGTCGAAGCGGATACTGGATCGCAGGCTGGCGAACGGACGAAACCGTACGTCGATCTCGGGAACGTCTGTCCGCAGGTCCAGTTCGCGGAAGACGCGCTGGAAGACCTGACTCGGCGTCTCGATCTCGAACCGCAACTGGACAGGGGCCCCTTTCGAGTCGCGTTCAGGCTTGCGCCTCACAGGGGGGACGGAACGTGGCGCCTACTTGTTTGCGGCGGTCGTTCGCTGCGCCACGTAGTCAACGTAATGGCGGTGCACCAGAACGTGAAACGTAGGCTGCTGGAATTCCTCGATTGCGTACAGGTAACCCTTCCGGCGCAACTGACCGAGAACGTTCCGAACCCACGACTGCTGCTGACGGGTCATGCCTTTCTTGGAAAGGTCGAGGCATGCGCCGGTGAGATGGACCGAAGCCTTGGGGCCCGTTGAGGGCGCGGCGTTGCCGTTCCGCCTGAGCAACGATCGCTGGTAGCTGACGGTACGCACCAGACTCGTGACCCGCATGGGACGGCCGAATCGTGACCGGAACTGGCTGCTGATCCGCTCCAGGAAAAGCCGGGCCCACGGTCTGAGGTACCGGTAGTCGGACGGAATCGCGTGCAGGTAGTAGTCACGCGTCTTGTCCTTGACGGGAATCAGGAGTTGCAGCCGCACCCACCTCTCCAGCATCGCGTTGTCCTGCATCCGGGAGAGATGATCGCCATCCGCGAGCCGGTTCTGTTCAGCTTGGGAGCTTCGCGTGGCCTTCAGGCTGGTTGCCGCATCCGCCGCCGTGCAAGCGAACAGAACAAGACCTGCCAGAAATGGAACGACTCGCATTCCGCCAATCATATCAATGCTCGGGGCTCGGCGGGCCGCGGCCAACCCGCCACGGGCTGTATTCTCGAAGGGCGGCAAGCATGTGGTGCGATCTGGTCCAGCGAGCCTTGATCCGAATTGCCCCAAGGGCACGCCCAGGGGCCGCGGAAGGGTGCGCAGCGGCGTGGCTGGTGCTGGTCCTGGTCCTACCGGCTCTGGAGGCGGGCTCTGGATGGGTTGCCGAGACAGCGAACTTCCGTGTGCTTGCTGCTGACGCGGAAGGCCTCGGTGCCCTGGCGGTCGCGGAAGCCGCCGCCGACCTGGAGGCGATACGGACTGGATTTCACCTGGCGGGACTGGGCTATCCGCTGCGGGCGGACGGCCGGCTCGAGGTACTGCTGGTCCCGAGCCGCGCGGACCTCCACGCCCTGCTCCGGGAGCCGCCTGCATCCCGAACCAGAGGGATCACGGTCCGGGGTCCCGACCGGAACTACATCGTAGTACCGTGGCTCGATTGGCTCGAGCCGCGAACAACGCTTGCACACGAGTATGCTCACCAGCTGAATCCGTCCGGCTGGCCGCCCTGGCTCAATGAGGGCCGGGCCATCTATCTGGCTCGCCGCACCGAACCGCGGCTGGCCCAGGACACCATCACCGGCCTGATCGCGATGCTGGATCGGGCACCGTGGGACGGGTGGTCCGAGCTGGTCGATGCCGAGGCGAATGGTCCCGTCACGCGAGCCGAACTGTTTCAGGCGAAATCCTGGCTTCTCGTACACTGGCTGGCAAGCTGGCTGAAATCGCCGGCATTGCTGTCGCCGGAGCGTGTGGCCCGGGTTCTCGCAGGGACTGCAGAAGGGGACCTCGGCCGCGCACTCCAGGAGCACCTGGTGAGACTGAGGAAGCAGCCGGTCGAGTGGCTGGTACCGCTGGCTGCTGCCGAAACCGTTGCGCAGCCCCGGATGGCTGCGGCTTGGGAAATCGCCCTGCTGGAAGCGGAGGTGTGGCTCGCTCTCCAGAGAACTGACCTGGCGGAGCCTGCCCTTGAGGATCTCCTTGAGCGGTTTCCGGAGGAAGCGCGGGTCCGGGCTGCGTACGCGACCGTGCAACTCGTGCGAGGTCGACTGGACCGTGCCGCCGAGCAATTCGGCTTGGCAGTGCACCTCGGCGACACGCGGGCGCGGACGGCCTATCGCCATGCCCTACTGCTTATGCGTCCAGGCGCTTTGCAGCCGGATCGGGGACAGACGGCACTTGGACATGCGCTGATGGCAAGGGACCGCATGCCCCAGGTGCCGGAGCATCATCTGGCCGTCGTGCACGCCCGCATGCTCCTGGAGCAGTGGGGGACCGCTTTCAGGGACTTGCAACCGCTACTCCGCTTCCAGGGGTGGAGCGATAGGGCCAGTCGGGAAGCTGCCGAAATCCGGCGGCGGATGACCCAGTCGCTGCGCGCCGTTCCCGCGCCGTTCATCGAGTCCCGGGTCCCGGCCCTGCCCGCAACATTGCTGCCTCGCCCCATCCTGGCGGCCCCGAGTGCCCTTCCAGCCAAACCGGCCCGCGCCCGAGGAAGACGTATCTGGCCACCTTACGGCACGTGGCTTGTGCACGGCAGGATCGCTGCGGTCCGCTGTTCGGACAGACACCAGACGGTGATCCTGCATTCCCCGTATCAACGAATCGTGCTGCGGGTCAACCCCGACCAGCCCCCGGATCTGATCAACCGGCCATTCAAGAGTGCGACGTTGCCGTGCAAATCACGGGGCTGGGTGGCCGCGATCGCCTATCGCAGGATCCGGGGCGAGGGAGAGGTGCGTGGCCAAATCGTCGGAATTCGGTTCTGATGGAAACTACAGGACGCCGTATTCGGCGAAAGCCTCTCGACTGGACATGCCGTTCTCGATTGCGTGTCGCACCAGTCTCTCCCTGTTCGCCTTGTCCCAAGCGCCAACGAATACATCCTCTTCGTGTTTCCGAGGCACGATGCAGACTCCATCGCGGTCTCCGAGCACGATGTCCCCCGGCTCGATGAGGGTTTGCCCGATCCGAAGCGGTGAACGAAAATCGACGACCCGCCCGCGAGGTCCCTGGTCCTGGGCATACGCTCCGTGCCCGAAGGTGGGAAACCCCAACCTGACGATGCCGCCGGAATCCCGATAATAGCCGTCTGCAACCGCCCCGGCAGCGCCCAGCAGGCGGGCCCGCGTGCTCATCAACTCGCCCCAGAGGGCATACGTAGGCGATCCGCCCCCGCAGACGTACACCTCGCCTGACCTGAGGTCGTCGAGAGCGTCCAGCATCAGTCCAAACGGAGGATCCGGGCGGACACCGTCCGGAACATCCTCGACCAGAACCGGCATGGCTCTGCCAACGACGAGCATCTCGGGAACGATCGGCCGGATTCGCGGGGGCAGGAACTGGTGCTCCAGGCCCAATCGATCCATCACGTCACCGACCACGGCAGAGAACAGAGACTCCCGAATCCGGCGAAACAGATCCTCGTCGTCCAACCATCGCGACGGCATCCGGATGCGCCCCCTATCCCCCGGCCCGCCCGGTCGGAGAAACCGTCAGGCCCGGAGCGTGCCGTTCGAGCGTATCCAGTGCGAGTCGCGCACGTCGGACACGCTCCCTGCAGAGACGCTCTGCAGTACTCTCAAGATGCGTGCCACTGGGATAGATGTCCGGCGCATTCCGCAGGCCCAGCTTGATGTGGAGAGGTGCTGCCACTCGAACGAATTCAGGCACCTCATAGTACCGGATGAATCCGCCGATGTTGTCCGGCGCCTCCACGTACAGGTCGATCGGAATGTCGATCGCAGCGCGGATGGACGCGAGCTGGGAAGCGGTGAGGTCGGACGGCACGTTGATCGTGGACGCGCCCAGATCCTCGAGAACCCGGGCCGAGGCCGGGTTGGCTGGTGCCATCATCACAGACGTCTTGAGGATCAGGTCTTCCGGCAGGTCTCCGGATGCCCTCATGCGGCCGAGGGTCGCCAGGAGACCGAGATCTGACACGAGCACGCTGCGGATGCCCAGTTCGACGGCGCGACGGACGTCCTCCAGCGCGTACACGAGTTGGTCACCGCCACGCAGGCTCAGGCCAAGAGTCTGGCCGGCAGGAGCATAGGCCTGAGCCCCGACGTCGAAGGTGGCTCGCGGCCCCACGAAGAGGTTCACCTCGATGCCCCGGCTCGTACCCAGCTCATGCATCTCGGTGATTTCCTCGTCCGTGAGCAGCATGATCCCGCTCCCCTGGCTCACCCTGTGCACAGGAACCTTCAGGGCGTCAGCAGCGTTCACCACGGCACGAAAGGCCGCGGGCCCCTCCGTGCTTGGGATCTCAATCCTGTAGTGCGCTCCATCGGGGAACCGGGTTGGAGAATCCGGTGGACAACCCGGATCGCCCACGGGCAGCCCCTGCCTCGAGAGGGCCTTGCGCGTGATATCCATGGAGTTCATGGCGCGGTCTCTCCGTCCCGGACGATCAGGCCGGTTCGATCAATGATCGGGAATAGGATCTCGCTCCGGCACCCGGCCTTCCGGAACTCACCGTCGACGGACCGGACCGCATCTTCGCGGCCGGTCTGGTAGAACACCAGAACGGCCGGACCCGCCCCGCTGAGGGCGCACCCCAGCAGACCGGGGACGCTGAGGTTCAGAATCTCGGACAGGGCCGGCACATGGGAGGCCCGGTACGGCTGGTGCAAGCGGTCCTCGAATGCCACGGACAGGGCCGCCCGGTCGCCTGTCAGCAAGGCGGCGACCAGAAGCGTGGCGCGCTGGATGTTGAAGACCACATCCTCGCGCGCGTAACGAGTGGGCAAGGTGGCCCGCATGGTGGGGGTGCTCAACCCGAAGTCAGGACAGACGACGGCGACCGAGAAGGCCCGCGGGACTTCCAGGCGGACGGCTCTCGTGACACCGTCGCCGCCGATCGCGGCGGTCGTGACTGACCCGAGCACGGCGGCAGATACGTTGTCCGGATGGCCCTCGATACGGGCCGCCTCATCCAGCAGTCGATGTTCGTCCCAACCCAGGCCGAGGAGTCGATCGGCCAGGACGACTCCCGCCACCAGTGCAGCAGCACTCGACCCGAGTCCCTTGCCAACGGGTATCTCGTTCTCGATCTCCAGCTGGACCGGAGGAAGTTCCTGGCCCTGTGCGGCCGCCACCAGCCGGGCGGTCTGCAGAATGAGGTTGTCAGAGTCGAGAGGAATCGAATCCACGTCGCGGCCAGTCGCGCGGATCGTGGTTGTCGGGGATGTCTGGAATCGGCACGTGAGGTAGATCCCCACCGCAAGCCCCAGGGTGTCGAATCCGGGGCCCAGGTTTGCGCTGGAGGCCGGCACGCGGACCACCGTCTGGCCGACCATATTGGGAGGATTATACCGAAGCGTGGCGGAGGTGGGGAGTTTCGCCCCGCCTCCGGTCCGGGTTGATGGGAAAGGTGCCGGATACGGCCGCTTCCATGACCCCTGTCCCGGTGCCGGTTACCTCCCGGGGCGTCGGTGCTGCATGCGGCCTGACACGCACCCGAGGTGCCCATCCGAATACCCCGTGCCAAGAAACGCTCGCTCAGTCGCCCGTTGTCGGGCCCCGCAGGGACCACGACTGTTCCGGCCCTTGAGGGATCTGGCAGCCCGTCCGCCCGCACTCAGGGTTCCTCCAACGGGTGCGCATCCGTTGCGGACAGTTCCCCCGCTGTGCGCGGCCGCGCGAAGTAAACTGTTTCACGATCATGCAACGCCTGTCCCGACGTGGCCATCTCTCTCGCAGAGACCTGTTCCGAGTCTCAGGTGGCTCGGCCGTCGGGGCCCTTGGCGGAGTCATCGGGCCGGGCAGTGCGCTCGCCCAAGCCCAGGAACAGGCGCGAGCGCTGAACCTGAGGGTCACGGACCTGAGATCGTGGATCGTCAACCACTCGGCCGCCAAGAACTACGTTTTCTGCAAGGTCTATACCGACCAAGGCCTTACAGGCGTCGGCGAGGGGTCTGTCACATCCAAGGCCGCGACCGTGAAGGCGGCCATCGACGAGCACCATCGGTACTTGGTCGGCCGCGATCCGACGGACATCGAGATGCACTGGCAGGCCATGTACCGCTGGCCGCGCTGGCGGGGCGGGCCGATCCTGAACTCTGCGATCAGCGCAGTCGAGATCGCACTTTGGGACATCCTCGGACAGGCGGTCGGACAGCCGATCTATCGACTGATCGGCGGCAAGGCCAGGGAGCGGGTCCAGATGTATGTCCATCCGGGTGGGGGGCCGACCCCACAAGCCTACGCCGAGCGGTGGCTGGCAGCCCGGGAGGAAGGCTGGACGGCGGGGAAGGGCGGATTTCTGACCACCCAGGACGACGTGATCGAGCCGGTGAGATCCGTGAGCGAGGGGATTGCCAACCTCCGGGCTGTTCGAGAGGCCGTGGGCGGGTCTTTCGCCGTGTGCATCGACATCCACGGCAAGGCGACGCCCACCATGGCGAGTTCGTTCTGCCGTCAGGCCGAGCCGCTGGCACCCTACTTCGTCGAGGAGGCGACGCAGATCGAGGATCTGGAGGAGTTGGCCCGGCTCCGGGCGATGACGACGATTCCGATCGCGACCGGAGAGCGCCTTTTCACGAAGTACGGATTCTCCCAAATCTGTCACCGCCATCTGGTCGACTATATCCAGCCGGACGTCGTGCATTGCGGTGGAATCCTGGAAATGAAGAAGATCGCCGCCATGGCAGAAGCCAACCGCATCGAGCTCTGTCCGCACAACCCGCAGAGCGAAATCTCCACAATGGCGTCGCTGCATGTCGACTTCTCCACGCCGAACTTCGCGATCCAGGAGATCTCGTCGGGACGCCGGGATCCGTTCTGGGACGATTTCTTCCTCGGGGGCGGGCCGCGCTTCGAAAAGGGCTTCGCACTGCCTCCCGACGGGGCCGGACTCGGTGTGACTTTCGACGAGAGGGTTGGAGAGCGGAGACCGTACGTACCGGTAACCCGACAGCAACTCCGGTTCCCGGACGGGGGAATCGCGGACCACTAGAACCGCTGTTGTGGCCGGGCTACAATCGTTCCCTTGGCCATCGGAGCGCCGACGCTGGATATCGGCTGCGGGTTGAACAAGCAGCCCGGAGCCGTCGGTCTCGACCGCAACCGCCACACCGTCGCCGACGTGGTGGGCGATGTCGACCGGGGCGCGCTGCCCTTTCGGGACGACTCGTTCGAGTCGGTCTACCTGATTCACGTGATCGAGCATGTGGCGGATGTTGTCGCCACCATGGAGGAGGTCCACAGGGTGCTGCGGCCCGGGGGGCGCGTGCTCATCGAAACGCCGCACTGCTCGGATGCAAGCTCGTTCGCCGACCCGACCCATCGCTGGCACCTGAACTCGTTCTCCTTCCGCTATTTCACCGAAACCGGGGGCTTTGACTACTATTCGCGGTGCCGCTTCAGGCAAGTGTGTCTGCGGGTGAAGCTGTTGCGGTTCTGGCGGCTGCTGGGATTCGAGTTCGCGGTGAACCGATCCCGTGTGTTTCGCAAGTTCTGGGAATATTACCTGTGTTACCTGATCCGCGGCAAGGCCCTCGTTTTCGAACTCGAATCCCTGAAATAGTCCTGTGGTATTCTCCGAGAGATGGAATTGGTCGAGGTGTACTCAGCGCTCGGCCAGGAACGCTGCGTCCGGCTGGTCCAGATGATCTCGATCGGGGCGCTTCGAACCTTCGGGGTCTATCAGGCCATCAAGGTTCGATCAAGACTCCACACCCTGAGTCGCGGAAAACTCCGGGCCGCGGCTCCGAAGCTGTGGTTGCGGATCACGCAGGGGGACAACAGCCTGGCCCGCGATCTCTCCCAGGGCATCCTGGTCTCGAACATCCCCTTCGTGGTCAGCGTGTTGGACTTTCTGGAGATCGAGCACGACGGAAGCGGCTTCTTCTCGAAGGAGGCCGACCACACCGAACATCTGAGCCCGGGATGGCCCGAAACCGTGTATGAGAAGTTCAGAGGAAACTTTCCCGAGGAACTGATCCTGCTCTATATCAGCCACCTGGGCTGGGAGACGGGGACGCTGGAGCGTCCCTTCGTGGTGTCGGAAGCCGAAACACCCGCGTCTCCGGCAGAAGAATAGGTCCGTGGCGACCCGCCCCATCGGGTAGCCAGGCACTGTAGGAGGAACTCGCCCTGTTATGACTGCGAAACGAATCGGCATCCTGACCGGCGGCGGCGACGTGCCCGGCCTGAACTCGGTCATCAAGGCCACGGTACAGAACTGCGTGAACCACGGGATCGAAGTGATCGGCATCCGTCGAGGGTGGAGAGGCCTAACCCACGTCCAGCCCATCAAGGGATCCGATCCGGCGTACTTGCTGCCCCTCAATCGCCTGAACACGAGGACGGTTGACAGGGACGGCGGGACCTTCCTGCACTCGACCCGCACACGGCCGTCCCACATGAAGGCGGACGACATTCCGGACTTCTTGAGAAGCCGGGCCGGGGGGTTCAAGGAGGTCGCACCCGGTATCGTCGACCTCACTCCGGTGGTCATTGAGAACCTGGGCCAACTCGACATCGATCACCTGATTGCGATCGGCGGAGATGACACCCTGAGCTACGCAAAGCGGCTCCACGACGAGGGTTTCCCTGTGGTCTGCATTCCCAAGACCATGGACAATGACGTGCCGAACACGGAATACTGCATCGGATTCTCGACGGCCATCACGCGAGCGGTCGACAATATCAGCCGCCAGCGGACGACCGTGGGTTCCCATGAGCGGGTGGGTATTTTCCGGGTCTTTGGCCGCGACGCCGGCTTCACCGCGCTGTACACGTCATACGTGACGGGAATTCACTGCTGCATTCCCGAGCACGAATTCGATCTGGAGAAGCTCCTGGCGCTGCTGCAGGAAGAGAAGCGCGCCAATCCCAGCAACTACGCCCTGGTCGTGCTCTCGGAAGGGGCAACCTGGAAGGGACACACCGTCCGGCAATATGGGGACCGGGATGCGTACGGCCACCGCAAGAAGATGAGCATCGGGGAGTCGCTCAGCGAGGAGGTCAAGAAACACATCCAGGAAGAGACCGTTGTCAGCGACCTGACCTACGACCTCCGTGGCGGCCCCCCTGACTTCATCGACAGGCTGGTAGCCACCACCTTCGCCTCCCTGGCAGTGGAGTGCATCGTCGGCGGGGCTTCGGGACGAATGGCCGCAATCCAGAACGGTTGCTATGTTGACGCCGACATTCCAGGCAAGGGTGGCAAGTCCCGCGTCGTCGACGTGGAGACGATGTACGATACGGAGCGTTATCTTCCGAAATACGGCTGCAAGAACGGACTGCCCATCTTCCTGAACCGGATCTGACGATCGGCCGAGGGCTCAGGAACCCGGAGTCACGCCCATTTCAGGGCGCGCTGTCGGAACAGCCAGATATAGCCGACGATCAGGATCGCCAGAAACACCAGCATCTCCGCGAGACCGAGCAACCCGAGGACATCGTATCGAATCGCCCACGGCAGCAGGAAAATCGTCTCGACATCGAATATGACGAAGAGGATGGCGACCAGGTAGAACCGGATGGAGTAACGTCCGCGGGTGTCGTCCTGGGACTCGATCCCGCATTCGTACGCCTCGAGTTTCGTCTTGCCGGGCGCACTGGGACGAATCAGCTTGGCTGCGATCAGCGTAACGATCGGGAACGCTGCCGCGACGCCGATGAAGATCAGAACAGGGATGTAACCTCTCGGCATGAAACCCGATTATACAATTCGAGCGATCAGGGCTCGGACGATCCAATCGGCTCGCTCGGCGGTCCGACATGGATGTGCGGTCCCGTCGACTGGCTAGGGACGGCCGAGCGGAAAGCGATGTAGGGAATCCCGAAGCTCTCCAGAACGTAGATGAGGAACATTCCCTCGTCGGAGTCCGGGTGGACGGCCACATCGATTCGGCCCGAGTGATCCAGGCCCAGCGACCGATGCAGCGCTGTATCGCCTTCCGCACTGATCGGCGGGTCAACGCCGAAGGCGAGCCGGTACATGTCACCAATCTCCGGGAGCAACTCTTGGCCCCAGTCCTCCAAGCCGGTGACGGCGAAAGCGGCCTCTGCACTTTCCAGTTCTTCCCGGTACGATTCGGCAGCGGCCATGCGCTCCATCTGGCGGATCAGGCCGGACCGGGTGCGGGCCAACTCGGACTGGCGACGGGCTGCTTTCAGCCTCTCCCGGACCTCCTGCAATTCTCTTGCCGGGGCCGCACCCGCCTCGACCCGTGCGAAGACGCGGTCGAAGCGCTCCTGGGCGATTCGCTCCAGTGCCCTGGCGGAGTCCAGCATGACCTGGATCTCGCTGGGCTCGAGGGTTTCGCTGAGCAGGGTACGGTTGAGTGTCTCGCGGTACCTGCGCTCCAGCAGGTCGCCTTCCGCCTCCACCAGGGCATTGCGGGGCAGAGCACCGGCCCGGACCAGATCGCGGACGCGCTGGAGTTCCGTGTCGTCTTGGGCCAGTGCAACCAAACCCGGAGCGCAGGCCAGGACGGCCGTCGCAACCAGGAAACGGATCTCCATGTGAGGCCATTCTATCGAAGGAACGGTCCGTAGCCCGTCGGTTGCCCTAGAATGAGGATCGGAGGCAGCAGCCCGAACCAGCCGAACACAGCGCATGGAAACCTGGAGAATCGCCGTACAAGCGGCCAAGGGACGCAAGGCCGTCGACCTGACGGTCCTCGATATCGGCAAGGTGAGCACCTTCACCGAGCAGTTCATTATCTGCCATGGCACGAACTCGCGCCAGGTCCAGGCCATCGCAGATGGCATACAGGCGGAGCTCAAGGCCGTTGGACGGCGTCCGTTGAGCGTGGAGGGGCTCCAGCATGCGGAATGGGTTCTGGTCGATTACGGAGACTTCGTCGTTCACGTGTTCATCAAGGAGAAGCGCTACTACTACGACCTGGAGAGACTCTGGAGGACGGCCCCCAAGCTGCAGCTGCCCGCCACGGCATAGCGGCTGCGAGTCGCCGGTGCTGCGAGAGCGCCGGGCCCCTCCCGGCCGGCGGGCCGCTAATCCGGTTCCATGCGGGACCGGAATTCATTGGCGCGCTGGAAGTGTTTTCTTGCATGGGTCTCCCGGAGGGAGCTTCGTAGCGCCTCGACCTCGCTGACGAAGGAAGCCAGTGCCTCGTCGATGGAGTCACGGTTCGTCTCGATGATCGGGGACCAGACTGCGTGGGGGCTGGCCGCCAGGCGGGTCATGTCCCTCAGGCCGTCACCCGCCACATCAAGGTCCTCAGCCTTGGCCACATGGTCTCCGATCGCGGCGGCCAGCGCGGTCGACACGAGCTGGGGCATGTGCGACGTCCAAGCCACCGTACGGTCATGCTCGGCAGGTCCCATCACCCTGACGCGGCATCCGATTCGCCCAAGGATGCCGACGAAGTCCCGTACAACCGGCGATCCTGGCAGGTCCGTTCCGTCCGGCACCAGCACATAGACCGCGCCGTCGAACAGGTGGGAATCGGCGACCTCCACGCCTCTGCCCTCCTTGCCGGCCATCGGGTGTCCCCCGAGGAATTCCGGACCGTCGGTGAACAGTTTCGCGGCTCGGTCGACGATCAAGCCCTTCGTGCTGCCGACATCCGTTACGAGAGCGTGGTCCGGCACCAGGGACCGGACACGCTCAAGACCGGCGGCGATCTGCAGCACCGGCTGAGCCAGGTAGATCAGGTCCGACTGGGGCAGGGCATCTTCCAGACGGCAGCCCTCGTCGATGGCGCCAAGCTCCAGCGCCCGAGCGAGCGTAGTTTCCGAACTGACCCCGAGGATACGGCCACCAAACCCGATACGTCGCAACGCCAGGGCGAACGAGCCCCCGATGAGGCCAACGCCGACGACGGAAACCGTCTTGATCGATTGCACGGCCCTAGTCGATCGGCTTCCGCTGCAAGGCCCTCATTTCCCCGATCAGGGCCCGGTACACGCGCTCGAGTGCCTCGTTCGAAAGGGGGCCACTGTTGCGGGCAGCTATGTTGTTCATGACCATGCCCTCACGGCCAGGCTCGTAGATGTCCATGCCGAGCTCCTTCTTCAGGGGCGCCAAGCCCAAGACGATCTCAGCGCGGCGATTCAGCAGGTCGACGATCTCGCGGTCGACTTGATCGATCGCGTCGCGCCAGTCACTGAGGCTTCGCATAACTAGACCCTGGACACGGTCCCGCTGTCTGCGGGCACCGCCAACCCCCCCTTGAATTCGGCCGCCATGCCTTCGAGCCTGGATTCGAGATCGGCGGAAGCCGACCACGCTTCAATCAGGCGCATGAAGGCGCTGCCGACGACGGCACCGTCGGTGTGCGGAGCCACTTCCTGCATCTGCTTGCGGGTGGACAGACCAAACCCCAGAGCCAGCGGCAACCGGGTCGCCCTCCGGGTGCGTTCCAGCAGAGGCAGGGCGCTGCCGGCAAGGCTGGCACGGTCGCCTGTCACTCCCACTCGCGACACGACGTAGACAAATCCGCTGCTCTGCCGGCCAATGCGGGCGATACGGGCTTGGGGAGTCGTTTGCGTAACCAGGAAAACGCAGTCGAGTCGGCGGGCCCGCATCTCGGAGACATAGGTCTCGGCTTCCTCTATGGCCAGGTCGGTCAGGAGGGCCCCGTCGACACCCGCGTCGGCAGCATCGGCAGCAAACCGCCGGAAGCCATACCGCAGAATCGGATTCAGATAGCTGAAGATGACGACCGGAAGCTCCGAGGTCTTTCGAAGCGACCGGACAATGCGCAGGACCCCGGGAACGCAGGTGCCGGAACGAAGCGCCCGTTCACTGGCCCGCTGGATGACCGGCCCGTCCGCGATAGGGTCGGAGAACGGAACACCCAGTTCGAGTATGTCTGTGCCGCCGCGCTCCAGGGCCTGAATGAGGCTCAAGCTACGATCGGGTGTGGGATCGCCGGCCGTCAGGTATGCGATCAGGGTACGGCTGTCTGCCGATTCCGATCGGGCGAATGCACGGGCGATGCGACCGGAGGCCGGATTCGGAGCCGCAGGTTCGTTGGACTCGGCAAGCGTCAAAGGATTCCATTGTACAAGCGAGCAATGCTGGTGTGACCGGCCACAGCTATGCCTGGGTTGGCAATGGAATGGCCGGGAATCGCCGCAGGCACGCAAGCCGAGTGATGGGGTCTCTTATACCGATGCTGCGAATCACCGGGCACGATGCTACCGTAATGGCTCTGGATGACCGATGAAGGTTGAATCCGTGCAGGCTCGGCGATTCGCCATCCCGCTGAATCCGGCCTTGGCGGATGCCACGCACGGCGTCATTTCCCATTTCACTCTCGTTACGGTGCGGGTGCGGGCGCAGGACGGGCTGACAGGCGTTGGCTTGACATACACCGTCGGGGGAACCGGTGGATCGGCGATCACCGCAATGATCAACGATGACCTGGCACCGCTGATCAGTGGCCAGGACCCGAGAAATACCGAAGCGTTGTGGGAATCGATGTGGGAGCATACGCACTACGTCGGGCGGGGCGGACCGGCAAGCTTCGCGATCTCGGCCATCGACATCGCACTGTGGGACCTGAAGGCCAAGGCGCTCCAGGAACCGCTATGGCGGTTGCTCGGAGGCTTTGACCCGCGAGTCCGTGCCTATGCGAGCGGGATTGACCTGAACCTCTCGCTACCGGCCCTGGAGGCGCAGACGAGGGCGAACGTGCAGTGTGGCTACCGGGCTGTCAAGATGAAGGTGGGGCGTCCGGGCCTGAGTGAGGATTTGGAGCGGGTGCAGGCCGTCCGGGAGGTGCTTGGCCCGGACAGGACCCTCATGGTGGACGCCAACATGAAATGGGGTGTCGACGAGGCCATCCGCGCATCGCGAGTCCTCGCCAAGCACGACGTGTACTGGCTGGAGGAACCCATTGCTCCGTCCGATGTGCGGGGTTATGTCCGTACCCTGCGCGAAGGGGCCCTGCCGGTCGCGGCGGGAGAAAACCTGCACACCGTGGCCGAGTTCGAGACCCTGATCTCGGCAGGTGGTGTGAGCTTTCCGGAACCGGACGTAACCAATTGCGGCGGGGTTACGGCGTGGCGCAAGATCGCGCACCTGTCGGAGGTACGGCATCTTCCAGTTACCACTCATGGCGTGCACGACCTGCACGTCAGCTTGCTGGCTTCAGTGCCGAACGCTTCCTTCCTCGAAATCCACGGCTTCGGCCTCGCCCCCTACTTGACTGATCCCGTTCAGGTCGCAGACGGACACGCCGTAGCACCAGAGGTTCCGGGGCACGGTGTCAACTTCCGTTGGAGCGAGATGGAACCGCATCGGCAGGCATGACTGTCAGGCTGGCTGCTCCGGACGAATGAAGTTGATGCAGCCTCACCCGGAGTCGGGCCCTGTACCGCAGCGCGGCAAGGAGCGAGAGGAGAGCCCTGCGACAGGGGGAGGCACGGCACACCTCACGCCTCCAGGTGCGGCGACCCTCCTGTTGTGCCTGCTGCCGGCGGTATTCCCGAGCACCTGCGGCTCGCTCGGCGGACAGGCTCATCTCATTCGCAACGCGCTCCTGGTGGATGGGTCGGGGGCAGTTCCCAGGGCCGGCACGGACATCCTGATCAGAAACGGTCGTATCGCCGAAATCGGCTCGGCCGGGTCCCTTCCCCCTGCGGAAGGGATCGCTGTGATCGACGCGACCGGCAAGACCGTTGTTCCGGGCATCATCAATGGCCGAGGGTTGGCGGGTTTGGTTCGCAGCGAAGATCGGCCGCCAAACCACTTCACGCGAACCGAGACCATCGCTCACTTGCAAAGATACGCCTCCTACGGCGTCACAACGACATCGATCCTGGGGCCGAACCCGGACACTGTGCTGCGAATCCGGGCGGAAGTTCGCTCGGGTGCCACAGGCAGCGCGGCGCGGGTCGTGACACCGCTCCGTGCGCTGACGGTGGCCGAGCCGCGGCTGGACCGGTTTCCGGGCCTTGCCTCGGTCTTTGAAATCGTGAAGGACCCTGAAGAAGCAAGTCGCGCGGTCGACCTGCTGGCCGCAATGGGTGCCGACTACATCGAATTCCGGTCCGAATCCACCACCACCCGCAGGGTCGACGACCGGGCCGTGGCGGAAGCCGCAATCGGTCGTGCCCTGCACCACGGCCTTAGGGCGGCTGTCGTTGCCAGGACGGAGGCGTTGGTTCTCGCGGCCGTGCGAGCCGGTGCGCGTACCGTAGCCGGCAGTCTGGTCGAAGAAGGCGTGAGCGACGAGTTGCTCTCGACGCTTGCAAGGACCGGTACGGTGTACCTGCCCACGCTATCGGCAACTCACGTGCAGTTCCAGTATGGCGATGAGGCTCCGATTCTCGACGACCGTTACCTGCGGCGCTCGCTAGGCTCAGGCGTTGCCGGCATCCTGCGGGGCCCGGAACGGATTCGCCAGGCGCTGGACCCGGACCGGGCACGCCGAATGCACGAGTTCGACATAGCCCGGAGGAATCTCAAACGAATCGAGGAAGCAGGGGTCATGATCGGTCTCGCAAGCGGTTCCGGCTTTCCAGGGACGTTCGAGGGCTATTCCGACTACCACGAGGCCGTGCTGATGAAGCGGGCAGGCATGGCGGGAATCGATGTGATCCGGGCGTTCTCGAGCGGCACCGCGAAGGCCCTCGGCATCGATCACGAACGAGGCCCCGTGCGTCCGGGCGGGCTGGCCGACATCGTGATCCTGAACGCGAATCCTCTCGACAACATCCACAACCTTCGCGAGCTTCACGCCGTCTTCGTGGGAGGCACGCTCACGAAGCTGTAAACGTCCGATCCTGGCAGGCAGGCGGGAGTTCCGTTGCGGATGAGATACAGCCCGCACCTGAAGTCCGACGGCCTGCCACTACGCTGCGAGTTCCTTGACCCCGTATTCGGCGACATGCGGCCTGACCCGCACGGTTGGGCGCGATTCAGCGTGGGGGCCGGCAGTGAGCGATTGACGGTAGACAACCTGGGTCAGCGCGGCCCGGCGATGCCTGGCCGGGAAGGCTCCGGATCCTTGCAGAAGGGGTCTGAGGTCCCAGCGCACCGGGCCAGCCACGACAGGCTCACTGCGGTCAGCGTTGCGATTGTGGGCGGGCCTCTCTGATTGGCCGCAGTGCGTACGGAAGACGAATCACAACTTGCCTCCGAATAGTCGACCAAACCTGTTCCAAGTGGTGCCTGTATGAGCGGGCATCTGGTCTACAATCAGTCTGAGGGGGGGCTTGTGCCTGAGCTGGAGCCGGTCCAACTTGAAGAAGAACCTGACGTCAAGGATGACGCCGCATTGGAAGACGAAGAAGCTTCAACCGAAGTCAGATATCGGATCTCAAGCTATGGAGCCGACTATCCTGTCGACAGTCTAGTCAAGCGACTCGATCACGAAGACATTCAGGTGCCGACATTCCAGAGGGAGTACGCGTGGTCGTTGCCGCAGGCTTCGAGATTCATCGAATCGCTCCTGCTTGGACTGCCAGTGCCGGCCATATTTCTCTCCAAGGATCGCGTGACCCAAAAATTGATGGTGATCGACGGCCAGCAGAGGCTGAAATCTCTGCAGTTCTTCTATCAAGGTACACTTCAGGGAAACAAGTTCAGGCTCCAGGGTGTTTCGAAAGAGTTCGAAGGCGTGGCCTACGATACCCTGGAGGACGAGGATCGTCGCCGCCTGAACGATGCGATCCTCCACGCGATCATTATCAAGCAGGACGACCCCGGGGGAGACAATAGCAGCATCTACATGGTATTTGAGCGTCTCAACACGACCAGTATGGCGCTGAGCCCTCAAGAAATCCGCGCATGTGTGTACCATGGCCCCTTCAATGAATACTTGGCCAGGGCGAACGAGAATCGGGACTGGAGGGCGATTTTTGGTAAGCGAAGCCCAAGACAGAAGGATCGTGAGCTCTTGCTGAGGTTCTTTGCACTGTTCTACAGACTCGACTCCTACAAGCGGCCCATGAAGCTGTTTTTGAACAGCTTCATGGGCGAGAACCGAAATCTCAACCTCCATGGCGAACGGTCGTTGAACGGGGTGCTCGAACCGACCATGGCACTGGTCAATCAGACATTGGGCCGTGATGCCTTTCGTCCCCAGCACGCCCTCAATGCGTCGGTGACCGATGCGATCATGGTGGGAGTTGCCCGACGGCTACAGGTAGGTCCAGTCAAGGACCGAAACGCAATCAAGGGCGCGGTTGAGAGAGTCCTGGCGGACGCCAGCTTCACAAGTCTCTATACAGTTGGTACGACAGACCCAGACAAGCTGAAATCTCGGATTCAAAGGGTTGTCGATGCGTTGCATAGCGTGGTCTGAATCATGTTCGAAGCTCGCCAGCAGCTTGAGAACCGGATCATGCGGTTGAAGGACCATGCCCGCACCATTACTGACGACGCCATCCAAGCCGAGATCGCCCGATACCTTTGCATCCTGGCGTCGACCCTAATTCAGGAGCGATGCAAGGAATGCGCGGCCAGGTTCGCCGCTGATAGGGCTGCCCCGGAAGTTGCCAGGTTCGTGCGCTCGCAGATGAGACGCTTGCCAAGTCCGACATCTCGCAACATACGCGATTTTTTTGGTAACTTCGATAAAGATCGGGCGAACGGCTGGTTCGAAGCGCTCGACGATGATCAACGGGCCGCCATCGATAGCATTGCTGCCAACCGGAATCTACTAGCGCATGGAGTTAGCTTGGGGCTGTCTTTGGGTCAGCTGACTGCCTATGAAGATCGTGCCAAAGGGGCGATGCACAAGCTTGATCTGGAATTTGGGTGAGGCTTGAAATTTCGACCTATTATAATGGAACGCCGGTTGCACAAGGAAGCGCAACAGCGGGCGGAGGGGCCTAAGGTGCTGATTAGCCTATCCTAGAGGAGAAATCGCCATGCCTCAGCAGTTCCGCCACCTGCAATACGACGAGCGCTGCCAGATCCAGGCATTGCACCAGCAGGGATTCTCGGTCACCGCCATCGCCGCTCAACTCCAGCGTCACAAGTCCACCGTCTGTCGCGAACTCCGGCGCAACGCCGGCCCCTCCGGCTATCACCATGACCAGGCCCAGCAACTCGCTCGAGAGCGCCGCCACCGGGCCGTCACCGGCCCCCGCAAGCTCCAGCCACCGATCTGGAACCTCATCTCTGACGGCCTCCAGAGCCACTGGAGCCCCGAGCAAGTGGCCGGCTACCTGAAGCGGGTCGGGGCGGTGTCGGTCAGCTTCTCGTGGCTCTACCAGCGGATTCGCCAGGACCGCGCCCAAGGCGGCTCACTCTACACCTACCTGCGGCAGCGCGGCAAGCCGCGCCGCTGCAAGGCCACCCGGGGCAGCGCCGGTCGCGGCTGCATCCCGGGCCGCAGGGACATCAGCGAGCGCCCAGCAATTGTCGACTCGAAGCAGCGCTGCGGGGACTGGGAGGCCGACACGATCATCGGCAAGGCCCATAAAGGAGCCGCTGTCACACTCGTGGAACGGAAGTCGAAGTACCTGCTTGCTCAGACAGTTAGCCGGAAGACCGCCGCCCTGGTGGGCGACGCGATGCAGAACCTGCTGCGGCCCTTCGCGGCCTTGGTCCTGACCGTGACCTGCGACAACGGGAAGGAGTTTGCCGGCCACCTCCAGACCGCCGAGGCGCTCGAGACCGACATCTTCTTTGCCCGGCCCTACCGCTCCTGCGAGCGGGGCCTCAATGAACACACCAACGGCCTCCTGCGCCAGTTCGTGCCCAAGACCGAGAACCTGCGCACACTCGACCCGCAACGGCTGCAGGAAGCCGTCAATCGGCTCAACCACCGCCCCCGCAAGGTGCTTGGCTACCGCACTCCGTACGAGGTCTTCCGCGACGACTGTCTCGCGGCCGGCATCGACCCGCCACCCGCACTCCCGGACCCCGTTCCTCTCTGATCGGGGCCGCAACGCGGCCCCTCCCCGACGTACTTCCCCCTCTCGAGCTGGCGGGCCCAGCCCGCCAGCGCCCCTGTGGTCCGGTCGCCTCTTCGGGCCAAATCCCGCTGCCACCCTCGCGTAACGGCCACCCCCGGAGCGTCACCTTGACAGATCAACGCGCTGGTCTTACTCTGGCAGTAGTTCAGCCACCTACTCCAAAGGCCTTCTTCCCCGCTGTTGCGGTTCAATGTGCAATGGGCGGAAGATAATGTATCGCTCCCGTTTTCTGGTTGCCGTGCAGTTGTCTGTGATGGATCTCGCATTCCTCGCCCATCCCACCTGCCGGAATGCCATGGCACGGATGGAAATCCAGTCGTCCGTTGCCGTGTCACCACTGCCTACCAGGAATCCTTTCCGTCCGAAGGTCTCGCCCGACCTTCCAAACAATATAGGCATCAGAACTTTGGATGAAGCTGGCTAAGATGTCCGATATTACCGCTCCAAGATCGCGTTAGACCGAAGTTCGCGGATCGAGAAATGGCCAATTGACTTTGATTGCATACCCCAATCAAATTGGCAGGTGTTCTCTACTGGCTACGATTCGTGCTTGGACCTCCAGCAGGCGGAGTGCCTCGGCCTGATATGGTGTCGGACTACTGATCACGTCGGCAGTCGGCTGAACCCGATCGTAAGTCAACGTGGCAGGATCAGCCAGGAGTGTGCGGAAACTGTGAACCGGCCAATCACCCTTGGTGCGCTGGAGCCCAGATTTGGCGCGCGCATCCTTCGAGCGTCGAGCAGGCTCGACAGGTGAAGCGTCCGTGTCGATACCCTGCTGCTCATCATCGAAGAGCCAGGGGGCCAGCGAGCGGCGCATGTGCCAGTCCACGTAGTTGGCCAACAGGCACAGAACGACATGCGCCCGCACGCGCCCCCCGAGACGAAGGGAAACCGGACGGACCTTGAGCGACACCGAAGACGGCACGCAGTCCATGCGGGAGGCTCGGTCGTCCGGGCAGCGCATAGCCAACCCGCATCGGTGTGTCGTGCGGGTGGTGGTCCTCACTCACAGCCTTCGTGTGACACCACACGGCGAACTCCGCAGGACTGCGCTGCGGACGACCATACCGGTCGACAGCCGTGTTGGTGCAGTCCGACGCCAGGTCGACCGCCTAGCTCCACAAGTCCGACGAATCACGGTTGGAGCTTCGCCCAGCCGGGCGACCATGTCCTTGACCCGGGCACTGGAGCGAAGCTTGGTTGACAAACTCATCCACGCTGGTGCCACAGCCGTTCCAGCGGGTTGCCAACGGCCTTACGCTGTAGGCTTGGGTGTGCGGGTCAACCGGTCCGATGCGGATGTTGGCAGGATCGAGTCGATCCTTCTGTTGGTGATCCTGGCGCTGGCGGCCCAGCCGGGAGAGATGTCGGCACAGGGCGTAGCATCCAGAGGTGTACGTGCGATGCCGCGCGGGAAACCGTCCGGAATCCCGTTCGCGGCACAATTCGTCGATGTGGCTAGCGCGGCGCGGCTTGTGCGCCCGACGGTCTTTGGCGAGGTCGGATTCAAGGACTACATCCTTGAGACCATCGGAGGTGGAGCGGCATGGCTCGACTTTGACTCGGACGGCTGGATGGACCTGCTGATCATGGGCGGAACACGCTTCGGCGATCCGGCTGCGGACAGTTCGCTTCAGTTGCACCGCAATCTCGGTGACGGCACATTCGAGGAGGTGACGGAGGCTGCTGGCCTGCATCGTGTGGGCTGGGCCTCGGGCGCAACCGTCGGCGATCTTGATAACGACGGGTACCCCGATATCTTTGTGACGTTCTGGGGACAAAACGTGCTGTTTCGCAATTCGGGAGACGGCTCTTTCGTCGATATCACCGCCGAGGCCGGGCTGCTGGACAGTGAAACGCGCTGGGGATCTGGCAGCACCTTCCTGGATTACGACCGGGACGGTCTGTTGGACCTGTTTGTCACGAACTACCTGCATTTTGATCCAGAGACGACTCCAGGCAAGGGCTCCGGAGCCAATTGCACTTGGAAGGGGGTGGCCGTCAATTGCGGGCCGCGAGGCTTGCCGCAGGGCCGCCACAGCCTGTATCGCAACCTGGGTGACGGATCCTTTGAGGATGTCACCGCCAGGTCCGGAATCGGCGAATCCGCCCCCGGCTACGGGATGACCACGGTTGCGGCCGACCTGGACCGGGACGGCTGGATCGACCTCTACGTCGCTTGCGACGGTACGCCTAGCTTGCTGTTTCGCAACCTGGGGGACGGCACCTTTCGAGAAGAGGGGCTTGAACGGGGAGCGGCGCTGAGCGAAGACGCAATCGAGCAGGCCGGCATGGGAGTGGGCATCGGGGACTTCGATCTGGACGGAGACCTGGACCTGTTCAAGACCCACTTCTCGGACGACACGAACGTGCTGTATCGAAACGATGGCCAGAGTGTCTTCGAGGATGTCACCGTCGAGGCTGGCCTTGGAGTCGAAACGCGGTTCGTGGGCTGGGGCGCGGCCATCGTCGACCTGGACAACGACGGCTGGCCGGATCTGGCCTACGTGACCGGTAGCGTCTACCCCGAGGTGGAAGCGGCCCTGCCGCATTATCCGTACAAGACGCCGAACATCGTCTTCCGCAATCTCGGGGACGGTCGGTTCGAGGAGTTGATCGAAGGGGCGGGGCCGGGTATGAAGAATGCCCACTCCAGCCGCGGAGCTGCCTTCGGTGACTACGACAATGATGGGGATATCGACATTCTCGTCGTCAATATGAACGAGACCCCGTCGCTGCTGCGCAATGACTACTCGGGAACCGGCAGATGGATTCAGATTGCCTTGCGCGGCGCACCCGGTCGATCGAATCGCGCCGCCATCGGGGCCCAGGTTGTGCTTCGCTACGGGGAGCGGATGCAGGCCCGAGCGGTCACCGGCCAGTCGAGCTTCTATTCCGTCGACGATCCCCGACTGCACTTTGGACTAGGGGCGTCAGAGCGGGCGGACCTGATGATTCGCTGGCCGTCAGGAACCGAGGAGCGGGTCGAGGGGCTACGACCGGGCCGGCTGTACGTTGTTGAGGAAGGCCAGGGGGTTGTCCAGTGAGCACTGCCAGCAAGCGACCCGCCTGGCAGAGAGTCTGCCTCGTCGCGATCGCAAGCCTGACCATCAGTCTTCGATCAGCGGGACAAGAGCCCCCCTCCCTGAATCGTGTCGCAGAGGCGATCCGGGCGGGCCGAATGCAGGAGGCGGTGGGGATGGCGGACCGCCTCAGCACGGTAGCTGCAGCCGATCCTCGCCCGCTCACACTCAAGGGTGTGGCGCTGGCTCAGCTGGGTCAGACCGAACAGGCGCTGGCCGCATACCAGTCGGCTCTCGCCCTGTCACCTGACTATCTTCCCGCCCTGCAGGGTGCTGCGGAGCTGGAGATGCGCCTCGGACGCACCCAAGCGGAGGCCCGCCTCGAGCGTATCGTGAGACTGCAACCACAGAACTCCACCGCCCACGCGATGCTTGGCCTCTTGGCCTACCGTGCGCAGGACTGCCAACTTGCCTTGGAGCACTTCGTGCGCGGGGAGGATGTGGTCCGCGGTGATCCGGAAGCGTTGCGCCACCGGGCGGAGTGCCACTTCATGCTTGGGCACTATGATCGGGCCGCGGAGGACTTCCGGCACCTCGTGGCCGGGCGGCAGCCCGCCGCGGCCATGCGCTATAACCTCGGTCTTGCCCTCTTCGAGGCTGGCCGCCCGGACGAAGCCGTGCGCGAACTGCTCGTTGCGGTCACGGCCGCTGACCCGCCCGACATCGACACCTTGAGCCTGCTGGCCGAGGCCCAGCATGCGGCGTTGGACCCTCCGGGGGCACTGGCGACACTGCAGCGCGCTATCCGCAACCACCCCAGATCTGAGCGGCTCTACCTGCAACTTGCCGAGCTCTGCATTGAGCACGGGGCCTACGAGCTCGGCGTTGAGATCGTCGAAATCGGAGACAACAACATTCCAGGCTCCCATCGCATTCTGACAATGCGCGGCATTCTGCTCGCCGAGCTGGGTCGCTACGCCGAGGCGGAGACCGCCTTCGAAGCGGCGGTTGCAGCCGACAAAGATACCCAGTCGGCTGCGGTTGGGCTCTCACTAACCCTCCAGAAAACCGGCCGCATGGACGAGTCGCTCGAGATTCTCAGGGACCGGGTCTCGGCTAGCCCCGATGACGCAGTCGCCCAGTTCTTCTATGCCCAAGCGCTGATCAAGCTCGGGGTGGAGCCCGGTTCAGATGACTTCCAGGAGGCCCTGCAGGGCCTCCTTCTGGCGGCCGAGAGGCTGCCCGGGGAAGCGTCACCTCGAGTAGAGCTCGGCAAGCTCTACTCGAGCGCCAACCAGACTGAGCGGGCGATCGCGGTCTTGGAAGAGGCCGCAGAGCTGGCACCCGGCGACAGGCAAGTAACCTACAATTTGATGCTTGCACTACGCAGAAACGGGCGCACCGACGAAGCCGCCGCCCTGGCAGTGAAGATGCGCGATCAGTTGGGTCAGGCGCATGACGAGGAGATCCGGCGGAATCGCTACCGGCTGGTCCGGGACCGTCAGCGCTAGCTCGTGTCTGCCAGAGCACCCTCCCTGGGCACGATGTCTCGCTCGGAAGTGCAAACAATATGGCCAATAAATGGTTGGTTTAGGGCCGATTCGGCCCGCCCTAACGCCTGCCGTTTCGCCCCATGTGCGCGTAGGCACCGGTTCTGACGGCACTCAACGGCCGCCCTGACCGGTCTGGCACAGTCTTGCCCCGGCCGGGCTGCAGGGTGTTCCCACGCTGAGGTTCTCTAGTTTCTTGCCGGGGCGGCTGATTCGATTCGCGGAAAGCACTGGCTTTTTCCGGCCGATTCTGGCAGGTATGCCGACACTAGGGGCCTCGGCACTCTGCCGCGGCTGGCTTTCGCGGGTCTGCAGCGCTTCCTCGGGCGGCTCTACTCGCCCCCAACTCGCCCTGCGGACTCCTTCGCCTCCCCCTCAGCTGCTCAGTCCCTAGCGTGGGAAAGTCCTGGCCGGGCTGTGGCCCGGCAGCGGGCGGGGTGGCCCGCAACCGCTTCAGGCCGCCAGCCTGTCCCCGGCGGCTTGGCGGTCCGCTTGCAGCGGTACCCGCCCCGGGCGGTGTAGGTTGGCTCCCACCAGTTCCAGTGCCAAGGTGCGCTCGAAACCGGCCGTGCCCATCGTCCGCACTCGGTCCAGGCCGTGATGCTCCAGATGATGGATCGCCGCCTCCACGGCCGAATGCTGCCGGCGCGCCTTCCGAAGCGCCACCGCGGCTCGCCTGCACCAAGACCTTGTTGATGGCTGCCAGCAACTCCGGCGTCAGCAGGGAGACATGGTCCGGCAGGCGCTGATGCTTGTAGCGGGCCAGGTCGTACAGGCCATGGCCCAGCATTCGGCGGACCTGGTCGTGGCGACGGGCCAGGTCTCGGAGCCGGTCGAGGTCCTCCTTGAGCCGCCCCGGCACCAGAATCTGCCACAGGTCCAGCCCCGGCCGCCCGACCCCGCGCTTGACCTTGGCCAGCAAGTGCTCCTCCAGCAGGCCCATCACCTGCGTGCAGACTGGCGGCGTGCAGAACACAGGCTGGAAACCCCGCAGGACTGCCGTCGTGTCGTCACGACAATCGCGCTCGAGTTCAATCTGCTCGATCGACTCCTGGCCCATCTGCAATTGTCGGTCGTGAATTTCTCGCATCACGCCGCTGTCTTCCTCCGAAGATTGGCCATTTGAGGCCTATTCGTCGGCTCCCAAGTGTTTGAAGAAAGCTCTCCCAAGTCGATCAAGTCGCTAGTATCTTTTTGATAATGAATGAATTAGGGAGTTTTCTGGCAGACACTTGCTCGGCAGATTCTTTCGTCCGATCTGTTGCCGCCGATTCAGTATGGGTGTATGGTTATTGTCGGCAGCGTCCGCTGGTCTCAATGGCTTGGCATTGTGCAATTCTTGGTGACGCTCCAGGGAGTCCAGCATGAAATCACTCTGCTTCTCGCTTTCGCTCCTGTTGGGGGCCATGATTCTTCCCGTCGCCGCCTTCGCGCAGTTCGGCGGCAGCATTCAAGGAACGGTCATTGACCAGTCCGGTGCGGTCATCCCAGGAGCAAGTGTGACCCTGATTGACGAGTCGACCGGAATCAAACGGGCGACCGAGGCGAGCGCGTCAGGCGTCTATCGCTTTCCCAGTCTCGGTGCCGGCGAATACGAGGTTAGGGTCGAAGCCGAAGGCTTCGCCGTGATGGTGATTTCGGTCGACCTTCTGACGAACCAGATTGGTGAGGCGAATGCCCAGCTGGACGTCCAGACGGCGGCCGAGCGCGTCGTGGTGAGCGCCGAAGCGCCGGTGCTCGACACTGCTGACTCTCGCCTGCAGGCGACCGTAGAGGAAGAGCAACTCGACGACCTTCCGTTCGGTTCCCGCAACATGCTGGGCCTGGCTGCCGTCGCTCCGGGTATCACCGGCTATGGCCTTCTGGCCGGGGGCTCTGCCTCGGGACCGCCCGACAACTTCAATACGGAGGTCGCGATCGAAGCGAGCGGCAACGGGCGCAACTCCAGCGGTAACCTCTACACCGTGGATGGCCTGAACATAACCAGCAATATCATCCAGGGCCGTCCTAACGTAACTCCCAACATCGAGTCGGTGGAAGAGGTCGCGATCCAGACCAACACGTTCAGTGTCGAGCAAACCAATGCGAGTTCGGTCCAGGTTGCGATCACGACCAAGAGCGGCTCCAACGAGTTTCACGGCACGGCTAGCTACTTCTTCACCAATCAGGGTCTGACGGCACGCACCGTGTTCTCTCCGGGACAGAAGCAGAAGTTCAAGAGGAACATCCTCAACGGCACGATCGGTGGACCGATCGTGAAGAACTCGACCTTCTTCTTCGGCTCGTACGAGGGACTGCGGTCGGAAAACTCCCTCGCAGACTCCGTGCGAACCTTCGAATCGAGAGAATTCGTGGACTGGGCACAGGCAAACTTCCCGAGCACGCTGGGAACCGAGATTCTTGCCGAGCGCCCACCCGTCGATGCCTTCGCGACGGGGAACACCCGTTCGGCGGCCGACGTGTTTGGCACCGGCGAAGGCGGTTGCGAGACCTCCGCCACGCACATGATTCCCTGCAGTCTGCCACTGATCAATGAGGGTCGGTTCGTCAGCAGCCCATTCCGCAACGGCAATCAGTACAATGCCCGCATCGACCAGTACTTCAATGAGTCTGCCGACCGTGTCTACTTCAACATGTACAGGATGAAGTACGACATAGAGACCCAAGTCAACCGCCGCGGATTCAGTACCACTGATGACGGCAACATGAATGCCATTCAGGGAAGCTGGACGCACACGTTCTCCCCGACAGTTCTGAACGAGTCCAGTTTCGGTTGGAGTTACGTCGATGGCTGGCGCGGCTTCAACGAGTCTACCGACGGCGGACCGATCCCGGTCGACATCCCCGGCATCTCAATCCAGGGCCAGAGCCTGGGCATCAGCCCCGCCTGGGGGCCTGCGGTGTTCATCCAGAACAACTTCAACTGGCGGAATGTCGTCACCGTGATCAAGGGCAGCCACTCGCTGAAGCTCGGAGTGAGTGGCTGGTGGGGTGACGATGACGCTCGTTTCAACGACACCTATGGGCGAGTGTCGTTCGGCTTCAACAACCTGATCGATCTCGTCACGGACAAGCCGTTTACGCAGAGTGGTCCCTGGATCGACCCGCTGACCGGTGCTGAGGGGCCGGGCGGCTACGAGCACTTGTTGAACACGTGGGGGTTTTTCATCCAGGACGAATGGAAGGTGACCCAACGGCTGACGTTGACGCTGGGAGTCCGCTGGGACGACTTCGGCAACATCACTCGCAACAAGGAGAAGGGCGTGCCGCTCGGCAACGTCTTCTTGCCACAGCAATTCTCCGCGCTCGGCTCAGCCGACCAGATCAACCAGGCCTTTGCCGAGGCTAGGGTGCAGTTCACCGACGACGGAATCTATGCGGGACGGATCACGAACAACATCGCGCCACGGGCCGGCTTCGCCTGGGATCCTACCGGCAACGGCAACTGGACCATTCGCGGTGGTGTCGGGCTGTACCACGACTGGATTCCACTTGGCGAGGCCAATCGCGTACGCGGCAATCCCCCGGGCCTGATCTCGCTGACGGCGCGGCGGGACGACCCGAACTCACCCGACCCGATCTTCTCGCGTGCCAAGCAGTTGACGTTCCCGTATGGCTGGATCCTGCCTCAGTTCAAAGTGCTGCAGCTCGACGAGCGGGGGGGCTTGCTGGGTGCCCGCGCCGCGGTCGGCGGAATTGACCGGCATATCGAGGCCAGTGACACCTACAACTACAACATCGGCATCGAGAAACGCATGCCGGGGAACATGGTGGTTGGGGCGATGTACAGTGGATCGACGACCACGGGTGGGCTGGTAGGCCATGACTTCAACCGCTTCGCCGGAGACTTGCTGGACGGCAGCTTCGATCGCCTCAATCCCAGCTTCGGCACAATCTTCTACGAGCGCAACGCGAACGAAGTCGGCTACAATGCCATGATCATCTCATTCCGGGGCCGCCTGGGCAGTCGAGGCTCATTCCAGTCCTCGTATACGCTGTCGAAGACCGAAGATCTCGGGCAGGCGGGCTCACGTGTGAATCGTGACCCGGGCAATGCGACACCCAGCCAGCATGACCTGAAGCGATTCAGGGCACCCGCCGACTGGGACTTCCGCAACCGGTTCTCGCTTTCGGGCCTGTATCAGTTCGCCGCTCCGGAAGGTATGGGATCCTTCGGGAAGCAGGTGCTGGGCGGCTGGGAAATAGGATCGATCACGATGCTGCAGAGTGGTCCGCCGTTCAACGTGGTCAGCACCGCGCCCTTCCAGCCGGAGCGTGACGCAAGCGGCCGGGTGGTCGGGTACGCTCCGGGCAGCGGCGACTTCAACGCCGATGGCGTTAACTTCGACTTCCCCAACGCGCCGAGCGCCAGCTTGCCGAGTTCACCAGGGCGTCAGCGGTATATCGCGGGCCTGTTCTCGGCAGCCGACTTTCCGCTGCCCACTCCAGGGTCCTTAGGGAACCTGCCCCGGCACGGATTCCGCGGGCCGGGCCTGATCAACATCGATTTCTCGGTGATCAAGAACAACGCAATCAGCGAGAGCGTCAATCTGCAATTGCGCTTCGAGTTCCTCAATGTCCTCAATCGCGTCAACCTGCGGAACGTCAATGGCGATCTCGCCAGTGCGACATTCGGCCGGGTAACATCGACTTTTCCGGCGCGTCAGATCCAGGTCGGCGCCCGCCTGGCATTCTAGTCAGCGGTTACGGAAGGTCCTAGGGTCGGAGGAATCCTGGCGTGGCTCACGGCAGGGGGATAGGGAATAGCTGTCGGCTGATCGATGGCCGAGGGGGCTTAGCGGTGTTCCTCGTGCTTGCGCGATGCGGGCCAGCAACCTGTGCTTGTGCAAGGTCAAGACGGTCGAGCCCATCGCCGCCGGGGCCTGACCAGGCTCCCGAATGCCTGGCCCCGGCATCGGGGATGGTGATTCTCTATCTGCGGCTGCCTTGGTTATCGCCTCCTGCGGCTGTTGCCAGAAAGCTCCGCAAGTCTCAACCGGTGAGCCGGCTTCCGACCCCTTCCACCAGGCGTCAAGGTGTGCACAGGGTGCCAGCGGATGGGTGTCGCGAACTGTGTTGGCGTGGCCTGCGGGGTCACCAGCGAGTAACGCACGGGTAAGCGGGTCTTGGCAAGCTTGTCAGCGTACTGCCGGCTCTCCCGGCGTATGGTGGCCTGCTGCGGGACGTGCAGCGTATCATGCGCGATGTTCCGGCTGACAGGTCCCCACCATCAGCCAACCTGCGAGTTGCCCGAGCCGAAAAGGCCGGGGAGTCCGGGCAATCGAAGAGCCACCCCCCGGTGCGACAGCTTCGTCCACGACCGCAAACGCACGACAGCACAGGGGTGGCCCGGCGGATTCCTGTTGCGGATGCCCGCCGCAAGCCCAGGCTCGGCTACCCGCAGGTCTACACGGAGCGGCACCCTAGGTCTCCGGGCCGCGCAACTCGGCAGCACGGCCGATACGTTTCAGCATGTTGCCGAAAATCAGGCCATGCAACGGATAAAGCGCGTACCAGTAGAGATGGCCCAGCCACCCCAAGGGGTCGAACTCGGCGGTCTGCCGTAGTCTGCAGCACCCACCCTCGGGTTCGACCTCGAACTCCAGCCAGGCCCGCCCCGGGAGGATCATTTCGGCACGAAGTCGGAGCCTTCGACCGGGTTCGAGCAACTCCACGCGCCAAAAATCGACCGCATCGCCTTTCCGGAGTCGGATGGGATCACGTCGCCCCCTCCGCAGTCCCACACCCCCCACCAGCAGGTCCAGAAAACCGCGCATGCGCCACAACCAGTTGGCGTAGTACCAGCCCGTATCCCCTCCGATCGCCTCCACCACGGGGAACACTCGCTCGGCAGGAACCGCCACCGGTACGGTTCGCGAATCGACAACACGCTGGCTGAACCGAATCCCTCCCCACTTGGCGTCTCCTCGCACGACGGGGTAGGCGTCAGACCACCGCGTCTGCGCAAACTCCTGGTCCTCGTTCTTCAGCGCGCGCTCGAGAGCCGCTGCAGCACTGATCGGGCGGATGTCGAAGTCCCGGAGAGCGACATCGTCCCGCACCAGCGTTTCGTTGCGGACGCCTTCGATCAGGCTGCGCCCGACTCGGGCGTAAATGGGGGTGACCAGTCCCAGCCATAGACTGGAGAGCCGAGGCGTCAGGCACGGAACCGGAAGGATGATCCGGCGGGCACCACGGATCCTCGCGTACTCCCGGAGCAGGCCAAGGTACGAGACCCTGTCCGCTCCTCCGATCTCGATCACCTGGCTCTCCATTCGGTGCCGATCAAGACCCGCCACAAGGTACGAAATCACGTCTTCGACAGCGATGGGCTGGGCAAGAGTGCGGGTCCAGCGAGGCGTGACCATGACAGGCAAGCGCTCGACCAGAGTCCGCACGATTTCGAAGGAAGCGCTCGCGGAGCCGAGAATGATCGAGGCCCTGAACTCCAGCGTCGGCACTCCGGATGCCCGCAGGATCCGCCCAACCTCCTGGCGACTCTCCAGATGGGGCGAAAGGCTCTTGCCTGCCCCGAGTGCACCAAGGTAGATGATGCGGCCGACACCCTGTTCCTTGGCAACATTCCCGAACGTGTGAGCCGCCTCGGCATCCAGGTCGCTGAATCGGTCTCCAGCCGCCATCGAATGGACGAGATAGTAGGCAACCTGCACTCCTTCCAGTGCGGGCCGCAGCGACTCGGCATCGAGTACGTCGCCACGCCGCGCGACGGTCAGCGGTCCGAGACGCGGCTGAAGATACTCCGGGTTTCGGCTTAGGCAGCGAATCGCATGGCCAGCCTCCTCCAGCCTGGGCAGCAGCCGCCCCCCGATATAGCCGGTAGCACCGGTGATGAGCACGGTCTGCCCATCGCCATGGGATCGGGAATCCTCGATCATTGGAGTTGTCGCAGGCAGACATTGTAGGGTGGCGACTCTAGCCCCCCGGTCCCCTCGATCTGCGGCATTGGCCCTTCGCCCGGTTTGGCCGTCCCGAAAAATTGAGACCATGCCCGGTCTCCCCAAGGTTGGACGATGGGTGTCCCCGTCCGTTGTCGGTCGGCTCGAATCCCCGGCTGGATATCGGTACTTGCCTCACCGTTGGACGAGTCACTGGCCAGGGCCGACTCGAACTGGAGGACCTGATTCGGCATGGCTCCCGATCAGGCCTACCGGAAGTGGACCCAGAGCATCAGCACCGACACCGCAACGATCAGGGAGAGTCCGCCGAGGAGCTTCTCGTGACCTGGCCCGGCACCGGCCTTCCGGAGTCCGGCCCAATCGACCATCAACGGGGCCACCCTCGCCAATGCAGGCTTCTCGTCCAGCTTGCTGATTCCCCAGAAGAGCGCAAGGCAACCGAAGAAGACACCGACACTGAAGTTGAGGAACGGAATCTGCGCCAAGCCGTCCAGCGGGCCCAGATCCATGCCGTACACCTTGTGAAGAATGTCCAACGAGAACCGGGCGGCACCGGCCAGGCCGCCTGCGACCAAGGTGGTGATAGCGGCGCGGGAGGTGCCCCCCTTCCAGAGAATTCCGAGCAGGAACGTCGCGGTGATCGGGGCCCCGATATATGCCTGCACACTCTGCAAGTACTGGTAGACCTCGCCACTCAGATACCGGATCATCGGGATCCAGAGTATGCTGAGAACAACCACGCAGCCGGTGATCAAGCGGCCGACGAACACGAGTCGCTTCTCGCTGGCATCGGGACGGAGCTTCCTGTAGATGTCCATGGTGACGAGTGTGGAGCAGGAATTCAGCACACTGCTCAGCGAGGACATGAGCGCGGCGAGCAGGGCGGCAACCATCAGGCCCGAGAGGCCCGGTGGAAGCAGTCGCTCTACCAGCAGCGGAAACGCCGTATCCCCGGTGGCCTCGGCAGGCCACAGCGCGCGTGCGATCAGGCCCGGAAGCACCAGAATGAAGACCGGCAGAATCTTGAGTGCAGCCGCGAAGACCGTACCGCCACGCGCATGCGGAAGGTTGCGGGCGCTGAGGGTTTTCTGGATGATGACCTGATCCGTGCACCAGTACCACGTTCCCAAGATCATCGTGCCCAGGGTGGTGCCAAGCCAAGGGTACTCGGGATGATCGATTTCCTTGACGATGTGGAAGAAGTCGGTCGGCAGCGCTTCCCGCAAGGCGGAGAAGCCACCGGCCTCGCTCAGGCCCAGCCAAGTGAGGAACGCAGATCCCCCGATCATGATGAAGGCTTGCAGGAGATCGGTGTATATTACGGCGGACAATCCCCCGGTGATGGTGTAGATGCCCGTCGCGACGACCAGCAGGACGGCTGTTGTCATGTAGTCCCATCCAAAGATCTCTCGGGCCAGAATGCCAGCTGCGAAGAGAGCTACCGAGATCTTCGTCAGGACGTATGCGAGCAGGGAAACGGTTGTCAGGTACCAGCGGCATCCGGGGCTGAATCGCCTTTCCAGGAACTCCGGCATCGTGAAGACGCCGCTCCGGAGGTACTGGGGGATGAAAATCCAGCCAGACAGCAGCAGGCAGAAGCTGGCAGACCATTCGTAGGTGCCGACGGCAAGACCGCTCGAGGCTCCCGACCCGGCAAGCCCAATGACGTGCTCGCTGCCGATGTTGGTCGCAAACAGCGTCGCGCCGACTGCGAACCACCCGATGTGCTTGCCGGCAAGAAAGTACTCCGTGGTCGTATTCTTGTTCCGAGAATGATAGAACCCGACTCCGAATACCGCGATGAAATAGGTGGCGACAATGAAGGCGTCCATGCGAAGTGGAAAGTATAGCTTGCCAGCCAGCGGTACGGGACTGATTGTCTTTGCGCACGGCTCGCGGGTCGACGCAGCCAACGACGCCGTCAAGCGCATTGCGGCTGTGGCGGCCCGGCAAGCGGGAGTTTCCCTGTACCGGACGGCGTTCCTGGAACTGGCGGACCCGACCCTGGCTGCGGCCGTGGCGGAACTCGCGGCACTGGGCGTGAAGCGAATCGTGGTGACACCGTACTTCCTCACGAAGGGACGGCATCTCGTTGAGGATCTGCCGAGGCTGCTTGAAGCGGCCCAGCGTGAGAACCCGGCCGTCGAAATCGAGGCATCCCCGCCGCTGGACGGTCATCCGGCGCTGGCCGGCATCCTCGCGGACCGGGCCCGCGCCATGCTCTAGAGTTCTTGGCCGGGACGATCTACCGGACATCGACGAGCCATCGCCCCAATTCGGATACCGCGAGTTCTTTCTGTCGGAACTTGGCCATCTTGTTGCGGCCGTAGTGCTGATTGGCCGTCACAAAGCGCAGACCCGGGTCGCACCAGTCGGCCCACTCTATGCGGATGGGGAAGGGGCTTCGGGCCACGGAGCGGTAGTTCAGCGCAAAGAACGGCGTGCGCGACGCGTAACAGGCAGGGTTCGTGCTGGTTGCCTCGAAACCCGGAAACTTCCGCCCTCTCGATCCCCTCGATCACGAGACTGACGGGGACGACCTCGGGGTCAGTCGGGCATGCCAAGCTGCTCCAGACAGAGCCATTCGCAGGTGGAGGGCAGGAGCTCGGCCACACGGATTCTGGCTGCTGACCGAAAACAGCCGTTCGCGTATTCCAATCGCCGGAACGGGGCCGCCTTGTTCCACTTTGCTACTCTCGAATGTCGTAAGTTTGAAAGGCTTCTACTCGTAACGGATCGGACTGGCAAATCGACATGGACACTGGCCAGCGGTTCTTCGACCAACCGATTCTCAATTCGCCTTACGAAACTCCCGGGCGGCACTGGGAGCTCGACGAGAGTGGCCAGCCCACCCACACGATCCTCAACGAGCGGCGCGGCGTCTCGTTCGTCACGCCGATTCCTGCGGCGACCAAGGGTAAGGGGGCGCAACAGCGGCTGACCTTCGACGAGACGGCGCAGCGGGTCGGTACTGACGATCAGCAGTACGAATTGACGCAGACGATCAACAGGGTGCGATCTGCCGTGAATCGTTGGCGGGCGCATCCGGACCCAGCACAATGGCGGGTTACGCCCGAAACGGCCCGACTACTCCACCACTGGCGAAATCATCGATTCAACGAAGTCCGACCGTTCTTCTGTCAGGTGGAAGCCGTGGAGACGGCGATCTGGCTGACTGAGGTTGCCCCGACGTTCGGCAAGGTCGGGCGCCCCCTGCTCAAGCATCTGGAGAAGGCGAATCGACAGGCGAACCCCGAACTGTCCAGATTGGCGCTCAAGCTCGCCACCGGGGCCGGCAAGACGACCGTCATGGCCATGCTCATCGCCTGGCAAACGATCAACGCAGTCCGTCGCCCGAACAGCAGGCGTTTTACGCGGGGATTCCTTGTCGTCACCCCTGGCATCACGATCAAGGAGCGCCTTCGCGTTCTGCAACCGAACGACCCGGACAGCTACTACCGGAGCCGAGAACTGGTGCCACTCGACATGCTGGACGATCTCGGCCGCGCGAAGATCGTCATCACCAACTTTCATGCCTTCAAGCGCCGCGAGAAAATGACTGTCTCCAAAGGCGGCCGGGCCCTCCTCCAGGGGCGCGGTCCCGGTCTAGAGACGCTGGAGAGCGAAGGTCAGATGCTCCAGCGGGTTATGCCCGAGCTCATGGGCATCAGGAGCGTGCTCGCACTGAACGATGAGGCGCATCACTGCTACCGCGAGAAGCCGGGCGAGCATGACGAAGGCACCCTGACGGGAGACGACCGCAAGGAGGCGGAGAAGAACCGGGACGCTGCAAGACTCTGGATCTCCGGGCTGGAGGCGGTCAGTCGCAAACTCGGTCTCGCTCGTGTGATCGATCTCTCGGCGACGCCGTTTTTCCTACGTGGCTCCGGCTACGCGGAAGGAACGCTGTTTCCCTGGACCATGAGCGACTTCTCGCTAATGGACGCGATCGAGTGCGGTATCGTCAAGCTGCCCCGTGTACCTGTGACCGACAACATTCCCGGCGGCGACATGCCGAAGTTCCGCAATCTTTGGGAGCACATCCGGAAGGACATGCCGAAGAGGGGTCGGGGTAAGGCAACCAGCCTCGATCCGCTACGAATTCCGCCCACACTGCAAACCGCCTTGCTGGCCCTATACGGCCACTACAAGAAGACCTTCGAACTTTGGCAGGACGCGAAGATCGAGGTGCCGCCCTGCTTCATCGTTGTCTGCAATAACACTTCGACCTCAAAGCTGATCTACGACTATATCGCCGGTTTCCATCGCGAACATCCGGACGGCTCCACAACGCTCGAGAACGGCCGCCTCAAATTATTCCGGAACTTTGACGAGCACGGTACGCCCTTGGCGCATCCGCGTACGCTCCTGATCGACAGTGAGCAACTCGAATCGGGGGATGCCCTCGACAAGAACTTCCGAACCGCGGCGGCTGACGAAATCGAGCGCTTCCGCCGCGAGATCGTTCGGCGCACGGGTGACACGAAGCGGGCCGACAACCTCTCCGACCAAGATCTCCTGCGCGAGGCGATGAACACCGTCGGCAAGGTCGGTCGGCTCGGCGGCAAGACGCGCTGCGTCGTTTCCGTCGCAATGCTCACCGAAGGCTGGGACGCCAACACCGTAACTCACGTGCTCGGTGTGCGCGCCTTCGGGACCCAGCTGCTGTGCGAGCAAGCGGTCGGCCGGGCGCTGCGGCGACAATCGTACGAGTTGAATGCTCACGGAGTCTTCCCCGTCGAATATGCTGACGTGCTCGGGATCCCGTTCGATTTCACGGCCGAGCCCGTAGTGGGCCCTCCGCAAGGACCGGGCAGGACCGTTCAGGTCATGGCCGTCACCCCGGACCGCGACGCTTGCGAAATTCGATTCCCGCGGGTCGCCGGATACCGCGTCGAATTGCCCGAAGAGCGCCTAAAGGCCACGTTCGATGCCGATGCGACACTGGTCCTGACTCCCGACATAGTGGGCCCTTCCGTAACCGTCAACAAGGGCATCATCGGTGAAGGAGTCGACCTCAACTTGGAACATACCAAGGCGGTGCGGCGGGCGACGCTGCTGTTTCATCTGACCAAGCGGCTGCTGGAGACGAAATGGCACGACCGGGACGGGGTGCCGAAGCTATATTTGTTTGGCCAGCTCAAGCGGGTCGCACGACAGTGGCTCGACAACCATCTCGTCTGCCGCAGCGGCACCTATCCGGCACAACTCCTGTATCTGGAACTCGCCGACATGGCCTGTGAGCGCATCAAGCAGGGGGTCTTCACCCACCATGTCGGCCAACACCCGGTAAAGGCCGTACTCGACCCCTACAACCCTGACGGCTCTACGAGTTACGTCCGTTTCAACACGTCGAAGCAAAATCTGTGGAAGACGGATCCTGGCCGGAGCCACGTTAATTGGGCGGTTTGCGACAGCGACTGGGAAAGGGAGTTTTGCCGCGTCGTCGAGGGCCACCCCCAGGTCCGTGCCTACGTCAAGAACCAAGGGCTCGGACTGGAGGTGCCGTACCGAACCGGATCCGAAGCGCGCACTTACATTCCCGATTTCGTCGTGCTTGTGGACGACGGGCGAGGTGCGGACGATCCGCTACAACTGATCGTCGAGATCAAGGGGTATCGCGGGGAGGACGCGAAAGACAAGAAGAATACGATGAACACCTATTGGGTGCCGGGCGTAAACGCACTCGGGACGTTCGGCCGCTGGGACTTCGCGGAGTTCACGGATGTCAACGAGATCGAGTCGGGATTCAGCGGGTTGATTGAGAAATTTCTCGGTTCGGCCGCCGGCTCCGTAGCGACGACGTCGCCGGCCGCTTCTTCTGTCACCTCAATGCACGGGTAAGGTTCAGGCAGACGTTCGCCATGGTTGCAAGGCTCTACACGAAGACAGCCTTGGACGCACTGATTTCAATGCCCAAGCGCGTCGACAATCCCCGTGCTCGCTGGCTGAAGAAGCCCAAACCTCGGCCCGCCCATCGGCAACGCAACTCTCAAGCCTCCGGAGAAGGGGCCGAGGATTCGCGTTTCCTGATACATCAGCGCCAGAGTCCAGTAGATGACTTCGATTTCTCATGCGGGATCATCTACCTGCCGCGTGGTGGCTCACAGCTGACACTGGCGGGCTACAACGAACCAAGCCACGAGCATGGCGATATAGCTTATCGCCCCCTCATGCACCAGGCATCGGAGAGCGCCATCGCAGCGGGCAACCGGTTCGAGTGCCCGGAAGGCGCTTTGGCCTGTCTGTCGGACGACTACGACGTGAGCGGGTTGGTCGCCAGCCACGATCAGCAAGGGTTATCCGAGTGATGCTCGACACGAATGCCCTGCAATCTCTCCTGTGCGAGCGTCTCGGCGAGGACGTGCGGGTCGAAGAGCGTCCCGACGGTACGGCGATGGTGCAAACGCATTTCACGTTTCCCGATGGTGATCGCTTTCCAATCCATCTCTCAAGAACCCCGGTGGGAGGACTTCGCCTGTCTGACCGCGGGCATACGTTGATGCAAATCAGCTACGACCACGACGTGGATTCCTTTCTGGAGGGAACTCGGGGGATGCTGCTCGAACGTATCATGGGCGAAACCGGCCTTTGTTGGGACGGCAGTCACGGTGTGCTTTGCCTCGACACCGCGCCTGAGCGCCTGCCAGAGTCAATCATCGCTTTCGGTCAGGCGCTGACAAGAGTCTACGACCTAACCCTGCTGTCGCACTCCAGCGTCGGAACGACCTTCTACGACGACCTTGCCGACCTCCTGCTCATTCTTGTCGATGAGGACCGGATCGTACGCGACTACCAGCCAGATGTGCCCAATGCCGCCGCTTATCGGGTGGACTACCGAATCGAGGGGAAGAGCGATGTACCCCTGTTTCTCTACGGCGTACCGAACTGTGATAAGGCCCGCCTGACCACCGTCATGTTGTCACACTTCCACCGGCACGATCTGCGCTTCGAGTCCATTCTCGTGTTTGAAGATCAGGCCGCGATGCCAAGGACTGACCTCGCGAGACTATCGGATGTTGGTGGAGACATGATTTCGTCGCTCAATTCGCTCGAGGATTTGGTCAGAAAGCTGTTTCAGCGTGTGGATGAATAGGGGGCTGCTGCATTTTGGGCTACATGAAATTCAAGGGGAGCAAGGATGAATCTGAACTACTATTCCGAACCCGCCAACCTTTATGCGGAGACTTGGCCAGAGTTCCGTGCAGCAACGCACGAAATTTCGGACGGACTGAGTATCCGTTTCAACACAGGTGAAACGATGCGTGTCAACTCACATCGTGTTTCAAGACTCGCCGCTTTCTCGATGCTCGAGTCCGAGGTGCTGCCAAGGCACTCCGCCAAGGTTGGCTAATCAATGCCGCCCCGCACAAGCAACCAATCAAAGTCTGTGGGCACACTCGTCCACGACCAGGCGTCTCGCCGCAATATCCCAACGGCGGAATACCAACCACTCCTCTCGGAGGACGACATGGCACCGATCCGTTTGGTGTATGAGCGACGCAACCGCGATCTGGATCCGCAATTGGTGTGGCGCGGAAAGGACCAACAAAATGCGGCCAATCTCGTCGTCCAAGCGCCGCCGCTCTACATCCAAGAGAAGGTGCACCCCAAGGTCCTGATCGACGACCTACGCCGCCAGACGACGGAACGGCGGAAAGAGGAATCGCCGTCAGCGCCGAGCCTCTTCGCCGAGTTCAATGGCCTACCTGACGGGGTCGAGCGCACTGAATTCTACCGCCATGAAGCTAACTGGTCGAATCGCATGATCCTCGGTGACAGCCTGCAAGTGATGGCGTCTCTGGCAGAGCGTGAGGGTTTGCGAGGTAAGGTGCAGTGCATCTATATCGACCCACCATACGGCATTAAGTTCAACTCCAACTTTCAATGGTCCACGACCAGCCACGACGTTACGGACGGCAATGCCGCTCATATGACCCGCGAACCGGAGCAAGTCAAAGCTTTTCGAGACACTTGGCGAGACGGAATCCACTCCTACCTGGCCTATCTACGCGACCGCCTGACTGTGGCGCGGGACCTGCTTGGAGAGAGCGGCTCGGTGTTCGTACAGATCGGCGATGAGAATGTGCATCGAGTTCGAGTATTGATGGATGAGGTTTTTGGGGAAGAGAACTTTGTCAGTCAAATTAGCTTTGCCAAAACTACAGGTTTTGCGGGAACATTTCTGTCAAATGTTTCAGATCATATTCTTTGGTATGCCAAGGACATTAATCGGGTCAAGTATCGTCAGATGTGGAAGCATAAAGTAGCGGGAGAAGAGGGGGCAAGATCTTATCGGACCTTAGGGTCTATTAAAGGACTG
This sequence comes from Bryobacterales bacterium, assembly GCA_965205085.1. Taxonomy (GTDB): domain Bacteria; phylum Acidobacteriota; class Terriglobia; order Bryobacterales; family UBA6623; genus VXMF01. The sequence continues at coordinate 3,452,591 of OZ242039.1, read as the reverse complement.
TCGTCATACTGTCATGCGCCGAAGCGCCTTGTGATGTTAACAGATCTAACATCACAAGGCGCTTCGGCGCATGACGATCCCCTCTTAATACAGCATCGAGTTTTTCATCCCAGCCGAGGGAAACACTGGAAAACTAACACGGTTGGGCTGCGCCGTCTAACAAGAGCAGGAAGAGTAGCCGCTTTGAAGTCTATACCCGCGTACATTCGATTCATGGATGATTTTCCTGTCTTTCCTTTGATAAATTCTTGGACCGATACAGTAGGGCAAAACCAATTTGGAGGCAGCAAACTTTATGTGGTTCAGACCGCGCTGCCAGTACTGAAACGTTGCATTTTGATGACCACCGATCCCGGTGACCTCGTGCTCGATCCGACCTGTGGATCCGGCACCACGTCCTACGTGGCCGAGCAGTGGGGCAGGCGCTGGGTTACTATCGATACCTCCCGCGTAGCGCTCGCACTGGCTAGAGCACGTATTATGGGTGCCCGCTATCCTTGGTACCTGCTGGCCGACAGTCAAGAGGGGCTGCGCAAGGAGGCCGAGATTACACGGCGCACACCGTCGAAGGTCAGGACCGGTGGCACCATCCGCCAAGGCTTCGTCTATGAGCGTGTACCGCACGTGACCCTAAAATCTATCGCACGAAACGCCGAGATCGACGCGATATGGGAAAAGTGGCAGGAGACGCTGGAGCCTCTCCGTTCTCGCCTCAACTCAAGTCTGGGTGAGCAATGGGAAGAATGGCAGATTCCGCGCGAGGCGGATGATGACTGGCCGCTCGACGCCCCAGACATACACACGGAATGGTGGAAGGCACGCATCGCCCGGCAGATGGAGATCGACGTCTCCATCGCCGCCAAGGCCGACCAAGAATACCTCTACGACAGGCCCTACGTCGACAATTCATGTATTCGCGTTGCTGGACCCTTCACGGTGGAGAGTCTGGCACCGCACCGGATGCTCGCGGTGGACGAGAACGACGACGTGATCACGGGAGGGGGTACCAGGAATTGCGGTTACGGCGAGGCACCGGACTTCACTGAGATGATCCTGGAGAACTTGAAGACCGGCGGCGTACAGCAGGCGCATCAGGATGACCGGATCAACTTCACGTCGCTAACGCCTTGGCCAGGCCATTACGTTTGCGCCGAGGGGCGATATGTCGAGGGTGGTGGCGAGGCTGGGGCTACGCGTCGTGCCGGAGTTTTCGTTGGCCCGGAATTCGGCACGGTCACACGGCCCGACTTGGTTGCGGCTGCGCGCGAGGCAGCCGATGCTGGATTCGACGTTTTGGTCGCCTGTGCTTTCAGCTATGACGCCCATGCGAGCGAATTTGGGAAGCTCGGGCGCATCCCGGTGCTCAAGGCACGCATGAACGCCGACCTGCACATGGCTGGCGACCTTAAGAACACCGGCAAGGGTAACCTGTTTGTTGTCTTCGGCGAACCCGATATCGAGATCCTAGAAAATTCGGGGGGGGGGGGGGGGGGAGATCCAGATCCGGATACGCGGCGTCGACGTGTTCCATCCCAACACCGGCGAAGTACGCAGCGACGGTGCCGATGGCATCGCCTGCTGGTTCGTCGACACTGCCTATGACGAGGAGAGCTTCTTCGTCCGACAGGCCTATTTCCTCGGCGCAAGAGATCCCTACAAGGCGCTCAAGGCGACCCTGAAGGCTGAGATCGACGCCGAAGCTTGGGCCACCCTCCACAGCGATATATCCCGTCCTTTCCCCCGCCCTAGCTCCGGGCGCATCGCCGTGAAGGTCATCAACCACCTAGGCGACGAGGCAATGAAGGTGTTTCGGGTATGATGCGAGGCCTGCAATTCCGGATCGCCGATACCTTTACCGATAGTTTGGCCTAGCTGACCGGTGTCGAGCAGAGGGCTGCAAAGACCGCTGCCTTCGACCTGCAGTTGGACCCGTTGGCACCGGGGCTATCGTTGCACAAGATCGACCGGGCCAAGGACAAGTGTTTCTGGTCTGTCCGGGTAAGCCGGGAGATTCGCCTGATCGTCCATCGGACCGATTCAAATGTTCTCCTCCACCCGGACGCGCAGCGGCGATTCCGTCTTGTGGAGAACACGGCAGAACTGGAGCGTGCACTCCGATATCCATGGGAACAATGGAGCGTCTTCCTGCATCCGACACAGCGTCGCATCGTGGAGACGGCCTACAGCGGCCCGGCGCGCGTTGCCGGATCCGCAGGAACCGGTAAGACCATCGTGGCGCTTCACCGGGCCGTCCATCTCGCCACCGAGAATTCCGATGTCCGGGTTCTTCTCGTCACCTTCTCGGAAGTGCTCGCGAATGCAATCCGCCTGAAACTCGGACGCTTGGTTCACAACCGGCCGGGCATCGCCGAGCGCCTCGAAGTGCGTTCGATGGGAAGCATCGCCCGACGCATGTATGAGGCTAGCTTCGGGACGCCCGCTCTGGCAACGGATAGCGAGGTCGGCAGATTGATCGATCAGGCAGCCTCCGAAACCGGCGATGACAAGTTCGATCCAAATTTCCTGCGAGACGAATGGCGGATGGTGGTCGACGCATGGCAGATCGAGAGTTGGGATGCCTACTGGCACGTGTAGCGGCTCCGCCGAAAGACCCGTCTGGCAGAATCGAAGCGTTCCTTGCTCTGGACGATCTTTGCGAGAGTACGCGAAAGTCTCGACGAACGAGGGCTCCTTACGGAACCGGGCATGTTCCGGCGCTTGGAACGGCGCTTCTCAGGCACCGCGCATCCGCCGTTCGAGTATTGTGTCGTTGACGAAGCCTAGGATATCGATGTGGTAACTACCCAGGTTCTCGGCCTGAGTTCGCATTTTTAGCAGGGCTTCTGTTGTGACGTGCGCACCGTGCGGCGCGTGGCGGAGACCGGCTGCCGTCGCAGGGATTTTCAAAGTTAGGTTTGGCTAGGCGTGGGGGTAAGGGGCAGCGGGGAGGGGTGGACAAAGAGGTGCTGGATGTGCGATAACACCCAGAGTGGCCTTGGATCCGATTCCCTTGCGGGCGGTGCGCGTGCGCACCGTCCGGCCCGAGGAAGAAGCGCGCTGGAATGCCTTGATGCGGGCCGAGCACTATCTCGGATTCCGCCAGTTGTGCGGGCAGCGCTTGCGCCAAGTCGCCGTGCTCGGCGAGCAGTGGCTGGCCCTGCTGGGCTGGCAGTCGGCGGCTTGGCACGGTGCCGCGCGTGAGCGCTGGATTGGCTGGACTCCGCGGCAACGCCAGCAACGCCTGTTCCTGCTCGCGAACCCGTCGCGCTTCTTGCTGTTGCCTCCGGCTGGGAGTTGCCCGCACCTGGCTTCGCGGGTGCTCGGCTTGAGTCTGCGGCACCGCTCTTGCTGGCTGAGATTTTCGTCGATCCGCAGCGGTTTGCCGGCACCTGCTATCGTGCCGCGAACTGGCTGGAAATCGGTCAGACCCAAGGCTACCGACGGGTTCGGGGCGCACCCCGCGGCTATCAGGCCCATGGCCTGCCCAAGCGGGTCTTCGTCTATCCCCTGCACCGTCAGGCGCGGACGCAACTGGCTGCCAGCCAGCCCCAGCCGAGCTGGCAGGCGCGCTGCCCCCGGATTCTGTTGACTCCAGCCCAATGGTATGACTTGTATGCCTATCTCGATCAAGTCCCGGATACCCGCCACCGCCAGGGACGACGGTACCCGATGCGCACCGTGCTGACGATCCTGATTGCGGCGCGGCTGGCAGGCTGTCAGAGTCTCACCGAATTGAGCGATTTCGGGCGGGCGTTGGACCCGTCCACACTGCAGGCCATCCGGTCGTACCGCTGTGCCAGGACTGGACGCTATGCGGCCCCCGGTATCCGTGGCTGGCACTCCATCCTGCGGACGATTCCGGTCGGGCAGGTCGAGCGCTTGCTGGCCGCCTGGACCGCAGCGCAAGTTCTGCCCCCGCCCGCTGCGAAGGCGGCAGGCAAGGGCGCTGCGGAGCCCTTGCTGTCGGCCGTTGCCATCGACGGCAAAGTGCTGCGCGGGTCGTATGACCGGGACTTGGACGCGGCTGGCCAGCCGCAGGCCAAGCCACCCCAGCAGCAACTCTCGGCGCTCGACATCGACTCCGGCACGGTCGTTGCGCAACTCGGTTTCAGCGGCCAGAAAGAAGATGCCGAGGCGGCCGCCCTGCGGCGTTTGACGGGCGCGCAACTCCATGGGCGCAAACTGTGCGTGCTGGCCGATGCGCTGCACACCCAGCGTGAGACGGCTGCGCAACTGTTGGCCGATGGTTTCGACTTCCTCTTGACCGTCAAGGGCAATCAGCCGACGCTACTGGAGCCGATCCGGGACGGTTTCGACTGGACTGGCCAGACCCCCCACAGCGAGTCCGGTCTCGACCACCGACGCATCGAGCAGCGCACCTTGCGCGTCTCGCAGGAACTCGATCCGAAGCGGCCCTGGCTCGAGTTTCCCGGGGTTCGCTGCGTGGCCCAGGTGCGCCGTGAGGTCGAGTTCAAGAAGGACGGTCGGCAACGCCAGCCGGAGACGATCTACTTGGTCACCAGCCTGCGCCCGGACCAGATCACGCCGCAACGGCTGCTGCAACTGAACCGCGACTACTGGGGCATCGAGAACCGTGTGCACTACGTCCGCGACGTAGCCCTGCGGGAGGATCGCAGCCGCATTCGCAAGGGCGCTCTGCCGCGCTTGCTGGCCGCGATCTCGAACTTCGCCCTCTCGCTGCTGCGCTTGCTGCCAGTGCAGAACATCCAGCGCCGCATGAGCCCGTTGCGCTTCCAGCCGAACGCGGCGGTGCGCCTGCTGCTCGGCTAAGTCGCCGTTCCACCCAACCCGCAGCGCGGGTTGACCGGCCCGCGCTCCGGCGTGCTCAGTCGCCCTGTGTCCGCACCGCGCTGCCCGCGTCCGGGCGGCGCACCCATCCGTGGTGGCCAGCCCCGCGCACCAGCACCCGCACCCACCGGCCCGCGCGCAGCACGGCCTGCCGACTGCGTTCGGCACCCGCTGCTGCCTTTCCTAGGCCCTCCCAGGCAAACATTGAATTCGCCTGGCTGCCGTCGCAGGCCGTCTACTGCCCGCTGGGCGGGAGGCTGGGGGCCAGGCCCACCCGCTCCAGCAGGGCAGCCGGCCCCTCGAGCAGGGTCTCGATCGGCTTCAGCCCCTGCTTGCGCGCCGTCGACAGCACACTGCGCAGCGTGACGAACTTCCGGGCCCCTTGCAGCGAACGGAACCCTCCCGAGATCTTCATCAGCAGCTTCATCATGCGCAAGTCCCGCTCCGCCACCCGCCTGGCCCCCCGCAGAAAACGCTGCATCCGCCCGGCCCAGGCTTCCCCGTCGATCTTCACCAGGGCCTCTCACTCGCGCAGAGGATGGGCGTTGCACAGCGCGTGCAGCACATCCGGCACCTGGAAGTAGGGAGCCCAGTGATCGTGCACTCGGATCCCTCGCAGCCCCGCCAACACCCCGCCCCGCTTCTCACTGACGCGGTAGTAGGTCAGCAGCTGATGGCTCAGTACATGCAACCACTGTCCCCGTCCCGCCACCCGGAAACCGGTCTCGTCGAGGGGCTTCACCCCGGGGCAACCGATGAGGTGCTCCCGGATCAGGTCGACGAAGGGCTCCCAGGCCACGGCTGCCCGGCGGCGCAGGTTGTTCAGGGTGCCGGGGCACAGGCTCACACCGAACAGGTCCCGCAGGATCTGGGTCAGCCGCTCCTCGGGCAGGAAGTGGGCGTTCTGCAAGTAGATCGCCGTGGCCGCCAGGCGCGGCCCGGGTTGAGAGCCCGCAGCGCCGGCAGCGACAGGCCAACGCTCGATGCTCGGTCGCTTCCGGCTTGGGTTCCGGGAGATCAAAGACCTGCCGCCGCTTCGCCTCCCCGTCCTCATCCGCCCGCCTCAGGGCCTTGCCGCACCCGCGGCAGGCTTGCGGAAAGTGCTCCTGAATCCGGTCCGGGTTGTCCGTCTGGCGCAGCGTCGTTCCCCGGTGCCCTTTCTGACCCCCGCTGCGCCGGCCGGTGCGCCGCCGCTGGCTGGCCGGCGGTTTCGCCAGCCCATCGCTCGATGGGGGATTCCCGCTGTGGCTGCTGTTCAGGCCCAAGCTCCGCCGCGACTGCTGCCCATCCTCCTGCGCGGCCTCCAACTGCTGCGTCAACTGCTTTCGCTCGGCTTGCCACTGGCCTTCTTTCGCCTGCCACTGGGCGTCCTTCGCCTGCAAGCGGGTGACTTCGGCTTGCATCTGGCCGAGCTTGGCCTGCAAACGAGTCCTCTCCGCCTGCCAGTGCAGCAGACGCGACTTGCTCTTGGTGCGCTGCCCCTGCATGACCCGGCCTCGGCTCCGGCTTGGCCTGAGGCTGCGGCTGGCTCGCTACGGCCTCGACTTCCGGAAAGGACTTCATCCTACGCCTTCTCCGCCCAACAGTCAAGGGCCCCTCCCCCTGCTGATCCTTCTCCCGTACCCAAAGTACCTGGGCAGTTACTCGATGTGGCGGAATTGCGATTCCTCGCTGCGCTTGGCCGCGACCGGCCCGGTAGTCTGTTCTTCGCTGGCGACCTCGGTCAACGCATCTTTCGAAGGCCCTTCTCCTGGCGAGCACTGGTGGTGGATGTCCGCGGGCGCTCGCACACCCTGCGTGTCAACTAAAGGACTCCCCACCAGATCCGTCGGCAGGCGGACCGGTTGCTCCCTTCGGAAATCGCCGAAGTGGATGGAGTCGCGGAACACCGCGGCGGAACGGTTTCTGCATTCAACGGTCCAGAACCTTGCGTGAGTGTCTTTCGATCACCGAATGGGGAGAGCGCTGCCGCTGCCGAATGGCTCGTCTCTCGGAAGCTGGACGGCTACGCACCCGCGAGATCGCCCTGTTCGTCCGGACCAAGGCCGAGATTCCGCGGGCGCAAGAGGCCGCTCGCCTCGCAGGCTTGACTGCGACCGTACTGGACGAAAGTTCCGCCGGACCTCTAGGCAGCGTCGTTGTCGGATTGATGCATCTCGCCAAGGGGCTGGAGTTCCGGGCAGTAGTGGTTATGGCGTGCGACGACGAGACGTTGCCGCTGCAATCGCGCATCGAAGGCATAACCGACCAAGCCGACCTGGAAGACACCTACGATACGGAGCGGAATCTGCTCTATGTGGCTTGTACTCGTGCCCGGGATCACCTTCTGGTCACAGGCGTCGAGCCGGCATCCGAGTGTCTCGAAGACCTAGAGTCGGACCGGACCCAGCTAACCGCATGAACTGTCCCGGCGAACACTCCAGCCCCGCTCAACAGACTTCGGTTGCCGAGCGCTGAAGGCGACAACCCATACGAACCGATACAAGGGAGGCGGTCATCCCCTGCGACCCACGACTTGTTAGCAGGATTCAGAGCCTCGACGGTACGCTTGGTGTGTGTGACCGAACCGATGATGCCTCCCGCTTCGTGTCGTCTCTGGCGTTGCCGCATCCAGCCGCAGCAGCAGTTCGCTGCTGTGTTTCCGCCCGCGTGCTCGACAAGTCGGTGCGACGGTCGCGGTTCGAGCCGCCGAGCATCGCGACAATGGAGAGCATCGAATGCCGACAATTCAGCACCTCCACCATCGACCCGTCACCGACCGAGCCACGCAGTTCACGTTCAGTGCTCCGTTTCGACACGTGGCGGGCCAGTATCTGGCACTGCGCAGCACGATCAACGGAGCGGTCGTCACGAGGTACTACTCGATCGCGTCGCCACCCCGGCCGGACGGGATGATCGAACTCTGCATCCAGCACCGCGGCGAGTTTGGCCAGCACCTGCTCGCACTGCGGAACGGGGAAGCCGTCTCGTGCAGCAAGCCGGCAGGTTCGATGCGACTCAAGTCACCCGACCGCCAGGCGGTCTACTTTGCCGCTGGCACGGGTATCGCCCCCATGAGGGCGATTCTCCTGTCACAGCTGGCAGCCAACCCCGATGCGGACGCAACCTTGGTCGAGGGTGCGCGACTTGGCTGCGAACTGCTGTACCGCGATGAGTTCGAAGCCTTGGCGACCCGCCACCCGCAGTTTCGGTACTTTCCCGTTGTGAGTGGAGATGATCACGAATGGTCGGGCCGTCGCGGGCATGTCACTGACCACTTGGCAGAGGGGCTTGACCGGCGGACCGACATCGATGCCTATTTCTGCGGACCGCCGGAGATGGTCTCCGAACTGCGTGAGAAGCTGGCAATCGCGGGCGTTCAGGAGAACTGTCAGGTCTTCGAGAGATACTGAAACGTACGGTTCGGGCGTGAGTGCAGCCCGATTTCCTGCTATGCCGACCATTTCAGTCTCCCTTCCCGACGGTAACCGCATGGATGTCGAACGTGGGACGACACCGCTTGACTTGGCCGAGGCCATCAGCCCGCGACTCGCTCGTACCGCTCTCGTGGCGGAAGTCGACGGTGAACTCACGGACCTGGACGCGCCTTTGGAAGGTGATGCCAGCGTTCGGCTCCTGACGGAGCGGGACGAGGCTTCGCTGCAGGTCTACCGCCACTCGGCTGCGCATTTGCTGGCTGCCGCAACGCTCGAGCTCTATCCGGAGACCAGGCTCGGGACCGGTCCGCCAACCGAGCAGGGCTTCTTCTACGACATGTACCGGGAACAGCCGTTCACGCCGGACGACCTGGCGAGGATCGAGCAGCGGATGCGGGAAATCGTCAAGCGAGACCTGAAGAACGAGCGTGTCTGGATTCCGCGGGAAGAAGCGCTGGCCGAGTACAGGCGCCAGGGCGAGTTCATGAAGTGCGAGCTCGTCGAGGAGAAGACCGACGAGCCACGGGTATCGGTCTACAAGACCGGAAACCGGTTCACCGATTTCTGCCGGGGTCCGCATGTGCCTTCAATGGGACGGATCAAGGCCTTCAAGCTCCTGTCGGTGGCCGGGGCGTACTGGAAAGGCGACGAGAAGCGTGAACGGCTGCAGCGGGTTTACGGAACCGCATTCTTCTCGCAGAAGGATCTCAAGGCCTACCTGAGCCGACTCGAGGAGGCCAAGAAGAGGGATCACCGCAAGCTGGGCCGGCAGCTCGACCTCTTCAGCGTCCAGGAACTGGCCGGTCCCGGACTGATCTTTTGGCATCCGAAAGGGGGGGCGGTGCGCCGGGTGATGGAGGACTGGCTCCGAGACCAACTCGTGGCTCGTGGCTACGGGCTGGTTTCCACTCCCCACATTGCCCGTCACGGACTATGGGAGACCTCGGGACATGCCGAGTTCTACAAGGACGACATGTTCAAGCCGATGGAACTGGATGACTCGTTGTATCAACTGAAACCGATGAACTGTCCGTTCCATATCCTCATCTACAAGGACAAGCTGCGCAGCTACCGGGACCTCCCCGTACGGCTGGCCGAACTGGGGACGGTCTACCGGTACGAGCGATCCGGGGTCATGCACGGTCTGCTTCGGGTTCGGGGGTTTACCCAGGATGACGCCCATATCTTCTGCACACCGGACCAGATCGAATCCGAGGTGCTGGGATGCATTGACCTTGCCCTGGAGGTGCTCCGGGTGTTCGGGTTCGCGGAATTCGCAATGGAGTTGTCCACTTGGGATGGAGGGGCCAGCGACAAGTACGCCGGTACGCCGGAGGAATGGAAGCTCGCGGAGGACAGCCTGTTCGCGGCCTTGCGGAAGCGCGACATCGACGCGAAGGTCATGCCTGACGAGGCGGCGTTCTACGGCCCGAAGATTGACATCAAGATGGTCGACGCCATCGGACGCTCCTGGCAGTTGTCGACGATCCAGTTCGACTTCAACCTACCCCGTCGATTCGGTCTGGAGTACATCGGGCCGGATGGGAAACAGCATTCGCCAATGATGGTTCACCGGGCCCTCTGGGGCTCCGTGGAACGCTTCTTCGGTGTCCTGATCGAACACTACGCGGGCGCTTTCCCGTTGTGGCTGGCACCGGTGCAGGTCGTTGTTCTACCGATCACGGACAGCCAGATCGAGTATGCGGAGGCCGTGGCGCGCGAGTTGGAATCAGCGCGACTCCGTGTGGAAGTGGACAAGCGCAGCCAGAAGATCGGATTCAAGATCCGCGAAGCACAGTTGCAGAAGATCCCGTACATGCTGGTTGTTGGCGACCGAGAGGTCGACACCGGAACGGTCTCAGTGCGCCATCGCCGATCCGGCAACATCGGCAGCAAGACCACGGCGGAGTTCCTGGCCGCGGTGCGACCGCTGATTGATCAGTGCGATGCAACCGCATGAGCCGGGATGCCCGGCCCTCCCGTCTGCACGCTCCCGAAGCGGGCGGCTAGGTCAGGCTACGGACACGGAAGCCGATCCGTGACCCGAAGTCAATCACTTTGACCTGCAGTCACCCGTCTTCACTCTGGGCTGGTGCGGCCGACTTGCCATCATCTGGCTGACGGCTCGCTCCCCGCTGCATGGCAGTCCCAACCAACGGCTGGATCGTCAGGGCTGGCAGGCACACGTGACGGGCAGCGTCGTTGATCGAGTTGGTGCCACTAGCCGCGGCGCAAGAGCGCAACATCGTTGTGAACAGCCACACGATCTGCCGCGCCAGTGCCTTGGGCAGTCGCCGGTCGCTGCCACCACCCGAGAACGGTCACCAGGGCGCGGTCGAAGGCGCAATCGGGGCCATGGTATGCGCACTCCTGCAGCACGACCTGGCCGAACCGTCGGCCGAACGGCTCACAGCCCACGTTCCGGGCAACACTCCGGATCAGGTCCCACGGACATCAAGCCACTTCTCCAGATGAGGTGCGACGTAGCTGTCGAACTGCTCGAGGATCGGAGCAGGCTCTGTCGACTCGATCAGCAACCGGCGATGCTCAGGCCGCAGGAAGCCGTCAGCCACGGCCCGGTCCAGGAAGCTGATCAGTGTGTCGAAGTATCCGGCGACGTTGAGAAGGCCAACTGGCTTGCGGTGGATTCCGAGCTGGGCCCAAGTGAGAATCTCGCAGAGCTCCTCGAGGGTGCCGATACCTCCCGGGATGGCGATGGAGGCGTCGGCGAGGTCAGCCATCATGGCCTTGCGCTCGTGCATCGACCGCACGATGTGGAGTTCGGTCAGGTTCGCGTGCGCAATCTCCGTGCGGTCAAGTGCCTCGGGGATTACCCCGACCACCTCACCGCCCGCTTGCAGGGCGGCGTCGGCCACCACGCCCATCAGGCCAACCTGTCCGCCACCATAGACAAGCCGGATTCGCCGGCTTGCCAACACGGTGCCAACGGCCTTGGCGGCGGCGACGTAGGCCGCCCGCCGCCCGCGACTGGAACCGCAGAACACGCAGACGCTGTCGATTCGTGCCATCTTGTCCAGCGTACCGAGCACGACCGGTGAATGCCGTCGCGGGACAGGGTCCTCGACGGCGCAGGAAACAGGCCTGCTCGCAAACGCCTCCGGCGCGTCGAGACGCTGTGGCATACTCTGGTTTCAGGGGTGCCAATCCTTGCCATGCGCATTCCGCTGCTGCCAGCGCTCCTGCTGGCACTGATTCCCGTTCCGCTGTGCGCCCAGGGAGTTGCCAGTCCGAACGCCCAGCCTGTCAAGGCAATGAAGGCTTCGGGGCTCCCCTGGAACGCAACGTTCGTTGACGTAGCGGAGAGTTCTGGCCTGGATCTAGTCTTTACCTACGGCGGCCGTGACGAGAAGCGGTACATCATCGAGGCCAACGGATCGGGAACCGCGTTCCTCGACTACGACGGGGACTTCAGACTTGACGCCTTTCTGGTGAACGGCTCGGCGCTGGAGGGTTTCGAGGACGGCAGGGCACCGACGAACCGCCTATACCGAAACCTGGGGGGAGGCCAGTTTGAGGACGCTACGGAGAGCAGCGGGCTTGGCCGATCCGGATGGGGCAGCGCAGTCTGCGCTGGCGATTTCGACAACGACGGCAACCTCGACCTGTTCGTCGCTTACTGGGGCGCAGACGCGCTATATCGCAACAACGGCGATGGAACGTTCACGGATCTGGCCCCATCTGCGGCCGTGGCCGGCGACCCGGACCAGTGGAGTTCCGGATGTACGTTTGTTGACTATGATCGGGACGGCTCGCTGGACCTGCTCATCACCCGATATCAGCAGTTCGATCCCAAGACTGCCCCGGCACCCGGCAAGACATCGAACTGCGAATGGAAGGGTATGCCGGTTTATTGCGGCCCTCGCGGTCTCCCGTACGGCGGGGTGACGCTGTACAGGAACCGCGGGGACGGCACGTTCGAGGACGTGAGCGAAGCTGCGGGCATTCGCGATGTCCGCGACTACTACGCATTCACGGCGGTCGCTGCCGACTTCGATGGTGACGGTTGGCAGGATGTCTACATAGCCTGCGATTCCACACCTAGCATCCTGTTCGTCAACAACCGGGACGGCACGTTCACCGACTACGCCACGGAGACGGGAGTCGCCTTCAACGAGCACGGCTTCGAGCAGGGTGGAATGGGAGTGGGGGTCGGCGACTTTGACGGCGACGGCTGGCTGGATCTGGTCAAGACGAACTTTGCAGGCGACTACCCGAATCTGTATCGGAACAACGACGGACTGTTCTTCGAGGATATTTGCGTACGCGCAGGTCTGGCCTCGAACCCGGAGTACGTGGGATGGGGAGTCGATTTCGTCGACTTGGACAACGACGGATGGCAGGACATCTTCCAGGCCAACGGGCACGTGTACCCGAAGCTGGACCGGCAGTCGAAGGTTGGCGAAACCTACGTGCAGTCCAATCTCCTCTACCGCAACCTGAACGGCCAGCGCTTCGAGGATGTGACCAAACTGGCCGGTGAAGCGCTGCGCCAGGTTCGGTCAAGCCGGGGCGCAGCATTCGGAGACTATGACGACGACGGTGACATGGACATCCTTGTCATGAACATGGGTGACAGGGTTTCGCTGTTTCGAAACGATCTTCCCGCGGGCAACAGCTGGATCCGCCTGGTCCTGCAGGGTACGGTGTCGAACCGAGCCGCGGTCGGAGCGACGGTGACCATCCACGCGTCCGGCGTGTCCCGGACGCGCGCCGTAATGAGCCAGTCCAGCTACGTTTCCCACAACGACCTCCGGGTTCATTTCGGGCTGGGCGAGGCGGACCATGTCGACGCTATCAGGGTCCGGTGGCCCAATGGCACCACTGAGAGGTTCTCGGGAGTGGAGGCTGGCAGAGCGTGGCTGCTGGTGGAGGGCTCGGGGGAGGTCGCCGCGGTCCGATGAGCCACTGCGGTACCCACCGAACCCTGCCTCCGGCACTCCCGGCCAGGGCGATTCTCCTTTCGGTCTGGATACTGGGCCCGTTGTCGGGCCAAACGGTGCCGGATGCGGCGGCACTCACTGACCGTGGGCTCGAGCTGGCGCAAGTGGGGCGGGCCCCAGAGGCCGCCGAGCTCTGGAGGGAAGCGATCCAGATTTCGCCGGACTACTTCCCGGCGCTGTTCAATCTCGGCTACATGCATTTCTCGTCAGGGCAAGTTCGGGAGGCTCTTCCGCTGCTGGTACGGGCGGGGGCGGCTGCCCCCAACGACTTCAACGCACACTACATGCTCGGCGCTGTCCATCAGAAGCTTGGCAATGGTGTAGATGCCCTGCGGGCATGGCGGCGCGCGCTCGCGATACAGCCCGGTCATGTTCAGCTGATGCAAGTCATGGCAGTCGAGTATGGCAAGAGCAGGTTTCACCGCGATGCCGCAGACGTTGCCATCCGGGCGCTCCGACTTCGTCCGGACATCGAGGATCTGCACTACATGGCAATTCACGCCTGCAGAGAGGCGGGTGACCTGCAAGTGGGTCTTGCGATAGCGTCGGATGCCGTGAAGCGCTACCCTCGGTCGGCGCGAATGAACTTCGAGTATGGATGGCATCTTCAGAAGGACGGGCGATTCGAGGAGGCCCTGCCTTTCCTGCGCAAAGCCATCGATTTCGACCCCGCTTACGAAGAGCCTCTATTCTTCCTGGGAGACTGGCTTGTCAAGCAGGCACGCTACAAGGAAGCGCTTGAGCCACTCAGCCAAGCGGTTGTCTTGCGCACAGCGTACATGCCTGCCCGCATCGCTTTGGCCCGGGCACTCATGGGCCTGCAGCGCTGGCAGGAGGCTGTCAAGGTACTGGAGGAAGCAGCTCGTATCGAGCCGCGGCACCCCCAGCCGCATCTGCTCTTGTCACAGGTCTACTTCCGTCTGCGTGACCGCACCAAGGCCCGGGAGGCGAAGGATCTGTCCCTGCAATTGCGGAGGCGGGACCCGACCTTTCTGGAAGCAGTGCAGTCGCGTCCCTTCCCGGACTAGCCCAGGGCGTTGCTCGATGCCAGGTAACTGCCCAAGTCCTCGGCTCGAGACTGCGTTTCTAGCAGGGCTCGAGTTCTGACGGGCGCACCGCGTCGCGCGTTGCGGAGACCGGCTGCTGTCGCAGGCCGTCTACGGCCCGCTGGGGCGGAGGCTCGGGGCCAAGCCCCTCCGCCGGCTGTTGCGCTTCCTACTGCAATCGGCAATCCCAAGTAATGATAGCGGTCGACCAGCTCATCGCACCGCGTCCGCTCCTCGAGCCGCGCCAGAGAGATGACCACGTCGTCCAGGCAGAATCCGGGCGGTGTCGTCTCGAACAGGGCGGAGGGCTGCGAAGGCATGCCTCATACCTACCAGAATTGGCCCCCAAAAGCCAGTGCTCCCCGCAAATCGAATCAACCGTATCGGTAAGCAACTAAAGGTTCTCTGTGTGGGAACTTCCTGCCGGAATCGGCGGACTCAGGAACCGCGTCCGCCAGCGTAGAGGACAACGGAACGCATAGAGCCTCGATGGCGACAGACTGATCGCCGTTCGCGTCCAGTTGCCCGTCTCTCCTCCCTGTGCACAGGGGCAAAGTGCCCTCTCCACCGCACGCTGGCGGCGAAGTGCATTGCAGAAAGACTTCCATCTGGGCCGAGGAGATGGAACCTTGGTCATCCACGCAATGGAACTGACCAAAACCACTTTCGGATGCGCGAGGCAAACGCAAGGCCATTGCCCGAACCTGCTGTCAGGTGCCGTCGTCAATGAAGATGACAGGTACGAGGAACTCCTTGGGGAACTGGTGCCAGGCCTGGTTCCGAATCCGGAGCCATTCTACAGGGAGGTGCTCTCGCTAGCCCCAGTCGATGCCCGCATTGGCGAGATCGTGCCGTCTGGCGAACAGTCAGACCATCTCTTTCCGGTCCTTGTCATGTGTTCGGATGCCGCTGCGGCTGGAGCCAGGCAGCAGCCCGCATTGTGCGGGCTCCAGACTTGGCCCGGTGCCTGCCTCACGATCTAGGCTGGGGGCTCCACGGGGCCGGGCACCCTCTGGCCCCTCGGGAGGGCGCTGGTCAAGAGCCAAAGGGGGGCATGGAGCGCGGCGCAGACCGCTCCAACCTGTGGCATGCAAGCAGCGCGGTCAGTGGGTAACGTGGGGGACGCGGATGCCCCGGCGCGCAGACCTCATGGCGCAGCGATGCGATACGAGTGCGCTGTCAGATTCTGACGTTGGATGGGACATTCAAGGAGTTGGCTCACCAAGGTGGCCCATCTCGAGAGTGATCGGATGCGGTCTCCCGCCGACTCGCAGCGACCCTCGGGCCTGCGGGCCACTCCATGTCGGATGGCTTGAGCGGACCTGTGATAGAGTACAGCGTATGGATGCACAGTGGGTAGGCGTTACCCTGACAGCCGCTACAGTCCTTGTCTCCGTCGTGGTGCTCATTCGGTCTGGCCTCGCACAGCTTCGTGGGGAGATTCAGGCTTTGGCCAAGCAGACTCGCGAGGACATCCAGCAGACTCGCGACGATATCGAGGCTCTGGCCAAGCGGACTCACGACGATATCGAGGCCTTGGCCAACCGGACTCGCGAGGACATCCAGCAGACTCGCGACGATATCGAGATTCTGGCCAAGCAGACTCGCGACGATATCGAGGCTTTGGCCAACCGGACTCGCGAGGACATCCAGCAGACTCGCGACGATATCGAGATTCTGGCCAAGCAGACTCGCGACGATATCGAGGCTCTGGCCAACCGGACTCGCGAGGACATCCAGCAGACTCGCGACGATATCGAGATTCTGGCCAAGCAGACTCGCGACGATATCGAGGCTCTGGCCAAGCGGACTCACGACGATATCGAGGCTCTGGCCAAGCGGACTCGCGAGGACATCCAGCGGACTCAAGACGATATCCAAAATCTGGCCAAGCAGACTCGCGACGATATCCAGCGTTTGGCAACCCAGAATCGGGAGGACTACGGTAGGCTCTCCGCCAAGGTTGCAGAAACGGCTGAGCGGACAGCGAGAATAGAAGCGGTCCTAATTCTGCATCTGGACACGGGACGGCAAGCGAAGGCGTCTCAAGCAACCCCCCGCGAGTTCGAGCAGCGACTCGAAACACTCGTACAGCCAACGACGGCAGACCAAGGGGTCTCCCCCGAACCCGAATAGGGGCAGCCACGGCGGTCGCAGAGCCAAGCGAAGGCGAGCGGGCAAGTCACACCCTCGCAGGAGACGGATGGCAGGTCGACGAGCATCAGGGGGCCTTCTTTCAGGTGCTGGGCGGGAAGGTGCCGCCCGATGCGGTCCTGCGCTGGAGCAACCAGTCCGTGGCCGGATCGGGTTCCCGTGCTTCCGCTTCCTCGATACCGAGCTCTTCGCTAAAGGGGTGGGCCCGGGTCTCGCTGGGCAGGGAGCGTGCGGGGACGAGCTTCGAGCGGGGGCCAGGATGCGTGAGGCCCTCGACGAGCGGGCAAGGCCACCTCGAGAGGTCAGCGAGGTTGAATTTCTTGACCTTGTCTTGGTGGCGGAAGGACTCGCGGAGCAGGACGGCGGGAGGAGACACCCGGTTGGTCAGGCATTCGATGTGCATGGCCAAGATCGTCGCTAGAGCATGATTCGAAGTCGATACCATTCCACAATGCAGCCTCTAGAATCGTGTAGTGGACTCGGGCCGAGAACTTGGGCAGTTACGATGCCTGGGTCGGGGGAGGCACCGACGATTCCTCGTACCGGCCGCATCATCCCGGACTCCGCAGCCCGATCAGCTTCTCGGCGGATGAACCCGTCAAGAGCCTCCAGCGGTGGTCTGCCTTGCGTCAGTTGCGGCCACGCGATGGCGACCAGGGAGGAACGCAAGATCAAGGCCCGGATCTTCGGGGGAAAACCCGTCTCACCACCTCCGCCGGGAAGGTGGATGCACTTCTTCGGAACCGCTGTCAGATCCCGGCAGCAGTAAGGGGCAATTGCTCGCTGCTCAATACACTCGCCAAGTGTCTCCGTGCCACGGTATGCGCTCGCAGCGTCACGCTGTATCGCTGCGTACATCAGCAACGGGTTGCGCTGGCTCGTGCCCCCGCGCGACAAACGGAAGCGCCAGCAGGGATACGAGTCGGACCTCAGCGTGTTCCCGTGTCGGGTGGGGAGCCTCGTCTCTGGATGGGCGAATTCAGCCTGAGTGTGGGATCGACGGCCGTCCAAAGCGACGCCGGACGGCCGCCTCGCGGCCCCGGCGAAGCCATGGGCGGCAGCGACTGACTCTTGGGCACAACCGGGGTCTCTCGTCGAAGGCGATGCATGGGTGTTCGGTGCATCGGAAGGTACCGATTGAACACAACACGGTAGGTCCTGTTGGCTGTTTCAGGGATATTCTCGCCCAACTCCTGCTGTCCGGCTGCCGATTCGCCGGCCAGAGAGCACACCGACCGGCTCGCGACAACCTCCGACTGCGTGGACTGTACGGCACCCTCTCTGGCGCTCATCACGAAGGCGTGATTGTCCCGGACCTTGCGTTGGAAGTTTCCCGGATCCAGCTGCTCATTCCAAACCGCCTCATAGACCTTGCGCAATTCGCTGATGGTGAATTCTGGCTCGCAGAACCGAGCGGCCAAGGCGGTGTACTCCAGCTTGGCTCGCAATCGCTCCAACGCGTACGTCGCAATATGTTGGTGATCGAATGCGAGTTCGATGGCTCCCTCCTCGATCCTCGATACCGGAACGAACGCCGAGTGTACCGCATTGCCGCCACCTGCCGGGTCCGGCACCCGGTTACACACTGCCCAATAGGCGACGGTGACCACTCGCATACGTGGGTCCCTGTTCGGTGCGCCGTAGGTGCAGAGCTGCTCCAAGTACGCCACGCCGCTGTCGAGGTCAGCCCCCTCGGCCAGTTCCCTGGCTGCAGCTGCGTCCAGGTTCTCGTCCGGGTGGACAAACCCGCCCGGGAGCGCCAGCGAGCCCAGAAAGGGCTCAGTTCTACGTTCGGTCAGCAGGACGTGCAGTGCATCCTTGATGATGGTGAAGAGGACGACATCCACGGTTACGGCGACTGGGGGAAAATCCCGCGGGTCGTATTTGGAGAAACTCCGGTCGCTCATCCCAACGTCGTTCCAAGCGACCTTACCGGTTGCACAGTATCACAGCCCATCACAGCCCTAACCGGCCACAGTAACCGCCCGCGGAAGTCAGGCGGGTGCCAGTGCCTCCTGCAACCCACCAAGCGGGCACCCTGCGGCACACTTCCCCTCGAATCATCGCGGACCGGTGCCGGATGAAGGTTCGTCCAGAAAATGAGCGCCGGCGGGGCGTTGGCACCGCCGAGAACAATCCTCCGCGACTTCTCCCGCGACCTCGGCCGCGTGGTCCGTAGCGGCATGGTGTGTTCGTCGGTCCGAGCGGCATGAGCGCGTCACCAGAAAGAAACCCGCAGGTGCTGTCGAGCGATCAGACGATATGGGAAATTCGCCAAGACTTTGCCACACACCAGCTTGGCAGCGGCCGGCGTCAGGTTCTCCTCCTTTGCCCGGGCCCTTACCGCATCCATGAGTCCATCGGTAGAGCCCGCTTGGTCTTCATGCCTCCAGTATGCCAGCAATCTGGAAATCCGTGCCATGCTCCTGCTCGGATCCGGCAACGTGTGGACCGGACCCGGGACATAAAGGCTCGTCTTTCGAACAAGATTCCGCTCCCCACCGCCCTGTTATTGACAAACCTACATTAACCTGCGAGAGTTATTGTAGACTTGTTATTATCAGGATGACAATAACAGTCGTGCCCAGTCCGAGAGGAGACGAAATGATCAGTTCACACTTCATTCCCAAAGTTAAGTTCGCAGCCGTCAGCAGTCCGATCACCCGGCTTGGCGTCTCGTTCTTTCCCATTTACCTGAGCGGGAACCATCTGCCTGCGATCGAGACGGGTGACTCGTCCGGCCTGGTGGTCGACGAAGTGGAATGTGCCACGGTTCCGAAGCTGTCCGTTCACAACCCCACGAAAACACCGGTGCTGATTGTTGAGGGTGAGCACTTCCTCGGAGGCAAGCAGAATCGGACCGTGAACGTCACCGTACTGGTGGCCGCGATGTCGAGGCTGGAGATTCCCGTCACTTGTCTGGAGCGAGGGCGATGGGGACGGGAGCGGGCCTATAGCCGTGCGCACGCCTTTGCCCCCGCAAGAGTGCGCGTGGTCAACCAGAGAGCGGTCAGCCGGTCGATGAGCAGATTCGGATCCCGCGCGGGAAACCAAGGCCAAGTCTGGAACGCCGTTGACGAGGTTCTGTTCGATCTGGATGCGCGGTCAGCGACATCGGCTGCAGCGGATGCCGATGCGGTGTACCGGCGGGACGAACGCCGGCGCGAGGCGGTCGAGGAACTCGTGAGACTGGGACCGCTGCCCGGTCAGTGCGGGATCGCGGTGACACACGGCCGGCAGGTCGGAGCGATCGAGTTGTTCGGGGCGCCGGGGCTGCTTGCTGCACACTGGCCCGCCGTGGTCCGGTCGCATCTGCTTGAGCCGACGAAACCGTCAGGAGATCCGTCCGCCACGGCGGTGCTGGGGGTCCTGAAGCGACTCGGATCACTCGCGTCCGAGGATGTTGCCGGTGTCGGCCTCGGAATCGAGCACCGCGTGCGGGACCAGCACCTTGTTGGACAGGCGCTGACGCTCAAGGAGTCGCTCGTGCACTGCAGCGGTTTGATGCAGAACGGGAAACAGGGTGCCCGACCTGAGGAAGTGGTTCGACAGCCCCGGCCCGCTGTGGTGACCTGATGGGCGGCAGGAGCCTCCCCGCCAGGGCCGCCAGGGCTTCCGGCGTTGGAACGGAATATACACTGCACAACAAGCCTCTTGTGAACGAGTATCGGGTTGATTCCCCTCGGCACGCCCCCCGTTCCCTTCCAACTCCCGGTCCGCACGTTGCTGGCCGCGGCCCCTCATGCTCCCTGCCGAGATCATCGATTCAACCGATGACCGGCCGCGGATTCCGCGGCGAGGGACTTGAGGGACATTTGAGGGAAAAAGTGTCCCTCAAGGTGCATAGTGTCTCACCGGTGAGCATCAAAGCACTTTCTGTCCCTCTGCGACGTTCAGAATCTCGGGGTAGACGAACAGGGCTGCCCGTCGGCCGCGTCCCGCGATGAGTGTCTTCACGACTCCGCCCTCGCACAGCAGATTCAGAAGCCGCCGGGCCGTCTTTGCGGGAATCCCCGCTTGGGCCGTGAAACGACTGCCCCTGAAAACCGGGTACTGAAAGATCCAGTCCAGCGCGTGAATCGCGTAGCGGGAGCGCGTCAACTCGGCGACCCGGCGCTTCATGTCGTCATAGAGGGACAAGATTCCCCGCGCCTTGGTCCAGTTGTCTTCTGCCTGGACCCGCACGGCATCCAGGAAGAACCGGCACCAGCCGGTCCAGTCGTCGTTCCGCGAGACGGCGAGGAGATTCTCGTAGTAGGCTTGGCGCCGGGACTCGAAGAAGGCGCTGATGTAGAACCTGGGTGTCTGGATGAGTCTGCACTGCCACAGGAACAGGGGCACCAGCATGCGTCCCAGTCTGCCGTTGCCGTCAAGGAATGGGTGCAGCGCCTCGAATTCGGCATGCAGGATGGCCAACTGCACGAGCCGGTCCGCTGCGTCCCTGTGCATGTACCGTTCCCACTCGGACGCGGCCTCGGGCAGCCTGTCCGCACCGACGGGTACGAAGGTCGCCTGCTCGATGGTGCAGCCGGGTGGGCCGATCCAGTTGGGGGTGCGCCGAAACTCGCCTGGTGCCTTGCCCTCGCCGCGTACGCCGTGCAGCAATACCGCGTGAGCCTCCCGGATTACCCGCAGGGACAGCGGCAACTCCGCCAGCAGCTCTTCGGCCCGCCTCATGGCGTTCCGGTAGTTCAGCACTTCCTGGATGTCGTCGCGTCGAGCGGGAGACTCCGGTTCCTGTCCAGCTTCGAACCCCAGTACGTCTCCCATCGTGGCCTCGGTGCCCTCGATGCGCGACGAGAGCACGGCTTCCTGCGTGGTCAAGGGCGCGAGCAGGATGTCCGGGTTGGGTACCGCGGAGAGCATTCCGTCATAGCGAGCAACGGCTGCCGCGGCTGGACCGATGAACGGGATCAACGTCTGCCAGTCAAGACGGTCGTCGGGCGGGAATCGGCCGGCATGATAACGAACCGCTGCCATCAATCTTTACCGGGCCACCTTGCCTTGACGTTTCGGGCCCCGGCCGCATCCGGCTGCGCCCCCCCGTCCTGCTGCACCGGATTCGGTCGTCCCTCTGTACCGCTGATCATGCCACAGCTCCGCCCCGGGGGCCGATTTGAGGAGGCGGTGGCGGTACAGATCGGCCCAAGTCTTGGACGACGGCGAGCCTCTCCGGCACCCGCGTCGAGCGGCCACGTCCGGCTGGCCGTGGTTGCGGCATCTACGTCGGGTCTGGGGCACAGTCGACACGGATGAAACATGCCCGCTTGGTGACAGGGTTCAGGCCGCCCTTCCTCTCCAGCGTGGCCCAGTCGCCCGTCGCGGTCGTGCCCTCGGTCGTGTGCCCGGCTTGCACGATCAGCAACGTTGCCATCCACCGCGCGGGGGTCTTGGAGCGGGACGACCGGAAAACCTCAGGGCCCGAGGTCGCGGCGGCGTCCACGGATGACGAGGATCTGCACTCAACTGCGGGTGCCGGTTGGCTGCACGTCGAGAAACTACTCGCCACCATCGCGGTAGCGTTCCGCCAGAGTTCCTCAACGGTCTGCTGTTTGCCCATCCCTCGCACGGAGCCTGCGCGAATGCTCCCCGCCGTACCGCTCCTAATCTAACTCTTGGTAGACTCTTGCAGCCCAGTCTCCCGACAGCGACTCGGACGGCCGCCCGTCCCGGTTCGCCAGCAGCCGGGCGGGTCCCCTTGCAGCCCAGTCTCCCGACAGCGACTCGGACGGCTCCAACATCATCGTCCGGGATGAAGAACACTTGCCCCAAGGCGCCATACCGACCCCTTGCTATGTCGATGATACGCAGTGATTTCCGATGCCGGCACGACAGGCGCGGGGCCGTCCAGACGCTGACCCTGAAACAGATCGTAACCACGCTTGAGTGTGACCACCTCCCCCACTGTGGTCTCGCGCCATCCATCCCGGTCACCGCGTTCCGGTATCGATGCGCCGCCAGTGGGCCCGTGGTCGATCCGGCTCCACAGACTGCCCACGGAGCACTACGTGATTCGCCAGAATCCGCTGTCGGAAGTTCTCGGATGCAGTTGCCCAGTCCACGATGTCCACTCGAAAGGGTAGGTTGGAGTCCGTGAAGGCCGCTCGAAGTTTGGCGGTGCGGTCGATGCTCAGAGGCTCGTCCGTCATCAGCGCGAGGTCGAGATCCGAAGTTTCGCGCGCGGTCCAGTCCACCCGTGATCCGAAGGCGCGAACCTCCAGGACGGGCACATGCTCGCGCAGAATTCGCCGGACCGTAGCCAAGTCCGCCGGGAGAACGTCGATCGGAATCACGGGTTGCGCCTCTGAAGCTCGCAGAGCAGAAAACGCATGTCGCGCAAGAATTCGTCTATCTCGGATACCGTATGCTCCGCCCGGTTGGCGTTGTAGGTGTGGGAGGTCATGTTTCGCAGCTCCCGGTAGCGGATGAAGGACAGAGCACCGCGAATGATCCCGGCGTCGGCCGCGTCGCGCATCCGGTCAGCGAAGTCCATGTGCCGCAAGGCGTCGGGATTGGCGGTGATCTGTGCCAGTTGCCTCTGGATCATCTTGACCGCCAGCTCGTAGGTGAACTCGAACGCCTGGATGGTGGCAGCTCGGAACTGTTCCCGAAGACCGGAGTCTGTACGGGCAAGGTCGCCATGCAGGTAGTCGAAGCTCCTCTCGAGCTGAGCGACGGCGTCTTCCAGGGAAGAGTAGTCGAGCTTCACTTCAGCGGCTCCTGACGCCGGAAGCCCAGCGCCTTCAGGTTCTCGGTGATGGCCGCGTCGAGGGGCGCCCCCGCGGCTTGCCGTCCTTGCAACTCCCCGACCAGGCGGCTCGTCCTGGCGTCGAACAACTCTCCGTCGTCCGGTGGCGGCTCCGCACCGACGTTGCGCCCCGGCCTCAGCACGTTCCCGTGCCGCCGCAGCTCGTCGAGCAGGGGGCTCTCGCAGAAGCCGGGAAGGTCTTCGCAGACGGTCACGCCGTCGCGCCAGGCGTGGTAGGCACCCGCGATGCGAGCAATGTCGTCGTCAGTCAGCTCGCGGTGCGTCCAGTTGACCATGCGGGCATCAATGACCAGGATCCCGCCGCGTCGGGGCCGATGTCGGGCCAGGGGCCAGGGACAGGCCGGAATCTGCGTTGGGCGGAACATCTGCCCCGGCAGCGCCTCCACGGGGTCCAACCGATGCGCCTTGATCGGGTTCTTCCGAATCTCGCCCTCGCCCGACTCGCTCGACGACCTCGACTCGTTGGCGAGCACGAATTCCGCCACGCAGCCAGAGGCAAGGTGGTGCGCCATGTGCTGCACCAACGCGAAGTTGGCGTTGCCCTTCGGCTGCACGCCGTAGCGCCAGCGCTTGTCCTCCCTCAACCGGTTGACGCCCCCGTCCGAGAAGTTGACCGGAGGGTTGGCCAGGATGTACTCCGGGTCCGGGTGCCGATCGTCGTGGAGGCTTTCGCCGTGGGCGATCAGGCCCTCGACGCCCCGGACGGCAAGGCTCATCTTCGCTATCCGCCACATGGTGCAGTTCGACTCCTGTCCGGAAATGCTGAAGTCTGCCTTGGCTCTTCCGCCGTTCCCTTGACCGCCGGTTTGGACGCGCACGAATTTGACCGGCTGCACGAACATGTCTGACGATGCGCAGCACGGGTCGTCGGCCCGACGGCCATGCGGCGTGTAGAAGTCGCCGCACTTCTTGCCCTCGGCTCTCGCGAACTGCGGCAGGAAGTACCCGTACACGCGACCCAGCACGTCGGGGGACCGCATGTTCTCGTCGACCGCCCGAATGTTGCGGACGACGTCGCTCAACTGAGCGAGCCGGCGCTTGTCGAGGGCCGGTAGGGCGTATTCGCGAGGCAGTGCGTCCTTGAGCGCCGGGTTGTCCCGCTCCATGGCGGCCATCGCCTGATCGACGGTCGGCGGCCTAGGCTGCCCTTCATCACCTTCGCCACCTGCTGATTCCCTTCGATCACGGTGACCGCAGTCCCCTCTACCTAGGTCAGTGGCACGTCCTGCTCGCTTGCCCGTCCTGCTGCACCGGACCCGGTGACCCCTCCGAACTGCTGATGATGCCACAGTTCCTCCTCGTGTCCGATCCGCGTCCTTCGAGGCCGCCGTACCTGGAACGGGATGTGTTGGCGGTTCGGGGCGAGGCGGGTGTGCTCGGCGGTGGTTCCGACCGGAAGCCGCTCGAGGACGGGACGGGGTCCGAGGCCGTTCAGCGGCCGGACGCATGCGACCCGCAGAATCGCCCAACACCGCGCCGCCCGGCCGCTCGACCCAATCACCTGCTTGATCGCAGCCAACTCCGATGCCGCCTCCTGGTGCGGCAGGAGCACGGCCTCGGCAACCGTCTCCGCCCACACCGCCGCACGCTGCCCTCCCTACGGGTGGACCGCGCTCTCGGTCTCGTTCCCGGCCCGAACGATCAGGAACGTCGCCCGCTCGCCCGACGATGTTGCCGCCTTGGGCTATCGACCGGACACGGATCGGGAACCGCTGGAGTGGTTCTCCGTCGGGATTGGCGACGCGGCAGGCAGGAAACACCCTACCGTCAGGCCTTCCCGTACCTGGACGCAAGCTCCACAAGCCGGCCCAGATGGCGCGGTACGGCCGTGAACGGGTCCTCCTGCGCTTCGTATTCCAAGGCCATGTAGCCACGGTAGCCCGCCTTGGCAAACATGGCTACGATCCGTTCCCAGTCCGATGGTTGATGGTTCCCGTTCTCGTCCCGAATATGGACCTTGAACTGCGAGTTCACGGCATACGGAAGACACATGTCGATCTGGTTGTACGGGTCTGCCCGAAAGTTGCCGGTATCGAGATTGATGCCCACATTGGGGTGGTCGACCGTCCGCACAATCTCAACGATTCGCTCAGCGCGCGCCGTGATTCCGCCGTGATTCTCCAAACCCAGCACGACTCCATGGTGCGCAGCATCGTCGGCTGTCCGCTTGAGGATCTCGGCCACCCATGTTGCCGCGTCGCTCTCCGTGCTCCCATCCGGCACATGGCCGCCGAAAACACGGATGTGACTCGAACCCAGACGATACGAGACGTCGATCCAGTGCCGCAGCCAAGCGACCTCCCTCTGCTGGTCGTAGGGGTCTTTCTGGCATAGGTCGCTTCGGATCGCGATACTCGGCAGATCGACTGCTGCCAGATACGCCTTCCTTCGGAACGCATTCAGGAACGAAGTCAAGTCATCCTCGGGAAACCAGTAGACGGTACTGTCCAGACCGTCCACCCCGTGCTCGACGGCCATGTCGACGAGATCCAGGTAGGTGAGGGTCCTGTCTGCAAGCGCCTTCCGAAACGAGTACGCGCAGATGGCCGTCTTCAGGCGCGGTCCGGTCCCGCTGAGCTTGGGAGGGCTGGCACTCAAGGCCACTGGTAGTAGGGGAGCTGCGGAAACGAACTGTCTTCGGTTGAGCATGGCTGAATTATACAGTTGCATCCAGGCTCCGGCCGATGGGTTCGGGCACCGGTGGTCACGCCGGCCGATCAGTGCCAGCGGCATGGTCATCGGCGGCCCGCATACTGTCCAGGACAGACCCGTGGCTTTGCCTGATCGATGCGGTGCTTCGGGCTACCACCCAGCCCAAGGATCGATCCCGATCTTGCTGTGTGGTTCGCCAGCCCTAGCACGGCGGCCTCGAGGACGAAAGGACCTCCCCGCGGATCGGGGACGACGCATCGAGGCAACCAGGCGTCGTGTCTCGGGCCGTTGAGCCCCAACATAAGGACCTGACCCGTATCATGGATCCAGCATGGACCTTCCGGGACACCGAAAACACTCGGTCATCTTCTGGATCGTTCTCGGCATATGCCTGGTTGCGCTGGCTGTGGCGCTGAATATCGGCTGGCTAGTCGCCAACTGGCGCAGCGGAGTCCTGTTGGTTCTCGGAGTGGTCGCCGGGCTCCTGCTGATCGCCGGACTGGTCCTGAATACCGTATTCCTGGTGCGCGAGATCCGGCGCAACGAGAAGCACAACGCATTCATTAACGCGGTTACCCACGAACTGAAGACACCAGTGGCATCGATCAAGCTGTACCTGGAAACCCTG
Source organism: Bryobacterales bacterium (assembly GCA_965205085.1). GTDB lineage: Bacteria > Acidobacteriota > Terriglobia > Bryobacterales > UBA6623 > VXMF01. The sequence goes on along the minus strand of OZ242039.1, from coordinate 3,426,156 downwards.
CGGTCACGCGAGGTCGGCGAACACCGCCGCCAGGAGTTCTTCGACATCATGCTGGCAGACATGGTCCGCCTCGAGGGCACGATCGAGCAGGTGCTTCTCGCCGGGGCCCTGGGCTCCCGTCGCAGGGCAGTCCGCTCACAGATCAACCTGCTCGACCTCGTGCCGGACTGTGTAGAACGTCTGCGCCGGAGCCATCACCTTCCGGAGGGCGTTCTCCACTACCGAAGCCAGATTCCGGCGGGTGAGTCTGCTGTCGTGATGGGCAACGGTGAGGAACTGCGCGCGGCCGTGTCGAACCTGATCGACAACTCCGTGAAGTACTCCGGTGACCAGGCCGATATCTGGATTGAGGTTGCCAAGTGCGGTTCAGGGACCGTGGCGATCAGCATTCGGGACAACGGCATCGGGATCGACTCGGACGAGCTGAAACGGGTCTTTCGCCGCTTCTACCGCATTCCCGGCACACTCCGGTCCAAGGGCACCGGCCTGGGTCTCTACATCGTTCGGACGGTTGCCAGCAAGCACGGCGGCAGGGCTGTTGGCCACAGTGAGGGGAAGGGCCGTGGCAGTACCTTCACGATTGAACTGCCAGTGGCGGCGGCAACATGAAGCGGGTTCTGATCGTCGAGGACGAGTCCCATCTGGCCAGGGGGCTGCAGTTCAACCTGGAGGCCGAGGGATTCGCGACCCAGATCGCGGAAACCGGGGAAGACGCGCTGCGGGCAGTCGGCGCCGGTCCGCCGTTCCACGCACTGCTGGTTGACGTCATGCTCCCGGGCATCGACGGATTCTCGGTTGTCCGGCAACTCCGGTCCCGGGGCTGCTACGTCCCGGTCATGATGCTTACGGCGAGGAAGAGGCCCGAGGACATCGTCGAGGGGCTGTCGGCCGGTGCCGACGACTATGTCCCCAAGCCGTTCGACCTGGCCGTCTTGCTGGCCCGCATTCGGGGGTTGCTGCGGCGTCACACCTGGAGTTCGGGCGGACCGGATCAGCAGGTGCCTGAAGTCTACGAATTCAACGGACGTACGGTCGACTTCTCCAAGCAGCAGTTGTTGGTCGGCGACGCGGTCCAAGACCTAACCCTGATGGAGGCCAAGCTGCTGCACCACTTGATCGCCCACGAAGGCCGGAACGTCTCCCGCAAGAATCTGCTGGAGGAGGTGTGGGGAGTGAGAGAGGACACCGACACCCGTGCGATCGACAACTTCATCGTTCGGTTGCGCCGTTCCATCGAGCCGGATCCGGGCAGACCGCAGCACCTGCTGACGGTGCGCGGGCTGGGCTATCGCTTCGTGGCCGAACCCGGCCCCGGACTCAGTCGTCGTCTGTCGGGAGCGGCAGCGAGGCGGTTTCGCCGTCCGTGATGCCGACTGCCCAGCGAAACGCTTCCCGCCACATCCTCTGGATCCGGGGGTTGTCCCAAACCTCGTGGCGGTGCCCCAGCACACTCGCGAAAACCCGACCGTTGCCAAACTCGCGAACCCACGCCAGCGCGAAGTCCCTGTCCGTCCGGCGGACGCCGTCTTTCGACAAATCCACACTCGCCGGATCCATGCTCAGCAGCACCCGCACCTTGTCCCGGGAATAGCGGTCCAGCTGGTAAATCTCGTCGGTAATCTCGAAACTCTCGGGGAAATGACGGGTGATCGGGTGGGACCTGTCCTCGACGCGGACGCGAACCTTCTGGTGCCAGGGATGATTGACGAACGCGCCGCCAACCATTTCGATGTACTCCGGCCAGCTGTCGCGAAAGGAATCGGTTCCACTGTGGGCCACCAGGATGGCTTTGCCATCCTCCTTGACGAACCGCATCAGATCCGCCTTCTGCCCGTCGGTCAGTTCGAGGTCGCCCTGCGTATAGAACATGACGGCATCGAAATAGTCGAGATTCTTGCGGTTGCCGCGCAGCTTCTGCTTGGTGACCAGTTCGGTGTCCGTCCGGAACCGCACGTCGAAGAGACCCGTGCGCTCACCGATCTTGGCCATGGTGAACATGGCATGCGATACCGAGTCGTGGGCGAAGAACGCCGACCCGCCCAGGAACAACAGGTGTTTCCTCTCGCCCTGCTGTCCGCTCGCGAACGCCGGGGCGAGCAGCATCGGTACGACAAGAACCGCGTACGGAATCAGGTTCCCGAATCCCATGGAAGCTAGTTTCGCACAATCGACACTACAGCCGATTGATCAGGGTCGCCACGTATGCGGCCCCGAATCCGTTGTCGATGTTGACGACGGCAACGTTGCTGGCGCAGGAATTCAGCATTCCGAGCAAGGCGGACAGGCCGTTGAAGCTTGCTCCATACCCGACGCTAGTAGGCACAGCGATCACCGGAACCGACACCAGCCCACCGAGGGCGCTTGGAAGCGCACCCTCCATGCCTGCACAGCAGATCGCGACTCGGGCAGACTGGATGCGGTCCATCCTGGAGAGAAGACGGTGGATGCCGGCGACGCCCACGTCGTAGATCTCGTCGATTTCGTTGCCCATTACCTCGGCGGTGACACGCGCCTCTTCGGCGACCGGAATGTCGCTTGTTCCTGCGCATATCACGGCTATCCGGCCTTTGCCGAGAATCTTCCGATCCCTGTGCACGCGGACCGCTCCGGACCGGCTGAAGTACTCGGCCGCTCCGTCGATCTCCCGGACCGCATCGAACATCGCTTGGCTTGCTCTGGTTACGAGCAGGTTCGACGACCGCTGCAGCAGGTTCCCGGCAATCGCCCTGACCTCGTCGACGGTTTTTCCCTGCCCCAGGATCACTTCGGGCATGCCGTGCCGCAATGCCCGGTGGTGATCGACCTTGGCGAATCCGAGGTCCTCGAAAGGCAGGTGGCGCATCTCGTTGACGGCGCGATCAATGTCGCACTGCCCCTGCTGCACTTCCTCGAGCAGCGCCCGGAGCCGGTTCTCGTTCATGGTCTGGCTCTTGTTGGACGGTACCGGCCGATCTCGAGCACCGGGTCGGGTCCCATGCCCGGGGGGGTGTCGATGACCTGCACGACTTCACGGTCGGGAACGGAAACGATCCAAATCTGATCCTCGTCCTGCACGCCCGCAAACGCGTAGGTGCCGTCCCTGGATAGCGAAATGGAGAGCGGTGCCCCGCCGAGGGGGATCTGGGCCACCTCCTTCGCGGCCGCGACATCCACAATGCCAACCGCGTTGCTGTGCTGCAGGGAGTACACCAGCAACTCCTCGTCGGGAGTGGCCACGACACGGTTCACACCGCCCCCTGTTGCGATCGAGGTGATGTTCCTCTTCGATGCGGTGTCTATGACGTCAATGCGACCCTCGTCCCGGCAGGTTACCCACAGGGTGCTGCCGTCCCGGGACAGCAGGCTGCCTTGCGGCCCTCGGCCGACCTCGATCAGCTTCAATGCGCCGGTCGCCACGTGGACGGCACCTACCGTGGAGCTGGCCGTATTCGAGACGTAGCCCCAGATCCCGTTCCTGCCGAACGTCACCATGTGCGGGTCGACGCCTCCGGTATCGAAGTCCTTGATGACCGCACGAGCATCGAGGTCCACCAGTACGACCCGATCGGGATTCTCTGACGTGACCAGCGCTCGGCTCGAGTTCGGATCCAGGGCCATGCCGTGGGGCCGGTGGAACTTGCCCAGCGGCAGGATCCCGACGCGCCGCTTCAACGCAAGATCGATGATGGAAATCGTGTTCCCGCCGGGCCCGTCGTAGTCCATCCAGAGCACGCCGTTGTCCGACACGTAGGCCAGCCGACCATCCCTGGATACCACCACCTCATGCGGCGTCTCGCCGACGAGGACACCGCCCAACCGGTTACCGGACGAGGCATAGAAGCCTACGGAGTTGTTTTTCTTTTCGACGACGAGCAGGTCGGCCATCTCCGCAGCCCCAGCAGTCGCGGCCAATCCGGCCAGAAGTAGGGGCACCAAGCGTCCACGAGCGAACATTTCGGCAATTCCTCGGTCCGCCACTTGAAGCGACCGGGCATTTGATTGTACCTTGGAAGTTATGGCTAGTGGTCTGAACAAGGTGATGCTGATCGGAAACTTGGGGAAGGATGCCGAGACGCGGAGTACGAAGAGCGGTACGCCGGTAACCAGTTTCACCCTGGCGACCTCGTACCGGTACAAGGATTCGAACTCGGGCGAGTGGAAGGACCGGACGGACTGGCACGATGTGGTCCTGTGGCGGTCCGAGCGAGTGGCAGCCTATCTGAAGAAGGGCAAGAAGGTCTTCGTCGAGGGGCGGCTGCAGACCCGCTCATGGGACGATCAGCATGGCAACAAGCGCCAGAGAACCGAGGTCGTCTGCGACCCGTCCGGCCTGATGTTGCTGGGTGGCCGCGAGGGCGGCTCCGAAGCCGCTGGCGAGCAGGGGGGATTCAGTGGCAGCTCGAGCCGCGCCGATTCCGGCCCGGACAAGAGGTGGGAACCCGCTGACAGCGGCGCGTCGGCAACGTCCGAGGCCGACCGTCCCGTCCAGTCCGACAGTGGATTCTCGTCCGATCCGGAGAACGACGACGATATTCCGTTCTAGGTCCGGGCTGCGGATCTGCTCACGCTGGCGAGGGCTGGCCGTCGTCCAAGCCTGGAAGGCCCGTAGGGATCTCCGGCTGGATCGGTTCAGGTGTCCCCGGCCCCCCAGAGTCATCGACTTCGGGGTCGGGAACCGCCAGAGGCGGCAGTTCCCGCCCCTCGATCAGGGCCTTGACTTCGTGGCCGGCCAGAACCTCGCGTTCCAGAAGGGCCTCCGCAATGCGCTGAAGCCCGTCGGCATTGTCCTGGATCAGCTTCTTGGCCCGGTTGTAGCTCTCCGAGGCGATCGCTTGCACCTCGGCGTCGATCCGGATCGCAGTCGCTTCCGAGTAGTTCCTTTGCTGGGTGATCTCGCGGCCCAGGAAGACTTCTTCCTCCCTCTTGCCGAACGTGAGCGGTCCCATGCGGCTCATGCCCCACTCGCAAACCATCTGCCGCGCCAAGGCCGTTGCCCTTTCGAGGTCGTTCCCCGCGCCGGTGGTCATGTGGTCCATGAAGAGCTCCTCCGCGATGCGGCCGCCCATCAGGATGGCCAGCTGGTCACAAAGATACGCCCGCGTGTAGGTGTGCTTGTCGTCGACCGGCAACTGCATTGTGACACCCAGTGCCTGCCCGCGAGGGATGATGGTCACCTTGTGCAAGGGGTCAGCCTGCTCGAGCAGCGCCGCCACGACGGCGTGGCCGGCCTCGTGATAAGCCGTGTTCTTCTTCTCGTCTTCGCGGAGGATCATCGACCGTCGCTCGGCCCCCATCATCACCTTGTCCTTCGCCAGCTCGAAGTCACTCATGGTGACCACTTTCCGGCTCTGGCGGGCGGCAAACAGCGCGGCTTCGTTGGCCAGGTTGGCAAGATCCGCGCCCGAGAACCCCGGCGTTCCCCGGGCCAGCACCATCAGATCCACGTCGTTCGCAAGCGGAACCTTGACGGTATGGACCTGCAGGATGCCCTGGCGGCCACGCACGTCCGGCCGGGAAACCACCACCCGCCGGTCGAACCGCCCAGGCCTCAGCAGGGCGGGGTCAAGGACATCCGGGCGATTCGTCGCTGCCATCAGGATCACGCCTTCGTTGGATTCGAATCCATCCATCTCGACCAGCAGCTGGTTCAATGTCTGCTCCCGCTCGTCGTGACCTCCGCCCAGGCCGGCGCCACGGTGGCGGCCCACTGCATCGATCTCGTCGATGAAGACGATACAGGGGGCACTCTTCTTGCCCTGCTCGAACAGGTCGCGGACACGGCTCGCGCCGACGCCCACAAACATCTCCACGAAATCGGATCCGGAAATCGAAAAGAACGGAACGTTCGCCTCGCCTGCGACCGCCCTCGCGAGGAGAGTCTTGCCCGTACCGGGGGGGCCAACCAGGAGCACACCCTTCGGGATTCGTCCGCCGAGCTTCTGGAATTTCAGTGGCTCCTTGAGGAATTCAATGACCTCCTGCAGCTCCTCCTTGGCCTCGTTGACGCCCGCCACGTCCTTGAACGTGACCTTCTTCTGCTGTGCGGTCAGCAGCCGCGCCTTGCTCTTGCCGAAGCTCAGGGCCCGGTTGCCACCGGCCTGCAACTGGCGCATCATGAAAATCCAGAAGAACACGATCAGAATCAAGGGGGAAACGCGCCAGAACACCGACCAGAAGCCACCGGAGGCCTGGTCCTCGACCGTGACGGTGACTCCCTGGTCAGTCAGCAGGTCGAAGACCTTGGGGTAGTCGACGGGAATGGTGGTCTGGAACTTGCCTGAACTCGACTCGCCCTCGACCCGCTGACCGGCCGCGGTGACCTCCCGGATGTTGCCCTGTTCAACGTCTTCCATGAAGTCGCTGAAACTGAGCGTCGTGACCTTCTCGCCGGTCTTGGCGTTGACCGCCTTCCACAGCAGCACGGCTGTGCAGAGCATCACGATCCAGAAAACGGCGGTCTTGAAAGTAGAATTCACGTTCTCAATACCTTCTTCCGCATATACTCGCTACCATCTAAGACGCCTTCAGGCTTGTTTTCGATACGCCATGCGCACCGGAATCTCCCGGTTCATCCAGGGCGAGGATGCGCCGAGTTGCAGGTGACGGCACCAATCCGTCCGCCGGCCCGAATTCCCGGACCCAAACAATCCGGTCGTTCGAGTCTGTTACAACTGGCCATCCGGCCCGCCTCCAGGCATGAACACGCGACTTCTGAAACAGGTCCTTGATCTTGCGCGACGAATCCTCTCCGGCACGACAATACCGGTCCCCAGCCCGCCAATTCCGCAGGCGAAGCCCGTTCGGGACTCGATCCCAGTCGATGAATGCAGAATTGCCCTCATTGTACAGGCCCTGCGCCTGCCTTGCGGTCAACAGCCGGGCGCGAACCACGGTGCCCGGCACGGCGGCGCGGCCAGGCACGGCCAGGGAGACAGCGTAGTTGAGGTCACGGGCACAACTTCTCGGAGCGAACCGGATAACTTCGAAGGAACGCTCGACTCGCAGACGCGACAGGTCCAGCGATCCGGATCCGGCGGGCGAGGCGACGAGGGCCCTGACGGCTTCGATGTGCCGGAAGCTCGCACCTCCGGCCCGGAGGCAGGGACTGGTGAGGATCGCGACGATCAGTCGACGCTGCTCGGCAGGATGGAGTGAGCCGGCCAGGTCGGCATCCAGCAGCATGGCGCCCTCCGTTGTCCGGACAGTGCGATCCATCAGCTGTCGGACCCGGTCCCTCCAGAAGTGCTCCTCCTCGCAGGCCCAGTCGGCCGTGTTTGCAAGCACCGTCTCGAGATTCGGATTCCAGTCACGGGCCAGACTGGGAAGCAGCGAGTGTCGCAGCCGGTTGCGGGCGAATCGGGGATCCCGGTTGGTCGAATCCTCACGCCATGCGAGACCGGCTGCCCGCAGGTAGCTCAGCACCTCGTCCCTCGAGACATCCAGCATTGGCCGGACGACCCCCGGTCGTCGCGACGGACGAATCGCGCTGAGGCCGTTCCCGCCACTACCTCTGAGAAGACGGAAGAGGACGGTCTCGGCCTGGTCGGAACGAGTGTGGGCGGTGGCGACGACCCCGACGACGCGGTCGGACAGCAGCTCGGTGAAGAATCTGTAGCGACAGCGTCGGCCAGCCTCTTCGACGTTCGCACCCGCCGCTCTAGCCGCAGCGGCAACGTCAGCGCGGCGGACGAGAAAGGGAAGGTGCAGATCTCCAGCGAGGCGCCGGACGAATTCCTCGTCCCGGTCGGACTCATCCCCCCGCAGGGAATGGTTCACGTGGATGACAGCGAAGTGGCGTTCCGGGTACAGTTCCCCTAGCCCATGAAGGAGGGCTACAGAATCGGCTCCGCCGGACACGGCCACGCCGATGAGCGCGCAACCATCGAACATACCGTGCCGGTGAACCCGCTTCGCAACGCTTGCGAGCACAGTTCCAATGTACGGCAAGTCGCTGGCGGGGCGGTGCGCAGCCCGTGTCCAGCGACCGCAACAGGCCCAGATTCACGTTGTCGTTGCGCTCCAGCCGGAAGCGCCCATCGCGGACTTCGGTCACGGTATACGCTCTAGAGTGTGACAAGGCCGCTCGTTCCGCTCGCACTTGCCTTCGCTGTCGTGGCCCCCGCACAGTCGTTCGATGTGTGCGGATCCGTTCCGGTCTACAGCCCGTGCGAGATTCGCCTTGAGATCCCTGCAGAGCCTCCCGTTGGCTCGAGCCTGTTCTCCAGTGTCGAGCTCAGGGCCGAGTTCCGGTCTCCCAAGGGCGGAAGGACGAAGGTCATGCCGGCGTTCTGGGACGGAGAGCGGACCTTCAGGATCCGGTTCTCGCCAGACTTCGAAGGTCGCTGGGACTTCCGAATCATCTCGAACGTCCAGTCACTCAACCGTGCAACCGGAAGCTTCCAGGCGGTTGCAGCGGCCACTCCGGGCTTTATCGAAGTCTTCAACACGCGCTACTTCAAGTACCCGCTGACGAACACCCCTCATTTCTGGATGGGGGACACGGTTCTCAGGCTGGGTTCGATGCCGTGGGAGCAGTTCCGAGCGCTTGTGGACCGGCGCGCAGAACAGGGATTCACCCACATGCGGGTCTCCATACTGGAAACGTCTGTGGAGTCCGGGAAGGCATTCCCCCGTCCCGAGGAACCGCAGATTGAGCACTTTCGACGCCTCGACCGCAAAGTCGCCTACCTGCACGAGCTCGGCCTCGTGACCGATCTGGTGATCGCACCGTCAGGAGAGGATGTGGAACGCTTGTTCCCGAGACGGCGCCACCGAGACCGGTTCGTCAAATACGTATGCGCCCGATACGCAGCCTACAGCGTCACCTGGCAGATGCTGCTGGAGTGGGAGAGCCACGATTCCGGTGCTCAAATGGCGGCCGACCTGGCCGCTGGCGTCGCGAGACACGACCCCTATTCCCATCCAAAGTCCTGTGGCGCAGCGATCACCTCGGCACCGCTGGCCGAAGACGGCTGGCAGGATTACGTTACGCAGAACCGGGTGGAGCCGTCGCTGGCGTCGATCGAGTACGAGCTTCAGAGGGCTCCTTTCGTGAACACTGGCATTGGTGCCGGTGCCGATGTGGCCGGGACGCGTCGGCAGGCCTGGACCGCCGCCACGCGGGGCCACTATGTCACTCTCGCCGACTCGGAAGGATCGCCAGACTCACCGACTGCCGAAGTGCTCGTGCACCTGGCGCAGTTCTTCATGCGGTCGAGGTACTTCGATCTCCAGCCTCATTACCGGGTTGTCGGCGGATCGGCCCTGGGGCTGCAGAGGACGCCCGACCGCCAAGAGAGGCCGGTTGGCATCGAGTACGTCGTCTATGCCGAGCATCCGGGCTTGATCGAACTGGTCATGCCGAAACACGAGTACTCCGTCAGTTGGTACAATCCTGCCGACGGTGCGTGGTTCGACCAGAAAAGGAAATTCAAGGGCGACCGATACCGCTCACGGACCCCGGACGACGATCGCGACTGGGTCCTGTATCTGCGACGCGAAGGCAAGAAACAGGACTACAACAACTCTTTCGTTCTGGAATCCAAGACGCCATATCTCCGGGAGGTGGAACACTCGACATCCGAGCTGCCTTTCGAAATCCAGTTGCCCGAAGACAACGAGATCCAGACTGGTCGAGAGCACGAATTCAACGCAACGCTGACTAGGAACACGATTGCGGCCAAGCGGATGCTATGGCTCTGGACAGCAGAGGTGGCCGGATCAGGACGGGGATCACGGGTCGTGGGAACGAGCCAGTCGGGTCGATTCACTGTGCCGACCCATCTGGCACCGGCGTATCCGGCGACCATTTCCCTGCGGGTAACCGGCCTGGATGGCGCCGGCCGGCTATTCGAAGCGTTTCGCCCCTACGCACTTCAGCCCCCCGATGAGCCGAGGTCTCATCCCAGACTCAACAACTCGACCTCGGGACCAGCCGCTAGGGCCGCCGCGAAGTGTACCGGGAGCAGGTGAGAACGGACCCGGATCAGGTTGGCAGTTACGGAACAGCAGTGGAATGGCCGCAGCAATCGTAGCGATTGGTAGAGTATAAGGGACTCCTCCGAGATACAGGCACCTGCCATGATTGGGCGGCAAGACGGTGCCTGTCCCTTGCGGGCACTGCCCCGGCATGAGACCGCCCGCCATCGGGTCTTGATTGCAAATAGTCTCGGATGGTTTTCCAGCTGAATCGAAGCTGTGCGTCGGGACGGGACTTTCCATGGTCAGCGAGTATCGATTGAGACGACGAGTCCAGTTCTACGAAACCGACAGCGCCGGTATCGTCCACTTCAGCTGGTTCTACCGGTATATGGAGGAGGCTGAACACGCCCTTTGGCGTGAGGCTGGACTCAGTATCTTGGGGCCTGTTCCTGAAGTTGCGTTTCCGCGGGTTTCTGCATCCTTCGAATTCAAGCACCCACTGCGGTTCGAAGATGTGTTCGACCTGCGCTTGACGGTCACGGAAATCCGCTCCAAGACCATTCGGTACAGTGCAGTGGTCACCCTTGACGAGACTTGCGTGGCCACAGGCAGCCTCACTGTGGCTTGCGTTCGTCACATACCGGGCCGGCCGATGCGGGCGATCCCGATCCCTTCGTCGATCACTGAGCGAATCCAAACACACCCATCGCACATCGCGGTGTGACAGCGAAAGGAAGATAAGGAGTTCTGAGTGGGCGGTCTAGCCGTCAGCGAGACACAGCAAGGGTGGTGGGGCCGGCACCCAGCCTCCGCCCCAGCGGGCAGTAGACGGCCTGCGACGGCAGCCGGTCTCCGCCACGCGCCGCCCGGCGGCCGTTTCCAGGGTGGTCATCAGCCGGACCCAGCCAGCCGGCTTGCGACGGATCGTCGTCCGGCTGTCGTGACGTCCCCGGGAGTCCGGACGGCGACTCGGCACATGCACGGCATGGTAGGCGAGTACGGCGATGCAGAAGTGCGCCCGGATACGGTCCCGCTGCGTGTGCCGGATTGGACGCAAGCTGATCTCCGACTTCAGACTGCGGAACGTGGCTTCGACGGCAGGCTGGCGGTTACGCTCGAAGAGGGCTGCGGTGGCCCGCTCCGGCTGTCGCTTCGGGCGCGCCTCAAGAGCGTCCTTGGGTGGCGTCTCACCGTGACCCGGTCGTAGCCCACCGCCAAGCGCGAACCGCCGGGGTCGCCAAACCAGACCCCCTTTCCCGCCGGTATCGCACTTCGATGCGCACCGGGCGAGTTTGCGGCGGGCCTCGGCAACTGTCGCCTGCCGGTCGACTCCGGGCGGGACCGCGCCGAGCGGTGCGAGGACCGTTCCGCTCCGGGCCACTGATATACTCCCGGTGAGCGGGCGAGGGTCGCAGGAAGGGGCGGAATAGCAGACGGCATGTTTTTTGCCCGTCCCTACCACTCCACCACTCCTGCGAGCGGGGCCTCAACGAACATACCAACGGCCTACCGCGCCAGGTTGTGCCCAAGACCGAGAACCTGCGCACCATCGACCCGCACCGGTTGCAGGAAGCGATCAACCGGCTGAATCACCGCCCACGCAAGGTGCTTGGCTACCGCACCCCGTACGACGTCTTCCGCGAAGACCGTCTCGAGGCCGGCATCGACCCGCCACCCGGCCCCTGCCCGATGCACCGCCCCCTCTCGAGTTGGCGCGTCCAGCCCGCCAGCGCCCCTGTGCAATCTGTCATAGAGCCCGTCCAATGTGCTGCAGATGGGCCGCAGGAACACTACGGTCCTCGCCACGATTCAGCGTTTCGGGGCCAACTTCGTCCGCGAACGGTGAGCGCGGAACCCGAGGATCCGGCTTCCAATCCGCGTCGATCGGTATACTTCCGGAGAGCCCGCAGGAAACGCTGAGCACTCGACGGCTTGGCTGGTTCGCAACACAGCGGCAACGTCGTCGCTCACTGACATCCGCTGGACGCCCCGAAGGAGTTGGTTGGCCTTGCCTGGAAGCTTCGATCCCGCTTATCTGACAACCCTTGATGAGATCTACCATCCCGAATGGGTCATGGAGAAGCGGCTCGGGATCGATCGCCTCCGACGGGCTGTCCAGGATGCATGGCCCTGCGGTCACCCGACCAGGCTCATCCACGTTTCTGGTACGAACGGCAAGGGATCCGTCTGCTTTGCCCTGGAGCAAGCGCTCGGGTTCGCCGGCCCGACCGGATCCTGGACCGGACCACATGTCTTCGACTATGCCGAGCGCTTCCACATCAACGGTTGTCAGGTGGCTCGACATGAGATCGTCGACATCTATCGAAGCCGACTCCTTCCGTATCAGAGTCGAGTGGCCACAAAGAGTGGACATGGGGTTCTAACGTTCGCCGAACTGGGAATCCTGCTCGCTCTGTTTCTGTTCGAGCGTCATGGTGTCGAATGGGCTGCCATGGAGTCTGGCGTCGGTGGACGATACACTCCGCTGATGGCCCTGGACGTCAAGGCTAGCGTTGTCACGGATGTAGGCTCGGACCATCCGAGGACGCTGGGTGCCGAGCTTTGGCAGCGAGCACTCGAAAAGGCGGGAGTCGCTCGGAAGGGGGTGCCATTCTTCACCGCGGCCCAAGGTGAAGCGCTGCGGTTCGTCGTCGAGACCGCGCGCAGCGAAGGAGCGCACGTCTGTTCGCTGGACTCGATGTTGCTCCGGCAAACGTCCCGCGTTCTCCCGTCGGGCACTCCAGGGTTCGTGATCCGGAATCTGGCCCTGGCTGCCAGAATCGTTCGGTATTTTGCTCCCGAACGGTCAGTGGAGGAGGTGATTCGCGATAGTCGCCAACAGTTGCCGGGGCGCTTCACGGTCCTTAATGGAAGGGTTGTCGCAGATGTAGCCCACAATGCGGAGAAGACTGCGGCGCTGGTCGCCAGACTGAGGTCCGAGCTGCCCGGCAAACGCTTCCGATTTGTGGTTGGATTGTCGAGCAGTCGGGACGCGTTGGCCGTGCTGCGACCGCTGTTCGAGGTGGCAAGTTCACTAACCGTGACGTCTGCCTCCTACAAGGGGCGGGAGCCGTTCGAGGTTGCACGGGAGGTCGAGGGTGACTTTGAACGCATCACGGTCATCCCTGACCCGCGTGAAGCGTACCGCCAAGTACTTGAGTCTCTCGAGAACGACGAAATCCTGGTCATAACGGGTTCAACGTATGCCGTTGATCAGGCGCTCAGCCAAGACCGATTCGTTTGTGACACCAACGCATCCTACGGCCGAAGAAAGAGGTTGAATGCGGGTTCGTCCGACCGGGGGTAGCTTGGACCCTCGACCATGAGGGCCCCTGTGCCCATCGAAATGCAGTGTCCGGCGACGACGGGGTTCCCTCATGGTCATCACGCAATCAGCAAGGAAGGATACGGGTGGGATCTGGCCGCAGAGTGCTGCTGGCGACCACGTGCCGGCACGCCGGGAACCATTGCCCTCCATAGCTTCCACTTGGACACTATGGTCGCCTCGGGTTGATCGAGCTGCTTGGTCGGCGTCAGCAGGCCACGACCGGCCGGGGCGGATGCGGTCGTAGTTTGCCCGCACACTACGGCGATACAGCAGCACAGTCCGCCCACACGGGGCATCGGTCTTTCGGACCGCGGCCCGAAAGCGGCTCCGAGCCTCGCTGATAGGATGGAGTTCTGGCCAATATGTTGTCTTATCTGGCGTGCTTCGACGCAACCTGTGGCAAGCGCTACAAACTCAGCGAGGTTATCTATTCCTGCCCCAATTGCGGCGGTCTACTGGAAGTAGCCAACTCATTCGATGGCGTAGACACACGCCGTCTGCGAACGACCTGGGAGCGTCGTCGCACCAGCCGCTTGAAGATCGATGTCAGCGGAGTGTGGAGATTTCGGGAAATGTTGCCGTTCGTATCCGATACCGAGCGGATCGTTACGTTGCCGGAAGGAAACACACCGTTGTTCGACGCGCCCGGGGCCGCCCAGTACGCGGGTCTGGACGCGATTCAGTTCAAGCATCAGGGATACAATCCTACGGCTTCTTTCAAGGACAATGGCATGACCGCCGGCGTCACTCAAGCCTGCATCCTCGGCATGCGAAGGGTCGCCTGCGTATCGACCGGCAACACCTCCGCTTCGATGGCCGCCTACGCCGCTGTGGCAGGTCTGCAGGCGGTGATCTTCCTTCCTGCCGGCAAGATCGCTTACGGCAAGTTGGCCCAAGCGCTTGAGTATGGAGCGACAACGATTCAGGTGGATGCCAACTTCGACCAGATCCTGACGCTTGTTCGGGAGCTGGCCGAAGATCTCGGAATCTACCTGCTGAACTCGGTGAATCCGTTCCGGATCGAAGGGCAGAAATCGATCGTGATCGAGACCCTCGATCAGAGAGGCTGGACTGTCCCGGACTGGATCGTCTTGCCCGGTGGAAACCTTGGTAACGTCAGCGCCCTGGGTAAGGGCCTGCGCGAATTGCGGGCGGTGGGCATGATCGACAAGATCCCCAGACTCGCCGTGATCCAGGCTGCTGGGTCCGCCCCCTTCTTCGCCCAGTACAGGGACGGCGGCGAACTTGTCGGCGTGCAACAGCCCGAGACGCTGGCGACAGCGATCCGTATCGGGAACCCGGTTTCCTGGCGGAAGGCCGAATTCGAGGTTCACTCAGCTCGGGGCGTGGTGGAGTCCGTGACCGAACAGGAGATCGCAGATGCGAAGGCCGTGATCGGACGCTGTGGCCTCGGCTGCGAGCCTGCGTCGGCCGCAACCCTGGCGGGAACCCGCAAGCTCGTGGCCGCAGGGATCATCGACCCCTCTGCTGATGTAACAGGCATCCTGACTGGGCACCTGCTCAAGGATCCAGACTATGTGCATCATTATCACTCGGGAACCCTGCAGGCACCGAACGGAATCGCACTCCGCTCGACGCACGCAAATGCTCCGCTCACGGTTGGCCACGACAGCTCCCGGATCCGGGCGATTCTCGAGGACAACGCCAGCGACCGGACCAGAGTTAAGCCTACCCCGGGTGGGTAACCGCCCCTTGGGCCGCCGAGGACACCAGCTTCGCGTACTTGGCAAAGACCCCGGAAGGATACCGTGCCGGCCGAGGTTCGAGGGCAGAGATCCGAGCTGCGATCTCGTCATCCGACAACTCGACCTCCAAGCGACGCTGATCACAGTCGATCACCACGGTTTCGCCGTCCCGAACCGCCGCGACGGGACCGCCCCTTGCCGCTTCTGGAGCGACATGCCCGACCATGAGTCCGCGTGTCGCGCCACTGAACCGACCGTCCGTGATCAGTGCGACCGTCTCACCCAGTCCTGCACCCACGATGGCGGCCGTGACGCCCAGCATCTCCCGCATGCCCGGACCACCGGCCGGGCCCTCGTAGCGGATCACCACCACGTCGCCGTCCTTGATCTGGCCTGCCGTCACTGCGTGCATGGCGGCCTCCTCGTTCTCGAAGACCCGTGCCGGTCCCTTGTGGTGCAGGTGGCCGCTGCCCGCGACCTTCACAACACCCCCTTCGGGTGCCAGGTTCCCCTTGAGAATGACAAGTCCACCGGCGGGCTTGATCGGTTTGTCCAAGGCGCGAATCACATCCTGTCCGGCCGTCTCTTCGGCATCGGCGCTGGCCTCGGCCAGTGTGGAACCAGTTACGGTAAGTTGGGCACCGTCCGCGTATCCGCCCTCGACCAGTCTCTTCGCGATCAACTGGATGCCGCCAGCCTTGTCAACGTCGGCGGCGACGTATCGTCCGCCGGGCTTGAGGTCGACCAAGAGCGGAGTGCGGGCGCTGATCAGATCGAAGTCGTCGATATCGAGGTCGATCCCACAGTCCCTGGCCAGTGCGAGCAGATGCAGGACAGCATTGGTGGAGCCCCCGGTAGCAGCGACGCTCGCTATCGCGTTCTCGAACGCACTCCGAGTCATGATGTCGCGAGGTCGACGGTCCGCCTTCAGGGCCTCCATGAGAACGAATCCCGCATGATAGCCTGCATTCGCCTTGCGAGGATCGACCGCAGGGATGCTCGCACTGCCCATCGGAGAGATGCCGATGATCTCCATCGCAGTCGCCATCGTGTTGGCGGTGTACTGGCCTCCGCATGCACCCGGACCCGGGCAGCCCGCATTCTCGATCTCGAGCAGTTCCTGATCGGAGATCCGTCCGGCGGCATGTGCACCGACCGCCTCGAAGACGTCCTGGATCGTGATATCCACTCCCTTGTGCTGGCCGGGCAGGATCGACCCACCGTACAGTAGGACCGACGGCACGTTGACCCGTGCAAGGCCCATTGCCCCGCCAGGGATCGTCTTGTCGCAGGCTACGAGGGCGATCAGCCCGTCGAACATGTAGCTGCGGGCGGTCAACTCGATCGAATCGGCAATGACCTCGCGGCTTACCAGCGAGCCCTTCATTCCCTCCGTCCCCATGGTAATGCCGTCGCTGACAGCGATGGTATTGAATTCCATGGGCGTACCACCATTGGCCCGAACGCCTTCCTTCACTTTTACGGCAAGGTCGCGCAACGTGTAGTTGCAAGGCATTGTCTCGATCCAGGTGTTAGCAATGCCGATAATCGGCTTGGCCAGGTCTTCGTCACTGAATCCGATCGCCTTGAACATCGAACGGGCGGGGGCCCTGTCCCGGCCGTCGGTGATCGTCGCGCTGGCGTGCTTAAGGGGATTTGGCATGATCTCGGAACTCCCGTTCCAGAATGGACCAGTCTACCAACAGGTCCGGGGCAACTCCGGCGTTCGGCAGCGGAATCCGACCGAGTGCAGTCGAGAGGCATGCGGCTTCAGGCGCCGCACGCTCCGGTCGGACACCTGCCGCACGGGCACGGATTCACGGATACCTCGGCCGACCTGATCTCGCCCGCTACCTTGAAGCGTCACTGATGCACACCCGGTTTGCCATGAACGGAATCATGTTGGGTGCCGGTCTGGAGTCTCCGGTCACGCGGAAGGACATGCGGCGTACCAGCGTCCGAGTTCCGCCGCATCCACTCCGGTAACCGCATGGTTTGCGGAGTCGGAAACGAAACCGGAGGGTTCCGCGAATCGCACCGAGGTCGGGGTGCAGATTCTGACGTCCAGGCGGGGCCAGCAGTTGGCCCACGGGCGGAAGGAAGCTCCGTTCCGCGGAGCAGGGGCACCTATCCCGGTCAGCGAGGGATTGCAAGGGGGCGCCCGTTCGCTGAGAGCAGCGGCACGGGACCGGGCAGCCGGTCTCCGTTGCCGCAGGGCATGGATAGCGGTTGAGCATCCGGCACCAGTCCCTGTTCGGGTCTGGCCGAGTGGACAGGAAACCCAAGGCCAGCAAGGGCTGGTAGTGCAGATGCAGGGACCGACCAGACTGCGATCTACCGATCCCGCTCCGGGCCGCCAGTCTGCCGGATCACGTTCATGGCCGTCGCGATGATCGAGGAGACGTCAGCCATGTTGGCTGGCAGGATCATTGTGTTGGTCTCCTTGGCCAGCAGGCCCAGCTTGTCGACATACTGCTCGGCGACCCGCAACTGCACGGCTTGGTAGCCTCCGGGCGACTGAATGGCTTCAGCGACCTTGCGAATACCGTCGGCCGTGGCCGTCGCGACTGTCGTGATCGCAGAAGCTTGCCCCTCCGCCTCGTTGATCTGCTGCCGCTTCTTGGCCTCGGATTCCTTGATGACCTTCTGCTTCTCGCCCTCGGCCTTGTTGATCGCCCCGTCCCGCATGCCCTCCGAAGCCAGGATCGTGGCGCGCTTCTCGCGTTCAGCACGCATCTGCTTTTCCATGGCGGCCAGCACGTCATGGGGCGGGTTGATGTTCTTGATCTCGTAACGAAGAACCTTGACGCCCCAGGGCTCCGTCGCCTTGTCCAGCTCGTCAACGACTTGCGTGTTGATGTGGGCCCGCTCCTCGAACGTCTTGTCCAGTTCAATCTTCCCGATCTCACTCCGAAGCGTTGTCTGGGCGAGCTGACTGATCGCGAAGATGTAGTTGCCGATTCCGTAAGAGGCGCGCTTTGCATCCATGACCTTGAGATACAGCACGCCGTCGACGCCAACTTGGACGTTGTCGGAGGTTATGCAGATCTGTTCCGGGATGTCCATGGCCCGCTCCTTCAGCGAGTGCTTGTAGCGGATGACATCGACGAACGGAGCGAGAATGTGAAATCCCGCATCCAAGGTTGCTGAATACTTGCCGAGTCTCTCGACAATATACTGATTCTGCTGCGGTACCACAGTGGCACTCCTCGCGATAACGACGAGCACCAGCAGCACCAACGCTGCAACCGCGATCAAGCCCAAGTCCATGACAGTTGTATCCTCCGTTCGCCGCTAATCAATCCGAATCCATGGAACGATCCCCTCGATCTTGTCGACTCGACACGATTGATTGGGGCCGATGACCGTGGGCCCGGCGTTCCTGGCCTTCCATGTGGTCCCGCGAAGTTCGAACCTTCCGGTTCCATGTGGCGGGATTTCCTCCAGGGCCTGTCCCCGCTCACCCACCAAGCTGTCAATGCTGACATTTGGCATGCCGCCTTGCAACTTCTTGATGAGTACCGGTCGAAAGACCACCAGCGACAGTGCCGACACGGCCGCGAAGGTGACTCCCTGCAGCCAGACCGGCCCTCCCCATCCGATACCCGTCAGCAGACCGACAACCAAGGCCCCCAAACCGAAGAAGAAGGCGTAGAACTCTCCGGGGTACACGGATTCGAATACGAGTAGGAGGAACCCCAAGACTACCCAGATCCACCAATCCATGACTGCTGCTTGGTCCTCGCAGAACTCACCCGACCTTCACTGCGGCCCGAGGGGTTCCTATTGTAGACCGCCAAAGCTTGGGGAGCAACTTGGCGCTCAGCCGCAGTGGGCACGGATACAGTGCGGCAGTGCCGCCTGCGTCACGCAGAGGCCCGTCTCCAGATGCGGACAAGTCCATCGCGAAGCCTCGTGACCGAACGGCGGATGTTGATCCGCCGCATCGGCTGCGTCTTCATCCTTTCGGGAGCGCTCCATGCCCTTGAAGGCGGTTTCCATGTCGGCTACGATGAGTCTCTTGGACACATCACGCTCATAGCTCACATCGCCGTGAGAACGGCCGAACCTGACTGTCGGCTCTCTCCGGCAAGACCACGGCTTCTTCTCGGACCGCAAACGCACCGGGTATTCCACTTCCGGCCGGCGAGTCCCTTGGTGGCTGCCTGCGATAGCTGCTGAGCGATCCGGCAAACACTCAAGACCATGCGAACCGGGAACCGACCGAATCGAGTCCTCACGCCAGCCCAGTACCATGTGCTGCGTGAGCACGGCACGGAGGCGGCAGGGTCGAGCCCTCTGAACCACGAGCAACGGTCCGGTACGTTCCTGTGTGTCGGCTGCGGCCTGCCCTTGTACTCCTCCGCGGCGAAATATCACAGCGGGAGTGGATGGCCGAGCTTCCGGGAGGCACTCAACGACGCTGTGGAGACCTCGGTTGACCGGTCCTTCTTCATGACCCGGACAGAGGTCCATTGCCGCAACTGCAAAGGGCATCTCGGGCATGTCTTCGACGATGGCCCGCCGCCCACTGGCAAGCGGCACTGCATCAACGGAATCGCGTTGCAGTTCGAGGCAGACTGACCAAGCCCCAACGGAAACCGAAGTGCCAGCGACCCGGGACGCACTCTTCCCGCTCACTGTGCTCAACGCCAAAGGTCAGGCCGGAGACTGCAGCAGTTCTGTTCGTCGGTGACGGTTTCCGGCACAACCCGGGCATGGCCGGCGAGCGAGGGGTTGTTGGCGGAGCCCCGCTTGCGAGGAAGATCGGGATCTGTTGAAGTGCAGGGTCGGTCCTCGGGATGGCGGGCCGGAAACCCCTGCTCCGTGATATCGGGGGAGGATGCGAAGCGATTCGTGCGGGCTCGGACTCTCTCGGATCAGGCAACTGAGATACCCTCTAGTCGATGATCCGCGGCGTCTTGCTCGACCTGGATGGAGTCATTTATGACGGCGACCAGCCGATCGCCGGTGCCGCGAGTGCGGTAAGCGAGGTAATGCGGGCTGGCGTGCCGGTCCTGTTCGTTACGAACACCACCTCCTGTCCAGCCAGTGCCTTGGCCCGGAAGCTTCGAAGGTTTGGGGTGACCTCCACCACAGAGTTCCTGACGCCACCCGTTGCCGCTGCACAGTGGATACGCGACCGTGGCGACGGACGTGCCGCCCTGTTTGTGCCGGAGGCGACGCTCGGAGATTTCCGCGGACTGACGGCCGATCCCGGCTCGGAGGGGCCGGAGGTCCGCTATGTGGTAGTCGGAGACCTCGGCCGAGAGTGGGACTATGCCACCTTGAATCGAGCCTTCCGGCTTCTTCATGCGGATCCGTGTCGGGAACTCGTTGCGCTCGGGCTGACGAGGTACTGGCAGTCCGCCGAGGGTGCCAACCTGGACGTCGGACCCTTTGTCGCGGCACTCGAGTGCGCCACCGGCCGGACGGCGACCGTAGTCGGCAAGCCGTCGGGGTCGTTCTTCCGCGAGGCCTGCCGCCGGCTGGGACTCCCGCCCGGCAATGTACTCATGGTCGGTGACGACATCCAGGCGGACTCACTCGGTGCCATGCGTGCGGGCCTGCGCTCAGTCCTCGTGCGAACGGGGAAGTTTCGCCCGAGCGACCTGCAATCGGCGGAACAGCCGGACTGGGTGCTGGACTCGGTCCGTGACCTACCGCGGCTGCTGGCGGACTACCGAGAATGACTTCGTCAGGCCGAGGACCCGCTCACGCTGGATGACCGCTCCGGGAAAGATCCTCTCGAGATCGCCAGCTGCAAGAAGATGGATGTTCTCGACGTATCCGCGCGCCTCTTCCCGACTCGGCCGCTGCAACCATCCCCAGACCGAGAAGTTGCGGGCCAGCCGCACCTGCCAGTGTCGTGGCAGGAGGTGAAAGCAGGGTGTCAGTGTGTGGGCGTCGATGGGGAACGACGGATTGGGAGTCTGCACACAGTACCCGCGTCCCACGCGGGCGATCTCTCGGGCGAGCGCCAGCCGGCTCGGTTCGTCCGGCAGGTGTTCCAGCACTGAATTGCAGTACACGAAATCGAACGAATTATCAGCGAATGGCAGACTCCGTCCGTCAGCTTGCACCCAAGGTAGCTTCGCCCGGTGCAGGTCCCTTGCTTCCAGATTCGCGACCGTCACCGTCGGCGTGGGCACGAGCCATTCCCAGTAGTACTCGGTCCCTCCCACGTCGAGTACGGTTGTCGATCTCTGCAAGTCGAAGTCCCGGGCGAGCCTGCGGAGACGCCGGCTACGAAAATACCTGGCTACAGGACGGTGCAGCCTTGCAAAGCGGCCCGACATCGGACTCGCCTCGCTCAGGTTGCCTCGGTTCTTTCCCGGTGGGTCCGCGAGTCTCCAATGGAAGCCGGAGTCAGCAGCCACGCGAGGGTGGCCTGCGGCCTCGCGTCCAGGGCATCGATTTCAAGACAGACCAGGCCGGACTTCTTCAGCCACAGGGCACCGGGTCGAGCACCCAAGAGCCACAAGACGAGCGAACTCAGCTGGGGGTTGTGTCCCACCACCATCAGACTTCCCGCTGCGGTGTAGGGGCGAAGTCGTTCCCATGCGTCGAACACGCCCACGTAGGGTGTCAGGGCGTCCGTCTCGACCAACCTGCCGGCAAAGTGCAATTCCTCTTTGGCGATGGCTGCTGTCTGGGCGGCCCGGTCGTACGGGCTGGTCAGGATTCCGGACGGTCGGACACCGACCCTCCGGGCATGCGACAGGACCCGCCTGGCCTTGACTCGCCCCCGTTCCGTGAGCTGTCTGCCGGCATCCTCGACACCCGGATAGGACTCCTCGGCGATGGCGTGTCGCAGGACGTACAGAGTCATTGAATCGTAGTTGTTGAGTCTGATCCAGGACGACGCCGCTTGGCCAAGTGCCCGGTACACGTCGTGCGATGCGGCAGCCTCGTCCACCCTCGTCCCAGCTTGTCCCCTAACTGCGATACCGATAGACGATCCTGCCCCGTGTCAGGTCATACGGAGAAAGCTCCACGTTGACGCGGTCGCCAGTCAGGATACGGATGCGATGTTTGCGGAGTTTCCCCGCGATCTGTGCGAGCACCTTGTGCTTGTCGTCCAGTTCCACACTGAAAATGCCGCCTGGGTGGCGCTCAACGATCGTTCCCGTGACCTCTATGCCCTCTTCTTTTGCCATGCAGTCCCTAGCAGTCCTGACTCCAGATCAACCTGCCAATAGTATGACAGGGTTCAACACGACCGTCCAACGATTTCGTTCCGCATAATCCGCCACGCTGCTCCGTAGAGCTCGGGGCCGGCTCACTTGAGCGCTGCCGACACCCACGTTCCCACCGAATGGGAACTCATTCCCGGGAGGGGGCCCGGGGAGTTGCAACGTGGCTGACCCTACGCCATTGGGCGCGCGCCGACAACCCGGCAGGGCGGCGAAGCGCGACAGGGACGCCCGATACAATGGGGATCGAGCATTTCTTGGAGATGTCACAGCGAGATGCCACAGCAGCCCAGAGCTTGTGAGATTCGAACTGCCGAGCGAGAGCAGCCGGTGGGAGTCTCATGGTTGTGGCCGGTGTCAGGGCCGGAACCCTGCCTTGACCTTGCCGACACCTCTGGCCTGCCTTCCCGCTGGCTCATTCGGCCATCCGGATTGCGCTCAGCCTTCGGCCGTGCACTGACAGGTTCATTGGGCGTCTGATGGCTCGCCCGATTCCAGTAGCCATCGTCACCGGTGCCAGTCGTGGCATAGGTCGCTCGATTGCCACGGAGTTGTCCCGCACACACCAAGTCATCGGCACCTATCGCGGCAATCGGGCCGCTGCGGAGAGTTTGCAGGCTGAGACGGGGGCCGAGATCATGCCACTGGATCTAGCCAGCCGAGAGGACCGCGAGGCCCTCATCGGCTACGTGCGGGAGAGGCACGGACGTTTGGATTTGCTGGTGAACAACGCGGGGATTGCCCCGCGCGAGCGCAACGATATCCTGGTGGCGAGCGAGGAGAGCTTCACCGAAGTCCTCGCCACGAATCTCCGGGGCCCTTACTTCCTCACGCAGGCTGCGGCCAGACTGCTGCTGGAGGCCGGGTCCGGCCGGATCGTCTTCATTACGTCCATCTCGTCGTACACCGCGTCCACGAACCGGGGTGAATATTGTGTGTCGAAGGCGGGCCTTAGCATGGCCGTCCAGTTGTTTGCGGCCCGGCTGGCAGGGGAAGGCATCGGAGTATTCGAGATCAGGCCGGGCATTATCGAGACCGATATGGTGGCACCGGCGATTGAGCAATACAGGAAGCTGGCTGCTGAGGGATTGCTGCCACAGAGACGCCTGGGCACGCCCAAGGATGTCGCCGATGCCGTACGGGCTATCGCCGACGGTCGGCTGGACTACTCGGCCGGACAGGTGCTGGATGTGGATGGAGGCTTCAGCCTCCGCACTCTCTGAGCTGCGGCCGGCTGGCACCCTACGGAGCAGCCGGGGGCCGCGTCGCTGCCCCCGGATCGGGGACGGTGACGGTCAGTCGCGGGCAGGAGAATCCAGTAAGGTCTCACCCTCTTGACGAAGCGAGCGTCGCCGGAAATATGTACCGCCCCTCCACACTACGTTCCCGTGAGGGCAACACACCAGTGGGTCGGGCCGCCCTGCTGTCGCACTTCCTGGTGCCTCCGGCGGCGGTAGCAGCCAGGCATGGCTGCAGATCGGGCCATCCGGTCGAGGGGTTGCGTTGAGCCCGACTGAATGGTGCGGCGCCTCCCGATGATTGCGTTGGCCTCTGGATCTCGATCGGCATTGGGCTCGTGAAACCGGATGCCCCCTGCGACCGGTTCCGGAACACTCCCCAGGGCCAACCCGATCCCGCTGCGCTCCCGGTCGGCAGCCTGACCTAGAATCATGCCATATGCGCTTGCTCGTTTCGCAGTTCATCTTTCTGGTGGTGGTCGCACCAGCCCAGGATGCCACGCGAGCCGACCGCTTCACCGTCGAGCATCCTACACTCCACAACTTGGGCTTCGAATGGTCCATTACCGGCGACGACAATCGCAATGCGGCGGTCGCTGTCATGTTTCGGAAGACGGGCGACGCGTCTTGGCGAGAAGCGCTTCCGCTCGTTCGCGTCGGGGGCGAGCGAGTGTTTCGCAAACGGGAGCACCTCGACTACACCGTACCGGACGGCTTTGCCGGGAGCATCCTCAATCTGGAGGCAGGCACGGAATACGAATGCCGCTTCGAGCTCTCCGACCCGGATGGCGTTTCCGGTGAAGCCATGCGGTCCATCAGGGTCACCACCCGTTCCGAGCCACAGCCCTACGAAGGCGGGCAAGTCCGGCACGTCTACCCGCCTGACCACGAAGGGGAGAAGCTGGAACCCCATTTCACGAGCCTGCTGCAGGCCTACTACGGAGCAGGATTGGGTGACTGGAGCGTCGTGTGGGAGCGTCCGGTACAGCCCGGCGACACGATCCTGGTCCATGCGGGCCTGTACCGGAACGACCGGCTGAATTACGTCGATCCGATGATGACACCCTTCGACGGCACGAACTGGCTCACGATCAAGGCAACAGCTGCACGCCCCATAACGATACGTGCCGCCGGTGACGGTGAGGTCGTCTTCGACGGAGCCGGCAACCACCGGCTCTTCGATGTCACGGCATCGGCCCATCACATCTTCGACGGCCTTACGTTCCGCAACACGGACATCGCCATCTTCGCGGGCTTCAAGAACGTCACGGGCGCTGTCGGACTCACGGTGCGAAGGTGTCGTTTCGAGGACATCGGATTCGGAGTCTGGACGGAGTACGAAGGCTCAAGCGACTTCTACATTGCCGACAACGTCTTCCTCGGCCGACCGGAACAAAGGAACCTGCTCGTGGGGTGGACCGGCCCGCTTTGGCGGAGCGTGGGACCGTACGCCTCCCACCAGATCCGCAGCTACTATGCCGTCAAGGTGTATGGAGCCGGGCACGTGATCGCTCACAACGCGGTGGCCTACTTTCATGACGGTATCGGAATCTCGACCTACGGCACACCCGCAGCCGATCCGGAGCGAAGGGCTTCGTCAATCGACATCCATAACAACGACATCCACATGTCAGGCGACGATTTCATCGAGGCCGATGGCGGGGTCCACAACATCCGCATCTACAACAACCGCGGAGTCAATGCCGCCCACGGCGGCTACAGTGCGCAACCGGTCTTTGGCGGCCCGGCCTATTTCGTCCGGAACCTGCTCTACCACGTGCCCAGCGGAGTCGCCTTCAAGTTCTCGGCCAAGGCGGCCGGCCTCTTCGCCTACCACAACACGATCGTCGGCGAACAGGTGGCAGCAGATCCGACGTCCAACATGCACTTCCGGAACAACCTCTTCCTCGGCCGCAACACGCCGGACCGTGGAGTGATGACATGGTCAAACGCCACCTCCGCGCACAGTTCGGACTACAACGGCTTCCGCCCCAACGACGGCGTCGCCGAACAGTATCGCTGGCTATCCCCGAACGGAGGAGGTCCTCTGTACGAACCGGGACCGGCGGACTGGCGGACCTTCGGAACTCTCGGGGAACTGCGCGCAGCCACCGGCCAGGAGGAGCACGGAATCGAGATCGACTTCGACGTCTTCGAGGAGATGGCGCCACCCGACCCCTTGAGACGCCACGCCGTCTACCACGCCATGGACCTGAACTTCCGGCTCAGGCCGGGAGGCGGTGCCGTCGATGCGGGAGTCCGGATTCCGACAGTGAATGACGACTTCTCTGGTGAGGCGCCTGATCTGGGTGCCCTCGAGTCCGGCCGTCCGCCGCCCCATTACGGTCCAAGGTGGCTGAAGAGCGAGCCGTTCTACCAGTAGCGAACGCGACAGTCCGTCGCAGCCTGCCCGGCATCGTCCCTGCCGGAGTCCGCCGGTCACCCGAAGTCCGCCTCGCGTTGCAAGCGCCCGGGCTCGCCGCGCTGCCCGGGCGCCGTGCCGAGCCTCGGCTGGGAGAGAGCGCCCCGTGGCATCCGGACTAGCCCCACCAGCTTTCACCGTTCGCAAGATGGGCGTTGACAACGTCGGGATCAAGCTGGATCCCGATGCCGGGCTCGTCGGGAACCTCGACGAAGCCCTCTTTAGCGAGCGGACCGTCATGCACGATGACATCGTCCATCCAGCCCCCGTCAAAGAACAGGGTCTCGCACGCGAAATAGTCGCGGATCGTCGAGGCCCAGTGGATGGTGGCCATGCCGTTGACAATGCTGCCCGTGTTGTGATTGGCCACTGGCAAGAAGTACAGGTCAGCTAGGTCAGCCATCCGTTTGTTCTCCAGGAATCCGCCCGAGTTGCGAAGGTCCGGATGAAGAATGTCGATGGCTGCGTTGATCACGAACGGCAACGCTTCTGCCCGGCGCATCCAGTTCTCGCCCGTACAGATCGGAACCGGGGACATCTCCGCCAACCGCCTCCAACTCTCCGAATAGGCCACGGGGAGCGGGTCTTCCAGAAATCGCGGTTTCACATCCCTCAACGCCACCGCCATGTCGATCGCGCTCCGCAGGTCGAATTCCCAGTGACAGCCGATCAGGATGTCGTGTTCGAAGCCGAGCGCCTCCCGGCAGTTCTCGAAGCCCTGACGCATCCTCCGCAACTCGTCGCTCGACAGCATCCGGTTCGACGGGTCGCGTCCGGGGTCGATGCCCGGGCTGTTGCGCAGGGGACCGAACTTGTGCATGTTGATCCCGAACGGACTCTCCTTGACCCGCTGAGCCCAGTCTCGGAGCACCGCCTTGTCGAAGAAATCGTCCGGGCGGGAGTGATCGTACAGGCGGACTCGATCGCGGAACTTTCCACCAAGCAGCTTGTAGGTGGGAACGTTGAGAAGCTTGCCGGCCAAGTCCCACAATGCCATCTCGATACCGCTCATCGCCCGCTGCTGGGCGTGTGCACTGCCGTCGGTGTAGCGGTAGACCGAGTAGAGGCGGTCGACCTGCAAGGGATCCTGGCCAAGGAACAATTCCCTGACACCGTCGATCTCCTGCCGGATTCCAAGTCCGGGAGAGCCATAGGCCTCGGCAAGGCCGTACACACCGGCATCGGTGTCTATGCGGACGAGCGTATACGTGCGCGGCCCCTGCAGGACCATCGACCTGATATCGGTAATCTTGACCTTGTTGCGGTCCGCCGCACTGAGTTTCCGGTATCCCGCCAGCCATGCGGGGACGGAGGCCCCGGCCGCCGAGGAAAGGAATGCACGCCTGGTCAGCCGACTCATTGCAGTCAACATTGTAGACGTCAGAGCCCGAAGGTAGAGGGTCGGCCACTACGGGCCGACCGCCAACGGACTTGGCCCCGAACACCGGTCAGGCTATCGGCGCGGCCGTTCCTTCAGGCGGGCAGCCTTGCCCTTGAGCTTGCGAAGGTAGTAGAGCTTCGCGCGTCGCACCTTGTTGCGCTTGACGACCTCGATCTTCTCGATGATGGGAGAGTGGAGCGGGAAGATCCGCTCGACCCCCTGCCCGAAGCTGACCTTGCGAACGGTAATCGTCTCGCGAATACCGGAGTTGTTGCGGGCAAGCAGGATACCCTCGAAGACCTGAATGCGCTCTTTTTCGCCTTCCCGGATCTTGACGTGTACCCGGATCTGATCGCCGGGATCCAGCCGGGGTACGGACGGCTTGCGATGAGCCTGCTCAACCTTTTCGAGAATCGCGTTCTGCATGTTCCAATCTCCAGTATCTCCATCTGGCCATCCGAAAAACGGACCAGCCTCAATCCTCTTCCGACCGCGCTGAAGCCCCGTCGTCCGGCGTTCCGCCAGCCAGCAGGTCCGGTCGATTGGCGCGTGTCTTCGCCAGTGCCGCAGCGCGGCGCCAGCGCGCGATATCCGCGTGGTGGCCGCTCAGCAGCACTTCCGGCACTTCCCACGGTCCGAACTGCGAGTGGTCGGACCTGTAGCTGGCCGGACGCGTGTATTGCGGGAAGTCGAGGATTCCCATGCCTCCCCCGTCTAGCGGAGTGAATGACTCGTGCCGGGTGGATGCCTCGTTGCCGACCACTCCCGGCCGGAGCCTTGCCACGCTGTCGACAACCACTCCGGCTGCCCACTCGCCACCGCTCAACACATAGTTGCCGACCGAGAGCTCCTCGTCGACGAGGTGCCTCGCCACCCTCTCGTCGACCCCTTCGTACCGCCCGCACACGAGCACGACAGTATCCCTGCCAGCCAGCCGCTCGGCGGCCGCCTGGTCGAACAGCCTGCCCTGCGCCGAGAGCAGAATCTTCCACGGTCTGCCGCCCCTGCATAGGGCCGAGACCTCTGCCAGCGCGGAGTCGATCGGTTCGATCTTCATCACCATCCCCTCGCTGCCTCCGAACGGCCGGTCATCCACGGTCCGATGCACGTCCGATGTCCAGTTCCGCAGGTCGTGAATCCGGATGTCGACCAGGTCCGACCCGCAAGCCCGCCCCAGGACTCCACAGGAGAACGGACCCCGAAAGAACTCCGGAAAGATTGTCACGATGTGGAACTCCACGCCAGCCCTACAACTCTTCGATCCCTTTTGGCAACCGGACCTTGATCCGCTTCGCATTGAGGTCAACCTCGCGGCAGATCTCGGTCGCGAAGGGAACCATCATCTCCGTACCGTTCTCTCGCAGGACCGAGAACAGCAGTACGCCACCCGGCGGTTCATAGACCTCGCCGACCGTTCCGAGTTCGCGCCCCGTCTCAGCGTCCATCATGTTGCACCCGACCAGGTCGTTGAGGTAGTATCGTCCATCTGGCAGCGTCTCAAGATCGCACTTCTCGCAACGCACTTCCGCACCCCGCAAGCGCTCGGCATCCGAAATCGTCGCGATATCCGCGAAGCTCAGGATGACTCGACCCTTGTGTTCCCGGGCCTTGGCGAGTTCCAACTCCAGCGCCGAGCCATCCGGCGGGAACACCTTGAGCCGGTTACCGGGTTCGAAGTAGCGGAGGCCTCCCTCCAGGTTGTCCGCAACGACTTCGCCCTTGTTGCCCCACGGTCGGGAGATCCTGGCCAGTCGGACGTAGTCGGCGTTCTCCTCCTGCATGGAAATCCACTCCCGGGATCGATCACCCGCCGCTAGTCATCGAGGATGTCGAGGGTATAGCGATGGTCGTATTTCATGCTCACCGCACCGAGCAGCGTCCGGATCGACTTGACCGTCCTGCCGTTCTTTCCAATGACCTTGCCCACATCCGACGGATGCACGGTTAGCTCCACGACGCAGCTATGGTTTCCCTCGACCACCTCGACCGAGACGTCGCCCGGCGAATCCACGAGGGACTTGGCGATCACCTCGACCATCTCAACGACTGATTCGGTTGCTTGTTCCATTGCTCACACTTCCAGAAAGATCCTCGGACACCCATTGCGCTGCGCACGTCCCGACGAACGGGCGTCAGGCCGGATCCGGTGGCATCTCAGCGTCCCCGTCATCCTCCCAGCTTTCCCCGGACTCCTCAGGGGTCGGCTGACCCGGCTCAACGGGCCCGGCTGTAGCTATCGGCTTGTCGGCGGCAACCTCGGTGCCATCCGTTTCGGGCTCGGGGGCCTCGGCGGTTACGGCAGGCTCGGGAACCTCCGGTGGACACCGCTCGTCGTACTGGCCGATCAGCCGCAGCACAGTCTTCGAAGGCTGGGCTCCAACCCCCATCCAGTAGTCGATCCGCTCGCGTTTCAGTACGATCTCGATCGGATCTTCACGCGGGTTGTAGTGGCCGACGATTTCGATATTCCGACTGTCCCGCGCCCGTCGCCTGTCGATCACCACCACGCGGTAAGTCGGCCTCTTCTTGGCACCTGTCCGCGAAAGCCGTATTGCAACCATCGTTTCCTCCGAAGCTGTTCCCGGCAGCGCTAGCGTCCTAGCAGCTTGCCAATATCCATGCCGCCCGGGCCCATCGGTCTCGGGCCGAGCATGGCAGGACCCCTTCTGCGCTTGCCCTTCCTGTTCTTTTTCCGACGCTTGCCGCCGGGCCCGCCCTGGGCGGCCGCCAGGCCGCTCATCATGCCCCGGACCTGTCGGTACTGTTTCAGAACCCGGTTGACCTCCTGGACGGAAGTCCCGCTGCCCGCCGCGACCCGTCTGCGACGACTCCCGTTCAGGATGTGGTCGTTGGCCCTCTCCTTGGCGGTCATCGAATTGATGATCGCCTCGGTCCGGGACAGTTCTCCCGGATTGATTTCCGCGGACTGTAGCTGCTTGAGAGGCCCCACGTTGGGCAGCATATCGACAATGGACTTGAGCGAGCCCATCTTGCGCAATTGCCGCAGTTGCTTGCGAAAGTCCTCCAGCGAGAACTGGTCCGTCAGCACGCGCTTTTGCATCTCGAGCGCCTGCTTCTGATCGATTTCCTCCTCGACCCGCTCGATCAGGGTGAGCATATCCCCCATTCCGAGCATCCGGGAGACGACCCGGTCCGGGTGGAACACGGAGAATGCGCTCGGCTTCTCTCCGATCCCGAGAAACTTGATCGGGCACCCCGTGACCTGCCGGATCGAGAGCGCCGCGCCACCTCGGGCGTCGCCGTCCATCTTCGTCAGAACGATGCCCGTCAGCGCGATCCGCTGATGAAAGTCTGCAGCGGACTTGACGGCGTCCTGACCTGTCATGGCATCCGCCACGAACAGGACTTCAGCGGGCTCGAGCCGAGCCTTGAGCTGATTGAGCTCGTCCATCAGTGCCTCATCGAGATGGAGCCGTCCTGCCGTATCAACGAGGACGACGTCTCGACCGGTCTGGCGGGCCTCGCGGACGGCGCCGACCGCGAGATCGAGAGGACTCGACTCGCCGCTGGAGCCCCGGTACACAGGCTGCGCGATCTGGTCGGCGACGATGGCGAGTTGCTCGCGTGCCGCAGGCCGTTGAACGTCCACCGAGACCAACAGGGGTTTGCGTCCCTGCTTGGACAGCCAGAGTGCGAGTTTTCCGCTCGAAGTGGTCTTGCCGGAACCTTGCAGCCCCACCATGAAGTAGACGGTGGGCGGTGTGGACGCGTACTGTAGCTTGACCTGACCGGTCCCGAGAAGCTCGGTCAGTTCGTCGCGGACGATCTGGAGGAGTTGCTCACTTGGCGAAAGAGCGGTGAGGACCTCCCGGCCGAGCGCCTTCTCGCGAACCCGCGCGATGAAGTCCTTGACGACGCGAAAGTTGACATCTGCTTCCAGCAGGGCCAAGCGGATTTCGCCGAGCCCCTCGCTGACATGCTCTTCCGTGAGTCTGCCCTGACCGCGCAGGTTCTTGAACGCACGCTGCAGCTTTTCTGAGAGATTGTCGAACATCGGGGTCGACCAGCGGGACCGCGCACCTGTTGGCTCGAATGCGGTCTCGACTGGGTAGTCCGCATCCTCGAGGAAACCGGCAAGGCTCCATTGAGAGTCCTGCCCAGAGCGGACATTACCGCAATTGTACCACGAACGATCCGGTTCTGCGGCCAGGTCTCGGGTGCAGCACCGGACAGAGCGCACCTGCGCTTCCTTGCGTGCGAAGCTCCGTTCAACCCACCTGATTGCCACCCCTGCCCTTCCCCGACGATCACAGCCTCGGGGGCAGCGTTCTGGTCGGCGCGGACGCCCGCGTGCCAAGGCGGCTACGTTCTCCGCCGTGCCGGTAGCCAGCCGATGGCGCATCGGCAGACTCTTCGCCGGGCTGTCGTAACCTGCATCTCTCTTAGAGCCTTGCGCGGCCCACCCCGAGAGTGGGGTGAATCTCCTTCAAGGACCGGCCCCCGGCCATCTCGCCATCCGGGGCACCGCGGTCAGCCGGAGTGGATGCAAACCGGACCCTGATAGACTTTGAAGGGGAGCGGCTACCAGCAGCCCTCCAGAAAGTAGGACGAGTCGATGAGCACCATTTCCAGACGAGCTGTCATTCTGTCCGGCGCGGCCGTGGCAGTGTCCGGCCACGCGCTTGCGGCGCTGGCGGTTGGCGAGGCGGCACCAGATTTCACACTGCCGGGCACCGACGGCAAGGACGCCAGCCTGGCGGCCTTCCGTGGCAAGAAGAACGTCGTTCTGGCGTTCTTTCCGAAAGCGTTCACAGGAGGTTGAACGCGCGAGATGAAGGGATACCAGTCTGGTATCCAGCAGTTCACTGACAGCGACGCGGTTGTTTTCGGGGTTAGCACCGACCCACTCGATACCAACAAGGAGTTCGCCAAGTCGCTGAATCTTGAATTTGCAATTCTCAGCGATGAGGGCGGCGCGGTCTCGAAGAGCTACGGCGTTCTGAATGAGCGAATGATGTCGAACCGAACCACGTTCGTGATCGACAAGAATGGAAAAATAGTGCACGTGGAGAGTGGCTCGGGCGCCATCGATCCCGCGGGTGCGGCCAACGCCTGCAATCAGCTCTAGGTTGGACCGTGAGGCGGCAGGGGTAGCGGGCCTCCAGCTCGGTACGCCCCAGCCGCGCTACCAGGCAGCCTCGAAGAGGCCGGCCGCTCCCTGTCCCCCGCCAACGCACATTGTCACGATGCCGAGACGAGCCTTGCGCCGTTTCATCTCGTTTGCAATCGTGCCGACGAGCCGCGACCCGGTCATTCCGAAAGGATGGCCGATACTGATGGAACCGCCATTCACATTGAGCCGCTCGTTCGGAATGCCGAGCCGGTCGCGGCAGTATACAACCTGGACAGCGAAGGCCTCGTTGAGTTCCCACAGGTCGATGTCGTCCACCTTGTTGCCAATACGGTCCAGCAGTTTCGGGACTGCGAACACGGGGCCGATTCCCATCTCGTCGGCTTCGCAACCGCTCGTGGCAAACCCGCGGAACAGCAGCTTGTAAGGGATTCCCAATTCGTCAGCTCGCTGTTTCGACATGACGAGCGTGACCGAGGCACCGTCGGAGAGTTGTGACGAGTTGCCGGCCGTGACCGAACCCTGGCCGGATTTCGGGTCGAAATAGGGGGGCAGGGCGGCCAGCCCCTCCGGCTTGGTGTCGGGGCGGTTGCATTCGTCAGCGGCCAGAAGGTGCTCTTCCTTGCCCACGACCTTTCTGGTCTTCCGGTCGATCACTCCCCGCGTAACCCGCATCGGCGCCAATTCCTCGTCAAAGAAACCGTCCCGCTGGCCCTGTGCGGTTCGCCGCTGACTCTGGAGGGCGTACTCGTCCTGGGCTTCCCGGCTCACACCGTAGCGCCTGGCGACCACCTCTGCGGTGACCCCCATCACCATGTAGAGGCCCGGATTCCTTTCCTTCAGCACCGGGTGCGGCGAGTTGTCCGGAACCATCATGGTGATGGATTCGACACCGCCGGCCAGAATGACGTCCTCGCCTTCGAGCAGGATCTGGTGAGCGGCCATCGCGACCGACTGCAGGCCGGAGGAGCAGAAGCGGTTGACGGTGGTTCCACCGACGGAACTCGGCAACCCGGCCAGCAGCGCCGACACGCGAGCGATATTGTGGCCCGCAGGCCCGTGCGGCTGGCCGCAGCCGAGAATGACGTCCCCGATTTCGGCGGGGTCGATCTGGGGGTGTCGTGCGAGCAGGACCTGAATACAGTGGGCGACCTGGTCATCGGGTCGAGTGAGGTTCAGCGACCCGCGGAAGGACTTCGCCAAAGGCGTTCGCAAGGAGTCGACGATGACGGCCTGACGCATGACTCTCCTAGTGTCTCTCAACCTCCGCAAGTTGTGCAAAGGGCCGCGACAGAAGAGGTTTCAGACTGCTGGATGGAGCTTGCGCGGGCCGACCACGGCCTGGTGGCGGCACTGTTGAGCGAGTTGCTGGGCCTGCTGATGCTGAGACGGAGGAGCCGGCGTTGCACCGGGGCTCTCGGCCGACGGTGGATTTGTGGCGCTGGAGTTGAGGGGCGATGGCACGGACGGAGGCTCCCCGTTGGTACAAGGCGCGGATCGGGCAGCGCCCGTCGAATTGCAGATGGCGGAACTTGCGAGGCCTGGCGGTTTCTCCCCTACAATCCTCCGCTCTGGACCTGAGACCGTTCCACCCGCTGTTGCATTTCCCAGTGCAACAGGCACCCGCTGTTGCGTTTCGATGTGCAATGGGCGAGTTGCTTCCGGTCGTTGTACCGAACCGGTACCCTACTCCTAACTCCCTGTTGGTTCGCACGCGACTGACACAGCCCCGGAATCATCCACACTTAGAAAAAGGAGAGACAGCCATGAACTGGCGCGATCACATCACTGTGGATCCTGAGGTCTGCCACGGCAAGGCGTGCATCTCTGGCACGCGCGTTCTGGTGACGACGGTGCTGGACAATCTGGCGGACGGCCTGGATGCGGAGGACATCGCGAGGAGCTATCCGTCCGTTTCCCGCGAGGCAGTGCGGGCGGCGCTTTGCTATGCCGCTGCTCTGGCTGACGAACGGGTCGTCGCGCTCGGCCAGTAGGACAACCGGCGTGCGGTTCAAGTTGGATGAGAATGTTCCCGCCGATTTGGCGGATGTCTTTCGCGCGGCCGGGCACGATGCAGTGACCGTGCTCGACCAAGACCTGAAGGGCGCGCGGGATTCTCGTCTGGCGTCTGTCTGCATGCGCGCGGCCCGGGCCATCGTGACGCTCGATACGGACTTTGCGGACATCCGGATGTATCCGCATGCCGCCTATCCCGGGCTCGTCGTCTTTCGGCCGAGCAGCCAGTTCCGCGACCATATCCTGAGGACCGGCACCCGGCAGCTCCATGTGTTGTCCGATGCGACGCTTGCCGGACAGCTCTGGATTGTCGAGGACTCGCGGATACGGGTGCGGCAGTGACATGAAGCCGACCGGCGAAAAGGCCTTCGAGGCGGTTATTGCAACCCATCTGCTTTACAGCGGCCAGGTGTCGATTGGACTAGCCTATAGTCTGGTGGACAGTTAAGTGTGCTTTATCCGCGCTTGGTCTGCTAAGGACTTCCGTAGAGTACCAGCTCTGAGCTGCGAGTGGCAAGTCTGTGGTGGGGATGGGGTGGCAGGGGGAGGGGGGGCCTGACATGCTCGAAAGGAGCCTCTCGATCTGATCCCTCTCAAGCTCTTGATCGGGCGCAAGAAATTGCGATGCAGTGCCCCTGCGAGTGTCAACGATATCTGACTGACATGCGCAGAAGAGGCGACGCATCACCATCACCTGCGGGTTGGCAGGGGCAGGTCCGATGATCCGGATTCAAGCCGCTGCCCTGTCGGGATTCCGCCTCTGCGCAACGCCCCTGGCGAAGCTGCCTCCCGAGGCACTCGTCAAGCGATATGGTGGTTCTCATGGTTTGGAGCATAATAGGGTTCCGCCGGCAGCGGGAAGGGTAACACGTGGTTGCCGGGTCCAGCTACCGAGCGTGGTGTAATATTGCCTATAGACGCGCTCGTAGCTCAGCTGGATAGAGCGTCTGGCTACGGACCAGAAGGCCGGGGGTTCGAATCCTCCCGAGCGCGCCATGGCTGCTTTGGCAGCGAGTTGGCCGTGCCCGTTGTCGGCCTCCAGTTGGCAGAGTTTCGGCCATGAGGGGGGCCGGTTGCATTCTCTTCTGCGGGTCGACGCACCTTAGGCCCCTCCGCCCGCTGTTGCGCTTCCTAGTGCAAGCGGCACCTCAAGGGCGCGCTTGCACCCGTTCTGAGGGCACTCAACTGCGGCCTTGGCCGATCAGACACAGTTCCCCCTGCCGGGCCGGGGCCCGGCTGCCGGCGGGCTGGCCCGGAACCGCTTCAGGCCGCCAGGCTGCACTGGGCAGCCTCGCGGTCGGCTTGCTGCAGGACCCGCCCCAGGCGGCGGAGGTTGGCCCCCAACACGGCCAGCGCCACGGTGCGCTCGAAGCCCGCCTTGCCCATCGTCCGCACCCGGTCCAGTCCGTGATGCTCCAGATGAGTGATCGCCGCCTCCACCGCCGAATGCTGCCTGCGACTCCAACCTCTCATCGACCGCAAGGCGTCCCGTCAGCGCGCCCCGGTCACCGCCCGGGTCCTCGTGCCCGCATCCTGGACCCCCGCTCGAAGCTCGCCACCGCACGCTCCTGACTGGTCTTGCCACGTTGACGCGCCATCGGGTTCAGCCGGCTGCCGAGGGCGCGTTAGCTGCCGACGGGACCAGTGGCCCGACGCCAGATCAGGCCGACGTGCTCCGCCTGCTGCAGGTCCAATCATGAACTGTAGCCAGTAGCGAACACCTGAAAACTCGATTGTGCTACGCAATCACAGTCAGTTAGCCGTTTCGTGGTCTGCGAACTTCGGACTCGTGCTCCTGCGAGCTGCGCTGCCTGAGGCGGTCCGGCTATACTCCGGGTCCGAAGACCCGGCCACGGTGTTGACCCACCAACAGCTGGAACAGCCGGTGGGCCATCAACTCGTGCAGGGTGAGGAGTTCGCGATTGCCCTCAACGATGTCCCCAAGGCTGTCGGACGCGCCTCCTCCTGCCCTCAGGGCCGCCGTCGCTTCCTGCATGACCGGATCCTCCAGCACCTCCCCGGCGATATTCCACAGGGTGATGAAGCGGTCCACAGCGGTGGGAAAACTGACTTTCCAGACTCCATAGTTGGATGTGGTCCGGGGCGGCTTGAAGTCGAGGTTGAATGGCCCCTCGTAGCCGTGCGAGCGTAGCAGCACCAGGACATTCAGCCAGTCCAGGGGGTTGACCACGCCGATGCCCAGATCGACGTCGTGCTTCAGCGGGTATCCGTCGTTGATGTCGAAGTGAAACAGTTTCCCGCACAGGAGCGCACGAGCCAGGACGGCGCGTGCGGCACCGCCCCACATGAGCTCGTGGAGGTACTCGGGATTGAGGCCCACCATGTCTGGATGGTCCAGCAGCCCGCTGGAGATGAAGGCCAGCATGGCGTCGCTGGTAGGCAGAACGATCTGCGCCTGCGGCTCGAAGGGCTTGGCCTCCAGGCAGTGCTTGAGCGTTTCGCGGCCCTTCTCGGCGGCCACGCGGATATCCCGCTCGCATGCGGCGTTGAGGCCGGCTGCGAACCATTTCAAGGTGTCGGTCTCGTCGATCGCCCCCTGCACCATATAACCGAGAGTGCCGGGCCAGTACACCGCGAAACGGGCCCCGAGTTCGTGGCCGATGTCGACCGTATTCTCGAGACGGCGGGCCGCATACGCCCGCACCTCGGGAGCCTCCGCCGCCGCACTCGCCGCGAAGACCGGGTGAAAGAAGGTCTCGCAGGTAACCATCGAGCACTCGACGCCGTTGTCGGAGAGCGCCTGCCCGATTCGTTCGACCACCGGCCACTGCCGGTCTGTGAGCAGGTCGTCTGTGGCGATCACGTCGCTGTCGTGGGTAGCCCAATACGGAATCCCGATCTCGCCGAGGTGACGAATGACCTCCTCGAATCCGACCGGCTCCCGGGTGGGGGCGTGGAAAAGCGCTTGTCCCTCGTAGGCACCGGCCCATTGCGGGCCACTGATGTAGAATCTCCGGCGCTCCGCTGGAGCGTAGCTGCCTCCTGCCATCTGCATGAGGCGGTCGGTGAGCGCACGTTGGTGGGGCGGGGTTGTACCGGGCATCTAGTCCATTGGAACGCCCGCACAGGGAGCGCGTCAACCCCCGACGAGTCAATCGTTGGACTGGGCTCTTCGTTCCCCCCGCAGCAGGCGGAAGAGCCCCTGGATGGGCTTGCGCATGAGCATGTCGAAGAGTTCGAGCGGAACCTGCACCAGATCGTCAAGGAACGGCTTCTGTCCGTGGCCGACGATCAGCAGGTCACGCCGGTGGAGAGAGTAGCTCACCACCGCCGAAGCCATCGAGAAACCGACCGAGGCAAGTACGCTTTCGTAGAGCCTATCCGTACCGCGAAGGGAGTGGACCGCGAACTCGATGCCGTGTGCCATGGCGGGCAGCGCGAACATGATCACGGCTCTGCCCGCCCAGGCGGGCTCCACGCGACGAAACGCCTGTGAGAGTGACGCAAGAGTTCCTACCATGGGGGCTCGGTACAGGAGTTCGGTCACGCCGGCATCGACGGCACTTTCCCAACTCGCGGTCAGGTTGACCGCGAAGAAGATCGCGGTTCGTGCGACCGCACTCAGGACGGCGTTCTTCCAGTTCCAGTACCCGAGGATCCAGCGCTGTGGATGGCGCGCCAAGGCCTGGAGCACACCGCCCAGGGACGTGGGAATCGGCTTGGAGGCACACTCCGGTGGCGTTCGATTCACGAGTGGCATCAGCGAGGCGGCCCACCAGCCGATTCAGGAGGGATGAGAACCTTACCCATCATCGCAGCCCTAGCTGAATTCGGCCGGGAGACCCGGCTCTAGAACGGCAGGCCCGGACGTGCCCATTGCCCGAGGCCACCGAACGAGCTGTCCGACCTGATGCCCTGTCGCCAGCATACCCCTGAATCGACAGATCCGGGTTTGGAGCGGTCACCGTCAACGGTCCCTACAACACCCTCGCCGCGGACCGGATGGCCACCCATCTCGATCACGAGCGAGCTTCGCCAACGTTGGCAACTCCGTCCAGCAAACCGGTGTCGAGCATCAAGGCACGCCTGACGGCACTCGCTCTCGCGCGCCACGAGCGGGGGCACCCCAGCCAGCCTTCCTGCAACTCGAGTCAGTCAACCGCCCACTGATCTGTGGCCGGGAAAGGCTCGCGTCCAATGGCGGATGCCGGCCTCCAGAACAGATCCTGACATCACGGCCCAAGCGCCATGGAGCCACGCTGCCTGGATGGGGTGTCCAACCGGTGCGATAGGCCCCACCGGCCGCTACGAGCCGAAGCGTTCTTGCACCGCCGTTCGGAAGGACACCCTCCCGGCTGTGACGGTCATCGGTCTGCACTCAATAAAAGGCGATCCAGCGGCCCGAGAATCCGACACTGGTCCACAGTCCGATGGAAGTCAAGGCGGTGAGGCACCTCCAGACCGTGCCCAAACGGTCTTCCCTGGCAGCGACTGCTCCTTTCCTCACAGTAAAGGTGAACACGGTTGCAACGACCAGGAAGAACATCTTGTACCGGAACGGAGGACTGTAATAGCACTTGATGGCCTCCGAGAGGAACATTGGAATGCCAGTCGCGACCATCATGAGCAGACTGCCCAACAGCCATGGGTGCGCACTCTCGGCGACGAGCGAGACGGATTGATTGCGCAGACCGAATCCCAGCATCCTCAAGTCCACGACCAGGATCGCACCACCCATCAGTGCAAGGGCCAGAAGATGTACGGACTCGATCACGGGGAAAAGCCAGAGCGATTCCCGGACGGCGGCGCCGACCGCCGTGCTTTCAAGCCGTTCGAAGGCGGGAAACAGGTCCACTGGAACACTCTGCTAGTCGAACCAGTTGTAAGCCTGCATCCGTCCGCAAACCAGTACCACACTCCAGAGGAGCAATGAGAACGAACCGGCAACACGCGCGCGGAATGGCACGGTATCGGTGTGGCCCCATTCCGTGACTCGCCGGAATACGGTCTTATGGAAGACGAAGGCATTGAGACCCGCCAGCACAATGGCAGCCATCTTGATCTGGAAGAAAACGTTTTGCGATGCCCGAACCGGGCTGGAGAGGAACAACAGGGCTCCGCTCGTCACCATCAGTAAGAACCCGGCTACGGCCCAAGGCAGCAGGCGGGCAATCATTTCGGACACAGGTACCTGTCGGAAGGCGATCCCGACCAGTCGCAAGTCCCACATCGCCGTCATGCCGAGAAAGAGGCACAGGGTGAGAACGTGGGATGTCTCAACGAAGGGATAGAACAGGATCGACTCACGGATCGCCACACTGGCCCAGGTCCCTTCCAGCCACTTGAACAACGCCGGCACCGACATGGTCAAACCGAATTCCTTCATCTGGTTGGCCCAGGGGAGGTCTTGTCAGTCCTGTCGTGCCACGAGTCTGCGGTGAGCACCACCCGACTCTAACAGACGACCGGCCCACGCCGTGCCTGCAGGGCAGTGGGATTCTGCAGTCCCGGCCTCCCAACTCGCGACCCATGGGGTACGCTTTGGATGGAACGTCATGACTCGGGCTGGCCATCGGAAAGCTGCCGGCGGGCTGGCCGTCGCCTGGGTGGTGGCGCTGGGCGCGGCCTGCAACGTCGTCCGACCTCCGTTCAAGCCCGTCGCAACGGTCGAGACGCTTATGCACGAGGTTGTCTACCCGAATGCGGAGGTCGTCTGGGATGCGGTTGGGACGATCATCACAGCAGAAGGCACCAACGAGATCCGCCCGGGCAGCAAGGAGGAATGGGATGCAGTGGCAAGGAGCGCTCTCATGATCGCCGAGGCTGGAAACCTCCTCATGCTGGATGGGCGGGCCAGAGATTCCGGTGAATGGCTCGAACGTTCGGCCGCGCTGACCGGGGCCGCAGCCCTTGCCATCGATGCAGCTCACGAGCAAGACCCGGAGGCATTGTTCCGCGTCGGCGGCCTGATCTACGAAGCCTGCAGCGCCTGCCACGAATCGTACTGGGAGAAGCCACCGTCAGCGATGCGGCCGTAGAATGCTTGCCTGCGGGACAACCGGAGTTTCGGGCACCGACGACGTGCCACGGTTATCCGGACCAGCGTGGGACCATTCAGAACCGGCGTGACCACTCCTGTGGCCAGCGCTCGACCACCACTTTCTTGTCGGTATAGAACTCGACGGCATCGCGGCCCTGACCGTGCATCACGCCGAAAAAGCTACCCTTCCAGCCGCTGAACGGGAAATAGGCCATCGGTGCCGCCACTCCCACGTTGACGCCGACGTTGCCGGTAGGCACCTCGCTACGGAATTTTCGGGCGGAGGCGCCGCTGGCGGTGAAGATCGAGGAGGCGTTGCCGAACGGGCTCCGGGCGATCACCTCGATGGCTTCCTCAAGGCTGCCAACCGGGGTCAGGCCAAGAACCGGACCGAAGACTTCGGTCGTTCCCAGGTAGCTCCCCGCATCCACGCGGTCCAACACGGTTGGCCCCACGAAATGGCCCTGCCGGTACCCCTCAACCCGGATCCCGCGTCCGTCGAGAACGGGAGTCGCTCCGTCCTCGACCCCGCGGGCAATCGCGGCTTCGATCCGACTTCGGCTGTCAGCCGTGATCACCGGCCCCATCTCGACCCCCGCTTCGAGCCCGGGCCCAACGCGCAACGAGCCGGCAGCTTCCGCGATGGCGTCGCGGAATGGGGTATGGGCTTCGCCGACCGCGACGACCGTCGAGACGGCAAGGCAACGCTGGCCTGCGCACCCGAACGCACTGTCGCCCACGATTCTTGTCGTGGTCTCGAGATCGGCGTCGGGCATGACGACGACGTGATTCTTGGCCCCTCCCTGACACTGCACCCGCTTGCCGTGCCGCGCAGCCAGCGCGTAGACGTGGCGGGCGGCCGGGCTCGACCCGACGAAGCTGATCGCACGGACGTCGGCGTGCTCGATCAGAGCATCGGCGGCGGCACGTCCCCCATGCGCGAGATTCACGACTCCCGCCGGCAGTCCCGTTTCTGCGAGCAGATCGATGACTGTTCGGATCGCGAGAGGCACTTTCTCCGAAGGCTTGATCACGACTGTGTTGCCACAGGCGATCGCATACGGCAAGAACCAGAGCGGAATCATCACCGGGAAATTGAACGGCGTGATGACACCCACAACTCCGAGCGGCTGCCGGATCATCGTCTCGTCGATACCGCGAGCGATGTCCTCCAGGTTGTACCCCTGCATCATTGTCGGGATGCCGCAGGCGACCTCGACGTTTTCAATCCCGCGCCGCAACTCGCCGGCGGCTTCGTCGTAGGTCTTGCCGTTCTCTCGCGAGACGAGGCGTGCGATCTCCGTGAACTCCTCTTCGAGTCGCTGCTTGAATCGGAACAGATACTGGATCCGCTCCCCTGCCGGGACCGACCTCCAATCCGGATAGGATTTCCTGGCGGCGGCAACGGCTTGCTCGATGCCGTCCCTGCCGTCTACAGGGACCACCGCGAGGGCCTCGTTGGTTGCCGGATCGATGACTGTCGTGACTTCGGATCCGGCCGCGGTCTGCCACTTCCCGCCGATGTGATTGTCCACTCGGTCCATGAGTTCAATTATGGGACTTGAATGCGGGGGGCGGCCAGGCGGAGACTTCGGAATGTGACTCTGGAGCGATCCTCGGCCCATTGGCGCATGTCGAAGCCACGTTGGGATGCAACGCCGTCGCCATAGCTTCGACCCGACGGCCCGGCTTTACACTCGGCAGAGCAAAGACTGAGGACTCACAAGGGTTGTCACGGAGTGACGGCGGCTACAATCCTCCGCCATCCATGCAAGGGTTACCTCGGTCAACTCGCGGCCGGCCCGCCCTCCGCCCCACTTGGAGCCAATCAGGCCCTTAGCCCTCTCCGTCCGCTGTTGCAGTTCCTAGTGCGACCGCCACCCAATGCTGGATGGCGGCGTGGCTGCCTGATCGCACTGCTGGCAGTTGTGCTGCTATTCTGAGCCGTGCCGGTGGTTCGTACAGTCTCCGACCGCGAACAAGGTCCAGATTGGAGAGACTGTACTCGGCACCGGTCGTGGACAGGCGAAGCGACTGCGTCTGTCCGTCCTCACCCCAATGGTGCCCGATGAGCAGGTACCACAGTCCGGAGGGAATCGGAGGATGGCTGCTGGTCTATCTCGCCGGGTCGTTGCCTGTGATGGCGATGTCTGCAGTGGGATTCTCCGGATGGTTCCTCGACTATCCTGCCACCCTTGCGGTGGGTATCTTCTGCTTGCTTGCGGTGCCGCTAACCCTGGTCCCGCTGCGGTCGCCACAAGCACCCCGATGGAACGTTGCTGTCGTTTGGATCATGGCGGTCCTGATGGTGTTGCGTGCGATCAACGTGTTTGTCTTGCCGCTGGACGGCAATCCCCCTCCGCGGGAGGAGGTAGTCAGTGTGGCGAAGGCGCTCGCAGGGGTCGTGTCGGTACCAGTGGTGTGGGCGTTGGTATGGACAGGGTACTTTCGACGGTCGGAACGCGTCAGGAACACCTTTCCGCCCTTCCGTATGACGAGCCGCGCCTACTGACCGGTGAATATCGTTGCGGCTAATCCGGTCGCCTGCACGACCCTTGGCACTGGGCTACGCCGAGTATCGCCTGCGCGAAGCCAGACTGGACTCGTACGGGGCCGGGATTGTACCCGTTATAGGCGGGCTCCCCGGCCGGTTTCGTTGAGGAGGGTGGTACACTGCTCCCAGCGGTTTCTTGAGGGAGTCTACGATGGCAGAAAGCAGAAGACAGTTCGTCAAGGCAGCGGCCGGACTGGGGGTCGCAGCCGCAGCGGCGGCAGCGTCCGATGTGCCACGAAGAAGGCTCGGCAAGACCGGCTTGGACGTTAGTATCGTCGGGCTCGGCGGTGCGCGGGTCGGCACTCACGGCGACGAGGCTGAAGCCCTGCGAACGATCCGGCACTGTTACGAATCTGGAATCAACTATTTCGATACGGCCGCGGCGGGAGCCTACGGACTTAGCCAGAAGCGGTACGGGATGGCTCTGGGCGAGGTG
Source organism: Bryobacterales bacterium (assembly GCA_965205085.1). Lineage (GTDB taxonomy): Bacteria > Acidobacteriota > Terriglobia > Bryobacterales > UBA6623 > VXMF01. The sequence goes on along the minus strand of OZ242039.1, from coordinate 3,382,886 downwards.
CCGCGGGACCGATTGATCTATGGCACGAAGACCCGTCACCGGACCTACGGACATTCGGAACTGGACCTCAACCAGAGCTTGGCCAACCTCAAGACGGACTATCTGGACCTCTACCAGGTGCACAACGTGATGCACATGGAGGACATCGATTTCGTCTTCGGCCCCCGGGGGGTCATGGAGATGATCGACAAGGCCCGGCGCAACGGGAAGATCCGCTACGTAGGATTTACCGGTCACATGGACCCTAGGGTACTGCTGAAGATGCTGAACGCATACGATTGGGACACCGTGCTGATGCCGCTTAGCGTTACCGACGGGGCCAACAGGGATCTCAGTTTCGAACGGGTCACGTTGCCGGAGGCTGTCGATAGGGGCTTGGGAGTCATGGCGATGAAGACAACGGGAGTAGGCGTCTTGCACCATCAGGGCATCTCGTCGCTTGAGGAGAACCTCGACTATGTCTGGTCCCTACCGATTTCGACCGCAATCCTGGGATGCACAACTCCCGCACAGGTCGACCGCGACCTGCGCGCCGCACGCGCCCACCGAAAGCTCAGCGAGAGCCAGATGAGCGCTCTGCGCAAGAAGTGGAGCAACGTCGACTTCGCCAAGTTCGAGAGTTGGAAAGTTGACCAAGGTGCCACACTTGCGTCATCTGGCCGTGAATACTACGGGGACTGATTCGGTGCCTGGGGCGGGCCTGAAGTTCGCGGCATTGTAGAAGAGGCCTTGGTTGAAGCTTCGCCTCTTCGCAAGCCAGATCTACTAGCGTTTCCCGAAATAGATGAGATCCGAGGGGGGTCTGTGCCGCGCGCTCACCAGCCACTGAAGTCTTCAGCATGGGCACCGGGTCCGGTAGCAGCATCTTTCGGCTTGTGGACACTGAGGGGCCCACGGTGACGGCGGGGTCTTTGTGGGCCGGGGGAGCGGCCGCCCAACCCAGCGTGATCTCAATCAAACACGATCTCGGCAACGTACAGGCTCGGCAGGATCTGGTTCCAGCCGTCGGGAACACTGTCGAAAGGCAGCCGGAACTCCTGGTTGGACGCCGGAGCGAGGCCTTGGCTCGGCCGCACGATCGTAGAGAGAGCGCGATACAATTCAATCCCGTTGACGTCGAAGAACACACAGTTGATCCGGATGCTCTGGATTCGGCGCTCTCCGAGATTGGCGATATGGCCGGTGATCTCGATGAGGGTCTGGCCCAACGCGTTGTCCTTCGCTGACATCGAGACTTCACGCAGGTCCAGATGTGGCAGGTAGGTGCGGGCTTCCTCCGTAAGGACAATCGGTGGCGGTGCCTGGGCCGCGTGTTTCTCGGAGCTGATGTACCAGATTGCGCCGATGCCGGCCGCCAGCGCCGCCCCAATGAGCAGCGGTATCGCTGTCGAGGCGGTTCTCCGTGCATTCCTGCCTGTCTCGAGCATCTCGATTCCCACAACCGGTCCCTGCGATCACCAACCCGGATAGACGGCCAGCCACACCGAGAGAATCATCGCAGACTCGACGAGCACCGCTGCGTCACCGCTCCAGCCAGTCCACCACGGCTTCGGCGGGCACCTTGTCCGCCCTTATGGCGAGACGGTCGGGTCGACCTGCCGCTTCGAAAGCGGCACGGTACCACGACGCTGGAAAACCCTGATGAACGCCGTGCAAAAGAAGGTCCGTATCCGCTAGCAGCGTCGCGGCGGCCCGGAAGTCTCCTGCCCTTCGGATACCGGGAATGAACAGCCTGTCCAGATAGTCCGAATCGGCCGTCGGATCGAATCGGTCGAGCGCCGCTGCAACACCACGGAACTCGCCGTCGAGCGCCGCTGCCAGCATCGCCCAGAGCCCAGCGCGGCCGAGGCCGACCACGTGCACCCGGGCGTTCGCTGCCCGACCCCGCAAGAAGGCCGCGGCTGTCAGGATGTCCTGCACCCGATTCGCATCATCGCTACGGTTGAAAACGTGATAGTAGCGCTCGGCGTTCCTCCCTGCACCCGCAATGTTACGCGCCTCTATCGCCTGACCGGTCTGGAAAGCGTCGATCGCCAGAACTGGCACACCTCGTTCGATCAGGGCCGTTCCGACGTCGGAACGCCCGGCAGCGACCCTGCCGTCGGGATGCACAAGCAGCACTGGCACGCCCTCCGTGGACTGGGTGTTCCAGAGCGTGGCCGGTACGCGGTCGCCGATTCCCGAGCGACCAATCAGGATGTCGTTGCCCGCCAGGCGCTTGGTCTCGATCCGCCCGGGCTCCGGCACGTCAGCGAGCAGTGCGAGGTTGAGGCGTTCCCTGAACGCGACTTGTGCACGATCAAGCGACGCGGCATCGCCCACTGACAACGCGAGTGTGTCGCTCTCGGCCTCGGCAATCCGTTGGCGCACGAGGTGCTCGAGATCCAAGGCTCCGGGCGGAAGCGTACGGCCCCAGAGGTAGAGCAGAGAGCTGAGTTGCTCGGGCCGCGCCGCCCGCTCCGCAAGCCGGGACGGATCCGGTTCTCCGAGCATACGTTGGCCGAAGAAGCGGTATACCGCTTCCCGGCTGTCTCGGTGGTAGTTGTGGGGGGAGTCGAATTGTGTCCATTCCACCTCGGATCCGGCACCAAGCAAGCGGTACACACGCTGCAGGGCGGGGAACTCCTCAGTTGGAACGTTCGCTGTCCAGTCTCCCGTTGCGGACACCAGCAATTGGGGCTTGGGGGCGAACAGCGCCGCGATCTCCACGTTGTTGGTGCCGACTCGCAGCAGCGGCGCATTCTCGCAGCGGGAGCCGCCCTGCATCCGGAACGAGACCATGTTGACAGGGGCTGCGTAGCCGATGCGATCGTCGACCGCCGCAAGCAGGAATGCCTGTGTGGCTCCACCGGATGCTCCGGTCACGCCGATCCGACCAGCATCGACATCCGGAATCGCGGCCAGGTAATCGACGACGCGGATGCTGTTCCACAGCTGGAGCCCCAGGCTGCCGAACAGCCAAAGCTCCTCGCGAGGTCCAGCGAAACCATGCGGAGTTTGCATCGTGTCGTTCCAGCCGACCATGTCGTAAGCGAACACCACGTACCCTTGCCGTGCGAAGTTGATCGCCCTGGCCGGCACGGAATTGAGTTCGGAATTCTCGAACCGTCCGTAGCGCCAGTGCCCATGGGGGGAGACGATGGCCGGATAGGGGCCGTCAATTCCGACGGGGCGATAGAGGTTGCCTCCGAGAAAATAGCCCGGATACGTCTCCAGAAGGACGCTCGACACGGAGTATCCGTCCCCCGAGATCGTTTCGCCCATCCGGGGATTCAGCGGGCCCTTGCGGGGCAACGGCAGCAGACCTGCCGCAAAGAGCACCTGCTTGCGGAGGAAGGCGGCCCGCTCGACCCACTCCTCGCTCGTGTACTCCCGAAGCGAGTAGTGGGCATCGGTGTGGCGGATACGGGTGTTGCGGAGGTCGGTCTCCGGCACCTCCGACCGGGCTTCCGCAAACGTCAGCAGGAGCAGCAGCAAGGCGGTCCATGCTCGAGGATTGGTCACACGGTAAGACTAGCAGGGTTCCTTCCGCTTCCCGGCCAAAGCACGAACCCTGCACCCTACCGATGGATCCCGCCGAAGCGGGGACCCGCACCTATCGGATCCAGTGCTCCTCGTGGCAAGTCTCGCAGGCCTCGATAATCCGATTGCCGACATCCGCAATCGTTCTGGAGTCCCTAGCTTCCGCTGCTCGCAAGGCGGCCGCTCCGGCTTCCACAAGGATTCGGGACGTCGACATCCAGGTGTCCGAGTCACGGGCACGATCCCCAATCATGAGCAGGTTGCCGGACTCAGCCAGAATCACAGCCTGATTCTCTACGGCGGTCCATTCCTGCTCCCCCTGCGGGGCGTTGCGCGCCACGTCGAACAATGCGTTCGAGGCGGGAATGACCATCGCCTGCATCAATTGAGTGACCGAAGCGACCGGCTTGGGAGCGGATTGCTGCGCCAGCGCGGCCGCCGCTGCCAGCAGCACCATTCCGACCGCGACGCATCGGCCCCCGTGTGGGGTTCGACCCCTCTGCTCTCCTCCGCTCACGTCGCCGGACTCACGATAGAGCATACCTTGGGCCAGGCTCGGCATGTTCTGGGGGGCATCGAACCTGGAATGTAACGGAGGGACGAGGGGGAAGCCTGTTGTCACCGGACCGGATTGACCGGCGCGCTGACGCGGCCAGCCTATCGCCCGGAGAACGGCGACCAGTGTCGTGTCGGCAATACTCCTCGCAGTACTGAAAGGTTCAATCGGCGTCCGCCCGGGACCGGCCCCCGCCACGGCGATTCGGGATGGGCTGTCACACAACGGCCACCGGTCGGAGCTGGACCGATGTCTCACCGGCCCCGGCCCCGACGATTCTCTCGTCCCAGGTGGCGAGCCCCTGCACGAGGTGGGCGGGTTCCTCAACAAGATGAACGGTCAGACCGGCACCACTCGCGGAACGAAACCCGGGGGCCGAGTCCTCGAAAGCGAGGCAGCTGCTGGGGGCATCAATGTCGAACCGTCGGCGGAGCTTGTCGAACGCTAACCGGTAGGGCATCGGATCGGGCTTGAGCCGTTGCACGTGATCGCCGCAAACGACGAACTCCATCCGATCCGCCACACCTTGCGCCTCGAGAATCGGCACGACATCCGGGACGGAGCTGGATGAGACCACCCCCATCGGTACGCGGCCGTGGCTGTGGCGGATCCAGTCGGCCACGGCCGGTTCGAGCCTCAGTTCCACAATCGATCGTGACCGGTATATCCGGTGCTTGCGCTTCCGGCCGTACTCCACCATCTCTGGAGTCACCGCCCTGCCGGCCAAGCCGAGGAAAAACTCGCAGGCGCGGGTGTCGCTGATTCCGACGAGCAATCGGACGTAGTCGTCCCAGCTAACCGTTACGCCCCATGGTTCGACAGCTTCGAGCCACGATTCGTGATGCAGGTGCTCGCTGTCGACCAAGGTGCCGTCGAAGTCGAACAGGACGGCTCGAATCGCAGGGGCATCGGGAGACAACTGCCAGTGTATCTCGGTGTGCTGGGGCTGTTCGCTCAGGCCCACAGGAGCGGGGCCCGTCGGCTATAATCGTCCGTCGCACGTGGTTGCAGGTTGGTGGACGCGAATGATTGCAGCCCTCGTGGGGCTGGCTGGTTGTGGCTGCAACAACCCGGAACGTCCGTTTCCGGCAAGGGAAATCAAGCTCATCGTCCAGGCATCTCCCGGAGGCACATCCGATACCGTGTCCAGGGTCATGGGGCGTTTGGCCGAGGCCGAACTCGGGGTGCCAGTGGTCTGCGAGAACAGGCCCGGTGCCAGTGGCGCGCTCGCATTCTCGTTCGTGGCCCGACGGCCGGCGGACGGGTATACCATCGGCCATGCTCCGGTAGAGATCGCGATCGTCCGCTCGCTCGGCTACGCCAATATCGGGCCTTCGGACGTGTCGTTGATTTGCCTGGTGTCGAAGACCGCGCCCGCACTGGTCGTTCAAAGCGGCTCCCCATGGCATACCTTCGCCGATTTCATTGCCGATGCGCAACAGGAGGCCGGCCGGATCGTCATGGCTAATTCGGGTATCGGTTCCATCTGGCACTTCAACATCCTTCTCATGGAACGGGAGACCGGAGTCCGGTTCACGCATCTGCCGTATGGGGGGTCAACGCCGGCTCTTGTCTCGGTCATCGGACGGCATGCCGATGCGGCTGTCGCTGGGGTCGGCGAGGTGTTGCCCCAGGTTCAGGCCGGCCAGCTGCGGGCGCTCGCTGTGTTCGACTCCAGTCGGTCGTCGGTACTGGCGGAGGTGCCGACAACGCACGAACTCGGGTACGCGATCGGGGCCCCTGCGTGGAGCGGTTTCTTCGGTCCGTACGGAATTGCCGAGGACCGGGTCGCAATGCTGGCTGAGGCGTTCCGAACGGCATTCGGTACGGAGGAATGGGCCCAGCTTTGTCGCGAACGGGGCATGGAGGCTCGGTACCTGGACAAGCACGACTTCGCCGACTTCGCCATGCAGCAGCAGCGATTCTTCGAGACGGAGATTCCGGAACTGGTCCGGCTGGCGGCCCGGTAGGCGATGCGACCCGACACCGTGATAGGAGTGTCCTTTCTGGGGTTGGGCCTCTTCCTGGCGGCGAGCGGACTGAGGCTGCCACCGGGAGTCGGAAGCCTTCCCGGGGCGGGCTTCTTTCCGCTGTCGACTGGGGTGCTGATGGCTCTCCTCGCCTGCGCCCTGCTGCTTGACCGGCGTCTCGGTCCTGACGGTGTATCCCGGGAAATCGGCAATGCCCGGCAGGTCGTCGGCACGGCCACCCTCCTTTTCGGATATCTGTCCCTGTGGGGGACCGGGTTCTTCCTGATCCGTACAGTAGTCTTTCTTTCATTCACGCTCCGGTTTCTGGGCCAGACGTGGCCGAAGTGCCTAGGGTTCGCTATCGTGTTGACAGTCATAGTATATTTTTCCTTTCATATGGGGCTGAACGTGGCGCTCGAATGATGGTAATCCAGGCATCCGATGCGCTACGCGAGCCAATCGCCGCACCCGGCAAGGAACGGGGAGGCTGGTCGGCTGTCCCGGCGAGCAGGAGCAGCGCAACCTGATGGGCGATATTCTGGCCGGCCTCTCCGCCATCCTCGACTGGCAGGTTCTGAGCTTCCTGTGCATCGGCGTTTCGATGGGGGCGGTGTTCGGCTCCTTGCCCGGCCTGACGGCGACGATGGGCGTGGCGGTGCTCACGCCCCTGACGTTCTGGGTGTCGGCCGAGCAGGGCCTGGCCATGCTCCTCGGCATATACTGCGGAGCCATCCCGGCGGGAGGGATTCCGGCGATCTTGATCAATGTTCCCGGCACGCCGGCGTCGATCGCCACAACCTGGGACGGGTATCCGCTGGCCCGCAAGGGACGGGCAGGGCTGGCGCTCGGCATCAACGCACTCGCGTCTGTGGCAGGCCAACTGACGAGCATCGCGTTCATGGCCTTCCTTGCCTTCCCCATCGCCAGCCTCGCTCTCCGGTTCGGGCCCGCCGAATACTTCGGCCTGGCGCTCCTGGGAATCAGCCTGATGGCAGGCGTATCGGGCAGGTATGTTCTGAAAGGCATGCTGGGCGGAACTCTGGGCTTGGCGCTGGCCTTGGTCGGCCTCGATCCAATGACCGCCTACCCGCGGTACACCTTCGGCATGTCCGAGTTCCTGGACGGAATCTCGTTCGTACCTGTGATGATCGGGCTCTTCGGCCTGGGTGAGGTCCTCACCCAGATCGCGGAACGGCACGAGACACCGGGAAAGTCGGTCACCGCAATCGGCCGGATCCTGCCCAGGCCCGGCGAGGTGCGTGGGATGATCGGCGCCACGTTGGGTGGAGCATCGGTCGGAACGATCGTGGGGGCGATTCCCGCCGCGGGCGGCGACATTGGATCCGTTGTTGCCTGGGAGCAAGCGCGTCGGACGTCCAGACACAAGGAAGAATTCGGTAAAGGCTCGCTGAGCGGCCTCGCGGCCAGTTGCTCGGCGTGCAACGCTGCAATCGGCGGCGCGATGACGACAATGCTGACCCTCGGCATCCCGGGCGATGCGGTGTCGGCAATCCTGATCGGCGCACTGCTCATCCACGGAATCCAGCCCGGTCCGTTACTCTTCGCAAACCAACAGCCCTTCGTGTTTTCGATCATCTTTCTCCTGATCCTTGCATCGCTGCTGATCGCGGTGATCGGACTGCTGGCCGCCAAACCTCTTGCACGCATCCTGACCATCCCCTCCCCATGGCTGTGGACGGGTGTTGTCCTGTTCGGAACGGTCGGCTCGTATGCCCTCAACAACGCCGTGGTGGATATCTGGGTCATGTATGCGGCCGGGGTGGCCGGGTTCCTGTTCCGCAAGGGCCAGATTCCACTGGGACCTCTCGTCCTTGGACTGATCCTTGGCCCGATGATGGAATCGAGTCTCAGGCGAGCGCTCATTCTCACTCGGGGAGACTGGATGGCGCTCCTGTCCAAGCCAAGTCTGCTGGCGTTCATCGTGGCCGCGCTGCTCTCCCTGCTCTGGCCGCTGCTCCGAGCCCGGCGGGCCAACCCATCGCGCCGCTAACCACATAGGCAAGGTCAACGTCTATTCGGGCAGGGCTGCCGAACCCGTTGTGGCACCCGGGATCAGGGCGTGAACCACCGGGTCGGTTCGGTAAGCTGGTATGCGAATACTCAGGGGGCTGTGATGTCTTGCGATTCGAAATCGATCAGGGGACGAATGTCGCCCGCCACACTTGCGCTGGGGGTCTCGCTTCTATGGGGGGCGTTTCCAGGTGTTTCCGCCGGGCCGGAAGCCAAGGATGACTGGCGCCGCTGGCGGGGGCCCAACAACAACGGTGTGGCGGAGAGCGACGCCCCGCTGCGATTCTCCCCCTCGGAGAACCTCAAGTGGAGAATCCCGATTCCGGGCAAGGGCCATTCGACGCCCGTCGTGTCCGGAGACACCATCTACCTGACCACGGCCACCGAGACCGAGACGGACACGGAATCGGGGGCACTCGTTCAACATGACTTTCTTGTCATTGCGATTGCCAGAGAAACAGGCAAGGAGCGCTGGCGCCGGGTTGCCACGACGGCCGTGCCCCACGAGGGGTACCACCGGACGTATGGCAGTTTTGCCTCGAACTCGCCCGTCACCGACGGCGAAATCCTGTTCGCCAGCTTCGGGTCGCGCGGAGTCTACGCCTACGACATGGAAGGCGAACTGCTGTGGAAGCGCGACCTCGCCCCGATGCAGATGCGGAACGCCTTCGGCGAGGGCATCGCCCCGGCACTGCACAGGGACTCGCTCATCCTGCAGAACGACCACGAGGGAGAGTCGTATATTGTCGTACTTGACAAGACAACCGGGAAGGAACGCTGGAGGGCGGAGCGCGACGAACGGAGTGCCTGGCCACAACCGATCGTCGTCAACTTCGAGGGCCGCGACCAGCTCATCACCAGCTCGACGCGAGTTCGAAGCTATGACCTCGAGACCGGAGATCTGATCTGGGAAGCGGCGGGTCTCGGAGCGAACGCGATTCCGGCCGTCATCAACGTGAACGACGAGATGGTCATCGCCATGACCGGCTACCGCGACCCGAACCTCCTGGCCATCAAGCTTGGTGGTCAGGGCGACATCACCGACGATCCGGAGTATGTGAAGTGGACCAACCAGAGAGGAAACGCCTACACGGCCTCGCCGGTCCTCCACGAAGGCATCCTGTACTTCGTGACGGACCGCGGCCTCGTCAACGCCTTTGACGCGGTAACGGGGGAGAAGCACTACCACCAGCAGCGACTCCCCGAGACGTACACCTTCAAGGCGTCTCCAGTAGCCACCAACGGAAAGCTCTATCTCGCCAGCGAAGCGGGGGACGTCATCGTACTTAAGCTGGGAACCGAGTACGAAGTGCTCGCGGTCAACGAGATGGGCGACGAGGTGTTCGTGTCCTCCCCCGTGATCGTCGACGGAAACCTCTTTCTGAGGAGCCATGACGAACTCTTCTGCATCGGGACGGACTGAGGATCCTGCGGACCAGCAAATCGGAAGACGACTGCAAACGGGGGATTGATGCTAGCCCATCGAACCGTCGGGTTTCTCCTGCTCTGCACCGCCGCGATGGCCGGGCAGGGGATCCCCAACATCGTGGTGATCGTTTCCGACGACCAGGGCTATGCTGACATCGGTTGCTACCCGGATTCGAAAGGCATCTCAACTCCTGGAATGGATCGGATCGCCGAGGAGGGTGTCAGGATGACCAGCGGCTACGCAAGTTGCCCGGTCTGCGCCCCGACTCGGGCAGGGTTGATGACGGGCCGCTACCAACAGCGGTTCGGATTCTACACCGCCGCAGATTCGCGGGCCGGCCTGCCGCTCGCGGAAACGACCCTCGCGGACCTGCTCGGTGAGGCCGGCTATGCGACGGGAATCTTCGGCAAGTGGCATCTCGGTTTCGAGGCGGGCTTCCATCCCCTTGACCGGGGATTCGACACGTTCTACGGCTTCCTGGGCCACGGTGGCCACGACTACTTCAACCTGTCCGACACGAAAGACCGCATCCGGTCGATCTATCGCGACCGGCAGCCCATCAGCGACACAGGGTATCTGACCCGGAACATCACCCGACAAGCGGTCACTTTCATCAAGGCCAACGCCCCCGGGCCGTTCTTCGCGTACGTGCCCTATAACGCGGTCCACAACCCCCTGCAGGCTCCGGAAGACTATGTGAGGCGTTTCTCGAACCCGGACCCGAACCGGAACACCTACCTAGCCATGCTGACAATCCTTGATGAAGGCGTCAGCGAAATCCTCAGCACGCTGGATCAACTCGACCTTGCTCGCAAGACACTCGTGATCTTCCTCTCCGACAACGGGGGGGCGCGGGGCACCACTGCGAGGAACGGAGCGCTGCGCGACTACAAGCACAGCGTCTACGAGGGCGGGGTTCGGGTACCGTTCCTGTTGCGATGGCCCGGGCACATTCCGGCCGGAACTGTCTCCGACGAGCCTGTGATCTCGATCAACGTGTTTTCGACAGTCCTGTCCGCTGCCGGGGTCAAGGTTCCGGAGCAACGCCCCATCGACAGCAGGGACATGCTCCCCGTTCTGTCGGGCCAGGCGGACGGTCCGCTGCACGATGCTCTTTTCTGGAACTGGATCGACAAGGATTCGGACAATGGCTGGGCCATTCGCAAGGGTCGCTGGAAGTTGCTCGCCGACGACGGCGGCATGGAGTTGTACGACCTGGAAGCCGACGTTTCTGAATCACGCGATCTGGCTTCGTCGACGCCCGAGGTCGTCGAGGACCTGCATGCATCCTATCGGAGCTGGCGAGATAGCCTGGCCCCCCGGATCCGTCGGCAGTGAAGCCGTTCCGGTGGTTCCGGGTTGGTAGCGCCCGCATCGCCGGTCTCTTTCCGGCAAAGCGTTCAGGGCGATGCTCCTGGGCGGTTCCGGTTGAGGGAGCTTGCGTCATATTCGGTACGGCCCTCGACGAAGTCGTACCGCTGGTTGGTTTCGAGATCGACCCACTGCTGGTGCAGGCCCTTCGGCCAAGCGATTTCCACTCTGTCGACGGCCTCCGCCTGGCCAACGCCAAAGTGCAGAGCCAAATCACTCTGGGAGAAATAACTTCCGCCCCCGAGAACGGCTTGCGACTGGACCTCGTCCCCAACGGTGACCGAAACCCGCGACCCGATGGCACTGCGGTTTGACTCGATTCCGCGAAGCCGGATCAGGACTGCGTTTGCATCGGGTGTCGGATTCTTCAAAAGGGTTGGCGGCGCGTTGATGTTGACCACGACAACTTCCGGGTGGCCGTCGCCATCAAGGTCACCGGAAGCCATACCGCGCGCCGGCCTGGGAACCTGCAAGGCAGGACCGGCGGAGTCAGTTCCGTCCCTGAATACTCCGTTGCCCAGATTCCGGTAGAATACTGTCCGCTGACGGTAGGACTCGCCTATGGGTGACGAGTCCACCTCCGGGTATACGTGACCGTTGGCGAGCAGGAGGTCCGGAGCGCCGTCCTCGTCAGCGTCCACGAACAGGGCCCCCCATCCAAGCAGTTGATGGACGGCCAGTCCAGACTCGAGGGCCACGTCCTCGAAGAAGAAACCGTCTTCGTTCTGGTAGAGAGACGGAAGATCCCCGGAGAAATTCGTCTTTGCGATGTCCAGGTAGCCATTGCGGTCGTAATCAGCCACTGCGACGCCCATGCCGGCCTGCAACTGGCCGTCAACGTTATAGGCGACCCCCGCCTCCGACGCAATGTCCGTGAAGGTCCCGTCTCCGTTGTTGCTGTACAGCAAGCTCGGCGTCATGTCGCAGGCGACGTAGATGTCCGTATCCCTGTCGTTATCAAAATCTGCCGCGACCGCCCCCAGCGCATAGCGCCCTCCCGGGTCGAGAATGCCCGCTGACGCGGAGACATCTTCAAACGTTCCGTCGCCGGCGTTCCGGTAGAGCAGATTGGATGCACGCGGAAGGCCCCGGGGCCCGCACATGACCGGAATTCCCTTCCACTCGCATGCGCCGCTCGAACCAGGCATTGGCGTGCGGTGGGGATCGAAGTCCACATAGTTGGCAACGAAGACGTCGAGGAAGCCGTCCGAGTCGTAGTCCAGGAAGGCACAGCCGGCCCCCCATCTCCGCTGTTCGCCGGCCTGCGGCAGGGCTTCTGATGCGATCTGGAAGGTCCCTCTGACGTTACGGTAGAGGACATTCGCCCCAAAATACGTAACCAGCAGATCCTCCCATCCATCGTTGTCGACATCGCCGACGCAAGCAGCCTGCCCCCAGCCTACGGCTACCAGGCCGAATTCACGGGCGGCTTGGCGGAATACGCCGGCGCCGTCGTTGACATAGAGAAACGAAGGCTGGGCTTGACCGGACTCCTGGGCTGGCACCGTGGTGCCGTTGACGACGAAGACATCGTTGTCGCCATCCCGGTCGAAATCGAAGATCGCCGCGCCGGTGCCTGTCGTCTCGAGAATGTACGTGTTCCGGTCGGATGCGCCGAAGGTGACCGGATAGCGAAACCCTGCGGGTGCCGCAATGTCCGCATACTCGGGCAAGGAACCCGGCAGATGCAAGTCTGCAGCAGCCGCGAGCGTGCCGGTCAGCACAACCTGAAGTCCCCAGAAGGTGGCCCACAAGCAGACCGGCCCGAGTTGCATTCCCCTCATGCCCTGCGGTCCCAGGCCGAATTGTGCACCTGCCTGTCCTCGTCTCCGCGAGACCCGCGAACCCTCCCTACGCTCAGCCCGCTGACCGAACAGGGCCCCCGCCCGCACGGGCGGGGGCCTTTTGGTGGATGCTAGAACATGAAGCGGAGGGCCAACTGGAATTGCCGGTTCAGACCCGCCCGAGTGCCGTTGATCTGGCCGAAGCCGCCAGCTCCGTGGGTCGCATTGGGGGTGTTGAACTGAGGCGTGTTCGTCAGGTTGAAGGACTCGATCCGGAACTGCACCCTGGCTGTCTCGGTGATCGGGAAGTCCTTGAACAAGGAGAGATCCAGCGTGTTGGTCGGCGGGCCGATATTGGAGTAGTTTCCCAGGGCCCCGAAGGTTCCCACTGCAGGATCCTGAACTGCCGATGTGTCGAACCACTCCTCGGGGGTCCTGCCGCCCGAAGGAGCGGCATTGGGATCCCGACCGGAAACCGGATCGGGCCGCGTCGTTCCGGAACACGAGCAGATGGCACGATTCGTGCCGAGGTTGAAGTAGTTGCCCGTCTGCAGTGTCAGGATGCCGTTCAGTTGCCAGCCGCCGATGAGTGTTCTGGCGGGCCCGCTGAGCCGCTGCGGTGTCGGCAGGTTCCAGTTCCCGCTGAGTACGAAGCGGTGCCGAATATCGAAGCTGGCATGGGCATACTCGAGCGACTGGTGGGGCGTACGGTTGCCCGGACCTCCGGAAAGCGTTGTACCGGTGTCCGCAAGCGCATGGCCCCACGTATAGGACGCCAGGAAGCCCAGGCCGGCCGAGTATCGCTTGTCCAGCTTGGCGGTGAACGCATTGTACGTCGAACGACCGTTGCTGTTGGTGAACGTGATGCCCGAATTGACGAACTTGAATGGCCTGCGAGGAAGGACAGGCTGGTTCGGACGGGGATCACCCACGGGTTGGTTTCCGTTGTAGTTGTCCGTCAGCCGATTGCCCTTGGAGCCGATATAGGCAAGCTCCAGCACCGCATTCCATCCCAGATCACGCTGTACGTTGAAGTTCCACTTGTTAACCAATGGCCAGCGGCGCTGGGTGTACAGGGAGCGGAAGGATATCGGTGCAGGAAGGGTGAAGGAGTCGACCGGGAAGCCGTCCGAGAAATTGCGGACGAACGGATTCTGGTCGGAGGGGCGGTTCTTCTCGAAGCGAGTCTCCTGGTTGAAGGGAACGTTCTCACCCCGGTTGGGGTTGCCACCCTCGTTCTCTTCTGCACCGTAGAAGATGCCGTAGCCGGCTCGGATGACGGTGCCGGGGGTCACCTCGTACGCGAATCCGATGCGCGGAGCCAGGTTGGTGCGGTCCCACTCGGTGAGGTACGTGGAGGCGATGCCTCGCTCAACATCGATCGTCGGATAGTCTGTCGCGAAGTTCGGTGGCAGGGGCGCATCCTGATCCTTGCCCTTGGGAATGACCAGTGTCGGAACGCTGTGGTCGGTACCGAAGACGTCTAGGTGCGCCTGGCGTCCGAATTTCTCGCCGATCGGTGTTGTGACTTCGTACCGGAGGCCGAGGTTGATCGTCAGCCGGGACGAGACCTTCCAGTCATCCTGCACGAAGAAGGAGTATGCGTCCTTGAACGACGAAATGAAGTTCGCGGTGGTGATGCGCGCCCAGTGCACGTCGCCGAGCAGCCACGACGCCATGCCATCTCCGGTATCGTTGAAGCCCACTTGGTCACTGTCCGCCCGATTGAAGTCCATGCGCCCACGAGGGGAGGGGACCTGGAAGAACGGAAAGCCGATCGGCCGGTACTCCGCACCGAACTTGATCGCGTGGGAGCCCTTGTTCCACGAGACGTTCTGAATGAAGTCCCAGACGTTGTTGTACTCCTGGGTGGGAAGCCACTCGGAGCCACCCACAGTGCTGTAGCCTTGGGGGCCGAGTCGCATCATGCCGCCGTTGTTGGTGGTGAACGGGTTCAGCCCGCCGAAGCCGAGACTGGAGAACGAGTCGTTGTCCGCGTTGCTCTGCACGCGTGTAGTAACGAGGCGGGAGTAAGCCGCCCTGGACTCTGTGATCAGAGTGGGAGACCAGATTTTGGTGTAGCTCATCATGGCCGCCCGGCTGAGGTTCTCCTCGGTCTCGCCGAGGAAGCCGCCGGCATCAAGGTCACCGGGCAGCGGCGGGCTCTGGAATTTCTGCTCATCGATCCAACTGAGGCTGCCGAAGAGGCTGTCGCTGTCCGAGATACTGTGATCGATCCGAACGTCCCACTGGTGGACGTCGCGGGTGGCGTTGCGCGCCGTGAAGTAGTTCCCTCCGGGACGTTCGCCCTTCTCTGTCGTGTTCTGGTTCTCGGCAGGGTATTGTCCGATCAGATTGGCGGCAATGCTGTCGAAGCGCGAAGACGGAATCATGTTGTTCGGGAACGGATCCCGGATGACCGCCCCGGACGCGGTCCGCTGCGTGTCGCGGTCGAAGATCTGGCCACGCATGACATCGCGTCCTAGGGCGTCCTGGCCGAGGATATCGGACGGAGCCATGATTTGGGAGAAATTGCCGGTGGCCATGCCCGGTGCCGGAACAGTCAGCGTACTGGCCAGGCTGCCGTCACGGATCAGAGTGCCCTGGTAGTCGGCAAACCAGAAGGTCCGGTTCCTGACGATCGGCCCGCCCACTGCCGCTCCGAACTGATTCTGCTTGAATGCCTGGCGGTCCTGGCCATTCCGGTTCAACTCCCAGGTGTTGGCATTGAGCTGGGAGTTCTGCAGGAACTCGAACAGGGTTCCGTGGATCTCGTTGGTGCCGGACTTGATGGTGACGTTGACGACACCTCCGGCGGCACGGCCGTACTCAGCGTTGTAGCCGTTCGTCAGGACCTGCATCTCGCCGATGGCCTCGACGGAGGGGCCCACCACGTAGGCGGTCTGGTTGATGAAGTCGATGACATTGACGTTGTTGTCGACTCCGTTGAGCAGGAAATTGTTCTGGCCATTGGAGCGAACGCCGTTCGCGGAGAATCCACCGCCAGCCGCATCGCGAGCACCGGGCTCGGCCGGTACCACGGCGGGGATGGTCCGCGCCAGAAACGCGAAACGCCGCTGGCCGCCCAAGGGCAGCTCACTGGTTTGCCGGTTCTCCAGCGTACCGCCCATCTGGGTGGTCTCGGTCTGGAGCGCCGGGGGAGCGGCGAGCACCTCGATGGTCTCGGTCACCTCGCCGATCTCGAGCACGAAGTTCGACTGGACCCGGCCCGCAGACTGAAGGATCACTCCGGATTGAACCGAACGCTTGAATCCGGGCGACTCACAGGCGACCGTGTAGGTGCCCGGCTTGATCAGCGGGCGAATGTAGTTGCCGAGGGCATCGGATTCAACCGTCGTGGCCACACCCGTAGCCTCCTCGGTGATCGTGATGGAGGCACCCGGTATCGCGGCGCCTGACGGATCCGTTACGCTGCCGAGCAGCGTTCCCATGTCTCGCTGCGCCATCGCCGGTACCGCGATAGCCAGACAAGCGACCAAGAATGCCGGCAACCCGCGGAAAGATATTTCTCGCATGAAGTACTGTCCTCTCTACTGGGATGAACCAGTAATCCTACAAATGGTACGACACTGGACTGACAACACAACCAGCCCCACCGTTGGTAGATTGTATCAGGAACTCGATGGACCGTCGAATCCGGGCAGGATGGGCCGCAATGGCATTGACCTTGCGACTGAAGTGGATTCACTCTAGCGACTCGGGTCGCTTGCGGTCTGAGGCCATGGTTGCCGTTTTCCTCCCTGGTCTCGGGCTGACGCGCCCGATGCGGACAGTCCGGTCGCGTCTTCCAACGCTGGTGACTACTGGCGATGTCGTCCGGAATGCGCTGCGGTCCCGCCCTACGGGGTTTGCACAGACTCAGGGGAAAGGCCCACCAGATGGTGTCCCGCGATGGTCATCGAAGGGCGGGAATTGGCCGGAACAGTTGGGAGCCCTTGTTCATCGGCGGTCTTCCGGATGCCCTCGTCGCTGCGGCCCGTCGCTGTGGTCCGGCAGCGCTTCGTCCGCGCGGTCTGGTTGTAACCGGGCTGTGGTGGGGTTGCAGGTAACCCGAGTCATGAGTTCGCTCCAGTCCATGTCTGGAACGAACCGCTGGCCAATGTCGCAAACTCGAACCAGTTCCCGGTCCGGCCCCCGGGGTGTTTTCAGGGTGTCGTATCCAGGTGCTTGGACTGGTTCTGCGGTGCCTGCAAGGGGCCGGCCGCGCTGCAGTGGGCCTGTGAGACGAATCCGGAGGAACCTGGCCAGGACAGGACATCGGCAAGCTGCTGGAGGGTGCCCTCGCTGACTCTGGAACGGGCCCACCTCGCAGCCGCGGCAACCGTCTGTGGCGGCAGAATCGGAATCAGCGTGAATCCTGCACAGGAACAACCATGGGCCCAATCGTGCCAACAAGCGACACACCATCGGCGAGCAACGCGACCGGGAGGTGCCGTCCGGTCGCTGCGTGGTGCGGTGGTTCGAGCTTGATCCAGCCGCCCGGCCGGGGCCCTGCGCCTCAAAGGGCAGGGCCGGCAACGGCGAATCCCCGTCCACGGGCGGGGGAATCGTCTGCCAGCGCTCGACTCGGAAACCCGCGATGGCACTAAGATGGTATTTCCGGGCGGGGGGCTCTTGAACCACTACGAACGAGTATTCCTGGTACTTTCCGGATTCTTCCTGTCCAGTTTGGTCCTTGCTAACTGTCTGGTATTCAAGTTCATCGACATTCCGCTCCCGTTCATCCAAAGCGCTACGATCAGCGTGGGGGTGCTGCCGTATCCCGTCACGTTCCTCTGCACGGACCTGATCAGCGAGCTCTATGGAAAGCAGAGGGCACGGGCGGTGGTCATCACGGGCTTCGCGGTCAGCATCTACATGTTGGGCCTGCTGCAACTCGGCCGCTTGCTGCCGGTCTCTCATCTCCAGAGCGACACCGTTCAGGAGCAGTACATGGCCGTCTTCGGCCAGAGCGCCAGAGCGATCTTCGCCAGCATGGTGGCCTACCTCGTCGCCCAGCTCATCGACGTACGCCTGTATCACTTTTGGCGGAAGCGCACAAAGGGCCGGCATCTCTGGCTCCGCAACAACGGTTCAACGATGGCGAGCCAACTCGTCGATACCACGGCCGTCGTCACGATTCTGTTCTATGGCGTCTGGTCGGGGCGCGAAATCGGCTACGTGATTCTCTCAAGCTACCTCTACAAGTTGCTCGTGGCGGCAGCAGACACACCGCTGATGTATCTCGGGACGGCGCTGTTCAGGGATATCCGCGCCGAATCCTTGAAGCGACGCCTGATCGATGAGGACGAGGTCGTGGAATCAGACCGGTCTGACCACACGAATTGAGATCGTGTCGACCAGGTGACCGGTCCGCTCCCTAAACGCGACCATGTGACGGGTCCGGGAGTGTGCCTGGAGCGCCTCCAGGGTCTCCCAAGTCTCCACGAAGGTTACAAACTCCGGATCGAGTGCCTGCGTCTCCCAGCCGGCGTCGGCGTCGAGGCAGGGCTCGTACAGCACACAGCCATTCTCGGCTCGGACACTTGGCAAGTTGTCCCGAACGCACTGGAGGTATTGGGTGAGGCAGCCGTGGCGGACGCGAATCGATGCGATGACGTGAATCATGACCTCTTCATTGTTGCTGGCATCGAGGGTGCTCCGGCAAGACCTTCATGGTTGGTCCGCACCAGTCCCGCGCCGTTACGGAAGACGGCGTGCCAGGAACGGGCCTCTCCCCATTCAGTCTCCGTCGGTACCTGCTGCCACCCGCCGCATTCCGGGCTCGAGCGGTCTTGCGCTCAACGCCTGCAACCTCGCGATCTCGGCAAGCCCAGGACGGCCTCGGAAGCAGCAGGCAAACGGACCAGACAACCACCTTGGGGATGGATCGACTTGGCCTGCCCGCTCTGGGACCGGCGACAGGCGGCTCACCGGAAGCGACCATTGCGGTATCCCGGACGTGGTGGCGAACCCGTGCACCGAGGCCGGGCCCCAGCCGAACGCGAAGTCTCCGTGTCGCAGTTCGAACGGAAACAGCCTCACACCGGTCGCGAACCACTCCCGCAAGCACTGTCCGAGATTCACCGGTAACCTAGTTGTTGACCTCCACCCGGCACCCCGATGCAACGTTACAGCCCCGAGATTCGGCGATTGCTCAATGCCGGCCTGCTCGACCGGCTTCCACGGACCTTCTCGGTCTATTCCCTTGATCGCCTCCGAGACTGGAACAAACTGTTTCCGGCTGAGCAGAAGTACTTCGAGCGCCTGTTCGGCTTACTGGATCGCTCGAGCGATGAGGCGGTGCAGACCCTCTTCGCTCCGTTGCGGGAAGTCGAGAAGTCCATGGACATCGGGGGCGGGCTGTGGAACTCCCGAACGTTCACCCTCGAGCACGTCGATTTTCTGCAGCGCAACCGCCACCTCCCAGCGTGGAGGAGCGCGGTCGCCGAGATCTTTGCCAAAATCGACCCGCTTCTGGACGCCGAGTTGGCGCGGGTCGGGAAGGCGAGGCTGGTGATCGTTGTATCGCCCGCGGAGTTGCCGATGGGTCCGGACAGGATGTGGACACGGATTCGGGGCCACGGCAGGACGCTTCCTGTGGCTACGGAGAGTGCTGCGGACCTGAATGACTATCTGCCGACGCTGCTGAGCGGGGCCCCGAGGGCCAGCCGGGCCCCGAGCATTGTCGACCTGTACGCGGCACAGAGGGCGGAGAATCCCTTCGAGGCCTGGGTCGTGGAGGCCGGCGACCCTGTCTTGAGGCTTGCCCAGACCATCGATGGCTGGGTCGGTCTGAGCTACGACCGCCTGGCCGACCTGCGGCGGATCCTGATGGCCGAGGTCAACGACCTCGTCACCGAGGAGCGCATCCCGGGGCCCCGTCAACTCGGCGAGCGGCTGCAAAGACTGAATCCGGGCGCGTTGCGCCGAGCAGCGGGACGCGACCCTGTTCTGCAGGATTTCCTCCAGTCGGTGCTGCTCAACGGGAACGGGACCCTCCTGATCAACAACACGTTCGTCGAATGGACAACCCTGCAGGCAATCCGCCGTGCCCGGCCTGCGGTGATCGTCTCGTCATTCGGGATCCGCAACAAGGTCAAGCCGTTCAGCAGTCTCCTGATCTATTCGGACCAGGAGGACACAAACCCCATTCCGACGCAGGCTGACATGCTGGGCTCGTATGTCGACCTGGAGGTCTTCTACCAGTACATCTTCCAGGAGTGCAGCAAATACGCCGAGTACCGCAGGAACACGGCCTACCTGTTCGCCGGTATTGGGCAGGACGCCCTCTTCGTGATTGCTCCGCCGGACTTCCCCTTGCTCGCGGCAGAAGGCCCCACCACGCTCCAGAACGCTTTCTCTGCGTGTGCGAGATGGGTTGGAGTCCGGCCGGACGTCCCCGTCTAGGTCGCGGGGCCGGCCGACCGCCGTGTCCCGCGCTACGCTGAGGGGGTTGTGACGAAACCGCACAGGATACGGAGGTTGTCCCTCGCAGTCGCCGTATGGATGGGCTGGCTGCCTTACGCTGGCGCAGGTCGGGAGGACGAGAGTGCGCTCCTCGAACGACTGAGACGCTCGGGCCGTCTGTCAATGATCGGGACGACGGCCTCCGAGCGCCTGCTGCCCCTGGGCCGCCTGGCACCGGGTGACCCGCCGCTCCTGGCGTTCCGATACCTTGAGGATCGCAGGCGGCACCGGTTCGGCGAACTCGACCTGATGATGGACGATGCCGGCCACTAGACGCTTGCAGGCGGCGGTGCTCGGCCTGGCCATCGCATCGGGATGGCCCTCCACCGGGCGATGCGACGAATCGTTCGAAGAGGGCCTGCGGCTGTTCAATGCAGGCAGGCTCCCTCAAGCAAAGGCTCAATTCTCCAGTTCCTCCGACCCGCGGGCAGGCATACTGTCCGCCATCGTCGACGCCGCGCTCGGCGGCTGTGCGGAGGTTCTGCCGGAACTGGCAGCCGCGGCAGAGGAGGGCGACTTGCCAACCGCCAGGCTGGCCGGGCTAGCGGCTGCGCGCTGCTCCATTGCCGCGAAAAGCTTCGGTTCCGCACTGGACACACTCACGAAGCTGCAGGCCGGTCACCCCGTGGATCCCGAGGTCCTTTACGAGACGGCACGTCTGCACCTCAAGGGATGGAACGAAGCCGTCTGGAAAATGTTTCGCCTGGCCCCCTCGTCGTACCGTGTCAATCAGCTCTCCGCCGAGATCTTCGAGATTCAGGGAAGGTACGACGACGCCGTGCGGGAGTACCGGAAGGCGATCCAGAAGACTCCGGGGACGCTGAACCTTCACTACCGGCTCGGCCGGGCCCTACTGATGCGCTCGCACGAGCCGGACGCGCTCGAGGAGGCTCTGGGTGAATTTCGGGCCGAGCTGGAACTGAATCCGAACGACGCGGTCGCCGAGTTCCAGGTGGGCCAGATCCTCCAGATACAGGGCCGCCCCAAGGAAGCGCTCCCGCACCTTGAGCGAGCGTTGGAACTGGACGGAGAGTTTCCCGAGGCTCTGCTCGCGGTTGCGAGGGAACGCACGAGACTGGAACAGCACGAAGAGGCGATTGCCCTATTGGAGCGGGCCCTCAACCTGCAGCCTCAAAGTGAACCGGCCCACTACGGCCTGATGCTGGCGTATCGCAATGCTGGCCGACTCGAGGACGCCCGGCGGGTGCAGGATGCGCTGGAAAAGCTGCAATCTCCGGAGGACGGCGAGTTCAACGAGTTTCTCAAGCGCATCGGCGAGGTTCCGTAGATTGGGCACGGCCAGGCTACTGGCGGCAGCCGCGATGGCAGCGGCCTTTCTCGCGGCAGGGGACCGGCATGTCCACTATGTGGACATCGCCGAGACTGCGGGTCTCACGGATATATTCCCGAACGGAGACGACACCCGCAAGGAGTGGATCGTCGAGACCACGGGGAGCGGTGCCGCAGTCCTCGATTTCGATCACGACGGCCTGGAGGACCTGTTTGTGGTTTCGGGTCCGGGCGGCTCGAATCGTCTCTACCGAAATTCCGGAAACGGAAGCTTCCAGGACGTGACCCACCGGGCCGGTCTGGAAAGCTCCGGGTGGGGCCAGGGGGTCTGCACCGGTGACTTCGACAACGACGGGTTCGTTGACCTGTACGTGACCTACTGGGGCCCCAACCGGTTCTACCGGAACGTGGAAGGGTCCCGGTTCGAGCGGCTGCACGTTCCCGATTCCGGTGGCTACAGTACCGGATGCGCGTTTCTGGATGCCGACAACGACGGCGATCTCGACCTGTTCATCGCCACCTATCTGGAGTTTGACTTCGAGACGACTCCGAAGCCGGGTGACACGCCTTACTGCTTCTACCGCGACACGCCCGTCGCCTGCGGCCCCCGTGGACTGCCGTTCGGCCGCAACGAGATGCTCCGCAACGAGGGCGGGACGTTCCGCGACGTGTCTGCGGAGAGCGGCATCGCCCGGCCGGACCGCAACTACTCACTCGGCGCGGTAACGGGAGACTTTGACCAGGACGGTTGGACCGACCTCTACGTAGCCTGCGACCGGACGCCCTCCATCCTGTACATGAACCGTGGCGGTGAGTTCCATGACGAGGCGATGCTGCGAGGAGCGGCCCTCGACGAGCATGGCAAGGCGCTTTCGGGCATGGGCGTCGCCGCCGGGGATCTCGACAGGGACGGCCACGACGACCTGTTCAGGACCAATTTCTCGGACGAGCGCTCGACCCTGTACGCGAGTCGGGGGGACGGGAACTTCGACGACGGAACAGTGCGTTTCGGTCTGGGCGTCAACACTCGCTTCGTTGGGTGGGGCACCGCATTGCCGGATATCGACAACGACGGGTGGCGCGATGTGCTGCTCGTCAACGGCCATGTCTTCCCGGAGGTCGAGGAGTTGCATGGCACGGACCTGAACTACCGCGAGCGTCCGGTTCTGTACCGCAACCTCCGAGGCAAGCGATTCGACGACATCTCGCTGACCGCAGGCCCCGCAATCCTGGAGCGTCATGCCGCTCGCGGCTTGGCCATCGGCGACATCGACAACGACGGCCGTCTCGAGGTCCTGATCAACAGCCAGAACGAGAAACCCACACTGCTGGCGCAGCGGGCCGCGGCGGTGGGCAACTGGATCATTCTCGCACTGGAGGGCACTCGGTCCAACCGCAGCGCGATCGGGGCCCGGGTGCGCGTCGAGAGCGCGGGCGCCCGACAGACCGGTGAGGTTCGAGGGGGCGGAAGCTACCTGTCCCAACACACGTTTCGGCTCCATTTCGGGCTCGGGCCGAGCACGGAGGCGGCGGTCGAAATCGTGTGGCCGAGCGGCCTCGTGCAAAGGTTGGAACGGGTCAAGGCAGGCAGGGTCCACACCATCCGCGAACCGCTCGCCGAATGACGGCTCACCCCGCGGGGGATCCGTTAACGCCGGTGCCGTGTCTAGGTCTGACCGCATCATGAACCTTCCGGATCGCGCGGGCGGCATCGGCAGCATCGTCCTCAGTACCGATAAACAGTCGAAGGGGCAGCCAGAACGAATCCTGCGTCGCTTGCTCGGCAACGGGGCAGGGAAACGCCCGGTGGGGGAGGTTCCGGAAGACAGGGTTCGCATAGAGGGGGTGCGGATAGAAAGGGCGGACCGGAATCCCCTCGGCCTGCAACGCCTCCACGAACTTGTCCCGCCCGATACCGAAACGTTGCTCGTGAACTCGACCCGGCACGATGTAACGGGTCTGAGCGGTAGCCCCCTTCGGGGCATGCTGGAGTTCAAGTCCGTCAACTCCTTCCAGTCCGGCCTTGAAGCGGGCGAAGTTCTCGGCCCGTTGGCGGATCTGGTCGGGCAGCCGCTCGAGCTGGGCACTCAAGAGGGCTGTTTGCACCGCTGTCATGCGGAGGTTCGTGCCTAGTTCGAAGTGCTCGAACCAGCCCCGCTCCGGCAGGCGGCCCGCATTGGCGATGCAGCGTGCCTTGGTGGCGAGGGCCTCGTTGTTGGTGACCAGGATTCCGCCTTCTCCCGCCACCATGGCCTTGGAGTTCTGGAAGCTGAAAGTGCCGCACGCTCCGAGCCCCCCGGCCCTCGTGCCAAACCATTCTGCACCGTGCGCGTGTGCCGCATCCTCGATCACGATCAGACCGCGGTCGCCGGCAACATCCCCGAGGCGGTCGAGATCCGCCATCAGGCCCCCGAAATGGACGGGAATCATCGCCCTGGTTTGTTCCGAAACAACTTCGGCAACACGAATCGGATCGACGTTGTACGTATCAGCCTCGATATCCGCAAAGACCGGCGTCGCCCCAACGCGGCTCACGGCCGCAGCTGTCGCGATGAAGCTGTGGGCGGGTACAACAACCTCGTCGCCGGGGCCGATACCCGCGGAATGAAGTGCGAGTTCCAGCGCCATGGTCCCGCTGGACACCGCGATGCCGAATTCACAGTCGTGAAACTGCGCGAAGAGTACCTCGAATGTCTCGACGATCTCGCCGCTGCCACCCCAGTTGCAGGTCTCGAGCACTTCACGTACCCGGTCCAAATCTCCGGCCCCTAGCGCAGGCCAATCCGGGTAGGGCTGGTCGCGAACCGCCGGACCGCCGTCCAGGGCCAGACGTTGTCCAAGCATCCACCTCAGTGTAATGACTGACGTGCTCATCCTGTCCGCCTCACGACCGTCACTTCGGGGCAGCTGCGACAAGAAGTCTCTTGCCTGCTCCCGGCAACGCCGGTGAACCGAGAGCGTCCGATACGTCGCATCGGTGGGAAGACTCGTCGAATTGCCAGACCCCTGACGCAACAGCTTCCTGTGAAGAGCGCTCGATCAGTAGCTCGAGTGTTCGGAAGGGCCGGAGGATATGCCAACTAAGGAAGAGTTGTTGTCCAGCCTGTCGAAAGCGGTTATCGGACGTACGCTGAAGGCGAGAACGCGGCACCACCCGGACCGTGCCGGCATGAGATGGAGTGGGTCGCATCTCAAGGATAGCCGTGATAGGCTGACCAGCGGTGGGTTGCTGGCCTGCTGGGGCTAAGGAGGCCCCAAACCATGAGAGAGATGGGACGAACAAGGGCGGTCGTGGATCGACTGAAGGACTTTGGCGAGCGCCATGGCGGTTCGGAGTGGAACGAATTGGATGCGGAATCGCTATCGCTTGTTCGAAGCAATCCATTTGCATTCCTGATCGCAGTGGCCTTCGACCGAGGCATGCGCTGGCCGGTGCCATGGCAAATTCCGAAGGAGATCGACCGGAAGGGCTTCTTGGACCCCAAGCGAATGGCGTCCATGTCGCGAGCCGAACTGATCGACCAACTGGCAAGCCTGCCGAGACGCCCGAGGTGGGGCACGAAGGAAGGTGCCAGGACCTTGGTGGATGCCGCCAGCTTGGTTTGCGGACGATTCAATGGTGATGCAAGAGCCATCTGGACGAACTCGTCACCCGCTGAGGTGCAGCGAACCTTGACGGAAATCCATGGCATTGGGCCCGGGATCGCGTCGATGGCGACTCGCATCCTGCACGACGATTGCGGCTTCTTTCGCGGGCAGGAGCGGCAGATTGACGTAAAGCCGGACATACACTTGATCCGCGTGTTTCGGCGACTTGGGTTGATCGACAACGATTCGGAGGAAGAAGCTGTAGGAGCGGCTCGACGCCTGAATCCGGAATATCCGGGTGCCTTGGATTGGCCAGCGTGGCGAGTCGGCAATCGTTGGTGCCACCCGAGAACCCCGGACTGTGGTCGATGCCCGTTGACTAGGGACTGTCCGAAGCTGACACAGGGGCCAGAGCCAGCCGGGTTTACTCACCGCACCCCAAGCGTGGCGTTGTCTCAGACCGACGAGGGCCCGGTGGGTATGGTTGCGTCGCACTTGTCGAGATCCTCCGCACCCAGCGCCGGTGAAGATTCTGACTACTCCGTCTACACGGGCTGGGCCAAGGCTGGCGAGAAATCTCGGACTCTGTTCCGCGAACTCAAGATGTTCGTAGACCAGTTGGGCAACGTGCGAACGGACGCCTTCAAGACGGTGATCTCGTTCAAGTGCATGGCTACGGTCGCCCGTCACCCACCGGTCTTGGCTTACGTCTACCTGCGGGTGGCGAGCGGCATCCGGGTACTCATCCACGAGAAGCACGTGCGCGACATCCCGCTCGAGGCGGGCTTCACCCATCCCAACGATCGCGGTCAGTACCGAGAGATCGTTATCCGCAACAGGGAACAGATCCGCAGGGCGGAGCCGCTGTTGCGGACGGCCTACGCTAGGACAACCGCCTGAACACAGCTTCGCAAGTGGCGCAGGGCAAGCCTCCAAGAGCAGTTCTGCGTGACGCTGACGTCCCTACGCTCACACGCCATCGACGCTTGGCTCGGCTCGTTTGGGCCATCTCCCGCTGCCACCCTCGCGTAGCGCCCACAGCCAAAGCGTCGCCTTGACAGATCCACCTCGCCTGCCGTATCCTGCGAGCAACTCAACCGCCAACTCCAAGGGCCTTCTTTCCCACAGTTGCGTTTTGATTTGCAATGGGCCACTCGCGCATGTTGATTTGCCATCACTGCCTCCCGAGTCTGGAACGACGGTCCCAAAATCCCGACCCGCTGTCAAATCAATTCTGACGAGGTGCGCTAGGGAGAAGTCAAGGCGTCTTGCCAACGCCGACGTCGAGCGGGAGATCAGTGCCTGACCGAGTCGCAGTGGTCACCAGGTTTCTCCCTTCACGTCAGGATGACGCCGCTACGGCTTCGCTAGGTCTGCTGTCTACGACCACCATCGAGTCTTGCTCCCCGACTGCCCGTACGGATCGAAGACCGGTGCCGGTTTGCCCGGCAGTCCGCAGCTTTGGTACTGTAGCGGCTTGAGGAATCCTGGATGGCCAAGCAGGACATTTTGAACACGATCCTGGGTGTGGGCATTATCCCGATCGTTCGCACAGACACAGCGGCACAGGCGCTGCAAGCCATCGAGGCGATTGGCAACGCCGGCATTCCTGTGGTCGAAGTCACGATGACCGTTCCGGGTGCTGTCAAGATCCTTGAGACTGCCTGCGCACGGTTCGGCAGCAGTGTCGTTATGGGGGCCGGGACGGTACTCGACGCGGTCACTGCACGCCAGTGCATGCTCGCGGGCGCGGAATTCTGCGTCACACCATCGCTCGACACGGGTACCATCAAGGTTTGCAACCGCTACTCGAAGTGCGTCATCCCTGGCGCCTTGACCCCGACTGAGATCATGACCGCCTGGGACGCCGGAGCCACGATGGTGAAGGTGTTCCCCGCCTGTGCGGTGGGCGGGGCGAGTTATATCAAGGCGGTCAAGGCCCCGCTGCCGCAGGTGCTCTTGGTGCCGACCGGCGGTGTCACGATCGAGAATGCACCGTCGTTCTTCGCGGCTGGTGCCAGCGCTGTGGCCGTTGGCTCGGAACTCGTCAACAAGCGCTGGCTGGTGGAAAGGGACTATCGACAGATTGAGGCAACGGCCCGCGGATTCCTCGACGTGGTCGCCCAAGCGCGAGCGGCCTGAGGCTGTAGGGTGGCCGATACGGTCCTGGCGGGGCTCGGACCAGAGCCGTCGATTGTGCTGGTCCGGCTCAGGTCCTTGGGTGACACCGTCCTGTCGACACCGGCGTTTGCACTGCTGCGTCGTACCGTCCCGAAGGCACGAATCCATGTGGCAATGGATACCCGTTGCGCCGGGGTGCTGGAGGAACAGCCTGACATCGACGGCGTGCTGCACGCACCGTCGGGCAGGGGGTTGGGCGCCAGGGTCAGGTTGCTGCGCCAGATTCGTACGCTGCGCCCGGATCTCTGTATCGACATGCACGGAGGATCGACTGCAGCGTGGTTGACGGCGTTGTCGGGCGCGAGATGGCGCGCCGGCTTCCGGCACTTTCGCCGGCATTGGGCCTACAACGTACGGATTCCCAGGGCTCAGGAGGTTCTGGGGCGCACAGCGGACGCTAAGATCCACACCGCGGAGCATCACGCGGCAGCGGTCATCCACCTTGGTGCCGACGACGGGAAGATTCCACCTGCCAGGCTTGCGACCAAGGTGCCCCGTCCGACTCCACCCTATGCGGTCATCCACCCAAGCGCAGCGTACCGCACCAAGGAATGGTCAATCGACCGATTCCGGGATCTTGCCGCCAAGATTGGCGGCCGGCACGGATTGCGCCCGATATTCTTGTTGGGCCCGGGAGAGGAAAGCACCGCGCCGAAGCTGTCGGAATTCGACCTGAGGCAGGGATTGGCGATGCCCCTGCTCTTGTCCCTGCTGGCCCGAGCAAGGCTCTTCGTCGGAAACGACTCCGGCCCGGCGCACATTGCCGCCTCGTACGGCGTGCCGTGTGTTGTGGTCTTCGGCTCGTCCGACTCCGGTGTCTGGCATCCGTGGAGGACGCCGTACCGTGTCGTCGAAACGCCCTGGGAGTGCAAGCCCTGCCCCGGGGACCGTTGCTATGCGTTCGATGAGCCCCATTGCATCCTCTCCGTCGGGCTGGACGATGTGTCCCTGGCGGTCTCCGACCTTTTGGCTGAAGTCGCGTCGACTAGCTGAGCAAGTACACGGCGGAATCCGCCCGCATGTTCGGCCACGCCTGAATGCGCCTGTGATCACTCAGAAAACGGACTTGTTCGACCCGGAGGCCCTCGGACCGCAGTAACTCCTCGAAGTCCAGGATCGTGAGCATGCGGATGTTGGGAGAGTCGTACCACGTATAGGGCAAGTGTCGGGTGCGCGGGGCCCTGCCCGTGCGCAGGAGAGACAGCCGGACCGACCAATGCCCGAAATTGGGGAAGACGACAATGATGCGCCGGGCAACCCGGCGCATTTCACGGAGCACCGCGAGCGGTTGCTGGACAACCTGCAGGGTCTGGCTCAGCACAACGTAGTCGAAGCAGGCGTCGGGGTAGTCGGCCAAGCCCTGGTTGATGTCGCCCTGGAACACCGACAAGCCCTGTTCCACGCATCGCCGCACCTTCTCGGCGGAAATTTCGACGCCGCGGGCCTGAGCGCCTTTGTGCTCCACGAGCCACGCGAGCAAATCCCCTTCCCCGCAGCCGAGGTCGAGCACACGCGACGAGTCCTCGACAAATTCGGAAATGATCCGGTGGTCGCGCCGGACGAGCTGTACCGGCGCTATTCTCGTTTCAACCGTTGCTTCCGCTACAGGCATCCAGTCAATCCCTGATTATAGGATTCGCCCCGGCTGAACCTTGGATATCGATGCCGATCACGTCGTGATCGGACAATGGCGGCTTGCGCCCCTCCCGGAACTCATGCAGCACCACCGGCTCCGTGGCGGCCACATCCCGAGCCGCGAACCAGTCGATCTTCAGCGGACACTTTCCATCGAACTCCCGGAGTGCCCAGCGGATGAAGTCGAAACACCAGTTCGGGACCCACTCCCGCAGGTTCTTGTACGTCTTGGCGTCGTCGACATCGTACGACGTCGTTCGCTCGTCGAGAACGTTGGTGTCGCGCCAGTCGAAGCCGTGTTCGTCAAGGAGCCGGAACAGGTCCCGCTCGAAGTAGGCGTAGGGCCGGAGGAAGTGGTTGTGGATCGTGTTGCTCACACCCAGCATGACGCGAACCCAATAGCCTGCAATAGCGGTCGCCGCTCTCGACGAATTGAACGTGGTCGTGTTCCAGTCGCCACCGATGACGGCCGGTCCGGTCCCGGGCAATCCGTCGATTACGGCTCGCATCTGGTTGCAACGATGGCGCTGGCTCGACTGCGCGTCCAGATGCACGGAGCAGACGGTCAGGTCGAACCCGGGCAGCGCGATTTCAGCGGCAGCAGCCGACTGCTGGCCCAGCCGCTTCTCCCGACCGCGCATCTTGTCCTTGCCGTTCCCCAGTGGAATGGATCGTGAGTTCCGGATCGGATACCGGCTAAGGATGGCGTTGCCGTGCAGGCCCAGTTCGTTATCGCCGTGAACCTCGTTCTCGATGCCTGCCCCTTTCGCGAGATTCAGGTAGCACGGAGCGAACGCGTAATCAAGGCTCAGCTCGCATGCAAGGTCGCGGGCGACATCGCGGTTGCCGGAGCGAGCCATGCCCACGTCGGTCTCTGTGAGCAGATAGACATCGGCC
This sequence comes from Bryobacterales bacterium, assembly GCA_965205085.1. Taxonomy (GTDB): domain Bacteria; phylum Acidobacteriota; class Terriglobia; order Bryobacterales; family UBA6623; genus VXMF01. The sequence continues at coordinate 3,353,162 of OZ242039.1, read as the reverse complement.
GACGACAGATACGGATGAGTCCGGATCGCCTCGAGTTGCCCCTCGAACTGGATGCCCCGTTCGAGGTTCCAGGCGACAACCCGGTACGACTGCTTGGCCGCAGCGTCGGACCTCGCGAAGCGCTCCGTTACCGTCGCGCGCAGTACTTGGTCCGCGACGGGCCTGATTCTGTGGTACAGGGGATTCGCCAGCAATTCGGAAGTGGACCGGCAGAGAGCGAGTTCGGGGAACAGTGGAAGCAGATGTTCCCTGACCAGGCGGGCGGTGTCTTCTGGAGCGAGCTCGCCTCCAGGGGTCAACACGTGCGATGAACTGGTCTGCGGCCCCAACCCCCAGTCTATCGACGGGCCAGTGTCCCGCGGCGATAATCAGGGCAATGGCGTTGCGGCGTGTCTTCGTGGAGCGAATCGAAGGCAGCGAGGCGCGAGCGACGGGCCGTGTCGCGCATCATCTGGCCCGTGCAGTGCGACTGCGTCCGGGCGAGGTCGTGGAAATCTCGGACCAGGGCAGGGCTTGCCGTGCGGTCACGGTAACCTGCTCCTCTACGGAGGTGCGCTTCCGGGTCGAGGAGGAACTTCCCAATCCCGCCGGGATCAGCCACCTGGACGCTGCGCTGTCGATAATTCGGTTTTCCCGCTTCGAGTGGGCACTGGAGAAGCTGACTGAGCTCGGCATTCGGTCGGTCACGCCGATCGCGGCGGCCCGCAGCGACGCGAGGCTGGTCGCGGCCAGCGCCATGCGGCTGGATCGCTGGCGCCGGATCGCGTTCGAGGCTGCCCAGCAGGCCCGGCGCCTGGCAGCCCCCTCCGTAGGGGAACCAACGGCATTCGATCAATTCGTGCAGGACTGTCGGAGCCAGTCACGAATCATCGCCCAGCCCGATGGACCGCCCGTGCAGGCCCCACCGTTGAGCGGTTCCTGTACGTTCCTCGTAGGGCCCGAGGGCGGCTGGACCGCTGCGGAGGAACGTATGGCGGAAGAGTGGGGTTTCGTTCGGGCGGGACTCGGAGTGACGGTCCTCAGGTCGGAGACGGCGGCGGTGGCACTGGCGGCGATCAGGGCCTGCTGGCGGACGGAGGGTGTCCAGTGAGAAACTCCGTGCCCGATCGTGTCCAGCACTGCCTGGATCAGTTCGATGCCGCGAACTCGGAGGACCCGCACAGGGAACCCGACGGTCTCCCGAAGGAGCTCGTGTACGCCCGCCGGATGACGGTGTGGCTGGACAAGCTTGCTCCGGACGCACCGACCGAGGTGAGGCTGGCAGTTCGCGCCCAGCATATTCGCCGCTGGGAAATTCCGCGGAGTTCCTACCCGAAAGGTCGCGCCGCCTACCTGGAATGGAGGAAGGATCTGGGCCGGTTTCACGCGGAAACGGCCGGTGCCATCATGCGCGACTGCGGCTTCGACAGCGAGGCGGTCGCCAAGGTCCAGGGCATCATCCGCAAGGAACGGTTCAAGGTCGATCCGTGGGCCCAGTTGCTCGAGGATGTCGCCTGTCTGGTGTTTCTCGAGTTCCATTTCGAGCAGTTCGCCGACACACAAGACAAGGAGAGGATGGTCAACATCCTCCGGAGGACATGGCGCAAGATGTCCGCGAGCGGGCGAGAGGCGGCCCGAAGCATCAACTACTCTCCGGGTTGTGCAGCCCTGCTGAAGAATGCGCTGGAATCGCGACAATGACCTTCACTCGGCCGGGGTCTGCGGGTCTGCCGTCGAGGGCCGAACGCAGGACGAACAGACAGGGGCCGATGTTTGGCCAGGATGCTGGCCAAACATCGTTGACTGAGCCTGAATTGCACTCCATCCGAGCAGACACCTGGGCGCTGCGGAAGCGGTGGACAGGAGCCTAGCCTCCGTACAGGAAGGCGCGTGTCGACACCTGGGGTGAGGGAACTGACGATTAGCGGGGCTGTAAACTGACAATCAGCCGAGCTCAGACCTGACAATCAGCGGGGCTGTAAACTGACAATCAGCCGATGCCCGGCCTGACGATCAGCGCCAAGTCACGATTCCCGGCGCGCTTGGGGGATGCAGAGGTTGTTCCACGTCACGCCTCGACGCTGCTCACCGAGTCGATCGAGGATTCCCCGGTAACCCTGATTCAGGGGCCTCGCCAGTCCGGCAAGACGACGCTGGCGCAACTCGTTGGAGAGCCGCTTGGATACTTGTACCTGAATTTCGATGACGATGTCACGCGGACGACCGCGCTGAACGATCCCGCGGGTTTCGTCGGCGACCTGCCGGAGCGCGTTGTCCTTGACGAGGTGCAGCGAGTGCCAAGCCTGTTCTCGGCATTGAAGATCGCCGTAGACCGAATGCGAACTCCCGGACGGTTCGTCCTGACCGGATCGAGCAACATCCTGCTTGATGCGAGACTGTCTGATTCACTGGCCGGTCGGATGCAGGTCGTCCGGTTGCATCCTCTGTCGCAATGGGAAATCGAGCGAAGTGCATCAAGCACGTTCGTCGAGCGGCTGTTTCAAGAGGCGTTCGACGTCCGTCACACCGAACGCTTGTCCGGCAACCTAGCCGAACGCATCGTTGCGGGCGGGTACCCGGCAGCGATGGCCCGCCCGCCTGGGCACCGACGGTCGGCCTGGTACCGCAGCTATGTTTCCAGCATGATCCAGCGAGATGTTCGTGATATCGCGAGTATTCGCTCCGTTGATGTCGTCTCGAAGTTGCTGGCGGCTGCGGCCGCCCAGAACGGGCAACTGTTCAACGTGTCGGAACTGGCATCCCCGTTCCAGGTAAGCCGCAACACGATTCGGGACTACTTCATCCTGATCGAGCGCCTGTTCCTGGCGGAGAGGCTGCCCGCTTGGCACAGCAACCGCATGAGCAGGCTCGTCAAGGCCCCGAAAGTGCACTTTGGGGACACTGGACTGGCCTGCAGCCTGATGGGGGCCGACCGGGAGTCGCTCCAAGCGAACCGAACCGTACTGGGGAGAGTGCTGGAAACCTTCGTTCTCCAGGAGTTGCGCCGACAGGCGAGCGGTCTCCCCGGACCCTATTCGTTCTTCCATTTTCGGGACCGGGACAAGGCCGAGGTGGACGTCGTCATCGAGCATGGCTCACTGCATGTGGCCGGCGTGGAGGTCAAGGCGAGTGCGACGGTCTTCCCATCGGACTTCTCTGGACTGCGCAAGCTCAAGGCGGCGTGCGGCAGCCGGTTTGGCTGTGGCGTCGTGCTTTACGACGGGGAAGTCAGCGTACCGTTCGGTGAGGGACTGTACGCTGTCCCTATCAGGAGGCTCTGGGACGAGGGTTGAACGACAGTGGTGCCTGAGTGCAATTGGAGCGCGGTGCGGTACATGCCAGCACTCTCTAGGCGCCCCCGATCCGGGCTTCCAGTGCACCCTACCGCACCCCCAAGTCGCTGAGTGCGGACCGGAGGCCAACTCATGAATACGCTTCACGCAACTGCCAGTCCAACCAGATTCCGTGAGCGAATCAGCCTGGAATTAGGCCCAGCGCGGGCCGGTCTACCAACTTCCGGGCTTGACCTCTAACACGGAAGCGCGCACCGCACGGCACCGGGAGTACTGCGCCGGTTGCACTAGAAAATGCAACACCGGGCGGAGGGAGCTAAGGTCCTGATTGGCCTATCATATGGGAGAAATCGCCATGCCATCGCAACACACAGCCATGCTGATCACTACAGGCCTTGCGGCACTCTTCAGTCTTAGCCCCGTACAGGCGAACTCGGATGTGGGGGCTAGAACTGTAACTGACTGGCAAAGAGTGCAGGCATTGCCGCCGGGCAAGCCAACCCGTCTCATGCTGTTCAAATCGCAAGCTGCTCTGGGGGGGCACAAGCTCAAGGGGGTGTTCCACGCAGCCACGGACTCCTCACGGTGTTCCACGTATTACCGCCGGGTTCTCTAGGGTGTTCCACGCAGCCACGGACTCCTCTGTCACACTTCTGCTCAAGAGTGGCATGACCCGCACAGTCGATCGGCAGACGGTCCGCCTGGTACGGGTGTCCCGACCGGCCCGGCGGCGCTACGGCTGGATACCTGGGGCAGCAACCCTGGCTGTCTGGACTGCCATTGTGATCCAAGACCCTGGCGATTTCACTCCTTCTAGCCGCGTGGGGCAACCCTTCGTCGTGTCGGCTCCGGCGTGGCTCTTGGGGTACTTGCTGATGCCTGCAACTCGCGTCATCTACCGTGCTCCGGAGCATCTTCGCTCCCCGCCATCTTGATCGCCAGGAAAATGCGGCTTCCTGAGAATCTGCTCTCAACCTGAACCCGATTCGGTCACGAAGTGTTGCTTGAGGACTGTCTCCAAGGTGGGGCTGTCTCTGGTTGCTATATGGGGAAGTCCGAGGAGCCGAGCCTGCATCCCGCCAGACGTTGGGCCTCCTGCGTGCCTCTGCTGGATTTCCGGCGGTTTAGTGGGAGTTGTTGCTGCTATAGGGGCCAAGCGCTCTGAGGGCTCGTAGCCACCGGAATTCTCCTTAACCCATTGGGAGCAGGCACCATACCATACCTGTTCAGATTGACCGGATAGCGACTTGGCCTCGCCCTGCGCCTTGAAGCTGCAGGCGGACCCCGCTTGGCTCCACTTGCAGAGCAGACACGATCTCGCTCAGTTTCAGCCCGATGGCACCCCGTCTGGAATCCTGCTCGGACAGTTGCGAAGCCCTTGGGGCAGCCATGCAGGCGCGTCCCCGTGGCGCACGTCCTGTGGGTACCCATACGTACCGTACCGGAATAGCCCGATTCGGAGTCTAACCCCTGCATGTATTGAACTTATGACAAATCTGGACATTCTACTGGGGAACGGTCTATTACCAATTGCCGGACTTGTGCGATTCGCCCAGCCATTCGAGAAACGAGACTGTTACGAAACCGTGGCCGTCGGGTTGTATCGCAGACTCGCTGTCTCCACGAACTGCGCTGAGGCGTGGCCGCGAGCATTCGTGTTGACTCAGGCCCCGTCCCGGGCACAGGACGCCCCCCAGGCCCTGTTGGTCCACGCCACTGTCGGGCCGCGCCGTATGGAACTGCGCAATGCCTATGCCGATGCGCAGACCCTGGGTCAAGGAGTCCCGAGTTCGAGTCAGGCGGAAAGGCCCCCGGGGAGACTTGGATGGGGTCTGGACATCGTGCTCGCCAAGCGGTGGTTGCCTCTTCTCGCCGATGTGGTTGGGGATAGGGAGCAGAACTGATCTTGGGCCCCAACCGCAGTTCCATGCTGGTTGCGCGCTGGCAGACTGACAGTACCTACTATTGCCATTGGGTTCCGAACGCTTGGAGAGCGTTACTGGCAGCTGTCTTCGTTGACTCCCGGCTCTGGAGCTACACCGGAAGTCGGTTGATGCTGAGCGGTTGCTCTTGGCGGGCGGGAGGGCAACCGCACGTATTTCTGCCCGGAGGTCTTCTGTTTGGCCCGAATGTCCTTGAACATCGCCGCAACGTCGTAGTTGAAGCGGGCTGCGTACTCCTCCCGGATAGCCCGCAACTCAGCGATGATCGGATCCGGCTGTCGGTCCATGGTCGTAGTCGTCCATAAGTTCATTGGGCGTGCAGATCACGGGCGGCTCGTAGCCGGCTCTGCGGCACGCACGCTCGATTCGTGATCGCGCTGGGGCCCCTCCGATGTGGCGGGGATTCCACGTCAAAAGGAAGTCGATCCGGTTGCTGGCTGCCACGCCCACGTGCGCCGCATCGGCAGCCGCCTTGGACGGGAACGTGCCAAGCTTCAGCAGCCGAGTCAGTGCTTCGGCTTCGTCCGCGGTATCGAGACGCGTGACTGTTTCCGGTGCCGTTAGGCGAGCGCGGGCTGGATCTGGGTCTCAAGGTGCGGCTTCGTCCAGCACAAGCTCGGAAGCAACCGGGACAAATCGCTCCGCCGCGACGCTCCACCATTCTCGCGTCATGGCTTGCTGCGCCGCGATGATGAGATCACGCGAAGGGCGCGCTGTCAGGTGCTGACTACGGACGTTTCCACGTAGACGCTCGGCTTGGTCATGATCGGATGCCATGCAGCCCTGCCCTAGATTGTCGCAGAGCTATCTGAATTGGTGGATGCTGTTGAGCCGGCAGAAGCTGAAGCAGTTTCGGTCAGGATAGCCTTGCCTCTCACGATCCGTTCGTCAGGCCCCTTGCGAATCATGGTGCAGGCCCGCTGCAGATGCGTGGAGACGCTCGCCTGCGAGATGCTCGGTAGCGTGGCGGTTGCAACGGTCGAGTGTTCTTGGATCAGTCGTAACTGCCCAAGTACCTTGGCTCCCGGACAACGCTCAGCAGAGGGACCGGCACTTCACTCTTGACGGAGCAGCCGTAGCAGGGGGTGTTTTCGGAACTCCAGGCCGTGGGGAGCTAGTCGCAGCGTTCAGGACGCACCGGAGCCGAGGCAGCTCCCTGCAGGGGGAGTGCACCGAGAGCGCGTCCCGTCGGGAGCACCTCGAGGGCGAGAGCGTCTGGTGGCAGGCCGAGCAGAAGCTGCCAGTTGCACCAGACAAGGCGTCCCACAAGGAGACGGGATCCTTGTCGGCGCGGCGGAGCAACCGACATGCGCCAGTCGTATCGCTACTGAAATCTCCGGGCGCGGCTCCGATCCGGACAGGGCACGGACTGCGGGCTTCGGCCGACGCCATGGCCCCTCCGCCCAAGCGTCACCCCTTCACCCCCTGCCCCAGGACTGCGGCACCATGCCGCCGTCCCAGGGGGCCCGCCCTCTCGCCCGGAAACCGGCCAGACAGAACCGTCGAGCGAGCGTGGCGGCCCGGTGCAGGTTGGAGCATGTCCAGAAGTACGGAATGCCGGAGCCGGTCGACGACAGGGCCCGGACCGGCTGGCGGCGCTGCGAGCGCTGCGGCCGTGTGATCGTGCCCCTCAGGCCAGGCTCCACTCGTGAAGGCCCTCGGACCCCAGTCCTGCTCTGGACAAGGAGGCGGCTCCTTTGGCAAGATAAATCGTGTTGCGCCTTCTCGTCGACCCGCAGGCCTCCAGCAAGGAGCCGACCGCTGCCTACCGGCTGGAGGCGAGCCCCAAGCCACTCTCGCTGCCACCGTCTCCGCCGGTGGGTCGGCGACCGGCGTAGCCTGCATCTGTCCAGAGACCCCCATGCCCGCGCTCGCGAAGCCTCACGACTCCCTGTTCCGTCTGCTCGTCGCCGATCCCGGACGCGCTGCCGTGCTGCTCTCCGACTACCTGCCGCCCGAGGTCACCGAACGGCTCGACCTCGACTATCCGCCCGAGCACATCGAGGGCACCGCCATTGACGGCGAAGGCCGGGCCACCCAGGCCGATGCCATCTTCCGCGTGCGGCTGAAGGACGGCGACTCCGCCCGGATCTACGTGCTCCTCGAGCACAAGTCGCAGCCCGATGCCCGCACCCCCCTGCAACTGTGGCGCTACATCCTGCGGCTCTGGATCGCGGAGATCGAGAGCGGGGAGCGGCCGCCTGGGCGGCTGTCGCTGATCATCCCCATGGTCTTCTTCCACGGCAGCGGGCCCTGGAACGTGCCCCTCTCGATCACGGCGATGATCGAGGCTCCGGCGGGGCTCGAGCACCTCGCCCGCAACCTCGGGGCGTACATCCTCCACCGCCTGCCCGAGAGGGCCCCGGACAAACTCTCGAGCCGGGCGGACGTGGCCGGCGTGCTGCTCGCGCTGGTCCTGGTGTTCGCCAAGAAGAAGATCACCGACGGGGAAGCCGACACGATGGCGAACAGCATTGACGATAGCGAATTGGGGCTGTACGTGCTAAAGTACATAGCAGAGAAATTGAGCCTGTCGCCGGAGCGGCTGGAAGCTGCGCTCAGGCGGGTGGGCAAGGAGCCGGAAGCCGTGGAGGCACTGATGGGAACTGCAGCCCAAGCTTGGCTTGAACAGGGCGAAGCTAGAGGCGAAGCTAGAGGCGAAAAGCGGGGAATGGCCGCCGGCATCGCCCAGGGAATGACCGGAGGCAAGTCCGAGGCACTCGCCCGGCTACTCAAGCGCCGCTTCGGCCCTCTGCCTGACAAGATCCAGGCGCACATCGCCGCTGCTACCCTCGATCAGCTCGACCGCTGGCTGGACGCCGTATTGGATGCGCCCACCCTCGGCGCGGTCTTTGGCGGGACCCTGGACCACCGATAACCCGATTGCACGCGGTCGTGCAACACCGGATGCACGCACTCCCCACACGGTCTTCGACACTTTCGCCAGCCCCCTCTGTGGCATCCACCCTCTGCGTCTCATCAGAAAGTACCTGGGCCGTTACACGCTTTCTCCGCCCAAAAGTCAGCGGCCCCTCCCCCTGCTGATCCTTCTCCGCTACCCAAAGTACCTGGGCAGTTACGATCAGTCATGTCTGGACGACTTGACGGTGCGCCTCCCGCAATGCGCAACGATCTCGCGCAGCAGACGGAGCCGTCGCGTGTGCTCTGCCCGCCATTCCGGATTGGGCGGCAGATCGGTGAAGGGGACAGCTTCGTCCAGCAGGTCTGTGTCGCGACCAAGGTCTGTATCTCCAGATCTATGGAGGAAGCAAGCCGCGGAGAAGAATCCATCTGCTAGCGGCGCGCTTCGGGTCGCTGCGGTGTTGCCCGGGGGGTCTTTGGCGCTCGGTACACGACGCGGGTCGCCGGCATCAGCAGGTAGGACAGAGCCCATGCAGGTGCCGAATACAGGGCAGGGATGCTCACTCGAGCAGAAGGAATCCAATCGCCTGCCCCCGGGTGAGACTGCATAATGGCTACCACTACAGCAAAGGCTGCTGTACCGGGGATCCAGGCGTAGCGGCGCCTGGCCGGTCGAGATACGCGAACCAGCCGGATGGTCTGCCGTGCAAAGGTCCGGGTCTCGCCGCTGTTGAGCAGGAGCGTGAGCGAGGAATCCGTGGCCGCATGGAAGGCACCCTTGAGCTTGCGCGCCCGAGGAGCAGCTTGAGACTGAAACAGGATCAGCCGCGTAGGCTTGCCCGGTGGCAAGGACTGCACCCGCGCCCAGCCGGCATGGGTCTTTGCATCCGATTCCGCCTGTGCCGGAGCAAGGACGAGAAGCGTCGCCAGACCTAGGACGATGGGTAGGACACCACGCTGAAACGGGACCGACATCTCCCATTTCTCTCTGCGACGTTGGCGGGGGTGGCCCGGGTGCCATGCGCCGCGGAGGCTGCCCGCGGATCGCATAGTCCCCCAAGCCAGACAGACGCAACAGCGTATTCTCGAGGCGCTCATTTCGCTGCTCCTACCAACTAAGACGGAGAACCGGGCCTTGCATCACAGTTTTTCGGAGATTTCCTCGAACACTCAACAGGGTTGCCCACGGCGACCGGAACGGTTCCGAGCGCCAAGCCTCGATGCGCTCATTGGGTGGACTGGCTGAAGACAGCGTCTGGCGAGCCGCGCGCTGTTCCGGGTAGGGCAGTGGCAGGGATGGTGCCGTCAGTACCTTTCCTACAGGTTTCTGTGGGTCGGTAGCACAGGCTCTGTGGCAGGGAGCCCTATGCTCAGGCCGGTCGGCTCATTGAGGTCATCAACAGAGGCGGGCATCGAGACGCTTCCTGAGCATCCGGACACCGCGGCTGAGACGGGTGGAGACGTTCGACGTGGAGATACCGAGGCGGAGGGCGGTCTCGTCCGTTGAGAGTTCCTGGCCGTAGCGCATTTCGCAGACATCGCGGTAAGCAGTGGGCAGCGAGTCCACTATCTCGCGCAACAGGCCCAGCAGTTCCTGTTGCTGGGCCAAGGCTTCCGGATTCCGGGACGGATCCTCGATCAATGTTCCGGGGTCGGAGTCTGAGCGTCTGTTCCGGCGCTGGAGATCGAGTGAGCAGTTGCGGACGATGGCCCGTACCCAGGAACAGGCCGGGGGATCGCCGCGATAGGTGCAGACATGCTCTAGCACCCGGATCCAGCTTTCCTGCAGGACATCCTGAACCTCGTCACTGTTGTTGGCCAGGCGTCGGGCGAGGGGGAGGAAGCGCCGCGAACAGCAGGCGACCCAGGCCTCGCGGTCCTCCTGCTGCTCCAGCAGCGGACATTCGCGGGCGGCCCGCGCGAGCGGGGAGGACGGCAGGATGCGAAACTCTTCGGCCATGCCGGATACCCTATCAGCGCCGACCTGCTGCCCCAGCAGTACCAAGCTGCCGGGACCCGAACGTCGGCCCGCTCAAGGGGTGTTTGCTGTGATGCCGCAGGCCAGCTATTCGGTCGATAAGACTGCCCTTGTCCGGCGTAAGGTGGACGAGGGGGGCCACCACCCTCTGTTCTGGCCGCGGCACTTGGTTAAGGGTCTCCTGCCCGACCCGCTGCGGTCGCTGCTCACCTGTCATGAAGCCCTGCTCCGGATCTGGAAATCCTCCCCCGCTACATCCGGTGCGGCGGCTGACCTTCGGCGACAGAAGCAACGAGTCCGGCGAGATCGAGGGGGACAACATCGAGCAGATCGAGAGCGTCTTGCGCGAGCCCGAACTTGCTCCGGCCCGGACCTCCGCAACCTGCTCGACTGCCTCCACGCCGCCCCGTCCGTCCGGTGGTAGCGCTGGTGGACCAACACCACAGGCCGACCTGGATGTGCTCCACGACCCGAAACTGGCGCGGACCAACCTGCGCGGCCTCTAAGGCATCGTCAAGGGCACTCCCTACTTGTCCGAGACCGGCGCGCCGGACTTCTTGGGCCGGCAGCTGATGGAGAAGTCGCTGAGTCCGCCGGAACTGGAGGGTCGGTTGGCGGCCCAGTCGCTGGTTTCGAAGTTCGACTTCGACGGCATCGGCCCGGAGGCACTGCTGTTCCAGGCCGGCTTCTTGACCATCGCAGCAGAGGAGCCGGACGACCGCGATGCGTTCTACCGGCCAGACTATCCCAGTCTCCAGGGATTTTCAAAGTTTGGTTTGGCTAGGCGTGGGGGTAAGGGGCAGCGGGGAGGGGTGGACAAAGAGGTGCTGGATGTGCGATAACACCCAGAGTGGCCTTGGATCCGATTCCCTTGCGGGCGGTGCGCGTGCGCACCGTCCGGCGCGAGGAAGAAGCGAGCTGGAATGCCTTGATGCGGGCCCAGCACGATCTCGGATTCCGCCAATTGTGCGGGCAGCGCTTGCGCCAAGTCGCCGTGCTCGGCGAGCAGTGGCTGGCCCTGCTGGGCTGGCAGTCGGCGGCTTGGCACGGTGCCGCGCGCGAGCGCTGGATTGGCTGGACTCAGCGGCAACGCCAGCCTGCGGCACCGCTCTTGCTGGCTGAGACTTTCGTCGATCCGCGGCGGTTTGCCGGCACCTGCTATCGTGCCGCGAACTGGCTGGAAATCGGTCAGACCCGAGGCTACTGACGGGTTCGGGGCGCACCCCGCGGCTATCAGGCCCATGGCCTGCCCAAGCGGGTCTTCGTCTATCCCCTGCACCGTCAGGCGCGGACGCAACTGGCTGCCAGCCAGCCCCAGCCGAGCTGGCAGGCGCGCTGCCCCCGGATTATGTTGACTCCAGCCCAATGGCATGACTTGTACGCCTATCTCGATCAAGTCCCGGACACCCGCCACCGCCAGGGACGGCGGTACTCGATGCGCACCGTGCTGACGATCCTGATTGCGGCGCGGCTGGCAGGCTGTCAGAGTCTCACCGAATGGAGCGATTTCGGGCGGGCGCTGGACCCGTCCACACTGCAGGCCATCCGGTCGTACCGCTGTGCCAGGACTGGACGCTATGCGGCCCCCGGTATCAGTGGCTGGCACTCCATCCTGCGGACGATTCCGGCCGGGCAGGTCGAGCGCTTGCTGGCCGCCTGGACCGCAGCGCAAGTTCTGCCCCCGCCCGCTGCGGAGCCCTTGCTGTCGGCCGTGGCGATCGACGGCAAAGTGCTGCGCGGGTCGTAGGACCGGGACTTGGACGCGGCTGGCCAGCCGCAGGCCAAGCCACCCCAGCAGCCACTCTCGGCACTCGACATCGACTCCGGCACGGTCGTTGCGCAACTCGGTTTCAGCGGCCAGAAAGAAGAGGCCGAGGCGGCCGCCCTGCGGCGTTTGACGCGCAAGCAACTCCACGGGCGCAAACTGTGCGTGCTGGCCGATGCGCTGCACACCCAGCGTGAGACGGCTGCGCAACTGCTGGCCGATGGCTTCGACTTCCTCTTGACCGTCAAGGGCAATCAGCCGACGCTGCTGGAGCCGATCCGGGACGGTTTCGACTGGGCTGGCCAGACCCCCCACAGCGAGTCCGGTCTCGACCACGGACGCATCGAGCAGCGCACCTTGCGCGTCTCGCAGGAACTCGATCCGAAGCAGCCCTGGCTCGAGTTTCCCGGGGTTCGCTGCGTGGCCCAGGTGCGCCGTGAGGTCGAGTTCAAGAAGGACGGTCGGCAACGCCAGCCGGAGACGATCTACCTGGTCACCAGTCTGCGCCCGGACCAGATCACGCCGCAACGGCTGCTGCAACTGAACCGTCATTACTGGGGCATCGAGAACCGCGTGCACTCCGTCCGCGACGTAGCCCTGCGGGAGGATCGCAGCCGCATTCGCAAGGGCGCTCTGCCGCGCTTGCTGGCCGCGATCTCGAACTTCGCCATCTCGCTGCTGCGCTTGCTGAAAGTGAAGAACATCCAGCGCCGCATGAGCCAGTTGCGCTTCCAGCCGAACGCGGCGGTGCGCCTGCTGCTCGGCTAAGTCGCCGTTCCACCCAACCCGCAGCGCGGGTTGACCGGCCCGCGCTCCGGCGGGCTCAGTCGCCCTGTGTCCGCGTCGCGCTGCCCGCGTCCTGAGCGAGCCCAGAGCTCGAGTTTCCGCCGCCCACCAGGTCGCCCTGTGTCCGCACCGCGCTGCCCGCGTCCGGGCGGCGCACCCATCCGTGGTGGCCAGCCCCGCGCACCCGCACCCGCACCCTCCGGCCCGCGCGCAGCACGGCCTGCCGACTGCGTTCGGCACCCGCTGCTGCCTTTCCTAGGCCCTCTCAGGCAAACATTGAATTTGCCTGTCCCAGTCTCGAGGTCCGCATCAGCCTGAATCGGGGACTGCTGGGCTGACAGGGGAAGTCAGGCATATAGCCACTGAAGCGGCGACGTTGGATCCGCGCGCTACCGCAAGGGAGCGATCTCGCGGGCTTTGGCGAGTACCTCCGCGACTGGCTCGCGGGAGTTTCCTGCCAGCGGCAGGTGCCGGGCGACTTGGCACGCTACGAGGCTTGGTGGGCGAGGCTGCTCCACGGTTGCCCGCGCGTGGTCGGCGTGGAACTGCGGGTCGAAGGAGTCCACCGCGCACGGTTGCGTGGGCATGGTGCTGCATCTCGGTGGGCAGGTCTTTACGCTGAAGCGCACGATGGCCGCCGGCGAAACAGTCCATTGGATCGGGTGGCCGCGCACACACCATGATTCCTGAGGCCTTTGATGCTGATCTCCAAAGAGACGCTCTGACCAATCACAACACCCACGTCCAGCTTCGAAGGTCTATTCGGCGTCTCCACTTGCAGAGGCTTGCTCAATCAGTCCTCACATGCGGCTGTCGCATATCACTACGTAGTCGTGCTCAATCTCCTCGTGGAACCGCTCCGGCAGGCGAGCCCAATCCTGGACCTCGACCAGAAATGGGATGCTCGAGTTGCGGATCGCGCTCCTAAAATCGAACAGTTGGTCGGCGGGTAACTTCGTCAGGTCCGGTGCCCGCAGCACGAGATCCAAATCGCTGCCGTCGTGGCTATGGCCGTGGACGCGGCTACCGTAGGCCCAGACCTCGACACCGGGCAGGTGCTTGCGAAGCAGGGCCTCCAGGATGCGGCGGTGCCGAGGTGCGATCTGGAGGCGGTCAGCCATCGTTCGGAGCCTCCACGATGTCGGCCAGCGCTTTCGCATCAGCGATGAAGACTGGCAGCAACTCCAGGATCGCCTCGGCGAAGTGCTCGCCGTACTTGTGCGCTGTGTCGTTTCGGCTGTCGCGATAGCTCAACCAGCGTTCCGCCTCCTCCACCTCGACAAGCCGGTGTCTAGCCGCGTACCGGAACAGGTCCTTGAATACAAGCTCGTCGGCCCGTTGGTTGCTGGCAAAGAACGCTGCGAGACGCTTGCGCAACAGCGCCCCGCTCTGTTCCAGCACCAGCTCGAACTCCTTGACGCAGGCAGCTCGGTAGAGGTCGTAGAGAGTATCCGATTCACTGTACGACTCGACCGCCTCGAAGGCTACCTCGAGCGCGCGAATGCAGCGCCGCAGGAAGCTGGTATCGATTCGGCTGCGCTCTCGCCTACTAGCCATGCGCCGATTGTCCATCCCCCGCCTCTGGCACGTCAAAGCACGGCATCTTCAGGTCTTCGGTGATGGCCGCATCAAGCCGCATTCCCGTGGCCTGCTGCACTTGCAACTTCCCGACCAACTGGTGCCTCCTGAGGTCGAACGATTCGCCGTTGTCCGGCGGAAGCTCCGTCTCCACACAGCGGCCGAGGATCAGCCCATGGTCGGGCCGGCGTACCCTGTGGGGCGAGGCACCCTTGGAGAGAATTGGCGGGTCTTCGTGGGTCTTCGCGCCTTGCGTTGCAGACCCCCGCGATGCGGCGATTCTATCGCCGGTCGGTTCACGGTGCAGCAAGCCGGGATTGCGGGTGTCTATCAACAGGACTTCGCCTCGTCCGGACCGGTGCCGGGCCACGAACCAGAGGCAAGCCGGAATCGGCATCAAGTAGGAGACCGGTCCCGGCCACGTCGCAATGCACCCCACGCGACCCGAGGTGACCAGGTTCTCCCGAATCTCGGCATTGCCCGACTGGCTCGACGACATCAACTCACTGGCGCTCATGAAGCCGGTGGCCTTGGCCGGAACCGGATGGTGCGCTACGTACTGCCGCCACGCGAGGTCGGTGTTGTCCTTCGCTGGCACGTGATCGCGACTCCACTGGTCTTCGGTCACGCGTTCGCCGGTCCAGTCCGAGACATTGAGCGGTACTTCGGTGAGGATGGTGTCGGCTTTCAGGTTCGGGTGGCGGTTGGTGAGGAAGCTGTCGCCGCGGGCAATCTGATCACCGATGCTTCGGGCCGCAAAGTTCAGCTTCGCGACCCGCCACGTTATGCGGCTGGACCCTTGGTCGTCGACGCTGACGTCCGCCATGGCCGTCCCGCCGTTCTCATTGCCGCAGGCGTGGGTGCGGACGAACCGGATCGATTCCCCCAATATCCCCTGCGAATCGTGGGCCCTGCCCCGGGTCGGTGCCAACATCTCAGCCAGCACGCTGACGACGGGGCGCTGCATGTGGAACTCGCCGTTATTCTTGTCATCCGCGCCGGCAGATGCGACCAGCGGGCTTCGGTCAGCCTGCGGAAGCTCTCGGCGATGCGGTTGGTGCAATCCCCGGCGTTGGCTGTTGCCCGCCACCTGCTTCGGTGACCGGCGTTGGTTCCGCTGTTCAGAATCGCCTCCATGGCGACTGTCTGACTCCCGGAGCGCCGACGCACCATCCCGTGATGACCGGGTCTCACGAATCCGGACCCCCGAGCCCCAGTGCCCATTCCAATGCACCCCATAGCGTACAACCAGCGCCGGTTGGAGTAGGAAGACCGACAGCGCGGAACCGGCCTGTGGTCCGGAGTGGCCTATCGTATGGGAGAAACCGCCATGCCCCAGGCACACCGACACCGCCCGAATGAGGGGCGCTGCCCGATCTACGCTCGGCGCCAACAGAGGGCCTCGGCCGGCGGAGCCATCGCCGCTCAGTGCAAGGGGCACTGCTCCCGTCTCACGGGGGCATCCACGTTGATGACTGCACGGTCGCTCCTGCTCGTGACCACCTCCCTGTTGGTTGCGGCTACTTCTCTCCGTCCACCGCTGGGGCTGGACAGCTTCATGCCGGTTCCCGTTGACAATCCCCTCACGCCGACTTCTGTCGCGCTGGGCCGCAAGCTGTTCCTCGACCCCATCCTCTCCGCCGACCGTACGATCTCGTGCGCCAGCTGCCACGACCCCGACCGCTCGTTCACGGACGGCAGGCCCACGGCCGTGGGCGTGTTCGACCGAGTCGGACCAAGGCGCGTTCCCAAGCTGCTGAACCGGGGGTACGGACGCAGCTTCTTTTGGGACGGCCGCATTCCCACGCTTGAGGAGCAGGTCCTGCAACCGGTCATCAACCGCCTCGAGATGGGTCTCGCTCTTCCGGAAGCCATCTCGCGACTCGCCGCCGACCCGAGCTACGCCTCCATGTTCCGCGAGGCCTTCGGCAGGGAGCCGAACCGGGACGACCTGGCTCGAGCCCTCGCATCTTATGTACGCACGATCCTGGCCGGGAACTCCCGCTACGACCGGTACGTGGCGGGGGAGACGGATGCGCTCGACGAGACCGAGCGGCTGGGTCTCGACTTGTTCCGCGGCAAGGGTAACTGTGTAACCTGCCACCTGGGTCCGAACCTCACCGACGAACGGTTTCATAACACGGGCGTCGGGTACCGGGACGGGCGTTTCGAAGACGATGGCCGATTCGCCGTGTCGGGGAGCGATGGCGACCTCGGCGCGTTCAAGACGCCTACGTTGAGGAACGTCGCGGAAACGGCGCCGTACATGCACAACGGAAGCATCGCCACCCTCAAGGATGTGATCGATGACTACGACGCTGGCGGAACCCCGAACCCGAATCTTGATCGCGAGATTCGAAAGCTGGATCTGACCGACACAGAGAAGGCTGCGCTGATTGCGTTCATGAAGTCGCTTACCGGACCGGTGCGGGAAGGGTTGCGCCGCTGAGACCCGCTGCCGGATTCCGCAGCGCCGGCAGCAACGGGCGAGTGGATTACTTGTCGGCGGCTGTGAGCCTGGCGCGCAGGGCGGCGAACTTGTCCATGTGCCCCCGGGTCGCAGCGGCGTCGCCGAGCTTGCGGCTGGCTCTGGCCAGTTGGTAGTGAATCTTCATTCGGCGCTGCTCCCCGATTGAGTGATCGAGCACCTGGGACAAGACTGCCCTCGCCTCAGTGAAACGATGAAGGTCGAGCAGGGCGTTACCCAATGCCTCCAGTGCAGCGGACGGCGGCGAGTCCCCTGCGGCGACCGATTCCAGATGCGGCAGCGCCTCCCTGGCGAGACCGAGTGCGAGGAGCGCCTCACCATAGCGGAGGTGCAAGGCCCCGTTGTCCGGCTGAACGGCTAGTGCTCGCCGATAGGCGTCCGTGGCAGCCCGATGGCGTCCCAGGCCGTGCTCGAGGTCGCCGAGCGCCTGCCAGGCACCGGCAAGCGCCTCGTTGGCGGCAAGCGCTCGCCGATAGGCGGCGATAGCCTCCTCGGACCGCCCGTTGAGGTCGTGGTCTTCGGCCTCGGCGAGGTGCGTGTACGCCGATTCAGGGGCACCGGCAAGCAACTGTGCTTGTACCCGCATTGCGAGTTGCGAATGCGCCTTGCCAATGAGATACAGCAGTTCCGGGTTTGCGGGTGCCGAGCCCTGGGCCCGCAAGAGGTGGTCGAGGGCCTGGTCGGGATTCCCGCTTTCCAGATAGGCTCTTCCGAGCCAGACGCTCAACTGCCACCTGCCGGTATCCAGGTTCCGGGCGGCGTTCAGGTGAGGGATGGCCTCCTCCGCCCGCCCCAGGATCAGAAGATCGTAGCCGAGCAGCTCCTGCGCTCCAGGCAATCCCGGTTTGAGTGCCAGAGCTCTTCCGAGAGACTCCACCGCGGTGGGAATTTCCCCGGTCTCGTGCAACACCAGTCCCAGGTACAGATGCGCTTCGGCCAGTTCCGGGGCACCAGTGACCGCAGCTTCGAGTTGTCGGCGAGCCTCCTGCAGGCGGCCCTGCTCCCGAGCGGCCACACCCTGCCGAATGTGGTCGGAGACAGGGTCGGGCACCTGCGCTGCAAGCGCTATCGGCAAGCCGACCAGAGCGACCAGCCGTACCGTCACGGGCCAGGCTCCCGCACCGTGAGCGACCGATCTGCCTCGACATCCTCCAGAACCTGGATCGCACCGCTTGGCCACCGAACGGTAATCCTGGACACGACCTCGTCAGGGCCGAGACCAAAGTGGACGCGCGGGTCGTTGGCAGACAGGTAGCCGCCGGCAGTCGTTCCGTACCGCACCTGTCCCCCGAGGGAGGCAGTCCGAATCCTCACGCTCGCACCCTGGCCGTCTCGGACGCTGGCGCGGCCAACCATTCTCAGTTGCAGCCAATGGTTCCCGGTCGAAGACGCATCTGAGTACAGAGCCCTCGGGCGGTCGTTGAGCACGCCGACCACCAGGTCGACGTCGCCGTCGTTATCCAGGTCCCCGAACGCCGTGCCCCGGCCGGCCATGCCGGTCCGGAAGACCGCCCCGGCCGAACCGGAGTGGTCCTCGAAACGACCCGCCCGGTTGAGTGCAACCAGGGGGGGCTGCAGGTAGGCGAGGCCCGGCTCCATCAGGTCGACATTGTCCAGCACGTGGCTTTGTGCGGCAAAGAGGTCCTTCCATCCGTCATGGTCCAGATCGACGAACTTGATGCTCCACCCGGACAGCCGGGCCGTAATCTCGCCGAGGCCGGTCTGCCGCGTTGCATAGACGAAGGAGGTGCTCCCCTCGTTGCGGAAGAGAGGATAGAGCTCCTTCGCCAACGCCGTCGCCACCACGTCCGGGAGTCCGTCGTTGTCGTAATCCTCGAAGTCCACCCCCATCCCGGCGAACGATCCACCTGCCTCGTTGTAGGCCACGCCCGCCAGGAGCGCCTCTTCCGAAAACCCCTCCGGGCTTCTGTTCAGGAACAGTTGCTGGGCGGTGGAATCGTTTGCGACCATCACGTCCGGGAGCCCGTCGGAGTCCGCGTCGTTGAAGGCGACACCAAGGGCCTTCCCCTGCGATTGCGCCACACCCCATTCCCTGGAGACATCCGAGAAGGTTCCGTCGCCGTTGTTGCGGAGCAGCACGTTCGTAGTGGCGGGATATTCCCGAGGGGAGCAGTAGACCGGGATTCGCTCACCACACCTGCGGCTCGTCTCCAGGCTCCATTCGAGATACCGCGTTACAAACAGATCCAGGTCTCCGTCCAAGTCTGCGTCAAGGAATCCGGCGCTCGCAGACCAACCCGGGACATTGGCTGCAGCAGCCTCGGTGCGATCCTCGAACAGCCGGCCACCAATGTTGCGGTAGAGGATCGTACCCCCGTAACCGGTCACGAACAGATCAACGTAACCATCGTTGTCATAGTCGCCGGTGGCGGCACCCATGCCGTAGATACGCTTCGTCGCAGCACTGACGCCAACCTTGTCGGTAACGTCCTCGAAGGACCGCCCCTGTCGGCTCCGGTAGAGCCTGTCGTGCAGCTCCGTCGCTGACCGGTCCACACGCAACCCCTCTTCACCCTGGATCAATGCACCGCCGTTCACGAAGAAGATGTCGAGAAATCCGTCGTTATCGTAGTCCAGCAGGGCTACGCCACCACCCATGGTCTCGATGAGATGCTTCTCCGGCGTTGGATTGGCATGATGGCGGAACCCGATCCCCAGCTCAACCGTACGATCCTCGAATCGCAGCTCGGCAACCCCGGGAGCCACGGATCCTCCACCAAGCGCAGCGATGCCGAAGAGCGACAATTTGCGCAGCATCACGGCAAGGCCTGCGTCTTCATGGGGTAGGTTAGTAGTCGACCGGCATGGTCCGGGGCAGACGGTGACGACGGGTCGGAGTCTATCATTGTGGTCCTGGGGCTGGCTGGCGGCCACGCTCAGCCTTGGGGAGGTTGTCGCCGAGAGCCGGGCTCCGTTCGAGAACCTGTACCGGGATGCCTACGAGCGACGGCTTCAGGAACATGGGCCTGGACACCCTCGCACGACCGCCAGCCTCGTGCGCCTGGCGGCGCTTCTGCGCTCCCACGGTCGCGTCGGCGTCGCCGAGCCGCTTCTGCGGAAGGCACTGGATGATGCGGTCCCTTCGGCCAGCGCAGAAGTCATGGTCGAGCTCGCTGCGACGCTGGTCGCCCTCGGCCGGCGTTCCGAGGCGGAGGGCTTCTACCAACGTTACCTGGAACGTACGGAGCCCGGTGGGTCCAGCGCCCGGGCACTGCTCAAACTAGCTGAACTGAGAACCGCGGGAGGCGACTCCGCTGGTGCCATGCAAGCATACCGCACAGCGCTGCAGCACCTCGCGAAGGTTGATTCGCCATCCGTTGATGACCGGAGGGTCCGCGCTGCGGCACTGAACGAACTGGGCACCCTGCTGGAGGCGGACGGGGCGCTGCTCGCCGCCGAGAAGGCGTACCGGGAATCGGCACAGGCCCACGCACGCACCTTCGGAGACAGGCATCCGGCAACCGCCACCGTCCGTGCCAACCTGGCCAGCATCCTCGCGTTGCGAGGTGAAGCCTCCGATGCCGCGAACCTGTTGGAGCAGTCCCTTGAGGTGATTCGAACTGCGTTCGGACCCCACCATCAGGATGTCGCCGGGCTCCACAACCGCCTCGGCGAGGTCTACGAGGTGCTGGACCGCTTGGATGACGCGGAGGCGCAGTATCTCTCTGCTTTGGCTGCCTGGCACGAGCCGTCACCGTCCCGTGGCCTCGTACTGGCCGATCTCGGTCGACTGGCGGGAGTCCGGGACGATGCCGGCACCGCGGAAACGTATCTGGCCGAGGCGGTCCGACACTTGCGGACCGCTGGGGCCGCATTTACCGTCGAGCTCGCCGAGGCGATGAACAGCTACGGATCCGTGCTACGCGATTCCGGGCGACTGTCAGAGGCCGAGCCTCTATTGAGCGAAGCCCTAGCGGTCCGCCAGCGGGAGTTGGGAGAGTCCCACCCGGACGTTGCGCTGTCCCTGGTGGGCCTGGGAGGAGTCTTCCATCTGGGTGGCGACCTTGCCCGGGCCGGGTCGCTCTACAGCCGAGCGCTCGGAATCCAGGAGCGAACACTGGGACCCGATCATCCAGAAGTGGGAGAAACTCTCTACAACCTCGCATACGTCTGGCAGTCGCAGGGAGACACCTCCGGGGCCAGAGAAGCCCTGGAGCGGGCGGCGGGGATCCTGTCTGCAGCCTATGGCCCGAACGACCCGTTCGTGTTGGAGATCGTCACGACGCTGCGCGGTCTTCGCTGAAGCGATGGCTCCCCAGGTTGTGGAAACGCTGTTACCCGATCAATCTGGACCTTAGTCCCCTCCGCCGGCTGTTGCATTTCCCAGTGCGCCGGTACAATGGCATGCCGCAGTCGTAGCGCGGTTCAGGGCCAAGATCGGCAAGCCCGCTGCCGGACTTCCAAGCGAGGGGAGCAGGGAGGCGCCCGGCTCAGGGGGCCGAGGCGGGAATGGCCGCAACGGGTTGAGGTTGGCGGGTCAGCCGGGGCTGGTCTTGGTCGATGGCCTTTGCAGGCGGAGCCAGACGGCGGCGTTCGACCAGCCAGCGGCTTCGAGTGTACCTGCCAGTTGGAGTGTGAAGGGAGTCTGTTCGTCCAATTCCTACAGGAGCAAGAGTTCGGGCCGACCGGTCAATGTGCTATATACTGTCAGCTAGCCTCGGCCTACTAGATTCGCCGAGCCGGCTTCAGGGATCTTGCAATGTACAGACAATCAATCTTCGCTTCGATCATGGCGCTGCTGTTCGTGATGGCCGGCCAGGTCGCACCAGCCCAAGACTTGCGGGGCAAGATCGGAGGCACGGTAGCGGACGCGTCCGGTGCGGTCATACCCGGCGCGAACGTCACTCTCGCCAATGACAACACGAACGTCTCTTCGACGACGCAGACCAGTGCGGCCGGCCAGTACCTGTTCGATTTCGTGCTTCCCGGAACCTACACCATCACCGTGGAGTCGGAAGGGTTCCGCTCGTTCCGGCAGCAGAACATCTTGGTGCAGACTCGGGCCGACATCACGGTCGATGCGGCTCTGGAACTCGGTGCGGTCACCGAGACGGTCACGGTCGAGGAGGCTCCGGTCGCGGTGCAATTCACCACAACCACCATGGAGACCACGCTGGATACGAAGATGTCGCAGGAATTGCCGCTTCTCAACCGCAATCCCTACATGCTGGCGGCACTCGACCCGGCCGTGAACTATCGTGGCGGTTCCGAGAATGCACCCTACCATCACTGGGCAATGAGCCAGTTGGACGTCGGAGGCAACACCTCCACACGCAACAATGTCCTGATGGACGGCGTTCCCCAACTCGTGGGGGCGAAGGGCGTATACACGCCGCCGATGGACGCGGTCTCGGAGGTCAACGTCCAGCAGAACGCCACGGATGCCGAATACGGCCACAGCGCCGGCGGTATCGTCTCCGTGCAAATGAAGAGCGGCACCAACGACTGGCATGGAACCGCATACTACTTCGGGCGCAATCCCGCGCTCAACGCACGACCCAACGCCCTGACGTCACAGAAGAGCGTGGTGCGACGCAGCGTGTGGGGCGTGAGTTCCGGGAATCCGATCGTCAAGAACAAGGTCTTCAATTACTTTGCATACGAGGCGCAGGACGTTCGTTCGCCCAGCACCGTCAACCTCACCCTGCCGCGCACCAACGAACGAAGCGGGGACTTCTCCCAGAGCTTCAACCGTACAGGTGGGTTGCGTCCCATCTTCGACCCGCTCACGACGGACCCGGACGGCAACAACCGGACCCAGTTTCCGCAAAACCGCATCCCTGACAGCCGATTCGATCCGACCTCGCTGCGGGTGCTGGGCAAGACATGGGAACCGAACAACCCCGGCGACAACGCCTCCGGAGCAAACAACTTCCGTCTCGTGTTCCCGATCACGTTCGACTACTGGAACCTGACAAACCGAACCGACGTCAACGTCAGCGACAACGTCAAGGTCTTCGGCCGCATCAGCCGTTTCCACACCACACAGAGCGAACCGGACTACTCTGGTTCGGTGGCTCAGCGTCGCCAGGGCAGCGCACGCAACAGCGTGCAGGCGTCGGGCGATGTCGTTTGGACCGTTTCGCCAACGACGGTCTTCAACATGCGCGGCTCCTGGTCCAAGATCACCGATTCCTTCTACACTCCCCAGGCCGAAATCGGCGAGGCCGGCCTGGCGGAACTGTGGCCGAACAGCAACTGGTACGCCTCGCACGTGCGGGACATCCCCGCTGTTCACTTCCCGGAAATCAGGGTGGACGCCGACGGAACCACGTCATTCGGACGGTCGGGCTTCTGGTTCCAGGAACCTTCCACATGGAACCTGGAAGCCAAGATCTCCAAGCAGATGGGACGCCACTACGTCAAGGTCGGTACCCAGTACCGCAAGCAGCTCGTGCTGGCGGCCCGCCCGCGCGGCATGCGGTTCCGCTTCAACGCGAACCCGACTGCCGACACGGCCAACAGCCCCAACACCGGTGCCATGGGCCACGCCTGGGCGTCGATGCTGCTCGGTGTCATGCAGGACGGCAACTGGAGCAGGGCACGAACCGTTGCGGTCAACCGCCCAAGAATCGACGTGTTCGGCTTCTTCGTCCAGGACGACTTCAAGCTGAATTCGCGGGTCACCCTGAATCTGGGCCTCCGCTACGAATACGAGACGCCGATGCGGGATCCGGAATACCGGCTGTCCCGGTATCTCGACTTTAGCCAGGGTCTGCCCGAAGTCGCCGCAGCGATGAGCCCGGTCCCGCAGGAGATCCTGTCCATGCGAACCACTCCGCTGGCCCTGAATGGTGCCTGGGTGTTCACCGACTCCGACAACCCCTACGCCTGGAATGCCCAAACCAACCTCTTCCTTCCTCGGGCAGGTCTGGCAGTTCGGCTGAACTCCCGCACGGCTTTGCGTATCGGTTACTCGAGATACGCAACGCCACCAATCCAGGAGAAGGGCGGTGGCGCCTCGGATGCGGGCCTCGACATCCTGGGCAGCACACCGTATCCGGGCTACGAGATCGAGGGCAGTCCGCTGTCTTCGATCAACGGCACACCGAGGGCGTATTTTGGCGATCCCTTCCCCACCGGCGGTGCCAATCCAAACCCCCTGCCGGAACCGTTCGGACAGCGCTTCGGACGCTTTGCCACGCTGGGATCGAACGAGGCGAGATTTTTCCATCAGGACTGGAGTGCGGGTATCAACGACCGCTTCAACTTCTCGATACAGCGGGAACTCGTCAACCGCATCGTTCTCGACGCAACCTACTTCATGAACTTCGGCAGCAATCAGCCCTTTGACCGTCGGCACAACCTGCTGGATCCACGAATTGGCTTCCAGTTTGGCAGCGACATCAACAAGGAAACGCCGAACCCGTTCTTCGGACTATCCCAGGATCTGATGCCCGGGCCGCTGGCGACCCGGCGCACGATCCGGGTCAGCGACCTGCTGACGCCGTATCCGCACTTCCTTAGCAACGGCATCACGGAACATGTCTTCCCGGGCCGTCGCGAGCGCTACAACTCGCTGCAGTTGCAGTTGCAGAGGCCGTTCTCGAACGGCTTCAACTTCATCCTGGGATACAACTACCATCGGGCTCGCAACGAGGATTTCTACGACGCAGTCGATGAAGTTGACCGGCGCTTTACCTTCCAGGACGATATCCGCGGACGCCACAAGTTCACGTTGGCCGGAATCTACGAGCTGCCAATCGGGAGGAACAGGACCGTTGGCCGGAACATGAACAACACGCTCGACAAGATTATCGGAGGCTGGCAGTTCAGTTGGCTGTATACCTATGTCAGCGGTGAACTGCTCCGGTTCGGTGGCATGGAGGTCAGCGGGGATCCGGCCATTTCCAACCCATCCAGGGAAAGAATGTTCAACACCGAAGTGTTCTCGAACCTGGCACCGTTCACCCGGCGCTCGAACCTGTGGAACTACCCAGGCGTCCTGGGGCCACGCTTCTCGAACATCGACATGGTGTTCGCCAAGAGGACACGCATCTCCGAGAAGCTGGATTTCGAGTTCCGGATGGAGGCGTACAACCTGACCAACAGTTTCATGGGCGCGAATCCGAGCACTGACGTGAACAGCGGCAATTTCGGGCGAGTCGCTAGCAAGGTTCGGACGCACTTTGGCCGCGAGTGGCAGTACAGCGGTCGATTTATCTGGTAGTGCGCCGCATCCGGGGCCGGAGTCGGGTGGCACGGGGCGGGAGGAATCGAACCCGCCCCAAGTGCGAATCGAGAGGAATGCGCTATCGAACCGTCGCCGTCGGCAGTTCCAGCGACCAGATCTCGTCCTTCGTCTCCTCGATCGCAAACGACACTTCACGGCCGTCCGGGCTGACGCGGACGGGACCGTGACGGTTCCAGGCCGATGGCAGGAGTGTGGGATCCTTTCCGTCCGCAGGGACGGCCCACAAGCTTGATCCCTTCGCAGACTCGGCGCTGACCAGCAGCGTCCCGTCACCGACCCAATCCAGACCAGAAATCCCCCCGTACCGCGAGTGCAGCACGGGACTCGCCTGGCCCGCCCCCACATCGAGCACATGGACGGAGTGCGTCCCCCCATCGGGTCCGGATGCCACCACGAGAGCCAGCCGGTCTGTAGTGCGGGCACGACGCAGGGAGCGAATCCTCACGTCCCCAACGGGCGGGTCGTAAACGGCCGCCCGGTCTCCCGACTCCACCGCATGGGACCGGATGGTGAAGCGGTTCGAGCCTGTCGGTTGAGCGAAAAAGATTCGACTGCCGTCGGCAGACCAGTCTCCGAGCAAGCCACGGAAATCCCCGGTTCGCTCGACGACGGCCTGTGTCGCCTCGCCGGTGCGGACATCCATGATGAAGAGTCCGGAGCGGCCTTGGGCATCGCCACCGCTCAGGAGCAGTGACTCCCCGTCCGGAGACCACCTGATCCGCTCAATGAACGCTAGCCGGGGTGCATGGACCGTCTCGACTCCCGACACCAGATCGCGCACCGTCACGGCTCGGTGTTCCTGTCCGTGATTCTCGGTGCCGACGCGCGAGAGGTAGGCCAGGAAACGACCGTCCGGAGACCACTCGGGACTCCGGTTCGCTCCGGTGAAGCGGCTTGGCAGCGGGTCCTCACCGCCGAGCAGGGTACCGCTGGCCGCATCGAAACGGCCCAGGTAGACATCGCTCCTTCCGGCTCTGAGTCCGTAGAACAGCCTTCCGTCGCTCGTGAACGCCATGGGCAGGGCCCGTCCGAGCCCCCGACGGACCAGCATCGGCTCCCCGAAGGGCCTCCCATCCTTGACTTGCATCATCCAGGCGTCCATCTTGCCTTCGCGGTCGCTGCCGAACACGACCGCCGTGCCGTCGGGCGTCCAGTGGGGAAACAGGTCGTTGGCGGGGCTGTCGGTCAGCGCACCGTGCGTCGATCCGTCGAGAGCGAGTATGTGAACATCGCGAGCCGTCGAATCGCCCGCGGGCATCGAGTCGTAGACGACGAACCGTCCATCGGGAGACAGGTCGATCTTCTTGGGATAGAACCAGTCCAGGGACCGCAGGACCCGGACTGTCCCGTCGATTGTGGACACGAGAGTGATCTGGCTGACGTTGTCGCGACGGAATAACAGGACGAGCACCTGGGTTCCGTCCGGCGAGAACGCCGTGGGTTGGACGAATCCGGCCTCGGAATTGCGATAGAGTGTGCGCCGGCCCGAGCCGTCCACGCCGATGATCCTCAGTTCGTAGAACCGCTCCTCGTTGAACCAGGCATAGGCGATCTGCTCTCCGTCGCGGGAGAAGACGGAGAAGTACGCAAACTGCCCCGGCGAAGGCCCTCCCGCCGTCGTGGTGAGCGAGCGGCTGGCCCCTGTTTCGAGGTTCCGGACAGCAAGGTTTCCGTCGCCGTCCACGAAGGACAGGAGCTGTCCGTCCGGCGACGGAGCCCCGAGTGCATTGGTCTGCCCGTCGGCCCATACCAGGCGCGCACGGGCGAGCGTCGATTCCTCGACATCGTCCGAACCGAGGGCCGCCGCGACCGCCATTACTAACAGCACAGACAATGCCGCCCTATCCAAATGCCGTGCTTCCCTGGCGTCTGGCCGCGGTCCCGGGCTTGGCCGCGACCAGCCTCGAAGTACCATAGTCCCTACAATACGTTGCCATTGCACCGATGCCTGGAATCCTTGCGCTGATACGGACGCTTCCGTGGCTCGCATCGGCAGCTCTTCAGCTGCTGGCACAGCCGATGGACGTGTTCAACCACCCCTCCGAGTCGTATTTGGGAGGAGACGCCTGCGCCCCGTGCCATGCCGAGCAAGTTGCGAGGCAGTCGGCGAGCGGGCACGCCCGCTCGCTGCATCCCACTGCCGATCACGCGCTAGCCCCGGAGTTCGCTCCCGACGAATCCCTGGTAAGGGCAGGTGGTGCCGAGTACTCCTATCGAAGCGGCGAGCGCGGGCTCCACGTGAAGGTCGCAGCTGGCGGGGAGCGGGTCGACTCGCTTCTTCAATGGGCGTTCGGCGCGGGCGAGCAGGCAGTTACCTTCGTCGGCCAGGTGGACGAGAACCGCTATGTGGAGCACCATTTCAGCTACTACTCCGCAACCGGTTGGCTGGGGACGACTCCGGGGCATCACGACACTCCAGCTCGTAAAGCTTCAGACGCTCTTGGGGTGTACTACGAAACCTTCGGCCGACAACCCTCGATCATGCGTTGTTTTCAGTGCCACTCGACCGGTCCCCTGGCACTTGGGGACGGTTTCTCGCTGAGGCCGCACGAACTCGGTGTCCGTTGCGAGGCATGCCACGGGCCAGGCCGGGAACACGTGGAGGCCACGGCTTCCGGGAACCTTGAGCGGGTCCGCGCCACGATCGGGAACCCTGCACGTCTGACTGCCAAGAAGCTCCTCAACTTCTGCGGAGACTGCCATCGCCCCCCCGCTTCTGCCGGACAGGTCGTCGACTGGAGCGATCCGTGGAATGTCCGCCACCAACCGGTCTATCTGTCGCAAAGCGCATGCATGCAGCCCGGAGGTCAGGCCCTGACCTGCATGCTATGCCACGATCCACACGGACCGCTATCGCCGGAGGCGGCCCGCGACAACGGGCGCTGTCTCGACTGTCACGAGAACCGAAACCCGCCATCCCCGGTCTGCCGGGATAAGCCGAATCAGGCCTGCTCTTCCTGCCACATGCCTCCGGTCCGTCCGCAGGGCGAACTGCGATTCACGAACCACTGGATCGGCGTTTACGAGCCTGGGCAGCCCCTTCGACCCCGAGTGTCGCAAAATGCGGACTCGAGGTAGCGGAAACCGGTGCCTCTGGCGCGACTGCCGAGACCGTCACAACTCAATCAAGGCGGTAGCGGATCTGGGGACGGGCGCAGGTATCCTACCGGCTCGTTCCCTGCAAGGCACCCGATGCGGCCGGCATCGGCATCGACTCAATCCGTTCTCCGGGCCCGGCCGTTACCAGTTCCAGCAAACTGGCTTGTCGAAACGCCCGGCAAGTGGATGCGGGCTCAAACGGAGACAGGACGTGTCGGGAACCGGCGGTTGCCATGGCGTGAGACGTTCTCGTGTTGACCGGGCACCCGGCCCGCGATTGCACTTGCGGGCGCGGTGAAGGAATCCCGCAGGCGAGCGGGGCAGCGCTCGTCGCAGCCCGTGGTTGCCCTCATGCCCGTCGTTGCCGGCGCGAGTTGATGTCGCCGGGCCGGTTGGTGTAGCCTCGCTCAGCCCGGTCCGCCATATGACCAGAAGGGCCCGATTGCCCGGTCGCTGCCCGCTGGATGTCCTCGGGTACCGACACTGCCGTGCGAACTCCCAGCCGAGTTGTGGCGAGCGCGTTGGCGTGACGGCAGGCGGCGACTGCCAGGACCGCCCGGGGCACCTCGCCGAATCTGGGCCTCGCAGTGACGTATTCTGGAATACTCACTCCAAGCCCGACCTGTTGATGTCTCTCGTGATTCTCTTGCTCTTCATCGGCCTTCCGAGGGTGATTGCCGAGCAGCCGCTGGAATTCTCCCACCGGGCTCACATCGAGAAGGCCCGCATGAGTTGCGTAGACTGCCATACGGGTGCAACGACCCGTGACATGGCGGGCATTCCGTCCATCCGCAAGTGCATGGTTTGCCACCAGTTCATTGGTACGGATCTGCCGGAGGTCCAACGCCTGACCGAGTACTGGCAGGCAAAACACGAGATTCCCTGGGTGCGGATCTACCGTTTCCCGAAAGGAGCCGCCGTGCAATTCCGTCATGCCCCCCACGCAAGGGCCCGGATCGAGTGTTCTGAATGCCATGGTGACATCGCATCCATGACGGTTGCGGTCAAAGCTGTCCGGCACACCATGGGCAGCTGCATCGCCTGTCACAGGGAGAACCGGGCGAGCGACGATTGTCTGGTGTGCCACTTCTAGCCGCAAGATACCCCTCGAAGTTATGGACCGTCGCAATTTCTTCAAGCTGGCAGGCACGGTCTCAGGCGGTGCGATCACGGGAGCCTGCGGCAAGGAGGGGGAACAGATCATCCCCTTGCTGGTCAGTGAGGAGGAGATTGTTCCGGGAGTCGAGGAATGGCACCCGAGTGTCTGCGGCGAGTGCCTGGCGGCGTGCGGCACCCAAGCCCGGGTGATGGCCTCCGAGAGGGACGTCGAGGTGGACGGGGAGCGCCTTCGCCAGCCGGTCGCCGCCATCAAGAAACTGGAAGGCAATCCGCAGGATCCCGTCAGCGGGGGCCGGCTCTGCGCCCGTGGTCACTCGTCGCTGCAGTCCCTCTACAATCCCGACAGGATTCGGAGTCCGATGAAACGGGTCGGAGCGCGCGGAAAGGGCGAGTTTCGCGCTGTCAGCTGGGACGAGGCTCTAGCCGAGGTCACCGCATCGCTCGACGATGCGGCTTCCCGGAATCCCGACAGGATTCTCTTCCTGGCCCGGCCCCAGGCGAGCACTCGGTCCGAGAATATCGCACGGTTCCTGCGAGCGCTGGGGGCCCCGCCCGCAGCGAGCGTTGGCACAGGGGACTTTGCCGCCGAGCATCAGGCCTCCAGGCGGGCTTTCGGCTGGGACGGGATGCCGGTGTACGAAGTCCAGGACGCCACCCTGGTCCTTTCGATCGGGGCTGACTTCCTTGGCGGATGGGTTTCGCCGGTGCTCTACGCGAGACGGTACGGCCACATGCGCCGCGGCCGCAAGGAACTTCGGGGCAGACTTGTCCATGCGGAGTCGCGGTTCTCTCTGACCGCATGGAATGCCAACCGCTGGCTCCCGGTCTGGCCGGGAGGCGAACTCGCGCTGGCGCTCGGAATCGGCCGGATCCTGGTTTCCGAGGCGCGACCGGCCGGGCTTGATGAGACCCCGGACGAGGTCCTCGAGACCTTTGCGGCGACCGATCCGAAGTGGGCTGCGGAAGCTTCGGGAATCTCCTTGGGCAGCATGCGAGAAACCGCCTTCGCCCTATCCGAGGCGAGTGCCCCTGTGGTGTTGGGCGGGGCGTCGATGGTGCGCGAGAACTCGGCCGACGCAGTGACGGCTGCCTGCGCGCTCAACCTGTTGCTGGGCAGCGTCGGCAGAGCGGGCGGAGTGTTGCCGCCCGCCCGCTCCGGAACCGGTCTGGAAAGCTCGCGACCCGTCTCCGAGGGCTGGGAGGGTCGGCTTGCCGAGGCGGAGGTCGTTCTTGTCGACGGAGTGAACCCGGCCTACAACTCGCCAGGTGCCGAGGCACTGTTCGCACGCGCTGGCACGGTCATCAGCTTCTCACCATTCCTTGACGACACGGCCGCATTCGCCGACCTGATTCTTCCCGACCACGATCCTCTCGAGAGAGACTGGGCCGCCGTACCGGCCGTGTCCCCGGTCCCGGCAGTCAGTGCTGCGGAGCGTTTTGTGGCACCGCTCTACGACACCCGCGCTACGGACACGGTGCTGGCATCAGTTGCGGAAGCTCTCGGCACGCCGTTCGACAGCACCGACGCGGAGACGGTGTTGTCCGGGCTGCACGAACGGGCGGGCTCGCCGCAGCCCGGACCGGCAGGCTTTGCGCGCGCACAGCTCCGGCAGGGCGGCTGGCGCGGCGAGAGGGCCCAGGCGCAACCGGTGCACCCGGCTGGGGTCGGAAACATCCAAGGCGGCAGCAAGCCGGATGCGCCCCTGTTCCAGGCATACGCTGGGCTCCAGTTCGGGGACGGCGGCGGTTCCAACCGGCCCTGGATGCAGGAGCTCCCGGATCCGGCCTCGAGCGCCATGTGGGGCACTCCTGTGGAACTGGACCCCGAGACCGCCGCCCGGCTCGAGGTTGCAAACGGAACCATGGTCTCGGTGGAGTCCGAACACGGCACGTTGGTTGCTCCGGTCTATGTCAATCCGGCGGCGATCCCAGGCGTGGCGTCAATGGCGCTGGGACACGGACACCGGCACTTCGGGCGCTACGCCTCCGGGCGGGGCGCCAACCCGGCGTGGGTGCTCGGGAATGTCCGAGACCGCGCCACGGGAGCCGTGTCGCACGGTCCCGTCAAGGTCCGAATCGAGAAATCCCGAAAGCAAGGCCGACTGATTCAGTTTGCCCAACAGGATCGCGACGACCATCCGGAGAGAGGCTAGGCAAGGCGAGAGGCGATGCCCGAGACACAAGAGCTCCAACAGCACGAATCTGAGGAACACGTCCCGCAGTGGGCGATGGCAATCGATCTCGACCGTTGCACGGGATGCGAGGCCTGCGTGGTTGCCTGCGATGCGGAAAACAACGTCCCGACAGCTGGGGACGAACAGGCCGCGATGGGCCGGGCCAAGCACTGGATCCGCATCGACCGCTACTACGAAGGCGAATTCCCGGATATCAAGGTCAAGTACCGACCGGTGCTCTGCCAGCAATGCGACAGTGCGCCCTGTGAACCGGTCTGTCCGGTGTACGCTACGTACCAGAATGCGGAAGGGCTCAACGTCCAAATCTACAACCGTTGCATAGGGACCCGCTACTGCGCAAACAACTGCCCTTACACGGTTCGCTTCTTCAACTGGTTCCCGCCAGAGTGGGCGGAGCCGCTCGGCCTACAACTCAACCCAGACGTTTCGATCCGTCCGTCAGGCGTTGTGGAGAAGTGCACGTTCTGTGCCCACAAGATCAAGCGTGCCAAGCTCGATGCCAGCGCCGAGGCCCGGTCGCTTGCGGACGGGGATGTGCAGCCCGCCTGTGTGCGCTCCTGTCCAGCTGAAGCCATGGTCTTTGGAGACATGAGCGACCCCGGAAGCAAGGTTTCGAAGGCGATCGAAAGCGGCCGGTCAGGGCAACTCCTGGCTGACCTGGGCACGCGGCCCAGGGTGTTCTATCTGGAGAAGGCAGACTAGGGCGCTACGTTCATGGGCATCCGAACGAGAGCGTCGCTGAACTCCGCCGGGGACCCGGCCCACCACGCGTCAGGGTAAGTCGAGTGCAAGCTCTGCCCACTATCCCGGCCAAGACTCCCACGCAGGTCCGCGAGGAAGTTCTGGAACGGATGGGAGGTGCCTCCCCCCGCTACCTGGCGGCGGTTCTGGCCTGCGGCGCCGTTGTGGCGTGGGCCCTCTTTGCGTGGGGCTTCCAGGTCGTCTACGGCATCGGTCACACCGGATTGCGACGCCCGGTCTTCTGGGGTTTTCACATCGTCAATTTCGTGTTCTGGATCGGCATCTCGCACGCGGGCACCCTGATTTCGGCGATCCTCCGCCTAACGGGCGCGGGCTGGCGCAAGCCCGTGACCCGGGCGGCGGAGGCAATCACAGTGTTCTGCCTGATGATCGGAGGCCTTTTCCCCCTGATCCACCTGGGCCGGACAGCCTACTTCCACTGGATGATTCCCTACCCCAACGAGCGGCTGCTCTGGCCAAACTTCAGGTCGCCCCTTTTCTGGGACCTGACGGCGATCCTCACCTACCTTGTCGGTAGCCTGATCTACCTGTACTTGCCAATGATTCCCGACATCGCCGAAATCGCGGGTCGCAGTTCCGGTCTCAAGCAACGGATCTACCGGGCGCTCTCGCTGGGCTGGACGGGTTCGGACCGGCAATGGCAGGCCCTGGAGCGGGCCATGAAGCTGATGGCGGTCCTGATTCTCACGATCGCTGTTTCGGTACACTCGGTCGTGGCGTACGACTTCTCGATGTCGGTCACCCCGACCTGGCACAACACGATCTTCGCGCCGTATTTTGTGGTCGGGGCGATCTTCAGCGGCATTGCGGCCCTGGTGCTCGTGATGGCGGTTCTCCGGAAGACAATGCGACTCGAGGACTACCTGCGCGAACTGCATTTCATGAACCTCGGCAAGCTCCTGCTGCTCATGAGCCTTGTCTGGTTCTACTTCACATTCTCCGAGCACCTGACCATGTGGTACGGAAATCTCCCGCATGAGATGACTGTCTTCAACGTCCGGGAACAGGGCCTTTTCGGATTCCTGTTGTGGGCGATGGTCGTGTGCAACTTCGCGGTTCCGCTCGCGCTGCTCGGCATCTCCAGGCTACGGAGCATCACATCGGTGGTGGCAAGCAGCGTCGCCGTGTTGATCGGAATGTGGCTGGAACGGTTCCTGATCGTGATTCCGTCGCTGGCCACACCTGCCTTGGCGGCCGGCCGGGGGAGCTATGCTCCGAGCTGGGTCGAGCTTTCGATCACGGCCGGGACCTTCGCTGCGATGACGCTCCTCTACCTGCTGTTCGTGAAGGCGTTTCCGATCATTGCCATCTGGGAGTATGACGAAGAAGGCCTATCTGCACGCTGAGTTCCGGACCCATGAAACCGCATCGGTCGCGGTCACGAGCCTCATGGCTGGCGGGATCTCGAAGGACTCGGTCGAACTCTATTCGCGCCGGCCCGTGGAGACGGATCCGCCAGTGCTGCCACGGAAAAGCCGGATGTCCCTGGGAGCCGTCCTGGGGGCGATTGCGGCGGGGGTCACGGCAACGGCCCTCATCTTTCGCATACAGCTCTCCTACCCCCTGCTAACGGGTGGGATGCCGATCACTTCCGGATGGGCGACGGCCGTGGTGACGTTTGAGGCGACGATGGCGGGTGCGGTCCTGACGACCGTGCTGTTGATGGTCTGGGAGGCGGGCCTCTGTCGTCCGCGAGGGCGCGCTCCGGTCCCGGCCCTTCTGGGCGAGGGAGTCATCGTCCAGGTCGAGTGCACGGGGGGCCCGGCAGCGGCCTCCGTTCATCGGTGCCTGACCGAGGCGGGCGCGGTTCGCATCGACGAAGCGGTCCCGGCATCCGCCCTGACCAGCTGAGAGCACGACGGCCACTGACCGGACATGGCGACAGCCAACCAAGCGGAATACGGTGTGGCGTTGGCTCCAAACGATGCAAATTCGGCGAAAATTGCGAATCCGACTGGCCTCGACGGCAGAATTTTGCCTTGTTGGGTAGCGCGGGGGTCTTGGATCTGCTATTCTAATTACGTCGGGAGGGGTTACCCCATCCACAATCACGCTCCTCCCGGCTGAGCTGCGCAGCTCCTCGGAAGGCTCGGAACCCTCCACTCCCCGAGCCTTCCGACCCTTTTCCCACAGCCCTGTTGCTGGGTTTTCCTGCACAACGCTTCAGTTCTCCCGGACTGATTGGCATCCCAAATCTCTGGAAACGCCCGGTCGTTGCGTCGAGCGGATAACTCGTGACAGGCCTTCGAGTGGTCAGCCGGTCTCTGGACAGAGATGTCGGATGGAAGCTGTCGCCCGGATGCCGGACTCAGGTTCATCCACCTCACCCCCAGCCTGTTCAGCCCCCACGGAGGGTCTCGATGCCGTAGACTGCCGGGGCGCGGCCGTTTCGCACCGAGAGCAACCGCACACCGTCTGACCACGGCAGCGGCGACACGAATCTGATCGTGTCCAACAGCGGTTCTGCAGGGGGCACCTCCCGAAGTGCGGCCGGGTTTCACAGATCCCTAAGGGCCAGCCGAGCCCGGAGCAAACCCGACAACTGCTCCACCACGTCGCTGTGGGACGGTGCGACATTCCGCGATTCCTTCTCCACCGACAGGTGATCGTACAACTCGGCATAGCCGTCGTCATGCACGATGAGCCGGTGCCTACTGGTCCGCACCGTTGCGGCCCCCGGCCGGTAGGCTACGGCGGACCGGCCGACAGCATCCGGGTCCTCCAGTTGAGGGTGGAGCGAAACACCGTGCACGAAGTCCGGTGTTGGCAACCCTGCGAGGACACACAGGGTGGGGAACAGGTCCAGCGTCTCCACGATCGCATCGGTGGGCACTCCGGGCCTCGGCAGCCCGCCATGCGAAATGATGAGCGGGGACCGCAGAGATTCTTCGAACAGGGTATGCTTGCCCCACACGGCGTGCTCGCCCAGGTGCCAGCCGTGGTCGCCCCACAGGACCACGATCGTGTGATCGGCGGCACCTGTCTCACGCAACCGGTCGAGCAGACGCCCCACCTGGGCGTCCGCATAGCTCACGCAGGCTGCATAGTGCCTCCGCACCTCTGTCGCGAAGGACTCGTCTCCATCGGGGTCGAGCCCCCAGCGATTGTACTTTCGGAATTCGTTTGAGGTGTGCCATGTCGTCCTGCCAGCAGGCTTCGTCGGATAGGGAACCGGTGGCAGGGACACTCCCTCGTACAGTTCCAGGTATCGACTCGGCGCACCGAACGGCAAGTGTGGGCGCAAGATTCCGACAGCAAGGAAGAACGGGTTTTCTTCGTCGGAGACCAGGCGGTCCATTTGCCGGAGGGCCTCCTCGATCGACATCCCATCCGGATAGATCGAGTCCGGACCTTCTGCGGCCTGGAACACGTCCATATCGTTGGCGTCGCGGCGGATCTCCCCATTTGCAAGGCCATGCATCCATCCTCGGGGATGCCTCCATGGCCCGGCCGGCAGGAGGTGACGATCCCAGGAATCCGGCATCTCGGGTTGGCCGGCATCGTCCCAGTCCTCGCCGCCCAGGCCGCCTGGGTGGTGAGATATCTTGCCCACCGAAACGGTCGTGTATCCGTGCTCCCGGAACCAGGCCGGCAGGCTCGGAGGGACCGATTCCGGATTCTCTCCCATCCGGGCGGCACGCTGGAACAGTGCCGCGTTGCCAGCCTCGCCGTAACGACCGGTGAGGAGCGCGAATCGCGATGCGCCGCATGTCGGTGCCTGAACGTAGTGTCGCCGGAAACTCCGGCCCGATGCGGCCAGACGATCGATGTGCGGCGAGCGAATGTAGGGAACTCCGAAGGACGCCAATTCGGGTCGCAGGTCGTCCACTGCGATCAGCAGAATGTTGGGCCTAGCGTCCGTGGGCCGGTTGTCCGCCCCCGTCGAACACGACAGCGCCAGTGCGCCGACCGTCAAGCCGAGAGCGTGTCTGACCAAATCACTCCGCGACATACGGTTCCATCCTCTGCCGCAGAGCCTCCAGCTGACCGGCATACTGCCGGGCCCCGGCAAGATTGTTCCACTCGTTCGGGTCGTTTGCGTGGTCATAGAGTTCCTCGGAACCGTCCGCATAACGGATATATCTCCACCTGTGTGTTCGAAGCGAGCCGTTGCCGGGACTGAACATCGTCACTACAGCTCGCCCGGTGACGGTCTCGGGGTCGTGCAGCAGCGGGACCAGGGACTCGCCATCCAGGGTATCGGGAGGAGTGAGTCCACAAAGCTCCGCCAAGGTGGGATAGACGTCGATCAGGCTGACAGGCTGGTCGCTGGTCGAACCCGTTGCGAATCCGCGGGCCCGACCGGATGGTGGAGCGATCATGACCGGCACTCGGGTGGAACGCTCCCACCCGGTCCATTTGCCCCAGTGCTCCTTCTCGCCAAGATGCCAGCCGTGGTCGGACCAAAGGATGATCAGGGTTTCGTCGGCTGCCGTCGAGCGCCCCAGGGCATCCAGAAGCCTGCCGATCTCGTAGTCGATGTACGAAACGCTCGCAAGATACGCTTCCACCGCTCCAGTCCACTGCCCGTACTCCACGACCGTCGCGTGCCGACCGGCCGTGACCGGCTCCCTCGCCCAGGTCGTGGCAGATTCGCCGAGATCGTCCAGGTCATCATGCTGTATTTCGGGCAAGAGCCCGGGTTCGTTCGCGAATCGATCGAAGAACCGCTTCGGGGCCCACAGCGGAATATGAGGTCGATAGAATCCGACCGCCAGGAAGAACGGCCGCGGGTGGTCGGCAACGAGATGCCGGATTGCCCAATTCGTGATCTGCGTGTCGCCGAAGTCTTCATCCGGAACGTCGAACGGCCCCCAATCGAACGATTCCCCGGTGGCCTGGTTGGGCCGCCTGTCGGAGGGCATGCGGTTCAGGGGCAGCACCACCTCCCAACCGAGACTGTCCTGGGTAAGGTGTCGTGGATCCCGTGTCCCCTTTGTGGGGAGCTCCTCGGGGGTGTAGTCGACCTTCTCGCGGGACAGCGGACTCCACCGCTGCTCGACCGAGAAGTAATCATCGAAGAGGTCCTTGCCCCCCGAATGCAGGAGCTTGCCGGTGCCGAGGACTGTATATCCGGCCTCCCGGAACATCGTGGGCAGCAGCCGGGCGTCGGGAAGGGTCCGCTCCAACCGCTGCGCGGAGTCGTTTGCCCAGACGCCGTTCGACTGCGGCATGAGACCACTGAAGAGCGCCGCTCGAGACGGATTGCAGGCCGGTGCGGCACAGTGCGCGTTCGTGAACAGCAGTCCTCGCGCGGCGAGCCGGTCCATGTTCGGCGTCACGGCCTGGGGGTGTCCACCCAAACACCCGATCCAGTCATTCAGGTCGTCGACGGCGATCATCAGGACGTTGGGACGGTCCGCAACCGGGCCCTCGGACTTGCCGCATCCTAGGCACAGCGTGCCTACCGCGGCGAGCAGGATCGGCGTGGCGGTTCGTGATCGGAAGCTCTCCGAAGTGAACATGACAGCCCGAGAACAGCGCCGGGATGCGACAGTGTAACAGGAGCCAGGCTCATTGAACGACACGACTCTTCTTCGCGTTGTCACCCCAACTCATCCCCGTGTTCCCTTGGCACCGGGAGGGATTGCATGGATACCGGGCCCTGTGGCTGTGTGCCCCGCCTCTCCCCGTCGTTGCTCTGGAGGAGATCCCCGCCCGAGTGTGGCAGGGAAGGCCGCGTCTGATGCCGGGAACGTGCGATCGGAGCGCCGATTGCACCCATCCGGTGCGACAGCAACGGGGAGGTCGGGTATCGGCGCGGCCCATCTCTTGGTGAAGACCGCACTGGGTGGGACCCGTCGCCGTCCTCAACACGGCGAGCCGTTCCACACCCTATGCTCCCGCCTGCGCGAGCGGGCTTTGCCGCCGTCCCGGCAGGCACACTGACCGCAGCGGCTTGCAGCCTACCCTGCGCCGGTGCCGGTGCCTGTGGTTCGTGGGACTAGTGGTCGGGCCCCGGAGATACGGCAGCGTCGGTGTTCCTGCACACCGGTATGGAGCCTGGACGCCGGGGAGTCCGCCGTTCGGGACCAGTCGGGCACGGTGCCGGTCGGTGGGCCTCCAGTACTCGACGGGGCGGTGGACTCGCCGCTCCGCCCTTCGGCTACGTTTGGGCCGGGCGTAGGCGGATTGCAACCTGCATCCGGTGGATGAAACGGCTTGATGGCACGCGAAGCGACCGCCAAATAGGCAGTGGCGGAGCTTTCGCTCCGCCACTCTTGTCAACCCGAAGGTTCACAAGGAGAAAAAGAAAAAAGAGGTTTTTCGCTGTGCTTTTCACTACCTAAGACGATTCAGCAGGCGGTTTTTGCGGCAAGGCAGCGGGAAGGCGCGCGACCAGCTTCCGCGGGGTGTCCGGCCGCGCTGCCGGAAGGACTCTCCGCAAGTGTTCTGGGGGCTGGCAGGACTGCCGACCGGATGCCCCGCAGCCAACTCGCCGGCACCCCGACCCGTAGCACCAGGACCAAGGCAGTCGCCTTCCATGTCCAGGGAGCGAAGGCGTCCGACATCCCGCCCTACATCACTGAGGAGGTGGCTCGCGGCTCGGGCGTCCACGCCGACGAGTTGGCGAGCTAGCCCCCCCTGGCCAGTTTCCATTCGCTGCCGCGGGTGAACCATCAACGTATAGAGTATGTCCATGGCAAGGCTCATACGAACAGCATCGAGAGCGTACGGGCCCTGGTGAAGCTTGCACGATCTTGAGCCGCACCGCATTGGCACTCGGTCTGCGAGCGGGCCAACTGCCAGCGCCCCCCAGATGCTGGGACGTGCATGGACTCGGGTGCCCCCTTGATCCCGCATTTGCCGCCATGTTAGTGTATACTGAATACGACACATGACGCACTTTGGCCCAACGGTTCGCGCGATCCGTGAACGCTTGCGGCGAAGCGACCGGCGCTATTCCGTGCGCCAGGTCGCGGGGCGCATCGGCATCGAGCCGGCATACCTCAGCAAGATCGAACGTGGAGAGGTGGCTCCGCCCTCTGAGGTGACGACGGCGGCCCTGGCGAAGGAGTCAGGGGAGGATGTGGATGTCCTGCTGGCACTCGGCGAAGGGTCTCCGCCGACCTTCAGGAAATCATTCGCAAGCGACCTCGTCAGTTCGCGGATTGGATCCGCGAACTGACGGAGGCACCCGACGAGGGCGTGCTGCGGGTGGTGCGCGAAGTGTGCGACGGCGATTGGTAAAGACGAAGGAGAACACTCAAGTGATCACGCTCAAAGACAACCGTTTGGAATTCCATTTTCCGGATGTACACCCCGAGGCGCATTGCTCCATCGAGTTTCAGCGCACCCTGCGTATCCCGGACGACCAACGCGACTATCCTCTGCCGCCGGGCCTCGGACGGTTTCCGCTGCGACATCTGGACGACTACGTCGCACCCCTGCCCGGAAGCTGGCGGCGACGCGGTGGCGTGATGGCTCCCATGCATCAGGCCGAGGCCATGTGGATCAACTTCCACTCGATGTATCCGTTCGCGGTGAAGGTCGCCACCGGCAAAGTCTGCGCCATCACGGGCGACTCCTGGGTCAACCACCTGAACCGTGATCCGCAGGACTACGTGGTCCTGCCCAAGCAACCGTGGCTTGACGGCTACTGCGTGGACGAGGGAGTGATCCGGCAGTTCATTGCCATGCCGCTCGGGGAGGGGTACACGGTCGAGGAGCAGTTGACCGGCGCTGCGGACCACGGCGGATTGCAGATCAGCGTCTTCCCCATGAAGGGGGTGCGACACCAACCGCAGTGGGTGCGAGACGAAGTGCAGAGATTGGAGCAGGAAGTGGCGAGGCTGAAACGTGAGGCACGCAGGCTGGAAGCTCACTGGCCCCGGATGTGTCGATGGCTTCCGATGACGGCGAGGCTGAAACGTGAGGCACGCAGACTGGAAGCTGAGGCACGCAAGTTGGAGCGGGGGGGCCCGAAGGCGTTGGCGTACATCGGAATGCCGGGGTATCTTGCCCATGCTCCCATGTGCGGAATGGTTGCTCTAGATGGCATGGGCCTTGCGCCGGGTGGCCGTATGAAGCAGCGAATCTTTGACGATACCCAAGGGCTTGACACTTGGGACCAGCGGCACGGCAGCCGCTGCTTCGTCTCGTTGCTGAACTCGAAGCAATGGATGGCAGTTACGGGTGAGCAACCGCCCACTGAGCCGCCCACAGCGCAGGCCTACAGCAAGCACGGTTTGCCGTGGTTCGACTACTATGACGGGGATGCGCAGGCCGTAGCTGGCAGTGCAAAGCTAAAGGGCTTGGCGAGCGTCGACCAACAGGCTCAGGCAAAAGGGCAAGGGGCGCTGGCGAACAATGAGACGATTGAGGTCCAAGCTGCCGTCTCCCTTGAGGACGGGCGCAAGGTGCGGGAGTGTGTCGAAGCTGGCGCATCGGGCTGATCGACTTGGCCGAATCAAGCAACGTCCGCCAAGGCGGCTGCTTCGGTGCCGGCGTCACACATCCACCCGGCAACCCACACGCCGGCTGACTCCGAGCGATCCCCTTCCTCCTGCCGACACCCGGCCCCCCTCCTTCGATCTCTTCCCTGCTCCTGGAGAAAGACCGTACTGCTGTCATCGCGGCGACCGGGCGCGGTCTCCACTACCGGTCCCGCTGGGTCCGGCCTCGGAGTCCTGAGACCAGCCGCTGTCCCTAGTCAGTCGCCCGGCAGTCCACCCAAATCGGGCTGGACCATACGATCTGACGATTGACCTGGACGATCCGGACATAATAGTGCGCCGAGCCAGAGGTCGGAGCAGTTTCGTCGCGGAACGAGACCGACACTTCCGCCGACCCGGGCGCAGAGCTGTAGACCACCTCACCACTGCGAATGATCTCCAGCGACGAGACAGGGGCAGTCCCGAGCACTTGGATCGAGAATTCGGGCGATCCGTCCGCGTCCATCTCACCCCCCATCTTCACCGTTGCCCTGCCGTCCCTGCGAGCCTCAAAGTACAGCACGATGTTGTCGGTCGCAGCGTAGGTCCGGCGACCTCCAGATTCGCCCGGAATCCCGGTGTTGGTCAGTTCGGGAGCCCATACGCATGCGTACGACTGATGGGTGGACTCGTGGTCTGAATTCCACAGCAGACCGATCCTCCAGCCCTTCTTCCATCGCTGACCCGATGGCCTCGGGTACCGAGCGCGGCCGCGAGACACCGCTCACTCAGCGCTGTCCAGCGCAGCGGGCTGGCAGGGGCACCGCGCTTCACCGCCTCCAGATGGAACTCCAGCACCTTGAGCAGGTCCGGGTCCTGGTCGGACAGGCGCTTGCGGCCGCCACCGGGCCGTCGCGCACGCTGGGCGGGTACCGTCTCGCCAACCCCCTGATCCAGTTTCTGCAGACCGGCCCGAACCGTGTTGCGCGCCAGGCCCGTCGCCTCGACTACCCGGGCGATGCCGCCGTGGCCCAGAGCGCGGGCCTCGGCCGCCGCCCACAGGCGCCGTGTGCGCTGATCCAGCACCGCCTCCATTGCCGTGTATCGGCATCGAATCCTGTCCGCGATCCCCTCCATGGTCGATCCAGGACGCATCCATTCCTCATCATCGTAACGGTCCAGGTCGCCGGACAACGGGCAGCAGGCGGACCGGCACGAACCTTCTGCCGGAGAAGCCGTAGCCTTTTCGGAGGGACCTATCCCTTTGACGATCCCAAGGGGGATCATATGCAGTGGTGCACGAATCGGCAGGGCAGACCGACGGTAACAAGCGTGCTGCGTCGGCCTCGTGGAGCGCACGCGAGCAGTACGAGTCACAATTCGGCCCAGTTCCTCCAAGGGGCGTCCCACTGTTGGAGAGCTATACCTCCCTGGCCAGTTTCCATTCGCTGTCGCGAGTGAACCATCAGCGCGGAGAGTATGTCCGTGGTAAGGCTCAGACAAACAGCATCGAGAGCGTCTGGGCCTTGGTGAAGCTTGCACGATCTTGAGCCGCACCGCATTGGCATTCGGTCTGCGAGCGGGCCGACCGCCAGCGCGCCCAGAGTGCTGGACCGTGCATGCACTCGGGTGCCCCCCCTTGATCCCGCATCTGCTGGCATGTTGGTGTATACTGAATACGACACATGACGCACTTTGGCCCAACGGTTCGCGCGATTCGTGAACGCTTGCGGCGAAGCGACCGGCGCTATTCCGTGCGCCAGGTCGCGGGGCGCATCGGCATCGAGCCGGCTTACCTCAGCAAGATCGAACGTGGAGAGGTG
Source organism: Bryobacterales bacterium (assembly GCA_965205085.1). GTDB lineage: Bacteria > Acidobacteriota > Terriglobia > Bryobacterales > UBA6623 > VXMF01. The sequence goes on along the minus strand of OZ242039.1, from coordinate 3,310,902 downwards.
GCTCCGCCCTCTGAGGCGACGACGGTGGCCCTGGCGAAGGAGTTAGGGGAGGATGTGGATGTCCTGCTGGCACTCGGCGGAAAGGTCTCCGCCGACCTTCAGGAAATCATCCGCAAGCGACCTCGCCTGTTCGCGGATCTGATCCGCGAACTGAAGGAGGCACCCGACGAGGCCGTGCTGCGGGTGGTGCGCGAAGTGCGCGACGGCGATTGGTAAAGACGAAGGAGAACACTCAAGTGATCACGCTCAAAAACAACCGTTTGGAATTCGATTTTTCGGATGTACACCCCGAGGCGCATTGCTTCATCGAGTTTCAGCGCACCCTGCGTATCCCGGACGACCAACGCGACTATCCTTTGCCTGCGGGCCTCGGACGGTTTCCGCTGCGACATCTGGACGACTACGCCAAACGCCTGCCCGAGAACTGGCGGCGACGCGGTGGCGTGATGGCTCCCATGCATCAGGCCGAGGCACTGTGGATCAACTTCCAATCGAGCTATCCGTTTGCGGTTAAGGTCGCCACCGGCAAGGTCTGCGCCATCACGGGCGATTCCTGGGTCAACCACCTGAACCGTGATCCGCAGGACTATGTCGTCCTGCCCGAGCAACGGTGGCTTGACGGCTACTGCGAGGAGGAGGGAGTGATCCGGCAGTTCGTTGCCATGCCGCTTGGGGAGGGATACACGGTCGAGGAGCAGTTGACCGGCGCTGCGGACCACGGCGGATTGCAGATCAGCGTCTACCCCATGAAGAGGAAGCGACACCAACCGCAGTGGGTGCGAGACGAAGTGCAGAAATTGACGCAGGAAGCGGCGAGGCTGAAACGTGAGGCACGCAGGCTGGAAGCTCAGGCACGCAAGTTGAAGCAGGCCGACGAAGTCTGCCTCCAACGCTACATCAAGGAGCGCAGGCGGGAAGCGGTACACAAGTTGGAGCAGGCCGACGAAGTCCTCCAACGCTACATCGAGGAGCGCAGGCTGGAGTTGGAGCGGTGGGACCCGAAGGCGTTGGCGTCCATCGGAATGCCGGAGGATCCTACCGATCCTCCCATAAGCAAAATGGTTGCTCCAGATGATATGGGCCTTGCGCCGGGTGGCCGGATGAAGCAGCAGATCTTTGACGATACCCAAGGGCTTGACAAGTGGGACCAGCGCCACGGCAGCCGCTGCTTCGTCTCGTTGCTGAACTCGGAGCAATGGATGGAAGTTACGGGTGAGCAACCGCCCGATAAGCCGCTCACAAAGGAGGCCTACCACGAGCACCGTTTGCCGTGGTTCGAATACTATGACGAGGATGCGCCGGCCGTCGCTGGCAGTGCAAAACTAAAGGGCTCGGCGAGCGTCGCACAACAGGCCCAGGCAAAAGGGCAAGGGCCGCTGGAGAACAATGAGACGATCGAGGTCCAAGCTGTCGTCTCCCTTGGCGACGGGCGTCCAGTGCGGGAGTGTGTCGATGCTGGCGCATCAGGCTGATCGACTCCGAGTCAAGAAAGGTCCGCCAGGGCGGCTGCTTCGGTGCCGGCGTCACACATCCACCCGGCAACCCACACGCCGGCTGACTCCGAGCGGTCCGCTTCCCCATGCCGACACCCGGAACACCCCCTCCTTCGATCTCTGCCCTGCTCCTGGACAAAGACCGTACTCCTGACATCGCGGCGACCGGGCGCGTTCTCCACTACCGGTCCCGCTGAGTCAGGCCTCGGAGTGCTGGGACCAGCCGCTGTCCCTAATCAGTCGACCGGTAGTCCACCCAGATCGGGCTGGACCATACGATCTGACGATTGACTTGGACGATCCGTACATAATAGTGCGCCGAGCCAGAGGTCGGAGCAGTTTCGTCGCGGAACGAGACCGACACTTCCGCCGACCCGGGCGCAGAGCTGTAGACCACCTCACCACTGCGAATGATCTCCAGCGACGAGACAGGGGCGGTCCCGAGTACTTGGATCGAGAATTCGGGTGATCCGACCGCGTCCATCTCACCCCCCATCTTCACCGTTGACCTGCCGGCCCTGCGAGCCTCAAAGTACAGCACGATGTTGTCGGTCGCAGCGTAGGTCCGCCGCTGCTTGATCGCATCCAGAATCCCCGTGTTGGTCAGTTCGGGAGCCCATACGCATGCGTACGACTGATGGGTGGACTCGTGGTCTGAATTCGACAGCAGACCGATCCTCCAGCCCTTCTTCCATGCGTTCCACACGAATCCCGCAGGCTGGTTCGTGCCCGCCTTGGCCGGTGAATTCGGCTCTTCGTAGGATCCCCTGAGCGCTTGAAACACCTCCACGACCGGCTCAGCTCGGGGGTCGTTGTCGCGCCAGTCCGTTCCGCCGCCACCGGCGGTGGTGTGGGCGATCGCGATGTCACCGTGCCGCAACAATGACGGATACAGCCGTTCGGCCCAACTCTCATTGCCTGTGAACTCCTCGTCGGAGATGGGAACGGGCTGCATCTCACGCCGGGTCGAAATCACGTTGCGGTGCCCCCCGGGGAAGGTAACCGTCCGCTCGTATCCGAAGAACGTGGCGAAGCGCCCCGGCTGGTTGAACATCGTCGCAATCTGGCGGGTCCGCCACCACTGGTACTGATAGTAGTGCAGCCGTTCCGCCCCGGAATGGTCCGTCACCGCCACGAAGTCGAGCGCTCCAGCGTCCAGTGCGTAGCGGTACTGCAGAAGCACGTCTCCATCGTTCTGGCTGTCCGCTGAAAGGTCCGAATGCCGGTGCAGGTCGCCCCGGTACAATTGCAAGGGTTCCTTTTCCCGCCAGCGCGCAGAGCGCACTCTGGCCAGGTCAAGCGCCTCGGTAGGGGCCGCATCCTCGAAGTCATCTCCACCCCGTTTCAGGGGGCGCAGCTTTTCCTGCTCGACATACTCGGCATCCAGCCGATACCGTGCATAGCGGATCTGGGACGTACGGACGTGAGGATCCTCGTACGTCCTGCCGTCAGCGGGCCAGACCACATCGGCTCCGCCATCGACACGGGCCAGCGCCAGCCCGGCGTAGGCTCCAGCGGCACTCAAGGGTACATCCCGAACGGGAAGCCAATCGGAACCATTGAAGGCCGTTAGCTGAATGCGCGACAGGCCGCGGATCGTGTCGTACCAAGGCTGCAGGATCCTCTCATCAGCCCCAAACTTGACCCGCAATTCGTGTTCAGCCACCGGATGCCGCAGCAACATCCTCCGAAAGAAGATATACGGAACATCGCCATCGCCGATGAACAGGCTGGGATACTCATGCATCTCGGCCATCCAGCCCGGGACAGAGTCCTCAAGGGAGGTTGCAGGCTCACTCCAGCTCCCCTCGGCGAAGCGGGCAAGCCGAATATTGCTACTGGAGCGGATCGACGTGGCGGGCCGGCCGAGTACTCCCCAATCCTTGCCCCAGTTCGGCCCGGTCTCGGCCCAGGCGACCCAGACTCGGTTCCGGCCATCCACGGCGATGGACGGCTCGATGGCGCGGTTCGGATCCGGCGGAAGCTCCAGGACGGGGTCCACTCCCCTGTCGTGCAGCCGGCGGACATAGATCCCGTAGTTGCCGCGTTCATAACTGTCCCACGCAACCCAGACCGATCCGTCAGGGGCCGCAGCGATGTCTGGAGCCCAGTCGTTCGCAGCGGACTCGCTGACGCGCACGGCCTCGGTCCAGCTCCCTTCCTCATGGCGTGCCGCCATGATGTCAAGGCCCTGACCCCGGAATTCCTGCCAAACCACCCACGGCTTACCGTTTCTGGCCGTTGCAGCCACCGGGAAGTACTGGCGGCGACCGGAGGGGGACACGTAGACATCGTCGCCCCACGAGTCAGTCCGTGGGTCGAGCGCGCGATCGACGAGGCGCCAGCGATCGTCCGCGTATTCGCTCCAGATCACATGAACCCGGCCGTCCGGTCCCGCCGCGACCGCCGTGCCAGAGTAGTCACCCCATTCGGGTGTGACGCGGCGAGTCTGCCAGACATCGTCCTTGCGCCAGGCCAGATAGACCACGTTCGCCTCGTTGTGGAATGCAGTCCAGGCCACGAAGAGGCCATCTCTCGTGTGCACGGTCGCGGGAAGGTCGTGCTGGGTCGCCTCGCCCCTCGTCAGGGCTCGCACGGGAGGCGCGGCGACGGCGGCAACATCGCCGTCGTGGAACTCCAGCCGTCCCTTGGCGTCAAGGTCAGAGAGCGTGAACTGGATGTTGCCCCGATTCGTGTGGACGGAGAGGGTTGCGGATGGCACCGCCTCAACACTGAGTAAGACGCCATTGGGAAGAACTGTGATCCCTTGCGGCAGCGGGTCCCGCAGGCTGTACCCGGCATCGGGAAGACGGGCCGGACGGGTCTCGAGGTTCCATCCGCTGGAGCCGATGATCCGATCAGGGCGATTGAAGTGCCACCCCCAAGCGCAGTGAATCTTGCCGGGGGACACCGAGGCGCTCCCTGTCCATTGAACGGGTTCAGCCGACCGCAGTCCGAACTCCAGCTTGACCACGCGAGTCGCGCTCGGATGGTCGAGGACTGTGGTCGGCGTCTCAATCCCTGAAGCGAACTGACCCGGGAGAAGAATGCCGAGCAGAGTGAGGGGAGCCGTCAGGGCAAGCACTCGCATCGTTGCGAATCGTAGCACCTTGGCGGCTTGCCAGACTGGAACAGCATGGGGGAAGTGGGGCCGTCCATTCGGACATTCATGTGGGCTGTTTTGAGATGGAGCCATAGCGCGCAAGGGCGGGCGAGGGTGCGCCGCTGCAGGCGGGGAGTGGTAGACTCTCAGGCACTGGAGAGAACCATGAAAAGGATTGCAGTCCTGCTGCTGGCATGTGCAACGGTCGGTATTGCTGCCGACCGGAAGATTGTCATTCGCGCTCTATCCCAGGGCTTCGCGTATACGGACGAGGCCATCCGGATGTATGAGCGGGAGGCTGGAGGTGACGCTGATATCGTGGTTGCGCGTTCTGCGGAAGACTTCGAGAGAGCCGTCGTGGACGCTGACGGAATCGTGGGTGGCATTAGCAAGGACCTTCTGGTGAAGGCTAAGAAACTGAAGTGGGTTCAAGTGACGAGTGCCGGAGTAGAAGCCTACAGCTTCTGGCCGGAGTTCATGGCCAGCGACATCCAGTTGACCAACTGCAAGGTCGTGCAGGGGCCGACGATCGGGGACCATGCCTTCGCGCTGCTACTGTCGCTCACGCGTGGCATGTACGAGTACATTCCCGGCCGACGTGAATGGAGGTCCAGGAGCAGTTCCCCGAAGGGAATGACGGAACTGCCCGGAATGACCGCGGTCATCATCGGCATGGGCGGCATCGGGATGCAGATCGCGCAACGTGCGCACGGATTCGGTATGCATGTCATCGGTGTCGATCCCAAGAACATCCCAGTGAACAACTATGCCCCAATGATTGTGCCCCCGGACCGGCTCGACGAAGTCCTTCCCAAGGGGGATGTAGTCTTCGTGTCGGCACCTCTCACGCCGCAGAGCGAACGAATGATCGGGGCGGCCCAGTTCGGCAAGATGAAGCGTGGCTCCTACTTCATAGCCGTGTCCCGAGGCCGTCTCTATGACAAGGGGGCTCTGATCCAGGCGATCGACAGCCAGCAGCTCGCTGGTGCCGGCCTCGACGTAACTGATCCGGAGCCACTCCCTGCGGATGACCCCCTGTGGCAGTTCAACAACATCGTGATCACCCCCCACGTGGCATCGCACGCCAAGGGCTCCGACGACCGCCGACTGAACCTCATCAAGGGCAACGTCGGCCGGTTCGCGCGCGGGGAACCGTTGACGCATCTGGTGAACAAGGCCGTCGGCTACTGACCTGGGCCAAGACGGACCGGGAATGGACGCGGCTCGGCGGCGGCGCTGGGCTGGACTCAGGGGGGAACGGTCGCGCTTCGTTCCTTGAAGGAGGCCCTGTCAAGACTCGGGGGGCGGGCGGAACTGCATCGGGCTGACTCGTGGATGCAGCGATTTGTGGCAGATTCCGCGATCGATCCAGTGCTTGTCACCCCCGAAATCTCCGGACGACGGCGGGTGCGACCGCGAGCCCTTGTACACGGCGGTGCCGACAAGACCATCAGCATGGGATGGTTGAGCCCTCCCCGGAATCGGCCTTCGGTCGCGTCGAACACACGCCCGGTTGGCTGTGATCGTATTTTGAGCCATCCGGAACTAGGGACTTCCGGAACGTTGGACCAGTCTGAGTGCGCGCTGGATCTCCTCGTCTCCCGGGTGAAGTTCGAGTGCCCTGGAAAGCTGTTCCGCAGCCTTCGCATAGTCGCCAGAATGGCCGTAGACAAGGCCGAAGTTCTTGTGAATCTGCCCCCTTGTCGGGCAATCCCCGCAGGCCTCGAGCGCTTGGTGGAACAGGCCGAACGCCCGGTCCCATCGCATCTGGTCCGCTTCGGCCAAGGCGAAATTCCAAAGCACACCGGCCCGGTCGGTGTCCTGTTCCTCGGCCTTGAGCGCCGCAAATTGCCGCAGGTACTCCCGGGCCCGATCCGGGTCGACGTCGTGCAGCGACTGCGCGAGGTTGTAGATCGCCTCCTTGTGGCGCGGAGCGAGCGCGAGCACTTTCTCCCAATGGTGGACCGCGCCCGGCACGTCGCCGGATCGAGCGCACAAGATCCCCAGTTCATAGCGGGACCGTGGATTGTCGGGGTCGATCTGGACCGCGAGGCGCAGCAATTCGATGGCCCGCCTTTCGTTTCCGGATCTGCGTTCGATCGACGCCAGCAGATGCAGTGCAGGGGCATGCTGCCCGTCCAGCTCAATGGCTCGCTCAACGGCCTCAATTGCCTCGGAGGTTCGGCCAATGTCACGCAAGGCCCTCCCCCTGTTGTAGTGGGACCTGAAGGAATCGGCCTCAAGGCCGACGGCAGCATCGAATTGCTCCAGGGCTCGCCCAGCCTGTCCCGATTCCGCCAGGGCAATACCGAGGTTGAGTCGCGCATCAACGGATGCGGGCGATTCCTGAACGAGTCGTTCGAAATGCGGTACGGCATCAAGGGGTCGACCAAGCCTGGTCAGCACCATGCCCAGGGCCTGGATCGCGGGGGCATGGTCGGGAGCCAGCCGGACCGCTTCGGCGATCCTCGGAAGTGCGTCCTGGAATCTCTCCTTGCCAGCCAGCTTGAGTCCGAGATTGAGGTGCGCATCCATATAACCGGGCCGAAGCTCGGTTGCCTTGCGAAACATCGCCTCGGCCAGATCACCCCGCCCGAGGGCCTCGTATGCGATGCCGAGGTTTCCGTGAGCCTCGGCGTGGCTTGGAACCGTACGGATGACCTGCTGGTAGAGTTGTCTGGCCTGATCGGGGTTGCCGCCCCTCAGGCTCTGTTCGGCCTGTCGCATCAGGACCGCCACGCGGGACCGCTGTTGGGCACGCTGCCTGATTTCCTGGAACACCTTGAGTTCGGCGTTGCCGAGATCGGATTCGCCGAGCTTCAGCAGCAGCTTCGCGAGACGGTACCGGATATCAGGGTTTTCAGGATCAAGATCGGCAGCCTTTCGGAGGTAGGCTGTCGCTTCCTGATTCGCTCCCGCCTGCTCGAGGACTGTCCCCAGGTTGAACAGCGCGTCAACGTGTCCTGCGTCGATCTCGACCGCCCGTCGCAGTTCCGTCTCCGCCTCGGCCACCCGATCGAGCCGTCGCAGTGCCAGCCCCCGCACATAGTGAACATCAAAGCTGTGGAGCTGCTCGCCGACAAGGTTGGCGTAGTGGTCGATCTCGTGCAGAGCCGCCACATACCGGTGGCTCTGCACGAGGACCTTCGCCAGCGTAAGGCGCGCCTCGGCATGCTTCGGCGTCAGCTCAAGGCCAGTCCGCAGGGCGCGAACCGCCTCGTCGTGCCGACCAAGTTCTCCGAGCAGGGAACCGAGGTTGAAGTGGAGCAGGGGCTCTTCCGGAAACGCGACTACGGCGTTCTCGAGGATTGACAGGGCATCGTCCTGTTCACCGGCTTGCCGGTACTCCCGCGCCCTGACCAACACCGTGTCAGGAGACTGCGCCGGCAATGCGGGAATCAGATACACGCCGGACGCCACCGGCAACAGGATGTACCGGGCCACGCCAGACATCCGGATCCGGATCCAGGATCGGGAAATCGGTAGCATCACTTCGGGATCCGCGCCGACCGCAACCCTGTCAGATTAAGGGATCTGGGGAATCATCACCAGCGGGTTCGCTAGAGAAAGATCGGAAACTGCGGCCAGGATCCCAAGGCCTGCCTGATCAGGCACTGGATGGGGCTAGAAGTAGACCTTGAGGCCCATCTGGATCTGGCGCGCACGATTCGCAGTTCTCGTTACACGGCCGAAGTTATCCTGGCTGACGTTTGATACGGGTGGTGCGTATTGAGGGGAATTGAACGCATTGAAGAACTCCACCCGGTACTCGATGCGAAGCGACTCCGTGGCCTCTACGATCTTGAAGAATGAAAAGTCGATGTTGTTGATCCCGTCGGCGCGCAGGGTGTTCCGGCCCGCATTGCCGAACGTGCCCGTCTCGGGCACAGCGAAAGCCGAGGTGTTGATCCAGGCAGCAGGCGTGGGGCTTGGATGGACCGGATTCCCGACGTAGTTCGGTCTGTACCGACCGTTCGGGAGACCCGTCCCCGCAATGTCGCCGTTGACATTCGGCGTGTAGGGCTGCCCGGACGTGAAAAGGGCCAAACCGTTGAAGCGCCAGCCACCGAGCACCGCCTGGGCTACGGGATGCTCGAACTTGATCGGTATATCGTACAACCAGTTGAAGTTGAGATTATGGGTCAGGTCGATTCCCGAGACACTGCGGTCCATGTTGAAGTCGTAAGGGTTCTGCTGGGAACAGTTCTCGACAAACCATCCCGTGCAACCGATATCGATTGCCTTCGCCCACGTGTAGTTCACCATGAACGAGAGCCCCCTGGAGAACCGCCGGTTGTACTGAGTCTGTAGTGCGTGGTAGTTGCTCCGCCCCCAGGAGGTGAGGTAGTTGTTCGCACGGAAGAGCGGGAAGGGTGCTCGCTGGCGGGCCTCGGAACGCTTGCCGGGGGTCAGGGCGACGTTGTAGAAGGTTCCCAAGGGCTGTCGCCGGTTGCCCGATCCAACGTAGTTCACCATGAGAACGGTGGACTCATCCAACTGCCTCTGGACACCGAAGTTCCATTGCATGGAGTAGGCGTTTTTCATGCGCGGGTCCGAATACCATGCTCCCTGGTTATAGGGAGTCGCAGTGGGAAGGATGCCGGTCGGTGCCGGATTCTTCGCCGACACGCTGGGCATCGAGTCTGCCGGGTTGGTGCCGTTCGCCAGCTTGCGGCCAACGTCGGGCCAGGTATGGCCGAGATTCTGCGTGTTCTGCGTGACCCCGGCAAAGTTCTCGAAATACACGCCCGACGAGAAGCGGATCGCCGTGCGCTCGTTCAGCCGGTAGGCAACACCGAATCGCGGCTGCCAGCTGAGGGGCCATGGTTCCTGAATGTACCCATTGGTCACCTGGACCCTGTCGGGCAGGGCACCGCTGGGGTCCGGCAGGCAGGGGGCAATCCGCTTGACTTCGCATGTGGGGGGCGCAGCGGTGATCCAGTAGATGCCTTCGTTGTAGTCGATGTTTCCGAACTCGACGGTGTTCTCCTCCGCGTTGCCGAACTGGGGGAGAACGGTGTGGTCCATCCGTACCCCGAGGTTGATGGTCAGCTTCTGCGTAACCCTCCACTGGTCCTGAGCGAAGAACGAATACAAGGCCCCTCCCCGGGCACGCTTGTGAAAGTCCCTTCGGGACCACGCATTGGGGACGTTCAGCAGGAATGACGCCATTGGGTGCCCGGTGCTGCCGGGGCTGGCCGGACTCGCGGTCCCGACCGTGCTGAAGTTGTTGGAGTGGTCGTTGGTCGTGCCGAAGTGCCCGATGATGTTGTATTCTCCCCCGAACTTGAACGTGTGAACACCCCAGATCTTGGTATAGGTGCCCTTGTACTGCCACGTATCGCTCGTCCGCGTGAAGCCGGTCCGCTCGCCGCCACCGAAGTACTGGGCCACTCCAACGTTCGGCACGAATGAGTCGCCACCGCGGAAACCGCCGGCGAAGTCCGGGTTCCACCCCACGGTGGAGATGAATCCGTCCGGGAGATTCGTGAATGAATTGCCGGTGTCCCGCTGAACATCGGTCCGCGCGAAGGATACCTGCAGAATACTTGTCGGATCGAAAGTATGGACCCAGTTCGCCGCGACATTGAGGTTCTCGATATCGACAAAGCTCGTAAAGCCCTGCCGGCCGCCCGAACCCAGCTGGTTGCTGGTCTGTGCACTCCAGCGAACGTAGGCCGAGTCGGCGTCGCTGAAGTGGTGATCAACCCGGGCGGAGTATTCGTATTGGTCCAGTTTCGTTCCCGTCGTGTCCCTCTGGTTGAAGTTTCCCAGGTCCGTGCCCAGATCGATCGGCAAGGGAACGGTTTGCTCCAGATAATAGACAAAGCCTTGGTCCAGCCGGCTCTGCGGAATAATGTTGCCCGCGAACGGGTCGCGGACGGCGTTGCCGTCCGGCCCGGTGCGCGTGGAGTACGGGTCGTAAATCTGCCGGGTCGAATTGCTCAGGTCTCCCGTCCGGTTCGCTGCAGTCGGCACCTGATAGTTCCGGTTGGCCGGGGCCCGGTTGGTGAAGCCCTGGAAGGCTCCGAAGTAGAAGGTCTTGTTCCTCACGATCGGCCCGCCGACCGTAGCGCCGAACATGTTCTGGGCAAGTTCAGCCTTCTCCTCGAGAAACGTGTTGCGGGCGTCCAGATTGTCGTTCCTGTGAAACGCCCAGAGGCTGCCGTGGGTTGCGTTCGCCCCAGCCTTGGTAACAACATTCACCACACCGCCCGTGACGCCGCCGAACTCGGCAAGATCATTGTGTGACTGGACCTTGAACTCCTGGATCGCGTCGATGATGGGCGGAACAGCGTAGGTGCTGGTCATCGTTCCCTGGTTGTTCACGCCGTCCGTGAGAAACAGGTTGCTGCGATTGTTCTGGCCGTTGATGGAAGGGAAGCTGAACGTGCCCACCGACGTGCTGCCGAAGCCACCGCGGTTCTGCGCGACATTGACCGGCGATGCTCCGGGTGTGAGCATCAGCAGCTGGGTGAAGTTTCGGCCGTTGAGGGGCAGGTCGACGACCTGCTGCTCGGTCATGGCCGTTCCGAGTTCCGAGGAGGAGGACTGGACTTGAGCCCCCACCGCCTCGACAGTGACCGACTCCGTGACCGCGCCAACCTCGAGCACGATGTCGAACGTCGCAGTCTGGTTGACAACAAGGGCGAACGGCTCGATCACCGAGGTCCGGAAGCCCTCGGCCGCCGCCTCGATCGTGTAGTAGCCCGGCGGAATGTTGACGAAACCGTAGTTCCCGACAGCGTTGGACTCTGAACGGCGCTCAATGCCCGTCTCCACGCTGATGAGCACCACGGATGAGCCCGGCACTACCGCACCCTGCTGGTCCGTCACCGAGCCGTTCACTGCGGAACTCGATGCCTGGCCGAACACGGGGCCAGCAACCACCCCGATCATGCCGCAGATAACTGTGACCGTAAGCAGAAGACCTGGGCCGCGCGATCCCGATCTGGGTGCAATCCTCGTCATGTTCATTCTCCTGATGGCCGCTACTGGCTGGAATGTACCAAAGCCTACCTTGTGGACCCGCATGTGCTGTGCAGTGTACCAGAACGGACTAGGGTCTGGCCGAAAACCCTAGAGATCTGTTGTTATCAATGGCACAATAATGATCTGACGGCCCCGGGAAAGCTGTTTCCAGGCGTTTGGGGGCTGAATGGGGCCGGAAACGGCGAATCTTCGGAGGACGGGAAAGTTCGGATGCGCGAAATCCACCAACAACAATTGCAGGAAGATCAGGTGCCGATCGAGAAGATTGAGTTCGAGCAAGATTGTCGCGACGACACGACGGCGGTCCTGCGCGGTTTGCAGCATCTGTTCTGCACTCCGCCAGTCTACAAGCAGGTGATGGGCCTGCTGGAGGAGCACTTGCTGGCCAAGGTCAAGCGCGGGGTTGGCCAGCCAGGGCTGGACCTGTGGCAGATTCTGGTGCTGGGTCTGCTCAAGAAGGGCCTCAACCTGGACTTCGACCGGCTCCGGAATCTGGCCAATCACCACGGCCAGGTGCGCCAGATGCTGGGCCACGGCCTGTACGACGAGACCCGCTACAAGCATCAACTCCTGCTGGACAATGTCTCCCTGCTGACGCCGGAGTTGCTGGCAGCCATCAACAAGGTCCTGGTGCAGGCGGGCCACACGGCGCTGGGGCGCAGGCTGGGCAAGGCCTTACGCGGGTGATGTGATTCGTTCGTGGCCGAGACCGACGTGTCGCTGGAATGGGATGCTGTGCGATGCTTGCTGAAGTGCTTGGGGCGCCAGCAGGCCCGCCGGATGCACTCGCTGTTCCATGCGGTGCGCCAGACGCGGTGGGCCAAGCGCCCCCGGGTGGTGGGCTACCTGCGCACCTGCAAGCACCTGGTAACCCGCGCCAGGAGCAGACTGAAGACCCTTGAGGAGGCGGCATGGAGGATCAAGCCAATCAAGGACTGGATTGCCCATGCGGAACGTAAGATCGACCCGTCTGGGCGGCTGCTGCAAGGCGAGAAGATTCCGCAGGAGGAGAAGGTGTTCTCGATCTTCGAGCCGCACGCGCGCTGGACCTCGAAGGGCAAGGCCGGCTGCTCGGTCGAGCTGGGAGTGCGGGTCTGCGTGGTCGAGGACCAGCATCGGTTTCTGCTGCACCACAAGCTGCTGTGGAAGGGCGGCGACATGGACATCGCGGAGCCGATCATCGAGGAGACGCAGGAGCTGCTCCCGGACTTGACTTGCGGGGGTGCAGTTTTGACCGCAACTTTCACCGTCCCGAGAACCGCATCCAGCTGGACCAGCTGCTGGATCTGAACGCGCAGCCGGCGAACGGCCAATTGAACGCGGCCCAGCGCGGGCGGCAGAGGCGTCGTTTCGGAAGGTGCGCGGGCAGCGTTCGGCCGTGGATGCGGCGGTCCGTCCTCTGGAGCATCACGGTCTAGACCGGGTGCGGACCATGGGCAAAGCCGGCTTCGAGCGCACCGCCACGCCGTCAGAACCGGCGCTAACGCGCCCGTGGGGCGAAATGGCAGGCGTTCGGGCGGGCGTAAGCCAAACATCTGCGATCTATATTGGTTTCGGCTCGGAGCGAGGCATCTTGCCCGGAGGGGGTTTTCTGGCAGGCACGAACTACACAGGTCGACCGAGGGCTAATCCCGATCCCAACCAGGCCGATGTCCGAGCCACGGCACAGAATCGGACTGATCGACCCGTCGGACAGGCAGCCGAGCGCAAGAATCTCTCGTAGTCAGACTGTGCGTGTGCCTGGTCATCTTTCCAGACTGGCTGGATGTCCGGGGGATGGTAACTGGCAGGATGCGAGCCATTGCCCGTAGCACTGCCGCAGCAGGTCGCACAGCCGTCGTCCAGTGCGATGGCATCGCGGTCGCCGCCGGGCTGACCGGTGGGCCGGGCAAGTGTCCGGCGCCCACAATGAGCTGTCTCGCCGAAATCGCTGGCCCCGGGGCCGCATGTCGACCTGCGAACGGTACCGAGAATCTCCGGGTGACCGTGCATCACTGCCTCGTCCACCGCAACATGGCCAGTGACAAAACGTTTCAGAAACAGCACCATCCAGTACAAGGAGATGGAACGATGCGCACCGCCGCGGAGAACCTCGAGAATGGCCGTTGCCGATACCCGTGGCCAATTCCGCTCTAAGTGCCCGATGACTTCTCCGTAACGCAGAATCAACAGCCCCAGCGCCCTCGGAGATCGGGCTGACTCCGCTTGCGCAAGGTCATGCGGGGTCTTCGGATACCTGCGACTCCCCGGAGTTGCCGCTGTGCGACACTGCAGCCGTGACGAAAGAATCAACCTCACCACAACAATCCGATCCCTCGATCGAGGAACTGGAACTCCAGATTGCCAAGCTTACCGAGCAACTGAACGGGCAGCGCCGACAGGCGGTTGCCCAGAAGGTCCCGGACTACGTCCTGGACACACTGTCGGGCGAGGTGCGTCTGGGCAGTCTCTTCGCCGGTCATGACAGACTGCTGGCAATCCACAATATGGGCCAGCGCTGCCGCTACTGCACACTCTGGGCGGACGGCATCAACGGCTTTCTGCCGCACCTGGAATCGGTGATGGGAGTCGTGCTGCTGTCGAAGGATCTCCCAGAGGAGCAGCGTCGGTTCGCCAACTCGCGCGGCTGGCGCTTCCAACTGGCATCGCACGGAGGAGGCCCGTATATTCGCGAGCAGACGACGATGCAGGGACAGGACAACATGCCCGGGGCGGTTCTATACGAGCGCAAGCAAGGCGGGATCTTCCGCAAGAACTCCGCGGTCTTCGGCCCGGGGGACATCTTCTGCTCGCTCTGGAACATCCTGGCCATGGCTGGCCTCGGCGGCGACAATTGGACGCCCCAGTTCTCTTACTGGCAGATGTCCCCATCGCTGGAGGATGGCGGTGCCGATTTGCTGTTGCCGGTACAGGACGACTGAACGACCCAGCACTTGCGTCGGGCGAAGGAGTAACCGCTGCGCGGCCGGAGTGGCAAACGGGTTGCTGGAGGGGCGGGTCTCGGTAGCCTGCAGTGCCAGAGCCGCCAGCCGGACATGGGAGCGGACCAACCGGTCCCGCGCCCGCCGTCAGTGTCTGGGTGCCTGCGGGCGGCCTATGGTCCGCTTCGCAGTTCATCTGTAGTAGTGCCACACTGCGGCCCCTATGCCGACCAGCGCTAGGCAGGTCGACCAAAGCACCCCCCAAGTCAATCGGTCCCTGCCGAATCGGGATACGAGGGCACGGGCCACGGCACTCATGGAGCCGAGCGCGAGGATCTGCGAAGCGATCATGTAGCTCCCCATCAGCCGGTTGGACGCATACCACTCTCCTGGCGAGGCGACGGTGGCAGGGGTGCGGAACCCATAGTACGGATTGGGTGGGACCCAGCCTGCAACCATGGGTACCGCGACCAAGGCGATGGTAATCGCTACGATCTCGGGAACGTACTGCGAGCGATGGAGCCTTCTTCGAAGCGTGTCGAGCATCATGCTGCAGCGTTCACCTCGCTTCTCTTGATCGCTGTTGGAACTTCGTCCGAGCCTCCCGGAACTGGGTCAGCACGTGTTCGCGTTCCCGTTCGGACCGCCATCCGGCGTGCCGGTTCGCCTGATCCGTGATGTCATCGATCCAGCGGATGAAGTAATCCGCGTCCTCGCGGGACCGGATCGGCTGGTCGCCACAATACACATAGACAGGCCCCGTCTCGGCATACAGGTGCGTGTCGTCGATAGGCAAAACTGGCTTGTCGCTCAACGCCCGGAGCGTGTACCAGCCGCTGCGGTCGACGTGAATCCGCTTCCGAACCGAACCGATGCGTCCTCCCTTCCGCAAGGGAATGTTGTCGACCACCTCGCCGTTTCGAATCAGTTCGAGGCGGTCGACAGGAAACGCCGTTTCCATCCGCGCCTCCACCTGTACCGAGCCCCCGTCCGGAGGCAGCCGAACCGTCCCGCCGGGGATCTCGCCGTTGAGCGACAACTGCACGAGCGGACCGTTCGTCACGAAGGTCCGGCCCTCCCGAACCGCGTCGACCCAGCGGTCCCAGGCGAGGCTCCTCCCGAGGAAGGCGTACATTCTCGCTGCACCAAGCGCCGGAGTTCGATGAAGTCCGGTAATGGAATCCTCCCCTCCCGAGGCGGTGACCCGGAACCCGCAATTCAAGGCTCGGTGCCAGACCCGGGCGGTGTGGCGGGCTTGGGATGCACTGGTCATCACCTCAAGGTAGGCGAACGCTCCCAAGGCGAGATCGACCGGAAATCCGCGAGCGTTCGCATACGCGACCCGGGACGGTTCGCTGGAGAAAGGATGCACGTAACCTCCCAGCGCTCCCTGGTTGCGTGCCATGCGGAAAATGTCGGTGTTACTGGGATACAGGCTCTCGATGGCCGTACCCTCGTAGCCGGTGGTATAGGGAGACAAGAGGTGGTCGTTGAGGTTGATCAGGTTGATGTGTCCGTAGAAGGGCGGGCGGTACTCCTGGCCCCAGGCCAGGATTCGCTCCGGCGTCGATCGGGCCTGGTCGAACGGTCCGTTGAAGTACTGATGGTCGAAAATGCGGTTGTCCTTGTTGGCGATCTTCTCCCCCACGACGTCGAGATCCTCTGCGGCAGCCATGAACATCAGGTTGTCCGGGGTGTTGTGGAGGTTTCCGGCATAGTTCATGTGTACGTGGTCGCTGCCGCTGAACCAGCCCTTTGCTCCATAGTCGGTGAAGCGCTTCAGGGTGAGCCGCAGTGAAGTGACCGCCCCGGCTTCCACCAGTGCAGTCGCGCTGACAGGCTCCCGCTCGAAGCCCTTCATCACCATGATCGAGACTTCTCCTTCAGGCAGTTCCACAGAGAACTCTCCATCCGTATGGAAGAAGTCCAGATGCAGAGCACGAGCCGCGACCCGCTGGTACGACCCGGACGGGGCGTACGCCTTGCCGTCGGACGCCCGCAGAAAAACCCGTGCCTCGGTTGCCCGTCCGGTCTCCGCATCAAGGACGGCGACCTTGAACGTGCCATGCGGATCCCGATAGACGCGGTGGCGGATCCGGATCTCCTGGTCCGCCCCGCCAAAGGTCTTGAGCCGCCGCAGGGCGGAGACGCCGTCCCGGTTCGATACGTACACGATCCACTCGCCATCCGGTGACCAGCGGGGCTCGAAGTGATCCCACTCGCCGAAAGTCAGTTGGTATGGTTCGCCTCCCCGGACAGGGAGCACGTAGAGGTTGTTGTACTGACTGCCCCGGTGGGAGCTGTAGACGATCCGCGTACCATCGGGCGACCACTGCGGACGGGTCCGGTACAGCGTCTCCTCGCGAAGGACCTGGGTGGCGCTCGCCATGGCATCCGGACCGACCGGAGCGCGCCAGATGGCACCGGAACCCAATGGAATGCCACGGTTCGAGACGAGAATCATCTCGCTGCCGTCCGGCGATATCGTCGGCTGAATGTGAATGTCCTGTTGGCCGAAGTAGAGCCTCGAATTGCGATAGGCGTGGTCTTTCGTGAGACGAGCGGGTTCGCCGCCGATTCCCCTCTCCAGAGGCAGCGAGTATACGTTGTACCAGCCGTCCGGCTCGGTCGACACGTACAGCACGCCCGAACCGTCGGGCAGCCAGGCCGGGTCCAGGTTCAGCTGCTGTCCGCGCGTTAGCTCCGTACTCTCTCCGGTGGTGGTATCCAGCAGCATCAGGTTGATGCTGCCGTACTGGTCGTCGGCCGTGTACGCGATCCAGCGGCCGTCCGGAGACCACGCGGGGGACGAGTCGTACGTTGGATTGGCTGTCAGTTCGTAGGCAACGTCCCCTCCGATACGGATCTTCCAGATCGAACCAGCCATGGAGAAGGCGATCCACTCGCCATCCGGAGAAAACGAGGGTCGCCACGGGGTACTGGCAACGGGCGGAAGATAGTAATTGTGCATGTAGTTGCCACCCGACCGCGCCCCCGGATAAGGGTCAAATACGGTGGCCTGACTCGAAACGGGAAAGCGCACCTTGGCTGTCTGGCCGGACGAAACTGCCGGGAACGCGACCAGGATCGCCGGAAGAATGCCAGCGAACAGACGGAACCTGTATCTCTCAGTTCTCAAGCAGTGTCGCTCCATTGCCACAGTGTCGCTCAGATTCGACGCTATGCGGGCCTACCCGCGCCTCCAGTGCGCGGGTGGATTCCGGGATGCGACCCGGCCACGGGGGCCGAGGCGTCGCGAACCGCTTCTCAACCAACCAGAAGGCGGTCCGCGAGTTCTGCGAAATCCGCGACCTCAAGATCGGGTCGGAGACTCGAATCTTCGTACGGCAATCCATAGCGATTGACGTACGCTCCCCTGTACCCGCAGGCCCGGGCCCCGAGCACATCGAATGCGTGGGCCGCCACCATCAGTATTTCCCCGGGCTCGCAGGCGAGGTTGGCTGCAGCTGTCCGGTAGACCGAGGGGTGAGGCTTGAACCGCCCCAGGGAATCGACGGAGAACGTTCGGTAAAACTCGGCCTTGATGCTGCTGCCGAGGAGGTGGTCCAGAAGGTGCTGGTCCCCGTTCGAGAGCGCGACGAGCCGGTACCGGTCGGCCAGACGGGAGAGTCCCTCTTCGACTTCAGGGAACGGACGAAGGCGGAAGAACGTCTGCAGCAGTTCGTCGACGCCGTCCTGTCTGTATTCCACCGCGTGGCGTCGAAGGGTGTGGGCAAGGGCTCTGCGTGCGGAATCGAGGTAGCCGTGATGGCCCAGCATCAGGATGGTGTCCTGGTGCTGCTCCAAACGCTGCCGCTGACGCCAGTCGCTCCAGAATGCCGCCGAACTGATATCCGCCCCGGTCTTCTTGAGGAAGGTGCCCAGTGCAGGCACCAGACTGCCTTCCAGGTCCAGAACGGTACCGAAGATGTCAAACGTGAGCACACTAATGCCGGAGAGCGCCCGATTCATCAAGTCGATGGTACCGGATGGGGGCCAGACAACAGATCCGGTCCTATGGGGAAGTATCCGCGAAAGGTTCGCGGAACGATAGTCGCGCCACCGAGCCACTCGCAGCGGCCATGCCGAGCAAGCGCTCCCGCGCCTGGCGAGCAGCCGTTGCCCAAGGGCCTGACTCATCCAGCTCGAGATAGAGGTCCCAGTGCCGAATCGCATCGTTTATGCGCCGCTGATTGCTGTAGATCAGAGCCAGGTTGTAATGAGCGTCGGCGTAGTCCTTCTTCAAGCGCAGGGCCTCCTGGTAGTGCTGGACCGCCTCTGCGAGACGATCGGTCACGTCGCAGACGTTGCCCAGGTTGTAGTGGGCGACCGCATAGTCGGGATGGATCCGCAGTGCCATCATGTAGCTGATTTCGGCAAGTTGCAAGTGGCCCTGCCGAAACTGCAGTGTTCCGATGTTCACCCACGCACCCGCGGCATCGGGGTTGCATTCGATCACTTGCCGATAGGCGTGAAGGACCTCGTCGTCCGCGGCGCCCGACTGCTCCAGTTTGTGTGCCTGCTGCATCCAGTAGTCTTCTCCGTGCTGATCCGGGTTGTCCGTGGCGATGGGCTGGAAAGTCGCGACGGACCGAAGACTCTCCGCATCAAAATCGAACAGCAACTGACCGGTGAGCGCTTCGATCTTCTCTCCCGGGAGCCGAACGGCGATCCGACCGCCGTCGGAGACGATCTTGAGTTCGTCGAGCGGGCTCGTGACGTTGGAGAGCCGAGCGCGAAGTTCCTCCAAGGCTTCGTGGATGCGCTTGACAGAGATGCGACTCTCGCGCAAACGCTGCAGCGTCTTGAGGGAGATGAGATCCGGAAAGCCGTAGGCTTCCTTCGCCTCTGCCAAGCCAGCCCGCTCCCAAGACCGCAGCCGGTTTTCGTTGATGCCAAGAATTCGGCGGATTTCCGGCCGCGAATAGGACTCGGAAGCCACCTCGGACTTCACATCGCGAGTATACCGCATATGTTGCGCCTCGACCACAGCGGGGCTTTGCTCACGCAGAGACGGGTCAGATGGGACGGTTTGCCTCTAGGGAGGAGCCCGGCCGAGAGGGGCTCTGCAGGGGATGTGGGACCCCTTCGGAGGTGATCTTGCATCCTGATCTCGAAACGCACCTTAGCCTGGAGAACGTCTGGACGTTTCCGGACGGTCACTGGAAGGAATCCGTCCGGATGCCGGATCGCGAACTGGCCTATGCGCCCGCCCATCGGGCGGGCCCTGCGCCGGTTCCTGCCGGGGGACTGCCCCTTTCGTAATTCTATCGCCGGTTGCACCAGGAAGTGCAGCTGCGGCGGCTAATCAGCACCTTAGGCCCCTCCGCCCGCTGTTGCGCTTCCTGGTGCAACCGGCATCTGGAAACATGCGCGCGCACTGCTTGCCTTTGTCTCGGACATCCTGCCGGAGACCACCAAGATCGTATCTGTGTTGCTTCAGTACATCAACGTTTTTTCTTGGAGCGGACCGACGGATGCCTATGATCCCCGAGTCCTCCTAGACGAGCAGAGCCCTTGTGTGCCGTCGAGCGTTCTCAGTCGGGGTCCTCTCTGGCATCTCCATCAAGGTTGGTTCCGTCCCGCCGTTAACTCTCTCAAGGGTCGTATTCTTGATCGTATGCACATCGACGCCATCCCCACCCAACACGGCGGACATCTTGTTAAGTTGGAGAACCTGCTACGGCTCGAATTCGAAAACGACAGAGAGGCTCCACGCTTGGGAGCAGCTTTCTCGAACGCATCGGCGCTGATCGACACCACATTCGAGAGCTTGCACGCTCTTACTAAGGAGTCGTTGGCCAACTACCTGACCGTTAAAATACAGAGAATCATCAACCTCGATGCCGAATGACCCTCGAAGCAACGACACAACGGCTGCGCCTCTCCCACGGGGAGCAGCGGTTACGAGCCTTTCTGTTATGTTAGCAACCGCCGTCCCTAAGTCCTTTGCGGCATTTGAGGAGGTCAGTTGGACCCAGAAACGGCCCATCAATCCCGCTAAGACTACAGTATCAGATGGACTCCCATCGCAGTTGGCCTCGGCCTATGGTGAGGTGACTGGAACGCAGACACTGTCGGCTGCTGCTGTTAGCTCCAGAACTCCGTTGTTTGATGGCGCTGCGGATCCTCGGGAGTTGTTCAGAGGGCAGATCCGATCATTTCTGATCGAGGCGGATGACCGCTCCGGTGTTACCCCGCCATCTCAAGATGCCATCAACGCCGCCCTGCGATTTGTAGATCTGCTTCCCGTCGATTCACCGGTACCTCACGTCTCGCTCGCTGACGACGGCGAGGTCAACTTCTTCTGGCGCAACGGTGGAGTTTACGTGGACGCCGGGTTCTTTGGCGACGGCCAGATCTACTACTACGCTCGTGTAGATGATCTGGGGATCGACGTGGATGGGGCAGAGCCTTTCACTGGGCGTTCGCTACCGCGCAACCTTGTCATTCCCATCACTGCGGCTTGAGATGCTTGACTTCCAGCAGCCCCGGACAGACGCCCTTCCGCCCGCTGTTGCGCTTCCCAGTGCAACCGGCAGCATATAATCTCCCATCCATAGCAGCATCTTGCTTACCGGTGTTTCTACAGCGAGGGCCCTCGGCTTCCCAGGAGCAGTCACTCTGAAGCAATCCAGCGTGCGCCCGTTGGAGGCCGAACGTTAGCGTTGTCAGGAGGCCGTCGCGCAACTTCCGGGCCAGCGCTAGCAAGCCTGCTGCGCATGCCCAGTCTTGTACTGCAGGTCGCTCGACCAATTCAGTTTGGCGTTGGGTGCAGTGAGCGGAGCGCGCCGCGTTGGCTGGCGGTCGTCAGAGCTATGGAAGTGGTAGTGCCTAGGCCAATGGGCTATATTCTATTTTGTAGGGGTGAAGTTTGAATGGGACGATGCCAAGGACATGGCCTGTTTTGCGCATCGCGGCTTCGACTTCGCCTATGCTGTCGGCGCGTTCTTGGATCCACACCGAATGGTCGTCCAGGACCATCGACGGGACTATGGCGAGGACCGGTACCGGCTGACTGGCGTGATCGATGGGCGGGCGTATGTGGTCGTCTACACGTTGCGGGGTTCGAACGTCCGCATTATTTCAGCGCGCAAGGCCAACCGGAAGGAGGTCGCGAAATATGAGCACAACACGCATCAGGATTGATCCGGACTGCCCGGCCACCTTCCCCGAGGGCCGAATTGACACTGCGGTGGTGGACGCGACTACGGATGCGGACATCGCCCTGCAGGAGCAGGAGGACGAGGACGAGGCGTTGCAGGAAATGGCGCGATACACACGCCGGATTCGGCGGCGGCTGGGTCTCAGCCAGACAGAGCTAGCCCGGCGCATTGACGTGTCGCAGGAGACGATCCGCAACTGGGAACAGGGAAAGCGCTGCCCGACCGGCACTGCGCGTGCTCTGCTACGGGTGCTCGACAAGGCCCCGGAAACTGCGCTGCGCGTACTGACGTGAAATGATGGAGACAATACCATTCCGCAAAATCACTCGCTCATACGCCTTTCGGTGTCCGCCCATAGCAGCGGTGGACACGTCGCTTGGGGGCGCTGGCGAGCGACTTCCGCTCTCGTCTGGCCAGCCCGGGGCCTGGCCGCCGTCCTGGTAGCGAGCCTGACTCCTGCGGCCAGCCGCACCGTCCGCTAGGCCGCCTGCGGTTCGCAGCCTACGCGGGGCAGCCGCCCAGCGCCGCTTCAGGGCTGCCAACCGGCCTACGATGAGACACCAGCGGCACCGGCTCGCAGGGTCCGAACCGGACCGCGATCCCGTTTCCGCACTCCGTCAGTAGGCCGCGCAGTCGATCAAGTTCTTGTAGGTCAGCCGTGTCTCCCGCCCGCCCTCCAGCCAGGCACTCAGGCGGGCCTCTACCGAGTCCTTCTGATGATTGAGCCGGAACGTGCAGGCATTCAGATAGCGCTGCGTATGCTTGATGCTCCAGAAGTGATGAATCCTCACATAGACACGCTTCACCAGCGCCCAGACACTCTCGATGCTGTTCTTATGAGCCTTGCCACCTGGAGAAGATTCACCGGTCCATGGCGACAGCAGGATGTTCCCACGCTGAGATTCTCTAGTTTCTTGCCGTTGCGGCCGATTAGATTTGCGGCGGGCACTGGCTTTTTCCGACCAATTCTGTCCGCAACGCTTCGTCGGGCGGCTCTACCCGCCCCCAAACTCACCCTCTGGACCCACTCGCCGTCCCCATCAATTGCACAGCACCCAGCGTGGGAAAGTCCTGTGGCGACAGCCCCTTGCTCCCGTCATCGCCTGCCCGCCCGGATGCGTCCGCTACTGACTGCAAGCACTCCACCCATTCCCGACGTGGCGAGCAGGAACAGGCCTTCGATCATCAATGCGAATGCGATTGCCATTGCAAAGACACCGGGTTGTTCCAGAATCGGCAGTATTTCCGCGCTGAACGGGATTTCGTCCGCCCTCTCGCCTAGGACCTTGAGAAAACCCTCCCTTCCCTGTGCCGCTAGTGCTGACAGCTGGAGCAAGAGCGAAGGCACGAAGCAGAGCAGACCGGCAACCGCCCCCAAGCCAAGCCCCAGCCATGGGCTCTTGACGTGGCGGTTTCGCTTCTCGAAGAAACGTACGGCCAGATAACCCGATCCCAGAGGTGCCAGATAAGAGAGTACCGCGAGAAAGGGACCGAGCGCGCCGAAGGTCAGCCTCACCAGGGCTGCACCCAATGCCGGCGGCAACGCGGCTCGAAGACACTCGCTCAGCGACGGCCGGCCGGATTCTCCAGACCTCCCTGAGGCGATCGGACGAGGATCGGGGCGTTCGGCCGGCTTGCCGATCCCGGGCCGCAGGGGGCGACCGCACCCGGGGCAAAAGGACGCCCCGTCCGGAAGCTGGGTGCCGCAACGGCAGTTGGAAGCCATCGGGAAGCCTCGGTACCCAGTTCCAAACGGGCACCAGTCCTTCATTGTATGGCGGGTCGGCGTCCCGCTTGCGCGCTGTTACCGCCCGGCGGCGCAGGGAGACCCGCTCGCCAGTGCGTTCGGCCGGTTCCCGTTCCAGTGCGGCCGATGCCTATCCCGCAGTGCGGATGATCTGGAGAATCTTCGAACCGAACTTCCTGGCGAGTCCCTCCCCGATGCCTGGAATGGAGAGCAACTCCGCCTCGGTGGACGGCTTCGCCGCCGCCAGTGCATCAACCGACTGGTTCCGCAACACCTGAAAGGGAGGAATCCGTCGTCGCTGCGCCTCGGTCTTTCTCCATGCTCGCAAAGCGGACCGCAGAAGCTCTTCCGCTTCATCGGAAACCGGCACGTTTTCGAGCCCAATCTGCTTGCCGGTCACTGACGCCGACTTCCTGGCAGTCCCGGAAGCGGCAGCCGTCTTCTTCTTGGACTGCCGTTTCGGGCTGGCGGCCAAGCCCGCCCCCTCTGCGGGAAGCAGAACGCCCTCCTCGGGCCGCGATGCTCTCCTGCCCTCCTGCGTCAACCCGAATCTCCGGAATTCGATGACCTTGCCCTCCTTGCCCGTGAAGGAATCGAGCTGCACCTTGCCAAGCCCAGCCCGGACTGTGCCTTCGACCAACCGCTCGAACGCCCGTCGCTCCATCCGAAGTGGCTCTGCAACTTCCCGGAAGAGCTTCCCGACTGCCTGCAGGTCACGCTCCCGCAATGTGCGGAGCAATGCGGTCAGCACTGTCGTTTCCAGCGACGTCGGCTTGCGAAAGGTCTTCACGCAACAACTTGTGGGATCACAGGAATCGCATCGGCCACACGCCTTGAGGGAGTCCTCCAGGTCTCCGAAGTGCCGCACGAGGTCCAGCATGCGACAGTCGAGCGACCGGGTGAACTCCATCATCCTGTCGAGTTGGGCGATCTTGTGATCCCGCTGCTGAGAGTAGCGGTCGATCCAGAGCGGATCTCCCCGCGTCGCGTTCTCGTCGCCGTCGATGGAGAGGCCTCCATGGATCCAGAGCTTCTCAATCGCTTTCTCGAAGCTGCGTTCGTCGCCGTCGAAATGGCTGGCCAGGGCTGTGCAGGGCTGGGGGCCGTCGCTGAGTGCGGCGAAAATCCGCGACAGCCTCTTGGGTTCGGGGTAGTCACGCTC
This sequence comes from Bryobacterales bacterium, assembly GCA_965205085.1. Classification (GTDB taxonomy): domain Bacteria; phylum Acidobacteriota; class Terriglobia; order Bryobacterales; family UBA6623; genus VXMF01. Next base: position 3,286,317 of record OZ242039.1, on the reverse strand, counting down.
CAGAAAGAACTCGTGGGTCTTGCGGTCCACCCACGAATACAGCAAGACGGCCTTCGAGGGCAGCCCGTCCCTGCCAGCGCGCCCGATTTCCTGGTAGTAGCCCTCGATCGATCCCGGCAGGCCGGTATGAACCACGGTCCGGACGTCAGGCTTGTCGATCCCCATCCCGAAGGCGATGGTGGCCACGATGATCTCCAGGCTCCCTTGCAGGAACGCGGTCTGAATGCGGTCTCGGTCCCCTGGAAGCATGCCCGCATGGTAGGCAGCCGCCTGATGCTGCTCGGCGAGCACTTCCGCCTGCTCTTCGGCCACCTTGCGCGTCGGCGCGTAGACGATTGCCGGACGGCGCGCTCCGTCCCCCAGGATCTGCAGCAGGGCAGGAGTACGGAGCCTCGGGGCAAGTTCCACAACCTCGATCTCCAGGTTCTCGCGCCGGAACCCGTGGATCGAGCGCTCGCAGTCCGCGAGGTTCAGCTGTTCGACGATATCTGTCTGAACGCCCGGTGTCGCCGTCGCCGTAAGCGCTATGACAGGAGCGGGTCGCAGGGACGGGAGTCGGTCACGCAAGCGACGGTACTCCGGACGGAAGTCGTGCCCCCACATGGAAATGCAATGAGCCTCGTCGATCGCCACGAGTCCCGGAGTACGCTTCGCGAGCATTTCCGGAAACCCGGGTACGGCCAGACGCTCCGGAGCGATGTAGAGGAAGTCGAGGTCGTTTGCGAGATATCGCTGGCAGACCGATCGGGAGTCGGCCCGATCCCGCCCGGAGTGAATCCTCTCCGCGCGGAAGCCCTGCTGTCGGAGCTTGTCTGTCTGATCCTCCATCAACGCGATCAGCGGGCTCACAACAAGCGTCGTACCTCCACGGGCGATTCCGGGAAGCTGATAGCAGAGCGACTTGCCGGCCCCGGTCGGCATGACCAGCAGCACGTCGCGACCGGCCAATACCGCCCGGCAAACGGCTTCCTGATTCGGGCGAAACTCCTCGTGGCCGAAGCGACTTCGCAACAGGTCGTGGAGCTGCCTCGTATCGATACGAACGGACCGTGGGCGCGGAGCCGGTTCGGAAACGGGCGAACCGTTCGAGGGCGCGCTCGCGGACAGCCGCGTTCGACTGGCTGGGTGCGGTCCGCCCGCCACCGATTGCAACGCCTGCCTCGTGCCGGCTGGTGTGCCCGTTGACGGAACTGGCAACGAACCACGCTCCCGCGCCGGTGGCTGCGTTGCGGGCGCAACGGTCCCGGGCCGACCTCCTGTGCTGACAGGTCGTCCACCCTCGCCACCCTGTGGGGAAGGGGGCCGGGAACCGGCGGGCTGCGCTTGGGAGCGATTATTGGCGATAACTTCGTTCCCGGCTCGTGGTGTCCGCCCGGTGGAGGCCCCTGAGCCGTTCCCGACAACGATTTCCCGAACGAAATCCTCGATGCCCCGCATGAACGCCTCGAAACCGCCGCTGCCACGCTCGATCGCCCGAAGCTGCGCTTCCCATTCGCCGGTCATCACGGGGCTTCGCACCCGCGGATCCACGATCTCGAGCAGGCGAATTCCCTTGTCCGTAGCTCTCAGCTGTTTCTTCTGGCGATCCACGTACTCGCGTTTCAGGAGCGTCTCGATGATCGAGGCGCGCGTCGCCGGCGTACCGATGCCCTTTTCCTTCATGGCATCCGAAAGCTGCTGGCTGTCAACCGTCTTGCCGGCCGATTCCATGGCTGTCAGCAGCGTGGCCTCCGTGAATCGCGGTGGCGGACGGGTCTGCTTCTTGACGGCATTCACCTCGAGCAACTCCACTCGCTGGCCCTCGACCAGGCCGCCGGGGAGCTTGGGATCTGCAGCGTCCTCGGATTTGCTGCGTGGCTTCTCGGACTTGCTGCCTGGCTTGATGTCGAGGATCTTCCAGCCCTCCTCGTCCACGGCGGTGCCCACCGACAAGTAATGGTCAGCATCAGCCTTGAACACGATCCGGGTTATGACCGTTGTCTGGGAATACTTGTGGTCGCCGTGCCACGCCTGCAGGAGGCGCCGGCTGACAAGATCAAGGATCTTGGCCTCGGGCGAGCCGTCAGGCACGCCTCGTCCCAGCCCCGTGGGAACGATGGCGTGATGGTCGCTCACCTTGGAGTCATCCACAAACCGCTTACCGAGCGGGACCTGCCCCGTGCCCTGCGCAATCAGGGCGGGATCGTATTCGTCAGCCACGCGCGACGCAATACTCGGCAACTGCTCGGCCAGATCGGTCGACAGGTAGCGGCTGTCTGTGCGGGGATAGGTGATCGCCTTGTGTTTCTCGTAGAGTTGCTGGGCGATCTCAAGGGTTCGGTTCGCGCTGTAGCCGTAAAGGCGGTTCGCGTGTCGCTGCAACTCCGTGAGATCGTACAGCTGCGGAGGGGACATGCGCTTGCCGACTTTCTTGACCGACTGGATGTCCGCGCGCCCTCGATTCGCCCGCTCCACAATCGCTGAGGCCTCCTCGCCGCTGGGCGGCAGCCGGTGATTTCGTCTGCCCTTGTCCAGCTTGTAGTAGCGACCCGTGTAGTCCTTCCCCTGGTCCGCTCTGAATTGAGCGTGGACCTCCAGGTAGTCCTCGGGCACGAAATTGCGGATCGCAAGTTCGCGTTCCACGAGCATGGCCAGTGTCGGAGTCTGGACCCTCCCGACGGAGAGAAGTTCGTCGTGACCCAACGTGTAGGCCCGGGTCAGGTTCATTCCGACCAGCCAGTCGGCACGGCTGCGGGCCCTCGCTGCGGCTGCCAGATTGTCGAACTCCCGCGACGGGCGCAGCTCGGTGAAGCCCCGCCGGATCGCCTGAGGTGTCAGCGAGGAGATCCAAAGGCGTTCGACCGGCTTGTCACACCCGGCCGCTTCATAGATGTGCCGGAAGATCAGCTCGCCCTCTCTGCCCGAGTCGGTGGCGCATACGATCCGGCTGACCCGGGAACTGGTCAGGATGCGCTTGACGATGTCGAACTGGTCAGCCCTGGCTTCGTCAACGAACAGCGGCCACTCGGTGGGGAGCATCGGCAGGGTGGATCGGGACCATGCCTTCCATGCCGGATCAATCTGGTGAGGCTCAGCCAGCTGGACAAGATGGCCTACCGCCCAGGTAACCACCATGCCTTCGCCCGAAAAGTAGCCCTGGCCGCGACTGCGAACCCCGAGTGCATTCGAGATGTCGCGTGCTACAGAAGGTTTTTCCGCGACAATTGCACTGAGATTGGACGGTCCGCGAAGCACGATAGCCGTTTTCAGTGTATCGCTCCCTCAGCGGTCGCGGGACCATCAACAGGTGGGGCCGGCGATTCGAACGGGTCGTTCCCACGGCACCATGCGGGACGGACGGGACCGGAGCCGCAGCCCCACTACAATCGGGGTTCTGGTCGAATCGCGGCTCGCTTCGGGCTCGGTCAGGCCGGACGTCTTGCCCGTCAATAATCCGGTCCCGAGGGAAGATGCGAGCCGTCTGGCGAGGCGGGTCCGCGAGGGTGACCCTCGGGCGCTCGCCCGGGCGCTCAGTCTGGTCGAGAACCGGGAGGCCGGGTCCGAATCTCTCCTGGCCAGCCTTTACGACGTCGGACAGCGAGCCGTCCGAATCGGCGTTACGGGAGCACCTGGAGCCGGGAAGAGCACTCTGGTCGATTGCATGACGGGCAGGCTTCGCGATGCGGGCAAGAGCGTGGCCATTCTCGCTGTGGATCCCAGCAGCCCGTTCAGCGGTGGAGCGATCCTGGGGGACCGCGTGAGGATGCAGCGGCATCACGGCGATCCCGGGGTGTTCGTCCGATCCATGGCCTCCCGCGGTCTGCTGGGGGGGCTGGGACCCGCCGCTGGCGATGCGCTGACCGTGCTGGATGCCTACGGGGCTGACGTAACCATCATCGAAACTGCCGGTGTCGGTCAGGGCGAGATCGATGTGGTGAGGTTGGCTGCTACCGTCGCCGTGATTCTCGTTCCTTCCATGGGAGACGATATTCAGGTTGCGAAGGCGGGAATCATGGAGGTCGCCGACCTTTTCGTGATCAACAAGGCAGACCTTCCGGGGGTGGACAGGCTGGAGCGCCAGATTCTCGCCATGACGTCGCTCATCCCCTCCGAACGGCCCAAACCTCCGGTACTGTGCACGGTGGCGAGCCGCTGTGAGGGCGTGGACGGCTTGGTCGAGCGTCTGCTCGCAATGCCTCGGGGCCTGGCGGACACGGCTTACTGGAAGAGCCTGCTGCGAACGAGGATCGGCGACGAGGTCCGCACCCACCTGACATCCAGTCCAGCGTGGAATTCCGAGCTGGACCGCGTTGCAGGGGAGATAGCGGCCGGACGGCTGAACCCCTACCTCTACGAACAGGAGCTGCTAGCGCGACTGCGTCTGGAATGGAGTCCATGACCATCGACCACATCGGCATCGCCGTACGTTCCATAGACCAGGCACTGGAACTCTACCGGGACTGTCTGGGATTGGAGGTCAGCCATCGGACCGTGGTCGAGCACGAAGGCGTTAAGGTGGCTGTGGTCTCGACGGACGGCGGCCGAATTGAACTGCTGGAGCCGGCTTCCGAGCGTTCCGTAATCAAGCGATTTCTCGACCGCCGCGGGCCGGGGCTGCACCATCTGGCACTGGAGGTCGACGATCTCGATTCCGCCGTCGAGACCGTGCGCGCATCTGGGCGAGCTCTCGTGGCGGACGAGATTCGGATCGGGGCCGAAGGATATCGGTACGTGTTCATGCATCCGGCGGGAACGGACGGTGTGCTGCTGGAACTGGTGGAGCGAACGGGTAACCGAAAGTGACTCCGCCCGTCCGGTTCCGCATAGGGGAGAGCATGTGCCGGAGACGAGTGCCCAAGACCGGGCTGGTCGGCTGACGGTGGCACCATCCATGGGAGGCCAAGGACAAGAGGGAACGCCGGGTGGGCCCCGCATCGGTATGGCTATGGGCCGACATCCGTCTTCCGTATGGGGCAACGCGCTTCGGCGGAATCCGCTCAAGGCGCCTGCCGTGCTCGCCCTTGGCCTGCTCGCGCCCGCCGCATTCGGCCAGGGCATGGCGTCAGTGCAGCGGACCGGTGAGAGATCGCCGCTCGCGACGGTGGATCGAACCCCGCCCGAGGTTTACTTCGTTGACATCGCAGCACAGGCTGGGCTCGACTTCCGGCATGTCGCCGGAGGCCGAACGGGGAAGGACTACATTCTCGAAGTGACCGGAAGCGGAGTGGCGATCTTCGACTACGACGAAGACGGGCGCCAGGACATCTTTCTCGTCAACCAGACCCTCTGGCATGCCGATGATACACAGGAACCGCCGACCAGCCGGCTCTTCCGCAATCTCGGCGATCTGCGTTTCAGGGACACCACGCGAGAGGCGGGCCTCACACACAGCGGCTGGGGCCAGGGAGTCTGCGTGGGCGACTACGACAACGACGGCGACGACGATCTCTTCGTCACGTACTGGGGAGACAACATTCTGTACCGCAATGGTGGGAAAGGTGTCTTCGAACCGGCCACGGCAGAGGTCGGCCTGGGGTCAGGGCAGCGGCGATGGGGAAGCGGCTGCGCCTTTCTCGACTATGACCGGGACGGCTGGCTGGATCTCGCCGTCGCCAACTATATCCGCTTCGATCCGGCGGAGGTCCCGAAGCCCGGCCAGAGCGATCTGTGTCGCTATCAGGGCGCTCCGGTTGTGTGTGGCCCCCGCGGCCTCCCCGGCGAATCGGCGTCCCTGTTCCGCAATACGGGACAGGGACGCTTCGTGGACGTTTCGGAGGCGAGCGGCTTCAGCGAGGCTGTAGGCATCTACGGGCTGGCCGTCCTGACCGGTGACTTCGATGACGACGGCTGGACGGATGTCTACGTTGCCTGCGACTCGACCCCCAGCATCCTGCTCCGGAACAACGGGGACGGAACTTTTGCGGAGGTCGGGTACGAGTCCGGCACGGCGCTCAACGAACACGGACAGGAACAGGGCGGGATGGGTGCCGCCGCCGGCGACTACAACCACGACGGGCTCCTGGACATTGTCAAGACGAACTTCGACAACGACATCCCGTCCCTGTACAGGAACGAGGGTGGCGGGTTCTTCAGCGACGTTTCGGTGATTGGAGGTCTGGGAATCCACACGAACTTTGTCGGTTGGGGAGTGGCCTTCCTCGATGTGGATCACGACACGTGGCAGGATGTCTTCATGGTCAATGGCCATGTCTACCGGGTGGACCCGGCACATGGCACGGGGATCGAGTTCGAGCAGTCCAGGAACGTCTACTGGAACCTGGGCAATGGCGCTTTCCTCGACATTTCCGGGCGTGCCGGACCGGGAGTTGCCACGAGCAGCCCTGCCCGCGGAGCCGCTTTCGGCGACCTTGACAATGACGGAACCATTGAGGTTGTGGTCAACAATCTGGACGCTGCGCCGAATCTGCTGGTCAACGAGGCGGTCCCCGGAAACTGGATACGGATCCGGCCCGAAGGCATCCGGTCCAACAGGAACGGCATCGGTGCACACGTAACGGTCCGGGCAGGCGAGACGACCCAGATGCGGGAGGTCCGGAGTGGGGGGAGTTACCTGTCACAGAATGACCTCAGGCTGCATTTCGGCCTTGGGGCGGCCAGCTGGGTGGAAGAGATCAGGATCAGATGGCCGTCCGGACCGGTGGAATCGTTCCCGGCCACGAGCGCCAACCAGGAAGTCCTGCTCCGGGAGGGTGAGGGGACTCCGATCATCCTGGATGCCACCGCGGCTCCGCCACTGAGCAGCCGCTGAGGCTGAACTGAAGTGGGCTGGGAGTGAGTGGAAGCGGCTGGTCCTTGCGCCGGCGGCTCGAGATGCGCCTTTCCGACCCACACCAGCGGAGCGTCCGCAACGTAAGGATATACGACTACGACGGGGCGGAGACGGCGGCCGTGTTCCTAGGCTGCGAACCCCTGCGGGGGGGCACGTGGCGTTTCATGTAGCGTCTGGAGTTCTGCCATGGGCCCAAGCGCGGCAGTTGGTGGAATGTCCTTGGGTGCGAACGTAGTTGGCTGACGCCGCCATGCCTGCGGGGTCGGCCGCTGGAGGCAGACGAGTTGCGCACGGAGACGGTCGCTTCGGCCGGGAGTGTGCACGCACAACAGCGGGCTGTACACTGGCGATTGTCTGTGGCTGATGCCCGTGCCGAACGCAAGTTGGTATATCCTAAATCCGTTCCGTTGACTCGGAACGAACCTGATGCTCGTTCTAGACACGGCTATCGTGATAGGCAGAACAGCCCTGCTCCCGCAAGCGGCTCCAGGAGAACCAGAGTGAGAATCTTGGAGTATCTGGAGATCCAGAATCTAAAGTGTTTCGGCGCGAAGCAACGGATTGATTTGGATCATCCGACAGTGCTGATGGGTCCCAATAATTGCGGAAAGACCTCCGCGATTCAAGCGATTGCTCTTTGGTCACATGCCATCAAAGAATGGTATAGAAATAAGGGGCAAGCATTACCAAAAAAGCGTACATCAACCTCATTGAACCGTCTCAAACTTGTCTCTATACCGGTGCAGAGGACGCGCTATCTGTGGCACAACACAAACGTGCGAACTGGGAACCGGGATATTCCGTTGATCATCACGCTTGGGATGTTCCACGAAGATAAGGTATGGCCGGTCACGATGCACTTTCGCAATCAAGGTGATGACTTGGTTTACTGCAAACCGGACGACGATACACTGGCCGAACCTGACGTGATTGCCTCTGCAGCGCAACTGAACGTCGACTTACTGTATCCCATGTCTGGATTGGACACCGAAGAGCCGATTCTGCAGCCGGGCCGCATTGATGTACTGCTGGGGCAAGGACAGACAGCACAGGTCCTGCGTAACCTCTGCCTGAATGTCCTGAAGTCTCACAAGGGAGGCTGGGACCAGATTCAAGCACTGATGCATCGCCTGTTCAATGTCAAACTGGAAGCACCACAGGAGACCTCCCGGGGTAGCATCGAGCTCTACTATCGCCAAGGCGGTGTCCGAGAGCGCCTGGATATTTCGCTGGCCGGACGTGGACAGCAGCAAATGCTCCTGATCTTGGCCTATCTGTACTCTCATCGCCCAAGCGTACTCTTGATCGACGAACCCGATGCGCACCTCGAAATCTTGCGCCAACGGCAAGTCTATGTACTGATCCGAGAGATCGCTGCAGCGAATGATTCGCAGGTCATTCTGGTTACGCACTCAGAAGTGATTCTTGAGGAGGCGATCTCCGACGACAACCTCACCCTTCTGATTGATGCGAAGGTAGATACTGGGCCAAGTCCACACGATATCCAGAGTGCCCTCAAGCATTTCGTAGCACAGCACTATATGTTGGCTCGCCAATCCGGCTATGTGCTCTATATCGAAGGCCATACTGACCTAGATAGCTTGCGCGCCTTGGCCAGCCACTTGCAACACCCCGTGGCCGAATTGCTGCAGCAACCGATTAACACCTACTATGTGCAGAACAACTTTTCAAGCCAAACGCTCGACAGCGAACTTGAGCGAGTGGAATCCGGCTATGGCAAGAAGCCGCAAGAGCATTATTTCGCGTTGCAGTCCTTGCTTCCCGAACTGGATGGTCTCGCGATTCTGGACAATGATGGCAGGAATCAAAACGATTCCGACGAGGGTGGACTACGAATAGTTTACTGGCAGCGCTACGAGTGCGAGAACTACTATGTCACTCCAGAAGTGTTGCGCAAGTTTGCTCGCCAGAAATACTCCGATTCGCCATTATTCGAGAAGACAATCGATGAGGCAATGGGGGAATTGATTTTGGAGCGGGTCTTCGGCGGAAATACCGGCGATTTTGAAACTTGGACTCAACTCGGTGATAGGGGTGCACAGTTGTTGTGGGAATCGAAGACGAAAGATGTGAAACTCAGCGCATTTGCCGAGGACTTCTTTAGGCGATTGGCGGATCGGACCGGCCAGAAGATGTTGCTTCGAAAGCGAGATCTTCACGAATTGGTGGAACTCACGGACCGCCAGGCGATGGCAGAAGAGGTTACCGACAAGCTCGACACGCTGTACCAAGTTCTGTCTGGGGGGCAGAACTAGGTCGAACGAGTTTCAGGCCTCTCGGTGGCGGACAAGCAAGTCACTGATGGTGATGGAGAAGTCCGCGCATAAGGGACGCCCCAAGAGTATCTCGTTACGCTACCACTGGGTCTGATGCCAAGATGTCCCAACCAAGATCTGAAACACACCTTCCTATGTCCAACCGAAACGATTGCCGATGACAGCATGGTCAGACATCGGCCCGGGCCAGCTACATGGAGCCGGTTGCACTGGGAGGTGTAGAGGTGGGTTCCAATGCCCGGATTGGCGTATCGCATGGAAGAACGGCCATGTCCAGTGCCACCATCTGCAGTACGACGAGCGCTGCCAGACCTGCGCCCTGTACCAAGCGGAGGCTTCGGCCCGCGGAGTCGCCGCTTAGCTTCAGCAGCACCAATTCACTGTTTGTCACGAAGTCCGGTGCCATGCGACGGCCATCCCGATCTGGCGTGGCGACAAGCTCTTCTTGCGCTCGTTCTAGGCGCAGGTCAGCTCGACGAGGTCGTCCTGCGCCTCGGGCGCGTCATGGGTCAGAACCCAGTGCACTGTCGAGAGCAGCTCCAAACCAAAGGCCGATTCGAAGCCATCGCTGAGGTCGGCCACCCTGTCGAGACGCTACCGCATTCTGGGGGAGCGGCGCATCACCTCGGGTGCAGCCTCGACTGCGCCGGGGACGATCTCGAGCAGCTTTTCTGGCCTGTCGCCGCCGTCGGCGCGGCTGGAGATGAATCAACCTTCCACGTAACTGCCCAAGTACCTTGGCTCCCGGACAACGCTCAGCAGAGGGACCGGCACTTCACTCTTGACGGAGCAGCCGCAGCAGGGGGGGGGGGGCGGAACTCCAGGGCGTGGGGAGCTAGTCGCAGCGTTCAGGACGCACCGGAGCCGAGGCCGCTCCCTGCAGGGGGAGTGCACCGAGAGCGCGTCCTGTCGGGAGCACCTCGAGGGCGAGAGCGTCTGGTGGCAGGCCGAGCAGAAGCTGCCGGTTGCACCAGACAAGGTGTCCCACAAGGAGACGGGATCCCTGTCGGCGCGGCGGAGCAACCCCCATGCGCCAGTCGTATCGCTACTGAAATCTCCGGGTGCGGCTCCGATCCGCACCGGGCCCGGACTGCGGGCTTCGGCCGACGCCATGGCCCCTTCGCCCAAGCGTCACCCCTTCACCCCTTGCCCCAGGACTCCGGCCCCAAGTCGCCGTCCAAGGGGGCCCGCCCTCTCGCCCGGAAACCGGCCAGACAGAACCGTCGAGCGAGCGTGCCGGGTCGGTGCAGGTTGGAGCATGTCCAGGAGGACGGAATGCCGGAGCCGGTCGACGACAGGGCCCGGACCAGCTGGCGGTGCTGCGAGCGCTGCGGCGGTGTGATCGTGCCCCTCAGGCCAGGCTCCACCCGGTAAGACCCTCGGACCCCAGTCCTGCTCTGGACAAGGAGGCGGCTCCTTCGGCAAGATAAATCGTGTTGCGACTTTTCGTCGACCCGCAGGCCTCCAGCAAGGAGCCGACCGCCGCCAACCGACTGGAGGCGATCCGGCCGACGGTTCCGGCCGCGAGCCCCCGTCCACTCTCGCGGCCACAGCCTCCGCCGGTGGGTCGGCGACCGGCGTAGCCTGAATCTGTCCAGAGACCCCCATGCCCGCGCTCGCGAAGCCTCACGACTCCCTGTTCCGTCTACTCGTCGCCGATCCCGGACGCGCGGCGGTGCTGCTCTCCGACTACCTGCCGCCCGAGGTCACCAAACGGCTCGACCCCGACTATCCGCCCGAGCACATCGAGGGTACCGCCATTGACGGCGAAGGCCGGGCCACCCAGGCCGATGCCATCTTCCGCGTGCGGATGAAGGACGGCGACTCCGCCCGCATCTACGTGCTCCTCGAGCACAAGTCGCAGCCCGATGCCCGCACCCCCCTGCAACTGTGGCGCTACATCCTGCGGCTCTGGATCGCGGAGATCGAGAGCGGGGAGCGGCCCCCCGGGCGGCTGTCGCTGATCATCCCCATGGTCTTCTTCCACGGCTCCGGGCCCTGGAACGTGCCCCTCTCGATCACGGCGATGATCGACGCCCCGGCGGGGCTCGAGCACCTCGCCCGCAACCTCGGGGCGTACATCCTCCACCGCCTGCCGGACAGACTCTCGAGCCGGGCGGACGTGGCCGGCGTGCTGCTCGCGCTGGTCCTGGTGTTCGCCAAGAAGAAGATCACCGACGGGGAAGCCGACACCATGGCGAACAGCATTGACGATAGCGAATTGGGACGGTACGTGCTACAGTACATCGCAGAGAAATTGAGCCTGTCGCCGGAGCGTCTGGAAGCTGCGCTCAGGCGGGTGGGCAAGGAGCCGGAAGCCGTGGAGGCACTGATGGGAACTGCAGCCCAAGCTTGGCTTGAACAGGGCGAAGCTAGAGGCGAAAAGCGGGGAATGGCCGCGGGCAAGTCCGAGACACTCGCCCGGCAGCTCAAGCGCCGCTTCGGCCCTCTGCCTGACAAGATCCAGGCGCACATCGCCGCTGCTACCCTCGAGCAGCTCGACCGCTGGCTGGACGCCGTACTGGATGCGCCCACCCTCGGCGCGGTCTTTGGCGGGACCCCGGACCACCGATAACCCGCTTGCACGCCGTCGTGCAACACCGGATGCACGCACTCCCCACACGGTCTTCGACACGTTCGCCAGCCACCCCTCTGTGGCATCCATGTGGCATCCACCCTCTGCGTCTCATAAGGAAGTACCTGGGCAGTTACCCTTCCACTGCGTTTGGGACATCGCCGAGGTTCTCGGCATACGGCCCGTAGAGGTCCTTGACGTAGCGGAATTTCAGCGGCGCGCCAGTGATCTGCATGAAATACAATAGCTTGTGAACTTCCAGAAGACGAATGGAGGGGCCGAGCAGACCTCTCAGATACAGGTCCATCAGACCGACGTGCGCGCCCGGCCCGGCGTCATCGCCCGGGCTTCGCGGCTGTGCGCGACCCTCTCGGCGTTCGGTGCGCCGCGAGGCTCGAAAATAACGATGTCGAGAGAGTTGAAACCAAGCAGAGCCTCCTCGATGCGTGGCAATACTTGACTCCATTGGAGTCCGCCCAAGCCACTGCCGAGCGGTGGCACCGCGAGTGAGCGGATACCGTGAGTTCGAATCGCCCTCGCGAGATCGACCAGTCCGGCATCGATATCCTCGATCCGGCTATTGTTGCGCCAATGCCGCTTGGTCGGGAAGTTCACGATGAAGCGGGGATTGGTAAGCGTGCGCGTCTCGAACACGAACATGCGTCCCGGCAGCACCTTGCCATGCTCACAGGCCTCGGCGTAAGCGCGGAAGTTCTCCGGGAACGCCTTCTTGAACTGAAGCGCGAGCCCACGCCCCATGATGCCGACGCAGTTAACTGTGTTGACCAAGGCCTCGGCGTCTTCGGCAAGGATGTTGCCGGTCTTGAAGCGGATCATCTTCGCCTCCTCGCGTGGCAATCGTATCAAGTCGTCCTGACTGCGACAGTGGGCCGGTGAGCGGCGGCACGCATGACCTCTGCCGCGCGTCTTGGGTGTAAACGCACCAAGGCGCCGGAGCAGAATTCAGGGAGATGATCGCTCAACCAGAAACTGAGCCTTCTTCTGCTCCGTGCAATCGCTCCATCGCTGCGCTCCGAAGGCATCAGGGTTGATCTCACCGAGTTTCGCCAAGCTGCACCGGTCTTCGAAGTACTGAGAATCTGCATTCGACAGGGTGAAGGCCAAACGCCGCCGCTCTCGTTCAGTCCAGTCGATTCCCTCGTGTACCTCGTATATGCAGGATGGGGCACAGGCCGTCACGGTGGGCAAGCTCGGGATGATTGGCCTTCCAGATCTAATAAAGCATGGCCAAGCACTGGCAGAAACAAAATGGCACACAATGACCGACACAAAGACCGCTGAACTGAACAGTCACAGCGGTCGGGCGGCGGCCCTTGATCGTGCCAATGCCAATGACCGTTCCCGGTTGCGCCTGTTCCCGAAGTGTTGCACCGCACCCGAGGGCTGCGCCGGCAACGGCTGAAGTGAGACGGTCCGCTTGGACGATCTCCCAGATTCTTGGGCCAGCCCGAAGTGGCTGCAGTAGGCGACCGACGGGTTCTACCACCGTTTGCACAAGATGCTCGGCGGTCGCACCCGTTCAAGGAGGTCCCGCCGACAGTCTCGCGCGCGGAATCGCTCTGCTACCCAACGTCCCGGCACTGTGTCCTCCCTAATCCGGGCCGTACCCGAGGCCTCTCTCCAATGCACTCCCCCTCTCTAGCGGGCAGTCTCGTATGCCAGTGCCCTGTGGCTTGGGTGGCCCCTTCGGGCCGACGGCCCCGCTTCTCTCGTAGCTCCGCGCCTCGGCCACCTTGACAGCCCCACCACCCCTGCCGTATCCTGCGGATGTCTCAACCGCCAACTCAGCCCCTGCTAGCACACTTCAGTGTGCAATGGGCGGGTCTCGTGAGTCTGCTTCCCGAGCACCGCTTGGCGCTGATCACTGCTGCCGCTACGGGGCAGTTCCCGGTGAACGACGTCCCCGGTCGGGAACATTGCGACATGACCCGGGTAGCCGTCAGTCCGAACGTCCTTCGCTGGGCCCGAGAGCGCGCCGGCCTCGGCTTGGCCGATCTGCAACACAAGTTCCCCAAATTGGCGGACTGGGAAAACGCCTCCATCCAGCCCACGATGAGGCAACTGCAAGACTTCGCCAGGAGCACACGGGCACCGTATGGATTCATGTTCCTGCCGGAACCGCCTGATCTCGGCTTGCATTTTGCAGATTTCCGCACGGTCGAGAGTCGACGCCCCCAAGGCATCAGCCCAGACCTGATGGACACGGTCCATCTCATGCTCCGGCGCCAGGCTTGGCTGCGGGAAGAGCGGATAGAAGCGGAAGCGAGACCGGTGGCCTTCGTCGGTGCCGCGTCGCTCTCGGGTGACCCAGCGACCGTCGCCCGGCACATGCGACGAGCGCTCGGATTGGTTGACGGTTGGGCGAAGCGAGTGCCGACATGGACGTCCGCTGTAGGCGAACTGCGCAGGGTCGTCGAGGCAGCCGGCGTCATGGCGGTCATCAACGGCATCGTGGGCAACGATACCCATCGCAAGCTGGAGGTTGATGAGTTCCGCGGTTTCGCCCTGAGCGATCCCCATGCGCCGTTGATCTTCGTTAACGGAGCCGACGCCAAGTCTGCCCAGATGTTCACCCTCGCTCACGAGCTGGCGCACCTTTGGTTGGGCGATGAAGGCGAAGGCTTGTCCGGCTTCGATGGACTGCAACCAGGTGGTGGTAAGGTGGAGTGCTTTTGCGATCAAGTGGCGGCCGAGTTCCTCGTGCCGTCCGTCGAGATTCGTACTGCCTGGCGGTCGGTTGCCGATAGCGAAGCACCTATGAAGCGCTTGGCCCGGTACTTCAAGGTCAGCCCAGTCGTGATCGGACGCCGGGCAATGGATCTGGGCTTGATGGAATGTGACGAGTTTCACCGCTTCTACAATAACTACACCCAAAGGGAGTTTCGAAGTGGGCGAGCCACTGGCGGAGACCTCTACAATAATCAGGACAATCGCGTTGGCCGGCTGTTTGCTTCCCACGTGATCCGAGCGGCCAAGGATGGGCGCATCGGCTTCAAGGAGGCCTACGACCTGACTGGGCTGCATGGCGGTACGTTCCAGAAATATGCCAGCAAGCTCAACATCACGTTGCCATGACCTACGCATCCGGCTATCTTGTCGACTCGGATGTGCTGATCACTGCCAAGAATCGGTACTATGCATTTGCGATCTGTCCGGGGTTTTGGGATAGCATCCTGCACGCTTATTCGCGTGGAAGAATCCACAGTATCGACCACGTGAAGGAGGAATTGCTTCGTGGCCGCAGAGATGACGACTTGGTGCAGTGGGTCGGCCAGTCCGCACCCCCAAAATTTCTTCCTCAGCAGCGATGTTGAAAAAGTCGTTACCGCCTTCACCAAGGTCATGCGCTGGGTCAAGGACCAGCAACTGTATCGCGAAGAGGCTAAGACCAGATTCGCAAAAGGAGCAGACGGTTGGCTGGTCGCTCACGGCATGGCAAGCGGAAAGACCACTGTTACCAACGAGCAATCGCGCCCAGATTCGCGCAACCAGATCAAGCTACCCGATGTCTGCAACTCCCATTCGGTCGCTTTCGAAGATACCTTTGCCATGCTGCACAAGCTCAGCGTTCGATACCGCTTTCTCCCGAATGGGTGACTGACGACAGCGCATGAGGTCAAGGAAGTACCGTGCGTGGCCAGTGACCGCGACACGATCTCTGAGTTGCCTCGCCGGCAGGCTGGCAAAAGGGCATTGGGCGACGGAATGCTAGTATCGGAGGCCTTTTCGAAGCAGCACCATGCCGTAGAACGTCAGTTCACCCTCCAGGGCACGGATGACATGGGCCGCATCCCGGAATCCGTGCGCCTCCCCCTCGAAGAGGAAGTATGCGACCGGCACGCGGCGCGAGCGCAGGGCCTCCACCATGGCCTCGGTCTGTTCCTTGGGAACAACCGGGTCGTCCGAGCCCTGGAAGAAGATCGTCGGCGCGACGACCTTGTCTGCCGACCCAAGCGGGGACCTGTACTCGTACGTTGCGATGGACTCGGGCCAAGGCCCGATCAGGGTCTCGTGGTATCTCGACTCGAACTTGTGGGTCTCAAGCGCCAGTGCCTTCAGATCACTGATTCCGTAGTAGGACGCGCCGGCAGCGAACTCGTCGTGGAACGCCAGGGAGCAGAGAACCGTGTATCCGCCCGCGCTGCCACCCCTCACTGCGATGCGCTCGGGATCGGCCATGCCGTGCGCGGCGCAGTAGCGACCTGCGGCGACAGCGTCCTGCACGTCCGCCACCCCCCAGTTGCCGTTCAGGCCTTCTCGATAGGCACGACCGAATCCGGTGCTGCCGGTGTAGTTCAGGTCCAGGGCCGCGAAACCGCGACTTGTCCAGAATTGGATCGCAAGCGACAGCGCGTTGCTGGCCGCTGCAGTCGGGCCTCCGTGAAGTCGTATGAGCAGCGGGGGCTTCTCATCGGGAGGGGCGGCGAAGTCCGGATTGCAGGGTGGATAGTAGAACCCCTGCACGGTCCGTCCCCCTGCCGACGGGATCGAGATCGCCTTGGGTTCGGAGAGACAGTCTTTCAGCCCGTCCGAGAGGTCGGTCGACCGCCGGATGACCTGCCGGTCACCGGACGTCACGTTGATCCGAATCACTGCGGGCGGTTCGCTCGGAGAAGCCCCGCGGAACACGGCAACGCTTCCTTGGACCGAAACTCCGTCAATCTGGGTGTAGGGGGTTGCCAGCGGTACCATTTCGCCACCGGGGCTCAGTGTGGCCAGCGTCCAGACGCCAGCCTCGCAGTAGGAGCAAACGATGGTGCCGTCCGCTGCAATGCCGTACGTCGACATGCCGAACACCCATTGCGGAAGCCCGAACTCGGCCCTGCGCTCGTGGAGCGGGGTCACGGCCTCGCCGTCCACCCGATACAGGTTCCAGTACCCGGTTCGGTCCGAGACGAAGTGCAGCGTTCCGTCCGGGGACCATTGGGGCTGGAATATCGATTCGCTCGCCCCGCCGGCAACCCGGCGGGCGTCCACGATTGCCCCGCCGCCACCCAGTGACCCGACCCAGAGTTCCGTACCGTCCCATGGCATGTTCGGGTGCTGCCACTGCAGCCAGCAGAGGCGCCTCCCATCCGGACTCAGGCGCGGATTCGAGTAGAAATCGGCTCCGGTACGAAGCATCGTGGGCCGCT
This sequence comes from Bryobacterales bacterium, assembly GCA_965205085.1. Lineage (GTDB taxonomy): Bacteria > Acidobacteriota > Terriglobia > Bryobacterales > UBA6623 > VXMF01. The sequence goes on along the minus strand of OZ242039.1, from coordinate 3,269,520 downwards.
CGCCGCAACCCTCCAGCCCCATCGCGATGATCGATTGCTGCGCTTCGCGGTCTGCCGCCGTGTGGTCCTCACAGACGGCCAGCAGCCGATTCCGTTCCGCATCGATCTCGAGGTCGGCGTACCGCCTTGCGTCCGCCGGCACCACAGGCCTTGGGTCTTCGCCCGACCTCGCCACGTGGATCTGCCCGTGTCTCCTCTCGGAGAAGCAGATGGTTCCCCCTACAGCCGCGTAGGCGCCACCGCCATATTCGTGGACTCGCGTGCCGACGCTCCAGGGCGCATCGAGTTCGTCCCGCACCGATCCGTCGGAGCTGTCCCATCGGACAAGGGCGGTGCGCCCGGACTCGGCCGGCCGACCCTCGAGCCAGTAAACGGACCCATCGCTGATGCGTGGTTCGAGGAGTCGAAGGGACTCCCGGGCCACCAGCTCGGAAGTGAACGGCGAGCGCCAGAATCCATGCTCCGCGATTCGCTTCATGCGGCACCTGCCACAGCGAGAATCGACTCCGCATAGAGCAGTTCGCCCGTCAGTCCGTCGTAATACTGGAAGACGGCCTGTGGACGGGGGTAGGCCACGAAGCGCCGCGTCCCGTCCGCCGCCGGATTCTCGAATACGTTGTTGATGAGTACGACGCAGTACACTGGCCGGACTCTGGCTGCGGCCGGGGAATCGTCCAGGAAAAACGTCGACCATCGGATCTCGGCATCTCGCCCGCGAGACAGGAAGCGACCGTTGAGAGGGCGCCCTGCCTCGGACGCCAGAGGATGGTTCCGGGAACTGTGTGGGCCCGAGGCGAACTCCCAGACGCTGTCGGTCACCCGGATCGCGAAGCTGTTGTGAAGGTCTCCGGTGAGCACGAAAACGCGTTTGCCGAGACTGTCCCAGAAACGGATCAGTTCCTCACGCTCGGCCACCATGGCCGTCCATGCCTCGTCCTTGTTCGGACCGCCCATGCCGGGCCCGACATGCGGGACAAGGAAATTGACTGACGACACGACGAACAGGAAGTCGGCGGCGCTCTGGCTCATCGTCTCCCGGAGCCAGCGCCGCTGCCGCTCACCGAGCATCGAGACGCCTTCCCTGTAGGGATCGGTGATGTCGTGAATCTGGCGATGACTCCGGGTATCCAGGAAGAAAAACTCCGCATTGGCGATCGAGCGGTTCCAGTAGTTGAGCCGACCGATTGAGTACGAGGAGACGGTGTCAGCGTGCGGCGGCGGCCGCAGTTGCAGCCGCCTGTCGTCCAGGACCCGCTCGACCTCGTAGACGCCGGCGTTCGGGTCGCCGCCACTGTTGTCCAGATCCTTGCGGTTCACGCCTGCGTCCGGCTCGCCCCAGTGGACAGTGAGCGTCGCGGCCTGTTCCAGGTCCAGACTGTCCAGTCCGCCCGCATCGTCGCGCAGGACCGGGTTGCCGGCCTCCAGGCGTGCCTTGCCGAAGCGTATCGACTGCGAGTGCGGGACAGGGTTTGACCACCCCAGGTAGTCGTACCAGCTCTGCACTCCGATATCCCGGAACACCGCCCGCCGGCTCCGCAGCCCGATCGTCCCGGCCCCGTTGACGTCACCCAGGATCTCGTGGTCGTCAAACACGAAGAAGCTCGGCACTTGCCGATGCCAGGCCGCCATGTCGACCCCGCGGTCCAGATACAGCTTGTAGTTCTGCCAGGCACCGACGATGGTCGGTGCGATCCTCACGATGCGCGGGAATCGGCCGGCCCCCGATTCCTCAAGCCATTGTGCGGGCGGAAAGTTCCGCTCTTCCTCGTACAGCCAGTCGCCGTTCTGGATTGCGAAATGAACCCGCCCATCCAGTTCCCGCAACATGGTTCGGAACGCTGGTTGGTTCGAGTCCAGTTGCTTGTTGCCACATGCAAACTCGAAGCTGAAATTGAAGAGTCCGTCAGGGTTGTGCTTTCGGTCGACCACCGTCGCTGCGCTCGGCAGGGTCCGGAAGGAGGCGACTGGAGGTGTGCTCCCGTCGCCTTCAAGACGGTAGAAATATCGCGTGTCCGGCTCCAGGCCCTTCAGGTGGACCCAGCCGGTGTTGTCCCTGGCCAAGGTGGTTGGAACCGCTTCCGAGACGCTGCCCAGAACGTTCGCACGGAGACCGTAGCGTACGCGAAAGCGGCCCGGTCGGCCGGTGCGGGCCCAGATGCCAATGCCGTCAGACGAGACCCGGCCGAGAATCGGTCCGTGCGTAATGGACTGGGCGCTGCCGGCCGGCACATCGCCGGCCAGCGCCATCAGCGCAGTTAGAGCCACGCTCGCCCGTCTGCACACCGTTCGGCAACGGTCACAGACGGGTCCCATCAGTTCACCGGCGGCTTGGGCAGCTGCTCCAGGAACTCCTCGACCAGCCGGCGGTTGTCCGCTTCACCGAGGTTCCTCTTCAAGAGGCGCTCGGCGACTCGAATCGCCAGTCCGGCAGCCTCCCGGTGAAGGTCGGCGATCACCACGCGCCGTTCGGCGTCCAGTTGCCGGCGGCCCTCGTCAATGATCTTGCGGTCTTCCTCGCGGGCTTCCTCGCGGGCCTGGGTGCGCACGCGGTCCGCTTCCTGGCGGGCTTCGGCGACCAGTTCCTGGGAGCGCTTCAGGGAAGCCTCCATGTTGGCCCGGTTCTCGGCGATGGCCCGTTCCGCTTCCGCCCGAGCCTGCTCGGCCTTCGCCAGGGACTCCCGTATCCGTCCCTCGCGTTCGTCCAGCATTCCCAGGATCGGCTTCCACGCGATCAGGCGCAGGGCAAGGAACGTGAAGAGAAACGTCACCACGGTCCAGATCATCAGACCGGGTTCGAACTGGAGCAGCGCGTTGCCGTTCTCGGAGGCCATGGCTCTCTCCCGTATGCGTTCCTAGAACAGCAGTGCCACGAAGAGCACGCCCAGGCCGATCACCGCGACGCCCTCCAGCAGGAACAGCGGCAGCTGGAAGGCCGCTCGGATGTCCTTCGCCGACTGCGGCTGGCGAGCGATGCTCTCCACGGCCGCGGCGGTGAAGCGGCCGATACCGAGCCCGGCGCCAATCACGATGATTCCGGCACCAATGGCGCTCCCGGATGCCTTGTCGAGTACTTGGGCGTTCGCGACGGCGGGCAGGGCGAGCAGCGCGGCCAGCGCAATCAGGTTGTGGATGGTGGTTTTCATGGAATGGATTCCTCCGTTAGGGATTCGAAGACTTGTACGGCTCTCAGTGTTCTTCGGCCACGAGCATGCCGACATAGAGAGCCGTCAGCAGAGTGAAGACATAGGCCTGAATGAAGGCCACGATCAGTTCCAGCAGCGTGATCGCCACGGCCAGCGGCACGGAGACGGCGGCCAGGGCAACCATCTGGAACATGAAAATGAACCCGAGGATGATCAGAATGACGATGTGACCTGCCGTCATGTTCGCACCGAGGCGGATCATCAGGGCGACGGGTCGCACCAACATCGAAACGATTTCGAGCACGACCACCACCGGGGCGATCGCGAACGGGGTTCCGGCCGGGACCATGTGCCGGACAAAACCGACCGGACCCAGCGCCACGAGTCCGCTGACCACGAAGGTAAGAAACGAGACGACGGCGAGCGCCCCGGTGACGTTGAGGTTGCTCGTGGCGGTGTAGCCGCCCGGCACGAGGCCGAGCAGGTTGCAGGTCAGGATGAAGAAGAACAGCGTGAGCAGGAACGGGGTGAAACGGCGGCCCCATTTCTCCCCCATGTTGGCGATCGCAATCTCGTCCCGGACGAACACGACCATGATCTCGAGGGCATTCGCCATGCCGGAAGGTGCCCCCCGACCAACCCGGGAACGCTTCAGGAACGTCCCCGCCAGCACGATCAGGATCGCGGAAGCGATCAGCATCATCAGCACGGCTTTGCTGATGCCCAGGGCCTCGAATGCCGGGTGGAGGTACGGGTCCAGCGATTGGGGAAGGTGGACCTCGCTGTTAACGATGTGATGCATGATCACATCGGGCAGGCTTTCTTCGCTGCTCGCCGCAGCCAAGAATGCGAATGGAGCCTGGGTTCCTAGCACCGCTCGAAATACCTCGTGTAACGGATGCCCTCGAAGACCTGTGAGGCCAGGTAGCCCAGCAGCAGGGTCGGGATGAAAAAGCGGACATCGACCGAAGCGGCCGTCAGTGCCCAGGCCATCAGGGCCAGCACCCAGATCGCCCTCAGTACGGCTCCGACTGCCAAGGCCCGGAACAGGCTGTGCTCCACAATGTCCGGCACAATGCGCAAGACGGCTTCCGACACGCCCGCCGTGGCCAGACCACAAGCCAGCCCGGTTCCGATCTCCCTGATCATTTCTGCTTCCACATCGCGACAGCCAGACTATAGAAACCCGCGAGAATCCCCAAGAACAGTCCGCTGATCGCCGCTTCCGGGTTCCAGCCCCATCGATGTCCCACCAAGGCTCCCAGCAGCAACCCCCCCAGTACCGACCCGCTCAGGGACAGCGCCGCCGCGACAGCGCCGTTACGGGGTCGGATCGGCACCGACTAGTCCTGCATCGGTACGGGGTGTGCGACGGGCACCTAAGAGCTTGCCGGATTCATACCGCAGCCTGATTTGAACATAGCAGAATTCAGGTCGCCCCACAAGGTCCGCCCCGCCGCGAGGCCGTGGCGGGGCTGGGCCCCCTGTCTCCGAATTGGAGTATGCGCCTGGAGCCGGGCGGCGGAACGCAGCCCCCAAAGGCAACCGACTGGCCGAACCCGACGGGGCATGTGTCGTCCGGAATCAGGACCTCCTCGACAGTTCGCCAATGCGCAAGCTCGCGCAAGCGTTCCCGATTTCCCGGCACGGCTCCTCATCGGCGACCAGGAACAGCCGGTCCCGGGCACGGGTCATCGCCACGTACAGCCGGTCGAGTCGCAGTTGGCGCAGCTCGAGTTCCTGACCGGATTGCGGCGCGTCCGTCCCGTCCGGGGATGGGCGGCAAACAGGTGAGTCGTGATCGTCGAACGGAAAGCGGGACCTGCCAACGCGCATGATGTAGACGGCTCGGAACTCCAGACCCTTGGCCCGATCAAACGTCCCGACACGGACGCCCGGCCCCAACCGGTTCGACCTGAGCTCCTTCAGGCCCACGGCGGGGATGTCTCTGCCGGAGAAGCGCTCGAGCACCGCGTCGGCGTCGCTGTTGTGCAGCATCAGGACACCGATATCCCGGTCACGGAAGCCGCTCCGAACCAGTTTCTCCACACTCTCCAGAACGGTCGTCGTTTCATCGGTGGCCGACCGGAGCAGAACCGGCAGGGCGTCCTGGTCCCGCTCGAACTGAACGTCGGTGGCGGCCCCGTCGTCGTTTCCGTCCTGGGCGACGACGATGTCGCCCCTCACGGCCCTTGCCGCCTCGAAGATCGATCGGCAGTTCCGGTAGTTGGTTCGAATGGTGTCCGAGTATCTGGAATAGTCCAGGTCGGCCCAGGCCGGCCGGAATCCACCGGAGTAGATTCGCTGCGCAGAGTCGTCGAGGACCAGAATGCTGTCGTTCAACAGCTCCGCACTGGGCGGGCCGGCAACCAGGCCGCGGACAAACTGCACGCCGACCAGGGTCATGTCCTGTCCTTCGTCGATAATCGCGGAGCGATAGGCAGGCCTGCTCTCCTTCCGGACGCGGTCGCGCGCCGCCACCAGCCGGTCCTCGAAGCTGACTGTTCCGAGCCGCCGCATCTCCCGGTCCCACGCCTCCCGAAGCTGCCAGCAGATCTCACGATCGCGCAACCTGAAGGACTGGATGCGTCCCAGCCTCTCGAAGCGGCCGGTATCCAGGTACTCCTCCTTGCGGGCATCGCGCCCCTTGATCACCCTGCGGATCTCCTCTCGAAGATAGCTCTTGCCAACCCGCTCGGCCAGCCAGTCGGGGACGGTTTCCCGGTACGCCGACTCGAACGCCCGGTTCACACGCTCCAGGTGGACAGGCAGGTCGTCGCCCAGAACCCCGGCGGCCAAGGCATCGACATTGCGGAACACGACGTTCTCCGGCGCGTCCGGTAACCGCCGGAACAGCGACTCCGCGTGAACACACAGGGACCGGCTGAACGTTGTCACGAGAATCCTCTGGTCGGCGTAGCGCCGCCCGAGCACCGCCGCGCGATGAAGGGCGAGCACCGTCTTGCCGGTACCCGCGGCGCCGCGAATCCTGGCGGCCCCTGTGTGGTGTCGCTCCACCAGCCTTCTCTGCTTCGGGGACAGGAACAGCATCCATTCGTCGAAGTCCGCCGGAGGAACCGCAGGATCCGCGCCGGAGGTCCTGCGGGCGGCCGGATGGTCTGCCTGAAGGACAGTGCTGGGGTCGTCCAGATCCGTCTGATATCTCCGCCGCCGGGACCAGTCGTACATGGCGTCGTGGTGCCCGATGTTCATCACGGCGGCCCGCTTCGGGCGGTTGTCCTCAAACTCCACTGCAAGGATCACGCGCAACTCCCTGGATGCGCGGATCGACCAGTGATTCTTCCCGGATTCCGAGCCCAGAAACTCGAATTTGAGGCCGGGAGCATAGGGCTCGGCCTGCCACTGCCTGATCGCGTCCTGGCAGAGTCGAATCTCCATGGCCTGCAACCTCGAGCGTTCGGGACGGGCCTGGCGCCAATACTCCTTGCCGTGGAGAACTTGGATGGTCTGGGCAGGTTCGTTCATCGCTGGCTGGTCGATGCCATCTCCGGTCCAGACGTCACTGCGCGGGCAGCACACCCGGCGTGCCAAACCGAACGGGGCAACAGTAGGCTAAAGTGTGTAGTTGCGAGCCTAGGAGACTACCACAATGCGAGACCGCAGATGCTTCTTCGCGATGGCGTCCGCCGCCTTGGGGGCCGCCATCGCACCAGACAGGGCGTCGGCCGCCCAGGGCGCGATCGGCGCCGGAGTGAAGACCGGAGACACAGTGCAGAATCTGGAGCACCCGTTCGGGGTGCAACAGATCTACTACCAGGGAAGAACCGACGAGCTCAGCGTATTCGAAGGCGGGAACCTGCGTTTGAACTCCGGTATGGAGCCGCACCCGCCACACACGCATCCGGAAGAGGAGATCATGGTCGTGACTGAGGGCTCGGGGGAGATTTCCGTGGAGGGCAAGATAACGCAGGTCGGCCCAGGATCCATGATGTACACCAACGCCAACGAGCTGCACGGGATCAGGAATACCGGTTCCGAGTCGCTGCTGTTCTACTATTTCAAGTGGCTGAAAGCCTGATTGGGAGCGATTCGATGGCCGATTCGAGAACTTCCCGGCGCACGATGATGGTCGGGGCAGCCGCGGCGGCCGTTCCCGCCGCCGCCGAGGCGCAAAGGGCGGAACGCACGGTTCATTGGAGGGGTGAGCGGCCTGCGAACCCTCTGTTCAGTCCGGTGGTGACGTTCGGGAACCTGGTTTTCGTGGCAGGCAAGGGTGCCCACTTCGAAGGGGACATCAAGGCCCACACGGACCACGTCCTCAACACCCTCAAGGACGAGCTTGAACGGGTCGGCTCGTCGATGGACAAGGTTCTGAAGTGCAACGTCTATCTGAACGACCTGGCCGACTATCAGGCCATGAACGACGTCTTCCGCGGGCGGTTCGGCGAGAATCCCCCCGTGCGCACGACGATCGCCGCCGCCGGGGGCATACCCGGCAATTCACTGGTCGAGATCGACGTGATTGCCTACAAGTAGCCGGCCGCGCAATGCCGCACAGTCAGCGCAATCCGTGCCAGACAAGCCGCCGGCACGGCCTTGCTCTCAGCGGCCGGGCGTGACGGAGGCCGGCGACTGCTTGACCAGCTCCTGGACGGTCGTGTCCAGCTTGCGGGTGAGCGTGCCCGGAATCAAGCCCACAACGAAGACGGCGATCGCGAGCGGAACGAGCGTCACAATCTCGCGGGTGTTCAGATCGGGCAGCGACGCGACCGCTGCGCGGGGCTCGCCCAGCGCGACCCGCTGCACCATCCACAGCATGTAGGCGGCCGCCAGCACGATCCCGCTCATGGCGAGCAGGACCTTGAGCATCCCGTCGAACGAGGTTCCCAGCAGGACCAGGAACTCCCCGGTGAAATTGCCCATCCCCGGCAGACCGAACGAAGCCATGGCGAAGACCGACAGCATGACGACGAATCGCGGCATCGGCTTGTGCAGGCCGCCATAGTCGGCGATCAATCGAGTGTGGGTGCGGTCGTACAGGAAGCCGATAACAAGGAACATCGCCCCGGTCGAGACCCCGTGGGCGAACATCTGGATGACGGCCCCCTCGATGCCCTGTTTGTTGAAGGCGAAAATGCCCAGCGTTACGAAGCCCATGTGGGAAATCGACGAGTACGCCACGAGTTTCTTCAGGTCGGACTGGGCGAGCGCAAGGCATCCGCCGTAGATGATCCCCAGAACGGAAAGCCAGAGGATATACGGAGCGAACGTGGCGGCCGCTTCCGGCAAGACGGGAAGGCAGATTCGGAGGAAACCGTAACCGCCCATCTTCAGCAGCACCCCCGCCAGGATCACGCTCCCTGCCGTCGGGGCTTCCGAGTGCGCGTCGGGCAGCCACGAGTGGAAGGGGATCATTGGCAGCTTGATGGCGAATCCCAGAAACAGGAACGAGAAGATCCAGATCTGAACGTCTTCGGGAATGGCATGGCCCACCATGGCGAGCATGTCGAACGAGCGACCGGTCTCCAGGTAGAGACCGAGAATCCCGACCAGCAGCAGCAGGCTGCCGGTCAGGCTGTAGAGCACAAACTTGATCCCTGCCTGGATCCTGTCCGGCCCGCCCCAGAGAATGATCATGAAGTACATGGGAATCATCGTGACTTCCCACAACATGAAGAACAGGAACAGGTCCAGGGCAGTGAAAACAACGATCATCGCGCCTTCCACCAGCAGGATGAGAATCATGTAGGCCTTGACGTGGCTCTCGATGGCGGTCCAGGAAGCGAGCACGCACAGTGGACCCAGCAGCGTGGTGAGGAGGACCAGGATCAGGCTGATGCCGTCGACCCCCACGGCGTACTGGATGTTGAAGTTCTCCATCCATTCCGTGCGTTCGACGAACTGCATGCCCTCGACCGACGCATCGAACCCCCACCAGAGCACCATGGAGAGGCCGAGCGCCAGCAGGGAGACCCCGAGGGCGACGCGGCGAACCCAGATCTCCCCCCGCACCAGCAGCAGGGCCACGATGCCAGCGAACGGAACGGCGATCAGCGAAGTGATCAGGTGTTCTGAGAGGAGTGATGTCATTGGTGCCCCTTCTTGATCGCGGCTCCTTCAATTGGCCAGCAGGTACGTGAGGCCGATCGCAAGCGACAGCCAGCACACGATGATTACCAGGTGGTGCCGCAGGGTCCTGGGACCGGGCCGGGCCGGCGCATCGCCGGCCTTGGCTGCGGGTCTGGCGGATTCCCGAACGGCCCCGTTCGCGCCTTGCCGGTCCACAACCTGCCAAAGCCAATCCGAGATGCGCAGCAGGGCAGCGACGAGGGCACTGGGCCCCCGGGTCGACAGGCCCCGCTCGGTCATCCCCTCCAGCCAGCTGGCGGTCCTCGTCGCGAGCGTGGCGACCCCTTGCGCCGCCGGGGCAATCACGCGGCCCTCCGCCGATTCGTCGAGCAGCCGTGCGCTGCCCCGGACCACCGTGCCGACTTCGCTGATGCCCCGGTTGACGATCCGCTGGTCGAAATCCTGCAGCATCCAGCGCGAGAGTCGAAGCGTCGGGTTCACAACGAACGCCTGCTGGAGCTCGTCGAAGTAGAGCTTGTTGAGGAAGTGCACGTAGGCAGTCTTGACCCACTCGCGACGCCCGAAGGGAATCGCTGCCGGTCGCTGATGGCAATAGTATGCGAAGCACCAGCCCAGGAAGGCAACCCCCAGCGAAACGGCAAGAGCGAGCGTCAGCCCCGTGGGCTCGGCCTCGGCCCGGCCTGCACCGAGGGCCGGGCCGAGGAATTGGCTGAATTCAGACCACAGCCGGGTCAGAGACACCGTCAGGAGGAACCCGCAAGCGGCGATGGCGGGCAGGTGGGCGGCGGAAAGCAGTCTCGGCCTGGCTTGAACCGCCTTGCCACCAACTGTCTCGCCGAACAGGAGGAAGACGCCGCGGAACGCATAGACCGCAGTCAGGAACACTGCCGCCGAGGCGACGGCCCAGAACGCGAATCGCGCGGCCGGGACATGCTGCGAATTCCAGAGCTGTTCGTAGGGGCCCCAGAAGAGCACCAGGGGCGGAATGCATCCCATCAGCAGCGCCCCGGCCGCAAGGGGCCGTGCGCGGCTGGAGGGAACGCTTGGACCGCCGCGGACGTGCCCGCCCGTTGACCGCAGGGCGTCGCCGGTGGAGAGAAACAGGTACGCCTTGAGGAACCCGTGAGCGAGGAGATGGAAGATCGCGACTCCAAACGCCCCGACGCCGCAAGCGAAGATCATGAAGCCGATCTGGCTGATCGTCGAGTAGGCCAGCAGTTTCTTGATGTCCGACTGGGTCAGCGAAACCAGCGCACCGTAGAGCGCGGTGACGCCACCGACGACAGCGGTTACCGTCATCGCCGTCGGCGACAGCAGGACGAGGGGGCTGAGCCTCGCCAGCAGGAACGGCCCCGCGTTGACCATCGTCGCGGCGTGAATCAGCGCCGAGACCGGCGTCGGGGCCTCCATGGCAAAGGGCAGCCACACATGCATGGGTACCTGGGCGGACTTGCCGACGGCTCCGCTGAGCAGACAGAGCGCGATCAGCGTGTTGCGCTCGATCTCGAACCCGAAGGCACCCAGCTTCTCTCCCTGCATCGAGGGAGCCAGTGCGAGAATCTCCTGGATGTTCAGCGTCCCGTACGTGGCGAAGGTGAGGATGACCCCGAATCCCAGGCCCACATCGGCTACGGCGTTGACCAGAAATGCCTTGGTCGCCGCACGGCCCGCCTCGGGACGCCGGGCCCAATGGGAGATCAGGAGATACGAACAGACCCCCATCACCTCCCAGCACATGTACGTCACCAGCAGGTTGTCGCTCATGACGAGCATGGTCATGGCAAACGTGAAGAGGCCGATCACCGCGAAGAACCGTCGATACTTCGGGTCGCCGGTCATGTACCGCGCCGAGTAGACATGGACCACAAAGCTGACGCCGGTAATCAGGGGCAGCAGCAGAACGGTGAGCTGGTCGGCGTAGAGCCCCACCGTTACGACAAGGTCGCCCACGTCGAGGAAGCGGTAGAGCGAGATTGAGAGCGCCCCGTTTCGGGCAACCTCCACAAGCGCCGCAATCGAGAGGCCGAACGAAAGCCCGGCCGCCGGAATTCCGATCCGGTGACTACCCTCACGGAGACGAGATCCTCCCAGTGCGAGGATCACGAAGGCCGCGAGCGGCAGGCCGGGAATCAGTGCGAAGAGCGGCACGCTATCCCAAGCCCCCCGTTCCGGGTATCCTGCCGGTACCGTTGCTCATATCCCCTGAGCGCCAGTGGCGTCCATCAGAAACCGGATGATCCGGTCGTTCCAAATCCCAAGGCCGAGGATGGCGGCGACAAGAGCCGCCATGCTGGCGCGCACTGGCCACGGTGTCCCATCATGGTCCTGCCCGGCGTCGCCGGGGACGGCTCGGACGAGTTTCTCCAGCACCTGGGCGAAATAGCCCAACGTGATCAGGGTGGACAACACCACCGCTCCGGCCGCAATGTTGTTGTCCGCCTCCAGGGCACCCAGCAGGATCCTCAGCTTGCCAAAGAACCCACCCGTCGGGGGTATGCCGACCATGCCCATTCCCACGGCGATGAAGGTCACGACTGCCCAGGGGTTCCGGACGTGGGCGCGGCTGAGGTCGTCCAGGGAGACAACCCGGTATTGCAGGGCCAGGAAGCCGGCCAGCACGAACAGGGCGCATTGCATGACCGCGTCATTCAGGATGTAGAAGATGGCTCCCGTCAGCCCGGTCTCGTTGCCTTGACCGACCCCGATCAGCACCAGGCCGACATGGGAGATTCCACCATAGGCGAACATCTGCTTCAGGTTCCGCTGGCCGAGCGCCAGACAGGCACCGGCGACAGACGCCAGTATGCCGAACGTGGAAACCAGCACGAAGATGCTGAGAGACTCGCCGTCGGCGCCCGGTTTCATCACCCAGTACAGGACCCTCACCCAGACCAGAAGCGCAACCTTCGTCACCAGGCCCGCGAGAAGCGGGACGGTCGGTGCCGGCGCATCGCTGTAGGCGGCGGGCAGCCATCCGTGCAAGGGCATCAGCGCCATCTTGATCGCGAGTCCGATGAACATGAAGATCAGGCCGGCCAGGACGGCCTTGGAGTCGAGCAGTGCAGGCAGTCTCTGGGCGAGGTCGGCGATATTGAGCGTTCCCGTCGTGGCGTAGAAATACCCGACGCCCAGGAGGTAGAAGGCCGTCCCCAGGGCCCCCATCACCAAGTAGCGGAAGGCTGACACCAGTGCCGGCCCGCCAGGGACGGCGACAAGGGCGTACGCGGAAAGCGAAACCACCTCCAGGAAGACGAAGATGTTGAACAGGTCGCCCGCATAGATGGCGCCGCTCAGTCCAGCGACCAGCAACAGGACCATCGTGTGATACGGGACGGCGCGTCCTTCCAGCGTGCGGTCCCGGAGCCCGCGAGCGAACAGCAGGCAGAGCGCACCGAGCCCGCTGACGGCCGCGACCATAGTCGCGGCCAGCGAATCCGCCAGCCACTCGATTCCGATGGGGGGAGACCAGCCGCTGAATGAGTACCGCACCTCGCCGTGGACCGACACCGACCACAGGCTCGCCAGGGCCAGCACAGCCATCACGCACACGGCCGTCATTGCCAGCGGCCGGCAAACCCCGGGCCGGCGATGGCCGACAATGGGCATGGAGACCGCCGTGGCGAGCGGCGTGAGGAACACGAGAGCCGGAAGATGTTCGATCATCCGAGCTTCCCCAGAACCTCGTCCTCGTCGAGGCTTCCGTACCGGCGGTAGATCCTGGAGACCAGGCCGAGCGAGACGCCCAGTGTTGCGATCTGGACCACGATCGCTGTCAGCGTCAGCACCTGAGGGAGAGGATTGACGTAGGCTTGGTTGGACCCGCTTAGGATCACCGGCACCGTGCCGCCGTGCTTGGCACCGGTCGTCACGAGAAAGAAGATGACGGAGGTCTGGACGATGTAGAGTCCGATCAGCTTCTTGACGAAGTTGTGGTGGCTGATGGTGATGTACAGGCCCCACACCAGCAACAGCACAAATGCGACCAGGTTGGGTCGATGCAGCGCCGCTTCGATCAGCTCAAGCATCGGTTTCCTCCGCTTTCTCCGCTGTGTTGCCGCGCGCCAGACTGAAGACGATGGAGACGGCTGCGACGGCGACATCGAGTGCCACGCCGATCTGGGTCAACAGAATCCCGACGTACCGGCGTGCGGCGCTGTCGAGCCCCGGGAGCGGGACTTGGGAGTAGTTGAGGAACTCGCCGCCCCCGATCAGGCACAGGCCGCCGACCGCAACGAAGAGCAGCAGGCCGGTGCCGTCCCCGGCCAGCAGGCGCTTCGATTGCTGCCCCGTCAGGCCGTCCACACCGAACACGAGGAGCCCGAGGACCATGCTGGCCGCGACCAGCACGCCGGCAACAAAGCCGCCTCCCGGCCCGTACTGGCCGAAGAACAGGACATACAGCGCAAACAGCTGTACCAGCGGAATCATGAGCGAGGCCGTCCTGCGGACAATGACGCTGCCGAACCCGGAATCGATCATTCCCCATCCCTCCGCAACAGGAGCCAGCACGCGATACCGGAAGTGAAGACGACCACGGTCTCGATCAGCGTGTCGAACACGCGGTAGTCCATGAGCACAGACGTCACCACGTTGGGAGTGAGTGTGTCGGCCGGGCTGTTCTCTAGGTAGTGGGGCGAGACGTGCACACTGGCCGGCGACCCCGGATCACCGAAGGCAGGCAGGTCATTGGCGGCATAGAGCAGCAGAAGGGCCAGGCACGGTAGCGCGATGACCGCGACCAACGGGGGGGGCGGTCGCCGAATGCGGGTGTACTCCGGCACGGTTCGGAACAGCGTCAGCAGGAAGAACACGGTCGCCAGGCCCGCGCCGACAACGGCCTCCACGAAAGCGACGTCTGCCGCTCCCAGCCAGGCCCAGACCAGGGCAAGAAAAAAACTGTAGGCACCAAGAATCAGCACGGCGCTGATCAGGTCCTTGACAAGCATCGCTCCGCCAGCCGTCAGGATCAGCAGGGCGAGCAGCGGCAGTTCGAACGAGTACGTCAACGCCGGTCCTCCGCCACAGGCTTCACCCCGGACCGCAGGGCGGCTCGGACGGTTGCATGTGAAATGACTGGATTCACCAGGAAGAGCAGTGCGAGGACAACGAGAATCCGCAGCGTGTCGGTCGTAAAGCCGTGATAGATTCCCAGGCCTGCCAGGAGGAAGAAGGCACCGATCGCATCGGTGAGCGCAACCGCGTGCGAGCGGGTGTACACGTCGGGAAGCCGGACCATGCCCACGGCTGCGACGACCAGAAAGAAGAGGCCGAGCGAGATCATCACCGTTACGATTACCGGCACTAGGTTCTCCACCTTTCCGAAAGGTACTTGGCGATGGCCAGCGCGCCAACCAGGTTGAGAAGGGCGTAGCCGGTCGAGATGTCGACGAACATGTCGACGCGGTCGTAGACGGTTCCGATCACGATTAGCAGGATGATCGCCTTGGTGGAAATGCCGTTCAGCCCCAGAACGCGATCAAACAGGGTCGGCCCGCGGACAACCCGGTACAGGTACATCACGATCAGGATGGCAATGACATCCAGAACCAGCAGCAGGCTCATCCTGGTCGACCTTCCGGAGGGAAGACCGCCGCCACCATCTTCTCGAGACGCCGGCTGGTCACATCCCTGGTGGATTGCTCATCCAGAGCGTGCACGATCAGTTCCTCGCTGTCCGCTTCGACGGTGACGGTGCCCGGCGTCAGAGTGATCGAGTTGCCCATCAGCAGCACCGCCGGCTCGTTGCCGAGACGGGTTCGGTGCCGGAAGAGCACGGGCCGAATCGGCAATCGCGGATGCAGGATGAGGTAGGAAACGTGAACCGCACTCGCGAGCATGCGGAAGAACAGCCACGGACCGTAGAGCATCACTCTCCCCCAGCGGGTGAGATGGCTCCTGTCGGCTTGAACGTCGGTCCGGAACACCGCGACCAGAAAGGCCGACAGCAGGCCGACGGCCATGTGAATCACGTTGAGACTCTCGGAGAGAAGCAGCCACAGGACAAAGAGGACGAACGTCCAGTACACCAGGCGCCTGGAATAGCGAACGTCGACCGACATCAGTGGGCGTCCTTGAGCGTAACCGGTTCCCACGTTGCGTCGGTCCGGTATCGCAGGAAAGTCTGGCGGTCGCCGTCGAACGCCACCAGGTTCACCCATTGGTTGTGAAACAGGGTCTGCAGAATCTCGTGTTTCCCTATCACCGCGGAAATCCGCTCCGCCGGTGCCTCGATGACTGCCAGCAGGCGCATCGGCTCATGGTACCGACGCTCGCCGTCGATCACACCCTGCACAGGCAAGCCGCCCTGCAGGTCACCCTGACTGCCGAGCATTACGCCGACGCCGCCGACCACATTGTGAATCACCTTGCTCCCACTTCCATAGACCCAAGGATCGACGACCGAGAAATAGTATTCCATGTTAATCCACTCCCCGACGATAAGCGGGGCAGTCATGATGCGCTCGAGGATGCCACCGTCAGGATCACTGGCGGGATCGTAGGAGTGCAGGAATACCCGGGCCTCGAGGTCGAGACCCTTGGTTAGCCAACGCCGCCCGATCAGGAAGGCCGCGTTGCTGGAGAGTCCCCACTCCGGCCTTGGGTTCGCCCAGTCAACGCTGCGCGAGATCGCGTGGAGTACGGCACCTCGGGGACTCAGGCGTTGCGGGGTGCCAGGCAACTTGGCGAGGCGCTCCCGGGCCTGCCTCCCGCCCGCATCGGTCAAGTCTCGACGAAGCCGGTCGAGTTCGTCGCGGTGGCTGGGGGGCACATCCACCGTGTCGTAGAAGGAGACGCGGTCTGTCGCGGTGTCGTGCTTGCCCGCCACGAACCACACGTCGTCGGGGATGGACACGCCGGTCTCGGCAACGGCCCGGCGAACGGCCGGATCGTTCGCCATTGCCGTGAACACGCGGGCGTTCGGGTCGCCGTGCGCCCCTCCGCAGGCACCGCAGTTGTAGGCCGCAGCGTACGGGTTGTTGTCGGATTCCGACCCGTGGCCGCAAACGACCACCAGGCGGGCGATGGGATCGGTCAGCCCGATCATGCGGAGGCCGCCACCTACAAAGGCCGCCCGCTCCTCGACGCTAAAGCCGCCTGGTCCGACCGCTTCCGACTCGGAAGGCTCGAGGGTGAAGCTCGTGTCGAGATGGGCACGGAACCGCCTCCGAATCCAGGAACGGACCGCAGCGTAGGGCCTCTGGAAAAGGGTTTTGCCGATCAGGGCGACGCTGAACAGCAGACCGAGGACGTCGACCAGCACGAACGAGCCCAGCGGGTGTTGCTTCAGATCATGGAACAGTTCATCGCCGAGGCGCCGCCAGCGCGTGCCCGAAGCGTACCTCCGCAACGACCGCCGCTCGCCGGGACGCGGCTCCTCGTCGACCGCACGGGCCGGTTTCAGGAGCACGGGGCACAGTGCGAGGCGGTCCACACTGTCGAACGCCTGGTGACTGAAGGGAACGCCGAAGAACCCGGCGTAGCCGAACGTCTCGTAGGCCCCGGCAGCCTCGACATGGCGGCGGAAGGGCTCGGACCGGGCGTCGATACAGAAGATCAACTGCGAAGCCGGACGGAAACCGGCCGGACTCTCCTCCCGGCGGTGCCGCCCCAGCTTCCTCATCAGGTGATCGGCGTAGGTATCCTCGTAGGCAGCCAGCCAGGCTGGGCCGTGAGCACTCTCGGGAAACCGGTCGAGCCAGCGCAGGAGGGTGCCGGCCCCATCGGCGGTCAGGCCGCGGACCTGCTCCGGCGTCAGATCCAGGCCAAGTGCGAGCCGGTACAGGCGGCCGACTGCGACGTCTCGGACATTCGCATCGTCACGGCGTCCCCCGTTGGCATCAACCCATGCACGGACGCCGTCCAGCGCTCCCGGAATGCCGAGTTCCCTGCGACAGGTGGCAGCGACCAACTCGACCTCATAGAAGAGCCTCACCGCAAGGTAATCCACCAGGTCGACCGGATGCTCATGCTGCGCCGGGTACTGGGGATTTTCGCTGCGCCACCGAGCGAAGCCCGCCCAGCCGGGAAGTTGCGCAAACATCCGCCCCTGATACTCCTCCCATCGCTCGGCGGGAATGCCAAGTCTCTGCAGTCCCTCCCGAATCCAGTCCTCGGCCGAGTCGGGGAGCGCCTCCACCTTCGCCGCGAAGCCCGGGATGCCCAGAAACCGGCCCGAACGGTCCCGGCGCGCCAAGTCCCGCCAGCTCCGATAGAAGCCGTCTTCCCGTGAAGGCATTCCCCAGCCAGCCATTCCCTCGTCGAGGAATGCGGCCGACCACTTGACCATTTCGCCATTGATGGAGTCGACGACCGGGGCACCGGTCAGTTCCCCGACCCAGTCGCTGAGGGTTCTGGCCGCAGGAAGACCGGCCGGCGCTTCTTCCTCAAGGCCATGGTTGCAGGGACAGACCTCCGACACGGCGGCAAGAAGCTCGGCAGTTCCGTCGTCCCGGGCCCGCCAGGCAAGTGCCGACAGCAGTGGCGCCTCGACTCCCTCGGTTAGCTGGAACCAGACAACCTGGCCCGCGTCGACGGTCCGGTCGCCGGCCAAGACAGGCTGTTCGGCGATCTGTGGTCCCCATTTGGCCAGCGCGCCCCGCAGGTGCCCGTCGTCGATCCGCCCGGCGCTCCGGAGTTCCCGGTACTCGGCACTCGAGAGGTAGCCGGCCCCGCCGATCATGCCGGCCGCCTCGCTCACCGCCCGGTCGAACGGCAGGTGCTCGTAACCCCGCACCGGATTGCGGTAGGCAAAAGTCTTCAGGGGCCAGATCTGTGCCGCCGGACGTGCGGCTACCAAGACCTGTTCGCGCACCGAATGCTGCTGACCGGTACTCATCGGAATCGTTGGCAGGCTGCCTAGGGCTTCTTCACCCGGCCTGCGGCGGGATGGTCGGAGAGCGGACGATGCCTTTCCAGACCGCGGATCTCGAGTTGGGCACCCTCTTCCTTGAACTCCTGCTCCAATTCTCGCAGGCGATCCATGACGGTGTGATCGACCAACACTGTCCGGGACAGGTCGAGGTGAACCGGAAGCTCGCCCTTGGACGCCTCGATCCATTTCTTGAGACCGATCCATGTCGAGAACACAGCTGCGTCTTTCACGGAGACGGTGGTGGCATTTCGGGAGCCGTGAACCTCGACGCGGAGCCGGAACAACGAGGCGATCGGCACACCATTGATGAGATGTATGAGAACCTTGACCACGATCCCGATCCCGATGCCGACGAGCAGGTCAGTGGCCAACACGCCGATGATCGTCGCGACGAAGATAACCAGTTGCTCGCGGCCTACTCGGGCCATATGTACGAACTCCCTGGGCGAAGCCAGACGGAAGCCTGTGAAGACGAGCATCGCCCCGAGCGAGGCCAGCGGGATCTTGTTGATCAGGACGGGAGCAAGCGCCACGAACAGCAACAGGAAGAGGCCGTGGTACATGTTGGCGAACCGGGTCTTCGCTCCGTTGTCGATGTTGGCCTTGCTGCGGACGATCTCGGAGATCATCGGGAGGCCACCCACGAATGCGGCGGCCGTGTTCCCGACGCCGATCGCCAGCAGGTCGGCGTCGTAGTTCGTCTTCCGGCGATACGGATCGATCTGGTCCACAGCCTTGGCGCTCAGCAGGGACTCGAGGCTGCCGATCAGCGAGAAGAGGACGATGTACTTGACCCCGGTCACGGTCGCAATCCCGGAGAAATCCGGAAACGTGACCGCTCCGACCATGTTCAGGGGAACGTCGACGAGAAACTTGGACGCCAGTTCGTAGTGCAGTCCCATTGGCACGGTTACCAGCAGGACTACCAGGGGTGCCGGCACGGCCCTCAGGAGGCGGACCTTCAGGAATGGATATCCGAACATGATCACGAGGCTCGTGAGACCGATCACACTCACCTGCGGATGCAGGTCGGCCACGTAGCCTGGAATTCTGGCCAGGAGTTGGAGAGGCGTCCCGTCCGAACCGAGGCCGAGCGTAACCGGCAACTGCTTGGCAAAGATGATTACACCGATCGAGGCGAGCAGTCCATGAACAGCGGCCGGGGGAAAGAACTCGCCCAGAATACCGGATCGAAATACGCCGAAGAGAATCTGAATCACGCCTGCCGCAACACCTACGCCCAGGGCGAGGCGGTAGGCCTCCATGTCTTGCACGGGGTCTTCGCCGGCGGTAAACCCGAAGTCGGTCACGCAACCGATGGCGATCACGATCAGGCCGGCGGCCGGGCCCTTGATCGTCAACTCGGAATTGCTGAAGACCGTACCCACGATCCCGCCGATAATCGCGGTGAAGATTCCCGCAATAGCCGGGTACCCGCAAGCAAGGGAGATGCCCAGACAGAGCGGGAGCGCGATGAGGAACACCAGGAATCCGGACAGGAGGTCGGAGCCCAGGTATTGCCGGAAGCCGGAAGCGTTGCCTTGCGGCGTCTCTTGAGTCGGAGTCATCGAGAGTAGCCATGATAATCCAGCCACCCTCACCGAGACGCTTCGGACGGCAACGCAGGCCGCTGGTCGGGCCCGAGTCGGGGATCCCGTCACCGAGGCGCGGTTCTGGAGCCAGGCGTCCGGGCAACTCCCCAGACCGCTTGGCGTAATTCGCCGGTTGCCGGTGCCCCTGTTGCGAATCGAACCAGCCAAGATCGCGGGTCCCCGGCTATCGATGGAATCGCTCCCGACTGGGAGGGCGGCCGAATTGAGAGCGGGCGACAAGAGCGGCCCGGTCGGTCCAGCCCCCAAGGACGCGTCCAGAAAGTCGCTAGCGGCTCCCACATTCCCCGCCCCGGCCGGACGGAGCAACGGTGGTTTGCCCTAACCCAGTTGCCGTGCGAGCCAGACGACCGCCTTCATCTGGCGCCGCGCCGGAGGTCACGTTCGGAAGACGGCGTCACCGGACGCGACCAGGTGGGCACCGCCAACGATCAGAGGATCGGGCTGACCGACGACCAGTGCGTCCTTGTTCGCGTATGGCAACGTAGCAAGAAAATGTCTCATGCAGTTCAGCCGGGCGCGCTTCTTGTCGTCCGATTTGATGATTGTCCACGGGGAGTCGGCGGTATCCGTGTAGAAGAACATCGCTTCCTTGGCGGCCGTGTATTCTTCCCACTTATCGAGGGACTGGCGATCGATCGTTGACAGCTTCCACTGCTTCAGGGCATCCTTCGCGCGGGCGTCGAAGCGGCGTTTCTGCTCCTGGCGGGTGACGGAGAACCAGTACTTGAACATCCTGATCCCACTGCGCACGAACATACGCTCCAGTTCTGGTGCCTGCCGCATGAACTCCAAGTACTCGTTAGCTTCACAAAACCCCATGACCCGCTCGACGCCGCCGCGGTTGTACCACGAGCGATCGAACAGCACGATCTCGCCGCCCCGTGGCAAGTGGCGGATATAGCGCTGGAAGTACCACTCAGTTTTCTCTCCGGCGGTCGGCTTGTCCAGGGCCACCACGCGGGCTCCCCGTGGGTTGAGATGCTCCATGAACCGCTTGATGGTCCCTCCCTTGCCGGCGGCGTCCCTGCCCTCGAACAGAACAACGATCTTTTGATTGGTAGCCTTGACCCAGTCCTCTAACTTGAGCAGCTCGATTTGCAGAGCGGCCTTCTCTCGCTCGTAGGGCCTCCGCGCGAGTTTCTCAGTGTAGGGATACTCCCCAGTCTCAAAGAGCCGCCGGATGGTATCCGGATCCTGGTCCACCGCCGCGGAGCCGGATGTGCCCGTAGTGTTCTCGGTCTCCCCGTCAACTGTCCGATGTACCCCCACACCCGGCTCCCGGCCATCCCTGATCGCAGTGAGGTCTTGCACGGAAACACAGGCTATCACGCCTTGCTGTGTCTCGCCGGCCGGCTGCTGTGGTGCGTGGCTCTCGGAGCCCTGAACTGACCCGGTGGCGTGCTTCGCTCGAGGCTCCACGGTGCTGGCAGCACGCTGACGCTGCGGCACAATTCAGCACCGGAAGGGAGCCGGCGACTGGATGTGGACGACCATTCGATGGTGTCGAGCGGGCCCGACATCGACGAGATTGGAGGGGACGAGAGTCGAAGTCCAGCTACCGCCAACTCCCGGGCCTCTTGCCGGAAGGGCGCGTCGGTCCCAGACTCTTGATCGGTCACACAGAGACCTTGCCCGACTCGGTAGTGGGCAACGGCAACCGTCATTGATTAGCGGACCACGCAGACGCGGCGTGTTCCTTCCCGTGAGCGATTGCCGTAAGCTACAAGACAGTGGACCTCCAAGTCCGTCCGGTTCACCATCGTCTCGAGGGGTGGCTGCGGGCACATGTCTTCCTGTGCATGTTGGCCTACTACGTGGAGTGGCCCATGCGGCGTTCGCTGGCACCCCTGCTCTTCGATGAGGAGAAGCAAAGTAGCGCCACAGACGCTTCACCCGTGGGGCCGGCCCGACGCTCGAAGGAGGCGCGGCCCAAGGCCGCGCGCAAGCGTACGGGGGAAGACTGGCCAGTGCACAGTTTCCGCACGCTCCTGACTGATCTGGCCACCCTGACTCGCAATCGGGTTCAGCCAGCTGCCGAGGGCGCGGAGGCTGTCGACGTGCTCAGCAGTCCGACACCGTATCAGGCCGAAGTCCTCCGTCTGCTGGGGCTCCAAGCATGAACTGTAGCCAGTAGCGAACACCTGCAAATTTGATTGTGCTACGCAATCACAGTGAGTTAGACACTTTTCGGCCTGCGAACTTCGGTCTAACCTAAAACTATCCTGGAACGGAACACTAGCAGACCATGACGTCAATCTACTCTCCTAGGCCACAGCGCAGATGG
Organism: Bryobacterales bacterium; assembly: GCA_965205085.1. Taxonomy (GTDB): domain Bacteria; phylum Acidobacteriota; class Terriglobia; order Bryobacterales; family UBA6623; genus VXMF01. Next base: position 3,247,557 of record OZ242039.1, on the reverse strand, counting down.
ACAATCGCTTCCACTTCCTTGTCTGACTGGACAGCGAAGCTTGTCGAGAAGCTCGGACTCGCTCTCCCACGTCCGTAAGTTGCCTCTCCGTTGTAGGTAAAGACCCGTACCGAGCATCCGACCGGCAGGTGGTTCTCGATCTCGACTCGGACACCCGGACCTTCTTTCGCATAGCTATGCGAGTCGAGCCATTCGGTGTAGTGATAAGTGGAAAATGTAGCTGAATAAAAGTCGTGGCCCCATGAATTGACAGACGTAACCCTCCATTGTCCGTTAGGAATCTGATAGAAGGCTGGTGCCCCGCTATCACCTGCCAGCGTATGGCTATTGGGTGTTCCTTTCAGGCAGATGACGGCATCGCGGTCGTACTGCCCGCTCATGAGATCACTGGGGCATTCCGTGATCGGAAAATCGGCGTACTGCAACCGGCCGGGCTTGCTGTTCGATTCGTCCCGCCCCCAGCCCGCGACCCGGACCGTGTCACCTACACGCGGACGCGGTTCTCCATTGTTGATGAAGTACGAAGATCGGTGGGTGTATCTAAACCTGCGCCTTAGCCAAATCAGGGCGATATCGTTCGCCACATACCCAGCCCCACTCTCATACAATGGGTGGGTTATCATTCTCCGTACGCCCTTTTGTATTTCGTATCGGTATCGATCCGGCCATCCGAACTCTACAGAGGTAGCCTCGGGTGTGGCCCCATCAACACAGTGTGCTGCAGTCAAAACCACCGATTCCTGTATCAGAACGCCGGTACAATTTTGCGCAGAATCAACATATACCAAGCTGTTGTAGGGGTATTCGAAATGATTATCAACATCCGATCCTCCGGCGATCCTCCTCGTATTGGTGTCACCGACTTCAGCAGAAACTCCTACACAAGGAGAAACTCCTACACATGGGAGCAGAAGCAAGACTCTTAGGCAACGCATACCGCACTCTCCGATTTCAACCGCAGGCCGATCTTCCTAGATTCAATAGTATCTCCCATTACACATTGCCGGTTGCACTAGGAAGCGCAACAGTCGGCGGATGGGCCTAAGGTGCTGATTAGCCTATCCTAGAGGAGAAATCGCCATGCCTCAGCAGTTCCGCCACCTGCAATACGACGAGCGCTGTCAGATCCAGGCCTTGCACCAGCAGGGATTCTCGGTCACCGCCATCGCCGCTCAACTCCAGCGTCACAAGTCCACCGTCTGTCGCGAACTTCGGCGCAACGCCGGCCCCTCCGGCTATCACCATGACCAGGCCCAGCAACTCGCTCGACAGCGCCGCCACCGGGCCGTCACTGGCCCGCGCAAGCTCCAGCCACCGATCTGGAACCTCATCTATGACGGCCTCCAGAGCCACTGGAGCCCCGAGCAGGTGGCTGGTTACCTGAAGCGGGTCGGAGTGGTGTCGGTCAGCTTCTCGTGGCTCTACCAGCGGATTCGCCAGGACTGCGCCCAAGGCGGCTCACTCTACACCTACCTGCGGCAGCGCGGCAAGCCGCGCCGCTGCAAGGCCACCCGGGGCAGCGCCGGCCGCGGCTGCATCCCGGGCCGCAGGGACCTCAGCGAGCGCCCCGCAATTGTCGACTCGAAGCAGCGCTGCGGGGACTGGGAGGCCGACACGATCATCGGCAAGGCTCATAAAGGAGCCGCTGTCACGCTGGTGGAACGGAAGTCGAAGGACCTGCTTGCTCAGACAGTTAGCCGGAAGACCGCCACCCTGGTGGGTGACGCGATGCAGAACCTGCTGCGGCCCTTCGCGGCCCTGGTCCTGACCGTGACCTGCGACAACGGGAAGGAGTTCGCCGGCCACCTCCAGACCGCCGAAGCGCTCGAGACCGACATCTTCTTTGCCCGGCCCTACCACTCCTGCGAGCGGGGCCTCAATGAACATACCAACGGCCTCCTGCGCCAGTTCGTTCCCAAGACCGAGAACCTGCGCACACTCGACCCGCAACGGCTGCAGGAAGCCGTCAACCGGCTCAACCACCGCCCCCGCAAGGTGCTGGGCTACCGCACCCCGTACGAGGTCTTCCGCGACGACTGTCTCGCGGCCGGCATCGACCCGCCACCCGCAGTCCCGGAACCCTGTCCTCTCTGATCCGGGCCGCAACGCGGCCCCTCCCCGACGCACCTTCCCCCTCTCGAGCTGGCGGGCCCAGCCCGCCAGCGCCCCTGTGGTCCGGTCGCCTTTTCGGGCCAGATTCCGCTGCCACCCTCGCGTAACGGCCACCCGCGGAGCGTCACCTTGACAGATCCCCCCGCTGGTCTTACTCTGGCAGTAGTTCAGCCATCTACTCCAAGGGCCTTCTTCCCCGCTGTTGCGGTTCAATGTGCAATGGGCGCCTCAGCCCGAAGTCACGCACCCTTGTGTCGAGCGGATGCGGGAGCACCTGGTGAGCTGCCCCGGGGTGAAGCACCTGGACTAGACCGGCCTGCGACTGCGGGACGGGGACAGTGGCTGTATGGGCACACAGCAGCTGTGCTGCTACCGAATCAGCGCTCAGTGGGGAGGGTGGTGCAAGGACTGCGACGAATCCTGGTGCCCGATCCCAGTGCTTCGAAGGTGCAGATGGATGGGGAAGTCTGGGCCGAGCGGATGCAGCGAGTGTTGCGGGGAGCCGACCGTGGCCGTGGACGGGGAGGTGTCGCTGCCCCAATGGCAGTTGATGGAACTGGAGGCGCAGCCGCAGGCTGAGAACCCGGGCGGTTACCATTGCACTGGATTTCGAGGCAGACGGTGGACTTGGGACCCATGATCTGAGCGTTGACGATGCCGGCTGAGGCTACCTGCTGGTGCAAGGTGTGGATCGGGGACTGCTCATCGAATTGCCGATGGCGGTAAGCCCCAGGCATGGCGGGTTCCCTGTCATCATCAGGCTATTCCTTCGACCGATTGCCACCATCGAAGGGTCACAAGTGGCTTCTTGCGGGAAACGGAGGCGCTGTCGGACAACCGTGCACGCTGGCGGGAAGATCTCTAGCGCAAGAGGCCCGTCAGGACCGACGCACCCGCCAATTCGAGAAAAGACTGCGGCATGATTCCGATCACCAAGGTGAGGACGCCGCTGCCGATCAGGACAACTCGCGTCCCCAACCCCAGCTCGAGTGCGGCCGGCTTTTCACCGCTACCGGTCAGCCAGCACGCCCGGATCACGCGGAAGTAGTAGTAGGCGGCCACGGCCACGTAGAGAGCGGCGAATACGGCGAGACCGTAGAAGCCCTCCTGCAGCAGGCCCAGAAAGATGTAGTATTTGCCGTAGAATCCAGCCATCGGGGGAAGGCCCGCCAGCGACAGCATGAATATCGCCATGAGGATCGTGTAGCCCGGTGCCCGGCTGAAAAGTCCGTTCAGGTCCTCCAGATCCTCGGCCGCCTCGCCTTCCCGACGCAGCGCGGCAATCAGTGCAAAGGCTCCGAAATTCATGAAAACGTAGGCAAGGATGTACACCGCGATACCCCGCAGGCCGGAATCGTTCGCGGCAACAAGACCGAGCAGGATGTAGCCGCTGTGCGCGATGGAGCTGTATGCCAGGAGCCGCTTCAGGTTCGACTGCGTGATTGCTGCGAGGTTGCCGATCGTCATGGTGATCAGGGCGACCGCCCCCAGCAGCGGTACCCATGCATCGGCAACGCTGCCATAGGCCAGGAGAAAAATGCGGATCATCAGCGCGAAGGACGCCGCCTTCGAAGCGACCGAAACGTAGGCGGTTGAAGGCGTGGGCGCTCCCTCGTAGACGTCTGGGGCCCACATATGAAACGGTACGGCCGAGATCTTGAAGAACAGTCCAACGGATGTCGTGATGAGCGCGAGGATTGTCGCCCAGTCGCCCGGTGGCCTCGCGGCCACGGCCTCGCCGATCTTGACGAGGCTGGTCGAACCGGAAATCCCGTACAGGATCGAGAAACCGTACGCCAGCAGGCCACTCGAGAAGGCTCCGAGGATCAGGTACTTCATCGCCGCCTCGTTCGATCTCTTCGAACGGCGCAGGAATCCGACCAGCACGTAGAAGCTGATTGCCATCGTCTCCAGCGCGACGAACAGCACGACGAGATCAAGACCGGTGGCCAGTAACGACATGCCGGCCTGGGCGAACAGCAGCAGGGCATAGTACTCCCCGCGATGCTCGCCTTCGGACTCCATGTAACGCACAGAGAGAATCACGGTCGAGGCGGCCGCGATCACGAAGATCAAGTTGAAGAACACCCCGAATCCGTCAACGACCACTGATCCGCCGAGGCCCGAGAGGGCTCCCGTCGATCGGATATCGCCCAGATGCTGAAAGATCGCGACCGCCACCAGCGCCTCGCCGACCAGGGCGGTGACGGCGTTGAGCCAGCGCTTGCCGGTCCGCCGGACGAAGAAAGCGTCGGTTAGCAAGATCCCGCACCCGAAAAGGCACAGGACGATGGCCGGCTTCAGGACGTGAAAATCATCAAGCGTGAAAGTGATCAGGTCCATCATTCGCTCGCTGGAACACCGGCAGCCAAGAGCCTCGACAACCGTTCGGAGTCCGTCGGCAAGTCGGTCTCACTGCGACTGAAGTAGTCCGGGTCGAGGCGCTCGACCAGTCGATTGGTCGGTGCCTCGAGGATCTCGAAGAACGGCTTGGGGTACAGACCGACCCAGAAGCAGCCCGCGACCAGCGGGGCCATGACGACGATCTCCCTGAGGTTCATGTCCCTCAATCCCTCGTTCTTGGGATTGGTGATTGGACCCAGCATGACCCTCTGGAACAGCCACAACAGGTAGGCTGCGCCCAAGACGATTCCCAGCACGGCGAAGCCGGCCCACCATACGTTCACCTCGAACGCGCCCCGCAGGATCGTGAATTCCCCGATGAATCCGTTCAGTCCCGGCATGCCCATCGAGGCGAACAGGGAGATCGCGAACAGCACGGTGTAGATCGGCATGCGGTTCGCCAAGCCGCCGTAGTCGGCGATCTCGCGAGTGTGGCGCTGGTCGTACACAACCCCGACCGCAAGGAACAGCAGCGGTGTGGAGAGGCCGTGGTTGAAACCCTGCAGGATGCCACCCGCGATCCCGTTCGGATTGAGCGCGATCAGCCCGAGTGTACAGAAACCCAGATGGCTCACCGAAGAGTAGGCCACCAGCCGCTTCCAGTCCTTCTGCATCAGCGAGACCAACGCGCCGTACACGATGCCGATGATCGAGAGAACGGCGATCAGCTGGACCGTGAGGTCGTCTGTCGCCCCTTTCGGGAACAGCGGCATGGCGAAGCGCACCAGTCCGTACAGCCCCATCTTCAAGAGAATGCCGGCCAGAATCACCGAACCGGCCGTGGGGGCTTCCGTGTGGGCGTCAGGCAGCCAGGTATGGAACGGGAACATCGGCACCTTGATCGCGAAGGCGATAAAGAAGCCCCAGAAAAGCCAGAACTGCATTTCGGGCCCGGTGTAGGCTGCGACGCGCATCAGGTCTTCCAGGGCGAAGCTGTAGTGGCCGAACTGCTCGTAGTGCTGGAAGTAGACAGTCAGCATGGCCAGCAGCATCAGGACCGACCCCGCCAGTGTGTACAGGAAGAACTTGATGGCCGCGTAAAGACGCTTGCCGCCGCCCCAGATGCCGATGATGAAGTACATCGGCACCAGCATGATCTCCCAGAAGACGTAGAACAGGAAGATGTCCAGGACCATGAAGACGCCGAGCATGCCTGCCTGCAGAAACAGGAAAAATGCGTAGTACTCCTTGACCCTGTCCTGGATCGACGACCACGAACACAGGATTGAGAGCCAGCCGACCACGACGGTCAGCAACACCATCAGGTAGCCGAACCCGTCCAGGCCCAGGTAATACTGCGCCCCGAGGGCTGGTATCCACTCGAAGCGCTCGACGAGCTGGAAGTCGGCGTCGGCACTGTTGAAGGCCCGAATCATGGGAATCGTGACCAGCAACCCGAGGACGGCAAAGCCGTTTGCAACGTACCGGATGAGATCCTTGCTCTCCTTCGGCAGGCACATGACGACGATCATGCCGACCAGCGGTGTCAGCCAGATGATGCTCAGAATGTGTTCGCTCATGGTGTCGTGCGATCCGGACGGTTCCGCTCGCTCTCCCTTATCTAAATAGGTAATACCCCGCGACGATACCGAACCCGATCAGGAACAGCAATGCGTAGTTCTGCACCAGACCTGTCTGGAACATGCGAACCGGGTACGAGACGAGCTTCAAGCCGAAGCCGATCACGTTGACGATCCCGTCGACGATCCATCTGTCGACAAACATCGTCAGACGGGACGAGATTCTCGTCAGCAGGCCGGTCCCGTTCACGGCCCCGTCAACAACCTGTCGGTCGAAGCAGGCCAGCGCAAGGCCACCTCCCTTGGCGACGCCCCGGACGAAGAGCGCGTCATAGATCTCGTCCACCCTGTACTTGGCAAGCAGGACGCCGTGAAGCGGCCGGCCGACGATGCGGTGCATCGGTTCGCCCTCGTACTTCCTGGTGCGAAACATGCGCGTCGATAGCAAGATCGCCAGCAGAGCCAGACCCACCGAGAGGGCCATCAGGCCCCATTCGAGCAGAGCGCTGTGGTGCTCGGCCGACCCGTGGGCATCCGGCGTCGCCACCGCGGAACTCAGCCAGTGCTCCAGACTTGGCAGCGCGTCGTGAACAGGGCCGAAGACCGGGGGCGTGCCAACCCACCCAGCCAGAATACTGCCGCCGGCCAGCATGATCAGGGGCCAGGTCATCGAGCGCGGGGATTCGTGGACGTGGGTGCCGGGTGCGACTCGATCGTTGCCGTAGAACGTCATGTAGATCAGCCGGAACATGTAGAAGGCCGTCATCATGGCGGTTACTAGGCCCAGGGCGTAGAGCAGGAGGTGGTGCGACGAATACGTCTTCCACAGGATTTCGTCCTTCGAGAAGAATCCGGCCAGGCCGGGGATGCCCGCAATCGCCAGAGCCCCCACAAGCATGGTCTTGAAAGTCACTGGAATCTTGTTTCGGAGCGCGCCCATACGGCGCATGTCCTGCTCTCCGCCCACCGCGTGGATGACCGACCCGGAACCGAGAAATAGCAGAGCCTTGAAGAACGCATGCGTATACAGGTGGAAGATGCCTACCCAGAACGCCCCCACGCCGCACGCCAGGAACATGTACCCCAACTGCGAGACAGTCGAGTAGGCCAGAACCTTCTTGATGTCGTACTGGACCAGGCCGATCGAGGCAGCGAAGATTGCCGTCAGCCCGCCAACCACCGCTACGACCAGCATGGCATTGGGTGCCAGCACGTAGATCTGGCTGGAGCGGGCCACCAGGTAGACTCCGGCCGTCACCATGGTCGCGGCGTGGATCAGGGCGGAGACTGGCGTCGGACCCTCCATGGCGTCGGGGAGCCAGACGTGCAACGGGAGCTGGGCCGACTTTCCGCTTGCGCCGACGAAGAACAGGAGGCCCATCATCGTCAGTGGCCCCCAGACTTGCTCGGCATGGAATCCACCCGCGGCCAGCGCAGGCCCGATTTCCGTAAACTGCAGGGTGCCGAGTGTCGTGAATGTCAGCAACATCGCCAGGACGAAGCCGGCATCGCCAATGCGGTTGACGATAAAGGCTTTATTGGCTGCGTCTGAAGCCGACTTCTTGCGGAAATAGAAACCGATCAGGCCGAAGCTGCAGAATCCTACCCCTTCCCAGCCGACGAACAGCAACGCATAGTTGTTCGCCAAGACCAGCACCAGCATGAAGAAGAGGAACAGGTTGAGAAAGCCGAAGAATCGGTAGTATCCCCCGTCGTGCGCCATATAGCCGGTCGAGTAGACGTGGATCAGGAATCCGATGCCCGTGACGACCAGAACCATGACCGAACTGAGCGAATCCAGCAGGAATCCCCAGTCGGCGGTAAATGCCCTGATGCCTGCATCGGTGCCGGAGTCGAGGCCGGCCAGCCAGGTCCACTTGACGACCTCGTAGCTGTGGCCTTCCACCCCTTGCAACTGGAGAATCGCCCCGACCGAGAACAGAAACGAGAGCAGGACCATGCCCGGACAGAGCACGTCAATGATCTTGCGGCCCGGCGCAGGGGAATGATGGCCGGCCCGCGCGTCGTCTTCCGGCGGGCCAAGCTCGTGCTGCCGATCGAGTCTCCGCCCGAACAGAAGCATCAGGGCCGCTCCGAGGAGCGGGAACATCGGGATGAGCCAGATACTCTCCAGGAAAAACACCGATCTCACCCCCTACCAGCGCAACAGGTCGATTTCGTCTGCATGGACAGTGTGCTTGTTGCGGAACAGGGCGATGAGAATGCCCAGCCCGACAGCCGCCTCGGCGGCGGCTACAGTGATCACGAAGATTGAGAACACTTGGCCGTGTACTTGTTGCAGCGACGTGGAAAAGGCCACCAAGTTGATGTTGACGGCGTTCAGGATCAATTCCACCGACATCAGCAGCACGAGGATGTTCCGCCGGGTCAGGATGCCGACGGCACCGACAAGCAGCAACAGGGTGCTCAGTACGACGTAGTGGGTGGTGGTCACTTCCATGTTCGTTGTGCGCCTACCCTAGCGCTCCGTGTCCTCTGTACGGACCTTGGACATTACGATGGCGCCGATGATGGCGACGAGCAGCAGGACGGACGCCAGCTCAAACGGCAGAAGGTACTCCTGGAACAGCACGTCGCCAACCCGTTCGGAGTTCTCGGACAGTGACCCGGGGCCGAGCGGCTCGGGGAGACCGGGGTGATTCAGCGATTCAACGCCGCGCACAACGATGACGGCCAGCATGGTGCAGACCGCGACGGCACAGGCGAGCGCAATCCATGCCTGATTGGAGAACCGTCTCTGGACAGCCTCTTCCTGCAGCGGCACCAGCATAATCACGAACAGGAAAAGGACCATGATCCCGCCGATGTAGACGATGACCTGCACTCCCGCGAGAAACTCGGCCCCGCGCAGCAGGAAGAGCCCGGCCACCCCCACCAGTGTGCTGATCAGCCAGACGGCAGAATAGACCACGTTGCGACGCGTGATGGTCATGACCGCACTGCCGAGAATCAGAACCGCCAGTACGTAGAAGAGAACGGTATCGATCAGCATGGGGCGCCCCCACGGATGTGGCGGGCCGATAGACAGACCAGCATATCATTAGCCCGCCCTTGCGTCTCTTCCCGCGCGAGACGGGTGCCGCAGGGAGGTGAGATATCTCGGGAACTCCATCCCGGTCTCTTAGCGCGCCCGGGTTGGCGAGGAGGGTCGGGTGTTCGTGGCGAGCAATCCAGAGAACCCGCTGGTATCCGACTCAGTGTCCGCCTACGAACTTTTCAACCTATTTGTTATCAGCTGACTACCTGCAACTGGGAAGACCGGGAACTGGACGTGCTACGCGGGCCGGTGGATTCGAAGCGGCAGGACGGCGTGGGACAAATCCACCGGATCGAGCATTCCGCCGGCAGTGGCGAAAGCGATACCATTGGTTAGCGTTCGTGCACGACGATATCCGACGAGAGGATATTCGACAGCGTAACGGTGATCACCGCTCGCATCGTGCTCGATCTCCAGCTTCAGGACACGAAGTACCATTTCGGGCGCACAATGCGGCGCTGGGCAGAAGCTCGGCGAGAGTTCGCGCCAGCCCCAACCGGCGCTGGACAAGCCCATGTTGCACCCAGTGCTTGCAACGGTCCGGTTCGCGGCCATCCCGCAAGGACGTCGCGTGTCGTCTTTGGCCCATTGCATGGTGGTTCGGTGCGTAGGCATCGACCAAGCTTACTGGAATCCATGCAAAATATTGATAATAAAGATCGTATCGCATCTCGGCCCCCACACTCAACCGCCTCATGCAAGGTGTCCGGGCTGGAGGAAACGCCAGTTCGCACCCAGGAATGAAAGATCGACGATAGGCCCGAGACGTGTCGGCTTCTCCGATATGGAGGAGCCAGTCCGGTTGCGGCTGCTGCGACCCTTCGTGATCGAGGGCGGGCTGGACGCGCTCGGGCATCATGAGTGAGGCGTATGGACCTCGCGCCTGCTTCAAGCCGTCAGGCGGTGGCCGAATGCATGTGGTTCGCTGCGCGCGAATACTCGGTTGTGGCGCTGCGAATCTGTCGGTGACATACAGGTGCGGCGTACCGCGCTACCATAGCCTGCAGCGTGGCATGCAGTCTGGGACTTTCGCGTCTGTCAGAACGGGTCGGGCCGGGCGGCGAATGGCGGAGCGGCGTCCTTGATGCCCGGCGAACTGCAGAGTCTGTTCGCCAACCTCAAGGTCTGGCACGCACAAGGATGGAGGGCTCCGAACAAGCCCTTGCTTGCGTTATGGGCAATCGGGCGGTGTCTTCGGAACAAGGAGCGCTTGGCGCCATACGACCAGATCGCCCGCGAGCTGGAGGTCTTGCTCCGCCGTTTCGGGCCACCGCGAAAACGTGTAAACCCGGACCTGCCGTTCTGGCATCTGCGGCGCGATGGTGTCTGGGAAGTACCGCAAGCCGACCGCATCACCGAGACACTGAGCGGCCACGCGCACATCGGCTCATTGCGTCGGGAGCGGGCGCAGGGAGGCTTCCCGGCCGAAGTTTTCCTCGCGCTCCGGCAGGACAAGGTAACGGCTCTCGATATAGCGTATTCGCTGCTCGACGCCCATTTTCCGGATACTCTGCACGATGACATACTGCGTGCAACCGGGATCAACACTGACCAACCCGAGCCCGCCGCCCGGGATTCCCGGGGCAAGGCAAGGCAGGGAACCGCACGGGACTTCGAGCAGGTCTGGCGCAGGTCGCGCGATCCGGCGTTCTCCAAGGCAGTCCTGGACGCCTATGGCGAGCGGTGCGCCGTATGCGCCTTCTCTGTTCGCCTGCATGATGCGCCCGTGGCGCTGGATGCGGCGCATATCAAGTGGCATCGGGCCGGAGGCAGCGACCGAGACAAGGTAAGCAATGGGATTTCTCTATGTGCCTTGCATCATCGGCTATTCGATGCTGGCGCATTTACCCTGTCGCCAAGGTACACGGTCGTTACAGCGTCTGCAGCGATCGGCCCTGGAAAGGGCCCATCGCTCGAGCAGTTCTCGCGCCGCTCGATCCTGCTGCCCGAGAAACCGGAAGACTATCCGGATTGGAAATGCCTGAAATGGCACCACCGCGAAGTCTTTGGGCGCATTATTGAAGGCATCCACTATTAGGATTCTCTCGGCCACCCGGCAATCCGGCATGTCCCACTGCGGGCCACCATCTCCCGCTAGCCTCCCATGCCATCGGCCACGGATCGAGCCGTGGCCGCATTCAGTCCCGATACAGCACCCCCTTGGACCGCCCGTTTCAAGGGGTGGCAAACCGAATCGTCCAGTCGTCCGGATCTCCGATCATGGCCGCTGCAAGCGCACCCAGAGGTGCCCGGGCCTTCAGGAGCATCTCGTCGAACTCGGCTTGCGGGTCCGACATTGCCACGATCGCTCCGCCAGACGCCACCGTCGCCCTGGACGGCTCCAGCATGATCGCCCGAATCACGATGCTCAAGTCCATGCAGTCTCCGTGGGAGAAGTACCCGAGCGCTCCCGCATAGGGCCCCCTAGCACGACCCTCAAGCCTGTCAATGATGGACATGGTCCGAATCTTGGGAGCGCCTGTCATCGAACCGCCGGGAAACGCCGACTCCAGGCAGTCGAGGCAATCCCTGTCCGGGGCGAGTTGACCTGTCACGGTGCTGACAAGCTGATGAACAGTGGCATAGGACTCCACATTCATGAGCTTCGGCACATGGACGGACCCTGGGACGGCGATGCGTCCGATGTCGTTCCTGAGCAGGTCGACAACCATCAGATTCTCCGAGCGCGACTTCTCGTCGGTCCGAAGCCATTCGGCCCGTCTTCTGTCGGCGCGCGAGTCGGCATGACGGGGGGCGGTTCCCTTGATGGGCTTGGCGGAGACGGTCCGGTCCGCCGACACGCGAAGGAATCGTTCCGGGGACGAGCTCAGGACCGAGAAGCCGCCAAACCGCAGAAACGCCGAATAAGGGGCCGGGTTCAACTCCCTGAGCTTGCAGTACGCCTCCAGGGGAGGGACGGCTCCCTCCACGGCAAACTCGCTGCTGAGGCAGATCTGGTACGACTCGCCGGCCCCCAGCAGTTCCTGGCATTCGTGGATCTTCTGCATATAGCGGATGGGGCCGTCCGCCAGCCGGGCGATCAAGGGCCCGGGTCGGTGGGACGCCTCCGGCCCACCAGGGGGGGCCGCGTGCTCCAGGCGTCCCGAGACCTGCCCGAACCAGCGACGGGCATCCTCTGATTCAGGTCCCGTGGCGCGGGCGACAAGGAATACCTTTCGTTCCGCGTGATCGAAGACCAGGCAGCGGCTCGAATCGATCAGTGCCGCATCCGGGAAGCGGGAATCCAGCCGGGGAACGGTGCCGGGTTCCCGCCCCATCTCATATCCGATGTACCCGACCAGCCCGGTCTGGAATTCGACTGGCAGGGATTCGTCCAGCCGGATGGGTCCAGACAGCCGCTTCCGGACCTCTTCCGCCAAGGATACGAATTGACGACTGCTCGTCGTTCCGCCACGGCTGACGCTAAGTCGGCTGTCCCGCAACCGGAACTGGAGGACTGAGCAGTTGGGACCCGAACCATCACCCATGATGCTGAATCTCGAATAGCCGGAGATGCAGTGGGAGCTATCGAGCCAGTAGGCTGTCTCCGATTGCCCAAACAGGGTCTTGAACGCCTGCAGGGGATCGATCCAGGAATCGAGAACCTCGGTGAGCACCACCCTCTCCCGGCCACAGGAATGGCGCAACGGGTGCACCGGCCTGGTTGCCTCGCGTGCACGGACCACCGGGCCGCCCCGGCCCCGGGCTCCGGACGCTGCGAGTTGCAGGAAGTTGCCAACGAGCCGCTCTCCGTATTCCGTGGATACGGATTCCGGGTGGAACTGCACTCCGAAGTGCGGGCGGTCGCGATGTCGGATGGCCATCGGGATTTCCTCAGCCGTGTGGGCGGTGATGGTCAGGCATGACGGCAGGGAGCTTCGATCCAGGCACAAGGAGTGATACCTGACTGCGTCGAAGGAGGCGGGGATGCCTTCGAACAGGCCGCTGCCATCGTGGGAAACTCGTGAGATTCTTCCGTGCATGGGGGTGGCGGCCCTCACCACCCTGGCCCCGTGGGCGAGTCCCACGCCCTGATGGCCGAGGCAGACACCCAAGAGGGGAATGCACGTGTCGTGGATGAGCTGAAGACAGCGACCGAAGTCGGCAGGGATCCCCGGTGAACCGGGCCCGGGCGAAATGATCACGGCCCCAATTCGGTGGTTTCTGATGAGTTGCGGCCAGTCGGTCTCGCTGTTATCGACCACCAGGGGCTCACTGCCGCTAAGCTTGGCAACCAGTTGCCAGAGGTTAAACGTGAAGGAGTCCTTGTTGTCGACGATCAGCACTCTCACGGCAAGCTTCGGTCTTGTAGGTTGGCAGCGTGGTCCGGAATGGCGACAGCAAGGGCATCCTGGCGGACTCGCGTCCGTCGGACTCGGCCCCCAGCAGCCGACGGAGCCGGGCTAAGTGCTGTGGGGGTTGCGGGCGAGCCGGTCAGTGATGGTAGCGGGAGGGCAGCGGCCCTTCCTCAAGCATCTGCCGGTCCCAGATTTGACCTTCCCGCGTGTACGTCGCCAACTCGAAGTCCTGGGTCAACTCCAGGGCGTCAACCGGACAGGCGTCCTCGCAGAGGCCACAAAACATGCAGCGCGAGACATCGTACGTGAACGTGGTCAAATCCTTGCGCTTCGTCTCGGGGTTGCGCTCCGAAGTGACCACGATCAACTGTTCGGGACAGGCTAGCGCACAAAGGTTGCAGGAAATGCAGAGAGTTTCCGCCGTCTCGGGGTGCGTGTTCAGGCGTGGCGCACCCCGGTATCGCTCCGCGACGGGGGGGCGCTGGAGCGGATACTGCTCCGTCACGACCTTGGAGGGCACCTGATTCTTGAAGGTGGTCCACAGGCCCTTCAGCAGATCGGTGAGCAAGAAAGTCTTGATGAGGTTCGCCATGGGCTGGCCCGCTTCCATTATCGCAGGTCGCCCCGCCCTCAACGCTAGCCCCGGACCAGGAGCTGAACGACCCCGTTCACTATGAGGCCCACCATGCTGATCGGTATCAGCCACCTCCAGCCCACGTCCATGAGCTGGTCGTACCGAAACCGGGGGAACGTCCCCCGGTACCAGATGAATAGGTACACCATCAGGGCGAGTTTCAGGGCAAACCAGAACAGGCCAGTTACGTAGGGGTTGGTTGGGGGCAGGACGAAGACTGCTGCAGCCACGAAGAACATCCCGGCCAAGGCTGCCATGACCAGACGAAAGCCGAAGACCACCTGCCTGGACACGCCCTTGAGGCATCCCAACCCCATGGCGCTGAACAGCACCGCCGGCAGCACGGTGTTCAAGGGCGTCTCCAGCGCCGCGACATTCGGGAAGGGGCGCAGCCATCCGCCGAAGAAGAGCGTAACGCAGAGCGAACTGATCACGACAATCGCGGCGTACTCGGCGAGAAAGAACAGGGCCCACCGAAAACCGGAGTACTCCGTATGAAAGCCCGCCACGAGCTCGGATTCCGCCTCGGGCAGATCAAACGGTGCCCGGTTCGTCTCCGCCGTTCCGGCGATGATGAACAGCGCGGTCGGGATCAGCATGAAGCCGAAGTTGTCAAACGCACCCCAGACGCCCCGCTCCAGCTGGGCCTGGATGACCCCCTGCATCGAGAGCGTACCGGCACACATGACTGCGGTCACCGTCGCAAAGCCCAGCGGGACCTCGTAGCTCACCATCTGCGCCGCGGCCCGTAGCGAGCCCATCAGCGAGTACTTCGAATTCGCCGACCAGCCGCCCAGAATCAGTCCCAGCGCCCCGATCGACGACATGGCAAGAATAAACAGGATGCCGATGTTGACGTCGGCGACGAAGAACTTGTCGCTCAGCGGAAGCACGGCGAAGGCCGACAGCGCCGTGAAAGTGGACAGGACGGGAGCAAGCCAGAAGATCCACTTGTCGGCCCGCGTGGGAATGATGTCTTCCTTCAGCATCAGCTTCAGGGCGTCCGCCAGCGGCTGGAGCACGCCGTACGGGCCGACGCGCATCGGTCCCAGCCGGACCTGGAAGTCCGCCAGCACCTTGCGCTCGGCGAGCACGATGTACCCCGCTATGAGCGGAAACACGAGGATGATCACCGCCGTGAGAATCAGCGACGGCACGTACGGGTTTTCGAGCAGTTGTTCCATGGCAGGTCCTAGCGGTCGACTTCGCCCAGCACGATATCGATGGTGCCGATGATGGCGACGACGTCGGCGACCAGGGTCCCGCGGCACATCTTGTCGAGCGCCCCGAGATTGACGAAGGAGGGGGGCCGTACGCGAACCCGGTAGGGATTGAGGGATCCGTCGCTGACGACGTAATATCCCAGCTCGCCCTTGGGGGCCTCGATGGATACATAGGCTTCGCCGGGAGGGGGCTTGATGACCTTGCCAACCTTGCCCTTGATGGGGCCTCCGGGAAGGGCCTCCACGGCCTGGCGGACAATCCGGCAGGACTGCTCCATTTCGAGCATGCGCACGATGTAGCGGTCAAAGGTGTCGCCGTTCTGCCGGGTGGGAATATCGAAATCGTACTGATCATAGCCGCAGTACGGTTGGGCCTTGCGCAGGTCCCACTCGACTCCCGCTGCCCGCAGTACCGGCCCGGTGACGCCGTAGTCCTTGCACGCGGCCGCATCCAGAATGCCGACCTCCTTGGTGCGCCGGACCCAGATCCGATTGCCGGTGAGGAGGTCGTGGTACTCCTTGACCTTCTCCTCCATCAGGTCACAGAAGGCGAGACATTCCCTCTCGAACGTGTCGTACGTCTCGTACTGCAGGCCGCCGACCCGGAACGCGTGGGTGGTGAGCCGGGCCCCACAATAGTTCTCGAAGATCTTGAGCACCTCTTCGCGCTCCCGGAAACAGAGAAAGACTGGTGTGATGGCCCCGATATCGAGGGCGTGGGTACCAAGCCACAGCAGGTGGGATGCGATCCGGTTGAGCTCGGTGAGAATGACGCGGACCGCCTGGGCACGGGGCGGGATTTCCACGTCGAGCAGTCTTTCGACCGCCATGCAGTAGCCGAGCCCGTTCGAAACGGCGGCCACATAGTCCATGCGGTCCACGTACGGTGCGAACTGCTGGTAGGTCCTGTTCTCGGCGATCTTCTCGACCCCACGATGCAGATATCCGATGACGCAGTCCGCTCCCAGGACCGTCTCGCCGTCAAGCTTCAGGATGACCCGCAAGACGCCGTGCGTCGAAGGATGCTGCGGCCCCATGTTGAGGACGAGTTCGTTGCTGTCCAGCAGGGTCGCTTCCGCTTCCGGAGGATTGGCGAGTGTCGTCGCTTGCATTACTGTGCGCTCTCGATATTGAGGTTCTCGCGGACCCAATCGGCGTCCTGCTGGAGGATCGAGTAATCCTTTCGCAGCGGAAATCCCTCCCATTCGTCCGGCAGCAGGATGCGGCGGAGATCCGGATGCCCCTCGAATTCGATGCCGAACATGTCATAGACCTCACGCTCGAGCCAATCGGCGGCATGGTAGAGCGAGGCCACACTCGGAACCTTCTCGCCCTCGGCCACGGAAATCTTGACGCGGACCCGCTCATTGGCCGCGAAGGAGTACAGGATCCAGACCATGTCGAACTGGCGTTCCCGCTCGGGCCAGTGCACGGCCGTAACATCGACCAGATAGTCGAACTGGCACTCGTCCTTCAAGAATGCGATGGCGTCCGGCACGATGTCGGGGGAGCCGACCACGAGTTTCTGGCCACCCAGGACGGTCGTGTTTGCGATGGCGTCGCCAAAGCGCGCCCGCAAGGCCGCAGACAGTGCATCCTCCCACGGCTCGGAAGGCATCTCTGCCGGCTTGCGCTTCACGGGTCTTGCCGCACGGACGGCACCTCGCTCGCGAGCCGGACGCGGCGATTTGGTCCCCTCGGGGGCTTCGGTGTCGGGCATGTCGTCTGCGAGGGCGACGGGCACTTCCACCACGCCACCACAATCTCCCGCAGGATACCAGTTCGGGCATGGGCGATCCGGAATGCTCGATATGCTCGATGCGTCCCCGCATGTACCCGGGACGAGCTCGGTGCGTTGGGCGGACAGACCGCCCGCGATTGCCCCATGCGGTAACAGCCTCAGATCGCCGGTCCACACTGCCCTTCCCGCGGAAAGCGATACGGTGCCGGCTCGGGGGCTTCGGCAGACACCGCTTGGCTGGATCTCGCCGGGAAGTGCTTTCGCGCGCACGTTTTCGGCGGCTCCGATGGGCAACCCGTCAGGGGAACGCGAGGGGCCCCGACGCCAGCGCACCGCAGTCCGCAGGATGGTCCTTGGCCGGACCCGCGAGAATCGGCCGGACCAGTCCGACAACGCAAGCCTCCGCGCAAAGGGCGGACCCGGGACGGCAGCGATTGCCCATGTCGAAATCCCGGTGTGAGAATGGAAGGTACAGGCTGCATGAGGGAACGGATTCCGGCCGCCGTGGTCGATGAGTTGCCTTGATTCCCGCAGGGAGCCGCACGGGGCATCGCATGAACTCCTACTCGACCCAAGACTCTCTTGTCTGTGGTGGCACCACGTATCGGTTCCATCGTCTGCCCAAGCTGGGGCCAGCGGCAGCGCGACTGCCGTACTCGCTGAAGATTCTCCTGGAGAATCTCCTGCGTCACGAAGACGGCTCCAGTGTGACCCGCTCCGATATCGACGCGTTGCTGGCATGGGATCCGCAAGCCGCACCCACGACGGAAATCGCCTATCGCCCGGCGCGGGTTCTGATGCAGGACTTCACCGGTGTGCCGGCAGTCGTCGACCTCGCCGCGATGCGCGATGCGGTTGTGCGGATGGGAGGGAATCCCGGCGAGATCAATCCGCTGCAGCCGGCCGACCTGGTCATCGACCACTCGGTCCAGGTCGACAGCTTCGCGTCCGGTTCCGCCCTTTCGCTGAACAGCCGGCTGGAGTACGAGCGCAACAGGGAGCGGTACCAGTTCCTCAAATGGGGCCAGAACGCCTTTGACAACTTTCGGGTCGTGCCGCCGGAAACGGGCATCGTGCACCAGGTCAACCTGGAGTACCTCGCCAGCGTGGCGTTCACCTACGACCGCGAAGGTGAGCGCTGGGTCTGTCCGGACACGCTGGTCGGCACGGACTCGCACACCACGATGGTCAACGGCCTCGGAGTGCTCGGCTGGGGTGTCGGCGGCATCGAGGCAGAGGCAGGCATGCTGGGGCAGCCTGTGTCGATGCTGATCCCGCAGGTCGTGGGATTCGAGCTGCGCGGGCGGCTTCCCGAAGGAGCGACGGCCACCGATCTGGTGCTGACGGTGGTCGAGAGGCTGCGAGCCCACGGCGTGGTTGGGAAGTTCGTCGAGTTCTTCGGAGACGGACTGGACGAGCTGCCCTTGGCGGACCGGGCGACGATCGCCAACATGGCCCCCGAATACGGGGCCACGTGCGGACTGTTTCCCGTGGATGCGGAGACCCTGGCCTACCTCCGCCTCACCGGACGGTCCGAGGAGCGGGTCCGGCTTGTGGAAACCTACGCCAGAACGCAGGGTTTCTATCGCGAGTCGGGGGATGCCGCGGCCGGGTACTCGGACGTGCTCGTGCTGCGCATGGGTGACGTGGTGCCATCCATCGCCGGCCCCAAACGCCCGCAGGACCGCATTGCGCTGGGTGAGGCGAAGGAATCGTTTACACGGGTGCTCAAGGAGACCCTGGAAAGCCGCGAGGCGCGAGGTGCCGGGCAGGCCTCCGGGGACACGGCCCTCCGGGGCTCGGAGTGCAAGTTGCAGCACGGAGCGGTGGTGATCGCAGCCATCACGAGCTGCACCAACACGTCGAATCCGGCGGTCATGCTTGGTGCAGGACTGGTTGCGAAGAAGGCTGTCGAGAGGGGACTGCAAGTCAAGCCGTGGGTGAAGACCAGCCTCGCACCGGGTTCGAAGGTTGTCACCGACTACCTGGCCAAGTCCGGGCTCGACAAGTACCTTGACACCCTCGGTTTCAACGTGGTCGGATACGGATGCACCACTTGTATCGGCAACTCTGGACCACTGCCCGCCGAGGTCTCCGACGCGATTCGTGGCGGCGACCTGGTCGTGGCCTCGGTTCTGTCCGGGAATCGCAACTTCGAGGGGCGGGTGCATGCCGAGGTTCGGGCGAACTACCTGGCTTCCCCCCCGCTGGTCGTCGCCTACGCCATAGCGGGGAGCATGAGCGTGGACGTTGCACGGGACAATCTGGGCAACGACCTGGATGGCAATGCTGTGTACCTGAAGGATCTGTGGCCGTCTGCCCGGGAGATCGCGGACCTCACGGCCCGTGTGGTCGGTTGCGACATGTTCCGGGCGAGCTACAGCAACATTTGTGTCGGGAGCGACCGCTGGCGGGCTCTCGAGGCGGCCGATTCCGCGCTCTACGATTGGGACGACAACTCGAGCTACGTCCGCCGCCCGCCATACTTCGACGGGATGGACGCTGAGCCTGGCGAGGTATCCGACATCCTGGGAGCGAGGGCGCTGGCGGTACTGGGCAACAGCGTGACGACCGACCATATCTCGCCCGCCGGGGCGATCAAGCCGGACAGCCCGGCCGGAGCGTACCTGCAGGACCTGGGCATCGCGCCGAAGGATTTCAATTCCTACGGCTCGCGCCGCGGCAACCATGAGATCATGATGCGGGGCACGTTCGGCAACGTGCGACTTCGAAACCTGCTGGCTCCCGGCACCGAGGGGGGGTACACGCTCCATCTTCCGGATGGCGACTTGCTCTCGATCTACGACGCTGCAGTGCGGTATCGGGCGGAGGGGACGCCCTTGATCGTCATGGCGGGGAGCGAATACGGTACGGGCTCGTCGAGGGACTGGGCGGCCAAGGGACCGGCGCTGCTGGGTGTGCGGGCGGTCATTGCCGCCAGCTTCGAGCGAATCCACCGCTCCAACCTGATCGGGATGGGGGTGCTGCCGCTGCAGTTCCCCGACGGGGTGGACCACAACTCGCTCGGTCTTTCCGGTCGCAGTGTGTTCAACATCACCGGCCTGGGAGGCGGCTCCGCGAAGACAGTCGCGGTGGAGGCCGTCCCCGACGACGGCGGTCCGGCCGTGCGTTTCGATGCCCGCGTAAGGATCGACACTCCCAAGGAGGCCGAGTACTACCGGAACGGGGGCATCCTGCAGTACGTTTTGCGGCAGATGCTGAGGTCCTGAGCCGGTCCGAGGTGGCAGTCCCCATGAGCTGCTGGCGGAAGAACCTGCGAGTCGTGCTCGTGTCGTCCCGCAACTCCCTGAATATCGGTGCGGCAGCCAGGGCCATGTTCAATTTCGGATTCTCGGACCTGTGGTGCGTCCGCCCGTACGAACCCGCCTTCCAAGCTGCCCGTTCGGCGGCGGGAGCGACGGCTGTGCTGGAGCACGCGACAGTCACGAGCGACCTTGCCGAGGCAGTCCGGGACATCGAGCTCGTTGTGGGCAGCAGCGGACTCGAGGCGCGGAAGCAGAGGCACGTGCGCCGCGAACTCCCGTCCGGCGCGATTCCGCTCCGGACACACCTGGCAACGCGCAAGGCCGCACTGCTGTTCGGCTCGGAGAAGTTCGGCCTTTCCAACGAGGACCTGAGCTACTGCGACTGGGTCCTCTCGATCCCTACCTCCGAGGACTGTCCGTCGATGAATCTGGGGCAGGCCGTTGCGGTCAGCTGCTACGAAATCGGCACCAAGGCGACGCCCCAGCCGCGCCTGCAGACCCCTGCCGGCGTCAGCGCCGGTGTCAGGGAGCGGATTCTGGGCATGTTGCTACCGATCCTGGAAGCTTCGGGGTTTCTGCGGGACGGCGGCGTCGGGGCGCAGACCAGAAAGCTCAGGCGCTTCGTGAATCGCTTGCGCCTGGCACCGGAAGACGCCCGGATGATGCAGGCGATCCTCCGACAGGTTGCCTGGAAGCTCGGTCAAACCGAGCGGGAGCGGGATCCGGGAGGCTCACCCGGTCGAGCGGCCTCACAGGAGGTGATCGGAGAGTGGCAAGGGGCCCTTGCGGAGCGCCGGACCGGATTGGGCCCGACTCTGGACCCGGGCCGGGCCAGCCGGGCTCGGAGCGGGTCGGGCCCTCGCGGGGAGTGAATCCGAGGCGTCGAACAGTGCCGTGTACCCTCGATAGCGGAACACGCGGTTGCGACGATAGCCTGTGACTTCCTCCAGGATTCCCAGATCCACCAGACGCCGCACGAGTGTGTTGGCGGCCACGTAGGATGTGCCCGTGACTCCCTGCACTTCGGCGACGGTAACGAGAGGGCGACGGTAGAGCCGTTCGAGTATGGCAAGCCCCTTGGCAACGGCGTAACCGAGGTTCGAGGCGAGTGCCTGACGGTGCCGTTCCCGCATGGCGACGAAACGCGGAATCACGGTCAGGCGATCGGCAGCCGATTCACAGACCCGTTCCAGGAAGAAGAGGATCCAGTCGTCCCAGGTGTCCGATCCGGGAACCGAGTCAAGACTCCGGCGGTACCGCTCCTCCTCGCGCAGGAGGAACCGGGCATAGCCCAATGACGAACCGCAAAGGCGAGAGAGGAGCATGGTTGCTATCAGGCGGCCAGCCAGCCCGTTGGCTGGCCCGAACGGGCCGGCGAGCTCGATCCGGGCCTGGGTGACCGCGACGCCAACGATCCCGTCCGGATGGGAACGTTCCCCATGCCAACGGAGGACTCTCTCAAGCGCATCGGCCCTGCTGCCGGACCCTTCCGTTGCACCAAGTCCGCAATGTTGAACAACCTCGACCACGCTCCGCGCCAAACCGGCAGGGTCGAGCGGGCGGTCGCTGGCCGTCCGGAGAGCCAGTTCAGCCCAGCGGACGGCCCGCAGGGCCCGGTCGGCAGCCGGGCTGCGGTCCGGGGACAGCAACCCGGATTCGAGCGCGACCAGATCCGGCAACGAGACCGTCTCGCCGTCGAGGACGCAGGCCGCCACCATGTCGGAGCGAAGCTGGATGCTGTGAAACGGGTCTCCGCTTGGAAGGGCTGAGAGGGCTCCAGCCAGCCGGTCAAGGAAGCGGTCCACTTCCCGCCGCCAGAACGCGGTCTCCCGACCTGTTGCAACGGCGTTCGTATCCGGCAGCACCCGGATACTCGGTGGCGGGCGGTTCCCGGCGATTCGCTCTTCGCTTCCGGTGCGCCTCCCGGCGAGTCGCGCGTCGACCGAATCGTCGCGGCTTGGCGCAGGGGAGTGCCCGCTCCGGCCACCGGTCACAGAAGAACGATAGCACGGCAAACCAACCGGAGCACGGCTTGTTTCGCAAGCGGTCGGCAGGTCGAGGTTGGCCCCTCGCAGAGCCGCCGCTGCCGGACCGCGCGGACGCAGCGGGTCGCGGCGCGGGAAGCGTACAATGGCCGTACGGCGATGGCTCGACTCCAGGACACGTCCGCTGATGCCGCATTCCGGGCACGCCTCCGTGCCTGGCTGGAAGCGAACGCCCCCGATATCGAACGGCACGATGTCGACGCGCTGAAGGCGTGGCAGCGCCAGCTCTATGAAGCTGGCTGGCTGGGCCTGACATGGCCTGCCGAATATGGAGGCCAGGGACTCGGTTTCCGAGAGCAGGTCATCTTCAACGAGGAAGCCGCCGACACGAACGTCCCGCCCAGCATCAACAACATCGCCTTGATGATCGCCGGGCCAGCGCTGATCGCTGTCGGAAGCGAGGAGCACAAGCGGCGCTACCTCAAGCCCATGCTCACGGCGGAGGAGATCTGGTGCCAGGGATTTTCCGAGCCGAACGCAGGCTCGGATCTCGCCGCGTTGCAGACGCGCGCTGTGGACGACGGGGACCACTACATCGTCACCGGACAGAAGATCTGGACATCGAACTCGATGATCGCCGACTACATCTGGCTGCTGGTGCGAACCGACCCCGATGCGCCGCGACACAAGGGCATCACGGCCCTGATCGTTGACATGAGGAGTCCAGGCGTCACGGTGAAGCCGCTGCGACAGCTCACCGGCGAGGCCGAATTCGGCGAGATCTTCTTCGACCAGGTGCGCGTTCCCAAGGCGAACCGGGTCGGTGAAGAAAACGAGGGCTGGATCGCCGGGATGAAGACGTTCACCCGGGAGCGGGCGAACATATCGATCAGCCTCAGTGTCCGCCTGCGGCGGCAGTTCGCCTGCCTGCTCGAGGGAGTGCGGGGGCGGGAGGTCCCCCTGGACCCCCAGCTGGCGCGCGACGTCGCGCAAGCCTATGCGGACAGCCAATGCCTGACGATGACGTGCGAGCGCCTTTCGTCGCGGCTGTTCGGCTTCGAATCGTCGATCGTCAAGGTCGCGTGGGCGGAGATGAACCAGCGCCTTCAGGCTGTCGGCCTGTCGACCCTGGGCCCGGACGCGCCGCTGCTCGCCGGCGGCTATGGGCGGAGTTCCGGCTCCTCGTCTGCCTGGAACAGCGAGACACTGGCCGAGCAGGGCGATTCACCAGAGCATGTCTGGCAGTTCGGCTACCTGCGGTCCAGGGCCAACACCATCGAGGGCGGAACGTCGGAAATCCTTCGAACGATCATCGCCGAGCGGGTGCTCGGCCTCCCTCGGGGATAGACGGGAGGCCGATGTGGACTTCAGTCTGACCGAAGAACAAGTCCTGTTGCGGGACTCGGCAAGGGAGTTCCTGGCGTCGGAATGGCCGACCGCCGAACTGCGTCGACTGCTGGATCCTGATGACGGCCCGTTGGCAGCGGAGTCGATCTGGTCGAAGATGGCCGACTTGGGCTGGGCGGGCTCTCTCGTGAGCGAGGAGAACGGAGGTCTCGGCCTCGGCATGTTCGACCTTGCCGTCCTGATGGAGGAGGCCGGCCGCCGCCTGATCCCCGGGACCCTGCATGCGAGCGGCGTGCTGGCCGCTGTCGCGCTCGAGATCTTCGGCAGCGACGCCGCCAAGGTGCGCTACCTGCCGGGCCTGGCCAACGGAGCGGTCAAGGCGACGCTCGGCGTGTACGAGGCCGATTCCGGCTGGACACCAATGCTGCTGGCATCCGGGCGGAGCGACAGCGTGACCAAGCGGCATGTGCCGCAGGCTGCCACCGCCGACGTTGTTCTGATGCTGAATCGGACGGGCGGAAACGCAGCGGAACTCTGTGTCGCTCACGAGCCGGCCGTCTCCGACCTGGAGTCGATGGATGTCACCCGCCCGGTCTTCGAGGTGACCTGCAAGGCCGCCTCCCTGGAGCCGGTCGGGACCGGAACGATTGCGGACCTGCAGGCCGTGCTGGACAGGGCAACCGTTGCGCTCGTGGCGGAGATGGTTGGGTCGGCCGCCGAAGTGCTCGACCTCACGGTGGAGTACGTCAAGAGCCGGAAACAGTTCGGCCGTCCGGTCGGCTCGTTCCAGGCCGTGCAGCACCGGGCCGCCGACATGCTGATCGACATCGAGAAGGGCCGCACCGCAGCATGCTACGCCGCGGCTGTCGCGGACGAGCAGCCGGAACGGCTCGGGGAGGCTGCAGCGATCGCAAAGGCAACGGCAAACTCGGTGCTCGTGCGTTGCGCCGAGGCCGCCATCCAGCTGCACGGCGGACTCGGCTTTACCTGGGAGCAGGACCTGCATCTCTTCCTGAAGCGCGCCAAGGCCAGCGAGTTCACGTATGGCGACACGCGATGGCACCTGGACCGAATCGCCCACTGTCTCGGCCTCTCGTAGGTTGGCATCGCACCGGGAATCGCCGGGGCCGGCTTCCCGCCGACGTCCCGGCATGCCCGGGCCGTGATCGTGCGAGTCGGCCCGGAGGGGTTGCGCCGGATTGCCCGAGCGCCGTGGAGTCCTGGGCCGGGAGTTGCCCGTCGGCCCGCCCCAGCCGCTCCCCGGGGGGCCGGACACTCGTGTCGCTGGCCGGGATGGCAGCCCGTGCGGTCCGACCAACCGCGCGGACGCGCCATGGTACGCTCGAGTCCCTCATGTCTGCGCCCACTGTGTTGACCGGAGCCGTCCTGGCGGCGCTGTTTGCCTGCGGCGGGGCTCCTCCCCCCAGGCCCAACATCCTGCTCGCGATCGCAGACGACGTATCGTACCCGCACATGAGCGCGTACGGCACGAAGTGGGTGCACACTCCCAACTTTGATCGCGTCGCGCGTGGCGGCGTCCTCTTTCTCAACGCCTACACACCGAACGCCAAGTGTGCGCCGTCCCGTGCCTCGATCCTGACCGGCCGCAATTCCTGGCAACTGGGACCGGCCGGCAACCACATGGGCTTCTTCCCGACGGAGTTCAAGACCTATCCGGAGGTTCTGCAGGAGAACGGGTACTTCGTCGGAATGACCGCCAAGGGGTGGGCTCCGGGCGTCGCCACCGACGCCAACGGCCAGCCTCGACTTCTGGCCGGGACACCGTTCGACAGCCGCGAGACGGACCCGCCCACGCCATTCATCGCACGATCCGACTATGCCGCGAACTTCGAGGACTTCCTTGATGCGGCCCCGCCGGACCAACCATGGGCGTTCTGGTACGGTGCGAGGGAACCACACCGTGCGTACGAGTACGGATCGGGTTCGCGGCTCGGCCAGCGGGCCGTCGGAGACATTGACGAGGTCTATCCGTTCTGGCCTGACAGCGAGACGGTCCGCCAGGACCTGCTCGACTATGCCTACGAGATCGAGCACTTCGACCGGCATCTGGGCCACATGCTGGATACGCTGGAGGACCGCGGGCACCTGGGCAACACCCTGGTTATCGTCGTGTCGGACAACGGTATGCCCTTCCCGAGAGTCAAGGCGCAGAGCTACGAGTTGTCGAACCACTTGCCGTTGGCCATGATGTGGCTGGATGCTGTGGCGCATCGCGGGCGCACGGTGACCGATTTCGTCAGCTTCGTGGATCTGGCACCAACGATGCTCGATGCAGCGGGGGTGGACTGGGAATCGTCGGGTATGCAGCCGACGCCAGGCAGCAGCCTCGTGAACATTCTCCGCTCGCGGAAGGATGGCCGGGTTGTCCCTTACCGGGACCACGTGCTGATCGGCAAGGAGCGCCACGACATCGGGCGGCCGAAGGACCGGGGATATCCCGTTCGTGGAATCGTCAAGGAAAACCTGCTGTATGTGCGCAATTTCGCACCCGGCCGCTGGCCTGCCGGAACGCCGGAAACCGGCTATCCCGCAGTCGACGCGAGCCCGACCAAGTCGGAGATCCTCAATCTCAGGCGGTCGGGAGTGACAGACGAATACTGGCAGCTTGCATTCGGCAAGCGGGGGGCCGAGGAACTGTACGACATCAGCAACGATCCTGCCTGCATCCGCAACCTGGCTGCCGATCTGGAATATGCCCCGGCCAGAGAGGTGCTGGCTGCGCAACTCATGGCGGAACTGAAGGAGCAGGACGACCCGAGGATGTTTGGCCGGGGGGACGTGTTCGACTCGTATCCGGTCGCAACCCGATGGGCGGGCTACTACGAGAAATTCCTTGCCGGCGAGATGGCGATGGGAACCTGGCTCATCGAGAGCGACATCGATGCTCCTATCGAGTAACCCGGTGGCGGGCAGTCCGGGGACGCTGATGATGTCCCGCACGACCCGCCTCGTGGAGTTCGGGAATCTGGATTCGCGCGAGCAGGCCCCCGCCCTGCCGCGGCTCGAACGCGAACTGGAAGTCCGTGCCGAACAGCATCTCCAATCGCTCACGCACGTTGCTGAGGCCGATTCCCTTGTGAAAGACGCCCGGCATATCCTCCACGGGGATGCCGACGCCGTCGTCCTCCACCTCGAACTGGAGTCTCCCTCCCCCCAGCCTGACCCGGAGCCAGACGGTGCCGTTGCCCAGCTTGGGGCCTATCCCGTGCTTGATTGAATTCTCGACAAGCGGCTGGACGATCATGCTCGGGACCAGGTTGGCGGCCGCAGCCTCGTTGATGTCCTTTTCGAATCGCAAGCGGTTCCCGAACCGCACCCGCTCGATCTCGACATAGTCGTCGATCAGCGAAAGCTCGTCCCGCAAGGGGATGAACGATGCCTTCATGTTGAGCAGTTCCCGAAGGATGGTGGACAGCCGGTAGATCACCTTTCGAGCCTGATCCGGATCGGTGCGAATGAGCGACGCAACAGAATTCAGCGTGTTGAACAGGAAGTGGGGATTCATCTGGCGAGCGAGATTGAGCATCCTCGCCTCGGTGAGCAGCCGCTGCTGATTCTCGATCTTCCACTCGTTTCGGGTGTTGTTCCAAACCTTGAGCATCAGCCCGACGCCCATGACTGTCGCTCCGTACGCGAGCAATCGGCTCAGTGGGTGGAGTGAATGCGTCGAGTCGATCAGGGCGAACAGCAGTCCCTGGTCTTCGACCGCGAGCGCCAGTTCCGTGCGGAGCACATCAACCGCGAGGCAGCTCGCCAGCAGGATGAACTGGTACCCGCCTTCGGCATGCCGGATCTGGCCGCGCACCCACGCCATCAGCGAGAACAGGAAGAACGGCGAGAATCGCCATACGTCCTCCGGATCGGGAGCTAGCGACCGAATCAGCCCGCCCAGCGCCCCCACGCCGACGAGCAATGGCAGGGTCACCCATTCGAGGCCGGGCCCGAACGTCGCGGGCAGGGAGATCAAGGCACCGGCCACGGCACCGGGTACGAACCCCCCCACCAGGCCGGATACGAAGGCGCCCTCGAGCCCAACCTCCGCCGCACGATACCCGAGCACGATCCGGACGAGGGAGCCGACCGCGAACACCACCCCGAACAGCGCCGCGAGTTCCAGGCGCTGCCGAAGGGTGCGCTGCTCACGGAGGAAGAGACGCTTGGCGAAGTTCGGCCTGAGGGAGATGCTGGCCATCGATGCCAGCACCGCGATCTTCACCAACAGTGTTACGAGAAGGTCGGTCGTTGCCATCGGCGAGTGAGCGTCGCGGTGCGCGCTGGCCCACCTACAATCATCAGGCATGGTGCCACGCCAGGTTCCCCCGCATTCCCCGGGGACTCCGGCTGACGGGCCGCACTGTTGCGCGGCGGGCGTTGCCACAGCAGGGGCACGCCACAAGGCTTCATTCCGCCGCACGCCACTTGCCAGGGCTTGGCCTGGCGCACTATAATCCGCTATGAACTCTCGGGGGGCCCGGAGGGATTCAGGCCCGCCACCGTATCCGGCGACGCTCTCCCCCCAACCAGGACGGTCCGTGCCGGATTCCAGCAATGCTCCAGCAGCCCCTTCGGTGGAGAAGGTCGCCGAGGCAGATTTCCCGACCCGATACGGTACCTTCCGCATCGTGGGATTCCGCGCCACCGGACAGGGGGCGATCCAGGAGATCGTAGTCCTGGTGCACGGCAACCTGACGGACGGAGGGGGGGCTCCGCTGCTTCGCATCCATTCGCAGTGTCTGACCGGCGAGGTCTTTGGAAGTCTGCGGTGCGATTGCGGGCCACAACTCTCGATGGCCCTGGGGATGATCGCGGAATCCGGTCGCGGCCTGCTGCTCTATGATCCCCAGGAGGGGAGGGGAATCGGGCTGCTGAACAAGCTGATGGCGTACCAGCTTCAGGACGCGGGCGCGGACACGGTGGAAGCGAACCAGAAACTCGGCTTCGGCGCGGACGAGCGCGATTACGGGATCGCCGTGGCGGTCCTCAAGCAGATTGGCGTTCGTGAAGTCCGGATGCTGTCCAACAATCCGGCCAAGGTCGAGGCGCTTGAGAGAGGAGGCATTCGCGTCCTGGAGCGGGTCCCCTGCGTACCGCCACTCGGGAGCACCGCGCAGTCGTACCTGAGGACCAAGAGCGAGAAGCTGGGTCACCTCGTCGACGAGACCTAGACGGCTGCAATGGTTTGGCCCTCCGTCAAATCTCGCGGTACGAGACCAGGCTGATGCCGTGCAGTCTTGCCGCCCGCTTGACCTCCGCCGAGCAGAGGGCTCGCAGCTCCACCTCGCGGCTGTGCTTGAGTCGCGTGTCGGCGCGCAGGAGCTCGGAACCGCAAATGCCAGGGTGGCACACGAACTCGCCGAGACCGTCCGGCAGGGAGCCCAGCAAGGATACGAGTTGCGGAGCGCTCAACGTCCCTGTCGATCGGAAGCCCGCGAAGTAGTCGGCGGTACGGCACTGGCACCGGCGCAAGCGCTCCTCGAACGGAATGCGAAACGGGCGCATCGCAAGCGAAACGACGGTCCGCAGGGGCGGCGCCCACCCCAGAGGGACATCGAACGGCTTCCGCAACCAGCGGATCGCGAACTCGTCGGCTACCTGCGCGACGACATCGAGGAGCCTTGGCAGGCAGTGGATGTGCTTGTGGGTATCGAGGTGGGTCGGCTGGATCCCGCAGGCCAGGACAGCCTCAACCTGCGCCCTGAACTCGGCCAGCACGAAGTCAACCGGGAGGCCTGTCGCAAGCAGCTGCAGGACAGTTGGCGAGAGGCGGGTGCCTGGCCGAGCCAGCGATTCGCCCTGCACCAGAGTCAGGTGGCAACCGACACCAAGAGCTGGGTGCCTCCGCGAAATCGCGACCGCGTCGTCGAAGGCGCTCCCATTCGCCATCAGCGACGCAGACCGGACAATGCCGTCGCAATGGCTCTGGAGGATACCCTCGTTCACGTCGCTGGTGAATCCGAAGTCGTCGGCGTTCACGACGAGGCGCTTCACGCAGCGGCCCCCCAAAGAAGCAGCGGCGGAGCTTCCGCTCCGCCGCTCGAGGCAAACACTGGTTCACAAGGAGAAGGTAAAGTAATCGAACCGCAGTGTCTGTTACTCAAGACGATTGAGACACCGGCTCTTGCGGCAAGAATCGGGACTTTTCGGGAAATCCCGCTGGGACGCGGGCCCGGGACAAACGGTCCGGTGGCGCGACCCGACCAGAGCATCGAGCGCCTGCCCGCACATCGCCGATCCTGTCCGCACCATGCTCGGGACCATTCCGGCGGCCGTCGCAATCAATCAGAACCGGTCAGCGAAGATGCCGTAGCAAAACAGCAGGCCGAGCACGCCCGCTACACCGACGTAGTACAGCATGGGGTAGATCGTCCGGCGGATGAGCAGGCCTTCCCGGCCCACCAGGCCGACCGTCGCACTGGCGGCGACAACGTTGTGCACAGTGATCATGTTCCCCGCCGCTCCGCCAAGAGCCTGAAGGCCCAGTACGACCACGTGCGGAACACCGATGCGGTCGGCAACTCCGTACTGAAAGAGGCTGAACATGAGGTCGCTTACGGTATTGGAGCCTGCCACGAAAGCGCCGAGTGCGCCAATCATGGCAGCGAAGAACGGCCATGCCGCACCCACAACGGCCGCGGCGAACCCTGCCAGCTCCAGCGGCATGCTCTGCAGGGTGGAGCCTTCAACCTCCGAATCGATGAACACCCTGACCAGCGCAACCGCAAAGACGAGCGCGAGAGCGGGTCCAGCCAACATGCGTGCAGAGGCACTCCATGCCCTGCCCACCTGTTGCCGTGACATCCCGTGGAGCAGTGCCGTGGCGAGAGAGGCGACCAGAAAGATGGTGCCGGGCAGGTAGAGCGGCTGGATGTTCTGGGACAGGCCGGACCCCAGGATATCGTTCCAGGAAACGGTCACTGAGCCGAGCCACATCTTCAGCGGCAGTCCAGGGAGACGGGTGATGACCAGCAGGACGGCCACGAGCACGTACGGCATCCACGCTCGGGCCAGCGGCATCTCCTGACGGTTTGTGCCGGTCTCGCCGCTGAAACTGCCCATCCACTCTGGCCCCCAAGCCTCTCTGGGCGGAAAGTCCCACTCCGCCAAGCCGGCAAGCAGGAAGCCCCTTCTGGCAGAGGCGACCACGAGGACCAGACCAATCAGCGCTCCCAGTAACGAGGGGAATTCCGGGCCCAGATAGATCGCGACGAGAAGATACGGCACCGTGAAGCACAGTCCCGAGAACAGCGCGAATTTCCAGATTCGGAGGCCCTCCCGGAACGAGCGATTGGCTCCGAAAAACCGGGTCATCATGCCACAGATAACGAGTGGGATCGAGGTTCCGACGATGGCGTGCGGTATGGCAGCATACACGCCGATCTGATAGATGAACTCCTCGTAGGAGATTCCCGCCTGGGCCAGGGCGGTCTCCACCAGCTCGACGTTGAGGGACTCCGCCATGCCAACGAGGATCGGAGTCCCTACGGCTCCGAATGTCACCGGGGTGCTCTGGATAATCAGTGTGCACATGACGGCCGCCAGTGCGGGAAAGCCAAGGGAGAGGAGCAGCGGGCCGGCGACCGCCGCCGGTGTGCCGAACCCGGATGCTCCTTCGATGAATGCACCAAACATCCAGGCGACGATGATGACCTGCACACGTCTGTCGCGAGAGACGTTCACGAAACCACGCCGGATCGAGGCGGCCGCCCCACTCTCCGAGAGGGTCTGCAGAAGGAGGATTGCTCCAAAGATGATCCAGAGCAGCGACACCGCAATGATCGAACCCCGAATCGACGCAGCGGCCACGTGATTCGCGGACACGTCCCAGAAGACTAGGGCGAAGCACGCCGTCATCAGGTAGGCGACGGGCATGGCGCGGGTCGCAGGCCACCGCAGCACCACCAGAAAGAACATGACAGCGAGAATGGGAAGCAACGCGACCAGCGCGTGAAAAGCGGACGCATCAGGCATAGGCCCACCAAGCCTAGAGGGCAGGGCGTGGCAATGTCAACAGCAAGTGTCCCCCGACGAGAGATGAGGTTGAGTGGGGCTCGGCCGGGGAAGCGGAACGCGCGTGGGAGAGTGACCCCGGATCTCGATCTCGACACGCACGCCAGCCGGATGGACCTGCGGACAGGGTCCTGGTGCGATGGGATTCGCGTTGCACCAAGGGGCTCTTACGGTCGGGCAGGAAGCTCGGTGGCCGGTGCCGGCGAGCGACGGGTTTCTTCGACTGTTGTCTGAGACTGACCAACAGGTCGGGAGGGTGTCTGGGCCAGACCCGCCGGCGATCTTCCAGCGCGCCTGGAGACTCCTCGGTGACTCGCGTCTGCCGGGTCGGGTGGAACTGTCGAATGGCCACCTGCACACCCTGGGACGGAGCCAGGGTCACTGTTCCGTGCCGGCCAGCGTCACCAACACTCAACCGCATGGGCTCAGGCAGCAATGTGCCTGTCGAGGCGGCACCTGCTCGTACAAGGGGTGGTGGCGGAGCTGCAGGAATGGCAGCCGCCAGCGGATATTGGGCGGGAATCCGGTCGTGGCCCTAGGATGCGCCAGAGTGCCTAGGATGCGCCAGAGTGCATCGCATGCGACGCCATGGCGGTGTGGCGCGCACCCAACCTGATACCATATCCACGGCATGTCCTCGAGAATCAGGCAACGAAGATGCTGAGCGGGAACCCTCGGAGTGGGTCCGGCACACCGACCGGTGAGCGAGGCGGGTAGAACCGGTCCCGCCTGAGTTGGACGCCCGGCTCGAAGACGGTGGCCGGCAAAACCGCGTCCCATAGCGATGAACGTCGCTACAGGATGTTCGATCCCATGCAGCAGGTTCGCAATCGGAACGGACGATGGAGGGGCAATGCCGACGCCAGTCGGTGCATAGTGCGCGGAGAATGTTGCGAAGCCACGTAGTGCGGGCCATGACGGTGTTATGCACACCGTTCGTCTGTGCCTCAGTTCAGGCACAGACTGGGGAGGAAACCTTCGAGAAGCGGGTGAGGCCCCTGTTTGCCGAGCACTGCACGCAGTGCCATGGCGCATCAGTCCAGTCAGCGGGTATCGATTTCCGGAAGCCCGATACCGTGATCGGAAGCGTGGTGGTCAGGGGGGACGAGTCGAGCCCGCTCGTTCGGGCCATCCGCTACGAAAGTACGCTGAAGATGCCACCGGCATCCAAGCTGCCGCCGGATGTCATTGACGTCGTGGTCGATTGGGTCCGTATGGGAGCACCTTGGCCGGGGTACGCACCAGCAACGGTCGACGTGCCGGCACCTGAAGTTCCGGTAACCAGCGATCACTGGGCGTTCCAGCCGCTATCCAGTCCCGCGATTCCGGATGCCGGAGATTCGAAGTGGCCGCGGAACGATATCGACCGGTTCGTCCTGGCGAAGCTCCGGGAGAAGGGTCTGGCACCTGCTGCCGAGGCCGGGAAGCTAACGCTTCTGCGGCGGGTTACCCTCGGCCTGACCGGGCTGACACCGAGCGAGGGCGCTGTTCGCACCTTCGACGCCGACCATCGGCCCGATGCGGCTACGCGACTCGTTGAACGGCTCCTGTCGTCGCCTCGCTACGGCGAGCGATGGGGCCGCCACTGGCTCGATGTCGCGCGGTATGCGGACTCCAC
Organism: Bryobacterales bacterium; assembly: GCA_965205085.1. GTDB lineage: Bacteria > Acidobacteriota > Terriglobia > Bryobacterales > UBA6623 > VXMF01. The sequence goes on along the minus strand of OZ242039.1, from coordinate 3,214,324 downwards.
GGGGGTGGACGAGGATCACCCGTTCGGCGATTCCTGGCGCTATCGGGACTACGTGATTCGCGCGTTCAACGACGACCTGCCGTTCAACCGATTCGTACTGGAGCAGATTGCCGGGGACCTTCTGCCCGCGTCAGACGGATCCCGAATCAATCGGAGGGGGATCGTTGCGACCGGGTTTCTGGCGCTGGGCCCGATGGCTATGGCCCAGAGAGATCCGATCCAGAAGAAGTATGACGTGGTAGACGAACAGATCGACACCATGTCGAAGGCATTCCTCGGACTGACGGTGGCGTGCGCACGCTGCCACGATCACAAGTTCGACCCGATTCTCACCACGGATTACTATGGGCTCGCCGGAATCTTCGCCAACACGAGAACGTTTGACGATTGGCGGAAGGACGGGTCCCGCTACTACAAGCACCCACTGGTCGACGAAGCGATTCACGCCCGCTACGCCGAGTGCCTCAAGACGATCCGCCAACTCGAGTCCGTCAGAGAAGCCGCAGAGCGGCAAGCGATCCGGCGGTACGTCCAGAGCGGGCCGGGAACCCGGGTGGGTGCATACCTGCTGGTGGCCTCGGGCGAGGCAACGGAAACGGCGCTAGACGGCCCAACCGTAAGGTGGTTTGGCCAGTACTTGCGACCGGGCTCTGCGTCCAGGCCCCATCTGGCGGCATGGCGAGATCCTGCGCAGGATAGGCTGGCGGCTGCTCGAATCCTCCAGGACAGGTTCCTGGAGGAACTGGCGGAGGACGTGAAGCGATTCGAGGAGTGGATACAGGACGCCATCGCGACACTGGAGTCCGAGCCAACCGCGCACCTTCCCCGAGCCCCGGACGATCTTCCGTCGTCGTTGTTCTTCCGTGATCTCTTTGATACAGATGCCCCTTTTGATCTGGACATGGAAAGTGTCGCCCACGAGATCGACGACAGGGACCGCAGGCGCATACGGCACCTTGAGGAACGAATCGCGATAGCTCGGGACCAGCTTCCCGAGGAGCCCCCGATGGCCAACAGTGTGACGGAAGGTGAGTCGGTGCATCAACGGGTGTTTCGGAGGGGGCAGCACAGGAATCCGGGGCAGTCGGTGCCAAAGCGGTTTCCTCTGGTTCTCGGGGGGCACGATCAGCCGCGCATCCCCAGCGGCAGCGGGCGGCTGGAACTCGGGCGCTGGCTGGCTTCGGAACGAAACCCGCTGACTGCGAGAGTGATCGTGAATCGGATATGGCTCTGGCATTTCGGAGAAGGCCTCGTACGGACGCCGAGCAACTTTGGCCTGCGAGGGGAGACTCCGACGCATCCTGAACTGCTGGATTGGCTGGCGAGCCGATTTGTCGAGAGCGGCTGGTCCGTGAAGGCGCTGCACCGGCTCATCATGGATTCCGCCACCTACCGCATGACCAGCACGATTCCCGCAGCAGCCCTGAGAGAGGATCCGGAGAACCGGCTTTGGTCGCGCTTTCAGAGAAGGAGGCTCACAATCGAGGAGATCCGGGACAGCTATCTGCAGATTGGAGGGCAAATGGCCTGGGAGGTCGGCGGCGACACGGACCTGGGCTCGGGTCAACTGGTGGAATTCGACAGGAACAACCGGCGAATCGATCCGGACGATTATCGGCGCCGCACCGTCTACCTGCCGCTGATGCGTAACAAGCTTCCGAAGGTCCTGGGCCTGTTCGATTTCGGGGACGCGACCACTTCCGGCGCACAGCGCTCGGAGACCAGTGTGGCCCCGCAAGCCCTGTACCTGATGAACAGTGACTTCGCCTACGAGACCGCAATGCGGGTGGCCGGGACGCTGCGCGGACCCAATAGGGACAGGGTTGCACAAGCCTATCGCCGAATTCTGGGCCGGCCCCCCACGGCTGGGGAACTGAGTCGCGCGACCGGCTACCTGCACACGGGATCCAACCGTCCCAGGGCATGGATCAGCCTTTGCAAGATGCTGCTGGCCTCGAACGAGTTCCACTTCGTCTCATAGCGGGGTCCGCAACGGGCGGAACGCTCAGGCCACGTTGTCTTGATGCTAGGCTCTGGAAGAGATGTTTGCGCCCCCACCCATCAGTCGACGCGGCTTGCTGCACCGTGCGGCGCTTGGATTCGGCTCGCTGGGGCTGTATTCCGTCCTTGGCGAGGAAGGCCTGCTCGCGGAAGGCGAGGGTGGCAGGGCCCCGCAGGCAGTACGCAGACCACATTTCAGCGCAAGCGCCAAGCGCATCATCTTCCTGTTTATGCACGGCGGTGTCTCGCACGTGGACACGTTCGATCCCAAGCCGCGTCTTGACCGTGATCACGGCAAGCCGCTGCCGGTCCAGCGGTCGCTGACCTTCAACGCCAAGGCAGCCGGGGGGCTCATGCGTTCACCGTGGACGTTCAGGCCCAGGGGCGAGGCCGGCATCCCGGTCAGCGATCTGTTTCCGGAAATTGCAAGCTGCGCAGACCAGCTGTGCGTGATCCGTTCCATGGTCGGTGAAGGCGTCGATCATGGCGCAGCGATGCTGCAGCTGTTTACGGGTACGTTCTCGTTCTCGCGGCCGAGCGTGGGAGCCTGGACGCTCTACGGTCTGGGGTCCGAGAATCAGAACCTGCCCGGCTTCATCACCATCAAGCCCACGCAATGGCAGGGAGGCGACAAGCTGTTCGCAGCCGGCTTCCTGCCCGGCACCTATCAGGGAACCCCGATCGGCTCCTCCCCGATGGCTGTGGACGACCTCCTCGCCAACCCGATCGAACATGTGCGGCCTCAAGGTGGAACCGCCGAGGAACAGCGGCTCGAGCAGGAGTTCCTGCGCCAGATGAATCGCCGCCACGCGGACGCCCGCCGCCTCGACAGCAGCCTGGAGGCCAGGATCCAAGCCTTCGAGATGGCGTTCCGCATGCAGGCGGAAGCCCCTGAAGCGTTCGATGTCTCCCGTGAGACTGAGGCGACCCGACGGCTCTACGGACTCGATGACGAGACCACCCGCGATTTCGGATGGCAGTGCCTCCTCGCCCGCCGCCTAAGCGAACGGGGGGTTCGAGTCGTCCAGGCCACTCACTCGGGAGCCGAAGAGAAGTGGGACCATCACGGCGACATCCTCCGCCTTCATCCCTTGCGAGCACGCGAAGTCGACAAGCCAATCGCGGCCCTGATCAGGGACCTGAAAGGCCGCGGCTTGCTGGAGGAGACGTTGGTGGTTTGGGGTACCGAATTCGGGAGAACGCCGTTCTCCGAAGGCGGAGACGGACGGGACCACAATCCGTACGGTTTCTCGATCTTCATGGCTGGCGGCGGCGTGAAGGCCGGATTCGTCTACGGGGCTACGGATGACTTCGGTTACCACGCGATCGAAGACCGGATGCACATTCACGACCTGCACGCGACTGTACTCCATCTCATGGGGATCGATCACGAGCGGCTGACGTATCGGTACAGCGGACGGGACTTTCGCCTGACCGATGTCTCGGGCACGGTGGCAAACCGGATTCTTGCCTGAGACCCGAGCCGGCGGCTGCCCGCACCTGCCACCCGGCGGACTGTGCCGGTCTCCGCTATGGATGCTCGTCCCGGATCGGATTGGACAGGGTGCCGATGCCCGAGATTTGCACCTCGACCCGGTCGCCCGGCTTGAGAAACACAGGCGGATTGCGGGCCTTCCCCACCCCTCCGGTTGTTCCGGTCGATACGACATCGCCCGGTTGCAGCGGGAAGATCCGCGAGAGATATTCGACCAGACACGGAACATCGAACAGCAAGTCGCTGGTCGGAGCGCTTTGCATGATCTGTCCATTGAGACGGGTCTCGAGGTGCAGGGACCCGGGATCGGGGATCTCGTCGGCGGTCACTATCCAGGGCCCAAAGGCACCTGAATGCCAGAAATTCTTGCCGGGCGTGAACTGCGTTGTGTGACGCTGGAAATCTCGGATGGAACCATCGTTGTAGCAGCTGTACCCGGCAATGTGCGCCAGCGCCTGCGAAGCCCGGATGTGGCGACCGCCACGACCGACGATGAACGCGAGTTCGCCTTCGAAGTCGTATTCGTGCGAGGCCTCGGGGCGAATCATCGCCTGCCCGTGACCGACATGCGAATCGGGGAACCGGACGAAGATCGTCGGATGGGAGGGGGTCATCCGTCCGGTCTCCTCGATATGGCTTCTGTAGTTGAGCCCAACGCACAGGATCCGACCCGGGTCGAGAATCGGCGGGAGGAACCGCACCTCGTTCAACGCGTAGTCGGGCCCAAGGCCAGAGCAGGTCTCGCGGAGATCTGCAAGCCCCCCGTCGCGAAGAACCGCCGATAGGGACGGCCAGCGCCACGACAGCTTGGCTCCGAGGTCCAGAACTCCTTCCTCGAGGCAAGCACCGTAGCTGGAATGCCCGTTCCGACTAAAGCTGACCAGTTTCATCCATCACCCGCATATCCTGTTCAATCGCGTCTGGCCCGGCCAGTGCTTTGCCGCCCACCCGGACCGCCCCAGATCTCGGCTGGCGCTCCTGGCCAAGGCAAGAGGGGTGTGTCGGCGCAATCCATCGGGCCCTCCCATGGATCCGGAATCGGCCCTCCCCAAGATACCCGGACAAGCGGAGAGCGATCAACAGCGTCCGCGGCACGGGACGTACCGCAGGCACACAGTTTGGCATTCCCTCGGCGGAACCGCAAGCATGTACAGTGGCCACATGGCGACCAGACTGCGCGGTGTTGCGATTGGAGCCGGCTACTTTTCGGGCTTCCAATACGAGGCATGGAACCGGATTCCGGAGGTCGAGGTGGTTGCGATCTCGAATCGGACGGAGTCGAAGGCTCGCCAAAAGATGGCGGAGTTCTCGATCCCGCGATTCTACGCCGACTGGCGAGAGATGATCGACTGCGAAAGGCCCGACTTCGTAGACATCATCACACCTCCCGAGACTCACACCGAGATCTGTTCGTACGTCGCGTCTCGCGGTGCCGCGATCATCTGCCAGAAGCCGCTCGCCCCGACCCTGCAGGAGAGCGTTCGCATCGTGGAGCACGCCGGCAGGTCGGCGGTCCGGTTCATGGTGCACGAGAACTTCCGTTGGCAACCTTGGTACCGACAGATCAAGCGGCTGCTGGACGACGGCACAGTCGGCGAGCCGACCCATCTCTATTTCCGAATGCGAACGGGTGACGGATGGGGCAACGATGCGTATCTGGCAAGGCAACCGTTCTTCCGGGAATACCCGAGGCTTCTTGTCTACGAGACAGCCGTTCACTTCATCGACACGTTCCGATACCTCCTGGGTGAGGTCGTAGAGGTCTACGCCAGGCTGCGGCGCCTCAATCCCGTCATTCGAGGCGAGGACGCCGGGCAAATTATCTTCGGGTTCGAGAGCGGTGCCACTGCCATACTGGATGCGAATCGATACAACGAGGCCGAAGTCGGGACGCCGAGGTTCACGTTCTGCGAGCTGCGGCTGGACGCGAGTTCGGGCCACATCGCCATGGATGCGGACTCCGCGATGCGCATCAAGCCACTCGGAGGGCCGGTCCGGCCAATCGGGTACGAGCGGGCCAACGTCAACTTTGCCGGTGACTGCGTCTACAGGCTCCAGCGACATTTCGTGGACTGCCTGATCAGTGGGCGGGAGTTTGAGAGCACCGGCGAGGACTACCTGAAGACACTGGCAGCCGTCGAAGCAGTTTACGAATCCTCGGCAGAGGGAAAGGTAGTGCGGCTGTGATGGCGTTGCCAAGGAGGCCGGGCGTCTGCCGGTCAGTCTGCGGGACCGGCGAAGATCCCCGCGATGGGGCCGACTCGACGACACGCTGCGAAGCGGAGTGGCGAATGACCGGCCATCGGGCTCCGGCACTGTCGTAGGGCCCTTCCGGACCGCCCCAGAATCGTGTACCCCTGCAGCGGGCAGGCTCCTGGTGGTCCGTCTGTCGCATTCCTTAGACTGCGTCGCCGGTTGCACTGGAAAGTGCGACGTTTGCGGGCAATGCGCAGTCAGGCAGTCAGATGGTGTACCATCCGGCACCATGGGACGGAACCGCAACGAGAATTGCCAACGCGGGTCCGCCCCCCCAAGAATCCCTCATGACAGAGCACTGGCGGCGGTGGTGGCCGACCACCTATGATTGTCGGGAACGCCATGCAGCCGATCTTCGCCAGCTCCAAGAAACCCGGCCAGTTGCTGACGCCAGCGCTGCGGGGATGTGTACTGACACCGTTGCTCCTGGTGACAGCCTCCGGTGCAAACCCGTCGCGCGGCTACTCCATCCCGATTGTCGACTTGGCGCACGAGACCCATCGGCAGGTGGTTGTAGACCGGGAGCCCGGCCAGTACCTTGGCCATCCATCGACACTGCTGCTACCCGACAACCGGACGATTCTGATCGCGTACCCGAAGGGCCACGGGCGCGGGGAGATCGTTTACAAGAAGAGTTTCGACGGTGGACGTACCTGGACGGGCCGACTGCCGACTCCCGAGAACTGGGCCACCTCCATGGAGGTGCCGACGCTGTTCCGGCTCGTTGGTCCTGACGGCACTCCCCGCATCCTGATGTTCTCGGGCAAGGCTGGTGGGATTCGCGTGGCGCGGTCGAACGACGAGGGCACAACCTGGTCTTCGCTGGAGCCGATTGCCAGTGAGGGGCCCAGCTACGGTGGCATCGTAGCAATGAGTTCGATGGTCGAGTTGCGGGACGGCCGCTACATGGCGTTCTTCCACGACGACGGACGGTGGCTGCGCGACCCGCCGGAGCATCCCGAGGGCAAGCGTTTCAGGGTGTACAGCATCCTGTCGTCCGACGGCGGCCTGACCTGGTCCCAGCCGACGGTCGTTGCCAGCCACCCGGTCGCTCACCTTTGTGAACCGGGGGCCATCCGGTCGCCCGACGGAACGCAGATTGCCGTGCTGATGCGCGAGAACAGCCGAACCCTCAATTCCTTCGTTATCTTTTCGGACGACGAAGGTGCGACATGGAGCGAACCGCGCGAGCTGCCCGGCGCTTTGACCGGTGACCGGCACACCGCACGGTACGCGCCGGACGGGAGGCTGTTCATCAGTTTCCGCGACACGACCCACGAGAGCCCGACGCGGGGGGACTGGGTCGGCTGGGTCGGTACCTACGGGGACATTGCCAGCGGGAGGGAGGGGCAGTACCGGGTGCGCCTCATGGACAACCGCAAGCGGGCGGACACGGCTTATCCGGGGGTCGAATTGCTGCCGGACGGAGTCTTCGTAACCACCACCTACGGGCACTGGACCGAGGGGGAGGAGCCTTATATCGTGAGTGTGCGGTTCAGGCTCGAGGAGCTTGACGCCCGCGTGCACCTTGCGGAAGGACGGCCAACCTCGACCGTGCGGGTGGCCACTCGTCCAGTCCCGCCGGTACCGAAGGCCGCGGGCAGACCGAACATACTCTTCATAGCCGTCGATGACCTGAACGACTGGATACTTGACGAGGCAACGCCCCTCAGGATGCCGAACCTGCGGCGGCTGGCCCGACGTGGAGCCCTGTTCCGGCGGGCGTACAGCCCGTCACCGGCCTGCAATCCTTCCCGGGTGGCGCTATTGACGGGGCTTGGCCCGGCTACAACCGGCGTCTACGGCAATCGCTCCGACTGGAAGCGTGCCCTGCCGAATGCAGTGACGCTTCCCCGCTACTTCATGAACCATGGATACCGGGTTGAGGGTGCGGGCAAGATCTTCCATCACCGGAATAACAGCGCGTTTCACGACGACGAGTCCTTCCATCGCTTCATGAAGATGCAGCTGGATCCGATGCCAGGCCGCAAGTTGAACGGGATTCGTGCGATCCGGAGTCTCAACTTCGACTGGGGCCCATGGCCGCCGAACGAGTCTGAGACGCCCGACGTCCGGTCGGTGGACTTCGGGATCGACTTCCTTTCGCGTCAGCATGACCGGCCCTTCTTTCTGGCCATCGGCCTGTTCCGACCACACATGCCGTTTCACGTTCCTCCGAAGTACTTTGCGGAATACCCGGCGACGGAAGTCCGGATGCCGCGCATGGTGCCGGACGACACAGCCGATCTCCCCCCGGGGGCACGAGAACTGCTGCAGCAGAAAGCGCACTTCATGCGGGCGATCCTCGATGCCGAAGCGCTCGCGCCCGGCACCTGGGCGGAGGCGGTGCGTTCCTACCAAGCGAGCTGTACCTTCGCCGACCACCAGCTGGGTCGACTGGTGGACGCGCTGGCCAGGTCCGATTACGCACGAAACACAATCGTCGTGTTCTGGTCCGACCACGGATATCACCTTGGCGAGAAGAACCATTGGGAGAAGTTCGCCTTGTGGGAGAAATCAACCCGGGTCCCCCTCGTCATCGTGGCCCCGGACGACGTGCGGCCAGGCACCATCGTGGAGTCTCCGGTGTCATTGCTCGACCTCTATCCGACGGTCGTCGATCTGGCCGGCCTTCCGGCGAAACCGGGGCTCGAGGGGGAAAGTGTGCTGCCCGTGCTGGCAACGCCGGGGCGCGACCGCACTGTGGTCATGACGTACCAGCGGGGCAACCACGCTGTGCGCTCCATGCGATGGCGCTACATCCGATATGCGGACGGCAGTGAGGAACTCTACGACCACGCAACCGATCCGGACGAGATCCGGAACCTGGCACCGGGACCGGGTCGCTCCGGGGTGATTGCGCAACTGAGGGAGTTACTCCCGGCTCGGGATGCTCCGACGGTGGCCGACATGCAATGACAGCGGTGGAAGCGCACTGGAGTGCGGTCTCATTCCTGACCGGTCGGAGTGCCGCGAGTTTTCCAGTAGTCTGGATCAAGGGGTTGGCTGGTTCCCTTGCAAGCGGACCGCATGGAGTCCGCCGCCTGATCCCGGGCCGCGGATTGCGGTCACTGACTGGTGGGAGGTGCTGACTGTCAGCAGAGAGATGTCGCGGCGGTTGGGTGAGCCGGCGTTTCACTACGCCCAAGTCGACACAACGATGAGGCTCGCCGCTCAGCACGGACGCGAGGGGTGCCCGCACGGAACCATCGTGACGGCGGACAGCCAGTCCGACGGCAGGGGACGGCAGGCAGGCAGGATATGGCAATCCGAGCCGGGACTGGGGCTTTACCTGTCGCTGGTGCTGAGGCCCACCTGCAGACCCGATCAGTTTCCGATCCTCGGTCTTGTGGCCGGCCTGGCGGCCAAGGATGCCGTGCAGCGCATCGCGGGGGTTGCTTGCGACCTGCGCTGGCCGAACGACGTGCTGATCCGGGAGCGAAAATGCTGCGGCATTCTGGCCGAGCTGTTCGCGGAGTCGGCCGGGGCGTGGTTCGTGGTCGTAGGAATCGGCATCAATCTAAACCACACCCAGTTCGCGCAGGAAATCGCCGACACGGCTACCTCGCTGCGCATCGAGACCGGACGCGACTGGGCGCGCGAGTCGATGCTCGAGATCCTGCTGGAGTCACTGGAGTGCTGCTACGACCTTTTCGTGTCGCGCGGCCCGGAACCGATTCTGGCGGCCTTCCAGCAGGCATCCAGCTATGTCTTCGGGCGCCAGGTCGTCATCGAGGGCGTCCCGGACGATGTGCCGGGACCGGTGCGAGGTGTCACGGCCGGTCTTTCCGCCAGCGGAGAACTTCTTCTCCGGACCGAGGACGGGGCACTGTCCCCCGTCCGCGCCGGCAGTGTGCGCGCGGACCGGGGCACAATGTAGGGGCATGCTGCTCGCGGTGGACGTCGGCAATACAAACTTGACGATCGGTCTCTTCGATGGGTCGGTGCGCGTGGCCAGCTGGAGGCTCAAGACCGATCCCGAACAGACAGTCGATGGCTGGGCGGCCTTCTTCCACAACCTTTTCTCGTTGTCCAATCGACGGTTCCGAGATGTGCGCGGGTTTGTATTCTCGTCGGTGGTGCCCCAACTGGACATGTCGCTCAGCGGAATGGCGCGCCGCTATCTGGAGGTCGAGCCGCTTCAGGTTACAGCGGCGACCGACACCGGAATGGCCTTTCAGGTGGACCATCCCGAGGAGGTCGGCGCGGACCGGGTCGTGAATTCGGTTGCCGCATCCGCGCTGTACGGCTGTCCTTGCATCGCGGTCGATTTCGGGACGGCGATCACCTTCGATGCGATCTCGGCATCACGCGAATATATGGGTGGAATCATCTGCCCGGGCATCGAGATTTCATCCCAGGCGCTGGTGCGCCGGACGGCCCGCTTGCCTCAGATCGAGTTGCGGCGACCAGCGTGCGTGATCGGCAGCAACACCGTGGCCAGCCTGGAGTCTGGATTCTATTTCGGCATGCTCGGTATGCTCGACGGGATTCTCGACAAGATGCTCGACAGTCTCGGGCGGGATACCCCAGTTGTTGCCACCGGTGGACAAGCCCGGGTCCTGGCCCCCGACTCCAGATTCATCCGCTCGGTCGATGACGGACTGACACTGGAGGGATTGCGGCTCATCTGGAACCTGAACCGAGGCTGAGGAATCCATGCCGTCGCTATACGGCGAATCACCTGCCCTGCTGACCGACCTCTACCAGCTGACGATGGCAGCCGGTTACTGGCAGGAGCGCCTCGACACCCGAGAGGCCGTCTTCCATCACTACTTCCGGACGCCGCCGTTCGGGGGAGCGTTTGCCGTGGCGGCGGGAATCGCCGACGCACTGCAGTGGCTGCGAACGCTGCAGTTCCAGCAACACGACCTGGCCTATCTGCGGTCCTTGCGGGGGCAGGCCGATCAGCCGCTGTTCCAGCCGCAGTTCCTGGAGCACCTGGCCGGCCTCGTGTTCGAATGCGACGTGGATGCGGTACCGGAAGGTACTGTCGTGTTCGGCCACGAGCCGCTTGTGCGCGTCCGCGGTCCGCTGCTCCAATGTCAGCTCGCAGAAACCGCGATCCTGAACATCGTGAACTTTCAGACACTGGTCGCGACCAAGGCAGCCCGCGTCTGCCTGGCGGCAGCCCCGGACCCGGTGCTCGAATTCGGGTTGCGCAGGGCGCAAGGCATCGACGGGGGCGTCAGCGCGAGCCGGGCCGCCTTCATCGGGGGCTGCTCGGGCACATCGAATGTGCTGGCCGGAAGACTGTTCGGGATCCCCGTCAGGGGTACGCACGCCCACAGCTGGGTAACCGCGTTCGGCAGCGAGGTGCAGGCGTTCGACGCCATGGCGCGAACCCTGCCGCAGGACTGCGTTCTGCTGGTCGATACGTACGACACGCTGGAGGGTGTTCGCAAGGCGGTGGCGGTTGGACAGCGGCTGGAGACTCTCGGTGGCCATCTGGCCGGCATACGTCTCGATTCCGGGGACCTGGCAAAGCTGTCGATCGAGGCTCGCCGGATCCTGGATTCGGCCGGACTGGCGCGTACCGTGATCGTCGCGTCCAACGATCTGGACGAGGAGGAAATAGCCGAACTCAAGAGGCGGGGCGCACAAATCGGTGTCTGGGGGGTGGGCACAAGTATCGCGTCCGCCAAGGGGCAGTCGGCCCTTGGCGGCGTGTACAAGCTGGCGATGCTGCGGAATCAAGGCGGGGAGTGGGAGGGCAAGGCAAAGCGGTCCGAGGATCCCGTCAAGGCCTCCTTCCCGGGCCAGCTGCAGGTGCGGCGGTTTCTGGACGGGGAGCGTATTCGAACCGACCTGATCTTCGACGAATCGCAGCCCCCGGCGGATACCTGGACAGGCTTCGGGTATCCGCCAGCAGAGCAGGTCCTGCGGACTGAGCTGCAGGGCAGCCACGAGGACCTGCTCAGGCCGGTGCTGCGGGGCGGACTGCCGGTTGGTGGGGGTGGACAGACCCTCGCTCAGGCGCAAGAGCGGTGTCGGTCGCAACTGTCGAGACTGCCGTCCGAGTTTCTGGTCGCCCGGACGAAGCGCTCGTTCCCCGTCCTGATCGAGGCCGGCCTGCACCGGCGGCGCGACGACATCCTGATGGGTGCCAGCGGGAAGGCGCGGGTCGAGTACGTGCCGGACCGCGACAGGGTCGGCACAAACTGAAGGCGCTCCGTTCGAGTGCTCGAACGGCGACCGCGGAGCCGGCTGCCGAGGGAGCGGGCCCGCTCCAGGCGGTCCGCACCACAGCGGCAGGGTGGTGTCTCTGGCCTGCCTGTCCAATCAAGGTCGGCTGGGACGGGTTGCCTGAATGACAGCGGACCCTTGCCCTGTTCTCGATCTCGGTCAGCTCTCAGTGGACCCATCGTAGAGTCACACCCGACGCACCCGTGGTGCAAGCCGCGCAAGCGCCCACCTTCGCATGAAGGGACAGAAACCCCGCTAACTACTAGGCGTTACGGTTCAACCTCTCCCGCGCCTTTGCGCGGCTTCCCCGACGAAACGACGCCGCGGCTGCTTCCTGGAGGACTGCCCAGCCGCGCGGCCCGAACAGGGAGCCGCGACCATGAACGACCAAACCAAATCCACATTCGCCCGGCGCGTCCGCGCCGCCAGGCCGCGCGAGAAGCGCTGCGAGATCCGTGACGACATCATCCCTGGCGTGACGCTCCGCATCTACCCGAGTGGGGCGCGGAGTTTCGCCCTGGAACGCACGATGCGCGGGAAGAGACGCTACGCCCGGATCGGCGCCGCCCACGCCATGACCATCCCCGAGGCCCGCAGGCTGATTGCCGCCTTCACCGAAACGGTCAGGCACGATGGCGGCCCCCGCACGCCCAATGGCATTGACTTAGTGGCAAGGGCGCATTGACTTAAGGAAATCCCGGGTTGAGCGTCGACGGCGGCGCTGTCAGGACGCTAGGGTGATCGCCGGGCGGTTCCTCCACTTGGTTTCGGGCGGGCGGGACCGCCGCGGATAGGGGCGTTGCGCAGGGGCTGTGCCTGTAGCAGGAACAGGCCTTGCAGCGGGTGTCCGACCCGGTGCAGTATCAGGGATTTTCAAAGTTTGGTTTGGCTAGGCGTGGGGGTAAGGGGCAGCGGGGAGGGGTGGACAAAGAGGTGCTGGATGTGCGATAACACCCAGAGTGGCGGTGGATCCGATTCCCTTGCGGGCGGTGCGCGTGCGCACCGTCCGGCGCGAGGAAGAAGCGCGCTGGAATGCCTTGATGCGGGCCCAGCACGATCTCGGATTCCGCCAATTGTGCGAGCAGCGCTTGCGCCAAGTCGCCGTGCTCGGCGAGCAGTGGCTGGCCCTGCTGGGCTGGCAGTCGGCGGCTTGGCACGGTGCCGCGCGCGAGCGCTGGATTGGCTGGACTCAGCGGCAACGCCAGCCTGCGGCACCGCTCTTGCTGGCTGAGACTTTCGTCGATCCGCGGCGGTTTGCCGGCACCTGCTATCGTGCCGCGAACTGGTTGGAAATCGGTCAGACCCAAGGCTACCGACGGGTTCGGGGCGCACCCCGCGGCTATCAGGCCCATGGCCTGCCCAAGCGGGTCTTCGTCTATCCCCTGCACCGTCAGGCGCCGACGCAACTGGCTGCCAGCCAGCCCCAGCCGAGCTGGCAGTCGCGCTGCCCCCGGATTATGTTGACTCCAGTCCAATGGCATGACTTGTACGCCTATCTCGATCAAGTCCCGGACACCCGCCACCGCCAGGGACGGCGGTACTCGATGCGCACCGTGCTGACAGTCCTGATTGCGGCGCGGCTGGCAGGCTGTCAGAGTCTCACCGAATGGAGCGATTTCGGGCGGGCGCTGGACCAGTCCACACTGCAGGCCATCCGGTCGTACCGCTGTGCCAGGACTGGACGCTATGAGGCACCCGGTATCCGTGGCTGGCACTCCATCCTGCGGACGATTCTGGTCGGGCAGGTCGAGCGCTTGCTGGCCGCCTGGACCGCAGCGCAAGTTCTGCCCCCGCCCGCTGCGAAGGCGGCAGGCAAGGGCGCTGCGGAGCCCTTGCTGTCGGCCGTGGCGATCGACGGCAAAGTGCTGCGCGGGTCGTAGGACCGGGACTTGGCCTGCGGCTGGCCAGCCGCAGGCCAAGCCACCCCAGCAGCAACTCTCGGCACTCGACATCGACTCCGGCACGGTCGTTGCGCAACTCGGTTTCAGCGGCCAGAAAGAAGATGCCGAGGCGGCCGCCCTGCGGCGTTTGACGCGCACGCAACTCCACGGGCGCAAACTGTGCGTGCTGGCCGATGCGCTGCACACCCAGCGTGAGACGGCTGCGCAACTGCTGGCCGATGGCTTCGACTTCCTCTTGACCGTCAAGGGCAATCAGCCGACGCTGCTGGAGCCGATCCGGGACGGTATCGACTGGGCTGGCCAGACCCCCCACAGCGAGTCCGGTCTCGACCACGGACGCATCGAGCAGCGCACCTTGCGCGTCTCGCAGGAACTCGATCCGAAGCAGCCCTGGCTCGAGTTTCCCGGGGTTCGCTGCGTGGCCCAGGTGCGCCGTGAGGTCGAGTTCAAGAAGGACGGTCGGCAACGCCAGCCGGAGACGATCTACCTAGTCACCAGTCTGCGCCCGGACCAGATCACGCCGCAACGGCTGCTGCAACTGAACCGTCACTACTGGGGCATCGAGAACCGCGTGCACTCCGTCCGCGACGTAGCCCTGCGGGAGGATCGCAGCCGCATTCGCAAGGGCGCTCTGCCGCGCTTGCTGGCCGCGATCTCGAACTTCGCCATCTCGCTGCTGCGCTTGCTGAAAGTGCAGAACATCCAGCGCCGCAGGAGCCAGTTGCGCTTCCAGCCGAACGCGGCGGTGCGCCTGCTGCTCGGCTAAGTCGCCGTTCCACCCAACCCGCAGCGCGGGTTGACCGGCCCGCGCTCCGGCGGGCTCAGTCGCCCTGTGTCCGCGTCGCGCTGCCCGCGTCCGGGCGGCGCACCTATCCGTGGTGGCCAGCCCCGCGCACCCGCACCCGCACCCTCCGGCCCGCGCGCAGCACGGCCTGCCGACTGCGTTCGGCACCCGCTGCTGCCTTTCCTAGGCCCTCTCAGGCAAACATTGAATTTGCCTGGGTGCAGTATAGGCCGGAAACGGGTCCACACAGCGAGCCGGCCGTGCCCATCTGGAGCTTGGCGGAAGACCGCCTCGCTGGGGTTCGCGGCCAGTCGGGCCAACGCCGTCAGCGTGCCGTAGTGGGCGTCCAGCTCCTGCCGTGGCGGTGCGAGGGGGACGACGGTCTCGCTGCGGTCGGACCCGAAGCAGGACGGGCGGAAGACGGCGTGCAGCAAGGCGAAGGAGGAGCCGCTGGGATGGATGACGACATCGCCCGCTCGGGTGCCAGGCTCCCGCTGCCCAACGGGTGGTGACTGGCGGGCCACCCGCTCCAGCGCGTGCCGGGCCGGAGTCGGGACCGGGACCCAGGGCCACCTCAGCCAGCGCGCTTTGCGGACAACCAAGTGCAATTGTTTGTGGTACTTATGATTTTTCCAGCCGATCCACTGATCGTGGCAGGCCAGACGCGGAGCCACGAAATCGAATCGCAGACAGCCCAGCGTGCGTCCCTGCCGGTCGCGCAGGAAACAGCGCCGAGGGGGACCGCTCGGACGGCGATAGCCGAGGGGGTGGTCACATTCCAGGAATGCGTTCCCCAGCGCCACCTCCTGAGCGTCGGTGAGGCAGCACAACTGCAGGGTGAGCAGGGCGCGGAAGGGCGGGCAGGGGAGCGGGCACGAGGGGCTGCTGGCGGGGTCGCTCTCCGCCCCGCTTGGGGGTCAGGCGCAGGATGCCGAGTGGCTCCAGAGCCCCCAGGAGGCGCAGGGCCCGTTGCATGCGAGGCTGGCCTTTCTGGGTCCGCCAGCGGAGGGGAGTGAAGAGGAGGTGGCCCAGTTCGGTGCGACGGAGCTTGGCCAACGTCCGCACCACCTCCTGGATGGGGGCGATCTGCCGACGCCTCAAGCGGTGGCCGAAGCAGGTGGTGGACTGGAGTTTGGCGATCAAGAGGTCCAGCACGAGCTTGTCCCACCATCAGGGTGCCATAGCAAGGCACTCATCAAGTCCTTTCGCCAAAAAAAGGGCCGCTGAGTTCCAACCTGCCGATTATGAGTGCCTTACATTCCGAGAGTGCTCGCTTGAGGCTTCACATGCTAAGTCCATGCCATTGCCCGCATGCTGGGCCATCCGATGGACGCCTTCGCCGCCGAGTTCCTCGAACGCTACGCCCGGCACTGGAAGCCTAGGACCCTGGAGACCAACGCCCGCATCGTGCGCAAGGGCATCCTTCCCGCCTTCGGCCACATAACTGACGACGAGATCGCGGTGGAGCACGTCAGGGACTGGTTGGTGTCCATGAGCGACCCGGCACCGCCGACCGCGCCATACCGGTACAGTCCATGATAATGCGCATGGCCGAGCGTTAGGGCTACCGCGACCACAACACCAACCCGTGCAGGAACACGCGGCGCTACCGGATGCAGCCCAAGGAGCGGTTCCTCCTGGCCGACGAGATGGCTCGGCTTAACGCCGCGCTCACCCGCGACGAGTTCCACTGCCCCCATGTCGTGGCCATCGTTTGCCTGCTGATGCTCACTGGATGCCGCCCCGGCGAAGTCTTCTCCCTCGAATGGGACTGGATCGGGGGCAAGCGCATCCGCTTGCCCAACGCCAAGTCCGGCCCGCGCACGATCTGGCTGTCGAGCGCCGCCCGGACCGTGACCGACGCAATCCCGCGATACAGCGCGGATTGCCCGGTCCTGTTTCCTGGCCGTCCCGCCACCCGGCATGTCGAAACGATCCAGCACCAATAGGACCGCATCCGCGACGAGGCAGACCTGCCCGGCCCCCGCGCCCCGCATGCAATTCGTAGCGCCAAGACGGACTCTGGAAACTGACGGTCACGACCCGTAACCGAGAATCGACGACTATCTCCATGATAGGGCAAAGTGGGGATGACTGAGAGATATCTGGTCGGTACGTTTGTGTTTACATCCTATTGATCTGAACTCTTCGGCAGATCCGGATGTCCTCCATCTTCCCACAACGGCCAAAAACTGTTTGATAATTGCGTGGGCGGAATTGCGGTATGGAATCTGCTCACCAATACGATTTTGCTCCAGCATTTTCTACTAAGACAATCACGAACACGTCCTTCGATTTCTTGAGCCTCCGAATCTGTAAGAATACCTCTCGTTGCCAAAACTATGTGGTCATGAAGTACTAACCACCATTTATATTCACTGAAACTTTCACTTTTTCTTATCTTCTCCGTTTTGGTTTCAAGTGTTTTGACAATACGCTCGAGCAAGATTGGTAGTAGCTCAGAACCACAGTTAATACATACTTGAGATATCCCCCCTTTATTGCTTGCTGGATGCAAATTCAATATAACCCCTTCCCCTCTTTTAATTTTCGGCGACAAAAGTTGGAATTCTCCGGCACAAGTTGATCGCAATGCCTTACGCATGCGCTTCTTCCACGAACGATCCTTCATGGAGTTTTTCGATTCCCGAGGATCGTATTCTATATACCCGTGCCACGCAAACCCTTCCTTGTAGGCTTCTTCGTACAGTTTTCTTGCTTCTCTGAAGACTGCTTGCTCTGTTGTTTGTGACCATCCATTTTCATAGTCAAGTAGGGTCACCTCGATCGCGGCTTCTTCGCCTTCGAACTCAATGATGAAATCAGGTGGTCCGTTAGATGATCCACCAGTAAAACAGATATTTTCTGCGCCGATCTGTCGAAGCCATTTCTGGACATCGATTTCGCTTCCCTTAGGGTGTTCCTTGTTTTTCTCAGTCATCGCCTGTCGCTAATTCGTGCCAGCGTTTCCGTCGCCGACCCCTCCTTTTGCCCAGCATTCCCGCTTCCAATGGCGCGTGCATCTTCTCGTACAAGGTAAACAGATGCTCCACGCGCTCCCGTTCGGAGGCGAAGCCGGTGCGACGGTAGAGCCGGTCCACCGCGCGGTCGAGCGCCCGATGTTCGCGGCGCAGGTTCGGCGGCATCAGATCGGGATCGTACAGATCGGCCAGCGTCGCGCCGGGATGGGCGGCGCGGGCATCGAGCACGGCCTGTGCGAGCGGCTCCAGCTTGAACAGGTCCGCACCGCCAAGCGGTGGCGGGAAGGTGTTGTAGACGAGGCCGCTGGAGTAACGGTAGTCGCTCTTTAGCCGCCCGCCGATATGGCGCAGCCAAGCCATATGCATCCTTGAGGCCAATAGTCCGAACAGCCAGAGACCTGCGTCTCGAACGACCAACAGTTGATTGCTCGGAATGCAGGGAGGCTCCAGCCAGCCTATGGGGACATAAGCGCGGCGGGCGGAACTGACTTCGGGGATCGCGAGGAACGGCGCAGCCGGAAGGACCGAGACGTGATACGCGGTGGGCCGGTCGGCAAGTGATCGACCAAGCCCGCCCGCCTCCTTCTCCCGATACCGGCGAACTGCTCCAATTCGCTCCATCACCGCAGGAAGCGACCGCAGTGTTGCGGGTGATTCATCCGACACATGCAGTAGCCAGCGTTTCTTTCCGTTGATGTACTCCTGCCCGCCGACAAACGGCCGCAACAACCCAGCGGCGTGAGGTTCCCGCGCAATGAATGCCCCGCGTTCGTCCGCGTCGAATATATAGTGTCCATTGTCCACAGGCTTCGTACCGACGGAAATCGGCGGGAAACCCGCCAGGGAGGTCCGGTTTCTCTTCACGATCAGATGGGAGTCCGCCAGCCCACCTGCGTCGATCAGATAGGGGCCGATTGCGTTGACCTCGATCTCTTCGGGCTCGCCCTTGGGGCTATCGTAGAGAAACAGGCGGCGCCGGTTCGGGGTAGTGGACCGATCCGCCAATCCGACAATGACGACATGCACATGCGCCTTGCCGCGTGCGTCCGAGCCCCATGCGAATGTGCGGTGAGCAAATGCGATCTCCAAGCCGTAGCGGTCGAACAATGCGGGCCATAATTGCGCCACCTGCTCGCCCTGAACGATGGAGTTGGTCGCAACGAGGCCAATACGGGCGCGAAAGCCCTTGAAGTAGGCGCCTGCCTTGAGGAACCACGCCGCGACGTAATCCAGCCTGGAGCCTGTAGCGCCAAGCTCGGCCATCGTCTGCTTGGCCTGCTGCTGCTTCCCGATGGGCCGCATGACAAAGCCTGAGAACGGCGGATTGCCCAGCACGAACGAGCACTTGCCCGGCGGCAGCAGACCGGACCAGTCGGTCTCCAGCGCGTCGCCTTGCACGATGTGCGGCGACTTCGACAGTGGGATGCGGACAAAGGTCTGGCCGAGCTCAAGGCTCAGCCGGTTGTTCATGATGTGGTCCATCATCCATAGCGCGGTCTCCGCGATCCGCGCCGGAAACTCGCCAAGCTCGATCCCGTGGAACTGATCCACGTCCACCACCGACCGCCACGTCGCATCGAACACCGCCTGACCGGTCGCGACGGTGGCCTCCCGAATCTCGCGGATGACCTCGATTTCGAGCACCCGTAATTCCCGGTAGGCGATGATGAGGAAGTTGCCGCAGCCGCAGGCCGGGTCGAAGAACGTCAGGCCGCTGAGCTTCGCCTGAAACCGGCGGAGCGCGGCGAGGCGCCCCCGGTCCCGGCGCGCCCGCACCCGCTCGAACTCGGCCCGCAGGTCGTCCATGAACAGTGGCTCGATCACCTTGAGGATGTTCTTCTCGGTGGTGTAGTGCGCCCCCTGCGCCCGGCGTTCCGCCGGGTCCATGACCGACTGGAACAGCGCGCCAAAGATCGCCGGCGAAATATTCGACCAGTCGAAGCGGCAAGCATCGAGCAGTGCCCCGCGCATCGCCGCGTCGAACGAGAATGTCCGAAGGTGTCCCTCGAACAGGTCGCCGTTGACGTAGGGGAACCGGGCAACGTCCTCGTCGAGGGTCGCCGCGCGCCCGTCCTCCGGCGTGTCGAGGACCTCGAACAGTTGCCCGAGCCACGGCCCGAGATCGGCCCCGTCCTCGCTAGTTCGCGTCTCGATGAAGTCGAGGAAGATATCGCGCGGCTCGAATACCCCCGTATCATCGGCGAACATGCAGAACACCATCCGCACGAGGAAGCGTTCCAGATCGTGGCCCCGGTGTCCGGCATCGGCGAGCGCGTCGTGCAGCCTCCCGACTAGCTCGGCGGCCTCGATGTTCGCCGGATCCTGATCGCGGAACGTCCGGCGCTGCACCCCGAGGATGAAGCCGAACGACTCGACATGCGCGGGAAGGTCCGCAAGCGGGAAGGCGACAGTCTCGCGCTCGTCGAGATCGTGAAGCTCGAAGGTCTGGAAGTCGCTCACCAGGATGAAGCGCGGGCGCTCGCGTTCCGGCAGCGCGTCGAAATACTCTCCGGCCTGTTCGTAGGCTCTGCCGAGATCGCGCCCGGCGCTCTTCTGTTCAACGAGCAGCACGCCCGGCCAGAACAGGTCTATGAAGCCCGAGCGGTTGTCGAGCTTGGCGACGTGTTGCTCGTAGCGGGCGACGTTCCGCCGCCGCACCCCGAACACCTCGAAGAAGGCGTTGTAGAAGCTCTGTGTCTCGCCCTTCTCGTAGGCCGCGTCCTTCCAGTACTTGGCGAAGACGGCGGCGCGCGCGCGAACCTCGTTCCACGACAGGCGCACGCCCTACAACGCCTCCTGATCGAAGTAGTCTTCGTCGATCCGCTTGATCTCGTAATTAATGCGTGTTCCCACGCCGATCCCATGGCGGACCATCAGGTGAGCGAGTTCGGCACCGTCTATCAGGACGATCCGTTTCGGACTTCGCGCCACATAGGCCCTGGCGGCGCGCGTGAATCCGCCGGTCGTGACGAACCCGCCTTTGGTCGTGCCCGCGAAGTAACGCAGGTCGCCTTCGCCCATGGCGTTGCCTTCCGCGTATCTCTTCGCCTGCACATAGACCTCGTCCAGACCGAGCGCGTCCTCCCGGATCGTGCCGTCGATGCCGCCATCGCCCGCGGGTCCCGTCACGCGGCCCATCTTGGCATCGCCGTCGCCGTAGCCCATCGCGATGAGCAAATCGACGACCACGCGTTCGAGAAACGCAGGCATCTCATTGCTAACCCGATGCAGCACGTCGGCTTCCAGTGTGCTGCGCAATTGCTCGGCAGCGCGTTCCAGCGTCTCCTCCGGTGTATCCGAAATCTCTGCGTTCTGCCAGGATGCCACATTCTGGCCGGAAGGCGGAATGTTCGTCCGCTGCCTCCATTTGGCGAGATCGGGGTACCCTTCAAGCAGGTTCAGATCAATCGGAGAAGGGTTGGGCGACAGTACGCGTTCACCCTGCTGCGCCAACCGGTAAACGCCGCGACGGACCCGTTCCAGGAGACCGGCGCGCGCCATGTAGGTCACGGCCCAACTCACGCGGTTCACGAAGACCGTTTGCCGACCGCTCGGAAGCATCCCCCGAACATCTTCGGCAGAGAACTCCTTTGCAGCGGCAATCCGCTCGCGAACCCGCAAAATGGGCTGCTCCCGACCGTCGGCGAATGCCTCAAGGGTAGGAAGCATCAACGACTGATGATCGGGAACGGGCATGGAGGACCGCCTCCTTACGCCGCCGATTGCCGCGACATCAACTTCCGGTCAATCTCGCAGCCGCTCGCGGTCTCCGCCCGGCGAAGCTCCCAGCTCTTCTGCAGGTTCATCCAGAGTTGCTGTGTCGTCCTGAAATAGCGCGCGAGCCGCAACACCGTGTCGGCGCCCAAGCCCCGCTGGCCGTTCAGGATCATCGTCACTCGGTTCACCGGCACGTCCAGCGCCTTCGACAACGCATCGGCGGGCAGCCCAAGCTCGTCAAGCAGGACCTCGCCGGGATGCACCGGCGTCATTCCGTTCTTCACGTGCGTGGCAGCTACCTTCAGCAACCATCGACGATCTCCATATCGTGCGGCCCGTCGTCCGTCCAACGGAAGCAGACGTGCCACTGCCAGTTGATCCGAAGGCTGTGCCGGCCGGCGCGGTCGCTCCGCAGCACTTCCAGCCGATTGCTCGGCAGAGCGGCGAGGTAGCCGAGCTCCACGGCGCTGTCCAGCAGGACGAGACGGCTCTCCTTGCCGACCTTCGAAGAAGCGCCGCGTCTCCCGGTCCCTGAAGCTTCGGAACATGTGCGCTAACTGTATGGTCTGTTGCGGATGGCGTAAAGGACTTTAGCCGTCAATGCCTACGCGCGTCCATCTTCCGGTCCGGTCTCCAGTCCAGTCAGCGAAAGCGTCCGGCACAGTGACGCCGGTGTTGACTAGCGGCATTGACGCCGTTCAGCTCTGGACTAACCTATAGCTTGGTGGACGGTTAAGTGTACTGTAACCGCGCTTGGTCTGCTGAGGACTTCCGTAGCGTAGCAGCTCTGAGCTGCGAGTGGCAAGTCTGTGGTGGGGAGGGGGTGGCAGGGGGAGGGCAACCGCCCCTCTCCCCCTCCAAAGAGTCGAGAGCGTCTGGGCGCTGTTGAAGCCTGTCCATGTAGGGATCCATCACTTCTGGAGCATCAAGCATACGCAATGCTACCTCAATGCCTGCCCGTTCCGGCTCAATCATCAGGAAGACTCGGTGGAGGCCGGGCGGGAGACGCGGCTGACCTACAAGAGCTTGATCGCAGGCCCGTCCCGCTGATCCGGTGCGGAAACCGGACCGCAGTCAGGTTCTGACCCAGCGAGCGGGTGCTGCTGGTGCTCGCTCATAGGCCGGTTGACGTCCCAGCGTAGGCTGGGGTCCTGTCGCGTAGTGCGGTCGGCCGCTGGAGTTAGGTTGTCTGCCAGGATGGCGGCCCAGACCCGGCTGCGCAGACGAGAGCGGAAGCCGCTCCCCTGTGACAGGCCTCCAGCGCCCCCAAGCAGCTTGTCCGACCCGGACTAGGGCGGGCGAGGCAGCCCTAGTAGCCTGATCGCGGACAACTATAGAATCATCAAATAGATAGGGCCCTTTCATATTCCACTAGCTGCGCGACGTATTCGCGGAACAGGGAGAATGGCGGATTGGTCACCACGAGGTCCACCGGCCCCAGAAGCTCGATGTACTGCGCGCTGCGGAAATCCCAATCCCCCTTGAGATCCCAGACTCCGATATCGCCTACTTCCGGCACACTGCCACCCTTCGCGTTCCCCGCGTATTCGAGCCATATCGCCCGCTCCGAATCGTGACGGCTGACCAGGTCACGACCCTAGTTCCTGTAGCAGGTGGTAACGAGCCTTTAGAGGCCCAAGCGCTCGAAGTTGTACGAGAAGAAGTTGTGCGAGAAGTAGTGGGAGAAGTTGGAGATGCGGGGATCGTCACAATTACAGTACACCACCTTGCCCCGAGACTGTCGGGTATGGTGGCGGAGATCCTTCTTGATGTCGGGAAGCTGCGTGTAGAACTCGTCGTCCTTTTCCCGCCTGGCTCTTCGCAGGATTTCATTCAGGGACATGGGTTGCTCCAGCCCCACATCCCTTGTCGGAGGTCAGTTGACGACCTAGGCAGGTGCATTGGCCGTGCCCGACGGACCTTCATCATGCGTGCAGCGCCCTCATGCGCCCCTGCACAGCCGTCCGGTCGCGCCGCGCCTGCGCAAGCTCGTAACTCGTCTGCATCCGCATCCAGTGCTCGGCTGTGCCCCAGCCGATGTCCTCCAGCGCCAGCGCCATGTTCGCCGACACACCCGCCTTGCCGTTCAGCAGGCGCGACAGCGTTCCGCGCTCGCACCCGAGACGCGCCGCCGTCTCGGTCACGTTCCAGCCCACGTCGTCCATGCTCTCGCGGATGAGTTCGCCTAGTTGCGGCGGGTTCCGCATCGGCCCGACGTGCTCGCCTGCAATGTCGTTCATGGTCAGCACTCCCCTTCGGTCGGTGATAGTCGACCAAGTCCACGGCCTCTCCGTCCTCGAAGCGGAACACCACGCGCCAGTTGCCGGAGACGCGGACGCTCCACTGGCCCGCACGGTTGCCCTTGAGGGAATGCAGCCGGAAGCCCGGTGCGTCGGCACTGCCCGGATGCGTCGCCTCTTGCAGGCGGAACAGGATACGCCGAAGCCGTGGTACAAGACCTGCAGGGAGGCGCGTCGCGTCGTCGCATCCGTGCAGCGCCCGCAGTCTCTTGTGCCTGATCCTCGCTGGACATTATAGCGCGCTACGTTACCCGCCGCAATCGCTTGCCCTGCCGGCGCGGTCGGCGACGACTCTGCGGGCCGCTAACGTGTGGACTAGTGTTCCGGTCCAGAATCGTTTTCAGGTTAGGGGATCGCTGCTTGAGGGCGGGCAGAGGTAACGCTTGACACAGTTGGAGGGGATCGCTGCTCCGCGTCCGTAGGCGGGTGGCAGGGGCCGCAAGACAAGGCCCGCGGACTGGCTGGCGCAGAGGACAGGGCTGCCTCCAAATGTTTTCATAGAAACCAGTTTGTTGCTATCTTGGTTTGCATTCAGCGGGGCCCGCCGGCCCGAGGATAAGCAACCATGACGCCCATTGCACATTGAACCGCAACAGCGGGGAAGAAGGCCCTTGGAGTAGATGGCTGAACTACTGCCAGAGTAAGACAAGCGGGGGGAGCTGTCAAGGTGACGCTCCGCGGGTGGCCGTTACGCGAGGGTGGCAAGAGGATCTGGCCCGAAAAGGCGATCGGACCACAGGGGCGCTGGCGGGCTGGGCCCGCCAGCTCGAGAGGGGGAAGTGCGTCGGGGAGGGGCCGCGTTGCGGCCCCGATCAGAGCGGAGAGGGTTCCGGGACTGCGGGTGGCGGGTCGATGCCGGCCGCGAGACAGGCGTCGCGGAAGACCTCGTACGGAGTGCGGTAGCCCAGCACCTTGCGGGGGCGGTGGTTGAGCCGGTTGACGGCTTCCTGCAGCCGTTGCGGGTCGAGTGTGCGCAGGTTCTCGGTCTTGGGCACGAATTGGCGCAGGAGGCCGTTGGTATGTTCATTGAGGCCCCGCTCGCAGGAGCGGTAGGGCCGGGCAAAGAAGATGTCGGTCTCGAGCGCCTCGGCGGTCTGGAGGTGGCCGGCGAACTCCTTCCCGTTGTCGCAGGTCACGGTCAGGACCAGGGCCGCGAAGGGCCGCAGCAGGTTCTGCATCGCGTCGCCCACCAGGGCGGCGGTCTTCCGGCTAACTGTCTGATCAAGCAGGTACTGCGACTTCCGTTCCACGAGCGTGACAGCGGCTCCTTTATGGGCCTTGCCGATGATCGTGTCGGCCTCCCAGTCCCCGCAGCGCTGCTTTGAGTCGACAATTGCGGGGCGCTCGCTGATGTCCCTGCGGCCCGGGATGCAGCCGCGGCCGGCGCTGCCCCGGGTGGCCTTGCAGCGGCGCGGCTTGCCGCGCTGCCGCAGGTAGGTGTAGAGTGAGCCGCCTTGGGCGCGGTCCTGGCGAATCCGCTGGTAGAGCCACGAGAAGCTGACCGACACCACTCCGACCCGCTTCAGGTAGCCGGCCACTTGCTCGGGGCTCCAGTGGCTCTGGAGGCCGTCAGAGATGAGGTTCCAGATCGGTGGCTGGAGCTTGCGCGGGCCAGTGACGGCCCGGTGGCGGCGCTCCCGAGCGAGTTGCTGGGCCTGGTCATGGTGATAGCCGGAGGGGCCGGCGTTGCGCTGGAGTTCGCGACAGACGGTGGACTTGTGACGCTGGAGTTGAGCGGCGATGGCGGTGACCGAGAATCCCTGCTGGTGCAAGGCCTGGATCTGACAGCGCTCGTCGTATTGCAGGTGGCGGAACTGCTGAGGCATGGCGATTTCTCCTCTAGGATAGGCTAATCAGCACCTTAGGCCCCTCCGCCGACTGTTGCGCTTCCTAGTGCAACCGGCATGAAGAAATACATCGTGCGCCTGTCCGCGGAGGAACGCAAGGTTTGTGCGGAGGTGATCCGGAAGCTCAGTGGCAGCAGCCAGAAAGCGCGCCGGGCGCGCATCTTGCTGCAGGTCGATGCCGACGGTCCGGCCTGGACCGACCGCCCGGTCGCAGAGGCCTTTGGCTGCCGGGTGCGGACGGTCGAGAACGTCCGCAAACGCTGTGTGCTGGAAGGTTTCGAGGTGGCCCTGCATGGGCGGGCCCGGGACCCCCGGAGTGGGCCGCCCAAGCGGCTGGATGGTCGGCAGGAAGCCGACCTGATCGCCTTGCGGCTGAGTGAGGCCCCAACGGGCTATGCCCAGTGGTCCTTGCGCCTGTTGGCGCGTCAGGCGGTCGAAGAGGGCCTCTGCGACTCGATCAGCCACCAAACCGTCCAACGCACACTAAAAAAAACGGCTTAAGCGCCCGCAAACTCCAGTACTGGGTCATCCCGCCCGAGGCCAACGGAGATTTCGCAGCGTCGATGGAAGCCGTGCTGCGCACCTAGGAGCGGCCTTATACCGAGTCCCACCCGGTGGCCTGCATGGACGAGCAGCCCGTGCAGTTGCTGCGCGAAACGCGGACGCCCCTGGCGGCTACGACCCAGCATCCGAAACGCGTTGATTACGAATACGAGCGGGCCGGCACGGCGGCCGTGTTTCTGTTCTGCGAACCGCTGCGGGGCTGGCGCCAGGTGGGAGTCCGTGCGCGCCGGACGAAGCAGGACTGGGCGCAGGAGGTGGCGGCGCTGATGGAAGGCCGCTACGCAGAGGCGGAGCGGGTCACGCTGGTCCTGGACAACCTCAACACCCACAAGCCGGGAGCCTTGTACGAGGCGTTCGGGGCGGAGCGGGCGGAAGCGATCCTGCAGCGGCTGGAGTTGCGCTACACCCCGAAGCACGGCAGTTGGCTCAATGTGGCCGAGTGCGAACTGAGTTGCTTCACACGGCAGTGTCTGCGGGGGCGACGGCTAGGCGAGTTGGAGGACTTGCGGACGGAGGCGACGGCTTGGGCGACGAGGACCAACGCGCAAGAGCGGGCGGTGAACTGGCACATGACCGTCGACGATGCCCGCTGCAAACTCAAGTCCATTTACCCGAAAATCACTCAGTGACGGAACACTAGCCTACTGTTCTGTCACTGTCGAATTTACGGGTAGGGCTTGGGTCGGTGTAGCGTGAACGGCGAAATACCAGCTGCCGATAACAGTTGTACGTCTGCGGCGGTTGACCCCAAGATCACCCTGTGACGGAACACTACAGCACATTTCTGTAGGCTTATGGTTTATCTTGGGCAGCTGCCCCAGCAGGGAAGTCAGAACTCCTCGGGGAAGACGCTGGCAGGTGGGAAGCAGACTCTGGCGGGCCTCTCGGGGGTACTCCAGCACCGCCAGCCACCAAGCGATCAAGGCCTGGATCGGGACAGCCCGGGCGATGCGCTGGCCCAAGACTCGACCTTGCAGCCGGATGGGGGAATCCGGCGCCAATCCTCGATGCGCCAGCGGAGCCGTTCCCGGCGCAGGACGTGCTCGGCATCCGCGAGCGAGGGGACCGGGAGCGGGCTCAGCAGGAATCCCTCGAGGGCCGCCCGGCCAAGGACTGGGGAGCGTTCCCCCATCTGCACACACTGCAGACGCTAGGGTTCTTGGCTGGCAGCGGATGGCGGCACCCCGAACGTCTACCATTGCAGTTCGGCGAACAGGGCCTGCCCATCCGCCTCGCGAACTATGACTGCAACCCATTGCGTCTCTGGCAGTTGGCACTTGACGACTGCGCGGTCGAGCAAGCCGTGGACCCATGGGAAGGTCTTGCGTAGATCGAGCGGTCGCCACCCTCGGCCCACCGCACCCGTTGCGGCCATTCGCACTCCAGCGTCGCAAAGAAGCTTTCCGCCATCGCGTTGTAGTAGCAACTCCCGACCGCTCCCAGCGGGCGCTGCCCCCCCGCCGCGAGACACTGCTCGGTGTAGGCCAACGCCGTGTACTGACTGCCTTGGTCTGAGTGCAGGATCCCTTTCCGTGCCCCGCGCGTGGAGGCGGCCAGGCGCAAGAACGCCTGCACCAACTCTACGCCCTGACGGCTGCTCACGGCCCACCCCACGATCTTGCGGCTGAACACGTCCAGCACCATCGCCAGATACACAGACCCTTTCCGGGTAGGGATATACGCAATATCCGCTATCCACAACTGATTCGGCCGACTGGCCCGAAACCGCCGCCGCACAAGGTCCGACGGCCGCTCCGCCTACGGATCCCGGCGGGTTGTCCTGCGGCTGGTCCCCGCCAGACCCTGGGCCCGCATCAGCCGCGCCACCCGCCGCCGCGAAATACACGTTCCCTGCGCCTGCAACGCCGCACGCACCCGCAACACCCCGTAGGTCTGCCGCGACTTGGCATGCACTTCCGCGATCTGTTGGCTGAGCTTCTCAGCCTCCAGCGCCCGCCGACTCGGCGGACGCTGGCACCATGCATAGTAGCCACTGGTGGAGACCCCCAGGACCCGGCACATGCAGGCGATTGGATATTGAGCCTGGTTCGCCCTTATGAATTCGAAGACCCTTGGGGCATCGAAACGGTCTCCCAAGCGAACCAGGCCCTTGCCTTTTCCCAAGATTTCCAGTTCCATCCGGGCCTGCTTCAACTCCCGTCCCAACTGCACCAGTTCCGCCCGTTCCTGACTGCTCAGGCCCTCCTTGCGCGCGCCCTGGTCGCGCTCCGTCTGCTGCACCCAGCGCTGCACCGAATCGGTCGAGATCGCGAATTCCTTCGCCACCTCGCTTACGCTGCGCTCACTCCGCTGCACTAGCTGCACCACCTTCTCCCTAAATTCCTTCGGGTAGGCTTTCACATAGGCTTGTTTACTCATCGCTTTGGGCTTCCTTGCCCCAGTCCTCACCTGTCTGCCGGCCACACCAATTCACGCTACATCATCTGTCCACAAAAAGGGGCCTACTCCACATCGCGCCGCGCTCAATCGAAGGACGGCGGTTCGCGTCCGGGTTCGCGCGGCGGCAGTTCCAGGTCCACCCCGTTGTTCGGCCCGAAATGGGACCGCGCAATCTCCGCGAGGTTCCTTACCTCCCGCCCGCGATCGACAGCCTCGCGCAGAATCAGCCGCGCTTCCTGTTCCATGGAGCGGTGGTGCTCGGCCGCGCGCACGCGCAGTCGCGTCTTCACCTCGTCGTCAAGATTGCGGATCGTGATGCTCGCCATGCCGCCGTCCTCCGCGCTTCCTGTAAACCAGTCTATACAGCGATTGCGGTGCAATCAAGATACTGCCGGCGAACTCACGTGCGGCAGCGCCGAGCACAAGGGCAAGGCGGCGTCCGTCGCCGCGACCGCGAGAGCCCGGCGCACGGCCTCCGCGTTCCCGCTCTCCCCGGTGTCGGCTTCGCAGTCACCCCGCATCCGCACCGCATTGCGCAGCTGTGCCGGCGAGCCTGTCGAATTCCATACGGGCACCGCCGATGCGCGCAACCGCATCGACCAGTGCAACCGTGGGGCTGACGCTGCGGTACCGGGTACGCTGTGAACCCCTGCGCTCCCGGGAACTGGTGACGGAGCGTGGTTCGCTAACGGCAACGCGGAACACGCTCCCAGATCGCGGCCCGGTCGTTTCGCTCAATCGCCGCGACGGCTCCAATCCCTTGTGATGCCGGCGTTTCAGGCGGTGATGGTGTGAAGGGCAATCCCGACCATCCTGGCCCCCTTCGGGGTCATGGTTCTCACACCCCACGCAACCGCGGTACACTGTTGCTCGTCACCAAAGACCTCATCGAAAAAGAGAATTCCCTTGATCTTTCACAGCTTTACACGGACCGACAATGGCTGTCTGATGCGTCTCTGGCTTCTCGTTCCCTAACACCGCAGGAATGACCTCGGCATCACCACGATGCCCAAAGGATCAGTCAAGGCAGCCAGTTCCGCCCGCTATCTGTCTCTATCATCGGGCCCAAACATCCTCTTTCTGTCTCCAATAGTCCCGGACACCCTCAAATCGCTGGATTCTCTCCGTGATCTTTTCTATCTCACGAGGATAGAATCCCATCATTACATCGCATAGCTGCAACATCCACTCCTTTCTTGATTTCTGCGTTACCGTCTGAATGTTGTTTGAATTGGCAATCTGAATCTGCCCCCAGCCTAAAGCACCTACAGTCAGACAATCCCAATCGAGAAACTCAATCGGCGTAAACAAGACATCCGAGGCCTCTAGATTTGTTCCTTCGATCGAGTATTTGATCATGATAAGCGAAAAAACATTCGTGTCTGACTCATAGAACCGAGCCAACCGCTCGACAGACGTAAGGTTCGGCATGTTGAAACGGGTATCTTCTCTATGAGTCTTTACGTCGATTACAGAATAGATGCCCTCGACATCGGTGAATGCCATGTCCGCCATGGCACGCCGCGCAAATTCACTGGAATACTCACTACACCAATCCCCCAAGAAAGTCTCAAACTCTTCAGCTATCAAGGACTCTAGTGCATCTCCCACTGCTCTCGGACTTCGGGCTGTTTGTGGAGAGAGGAAACTGCCAGAGGAATTGATGAACTCCTTTATCGCCATTGCTACTTGTTCGTTATGCCCCTGATAATAGAAATTTGACTTCATTTGAACAGTTCTCCTTGGGAAGTGTCTGCTCGCCCTTCAAGAGTAGAATCCCTCGATTTCTTGCGGAGCGAATTTCGCTCCCAGAAAATTCCATCGCTATAGCCTTGGATGCTTGAATCACTAGGTACAGCCAGGATGCGTTTTCTTGCCCAGCAAAGATATTCCATATTGACGTCAATACCACACCATCGCCTGTTCAGCTTTTCCGCGACAACGGCAGATGTACCGCTCCCCAAGAACGGGTCAAAGACAAAATCATGTCTCTTGGAGCTTGCAAGGACCAACTTGGCGAACAACTTTTCCGGCTTCTGTGTAGGATGCGGAGTGTTTTCGGACATGGACCAGAATGGAACAGTCAAGTCCGTCCAAATGTTTGACGGATGTGTTAATCGATAGTTTCCGTCACACTCCTGATTCCAGTCTTTTGGCTGTCCTCCCACCCGATAGGGAGCTAGCACTTTACGCTTCAGTTTGACCGATTCCACATCGAAATAGTAGTCCTCAGAATTGGTGCAAAACCAGATGTCCTCTATATTATTCTTCCAATTGCGCTTTGCCCCTCTGCCCTTCTCTCGTTCCCAAGTAATTCTGTTTCGCACAAAAAAATGCTCTTCCAAAACTGGCAACACCAGCGTTGATGTCTTCCAGTCAGAACACACGTAGGCCGTGGCTGTTGGTTTCATCATTGGTACTAGATATTCTATTATTTTCTGGAACCATGAAACATATATATCATTATCAACTTTCCTAAAGGAATTGCCATTATAGTTCTTCGTCAAATTGTAGGGTGGGTCGAGAATGAGCAAGTCAATAAAACATTTGGGTAGGTAAGCAGCTATATCGAAGAAGTCTCCTCCAATGAGCCGACGAACTATGTCTTGCCATCCGAGCGGTTTCTCGACTCGTAAGATTGCGTCGGAGAGTTGAACGAGTTCCTCTGGGCTACATGTCAGGGTTCGATTGCGTGGAGCGCGGCCGGACATGCCATTTCCTCTGACCATTGTAGGAGTGGATACATGCTTGGCGTCACGGTACCATTCTCTACCGATGGCGCGCGATGCGTGTTCGGCACCTTCGTAGAGCGTCGCGGCGCCGAGGTGAACGTAGCGGTTGGGTGGGTCTCGCTCGCCGGTATCCGAGCACGTGTCCGGCCCAGTGTGGGCTGCGACCGTTCATCACCGCGTGTGAGCCATGCGGGTGCCAGGGCCTAGCGGCCGTACATCGGCCACGAGCCCCGTAGCATTGCGTCGGAGGCTAGGACCGGGTGCGCAATGGCACGTTCCGTCTGCACGCCGGAAACACCCACGCAGTGGATGCCGTTTCCACGAGCCTGGGCAGCAGATCCGCTGCGGGCTGCAAGGCTCGGTGGGAGTCCGGGGCCCTGCGCCTGCCGGATCGGTGAAGTACTAGTGTCCCTCGCCAGAAAATCCTTCACAGTAGGATTTCAGTGATTTCAGGATATCGTCAGCGCTCTGGGTCCAGATAAAGGGTTGGGGGTCTTCGTTGTGGACCGGCAAGGATTGCCTGATGGCCGCTTCCAGCGACTGAGTGCTGCGAAACGTTCCGCGCCGAATCCGCCGCCGTGTGATCTCCGCAAACCAACGCTCCACCGGATTCAACCACGAGGCACTGGTTTGTGTGAAGTGCAGTTGGTAGCGCGGCCGCCGTCGCAGCCAGTTCTGAATCTGCGCTGTCTTGTGGGTCCCGTAGTTGTCGAGAACCCGTTGCCCATCGTGGGTCTGCCGCTCGGGGACTCCCGGTTGCATCGGCAACACCGGCTGGGTGCGGTCCAGGGCCCGAATCTGGGATTTCTCATCCACACAAAGCACCACCGCGCGCTCGGGCGGATGGAGGTACAAACCCACGATATCCCGCACTTTCTGCACAAACTGCGGGTCCTGCGACAGCTTGAATGTCTCGCTCCGATGCGGCTGGAGACCGAACCCATGCCCGATGCGGCCGATGGTGGAGGGACTCAGTCCGGAGGCTTGGGCCATCAACTGGCGGCTCCACTGGGTTGCCCCTCGGGGACGTGTCTGCAAGGTTCGTACCACGACCCGCTGCACATCGGCATCCGTTACCGTCCTCGGCGCACCGGAGCGGGGTTGGTCCAGCCAGCCGTCGCAGCCGTGCTCCAGGAACCGCCGCCGCCATTTCCCGATCGTGACGCGGGTGGTAGGCAAGCTGTCTGTGACTCGCTGGTCACTGTGGCCTTGGGCTGACTGAAGGAGGATGCGCGCCCGCCAGGCCAGCGCCTGCGAAGTCTTCGGCCGTCGCAGCCAGCGATTCAGTTCTTGGCGTTGCGGGTCCGAAATCTGGGGGGATACTCGCGCATGTTGATTGGCCATCCCTGCCTCCCGAGTCTGCAACGACGGTACCAGAACCCCGATCCGGTGGCAACACACTTCTAACGGTGGACACTAGCGCTCCTCTATGCGATGGTTCGGCGTGTCCCCCCAACACCATTGTCTGCAACAAGTAATCGCGGCTATCCCAGATCGGCCATGTTCTCCCGAAGGATCCCGATGTCCTTGTCCCCGCGTCCAGACAGGTTCACCACGAACGACTGGCCCTTGGCTCCGGGAGCACGCTTCACCGCCTCGGCGACAGCATGGGCCGACTCAAGCGCCGGGATGATGCCTTCCGTTCGCGAGAGTGTGGCAACCGCTTCGAGTGCCTCCTCGTCCAGGCAGGACGTGTACTCAATCCTTCCCAGGTCGCGCAGCCACGCATGTTCGGGGCCGACCGAGGCATAATCGAGGCCCGCAGAAATCGAGTGGGTCAGGGCGATCTGGCCATCGTCATCCTGAAGGATGTAGCTCTTGGTTCCCTGGAGCACACCTGGTAACCCGCCCGAGAAGCGCGCGGCATGGTCGCCCAGACCGGAACCCCGGCCACCAGCCTCGACGCCGACCATCGCAACATCGTCGTCATCAAGGAACGAATGGAACAATCCGATCGCGTTGCTACCGCCGCCGACACAGGCAATCAAGACCTGCGGAAGGCTGCCCCCGGAAACCTCCATGAACTGGTTGCGCGTCTCGATGCCGATGACGCGCTGGAAGTCCCGAACGATCAGGGGATAGGGATGCGGACCCAAGGCGGAGCCGAGCATGTAGTGCGTCGACTCGAAGCTGGCAGCCCAATCCCTCATCGCTTCCGAGATGGCGTCCTTGAGCGTGCGGCTGCCACTGTCCACACCGACCACCTCGGCCCCGAGAAGTCGCATGCGAAACACATTCAGCTCCTGGCGTCGCATGTCCTCCAAGCCCATATACACGACACACTCCAAACCGAACAGCGCACAAACGGTCGCTGTGGCGACGCCGTGCTGTCCAGCGCCCGTCTCAGCGATAACGCGTCGCTTGCCCATCCGCTGGGCCAAGAGCGCCTGCCCCAGGCAATTGTTGATCTTGTGCGCCCCCGTGTGCAGCAGATCCTCCCGCTTCAGGTAGATCTCGGCGCCGCCCAACCGGGCACTGAGCCGCCGGGCGTGGAAAAGAGGCGTGGGACGCCCCGAATAATGCTGGAACAGGTCGGACAGATCCGCCTTGAACCCAGGGTCCCCGCGAACTTCGCGGTAAGTTGCCTCCAGGCTAGCGAGCGGAGCGACGAGGATCTCAGGGGCGTAGCGCCCCCCGAAATCCCCGAAATGCCCCAACGCATCCGGGCCCGCCGCTAACGTCTGGACCATACCTTCACGATATCGCGGAAAGGGGCCCTATTCGGAGAACGCCCGCGCCACAACCACCTCGGCGGCAATCCGTGTTGGGAACCGGATTCACGTCGCGAGCTTGACCAGTTCGGGATTGGTGAGATGCAACTCGTCCTTTGCGCACAGCAGCCAGATCGCATTGTCCACGAGTACAACGCGCTGGCCCGCATCCACGGCGATCTTCTCAATCGCCAGCATCACCTCATACAGTTTCTGCTCGGAACTGGATCTGGGTCCCCCTCTTCTCCCCTTGCACACCCGGTCCCAACCCTTGAACCGAACAAGGCCGAAGGCACAAGCCGCCCGCTGGATGTGCCGGTCAGGCTTCGCTACATCATAGCCAAGATTCTTCAATGCCTCTGCAGAAAGGGCAACCCCTAGCGAGGGAAGCTTGGGGTTGTTGCGACCTGTGCCGAGTTTCAGCGCAGCCTGCTTCGGGTCTCGCGAGCACAGGCTCATGACCGCAGTGAAGTAATCGTCGGCCGAACCATGTTTCCTGCTGTGATCCAGCAGGATTCGGGCCGCATCAATGAGATGGACCAGCCCTCCTCGAAGTGATATTGAACCTGCCCTGCGTTCCTTGAACCAAGGCAGGAAGCGGCGATCAATCTCGACACTCGACAAACCCGCATACGCAACGAGACTGAATCCAGAAAAAAGGTTGGCGAGCTCCGATTGAACCGACTCGATCTTCGACCAGGCCGTGTTGGCGGACAGTACCGCGAGCAACACTGCTTGAAAGACCTGGTCGTCGCTCCATTCGCACCCCTGCGACCTCCGTCGTACAGCATCCAACTGGCCAAACTGTGCAATCCGTTCGCGCCAGTCCTTCGCGGACCACGAGTCAAGGCGATTCTCGATCCGTCTCCAGAGAATACGCGGTTTTGGGGGGGCTTGCATGGCAGCAAGTATAGATCAGGCCGAACTGCTGCCTGCAGCTACCGCCAGTCGGCGCAAGGGCGACTCCTCGATACGATTCCTCTTTGAGCGAACCCGGGCGACACGGATCAATCTCGATCATGGCGTACTACGGCCGCTCAGGCGTAACGGTTTCATCCGGCAGGGTTCTCGTACCAGATAACTCCCAGGTTGTCGCCTTCCTCGCACGTGAGGATGTCGAGGTCGCCATCACCGTCAAGGTCTACCAACTCAACCCGATCGAACTTCGCACCCTCGGGTCCGCCAACATCCGTGACCGTCCAGTTCGGCGCGGTCGGATCGCCGGCGTGCCGCAACACGCCGACCCCGGAGAGACCGCCGTCCGCATTCTCGCAGGAGAACACCAAATCCTGTATGCCGTCACCATCAATGTCGCCCACGGCGACTCCCTTACCAGTCCCGAATCCAGCGGGAATGTCGACCGAATGCGGGCGGAAGTTCCTACCTCGTGCCGAGAGCCCGCGGAAGAACTGGAACGGACCACCACGGACCGCCACAACGATGTCCGTTACGCCATCGCCGTCCAGATCCGCCACATCCAGGAACATCGCTTCGTGCTCGCCCTCGAGGCCGACCCGGACCACCGGCCATGCGGCACTGCCCGGCATGTTCTGGAACCAAAGCACCCCGCTCCTCGGCCCCTTGCGGTCACTCGCCACGATGTCGACTGCGCCGTCGCCATCCATGTCGTGGGCAACGATCGACATTACCCATCCCGCTCCGTACCAGCGGCTCCACGACGCCTTGCCGCCGGGCACTGTGGGGAATCGCCACGCGCCGATTGCGGCGAAATCGTTCTTGGAACCGGCGACGAGGTCGATGGATCCGTTGCCGTCCACATCCATCGGCTCGGCGAACATCCACTGACCCTTGCCTTGGGACCGAACCACGGGGCGGGTCTCCCATCGGGAAGGATCCATGTACCCCTCGGTTGGTGCCTGATGGACGTAAATGGTCTTCTCATCCCCCTCCGTCGAACTGATGACATCAACCGCCCCATCGCCGTTGATATCGGCGAAGACCGCATCCTCGGGTGAGGCCACCTTGCCGACGGTTACAGCGGGCCAAGGCGACCTGACCAGTTCCGTGCCCGGATGCAGGTACACCCGGACGAGGCCAGCCTCCTCCCATCCCGTAGCGATATCCAGGAGACCATCGCCATTCACGTCCGCCAAGCGAACGCCGTCGGCGCCCTTTGCGGAGGAATCGATCGAATGTCGGGTCCACGGCGCTGCGACAAGCGTGGACGTGACGAAGAGGAGAACGGTCACCAGGAGGGTCATGCGCCTAAATTGTATCCGATACACCGCCGGTGCGATTCGACAGCCTGCCGATCACAGGCAGGTCTTCTTGTCCGGACCGATGCCATCCTGTCGGGTTGGGTCTAGGTCCCATGTCCTGGACAACCGTCAGGTTCGGCGGGAACGGCCCGGCCCCAGCCGGGACAGGCGGGTGACCCGGGCTCCGGAGTTCAGTTGGGCGCGCCATCCATCGCCGCTCGCCTGTGGGCGGCCGGCCCGCCGACTGGCGAGCAGTGCCATCCAGGCCGGGGCCAGCTTCTCTACATGCTCCAGGCTCCTGCCCGGCCGGTGGGAGAGCCCCAGAATTGTGAGGGGCCACCACTCGGTCCCAGAGCCGGTGCACCCGCACACCGACCGAGCGTTGAAGGCATCAGAATGGATCGCAAACACACAGCGGGTCGAGGCGCTGACGGCAGATCCATCCACGCTCCCGATGCCGGAACGGAATCGACCTCTCCAGTCCTGGTGGTCGCGGAGACGAGAACGGGGGATCTTTGGGCTTGGCGACCGGCCTGGCACAGCCCAGTACCGGGACTATCTGTCACTCCGGATTCGCGAAGGAGGTGATGCTGCTTGCGAGGCGCGATCGCCCGAACCCGCTCCAGCGGATTTGGGTGCGGCTACCGGTGGTCGTGGATTGGCAGACTGCCCGACTCCGTTCGACCCTGCTTGAGCGGCCATGGAGGTCCTGCGCGGGCTTTTCGAGTACGGACTGCCGGGAGAGCCTAGACTCGGAAGACACTGTGGGGGAGCGATGACCACCGTCGCCGCAGGTCTGCTGGAGTGTGCCGGCAGGCTGTTGATTTGCCGTCGGCGAGACGACCAGGATCATCCGGGAAAATGGGAGTTTCCCGGGGGCAAGGCCGAGCCCGGCGAAGGGCCGCTGGACACCCTTCGCAGGGAACTCCGCGAGGAACTCGGGATTCGCACCCACCGAGCCGAAGAAATCCTGACATACGAGTACACCTATGCTGGACGGCGACCGGTTCGGCTCGTTTTCTTTCGTGTCCTTGCTTTCAGCGGGTCTGTCCAGACCTCCCAGTTTGCCGAGGCCCGCTGGGAACCCCGTGAGTTACTGCCGATCTATCCTTTCCTCGAAGGCGACGAGCGGATCGTTCGTCTCTTGGCAAGTCGGCAGTTGTAGCAGGTCCGGTCCAGAACGTCGGGCGAAGTCCATCTGCTAACCTCTCCCTTGGCATGCAACGTATGGTGATTCTCGCAGGCTTGGCCTGTCTCGCGGCTTGGGGCTGCGCCCCTGTGAGCGAGAGTCCTGACTTGGCCGGACTCTCGGTGACCCACGGCCCTGTCCTGGGCCGCTTGGGCTCCGACCACGTGGGAGTGTGGGCACGCACATCCGAGGCTGGCGAATTCAACGTGTTCTACGGAGTGGACCCGGATGCGTTGACAGGGCTGGCCACTGCAGAGACGGCACTGGAGGACGACAACACCGGATGGGTCTTGATCGAAGGTCTGCGGCCTGACACCAAGTATCACTATGAAGTCGGCACCGGGGATGCCCCTGCCGGCGTGGAGGAGCAGTCCGGTTCGTTCCACACGTTGCCCGGCTCGCCAGGCCTCCAGACCGAACACAATCCGGACGGCCACTTCAACTTCCGGTTCGAGTTCGCCTGTGGCAACAACCAGAATCCGAGCGGCAGCCCAATCGGGACCCAGCTGCTGACCCACGGCACGATGCTGCGGCAGTTGGTCCGCGAATCAGAAAAAAGCAAGATCGACTTTGCCATTCTGAACGGGGACTGGCTGTACGAGAACGACACGCGTCTCTACTCCGCCGAACAATGGCGCGAGCAGACGGGCACCGGCGAAGCGTCGACACCCCGAATCGTCTCGCTCATGCCGTCCATTGCCGGAGTCTGGGAGAACTACAAGAACTTCTACGAGAACGGGGCGAATCTGCGAGCGTGGCACCGCAGTGTTCCGTCCTACTACACGTTCGACGACCACGAGTTGCTGAACGACATTTACGGGGCGGGCGAACCCGGACGGCGGAACCGTCGAGCGGTGTTCCGCGACGTCGGGACCCGGGCATGGTACGACTACCTGGGCTGGAGCAACCCGATGCCGAAGACTGCGCCCATCGTCTACGGTCGGGCGCAACTGGAAACCGGCAGTGACATCCTGACCGACCCGGAGGCCGACTTCACGGGCCTCGGGACGGAGTCCACCCTGCACGTGCACTGGGACACGCCCAACTGGGCCGCCATGCTCCTGCCTCCCAACCCTGATGGAACTGACGCCGACGAAGAGGGTGGAGATCCGAACTCGCGCGTGTACGAGATCGTCGAGGTGCTGGACGCCCACCGGTTGCGTATTCGTCCCCCGGCTGTAGCGGACGGCAGCCCGGTGTATTCGGTCGGTAGGCGCTCCTACTTCAATACTAGGGTCTCGAACTCGGAGTTTCTGTACCTGGATACCCGTTCGTATCGGATGATGCATGATACGACGAACCGCGGGCAACATGGGCGCACCATGCTGGGGGAAGCCCAGAAGGCATGGGTCAAGGAGACGATGCGAGAGTCCGACGCGGACTTCTTCTTCATCGTGTCGTCGGTGAACTTCTCGATTTCCCATGTCGGCGGCACGGGCACGGCCAACATCTCCGAGTCGAACAAGGACGACGCATGGACCGCGTTTCTGTGGGAGCGGGAGGACCTGATCGATTTCTGGGACGGCTTGGGCAAACCGGTGTTCGTCTTGACGGGGGACCTGCACAACAGCTTTGCCATCAAGGTGACGGACCGCGTCTGGGAGTTCGCGTCGGGCCCCCACAACTCGACCAACCATCCGCTTCGCTCGGAGGGGAACCGGCCCAAGTCAGGCACGTACGATTCGTTCGGGCGGCAGACCGAGATCCGCTGGTCGAGCTTCATCCTCAACGGCACACCGAACGAGTGGCGCAAGCGCCCGGTGTACTGCGTGGTGCAAGTGAACAACGTGTTCAACAATCCGCTCGAGAGCGGCGACCGATGGGTGGCCTACGAGAACCCGCAGGCGGTATTCCAGTACTACGACGGCCTGACCGGCGACCTGCTATACGCCGAATCGATCATCTCGCGCTAGCTGCCGCGGAACGCTCCCCGGCGTGGCCTGTGGTAGCCTGATGCATGAGCATGGCCGGTTCGCGGTCGCCGTCGACTGCGGGAGGAGCCTGGCACCTGTCCGATGACGAATCCTTGCATCCGGCTCGCCCTCATACTCCTCGCCATCGTGCTGCCAGCGCCGGTGCTGGCTGAGAGCAATGTACCGCGAGACGCTCCGGAACTGGTCCTCAAGACCGTGTCCGGAAGCACCCTGACGCTGGACTCGCTGAAAGGCAAGGTCGTTGCGGTCGTTTGGATATCCACGGACTGCCCTCACTGCCAGTCCACCTGTGAGGCGCTGGGACCAATCTACGAGAAGTACTCTGCCCAGGGTCTGGAAATCATGGCGTTGGCGGTGAATCCGATGGCACCCGGCAACATTCGCCAGTTTCGGGACAAGCACAGCGTGAAGTTCTCCCTCGGGGTTTCCAGTCGCTCCGACTGGATGCGCTTTGCCGACCTGTCGGTGATGGCCCGGGCCTACGTGCCGTTCATGATGCTGGTTGATCGCAAGGGTGTCATTCGCTACGAGCATCGCGGTAAGGACGGGCAGTTCTGGTCCGATATGGAAGCGAACCTGCTGGCGGAACTGCAGGTCCTGCTCGCGGAAGCGCCCGGTGCCTCTCGCTGACGGCCGCCGACCCCACCCCCCGCCGTATTCCAGCGTCGCTTGACGGTGCTGCCGACTGGTTCGTTCCCTACCGGCCGCTATTCGCGAACGGTGACCTCCAGACGGTGGTAGGCCGCTACTGGAGGCAGAAACTGGACGAGGACTCCTGTCCAGGGGAACCAGTCTGGTATCGCACCGACCCCGAAACGACAGTCTTGGGGCGGCTGAATTCCTGCCAGCGCAACCGTCAGGACCAAACGAGGCCGGTCATGGTTGCGGTACACGGCTTGACGGCATGCGACTCCGCCCCGTACATGATCTCGGCAGCCCGTGTGGGGCTCCGGGCCGGATTCGACGTACTGAGGCTCAACGTGCGCAACTGCGGCGGTACCGAGCACCTGTGCCGCACCCTCTATCATTCGGGTCTGACGAGCGACCTGCGAGCGGTGATCCAGGGTCTGGAGCCGCGGCCGGTGTCCGTCGTGGGCTTCTCGATGGGAGGTAACATCGCCCTCAAGCTTGCCGGAGAGTGGGGCGACCACGCACCCCCTCACGTTCGTGCGATTTGCGCGGTCTCACCGCCGATTCGGCTGGAGGTATGTTCCCGACACATCGGGCGGTCCAGGAATCTGGTATATGAGAAACGCTTTCTGCGGCAGTTGCGGCAGGCACTGCAGCGCAAGCGGGCGGTGATGCCCGAGCTGTTTCCTCACGGAACTCTTCCGAATCCGAAATCGATCTGGGAGTTCGACGAAGTCTTTACGGCACCATCGTTTGGGTTTCGGGATGCGGCGGACTACTACCGTCGCTGCTCGGCCGCCGCTTTTCTGGCCAGGATTCGCATTCCGTGCCTGGTCCTGCAAGCCCAGGATGACCCGATGATCCCGTTCGAGTCGTTCGACTCGCCGGTATGGGAGGAGAATCCCTGGCTACGGCTGATGAGTCCGCCGCACGGCGGGCATGTAGCCTTCCTGTCCAGGCTAGGTCCACGCTCTTGGGCACAGGAACAGGCGGTGAGATTCTTCTCCGCGCTGCGGGCACCCGGCTAGCGCGGCAGGTACGGTCTTGGCTGTCACTGGGTCGGGTCGGGGACCGCTGCGGATTCCTGCGCGTCCCGGTCCAAAGCCGGACCCCTTGCCGGTCGTCCCCGCGGCGGACCTTGCCGGCATCGCAGCGGAGTCCGCGAACGGCCGGAGCGGATGGGGCAACCTGAAGCTCACCGTCGAGGGCATGCGCGGGAGTTGTGTCAGGGACGGCGTCGAGACCACTGGCACCACGCCCCGCGCAACCGCCGATCGGGTGTTCCGGCCCGGTTCGCCCCGATGATCCCGAGTGCCGCGGCCTGATGAACGGTCCAACGGCAGATGGCGCATTGGGTCTCCATCGTTGCCGAACCTGCCTGCATCAGGGCGACCGCTCTACGGCAGGGCCTCCAGGATTCGCGCAGCGTCTGCGGAGTTCGGATCCAGCTTCAGGACTTCCCGGGCTACCGCCCCGGCTTCGTTGCTCCGCCCCAGTCTCGCCAGCACCTGGGCCTCCAGAAGCAGCGGCGTGGGGTCGCCCGGCAACAGTGCGCTCGCCGTCCGGATCGATTCCAGTGCCCCGTCGAGTTCGTTCATTTGCAGCAGATACCGGGCGAGGTTTACATGAGTATCCGCCGATTCCGGTGCCGATTCCGCGGCCCGGACGAAGCCGTCTCGTGCCCGATCCACTTTTCCCGTCTGCATGTAGAGAACGGCGAGGTTGGTATGCAGGGACGCTCCCGCAGATCCAAGGTCCCGAGCTGTCTCGTATTCGCCGAGGGCTTCGCCGAACCGGCCAAGGGTCGCGAGGGCAGCGCCGAGATTCTCGTGGGATTTCGCGTCTTCCGGACGGCCCTCGACGGCCTTTCGGAACAGGGCTTCGGCTTCGTCGACCCGCTGCTGCGAGAAGCGGATTGAACCCAGGACGGAGAGAGCCTGAGCGTCCCGGGGCTGCGCCGAAAGCGTCTCGACCAGGAGCCTCTCGGCTTCATTGACGGCTCCTCGCTGGACGAGGAGCGCCGCCAGGTTGACTTTCGCGTCGGTCATGGTCGACGCTCTGGCCAGCACCTCCCGCAGCAAGGCCTCGCCCCGCTCCAGATCGCCCTCCGTAATGAGGGCACCGGCAAGATTGTTGAGAAGCTGCGGCGACCGTTCGCCCCGAGCCAAGGCCTCGTCAAACATCCTGCGGGCGGGCGGGCCGAGGCCCCTTTCGGCAAAGGCCGCACCGAGTTCCTCGAAATCCCTGCGTGGCTCCGAGGCGAACCAACGTCCCGAAAACGGCAGGGCATTGCCCTCGTCGGCGGCCGCGTCGTTCAGGATCCGGCTGGGGTCCGTCTCCCCGCGGTACACCTTCACGATGCGCCCCTGCACATCCAGGAGGAAGCTGGTCGGAACCGCCAGCGTCCGACGACGGTCGAAGAGGCGCTCGTTCAGTACGCTGTACGTCTCCGCCGTGACCCTGTCGGCCAGCAGGACCGGGAACTCGAGGCCCAGGTCACCCGACAACTTCGTGACCGCTGCAGCGGCGGCCGCATCGTCCAGCGACACGGCGATGACGGAAACACCGGACCGCTTGAACTCGTCGGCCCTCGCCTGGAACGCAGCCAGCTCGCGACGGCACGGTGGGCACCAGGTCGCCCAGAAGTTCAGCAGTACACGCCGGCCCCGGTAGCTCGAGAGTCGCACCGGTCCGTCGCGGCCACTGATCGAACGGAGGTCGAAATCGGGCGCGGGCAGCGGCTCGGCGAGCCATGTGCCGGTCCTCGGTACGGGGCTTGCCGAGCCGGCCGGATCGGCCTGCAGGACGGACTGCCGCAGTCCTCCCATCGCCTCGAATCCGGATTCATCCTCAACCAGCACGAACCGGCCCTCCTGACCGGGGGCATCCATTCGTTGCACCGAACCACCCGGCCAGTGCACGGTGAAGCGCAGGACGGTCTCGCCTGCCTGCAGCCCGAACCGGGCAACTCGGGACCGCTGCGACAGGTAGCCGCTGCCCGAGACGATCTCCCGCATCAAGGTTCGCCGGTCCGTGTGCGCCACGACCCGGGCACCGACTCCGTCGCGGTTGCTTCGACGGCCTTCCAGATGCACCGCAAGATATCTCGCATCGTCCGGTTGAAGATCGTTCCGAAAGGCCCTCAACTGAACTCCGTTCCGGTTCTTCAGGACCAGGTCGAGGTCTCCGTCTCCATCCAGGTCCAGCGGGACGAACGCCCGCCCATCCGCATCCAGGTCAAGCCCGCTGGTGAATGAGATGTCCTCGAACCTACCTTCTCCGAGATTGCGGAAACACAGGTTGCGCTCCCTCCCGCTCCAGGTTCCGTCCGACCGGATCAGGATGTTGATCGCTCGCCAAGCGTCTCCATACGGCCTGGACGCCGTGGCTTGCAGGGGCGACTGCGACACGACCTGTCGCCAGAAGAAGCTTCAAAGGTCGTCCGTGCGCTTTCCGGTGACGAATCCGTTCAGCACCAACAGGTCCAGCAGGCCATCGCTGTCGAGGTCGACGAAATCGGATGCCCAGGCCCAGCGCGCCCTCCGGACGCCAGCCCTCTCGCTCACGTCCGCAAAGCCTTCGGTGCCGTCATTGCGGAACAGGGAGTTCCCCTGGGCCTGACGGCGAAACAGCCGCCGCTCGGCACTCGACGCCACGCGGTCGAAGTCCTCACTGCCCGTGAGGCGCAGTCCGGCGGACGACCACATGTTCCCGATGTACAGGTCCAGGTCCCCGTCGTTGTCGTAGTCCCCCCAGGCCACCGACATGCCCGCGCCGAGATCCTCGACGCCGAATTCGGCGGCCCGGTCGTCGAACGTGCCGTCTCCGTTGTTGACGTACAGATTGTTGCGTCCGAAGTCGTTGGCGACGTACAGGTCGGGGTCGCCATCGTCGTCGAAGTCTCCCCAGGCCGCAGCAAAGCTGAAGCGGTCATTGCTCGAAGCCATGCCTGTGCTCCGGGAAACCTCCTCGAACACCCCACGACCGTCGTTGCGGAAGAGCAGGTTGGCCGGTCCGTTCACCGCATCGTAGAAGGGCGCCGGAGCATCGTATTCCGCCCCGGCCCGCCAGAAGTCGTACGCGCACACATAAAGATCAAGGTCCCCGTCGAGGTCGTAGTCCGCCAGTGCCGCCCCGGTGAACATGGCCGCCCGATCATCCGGCACATCCAGGCCCGATGCTGCATCGAAGGCGAAGTGGCCGTCGCCCCGGTTCCGGAACAGCATTGGATTGGTCCCGATCAGGACCAGATCCTGGTCCCCGTCGTTGTCGAGATCGGCGAACAGGCTCATGGAAGTGTCGTCCAGAACATCCAGTCCTGCCG
Organism: Bryobacterales bacterium; assembly: GCA_965205085.1. Lineage (GTDB taxonomy): Bacteria > Acidobacteriota > Terriglobia > Bryobacterales > UBA6623 > VXMF01. The sequence continues at coordinate 3,170,153 of OZ242039.1, read as the reverse complement.
CTGCCGTCCTGTCGGAGAACGTCCCGTTTCCGTTGTTGCGATACAGCCGGTTCGGGAGCCCGGCAGGCTGACTCACGTACAGATCCTCCAGGCCATCGCCATCGACATCCCCCAACGAGACTCCCTGATGGCCGTATACGGAGATGCCGAGCGCCGCGTCGACCGCGTCCCGCCACGAGTCCAGATCCACGGACAGCTGGCTTTGGAACGACTCGATCCGGCCGAAAGCCCGCTGGGTAACTTCCACAAATCCTCGACGCTCTGCACTGGTCTCGCGTATGTCCTCTCCTTCCACGGTGCGCATGGCCCATTCCCCTGCTGCGATCACCCAGGCCATCCGCGCTGAACCCACGAGCGAGAGCAGGCTCCCGGCCGGTGCCGTCCCGCCGAATTCCACCCTCGCCGCGACCCGGACGAGGTCCCGGTCCGACGGTTCCCTGCGGATGGAAACGATCTTGAATTCAGCGAGCTCGAGTTTCCCGAACCGGTTCGTCCATTGCTTCAGTGGCCCGGAGGATTGCGGGTCGCTGATCAGGTCGCGGGCCACCTTCTTGAGTTCGGAATCGATTGCCGCATAGTCCCGCTCTCCGTTCCAGTTGTCCGCGGCCGGGTCGGCCCTCGCGATCACGCGGTCGACGGCCCGGTCCTGTTGGTAGGCGAGATCCAGCGTGAAATCTCCGGATTGGCCCCAGCCGAGGGGAGTCAGGGCCACCAACCCTGCGGCAGCCAGCCCGCTCGCCAGGCAGGCGAGGTGCCCCCCCTGCCGAAATGCCTGTGGACTGTCGCGCCCAACTCCGCCACCCGGCGGCAGACCTGGACCGCGCGGAGGTCTTGACGGTCGGGATCGCCCCCCGGAGCCGGAAGCCCTCGGAATGGTGGGCCCTGCAGGACTCGAACCTGCAACCAACGGATTATGAGTCCGCTGCTCTAACCATTGAGCTAAGGGCCCTCGGTGACCGGTCTGGTTGCTTCCCTTGAGTATGGACGGCTTCAGGGCGGAAATCATGGAGACGGATCGGATCATGTCCGGTAGTCCGCGTTGATCCGGATATACGATTCTGTCAAATCGCACGTCCATACGACAGCCCGCCCCGCCTCTCCGGTGCCCAGCCGCAAAGAGATGGCAACTTCGTCGCCTTCCATCGCCCGCTGTACGTCGGGCTCGTGAAACGGGGCCCGGATTCCTCCGGCGCAGACCTGGACATCGTTCAGGAATACGCTCACGAGGGACGGATCGAAGTCCACGCCCGCTTTCCCCGCGGCACCCAGGATGCGGCCCCAGTTGGGATCGGCGCCAGCCACGGCCGTCTTGACGAGAGGCGAGTTCGCGATGGCCATGGCAATTCGCCTGGCATCGCGGTCACTGGCCGCGCCCGCCACCTCGATCGTGACCAGCTTGGATGCGCCCTCGCCGTCCCTGGCGATGTCGATTGCCAGATCCCTCGTCAACCTGTCGAGTGCGCTCACGAACTCGACACCGTTCGAGTCGTCAACCGTGATTCCGCACGCTCCATTGGCCAGCAGGAAGACGGTGTCGTTGGTGGAAGTGTCGGAATCCACCGTGACGCAGTTGAAACTGCGGCGAACACACGACCGGAGTATCCGGTCCAGCAGGTCCGGATCGATGGCGGCGTCGGTGAACAGGAAAGCCAGCATGGTCGCCATGTCAGGCATGATCATTCCTGCTCCCTTGGCCATGCCCGCCAGCCGGACCGTACCACCCTCCATCCGGGCTTCGGCGTATCGAACCTTTGGGACAGTGTCGGTCGTCATGATGGCCCGGGCGCACGACTCGAACCGACTGCGATCCAGCGACCGCCACAATCGGGGCAGCGAGTCGGGAATGACCTGTTCCCCGACCGGTTCCCCGATCACCCCCGTCGATGCGAGCAGAACCCGGTTTTCCGGAACTCCGGCCAGTGCAGCGGCAGCGCGCGCGGTGGATGTCGCCACTCGGTGCATGTTGGACGTTGCGCAGTTCGCGTTCCCGGCATTGGCCACGATGACCTGCGCGATTCCACCGGATCTGCCAAGTGCGTCCCGGCTCTTGTCGACCGGTGCTGCACGAACGGCGTTTCGCGTGAAGACGCCCGCAGCTGATGCGGGGACCTCCGAGACCATGAGGGCCAGGTCGTCCGATGCCGCTTTCCGGATGCCGGCGTAGCCGGCCGCGAAGAGGAATCCGGACGGAAGCCTGTCGCCATTCCCATCACTCATCTCCGAGCACCTCTCCTGTCAATACTCGAGCCCCTCGGGCGAATTCCAGGGAGCTGACGCGATTGCGTCCCTCCATCTGGACATGGTGGATGATCAGGCAGCCGACTCCGCACGCAACGGTAACGCGCTGATGCTCGACCCGGACCGAGCCGGACGGCCCCCGGCTCTCCATGGAGGGGCTGGCGGCCAGGATCCGGAGCCGCTTGCCGCGGAAGAAGGTGAACACGCCGGGCCACGGATCGAACCCTCGGAGCCGGTTATGAATCGTCTCGGCCGGGAGGGACCAGTCGATCCGTCCGTCTTCCCTCGTGAGCATCGGCGCCCTCGTTGCAGCGGCATGATCCTGGGGCGCCGCCACTACGTCGCCACGCACGAGCCCCTGAAGGGTCTCGATCAGCAACTCGGCACCGATCAGTGACAGGCGCCGGTTCAACTCGGAGGCCGTTTCGTCGGGCCCGATCGCGGTCTCGCGGGCCAGCAGGATGTCGCCGGCGTCCATTTGCCTTGCGATGCGCATGGTCGTCACGCCCGTGCGGGTCTCACCGAGGGCGATCGCCCAGTTGACCGGTGCGGCTCCCCGGTACTTGGGCAGCAGCGACGAGTGCACGTTCACGCAGCCCAGCGGGGGCATCTCGCGGATCGATTTGGGAATCATCTGGCCGTATCCCACGACGGCGACCGCCTCAGGGGAATGCCGCGCCAGCGCATCGAGAGCGGCCGGGGCGCGGATTCGCTCCGGCTGGAAGACAGGAAGTCCGAGTTCCTCGGCCCTCCGCTTGACTGGAGGACCAATCAACCGCCGGCCGCGGCCCGCGACCCGGTCCGGCTGTGTCACGACCTGCACGACCTCCAGCCGCTCCGCCAGTGCCGAGAGAGCGGGCACGGCGAACTCCGGCGTACCCATGAAGACAACCCGCAAACTAGTCCTCCGTCCATGGCGACGTCTTGTGTGGATGGGGTGCCAAGACCAAGGGTCACCCGACGGGACGGCCAGGACCGAGGATGAAAGTGGCCGATACCCGCTGCAACCTGACAGCCGAGCCGGCGACAGATTCCCGTTGACAGAACACTAGTCCCACTCTCCTCGCTTGCGGAGCGCCTTGATCTTGCGCCTGATCATCTCCCGCTTGAGACGGCTGATGTGCCTGAGAAACAGAATGCCGTTCAGGTGGTCGTTCTCGTGGCAAATAGCCCGCGCGAGCAACGCTTGGGCCTCGATCTCGAACCAGTCGCCGTTCACGTTGCGGGCCCGCGTTCGAACCCTTTCAGGTCGTGCGACCTTCTCCTGGAATCCCGGAATCGAAAGGCATCCCTCTTCCTGCACCTGCTGGCCCTGCTCGGAGACAATCTCGGGGTTAATCAGCACGTGCCGCTGGCCGTTTCCCCCGTCCACCCCGCAATCGATCACTGTCAGCCGCTTGAGAACTCCGATTTGCGGGGCGGCGAGGCCCACGCCTTGCGCCTTGTACATGGTCTGGAACATGTCGTCGACGAGCGTCTGCAGTTCGGGCCGGCCGAACTCGCACTCCGCAACGGGTTCACACACCGTTTCGAGGACCGGGTCGCCATACTTGACGATTCTGCGAAGCATCGAGTGTTCCGGCCCTCATTTTAGGGGATTCGGCCGCCGATGTCCGGCGCACCCGAGTCCCCTTGCCGTACGTGCACCCGCAGTCCCGCTCCTGCCGGCCGACAGGGCTGGTGCGCTCAAGCCGCATCGCGCGGCTGGGTCGGCGTGCCTGCCCCGGTTGGCAATCGCCACGGACCCCGGAATCTGCCGGGCACCTTCGAGCATGCGGTGTTCGGTGCGGGAGGCTTATCCCGCCTCCTGCACAGGCACCTCCAGACCGACCGACCGGTAGGCGCGAAGCAGCGCCCCGACCGCCGCATCGTGAGCCGGCTGTGCGGGGGTCAATTCGCGGGTCCGCACGCCCATGGCGAACGAGTCCTTGACCCACGAACTCCGGAATACCCCGCCCACGGCGTACACCGTCGATTCCCGGTTGGTCTGGTACAGCGGCTCGGCGACGCGCTCGGCGAGGGTGGCCAGGGCCGTCCCGGCGTTTCGGAGCAGAACTCGAGCCAGTTCATCGCCGCCGCGAGCGGTCGCATCGACCGATGGTGCCAGCGAGGCGATACGGTAGCGGGGCCAGTCCGGGTCGTAGAAGCGATGCAGCGCATCGTTCAGGCTCCGGCAACCCGTGGCTTCGAGAAACACGCCCCGCAGTTCCGTCGGGTCGCCCCATCCCTCTTCCGCCGCCAGCGCCCCGCGCAAGGCGTTGCGGACGATGTCGAAGGCACTCCCGTCATCCCCGAACACATAGCCCCATCCCCCGCGCCGAATGACAGTGCCAAACTTGTCCCGCGCCAACGCGATCGACCCGGTACCGGCGATCACGACCGCTCCGGCCTGACCTGAGCAGGCCCCTTCCAACGCCACCTCGGCGTCATTGGTTACCTCGACCCGGGCACCGGGGACCAGTCCGGCCAGAACGTCCCTCTTGTCATCCGGCCCTCCGCTCATGCCGAAGCAGGCGGCTTCAAAGGCCGCGCCTTCCGGCAGTCCGGCGGCGGCCAGCGCTGTGCGAACCAAGTCTCCGGTAACCCTGGTCAGCCGCTCCCGGCCCGTCGCCGTCGCCGCGCGGTTGCACGGAGCGCCCGCAGCGCGACCGAGAACCTGCCCGGACGCATCGCCGACCACCGCTCTCGAGGAGGATTGCCCGCCGTCGACACCGAGGAACAATCGCTGGGAAGCGATCATCGGCTAGCTTCCCAGTGCGGCCCGGCAGCAGTGGCCCATCAGCAGCCGCCACTCGGCCATCTGCAGATCAACCAGTCGTTCCGCGCCAGTCCCGGTCGACGACGCGGTCTCGCAGCGATCAACGAAATCGTACGGATCCCAGCCACCCCCTGCCGCCAGCGCCATGTCGGCGAACACCGGGTGGTCTCCCGTGCTGCGGAACCAGTACTTCGCGTTGCTCCAGTCCCCCTCGAGGCGATGCATGATGCCGTGCCAGTAGCTCGCGTTTGGTGACCGGATCCCCTGGGATATCCGGTGCGACTCGTCCAGTGCGCTGAAATAGAGCAACAGTCCCGCACGAACGCATCGCCCATCTTCAGTGGACCGAAGCGGCTGGCGGTCGAGAAGTTCTCCGTCCGACATCGACCGCAGTGCGGCCAGTTCGGAACACTCCTTGGGAGACGACGGTGTGAGCGGAATCGGCCGCAGGCCGGTCCCGGTTGGAGATACCAGGGAGAGTATCGCAGGCCCTAACCCGAGATCGTCCACGCCCACGACCAATACCAAGGTAACGGGTGCCGGGACCTGCAGTCAACGCCGGACCGCAGCGCGTGCGGCTGACACGGAGAAGGGTCCCGGCACGGCCGGCCGCAGAACGGTTCGAATCCGGTCGCCCCCAGCGACCGCTGAGTCGCGGTGCACGCCGGAGGGACGAAGGCCGGCTCGCTCCGCATGGCGGAACTGCCTCGAACGAGAGTCACGCTTGCGACACCGGCGTCCGTCCCGGCATCCGTGCGCCGTGGAGTCGGGCATGGACGAGCCTCCGGCGATCTCCGAAACGCCTGTTGGGTCTGCCGGGTTCCGGACTAGGGCTCGGATTCCGCCCCGTACGCTCCCTTGATATCCCCCAGCTCCCAGACGCCAATCAACGCTACCGGGCCATTGAGGGACAGGCCGACAAACTTGCCTTCGTGCGACCTCTTGCCGGTGAAGTTCGCATCCCGCCGGACGACACTCTCGTAACGAATCCGGACGGATGGCGACGTCCGCGAGAATCCGAGCCGCCGGCTGGAGTCGGTCCTGGTGGACATTCCGGAGAACACGATCTCCCTGACGTCGAAGCCGTCGTGCAGGTACGGTTCCCCGTTGGAAGTCTTGGCCAAGTCAGTGATCACCGCGAACACCGACGACCCGGTAGGCGAGCTCCCCCACTCGACCGTGACGCTGACCTCGCCGTCGTAGAATATCGGGTCGTTCGACTCGCGGTCGACGGCCCGGGTCTGCCCCACGTAGGTCGCCCTCGAGTTGGCGGGGAAATTCCGGTCATTGACGCCGTAGGCGACCTGATCAAGGGGGCTGTAGGCGAAGACATCGGGATCCTCCCTGGAGGGCTGGCTCTGTCGATTGGTGCTGATGGCATAGGCCTGCTCGGACTTCCTCCAGGCTCCGAATCGGGTGTACTTGGTATGGCCGAATTCAGCCCGGACCTCGTAGTCGAGGGAGTTGTAGATCTTATTGAAGTCGTACCGGGCGAGGCTGCTCGCTCCCCCCAACACGCCGTCGAACACGCCGTTGGTCTCGAGAGCGTCCGCGAACTCATCCGCACTGTCAAGGGCCGCCAGAACGTCTTCCAGGATTTCGACCGCATTCTCGTCGCGGACCGCTAGGGAACGCCCCGAAGGATACGAGCGACCCAGAACACTGGCGTGTGTCGGTCCAAATACATGGTCTTGAAGCGCTTTGTTGGCCTTGTTCCACAGAGAATCGCGCACGCTGGTGCTGTTGTCGTCGATGGCGATAAAGGCATTCAGCACCTTGAGTTGCTGCCGGACGTCCTCGTCGGCAATCGCGAACAGGCGTTTGCCGGCCACCTGGGCAGTGCCTGCCTCAAACAGTTGCGTCGCTGACAGCTTGATACGGTCCCCGTCGGCATCGCGGGCGGCAAGCTGGATGTCCCCGCTTCCGTCCGGCGCCGCGATCAGGCTCGTCCGGGACACCTCGCCGTCGTCCGGAGTCGTGGTCGGCGGGAGTCTCGGTTGTTCTGTGGAGGCGAATTCCGCTCCGAATGCTCCGGTCAGAAGAACTGAGTTTCCGCTCCGGAGCTCCCAGGTTCCGATCGCTGCGTCCGCATTCGTCCCGGTACTGAGGAACTGTCCCTTGAAGTCGCCCGTCAGGGTTTGGCTGGGGATGCGCGACAACGCAACGTAATCGAGGTATGCCCGGGCGTCGCTGGCGGATGCGAAGGACCCGTCTCGGGCGTGCAGGCTGGCAGTGGGCACGGTGATCCTGTCCACTTCCGTCGAGTTATGGAACCATGCATCGCCGCGGCTGTCTTCCAGGCCCGAAATCAGGCCCGTGACCTGCCTGTTGCTGAAGCGGGCGCTGAGCTCGATCAGGCCCCGATAAATCCCCTGGTCTGTCCGTGCGCTGGCCGCAACGGTCCCGCCACTGTACAGTGCTTGGCCCCGGGATGGGAGATCGGCGGTTCGCGCCCTGTCCAGCGGGCTGTAGGCGAACGCTCCGCGACCTTCGGTGCCGGACGGGAAGGTCAGCGAGCCCCCGACTCGCGAACGTTCCCGTTTCGAGTACGCCCCGAACCGGGTGTTGGTGGTCGAGCCGAGCGCGAGGCTCTCGATGCTCCTGGTTGACGAGAAGACATCGTCGATTTCGTCCTGATCGAGGTTCACGTCGCTGAAAATGCCATCGTCCAGAGCATCTTCGAAATCCGTAAGGCTGCCCAAGGCGTCCAGGACATCGTTGATGGTATCCACCGTCTCGTCGGCATCGACGGAACCCCCGCCTCTCGCGCGTGGAAGGTTGGCGCTGAGCAGGCTGGTTCTCCGGCTTGGAAACAGCGAATCGAGCTGGTTCCTGACGATGTCCCACTCGCTCTCGAGACGCTCGAGGACGGTGCTGAGGTCCGGTTCGAAGAGCGAGATGAGCCTTTCGATGGTTTCGAGCGAAGTCCTGATCTTGTCGCGAACTGCTTCTACGAAGGTCGATTCAACCTCGATCCGTCCCTGCGGTAACAGGTCGGCAAGCGGGTACCTTTTCCCGTTGACCTCAAGGATCGTTCCCTTGGTGCTTCCGGAGCCGTCTTTGTCCCGCAGCCTGGGCCTGACGCCAACGTAGGTCGTCAGCGTGTCGACCGTGTCGCTCCCGGGAAGAGGGGTGGGCTGAACCGGATCCGGCGGCGTGACGGTCTGGCGAGTGGCGGTGCCCTCGGTGCCCGTCAGGGTCAGGACATAGGAAACTCCGTTCACCGTGACGACCCCGCCGCTGCGAATCGCTTCGCCCTCGTAGGAATAGGTGCCGTCCTCGAACTGGGAGACCAGGATGCTGCCGGCACCACCCGGCAGCACGATCGTGATCACCATCGGCAACGGCTGGGCCTGCCAGCCGCTCTCGCCCAGGGTCAGCCTGTATTGATGGTTGTTGGGACCGGTCACGGTGTCGCCGGAACTTATCGGGTTCGAGTTCCATTGGTGCGATCCGTTCTCCAGCCGGGTCAGGGTGATCGTTCCCCCGTGGAGTCCGAGCCGCACGGTGATCATCTCCGGTTCGTAGGTTGCGGTCCATCTCCCGTCGGGCGCCTGCCGGAAACGGTAGTTGTTGTTGCGAATCTTCCGCAACTGGCCGCTGGTCAGGGGCTGGCCGTCGAGAATGTAGGTCCGGTCTTCCCGAACCTCGATCCAGACCAAAGTCCCGCTCTGCCCGAGCTCGACCGCTCTAGGATCCGGCGACACGAACTGGGCGGTCCAAGTCCCTCCGGGCTGCAGGAAGAGCCGATACTCGTTGCCGTTGGCCGCGGTGACGACCTGCCCGCTGGTGAGCTGCTTGCCGTCCAGTTCAAAGGTGCCGTTCTCCAGCTTCTGCACCATGACATTGAGGCCGCTGTCGCCCAGCGTGACGGAAACGGGCGCTGGCGGGACATAAACCGCGGTCCAGGTTCCGCCGGCCGGAAGCTCGAGGCGGTAGACATTACCGTTCGCCGCTGTCCAGGTCTGCCCGCTGGATATCGGGTCCCCGTTAATTTGGTACCGCCCATGCGCCACCGCACGTACCTGCGCGACCAGACCGCTGGTGCCGAGCCTCACCGAGACTGGATCCGGAGCGACGAACTCTGCTGTCCAGGTACCGGACGAGCTCATCGTGAAACGATACTGGCTGCCGTTCGGCGCTCTCCAGACTTGACCGCTGGCCAAGGGTGCGCCGTCGAGTTCGGCTGAGCCGTCTTCCAATGGCTGCACCGATGCCGTGTCGCCACTCGTGCCCAAGGCCACGGCGACTGGATCCGGAGCAACGTACTCCGCCGACCAGCGGCCGTTCGAGAGGGTCAGCTTGTAATCGGCGTCGTTATCGCCCTTGACGATCGCTCCGCTGGTGATTGCGTTGTCATTGCGGGTCCACCCTCCCGACTGGGTCGAGACCAAGGTGGTCTTGCCGCCATGGGTCCCCAGATCCACGACAACCACCTGCGCCTGGAACGGCGGCGGTGTGGGAGGGGACGAAGGAGGGGATGGAGAATCCGAGCCACATGCCGCAAGGGCCAGAGCCAGGATCGCGAGACAAGCGGGCCTTGAACATCGTTTCCGAATCAGATTCATGCTGTTTCCCTGCCTTGCTGTTCAGTATAGACCCGACGCACTGCGACGTGATCGGTGCCGGAGCAGACGTTCGTTTCGCAGGGATGAATGGCGTCGCCCCAGAGCGCCCCCGTCGCTCGCTGGCTGAGGGTCATCCCCTGCCGCTGGACAAGGGCTCTCCACGGGATCCCGTTCCCCGGCGGGGGCCGTCGTCGCGACGCCGACGGCCCCCCATCCTCGGTACCAAGGCCCCCCGCCTCCAGATGTCCGGCACCGCAGGTGCCGCTGCACGGCGGCTACGTCGCGGGCGATTCCACGAACGCGGTCGCCGGCCGGTCTCGTGCACGATGCTTCCCCCAGCCGCAACGCCCACCTTGGCGTCATCACCTCGAACACTCGCTACTTGCGAACCCAGCAGGAAGCCGTGGTTGTGCACCATCCTTGCGGACCTGTGCCCCCCGGGGTGGGGTTCTGTCCGGTCCAGCTTCGGGTCACACCGCAGATGCCGCCGGCCACACTGGGTTGGGTCCGTCGTCCTGCTCGCACAGGCCCCGGCTCGGGACCGTCCGGTTCGGGCCCCGCTGGAACCTCTTCCACTGCCAGGGTGTCGTTTCCGGTCTGGAAACGTGTACTCCGCTTTCCATCCCTTCGTCCGTCGCACGAACTGCCCGCTGTGTAGGGTTGATTGACGCCACGCAGGGTGGGGCGTCCCGCTTCCCGGCACGAATTCCCGGACGGAGGCATTGACCCCGCCATTCCGGACCAGTCGTGCCACCATCAAATCGGGTGACGGCAGAGAGACAGGTGGGCATGGCCGACCATTCCCGGGCTGGCTTGGTGCAAGTAGCAGCACCGGGGAGGGCTTCAACTGCCTACACAAGACCGGTGCTCCCTGAGGCACTGCGGGGACCGCCAGCGACAGCCGACGGCTTGGCGGGCCCAGTTGCCCTGCCTGTCGCTGTCCGGTCGTGTGCAGGGGGGCAGGTACGAGGTCTCGCAACAGACTGCTAGACTAATCTCACCCGAACAAAGAGCATCGAAGATGAACCGCCGAGCGACCAGGATAACCATTCATTCTTGGATTGGATGGGTGTTGGTGTCGTTGCTGGTGGCTTGCGGCGGCGAGAGCCCCGCACCGCGTCCACCACCGCCGCCGGCGCCGTTCCAGCCACAAATCGTGGTGGTGGATCTAGGGGCTCACGGCGGAAAGACGACGCTGGTATCCACGCAGGGCGGGGGCTGGACACGCCATGAGGCGCCTTTTGCCAGTGGCGATACGGTCGAGGGCGTGAATGGCGCGACCTACAAGCTGACCTTGGCCGAAGGCGGCCGCTGGAGTGCGGAGTTCGTAGCGGCCGAGCCCGTGGTGGTCGCGCTTGGCGGGAGCGGTGACTCGGTGATGATCGAGACACGGGAGGATGGCAGGCACGTCCTGGGGGACACTCCCATTCGCAGCGGCGAGACCCGGCTGTTCAAGAACGGCAACACGTATCGATTCACTCTCGGGCCGGACGATACCTGGCAGGCCGAGTTCGTGCCGCCCGATGCCGTGCGGGTAAGGCTGGGATCGAGCGGCGACACGGCAGAACTGTTCGTTCTGGAGAACGGCACCTATTCCTTCAGGGGCGAGGCCGTTGCCAGCGGCCAGGTGCGGAAGGCAGCGAACGGCAACGACTACCGCTTCGTTAAGAATGAGTCCGGCCAGTGGGAAGCGGTTTACGTGCCGCCGGAACCGGTCACCGTACGGCTCGGGAGCAGTGGCGGCAGCGTCTCGCTGCAACGGCTGGAAGACGGGGCCTACAGGCTCGACGGCGACCCGATCCGCAGCGGGCAGACTCGCACCTTCGACGGGGTTACCTACCGTTTCGTCCTGCAACTCAGCGGGGAATGGACGGCCGTGTTCGAAGCGGCCGAGCCCGTTACTGTGGAGCTTGGCAACAGCGGCAACACGGTGTCCGTGACGATTCTGGAGAATCGGACCTACGCGCTGGGTGACGAACCCCTTACGAATAACCAGGTGCGCACGATCAACGGCAACCAGTACCGGTTCACCCTGGGCCCCGACGGGTGGCGGGCAACCTACGAGGCAGTACGTGTGACGCTGCAGCTCGGCCGTGAGGGCGGTAGCATCGAGCTGATTCGGCAGGAGGACAGCACCTACACCCTGGACGGGAAGGTTGTTGACAGTGACCATGTGGTGACACGCAACGGAAGGAACTACCGCCTGACGCACATCGGCAACCGGTGGATAGCGGAATATGACCCATCGACTGTCACGGTCAGAATCCCGGACTCGACCGCCGTAATTACTCTTGCGATCAGGGAAAACGGAGAATACGAGCACAACCGCACCGTGGTCGGAAACGGGTCCGAGATCACTCTCGAGGGCTCCAAGTACCGGTTGAACCTCGTGAACGGCCGGTGGAGCGCAACCTTCGTTTCGGGCGAGTTCACGGTCGCACTGGGAAGTCGCGGGGATTTCATCACGCTGGTCCGGCGGCCCGACGGCACCGTCGAGCACAACGGGAGAAGGATTCGCAGCGGGTCGGTTGTCCGGAACACGAGAACCGGGACTCGCTACACGCTCCTCCTGCGCAGCGGCGTCTGGTCGAGCAGGTTGTACTTTCCGCCCAGTCCCGGTGGGGGTGGAGGAGGAAGCGGTGGCGGCAGCCAAACCCCGACCACGACCAAGGACCTGGAAGACGCACTTCCGAAGGGATTCCTCCGGAACAGCCAAAAGGCCCTCAAGGACCAAGGGGATCTGCTTCAGCACACCCAGAAGGATGCGTCTGGCGTCGACTATTCCGCCTATCGGGGATCCGGCAGTTTCGAATCCGAGACGTACGTGGAGGCGGCCCGCAGGGTCCTGCAGGACATCGTGAACAAGGTCAAGCCCCGCGTCGGCGGCGATGCCGGCGAGAAGTATGCCGCGCAAGTCGTTCTTGAAACGAGCTGGCCGACCGCACGGGCTGCGCTGAGTGCAATCTTCAACTCGAAGGCCGGGACGCCGGCGGGAACCGTCCTTCTCAGCGCCCTGCCGGGAACCACTGAGCGCATCGACGAGGAAGACCGCCTGGAGGACGTGGAAGACTTGCTGGCAGCGCTGGAAAGTGTGGCGGACTTCAAGAGTGCGTTCGGAGCGTCCGGGGTGTTCAGCGGATTCAGCGCGGCCGAAGCCAATGCCGAGAAGATCTTCAACGCCCGCAAGAAGTCGCTGGCGATCGGCACCACCGCGAACACGCGCTTCGGCGCCATTGCCGAGCCACCGCAAGACACGACCGCGGAGGAGTTCGCCAAGGGCGGGTCGACGCTTGCAGTGCGATCGTTCGCCTACAGCCCGCTCGCCCCGAAGTCCCTATCGGACTTCCAGACCCGCGATGCCGTGCGGGGCACATCCGTCTACAGGGGGCAGACCTTTGCCGTGCGTCCCGCCGATGGCGCTCTTTTCTCGGGTACTATCGAACTTACGGCCTCGTTCGGCATTGAACGGATCGACTCGAGCATCTCCAACCTGACCCACACGGAAGACGGCGACGCCTGGGAGTATGAGGACAGGGACGTGAGCAAGATTCAGTTGCCGGCCATTACGTTCAGCCAGCTGGCAGACAACGGTGGCTTCGAGAGGAGCGTGTCATCCAAGATCAGTATTGTGGGCAGCCAGTTCGACCGGGATGCCGATATCGAATTCAAGGGGCAGTTCGTGGGCGACACGAGAGCGGAGGTCTTCGGAACCTGGGCCGTCACCGACTCCAACAGTGCGAAGGTGCTGGACGGAGCGTACGGTGCCGACCGCCAGTCGCTCTCCCGTGTGAAGATGCCGACGGCGGACAGCAACGGGCGGTCCAAGGAGTTCACCGATGCCGGCAAGGGCAGCGACCTCTCCGGTGCCACAGCGCTGCTCATCTCTACCGGCAGCCTGAGTACGGCCACGCGGCAGTTCGGTCTCAACGATCTCTACACACGTTCCAGCACAACCCGAACCCAGACGATCAGCGGAACTGGGCATACCCTGGCTGTGCGCTCCCGGCACACAGCCTACACCCGGTTCGGGGCATGGGCCCACACGACGTCAGCCGGCGCGCAGGGTGTTGGCTTCTTCGGCTACAGCTCCCTGGCTGAAGCAACCTACGACGCAGCGCGTTTTCCGAGGAACGTTACAGCTGAATACGTGGGCCGAACGGTGGCAGTCGGAAAGAACGGCGTACTCTACGATGGCGACTATGTCCTCAAGATGGACTGGACTGACACGACCCGGAACCTCGAATCGAAAATCGAGAACCTGCGCGCGGTGACAGGAGGTGCCCGTTTCACCATCGGGGGAACCGAAGTGCAGACGATCGCGTTTCTGCACGACTGGAGTTCTGCCGGACTGTCGCAGGGCAGCAAGCTCAACTTCGCAAGTCCCCGGAGTGCGGGGATTCACTACACCACGAACCCGGAGAGCGGGGTCGCCCCCAGTTCATCCACCCATACGGGGCATTTTCTCGGAGTCCCGTCCGGCGTGGACGGCCCCCACGCCGTGGTCGGGGAATGGAGTGTGACGGAGGGAAGTACAACGATTGAGGGTGCCTTCGGGGCGGACCTGGACCCGTCTCCCTAGCGGCCGGTGTCGACGCTTCGTTCCATACCCTTGGCCGGAACGGCAACGCACGTGCACCTGCGATTGGGCCGGCTGCTTCCTGCGGCGGCATTCAGCGGCGGTTGACCAGGGTCGGCAAACGGGGCCGCGGGCAACGCCGAACCAGGCGCGACGTGCCGGAGTCGGGGAGCATCACCCCGGAATCGAGCGGTCGACCGAGTCGCGCCGGACCAGACGAGTTCGTAGTGGCGGGTTCTCCGGCCGAGCGACTCCAGGCGACGGAATCCGTCCCAGTCCACACTCGAGGGAGACGGAATCTCCCTGACCCAGCCCCGATACCAGGATTCCGCCGCCGGGCGATGGGCCGGAAGGCTCGGCCCCCACTACGAGAGTTCCTGCATGACCTCTTCGAGGGCGGCCTTCGGGGGACGAAGCCGGTCCTGCCCGATTTGCGCCAATGGCGACTCATCCAGGTTGAGAAGATCGGTAAACGAGGGCGTCTTCGTGTTCAGGTAGAGCACCCCGGTCAGGATCTGGCCTTTCCCGCCTGCGACCTCGATCCTCTCCAGTGCCCCCAGGCGGTCGGTTGCGTTGTAGTCCTCCTCGATCTTTGCGAGTCGAAGGATGGACCCGTCATGCATCTCAACCTCCCGAACGGTTCCGGGCCGAAACTCGGTCTCGATGTGAATCTCGTCGAAATGCGGCACGAAGTCGATCGACTGCAGTGGAATCCTGTGCTCGCGGACATACTGGTAGCTCTTGGTCGAGCCCGCATGGTCGTTGAACGTCACGCATGGCGACACGATGTCGAGAAGGGCGGTTCCCTTGTGGCTCAGCGCGGCTTTGAGGACCGCCTGCAACTGCTTCTTGTCTCCGGAGAACGACCGTGCGACGAAGGTAGCACCCATCTGGATGGCCAGTGCGCAGGTGTCGATTGGCGGTAGGTCGTTGGCGATGCCGGACTTCGCAGTGGAGCCCAGCGTGGCGGTTGCCGAGAACTGGCCCTTGGTCAGCCCGTAACAACCGTTGTCCTCGATGATGTAGACGATCGGGACGTTCCTGCGGACCATGTGCACGAACTGTCCGAGGCCGATGGAGGCCGTGTCGCCGTCCCCGGAAACACCGAGCGCCAGCAAGTGCTTGTTCGCCAGAACTGCTCCGGTGGCGACGGACGGCATTCTCCCATGGAGGCTGTTGAAGCCGTGAGACATGCTGAGGAAGTAGGCAGGCGACTTGGATGAGCAACCGATCCCGGACAGCTTGACGACCTGCGTAGGGTCGATCCCCATCTCGAAGAAGCACTCGACAATGCGCTCCGAGATGGAGTTGTGTCCGCATCCGGCGCACAGCGTACTCTTCAGCCCCTTGTACGGCTCCAAGCCCAAGCCGATATGATTGATTGCCGGAGCCTTGGTCCGGCGTAGGGTGGCGACGCTCACAGCCCTTCCTCCTCTACCACGGCCTCGGTGACCGTTCGGGCATCCAGCGGCAGACCGCCGAAGTAGCACACACTCCGCAGATGATCGTGAATCTCGGGGAACTGGCGCCTCAGCAGGACCCGCAACTGGCCGTCGCGATTCTGCTCGACGACGTACACGCGGTCATGCTGGGCGATAAAGGTCTCGGTTGCGTGGCTGAACGGCCAGCCACGGACGCGGCAATAGGCCGTCTCAAGGCCGTATTCGTTCCGGAGCTGGCTCCGGCTCTCCCTGACTGCCTCGTGACTGGTGCCTGCCGCGACAAACGCTACGCTGGCCTTGGGATTCTCGTCGATCACCGGTTCGGGCAGCCACTTGCGGGCGCCGGCCATCTTTTGCTTGATCCGCGCCATGTTGCGAATCCAGTCGTCCTCGCGCTCGCTGTAGTTGGCGTTTTCGTCGTGCCCGGTCCCACGGGCGAAGTACGCGGCTTGGGGGTGGCGATTCCCGGGAATGGTGCGATATGCAATGCCGTCCCCGTCGATGTCACGATAACGACCCCAGTCGCCCCGGAGACTCTCGATATCGGCCTTGCTGAGCACCTTGCCCCGGTCGAACCTCCAGTCCGGGTAGTCAAACTTGTCTGACATCCAGTAGTTCATGCCAAGATCAAGGTCGAGCATGACGAAGACCGGCGTCTGGAGCCGCTCAGCGACATCGAAGGCCCTCGCGCCGAATTCGAAGCACTCCTCGGGAGTCGCAGGTATGAGCATCGGGTGGGACGTGTCGCCGTGAGACAGCGTTGCGGCCGAGAGGAAGTCCCCCTGCGAGGTCCGTGTGGGAAGGCCGGTCGACGGGCCCATACGCTGCACGTCGAACAGGACCACTGGGATCTCGGCGAAATGGGCCAGGCCGACAAACTCCGACATCAGGGAGATACCGGGCCCCGCCGTGGTCGTCATCGAGCGGGCACCGGCCCAGCCCGCCCCTATCGCCATGCCTATCGAGGCGAGCTCGTCCTCGGCCTGGACCACGGCGAAGGTTGCCTTGCCGGTCTCCTTGTCGGTCCGGAAGCGCTTGAGGTAGTCCTGCGCCGCTTCCGCAAGGGACGAGGAAGGCGTGATGGGATACCAGGTGATCACACTGACTCCGCCGAACACGGCGCCCAGGGCAGCAGCGGCATTCCCCTCGACGATGATCTTTCCCTCGTTCTCGTTCATCCGCTCCAGGCGAAACCGATCCTTCTTTTCGAGGTTCGCGTGCGCCCACTCGTAACCTGCCGTGGCGGCGTTCCAATTCATGATCGCCGCCTTCGGCTTGGACGAGAACTGACGGAACACCGCATTGCGGATCTCGTCCATCTCGATATCGAGGAGCCAGGCCAGCACTCCGTCGTAGATCATGTTTCGGACCAGCTTCCGCAACTTCGGCTGGGGACAGACGGGTGCGACGAGCTGATCGAACGGAACCGGGTAGAAATGAAGGTCTCCCCGGAGGTCGCTGAGCCCCAAGGGCTCGTCGTATACAACGGCACAGCCGGAGTCGAGCGCCTCGACATCGTCAAGCGCAGTCTGGGAATTCATCGCGACGAGAACGTCGACACTCCTCTTGCGGCCCGTGAACCCGTGCTTGCTGGCACGAATCGTGTACCAGGTTGGCAGACCGGCAATGTTCGAAGGGAACAGGTTCTTGCCGGAGACGGGAATGCCCATCTCGAACAGGGCCCGGAGCAACACCAGGTTGGATGACTGGCTGCCCGAGCCGTTGGCGGTGGCTACGTGGATGCTGCAGTCGTTGACGACTCCTTCACCTGTCGGTGGCAGTTGTGACGGCCCCTCGTCCAGATACACATTCACAGCTTGCATGGGAGGGGACTGCCTTGGGGTGCTACCCGATTCGGGCGCGCTTCCGAAACCGGCCGGCGCGCCAGTACGCACACTTCTCAATTATACGTGGTAACGACTCGGAAAAGGAATGTCCGAGGCGGGCGATTCCGGCATGGATCAATCGAGAACCGTGCGACGGGGGGCCGAATCCCGCGCCGGATGTGAAGCCTCCCTGCATGGGACGACCGGCACGGCGGAAAGCCTCCGGCGGTCGACGCGCCACCCGCGCCGGAGCCGGTGCGATGACGAGCGAGGGGCGTTGGTCTCGGTGCAGGAGTGAAAGCCGACCCGCTTTCCGGAGCATCAGCCCCAACGCAGTAGAATCGAGAAAGGTGCCGTTCGCTGTCATTCCGGCAACGGGCATGCATCCCTGAGCTTTGCGGCCCATTGGATCGGCTGGTGCCTCCGATCAGTGCGATTCGAGGGTTTTTTGTCATGCTCCACAACGCACCTCCACCCGCCACCCGCGACAGCCTGCCATCCGACCGCGCCATGCTGCGCCAGCTCGAAACGCGTTTCGCCGAGAATGCGCGGACGTACGGCTTCGAGGAAGTCGCCACGCCGATGTTCGAGAGGGCGGATGTCTTCGAGGCCCGCTCGGGACCGGAGATCAGGAGCTCGCTGCTCACGTTTCATTGCGACCACGAAGAGTACGCGCTGCGGCCGGAGATGACCGCCCCGATTTGCCGCATGGTGGCCTCAGGCGCTCTCGACGACCTGCCTTCTCCGTACAAGTTGTTTTACGTAGCCCCGTGCTTCCGGTACTGCCGGCCGCATTCGGGCCGGACACGGGAATTCATGCAGGCTGGCATCGAGCTTCTGGGCGACCCGTCTCCTGCGGCGGACGCGGAGGTGATGGCGGCCGCCCACCGATTCCTGCGAGGGGTGGGAATCGACCGGCTGACCCTGAAGATCGGGACCGCCGGAATTTATCGCGCACTGCTGCCACCGGACCTGCCGTCGGACGACCGGGTGGCTGTACTCGGACACCTGGACAGGCTGACCGGCATTGCGGAGCGCTGCTCCGCTTTTGGCCTGTCCCAGGATCCGGCGACACTCGATCAGTTGCTGGCGGACCGACGCGAACTGGCCTCGCTGCAGACAGAGATCGGGTACGAAGGTGGGTACTCCATCACTGGCCAACCCTCTTCGAGACCTGCATCACTGGCCGAGAGGCTGCCGGACGAGGCTGCCGCCACGATCCGGCACCTTTGGAACGTAGAAGGCTACCTTCCGGAGGCAACGGCTGAAGTCATGCTGAGGGTCATCGGGATCCGAGGAACGCTGGACGAAGTGTCGGCCGGCGCATCCAACGCACTTGCAGGTTCCCGGGCCGAAGGAGCACTTGAGGATCTCATGGCCGTGTGCGGCCGGCTGAAGCACTACGGTCTGGGGAAGTTCGACATCGCCCTGGGAATCGCCCGCGGATTGACGTTCTATACGGGAATCGTGTTCGAGATCGCCAGTGGCCGGACCAAGCTGTGCGGAGGAGGGCGCTATGACCGGCTGGTCGAACTGTTCGGCGGACGTCCCACTCCCGCAACCGGCTGTGCGGTTCGCCTGGACACGCTCCAGGAGCTGGCTCGAATGGACGAAACTCCCTCCGCATCGGGCCCAATCGTCATCGAAGCGGCCGGCCCGGCCGACGAGCCCGACGCGATCCGGCTCGCCGAGGTGCTTAGGGACAGCGGTCGCCGGGTGGGAACATCCGGGGCCGAAGTGTGGAGATTGGCCGGCGGGACCATCCGCCTTCCGGACGGGGCGACGGTCGGGTTGGACGACGTTGCGACATGCGGGGAGAACGGCACACGGATCAACGCGGGCAGCTGGAGTGCACCGGAATGAGTCGGATTCGATTCGCGATCCCCAAGGGAAGCCTCGAGAAGAAGACGCGGGCCTTTTTCGAACGGGCCGGCATTGACCCGCGAGGATATGCCGACGGCACCCGCAGCTACCGCCCCGACCTCGGGATCGCAGATGTGCAGGCCAAGACGATGCGGCCCCAGGAGATTCCCTACCTGCTGCAGGCGGGCTTCTTCGACATCGGCATCTCGGGCATCGACTGGTATTACGAAAGCGAGGCCTCGGCGAACGTGGAGGACCTGCTCGACCTGGGATTTGGCCGGGTGGATATCGTGCTGTGTGTTTCGGAAGACTGGCACGACGTACGTTCCGCATCGGACCTGTTTGCCCGATTCGTCGATTCGACGAGCACCCAGCCGCTGCGAATCTGGACCGAGTACCTCAATCTGACCGAGTCGCTAGTGCGCCAACATACAGATCTCGAACCGTCCCTGTACAGCCCCTATACGCGCCTGAGTGTCCGTCGCAGCGGGGCCTCTCCCGTAGCAATCTTCCATTCGTTCGGGGCCACCGAATCGAAGCCTCCCGAAGACGGAGACGCAGTGGTGGACAACACGGAGACCGGCCGGACACTGCGCGCCAACGGTCTCAAGATCATTCACAAGGTCCTGGAAGGTTCCACTGCCCACCTGCTGGCGAACCGACGGGCGATGCGCAATCGCGAGAAGCGGGAGGCAATCATCCGGGTGCGCGACGCTCTCGTTGGTCCAGCTCCCGTGCAGATCGAGGAAGAGCACGTTTTCGGCCACATCTAGACGGGGAACGATCCCCTGGATGGCGTTGGAGCGGATTCTGTTCCGGAGTGCCCAGCCTGTGGCAGGGCAGGCCGACGGCAACAAGGGTGTCGCCTGGGCTGCATGGAGCACATGTCGGCAGTACGAGTCACCGTTCGTCCCAGTTCCTCCGAGGGGCGTTCGAGTGCAGGGCTGGCTATAACGCGCAGGATCTTCCCGATTGCCTTCCGCACATAGGCGGATCTCGAAAAGGTCCCCTTGATGGTTGTCGAAACGGCAACCAGGTCTTCCACCCCAAACGGGCCTCAGGTGGATTGCATCCGCACGGTGGGACCTTCGCGAGCTGTGCCCGGCTGCGACGGCCACAAGGTATCTCTGATTGGCGCCGCCCCGCGGCCCCTCCCCGACGCCTCTCTTGAGGGGCGAGCCCAGCCCGCGCGGCACACGTGTGGTCCAGCCGTCTTGTCGGGCCAGCTCCCGCTGCCGCCCTCGCGTGGCGCTCACGCGCCGGAGCGTCGCCTTGACAGCCCCACCACGTCTGCCGTAACCTGCTGGCAACTCAACTGCCAACTACCAAGTTGTCCTTCCTCACTGACGCACTGCGATGTGCAACAGGTTTTCGGCAGCAAGCGACAGGGCCTGGACCGTCCCGGCCCGGATCCGCTCGAGAAGACATCGACAACGACCCATGGTGTCGATATCATGACAGAGTGACGCCAAAGCGATTCGGATTCATGGAATTAGCGACCGGCGACAAGGAGAGTGTTTCGGTAACAGCGCGAGTTCCGGAACAGATCATCAAGAAGATCAGAGCATCTCTCGATCAGGAGGACGAATCAGTCTTGCGCAATCACTGGATTATCGAAGCGCTTGGAGAGAAGTTCAGACGAATTGACGCCGGAGGTGGATCAAATGGCGCGCGGTGACCTCCTGATTAACCTTGTGAGAGCAAGCGTAACCGGTGACAAGAATGCGGTGCGTTCGGCAGTGGAGACGATAATCGCTGAAGAGAAGAGCAAGCAGCACACGGTTCTGGCGGACAGACTCACTCGCGCCATACAGGTCAACGGAAACGGTATGTACAAGCCTCTTGCGCATTCAGAGAATGCGCAACAGAGCCGGGATTTTATTGTACAGATCACGCCCAGGCGAGAGCTGAGCGATATGGTTCTCCCCCAAATATGTCGCACGGCTGTAGACCAACTGATAGAGGAACAGCGACGGTCCAGTCTGCTACGCGCACACGGCCTCGATCCACGGCACCGCCTTCTTCTTATCGGTCCGCCAGGCAACGGTAAGACCTCACTGGCCGAAGCAATCGCCGAATCCCTTGCAGTGCCGCTCTTCGTGGTCCGCTACGAGGCCATGATCGGGAGCTATCTCGGCGAAACGGCCAGCCGACTCAAACGCGTTTTCAATTATGTTCGGACTACGCCGTGTGTGCTGTTTTTCGATGAATTCGATGCCGTTGGGAAAGAACGCGGCGATATCCACGAAACAGGGGAAATCAAACGCGTCGTCACATCGCTGTTGATGCACATCGATGAACTGCCGAGCTACTCGGTCGTTATCGCCGCCACCAACCATTCCGAACTTCTGGACCGTGCGGTTTGGCGTCGTTTCCAGCTTCGTCTGGGGTTGCCTGCGCCGGGTGAGCGGGAACTGACAGAGTACTTCGACAGGTTCCTCGCATCGTTCGACGAACGTCCCGGTATTTCGGCACGGTCCATCACCAAACGTCTCGGCTACATCAGCTATGCCGAGGCGGAGGAATTCACACTCGACGTGCGTCGTCGCGACGTGATGACGATGAAGGAACGCCCCCTGAAGAACTCCATCGAGGAACAACTGAAGCTCTGGCAGGAACGTGTCCAGCCAATCTGTTCGGACAATGCGGAACCAGGGTTATCCGATGGCTGAACGTCCCCTGCTGGCGATGCCGCGTCCTGAGCGGCGTGCGTCTCCGGCTGGAAGGCCGCGACAGGAGACGATCCACTCAGCAGATGCGCGCCGCCAGGCCAGCAGGCTCGGCCCGAAATTCGAACGGTTGGAACGGTCGCCTGGCGATCCGGATGCGCTTGGAGAGCTACGCAACGATCCGTCCGCAATCGTTCCCGAACGCGCGCTCGTCTTCGAGGTCGCCAGTGAGGTCGCCGACTTCTATCGCGCGGTTCGCGGTGTGCCGGGTTTGGAATTTCTTGGCGAAGACGAGGGTGACGACGCGCCTAACGAGGACTTTTATCTGCAGGACCGGCACGGCAACCCCAAAAGGCGACAAACGGGTTTCTCGCAGATTCTACTTTACGATCCCGGACCGGAGGGCGCGCGGGGATCTGCTGAGCCTTTGGCAACGGTTCCAACGCGGCGAAAGCCTCGGTCACGGTCGGACTGCCTGGGGCGACGTATTCAGCCATCTGGTGGATGTACGGCCGTGGGGACCTCAAGACCGGCTGACTGCTTAAGCGGTCGAGGACTGGAAGGAACGGCTGAAATTCGCGACTGATAAGCCGGTCCGGTTTGAGGTTGAGTTCTGGTATCGCGATGACGCGGTACGTCGCGAGGCAGCAGAAGACACGTTCAAGTTGAAGGTGCGCGAACTGGGTGGCCAGGTCCTTGACCGGGCGGACATTGCTGCCATTCGGTACCATGGCGCTCTGGCCAAGATATCTTCCGAAGCCATTCGGCAGGTGCTCGACCATCCTGATGTTGGCCTCGTAGCCTTCGACGATGTGATGGTGTTGAGACCGCAATCCTTGGTGTCGGGGCCGATCGAAGGCGATCTTGAGGACACCAAGGAGGCGGGCGAAAGTGGGGGTGGCGCAGAAGCAGCGGTGCCCATGGCAGCCCTGCTCGATGGCGTGCCGATGGCACAGCATGACCGGCTCACGAACAGGCTGGTCATAGATGATCCGGACGGTTTCGCAAACGAGTACGGTGCAGCGGGGGACCAACGGCACGGCACCGCCATGGCGTCGCTGATCCTGCACGGTGACTTGAACACGCCGGACCCGAAACCGCCTGTCAGACGTCGTCTGCATGTCCGGCCGATCATGTACCCGCAGCCGGACGGGATTGGCGGTTTCAAGGAAGCCATGCCGCCGGACCGTCTCTGCATTGATCTGATTTGGCAAGTTTTCATTCGCATGTTCGACGGCGAAGGCGGAGAAGAGCCGACAGCGCCGACGGTGCGCATCGTCAACCTGTCCATCGGCGATGCGAAACGGCGCTTTGCCGGTGTGATGAGCCCATGGGCGCGGCTGATCGACCACCTTGCTTGGCGGCACAAAGTTCTGGTCCTCGTCAGTGCCGGGAACATCACGGAACGCCTGCTGCTTAAGGGTGTCGAAAAATGGGCGGACTTCGAGAATGCGGATGTCGGTGAACGTCAGGCGACGTTGCTCCAGGCGGTACTGAATCAGCGTGGGAAACGGGGACTGCTTGCGCCTTCGGAAGCCCTCAATGCACTGACGGTCGGCGCAGCCCATAGCGATAGCCTTCCAGCGAACGGACAATGTGCGATGGCAGTCGATCCGTATGCAAACCCGGCTCTGCCGAATATGAGTTCGGCACTAGGGATGGGCTTCAAGCGCACCATCAAGCCCGAGATCCTTTTTTCCGGCGGGGCGGAACAGGTTCGGGCGAATTCTACCCATGCGCCGATCGAGGTCGGCCCCGTAACGCAGCCGGCGAATCATTTCGGTATCGGCGTGGCCAGCCCCGGACTGGGCGGCAAGCAGAACCGTAAGCTCAACATGAGCGGCACCAGTGTCGCCACGGCGCTGGCGACACACAACGCTCTACGCATTCTTGAAGTGCTGGAAGGTCTGCCGGATGATCCGGTGTATCCTAGAGTCGACCCGGCATATCACGCCGTGATCCTCAAGGCGTTGCTCGTTCACGGCGCACGCTGGGACGGGGACGCTAGGGATGCGCTAAAGGCTATCATCTCCAAGGCTGGAAAGCTGTACTGGGAGCACGAGCGGGACGAAATCAGCCGTTTTCTCGGCTTCGGCTGTCCGGATATCGAACACGTCGTCGATTGTGCAGAGAACCGCGCCACCTTGATTGGCTGGAACACGATCGGTTCAAGAGGGACGGATCGGTTTGCGGTGCCGCTTCCCGCCGAGCTGGAAGGAACGCCTGGATTTCGGGCACTATCAGTCACAATCGCGTGGTTTACGCCGATTACGCTCTCGCATCGCATGTACCGCCTTGCGAAGTTCAAGGCCGGTCCAGGTGGCGACCAGAATTTCTCGATCGGCGTAGGCAATGCGAAGCAGCAACCGTCGCACAACGCGCTTGGAAAAGGCACCGTCTACCACCATCGCTGGGAAGGCGAAGGCGCGACGGAATTCATTGATGGCGGCAATATCGTGCTCGATGTCACGTGCTCACCGGCAGCCGGTGGGCACGACGAATTGATCGCTTATGCCGTGGTCATGACCTTGGAAGTTGGGCAGAAAGTCGCCATACCTGTCTACCAGAGCGTCCGAGAGCGGCTGCGAGAGAATATCCTCGTTCAGCCCTGATCTGCAACTCCCATTCCCGGCGAGTCAGTCACTTCGTAGTGTGAGAATAGGGGCAACCAGACTCGCAGGCAATGGCGTCAACTTAGGGAAACTATCCATTGGGTGATCCAAGAGACATCTTGATTATCGCCAATATTACAATCAGGTCTTCCGCCCCGAATGTGCCTCAGGTGGATTGCATCCGCACGGTGGGACCTTCGCGAGCTGTGACCGGCTGCGACAGCCACAAGAAATCAATCCCTGCCGGGATGGAGGTTGACACCACGGCAGGGACGGTGCCGGGTGCTTCGTACGATCACCGCTACCATCTTCTCCGCCGGCCCGATCAAGCTCTCGCCCGGGTGGTGCCATGCCATGTACCCGGACACCTGCCAGAGCAAGGGCATCTCGAGCGTGCATGGGCCAAGCCCCTGGAGGTTCAGCAGCAGACACCCTGACCCATGCTGCAGCGAATTCGCCATGCAGCGGGAACCGGAGCATCCGACCGGGCGGGTGGCGAGGTCGAAGTTGATGAGACCTGCATCGGAGGTAAGGCAAGCGTGGGCAGGCTGGCAACCCCGACTCCCCGGTGGGCGTTTGCCTCGCGTAGGCTTGGAGCCGATGGCGTCCCGCCACGCAGCGCGGGCGGCCGGCTCGAGTCTCGCTGTCTGCCAAGATAAGGGCCTCCGTTGCTACCCGCACGAGCGGCCGGGTGGGATGCCCGGCCGTAGACAACGACCGGAGGTGGCGGGTTGCCCGCCATGAGACGGTAATGTCTCGCGCGCGCCGAGTTGCGGGCGATCCTGCCTGCCATTTCCATGGATCAGATCCGGCCCGGGCATTGCCGGTGACGATCCCGTCGCTGACCGACAGTCCGGGGCCGGCTTCACCCCGGATCGACAGCGCCAGGGCATGAGGAATTCGAGTTCAAGTCTGGCCGGTCTGGTCCAGCGGCATGCGTATCCGAGTGGCCGTCGATCTTGTACTCTACGAACTTCCGGTACCTGGCCGCCGGACTGGAGCGGACTGCCGGTTCACATTGGCGTACTTGAGGTTGACACGAGGTCCGGACACAACTTGACGTTCGGAATGGCAAATGGAACGGCCGGCATGCGCTCGGCCGTCCAGACTGTCGCCGCTGGGAGTTCGGTGTCGTGTCGCCGCTCTTCGCCGGTCGCAGGCTGACCCTGCTTCGACCGGCACCAGCAACGCGTCATGCCGGCCCGAACGACGGTCCAATCGAGCAGGCCCGATTCGACGGTGTCGCAGCCTCGATACAGATCGCGGTTCCTTGTGATAGGAATCGTTATCATGGCACGGGTAGCGCGTGCAGAGAAACAGACGGCGTGCGTGGGCTCTGGCGCTGGGGCTTTCGGCGGCTTGCTCAGCGCAGACTCAGGTTCAGCGGCCCCTCTCGGAACAAGAGAAGCGACAACGCCATATCCTTCATTGGGAAGTTCTGCGGCCAGTCGTGCGGGGACAGCAGGTTGCTGTGGCCGCCGGAAATCCGCTGGTCACGCAGGCTGCGATGCGAACCTTGCAGGCGGGCGGCAACGCAGTGGATGCAGGGGTCGCCGCACTTCTCGCCGGCGCAGTGACGGAATTCTCTCACTACGGTTTCGGAGGGGAGGCTCCCCTGCTCATCCGGACGGCTGACGGAGAGGTCCATTCGATTGCCGGTGTCGGCACTGCACCCCAGCGAATGACGCTCGAGTTCTTCTCGAAGCTCAAGGCCGATCCCGACCTCGCGCAGGAAGCGGCACAGCGAGACCACCAGACCGGTCCGATCCCGTCGTATGGACTGCTTCCGGCGCTTGTCCCGGGCATGGTGGACGCTGCGTTGCTAGCTCTGAAGCAGTTCGGGAACCTCTCGTTCCAGGTGGTTGCCGAACCCGCCGCTGTCCTTGCGGCGGGCCACCCTCTGGACACGTCGAGATCCATCTCGATTCGGGAAGCGAAGACCTTTCTGCGTCTGTTCCCGACCTCCCGCGAAGTCTACACGCCCGATGGAGTCGCACCCCGCGCCGGTAGCGTCTTCCGGCAGCGGAACCTTGCGGCCACTCTCCGGAGAATGATGCGCGCCGAACGAGACGCTGTCGGGATGGGCCGGACCCGCGCCGGGGCGATCGAGGCCGTTCGGGACTTCTTCTATCGGGGTCCGATCGCCCGCGAAATCTCCGAGTTCGTGGAGGCCAACGGCGGGCTGCTGCGGTTTGAGGACTTCGAGTCGTTTCGCTTGGAGACCGAGCAGCCGCTCATGACGACATTCCACGGGCACGAAATCTACAAGGCCGGTTTCTGGACGCAAGGCGCAGTCCTGCTGCAGACGCTCAATCTCCTCGAAGACTATGACCTGCGAGCCTTGGGATGGAACACTCCCGAATACCTGCACCTGCTTGTGGAAGCGCTGAAGCTTGCCTTCGCTGACCGGGACGCATGGTACGCGGACCCCGCCTTCGCCGAGGTCCCGCACGAATTGCTGGACAAGTCCTACGCGGCAAGGAGACGCAAGTTGATCGATCCCCGCAGCGCTTCTCCGGAGTTTCGGCCGGGAGCGTTCGGCAACCGAATGCCGGTTCACCCCGCGTTGCGCGACGGGCCGAAACGGCCCCTGCCAGACGCCTTGGCATCCAGGGACACGACGTGCATCAACATCGCGACCTCCGACGGCATGATGTTCTCGGCATCCCCGTCGGGGGCCTGGATGCCTTCAGTTATCGCGGGCAACACCGGGATACCCCTTACCCAACGTGCGCAAAGTTTCCTGACCATTGCCGATCACCCGAATGTCGTCGAGCCCGGGAAGCGACCCAGAATCACACTGACGCCGACTCTGGTCACCCGGCAAGGCGAACCGTACATGGCCCTTTCGACCCCAGGCGGCGACCAGCAGGAACAGGCCCTGTTGCAGGTACTGCTGGCTTCCATGCTCTTCCACTTCAATGCGCAGGCTGCAGTCGAGGCACCACGTTTCCAGAGCAAGCACCTCGTTGCCAGCTTCGACGACCACGCAACGGAGCCCAACGTTCTCCTGCTCGACGAGCGAATGCCCGAATTCGTTATCGAGGACTTGGCGGGATTGGGTCACCTGGTGGAGTTGCGGAGCCGGCGCAACAGCGGCTCGGCGCCGACGACGATCAAGGTGCTCCCGAACGGCGTAATCGAGGCCGGCGCCGACCCCTACGCGCAGCGGTACGCAGCCGGATGGTGATGCGCAGGCATCTGGCTGCGGTATGATCGCGTCGCGTATGCCGACACGAAGGAGCTTCCTCGCAGCAGCCGGCGGAGTTGCGGGATCGCTGGCCTGTCAGACACCCGAACCAACCGACACGGGCCGACTGAACGTCCTGTTCCTGTTTCCCGACCAGATGCGAGCCCAGGCAATGGGCTGCATGGGCAACTCCGACGTCAAGACACCCAACCTGGACCGATTGGCGTCCGAAGGGGTACTGTTCCGCAACCACTTCGCCAATTCCCCTGTTTGCTGTCCGGCCCGGGCCGTCATCCTGACCGGGAAGTATGCCCACAGCAACGGCATGATCGCCAACGACCTTCGCTTGCGGGAATCCGAGACGTCGGTCGCCGAACTGTTCGCGGAAAACGGGTACCGCACGGGCTTCGTGGGGAAATGGCACTTGGACGGCGGACCGCGCGAGCCGGGCTGGATACCGCCCGGCGCGCGACGACAGGGTTTCGAGTTCTGGGCGGCGAACGAGGTTAGCCATGCGCACTTCGACACCCACTACTTCCGCGACAGTCCCGACCCGATCCCGATCCGGACGTTCGAGGCCGAGGCATGGGCGGATCTTGGCATTGAGTTCCTCCGTCAGACGCGGACAGATGACCGCCCGTTTTTCCTGACGGTCCAGATGGGCCCGCCTCACGATCCGTACCTGGCACCGGCCGAATACATGGCGATGTACGACCCGGAAGCCATTACGTTGCGCCCCAACTTTGCAGGCGACGCCTCGGACAGGGACCTCGAGCCGAATCCTTACGTGGCGACGCCCGGACGCAAGGAAATCGCCGCATACTACGCCATGGTGACCGCGGTCGACGAGCAGGTTGGCCGGATCCTGAAGGAACTCGACAACTTGGGCTTGCGCGAGAACACGATCGTGATTGTGTCGTCGGACCATGGCGACATGCTGGGATCACACGGCTCTCGGCTGAAGAGAAAACCGTGGGAGGAGTCGATCCGGGTTCCCGGTATCGTACGCCATCCGGGTGGCTCAACCGGGCGCGAAACGGATGCTTTGTTCGCGCACGTGGATATCGCGCCCACACTGCTCTCGTTGTGCGGCATCAGGCTTCCGCGCGAAATGCAGGGGAGCGACCTCTCCGACGTCATTCTCGGGACGACCGACGCGGGGCCGGACGCTGCGTATTTCCAAATGTTCGGGCCGTTTCTGGCCGGGGGCGTCGAGTGTGGGTGGCGAGGGATCCGGACCGCACGCCACATTTACGCGCGAACCAGGGAGGCACCGTGGGTACTGTATGATCTGGCCTCCGATCCCTACGAGTTGAGGAATCTGGTTGCCGAGCCCGAGTTCGCCGGTCTCCGCGAGCGGCTCGACGCGGAACTGGCAGCCTGGATGAAGCGAACGGGCGATTCCTGGGACTATGACTGGTCTGTACCGATCGAGGACCGTGGGCGGCTCTACAAGCATGAAGCCTTCTACACGGTCGAAGACTTTATGGCGTGGGCCGCGAAGAATCCTAAGCTTGCGAATCTCGATTGACGCGGGCGAGGAAAACACTGGGTAAAGACATGCCCGTCGTGGGTTTCCGGGTGCCGGTTGCCCCCAGAAATGCAAGCGCTGAGGGCGGGGCATCGGAGTTGGCCGCTGTTGAATCCGAATTGATTGCGGCGGGCAAATGCCGAGGTACTTCCTGACAAGACACAGGCCGTGTTTGTCGCGTATGAGTGGCGGGGTCCGGATCGGGTTGCGAGCGAGGGGGGCTATAATTTCTGATTCGGCGGGGGCCGGGTGGGATAGGAAGAGGGGCAGGAAGAGGTTGCTGGTGGGGATGGTGGAAGAAGGCGGGTGGAGTTGAGGGAGCGGGGGAAGCAGAAGCCTCTGGCACCGGGGGCGAGGATCGTGGTGCGGGACGCGGAGTGGGTGATCCGGCGGGTGGACCTGTCGTCAGACGGAGGGCAGCAGTTGGTGTGCGACGGGATGTCGGAGTTGGTGAGGAACCAGGAGGGGGTGTTTCTGACGTCGCTGGAAGGGGGGATCGAGGTGCTGGAGGCGAGGAGCACGGGGCTGGTGCGGGACGATTCGGCGGGGTTCGTGAGGGGGCGGTTGTATCTGGAGAGCCAGTTGATGCGGGCGGTGCCGAGCGACGGGAGGATTCGGGTGGGGCACGAGGCGGCGATGAGGGGGGTGCCGTACCAGTTGGATCCGGCGAGGCAGGCGCTGGGGCAGGTGAGGCAGAGGATCCTGATTGCGGATGCGGTGGGGTTGGGGAAGACGCTGGAGGCGGGGGTGCTGGTGAGCGAGCTGATGGCGCGGGGGAGGGGGCGGCGGATTCTGGTGGTGGCGATCAAGAGCATGCTGGGGCAGTTTCAGAAGGAGTTTTGGAGTCGGTTCACGATTCCGTTGACGAGGCTGGATTCGGAGGGGTTGAGGCGGGTGAGGGGACGGATACCGAGCAATCACAATCCGTTTCACTATTACGACAAGGCGATCGTGTCGATCGACACGCTGAAGCGGGACCGGGAGTGGCGGGTGTATTTGGAGACGGCGAGTTGGGACATCATCGTGATCGACGAGGCGCACAATGTGGCGGATCGGGGGAGCGGGTCGCTGAGGAGCCGGTTGGCGCGGCTGCTGGCGAGGCGGTCGGAGGCGCTGATCATGCTGTCGGCGACGCCGCACGACGGGCGGGCGAGGAGTTTCGCGAGTTTGGTGAACATGCTGGACGCGACGGCGATCGGGGATGTGGAGGCGTACGGGGAGGAGGATTACCGGAGCAAGGGGTTGGTGATCCGGCGGTTCAAGAAGGACATTCGGGAGCAGGTGAGGGAGGCGTTTCGGGACCGGAGGACGCACCGGGTGAAGGTGAGGGCGGGGAAGGAGGAGGAAGCGGCGTACAGGGCGCTGCTGGGGGTGAAGGTGGCGGGGGGAGGGAGCGAGCGGGGAGTGCGGGACCTGATCATGGTGGGGCTGGAGAAGGCGCTGTTTTCGAGTCCGGCGGCGTGTGCGGAGAGTGTGGGGCAGCGGATCAGGAAGCGGAGGGGGGAGTTGGGTGGAGAGGGTGGAGAGGGGGAGGTGGAGGCGGAGGTGGCGTCGCTGGAGGAGTTGCAGAGGGCGCTGGCGAGGATCGGGAGGGAGGAGGACTCGCGGTACAGGGGTTTGCTGGAGGCGATCCGAGGGGGGCGGCCGTTCCGCTGGGACGGGAGCGATTCGAGGGATCGGCTGGTGATATTCACGGAGCGGATCGCGACGCTGAAGTGGCTGGCGGAGGGGCTGGGGCGGGATTTGAAGCTGGCGGAGGGGCAGGTGGGGACGCTGCACGGGGGGATGAGCGATGTGGAGCAGCAGAGGGTGGTGGAGGAGTTCGGGAACGGGGAGAGCGGGGTGCGGCTGATGGTGTGTTCGGACGTGGCGGCGGAGGGGGTGAACCTGCACTATCGGTGTCACCGGCTGATTCACTACGACATGCCGTGGTCGCTGATGGTGTTTCAGCAGCGGAACGGACGGATCGACCGGTACGGACAGGAGCGGAGGCCGGAGATCGTGTATATGAGCAGCGCGAGCGGGGACGAGACGATCCGAGGGGACCAGCGGATCTTGGAGGTGCTGAGGGAGAAAGACGAGCAGGCGTACCGGGACATCGGGGATCCGAGCGCGTTCACGCGGGTGCACTCGATCGAGGCGGAGGAGCGGATGACGGCGGAGGCGATGGCGGAGGGGAGGGGGGCGGAGGCGTTTGAGGAGCGTTTGAGTCCGGGGATGAGCGAGGGGGAGGGGCTGATGGCGCTGTTTCTGGGCGAGGGGACGGGGGAGGGTCGGAAGCTGGGGGGAGTGGCGGGGCGCGAGCCGGCGGGGCGGCTGACGATGTTCGGGGATGAGGTGGCGTACTGCGAAGCGGCGCTGCACGCGCTGAGGGAGGAGAATCCGGGGCTGGAGTTTGAGGTGGACCGGCGGGGGCGGACGGTGAGTCTGGTGGCGCCGGAGGACCTGGAGCATCGGTTCGGGTACCTGCCGCCGGAGACGTGGCCGGAGCAGGGGCGGTTTCATCTGACGGCGGACCGGGAGGCGATGGAGGAGGCGATCATGGAGAGCCGGGAGAGGGAGGGGAGTTGGCCGGTTCGGCAGTACCTGTGGAGGCAGCATCCGGTGGTGGAGTGGCTGAACGAGCGGATGCTGGCGAGTTTCGGGCGGCATGAGGCTCCGGTGCTGGGGGGCGTGCCGGGTCTGGAGGCGGGGGAGGTCGCGTTCGGGTTTGCCGGGACGGCGCTGAATCGGAAGAGCCATCCGCTGGTGTCGGTGTGGGGGGCGGCGGTGTTTCGGGAGGGGCGGTTTGTGGAGTGCGCTGAGCTGGAGCCGCTGCTGGAGCGGAGCGGGCTGCGAACGGGTAGCGTGCCGAACCGGGGAGGGGGTGCGGATGTGGGGGCCTTGCGGGGCCTGCTGGAGGAAGCGGTGGGATGGGCGGAGATTTGGGTGCAGGAGAAGAGGGACGAGTTCAACCGGGAGAATGACCGGAAGCTGCAGGCGGCGCTGGAGGAGTTGGAGGGTCTGCGGGAGAGGCAACTTAAGCAGGTGCGGGAGAGGGTGGCGGAGCAGGGGCAGGGGGAGGCGCTGAAGCGGCACCGGATCAGGAAGCGGGGGGAGGAGATCGAGGAGGTGTTCGGGGACTATCTGGAGTGGGTGGAGGACTCGATGACGCTGGAGGGGAAGCCGTGGATCCAGGTGTTGTGCGTACTGACGGGGGAGGGCTAGCGGTGGCGGGAAGGGAGGGTTCGCCGGCGCTGGTCGGGATTCACAACGAGCAGGAGTTTTTCAGCGACCACTATCTGGCGGAAGTGCTGGGGCGGGACCTGCAGGGGACGCTGAGGCGGTGGCGGGCGAGAGGGGCCGGGAGCGGGGAGCGGAGCCCGGACGCGGGGCTGGGGGCGCTGTGGAGAGGGTACCGGGAGTTTCGGGAGGGATTCGGGAAGTTGGGGGAGCCGGAGGCGGTGAGGGAGGGTCTGCAGCGGGTGTGGTTCCAGCGTCTGCTGCGGGTGCTGGGCTACGGATGGGGGCCGCGGGACCTGGAGCTGGAGGGAGGCGGGGAGTTGCCGGTGCTGAGTGTGGAGGAGGGAGCGGGCGGGCAGCAGCTGGTGGTGGTGGGGGTCTACGACGGTTCGGCGGAGGACGAGGATCCGCTGTCGCTGAGGCCGGTGCGGGCGCAGTTTGAGGGGGAGGCTCCGCCCGGGCGGGAGGTGCTGGAGTCGAGTTGGGAGGAGCTGGTGACGAGGCGGTTGTTCGCATCGGGGAGGCCGCCGCGCTGGGTGTTGCTGCTGTCGTGGGGGCAGGCGGTGCTGCTGGAGCGGGGCAAGTGGGCGCAGCGGCGGCTGCTGCGATTCGAATGGGGGGAGATTCTGGGGCGTCGGGAGGACGCGACGCTGAAGGCGACGGCGGCGCTGCTGCACCGGGAATCGCTGGTGCCGGGGACGGGGGTTGCGCTGCTGGAGACGCTGGACGAGAACAGCCATCGGCATGCCTACGGGGTGTCGGCGGACCTGAAATACGCGCTGAGGGAGGCGGTGGAGTTGCTGGGCAACGAGGTGCTGCGGACGCGGCCGGAGGCTGGGGCGGGGGGAGCGGAGGCGGCGGCGCGGCTGAGTCTGGAATGCCTGCGGTACCTGTACCGGCTGCTGTTCCTGTTCTACATGGAGTCGCGGCCGGAGCTGGGCTACGCGCCGGTGCGTTCGGTGGCCTACCGCAAGGGGTACAGCCTGGAGCGGTTGCGGGACATGGAGTTGGCGCGGCTGACGACGGGGCCGTCGCTGGAGCGCTGCCACCTGCAGCGCAGCCTGGGGCAGTTGTTCGGGCTGGTGCGGGAAGGATTCGAGCCGCAGGAGGGGCAGCGAATCGGCCCGTTGCACGGGACATTCCGGATGGAGGCGCTGGACAGCCGGCTGTTCGATGAGGGACGAACCCCGCAGCTGGAAGGGGCCCGGCTGAGGGACGAGGTGCTGCAGAAGGTGATCCGGCTGCTGTCGCTGACGCGACCGGGACGGGGACGGCGGCAGCGGCGGGGGCGGATTTCGTACGGTCAGCTGGGGATCAACCAGTTGGGGGCGGTGTACGAGTCGCTGCTGTCGTTCCGGGGGTTTTTTGCGGAACGGGACCTGTATGAAGTGAAGGAGGCGAAGGAGGAGCGGGACGAGCTGGAGCAGGGCTGGTTCGTGACGGCGGAGGACCTGGAGCGGTACACGGAGGGGGAGCGGGTGTACCGGACGGACGAGCGGGGCCGGCGGAGGCTGCTGGTGCATCCGGGGGGCAGTTTTCTGTATCGGCGGCGGGGCCGTGGGCGGGAGCAGTCGGGGAGCTACTATACGCCGGAGACGCTGACGCGGCTGGTGGTGAAGTACGCGCTGCGGGAGCTGGTGAGCGAGTCGATGCCGGCCGAGCGGATCCTGGACCTGACGGTGTGTGAGCCGGCGATGGGTTCGGCGGCGTTCCTGAACGAGGCGGTCAACCAGCTGGCGGCGAAGTACCTGGACCGGAGACAGGGGGAGAGGGACGAGCGGCTGGAGCCGCAGGAGTACGCGGAGCGGCTGCAGGAAGTCAAGCACTACATAGCGGACCGGAACGTGTTCGGGATCGACGTGAACCCGCTGGCGATGGAGTTGGCGGAGGTGTCGCTGTGGCTGAACTGCATCGTGCGGCAGGGGCACGTGCCGTGGTTCGGGTTCCAGCTCTATACGGGCAACTCGCTGGTGGGGGCGAGGCGGGAGGTGTACCGGGCCGGGGATCTGGGTTCGGAGAGGGCGGGGAAGGGCCGGTGGTACGGGAAGGCGCCGGAGGCGGTGGGGCGGAGTTCGGTGCCGGAGCGACCGGCGGGGAGCGTATACCACTTCCTGCTGCCGGACCCGGGCATGGCGAGATACGACGACCGCTACGTGAAGAGCCTGGCGGGCGAGAGGATGGCCGGGCTGCGGCGGTGGAGCCGGTCGTTCTGCGGGCCGCTGGAGGGGGAGGACCGGGAACTGCTGGTGAGTCTCTCGGATGCGGTGGACCGTCTGTGGGGGCTGCACACGGAGCAGTTGGCGCAGGACCGCCGGGAGACGGAGGACTGCATCGGGGTGTGGGGACTGGAGCGGGGGGTGCGGCAGACGGCGAACGAGAGGAAGGAGGCGATCCGGAGCCAGGGGATCACGGGAGCGACGGCCCGCACGGTGAGCCCGTACCGCCGACTGAAGCTGGTGATGGACTACTGGTGCGCGCTGTGGTTCTGGCCGCTGGAAGCGGAACACGCCCCGCCGACCCGCGACGAGTTCCTGAACGAGGTGCACCTGGTGCTGACGGGGGACGTGCGGCCGGTGGGCGTCAGCCCGACCCAGATGGAGTTTCTGTTCGGCGAGGAGTACGTGGAGCACGGAGCCGATCTGGCGAACCGCATCGTGGCCGAGACGGGGCTGCTGGACCTGGAGCAGGTGGTGGCCCGGTTTCCGCGGCTGGGATTCGTGGAGGCGCTGGCCCGGGAGCACCACTTCCTGCACTGGGAGCTGGAGTTTGCGGACATCTACTACGGGAAGCGGGAGGACGGGACGGACCGCGGCGGCTTCGACCTGGTGCTGGGCAACCCGCCCTGGATCAAGGTGGAATGGGATGAGCGGGGCGTGGTCGGTGACTATGATCCGCTGGTGAAGATCCGCAAGCTGACGGCCCCGGACCTGCGGCACGAACGCGCCGCTGCCATCGAGAGCCGGGAGAGACTGCGGACGGCCTACCTGGAGGAGTACACGCGGTCATCGGCGACCCAGAACTACCTGACGGCAGTCCAGAACTATCCCCTGCTGCAGGGCATGAAGAGCAACCTCTACAAGTGCTTCCTGCCGCAGGCATGGGGAGCGCTGAATGCGGGTGGCGTGGCGGGCTTCCTGCATCCCGAGGGGGTCTACGACGACCCGAAGGGGGGCCCGCTGCGGGCAGCGATCTATGGGCGGCTGCGGGCTCACTACCAGTTTTCCAACGAGCTAATGTACTTTCCGGATGCGGGTAACCGAATCCGCTTTAGCGCGAACATCTACGGGCCGTCCAGACAGGCTCCGGGATTCGACCACATCGCGAACCTGTTCGCGCCGTCGACGGTGGACGCCTGCTACGACGATCCGGGGGATGGGCCGGTTCCGGGGATCAAGAACGAGGACGGAAACTGGGAGACCTCCGGGCATGCGCGGCGGATCGTGCGGGTCGGGACCGACGAGTTGGCCGCGTTCGCAGCGGCCCTGGACGAGGAGGGGACACCGCCGCGACAGGCACGCATGCCCGCAGTGCATTCCGAGGAGCTGATGTCCGTGCTGCGAAAATTCGCGGGACAGGAACGCCGGCTGCGGGACTTCGAGGGGGAGTTCCACTGTACTCAGATGTGGAACGAGACGAACGCGCAGCGCGACGGAACCATCCGCCGGGAGACGCGGTTTCCATCCGGGCCGGAGGAGTGGATCCTGTCCGGACCCCACTTCTTCGTCGGCAATCCCCTGGCCAAGACGCCGAGAGAGGGGTGCAAGTCACACCGTGACTACGAACCGATCGACCTGACGGCGATTCCCGACGACTACCTGCCGAGGACCAACTATGTGCCGGCCTGCGACGTCGAAGAGTATCGACGGCGCATTCCTGTTCTGCCGTGGGGCGAGACCTCCGGGGGGGCGTCAGGGACCAAGGTGACGGACTGTTTCCGGCATGTCAATCGAGCAATGGTTGGGCCGGCGAGCGAGAGAACTCTCAATTCAGCGATCATTCCAGATCAGTCTGGCCATCAACACGCCAGTGTCACAACCTGTTTTGAGAGTCTTGCTACATTATTGTCCTACCATTCCTTGAGCCTGTCTCTGCCGATGGATGGATTCGTCAAGATGACAGGACCGACGAACATATTGCCATCTCTGATGCGAACGTTTCCGGTTCCAGAAATGTCAGAGGGGATACGATTGATGTTGCATGCGCGGGCATTGGCACTGAACTGCTTGACCATCTACTATCGAGACTTGTGGAGAGACTCGTGGAGAGATTCATATCGGTTGGATTCGTGGACACGGTCTGATGACCGGCTCCCATTCAGATTCTTTTCGTTACTGGGTCCGGACTGGATTCGAGGATACTCGATTCGCACCGACTACGCCCGAAGACAGGCACTTGTCGAGATAGATGTTCTGGCATCCATGGCGTTGGGACTGTCGCTTGAGGAACTGCTTGCACTGTACAGAGTGCAGTTTCCAGTCATGAGGCAATACGAGGCCGACACTTGGTACGATCAAGACGGACGAATCGTCTTCACCCCATCCAAGGGATTGTCTGGTGTCGGGATGCCTCGGAAGGCAATCAAGCATGATTCAAACTCTGGTCTTGTCACTTCCACCGAGACCCAATCGAACATTTCTCTGGGTTGGGAGGATGTCAAGAATCTCGGGGCTGGAGTTGTAGCGCGTCGCATCATGGACGACACGATGCCCGGAGGCCCGCAGGAGCGCATAATTCGCTATCGTGCTCCGTTCGACAAATGTGACAGGGAGAACGAGTATCGTATTGCATGGAAGGCCTTCTCCGACCGAATCGCAGGCGTAACTACCCAGGTTCTCGGCCTGAGTCCGCATTTTTTGGCAGGGCTTGTGTTGTGACGTGCGCACCGTGTGGCACGTGGCGAAGACCGGCTGCCGTCGCAGGCCGTCTACTGCCCGCTGGGCGGGAGGCTCGGGGCCAGGCCCACCCGCTCCAGCAGGGCAGCCGGCCCCTCGAGCAGGGTCTCGATCGGCTTCAGCCCCTGCTTGCGCGCCGTCGACAGCACACTGCGCAGCGTGACGAACTCCCGCGCCCCTTGCAGCGAACGGAACCCTCCCGAGATCTTCATCAGCAGCTTCATCATGCGCAAGTCCCGCTCTCCCAAGTTGTTCGTGAACGGCACACTCAAATCGAACAGGAAAAGCAACACCCAGGCGCGTCTCCGTTCCAGCCGCAAGGCCAAATTGTGGCCGGGCCGACGTTTCTGGCGGCCCCGCCGGCCGGTCGGCAACGGCGGCAGCCCGCGGTGATAGTCCAGGGCCTCCTGCCCCAACTCGTTATAGCGGCTCTCCATCCGCTTCAACATCTGGGGCACCACCGCCTCGCCCCGTTTGCGGGCCCGCTCCGCCACCCGCTTGGCCGCCCGCAGAAAACGCTGCATCCGCCCGGCCCAGGCTTCCCCGTCGATCTTCACCAGGGCCTCTAACTCGCGCAAATGATGGGCGTTGCACAGTGCGTGCAGCCCATCCGGCACTTGGAAGTAGGGAGCCCAGTGATCGTGCACCAAGATCCCTCGCAGCCCCGCCAACACCCCGCCCCGCTTCTCACTGATGCGGTAGTAGGTCAGCAGCTGATTGCTCAGTCCATGCAGCCACTGTCCTCGTCCCGCCACCCGGAAACCGGTCTCGTCGAGGTGCTTCACCCCGGGGCAACCGATGAGGTGCTCCCGGATCCGCTCGACGAAGGGCTCCCAGGCCTCGGCCGCCCGGCGGCGCAGGTTGTTCAGGGTGCCGGGGCACAGGCTCACACCGAACAGGTCCCGCAGGAGCTGGGTCAGCCGCTCCTCGGGCAGGAAGTGGGCGTTCTGCAAGTAGATCGCCGTAGCCGCCAGGCGCGGCCCGTACTGCACCGGGGCCGTCACGTCCTCCGGAAAGGCGGCCCGGGTCGAGAGCCCGCAGCGCCGGCAGCGACAGGCCAACGCTCGATGCTCGGTCACTTCCGGCTTGGGTTCCGGGAGATCAAAGACCTGCCGCCGCTTCGCCTCACCGTCCACATCCGCCCGCCTCAGGGCCTTGCCGCACCCGCGGCAGGCTTGCGGAAAGTGCTCCTGAATCCGGTCCGGGTTGTCCGTCTGGCGCAGCGTCGTGCCCCGGTGCCCTTTCTGCCCCCCGCTGCGCCGGCCGGTGCGCCGCCGCTGGCTGCGGGTCCGCTGGCTGGCCGGCGGTTTCGCCAGCCCATCGCTCGACGGGGGTTTCCCGCTGTTGCTGCTGTTCAGGCCCAAGCTCCGCCGCGACTGCTGCTCTTCCTCCTGCGCGGCCTCCAACTGCTGGGTCCACTGCTTTCGCTCAGCCTGCCACTGGGCTTCTTTCGCTTGCCACTGGGCGTCCTTCGCTTGCAAGCGGGAGTTCTCCGTCTGCAAGCGGGAGTTCTCCGTCTGCAACTGGGTGGTTTTCGCCTGCAAGCGGGTGACTTCGGCTTGCAAGTGGCCGAGCTTGGCCTGCAGACGAGTGCTCTCCGCCTGCCAGTGCAGCAGTCGGGACTTGCTCTTGGTGCGCTGCCCCTGCATGACCCGGCCTCGGCTCCGGCTTGGCCTGAGGCTGCGGCTGGCTCGCTACGGCCTCGACTTCCGGAAAGGACTTCATCCTACGCCTTCTCCGCCCAAAAGTCAAGCGCCCTCCCCCTGCTGATCCTTCTCCGCTACCCAAAGTACCTGGGCAGTTACTCGCAGGCCAAGAATAGCGTCTCTATCTTGGCGTCTGTTATCGCCCTTGTACACCGAAGTGCAACATTGGTAAAGAGAAACATTAGAGTCGGCAGTTGATCTCTTTCTAGGAGACGGAAGGCATACTTCGACTGTCGCGGCTGAAGGTGCGGTGGAGGTCGACAAGTACGCTACCATGCGCCAGCGAATAGACGTTGCACACTAAGAAGACGATTCCGACCGAGGCGGAAACACAGGGACTGTACGAGCCATTGGAAATCGCGAATCCACCTGGTCCGCCTAGGAAACTCTGCCGGAATTCCGCGCCCATTTGATGCGCGCGTACTCGCTAGCACAACCGCCATCGTATCCAGCCCGAGCTACGAATCCGCATTGTTGATAGAAACCGGTTCAGATCCTGATCTTGCGGCACTGGTAATTGCCGTCCTGTTGACCAGATAATGTCACTGGACTTCCGGACATATGACGAATTTTCGGTTGTCACGGATCAAGTCCAGCTAGGGTCGCAACGGAGGCGGCGGAGGGACTGTCCGGAACGGCGAGCAGAAGCTCAAGGATGCGCACGGGCTGGCAGAGCTGCTTGAGGATGGCTGGGGGCGCGACATAGACCGCGGTGAGCCTGGTGCGGCAACTGCAGGCTGGGCGCGCCGCCGAACGGATTCGGCAGGCACTGGGAGGCAAGGCAACGGGGCACCAATGACAAGTCAGCAGGTCTGTGTCGAAGCCCGCCGGCACGAGTTTCGGGAGAAACTACCGTCACTTCATCGCGCCAACAGCGGCGTTTCGGAGGTCGCTCCGAACGATCGTCCGGCGGCTCGATGGCAATCTTCCAGTGCATTGCCGCGAGCGGTACCCTCCGTTCCTGGATGCTCCCGAAGGCAGCTACCGCTGGCGACTGCAACGCAACCCCTGCGAGCATGGCTTGTTCCCGATCTCTCACGCCAGTTCGGCACGAACATCCATCAGGTTCCTCGCCTTTCGTCCGCATGCCACACCGATCAGATGGACCGGCTCGGAATTCCCCCTGTACTTGTCCGCGTAGCCCCGACCGCGCATCTGGGCCATCGCCGCATCCAGCGCGGCCTCGCTGTCGTCCCCGCCCTCCGCCATCTTGAACTCCAACACGAAGACCTGTCCGCCGTGACGCAGCACCATGTCTGCCCGGCCCCGCGAGGAGGCCTCCTCCACCCTCACGTCCGCGTCGGCGGCCCGCAGGCCCATGTAGAGCAGGCTCGCGTACCACGCCTCGTAGCGCGCGAGGTCCGCTCTTGCATGCCACAGGTAGGGGATGCCCGAGACCCACGCGCGGAAGGTCTCGCCGAAGCCGGCGAAGTCGTTTGCCTCCAGCAGCGCGCAGAGTTTTTGCCCCCGCTCTACCGGCTCGGAACCCTCCTGGCCGAGCCAGGCCAGCAGTTGGT
The DNA here is from genome assembly GCA_965205085.1 of Bryobacterales bacterium. GTDB lineage: Bacteria > Acidobacteriota > Terriglobia > Bryobacterales > UBA6623 > VXMF01. The sequence continues at coordinate 3,129,543 of OZ242039.1, read as the reverse complement.
CGTTCAGGCTGAGCCGGACCTCGAGATTGGGATAGTCCAGACGGTAGAGGGTCCGATGCCCCTGTTGCAGTTCCTCCGCGATGGTCAGGTAGCCGGTCTGGAACAGCAGCGCCTCGACATCGACGTTGCCGACATCGAACTTCGAGACCAGCGTCCTGTCCGTCAGCCGGCCCTCGATTTCCATCGGGCTGACCGACTTCTCCATCAGCATCCGGAACAGGAAGTTGGGCGACCCCGTCTCGAACCAGTAGGGTTGGAACTTGCGGCGTCGCAGGAGCAGCAGTACATCGTAGGGGTTGTAGACCCGCTCTTCGCCCAGCCAGTGGTAGCCGTTGTACCAGATGCGGATCGTGTCCCGGTCGAGCCCGGCCAGCTCGGGGTCGAAGACCCGGTCCAGGTCCTCCTCCCGGTAGCCGCAAATCGTGGCAAAGCGTGGGTCGAGGCTGATGTCCTCGAGGTTGTTGAGACCCGAGAAAAGACTGACCTTGGAGAACATGCTGACCCCGGTGACGAAGACGAAGCGGACATGCTCGGCGCTGTCCTTGATGATGCCGTAGAAGCCGCGCAGGTAGTCCCGGTTGGCGGTCGCCAGTTCCGGGTCGTGCAGCACGTCGAGGATCGGCTTGTCGTACTCGTCCACCAGCACCACCACCTGCCGGCCAGTGCTGCTGTGCAGTCGGTCGAGAATGTTCCTGAGGTGCCTCGGGCCGGTGTCGGAGGTTGGAGCTGGTGCTAGATCGTAGGCCCGCTCGACGGCCTCCAACTGCTCGATAATGTCCCCCTCGATTTGGCCCGGCTGGTTGTACTTTCCGCCGAAGCTGAGCCGCACCACCGGGTGCGGCGAGGACCAGTCCCAGTGCGGGTGGATGTCCAGTCCCCGGAACAGGGGTTCATCACAAGCGAACAGGGATTTCAGCGTGTGGATCAACAAACTCTTGCCGAAGCGGCGCGGCCGGGACAGGAAATAGTAGTCTCCCTGCTCGACCAGTTGCCGGATGAGCGAAGTCTTGTCGACATAATAGCTGCCGGTCTCCCGCAGGCGCCGGAAGTTCTGGATTCCGATTGGAAGGCGCTGTCGGGTCATCGCTCTTTCCTGTCTCGACGCCGGACCGCTTACCAGGCCAGTCGATGGGGTGCACGGAATGGGTCGCCTGCCGCGCCCGCCCACAGCCCCGCTCCAGTGTGTCGCACCGTTGTCCCTCCGCGCAGCCAGACGGCTGGGTCTTGCCCGCTGACATCATTCTACATTCGGCGGAGAAGCGCCTCGATGCGGCACCTCGCCAAGCTCTTGCCATCGATCAGCCGCGCATCCCGGCATCATCCGATGCCGGAGGTCCCTCTGCGCACCACGGCGCGCAACGGCGGATAAGGAGTCCAATGCCGTGCGCTGACGGGGAACTGTGGCACTGGGAGTGGCCGTCCGGTTGGCCTGACCGGAATCACCGGACTTCCGAACAGGTGGTCAGTGTTCGGTTGTCACGGACCGGGTCCAGCTGGGACGGTAACAGAGGCTGCGGAGGGACTGTCCGAAACGTTGAGCAGCAGCTTAAGGACAGGCACGGGCCGGCAGAGCTGCCTGAGAATGGCTGGGCGTTCGATCCAGACTGCGGCGAGCCTGGTGCGGCAGGTGCACGGCGACCGGATTCGGCAGGCCCTGTGCGGCAAGGCAAGGGGGCCCCAACGACAAGCCAGCCAGTCTGTGTCCAAGTCCGCCCGCCCGAGTCTCGGGAGAAATCATCGTCACCTCGTCGCGCCGACAGCGGCGCTTCGGGGGTCGCTCCGAACAATCGTCCGGCGGCTCGATGGCAATCTTCCAGTGGTGTTGCAGCTAGCGGTACGCTCCGCCCCAGGACGCCCCTACAGGAAGCCACCGTGGCCGAATGCACCGCAACCCCCTGCGGGGATGCCTCGTTCCCGGTCTCTCACGCCAGTTCGACACGAACCTCCAGCAGGTTCCTCGCCTCGCGTCCGCAGGCCACACCGATCAGATGGACCGGTTCGGCGCCGCCCCTGTACTTGTCCGCATAGCCCCGCCCGCGCATCTGGGCCATCGCCGCATCCAGCGCAGCCTCGCTGCCGTCCTCGCCCTCTGCGATCTTGAACTCCAACACGAAGACCTGCCCGCCGTGACGCAGCACCATGTCCGCCCGGCCGCGCGAGGAGGCCTCCTCCACCCTCACGTCCGCTTCGCCGGCCCGCAGACACATATTGAGCAGGCTCGCGTACCAGGCCTCGTAGCGCGCGAGGTCCCCTTTTGCATACCACAGGTAAGGGATGCCCGAGAGCCACGCGCGGAGGGTCTCGCCGAAGCCCGCGAAGTCGTTCGCCTCCAGCAGCGCGCAGAGCTTTTGCCCCCGCTCCACCGGCTCGGAACCCTCCTGGCCCAGCCAGGCCAGCAGTTGGTCGTTGAGGCTGAGCCGGACCTCGAGATTGGGATAGTCCAGACGGTAGAGGGTCCGATGACCCTGCTGCAGCTCCTCCGCGATGGTCAGGTAGCCGGTCTGGAAGAGCAGCGCCTCGATATTGACATTGCCGACATCGAACTTCGAGACCAGCGCCCTGTCTGTCAGCCGGCCCTCGATTTCCATCGGGCTGATCGACTTCTCCATCAGCATCCGGAACAGGAACTCGGGTGACCCGGTCTCGAACCAGTAGGGCTGGAACTCGCGGGTATCCAGCAGTAGCAGCACATCGTAGGGGTTGTAGACCCGCTCTCCGCCCCGCCAGTGGTAGCCGTTGTACCAGGTGCGGATCAATTCCCGGTCGAGCCCGGCCAGCTCGGGGCCGAACACCCGGTCCAGATCCTCCTCCCGGTAGCCGCAGATAGTGGCATAGCGCGGGTCGAGGCTGATGTCCTTCAGGTTGTTGAGGCCCGAGAAGAGACTGATCTTGGAAAACATGCTGACGCCGGTAACGAAGACGAAGCGGACGTGCTCGGCGCTGTCCTTGATGATGCCGTAGAAGCCGCGCAGATAGTCCCGGTTGGCGGTTGCCAGTTCCGGGTCGTGGAGCACGTCGAGGATCGGCTTGTCGTACTCGTCCACCAGCACCACCACCTGCCGGCCAGTGCTACTATGCAGCCGTCGGAGCAGGTTGCGGAGACGCCTCGGGCCGGTATCGGAGGCCTGGGCCAGCACGAGATCGTACTCGCACTCCACGCCCTCCAACTGCTCGATAATGTCCCCCTCGATTTCGCCCGGCTGGTTGTACTTCCCGCCGAAGCTGAGCCGCACCACCGGGTGTGGCGAGGACCAGTCCCAGTGCGGGTGGATGTCCAGTCCCCGGAACAGGGGTTCATCACACCCGAACAGGGACTTCAGCGTGTGGATCAACAAACTCTTGCCGAAGCGGCGCGGGCGGGACAGGAAATAGTGGCGCCCCTCGGTCACCAGCCGGCGGACTAGGGAGGTCTTGTCGACATAGTAGTAGCCCTCGTTCCGGATCGTCCGGAAGTCCTGGATGCCGATCGGAAGGTACTGTCGGGTCATCGCTCTTTCCTTTGCGGCACCCGAGCGCGTACCAGACCGGCCGATGGGGTGCGGGGAAGGGGTTGTGTGCCGTGTCCTGCACATCGCTCCGCCCCAGTGTGTCGCACCGTAGCCCTTTCGTGCGGCTGGGTCTTGCTCGCTGACATCATTCTACATTTGGCGGAGAACGGCCTCGATGCGGCATCTGGCCAAGCTCTTGCCATCGATCAGCCGCGCATCCCGGCATCGTCCGATGTCGGAGGTCCCTCTGCGCACCACTGGTGCGCAACGGCGGGTAAGGAGTCCAATGCCGTGCGCTGACGGGGAACTGCGGCACTGGGAGTGGCCGTCCGGTTGACCTGACCGGAATCACCGGACTTGAGAACAGGTGGCCAGTGTTCGGTTGTCGCGGACCCGGTCCATCTGGAGCGGTACCAGAGGTTGCGGAGGGACTGCCCGAAACGTTGAGCAGAAACTCAAGGACCGGCACGGGCCGGCAGAGCTGCCTGAGGATGGCTGAGCGTCCGATCCAGACCGCGGTGGGCTTGGTGCGGCAGCTGCACGGCGACCGGATTCGGCAGGCCCTGTGCGGTAAGGCAAGGGGCCCCAACGACAAGCCAGCCAGTCTGTGTCCAATCCCGCCCGCACGAGTTTCGGGAGAAATCACCGTCACTTCATCGTGCCGACAGCGGCGTTTCGGGGGTCGCTCCCCATGATCGTCCGACGGCTCGATGGCAATCTTCCAGTGGCATTGCAGCTAGCGGTACGCTCCTGCAGGAAGCTACTGCGGGCGAATGCATCGCAACCCCTGCGAGCATGGCCTGTTCCCGACCTCTCACGCCAGCTCGGCACGAACCTCCAGCAGGTTCCTCGCCTCGCGTCCGCAGGCCACACCGATCAGATGGACCGGCTCGGCGTTGCCCCTGTACTTGTCCGCATAGCCCCGGCCGCGCATCTGGGCCATCGCCGCATCCAGCGCTGCCTCGCTGCCATCCTCGCCCTCCGCCATCTTGAACTCCAGCACGAAGACCTGCCCGCCGTGACGCAGCACCATGTCCGCCCGGCCTCGAGAGGAGGCCTCCTCCACCCTCAGGTCCGCGCCGACGGCGTGCAGACCCATGTAGAGCAGACTCGCGTACCAGGCCTCGTGGCGCGCGAGGTCCCCTTTCATATGCCATAGGTAGGGGATGCCGGAGACCCACGCGCGGAGGGTCTCGCCGAAGCCGGCGAAGTCGTTCGCCTCCAGCAGCGCACAGAGTTTCCGTCCCTGCACCAGCTGCTCGGCGCGCCGCTGGCCCAGCCAGGCCAGCAATCCCCGGTTCAGGCTGAGCCGGACCTCGAGATTGGGATAGTCGAGACGGTAGAGGGTATCGAAATCGTCCGACCGCTCCTCCGCGATGGTCAGGTAGCCAGTCTGGAAGAGCAGCGCCTCGACATCGACGTTGCCGACATCGAACTTCGAGACCAGCGTGCTGTCCGTCAGGCGGCCCTCGATTTCCATCGGACTGACCGACTTCTCCATCAGCATCCGGAACAGGAACTCGGGTGACCCGGTCTCGAACCAGTAGGGCTGGAACTCGCGGGTATCCAGCAGCAGGAGCACATCGTAGGGGTTGTAGACCCGCTCTCCGCCCCGCCAGTGGTAGCCGTTGTACCAGGTGCGGATCAATTCCCGGTCGAGCCCGGCCAGCTCGGGGCCGAACACCCGGTCCAGATCCTCCTCCCGGTAGCCGCAGATAGTGGCATAGCGCGGGTCGAGGCTGATGTCCTTCAGGTTGTTGAGGCCCGAGAAGAGACTGATCTTGGAAAACATGCTGACGCCGGTAACGAAGACGAAGCGGACGTGCTCGGCGCTGTCCTTGATGATGCCGTAGAAGCCGCGCAGATAGTCCCGGTTGGCGGTTGCCAGTTCCGGGTCGTGGAGCACGTCGAGGATCGGCTTGTCGTACTCGTCCACCAGCACCACCACCTGCCGGCCAGTGCTGCTATGCAGCCGTCGGAGCAGGTTGCGGAGACGCCTCGGGCCGGTATCGGAGGCCTGGGCCAGCACGAGATCGTACTCGCACTCCACGCCCTCCAACTGCTCGATAATGTCCCCCTCGATTTCGCCCGGCTGGTTGTATTTTCCGCCGAAGCTGAGCCGCACCACCGGGTGCGGCGAGGACCAGTCCCAGTGCGGGTGGATGTCCAGTCCCCGGAACAGGGGTTCATCACAAGCGAACAGGGATTTCAGCGTGTGGATCAACAAACTCTTGCCGAAGCGGCGCGGGCGGGACAGGAAATAGTGGCGCCCCTCGGTCACCAGCCGGCGGACGAGCGGGGTCTTGTCGACATAGTAGTAGCCCTCGTTCCGGATCGTCCGGAAGTCCTGGATGCCGATTGGAAGGCACTGTCGGGTCATCGCTCTTTCCTTGCGCGGCACCGGAGCGCGTACCAGACCGACCGATGGGGTGCGCGGCAGGGGTTGCTGCCGTGTCCTGCACACTGTCCAGCCCCAGTGTGTCGCACCGTTGTCCCTCCGCGCAGCCAGACGGCTGGATCTTGCCCGCTGACATCATTCTACATTCGGCGGAGAAGCGCCTCGATGCGGGTCCTGGCCAAGCTCTTGCCATCGATCAGCCGCGCATCCCGGCATCGTCCGATGCCGCAGGTCCCTCTGCGCACCACTGGCGCGCAACGGCGGATAAGGAGTCCAATGCCGTGCGCTGGCGGGGAACTGCGGCACTGGGAGTGGCCGTCCGGTTGGCCTGACCGGAATCACCGGACCTCCGAACAGGTGGCCAGTGTTCGGTTGTCACGGGCCGGCAGAGCTGCCTGTGGATGGCCGGGCGTCCGATCCAGACCGCGGTGAGCCTGGTGTGAAAGGTGGACGGCGACCGGATTCGGCAGGTCCTGTGAGGCAAGGCAAGGGTGCACCAATGACAAGTCAGCAGGTCTGTGTCAAAGCCCGCCCGCACGAGTTTCGGGAGAAATTACCGTCACTTCATCGCGCTAACAGCGGCGTTTCGGAAGTCGCTCCGAATGATCGTCCGGCGGCTCGATGGCAAGCTTCCAGTGGCATTGCCGTGAGCGGTACCCTCCGTTCCTGGATGCTCCCGAAGGCAGCTACCGCTGGCGACTGCAACGCAACCCCTGCGAGCATGGCTTGTTCCCGATCTGTCACGCCAGCTCGGCACGAACCTCCAGCAGGTTCCTCGCCTCGCGTCCGCAGGCCACACCGATCAGATGGACCGGCTCGGCGTTGCCCCTGTACTTGTCCGCATAGCCCCGGCCGCGCATCTGGGCCATCGCCGCATCCAGAGCGGCCTCGCCGCCGTCCTCGCCCTCCGCCATCTTGAACTCCAGCACGAAGACCTGCCCGCCGTGACAGAGCACCATGTCCGCCCGGCCTCGCGAAGAGGCCTCCTCCACCCTCGGGTCCGCGCCGACGGCGTGCAGACCCATGTAGAGCAGACTCGCGTACCAGGCCTCGTGGCGCGCGAGGTCCCCTTTCGTATGCCATAGGTAGGGGATGCCCGAGACCCACGCGCGGAGGGTCTCGCCGAAGCCGGCGAAGTCGTTCGCCTCCAGCAGCGCACAGAGTTGCCGTCCCTGCACCAGCTGCTCGGCGCGCCGCTGGCCCAGCCAGGCCAGCAATCCCCGGTTCAGGCTGAGCCGGACCTCGAGATTGGGATAGTCGAGACGGTAGAGGGTATCGAAATCGTCCGACCGCTCCTCCGCGATGGTCAGGTAGCCGGTCTGGAAGAGCAGCGCCTCGACATCGACGTAGCCGACATCGAACTTCGAGACCAGCGTGCTGTCCGTCAGGCGGCCCTCGATTTCCATCGGGCTGACCGACTTCTCCATCAGCATCCGGAACAGGAAGTTGGGCGACCCGGTCTCGAACCAGTAAGGCTGGAACTCGCGGGTATCCAGCAGCAGGAGCACATCGTAGGGGTTGTAGACCCGCTCTCCGCCCCGCCAGTGGTAGCCGTTGTACCAGGTACGGATCAATTCCCGGTCGAGCCCGGCCAGTTCGGGGCCGAAGACCCGGTCCAGGTCTTCCTCCCGGTAACCGCAGAGGGTGGCATAGCGAGAGTCGAGGCTGATGTCCTTCAGGTTGTTGAGGCCCGAGAAGAGACTGACCTTGGAGAACATGCTGACCCCAGTAACGAAGACGAAGCGGACATGCTCGGCGCTGTCCTTGATGATGCCGTAGAAGCCGCGCAGGTAGTCCCGGTTGGCGGTCGCGAGCTCCGGGTCGTGCAGCACGTCGAGGATCGGCTTGTCGTACTCGTCCACCAGCACCACCACCTGCCGGCCAGTGGTGCTGTGCAGTCGATCGAGAATGTTCCGGAGGTGCCTCGGGCCGGTGTCGGAGGTTGGAGTTGGTGCTAGGTCGTAGGCCCGCTCGACGGCCTCCAACTGCTCGATAATGTCCCCCCCGATTTCGCCCGGCTGGTTGTACTTTCCGCCGAAGCTGAGCCGCACCACCGGGTGCGGCGAGGACCAGTCCCAGTGCGGGTGGATGTCCAGTCCCCGGAACAGGGGTTCATCACAAGCGAACAGGGATTTCAGCGTGTGGATCAACAAACTCTTGCCGAAGCGGCGCGGGCGGGACAGGAAATAGTGGCGCCCCTCGGTCACCAGCCGGCGGACCAGGGAGGTCTTGTCGACATAGTAGTAGCCCTCGTTCCGGATCGTCCGGAAGTCCTGGATGCCGATCGGAAGGCACTGTCGGGTCATCGCTCTTTCCTTGCGCGGCACCGGAGCGCGTACCAGACCGGCCGATGGGGTGCGCGGCAGGGGTTGCTGCCGTGTCCTGCACACTGCCCCGCCCCAGTGTGTCGCACCGTTGTCCCTCCGCGCAGCCAGACGGCTGGGTCTTGCCCGCTGACATCATTCTACATTCGGCGGAGAAGCGCCTCGATGCGGCACCTCGCCAAGCTCTTGCCATCGATCAGCCGCGCATCCCGGCATCATCCGATGCCGGAGGTCCCTCTGCGCACCACGGCGCGCAACGGCGGATAAGGAGTCCAATGCCGTGCGCTGACGGGGAACTGTGGCACTGGGAGTGGCCGTCCGGTTGGCCTGACCGGTGTTGAATGTCACATTATTGTCGCGGGAAGTGGGGGATTTTTTCCGCAATGGGCTGATGGGGGAATGTATAGGAATCAGTAAGAATGTGGAAGCCGGAGAGGGGCGAGGGGGGGCCCGGGGCTGGGGAGAGGGGCTGGAGTGGGGGGAGGGGGAAGCCGGGGATTCTTCCGGCAGTAGTGTTTTTAGAAGGGTGGGCCAGGCGGGAGCCGGGCCCGCGGGAGGAGGGCAGGGGAAGGGGTGGGGAGGCGTGCCGAGTGTTGGCCGGTGGGGAGGGTGGGGGTGGGGTACAAAGAAGGTGGCCCGCACGGAGAGAGCCGCCGGGCCGTGGTCGGTCCTGCCGTGCAGTTGCGTTATGCCACCAACCTGACCGACGAGGAATAGGTTAGCGCAAGGGCCTGGAACGAGGTGCAGGCGCCGGAGTGTCCGTGGTGCGAGCCGGGGAAGTGCAAGCTGGCCCCGCACGGATTTTACCCGCGCGTGAAGCCGAAGGGGACGTGGGTTCGTCGTTTCCGGTGTCCGCGGACGAAGCGGACGGTGAGTCTGTTGCCGGACTGTTTCGCGGCGTGGGTGAAGGGGACGCTGGAGGAGTTGGAGGAGGAGGTGCGGGCGGGGGAGGGGGCCGCGAGGCCAGAGGAGGCCGAGGGGGTGCCGGAGGAGGGGGAGGAGCCGAGGGTGCCGGAGGAGGGGTGCCGGGAGGCGAAAGGGGAGGGAGGGCTGCAGGTGGCGGTGGAGTGGGTGCGGGGGTTGCTGGTGACGGTGCGGACGCTGGACCCGGAGCGGTTCGGGGGGGTGGAGCCGAGCCTGGCTGGATTCGGGCAACGGCTGCGCAGCCAGTGGGTACTGCGGACGCTGCGGGGGGAGGCGGAGGCGCACCTGGGGAGCTTGCCGGCCCCGCTGGGATTCCGCCGGGTGAGAGAAACGATGCAACTCGCGCTGCCGAGGGCGAATAAACAAACCGTGGGGCCCCTGGAACCGCCCGGGAGGGCCTTGCAGCCGCCCTGATAGCGGCCTAGGGTAGGTGGGAGAGGCGCAACCGGCGCCCGGAGAGAGTTCCCACCATGAAAGACATTCCCAAGGACCCCCGTAGGACGGTCGCGCTGTTCCGCTTCAGTCTGATTTCGGAGATGCTGCATCTACCGGCCGGATCCGAGCGGGCGGCCGCGCTGGAGCGGGTCGCCGCCCGCGAGTACAAGATTCCCGGCAGCCGGCGGCAGCGGGTCGCGGTGTCCACCCTGAGCCACTGGCTGCGACGCTACCAGCAGGACGGGTTCGAGGCGTTGCACCCGAAGCAGCGCAGCGACCGCGGGCAGTCGCGGCGGCTGCCGCAGGAGGTGGCCGACCTGCTGCTGTCGATCAAGGAGAACGAGCCGCAGTTGCCCGTGAAAGCCGTCATCGGTCAGGCGCTCGATTCGGGCCGGGTGCCGGCCGATCTGAGCCTGGCGCCCTCGACGGTGTATCGGCTGCTGAAGCAGGCCGGGCTGATGGAGCGGCCGGTCGAGCAGCCGGCGGGTGGGGACCTGCGGCGCTTCGAATGGAAGTTCGCCAACGAGTTGTGGCAGACCGACAGCATGCACGGTCCGAAGATCGTGACGGCGGAGGTGGGGCGCAGGAAGGCCAAGGTCTACCTGCTGGGGCTGCTGGACGACGCGACCCGGGTGGTGTCGCACGCGGCCTTCGCCTACTCGGAGAATGCCGACAGCTTCCTGGCCGTCTTGCGGCAGGGGATCCTGAAGCGGGGTCTGCCGGAGCGGCTGTATTGCGACAACGGGGCGGCGTACCGCAGCCGGCAACTGGAGCGGGTTTGCGCCGAGTTGGGCATCAGTCTGGTGCATGCGCGCGCCTATCACCCGGCCGGGAAGGGCAAGATCGAGCGCTTCCATCGCCGTGTCCGCCAGGAGTTGATGTCGAGTCTGCGGCCGGAGGACGTGAGCAGTCTGGCGGCCCTGAACCGCCGCCTCGCGGGCTGGATTGAAGGCGAGTACCATCACACCCCCCACCACGGTCTTTCCGGCGACACGCCCCTGGACCGCTGGGTGCAGTCCGCAGAGCGGGTGCGCCTGGCCGGTCCCGACGTCGATCTGGTGGAGATCTTCAGCTACCGCTTCGTGCGCCGGGTGGACCGGGCCCGGACGGTTCGCCTGCACGGTCGCCTGTACGAGACCGTGGCGGGGCTGGCCGGGCAGAACGTCACCCTGCTGGTCGAGTTCGATGCGCCGCCTGAGCGGCCCCTGACGGTCCTGCACGCGAACGGGGAGCGCAGCCAGGCCCGGCTGGTCGATCTGCAGGCCAACGCCCGCGCCCGGCGCAGCCGAGCCTCCGCCGGGGACCCGCCCTCGCGGCCGGCGAAGCGCCGCCGCAAGACCCCCTCCGCCCGGTCCACACCGCAACTCCGGTTGCGCCAGCTGGACAACCCCGACGCCGACCCCGAGGAGTCTTCCTGATGTACGGCTCCTGGTTCGGCTTGACCCGCCTGCCCTTCGCCGCGCCCGCCCCCAGCGACGAGCTGTTCCCCTCCGGCGATCTGCAGGAAACCGAGTCCCGCCTGCGGCACCTGCTGGAGTTGCGCGGCATCGGCCTGCTCACCGGCGAGCCCGGCTGCGGCAAGACCAGCGCCTGCCGCCGGTTTGCCGACACGCTGCCGGACAGTCTCTACCGCGTGGGCTATGTCCGGCTCACGACCGGGACGGTGATCGACACCTACCAGGCGATCGGCTGGGCCCTGGGCCTCGAAACGCCGCGCTACCGCGCTCCGGCCTGCCAGCAGATCCGGCGGGAGGTCGAACGCCTCGGCGAGGCCGGCAAGCTGCCCCTGCTGATCATCGACGAGGCCCACTACCTGCGCCACGAGGTGCTCGACGAGCTCCGCCTGCTGCTCAACTTCGGCCTCGACTCGCAGCGTTTGCTGTGTTTGCTGCTGGTCGGTCAGAGCGAGTTGCGGCACCGGCTGGCGCTGGCCCATCACGAGGCCTTCGACCAGCGCATCGTCATGCGCTACCGCTTCCACGGCCTGGGCCGCGAGGAACTCGAGCCCTACCTGCGGCACGCCCTCAGCGGGGCCGGCTGTCCACGCGATCTGTTCGAGCCGGCCGCCTGCCAGGCCCTGTTCCAGGCCTCCCACGGCCTGCCGCGCCAGATCAGTGCGCTGGCCCACTACGCGCTGGCCGCAGCGGCCCTCGAGAAAGCCCGCCTGGTCAGTGCCGAACATGTCCGCCGGGCCTGTGAGGAACGGCGTCCGTGACCCGCTCCGGCCTGCGCGAGACCGCCGACCGGGTCCGCGACTGCCCTCTCGAGCCGCTCGCCGAGCGGCTCGGCTACATGCGGGACCCGCAGCACCGCCAGCGCTGGCGGCTCGACGGCTCGGTGCTCAGCATCCGCGGGACCCAGTTCTTCGACCACGCCTGCGGCCGGGGCGGCGGCGGGGCCATCGATCTCGTCATGCACACCCGCCGCTGCGGCTTCCGCCAGGCCGTCGACTTCCTCTCCTCTGCCCCGCTCCCCCCGGCTCCCCTCGCCCGGCCCGTCCCGCTCACTCCCCGCCTGCGCCTGCCCGCCCCCGTCGACTCGCTCTGGCCCTCCGTGCGCGACTTCCTGGTCCATGTCCGCCGGCTCGACCCCGCCCTGCTCGATCGCTGCCGACGCTCCGGCATCCTCTTTGCCGACCGCCGCCGCAACGCCGTCTTCACCTGCCGCGACTCCTCCGGCTCCACCACCGGCGCCGAACTCGTCGGCACCTCCTCGCGACCCCCTCGGCCTCCCTTCAAGGGCCTCGCCCCCGGCTCCCGCCGCGACTGCGGCGGCTTCTGGCTCCCCTCCGGCTCCCTCCCGCCCGCTGCTGTCCTGCTCACCGAAAGTGCCGTCGACGCCCTCTCCGCCCTCCTCCTGCCCGCCCCCGGCCTGCCCCCCGACTGCCTCCTCGTTTCCACCGCCGGCACCGCCACCCGCCTGCCCCGCTGGCTCCTCCCTCTCCTCCCTCTCCCCCTCCTCTGCGGCTACGACGCCGACCCCGCCGGCGACCTCGCCGCCAGCGCCCTCCTCCAACTCCACCCCCGTCTCCTTCGCCTCCGCCCCCACCCCGCCAAGGATTGGAACGACCTCCTCCTCTCTCTCCCCTAGCCCTTCCTCCTCTCCCTCTCTCTTCCCACGCACCCCCTTCTACGACGACCTCCCCCTGCTCCGCTCTCGCCCCGCATACCGTCCTCCATCCTCCCTCTCCTTCCGCCCCCCTTCTACCCCCGTCTCCCCTCCCTCCTACACATCGCTAACACTCCGGAAAATCTCCCCCGCCCGCTCCCAAACTAATCCGAAAAACCGCCCCCGACACTTTCCGAAATTCAACAACCGGAATCACCGGACTTCCGAACAGGTGGTCAGTGTTCGGTTGTCACGAACCGGCAGAGCTGCCTGAGGATGGCTGGGCGTCCGATCCAGACCGCGGTGGGCCTGGTGCGGCGCGTGGTTGCCGGGGATTGGCTGGCAGGCCCGCACGGGGCGTCCGATCCAGACCGCGGTGGGCCTGGTGCGGCAGGTGCACGGCGACCGGATTCGGCAGGCCCTGTGCGGCAAGGCACGGGGCCCCAACGATAAGCCAGCCAGTCTGTGTCCAATCCCGCCCGCATGAGTTTCGGGAGAAATCACCGTCACTTCATCGTGCCGACAGCGGCGCTTCGGGGGTCACTCCCAACGATCGTCCGGCGGCTCGATGGCAATCTTCCAGTGGCATTGCAGCTAGCGGTACGCTCCTACAGAAAGCCACTGCGGGCGAATGCATCGCAACTCCTGCGATCATGGCCTGTTCCCGATCTCTCACGCCAGCTCGGCACGAACCTCCATCAGGTTCCTCGCCTCGCGTCCGCAGGCCACACCGATCAGATGGACCGGCTCGGCGTTGCCCCCGTACTTGTCCGCATAGCCCCGCCCGCGCATCTGGGCCATCGCCGCATCCAGCGCGGCCTCGCTGCCGTCCTCGCCCTGCGCCATCTTGAACTCCAGGACGAAGACCTGCCCGCCGTGACGCAGCACCATGTCCGCCCGGCCTCGCGAAGAGGCCTCCTCCACCCTCACGTCCGCGTCGCCGGCGCGCAGACACATGTAGAGCAGGCTGGCGTACCAGGCCTCGTAGCGCGCGAGGTCCCCTTTCGCATGCCACTGGTAGGGGATGCCCGAGACCCACGCGCGGAGGGTCTCGCCGAAGCCCGCGAAGTTGTTCGCCTCCAGCAGCGCGCAGAGCTTTTGTCCCCGCTCCACCGGCTCGGAACCCTCCTGGCCCAGCCAGGCCAGCAGTTGGTCGTTGAGGCTGAGCCGAACCTCGAGATTGGGATAGTCCAGACGGTAGAGGGTCCGATGACCCTGCTGCAGCTTCTCCGCGATGGTCAGGTAGCCGGTCTGGAAAAGCAGCGCCTCGATATTGACATTGCCGACATCGAACTTCGAGACCAGTGCCCTGTCTGTCAGCCGGCCCTCGATTTCCATCGGGCTGATCGACTTCTCCATCAGCACCCGGAACAGGAACTCGGGTGACCCGGTCTCGAACCAGTAGGGCTGGAACTCGCGGCGTCGCAGGAGCAGCAGTACATCGTAGGGGTTGTAGACCCGCTCTTCGCCTAGCCAGTGGTAGCCGTTGTACCAAGTGCGGATTGTGTCCCGGTCGAGCCCGACCAGTTCGGGGCCGAAAACTCGGTCCAAGTCCGCCTCCCGGTAGCCGCAGAGGGTGGCATAGCGCGGGTCGAGGCTGATGTCCTCGAGGTTGTTGAGGCCCGAGAAGAGACTGACCTTGGAGAACATGCTGACGCCGGTGACGAAGACGAAGCGGACATGCTCGGCGCTGTCCTTGATGATGCCGTAGAAGCCGCGCAGGTAGTCCCGGTTGGCGGTTGCCAGTTCCGGGTCGTGGAGCACATCGAGGATCGGCTTGTCGTACTCGTCCACCAGCACCACCACCTGCCGGCCAGTGCTGCTGTGCAGTCGATCGAGAATGTTCCGGAGGCGCCTCGGGCCGGTGTCGGAGGTTTGGGCTGGTGCTAGATTGTGTGCCCGTTCGACGGCCTCCAACTGCTCGATAATGTCCCCCTCGATTTCGCCCGGCTGGTTGTACTTCCCGCCGAAGCTGAGCCGCACTACCGGGTGCGGCGAGGACCAGTCCCAGTGCGGGTGGATGTCCAGTCCCCGGAACAGGGGTTCATCACAAGCGAACAGGGACTTCAGCGTGTGGATCAACAAACTCTTGCCGAAGCGGCGCGGGCGGGACAGGAAATAGTGGCGCCCCTCGGTCACCAGCCGGCGGACTAGGGAGGTCTTGTCGACATAGTAGTAGCCCTCGTTCCGGATCGTCCGGAAGTCCTGGATGCCGATCGGAAGGCACTGTCGGGTCATCGCTCTTTCCTTGCGCGGCACCGGAGCGCGTACCAGACCGGCCAATGGGGTGCGCGGACCGGGTTGTGTACCGTTCCCTGCACACCGCTCCGCCCCAGTGTGTCGCACCGTAGCCCCCTCGTGCGGCTGGGTCTTGCTCGCTGACATCATTCTACATTTGGCGGCGTGGCGCCTCGATGCGGCACCTGGCCAAGCTCTTGCCATCGATCAGCCGCGCATCCCGGCATCGTCCGATGTCGGAGGTCCCTCTGCGCACCACCGGTGCGCAACGGCGGGTACGGAGTCCAATGCCGTGCGCTGACGGGGAACTGTCGCACTGGGAATGGCCGTCCGGTTGGCCTGACCGGAATCACTGGACCTCCGAACGGCTGGCCAGTGTTCGGTTGTCACGGACGGGGTCCAGCTGGGACGGTAACAGAGGCTGCGGAGGGACTGTCCAAACCGTTGAGCAGCAGCTTAAGAACAGGCACGGGCCGGCAGAACTGCCTGAGGATGGCTGGGCGTCCGATCCACACCGCGGTGAGCCTGGTGCGGCAGGTGCACGGCGACCGGATTCGGCAGGCCCTGTGCGGCAAGGCAAGGGGCCCCAACGACAAGCCAGCAAGTCTGTGTCCAATCCCGCCCGCGCGAGTTTCGGGAGAAATCACCGTCACTTCATCGTGCCGACAGCGGCGCTTCGGGGGGCGCTCCGAACGATCGTCCGGCGGCTGGATGGCAATCTTCCAGTGGTGTTGCAGCTAGCGGTACGCTCCTACAGGAAGCCACAGTGGCCGAATGCAACGCAACCCCCTGCTGGGATGGCTCGTTCCCGGTCTCTCACGCCAGCTCGGCACGAACCTCCAGCAGGTTCCTCGCCTCGCGTCCGCAGGCCACGCCGATCAGATGGACCGGCTCGGCGTGGCCCCCGTACTTGTCCGCATAGCCCCGCCCGCGCATCTGGGCCATCGCCGCATCCAGCGCGGCCTCGCTGCCGTCCTCGCCCTCCGCCATCTTGAACTCCAGGACGAAGACCTGCCCGCCGTGACAGAGCACCATGTCCGCCCGGCCGCGCGAGGAGGCCTCCTCTACCCTCACGTCCGCGTCGCCGGCGCGCAGACACATGTAGAGCAGGCTCGTGTACCACGCCTCGTAGCGGGCAAGATCCCCTTTCGCATGCCACTGGTAGGGGATGCCCGAGAGCCACGCACGGAGGGTCTCGCCGAAGCCCGCGAAGTCGTGCGCCTCCAGCAGCGCGCAGAGCTTTTGCCCCCGCTCCACCGGCTCGGAGCCCTCCTGGCCCAGCCAGGCCAGCAGTTGGTCGTTGAGGCTGAGCTGGACCTCGAGATTGGGATAGTCCAGACGGTAGAGGGTCCGATGACCCTGCTGCAGTTCCTCCGCGATGGTCAGGTAGCCGGTCTGGAAGAGCAGCGCCTCGATATTGATGTTGCCAACATCGAACTTCGAGACCAGCGCCCTGTCCGTCAGCCGGCCCTCGATTTCCATCGGGCTGACCGACTTCTCCATCAACATCCGGAACAGGAACTCGGGCGACCCGGTCTCGAACCAGTAGGGCTGGAACTCGCGGGTATCCAGCAGCAGGAGCACATCGTAGGGGTTGTAGACCCGCTCTCCGCCCCGCCAGTGGTAGCCGTTGTACCAGGTGCGGATCAATTCCCGGTCGAGCCCGGCCAACTCGGGCCCGAACACCCGGTCCAGGTCTTCCTCCCGGTAGCCGCAGAGGGTGGCATAGCGCGGGTCAAGGCTGATGTCCTTCAGGTTGTTGAGGCCCGAGAAGAGGCTGACCTTGGAGAACATGCTGACCCCGGTGACGAAGACGAAGCGGACATGCTCGGCGCTGTCTTTGATGATGCCGTAAAATCCGCGCAGGTAGTCCCGGTTGGCGGTTGCCAGTTCCGGGTCGTGGAGCACATCGAGGATCGGCTTGTCGTACTCGTCCACCAGCACCACCACCTGCCGGCCAGTGGTGCTGTGCAGTCGGTCGAGAATGTTCCGGAGGTGCCTCGGGCCGGTGTCGGAGGTTGGAGCTGGTGCTAGATCGTAGGCCCGCTCGACGGCCTCCAACTGCTCGATAATGTCCCCCTCGATTTCGCCCGGCTGGTTGTACTTCCCGCCGAAGCTGAGCCGCACCACCGGATGCGGCAAGGACCAGTCCCAGTGCGAGTGGATGTCCAGTCCCCGGAACAGGGGTTCATGACAGGCCAACAGGGACTTCAGCGTGTGGACCAACAAGCTCTTGCCGAAGCGGCGCGGCCGGGACAGGAAATAGTAGTCTCCCTGCTCGACCAGTTGCCGGATGAGCGAAGTCTTGTCGACGTAGTAGCTGCCGGTCTCCCGCAGGCGCCGGAAGTTCTGGATTCCGATCGGAAGGCGCTGTCGGGTCATCGCTCTTTCCTGTCGCGGCACCGGACCTTGTACCAGGTCGGCCGACGGGGCGCGCGGCCGGGGTTGAAGCCGTGTCCTGCACACTGCCCCGCCCCAGTGTGTCGCAACGTTGTCTCTCCGCGCAGCCAGACGGCTGGGTCTTGCCCGCTGACATCATTCTACATTCGGCGAAGAATGGCCTCGATGCGGTACCTCGCCAAGGTCTTGCCATCGATCAGCCGCGCATCCCGGCATCGTCCGATGCCGCAGGTCCCTCTGCGCACCACTGGCGCGCAACGGAGGGTAAGGAGTCCAATGCCGTGCGCTGACGGGGAACTGTCGCACTGGGAATGGCCGTCCGGTTGGCCTGACCGGAATCACTGGACCTCCGAACGGCTGGCCAGTGTTCGGTTGTCACGGACCGGGTCCAGCTGGGACGGTAACAGAGGCTGCGGAGGGACTGTCCAAACCGTTGAGCAGCAGCTTAAGAACAGGCACGGGCCGGCAGAACTGCCTGAGGATGGCTGGGCGTCCGATCCACACCGCGGTGAGCCTGGTGCGGCAGGTGCACGGCGACCGGATTCGGCAGGCCCTGTGCGGCAAGGCAAGGGGCCCCAATGACAAGCCAGCAAGTCTGTGTCCAATCCCGCCCGCGCGAGTTTCAGGAGAAATCACCGTCACTTCATCGTGCCGACAGCGGCGCTTCGGGGGGCGCTCCGAACGATCGTCCGGCGGCTGGATGGCAATCTTCCAGTGGTGTTGCAGCTAGCGGTACGCTCCTACAGGAAGCCACAGTGGCCGAATGCAACGCAACCCCCTGCTGGGATGGCTCGTTCCCGGTCTCTCACGCCAGCTCGGCACGAACCTCCAGCAGGTTCCTCGCCTCGCGTCCGCAGGCCACGCCGATCAGATGGACCGGCTCGGCGTGGCCCCCGTACTTGTCCGCATAGCCCCGCCCGCGCATCTGGGCCATCGCCGCATCCAGCGCGGCCTCGCTGCCGTCCTCGCTCTCCGCCATCTTGAACTCCAGGACGAAGACCTGCCCGCCGTGACAGAGCACCATGTCCGCCCGGCCGCGCGAGGAGGCCTCCTCTACCCTCACGTCCCCGTCGCCGGCGCGCAGACACATGTAGAGCAGGCTCGTGTACCACGCCTCGTAGCGGGCAAGATCCCCTTTCGCATGCCACTGGTAGGGGATGCCCGAGAGCCACGCACGGAGGGTCTCGCCGAAGCCCGCGAAGTCGTGCGCCTCCAGCAGCGCGCAGAGCTTTTGCCCCCGCTCCACCGGCTCGGAGCCCTCCTGGCCCAGCCAGGCCAGCAGTTGGTCGTTGAGGCTGAGCTGGACCTCGAGATTGGGATAGTCCAGACGGTAGAGGGTCCGATGACCCTGCTGCAGTTCCTCCGCGATGGTCAGGTAGCCGGTCTGGAAGAGCAGCGCCTCGATATTGATGTTGCCAACATCGAACTTCGAGACCAGCGCCCTGTCCGTCAGCCGGCCCTCGATTTCCATCGGGCTGACCGACTTCTCCATCAACATCCGGAACAGGAACTCGGGCGACCCGGTCTCGAACCAGTAGGGCTGGAACTCGCGGGTATCCAGCAGCAGGAGCACATCGTAGGGGTTGTAGACCCGCTCTCCGCCCCGCCAGTGGTAGCCGTTGTACCAGGTGCGGATCAATTCCCGGTCGAGCCCGGCCAACTCGGGCCCGAACACCCGGTCCAGGTCTTCCTCCCGGTAGCCGCAGAGGGTGGCATAGCGCGGGTCAAGGCTGATGTCCTTCAGGTTGTTGAGGCCCGAGAAGAGGCTGACCTTGGAGAACATGCTGACCCCGGTGACGAAGACGAAGCGGACATGCTCGGCGCTGTCCTTGATGATGCCGTAAAATCCGCGCAGGTAGTCCCGGTTGGCGGTTGCCAGTTCCGGGTCGTGGAGCACATCGAGGATCGGCTTGTCGTACTCGTCCACCAGCACCACCACCTGCCGGCCGGATCCGTCATGGAGACGATAGAGGACATTCTGCAGACGCTCCGGACCCGTGTCAGCGGCCGGTGCCGTCTCGAGACCGGCAGCATGTTCGACGAGTGCCAGTTGATTGAGGACATTCCGCTCGATGTCCGGCGGCTGGTTGTACTTCCCGCCGAAGCTGAGCCGCACCACCGGGTGCGGCGAGGACCAGTCCCAGTGCGGGTGGATGTCCAGTCCCCGGAACAGCGGTTCATGACAGGCGAACAGGGACTTCAGCGTGTGGACCAACAAACTCTTGCCGAAGCGGCGCGGCCGGGACAGGAAATAGTGGCGCCCCTGGTCCACCAACCGGCGGACCAGCGGGGTCTTGTCGACATAGTAGTAGCCGTCGTCCCTGATAGTCCGGAAGTCCTGGATGCCGATCGGAAGGCACTGTCGGGTCATCGCTCTTTCCTTTGCGGCACCGGAGCGCGTACCAGACCGGCCGATGGGGTGCGCGGAAGGGGTTGTGTGCCGTTCCTTGCACACCGCTCCGCCCCAGTGTGTCGCACCGTAGACCCTTCGTGCGGCAGGGTCTTGCTCGCTGACCTCATTCTACATTTGGCGGAGATGCGCCCCGATGCGGCACCTCGCCAAGCTCTTGCCATCGATCAGCCGCGCATCCCGGCATCGTCCGATGCCGCAGGTCCCTCTGCGCACCACTGGCGCGCAACGGAGGGTAAGGAGTCCAATGCCGTGCGCTGACGGGGAACTGTCGCACTGGGAATGGCCGTCCGGTTGGCCTGACCGGAATCACTGGACCTCCGAACGGCTGGCCAGTGTTCGGTTGTCACGGACCGGGTCCAGCTGGGACGGTAACAGAGGCTGCGGAGGGACTGTCCGAACCGTTGAGCAGCAGCTTAAGAACAGGCGCGGGCCGGCAGAACTGCCTGAGGATGGCTGGGCGTCCGATCCCCACCGCGGTGAGCCTGGTGCGGCAGGTGCACGGCGACCGGATTCGGCAGGCCCTGTGCGGCAAGGCAAGGGGCCCCAACGACAAGCCAGCAAGTCTGTGTCCAATCCCGCCCGCGCGAGTTTCGGGAGAAATCACCGTCACTTCATCGTGCCGACAGCGGCGCTTCGGGGGGCGCTCCGAACGATCGTCCGGCGGCTGGATGGCAATCTTCCAGTGGTGTTGCAGCTAGCGGTACGCTCCGCCCCAGGACGCTCGTACAGGAAGCTACAGTGGCCGAATGCACCGCAACCCCCTTGCTGGGATGGCTCGTTCCCGGTATCTCACGCCAGCTCGGCACGAACCTCCAGCAGGTTCCTCGCCTCGCGTCCGCAGGCCACACCGATCAGATGGACCGGCTCGGCGTGGCCCCCGTACTTGTCCGCATAGCCCCGCCCGCGCATCTGGGCCATCGCCGCATCCAGCGCGGCCTCGCTGCCGTCCTTGCCCTCTGCCATCTTGAACTCCAGGACGAAGACCTGCCCGCCGTGACAGAGCACGATGTCCGCCCGGCCGCGCGAGGAGGCCTCCTCTACCCTCACGTCCGCGTCGCCGGCGCGCAGACACATGTAGAGCAGGCTCGCGTACCAAGCTTCGTAGCGCGCGAGGTCCCCTTTCGCATGCCACTGGTAGGGTATGCCCGAGACCCACGCGCGGAGGGTCTCGCCGAAGCCCGCGAAGTCGTGCGCCCCCAGCAGCGCGCAGAGCTCTTGCCCCCGTTCCACCGGCTCCGAGCCCTCCTGGCCCAGCCAGTCCAGCAGTTGGTCGTTCAGGCTGAGCCGGACCTCGAGATTGGGATAGTCCAGACGGTAGAGGGTCCGATGACCCTGCTGCAACTCCTCCGCGATGGTCAGGTAGCCGCTCTGGAAGAGCAGCGCCTCGATATTGACATTGCCGACATCGAACTTCGAGACCAGCGCCCTGTCCGTCAGCCGGCCCTCGATTTCCATCGGGCTGATCGACTTCTCCATCAACATCCGGAACAGGAACTCGGGCGACCCGGTCTCGAACCAGTAGGGCTGGAACTCGCGGGTATCCAGCAGCAGGAGCACATCGTAGGGGTTGTAGACCCGCTCTCCGCCCCGCCAGTGGTAGCCGTTGTACCAGGTGCGGATCAATTCCCGGTCGAGCCCGGCCAACTCGGGCCCGAACACCCGGTCCAGGTCTTCCTCCCGGTAGCCGCAGAGGGTGGCATAGCGCGGATCGAGGCTGATGTCCTTCAGGTTGTTGAGGCCCGAGAAGAGGCTGACCTTGGAGAACATGCTGACCCCGGTGACGAAGACGAAGCAGACATGCTCGGCGCTGTCCTTGATGATGCCGTAAAATCCGCGCAGGTAGTCCCGGTTGGCGGTTGCCAGTTCCGGGTCGTGGAGCACATCGAGGATCGGCTTGTCGTACTCGTCCACCAGCACCACCACCTGCCGGCCGGATCCGTGATGGAGACGATAGAGGACATTCTGCAGACGCTCCGGACCCGTGTCAGCGGCCGGTGCCGTCTCGAGACCGGCAGCATGTTCGACGAGTGCCAGTTGATTGAGGACATTCCGCTCGATGTCCGGCGGCTGGTTGTACTTCCCGCCGAAGCTGAGCCGCACCACCGGGTGCGGCGAGGACCAGTCCCAGTGCGGGTGGATGTCCAGTCCCCGGAACAGGGGTTCATGACAGGCGAACAGGGACTTCAGCGTGTGGACCAACAAACTCTTGCCGAAGCGGCGCGGCCGGGACAGGAAATAGTAGTCTCCCTGCTTGACCAGTTGCCGGATGAGCGAAGTCTTGTCGACGTAGTAGCTGCCGGTCTCCCGCAGGCGCCGGAAGTTCTGGATTCCGATCGGAAGGCGCTGTCGGGTCATCGCTCTTTCCTTTCGCGGCACCGGACCCTGTACCAGGCCGGCCGACGGGGTGCGCGGCAGGGGTTGCCGCCATGTCCTGCACACTGCCCCGCCCCAGTGTGTCGCACCGTTGTCCCTCCGCGCAGCCAGACGGCTGGGTCTTGCCCGCTGACATCATTCTACATTCGGCGAAGAATGGCCTCGATGCGGTACCTCGCCAAGGTCTTGCCATCGATCAGCCGCGCATCCCGGCATCGTCCGATGCCGCAGGTCCCTCTGCGCACCACTGGCGCGCAACGGAGGGTAAGGAGTCCAATGCCGTGCGCTGACGGGGAACTGTCGCACTGGGAATGGCCGTCCGGTTGGCCTGACCGGAATCACTGGACCTCCGAACGGCTGGCCAGTGTTCGGTTGTCACGGACCGGGTCCAGCTGGGACGGTAACAGAGGCTGCGGAGGGACTGTCCGAACCGTTGAGCAGCAGCTTAAGAACAGGCGCGGGCCGGCAGAACTGCCTGAGGATGGCTGGGCGTCCGATCCACACCGCGGTGAGCCTGGTGCGGCAGCTGCACGGCGACCGGATTCGGCAGGCCCTGTGCGGCAAGGCAAGGGGCCCCAACGACAAGCCAGCAAGTCTGTGTCTAATCCCGCCCGCGCGAGTTTCGGGAGAAATCATCGTCACTTCATCGCGCCGACAGCGGCGCTTCGGGGGGCGCTCCGAACGATCGTCCGGCGGCTGGATGGCAATCTTCCAGTGGTGTTGCAGCTAGCGGTACGCTCCGCCCCAGAACGCTCCTACAGGAAGCCACCGTGGCCTAATGCACCGCAACCCCCTGCGGGGATGCCTCGTTCCCGGTCTCTCACGCCAGCTCGGCACGAACCTCCAGCAGGTTCCTCGCCTCGCGTCCGCAGGCCACGCCGATCAGATGGACCGGCTCGGCGTGGCCCCCGTACTTGTCCGCATAGCCCCGGCCGCGCATCTGGGCCATCGCCGCATCCAGAGCGGCCTCGCTGCCGTCCTCGCCCTCTGCCATCTTGAACTCCAGCACGAAGACCTGCCCGCCGTGACGCAGCACCATGTCCGCCCGGCCGCGCGAAGAGGCCTCCTCCACCCTCAGGTCCGCCCCGACGGCGTGCAGACCCATGTAGAGGAGACTCGCGTACCAGGCCTCGTAGCGCGCGAGGTCCCCTTTCATATGCCATAGGTAGGGGATGCCCGAGACCCACGCGCGGAAGGTCTCGCCGAAGCCGGCGAAGTCGTTGGCCTCCAGCAGTGCACAGAGCTTCCGTCCCCGCACCAGCTGCTCGGCGCGCCGCTGGCCCAGCCAGGCCAGCAATCCCCGGTTCAGGCTGAGCCGGACCTCGAGATTGGGATAGTCCAGACGGTAGAGGATATCGAAATCGTCTCGCACCTCCTCCGCGATGGTCAGGTAGCCGGTCTGGAAGAGCAGCGCCTCGACATCGACGTTGCCGACATCGAACTTCGAGACTAGCGTGCTGTCCGTCAGGCGGCCCTCGATTTCCATCGGGCTGACCGACTTCTCCATCAGCATCCGGAACAGGAACTCGGGCGACCCGGTCTGGAACCAGTAGGGCTGGAACTCGCGGGTATCCAGCAGCAGGAGCACATCGTAGGGGTTGTAGACCCGCTCTCCGCCCCGCCAGTGGTAGCCGTTGTACCAGGTGCGGATCGTTTCGCGGTCGAGCCCGGCCAGCTCGGGCCCGAACACCCGGTCCAGATCCTCCTCCCGGTAGCCGCAGAGGGTGGCATAGCGTGGGTCGAGGCTGATGTCCTTCAGGTTGTTGAGGCCCGAGAAGAGACTGACCTTGGAGAACATGCTGACGCCGGTAACGAAGACGAAGCGGACATGCTCGGCGCTGTCTTTGATGATGCCGTAAAATCCGCGCAGGTAGTCCCGGTTGGCGGTTGCCAGTTCCGGGTCGTGGAGCACATCGAGGATCGGCTTGTCGTACTCGTCCACCAGCACCACCACCTGCCGGCCGGATCCGTGATGGAGACGATAGAGGACATTCTGCAGACGCTCCGGACCCGTGTCAGCGGCCGGTGCCGTCTCGAGACCGGCAGCATGTTCGACGAGTGCCAGTTGATTGAGGACATTCCGCTCGATGTCCGGCGGCTGGTTGTACTTCCCGCCGAAGCTGAGCCGCACCACCGGGTGCGGCGAGGACCAGTCCCAGTGCGGGTGGATGTCCAGTCCCCGGAACAGAGGTTCATCACAAGCGAACAGGGACTTCAGCGTGTGGACCAACAAACTCTTGCCGAAGCGGCGCGGGCGGGACAGGAAATAGTGGCGCCCCTCGTCCACCAGCCGGCGGACTAGGGAGGTCTTGTCGACATAGTAGTAGCCGTCGTCCCTGATAGTTCGGAAGTCCTGGATGCCGATCGGAAGGCACTGTCGGGTCATCGCTCTTTCCTTTCGCGGCACCGGGCCACGTACCAGACCAGCCGATGGGGTGCGCGGAAGGGGTTGCCGCCGTGTCCTGCACACTGCCCCGCTCCAGTGTGTTGTCTCTCCGCGCCGTCGGGCGGCTGAGGTTTGCTCGCTGGCATCATTCTACATCTGCCGGAGGGTTGACCTGCCGGCTGCAAGGGGAAATGCAACAGCGGGCGGAGGGGGCTAACGTCCCTGCCGTTGCGCCGGCCTGTGTAACAGCATGCTAACCTCAGTTAGCGGGTCGGTTGGGCATGCGCATTCTCCTGGCCGGAGGGGGCGAAGGTGCCGCCCTCATCGCTGCGCGCCTCATTCGGGAGGGGAATGAGGTTACTATCGTCGAGAAAGACGCCGAGCGTTGCTTCGAACTTGAGGAACACCTTGATGCCAAGATCGTCAACGGCAGCGCCGGCAGCATCCGCACGCTGGTCAAGGCCGGTGTGGCCTCTGCGGAGATGTTCATCGCGGAGACCGATTCCGACGAGATCAACCTCTTGGCGTGCATGATCGCACAAGCTGAGTCAAACGCAAGAATCAAGGTCGCCCGTATCCGCACCCACGAATTCGAACAGTGGAGTCGGATTCTGGACAAGATGGGCCTCAAGCTGGACCGCATCATCCACCCCGAGACCACGATCATGCGACGCATCATGCGCGTCCTCCATGTGCCGGGCGTGTCCGACATTCTTGATTTCGCCGAAGGGAACATCAAGCTGTTTGGGATGAACGTCGCGCATGACAGCTGGTTCGCCGGCAAGACGGTCGAGGAACTCGACGCCGCCGGCCCACCACCGGACTGTCTGATCGCGATGATCTTTCGGGGGCCCCAGGTCATCATCCCGCACGGAGCCCAGCGCCTGGAACCGGGCGACCACATTTACATCTGTACAACCCAGGACAAGCTGAACGCGGTCTTGGGGTTCATGGGTATCCAGCCCAAGAAGTCCCTGCGGCGGGTCGTGGTCGTGGGCGGCAGGCAGCTCGGTATCTGGGTCGCCCAGGAACTCGAGCGCCAGGGGGTCTCGGTCAAGCTGATCGAGCGTGACCCCGACAGATGCGAACTCGTCTCGAACGTTCTGGACAGGACCGTGGTCGTGCACGGGGATGGGACAGACCAGCAGAAGCTCGAGGAGGAGAACATTGAGGGAGTCGACGCCTTTCTGGCGCTTACCCGTGACGACGCGGACAACATCGTCGCGTCGCTGCTGGCGAGACGGCTTGGAGCGGACAAGGTTGTAGCTCTGGTCAATCGCCTGAACTACCTCCCCATCGTCCAGAGGCTCGGCATCAACACCTCAATCAGCCAGCGCCTGACAGCCGTCGACATGATCCTGCAGTACGTCCGCAAGGGGCGTGTGCTGTCGGTGACCAGCTTCCGGGAAGAGGAGGCCGAGGCGATCGAGATGATTGCCTCCAAGGGGTCCAGCATCATCGACCGGAAGCTGAGGGACATCCGCCTGCCCAGGGGTGCGATCGTCGGAGCGATTTCCCGCCCGAACGGTCACGTCTGCGTACCGCGAGGCAATGTGGCCGTCCATGAGGGCGACCGGGTGATCTTCTTCACTCTGGAAAGTCTGGTGCCGGAGTTGGAGAAAGCGTTTCTGCCCGCCACAAGAGGCTGGAGGCCCACCAAGTGATCCACTGGGCCCCCATCACCAGGGTGGGTGGGCTCATCGTGATGACGTTCGGGGGCACGATGGCGGTCCCCGCCGCTTACTCTGCCGGCACCGGTGGCAAGGACCTGGGTCCGCTGCTGATGGCCACGGTCATCACGGTCGCATCAGGAGGGCTCCTGTGGGCCCTTTCGCGCCATGGGCGTCGCGAACTCACGCAGCGGGAGGGCATCCTGCTGACCGTGTTCGTTTGGATCGGAGCAAGCCTGTTCGGCGGACTTCCCTACCTGTTCGCACCGGGCATCGATTCGTTCACCGACGCGGTGTTCGAATCGACATCAGGCGTAACCACGACCGGTGCGTCGATCCTCGCTGATGTGGAATCGCTGTCACGGCCGGTACTGCTGTGGAGAGCCCTTTCCTCCTGGCTGGGCGGGATGGGTATCGTTGTGCTGGTGATTGCCGTGCTGCCCCTTGTTGGTCACGGTGGCATGCACCTGTATCGAGCGGAGTTCTCGGGAGCGAAGTCGGAGAGACTAACGCCTCGGGTTGCCGAGACCGCGACCTCCCTGTGGGGCATCTACGTGGCGCTGACGGCGGTGCTGTGGGTGCTGCTGATGCTGGCTGGCCTTGACGGGTTCGATGCCCTCACCCATGCCTTCGCGACGCTGGCGACCGGTGGGTTCTCCACCCGTACGGGGAGCATCGGCGCGTTCGCAAGCCCGGCCGTCGAATACTTGATCACCCTCTTCATGTTTCTGGGGGGAATGAGCTTCGTACTGCACTACCGGGCGATCCTGGAACGCCGGCCCCTCGCAGCCTTGCGCGACTACGAGTTCCGGTACTACTTGGCGGCTATCGTGGGTCCGGGCCTCATTGCCTGCTTCCTGCTCCACTGGCAGTTCGGATACGGCTTCGAAAGGGCGTTTCGATCCGCCCTCTTCCAAGTTACCTCGATCCTGACCACAACTGGATTTAGCACGGAGGATTTCGAACTGTGGCCACCGTTGGGGCAACTGATCCTGCTGGTGCTGATGTTCACGGGTGGATGTACCGGGTCGACTGCGGGGGGCATGAAAATTTCCCGTATCGCACTGCTCGCCAAGGTCGTCTCCCGGGAGTTCAAGCGCATGGTGGAGCGACACGGAGTCTTCGCGGTCCGACTCGGAGGCAGGGTGGTCCCTGAACCCACCATCCAGAGCCTCCTTAACCTGGTTTATCTCGCATTCGTCGTCAACTTCGCGTCGTGCCTGGCGCTTTCCGCAGTCGGGGTGGACGTACTGACCTCCATCTCCGCCGTGGCGGCTGCCATGTTCAACATCGGACCCGCATTGGGCAGTGTTGGCCCTGCGGAGAACTACAGCCACTTGCCCGCCCTGGCGAAGTGGGTCCTGAGTTTCGACATGATCGCGGGCCGACTTGAGTTCTACACCTTGCTGGTAACCGTGACCCCCTGGTTCTGGCGAAAGTGAGGGGATGGATCCGCGTGGGCGCACGGGGCACCGGCTGGACCCTGATACGCTGAGAACTGGAGGCCAGAAGCTCGGGCCACCGTACTCCGCCCGACGCTCCCCACGAGAGTCTTGATGAACCTGGACTTCAACAAATGCGGCGGTCTGCTGCCCGTCATCGTTCAGGACCATCGGGACGGACGGGTCCTGATGCTGGGGTTCATGAACGAGGAATCGTTTGCGAGAACCGCGGAGTCGGGGAAGGTCACATTCTACAGCCGGACCCGCAACAAGCTCTGGACGAAGGGCGAGAGCTCAGGACACTTCCTGCTCGCTAAGCGCATCGAGGTCGACTGCGATGCGGACACCCTTCTCATCCACGCCGAGGCGCTTGGCCCTGGCGTCTGCCACGAAGGGTTCCGCAGCTGTTTCTCCCGCAAGCTGGAAGGCGGGGAATGGGTCCGTCATGAAGAGCAGACCTTCGATCCCGCCGCCATCTATGCTCGCTGACGCCAGCGCTGCGATCACCCCATGCTCCGCATCGTTGCCAGCCGCGACCACGGGGTCCTGGAGGTGCTCCTCCGGACCCGTCGCCTGCGCCTTTCCGAGGCCGAGCGCACGGTCGAGCCGATCCTGCGCGCCGTCCAGGAACGGGGTGATCAGGCATTGCTCGAATACGCCCGCAGGCTCGACGGCCTGCACGGCACGTCCGCTCGGGTTCCCGTCGATTCCATTGCCCGTGCCAAGGGGCAGTTGCGCCCGGAGTTTGTCGAGGCCGTGTATCAGGCCTCCGACCGGATTCGGCGGTACGCTCAACGCCAGCTGCCGTCGGAATGGCTGGAGACGCTGGACGACGGTATCGAACTGGGACAACTCGTCCGACCTCTGGACTCCGTCGGTGCCTACGTTCCCGGGGGCCGGTATCCCCTCCCGTCAACGGTAATGATGACCGTGATTCCGGCCCAGACCGCCGGTGTCAAGCGCGTTGCCGTTGCATCGCCGCGACCGTCGCGGGAAACTCTCGGCACGGCGGCGCTGATGGACCTGGACGAGTTCTACGCTGTCGGCGGAGCCCAGGCGATCGCTGCGTTCGCGTTCGGTACCGAGAGCGTCCCGAAGGTCGACCGAATCGTCGGTCCCGGCAACGCCTACGTCGCAGCTGCGAAGAAACTCCTGGCCGGACAGACCGGCATCGACTTCGTGGCCGGGCCAACCGAAATCGTACTGGTATTCGAATCCGGTGACCCGGCGGTCCTGGCCTCCGACATGCTCGCCCAGGCCGAGCATGACGCGGATGCCGCTGCCCTGCTCCTGACCCCATCGAGAGACCTGGCCGAGGCGGTGGCCGCAGAGGTGACGCGCCAGGCGGCTACGCTGCCGACGCGGGAGATCGCGGAGGCCGCCATCCGACGAAATAGCGCGGCAGTCGTCACGGACAGCCTGGACGAGGCCTGCGACATCGCGAACCGGTTTGCTCCGGAGCATCTCTCCGTCAGCGAGGCGGTCGAACTGTCCGGCATCCGGCATGCCGGCAGTGTGTTCGTAGGACCGTGGAGCCCCGAGGCCGCCGGCGACTATGCGGCCGGACCGAACCACGTGCTGCCGACAGGCGGGGCAGCTCGAGTCCGAGGAGGGCTCAGCGTCCTCGATTTCGTGAAGATCATCTCGGTGCAACGCCTCACCGAGACGGGGCTGCGGCGGCTCGCTCCCGCAGTCACTACCCTCGCCAGGGCCGAAGGGCTCGAGGCCCATGCCCGGTCGGTCGAGATTCGGACCCGCGCGGTGGAAGGCGTGCAGCATGCCTAAGGCTCCGGTCCCGAGGGAGGCTGTCCAGCGGATGGCACCCTACATACCGCCCCTCGGGGACCGCGGCAGCAAGCTCAGGCTGGACTTCAACGAGAACCTCGCCGGCTGCTCGCCCGGTGTGCTCCGCGTCCTGCGGAGCGCCGCGACAGGCACCTTCATCGCGACCTATCCCGACTATGGCGATGCGCTTCGGCGGATCGGACGGTGGCTGGGCGTGCCTGCGGACCAGATCCTGCTGGGTTCGGGCAGCGACGAGG
Source organism: Bryobacterales bacterium (assembly GCA_965205085.1). Classification (GTDB taxonomy): domain Bacteria; phylum Acidobacteriota; class Terriglobia; order Bryobacterales; family UBA6623; genus VXMF01. The sequence goes on along the minus strand of OZ242039.1, from coordinate 3,099,902 downwards.
CCATCGGCGCGTTCATCCAAACCTACGTGGATCCGCAGGACGAGGTCGTGATTCCCTCGCCCTCGTTCAGCATGCTGAAGTTCTACACGGAGCGCCAGGGCGGCACTCCTGTCATGGTGGAACTCAACAGGCCGGATCTGTCCGTTCCGGTCGAGGCGATCGCCGGTGCCATCGGCCCTGCCACGCGGGCCGTGTGCATACCGTCACCGAACAACCCCACCGGGGGGGTGCTCACCCGGGACCAGGCCGAGCTGATCCTGGAAGCCGCGGACGGTCGCGCCGTACTGTTCGACGAGGCCTACTTCGAGTTTCACGGCGAGAGCGTGCTCGATCTCGTGCCTCGCTGGCCGAACCTCTTCGTCACGCGGACGTTCTCCAAGGCGTACGGCATGGCGGGGTTGCGTTGTGGCGTGCTCGTCTCGCAGGCTGGGAATGTAGCGGCTGTCCGCAAGAGCCAGTCGCCATACAACGTCAGCTCCCTCTCCGTGCAATGCGCTCTGGCGGCGATCGAGGACGAGGAGTACGTGCGCGGATACGTGAGGCGCGTGTTGGAATCGCGGGAGTTGCTCTGCGCCGCGTTGGACGAGCTTGGTGTCCGCTATTGGCCGAGCCGCGGCAACTTCGTGCTCGTCGAGATTGGCGACGATTGCTCCCGAATCTGTTCTGTCCTCTCCAGCCGGGGGATTCTGATCCGCGATCAGTCGGGGTGCATTCCCGGTGCAGCGCGCGTGACGCTGGGGCCGATGCAGGAGACGGTGCGATTCGTCGCGGAATTCCGCGAGGTGACCACTCGACGCGAAGGATGACGGACGCGAGTGCCGAATCCGTTACCGGCATGATTCGGGTCCAGCCTGATACAATGACAGTTTGGGTACCATTGCGGGTTGTCACTGTACATACTGGGCACAATTGAATTTAGGCAGTCCGCGTATGCTTGTGCAGACTTGATCGGCGGCCACCGGCTCCAGGCTAGGTTACCGACGGGGAGCGCAAGAAGCAGATGCTGCTCTGCGGTTGGAGACAAAGGATGAAGGCGTTGCGAATCGTGCGGCCTCTCCGCTGCGGAGCCGTTCGTCCTGTCGATTCTCTGAACGCGGTCGAGTAGTCTGGGTTGCCGTCGCCCCATCGTCAATGGGGACGGGGGTAGGCGTGTGCCGGCGCGGCTTGGCCTGGAGCGAGCAGCCATGGGCTCCGAAATGAGCAGGCGGGTACTGGTCTTCGACATGGACGGCGTGCTGGTGGACCCGACCGAGACTTTCAGGCGGGCGCTGATCGAGACAGTGCGCCATTTCGCCGGAGTCAGCCTCAGTCAGGACGACATCACCCGGATCAAGAACTCGGGCGGCTACAATGACGATGCAGACATCGCGATGCTGGCGATCCATGCTGCCGGAGGTGCCGTCGAGGCCTCCGAGGTTCGGGCGTATGGTCGGCGGTTGTACTGGGGCAATGATGGAAGCGGGCTCATCCGCAACGAACGCTGGCTCGTCCGTCCAGGGTTGCTTGAGCGGCTTGCCTCGTCGATGCGGCTGGCGATCTTCACAGGTCGCGGACGGGAGTCGACACAGCATACCCTCCGTCGCTTTTGCCCATCGATTCGCTTTCATCCGGTGGTGACCAATGATCTCGTCTCGAACACCAAGCCCGCCCCGGACGGACTGCTCTACATCCGCCGTGCTCTGCCGGAGGCCGAAACGGTCTTCGTGGGGGACAATGTAGACGACTGCCGGTCAGCCAGGAGTGCCGGCGTCCGCTTCCTTGGCATAGTACCCACAGGCTCCCCTCGGCACCAGGAAACGCGTGCGCTGTTCCGGGAGCTTGGGGCCGAGGATGTTCTGGAGAGCGTCAACGACCTGAAGGCAGCCCTCTCATGAGTTCCGCTCGCAGTGCGCGTATCGAGCGCTTGACCAAGGAGACCCGCATCAGCGCCCAGCTGAACATCGACGGCGAGGGGAGGTACGACATACGGACAGGCATACGCTTCCTCGACCACATGCTGGAATCATTCGCCCGCCACGGAGCCTTCGACCTCGACGTCCGGGCGGACGGGGACCTGGACGTCGACCAGCACCACACGGTCGAGGACTGCGGGATCGTCCTGGGCCAGACGTTCGCGGAGGCACTGGGGGACAAGGCCGGCATACTGCGGTCAGGCTATTTCCTGATGCCGATGGACGAGGCGCTTGCCGTGGCCGCCGTCGATCTGGGGGGACGACCGGCGCTGGTGTACGGCGCGCCCACCCGGTTCCGCCTGGTGGGCGACCTGCAAGCTGAACTCCTTCACGATTTTTTTGACGGCTTTGCCGTTCACTGCGGGGCCAACCTGCATCTGAAGGTCCTGTATGGCCGGTCGAGCCACCACCGGATCGAGGCCCTTTTCAAGTGCTGGGCCAAGGCGATGCGCTTCGCGTGCTCCCGGGACCCGCAGCTGCGGGACCGGCTGCCCAGCACAAAGGGCATCCTGGAACGGGGTGCCTGACATGACCACCGTATTCGATTACGGGGCCGGCAACCTGCGTTCGGTCGCCAATACCCTGGAGAGCATTTCGGCGCCCTTCGAGATCGTGTCCGACCCCCCAGGCCTGGCCGCCGCCTCCCGCATCATCCTGCCGGGGGTCGGCCACTACGGACAGTTGCTGCGCTCCCTGGATGCCCTCGGCGTCCGCCAAACGCTGTGCGAGAGAATCGAGGCCGGCGTTCCGTTCCTGGGCATCTGCCTCGGGCTGCAGGCACTCTTCGACAGTAGTGAGGAGGCCGGGGAACGCGGCCTCGGCGTGTACCGCGGGCGGGTGTTGCGCTTCCCGCAAGATGCCCGTGTGCCCCAGATGGGCTGGAACTGCCTGGAGACACAGGGAACGCCACGCCTGCTGGACGGGATCGGCGGCAGACCGTACGTGTATTTCGCCAACAGCTACTACCTGCCAGCGGAGGCGGCGGGAGGCCGTGTGGCCGCGGTGTGTCGATACGCCGGGAGGACGTTCTGTGCCGCCGTCGAATCGGGAAACGTCTTTGGAGTCCAGTTCCATCCGGAGAAGTCCGGCCCCTTGGGCCAACGCATCGTCAAGAACTTCATCGAGGCGGAACGGTGCTGACCAGGCGCGTCATTCCCTGCCTCGACGTCACCGCGGGCCGGGTCGTCAAGGGGGTCAACTTCGTCGGCCTGCGGGACGCCGGGGACCCCGTGGAATTGAGTGCCCGCTACAACGAGGACGGTGCGGACGAGCTGGTCTTTCTCGATATCACCGCGTCGAGTGACCACCGGGCGACGATGGTCGAGGTCGTCGAACGCACCGCCCGCAAGGTGTTCATCCCTCTCACCGTCGGGGGTGGCATCCGCTCGGTGCGGGATGCCAGAGCCATCTTGATGGCGGGAGCCGACAAGGTCTCGGTCAACACGGCCGCCGTTGAACGACCGGACCTCATCGGCGAGCTCTCCGACGAATTCGGTGCACAGGCCGTCGTGCTGGCGATCGACGCACGCCGGACGGGCCCTGGTCGATGGACCGTGCATACCTACGGGGGCCGCAAGGATACCGGAATCGACGCCTGTGAGTGGGCGGTGCAGGGCCAGTCCCTCGGCGCTGGCGAGATCCTGCTGACGTCCATGGACGCCGACGGCACACAGGAAGGCTTCGACTGCGAACTCACGAACACCGTCGCCGGCGCCACCCGGATTCCGGTCATCGCAAGCGGAGGCGGCGGGAAGCCGGAGGACTTCGTCCGGGTCCTGACGGCAGGCAAGGCCGATGCGGCCCTGGCGGCGTCGATCTTCCACTACGGCACCTACACCTCGAACAGCCTGAAGCAGATATTGAAGGCCGCAGGGATTCCGGTTCGCCTGGTCGACCCCGGCAGGCAGGCCTGAGACAGGCATCGCTGTCCGTCGGTCCTGCATACATTGATTTGTTATGTATAATGGTGTTATGTATCGATCGACGAAACCAGCACGAGGTATCGGTAAGGAGCTGATTGCGGCATCGGCAACCCCGTTGGTGCTGGCGATCCTGACCGAGGGGGAAAACTACGGATATGCGGTCCTGAAACGCGTCAGCGAGTTGTCGGGTGGCGAACTGCAGTGGTCGGACGGCATGATGTACCCGGTACTGCACAGACTGGAGCGGCTCGGCCAGATCGAGGGGCGCTGGGGCACGGCGGAAACCGGTCGCCGGCGCAAGTACTACCAGATCACGGCACGGGGTCGTCGGCAGCTCGCAGAGTATCAGCGCCAGTGGCTGGTCGTGCACGAGACCCTGGTCAGTGCGTGGCCCGCCCTGGCCGCGGCGGCAAGCCCCGCCTGATTGCGGGGGACGCGGCGATGGAAGCGCACAACCGGGCAGGAGACGCGGAACTGCAGGAGCGGGTCGACTCCTGGAGAGCGTATCTGGACCGCCACGCGACGCTGGACCAGGATGACCGGGACGAGCTCGAGGATCACCTGCGCAGCCAGGTCAGCGAACTCCTGGCGACTGGCCTCTCGGTCGACGAGGCTGTGCTGCTGGCCGTCAGGAGGGTCGGCGAGATCGACGCCGTCACCGCGGAATACGCCCAGGAGCACCCGGAACGCCTCTGGAAGCAGCTGGTCGTGGCAAGGGAGCCGGACAACGGGGCGCTGCGCGCCGATGCGGGCGTGGCGGTCGGCCTGGGAATGCTTGCCGCGTTGGCGTACAAGGTGGCCGGATGGATCGGCGTAGCGACCAGCGAATGGTTCTACGCCCGCAATGCCAGCCTTTTCGTGCTGCCTTGTCTCGCGGCCTACTTCGTGTGGAAACGCCGGATCCCCGCCCGCAAGTGGGTCTGGATGGGGGGCGTTTTCGTGGCCGCGACGGCCCTCGTCAACGTCATCCCGTTCGAGGAGGGGGGCTCGATGGAGCTGCTCGCCGTGCTGCACCTGCCCATCGGCCTCTGGCTCGCAATCGGCTTCGTGTACACCGGTTGGCAGTGGGGCGACCGGTTCCGACGGATGGATTTCGTCCGCTTCACCGGCGAACTCCTCATCTACTACGTGCTGATCGCGCTGGGAGGAGGGGTGCTGACCGCGACCACGATCTTTGTATTCCAGTCGGCTGGCGTGGATGCCGAGTGGCTCGCGGAGGAGTGGATTCTGCCCTGCGGGGCGCTGGGAGCCGTGCTGGTGGCCTCGTGGCTCGTCGAGGCCAAGCAGAGCGTTGTCGAGAACATGGCCCCGGTCCTGACGCGACTGTTCACGCCCATGTTCGCCGCTGTCCTGATCGCCTTCCTGGGCACCGTGGCCTGGACCGGAAACCCGATCGACATCGATCGCGAGGTCCTGATCGGATTCGACCTGATGCTGGTCCTGATCGTGGGCATGCTGGTCTACACCGTGTCCGCGCGAGATCCCGTCGCGCGCCCGAACGCTTTCGATGCGCTCCAGCTGACGCTGATCCTGAGCGCGCTGCTGGTGGACGCAGTGGTCCTCTGGGCGATATCGGCCCGGATCGCCGAGTACGGTTCGTCGCCGAACAAGACGGCGGCGCTGGGCGAGAACCTCATCCTGCTGGTCAACCTGGCGTGGTCCGCATGGCTGTACGTGAAGTTCCTCCGGGGGCGTGAGTCGTTCGACGCGATCGCTCGCTGGCAGACGACCTACCTGCCCGTCTACGCGATCTGGGCGGCAATCGTCTTGACCGTCTTTCCGGCCGTTTTCGGCACGGCATAGCCTGCCGGGCCGCAAACACGATTGTGTTTGCGGTTAAGCTGAAACATCGTGAGAGTTTGCCCGGCATCCGAGGAGGCTTCTATATCATGATCATTCCGTGCATCGACCTGATGGAAGGGAAGGTCGTGCAGCTCGTGCGCGGGAAAGAGAAGGTGCTGGAGGGCGATTCTCCCGAGGCGATGCTGGAGCGGTTCGCCCGATTCCCTGTCGTGCAGGTGATCGACCTCGATCAGGCAACCGGTCGGGGCTCGAACCTGGAGGTTGTCCAGCGGCTGGCGGGCCAGGCGAGAACCTGGGTGGGTGGCGGCGTACGAACCGTCGACCGTGCCAGGGAACTGCTCGCCGCCGGTGCCGAGCGGGTCATTGTGGGCACGGCCGCATTCTCCGCCGACGGTCCGGATGCCCGCTTCCTGGCTGCCCTGGCGTCGGAGGCTGGTACGGAACGGATCACGATCGCCCTGGACTCGATGAACGGCCGCATCGTCGTGAGGGGCTGGCAAGAGTCCACACGGCTCGAGGCCGAAGCGGTGCTGTCGCGGACCGAACCCTATTGCAGTTCATTCCTGTGCACGTACGTGGACAAGGAAGGCACAATGGAAGGCACGGACTTGGACTGGTACCGTCGGCTGCGGGCGGCGACGGACCACGAGGTCACGGCAGCGGGCGGAATCGGCACGCTTGAGGAGGTCCGGACATTGATCGGGCTCGGAATGCATGTGGCACTCGGGATGGCCGTGTACACGGGGCGTTTCGACCTTGCGGCCCTCGCCGATTTGCAGCCCTCGACCACTCGTGCGGTCCGCGGCACGTCGTAACCATCCTTGCAGCAGTTGCGCCTTGTTGATTGACAACACGAACGATAGCGCCACCCGCCACGGCTGTCCCTGAATGCTGGTTGACCCCGAGACGATCAGGAAAGCCCAGTCGGGAGACGATGAGGCTTTCAGTGAGATCATCCGAGCATACCGGAAGCGAATTCTTGGCACGGTATACCGGACGATCAGTCGCGGGGAGGATGTCGAGGATGTCGGACAAGAGGTTTTCGTCCGGCTCTACGATTCCCTCCGGCAACTCCGGACGCCCCAGGTCTTCGAGCCTTGGCTGTATCGGCTGACGATCAATGCCTGCTACGATTACCTGCGTCGTAAGCGCAGGGAAATCAACGTGAGGATGGCAGATCTCAGCGAGCAGCAGGTGGTGGCGATCGATGCGGCGCTCAGTGGTAAGAAGGCACTGGAGGACAACAAGAGAGAGGGAGCGAGGGAACTGCTGGAGATTCTGCTCGCGAGAGTGTCCGACGATGACCGGATCCTGCTGACGATGAAGGAGATCGAGGGACTGAGCCTGAAGGAGTTGAGCAGGGTTTACAAGGTGAACACGAATGCTCTCAAGGTTCGGCTGTTCAGGGCGCGCAAGCGAGTGTTGAAGGCATACGAGACGTTGGCGGAAGAGGCCGGAAGGCAACAGGGTACGGAGGACGAAGGCAATGCGGACGAATCGTGACGAATTCCTGAATCGCCTGTTCGCGATGTACCGGGAGCTGCTGGGCGACTTCGAGCCCAGCCCGGCGTTCACCGCGCGGGTGTGGGCAGCGATCGCGTCTCGCAGGGAGGAGAATCCGAATCCCACCTGGCTTGCCTACCTGATCGCCTGGTCACCGCGACTGGCGGTCGCGGCGCTGGTCCTGGCCGCGCTGACCGTCGTGTCCCAATGGGCCATGCTGAAGAGCGCCAGTTCCTCCGTGGTCCTCGATTCGAGCTACGAGGACGTGCTCATCCAGAGCGCGATGGACCAGAGCGACGGTGCCATCTGGGTGTTGGCAGAGAACGGCGAATGACGGCCGGCCAAACCAAGAAACGCGCCGCGATGGCGCTGACTGCAGTCTTCTTCGCAGGTGTCGCGCTGGGCTTCGCTGCCGCCCGCTTGGGCATGGGCAGAGGGGGGCCGTCGGACATGACCCCGCGCCAGTACCGGGGCTACCTGCTCGACTCGCTGACGAAGGAACTCCGACTGACCCTGGACCAGCAGATCAAGGTGGAAGAGATTCTGGACGAGATCGGGGAGCGCTTCCAGTCGGTGCGGGACGCTATCGAACCGGAGATGGAAGCGATTCGGATGGAGCGGGCGGAGCGAATCATGCTATGTCTGCAACCCGAGCAACAGGCACGATACGAGAAAATCCTGGAAGAGCGACGGCGAAGGCGGCAAGAGCATCAACGCGAGCTGTTCCGTGGCGAATCGCAGCCATCGGGCAACGGCAATCACTAGAGCCCCATCGTTGGACACATTGCGAATGCGATCTGTCCCGTGCCCGGGCATCCGGCACCGGGGCAGCCAGCGGCTGGCAATTGCCCATTCCCGCTGCTGCATTTCCCAATGCAACCGGCAAATTTCTACTTCTTTGGTAACTGCTCAGGTACTTTCTTATGAGACGCAGAGGGTGAATGCCGCAGAGGGGTGGCACTGGCGGAAGCGTTGAAGGCCGAGTGGGGGAGTGCGTGCATCCGGTTTCGCAGGACAGCGCGAAATCGGGCTACTGGTGCTCCGAGGCCCCGCCGAAGACCGCGTCGAGGGTTGGGGCATCCAGCACGGCGTCCAGCCAGCGGTAGAGCTGCTCGAGGTTGGCAGCGGCGATGTGCGCCTGGATCGCGTCAGGCAGGGGGCCGAAGCGGCGCTTGAGCAGCCGGGCGAGTGTCTCGGACATGCCCTCAGCGATACCGTCGGCCTTGCCTCTGGCTTCGCCTCTAGCTTCGCCCTCTTCAAACTAGGCTTGGGCTGCAGTTCCCTTCAGTGGCTCCACGGCTTCCTTATCATAGCCCGCCCGCCTCAGCGCCCCTTCCAGGCGCTCCAGCGACAGGCGCAACTGCCCTGTGAGGTACATGAGCATGTACCGTGCCAATTCGCTATCCCCAACCCCAATCGCCGCCACCATCAGGTCGGCTTCCGCATCGGGGATCTTATCGCTGCCCGTCCGGGCCAGCGCGAGCAGCACGCCGGCCACGTCCGCCCGGCTCGAGAGGTTGTCCGGGGCCTTGGCAGGCAGGTGGTGGAGGATGTACGCCCCGAGGTTGCGGGCGAGGTGCTCGAGCCCCTCCGGGGCGTCGATCATCGCCGTGATCGAGAGGGGCACGTTCCAGGGCCCGGAGCCGTGGAAGAAGACCATGGGGATGATCAGCGACAGCCGCCCGGGCGGCCGCTCCCCGCTCTCGATGTCCGCGATCCAGAGCCGCAGGATGTAGCGCCACAGTTGCAGGGGGGTGCGGGTATCGGGCTGCGACTTGTGCTCGAGGAGAAAGTAGATGCGGGCGGAGTCGCCGTCCTACAGCCGCACGCGGAAGATGGCATCGGCGTGGGTGGCCCGGCCTTCGCCGTCAATGGCGGTACCCTTGATGTGCTCGGGCGGATAGTCGGGGTCGAGCCGTTCGGTGACCTCGGGCGGCAGGTAGTCGGAGAGCAGCACCGCCGCGCGTCCGGCGTCGGCGACGAGCAGACGGAACAGGGAGTCGTGAGGCTTCGCGAGTGGGGGCATGGGGGCTTCTGGACAGATGCAGGCTACGCCGGTCGCCGACCCACCGGCGGAGACGGTGGACGCGGGAGTGGCTTGGGGCTCGCAGCCGGAACCGTTCGCCGGATCGCCTCCAGCCGGTAGGCGGCGGTCCGCTCCTGGCTGGAGGCCTGTGGGTTGGCGAAAAGGCGCACCATGGTCTAGCTTGCCAAAGGAGCCGCCTCCTTGTCGAGAGCAGGACTGGGGTCCGGGGGCCTTCCGGGTGGAGCCTTGCCTGACGGCCACGATCAAACCGCCGGAGCGCTCGCAGCGCCGCCAGCCGGTCCGGGGAGATGGCGGGCCCCCTTGGACGTCGGCCTGGGGCCGGAGTCTTGGGGCAGAGGGAGAAGGGGTGACGCTTGGGCGGAGGGACCATGGCGGCGGCCGAAGCCCGCTGTTTGCGCCCGGTGCGGATCGGAGCCGCGCCCGGAGTTTTCAGTAGCGATACGACTGGCGCAGGGGGGGTGCTCCGCTGCGCCGACAGGGATCCCGTCCCCCTATTTGGTGCCTTGTCTGGTGCAGCCGGCAGCTTCTGCCCGGCCTGCCACCGGGCGCTCTCCCCCTCCAGGTGCATCAGACGGGACGTGCTCTCGGTGCACTCCTCCTGCATGGACGGGCCTCGGCTCCGGCGCGTCCAGAACGCTGCGGCTGGCTTGCCACGGCCTAGAGGTCCCAAAGCACCTCATGCTACGGCTTCTCCGCCAAGAGTCAACTGCCGTTGCGCCTGCTGATCGTGGGGCGGGATCCAAGGTGCCTGGGCAGTTACTTTCTTTGATCCTTCGATCAGTGAACTCATCGAGTGCGAACAAGCAGGGCAGAAAACGAGTTGCGGAGCTGGCCTCGCTGGACTTCCCGCCTCTCTTCCTGCTAGCCTGCCCCTGTGTTCATCCGTCGTTCCCCCAAGCGCCGCTCCCCCGACGGAGCCACCTATGCCAATTTCCGCCTCGTCCAGTCTGTCCGCATCAACGGCCGCCTCCGCCAGAAGACCCTCCTCAACCTCGGTACCGGCTTCGACGTCCCCGCCCAGGACTGGCCGCTGCTCTGCCGGATCATCGAAGCCATCGCCACCTCCCGTTCACTTCCCCCAGCCTGTTCCGAGGCCCCTGACCTGCTCGACCGCGCCCGCTCCCTCGCCCGCCAACTGCTCGACTGCCACGGCCCCCTCGCCGACGACTCCCCCACTGACGGCATTCCCAACCTTCTGCGCGTCAACCCCGAATCGATCCGCTCTGAACGCCCCCGCTCGGTCGGCGTAGAACACGTCGCCCTGTGGGCCTTCCAGCAACTCGGCCTGCCCTCCCTGCTCCACTCCCTCGGCCTGTCCCGCTCCCGGTGCGCCTGTGCCCTCGGTCTCCTCACCGCCCGCCTCGTCGGCATCGGCTCCGAAAGCGCCGCCAACCACTGGCTGCGTACCGAATCCGCCCTTGGCGAACTCCTCGACATGCCATTCGAGCCCCTCACCGACACGGAGTTCTACCATGCTTTGGACGCCTTGGTCAGGAACCGCCAGGCTCTCGAACAGCGCCTGTTCCAGGTCAGCCTCTCGCTGTTCGACCTGCAGCCCACCCTCACCCTCTATGACCTCACCCACACCGACTTCGAAGGCGAGGCCGGGAGCCAGCCCCTCGCGCAACGCGGCCACTCCGACGGCCCTTTGCCCACTCTGGCCTTGGCGCTTGACGGCAGCGGCTTCGTGCAGCGCTCGCAGGTGTTGGCCGGCAACGTCCAGGAGTCGGCCACACTGGAGGCCGTGCTGGAAAGGCTCGGTGCCGAGCCGGGCTCGCTGGTGGTGATGGACCGCGGTATCGCGACCGAGTCGATGCTGGCGTGGCTGGACGCACAGGGTTACCGTTACCTGGCCGTCAGCCGCGAGGTCCACCTGCACTTCGATCAGGCCCGGCCGGAGGGGCTGCGGACCGCCTCGGGCGAGCCGGTGCATGTCGAGCGGGTGCTGAGCGAGGATGGCAGGGAGGTGCGGTTGTACTGCTATTCGCAGCAGCGGGAGAAGCAGGAGCGGGCGATCAAGGACCAGCGGGCGCAGCGGTTCGAGGAGTCGCTGGAGAAGTTGGACGTCGGGCTGTTGCGTCCGAAAGCGCGGCGGAAGCTGGCCTCGATGCAGGAGCGGGTGGGGCGGCTGAAGGAGCGCAGCTGGGGGGCGGCGCAACACTACGACGTGACGCTGGAGACGGATGAGACCGGGGAGATGGTGACGGCGGTGAAATGGCAGCGGCGGCCGGTGCCGCAGGCGATGCACCCGGAGCTATATACTCTGCGCAGCAACGACACGACCTGGGATGGGGAGGAGATGTGGCTGGCGTACGTGGGCCTGACGAATGTGGAGACGGTGTTTCGGAACCTGCAGGCGGAACTGGATCCGGGACCGGAGTTCCACCGCAGGCCGGAGCGGTCGGAAGCACACCTGCTGCTGAACGTGCTGGCCTACCAGACGGTGCAGGTGATCCAGCGGCGGCTGCAGCAGAAGGGCAAACACGGCAGTTGGGCGACGTTGCGTACCGTGTTCTCGACGCAACAGCGGGTGACGAACACGTTCCAGTGCGCCAACGGGCAGACATTGCACGTCAGGAAGTCGACGGAGCCCGAGGAGGAACTGCAGGAGTTGTACGAGGCATTGGGGGTCGAGGAACTGCCCGGACCGACCTGCCAGGTCCTGTTCTGAATTCCACGCCTATTTCGTTAGCACGCACTCTGTAGTGCAACTGCGCCTGTTCGGGACCTGCTTCACTTGTCTCGGATTGGATGCTTACCGAATCGTCCCGCCGGCTGCACCTTCTGGCGCGGTGGCCGCAACGAGTTGGGTGCCTCTCCCGATCATCAGCCCTCCGCCCTTGCGACCAGCAGCTACGGAGGGCACTGTCCACGCCCACCGCAAGTCCGCACCTGTCTGTCAGAGCGTCTCCAAGGGACGCAACACTACATGCGGCTGTCGGCCTGGCCCGCCTGCCGCTCGACACGCTGTCTGCGTGACAACCATATCCGCAGCATGTGGCGCTCCGACGGGTGGCTAAGGGCCGACAAGGCATCCGCGGGAGCGATCCACCGCATGTCCCGCACCTCGGGCGAGGGCCGGAACGGAGCCTCCCGAACAGCGACCATGTCGAAGTAGACGACGACCTTGGGATCGCGGCCGACAAAATAGGTCAGCACATCGCAGAATCCGTGGATCTCGGCCTCGCAGCCGGTCTCTTCCAGCACTTCCCGGCGGGCGGCACCCTCCCAGTCCTCGCCGGGGTCCAGCTTTCCCTTGGGCAGACAGCACTCGCCCGCCCGGTGACGATCCCTGTAGATCACGGCCAGCTGTTCCCGCCCGAGGCTCCGCCAAACGACCCCTCCGGCAGCCCGAACAAACCCCGGATGCGCGTTGCCGGTCACGCCAGTTGCTGGCCGACAGCTTCTCTTAGATCGCTTCCGGTCATCTGGGGCGGAGCGTCTGCCCCGAGGCAGCTCAGGATCGTGGGAGCGACATCCCGCAGCGCCCCCCCTCCAGAGAGGGGGCCGTGGTAGTCACTGGCCAGGATGAAGGGGACCGGAAAGGTCGTGTGGTAGGTGTGGGGCTCCCCGGTTTTCGGGTCGACCATCAGGTCCGCGTTGCCGTGATCGGCTGTGACGATCCATTGGCCGCCCCGCTGCTTCAGGACCTGTTCGATCCGCCCCAGACAGCCGTCAACGGTCTCGCACGCTCGCACGGCGGCCTCCAGAACACCGGTGTGACCGACCATGTCACCGTTGGCGAAGTTCACCACGATCAACTCGAACGAGCCGCTCTCGAGGCCGCCAACGACTGCATCGCAGACCCCTGCCGCACTCATTTCCGGCTGCAGATCGTAGGTCGCAACCTTGGGCGACGGCACCAGTGCGCGCTCCTCACCAGGATAGGCCTGTTCCCGGCCGCCATTGAAGAAATAGGTTACGTGTGGATACTTCTCGGTCTCCGCCACCCGTAGATTCCGCCAGCCTCGCTCCGCACAAAGCTCGCCCAGGATCCGATCGGGGAAACGAGGCGGCAGGATCACGGGGTACGGATAGTTCCTGTCGTACTCGGTCATGGTGACGAAATGCAGGTTCTTGGGCGCGAGTTCCCGGCTGAGTTCCGCCAGGCCGGGCTCGTTGAGCGCCCGGGTCAGCTCCCTTGCTCGGTCGGCGCGGAAATTGAAGAAGACCACGGCGTCGCCGTCGAGGATCCGGCCGACAGGCTCGCCTCCGGCCCCCTCCATGACCGTCGGCACCACGAACTCGTCGGTCACGCCAGAGGCGTAAGAGGCTTCCAGGGCCGCGCAAGGGTCCTTGGCGCGGAGCCCCTCCGCCGCCGCAAGCGCCCGGAAGGCCCGATCGATGCGCGCCCACCGGAGGTCCCGATCCATGGCGTAGTATCGACCGCTCACCGTGGCCACTCGGCCACAGCCGATTTCATCCATGTATCGCACGAGATCGCGCAGGTGTCCGGCACCGCTCGTCGGAGGGGTGTCCCGACCGTCGGTGAACGCGTGAACGTACACGTTCTTGACCGCCGCGTCCCGGGCTGCGTCCAGAAGGGCACAGAGATGGCGCGCATCGGAGTGAACGCCTCCGTCGCTGACCAAGCCCATCAGGTGCAGCGCACTTTCCCGTCCGCGAGCCATGGCTCCTTGCAGTGCCGGATTGTGGCCGAGCTGGGCGGAGCGGACCAGTTCGTCGATGCGGGTGCTGTCCATCTGGATGACGCGGCCGGACCCAATATTGAGGTGGCCCACCTCGCTGTTGCCCATCTGGCCGTCCGGCAGGCCGACGAAAGGCCCGTCCGTGCGGAGCAAGGTATGCGGGTACTCTCGCCAGAGCCGGTCGAAATTTGGCGTCCTGGCCAAGGCCACCGCATTGGCGGTGGGGTCCGGATTATGCCCCCAGCCGTCCATGATCGTCAGTACCAGTGGCGTTGATCCCCGCATTCGGTCCCTGGAACGATTATCCCGTAGCGTGCGGGAGGGCGTCTGCAGCCCGCCTCCAAGCGTCTACCCTTTGCGTCTCAGCATCCGGTCCAAGGCATCGGATGTTTGGTAGATCAGGGCTTCCGGGTAGTGCTGGAACGGGTGGAAGTACTCGAAGGTAAGGTACCCGTCATAGCCGATTCGCTCGAGTTCCCCAATCACAGACGGCCAGTCGGTCGTCCCGTCGAGCAGCGGCCGGAAGGTGTTGAGATTGAACTCGTGGGTGCGCTTGTCCCATTCCTTCAGATGCACGTTCTTGATGCGGTTCCCGAGTATCGGGATCCAGTGCTCGGGAAACTGGTACTGCATGATGTTCCCGGTATCGAAGTGCACCTTGACCGTGTCACTCCCGAATCCGTCCACGAATGACGCCATTTCCTGGGGACTGAACAGGAATCCGTTGGCGAAGATGTTCTCGATGTTGATGGAGACGCCGGCCTGCTCGGCACGTGGGATCAGGGCCCGCACCGCGTCCTTCGCGAGCCGTTCGCAGACGTCGTTCGGAACCGGAACCGAATCTTCCAGCCAGGGAGCGTATACGGCCCCCGGCACGACAAGCAGGTTGTCCGTTCCCAGCAGGGCCGCAACCTCGACCATCCGCTGTGCAAGCGCGATCCCCCTGGCGCGGCGGGCCGGATCGGGATGCGTCATCGAGTAGGGCCAGAACAGGAACGAACAGACCCCGCTGATCGCGATGCCCGCCTCGTCGGCCATGCGCTTGACCGCCCGGATTTCGTCATCGCTCGACTCTGCGGAGAACTCGCCTTCGAGATTGAAGTTAGGCTCCACGGCATCGAAGCCGGCGTCTCTGGCGATCTGGAAGCACTCCTTGAGAGACCATTTGTCCGGATAGGGAAAGGCCCACAGGTTGATGGACTTCCGCATTCCGTGGACCGGGGGCCGCGATGGTGCCGACTCGGCAGCTGCGGCCGACGTCGCGGAGAGACCCTGACGGGCCATGAAGGCAGATCCGAAGTATGCCGAATAGGCGAGTAGCTCGCGCCGGCAGGGATCGCCTGCTCGTTGTTGTCTGGACATGATGTTTCCTCCGGGACCGATCGGCCACTCTGGGGGTATGCGATGCCATCCCTCTGTTCGGATGTGCGGGTCACCAGTCTGCGGCCAGCCGGCAGAGTCGCCGCTGCACCGGGCAGCGCATCGTTGAATTCGCGGTCCCGTCCGGAACGGGCGCCACCCCGACCACTCGTCCCGCTCGGTGCCCGCCGCATCGCGCAGGGACGGCCAGTTCACGAACGGCACGACCCCACCGGGTGGAGCCGGAAGGTCCGCTTTCCCCGGCCTGGGTATCGAGAATGCCCGTGTCGTGCCCGTTCCCTGTGGGCTCCGGGCCAGCATGGGCCAGGGTGAACACGGGATCACCGGGGGAGAGGAAGACTGTTCCGTCAGTCCGTCGCAACTCGTCCAGGCAGGCGAACGTCGGCACCGTGCTAGTGTAGCCCGGCCTCCCGCCGCGTGCGGTCGCCGGCACGGGCGTCTGGGATACTATGGGGCGTGTCAGCCGCACAGTGCTCGCGAACGGTGCTCCTCCCGGATGAAGCAGTGTTGAGGCCGGGTTCGTTGCACGCCGAGGCGGAGTTGCACGACGGCGCAGGCCTGGTGCCCGCCGCCGCTGGCCAATAGCGGACTGCCCACAAGGTGATCCTGACCCCCAACGGGCTGCTGCGGGCGACAGAACTCGATTGGGGGGCTGTCTGGACGCTGGAACTCCCGCCGGCCCGTTCATCGACCTGGGCCTGGCTGGCCGACACTCACATTGCCGAAGACAGTTCCGCCGAGCGGAACCAACACCGCCCGGCCCGGGAGCTCGGCCGGATCGTGGGCCGGATTCTTGCGGCCCGGCCAGTCGGCACGTTGGTGAACGGAGATATCTCGTGGTCCTGCGGCGAGCGGGCCGATTACGACCGCTTCCTTTCGGTGATCCGCCCGCTGAGGAGCGACGGAGTCGTCGTCCTCGGTCTCGGGAATCACGACCATCGCGGGAACATCCTCTCCGCCCTCTCCTTGCGGCTCGCTGCGGAACCTGAGAGGGTGGCGGCGGTCGTGAACCAGTCGCCCGCCCGGTTCGTGATGCTGGACTCGCTGGTGGACTCGAGCGAGACCGGCGGCGAAATCGGATTCCGCCAGCTGGCATGGCTGGACGCGCTGCTGTCTGCCGGGCCTGCGCTCCGGACGCTCCTGTTTGTCCACCATCCCGGCGAGTCATCCAGCGTGGGGGCGCGCGACTTCCGGGACCTGGAGCGAATCGCGGCCGATCACCGTTGCGTTCAGGCGATCATCACGGGTCACGAGCACGAGTTTGCACTCTCCCGGGGAGCGGGCTGGCACCGCATCGGCCTGCCGTCCGCCGGCTTCCCGTTCCATCCCGGCACCCCGTGCGGATGGGTGCAAGCTCGGCTGGGCAAGGACCGGTTCGCACTGCGCTTCCACGCGGAGCACCACTCGCATGACCACCTCCTCGACTGGCGCCCGTAGCCTGCCGCTGACGGCTGGCGGCCCGCTCCTTGATTCCCCCAACCGTATCCGACTATCATTGTTGGGACCCAGGAGACCCTTGATGAGACCCTTGCCTGCCCTAGCCTTGGCCCTGCTCGCCGGTGCACTCGCTGCGCCGGCCCAGCAAGCACTCGAGATCCGCAACGTGGAGATCGACTCCCAGTCGCCGGAAGGAGCCGTCCTCACCGAGGCCGGAATCGCCGAGGAAGCCTCCGAGAGGATCGCGATCCTCGAGGGCTTTCTCAGCGACTACCCGGAGAGCACCTACTTGGGCTATGTGCTGCTGCAGCTGCAGGGGCTGTACACGCAGCAGCAGGACTGGACCAAGGCGTTCGAGGTTGGCAGGAGACTGCTCGAATACGTTCCCGGGGACCTCGAGGTCCGGCACAATTACAACCAGTCGCTGGTGAACTCGCAGCAATGGCCCGAACTACTGGACGCTCTCACCAAGACGAAGCAGCTGGCCGAAAAGGAAGCGGCCGCGCCGGCGCCGGACAATCCCACCGAGGACGAGGAGGTCCTCCACCAGAACACCGTCGACTACGCGAACGGTGTCGTGCAGTACACGGAGTGGGCCCTCAACGAGGGTGCCTTGAAAGCTCCGCCCGACCAGCAGATCCGGTTCATGGACAAACTGACGGAACTGTATCCGGAAAGCCAGTATCTGGTTGGCATCGACGACAGGTATGTCCTCGCGTACCAACAGCTCGGGGACATAGCGGGCTTCATGGGGGCGCTCGAGCGTGCGCTGGCGGGCGACCCGTCGAACGAGCAGTACCTGTACGCACTCGCCGAAGCGGCCCTTGGCCAGAAGGACACTGACAAGGCTGTGGCCCGCGCCGGGGAACTTGTCACGCTGATGGAGGAGAAACCCGCTCCCGAGGGGACCGCCCCCGAGGAGTGGGAGGCACATCGGGATCGGTACGCCGCCTTGGGCCACTACATCCAGGGAACGGTCCACTTCAACAAGGGTGCCTGGCGGACGGCACGCAGACACTTGCTGCAGACGGTCGACGTGCTCCACGCCGAGGGCGGGGAGCGCTACGGGATCCTCGCATACATGCTCGGATTCTGTTATGTCAAGCTCGACATCGCCGGTGACAACATTCCCCAGGCGACCAGGTGGATGGGCGAGGCGGCCCGCGTCCCAAACCCGATGCAGGCCCAGGCTGCCCAAACACTGAAGGCGATCAAGGCGGCCCAGTAGCCGGCAACCCGGAGCCCTGCCGGACGGCCGCAGCGGCGACCCGGAGAGACTGGTGGACGGTCGGCAGTCGGCGGGCGATCAGTCGCAGCGCCAAGCGCCGGACGCGGTCGCACAGACCTTCCCCAACCAGATACTCCACCGGCGACTTCCCGTCGATGCGGGCAAGCATCAGGAACGCGAGATGGCGGACACTCGCGGCCTCGTACCAGTCAAGCGCCGGTGGCGGCAGCGAGTTCCTGATCTCGTCGAACGCGGCCCGAGCCAGCCCGAAGTAGCTCGCGGCAAGTTGCGGGCGACGAAAAGCCTTGAGGATCAGGTGGTTCAGCATGAACCCCGCATCGTAGCTGGGGTCGCCGAAATGGGCGCACTCCAGGTCGATGCAAGTGATGCCCCCCGGGTGAACCAGCAGATTCTTGGGACTCCAATCACCATGCACCATCGCCACCTGTCGCGCACTCGAATCGGCAATCCATTCCTCGACGGCCCCCGCCACCTCCGGCCGACGCACCGCTACGGTCCGATAGTAGGGATCGGTTCGAAGTTGCTGGAACGCCGTCCTGTCGCCGAATGCCGAGCGCAGGGACGGGTCGCACCAGGTGCCCCGCACGATGCTTCCCAGCGTCCGCCCCGCCAGCCGGGCCGTCCCGGAGTCGCAGCGACCCGCGAGAAGCTGCGTCTTCCAGTCCTCGCTCCCGTGAGGTGCTCCGCGCATGGCGTACAGGAAGTTCTGCCTGTCGAGAAACAACGGTTCCGGCAGCCTGTCCGCCGGCAGGACGACTCGCAGGGCAAGGATCGCCTCCCACTCCCGGTAGATGCGGGACCGGTCCGCCAGCCATTGGTCGCGGACCCGGAGCCGCGACAGGGCCTGCTTCAGAACAATTCGCTGAGTCTCGTCCTCGACCAGCACCACCGTATTGGAGACACCGCCCCCCAGCAACCGGGCGCGACGGGTGCCGGAAAGAGCCAAGCGACGCGCAACAATCTCCACGGCATTGTCGGCGCCCAGGGTTACGGGTTCGGCCATCAGGGGCGGGATGAGATCGGAACGCCGGTTGCCGGCACTTCACGGTCCGGCTTGGGGTGGGCCCGAATCAGTGTCCACGGCCTCTGGCGGAGTTCCGCGGTGAGCGCCGCAACCTCCTCCGAAGCGCGCCGGAAGTCCTCCACGATCTGGTTGATGTTTCCCTGGTTCATCGCCATGATCGCCCGGGCGTCCGCGACCAGGCTGCGCGCCTCCTCAAGAGTCGTCCGGATTTCCTCCAGGCTCGCCTTGAGCGGCTCGCGGGTCTCGTCGACGGTCCTGTTCACGTTGGCCACGGTCTCGTCGGCGGTGCGTGCGAGCCGACCGTACTCGGACGCCAGCTCATCCACCCGCTCCAAGGTCTCGCTGAATTGCGTCGTCAGATGCTCGATCTTGGGGGCCTGGGTCTTGAGCAACTCGTTGCTGTGTTCGAGAATTCCCGCAATCCGCTGCTGGTTCTCGTGCCCGCTGATTTCCTGCAGGTTGGTCAGGAGGCCATGGAGATCCTCGGCCACCATGGACATCTTCAGGTCGACCCGTCCCATCAGCTCGGTCGCGGTGTCGGCCACCTCGGCAACCTTCCGCGTCAGATCCGAGAATGTGAGGGCTTCCGCCGAGGGAACGACTCCGCCAGGCTCGATCGGGGCGGCCTGGATGGAGCCGGGCATGACTTCCAGGTAGTTCTGCCCCAGCGCGTTCAGGCTGGCGATCGTGGCCACCGAATCCCTGTTGACGGGAATCTCGACGCGCAAGGTGAAGACCACCTCCGTCTTCGTCATGTCCTCCGGCCAAGGGGTGAGCGACTGGATGGTTCCCGCTTTCCGGCCCCCGAAGCGCACGATGCCGCCTTCGTCCAGGCCTCCGATGTACGAGAAATACGTGCGGTAGCGGTGGGTCTGGCCCGTCAACTGCACGTTCGCGACGGCCAGGAATGTCGTCACGAATATGGCCAGCGCCACGATCACCAGCAGCCCAACTCTTGCTTCGTTGCTCATTCCGGAACTAGAACCCCGTGATGTAGGCGTTCGACCCGTCGCTGAACTCGTCCGGCACCCGGTTGACGAACTGTCGGATACGCGGATTGGCATGGGCCCGTACCTGGTCCGCGGTTCCGACGGCAAGGATCTTGCCGTCGTCGAGCATGCAGAGCCGGTCAGCGATCAGGAATGCGCTTTGCAACTCGTGGGTCACAACGATGATCGTCATCCGAAAGGCCTCCTTCAGGCGCAGGATGAGCCGGTCGATCCCTGCGGCGATAATCGGGTCCAGGCCGGCGGACGGCTCGTCGAAGAACAGGATTTCCGGATCGAGAGCCAGGGCCCTTGCCAGTGACGCCCGCTTCCGCATGCCGCCGGAGAGTTCCGTGGGGAACATGTCCTCGACACCGGACAGCCCGACCTGCTGCAGTTTCATCCTTGTCATCAGGCGGATGGTCGACTCCTCCAGATCCGTGTGCTCCCTCAGCGGCAGGGCGACGTTGTCACCGACCGTCATTGAATTGAACATCGCCGCACTCTGGAACGAAACGCCCATGAGTCGGCGCACCCTGGCCACGTCGTCTCTGCCCGCCTTGTTCACGTCCACGCCGTCAACCACCACGGAACCGGCCGTCGGGACCGCCAATCCCTCCAACTGCCGCAACAGCGTACTCTTGCCGCAGCCCGAGGTTCCCAGGATCACCATCGTTTCGCCCGGAAAGATATCGAGGTCGACGCCGGCCAGCACCGGGCGGGATCCGTACTGAACCCTCAGGCCGCGTACGGAAATCAACGGCGCGACGCCCGTCTCGTGCGGGCGGGGCCGGTTCGCAGGCTCGGTTCGGGCTGCCATCACCAGAAAAAGTAAAAGAAGGCCGTGCAAATCAAGTCGGCAAGGATGACCAGAAAGATCGATCTCACGACGGCGCTGGTGGTGGAACGGCCGACACCTTCCGGCCCCCCGGTCACCCGGAACCCTTCCAGACAGCCCACATGAACGACGATGGCACCGAACACGAGTGCCTTGACCAGCCCGCTGATCACGTCGCGCAGCAGCAGGATGTCCGCAGTTCGGCTCAGGTACATCAGCAGCGTGATATCGAGTGCGAAGAAGGCGAAGACGGCACCGGCGACGATCCCGGAGAACACAGCCATGACAGTCAGGCACGGCATCATGACCGTCATCGCCACGAACTTCGGCACGAGCACGAAGTCGATCGGGTCGAGAGCCATGGCTCGCAGGGCGTCGACCTCCTCGGTGACCACCATCGTCGCGACCTCCGCCGAGATGGCGGAGCCCGAACGGCCGATGACGACGATGGCGGCGATCAAGGGCCCCAGTTCGCGCGTCATGCTGGTTCCCACCAGGTTGATGATGGCCTCCATCGCGCCGAACTTCCTCAGTTCCGCACCGGACTGCAGAGCCATGATCATGCCGGTCGCCCCGGACACCAGGCACAGCACGGGCAGGGAACGCGATCCGATCTCGGCCATCTGCTCCACCGTCCGCTTCCAGCGCAGCCGACGGCGCGCGAAGGGGTTGACCCGCAGGGACAGCCGGAGCCCTCGCCAGAACTGGATGGCCAGCGCCCCGACGTACTCGACCTGTCGGATCGTTGACCGGCCTACCGAAGCGACGAAACTCATGGGCAGTTCACGGCGTCGCACCGTCAGCGCTGAGGGCATCCGTCTCGGAGGGATACACCTCAAAGACATCGATAATCCGAGTCAACTGCAGAACGTGCCGAGGTCCCTCGTTCAGTCCCGCAAGCACCAGCCGCGCACCCGCCCTGCGGGCTGCCTGCAAGCCCTCGACAAGGCTGGCGATGCCGGAACTGTCTATGTACTCCACCTTTTCCATGCTAACCACGATCCTGGACGTGGACTGTTCCTTTACGGCGTCCAGCAACGTTTCCCGCAGACGCCGGGAATTCGACATGTCGATGTCGCCCTCCAGGCGAATGACCGATCCGCTGCCGATGCGCATTACCCTGATCTGCATGCTCTCCAATCCCCACTCGGTCAATCCCGAACCCCCGGAACCGGCACGCGCTTCCGGAGCCGAACGCGATTCCAGCCGTCCACCCGCAAGTGGTCCCCTTCATCGACCAACGAGCGAATCAGGAACAGCCCCCGGCCGCCTCGACGCAACTCGCCGGGGGGGGGCACTTGCTGCGCGAACGGGTCGAACTCATCTCCCCGGTCCCAGACCTCCACCTCGAACGCGTCCTGCCGACGACGGCAGACGACTCGAATCGGAAACGTCTTCTCGCCACGATACGCATGGCGCATGACGTTGCTGACCGCTTCGTCCACAGCCACGACGATGTCGCGAGTGGCGGCATTTCCGGCATCGAACGCGACACCACACTGCCCGACCAGAAGCCGCGCAAGTTGCAGCCAGCGAGGATGGCTGGCGATGGTGAGGTCAATGTCCCCGGCCACGTCCGTCCCCTCGTCGCGCCACCAGGGACGCACGATTCGACCGCCGTCGCAAATTGTAGCACGCAGGCCGGAGCGTCCGGCCGTCGCTTTCCGCCACTCCCCGCCAGGCACCGGGACCCAGAGCAATCGCACTGGAATGGGAGCGGCAGGGACACTCTGGTATGTTGGCGGTTCGTGGCTGCTACAGCGGCACGTCGAACAGCGCTCGACCTGGCGCTACGCATTGAGCGCGACGGTGCATTCGCGGATGAACTGATTCATTCGGGGCGCGTTGCATGTCTCGAACAGCGCGAGAGAGCCTTCCTGACGGAACTGCTGATGGGCTGTCTTCGACGACAGGGCGAGTTGGACGCTCTGGTCTCGCGGATCCTCCGCCGCCCCCTGGGAACGCTGGACGCGGAGGTCGTCGCCGCGTTGCGCCTCGGTGCGTACCAGTTGCTCCACATGCGAGGCGTGCCGGCCCACGCCGCCGTCTCCGAATCCGTGGAACTGGTCAAGAGTTCGGGCAGGCGGTCGGCACAAGGTCTGGTGAACGCCGTGCTGAGACGTCTTCCGCCCCGGCTGCCTCCCGACGAGGCGGCGCGACGGAGCCATCCGCCATGGATGGTCTCTCGCTGGGAGGCCAGGCTCGGCCAGCACCGGTGCATCTCCCTGCTACGTTCGAATCTGGAGCGGCCAGCGACGTATTTCCGGATACCGGCCCCGGCGGCCGCGGAGCCCGCCCGGCGGCGCCTGGAGCAGGCCGGCTTCGGCATCGAGGGAACCGACCTGCCGCGCGCCTTCCGCCTGACGGCTGGCACGGCCTCTGCCGCTCGGGCGGCTGCGGGTGTTCCGCTTGCGTTTCAGGATCTCAATTCCCAGCGGGTCGCGATGCTGCTGGCAGGCACACCGGGATCAACTGTCCTGGACGTGTGCGCCGCCCCGGGAGGCAAGGCACGGCTGCTTGCCGAGACAGCGTCGGTGGTCGCGTCAGACCGGCACGTGCACCGCCTCCGCACTCTCCGCAAACTCGGGTATCGAGGCATCGAGACGGTCGCACTGGACGCCCGGAACCGGTTGCCGTTCCGCCGCCAGTTCGACCGCATCCTGGTCGACGCCCCTTGTTCCGGAACCGGTACGCTCGCCCGCAATCCCGAGATCAAGTGGCGGCTTCAGCCGACCGACCTCGAGGATCTGGGTACTCGCCAGACCGAGATCCTCCGCCATTCGCTCGACGCACTGGCCCCCGGAGGAACGCTGGTCTACGCCACCTGCTCCCTGGAGCCCGAGGAGAACGAAGAAGTGGTCAGGGCCGCACTCCACGAGAGGGAGGGCTGGACGGCCAGCGCAGCGCTCTCGACCGTTCCCGGCCGCGACCCCGGGGCCGGATTCCAGGCCTGGCTCATCCGTCGACCCCGAGCCTGATGCCCAATTCCCGCGTCCATCCCTGGCTGGTCCTGACGGTGGCGGGCGTCGCCTTCCTCGCCACGGTCTCAAGCCCCCCGTCCCTGCTCGACGACGTCGACGCGACCTATGCCCAGATCGCCCGCCAGGTCCTCGAGTCCGGGGACTGGGTGACAGCGCGGCTGAACGGCGTCCCCTACTTCGACAAGCCTCCTGGCCAGGTCTGGGCAATGGCGCTGGCGTTCGCCGTTCTCGGCACCAGCGACTGGTCGGCACGGGTACCTGTGGCGCTGGCGGCCATGACCCTGTGCTGGCTCGCGTGGCGCACGGGCCGATGGGCCTTCGGCGAGACCGGGGGCCTCTATGCCGGTCTGGGTCTGGCGACATGCTGCGGACTGTTCCTGTTTACCCGCGTGCGCATCCCCGACATCTACGTTGCCTGTACTTCGATGTTCGTTCTCGACAGCTTCCTGCGGGCACAGGAGGGGAGCGACCAGTCGGCGCGCGTCCGGATGTGCTGGGCGGGAAGCGCCGTCGGCGTCGGGATGCTCTTCAAGGGCCTGGTCGCCGCCGTACTGCCGATAGGGGCAATCGCGACGTACCTGTTCGCCACCGGACAGTGGCGGTCCCCCACGACCTGGAAGCGACTCCACCCGGTCGGCGCAGCGGCCGCGGCGGCAGCCATCGCCGCCCCCTGGCACCTGCTGGCCGTCATCCGGCACCCGCCGGTACTGGATTTCTCGCTCGACAGCGGTCCCGGGCAGTATCGCGGCTTCTTCTGGCGGTACTTCGTCAATGAACATCTCCTGCGTTATCTGGGCCTGCGGTATCCGGCCGACTACGACCGGGTTCCGCTCCCCTGGTTCTGGATAGGACACCTGGCCTGGCTGTTCCCCTGGAGCGGGCTGCTGGCAGGATGGCGGCAGATGCGCTTCGGTGCGGGGGACCGGGCGGGCCGTGCCCGCCTGCTGATGCTCTGCCATTGCGGATTCACGCTGGCGTTTTTCTCCGCGTCGACCTCGCAGGAGTACTATACGCTCCCGGCGTATGCACCAGCCATGCTGCTCCTGGCCAGCGTGGCGACCCTCGACCCGCGGTCCGTCCGGGTCGCCGCCCGCATCGGCGCGGTCGTGTTTGGCGTCGCATGGGCGGCTGGCTGCGCCGTGCTTGCTGTCGTCTGGAACTTGCCGGCCGAGGGAGACATCGCGTCCGCGCTCAGCAGCAATCCCGAGGCATACACCCTGTCCCTCGGACACTTCCAGGATCTGACGCTGGGGGCGTTCGCCTACCTCCGCGGCCCGCTGGCGCTCGCCCTCGCGGCATTCGCGCTCGGCGCGGTCGGCGGATGGACCGGGCCCCGGCCCCGCGCCCTCGCCTCGCTTGCCTGCGCTACGGTTCTGCTGTTCCATGCAGCCCACTGGGCGATGAGAGCGTTTGACCCCTACCTGTCGTCCCGTGCAATCGCGGAGGCCATCCTGAGGGAGCCGTCCGGCACTCTCGTCCTGGACCACGAGTACTATGCGTTCTCGTCCGTGCCGTTCTACACGAATCGCCAGGTGCTTCTGCTCGATGGGCGCACGAACAACATCGAGTACGGCTCGAACGCACCGGGAGCCCCCGATGTCTTCCTTAACGACGCCGGGCTGGCGGCGCTCTGGTCAGATCCCGGCCATGCCTATCTGGTTACGTACCGGCAGGACCGGAAGCGTTTCGAGGATCTGCTGGGTGCGGGCCGAATCAGGCCTGTCCTGGAGTCGGGGGACAAGATGCTGATCGGCAAGGCCGTTCCCGTACGGGGCGAACCGCGGGCCCTGCCTCTGAGGGGAACCGCGCCGTGACGCTAGATTCGCGGTATATTGGAGGTACGGACGTGAGCGTCGTGCGGTTCGCCTCCGGTTCCGCCCCCCCGTTCGAGCCGATTCGGTGCTGCAGGAATACATTCATGAAGAAGGACATACACCCCCAGAACTACCGTGAGGTCGTTTTTCGCGATGTCACGACCAACACCGAATGGATCACACGGTCGACGGCAAAGACCGAAAAGACCACCGAGCACAAGGGCAAGCAGTACCCGCTGTACGACCTGGCAATCTCCTCGTGCTCGCACCCGTTCTATACCGGCAAGCGCAAACTGGTGGACGCGGAAGGCCGGATCGAACGATTCAACAAGAAATACGGACGCAAGTCCTCCTAGCAGCCTCCCGCTCCCGGCTTCAGGCGGAGAGCCTACCAGGCGGTGGTGAACGCCAGGGTGATGGCCCTCCCCAGTTCGGGAATGCGCTGTCCGGTAAACGGATTCGGCGACTTGAGGTGCTCGGAGTAGAAGCGGTCCCCCAAGTTCTCCATCCCGAAGTGGAGGGCTGTCCGCTCCCAGAGTTCCGCCCCCAGCCGGACTCCATGCAGCACGAAGGCGGGCGAGGGGGTCTCCATCCGCGTGGTGGAGACGCGGCGCTGGTCCCACACGTTCCGCATGCCGTACTCCACCCACCAGCCCCGCTGGGGGCAATGGCATTGATTTTCCACGTGAATTCTCACTCGAGCACCCTGGGAGACTAAGACACTCATCACCACAAGATTGAGGCTCAGTGAATTTTTCTTGGCGACAGGACTTGACTTCGGTGCCTGGCCATGGCACCGTGAAGCAGGAGCAGTCCCGTGTTGGACCCCTTGATCGAAAAACTCCAGTCCACCACCTTCTTCGGCTACCGCTTGAGGCGTCGGCAGATCGCCGACATCCAGGAAGTCGTGCGGATGTTTCCCAAGCTCAGTCGCACCGAACTGGGCCACACCATCTGCACCCACCTGCGCTGGCAGACCCCCAAGGGCCGGAATCGCATTCAACTGTCGCTGCGCCTGTTGGAGGCCCTCGAACGCCTCGGCATCCTGCGCCTACCCCCCAAGCGGGGTGGAGAACGGCCCCGCCAACAGCCCCTGGTGCCCGGTCCGCAGTCCGCTCCCCAGCCTGCCATTGCCGAGCCCCTCCGCTCCCTGCTCCCGCTGCAGTTGTCCTGCGTCACCGACGCCCAGGAGGTGGAGTTGTGGAACGAATTCGTGGAACGCTACCACCCGCTCGGCTATCGCCGCCCATGCGGTCCCCATCTGCGCTACTTTCTGCGCGACCGGCAGGGACGCCCCTTGGGCTGCCTGCTATTCGATTTCGCGGCCCCACGGCTGGCCTGCCGCGACCAGTGGATCGGCTGGCAGGATCAGAAGGATCACAAACACTTGCACTGGGTGGTCCGCAAAGCCCGCTGGTTGCTGTTCCCGTGGGTTACGGTCCCGACTCTGGCCAGTCACGCGCTGGGCCTGGTAGCCCGCCATCTGCCGCAGGATTGGCAGCGGGAGCATGGCACCCAACCGGTCCTGCTGGAGGCCTAGGTGGACCCCCAACAACAGCAGGGCACCTGCTACCAGGCCGCCGGCTGGCAGAACCTGGGAAGCACCAAGGGCCCACCCGCCAGTGGTACCCAGCCCGCCCGCACTCCCAAGCAGGTCTGGGTGCGCCCGCTGCACCCCGACTTGCGCGAGATTCTGTGCCAAGGCCCCCCCACAGCGGTCCGCCAGTGCCGCCAGTCGGCCCAGGCCGACCCGAAGTTCGTGCAGCTGTGGCAGGGTCTGCTGGACACGCTGACCCGCATCGCCAACGACTAGGACCGCCAGTGGGTGCGTCGCCGACGCACCCTCAACACCCTGCTGGTGGTCCTGTTCGTGTATCGGATCGTGTTCCAACCCGATAATCGGGGCTATGCCACGGTTCTGCAAGAGTTGTGGGACCATTGCCGCGACCTGAACCTGCCTCTGCCGGACCAGCCGGTCACTCCGGCCGCGATCTGCCGGGCCCGGGCCAAGGTCAGCGAGGACGTCTTCCTGCGTATCCACCGGGAGCTGCTGGCCGCCTGTCCTCCCGAGACACCCCACAGCCTGTGGTGCGGCCACCGCATCTTCGCCGTCGATGGCTCCAAGCTCAACTTGCCTCGACCCCTGGTCGAAGCCGGCTATCCGGTCCCGGGACCGACGGCCTACTATCCCCAAGGCCTCTTCAGTTGCCTCTACCAGCTGCGCACCCGCCTGCCGCTGGACTGCAGCCTGCAGGCCCACGCCGACGAGCGGCGGGCCGCCCACCGACACCTCCAGGCTCTCCAACCGGGCGATGGGGTCGTCTAGGACCGCGGCTACGACTGCTTCGCCTTGCTGCAGGCCCATGTAGAACGGGGTCTGCACGCCGTCTTTCGCCTGCAGCGCAACGCGAATTCAGTGTTCCAGGCCTTTTTCGAGTCCGACCGCAGCGAGACCGTCGTGACCGTCGCACCCCCCGCCCAATCGGCGGCCGGCGGCTCTCCCCTGCAGGTGCGCCTGGTGTCCACCACCGCCGGTTCGACCGTCTGTGTGCTCGCGACCACCCTGCTGGACTCCCGGCGCTACCGTGCAGCGGACCTGCAGACCCTGTATCAGGGCCGCTGGAGCATCGAGGAATACTACAAGACGACCAAGAAGACGCTGTGTGTGGAGCCGTTCCGGGGCCGCAGCGAGCGGCTGATCCGGCAGGAGTTGTACGCTCACTGCACGCTGACGGCGCTGGCCCGGCTGTGCGCGAACCACAGCGAGGCGGCCTTCCGCGAGGCTCCGGATGGACATGGCCGACCCACTGTGCTGGCCAATTTCCGGCCTACGCTGCACCTGGTCGGACACCAGCTGGAGGGCCTGTTCGTGCAACAGGCCGAGACCCTGCGGAAGGAACTGCAATGTCTGCTGGATGGCATCGCGAGGAGCCGCCAGCGGCGGCGACCGCAACGTTCCTATCCGCGTCGGTCCCGCCAGCCCGAAACCAAGTGGAGGAACCGCAAGGCGACCACCCCTGCGTCCTGACAGCGCCGCCGCCGACGCTCAACCGGGGATTTCCTTAAGTCAATGCGCCTTGCCACTAAGTCAATGCCATTGCCGCTGGGGGGGGGACGATCCGGACTGTCGAATCCATTTCCAGTGGAGCGATACCCAGCACCGGTTCCATCAGATGGCGGTCGTCGGCGATCGTCTTGAACGCGCGGACTCGGAGTTCCATCCAATCCGCGCTATGGCGAATCCCTGCATCCCATCCTCGAAAGAAGGCACTGGAGCCGTTGACATACCGGAACACAACCGGGGGGCTCAACGGCAACCGCTTCACGAGACCCGAGTCCGGCATGACCGTGATGTAGTCTCCAATGTTTCGGACGAAGCCGCCAGCGCTGAAACGGAGAGTGCGGACGTTCCACTCGAGACCGACGTCTCCCTGGACACTCGCTTCAGGCCGCACCTCCGGACTCCCCATGAACTCCGCCGCCACCTGGAACCGGGTGCTCGGAAATCGGTCCGAATATCGCTCAAGAGCGCTGGCCGTCCTGATGACTCTCCCGACTCCTCCGGCCACGGTAAGCCCCCCAGCCAGTTCGTAGCGGCCAGAGAGGCTGAAATTCGCATTGGTCTCGTTCAGGTTTGTATCGGTTCCACTGTTGGCGAGGAAGTAGTCGCTGGGACGGCCGGCATCGCTGCCAACGAAGTCGAATCGCAGGGCCGCCCGCACTTCTCCGCGTTGGAAGCTCCGGCTGGCGTGAACGTACGTCCCGAAGTCTCGCAGGGACGTGCCAGCCCAAACCGCATCGCTGAACAGGAGCATGCGGTTGCAGGCACGGGAGATGAACCGCTGGGCGTCCTGCGTGAGGTGGAAGAAGTCCCAGCCGGCCTGAAGGCGCCACGATTGCCCCGGCAACAACTCGACCCGACCCGCTGCCCCGAACGTGTCGGCCTCGGTCGGCAGGGAAACGTCAAGAGCGAACGGCGGCATCCGACCCGGCATATCCATCGCCGTGGGCTTTTCCCGGTTGCTCATGCGGTGACTCTTCTTGTTCAAGTAGGAACTGAGCTTCACCGACGACAGCACGCCGTCTGTCCCTGCCCAGCGGTAGCTCGCGTGCCAGGAGCGCAGCAGGAAATGCTCGGCGGTCAGCAAGCGCCCCGGATAGTCAACACCCGTCTGTTCGTCATAGAAGCCACCCGCCAGGATTTCCTGGTTCGAGCTGGGACTGACGCGAATCCTTCCTCCAATCTGGTGGGCCGCAGCATCGCCCGGAACCAGAGCTGCAACGGCACCGCCGCTTCCCGCTGAATAATCGTCAGGCAGGTCGTCTGCCGCGCGGAGGCTGAAACCGAAGTCCGGGTTTCCGCCGTGGATGCGGGCGTGTCCGATTCTGGCCGCGCCGTTACTCCGCCAGCCGAAGCCGCCGCGGCCCCCCAGACGCCAACGAAGCGGACGCGGGACCGGATCGGAATCCACGAGAATCGCCGCCATGGCCCCGGCACCCTCCTCCAGGGCGTACGGGCCGGACACCACCCGGACAGCGGCAGCGGATTCGGGGTCGACGTGGCTGAGATCGGAATCCATGCGGGCCGGTCCGGCCGCGAAGGTCCGGGTTCCGTCCACGACCATCGCCAACTGCATCTCGCGCAGGCCCTGCACAACGGGATCCACCCATTGCACATCGAACCGCAACAGCGGGGAAGAAGGCCCTTGGAGTAGGAGGCTGAACTACTGCCAGAGTAAGACAAGCGGAGGGAGCTGTCAAGGTGACGCTCCGGGGGTTGCCGTTACGCGAGGGGGCAGGAGGATCTGGCCCGAAAAGGTGACCGGACGACAGGGGCGCTGGGCCCGCCAGATCGAGAGGGGGAAGGTGCTTCGGGGAGGGGCCGCGTTGCGTCCCGGATCAGAGAGGAGATGTTCATTGAGGCCCCGCTCGCAGGAGCGGTAGGGCCGGGCAAAGAAGATGTCGGTCTCGAGTGCTTCGGCGGTCTGGAGGTGGCCGGCGAACTCCTTCCCGTTGTCGCAGGTCACGGTCAGGACCAGGGACGAGAAGGGCCGCAGCAGGTTCTTCATCGCGTCACCCACCAAGGTGGCGGTCTTGCGGCTAACTGTCTGAGCAAGCAAGTACTTCGACTGGCGTTCCACGAGTGTAACAGCGGCTCCTTTATGAGCCTTGCCGATGATCGTGTCGGCCTCCCAGTCCCCGCAGCGCTGCTTCGAGTCGACAATTGCGGGGCGCTCGCTGATGTCCCTGCGGCCCGGGATGCAGCCGCGGCCGGCGCTGCCCCGGGTAGCCTTGCAGCGGCGCGGCTTGCCGCGCTGCCGCAGGTAGGTGTAGAGTGAGCCGCACTGGGCGCGGTCCTGGCGAATCCGCTGGTAGAGCCACGAGAAGCTGACCGACACCGCCCCGACCCGCTTCAGGTAACCAGCCACCTGCTCGGGGCTCCAGTGGCTCTGGAGGCCGTCACAGATGAGGTTCCAGATCGCTGGCTGGAGCTTGCGCGGGCCGGTGACGGCCCGGTGGCGGCGGTCTCGAGCGAGTTGCTGGGCCTGGTCATGGTGATAGCCGGAGGGGCCGGCGTTGCGCCGAAGTTCGCGACAGACGGTGGACTTGTGACGCTGGAGTTGAGCGGCGATGGCGGTGACCGAGAATCCCTGCTGGTGCAAGGCTTGGATCTGGCAGCGCTCGTCGTATTGCAGGTGTCGGAACTGCTGAGGCATGGCGATTTCTCCTCTAGGATAGGCTAATCAACACCTTAGACCCCTCCGCCCGCTGTTGCGCTTCCTAGTGCAACCGGCAGAAGATGTTCTTGCAAGCGTGCAGACTCGCTCCCAGCACCTTAGCAAACCTGAGCGAAAGGAGTTGGCATCTGGGGTCGCCCGCATTATCCTAGATTCTGTAAGACGGCTCCGATCAACAGGGGATCGCAAGTTACTTTCCCGAGAGGATCGCTTGCGATTGCTGGACCTCGCTGGTCTGTGTCCAAGGTGCTGGATTTGCGGAGCCAGATTCGTCGAGGAAGCCATCGATAACTTCTTGTATAGGCAGAGGAACAAACTCGCTCTTCCTCCATTTGTTGACATTCTAAAGCCTCGAGACTTGGTTGAACGAGACGTCGCAGTTGAGGTTGATCACGTTGTGCCTCATTCCCATGGTGGCGACGATAACGAGAACTTATGGCTCGCCTGTGGTTGGTGTAACCAACACAAAGGCGCATACGTATCCATTTACGAGGTGGAGGGGTGCCCAAAATCGACTGGCACGAATTCAGTTGGAGCGAGTTCACTCCCGCAACCGTTTTGGACGGTGCGGGTGCTCGCAACAACTCTGACATGTGAGCATCCAGAAGGATGCAGTCGCTCCGCCACTGATGCCAGCATCACCGTGGCACCGATTGTGGAGAACGGTGCGTTGAACCCGATGAATTTCCAAGTTACTTGCTCCGAACATGATCCTTACCAAGCTCACAGGCTTCAATCACAGAGGGTAGCAAGGAAGGTTTGGTCTCGATGAGATCTCAATGGCACCGGTAGAATTTCACAATGTATCACCTACGATCTGGTGAAGCAGGACTGCCTGAGCACGGGCCCGCACGGTGGCCTAGATGTGCAGCCCGTAAGGATTGGGCTTCGATGTCTAATGGGTGATCCAGCAAAGTGCCCTAGTGCGCTGCTCCTCGTTGGCATCAGATCCGTGTCGCAAGTCGGAGCCGGAGCCAGCTGCAGTTGAACGATCCGCTCGCCATTCACCGGTGTGCCGGCCTTGAATCCGCAGAATCGGATACCGGTAGCAGCGACCATCAGCGAAGGGAACTGATCCGCTCGGCGACAGCCTGCCAGTTAACTTCGGGTGTCATGTGGCACCACGAGATTCTGACTGCGCCAAGCACCGCATCTTGCGGCAGGCCCATTGCCTCCAAGACGTGGCTGGATCGATAGCTCTGAGAGGTGCATGCTGAACCGTTGGAGATGGCAACGAGATCTTTCGTTGCGATCATGATCGCCTCTGAGTTCACGGTGTCGACCGAGAAGTTCAGGACGTGCGGCAGGCACTGTTCGGGGTTGCCATGTAGCCGGATATCCAAGTGCTCCAATGCTGCCAGCGCCTTCCGGCGTACCTTAGCACAGCATGCAGT
Source organism: Bryobacterales bacterium (assembly GCA_965205085.1). Lineage (GTDB taxonomy): Bacteria > Acidobacteriota > Terriglobia > Bryobacterales > UBA6623 > VXMF01. Next base: position 3,067,185 of record OZ242039.1, on the reverse strand, counting down.
GCGTCGCTCGACATCCTGCATGGCTGTACGCGCAGCCACGCCGAATCCTGAGATCAGCGCCGTTGGTAGCGTCCCCGGCCGCAGGCCCCGCTCCTGTCCCCCTCCGAACGCAAGTGCCCTCAGCGGCGGATAGTTGAAGCCGCGTCTGCGGCGGACCAGTGCACCTACGCCCATCGGACCATAGATCTTGTGGGAACTGACACTGATAAGGTCGATCCTCTTTGTCCTCAACGGTTCCAGATCCTTACCGAATCCTTGGGCTGCGTCCACATGGAAGTACGCCTCGTGACCGTCGAGTGCGCGGGCTACAGCATCGACCGGCTGACGCACACCCGTCTCATTGTTTACCTGCATGACGGAGACGAGCAGCGTATCGTCGCGGACGGCTTGGCGGATTCTCAACGGTGACACGACACCACCAGCATCGGGCGGCACCTCCTCGACTTCGAATCCCTGTTTTGCTAATGCGCCGATAGGTTCCAGCACAGACTTGTGCTCGACCGCGGTCGTCACGATGTGGTGCCGGTCGCTTGCCTCGCCGAAATGGGCGAGACCCAGGATAGCCAAGTTGTTGCTTTCGGTTGCGCCGCTGGTGAAGATGACCTCGTCAGCAGTCGCGTCGACTACTGACGCAACCTCTTCGCGGGCACGCTCGACCGCCCGCTTCGCGCGGACTCCAAAGTCGTGGGTGCGGCTACCCGCGTTACCGATCTCCTCGCAGGTCCAGCGGACGACCTCTGCCTGCGCTTGCGGATCCGGCGGCGAGGTGGCGTTGCAATCCAGATAGACAGGTTCGCTCATGGATGTTTGTCTCCCTTGCCGTACGTATGGTACCATGTTGACAAACAGTTCGTAACATGCTCAACCGGTGTCATCCATCAGAAGAGCGGAGCAGGAGGAACGACATGGAGGTTGGCTTCGAGTACCAGTTCCCAGCGATTCGTGGGATCCAGGCAGGTCGCGAATTCTACGTCTCGATGTGCCCGATGCGCCTGCTGCCGAAGATTTTCCTGTTCGACGAGGAGGAACTGGTGCCGGAACTCCGCGCACAGCGGCTGATCAACAAGTCCCGCCTTCCCGACCTGACCCGCTATATCACCGAGAATCCAGATAGCTACGTCTTCTCCGCGATCACGGTATCCATTGATGCCGAAGTACGTTTCGACGTGATGGGCAGGGAAGGCGACGCTGGCCGGATTGGTATGCTGCACATCCCGATGACCGCACGATTCATTATCAATGACGGCCAGCACCGCCGGGCGGCCATGGAGCGTGCCCTACGCGAGAAGCCCGAGCTCGGCCATGAAACGATCGCGGTCGTTTTCTTCTTGGACATCGGTCTTGAGCGCTGCCAGCAGATGTTCGCCGATCTCAACCGCTACGCTATTCGTCCCAGCAAGTCCTTAGGTGTCCTCTACGACCACCGCGACCATACTGCGCAGTTGGCCAAGGCCCTGATCGCGCGGTCCGAGATCTTCAGGGACGTGGTCGAGCTGGAAAAATCGAGCCTAGCACGCCGTTCGCGACGCCTGTTTACGTTGAGCGCCCTCTATCATGCTACTGCCGAGCTGCTTGTCGACAAGGAAGACGAGGACCCACAGGTGCTGGCGGAAATGGCTCTTGATTACTGGGAGGCGGTCGAGTCCCAGATCGACGAATGGCAGCGCGTCCGACTTGGCCAACTGTCTGCGGGCGAGGTGCGCGCGGACTTCATCCACACGCATGGGGTCGTCCTCCAGGCCCTCGGACGCCTCGGTCACACCCTGATCAGCGAATTTCCAAAGCGCTGGAAGGCCAAACTTCGGACACTCCGCGAGATCGACTGGCGACGAAGCAACAGTGCCCTCTGGGAGGGGCGGGCCCTCTCGGGTGGCCGCCTATCCAAAGCTGGGCGGAGCGTCATACTGACGGCCAATGCCATCAAGGCTCGGTTCGGGCTGCCGCTGACCGAGGAGGAGCAGAGGGTCGAAGATGCATTCAACCGCAAGGAGAAGGAAAATGACTAGAGCAGCGAACGGCACCAGATCTGCCTCGTCATTCGCGACGGGTGGCTTCACCGCTGCGATTGAGGAGCATGTGGCCGAGATCACAGACTTGTACCTCGCTGACGGCATCCCCTGGGTCGTCGGTTACTCCGGGGGCAAGGACTCCACTGCGGTTCTTCAGCTCGTGTGGACTGCGCTCGCGGGCCTGCCTCCGGAGCAGCGGCGCAAGCCGGTCTACGTCATCAGTACCGACACCTTGGTGGAGAACCCGATCGTCGCCCTGTGGGTCTCGAAATCGCTCGAGACGATGGCAGAGTCGGCGCAAGAGCAAGGGTTGCCACTCATCCCCAAGCGCCTTACACCTACAACCGAGAATACCTTCTGGGTGAATCTGATTGGTCGCGGCTATCCCGCGCCGCGACCGAAGTTCCGCTGGTGTACGGAACGCTTGAAGATCAACCCATCTACCGGCTTCATCACTTCAGTGGTGCAGAGCCATGGCGAGGCGATTCTGCTTCTTGGGACGCGCAAGGCGGAGAGTATCGCGAGGGCCCGACTCATGGGCAGGTACGAGCAGTCCCGCGAGCGGAAGCGTCTGAGTCCCAACGGGAACCTTGCGAACTCACACATCTATACCCCCATCGAGGATTGGTCGAACGACGACGTCTGGATGTACCTTATGCAAGTTCCGAATCCTTGGGGGTACGACAACAAGGACCTGCTCACGATGTATCAAGGTGCTTCCGCTGACGGAGAATGTCCGCTGGTGGTAGATACCAGCACGCCGAGTTGTGGCGACAGCCGCTTCGGCTGCTGGGTCTGCACCCTCGTTAACCAGGACAGATCAATGCAGGCCATGATCCAGAACGATGACGAGAAGCAGTGGATGCTGCCGCTGCTCGAACTCCGCAACCGCCTAGATCCGCCCAAGACACTAGAGGGAGACCGCCCTCTGCGCGACTTTCGTCGAATGAACGGAACAGTCCAACTCTTCCACGACCGCCCCATTCACGGCCCCTACACACAGCAAGCCCGGGAATCGTGGTTGCGCCAAGTGCTGGAGGCGCAATGTCACATCCGATTGCATGGGCCAGAATCGGTCCGTGGGATCGACCTTGTCACGCTGGCCGAACTTGAGGTAATCCGCCGCATCTGGGTGGTCGAGAAACATGAGCTAGAAGATAGCCTCCCCGAAATCTACAAGCAGGTGACCGGTGAGCGGTATCCCGGACGTCGGCTGGACGACAACATGCAGTTCGCGACCGAGGAGATCAAACTGCTGCGCGAGCTGTGTGGCGACGACCCGCTTCACTTCCAGCTCGTCAGAGAACTCCTCTCGACAGAGCGACGGCATCGGAACATGCTACGCCGTGCTGGCCTCTACGAGGCCTTCGAGCGGGCGTTCGTGCGCAACTTCTATACCAGTGAGGACGATGCTGTGAGGCGGGCCCGACAGCGGCGTGACTCACTGGCGCTGGCGCAAGAGGCTGTGCTCGGTCCGGAACCTGCAGCCGGAAGGAGTGTCGTCGAAGCTAATTCGGAGATCTCGAAGTGATCCTCGACCGCCTATCGATTATCAACTTTGGGCCATACGCTGACCGCCAAGAGATCCCCCTTACGCCACCTTCTCCGGACAAGCCCGTAATTCTCTTCGGCGGGCTCAACGGTGGCGGCAAGACGACACTCCTGGACGCGCTGCAGCTGTGCCTGTTCGGCCCCCGGGCGAAGACCTCGAACCGTGGCAGACTCGGCTATTCGGAATATCTCTCGCGCTTGATCCATAGCCACGGCGGACAATCTTCTGCCAGCATCCAGCTCCACTTCCGCCATATGGCCGAGGGCAGCGAGAATCGCTATGTTCTGAAGCGTTCGTGGTTGCGTCGCAATGGCCGCTGTACTGAAAAGTTCGATGTTCTCCAGAACGACCGCTTAGCTCCCGTCATGGCGGACAACTGGGCGACTCAGGTCGAGGACCTGATGCCGTCCAATATCGCCCACCTGTTCCTGTTCGACGGCGAGCTGATTGAGCGCTACGCGTCACCAGTCGATTCCGCTGCGCTCATTGGGACCGCGATTCAGAATCTGCTGGGTCTGGATGTTGTGGATCAGCTGCACAAGGATATGCAGGTCTTCGAGCGGCGCAAGAAGTCCGAGCAAGTCGACAGCAACACACGCGCACGGATCGTGGCAGCAGAGACTGAGTTGCAGACTCTGCACACTCGCCTCGACCGTGCTCGCCAGGATCTCGCTGCTCTGAGAACCCATCGAACCGAACGGCGGCGTCAGGAATTGAGCGCGATCAACGAAGAGTTCCGCCGGATTGGAGGTGAGCTTTATGAGCAGAGACTGGAGATTGAGAGCCGGTTGGCAACCATGGAGGGAACTCTGGATGAGAGTTCAGACAACCTGCGCGAACTAGCGTCCGGCACCCTACCACTCCTGCTGGTGACAGATCTGCTCGAATCCGCTGCGGAACGTGATCAGAGGGATCAGGAAATCGTGCAGGCGCGACGCTTGCTCGAGCTTCTCAGCGAACGCGACCAAGCCATGCTAGCCCACCTCGAGGCTCGGCGCGTCCAGGCCAGTCTTCGCAACCTCTTGTGTGACTACCTGAAGTCAGATCGAGCGACCTGCCGGGAGAGGGCGAGTTGTCCTACGTCACTCGACCTGCCCCACGAGACACACATTGCCCTGACTGCACTCCTGAATGGTCAGGCGGACGACCTGCGACGCAGTTTGGGCGACCTGCTCACACGCCATGCCCGCGCTGCAACTGACGTGGAGCAGGCCCGGAGCCTCTATCACAGCATTCCCCAAGCAGATGCCATCGCAGATGTGATCCGGCGCCGAGACGACCTGCAAGCTGAAGTTTCCCGGCTTGAGGACGAGGAAGTCCGCAAGGCCGAGGAGACTGAACGCTTGCAACGCGATGTCGAGCGGTCGGAACGAGCGCTGACGAGCCTGATGGAGACTGATCTCCGGGATCGCGAAAAGCGCGACGACCGCGATCGGATCCTGCGCTGCGCCGTGCGGGTCCGCGAAACCTTGACGCAGTACCGGGTCGCGATGATTACGCGGCATGTCGGGCGCATTGAGCACTTGGTACTAGAGAGCTACCAGCAACTGTTGCGCAAGACCTCGCTGCTAACGCGGCTCACGATCGACACCAAGACCTTTGCCTTGACGCTCCACGGCAGGAGCGGTGAGGTGCTGGCAGCAGAGTCGCTGTCAGCCGGTGAACGGCAACTCCTTGGCATAGCCCTGCTTTGGGGACTGGCGAAGGCTTCCGGCCGCCCCCTGCCCACGGCCATTGATACGCCGCTCGGACGGCTGGACGCGGACCATCGTCGGCACTTCCTTGAGCATTATGTTCCCTTTGCTAGCCATCAGACCCTACTCTTCTCTACCAATGAAGAGATCGTCGGCGACTATCTACAGCGTCTCATGCCGTGGATCGGGCACTGCTACTACTTGGACCACGACGACCGGAGCGGGCGCACTCGCGTAACGCACGGCTACTTCAAGGGGGAGCAGTCCAGACATGCCCATTGAACACATCCGGCTTTCCCAGCAGGCCAAGGAGCAACTCAGCCGACTGAAGGGGCGCACCGGCATCGGATCGTGGAACGTCCTCTGCCGCTGGGGGCTGTGCTTGTCACTAGCAGAGCCGGGCACGCCTGCGGTTCGACGGATTCCGGCCGACAGCAATGTCGAAATGAGTTGGAAGGTGTTTGCCGGTAAGCACGGTGGACTGTATCACGCCCTACTCAAGGAACGCTGTATTCGGGATGGCCTCGGGGTTGACGACGAGACGCTGGCACAGCAGTTCAGATCGCACCTGCACCGTGGCATCGCCTATCTTGCAACCAACCGGAGGGTGCGCGGAATCGACGACCTCGTTAACTTAGTTGGCACAGAATAGAGACCAGCTAGGGTTTGCCCCGGTGGTGCCCAAGCTTGCCGTTCTGGTGCAGGAAGACACAGCGAATGTCGTCCTCGGCGTGGGTGCGCTGCCGGTGCCGGTAGAGCCATCGCCCCGCGACTTCCGAAGCACAACGCCCGATCCGGGCACGCCGAAACAGGTATTGTGCAGCAATGGGTTGCGGTCATGGACCGGGACGCGGATAGGCCGGCCCTGTTCGCCGAACTGCGCTGGGAGACGGTCGGGATGCCACCCCCAGCCAAGCCCCTTTGCGCCTACAGTGTATCCAGATGGGGGAACGCCCCCCAGTCCTTGGCGGGGAGGCCCTCGAGGGGTTCCTGCTGACCATGCTCCTGGTCGCCTCGCTCGCGGATGCCGAGCGCGTCCTGTGCCGGAACCGGCTGCGCTGGCGCATCGAGGATTGGCACCGGATTCTCCCCTCCGGCTGCCATCGCGAGTCTTGGAGTAGCGCATCGCCCGGGCGGTCCCGATCCAGGCCTGGATCGCTTGCTGCCTCACGGCGCTGGCCTACCCGAAAGGCCCGCCACAGTCTGCTTCCCCCCGGTCAGGGCGCGTCCCGCGCGACTTCGCGACCCAGCCCCGGCTGGACCCGCTCATCCATCCTGAGCGAAGCCTATCCCCTGCGAGCCACCTGCCACCGTCTCACTCCAGGAGTGCTGACTTCCCTGCTGGGGCAGCGGCAGAGGGCGGCTGCCCCAGCAATAAAACATGAATCCACAACAATGTGCTGGGGGCTAGCCCCCAGCACACGCCTACGGCGCTGGCCACCCACGGGCACCCACCCCTCTTTGGAGAGGCGGGGGAGGGGCGTTTGCCCCTCCCCCTGCCACCCCCTCCCCACCCCAGACTTGCCACTCGCAGCTCAGAGCTGCTACCCTACGGGGGTCCTCAGCAGACCAAGCGCGGCTACAGCACACTTAACTGTCCACCAAACTGTAGGCTAGTCCAGGGACCCGCCCTCGCGGCCGGCGAAGCGCCGCCGCAAGACCCCCTCCGGGCGGCCCACACCGCAACTCCGGTTGCGCCAGCTGGACAACCCGGACGCCGACCCCGAGGAGTCTTCCTGATGTACGGCTCCTGGTTCGGCTTGACCCGCCTGCCCTTCGCCGCGCCCGCCCCCAGCGACGAGCTGTTCCCCTCCGGCGATCTGCAGGAAACCGAGTCCCGCCTGCGGCACCTGCTGGAGTTGCGCGGCATCGGCCTGCTCACCGGCGAGCCCGGCTGCGGCAAGACCAGCGCCTGCCGCCGGTTTGCCGACACTCTGCCGGACAGCCTCTACCGCGTGGGCTATGTCCGGCTCACGACCGGGACGGTGATCGACACCTACCAGGCGATCGGCTGGGCCCTGGGCCTCGAAACGCCGCGCTACCGCGCTCCGGCCTGCCAGCAGATCCGGCGGGAGGTCGAGCGCCTCGGCGAGGCCGGCAAGCTGCCCCTGCTGATCATCGACGAGGCCCACTACCTGCGCCACGAGGTGCTCGACGAACTGCGCCTGCTGCTCAACTTCGGCCTCGACTCGCAGCGTTTGCTGTGTTTGCTGCTGGTCGGTCAGAGCGAGTTGCGACACCGGCTGGCGCTGGCCCATCACGAGGCCTTCGACCAGCGCATCGTCATGCGCTACCGCTTCCACGGCCTGGGCCGCGAGGAACTCGAGCCCTACCTGCGGCACGCCCTCAGCGGGGCCGGCTGTCCACGCGATCTGTTCGAGCCGGCCGCCTGCCAGGCCCTGTTCCAGGCCTCCCACGGCCTGCCGCGCCAGATCAGTGCGCTGGCCCACTACGCGCTGGCCGCAGCGGCCCTCGAGAAAGCGCGCCTGGTCAGTGCCGAACATGTCCGCCGGGCCTGTGAGGAACGGCGTCCGTGATCCGCTCCGGCCTGCGCGAGACCGCCGACCGGGTCCGCGACTGCCCTCTCGAGCCGCTCGCCGAGCGGCTCGGCTACATGCGGGACCCGCAGCACCGCCAGCGCTGGCGGCTCGACGGCTCGGTGCTCAGCATCCGCGGGACCCAGTTCTTCGACCACGCCTGCGGCCGCGGCGACGGCGGGGCCATCGATCTCGTCATGCACACCCGCCGCTGCGGCTTCCGCCAGGCCGTCGACTTCCTCTCCTCTGCCCCGCTCCCCCCGGCTCCCCTCGCCCGGCCCGTCCCGCTCACCCCCCGCCTGCGCCTGCCCGCCCCCGTCGACTCGCTCTGGCCCTCCGTGCGCGACTTCCTGGTCCATGTCCGCCGTCTCGACCCCGCCCTGCTCGATCGCTGCCGACGCTCCGGCACCCTCTTTGCCGACCGCCACCGCAACGCCGTCTTCACCTGCCGCGACTCCTCCGGCTCCACCACCGGCGCCGAACTCGTCGGCACCTCCTCGCGACCCCCTCGGCCTCCCTTCAAGGGCCTCGCCCCCGGCTCCCGCCGCGACCGCGGCGGCTTCTGGCTCCCCTCCGGCTCCCTCCCGCCCGCTGCTGTCCTGCTCACCGAAAGTGCCGTCGACGCCCTCTCCGCCCTCCTCCTGCCCGCCCCCGGCCTGCCCCCCGACTGCCTCCTCGTTTCCACCGCCGGCACCGCCACCCCCCTGCCCCGCTGGCTCCTCCCTCTCCTCCCCCTCCTCTGCGGCTACGACGCCGACCCCGCCGGCGACCTCGCCGCCAGCGCCCTCCTCCAACTCCACCCCCGTCTCCTACGCCTACGCCCCCACCCCGCCAAGGATTGGAACGACCTCCTCCTCTCTCTCCCCTAGCCCTTCCTCCTCTCCCTCTCTCTTCCCACCCACCCCCTTCTACGACGGCCTCCCCCTGCTCCGCTCTCGCCCCGCATACCGTCCTCCATCCTCCCTCTCCTTCCGCCCCCCTTCTACCCCCGTCTCCCCTCAATGGCATTGACTTAGTGGCAAGGCGCATTGACTTAAGGAAATCCCGGGTTGAGCGTCGGCGGCGGCGCTGTCAGGACGCAGGGGTGGTCGCCTTGCGGTTCCTCCATTTGGTTTCGGGCTGGCGGGACCGACGCGGATAGGAACGTTGCGGTCGCCGCCGCTGGCGGCTCCTCGCGATGCCATCCAGCAGACATTGCAGTTCCTTCCGCAGGGTCTCGGCCTGTTGCACGAACAGGCCCTCCAGCTGGTGTCCGACCAGGTGCAGCGTAGGCCGGAAATTGGCCAGCACAGTGGGTCGGCCATGTCCATCCGGAGCCTCGCGGAAGGCCGCCTCGCTGTGGTTCGCGCACAGCCGGGCCAGCGCCGTCAGCGTGCAGTGAGCGTACAACTCCTGCCGGATCAGCCGCTCGCTGCGGCCCCGGAACGGCTCCACACACAGCGTCTTCTTGGTCGTCTTGTAGTATTCCTCGATGCTCCAGCGGCCCTGATACAGGGTCTGCAGGTCCGCTGCACGGTAGCGCCGGGAGTCCAGCAGGGTGGTCGCGAGCACACAGACGGTCGAACCGGCGGTGGTGGACACCAGGCGCACCTGCAGGGGAGAGCCGCCGGCCGCCGATTGGGCGGGGGGTGCGACGGTCACGACGGTCTCGCTGCGGTCGGACTCGAAAAAGGCCTGGAACACTGAATTCGCGTTGCGCTGCAGGCGAAAGACGGCGTGCAGACCCCGTTCTACATGGGCCTGCAGCAAGGCGAAGCAGTCGTAGCCGCGGTCCTAGACGACCCCATCGCCCGGTTGGAGAGCCTGGAGGTGTTGGTGGGCGGCCCGCCGCTCGTCGGCGTGGGCCTGCAGGCTGCAGTCCAGCGGCAGGCGGGTGCGCAGCTGGTAGAGGCAACTGAAGAGGCCCTGGGGATAGTAGGCCGTCGGTCCCGGGACCGGATAGCCGGCTTCGACCAGGGGTCGAGGCAAGTTGAGCTTGGAGCCATCGACGGCGAAGATACGGTGGCCACACCACAGGCTGTGGGGTGTCTCGGGAGGACAGGCGGCCAGCAGTTCCCGATGGATGCGCAGGAAGACATCCTCGCTGACCTTGGCCCGGGCCCGGCAGATCGCGGCCGGAGTGACCGGCTGGTCCGGCAGAGGCAGGTTCAGGTCGCGGCAATGGTCCCACAACTCTTGCAGAACCGTGGCATAGCCCCGATTATCGGGTTGGAACACAATCCGATACACGAACAGGACCACCAGCAGGGTGTTGAGGGTGCGTCGGCGACGCACCCACTGGCGGTCCTAGTCGTTGGCGATGCGGGTCAGCGTGTCCAGCAGACCCTGCCACAGCTGCACGAACTTCGGGTCGGCCTGGGCCGACTGGCGGCACTGGCGGACCGCTGTGGGGGGGCCTTGGCACAGAATCTCGCGCAAGTCGGGGTGCAGCGGGCGCACCCAGACCTGCTTGGGAGTGCGGGCGGGCTGGGTACCACTGGCGGGTGGGCCCTTGGTGCTTCCCAGGTTCTGCCAGCCGGCGGCCTGGTAGCAGGTGCCCTGCTGTTGTTGGGGGTCCACCTAGGCCTCCAGCAGGACCGGTTGGGTGCCATGCTCCCGCTGCCAATCCTGCGGCAGATGGCGGGCTACCAGGCCCAGCGCGTGACTGGCCAGAGTCGGGACCTTGACCCACGGGAACAGCAACCAGCGGGCTTTGCGGACCACCCAGTGCAAGTGTTTGTGATCCTTCTGATCCTGCCAGCCGATCCACTGGTCGCGGCAGGCCAGCCGTGGGGCCGCGAAATCGAATAGCAGGCAGCCCAAGGGGCGTCCCTGCCGGTCGCGCAGAAAGTAGCGCAGATGGGGACCGCATGGGCGGCGATAGCCGAGCGGGTGGTAGCGTTCCACGAATTCGTTCCACAACTCCACCTCCTGGGCGTCGGTGACGCAGGACAACTGCAGCGGGAGCAGGGAGCGGAGGGGCTCGGCAATGGCAGGCTGGGGAGCGGACTGCGGACCGGGCACCAGGGGCTGTTGGCGGGGCCGTTCTCCACCCCGCTTGGGGGGTAGGCGCAGGATGCCGAGGCGTTCGAGGGCCTCCAACAGGCGCAGCGACAGTTGAATGCGATTCCGGCCCTTGGGGGTCTGCCAGCGCAGGTGGGTGCAGATGGTGTGGCCCAGTTCGGTGCGACTGAGCTTGGGAAACATCCGCACGACTTCCTGGATGTCGGCGATCTGCCGACGCCTCAAGCGGTAGCCGAAGAAGGTGGTGGACTGGAGTTTTTCGATCAAGGGGTCCAACACGGGACTGCTCCTGCTTCACGGTGCCATGGCCAGGCACCGAAGTCAAGTCCTGTCGCCAAGAAAAATTCACTGAGCCTCAATCTTGTGGTGATGAGTGTCTTAGTCTCCCAGGGTGCTCGAGTGAGAATTCACGTGGAAAATCAATGCCATTGCGTCTCCCCTCCCTGCTACACATCGCTAACACTCCGGAAAATCTCCCCCGCCCGCTCCCAAACTAATCCGAAAAACCGCCCCCGACACTTTCCGAAATTCAACAGGCGGCAACTCGACCGTCTGCCAGCGCACCTCGGCGCAGGCCGTCACAGCGTACGCCAGGCTGGATCAGGAACCGGCTCAGGTTCAGCACACCGTGCAGCCGCTTGCGGCGCATGGCCGCCGACCAGCCGATCCATTCGTCGCGCGCGGCGGCCGCGAGGGCCGCTGCGGCCAAGCCGAGCGCACCGAGCACACCATGTTCCGATTCCATCAGATAGCGTACTTGGGCCCTGACATGGAGGACGGCCCCATAGGGGTGTTCGCGGGCCATGAGTTCGTTCCAGACTTGGCGCTGCTCGGCCGTTGTGATCAGGCTCAGTTGCAAATCCACCACGGCCCCGGCCCGGCCTGCGCGGCGGGGACCGGCTGGTCCAGGCCCCGGGGGCGGCCCGGTCCGCGGCGGCCACAGGGACGGGCCGCTGGCAAACGGAGGTGGCCTTGGTCCTCCAGACCGCGCAAGGCTTGCTTGCAAGTCGCCAGTTGCCATTGGCCGCGACTGTCGCGCAAGTCGAAGGCTTGGCACACCTGACGCACGAAGGCGGTCCGGTTGACCTCGCCAGCCTGCGCCCGCAGGGCCTGAAGAGTCGCTAGCGAGGCGGGCTGCGAGAGGGTCTCCAGAATGCAATGTTGATCGAGCATGTCCTAGACATGCCACAACGACACTAGAAAGTTAACTGCTTTCTGTGGGGCATAAGCAGGCTGCGCCAGTTCGTGCCCAAGACCGAGAACCTGCGCACGCTCGACCCCCAACGGCTGCAGGAAGCCGTCAACCGGCTCAACCACCGCCCCCGCAAGGTGCTGGGCTACCGCACTCCGTACGAGGTCTTCCGCGACGACTGTCTCGCGCCCGGCATCGACCCGCCACCCGCAGTCCCGGAACCCGGTCCTCTCTGACCAGGGCGGCAACGCGGCCCCTCCCCGACGCACTTCCCCCTCTCGGGCTGGCGGGCCCAGCCCGCCCGCGCCCCTGTGGTCCGGCCGCCTTTTCGGGCCAAATCCTCCTGCCACCCTCGCGTAACGGCCACCCCCGGAGCGTCGCCTTGACAGTTTTACCCCGCTTGTCTTACTCTGGCAGTAGTTCAGCCACCTACTCTAAGGGCTTTCTTCCCCGCTGTTGCGGTTCGATGTGCAATGGGCGGAAAGAATTGCGTTCAGCGGCTAACGTTGCGTAGCAGTGCCAAGTCGCGACAGTTGGAACATGCTTAGGCAATCGGCGGACCGGGCGAGCCGCGAGATGCATGCGTCGGAGATCAGACCAAACGCACAGATGTGCCGGTTGCTGGTCTTGGGGGAGGACCGTAGGTGGCCTTGGCATCTTGGTGTTGATCCGCTAGCACTTTGTCGAGCCGTGTGGCGGACCTACGGCCGGGGCCGCCGGGAGGGCGGTTCAACGATCGCGATGCAGTTTGTGCGAGTGCTGTCCGGGCGGTTCGACAGAAGCTGGCGCAGAAAGGTTGGTGAGATGGTCCAGGCCATCTCGGTGACCCGCCATGTTCCCAGAGTTGAACTGCCGGCGCTCTACCTATGGGTGGGCTACTACGGATGGCGGATGAACGGCTTCTCCCAAGCATGCCGTCGGCTGGAGATTAACCCGGCTACTTGCTCGTTGAGCGAATCAGCCCAGCTGGTGGCGCGGCTGAAGTATCCGCAGCCCAGAGATTGCCCAGCGGAGCGGTGGCAGCAGATCGTCCGTCGCTCCGAATACTTGGTCTCGCGGTACGAGGGACGTAGATTGCAATGAAGGGTCTCACTGCTTTCCATCTGGAGCCAGCGCTGGCGGTACTGCGCGATACCTATCCGCCATCGGAGTCTGTCTTGGAGGCTGCGGCCTCAGGATCGCGGGAGCAGGCTGTAATCGCTCGCCTGTGGATATCCGAAGGAACTCCCTTCGCTTTCCGGGAGTGTCCGGCACTCTATGAGGAAGCCCGATCTTGGCTTGCCAAGCAGTTGGGCTTAGGCTTGGACCCCAAGGCAATCAGCCTGAGGGGCAGTGGACGTCTCGGATATTCCCTGACACCAGAGCCGAAAAAATGGGGTGTTGCTTATTGTCCGAGGTGCTCCGATCTGGACCTTTTCGCCGTCTCGGAACGATTATTCGCCAAACTCCGAGAGGAATCCAAATGTTGGATGTCGGACTATGACAGCGGTGCAACGGTTCCAAACTCAGCAAAGGAACGGAAACACTGGCCAGAGAACCGGGAATGCCTTCCTAGAAACATTCAGAGCGGGTTTGTCGATGCATGGAAGGTACCAAATCGAAGGAACTATCCGGTCGTATCTAGGACTAATGATTGTCTTGCCAGACTCCAGGCAAAATTGCAGATGACGGATGTGGTGCCGACACCCCGGAAAAAGCTGACACTACGGTGCTACGAGGACTGGCAGGCATATGAGAAGCAGGCGGTTCGCAACTTGAGAGCTGCTGCAAGTCTATGCCGTAAACAGGCGAGTTGACGACTCTTGGCGGAGAAGGGCCAGCCGTATGAAGGGATACTGGGTTCGATCGATTGTTTGGCCGGGCATCGCAGGGATCTATGACAGACCGGGTTACGACAGTGCAGTGCTCACACCGCGGCCTTGGTCGCGGATGCTTAGCCCAAGTCTAGCATTTTCGTGTGGATCGGCTGGCCGCAACGCGCAAAATTCGGGGCGAAATTCGACTCAACCATCAAGACGACGCAGTGGACACGCGTCCGACGGCTGGGCTGGCAGCCGGGCGGCCAACGCGCCTGAGGGACTGGATCTGGATCGCCAGCCCGGTGCCCTGAGTCGGTCCGGTCCGGAGTGGCTCGCCGTGAGCGCCGGCGGTGCTGGTAAGGGATAGTTCCCCTTGCTTACCCCAAAATCAGCCTGTTCCGAAGCACTAGTGTCCATCGTTAGAAATTTGTTGCCACCGGATAGGGGTTCTGGTACCGTCGTAGCAGACTCGGGAGGCAGAGATGGCCAATCAACCTACGCGAGTATCCCCCCAAATTTCGGACCCGCAACGCCAGGAACTGAATCGCTGGCTGTGACGGCAGAAGACCTCGCAGGCGCTGGCCTTGCGGGCGCGCATCCTCCTTCAGTCAGCCCAAGGCCACAGTGACCAGCAAGTCGCAGACAGCTTGCATACCACCCGCACCACGGTCGGAAGATGGCGCCGACGGTTCCTGGAGCACCGCTGCGACGGCTGGCTGGACAAACCCCGCTCCGGTGCGCCGGGGACGGTGACGGATGCCGATGGGGAGCAGGTCGTGGTACGAACCTTGCAGACACGCCCCCGAGGGGCAACCCAGTGGAGCCCAAGTGGATGGCCCAAGCCTCGGGACGGCGTCCCTCCACCATCGGCCGCATCGGGCGTGCGTTCGGTCTCCAGCCGCATCGGAGCGAGACATGCAAGCTGTCGCAGGAGCCGCAGTTGGTGCAGAAAGTGCGGGATATCGTGGGTTTGTCCCTCCATCCGCCCGAGCGCGCAGTGGTGCTTTGTGTGGATGAGAAATCCCAGATCCAGGCCCTGGACCGCACCCAGCCGGTCTTGCCGATGCAACCGGGAGTCCCCGAGCGGCAGACCCACGACGACCAACGCAATGGGACGACCTCCCTGTTCGCGGCCCTGCATATCGCGACCGGTGAGGGGACCGGCAAGGGCTATCGGCGCCACCGCGCCGTGGAGTTCAAGAAGTTCCTGACGCTGATGGACAAGGCGGTGCCAGAGATCCACGATGGGCATCGGGTCCTCGACAACTACGGGACCCACAAGACAGCGCAACTCCAGAACTGGCTGCGACGGCGGCCGCGCTACCCCCTGCACTTCACGCCGACCCGTGCCTCGTGGTTGAATCAGGTGGAGCGTTGGTTTGCGGAGATCACACGGCGGCGGATTCGGCGCGGAACGTTTCGCAGCACTTAGGTGCTGGAAGCGGCCATCAGGGAATACTTGCAGGTCTACAACGAAGACCCCCCAACCCTTTATCTGGACCAAGAGCGCTCACGATATCCTGAAATCACTGAAATCCTACTGTGAAGAATTTTCTGGCGAGGGACACTAGTGCTTCGTCACTAAGTGATTTTCGGTAAATGGACTTGAGTTTGCAGCGAGCATCGTCGACGGTCATGTGCCAGTTCACCGCCCGCTCTTGCGCGTTGGTACGCGTCGCCCAAGCCGTCGCCTCCGTCCGCAAGTCCTCCAACTCGCCTAGCCGTCGCCCCCGCAGACACTGCCGCGTAAAGCAACTCAGTTCGCACTCGGCCACATTCAGCTAACTGCCATGCTTCGGGGTGTAGCGCAACTCCAGCCGCTGCAGGATCGCTTCCGCCCGCTCCGCCCCGAACGCCTCGTACAAGGCCCCCGGCTTGTGCGTGTTGAGGTTGTCCAGTACCAGCGTGACCCGCTCCGCCGCCGCGTAGCGGCCTTCCATCAGCGCCGCCACCTCCTGCGCCCAGTCCTGCTTGGTACGGCGGGCGCGGACTCCCACCCGGCGCCAGCCCCGCAGCGGTTCGCACAACAGAAACACGGCCGCCGTGCCGGCCCGCTCGTATTCATGATCGACGCGTTTCGGATGCTGGGTGGTAGCAGCCAGGGGCGTCCGCGTTTCGCGCACCAACTGCACGGGCTGCTCGTCCATGCAGACCACCGGGTGGGACTCGCAATAAGGCCGCTCATAGGTGCGCAGCACGGCCTCCATCGACGCTGCGAAATCCCCGTTGGCCTCCAGCGGGATGACCCAGTACTGGAGCTTGCGGGTGCTTAAGCCATTTCTCTTAGTGTGCGCTGGACGGTTTGGTGGCTGATCGAGTCGCAGATGCCCACCTCGACCGCCTGACGCGCCAAGAGGTGCAAGGACCACTGGGCATAGCCCGTTGGGGCCGCCCACAGGACAACTCCTAGATCGCCTGCGCTGCCAGACCGTGGTTCTGTATCAACTCCGCATAGCGGAGACGCTTGCCAACCTGTTGTCGCACTACCCTACGCATCTGCTCCAGGGTGTCTTGCTCGCGCACATTGTGGCGCCCTACAAACTCCTGCACGTAGCGGTTCAAGTGTTTCGGACTCAACCGGTGATAGGTCCCGTAATGCCCCCGCTTGAGCATCGACCAGAAGGACTCCAGACCATTGGTCGAGACCGGAGCGCTCACGTACTCGCCCGCACCGTGCTGGACCGACGCATGCTCGCGGGGCAGTCCAGCGTAGGCACCGGCTGCGTCGCTGTAGACCGTCGCGCCGGGCGCGGTCCGCCCGCTTGCGCGCGGGCATGTTCTTGCGTTTCCCGCCCAGGTACGTCTCATCCACTTTCACGGGCCCCGCAAACGTCTCCCGCCAACCACTGTTTTGCGGCTTCCTCGTCGCGGAGCATATCCGCTATTTCCAGCAAGGTCAACCCTTTGCGATAGGCCTTGCCGGGTGCTTTCTTTGTCACGTGTGTTCCTCTCCTATATGACTCTATAATAACGCATTCTTCTCCCTCCCGTCAACTCGTTTCTGTGACGATTCGATATAATCCCCTATTTTTTCATGGTTGCTTCTCCTCGGGTCGGTGGCTCCACCAAATGCAAACCAAGATAGCAACAAACTGGTTTCTTTGAAAACATTTGGCGGCAGCCTTGTCCCCTGCGCCAGCCAGTCCGCGGGCCTTGTCTTGCGGCCCCTGCCACCCGCCTACGGACTCGGAGCAGCGATCCCCTCCAACTGCGTCAAGCGTTGCCTCTGCCCACCCTCAAGCAGCGCTCCCCTAACCTGAAAACGATTCTGGACCGGAACACTAGTTGCGACCAGTCTGCCGCACGGGGTCGCACGGCTCAATGACCCGGGCAGGCGATCCAGCCCCTGTCGGACAAGCGCGTGTGACGCCTAGCCGCCAGCCAAGCACTCCAACACGAGCCCGCGGAATCAGCCTTATGGTTGAGCCGGAAGTTCCAAGCATGGAGGTAGCGCTGCGTATGCTGGATGCTCCGTCATATCTGTCTCCTGATTGCCGGTCGTCTCGAATTTGACACATTGCACCATTCAAAGACTCGCCGTGTCCGCGTGTCGATATGCACGAAGTCTTGGTAGTAGCCGACCGCCCCGAGGTACGGGGCGGTGCCACTCTCTACCCAAGCCCGCACGGTCTCGTGAAACTCTTCAATGGTCAAGCTGCTTGGACGGGCCACATCCAGCGCCTGACCTGCGAGGTGCCGAGAGTTTCGCGTGCCGTTCACCCTTCTGTTGTGCGTGACCGTGCGGTAGGCACTGGTAATCGTTAGCGGCTTATTGCCCAAGAATCGCCGCAGCGAGGCAAAGGTTTTTGCTAGCTGCGGTAGCCGGGTGCTCCGCCATTCGTTAGGGTAGGGGGTCCCGTCCCGGCAGGCCAGTTCGCGGTAGCTCAGGTAGCACTCGGCAAGTTCCGTGTTAGTCATGGTCACACCGCCTTTAGGACGAGCGTGGCGGTCCAGTTGCGGGTGACCAACCAGCCGCTGTCCCTGCGACTTGGGATCCGGTGCAGTGTCCAGCCGCCCGCATCCCAGGAAGACTTCGCGAGGGAGCAGACTCGGACCACATCCCACGGCTCGCACAGAAACACCAAAGGTACAATAGTCATGAACTTAGGTTACCACCGTGTTGTCCAATGAGGGACGGGCGCGCCCGCAATGGCATTGACTTAGTCATAGAAGTCACTGATTTTAGGAATACGGGTTCGAGTCGGTCTGTGGTGGCGTCAGGCCACTGTTGTTGCTCTCCTGTTGCGGGAGGTCTTCCGGTTCCTTCATCTAGTTCTGGGCTAGCGCACACGGAATGGGTAGAAGCGGTCCGGTCGGCACCGCTAACGACTGGTTCCGATGTTGTCCAGAGAGTGCTGCAAGGCTGTGCTCCGGGTCTGCGGCGGATGCAGGGGCTGTAGTGCCCCCCCTTTTTGGTGGGTAGATTAGGTAGGGGATTATATATGAGATTACCTGGATTCTGCTTGATCCAGCTTACCGTCGTGCTCGGTTCGGCTTGTAGTATTGCACCTTCACCGTCCGCGTGACAACCTGGCCCAGTTCTTCCAATGTGGCCTCCACCGACAGGGCTTCGGCGAGTTCCTCCCGCGTCGGTTGGTAAAGCGGATGGATGAGCTGGATCGTAGGAATCTCGGGTTGCTGGTCCGGCGCTTCCGGCTCCATCTCCGGCCTCCTTCCCGTCTACCGAGACGCTGGCGTGACGGGAAGCGCTGCTCGCAAGCTGATCCTGCCAGGCCCCGTCGATTCTGTTATCCGGGCGCTGCTAAACGGTCCGTCGCTACCGGCAACGACGGCAAGGTTGGGAGTGCAAGCCGGACGCGGTCGACCTCGCTCCCTTGCGTCGCGCTGTAGAGAGCCTGCCTGAAGAGGTCCGCCGACGCTAAGGCCGGAAATTCCGACGCTTGATCGCGCTGCCAACCGACTCGTTGCTGCCAGTCGCTGCTCCGGTGATGCCACCGCATCGCAGTCCGGCGGCCGCCGCACTCACGCCCGTGCCCCGCTGGAAAGTCCGTTGTCCTGGATCAGTGTCTTGTACCGCAATCGCTTGGGATCCATCCCCGCCCGCAGGGACCCCATCTGCTGCAGCGTGTCCAGTGGCCGTACATTATGCCGGCCTGCAAATTCCTGTACGTACCGATCCAAGTGCTTCGGACTCAGTTTGTGGAAGGTCCCCTTATGGGCCCGCTTCAGCATCGACCACAACGACTCGATACCATTCGTATGCACCTCACCGCGGACACATTCGCTGAGCGAGTGCTTCACTGTATCGTGCTCGAAGGCCAGCGATTCGTAGGCCCGTGCATCATCGGTGTAGACGGTTGCCTGCTCATCCGCCCAGTCCTTGACGAATCCCTGCAAGGTCTCCCTATCCGTGGACTCGACCACCTTGGCCGCGACCTGATTGCTTTCGCGGTCTTTCGCTCCCACGACCGCCGTCTTGCCCACCAAACCCCGGACGCTCAAGTGGCTGCGCCGACTGTTGCTCAGGTTGGCCCGCTTACCCCCCAGGTAGGTCTCGTCCAGCTCGATCGGACCGCTGAACGGACCGGTCTGACCGACTTGCGACCATGCGTCGCGGATGCGATGGGCTAGAAACCACGCGCTCTTCTACGTCACGCCGAGGTCCCGGTGCAGTTTCATCGAGGAAACGCCCTTTAGGTTGGTACTAAGCAAGAACATGGCAACAAGCCAAGTCCGGTAGCCGAGCTTCGAACCCTCCATGACGGAACGGGATTTCGTGCTGAATCGCTTCCGGCCACAGGCTTGCTCCCGGCACTGGTACGGCATCGCGTGCCGACAGCCGGTCTGGACGTTTCGGGAGCCGCAGAACGGGCAGCGGACGCCAGACGGCCTGCGCTGCTGGACGAACCACTCCTCGGAATCCGCATCCGTCGGGTACCGCTGCAGGAACTGCACGAGCTAAATCCCTTGGCGATGATTCTTTCCCGGGCCCATCGCCATGCTCTAATGCATTGATCCAAACACATGTTACAGCAGATTGCCCACCCTGTCAATGGAGTCCGGGTAATTTCGTATGTAATCCCCTTTGGGAACGGACCCCAGCACTCGGCGCGGAGGCGCTCGAGTGGTTTCTGCTGACCACTCTCCCGGTCGCCTCGCTGGCCGATGCCGAGCGCGTGCTGCGCTGGTACGGGCTGCGCTGGCGCAGCGAGGACTGGCACCGCATTCTCAAGTCCGGCTGCAGGGTCGAGGACCTCGCCCACCGCACGGGCCAGCGCCTCGCGCGGGCGGTCACCATCAAGGCCGTCATCGCCTCGCTCTTGGCGGTCCTGACGCTGCTCGGCCGGCCACACCCGAACTGCCCGCCACGCTCTGCTTCACCCCCCCTCCAGTTGCGCGTGCTGCGCCACTTCGCGACCCGGCACGGGCTGGACCCGCCCCGCACTCTCGGACTGGCGTTGCGCACGATGGCGATTCTGGGCGGCTACCTGGACCGCCCCCACGCCCCGCCCCTGGCCACCACAAGATCTGGGAGGGCTGGACCCGCTTGTCGATCATGAGCGAAGCCTATGCCCTGCGCGATGGAGCCACCGGCCAGCGTCTCGCCAGAGGATCTCTGAACCTGACTTGTGGGGTATAGGCAGCCCTCGGGTCTGCGCATTCGTAAGAGCACACCAAGATCAGTCTCAGATTGCCCGCATGTGCTGCGGGGGGTGCTACGCCAGCGGTTACTCTGCAGAGCACCAACGCCAGCTAAGTCGGCGGGCACAAGAGGCTGAGAGGATCAGTCAAGAAGTTGCGGCAGGCCTACGGGGTGTGGCAGGTGCTGGTCGAGTTGCGGGCACAGAGTAAAGCAGGGATCAGCTGCCGGCGCACCTCCAGCACGACGGGCCGAGATCCGCAGACGGATCCGCCGAACCTAGTGCAGCGGCAGTTCCGGGCCGGTCTTCCGCACCAGCTGTAGGTGGCCGATATTACGTATGTTCCTACACAGCACGGGTTTGTCCATCTAGCGATGGTCTTGGACGAACGCAGCCGCAAGATCGTCGGCTGCGCCGTGACCCGAAGCTAAGGCCTATCTTGGACAAGCTCCGCTCGCACACCGCGCCAGCGATGAATGTACAAGCCGACCGATCTGGAGTTATTGATGAAGCGTGTTGAGATCCGGCACGGGCCAACGCACGGCAGTTGTCTGAAGTGACCGTGGCTCGTACGCTTCAGGCTCGTGCCCTTCAAGAAATAGCGTAGCTCGTTTGCCACCGTCAGTGTACGCCCATGCCCGGTGACTAGGCGAGTAACAGTTCCCAGCATCTCCCTCTTGCAGGCACAGGCCGACCCATCCCGGTTTTTTCGTGTGACCGAACTCAAGTGGTGTATACTCGCTACGATTGCTCCAGTCGTTCGTACATGGGCGACCACTCCGCCAACCAGCGCTAGCGCTCATCATGGGCCTTCGTAACCTTAGCCTTCAACTGGACTATCGTTCGGGTCCGGATCATCTGCTACAGAGCTTCTTCAGGCCTGCGCTGAGTGAGTCTCGGGAATACTGTCGAGCAGTCGGATACTTCTCGAGTTCGTCCCTTGAAGCGTTCGGTGACCCCCTGGGTGCCTTCCTCCGGAACGAAGGTTCTATTCGTCTTGTTACCTCGGTCGAGCTGTCAGAGGCAGACATACGGGCGATTGAGAACGGCACCAGCAAGCAAGAAGCTTGCACTGTCCGCCTTGAGCAGATAATTGAGAAGGAATTTACTGACGGCGTGGGCGATGGGGTGTCTCGTCTCACTAAGCTGCTCGAGATAGGGCGCTTGGAGATCCGACTGGCAGTGCCAAGAGTAGGTACGGGTATCTACCATGAGAAGCTGGGATTATTCATCGACGACCGCGATTTCGTCGCCTTCACGGGATCATCGAACGAGAGTCGCACCGCTTTCGAGAACAACCGGGAGTGCATCGACGTCTACCCGTCTTGGAAGGATGCCGAACGAGCGGATCGCAAGCGACATCATTTCGAGGTTTTGTGGAATAACGACGAAGAGGGTGTCGATACCTTCACGTTCCCTGATGCTGTCAAAGAGAAGCTCATTCGCGCCTCACGGCGCACAACAGTGATGCCTCAGTGCCAACCTAGATTTCTCAATAAATGGCACCATCAGGATGAGGCACTAGAGAAATTCATCAAGGCAGAGCGTGGAGTTCTCAACATGGCAACAGGTACAGGTAAGACTCGAACCGCACTCATGATCGTTCGCACACTATTCAAGAAAAATGCCATTGATACGACGATCATATCGACCGATGGAAACGATCTGCTTGACCAGTGGTACGAGCAAATCCTGCAAATGCGCCAGATTGACGGACGCCACCTTCGTGTCTTCCGTCACTACCGCGACAGGAAGCAAAGCATTGAATTCCTCTTGCGTCCAGCAAAAGCTGTCTTGCTGTCATCAAGAAAACCACTCGCTACGCCGCTACGCCGCTTGAGCAAGCATCAGGCTAGAAGGACACTCTTGATCCACGACGAAGTACATGGACTTGGAAGCCCAGGCAACCGAGCATTACTAGATGGGCTGTCGGATTCCATACGTTTCCGGTTGGGCCTCAGTGCTACACCAGAAAGAGCATATGACCAAGAAGGGAGTAACTTTATAACTACCCATATAGGCCCTGTTCTGATGACATTCGGTCTTGAGCCAGCTATCCGGCATGGCATACTTGCTCCATTCAGATACTACCCTCAATACTTTAGCTTAACTAACTCCGATCGGGAACGAATTTCTAAAGTCTATAAGAAGAAAGCAGGTCGCAAACGAGAAGGTAATCCAATGTCCGAAAAAGAAGTGGCGATAGAGATTGCACGAGTTTATAAGACTTCAGCTGCTAAACTACCACTTTTCTCCGCGTTCTTGAATAAAAATCCAGAGCTCTTGACTAGATGTATCATCTTCGCAGAGACTACAGAGTTTGGGAAACAAGCACTGGAGATCGTACACCAACATAGATCTGACTTCCATACATATTTCTCAGGAGAAGACAAAGAGTGCCTTCGGGCCTTCGCCCGTGGCGACTTGGAATGCCTGATAACCTGTCATCGCCTTTCGGAGGGAATCGATATAAAGTCACTCAATACAGTAATGCTCCTGTCCTCGGACGCTACACGTCTTGAGACAGTTCAACGGATAGGACGCTGTTTGAGAACGAATCAAGCAGATCCGCACAAAATAGCCAATATCCTTGACTTTGTCCACACCAAGAACTTGCCAAATGAGTCTAGCGCTGACAGAGACCGCTGTGAGTGGCTAACTCAACTGTCACGAGTAAGACCACCAGGGGAGCAACGACATGAAGCCTGACGCAACGATCCAGACCGCACTGACCGATGCAGTTCGGGAAGCCGGACAGAACGACAGCCTAGCCCAGAAGCTGCTGGCTTGGTTCACGGAAGTGGCGTCCGGCAACGAATCACTAGGCAGCCCTAACTCCGTCAGTCTCCGTGCCGAATTGGTGTACAACGCCACAAATCATCGGGTACCGCTTCCATCCAACTCGACCGCCTGCACTGAGGAGATCAATAATGGCAACTAAGATGCGAGTACTCGGATGGAAATCAGTCGGTCTACGCTGTCCGGACCACAGAATCGACTGTTGTGGTTCAATGGGAAGGCCATATGCGGCGACACTCATTCAGATGCCGAATGGTACTGGAAAAACGACAACTTTAGCGCTACTTCGGGCTGCTTTATCAGGAGCAGCTGAATCTTGGAATCCCAATTGTGTCAAAGCATTTCAAAAGCGAGGATGTTCGAATGAATCTGGGGAATTCAGGCTCGACCTTGCGATAAATGAGAGTAGAATAACGATCTTAATGAAATTTGACTTTGGATTGGGGAGAGTCATATATAAGACGACTAAGGGCTTAGGTCAGCAAAGCGGTTTTCATCCTTCATCCGAGGTGAGAAAATTTATGACCAAGGAGTTTGTGAACTTCTATGTTTTCGACGGCGAACTGGCTCAAGATTTATTGGATCATGAGAAAACCCATGCGGAGCGGGCTGTGGAGAGCCTGTTCCAGATTCATCTGCTTGAAAGAATGCGGGGAAAAGTACGGGAGTACTGGGACGAACAAACCAAGAATTCAACAGCGAAAACAGATCGAGGTGTGACCAGACGAGAAGCACAACTAAGACTGTGGGAAGCCAGACTGAAAGAGCTCCTTCAAGCAAGGTCTAAAGCAGCAGCGGCCTTGTCTGCTAACGAGGACAAATTACAAGACCTTTTGCTCAGTCATCGACAGCAGATCGCCAAGCACGAAGCGCTCTGCAAGGAAATCGAGGAGGCTAGAGGAGAGGTGGGGAAGCTAACACAGGAAGTGGCTGATCTATCGAAGCGCGTGGTTGACAAGATGAGAGCACCACATTCGGTTACACCGGACTTTTCGCATACACTGTCTGATCTGAAAGACGGACTTGACCGAGTGAAGCTACCTGAGGGCGCTGCGCGAGAGTTCTTCCAAGAGCTTGCGAGTGAACCGGAGTGTGTCTGTGGACGCCCTATTGATGAGTTCATCAAGGAGATCATTAAAGATAGGTCGCATCACTATCTTGGTACAGATGACGTATCGTTCTTGAACGCGATGAAGACCAGCATTGTCGACGCTCTTGGCTCAAGTCAGAGTATCGAGCACGAAAATCTATCTGACGAGATCAGGAAACTTTCAACTCTCTGTAGCGACCACCTTCCAGCCGCTCACAATAGATTGGATGCACTCACGATGACCGCCGAGAAAGCAGACCCAAAGGTCAGAATTCTGCGACAAGACATTGAGCAATTGAAAGCAGAGATACGACAACTGAGGGGCGAGTTGAGACGGTATGACGAAGAAGACAGCGGTTTTTCGTTGGACACAATCAACAAGCAGGACCCTCGGCGGATCGTCGCAATCAAGACAGTTAAGAAGGGCATTGATCGGTTAACTGATCTGGTTAATGATGCCAGCAAGTCGTACGAATTGACTCAATGTCGAGATAGGTTGCACTGGATCTTGACGCGTGCTCAACAGAACGCACGGGCAGCGATCTTGAATGATATTCGCGACTGTGCAAACAGCAGAATCACAGAGCTCATGCCTCACAATGAGATTCGCATCGCAAGTATTGATGGCTGCTTGAAGTTAAGTGGTCAGAGTGCAGGTAGTGTCGGTGAGACTCTGTCAGTCGGGTACGCTTTTCTCGCCACACTCTTCAATCGAGCAAACGAGCATAGCCTCCCATTTATTGTGGATAGCCCAGCCAATCCGATTGACCTTGCAATTCGGTCCAGTATCGGTGAGCTTGTGCCGAAATTGACCGAACAATTTATCGCCTTTGTGATTTCATCAGAACGGGAGAAGTTTCTGCCTAGTCTGCGTGAGGCAAGCTGTGGCGAGATTCGATATATTACGTTATTTCGATCTGGAGTCAGCCACTATGACACCAAGGCCAGCGCTTTCGAGTCGTGTGCTAAGTCGGTGGATGGATTAAGTGTGATCGACGAGGGGTTTTTCAACGAGTTCCAATTGGATCTTGAGGAGAACTGATGTATTTCACAATAAGAAAGGACGCACAGGATTGGTTCGCAAGAATCCGGAAGGATACTAGCAATAGATCTAGACCTCGCTTCGAGCTCGAGTTTGATGTCTTCTATTTCTGTTTTCTGACAGGTATTCATTGGCAGCGGAGGAAGGAAATGAAGACATCTGATACTACCGACATTATCGACTATTATCCTGGAAATTACAAGAATTATGGCCGACTCTATGTTGCACTGTTCATCAGTAGCGAATTGAGGAGATTGGGTATTGCACTCAATGAGAGAACCGCTGTCCATGAGCAGATTGGAAAATTCGTGGATTCGAGTTCACGCAACTACTTGACTGACAGGGGAGTGCGTGAGTTCAATATGTATGCGCATGGTGGATTTGACAAGTTATGCGAGATATTCGATGAACCACCTCGTTCGCTCGAACTCTTCGTGATCCAGTTTTGGCAGGCGATACGGAAGGCCGACATGGAAATTGAACACAGCGGAGATCCGGTATCGGCCTAGAGGAAGTGCTTTGGCAAGTTTCGTGCGTGGACGTAATTCGTGCAATGAGACTGTGGTCCGTGTCAGTACTGGCGACGCGAGCGGGATGAAATCTGGCCCGTGTGGGCGCACTGCCTCGAAGAAGGGAGGCGAATGCAGGACGTGGTGCCTAACGGTAATCTCTGACCCAGCGCCAAATCGGCATTCGTCATCAGCAACACCTCGGTCAGCTGTTATCAAGACAGGCTGCAAGCGCCAGTGGCTGGCGCTTGCGACGCTGCACTGTGCGCATTGGCGGGAGTGTATTGCGCGTCGTGGACGTGTAGTGCCGAAAACCTGCTACGGTTTGAACGCGCTGGCGGGCTGCTTCGAACAGTTGGGACCGGTGACCGCCCGTGGAAGCCGCAGCAGCGTGTTCGTTGCTTGGCGCTGGCAACAGCCGCTGTCCGTCCCGCGATGAAGCAAGAACCGTGGCTCGGCTGCTACGCGTTCGGCGCACAGGCTGCGGAACTGGGGACCGTTCGAGGGGCCGTACCGAAGCAGACCGTTCCTCCGTCGAGAGGAAAGGCGTCCGGGGGCGAAATTCATCAGCTTGGGCAAATCGGCTGCGGGCTTGATGGCGGAGCCGTGCTAGTAGGACGTGTCTTAGTCGAACTCGTCACCGAAGAAGGTCCATTCTTCCAGCCAGTTCTCAGTGCCGAAGGCACCGATGAACTGCGCGCTGGTGTCGAGCAGGTGCATGTCGCTGGGAGGCGTGGCAGCGTTGCCAACCAGAAGTGCCGGCGGTCCGAGCATCGGGCGCGGATCGGGGTTGCCCTCGTAGCGCACGTTGACCAACATCGGAGCGACATCCATGTAGTGCACCGAGCAGGCCACGCCACCCCTGATCTGATCGTCGCCCATCATGTTGCCATTGGCATGGATGATCGCGTTCATGATGCTGCTGGTGCCATCGGCGAACAGCGCCAGCGAGTTGTCGCGCACGTCCAGAGCGTTTCCGCCAAAGCCGGTCAGCAGCAGGTTGCGTGCCGTGACGGCCATCCCCACGCGAAGCCGCATGCCGTCGCCGCCATGCTGGGAAGTCTCGTCCTGCGCATAACCGCCCACCAGTGTCACGTTGTAGAGCTTCGGATGGGAGCGTGGCATCCGGTCGAAGCCTAGGCTGTCGTTGTCGGCCTCGATGCCGTTGTCACCCTGCGGATCCTGCTGGATGAACACGTACTGGGCCGTGCCCTGCCAGCCGAAGGCCCAGTCGAGCGAATCATCCTTGGAACCGCTCGACACGCAGTACCTGCAATCGGCGGTGCCGCCGAAGAACTCAATGCCATCGTCCTCGCCTTCGTGTGCCTAGTGTCCCTCGTTAGAAATTTGTTGCTACCGGATGGGGGTTCTGGTACCGTCGTAGCAGACTCGGGAGGCAGAGATGGCCAATCAACATACGCGAGTATCCCCCCAAATCTCGGACCCGCAACGCCAGGAACTGAATCGCTGGCTGCGACGGCAGAAGACCTCGCAGGCGCTGGCCTTGCGGGCGCGCATCATCCTTCAGTCAGCCCAAGGCCGCAGTGACCAGCAAGTCGCAGACAGCTTGCATACCACTCGCGTCACGGTCGGGAAATGGCGGCGTCGGTTCCTTGAGGACGGCTGCGACGGCTGGCTGGACCAACCCCGCTCCGGTGCGCCGAGGACGGTGACGGATGCCGATGTGGAGCAGGTCGTGGTACGGACCTTGCAGACACGTCCCCGAGGGGCAACCCAGTGGAGTCGTAAGTGGATGGCCCAAGCCTCGGGACTGAGTCCCTCCACCATCGGCCGCATCTGGCGTGCGTTCGGTCTCCAGCCACATCGGAGCGAGACATGCAAGCTGTCGCAGGACCCGCAGTTTGTGCAGAAAGTACGGGATATCGGCGGTTGGTACCTCCATCCGCCCGAGCGCGCGGTGGTGCTTTGTGTGGATGAGAAATCACAGATTCAGGCCCTGGACCGCACCCAGCCGGTGTTGCCGATGCAACCGGGAGTCCCCGAGCGGCAGACCCACGACTACAAGCGCAATGGGACGACCTCCCTGTTTGCGGCCCTGAATATCGCGACCGGCGAGGTGACCGGCAAGTGCTATCGGCGCCACCGCGCCGTCGAGTTTAAGAAGTTCCTGGCGCGGATCGACAAGGCGGTGCCAGAGACCCACGATGTGCATCTGATCCTCGACAACTACGGGACCCACAAGACTGCGCAGATCCAGAATTGGCTGCGACGGCGGCCGCGCTACCACCTGCACTTCACACCGACCAGTGCCTCGTGGTTGAACTAGGTGGAGCGTTGGTTTGCGGAGATCACACGGCGGCGGATTCGGCGCGGAACGTTTCGCAGCACCCAGGCGCTGGAAGCGGCCATCAGGGAGTACTTGCAGGTCTACAACGAAGACCCCCAACCCTTGATCTGGACCAAGAGCGCTGACGATATCCTGAAATCACTGAAATCCTACTGTGAAGGAATTTCTAGCGAGATACACTAGATGTGGTTGATCACCGTGCCGGAACCACCGCCGTGGAAGCCGAAAGCGTTCGGCTGTGTCTCGGGATTGAAGTCAACGCCGGCGAACTCTACGCGCATGTAGCGCAGCACACCGCTGGAATCCATCGGATCATCGTCGCCGTAGGTCGGACGCGTCTCCGGGATCACGCCCTCGGCCAAGCCCGTTCCACGGGTCATCGGGGCATTGCCCAAGACGATCAATCCGGCCCAGCTACCCGACTCGCGCCGCCCGAGCGGTTGGTCGCAGGCTGCTTATGCCCCACAGAAAGCAGTTGACTTTTTAGTGTCGTTGTGGCATGTCTAGGACATGCTCGATCAACATTGCATTCTGGAGACCCTCTCGCAGCCCGCCTCGCTAGCGACTCTGCAGGCCCTGCGGGCGCAGGCTGGCGAGGTCAATCGGACCGCCTTCGTGCGTCAGGTGTGCCAAGCCTTCGACTTGCGCGACAGTCGCGGCCAGTGGCAACTGGCGACTTGCAAGCAAGCCTTGCGCGGTCTGGAAGACCAAGGCCATCTCCGTTTGCCAGCGGCCCGTCCCTGTGGCCGGCGCGGACCGGGCCGCCCCCGGGGCCTGGACCAGCCGGTCCCCGCCGCGCAGGCCGTGCCGGCCCGTGTCGCGGACGTGGTGGATTTGCAACTGAGTCTGGTCACGACGGCCGAGCAGCGCCAG
The DNA here is from genome assembly GCA_965205085.1 of Bryobacterales bacterium. Taxonomy (GTDB): domain Bacteria; phylum Acidobacteriota; class Terriglobia; order Bryobacterales; family UBA6623; genus VXMF01. The sequence continues at coordinate 3,038,176 of OZ242039.1, read as the reverse complement.
GTCTGGAACGAACTCATGGCCCGCGAGCACCCCTATGGGGCCGTCCTCCATGTCGGGGCCCAAGTACGCTATCTGGTTGAATCGGAAAACGGTGTGCTCGGTGCGCTCGGCTTTGCCGCAGCGGCCCTCGCGGTCGCCGCGCGCGACGAATGGATCGGCTGGTCGGCGGCCATGCGCCGCAAGCGGCTGCACGGTGTGCTGAACCTGAGCCGGTTCCTGATCCGGCCTGGCGTACGCTGTGACGGCCTCGCCTCCAAGGTGCTCGGGCTGGTCTTGCGCCGCCTGCCCGCCGATTTCCAGCAGCGCTATCGCTACCGGCCCGTGCTGCTGGAAACCTATTGTGACCCCCGGCAGCATCCCGGTACCTGCTTCCGTGCCGCCAACTGGACCTATGTCGGCCAGACCACCGGACGCGGCCGTTTCGCCGCCCCCGACCAACGTGTGCCGGTCAAGGCCATCTTCGTCTACCCGCTGCAGCGCGACTGGCGGCAGCAACTGGGTGCCAGCGCCCCACCGCCGGCGAAGCCGCTGGAGGCGGGCGCAGGACTCGCCCTCGACGAGTTCGCCTCCAACGAACTGGGCGGGGCGCGCTTGGGGGATGTACGCTGGTCCCAGCGGCTGGTGCAGACCGCGCAGATGCAAGCCGCCGCTCCGATGGCCTCGATCCCCACCGCCGCCCAAGGCCAGCGCGCCGCCATCAAGGGCCACTACCGGCTCATCGACCAGCCGGACGACTCGGCGGTGACCCCCGACAACATTCTCGAGCCCCACCGCCAGCGCACCCTGCGGCGGATGCAGGCCGAGCGGGTGGTGCTATGCGTACAGGACGGCACCGATCTCAATTTCGCCACGCATCCCGGCTGTGCCGGGCTGGGCCTGATCGGCAAGAACCGCGGGGCGGAGGGCACGCTCGGAATCCACATGCATACGACCATGGCGCTGAACCCGGAAGGCCTCCCGCTGGGCCTGCTCAAGATTCAGTATGCGACGCCCGACGGGCAGGCCGAGCCCGGACGACCGCTCGAGGAGCGCAAGACCTTCCAGTGGATCCAGGGCTTGCGCGACTGCGCCGCTGTCGCGCGCCAACTGTCGGACACGCAATTGGTTGCGGTGCTGGACCGCGAGGCGGATGTGCAGGCCCTGTTCGCCGAGCAACGCCAGCTACGGCGGGTCGAGTTGCTGGTGCGGGCCCGGCACAACCGCAGCCTGGGACCCGACCAGCCCAAGCTGTTCGATCACCTCCGGGCCCAAGCGGCCCGGGCTCAGATCGAGATCGAGGTGCCGCGCAGTTCGGCGCGCCGGGGCAGCCGCCAGCAGGCGGCCAAGCCGCTCCGGGAGGCCCGCACGGCCTGCGCCGAGGTGCGCTGGCAGACGGTCGAGTTGCCGCCCGCCCCCAGCCAGGAACCCTTGCGTTTGCAGTGTGTGCACGTTTGGGAGCGCTCCCCAGCCCCCGCCGGCGAGGCCCTCGAGTGGTTCCTGCTGACCACGCTCCCGGTCACCTCGCTGGCGGATGCCGAGCGCGTCCTGCGCTGGTACCGGCTCCGCTGGCGCATCGAGGACTGGCACCGGATTCTCAAGTCCGGCTGCAAGGCCGAGTCCTTGGGCCACCGCACGGGTCAGCGCATCACGCGGGCGGTCACGATCAAAGCCGTCATCGCTTGGCGCCTGGCGGTGCTGACGCTGCTGGGCCGGGCTACCCCCGAGCTGCCCGCCACGGTTTGCTTCACCTCCCAGCAGTTGCGCGTCCTGCACGACTTCGCGACCCAGCGCCGACTGGACCCGCCCCGCAACCTCGGCCTGGCGCTGCGCACGATGGCGATTCTGGGTGGCTACCAGTACCGCGCCAACGCCCCGCCCCCGGGACACCAAAAGACCTGGGAGGGCTGGAACCGCTTGTCGATCATGAGCGAAGCCTATACCCTGCGCGATTCCTGCGAGCCACCTGCCAGCGTCTCGATCGAGGAGCCCTGACTTCACTTATGGGGCATAGGCAGGTCGCAGGTCATCACGATGGGAGCTTCGCGCCGGCCCTCTGCCATGATCTTGCCGCCTTTCTCGACGACGATGACGGCGTTCTGGCCGCTCGCCAGGATGAGTGTACCGGCCTCGGTCGTCAAGGTGGTGCCCGGGTTGACGAACACCTGGTGGCGGATCTGATAGTTGGTGTCGTTGGTCCAGGTGGTGTCGGTTGAGTTCTCGGTGTCGGTACCATCGAAGCCGAGTTGCTGGCGGGGCTGCTAAGAGACCACGAACTTGGCGTGCATCTTCTTCGGCACCTGAGTGGCGTCGGCATTGCGCAGTTCGCCGACCCACTGCCACAGGCCGGGCTCGGGGACGCTGCCACTCCAGATACGGGCCTTGTCCATGTTGTTGACCGAAGTTGCGTGGAAGTCGCCTTGCACCATGCCTGCCGAGTCGACGACTTCGTCGGTCAGGGATCCGCCAGGAGTCAGCGGCAGGTACTGGCGCTCCCCGGTTTCGATGTTCTCGCGGTAGACAAAGCAGGTGTAGTCGTGCCTGTCACCCATGGCATCGATGCTCAGGTACACATTCATCTGCTCGCCCGTCGCATAGCCGAGCTGGTCGGTCCAGAGCACGGCCTTCATTGATGACGGTGCCATCGGGCCCATCATGTGCATCTCGTCCATGGCGTCCTGGGCTGCCGCGAAAAACGGCGCGGCACAGAGTGCGACAACCAGAAGCCACCCAAGCCAGTTACGTTTCATTCAGAGTTCTCCTTCAGATCGATCCTGTCCGGCTCACCGCAACGCACCCCATTGGGAGAAGTTCCGCCGAGACCTCCAGGTACTGCAGTCCACGCTGCCTCAGACCTGTGGGAAACCAGCAACCCGGACGGAACTTGTACTGCGACCCGAGGCCTTGCGCCGGTGCTCCCAGCCACGCAGCCTACTCTCCAAGGCCAGGCAGACCGTGTTGCCCGCAGGCAACACGACGGTGGGACACGGCCCCAGCCGCGACCGACGGCAGGTTTGCAAGCCGGTTCTGGAACCCAACATCGACCTCCGGCATCACGGCGAGCCTCGGAATCGCGTGCCGGCAGGGAACGAGCACGAGTTGGGTGTCCAGGGCAATGCAGCCCGGGCGATCTGGGGCCGGGAGCCGCGAACGTCCGTGTGCGACACTCTATGGAACGACGGGGGAAGCTGGCGGTGACGCGCCGGGCGTGGATACGAGCATTGCCGGGAATTGTCCTGTGCCACGCCCTCCTGCCGGCACAGCAGGAGCGGTCCGAACCGAGGGCGCTCGTGTTTGGGACGGTGTTTCAGGACAGCTATCTCGCACTGCCTGGAGCCCGCGTGTTTGCGTACAGGGAAGGGAATCCCCGCAGGAAGTACAGGGCCGTCACCAACTACCGGGGCGAATTCAGGATCTACGTGCCGGCCGGAGACGCCACCTTCGTAATCACCGCGAGAGCGCCCGGGTTCGCTGAAGCGTATCGCACGGTTCAGGTTTTCGGTATCGAGAAATCGGTCGCCAACCTGATCCTTCAGCCTCGCAGGCCGCGAAAGGACAAGACCCCGGGCTCGGTTCCGCCTTAGCATAGGAAGTGCCATGCAAACTGACCGTCGAAGCCTGCTCCTGATTGCCGCGTTCGCTCTGCTTCCGCCCGCCCGCGCCCAGTTCCCGGGCTTCGGCAAGAAGAAGAAGGAAGATCCGACGCGAACCGTGAAAGGTCAGGTCATGGACGAGCACGAGGTCGGAATCCGTGCGGTTGTGCAACTGAAGAACCTGCGCACACAGGAAATGAAGTCCTTTCATACGAACGACGAGGGCAAGTACTACTTCAACGGGCTCGACCTTGGCGTCGACTACGAGATCAAGGCGCTGGCCGATGGATTCCAGAGCAAGACCAGAACCGTGTCCACCTTTGACAGTCGCACGGAACTCATATACAACTTCGAGTTGAAGGTGCCCGAGTAGGACCGGGAACCGGTGGGGATCGCCCCCGTCGGGAGCTTGCCGGAACCGGTGCGGGCGATCGTCGGCCCCTGCTGAGGGGTACCATGAAATGGGCGTTTCGTGGCTGGTGCGATATCGGCCGGCCGCAAGGCCCGCCTGGAGGCACAGCATGAACGGTACGCAACGGCTTCTTCGCACCATGGGTCTGGTGGTTGCGGTGCTGGCCGTCCTTGCTTCCGCCATCCCGCTGTCGAATGCGCAGGGGCCGATCGGGGACCGACCCCGGCGGCCGGTCCCCGGAAACCCGCGATCACCCGGTTCGGTTCCCGGACCGGGGGGTGTCCCTGACTCGCCCGCGAACGTGCCGCCCGTGCAGACCCGGGCACCCCAGCGGCTGCCCCAGGACCAGCCCCTGTTCACGGTCGACACCAATGCCGTCACGGTCGACATCGCCGTGCTCGACAACAAGGGCCAGTTCATTCCGAACATTCCTTCAGGCAACTTCCAGATCCTCGAGGACGGCGTCCCCCAGAAGATCGTCAGCATCGGGCCGACGCAGGCTCCGGCAACCGTCGCGCTCCTGATCGAGTTCAGCAACAGGTGGCAACAATACTGGTCCGAGACTTGGTACCAGACCCTGACAGCGACGTACGGCTTCGTGGAGACCTTGCAGCCGGAGGACTGGGTTGCGGTGATCGCCTATGACCTCCGGCCGGAGATCCTGGCCGACTTCACGCAGGACCGGCGAGAGATTGAGAGCGCCCTGCAGCGACTGCGGATCGCGGCGTACCGCGAGTCCAATCTCTTCGACGCGCTCGCCGACACAGTCCAGCGAATGTCGAGCATCGAGGGGCGCAAGGCGGTGGTGTTGCTCTCGAGCGGCGAGGACACATTCAGCCGGCTCAACTTCGCGCAGGCCCGCAAGATTGTGCAGGAGGCCGGAGTGACGGTGCACGCCATCGGCCTCGGCCAGATGCTCAAGGAACTCCTCGACTCGTGGGGGGCCGTAGGCGGGGCCACCCGCATCGGCTGGCTCCAGGCGGACAACCAGCTGCGGACGTTCACGAGCGAGACGGGCGGCTTCGCGTTCTTTCCCCGCTTCTACGGACAATTCCCGACCATCTTCCAGAGCCTCAACTACCTGATGCGCAACCAGTACACCGCCGTCTACCAGCCGTCGAACACCAAGCGTGACGGCTCGTTCAGGGAGATCCAGGTGCGGCTCGTGGATCCGACAAGCAACAAGGAACTCCGGATGACCGGGAAGAACGGCAAGCGGATCAAATACAAGATCGTTGCACGGAAGGGCTATACGGCACCCCGTGAGGTCGAGTGACGGGGCCCTCCCGGAGGGCTCCCGGAGATGAAGCCAGCCTCGCTCCAGGTGCCGATTTGCGGTCTCCCAAACAGGGGCTGCGGTAGGCGCTATATTGAATTCCTGCCATGCGTGGAAACGAGGGACAGGTTCGAATCCTGCTGATTGACGATAACTGCGGTGGACTAGCAGCGCGTAAGTTCATTCTGAGGAACCTCGGGTATGAGGTCGTGACGGCTACCAGCGGGGAGAAGGGGCTGGAGCTCTTCCGCTCATCTGCGGGGAGCGCGCCGTTCAGCCTGGCAGTGACCGACTATCGCATGCCCGGAGGAATGTATGGAGACGAAGTCATTGCCAAGCTGCGGTCGGTCGCACCGGAGGTGCCGCTCGTACTCCTGACGGGCCTGGCGAACCAACTTTCGCTGACTCCCGAGTCGACGGGAGCCGATCTGGTGCTGGAGAAAGGGCCGCACGAACAGTTCGACCTGGTCGAGGCGGTTCTGAGACTTGCACCGGTCGATCAGGGGCAGCGCCGGAAGCCGCCGACACTCGAGCGGGACACCCTCGCCGGAGTGCCGACAGCGAAACCGAAAACTCGGACCGGGTGATAGAATCGAGGTCTGCGTCGGCGAGAATTCCGTGGGCATGACGAGATTCACCTGGCTGGGTCACTCGACGTTCCTCATCGAGGTCGGCGATGGGCCGGTCATCCTCATTGATCCGTGGTTTTCAGGCAATCCATCCTTTCCGGACGGATTCAAGATCCCGAGAATCGACCTTCTGCTGGTAACGCACGGGCATTTCGATCATATCGGCGGCGCTGTGGAAGTGGCGCGGCAGCACGCCCCCGAAGTCTTGTGCACATTCGAAGTCGCTGGCTGGCTGGGCTCGAAGCGCATTGCGAGAGTCACGGGGATGAATCTCGGCGGTAGCCTGGATACGCAAGGCCTCCGCATCACCATGACGCAGGCACTGCACAGCAGTTCGATCGACGAGGGCGGCAAGCCACTGTACGGGGGCGTGGCCGCGGGATTCGTGATTCGCCAACCCGACCAGCGGACCTTCTACTGTGCAGGGGATACCGACGTGTTCGGTGACATGCAGTTGATCCGGCGACTGCACCAGCCCTCACTGGCCATGCTTCCGATCGGTGACCTCTACACCATGGGACCGGAATCGGCCGTGTTGGCCTGCGAGTTCCTGGCCCCCCAGGTCGTGTTGCCGATGCACTGGGGGACCTTCCCTGCACTCACGGGCACCCCACAGGAACTCCGGGCGAAACTGGGGCCGGACAGCCCCGTCACCGTACCCGACCTGAAGCCGGGCGACACCTACAACTGGTAGGCCTTGACGGTGACCGGCGGGTCCCCGGATCTGCAGACATCCTCGCGTCCCCGCCCAACAATCGCAATGCAGAGTCACGGTTGGGCACAGCCAATCGGGACGAGTCGGCCACATCAGGCAAGACATTCACGATTGTCGCTTTCATGCTGGTGCCGGAATCTGTCTGCCAAGGCATCTCGAACCCTGCGTCGGACAGAGCACTGCGCCCGAGGGGTGGACGGAGCCGTGGTTGATCGGCAATAGCAGCCAGAGTGGTGCGGGACAGGAGAACTGTCGGCGCAAGAGGCATGGCGATGGCCGGACGCAACGCCGCCTGCACCAACTCCACGCTCCGACGGCTGCTCTCCGCCTACCCCGCGATCTTGCGTCTGAAGACGTCCATCAGCACCACCAGACAGGTAACCCAAAGCCGGGCAGGGAGATTCGTGATCTCGCCACCCCAACCCATCCGGCCGACTGACCCGGAACTGTCGCCACACAAGGTTCGCTGGCGGCTTCGCCCGAAGTTCCAGGCGGGTTGTCCCACCGGGGGCGACGCTCGGCAGCCGGTACTGGCAGGCAATTGGATTCTGCCCCGGGCCAGCCCGTACGAATTCGAACACACTCGGGGTATCGAAACGGTTTCCGGAGCGAACGAGGCTATTGCCCTTGCCATGATCCCCCTATCCATCCGGTCCAACTGCCGCCGCAATTGCACCAGCTCCGCACGTTCCTTGCTCCCCAAAACCACCCCGCCGGGTACCCTGGTCGCGCTCGGCCTACTGCACGCCCGGTCGCACCGAATCGGTCGAGGTCGCCACAGCCTCCGACACATCGTGCACGCTGAGCTGACCGACGTGCACCGCTCGCCATTTGCCTGCGGGCCGGCGGCGCGGACCTGAGGGTGGAGGAGGCCTCCTCCCGCGGCCGGACGGACATGGCGGTCTGTCACTGCGGGCAGGTCTTCGTTCTGGAGTTCAAGATGGCCCAGAGGCGCGGCGGGCGGGGCTATGTGGACAAGTACGGCGGCAACGCCGAGCCGGTCCATCTGATGGGTGTGACCTGCGGACGCGAGGCGAGAAACCTGCTGGACGTTCGAGCAGAGCCGCCGTGAGAGGAAGGGAACGAGTCATTCTCGCAGGAGGTTGTGGTGCATTTGCCAGAGGTGGCTACCCTCAGTGCCGGGCCGGTAACTGCAGTAGCACTGGAAGCTCCCCGGCCCGCTGGACGATCGCTGAGGGCGACTCCGGATACGCCGATGCCGGCCCGATGAAATGAGAGTGAGTTCCTCCCGAGACCCATGCGGGCGGGCCTTGGACACTGGCTTGATGCCTATCGCTTTGGGCCTCCTTGCCCCAGATCTCACAGGCCTGCCGGCTACTCCCATTCACGCTACCTCATCTGTCTACCCAAAGGGGCTACTCCAAGCGGTAGCCTGCGTCTTGGGACGGGCAGTTAGCCTGAGCCCGAACCTGGACTCCCTGCCGAGCATCGAGCCTCGCGGGTCACTGGTTTGCCTTCCGCAGCTAGGCGTCGCCGCGGAGTAGGGCCTCGCAGACGACAGCGGCAGCCAGCAGGGCCGCATCCTTGTGGATGGGTGCCGCCAGTTGCAGCCCGTGGGGAAGCTCCCCCTCTGCGACTGGCATAGGAATCGAGATCGCCGGGACTCCGAGTGCGGTGAACGGCGCATTGCACCGCGGATCCCCCGTGGACCCGAGGCCGGGCGGGGGCGGACCCATTGCTGCCGGTGTGGCGATCACGGGATGGTTGAAGGACCACTCGGCGAATTTCCGTCGGATCGCAAGCAGGGTGTCGACGGCGACGCGATAGTCCTCGACGACAATCCCGTGCCCCTCCTCGAGCAAGGCCGCAAGGCTGGTTCCGATTGCTTTGCCGAACGCTCGGTAGCGTTCCCAATGCTCTTGGGCCGCTTCCCAAGCCATCACTGTACGCAGGGTTCCGGGTAGTTCCTCGAACCATCGCGGGCGAGGCGACCGGGTGATGCGGACGCCTTGGGCAGACAGTGTTTGCATGGCCGTCCGGAACGTTGCGGCCATCGACGGTTCCACTCGACCGACGGGTGGCCAGTCCAGAACGGTGATGGCCGGTGCGAAGGCCCGGACGACATCGAATCCCAAGGCTCGCCAGACGATCTGGACATCTCTTGCATCCCGGGCGAACAAACCCGCGTGATCGAGCATTGGGGCAAACGGCATTACCCCGCCGAGCGGCAGCTTACCGAAACTTGGCTTGAATCCGGCGATGCCGCAATAGGACGCGGGCCGCAGAACCGATCCCTGGGTCTGGCTGCCGATGGCCAGAGGCACCATGCCTGCCGCGACGGCGGCTGCCGACCCGCTGGACGAACCGCCGGGAGTATGGGCTGGATTGGCGGGATTCCTCGTGGGTGCCGGATCGAGGAATGCGTATGCCGTCGTATGAGTCTTTCCGACCAGAACGGCGCCTAGGGATTCCAGTCTCGCCACGAGTTCGGAGTCGCTGGACACGCTCCGGCCCCGCTGCGTCGCCGAGCCCCATTCGGTGGGCATCTCGGCGGTGTCGAAGATGTCCTTGGCCCCGTAGGGAACCCCTTGCAGCGGGCTCGCCACCGGGGGCGGGCCGGTGTGCGTCAGCATGTCGGCGCGCCGCCTTGCCTTGTCCACGTCGAGATGCACCCAGGCGTGGATCGCGGGTTCCGAGGCGTGGATGGCGTCCTCGGTGGCTTGGAGCATGCTCTCGGCCGTCAGCGCGCCGCTTCCGGCAAGCGACTCGATCTCGAACAGCGACCACGGAAATGGCGGCATCGACAGCTCCCGGCGACATGCCATTGTCGCACCGGACCGCGCGATTCCGTCTTGCAGTCCAGTACAGGGGCCCTGTCCCCGACAGATGCCCGCCACATCAACTGCACAGCCACGGTCGGCCGGACCATCGGCTCATCGTCACTCGGTGGTCGCGGTCAGGGAGTGAAGGGTGGTGCCGCGCAGTCGGCGTTCGTCCCCGCGGTCCGATATAATGCCCCATGATTGCCAGGTATCCGATGTCTGATCAGCCGCAAGGCCCGTTGTCGTTCGAGCAGGGCCTAGAGAAACTCGAAGGGATTGTCAAGCAGCTTGAGGCAGGAGATGTCGCCCTGGAGCAGTCCCTGAAGCTGTTCGAGGAGGGTGTTCAGCTCAGCCAGGGACTCCGCAAGCAACTCGACTCGGCCGAGTCCAGGGTTGAGGTGCTGACCCGGAAGAACGACCGGTACGAGCCGGAGCCGTACTCCCGCACCGATGGTTTCGAAGTGCCGTCCTGACAGTTCCCGCCCGTGAACCTGCAGGATTATCTGGGCAGCCACCGGGATGCGGTCAACGCAGAACTCGACCGGTTGCTGCCCGCGGCTGACGAGCCGCCAGGCACCATCCATGCGGCGATACGCCACAGCGTGTTCGCTGGCGGCAAGCGGGTCCGGCCGATCTTGGCCATCGCTGCAGCCGAAGCGTGCGGCAACGCACAGGCGGCCCTGCCGGCCGCGTGCGCGCTCGAGTGTATTCACACCTACTCCTTGATTCACGACGATTTGCCGGCGCTCGACAACGACGATGTGCGACGGGGAAGGCCGACCTGTCACAAGGCCTACGGCGAGGCGGTCGCGATTCTCGCCGGCGACGCCCTGCAAACGCTGGCGTTCCAGATACTCGCAAGGCTCGGCCTGTCATTCAGTACCCGGACTGCGCTGGTCGCGGAATTGGCTGCTGCCAGCGGGACGCCCGAGGGAATGATCGGAGGGCAGGTTGCCGATCTCGAAGCTGTCGGTGTGCAGCCGACGGCTGGCTGGCTGGAGTCCATCCACCGCAGGAAGACAGCTGCGCTGATTCGCGCCTCCGTCCGGTTCGGGGGCATCTGTGCGGAAACCGACCCGCTGCGGCTGGCGGCGCTAGGAGAGTTCGGGGGGCGCATCGGGCTGGCTTTCCAGATCGTTGACGACGTGCTCGATGTGGTGTCCACATCGGACGAACTCGGCAAGACCGCTGGCAAGGACATCTCGCAGGACAAGGCCACCTATCCAGCCCTGTATGGGATCGGGGGGGCGCTGGAAAGGGCTCGCCAGTGTCTGCGGGATGCCCTCGACGCGATTCACTGCCTGGGCGATTCCGGCCGAATGCTGCGCGAGATCGCCCAGTTCATCGTGTCGAGATCGAACTAGGGCCGCCTCTCTCAGGGGCCCTGCCCGACGGATACTCGACGCTATGCAGGAACAGGCCGCAAGCCGGTGCGGTCGGGCCGGCAGCCTGGCGCTCCCCGGCGTTGAGGATGCGGTCCATGTCGTCGGGGCTGAGATTGCCGCGCCCGACCTCAAGCAGGGTTCCGGCCAGGTTGCGGACCATCCGGTAGAGAAAACCGGATCCTCGGACACGGAAGAGCAGGCGGTCTCCCTCGCGGCGCAGTGACGAGGAAAAGACCGTTCGCACTGTCGACGCAACCGGCATATTGCTCGCAGATGCGAACGAGCGAAAGTCCAGTTCGCCTTCGAAGCGTGTCGCCGCAAGCGCCATGGTCACCTCGTCCAGCGGATAGGGGTGCCAGTGGGTGTAGCGCGATTCGAATGGCGGGCAGATCGCCCCGCGGTGAATCCGGTATTCGTAGGTCTTCGCCAATGCGGTGTGTCGGGCATGGAAACCGTGGTGCGCCTCACGCACCGCGGTAATCCTGATCTCGGCCGGGAGCAAGCGGTTGAGCGCCTTCAACAGCCCGTCCGGCGGAATCGGGTTGCGCATCGCGCACGAAGCGACCTGTGCGATCGCGTGGACACCGGCGTCGGTTCGCCCGGACCCGGTGGCCCTGACCGGTGCCCCTTCAATGCGCGCGAGCGAACTTTCCAGCAGCCCCTGGACCGTTCTTTGCTGCGGTTGGACCTGCCAGCCAGCGAAGTCCGTTCCGTCGTACGATAGGGTCAGCTTCCACGTACGGACAGGTTGCATTACCTTAAAGGGCAGCAGTGCGGACCCGTGCCGGATCCAGTAACCAGCGAGTACCGCCAAACGTCTAGCTACTTTGGGATACTGTACCCTAGCCGGCAGTGCCTCGTTTGACTACCCCCAATGAAGAACCGGTGTGTTGAACTGTCGCTCCTCCTGGTGGCGACCCTGCTCCTGCAGCCGTCGGCCAGTGCGCAGACCATTCGTTCGAGACCGATTGACTACAGTGAGGGGGTCTCGGGCTGGCCGCCGTTCCTGAACATTTTCGACGCTCCGGACGTTCCCGAGATTTCCCTGGGCAACTCTGGACGTCTCGAGGCACTCCTTCACGACGCGAAGCTGTACCTGTCGTTGTCGGATGCCCTTGCGTTGGCGATCGAGAACAATCTCGACATAGCATGGTCCCGCTACGGCCCCCGGAGCGCCGCCAACGACCTTCTGAGGGCGAAGTCCGGGGCACAACTCCGGGGTGTGCAGAACCAGATCAGCACCCTCTCCACGGGCCTCGGCGACACCGGCGGAAACAGGCCAGTCGGGCAGGCTACCGGCATCACCCAGCGGGCTGGCGGCGGTGGCGCAGGCTTGGCGGGTGCCGGAGCCGGCGGCGGTGGCGGTGGTGCGGCGAGCATAGGAGATGCCAGCACATTCTTCGGAACCCAGGCCGTGAATCTGGATCCTTCCATGTTCGGCAGCCTCGACTGGGGACACTTCTCGAATCCTCAAACCAGCGACCTGGTGACCGGCACCAGCACGCTGGTGAGGGAAATCGCCAACTCCCAGGTGGGCGTGCGCCAGGGCTTCGTGACGGGAGCCACGATGGCGCTGGTCTGGGCGAATTCCCGAGCGGAGACCAACAGCCTCCGCACCAACTTCAACCCCTCCTTGGTCAGTGCTCTGACGCTGAGGCTTACCCAGCCCTTGCTGCAAGGGTTCGGAATTGCGGTCAACACCCGCAACATCCGCGTAGCCAGCAACAACCACGAGATTTCCAACCTCCAGTTCAAGAGGCAGGTGGAGGAGGTGGTCACGCGGGTGGCGGGCATCTACTGGGGGCTGGTTTCGCTCCACTCGCAGTTGGAGAGCCAGCGCCAGAATCTGGAACTGGCCAAGAAGCTCTACAGCGACAACAAGCGGCGCGTCGAAGTTGGCACTCTCGCCCCCATTGAGATCATTCGCGCGGAAGCCGAGGTCGCGGCCCGCGAGGCGGACCTCACGGCTGCCCAGACCGAGGTCCAGCTGCAGGAGACCCTGCTGAAAGACGCTATCAGCGTGAACGGGATCGCCAGTCCCACGCTCCTGCATGCGGAGATCGTGCCGACAGACGAAATTCGCGTCGATATCGAGTCGCAGGTCGAGCCGCTGCCGGCGCTGATGGATCTCGCCCTGAGCGCCAGGGCCGACATGGCCCAGAATCGCATCCGGATGAAGAATACGGATCTCGGCCTGATCGGTGTCAAGAACGGCATGCGACCGAGCGCCGACCTCACTGTAGACCTTACGAACAACGCCCTGGCCGGATCGTTCAATGAGCTCTTCCTGCCAAGTCCCGGACAGAGTTCGTACGTGTCCCCGTTCTTTCTCGGCGGTGTCGGCAACGCGATGTCCCAGCTGCTGCGCCGGAACTTCCCCGATTACCAGCTTCGCTTGCAACTCAACATTCCGCTGAAGAACCGCCAGGCCCGGGCCGACTACACGGCAGCCCTGCTTGAGAAGCGGCAGCAGGAGATCCAGTTGGTGCAGGCCGAGAACGCGATCCGGTCTGAAGTGCAATCGGCAGTGATCCGCATCCAGCAGGCGCGTGCCCGCTACGTCGCCGCCATCAAGTCGCAGGAACTTCAGCGAGCCGCGCTGGAAGCTGAGCAGAAGCGCTATGACCTGGGGGCATCAACCATCTTCCAGGTCGTTCAGGCCCAGCGGGACCTGGCCAACGCCCGAACCAGCGTGATTGCGACCATGAATGAGTACATCAATGCGCAAATCAATCTGGACCAGTCCACGGGGCATACCCTGACAGCGCACAATATCTCGATCACCGAGGCGTATGAAGGCGTCGTCAGCAAGCAGCCGGACCCGCTGCCGGACGGACTGTAGGGATTCGGACCGTGCCATCGCCTGATCGCGGGGTGCCCGGACAGGGCCCGAGGCCCTAGCGGGGGAGTCAGCCGTCATGCCGGAGACGCAATACGACGTGGTCGTCGTCGGGGCCGGAGCCGGGGGCGGAACCATGGTGCGTGTGCTGGGCGAGAAAGGCATCAAGGTCGCGCTGGTCGAGGCCGGCCCCATGCTTGATCCTCAAAGGGACTTCAAGACCCACCAGTGGCCCCACGACTACGGCCACAGGGCCGCCGAGGCTGGCGGGAGGGCCTACTTCGGCCAAGGCACCGACTTCGGGTTCTTCACCACTGTCAGCGGCGGGTGGCAACTCGAGGGCGAACCGTACACGTCCGCCCCCGGAACCCGATTCCACTGGTTCCGGTCCCGCATCGTCGGCGGCCGCACCAACCACTACGGTCGCATGTCCTTCCGGTTTTCGGACATGGACTTCAAGCCGCACTCCCGCGACGGCGTCGGCTGGGACTGGCCCATCTCGTATGAGGATGTCGCTCCGTGGTATGACCGGGCCGAGGACTACATCGGGGTGACGGGCTCCATCGAGGGCATCCGAAGTGCTCCGGACGGCAAGTTCCACGCCCCTCCCGAGCCAAAGGTCCACGAACGGCTGGTGCGGGCCGCCGGGAAGGAACTGGGTGTGCCCTTCATCGCCAATCGTCGCGCCGTACTCACCCGGCCAGTCAACGGGCGGGCCGCCTGTCACTACTGCGGCCAGTGTGGGCGTGGTTGCCTTACGGAGTCGAACTACTCGGCATCGCAGGTGGATGTCTTCCCGGCCATGAAGACGGGCAACCTGACGGTCATCACCAACGCGATGGTCCGAGAGGTCGAGGTTGCCCCGTCAGGCCTCGCCCGCGGGGTGGTCTACATCGACAAGGATGCCCGAACCGAGAAGAGGATTCAGGCCCGCGCCGTCGTGCTGGCCGCCTCGTCGTGCGAGACGGCGCGGCTGATGCTCAACTCCAGGTCGAGACACTTCCCCAACGGAATCGCCAACAGCTCGGGCCTGGTCGGACGTTACCTGATGGACACTGTCGGATTCAGCCTCCGGGGAACACTGCCTGCCCTGGAGGGCATGCCACGGTACGACACGGACGGTTTCGGAGGTGCCCATCTGTATGCGCCATGGTGGCTGTGGGAGGACCATGGCAAGCTGGATTTTCCGCGCGGGTACCACATCGAGATGGGCGGCGGGTTCCGCATGCCGGGCCCGGGCAGTTTCGCCGGCGTCGCCCGCTCGGCCGGGTACGGGAAAGACATCAAGCGCATGGTGCGGGAACAGTACGGTACCTCGATCGGGCTCTCGGGACGGGGCGAGATGGTTCCAAACGACCAGAGCTACATGGACATTGACCCTGATGTGGTGGACCGCTGGGGCATACCCGTACCTCGCTTCCATTTTTCGTTCGGCGACTACGAGTGGAAGCAGGCACGGCACATGGAACGCACGTTCACGGAACTGATCGAAGCCGCTGGAGGCAGGGTTCTGGGAATCGGCAATCCGGAACGCGAACGCGAAGGGATTGCCGTGCCGGGTTCGATCATTCACGAGGTCGGGACGGCCCGCATGGGAGACAAGCCCGCGGCTTCGGTGGTCAACCCGTACTGCCAGGCCCACGACGTGAAGAACCTGTTTCTTGCAGACGGCTCGACATTCGTCAGCAACCCGGACAAGAACCCGACGCTGACCATCAACGCGCTCTCCTGGCGCACCGCGGAGTACCTCGCCGAGGAGTTGAGGAAGGGCAATGTCTGAAATCCGGGGGGGCTCTCCGCCCGACCAGCTTTCCAGGCGTGAGGCCCTGCGACACGTCGCATTGGCCGTGACGGCCGCCGGCCTGGGCCGGGGCATGGTTCCCGCCGCTGCGGCGCAGGTGCACGGGCAGGTCGAGGACGAGCGCACTTTCAGAGGTGAATATACGGTCAAGCTCTTCAACGACCATGAGTTCCGGACGTTGGAGCGGCTCGCCGAGCTGGTCTTGCCCGCTGACGACGGCGGTCCCAGCGGCCGCGACGGTGGCGCTCCCGAGTTCATCGACCTTCTGGCGAGCGAAAACCGGGAGTTGGCGGATATCTTCACCGGGGGAATGCTGTGGCTGGACGCCACCTCACGGGCTCGGAACGGCAGTTCGTTCATCGAGGCTGATGAGCAGGGCCAACTGGCGATTCTGGACGCCTTGGTGGATGCGGAACGCAAGGAGACGGGCACCGAGACCCGGTTCCCGACGACAGAATACGCCCGCTTCTCGGTATTCGGCGTGAAGAGACCGTCAGGTATGCGTCTCGGACTGCCGTTCTTCGGCTGGGCAAGGCAGCTGATCGTGGATGCCTACTACACGAGTCCGGCGGGTATCCTCGACCTGGGGTTCGTCGGAAACGCCTCCCATTCGGAGTACAAGGTGCCGCAGGAGGCTATCGATTACGCCACCGGTCGCAGCCCGTTTCGCGACGCCTAGCGCAGGGGGATCGGCATTTCGGCCCATGCATGCGATTCCCGAGAGGTTCAGCGACAGCCTGTCAGTCCCTGTCCCGCCGGCAGTGCATCGCTCAACTGGTGCTGGGGGCGGCTTTCGGGCCACAGCCGGCCCGCAGCCAGCCGCCGGATGACGTTGCAGCGATTCGTCGGTTGATTCGGGACGCGAGCCGGGCGCTGCAGGCCGGCAATGCCCCCTTGTTCCTGGCAGCCCTAGACCGGGAGCAGTTTCCTGGGATGGAGGCGTTCGGGGAGGCTCTGGCCGCCCTTACGGCCCAGCGGCGAATCGCCTCGTCTGTCGAGAGCAGCCTCCCTGTAGGCGGACCCGAAGAGTGGACCGTCCGCGTCGACTGGCTGCTCGACCTTACCCACAAGATCGATCCGGGCCCGGTGGAACGGCGGAAGGCGACCCTGACCGTGACTGTGCGGAAGAGGCGGGAGAAGTGGCGGATCGTGCGGCTGGAGCCGCAGTCGTTCTTTGCCGCACTTCCGGTGCCGTCGCGCCAGGCACGGGGTTTGCCGGGCAAGTAGACTTCCCTATACTGTTTCCGTATGTCGACCGAAGGGCTCGTTCACGATGTTGCCGCGGCCTTGGCCGCCGAATCTGTCGCCCAGGACGATAGCGGAGGCGGTGTCCCGACCCGGCGACTGGGACGAACAGACGAGCAGGTCTCCATTCTGTGTGTGGGAGGTGCCCACCTTGGACGCGCGGCCCAGGACGATGGCGAGGCGACAGCCATGCGCCTTGCGCACGCTGCGGTCGATAACGGCGTCTTCTTCTGGGACAACGCCTGGATGTATCACGACGGCTATGCCGAGGAGTTCATGGGCAAGGCCCTGGAGGGGCGTCGGGACAGGGTCTTCCTGATGACGAAGAACTCCGGGCGCGACGAGAAGCTCTCGCGGCAGTGTCTGGACGACAGTCTCCGGAGGCTCCGGACCGACTACATTGATCTCTGGCAGTTTCACGAAATCAACTACGACAACGACCCGGACTGGGTCTTCGACCGAGGTGGGCTGAAGGTGGCCTTGGAGGCGCAGAGGGCCGGCAAGGTACGCTACATCGGGTTCACCGGCCACAAGCACCCGGGGATCCACGTCAGGATGCTGAACAAGGGATTCGACTGGGCGACGTCCCAGATGCCGATCAACCCCATGGATCATTTCTACCGCTCCTTCCAGCGGGAGGTTGTGCCCCTGTGCCTTGCGAAGGATGTCGGCGTGATCGGGATGAAGTGTCTCGGCGGGGGGCCGCGGGTAGCGGAGATTCCCTCCACGACCAGTGTTTCTGCCGAGATGTGTGTACGCTGGGCGCTGAGCCTGCCGGTATCCTCGATCGTCAGGGGCTACCTCAGGATGGACCAGTTGATGGCCGATGTCAGGATCGCCCGGGGGTTCCGCCCCTTGGACGCCGAAGAGCGGGACCGCATCATGGCCCTGGCCGCTCCAGAGGCCGGTGACGGAAGGCACGAGCACTTCAAGTCGACGCAGCGCTATGACGGTCCGCTCTATCGGTCAATGCACGGGTTCGAGACCTAGACCTTGGTGCACGACGGCGCCCGTGGGCGGGGGGATTGTCATCAGGGGGCGTCTGTACGGCATGGTGGAGCTCGCCGGTGCGGCTACCGGCCGATCTCTCCGGCCGAGCCGGGACCCTCCTCTGGAAGGGAGTCCGGGCATGAGCATCGGGGTGCGCCGTTGCGTACGGGGCGTCGTATGGCGTGCCCTGTAGCCGGGGCCGGCAGGCGGGTTCCCCGTTTCGGACCGCCCACAAGGATTTCCGACGGCTCCCGGCCGCGCCATTGACGTTTCCGCTCCACCCGATGAAATCGAAGGCAAATCAGATGTCATACAATTGAAAGAGCTTCGGAGCGAGAGTTCCTCCCGGAGAGTCTGCCCATGCCTGATTCCAGGAAACTCTTCGGGACCGATGGCATTCGCGGCCGCTATGGTTCGTATCCGCTGGATGCACGGACCTTGTATGCCATCGGCATGGCCTTGGCGCACCAGGTCCAGGCCAGCCGCAGCCCCAGGATCCTGATTGGAATGGACCCGCGGGAGTCGAGTCCCGAGATCGCCAGTCTGCTGGCCGCGGGTTTCGATCAGGGGGGCGTTCTCTGGGAGTATGCCGGGATCGTACCCACACCAGCAATCGCGTACGCGACACGCTGCGGCGACTTTGCGCTCGGGGTCATGGTGTCGGCCTCGCACAACCCTTTTGATGACAACGGCATCAAGGTATTCGGGCCGTTCGGATACAAGCTGCCCGACGCAACGGAAACGGAGCTGGAAAGGCGAATTCTCTCTCTGCGTGAGAACATCGCGCCACAGGCCAGGGCGTTGTCGGAGCCGAGCGCGAATATCGCTCTCGACTATGCTCGACACCTGCTGCAGGCCAGCCGTGTGCCTGCGTCCGTGCGCGGTCTGCGGGTCGTGGTCGACTGTGCGAACGGTGCCGCCTCGCATGTTGCGCCCCTGGCCCTCGAAGGGCTCGGGCTGGACGTCAGGTACGTCAGCCGCGAACCGGACGGTCGCAACATCAATGAGGGTTGCGGAGCGCTGCACACGGAGCTGCTGGCCAAGGAGGTCATCGCCTCCGGAGGTCACTTCGGGGCGGCTCTGGACGGTGATGCGGACCGCTGCCTTCTGGTCGACGAGAACGGCGAGTTGCTGAATGGTGACAACCTCCTGCTCCTCGCTGCGGCCAGCCTGCAAGACCGCGACCTGTTGCGTGATCGTCAGGTCGTGGCGACAGTCATGTCCAACCTTGGCCTGGAGATTGCGCTGCGGGACAGGGGAGTCCGCCTCATTCGTACGCCCGTGGGTGATCGGCACGTAATCCGGGAGATGCTCCGATGCAGTGCGACGCTCGGTGGCGAACAGTCAGGGCACGTGATCTTCGGCGACCATACGACGACAGGGGACGGATTGCTGACGATGCTGATGATGTTGGGGATCGTCGCTGAAGCGGCTGTGCCCTGCAGCGAGCTGCGCAAGCGTCTTCAGGTTTATCCCCAGCAACTGATCAACGTGCGGGTCAGTGAGAAGCGGCCACTCAGGGATCTGCCGGAAATCCAGCAGGCCGTGCTTGACAGGGAACTCGAACTGGCCGGACGAGGCCGAATCCTGGTTCGGTACTCCGGTACTGAACCGGTGGCACGGATCATGGTTGAGGCGGAAGACAACAGGGAGGTTCTGCGGCACGGCACCGCGATTGCCGACCTCTTCGAGAAACACCTCGGCCAATAGGTCCTCCGGCACAAGTGCATCGACCTCGCAGGGTGAATGATCGGCTAGGAAGTCTGGCGGTGGAGTTCGCCTGCCCCGCCGGCGCGAGACTCTCCAGTGTGGCGCTGAACACTGTGAGACCGGAGGGTAGCTCGATTTGCGATGGACGTAACGACTCAGCACGGGCTAATCAGGCTAGTGTCCCCATAGCCTGAATAGTCTTGCTGGACCTCTGGTGCCCGTCGTTAGGTTGATCTGGCCATGATTGTGCCGGTCGCACTAGAGTCGATGGGGCGGGGCGACGGTCTGTCGCCAGGCGCTGTCGGCCCGTTCACTCCGATTCCGGGGCAACCTCGTCGAGCCAGTCCGGCCTCTTGAGCACCTCTCGCGGTCGGCTTCCGTCTGGCGGTCCGATGATGCCGTCGCTTTCCATCGCATCCAGAATGCGCGCTGCCCGCCCGTATCCAAGTCGCAGCCGACGCTGCAGAGTCGAGGTGGACGCCTTTCCTTGCGAGATGACCAGCCGCACGGCGTCGTGGTACATGGGGTCATCAAATCCTGCGTCGTCGTCCCCCTTGTCGTCCTGATCACCGTCGACCGACTCCAGGTAGGACGTGTTGTACTCCGGCTTCGATTGCTCCTTCCAATGTGCGACAAGAGCCGAGATCTCGTCCTCCGACACAAGAGGGCCGTGCAACCGGAGTCTCCGCCCGGATCCCGGTGGCAGGTACAGCATGTCGCCCTTGCCCAGCAGGGATTCCGCTCCCATCGAGTCCAGGATGGTTCGGGAATCGACCCGGGACGCCAGCAGGAAGGAGAGCCGAGCGGGAATGTTGGCCTTGATCAGCCCCGTGATCACGTCCACGCTCGGTCTCTGTGTTGCGAGGAGCAGGTGGATACCCACGGCTCGGGCCATCTGTGCCAGGCGCTGGATGGACTCTTCCACCTGTCGTCCCGCGACCATCATCAGGTCCGCCAGTTCGTCAACGATGATCACAATGTATGGCAGCCGCTCCGGTCTGCCCGTCGCTTCGGACCCTTCGGAGGTCTGGGTCTCCCTCTCGATTCGCTCGTTGTACTGGGTGATGTTCCTGGCCCCCACCTTGGCCAGCAACTGCAACCGCCGCTCCATTTCCCGGGTCGCGTTCTTCAAGGCGTTCGTCGCCAGCTTCATGTCGGTGATAACAGGAGTCAGCAGGTGGGGGATCTCCCGGTACAGGCCGAGCTCCACCGTCTTCGGGTCCACCAGGATCAGCCTCAGGTCCTCCGGCGTGGCGCGAAGCAGCATCGACATGATCACGCAATTCACCATCACGCTCTTGCCCGACCCGGTCTGTCCCGCAACGAGCAAGTGTGGCATCGAAGCGAGGTCGGCACACTGGATTCTCCCGTAGGCGTTCTTGCCCAGGGCGAACGTCAGTGTCGACCGGAAGTCCTGGAAGGATGACGACTCGACCACTTCCCGCAGAAAGATCACTTCCCGGCGGCGATTGGGCACCTCGATGCCGACCGTCGCCTTGCCAGGGATCCGCTCGACGATGACCGACTCGCATTCGAGGGCCAGGCAGAGGTCTTCCGAGAGATTGACGACTTTGCTGACCTTGATGCCCCGATCCGGCTTGAACTCGAATGTGGTGACCACGGGCCCCGGATTGATCTGGTGAACGGTGCCGCCCACACCGAATTCCTCGAACTTCTCGACGATCTGCT
This sequence comes from Bryobacterales bacterium, assembly GCA_965205085.1. GTDB lineage: Bacteria > Acidobacteriota > Terriglobia > Bryobacterales > UBA6623 > VXMF01. The sequence goes on along the minus strand of OZ242039.1, from coordinate 3,017,133 downwards.
GCGCGGTCGCCTGCAACTGGAGCTCGTCGTAGGGTTCCTTCGCCCTCGGCGGGTTCAGAAGGGCCGTTGAGGGGAGCGTGTATCGCTGCTTCTGGATCTTGACCTCAGAGGAAAACCGTATGCTGCCATGCGAGGTGGCTGTTCCCGCCCGGGTTCGGCGGGCCCCCGACGACGTCTCGTCCGGGGCCTCACGGTACGGCACGATCGGAGGAGAGCCCTCAGTGGCGTTCGCATGCGAATCGGACTCTCCCGACTCAGCGGAGCCCTCGCCCTTGGCAACTGACTCCTTGGCGGGGAGGGGCTTCGTTCTGTCCTGCTGCTCCGCGAGCTGCCCGAAGGATCTGGGCTCCTCGTCAGGGTCAGGAGCGTCGGGTTGGTCCTCGGCGGCTTCACCGGGGCCTCGGGCCGCATGCGGGCGACCCAGGTCGCTCATGCGCAGCGACGTCAGCAGGTAAATGCCAACAGCCGCTCCGCCCAGCAGCAGAAGGATGGTTCCGCCGACGTTGAGCACCGATGTGGACTGGTCCGTCAGGACCTTGCCGAGCACTCCTCCGGGTCGGACGCTGGCGTCCCACCGCACCGGCATCATGTGCATGACCAGCGGGCTGGCCAGTTCCAGGCCGCAGCAGAATACGATCGTCAGGGTCGTGCCGCCCGCTCCCTTGCGGAGGACGCCTTCGAAGGGTGCATTGCGGATGCGGTTCCAGCTGACGAACCCGAGCCAGATGGGCAGCAGAAAGCCTGCCAGGCCAAGCGACTGAAGGATCAGGTCCGCGCTGAAGGCCCCCGACAGCCCCATCCAATTTCCGGCCGTTGGCCGGTCCGTGGCAACATTGGCGGACGGGTCTGCCGGTGAGTAGGAGACCAGGCAAAGCAGCAGCCCCACCGCCAGCAGGAACATCAGGACCCCGACGATTTCGCTGAGCCGGGGGTTGTCAACCAAGAGCTTGATTCTCATTGGCTTGGCGCGCCTTCCGCCCAGAAGGCCGTGGGCCCTGCGATCCCGGCAAGTACCAGCACAATTATGCCAAATACCCACCGGTAATATACGAAGGGAGCCATCGTCGAACTCTGGACGTATCGCAGGAACGCCGCGACCACGCCGTAGCCGGCCAGTGCACTCACTGCCACCCCTGCCGCCAGACAAGCCGGATCTGTTGGAGTCGGCCCGGTTGCCGAGAGCGAGTCCAGCCCGGCCTTGAGAGCGGCTCCCGCCACCACCGGCATCGCCAGCAGGAACGAGAAGCGGGCTGCGGCCTGCCGCGTCAGGCCCAGGAAGAGTCCTGCCGCGATCGTTATCCCAGCCCGCGAGGTCCCGGGTACCAGCGCCACAGCCTGTGCACAGCCGATCAGGAGAGCCCCAGCGAACGGAAGGGATTCGAGTCCCCGATTCATCCGACCCGTACGGTCCGTCCACCAGATCAGGGCTCCGATTCCGATCAACATCGAGCCGATCACAGCTGGACCACGCAGATGCGATTCGATGAGGTCCTGCATGGCGATGCCGGCGATGCCCGCAGGAAGCGTTCCCGCCACCAGGAACCAAAGGAGACGGGGAGTCTCGTACAGATCCCGGTCCGGGTGGCCGGGCCGAGGTTCGAGCAGCTTCCTGCCCACAGCCAGCCCCAGAATGCGGATCCAGGTCCGTGCGAAGTAGACAGACAGAGCCAACAGGGTGCCGACATGCAGCGCGATGTCGAAGGCAAGCCCCGGGTCGTCCCATCCGAGCAGCCACCGGACCAGGACAAGGTGTGCAGAACTGCTGACGGGCAGGAACTCGGTCAGCGCCTGGACCAGAGCCAGAACTACCGCTTGGAACAGGTCCATGGGACTTGAGCCTGCGTGTGCGTTCTCACCGCGCGGTTGAACTGCGGCGCGGGTGATTCTCTGTTCATGCCGCTGGTCGAGTCGCCGTAGCAGCTTGGAACGGGCTGGCAAGGTTGCCGTCAGGATCGAATGTCAAGGCCGTCGCAGAACCCATGACCCGGATCGCGGGATCCCTCTCGATCTCGGGCAGGAGGTTCTCACTTACGAGGAGGCTCGACAACTGCAGCGTGTTGCGGATCCAGGCCACGGTGCAGTCCGCAGTGTCCATCTTGCCGCACGTTTCCAGGATCCGCTCCAGACACTCGCGGTCGGTCGGGAAGTGCAGCGGGGTGAAGCCGGGATAGGTGACGGACGACGTTAGTGCGTTAACCCAGGTTGCCTTGAAATCGACCTTGTCGACCAGCCTGTCGTGAGCCACGTCGGCGAATCCCATCCCGATAGCGTTGCCGTACGTGTTGGCCGTGAGATCGCGGACGAAAATCCGATGAACGACGGGTACTCCGCTCCAACTGTTCGGGCCTTGGGGTCCGCCACGGTTAACCACTTTCGTATCCATGCCGGCGCCGCTGATGTCCTTGCCGATCTCGTCGACGATCAGCAGGTCGATCTCATTGGTAGGCAGGTTCGGCTTCCAGTTCTTGACCCGATCAAGGAGGCGTTCCTCCTGCTCGACCATCGAATCCGCCCCGACGGCGTGCACCTCGGCCGTGTTGTGGTGGGCGTCCTCCAGAATGCCCACTCCCCCGAGCATCCTGCCGCTGGCAAGCATCGCAGACCCTACGCTGCGGATCACCTGCTCCATGCCGATTCGAAGGGCCCACTGGTGGTAGCGCTTCGCGCCAGCCCATTTCCCAAGGCCGATCGCCATCATCTTGTGGAGGCCGCTCTCCAGAGGGCCCTCGAAGTCTGTGTGCCACTTGATCCGGCTGCACAGCATGACCCCGTCGCTTTCGAAAGCGTGCCGGTCCATGGAGACGTCGATTCCTTCCGGGGTGGTGCCAACGTGCACCACGTCGAGCGAACTCTTGACCGGTACGCCCATGGTGGCGGAATTGATGCCGTAGTGGTCGAGGACGTCGGCCTGGCCTTCCGCTGTGGCAGCCCCGTGGCTCCCCATCACCGGAATGATGAACGGTTTCACACCCCGCGACAGCCAGAAATCGACGACCGCTTTCGTGATCGAGTCGATGTTCCGGATTCCGCGGCTCCCGACCCCCACGGCGACTCGACTGCCAGGGGCGACCCGTCGCGCCCACTCGGAGCGCTCCATCTCCTCGTGCACGGCCCCGACCAGGTTCGGAAGGCGGCGGATGGGGAGTTCCCGGTGGATTGGTACGAACTTCTGAATCCTCATGATTGCCACCCCCTGCCCGGAGTCCCGCGCGCGGCCTGTACCCCCCAATGCCTAGATGGCGCTTCGCATCGACTGCAAGTAGGACTGGATGCGGTTGTCGTAGCGGCGCAGCTGCCGGTTCTCGGTGTACTCGCGGACCTTGGTCTGGCGGAAATACTCGAATACGTCGCGCCGCTTTTCGTTCAGGATTGTCCGGCGAAGAGCCTCCCCTTCGGTCGCGATACCGGCTTCGTCGGCGACGCGCAGATCCAGGGTCCGGAACACGATCCAGCGGTTCCCGACAGCTGTTGGGCCCATCACCTCACCGTTGGTCTTGGCAAACGCATCCTCACCGAGTGCATCAACCGGTCCGATGCCCTCGATATCCCCGTCTCGCTGCACGTAGTCGGTCGTCTCGGGAACCAGGCCGTATTTCCGGGCGGCCACGGCCAGGCTGGCGTTGCCATCCCGGGCCTCCGTCGCAAGGTCTTCGGACCGCTGCCTTGCCAGACTGGCAGACTCGGTGTCGATGAAATCCCGCCGCACGGTCGGTTCGACCTCGTCGTACAGCGCGTCCCGAGCCGGCTCCATCGCGGTGACGATGCCAAGGTACAGGGTGGCTTCGCTGGAAATGCTGAATACCTCGCCGATCGGCTCTTCGAAGATCGCCTGCACCAGGGCGGATTCCTTGGGCAGCGCGTCCGGTAGGTCGGCCCGGCTGAATGCGGGGAACTCCTGGAACGGCAGTCCGAGCCTGTCCGCCACCGACTCAAGAGCCGGACCCGCTGCTTCGGCCTGCTCCATCGCCCGTTCCATAAGGGCGTACCGCTCGGTTTGCGATCGCTCTGCGAGCAGGTCGTCCCGGATCACGTCCCGCACCTCGCTCAGAGGCTTGACGCTTCCGCTCTCTCGGTCGTCCAGCCGGATCAGGTGGTAGCCGAACTGCGACAGGACCGGGGCGTCGGCGAGCTCACCCACCTGAAGGCCGAAACTGGCCTCTTCAAAGGCCGGGTCCATCTCGCCACGACCGAACCACGGGAGCTCCCCGCCGGTGTTCGCATTCGCGGGGTCCTCGGAATGCTCCTTCGCAAGTGCTTCGAAATCCGCACCGTCTTCCAGTTGGGCAAGGATCTCCTCTGCCTTCCGGCGAGCCTGCTCGGTGTCCTCCTCCGTCTTGTCCATCGTCATGAACAGGATATGGCGGACCTTGAGGCGCTCGGGCTGCTCGAAACGGTACTGGTTCTGGGAATAGTACAGTTCGATCTCCGCGTCGTCGACATCCCCCCCGGCTGCCGCTGCGTCGGGTGCAATCGTGATCAGCCTTAGCGTCCGGCGCTCGGCGTGGCGGTAACGCAGCTTGTTGCCGTCGAAGTACTCTCGGAGATGGTCCTCCGTGGGGGAAACGGATTGGCGGAATCGGTCGGCATCGACGCCCACCCATTCGATGCGGATGCTGTCGCGTTCGTCGTGGTATCGCCGCTTGAGTTCGTCCTCGGTAACCCTGACGCCGTCTGTCACCATTCTCCGGAGTCGCTGGTCGATGGCGATGCTCTGGAGAACCTCACGCTCGAACTCGGGCACGGTCCGACGGAACTGCTGCCGAACGAATCCTTCGTAGGCCGGCCCGCCGATGAAGTTGCCGTCGGGGAAGAGTACATCCGGCAGGTACTCGCGCAGCCAGGCGGCCAAGTCTTCGTCAGAGGGGATCAGGCCGAGTTGGCCAGCCTCCGAAAGCAGCACCCGCTCCGCGATCAGGTTCTCCAGTACGCCGCCGGCCATCATCGCGATGGCCTCGACGGGTACGCCGCCGGCACGTTGCTGCCGGAGTTCCAACTCAATATCCCGGGTCGTGACCGCGAAGCCGTCCACTTCGGCGAGAACGTCGCCACTGGTCGGATCGGCTGGACCGAAGACGTTGGGAATCAGGGTGATGACCATTGATCCCGCGACGAGAACAAGGATGATTCCCATGAGCCAACGTACGGCCTTGCCCTGATTCTGGAAGAGCTTCAGCATGGAACGAGTTCCGAATGGGTCCCGCGACGGGGAATACGCTACCGCAAACGGGAACCCACGTGTGACGCCCCACCCGTTGGTGAGGCATACAACCCCTATTGTACTATGCGCCCAAGGGGTCAGTTCGCTGGCAGAGGGATTCTCTGGCGGGTCAGCCCCCGACCCTGTCTTGCGAGGACCGTTACGGCGCGGACTCCGTTCGAGCGCAAGTACTTCCGGGCCCTGTCGAGTCCGAAGCCGACCTGCTCGGGTCCGTGACTGTCGTCACCGAAACAGAATTCAAGGCCGTGACCGGCTGCCATCTGAACCAGCCAGGGAGCCGGATAGGGCTCACCAAGACCCTTGCGCCACCCGGCCGTGTTCAGGTCCAGGATGCACTGACAGTCCTTCGCTGCGGCGAGTGCACATTCAGCTGCCCGCCGGATCCGGCTCGTGCCGAGATCGGTTCCGGGCGGGACGAACCGCTTCGGCAAGTCGAGATGAGCGACGACCTCGGGGCGCAGGTCGAGGATCATGTTGCGGACCAGCGCATAGTACTGTTCGAAGAACGCCTCGAGACCGCCCGATGCCTCGGCGGAAGCCCGGAACTGTTCCGGTGACTCGTCGACAGGAATCTCATTGACGTGGTGCACGGAGCCGACGGTGTAGTCGAATCCGTACCGATTCCGCAAGCTGTGCATGAACGCCGCATAGGTGCTGGTGGGGACCGCCTCCGTTTCGAACCCCCGCAGTACGGACACGCGGTCGCTGAATTCCGCCTGTAGGCGCAGGGACTCTGTCGCATAGGCTTCGAACCGGCGCTCGAGGAGATCGACGGAATATCCCTTTTTCCGTTCCGATGCATAGAGGAAACGAGCCTCTGCCCGCGGCGCATGCTCGGAGAGGCCGTAGGTGCCGAATCCCGCCCCGACCGCCGCCGCGAGGGTCTGGCGGAGAGTGCCGGTTGCGTGTTCGCAGAATTCCCCGGAGTGTCCGCCGTGCAGGGAGACCTTCCACGCAACCGGAGCCATGTCTCCAGCGTAGTGTCCCGGGCCGCTGCGGTCGGGCTTGTCAGTGGTGGCGTCGTTGCGCGACAATTGGCACCAGTTGCGAGCGATCTGTTGACGGCCGAGCACTACCTGTCGATTGACCTTGGGGCCGGGAGCGGGCGCGTGGTGCTCGGACGCTTCGACGGCGAGCGGCTCGCTCTCGATGAGGTACACCGGTTCCCCAACCCGGGGATCGAGATTCTCGGCCGGTTGCACTGGGACGCCCTGTTCCTGTTTCGCGAAATGCTGCTGGGGATGCGGACCGCGGCAGCCAGCAGGCCGGTTTCGGTCGGCGTCGACACGTGGGGCGTGGACTTCGCCCTGCTTGACCGCGATGGAGAGCTTGTCGGGAACCCGAGGCACTACAGGGACGCCGGAACGCGCGGCAAGATGCGCGAGGCCTTCGATGTTGTGTCTCGGGAGCGCATTTTCGAAAGCACGGGCCTGCAGTTCATGGAGATCAACTCGCTGTATCAGTTGTTCGCGATGACGGGCACAGCGCGACTGGATGCCGCCGCATCGTTTCTGATGATGCCTGACCTGTTCCATTACTGGTTCACTGGCGAGCGGGCATGCGAGTTCACGGACACGACGACCTCGCAGTGCTATGACCCGCGCAAGAGCCGCTGGGCATACGAGGTACTGGAAGGACTCGGCCTGCCGACGCATCTGTTCGGCGAGGTGGTGGCCCCGGGGACAGTCATCGGGCGCCTGCGTCCGTCGGTGGCCGAGGAATGCGGTGCAACTGGGATGCGGGTGGTCGCGCCCGGGACCCACGACACCGCCTCGGCGGTGGCCGCAGTCCCGGCCCAGGGGGATGACTGGGCGTTCCTGAGTTCCGGTACATGGTCGCTGCTGGGGGTGGAGACGGACCGGCCACACGTCTCACCGGATGTGTTGGACAGTAACTTCACCAACGAAGGCGGTGTCTGCGGGAGAAACCGGCTCTTGAAGAACATCTGCGGTCTCTGGTTGCTCGAGGAGTGCCGTCGCGAATGGTCCCGACGTGGTGTTGAGACCGACTACGAGCGCCTGATCCACCGGGCCTCGCAGAGTGCCGCATTCCGTTCCCTGGTCCACGTCGACGATCCGGAGTTTCTGGCACCGGGCGACATGCCGGCGAGGATCGAGAACGCCTGCCGCCGGTCGGGCCAGCGGGTGCCCGGGTCGCCCGGCCAGTTTGCGAGGGCGATATTCGAGAGCCTTGCGCTGCGCTACCGCTCGGTGCTGGCCGACCTCGCCAGAATCACCGGTCGGCGGCCGGCAGTACTGCATGTTGTGGGCGGAGGATCGCGGAACGCCCTGCTTTGCCAGTACGCTGCCGATGCGTGCGGGATTCCTGTTGTCGCCGGTCCAGTCGAGGCGACCTCCGCGGGCAACGTCCTGATGCAGAGCATCGCTTCCGGGCGCATCGGCGATCTCGCCCAAGCGAGATCGGTGGTTCGCGACTCGTTCCAGATGGACCGGTACGAGCCCGAGCCCGCCACCGCCGCAGCCTGGGAGGAGGCCGCGGGCAGACTGGCCGAAACTCTCGAGCACTGACATCATGTGCCGGGCCTGGCCCGGAGTGCTACGCTCTGCGACTATGTCTGCCCTCAATGTTGCGATGATCGGTTACGGCTTCATGGGCAAGGCCCACAGCAACGCCTACGCCCAGGTCGGACACTTCTTTCCGGACGTTCCCGCAGTCCGGCGGCGTGTGGTCTGTGGCCGGGGCCGTGCCGGACTTGAGGCTCTTGCGGGTGCGTGGGGCTGGGAGGAAACCGAGACCGACTGGCGCCGAGTCGTCGAGCGGAAGGACATTGACATGGTCGATATTTGTGCACCCAACCACCTGCACGCACCCGTTGCCATGGCTGCGGCGGAAACCGGCAAGATGGTGCTGTGCGAAAAGCCGCTGGCGAATTCGCTCGAAGAGGCGGAGGCCATGGTGGCGGCAGCTGCCCGTGTGCCGACTTTCGTCTGGTTCAACTACCGCCGGGTTCCCGCCGTCGAACTGGCCAGACGCCTGATCGCCGAAGGCCGGCTGGGCCGCATCTACCACTATCGGGCGGCGTACCTCCAACAGTGGGGACCGGACCTGAGCCGCCCGCGGAACTGGAAGATGGCCAGAAGTACGGCTGGGTCCGGAGTGAACGGCGATCTCAACTCGCATCTCCTCGATACCTCCATGATGTTGCTGGGGCCGATTGCCGAACTGTCCGCAACGTTCGAGACATTCCTGCCGGAGAAACCCGATCCAGACCGGCCGGGTCACAGGTACTCGATTGACATTGATGATGCGGTGCTGCTGCAGGCGCGTTTCCGGTGCGGAGCGCTCGGGTCGTTCGAGGCGACCCGATTCGCGACCGGCTACCAGAACGAGAACGGCTTTGCAGTCCACGGGGAGCACGGAATGGTCGAGTTTCACTTCGAGGACATGAATTTTCTCACCTACGCGGATGCAGCGGACGAACCGGACCTCCGAGGTCGGCGAAGGATGCCTGCGCCGCCACCGGGCCCGCCAGCCGACCCGCACTATTGGAAGTCCGGCCATCCCATCGGCTACGAGCACACCTTCATAAGTTCTCTTGCGGATTTTCTTATCGGATTGGACACCGGCGAGTCTGCATTACCAACTTTCGAAGACGGTCTGGCCGTCCAACGGGTGCTCTCGGCCGTCGAGCGGTCCGCTGCCGAGCGGCGCTGGGTCGAGGTGGGGCTCCAGTGAAGCGACTCTGCGCGACGTTCCCGTAGGCAGGCACGGTGCCGATGCTGCCGGGGGACACGGGAATTTCTGTGGTATTATCTTGCCGCTTGCACTAGGAAGCGCAACAGCGGGCGGAGGGGCCTAAGGTCCTGATTAGCCTATCTGCACCAGCGGGAATTCTCGGTCACCGCCATCGCCGCTCCACTCCAGCGTCCCAAGTCCACCGTCTGTTGCGAACTCCAGCGCAACGCCGGCCCCTCCGGCCATCACCATTGGCAGGCCCAGCAACTCGCTCGAGAGCGCGCCAGCGGGCCGTCACCGGCCCGCGCAAGCTCCAGCCGCCGATCTGGAACCTCATCTCTGACCGGCTCCAGCGCGTCTGGAGCCCCGAGCAAGTGGCCGGCTACCTGAAGCGGGTCGGAGCGGTGTCGGTCAGCTTCTCGTGGCTCTACCAGCGGATTCGCCAGGACCGCGCCCAGGGCGGCTCGCTGTATACCTACCTGCGGCAGCGCGGCAAGCCGCGCCGCTGCAAGGCCAGCCGGGGCAGCGCCGGCCGCGGCTGCATCCCGGGCTGCAGGGACATCGGCGAGCACCCCGCGATCTTCGACTCGAAGCAGCGCTGCGGGGACTGGGAGGCCGACACGATCCTAGGCAAGGCCGATAAAGGAGCCGCTGTCACACTGGTGGAACGGAAGTTGAAGTACGTGCTTGTTCAGACAGTTAGACGGAATACCGCCGCCTTGGTGGGCGACGCGATGCAGAACCTGCTGCAGCCCTTCTCGGCCCTGGTCCTGTCCGTGACCTGCGACAACGGGAAGGAGTTCGCCGGCCACCTCCAGACCGCAGAGGTGCCTAACACCGACATTTTCTTTGCCCAACTCTACCGCTCCTGCGAGCGGGGCCTCAAGGAACATACCAACGGCCTCCTGCGCCAGTTCGTACCCAAGACCGAGAACCTGCGCACGCTCGACCCGCAACGGCTGCAGGAAGCCGTCAACCGGCTCAACCACCGCCCCCGCAACGTGCTGGGCTACCGCACCCCGTATGAGGTCTTCCGCGACGACTGTCTTGCGGCCGGCATCGACCTGCTACCCGCAGCTCCGGCCCCCGGTCCTCTCTGATCAGGGCTGCAACGCGGCCCCTCCCCGACGCACTTCCCCGTCTCGAGCTGGCGGGCCCAGCCCGCCAGCGCTCCTGTGGTCCGGCCGCCTTTTCGGGCCCGATCCCGCTGTCGCTCTCGCGTAGCGCCCACCCCCGGCCCGATCCGCGAGGCGATCCACGACAGCATCCGCCAGCGCAGGACGTACGGTGCGACCGACAACATCGTGCTTAACTTTCGAGTCGGAGACGCCTTCATGAGAGGAGAAACCGTCACCCTTGAGCCGCCCCGCATCCGGGTGCGTGCCCGGGGAACGGCTCCGATCGCAGCCATCCACCTGATCCGGGACGCAGGCTACATATTCCAGGCCGACCCGGGTCGACAGGAAGAGGAGTTCGAGTATCGCGACGTGGAAGCCTCGCCCGGCGAGCACTGGTACTACGTTCGCTTGGAGCAGCAAGACGGCGAACTCGCCCGGTCCAGTCCCGTCTGGGTGTCCGTACAGTCCTGAGTGGCCGGCGGCCGTTCCGCAGCCCTACCCTCCGGGGCGGCTGATATCATCGTTGCTTCGGGCACTTAGCCCGTTGCCGACAAGATGCAGACCCTGTTTGACAGTCCTCCCGAGGAGGCCGGTCTCTTTCGGAGGTTTCGCCGCGCCGTTTCGAAATCCCGCGCAGCCCTTGTCGAGCAGCTGGGGGAGGTGTTCGAGGGGCGTCGCGAGATCGATCCGGAGCTGCTGGACGACCTCGAGATGACGCTGATCGCGGCCGATCTTGGCGTCCGCACAACCAGCGAAATTCTGGCGGACATCCGACTCGGGCTGCGCCGCGACCAGGTTCGGGACAGTGCCGCCGTCCAGGAGCTCATCGCACGCAAGATGCTTGAGATTCTGGACTGTACCGGCAACGATCGCGGTGCCCCGCCTGCCGGGCAAGGCCCGGAAGTCATCCTGGTCGTGGGGGTGAACGGCGTCGGCAAGACTACCACGATCGGCAAGCTGGCGAGTCGCTTTCGGCAGGACGGCCGCCGGGTCCTCCTGTGCGCTGCCGACACGTTTCGCGCCGCAGCAGCCGAGCAGCTCGCGATTTGGGGTTCCCGCGCCGACTGTCCTGTTGTCCGACAGCAAGCGGGTGCGGATCCCAGTGCAGTCCTCTACGACGGACTGGAGGCCGCGAAGGCCCGATCGGTGGATGCCGTTCTCGTAGACACGGCCGGTCGACTGCATAACAAGGCTGGGCTGATGGCCGAACTTCAGAAGATCCGGCGCACGGCGGGCCGACTCGTACCTGGAGCTCCCCATCAGGTGCTGCTGGTTGTCGATGCGGTTACCGGACAGAACGGACTCGAGCAGGCCCGCCAGTTCACGGCTACAGCCGGTGTTACAGGGCTGGTTCTGGCGAAGCTTGACGGTACGGCCAAGGGGGGCATCGTCGTGGCGATCGCCCGGGAACTCGGATTGCCGATTCGCTGGGTGGGAGTGGGGGAGCGGGCCGAGGATCTCGTAGCGTTTGACGCCAACCTGTTCGTGAGGTCGCTGTTCGAGGGCCGGTCCACGGCATGAGGGAGACCGATCAGCGCTGGCTTGGCGAGGCCCTGGCCCTGGCCCGCAAGGGGGATGCCCTGGCGAGCCCGAACCCCCAGGTCGGAGCCGTCGTCGTGGAAGGGGGGGGGCGCAAGGCCGGTGAGGGGACGTACACCTACGCCGGCAGGAAACACGCGGAAGTGCTGGCACTCGAGCAGGCCGGCGGCCTCGCTCGCGACGCCACGATGTATGTCTCCCTCGAGCCTTGCAGTATCCGTGGCCGCACCCCTCCCTGTGTCGAGGCGTTGGTCGAAGCCGGTATCGCCAGAGTGGTTGTGGCTACGCGCGACAGGAATCCGTCCGTTGACGGATCGGGGCTCGCCGCACTGCGCAAGGCCGGCCTGTCCGTCGAGGAGGCGAAGGGGGCTCTTGAGGAGGAGGCCGCCAGAATCAACGAGCCGTTCTTTCACTTCGCCCGAACCGGCCGACCGCTCGTCACCCTCAAGACGGCCCTCACTCTTGACGGCAAGATTGCCGCACCGGATGATAATCGAGGGTGGATCACGAGCGCAGTCGCCCGGCAGCACGTGCAGTCCGTCCGGCATCGGCACGACGCCATCATGACCGGCATCGGTACGGTGCTGACCGACGATTGCCTCCTGACAGACCGGACAGGCCTGCCCCGACGGAGGCGCCTCCTTCGAATCGTCGCGGACTCGCAGTTGAGACTGCCGCTGAAGTCACGTCTCGTCAAGTCTTTCCGGGACGACCTGCTTGTCGCCACGTCGGCGGTTGCTCCCAACGAGAAGCGCACGATCCTTGCTACGCGCAAGATACCCGTCGAGACGTTCAACCTGCCTCCCGGGCGGGTCGACCTGGAGAGCCTCCTCGATTGGCTCGGCTCGCGCCAGATCGTCTCGCTGATGGTGGAGGGAGGTGCCATCCTGAACTGGTCGATGCTGGAGGCCGGGGTTGCCGACAAGGTGCTCTTGTACTATGCACCCAAGATTCTGGGCGGTAACAGGGCCGTGCCCATGGTCGGAGGCCCCGGACGCAGTTCCCGTGCGGGAGCCATGCAGTTGCGCAACCTTCGAACCTATATGGTGGCCACCGACGAGTTCGCCGTCGAGGCCGAGGTCGTCAAGGAGCCGGCTTCGGCCGGCTGAACGGGACCGGACCGCGGCGGGGGAGGCGAGATGTTTACCGGCATCGTGGAGGAGACCGGCAGCGTTCTGGAACTCTCGGTTTCGAGTGCCGGAGGACGGCTGGTGATTGCGGCCAACCGGGTGCTCGGGGATCTGGCGCCAGGGGGCAGTGTCGCCGTCAACGGGTGCTGCCTGACGGCAATTGAAGTCGGGCCGGGGTCGTTCGCTGCTGACCTCTCCCCCGAGACCCTGGTCCGCACCAATCTCGGCCGACTGCATCCCGGTGCCCTCGTCAACCTGGAGCGGCCGCTGCTGCCGACCAGCCGCCTGAGTGGGCATTTCGTTCTGGGACACGTGGATGGAACGGGAAAGGTCAGTGCCCTCGACGCCGTTGGCGACGGAAACTGGTGGCTTTCCGTGACCATTCCCGCCGATCTCCTGAAGTTTCTCGTCTACAAGGGCAGTGTCGCGATCGACGGCATCAGCCTGACCATCGCGACGCTTGACGGTTCCACTCTTGGCGTTGCGATCATCCCCCATACCTACGAGGTCACGGCGCTCCGCACTCTCCGGTCGGGCGACGTCGTCAATGTCGAATGCGACATGCTGGCCAAGCATGTCCACCGTCTGATCGCCACAGGCGGGAAATCACCCTGACCAGGGCAGGTCCCGGGGACACGCAGATGTCGGAACCGGTACCCGTTGTGGTCTGTCGGAACGCGGACAGGGAAGACCGCCAAGCCGCCCTGCCCCGCGGCGTTCTCCAGGGTCTCACCCGTTCGCGCCAATCCCGAGTTATCGCTCCGGGGGAGCCTCGACCCGCGCCGGTGCGGCAATCGATTGCCGGTCATGCCATCCGCTCGGCCAGGATGCTTGCCGGAATGCCTTCGCGGAACGTCGGGTAGCGCAGGTCCAGACCCAGCGTCTCCAGGACCGCTTTCCCGTCGACACTTCGGCCAGCCTGTCGGGTCTCGGCCAGATGCCCGGCCTCGACCCGCGCCGGCACGGGAACCTCCAGCAGGTCCGCGCAGAACCTGGCTACCTCTTCGGAGGAGGCCGGCCGGCGGTCGGCGACAGGAAACGCTCCCTTCAGCTGGCTTGTCATCGCAGTCGCCACGATCACCGCCAGATCGTCGACGTGGATTCGCGAGACCGGTTTCGGGGACCCGGCGGCAAGTCGAAACCGGCCGCTGCGCATGCTCTCGTGCACACCGCGGTGCGGTCCGTAGATCGCGGCTGGCCGCAACACCAGCGAGCCACAGGGCATAGATTGAACCGCACTCTCGGCTGCCGTCCGGAGCGTCTGGCGTTCTGTCTCGGGTGCCACCGGCGTGGACTCGTCCACGACGGCGGTTCGCCCGTACACACCGGTTGTCGAGAGATACACGATGTGCTCGGGACGTCCATCCAGTTCCGCCAGCACCTTCGGCGTGACCTCCTCAAGACGCCCGTCCAGCCGGAGAGTCGGGACCGACAGCAGCACGACGGCTCCCTCTGCGGATGCTCCGGCCCGGACGTCGAGACCGGCGTCGAAGGCCACGATCCTCGCCCCCAACGTCTGCAATTGCGCAAGTGACTGCGGATTCCGGGTTGTGGCGGTAACGCTCCAGCCCCCATCGAGGAGGAGGCGTGCGACCCTGGTGCCGGTGAACCCGCAGCCAAGAATGAGCGCGCTTCTCGGTCCGTCTTGCACCCTAGTCGCCCTCCTGCCGGTACGGAAAGCCCTTCCGGAACTCGGTCTCCGCCCAACCGAAGGCCTCCTCGGTATCCCCGAAGCCGTTCCACCACCGGGCTTCCGGCAACCTGTTCCGAAACCACGTGAGTTGGCGTTTTGCATACCGCCGCGTCTCGACGACAGCCGACTCCACGGCCTCCTCGAGGCTGCACTGGCCATCCACGTAGCACACACATTGTGCATAGCCCAAGGCCCCGAAGGGCCTCGCCGTTCTCGGTACTCCCTCACCAAGGAGCTGACGTGTCTCCTCGGCCAGTCCATCGGCAAACATCCGTCGGGTGCGGACCTTGATGCGTTCGTACAGCGCTTCCCGCGGTGGGGTCAGGCCAAGGCACAGGACATCGAATCCGTCGAGAGGCTTCCTCGGGTCGCGCCATTGTTCGGCCATGGGCCGACCTCCTAGCAGGCTAACCTCGATTGCCCGGATGATCTTCGGAGTATCGTTCGCGTGGAGTCTCGCGGCCGATTCTGCATCGACCCTCGCCAGAATCCGCCAGAGGTATCCGTCCGGTCGATTGACAGCTCGGTGCCTAAGCCGCTGACGAAGCAGCGGATCTTCTGTCGGGCCCTCGAAGAGCCCCCTGAGCAGGGCTTCGAGATAGAGCCCGGTTCCTCCTGCCAGTACCGGAAGAATGCCTCTGGATTTCAGTCGATCCAGGACAGTTCTGGCGTCACGGGCAAACTCGCCAGCGGAGTAGCCCTGATCCGGCGCGACGTGGTCCAGCAGGTGGTGGGGGACGCCGCGCCGCTGGCCTACCGGCGTCTTGGCGCTTCCGATATCGAAGTGCCGGTAGGCCTGAATCGAATCGAAACTGACAATCTCGCCCCCAAGACGTTCGGCGAGCCGTATCGCCAGATCGCTCTTGCCTGATGCGGTGGGCCCCACCACGACCAGGCATGCAGAGGGCCCCTCGGCACGACAGGAGTCGCCGGGCGCCGGGCGCTCACCCATGTTCAAGGTCGACAATGTGATTCGAGAAACCATGGATGTCGAACTGTCCTGCGAAGGATTGGCCCGCCAGGGTTCCCGGAGAGTGGCGGCTGGTTCCCCAAGATCCTGAGGTGACGGGCGCAGACCGGCGGCCTTGCGCATCTCCCGGCCGGGAAGCGCCAACTCCGCGCCCATCGTTCCGGTCCACACAGCCTGATTGTCTTCAGCACGTATCCGGTCAGCCGTCCCGGCCACTCTCCCACCCAAAGGGGCCAAGGAATGCTCAGTGTACAGGCCGTGGGGCCCAGTCTGGCCGTAACGGAGCCGCAAGGCGCGGCTGTGCCCGCTCTGTGAATTCCATTTCGGGGCCAAGTCAAGGGCCACTGCGTGGGGCCGGGACGCTCACGGCAACCGGCCGAGTTGGCCCTTGTTCTCCGATGATACGGCATGTGGAGGGGCCGTCGCAGGGGGGCCGCCGCCGACACCTTCGTCGACGCCAGCCCGCTAGCGCTCGGCGGCCTGCCGGTCCAGCCAGGTCAACTCTGGCCACCACCGGGGCCCGTCATTGCGAGCCGGCGGGCCTGTCATGGTCCGCCCGTCGGAAACGATCCGCGTGATCTCGTCCTGCAACCGGGCGACGATGGCCGGTCTTCGAGCAGCGAGGTTCCGGGTTTCGGCCAGGTCCGCCTCCAGGTCGTAGAGCTCGAACTGCGGTTCGCCGGCCTCCGGCTCGGCGCGGGGCGAGGCTTCCACCGGAACCCCGGATCATGTTGAGCTTCCATTGCCCGGCACGGATCGCGAAGTAGCCGCTGGCGGAGTGATGGATTACCGGTGCACGCTCCCGCCGGCGTGCACCCTCAAGCACGGGCAGGAAACTCACGCTGTCCTCACCTTCGTCGTGACCGAGGCGGCGATTCAGCATGTCCGCCATGGTTGCGATTACGTCCGTCTGACATACGAGGTCGCGAGGACGCTGCCCGGCTGGCACGACAGCCGGCCACCGCACGACGAACGGCACCCGATGTCCACCCTCATACAGGTCGCGTTTGCCGCCCCGCAACCCGCCCGCGCTCGCGTGACCGTACCGCTTCAACCGTTCCCGGTAGGTTGTCTCCGGACCGTTGTCGCTCGTGACGAGCACCAGCGTGTCCCGGGTCAGGTCGTTCTGGTCCAGTGCCGCGAGCAGGTTCCCTATGTGAGCATCGGTCTCCATCATGAAATCGCCGTACGCTCCCGCACCGGACAACCCCTGAAACTGCTTCACCGGGATCACGGGCTTGTGGGGTGAGGTGTAGGAGATGAAGAGAAAGAAACGCTCATCATTCTCGCCTGCGGCGAAATCCTCGATCCATCGGACGGCATGTTGAGTGAGGATCGTCAGGACTGCCCGGTCGTCAAAGCCTGGTGCGACCTCCAGATCTCCACCGGTTCTCGATGTCTCGTACGGAGGGGTGATCCGGTAATCGGAGAGGGCGACATCGTTCGGTTTCTTGCGCGTCCACAGGGTTGGGGGATCAAGGATTCGACGGTTTCGAATGTAGGTGAGGACTCCGTAGTTCATCGATGCCGGCATCCCGTAGAAGTAGTCGAAACCCTTGTCGACCGGACCGTCGACCACCGGTTGGGACCAGTCGCGGTTCCCCTTTGTCCCGTGAAACGTCATGCCCAGGTGCCACTTGCCGACCATCGCCGTCTGATAGCCGGAATCTCGCAGGAAAGAGGCCAGTGTGGTCCGGCCGGGGGCGATGAGGCCCTTGCCTTCGGCCTCCATCACGCCCCGCTTCAGGCGGGTCCGCCAGCTGTAGCGGCCGGTCAGCAGGCCATATCGGGACGGAGTGCACACGGTGTCGGCGGAGTGCGCGTCGGTGAAGGCCATACCCTCCCGAACCAGTCGGTCCAGATGGGGGGTTTGGAACTTCGATTCGGGGTTCAGGGCGCTCACGTCCCCATAGCCCTGATCATCGGTATAGATCAGCAGGAGGTTCGGTCGGTGCGATTCAGCGGCCAACGGATGGCCGCCCGCGATGCCGGCTGCGATGCTGCCGGCAACCAGCGCCAAACGTGTCTGCCGGAAAGCGAGCGCGGTCCCCCGGGTTGCACGGCCCGGAATCTCGCGATATGGTCGCATGGCATCAGGATACGCTCTCGAAGGCCCAGGTTTCCCGTGGAGCGGCGGCGGCCGGAGGCACAATGCCATACCGCGCGTCTGAGCCCGCGTGGGATTTCCGATCGGGTGGCTACCGGCAGCGAAAGCCCGGGTCAGGTGTCCTAGGACTGTCCGGTCCAAGAGGCCTCCGCCAGAGTGGGCGCAGCGGGCTCGGAATCCTCGCCCTTGGCCACGCGAACGGCGGCGGCCGCAAGCTTTCGTCCGGGCAGGGCATCCAGACGCTCGCAGGCCACGAACTCGCCTTTCCGGAAACTGCTGCCGTACCATCTCTGGAGCAGCGCCAGATGATCCTCCTTTTCCCGCGGAGGCCCTTCGGCCCAGACAAGGTTCGCCAGGTGGTCACGAATCGCACGGCCGAGGATGCCGAGTGCAGGCTCGCCGTGCCAGCGCACCCGTACGGTGCGCTGCAACGTCCCCTTGTGAAGCGGTGTCAGTTCCAGCGCAGAGGACTCCGCTGACAGTTGCAGCACCAGTCCGCACTGCGAACCCAGATCTCGCGAGAGTTCGCCTCGCATTCGCAGAGCGTCCTTGGCCTTGGTCAGGACGCGATGATAACGCGCCGCCTCCTCGAAGTTCAGTGCTGCGCTGGCGTGGTCTCTGGCCTGTGCGGTTTCGCCCAGCAACGACCGGCCGTCGGTGGCGAGGAATTCTGTCAGGCGTCCGACTTCCGCTGCATAGTCTTTGTCGTCGCACACGGCCTGGCAGGGGCGGAGGCAGAGCCGCATCTCGCCCCAGACACAGCCCGGATGGTCCGGCGCTGGAGCCAGATTCTCGGTGCAGCGACGGACCGGGAACAGGTCAAGACAAGCATCGAGGAAACGCTCCGCAGAGGTTCGTGTGGGGAACGGACCGTAGAAGGTCGCCCTGCTACGGGTCAATCGCCGGGTTACGCACGCTCGCGGATAGCGATTTCCCATGAGCACCTTCACGAAGAGCGGCTGACGGAGCTTCAGGAAGTCGCGGCCCCGTTCCGGCCGGTACTCCTGAGCTGCCCGATACAGGAGGAGGTCCGATTCGAAACGGGATCCGGTGTGACGGTACCGAACGCTGCGCGCGGCATCCCGGAGCGAGAGACGTCGGGACACCCCCTGCGGATGCAGGAGGAGGCGACGCAGGCGTCTCCGCAAGTCGACTGTCCTGCCCAGGTAGGGGGGGCCGGCGTGGAGATCCACTCGCAGTATTCCCTGTCTGGCGGGCACGGCAAGCAGGGACGACGCATCATGCCAGTCATTGAGTTCGACAAATCCAGACATCAAGCGCCGCGCAGGGGGACTGTCGCTACAGTATCCCAATGCGGTTGGCGGGGCTCGCTGCAATCACGATTGCCGTCTCGGGACTGGTGGTAGCCTACCTCCGCTCCGAACGGTTGTCCCGGCTCGGAGGCACGGGCTGGCTCGGCCTGACCGTCCTTGCAACCAGCACTGTGCTGCTCGGGAGTCTCCGGGATGAACCCGTCGGGCTCGTGCCTCTCGCCTGGACCGGATACGTGCTCGCCGTCGATGCGGCGGTCCTCGCGATTCGTGGTCGCTCCCTGATGCGGTCCTGTCCCGAGAGCTTCGTTTGGCTGGTGATCCTCTCGCTGTTCCTGTGGATGCCGTTTGAATGGTACAACCTGCGCCTGGCGGCATGGTATCGTGCGGGTCTGCCGAGCGGACTGGCCCGGTACTTGGTCCTCGGCTGGGCGTTCGCCTGCGTCTGGCCCGCCCTGTTCGAGACAGCCGACCTCCTGCAGGCAACGAGCCGTAACCGCACGGTGCGCGCCGGAGGGGCCGGCACGGTGTCGATTCGCAAGGCAGTGCCTCTGGTCGTGGCTGGAGCAGCCTGCCTTGCCCTCCCGCTGCTACTTCCCAGGCTCGGCCTGGGTGAGCACCTGCTGGCCCTCGTCAGCGTGGGATTCCTGCTCGTGGCTGATCCCTGGAACGCTGTCCGGGGTTACCCCAGCCTCTGGCGGGACTGGACTGACGGCCGGCGCTCACGACTGGCGGCCCTCGCCAAGTCGGGCCTAGTCTGCGGTCTGCTCGCCGACGGTTTGAACGGGCTGGCGGAATCGCGCTGGTACTGCATCTGGAGCCTTGGTCCCTCGCTCAGCGTTCTTGAATTGCCGCTCGCGGCCTATGCCATCATGCCGTTCTTCGGTGCTCAGGCTTTCGCCATGCATGTATTGGTAACACGATTGCTGGGTTTGCCGTGCCCCCGGTTGCCGTCGTTGCGAACTTGTGGCGGCCTGAGTGCGCCTGATGACCGGCAACGCTGCTCCTGATCCACCGGACACGGGAGGTATGGTCCGCTGGGCCCCGTCACCGGGCGCACCGCCCGAGTCCGGCGCTTACGGCGCGAAGACCGGAGTGGGCTGGTCCTGCGAGGCCACATAGACGTCCGTAGCCCCGGCCCGGGCCGATTCCAAGGCACCCTTGGCGTCCATTTCCGCAATCGCAGGATGGTTGTTGTTCGCACTCAGGTGGGCGAGGACAATCTGCCGGGAGCGACGGTCCCAGTCCTGAAGCAGGTACTCTGCCACTGAGGCATTCGACAGGTGTCCGGCCCTGCTCATGACTCGCTGCTTCAATTCCCACGGATAGGGCCCCGACTTCAGCATGTCGAGGTCATGGTTCGACTCGAGAATGAGCATGTCGGATGCTTGGAGGTGGTGGCGGACCGAGTCCGTCATGTACCCCAAGTCAGTGGCGAGTGAGAGCTTCTTTCCGCTGTGGCGGATGCAGAAGCCAACGGGGTCGATCGCATCGTGAGAGACGGTGAAGGTCTCGACCTCCAGGTCCTCGACTGCGAACCCGCCCCCCGCCTCGAACGGCACGATCTCGGCGTCGTGGAAGTTGCCAGGCATTGCACTCAGGGTCTGTCGGGTCATGCGTATCGCGGCATTCGTCTTGCGCGACAGGACCGCCAGCCCGTTGATGTGGTCGGAGTGCTCGTGCGAGATGACGATGGCGTCGAGTTCGCGGAAGTCCTCTCCGATGGCTTCGAGGCGCAATTGGATCTGGCGGCAACTGAATCCCGCGTCGAACAGCACTCGGACCCGGTCCGTCGCGACGAACGTCGCGTTCCCTCTCGACCCACTGCCTAGAACGGAAACTCGCAGGGCCCAATACCATCCAGTCGCCAGCGCGTCGACCGCCTGCGACACGTCAGGCGACGGGGGGGCGCGACCAAGACTTCACCAAAGATAGCAGATACCGCCCCGGTGACAGTCAGGACCGGGCCCTGAGCCGTCCAATCACCCGCGGCCAGACCTCCGGGTTCAGGAGATGCTGCGGCTGGGCCCCGTTCAGCACACTCCGGATGTTGTCGATCGCCATGGACAGGATTCGGCGCTTGCCGGCGGCGCTTGCGGATCCGACATGGGGTGTCACAATGACGTCATTGCGATGCAGCAGAGGGTTGTCCGGAGCGGCGGGCTCCGGATCCGTGACATCCAGGCCCACCCCCCGAAGGTGCCCGCTCTCAAGTGCATCCAGCAAGGCCTTTTCGTCGACCAGCCCCCCTCGGGAGACGTTCACCAGAATCGAGCCGGCCTTCATGCTCGCCAGCGTTGCGGAACTGATCAGATGGCGGGTGGAGGGAGTCAGCGGCAGGTGCAGGGAAACGATGTCGCAACTGCTCAGCAAACCCTCCAGCGATTCGGCCCGCTCCACGCCCAGCGTCTCGGCCCGGTCCTCGTCAACGTAGGGATCGTAGGCAATGACCCGGGCACCGGCCGCCAGCAGAATCGTGGCGGTCCGTGAACCGATCCGCCCCAGGCCGACCAGGCCGACCCGGGATCCGAATACCTCGACCGCGGCGTGCCGTGCGTAGTGGTCGGGGCTCGGGTTATGTGCCAGATCGTGAGCCGCCTTTTTGAGGTCCTTCGCCATTGCGAAAATCAGTGCTACCGCGTGCTCAGCCGTCGCGATCGTCGGGCCGTCGGGCGTATAGGTGACCGCAATGCCGCGTGCGGATGCGGCCGGCACGTCGACATTCTCGTAGCCGATACCCATTCGGGAGATTGCGAGCAGATTAGGGGCCAGATCCATGGTTGTCCCGTCGTACCGCATTCCGCCGGCGAGGATACAGTCGGCGTTGGGGAACGCAGACAAGAAGTTGCCGGGAGTTGCGGCACCGGGGCCGACCGGCTCGGCTACGCCGTCAAGAAGGGCCACGCAATCGGGCAGGATCGCCCTCTCGCTCCAGACTCGGTACATGGTTCGAGTCTACTGGACATTGTTGGGTGGGGCCCTCACTTGCCTGACCGCCAGTGCTGGTGAGCTACGATGGTCGGCATGCAGGAGGAAATCCCCGCGGCCGTGAATCCCGTTCCCGACGGGTACGGCTCCGTCACCGCGTACCTGATCGTGGACGACGGACCTGCCGCCATCAAGTTCTACGAGGAGACGTTCGGGGCCAGGGAGCGTCTGCGAATGGAAGCACCTGACGGCAGCATCGGGCATGCGGAACTGGAGATCGGCGATTCGGTCGTGATGCTGGCCAGCGAGCACCCCGGCATCGGCGCGGTCTCACCCGGCACACTAGGAGGAACCGCCGTGTCGCTGCTGCTGTACACGGAAGATGCCGATGGGGTTTTCGCCAAAGCGATTGCCAATGGAGCGACCGCAGTGCGTCCGATGCAGGACCAGTTCTATGGAGACCGGTCGGGCATGGTGCGGGACCCGTTCGGCCATCAATGGTCGATCGCCACCCACGTCGAGGATGTCTCGCCGGAGGAGATCAGGCAACGGATGGCCAAGGCGACTGCCTAGCCGCACAGGTTCGGCAGCGTGCGTCGGACTGGATGTGTTCCGGAGCAGCGAGGCACACCTTTCCGAGTTACCTTGGCTGCCGACGGGACCGACATCGAGTACGTCCGCTATTCGCATCCCGACGACCCCGTGCGCAGGGGGAGTAGGCACCTTTCGGCGGACAGATGAGGTGGCGTGATTGGGGGTAGTGGCCGGGTCTGTGAGGGCCGGAGCACGGAAGTCCCCCTACGGTAAGGCAGCAAGTCCAGGTCGAAGCCGGCCCCTACGAGTTTCGGCGGAAATCACCGCCGCTTCATCGTGCCCCCATCGGCGTTCTGGGAAGCCGCTCCCACCGATCGTCTGGCGGTGTTGCAGGTGTATTGCAGGGAGCGGTGCACTCCGCTCCAGGATGCTCGCGAGCGAAGCTCCCGCGGGCGACTGCATCGCAACCCCTGGGAGCACGGCTCGTTCCCGGTCTCTCACGCCAGCTCGGCACGAACCTCCAGCAGGTTCCTCGCCTCGCGTCCGCAGGCCACGCCGATCAGATGGACCGGCTCGGCGTTGCCCCCGTACTTGTCCGCATAGCCCCGGCCGCGCATCTGGGCCATCGCCGCATCCAGAGCGGCCTCGCTGGCGTCCTCGCCCTCCGCCATCTTGAACTCCAGCACAAAGACCTGCCCGCCGTGACGCAGCACCATGTCCGCCCGGCCTCGCGAAGAGGCCTCCTCCACCCTCAGGTCCGCACCGACGGCGTGCAGACCCATGTAGAGCAGGCTCGCGTACCATGCCTCGTAGCGCGCGAGGTCCCCTTTCATATGCCATAGGTAGGGGATGCCCGAGACCCACGCGCGGAGGGTCTCGCCGAAGCCGGCGAAGTCGTTCGCCTCCAGCAGCGCACAGAGTTTCCGTCCCTGCACCAGCTGCTCGGCGCGCCGCTGGCC
This sequence comes from Bryobacterales bacterium, assembly GCA_965205085.1. Lineage (GTDB taxonomy): Bacteria > Acidobacteriota > Terriglobia > Bryobacterales > UBA6623 > VXMF01. The sequence goes on along the minus strand of OZ242039.1, from coordinate 2,993,970 downwards.
CAGCCAGGCCAGCAATCCCCGGTTCAGGCTGAGCCGGACCTCGAGATTGGGATAGTCGAGACGGTAGAGGGTATCGAAATCGTCCGACCGCTCCTCCGCGATGGTCAGGTAGCCGGTCTGGAAGAGCAGCGCCTCGACATCGACGTTGCCGACATCGAACTTCGAGACCAGCGTGCTGTCCGTCAGGCGGCCCTCGATTTCCATCGGGCTGACCGACTTCTCCATCAGCATCCGGAACAGGAAGTTGGGCGAGCCGGTCTGGAACCAGTAGGGCTGGAACTTGCGGGTATCCAGCAGCAGGAGCACATCGTAGGGGTTGTAGACCCGCTCTTCGCCCAACCAGTGGTAGCCGTTGTACCAAGTGCGGATCAATTCCCGGTCGAGCCCGGCCAACTCGGGCCCGAACACCCGGTCCAGGTCTTCCTCCCGGTAGCCGCAGAGGGTGGCATAGCGAGGGTCGAGGCTGATGTCCTTCAGGTTGTTGAGGCCCGAGAAGAGACTGACCTTGGAGAACATGCTGACGCCGGTAACGAAGACGAAGCGAACATGTCTGGCGCTGTCCTTGACGATGCCGTAGAAGCCGCGTAGGTAGTCCCGGTTGGCGGTTGCCAGCTCCGGGTCGTGCAGCACATCGAGGATCGGCTTGTCGTACTCGTCCACCAGCACCACCACCTGCCGCCCGGTGCTGCTATGCAGCCGCCGGAGCAGGTTGCGGAGACGCGTCGGGCCGGTATCGGAGGCCCGGGCCGGCGCAAGATCGTACTCGCACTCCACGCCCTCCAGCTGCTCGATAACGTCCCCCTCGATTTCGCCCGGCTGGTTGTACTTCCCGCCGAAGCTGAGCCGCACCACCGGGTGCGGCGAGGACCAGTCCCAGTGCGGGTGGATGGCCAGACCCCGGAACAGGGATTCTTGCCCCTCGAACAGCGACGCCAGGGTGTCCAGCAACAGACTCTTGCCGAAGCGGCGCGGCCGGGACAGGAAATAGTAGTCGCCCTGCTCGATCAGTTGCCGGATGAGGGAGGTCTTGTCGACATAATAGCTGCCGGTCTCCCGCAGGCGCCGGAAGTACTGGATCCCGATTGGAAGGCGCTGTCGGGTCATCGCTCTTTCCCTTCGCGACACCGCACGGTGGACCAGACCAGCCAATGGGGAGCGCGGAAGGGGTTGTCTGCCGGGCCGTGCACGCTATTCCGTGCGACTGCGACGCTCCGTTGTCCCTCCGCGCTGCGGGGCGGCCGGGTCTTGCTCGCTGCCAACATTCTACATCGGGCGGCGAATCGCCCCGATGCGATTTCTCGGCAAGCCCCTGCCATTGACGATGCGCGAGTGTCTGCATGGTGGGATGCCGGAGGCACCCCGGCGCGCCACTGCGCTCACTGCTGCGTGATCGGCACCCCTTGGATCAGCCCCACTTTGGCGGCCAGATGGCGTGAATGGGGGTTGTGGGCAGGTCTGGGAGGGCCGGAGCACGGAGGTTGCCTACGGCAAGTTAGCAAGTCCATGTCAAAGCCTGCCCTTACGAGTTTCAGGGGAAATCACCGTCGCTTCATCGTGCCCCCATCGGCGTTTCGGGAAGTCGCTCCCAACGATCGTCTGGCGGGTCGGTGGCGGTGTTCCAGGTGTATTGCAGGGAGCGGTGCACTCCGCTCCAGGATGCTCGCGAGGGAAGCTCCCGCGGGCGACTGCATCGCAACCCCTGGGAGTACGGCTCGTTCCCGGTCCCTCAAGCCAGCTCGGCACGAACCTCCAGCAGGTTCCTCGCCTCGCGCCCGCAGACCACGCCGATCAGATGGACCGGCTCGGCGTTGCCCCTGTACTTGTCCGCATAGCCCCGCCCGCGCATCTGGGCCATCGCCGCATCCAGCGCGGCCTCGCCGCCGTCCTCGCCCTCCGCCATCTTGAACTCCAGCACAAAGACCTGCCCGCCGTGACGCAGCACCATGTCCGCCCGGCCTCTCGAGGAGGCCTCCTCCACCCTCAGGTCCGCCCCGACGGCGTGCAGACCCATGTAGAGGAGACTCGCGTACCAGGCCTCGTAGCGCGCGAGGTCCCCTTTCATATGCCATAGGTAGGGGATGCCCGAGACCCACGCGCGGAAGGTCTCGCCGAAGCCGGCGAAGTCGTTCGCCTCCAGCAGCGCACAGAGTTTCCGTCCCTGCACCAGCTGCTCGGCGCGCCGCTGGCCCAGCCAGGCCAGCAATCCCCGGTTCAGGCTGAGCCGGACCTCGAGATTGGGATAGTCGAGACGGTAGAGGGTATCGAAATCGTCCGACCGCTCCTCCGCGATGGTCAGGTAGCCGGTCTGGAAGAGCAGCGCCTCGACATCGACGTTGCCGACATCGAACTTCGAGACCAGTGTGCTGTCCGTCAGGCGGCCCTCGATTTCCATCGGGCTGACCGACTTCTCCATCAGCATCCGGAACAGGAAGTTGGGCGAGCCGGTCTGGAACCAGTAGGGCTGGAACTCGTGGGTATCCAGCAGCAGCAGCACATCGTAGGGGTTGTAGACCCGCTCTCCGCCCCGCCAGTGGTAGCCGTTGTACCAGGTGCGGATCAATTCCCGGTCGAGCCCGGCCAGCTCGGGGCCGAAGACCCGGTCCAAGTCTTCCTCCCGGTAGCCGCAGAGGGTGGCATAGCGAGGGTCGAGGCTGATGTCCTTCAGGTTGTTGAGGCCCGAGAAGAGACTGACCTTGGAGAACATGCTGACGCCGGTAACGAAGACGAAGCGAACATGTCTGGCACTGCCCTTGACGATGCCGTAGAAGCCGCGCAGGTACTCCCGGTTGGCGGTCGCGAGGTCCGGGTCATGCAGCACGTCGAGGATCGGCTTGTCGTACTCGTCCACCAGCACCACCACCTGCCGGCCGGTGGTGCTATGCAGCCGCCGGAGCAGGTTGCGGAGACGCGTCGGGCCGGTATCGGAGGACCGGGCCGGCGCGAGATCGTACTCGCACTCCACGCCCTCCAACTGCTCGATAATGTCGCCCTCGATTTCGCCCGGCTGGTTGTACTTCCCGTCGAAGCTGAGCCGTACCACCGGGTGCGGCGAGGACCAGTCCCAGTGCGGGTGGATGGCCAGACCCCGGAACAGGGCTTCTTGTCCCTCGAACAGCGATGCCAAAGTGTCCAGCAACAGACTCTTGCCGAAGCGGCGCGGCCGGGACAGGAAATAGTAGTCGCCCTGCTCGATCAGTTGCCGGATGAGGGAGGTCTTGTCGACATAATAGCTGCCGGTCTCCCGCAGGCGCCGGAAGTACTGGATCCCGATTGGAAGGCGCTGTCGGGTCATCGCTCTTTCCTTTCGCAGCACCGGATCGTGTACCACACCGGCCGATGGGGTGCGCGGAAGGAGCGGCCGGGTCTTGTTCGCTGCCAACATTCTACATCGGGCGGCGAATCGCACCGATGCGATTTCTCGGCAAGCCCCTGCCATTGACGATGCGCGAGTGTCGGCATGGTGGGATGCCGGAGGCACCCCGGCGCGCCACTGCGCTCACTGCTGCGTGATCGGCACCCCTTGGATCGGCCCCACTTTGGCGGCCAGATGGCGTGAATGGGGGTTGTGGGCAGGTCTGGGAGGGCCGGAGCACGGAGGTCGCCCACGGCAAGTCAGCAAGTCCATGTCAAAGCCTGCCCTTACGAGTTTCAGGGGAAATCACCGTCGCTTCATCGTGCCCCCATAGGCGTATCGGGAAGTCGCTCCCAACGATCGTCTGGCGGGTCGGTGGCGGTGTTCCATGTATATTGCAGGGAGCGGTGCACTCCGCTCCAGGATGCTCGCGAAGGAAGCTCCTGCGGGCGACTGCATCGCAACCCCTGGGAGTACGTCTCGTTCCCGGTCCCTCAAGCCGGTTCGGCGCGAACCTCCAGCAGGTTCCTGGCCTCGCGTCCGCAGGCCACGCCGATCAGATGGACCGGCTCGGCGTTGCCCCCGTACTTGTCCGCATAGCTCCGGCCGCGCATCTGGGCCATCGCCGCATCCAGCGCGGCCTCGCCGCCATCTTCGCCCTCCGCCATCTTGAACTCCACCACGAAGACCTGCCCGCCGTGACGCAGCACCATGTCCGCCCGGCCGCGCGAGGATGCCTCCTCTACCCTCACGTCCGCGTCGCCGGCGCGCAGGCACATGTAGAGCATGCCCGCGTACCAGGCTTCCGAGCGCGCGAGATCCCCTTTCGTATGCCACTGGTAGGGGATGCCCGAGACCCACGTGCGGAAGGTCTCGCCGAAGCCGGCGAAGTCGTTCGCCTCCAGCAGCGCGCAGAGCCTTTGCCCCCGCTCCACCGGCTCGGAGCCCGCCTGGCCCAGCCAGGCCAGCAGTTGGTCGTTGAGGCTGAGCCGGACCTCGAGATTGGGATAGTCCAGACGGTAGAGGGTCCGATGACCCTGCTGCAGCTCCTCCGCGATGGTCAGGTAGCCGGTCTGGAAGAGCAGCGCCTCGATACTAATGTTGCCAACATCGAACTTCGAGACCAGCGTGCTGTCCGTCAGGCGGCCCTCGATTTCCATCGGACTGACCGACTTCTCCATCAGCATCCGGAACAGGAACTCGGGCGATGCGGTCTCGAACCAGAAGGGCTGGAACTTGCGGGTATCCAGCAGCAGGAGCACATCGTAGGGGTTGTAGACCCGCTCTTCGCCCAACCAGTGGTAGCCGTTGTACCAGGTGCGGATCGTTTCGCGGTCGAGCCCGGCCAGCTCGGGGCCGAAGACCCGGTCCAGGTCTTCCTCCCGGTAGCCGCAGAGGGTGGCATAGCGAGGGTCGAGGCTGATGTCCTTCAGGTTGTTGAGGCCCGAGAAGAGACTGACCTTGGAGAACATGCTGACGCCGGTAACGAAGACGAAGCGAACATGTCTGGCGCTGTCCTTGACAATGCCGTAGAAGCCGCGTAGGTAGTCCCGGTTGGCGGTTGCCAGCTCCGGGTCGTGCAGCACATCGAGGATCGGCTTGTCGTACTCGTCCACCAGCACCACCACCTGCCGGCCAGTGCTGCTATGCAGCCGCCGGAGCAGGTTGCGGAGACGCGTCGGGCCGGTATCGGAGGACCGGGCCGGCGCGAGATCGTACTCGCACTCCATGCCCTCCAACTGCTCGATAATGTCCCCCTCGATTTCGCCCGGCTGGTTGTACTTCCCGTCGAAGCTAAGCCGCACCACCGGGTGCGGCGAGGACCAGTCCCAGTGCGGGTGGATGGCCAGACCCCGGAACAGGGCTTCTTGTCCCTCGAACAGCGATGCCAAAGTGTCCAGCAACAGACTCTTGCCGAAGCGGCGCGGCCGGGACAGGAAATAGTAGTCCCCCTGCTCGATCAGTTGCCGGATGAGGGAGGTCTTGTCGACATAATAGCTGCCGGTCTCCCGCAGGCGCCGGAAGTACTGGATCCCGATTGGAAGGCGCTGTCGGGTCATCGCTCTTTCCTTTCGCAGCACCGGATCGTGTACCACACCGGCCGATGGGGTGCGCGGAAGGAGCGGCCGGGTCTTGTTCGCTGCCAACATTCTACATCGGGCGGCGAATCGCACCGATGCGATTTCTCGGCAAGCCCCTGCCATTGACGATGCGCGAGTGTCTGCATGGTGGGATGCCGGAGGCACCCCGGCGCGCCACTGCGCTCACTGCTGCGTGATCGGCACCCCTTGGATCAGCCCCACTTTGGCGGCCAGATGGCGTGAATGGGGGTTGTGGGCAGGTCTGGGAGGGCCGGAGCACGGAGGTCGCCCACGGCAAGTCAGCAAGTCCATGTCAAAGCCTGCCCTTACGAGTTTCAGGGGAAATCACCGTCGCTTCATCGTGCCCCCATAGGCGTATCGGGAAGGCGCTCCCAACGATCGTCTGGTGGGTCGGTGGCGGTGTTCCATGTGTATTGCAGGGAGCGGTGCACTCCGCTCCAGGATGCTCGCGAAGGAAGCTCCTGCGGGCGACTGCATCGCAACCCCTGGGAGTACCAGGGATTTTCAAAGCTTGGTTTGGCTAGGCGTGGGGGTAAGGGGCAGCGGGGAGGGGTGGACAAAGAGGTGCTGGATGCGCGATAACACCCAGAGTGGCCTTGGATCCGATTCCCTTGCGGGCGGTGCGCGTGCGCACCGTCCGGCGCGAGGAAGAAGCGAGCTGGAATGCCTTGATGCGGGCCCAGCACGATCTCGGATTCCGCCAATTGTGCGGGCAGCGTTTGCGCCAAGTCGCCGTGCTCGGCGAGCAGGAGCTGGCCCTGCTGGGCTGGCAGTCGGCGGCTTGGCACTGTGCCGCGCGCGAGCGCTGGATTGGCTGGACTCAGCGGCAACGCCAGCCTGCGGCACCGCTCTTGCTGGCTGAGACTTTCGTCGATCCGCGGCGGTTTGCCGGCACCTGCTATCGTGCCGCGAACTGGCTGGAAATCGGTCAGACCCAAGGCTACCGACGGGTTCGGGGCGCACCCCGCGGCTATCAGGCTCATGGCCTGCCCAAGCGGGTCTTCGTCTATCCCCTGCACCGTCAGGTGCCGACGCAACTGGCTGCCAGCCAGCCCCAGCCGGGCTGGCAGGCTGTCAGAGTCTCACCGAATGGAGCGATTTCGGGCGGGCGCTGGACCAGTCCACACTGCAGGCCATCCGGTCGTACCGCTGTGCCAGGTCGAGCGCTTGCTGGCCGCCTGGACCGCAGCGCAAGTTCTGCCCCCGCCCGCTGCGAAGGCGGCCGGCAAGGGCGCTGCGGAGCCCTTGCTGTCGGCCGTGGCGATCGACGGCAAAGTGCTGCGCGGGTCGTAGGACCGGGACTTGGACGCGGCTGGCCAGCCGCAGGCCAAGCCACCCCAGCAGCAACTCTCGGCACTCGACATCGACTCCGGCACGGTCGTTGCGCAACTCGGTTTCAGCGGCCAGAAAGAAGATGCCGAGGCGGCCGCCCTGCGGCGTTTGACGCGCGCGCAACTCCACGGGCGCAAACTGTGCGTGCTGGCCGATGCGCTGCACACCCAGCGTGAGACGGCTGCGCAACTGCTGGCCGATGGCTTCGACTTCCTCTTGACCGTCAAGGGCAATCAGCCGACGCTGCTGGAGCCGATCCGGGACGGTATCGACTGGGCTGGCCAGACCCCCCACAGCGAGTCCGGTCTCGACCACGGACGCATCGAGCAGCGCACCTTGCGCGTCTCGCAGGAACTCGATCCGAAGCAGCCCTGGCTCGAGTTTCCCGGGGTTCGCTGCGTGGCCCAGGTGCGCCGTGAGGTCGAGTTCAAGAAGGACGGTCGGCAACGCCAGCCGGAGACGATCTACTTGATCACCAGTCTGCGCCCGGACCAGATCACGCCGCAACGGCTGCTGCAACTGAACCGTCACTACTGGGGCATCGAGAACCGCGTGCACTACGTCCGCGACGTAGCCCTCCGGGAGGATCGCAGCCGCATTCGCAAGGGCGCCCTGCCGCGCTTGCTGGCCGCGATCTCGAACTTCGCCATCTCGCTGCTGCGCTTGCTGAAAGTGCAGAACATCCAGCGCCGCATGAGCCAGTTGCGCTTCCAGCCGAACGCGGCGGTGCGCCTGCTGCTGCCTTTCCTAGGCCCTCTCAGGCAAACATTGAATTTGCCTGCTGGGAGTACGGCTCGTTCCCGGTCCCTCAAGCCGGTTCGGCGCGAACCTCCAGCAGGTTCCTGGCCTCGCGTCCGCAGGCCACGCCGATCAGATGGACCGGCTCGGCGTTGCCCTCGTACTTGTCCGTATAGCCCCGCCCGCGCATCTGGGCCATCGCCGCATCCAGCGCGGCCTCGCCGCCATCCTCGCCCTCCGCCATCTTGAACTCCAGCACGAAGACCTGCCCGCCGTGACGCAGCACCATGTCCGCCCGGCCGCGCGAGGAGGCCTCCTCCACCCTCACGTCCGCGTCGGCGGCCCGCAGACCCATATAGAGCAGGCTCGCGTACCAAGCCTCGTGGCGCGCGAGATCTCCTTTCATATGCCACATGTAGGGGATGCCCGAGACCCACGCGCGGAAGATCTCGCCGAAGCCGGCGAAGTCGTGCGCCTCCAGCAGCGCGCAGAGCTCTTGCCCCCGTTCCACCGGCTCGGAGCCCGCCTGGCCCAGCCAGGCCAGCAGTTGGTCGTTCAGGCTGAGCCGGACCTCGAGATTGGGATAGTCCAGACGGTAGAGGGTCCGATGACCCTGCTGCAGTTCCTCCGCGATGGTCAGGTAGCCGGTCTGGAAGAGCAGCGCCTCGATATGGATGTTGCCGACATCGAACTTCGAGACCAGCGTGCTGTCCGTCAGGCGGCCCTCGATATCCATCGGGCTGACCGACTTCTCCATCAGCATCCGGAACAGGAAGTTGGGCGACCCGGTCTCGAACCAGTAGGGCCGGAACTTGCGGGTATCCAGCAGCAGGAGCACATCGTAGGGGTTGTAGACCCGCTCTTCGCCCAGCCAGTGGTAGCCGTTGTACCAGGTGCGGATGGTTTCCCGGTCGAGCCCGGCCAGCTCGGGGCCGAAGACCCGGTCCAAGTCTTCCTCCCGGTAGCCGCAGAGGGTGGCATAGCGCGGGTCGAGGCTGATGTCCTTCAGGTTGTTGAGGCCCGAGAAGAGGCTGACCTTGGAAAACATGCTGACGCCGGTAACGAAGACGAAGCGAACATGTCTGGCGCTGCCCTTGACGATGCCGTAGAAGCCACGCAGGTAGTCCCGGTTGGCGGTCGCGAGGTCCGGGTCGTGGAGCACGTCGAGGATCGGCTTGTCGTACTCGTCCACCAGCACCACCACCTGCCGGCCGGTGGTGCTGTGCAGTCGGTCGAGAATGTTTCGGAGGCGCCTCGGGCCGGTGTCGGAGGTTGGGGCTGGTGCTAGATCGTGGGCCCGCTCAACGGCCTCCAACTGCTCGATAATGTCCCCCTCGATTTCGCCCGGCTGGTTGTACTTCCCGTCGAAGCTGAGCCGTACCACCGGGTGCGGCGAGGACCAGTCCCAGTGCGGGTGGATGGCCAGACCCCGGAACAGGGATTCTTGTCCCTCGAACAGCGACGCCAGGGTGTCCAGCAACAGACTCTTGCCGAAGCGGCGCGGCCGAGACAGAAAATAGTGGCGCCCCTCGTCCACCAGCCGGCGGACCAGCGGGGTCTTGTCGACGTAGTAGAAGCCCTCGTCCCGGATCGTCCTGAAGTCCTGGATCCCGATCGGAAGGCACTGTCGGGTCATCGCTCTTTCCTTTCGCGACACCGCACGGTGGACCAGACCGGCCAATGGGGAGCGCGGAAAGGGTTGTCTGCCGGGCCCTGCACGCTATTCCGTGCGACTGCGACGCTCCGTTGTCCCTCCGCTCTCCGGGGCGGCCGGGTCTTGCTCGCTGCCAACATTCTACATCGGGCGTAACTGCCCAGGTACTTTGGGTCCCGGAGAAGGATCAGCAGGGGGAGGGGCGCTTGACTTTTGGGCGGAGAAGGCGTAGGATGAAGTCCTTTCCGGAAGTCGAGGCCGTAGCGAGCCAGCCGCAGGCTCAGGCCAAGCCGGAGCCGAGGCCGGGTCATGCAGGGGCAGCGCACCAAGAGCAAGTCCCGACTGCTGCACTGGCAGGCGGAGAGGACTCGTCTGCAGGCCAAGCTCGGTCAGGTGCAAGCCGAACTCACCCGCTGGCAGGCGAAAACCACCCAGTTGCAGACGGAGAACTCCCGCTTGCAAGCGAAGGACGCCCAGTGGCAGGCGAAAGAAGGCCAGTGGCAAGCCGAGCGAAAGCAGTGGCAAGCGAAAGAAGCCCAGTGGGAGGCTGAGCGAAAGCAGTGGACACAGCAGTTGGAGGCCGCGCAGGAGGAAGGGCAGCAGTCGCGGCGGAGCTTGGGCCTGAACAGCAGCAACAGCGGGAAACCCCCGTCGAGCGATGGGCTGGCGAAACCGCCGGCCAGCCAGCGGACCCGCAGCCAGCGGCGGCGCAGCGGCCGGCGCAGCGGGGGGCAGAAAGGGCACCGGGGCACGACGCTGCACCAGACGGACCACCCGGACCGGATTCAGGAGCACTTTCCGCAAGCCTGCGGCCGGTGCGGCAAAGCCCTGAGGCGGGCGGATGTGGACGGGGAGGCGAAGCGGCGGCAGGTCCTTGATCTCCCGGAACCCAAGCCGGAAGTGACCGAGCATCGGGCGTTGGCCTGTCGCTGCCGGCGCTGCGGGCTCTCGACCCGGGCCGCCTTTCCGGAGGACGTGACGGCCCCGGTGCAGTACGGGCCGCGTCTGGCGGCCACGGCGATCTACTTGCAGAACGCCCACTTCGTGCCCGAGGAGCGACTGACCCAAATCCTGCGGGACCTGTTCGGCGTGAGCCTGTGCCCCGGCACCCTGAACAACCTGCGCCGCCGGGCGGCGGAGGCTTGGGAGCCCTTCGTCGAGCGGATCCGGGAGCACCTCATCACTTGCCCCGGGGTGAAGCACCTTGACGAGACCGGTTTCCGGGTGGCGGGACGAGGACAGTGGCTGCATGGACTGAGTAATCAGTTGCTGACCTACTACCGCATCAGTGAGAAGCGGGGCGGGGTGTTGGCGGGGCTGCGAGGGATCCTGGTGCACGATCACTGGGCTCCCTACTTCCAGGTGCCGGATGGGCTGCACGCACTGTGCAACGCCCATCATTTGCGCGAGTTAGAGGCCCTGGTGAAGATCGACGGGGAAGCCTGGGCCGGGCGGATGCAGCGTTTTCTGCGAGCGGCCAAGCGGGTGGCGGAGTGGGCCCGCAAACGGGGCGCGGTGGTGGCGCCCCAGATGTTGAAGCGGATGGAGAGCCGCTACGACGAGTTGGTGCAAGAGGCCCTGGACTATCACAGCGGGCTGCCGCCGTTGCCGACCGGCCGGCGGGGCCGCCCGAAACGTCGGCCCGGCCATAATCTGGCCTTGCGGCTGGAACGGAGACGCGCCTGGGTGTTGCTTTTCCTGTTCGATTTGAGTGTGCCGTTCACGAACAACTTGGGAGAGCGGGACTTGCGCATGATGAAGCTGCTGAGGAGGATCTCGGGAGGGTTCCGTTCGCTGCAAGGGGCGCGGGAGTTCGTCACGCTGCGCAGTGTGCTGTCGACGGCGCGCAAGCAGGGGCTGAAGCCGATCGAGACCCTGCTCGAGGGGCCGGCGGCCCTGCTGGAGCGGGTGGGCCTGGCCCCGAGCCTCCCGCCCAGCGGGCAGTAGACGGCCTGCGACGGCAGCCGGTCTCGCCACGCGCCACACGGTGCGCACGTCCCAACACAAGCCCTGCCAAAAAATGCGAACTCAGGCCGAGAACCTGGGTAGTTACCATCGGGCGGCGAATCGCCCCGATGCGATTTCTCGGCAAGCCCCTGCCATTGACGATGCGCGAGTGTCTGCATGGTGGGATGCCGGAGGCACCCCGGCGCGCCACTGCGCTCACTGCTGCGTGATCGGCACCCCTTGGATCAGCCCCACTTTGGCGGCCAGATGGCGTGAATGGGGGTTGTGGGCAGGTCTGGGAGGGCCGGAGCACGGAGGTTGCCTACGGCAAGTTAGCAAGTCCATGTCAAAGCCTGCCCTTACGAGTTTCAGGGGAAATCACCGTCGCTTCATCGTGCCCCCATCGGCGTATCGGGAAGTCGCTCCCAACGATCGTCTGGCGGGTCGGTGGCGGTGTTCCATGTGTATTGCAGGGAGCGGTGCACTCCGCTCCAGGATGCTCGCGAGGGAAGCTCCTGCGGGCGACTGCATCGCAACCCCTGGGAGTACGGCTCGTTCCCGGTCCCTCAAGCCAGCTCGGCACGAACCTCCAGCAGGTTCCTCGCCTCGCGCCCGCAGACCACACCGATCAGATGGACCGGCTCGGCGTTGCCCCTGTACTTGTCCGCATAGCCCCGGCCGCGCATCTGGGCCATCGCCGCATCCAGAGCGGCCTCGCTGCCGTCCTCGCTCTCCGCCATCTTGAACTCCAGCACAAAGACCTGCCCGCCGTGACGCAGCACCATGTCCGCCCGGCCTCTCGAGGAGGCCTCCTCCACCCTCAGGTCCGCGCCGACGGCGTGCAGACCCATGTAGAGCAGACTCGCGTACCAGGCCTCGTGGCGCGCGAGATCTCCTTTCATGTGCCACAGGTAGGGGATGCCCGAGACCCACGCGCGGAAGGTCTCGCCGAAGCCGGCGAAGTCGTTCGCCTCCAGCAGCGCACAGAGTTTCCGTCCCTGCACCAGCTGCTCGGCGCGCCGCTGGCCCAGCCAGGCCAGCAATCCCCGGTTCAGGCTGAGCCGGACCTCGAGATTGGGATAGTCGAGACGGTAGAGGGTATCGAAATCGTCCGACCGCTCCTCCGCGATGGTCAGGTAGCCGGTCTGGAAGAGCAGCGCCTCGACATCGACGTTGCCAACATCGAACTTCGAGACCAGTGTGCTGTCCGTCAGGCGGCCCTCGATTTCCATCGGGCTGACCGACTTCTCCATCAGCATCCGGAACAGGAAGTTGGGCGAGCCGGTCTGGAACCAGTAGGGCTGGAACTTGCGGGTATCCAGCAGCAGCAGCACATCGTAGGGGTTGTAGACCCGCTCTTCGCCCAACCAGTGGTAGCCGTTGTACCAGGTGCGGATCCTTTCCCGGTCGAGCCCGGCCAGTTCGGGGCCGAAGACCCGGTCCAGGTCTTCCTCCCGGTAGCCGCAGAGGGTGGCATAACGCGGGTCGAGGCTGATGTCCTTCAGGTTGTTGAGGCCCGAGAAGAGGCTGACCTTGGAAAACATGCTGACGCCGGTAACGAAGACGAAGCGAACATGTCTGGCGCTGCCCTTGACGATGCCGTAGAAGCCGCGCAGGTACTCCCGGTTGGCGGTCGCGAGGTCCGGGTCGTGCAGCACGTCGAGGATCGGCTTGTCGTACTCGTCCACCAGCACCACCACCTGCCGGCCAGTGGTGCTGTGCAGTCGGTCGAGAATGTTCCGGAGGCGCCTCGGGCCGGTGTCGGAGGTTGGGGCTGGTGCTAGATCGTGTGCCCGTTCGACGGCCTCCAACTGCTCGATAATGTCCCCCTCGATTTCGCCCGGCTGGTTGTACTTCCCGTCGAAGCTGAGCCGTACCACCGGGTGCGGCGAGGACCAGTCCCAGTGCGGGTGGATGGCCAGACCCCGGAACAGGGATTCTTGCCCTTCGAACAGCGACGCCAGGGTGTCCAGCAACAGACTCTTGCCAAAGCGGCGCGGCCGGGACAGGAAATAGTGGCGCCCCTCGTCCACCAGCCGGCGGACCAGCGGGGTCTTGTCGACGTAGTAGAAGCCCTCGTCCCGCATCGTCCTGAAGTCCTGGATCCCGATCGGAAGGCACTGTCGGGTCATCGCTCTTTCCTTTCGCGGCACCGGACGGTGGACCAGACCGGCCAATGGGGAGCGCGGAAGGGGTTGTCTGCCGGGCCCTGCACGCTATTCCGTGCGACTGCGACGCTCCGTTGTCCCTCCGCTCTCCGGGGCGGCCGGGTCTTGCTCGCTGCCATTATTCTACATCGGGCGGCGAATCGCCCCGATGCGATTTCTCGGCAAGCCCCTGCCATTGACGATCCGCGAGTGTCAGCATGGTGGGATGCCGGAGGCACCTCGGCGCGCCACTGCGCTCACTGCTGCGTGATCGGCACCCCTTGGATCAGCCCCACTTTGGCGGCCAGATGGCGTGAATGGGGGTTGTGGGCAGGTCTGGGAGGGCCGGTGCACGGAGGTCGCCTCCGGCAACTCAGCAAGTCCATGTCAAAGCCTGCCCTTACGAGTTTCAGGCGAAATCACCGTCGCTTCATCGTGCCCCCATCGGCGTATCGGGAAGTCGCTCCCAACGATCGTCTGGCGGGTCGGTGGCGGTGTTCCAGGTGTGTTGCAGGGAGCGGTGCACTCCGCTCCAGGATGCTCGCGAAGGAAGCTCCTGCGGGCGACTGCATCGCAACCCCTGGGAGTACGGCTCGTTCCCGGTCCCTCAAGCCGGTTCGGCGCGAACCTCCAGCAGGTTCCTCGCCTCGCGTCCGCAGGCCACGCCGATCAGATGGACCGGTTCGGCGTTGCCCCCGTACTTGTCCGCATAGCCCCGCCCGCGCATCTGGGCCATCGCCGCATCCAGAGTGGCCTCGCTGCCGTCCTCGCCCTCTGCCATCTTGAACTCCAGGACGAAGACCTGCCCGCCATGACAGAGCACCATGTCCGCCCGGCCGCGCGAGGAAGCCTCCTCCAGCCTCACGTCCGCGTCGCCGGCCCGCTGGCACATGTAGAGCAGGCCCGCGTATCAAGCCTCGTGGCGCGCGAGATCTCCTTTCATGTGCCACATGTAGGGGATGCCCGAGACCCACGCGCGGAAGGTCTCGCCGAAGCCGGCGAAGTCGTGCGCCTCCAGCAGCGCGCAGAGCCTTTGCCCCCGTTCCACCGGCTCGGAACCTGCCTGGCCCAGCCAGGCCAGCAGTTGGTCGTTCAGGCTGAGCCGGACCTCGAGATTGGGATAGTCCAGACGGTAGAGGGTCCGATGCCCCTGCTGCAGTTCCTCCGCGATGGTCAGGTAGCCGGTCTGGAAGAGCAGCGCCTCGATATCGATGTTGCCGACATCGAACTTCGAGACCAGTGTGCTGTCCGTCAGGCGGCCCTCGATTTCCATCGGGCTGACCGACTTCTCCATCAGCATCCGGAACAGGAAGTTGGGCGACCCGGTCTCGAACCAGTAGGGCCGGAACTTGCGGGTATCCAGCAGCAGGAGCACATCGTAGGGGTTGTAGACCCGCTCTTCGCCCAGCCAGTGGTAGCCGTTGTACCAGGTGCGGATGGTTTCCCGGTCGAGCCCGGCCAGCTCGGGGCCGAAGACCCGGTCCAGGTCTTCCTCCCGGTAGCCGCAGAGGGTGGCATAGCGAGGGTCGAGGCTGATGTCCTTCAGGTTGTTGAGGCCCGAGAAGAGACTGACCTTGGAGAACATGCTGACGCCGGTGACGAAGACGAAGCGAACATGTCTGGCGCTGCCCTTGACGATGCCGTAGAAGCCGCGCAGGTAGTCCCGGTTGGCGGTCGCGAGGTCCGGGTCATGCAGCACGTCGAGGATCGGCTTGTCGTACTCGTCCACCAGCACCACCACCCGCCGGCCAGTGCTGCTATGCAGCCGCCGGAGCAGGTTGCGGAGACGCGTCGGGCCGGTATCGGAGTCCCGGGCCGGCGCGAGATCGTACTCGCACTCCACGCCCTCCAACTGCTCGATAATGTCCCCCTCGATTTCGCCCGGCTGGTTGTACTTCCCGTCGAAGCTGAGCCGTACCACCGGGTGCGGCGAGGACCAGTCCCAGTGCGGGTGGATGGCCAGACCCCGGAACAGGGCTTCTTGCCCCTCGAACAGCGACGCCAGGGTGTCCAGCAACAGACTCTTGCCGAAGCGGCGCGGCCGGGACAGGAAATAGTGGCGCCCCTCGTCCACCAGCCGGCGGACGAGGGGGGTCTTGTCGACATAGTAGAAGCCCTCGTCCCGGATCGTCCTGAAGTCCTGGATCCCGATCGGAAGGCACTGTCGGGTCATCGCTCATTCCTTTCGCAGCACCGGACGGTGGACCAGACCGGCCGATGGGGAGCGCGGAAGGGGCTGCCCGCCAAGCCCTGCACACCGCTCCGCCCCAGTGTGTCGCACCCTAGCCCCTTCGTGCGGCTAGGTCTTGCTTGCTGACATCATTCTACATCTGGTGCACCTACCGAAGTCTTCGGTTTGGGGCTGCGTCTCCAGCGGGATCGAGTTCGGACCGGTGCACAGTGCGGCTCGAACTGGAGACGGCGCGTTGTGGCACCCGACTGCCCCCTGGGGTGGAGGCTGGGGGCCAGGCCTACACGCTCCAGCAGGGTAGCCGGCCCCCGGAGCAAGGTCTCGATAGACGTCAGTGCCTGATCGAGTGCCGTTGACAGGACACTGCGCAGCGTAGCGAAGTTCTGAGCCCCTTGCAGCGAGCGGACCCTCCGTAGATCTCCATCCGCAGCTTCGCCCCGGGGCAGGTCCTGCTCAACTTGGTTGCCGGGGAACGGCACTTGTGAATCGAGCAGAGAGCGCAAGATGGAGACCCGTCCCTGTTCCAGCCGCAGGAAACGGTGCATTCGCTTGGCCCAGATTTCCCCAGCGATCTTCGTTATGGCCTCTAACGCGCTCAAACAAAGTGTTGCCCATTGTTTGCAGCTCGTTCGGCATCTGGAAGTACGGAGCCCAGTGATCGTGTGCCAAGAGCCCTCGCAGCCCTGACAACACCCCTCCCCGCTGAGCGCTGATGCGGTAGTGCGTTAGGTTCTGTGTACACAGTACATGCAGCCACTGTCCCTGCCCCGGACCGGAAACCAGTCTCATTCAAGTGCTTCACCCCGGGGCAGCTCGATACGAGGCTCCCGGACATGCGCTGCCTTGCGGCGCATGTTCGTCAGTGCGCCTGAGCACAAGGTCACGCCGAGCAGGTCTCGCATGAACTCCGTCAGGCGCTCCTCGGGCAGCGACAGGCCCATGCCCGATGCTGGGTCTGGCGCAGCGACGTGCCGGTGTGCCCGGCATGGCCCCCGCTGCGCCGGCCCATCCCTCGATGGTAACTTCGCCATGCTGCTGTTGAGGCCCGCTCTCCGCTGCCACCGCTGTGTCCATGGCTTCTGCCCGGGCTGCCACCGGGCGTTCTCCGTCGCCACGGCTTGGACATCCAGAAGATACGTCATACTACGGCCTCACCGCCCAACGGTTCAGGGCCGATCCGGCTGCTGATCGTTGTTCGGCATCCAGTGTGCCCAGGCAGCTACCTACCGCTTGCACTGCTGCCAGAGGGGCTTGGCCGCCTTTGGCAGCGGTCCACGACCTCGCCCTCGGCCCGCCATCGGGCGATCGGGATCCCGTCGCATCACCCCGCCTGCTTAGGCTACCAATGCGAGAACCCTCGCAGGTGGCGTCCGATGGGCGGATGCGCCGACTTGCCCCGGCACCCGGACCGTCCTCTTCAGATGGCGGGCCAGAAACGACCGCAACTTGTCCAGGCTCGAGGGCGTTTCGGATCGATTTTCGCAGGACCACGCCCCCAGGTGTTCCGCATTCCCGGCGGAGCGGCCCTCAGGCTAATTTTGCTGAGAACGGAACAGAGTCTTGCAACCGGTCCAATCGTCCGCTACGCTAATAGCGACGAGGTTCGCTCGGTCCTGAACGGGAACGACCGAGCGACGGACGCCGAAGCGGATATCGCGGCCCATTCGAAAGTCGACCAAGAGGGCATCCAACTTCAATCTCATCCGAACGAGGCAGTTCCGGGCACCCGCTCACAGGAGCAGAACCATCGGCACAATTCCAGTCGGCACCGCTGTCCAGCTGCGCTGACGGCTAGGGGTTTGTGAACTCGAACGTGAAAGGCGGTATGGAAATGAACCAGTTCGATGATGCGGTAGGAGTGTCCAAGGGAGGGCTGGCGGGCGGAGTTGAGGATGCCCCCCCGGTGTACCTTGACACGAACCAGAGTGGCGACGACTCCGACGCATCAACTCAGGCACAAGAGACAGACGATTCGGTCTATACCGACGATCCGGTACGGGTGTACCTGCGGGAGATGGGGGCCGTGCCCTTGCTCAACCGCGAGGGCGAGGTGGACTTGGCCCGTCGGATGGAGCGTGGCAAGTTCCGCATGTGGAAGGCGATCTCGCGCAACCGTGCGACCATTGACTGCCTCCTCGATCATTACGAGGCGATCAAGCTGGGCACCTGCAAGATCACGGCCATCGTTGACATTCCAATCGGTGATGACGGCGAGGACACCATGGCGAGTCGTGAAAGGAGCGTGAGGAACCAGTTCGTACAGGTCTTGCGCGCGCAGAACCAACTCAAGAAGATCGAGACGGAGCAGGAAAGGGTTCCGAAACCCAACCAGCGGTTCCGCAAGGAGTTCAAGGCGCTGGAGTGGCGCCGAAGGCGCCAGATTATCAAGGTGTCCCAGGCGATGCAGCGGATTCGCCTGAAACAGCAGATCTGGGACGAGTCGTGTGATCGACTTCTCGACGGCCACAAGCGGCTCCGCAGACTCGTCAGGCGTTGCGAAGCCCTCAAGAGGGAGTCACCCAGGCCCGACAACTACCTGTCCCAGATTCGCCAGCTGAACCGGGAACTGCGGCAGGTCGAGGAGGATGTCGGCATGACTCCCGACGAGGCGCGCAAATGCGTCCGAATGATCAAGGCAGGCGAGCGCGAGGCGGAGCAGGCCAAGCGGGCCTTGGTCGAGGCGAACCTGAGGCTCGTGGTTTCCGTTGCGAAGAAGTACGTCAACAGGGGGCTGCACCTGCTGGACCTGATCCAGGAGGGCAACATCGGTCTGATGCGTGCGGCCGAGAAGTTCGAGTACCGTCGCGGCTACAAGTTCTCCACCTACGCGACATGGTGGATCCGGCAGGCCATCACCCGTGCGATTGCCGACCAGTCGCGCACGATCCGTATTCCCGTGCACATGAACGAGTCGATGAACAAGTTTCTGCGGGCCTCGCGCGAACTGGAAAAGGAGTTCGGTCGAGCGCCCACGAACGAGGAGATCGGACAGCGGATGGAGATTCCGGCCGAGAAGGTGCAGAAGTTGAAGAGCATTTCCCGGGATCCGGTCTCGCTCGAGACGCCTGTCGGACGCGATGGAGAGTCGGCGCTGGGGGACCTGATTGAGGACCAATGGGTGGAGTCTCCCATGGACATGGTGATCGATTCCAACGTCAAGGACGAGACCGGCGATGTACTGAAGACCCTCTCACCCAAAGAGGAGCGGGTGGTGCGGATGCGGTTCGGAATCGACTGTGAACGGGAGCACACTCTGGAAGAAATCGGCCAGGAATTCTCAGTGACTCGCGAGCGGATCCGCCAGATCGAGGTAAAGGCCCTGCGGTCTCTCCGCGGTCCCGAGCGCATGAGGCGTTTGCGGTCGCTGACGCTGTCCAAGACGTAGGGCGGCCGGCAGCGGCCTAGTTGCTGATCCGGTAAAGATGCTGGGCTGTGCGAAGAATCAGACTGCCCTGGGCGATGGCAGGGGTCGCCATGCAGAGTTCGTCCAGGGAGTTCTTGTGTGCAAGTCGGTACTCGGGGCCATGTTCCACCACGAAGCAGTCCCCCTCCTCGCTGAGGCAGAAAATCCGGTCGTTGTATGCCCAGGGGGATGCCGTGAAGGCGTTCGCGCCCGCTTCGAAGCGCCGCTTTCCGTAGACTTCCTGGCCGGTCACCGCATCGTGGCAGGTCAGGAAGCCCCGGTCGTACAGCGTGTAGTACAGATCCTTGTACAGCAGCGGTGAGGGGTTGTAGGGAGCTGCCTGAGGCTGGAACCAGGCGATGTGCTCGTTGGCCGGTTGCCCGTCCCGGACGCTGATGTCGCCCTTTGCGCCAGGCCGGATCGCGAACACGGGTCGCTTCTCGTCACCGACGTACCCGGAGGCCAGGTACAGCATGCCATGGCCGGCAAAGGGCACCGGAACCACGATCGACGACATGCCTCCAAGTTCCCACAGCAGCCTGCCGTCCAGGTCGTACGAGCGCACCTTGTCGGTCCCGGTGGTCACGATTTCGGTACGCAGTTCGTTGTTCCACACGTAGGGTGTCGACCAGTTGCTGCCTTCCTCCCGCTGCACTTCCCATATGGTGCTTCCGGTCATCTTGTCGAGACATGTCAGCGTGGACCGCTCCTCGTTGTCGTTGATCAGGTACAGCCGGCCCTCGTGTAGAACGGGCGATGCGGCCGTTCCCCAGCCGTGGCGCATGGGAAACGGCTTCCATTCCCGTTTCCAGAGGAGGCTTCCGGCGATGTCCAGGCACCACGTTCCCAGATAGCCAAAGTGTGCGTAGACCCGTTCCCCGTCGGTTACCGGCGTCTCCGAAGCGTAGGAGTTCTTCAGGTGGCGGGGAGCCGGTGGCGGACCGTGGTGCAATCTCGTTTCCCAGCTGATCCTGCCGGTGTCGAAGTCGACGGCGTACGCCAGCCACGTGTGAGGCTCCTCCGGGACGTCAGGGCGGTTCCCGCCGAAGTACAGGCCTTTCTTGACGGCCTCCACCCTGCCCTCGCTGACCACGTTGGTCAGGAAGATCCGGTTGCCCCATACGACCGGCGATGCCCACGCCATGCCGGGCAGGGGCGTCTTCCACCGGACGTTCTCCGTCGCGCTCCAGATCTCCGGCAGTCGCGGGTCATCTTCCGATGTCCCGAGCGAACCGGGGCCCCGGAACTGCGGCCAGTGCATTGGCGAGGCGGCCGCGAGCGTACTCGAAGAGGCAAGAAAGGACAGAAACTGGCGGCGCGATGGCACCGTTCCATTCTACGCAGCGACCTGGCCGGATGCCGCCGAGTGCCCCTCAGGTGCGGTACAGTCCCTTTTCCCGGATGTAGGTGCAAACAGCCGGTGGAGCCAGGTCGGCCAGAGAGCCCCCGATCTTGACCCGGTGGCGCACCAGGCTGGCCGAGACCGGATTGGCGCACTCGATGAACCTGACACGGGCGCGGCCGGGAACGGCCGGGCGTGAGGGACCCAAGCCCGGGCGTCCGATGACAAGGAACTCGACAGACGCCAGGATCCGGTCGACGGCCCGCCACGCATTCACTTCGGCGAACGCGTCGGCTCCGATGATCAGGTGCAGAGGGGGCTGGAACCGATAGCATTCACCGATGCGTTCGATGGTCGTAATCGAGTAGTGCGGGCCCTTTCGGCCTTGCGGGTCCTCGAGCCGGCTCGGGGTGAGTCGCCGGTCGGCGGCGCAGGCCAGTTCCACCATTCGGAAGCGGTCTTCGAACGTAGCCCGGCACCCGGTCGTCTTGTGCGGGGGAACTCCGCTTGGCACGACGAGGACGCGGTCCAGGGAGAATGAGTTCGCCGCGGCCAGGGTGGCTTCCAGGTGCCCTCGGTGAATCGGGTCGAAGGTGCCCCCGAACAACGCCAGTCTCACCGGTCGGCCTCCGGGCCGGACGGCGCGGCATCCTCCCTGGACGCGAGAACGCGAGCGCCCAGATCCCGGATCAGGGTGTCGATGCCTTCACCCGTCACGGCCGAGACAGTGCGAAACGGCAAGCCAAGGGCCTGGCAATGCTGGCGCAACGACTGCAGGCGGGTCCTGGATTGCATCGCATCCAGTTTGGTGCCGACCACGACGCACGACTTTTCCGCCAGAGCCGTCGAGAAACTGGCGAGCTCGTTGGCGACGATCTCGAAGTCCCGTACCGGATCCGAGTCCGTGGCGTCGCTGAGATCGATGAGATGGGCCAGGATCCTGGTCCGCTCGATGTGGCGGAGGAATCGGTCGCCGAGTCCGTGGCCTTCGTGCGCACCCTCGATCAGTCCGGGTATGTCCGCAACCAGGAAACTCTCGAAGTCAGCCAGCCTGACGACGCCCAGGTTGGGTTGAAGGGTGGTGAAGGGATAGTCGGCAATCTTGGGGCGGGCTGACGAGAGCCGCGAGATCAGCGTCGACTTTCCGGCGTTGGGGAACCCGACCAGCCCCACGTCGGCCAGCAGCTTGAGTTGGAGTTGGAGGGTCGCCGATTCGCCCTCCGTCCCGTCCTCGGCGAACCGCGGGGCACGGTTCGTGGAGGATTTGAAATGGGTGTTGCCGCGGCCGCCGCGGCCGCCGCGAGCGGCCACGAACTCCTGCCCCGGCCCGTCGAAGTCTCGGAGAAGCTCACCCGTCTCCGCATCGTAGACAAGTGTGCCTGCGGGAACCTCGACCACCAGGTCCTTGCCGGTCCTGCCGGTGCAATTGCTCCCCTCACCATGGCGGCCCCTCTCCGCCTTCTGTTCCGGCTGGAAACGGAACCGCGTCAGGGTATTGATGCGATTCGTGGAACGCAGCACCACGCTGCCGCCGTCCCCTCCGTTCCCGCCAGCCGGACCGCCCCGGGGGACGAATTTCTCCCGGCGGAAGGCGACGCAGCCATTGCCGCCTCGTCCGGCCGTAACTCGGATGACCGCTTCGTCGACGAACATCGTCTGCTGTCATCTTCGCAGCATCGACGGACAGGCTGACCGGACTGTCCCGATGGCACAGGCTACCATCGAATCATGGCCCTGCGAATTGGAGACAAGGAGTTCGAGTCCCGACTGATTGTAGGGACGGGCAAGTACGCGACTTTCGAGCAGATGCAGCACTGCCACCGGGCCTCTGGGGCGGAGATGGTCACCGTCGCGGTCCGCAGGGTCAACCTCGGCGACCGGTCCAAGGAGTCCTTGCTGGACTATATCGACCGGGATGAGATATTCATTCTTCCGAACACGGCGGGGTGCTATACGGCGGACGAGGCGGTTCGAACCGCCCGACTGGCCCGCGAGGTCGGGCTGTCCAACTGGGTCAAGCTCGAGGTGATCGGCGACCAGGAGACGCTCTTTCCTGACACGCAGGGGCTTCTGGAGGCAACGAGGCAGCTGGTCAAGGAGGGGTTCGTCGTACTTCCCTATACCAGTGACGACCTGATCGTCGCCAGAAGGCTCGTCGATGCGGGCGCTGCTGCGGTGATGCCCCTGGCGGCCCCGATCGGTTCGGGCCTGGGCGTGCAGAATCCGGCCAACCTGCGGATCCTGCGCGAGAAGATCACATCGGTGCCGCTGATCGTCGATGCCGGAGTCGGCACCGCTTCAGACGCTGTCAGGGCCATGGAGCTGGGAGCGGACGGAGTGCTCATGAACACGGCTGTTGCCGAAGCCGACGACCCCGTCCGGATGGCAGAGGCGATGAAGCTGGCCGTGCAGTCTGGACGGCTTGCCTTCGAGTCCGGTCGCATGGCCAGAAGGCTCTACGCGAGTGCGAGCTCGCCCCTTGACGGCACGATCGGCTGAGCGGCCTCCAACCGCCGGGGGCTACAACGCCTCCGCCAGTGGTTCATTCCAGTGGCGGTCGATCTGCCAGGCCTCAAGAGCCGATAGCCAGCTCTCGCGCCTCGATCGCAGCCGTGCCAGAGTCCCTGCGTGGTCGGCCGCCCTGGCGAGGCTCACCGTTTCCTGGGGGTCCACGGCGAGGTGGTACATCTCCTCATGGGGAGGTTCCGACTCCGGAAACACGAAGTACTTCCAGTCCCCGGTGTGGATCCCCTCGCTCTTGGGCACGGCAGGGTGCTCGAAAAGGTGTTCGTAGAACCACTCCCTGCGCCATGGCGGCGACTCACCGCGGGCCAGAGGCGTCAGGTCCCGGCCGTTCATGGAGGACGGGACCTCGAGACCCGCCAGGGAGAGGATCGTGGGGCAGACGTCGATGTTCAGCGTCATTTCGGACCGCCGGGTCCCTGCACTCCCGGGCAGTCGGGGATCCCGGAGAATCATCGGTGTGCGAATGGACTCCTCGTGCATGTACCACTTCCCGGCCCAGCCCCGCTCTCCCAGGAAGAATCCGTTGTCGCCCGTGAAGATCACCACGGTGTTGTCGAGCTGGTCCCGCGACGCGAGGGTCTCCAGCAACCGGCCGATCTGGATGTCGACGCCATGGATCAGGGCGTAGTAGCGCTTCACGGATTCCTCCCACTTCTCGGGCGTGCCGAACCGTCGTACCCAGCGAATGCGGCTCTCGGTGCCGTCTTGCAGGAATGCGGGCAGCGACTCGTAGTAGGACCCGTCCATATGCGGGAACGGCTGCAGACGAACCCCGTCGTACATGCCGTCCAGGACCGGGTCGTTGATAAAGTACGGATCGACGCCGTCCTGAACATGGGGGGCCTTGAAGCTCACCGAGAGGTTCCATGGCTCGTCGGAACGAGCGGTCTGGAGGAACTCGATGGCCTGGTTGCCGAGGTGTTCGGTCATGTGGGCGCGCCCCGGAACGAGATACTGACCCTGGCCCGGCCAGCCCTCGAAGTAGTCGAATCTTCTCGCGGCGTCATCGATGTGTTCCGCCTGTCCGAGGCCGTACTTTCCAACGAACCCCGTGCGATAGCCGGCCTCGCGCAGCCGGACCGGATAGCTGAGGGCATGCTGCTCCTCGCTCAACGGAGTGCGGAACCCGTGAATGCCGTGGCAGCGGGCGTAGAGGCCGGTGAAGAAGGAGGCTCGGGATGTCGCACAGATCGAGGTCGTGACGTAATTGTTCGAGAACATTACGCCTTCGCTCGCCAGCCGGTCCATGTTCGGGGTGCGGATGACCGGGTTTCCGCCTGCACCGAACATGTCGAACCGCTGGTCGTCCGTGAGCAGGAACAGGATGTTCGGTGGCCTGTCGGTACTCGCACCCGGATTGCAGGCCCAGGTGGCCGCTGCCGCTGTGCCCAGCGTTCCAAGGATTTCCCGGCGGGTTTGTCGCATCGAGGAGCAAGCATATCAGAGCCGGCCGGGTCCGCCCGGAGAGTCTGCCTGTTGTGCACGGCTATCCCCCGTCCGGGACCGGAATGACGGATCTGGCCCCGGCAAAGGATTCGGTGAGCCTACCGGTACGGAACTGTGGTCCCCGCTTCGTGGCGCCAAACGCAGTATCGTATGCCGGTCGTAGAAGGAAGTGCGACGCCGCGCATTGGGTCAAAGTTCGAAGCTCGGACCGGCCGCGGTCTCCGATGCAATGAGCGCCGCTCGCTTCTGGATGGGGCTTGGCGAGAAGCGGGTCGGCGTGTAGATGAAATGAACCGAGCGGTTGGGTCCGAGACGGCCATAGCGGCGAGCAATGCACGTTCCTCGTCAACCAGGGGACCGTCGATGGGGCTCTGGAGTTCAGCCCACAGTCGATGGGTGCGGCCTGTGAGGGGACTTGGCGGCTGCGGCAGCGACTGATGGGGAGGAAGGTCGGGTGCGCGCAACCGATGCTGCGGAAGGCGAAACGGGTGGCCGGCTGCGTACGCGAGCTGCGGAACATTGCCGCCGAGGTTGCTCTTGTAGAAGCCCGCCCGAGACGTTGGAGCCGTCGCTCCCCTTCCGGGCGGGACGGCGGGGCAGGAAAAGACGATGGCCCGGTCATAGGCTGGCATCGCGGCTGGAGCAGAGATGGGTCAGTGGGCTGCGACCCATGCGGGATCTGGAGTTGCCGTTCACGACTAGCCAGTGCGGGTAGGACCTGCGGAGGAAGATATCGGGCGCGTTCCGATCCGTGCAGGGTAAGCAGGACGTCGCCATGCCGGGCCGGGGGCTGTCGACAGAGCGACAGCAGGGTCCGAACCAGACCGGGACCCAGTTGCAAGGCCGGTCGTGGAGCTGGTGCGAATGAAGTCACTGCCCAGCAGGGCGAGACCGCCCACCCGACCGCTCACTACGCCAGTATCCGCCACCCATTCAGGATTGCCTTCCGACCAAGAAACCGGGGAACTCACGATCTCGTTCCCGAATGGACCTGCAAAGGGTGGGTGAAATGAGGTACACTCTCGTTTTGGTTCATCAGAGCCAAGATCAGCGTCGGAGTTCGGCTGCTTCAGTGGGTCGGGAGTCCGGGGAGCAACAAGGCTGCCCGATAG
This sequence comes from Bryobacterales bacterium, assembly GCA_965205085.1. GTDB lineage: Bacteria > Acidobacteriota > Terriglobia > Bryobacterales > UBA6623 > VXMF01. The sequence goes on along the minus strand of OZ242039.1, from coordinate 2,968,678 downwards.
GCGAAGTACTAGGGAATACCAAGACGGAGGTCATCAAGATGAATCGCAGTGCAATGAAATTCGGGGGGGGGGGGGGGGGGGGGATTTTCCTCCTGTCCGCGCTACTCTTGGCGGGACTGGCCGCCTGTGGAGGCGATGAGCCGACGGCGGCAAGACCGCCGGCAGCGCCGGCACCGGCACCGTTCCAGCCGCAGCCGGTGGAGGTGACGCTGGGGGAGAGTGGAGAGACGGTCACGCTGATGACCACGCAGGATGGGGGCTTCACGCTGAACGGGGAGGCGTTCGAGAGCGGGAAGACCGTGACGAGCGAAAGCGGCAACGTGTACACGCTGCTGCTGGCGGAGGGGACGTGGAGTGCGCGGTACGACGCGCACGAGGTGGAGGTCAAGCTGGGGAGCTTGGAGGAGACCGTGAAGCTCGTGAAGGGCGAGGACGGGGGCTACATGCTGGGCGAGATGGCGGTGGAGAGCGGGGTCACGATGTACACGGCGGCGAATGGGAACGTGTACACGCTGGTGATGGGGGAGGACGGGATGTGGATGGCGCAATACCAGGCGTCGGAGACGATGCTGGAGTTGGGCACGAGCGGGACGACGGTGACGATCGTGAAGAACGAGGACGGGACCTACACGGTGGGTGGAGAGCCGTTGATGAGCGGCGGCACGTGGACAGCGGGCAATGGGGGTGAGTACACGCTGGCGATGGGAGAAGACGGGATGTGGACGGCGACGTACGTGCCGGGGAAGGGGACGGTGACGGTGGGGGGCACGGGTCTGACACTGGAGGCGACGCGGGCGGAGGACGGTACCTGGAGTGTGGTGAACCCGGTAACGGGGGAGACAGAGAGTCTGAGCGAGGGGGGGCAGATCACGACCGCCGGGAACACGTACACGCTGACGAGCGACGGCGGGGGGAAGTGGACGGCGACGTACAACCCGATGCGGGTGGAGGTGCAGTTGGGGACGATCGGCGGCACGGTGACGCTGATGCGGGCAGAGGACGGCAGCTACTGGCTGGGGGAGATGCAGGTGGAGGCCGGGGTGACGCCGGTGACGTCGGAGAACGGGAACCGGTACACGCTGGTGATGGGAGAGGACGGCACGTGGATGGGGCGGTATGAGGCACCGACGACGACGGTGACGCTGGGCACGAGCGGGACGATGGTGACGATCGTGATGCAGGAGGACGGGAGCTGGACGCTGGACGGGGAGGTGTTCATGAGCGGGGGGCAGCACACGGCGGGGAACGGGAACGTATACAGGCTGAGCCGGGTGGACGGGGTGTGGATGGCGGAGTACGTGCCGATGACGATGGAGGTGCAGGGGACGGGAGGCCTGCAGGCGGTGAAGCGGGAAGACGGCACCGGCTACGACGTGGACGGGGCGCTGCTGGGGAAGGAAGGGATGGGGGACATCGAGACGGAGACGTCGGGGTGGTACCGGGTGGTGATGCAGGACGGGGCGCTGATGGGGACGCGGCTGGACAACGTGGCGGTGCGGAACCCGACGCGTTTCAAGACAGACGGGGTGAGCGCGTTTCCTTCGATCCTGGGGGACGACCGGAAGACGGAGGCGAACGAGGATCGGACGGCTTTGGTGGTGGCAGGGGAGAACTACCCGTTCGGGGACCTGCTGGGGGACGGGATGTCGCAGAGGAAGGGGAAGAACTTCGTGGCGGAGGCGCGAGGGAAGCTGCTGGAGATCCGGGAGAAGATCGTGGCGGTGCTGGATGTGTTCGACACGGACTCGCAGCGGGACACGCAGGTGGGTCGGCAGTGGGGGACGGAGAGTGCGAACAACGCGACGACGAACGTGAAGGGGGTGCTGGAGACGGTATTCGGGAAGAACAAGGTCAAGGGCAAGTACGCGACGCGGCGGCCGGACGACGACGACGCGCTGGGAGTGATCGACGACCTGATCGAGGCTTTGGGGAGCGCGGCGGCGCTGGAGCGGGCGCTGGGGGACGAGGATCTGCTGAAGGGGTCGGCGACGGCGAGCAAGGCGGGGACGATCTTCGCGGCGGCGGAGACGGAATCGACGGTGACGTACGGGGAGCTCGGGAACACGCGCTTCGGAACGATCACACGGACGAAGCGGGCCGACGCGGTGGGGGACCTGAAGTATGACGACGACACGACTCCGCAGACGGGGGAGCGGGGAGCGTTCGCGTTCGGTGTGACGGGGGAGACGGCTCGGACGAGGTACGTGCAGACGGCAGGGACGGCGCGGTACGAGGGGCGGACCTTGGCGCTGAGCGGAGCGGGGAAGCAGTACAGCGGAGACATCGAGGTGAGCGTCAACTTCAGGACGGCCAAGGTGGATGGGCTGATCACGGAGTTGGTGACGGCAGGAGGGGAGTCGTGGGAGTACCTGTTCGGGGAGGTGGACAGCATCGTGCTGCCGACGGTGAAGATGAACCAGCAGGGGAAATGGAAGCAGGCGGCCAACGACATGGCGACGGTCGACTACGGACTACGGGCGGGGGTGTACCGGCCGCAGATGGTGGCCGCGACGTTTGAAGGGCGGCTGCTGGGGGGGAACAGCGCGCCGGGAGCGGGCAGCGAGGCGGTGGGGGTGTGGTCGCTGGGAGCGGACAAGCAGAGCATGTCGTACTTGGCAGGCGGCTTTGGGGCCGAGCGCGTGGCGGACGAGCCGGTGCGGCGGCCGTCGGTCGGTGACGGTACACAGGTCGGCACCTCCTTGCGGGCACAAAGCAGAGCGTTCTATGGTAACTGGGACACTCTAGCGCCTGCGTCGACGGTCCTCACCGACGGCCAGTTGCAGGTTAAGCCTTCGGAGTGGATTTGGAACTATGTGGGCACCGATCTCACTACCGGCCAGGTGTCCGCCACGAGCGCCGGCCACAGGGCGGGAAACAGCAGCACGTATTTCCGCAAGGGCGACACGGGCGCGGACAAGTTCAGCGCGAAAAACGGAAACCTCAAGCTGAATGTGAAAATCGCGCTCCAGGACCTGCTGGCCACCGAGGGCGGCGAGTTCACCCTCAACAGTCCCAAGACCTGGGTCCAGAGCGTTCGGGAGAGAATCCAGGAGAGTCGCAAACTGATCGGCGGGCTGGTGACGGTCGGCGGTTTCTGCTGTCAGGCCGTCCCCCAGTCATCAGGTAGTCCCGTTCCGACCAAGGTGCAGGTGGAGTGGGGCTTTCTGCCGATACAGCTGGCCATGGGACTGTTCTGGGATGTCCGCACCGAAGGCCATGCCGCCACGCGCGGTAAGCGGGTCGGCAGCAGTCTCCTTGATCAGGTCCCGTGGGGCACGGTCCGTGGCCCCGCCCTCCCGGCGGGTACGAACCAGTGGACCGTTCCGCACATCAGGGGGGACAGCAACGCCGCCACGCAAGATGACGATGCGTCGCCGGCGCTGGAGGTCTACGACCGGGTGCTGGAGGCACTCGGTTCCCTGGAGGCGTTCGAGTCGGCCTTCGACCCGGCCGGGTCCGGGCTCTTCACGGTCGCGGACGGCGGCACGCAGAAGTCGTTTCTGGGTGTGCACGGCGACAACGGGGAGCTGTACGACACCGCGGCGGATGGCAAGCTGATCTGGAACACGACGCCGGCGGCGATCTTCAACCAGCGGCAGTGGCAGGTCAAGGCGGTGGCTGGCAGCACGGACTATACGCGGTTCGGGGTTTGGCGGATCCAGTGGGCCAAGAACGCGCTGCGGGCGAAGAACTGGCTGCACCATGAGGTGGACTGGTTCGCCTACAGCCCGCTGCCGATATCGACGGCGAGAACCCGCTCGGAGTTGCCGGCCGGCCAGCGGTTCACCTACACGGGCAAGACGGTGGCCTACGTGGGCAGTGAGACGCAGCCGGGGGATGCACCCGGCACGGGCGGCTTCAACTACTACGAGGGTGACGTGAGTGTCGAGGTGTGGTGGCACCCCGACGACGGCAAGGAGTACGGTATTTGGGCCGCCAGTTCTAATACGAGCAAGTGGGTTGGTGGCAAGGTGACGACCGTGCTGAGCGACCTGCGGGATGCCGAAACGGGCGACTACCTGTATCACAACGGTAAGGAAATTCGGCGGCTCACCTTCTTCGGGATGGACATGGCTACCAATCACCACATCCCTGGGAGCATTGCTGGCGACCATAAGCTGGACTATTTTGCCGCAGGAACTGGCTGGACCGGAACCACTAGCACTGTTACCGCGAGGACGCAAGATCAGAAGATCACCTACCGGGACTCGTCGATTGCGCAGGCTGTGGTGCGCCCCGAAGAGTATCGTTTCGCGTTCGTGGGCCGGTCGCTGTCCGGGCCACTGGGGATTATCGGGCAATACAAGTTCGTGAATGATCACAGCGTCGACAGGTTCGACAACACGTTTGGAAGAACGGTGAAGGAGTCGACTCCGGCCACGAAGAACTCGAGTTTGGTGGTACTAGGTGCCTTCGGTGCGGATCTGCCCTAGGGCAGATCCGCAGATTCCAGACAGCCCGGGAACGAGCCACTATGGGGGGCGGTCGACCGCCCCCTTCCTGCTTGACGTTGGAGCAAGGTGGAGAATCCGGCCTGACTGGGGAACGGATCCCGATTTGCCGACGTTGTGGCCAGCTGTGCCGATACGGCACCGGCAAAATCTTGCGGAGGCCGCTTCCCCTGTGGAAGGCCTCCACCGCCCCGGAGCGGCTTGTCCGACCCTGCTCTCACTCTCTGGGTGGGCGCGGCTGGGCGAACCTGCCCAGATTGCCCGATCGCGGACAACTATCGGATCGTCAAAGCGATAGGTCCCTAAGGAAATCCCGGGTTGAGCGTCTTCGTTGGCGCTGTCAGGACGCTGGGGTGGTTGTCTTGCGGTTCCTCCACTTGGTTTCGTGCTGGCGGGACCACTGCGGATTGCAGCATTGCGGTCGACGTCGCCGGAGGCTCTTCGCGATGCCATCCAACAGGCAATGCAATCCCTTCTGCCGGGTCTGTGCCTGTTGTACGAACAGACTCTCCAGTTGGTTTCCGACCAAGTGCAGTGTAGGCCAGAAACGGGCCAACACAGCGTGGGAACGACTTGGGATGCGGCTGATCTCTGATTGGGCCGCGCTCTTGGGATACCACACGCTGATCTCCCTGCGGCTTGCAACCCCGTCGCGGCCAGTGCCCCTCGGGCCGATTGGGCGGCGGCGCGGCTTCCCGTATGCGCAGACAGCGCTACCCGCCTCGATGCGGGCGACAATGGGGGCTTGACGTCTCGATCCCTCCTGCTCCACCCTTCGCGGACGCTCCTGATGGGAGTGTTGAACGTGACGCCAGACTCGTTCTCCGATGGCGGACGGTACTTGGGTTTGCGGCGGGCCGTCGAGCGGGGGCTGGCTATGATCACCGAGGGGGCAGATATCGTTGATGTCGGCGGAGAAAGCAGCCGTCCGGGCGCCGGTCCGGTGACCGAGGCCGTGGAACTTGCCAGGGTTCTGCCCGTGATCGAGGAACTGGTCGCCGCATCGGAGGTCCCGATCTCGATCGATACGCGGAAACCGACAGTGGCCAAGTCCTGCCTCAGGGCAGGTGCCGCCATAATCAACGATGTCGGAGGATTGCGTGATCCGTCCATGCTCGAGGTCGCTGCGGAGTTTGGAGCGAGCGTGGTTGCAGTGCATATGCGTGGTACACCGCAGACCATGCAGAGCGACACGGTCTACCGGGATGTCGTCGCGGAAGTCCGTGACTACCTGGAGGGCCGGGCGTCCGCTGCACGACGCGCAGGCGTGGCCGAGATCGCCCTGGACCCCGGGCTGGGATTCGGTAAGTCCCCGCGCCAGAATTTCGAACTTCTGGCACGGCTGCCGGAGATCGTCGACATCGGACTCCCGGTCCTCATCGGACCGTCCCGAAAATCGTTCCTGGGCAGCCTTCCCAGCCGTCTGCCGCCGCACGAGCGGGTGGAGGGCACCCTGGCGGCCGTTGCGGCGGGAGTTATGAACGGTGCCCGTATCGTGCGGGTGCATGATGTTACGCAGTGCCGACGGGTTCTCGATGTCCTGGACGCAGTCAGGGATGTTTCCGGTGAGGGATAGAGTTCTGATTCCCGGCATCCCTCTATGGGCCCGGGTCGGATGCACGGAGGCGGAGCGGCGGGAGGCGCAGAGCATTCTCGTCGATATCGAACTCCGGTGCGATGCGGGTCCCGCCGCCCGCTCCGACTCCCTGGCGGACGCCGTCGACTACGTCGCCGTCCGGGCAGACGCGGCGGCGGTCGCGGGTCGGCGCCCATACGCATTGATCGAAACGCTCGCCGAGGCCGTCGCCACCACACTGCTCGCGAACCATTGCGTGGGCGAGGTCCTGGTCCGGGTGAAGAAACCCTCGGCCCTGGCCCGGTTCGGTGTGCCGTGGGCCGCTGTTGAGGTCGTGCGGCAAAGCAATGGCTAGGTTCTACCTCGGACTCGGGTCGAACTTGGGTTCCAGAAGCCGTCACCTCGAGTACGCCGTTCGGGCACTCGCCCAGTGCGGGACCTTGCTTGCCCGCTCCCCCCTGGTGGAGACCGATCCCGTCGACTGCCCCGGCGGAGCGATGTTCCTCAATGCCTGCCTGTGCCTTGAGAGCGACTTGCCATCGGCGGAGATTCTGGCGGCAGCCATGCGGATCGAGTGCGACCGTGGTCGTATTCGGGGGGCTCGGAACGAGCCGCGGCCCCTGGATATCGACCTGCTTCTCGTCGGCGACCGGATCATTGACACCCCGGATCTCACGGTTCCCCATCCGCGAATGTGCCAGCGGCGATTCGTCTTGCAGCCGTTGGCTGCCATCGCTCCCTGCGCCGTCCATCCCGGGTGTCTGCTGACGATACGGGAACTGTTGGAACGGTTGCCCGACTAGCGCGGGTCGAATCGCAGTCGGCGCTTTCGCCGGTGGCGAGCCAGGGCGCAGTCCACCAGACGCTCCAGCAGGACCGTGTACGGCACGCCGCTCGCCTCCCACATCCTCGGATACATGCTGATCGACGTGAAACCCGGCATCGTGTTCACCTCGTTGACCAGGATCCGGCCCGACCCGCGCTCCAGGAAGAAATCGACTCGCGCCAGGCCGTCGCATTCCAGTGCCTTGAACGCCTGGATCGCCATGGCCCGGATCCGTCGATCCTCGTCGGCGGTGACGTTTGCCGGCACGTGGAGCTCGGCCTTGTCTGTCACGTACTTCGTCTCATAGTCGTAAAAGCCCTCTCGGGTCACGATCTCGCCGGGAACCGACGCACGGGCACCGTCAAGTCCCAGAACCCCGCATTCGATCTCCTGGGCGTTGATCTCCGGCTCGACCAGGACCTTGTCGTCGAACTCCCCGGCATACCGGAGGGCGTCCAGGAGGCTGGCACGGTCGGTTACCCTCTTGACCCCCACGGACGATCCCAGGTTCGCCGGCTTCACGAACGCAGGGAAGCCGATCTCGTCCTCGATCACCCCGATCCGGTCGTCGGGTTCGCCCCATCGGACTGTGGCATGGCCCAATGTCGGGATTCCGTGAGCGCCCAGAATTCGCTTCGTCACGTCCTTGTCCATGCCGCAAGCTGACCCGAGGGTGCCGGAGCCCACGTACGGCACGTCGGCCAGATCGAGGAGTCCCTGGATCCGGCCGTCCTCCCCATACGGTCCGTGGAGCACCGGAAACACCACGTCAAAGCCTCTCGAGCGGCCGGGCTCGTGACGGATCTCCACAGGAGCCAGACCGCACCTCGCGGCGACCTCGTTCGGCAGGAGCGCGAGTGAGCGGCCTGGGTCCAGCCACCGGCCACTGCGCTCGATGGCCACCGGGATGGCCGCATACTTCGAGGTGTCCAGTCCTGCAATCACTGACGCGGCGGAGCGGATGGAGATTTCGTGTTCGCTTGAGCGCCCTCCGAAGAGCACGGCTACGCGGGTCTTGTCGGATATCATGCTGGAGTTTGCCTGGCCGCCGGCTGGGGCATGGCAGTGTCGTGGACAGTGGGAATCCGCCGAAGCGCGGCCCTGTCCGCACCGGATACCCGCCTATCCTGCAAACTATTCAGTATGGCGAAGCACACGGTCGTGGACCTGTTGGGTGGTGGATTGGCGATTGGCGAGGCAGTCACCGTGCAGGGATGGGTCCGAACGCGGCGCGACTCCAGGGCCGGTTTCTCGTTTGTCCATGTCAGCGACGGTTCCTGCTTCGCCGCCCTGCAGGTCGTCGCTGCGACGGACCTCCCCAACTACACTTCCGAAATCCTCCGGCTGGCCAGCGGCTGTGCGGTGACGGTCGATGGCCGCTTGGTGGAGTCCAGGGGACGCGGCCAGTCCGTCGAAGTGCAGGCAACGTCCGTCCGGGTCGAGGGCTGGGTCGAGGACCCGGATACCTATCCGATCTCGCCCAAGCGTCACACCTTCGAGTTTCTCCGCGAGGTCGCCCACCTCCGTCCCCGGACGAACACCTTCGCCGCGGTGGCCCGGGTCCGGCACTGCCTGGCCAGGGCGACCCACGAGTTCCTCGATTCCCGCGGGTATCTCTGGATCCATACGCCGATCGTTACCGGCTCGGACACCGAGGGGGCCGGCGAGTTGTTCCGTGTCAGCACGCTGGACTTGGAAAACCTGCCCCTCGACGGACGTGGGCGACCTGATTTCTCAAAGGACTTCTTCGGCCGCGAGGCGTTCCTGACCGTATCGGGACAACTGAACGTCGAGGCGTACTGTCTCGCCCTGACCAGGGTTTACACCTTCGGTCCGACATTCCGTGCGGAGAATTCCAACACGAGCCGGCACCTCGCCGAGTTCTGGATGATCGAGCCCGAGACCGCCTTCGCCGACCTCGACGACAACGCCGCCCTCGCCGAGGATTTGCTGCGATTCCTGTTCCGGGCCGTGCTCGAGGAACGGGCCGACGATATGGAGTTCTTCGAGGGACGCGTCGATCCGGGAGCGATTCGACGGCTGCGGGCGGTGGTGGATCAGCCCTTCGAGCGGATGACGTACACCCAGGCCGTGCAGGTGCTCGAGAAAGCCCCGCGGAAGTTCCGGTACCCCGTCCATTGGGGGGCCGACCTGCAGTCGGAGCACGAACGGTATCTCACCGAGGAATATGTGTGCCGCCCGGTCATCGTCACCAACTACCCGAAGAGCATCAAGGCCTTCTACATGCGTCTGGACGATGGGGGAGAGACGGTTTCCGCCATGGACGTCCTGGCGCCCGGTATTGGTGAGATCATCGGCGGAAGCCAGCGCGAGGAGAGGCTCGAGGTGCTGGACCAGAGATTCGCCGAATGCGGTGTCGATCCGTCGCACTACGGCTGGTACCGGGACCTGCGGCGCTACGGGACCGTCCCCCACGCCGGGTTCGGCCTGGGCTTTGAGAGGACCATCAGCTACGTGACCGGAATGGGGAACGTGCGGGACGTCATACCGTTTCCGCGCACACCGGGGAACGTCGAATTCTGAGGGCCTCCCGCCGTGTGCCGGGAGGCCAACCGCTGCTGGACTCAACTCCGGACCGCTGCGGCCATGTCGCGTTCGCGCAGGGCGCGCTTGAGTTCCCGGGGAAAGATCTTCCGGAACTGCGGAACCATCGTTTCCCAATGCTCGAGCACCCACTGTCCCTTGGGGCTGCGGGTGTGGAACACATGGCGCTCGATCAGGTTCCGGACCAGATCCCGCTCCGCCTCCGGTTCCAGCGGCTCCACGTCGACGTCCGCATTCTGCAGGCACCGTTCCTCGAAGTCTGCCCCCTCGTCCAGGACGTAGGCGATGCCGCCGGACATCCCGGCGGCGAAATTTCTGCCACACTCGCCGAGGATCACGACCAAACCGTTAGTCATGTACTCGCAACCGTGGTCTCCGACCCCTTCGACCACCACCTGCGCGCCGGAATTGCGAATGCAGAACCGCTCGCCGGCCATTCCGTTCACGAATGCTTGCCCGCCCGTCGCGCCATAGAAGGACACGTTGCCAATGATGATGTTCTCCTCGAACACGAAGGTCGATCCCGGCGGCGGCGAGATGATCAGCCGTCCGCCCGAGAGTCCCTTGCCGAAATAGTCGTTTGCGTCACCGCGGACCTGAAGGGTCATGCCCTTGCTGGCCCAAGCCCCGAAACTCTGGCCGGCACTGCCCGAGAAACGGATCTTGATGCAGTCCTCCGGAAGGCCGTCGGATCCGTGTCGGCTCGCAATCCGGTGCGACAGCATCGTGCCGACCGTACGGTCCGTGTTGCGAATGTCGTAGGCGAACTCGACCGGACTGCGCTCCTCGATCGCCGGCCGGCAGAGTTCGATCAGCTGGTTGTCGATCTGGCGTTCAATGCCGTGGTCCTGCCGGCTGCAATGGTAGCGGGCGATCGACCGATCCACCGGCGGGTCAAAGAACACCTTGGTAAAGTCAAGCCCCTTGCTCTTGTAGTGGTTGACGGCCTCGCGCACGTCCAGGCGGTCGACCTTGCCGATCATGTCATCGAACCTGCGGAACCCGAGTTCCGACATGTGCCGGCGGACCTCCTCCGCGACGAAGAAGAAGAAATTGATAACGCTCTCGGGTGTACCTTCGAACTTCTTGCGGAGTTCCGGGTTCTGTGTCGCGATGCCGACGGGACAGGTGTTGAGGTGGCACTTGCGCATCATGATGCAGCCCATCGCCACCAGAGGCATCGTCGAGAAGCCGAACTCGTCGGCACCCAGCAGGGCACCGATGACCACGTCCCGCCCAGTCTGCAGCTTGCCGTCCACCTGCACGCGGATCCGGCCCCGGAGGTCGTTCATCACCAGCACCTGCTGGGTTTCCGACAAGCCCAGTTCCCAAGGCGTGCCGGCATGCCGGATCGAGCTCATCGGCGAGGCCCCCGTGCCGCCGTCGTGTCCGGAAATCAGGACGAGGTCGGCGTGTCCCTTGGAGACGCCCGCAGCCACTGTGCCTACCCCCACCTCGGACACCAGCTTGACGGAAACGTTCGCGTCGCGGTTGGCGTTCTTGAGGTCGAAGATCAGTTGCGCCAAATCCTCGATCGAGTAGATGTCGTGATGCGGCGGGGGCGAGATCAAGCCGACTCCGGGAGTCGAATGCCGCAGCCTGGCAATCGTCTCGTCCACCTTGTGGCCGGGCAACTGGCCCCCCTCGCCGGGCTTGGCGCCCTGGGCGATCTTGATCTGCAGTTCGTCCGCATTGGCGAGGTAATGCGCGGTCACCCCGAAGCGTCCCGACGCCACCTGCTTGATCTTCGAGCGGCGGTCGTCCTCGAAACGGGCCGGGTCTTCGCCACCTTCCCCCGTGTTCGATCGACCGCCAATGCGGTTCATGGCCATGGCCAGCGTCTCGTGGGCCTCTGCGGAAATCGAACCGAAGCTCATCGCACCCGTGCAGAACCGCCTGACAATCTCGGATGCCGGCTCCACTTCGTCGAGAGGCACGGCCGCGGGTGCCTGCTTGAGGTCGAACAGACCTCGAAGCGTGCACAGTTGCCGGTTGAGGTCGTTGACGGTGCGCGAGTACTCCTCGTAGGTTGCCCAGTTGTTCTTCCGGACGGCTTGTTGCAGTTGAGCTACGGTTTCGGGGTTCAGCAGGTGCTGCTCGCCTCGCAGGCGGAACTGGTATTCGCCGCCGACCGGCAGCCTGGTACTGTCCCTGGATGCCGGCAGATAGGCGTAGCGGTGCTTCTCCAGCGCTTCCTGCGCCAGTATCTCCAGCCCGACACCCTGGATTTGCGCGGTCGTTCCGGTAAAGTACTCCTCCACGACATCGCTCCTCAGGCCGATGGCCTCGAAGATCTGGGCGCCATGGTACGACTGCACGGTCGAGATTCCCATCTTCGACATGACCTTGTGAATGCCCTTGCGGAGCGCCTTCTCGAAGTTGGCGTGAGCCTGCTCGACGGACAGCTCCGGATTCTCGAGCTCGCCCAGCGCTTGCAGCCGGTCGAGCGTCTCGTAGGCGAGGTAGCCGTTGACGGCATTGGCGCCATAGCCGATCAGCAGGCAGTAGTGCATCACTTCTCGGGGCTCTCCGGATTCGACCACAATGCCCGCCTTGCTGCGTTTCGCCGACCGAATCAGGTGGTGGTGCACTGCTGCGCAGGCCAGCAGGGAAGGAATAGGAGCGTGGTCCCTGTCGGCCCCCCTGTCCGAGAGAATGAGCACGCCGCAGCCGAGGTCCGCCGCCTCTTCGGCCTCGCGGCACAGCCGGTCGAGCGCAGGCCGCAAACCGGCCACCCCCTCGGCAGCGGGGAATGTGGTCGCCAGCGTGGTCGAGCCGAACCGGATGTGCCGGCCGAGGTTGCGCAGCTTCCCGAGTTTCGTGTTGTCGATGACGGGCGAGTGGACCCTGACGACATGGGCGTAGTCCGGCCGTTCGTCGAGCAGGTTGCCTTGGGGCCCGACGTAGGTGACCGTCGACATCACCAGCTCCTCCCGGATGGGATCGATCGCGGGATTCGTGACCTGCGCAAACAGTTGCTTGAAGTAGCTGAAGAGGAGTTGGGGGCGCTCCGACAGACAGGCCAGGGGAATGTCAATCCCCATGGAGCCGACCGGCTCCGCCCCATTGCAGGCCATGGGCCCAAGCAGCATCCGCTCGTGCTCGGTCGTGTAACCGAACATTCGCTGATGTTGCAGCAGCGTCTCGGCGTCCATCGGGCCGACCGCAGACGCAGGCGGTTCGGGCAGGTCGTCCAGGTCGATGAGGTGCGTTTTCAGCCACTGCCCGTACGGCCGCCGCTTCGAAACGGTCCCCTTGATCTCCTCGTCACGGATAATGCGCCCCTCTTGCATGTCCACCAGGAACATTCGGCCCGGCTGCAACCGGCCCTTGATGCGCACGTTGGCGGGCTCAATGTTGGGGATGACCCCGGTTTCTGAGGCCATTACCACCAGGTCGTCGTACGTTACGCAGTAGCGTGACGGGCGCAAGCCGTTCCGGTCGAGCGAGCCGCCGACGAATCGTCCGTCGGTGAACACGATGGAGGCCGGTCCGTCCCAGGGCTCCATCATCGTGGCGTGGAACTCGTAGAACGCCTTCTTGTATTCCTGCATGTGCTCGTGGGAGGACCAAGCCTCCGGAATCAGCATCATGAACGAGTGCGCGATGGAACGGCCGGACTGGATCAGCACTTCCAACGCGTTGTCGATCTGCGTGGAATCAGACCCCGACTCGTCAATGATCGGCTTGATCTTGTCAACGTCGTCGCCGAAGTGGCCGCTCCGCAGGTTCTCCTCCCTGGCCCGCATCCAGTTGGCGTTGCCGCGCACCGTGTTGATCTCACCGTTGTGAGCCAGATACCGGAAGGGCTGGGCGCGCTCCCAGGTAGGAAAGGTGTTCGTCGAGAAGCGCTGGTGGATCAGGGCGACAGCGGAGTGGAAGTCGGAGTCGCCCAGATCGGGGTAGTAGCCGAAGATCTGCGGAGCCAGCAGGAGGCCCTTGTAGCAAATCGTCCGCGAGGACATTGTCGCCGGGTAGTACCGGGGTATCTCGCGCCGGCGCGCCTCCCGTTCGGTGAGCTTGCGCAGCACGAAGAGCTTCCTTTCGAAGTCATCCCCGCTGATTCGGGTCTCCTCGGGCGTGCGAAGGAAGACTTGATACACTTGGGGCTCGCTTTCGCGCGCGAGCCAACCGATTGCCCGGGAGTTGGTCGGAACCCGTCTCCAGCCGAGTACGTCGAGCCCTTCGGCCACAGCCAGTTCCTCAACCATTTGCCGGGCCTCCCGGCTCGCCCGCTCGTCAGCCGAAACGAAGAGCATCCCGACGCCGTAGTCTCCCGCCGGCGGCAGGGAGAAGCCGCCGGCTGCGGCCTGCCTGCGGAAGAATCCGTCCGGGATCTGCAAGAGGAGACCGGCTCCGTCCCCGGTTTCCGGGTCGCACCCGCACGCGCCCCTGTGCGTGAGGTTGACCAGAACCTCGACTCCTTGCTCGACGATGCGATGGCTGGGGCGTCCCTTGATATCCGCGACGAAGCCGATGCCACAGGCATCGTGCTCCAGACGGGGATCGTAGAGTCCTTGAGACGAGGGCAGTCCGTACTTCATGGTAGGCCTAGGTGCCCTGCGACGGCCGCTAGCCATCCCCGGGGACCCATGGGGCCTTTTCGAAGAGCGGGACTAGAAGCAGGGCCGAGCCCGTCTTGCCTGAGGCAGGCTTCGGGGCTGCTCCCGAATTATACCACTGTATCCCGGAATGGTACCCTTGGCATCGGATCCCGGGCGATGGGCATCACCAGCCGTAGACAAGTCCATGTGGAGAATGATCGCCTCCGACTGACACTGCTGCCGGGCGGAGGGCATATCGCGGCGGTCGTTCTCAAGGAGAATGGCGTCAACCCGTTGTGGGACCCGCCGTGGAAGACGGTCGACCCGTCTGCCTACGATCCCGAGGCGCATCCCGGATTCGGCAGTGGACCTGACGCGCGGCTGTTGGCGGGCATTGCGGGGCACAGTCTTTGCTTCGACATCTTCGGGGTGCCGTCGGAGCAGGAGTCGGTGGCGGGGCTCGGAGTGCACGGCGAGGCGTCTTCGGTTGACTGGGACGTCGAGTCGGGTGACGGGTGGCTGGAGGCACGGGCGGAGCTTCCGCTCGCCCGAATGCAGTTCTCCCGTCGTCTGGAGCTCGATGACGGACGAGGCGCGGTCTCGCTCACCGAAACAGCGACGAATCTGTCCGCGATTGACCGCGCGGTCGGATGGACACAGCACGTCACGCTTGGGCCGCCGTTCCTCGAGAAGGGGCAGACTCTCTTCGAGGCCTCGGCCACACGGTCGAAGGTAATCGAAGGGGAGTTCGCACCCGGTGGCGGCAAGTACGTAGCCGGTGCGGAGTTCCGCTGGCCCAAAGCTCCGCTGGCCGGCGGGGGAACGGGCGACTTGCGGCGCATTGCCGGGTCCGGGGTATCCGGGGCCTACACGGCTCACCTGATGAACCCAGATTGCGCCGATGCGTTCTTTGCCGCCTACCACCCCGGCAGCGAGACGCTATTCTGCTACGTCTGGCGGAGCGACGGGTTTCCGTGGCTGGGAATCTGGGAGGAGGACTGCTCCCGGACACATGCTCCGTGGAACGGCCGCACTCTGGCAAGAGGGATGGAGTTCGGGGTGTCGCCGTTTCCCGAGACCCGCAAGGCGGCTCTCGGGCGCGGCCCGCTCTTCGACCAACCGACCATCGGATGGATCCCTGCCGGCTCTACGGCCATCGCGCGGTACCGGATGTTCCTCGTCCGCGTCCCGGCCGCGGATCTCCGTCGTTTCGGGTTCGGCATGAGCCTGTCCGCACTGCGGCCACATCTTGACGGTAGCGCCTGAATCGCCGCTCCGTCGCAGTTCGGAAACGCCGCCCGGATACTCTACAATGGAGTCGGATCCCCGCTTCGCTTTCGGCGACCCGGGCCTCCCCGCCCAGTGCGCAAGTGGCGGAATTGGCAGACGCGCTAGGTTCAGGTCCTAGTGGGAGTTAAATCCCGTGGAGGTTCAAGTCCTCTCTTGCGCACCATGACGGCCTGCTTTGGCTTTGCGGCCTGGTCAGGTCGACGCCAGTCCGAACAGGCGGGCACTCAGCCACGTTTGCAGATTCGGACCCACGCAGGGGCTGACGCCAGATGCCGGGTCAGCGGGAGGGCGAATGCGGCCCCTGCGGACCAGTCAGAGCGCAGGTCGTGCCCTATAGCACCTCTGGGCTGGAATGGGGCACTTGCAAGATTGTGACATCCAGTCCATCTGAGATAGCCATCACGTCCAGGCTAGGCCAACCGCCGGCGAACGGGTCTCCGGGTCCTCTGTCCCAGAGTCCGGTTTTGGTCGAAACCTGAGAGATGTGCTGGCGAGGCCGTGCCACCGGAACCGGCCACCCGCAACGCAAGAGGGGTGGCCTGTCTAGTCTCCACCCTGTGCGTTGGGAATCGCGCTTCCGGAGGGTGAGGGAGCGGGAGTTGGTGATCGAGTGATCGGCACCGCAAGGGCTGGTGTTTCGGACCAGAGTGATTCTTGGGGTAGAGGAGCGCTGCTTGCGGGTGGGCAGAGGCAACGCTTGGCGCAGTTGGAGGGGGCCGCTGCTGCGAGTCCGTGGCCGGGTGGCAGGGGCCGCAAGGCAAGGCTGCTGTCAGACGTTTCCCCAGGAACCAGTCTGTCGCTACCTGAGGTTGCCTTCAGCGGGGCCCACCGGCCCGAGGAAAAGCAACCATGAACTGCTAATTGGGGCTTGCGTGGTGGGCGAGTCGGCCAGCTGCTCCGAAGTCGCATTCCAGCGGTGCAGTGTCTTCGACAGGGACAGGGAAGGTTCGATGGCCCGCTTGACCTGGTGCAGCAAGAATTGGAAGTTACGTCAGGCGCAAGGAGGCTGCTGCCAGTTTGTAGCCCCAAGGGGACAGGGTGCGGGCATGGTCCAGCAGTTTCTCCACCAGCAGAGCCACGGACAAGCTCCCGTACAGCCAAGAGCGGGCGCTACATTCGCCGTGCTTGGGCAGATGAAGTACTCGTTAGCCCAGGAGGCGCAACCCCCTGTACCCACAGCTCAGTATCCTGCCCTATCCAGCGGTCCCGCGGCTTGCCGCGTTGACGCACACAAGAGACAGGGACCTGGCCTGAGCGCGGAGATGGCTGGTCCGTAGGCAGAGCCAGGAGACGATGGCCGGAACCGGAACGGCCTTGCGGCGGTGCCCTTGGGCCAGTTGCCGACCACGGCGGCGATGTCGGCGTCGGTATTGGGAGCGAACCTGCTCCGGTTTGGACGGGGGCTGCTGAGGTTGGACCGGCAGGGGTTCCGGAGGGGAAGTCGTGGCTGTTCACTCTTCTTGGCCGTCGCCTGTGGTCCGCGTACCAGCAAAGGCGTCGGTGAAAGCCGTTCGCCCGCGCCGATGCGCCGTTCGGGACCCAAGACGTGGCCCTGACCGCCCTCCAGCAGATCTCTCCTTCATCGAACGCCTCAAACCCGAGCGAGAAGCTTGCAACGAAACGCGGGCGGACAGTGGCCAACGCGTTCGGTCCGCTGCACTATCATGGAGAATCCTGGGAGCGGGTATGCAAGATCGGGGATCCCAGACGCCGAAGGTAGGCGACGAGCCGGCGGGCCTTCAGGAACTGGAACGTCGGGTTCTGGCCATGGCGGAGCTGCTGAGGGAAGCGCGCAAGGCACGCAGGGCAGCCGAGTCGGAAGTTCGCACACTCCGGGAGCGAGTCCGCGAACGGGATCTCCGAATCGTGTTGCTGACAAGGCAGGCCGATGGCGATGATCTGCGGAATTCCGTTCGCACACGCGTGGAAGCGCTCTTGAAGCGCATTGATGAACTCGAGCGGGAAGGCTGACCGCAGTGGGGGAGATTGGGCGAACTCAGGTCGTCATCCATGGGCGCACCTACCACCTTGCCGGAGCAGACCCAGAGCGTACCCGGACCATCGCGCGCGAGGTGGACGAGGTGATTGCCCGGTTCGCGGATGCCTTGCCTGGGGTGGAGCGGTACCAGCTTGCGATTCTTACGGCGATCCACTTCGCCGACGAGTTTCTCAACGCCAAGAACGCCCTTGAGGAGTTTTCGAGCCGTGTCAACGCATCCGCCTTGCGCATCCTGCAGACCGTCGAGGCCGAGATCGAGCGGGACGAAGCCGTTGAAGAAGCCTCAACCCAGCACGGGGAGGGGCATGTGGATGTCGATGACGCCTCCGTGCCGACCGTGACTGGTGGTGTCGCCCGGTCGGACCCATCGAACTGAACGGGCCTTCTGCGGGGTCGGCGCTACTGGTTGATATAGCCGAGGCTTTCCAGGATCTCGGCGTCGCGCTTCGAGAGCCTCGATTCGCTCTCGGCGAGATTCGTCGAGTCGAACCAGCGTTCGAAGGCCGCACTCTCGAACTTGTATCGGCGGTCTCCCTTGTTGACGATGGTCGAATGAAGCTCGAACGGGTCGGTGGCCAGATCAAAGAACTCGAACTGGTTCTCCTGCGGTGTCCAGATGGATTTCTCTGTCCCGTCCAGCTTGCCCATGCGGAACGGAAGCCCAGAGTTCGGTCGCCAGACCCATGAAATCCAGGACGGGATAAAGCCCTTCTTGCCTTCGAACGAGACAAAGCGAATCGAACGCGACTGTGGTCGAACGGCCTGCATGATTGCGGGAACCTGGCTGCGGCCGGCAAAGGAAATCGAGACCTCGGCACTGTTGCGGAACTCCGGCACTACGAGGTCCAGCAACGTCGGGGCCAGGTCCATCGTCGAGACGTTGTCCGTGATCACGGTTCCGGGAGAAATCCGTTCCGGCAGGCGCATGATCCAGGGCACACGCAGGGTACTTTGGTAAAGCCACTGTCCGTGCCCCACGAAACCCTGCTCCCCGAGACCTTCGCCATGGTCCGAGAGCAGCACAACCAGCGTGTCGTCCCGCATCTCAAGTACGTCGAGCTGGTTCAGCAGAACTCCGATGTGCTTGTCGGCGTAGCCGATCTCCGAGTCGTAGCGGCGGATTCGCTCCCGCACCGGACGCGGGTACTCGGGGAGCTCGGACGGCGGCTCGCCCACCCGCTCCGGGTCCGCGAACTCCTCACGCAGGTTGTACGGTTCGTGTGGATCGAAGTAATGCACCCACAGGAACAGGTTCTCGTCGTCTCTGTGCTCCTGGAGCCACCGGATGGCCGGACCGGTCACGTCTTCGGCCCATCGCATCGAGTGAAACACCTGGTAGGTACGTTCCAGATCTTCGTCGTAGTGGTCGAAGTCACGGTCCAGGCGTGTCAGCCGGCCGATGAGCGGCCAGGCGCTGACGAACGCTCCAGACGTATATCCGAACCGTCGGAGCACTTGAGGAATGTTCATGAACTTCGAATCGTCGGGGACGGCAACCCCGTTGATGCGTGCGCCGTGCTCTTGGGGATACCGCCCTGTGAACATCGAGAAGTGCGACGGTCCGGTCATCGGGATCGCCGTATACGCTTGGTCGAATCGCACCCCCTCTTCCGCCAGCCGGTCGATGACAGGACTCGTCCGGAGATGATACCCGTATGACGAGAGGTGGTCCGCGCGCAGGGTGTCCACCGTGATCAGCAATACGTTCGGGCGGCCGGTTTCGCCGGGGCCCTCCGGATCTGCCGACTGGGCGACGATGATGGAGGCCAGCAGGCCGAGCGTCAACAAGGCGACGCAGGCACTGGCAATGCGGTCCAGAACCGAAGCGAGCATACGCTTAAGAGTGTAACGGGCGCGGCGGCTGCTGGGCAACGCTCTAGAATCGCAGCTGCTCGGGGTAGACGGACAAAGGTTCAGGTTCCGCTTCCGTCGGGCCGGCGTCTTCCGAATGCTGGCCGGCCGCAGAACGGCTTCTGTCGATGCCCCGGAAGTGAAGTCGAGTCACGTCGATCTCGATCTGAGCCTGGGCCACTTGGCTCCGGATGGGATCGAACAGCTTGGGCTGGCCGGGTTCCAGGCAGCGGTTGTGCCGGGCCCGCACCAGCAACGCGACCCCCTGCATCTGGCCCATCAGTTGGTTCCAGACCTGGCACCGCTCGGCCGTCGTGACCAGGCTCTGCAGCCTGCGCCTGCAGGGTCGCGAGCGCGTCGGGCTGCCGGAGGGTCTCCAGGATGCAATCTTGATCGAGCCTATCCTGGACATGTCACAACGACCCTCAAGAATTAGCTGCTTCGCTATGGATCAACGGCAGGGCGCGGATACAGCACACCTAACCGTCCACCACACTGTGGGCTAGTCCAGTCGAGGCCCAAGTCGGGCCCCCCGCAACACTTCATCCCGACTTCCCGGGCATCAAGTGCTCCCGGCACTGCAGCTCAGTCGATTGAGATACTCTCGCTCGAATGAACGAACAGCACGTCGTTTGCGCCCCGGAATCGCATCAGCGCCGCCCTGGCCTGTTCCGGTTCGAGGTCGGCTGCCTGGAGGCCGGCAATAACGAGATCGGCCCCGCTCGACCGGCGGACCACCTCGCGCTCGAGAGCCTCATCGACACTGCATGGTACCGCTGTCAGGTTCTGCTCCGAGATCGGCAGTCGGCCCTCGGTCATCAGCTGCGACAGCTTGTCGGTCTCCCGTTCGGCATCCTCGGACTCGAAGCAAGCGAACAACCGGATCCGGGCCTTCCTCCACTCGTGGTGCCCGACGATGATGTAGGCCAGCAGCAGCATCATCGCCGCGCAGTCCCGGGAGTCCTTTGTGACCCATACGTGGATCGAGGACTTGTAGCCGAACCGGAAGTGGCTGGAGCGAAGGATCAGGATATTGAAGAGAGACTCCGACACCATTCGGGATCCCAGTGCGACCTCCTCCATTTCCTCAGGATGGTCCCGGTCGAACTCGAAGAGGATGCAGTTGTTCGGGAGGCCGGAAATGCCCGGCATCTGGAGCGTCTGCTTCAGTGCCATCTCGAATGTGGGGCAGATCAGCGAATCCACGAAGATGCCCGCCTTGCTGAGCTCCGTCCGCTCGATCAGCGAACTGACCTGCGTCCGGGCTTCAATTTCCGCTGCGAACGAATAGTGGCCCTCCACGAACTGGATGAAGTGCCCGAACCCGTGGCGGTGGCAGATCCAGCGAAGCAGGTCGAACTGGCCCAGCCGTTGGTCGGCGTGGCGCGTCAACGCAACGATCGAGGGACGCCATCCACCGACTGGACCCTTCGAGCGGGTCTTTTGCAGGGCGATATGGAGACGGCGGGTGAGTTGGAACATGGTTCCCTGGAACATGGCGGTCAAGTCCCTCTCGCCACGCCGCGAGCGGCGCAGCCCGGCATAGACGAGCGCCATCAGCGAGAGCGAGACGAACGTGTACATTGCACTCATCTGAAGCATCATCAACCCGCACATGACCGCTCCCAGCAGGGACAGGTACCAGCGGGAATGAAACGTGGGCCGATAGGACGGATTGCCCGCGAAGTACTCGAGAAACGACACCGCGCAAAGGGTGCCGTAGGTAACCATGAAGAACATGCTGAGGATCTGGGCGATAGCGTCGATGCCCCCTGACAGTACGAAGACGAATGCAATCAAGCTCGATATCAAGGTGGCCGCCACGGGCTCCTGGGCTCGCCCGCCGCCCCGTTCCAGCCAGCGATTGAGCTGCGGAATCGGCAGGACATCGTCCCGTGCCAGGGCCTGGAGCGTTCGTGGCGCGACAAGGATCGAACCCATCGCGGAGGAGAGCGCGGCAGATCCGAGGCCGATGTAGATCGACGGCCCCCACAGCGCGATCTGGGCCATGGCGAACTGGTCGGCGTCCAGTGCTTCCGGGGTGGCGTTTCGGGCCAGCTTGATCGCCACGAGTGTGTACACCATCATGCCTGCCAGTGTCGCCGCGATGGTTCCGAGCGGAATGCTGCGCTGGGGATTCCTGAGATCGCCCGAAAGTCCGAGGCCCGCGATCATTCCGGTGAACGCCGGAAAGCAGGTTGCGAAGACCGTGCCGAACCCGTCGGCCTCGCTGACCGTGGCGGTGACGTTGAGTCCGCTTGGGCGGATCGCCTCCGGGCCGCTGCCCATCAGGAACAGGCCAATGGAAGAACCGAGCAGCAGGCTGACCACCCAAAGCAGACGGACGCCCGAACCAGCCCCCTTGGTCAGCAGCAGGCCCGCCATGAATGCGGTGGACGGAACGCTGATCCAGCGCGGATCCGGGTGGATTCCGTAGGTGGCGCTCAGCCACTCGTAGAGCGGCGCGAACGCCTCCGCGAAGGCCACGAGGTAGAACGCGACCGAGATCGCCTGGGACAAGAAAAGCGCGATGCCGATCGTGCCGCCGATGCTGGTTCCGAAGGATCGGCTGATGATGAAGTACGCCCCGCCTCCGGCGACACGGCGGTTGGTCGCGATTTCCGACACGGCCAACACGGTCGGTATCGTGACGAGGTGTCCAAGAACAATGACGACCAGTGTTCCCCAGAGACCCACATGAGCGACGGCGTAGCCGAACCGCAGGAACAGGATGGCCCCCAGGATCGTGCTGATCGAGGCCAGGAAGACGGGGGCCGTACCGAAACCGTGGCCCGCGCTTCGAATCGGAGCGGCCTGCTCCGTGGAAGGGATCAACAACCACATGCTGTTCGGTGCTTGTGCGGCAGACTCCCACTTCGATTGTATCGACTTGCCGCGCGAGTCGCTGGCGGCCGTCGAGTCGATCGGCCGCCGGATGCCTACTCCCCCACCGGCACAGTCAGCATCGCATCGATCCCACCCGGTCCCGCCGACTGCAGCGACAGCAGGTACGTAAGGAGATTGAACGTGGACTTCGAGTTCAGATCGCCATCCGCAATGTAGAACCAGTGGCCTCGGTAGCGGATCCGCACGAACGCTTCCGGTGGCGGGGACTCCGAGGACGAGATCTTCAACAGGTTCCCCGAGACCACGTCCCAGTCCGGCTTGCCGTCCCCGTCGTCCATCGAGATGGTCACCAGGCCTCTCGTCTCGTGGATGCTGGGCGGGTCGACGCTGTGCGAGAGGAAAAACAATGCACCCAGAAGGGACCGGCCCGTCAGCACGATCTCATCCGGCCTCAGCTGTGTGCTCCTCGCCGCAAGACGAAACGTCTCGTAGGCGTCGTCCAGGCTCAGGATGGTTCGAACCCGGATCAGGGCCTCCGCCCAGTCGGGTGCTGATTCCGGCTTCCCGATCCGGATCGACGTCACACCGGATTCCCGGTCCAGGGCGAGCATGAAGTCGAGCATCCCTCCCACCTGCAACTCGCGAAACAGCCGGGAAACCTCCCGGAACAGGCTGTTGTCCGGGATCTTGGTGGGGGTCGGACCGCTGGCGACCGGGGCGTTGGTGACGCCGTTGATCCGGTCTACGCAACACATCAGGAGTCGCTCGATGCTCCATCCCGACTGCGAGAGCAGGATGACCGTCTCCGCTGGCAGCGGCGTGAGCAGACGGCGCGTGAACTCGGCTCCAGAAATGGGCTGGTAGGTTATGGTTGGCTGCTCGCTGTACCGGCCACCGAGATCAATGCCGATTTCGGCGCTGCCGGATGCCTCGACGTTGGCGGTGGGCAGCACACCCAGGCGAGCGTCCAGGGTGTACTGGGCAATGACTGTGCCGACGTCGAGAAACACGGGCGGATCCCGGTAGCGGAGACGAACCAGATTGAGCAGTAGCTGCTCGTTCTGGGAATGTGCAATGCGCTGGTTGTAGTCGAAACGCGCTCCGGGAATCGTTCTCGGCCCCAGCCGACTCGCACAGGCCGACAGAGTTGCAACTCCGCCTATGCCAGCGGCAAGCGCGAGGAGGGTGCCCGGCCGGAGCAGCTGGTGCGATCGTTTCGGCATGCGAAACCGTGGCCGAGCGGGTCCGGCGGGACGGTCTGACCGCTTCCGGCTGCCGTCACCGGAGTGTTCCGTGGACGGATGGACGGTGAGGCTGTCCTGCACACCGCTGCGACAACGTTTCCATCATAGGCAACGCGCAGTCCGGTCTTCGTCCGGTGAGACCGTGCCGTGTCGCGTCGACAGAAACCATCTCGCCCAGGTTACTTGGAGGCACCGAACCACCGGTTGTAGATCCGTGCGTATTGGCCCGACTCTTGCAGTGTGAGCAGTGCACGGTTGACCGCCTCTCGCAGCTCGCTTCCCGACTGTAGCGCGATGCCGTACGACTGCGGCTCAATCAGCGGTCCGACCAGAGTTGCGTCTCCGGAGCTGTGCTCGCGCAGGTATTGCATCAGGGGTGAAGCGTCAAACAGGACCGCCTCGACCTTTCCGGCTTCGAGCAGTGCAAAGCCGTCCTTGATGTCACCGACTTCCTGCAGTACCGCACCGTACTGGATCACTGCCTGTGCACTCGTCGTGCCGCTGACACTCGCCACCGGACGGCCGGCGAGATCGTCCAGGCCACCGATATCGCGACCGAACTCCGCACGCATCAGGCCCGCAGACAGTTGGGCGATGGCAACACCAAAGAGCGCAATTCCAATCACCATCACTACAAGCGACACAAAGCGGCCGATCCATCGTTGGGGGGTGACGTCACCGTATCCCACGGTGGTGATCGTAGCGAGGACGCACCACGCAGCTTCGAATATGCCGGGGAAGTACCGGTCATCGATGCCCGAGCGCCCGTGTTCTGCGAAGTACAGCACGTGAGAGCAGACCAGAACGAATGCGAGGATGGCACCGAGAACGCTGAACTCGGTCTCGGCCAGCATGGATCGGAAAACCTGAATGACCGACGGCTCCTCGCCGACGTTCGTGAGGATTCGCAGTCCGCTGTCCATGTAAGGGTAGCTAAAGTCGATGTCGATTTCGCGGGCACTGGTAATGCTGATGCCAGCGACCGCAGCGTCCACCTCGCCGTCCTTCACGGACCCGATCAGCTGTTCGAAGGGCATTAGCCGAAACACTGACTCCCGACCGATCAATCTCGCCACCTCGTTCCAGATGTCGATGTCGAACCCACGAACGCCCTCTGGCGATTGCATGACGTGGGGCGGGAACGGTGAGACCCCGATCACCAGTGGCGGCTCAGCTGCGGCTGCGGCCGCGACCTGAAGTAACGCCACCGCCAAGACCAGCCTCAGGCCCACCCGAGGGTACCGGCGGGCAGGCTTCCGCGAACCGATTTGCGCCTGCCCCTTCACCCGACCTCGATATAGCGAATCCTGAATGACATCATCTGCCCACCTGGCGGGCGACATTCATTTTGGCACGCCCTACGGTCCGGACTGCCCTGGCCCACGAGCGGTTCGGCAAACCGTCCAACCCGGTTTCACCGGTGGCGACGGCAACCTTGGTCCCGCTCGACAGTTCCCCCCGGCCGGTATGTCAAGCTGTTCCCGATGGTGTTGGTGGGCGAGGGGCGGACCGGCGATCCCTTCCGGGGCGATCGCAGACGCCAGGGAACGGCTGCGACGACGGCCCTGTATCTCGTGTGCTGGACGCTGGCCGCCGCTATCTCGGCCGCCCAGACTCCGGGCACGGTGCGACATGTTGTGCTGCGCTGCGATCCTCCAGACGCACGGATCCAGCCCCACCAGAGCGTGGTTGTTCGTGCGTCGTCCCAAGGCTTCGATCCGGACGACCCAACGGGTTTCGGCACGGTGGATCTGAGCCGTGGCCCGGCATCGTTTCGGCTCCTGGATGCAGGTGCAGGATGGTTGTCCAAGCCTTTCCGCTATCAGGGAATCTACGGCCTGCCGGCAGGCCGTACCAGTCGAGAGGGATTTCGACAGCGGCTGTTCGACCTGGCAGAGGAGCAGTCGCTCGCACAGGATGCGGTCTTGTTCACCGCGTCCGCAAGGGAGGGCGATGTGTTCGTGTCCGCCACGATCGAGGGCGTGACGGGCTCGGTACGAATCCGGGTCGATGCCGGGGTGCCCCGGTCGGCACCGACCGAGACGGTCACCTTCGGCGAGCAGCCGCGCTCGAACGAACCCTATCGATGGCTTGCGGAACACCATGCTCCCTTTGTCGCCCAGGAGATCTGGTTCGACCCGAAATCGGACTATCTGGTCCGGTTCGATGCGGACGGTGACTGGCGCGGCGACAACAACTGGAACAACGCGCCACGGGCGAGTTCCCAGGCGTATGTCTATTACGCCGTCATCGAGACCGACACCCACTGGTTCCTCCTGTACAACTTCTTCCACCTGAGGGACTACTCCGACAAGTGCGTCGCCGGTGCCTGCCACGAGAACGACAACGAGGGAATCGTTCTCACAGTGGCCAAGGACGGTTCCCGTACAGGCCGGGCGATCGCGATGGAGACCCTCGCCCACAACAAGATCTACTCCTACCGGGCCGACCCGCGCGTGGAAGGCAACTTCCATGACCTTGATGGTGAGATGGAGTTCTACAGGGCGTCGCACCCTGTGGTGTTCGTGCACTCCGGGGGGCACGGTGTCTACGGTCCGGGCAGCCACGCGAGCTATTCCTTCGAACAGGACCGCTTTCTCTCCGGGACGGGAGTGACGTACGTGTTCAAGGGCATTGCCGAGCGGCCCCGCCACGTGTCGGATCGGGAGGTCGGCTACGACCTGCTTCCAATCTACGACCACCTCTGGCTGCGAGCTCACACGACGGGGGAAACCAGCGGGGCATTCAGCAGCTACTTCCCGTACCGACCGAGGGGCGGGCGCCCTGCCGCCCGGTTCGGGCGGCTTGCTGGCGCGTTCCTTGGTCGGCATCATGGTGTCGACCGGGCCAAGCCGTTTTGGGGTTGGCACGACAACGAGACGCGCAAGCACGGAATCCTGGCAACCGGCCAGTGGTGCCTGGATCCTGCGTACGCAGTGACGCGCAATCTGCGTCTGCCCGGACCGGTATCACTGCGCTATGCGTTCAACCCGTTCCTGCAGGACGTGCAGGACTCCCCGGGGCCGGACTGATGGGAGCGGTCACATTGGAAGTGCGAACGCGAGGAACTGGTCGCCCGAGCGCGTGCGGTTCTTGCCGGCACCCCCCGCCGCAATCGCCACGTACTGCTTCCCGTCCAGCGAATAGCTGCACGGATTCGCATAGGCACCCGCCTCGAGTTGGCATTGCCACAGCAACTCGCCGGTATCGGTATCGAAGGCTCGGAATTTCTCGTCCTGCGTCGAACCCACGAACGTGAGGCCGCCTGCGGTCGCAAGCGGTCCTCCGACACAGAGCGTACCGCTCCCGGGCAGGCCCTCGTGCTCTCCCAAGGGGACCCTCCAGGCAAACTCGCCTGTCTCTGCACGGATGGCAGTGAGGTGGCCCCATGGTGCCTTTGCAGCCGGAAAGCCACCAGCATCAAGAAACCGAACCCATCCTTCGTGCTCGTAGCGGTATGGCTTGTCCGGGCCGGCCTCGCGCAGCCGGAGCAGGTTGGAATTCTCGCTGCTGTTGACGATCAGCAGGTTGCGCTCGGGATCGTAGCTGCCGCCCCACAGCACGCCGCCGTTGAAGCCGGGCCGCACGATCGTACCCTGCAGGCTTGGCGGCGTGAATATCCCGTCCGAACGCCATTCCCCGAGGATACGATTCACTTCCTGCGCGGCCTCCCGCGTCCGGACCGTACCGTCGCTGGGGGAGAAGCCATGCACGCTGAGGGCAGCCGGCTTGACGGGAAAGGGCTGGGTGGGCCACAGCTTCTCGCCCGGCACTCCGTCACCGGGCACGGGCCGCTCCTCGACATCGAAGAGCGGCACCCCAGTATCGCGGTCGAGCAGGAACAGCAGACCGGTCTTGGTGAACTGCCCAACCGCTTCCGACCGCCGTCCGTTGACGGTTCCCGAAAACAGCATCGGCGGACAGGGGAGATCGTAGTCCCATACATCGTGATGGACTGTCTGAAAGTGCCAGATGCGCTCCCCTGTGCGAGCGTTAAGGGCAAGAACGCAGTTGCCAAACAGGTTCTGACCGACCCGGTCCCCTCCGTAGAAATCGAAGGACGGCGATCCGGTCGATGCATACAAGATGCCACGCTCCCGATCAATGCTCATTCCGGACCAGTCGTTGGTCCCGCCGACCCGGCGGTACGCATTCTCCGGCCAGGTCTCGTAACCAAACTCCCCCGGGTGCGGCACTGTGTGAAATATCCAGCGGCGCTTTCCCGTGCGGGCGTCCCAGGCGCGGATGTGTCCGGGTGCCTGCCGGGCTGGCCCCTCGCCACCGCCCCCTCCGGTGATCACCAGATCGCCATGGACCACGACCGGGGATGTGTGCTGAAGCGAGAGGCCGGTCATGTCCCGGTCGAGGTTCTCCCTGAGATCGATCGACCCTCGTTCACCGAATTCACTGTCTGGCCTCCCCGATTCCGCATCGATGGAGTACAGCCGCTCCCTTGCGCATGCGAAGATTCGCCGCCGTTGGCCGTCGTCCCAGTGGGCCAAACCGCGGCACACACCCCGCGTTCGCCCCGCCCGTTCGCTCCTGAACGGGTCGAAGGTCCACCGTTCTTCGCCGTTGGCCGCATCCAGGGCCCGGACCTTGACCTGGGCCGTCGTGACATACATGACCCGTCCGATGACGAGGGGCTCGGACTCGATCGTTGTAGCAGGCCGATCCATGCTGTCACCGCACCGGTGCACCCAAGCTCTTTGCAGCCGGCCGACGTTGCTCCTGTGTATCTGTCGGAGCGGCGAATAGCGGGTAACGCCGGAACTGCCGCCGTACTCCTGCCAACTAGTGGCCGGCGGAGGCGATTCGGCAGATACGGCGGTAAGCGCCACTGACTGTAGAAATGCCCGGCGTCCCAAGAGTGGCTGCATGTGTCCAGTGTATTGGGAAGATGGTGCGGCCGGGTGGCGGCGATGGTCCCAGAGCTCCCAATTGGCCACCGGGGGCTGCTGGCGAGATTGCCTGAATTGCGCCGGGAGTGTGTGAAGGCCCACCTCAACCAGTGTTCTGGCACACAATTGTGGTTGGATCGCCGCCCCCGAGTCTGGTAGGTGCATCAGCAGCCGTGATGGGCCGGCGTTCTGCCTGCTGGCATCAACTCACATTCCTTGCCCAAGCCACCGTTTCCGTGCGCAACGCGTCGAGTGCCTCCAGCCGCCGACACTGCTGCCATGGTTGCGTCAGGCAAATCCGTCTGCCCCCGGCGACGTTCACCAACTGCCGTGCTTGGGCGTGTAGCAGCACTCAACGCGCCCCACCAGACAGCGCCCGCCCGGGATTACGATCGGCGGCTAGAAGCAAACCGTCGCGTGAGTGTTGAGGTGGGCGGGCTACAGGGTTGCGTTCTATGGTGCGCGTAATGACCTTCCAGGAGTGCTGCTGCCTCGTGAGCCCAATCCTGTTTCGTCCCCTGTGCCTGCCAGTTGCTGTCTGTCGCCCCTCCAAAGGTTCACAGAACTGAAAGACGGGCACCATACCCATGGTCAACCTTGCGGTCGCGCTGTAGTCGGTCGCCTGGCAGCAGCCGCCGCAGTCTCTTCTCCACGACCTTCACTGCGTCCGGCGGCCCCTCCATGATCTCGGTCACCACCAGCAGCGTGATCAGGTTGTCTTTCGGGAGCCGCGACAGGGCCTTCAGGTCCACCAGCACGTAGCTGTCCTCGGTGAAGGCTAGCCCGGAGGCCTGCCCCGCCGCGAGCGGCCGGGTACCATCGCCCACCAAATCGCCCACTCTCGTAGCCGCCGTCCAGGCGGCGGGGCCGTTGTAGACCACGACCGCCAGGATGGGCGGCAGACGGTCCTGTCGACCGGGTCGGCGGTCCTTCCACTGGTCCTCGTAGATCCGCACCGCGTAGCTCTGCACCCGCAGGGCCGTGAACCAGTCGACTTGGGACTGGAACTCGAGCATCAGCAGGACGGGCAGCCACCGGGGCTGGCCGTCGGCATCGCGGAAGCGGACGCGCCAGACGAGATCGTTGATGCGGCGTTGGAGGGAGGAGAGGTCGAGTCGGGCGAGCCATTCCTAGCCGCCCTCGATCTGTTCGGCGACGAAGGCGGACAGGAGGTCGCGGACGGTTCGGGGAGGCGAGAAGTAGGCCTTGTAAATTGCGTCGTAATCCCTACTGTGGCGGGCCGCCCAAGGGTGGCCTGACCATTCGCGCATGAAGTGGCGACGCCGGCTTGTAGCGGTCTGAGCACCAGTCCCGCGCTGTGCGCACAGGACAGCTGGCGGACCGTACCTGCTGCGCCGGGGGCAAGACGGCTAAGCCGTTCCCTTGAGCCGCTGCAGCAGGTCGGTGCCGACATCGCAATCGACAATCCATTCAGCGATATCCTCCAACCGGTCCTGATCGTCAATCATCGCCAGAAGTCCGGCGACGGGCTCCACCATGTGAAGCCCAAACTTCCGACCGGCTTGCCGCACCAGCAACTGCCGCTCCCGCTCCAGGCCTCGCTTCAGGCCCCGCTCTTCGCCCTCGGCCTGCAGCCGGGCTCGCTGCGCCTGAAAGCGCTCCTGCAGGGTGGTGCGCATCTTGCCACTGTGTATCATCTCCTCTATCCTTTCACGATTCTCCAGCCCCTCCAAATCGATCCCGGTCTCCTGCAGGGTCGCCTGCAGCAACTGGAGATAGGTTGTCCAGACCGGCTCCTCCGGTTCCATCAGCCGCACTCCCTCCTCCACGGCCTCGTTCGCGTCCTCCGGCCCCTCCATGCCCTCGGTCACCGCCAGCAGCGTGACCAGGTTGTCTTTCGGGAGCCGCGACAGGGCCTTCAGGTCCACCAGCACGTAGCTGTCTCCGGTGAAGGCTGGCCCGGAGGCCTGCCCCGAGGCGAGCGGCCGGGTGCCCTCGCCCACCAGATCGCCCAGTCTGGTGGCTGCCTTCCAGGCGGCGGGGCCGTTGTAGACCACGACCGCCAGGATGGGCGGCAGACGGTCCTGGCGACCGGGTCGGCGGTCCTTCCACTGGTCCTCGTAGAGCCGCACCGCGTAGCTTTGCACCCGCAGGGCCATGAACCAGTCGACCTGGGACTGGAATTCGAGCATCAGCAGGACGGGCAGCCACCGGGGCTGGCCGTCGGCATCGCGGAAGCGGACGCGCCAGACGAGATCGTTGATGCGGCGATGGAGGGAGGCGTCGAGGTGTTCGGTGGGCAGGGGCTCAAGCGAGGAGAGGTCGAGTCGGGCGAGCCATTCCTGGCCGCCCTCGATCTGGTCGGCGACGAAGGCGGACAGGAGGTCGCGGACGGTCCGGGGATGGGAGAAGTAGGCCTTGTAGATTGCGTCGTAGTCCATGCTCACTCGTAGTCCATATTCACACTGTGGCGGGCCGCCCAAGGGCGGCGTGACAATTCTCGCATGAAGCGGCGAGGCCGGCTTGCGGACCGCACCTGCTGCGCCGGGGGCAACACGGCTAAGCCGTTCTTTGAGCCGCTGCAGCAGGTCGGTGCCGACATCGCAATCGACGATCCATTCAGCGATATCCCGCAACCGGACCGGATCATCAATCATCGCCAGAAGTCCGGCGACGGGCTCCACCATGTGAAGCCCGAACTTCCGACCGGCCAGATGTGCCAGCAACTGCCGCTCCTGCTTCAGACCTTGCTCTCGGCCCTTCTTTCGACCCTCGGCCCGCAGCAACTGGAAATAGGTCTTCCTGACCGCCTCGTCTGGCACCAGCGGCCACGGTCCCTCCTCCGCGACCTGCGGCCTCGATGCCGTCGGTCAACACCAGCAGCGAGATCAGATGGCCGGTTGCACTAGGGAGTGCAGCCGCAGGTGGAGGGGGTTTAGGCCCTGATTGGCCTATCGGGTGGGCGAAACCGCCATGCCTCGGAAGTTTCGCCACCTGCAATACGACGAGCGCCGCCAGATCCACGTCTTGCACCAACGGGGAGCCTCGGTCAGAGCCACTCCCGAGCAGCTCCCGCGCCACAACTCCACCGCCTGCCCCGAACTCTGGCACCCTGCCAATGTCCCTCTGGGAACACCGGCAGGCCCAGAAGCGTGCAAGACAGAACTCTCGCTCGACCTTTCAGAGCCTGCTCAAGCTTGAAAACGTCAAGTTGCACCGGATCCCAGAGCCGGTTGACTAGACCACTCCGGGGGGCGCGCGCCATTCGCTGAGTCGCGACTGTGTGAGCCCGGAGGCTGGCGCAACGCCTGCAGTCATCCATGTCGGCTCCAGTCCCCCCGGGCCTTTCCCAGGTTGGCGCAGACGGCATCGCTTTCTGCCGACGCCCGGTGCCCGAGTTGCCCATCTTGCCTCGCATATGCCGGCGCTGGCGGAAGCGTGCCTGGCTGCCCCCTGGCCAGCGGCCTGGAGGTCGTGTCAGCACCCCCGTGGTGGTTTGGTTCCGGCTCTCGGCCCAACGTTCGCAGAGACTCCGGAGCAAGGAGCCGGAGCAGCGCTTCGGCACCTTCCTGCAGCCCTGATGGCCGGGTTTGCCGACTGGCCCCACATCGAGTACGGCGGCTGTTGGCAATTGGTGGCTTCGGGCTTCGCAGGTATGAAACGCTGGTCGCAGACGAACGGGCCCAGGGGGTCGCGACAGGAGCGGGGACCATCTAGTCGACCAGCGCATGGGAACGCAGTACCCGGACGGGAGGGCAGGCCTTACTCTCGTTTCCGGAGGTGTCAATGGCAGTGAGCGCGTATTCGTAGTCCGCATCCGGGGCGGCGGAACCGTCGCTGAAGGTGGTCGCCGTCACGGGTCCGGAGAGCTCCGCCCCGTCCCTGAGCAGACGATACCCTAACAGGTCACCCTCCGGGTTCGGCAGCCAGGACAACTCGACCGATGAACGGGACCGGACCGCTCGCAGTCCGCGAGGCGGCGTCGGGGCAAAGAGATCCTTCAGCGTGATTTCGGCTGCACTGGATGGGGGACCCTCGACCCATCCCGCGTCCGACGCCCGGTATGGCCGAAGCCGGTACCGATAGGTCCGGTCCCGGACCGCGCCCCGGTCCAGAAACGACGTGATACTGAGGCGTCCCAGGGCATCGTAGGTCCCGCGCTGGCCCTCAGACCTTTCAACCGAGTACTCATCCGCCCAATCCGCCGGTTCCCATGACAGGGCCACGCCGTCCGGCACCGGTTCGACTCTGACCCCTTGCGGTTTGGCCGGCGGCTCCAGCGGTCGCAGACGGGCCTGATTGGAGTGTCCAGCGTCCCGGCCTGCACGATTCATGCCGGTCACCACTACGACTACCGGTTGGTCCAGTTGCCAGTCCGACAGTGGCGACTGGAATCGCAGGCGACTGCCAGGTTCGTGGCTAGCGATGTCGGCAGTATCCAGCGTTGCCACCGGGCGCCGGTACCGGTTGATCGTCTCGGGCGTCAAGGCGTTCTTCAGATCAGGCACATCCAAGGCCCACAGTGTGAATCCGCCGATCTCGCGGGCGATGGTGCCCTCCGTCGTCAGCAGCGGCCATGTCCACTCAAACTCGATGATGTGGCCGACCTGCCGGGCCGTCAGGTCGCTGGCCGGACTCGGAAGGTTCAGGAGGGGGGGTAGCGGATCCCCAACCGCACCGCATGCGCCCAGAAGCACCGCCGGAACCGCCGCGGCACCGATTGCGAGACCTCTTCGATCTCTTCTGAGCATGGATCAGAGAATGTAGCGGCTGAGGTCCTGATCCTTGACGATCGAGGAGAGTTGCTCTCTCACGTAGGTTGCGTCGATCTTCACCGACTTCTCCCGCATGTCGGGAGCGTCGAAAGAGATCTCGTCAAGCAACTTTTCCATGATCGTATGCAGACGGCGTGCCCCGATATCCTCGGTCTGCTCGTTGACCAGCATCGCGGTCTGGGCGATTTCCTCGATTGCGTCGGCCGTGAACTCGAGCTGAACGCCTTCCGTGTCGAGAAGGGCCACATACTGCTTGGTCAGCGCGTTCTTCGGCTCGGTGAGGATCCGAACGAAGTCCTCCTTCGTCAAGGGTTTGAGCTCGACCCGGATCGGGAAACGCCCCTGCAGCTCCGGGATCATGTCGCTTGGCTTCGCTACATGGAACGCACCCGCCGCAATGAAGAGAATATGGTCCGTCCGGATCATGCCGTGGCGGGTGTTTACGGTGGTTCCCTCGACGATCGGCAGCAGGTCGCGCTGCACACCCTCGCGGCTGACCTCGGGGCCGCGGCCACCCTCGCGCCCGGCGATCTTGTCCATCTCGTCCAGGAATACGATCCCGGACTGCTCGGCGCGCTCGACAGCCTGCCTAGTGATCTGCTCCATGTCGATGAGCTTCTGCTCCTCTTCCTGGGCCAGCGTGTCCAGCGCGTCGATAACACTCATCTTGCGGTGCTTCGTCTGCCCGCCGAAGAGGCCGGGAAGCATCTCCTTGATGTTGATGTCCATCTCCTCAACGCCCTGGTTGGTAATGACTTCAATGGGATTGTGTCGCCCCTGGACCTCGATCTCGACCATTCGATCATCCAGCTTGCCGTCCCGTAGCTGCTTGCGCAGCTTCTCGCGGGTCCTCGCTGTCGAATCCTCCCCATCTTCCTGCTGGGGTGGCATCAGAACGTCGAGAAGCCTCTCTTCCGCGTTCTGCTCTGCCCGGTCGGCAACCAACTCGATCTTCTCTTCGCGGATCATGTCGATTGCCATTTCGATCAGGTCCCGAATCATCGAGTCCACGTCGCGGCCCACGTACCCGACTTCCGTGAACTTGGTGGCCTCGATCTTGACGAAGGGGGAACTGGAGAGTCGTGCCAGCCGTCGGGCGACCTCCGTCTTTCCGACTCCGGTGGGCCCCATCATCAGAATGTTCTTGGGCATGACCTCCTGGGCCATTTCCGGATCGAGGCGTTGTCGCCGGACCCGGTTGCGCAGCGCAACCGCTACGGCTCGCTTTGCGTCCTTTTGGCCGATGACGTGCTTGTCGAGTTGCTCGACGATTTCGCGAGGAGTGAGCTCGTCGAGGGCAGTGCCCTTCCCGTCGGCGTTGCCCGGAAGATAGATCACCATAGTTCTACGTCAGCTCCTCATAGGCGACATTCCCGTTGGTATATATGCAGATCCCGGCGGCTACCTTCATCGCAGCCTCGGCCACCTCCCGTGCGCCGAGGTCCGTGTACTCCAGAAGTGCCGTCGCAGCTGCCACGGCGTAATGGCCGCCCGACCCGACCGCTGCGACCCTGTCGTCGGGTTCGATCACGTCCCCGGTGCCGCTGAGGAGGAGAGTGACGTTTCTGTCGGCGACAAGCAGCAGCGCCTCGAGATGGCGCAGGCTCTTGTCCAAGCGCCAGTCCTTGGAGAGCTCGACGGCGGCGCGACTCAGATTCCCGCCGTATGCCTGGAGCTTTTCCTCGAACCGGGTGAACAGCGAAATCGCGTCGGCGGTCGATCCGGCGAATCCGGCCAGTATCTGCTCGTTGTGCAGACGGCGAATCTTGCGGGCCGAGGATTTCACGACCTCGGAGCCCATCGTGACTTGGCCGTCTCCGGCCATGGTGACCTTGCCTCCGCAACGTACGCACAGGACGGTCGTGGAGCGAATTGTCGGATGCAAAGCCATTGCCGGTCCGAGACGGGCGGAACTGTCATTATACCGAGCCGGCAGACCCCGGCGTTTCGATGCAGTTCCGGGAGCTGGTCTTGCGAACAGAAATCCGGGGCACGGGGATGGGCACCTTGTCCCCGGTCTGGCAACGTCGAACCTGTCGAACGGCTGCGTCGCGGGAGTCCCAATCGGAGCGTGCCGGCTCCATCCTTCCGGTCTGGCTGCTTGGCCGAGCCGGCAGGGATTGGATAGACGCGGCAGGCGGGTGCATGGAATGGGCCGGCCGGCCCATCGCCCTTGCGGTGGTCTCCGTGGTCAGTTGTCGCGGGGAGAGGGCTCGAATCTGGCCGATGCCGCTGCGATACGATAGAGTCGCGCATGGCCGAAGCAGGTGCCGAAGCGGAGAGCGCGGACGGGGATGTCATCGTCATACCGGATCGGATGTTCTTCCGGATTGGCGACGTCAGCCGGATCGCCGGAGTGGAGGCGCACGTGCTGCGCTTCTGGGAGAGCGAATTCCCGACGCTGAGGCCACGCAAGGCCAAGAGCGGTCAGCGACAGTACCGTCGCAAGGATGTCGAAACAGTCCTGAGGATCAAGCGATTGCTCTACGATGACAAGTACACGATCGCGGGTGCTCGCAAGGCGCTGCGTGCTCAGCCGAAAGCCAAAGGCGAGATCGGAAGGCAGGCGCCTGGCCACGCCAAACCCCGAGAGGGGCCGGGGATGCCTGCGGAAGGCGTGCAGGAGATCCGGTCGAGACTGCGGCAGATTCTCGCGCTGCTTTCGCCATGAGCCGGCGGTCCGGGCTCAAACGGCCAGCGACAGCGTTGCGTCGTTCCGCGAGACCTCGCGGTACAGAGTGTCTCGCTCGGTCGGTTCGCGCCCAGCCTCGCGGATAAGCCGCAGAAGCTGGCTTCGGCGGAGCGCCTGCGGGGTCTGGGCTCCGGCATCGTGGTAGATCTTCTCCTCGACCACGGTCCCGTCAATGTCGTCCGATCCGAAACGCTGCGCGATCTGTGCAACCTTGGGCGTCATCATGATCCAATATGCCTTGACGTGGGCGAAGTTGTCCAGCAGCAACCGGGCTACCGCTATGGCCCTGATGTCCTGGAAACCGGACGTCATCGGCAGGTGGTGCATCGGTGTGTTCTGCGGGTGGAAGGCCAGTGGAATGTAGGTCTGGAACCCCCCGGTTTCGTCTTGGAGGGCCCGCAGCCTGAGCAGATGATCCACCCGGTCCTCGTCGGTCTCGATGTGGCCGTAGAGCATCGTCGCGTTCGACCTGAGCCCGAGCTGGTGCGCCGTACGGGCCGTGTTGATCCACTCATCTCCGTCTATCTTGTGATCGCAGATGATGCGCCGTACCCGCTCTTGGAAGATCTCTGCTCCGCCGCCGGGCAGCGAGTCGACTCCCGCATCTCGGAGCCTCACCAGCGTGTCGCGTATCGAGAGCTTCTCCCGTCGCGCGAGATAGCCGATCTCAACCATCGTGAGCGCCTTCAGGTGCACGCGGGGGAAGCGGTCCTTCAGGCCACGGAACATCTGGCAGAACCACTCCAGTCCCAGTTCCGGATGCAGGCCGCCGACCACGTGGAACTCGGAAATCTCCTCGCTGTAGCCGATGCCTGCAGTGTGCCAGACCTGCTCGAGGGACATCGTGTACGAACTGGGGTTCCGCTTCTGTTTGCCGAAGGCGCACAGCTTGCAGGCGGCAACGCAGACGTCGGTCGGATTGAGGTGGCGGTTGACGTTGAAGTACGTCCGGTTGCCGTTGAGCCGTTCGCGGACCGAGTTCGCTAAGTGCCCGACAGCCAGCAGGTCCGGAGACCGGTACAAGGCGACACCGTCCTCGAATGAGAGGCGGTCGCCCCGAAACACCTTCTCCGCGACCGGTACGAGCTTCTTGTCGGCAATGCGAGGCAGCACGACCCTATCCCGAGTTTCAACGTACCATGCGACGACCCGGCGACCGGGACTCCGGTCTACGGTCGCTCGCGCTGGACCTGCTGGAGGTACAAGCCTTCCAGACGCTTGACCGCCGCGAGGAAGCCCCCGGGATCCACGAACGTGTCAGGGCTGTAGGCCTGCCCCGGATTGTACTTGCGGTGCAGTCCGTACTGCGACCCATGCGCCGCCACCCAGACGTCGACGTCCATTCCCTTCTGCCGCCGGAACGTCTTGGCGAAATCGGCGGCCACCCCCGGATAGGTGGGGTTGACGATCAGGCGCTTGCCCGGGTTGATGGTGCCCATGTTGGCAATCACCACGCGGTACGGCCTCCCGTTCTCCCGGACCGTCATGGTGTAGCTAACGCTGCCGGCTGTGTGGCCGGGGGACTCGACGACCTGCAGGCGGGTGTCGCCAAGCCGGATCACCTCACCGTCCTCCAGGACCCTGTCGACAGGGACGGGACGAAACGAGACCTTGCCACCAAAATGGGGGTCGCTGAACCCTCCATCCGCCAGGATCGGGGCGTCGCCTCTCGTAGCCCACATCTGTGCGCCTGTAACCTCCCTGATCTCCGCGAGTGCCGCCGTGTGGTCCCAGTGCGCTTGCATGGTCAGCAGGATCCTGACATCCTGCAGCCGGAAGCCGACCGACTCGATGTTCTTGCGTATCGCGGGGAGGGAATCTTCCAGTGCCGAATTGATGAGGATGTGACCCTCGTCCGAAGTCACGAGGAAGACGCCCAGGTCGTAGGTGCCGACTGCGTACAGGTTTCCAATGACGCGATGGCCGGGGAAAGGACGCGACCAATTCTCGCGCTGGGCCCACAGGGGAGGGGCCAGCAGTGCGAGCAGTCCGAGGGTCGCGAGGCGGCGCATGCCGATTAGTATGGCGCTGTTCCACAGGTCCCGCAATCCGTACCGCTGCCGGCCATGCCGCCCCGGAGTGCCACCAGGCAGGATTGGAAATTCTCGCAGGGACACGCAGCCTGGCACACGGCACGGCCAGGTCAAATCCGACCAGCGGTCCTGGAGGTGCCAGCCCTGATTCCGCCAGGACCGGACGGTACCGGGAAACCGCTGCAGACAGGACTTGCGGGACTGCTGGAACGAGCGTGTCGGCAACCTCTTTCTCTGTTCCCGCAGAGCCGATTTCTCGACGATCCGCCCTTGACGATCGGTTCTGTCCGGCAAGTCGACCCAACTGGGTCATCGCTAGCCGCCCGCCAGCCAGATGTCTGTAGCCCAGAACGTGAACAAGAGTACGCTGACCCAGCCGTTGACGGTGAAGAACGCCGCGTTGACCCGCGAAAGGTCCCTGGCCCGGACCAGGGACTGCTCGTAGGAGAGCAGGAGCGCAATCATTCCGACCCCGGCCAAGGCCAAACTGCCCATTTCGAGGCTGCTCCACGCCAGCAGCAGCAGCACGACCATTCCGGAGTGCAGGAATCTCGAGACCCATAGAGCCTTGGCGATCCCGATTCTGGCCGGGAGCGAGTGGAGCCCTGACGAGCGGTCGAACTCGACATCCTGGCACGAATAGATGATGTCGAACCCCGCCGTCCAGAGGACTACCGATCCCGAAAGCAGCAGAATCCGAGGGTCCAAGGAGCCGCGCACAGCGATCCAGGCGGCCGCCGGCGCTATGCCCAGGACCACACCGAGGGCGAGGTGCGAAAACGCCGTGAACCGTTTCGTGTACGAATATCCGAGGGCGACGGCCAGCGCAAGCGGGCTGAGTCCCAGGCACAAAGGGTTGAGTTGGCTTGCCGCCAGGACCAGCAGTGCGCTGGAGCAGGCCACGAACCCGGCGGCAAATCCCCTGGAGAGCCGCCCGGCGGCAAGCGCGCGCGCAGCCGTGCGGGGATTGCGGGCGTCGATCGATGCATCCGCCAGACGGTTGAAGCCCATCGCAGCCGACCGTGCGGCCACCATGGCGACGATGATCCATACGAGCCTGCCAGCCAACTCAGGCATCTCGAGCCCTGACCCCCTTGCCCCGAGCAGAGCGCCAGTCAAGGCGAAAGGAAGAGCGAAGATCGAGTGCTGAAACTTGATGGCTTCGAGGATCTCGGGGATCTGACGGAAGAATCCAGTCATCCGTCGGAACCGAGGAGGCTTGCCAGGGCCATTTCTCGGTCGGACTGCCTCATCAGACTCTCTCCTACCAGAAAGCCCTGGTAGCCGACCTCCAGAAGCCGCTTGATATCGTCCGGGGTCCGAATGCCGCTCTCGCTGATGCGCAGGACGTTCTCGGGAAACATTCCCGCCAATTCCATCGATGTCTGCAGCGAGACTTGCATCGTCTTGAGATTACGGTTATTCACCCCGACCAGATCGGCTCCCGCCGCCAACGCCCGTTCGAGTTCGTTCGCATCGTGCACCTCAACCAGTGCATCGATGCGGAGGTCGCGGGCCACGGCCAGCAACTCCCGCAACTCGCTGTCGTCCAGCACGGCCACAATCAAGAGAACGGCGTCTGCGGCGCTAACTGACGCCTGCAGGATGTGGTAACGGTCCAGTGTGAAGTCCTTCCGCAGCACGGGCAGGGAAGTTGCTGCCCTGGCCGCCACCAGGTCCTCCATGGAGCCCTGGAAGAACTGCCGGTCGGTCAGGACCGACAACGCCGCGGCACCGGCACCCTCGTAAGCGCGGGCGATCTCGGCGGGGTCGAACCGCTCGGCGATCAGGCCGGCTGAAGGGGACGCCCTCTTGATCTCTGCGATCACAGCCGGGCACTTCGCCTCGATAGCTGCACGGAAGCCGCGGCGCGCCGGAATCGCACTGGATTCCAGGTCCGACTGCTGGACCGCAGAGCGATCAACCACGAGTTCCGCGCGCTTGCGGACGACGATTTGGTCCAAGACCGACAGGTCCCGTGTTTCCGAGGTCGCCATCACATATACAGGCCGCCGCTGACGTTCAGTACGTGGCCGGTCACGTAGCCGGCCTCCTCACTGGCGAGAAAGCAGACAGCGGCTGCGACCTCCTCGACCGTCCCCATCCTGCCAAGCGGAACCTGGGCGAGAAGCGTGGACTTTGCCGCATCGCTCAGGGACTTGGTCATGGCCGTATCGACCAGGCCTGGTGCCACGGCATTCACAGTGACGCATCGTCCCGACAACTCCAGCGCCAGTGATTTCGTCAGCCCCACGATGCCCGCTTTCGACGCCGCATAGTTCGCCTGGCCTGGATTCCCGGACAGGCCGACGACGGATGCCACATTGATAATCCGGCCCCATCGCTTGCGGGCCATCTCGCGCATCAAAGCCCGTGCACATCGGAAGCTCCCGGTCAGGTTCGTATCGATTACGCCTTGCCAGTCCTCATCCCGCATTCTCATCGCCAGGCCGTCGCGAGTAATGCCGGCATTGTTAACAAGAATCTCGATCGACTTGCCGAAGGCCGACGTCACGGCGTCGACCGACGCCTGGTTCTGCACGTCGAGGTCCACGGCCTCGGCGCTGCCGCCCTCGGCCCGGATCTCCGACACAAGGGCCGCCAGCCTATCCGCCTGGCGAGCTCCGACGACGACCGTAGCTCCCTGCGCTGCGAGGGCCTTGGCGCAAGCCCAGCCGATCCCCTGGCTAGCGCCCGTGACGAGTGCGGTTCGACCTCTCATGCTGTGACGGCCTCCACGGCGGCCAGATCATGGGTGCTGCGACAGCGTACCGACCGGTTGATGCTGCGCATCAAGCCGGTCAGAACCCGACCCGGTCCCACCTCGATGAAGCGGCCTACATTCCGGGCAATGAGACTCTGGACGCTGCGCTCCCACAGCACCGGATTGGGGATCTGTTGCAAGAGTCCCTCGCGGGCTTCGCCAGCGGACCGGATCGTACGCGCCTGCCAATTGTTCACCAACAGGGTATGCAAGTCGGAAAACGGAACCCTGGAGAGTGCGGGAGCGAGCGCCTGACCCGCCGGTGCCATCAACTCGCAATGGAACGGAGCACTGACGTCGAGAACGACGGCGCGCTTCGCGCCGGCTTCCCTGGCCCGCTCCACGGCCCGGCCCACGGCTTCCGCATGTCCCGCAATCACGATCTGGGAAGTTGAGTTCAGGTTCGCAGGCGAGACCGTCTGCCCTTGTGCCGCCTCCCGGCACACGCTCGCAACGGTCTTGGCGTCAATGCCCAGCAATGCGGCCATCGCCCCGACGCCGTCGGGGACAGCCTCCTGCATCAGCCGCCCCCTCAAGCGAACCAGACGGACCGCATCCTCGAAACAGATTGCGCCGGCGCACACCAGTGCCGAGTATTCACCCAGACTATGGCCGGCCACATAGTCGGGTACGACTCCCTGACTGCGCAGGACAGCGAGTGTCGCCACGGAGGTTGTCAGGATGGCGGCCTGCGTGTTCTCCGTTTGTCGAAGATCCTCCGCCGGTCCTTCGAAACACAGGCGAGACAAGGGAAAATCCAAGGCCCGGTCCGCCTTCTCGAAGATCGCGCGCGCCTCGGGAAAGCGATCAGCGAGGTCGCGCCCCATTCCCGGCGCCTGCGAACCTTGACCAGGAAACAGGAACGCAGTGGTCTCCATCAGGCGGTTACCAAGCCCCGATTCTAGCAACCCGCTTCCCCGTGCTCATCAGCCGGCCTGTCCGAGGCGGCAGGTTACCAACGGTCCTTCCAGCAGATGGCCTCCACCGGGACCGTCGGCACATCCGCGCCGACGGCAGAGTTGGCTGACTGTCTGCGATCAGTTGCGTGATCGATTCGTTCAGCCGTCATCCCGCAGCAGGGTCGGTAGGCAGAACCAGCGCGGTATGCACTCAATGGTGTAGTGAACGGCTGCCAGGGAACCGGCAGCGATGTTCACTGATCTGCAGTGCATCGTCATAAGTGTTCTGACTGCGGGTCGCGGTTCTCGCGGGCCCAACTGGCGAGGTTGGATGGAACGTCCCGGTGAGCCTGTGCCCCGGAGTCTCGTTGCCGCCGGGTTAGCTTCGAAGTGAGGAAGAGCCACGACGCGGCAGCCAAGGCGAGCCGGTCAGCGGACGTTTCCAGAGGGTTCCCTCGGCCCGCGCAAGACTGGTGGCGGTCTGCCGACACGGGGCACCCGGGCCGCCCAGGGCAAAGCGGTCGCGAAACGTCCATCGAGTCTGCGCCTGAGCCTCCGCTGCCCCTGCCTCCCTCCCCCCAGAGATATGATCCCTTTCTCTCGGCCTTCTTCCGGCTCACCTGGGAACTGCACAAGGCTGGCGGCGCAGGATGGTCATGGTCTCGTGGCGACCCTATACATCGAGTGCGAGGCCTTTGATCGGTGATTGGCTGATCTGGAGTTGTCTTCCTTGGGGATGCCGCCCAAGACTGCCCTCTATTCCCGGGGGTTTCCTGTCACCAGCCGGAAGCAGGAGACCTCGGCCGGGTTCGAGCGTGTCCGGCCTTGCCGGATTGCTTCTATGCTACTGATAATAAATGATCTAAACAGATTTCCTGCAGGTACTGCATGTTGTGCCACACCTGTTTCAGAACTCCGGGTCCGAGCTGTGTAGTTCACTCTTCAATGGGAAGACGGAATGTTGCCGCGCAAGCTGCATGCCAGCTTGACCGTCATGCGTATAGAATACTATTGACGGACCAGTGATGCCGCCCAAGCCAACCAGTTGTCTCCATCTACCTAACTTGGCGATCCAGAACTTCCGGGGTATTGAGCAACTCACGATCAAGAGGTTGGGCCGCGTCACACTGATTGGCGGTCGGAACGGCGTGGGCAAGACCACAGTTCTTGAAGCCGCAAGCATCTACGCATCTCGAGGGCACCGCAGGGTACTGGAAGAGATGCTGGACAAACATGAGGAGTTTCCGCATTCCCGCACTGACGATCCAAACGCCGATATACAGCTAGACTACGAAGCCCTATTCAATGGTCGCAGCATCAACCGAAGAAGGCCCATCAAGATTGGCCCTAAATCAGGTAAGGACGATGTTCTCATCCGGCTCGCGAATCGAGAGGAATTGCCAGAAGATCAGCAGAGACTGTTGGAGCGATTCTCCAGGTTGGATGAAGTTCGGGTTCTCACAGTCATGTATCACGGCCGGAAGAGATTTCTGCCTTGGAGAATTTCCGCAGCTGGCACTGGTAGAGCCAGGCATCGCGAGCCTTTCCCCATCTATCGCTTTGACGACGACGAACCTCCGGTCATCGGTTGTGAGTCCTTGGGGCCAGGACTACCGAGCAACTGGCAGCTCACACGTTTCTGGGACAGCGTGGCACTCACAGAGAGAGAGAGTCTAGCCTTGGATTCGTTTCGTTTGGTGAGCAACGAGATCGAACGCGCCGCAGCTGTGGAAGAGACCTCGCCGCGGCGTTCTAGATCCAGCCGCCGAATAGTCGTCAAGCTGAGTGATCATCCGCATCCCATTCCCCTCAAGAGCCTCGGAGACGGAGTTGTCCGGCTGTTTGCCGCGGGGCTCGCTCTGGCCAATAGCAGCAAT
Organism: Bryobacterales bacterium; assembly: GCA_965205085.1. Taxonomy (GTDB): domain Bacteria; phylum Acidobacteriota; class Terriglobia; order Bryobacterales; family UBA6623; genus VXMF01. The sequence goes on along the minus strand of OZ242039.1, from coordinate 2,925,583 downwards.
GGCTTCCTATTGGCAGATGAGGTTGAGAACGGGATTCATTACTCGGTTCAAGAGCCCTTCTGGAAATTGATCCTCCGGGGCGCGCATGAGAACAATGTACAGGTTCTGGCTACCACACATAGCAGCGATTGCCTGTGGGGTTTTGCGAGAGCATCAGCGCAGACTGAAGGTGTTGAGGGAGCCTATGTTCGTCTGGAAGGGGAGGGTGCCAACCTGCGAGCGATGGAATACTCAAACGAAGAACTGCAGACAGTGGCCGACCAAGGCATTGAGGCTAGATGATCTGATGTCCACAGCCATTCCACCCAGGAATCTTCTTCTTGTTGAAGGCGTTGATGACAGGCATGTAGTCAGCCATATCAGCGGGCAAAGCTCCGGCAGTCTCGATTTTCAAATCCGCGACAAGAATGGTTATGCCAATCTAAAGAGAGCCATCAGACCTGAAGCAAAGGTGTCTGGTCGGATGGCTCTCGGTATTGTTGTGGATGCGGACGAAGACCCTCAAGGTCGATGGAAGGCGATTCGAGACCAGTTCAGTTCGATCGGTATCACCGTACCGTTGCGCATGGACCCTGACGGGACGATCATCGATCATGAACCCCGAGTGGGGATCTGGCTAATGCCCAACAACAGGGACCCTGGGGAACTGGAGGACTTTGTCAAGATGCTGATACCAGACACAGATCCTGTTTGGCCGATGGCGCAACGCTACATCGTTGGCATTCCCGCCAATGCCCGCAAGTTCACGCCCAAAAAAGTGTCGCGTGCCCAAATCCATGCTTGGCTGGCTACTCGCAAAGAGCCGCGAAAGATGGGCGTGGCCATTGGCGCTGGCGACTTGAGCATAGAGGCACCATTCGCGTCACGGTTGACAGGCTGGCTTGAACGGCTATTCTCTTGCGATTAGCCCTTGGCGTTGGGATGACGGATTCATGGGAGATCAGATCGAGTGAGCAACGGCAGCTGCACTCACGGTGTGACCGCATCCTCCAGAGCCTGGGTCATTGCCACTCGTGACGCCACAGCCACGGTTCCTCGCTGCGAGCGTTCATCCATCGAGGGTGTGCCGGCAACGGCCAAGCTGAGTGCCATGAACCTCTACAGAACAGTGACCTTAGTCACATGTGCCCGAAGTCCCACTTCAACCGCTTGGTCAAGGACGAGCGCCGCAGGGGAGTCCGCTTCGCCACGGCATTGCCAATTCCCCAACCCCTAGATGCGAGAATTGGCACGTGCATAGTACGGTCCGTGTGGAAAAGTTGGTCTACGGCGGCTGCGGATTGGCCCGTCACGGGGGCGACACGCTGCTTGTCCCGTTTGTTTTGCCGGGCGAAGTGGTCGAGGTTGAGTTCGGGAACCGGTCGGGTGGAGTGCGACAGGCGTCGGTGACGGGCCGGATCGAGCCGTCCAGTGAGAGGGTGACGGCTCCGTGTGCAGTATTCGGGAAGTGTGGTGGCTGCCACTACCAGCACGTTCCGTACGAACACGAGTGTCGGTTCAAGGTGGAAATCGTCAGGGAAACGCTCCGGCGCATCGGCAGATTGGACTGGGACGAGGATATAGGGGTGATCGGAGCACAGCCCTGGGGATATCGTAACCGCACCCAGTTCCATTTCGGTGAGAGCAACGGCGAATTCCGGCCCGGATTTCACGGACCCGGTTCACATGTGCCCGTTCCGGCGGCCGAGTGCCCGATCAACGGCCCAAGGCTGGGCGAATTGCACCGGACACTGTGGGAGATGGCTGCCGACCGTCGGTTTCCCAGGACCCTGCGGCGCATGGAGCTGTTCACGAACGGACGCCAGACCCAGATGAACCTGCCAAGGTGCCCGGGCCCGCTGCCCAATCGGTTTTGGGGCTGGTGTGGGGACCGCCTCGGTGTCAGCCGACCGGGGGTCCCCTTGGAGTATGCCTGTGGTGACGACGTTTTTCGCGTTAGCGGACGATCCTTCTTCCAGGTCAATCGGTTTCTGGCCGGCAAGCTGGCGAGAATCGTCCTTGCTGACGCTTCTGGCAGCGTCGCGGTGGACTTGTATGCCGGAGTCGGCCTGCTGACACTCCCCCTGGCGCGTTCATGCGATTCCGTGATTGCGGTTGATGCGGCCGAATCCGCAATGCGGGACCTGCAAAGCAATGCGGCACGTGCGGGGCTGGCCGTTCGGGTCGTGCATGCACCCGTGCTGGAGTTCCTGAAGGGGCTTCAGGACCGTCCTGACCTCGTTGTCGCGAATCCCCCGAGGGCCGGTCTAGGAACCGGCGTTGTAGAACAGATCGTGCGTCTGGCTCCTCCTGATCTACGCCTCGTTTCCTGTGATCCCTCGACACTCGCACGCGACATCAGGTCCCTCCGCGCCGGCGGATACAAGGTCAAGAGGATCCAGGTGATCGACATGTTTCCGCAGACGTATCACATCGAAACTGTGGTCTTCCTTCGACACGGCTGAAGCCAGCCGCCGGCCAACCTTGCGAACGTTGCCATGCCCTGCTCCGGTCGGGCACTCTTGCAGGTCTAGTGCCGACTTGGCGCTGACTGGGCTCCCTGCAGTCGGCATGGCGCTTGATGCAGCACCGGGTCAACCCCCAGATTCCAGGGAGCCAAGTTCCGTAAAGAAAATATCTTAGGGATTTTGGCCTTCTCTGATGTTCCGATCCGGCGCGTGCCGGGATGGACACGTTGGATAGCCTGATCCTTTCGACACCGGCACCGGTCGGAGACCGTTCGCCGGCCCGGTGCAATGTGGAGTTGCGAGCGGGATTCGGGTCGCTCCATGCGCCGTGGAGACCGAGGCGCAGATTTGGCGCCCCCGAGTCCGTGATTCCGAAGACCCATCCCTTCCCACCCTCGCGACCCCGGTCGGTCTGCGCTCCTTCCGCCGTGAGATGCAAGCTGGGCCGGGCCTTTGAGGGAGGTGCGGACGGCAAGTTCCCGACCATGAGTCCCTCCCAGCCCGCTCCTGCGACCGGATGGCTGGACACGGCATCCGACTCCGCCAGATCCAGTCTCGGTGCAGCGACCCGCGGTTTCTCACGTAGCTCCTTGGCGACTTGGCGAGAAGCTTGCGGGCCATTCCCAGCGTTCAGGTAGCCGTCGCACCAACCGAAGGAGTCAAGGAGCTCCTACACCTCACCAGATGGTCCATCGGTTCCAGTGTTTGTTGTTGTCCCGTTGGCGGGGCCCTCGGGTGGAACAGGAAGCCGCCCAGCTAGCGCCAACGCCCGGATTGCCATCCTCAGGTTTGCCCGTTCGGCCAGTCCACACCGGGAGGCGATGTGTTGTAGCCTCCCGCAACCGGCCTCGTGCGCAGCACTCCGCATCCAGGTACCTCAGGGTGGTGTGTCCCCCCGCGCCTGCGTGGCCAGCCGCCGGATGACCACCGACTTGATCTGCATCGCCCATTCGACCCGCCTCGCCGCCAGGTATCCCGGGTACTCCAACGGACAGTCCGGCTGGAGGGTCGCGTCGCGGCCTTGGCTGCGTCATCGCAGCCGGTGCCACGCCAGGATCTCCCCGCTTCCTGCTGCCGACCCCTGCTGCAACCGCTGCGACCTCTCCCCCCGGGTTAGAACGGGCCCTCCGTCCCCTACCAGCGCCCACCGGCCCGCGCCGTTCCGTCGCCTGAAGCGACCGCTGGCGGCTGGCGCGTTTGCTGTCGCGGCCACTCCGGTGCACCTGGACTTGCCATTGCTCAGCCAAGTTCCCCACAGGCGGTGATGGCTGGGCACCCCGGCTTGGGCCCCCGCGACCCGCTCCGGATCGGGGTCCTGCGAACAGTCCCGGAAGCATTCCTGAGGCCCCTCCGCAGAGTTGCCGATGGTTTCGGCTGGTCGCAAGAGCAAGGCTGTGTCGACCGGTGACACGACACACTCGACCTGGCAGATCTCTGCTACAGTCATTGACAGTTACCGGGACTCATGCACCATCCGGGTCGGGACTCCGAGCCCTCAGTCAAGGCTGAGTACGGCGTGACTAACTGACGAGACGACCAATGAAGGTGAAATCCCCGCCTCCTGCATCTGAATCGAGCCGGCAGCCCCAGCCCGCAGCGGGTGGCGAGCCGGAAGCGGTGGAGTACATGCAGTCTTGGCTGGCGGCCTCGCGGGGAGACGCAGAAGCACAATACCAACTCGGCTACAGTTTGGCGACCGGTACCGGCGTTTCGCAGGACGATGCCGAAGCCGTCCGCTGGTTCCGACTGGCCGCCCAGCAGGGACACGCAGTGGCACAGTACAGCCTCGGATTCCTGCACGCCGAAGGCCGGGGAGTGCCGCAAGATTACAGCGAGGGACTTCGCTGGTTCCGACTGGCTGCCAAACAGGGGGTAGCAATGGCGCAGTTCGAGATCGGGTTGATGTACTGTGGCGACCGGGGCCTGCCGCGAGACGATGTCGAGTCCGCCCGCTGGTTCCGGCTGTCCGCTGATCAGGGATATGCCAGGTCACAGCGCAGCCTAGGAGTTATGTACTGCATAGGTCAGGGCCTGCCACGAGACGGCGTGCGCGGCATCGCCTGGCTGATCGTGGCTGCCGAGGAGGATACGATGTCGGTGACGCTGAAGGACGGGTTCGGGAAAGAGCTCACACCGGACGAGATGGCAGCGGCCGAGCAGCTGGCCCAGGAGATTCGGGACCGGACCAAAGTATCGGGTTAGTCTGTCCAGCTACCGGCGTCGCAACATCTCGACCACTAGCCCATGTTTAACATTTTCGCTCCGAATGGCGGTTTCGGCTGGATTCTACCTCGCAGCGGGTTGGCAGGTAGGACACCCGATTGGCAACCACGGTAAGGCGGCTTTGATCCGGGTGCCTGACCCCGGTGCTGTGCTGGGTCCCGACTGGGATCAGTCTGATCATTCGTGCCTGCCGGCACAGAGTGGGCGATTCCGGCCGAGATCGCCATGCAATGGGATTCTCGGCCTCCAGAGTACGGCCTCCTGACTCGTGCCAATTGGATCGCAACCAATTGGAACAAAGTCACTTATAGATCAATCAAACCAGCACCCGACGGGCGGGTCCCGCTCCCTGCCGATGCCCTCACCCGATGCTCCCCGCCCCGCTCTGGCTCGCGGCTGCGATCCCTCAACCCGCCTCCGTCGCTGCCGTCAGAGGGCGCTTCCGGCCGGGTTCGATCCCCGTCCCAGACCACCGCAAGAGCCTCCCCATCGCGACTTCCCGCTTTCGGCGCAGGTCGATATAGGATCGTGGAATGATTGGGTCTTGTTGGGTAGATATTGTATTTCTCTACCAAGCGTTCAAATAAGTAGTGACTGAATTATGTAGAGACCGAAAATGAATCGTGAGGCCGATTTCCCTGGACTTCCCACCCCTCTGCCTGCTAGCCTGCCCTTGTGTTTATCCGTCGCTCCTCCTACCGCCGCTCTCCCCACGGCCCCACCTAGACCAACTTCCGCCTCGTCCGCTCCGTCCGCATCCATGGACGCCCCCGCCAGAAGACCCTCCTCAACCTCGGGGCCGGCTTCGACGTCCCCGCCACGGACTGGCCCCTGCTCTGCCAGCTCATCGAGGCCCTCGCCACCTCCCGTCCTCTCCCCCCTCCCCGCTCCGTCCCCCCCGACCTCCTCCGCCGCGCCCACTTCCTCGCCCGCCAACTGCTCGACTTCCACGGCTCCTCCTCCGACAACCCCTCCGTCACCGACTCCCCCAACCTCCTCTGCGTTGACCCCGATTCCCTCCGCTCCGAACGCCCCCGCTCCGTCGGCGTCGAACACGTCGCCCTGTGGGCCTTCCAGCAACTGGGCCTGCCCTCCCTGCTCCGCTCCCTCGGCCTGTCCCGCTCCCTCTGCGCCTGCGCCCTCGGCTCCCTCACCGCCCGCCTCGCCGGCGTCGGCTCCGAACGCGCCGCCCACCACTGGCTGCGCGCCGAATCCGCCCTCGGCGAACTCCTCGACAAGCCTTTCGAGTCCGTCTCCCACATGCAGCTGTACCGCGCCTCCGATGCCCTGGTCAGAAACCGCCAGGTCCTCGAACAGCGCCTGTTCCAGGCCAGCCTCTCGCTGTTCGACCTGCAGCCCACGATCACCCTCTATGACTTGACCAACACCTACTTCGAAGGCGAGGCTGGCAGCCAGCCTCTGGCGCAACGCGGCCACTCCAAGGAGAAGCGTTCCGACCGCCCTTTGCTCACCCTCGCTCTGGTGCTCGACGGCAGCGGCTTCGTGCAGCGTTCGCAAGTGTTTGCCGGCAACGTCCAGGAGTCGGCCACCCTGCAGACCATGCTGGAAGGGCTGGGTGCGGAGCGGGGCTCGCTGGTGGTGATGGACCGCGGCATCGCGACCGAGTCGACCCTGGCGTGGCTGGCCGCGCAGGGCTACCGTTATCTGGCCGTCAGTCGGGAGGGTCAGCGGCGCTTCGAGCAGGCCCGGGCGGAGCGGCTGCGGACCGCCTCGGGCGAGTCGGTGCAGTTCGAGCGGGTGCTGAGCGAGGAGGGCCAGGAGGTGCGGTTGTACTGCTATTCGCAGCAACGGGAGAAGAAAGAGCGGGCGATCGAGGACCAGCGGGCGCAGCGGTTCGAGGAGTCGCTGGAGAAGCTGAACAAGGGACTGTCGCGGCCGAAGGCGCGGCGGAAGCTGGCGGCGATGCAGGAACGGGTGGGGCGGCTGAAAGAGCGCAGCCGGGGCGTGGCGCAACACTACGAGGTGAGGCTGGAGACGGAGGAGAGCGGAGAGAAGGTGACGGCGGTGAGCTGGCAGCGGCGGCCGCAGCCGGGATCGCGGGCAACGCATCCGGGGGTCTACAGTTTGCGCAGCAATGACACGAGTTGGGATGGCGAGGAGATGTGGCGGGCGTATGTGGGCCTGACGGATGTGGAGGCGGTGTTTCGGAGCCTGAAGTCGGAGTTGGGCCTGAGACCGGTGTACCACCACAAGCCGGAGCGGGCGGAAGGGCACCTGCTGCTGACCGTGCTGGCCTACCAGGTGGTGCAGGTGATCCGGCGACGGCTGCGAGAGAAGGGGAAGCACTCCAGTTGGGCGACGCTGCGGACCGTGTTCGGGACGCAACGGCGGGTGACGACGACGCTGCAGTGCGCCAACGGGCAGACCCTGCACGTCCGCAAGACAACGCAGCCGGAACCGGAATTACAGGAGTTGTACGAGGCATTGGGGATCAAGGACCTGCCCGGTCCGACCTGTCAGGTCCTGCTCTGAATTCCACGCCCATTTCATTAGCACGCACTTTGTAGTGCAACTGCGCCTGCTTGACCCTACGTAACTCATTCTCTAATAAATACTTACCAAATTGCCATGTTAAACATGGGCTAGGGACAGGTGCACGATCGATGTCCATCGGCCCAGGCCCTGTGGTTGTCTCGAAGACGTCTGGAAGGCTTGAGTGTGCGGGGGGCTCGTGAACAGAGTCCGGGTCGCACGGGCTGCGGCTCTGCGCGGACCAAGTGCGGTTTCCGGATTTCGGGGTGCAGCGGCCCGGGATGTTCGGGGCGGGTCTGACCCACTGTGACGTGAAGTTTCGGGTAGCTGCCTAGGTACTCTGGATGCCCGACAACGATCAGCAGGCGGACCGGCACTTACCTTTTCGGTGGAGAAGCCGCAGCATTGGGTATTTTCTGGATATCCAGGCCGTGGTGGGCCGAGCAGAAGCTGCTGGTTGCACCGGGAAAGGCACCCGATTGGAACGAAGGGCTCACTGTCGGCGCGGCGGACCAACCGCCATGCGCCAGTCGTATTCGCACTGCCAACCTCGATCAGCTCCACCGCTGGCTGGACGCCGTGCTGGATGCACCAACCCTCGACGCGGTCTTCGGCGGAGCGTCGGAACACCGATAGCCCGATTTCGCGCCGTCATGCGAAACCGGATGCACGCACTCCCCCCACCCGGCCTTCAAGGCTTTCGCCAGAGCCACCCCTCTGCGGCAGTCACCGTCTGCGTCTCATAAGAACGTACTTGGGCAGTTTCAGTTTCAGACGGTTTGCGTTCGACTTCGGCTGAGAATCGCTTCGCCCGAGGCGTCCACTCAGAGCGGGACGGGTATCTAGGACACCGGCCCACCGGAGTATCGCCATTCCCGCCTTGGTCGCAGTTGACGGGCGAACTGCGGCGGCATGGGAACCGTGCACCCGATGCCGGCACGGCAACGGAAACACCCTCTGCCCCAGCCTCGCCTGTCGCCAGTCCAATCGGCCCTGCCATTCCCTGAAGGTATCGGCCCCACTGGTGAACCGGGTGCACTCAATGCGTCCGGACCGGTATCCGAGTCTTGGCGGGTCTTTGCACCGTCAAGCTGTGCAGGGGGCCCGAGCCGGACGTTGGGGCGGTCGCATCCGAGAATCGACTGGTCTGGCAGTCCCCCGGTGAATGCGACGCAGCTGGGAGATGCCTTCGCAGGCCCTTGGCCGGGGAGCAGCCCCTCCGTGCGGCGAGTACCGTTCATCGATGGCACCACCTCCCTTGTGATCGCGCCGCCCCGGCTCGATGCCACCCGTTCCCGCCCGTACCGCGAATCCCGTGCTACCATCTCAAGAGCAATGCTTGACGGGCAGTCGAAGGGGTCTTCCTGCACGTTAGTATGCGTAGTCGTCGAGGAATATAGGGGAGGACAAGCCCGATGCTGAATCTCAGGCATTCTCTGTGGATCGCGGTTGCGATCCTGATATTTGCTCCGGTTGATGCTGGAGCGCAGTCACAGGCGACTCTCGTGGGTACCGTCACGGATCCAACGGGAGCTGCCGTTCCGGGAGCGGAAGTCACCGTGTCGAGTCTCGAGACGGGAGCCGAGCGGGTCGTCGAGACCAACGAGGTTGGAATCTTCAGGGTGTTTCCCCTGAATCCCGGAACCTACACAGTCATGGCAGCCACCGCGGGCTTCAAGACGCAGATTCGCGACGGCCTTGTTCTGCAGGTGTCCGATGTCGTCGAAGTGGACTTCGTGATGGAACTGGGCGAGGTTACGGAAACCATAGAGGTAACCGGGGCGGCCCCCATCATGCAGACGCAGGAGGCGTCTGTCGGCAATGTCGTCAACACGCGGGAACTGGAGAGGCTCCCGGTCAATCAGCGGAACTTCACCCGTCTGATCCTGCTGATGCCGGGGACCAGTTCGCGTCGCCGAAGCCAGTCGCGCGGAACCGGAGAATCGGGGACGCAGCTGTATTCGGTCAACGGCAGCAGGCCGCAGGACAACAACTACATTCTGGACAACGTGGACTCGAACATGCAGATGATGAACTCGCCGGGCATTTCGCCCCCCATGGACGCCATCCAGGAGTTCAAGATCGCAACGAACACCGGTTCCGAGTTCGCCCGCTCGGCCGGGGCGAACGTGAACATGGTCATCAAGTCCGGCACCAGGGAACTGCACGGGACTCTCTACGAGTACTTCCGGAACGACGAACTCGATGCCAACGAGTTCTTCTTCAACAGAACCAGGACGGCCACGTCGCCGGAGAGGGTGCCCTTCAACCTGAACCAGTACGGCGTCGCCATCGGTGGTCCGATCCCGCGGCTGTCCGACAAGATGTTCTGGTTTGTTTCGTGGGAGGGTTTCCGTCGTCGCAGGGGCAGCACGCAGACGTATTCGACCCCACCGGCCGACTTTCGCACCGGGGACTTCTCCAGGGTGGTGTCGAGCGTGAAGCGTCCCGTCGCTGGAGCGATCATCGATCCCCTGACGGGTGATCCGTTTGTCAACGGCATCATCCCCATGTCCCGCCAGAATCAGTCAATCCCGACGGCCATTCAACTGACGCATCCCGACGCGCCAAACCGGGCAGGGGACACGAACAACTTCATCGGGAACCGCAGCCAGGCCAATGACCGGGACCAACTGCACTGGCGCTGGGACTACAACATGAACTCGAAGGACACGGTCTACTTCCGCTTCAGCAATCAGAACGCCGACCTGCTCCAGCCCAACTCCAATCCGAACTTCACTCGGAACGGCGAGTTCGACGTGTTCAATTACGGTGGCACGTGGAACCATATTTTCGGGCCGACGACGGTCATGCAGCTCACGTTCGGGACCAATCAGCCGAACAATCCCGGGATCGGCGCACATGAGGGCGGCTTGACCCGGTCCGACTTCATCGATCGCACCGGCTTGCAGATGTATCAGCGGGACGTCTTCGGCGACCCTCTTGTCAGCATGGCGTTCGGCGCGTACAACGCCGGCGGCGGAGCCGGAGGGACGGTGACGGGGGACGAGATCTACCAGACGTCCGGAACCCTGTCGACGGTGTGGGGTCGGCACAGCCTCAAGTTCGGCGGACAGTACCACTGGAGGCGCTTCTACACGAACACATCGAATCCCATGAACGGGAACGGAACGTTCAACGGGCAGTTGAGCGGTTTCCCCATGGCCGACGCCCTGCTGGGGTACCCATCGGAGATTCGCCGCGGCCAGGGGAACACCTTGACCAACGGAATCGGCCACTTCCTGATCGGTTTCGTCCAGGATGACTGGAGGGTGTCGCAGAAGTTGACCGTCAACCTTGGGATGATGTACCAGTTCGGCAGCCGCCCGTACGACACGACCGATCGTCTCGGCAATCTCTGGGTGCGTCGCGAACCGACGACGGGTGAGTTTTACGGCACGCTTCTCTGGGCGGCCGAGAATCCGCAGCCGGCACCACCGGACGGCCGCGTTCCCACCGATGCCGAGTTCGTCTCGGGTCTGCCGGCCAACCCCGGAGGCTGGGGCAGGGCCCTGGTGGGTTCCGACCGCAACGATTTCGCCCCTCGCTTGGGTATTGCCTATCAGGCGGACGCCAAGACAGTCATTCGTTCGGGTTTCGGCATCTTCTACAACTCCACGTTCGTTCAGGAACTCCAGGACCTCCGGAAGTTCTGGCCGTTCACCGTGCAGCAGGTGTTCAGCCCGAATCGGGGAGGCATCGACCTGAGCATCACCGACCAGGGACCTCCGTTCTCGTCGACCGCCGCCATCGGCGGCTGGCCGCAGCAGCCGACGAACCGCTCGCCCTACTCGATGCAGTGGAATTTCTTCATCCAGCGGCAGGTGATGAGCGACATGACGCTGGATGTCGGATATGTCGGATCCGGCACCCGGAAGCAGATCGGCTACTCCCCGTTCAACAACGCGCTGAGCCCCGGGCCAGGCGCGGTGCAGCCGAGGCGCCTTCTGCCCTCGTTCGGGGATCTCGATGGCGGATCCAACCAGTACAACGGTACGTACAACGCGCTCCAGGTGAAGCTGCAGAAGCGGTTTTCGGACGGCCTTCAATTCAACCTGAACTACTCGTGGCAGAAAGCACTGGACGGACAGTCTTCACTGGCCGAGGTCAAGGTGCAGGATCCGTTCAACCGTCGCCTGGACTATTCCCGGTCCAGTTGGGATACCCGGCAGGTGTTCAACTTCTCCTACGTCTACGAAGTGCCGTTTGGCAAGGGCCGGAAATTCGGGAGTGGAATCAGCGGTGTGGCCGATGCGCTCGTCGGGGGATGGGCGATTGAAGGCATTACCCGCCTGGAGACGGGGCCCCCGCTGAATATTCAGCTCGGGCAGGATATCGCCAACACCGGGCGCTCGCGACAGCGGCCCAATCTCGTCGGTGACCCCAATGCCGGGCCCAAGACGCCGGACGCATGGTTCAATGCCCGCGCCTTCGAAGAGCCGAGCGACTACACGTTCGGGACGGCAGGGGCGTACATCACGGACGCTGACGGAATCGTTTCGTTCGATGTGACGCTGGCGAAGACGTTCCGCCTGGCGGAAAGCCAGCGCCTGGAGTTCCGGGTGGAGTTCTTCAACCTGCCGAATCACGTGAACTTCAACCTTCCGCAGGAGCGAATGAACCGAGGCAACTTCAACCAGATTACGAGTCAGAGTACCAATCCTCGACAGATCCAGTTGGCGTTGCGATACTCGTTCTGACCGCGTTCGGACCCACGATTCATTCAGGCCCGCCGGAATTCCGGCGGGCCTTTTCTGTCGATACCGGGGTCAGGTGTCCCGGAGCCGGCTGCGGAACGCACCGCGCCGGGAGCGCGTCACCGAGACATCAGCCGCGCAAGGTTGCCACCCAGGATTCCTCGCGCCTCGTCGGCTGTCACTCCGAGCGCCTGCAGCGAAGCGCATTGTGCCTGCAGGATCGGTTTTCGCCAGCCTCGCGGAAAGAACGACGAGTCCGACCCGAACAGCAAGCGGTCCGGCCCCAAGGTGTCAAGCGCACGGTCGAACACGTCCGTCAGGGTAGGCCGGGGTGTCATGAACCGGGTCCAGTCGTTGCTGCTCGACGTATCAACATAGACGTTCGGGGCCACGCTCGCGAGCATGAGGGTCTCGCGCAGGTATCCGGCCCCGAAGTGCGGTATGACGAACTTCGTCAGGGGATGCTCGCTGGCGACTCTGTGCAGGTCGACTGGATTCGAGTAGCTCATGTCGAACTTTGACGGCAAGCCGAGCTTGGCCCGGACACCGACCGAGAGAACCCCCGAATGCACGAAGACCACCCGGCCCGGTGCCTCGGCAGCGAGGTCGTACAGAGGTTTCAGTCGTTCGTCCTTGACGGAGAATGCGTGCATCGCCGGGAACAGGCAGAGCCCCTGAAGGCCGAGTTCGTCGAACGCCCTCCGGGCCCGGGCCTCGGCACCTGCAGCCATCGGATCCAGCATGAAGTAGCCGTAGAACCGGTCCGGGAATGCCGTGACAGCGGCGGCGGCTGATTCCTCGTCGCCGGGCAGGCTGGCCATCAGGACGGACCTTGAGACGCCGTGGCGATCGAGTTCGGACGCCCAATCCCGGGCCAGCGCAGTGTTGTTGGGCAGAGGAGGGCTCCACCCCAGGGACGCGATCATCGAGTCGACATCCGGCTCGTCTTTCTGACGGGCCAGTTCTGCAAAGAAGGAGTACGAGAACAGGTGGGCGTGGGCGTCGCGGATCGTGAGATCACCCCAGGGGGTCTGCATAGCAGTGCCGCCTTCCTCCGGAAATCGCCGGAATGAAATGGACCTCGGACTCATCCTGCACGGCGTCCAGCATGCCCATGGTGCTCACCTCGCCGTCGATGGCGACCGAGATGCTGGCCCGCAGGTCCCCGCCATCGAGCAATCGTCCGGCAAGGTCGGGATACCGCTCCGTGAGGCCCTCCACGATGTCTCGCACCGTGGTTCCGCTGACGTCGACAGTCCCGCAGCCGGCCGTGAACTCACGGAGCATGCTGGGAATAAACACGGTGGCCACGGATAGTTCGATCATAGTCGAGGAGAAGCGCGGTGCCGCAAGTCTAGCCGACAGCACGTGTCACTGACCACCAGCAGCCGGTCGCAGCTATCAGCAGCGAGCACGGGACAACGACGTACCGCCGGTAGCCGGCGAGGTGACGGAAGCGCCCAACGATACCGAAGGCGATCGCGACCACGCCGATCTGGCCGAACTCCACGCCCAGATTGAAACCAAGGAGGGCGGCCGGGAAGCGGCCTTCCGGGATGCCCAGTCCGCTCAGCACGCCGGCGAACCCCATTCCGTGCAGCAGGCCGAAGCAGAAGACCAATGCGACGCGCCACGGCCGCAGTTGGGACGTCACGAGGTTCTCGATGCCGACCCAGCTGATGGACAGCGCGATGAGCGTCTCGACGAACCGTTCGGGCAGGGAGACGATCCCCTGCATCGAGAGAGCCAGGGTAACCGAATGGGCTACCGTGAAGGCCGTGATCTGGTAGAGCAAGGGGCGCCAGCGGACGCTCAGCAGGAACAGTCCCAAGACGAAGAGGATGTGGTCGAGGCCCTTTGGAATGATGTGGGTGAAGCCGACTTCAAGGTAGGTGAGGAAGACCCCGCGACTCCGGGCCGCCTGCGGGCCTGGAGACAGCCGGATGCCCGGGCTGGACTCCCCGGGCTGCAGTACCGCTGCGAACGGTTCCGTGCGATCAGGCAGGAAGACCTGCACCGATATCGTCTTGTACCGGGCCGGGGCGCTGAAGGCCACGTCCAGCGATCCTGTTGGGACCTGTCCGCCAAGCCTGGCCAGCGTGCCGAGGACCGTTGGCGGGTCCGCCTCTGCAGCGGCCGCCGTGCCGTGCTGGGGGAACGTGATGTCGAACGGGGCGTCGACTCCGTCGAAGGCAATGCGAATGTCTGACCGGATTGAGGAACGGGCCCTCTTGATCGCGGTATCGAGGGCTTCAGCCGAAAGCTGCCGCATCCCCTGGAAGACTCGCACCGACTCCGTCTCGAGGGAGAGACCGAGTGCCAAGGCGTCCAGATCAAGACCGACATCTGCCTGAAACGCACCCTCGCCCGTGATCACGATGGTCACGGGAGTGATGCTGAACTCGTGGGCGAAGGCACCTGCAGCCGATGCAAGGGCAACGGCCGCCAGCCGAGCAACGAAGGCCCGGCCGAAGGCACCGCCTCCCGGTCGTCGGACAGGCGGGCCTGGGAACGATCGAACGCTCTCCTTCATTCCCCAGGCGGCCGAGCGAGAATCGCGACCACCTCGCTGTGGCCGTTGCTCCGCGCGAATGATTCGGCCGATTCCCCGTCAATGTCGGTAAGCCGGGGGTCGGCCCCCTTGTCGAGGAGCATCTGCACGACCTCCTTGTGCCCCTCTGCGGCTGCGAACATAAGGGCTGTCCAGCCTTCCCCTCCATCGGTGACATTGACTTGCGCGCCGTGAGCCAGCAGGATCTCGACGGTTGACGCGTTGGAGCCCGACGCGGCGTACATCAGGGCCGTTCGACGGTTGGAGTCGCGCAGGTTCGGGTTTGCCTTGTTCTCGCAAAGCAGGCGAACCGTGGTGGCGTGACCGTCAAAGGAAGCCAGCATGAGCATGGTCCGGCCGTTGGCGTCGGTGGCGTCGACATTCACGTGGGGCAGGGCGGCTTCAATCGCCTTCCGGTTGCCCCTGCTCGCCGCTTCCACCACGCGTTCGCTGAGGACGTTCCCCCGTCCATCGTCGCCGCCTGCCCGGCCCGGAAATCCGGGCGCTCCAGCATCGCACGAGAGATGAAGAAGCAGGGCCACTGGAGCGCATGCTGCCAGGAGAAAGGGCCGCACAGTACTCGGAGTCTATCAGACTCACCGTTTACTCAAGTTCCAGCTTGTTCCCCCCAGTCAGCCCGCCGTCAACGGCGTGAACCGTGCCGGTCACCCAGCGGGATTCGTCCGACGCCAAGAACAGGACGTAGTCGGCGATGTCTTCCGGTTGTCCGAGCCGTCCGAGCGGGTACATCTTCCTCAGCGCGTCGAAGCCGCTCGGAAACCGGCTCCAGTAGTTCAGCGAAGCCGAGGTCGCAACGGTTCCTGGACAGATCACATTGGAGCGGATGTTCCACTGGGCGTAGTCCGCAGCCACCAGCCGCATCATCGAGATCAGGCCGCCTTTCGCGGCTGTATAGGCCGTCTCGCTGACGGCCCGCAATGCGTTCACACTCGAGATGGACACGACACTGCCGCCGTTGCGTGCCTGCATCAGGGGCACGGCATGTTTGGTGCACAGGTACGGGCCCTTGAGGCAGGCGTCCAGAGTGCGGTTCCAGTCGGATTCCCTGAGTTCGACGATATTCGTGTCGTGGAACGAGGCGAATGCGTTGTTGACCAGAATGTCCAGTCCGCCGCGCGATTTCCGGACGGCGTCCATCATCCCGACAACCGCGGCCTCACTCGAATGATCAGCGACATGGGCGACGACCCGGCCGTGGCCGCTGTCAACCAGGTCTGCCAGGACCGCGTCAGACGTTCCTTCCAGGTCATTGGCAATGACCGTCGCCCCTTCGGCAACCAACCTGCGGACGATCGCGGATCCGATTCCGCCGCCAGCTCCCGTCACCAGAGCGATCCGTCCGTCCAGTCTTCCGGCCATCAGGTTGCAGGTTACACGATCCCGTTCGAGTTGGCCGGCAACCACCGGACAGCGGAATCAGCCCGGGGCAGAAACCAGTCGGCTGCTAGGCTGATAGAAACGGAGGAATGGCCGAGTGGTTGAAGGCGGCGGTCTTGAAAACCGCAAGGCTCGAAAGGGCCTCGGGGGTTCGAATCCCTCTTCCTCCGCCACCCAGGCAAGGCAGGGCTGATCGCACCGGGAAGTGCCTGCGCGCGTAACGACCGGACCGGCGGGATGCTCCAGTTGCACGCGAGCCCGGAGCACAGGCCGCCTGCAGTGCTCTTCCGCCAGCTTCCGGTAGCTTCAGCGGCAGCATCGCCGCGACCGCGCCAAGAGCGGGGCCTGGTGTTCCTGTCTGGGTCATCGCGGCCGGCCTTTCCGTCACAACTCGACCCGTGACCGGCCGGAAGCCGGACAGGCCCGTACTCCGGGAAACTTGCGACTCGCCCCTGATCGGCGAAGCCAGTTGAGGTGCCGGCAGCCGGGAAGTCGACGAGATACCCAGGCAAGGCCCGTCCCGGATCCGCTGCCAGCGTCGTCTGGGGGAAATCGGGTAGCGTAGCGTCCGGCCCCGTCCGTGAGCCAGTAGAGCGCCGCGCCCGACGGAGGCACTCGGCAGGACCTGCTGCCGCCGTGCTCGCCGTCGGTGCGCACCCTGCCAGACGGCAGCGGTACAGGGGGCCACCGCTCGGTCGCCTCCACGCAGAGAGGACAGTGCGCGTCTTGATTCTTGAGTGCGCTCTGCCCACCAGCGATTCCGGTGCAAGTTCCTCTGCATCATGGCGCTGCCACTGATTCTGTACGCTGATTCTGCAGAGGATCTGTTCCGGAAGGGGATGCGCGCGCAGCGGCACGGTCGCGAGGTCGAGGCGTACCTCCTGTTCAGCCAGGCAAGGGCCCTCCAGCCAGCCAACCCCAAGTACGCGCGAGCGGCCCGCCAGGTGCGCGGAAGCGCGGTCTCACTACTCGCGCTGGCGGGGCAGCATGCAGCGGCCCTGGAGATGGCCGCGAACTCCTGGGACTATCCGGGTCATCCGGACGACGACCCATCCCCGACCGCGACTCCCAATGTTCTTGTTGCCCACACGGTGCCTCCGGCAAGTCAACCAGTGCGGCTGGTCTATTCGGACCACGAGGCCTCGTTTCGCTTTCGGGGTACGCTCCGGGAGGCCTATCAGTCCGTAGCCAGGGAATTTGGCGTCCGGGTGCTCTTTCATAGTGACTTCGACGGAGACCGACCCTTCCGCGGCGAACTCGACCGCTGCGACTTCCCTTGCGCAATTCGGGTTCTCGCCCAGTTGGGCAGGACACTGGTCGTGCCGCTTGAGGAAGCACTCATCCTCATTGCTGATCATGGCCCGGGTATCAAAGACGAGCTCGAGCCGGTCGCCCTGACATCCATTCCCCTGGACCGGACGCTCAGCCCCGAGGACGTGGCCCAAGTGTCCCAAGCCATCCAGCAGGTCCTCGATATCACCCGCGGCCAAGCGCTCGTTTCGGCTGACGCCCTGGTCCTGCGAGCATCCATGCAGAAGATTGAGATGGCACGAATGCTCGCCGAAGACCTGCTCCGGCCCCCAGCCTCGGTGCAGATTGAGATCCGGGTTCTGTCCGTTGCCAGGGGCAGGCGGGTGCGTGGTGGCATCGATCTGCCCGGGACGTTTCCGGTCACCAACTTCAGCACGCTGTTTGGTGCGATGCCCTCCACGGACGGTGTCGAGCGCCTCATCGGATTCGGTGGCGGAAAGACTGTGCTCGGTGTGGCCGTCGGGGATATCTCTGTGGAAGCGAGGCTGAATTCGTCGTCGTCACAGTCGGTCTATGCCGGCCACATCCGGGGCCAGCATGGCCTGGAGGCCACGTTCAAGGTGGGGGAGAGCTACCCTATCGCGACAGCACAGTTTTCTCCGGGCCCCCTGGATGGCCCTCGCCCCGGTACGCCGAACTATGTGCAGCCGCCTCCGTCGGTCAGGTTCGAGGACTTGGGCATGAGCCTGTCCGTAACGCCCATGGTTCACAGTGCGAAAGAGGTCTCGTTGGCGCTGGAGGTGACGTTCAAGTTCCTGGCCGGTGCAACTGTGAATGGGGTTCCGATCCTCTCGAATCGCGAGTTCCAGTCCCAGATCCGCTTGCGCGAGAACGAATTCGCAATCGTTTCGGGAGCATCGGTCTTCGAACGTCAGTTGACTGGCGGCGGTATGGCTGGGCTGGGAGGCATTCCCTTCATCGGAAGACTCTTGCGCCGCAACGAATCCAGATGGAACGAGCGGGATCTCCTCATCGTTCTCCGGCCCAGGATCGTGACGCTTCCGGCATCCGAGCTGGTCCGCGGGCCGGCCTTCCTGTTCGGTTCCGAGGAGCGTGCCGTGCCGGCGCTCTAGTCGGCAGGGCTTGACCAGGCTCGGGTGGCGTTGTTGCCGGGTGCCCCGCGCAAGAAGGCCCGGCACCGTCGCGGACAGCCGAATCTTATGGCAGCGGGCGTCGGGCACAGTCGTTCCCTCTCGTCGGGCCGGATGGCTCCCGTCGCCATACGATAGGCCAATCTGAACCTTGGCCCCCTCCGCCGGCGGTTGCATTTCCTGGTGCAACCGGCAACCCAACAGGCACGGTCGGCACCCAAAATTGAGATATCGACTTGATAATGTGACATTCAATGCTACTTTACCTGTGTCATGTATGAACTCGGGCCGCCGCGGGCGCGCAACGTCATCGGTGCCTTGGCCGCCTCCGGCCGGTATCACTTCACCTCGTCTGAACTCCGCTCGGCTCTCGGTGTGTCCGAGGTGGCGGTGCGCCAGACACTGAGCCGCCTTGCGGCCAAGGGGGAGATCGCAAGTCCAGCGCGCGGCTTCTACGTCATCTTGCCACCCGAATACAGGCGGCTGGGCTGTCTGCCGGCGGACCAGTTCGTCCCAGCCCTGATGGAGCACCGGAATGTCCGCTACTATGTCGGTCTCCTCTCAGCCGCGCAATATCACGGTGCCGCCCATCATCGCCCGCAGGAATTCCAAGTGGTGGTGGAGAGGAACCGGCCGCCGATCGTCTGCGGTGCTGTCAAGGTGGTGTTTGTCGCGCGCCGAAACCTCGTCGCCGTGCCCAAGGTGCAGTTCAACAATCCGCGCGGCACGATCGTCGTGTCGACTGTGGAGGCGACGGCGGTCGATCTGGTGGGATACATGCACCGCGCCGGCGGACTGGATCGGGTGGCAGGCGCGCTTTCCGAGCTCGGCGAGGACATGGACCCTGAGTGTCTCGTAGAGGCTTCGAAGTCTGCGTCAGTCCTCTGGGCGCAGCGTCTGGGCTACCTCCTGGAGCAGGTCGGGGCCGGGGACAGTACCGTGCTGCTCAGGCAGCATGTGCGACAGAGCGTGCGCAACTACACGAAGCTCCTGCCTGGTGTGGATGCTGCGGGTGCGCCGCGGTCGGAGGATTGGCGGCTGCTGGTGAACGCAAGGTTCGAGACGGATGCGTGATTCCGCGGGATTACATCACCCAGTGGCGGGAGCGGGCGCCCTGGAATGAGGATTTCCAGGTCGAGCAGGACCTCGTCATCAGTCGCGCCTTGGTCGAGAAATTCTCCGATCGCGTTCTCGCCCGGATGCTCGCCATTCGTGGCGGCACTGCGCTCTACAAGTTCTACCTGATGCCGCCAGCACGCTATTCGGAAGACATCGATCTGGTCCAGTTGAAGCTCGGGCCAGCTGGTCCCGTCATGGATGGCTTGCGGCGGGTTCTGGATCCCTGGCTCGGTCAGGCACGGTGGAAGCAGTCCCAGGGCCGGGTGACGTTCGGCTATCGGTTTCTGTCTGAGGACGTGCCGGCGATCCGGCTGCGCCTCAAGGTCGAGATCAACACCCGCGAGCATATTGCAGTGCTGGGGTTCACCCAACGTCCATTCCCGGTCGATTCGCGTTGGTATTCCGGAAGCGCCGATATCACGACGTTCGAACTCGACGAGCTCTTGGCGATCAAGATGCGAGCGCTCTACCAGCGCCGCAAGGGCCGGGATCTGTTCGATCTTGCGACCGGGCTTGCTGCCGACCAGAGCGATGCCGGACGGATCGTTGCGGCGTTCCGGGAGTACATGGAGCGCGACAGTGCAACCGTGACCCGAGCGTTGTTTGAACGGAACCTCGCGGGAAAGATCGGCGATGCCCAGTTCAATGCCGACATGAGCGCACTTCTTCGACCGGGCTTCGAGTGGCGGCCGCAGGACTTGGCGGAGTCAGTCTCCGGCCGGCTGATATCGTTTCTTCCAGGGGCGCCGTGGAAGGGTGAGACGGAGAAATGAGATTGCAGGAGCCGAAGCGTCGAGCGGGGGGCGTTGCACTACCTTCGACCCGGCCGTTGGGACGGGAGGCTTGATTTGCCACGCCCGAACTGGTCGCAGGGGGCCTGTGATTCCGGTTCGGCTCTTGAACGAACTGGACAGCGGAAGAGTTCTCTTCTTCTGCCGTACCTTCATCTTGGCGGGACCGGGTTCAGGATTGCCGGGGTTCGCCGACTCGGTTCGGCATGTGTACGAAGCGAATCGCATCGAACCCGACTCGGAACGTCGAGGGTCGCCCCTCGCGAAGGCGCTCGTGCTGCTGGACCGGGAATCGCGCCTCGGAAGCCTTGCCTTGGGGCGAACTGTCATTGAAGGACGCTCGGAGCCGCCTAGCGACGCATTGAGGGTCCACATGGCGTTGATCGATCTCTCGTGAATTGGGGAAGGTGTCCGGCTCATCACCACTAACTTCGACGACCGGTTTGTCTAGGAGGTCTCGACGGTGCGTTGGTCGATTGCGCGCCGAAGTTGCCTGTACCGAATTCCCACACCGAATCGAGCCGTTCGACTTGCACAGCCGCATTGCAGGGAACCAGGATGGCTTCAAGCTACTGCTCAGAGATGCGGGTTTCGGTCAAGCATGCCTGACCGAACGATGCGCGGCGAGATTCGTCACTGAGTTGTTCCTCGAGTTCATCGGGGTCTTCGTCGACTACAGCATCGGCGATCCCGTGATGAGCTAGACCGAAATTAGCGCCAAATCTGGCCGTGTCTTCGCTGTAACACGTCATGCTACATACACGCACGCGATTACAGAGGCTACATTCTAAACCCATGTAAATAATCGGTATGATGTTGCATCATATTCAGTTCGGAGCTATGCAAATGGCCATGTATATCGAACGTGTGCCCAACCGGAACTCTCCTCCCGCCGTCCTGCTCCACCAGTCCTTCCGCCTCCTTCCGCCACTTGGGCAGGATCAAGACGCTCAAAGGAGGCGCGGGCCAAGGCAGCGCGCAAGCGCACGAGGGAGGATTGGCCAGTGCACAGTTTCCGCACGCTCCTAGCTGATCTTGCCACCCTGACTCGCGCTCGGGTTCAGCCAAGTGCCGAGGGCGCGGAGGCTGTCGACGGGATCAGTAGTCCGACACCTTATCAGGCCGAATTGCTTCGTCTGCTGCATGTCCAAGTCCGAATTGTAGCCAGTAGCGAACACCTGCAGATTCGATCATGGTACGCAATCACAGTCAATTAGCCACTTTGCAGTCTGCGAACTTCGGGCTAGATGGTCGACGTGTTCGGAGCAGAACGGGCGAAGGGGGCACGGTTCGCGACGGCCTGCACTTTCGCTGATGGGGACAGTTCGGAAGCGGCCAGGGCGAAGGCGCAGGATGGTTGGCACGGGAAGAATGTCGAGCCGATCCTGTATGACAGGCGGCATGACCACCGAGACCTTGCGGAGACATTGATCGAACCGGCGGCCGTTCGAAGGGATACCCATCACGCTGGTGCCCGGATCGCGATCAACGCAACGGCCAGGATGCCTGACGATCCGGTTCCGGACAGGGGCGGTGGTGGGTCCTGGAGCCCGCCTGCGGCACCCACCGGGACCGGCAACCAGCGCCTCCGGATCGATTCTCCATTCTTGCCACCATTCCCCCTGCGTTGTCGGCTGTGTTGCGGTTTGCCGTCCGATGCCGCTTCCCGGGAACAATCGACCCATCATCGTGGAGCGTGCGCACGGGATCAGACCGAGTCTGGATCGCCCTGCTGCCCGCCGTCAGTATAATGGCAGCGAGGGTCGCTGCCCACTGCGAGGTCCCTTGCAGTGGGCCAGCGACATGACGCGTGGTCAAGGAGATTCGAGAGTGTCGAAACGGAATGTACCCCTGATGCTAGCCTCTGCGATGCTGCTGCACTGTGGCGGTGTTGAAGAGCCAACCCAGCCCGAGCCTGCACCGGCGGTCTGGCCTGAGATTGCCAATTACGAACAGATGGTAGTGCCCGCTGACAACCCGTTGACTGAGGCGAAGGTTGCATTGGGCAAACAGCTCTACTACGACCAGCGCCTGAGCGGCGACGGCCAGCGTTCCTGTTACGGATGCCACCTCAAGGAGCATGGCCTGACGGATGGACGTGCCACCGCTCTTGGAGCGTTTGACAAGGCTCTGACGCGTTCATCACCCACGATGTGGAACGTCGGCTACTATGACGCGCTGTATTGGGACGGTCGGGCGGCAGCGCTGGAGAATCAGGTCAAGGGGGCCTGGAGTGGCGGCAACATGGGGGCTTCCGGCAACGACGGTGCCCCGTCGGTCGATGACATCGTGGCTCAGCTCAACGAGATTCCGGGGTACGCTGAGCAGTTCCAGGATGTCTTCGGTGGGCCCGCCACCCCCGACAACGTGGCCCAGGCCGTCGCCTCGTTCATGCGCACCATCGTGACGACTCGCGAGGCATCCCGGTTCATTAACTTCATGGCCGGCAACGAGGAGGCCCTGAACGAGCAGGAGCGGCGGGGCTGGACAGTCTTCTCCGAGAAGGCCAAGTGCACGAACTGCCATGACGGCCGACTGCTGGCCGACAAGCAGTACCACAACGTCGGAATCGGCATGGATGCGGAGAATCCAGATGTCGGTCGCGGAAAAATCTCCGGGGCCGAGGAGGACACCGGCGCGTTCAAGACGCCGACCCTGTTCGATATCTCCAAGTCTGCACCCTACTTCCACGACGGCAGCGTCGAGACCCTGGAAGAAGCGGTTGACCTGATGCTGAGCGGAGGGATAGAAAACGAATGGCTGGATGTGGACAACCTGGCAGCCGCCAAGGACGCGAACCTGTCCGACGAGGAAAAGGCTGATCTCTTGGCGTTCCTCAAGGCGCTAGACGTGGAGTACACCATCCAGGAGCCGGTACTGCCGTGAGGCAGAAGGGCTCCTGACGAAACTGCGACCTCGCGATGGAATGATCCAGTGCACTCCTGTTCGAGGGGTCGCGACTCGTCAAGTGCATGGCCGGGCTGTCGCGGTTGGTCCGGGCCTGGTCCAGTCAGTGTTGTCACGGTGAGGTGATGCTGCCGCCGGCGCAGTTGCCCGGTGCGTGCCACATGGGATTTGGGGGAATGCCGGCAACCGTGTACGGACACGGTTCCGGTCTGTCTGCCGAACAGTGAAGCTGTGACAGGGCCGGACACCAGTGCGGCTCAGCATGTCGGAGCCACCGTCAGGCGTAACTGCCCAAGTCCTCGGCTCGAGACTGCGTTACTAGCAGGGCTCGAGTTCTGACGGGCGCACCGCGTGGCGCGTTGCGGAGACCGGCTGCTGTCGCAGGCCGTCTACGGCCCGCTGGGGCGGAGTCTCGGGGCCAGGCCCCTCCGCCGACTGTTGCGCTTCCTAGTGCAACCGGCATCATGTGTTCGGATGCTGCTGCGGCTGGAGCCAGGCAGCAGCCTGCATTGTGCAGGCTCCAGACTTGGCCCGGTGCCTGCCTCACGATCCAGGCTGGGGGCTCCACGGGGCCGGGCACCTTCTGGCCCCTCGGGAGGGCGCTGGTCAAGAGCCAAAGGGGGGCATGGAGCGCGGCGCAGACCGCTCCAACCTGTGGCATGCAAGCAGCGCGGTCAGTGGGTAACGTGGGGGACGCGGATGCCCCGGCGCGCAGACCTCATGGCGCAGCCATGCGATACGAGTGCGCTGTCAGATTCTGACGTTGGATGGGACATTCAAGGAGTTGGCTCACCAAGGTGACCCATCTCGAGAGTGATCGGATGCGGTCTCCCGCCGACTCCCAGCGACCCTCGGGCCCGCGGGCCACGTCATCTCGGATGGCTTGAGCGGACCTGTGATAGAGTACAGCGTATGGATGCACAGTGGGTAGGCGTTACCCTGACAGCCGCTACAGTCCTTGTCTCCGTCGTGGTGCTCATTCGGTCTGGCCTCGCACAGCTTCGTGGGGAGATTCAGGCTCTGGCCCAGCAGACTCGCGAGGACATCCAGACCCTGGCCAAGCGGACTCACGACGATATCGAGGCTCTGGCCAAGCGGACTCGCGAGGATATCGAGGCTCTGGCCAAGCGGACTCACGACGATATCGAGGCTCTGGCCAAGCGGACTCGCGAGGATATCGAGGCTCTGGCCAAGCGGACTCACGACGATATCGGGCAGATTCGCGAGGATATCCAGTGTTTGGCAACCCAGCATCGGGAGGACTACGGTAGGCTCTCCGCCAAGGTTGCAGAAACGGCTGAGCGGACAGCGAGAATAGAAGGGGTCCTAATTCTGCATCTGGATACGGCACGGCAAGCGAAGGCGTCTCAAGCAACCCCCCGCGAGTTGGAGCAGCGATTCGAAACACTCTTACAGCCAACGACGGCAGACCAAGGGGTCTCCCCCGAACCCGAATAGGGGCAGCCACGGCGGTCGCAGAGCCAAGCGAAGGAGAGCGAGCACGTCACACCCTCGCAGGAGACGGATGGCAGGTCAACAAGCACCAGGGGGCCTTCTTCCAGGTGCTGGGCGGGAAGGTGCCGCCCGATGCGGTCCTGCGCTGGAGCAATCAGTCCGTGGCCGGATCGAGCTCCCGTGCTTCCGCTTCCTTGATACCGAGCTCTTCGCTAAAGGGGTGGGCCCGGGTCTCGCTGGGCAGGGAGCGTGCGGGGACGAGCTTCGAGCGGGGGCCAGGATGCGTGAGGCCCTCGACGAGCGGGCAAGGCCACCTCGAGAGGTCAGCGAGGTTGAATTTCTTGACCTTGTCTTGGTGGCGGAAGGACTCGCGGAGCAGGACGGCGGGAGGAGACACCCGGTTGGTCAGGCATTCGATGTGCATGGCCAAGATTGTCGCTAGAGCATGATTCGAAGTCGATACCATTCCACAATGCAGCCTCTAGAATCGTGTAGTCGACTCAGGCCGAGAACCTGGGCAGTTACCGTCAGGCAACGTTGCGAACCCACCGTCTTCGGCGAGTCCAGCGCAATGTAGGCCGACTGGCTTCGTTGCCCGGTTTGCTGTGGGTTAGTTCTCGACCAGAACGGTGTGACTGGTCTGATACCCCAACCGTGTTGCAACGGCGTGAAGCGTGTGGCCTGGCGGAACGGTGACCTTGCCGGTGTAGATCAGCCACCTTTCACTCGGGCCCATCTGGTTCGGGCCCAGCTGGTAGCCCAGAGAGGATCCTTCCGTCCGGGGCCGGATCTCGATCTCCAGCGAGCCGTCGCCCAGCCGGTTCCGGGTTAGTGCCGGGGGATCGGTGCGCTGGTCCGACTCATTGTCAAACATGCGACGGTACAACTCGGGTTCGGGCACCAGGCCCTTGTCGTCCATGCGGCGCATCCATCTTGTCAGGATGTTCCGCAGCTTTCCCAAGGGTTCCCTGTAGCGCTGGTCAGGGGCGAGGTTGACGACTTGGTGAGGGTCGGCTATGACGTCGTACAATTCTTCGAACGGTTTGGTCTCGAGCATGAACGGGGCGACGAATGGACCGAGCCCTCCGCTCGCCTTGAGCCGGCCCAATTCCTGGTAGATCGGCCCCTGGCTGGGAGTGCGCATGAACTGGACCCATGGCCGGTGCGACTCGAAGTTGCGAACGTACAGGTATCTGCGGCTGCGCACGCCGCGGATCATGTCATAGCGCTCGTCCATGCGGTCCCTGCCGTGAAAGAGGTACTCGGGCTCGGTGCCCTGGCGGTCCCCGAGGAGCGCCCTGCCGTGAAGATACGACGGAGGTTCCCCGCCAGCGGCCCGAATCATTGTCGGGGCGAGGTCCAGAAACTGCACGAAGTCCGACCGAATCGATCCCGGCTCGATATGCCCCGGCCAGCGCATGATCAGCGGCACCTTGAGCCCGGAGTCGTAGATCCAGCGCTTCGCGCGGGCCAGGCCGGCTCCGTGGTCGCCCCAGAAAACCACCAGGGTCTCCTCGGCAATACCGGCCTCTTCGAGTTCCTGCAGCATCTTGCCAATCGTGCGGTCGGTGATCGTGACCACGTCGTAGTATGCAGCCCATGCTTCGCGGGTCTTTGGCGTATCCGGGTAGTACGGGGGCAGGGGCAGCCGCCGCGCGTCGTGAATCGCCGCGCCGGGGTCTTTGGAGCGGGCCTCGTACTGCCGGCGGACGGACCCCTCGTGCGAACTGCCAAAGTTGAAGACGGCGAAGAACGGCTGGTCCGGATCTGGCCGGTTCCTCCAGTGGGCTGTTCGGCTGGAATCGTCCCAGGCGGTGACCGGGACGGGGAAGTTGTAGTCGGTCTTCGCGTTGTTGGTCGTGTAGTAGCCCATTTCGCGCAGGTACTCAGGGAACGCCCGCACATACGGCGGAGGCACCATTCTCGAGCGCATGTGGTGGGTCCCGATTGCGGTGGGGTAGATGCCAGTGATGATGCCGGAGCGCGTCGGTGCGCAGACCGGCGAATGGGAATAGGCCTCGAGAAACGTTACGCCTTCACGCGCCAGGCGTGCAATGTTCGGGGTGCGGGCGTACCGGTCGTAGGGCTCCACTTGCTGGCCCGTGTCCTCGATTGAGAGCCACAGGATATTGGGAGGCTTGGCGGTGGCAGCCGCCTGCGATGCGGCGGCCGCAACGGCGGCCGCGAACACGAGGTTCCGGGAGTGTGGGCGGACCCCTGATTTCGGGCGGTTCATTCGCAATCCTCGTACGGGCACGGCCTCTCGCCGAGCGTCCAGAGAGCGTGCCTTGCGACGCGGCGCACGTAGTCGAACTCGTCATCCATTGCCGCCCGCAAACTGTCCGCGGCCGGTGCCGCACTGGTGCCGACGGCGTCCAGTGCGTGGGCCGCCTGCAGCCGCACCCCGCGATTGCGATGGGAGAGCAGGCCAGCCAGTGTCTCGATCGCGGACGCCCCCTCCCCTGCCACAATCAGGGCGTGAGCCGATTGCACTTGCACTTCCGGCGTGCTGTCCTCCAGTGTGGTGCGAAGGGCCCGCCGGAATTCAGCCGTCAGGGACGGGAGATGGACAGCGGCCGCCGCCGCCCAGTACCGCACCGAGTCATCCTCGTGGGCCAGCGCCGCCTCGAGTGCCGCAGAGGCACCGGGACGGCTGGCAATGGCCATCTCGCCGATCGAACGGATCGCGAGGAGTCGGTCAATGCCCGCCGGAGCGTTCAGGTCCTCCTGCCAGGCCCCGAGGGTCTTGCCCAGGTGTTCCGGTGATTGTGCGGCTGCGGGTATGGCGACAGCCAGGGCGACGACAAGGAGGCGGCGCATCTGCTGTTTGATTGTACTTGTACAGCGAGTCCCCGCGGTGTGTCCGCGGCCTGTCCTCCTACCTGGGCGGTTCCGATGGCGTGTCCGTCTGGCCGAACGTGACGGTCGAGGTTGAGGTGAATCGCCGATATTTCGAGTACTCGATCAGGATCCTGACTCGCTGGTTACCAGAAGGAAACGGCAGGATGTCGTCTCCCTCGGTCCGCACCGGGAACCAATGCACTCCGTCGACGGGCTCGTACCGGGTTTCGAAGGCGGGGAACAGGTTCGAGTCTTGCATGCGGTGAATCTGGGGAACCGGACGGCCGGCGACCCGGATTACCTGGCCGTGCTCGACGGCGACCCAGACGAGGCCGTCGAAGAACCTCTGGCCGTAGAGAATCTGCCGTGGGCGGACCTGCAGCACGTGGCACGGTGTTCCGCCCACCGGTTCGACACCCTTGTAACGGACGCGGTACAAACGGAGAGTATCGGTCGTCAGCACGAACGGGTTCACGTCCCGCAGATCGCGGAAATCCTGTTCGGTCAGGCGCACCCGATGAAGCTGCATCAAGGGCGGCTTGCGATGGTGTTCAATCCGCTCACCCGTGCCAGTGAAGGTGATGTCCCGAATTTCCTCGTACCGCCCCACAGCGACTCCCCGACGTATTTCGTGGTACTTGAAGGTCTGGGTGTAGGTATATTGATCGCGCTCCGCCACCAGTCGACTGCCCGCATGCGCGACGCTCTGCACCAGCCCGTCCGGCATTTGCGCCGCCATCCGCAGGCCGGGCAAGGCTGCGGCTACGATGAGTAGCTTGACGGACGCCGAGATCGTCAGGGGGGCCCCTCTGCGGCCGTTCGTCCTGGGTTCGGTCGGGCTTGGCACCGTGCTCGCCATGGCCGGTTTCATTCTGGCACGGCAGTTCGGTTTCGGGGCGTCGGTCGCCGTTCCGGTGGTGACGGCCTTCTGCTGGCAGGGTGTGTTGTATTGCGCGGCGGTCTCCGGCGCTGCCAGAACGGCGGTTCAGCGGGCGCTGTCGCCAGCGAAACTGGCAGTCGTGCTGGTAGGGGTGTCCGTCGCACCCTATCTGATCTATTCCGTTCCCACGGGTGTCGGGTCGCTCGTCTCGTTGTTGAAGCTGCTTGCGCTCTGCGCCGTGGTGGCCTTCACCTATCCGGTGTTTCCCGTTCGCAAGCGCGGCTTTGCGTGGCAGGACATCCTGGTGGCGAGTGCTCTCGCGTTTCCGATGATCAGCGGGCTCAGCACACTGTTTCGCGATGTCTATCAGGGATTCGATCCGCCTGCCCACCGGCTCGACTCGCTCGGCAAGCTGATGCTGATTCCGCTGGGGCTGTACGTGTTCCTGGTCTTGCGGCGCCTTGAGGGGGTTGGCTTCCGTCTGGTACCGGCACGGAAGGACTGGGCGATCGGATTGCGGGCCTCGACCCGCGCCTTGCCCTGGCTGCTCGCGGTCGGGCTTGGCACCGGGTTTCTGCGATGGGACCCTCCCGTGGAGGCCCCGCTGGCCGAGTTGGTCGCCGCCGTCGGCAAGCTTGCGGGCATCTACCTGACCACGGCCCTAGCCGAGGAGTTTCTGCTGCGGGGCCTGATTCAGAATCTGGTTGCGGTGTCCACGCAGAGACCCCTGCTGGCGCAGGGGGTGTCGGCACTTCTGTTCGGGGCAGTCCACCTGGGTCGGGGTGAGTTTCCGAATCTGCCTCACGCAGCGACCGCGACGGTGCTGGGGTGGTTCTGTGGCAGTGCGTATTCTCGAGCGCAGAGCGTTACGGCAGCCATGATCACTCACGCCCTTGTCGTGGCCGGCCAGGAACTCTTCTTCCGCTGAGTCCGCCCCGGGTTCACGCTTCCGGTGACAGTCAGCAAGCCGTCCGCGGTCGGTGGCAGCACGGTACCGACCCTGCAGGCGGAATCGTATCCGGCGTTGCAGAGGGCTGCCAGGCACTCCTCGACGCGGGCTTCCGGCAGCCCGGCCAGCAGGCCGCCCGCTGTCTGCGGATCGAACAGGAGGGCGAACGCTGGCTCCTCGGGCCCCCCGGTACCGTCACCCGCGCGGTCCCAGACCCTCAGGTTCTCCGGAAACAACGAGCTGCGGATACCGGATGCCAGGCACTCCATCGCCCCCGGCAGGGAGTGGAGAGACTCCAGGTCGATGACAGCGCGTGTCCGGGACGATTCCAGCATCTCGACCAGGTGGCCAGCCAAGCCGAATCCGGTTACGTCGGTACAAGCCGTCGCACCGTGTGCACGGAGGATCTCGGCGGCCCGCTGGCTGGACTGCAGCATCGACTCGATCGCGGAATCGATCCAATGGCCTTGCGCCGAAAGACGCATCTCTGCGGCGAAGAGGACGCCAGTTCCCAGGGGCTTGGTCAGTATCAGGGCGTCCCCGGGGTGGAGGCCTGCCTTGCGCAGGACGAGCCCTTTGTCCGTCAGGCCGTTGATCACGAACCCCAGCGCGAGTTCGGGGCACTCGCTGGTGTGGCCGCCGGCCAGAGTGGTACGGGCCCCGAGAAGTGTCTCATTGGCCCCGAGGAGCATCTGGCGCAGCAGGTCTTCCGACTTGTCCGCCGCCGCGAACGGAATGCCCGCGACAGCGAGCGCCGACTGTGGCGTTGCCCCCATCGCAAAGATGTCGTTGAGCGCATGGTTCGCCGCAATCCGGCCAAACAGGTACGGGTCGTCGACGATCGCCGGAAAGAAATCGACCGACTGGACGAGCAGCTTGCCGTCCGGAATCTCGAGAATGGCGGCGTCATCGCGTGTGGCCAACCCCGCCGGAACGTCCTTGCGCCAGAACGGTTCAATCGAGGCAAGGGCTCCTGCAAGCGTTGAGGCTCCGATCTTGGAGGCACATCCACGGCAACGGATGTGCTGCTCTTCCGGTTCCGGGAAGCCATCCCCCGCGCGGAGCGGTTCGGCAGCGGGAGGTGGGGCCATCGCAGGGAGATGCTGGAATTTCCTCATGAACCTGCGATCGATCCAGTCCTTCCAGGTCCACGCCCAGCGGCCTTCCAGCGACCATCTCCCTCGCGAGGCGACTGCATGCCGGTCGCCGGTGGAGATCAGGCTCAGGAACCGCCGTTGTGGCCGGAACGGGCGGACGGCCCTGCCGGCGAGGGCCAGGCGGAGGTTTCGCTCGAGGGCGGGCCCCTGCCGGACGGCGAAGACCCCCGCCTTTTCCCTGGCGTGAGCATCGACTTCCGCAACGTCTCCGGCAGCATAGATGGTCGGGTACGCGATGGAGCGCAATGCCTCGTCGACCCTGACGAATCCGCGGGGGGTTGCCGGCAGTCCCGAGGCTGCCAGCCAGTCAGCTGCGGTGGCGTTCGTCACCCAGACGACCTCGTCGAATTCTCCATGCCATCCGTCCCTGGTGGACACCCCGAGGGGAGTGACCTGCGCCACGATCGAATTCCGATGCACGGCCACGCCCCTGTCCGAGAGGATGCGTTCGAACCGCCTGCGCGTCCAGGCATTGTGGGTGGGCAGGATGACCGGTGTCGCGCTGAACAGGTGCATCTCGGGGCAGCCGGGCCTGCCCGTCGATGCAAACCGGGCCTGGATCCTGTACTGGATGGCAAGAGTCAGTTCGACGCCCCCCGCGCCTGCGCCCACCACCGCGATCCGGGGCGATCGATCACTGGCCTCGAGTCGCTGGAGAAGGGCTTGCCAACGCGGCAGGAACTCGCTGATGGGCTTGACGGGAACCGCGTGCTCGCTGGCTCCCGGCACGTCGCGCAGGCCCGGTGTGGAGCCGATGTTCAGGGACAGCAGATCGTAGGGGATCGGGGGGCGGTTGCGAAAACGGATTTCCTGCTGCCGGGGATCGAGGCGGATGACCTCGTCGTGAATGAACCTGGCGCTCGCGAAGGTGGCCAGTCTGCGCAGGTCGATGTGTGCCTCACCGTGGGTATAGTGCCCGGCAATCAGGCCCGGCAGCATGCCCGAGTACGGGGTGTGGACATCGCGGCAGACCAGGGTGAGCTTGACCCCTGGCATCGGGCTCATCCCGAAGCGCTTCAGAACGGTGATATGGCTATGCCCGCCCCCGACCAGAACCAAGTCGCTTACGACCGGGGTTGGACGGTGCTCCATTCGAATGCGCCGCCGGCGCGCTACTTCATGGTACGGAACGGCGATGCAGGCAGCCCTGCGGAGTTGAAGAGGCTCGCATCGGGGGCGGCTGCCCAGGCGTAGCGGGCCCTTGCCGGGGCGGGCACCTCCGGATGCGAGAGCACCACGGTATCGCCTTCGATTCTCGCGTTGGCGGCGTGGAACTCTCCCGTCGGGCCGGCCAGCTCGAATCCGTGCAGCGAGCTGCCCTGGACCCTGAGGCCGTTGGCCGTGTGGTCGAACCAGAGTCGCATCTCGGGCCCTTCCCGGGTTGCCCGCCGGAAGATCGGCCCGGAGTGGTCGAGATCGTGCTGGCCATAGGCGAGAGCCCTTGCGGCGAGGGCCAAGCGCAAGCCGACATCATGCTTGTTGCGCGGATGGATGTCAGTCGGATTCCCGATATCGATCGTCACGGCCATTCCGGTGCGGGTCAGGTCCAGAGCCCCAACCTGGGCCTCGCGGAGTTCCGGCCACGTTGCGGTTGCGGGGACCTTGCCGTAGTTGGCGAGCTGCACGAAGAGAAACGGGAAGTTGCCCAACGCCCAGGTGCGCCGCCAGTCCTCGATCATGGTTCGGAACAACTTCCGGTACAGAACTCCCTGACCGCGGTTGGCGTTGTTCTCGCCCTGGTACCAGATGGCACCGCGGATCGAGTAGCGGGTCAGGGGGGCGATCATCGCGTTGAAGAGCGCCGTCGGCTTGTGGTGCGGACGGGGTCCACGCTGCGGGTCTTCAGGGGCTGCGGCCGCCTTGTCGTAGGCGGTGACCAGGTCCGTGAGCAGGGGGTCTTCCGACAGGGCCCGGCGACTCGTCCAGGCCTCGGCGGGCGTGCCGCCCCAGGCCGACTGGATGATGCCGAAGGGGACCTGGAGCTTGGCATGGAGGTGGCGGGCGAAGAAGTAGCCGACCCCCGAGAACTCACCTGCGGTGTCGGGCGACAGCACCTGCCACTTGCCGTCGAGGTCGTCCTGCGGCCGGTCCGCAGTAGCCAGCGTGACCTTGAAGTAGCGGATGCCCGGGTGGCGGGCGGCCGCGACCTCGGCTTCGGCGTCATCAGACCGCGACAACGGCCAGACCATGTTCGATTGGCCCGAGGCCAACCAGACCTCGCCGACAAACACATCCCGGATCGTGACCCGATTGTTGCCCTGCACCGCGAGAGTGAATGGACCTCCCGCCTCGGATGGGGCGAGGTAGATCGACCATCGGCCACTCTCACCCGGGACGGCGCTGATGGTCTGGTTGCGGAAGCTGACGCTGACCTCCTCCGACGGCTCGGCCGAGCCCCACACATGGATCGGCTGGCCCGCCTGCAGGACCATATGGTCCCCGAAGAGGGCCGGTAGCTGCACGTCGGCTCGAAGGCCGCCGGCAAGGAGCAGACAGGCGAATGCTGGTACAAAGTGCCTCATGGCAAGGCCATTATTCCATAGGGAACCTCCAGCCATCGACACGGGGATCGCTTCGAGGGGCGGCGGGCAAGTGTCTGGCGTTTGCGCCGGCCGAGACCGCCGTGCCGGACTCGCGGCAATCAGGGGGGCGCTCTTCAGTCCTGTCAGCGGCCGATACGGCCCGTGGATGCGAGAGACAACCCCTTGCCAGGCCAGCCTGGCCCGATCCGGCGGCTTCGATTCCCCGGGTATCGGTGTTCAGGGAGCCTGATACACAGTTGCGATGGACACGAGTATTTCGGTGGCGAGAGGCAACGCACAGGATCAATACCCTGGCATTGGCGAGTGCGCCCGGGTCGGTCACGTTGGGCTGCGGCAGCCGGGTGTGGAGCGTCCTACAGTGCCGTCCAGCCTCCGTCGATCGCCATCATCGATCCATGCACGAACTCCGCCTCATCTGAACACAGATAGAGTACGAGGTGAGCGATCTCCTCGGGTTTGCCCACCCTGCCCACCGGCTGGCGAGCGTCCAGTTGCCGTCGGACTTCCGCCTTCTCGTGGCTGTGGTACTTCTCCAGGTATGCTTCAACGAACGGGGTGTCCACCGTTCCCGGGCAGACGCAGTTCACGCGCAGACGCCCGGCAAAGTCCGCAGCCAGCGAGCGGGTCATGCTGACCACCGCCCCCTTGGAGGCACAGTATGCGAACCGGCGCTTGACCCCGACCAGCCCCGCCACGGAGCCGATATTGACAATGCAGGGCCGCTCCGACTTCAGCAGCAACGGCAGCGCGGCCCTGGTAACCAGGAACATGCCTTCGACATTGACCTGCATGACCCTCCGCCAATCGTCCAGGCTGCACTCCTCCACCGTGCCCACATGGCCGATTCCGGCATTGTTGACAAGGATGTCCAGGGAGTCCACCGACTCCAGGGCAGCTGCGACACTCTCCGGGTCAGTCACGTCGATGGGCAGCGCGGAAGCGCTGTCGATCTCACTGGCCAGGCAGCGAGCTGCGTTCTCGTCGATGTCGCCGACCAGCACTCGGGCTCCATTGGCGGCCAGCGCGAGCACGGTCTGCTTGCCGATACCACTGGCGCCGCCGGTGATCAGGGCAGTCTTGCCGTCCAGGCGGAAGGGAGACGTCATGGCTTCCAAGGCATGATTGTAGTGCGCCGGACCCCGCCCTGCCCATCCGTGCTCGCTTCAGATGGTGGGATGGGTCCTGGCAGGTCAGCGGCCCCGGGAGTGCCATGCAGATGTCAGGCCCTGGAGCATGGCTCGGTAGATCGGTGACCCCTGAACGGCCTGCCTGATTCCATTGGAGTTGCCGACACTCTCATTCGACCGGCCGGACTGACTATTGCGGAGGTTGGAACCAAGCACCGACACCACGGCCTGGATGTCCGGACAATACCCAATGCTATGGCTTTTCCACCGAAAGTCAAGGGCCGGACCACCGGCTGATCGTTGTCCGGGAGCCAAGGTATCTGGGCAGTTACGGCCGTTCATTCATGAGTCTGGCGGGGTCCGGATCGGGTTGCGAGCGAGGGGGGCTATAATTTCTGATTCGGCGGGGGCCGGGTGGGATAGGAAGAGGGGCAGGAAGAGGTTGCTGGTGGGGATGGTGGAAGAAGGCGGGTGGAGTTGAGGGAGCGGGGGAAGCAGAAGCCTCTGGCACCGGGGGCGAGGATCGTGGTGCGGGACGCGGAGTGGGTGATCCGGCGGGTGGACCTGTCGTCAGACGGAGGGCAGCAGTTGGTGTGCGACGGGATGTCGGAGTTGGTGAGGAACCAGGAGGGGGTGTTTCTGACGTCGCTGGAAGGGGGGATCGAGGTGCTGGAGGCGAGGAGCACGGGGCTGGTGCGGGACGATTCGGCGGGGTTCGTGAGGGGGCGGTTGTATCTGGAGAGCCAGTTGATGCGGGCGGTGCCGAGCGACGGGAGGATTCGGGTGGGGCACGAGGCGGCGATGAGGGGGGTGCCGTACCAGTTGGATCCGGCGAGGCAGGCGCTGGGGCAGGTGAGGCAGAGGATCCTGATTGCGGATGCGGTGGGGTTGGGGAAGACGCTGGAGGCGGGGGTGCTGGTGAGCGAGCTGATGGCGCGGGGGAGGGGGCGGCGGATTCTGGTGGTGGCGATCAAGAGCATGCTGGGGCAGTTTCAGAAGGAGTTTTGGAGTCGGTTCACGATTCCGTTGACGAGGCTGGATTCGGAGGGGTTGAGGCGGGTGAGGGGACGGATACCGAGCAATCACAATCCGTTTCACTATTACGACAAGGCGATCGTGTCGATCGACACGCTGAAGCGGGACCGGGAGTGGCGGGTGTATTTGGAGACGGCGAGTTGGGACATCATCGTGATCGACGAGGCGCACAATGTGGCGGATCGGGGGAGCGGGTCGCTGAGGAGCCGGTTGGCGCGGCTGCTGGCGAGGCGGTCGGAGGCGCTGATCATGCTGTCGGCGACGCCGCACGACGGGCGGGCGAGGAGTTTCGCGAGTTTGGTGAACATGCTGGACGCGACGGCGATCGGGGATGTGGAGGCGTACGGGGAGGAGGATTACCGGAGCAAGGGGTTGGTGATCCGGCGGTTCAAGAAGGACATTCGGGAGCAGGTGAGGGAGGCGTTTCGGGACCGGAGGACGCACCGGGTGAAGGTGAGGGCGGGGAAGGAGGAGGAAGCGGCGTACAGGGCGCTGCTGGGGGTGAAGGTGGCGGGGGGAGGGAGCGAGCGGGGAGTGCGGGACCTGATCATGGTGGGGCTGGAGAAGGCGCTGTTTTCGAGTCCGGCGGCGTGTGCGGAGAGTGTGGAGCAGCGGATCAGGAAGCGGAGGGGGGAGTTGGGTGGAGAGGGTGGAGAGGTTGAGGTGGAGGCGGAGGTGGCGTCGCTGGAGGAGTTGCAGAGGGCGCTGGCGAGGATCGGGAGGGGGGAGGACTCGCGGTACAGGGGTTTGCTGGAGGCGATCCGAGGGGGGCGGCCGTTCCGCTGGGACGGGAGCGATTCGAGGGATCGGCTGGTGATATTCACGGAGCGGATCGCGACGTTGAAGTGGCTGGCGGAGGGGCTGGGGCGGGATTTGAAGCTGGCGGAGGGGCAGGTGGGGACGCT
Source organism: Bryobacterales bacterium (assembly GCA_965205085.1). Taxonomy (GTDB): domain Bacteria; phylum Acidobacteriota; class Terriglobia; order Bryobacterales; family UBA6623; genus VXMF01. The sequence continues at coordinate 2,889,663 of OZ242039.1, read as the reverse complement.
GCACGGGGGGATGAGCGATGTGGAGCAGCAGAGGGTGGTGGAGGAGTTCGGGAACGGGGAGAGCGGGGTGCGGCTGATGGTGTGTTCGGACGTGGCGGCGGAGGGGGTGAACCTGCACTATCGGTGTCACCGGCTGATTCACTACGACATGCCGTGGTCGCTGATGGTGTTTCAGCAGCGGAACGGACGGATCGACCGGTACGGACAGGAGCGGAGGCCGGAGATCGTGTATATGAGCAGCGCGAGCGGGGACGAGACGATCCGAGGGGACCAGCGGATCTTGGAGGTGCTGAGGGAGAAAGACGAGCAGGCGTACCGGGACATCGGGGATCCGAGCGCGTTCACGCGGGTGAACTCGATCGAGGCGGAGGAGCGGATGACGGCGGAGGCGATGGCGGAGGGGAGGGGGGCGGAGGCGTTTGAGGAGCGTTTGAGTCCGGGGATGAGCGAGGGGGAGGGGCTGATGGCGCTGTTTCTGGGCGAGGGGACGGGGGGTGGTCGGCAGCTGGGGGGAGTGGCGGGGCGCGAGCCGGCGGGGCGGCTGACGATGTTCGGGGATGAGGTGGCGTACTGCGAAGCGGCGCTGCACGCGCTGAGGGAGGAGAATCCGGGGCTGGAGTTTGAGGTGGACCGGCGGGGGCGGACGGTGAGTCTGGTGGCGCCGGAGGACCTGGAGCATCGGTTCGGGTACCTGCCGCCGGAGACGTGGCCGGAGCAGGGGCGGTTTCATCTGACGGCGGACCGGGAGGCGATGGAGGAGGCGATCGTGGAGAGCCGGGAGAGGGAGGGGAGTTGGCCGGTTCGGCAGTACCTGTGGAGGCAGCACCCGGTGGTGGAGTGGCTGAACGAGCGGATGCTGGCGAGCTTCGGGCGGCATGAGGCTCCGGTGCTGGGGGGAGTGCCGGGTCTGGAGGCGGGGGAGGTCGCGTTCGGGTTTGCCGGGACGGCGCTGAACCGGAAGAGCCATCCGCTGGTGTCGGTGTGGGGGGCGGCGGTGTTTCGGGAGGGGCGGTTTGTGGAGTGCGCTGAGCTGGAGCCGCTGCTGGAGCGGAGCGGGCTGCGAACGGGTAGCGTGCCGAACCGGGGAGGGGGTGCGGATGTGGGGGCCTTGCGGGGCCTGCTGGAGGAAGCGGTGGGATGGGCGGAGATTTGGGTGCAGGAGAAGAGGGACGAGTTCAACCGGGAGAATGACCGGAAGCTGCAGGCGGCGCTGGAGGAGTTGGAGGGTCTGCGGGAGAGGCAACTTAAGCAGGTGCGGGAGAGGGTGGCGGAGCAGGGGCAGGGGGAGGCGCTGAAGCGGCACCGGATCAGGAAGCGGGGGGAGGAGATCGAGGAGGTGTTCGGGGACTATCTGCAGTGGGTGGAGGACTCGATGACGCTGGAGGGGAAGCCGTGGATCCAGGTGTTGTGCGTGCTGACGGGGGAGGGCTAGCGGTGGCGGGAAGGGAGGGTTCGCCGGCGCTGGTCGGGATTCACAACGAGCAGGAGTTTTTCAGCGACCACTATCTGGCGGAAGTGCTGGGGCGGGACCTGCAGGGGACGCTGAGGCGGTGGCGGGCGAGAGGGGCCGGGAGCGGGGAGCGGAGCCCGGACGCGGGGCTGGGGGCGCTGTGGAGAGGGTACCGGGAGTTTCGGGAGGGATTCGGGAAGTTGGGGGAGCCGGAGGCGGCGAGGGAGGGGTTGCAGCGGGTGTGGTTCCAGCGTCTGCTGCGGGTGCTGGGCTACGGATGGGGGCCGCGGGACCTGGAGCTGGAGGGAGGCGGGGAGTTGCCGGTGCTGAGTGTGGAGGAGGGAGCGGGCGGGCAGCGGCTGGTGGTGGTGGGGGTCTACGACGGTTCGGCGGAGGACGAGGATCCGCTGTCGCTGAGGCCGGTGCGGGCGCAGTTTGAGGGGGAGGCTCCGCCCGGGCGGGAGGTGCTGGAGTCGAGTTGGGAGGAGCTGGTGACGAGGCGATTGTTCGCATCGGGGAGGCCGCCGCGCTGGGTGTTGCTGCTGTCGTGGGGGCAGGCGGTGCTGCTGGAGCGGGGCAAGTGGGCGCAGCGGCGGCTGCTGCGATTCGAATGGGGGGAGATTCTGGGGCGTCGGGAGGACGCGACGCTGAAGGCGACGGCGGCGCTGCTGCACCGGGAATCGCTGGTGCCGGGGACGGGGGTTGCGCTGCTGGAGACGCTGGACGAGAACAGCCATCGGCATGCCTACGGGGTGTCGGCGGACCTGAAATACGCGCTGAGGGAGGCGGTGGAGTTGCTGGGCAACGAGGTGCTGCGGACGCGGCCGGAGGCTGGGGCGGGGGGAGCGGAGGCGGCGGCGCGGCTGAGTCTGGAATGCCTGCGCTACCTGTACCGGCTGCTGTTCCTGTTCTACATGGAGTCGCGGCCGGAGCTGGGCTACGCGCCGGTGCGTTCGGTGGCCTACCGCAAGGGGTACAGCCTGGAGCGGTTGCGGGACATGGAGTTGGCGCGGCTGACGACGGGGCCGTCGCTGGAGCGCTGCCACCTGCAGCGCAGCCTGGGGCAGTTGTTCGGGCTGGTGCGGGAGGGATTCGAGCCGCAGGAGGGGCAGCGAATCGGCCCGTTGCACGGGACATTCCGGATGGAGGCGCTGGACAGCCGGCTGTTCGACGAGGGACGAACCCCGCAGCTGGAAGGGGCCCGGCTGAGGGACGAGGTGCTGCAGAAGGTGATCCGGCTGCTGTCGCTGACGCGACCGGGACGGGGACGGCGGCAGCGGCGGGGGCGGATTTCGTACGGGCAGCTGGGGATCAACCAGTTGGGGGCGGTGTACGAGTCGCTGCTGTCGTTCCGGGGGTTTTTTGCGGAACGGGATCTGTATGAAGTGAAGGAGGCGAAGGAGGAGCGGGACGAGCTGGAGCAGGGCTGGTTCGTGACGGCGGAGGACCTGGAGCGGTACACGGAGGGGGAGCGGGTGTACCGGACGGACGAGCGGGGCCGGCGGAGGCTGCTGGTGCATCCGGGGGGCAGTTTTCTGTATCGGCGGCGGGGCCGGGGGCGGGAGCAGTCGGGGAGCTACTATACGCCGGAGACGCTGACGCGGCTGGTGGTGAAGTACGCGCTGCGGGAGCTGGTGAGCGAGTCGATGCCGGCCGAGCGGATCCTGGAGCTGACGGTGTGTGAGCCGGCGATGGGTTCGGCGGCGTTCCTGAACGAGGCGGTCAACCAGCTGGCGGCGAAGTACCTGGACCGGAGACAGGGGGAGAGGGACGAGCGGCTGGAGCCGCAGGAGTACGCGGAGCGGCTGCAGGAAGTCAAGCACTACATAGCGGACCGGAACGTGTTCGGGATCGACGTGAACCCGCTGGCGATGGAGTTGGCGGAGGTGTCGCTGTGGCTGAACTGCATCGTGCGGCAGGGGCACGTGCCGTGGTTCGGGTTCCAGCTCTATACGGGCAACTCGCTGGTGGGGGCGAGGCGGGAGGTGTACCGGGCCGGGGATCTGGTTTCGGAGAGGGCGGGGAAGGGCCGGTGGTACGGGAAGGCGCCGGAGGCGGTGGGGCGGAGTTCGGTGCCGGAGCGACCGGCGGGGAGCGTGTACCACTTCCTGCTGCCGGACCCGGGCATGGCGAGATACGACGACCGCTACGTGAAGAGCCTGGCGGGGGAGAGGATGGCCGGGCTGCGGCGGTGGAGCCGGTCGTTCTGCGGGCCGCTGGAGGGGGAGGACCGGGAGCTGCTGGTGAGTCTCTCGGATGCGGTGGACCGTCTGTGGGGGCTGCACACGGAGCAGTTGGCGCAGGACCGCCGGGAGACGGAGGACTGCATCGGGGTGTGGGGTCTGGAGCGGGGGGTGCGGCAGACGGCGAACGAGAGGAAGGAGGCGATCCGGAGCCAGGGGATCACGGGAGCGACGGCCCGCACGGTGAGCCCGTACCGCCGCCTGAAGCTGGTGATGGACTACTGGTGCGCGCTGTGGTTCTGGCCGCTGGAAGCGGAACACGCCCCGCCGACCCGCGACGAGTTCCTGAACGAGGTGCACCTGGTGCTGACGGGGGACGTGCGGCCGGTGGGCGTCAGCCCGACCCAGATGGAGTTTCTGTTCGGCGAGGAGTACGTGGAGCACGGAGCCGATCTGGCGAACCGCATCGTGGCCGAGACGGGGCTGCTGGACCTGGAGCAGGTGGTGGCCCGGTTTCCGCGGCTGGGATTCGTGGAGGCGCTGGCCCGGGAGCACCACTTCCTGCACTGGGAGCTGGAGTTTGCGGACATCTACTACGGGAAGCGGGAGGACGGGACGGACCGCGGCGGCTTCGACCTGGTGCTGGGCAACCCGCCCTGGATCAAGGTGGAATGGGATGAGCGGGGCGTGATCGGGGACTACGATCCGCTGGTCACGATCCGCAAGCTGACGGCCCCCCAGGTGAAACAGCAACGCGCCGCCGCCATCGAGAGCCGGGAGGGGCTGCGGTCGGCTTACCTGGAGGAGTTCACGCGGTCATCGGCGACCCAGAACTACCTGACGGCAGTCCAGAACTATCCCCTGCTGAAGGGCGTGCAGACCAACCTCTACAAGTGCTTCCTGCCGCAGGCATGGGGAGCGCTGAATGCGGGTGGCGTGGCGGGCTTCCTGCATCCCGAGGGGGTCTACGACGACCCGAAGGGGGGCCCGCTGCGGGCAGCGATCTATGAGCGGCTGCGGGCTCACTACCAGTTTTCCAACGAGCTAATGTACTTTCCGGATGCGGGTAACCGAATCCGCTTTAGCGCGAACATCTACGGGCCGTCCAGACAGGCTCCGGGATTCGACCACATCGCGAACCTGTTCGCGCCGTCGACGGTGGACGCCTGCTACGACGATCCGGGGGATGGGCCGGTTCCGGGGATCAAGAACGAGGACGGAAACTGGGAGACCTCCGGGCATGCCCGGCGGGTCGTGCGGGTCGGGACCGACGAGTTGGCCGCGTTCGCAGCGGCCCTGGACGAGGAGGGGACACCCCCGCGGCAGGCCCGCATGCCCGCCGTGCATTCCGAGGAGCTGATGTCCGTGCTGCGGAAGTTTGCGGGACAGGAACGCCGCCTGCGAGACTTCGAGGGGGAGTTCCACTGCACCTCGATGTGGCACGAGACGAACGCGCAGAACGACGGCACCATCCGCCGGGAGACACGGTTTCCGTCCGGGCCGGAGGAGTGGATCCTGTCCGGACCGCACTTCTTCGTCGGCAATCCCCTGGCCAAGACGCCGAGAGAGGGGTGCAAGTCCAAAGGCGACTATGATCCGATCGACCTGACGGCGATTCCCGACGACTACCTGCCGAGGACCAACTATGTGCCGGACTGCGACGTCGACGAGTATCGCCGGCGCATTCCCGTTCTGCCGTGGGGCGAGACCTCCGGGGGGGCGTCAGGGAGCAAGGTGACGGACGGTTTCCGGCATGTCAATCGAGCAATGGTTGGGCCGGCGAGCGAGAGAACTCTTAATTCAGCGATCATTCCAGATCAGTCTGGCCATCAACACGCCAGTGTCACAACCTGTTTTGAGAGTCTTGCTACATTATTGTCCTACCATTCCTTGAGCCTGTCTCTGCCGATGGATGGATTCGTCAAGATGACAGGACCGACGAACATATTGCCATCTCTGATGCGAACGTTTCCGGTTCCAGAAATGTCAGAGGGGATCCGATTGATGCTGCATGCGCGGGCATTGGCACTGAACTGCTTGACCATCTACTATCGAGACTTGTGGAGAGACTCGTGGAGAGATTCATATCGATTGGATTCGTGGACACGGTCTGATGACCGGCTCCCATCCAGATTCTTTTCGTTACTGGGTCCGGACTGGATTCGAGGATACTCGATTCGCACCGATTACGCTCGCAGACAGGCCCTTGTCGAGATAGATGTTCTGGTATCCATGGCGTTGGGACTGTCGCTTGAGGAACTGCTCACAGTGTACAGAGTGCAGTTTCCAGTCATGAGGGAATACGAGGCCGATACTTGGTACGATCAAAGCGGACGAATCGTCTTCACCCCATCCAAGGGATTGTCTGGTGTCGGGATGCCTCGGAAGGCAATCAAGCATGATTCAACATATGGCGTTGTTACGCCCACCGCCACCCAATCGAACATTTCTCTGGGTTGGGAGGATGTCAAGAATCTCGGGGCTGGAGTTGTAACGCGTCGCATCATGGACGACACGATGCCCGGAGGCCCGCGGGAGCGCATAATACGCTATCGTGCTCCGTTCGACAAATGTGACAGGGAGAACGAGTACCGTATTGGATGGAAGGCCTTCTCCGACCGAATCGCAGGCCAAGAATAGCGTCTCTATCTTGGCGTCTGTTGTCGCCCTTGTACGCCGAAGTGCAACATTGGTAAAGAGAGACGTTAGAGTCGGCAGTTGATCTCTTTCTAGGAGACGGAAGGCATGCTTCGACTGTCGCGGCTGAAGGTGCGGTGGAGGTCGACGAGTACGCTACCATGCGCCAGCGAATAGACGTTGCACACTAAGAAGACGAGTAACTGCCTAGGTACTTTGGGCACCGGAGAAGGATCAGCAGGGGGAGGGGCCCTTGACTTTTGGGCGGAGAAGGCGTAGGATGAAGTGCTTTCCGGAAGTCGAGGCCGTAGCGAGCCAGCCGCAGGCTCAGGCCAAGCCGGAGCCGAGGCCGGGTCATGCAGGGGCAGCGCACCAAGAGCAAGTCCCGACTGCTGCACTGGCAGGCGGAGAGGACTCGTCTGCAGGCCAAGCTCGGTCAGGTGCAAGCCGAATTGACCCGCTTGCAGGCGAAAACCACCCCGTCTACTGCCTGCTGGGGGGAGGCTCGGGGCCAGGCCCACCCGCTTCAGCAGGGCCGCCGGCCCCTCGATCAGGGTCTCGATCGGCTTCAGCCCCTGCTTGCGCGCCGTCGACAGCACACTGCGCAGCGTGACGAACTCCCGGGCCCCTTGCAGCGAACGGAACCCTCCCGAGATCTTCATCAGCAGCTTCATCATGCACAAGTCCCGCTCCCCCAAGTTGTTCGTGAACGGCACACTCCAATCGAACAGGAAAAGCAACACCCAGGCGCGTCTCCGTTCCAGCCGCAAGGCCAAATTATGGCCGGGCCGACGTTTCTGGCGGCCCCGCCGGCCGGTCGGCAACGGCGGCAGCCCGCTGGGATAGTCCAGGGCCTCCTGCACCAACTCGTCATAGCGGCTCTCCATCCGCTTCAACATCTGGGGCACCACCCCGCCCCGCTTGCGGGCCCGCTCCGCCACCCGCTTGGCCGCCCGCAGAAAACGCTGTATCCGCCCGGCCCAGGCTTCCCCGTCGATCTTCACCAAGGACTCTAACTCATACAAAGGAAGGGCGTTGCACAGCGCGTGCAGCCCATCCGGCACCTGGAAGTAGGGAGCCCAGTGATCGTGCACCAGGATCCCTCGCAGCCCCGCCAACACCCCGCCCCGCTTCTCACTGATGCGGTAGTAGGTCAGCAGCTGATGGCTCAGTCCATGCAGCCACTGTCCCCGTCCCCCGACCCGGAAGCCGGTCTCGTCGAGGTGTTTCACCCCGGGGCAACGGATGAGGTGCTCCCGGATCCGCTCGACGAGAGGCTCTCGGGCCTCGGCCGCCCGGCGGCGCAGGTTGTTCAGGGTGCCGGGGCACAGGCTCACACCGAACAGGTCCCGCAGGATCTGGGTCAGCCGCTCCTCGGGCAGGAAGTGGGCGTTCTGCAAGTAGATCGCCGTGGCCGCTAGGCGCGGCCCGTACCGGACCGGGGCCGTCACGTCCTCCGGAAAGGCGGCCCGGGCCGAGAGCCCGCAGTGCCGGCAGCGACAGGCCAACGCCCGATGCTCGGTCCCTTCCGGCTTGGGTTCCGGGAGATCAAAGACCTGCCGCCGCTTCGCCTCCCCGTCCTCATCCGCCCGCCTCAGGGCCTTGCCTCACCGGCGGCAGGCTTGCGGAAAGTGCTTCTGGATCCGGTCCGGGTTGTCCATCTGGCGCACCGTCGTGCCGCGGTGCCCTCTCTGGCTCCCGCTGCGCCGTCGCTGGCTGCGGGTCCGCTGGCCGGCCGGCGGTTTCGCCGGCCCATCGCTCGACGGGGGTTTCCCGCTGTTGCTGCTCTTGAGGTCCAAGTTCCGCCGCGACTGCTGCCCGTTCTCCCGCGCGGCCTGCAACTGCTGTGTCAACTGCTTTCGCTCGGCCTGCCACTGGGCTTCTTTCGCTTGCCTCTGGGCGTCCTTACGCCTGCAATCGGGAGTTCTCCGTCTGCAAGCGGGTGAATTCGGCTTGCAACTGGCCGAGCTTGGCCTGCAGACGAGTCCTCTCCGCCTGCCAGTGCAGCAGACGGGACTCGCTCTGGGTGCGCTGCACCTGCATGACCCGGCCTCGGCTCCGGCTTGGCCTGAGCCTGCGGCTGGCTCGCTACTGCCTCGACTTCCGGAAAGGACTTCATCCTACGCCTTCTCCGCCCAAAAGTCAAGGGCCCCTCCCCCTCCTGATCCTTCTCCGGGACCCAAAGTACCTGGGCAGTTACACCATCTGAATGATCCCGAAGCACGCACTCTGCGAACGCCTCGCCGACCTCCTCCCACGTCTTCCGTTCGGGAACAGCGTGAAGCAGACGTTTCACGTGTCTGGTCTCCACTCCTGTTGTTGCGAGCTCTCGCATATGGGCGTCGACGGACAACTCCGCATCTGCAAGGTGGGACTGTACGACATCACGCGCGTAACCTTCGAACTGTTCCCTCTTATTGATGGAGCGCCCTTCTCACCGCACGGAACAATGGCCAGCAGCGCCAGTTCGTGCCCGAGACCGAGAGCCTGCGCACGCTCGGCCCGCAACGGCTGCAGAAAGCGATCGACTGGCTCAACCACCGCCCACGCAAGTTGTTAGCTACCGTACCCAGTACGAGAGCTTCCGTGCCGGCGGTCTCGTGGCCGGCATCGACCCGCCGAGTGAAGCCTCGGACCCCTGTCCACTCTGATCGGGGCCGCAACGCGGCCCCTCCTCGACGAACTTCCCTCCCTCAAGGTGGCGCTCCAGCCCGCCAGCGCCCTGTGGTCTGACCACCCTTTCAGGTCAGCCCCCCCGTGTAGTGCCCCCCCCCCGGAGTGATGCCTCAACAGCCCCACCCCGCCTGCCGGCCAGCTGGGAACCGTCGTGGACATCTGGTAAGATGTATCATGTGCTTGAGGAGCAACAAGCGCCAACGGGTGTGGAGCCTTGGTGTCTGGGTGATGGACAGTGACAGACCGAGCAGATGCACATGCCAATGAAGGCCCGGCGATTTCACTTATTGAGGTGGCCGTGGTGTTGGTTGCCACATCGCACAACCCTTCGATCATCAACCCGGAATTCTTGATTCAGAACAATATCATCGATAGGGACCGATCGCTAGTGAAAGACACCTTCAGCACTCCCGCTTTCTCGCAGATCATCTATCGGGATGGTTTGACTGTGCGCGCCGATCCTGATCGGGTTATGTTCAGTGAAAGTTCTACTGTTCAATTGATAGACAGTATTTGCCCTAAGATGGCTGCAAGCTATGCCAAATCACTTCCACACATTCCATACAAAGCAGTTGGCATCAATCCCAAGTTTTACGTCAATTCGGGTGATGCCACTGGAGCCCAAATTCTGAAACTGATCGATGAACAAGGTTCGTGGTTGTCCTTCCATGACATCAATCCAGAAATCCACCTCAAGGCGATTTATCCGCTTGATTCGCACAAGATTGTACTAGAAGTCGTTCGCGCACAGGAAAATCACCCAGACCGTGAACAATCTGAAGGATTGCTGTTTAGGGCCAATGTACATCATGATCTGGCAGAGTCCAGTGCTCCATTACGCATCGATCGACTCGTCGCTATCCTTGATAATTGGAAGAGTGATGTAGGGGATTGCACCGCACTCGCAGGCAAAATAACATCGCGCGCCCTCCGATTGTCATGACCGTGCAGGCTCATTTTGGTTCGACAGAGACGATGTGGTCGGATCTTGGACCCTCTATAGATCTGGTGCGCAAGCCGCTTGTTCGCGCTTATTCTCCTGCCGTATGGAACTCAAATAACATTCAGAGATCAAGCGCTACAAGACTAGGTATCGTCTCGCAGATTGATAGCAGGTATTCACGGTTCGATGGAGGGCTGCCTGACCCATGTTCGAGTCTAAATATTCGGGCATTGGAGCAGGAATTCCAAGCCCACTCAACCGTGCAACCTTTGGCCCCAGCATTGCGAGCCGCATTGCACGACCTCGATGGCGCGGTCGTGGAAGCGCAGGAGGAGGGCTTTCCCCCACCGTCACATGCGGCGATGCGGGATGCGAGACGGATGCTCCTCGAGTTATTTCGGCTTCATCCGTCCCGTATGGAAGTCTATCCGACGCCGGAAGGCGAGGTCGCGCTCCTCGCGTCGGGGGGCTACGGCAAATCCGTGCTCGTCTTATGCGAATCGGATGGCGGGGTATTGTGCTCGGTCAATCTCAACGGTTGTCATCGTCGCGCTTGGTACGACAGCTCCAACACACTTCCTGACGAGTTTGTCCGAAAGGCCCTTGATGAACTGTACGCACAGGATATGGCTTGAACGCTGCTCATCCCCCCAGCAGGTCGCGCCTGGCGAGGCACTGGGACGGAGCGTTTTCTCGAGTAAGCACGCTAGGCGTGCTTTGCGCTCGACTGTTCCACACCATGTCTTCCTCGCTCGGGAGGGCCACACCTCCATATCAGTTGACAGACTCAGTGTGGCCCCGCCGTTTGAAGCTCTGGCCTTGGCGGAGATTGCCGGCGGCAATCGGGGTCAAACGTTCTACGGTTGGGCTACGGTGAAGGCCAGCTTGGCGCAACGAAACGGTCGCAGTACCGTGGCTTCACCCATTCCGGGCAAGAATCCGTACCACGCTGACATCGTCCTACCCCACACTATAGCCACGGATCGGGAGGAGCGGATCCGACATGCACAGGAGTTGGCCAGCATGTCTTGTTGGCGAGCGAATCCGAATCGTGATGCCTGACGTTCCGTCTAGACATGGACTAAGGTGGCTCGTCAAAATAAATTTGCCGTGTGCACTGGGCAGTGCAGCGGCAGCCTGAAGACAGCCAAGTCAGCCCGTCCTTCAAGTCGCCCTCCTGCGCCACAGTCTGCCTGTGCCTCACAAGTCAGGTCTGGACTTCTCCTTCAATAGCGCCCGCAGGTGCCTCGGAGCAGTCAGGCAGCGAACACTACTCGAGCACGATGCACAAGCGAGGCCAGCATTGCCAGGTCGTCTTCCGGTAGCCGGGTGCGGAGCGCTCAGCGCCGCCAGCCGCCAGACGATGGCTGCCTGGATCGTCACGGCCCGTTCGATGAATTGCCCCGTGGGAAGGCCCGCCGACCTTGTACAGGGTACAGTTCCTCGCCATATTGGCATTTGATGCCGATACTTGGTATGATCCGGCTAGGCGAATTGTGCTTTCCGCACCCAAGCGATTGTCTGGATTTGGAACGCCATGGAGGGGAAGAAAGCACCGCTCCAGTGATGGCCGTGTCACGTTCGATGAAACCCTATTGGATAACTCCAGAACTAGGAAGACGTCCAGAATATCCTGGACCGAAATGTGATTTGTCGTATCATTGATGATTCCATAATTGGGCAGAATCGAAATCACTCAATCCGATATCGTGCCGTGTCTTACAACAAGTACCGTACCAGATCGAAAGCGTTTGTCGGTCAAGTTGCAAGTAGAAAGTAGTCCTTTATATCTCGAGTATTCTTGGCATCATCTAAATCCTTCAGTGCAGTTTGTGGTTGCCCTCGACTGGGCGAATCCCTCACGGAATCCCGGATCAGGAAGACTCCACGGACGGTGCAGGCCGGTGTGACAAGCGTCTCCCGTGAAGGAATCGGCCTGACGAGCTTGTCGAAAAGCAATGAGCTTTCCCGTTCGCCCCCGTCCGCAAACTGTAGTCGCATTGTGGACCTGTCACGGAGTTTCCTCCCCGGAGTTCGGCAGTAGCGAGAATGGATCCAGAGGTTTCGGTGGGATGACCGGTCACAGACAGTCCGCAGGAACGCTTGCGCCGTCTAGCCCCATGCACAGGCCATCCACTTCACCAGGACCGCTGTCTGCTACGTTGGGACAAGGCAGTACCATGGATCCAACGCATGGAGAGGCAGAATCTTGAACGGTTCCAATGCCCTCGCGATGATCGTGGTCTGTACTTGTCCGGCCAGCAGGACTGGTCAGGAATCGATTCGAGAACCCCGAGAGACCTCATGAGGAAATTTGATTGGTTCTTGTGGTTCGTGTACTTGCCTGTCTCCGTCGCGACATCTGCAGGCGTGTGGTGGATTGCTGACGGATTGATGGGCAGCCTGTGGCTGTTTGTACTGCTCTATGGGTGGTATATCAATTGGAGAAATCAACGATTTTACAAGGGAGAAAAAGCAACAGTTTACTTCAAGTTGGACGAAGAAACACCTCGATGGATTGTCGTACGATCTGACCATAGGTGGATCGATGTAATGGTGAGGATCGATGTTGTTTTGTTGTGCATAATTGCCGTGCTGTTGGGGCTTGTTCTGCAACGTTTGTCCGAGAATGGATGACATAGGACCGAGAGTTCGCAACCCCATCGGCCATCTAGCCTCTGGCCGCCACGGCCGGGCCGAGGTTCTCGAGTCGCCGGGGGCTGCCTGCCAGAACAGCCCTGCTCCTGGATGAGGGGCGCACTCTCGGTGGTTGGAAGAGGTCAGCGAAGTGCCGCTGGCCGAGCCTCGTCGCCTGCCCCCATCTTGACCAGCGATCTGGATGCACTGGTGACCATCGAGCTGGCGTTGCGCGTGACCTGTGCGTGAGCTTGCGCCTGGCTTGGCCGATGACGCAACGCCGGAGAACATCTCTGGGTGGAGGCCGCGGCACGCCCATGGTTCGACCAGTCTCATCTCCAACCCTATACGGCTGCCCCGGTGCCCGGAGCAGCCGGACTGCGCTGGCGGATTCGGTGTCCTCCAGCGCCTGCTTGGCCGCACTATAATTCCCCTTTGCCTTGGGAGTGCCGGCCACCATCGTCCACAGCGGTGGTCGTGGCCGGTCGCTTCCCTCGCGGAAGCCATTTGCCCGCGCCTTCCCGATGATCCCGTCCATAGTAGCTTCAGAGGTTGAGAAAGCGCTGCTCAGCTTCCTCGCCACCCAGTTCCAGCCATCGAATTCGGCACTCTCCGACGTAATCGACGAGTTCCTGGCGAACCGCGACAACGTGATCCGGGGACCCTACCTGTCGGTCGCGCTCCCGTTCCTGCACGACTCCGGAGAGAATGAACCGTTTCCGGGCCTGCCACTCGGATTCGTGCCCTACCGCCACCAGCACCGAGCCTTCGCAAGGCTTGCTAGGGGCGAATCCACGGTCATAGCCACCGGAACCGGTTCGGGCAAGACGGAGTGTTTCCTCTACCCGATCCTTGACTCGTGCCGCAAGCGATCGGGAGAGGACGGGATCAAGGCCATTCTGATCTATCCGATGAACGCCCTCGCAACCGATCAGGCTCGCCGGATCGCCAGGATCGTCCACCAGTCCGAAGCCCTGAGGGGCCGGGTGACCGCCGGGATCTATGTCGGGCAGGACGGGCCCTCGCCTCACGACCGGATGGCGGCGACCGAGATCATCTCGAACCACCACACCCTCGTCGAGCACCCTCCGGACATTCTCCTGACCAACTACAAGATGCTGGACTACCTCCTGAGCCGACCGACGGACCAGCGGCTCTGGCGACACAACCGCCCGGACACCCTGTCATGGCTGGTCGTGGACGAACTGCACACATTCGACGGAGCCCAGGGCACGGACCTGGCCTGCCTCATCCGCCGCCTCAAGTCCCGCCTCCGGGTGACGAGCGAGTCCCTCACCTGCGTTGGCACTTCGGCGACACTCGGGAGCTCCGGCGAGGCGGAGTTGCGGGACTACGTCAGCGAGATTTTCGATGCGCGCTTCCTGCAGGGCTCGATCATCAATGAAACCAGAGAATCGATCGACGATTTTCTCGGCAACGCCGTCATCTCCGAGGTTCTCACGCCGAAGCCCGACCTCGGCAACCGCGTTGACCATCGGAGCTTCGACTCCACTCAGGCTTATATTCGCGCCCAGTTCGAGGTCTTCTTCGATGAGACTCCCGGTGACGACTTCCTCTCGGACGATTGGAACTGCGCCCTGTCCGACCGTCTCCGGTCGCACGTCGCGTTCGTCAACCTCCTCCGGATTCTGCACGCAGGTCCAAAGAGCCTCCGGGAGGTTCTTGCCGAGCTCCGCCGCAGCCTCCCTTCTCGGACCGACAAGGAAGCGATCGGAATTCTCAACGGCCTCTGTGCCCTGATCTCCGTAGCCCGCACCAGGGACGGGTCCGGGGACTCGGCCCGCCTGATTCCGTTGCTGCGGCTCTCCGTTCATCTCTGGTCCCGGGAGTTGACGCGTATGGTGTGCCGGGTCGAGGGCGGGTCGAGCGCCGGATCTGACGCAGCCACGGCCCCCGGACCGGTCGACGGGTCGGCGAGCGAGCCGCCCCCTGTGCGGTCGCGCTTGAGGCACTCCGACGACCTCGGGCACCAAGACACCGGAATCTACCTGCCCCTGGTGCAGTGCAATTCCTGCCGGGTAACCGGCTGGGGCACCATCCTGAACGGGGCCGGCGACCAGGTCGAGACGAATCTCAAGCGATTCTACAACCGGTTCTTCGCTCGCGATAGCGACGTGCAGGTCCTGTTTCCCGAAGTTCCCCCCGAATCGCAGCAGCACCGGATCGCCACCCTCTGCGGGAGTTGTGGTCGTTTCGCGCCCGGGCAATCCGACCAGAAGTGCCGCGGGTGTGGTGCCGCCACCCCCGTGCCCGTGTTCTGGCCGGACCTGGTCGCCGAGGTGCGATGCGACGACACGATGCGGCGGGAACTCCGGACGCATTGCCCGTACTGTCTGGCCGAGAATTCCCTGTTCATCTTCGGAGCCCGGTCTTCGTCGCTGCTGAGCGTCGCGATCGGCCAGGCCATGGTTTCCCGCCACAACGACGACCGCAAGGTCATCGCGTTCTCCGACAACGTTCAGGATGCTGCCTACCGGGCCGGATTCCTGTCCCACCGGACCTGGCGGAACTGCAAGAGAGCCGCGATCTTTCAGGTGTTGCCGGAGGCTGGCAGCCTCAAGCTGGATGACCTGCCCGGCTGTGTTGCCGAAAGGTGGGCGTCCTCCCCCGACGGCGTCCATGATCCCGGTGCCTTCGTCGGACGCTTCATTGCTCCCGACCGAACCTGGCTGAACTCATTCAAGGAGTTTCAGAAGACAGGCCGTCTGCCGCCGGACTCCGAATTGGAAAGACGCGTCCGGGAGAGGCTGGAATGGGAATCCTTGGCGGAAATCGGCTACTCCTCCGCCGTTGCCCACTCCTTGGAGCGTTGCCGGGTGGTCGCTGTCGGTCCCTCCCTGGAACGGCTGGTGCATGCCTCCGGACAGGCCCACTCGAGAATCACAGCCGAAGTCGGAGGCCTCGAGGGCCTTGATGTGCAACGCGTGTGCTGGGTGGCCTTGGGCGTTCTTCGGCGCATGAAGGATCGGGGGGCGATTGTCAGTGACCGGGTCGAACCGCTGAAGCGGTACATCGCCCGCGGCGCCAATACCTGGACTCTCACCAGCAACCGCTCCTTGCCGGAGTTCGGCCCATCCACGCCGCATCCGAGGTTCCCCGGCGACCGACCCTCGAACCGGGACAGCGTGGGGATTGAACCGCTGATGACTGCCGGCGGCACGAGTTGGTACGAGAAATGGACCGCGAAGGTTCTCAGATCGGGGGGGACCCTGCTGGGCCAGGGCTACCCCGCTGTCGTCCTGCAGATGGTTCTCGATGCGCTGAGGGAACAGGGGCTGATCCGTCTCCTGCCCGGGTTGCGCGCCTGGGCCATTGCTCCAGAGTGGTTCCGCGTCACCCGGGAACTGGCCGTCTTGCTCCCCTCGACGCCTGCACGAGCCTTGGTCGTGCCCCTCGAAGAGGCCCCCCAATGGCTGGGGGCACCCTGCCTGGAGATTGGGGTCCGCGAGAACTATGGCGCCATCGATGACAGGGATTTGGTCCCCACATGGGCCGGCCAAATGTACCGGGATGGTGTCATTCACCGAATCGTGGCCGAGGAGCACACGGCGCTACTGACAAGGACGGAGCGGGAGAGGCTGCAGACTCGATTCGCCGCCTCCCAGCGACGCCCGTGGGACCCGAACATGCTCTCGGCCACTCCCACGCTGGAACTCGGCATCGATGTCGGCGACCTCTCCATGGTGGCCCTGTGTTCGGTGCCGCCGGCCCAGGCGAACTACGTGCAACGGGCTGGACGCGCCGGGCGCCGTGACGGAAACGCCTTCATCCTGGTGCTGGCGTCGGGCAGGTCCCATGACCTGTACTTTTTTGCGGACCCGCTCAAGATGCTGGCGGGTGGCGTCCAGCCGCCCGGCATCTTTCTCAATGCACCGGCAGTCCTGGAACGGCAACTCACGTCCTTCTGCCTCGACAACTGGGCCGCCAACTGCCGGAATCCCGACGCCGTGCCGAAAAAGCTTAGAGGGGTCCTGGACACCGTCGAGCAGCGTTCGGAGGGGAGTTTCCCGTACACGTTCTTCGACTTCACCACCAGACATGCGAAAGGCCTGCTGCGCCGGTTCCTGGACCTGTTCGAGGGGTCGCTGACTGACGAGGCTAGGCAGACTCTCAGGGCCTTTCTCCTTGGCGAGCCCGGGAAGCCCCGTCCGCTGGAACTGCGGATGCTCGAGCGATTCGACCAGAGGGTCAAGGAAAGGAAGAACTACCGACTCGAGAGCGACACGCTTCGTCGGCGCATTCGGACTCTGGATGGCGGCCCGCAGGACGAAGGCATCAAGGCCGACCGCGCAGCGGCTGTGCGGGAACGCGCCGGCCTTGCGAAGCTTGTTCGCGACATGAATGACAGGAACACATTCGGATTCCTGACCGACGAAGGCCTGATTCCGAACTATGCGTTCCCAGAGGAGGGCGTGACTCTGCGCTCCGTCATCTTGCGCCGTCCTGCTAGCGAGGAGATTTCGCAGGCCGCCGCCAGCGAGTCGTCGTATGCCAAGGACCTGGAAGTCTACGAGTATCTCCGACCCGCCGCCGCGGCGCTCAGCGAGCTTGCGCCGTCGAGCCGATTCTATGCGGGCGGCCACCGTGTCACGATCGACAGGGTCGACCTGCGGCTCGCCGTGCCGGAGAAATGGCGATTCTGCCCATCCTGTAGTTACTGCGAGCGAATCGATCTCGGCAAGGATGAACACTCCAGCTGTCCGCGGTGCGGCGATTCGATGTGGGCCGACTCGGGACAGGTGCGCGCCATGCTCCCTCTCCGGCTCGTACATGCCACGACACCCGCAAACAGGGCCCAGATCCGGGACGACCGGGACGACCGGGAGTCCGTGTTCTTCAACCGTCACCTCGTGGCCGATTTCGATCCCGATGCGGAACGGCACGCCTTTTCGGTCCCGCCTCCCGGCACCCCGTTCGCGTTCGAGTATGCCGCCGGAACCACGTTCCGCGAAATGAACTTTGGCCGAAGCGAGTCGAAGGGGCAGCCGACCAGGTACGCAGGCGAGGAGATGCCTCGAGTGGGATTTCGGATCTGCCGGAAATGCGGGAAGGTGCAGTCTCGTCGCGCGAATTCTCCCGAACACACTTTGGCCTGTCCAAGGAACGAGTTCAAGCACTACGCCCGTATCCCGGACAGTTCCGGCTTTGGCGACTCCAGCTCGCGCCGGCCAGACGACAAGGACATCATCAATTGCCTCTACCTGTACCGGGAGTTTGTCTCCGAGTCGCTTCGAATGCTGGTGCCCGTGGTGGAGGACGGCGACTTCGGCCCCCGCCTGCAGTCGTTCATCGCCGCGGTGGAGTTGGGCCTACGCGAGAAATTCGGAGGTCGCATCGATCACATTCGCGCCATGGCTATCCAGAGCCCCGGGGCCGGGGACGAGCCGGCGCGCAGCTACCTGACCCTCTACGACACAGTTCCCGGGGGCACTGGCTACCTCAAGCAGCTGATACAGTCTCCATCGGAAGTCATGGCAGTCTTCGAGTCTGCCCGGACCCGGCTGCAGGTGTGTGACTGCGAGGACGGGTGCTATTCCTGCGTGTTCGCCTACCGCCGCAGTCGGGAGATGGACCGGACATCGAAGCGCCTTGCCATGGCTTTGATGGACCAGGTGCTCCAGCATGCGGGCCGACTGCAGCCGGTACCGAGCGTGGACGGTGTGTCCGTTGGTGGACTGCTCGACAGCCATCTCGAGGCGCGCTTCATCGAGGCACTGGAGACCCGCCAGCGTTCCGGCGGGGCCCTGAGCATCCGGCGGGAGATCGTCCGCGGCAAGGCGGGGTTCGTCGTGCAGGTCGGTGCGGAGAGATGGTACGTGGAGCCCCAGGCCGACCTGACTCCAGCCGACGGGGTGGCCGTCCCGTCACGGCCTGACTTCCTGTTTCGGCCGGCCAGGGAGGGGGAGCACAAGCGGCCCGTTGCGGTCTTCCTGGACGGCTTCAAGTACCATAAGAAGCCATCGGCGGACGACGCGATCAAGAGAATGTCGATCGTTCGGGCGCAGTATCTGCAATGGTCCCTGACCTGGCGCGACCTGGATGTTGCCTTCGGCCCCGGCGCGGAACTGCCCGATCTGTTGCGCAAGTCAGGCAGCGTGCCGGAAGCCGGTGCCGGCCAAATGCGGCCACTCCAGGACAGTCTGGATGGCCGGTGGAGCACGGGCCCGCTGCGCTCCCGGCTGCATGAGTCCTCATTCGAACTGTTGCTGCGGTATCTGGAAGACCCCAATCAAGAAGATTGGCAACGGGCCGTCTTCACGGATGTCCTCGGCACGTTCGATCAATCGTCCATGGCCAGTGCCGAGTTCCGGAGCAGGTTCGAGTTGGCCGCACGAGAGTTGCTGCCCGGCCCGGCGCTGGACGGACTCGGGGCGCTGGACGAGCCCGTATTTCGGGCTGGTCGTGGCGTGTGGGTGGGGGCCGGGCCAGCCATGGTCGACCTGTTCGTCGCTTTGCCCGGCTCAGCCATTCAGCAGGCAGACCCCTCCCGGATGTTTGTGGCGTTGCATCTCCACGACCGCGATCCCGACCGGGAGGGGTACCGCGACGCGTGGAATTGCACTCTGCGAGCCTTCAACCTGATCCAGTTCCTGCCGGGGGCATGGTGGTCCACCAGTCGGGCCGTCAGTGCCGGTGGGTATCCCGAGTACCCCCCGTCCCGGGTGCCTGAGGGTACCGGCAGCGAGGAATGGAAGGAAGCCATTGAACTGGCCGAGCCGGAGGTGCGAGATCTTGCCGCATGCCTCGCCGATCTGGACAGTCCCGTGCCAGAAATCGGATTCGACCTCGTGGGAGCGCGGGGTGCCGTGATAGGGACAGCGGAAATGGCATGGCCGGCCCTCCGGCTGGCCGTGCTACTGAAGGATGAACCGACTGCGGGATTCGAGCAGTTGGATTGGCAGGTCTGGACCGCCAAGGACCGCCCTGAAGACCTACGGGCAGCCCTCGCGGCTGCCGGCGACGGAGGAGCTTGAAGTGAACATGTCTGGCAAGATGGCCATGTCATCGGATTTTCTGGGGGCTTTTGCTAACCTGCCAGCCGCCCAGCAGAAGGCGGTGAGGTCGCTGATATCGAAGTTCGAGAAGAATCCACGCGCTCCGACACTCCATTACGAGGGGATTCACCAGGCGGCCGACCGGAGGATGCGGTCTGTCCGGGTGGACCAGGACTATCGGGCCATCATTCTCAGTCCGAACAAGGGCGACACGCATGTCCTTCTGTGGGCCGCCAAGCACGATGACGCCTACAACTGGGCCCGCCGCCACAAGTGCGAGATCAACCCGGAGACCGGCGTACTGCAAATCTACTCGCCATCCACAGCCGTCACTCCCCCTCCTGCGGTGGCGGCGCAGTCCCAGCCGCCCGACTCGGTTGGTCCGTACAGCGGACTCAGGGACCGGGAGCTTGTGCGGCTGGGGGTCCCGCGGGAAATGATCCCTGAAGTTCGGGAGATCCGGGATGAGGCGGAACTGGAGGTATCCAAGGCCCGTCTCCCCCAGGAGGCATACGAGGGACTCTACTACTACCTCGGGGGCGTGTCGTATGAGGAGATCATTCGTGAACGGGAGGCTCCGCCGGACGAGCCCGTGGACACGGACGACTTCACCAAGGCTCTGCTCCGAGACGGTTCGCGTGCACGCTTCGTGCTGATCAATGATCAGCACGAACTGAGTGAGATGCTTGATTCGCCACTGGAGAAATGGCGGACGTTCCTACATCCTTCGCAGCGCCGGATTGTCGAGCGCGACTGGAACGGGCCGGTCAGGGTCCTCGGAGCGGCGGGTACTGGCAAGACTGTGGTGGCCATGCATCGTGCTCGCTGGTTGGCGGGCCGTTGCAATGACGATGGCAGGGTCCTCTTCGTCACGTACAACAAGAACCTTGCCACTGACATTCGGCAAAACCTCTGCGACCTGTGCGATGGCGGGCAGTTCCGCCGGATCGAGGTGATCAACCTGGATGCTTGGGTCCAGCGGTTCCTGCGGAGCAGGGAATACAAGTTCCAGATCTCGTACGAACGCCCCAAGGAAGCCAAGGAAGCATGGAATCACGCCCTTGACTGCCGGCCCGCTGAACTCGGCTTGCCCAAGGGGTTCTATGAAGCAGAGTGGGAGCAGGTCGTCCAGGCCAACGGGATCACAACCGAGGCGGCATACAGGCGAGTGCCGCGGACCGGACGCGGCACCCCCCTGAACCGACCCGGCCGCGTCAAGGTGTGGAGGGTGTTCGAGGAGTACAGGTTCCAACTTGCCGAGCGGGGAATCAAGGAAGTTGACGATGTGTATCGGGACGCGGTCGACCTCCTCCGGACCACCGCCGCCGACCTGCGGTACTCGAGCGTGGTGGTTGACGAGGCCCAGGACCTGTCGGCGCAGGCGTTCCGGCTGATTCGGGCGATTGCGCCCAAGGGACCGAACGACCTGTTCATCGCGGGTGACTGTCATCAGCGAATCTACGGGCGCAAGACCGTGCTGGGAAAGTGTGGCATCAATATCCGTGGCCGGTCCAGGAAGTTGCAGTTGAACTATCGAACGACCGAGCAGACGCGGGCTTGGGCGGCAAGTCTCCTGGAAGGGTGTGCCATCGATGATCTGGACGGCGGTTCCGACAACAACCAGAGGATTCGGTCGCTCACGCAGGGCCCCGAACCCCTCCTTCGACACTTCGACAACCTCGAACAGCAGGTCGGTGCGGTTGTCGAGTACCTGAGGAGCCTCGAAGAAAAGGGGGAGCAGCCAAAGGACGTGTGCCTGGTCGCTCGCACGCGCAAGGAACTGCAGGCCATCCAGAGGCTCATGGATGATGCGGGCATGGAGTCCGAGCAGATCGACAAGGCTGGGGACGACCGCGAGAAAGGTGGGGTCCGGATCGCAACGATGCACCGAATCAAGGGCCTCGAGTTCGAGCGGATGGTTCTCGCGAGCGTCAACGCAGGATTGGTGCCTCTCGCGCTAGGAATGAAGGAGGCGAGTGACGAGACGGAGCGGGTGGCGTTCGAGACACAGGAGAGGGCGCTTGTATATGTGGCGGCATCACGAGCCAAGAAGGAACTCTTGGTGCTTAGCTATGGCAAGCCCAGTTCCTTCCTGCCTGACGCATCTGCAACGGCTTAGGCGGTTGAGGCTGGTCACCGGAAGAGTCGGCACCGATTGCGCATCGAGAGGTGACAGCGGGGAAGAGACCCTTCGGAGTTGCCGATCGGGTCCTCGGCAGGCTACGTTCCGGCCAGCCGCAAGGATTTGCACGGGCCGGTGTCTGCCTCCAGCGGCTCTGTCGGGTGAGTTGCCGCCCTGTCTGGTGGGCACAGCCGACGGGATCTCAGTTGCGCTGGAGGCCGCGGCAGACGGTGAAGCCTTGGTGCCTGAACGGAGCGACGATGCTACCGGCTGCGGCTCCGCTCTGACCAACATTTTCGCCCTGTATGCATCTACTACGAGGAGGGCAATCCGAAGAAGAGCATCGCACCGGACCTCTGCGTGGTGCTGGATCACGATCTGGGGATGCGGAGGGTGTACAAGATATGGGAGGAGGGTAAGCCGCCGGACTTCGCGCTGGAAGTGATCTCGCCGTCAACCCGTAGCCGCAACGAAAAGGAGAAGGTGGCGTTGTACGAGCGGCTGGGGATTGGGGAGTACTTCCAGTTCCAGCCGGACCCTGAGAAGCCGGAGCCACGGCTGGTCCGGGGCAAGTACCGGGAAGTGGAGGCGGAGCCGGGACGCGGGCTATTGAGTGCGAGGCTGGGCGTGGAGCTGCAGGTGGAGGGGAAGAACCTGCGGGTACGGGACGCGCTGATGCCCGGGTTGGTGTACAGCTGGAACAAGGAGATTCCCAAGAACACGGCAGTCGCGGAGGCCCGGGCGGAGGCCGAAGCGGAGGCGCGCCGTCGATCAGAGGCCAGAGCGGTAGCCGCCGAGGCCCGGGTAGCGGAACTGGAGGCTCGACTCCGCCAGGCGGGACAATAGTGTTCCGCTACTGAGAGATGTCCGGGTCAAGGGTTTGGCGTTGGACATTGGTAAGGGTCATCTCCGAGTTCTCACGCTGTCGCCGACCAGCCCATCCATTCAGCGCGCGTCGCCAACGCCAAGGCCTTCGCGACGAGGCCGAGCGCATCTGGCACGCCGTGGTCGGATTCGATCAGGTTGCGCACTTGCGCCCCGAGATGGAGCGGGGGCCCACAAGGATGCTCGCGAAGCATCCCCCGCGTCCCGCCGTTACGGTAGTGGGTCAGCAGCTGATTGCTGAGTCCATGCAGCCACTGTCACCGTCCGGCCACCCGCAAACCGGTCTCGGCGAGATGCTTCACCCCGGGGCTAATGATGAGGTGTTCCCGGTTCCGCTCGACACAAGGTTCCCAGTCCTCCGCCGCCGTGCAGAGGAGGTTGTTCAGGGTGCCTGGGCACAGGCTCACGCCGAACACATCCCGGAGGAGCTGGGCGTTCTGTGAGTAGACCGCCGTGGCCGCGATGCGCGGCCCGGGTTGACCGCCCGTCGCGCCGGCAGCGACAGGTCCAAGCCCGATGCTCGGTCACTTCCGGCTTCGATTTGGGTAGATCATGGACTTGCCGCCGCTTCGGCGGACTGGCACGTCCGCCGGTGCCAAGGCCTCTCCGCACTGGCGGCAGGCGGTCGGCCAGTGCGCCTGAATCCGGTTTGGCTTGTCAGTCTGGCGCAGCGTCGCGCCCGGGGCCCGGACTGGCCCCGCTGCGCCGGCCCATCGCTCGAAGCAGGTTTCCCGCTGTTGCTGCCGTTGAGGCCCAAGCTCCGCCGACACAGCTGCGCTTCCTCCTGCCCGGCCTGCCACCGGGCACCCTTCGACTGCAAGTTCAGCAGACGTAACTTGCTCTCGGTGCGCTCACCCTGTATGGCCCGGCATCGGCTTCGGCGCGTCCTGAACGCTGCGGCTGGTTCGCCACGGCCTGAATGCCCGAGAATACCCAATGCTCCGGCATCCAGAGTACGTGGGTAGTCACACTGATGCCTGGTGTCATCCCCGAGTTTCCCTTAGCTGATGCTTCTGACAACTTCGAATGAACCGGGCCACCTGACCAATCGACTCCAGATTCGCCCGAACCATTGTTCCGAGAACGGCTCGCACAAGCTGAGTCGCGCAGGTCTTCAATCACTGCGGCTCTTCAGCCTGTGGAGCCTTTCCGACAAACCACCCACCCTGATGACAGGTTCGCCTCGCCGGATGGCCCGACAATGCTATCTTGGGTTCGAGTTCACAACCGGATAGCGGCCGAGTGCTGCCGTTCGTTTCGGACCCGTGTGTCTGCCCCTAGACCTTACCGAGAGATTTGGAGAACCGAGTAAGTGACGCCCCGGATTGCCCCCGAGTTGCAAACCGCTGACTGGCTGAACACCGACAAGCCCATCACGCTGGCAGAATTGCGCGGCAGGGTTGTGCTGATCGAGGCCTTCCAGATGCTCTGCCCGGGCTGTGTATCCCATGCCCTGCCACAGGCGAAGCGCGTTCAGCAGGCTTTCAAGGCCGAGGATGTCGCGGTCATCGGCTTGCACACTGTCTTCGAACACCATGCCGCCCAAGGCACGCGCGAGGCGCTGGCGGCCTTTCTCCACGAGTACAGAATCGGTTTTCCCGTAGGTATCGATGCATCTTCGGATGGCGGTGGTCCGCCACGGACGATGATCAGCTATGCCATGCAAGGCACCCCCACCATGCTTCTCATTGATCGGAACGGATACCTGCGAAAACAGAAGTTCGGGGGGGTGGACGACCTCATCCTTGGTGCCGAGATCATGTCCATCCTGAAAGATCGACCCAGCACTTCCCCAGGCTGAACGGTATCCTGAACGGATTCCGAATCGCAAGGCCCTCCCCGGGACGGGTTTGCTGCCTGACCGGGTGGGGTGCCTCA
The DNA here is from genome assembly GCA_965205085.1 of Bryobacterales bacterium. GTDB lineage: Bacteria > Acidobacteriota > Terriglobia > Bryobacterales > UBA6623 > VXMF01. Next base: position 2,865,236 of record OZ242039.1, on the reverse strand, counting down.
TTGGCAGCGCAAGACGAACATCCCTGTCGGCCCAGCGAGGGTTGGCCGGAATTGCCACTTGGGGCGACAGGCGCGGAATCCCGGTCTGCCCATCGCGCGGGAGCAATCCCTTGCATGCTCCCTGCGACCTGTTCCCGGAATGGGAACCACAGCACCCTGTCCGGGCTTGGTTGTACCTCGGACAGCCATTCTGCACGTTGCCCCAGCGACGACTCCCCAGCTTCCATCGACTCCAGTGGGCAGACCCCAAACAGCATCTTCTCAGGGGCTTACGACGATATTTCCGATGTCGAACTGCGAGAGCAGCGTCGAGGATGCCACGATGTCTTCAAGCTGGTGCCAAGTCGTACTCTTCTCGATCCGGAAGTCGATCAGGAACATCGGCGATCCGGTCTCGGTCCACCGATGTTGAGTCTCTGTTCGTCCGGCGAACACCGTATGGTATTCGGCCATCAACACGGCCACGCGCCGCCCGCTCCGGCTGTGCAGCGCCCCCAGCAACCCCGCGAGGCAGACCGCGAAGTGGGAGGTATAGAGTGACGACCCCGGCCTGCTGTTCGTGCGTTCTGGGTTGCGAGAGCCCGGACTGGTGCAATCAGCCCAGGTCGCTGAAGGTTCCCAGACCGAAGAAGAGGACTACGGTCAGACAGGGCTGGGGCCAGTCCCATTGGGGCTCGATGGCCAGACCGTCAAACAGTTCCCGACTGCCTGCGAACAGATCCCGCAGAGTATTCGTGAGCAAGCTCTTGCCGAATCGCTTTGGCTGCGAGGGAATGTAGTGGGGGCCCTCCTCGACCAGTTCCAGACAGTTTCGGTCTTGTCCAAGTCGTGGTAATGGTCCTGACGAATCTTGCGGAACGTTTGGATCCCGATTGGCAGTCGCCGCTTGGCCGCATAGGAAGTCATGCCCGGCGTCCCAGCCTGCCTTGATGCCATGTCCTGCATCCGGGCAACCGGGCTGCGGCCCTCTCCGGTCAGGCCGTTCGGCTCTCGAAGTGAAGGACATTTCGGGTTTTGGCGCTGAACTCCACGCCAACCAGGTGGATCGGTTGCCCGAGGCTGCGATAGCGGTCGGCATATCCCCGCTCCTGCAATTGCCGCAATGCCGCCCCCGGGCCCGCCCGCTCCCGCATCTTGAACTCGAAAACCCACACCCGCCCATACGCACGGACGACCAGGTCTGTTCGCCCCCGGCTGCCACTCTCCTCGGCCCGGACATCCGTTCCCAGCGCCGCAAAGTGCGCGTACAGCACGCTCGCATACCAGCCCTCGAAGGATCCCATCGGATTCCTGCCGTGCCACTGGTGCGGAATACTCGCCAGCAGTGCCCGCAACCGTGCCTCCAAGCCAGCCAGATCGCCCGTTGCCAGCACCTTACGCAGACGTAGGCTCTCGCCTTCGCGGCGTGACCCATGTCCCGGCAACCTGTCGAGCAGGGACCGGTTCAGGCTTTGCCGCACCTCCCGGTTCGGGTAGCCCAGCCGGTACCCGGCCTCGCCATCGAAATCCTCAATCCCCCGTATCGTCAGGTAGCCAGTCTGGAACAGCAGCGCCTCGGGGGCGATATCCCCGACATCGAACTGCGAGAGCAGATTCGATGACGCCAGCAGGCCCTCAAGTTGGTGCCAGGCCACGCCCTTCTGGAGCAGCAGGTCAACCAGGAACGTTGGCGAGCCGGTCTCAAACCACCAGTTATTGAATCTACGGTTGTCGAGTAACAGGAGCACATCGAACGGGTTGTAGACCCGCTCCGCGCCACCCCAGCTGTAGCCGTTGTACCAGTCTCGGATCTGCTCCCGGTCGAGCCCTTCGAGCTTGGCGGCGAACACCGCGTCAAGGTCGCTCTCGGTGTAGCCGCAGATGGAGGAATAGCGTGGATCGAGGGTGATGTCCTTGAGATTGTTCAGGCCTGAGAACAGGTTCACTTTCGAGAACTTGCTTACGCCCGTCAGGAAGCAGAAACAGACATGCTTGTCGCAGTCCTTGATCGTTGCGTACAGGCCCCGGAGTTCATCGCGGTTGGCGCGGGCGGTGTCGGGGTCGTGGAGCATGTCCAGGATCGGCTTGTCGTACTCGTCCACCAGTACCGCCACGCGACGCCCGGTCTGGCCGTGCAGCGCCTCCAGCAACTCCGCGAGGCGGTCTGACGGGTCCGTAGATACGGCGACGACCCCGGCTTGGCGCTCGTGCGACCGCAGTTGAGAGCGTAGCGTGCGCCGCAACTTGGACGGTTCTCCGTAGGTGCCCCGACCGAAAGAAAGCGATACGACGGGACAGGGCTGGGACCAGTTCCAGTGGGGCTCGATGGCCAGACCGTCAAACAGTTCCCGACTGCCTGCGAAGAGTTCCGTCAATGTATCCAGGAGCAGGCTCTTACCGAATCGCCGCGGCCGCGAGAGAAAGTAGTGGGTCCCTTCCTCGACCAGTTGCCGGACGATTCCGGTCTTGTCCACGTAGTGGTAGTTGTCCTGACGAATCTTGCGGAACGTCTGGATCCCGATCGGCAGTCGCCGCTCGCCCGTAGAGGAAGTCATGCCCGGCGTCCAACCCTGCCTTGATTCTATGTCCTGCATCCGGGCAACCCCTGTCCGGCTGGTGTTGTAGCGGTGCCCCACGCGGCCACAAACGTGCCAAGGCTTCAACGGAGAGCAGCCCCTTGCCGTTCCGATCCAGGTGCAATCCAGTCTGGTGGCCGAGTAGACACCGGCTAGGGCAGGCCTGCCGGTCACTGCGGGCGGCCAACAGACTTGCGGCCGCTTCCGGTCAGACCGTCTCGCCTTCGAAGTGAAGGACATTGCGGGTTTTGGCGCTGAACTCCACGCCAACCAGGTGGACCGGTTGCCCGAGGTTGCGATAGCGGTCGGCGTAACCCCGCTCCTGCAGCTGCCGTAACGCCGCGCCCGGGCCCGCACGCTCCCGCATCTTGAACTCGAAAACCCACACCCGCCCATACGCACGGACGACCAGATCCGTTCGCCCCCGGCTGCCACTCTCCTCGGCCCGGACATCCGTTCCGAGCGCGGCAAAGTGCGCGTACAGCACGCTCGCATACCAGCCCTCGAAGGATCCCATCGGATTCCTGCCGTGCCACCGGTGCGGAATACTCGCCAGCAGTGCCCGCAGTTGCTCCTCCAGGCCGGTCAGGTCGCCTGTCGCAAGTGCCTCGCCCGTACGGCCTGCCTGCTGCTCCTGCTGCCAGCCGCTGCCCAGCACCCAGTTCCGCAGTGCCGCATTCAGGCTCTCTCGGATTTCCCGGTTCGGGTACCCCAACCGGTAGCGTAGCTTACCATGTACAGCGGTTCTCTCCAAGACTGTCAGGTAGCCAGTCTGGAAGAGCAGCGCCTCGGGGGCGATGTCCCCGACATCGAATCGCGAGAGCAGGTTCGGTGACGCCAGCAGACCGTCAAGTTGGTGCCAGGCCACGCCCTTCTCGATCAGCAGGTCAACCAGGAACGTTGGCGATCCGGTCTCGAACCACCATGGTGAGAATTCACGGGTGTCCAGCAGCAGGAGCACATCGAAGGGGTTGTAGACCCGCTCCTCGCCACCCCAGTTGTAGCCGTTGTACCAGTCTCGGATCTGCTCCCGGTCGAGCCCTTCGAGCCTGTCGGCGAACACCGCGTCAAGGTCGCTCTCGGTGTAGCCGCAGATGGAGGAATAGCGTGGATCGAGGGTGATGTCCTTGAGGTTGTTCAGGCCTGAGAACAGGTTCACTTTCGAGAACTTGCTTACGCCCGTCAGGAAGCAGAAACAGACATGCTTGTCGCAGTCCTTGATCGTTGCGTACAGGCCCCGGAGTTCATCGCGGTTGGCGCGGGCGGTGTCGGGGTCGTGGAGCATGTCCAGGATCGGCTTGTCGTACTCGTCCACCAGTACCGCCACGCGACGTCCGGTCTGGCCGTGCAGCGCCTCCAGCAACTCCGCGAGGCGGTCTGACGGGTCCGTAGATACGGCGACGACCCCGGCTTGGCGCTCGTGCGACCGCAGTTGAGAGCGCAGCGTGCGACGCAACTTGGATGGTTCTCCGTAGGTGCCCCGACCGAATGAAAGCGATACGACGGTACAGGGCTGGGACCAGTTCCAGTGGGGCTCGATGGCCAGACCGTCAAACAGTTCCCGACTGCCTGCGAAGAGTTCCGTCAATGTATCCAGGAGCAGGCTCTTGCCGAATCGCCGCGGCCGCGAGAGAAAGTAGTGGGTCCCTTCCTCGACCAGCTGCCGGACGATTCCGGTCTTGTCCACGTAGTGGTAGTTGTCCTGACGAATCTTGCGGAACGTCTGGATCCCGATCGGCAGTCGCCGCCTGCCCGAAGAGGAAGTCATGTCGCAGTGAACATCCGATTTCGATTCTATGGCATGTACCGACATCACAGACTACCGGTGGCCACTGTCCGCTGATACTCTGCCTAGGAGTTTCGCAGTCCAGAGACTTGCTATGGGAGATACGGGTGAAATGCTACTCGCGGGTACTTCGGACCTGATCCCTTCGTGATTCCGATTCTCCGCGAGGGGATTCGATCGCTCTCGGCACGTGACCACGCCGATCAGGTGCGCATTGAGCCAAGGCCGGGCGTGCAGGTTGCCATGCGCACGTGGCGTCCTCCCGGATGTGTCCCAACTGAACGACAGTGCCACAGTCATACCAAAGAACTGGTCAAGTGGCGCTGAGCTGCCGCACGGTCTGGTCGGTCGTCAGGGAGGCCGCCGGCTGCGGGCCCAAGAACTTTCCCAGTATCAGGCGACCAACGGTGGGCCCATCGCCGTGCCGTTCATGGATGAGTCGATCCCCAGCCAAGGTTCCAGGCACCGCTTCCCACCATACTTATGAGACGCAGACAGCGAATGCCACAGAGGGGTGGCTCTGGCTTAAGCGTTGAAGGCCGCGTGGGGGAGTGCGTGCATCCGGTTTCACATGCCGGCGCGAAATCGGGCTATCGGTGTTCCGAGGCCCCGCCGAAGACCGCGTCGAGGGTTGGTGCATCCAGGACGGCGTCCAGCCAGCGGTAGAGCTGCTCGAGGTTGGCAGCGGCGATGTGCGCCTGGATTCCGTCAGGCAGGGGGCCGAAGCGGCGCTTGAGCTGCCGGGCGAGTGTCTCGGACATGCCCTTAGCGATGCCAACGGCCTTGCCCTGGGCGATGCCGACGGCCCTGCCCGCGGCGATTCCCCGTTTTTCGCCTCTAGCTTCACCTCTAGCCTCACCTCTAGCCTCACCTTTGGCTTCGCCCTCTTCAAACCAGGCTTGGGCTGCAGTTCCCTTCAGTGGCTCCACGGCTTCCTTATCATAGCCTGCCCGCCTCAGCGCCGCTCCAAGGCGCTCCAGCGACAGGCGCAACTGCCCTGTGAGGTACATGAGCATGTACCGTCCCAGTTCGCTATCTCCTACCCCAATCGCCGCCACCATCATGTCGGCTTCCGCATCGGAGATCTTGTCGTCGCCCCTGCGGACCAGCGCGAGCAGCACGCCGGCCACGTCCGCCCGGCTCGAGAGGTTGTCCGGGGCTTTGTCGGGCAGGTGGTGGAGGATGTACGCCCCGAGGTTGCGGGCGAGGTGCTCGAGCCCAGCCGGAGCGTCGATCATCTTGATGATCGAGAGGGGCACCTTCCAAGGCCCGGAGCCGTGGAAGAAGACCATGGGGATGATCAGCGACAGCCGCCCGGGTGGCCGCTCCCCGCTCTCGATGTCCGCGATCCAGAGCCGCAGGATGTACCGCCACAGTTGCAGGGGGGGGCATCGGGCTGCGACTTGTGCTCGAGGAGAACGTAGATCCGGGCGGAGTTGCCGTCCTTCATCCGCACGCGGAAGATGGCATCGGCCTGGGTAGCCCGGCCTTCGCCGTCAATGGCGGTGCCCTCGATGTGCTCGGGCGGATAGTGGGGGTCGAGCCGTTTGGTGACCTCGGGAGGCAGGTAGTCGGAGAGCAGCACCGCCGCGCGTCCGGGGTCGGCGACGAGCAGACGGAAGAGGGAATCGTGAGGCTTCGCGAGCAGGGACATGGGGGTCTCTGGACAGATGCAGGCTACGCCGGTGGCCGCGAGAGTGGACGGAGGCTCGCAGCCGGAACCGTCCGCCGGCTCGCCTCCAGCCGGTAGGCAGTGGTCGGCTCCTTGCTGGAGACCTGCGGGTTCGCGAAGAGGCGCACCATGGCGAAGGTTACCAAAAGAGAGGCCTCCTTGTCGAGACCAGGACTGGGGTCCGTGGGCCTTCCCGGGTGGAGCCTTGCCTGAGGGGCACGATCAAACCGCCGGAGCGCTCGGAGCGCCGCCAGCCGGTCCCGGCCCTGTCGTCGACCGGCTCCGGCATTCCGTACTCCTCGACATGGTCCAACCTGCACCGGCCCGCCACGCTCGCTCGACGGTTCTGTCAGGCAGGTTTCCGGGCGAGAGGGCGGGCCCCCTTGGACGGCGGCTTGGGGCCGCAGTCTTGGGGCAGAGGGTGAAGGGGTGACGCTTGGGCGGAGGGGCTATGGCGTTGGCCGAAGCCCGCAGTCCGTGCCCGGTGCGGATCGGAGCCGCGCTCGGAGTGTTCAGTAGCGATACGACTGGCGCATGGCGGTTGCTCCGCCGCGCCGACGGTGAATCCGTCTTCCCATCAGGTGCCTTTTTTGGTGCAACCGGAAGCTTCTGCTCGGCCTGCCACTGGGCGTTCTCCGCCGCCCAGTGCACCCGACGTAACTTGCTCTTGGTGCATTCCCCCCCTGCATGGACCAGCCTCGCTTTGGCGCGTCCTGAACGCTGCGGCTGGCCCGCAACGGCCTGGAGGTCCGGAAACTACCCAATGCTACGGCTTGTCCGCCGAAGAGTTGGGTACCGGTCCGCCTACTGATCGTAGTCCGGCATCCAGAGTACCTAAGCAGCTACATACTCATAGGCATGAGCAAGCCTACAGTCAGCCGCCGTGACGTGCTCGCGGCATTGGGTTCCGCAGTCCTCACCGGTTGCCGGGCTCGCACCATGCCGGAACCCGAGCCCGGAACCCGCCCGAACATCGTAGTCATCATGGCGGACGACATGGGCTTCTCCGATCTCGGCTGCTACGGTGGCGAGATCGCGACCCCCAACCTCGATGCGCTCGCTTCCCAGGGGCTTCGCTTTCGGCAGTTCTACAACGCTGCCCGCTGCTGTCCGACCCGTGCATCCCTGCTGACCGGTCTCTATCCCCATCAGGCAGGCGTCGGGCACATGGTCAACGACCGGGGCAGGGCCGCCTATCGGGGCTACCTGAATGACCAGTGCGTCACGATTGCCGAAGTGCTTGGCGGGGCGGGTTACACAACGTTGATGTCGGGGAAGTGGCACGTAGGCGAAAACCGGCCGCACTGGCCCGCTGATCGCGGATTCGACGAGTATTTCGGGCTGATCAGTGGGGGGTCGAACTACTTCAGGCTCGACACGGCCAGGCAGATGGCGTCGGGAAGCGAGCCCTACACTCCCCCGGACGACGGCTCGTTCTACATGACGGATGCTTTCACCGATCAGGCAGTCGAGTTCCTTCGGAAACACGGCCGCGAAGAACAACCGTTCTTCCTCTATCTCGCCTACACGGCTCCGCATTGGCCGCTGCACGCCAAGCCTGCGGACATCGAGAAGTACGTCGGCAGGTACGCCATGGGCTGGGACGAGTTGCGGAAGCGGCGATTCGCCCGCCAGTCCAAGGTCGGAATCCGGGCCGACAGTTGGGTTCTGAGCGAACGCGATCCCGATGTGCCTGCCTGGGAGGATGCCAGAGACAAGGCCTTGTGGGAACGGCGCATGGAAGTCTATGCCGCCATGATCGACTGTCTCGACCAAGGTGTCGGCCGTGTGGTGACGACGCTCCGCGATCTCGGTCAGTTGGACAATACCCTCGTCCTGTTCCTTTCGGACAACGGGGGCTGCCATGAGAGTGCGAATATCGAGCAGGGCACTCCCCGGAACACATGGGCGGACCCGAATGCGATGCCTGGAGGTCCCGAGTCCTTTGACGGCTACGACCGGCCGTGGGCCAACGCCAGCAACACGCCGTTCCGCATGTTCAAGAGCTGGGTGCATGAGGGCGGGGTCGCCTCGCCACTGATTTGTCACTGGCCTGCAGGGATCAAGATGCTGCCCGGCTCGGTCACAGATGCTCCAGGCCACGTGATTGACCTGATGGCCACGTGTGTCGATCTGGCGGGCGCGACCTATCCGGATGCTCGTGACGGACAGCCGATCGTGCCCATGGAGGGCCGCAGCCTCCGTCCGGTCTTCGAGACGGGGACGCGGGACGGCCACGACGCGATCTTCTGGGAGCACCAAGGGAACCGGGCGGTGCGGATGGGGAGGTGGAAGCTCGTTGCGAAACGCGTCTCGCCGTCAGGTGGAGCGGGCCCGTGGGAACTGTATGACATGGAGTCGGACCGCAGCGAACTCAACGACCTCGCGGGTGAGATGCCGGACCGTGTGGCGGCCTTGGAACGAGGTTGGTCGGAATGGAGTGCAAGAGTGGGATGGGTGCCGTTCGAAGAGTTGCCGGGCTGACCCACGCCGGTCGACCCGTCAAAGCGATGCCTTGATCTGCCTCACGATGTCTGCCTCGGGGAGGTTCCTGTAGGCGGGATCGAGGGGATAGCAGCCGGATACCAGACCGTTCCGTGGTCCGGTCGTGCAGTCGCTGAAGGTTCGACAGATTCGCTTGGAATCGAGCCGCCCCTTGGTAAGAGTGTCTGCCGGAAGGGTGGGGTAGGCCAGGACCATGCGGCCGAGGCCGACGGCGTCTCCGCGGCCGCTGCGGACCACCCACTGGGCGACCTGCGGCAGGAATTCCTGCAGGTAGCTGTAGCCCGTTCCGATCACGACCATTTCCGGATGCCGGGCCTTCAGGTCGGCCGTTGCCCGGATCTGTCGGCTACACCCTACCAACGGGTCCTCGGGGGGCTGGTAGCCGTCCGAGGGCGGAAACAGGGCCGGCCGCTGAATGTGGGGGGTGTAATACGGGCTTCCGGCGGTCACGTTCAGCAGACGGATTCCCAGTTGGCCCAGGAGGTCGACAAACCGGTAGGTGTCCGTCAGGTCGTATTCGACAGGATGGTCTGGGCGGCCGCCGAAGGCATGGCGGTAGGGCAGGGAGCAGGAGTAGTCTTCGGGGACCCCTGGCCCGAGTCGTGTACCGGAGGAGAGTGCTGGGTCCGGGCGGAACGGAACAAAATCGAAGGCACTCAGCCGAACGCCGATCTCCATTCTGGACGTAGTGGCCCTGATGCCCTGAACCACCTCCCGAAGGAAGCGGGTCCGGTTCTCGAACGACCCGCCGAAGCGGCCTGCCCGGGTCACGGCTCCCAGGAATTCGTGCCCGAGGTAGCCATGGCAGTGCTTGACGTCGACGAAGTCCGTACCGCACCGCTCCGCGATTCCCGCCGCGTCCACAAAGCGGTCGATGATCCTGCCGATGTCGTCGTCGGTCAGAACCGGGTAGTCATCCGGGATGCCGAACTTGCGGTCCAGAAACGGATGGCGGTACAGGATCTGCGGCTGGAGACCGGAGGCACCCGGTCTTGAGAACCGCCCCGAGTGGGTCAGTTGGAAGCCCGTGAGAAGGTCATCGGTGTTGCCGAACGCTTCCCGGTGGGCTTCGACCAACTCGTCGTGGAGGCCCCTCAGGGAATCCTCGGTGGAGGAGTTGATGACGAGCTGGTTCGGGTTGGCGCGGCTGTCGGGCGTCACCGCCATTGCCTCGCCTCCCCAGATGAGTTTGGCCCCGCTCACAGCGAAGTTACGCCACCGCCGCCGCACCAATTCGCTCGGACGGCCGTCCTTCGTGCCGTCCCAGCCTTCCATCGGATGAATGACAAAGCGGTTGGCGACTGTCTTCTGTCCGGCTGCGACAGGCTGGGCGAGCGGGGAGTGGGGAGCAGTCTCGATGCTGTCCTCGGCTTCCAGCGGCAGGCCCAGCTCGGCACAGCGCTCGCGGAACTCGGCAATGGTACGCAGACGCGCAATGCGGGGGTAGGCCATGGACTCGAAGCCTATCCAGTATAGGCCGGCCCGGTTGATGCAGGGCTCCAGCTCACGTGGACAGCGACTCATCATGGTCTTGGGGGTTGCGGCTGGAGGGTGGGATCTCTGGACGGACTGTCAGGCCAACTGGCCTCGGTCCATTGAGATAGCTGCAGGGGCTCTCGGAAGACCTGCCTCTCCCTGCTGCGAGCGCCCGAATCGTGGCACCCGGAGCACATCTTCATGCGACACCAGGCGGTGGGAGGTTGCGGAGTTGGCGATGGAGTCATCGCTACTGTTCCTCCACCCGCTGCGGGTCGATTGTTCGCAGGTGCTCAGCTCGGGACGAATTCGCGCAGTAGGCCACTGGTCGGTTCGTTGAGGCGCGGTTTCGGGGCCAGTTGGGACGGGCGAAGAAGACATCCGTGTCAAGGGTGAGACCATCGGGAGGAGGTCAGCGGAATCCTGCCCTTCGTAGCTGGCGAGTGTCAGATCCCAGGATGAGCAGGCGTGACAGCCATCCCGGACGGCACAACCGGCAGCGGTCTTCGTCAAGGGTTGGATTTCGCGGCGGATGGTTAATTCGTGTCGCCAGAGCTGACCAGCGATGGGGTCGGCCGAGGCTCCCCGTTGGTGCAAGGCGTGGACCGGGAACCGCTCGTCTTGTGGCAGATGGCGGTACGCCTGAGGCAAGGCGGTGTCTCCCATTCGACAGGCCGATTGGGGCCGCTGAAGGCCTGCCACAGGGGAGCAGCCTCCGCTCTCGTCTGGGCACCCGGGTCCTGGCCGCCATCTTGGCAGACAGACTGACTCCAGCGGCCAGCCGCACTGCGCGCCAAGTCCCCAGCGGTTCCCAGCCTACGCTGGGCCGGTACCCATCCGGGCGTCCGGGCCGCCAACCGGCTTACGAGCGAGCACCAGCGGCACCGGCTCGCATGGTCAGAAGCTGACTGCGGTGCGGTTTCCGCGCCGGGTCAGTGGGCCGGGCATGCGAGCAAGACCTTGTAGGTCAGCCGCATCTCCAGTCAGGCACCCAAGCGGGCCTCCACGGAGTCTTCCTGATGATGGAGCCGGAACGTGCAGGCATGGAGATAGCGCTGCGTATGCTGGATACTCCAGAAGCGATGAATCCCCACATCGACCCGCTTCACCAGCGCCCAGACGCTCTCGATGCTGTTCGTATGAGCCTTGCCACGGACAGACTCCCCGCGCTGATGGTTCACTCGCGACAGCGAATAGAGGCTGACCAGCGGGGGTATAGCTCGCCAACTTACCAGCGGATTCGCCAGGACCGCGCCCAGGGCGGCTTGCTGTACACCTACCTGCGGCAGCGCGGCAAGGCCACACGGGGCAGCGCCGGCCGCGACTGCATCCCGGGCCGCAGGGACATCAGCGAGCGCCCCGCGATCGTGGACTCGAAGCAGCACAGCGGGGACTGGGAGGCCTACACGATCCTTGGCAAGGCCCATAAGGGAGGCGCAGTCACGCTCGTGGAGCGGAAGTCGAGGTACCTGCTTTCTCAGACCGTTCGCCGGAAAACCGCTGCCTTGGTGGGCGCCGCGATGCAGAACCTGCTGCGGCCCTCTTCGGCCCTGGCTCTGACCCTGACCTGCGACAACGGGAAAGAGGTCGCCGGCCATCGCCAGACCGCCGCGGCGCTCGACACCGACATCTTCCTTGCCCGGCCCTACCGCTCCTGCGAGCGGGGCCTCAACGAACATACCAACGCCCTGCTGCGCCAGTTCGTGCCCAAGACCGAGAACCTGCGCACGCTCGACCCGCAACGGTTGCAGGAAGCGATCAACCGGCCGAACCACCGTCCTCGCAAGGTGCTTGGCTACCGCACTCCGTACGAGGTCTTCCGCGAAGACTGTCTCGCGGCCGGCGTCGACCCGCCACTCGCAGCCCCGGACCCCTGTCCTCTCTGATCGGGGCCGCAACGCGGCCCCTCCCCGACGCACTTTCCCCCTTTCGAGCTGGCGGGCCCAGCCCGCCAGCGCCCTTGTGGTCCGGCTGCCTTTTTGGGCCAGATCCTCCTGCCACTCTCGCGTAACGGCCACCCCCGAAGCGTCACCTTCACAGCTCCCCCCGCTTGTCTTACTCTGGCAGTAGTTCAGCCACCTGCTCCAAGGGCCTTCTTCCCCGCTGTTGCGGTTCGATGTGTAGTGGGCGTCCAGAATGCAATGTTGGTCGCGCATATCCTAGACATGCCACAACGCCCTTAGAGTTAACCTCTCTCCGTGGGGCAAAGGCAGGGCGCGGGACGCGGGCTCGGACCGTTGCAAGCCGGCCTCGCCGCTTCATGCGAGAATGGTCACGTCGCCCTTGGGCGGCCCGCCACAGTGTGAGTATGGACTACGAGTGAGCATGGACTACGACGCAATCTACAAGGCCTACTTCTCCCATCCCCGGGCCGTGCGCGACCTCCTGTCCGCCTTCGTCGCCGACCAGATCGAGGGCGGCCAGGAATGGCTCGCCCGACTCGACCTCTCCTCGCTTGAGCCCCTGCCCACCGAACACCTCGACGCCTCCCTCCAACGCCGCATCAACGATCTCGTCTGGCGCGTCCGGTTCCGCGATGCCGACGGCCAGCCCCAGTGGCTGCCCGTCCTGCTGATGCTCGAATTCCAGTCCCAGGTCGACTGGTTCATGGCCCTGCGGGTGCAGAGCTACGCGGTGCGGATCTACGAGGACATGTGGAAGGACCGCCGACCCGGTCGCAAGGACCGTCTGCCGCCCATCCTGGCGGTCGTGGTCTACAACGGCCCCACGACCTGGAAGGCAGCCACCAGCCTGGGCGATCTGGTGGGCGAGGGCACCCGGCCGCTCGCGTCGGGGCAGGCCTCCGGGCCAGCCTTCACCGGGGACAGCTACGTGCTGGTGGACCTGAAGGCCCTGCCGCGGCTCCCGAAAGACAACCTGGTCACGCTGCTGGCGGTGACCGAGGGCATAGAGGGGCCGGAGGACGTGAACGAGGCCGTGGAGGAGGGAGTGCGGCTGATGGCACGGGAGGAGCCGGTCTGGAAAAGCTATCTCCAGTTGCTGCGGGCGACGCTGCAGGAGACCGGGATCGATTTGGAGGAACTGGAGAATCGTGAAAGGATAGAGGAGATGATACACAGTGGCAAGATGCGCACCACCCTGCAGGAGCGCTTTCAGGCGCAGCGAGCCCGGCTGCGGGCCGAGGGCCGAGAGCAAGGCTTGGCGCAGGGCGAAGAGCGGGGCTTGGAGCGGGAGCGGCAGTTGCTGGTGCGTCTGGCCGTTCGGAAGTTTGGGCTTCACATGGCGGAGCCTGTCGCCGGACTTCTGAAGGGAATTGACGATCAGGACCGGTTGCAGGATATCGGCGAATGGATCGTCGATTGCGCCGCCGGTACCGACCTGCTGCAACGGTTCAAGAGTTCGCCTTAGCCGTTCTGGCCCCAGCGTCAGCGACCCGGTCCGCAGGCAAGGCTGTGGATGGTCCGGGATGCTACCCATCGGTCCCGTGCCCGACCCATAGTTGGCTTGCCCCCAGCGCAGGTGGGAACCTCCCGACCACTGGCGCTGTTCCTAGTGTTCTGTCACTGTCGAATTTGCGGGTAGGGCTTGGGTCGGTGTAGCGTGAACGGCGAAATACCTGCTGCCAATAACAGTTGTACGTCCGCTGCCGTTGACCCCAAGATCAACCTGTGACGGAACACTAGTGCCACCGACATGGACTTTCTCTTCCATCCGGGTAGCTGCCCAGGTTCTCGGCCTGAGTCCGCATTTCTAGCAGAGCTTGTGTTGTGACGTGCGCATCGTGCGGCGCGTGGCGGAGACCGGCTCCTGTCGCAGGCCGTCTACTGTCCGCTGGGCGGGAGGCTCGGGGCCAGTCCCACCCGCTTCAGCAGGGCCGCCGGCCCCTCGATCAGAGGCTCGATCGGCTTCAGCCCGTGCTTGCGCGCCGTCGACAGCACACAGCGCAGCGTGACGAGCTCCCGGGCCCCTTGCAGCGAACGGAACCCTCCCGAGATCTTCATCAGCAGCTTCATACTGCGCAAGTCCCGCTCACCCTGGTTGTTCGTGAACGGCACACTCAAATCGAACAGAAAAAGCAACACGGAGGCTCGTCGCCGCTCCAGCCGCAAGGCTAAATTATGGCCGGGCCGACGTTTCTGGCGGCCCCGCCGGCCGGTCGGCAACGGCGGCTGCCCGCTGGGATAGTCTAGGGCCTCCTACACCAACTCGTCGTAGCGACGCTCCATCCGCTCCAACATCTGGGGCGGCATCTCCTCGCCCCGTTTGCGGGCTCGCTCCGCCACCCGCCTGGGCCCCTCAGAAAACGCTGCATCCGCCCGGCCCAGGCTTCCCCGTCGATCTTCACCAGGGCCTCTAACTCGGGCCAATGATGGGCATTGCACAGCGCGTGCAGGACATCCCGCACATGGAATTACGGAGCCCAGTGATCGTGCACCAGGATCCCTCGCAGCACCGACAACACCCCGCTTCTCACTGATGCGGTAGTAGGTCAGCAGCTGATCGCTCAGTCCATGCAGCCACTGTCCCCGTCCCCCGACCCGGGAACCGATCTCGTCAAGGTGCTCCACCCCGGGGCAACGGATGAGGTGCTCCCGGATCCGCTCGACGCAAGCCTCCCAGGCCTCGGCCGCCCGGCGGCGCAGGTTGTTCAGGGTGCCGGGGCACAGGCTCACACCGAACCCGTCCCGCAGGAGCTGGGTCAGCCGCTCCTCGGGCAGGAAATGGGCGTTCTGAAAGTAGACCGCCGTGGCCGCCAGGCGCGACCCGTACTGCACCGGTGCCCTCTCTGGCCCCCCGCTGCGCCGGCCGGTGCGCCGCCGCTGGCTCGCCGGCGGTTTCGCCGGCCCATCGCTTGACGGGGGTTTCCCGCTGTTGCCGCTGTTAAGGCCCAAGCTCCGCCGCGACTGCTGCCCTTCCTCCTGCGCGGCCTCCAACTGCTGTGTCAACTGCTTTCGCTCGGCTTGCCACTGGGCGTCCTTCGACTGCAAGCGGGTGAATTCGGCTTGCAGCTGGCCGAGCTTGGCCTGCAGACGAGTCCTCTCCGCTTGCCAGTGCAGCAGACGGGACTTGCTCTTGGTGCGCTGCCCCTGCATGACACGGCCTCGGCTCCGGCGTGGCCTGAGGCTGCGGCTGGCTCGCTACGGCCTCGACCTCCGGAAAGGACTTCGTCCTACGCCTTCTCCGCCCAAGAGTCAAGGGTCCCTTCGTCTGCTGATCCTTGTCCGGTACCCAAAGTACCTGGGCAGTTACGGGCCTTCTTCCTTGTTGTTACGTTTCAATATGCAATGCGCGTTGAGAGTTCCAAGCCGTGATTGCAACGCCACGACACTCGTCGGAACCGGCATGGGCCGCGGTGGTCTTGGGCATTCAGAGCTTCCACAAGTCGGCTAGCGGCACTGCGTGAATGCGCCCGTGTCGCAGGGGCAGGACACTCCGTCCGGCATAGAGAACAACGCCGGCCACAAAGTGACTTCCGCACCGGTCGGCGAGGCGCGCAAGGCCCTGTCCATCTCTAGGTGACACAGACATAGAAGACTTCACCTCAATGCCCCAAACCTTCGATCCCCATGTTACAACAAGGTCGACCTCGACCTTGTCCTTGTCGCGGTAGTGCCAGAACTCCAGGTCGGTGTCTGTCCAAGCCCTTTGAGCGATGACTTGCTCGACCACGAACGATTCGAGCAACCGCCCCATCTGATCGCGCTTCGGTAACCAGTCATCTGCTGTCATGCCAGAGAGCGTCATCGCCATACCACTGTCCACAAAATGCAACTTGGGGGACTTCACGAGTCGCCGCGCATAGCTGGCGTGCCACGGGGGCAGTCGCCTCACGAGAAAGAGCCGCTCAAGAACGGCTAGGTAGTGCTCGACAGTTTCTCGACGAATGCCTAGATCGCCCGCGAGGTTACTCGCGTTGAACAGTGTAGCCGTCCGAGCCGCTAGCAATCGGACCAAGCGGGAGAGTTCCGCCGTTTTTCTGATCTCTCTCATGTCGCGCACGTCCCGATCCAGTACGCCTTGAATGTACTGTCTGTGCCATTCCCTGGCACGGCGTGCCGGACGTCGAATCGGCTCGGGAAATCCGCCAGCCTCAAGAACCTCCGGTATGCTGGCCGAGTCACGTTCGCCGTTCGCCTCCAGCCTCGGACGGAAGTCGCAGTCGAGCAGCGAGGCGAGAAAACGACCTTGGCTGCGGTGCTTCTCCGCCTCTATCAGAGGATGCAACCGTAGAATCTCCATTCGACCCGCGAGCGATTCGGTTACATGTTTGGACAGGAGCAGGTTGGCCGACCCGGTCAGGAGAAACCTGCCCGGCTGGGGGTCTCTGTCGACAGCCGCCTTGATGGCAGGAAGCAGGGCTGGCACCCGTTGAACCTCGTCGACCGTGACCGGACCGGGTAGTCCCTCGATGAATCCGACCGGGTCTTCGGCGGCGACTCGATGGAAGTCTGCCTCGTCCAGGTCGAAGAAGGGTCGGTCGGGGTCAAACTGGCAGACGAGCGTGGTCTTGCCGCATTGCCTCGGTCCAAGGACACACACTACCCTCGTATCCTCCATCGCCCTCTTGAGCGCAGGCATTAGTAGGCGCTCGTAGAGACTTCCCCCTAGCGCGAATCGCTGTGTGCCCATTTGTCTATTAGTATACCGTCCATTTGACGTTTAGTAATTGGCCATAAGGCTGGCGAGTGTTCGATTTCGTACCCTTGGGTGTCAGTGTCACTGGCTCGCGAAGGGACGGTCATTCGAATCGCTTCACCACTGGGGGCGGACCGCACCGCTCGGACTGCGTCCCGATGACGTCAAGAGGCCAGACACGGCAGGGAGAGTCGCGGAACAATCCGGGTAACTCCCCAAGTACCCCCACCCCTACTGAGGTGGTGGGCGTCGCAGAGAGGGAGCGGAGGAGGGATGGGTGCACGGAAACCGCTCACCGAGATGCCCGGCAGGAGCCAGTGCAGGAATGGCAGCGGCGATTGGGCCTCGACAGCCGGAACAGCGGGCGCCCTCCGCCGCGCGCCGCACCGGAGGGCCAGCCGCAGCGGCTGCAGGTCTATGGCCTACCTGCGCCCCAGCCGGAAGTGACCGCGCACCGGGCTGGGGGCTGTCGCTGCCGGCAGTTCGGTCAACTCACGCGGGCCGCGTTCCCGGAGGGCGTGACCGCGCCGGTGCCGTACGGCTCGCGGCCACGGCGGTCTGCCTGCAGCATCTCAGCACGCTCGTCGTCTGCCGGAGGAGCGGCTGGTGAGCTGCCCCGGGGTGAAGCGTCCGGAGGAGACGGGCTTCCGAGTGGTGGGGCGGGGGCGGTGGTGGCAGGTCGTAACCGGACACCGTGTGTTCGAAACATACACAGCGGATGGCGTCCAACTGTCTAGCTATCCTCTCGTCCGATTGACGGATAATATGGCGGCTGATTGTGCATACGAATCGCATTCGAACGATACGGCCCGATGTGGCCGAATGCTGGATGCGTTGCTGTGCACCCCGGCGAGGGATTGAAAGATGGGACGATCCCTTTGGCGATCCTGGAGGGGATCATATGCAGTGGTGCCCAAATCGGTAGGGCAGGCCCACGGCAACGAGTGTGCTGCGTTGGCCTCGTGGAGCGCACGCGGGCAGTACGAGTCCCTGTTCGTCCCAGTTCCTCCCAAGGGGCGCTCCAGTGTGGGGCTGTTTATGACGCAGAATCATCCCGACTGCCTTCCGCACGCATGCCTGGGTCAGAAAGAGCCTATGCACTACCTTGATACCTCCATTTGTCTTGACAATGTCGTATGCCCCTGCTGTGACAGCCGCAACAAAATTCATCACTTCCGCGATGGACGCCGATAAAGATGCAAGGACTGTGGCCGAGTGTTTCGGATCATCACGGGAACCATCCTCTCCGACAGCCCGATCAAACTCCCGCCCAAGTGATTCCTGGCCATGTATCTGGACACCTGCCGGAGCAAGGGCATCTCGAGTGTGCGATTGGCCAAGACCGTGGCAGTCAAGCAGCCGACAGCGTGGTATATGCTGCAACGCATTTGCCATGCAGCAGGTACCGGAGCCTCCGAATTACTGGGTGGCGAGGTCGAAGTGGATGAGACCTACATCGGAGGCAAGGAAAAAACAAGCACGTCAGCAAGCGGATCCCGGGAACCCAGGGCCGCACCATCAGGGCCAAGGTTGTCGCCTTCGGCATGAGAGAGCGGGGTGGTCAAGGTGATTGCCGTCCATGTGCTAAGGGCCAAGGCGTCGGACATCCTGTCCCACGTCACCGAGCAGGTGGCTCGCGGCTCGATCGTCCACGCCGACGAGTTGGCGAGCTATACCCCTCTGGCCAGTTTCTATTCGCTGTCGCGAGTGAACCATCAGCGCGGGGAGTATGTCCGTGGCAAAGCTCATACGAACAGCATCGAGAGCGTCTGGGCGCTGGTGAAGCGTGTCTATGTAAGGATTCATCACTTCTGGAGCATCGTAACTGCCCAGGTACTTTGGGTAGCGGAGAAGGATCAGCAGGTGGAGGGACCCTTGACTTTTGGGCGGAGAAGGCGTAGGATGAAGTCCTTTCCGGAAGTCGAGGCCGTAGCGAGCCAGCCGCAGCCTCAGGCCAAGCCGGAGCCGAGGCCGGGTCATGCAGGGGCAGCGCACCAAGAGCAAGTCCCGACTGCTGCACTGGCAGGCGGAGAGGACTCGTCTGCAGGCCAAGCTCGGTCAGGTGCAAGCCGAAGTCACCCGCTTGCAGGCGAAAACCACCCAGTTGCAGACGGAGAACTCCCGCTTGCAAGCGAAGGACGCCCAGTGGCAGGCGAAAGAAGGCCAGTGGCAAGCCGAGCGAAAGCAGTGGCAAGCGAAAGAAGCCCAGTGGCAGGCTGAGCGAAAGCAGTGGACACAGCAGTTGGAGGCCGCGCAGGAGGAAGGGCAGCAGTCGCGGCGGAGCTTGGGCCTGAACAGCAGCAACAGCGGGAAACCCCCGTCGAGCGATGGGCTGGCGAAACCGCCGGCCAGCCAGCGGACCCGCAGCCAGCGGCGGCGCACCGGCCGGCGCAGCGGGGGTCAGAAAGGGCACCGGGGCACGACGCTGCACCAGACGGACAACCCGGACCGGATTCAGGAGCACTTTCCGCCAGCCTGCCGCGGGTGCGGCAAAGCCCTGAGGCGGGCGGATGGGGACGGGGAGGCGAAGCGGCGGCAGGTCTTTGATCTTCCGGAACCCAAGCCGGAAGTGACCGAGCATCGAGCGTTTGCCTGTCGCTGCCGGCGCTGCGGGCTCTCGACCCGGGCCGCCTTTCCGGAGGACGTGACGGCCCCGGTGCAGTACGGGCCGCGCCTGGCGGCCACGGCGATCTACTTGCAGAACGCTCACTTCGTGCCCGAGGAGCGGCTGACCCAGATCCTGCGGGACCTGTGCGGTGTGAGCCTGTGCCCCGGCACCCTGAACAACCTGCGCCGCCGGGCGGCGGAGGCCTGGGAGCCCTTCGTCGAGCGGATCCGGGAGCACCTCATCCGTTGTCCCGGGGTGAAGCACCTCGACGAGACCGGTTTCCGGGTGGCGGGACGGGGACAGTGGCTGCATGTACTGAGCAATCAGCTGCTGACCTACTACCGCATCAGTGAGAAGCGGGGCGGGGTGTTGGCGGGGCTGCGAGGGATCCTGGTGCACGATCACTGGGCTCCCTACTTCCAGGTGCCGGATGTGCTGCACGCACTGTGCAACGCCCATCATTTGCGCGAGTTAGAGGCCCTGGTGAAGATCGACGGGGAAGCCTGGGCCGGGCGGATGCAGCGTTTTCTGCGGGCGGCCAAGCGGGTGGCGGAGTGGGCCCGCAAACGGGGCGAGGTGGTGCCGTCCCAGCTGTTGAAGCGGATGGAGAGCCGCTACGACGAGTTGGTGCAGGATGCCTTGGACTATCACAGCGGGCTGCCGCCGTTGCCGACCGGCCGGCGGGGCCGCCAGAAACGTCGGCCCGGCCATAATTTGGCCTTGCGGCTGGAACGGAGACGCGCTTGGGTGTTGCATTTCCTGTTCGATTTGAGTGTGCCGTTCACGAACAACTTGGGAGAGCGGGACTTGCGCATGATGAAGCTGTTGATGAAGATCTCGGGAGGGTTCCGTTCGCTGCAAGGGGCCCGGGAGTTCGTCACGCTGCGCAGTGTGCTGTCGACGGCGCGCAAGCAGGGGCTGAAGCCGATCGAGACCCTGCTCGAGGGGCCGGCGGCCCTGCTCGAGCGGGTGGGCCTGGCCCCGAGCCTCCCGCCCAGCGGGCAGTAGACGGCCTGCGACGGCCGCTGGTCTCCGCCACGTGCCACACGGTGCGCACGTCACAACACAAGCCCTGCCAAAAAATGCGGACTCAGGCCGAGAACCTGGGTAGTTACGGAGCATCAAGCATACGCAGCGCAATCTCAATGCCTGCA
The DNA here is from genome assembly GCA_965205085.1 of Bryobacterales bacterium. Classification (GTDB taxonomy): domain Bacteria; phylum Acidobacteriota; class Terriglobia; order Bryobacterales; family UBA6623; genus VXMF01. The sequence continues at coordinate 2,844,883 of OZ242039.1, read as the reverse complement.
GATTCCGGCTCAATCATCAGAAGGAGTCGGTGGAGGCCCGCTTGAGTGCCTGGCTGGAGGCCGGGCGGGAGACGCGGCTGACCTAGAAAAGCTTGATCGCCTGCCCAGCCCACTGATGGTTTGCGGCAACCGCACTGCAGTGAGGTTCTGACCATGCGAGCCGGTGCTGCTGGAGCTCGCTCGTAGGCCGGTTGGCGGCCCGGACGCCTGGATGGGCGCTGGCCCAGCGTAGGCTGCAAACCGCTGGGGCCTTGGCGCGCAGTGCAGCCGGCCGCTGGAGCAGGCTGTTAGCCAGGATGGCGGCCAAGGCCCCGGCTGCCCAGACGAGAGCGGAGGTCGCTCCCCTGTGGCAGGCCTCCAGCGCCCCCGAGCGGCTTGTCCGACCCTGGTCTGGGCGGGCGCGGCTGAGCGAAGCTGCCCTTATTAACCGATCACGGATAACCAAAGGATCAAATGGATAGGTCCCACTGGGTTCGATTGGCGTGGTTCGGCACTGTCTGTGGCTTTTCGTTACGGCGCGGTTGAACCTTGGTTGGCGTGTCCCGCATCGAAGTGCCTCCGGTACGCGGGGGAGCCGGTCACATAGTGGGCTATCAGGCAAGGCGGTAGGCTGGATCCCGCGATGCCGCTGGTCCCGCAACCCGCCCCATCGTCCGGACCGGCTGCCGAGGCCTGCGGTATGCTGTGACTTAACCCGACCCTGCCAACTTGCCACCAGGGGCGAACGCATGGCTGACGTTTCCAGTGCTGATCCTTCCGGCGGCCCTGTCTCCAAGGCGCCACGCCATCGGGGCTGTGGCACCGCTGTTCGTTCCGGGCAGCGTGCTGGGCCTGGCCGGGGCCGTCCCTCCCAGTGACCGCATCAACGTAGCCGGCCTCGGTCTCGGTGGCCGGGGAGAGCGCGATCTGGAGTCCTTCCTGCTCCACGATGACGTGCAGTTCCGCGCGATCTGTGACGCGCGCAACGAGAGACGCGAGGCGATCAAGTCCAGGGTCGACCGGCATCACGGCAACAGGGACTGCGAGATGTATGCCGACATGTATGAGCTGTGGGCGCGCAGGGACATCGACGCCGTGCTCATCGCCACGGGTGACCGCTGGCACACACTGCTCTCGATCATGACGGCGCAGTCCGGCAAGGATGTCTACTGCGAGAAGCCGTGCTCGATGACGATTCAGGAGAGCCGGGCCCTCGCGGATGCGTTCCAGCGGTTGGGCCGTGTCTATCAGGCCGGCACCCAGCGACGGAACGGCACGAACTTCGAGTACTGCATAGCACTGGCCCGCGCTGGCACCCTTGGTGAGCTCCGCGCGCTGCATGCCAACGCCGCTCCGGGTGACCGCTACACCCCGCTGACGACACACGACTGGCTGCCGGCTGAGCCGGAACCGCCGCCGGGCGTTGTGGACTGGGACCGATGGCTCGGGCCCGCGCCGTGGCGCCCCTATAACTCGCTGTACGTGAAGAGCCGCTGGCGCAACTTCTTCGACTTTCACGGCGGAGGCATTCTCGAGTGGGGTTCTCACACCGTGGATCTGTGCCATGCCGCTGCTGGACTTGACGAGACCGCTCCGGTGCACTTCGAACCCCACCGCCCAGAGGGCGTCACGCCATACTCGGTCGATTTTCGGTATGCGAACGGCCTGAAGCTGGTGCTGCGCGACACCGGCTGGGAAGGACTCGGCGCCTGCGCGGCGCGGTTCGAGGGCGATGCGGGCTGGGTGCAGACGGGTGATGCTGGGATCGTCGAGACTTCCGAGAGCCTGCGCGAGTTCCGCAAGACCTTCGACGATGCCCGGGAGGCCACGACCCGGCACGTGAGGAACTTCCTGGACTGCGTCAAGTCCCGCGCTGAGACGCGGGCGAATGCCCTGGCTGCGTGCCAGACCCATATCGCATGCCATGCGGCCTACATCGCCTACCAGCTGGGACAATCCCTGGATTTCGATCCTTCCACGGACAGCTTCCCCGGGAGCGATGCGGCAAACCGGATGCGGTCCCGCGCCATGCGGGAGCCTTGGCGGCTCGTGTAGCAGGAGGACCAGGATGCTGCGACGGACCTTCCTGGCGCTCACCGGGGCAGTGCTGGCTGTCCGGAAGCGTCTGCGCGGACAATCTCGTTCCTCCCTGTTGCGCCTGTGGGACGAGCAGATGCGGTCCACCCCGTTCAAGTCCTCGGACATCATGAACGCGCATACCCGTGCTCTGGTCCGGATTCTCGAGAGCGGCGATTCGAATGACTTCGCCAAGGCGAAGGCCTGCCAGAGACTGGCGGTGGTGGGCGACGACTCGGCCGTGCCCGCCCTGTCCGGCCTGCTCGCCGACCCGAAGCTCTCGCACTATGCGCGCACGGCCCTTGAGCCGCTGCCCGGGACCATCGCCGGCCGAGCGCTCCGCGAAGCTCTCCGAGGCTTGCACGGACGCCTCCTGATCGGTGTCATCAATTCCATCGGCGTTCGACGTGACCCCGAGGCACTGCCGCTGCTGGCCGAGTTGCGGCACGGGCCGGATTCCGGCGTCGCTGCAGCAGCCACCTGGGCGATCGGCCGGATCCGTCGGCCATAGCTTTCGTTCTCGGTCCTTGCCCGCCGCAAGCGGCAGCAGGGGCGAGCACGCTGTCGGGCTGGCCAGGCCGACAGCATGAGGCTCTCGTCCGTCCGGTGGCGGCGTCTCTCACGTACCCCGGCTGACAGCCTCCCATCAGGGCCGCCGGGTGCGACCGCCCGTTCCCGCCTATCCGAGGGTCGGATTTAGGCCTGCCGAAAGGGCCGGCACACATCTCGCGGCTTGCACCGTCCCGGTCCGTCCGCGCCAGGCCCGCTGGCTCCGGCCGCGATCACAGGGCCTCGTCGCCGACCGACACCCGATGGATGGCCCGTCTGGAGATTCTCGAAGCACCTGTTTGGGGTAGTTCCGGCAGAAAAAGAGCAAAAAACGAAAATATATTCGTTTTTTGCTTGACAGATGTTCTATAAATAGCTATTTTGATCTGTACGAGAGTTCCCCGGTGGCTCGGTTCGATGGGCGCGAAGCTCCAACCTACACAAGAACAGGCTCCGATCGGCCCAGTCCCCGACCGTCGCGGAACTCTCGTCACCCCGATTCAGACACAGAAGGATGTATCTCAATGCCCAATCGAATTCACACGCACCTGGCAGGACTGCTTGCCGCGGCAGCCTTGCCACAGGTGCTCCTCGCGCAGACCGGCGTGAGTCCCTGGCTCCAGGCCGTCACGGTTCTGCAGACCGCATTCACCGGTCCCATTGCCCGCGGACTCAGCCTCATCGCCATCGTGATCGGAGGACTGATGTTCGCGTTTGGCGAGGGCGGCAGCAAGCGGGCCCTTGCCGGTCTCATCTTCGGCGTTGGCATGGCCATCGGCGCCGTCAACTTCATGAACTGGCTGTTCCCGTGATCCCGTCTTCCCAAACCCCCGTCCTGCATCACGCCTACCCGGCCCTGAGCCGGCCGCTGACCCTGCTGGGGTGCGAGCGGCGGCTCTTCGTGGGGGCGGCCTGCGTTGGTGCGGCGGCATTCTCCTCCTTTAACGCCCCGCTGGCAGGACTCCTGCTGTTTGTCTGCGGGTACGGCGCTGGCTGGCTGGCAACCCGGTACGACCCGTGCCTGCCGGCCGTCCTGCTGCGTTCAGCCTCCTGCAGCCGACGCTACGACCCGGCCTTCCGGAGCTCGCGGCCGCTGTCGATCGAAATTGTTCCGGAGGTGTCGTCTTGACCGCCAACGAGACCTCGCCTCTGCATGTGCAGCTGCCGTGGATGGGCTTTGCGACGGATGAAGTGATCCTCACCAAGAGCGGCGAACTCCTGGCGGGAGCGCGCTTGCGCGGGGCCCCGTTCGAATGCCGCCCCGCCTCCGACCTGGAATACGTTGCGCTGCGCTGGACGCGGGCGCTCAAGAGCCTGGAGCCGGGGTGGCGCATCCGCTGGCACGTCCGCAAGCGGCGCCTGGCCGCCCTGCCCCAGCGGGACCCGGTCGATCCGATCGCTGCTCGGGCGGCGGGGACGCGCAGCGAGCACCTGCTCGCCAAGGGGCTCTACTCGATTGAGGCGAGCGTGTACTGGCTGTGGAACCCCGGCCTTCCCGCGGCTCCCTCAGCCCGGTCCGGCGGCGCTGGGCGCGGGCGAGCGCTCCTGGAGCGAGCCCTCCGCTGGCTGTCCCAGGAACGCACGCGCGTCGTCCTCGAGTCCCATCTGGTTGCCGCTTGCGAGAGGTTTCGGGGGGGTGTCAGGACCTTTTCCGGTCTTGTCTCCGATGTGACTCCGCTGCAACCCCTGCGGGGGGAGGCGCTGTTCCGGGACCTCGCGTTCTGCGTCAATTCGCGCCAGGCCGCCCTGGACGGCCGGCCGCTCGCCGCGGACGGCCTCGATCGCCAGCTCGCATTGAGCGACCTGGAGGCCTATCGCGACCACCTGATGGTCGATACCGAACGGGTGGAGATGTATGCCCTCGTGGATCCGCCGGCCACCACCCGGGCGCACCTGTTCGGCGGCATCCTGGACCTGGCCGCCGATCTGGACATGATCGCGGAGTGGACGCGCGACGAGCCGTCCAGGGCGAGCCGTCGGATCCGCTCCGCCAGGCGCCACTACCACCAGAAGCGGTACAGCATGATTGCCCATGCTTCGGCCGGCGATGCCCCTCCACAGGCCGCTGGAGCCTTGGAGGACAAGGCCGCGGACGCGGAATCCGACCAGCTCGGTGAGGCTCTGCGGGAGCTTGAAGTGGACGGCATCCCGTTCGGGGAGCACTCCCTGACCGTCGCCCTGCGCGGGGAAACTCCAGCCGCCCTCGAAGCCGTCCGTCCCGAACTCCTGCGGGTTGCCTCCGCCACCGACTCCCGCCTGCATCGCGAGACCTACAACGGCCTCAACGCGTGGCTCGCCATGGCCCCCGGCAATCACAGGCGCCAGCTTCGGACCACCTACCTCTCGGCGGCGGTTGTAGCCGACCTCGCACCCCTGTGGGCAGTCTCCGAAGGCGATGTCCGGGACGAGCACCTCCGCGACGAGCATCTCGCGGTCTTCGAGAGTGGCCGCCGCACGCCCTTCTACTATGCGGCGCACACAGGTGACATCGCCCATGCCCTGGTGATCGGGGCCACCGGCTCCGGCAAGAGCTTCCTGCTCAACTTCCTCCTGTCGCACGCCCGCAAATATGATCCTCGAGTCTGCGTGCTCGACCTCGGAGGCTCCTACCGCCACCTGACCGAACTGGTGGGTGGCGCCTATCTCGAACTGGCCTCCGGCGACCCGAATCCGGTGTGCCAGCTCAATCCCTTCCGGGCCCTGGCCCCGACGCCGGACAACCTTCAGTTCCTGGAATCGTTCGTCCGCATGCTGCTGGCCACCGAGGGGGTCGTCTGCGACGCCCGCGACCGCGCTGAGCTGCGCTCGCAGGTTCGGGCCCTCTACGAACTCGAACCCGAGGCCAGGAGACTCTCCTCCCTGCAGGGCCTCCTGCCGGTGCGGCTTGGCACCCCGCTCGGGGTGTGGGCCGGGGACGGCGTCCGGGCCGCCGTGTTCGACAACCCCGAGGACAACCTGACTGTCGCCGACTGGCAGGTCCTCGACCTGGCCGGCGCCGTCGGCAAGCCGGAACTCGCCAAGGCGCTTCTCTACTACCTGCTCCACCGGCTCAGCAGCGCGATTGCCGAACCAGGCCAACTCAAGCGCTGGAAGCTCCTTGTCGTCGACGAGGCCTGGCGATTCCTGGCCGACCCGGAGATTGGCGCGTATCTGGCGGAAGGGCTCAAGACGTGGCGCAAGTCCAATGCGGGCGTCATTCTCGCCACGCAGTCGCCCGGCGACGCCGCGCACAATGCCAGCCTCTGCCGGACCGTGGCCGAGAGTTGCCTCACCAAGATATTCCTCGCCAATCCGGAACTCGACGCTGCCGAGTACGTCGATTCGTTCGGACTGCGCACCGCCGAGGCGGAAGCCGTTCGAGCACTTGTTCCCAAGTGCCAGCTGCTCCTGCACCGTCCGGGGGTGGCCCAGGTGCTCGAACTCACCGTTGACAGTCAGAGCTACTGGCTGTACACCACGAACCCTGTCGAGGCCGCCCGACGCCGGGAAGCGATTCGCGCTCTCGGGTTCGACCGCGGACTCGACTCCCTACAGGAGAAATGAACCAATGAAGAAAACCCTATCGAATCTCACCAGGTTCCTTGTCCTGGCCGCCTGCCTGGGACCCGCCCCAGGGAACGCTCGCCAGGTCGAAGTCGGCCCCCACGAAGTGACCGAAGTCCGTGCCCGGGTACGGTTCGCGACCGCTGTCATCCTGCCCGAGGGTGAGCGGATTCTGGACTGGGTCTGCGGGGATGCCGAGTACTGGAGCGTCCAGGGTGCTGCCAACCTGGCCTTCGTCAAGCCGGCCGCCGCTGGAATCAGCACCAACGTCACACTGGTCACCGACCGGGGCAACGTTTACACGCTGCTGTTTCGCGAGCTGGCGGATGAGCCGGGTGAACCGGATCTCAGGCTCTTCCTCCGACCCGCCGGCTCGGCCGAGGCCGCCACACCCGTGCTCGATCCGGTCCGGTTTGAACCGCGCGGAACGGCCGCACGCCTCGAGGAGGAAGCTTCCGAAGCCCGGGAGGAGACCCGCCGCGCCCGGGAGCAGGCTCTCCTGGACATTGAGACCGAAACCGAACGTTTCCGCGCATCCTATCCCGCCACCCTGCGATTCGACTACGTCCTGGATCGACCGGTGAACTCCAGCCCGTTCAACGTGGCAGCCATGTGGCGGGACGGGCGGTTCACCTATATCCGGGCCGACCCGGAGGAAACCCCGGCGCTGTACGAGCAGCGCGACGGGAAGCCCTCGTTGGTGCCGTACGACTTCGCGGACGGACTCTATGTCACCCGCCGCGTGGTCGCGGACGGCTGGCTGCAGATCGGCAACCGCAAACTGCGCTTCCGGCGCATCCGCCAGGGAGGGTAGGCCTGTCATGAAGCGCGTTCTCGACAAGATTCCCCGGCCCCCCGGATCCGTCCCGGCCCGGGCCCAGGCCTGGCTGCTGGTGGGCTTGACCGCGATCATGACGGTCATCTTCGTCACGTTCCCCGGGCAGGTGGACGGCACCAGCGGCCCGCAGCAGTCCGCGCAGGGGGAAAGCATGACCGGTCCGGCTTCCGGCGTCGGTGTGGCCTCTGCAGAGGGTGCTGCCGATCGCATCCGCGAGGAGGCGGTCCGCAACGCCGAGCGACGGATGAGGGCCGAACTCGGTGTCCGCGAACCACGCTCCGACGGCCTGCCCCATCCCCCGGAGCGGGTTCCCGCAGGTGGCGGGACCAACCCCTCGCCTTCCCCGGCATCGTCCGGCGCGCTCACCGCTGCCGAGCAGATCGAGCGAGAGGAGCGGGTCCGGCGCTATCGCTCGCTGAGTGCGCCGCCGCTGGTGCAGACTGCCCGTTCCGGGAGGACGGGCACGTCGGCCGTCTCGGGTTCCCTGGCGGAAACGTCCTCGGGCGGGACGCTCCAGCAAGCGGCACCCAGTCCCGGGACAAGCCCCCCGAGCGACATCGAGAGGGGGGCCATGGCGGTGTCGCCGGCACCGCCAACACCGACCCCTCCCAGCTATGTCCTTCGCGAAGGTGAGTTTCTGGAGGCTGTGCTGACGAACCGCCTCGCGGGAGATTTCGTGGGGCCGGTCAACGCGATGGTGTCCGCTGACGTGTACGACCGGACCCGGCAGCGCGTGCTGGTTCCCCGGGGCACACGGGCGCTGGGCCAGGCCAAACCGGTCCAGGACTGGGGGCAGTCGCGGCTGGCGGTCACCTTCCACCGTCTCGTGCTGCCGGACGGCTCGTCCCGGGACCTTGCGGACGGCGTCGGTCTCAATCAGGTCGGGGAAACCGGACTGCGGGACCGCGTGAACCGGCACTACCTGTCGACGCTGGCGGCATCCGGGGCGGTGGGCTCACTGGCCGGATTCTCGCAGGTCGCCGGGCCGAGCGACACCATGGCCTCGCGACTCGGTTCCGCCCGCATCTCGGTCGGAGCGGGTCTGTCCCGGGCGACGGAGCGCATTCTGGATCGCTATCTCAACCGCCTTCCGAAGGTGACCATCCGGGAGGGTCACCGCATCCGCATTTACCTGACACGGGATCTGACTCTGCCCGCGTACCGGATTGCGGGCAACCAGAACAGGAGGAACTCGCGATGATCATGAGAATCGGAATATCCTTGGCGCTTGCCCTCGTGCTGGCGGCTCCGGCCCGCCCTTTCTGGAGCGCCTTCTTCTCCGGGATCGGCCGGGCCGTGGGCTCGGCCTTCGGCCTCCCGACGGCGGGCCTGGACGCCGCCGGACTGATGCCGGTCACCATTCGCGAGGCCGAGCCCGTCGTACAAGCCGCACAGGAGCGGTTGCGCGAGCTGCAGGACCTGCGGTCGGTAGCCAACGACACGCTGGACCACTATGCCGGCATTGCGGGGACACTGCGCGACGTCGGCTCGCTCGAACGATTCCGGGCGGCCGCCACGGACTGGCTGCTGAGTTCGTCCGCCGACCGGTATGGCACCAGCGGCGGCTGGACGGAGGTGCTGAACGGACGGTCAGCCGGCCGGCAGGCGGTGACGGCGTACGGGCGTGCGGCCGCGCCCGTGCCCGACTGGAACGCAGCCATGACCGCGCTCCCCCGTCCGCTGCAGGTGTCTGTCCGGCAGGAGCACGCCACGGTCGAACTGGCCGATGCGGTGTCCGTAAGGTCCATGACGCTGCTCGGGGAAGTGCGGCGGCTTGCCCCGCAGCGCCGCCGTGTCCATGACGAACTCGAGCGGGCGACCCTTGACCCCGGCAACGGCTCGCAGGCTGTCCCGGCCCTGCTGGGAAAGGTTTCGGTTGGGCAGGTGCGCCAACTCCGCGGCACCGAGCAGACCAACCAGCTCCTGGATGCCCTGCTGGAAGCCGAACTGGCCGGCCTCAAGCGAGACCGTGACCGCCTCGCTCGGTCCATGCAGGCCGCCGCCGAATACACCGCGATGGCCGCGACCCGACCTGCGCCTGCGTGGCGGATGCCGTAAGGGCCGAGTGCCTTAGGAGACTTTCCGATGCAGATACTTCCGACACCCACGCCGGTTCCGCCGACGGATCCCAGCGAGTTTCCCCTGCTGTGGGCGTTCGCGGCCATCGACCACGCCATCCGGGACCTGGCACCTCTCTTCGTAAGCGAGGGCCTCATGCTCTTCCAGGCTCTGGCCGCTCTGACCATCGCCTGGTTCGGTATCCAGACGGCCCTGGGCGGCGAGGGCATCCCCTGGTCCCGATTCGTTCCCATGGTGCTCTCCATGGCGTTCAGCCTCGCCATGATCCGCTTCTACGTGCAGGACGTTCCCGGACTGGGCATGCCGTTCTCGACCCTTCCCATCCGGGCCGCCGACTTCTATTCCCGGCAGATTGACGGCTGGATCACGTGGAGTTTCGCGCAGTCGTTTCACGACGGCTGGCGCCAGTTGACCTCCTGGAGCTTCTTCGACTTCATGATGGGCGCCGGGTCCCTGATCTGGACCTTCGTGATCCTTCTGTTCAACACCGCCTGCACCGCCCTGCTGATCGCTTCCATCGCGGCCGGCCGGGTCGCCGCCGGAGCGTGCGTGGTGCTGGGACCGCTCTTCATCCCCTGGCTGTTCGTGCCGAAGATGGACTTCCTGTTCTGGGGCTGGTTCCGGTCCTACCTGCAGTTCTCGTTCTACACCGCCGTGGGCTGGACCTTCCTCGCCCTCTGCACGTTCATGCTCGACGGGGTCTGGCGTTCGGTTCCGGCCGGTCTGAGTGCCCAGGTCACGTGGTTCTTCTACTCCGCGTGCGTACTGCTCGTGGCAGTGCTCGCAATGTTCAAGGTGCATTCCCTGACCCACTCGATCTTCCATGGCGGCGGCAGCTTTGTCAGCGGAGCCGGCTCGATCGTGGGCTCCGCGGCACGCCGCTTCGTCGTCTGAGGACTCTCTCCATGCAATTGCAAAAGGCCTATCCGGAAGTCTGGGCGAGTCTGCTCGCCACCAATCGCTATCTGAAGATCGCACTCGGGGCGCTGGCGCTGGTCTGCGTCGGACTGCTGCTGCTCTGCTGGCGCACCTTTGACCGCTTCGAGCATCTCTCGCCCCTGGTGGTCCGCATCGATGAGGTCGGCCGGGCGGAAGCCGTCGAATACGCCGTTGCCGCCTACCGGCCCGACGTGACCAAGCCCGAGGTCAAGTACTTCCTGCGGCGATACCTGGTCATGCACCGCGAGCGTCGTCGTGGTGTGGCCATCGACGCCTGGAAGAACTCCCTCCTGTTCCTCGAAGCGACCCTGGCCAGGCGCGTGCTGGAGGAGCAGCAGGAGAGTGGCGAACTCGCCCGGTTCATGGCGGGTGAGGGGCCCGAGATTGAAATCCAGGTCGACGCCGTGCAGGTCCAGCCTTCCCGGCAGGAGCCCTATCGGGCGCGCGTGGACTTCACCGAGATCCTGCACGACGGTTCCAGGCCGGCATCGTCGCGACGGCGCTGGACTTCCGAATTCGAGTTCCGCTTCGTTCCGAACCCGCCCAGGGACCTGCTGGCGGTCAACCCGCTCGGACTCGTGGTGACGTACTTTCGCAGCGACCGGGTCGCGGACTGAGCCATGGCCCGGATCGCGTTTGGACTCACCGTTTCCCTGGGCGGGGTCGTATTCTGGCTCGCGCTGGAGGAGTTCAGCTACCTTGCCCCGTACCGCGATCAGCTGGCCGCACGGTACGGGGCGGTCATCGTGGCGTATTCCCTGGCCCTGGCGTTCGACACGTTCGTTCTCCTCTACTGGCTGTGTCGGCGGCTGGGCCTGGGGGATGCGGGACGCAAGCTGCGGCGTCTCGAGGGCGAGGTGCGTGCGGGCACCACGTTCGACACCGAACTGGCGGCACGCCTGCGTGAGCAGGAGGAGGGCAACGCATGAGACGGGCATCCGATTCGAGACTGCCGGTCCGGAACGCCAGTTTCGGCAGGGATCACGGTGGGCCGACCAGCCGCGACCGGTCACAGCGCAGGGCACCGGAGGCGCTGCCGGTTCCCTCAGCCGTTGGCGAACGTTGTGAGGCCCAGGGCAGGGACACCGCCACTGAGGTGCTTTGTGACGCCAGCCCCTCGCGCCTTGAACAGGCCGGCCAGGGCACGGCCCAGTGGGGGCGCCATCGAATCGCTGCCGACGGCATCGAGGCGCTGCGCCGGGTCGGCATGTTCGGAACGATCGATCGCGCCGACCTTGTCGAACGGTTCGCATCTGCCCGCCGGTCCCGCCAGGCGCTTGCCGGCCTCGCCGACGCCGGCCTGCTGCGAGTCCAGCGCTTTCGGAGAGGCCAGCGCATTGTGGACGCCGTGTCCCTGACACGGACCGCCCGCCAGCTTCTCGAGAGGATGGTCGATCCCCGTGAGCCGGGTGATCCGGATGCCCAGGTCTACCGTGTGTCGATGGCCCGCCCTTCCCAGATTCTGCATGACGTGGCGGTCTACCGCGCCGCCTGTCGGGAGTGGAGGCGGATCGAGGCTGCGGGAGGCCGGGTGACAAGGATTCTCAGCGATAGCGACCTGCAACGCCTCGTCGACCGCAGGGTGGCCCGGCTGCGGGAGGCCGGAGGGCGCAAACATCCATCCCGCTCGGAGGCGGCCGCCGCTCTTGGCCTGCAGCTGGCGGATGGCAGGCTGGTCCTGCCCGATGTGCGGATCGAGTACCGTCAGTCCGGGTCGGGTGACGGCCCCGGGGAAAGGGGCTTCGTCGACGTGGAGGTTGTCACCCGTGACTACCGGGAACAGAGCCTGGCCGCCAAGGCGGCGTCAGGGTTCCGGATTCATGCTATGGATGCCGACGGTCGTCTCGGTGCTGACCCGTCCGGGACCGGCGCTGGATGGTCCTGATGGCACCTCAACCGAAGGTCGCAAGCATGTCCGCTCGAGAGCGGGAAGGCTCCCGTGATGCGGTGCGACGGGCCTTGCGGCGTGGCGCTGCGAGACTGGCGCCGTTCGGCTACCGCACCGACGATGCCGAGTTCATCCTTGCCGCAGCGCTGGCCGGCGGATACTTCGTGCGCCGCCAGTTCCGAACGTATGTGGGATGCCGGACCGGCAGCCGGGAGACCAGCATGCTCCGCCGCGCCGCCGCGAACCGGCACGTTCAGCCGGTCGTCGGAAAGAGTCTGTACCGCGTCTCCCGGGCCTCCCTGCGCCAGATGGTCGGAGACGAAACGGTTGTGCCTGCACAGGGGCGGGCCTGGCGCGCCGTCAGGAAGGCGCTGCTGACACTCGACTACATGATTGAGGCCGGGCCTTGCGGGAACTGGCTGCTCTCCGAGTCCGACAAGGTTCGGTACTTTGCCTCGCTGGGAATTCCCCAGGAACGGTTTCCTGCCACCGCCCGGAACAGGCGAGGGAATCCCCGCCCGTTTCCGGATGCGCTCCCGATTCAGGTTGGTTCCGGCGAGTGCCCCCGGATTTCCTTCACTTACGCGCATGCCGGTTCCAGCGGGACCGGCGTCCTGCGACATCTCTCGCTCCACGAGGCGTTGGCCTCGGAACTCAGCGCCCGGGACAGGGTCTGCGAGTGGGTGGTTCTGGCGGACAGTCCCGGCCAGTTTCCGCAGCTCCGCGCGGCCTGGAGGCGGTGGCGGGCCGGGTTGCTCCGGGACTGGAGCGAGCGAGAGTATTTCGAGTTGCGCCGGGTTGTCGAAAGCCGCCGTTGGGCCGATCTTTCCGGCTCCGCAGTGGACCGGTACGCAGACCTGCGCGGCGAGTATACCGGTGAGGCTGTGGAGAGGCGATACGCCCGTTGGCTCGAGGATGGCTGCCCCGGACTGGAACCGGGCGCGGACTTTGCCCGTACTTGCAGGTATCGCGAGTTTCTCCTCGACCGGGATTACTCCATCGCGGAACGGGTCGAACGGTGAGATGGCGACGCTGCCGCCGCCGCGAAACGGACGCCGCTTCGCACTCCCGGCCAGTCCCCTACCGTTGCGCAAGGCCGGAGGTCATTCGCAGATCACGCCGTCACCATTCGCGTCCCGCATGTGCCGGTAGGCCGGGTCATCCCGTCGCACCGGTGCAATTCCGTGCCGTCTGGCCTCGGCGCACGTCACCCGGCCATCGCGGTTGTCGTCCCAGGGCAGGGGGCCGTCCGAGGACGGTGTTGTCTCCACGGCCGGAGTCTGCGCGCTCCGCGGTCCGGCCCGCGTCGAAGAACGCGCCCGCATCCCCTTGCCATATCCGCGGCGGATGATCTCCTCGCTGATGTTCGTGCCGCTGTCCGTGACCAGGTATCCGACGATCCGGCCGTAGACATCGACCCCGACCGTCCGCAGCGTAACCTCCCGGCCAGCAAACCTGGAGACAGCCCAGTCCCTCACCCGTTTCCCGCTTGCGGTGCCCAGTTCCGGAGCGTCCACACCCTTGAGGCGCACCCGGAACCGCCGGCACAGGCTGGCGACCACGTACGTGTCTCCATCCACCACCGTCAGAATCCTTCCCGGTACGGTCGCCGGGGGATCCGCCCTCTGCGCGGTGTCGGGATCGGACGGGTACACCCTGCCGGCCAGCGCGAGCAGAAGTACCAGCGCGACAGCCGTGGCGGCACCGGGAATCGCCAGCGATCGAAGGGCCGGATAGCGGGCCACGATGCGCTGTGGGTTGCGCATCAGCCTGTAGGTCAGGACTGCTCCGGCCAAGGCTCCCGCCACTGCCAGCACCATGCCCGCAATCGATCCGGATGCCTGGAGCGGCGCCATTCTCTGGCTGATCGAGAACAGGTCCACAACCTGCAGCTGGTAGCCCGAGAAATACAGCATGGTCGGGACGAGGAAGAAACCCATCGCCTGCGCGCGACGGACTTGGCAGATGATTGGAATCAGCCCGACCGCGGTTGCGCAGATCAGGATCGCCAGCCCGCCCAGACGCAGGAACAGGAACGTAAGGATCGTCAGGAAGGCGATCACGCTGACGCTCAGGCTGATGCTGTCGAAGGATTGCACCCACCGGGAGAACAGCGGCCCCAGGCGCCACAGGATTGCCGCTGCCATCACCCCCGACGCGATCATGGTGACGGCGATCAGCCAGATGTCGTGTTCCCCGACGTTTCCGCCCAGAATCTGGTCCACGGCAATGGATGCGCCACTGCGGCTGCGTCCGATCAGGTAAAGGGCCGCGATCGCAAACAGGGCCTCGGCTGTGTTCAGCGACGAGGTTGTCACCAGGTAGGCGCGGTCCTGTTCGTCCCTTGCCTTCCTGCGCCGTTCCAGCAGCAGCAGCAGTGTGGCGGCGTTCGCGCCTCCAAGGCCCGGAAGCAGGCCGACCAGAAGGCCGGCGAAACCGCCGCGGAGGCCCGGCCAGCCCAGATCTCGTGCGCGCAGCGGCAACGGCTTGCCAGCCGCCGCCTGTTCCCCCGAGGCTGAGGTCGTGGCGATGGAAAACAGCAGCCCCGCCACGCCGAAGAGCCCCGAGAGGCTCGGAAACAGTGCACTGACCGGGGCATCGGCCCCCCCGGCGACCAGCGGGGAGCCGAAGATGGCGATGCCGAGCAGGCCGCTTGCCAGGAACGCGAACAGGGCCCGGGCCCTGTGCTGTTCGCTCAGGATCAGGATGGCCGCCACCAGCAGCAGCAGCCAGAACATCACCGGATTGACCAGCCGTTCGGCCGCACCGACGACGTTGCCCAGCAGCAGCTGAGCCACCAGCACCGCGACCCCCAGGGCAAGACCGATTGCGCTGCCGGCGACGGACAGTCGCACCGCCGCCTGACCCTCGCCCCGCCGGACCATCCGGTGGCCGGGCAAGAGGGCGAAGGTCTCGTCGCCGGGGACGCCCAGGAACAGCCCCGGAACCACATCGAAGAACGTGTGGGAGATCGCGAGGGAGCAGGTGAAGGTCAGCAGCGCCGAGTATTCGATGCCCAGCGGGACGCACACAGCGCTGCCAGCCAGCAGTAGGGCGGTGACCGTGTTGACATGAATGCCGGGTGTCAGTCCGGTGAGAATGCCCGCGAGCGTTCCCGCGACAGCGCCAAGGACCATCGTGGTCTACTCCGCGCCCGCCACACGCCTGACGGTCAGCGACGGCTCGCCCCGAAACTCGTCAATTCTTGCGTCCACCACAACGGGCATGCTCGACCGCAGCAGCTTGAGATCGCAATGGCTCCAGTCGCCCTCGAACATGATCCCCTGCACCGCCTTGCCATGTGGCGGGGGCCTCCCGGCGGGTTCGAACCGCAGGCGAAGGTGCTTCAGTTGCGCCTGGCTCGTAAACTTCGTCACGCTGGCAACGCGGAGTGGGCCGACACGCAGATTGTCTCCCGCTCTGGCGACAGCCTGTTCGAGGGGGATCGCCGGGGGCACGTCGCCCGACCGCAGCACCTCGACATGCGCCGCCGAC
Source organism: Bryobacterales bacterium (assembly GCA_965205085.1). GTDB lineage: Bacteria > Acidobacteriota > Terriglobia > Bryobacterales > UBA6623 > VXMF01. The sequence goes on along the minus strand of OZ242039.1, from coordinate 2,829,497 downwards.
AACGGTCGGATCTGCGGTCGGCCCCCGTACGAGCCCAGATTCCCCGTGACGCGGACCTCGTCATTCGGCAGCGGCCGGACGGGAAGGCAGCCCAGGGAAGGGAATACCGACGTATCAAGGTATATGTCCTCAACGGGGTCATGCAGCTGCATGAACAGGATCCCCCTGGACGTGAATCGCACGCTCCGGGCCGTTCCGACGACTGAGAACGTGGTGCCGGAGAATCGCGGGTCGACAATGTGACCGGATTGCAGCCCGGGCAGATCGCCTGTCGACGCCGGATAGACGTAGCGCAGGTTGACCGCGAACAGGACAGCCAGAACGATCAGGCACGACACCAGTGCTTTAGCCTGCATTGAAGGGGGTCGCCCGGGAGGTTTCCCTGACCACCATGATCGAACATTGTCCGGGTGGGTTTCCCTTGGGCGGGCAGGCAGTCGCGCCGCCGGACGAACGGCCCGACACCGGCGGGTCAGTGACGGGCCTGGGCTGGAGGGGGACCGGGTCATGCTGGAGTGGGTGCCGGCTGGCGCGGAAGGAGCCATCATCAACACGGGCACGGGGCTGGCCCGCAGCCTGATCGTCGCGACCGTTCCGCTCGACTTTCCGCGCCGCGCGGACGAACCGGCCATGGATTGGCCGCCAGCCACGAGAAGGATCGGACACCTGATAGGCTATGCTGAAGAAGCGGACACGAGGCGTCATGGCAGGCAAGGACGACAACTACAAAGCCGAAAACTTGGGCAGTGGGACCTTCCGCATCTCGAAGCCCAAGCGCAAGAGGTCGAAGTTGAAGGAGATCCGAGCCAAGCGTCCCAGGCGGCGTGCGCGCCGCAACTGACGCCGTCCTGTCCAGTTCTGGAGGTGCCAGTACTGCGGCCTGGATGGCCGTGTACCGTCGCTGTCGGGCGGGACCTCGGGGCTGGTGCGGGCTTGGCTGTCAGCCGGGAAGGGCTGGGTCGCTCTCCCCCGGCCGCAGGATCCGCCTGGCCTCGCTAACGGGAATTCGGAGAAACAGCTGGTTCTGGCCAGCACCGTTCTAGGATGTGGCGCACATGACGATCTGTCATAATTTGACCTTTGGTCGGTCGCAAGCCGCTAGGCGGCTGCTCCCACCTTGGGTGCGTGGACTGATCTAGCATTCCGTATTTGAGGAGGGAGAGTCCTTGGCTAGTCGATCGAACACGAGATTTCAGAAGCGCCTGAAGGAACTGGCGCGCGCCAGCAAGCGTCGCGACAAGGAAGAGAAGAAGCAGCAGCGGAAGGCGGACCGTGTTGTGACAGGAGATGGCCCCCCCATCGAAGCGATCGATCCCGTTGACCTGGGCCTTCCTCCCCTCGATGAGGAAGGGGAGACTGCCGACTGAATCGCTGGAGGCGGGAGTGTTCGGCCAGCAACCGGTTCAGGGTCCGGATGCATGGATTCCGCTCTGGACGGATCGCATCTCGAGGAGCGTCCCCCGACGCGGGCACGGTCGGTCCGACTATCCGCTGGGCAGTATGGTCTGGATGTCCGGCGCCGGTGTTTTGGGCACGTTCACTTCCGCTTCGACCAGCGACAGCCGCTCATGCAGATTGGCGAGCGTCTGGCCGACCGGATCAGGAAGCTCGCCGTGCTCGAGCATCTCCCATTCGTCGTGACTGACGGCCACGCCCTTGACGGAGACGACCCGGCCCGGTATTCCCACGACCGTGGCATGGGCGGGAACGGGCTTGACCACCACCGAGCCCGCACCGACCCTGACCCACTCGCCCAGTTCGATATTGCCCAGCACCTTCGCACCCGACCCCACGACGACGTGGTTACCGAGTTGCGGATGGCGGCGCCCCCTGCCGTGTCCCGTACCTCCGAGCGTGACTCCCTGGTAGAGCAGCACGTCATCGCCGATCACGGCTGTCTCGCCAATCACCACCCCCATGCCGTGGTCGATGAAGAACCGCTTTCCGATTGTCGCGCCGGGGTGAATCTCGATGCCTGTCAGGATGCGCGAAGTGTGAGACAGCATCCGTGCGAGCACGTGCCAACGGGCCCTGTAGAGCCGGTGGGCGATCCGATGGAGGAAAATCGCGTGCACTCCCGGATAGCAGACCAGCACCTCCAGGCCACTCTTGGCGGCAGGGTCGTGCTTGAAGACGGTTCGGATCTGCTCTCGGATTGCTTGGAACACCACGACCTCCGGGGGGCTGGTTGGTCGGCCGCGACTGCGACCGGAACAATTGGCGATGGCCGACTCTACGCCGGCCAGGGACAACTGCAGGGAGTGAACCCGAGGATCGTCATGACAAGCGGCGACCGCCGCTCACTAGTCGAATCGTACTCAATGGCGGTTCGCAAGTCAATTTACGCTGATCGGCAGCCGGTGTGCAGTGGAATCGAGGCGCCCGCGCTGGCGGCCCCGAGTGCAGAGGCCAGCGCGATCGGGGGCCTGCAGTTGCATCTCCGTCTCCAGCCCGCCCAGGTTGGAGACGGCAAGAGCTTTCGAGCGCTTGGCTGAGAGGCCCTCGCCGGGCCAGCATTGGTCCAAGACCGGCACCAAGGGCGGTCCGGGCAGGAAACCGGGGAATGCGGGTGGGAGCACGGATGTTCAGGTTCCAGACGAAGCAGTGGCCACAGCACACTCAATCGTTTACGATACTAAAGGTTAGTCTGCTGTGGCCGGAAAGTCTGGGAGCCGGAGTTGCCGGGCACGAAGTGGCAACGACGAGGATCGGCACGAACCAGTCTGCTCATGTGGCAGTGGCGGGAAGTACAAGTACCTGTTGCGGTGCGGGCTGCGCCTGCCATACCCTTGGAAACGCTTGAGAAATACCGCTGTGACGAAACCGATCTCGGATGGTCTTCGAAGAGCCTCGTGAGGCTCGGCGGCGAAGCCGACGCCGCCTCCGATGAGTTCAGGCACCGTTATTTGGAGGTGGTCACTTGGCTGATGTACAAGGCGATGGTCTGCGAAGCGCGCGGCGAGACCAAGCGTGCGGGCGAGTACATTCGACCGCACGCTTGCCTGAATGGACGCCCATCCCGAGGACTCTGGCCCGGCAAGACCTTAGCCGAGTACGGATTTAGAGACTGCTGTAGTCAGGAGTTTTTCATGAGGTTCATATTCACGGCCAACATGGCCGCCGCAGCGGTGAGGGGCTTTGAAATCAAGCGCTTACGATACGATGCTGTTGGCAGTCTGGTACGGGAGTGGATGCGCGCGCCAAACTTTTCGCAATGGGGCACCGAGGAGGAAGATTGTGACGATGCGTCATCTGAAACCTCATAGTTGGTTAGAATCATAGTGAATCAGCATGCCGAAGAGGTGTCTCTATGAATCTTCCAGCAGATGAAATCGACTTCCACTCCAACCCTTTTGTGACGCAGCTAATCCGGTTGCAGCAAGATGGTAAGGAAGCAATCAGCGGTCCAGCAAACTGGCTTGAGCCGCCGCTACTTGACATCGCTACAGACTCCGACGATAGCATTGAGGCACTTCTCCAAGGGATGTGTCCGTCATCTGGAGACTCGTCTAGCCGTGGTCGATGGCACTGGCTGATCGGTTCGCCGGGAAATGGTAAGTCCGCCAAGCTGGGCTCGATTGCTCGCCGCTTGCTAGAGTCGCACTACGAGATTGTCTCGGAAGACGGTGTAATGATCGGGGAATGCGACGCGCACTGGCTACCGTACTTGCTTGAAGTTCGAGAGAAGGGACAGCCGTACAAGTTTGCCTATCTGGTGCAGGATGCCTCTGTCGTCCGAAGACCCTTCGGCGCAGTCTGCAAACCAGAGAAAGATCTCGCGGAAGTACTCAAGCAAGCAACGGCGCGGGGTAGGTCTCTTCTACTATGCACAAATTGGGGGGTACTGCAGCGCCTGTTTGACACAGGCCAAACAAATCCAAGGGTGAAACACGAGGCCTGGTTCCGAGCTGTAGATGGGGCCGTTGGGAAGACGTCAGGGGAACTGATTGTCCGTGCTGGTGGCGGCACATCGGGTGAGAAGATGGTCTTCGAAGAGATGGAAGTCACGTACGAATTCCTCGATACCTGCAGCCTACTAGTCAACAGCGATGTCTTTGATCGACTCATTAAAGAAGCGACTGCTGTACAGCGTTGGACTGCTTGCTCAGGCTGCCCCTCCATGTCGATGTGCCCCTTCAAGGCTAACCGAGATGACCTTGCATCAGAAGGCTTTCGCCACAACGTGCTCCAGATCCTCCGAAGGGCTGAGGTGCTCGACGGCCAAATCATCGTTTTCCGTGAGGCCGTGGCACTGCTCTCCGTCCTATTGGCCGGGTGTCCAGATGATCAAAAGGGTCATACGCCCTGCGAGTGGGTTCATGATCAGGTTAAAGGCAATAAGCTATTCAACTTGCTTGCTCGTCGAGTAGCGTCTATTCTCTTTGGTGCCTCGAGACCACAGGGCCTCGAACGCACTCAAGGCCGTAGCCTGGGTATGGTATTAGCTCGGCAGGAGCAGATTTCCGCGCTTGAGGCCATCCACAGCCTTCTGGACAGTGCTTCACCCGTCCGTCAAGCGGTCTCCTCAATCACGCAGTCTGGAGATCTGTCCACCGACGTCGGCGTTGATCGGCTGTTAGGAAGGGATGGAATAATCCCATCTCTCGACCCAGCGATTGAGCCTAGACATGTTGTCGCACTAGACGAGTTCTTAGCGATTTCCGCCGACGCTAGGTGCTCTGATCGATCTGGAAAAGTGTTTTCGCGACCCGGAATTCGAAAAATTGAAAAGCGCTGCTTTAGGGCTTGGGAAGAAATCTTTGACGCAATCGAGGTGGCTGGTAATCCAGTAACTGGTCAAGACCTCTACTTCTGGGTACGCCGTTGGCAGACAACTTGCCTCGCCTGGATTGCGGCTGTGACAGATGGATTGACGGCACTTCAGCCGGAGTTGGACAATTATCTTAGAATCTTGAGAACCTCTGAAGATGGGTTTGAAAAACTGAAATTGACGACAATAAGATGGCTTGAGAATGTCTTACAAAAGCTACTCTCACCTGGAAACCTAAGCGGAACCAGTGAAATCCATGTCGACCTTTCGACATCCCTGCGGCTGACTGGCCGATGGGCAGAACTGGCGTTTAGACCCCACTTTGAACCCAAAGGGGCCAGGGATAGCAATGCCCTCCTCGTCAAAATGAGCGGGTCCCACGAATTCGTCGTCACAGCTGACACATTTTCATGGTTAAGTCGACTGCACGAGCTGAACTTGAGTGAGATCTCTTTCAATCCAGACGTCTTGGAGTCGTTCCGGCGAACGCAGGCCCAAGCGGCTGCCGCGAGCGACTACTCTGTACAGAATGATGATATTACGATAGTTATAGTTGACGAAGAGGGAGTGGAACATCGGATCGAAAGAATCCGGGGATTCCTTCTCGAACGGGAGCTTCAGTAAATGGATCATCTCAAGAACGAACCCAAACCCCCTTCGTGCCTTGGTAGCACATCCCTCGTTTTCGCCCCGACAACAGGGATGAGACTTGCGCCAGAAGTGCTCGTGTTCGAGTTGTTCCGTGAACTGGGCTACGGAGACTCGCGAAACACCAGCCACACAAAAGCTCGGGGATTCTCCGATGTAGTTGCCTCTGGATCCTTGACTAAGCAAGAGCATCTGCTGCTAGCGGCTTGCCGGGGACGGCGGAAAGCACGGTCGAAGGGCGAGTACTTCTACGCCCCACCGTATCTTGGACTATCGCGCCATGCTTGGCTGCGAAAACGAACTGACCGAACTATGCGGGACTACTTTCTCGGCGGACCTTTGGCTCATCAGGAAGCACTTGGCAAGTTAGTCGAGGACGACAAGAACCTAATAGTTCGAGCGCTCCTGGGTCATCGTAGCGCGCGTGAGGTGAAGGAGTCTCAGGGTAGGGAGATTCTGTCGTTGTTGGCTTTAGAGAAGCGTCATGACCCTGTTCCAGATACTGTACTCGGCCATCTCAGGAAAGCGGTATCGAAATCTAGTAGCGCGCCACTTGTCTTTGGTCGTCACCAAGATCCCTTTGCAGACATCTTAGGTGAGGACTTCCTTGAGCTTTGCCGTCTGGAAAAGAGAATAGCACGGCGGGAGTGGCTGTTTTTCCTAATGGCGTTCCTCAGGGTCGCAGTGACGATGTGGATGCTCGCTCACCTGCGCATCACGGTATTTGTGCGAGACTGGGTGCTCTCGGCGGCACTGAAAGAAAGTGTACCGGCCGGGAATGAGGTGCTTCGTACGATCTGCAAGCGGCACGAAGGAGTGCTTCATCCGTCATCTGCGCCGACTCGAGAGGTATTCGAGCAAGTCGAGACATATATGCGCGCACGCGTCGAACTCCGACTCCTCGTGCAGGAAGTGACAAAGATGAACACTGAACACTTCACGGCCGCAAACGGAGAACACAAGATGCTGTCGCTCAGTCAACAAGGGGCGCGCTTTTTGACATTCGAGAATCTTCTAGATCTCACTAGGCAATGTGATTGGCCGACAGTCACTAATGGGAAGCCGTTACGCCAGTGGCTCACTCGGGAGGCCGAGAAATGGCCAGCATGGCGCTCTCCACGATCGCGTGGTCAAGGGAAGAACATCGACGAATTCATTCGGGTTCTCCATCGCTCAGAAAGCGACGATTCGGGCAGTGGTCTGCTCATTAAGTGTTCGGAAAATACTGCGAAAATAGTTCCTGCCCATCGTCTCCTCCAGCTCTTCGCGTTTCTCGCTGCGCGGTCCAAATTGCGGCCACCGGTAACGCACAGAGGTAAGCTAGTGTTACGAGATATCGAGCAGCATCTGTATGACTATGGGATAGATTTCCGCTCCAGTTCTTTCGGCCGCCCCCTGCTAATGGAGAAACTGATGGAGGGAGGGATTCTTGTAGGTAGTCCAGATGCAGGAGAAAGTGCGGAAGTACTCAACACTATTGGAAGCTGAAAATCATCCACATGACGAATCTGTCCCAAGTACTGAGCGATCTCGCGAGGAATTATGCTGCGACATTTAGGTCGACCGAGCGCGATTGCAGATTGATATTCCCTGGACTCACGAAATCACTTGCAGTCCGGTTGCACGAAACGTTGCAGCATCAACTTGCCGAGGGTAGCACTAGTATACCAGTCTATTTGGCACTTGATTATTCGGGATCGCCTCTTGAGCCTGACGAATCAAAGGGTTGGCTCCACTACGAAGCGTTGACGAGTGTTAGGCAGGGCAGCTTCGTTACCGTCTGTATGCCTAAAGTCTTCGCAAAACTCCACGACTCGATCCGAGGGACCGGCAGTCCAATTCGAGGGTTGACGTTCGTAGAAGAGTGGCCGTGGAAGGACATGGGCGTAGAAGCGTTTCGCTTCAGCGGCCCGGTCCTTGAGGCCATGCTCGACAAGTGGTCGGAAGACCCAGAGCCGCGCCGGTGGATCAGAGAGATGGTCCTCAAGGGACTGTTGCCCGCTACGGCCCCGCTACGAGACGCGATCCGTGTTCCCTTATTGTTGGAGGATATTCTGGAGTCTTTCGCACCTACGCTGTATCCAGAGCTCGACAACGTAGTTGATAAATTCTGCTTCCACTGCGGAACGCCACGCTTAGTTAATCACGGGAACATTGACACTGAAGACTACATTGAATCGGTCAAAGAAACTGCCAATGCCTTGCAGGAGCACAGAACAAACAACCCTGAGTTCCGTGACTACCTTGTCAACGACATAGCGGAAAGTACCTTTGCGTCTCTCGATCCTGATTCGCTTCAGAAGCTGAAGAACTCGCTCCACCTACTACTGGATGGAGCACTCAAACTCGGTGCAGACAGCGGGCTACTTGCGTATCGGGGTGGACTGGGAAACATGTCTAGCTCCAAAAGTATCAAGGCGTGGTCTTCGTTGCATTTGGATCGGTTGCGTAAGCTCTTCGGCGTGGGCAAGGCGAACAAAATTAAGTGCACCGCATCTTTGCCTGCCGGTAACGGAGTGGTGTCGAAAGACGGCAAGAAGGCAGCGATGTTTCAGGGACAATCGCTCCAACTCAACGTCGTAGCAGAGATCAGTAAAGATGGCTTTGCACTTGGAGAATATTATATTCGATTTAAGCGACGCCAACATCACATCTATGAGCAAGAATGCGACGAGTCGGAGTTCGCCCTGAGTATCACAATACCGCCAGACGAGTTGCCTGGATGGCGCAGCCGGATCAGTTTGGCCGTTCAATTGGTTCGATTTCAGAGGGTGGTGAATGAAGACCGCATATATGTCGACATCTGCGGAGAAAAGAGACCCGCACTAGGTGTCTTGGAGCCAGACTTCAAAGTCATCGATCTCTTGAAATCTAACCCGGAATCTATCGATACGGAGTCAGTCATGCATACTTGTCGGGAGCCCGTAAAGGTACATGTGCTCGATTGGCAAAGCAAGGAACCATGCCAAGTGACTGTGGATGATTTGCCCGTGCTCCTCAGTGTCTCTGAGAAGTCTCCCGACGGAAGTGGGTCAACAACTCTATACACCGTCCGCAATGCAATAGATGCGGAGTACTTCTCCGGAGCACGGGTAGATCTATGGATCAAGGCTTCGGAAGTTGAGCGGTATGTGACTCTTTGTGGTGCCGATATCGGGCCTGGTGAGTTCACCTTGGAAGATGAGTTGCGAGTGGCCACATCGACAGCGAATCTGTCCCGTCTACGTCGGGTTCTCCCGTTTTTCAGAGGCGACAAAGACCTTATCCTTCCGAAGTTGGCCGAGATTGATGCTAGTTCTCGACGCCGCTTGAACCTCGGGCGACTATTCGAGCGATCCGACGGATGGAAACCTGTGTTGGTTGATTTCGTCGAACCCACCGCATGCGAAGGCGACTCGCTGGTCGCGCAGGCATTCTGGAGAGAGGGTGGAAGAACCTTGTCCTTCCTGAATGATATTGAGCCGACTAACGATTTCATTGCGGCGTTCGAACGGTATGTTGAGTGCCGAGATGGGCTCATTCAAAGTGCAAACTCCTACGTCCACGGCTACGCTGCGCCGTCGGAGCGACCACTCTATATCGTTGCGCCCATGTATGTGGAGTGCGAGGACGAGCATATCGAAGCCACAGTTTCGCATTACCTCGACGCATACGACGCGATCTTGAGACTGCTTCAGAGCGGTAGTTTGTCGCGAGCGGAAATCTTCACGTTTGTCCATTTGGACTCAGTCGTCCTTCAGCGTGAGTGCGCAGATGACAACTTGCTCGACTTCCGAGTATCGTTGCTTGGTCCATGGCACCCACTTGTCGTCGCAAAGCGCTTCATGGTGCAGTACTGGATTTATGCTGCGGCGAAGGAGAATGGTCGCCTGGAGAAGCGGCACAGGCGGCTCGCGTCCCTCTTCGGTCGGATTGATGGATTCAGAGTAGTGCCGGGATTCGATGTTGACGGCCACGGTCTGGATGTGTCATTCGCCTTTCCCACGTCGGATCCTGGATGGCATTTCGCGGTTGCCAGCAGCGCCTTCTCGGCCCTAGCAGGCTGCAGTTTTCGCAGCTTGCGTGGTTTTGGGGAAAAGCTCTGGCGTTCCCTATGCCTCAAGTCGTCGCTCTACCTCGCTGGTTCCGATCTTTGGAATGAGAACTTCGTTCGCAGTTTCCAGCGTTCACATCCCTCAAGGAGACAGCTTGGACTTCGGGTTAGTCGCGGGCTTGATGCCAGAGCAGTTGTTGACTCTTGTGTGCGGCTGCTTGATGGCCAACGGCGGCAGTCCGAACAGCTAGGTGCGCTGTTGCCAGGTGGAATTCACATGATTCTGGAAGAGCGTCTCGATCAGCGCCAGCAGTTGCCGTGGAAAAAGCCAGCAGTGTTCGTGTACGAGGCGCTTCCGGATGACCGCTGCTACGAGAAGTTTCAGCCTGATATTCTCCTGCTGGGCCAACGCGAAGAGGTGCGTCCTGTCTGGCTCTCGGACAACAGCGAACAATGCCTCGGCGTGCCTCGGGGGCGGGGTCGCGGCGTTGTGTTTTCAGTTCCGCTAGTAGATCTAGCCAGTGATGTCCATGGACTTCCGCTGTCACGAATCCGGGAAAGCGGCGAGGCGGGGGGGGCAGCCAGTCACGTACCGGAAGGTGAATTTAAAGGCATCTATATTCGAGTAGGCGAGGTCTACAGCAGGGTGCTTACGTCGATTGACGAGCTGGTGAGTCAAGTCCGTCCGCAGCGACCAGTGCTCGTCCAAGAACTTGGACTTCCTTCTTCGCTCAGATGTGATTGGACCGTGTTTTCTGGGGCGCATATCGATGCCGGTGCGCTAGCGAGTTACATCGCCGGTGGCGGTTCAGGGCAAGAAGGAGGACGCGTGTTGTGGGACTACAGGCTTGATGTCGGGCCGTCCGTGAGAGCATATTTTATTGTTTGCAAAGTCCCGAAATCCGTTCTATCTTCGCTGGCTGCTCAGTCTCTTGCTCTTGGCCTCGCGGATGCATCGGCCGCACTTCGAGAACTCGCTGAAGTGGGGTTTGCCGTGGGTGAGACGATGCGGTCTGGAAAAGCGGCAGTCGGAGTGCTCGGGGTCGTCGGAGCGTTGCGCCTCGCGCGAGCGGCGTGGGCCGCTGGCGAGGCTAATGGGCGACGCTGGTGCACTGTCCTCCTGCCAGTTGACTGCATAACAGATTTACTGGTTGCTTCACCCGATGCTGAAACCACGGGCAAGCGCAGTGACTTACTCGCCATCAATTTAGTCTGGCAAGTTGAAGGGGCGTCAACACTGACGATCTCCCCTTGTGCAGTCGAGTGCAAGTACGTCTCGGCGAGCTACCCGGCCCGTGCAGTCCAAGACGCACTTAGGCAAGCTGAGGCGACATATGGCGTCGTGTCGGATCTCCTTTCGCTCGCGCAGTCGAGAGCCGGAATGCATGCGCGACTTGCGTTCTGCCAGATCCTGCGATTTGGGCTCCGGCTTCTTGCCGCGCGGGGTGACGTGATGATGGCCGATGAGCGTATCATCCTTGATTCGACTCTCTCAGGAGCCTTCAACGTATCGCCACCGGTCGCCCCCAGCCTCCTAGTGACCACAAGTTGCGGAATGACTGGCCATGGCACCGTTGATGTTCGTGAGAGCGGCTGGTGGGTGCAACTCACATCCGACTGTTGGCCCAGAAGGGTTCCGTCGGGTACGAACTCATTGGTCGGGCAACTGTCAAAGGTGTTCCCGGTGGTCGAGCCACATGCAGATGAGGAGGGTGCGAATAGGGATGGGGACACCACGAGCACGAGAACAGCAATTGATGCCATGGGAAGCGGTGGTCGTCTTGAAATACATCAGCAGGCAGGCGGTGCGCCATCGACCATGCGCTCGGACGGGGAAATCGATGGAGACCGGTTCTTCCACGCCGCCTCTCCTGAAGCATCGTACGAAGCGAACCGAAGGGAAGTGGAGTCCACAGATACGAAGGCCAGCAAAGACCTTATCCACGCAGAGTTCAATGGTTTCGTGGGTAACAATGCTGCGGTCGAGGCGCTTAGCATCCAGCTCCGGTATGTTGAAGAGACTGGTAGCAAGTCGATTAGGTCTGTCGGGCTGTTTGGTCCGAAAAGCACCGGGAAGACTGAACTATCCCGGCGCTTGGCGGCCGCACTAGGGGTGCCTTATTTGCCGCTTAGTGAGACAGGTCTGGGTAACATCGACCAGTTAGCTGACCGAATGCAGGAGCGCGCGCGCGAGGCGGGACGACCAATGACCGTTGTCGATCAGCAAGGCGGGCAGGCGGTTCTCCGCTCGCCGCCGATGCTCGTGTTCATTGACGAGGTGCATCAGCTCAGCGCAAGGGTCCAAGACACTCTCCTGCCCGTTCTGGAAGCCGATGAGCGGATGTTGCGGGGCTCGCGGGTAATCATCGATGCGCGAGATGTAAGCTTCGTCATAGCTACGACCGATTGGGGCAAGCTCCGTGAGGCGTTTCGCAGCCGAGTGCGTGATGTCATGCTCGAGCCGTACAACACGGATGAGGTTGTCCAGATGTTGCGGCATCGCATCGAGGCTCATCAAGGTGCCGATGTTGATCCGGCGGTCAAGCAGCTCAACGATGATGCATTGGCGGCAATTGCCATTGCTGCGAGGGCGGTTCCCAGAGAGGCACTACACCTCCTCCGCGAGATCGGTATGGCGCTCCGGATCGGAATCTGCGATCCGAGTGTCGATGCAGTCTGGGGGCATCTCCAGAAAAGAGTACCGTGTGACCGACAAGGACTAACGATCAGCGACCGCAAATACCTGACCATCGTTGCAAACCGTGGCCCTATCGGGCTGGACAATATCGCCACCGAATTGGGTATTGACCGATCCAATATAGAAGGAGCTATAGAGCCGTTTCTCACCCAAATGGGCTGGGTACGAAGGGGGGCGACCTGGCGGACACTGACAACCAAGGGGAGACGCCTTTTAGCACAGTTGCCGCATCAAGTCCAGTAATGTGTGCTGAACTCGCCAGATCGGCATCGTCGAACTCGTGGCAATGGGAGTGTCGGGACCGGGAGATTGTTAGGCTCTTGGCTTCTTTGTTTGACGACTACGGCCGTCAACTTCTTTGGCGAAGCAGTCCCATGGAGGCATGGCAGATGTTCGTGGTCGAGATTCCGCTGCAACAGATACCCCCATCGTCGTGGCTTGCGACCGGTAGGTCTGTAATCACTTTTGCTGGTTGCACTAGGAAACGCAACAGCTAGCGGATGGGCCTAAGGTCCTGATTGGCCTATCCTATGGGACAGATCGCCATGCTTCAGCAGTTCCGCCACCTGCAACACGACGAGCACTGCCAGATCTAGGCCTTGCACCAGCAGGGATTCTCGGTGACTGCCATCGCCGCTCAACTCCAGCGTCACTAGTCCACCGTCCTTCGCGAACTCCGGCGCAACGCCGGCCCCTCCGACTATCACCATGAGCAGGCCCAGCAACTCGCTCGAGAGCGTCGCTGTTGAATGTCACATTATTGTCGCGGAAAGTGGGGGATTTTTTCCGCATTGGGCTGATGGGGGAATGTATAGGAATCGTAACTACCCAGGTTCTCGGCCTGAGTTCGCATCTTTTGGCAGGGCTTGTGTTGTGACGTGCGCACCGTGCGGCGCGTGGCGGAGACCGGCTGCCGTCGCAGGCCGCCTACTGCCCGCTGGGCGGGAGGCTCGGAGCCAGGCCCACCCGCTCCAGCAGGGCCGCCGGCCCCTCGAGCAGGGTCTCGATCGGCTTCAGCCCCTGCTTGCGCGCCGTCGACAGCACACTGCGCAGCGTGACGAACTCCCGCGCCCCTTGCAGCGAACGGAACCCTCCCGGGTTCTTCATCAGCAGCTTCATCCTGCGCAAGTCCCGCTCTCCCAAGTTGTTCATGAACGGCACACTCAAATCGAACAGGAAAACCAACACCTAGGCGCGTCTCCGTTCCAGCCGCAAGGCCAGATTATGGCCGGGCCGACGTTTCGGGCGGCCCCGCCGGCCGGTCGGCAACGGTGGCAGCCCGCTGTGATAGTCCAGGGCCTCTTGCACCAACTCGTCGTAGCGGCTCTCCATCCGCTTCAACAGCTGGGGCGGCACCACCTCGCCCCGCTTGCGGGCCCGCTCCGCCACCCGCTTGGCCGCCCGCAGAAAACGCTGCATCCGCCCGGCCCAGGCTTCCCCGTCGATCTTCACCAGGGCCTCTAACTCGCGCAAATGATGGGCGTTGCACAGTGCGTGCAGCACATCCGGCACTTGGAAGTAGGGAGCCCAGTGATCGTGCACCAGGATCCCTCGCAGCCCCGCCAACACCCCGCCCCGCTTCTCACTGATGCGGTAGTAGGTCAGCAGCTGATTACTCAGTACATGCAGCCACTGTCCTCGTCCCGCCACCCGGAAACCGGTCTCGTCAAGGTGCTTCACCGCGGGGCAAGTGATGAGGTGCTCCCGGATCCGCTCGACGAAGGGCTCCCAAGCCTCCGCCGCCCGGCGGCGCAGGTTGTTCAGGGTGCCGGGGCACAGGCTCACGCCGAACAGGTCCCGCAGGATTTGGGTCAGTCGCTCCTCGGGCACGAAGTGGGCGTTCTGCAAGTAGATCGCCGTGGCCGCCAGACGCGGCCCGTACTGCACCGGGGCCGTCACGTCCTCCGGAAAGGCGGCCCGGTTCGAGAGCCCGCAGCGCCGGCAGCGACAGGCCAACGCCCGATGCTCGGTCCCTTCCGGCTTGGGTTCCGGGAGATCAAAGACCTGCCGCCGCTTCGCCTCCCCGTCCACATCCGCCCGCCTCAGGGCCCTGCCGCACCCGCGGCAGGCTTTCGGAAAGTGCTCCTGAATCCGGTCCGGGTTGTCCGTCTGGTGCAGCGTCGTGCCCCGGTGCCCTTTCTGCCCCCCGCTGCGCCGGCCGCTGCGCCGCCGCTGGCTGCGGGTCCGCTGGCTGGCCGGCGGTTTCGCCAACCCATCGCTCGACGGGGGTTTCCCGCTGTTGCTGCTGTTCAGGCCCAAGCTCCGCCGCGACTGCTGCCCTTCCTCCTGCGCGGCCTCCAACTGCTGGGTCCACTGCTTTCGCTCAGCCTCCCACTGGGCTTCTTTCGCTTGCCACTGCTTTCGCTCGGCTTGCCACTGGCCTTCTTTCGCCTGCCACTGGGCGTCCTTCGCTTGCAAGCGGGTCAATTCGGCTTGCAACTGACCGAGCTTGGCCTGCAGACGAGTCCTCTCCGCCTGCCAGTGCAGCAGTCGGGACTTGCTCCTGGTGCGCTGCCCCTGCAGGACCCGGCCTCGGCTCCGGCTTGGCCTGAGCCTGCGGCTGGCTCGCTGCGGCCTCGACTTCCGGAAAGGACTTCATCCTACGCCTTCTCCGCCCAAAAGTCAAGCGCCCCTCCCCCTCCTGATCCTTCTCCGGGACCCAAAGTACCTGGGCGGTTACTGCTAATCTTTGAGGAGTAAATTCGATTCTTCAAACGTTAAGTGTATTCGCAGGAGGGCTAAACCAATTTGCTCTGCCAGAAGAGGAGGGATTGCGTTTGCCACTTGCGTGAACCGAGGAACTTCGTTGCGCCGCCGATTACCGCCGGTAGTGTAGTTGCCCTTGAATTCGAACCAATCGGGGAAGGATTGGAGTCGCGCGTTTTCGCGCACGGTCAGGGTTCTTGGCTCGGAATAATGCAAGAGATCGTCAGGTAGGCTGGTGATCGTAGGAGCTGGCGCATTCGGATCCAATACCCTGAGGCTCGTTTTGCGTAGTCGGTAGTGGGATCGCATTTTGGAGGAGAGTGACGTGCTGAGGCGCTTTTCCCTCTTGCATGCTGCAATGATGGAGGCGAAACGCTCTCGGATATGGGGCCGGTGGCGGGCTAGCCGTGTGCAGGAGGGAACGCCGTTGTAGCCATCGCGCATCGCCCTTTGGTAGGCCGTACGAGGTGCCTTGTAGCCGATTTTCTCAAACCCCTTGCTTTCCTCGCATGGTATCCTGCCATTTTTCCCTACCTCCAGATCGCCGATAGCATCCTTAGCACAGGGCCTTTCCCGAAGCTGGCGCTCTGACAGGAAAACCGGTGCTACTGCCCGCAAGTCATCGAAAAATGCTTCGATTCGTCCTTTCGCCCCCATTTCCTTGAGTGCCCCGACGAGGAAGAAGCGGGGCCGCATTTGCGGCACCCCGAAATCACTAGCCCGAATGACTGCAGGCATAATGTCATATTGCCTTTCTATGCCACGCTTCAGCGCCTCGGCGAAGTTCGTGACAGAGCCGGATCCCCGAGCCTTGAAATCCGATGCGAACCCCTGGACGTTCTCGATAAGCACGAAACGCGGGTGCAGCAGTTCGACAAGCTCCAGATAAGCTAAGAAGAGTGTGTTGCGGGGGTCGTCTGGCCGCCTAGGTCCAGCCTGCGAGAACCCCTGACAAGGGGGGCCGCCTGCCAGAAGGTCCACCTTGCCAGCAAGGCCCTCCAACGCCTGCCGCCGTTGCGACAGCAACTCGTGGATGTCCCAAGCCCGTCGCTCTATTTCGTTAGGCCATGAATAGGAGAGCGGGCCGTCGCCGGAGGGGAAATTGGCCGTTACGGTTTCGAATGCGTTAGGATCTTTCTCGATAGCTAAGAGCCCCTTCCACCCTGCCCGCTTGAGGCCGAGACTTAGGCCTCCGCAGCCTGCGAAGACATCCATGAAGGTCGGGCGCGAATCGGGTTGCGCAGACGCTTCCATCAGCAGATCACCCTAGTCTGCTGTGGCGGTGGGAGCGAAGCCCGATTCCCCGTGGCCGGTGGCCGTCGCCAACCGCCGCCTCACCGTCGCTGCGTTACCTACTTCGCATTCCCAGATAACGACAACCCGCCAGCCGAGAACCTGCAAGGCTTCCCGGTTGCGTTCGTCGCGAGCCACATTCCGTTCGAGCTTGTCGGCCCAATAGGCTGTGTGCGTTTTGGGGATGTGAGAAAGTGGACATTTGTCATGCCTATGCCAAAAACAGCCATGCACAAACACGGCGAGGCGGTGCTTGGTGAATACCAGGTCTGGACAGCCAGGAAGGGCTTTCCTGTGGAGGCGGAAACGCAAGCCCATGCGGTGGGCAATGCGGCGGACAGCGAGTTCAGGAGCGGTGTCGCGGCTACGAATTCCAGCCATAAGTTCACTGCGCCGTTTACGGTCCACAATGTCAGCCATGCCTTCCTCCGCAAATCACCTATGGAATTAGACTTCGCTATTGACAGCGTAGCACGCAGCGATCATCTCCCGAGCCGTGGTGTAAGAGCCTGACGTCGGCGGCGGTGTCCGGCAAGTTGGCCCGGGACGCTCAGGCTGTCCTGACGGGCAGCCTGAGATTGAGAGCCCCACACAGCAGTGATCGATTCCAGAGTTACGTATTTCCGTCCGCCGCTCCATTCGTCGTTCTTTTCGAAACAAATGGCACTGACGAGGCGGGGGATGGCGTGCTCGTTGGGGGAAATGGCGACGACGCTTGATCTCAGCATTGAGCCGTTCGAGGGCGGGCGTGGAGTTCAGCTTCTGGCGGTTTCTCCCATACGGTAGTCCAATCAGGACCTTAGACCCCTCCGCCCGCTGTTGCGCTTCCTAGTGCCAGCGGCACCATGTTAAACATGGGCTAGCGCAACCGGCAACGCTTGTCCGGAGACTGTGGGGTGGCTGAACCGCCAACGTCGCGGCCTGGCCATCCGGGCCAGGGCTCTCCCCGCCGCTCCCGGCCCCCTGGCCCTTCGGTTCCGTAGTCCATCCACGGGCCATTGTTCACCCGGTACCCGTGCTCGGTCGCCGGAGCCCATCCAACCCGGCGGAGACGGCGCGACCCGCGACCTTGGCGAGGAGCCTCGCGCTGTAGATCGACGACGAGTAGTGGCCGCATTCATGGGTGCAGAAGCACCCTTCGGCCGCCTCCCTGGCAATCGTCCGCGCACGTTCTCCGAACCAGAGCGACCGGAAGTCGTAGTCCACATCGCGGAGGTTGCCGAGCGGAGTGTTCTTGGTCTCGCACTCGGTGACCGTGCCGTCACTGTAGATCACGCAGGCCAGGCTTCCGGCAACACAACGGAATTGGGCCTGCCGCTGCACCGCCGTGCGTTCGACGGTGGCGCGGACCTGCTCGTCGAGGCTGTGGTTCAGGTTCCCGAGTCTGCTGTGGCGGATCTGGCCGGCGCGCCTGTCGTCCCCTAGCCGGTCCGCCAGCTGACGATAGATTGCCGGGTCCACCTCGGTCTGGACTGGGTCGAGCGGGTTTCCGCGGCAGTAGTTGTAGGAGGTGCCGTCGGGCTCGAATTGCCGTTTCAGTTCCTCGTGGATTTGCAGGATTGATGCCTGGTTCTCCCGCATGAGTGTTGTCAGCGTATGGAGGATCAGGTTCGGGTGCTTCTTGCGGAGCGGCCTAACGGTTTCGGCGGTCTGGAGCAGCCGCCGATAGGCCCCCTTCCTGCCCCGAATGCGGTCGTGCACCTCCTGGTCGACGTGGTCGACACTGAGGTTCAGGTGAAACCGGAGGTTCGGCGCGGCGTCCAGCACCGATTCGAGGGTCGAGGCCGTGAGTGCTGCGTGCTGCCCGTTGGTCGGCACAAACACGTTCGCGATGCCGTTCCGTTCGTGGGCGGCCAGAATGATCGCCGCGAGGTCGGTCCGCAGGAACGGCTCGCCCCCTCCGATGAACAGGTTGAAGATTCTGCCCATCGACGCCAGTGTCCGGTCGAACTCGGAGAAGGAAAAGTCGCGGTTTGGGTCCGGGTTGAGTTGGTCCCAGTAGTAGCAGTGAACGCACTTCTCGTCGCAGCGCGTCGTAACGTACAGCGTCACGAACGGCGGCGTGACCCGACGCCCGAACGCCGTGGCAGCCTTCACGCCCGCCAGATGCGTGAGGAAACCCTTCTGGTTGGCCGGGCGGCGCATCGTCTCCTGCCCTCTCCAGAACCGGGTCCGGCTGCGCGCTTCAGTCCAGTGGGCGGACCCGGATGTTCCTCCAGGCGACCTCGAACGGGCCCGTGCCCGGCCGGATTCCGTGCACCTGGAGTCCGATGAAACCCTTGGCGTGCGTCTGGTGGATCTCCTCGTCGGTGAGGTCCTCGATCGCCGTCCCGTTGATCCACGTCCGGATGCGCGGACCCTCGGCCACGATTCGAAAGCTGTTCCATTCGCCGTCCTGCATGACGGAATGCGGTTTGAGCCGGTCCCTGGGCGTCAGCCACCCCCGACCGGTTGCCTCCCCGTACACATAGCCGGACTCGGCTCCCTCGTTCCCGCTCGCCTCGATCTCCACCTGGGGTCCGTACACGCGACCGACCGCGTCGTTGCGTCCCGTACCCGTTGCCTCGGTCTTCTGGCTGGACCGGATCATGACGCCCGAATTCAGTTCGTCGTCGACCTTCACCTCAAACTCGAGCTCGAAGTCCCCGAAGTGACTCGTGGTGCAGAGAAAGGAATTCGGGCTGCCGCTCGAAGTTCGGCCGACGATCGCACCGTCCTCCACGCGGTAGGTGGCGTGTCCGTTCCTTTGCACCCATCCGGACAGGGTCTCGCCGTCGAACAGGTCCATCCAGTCGCCGGCCCGGGCCGGCAGAGGGAGGGACGCCAGGGCAAGCAGGGTCAGTGTGGAACGGGCGAATCTCGCGGTCATGGTTTCGAGCCTCCTTGAAAATATGCCCTTCTGCACGAAATTCCCTCGATATCCGCGGGGTCGTGACAATCTAGTGTAACGCTACTGGCCGCCCGGAGCGTCCCCTTAAGAAGGGTGAGTAGTGCGCGTTCGGAAGCGCACCGAGAGTATCCGCTCGACAGTCGCATCCGTATTTGGGAGAACGTTCAAAGTGTCCAACCATGCCAATTCCCGCGCACCGAGGCTTCCGACGGAGGCCGGGGAGAGTTCCGTTTCGCCAGTCGCGATCGTCCTGCTGGTGGCTATCGCCCTGCTGGCCGGGGTCAATGTCTACACGCTGCTGCAGGTTCGTGCGCTCAGCGACGATGTCAACCTCCGATTCGGCGTCCAGGAAGAGCGACTGGCGCTTCTCGACGGAAACGTCGCCAGGACAAGTTCCGCCCTCGACACCGAGATCGCTGCCGTCCAGGAGATGGTCGAGTCCACGGAAGAACAGTTGGGTGCGCGCACCAGGGAGGTCGAGCAACGGGTCATCGGCGAGGCCCAGGTGCTCCAGGCCAAGATCGAGGACGCTCGCCAGACCAGTGACGCGAAAATCAGCGAGGTGGGCGGTCAGCTCGCTGAGGTTCGCGAGACCAGCGAAGCCAAGATCAGCGCGGTGGGCGGTCGCGTGGAGACCGTCAACCAGGAACTCGAGGCCACGAGAGCCGAACTCGAGAAGACGATTGCCGAACTCACGAGCGTGAAGGGTGATCTGGGTGTGCAGAGTGGCCTGATTGCGACCAACGGCGAGGAATTGGAGGCCCTCAAGCGGCTTGGTGAGCGCAACTACTACGAGTTCAACCTGGGCAGGACCAGCAAGCCCCAGCGGGTGGGGCCCGTGAGTGTCAAGCTTACCGGAACGGACCGCAAGCGGAACCGCTATTCCATCGAACTGTGGGCCGACGACAAGAGGATCGTGAAGCGGCGCAAGACCCTCCTCGAGCCGGTGCAGTTCTATGTAGAGGGTTCCCGAGTCCCCTACGAGTTCCTGGTGAACAAGATCGACAACGGTGTGATTGCGGGCTATCTGGCCACCCCCAAGGACGGCCGACGAGGCTCCTGAGCAGCGCAACGGCTCAGTCGACAGGCAGAATCGATACGGACAACCTGCGTTTGGGCTCGGCAGGGCTGGTTACGGTGGCCGCGACCCGGACACCCAGCGTGGCAACTCCCGTGACGGTGAGTTCATACGGGCTTCGCACCGACTCCAGCACTTTCCTTGCCAGCCGGCGCGGGTCGAGCTTCAGCCTGCGACTGGCGAAGGTTGCGCCCCCAGACTGCAGTGCCAGGCGTCGAATCAGGCTCCGGGCGTCGTTCCGCATGAACACGGAGTAGATGGCGGCCCGCTTGCGCCTCGCCAGTTCGAGCACTTCTGCCTCGGATGTCCGGCCGCGGGTAACGATGCCGGATGAGAGCAGGACCGCAGCCTTGCGGTTCCCGCTGCCGGTGAAGCCGCCGTCGACCGCAGCGAACAGCGCGTCGGTGGCGCGCGGCAGGTTCCCGGGCTCACTTCTGGCCAGAGCCTGCCGCAGGAGCCGCTTGTCCGAGGTGAAGTCCTGGACCAGATCGGCACTTTCGTGGTACGCCACAATGGCCATTGCCTCGTTCTCGTGCAACTCCTCGACCAGCGCTTCCGCCACCGGGCGGATGTCCTCGCCCACGATGCTGGAGTCCACCAGCGCCAGAATGTCCACGGGGGCCCGCGGCTCCGACACCGAAAGCACCGTGAGAGGAGTGTTGCCATCCTTCACGGAGAACGCAGCTGCGCCCAATCCGGTCACCGAGTCGCCGGTTCGCTCATCGAAGACGGTTGCCATCAGCGTCGAGTGCTGGGCAACCGTCGGCCCGGGTACCATCAGAGCGGCAACGACGACTTGGGCCCACCACACGAAACTTCGGACCCGCATGGAACGCATGGTAGCAATGCCCGCACGTCGCGGGACTCTCCGGCGACGGCGGCGGCTGCCATGGCACACTCTACGATAGTGCGGTACGCCCCGGCCTGTCTGCTGTTCGCTCTGGCCGGATGCGGCTTGCCTTCCGGTCCGGGACCGGACGATCCGCGGTCGGCGGGTTCCGCGCTATTCCGCGAGGGCGCGGTGGAGTCCGGACTCGTGTTCCACCATTACTCCGATGCGAGCGACGAGTTTCGTCTCCCGGAGATCATGGGATCGGGAGTCGCCCTCCTGGACTACGACCAGGATGGGGATCTGGACGTGTACCTTCTTCAGGGGGCGCCACTGGACCCCAGTCACGATCCGACCACGAGCAAGTTCCCCCCACGGCATGCATTGGGCAGCCGTCTGTTCGAGAACAGGATCGTGCCGGACGGGGTCCTGTCCTTCGTGGACCGGACCGAGCGGGCAGGCCTGGCGTTCGACGGCTACGCAATGGGTGCGGCGGTAGGCGACTACGACGCAGACGGGGACCCGGACCTGTACGTCACTGCGGTCGGAGAGAACGCCCTCTACCGCAACAACGGCGACGGCACGTTCACGCGGGTCGACGGACCGCAGGACCGGCGATGGAGCACGTCGGCATCCTTCGTTGACTACGACCAGGACGGCGACCTCGACCTGTTCCTCGCGAACTATGTCGATTTCACGGTCCGCAACAACAAGCAGTGCTTCGCCCCGGTCGGGACCCGGGACTATTGCAGTCCCACCGTTTACAATCCGGTTCCGGACAGACTGTTCCGCAACGACGGGGGCCGCTTTACCGACGTCTCGGCGGAAGCCGGCATCGGCTCGGCGGTTGGCAACGGCCTGGGAGTGGCGAGCGCCGACCTGAACGATGACGGCAGGCCCGACCTGTACGTTGCCAACGACGGCACGGAGAACCAGTTGTGGATCAATCAGGGGGCAGGTCGATTCGCCAACGTCGCCATGCCGTCGGGCGCGGCGGTGAACGCGGACGGCCGGGTGGAGGCGGGCATGGGTGTGGTCGCGGCCGATTTCGACAACGACGGCGACGAGGACCTGTTCCTGACCCATAACACCCTTGAGACCAACACCCTCTACCTGAACAACGGGCGCGGCCTGTTCCGCGACGTCACCAATCGCTTTGGCCTGGGCGGCCACAGCACGCCCTTCACGGGCTTCGGTCTGTCGTGGGCCGACTTCGATCACGACGGATGGCTCGATCTCTTCATTGCTAACGGGGCGGTTACGGTGATGGAGACCCTGCGAGGCGACCCGTATCCCTTTCTACAGGACGATCAGTACTTTCGAGGCACGGAAGACGGATTCGAGGTACTGTCCGGCACAGACGTGTGGGGCGACCTGACCCCGTTGGTCGGGCGCGGCATGGCTGCGGGCGATCTGGACGGGGATGGGGATGTGGACGTCGTCGTCTCGAACAACAACGGCCCGGCCCGGCTGTATCTCAATCAGACCGACGGGGACCGGTGGTTGCGTGTGCGATTGCGCGGGGCCGGAGGGAATCCGCACGCGCTCGGTGCACAGGTGAGCCTGCAGTTCTCCGGCGGCGCGACGCATTGGTGCCGCGTCCGGCGCGACGGCAGCTATCTGAGTTCGAGCGAACCGACGGCGCATTTCGGGTTGGGCGGGACCGGGCGGATCGAGTCGATCACGGTGCGCTGGCCTGACGGCAGCCACGAGCGCTTTGCAGCGGCTGGACCAGGGCAGACCATGACGCTGCGGCAGGGTGCCGGGCAAGCCGAGCGCGACTAGGCTGTTTCCCGGGATGCCCTTCCAGGGGGCTGTCGGGGCGCTTGGCGGCACGATGTTCGGCAAGCGTGTCGAAGCACGGGGAACCGATGCAGCGTGAGCTTCGCCGGTCCGCGGATTCGGTGGCGAAGACGGGTATTTCGGGTATGGTCGCTGAATTGTGGCTTGTATCTCGATCTCCGATGTGGCAACATCTACCCGCTGCAGCCGCATTCGCGCAAGCGTTGGCGCGGTCGATGCGGATGCAGGCGATTGGTCTTGAGGAGGATCGAATCATGCATTTCCTAGGGACGGCCACTGGCAAACCTCGGGCGAGGCGGCCCCTGCCGCTCGCGTTCTACCTGTTTTCCACCCTGCTGGTCTTGAGCCATCCACCGGACGTGGCCGCTCAGAACACGGCGACGATTTCCGGAATCGTTACTGATGCCACCGGGGCGGTGATTCCCGGTGCCGACCTAACGATCACCCGCGAGGAGACCGGCACGGTGACCACGGTGGCGACCAACGAGGTCGGTGCCTATACGGCTGCGGCCTTGGAGGTCGGCCTGTATACGGTCGAGGTGCGATCCGCCGGATTCAAGTCGTTTCGCAGCACCGGAGTCGTACTCAACGTCCGTGACAGGACGGTCATTGACGTCGCGCTGGAACTGGGTGAAGTTACGGAGACCATCGAGGTCACTGACACGGCGGTGCAATTGTGCCGCTTGCACTAGGAAGCGCAACAGCGGGCGGAGGGGCCTAAGGTGCTGATTAGCCTATCCTAGAGGAGAAATCGCCATGCCTCAGCAGTTCCGCCACCTGCAATACGACGAGCGCTGCCAGATCCAGGCCTTGCACCAGCAGGGATTCTCGGTCACCGCCATCGCCGCTCAACTCCAGCGTCACAAGTCCACCGTCTGTCGCGAACTCCAGCGCAACGCCGGCCCCTCCGGCTATCACCATGACCAAGCCCAGCAGCTCGCTCAAGAGCGCCGCCAGCGGGCCGTCACCGGCCCGCGCAAGCTCCAGCCACCGATCTGGAACCTCATCTGTGACCGGCTCCAGCGCGACTGGAGCCCCGAGCAGGTGGCTGGTTACCTGAAGCGGGTTGGAGCGGTGTCGGTTAGCTTCTCGTGGCTCTACCAGCGGATTCGCCAGGACCGCGCCCAAGGCGGCTCACTCTACACCTACCTGCGGCAGCGCGGCAAGCCGCGCCGCTGCAAGGCCACCCGGGGCAGCGCCGGCCGCGGCTGCATCCCGGGCCGCCGGGACATCAGCGAGCGCCCCGCAATAGTCGACACGAAGCAGCGCTGCGGGGACTGGGAGGCCGACACGATCATCGGCAAGGCTCATCAAGGAGCCGCTGTCACGCTCGTGGAACGCAAGTCGAAGTACCTGCTGGCTCAGACAGTTAGCCGGAAGACCGCCGCTCTGGCGGGCAACGCGATGCAGAACCTGCTGCGGCCCGTCTCGGCCCTGGTCCTGACCGTGACCTGCGACAACGGGAAGGAGTTCGCCGGCCACCTCCAGACCGCCGAAGCGCTCGACACCGACATCTTCTTTGCCCGGCCCTACCGCTCCTGCGAGCGGGGCCTCAATGAACATACCAACGGCCTCCTGCGCCAGTTCGTGCCCAAGACCGAGAACCTGCGCACGCTCGACCCGCAACGGCTGCAGGAGGCCGTCAACCGGCTCAACCACCGCCCCCGCAAGGTGCTGGGCTACCGTACCCCGTACGAGGTCTTCCGCGACGACTGTCTTGCGGCCGGCATCGACCCGCCACCCGCAGTCCCGGAACCCTCTCCTCTCTGATCCGGGCCGCAACGCGGCCCCCCCCCGACGCACTTCCCCCTCTCGAGCTGGCGGGCCCAGCCGCCAGCGCCCCTGTGGTCCGGTCGCCTTTTCGGGCCAGATTCCGCTGCCACCCTCGCGTAACGGCCACCTCTGGAGCGTCGCCTTGACAGTTCCCCCCCGCTGGTCTTACTCTGGCAGTAGTTCAGCCACCCACTCCAAGGGCCTACTTCCCCGCTGTTGCGCTTCAATGTGCAATGGGCGTTCAACGGCATGCGTCGCAATCACAACGTCTGGCGAGTGGACGGACAGGAGAATTATGACCGCGGTTGCGGCGGCTGCGTCGAGGTGTTGCCCTCGATCGACGCGATCCAGGAATTCAAGGTCTCGACCGCGAATGCGGAGTCCGATGCCGGATTCGGGGCGGGCGGCCAGATCAACATTGCCATCAAGTCCGGCACCCAGGAGTATCACGGGACCTTTTACGAGTTCATCCGGAATGATGCTTTCGACGCCAACAACTTCTTCGCGAACCTGGACGGACGGGACAGGCCGAAGCTACGGTACAACAACTACGGTTACAACGTGGGTGGCCCGGTTTCTTTCGGGGGCTACAACCGTGACGCGACCAAGACCTTCTTCTTCTGGAATCACGAATGGCGCTCGATCCGCCAGGACACGCTGTTCAACCGGAACGCGGCCACGGCAGCGATGCGCCAGGGCGACTTCAGTGCCGAGGGCGCAATCAACGACCCCGATACCGGAATGCCCTTCCCGGATTCACAGATTCCCGCGAGCCGCATCGATCCCAATGCGACGATCCTGGCCGATCCCAACTTCATGCTGCCCCTGCCGAACACGGCCGAGGGCGTATACATCGATGTGGGAGGGTCGCCTCTCGATGTTCACCAGGAGATCCTGCGCGTAGACCACAACGTCAATGACAAGAACCGGATCATGTTCCGGTTCATCATGGACACGAACAGCCAGGTATTCCCGACCACGCAGTGGTCGAACCAGAGTTACCCGACGATCGGCACGCAATTCTCGAATCCGCCCAAGAAATACATGGTGCAGTGGACGTCCACTCTCTCGCCGAACGTCGTGAACGAGACCATGGTGGGATTCTCGCGCCAGCCGCTGGCCCTGGATCCGACCGGCAACTTCGAGCGGCCCGCCGCACTGGATGTTCCCGAACTGTATTCCGACAACCGTGCGAACCGGATCCCGAACCTGCTGTTCCAGGGAGCCCTCAACGTCAACATCAACACCGGGTCCTGGCCCTGGACCAACGTTCTCGATACCTGGCAATTCCGCAACAATACCCTCTGGTCCCGCGGGAATCACACGGTCCGTTTCGGGGCTGAGTACATGCCCTTCCTGAAGCAGCAGGACCTGTTCGGCCCGACGCAAGGCGAGTTCACCTTCCAGCGCGGTGCAGTCGGCCACGAGTTCGGGAGCTTCCTGCTGGGGCGGGCGTTCAAGTACACCGAACTGGAACTTCAGACGTCCCCGACCTATCTGACGCGGTCCGGAGGTGTCTGGGTGAACGATACGTGGCGAATCAATCCGAGGGTCACGCTCAATCTCGCCTTGCGCTACGACATGTTGCCGCATTCGTACGAGAAGGATGACCAGATCGCCGCCTTCTTCCCCGCCCTCTTCGATTTCGGCCGGATGCCGGTCGTGTTGAACAACGGGCAGCTCGATTCCCAGTCGGGAGACCTGATGAATGGCATTGGAGTGGCCGGGGCGAATGGTATCCCGCGTGGCCTGACCACCAACCACTGGGCTCTCATCACTCCCAAGGCGGGCCTTGCCGTGCGCCTGTTCGGCGACGATACGGTGCTGCGCATGGGCTACGGCATCTTCCATGAGCGTATTCAGGGAAACGACATCTACAACATCGGCCCGAATCCGCCTTTCTCGTTCACGGCATCGATCTTCGACACGAGGTTGAGCAATCCCGGTGGCGGCTCGGCCGCCCGTTTTCCCGGCAGTCTGCGGACCTACGACGGCATCTACAAGATCCCCCAAGTCCAGAACTGGAACTTCGGGCTTCAGCATCGCCATCGCGCCGGGATCATGTTCAACGTCGGATATGTTGGAAGTGCAGGTTCCTACCTGCAGACCGTTCGTAACTTGAACCAGCCCCATCCCGAGGGTGCGGAGATGGTCCGAGACGGGCAGCTGATCGTGAACCAGGCCCGACCCCACCGCGGCTGGGCCTCGATCCAGTCCTACGAGAATTCGACCAACTCCGGGTATCACTCGCTGCAGGCGAGCGTTCGGACAGAGGAGTGGAACGGGCTGACCCTGCAGACCTCGTACACGCTTGCCAGGAGCATGGACTACACCAGCGGGGATGTTGGTGGTACGAAACACCAGGACTCGTACAATCCGCGCGCCGAGTATGGGCCGTCCGACTATGACCGCCGCCATGTCCTGCTGTTCAGTTACGTCTACGATGTGCCGACTCCTGCCGGCTGGTCTCCCGGGCTCAAGGCTGTTCTCGGCAACTGGACCCTGTCCGGCATCAGTGCCTTCCAGACCGGGACCCCACTCAACATCGGCATCGCAGGCGATCCTCATGGCATCGGTGGATGTCCCTGCCGCCCCAATGCGAGCGGGGAGCCCAACCTGGACGGTGGCCAGACTCGGGACCGATTCTTCAACACCGAAGCCTTCGCTCCCGTTACGCCGGGAGAGTTCGGAAATCTGGAGCGCAACGCCGTGCGGCGCGCCGGAACCAACAATTTCGACATCTCGCTGTTCAAGAACTTTCCGCTTGGCGAATCCACGTCGGTCCAGTTCCGGGCCGAAGCTTTCAACGCCTTCAATCACACCCAATGGACCGGCTATCGGACGACGTTCGGCGGCGGTGGCTTCGGAAACGTGACGTCGGCCCGTGCGGCACGAGTGTTCCAGTTCGGCCTCAAGTTCAAGTGGTGAGGTGAATTTGAGGCAGCGCACGGATGTCCCGGGGCGGGGGTGGCTGACCGCCCCCGCCCGCATTCTGGTGCTGTCGCTTGCACCGATATGCGTGTTAGCTCCGGCGCAGCAGCCGGGCCTGGACGACCTGACCAGAGAGGCTACCTCCCTCATGGCGGAGGGAGACCACGCAAGCGCCCTGGAACGGCTCCGGCAGGCCCTTGCAATGCGACCCGACGATGCGGCGCTGGAGTTCAACGTGGGGCTGGCCCTCTTCCGTCTGGGCCGCTTCGACGAGTGCCTTGCCCCTCTTGAGCGGGCTGCATCGCATCCACCGTCGGCGAAGCAGGCGGCGTTCCTGCGAGGAGCGGTGCATTTCCACCGCGGCAATCTCGCCGAAGCGGTACCCCTGCTCGAGGTGGGCCGGCACCATCCGGAATTGGGCGAGCAGGCGTTGTACATGCTGGTGGAGGCCTACCGCCATACCGGTGCTGTCGAGCAAGCGCAACAGGCGTTTCTGGACTTGCAGCGCCTCTATCCGGGTTCCGCCCTCTACCACAAACTGATGGGGGTCGCATATGACGCGGAAGGCATGCATGCCGAGGCAGTCGCAGAGTTCCGCCAAGCCCTGCACAGGGACCCGGCAATGCCGGACATCGCGTTTGCAGTTGGCTACATGTACTTCAAGCAGCGAGAGTTCGAAGATGCGTCGGAGTGGCTCCAGAAAGAGGTGGCCATCCAGCCCTGTCACGCAAAGGCAAGTTTCTACCTTGGCGAGATTGCTGCCGCGGCGGGTGCCGTGGCCAAGGCCGATCGGCTGTACCGACGGGCCATCGAGTGTGATCCTCGCGATGCGTCCGGATACTCCGGCCTGGGTCGTCTGCTGGTCCGGCAAGGTCGCTATGAGGAAGCCTTGGCCCCGCTCCTCAAAGCGGTCGCCATCGACCCTCAGACCGCAGAGGTCCACTACAGTCTCGGCCAGGCTTTCCTGCGCCTCGGCCGCAAGACGGATGCACAGGACGCCTTCCAGCGGGTGGACGCCATTCACGCAGCCAAGCACTCTACGGCCCAACGAGCGCTAGGTAACTCTGAGCAAAGGCCTTGAGTGCCGGGGAGGGGATGATATTCTCTCCCCCCGGATCACATCTCCCCATGGATATGCCGTGCGGTAGGTCCGGCTGGCGGATTTCCGACTCCCCCGTCGTTTGCCATGTCAAACGGCAGAAAGTGGACCGCGGTGCCGGCCAGCCGGGTGGTCATCAGCACTGAGCCGGTATCGACACAGAAACGGACCAGTGTGCACCGCTTGAACGCGAAGATCGGCTTGTTCGGGTCGCGGTCTCCGCGGTGCTGCCGTTGGGCTCCTCAACGGGCTGCCGGTGAGTGGACTTTCAATTCCAGGGTGACGACGGGAATTTCCTTGAGGCTCAACTTGATGTCGAGCGATTTCTCCGGCCGTGGCCGCTCGTGGCGATGGCGCTGACCGAGGCTTCCCGTTGGTGCAAGGCGTGGATCTGTCAGCGCTCGTCGAATTGCAGATGGCGGAACGTCCGAGGCATGGCGGTTTCTCCCATACGAGTAGGCCAATCAGGACCTTAGACCCCTCCGCCCACTGTTGCGCTTCCTTGTGCAACCGGCAAGGCTATATCAGCGCGTCGCGGATGCAGCGCGTCATGGCGGCATGATCGCCCGTGTTGGACCGGCGCGAGGCGTCGAGCCAGGTGGCGCGGTCGATCCGGGTCAGGTCGAGGATATGCCCGGCGCGCACGGCGAGCTGCTTCAGATACTGGAGCTGCGTGCGCCCGTTGCCCTCGCGGAACGGGTGGACATGGTTAACGTCGCCGAGCACCGGGCCGGCGCTCTCGGCGAACCCATGCGCCCCCAAGCCTTGGAAATACCCTGCCGCCACGATGCGGCGGTGAATATCGGCCATGCCGGCGTCGATGAACCGCCCCGGCTGGAACCGGCTCTCGCCCTTGGCGATCTCGACGGTGCGGACCTCGCCCGCCCATGCGTAAATATCCTGGAACAGGTGGCAGTGGATCGCTTTCAGGTGGGCGAGGTCGAAATCGCCTACCGGCACCGGCTCAAGAAGGCGCTGGGCGACGAGCTCGCGTTCCGCCGCCGCCAGCGCCTGGGCGTCCCGGATGTCCAGCCTGTTGCGGAGCACGGTGAAGTCAGGTGGATAGCAATAGTCGCGGTCGCTCATTCCGCCGCAGTGGTGCGGCCTCGGTCCTCGACCCGGCGGAGGATATGGGCGCGGCGCCGCTCGGGCGGCCATCCCTCGCGCTCGAACATCTCGAACATGGCGATCTCCTCCGCTGTCACGGGATTGCCCTCGATCGCCTGCAAGTGCACCGCCTCGGCGAGCCGGCCGTTCGCGGCGACCTTCGCATTGGAACCCGATTTATGCAGTGCTGTTGTCATATTCGGAGCCTATCACGTTCCTTTGGCGGGGGCGACAGGCGATTGTTCCGTCTCGTGCCACTGGCATTGACCGCGGCGTCGAGCAGCCAGTGCAGGGCGGCGAGGTCGGAGCGTTGCAGGAATACCGTCAAGCGCGGCCATATCTCGTCCCCGCCGGCGACGCGCTGCGCCTCTACGAACTGATTTTCGCACCGCCCGCCATCATCGTGATGTAAAGCTTGTTCGCGAAGGTCGCGGGCGAGGAGACCGGATGGATGGATTACGCCGGGCAGGCAACACGTATCGGACGGAGCGCGGACGCCGGGCATTGTTTCCCTTCGGGACGGAACGGCTTTCCCCGCACCGCCGAAATGCGTATCCATGGCGCGTTGGCGGCCGGTCCCGGCGTCGCGGGCGCGGTCTGCCGGGCGGGCCGTCCGCATCGGTGACACCGGGACAGGAGCGTCTGGTCCTCGCCGCCTTCGAGGCCGGAGACAGGCTCTTCATCTGCACCCGCCTCGACCCGTCGCAGTGGAAATCCGCGAGAACCACGAACGCCACCGAACGGCTGAACGAGGAGTTCCGCCGCCGCATCAAGCCCCAGACCGTGCTGCCTTGCCCGGAAACCGTGCCGATGCTGCTTTGGGCGCTGCTCGCCTCCGGGCAGATCCAGATGCGCAAGGTAGACGGCTGAGAATCCCTTTCTCGGTCCATCGAACCGTTCGCCCTTGACCGCGCCGCCTGACACGGCCATCCATCACATGGTCGGAGATGCCGCCGCCGAATTTCCACTAGATACGCGACACCACCGGTGAGATGCATGACAATCACTCCCGGAACATCTGTCCGACTCAGGCAAGATCCGGCGCGGGACGGCATCCTGTTGGAGGGCGAGCAGCACGCTGCGGGAACACGCATGGTGCAAGTCAGGTTCGCCGATGGGCAGGCGAAGTGGCTGCCTTACTCTGCCTTGGAACCCGTTCCCTCAACGACCGAGAACCTTTGGGATCGATTCAGCGGTGGTCGATTGGTCGAGCCCGGCTGGCTGCGCCGAACAATCACGCGGCTGCGCGTTACCGGGAGGCTCAGCGAGGTCGTCAACAGCATGGAAGCGACTGAGACAGATTTCTACGCCTACCAGTTCAAGCCTGTCGTTAAACTGACGCCCTTTGCACAGCGAAGTGCATCAACGGTGAAAAGTGCTCTTGGAGTTGGCGGTTGAGTTGTGGGCAGGGTATGGCAGTCGTGGTGGGACTGTCAAAGCGCCGGTCCGGGGCGTCGGGTGGCGGCAGGATGCCAGCCGCGAGACAGTCAGCGCGGAAGACCTCCTACGGGGGCGGTAGCCAGGCATCTTGCGCGGACGGTGGTTGAGCCGGTTAGTCGCTTTCTGCAGCCGTTGCGGGTCGAGCGTGCGCAGGTTCTCGGTCTTGAGCACGAACTGGCGCAGCAGGCCGATGGTGCCGATGGGATCGTTGTCGCACGGAAGGGTCAGGACCAGGGCCGAGAAGGGCCGCAGCAGGTTCGGCATCGCGTCGCCCACCAGCGCGGCGGTCTTCCACTTAGCGATCCGAGAAAGCAGGTCCTTCGACTTCCTTTCCCCGAGCGTGACAGCGGTTCCCTGGTGAGCCTTGCCAAGGATCGTCTCGGCCTCCCAGTTCCCGCTGCGCTGCTTCGATTTGACGATCGCGAGGCGCACACTGATGTCCCTGCGGCCCGGGATACTCCCGCGGCCGACGGGGCCCCGGCTTGCCGAGCTGCCGCAGGCAGGTGTACAGCGGGCCCCCCTTGAGCGCGGTCCGATGACGGCCTGGTGGTCGCGCTGTTGAGCGAGTTGTTATGCCTGCTGATGCTGCAGGCTGGCGGGGCCGGGGTGCGCGGCAGACGGTGGACCGGTGTCGCTGGAGCTGAGCGGCGATGGCGCTGACCGAGGTGCCCCGTGGGTGCAAGGCGTGGAGCTCGCAGCGCTCGTCGTATGGCAGATGGCGGAACATCCGAGGCATGGCAGTTCCACCCATAAGGTAGGCCGATTTGGACCTTGGATCCCTCCACCCACCGTTGCATTTCCTACTGCAAGCGGCAAGACAAATTGTGTGATGCGACCATGCTTGTAGAGTTTGCGGCTGAGGGTTTTCGACGAGTTGCTTGAGATCGCCGGGCCGGTGTGCAGTGTATGGTCGGGACAGTTGTTGAGGCCACCGCATGCAAGAGACTTCGGCATTTCGGCCTTGGATCGCTGGATTCCCCCGGCCGGGCAATACCGTCTGTCATGGGAGTGCGGCGCACCGAAACTTGCTGCGAGGGACAGCCAGTCGGGTGGGTCCGAGCGTACCGGAATACCTCCGCAAGAGTGCCGGAGCCGGATCTCGGCTATGCTGGGATTCGGATTCGCCGGTCGCCTTCCCGCTCAACGCTCAAAGAGAAACGGCCGGTTCGTGCCAGAGAAACCAGGTGATCTCTCCTGCCAGTCCTGTACACCGGCTGCGGAACGAGACCCGTGGTCGGGAGCGGTTTCCTGCCGGCCAGGGTCCTCGAATCCCGGGCAACAGCCGGAGCTTCGGGCCCCTTCCCGGTCCCAAGCCATACCGGTATCTCCTGAGACTCGTCGATCCCTGATCCTCAAGACCGAATGCTGTCGGAGTTGTGATGCTGAAGTTCCTGTTGTGGGTGATCCTGCTGGCCGTTTGCTGGCCTTTGGCGATTCTTGCCTTGGTGTGCTACCCGTTCGTGTGGCTGCTGCTGCTCCCTTTCCGGCTGATCGGTATCGCGGTCGGCGGCGTCCTGGAACTTGTCCGGGCGATCATCCGCCTGCCGGCACGGCTTCTGTCCGGGTCGCCTTGATGTTGGCAGCGGACCGGCACCATTCCCGCAGGTCGGTTCGTCCCTTGCGCCGGGAACGCCTGCAGACGTTCGCTCACGAATCGAGCGAGAAGGCGACGAACTCGTCGCCCGAAGCGGTGTCGCCCTTTCCGCCACCCGCTGCCACCACCACGAACTGTTGGCCATTGGCCTCGTAGGTGCAAGGTGTAGCGAACCCTCCCGCGCTGAGCTCGGTTTCCCAGAGGACCTCACCCGTGTCCTGATCGAACGCACGGAACTTCTTGTCGAAGGTTCCGGCCATGAACACCAGTCCACCAGCCGTTGCGATCGAGCCCCCGTGAGAAGGAGAGCCCGTCTTGGGGATTCCCCGTGCGGTAAGTTCGGGAAACTCACCGTTCACGACACGCCATGCGAAGTCTCCCGTCTCGAGATCGACCGCCGTGACGTAGCCCCACGGCGGCTTGATGGCCGGGTAGCCCTCGGGGTCGAGAAACTCGCTCCGGTCGGGCAGTGCGTAGTCGAACTCCTCGTTGGGCGCTGCCTCGAGTTCGATTCGGTTGGTCGTCTCGTCCGAACTGACGAATACCCGGTTCATCGCGGGGTTGTAGCAGCAGCCCCCCCAGAGGCAGCCGCCGCGGAACCCCGGGTGCACCAGCGTGCCCCGCGTACTGGGTGGAGTGAACAGACTCCCGGCGTCGGTCGCGTCCCAGACCTTCTTCGCCGCCATGTGGGCCTCTTCCGAGATGTCGGTGATATCCCGCTTGCGAAAACCCTGCCGGCAGACTGGAGGCGGTTTCACGGGGAAAGGCTGGGTTGGCCACAAGTGCTCTCCGCCCACGTCCGACATGGGGATCGGACGCTCCTCGACGGGCCATACCGGCCGACCGGTGTCGCGGTGGAAAAAGAACAGAAAGCCCTGCTTGGTGGGCTGTACCACCGCATCGAAAGTCCGGTGCTGTTGGGTCATCCGGATGAGCGCAGGCTGGGCTGGCAGGTCATAGTCCCAGACGTCGTGATGGACGGTCTGGAAATGCCAGACCCTCTCGCCCGTGAGCGCGTCGAGCGCAAGCACACAATTGCCGAAGAGGTTGGCTCCGATGCGGTCGCCGCCATAGAAGTCGAATGCCGGTGAGCCGATACCGGCGAACACGAGCCCGCGTTCCACATCCAGGCTCATGCCTGCCCAGTTGTTCGTGCCCCCCACATGCCTGTATGCGTTGGGCGGCCAGGTGTTGTACCCGAACTGGCCGGGACGCGGCGTCGTGTGAAAGATCCATCGGCGCTTCCCGGACATTGCATCGAAGGCCCGGATGTGCCCCGGTGCCTGCGGATAGGGGCCTTCGCCCCCGCCTCCTCCAACTACGATCAGGTCCTTGTAGGCGACCACTGGGCTCGTGCATTTCACCGAAACACCCGGCACCTCGCTATCCAGATCGTCGTTCAGGTCGATCATTCCGTTGGTGCCGAACGACGGGTCCGGCTTGCCGGTCGCTGCATCGAGGCTGTAGAGGCGGTTCTGGACAGTGCTGAATATCCGTTTCGCCGAGCCGTCCTCGGACTGCCAATAGCAGACACCGCGGCTAACCCCCGCACTTCGCCGTGCCGTGGCCGCGTCCAGCGGATCGAATGTCCAGAGCGCCTTGCCCGTGGCTGCTTCCAGTGCCCGTACCTTGACGCGCGCCGTTGTGATGTACATCACCCCGTCCACAACGATCGGGGTGCATTCCATGGTGGTTTGGGGGCGGTCCATCGCATCGCCCGTCCTGTGGATCCAGGCTACCTTGAGTTTCGACACGTTCGAACGGTTGATTCGGTCGGCCGCCGAGAAGCGGCAGGCGCCGGCAGTCCCGCCGTAGTGACGCCATTCCCTGTCGGGATCGTCTGTCAGCCAGGGCCGGGGGCCCGCCAGCGGCCACGCCTTCGATGCGGCAACGAGTGCTCCGCCTGTGGATTTGAGAAATGCTCGTCGATCGCTCGCCATCGTCACATCCTGACCTTGGGCCGGGACACCGGTGCCCCTGCATGAAGTGTCGTTTCCGATCCGGGACGCCTCGCCATTCGCTTCATCGACAACGATGCGAATGAGCCTAGAACCGGTACAGCCACTGCGCCTTTTCCATCACATCATCCTTGCCGGGAAGGAACGCCCGCTCGAGCGGACCGCTGAATGGCACCGGTGTGTCCGGTGCGGCAATCCGTACCAGCGGGCCGTCCAGGTGGTCGAATGCGTGCTCGGCGATGATTCCGGCCAATTCTCCACCCATCCCGCCGGTCAGGGTGTCCTCGTGCAGCAGGATCACCTTGCTGGTCTTCTTCGCGGTTGCGAGGATCGCCGACCGGTCGAGAGGCACCAGCGTCCGCAGGTCAAGGATCTCAGCGCTGATCCCCTTGGCGGAGAGCTCGTCCGCCGCCTCCTGAGCCACGTGCACCATCCAGCCGTAGGTGATGATCGAAAGGTCCGAACCGGCTCGGTGGATGCGCGCCTTGCCAACCGGGACGACATAGTCCCGAGACGGCAGATCGGCCTTCACCGAGCGGTACAGGTACTTGTGCTCGAGGAAGATCACCGGATCGTTGTCCCGAATCGCGGCCTTGATCAGGCCCTTCGCGTCGTAGGCGGTCGCCGGCTGGATGACCTTGAGGCCCGGGGTATGCACGTACGGCATCTCCACGTTCTGGGAATGGAACGGGCCGCCGTGGATGTTCCCGCCAGCCGGAGCGCGTATCACCATGGGAACTGCCTGGCCCCAGCGGTACCGGCACTTGGCGGCAAAGTTGGTGATCTGGTCGAACCCGCAGGCCATGAAGTCCGCAAACTGCATCTCGAGCACCGGGCGGAGACCATTGATCGCAGCCCCGGTGCCCGCCCCGATGATCGCCGATTCCGAGAGCGGGGTGTCGACAACCCGCATCTTTCCGAACCGTTCCAGCATTCCCTTCGTCACCTTGAAGGCACCGCCGTAAACGGCAATGTCCTCGCCCATCACGAAGACGCTCTCGTCCCGCTCCATCTCCTCCCAGATACCTTGGCGGATCGCTTCGACGTAGGTTGTTTCTGCCATGGCTCTTCGGCCGGGTGCATCCCGCCGTTACGTGGATTCGTAGACGTCGGTCTCCAGGGTTGTTTCGTCGGGGAAAGGCTGGCTGTCAGCCCAGGCGACGGCTTCCTCGATCTCGTCCAGCACTTCCTTTCGCAGGCACCTGAAGTCCTGCTCGTCAGCACCGAACTCCTCGACCATGCGCTTCTGCAGCATCAGGATCGGATCCTTGCGCGACCACTCTTCGCGAACCGACTTCGGCACGTAGTCGGCCGGATCATGGGCGGAGTGCCCGCTCATGCGGAAGGTCTTGCACTCGACGAAGTAGGGGCCCTTTCCGGCCCGGGCATGGGCCACGGCCCTCTTCGACGCCTCGAAGACCGCCACGACGTCGTTGCCGTCGACAGTCTCGTGCGGAATGCCGTACGCACCCGCGCGGCGACCGATGTCTGTGACCTTCATCTGTTGGTCGATGGGTGTCGAGTAGGCGTACAGGTTGTTGTTGCAGAAATACGCGATCGGCAACTCCAGCACGGCAGCCATGTTGAGTCCCTCGTGCCAATCGCCGCGGCTGGACGCGCCATCCCCGGAGTAGTTGAAGACGATGTTCGACTCGCCACGATAGCGCATGGCGAACGCCAGCCCGCCCGCTACCGGAATGCTGGCTCCGATGGACGAGATGATCGGCACACAGTGCCGCCCGGAACAGCCCATGTGCATATTCCCATCTCTCCCCCGCGTCAAGCCACCGTCCCGGCCCATGTACTGGATCAGGATCTCTCTGGGAGTGATGCCGCGGATCAGCAAGGCAGCCATATCGCGGTGCGACGGTGTGAGCCAGTCGCCGGGCCTCGACAGAATCGCGCTGCCCACCGGTATGGCCTCCTGACCACGGCCCGTGTAGCATCCGCCCAAGACCTTGCCCTGCCTATAGAGCTTCGTCTCGATGCGTTCCTCCAGTTCCCGCATTATGACCATGTAGTAGAGAAACCTGTCGCACAGGGCGCGATCGACTTCCATGGAGATCTGGGCGGCGGCCGGCGCATTCATAGCAGCATTACTGAACGATATACCAATCGACGAACAGTTTGCAAGAATCGGCCGGCGGACTCGACTCACGGACCGCGAGTTCCGACCTCGGGGAGGACGCCCGGCTTGAGTGTGCATGGCGTCGCCACAGTTCGGTAGGGAGCCTTCCACTGGCCTTCCGCCAGCCGACTTGTACGGATTTCGCGGTTGGACACCGGGGGGAGCCGGCGCTGTTGACCTGCTCGCCGATGGAAGGTGACAGACCCGGAGCCGCTGACCCCGGACGTATCGACCCGGGTGTTGCTGCTGACGACCGTCGCAACGACGGCCGCTCTTGGGTAACGAGTCCAGTGGCGAGCGATTGTCCATTGGGAAACGACGACCCGCCTGTCACAAGCGACCTAGGCATCCTGGCCTGATCCGTACTGGTCTCTTGTACGATGGACGTCTATTTCTGAATTTGCTGTGGTACCAGTGCCCCGCCTGCCGCAACATTGCTGGCCCAGTACGTTTCATTCAAGAGGGCCGTCCGCCGGGAGCAGACGGAACTGTGCCTGCCAGTGCAGCGGAACTGGCAGACGAAGGTTGCCGCTGCCCGTCGCTGCCTCAAGCTCAAGCCCGTGTGCACGGGAATCTCCCAGTGACGATCAATGGTTGCGCCCTTCCCCCGGAATGCGCCACCGCGAGAGTTGGGCTGCGAACCGTATCGTGGCCGCCGAAGCCGTGAGAATGTCCCTCCCCGGGCTCCCTTGGGCCACGCCCCCCCTGAGCTTCATTGTCTCCGATACCCCCGAGTTCCAGGCCGAGGCCGCTTAGCACGAACGAGTACTTCGACAAGCGGAAGCAGGCCGGATTCGGCGGGGCGAGGCCGCAGGAGCCGAATCGGAGAGGTTCCGCGACCGCATGCGGGGGCCCGCGGCGTTTACGGCTCGCTACCGCGGACATGGTCCAGTGCCCTGTCGAATTCGAACCGCCCCCGCTCGCCCTCGCCAGCGGCACCGGATTGTGTGTCGAAGAGGAACCTGCTACCGCCGCCGGCACCGCCACGCTCGCGGACGGTGGCCGCCTTCGACAATGTCGACCTCCGACTGTCGCTGGCCGATCCGTCCTTGTTGCAAACCGTAATCACTCTGTGCTATGTTCTTCCTGCCCGGCAAGAACACGCTGGGGCGACGGGCTAGCAGTTGGCTTCGAGTCGAGATGCCTTTGCCAAGCAGGGGGCCCGTCAGCCAGTCAATCGGAAAGGAAACCACCGCTTTCACCATGAGAATCGTTGTATGTACGCTTGTTGCGCTGCTGTCGGTTATCGCTGCCCACGGCCCGCTGTACGGCCAGGCGGCCGACACGGCCCTGGTCGTTGGCACCGTCGCGGACGCCACGGGTGCAGTCATCCCCGGGGCCAGTCTCACATTCGCTCACCTCGCCACCGGAACGGAATACACGGCACAGACCGGTGAGACCGGTACCTATCGTTCGCCGCCTCTTCGGATTGGCGACTACATCATCCTGGCCGAGGCCGAGGGATTCAAGCAATACTCCGGCAGTGGCGTGACCTTGTCGATCGGCGATACCCGACAACTCGACGTCACGCTCGAAATCGGAGCCGTAACCGAAGTCATTGAGGTCGAGGCCACCGCGCCACTGCTGCAGACAAGCGACGCCTCGGCCGGAACCGTCATCGAGAACCGCCAGATCGTCGACCTGCCCCTCAACGGACGAGACTACCTCCAGTTGGCCGTCATCTCGTCGGGTACTGTCGTTTCCCGTGGCCAAGGTGTTTCCATCGGCGGCCAAAGAGGCACCGAGGTGAACTTCGTCATCGACGGAATGGACAACAACAACCAGTCGATCGCGTCGCAGGGCAGACAGAAGGAAGCCGTCAAGCCCTCGATTGACGCGATTTCCGAGTTCAAGGTCATCACCAACGGTTTCGCCGCCGAGTATGGCAGGACCTCGGCAGGCATCGTCAGCCTCTCCATCAAGTCGGGTACCAACGAGGTGCACGGCACAGGATTCGGGTTCTTCCGTGACGAGGCCATGGACGCCCGGAACTTCTTCGTGTCTGGCGACCGCGAAAAACCCAAGTTCGCGCGCAGACAGTACGGATTCGCCCTCGGTGGCCCGATCAAGAAGAATCGGGCGTTCCTGTTCGGGGACATGGAACTCACCGATGTCCGGGAATCCAGCACCTTCGTCTCGACAGTGCCCACTCCCGCGGTCAAGAACGGTGATTTCAGCGGCTTCGACATCGTCCATGATCCGTTGACATGGGATGGGACGAACCGCCAGCCCTTCCCGCAGAATCAGATCCCCGAGAACCGGTTCGACCGCGTCACGAACGTCATGCGGAACTGGTACCCGGATCCGGACAACGCGGACAGCACTCGCAATTACACCTACGTAACGCCGCGCAACCAGGACTTCCACAAGTTCGATGTGCGCTACGACCAGAACATTAGTTCCACGGACAACTTTTTCGCCCGCTGGAGCAGCCAGGAGCAGAACATCGGCGGTACGCCGCGCTATCCGGCGGTTTCCGGCTTCGGTTCGATGTCCCGTGGCGGCACACAGAATGTGACCAGCAACAACTCGGTGGTGTCCTATCAGAGAGTCTGGTCGCCGACCCTGATCACCTCTTTCCGGGCGGGCTGGAACTATCTGGATACCGATATCGAGTCGCACCTCGATATCGAGGAGAACATCAACGCCAAGCTGGGGATACCGGGCTTCAACCAGCACCTTCGCGGGGCGAACGAGATGAACCTGACCGGTTACTCGCCCCTCGGCAACAACACCTTCCGCCCCAATCTCATCCAGTCCCAGACGCGTCAGGCGTCCGCTGACACCACCCTCACGCATGGCAA
Organism: Bryobacterales bacterium; assembly: GCA_965205085.1. Taxonomy (GTDB): domain Bacteria; phylum Acidobacteriota; class Terriglobia; order Bryobacterales; family UBA6623; genus VXMF01. Next base: position 2,789,914 of record OZ242039.1, on the reverse strand, counting down.
TCACGCCATCAAGTTCGGTGTTCAGTCCTGGTGGCTGCAGAGCTTCATCGACAACCCGCAAAGGACCATGGGCACGATCTGGTACGACGGCCGCTTCACCGAGCTTTCGCCTTCGAACCGCGGTGGAACGGGGGATGCCATGGGAGACTTCCTTCTGGGCTACGCACGCGAGTTCGGGGCGTCGAACACGGTCTACATGAACATGCGGACCAACTTCCTGCATTTCTACGCCCAGGACGACTGGAAGGTGAACGACAAGCTCACACTGAACCTCGGTCTGCGGTATGAGTTCAACCCTCCCTACTACGAGACGCGGGACGGTATAGCTAACTTCAATCTCGGGCCGTGCAGCCTGGAAGCCCGCGTGACCCCCGGGGGGTGCGACAGCGGTTTCATCCATGTGGCCGGCCTGAACGGAAGCGACCGCTTCAACCGGGCGCTCATGACCACCGACAAGACCAATTTCGCCCCGCGATTCGGGCTGGCCTACAAACTGACGGAAAAGACCGTTATCCGGGCGGCGTACGGGCTCTTCTATGGCAACATGTCAAACACCGGTGGTGGCGAATTCATGGAGACGATGCCGCCGTTCCACATCAAGTCCAGCCTGGTTACAGGGCGCATTGAGCCGGAACTGAGGCACTCGGAAGGCCTGCCGCCTGACACCATCAGCCCGAAGAACGCAAAGGGCGTCGAGATGTCGTCCTTCGAGGTGGATCCCCAGTGGCCGCTGGCCCAGAACTGGAATTTCAACCTGCAATTCTCGCTCCCTGGAGACTCGCTGTGGGAGATCGGATATTTCGGCAACAAGATGAACCACATGATCGGACGTTACGACGAGAATCTCCCTCGTCCCGGGCCGGGAAGTCCCAACTCCCGCAGACCTTGGGCGAGAACCGAGATTCCGGCCTCCTGCCGCGGGGATCTCTGTTTCGACGGAACGGAGCCGGGCGGGTTCATTACGCTGGGCCGGATGAACCGGCATGCTTACCGCGAGAACACGCTCTATCACGGTCTCCAGACGAAATGGGAGAAGCGTTACTCCAAGGGCCTGACCTACATCCTCTCCTACGCCTGGTCGCACACGATCGGTGACGCCCGGGGCGTGACCGGATCCGGCGACGCGCCCGGGTCCAACCTGCGATTCGTCCTCGACCCGCTCGACTGGAAGCGGGAGCGGGGCAACGGGGCTCAGGACATGCGTCACCGCTTCATCGGGAGCTACGTGTACGAGTTGCCGTTCGGGCGGACCAAGCGGTTCGGCAGCGGCTGGGGTTCCGGGCTCAATGCCGTGCTCGGTGACTGGTCCGTCGGGTCGATCGTGACATTGACCTCCGGTACGCCCCAGCACCTCACCGTTGCCGGCAATCCGGCCAACGTGGGGGGTGGGGATCGTCCGGACGTGGTGGCCGGCGTCTCCTGGGAACTGGACAATCCCGATCCGGCGGGGTTCTACAACGAGGATGCCTTCGTGCCCAACCAGCCGTTCACGTTCGGCAATGCTGGAAAGAATGTTCTGGTTGGGCCGGGCACCATCGGCTGGGACTTCTCGCTCTACAAGAACATCCGTTTCGGAGAAAAGTACGGACTGCAGCTCCGGGCTGAAGCATTCAATTTTCCGAACCACCCGAACTTCAACTTCCCCAACGCCCAGGTTGGCAACCGGAACTTCGGCATCATATCGAGTGCACGGGCTCCGCGCATCATGCAGATCGGGCTGAAGTTCGTCTTCTAGGGCCACGAGGGCCTGAGAGCGCCCAGTCCCGCTCTCAGGCCGGCGTTCCTGGCGGGGCCGGGGCGGGACAGACGTTCCGCCTTTGCGTCCTGCAGACATGTCGAGAGGGCCTGCTACGGCGATTCAAGGATGCCCAACGCGAGTTCGCGGATGGATTTGACGGTTGAGCCGGTGGTCGCGCAGCACCGACAATTCCTTGCCGGTGCTGGTCTCACTCATTCTCGGTCGGCCACCGTATGGCGCACCATTGTGGTCCATGGCCTGCACAGGTTGGCCTTGGCCGGAATTCGCACGTGCCGACTGTATGCTGTGAGGCTTCGTTCGCCCATCTCACTGGCTGGCCTACTCCTTGCCGCGTGCCTGGCGCCAGCCTCGGAGCGGACGGCGCAATGGGGGCATGTCGGAGGAACGATCCGACACGTTTCGGGGGCTTTTGCAGTCAATGTACCCGTAACGGTCATTAACGAGTCGACGCTTCGATCGACCACGGTCCGTTCGGACCGTCACGGATCGTACAGGTCTCCGCCCGTCCCTGCTGGCAGCTACTCGGTGCGCATAGAGCTTGCGGGTTGCAAGACCTTCGTGCGGGCCGGTGTCCAGGTCTCGCCGGGCTCCGTGTTCCTCCAGGACGCCGTGTTGGTACGGCTGCCCGCTGCGGGTGTCGACGGACGCCAGGAAGACTGCCGCGGGTCCCGGATCGGAAGCGACGCGAACCATGGCGTACGGGTGGCCAGTCGGACCGCTTCGGTAGCAGAAAGCGGCGGGCCTGTTGGTCCGCATCGGGAACCAGTCAGCGAAGCCAGGCGTCTCGCCCAGTCACCCGCCCGTGCGAAGTCCGGCTTCCTTGCTGCACCTGCCAAGAGAAGCAGCAACGAGTTTCATGGTGCGCTGTATTACAGTCTGGGCAACGATCGACTGAATGCGCGAGGCTTCTTCGGCAACGAGAGCGGGTCCCGCCGAAACCGCTACGGTGCTTTCGTGGGTGGGCCGGTTGTCAAGGACAAGACGTTTTTTTCCTATCACTGGGAGAAGCTCGCCGTGCGCGACGGAGTGCAGTCCGGGTTCGGCAATTCCGTCCCTGTCCAACCGTTCCGGAGCGGAGATTTTTCGCGGTTGGCTACCGGTCGTCATCTGGCTGCCGATGCGCTTGGGCGGCCCGTTCTGGAGGGCCAGATTTTCGACCCGGCGTCGACCCGAACCGTCGGCGGAATCCCGGTCCGGGACCCGTTGCCCGACAACATCATGCCGGCGGCGCATCCGCTGCGCAGCCGGGTGGCCTCGCGTGTGTTGCCCTTCATGGCCCGACCGGAGCGTCCAGGGATGGAATTCAACGTCCAGGGGAATCCCTTCGGCAACCAGATCTGGGTTCTGGAGGCTCCGAGCCACCACTTCCGCCTCACCCATGCGTTCGTGTCTGCCTGGCGTGCGAGTTTCGATCTCAGCCGGACCAGCCACCCGGCGCTGCGGAGCTGCGGGGGGCCCAACGGATGCGAGGTCCGATTCGATCCGGTTCGACTCCCCGAGAGAAACTCGGATTACTACGGTACCGGTCTGCACGAAGACGTGACGACCCATCACGCCAGGCTCAAGCTCGACTGGACTGCCTCTCCGAACATCCTGAACCATGCCGTTGTCGAGTACGACGAGTTCCACCTGACGGGCCACTCGATTGCGGCCGGTGCGCAATGGCCCCGGAGGCTCTGGGGGCCCGGTGGCAACGGTCTGCTGGCGAATGACGGCGGCCCGCCGGAATTTACGTTCAGCGGGAACACGCGGTATTCCACCCTGGGCAGCGAACAGGGCCGATCCGGTTTCCTGGCGAACCATCGCTATCGTGTCTCGAATCACCTGACGTGGGTTCGCAGACGACACCTGATCAACTTCGGCGGCGAGTTCCGTCATCACAGGTATCCGTTTCGGGCCTGGGCGAGCAACGTCGCCGGGAGCTTCAACTTTCACCGCATGCACACCGGCGGCTACGACGCAGCTGGGAACAACCTCCCCCAGACGGGAGATCCGTTCGCTTCCTTCCTGTTCGGCCAGGTGAACTCGACACGCTTTCAGATTCCGGACTCCCCGACCATCACCGACAACTTCGTGTCGTGGAGCGTGGTTGACCGGGTGAGGTTCACGTCGGCGCTCACCGTTACGTTCGGTCTCCGCTTTGACTATCAGTCGGCGCTTCGCGAGCGTGACGACAACATGTCGACGTTTGACCCCAGCGCCCCGAATCCGGGTGCCGGGGGCCGGCTGGGGGCCATGATATTTGCCGGGGAGGGAGCCGGCCGGACGGGTCTGCGGACCCTGGAGTCCCCTCCTGTCGACGCGTTCGGGCCCCGAGTCGGTTTCGCGTACCGGCTGGGTGACTCGAGCGTGGTCCGCGGGAGCTACGGAATTCAGTACGCTTCCGTGCCGCACGCCCAGTTCGATGCGGTCAACACCTTGGGATTCCGTTTCCACGCCACAGCGAACGACCTCACCAACGGACGCCGACCCGCTTACTTCTTGGATGACGGCTTTCCCAGGTCGAACATCGTCTTGCCGCCGGCCGTCGATCCTGCGGTCGGCAACAACACCTCCCCGGTCGCCGTGACGATGGACCGGGCGACCCTGCCGCGGGTCCAGCTGTGGTCGCTCGCCCTGCAGCGGCAACTCGCGCGCCGGACATCCGTCAGTCTGGCCTACGAGGGCAACCGCGGCAGTCGCCTGACGGCCGACCGCCGCGTGCTCGGACCGGCAGCCAATGCCAACGCGACGTCCGTCCTCGATCTGGGGCCAAGCCTGCTGTCGTCACCGGCCGGATCGAGCGGGGTCGGCGCGCCTTATGCCGGCTTCTCCGGCTCGGCCGCCCAGTCCCTGAGGCCCTTTCCGCAGATGCTGAACATCGGTTACCTGAACGTGCCGGCCGGGAACAGCTTCTACCATGGCCTCCGCCTGAGGCTGGAGACGCGCTTCTCGGGCAGGTTCCAGATGCGGGGCGAATACCTGTGGTCGAAACTCACCGGCATGGGTGCTGGCCGGCACCAGGCCTGGGACGGGCTGGGCTACGGCCCCCAGAACCCGACCGATACCCACTCGCTTGAGAGGGGACTGAGTCTCGACGACGTTCCCCACCGGGCCGTGGCGGCCTTCACCCACCAGCTCCCGTTCTTCCGGCAGGGGCGAGAGGGGTTGGTAGCGAGGGTGCTCGGAGGATGGTCGCTTTCCGGCATGGTCCGGATTAACGCGGGTACCCCGGTCAACGTCGTGATGGCCAACGACCTTGAGCCGTTTCTGTTCAACAGCCAGAAGCGCCCCGACATCCTGACGGAGCGGGTTCGGGTCGACCACCGAGATTCGTTCCGTGACACGACGGACAGCATCCTTGATCGGGCGGCCTTCTCCGATCCGGGCCCACTGAATTTCGGCAGTGCTTCCCGCACCATGAACTTCGTACGGGGCCCAGGCCATGTCGCGGAAGACTTCCGCCTGTACAAGGATGCCTGGGTGAATCCGAAGTTCAAGGTGCGCTTCGAGACCCAACTCGCCAATGCGTTCAACCGGGTGGTGTTCTGCAACCCCAATCGGAACTGGAGCGCATCCTCTTTCGGGCGGGTCTTCTCGCAGTGCAACTCGCCCCGGTCCGTCCAGTTTGGGCTCCGCCTGGATTTCTGAACACCTGCCTTCCGGCGTGCCGGCATGCCAGTGCGTCAACGATGGTGCCCGGCTGTCCCGATTGGCCGACAGCGGACGGAACGGGCCGCCTAGCCGCAATGGCAATCGCTGAGTGGAAGAAGCGCTGACGGTGCTGCCGCAGCCTGCTCTTCGTGATGCCATTCAACAGGCACCGCAATGTCTTCCACAGGGTCAGTGTCTGCTGCACGGACAGGCGTTCTATTTTGCGTCCCCCAACGAGGCCTGTGGCCGGAAACGGGCCAGTCCAGCGGGTCGGACCCGCCCGGCGGTAAGCTGCCTTGCTGAGGTTCCCGCACAGCCGGGCAAGCGCGGTCAGCGTGCAGTGGTCATACAACTTCCGCCGTACCAGCCATCCACCACGGCCCCGGAACGGTTCCATTGGCGGCGTTTCTCAGTCGTCTCGTCGTATTCCTCCATGCTCGAGCGGGCCTGACAGAGTGGGCTTCGGCCAGCTCGACAGCAGCACCGGGGGCCAGCGGTGTGGTCGCGAGAGCGTAGACGGTCGTGCCTGCGGAGTAGGACGCCAAACGCACCCGCAGGCCCCGCGGGCGGACCGGGGGGCGCGAGGGCCTCGCTGCGGTCGGACTCGAGACAGGGCCGGCCCAGTCAAGCGTAGGCGAAGAAGGCGGTGGACTGGCGGCTCGCGATCAAGTATGCCAAGCCAAGTTCAGTCTCCATTGCCACTGTAGACGCCATCGGACGGGTGTGTGGTGTGGTATGATCATTCGGTACCGAATCCCGAGGAGTCGCGATTTGGTGATCGACGGCTCCGACGGGTCAGGGACTCGGGCAGCAAAGGGTCTGTCCTGGTAGGCAGAGAGTACAGGGAAGGACAAGACAATGAATCGCAGTGCAATGAAATTCGGGGGGGGGGGGGATTTTCCTCCTGTCCGCGCTACTCTTGGCGGGACTGGCCGCCTGTGGAGGCGATGAGCCGACGGCGGCAAGACCGCCGGCAGCGCCGGCACCGGCACCGTTCCAGCCGCAGCCGGTGGAGGTGACGCTGGGGGCGAGTGGAGAGACGGTCACGCTGATGACCACGCAGGATGGGGGCTTCACGCTGAACGGGGAGGCGTTCGAGAGCGGGAAGACCGTGACGCGCGAAAGCGGCAACGTGTACACGCTGCTGCTGGCGGAGGGGACGTGGAGAGCGCGGTACGACGCGCACGAGGTGGAGGTGAAGCTGGGGAGCTTGGAGGAGACCGTGAAGCTCGTGAAGGGCGAGGACGGGGGCTACATGCTGGGCGAGATGGCGGTGGAGAGCGGGGTCACGATGTACACGGCGGCGAATGGGAACGTGTACACGCTGGTGATGGGGGAGGACGGGATGTGGATGGCGCAATACCAGGCGTCGGAGACGATGCTGGCGCTGGGCACGAGCGGGACGACGGTGACGATCGTGAGGAACGAGGACGGGACCTACACGGTGGGTGGAGAGCCGTTGATGAGCGGCGGCACGTGGACAGCGGGCAATGGAGGGGAGTACACGCTGGCGATGGGAGAAGACGGGATGTGGACGGCGACGTACGTGCCGGGGAAGGGGACGGTGACGGTGGGGGGCACGGGTCTGACACTGGTGGCGACGCGGGCGGAGGACGGGAGCTGGAGTGTGGTGAACCCGGTAACGGGGGAGACCGAGATGCTGAGCGAGGGGGGGCAGATCACGACCGCCGGGAACACGTACACGCTGACAAGCGACGGCGGGGGGAAGTGGACGGCGACGTACAACCCGATGCGGGTGGAGGTGCAGTTGGGGACGATCGGCGGCACGGTGACGCTGATGCGGGCAGAGGACGGCAGCTACTGGCTGGGGGAGATGCAGGTGGAGGCCGGGGTGACGCCGGTGACGTCGGAGAACGGGAACCGGTACACGCTGGTGATGGGAGAGGACGGCACGTGGATGGGGCGGTATGAGGCACCGACGACGACGGTGACGCTGGGCACGAGCGGGACGATGGTGACGATCGTGATGCAGGAGGACGGGAGCTGGACGCTGGACGGGGAGGTGTTCATGAGCGGGGGGCAGCACACGGCGGGGAACGGGAACGTGTACAGGCTGAGCCGGGTGGACGGGGTGTGGATGGCGGAGTATGTGCCGATGACGATGGAGGTGCAGGGGACGGGGGGCCTGCAGGCGGTGAAGCGGGAGGACGGCACCGGCTACGACGTGGACGGGGCGATGCTGGGAATGGACGGGATGGGGGACATCGAGACGGAGACGTCGGGGTGGTACCGGGTGGTGATGCAGGACGGGGCGCTGATGGGGACACGGCTGGACAACGTGGCGGTGCGGAACCCGACGCGATTCAAGACAGACAAGTTGAGCGCGCATCCGTCGATCCTGGGGGACGACCGGAAGACGGATGTGAACGAGGCGCGGACGGCTTTGGTGGTGGCAGGGGAGAACTACCCGTTCGGGGACCTGTTGGGGGACGGGGTGTCGCAGAGGAAGGGGAAGAACTTCGTGGCGGAGGCGCGGGGGAAGCTGCTGGAGATCCGGGAGAAGATCGTGGCGGTGCTGGACGTGTTCGACACGGACTCGCAGCGGGACACGCAGGTGGGTCGGCAGTGGGGGACGGAGAGTGCGAACAACGCGACGACGAACGTGAAGGGGGTGCTAAAGACGGTGTTCGGCAAGTACGAGGGCAAGTACGCAACGCGGGCACCGGACGACGACGACGCGCTGGGAGTGATCGACGACCTGATCGAGGCTTTGGGGAGCGCGGAGGCGCTGGAGAAGGCGCTGGGGGACGAGGATCTGCTGAAGGGATCGGCGGGGGCGAGCAAGGCGGGGACGATCTTCGCGGCGGCGGAGACGGAATCGACGGTGACGTACGAGGCGCACGGGAACACGCGCTACGGGACGATCACGCGGACGAAGCGGACGAATGCGGCGGAGGACCTGATGTATGACGACGGGGATCCGCAGACGGGGGAGCGGGGAGCGTTTGCGTTCGGAGTGACGGCGGAGACATCGCGGACGAGGTACGTGCAGACGGCGGGGACGGCGCGGTACGAGGGGCGGACCTTAGCGGTGAGCGGAGCGGAGAAGCAGTACAGCGGGGACATCGAGGTGAGCGTGAACTTCACGACGTCGATGGTGGACGGGCTGATTACGGATCTGGCGACGGAGGGAGGGCAGTCGTGGGAGTACCTGTTCGGGGAGGTGGACAGCATCGTGCTGCCGACGGTGAAGATGACTTCGCAGGGGAAATGGGAGGCGGCGAGCGGGGCCATGGCGTCGATCGGGTTCGGACGGCGGGCGGGAGTGTATCGTCCGCAGACCGTGGCGGCGACGTTCAAGGGACGGCTGCTGGGGGGGAACAGTGCGCCGGGAGCGGGCAGCGAGGTGGTGGGGGTGTGGTCACTGGGAGCGGACAGCAAGAACACGTCGTACTTGGCAGGCGGTTTCGGGGCGGAGCGGGTGGCGGACGAGCCGGTGCGGCGGCCGTCGGTCGGCGATGGCACGCAGGTCAGCGCCATGCTGTCGAGTGACAACACCGTGCTGGAGAACGGCCAGATCACGCTCAAGCCGGAGCAGTTCGCCTGGCTCCACGGTGAGCACAAGGTCGATACTCGATTTCCGCGCGACAAGACGCGGGTACGTCTGCTGCGCTTCGCACGCGGCAAGTCCGCCACGGCCACCGGCTTCGGCACGGACGATCCCAATGCGAGGCGGACGGTCAAGATCGCCCTCGCGGACGTGATCGACACCGAAGGCGGCGAGTACAACCGGAACAGTCCCAAGACGCACGTGCAGGTGGCGCGGGAGCAGATCCAGGGCCACCGCGACAAGATCGCCGGGTTGCAGGAGATAGGCAACCTGCAGGCCAACATCAATGAGGCGTGGACGCGGGCGCTGGACAGCCTGCAGACCAACCTCTTCACGGACGACAGCTACTACGAGTTCACGGGGTCCAATCACACGCCATCGAGTGGCAACCGACCCACGGCGACGAAGGCGAGTCCCACCAGCGGGAACTGGTGGCAGAAGCTGCCGACGAAGGTGGTGGACAGTGCCGGGGCGGGGGGCGAGAGCGCGTGGCTGGTGGCACCGGACGATGTGCTGGAGCGGCTGGATGCGGTGCTGGCAGCGCTGGGCTCGGGCGAGGCCTTCGCGGATGCCTTCGATCCGTCTGCGGACGGGACGTTCGCGGTGACCGACAGCGGGGTGGAGAAGTCGTTTCTGGAAGTGAACAAGAGCGGCAATCTGAGTGGGAGCAAGCTGACGGAACCGGCCAAGATCTTCAATGAGAGCCAGTGGCAGGTGAAGGTGGCGGTGGGGAGCACGGACTACACCCGTTTCGGCGTGTGGCGGAGCCAGGTGAGTCGCAACGCGCTGCGGGACCGGGACTGGTGGCACCGGGACTCGGAGGCGTACGCATACAGCGCGCTGCCGGCGGCGACGGCGACTACTCAGGCGCAACTGCCGGCCGGAGCGAGGGCGACTTATACGGGCAAGACGGTGGCCTATGTGGGCACCGCCGACTACGAGGGCGAGGTGAGAGTGGAGGTACAGTGGTATCCCAACGACACTACCAGGCGAACGGGTCACGGTAGCAACTACTTCGTCGGTGGCGCAGTGACGACCGTGGTCAGCGACCTGCGGGACGTCGGAACGGGGGACTACCTGTATCACAACGGCCATGAAGTGCGGCGGATGACGTTCGGAAAGATCGAGTTTTCGACCGACGCCCCCTACTACAATCCGGGCAATCCCGTGGACAAAGTCACGAATAATCCTGACGACCACGTGCTGGACTATACGTCGACGTTCCCTACGGCCATCAGCCTCTGGCGGGCGGGCACTTCATCAAACCAGAAGATGAAGATCGATTACCGGGACTCGTCGCAGAATCAGGGAGCTGCATACCCCCTAACGTATGAGTTCGTCTTCGTGGGCCGGTCGCCGGACGGGCCGCTGGGGGTGCTGGGGCGCTACGAGTTCGTGACCGACTATAACGATCAGAACGTCGCGAACTTCAAGAACAACAAGTTCGGAACAACGAAGGCCCAGTCGGACGCCCATTCGAAGTCGCTGAATATCGTCGGTGCCTTCGGCGCGGACCTGCCGTAGGGCGGGTCCGTTCCGGACAGCGAACGACCCACGACGGGGGGGGCGGGCAGCCGCTCCCCCCTTTACGTTTGAGTCTGGGATGCGGTCCTGAAGGGCCGGGTTTCGACTGCATGCAAGTGGGGCAGGGAGAGCTTCTCGCAGTTCCAGTGGCCGGTGGGAGTGCCTAATGCTCCGTCACTGGGTCATTCTTGGGCAGATGGACTTGAGTTTGCAGCGCGCATTGGCGACGGTCAGGTGCCGGATCACCGTCCGCTCTTGCGAGTTGGTACTCGTCGTTCAAGCCGTCGCCTCCGTCTGCGGGTGCTACAGTTCGCCTCATCGCAGGGGGGCCGCGGAGGCTGGCTGGTTGCCGGGCAAGCCGGCACTCAGCTTTCTGCCGGAGAGGCATGTAGCATTCGATATGTTCTGGACGTCGAGGCCATGGCAAGCCAGCGACCGTCCCAAAGGCCCGCCGGAGTCGGCACTGACCGAGGCAGGGAGAATGTACTGAGAGTGAGGCACTCTGGCTCAGATGGAGGCGGAGAACTCTTGCTTGCTAGCCGAAACCACCTGGTGACGGGTTGTGCGGGAGGACGTGCAGTAGTTGCAGCGGAGCTTGGGCCGCAACAGCTGCCACAGCGGGAGACTACCGTCGAGCGATGGGCCGGCCAAGCCGCCAGCCAGCGCTGCGGAGGCCAGGATCGCGTGGCCCAGTTCTGTGCGACTGAGCTAGGGGAACATCCGTAGCATCTCTTGGATGTCGGCGGTCTGCCGCTGCCTCAAGGGGTGGCCGAAAAAGGTGGTGGACTGGAGTTTGGCGATCAAGGGGTTTAGCGCGGGCTTGCTCCTCCATCACGGTGCCATAGCAAGGCACCGAAGTCAAGTTACACCGCCGAAAAATGCGGAGTTCCAACCTTCTGATCAGGAGTGTCTTGAACTCATGGGGTGCTCGACTGAGGCTTCACATGCCAGCTTTACGCCATTGCGTCCAGCCGGGCCCTCAGCGTCGGCTGCGGCTGCCTGTCCTTGAGGAAACACGGCCGGCGTCGGGTCCCTGCCAGGTCTCCGGCAGCGAACGAGTGCCTTCGGCTTGCTCGCCTTGCCGGCTCTGTCCGGCAGTTCCTCCCACCTTGCGGTAGTCGAATACGAACTCCCACTCGCTGAAGGCTTGCTTGCCGTTGTAGACCTTGATGCCGAGTTCCTCGCTCTTGCTCGCGACCCCCGCAATCCCCCGCGGGAACACCTGCTGCGCTGGGGCAGGAGCCTGTCCTCCAAGCCCATTCTGGTCCGCTGACCTCGGTGTTGTCAGCAGCTGGTGGATCATCTGCGTGGCACCCGAACCGGCAGCCAGGCCTTCATGGTTGCCCGTTTCACCGATATTGGGGCCGGCGGGCTGCGACCCCATCTGGTCGGGGGCCGAGGGGAAGCCGGGAACGCTGCTCCACATGGGGTCGGCGGACGCGGCCGGCAGGCCGTCCGGTCCGAATCCTGCCGGCGCAGTAAGCTCATTCTCGTCCATCGGCAGCGTGCTCGGCAGCATCCGGCTACGGTCCATCGGTTGTCCGTCGGCCGCCCCGTCGACAGGAGCTTCGCTGGTCGTGAAGGCGAAGCCTTCGCTGTAGCGCTCGCGGGCTGCCACATCGGGGGCCGCGGAGGTCCGTGACATGCGGGCCCGAGCCGCTCCCACGAGCGGCTGCGGCCCCAGGGCGGCTCCCTCGATCTGGGTGCCGCCCTGGCCGGTCAGCCCCGGGCCCAAGAGGCCGCCGGCACCGGAATGCGACAACGCCCCCGGCTCCCGACCATCCGTGCTGGCGGAAATGCCCCCAACTACGCCTCGCCCAGCGCGCGTCTCTTCCTTCTGCGTGTCATGCAGCAGCGAGTCCTCGAACCGTCCGTCCGTCCCCATGTGGATGATCCGCCATTCCCCCGTCGCTCCCATGGGGTCCTTGTACCTGCGCCGGAGATAGCGGACTCCATCCGTCTCCTCCAAATCCTCGAGTTCCTCCGGATATCGGTTGTGCTCGCGGTAGTACAGTTCGATGGCTCGCCGGTACTGCTCTCCTTGCTCAATGAGCCTCTGCTCCTTGTCGCGCTGACTCTGCAGGGCCATTCGTGGCAGGCTGAGGGCGAGGGCCGCGACAATCACCGCGGACGCTGCCAGAAGGGCCAGCAGCACATACCCGCTCTCGCCCCTCCCCTCGGCTGCCGTTCCAGTCGTCACCTCGCAACCTCCAGCTGGATCGAGAAACCCTGTCCGGCATCGATGTCCTCGACCTCGATCTCGGAAAGGCCGATCATCGCGATCCGGTACTTGTCGCGCACCCTGCTGCCCTCCGCCACCACCAGGATCTCCTCGCCGTCCAGGAGGAAACCCCGACGGGCATCCATGTCGGACAGGCTTGCCAGTCCGTAATACTTCCAGTCTGGCGGCACGACCCGCGCAACCTCTGGCTCGGGCCTGGCTGGTTCGGGCGGGGGGGGAGTCGCCGGCTGTCGGGCCTGTTCCAGGCGCCTCTGCGCCGCGAGCAACTCTTCCCGTGTGGGGCCCTGCACGGTGACCGGCTTGGGCCGCCCGAAATTGAAGATGTCCCGCTCGATCGAGGGTTCGTCGATTTCCCGGAGCCTGGCGAGTCGATCCTTGCGAATCGTTGCGTCAGCTGTCATCGGATCGGTGGCTGCCTCCGCGCTTGCTCCCCCCATTCGAGGCTGAAAACGCCTGCGGGGCTGCCGCCCGCCCGGGAGTGGATCTGCAGCCGCCGGTCCCGGTGTGGCGGTCGTGGCCGACGGCGGTTCGGACGGACCGCCGGGGCCTCGCAGGAACTGGAAATACACGACGACCGCGAGCAGCACCAGCAGGACAGCCAGTTGGGTCAGGGATCTCCTGTTCGCGCCGAGTTCCATCGTGGCTGCCTACAGATCCCTTATCAGCGTGTCAAACCGCATGTTGACGCGCAGTTCCGCCGAATTCCCCTCATCGCGGGGCGAGGCACCCAGCGACCCGATGATAAAGAAGAGTGCCGAGCGGTCCAGGCGGTAGAGGAACCGCACCAGGTTGTCGTAGCCGCCCCGAAAATTCGCATTCACGGCCAGGATGGCGTATTCGTCGGTGCCCTCGATCGGCTCCACGGAGTAACTGGTTTCCCGTATCTCGATACCCGCCTGCGCAGACGCCTCTCCCAGTTCCGTAAGCAGCGACGAGAAGGCGCTGCGTCTCGCCAGGGCGATCTCCTGCACGAGTGCCATGCCCTCCGCCTCGGCCCTGTCGATGCGTGCGGCCGCTTTCTCGACGGTCTCGAAGCCCACGCGCGCTTCCTGAACCATCTCTGTGAGTGCGGCGTTGCGCGCGGTCCGCCGCTGTTCTTCCTGTTCCGAGGGACGAACTACGAAGCCGTAGAAGCCGAGATCGCCCACGGCGAGCAGGCCCAGCGTCACAAGGACGTGGCGGGGAGGGAACCGCCGATACCATGAGATCCGCACTCTGGTTGCGGGCTTCGGCTCAGAGTTGCTGCTCATATTCCACCGCCAGTTGATAGCGGAAGGTCGGGTCGCCTTCCGTCGGGGGCGCGCTGCCCCGCAGAGCTGGCGAGCCGAACGAGGTCGATCCCTCCAGCGCCTTGAGGAATTCGATAAAGTCGGCAGGAGTCTTGGCGCTGACGGTCATATCCAGCCGGATGGTATCGCCGATCGCGACTTCTGGCGATATGGTCAGCATGCGCACGTTGGCGGGAAGGACCTGCTCGAGGTCGAGGAACGTGTGGGTCCACGAGACTCCCTTCCGGATGAGCAGATCGTTCAGGAAGGCGGTTTGCTCGAGGACTTCCGCGGTGCGTTCACCCTGCAGACGCCCGGTTATCTCCGTCCGGAGTGCACCCAGCTTGCGCTGCTCGGCGACCAGCTGCCGTTCGCGCTCGACCAGTCCTTCGGGTGGTCCTTCGGATTGCGCGAGCGTCACCGCCAGCATCGCGGAGATGCCCACCAGAGCAGCCCCCGCAAGGCAGGCCAGCACAAAAAACGCCCGGTAGCCGCCAGCCGGATTCGTCGCCAGGTTGAGGTTCGTGTTGGGCGTTCCCGATCGACCGAGCCACAGGGCCAGTCGGGCAAGAAGGTCAGGCATGAACGTACCCCATCAGGCCGGCCCCCCACGGCGGTACCGCGCCTGCGTCGCCGAGAAGCGGCTCCACCGGAAATCCGAAATCGGTCCCCATGGACTCCAGGGCAGCGCCCAGGGGGCCTTCGAAACCCGCCAGCATCAGACTGGAGACCCGGTTTCCGAGATTCTCCTCGATATACACGAGGGTTGGAAACAGGTCCGCCAGGATCTCGTTCAGGGCGGAATCCTGTTCCGGTTCGGGGGTGTCGGCGACGGCGATCCGGCGCACCAGGTGCACCACTGAGTGCTCGACGGCGACCATGGTCAGCGCCGTCCGCCCCCTCTTCATCAGCAATGCCATCGGGCCCGGCTGGATCAGGTTCAGTGCGGCTGCGGTGGACGGTCCGACGTAGCCGGGAAGCAGGCCCGCCTTCTCGAAGGCAGCCTCGGTTGTGCGGACATGTTCGCCAGACGCTGCGGTTGCCAAAACGGAGTTGCGGTCCCCGGCGGACTGGGTCCGAAACGCGATGCGGGCATCATCGCGATCAAAAGGCAGGCTGTGACCGAAGCGCTCCTCGACTGCCCGGCGCAACTCCAGGGACCGCAGCGGAAGCTTGTCAAACTCAAAAACCATGACCCGGACTGCGGAGTCCGGCAGCAGCACTGCGACATGGGGGCCGGAGATCGGCTCGAGATCGGCCAGAATCTCCGACACCGCCCATTCCAGTGCTCCGGTGTCCGCAGAGGACTCCCCGTCCTCCGTCGGGGGTAGATGTCGCTCCGAGAAGGCATGGATCGAGGACCCCGAACGCCGGACACCGATCACGGCTCCATCGCCGATCTCGAAAACCAGCGTGGGCTGCGGGTCCGGAAGCAGCCGATCCAGGGACTGGAGAAGGAAGCGCATGGCTAGTCGATGAAGGTCACCTTGTCGATTTCCCTGAGGGTGGTGATGCCTCGTCGCACCCGGTCGACGGCCGACTCCCGCAGAGTTCGCATGCCCTCCTCTCGGGCGGCCCGGGCGATCTCGGAACTTGGCCGCTTGGCCAGGATCAGTTCGCGAATACGGTCCGACATGTCCAGAAGCTCATGGATCGCCGTTCGGCCGCGGAAGCCCGTTCCCGAGCACTCGATGCAGCCCTCGCCCTCGCTGAACTCGAAATCCGCCCATTCGCTGCCCCCCAGATTCGACGCTTCGAGCCTCTCGATCGGGTAGCGGCGCCGGATTCGGCAGTGCGAGCAGATCACCCGGACCAGCCTCTGGGCAAGGATGCAGTTCAGGGCCGAGACGAAGTTGTAGGCTTCGACGCCCATGTTCAGGAAGCGGCCCAGCACATCCACCACGTTGTTGGCGTGCACCGTGGTGAAGACAAGGTGCCCCGTGAGTGCGGACTGGATCGCGATTTGCGCGGTGTCGGGGTCCCGGATTTCCCCGACCATGATCTTGTCCGGATCATGCCGCAGGATCGAGCGCAGCCCCCGTGCGAAGGTCAGGCCCTTCTTTTCGTTGATGGGGATCTGCGTGATCCCGTTCAGCTGGTACTCCACCGGGTCCTCGATCGTGACGATCTTGTCCTCGTCGGTCCGGATCTCGCTCAGTGCAGCGTACAGTGTCGTGGTCTTTCCCGATCCGGTGGGGCCCGTGACCAGCACCATGCCGTAGGGCTCGCGGATATAGTGGGAGAACCGCCGGCGGTCGTCTGTGCCGAAACCGACGACATCCAGGGAAAGGCTCTTGAACTTCTCGCCCATCGACTGCTTGTCCAGGATTCGCAGGACAGCGTCCTCGCCGTCCACGGTTGGCATGATCGAGACGCGGAAATCGATTTGCCGGCCCCGATACCGGGCCCGGAACCGGCCGTCCTGCGGGATTCTGCGCTCGGCGATGTCCAGCTCGCTCATGACCTTGATGCGCGAGAGGATCGTCTCGTGCCACTCCTTGGAGATTGGGGGCATTGCGAAGTGCAGCGCGCCGTCTATGCGGTACTTGATCGCAACGTCGGAGATGCGCGTCTCGATATGGATGTCGCTCGCGCGTCGCTCCAGCGCATTGAAGATCGTGGAGTCGATCAGCTTGATGACCGGAGCTATGCCGCTGTCCTTCGTCAGCCGGTCGATCGAGAGGGTTTCCTCGGTATCCTGGACGGTGCGCGGCTCCAGGTTGAATTCCTCGGTCACCTCTTCCAGCACCCGCTGGGACTGCTCGGTCTTGTTCAGCAGGTCGTTGATTTGCCCGAGCGTGGCGATGGAGATTCTGAGCTTCCGGCCCAGCATCGACGCGATCTGGTCGAGCTCCGGAAGCCGGCTCGGGTCGGCGATCGCGATCTCCAGCGACCCGCCCTGTTCGGCAATTGGCACGAAGTTGTGCCGGAACATCAGGTCCACGGGGATGGATCGGAACAGGTTCCCGTCTATGTGGGCGGAGGCAAGGTCCAGGAACGGGTATCGATAGCGTGCGGCCAAGGCCTGGGCTTCGCTCTCCGCCGTCGACTCGGGGGTACCGCTGGATCCTTGGATGTCAGGCATGCTCGGAAGTCCACACTCGCCCTGTATGCTTGACGCGCCTGTGCGCAAGAGCGTGGACAGCGGCCCGGCGGGGGCGACCTACAGCTGGCCGGCCAGGCTGAAGATCGGCAGGTACAGCGAAATCAGGACGAATGCCACGAACAGCCCCATGCAGATCATGATCGCGGGCTCGACCAGGTTCAGCAGGGCGGTGGTCTTGGTCTGCACCTCCTCGTCGAAGAACTCCGCGATGGAGGTCAGCATCTGGGGCAGGGAGCCGGTGGCCTCGCCGACGCGGACCATTTCCACTGCCAGCGACGGGAAGGTGCCGCCGGCGGCCATCCCGGCTGCGAGAGCCTGGCCTTCCCGGACACGCTCCCTCACCGAGGACAGGGTCGAGCGAAGGACCCCCGCCCCCATGGAGTCACCGGCAGTCTCGAGCGCACGGACGAGCGGAATGCCTCCCGTCAGGAGTGTGCTCAGGAGCCGCGCCAACTGCGCAACCTGATAGCGAGTCCAGATCTGGCCGACCACTGGCGCCCGCATCACGAAGCGTTCCAGTGCCGACTTCGCTGCATCTCTCCGACAGGCCCAGGTGGCGGCGGCCGCCAGCGCAGCCAGACCAGCGACCAACTGCACGGCGTTCTCCTGGGCGGTCGTTCCGATCGCAACGAGCCAGCGGGTCGAGGTCGGAAGGTCCGCATCCATGGTCTCGTAGAGTTGGGAGAACTCCGGCACCACGTACGTCACCAGAAACACGACTAGCACCGCCACGAGAACCACTAGGACAGCAGGGTAGATCAACGAGACGAGCAGCTTCTTTCGGACCGAGAGGGACAGCTTCTGGTAGGTTACGTAGCGTTCCAGCACCGATTCCAGCGCACCGGATCGCTCGCCGGCCAGCAGGGACGTCACGTAGATGGGAGGGAAGGCGCTGCGCCGGGCAAAGGCCTCGGAAAGCAGGACACCGACGCGGACGTCGTCCCGGACGGCCCGGAGGTGATCCGACAGGGACTTGCTGCGGATGTTGCCGGCAAGCAAGTCCAGCGACTGCGGAATGGGCACTCCGGCTCGGACCAGGGCCAGGAACTGCTGGTTGAATACGACGAACTGCTCGAGATCAATCCGCGCGCGCCTCGCTTGCGCCCCTGGAGCGGCCGCCAGGCGTCGCCCCTGCGATGAGTTCGCGACGCGCTGTGGCGCTTGCCTGTCTGCCTTGCCGGCCCCCGCACTGCCGCGCTTGACGATATCCTTCATGCGTCTGCTGCAATACAAGACGCCCGCACTGTCGCCACCGTGGAATCGCGTGCCGCAGCGAGGAGAGAGTCTTCTAGAAGGTCACCCGAAAGCCGAGCTGAACCTGTCTGGCCTGGCCTGCCGCGAAAATCCGGCCGAACGTCGGCAGCCCGAAAGTCCGCTCGGGAAGGGCGAAGTTCCTGCTGTTGGAGAGGTTGAAAGCCTCGATGCGGAACTCGGCGGTGGCATTGCCCGTCAGGCGGACCGACCGCACGAGTGCGACGTCCAGCGAGGACATGCCCGGTCCCCGGAGGACGTTGCGCCCGGCGTTGCCGAACGAGAACGCCGGCGGCGATGCGAAGGCAGCCGGATCGAAGAATCGCTCCGGGGTCCGGCGGTCAAGCCGCGGTGCGCCCACGAGGTGCGGCCTGTCCGCCCCGAAGATGCCACCGGTGTTTCCCGTGTTGGAGCGGTCCTCGGCGAGTTGTGGGGTGGCGGGTCTGCCGCCGGCAAAGGTGGCGATGGCGAACGCTCGCCAGCCCCCCGTCAGCCAGTGGTGGCTCGGGACGGCGTACTGGAGCGTAGCCACCAGCCGGTGGCGCTGATCGAAGTTCGACAGGCCTCTCTCGGCACGGAAGTCGTGACTGTTCTGCGGGAACGACTGGTCGCCCGCCGACCCGAGGAAAGCGGAGGCGTCGTCGATCGATTTCGCCCAGGTGTAGGCGAACCGGAATCCCGTTCCGGCGTGAAAGCGGCGCTCCAGCGTGAGGACGCCCGAATGATAGGTCGACGAGGCCCCCGACTCGAATAGGGCAATGTTCGCAAAACCGCCGACAGGTCGTCTGGCGTCCACCTCTCCGGCTCCCGGGGCGGGCTGGTTGAGGTTGCGTCGGCGAAGCAGCTTCGATCCCTTCGATCCAATGTAGGTCGCCCGGGCAACGATCCTGCCCGGAAGGGCCCGCTCGAGACCGGCGTTCCAGTGCTGGCCATACCCCGTCCGGAAGTTGGGCTGGATGGCGTTCACGGATGCTGGTGGTGTGAGCCCGGCTCCGGAGAACGCATCTTCCAGGCGCGGCATGGCCGACGGCGAGGGGAGGAAGAGCCCGAGCTTGAAGTACGGGGGATTGAAGTACAGTCCGGAGTTTGCCTCCAGGACGTTGGCCTCGTAGTAGACGCCGTAGGCCGTGCGCAACACCAGCGACTCGCTCGGATTCCAGGCGATGCCCACCCGGGGCGCGAGGTTGTTGCCGTCCGGCGCGTAGCCCGCGCGGCCGAGAACGGTCGAGCCGGGCTCGACCAGTCGTGCGGTCTCCAGATCGAACTGGCTGAAGCGGTCATCGGCATCGAAAGTGGGGGCATTGAATTCGTAGCGAACACCGAGGCTGACCGTCAAGCCTCGGCGCGGTCCCCAGTCGTCCTGCAGGTATCCGTTCCAGAATCCGGCACGCTGGCGAAAGTCGTTGTCGATGGCTGTCTGGATACTGAAGGTGGGGACGCCGAGCAGCAGGTCCGCGACGGAGTTGCCGGAAATGGCACCCAGGAAATTGAACTGGCCGCGTCCGAACAGACCCTGGAACCCGTCGATCCGGACATCTCGGTGCTCGCCGCCCCACTTGAGCCTGTGCCGGGCACCTGCTCTCGTGGCGCTGGCGGCGATGTGCATCGTGCTGCTGGTGCGGGCGATCGGAAGGGCAGTGTCGTCGGACAGGCTCGCGAAGCCCGCGACATTGATGCCGGGAAAACCGACCAGGCGCGGGTCCCTCGACAGTCCCGAGATTCCCAGTTCGGAGGCAATGTCGTGACCGGCGTTTTCGTGCTGCACTTCGCGGTGCAGGATGTTGAAACCGGCCCGGGCCTCGATCAGAATCAGCGGCGACAGCGCGTGGGTGTAGGATGTGGCCAGGTGGTGGCCCCGGTCGACGGTGAATGAGCCGAAGCCGGGAACGTCGCTCTCCGAGAAGGGGGCGAAGCTCCGGTTGTGTCCGAGGTTGTAGCGGACGAACGCCCGGCCGGCTTGCCCGAGGGCCTTGTCCAGTCGGCCCATCGCCTGATTGATAAGACTGTCCCCGAGAGGGGTTGCGACGTAGTTCTGGACTGATTCATCGCGGTTCGGCGTGGGCCAATATTCCGCCACAGCCCGGCCGGCTGCGCTCTGGCGGGTGACGGGAACCGTGTTGTCGGGAAACGGGGCACCCGCGGACGGGTCGATCACGGCCGTCGGCATTGCCGAGAAGTCGCCCCTGCTCTGGTCCGGGGACGGCACGGACGCGGTGCGGGTCGACGCATCCCGGATTCGCGTCGCTTCCGCGCCGGCGAAGAAATAGGTGTCTTGCGGTCCAACCGGTCCCCCGAGCGTCCCTCCGAACTGGTTCCGGCGATACACCGGAACCCGCTGTTGGGCCGGGTCGAAGTAGTTCCGCGCGTCGAGCGCCTCGTTGCGCAAGTACTCATACGCTGACCCGTGCAGTTGCTTCGTGCCGGAACGGCTGACCACGTTGAATTGGCCTCCTGCACTGCGGCCGAATTCGGCCCGGTAGCCGGTCGAGTGCAGGCGAAACTCCCTGATGGTATCGAGGGGTGGACCGACCACGAGCCGATTGATGTACAGGTCGTTGTTATCGATTCCGTCGAGCAGGAAATTGTTGGAGGCCTCGCGCCCGCCCGCTACATGGAAGCCGCTGTCGTGCTGCGTAGACAGTTCCGATCCGGGTGCGCTTGCGTGAGTGCCGCCCGCCAGCAGGGTGAGTGGCAGGAATAAGCGCTGGTTCAAGGGCAGGTCCCTCATCTCGCGACGATTCACGACCGAGCCGATGGCAGCCGTTTCTGCTTCCAGCTGCGGAGTGGCGTCCTGCACCTGGATGTCGAACCGCTCTGTCTCGAGATGCATCGCCAGATCCAGCCGGACACTCGTGCCGACCCGTACCCTCACCCTCACGGCCGGAGCGACGAAGCCCCTGGCCCTGGGCCGGATCTCGTAGTCTCCCGGCTCCAGTGCCAGGAACCGGTAGCTGCCGTCCGGCATTCCGGCGGACACGGACTCGCGACCGGTCTCCGTGCGGCTTGCCGTCACGTCCGCCACGACCCGGGCACCCGAGGGCTCGAACACCGCACCCCAGACGCTGCCCGTCAGCGACTGGCCGTGCGCCACCGGCAGCGCGAGACCGAATACCGCAATGGATGCCAGCCACACATCCCGACGGGTCGCCTTCACGCAACTGGCCTCCTGTCTCCCGGTGCGCAGCGAGCCAACCGGGCCCCGGTCCGTCTCGCCGACCTCAAAGGCGGAACAGTTCGCGCAGCCGCTTCGTTTGTCCGCGGCTCACGGGAATCTCCGTGCTCTTGCTGTCGCTCATCACCAACTGGTAGTTCGACTTGAACCACGGCACCACTTCCTTGATCCGGTTGATGTTCACGATGAAGGACCGGTGCGGGCGCCAGAAGTTCGGGTCGCCCAGCTTCGACTGCAAAGCGTCCAGGGTCCTGTAGTTGCTGTCCCCGGCGAGTTCCGTCGCCACGATGTGAACGGCGCTGTCGCGGACAGTAGCGAAGATCACGTCCGATGCGTCGACCAGCATCATGTGCATGCCGGTTCGAACCAGGACCCTTGTCGGCTCGATGGCGTGGCCGCTGATCTTGGACAGGATCTGCGCCATCGTATCCGATGCGCGGTTCGGGGCGCGGACCAGATCGCTGGCGCGCCGCAGGGACCTGCCGAGGCGGTCCTTCTCGACAGGCTTAAGAAGGTAGTCGGCTGCGTTCACCTCGAATGCCTCGACCGCGTAGTGGTCGAACGCCGTGGCGAAGATGATGTGCGGGAGCGGTTGCCCCGACGCCAGCATCTCCCGCACCACTTCCAGCCCGTTCAGGCCGGGCATCTGGACATCGAGAAACACGATGTCCGGCTCCAGTGCGTCGATCTCCCGGAGCGCCTCCGGCCCGTCGGCCGCTTCTCCCACGACCTCGACTTCGGGGAATGAGCGCAACAGGAATCCCAGTTCCTCGCGGGCCAACTGCTCGTCATCCACCACCAGGGCAGTCATCGGTCTGCCGTCGTGGGAATATCCCGTCATGCGCGGCCAGCTATTGCTGAAGTGTAGCATTGGACTGGCCGACCCATGCGCCGTCAGAACTGCACGGCACTTGCCGTATTCGCGAAGGCCCCCCTGGCCGGGAGGGTCAAGACTCGTCTTGCCGACAGGCTGTCGCCCGAGCAGGCGGCTCGGTTCCACGGGGAGTGCGTCCGGGCCACGTGGGAGCGCTTCGCGGCGATGTCAGGGATCGATGCCTTCCTGTACTGCGACCGGTGCTGGCCAGCGTTCGAGGAACTGGCAGGGAGAGAGCGGTTCCGGATCCAGCGCGGGAGGGGCTTGGGCGGTCGGATGCGATGTTGCCTTGACGAAATGCACGGTCAGGGCTATGGGTGCGCGGTGATCGTGGGCAGCGACGCTCCGACACTACCGGCCGGACAGGTCCGCGAGGCACTTGACGGACTGTGCCGTGTCGAAGTTGTACTGGGCCCGGCGACCGACGGAGGCTTCACGCTGATCGCCGCCACGCGGACGGCCCCGGAGATGTTTGCCGGTGTGCGGTGGTCGCGAGACGACACGCTCTCCAGTTGTGTGCGGGCAGTTGAGGCCGCCCGCCTCTCGGTGGCCACGACGCGCACGACCGCCTACGATGTGGACACGCCGGCCGATCTGGAACGGCTGAGGAACGACCCCGAACTCCCCCAGTGTCTGCGTGCGTGGTTCGCTGGGACCGTCCACCGCTCAGAGCGTCTCGTTCCTGCCCGAAGAACGCAGGGCTTCCAGTATGGTCGGGATATGCTGTGATTCGCTTCTCGGGCAGATCAGCAACGCATCGGCAGTGTCGACAACCACCAGGTCGTTGACCCCCAGCATGGCTATCAGCTTGCCCGGAGCGTCCACATAGTTTCCGCTTGCGCGGACGAAGACCCCGTCCGCGCGGTTACAGTTGTCGGCATGATCCTTCGGCAGCAAGGAGTGCAGCGCATTCCAGCTCCCGAGATCGGTCCATCCAATGCCGTCCGCCGCGAAGCCCTCGACCCGGTCGGACTTTTCCAGTACTCCAACGTCGATCGAGACATTCTCGCAGCGGGGGTAATGCTCCGCCAGACGTTCAGCCAGGCCGTGAGGCCCGCCCTGCGCGATAGCGGTTAGCGCGGCCCATGTCCCGGGGAGGTGGCGAGCCATCTCTTCGGCGAGCACGCTGGCCTTCCAGAAGAACTGGCCACTGTTCCAGAAGTGCCGGCCGGAAGTCAGGAAGTTGCGCGCTGATTCGAGATCGGGCTTCTCACGGAAACGAACCACGGCAGCCGGTTCCGTTGCCCCCAACTGGGTGCCGGACGGAAACTCGATGTAGCCGTACCCGGTTTCCGGAGAAGTCGGAGAAATGCCCAGAACCACCAATCGCTCCTCTTCTGCGGCCCGGAAAGCTCTTGCAGCTATTTCTCGGTAACGCGGCTCATCCGCGATGTGATGGTCTGCGGGAAATACCCCCATCACGGCGTCCTGATCCTCTTGCAGCAGCAGTGCAGCCACGAGACCGATCGCCGGGGCGGTGTTGCGCTGGGTCGGTTCGCCGATGATTCGAGTGGGGGGCAGCTCGGGCACCTCCGCTGAAACCTTGTTCAGCAATGTGTTGGAGGTCAAGGTCCAGGTCCGCTCGCTGGCGACGATCCCAGCGATCCGGTCGAGAGTTCGCCGAAGTAGCGATGGACCGTCGAGCGGAGCCAGCAACTGCTTGGGCCGGTCCATCCGGCTGTGAGGCCAGAAACGGGTACCATGACCGCCAGCCAGAATTACGGCGTGGAGGTGTTCATCCATCGCAGCGAGGGCAGCGCCCCACGCTCAGGGCAGACTGAGGTCATAGGCGCGGATGAGCTTGAAAGTTCTCGTCCAACGGGTTTTGGGGAAGAAGTTGAATGCGAGATCCCGCAGGTGGTCGAAAGACACTCCGGGATCCTGCAAGTGCGATGTTGGAGCGTCGTACGACCAGTAGATGATCAGCGGTTTGCCGATGATGTGGCTGCGAGGGACGAATCCCCAGTACCGGCTATCGAGCGACTGGTCACGGTTATCCCCCATGGCGAAGTAGTGTCCATCGGGCACGATGACCTCATTGTTCCGGACATTCTCCCGCAGCATGCGCATGGCCGGCTCGTAAATCTGCATCGATGTGGGTACAGACGGGAAGTTGTCGCGATAGGCGTCGATGTAGTCACTCTTATGCACGACGTAAGGTTCCTCGGCCTTCCTGCCGTTGATCCAGAGTTCCTTCTCGTGGATGCGAAGCCGATCTCCCGGAACACCGACGATTCTCTTCACGAATGTCTGATGCAGGTCGATTGGATACCGGAACACGACGATGTCGCCACGCTCGACCTCCTGGTAGGGAAGCAGGTACTGGCTGATAGCTCCCTCTGGGGCGTAGGCCAGCTTGTCAACCAGAAGATGATCGCCTATCAGCAACGAGTCTTCCATTGAACCGGTCGGAATCACGAATGCCTGGACAAGGGTGGTAGTTCCGAACAGGAGCAGCAGGATCGTCACGGTCCATTCGGCCAACGCGCCACGCGGGGAATCGGCACCCCGCTTTCTGGCGGCACCGACTGAATCTGTAACTTCAGTGGAAGGTCTCTTCATCGTTCGAGCCGCTTCGTAGGCGGCTGTCTAGAGTCCATGGTAACTCTTTCGAATTGCGGCTGGCCGGAGCGAAGCCCTCCGTGCCGGCTTGGGTCTCAACCAGTCAATCCGCCGCTTGCAGCAGGATGCGGAAGCGGGTGATGTCCAGCGTCCCGACTGGCCTGTCGCATGGGCGAAACCGCCAGGCTTCCCGGCATACCGAGGGACGGACTTACCACCCTTTCGGAGGCAGCGCCGTCGAAACGAGAAGATGTACGAGGAAGCAACCGCCCGGGTACTTCATTGTGAGACGCAGGCGGTGCGTGGCGCAGACGGGGGGCGGATGATGGCTGGCTGCCAAATACCGAGCAGCGGCCGGGACTGCAGCCTCGAAACGCCCTTCGCCTGCCACGTCGCAGCACGGCTCGCGCGCCTCGCCCTGGATTGCACTCAGTTCACCGGTGCCTACCGCAAACGGGTCAGGCGCGAGGCAGTGTGGGGGGAGGGGAGCACCGCCAGGCGGAGGTCGTACTGACGGAAGGCCGAACAGGATTGCGCCGGGTGCGGGCATTGCGAGGAGGGGAGATCTTCCGGAAGGCGGGCATTGGCCCCTGCGGGCAGGCTGGACACGGGCCCCGGGATAGGGGTCCGGCACAGCGGCAATCGCCTTACATTCCCTTTACAAATGGATGGGCCTAGGGGAGGAATCCCTGTGATAGGTTGGGTCAAAGGGCCCGTGGGCGCTGCGGACAGAGGTCGGCAGTTGCTGTGGCTCGGCTATCCGGGGAACAAAGAGGCTGCCCGGAAGGCAAAGTGGTCAAAAAAGGGAACAACGAGGTCATCAACATGAATCGCAGTGCAATAAAATTCGAGGGGGGGCGATTTTCCTCCTGCTGGCGTTTCTCATGGCGGGTCTGGCCGCCTGTGGAGGCGATGAGCCGACGGCGATAAGACAGCCGCCAGCGCCGGTCACGCCGGCGTTCCAGGCGCAGCCGGTGGAGGTGGAGCTGGGGGGGAGTGGAGAGACGGTCACGCTGATGACCACGGAGAGTGGGGGATTCACGCTGAACGGGAATGCGTTCGAGAGCGGGGGGACGGTCGAGAGCGAAGGCGGCAACATGTACACGCTGCTGCTGGCGGATGGGACGTGGAGTGCGCGGTACGACGCGCACGAGGTGGAGGTGAAGCTGGGGAGCCTGGAGGAGACGGTGAAGCTCGTGAGGGCCGAGGATGGGAGCTACAGGCTGGGCGAGATGGCGGTGGAGAGTGGGGTGACGATGCACACGTCGGCGAATGGGAACGTGTACACGCTGGTGATGGGGGAGGACGGGATGTGGATGGCGCAGTACCAGGCGTCGGAGAAGACGCTGGAGTTGGGGGGGATGACGGTCACGATCGTGAAGAACGAGGACGGGACCTACACGGTGGGGGGAGAGCCGTTGATGAGCGGGGGGACGTGGACGGCGGGCAATGGCAACGTGTACATGCTGGTGATGGGGGAGGACGGTGAGTGGATGGCGACGTTCCAGCCGCAGAGTGTGGAGGTGATGCTGGGGGCGAGTGGGGAGACAGTGACGCTGATGACGACGGAGGATGGTGGTTTCACGCTGAACGGGGAGGTGTTCGCAAGCGGGAAGACGGTGACGAGCGAAAGCGGCAACGTGTACACGCTGGTGATGGGGGAGGGGATGTGGAGTGCGAGGTACGAAGCGCCCGAGGTGGAGGTGATGCTGGGGACAGTCGGCGGCACGGTGACTTTGGTGCGGGCGGAGGACGGCAGCTACTGGCTGGGGGAGAAGCCGGTGGAGACCGGGATGACGACGGTCACGTCGGCGAACGGGAATGTGTACACGCTGGTGATGGGGGAGGACGGGATGTGGATGGGGAGGTATGAAGCGCCGACGACGACGGTGACGCTGGGCACGAGCGGGACGATGGTGACGATCGTGATGCAGGAGGACGGGAGCTGGATGCTGGACGGGGAGGTGTTCCTGAGCGGGGGGCAGCACACGGCGGGGAACGGGAACGTGTACAGGCTGAGTCGGGTGGACGGGGTATGGATGGCGGAGTATGTGCCGATGACGATGGAGGTGCAGGGGACGGGGGGCCTGCAGGCAGTGAAGCGGGAGGACGGCAGCGGGTATGACGTGGACGGGGCGCAGCTGGGAATGGACGGGATGGGGGACATCGAGACGGAGACGTCGGGGTGGTACCGGATCGTGAAGATGGACGGGGCACTGATGGGGACGCGGCTGGACAACGTGGCGATCGGCAAGGCAAAGTTCAGGACGAAGGGAGTAAGCAAGGATCCGACGATTCTGCAGGACGACCGGAAGACGGAGGCGAACGAGGCGCGGACGGCTTTGGTGGTGGCAGGGGAGAACTATCCGTTCGGGGCCCTGTTGGGGGACGGGGTGTCGCAGAGGAAGGGGACGAACTTCGTGGCGGAGGCGCGGGGGAAGCTGGTGGAGATTCGGGAGAAGATCGTGGCGGTGCTGGAGGTGTTCGACACGGCCACGCAGAGGAACGAGCAGGTGGAGCGGCAGTGGGGGACGGGCACGAACAAGGCGACGACGAACGTGAAGGGGGTGCTGGAGACGGTGTTCGGGGCGGACAAGTACGAGAAGCGGGCACCGGACGAGGACGACGCGCTGGGAGCGATCGACGACCTGATCGAGGCATTGGGGAGCGCGGAGGCGCTGGAGAAGGCGCTGGGGAACGAGGATGTGCTGAAGGGTTCGGCGGGGGCGAGCGCGGCGGGGAAGATCTTCGCGGCGGCGAAGACGGAATCGACCGTGACGTACGGGGAGCACGGGAACACGCGGTTTGGGACGATCACGAAGAAGGAGCGGGCGAATGCGGCGGGGAACCTGGAGTACGACTTCGATTCGAGTCCGAAGAAGGGGGAGCGGGGAGCGTTCGCGTTCGGTGTGACGGGGGAGACGACGCGGACGAGGTACGTGCAGACGGCGGGGACGGCACGGTACGAGGGGCGGACGCTGGCGGTGAGCGGAGCGGGGAAGCAGTACAGCGGGACGATGGCGGTGGGGGTGAACTTCACGACGTCGATGGTGGACGGGCTGGTGACGGAGTTGGCGACGGAGGGAGGGGAGTCGTGGGAGTACCTGTTCGGGGAGGTGCACCGGATCGTGCTGCCGACGGTGAAGATGAACCAGCAGGGGGTCTGGAAGGAGAAGAGCGACGGAACGGACATGGCGTCGGTCGAGTTCGGGCCCCAGGTGGGGGCGTACCGGCCGCAGACGGTGGAAGCGACGTTCAACGGGCGGCTGCTGGGGGGGAACAGCGCGCCGGGAGCGGGCAGCGAGGTGGTGGGGGTGTGGTCGCTGGGAGCGGACCCGGAGAGCATGTCGTACCTGGCGGGGGGCTTCGGGGCCGAGAGGGTGGCGGACGAGCCGGTGCGGCGTCCGACGGTCGACGACGGCACGCAGGTCAGCACCATGCTGGCGACGGCCAAGCCCGCGACAATCACCGCGGACAGCACGTGGACGGAGCTCACCAACGGGCGGCTCACGGCCAAGCCCTCGGAGTGGATCTGGAACTATCTCGGCACCGCCACAACAGGCACCTCACTGGGGACCCTAACCCAGGCGCAGGTCGACACAACGGGGGCGGGCCACAGGTTGACGTGGAATGGTTCCCTGGTCTTCCGCAAGGCCGACACGGGGGCGAATAAACACAGCGCGAGAAACGGGCTCCTCAAGCTGAACGTGCCGATTCCGCTGGAGGACCTGCTGGCCAGCGAGGGCGGCGAGTTCACCGTCAACAGTCCCAAGACCTGGGTCCAGAAAGTTCGGGAGGATATCCAGGAAGGCCGCGACAAGCTGGCCGGGCTGCTGTCGATCAACGACAGCACCATCTGCTGCGGCAGCAGTTCCCCGGCGCAAATCGAGTGGGGCTATCTGCCGTTCTCCGTTACCTTGGGTCTGTTCTGGGATGCCCGCACCGACGGCAACGACGACGTGAGAGGTAAGGCGATTTCAGGCAGCAACAACAACAACGTGAGCGGAATCTTCAACCACCTGCCCTCGAAGGTGATCAACGCCTGGGGCATTCCGAACCGGAACAACGATTTCACGGAAGCGGTGGAGCGCTACGACGCGGTGCTGGAGGCGCTGAGTTCGGCGGAGGCGCTGGAAGCCGCGTTCGACCCGGAGGGGTCGGGGCTCTTCACGGTGACGGACAGCGGGACGGAGAAGTCGTTCCTGAAGATGCATGGAGACGACGGGGAGCTGTACGACAGTGCAGGCACGAACAAGCAGATCTGGAACACGACGGGGTCGTCGATCTTCAACCAGCGGCAGTGGCAGGTGAAGGCGGCGATGGGTACGACGGACTACACGCGGTTCGGGGCATGGCGGATCCAGTACGCCAAGAACGCATTCCGGGCGAAGAACTGGCTGCACCACGAGGTGGAGTCGTTCGTCTACAGCCCCTTGCCGGTGGCGACGGCGCGGAGCCGTTCGCAGTTGCCGCTCGGGGGGCGGGCGACGTACACGGG
The DNA here is from genome assembly GCA_965205085.1 of Bryobacterales bacterium. Lineage (GTDB taxonomy): Bacteria > Acidobacteriota > Terriglobia > Bryobacterales > UBA6623 > VXMF01. The sequence goes on along the minus strand of OZ242039.1, from coordinate 2,760,454 downwards.
CAAGACGGTGGCCTATGTGGGCACCATGACGGAGCCGAGCGATGCGCCGAACACGGGCGGCTTCGCGGACTACGAGGGCGAGGTGAGCGTGGAGGTGCGGTGGTACGCGGCGGACGAGGCGGTGGAGCCGTGGACATCCGCCGGGAATCCGGCGTCCGCGACCAGGAAAATGGTTGGTGGCCACGTGACGACGGTACTGACCGACCTGCGCGATGTGGAAACGGGCGACTACCTGTATCACGTGGATGGGAACAACACCGTGAGGGAAGTCCGGCGGCTGACCTTCGGCAAGGTCGCCTTTTCTACCAATGCCGCCGTCTCGACCGCAGGTACCGCCGGCGCAAGCGACCACAAGCTGGACTGGTACAGCGCGGGTAACACCAACTGGTTCACAGCTGGGGACAACACCCCCCAAGGGGCCATGCGGACGGTGCAGGTTGACTACCGGGACTCGTCGGTGGCTCGGCAAACGACGCTGCTGAACCTGTACGAATTCGTGTTCGTGGGCCGGTCGCCGGAGGGGCCGCTGGGGGTGCTGGGGCGCTACGAGTTCACCGACGATGCAACGCAGACGAAATTCCACCCCAAGTTCAGGACGGGCCCGAAGGACACAGTGAACAAGTCGGTCTATGGTGCCTTCGGCGCGGACCTGCCATAGGGGTGGGGTGGTACCGGACAGGGCGGGAACGACGGGGGGAGCGGGCAGCCGCTTCCCCCTCTACGTTGGAGACTGGGAACCGGGCCGGGCGAAGGGTTTCTTCCATTGCACATCGAAATGCAACAGTGGGGAAGAAGGCCCTTGAAGTAAGCGTTTGAGTTGCTAGTGTTCTGTCACTGTCGAATTTGCGGGTAGGGCTTGGGTCGGTGTAGCGTGAATGGCGAAATACCAGCTGCCGATAACAGTTGTACGTCCGCTGCCGTTGACTCCAAGATCAACCTGTGACAGAACACTGGCAGGGTACGGCAGGCGGGGTGGGGCTGTCAAGGTGCACGTTCCAGTTGATTGAGCGCTACCAAATTGTGCTGACGTATGGCTGCCTAGCTCCGGGGAGGAGGCGCTGGGCGCCGGTCGTCGGACCACTGCCGATTCACGATGGAGCCGGAGATACTGTCAGACACTCATGGCGTGAGCGTCCACTCCGAAGCAATGAATCCGGATTCCGCAGATCCTCTCATCACACGACCTTGTAACGAGATGAGATATCACGATTGGGGTGCCGCCGGATCATCCGCCCGGTCCGCGATCATGTCGAGAGCTCCCAGTGGGCTGCTCCCCGCCAGTTGCAGTTCATCCGACAGCGACTGTCTGCCGAATCCAGGGTGCATTCCCGTGCAATCGGTTGAGGTGGTGCCTCCCGGCAAGTGTGGCGGGCTGCCGGACCTGCCATGGTCGCAATACTGCACCTTGGGTGAATCGCCGAATCCAAACCCGTTCAGCCGCCCTCTATCGCCATTCGCTTTGCTCCCGCTGCTGTCGGGAGTGTGGATGCGCAGCAACTCCTGTCCTGTCCGCTGGGAAAGTGCCCCACTGTGGAATCGCCGGGCCCGTTCTCACTGAGATGGCCATCAAGCCTTGGACTGGCCGTGACAGGGAGGCGAAGCTAGCGCAATGCGGAGTGCCCGTGGCCGTCGAGCGACATGCCGGGAGTTGTGGCGGGGCGCGGAGCGTATGCAGCGCTGCAGGTGACAGAAACCAGCCGACGAAGGGCAGTACTGACAAACGGCGTTCCACGGTTACAGGTCCTGCCCTTGATCCCGGAACAGCCACATCGAGAACGGCTGAGCACCCGGTCGGCCCGGCAGAAACCGGCAATCACGGTATATTGGAGTATCGGGTGAGGCGAGCGGGATCGATTGACTGACCTGCAACCATGTGATCATGTCATGTTGGCCACTGCCAGACCGGACTTGGTTCGAGTCGTGCCCCAACGCCAATCCTGCGAGGATGTTGGAAGACCGGGAGGAGCCGCTTGATGCCATTCGAGTTTCTGCCTGGTCTGCATTGGAGGGTCGATGCCGACGATTGATGTTCCCCTAGGCAGGCGTGGATTCGGCCAAACCTCGAGGTCAGACGCCTGGTGGATTCAGCCGCTGACGGTGTTCCTGTGCTTCTCCACGTTCATCGCGTACGCAACTTGGGCGACGTTCCAGGGAGACCACTACACCGCCGGTCCGTACTTGTCGCCCTTCTACTCACCGGAACTCTTCGGTGCGTCCGAACATAGCTGGTTCGGCCCCAGGCCCGATGCGTGGCCCGGTTGGCTGCCGTTCTCGCCGGCGCTGTTGATTCTGTGGGCCCCACTGGGGTTCCGTCTCACCTGTTATTACTACCGTGGTGCCTACTACAAGGCATTCTGGGCCGATCCTCCGTCCTGCTCGGTCGGGGAGCCTCGCTCAGGCTATCGGGGTGAGCGATCCTTTCCGCTGATCCTGCAGAACGTCCATCGCTACTTCCTCTATATCGCACTAGGTTTCATCGTAATGCTTGCCTATGACGCCTGGAAGGCGCTCTGGTTCACGGACCCGGCAACGGGCACGGTCGAGTTCGGCGTTGGAGTGGGCAGCCTGGTCTTGGTGGCGAACATCATACTTCTGTCCGGCTACGCATTCGGCTGCCACTCGCTGCGACACCTGCTGGGAGGGTGGCGGGACATGCTCTCGGGATCGCCGAAATTGGCCAAGACATATGATTGCGTGAGTTGCCTGAACCGTCAGCATATGCGCTGGGCATGGATGAGTCTCTTTTCGGTCGGGTTTTCCGACCTGTACGTGCGACTCTGCTCCATGGGGGTTTGGACGGACTGGAGAATCCTGTGACGACCGATTATCAGCCGATCGACCATGACGTCCTTGTTATCGGGGCCGGTGGTGCAGGCCTCAGGGCTGCGATCGAGGCCCGGGCCCACGGTGCGTCGGTGGGGCTCGTCTGCAAGTCGCTTCTGGGCAAGGCGCACACCGTGATGGCGGAGGGTGGTGTCGCGGCCGCTCTCTCGAACGTCGATGACCGTGACGACTGGAAAGTCCACTTCGCCGACACCATGCGTGGCGGCCAGTACATCAACAGCTGCCGCATGGCCGAACTGCACGCCAGGGAGGCACCCGAGCGAGTCAGGGAGCTAGAGGCCTGGGGGGCGCTGTTTGACAGGGCCGACGACGGGAGCATTCTGCAGAGGAACTTCGGGGGGCACGCCTATCCCCGGCTTGCGCATGTCGGCGACCGCACGGGCCTCGAGATGATTCGGACTCTGCAGGATCACGTCATCCACCAAGGGGTCGATGACCACATGGAGTGCGCCGTTATCGAGTTGCTGACGGATGGTGAGCGCGTCGTCGGAGCCCTTGCCTTTGACCGGGACCGTGGCACGTTCAAGGTGTTTCGCGCCAACGCCGTTGTGCTGGCCACCGGAGGAGTCGGCAAGGCGTTTCGGGTCACGAGCAACAGCTGGGAATATACGGGCGACGGCCATGCTCTGGCCTATCGGGCCGGGGCGTCGCTCATCGATATGGAATTCGTGCAGTTCCATCCAACGGGGATGGTCTGGCCGCCAAGCGTCGCTGGAATCCTGGTTACCGAAGGGGTGCGCGGCGAAGGTGGCGTCCTGCGAAACTCGCTGGGCGAACGGTTCATGTTTGGCGATATCCCGCCCCTCTACCGGAATCACACGGCTGACAACGAAGAGGAAGGCTGGCGCTACACCCAAGGCGACAGGGATGCTAGACGGCCGCCGGAATTGCTGACGCGTGATCATGTGGCGCGCTGCATCGTGCGAGAGATCAAGGAAGGCCGGGGAAGTCCCCACGGTGGCGTCTTTCTCGACATCGCCTGGATCAAGGACAGATTGCCCAACGGGGCCGAGCATATCAAGCGTAAGCTTCCCAGCATGTATCACCAGTTCAAGGAGCTGGCGGGTATCGACATCACCCAGCAGCCGATGGAGGTTGGTCCAACCACGCACTACGTGATGGGTGGCGTGAAGGTGGATCCGGATTCGCAAATGTCCGGCGTCCCCGGACTGTTTGCGGCCGGAGAATGTGCAGCCGGACTGCATGGCGCCAATCGGCTCGGAGGCAACTCCCTTTCCGACTTGCTGGTGTTCGGCAAGCGTGCCGGCGAGTACGCGGCTCGATTCGCCCAAGAGATGCCGGCCGGCAAGGTATCCAGCGGGCAGGTCTCGGATTTCATGCGCCTGGCGCTCGAACCGTTCGACCGCGCCGCCGACAACGCGAGCGCCGAGAACCCCTTTGCGATTCAGCAGGACCTGCAGGAGTTGATGCAGGGACAGGTGGGGATTGTTCGCAACGAGGCTGACCTGAAGGCTGCCTTGGCGGGCGTCGAGCGCCTGCGAGAAAGGGCTGGGCGTGTTGCCGTGAGTGGCAATCGAGAGTACAACCCTGGCTGGCATACGGCTCTGGACTTGAGGAATCTGCTGACCTTTTCGGAGGCGATAGCCAGGGCAGCCCTGGAGCGCTGCGAAAGCCGGGGTGCCCATACCCGGCTCGACTATCCGGACAAGGATGAGTCATTCGGGAAGCTGAACGTCGTGGTCCGCAAGGATGAGCATGGTGGCTTGGCGGTCTCCCGCGAACCGATTGCGCCGATTCCGGACGACCTTCAGCAGATCATCGACGCACACAAGTGAGGAAACCGGACATGGCGACGGCGACATTCCGAATCTGGCGGGGTACGGCGGGCTCCGGCGAGTTTCGCAGTTACAACTGCGAGATTTCCGAGGGCATGGTGGTGCTTGACGCCGTGCACAAGATCCAGGCCGAGCAGGCAACCGATCTGGCGGTTCGCTGGAACTGCAAGGCGGGCAAGTGCGGCTCCTGTTCGGCGGAGATCAACGGATCCCCGCGATTGCTCTGCATGACCCGCCTGGATCAGCTTCCTCTCGACAAGCCGGTCACGATCGAGCCGATGCAGGCCTTTCCTCTGGTCAAGGACCTCGTTGCGGATGTCTCCTGGAACTTCGCGGTGAAGAAGCGGATCAAGCCGTTCGCCCCGCGTCCGCCGGATGCCGAGGATGGAACTTGGCGCATGGCACAGCGCGACGTGGACCGCGTTCAGGAGTTCCGCAAGTGCATCGAGTGCTTTCTCTGCCAGGATGTCTGCCACGTCCTCCGGGATCATCATCTACACGACCGGTTCATTGGGCCCAGGTTCCTGGTCTACGCCGCGGCCCTTGAGATGCATCCGCTCGACACCGAGAGACGAGTCGGAGAATTGCGGGACACGGACGGGATCGGGTACTGCAACATCACGAAGTGCTGCACGAAAGTGTGCCCGGAACACATCACGATCACCGACAATGCGATCATCCCGCTCAAGGAACGGGTCGTGGATGAGTTCTACGACCCGCTGACGAAACTCTTCCGCGTTTTTCGTGGGAAATGAGAGACGTCCGGAACAACCCGCACTTGTTGCAGGTATGCCGACGTGGGGGTTAGGTGGATTGCGCCGATAGCTGCCTCCGTAGCTGCCTAGGTACTCTGGATGTCGAACGACGATCAGCAGCGGAACGGCACTTGACTTCCTGCCGGAGAAGCCGTAGCATGAGGTATTTTCTTTACGTTCAGGACGGGGCTGAGCCATGGCGGGGGAAGGGCACTGAGAGCAAGTCCCGTACGGTGCCCTTGGAGGCGGAGAACACTCGTCTGCAAGCCGAAACCACCCGGTTGTAGGCAGTGCAGGAGCAGTTGACGCCCCGACATAGTAAGCGTTCATAACAAGAAGTTAAGTGCTACACAGATATCCAGAATCTCTTACACGATGATTTACGAATACAGTCTACTGCCCGCCAACCACCAAACTGATGCACTGCTAATGAAAATGCGGTCTGTGGAAGATGGTTGGATGGATGGAAATGGTAGGACTCCAACTACTGAAGGAATCATATGGTTAGCTTCGATTCTTGGATCCTATTACCATCATGCTGCACCACATCCTTACATATACCCTACAGTAGAAGGAAACATTCAAGTCGAATGGTCACTTGGTGCAAGAGAAGTTTCATTGGAAGTCGATCTCCAGAGAAAGGTGGGATTTTGGCATGAATTTAATTTCGATACAGAACACGATGAGGCTTGTGAATTAGATGTCAATTCATTGGAAATCTGGAGATGGATCAGGAATCGACTTGAGGCAAGTGACTGAAAATGAGAACATTACCTCTGCGACGAGTACATCCTCGATTTGTTGATCGTGGTCGTATTACGTCTCAAGTGTTCAGGTCAACCCCTAAGGATACGGACAACCGTCAGTTGACGGTGGATATAAACTGACAGCAGAAGAAGCCTTCAAGAATCAGCAGTCAGCAGTCAGTTGGAACGGTTGCGAGAACAGTCGACGAGTGCAACCTTAGCCCCTCCGCCCGCTGTTGCGTTTCTTGGTGAAACCGGCAAGTGAATCCGGATTCAATACAGTGTTCTCTCTTGCATACGGCAATTGATTCTTGAGGTTTCTCAGGGAAACAAGCACAAGTAAGGCGCGGAAAGTGAGGCGGTATGCGGATACTCGAGGTTGGCTGTATTGTCCAGTTGGTTGATTGCTCCCCGATTTTCTTGCAACGACCAAGCCAAGACGGGCATGATTGATGTACTGGTGGGTCATGTGGCCGGATATGTGGCACGTGGGCTTGATTCTACTTCTCACAGAACGACGACTGATCACGAGTGCGGGCGGCTGTTCGGCATCACTCAGCCGCCCATCAGTCCATAGACTAGCTGGATCAGCAGGTGCACGGCCAACGCGGCGAGCCAGAGCACGAAACACACGAAAGCCGTTGCGGACGTCACAAAGACGATCCCCGCGATGGGCACCACGAAGGGCAGCTCTGCCAGTTTGTGAGTCAGTTTGTGAGCGCTGGGGATTCTCACAGGCGGTTTGCCCGGGCCGCGAAGGGCCCGTTACCTTCTGGATTGTAAGCTGTTGATTCGCCGGTTGCAATGAGACGTGCAAGCGGGGAGGAGGGGCTAAGGTCCAGATTGGCCCATCGTACGGGAGAAACCGCCCCGCCTCGCGCGTGGCCGCGTTTTCGCGGAGCGACGGATTCGATGGATTGCCCGCATGTCCCCAGCCGGTCGGTTGGCGCGAAAGTCCACTGCAATCCGGTCCGGGTCTCCGGCATCGAAGGCCGACTGGCGCAACGGACGCTCAACCGCGGCCGGATCCAACATGGCCGTCCGGCTCAGTCTCCAACCCGGCGAGTCGCCACGGTCCCGTCCCGACGCGGTCGCAAGGACAGCCGCGCGTCAGCCTCGGATTGCCGGAACCCGCGCCGCAGTGATACGATGAACGTTCTGGTCGCAGGCTGGCGAGTCTGGCCAGCTTGGCATTCGCCCCCGGATATCCGGGCGGATCTCGTCCTCAGAATTCCGATACGCCATGCCCAGTTACAACGGAATCCCTGTCCCGTCGGACGGCGTCCCCATTCGCATCGTCCGCGGCAGTTGCAGTGTGCCGGACAGCCCCATCGTTCCGTTCATCGAAGGTGACGGGACCGGTCGGGATATCTGGAAAGCCGCAAGAGCGGTTTTCGACGCGGCGGTGGAGAAAGCCTACGGCGGGTCGAGGCGAATCGCCTGGTACGAGGTTCTGGCTGGCGAGAAGGCCTACCACGGTGTCGGGGAATGGCTGCCTGCTGACACGATCGAGGCGATCCGAGAATTCAAGGTTGCCATCAAGGGGCCTCTGACGACGCCCGTGGGTGGCGGGATTCGCAGCCTGAACGTGGCGTTGCGCCAGATCCTGACCCTGTACTCCTGCGTCCGGCCCGTGAAGTGGTATCCCGGTGTTCCCTCGCCCATGAGGGATCCGGGCAAGCTTGACGTTGTCATATTCCGTGAGAACACCGAAGATGTCTATGCGGGCCTCGAATGGGAGCACGGATCGAAGGAGGCTGGCCAGCTCATAGAGTTCCTGAACGGGTCTCTGGGCAAGAGCATCCGTGCGGACTCCGGTATCGGCATCAAGCCGGTATCGGTCACCGGCTCGAAGCGGCTCGTCCGGGCTGCGATCCGCTACGCCCAGGCAAACGGCCGGTCTTCGGTGACGCTGGTCCATAAGGGCAACATCATGAAATTCACGGAGGGTGCGTTCCGGGATTGGGGCTACGAGGTGACAACCCGGGAGTTCCGCGACGCCTGCGTGACCGAGAACGAGGTGTGGGCCGATGGCGGGGACGGCGCGGTCCCCGACGGCAAGGTCCTTGTCAAGGATCGGATTGCCGACGCAATGTTCCAGCAGGTCCTGCTGCGGCCTGCCGAATACGACGTCATTGCTACGACAAACCTGAACGGGGATTACCTTTCCGACGCATGCGCTGCCCAGGTCGGCGGACTTGGCCTGGCACCCGGAGCGAACATTGGCGACGACCATGCTGTCTTCGAGGCGACACACGGAACTGCTCCGAAGTATGCCGACAAGGATGTGATCAATCCGAGCAGCGTGATCCTGTCCGGTGTAATGATGCTCCAGCACCTCGGGTGGGGCGAAGCGGCCGGGCTGATCGAACGCGGCATCACCGGCGCGATCGCGGCCAAGACGGTGACCTACGACCTGCACCGGTTGATGGAAGGCGCGACACGAGTCCGCTGCAGTGAATTCGGAGCAGCCGTGATCCGACACATGGGATGACACATCGGATGAGTGAGAGGAACGGGAACGCAATGAGAAGGAAAGTGACTGTCATTGGGGCTGGCAATGTCGGTGCCAGTTGCGCTCTGCGGATAGCGGACAAGGCGCTCGCGGACGTAACGCTGATCGACATCGTCGAGGGAGTTCCGCAGGGCAAGGCCCTGGACATATTCGAAGGCTGTCCGGTCGAGGCTAGTGATGTCCGGGTGGTGGGCACGAACAACTACGAGGACACCGCGAACTCGGATGTGGTCGTGATGACTGCCGGGTTCCCGAGGAAGCCGGGCATGAGCCGCGACGACTTGCTGTTGAAGAACGCCTCGATCATGAAGTCGTGCATCGCCTCGGCCGCGAGATATTCGCCCAACGCGATACTCATTGTGGTTTCGAACCCCTTGGATGCGATGTGCCATGTGGCATACCATACGTCTGGATTCTCCAGGAATCGCGTCATTGGAATGGCCGGCGTGCTCGACACGTCCCGTTTCCGGACGTTCTTGGCGGAAGCAGTGGGTGTGTCGGTAGAGAACGTAGTGGCGATGGTGCTTGGCGGACATGGCGACACCATGGTGCCGCTGGTGCGCTACACGAGCGTTGCGGGCATCCCGGTCAGCCAACTCCTCGGCACCGGGGAGCTCGATGCGATCGTGCAGCGGACACGCGACGGCGGTGCGGAGATCGTCAGGCACCTCAAAACCGGAAGTGCGTACTATGCCCCGTCATCGTCGGTCGTCGAAATGGTGGAATCGATCCTGAAGGACAAGCGGAAAGTCCTTCCCTGCGCAGCCTTGCTCGAAGGGGAGTACGGGCGGAGAGACATCTTCGTGGGTGTGCCCTGCAAACTCGGTGCCGGCGGGCTGGAACATGTCTACGAAGTCCAGCTGCAAGCGGACGAGAAAGCCGCACTCGATGCCAGCGCGAACGCGGTCGAGGAACTCGTCAGCGTCCTTCGAGCGAATGGCTACTGACGGCTCCGCCATCCCGCCTTGAATCGAGCCCGTCGAGTCCTGCCCTCCCGTGGTCGTCTCCGTAGGCCCTGCACCGGAATCGCGACCGTGGAGCCACCGCTCGCCGACCCGCTGAAGTGCGGCCCTCTGCGTCTGCGGCCGGGACGCTTCCGATGAGTCTGGATCACTCCAGCCCCCAATGCGGGGCGGCGGCCTCGACATCAACGGCAAGTGGTGCAAGTCTGACGTCCAAGCTGCAGGTCTACCAGTTCTGGTCCCCGGCGATTGGCCGTCCGCTACCGGGAAGCTCCGGGCAATGGGTCCCGAAGCTGCAGGTGCCATCGGCAACCGCCATCTTCTGGTTCGGCCCTCCCGTTCCGAACTGTTCCGCCTCCTCGTGCCGGGCGGCCCTCTTATCGAAACGCCTTCCCAGCAACGCCGCACCCGGCGGGCACCGGAGCATGCACCCGGCGGCCCATTGCGGCGAATGCTCCAGATGGTCTGTCGCCAGTGCGTTGCGGTGGTCCGGCAGCGATTGAACGGGAACCCGGGTTATCGGTCGAATGCGGGCTGAGCGGCACCTCCCATGTGCAGTTTCGGTGCCGTTGGGCGTCGTAGTGGTGCCTGGAGAGTTTTTTCCAGTCCACAGATGAGCCTGAAGGAGGGGCGGCCGGGGAGGCAGGAGAATGAGGGCTTTATACACCCAAAGCGGGGAGGGGGGGGTAAGGGGGGAGGGGCGGCAGTCTTTCCCCCCTGAGCGGAGCGAGGCAGAGGCGGGGCAGGCGGGGTGGGGCTACCCGAGGGCGGCAGTGGGATCTGGCCCGAAGCGGCGGCCGGACCACAGGGGCGCTGGCGGGCTGGGCCCGTCAGCTCGAGAGGGGAAGGTGCGTCGGGGAGGGGCCGCGTTGCGGCCCCGATCAGAGAGGACAGGGTTTCGGGGCTGCGGGGGGCGGGTCGATGCCGGTCGCAAGACAGTCTTCGCGGAAGACCTCGGACGGGGTACGGTAGCCAAGCACCTTGCGGGGGCGGTGGTTCAGCCGGTTGACCGCTTCCTGGAGCCGTTGCGGGTCGAGCGTGCGCAGGTTCTCGGTCTGGGGCACGAACTGGCGCAGCAGGCCGTTGGTATGTTCGTTGAGGCCCCGCTCGCAGGAGCGGTAGGGCCGGGCAAAGAAGATGTCGGTGTCGAGCGCCTCGGCGGTCTGGAGGTGGCCGGCGAACTCCTTCCCGTTGTCGCAGGTCAGGGTCAGGACCAGCCCCGAGAAGGGCCGCAGCAGGTTCTGCATCGCGTCTCCCACCAGGGCGGCGGTCTTCCGGCTCACAGCCTGAGCAAGCAGGTACTTCGACTTCCGTTCCACCAGCGTGACAGCGGCTCCTTTATGGGCCTTGCCTAGGATCGTGTCGGCCTCCCAGTCGCCGCTGCGCTGCTTCGAGTCGACGATCGCGGGGCGTTCGCTGATGTCCCTGCGGTCCGGGATGCAGCCGCGGCCGGCGCTGCCCCGGGTCGCCTTGCAGCGGCGCGGCTTGCCGCGCTGCCGCAGCTAGGTGTACAGCGAGCCGCCCTGGGCGCGGTCCTGGCGAATCCGCTGGTAGAGCCACGAGAAGCTGACCGACACCACTCCGACCCGCTTCAGGTAACCAGCCACCTGCTCGAGGCTCCAGCTGCGCTGGAGCCGGTCAGAGATGAGGTTCCAGATCGGTGGCTGGAGCTTGCGCGGGCCGGTGACGGCCCGGTGGCGGCGCAGGCGAGCGAGTTGCTGGGCCTGGTCATGGTGCTAGCCGGAGGGGCCGGCGTTGCGCTGGAGTTCGCGACAGACGGTGGATTTGTGACGCTGGAGTTGAGCGGCGATGGCGGTGACCGAGAATCCCCGTTGGTGCAAGGCCTGGATCTGGCAGCGCTCGTCGTATTGCAGGTGGCGGAACTGCTGAGGCATGGCGATTTCTCCCCTAGGATAGGCCAATCAGGACCTTAGACCCCTCCGCCCGCTGGTGCGCTTCCTAGTGCAAGCGGCAAGGTGTAACATTGCGCCGCTCGTATCATGTTGCCGCTCACGGCCACGAGATCTGAAGCGGGTGAATCCCAAGGCGCTCCGACTCTCACCATTTGCCCCGTCAGCATCCACTCCCTCGACCAGGACCTCGCCGGCCGATTCGGCCAGCCCCCCTCCACGCAACCGCAGGAGTCGCCGGACTTCAGTTTGATAGCGACCGCGTTTCAGATGGCCTGAGGCCAGAAACGGCGTCACACTACGCCAGCTGCTGCCACACCCCAGGATCGAGGATGTCGCTGCGAAGTCCTTGGGCTCGCCGAAGCCTTCCAACGCTAAGCGCCATTCCTGGCGGTTCTCAGTGGCCGCACGGCCTACGGAGGACCAACCCGGCACTGGCCGACTCTCTGGAATTCACAGGTGCGTTATGCGATCCAGCGCCTGGCGCACCCGTGCATCCAGCCCTTGCCCGGCGTACACGACGAGATGGTCAATCTCCCCGTCGCGGTCGGCATCTTCGGGAATCCAGAATGCGTGCGCATGAGTTGCATCTTGCAGTGGGCGATTGGTCCTATCTCTGCCGGAGACCAGCGGAGGGGCAAGTGGGACTCTCCGATCAGTTCGCGGGTCGACACCCCACCCAAACTGAGACAGCGCAGCGAGCCGCAGTGTCTCGCCGATCCGAAGTGCATGCTCTATACGCGGCCTGGGACACCCGGCTAAGAGATAACGAGCGATCGTCGGACTTGGGCCACCACCCGAAGTCGGAGAGTGGCGCCCAGCCGCATGCGTCGCCATCGGGTCGAGATTCGTCCTACGATAAGACACCGTTCGGATTGCGGCCGCCGCCCTGCAGGACTTACCAGTCTAGTGTGCCCTCACTTGATGATCTGTCGGGAGACGGACTTGATCTGGCAACGGGCAGCGGCCACCGTCGTTCGCCAGTTTACTCCTGCGGCGGGCCTTGACGCTGGCCGACCACACTGCAATCGGCGTTCCTCAGTTCCCCGCTCCGCTGGCCCCGCAGACACTGGCGCGTCAGACAACTCAATGCGCTCGTGGCCACCTGCAGGCAGCTCCGTGGCCGCCACGCAGGTACCGTCCACCTGCGGCGGGAGCAGCCTCCCGATCCCTTCTAGCCCAGGCTGCCTGCGTACGGCCTCAACACGGGGAAGGGACCCCGATCATCGGGACCGCCCTGCCCTGCACACGACGGCTACAATGGCAGCATTCCCGTGGTCCAGGTTCCGCTGCAGGTGACGCGTATTCTTGGAATTCAATCCGCAGCGCAGTGACAGGCGCAGGCTGCCTTGGGAATCTTGACAGACATCGGTCCCGCTCGACCCTTCCTCTGAGCAAGGGCCCGCCCCGACCCACCATCATCCCCAACGACACCAAGTGACCGCATTGGGAACACTCTCCTGGGAACTGCCACATGCTCACAAAGCTGACAATCCGTAACTTCAAGCGCTTTGCCGATGTGGAAATCGAATTGGGCAATCCGGTCGTATTCATCGGTCCGAACAATTCCGGGAAGACCTCGGCGATGCAGGCTCTGGCCCTGTGGGACATCGGACTCAAGCGCTGGAACGAGAAACGCGCAAGGACGAGCGCCCCGGAAAAGCGTCCCGGGGTTGCCGTCAACCGGCGAGACCTGGTCGCCATACCCCATCCGGTTGCCAAGCAGTTATGGCGCGATCTGCACGTACGCGATGTCCAGTCAGTCCACGGCAAGACCAAGGTAAGCAATGTCCTGATTCACGTCATCGTGGAAGGCATCGACGAAGGCAAGTCCTGGGCCTGCGGTCTCGAGTTCGATTACGCCAACGAAGAGTCCTTCTATTGCCGCCCCCTGCGCCTGGACTCTGGCAAGCCGCCCCGGCGAATGCCCATTCCCGGGCATGCAGACTCGCTACGAATCGGATTTCTCCCTCCGATGTCCGGACTTGCTGCGACAGAGACACGCCTCGACGCGGGTGCCGTAAACGTCCGTGTGGGCGAGGGGCGCACAGCGGAGGTACTCCGCAACCTCTGCTTCAGCATCCATGAAGACGACCCGCAGCGGTGGCAGTCACTGGTGGATAGGATCAAGCCCCTGTTCGGAGTCGTGCTCGATGTGCCTCGCTATGTGAGCGAGCGGGGCGAGATCACCATGGCATACCGCGAGCGGGGCGTGTCGCTCGACCTGTCGTCGAGCGGCAGGGGCTTGCAGCAGACACTGTTGATTCTCGCCTACATGTATGCCAACCCGCATGCAGTCGTCTTGCTCGATGAACCTGATGCGCATCTCGAAATCCTGCGCCAGCGCGAGATCTACGAGCTCATCACCAACACCGCCAGCGACAGTGGCAATCAGATCATCGCAGCCAGTCATTCCGAGGTCCTGTTGAACGAAGCCGCCGGGAAAGACTTGGTCATCGCATTCGTGGGAGCACCTCACCGCATCGGTGGAGGGCGCAGCCAAGTTCGCAAGGCCTTGGCCGAAATCGGTTTCGAGCAGTACTACCAGGCCGAACAGACAGGCTGGGTGCTCTACTTGGAAGGCTCCACTGATCTGGCGATCCTGAAGGCGTTCGCCAAGCGCCTGGACCATCAAGCCGCTCTTGCGGCGCTCGAGCGGCCCTTCGTTCGCTACGCGGGCAACCAACCCAAAAGTGCAGCAAGTCACTTTCACGGCCTGAGGGAAGCCCTCCCGGACCTGCAGGGCGTTGCGTTGTTCGACAATCTGGATCGAGCCGTACCGGAAAACTCGGTCCTGAAACACTTGGTCTGGAACAGGCGCGAGATCGAGAACTACCTGTGTACCGAGAACACACTCACTGCGTATGCGCTGGCCACGGGGCGTTCAGGCGCACCCGGCCCTCTCTTCGCAGCAGCGCAGGCCAACCAGAGATTGCAGGCGATGAAGATGTCTATCGGTGAAGTCGCCAGCGCCCTGCGAACTCTCGACAAAGGGAGTCCGTGGGGCGCCAGCGTCAAGGTGAGTGATGACTTCCTAACGCCGCTCTTCCGGGCCTACTTCAGCAAACTCTCGCTGCCCAACCTCATGAACAAGCGGAACTTCTACGACCTCGCCGAATACGTCCCACAGGCCGAGATCGATCCGGAGATCGGCGAGAAGCTCGATGCAATCGCAGCTGTTGCAGAGAGGGCCGGACCTATAACCGACAGCGCTTCCGGCGCTGATCTGACGGACCGGTAGCGCGTTCGCCAACGCTACCGAACGGGCACCAGCGCTCTATTCCTCGCGGTCGCCCGCTCCGTTCAGGCGGGCTGATGGGCCGGCCCGGAGGCGTTCCGCCCCCGCAAGCCTCGCGTTGAACGTTCAGATCGGCACCATCGATCGACTGGCGCCCATTCGACTCCCGGCGCTGGCCATCCTGATGGTGAGAGTGCAGGTCCCCAGCGCCGGCTGCTGTGCCAGCCCGCAATGGGCTAGGCTTCCCTTGGTGCTAGTGTACCTCGCCAGAAAATCCTTCACAGTAGGATTTCAGTGATTTCAGGATATCGTCAGCGCTCTTGGTCCAGATAAAGGGTTGGGGGTCTTCGTTGTAGACCTGCAAGTATTCCCTGATGGCTGCTTCCAGCGCCTGCGTGCTGCGAAACGTTCCGCGCCGAATCCGCCGCCGTGTGATCTCCGCAAACCAACGCTCCACCTGATTCAACCACGAGGCACTGGTCGGTGTGAAGTGTAGGTGGTAGCGCGGCCGCCGTCGCAGCCAGTTCTGGATCTGGGCTGTCTTGTGGGTCCCGTAGTTGTCGAGGATCCGATGCACATCGTGGGTCTCTGGCACCGCCTTGTCAATCAGCGTCAGGAACTTCTTGAACTCCACGGCGCGGTGGCGCCGATAGCACTTGCCGGTCCCCTCACCGGTCGCGACATTCAGGGCCGCGAACAGGGAGGTCGTCCCATTGCGTTGGTAGTCGTGGGTCTGCCGCTCAGGGACTCCCGGTTGCATCGGCAAGACCGGCTGGGTGCGGTCCAGGGCCTGGATCTGTGATTTCTCATCCACGCAGAGCCCCACCGCGCGCTCGGACGGATGGAGGTACTAACCGACGATATCCCGCACTTTCTGCACAAACTGCGGGTCCTGCGACAGCTTGAATGTCTCGCTCCGATGTGGCTGGAGACCGAACGCACGCCAGATGCGGCCGATGGTGGAGGGACTCAGTCCGGAGGCTTGGGCCATCCACTGGCGACTCCACTGGGTTGCCCCTCGGGGGCGTGTCTGCAGGGTCCGTACCACGACCGGCTCCCCATCGGCATCCGTCACCGTCCTCGGCGCACCGGAGCGGGGTTTGTCCAGCAGGCCGTCGCAGCAGCCAATACGAGCGGCGCCGCATGACCTTTTCGATATGTTCGTACGACTGCTTCCGCTGCGTCGCCAAGAAAGCCCCTTCCGGGTTGCCCGCCAGGAACGCTCGCAAGTCGTCCAGCGTCTTGTGCGTCTCCAAGTCCAGATGCAAAATCACCCTCCCATGATTCCCACATCTCTCCCTGAGTCCCTCTCAGGCTCATCTCTCGTTGGAAACTGACGCCGCCTCCAGGCTCATCTCTCATTGGACAAGACTGGAGCTTGACCCCATGGCCGGATTGGTGTATCCTGACCTTGCCAGCCGGAATTCCGACTGGAACGTAAGGAGATTTGCAATGAAGAGAGTACTTACTCTGCTCGTCCTGACGCTCGCTGTTGCCTCGCTATGCTTGGCTGGGTCAGTGACCGGCTACGTGACGGACATGAAGTGTGCCAAGGCCGGCAAGGCTGGCGAGGCTCACGCGGGTTGCGCAAAGGGCTGTATCGGTGGCGGCGAGGCAGCTGTTGTCGTTACGGAGGATGGCAAGGTCTACGAGGTTGCGGACCAGGCCAAGCTGAAGGATCATGCTGGCGCGAAGGTCACCGTGATGGGTGCGATTGACGGGATGAAGATCACGTCGGTCGAAAGCGTCAAGGCCGCGAGCTAGCGCCACGTGAAATCGGGTTGCCCGGTTCCGGAGGGGGCCGGGCAACCTCTGTTCAGCGAAGGGGGGCCTAACGTGCCCACCCATGATTGTCTGCGAGGCAGGACCGCTGACCCGTGGCGCATTCCCCTTGGTATTCGGATTCCGTTCCATGTCCCGGTGGCAAGGGGGCGAACTGAATGGTGGTCAGTGCAAGGCACGACACGCCTTGGCTATCCCGGGTGCAGGATACCCTTGCTCTTGCACAGCCTTGGGAGCATTCGCCCAGCGCACGCAATGCATCCCCTGGTCGTTTTCGTTGAGGTGAACGGCTTGCAGCCGTCTGCTCCGTGTTGCAACGGATTCCCCGCAGCGGTGGCTTGAAGTCGCCACGATGCTTGCTTGCCTTCGCGTAGCGCGCACGGGACCGTGAAGCGTAGTCCCGGCAGCCTGGTCCGGCGATTGCTGGACTGGTACCAGGTCCACCGCAGGGAATTGCCTTGGCGGGAGGAGACTGACCCTTACCGGATCTGGGTCTCTGAGGTGATGCTCCAGCAGACCCGCGTCGAGTCGGTTCGGCTCTACTACGAGCCGTTTCTGGCCCGTTTTCCCGACGTATCCGCCTTGGCGGACGCCCCTCTTGGTGACGTGCTGGCGCATTGGGCCGGACTCGGATACTACCGGCGGGCCCGCCTGCTGCATGCGGCCGCCCGTCGCGTGGTTGCCGAGCACGGGGGCGTTTGGCCAACCGACCATGCGGTGATCCTGCGCCTGCCCGGTGTCGGCGACTATACTGCCGCCGCGATTGCGAGTATCGCGTTCGACGAGCCTCGGGCGGCTATGGACGGCAATGCACTCCGGGTTCTGGCGCGGCTCGCCGGTGAACGCCGCGATATTCGCGGTGCCTCTGCCAGGCGTTCGTTGAAGGCTGTTGGCCAGAAACTCGCGGAGTCGACCGCGCCTGGCGAGCGGGGCGACTTCACCCAAGCCCTGATGGAACTCGGTGCGACCGTGTGTGTGCCGAGAGCACCGAAGTGCGAAGCCTGTCCGTGGGTCTCCTCCTGCGAGGCCCGCGCCGCTGGAGTCGAGGCGGACTTGCCGCTGGGGAAGAGCAGTCGAGCCGCACGCACCGTTACACTCTCCGTTGTGGTCGCCCGGTGCGAGGAAAGGATTCTGGTTCGCCAGCGGCCCGCGGACGCCTCCATCATGCCGGGATTCTGGGAACTGCCCTCCTGGGAGGGCCAGTTGGAGTCTCGTGAGGATCTAGGAGTGCTTGTTGCAGCCGATTCGGTCCGAATCGGCCGGTTCTCGCACGCGATCACGGTGACGAACTACAGGTGCGACGTATACGAGGGCGTGGCCTCGGGGGAGTTGGCGGACCGCTGCCGATGGATGTCGCCGGAGGAGCTTGGACGGGTGCCGCTCACGACGATCAGCACCAAGGCACTGCGTCTGATTGCACGGCCGCTGGCCCCGTCGCCGACGGGGCGCGAATCAGTCCTCCTGCGACGAACCCGGCGAGAGGGACCTCGAGACGGTTGAGGTGCCCAGGCTCCGCATATAGGCCGCGATGCCCTGGAACAGATGCTCGGCCACTTCCTGCCGGAACTGGGCCTGGCCCATGAGCTGTTCGTCGTGCCGGTTGCTGAGGAATCCGATTTCCACCAGTACCGCCGGGATTTCCGCTCCAATAAGCACCACGAATGGGGCCTTGCGAATGCCACGGTCGCGGATTGCTGACGAGTGTCCGGAAAGCCCCTGGAACAGGCTGGACTGGATGCGAGTAGCGAAATCCTTGGACTCTTCCGTCCGGTCCCCAAGCGTGATCTTGGCGACCAGGTCATCCAGCTGGTGGACGCTGAAATTGGCGGTCGCATTTTCCTGGGCAGCCACCTCTAGCGCCCATGGATCCGTTGTCAGGCTGAGGTAATAAGTCTCGATCCCCCGGACGCTCGACTGTGGCGCGGAGTTGCAGTGGATCGAGACCATCAGGTCCGCCCCGCTCTCGTTCGCGATCCTCACGCGTTCCTCCAGTTCGATGAATGTGTCGGATTCCCGGGCCTGGATCACCTCCGCGTCCAGCCTGCCGGAGAGCAGCCTGCCGAGTCGGCCGGCGATGTCGAGTACCACGTCCTTCTCTCTCAGCCCACCTGCCCCGACCGAGCCCGTGTCGTGACCGCCATGGCCGGCGTCGATCAGAATACGGCGGCTCTTCAGGCCCATGGCCCGTGTGAGACTGAGCTTGCCGTCCGCAGTCGGTATGGCGGATTTCGGGGGCTGCGATGCCATGGGACGCTCGGCTGTCGGGGCCAGCGCCTGCAGCGTACGGGCAGCCCGTTCGCTTCCAGCCGTGCGCACATCCAGCACCAGCCGTATCGGATGGTCCAGCCAGAAAGCGTCGAAAGACACGTCGCTCCGCAAATCGAGCACCAGCCGTGCCTTGTTGCTGCGGTTCTGGGCGAGCCGGGCTGCGGAAACGAGCTTGTCCGCGATTTCGATCGTCGCGCCCAGTCGGAGTGCGTCGGAAACCGTGCTGCCGAAAATGTCGATGTAGAGGCGATCGGGTCGCTGCAAGCGGTCGTACTTGAGCGCCACCTGGCCCTCCATCTGGAGCACCACGCGTGTACCGTCCTCGTAGCTGTGGTGACGGAACTCAGAGATCGTCGCCATCCCGGCGGCAGCCGGTATTCCGGGTGGAGCCACCACGGATCCTGGCTCGTGAAGCAAATCGGAGAGCGCTGCGGTAGCCGCGGCGATTCCAGCCGAGGATGCGGTAACCGTGGCAGGTGCGGCGGGAGAAGGCAGGTTTCTCCCCAAGGAAATGCTGGAGAGGCCTGCGGCGCGCTCGAGAGCGGGTGCGTGATGCTTGCTGTCCGGGTAATCCCGGGCGAGGAGGTTGTAGGTTGCCACAGCCTTCTGGATATACTTCTCCCCTCCGAAACGGACGTTCATGCCTTCATACAGTTGGGCGATGGCCAGCAGTGCGTCGGCACCGTACTCGCTGGCCGGATCGGCCCTGCGCACGGCCTCGTAGGCCGAAATCACGAGTTCGTACTGACGAAGGCCCAACTCGAGTTTCGGGACCTGGCTCAGGTCCTCCCGCAACAGCGAAGCGGCCTTGAATCGCGTCGCAGCCATCTGGGCACCGCTTGCGGCACCGGCCTGCTGCGCCCCGATGGCAGCCATGACAAGGATCGCTACGGTGCGAATCCGTCGACGCCAGCCAGGCTGAACAGGGCTGGAGCCGGAACGGCGGCACCCCCTGCCCCTCCCTTCCGGTCGAAGGGCCACTCGAAGCGGCATCGTAGCCCTGCAATTCACGAACGAATCCGCGGCATCCATCGCTGCCATCCCGATGCGGAAATCGGAAAGCCGTTCATTCTCAGCCTCGCTCCGCGCGATAAACGTGGCAACCGCTCCCCTTTGAGAACATTATCACATCCAATGTTTCAATGCAATTCGCGACGGATGCCGCGCGAACGGCTGGCCATCCTTCCCGTCATGTTTCCGGTCTCCCGTGACGGCAGACATGGTCCGAATTCACAAGGTGCCAGTTCTTCATAATGGAGAGATTGATGACTCGAACAATCCGGCCGGCACTTGGAGTGGGCGGGACCGTCTCTCTGCCGGGAGACAAGTCGATTTCGCACCGCTACGCCCTGCTTGCTGCGATCGCTGAAGGCACCAGCGAACTCTCGAACTACTCGACAGGCGGCGATTGCGGATCCACGCTCGAGTGTGTCCGGTCGCTTGGGGTTCGCGTCGCGCAGGTCGGCACGACGGTGCGGATTCGGGGTGCGGCTCCTCACGGGCTCGCACCGCCGGGCGCGGCGCTGGATGCGGGCAATTCCGGAACGACGATCCGCCTGCTGGCAGGGTTATTGGCGTCCCGGCCGTTCGAGTCTCGGATTGCTGGCGACGACTCCCTCTCCAAGCGGCCGATGGAGCGGATCATGACTCCATTGGCCAGGATGGGCGCTCACATCGAGGCTCATGAGGGGCAGTATCCGCCGCTGCGGATCCGTGGCGGCGGCCTGTGCCCGATCCGGTACGAATCGCCCTTTGCCAGCGCTCAGGTCAAGAGCTGCGTACTGCTGGCCGGGCTCGGCGCAACGGGGACCACGACTGTAGTCGAGCCCGCCGCGACGAGGAACCACACGGAGATTGCGTTGCGTCGATTCGGGGCCCGAATTGGTGTTGAAGGGAGGGCGGTCTCGGTGGCCGGCTTGTCCCGGCTGTCTGCCTGCGACATGCGGATTCCGAGCGACCTCTCCTCGGCTGTGTTCTTCGTGGCCGCCGCGCTGCTTCTGCCCGGCTCTCGGTTGCGGATCGAGGGGGTTGGCCTGAACCCGACGCGCACGGCCGTGCTGGACGTGCTTCGCGAGATGGGTGCGCGCATCAAGGTCGATGACGTACACGAGCGGGGCGGGGAACCGGCCGGCGTGCTGGATGTCTGTGGTGGTGACGGCCTGGATGGAGGTGAGATTGCAGGGGCAACCACGGCCGGGGTGATTGATGAGATTCCCATGCTGGCGGTGCTCGGGGCTGTTTCCCGGAACGGCCTGAAGATCCGCAATGCGGGAGAACTGCGCGTCAAGGAGACGGACCGCATCGCCACCGTCGCCACCAACCTGCGGCGGATGGGAGTCCGCGTTACCGAGTACGAGACGGGCATGGATATCGAGGGCGGCGCGAGACTGAGGGCGGCGGAACTCGACTCCTGCGGCGATCATCGTATAGCAATGGCGTTCACAGTTGCCGCTCTTGCCGCCGACGGGGATTCCAGCTTGACTGGGGCCGAGGCGGCCAGCGTGTCGTGTCCCGAGTTCTATGATGTCCTCGACGGCATCCTTCAGGTGTAGGGGCCCGGCGGCACCCCGGGGATTTGACGCTAGGGGATCGGCAGGGGGGCTATCCTGCGGTCGTACCGCAGTTCCCCTCCGCGCAGCCAGAGGAGTTCCGGTGCGGCCGGGGGAATCGGGAAGTCGTCCGGCACGTCGGCGTCGACGCGGCGGAACATGGCCGTCAGCCGCTCAACGACCTCCGGGTGCTGGGCAGCGACATCCTTCTGCTCGGAGGGATCCGCCTGCATGTCGAACAGCATCATGGGTTGCGGGGATGGGCCTGTCTGGACGCCGGGGCACTGTGTCGGATCCGCCTGCTCGAACTGGGCAATGATCGTGATGCCGTCTGGTCGGCGGCGGTCCTTCCAGTCTGAGGCGTCGTCCATGCACCGGAATCCCGGTGCCGGTTGCCGCACATGGAGCTTCCATCTCCTCGTTCGGATCATTCGCAGGGTCTGGCCGGCCATCGCATACACGGCTTCGTGAGGCGATTCGGCGACTTGCCCCTTGAGCAGAGGCAGGATGTCCCGTCCGTCGATCACCCGGTCGTCGGGCAGTCTTCCGCCCGCAGCCGACACAACCGTCGGAAAGACGTCGATGGACGCCAGGATTTCCGACGAGACCTGTCCGGCCGGGATTCGACCGGGCCACCACGCGATCGCTGGCACCCGGACGCCGCCGTCGAAGCTGGAACCCTTCATCGACCGGAGCGGCTTGTTGTTGCCTCCGTAGGTTGCCCCGTTGTCGGACGAGAAGAACACGAGTGTCTTCTTGTCAAGGCCTGTGTCGCGCAGCTTGGCCAGGATCTGTCCGACGGACCAGTCCAGTTCGCGCACCACGTCGCTGTACAGGTCACCGGGTGTCTTGGGCGTGTAGAAGTCCTCCGAGGCCGCCAGGGGTTTGTGCGGCATGGCATGCGGCAGGTAGAGGAAGAACGGCCTGTCGCGGTTTCGCTCGATGAATTCGATTGCGCGACCGGTGTAGTCGCGCGTGATCTGGGTCTGCAGGACCGGGTATTGGACCACCGTCTCGTTCTCCACCAGCTGGACGGGCCTCATGTCGTTCGAATAGAGGATTCCGTAGTACTCGTCGAAGCCCTGGTTCCGCGGCAGGTACTTCTCGACATGGCCCATGTGCCACTTGCCCACGGCTGCTGTCGCGTAGCCCAGAGGCTTCAGCGCCTCGGCGATCGTGATCTCGGAAGGCGGAAGGCCCACGGTGTTGCGCCCCGCATCCGGTGACGGATTCGCAACCAGGCCGTTGCGGAACGGATACCGGCCCGTCATCAGGGTTCCGCGCGACGGTCCACAGAAGGGCATTGGCACGTAGAAGTCCGTGAGACGTATACCTTCCTCCGCCATCCGGTCAAGAAGAGGTGTGCGGTGCCGCGTAGCCCCGTAGGACGACAGATCCGCATAGCCCAGATCGTCGGCGAAGATGACGACGAAGTTGGGTCGCTCCAGAGCCATGAGCGGGACCGTCCCAAGGAGGCCACCCAGCACTGCGTGTCGGAACGGATAGAAGGTCACGGCGAAGCCAGTGTAATACGGCCGGGGTGGAGAGCGGAAGACCTGGCGGGGGCCGCCTTGCCGGTCAGACCTCCCGGCCGGTGTGACGGGTGGCCCCACTCGTGCCATACAATCGGCAGAGCCCATGCCTTTCTTCCAACTTTGCCGTCCCCTTGCACTCGCGCTCCCGGTTGCCGTTTTCGCGCTCTCGTCCTGTTCCAGCGAGCCTCGGCCCGAGCGCAGCCCAAACATAGTCTTTCTGATGGCTGACGATATGGGCTACGGCGACCCTGGCAGCTTCAATCCGGACTCGAAGATTCCGACGCCCTCGATGGATGCGCTGGCTGCCGGAGGAATGCGCTTCGTGGATGCCCACTCCGGTTCCGCGGTCTGCACCCCCACTCGCTATGGCGTGGTCACCGGCCGCTATGCATGGAGGAGCCGCCTGACGAGAGGGGTGTTGTCGGGATACTCCCGGGCACTGATCGAACCCGACCGGATGACCGTAGCCAGCATGCTCGGGGCCGCGGGCTATCACACGGCGGTGATCGGGAAATGGCATCTGGGCCTGGACTGGGCCACCGTCTCTGAACCCGACAGCTGGGATGAGGGAGACAAGACCGTCGCCTTTCAGGGCGCAACGGACTTCGCCAAGCCCGCCGGCCTGGAGATCGACTTCGCGAAGCCGGTCACCAACGGGCCAGCGACGCTCGGGTTCGACTATTCCTATATCATTCCGGCCTCCCTCGACATGGCTCCCTACGTCTATCTTGAGAACAATGCGTGTGAGCGACCCGCCACTGTCCACGAGCCCGGGCGCTTTGACGGTCCGGTGTTCTGGCGACCCGGCGAAGCCGCCGAGGGGTTCGATTTCTTCGACGTGCTCCCGAACCTGACGCGGCATGCCGTCGACTACATCGAGGAGCGTGCAGCCAGCCCCGACCAGCCTTTCTTCCTCTACTTTCCGTTGCCGGCTCCACACTGGCCCTGGGTGCCGACCGCGGAATTCGTCGGGCGGAGCGAGGCGGGGAAGTACGGCGATTTCGTCGCGCAGGTGGACGCCCAGGTCGGCCTCGTCATGGCTGCGTTGAAACGGACTGGCCAGTTCGACAACACGCTGTTCATCGTAACCAGCGATAACGGTGCCGAATGGGACCGTGCCCATATCGAGGAGTTCGACCACTACGCCAACCATCCCAGCCAGCGCGGCAAGAAGCGGGACGTGTGGGAGGGTGGTCACCGCATGCCGTTCATCGCGAGCTGGCCCGCCAGGGTCGCTCCCGGAACGCAATCCGACCAGACGGTCTGCCTGACGGACCTGATGGCGACTGCTGCGGACCTCATCGGATTCGATCTGCCCGAGAGCGCGGGGCAGGACAGCGTCAGTATCCTGCCGGCACTCCTGGGGGAGGGCGAGGCCCCGTTGCGGGAGGCTGTCGTGCATCATTCCGTGGACGGCACGTTTGCCATTCGTGCGGGAAAGTGGAAGTTCATCGACGGCCAGGGGCCCGGCTCCGACCAATGGGAGGGTCCGAACGACGGCGACCCGCCAGGCCAGCTGTACGACATCGAGGCGGACCGACATGAGGACGTGAACCTCTACGAGCAGGAGACGGCCGTGGTCGAAAGGCTCAGGACTCTGCTGGAACGGTACAAGAACCAGGGTTACAGCCGGGCGTTGTAGCCGGCTGCACCCGCCTGATTCAGCCCTTGCTGTCCCACCAGATGTGGTCCGGCTGGGTCTGCGGCCTAGGTGGGGTGCGCGCCTGCGTCAGGAGTTCTTCGATGCGGGACAGGACGTCCGGCCGGGTCGCTGCCAGATTCCGGGTCTCGGACGGGTCCGTCGCCAGGTCGTAGAGTTCCAGGGGTGCTTCGGGAGCCGGGCGCACTGCTTTCCAGTTGCCGGTGCGCACGGCCTGGGACGGTGTCTCGTCCCGGAACTCGCCAGATGTGCTGTCGTACCGAGGAAGCTCCCAATACAGGTATTCGTGGGTCCGCTGCTGTCCTTCACCCAGCAGCGTGGGCACGAGCGAAAGGCCGTCGCCCTCGTCCGGCAGGCTCGCCCCCGCCAGTTCCAGCGCCGTCGGCAGGAAGTCCTGGAAGCCGCACACATGATCGCTGGTCGAGCCTGCCGCGATTCGGCCGGGCCAGCGGGCGAGCATGGGGACGCGAATGCCGCCCTCATAGAAGGTCCGCTTCGCACCGCGCAACGGTCCGCTGCTGCGGAAATAGTCCGTCCACGATGCCGCCGCCGCCCCGTTGTCCGATGTGAAGAATACGATCGTGTTCTCATCCAGCCCCAGCTCCGCGATCCGGTCCAGGATCCGGCCCACGTCACGGTCAAGCCTGGTGATCATTGCGGCCAAGGTTGCATGGGGTTGCTCCGGCCGGATCAGGCGGCCCGGGCGATTCGCGTTTTCGCGGAGCACGGGTTCCTCGAACCGGTTCTCATACTGGGCGTAGATCGCGTCGGGCGGGGCGGTGTACTCCGAATGGGGGATGGTAAACGGAACGTAGCAGAAAAACGGCTGCTCCCGGTGCCTGGAAATGAAGTCCAGCGCCCGGTCGGCGATAACGTCGTGCGAATAGGTTCCCCGTCCGTCACCCTCGTTGCCGTCCAGTGGCAGGCGCTGGTCGTTGTCGTAGAGATAGAGGGGATAGTAGTAATGGGCGTGCGCCTGGTGGAGATAGCCGACAAACTCGTCGAACCCCTGTCTCCACGGTGCGCCACTGGTGCCGATGTCTCCGAGCCCCCACTTCCCGAAGCATCCCGTCGCGTAGCCCTCGGCCTTGAGGAGTTCCGCGACCGTGGTGTCGCGATCGAGGATCGGCACCCCGCCGGGGTTGGACCGCACCGAGGTGTGGCCCATATGCAGACCGGTCATGAGGACGCTTCTGGCAGGCGCGCAGACCGAGCATCCCGAATACGCATCCGTGAAGCGCATGCCTTCCGATGCCATTCGGTCGATCCGGGGGGTCTGGATCTTTTCCTGACCGTAACAGCCCAGTTCCCCGTACCCCAGGTCATCGGCCATGATGAATACGATATTGGGACGTTCTTGCCGCCCCTGGCTGTCCTGGTTTCCGTGGCCGGCGCAGCCGGCAAGCGCGCCGGCCGCCGTGGCGAGGAACATGCGGCGGTTCGGATCGGGTTGCATTGAACGTTGATCGGGCATGGCGGGACGTGCCAATTGTACGGGATCGGTCCGGGGCCACCTTTCTGGCCGATTCCTGCTTGCCTTGTTTCTCGGTGCTGCGGGCCCGAAACGTCGGTGACCGCTGGCGAATCCGCTACAGGCGTTCCGTCTGGTCGGGTCGCAAGAATGCGGTTGCCTCCGGCCGGGCACGAACTGTCGCGCCGTGGCGGGCCCGGCTTGGCGCATAGGGCACCTGTTCGTGGAAGCTGACGGCCAGCGCTGACGTCTCGCAGCGTCTGCCGCCGGAAGCTGCTGGTGCGGTCCTGCAGTCGTCCAGCCGCGGCCTGCCTATGCCCCATAAGTGAAGTCAGAGCTCCTTGATCGAGACGCTGACAGGTAGCACGTAGGCAAGGCACAGGGTATAAGGCACAGGGTATAGGTTGCGCTCATGATCGACAAGAGGGTCCATCCCTCCCAGATCGTTGGGTGCCCCGGGGGCGGGGCGTTAGGGCGGTACTGGTAGCCGCCCAGAATCGCCATCGTGCGCACCGCCAGACCGAGGTTGCGGGGTGGTTCCAGCCGGTGGTAGGTCGTGAAGTCGCGCAGAACGCGCAACTGCTGGGGGGTGAAGCAGACCGTGGCCGACATTTCGGGGGTGGTCCGGCCCAGCAGCGTCATCAGCGCCACGCGATGACGGCCTTGATCGTGACCGCCCGCATGATGCGCTGACTGGTGCGGTGGCCGAGGGACTCCGCGACTGTCGCGCAAGTCGAAGGCTTGGCGCACCTGACGCACGAATGCGGTCCGGTTGACCTCGCCAGCCTGCGCCCGCAGTTCCTGCAGGGTCGCTAGCGAGGAGGGCTGCGAGACGGTCTCCAGAATTCAATGTTGGTCGCGCATATCCTAAGACATGCCACAACGCCCTCAAAAGTTAACTGCCCTCTGTGGGGCAACTGCAGGGCGCACCCGACCGTCGGCCTAGGCACTGCGGCAATACTCCCTGTCGGTCCAGTCGTGGTGACCTTGGGCGGCTGCCGAAGCGGGACTCCGGCTCCGCGCACAAGAGCTTCCGCCAGGCTTAGGCCACGGGCTGGAGCGAGACCGCTTTGGTTCTGCTGGGACACCCTCCCGACGGATACCCAAGGTCCGGGCCGCGCAGTAACGCCAACCCGCGGCACGGCAGCAGGAGAAGCCTGCCAGTTGGCGGCTAGTGTTCCGTCACAGGGTGATCTTGGGGTCAACGGCCGCGGCCGCACAACCGTCTTTGGCAGCTGGCGTTTCCGTTCACGCTACACCGACCCAAGCCCTACCCGCAAATTCGAAAGTGACAGAACACTAGTCGCGCTCGCCAAAGCCGGCACCTGGGAGCCCGGATTGAAATGATCTGTTGAACCTGCCCGGTTGCAACGTCGCTACGACCAGTTGTTGGTGCAGGAGGTGTTGGCCTATCACTGGACGTTGAAGCCGTTGCGACCCGTTGTCACTCCGACGGCAAGGCTGCTACTCCAGCCTGCGCGACCGCTGCAGACCACCTAGTCTGGCCTTCGTAACCGTCATGAGAAAGCTCGTGGTCTGGCTCTACACCGTGCTCCGCAAGTCAGGCGAGTGGCAGCCCCACCCGCCAGGATAGTTGCTAGTTGCGGGAGGCAGGCGTATGAATACCCTACACACAACTTCGAGCCCGGTCCACTCTCAAGAGCTGATCAGCCGCTAAACTCTGCCCCGCAGGCCGGGCTACTCGGGTTCGGGCTTGACATCCAATGCGGAAGCTTGTGGCTGGAGCCGATGCGGACCTCCATGTCTCGCATTCTGAAGGACGCACAGACGCCCTTCACGAACAGCCCGTACAAGGAGAACCCGTACAAGGAGAACCCGCGGATGGAGATCCCGGGCGGTTTCACTCCGAGTAGAGAGTTACATCGAAGAAGCCCCCGGCTTGAGTCCAGCCGCAAATGGAGATTACACTCTTAACGGGCAGGTGCAAAATGGATGTGAAACAATCTAGACGGATACTGTACTGCGAGACACTCGACGAGGCTATTCAGGAAGTTGCCCGGCGGCGCGCCGCGAAGACTCACGGTGACGGCGTGATCACGAAATACGAATCGTCACCATATGGCGGGTATCGAGTCTACAGTATTGAGGTAGATGCTCTCGTTGACGAACTCCTAGAACCTGTGACACCAAGTTTGCGACGTGATTTCCGGTTCTACCGCGATGGCTTCGCGACGCTCGACCGCACGGGTCCGGATGACCCCGAATTTGCGACATCAACATGATTCCCGGTTCGGCTGATCACCCAGCACCTGACACCGAGGGCCATGACAGATCTCTGGTGCGCTAGGGTTCCGAGACTTCACGGCAGGCCAGGTTGGACGCAGACACCACAACACTCGATGAGTTCTTGGCCCTGGAGCGTCTACGCATGGAAAGCTCCGACCGTCGCGCCGAGATTGGACTCAAGGCGATTGAAGCGAGTGATGCCGCCGACGAGCGCCAATACCGCTACCACCTTGAAAAGTTGCGAACGAACGCGCAGGAGCGTGAGAATCGCCGACTCTCGGATCTCCGAATCACTTGGGCAAGGAGCTGTGGTGTCGCCGCCGTTCAACGAGAAGTCGCGACCGAGGTGTTGCGTACCGTGGGAACTGCAATAGGCGGAGCAGGTGCGGTGTGGTTGCTCATATTGAGACATTCCAAGAGGTAACTGCCTAGTGTTCAGTCACTGTCGAATTTGCGGGTAGGGCTTGGGTCGGTGTAGCGTGAACGGCGAAATACCAGCTGCCGATACCAGTTGTACGTCCGCTGCAGTTGACCCCAAGATCAACCTGTGACGGAACACTAGGTACCCAGTCTAGGAGCTTGCCCAGCAGAACTATCGGTGTCGCGAAGCGACTCCTTAGCGCAGGGGGAAGGCCTTAAGGGTGTGCGTCGGGAGTAGAATCTTGTGGGCCTGACGCTCATGGAGGAACGGTTGCATGTCTTGTTGGCGGCGTGAGGGGCCGCATTCTCGGGTCGGGGCGCTTCTGGGACTGGCAACACGGCGGTGTTCTCCGTCGACGACCGGTGGTCCGACTGCCGAGAACTCGTAGCTGTTCGCAGAGTTCTTCTGCCGTACAACCTTCTGGGCCCAAGTTCGCAGACCGAGCAATCCTAACTGACTGTGCTTGCGTACCATGATCACGTTCGCAGGTGTTCGCTACTCGCTACCATTCATGCTTGGAACGGCAGCAGACGGAGTACCTCGGCCTGATACGGCTTCGGACTAATGATCATGTCGGCAGCCTCCGAGCCCTGGACAGTCGGCTCAGCCCGGTGGCGAGTCAACGTGGCGGGATCAGCCAAGAGCGCGCGGAAGCTGGGCACCGGCCAATCATCCCTCAGGCGCTTGCGCGCAGTCTTGGCCCGCGCCCTGCCGTTGCCCCACAGAGAGCTAACTCTTGAAGGGCGTTGTGGCATGTCTAGGATATGCGCGACCAACATTGCATTCTGGAGACCCTCTCGCAGTCCGCCTCGCTAGCGACTCTGCAGGCCCTGCGGGCGCAGCCTGGGGAGGTCGACCGGACCGCATTCATGCGTCAGGTGTGACAAGCCTTCGACTTGCGCGACCGTCGCGGCCAGTGGCAACTGGCGACTTGCCAGCAGGCCTTGCGCGGGCTGGAGGACCAGGGCCATCTCCGTTTGCCAGCGGCCCGTCCTTGGGGCCGCTGGGGAGCGGGCCGCCCCCGGCTCCTGGCCAGCCGGTCCCCGCCGCGCAGGCCGTGGCGGGTTTGCAGTTGAGCCTGGTCACGACGGCCGAGCAGCGCCAGGTCTGGAACGAACTGATGGCCCGCGAGCATCCCCATGGGGCCGTCCTCCATGCCGGGGCCCAAGTGCGCTATCTGATGGAATCTGACCACGGTGTGCTCGATGCGCTCGGCTTTGCCGCAGCGGCCCTCGCGGTCGCCGCGCGCGACGAATGGATCGGCTGGTCGGCGGCCATGCGCCGCAAGCGGCTGCACGGTGTGCTGAACCTGAGCCGGTTCCTGATCCGGCCCGTGCTGCTGGAAACATATGGTGACCCCCAGCAGCATGCCGGCACCTGCTTCCGCGCCGCCCACTGGACCTAGGTCGGCCAGACCACCGGACGCGGCCGCTTCGCCGCCCCCGACCAACGCGTACCGGTCAAGGCCATCATCGTCTACCCGCTGCAGCGCGATTGGCGGCAGCAACTGGGTGCCAGCGCCCCGCCGGCTGGGAAGCCGCTGGAGCCGGGCGAGGGACTCGCTCTCGACGAGTTCGCCCCCAACGAACTGGGCGATGTCCGCTGGACCCAGCGGCTGGTGCAGACTGCGCAGATGCAAGCCGCTGCTCCGAGGGCCTAGATCCCCACCGCCGCCCAAGGTCAGCGCGCCGCCGTCAAAGGCCATTACCGGCTGATCGACCAGCCGGACGACTTGGCGTTGACCCCCGACAACATGATCGAGCCCCACCGCCAGCGCACCATACGGCGAATGCAGACCCAGCGGGTCGTGCTGTGCGTCCAGGACGGCACTGATCTCAATTTCGCCACGCATCCCGGCTGTGCCGGGCTGGGCCTGCTCAAGATTCAGTATGCGACGACCGACGGGCAGGCCGAACCCGGACGACCGCTCGAGGAACGCAAAACGTTCCCATGGATTCAGGGCTTGCGCCGCTGTCGCGCGCCAACTGTCGGATACCCAATTGGTTGCGGTCCTGGACCGCGAGGCGGATGTGCAGGCCCTGTTGGCCGAGCAACGCCAGCTGCGACGGGTCGAGTTGCTGGTGCGGGCGCGGCACGACCGCAGCCTGGGACCCGACCAGCCCAAGCTCTTTGATCCCATCCGGAGCGAGGCGGCCTAGGCCCAGATCGAGATCGAGGTGCCGCGCAGTTCGGCGCGCCGGGGAAGCCGCCAGCAGGCGGCCCAGCCGCTGCGGGAGGCCCGCACGGCCCGCGCCGAAGTGCGCTGGCAGACGGTCGAGTTGCCCCCCGCCCCCCAATGGCATTGATTTTCCACGTGAATTCTCACTCGAGCACCCTGGGAGACTAAGACACTCATCACCACAAGATTGAGGCTCAGTGAATTTTTTTTGGCGACAGGACTTGACTTCGGTGCCTGGCCATGGCACCGTGAAGCAGGAGCAGTCCCGTGTTGGACCCCTGGATCGAAAAACTCAAGTCCACCACCTTCTTCGGCTACCGCTTGAGGCGTCGGCAGATCGCCGATATCCAGGAGGTGGTGCGGACGTTTCCCAAGCTCAGTCGCACCGAACTGGGCCACACCCTCTGCACCCACCTGCGCTGGCAGACCCCCAAGGGCCGGAATCGCATTCAACTGTCCCTGCGCCTGTTGGAGGCCCTCGAACGCCTCGGCATCCTGTGCCTACCCCCCAAGCGGGGCGGAGAACGGCCCCGCCAACAGCCCCTGGTGCCCGGTCCGCAGTCCGCTCCCCAGCCCGCCATTGCCGAGCCCCTCGGCTCCCTGCTCCCGCTGCAGTTGTCCTGCGTCACCGACGCCCAGGAGGTCGAGCTGTGGAACGAATTCGTGGAACGCTACCACCCGCTCGGCTATCGCCGCCCGTGCGGTCCCCCTCTGCGCTACTTTCTGCGCGACCGGCAGGGACGCCCCTTGGGCTGCCTGCTATTCGATTTCGCGGCTCCACGGCTGGCCTGCCGCGACCAGTGGATCGGCTGGCAGGATCAGAAGTATCACAAACACTTGCACTTGGTGGTCCGCAAAGCCCGCTGGTTGCTGTTCCCGTGGGTTACGGTCCCGACTCTGGCCAGTCACGCGCTGGGCCTGGTAGCCCGCCATCTGCCGCAGGATTGG
The DNA here is from genome assembly GCA_965205085.1 of Bryobacterales bacterium. Lineage (GTDB taxonomy): Bacteria > Acidobacteriota > Terriglobia > Bryobacterales > UBA6623 > VXMF01. Next base: position 2,728,628 of record OZ242039.1, on the reverse strand, counting down.
CAGCGGGAACATGGCACCCAACCGGTCCTGCTGGAGGCCTATATGGACCCCCAGCAACAGCAGGGCACCTGCTACCAGGCCGCCGGCTGGCAGAACCTGGGAAGCACCAAGGGCACACCCGCCAGTGGCACCCAGCCCGCCCGCACTCCCAAGCAGGTCTGGGTGCGCCCGCTGCACCCCGACTTTCGCGAGATTCTGTGCCAGGGGCCCCCCACAGCGGTCCGCCAGTGCCGCCAGTCGGCCCAGGCCGACCCGAAGTTCGTGCAGCTGTGGCAGGGTCTGCTGGACACGCTGACCCGCATCGCCAACGACTATGACCGCCAGTGGGTGCGTCGCCGACGCACCCTCAACACCCTGCTGGTGGTCCTGTTCGTGTATCGGATCGTGTTCCAACCCGATAATCGGGGCTATGCCACGGTTCTGCAAGAGTTATGGGACCATTGCCGCGACCTGAACCTGCCCCTGCCGTCCCAGCCGGTCACTCCGGCCGCGATCTGCCGGGCCCGGGCCAAGGTCAGCGAGGACGTCTTCCTGCGTATCCACCGGGAGCTGCTGGCCGCCTGTCCTCCCGAGACACCCCACAGCCTGTGGTGCGGCCACCGCATCTTCGCCGTCGATGGCTCCAAGCTCAACTTGCCTCGACCCCTGGTCGAAGCCGGCTATCCGGTCCCGGGGCCGACGGCCTACTATCCCCAAGGCCTCTTCAGCTGCCTCTACCAGCTGCGCACCCGCCTGCCGCTGGACTGCAGCCTGCAGGCCCACGCCGACGAGCGGCGGGCCGCCCACCGACACCTCCAGGCCCTCCGACCGGGCGATGTCGTCGTCTATGACCGCGGCTACTACTGCTTCGCCTTGCTGCAGGCCCATGTAGAACGGGGTCTGCACGCCGTCTTCCGCCTGCAGCGCAACGCAAACCCAGTGTTCCAGGCCTTTTTCGAGTCCGACCGCAGCGAGACCGTCGTGACCGTTGCACCCCCCGCCCAATCGGCGACCGGCGGGTCTCCCCTGCAGGTGCGCCTGGTGTCCTACACCGCCGGCTCGACCGTCTGTGGGCTCGCGACCACCCTGCTGGACTCCCGGCGCTACCGTGCAGCGGACCTGCAGACCCTGTATCAGGGCCGCTGGAGCATCGAGGAATACTACAAGACGACCAAGAAGACGCTGTGCGTGGAGCCGTTCCGGGGCCGCAGCGAGCGGCTGGTCCGGCAGGAGTTGTACGCTCACTGCACGTTGACGGCGCTGGCCCGGCTGTGCGCGAATCACAGCGAGGCAGCCTTCCGCGAGGCTCCGGATGGGCACGGCCGACCCACTGTGCTGGCCAATTTCCGGCCTACGCTGCACTTGGTCGGACACCAGCTGGAGGGCCTGTTCGTGCAACAGGCCGAGACCCTGCGGAAGGAACTGCAATGCCTGTTGGATGGCATCGCGAGGAGCCGCCAGCGGCGGCGACCGCAACGTTCCTATCCGCGTCGGTCCCGTCAGCCCCAAACCAAGTGGAGGAACCGCAAGGCGACCACCCCTGCGTCCTGACAGCGCCGCCGCCGACGCTCAACCCGGGATTTCCTTAAGTCAATGCGCCTTGCCACTAAGTCAATGCCATTGCCCCGCCCCCGGCCACGAACCCTTGCGCCTGCAGTGGGTGCACCTTTGGGAACGTTCCCCCGCCCCCGGCGGGGAGGCCCTCGAGTGGTTCCTGCTGACCACGCTCCAGGTCTCCTCGCTGGCGGATGCCGAGCGCGCCCTGCGCTGGTACCGCCTCCGCTGGCGCATCGAGGACTGGCACCGGATTCTCAAGTCCGGCTGCCAGGTCGAGTCCTTGGGCCACCGCACCAGTCAGCGCCTCATGCGGGCGGTCACGATCAAGGCTGTCATCGCCTGGCGCCTCGCGCTGATGACGCTGCTGGGCCGGACCACCCCCGAAATGCCCGCCTCCGTCTGCTTCACCCCCCAGCAGTTGCGCGTGCTGCGCGACTTCGCGACCCACCACCGGCTGGACCCCGCCCCGCAACCTCGGTCTGGCGGTGCGCACCATGGCGATTCTGGGCGGCTACCAGTACCGCCCCAACGCCCCGCCCCCGGGGCACCCAACGATCGGGGAGGGCTGGACCCGCTTGTCGATCATGAGCGCAACCTATACCCCAGGACTTTCCCACGCTGGGGCCTCTGCGATCGATGAGGAAGGCGAGTGGGTCCATAGGGCGAGATTGGGGGCGGGTAGAGCCGCCCGACGAAGCGTTGCGGACAGAATTTGGTCGGAAAAAGCCAGTGCCCTCCGCAAATCTAATCAGCCACAACGGCAAGAAACTAGAGAATCTCAGCGTGGGAACACCCTGCCTATACCCTGTGCCTTACCTACGCGCTACCTGCCAGCGTCTCGATGGAGGAGCTCTGACTTTACTTATGGGGCATAGGCAGGCCGCGGCCCACTTGCTGAACGTGGAGAGGACCGAGATCCTGTCGGCCCTCGGTTGCGGTGGCGGTTGGGCTTAGCGTATATTGGTGCTGCATCGCAGCATTGAGTGTGTTGCGGTCGTGTTGAAAGGGGGAGTCCATGAGGTATCTCAGTTTGTTCACGGCGTTGGTGACTTGCCTCGGATTCGTTCCGGTCGAAGCGGTTGGCCAGACGTTCTACGGCACGGTTGTTGGGTCCGTTCAGGACTCGACCGGTGCTGTCATTCCCGGGGCGGGCGTCACGCTCACGAATCTTGCGACAGGTGAGCAACGGGTGCAGGAGACCGAGGCGGCCGGTCTCTACCGCTTCGTGAACCTTGTTCCCGGCCAGTATCGCCTGGAAGCGCGTTCCGACGGTTTCAAGCAGTTCGCCCAGGAGCCGATCGTGGTGGAGGTCGAGGCCAGCATTCGCATTGATGCGACTCTCGAAGTCGGTGAGGTCACCGAGGTGGTGGAGGTGGTGTCGAGTACCCCGTTGCTGCAGTCGCAGACCGCTTCCCTGGGCCAGGTGGTCGAGTCCCGCAAGGTGACCGAGACGCCCCTGAACGGACGAAACGTCCTGAACCTTGTCGCGCTGGCACCGGGGGTGGTTCCACAGGGCCAGTCGATGCAGAGCCCCACTGGCGTCAACATTTTCGCCTGGGGCAACTACCAGATCGGCGGCGGCCAGTCGAACCAAAGCGCCACCACTCTGGACGGGGCACCCGTGAACATCGGCTACGCGAATCTCACCGCGCTCGTCCCTTCGCAGGATGCTGTGCAGGAGTTCAAGATCCAGACCAACAATCTCGGTGCCGAGTTCGGGCGGTTCGCGGGTGGCGTCATCAACATGACGACGAAGTCCGGTGGCAACGAATTCCACGGCTCTGCGTACGAGTTCCTCCGGAACCGGGTCCTCAACTCCAATACCTTCTTCAACAACGCCAGCGGTATCGGTACGCCGCCCTTCGTTCAGAACCAGTGGGGGGGCAACGTCGGCGGCCCCGTCGTGCGCGACCGGGTCTTCTTCTTCTCGTCCTACGAGAGCTACAGCCAGCGGCAGGGAAGGTCCCTGCTCCTGGACTCGCCCACGGTCGCGATGCAGCGCGGCGATTTCTCGGAACTCGACCAGTCCGTCCATGACCCGTTCTCGATCACCAGCGCCGATGATCTGCCACGAACTCCGTTCCCCAACAACCTGATTCCCGAGTCGCGGCAGGATGGGACAGCAAGGACGCTCAGCCACCTGTGGTCCGAGCCCAACCTGTCCGGCCTCAACCTGAACTATGCGGCGAACGCGAGCGACGGCGGCGACAACGAGCAACTGAACAACCGCATTGACTGGAGCGCCAGCGACAGGCACCGTGTCATGGGGCGCTGGACGTGGTGGGACAATCTCACGTTCGGCGTCGACCCGTACGGCACAGGGGCTCACATCGATGCCGGTCCGGAGACGTTCACCACGAACCAGATCGTGGTGGCGGACACGTTCCTGATTTCCCCGACCACGATTCTCGACCTCCGGGCATCGTGGACGCGCTTCCGCTACGACCGGTCGCCGGCCAGCCAGGGGGTCGACCTGACCCAGTTTGCGTGGCCGTCCTCTCTGGTCAGCCAGATTCCAGAGAATTTCCGCCACATCCCGACGCCTTGCGTCGAGAGCTACTCCCTGTTCTGCGGGCAGGGGACCGGGAGCATCATCATCGGTCGGCAGGAGAACCTTGCCGCGTTGCCCAGCCTGACGCTGATCCGTGGCCGTCACACGTTCAAGATCGGGGGCGATGTGCGCCGCCTGACCCACAACTACGCGCAAAGCAACACGCCCAGCGGGATCTTCGACTTCAACGCCAAGTTCACCGCGAACGATCCCTTCAATCCGGTCGGGGGCTGGGGGTTCGCCTCGTTCCTGCTCGGTACTGGCAGTTCCGACCGGGGCATCACGACTCCGGGTCTCGTGGCCGGGCAGATGATTTATCGGGCCGGCTACATCAACGACCAGTGGCAGGTCAATGACCGGCTGACCTTGAATGTCGGTATCCGCTGGGAGCGTTTGGGGAACTTCTCGGAGCGGTTTGACAACATGACATCCCTCGCTCTCGACTCCGTCAATCCGCTGTCGGCCGAGACCGGCATGGACCTCAGGGGGCAATTGGCACTCGTGAACTCGGATTTGAGGCAGTCCCGTACCCGACTCGATGACCGGCACTCGTTCGCACCACGACTGGGCATCGCGTACAGGGTCGATGAGAAGACGGTCATTCGTACCGGCTACGGAGTCTTCTGGCTGCCGAACGATGTCGCCTTCGCCGTGGCACCCAACCAGGATGTCGTCAACACGATCTCGACGCCGTGGATCAGTTCGCTGGATGGCGGTGTCACCCCGTTCCGACTTCTGAGCGACCCCTTCCCGGACGGTGTTCTTTCACCTCCGGGTCGTGACACCACGTTTCTGAACACCCTCGTCGGGGGGCTCGGCATTCGTTCACCCGTGCCCAACCAGCCGCTCGGGTACATGCAGCAGTGGAACTTCAATATCCAGCGCCAGCTGCCCGACGGAACCCTCGTCGACGTGGCGTATGCGGGATCGAAGGGAACCAGCCTTCCGGTCAACGCCCAGACCTTGAACCAGCTGCCTGATCAGCACCTATCCATGGGGACGCAACTCAACGAACAGGTGCCCAACCCCTTTCACGGCACCTCGATCGCCACAGGGCCCCTGTCGCAGCCGACCGTTGCCCGAGGTCAGCTATTGAGACCGTATCCACAGTTCACGAACGTCGAGATGTCGGGGCCAACCAACCGTAGTTCGACGTACCATTCTTTTCAGGCGAAAGTGGAACGCCGCTTCAACGGTGGGGCAAGCCTGCTGGCCACCTATACCGCAGGAAAACTCATCACGGATGCCGGTACCCTCACCGGCTGGCTGGACGGCCTTGAGGGTTTCAGTGCCCAGGGATGGGCCACAGGCGGCAACAACAATGACTTGCGCTCGCTCAAATCGCTGGCTGCATTCGATGTCTCCCAGCGTTTCGTCCTCAGTTACGTGCTTGATCTTCCCTTCGGGAAAGGCAAGCCCATCGGCGGAAGCCTCTCGGGTGCCGCGAACAAGATCGTCAGCGGATGGGGATTCAATGGTGTGACGACGATCCAGCGCGGGTTCCCCATCGGCGTCACGACGTCACGGAATCTGTCCAATTCCTGGGGCGGTTCCCAGTTCCCGAACAACAACGGCACCAGCGCGGAGCTTTCGGGCGACCCGCAAACTCGCCTGGGCAAGTACTTCAATACCGACGTCTTCAGCCAGCCGCCGGCGTTCACCTTCGGGAACACCGCCCGAGTGTTGCCGGATGTGCGTGGTCCGGGCATCGCGCAATGGGACTTCGCGGTCTTCAAGCGAACCCAGATCGGGGAACGGCTTGGCATCGAGTTCCGTACCGAGTTTTTCAACCTGTTCAACACTCCGATCTTCCGACATCCCGGTACAAGCCTGGGGACGCCGCAGTTCGGAGTAGTCAGCGGCACGCGGGGGGTTCCCAGGCTGGTTCAGTTCGGGTTGCGAGTGCTGTTCTGACCCCCCTCGGCGATCCATGGCCTGGCTGGATGGAGGGTTCCGGTTCCTGCCTCCCGCCACGGGTGACGCCGCCGGTTGCTGGCCCGATTCGTCGGTGCCCGGGACAGGGCAGCTCAAGGTAGGGATGGATACGGGGCGAGCAGCATTCTCGGTCTTGCTGGGCTTGGTGCTCGTCCACACGGTGGCCGCGCAGCCGGCTACGCATCCCCGGCACGACGCCATGGAGACTCGATTCGCCGCTGGGCAAGACGCCATGCGAGCGGGCCGGTTCGCTTCCGCCGAGGAGGAATTCCGGGCTGTACTCGGTCTCAGGCCGGAGCTCACCGAAGCCAGGGCCAATCTCGGCCTGGTCCTGTTCCTGCAGGGAGCTTACGGGGAATCCGTTGCTGAACTCGAACGAGTCGCCGCAACGAATCACCAGTTCCCGGCCACCCATCTTTTCCTGGGCCTGGGACACCTCAAGCTCGGCAAGCCGGCCGAGGCCATCCCTTGGCTGCAGCGAAGTCTGGAAGAGAATCCCGCCAATCTGGAGGGCCGCTCGGCGCTGGCTGCCTGCTATCTGGCGCAGGGAGACTATGCCGGGGCCGTCCGCGAGCATCAGGCCGCGTTCGCTCATGATCCGAACAAGACCGAGGCTTGGTACCGACTCGGCCGGGAATACCTCAATCTGATGAGCGACCTGGCCGGCAGATTGGTGTTTAACAGACCCGATTCCGTTTGGACATTGCGGCTGGGAGCGGACATGCTTGTTCTGAGTCGAGCGTGGGCTGCGGCAGTGCCCTACTACGAGACTGCGCTCAAGAGGGGCCCCGACGTTCCCGGCTTGCATGCCTCGCTCGGCACAGCTTACCTGCACCTGGGGGACGGGGAAGCGGCTGAGCGGCATTTTCTGGTCGAACTCAATGCGAATCCGAGATCGGAGGCGTCACGGTTGGGGCTAGCGGAGATCAGCCTGCGAACGGGCGACCCCGATTCCGCTCTTGCCCAGCTCCAGAGAGTTTGGGATGCGAGCCCACGATGGCTGGTGAAGGGGGTGGCATTCCCCGTGCGCCGCATGCCGGCCCAGACCGCCCTGGCGCTGGTCGGCAAGCTGCCGGAGGAGTCCGGGGCCGCTGTGCGTTTCCTCAGAGCTGAACTCCTGGATGACGCTGGAGAGGCCGCGAAGGCTGCCTCCCTGCGCTCGCTGCTAACACGTCAGGCAGAGAGCATCCCGCTCGCTGAACCGGGTTCCCTCGCTCCGGCTGAACTTTGCCAGGCTCACCGATATCTCGACTGTGTGCGCGCGCTGGAGTCGAGGCTTTCCCTGGCCCGGTCACAACTCCTCATGATGGGTCGTGCGTACTTCGAACTCGGCCAGGTCGAGCGAGCTATCGTTGCCTTGACCCACGCGATGCGTGGTTCCAAAGATCTCATGCCCGAGGCGGTCTATTGGACCGTACGTTCCCTGCAGTCGATGGCCGACCAGTGCTTCCGGCGGGTCGAGGCCCTCGCTCCGGGGTCCTGGAGGGTGCATCAGATGAGGGCGGAATCCCATCGGCAACGACACGCCGACGATGAAGCCGTCGCCGAGTACCGAAAGGCGATCGAGCTCAAGCCCGACGAACCCGAGTTGCACCGGAGCCTTGGCCTGCTGCACTTGCTGGACAATTCTCTTGACGAGGCCCAGACATCGCTGGAACGCGCGTTGGAGCTGAATGCTGCGGACCCTCGGACGCTGTACGTCATGGGCCGCCTGCTGATCGCGAAGCAGCAGCACGAGGAGTCGATTCGTTTCCTCGAAGGTGCCTTGCGCCTGGATCCGAATCTGATTGAGGCCCGGCCCAGTCTCGGACGCGCCTACCTTCGGGCAGGCCGTTTCGAGGAAGCGGCAATCGAACTTGAGAAAGGCCTGGCGCTGGACCATTTCGGGGATGTCCACTATTCGCTTTTCCAGGCTCATCGCCAGCTCGGCAACCTCGAGGCGGCCCGGGCGGCCCTGGAGCGCTCTACCGAGATGCGCAGAAGCTCGTTCGCCAGGGACCGCAGCAAGTTCGACCGATGGATCAAGAGCGAGTAGACCTCTGCATCCGATTTCTCGGCCCGCTGGCCCTAGTGGCAGGCCTTGTGGCTCCGAACGGGATGCCGGCACCGGTTGGAGCCGAACCGGTGCCGGTCCGCTTTCGCGACGTCGCAATGCAGTCGGGTATCGATTTCGTCCTCGAGAACTCTCCGACACCGGAGAAGCGGCTGATCGAGACGATGGCCGGTGGCGTCGCTGCCTTCGACTACAACGGTGATGGCTTGGCCGATATCTATTTCACGAACGGCGCACCGGTACCGTCTCTGAATAAGGAAGGTCCCAGGTTCTGGAATCGCCTGTACCGTAACGAGGGGGGCATGCGCTTCTCGGATGTCACCGAAGTTGCGGGGGTCCAAGGCCATGGCTACGACATGGGCACAGCAGCCGCTGACTATGACAACGACGGGGATGTCGATTTGCTCGTGGTGGGCGTATTCAGGGTGACCCTGTACCGAAACCGCGGTGACGGTCGGTTCGAGGACGCCACCCAACAAGCTGGTTTCAGGACCGGGGAGTGGTCGGTCGCGGCAGGATGGTTCGACTACGACAACGACGGGTTGCTGGATCTTCTAATAGTGAATTACGCCGATTGGAGCATGGGTTTCGACAGGTTCTGCGGCGATGCGGACCGGGGGCTTCGCGCGTACTGCGACCCGACCCACCTGACTCCGATTTCCAACCGTCTCTACAGGAACCGGGGCGAAGGGCGCTTCGAAGACGTGACCGAGCGAACCGGGATCTCGGAACATCTCGGTCGGGGCATGGGTGTAGCGTTCGCGGACGCGGACGGCGATGGTTGGGTGGAAGCGTTCGTAACCAATGACAACCTGCCGAATTTCCTGTTCCGGAACCGGGATGGTCAATACTTCGACGAGACGGGGATGTTCTCCGGCACTGCGCTGCTGCAGCATGGAGAGCCGGTTGCCAGCATGGGCGTTGATTTCAGGGATTACGACAACGATGGCTTGCCGGACGTCTCGATCACGGCACTGATCGCGGAGACTTTCCCGCTGTTTCGCAATACCGGAGACGGCTTTTTCGAGGATGCGACCGGCCCGTCTCGGATGGCCGCGATTTCGAACCGGCGTAGCGGCTGGGGCAACGGTCTTGTCGATTTCAACAATGATGGCCACAAGGACCTGTTCACGGCGAATTCGCATGTTAACGACATCATCCGGGAGTTCGAGGACACCACGCCGTATCGTGAGCCGAACAGCGTGTTCGGGAATCTGGGCAATGGCACTTTCCGGGATGTTTCGCAGGGAGCCGGCCGCGAATTCGCACAGAGGGCCCGTGCGCACAGGGGGTGCGCCTTTGCGGACTTCAATCGCGATGGTAGGGTTGACGTTGTCGTGGCATCGCTGGGCGAGCGCGCCGAGCTTTGGGAGAATCTCAGCCCGGAGGGGAACGGATGGCTCAATGTCCGTCTGGAGGGTGGACGTTCCAACCGCGATGGGATCGGTGCCGTTGTCCGTGTCGGGGACCAGCGCAATTTGATGACGACCGCGGTTGGCTACGCATCCTCCAGCCATGACGGCGTTCACTTCGGTCTCGGTAGCGCAGATGCGGATATCCGGGTCGAGGTCCGCTGGCCCAGCGGGACGGTTCAGGTGCAGGATTTCGTGGACGCCAGACAGGTACTCCAGGTGAGGGAGCCCGAATAGCGGTTGTCGACGCTGTGCTCGGCTGTCGGCGCAGCCTCCAATTCTCGCTGATCTCGGTGGACCTCGGTATCCAGTTCGCCACCCGCATCGTCATTGCCGGAGAGTGGCGCGGCCGAAGGGCGTCTGGTATGGACACCAATTTGCGGCGGGGTCGGAGCGCGGACGGGCATCTACTGCCAAGTGGTCGATACACGCACGACTCGAGGAACGGTTGAGAGCCGCGGATGCCTCACGGCGTGGGTGACTCGCGACCAAACGGGGACACCCGCCCGGAGCAGGCTTGCAGCATGGCCCGCAGGCTGGTGGCCATACGTAGAGCGACTTGCAGAAACGAGAACCGTTGCTGCAGAGCATGGCCGTTCGAGGTTGCGTCTGTGGCGTCGATCGTGTCCATCGCAGATTCAAGTGAGCGGAGTTGGTGGTTGAGCCATCAGGATGCTCATCGGATTGCCGATGGGGGGTACGCCTGAGGCACGGCGGTTTTTCCCATACGATGGACCCATCTGGACCTTGAATCCCCCGTTGCTGCATTTGCTAGGGCGACCGGCAGTTGAAGTACGTGCGGGACCCTGTCGAGGCCAGCCCATGCTGGTGATTCTCCAGCGGGCAAGGCAAGCTTTCGGCAAGGCGCGCGTCCGGCACTTGGCAGAGCTGGCGGACGGCCGTCTGTACATACCTCCGGCGGAACCGGGCCTTGGGCAGTGCACGGGCGACACGGTCTGCTAGTCGGCCTTGAGGCGCCTCAGTACCGCGTACCGGATTTCCGCGACCTCCGCGCCAGCTACGTTGATGGCCTTCAGCGTGAGGACCCCGCGCCCCTGCGACAGGTTCATCGTGCCAAGCATAAGCGGTTTGAAGTCCTTAACCAACGACTCGCCGATCCGGGGAACCCGATCCGCGTCTGCGCCGTACATCGGAGGGTCATGGACATCGCTGACCGTCCCCTGGACCGAGGCTCCCTCGAACGTCGCCTCAATCGTCGAGCCGGCGACGGCGGCCGTGTAGTGCACCGAGAGTTCGTATTCGCCCCTTTCGGCGACTTCCACATCCCACGTGATGGAGTCTTCCGGACTTGTCCAGTTGGTGAAGTAGGAGCAGTTGGGTGCGTTCGCGCTCCTCCTGATGCCCCCATGGGGGATTCCGTCTCGTGCCGGCAACAGTGTAACCGCCGAATGGCCCACCGGAAACGGCCGGTCATCGGGGCCGACGCTCGGGGCGATCTCATCCACCCACGCCGCAACCGCCTCTCGCAGTGCCGCTGCCGCATCGGGAAACCTCTCGGCAACGTCCTCCCGCTGCCCGGGATCGGCCTGGATGTCGAACAACTGACCGTCCGGGTCCAGCCGGAAACGTTGGTTGCGAACGCTGACACTCTTCTGACCCCTTTGGAGCCGTAGCGAAAACAGCCGGCGATCCGCCCACTCCGTCTCCTGGTCCATCAGGAGTGGCACCAGGCTCCGGCCGTCCAGCGGCTTCTTGCCGGCAACCTGGATACCCGCCAAGTCGGCCAACGTAGGAAGCAGGTCGACTGCTCCGGCCACCTCGGCGATTGAAACGCCCGGCTCTATATGCTCGTTCCAGCGGACCACCAGAGGAGATCGCAGGCCCCCTTCGTCGATCGAGCCCTTGCGTCCCTTCATGCCGCCGTTCCAGCGCCAGCTGTTGGGTCCGTTGTCGCTGAAATACAACACGATCGTTTCGCTACCGAGGCCCAAGGCATCAAGTTTCGCCAGGACCCGTCCCACGTTCCAGTCAATGTTCTCGACCATAGCCAGCGCAGCGCGGGTCTTGGGCAGGTCCTCTCGGTCGGGATCCCTGTGCCGCATGGCCAGTTCCCTGGACTCGAATCGATCCCAGAACTCGTCCGGAACCTGCATGGGGGAGTGGGGAGTGTTGTAGGGCAGGTAGGCAAAGAAGGGGCCGTCTTGGTGCTGCTCAATGAACTCCAGGGCGCGATTGGTAACGTCATCGATGACAAATCCCTCCCCTCGGACGAGAGTGCCGTTGTGGTCCATTTCGTAGTCGAAGTAGTGTCCCCAGTGGCCTTCGGTAAAGCCGTAGAATTCGTCGAATCCGCGGGCGTTCGGGTGGTACGGATGCTGCGTACCGTTGTGCCATTTGCCGAAGGCCCCCGTCGCATAGCCAGCCGCCTTGAAGGTCTGGGCGATTGTATGCTCGTCAATGTTCAAACGTTCCTGGCCGGTCGAAACGCCACGGACCCCGCCGCGTGCGTAGTAGCGCCCCGTCAGGAACTCGGCCCGAGTTGGTGCGCACACTGGACAGACATAGAAGTGTTCGAACATGGCCCCGTCCATCGCCAGAGAATCGATGTTGGGGGTAGCCAGGTTGGAGTTGCCGTGCAGGCTGAGGTCGCCCCAGCCCTGGTCGTCGGCGAGAAACACCACAAGGTTGGGTGGCTGCGGAGAGCCGTCCTGATTCGATGAGCAGCCCCCTGCGAGCAGCACGACTGCGAGGGACGGAATCAAGGCGAACGGACAGGATTGGAGGAGGTTTCTCATGGGTGGTCGAACTTGTGCCTCAGCGGCTATCCATGGTCGCACAGCCGGATGTGAACCCGCACCCAACGGCGGTTCTCCGGAAAGTCCCCTAAGCAAGGCGAAGGATTCAGGGCTCCGTCAGATGGAGATTTCCACCCAAGCTGACAGAGGCTGTGGCGGGTATCGGATTCCTCCCGCGATCCGCTCCCCGGAGGCGATGCCCCTCCGTCCGAAAACGCACCCAACGAAGACCTTGCAGTAACCGGAACCGTTCTCGAGCATGAGGACGATCGGCTCTCACTGGTGATACAGGGGGTGCCATGACTGCGCGAATTGCTGGACGGTCTGTGTCTGGGGTCGTCGACGTCCGGCTGTTCTCCATAGCCGGTTCCAGGACCTGCTGGGGATCGGGACCAGGCCGTGCTCTCTCCGGGCCGCTCGGGGCCAAGGTGCTCCTGCGGGAATGAATGGGGATTTCACACCACTGTCGTTGCATTCTGACCTTGCGGCCGCCGACTGTTGGAACTCCTTTGAGTCTGACCACAGCGAGGCCGTCGCATCGCGGCCCACCGGCACTCCGTGCGGGTGCGCTTGGTGCTTGGTCCTGCTAATACCACCGTCTGCGTACTCTCGACCACTCTGCTGCATCCCGAGTCCTACTGCAACCGGATTCGCCACTTGCCTTCCAAAGTGCAACGCTCGATCCCAGACTGGGCAATCGTTTGGCCCAAGAAGAACGCAGACACCCGGCACATTACACCAATGACTGGCCTGTGAGTGCTGTTGAATGTCACATTATTGTCGCGGGAAGTGGGGGATTTTTTCCGCAATGGGCTGATGGGGGAATGTATAGGAATCAGTAAGAATGTGGAAGCCGGAGAGGGGCGAGGGGGGTGCCCGGGGCTGGGGAGAGAGGCTGGAGTGGGGGGAGGGGGAACGGAGCGGGCCGGGGGAGAGGACGGGAGGTGTCGATGGTCTCAATGAGCTGGCAGAGCAGGGGCCAGTCCTGGGCCGAGACGTCGAAGCCGGCACCGAGATTCGAGATTGAGGAGGGCCTTCTGGCGGAGGCGTCCGTCGATGCGGGCGGACCGGACGAGGCGGAACTTGGCCTAGGTGGTGCCGTGGGGGGAGCGGCGGGTGAACACAGGGGCAGCACACCCGGAACGTTGTTCCAGCACTCGTCTAGTGTACAGCGTCAGAAATGTTATGACGGCGGATCGGGGTTCTGGTACCGTCGTTGCAGACTCGGGAGGCAGTGACAGCGAATCAATCTACGCGAGTATTCCCCCCGTTTCGGGCCCGCAACGCCAGGATTTGGAACGCTGGCTGCGACGGCAGAAGTCCTCGCTGGCGCTGGCCTTGCGGGAACGGATCATGCTCCAGTTGACCCTAGGCCACTGCGACCAGCAAGTCGCAGACAGCTTGTGTGCCCGAGCGGTAGACCCAGGACGACCAACGGAAGGGGACGACCTCCGTGTTCGCAGCCCTGAGTATCGCAAGGTGAGGTGACCGGCGAGGGCTACCGGCATCACCGCGCCGCGGAGTTCAAGAAGTTCCTGGCGCTGATGGACCAGCCGGTACCAGAGACCCACGAGATGCATCGGATCCTCGACAACTACGGGACCCATAAGACAGTGCTGATCTACAACGGGCTACGGCGGCCGCGCTACCCCTCACCCTTCACGCCGACCCGCGCCCCACGGTTGAATCAGATAGAGCGTTGGTTTGCCGAGGTCACGCCGTCGCGGATTCGGTGCGGAACGTTTCGCAGCACGCAGGCGCTGGAAGCGGCCATCAGGGAGCATTTGCAGGTCTACTACGAGGCCCCCCAATACTTTATCTGGACCAAGAGCGCTAACGATGTCCTGAAGCCACTGAAACCCTACTGTAAATGGAGTTCTAGCGGGAGACACCAGCAACTCAACCGCCAACTCCAAATGCCTTCTTCCCCGCCGTTGCGTTTCGTAATGCAGCCGGCAGCTGGGGAACCTCATCGCAACGATGCGGCGAATCGTTCATTTGAGCGTCGGGACCGTCCATATCGTCGCCGGACCCCTACTGCCGTTTTCCGAATTGGACAGCAACCTGGGCGGCGACCGAACATTAACTGGGTGTGGTACCATCAGGCTGTACAGGGCCTAGCGCTGGTCGACTACGATAACCTCTGCCCAGGCAACCGCTCCGAGTTGGAGGCGGAAGCCAGTACAACGGCGCTTCTCGAATCCCTCGCTCGCGCCACTCAGAGAGCGTTTCCGGGTCTGGGTGAATTGGATGTGCGTCTGTACGGTGGGTGGCTCGACGAACTGGGCGTTCCTAGTCCGTCCGCACGGTGGTTGCTGACGTTGCTGCCGGCGCTCCGCGGTCGCCGACAGGGGCTGATCGTTCGCCCAACCCTCGCGATGACGATGTTCCAGTTTCCGAACCTCGCGCTGCGCGGTACCGTACGACTCCATGTGAAGCGCCGACGGCAGAAGATGGTCGATGGCATGCTCGGCTGTGATGCGGTCTTCGCGGTCGGCGTCGCCGAGTCCAAGGTCGGAATCGTCAGCGATGACGACGACCTGCTGCCCGCTGCCCTTTCCGCCTACGCCACCAATCCGTCCGGCGCGGCTTGGATACGGCGTCGTGCTGCCGGCGCAGGAGTCAATGATCGAGTTCTGAGGGTTCGCGGGGTACGGATCCACAGCTTGGACCAAGCCTGAGCAAGTCCATCGTGACCGACTATTTCGAGTACTGGAACGAACGCATCAGGCGCGATCTGGCCTCCTTCGGAGACCCGGGCGCAAGTGTCGAAATCGAGGGAGCTGCGCGCACCTTCCGTGCTGGTTGGACCATGCGCGGCGAATCTCGCGAGGCGACGTTCTCCGTCTCGCGGGACCAAGGCGTACTGGTCACGCCGGATGGAGCTTCCCGCCTCCAGTACCGCGCGTTCGTATCTGGACCCGGCATGGCCGACTTGCGTCACGTCGCGCAGATGATTTGTTCGGCGCTCAGGCCCATGCCGTTCATTTCAACGCGGGCGGAATCTGATCGTCGTGACCGCGGGAGTGCCGCAACGCGGGGACGTTCAGACGTTGAACCGCAGCCCTCCGCGAGTTCGGGACCGGCTATCGGCATACTCTCCGGTCTGCTGAACGAGGAAGCCGACACGACGCGTGTGATCATTGTCACCGGGGGGGCGGGCGCAGGCAAGACTAGCGTGTTGCGGGAGCTGGTTCGGCAGCAGGCGGAAGCCTACCTCAGCGGACGCACTTCTAGGCTGCTGCTCTACGTGAACGCCCAGGGACGAGCCCTTGCACGGCTGAACGAGGCGCTCGCAACCGAGCTGCAGGACCTGAAGGTCGGGCTTACCTACCATTCCGTCGCGGTTCTGGCGCAGCTCGGGGTTCTCGTACCGGTCATTGATGGATTCGACGAACTGCTGGGCGTCAGCGGCTACGACGACGCGTTCAGTTCGCTTGCGGACTTTCTCGAACAACTCCATGGAGAGGGCCAGATTCTCGCGTCGGCGCGATCGACCTACTACGAGGAAGAGTTTCTCGATCGGGCGGGGCGGGCTACCGGCGATCAGACATGGTCCCATGAATCGGTCCGCGTGCTGAATTGGTCGGCCGACGATCGGCGACGCTACGCAAACATGTGCATCGAGAAAAAGGGCTTGTCCCGGGTAGATGCCGAGGAGTTTCACAGGCTTGTGAATAATACGTTCAGAGGCCGGCAGGCGGCCCTTGCTGCCCGGCCCCTGTTCTTCACGCGGGTCGTCGATCTAATGGAGCGTGGTGTCTCATTCCCGGGAAGTGACGATCTGCTGAAGACGCTCGTGCGGGAGTACACGGTGCGGGAACTGAGGGACAAGTTGCTCGATCGACACTCGCAGCCTCTCATGACGGGCGATCAATTCAGCAGCCTGATGCAGGAACTCGCGGAGGAGATGTGGAACCAAGAGACGCGTGAACTCGATGTCGCCTCAATCCGATTCGTTGCGGAGTACTTCGTGAATAACGCAGGACTGCCGGACGAGGCCAAACGGGTGATTGTGGAACGACTGCCGACGATGGCGTTTCTCGGACGGCACGGTGGGTCGTCGGCAGGCGGTGGCATCGCCTTCGAGCACGAGTTCTTCTTCTACTATTTCCTTGCGAGAACCATCAGAGCCCGGCTCGACGGGAAAGAGGCGAACCTGCGTGTCATCCTCGGTCGTTCAGCCCTGCCAGAAGAGGTTGCCGACCGGGCGACGCGGGGAATATCCGGGTCGGAGCCGGTCGCGGGTAGGCGCTTCCGGAAACTCTTGGAGTGCCTGTCGCGGACCGCCGAGACGGAGAGCCGCCGGGCGGCGCAGGTCCGAGAAAACGTGGGACTCCTCGTCATGGCGCTGCTGCGTGGCGGCGACGACCAGAACGCTCACGAAGTCGAAGACTGCACCATCAGATCGGTGGTCTTTCCCGGCAGCCATCTCCACAACGTGACTCTCAGGCGGTGTACGTTGATTAACGTGACCATGCGGCGGACCGACCTCAGGTCGACTCGGTTCATCGAATGCGACGCGCGGGGCTTACAGCTCTATGAACCCATGGTCAACCGGGAATCGACACGCTTGGAGTTGAAGGGGCTCGGCGCAAGTGACGTCGCGGGCATTCGAGATCCTAACTTCCAATATGCGAACTACGATCCTGGGTTTATTGCGGACACGCTGCGCTCGTGCGGAGTGCCACTCAGCGGCCCTCCCGACGCCACCGGCCCTGCCGTGCCGGAGCCGCAGTTACGAGTGATGGAACGCTTGATGCGAGCGTACCGTCGAACCAACGTCGTATGCCTCCAGGATGACAATCTGTCGACTCTCTTCTCGGACCGCCACTGGCCTCGGGTCCAAGAACGGCTTGTCGAGCACGGCATCGTGAACGTGGAGGATCGCGCCACGAGTGGAAGACGAAAGCGGTTCCTTCGCTCGCGGTTTCTTCCCGGGCAAATCATGGCCGGCCTCGTCGGGCGTCCCGACACCGACCCACGGATCCGCGCGTTCTGGGAAGCGTTGGCGGCTAATGCCGTTTAACCAGGCACTAGCCGTACTCGACGCCCACATCGCGAGCGCGCACGGTGCTCCTTCCACGCCGATGGCCGGCCCCAAGATCGCGGGCAGGCTCATCGCTAATGGGTCCTGCGGGGGGCCAGTTCCCGGAGCCGCGGTTAGCCATGAACTTGCGGGTCTCCTGGAGGTCTGCGTCCGCGCCGTGCAATCTTCTGCAGACTGTGGGCGCGAAACTACGCTCGACCTTGATCGCAGGTCTCGCCCACGCCGGGGACGATGACGGAGTTCAGATTTGTGCAGCTGGCCACAGGGTAGTAGCCGCAGGATGCATGGTGCAACAGTTCTCGTCGCTTCGGAGTTCGTGTTGACCCACGTTTAGCCGTTCTCGCGCCGCATGGCGGCCGCGGCCGCTTTCAACCTCGTGGCAGATTGACGGCTAGGACAACCAACCGGCAACCACTGTAGATCGGATTCGATCCGGCTACTTGGCCCTGCGGCAGTGCTGGGTCCCGGCCGGTAGCGGCCCGATCATCCGAACCTGTTCGCACAGGTGCGGCCTGCTTATGCCCCACAGAAAGCAGTTGACTTTTTAGTGTCGTTGTGGCATGTCTAGGACATGCTCGATCAACATTGCATTCTGGAGACCCTCTCGCAGCCCGCCTCGCTAGCGACTCTGCAGGCCCTGCGGGCGCAGGCTGGCGAGGTCAATCGGACCGCCTTCGTGCGTCAGGTGTGCCAAGCCTTCGACTTGCGCGACAGTCGCGGCCAGTGGCAACTGGCGACTTGCAAGCAAGCCTTGCGCGGTCTGGAAGACCAAGGCCATCTCCGTTTGCCAGCGGCCCGTCCCTGTGGCCGGCGCGGACCGGGCCGCCCCCGGGGCCTGGACCAGCCGGTCCCCGCCGCGCAGGCCGTGCCGGCCCGTGTCGCGGACGTGGTGGATTTGCAACTGAGTCTGGTCACGACGGCCGAGCAGCGCCAGGTCTGGAACGAACTCATGGCCCGCGAGCACCCCTATGGGGCCGTCCTCCATGTCGGGGCCCAAGTACGCTATCTGGTTGAATCGGAAAACGGTGTGCTCGGTGCGCTCGGCTTTGCCGCAGCGGCCCTCGCGGTCGCCGCGCGCGACGAATGGATCGGCTGGTCGGCGGCCATGCGCCGCAAGCGGCTGCACGGTGTGCTGAACCTGAGCCGGTTCCTGATCCGGCCTGGCGTACGCTGTGACGGCCTCGCCTCCAAGGTGCTCGGGCTGGTCTTGCGCCGCCTGCCCGCCGATTTCCAGCAGCGCTATCGCTACCGGCCCGTGCTGCTGGAAACCTATTGTGACCCCCGGCAGCATCCCGGTACCTGCTTCCGTGCCGCCAACTGGACCTATGTCGGCCAGACCACCGGACGCGGCCGTTTCGCCGCCCCCGACCAACGTGTGCCGGTCAAGGCCATCTTCGTCTACCCGCTGCAGCGCGACTGGCGGCAGCAACTGGGTGCCAGCGCCCCACCGCCGGCGAAGCCGCTGGAGGCGGGCGCAGGACTCGCCCTCGACGAGTTCGCCTCCAACGAACTGGGCGGGGCGCGCTTGGGGGATGTACGCTGGTCCCAGCGGCTGGTGCAGACCGCCCAGATGCAAGCCGCCGCTCCGATGGCCTCGATCCCCACCGCCGCCCAAGGCCAGCGCGCCGCCATCAAGGGCCATTACCGGCTCATCGACCAGCCGGACGACTCGGCGGTGACCCCCGACAACATTCTCGAGCCCCACCGCCAGCGCACCCTGCGGCGGATGCAGGCCGAGCGGGTGGTGCTATGCGTACAGGACGGCACCGATCTCAATTTCGCCACGCATCCCGGCTGTGCCGGGCTGGGCCTGATCGGCAAGAACCGCGGGGCGGAGGGCACGCTCGGAATCCACATGCATACGACCATGGCGCTGAACCCCCAAGGCCTCCCGCTGGGCCTGCTCAAGATTCAGTATGCGACGCCCGACGGGCAGGCCGAGCCCGGACGACCGCTCGAGGAGCGCAAGACCTTCCAGTGGATCCAGGGCTTGCGCGACTGCGCCGCTGTCGCGCGCCAACTGTCGGACACGCAATTGGTTGCGGTGCTGGACCGCGAGGCGGATGTGCAGGCCCTGTTCGCCGAGCAACGCCAGCTACGGCGGGTCGAGTTGCTGGTGCGGGCCCGGCACAACCGCAGCCTGGGACCCGACCAGCCCAAGCTGTTCGATCACCTCCGGGCCCAAGCGGCCCGGGCTCAGATCGAGATCGAGGTGCCGCGCAGTTCGGCGCGCCGGGGCAGCCGCCAGCAGGCGGCCAAGCCGCTCCGGGAGGCCCGCACGGCCTGCGCCGAGGTGCGCTGGCAGACGGTCGAGTTGCCGCCCGCCCCCAGCCAGGAACCCTTGCGTTTGCAGTGTGTGCACGTTTGGGAGCGCTCCCCAGCCCCCGCCGGCGAGGCCCTCGAGTGGTTCCTGCTGACCACGCTCCCGGTCACCTCGCTGGCGGATGCCGAGCGCGTCCTGCGCTGGTACCGGCTCCGCTGGCGCATCGAGGACTGGCACCGGATTCTCAAGTCCGGCTGCAAGGCCGAGTCCTTGGGCCACCGCACGGGTCAGCGCATCACGCGGGCGGTCACGATCAAAGCCGTCATCGCTTGGCGCCTGGCGGTGCTGACGCTGCTGGGCCGGGCTACCCCCGAGCTGCCCGCCACGGTTTGCTTCACCTCCCAGCAGTTGCGCGTCCTGCACGACTTCGCGACCCAGCGCCGACTGGACCCGCCCCGCAACCTCGGCCTGGCGCTGCGCACGATGGCGATTCTGGGTGGCTACCAGTACCGCGCCAACGCCCCGCCCCCGGGACACCAAAAGACCTGGGAGGGCTGGAACCGCTTGTCGATCATGAGCGAAGCCTATACCCTGCGCGATTCCTGCGAGCCACCTGCCAGCGTCTCGATCGAGGAGCCCTGACTTCACTTATGGGGCATAGGCAGGGTGCGGCAAGCTGGCGCAGACCGCCATGCGTTGGGATTTGCGGTCTGCAGAGTTCTGCTTCCTGATCCGGACTAGATGGATCGTAACGAACTGTCACAAATCTACTTACAGAGCAACACATCTGTACCGTGCCTCCGATGGTCTCGTCAAGAGCCTTGAGATTCTGGACAGCGCCTGTTTGATGCCAGCCTCTTGCAGGTCGATGTGCAGCCCACCATCACCTCTTACGACTTGACCGACAGCTACTTCGAAGGCGAGGTCGAGAGCCCGCCACTCGCGCAATGCGGGCACTCCGTGGAGTACCGATCCGACTGTTCGTTGGTCACCCTGACTTGGCTGGCCGGGCTGGGCTACCGTTACCTAGCCGTCAGCCGGGAGGTCCACCGGCAATGGCATGCCGGTTGTACTAGCAAATGCAACAGCGGGGGCTAATATCCAGGTTGACACATCGCAAAGCCGCCGGTTGCACCAGGAAGCGCAACAGCGGGCGGAGGGGCCTAAGGTCCTGATTGGCCTTTCCTGGGGTAGAAACCGCCCTGCCTCAGCCGTTCCGCCACCTGCAATACGAAGAGCGCTGCCAGATTCAGGCCTTGCACCAGCAGGGATTCTCGGTCACCGCCATCGGCGCTCAACTCCGACGTCACAAATCTACCGCCACCATCTGCCGCAACCTTCGGCGCAATGCCAGCCCGTCCGGCCATTACCAAAAAGCGCCCCCACCGGCCCGCGCTAGCGCCACCCTGCGGTATGGGACAGCATGTGTGACCGGCTCCGGCGCCACTGTGGCCAGGAGGAAATGGCCAGTCACCTGAAGCAGACCGGGAGGACGGTCTAAGTGAGCTTCTCGTGGCTCTACCGGTGGACTTGTCAGCCCTGCTCCCAGGGGGCTCGCTGAACACCTGCCTTGCAGCGGCGCAGCAGGGTCTGGGAACTGACACGATCATTGCTAAAGCTCTATGGGGAGACGCTGTCACGCTCATGGAATGAACGTCGCTAGTCTCCTTATCAGACTCTTAGGCGGGAGACTGACACGCTCGTGGTCAAAGCTGTGCAGGACCTGCTACTTCCCTTCCCGGCACTGGTCCTGAACCTCATCCGCGACAACGGGTAGGAGTTCAGCGGCCACTGCCAGGTCGCCTAGGTGGCCGACGCCTGCATCTTCTTCGCCCGGGCCTATCACTCCTGCGAGCAATGCCTCAACCAACATACCAACGGCTTGCTGCGCTAGTTCGTACCCGAGACTGAGAACCCGCCCACGCTCGCCCCGCAACGGCTGCAGGAAGCGACCGACCGGCTCAACTACCGCCACGCAAGATGCTTGGCTACCGCACCCGTGCAGGGTCTTCCGCGCTAGCTGTCTCGCGTCCGCCATCGCTCCGTCACCCGACGCCCCAGACCCTCACCTGAGCAGCCCAACCTCGCCAGGCTTACCCTGTTAGCGCCTCACCCTACAACTCCAAGGGCCTTCTTCCCGCTGGTGCATTTCGATGTATAATCAGGTGTCTTGAACGCCAGCGATCTGCACTGGATTACAGGCTACATCTGGGGCATTGCCGATGATGTGCTGCGCGACCTGTACGTGCGCGGCAAGTACC
Organism: Bryobacterales bacterium; assembly: GCA_965205085.1. Taxonomy (GTDB): domain Bacteria; phylum Acidobacteriota; class Terriglobia; order Bryobacterales; family UBA6623; genus VXMF01. Next base: position 2,706,811 of record OZ242039.1, on the reverse strand, counting down.
GCGATGTGATCCTGCCGCTGACGGTGCTGCGGCGGCTGGACGCGGTGCTGGAGGACAGCAAGCAGGCGGTGCTGGAGATGAAGGCCATGCTGGACGAGCACGGCGTCATTGACCAGACATCGGCCCTGGAGCGGGCGGCGGGGCAGGCTTTCTACAACACCTCGCCGTTCACCATGCGCCAGCTGCGTGCTCGCGCGAGTCGCCAGCAGCTGGAAGCCGATTTTCGGGCCTACCTCGATGGATTCTCGCCCAACGTGCAGACCATCCTCGACAGTTTCGAGTTCCGCAACCAGATTGCGCGGCTCTCGCGGGCGGATGCGCTGGGGACCCTGATCGAGAGGCTCACCTCGCCGGACATCAACGTCAGTCCGCATGCGGTGCGGCAGGACGACGGAACGGTGCGGCAGGCGGGGCTCGACAATCACGGGATGGGGTCGATCTTCGAGGAGTTGGTGAGGCGGTTCAACGAGGAGAACAACGAGGAGGCGGGGGAGCACTGGACGCCGCGGGACGCAGTGCGGCTGATGGCGAAGCTGGTGTTTCTGCCGGTGGCTGACGAGATCCAGTCCGGGACGTACCTGCTGTATGACGGGGCCTGCGGCACGGGCGGCATGCTGACGGTGGCGGAGGAGACCCTGCAGCAGTTGGCGGAGGAGCGGGGCAAGGCTGTATCGACGCACCTGTTCGGGCAGGAGATCAACGCCGAGACGCATGCGATCTGCAAGGCGGACCTGCTGCTGAAGGGAGAGGGGCGGGAGGCGCGAAACATCGTGGGGGGGCCGGAGCACTCGACGCTGGCGAACGACGCCTTTCCGTCGCACGAGTTCGACTTCATGCTGTCGAATCCGCCCTACGGGAAGAGCTGGAAGACGGATCTGGACCGCATGGGAGGAAGGAAGGCGATGCGAGACGGGCGGTTCCTGATCCAGCACGGGAGTGAGCCGGAGTACTCGCTGGTGACCCGTTCCAGCGACGGGCAGATGCTGTTCTTGGTGAACAAGCTGTCGAAGATGAAGCAGGGGACCGCGCTGGGGAGCCGCATCGCGGAGGTGCACAACGGCAGTTCGCTGTTCACGGGCGACGCGGGGGAGGGGGAGAGCAACATCCGGCGCTGGATCCTGGAGAATGACTGGTTGGAGGCGATCGTGGCGCTGCCGCTGAACCTGTTTTACAACACGGGCATTGCGACGTACGTGTGGGTGCTGAGCAACCGCAAGGCGGAGCAGCGCAGAGGCAAGGTGCAGTTGATCGATGCGACGCAGTGGAGCCAGCCGTTGCGGAAGAATCTGGGCAAGAAGAACTGCGAGTTGTCGGAGGAGGACATCGAGCGGATCTGCGAGGCGTTTCTGAAGTGCGAGGAGAGTGAGCACTCGAAGGTGTTGCCGAACGGGGCGTTCGGATACTGGAAGGTGCCGATCCAGCGGCCGCTGCGCCTGGAGGTCCACCTGTCTGCGGAGCGGCGGAGCCGGTTGCGGGCGGAGTGTGAGGAGGCCGGAGAGCAGGAGCTGGCCGATCTGGTCGACCGATTGGCGGGGACCCTCGGGCCGGGGCCGCATCGGGACCTGAACGAGTGGATGAGGAGGATGAGGGAACAGGCCAGCGAGCGGGGCCTGCGGTGGACAGCGGGTCGGGTGAAGCTGCTGCGGGACGCGCTGACGGAGCGCAACGGGGAGGCCGAGCCGGTGGTGAGGAAGACCCACCGGGCGGGGAAGGCGGAGGCGGATCCGCTGCACGGCCTGCACGAGACCAGGCAGGCCGGTAGACGCTGTATTGTCGAATACGAGTCGGATCCGAAGCTGCGCGACACGGAGCAGGTCCCGCTGCTGGAGGAGGGCGGGGTCGAGGCGTTTCTGCAACGCGAGGTGCTGCCGTACGCTCCGGACGCATGGTACGAGCCGGAGAGCGTGAAGGTGGGCTACGAGATCAGCTTCACGCGCTACTTCTACCGGCCGCAGCCGCTGCGACCGCTGGAGGAGATTCGGGCGGACATCCTGCGGCTGGAGCAGGAAACGGAGGGGTTGCTGGGGGAACTCATCGGGGGTGCCCGTTGACGGTGCCCGGTCTCAAGCCCTACCCCGCCTACAAGCCCTCCGGCGTCGAGTGGCTGGGGGATGTGCCGGCACATTGGGAGGTGAGGCGACTAGGACAGATCGGGTCATTCTCCAGGGGCAGGGGCGGCAGCAAGGACGACGAACGTAGCGTGGGTGTTTCATGTGTGAGATATGGTGATTTGTACACGACCCACCAATATGCTATCGAAGAAAGCCGATCTTTCGTCTCTCCAGATCGAGCCGCAGAATACACCCAAATAAAGTTCGGTGATCTTCTTTTTGCTGCTTCGGGTGAGTCGATTGACGAGATTGGCAAGTCAGCTGTCAACCTGATTGCTTCTGATGCTCGCTGTGGCGGTGACATAATTTTGTTTCGACCGCGCCGAAAAGTGGAAGTGCGATATTTGGGATATGCGTCCGACAGCCATCCCGCTATGGCTTATAAAGCGACAATGGGTCGCGGCTTTACTGTAGTCCATATCTACACAAGCGAACTCAAGTATTTGAGCCTGGCACTCCCACCCCTCCTCGAGCAGGCCGCCATTGCGCGTTACCTAGAGCACGCCGACCGCCGCATCCGTCGCTACGTCGCTGCCAAGGAAAGGCTGGTCAAGCTGCTGGAGGAGTACAGGCAGACACTCATCCGTGACGCAGTCACGGGCCAGGTCGATGTCCGGACCGGGCAGCCCTACCCCGCCTACAAGCCCTCCGGCGTCGAGTGGCTGGGGGACATTCCGGCACATTGGGAGGTTAGGCGAAGCAAGCGCGTCTTCAGGCGACGCAACGAACTAGCCCGTCCCGATGACATCCAGCTATCATCTACTCAGGCTTACGGAGTGATTGCACAGGCGGACTATGAGGAGAAGACAGGTCGAAAAGTCACAAAGGTTCTGCGACACTTGACCCAACGCCGTCACGTCGAGGTCGACGACTTCGTGATCAGTATGCGGAGCTTTCAAGGCGGTCTCGAACGCGCTCGGAGGAGCGGCTGCATTCGATCCTCCTACATCGTTCTTCAAGCCACCGTCACGGATTTGAGTGTCGCGTATTTCAGTCATTTGTTCAAGTCGGCTGGCTATATCAAGGCCCTCCAATCGACGGCAAACTTCATCAGGGACGGACAGGATCTGAACTTCGAGAACTTCTGCCGTGTTGATTTACCCTTCCCACCCAGAGATGAGCAGCAACAGATTGGGCAGACTGTCGACAGTCGGATCGCACATCTCTCGATGAGCATAGAGCTATTTCGCCGTCAGATTGGATTGTTGCGCGAATACCGCACACGCCTCATCGCCGACGCCGTTACAGGCAAAGTCGATGTTCGCGAGGCCGTAGCGGACATCCCCGCCCCGGATCGCTTCGATCTGAAGCCACTGGACGCCCCCAAGGCGGAAGGGTGAATTGAGGGGACACGGTGTAGATCCAGCAACTGCACAGGCTGGCGATTCTGGACAGGGGCCCCATGCGACCGTCTGACAAGATGCACGTCTGGTGCCGAAAACTGCCGGTTCACGGGCTGTGCAGACACAATTCCTGAAACTTGGACCCACGCAATGACAAACGATCAATCTGGCCAGAATGCCACTCCGGAAGATATAGAAGGTTTCGAATATGGAGGGAGAACTTGGGGCGATTATCCTTTGGACGCCCATTGCACATTGAACCGCAACAGCGGGGAAGTAGGCCCTTGGAGTGGGTGGCTGAACTACTGCCAGAGTAAGACCAGCGGGGGGGAACTGTCAAGGCGACGCTCCAGAGGTGGCCGTTACGCGAGGGTGGCAGCGGAATCTGGCCCGAAAAGGCGACCGGACCACAGGGGCGCTGGCGGGCTGGGCCCGCCAGCTCGAGAGGGGGAAGTGCGTCGGGGGGGGGGCCGCGTTGCGGCCCGGATCAGAGAGGAGAGGGTTCCGGGACTGCGGGTGGCGGGTCGATGCCGGCCGCAAGACAGTCGTCGCGGAAGACCTCGTACGGGGTACGGTAGCCCAGCACCTTGCGGGGGCGGTGGTTGAGCCGGTTGACGGCCTCCTGCAGCCGTTGCGGGTCGAGCGTGCGCAGGTTCTCGGTCTTGGGCACGAACTGGCGCAGGAGGCCGTTGGTATGTTCATTGAGGCCCCGCTCGCAGGAGCGGTAGGGCCGGGCAAAGAAGATGTCGGTGTCGAGCGCTTCGGCGGTCTGGAGGTGGCCGGCGAACTCCTTCCCGTTGTCGCAGGTCACGGTCAGGACCAGGGCCGAGACGGGCCGCAGCAGGTTCTGCATCGCGTTGCCCACCAGAGCAGCGGTCTTCCGGCTAACTGTCTGAGCCAGCAGGTACTTCGACTTGCGTTCCACGAGCGTGACAGCGGCTCCTTGATGAGCCTTGCCGATGATCGTGTCGGCCTCCCAGTCCCCGCAGCGCTGCTTCGTGTCGACTATTGCGGGGCGCTCGCTGATGTCCCGGCGGCCCGGGATGCAGCCGCGGCCGGCGCTGCCCCGGGTGGCCTTGCAGCGGCGCGGCTTGCCGCGCTGCCGCAGGTAGGTGTAGAGTGAGCCGCCTTGGGCGCGGTCCTGGCGAATCCGCTGGTAGAGCCACGAGAAGCTAACCGACACCGCTCCAACCCGCTTCAGGTAACCAGCCACCTGCTCGGGGCTCCAGTCGCGCTGGAGCCGGTCACAGATGAGGTTCCAGATCGGTGGCTGGAGCTTGCGCGGGCCGGTGACGGCCCGCTGGCGGCGCTCTTGAGCGAGCTGCTGGGCTTGGTCATGGTGATAGCCGGAGGGGCCGGCGTTGCGCTGGAGTTCGCGACAGACGGTGGACTTGTGACGCTGGAGTTGAGCGGCGATGGCGGTGACCGAGAATCCCTGCTGGTGCAAGGCCTGGATCTGGCAGCGCTCGTCGTATTGCAGGTGGCGGAACTGCTGAGGCATGGCGATTTCTCCTCTAGGATAGGCTAATCAGCACCTTAGGCCCCTCCGCCCGCTGTTGCGCTTCCTAGTGCAAGCGGCAGGATGAAATGCTGATTCGGTCTGAGAATCGGACGGTTCACGACGTCATCCGGCGAATAGATCAGGGCCGCTATGTAATGGACCCGGATTTCCAGCGGGACTTCATCTGGTCCGTAGACAAGCAAAGCAAGTTGATCGAGTCCGTGATGATGCGGATTCCGCTTCCTGTGTTCTATCTTGCTGAGGATGACCAAGGACGAATGGTAATCGTGGATGGATTGCAGCGGTTGTCGACCTTCAATGGTTTCTTCAAGAACGAGCTAAAACTGCAGCTTGAGGACAGAAAAGATCTGAACGGCAAGTTGTTTCTGGATCTGCCGCCGAAGTTCCAAAACCGTGTCGACGATTGCAATCTGATCTTTTACGTGATCGACTCGCGAGTGCCGGAACGCGCACGCTTGGACATTTTCGAGCGGGTGAACAGCGGTGCGCCTCTAACGAGACAGCAAATGCGCAACAGCCTTTTCATGGGCAAGGCCACGCGTTTCCTGAGGGACGAGGCGCAAACCGAGGTGTTTCTACGGGCAACCGGAGAGAGCCTCAACACTCAAGCGATGCGGGATCGGGAGTTTGTGAATCGGTTTTGTGCCTTTCAGATTCTGACGGCTGCAGAATATCGTCGGGACGACATGGACGAATTCTTGGCACAAAGCCTGAGGATAATGAACGAGCAGTCTGAGGATGCTCTGGGCCGCCTGAGTAGGGCGTTTCGGACGGGTCTGGAAAACAATTTTTTGCTTTTTGGACGTCAAGCATTTAGGAAGCACACTCAGGGTCAGGAACGGCGCGGTGTACTCAACGCTTCTCTCTGGGACGTGATGTCCACAGGCCTTTCTCGCTATCTCAGGGAGCAGGTGGAAGCGAAGGGTGATATCTTCCGCGAGGCGTTTCAAGCCCTTTTGGCGGACGAGAAATTCAACACCGCGATAACCTACGGGCCGAACGACCCGCGAAAGGTGCACGACAGATTTGAGGCCGGGCGTAAGTTGATGGAGGAGGTGCTAGGTGCTCCAAGAGATTGAACTGCGATTCTTCAAGTGTTTCCCTCATGTGAAGCTGCCGCTCAGCCCGCTGACTCTTCTGTCGGGGGAAAACGCCTCCGGCAAGTCTTCCGTGATGCAGGCCCTTGTCCTATTGCACCAGACGATCCGAGATCACGAGTGGTCGAAGCGGCTCATACTCAACGGCATGAGCGTTCGGCTGGGAACCGCGTCCGATGTGGTCAATGACATCCATGGACGGCGGACGTGCTGCATTTCTCTGCAAGATACAGAGACAACCTACGAGTGGGAGTTCGCCGGCGAGCCGGGCGAGATGTCAATGGCGGTGGAGCGAGTCCGGGTTGGCAACTGCGAGGAGATCTCCCCTCAGGCGCTGCGCGACTTGTTGCCGGTCGCCTGCGACGAACTCAGACAAGGTGATACTCTTGGCAGCCGGCTGCGCCGGCTCACCTACCTCGCCGCCGGGCGAGTCGGTCCCCGCGAACACTATGTGCTGGAAGATCCACAGCTGGCTCCTGTGGTGGCCTCAACGGGTGAGCACGCCGCGAGCTTGCTGTACTCTAGTGCAGACAAACCAGTCCTAGATGCGTTGGTGAATAAAGAGGGTCCGCCGACGCTGCTCCGTCAGGTTGGAGCGCGCATGGAGCAGTTCTTCCCGGGCTGCGCTCTGTTAGTCGAGAAGGTGCCGAGGGCCAGCACCGTGTCGCTCGGATTTCGCACGTCGAGCGCCACCGAGTTCCACGCACCCATTCACACAGGCTTCGGCTTGACCCAGGTCTTCCCGATCGTCGTCGCCGCGTTGTCCGCCCAGGTCGAGGACTTGCTGCTGATCGAAAATCCCGAGGTGCACCTTCATCCCAGAGGACAGGCAACGATGGGCGAATTTCTTGCCGGGGTCGCGGCGGCTGGTGTTCAGGTGATGCTAGAGACGCACAGCGACCATGTGCTGAACGGAGTCCGGCGAGCAGTCAGGAAAGGCGTCTTGGCACCAAGCGATGTAACCTTGCATTGTTTCCGGCCAAGAGATGATGCCGAGCGCAAGCGCGTTGCGCAGGTGCAGAGCCCACTTCTAGACAGCGATGGAAATATCGATGACTGGCCTGACGGATTCTTCGACCAGTTCGATAAGGACATGAACGACTTTGCCGGCTGGAGTTGAGATCGTGGCTTTCTTTGCTAACGAGATGTCTATACACCGGCAGTTCGGAGATCTCCCAACGTTCCGGAACGCAGTCGGTAGGCTGATGCGAATGCGGGCGGTCGCTCGGCGCCTCGGCGGGAATTTGTACTGCCATCGGTGTCTCGTAACAAAGGAGCCGATCCCAGGCATGCGTATGCACCGAGCTGTACAAGTTCTCTCGGTCAATCAGCGGCGAGCGTTTCTGAGTTGGCTGACACGTGATGGTCCGTTCTGGAATGACGGTCGGCACCATGGTGACGATGACTGGCTCGAATGTCGCGGCGAAGTGGTTACTGACACCGGAATAGGCGAAGCCGCCTATCGAACGCTGCACGGTGTCGATTCTGCCGTGATCAGCGCCGTTCCGTCCGACTGGGATTATTCTCCCATCGTGGTGACTTGGAGACGAGGGACGGAAGGACTGAGGGACCGAAACGCGACCCTCGACAATTGGCGGGATGCCGCGATACTGGAAGCGAGACTGCGAGAGGCAAGGCCGCCGATCAGATCTTGGGATGATTTGGGTGATGTCGCGGAGGCCAGACGTGGGAGGTTGATCTTCTCGGAGCACTGTTTCGCCTCGCTTGGGGCGGTCCCGTTCGCGACGAGCGCTGCCACTCGAATCGTCACGCTTCTGGATACCTTGAATCGGCTTGCCGAGGCATTCGACGAATGCGGGGGGGCACACCGGAAGGTGGACAGATCTATCGGGATTATTTCACAGGCGAGAACGCTCTATTCTCGGATTCGTCGGACACTGAGAAGTACACTCATCGGGCGAAGCTTACGTTTCCACATCCAGACAAGCCGGGAAAAGCTATTTTCTGCCCATGGCACGGAAAAGTACGCCACTTGACGCTCCGTCTGCACTTCTCTTGGCCCATTCGTGCAGATGAACCGGTCTATGTTGTGTACGTCGGCCCGAAGATCACGAAGCGATGATGGTGGGTGGTTCGCCGTGTTGGAGCAGAGTGGCGGCACGGTGATTGGGCCTCTGAACGCGGGCTGGAACGCCTGATCTGCACGGGCCAAACCTGCGATCGGCCGTGAGCAGGATAGGTGTCGCAGCCGCACGGTCCTGCTTGCAGAGTCGCCTGGAGTGGAGACGATCCCCGCGAGTACGACCGCGAGTTCTGCGTCGACCGGATTCAGATCGCTATGTTCCTGCACGCCGCCCAGCCATAGCCTGCCGAATCCTAATGCTGACTGAGAACGGCCCGCTACGGCCAAAGTTCGCCGTGCGGCTCCAATGCGCGATCTCTAAGCGTGGCGGCTGGAAACTGCTTCACGCTCGTCCGGTAGCTTCGCTCGAGCAGCGACAAAGCGCAGCGGATATTTGACCAGCCCAGCCGGAACAAGCGGTCCCAGAGCTGGCCCCACAAGGGTGTTACCCACGCGCAATGCCGAGGGCGAACTGGATTCAGCGCTTCCGCTGCCTGCAGAAGGGGTGGATGGTGAATCGGTTGCCGGTAACTACCCAGGTTCTCGGCCTGAGTTCGCATTTTTAGCAGGGCTTGTGTTGTGACCTGCGCATCGTGCGGCGCGTGGCGGAGACCGGCTGCCGTCGCAGGCCGTCTACTGCCCGCTGGGCGGGAGGCTCGGGGCCAAGCCCACCCGCTTCAGCAGGGCCGCCGGCCCCTCGATCAGGGTCTCGATCGGCTTCAGCCCCTGCTTGCGCGCCGTCGACAGCACACTGCGCAGCGTGACGAACTCCCGCGCCCCTTGCAGCGAACGGAACCCTCCCGAGATCTTCATCAGCAGCTTCATCATGCGCAAGTCCCGCTCCCCCAAGTTGTTCGTGAACGGCACACTCAAATCGAACAGGAAATGCAACACCCAGGCGCGTCTCCGTTCCAGCCGCAAGGCCAGATTATGGCCGGGCCGACGTTTCGGGCGGCCCCGCCGGCCGGTCGGCAACGGCGGCAGCCCGCTGTGATAGTCCAGGGCCTCCTGCACCAACTCGTCGTAGCGGCTCTCCATCCGCTTCAACATCTGGGGCGCCACCACCCCGCCCCGTTTGCGGGCCCGCTCCGCCACCCGCCTGGCCGCCCGCAGAAAACGCTGCATCCGCCCAGCCCAGGCTTCCCCGTCGATCTTCACCAAGGCCTCTAACTCGCGCAAATGATGGGCGTTGCACAGTGCGTGCAGCACATCCGGCACTTGGAAGTAGGGAGCCCAGTGATCGTGCACCAGGATCCCTCGCAGCCCCGCCAACACCCCGCCCCGCTTCTCACTGATGCGGTAGTAGGTCAGCAGCTGATTGCTCAGTACATGCAGCCACTGTCCCCGTCCCGCCACCCGGAAACCGGTCTCGTCGAGGTGCTTCACCCCGGGACAACGGATGAGGTGCTCCCGGATCCGCTCGACGAAGGGCTCCCAGGCCTCCGCCGCCCGGCGGCGCAGGTTGTTCAGGGTGCCGGGGCACAGGCTCACGCCGCACAGGTCCCGCAGGATCTGGGTCAGCCGCTCCTCGGGCACGAAGTGAGCGTTCTGCAAGTAAATCGCCGTGGCCGCCAGGCGCGGCCCGTACTGCACCGGGGCCGTCACGTCCTCCGGAAAGGCGGCCTGGGTTGAGAGCCCGCAGCGCCGGCAGCGACAGGCCAACGCTCGATGCTCGGTCACTTCCGGCTTGGGTTCCGGGAGATCAAAGACCTGCCGCCGCTTCGCCTCCCCGTCCACATCCGCCCGCCTCAGGGCCTTGCCGCACCGGCCGCAGGCTTTCGGAAAGTGCTCCTGAATCCGGTCCGGGTTGTCCGTCTGGCGCAGCGTCGTGCCCCGGTGCCCTTTCTGACCCCCGCTGCGCCGGCCGGTGCGCCGCCGCTGGCTGCGGGTCCGCTGGCTGGCCGGCGGTTTCGCCAGCCCATCGCTCGACGGGGGTTTCCCGCTGTTGCTGCTGTTCAGGCCCAAGCTCCGCCGCGACTGCTGCCCTTCCTCCTGCGCGGCCTCCAACTGCTGCATCAACTGCTTTCGCTCAGCCTGCCACTGGCCTTCTTTCGCTTGCCACTGCTTTCGCTCAGCCTGCCACTGGCCTTCTTTCGCCTGCCACTGCTTTCGCTCAGCCTGCCACTGGCCTTCTTTCGCCTGCCACTGGGAGTTCTCCGCCTGCAAGCGGGTGACTTCGGCTTGCAACTGACCGAGCTTGGCCTGCAGACGAGTCCTCTCCGCCTGCCAGTGCAGCAGTCGGGACTTGCTCTTGGTTCGCTGCCCCTGCATGACCCGGCCTCGGCTCCGGCTTGGCCTAAGGCTGCGGCTGGCTCGCTACGGCCTCGACTTCCGGAAAGGACTTCATCCTACGCCTTCTCCGCCCATAAGTCAAGCGCCCCTCCCCCCGCTGATCCTTCTCCGGGACCCAAAGTACCTGGGCAGTTACGGTTGCCGAACTGTTTCGGGCTTTGGAGAAGGTGGCGCTGGAAGATCTGGAGGAGGGGGTTCGGAAGCAATGACATTGAATTGCTATGCGAAGCCTCGAGCGAGCACCCTAGGAGTCTGAGACATTCATCATCGATCAGTATAAGAAGTTCATCATAAAATACTTGCCAGATGGTCATTTTCAAAATAGACTACTGTCGGGTGATCGCGAAGAACACGTTCAGCCAAGGCACAGTCATCCGCCAGAACAGGCACCCCAATTCAAGCGCAGCGCAAATTGTCGACAAGTCGCGGAAGATAGATCGCAGGTTCGCAGCGACAGCATCCACATCCGGAAGCTGGCAGATACTGCGAGCGGCCATCACCACGAAGTGCAGAGCCAAGCTGCTCACTTGTCTCGGTCAGGTGCACGGGGCGTGAGCGGCATCCCCGACCCCTATCTTGGGCTGCCGTCTCGTTCATCATGGTAGACTTGTACACCTTTCCGACGCTGAGCGGTGACGTTTCCCTCATGCCTTCCAAAGCGGACGAAATCCGAGCCTACGCTCTGGAGCGATACGTGTGGCCCTGGAGAGGCTCCGACGAAGAACTCCTCACCATCCGGGCTGGCGACGTGGTTCGAGAGATGGGGTTGCGTAACGCCACGCCGAACGTATGCAGTTCCCTTGCGAGCAGAAGGTTCCAGCAGGACGCCGGACTGGTCCTCATCCGTCGCGAGGGTCCGCATCAGAGTACGACCACGACGTTTCACTATGAGCTCCGGGTGCCCCGCGAAGTTTCGATGAGTCCGGGCAAGAGTTTAGTTTCTCGACCGGGTCGGCAACCGAGCAGCCGCTGGCGAAGCGCCGATCTGTGCCTGGTTTCCTGTGTCAGCTTAAAGCGACCCGGTTCGTCACCGGCTAGGGACCTGTACGTTTCTCCCTGGTTCAGGAAGGCCCGCTCCTGCATCGAGGCGCTCGGATGCCCGTGGTACATCCTGTCCGCGAAGTACGGACTCCTTGATCCAAGTGCGACCATCGCCCCCTATGACGAGACGCTGAAGGCCATGCGGGGGGACCAGCGGCGCACTTGGGCGCGCGGGGTGATCCACGATCTGGATCCACGCCTGCCGGGGGTCCACCTCGTGACGCTCTTTGCAGGGATGGTGTACCGCGAATTTCTCTTACCGGAGTTGCGTGGCAGGGGGCTCGAGCTTCATGTACCGATGCAGGGAATGCGCATCGGCCAGCAACTCTCATGGCTTTCCCAGCAGGCCCATTAGTGAACCCCGCCAACCCAGCGCCCGGCCGCATCGCCGATACCCTGCGCTTCTACGAACTGCTTTCACGCATTAGGGAACGTACCGGAGGCTACAGATATCTCTCCAGCTGCGACGGATCAATGGAGTGGCCTTGCCGCGGCGTGTACTTTTTCTTCGAGCAGGGTGAGTTTCGAAGTAATCCCGAATGTAGTCTGCGTGTGGTCCGGATCGGTACCCATGCGCTGAAGCCAGCGTCCGGAACCTCGATATGGAACCGACTCTCGCAGCACCGGGGCCGCGCCCGGTCCGGCACCGGCAATCACCGCGGGTCGATTTTTCGGCTGCTCATTGGCACGGCACTTGCCCGCAGTGCCGATATCTCCCTGCCGCCAAGCTGGGGAGTCGGATCGAGCCTGAGCGCAGCTGCTCGTACGCTCGGCTTGGACCATGCGAGAGTCAAGCGCGAAGAGGCCGATCACGAACGGCGGGTCAGCGATTACATCGGACAGATGCCGTTCCTGTGGCTGGGCGTCGACGACCCGCCAGGCCCGGCCAGCATGCGCGGCGTTATCGAGCGAAACGCCATCGCTTTGCTCAGCCACGCCAAGACGCCGGCTGTCGATCCTCCGTCGGAGAACTGGATGGGCGGTTTCAGCGACCGGGGGATGGTGCGCGCGTCCGGACTGTGGAACAACCGCCATGTCACGGAATCCCACGATCCTTCGTTTCTCGATGCAATGGACACGCTCATAAACCGATGGTGTGCATAGGTTCCTGTCGTCGCACTCGCCCATCGCGTATCGAATTGCGAAGTCGGGGTGGAGTTGGCGGTTAAGTAAACCCGATTGCACGCCGTCGTGCAACACCGGATGCACGTACTCCCCACACGGCCTTCGACACGTTCGCCAGACCCCCACCTCTGTGGCATTCACCCTCTGCGTCTCATAAGAAAGCACCTGGGCGATTACGATTCGTGTCGGTTTTTCCGGCCCGCTGCGCTGCATCGACTCGATGATCGATGGGATCTCGCTGACGTCCCTAGCGTCTCGAATACAGCTGCATCCGGCGGATGACGCTGGACTCCAGTCAAGAGCAAGCGGAGTGCAGGGATGCATGCGGACCGGGCAACGGCTGCTGCATCCAGGGACGACGGGGTAGCTGCGGGAGGGGCCGCAACGAGGCGAGGTGAGCCACACCTGAGTGAGTCATGGGCTGTGCGAGCGGGCTGGTTGGAACTTAACTTTGTCGGCTGCTGGTAACATTGACAACTCGCACCGACAATCGGTAGCACCCCACTGGAAGTGGCATCGGCGCAGCCGGCCACCCTACAGGAGTCTTCAGGATGTCGCAGGAGGCCAAAGGTCGCGTGCCCAGGGATTGTCTGGAGACTGTCCGGTGAAGAGAGTGACCCCGCTGGCTCTTCTCCTTGTCGTCCTGGCAGTTCTCTTGGCGCTCCCCGGACACGGTGGAGTGCACTCCGGCCAAGACTCTGATTCGCCGAACTTCGTCCTCGTCTTGGTCGATGACATGGGTTGGGCTGACCTTGGCTCATACGGCTCGAAGGTAATCCACACCCCCAACCTGGATCGCATGGCCCGCGAGGGCATGCGATTTACCGATGCGTATGCCGGACACACCGTCTGCGCGCCGTCTCGCTGTGCGCTGATGACAGGCAAGCATACCGGTCACACGACAGTGCGGGCGAATGCGAACACTGCTCCGATCCGGGAGTCGGATGTCACGGTCGCCGAAGTGCTGAAGCAGGCCGGGTATAGGACCGGGGGATTCGGTAAGTGGGGTCTCGGTGGGATGGGGTCCGAGGGTGCGGCCGAAAGACAGGGTTTCGACACGTTCTTCGGCTACTACCACCAGGTCCACGCTCACACGTACTACCCGCCGTTTCTCATTGAGGATGGCAGACCGTTCCCGCTGGCGGGCAACACCCGCATTTACGGTCTCGAACCGGCCGAGTTCCTGGCGAACCGGACCGCCTACGAATCCTACAAGTCACTGAGTCCTTCCGGCCCGTTTGTTCCGCGCCGGAAGGGGACGGTCGAATACGAGTTCTCACACGACCTGGTATTCGACCGAACGCTGGAGTTCATCCGTGAGAATCGGGATCGCGCTTTTTTCTGCTACGCCCCCTGGACCCCGCCGCACGCCGCCTATCACATCCCCGAGGACGAGCCCAGCGTACGACTCTACAAGGACAAGCCTTGGTCTGATCGGGCCAAGGTTCATGCCGCGTTCGTGAGCATGGTCGACAGGCAGGTGGGCGAACTCCTGCGACTGCTGGACGCTCTGGGGATCGCGGACTCGACGGCCGTGTTCTTCATGTCAGACAACGGTGCTTCCAACCGTTTCGAGGGTGAACTCGATTCCTCCGGACCGCTCCGCGGCGCGAAACGTTCCATGCACGACGGGGGGATTCGGTCACCGCTGATCGTGCGTTGGCCCGGGAAGGTCGCTGCCGGCGCAGTCAGCGGTCATGTAACCTATGCGCCGGACATCCTTCCGACGCTCGCCGAGTTGGCGCATGCCAGGGACCTTGTGCCCGACGATGTGGACGGGTTGTCGATCGCACCGACACTGCTTGGCGACCCGGCTGGCCAGGAGCGCCACGAGTTCCTTTATTGGGAGTGGAATCAACGAGGTCGTCAGCGGGCCGTGCGTCACGGCCGCTGGAAGCTGGTGTCTGAAGAGCCCGGGGCCTGGCAGGTGTTCGATCTCGAGACCGACATATCCGAGTCCAACGACGTTGCCCGGGACCAGCGGGATTTGATCGCAAGAGTCGATGCGTGGGTCGAGGCGAACCGCATCGACGCCGAATAGAGGTTGCCCAGCCGTAGGACGCTCTCCGGCAGGGGCGCTTGCTCCATCCCAGGCCGTGGTTCTCCTCGACCGGCCTGGCAGATGCATCCTGGACGTTGCCAGTCTCCTGGAGCACTTCCATGGCAGTCGCCATGCTTCAGGCGCACCCCGGCACGCAGCCAGCGGGGGCTGGCACCGATCGGAGGGCCTCCATCGCTGCTGGCTCGCTTGGGAGCCGCTTTCGTCCCCGCCGATTCCCATGGTCGGGCCGCCGAGATTTGAACTCGGGACCTCTTCCACCCCAAGGAAGCGCGCTACCAGGCTGCGCCACGGCCCGACGGTAGGAATACGGAACGACTCCCTCATTCTACTAGCCGGGGCTTGCGCGACCGCACGACGAGCGGCCAACCGACCCCACCACGCAGGGTGCCGTTGGGCGCCAAGCTCGAAACTGCCAGCGGGCAGGACCTGGCTGAGATCGGCGTGGGCCGGCCGATGGCCAGCGGGCGCGTATTGAGCAAGCCTTCAAGGGCTTCCGCAAACGGTGCAGGTTGGGTCAGAATCCGGGCGTCTTCAACCCGGAGACCAGGCAGTTGTTCTGGAGGAATCCGCAGCGGACTGCTGAGTCGCGGCACTGGGATCACGTCGCACCCGCGTCGGAAGGCCCACGACACCCGGTGCCCGCTGGAGTCGCGGATGCCGTCTTCGCCCTTGACCATGTCGGGCCAATGAGTGCGATACCTGGTCGAGGATGGGGCAACGCTCCTGTGACCGGAGCCGACGCGCTCGCCGGGACACCACTGGCCCCGCTCGAGCGGGGTGATCTGCCGCCGCGAGTTCGAGCGGTTCGTTGTCGCGACCCTCCTCGTCCACGGCATCGCCTGACGACTTGAAGTTGCCCCCGCCCGGGCCCAGCATTCGTGGCGCCCCGGACAGCCTGTGCTAGATTTAGGCCTGTGGCCGAGGTGAACCGCAAGCTCAGTCTCCGCGAGCCGCTTCGCCAGCACGGGATTCGTCTCACCCGTCAGCGGGAGTTGATTTTCGGGTTGATTCACAACTCGCATAAGCATCTCAACGCCGACCAGTTGTTCGAACTCGCCAAGAAAAAGGACCCGCGGATCAACCGCGTCACGGTCTACCGCACCCTCAAGGTGCTCAAGGAGCAGGGGTTGGTCGACGAGCTCGACCTGATGCATTACGAAGGGGAGCACCACTACTACGAGACGCGTCTCAAGCGGGAGCACGCACATATCGTCTGCATGGGATGTGG
Organism: Bryobacterales bacterium; assembly: GCA_965205085.1. Taxonomy (GTDB): domain Bacteria; phylum Acidobacteriota; class Terriglobia; order Bryobacterales; family UBA6623; genus VXMF01. The sequence continues at coordinate 2,690,907 of OZ242039.1, read as the reverse complement.
CTCCGTCGTGGAGTACTTCGGTGATCCGCTGCAGGAAATCAAGCGGCAGGTCGAAGCGCAGTTTGGATTCAAGGTCCAGGTCGCCCGCACGGAAGTCGGCGGCTACTGCGCCGACTGCCAGCAGGGGGACTTGAGTGAGAGTCCCTCCAGCCCGGACGACCGGGCGATTGCGGCATCTCCGCCGGCGTGACTTCGTGGAGTCGGCTACGACAGGCCGTTCTGCTGCCGAATGGTCCCAGCCGTGGCCCCGGTCGCTGTCCCTGTTGGTCGAGTTGCCCGCCGGAGAGTGCCTGCAGGCGCACGTCACGCGCTACCCGTTCCTCATTGGCCGACTCGACGAGTGTGACCTGACCCTGCGCGATACGCGGATCTCGAGGCGTCACGCCCGCATCCGTCTGGCGGATGGGAACCACTACATCGACGACCTCATGAGCCGCCACGGGATCACTGTGAACGGCAAGCGGGTGTCGACCAGCCCGTTGTCGGTCGGTGACCGGATCGCCTTCGGAATCGAGGATTCGTTCGCGGTCACCGTCTGTGACGTGAGCGGACCGGACGGCGGGCTCCTCAAGGAGGTGTCCGGTTTTTCCGGGGACCCTCGATCCTCGAGTCCGCTCGGGCGCCTCGCGGCGGCCTTGGATGTAGCGCGGACGATGGAGGCTTCCGAGGGTGTCGATGTGGTCTTCGATGCCGTGGTTGCGGCCGCGCTCAGCATCGCCCGCGCCGACCGCGCCTTTCTGTTGCTCCGCAACGAGGCCGGCGAGCTGGAGGTCAAGGTCGCCAGCGATGCTGGCGGCAGGGAACGGTCTGCCGACGACCTCAAGGTTCCCACCTCGCTGATCGCCGATGCCCTGGACCGGCGCAGGGAACTTTTCTCGATGTCGATACCGGAGCCGCTCGCGGGCGGTGGCGGTTCGGACGGGGTGGCCGGAAACCTCGACCAGCGCACCGCCGTCTGCGTCCCGATTCTCCGGATGCGAGTCCCGCAGGAGAACGAGACCAGTGTCATTTCCGCCAAGAAGGACACGCTCGGAGTGCTGTACATGGAACGTTCGATGCCGGATGTGGGCATGGCGGAGAGCAGTCAGGTCATGCTGCAGGCCCTGGCCATCGAGATTTCCACGGTACTCGAGAATGCGCGACTGATCGAGGAAGAACGGAAGAAACGCGGCATCGAGCACGAGCTCCGGATGGCCCGCCGGATCCAGCGGGCTCTCCTTCCGCGCACCCTCCCCAGCGAAGGCTGGCTGGTCGCGAAGGGCCATTGCGAGCCAAGTTCCCAGGTGGGAGGCGATTACTTCGATCTGATGCAGGTGGCGCCGGACAGGTGGGTTGCTGTCGTCGCGGACGTGTCGGGCAAGGATGTGGCTGCCTCCATACTGGCCTCCCTGCTCCAGGGTGCCTTCTTCCTCGGGTCGGGCCCCGAACTCTCGCTGTCGGGGACCTTGCGTCGACTCAACCACTATCTCTGCGGGCGCTTCGAGGAATCGCGGTTCGTCACCCTCTTCGCACTCGTGATCTCCGAGGACGGAACGCTCCGGTGGAGCAACGCCGGCCACTGCGCGGCCCTGCTGGTCCGCGAGTCGGGAGCGGTCGAGCGACTCGTGCCAACCAGTCGGCCAGTCGGCCTCTTCGACGACGCCGAGTTCGCCGAGGACACCTGCCGGCTCGGCTGCGGTGACAGGCTCGTCATCTACAGCGATGGCGTCTCCGAGCGACGCAACCCCTCCGGCGAACTCTACGGCGAGACTCGACTGGCCGAGGCTGCCTCGTCGGCCGCCTCCCTCCCAACCGCAGAGTTGTTCGATGAGTTGCTGTCCGGCATCCGGGGGTATGCCGCAGGCACGCCGCAGGCCGACGACCTGACACTCCTCGTTCTCGGATATCGCTCCCGCCGCACCTGATCCGCGCCATTCGGGCCATCAGGCGCGGGATTTTCTCTCGCTGGCCTTGACCGGCCCCTTCCAACCCTCTAAAATCGGGACTGAAAGCCTATCGCCGATTCCATGCGCCTCGCGCAAGGCTTGGTCTCCAGCGATGTCGATGCCGGTCAGGACGGTCCATGCGTAGTCAATTCGTGTTTGCGATCCTGGCGCTCGCGGTTGCGAGCTTGCCGCAGCCGATGAGCGCGCAGAACGGCGAGGAGCCTGCGCAGCTTTCCCGGAAAGAGGAGCGACGCCGTCTCGAGCGGCTGCGGAAGGAACTGCGGGGACCGTTCAAGCGCTGGCTGGATGAGGATGTGCGCTACATCATTACGCCGGAGGAGCGTAAGGCGTTCGTCCAGATGGCCACCGACGAGGAGCGCGAGAACTTCATCGAATCGTTCTGGCTTCGACGGGATCCCACGCCCGACTCGATGGAAAACGAGTACAAGGAAGAGCATTACCGTCGAATCGCGTACGCCAACGACCGGTATGCATCCGGGATTCCCGGCTGGAAGACGGATCGGGGCCGCATCTACATTGCCCATGGTGCTCCGGACGAGATCGAGTCCCATCCTTCTGGCGGCCAGTACCAGCGGCCCTATGACGAGGGTGGGGGGTTCACCTCGACCTATCCGTTCGAGATCTGGCGCTACCGCTGGATCGAGGGGATCGGCAGCGACATTCTGCTCGAGTTTGTTGACCCGACGATGACAGGCGAGTACAGGTTGACAATGGATCCGTCGGAGAAGGATGCCCTGCTGCATGTCCCGGGAGCGGGCCTGACGCTGTCCGAGCAGATGGGCCTGACCACCAAGGCGGACCGCTTCAGGCGGACGGACGGAACCCGCATGGGTACGCCGATCGGCGGAGCCCAGTCGATCCGTTACAACCAGTTCGAACGCCTCCAGCTCTTCGCCAACATATTCAAGCCGCCGGCGGTCAAGTTCAAGGACCTTGAGGCGATCGTCAATTCCACGATCGACTACGACACGCTGGCGTACGACGTCGACATTCACTTTGTGCGCGTCACGAACAGTTCCGTGCTGTCCGGCATCACGGTCCTGCTTCGCAACGAGAACCTGATGTTCAAGGAGGAGAACGGGTTGCACAAGGCCGTCGCCAACATCTTCGGGCGCATCACGACAATGACGCGTCGTGTGCAGTCGACCTTCGAGGACACGGTGAGCATCCAGACGACCGCGGAGCGGATGCACCAGGAGGTGGGCCGGGCCTCGGTCTACAACAAGTCCCTGCCGCTTGCTCCCGGGATGTACCGGCTGGAGCTCGTCGTCAAGGATCTCGTCGGTGAGACGATGGGAACCTACCGCACGGCGTTGCGAGTGCCGGAATACGATGACGAGGCCCTGTCAACGAGTTCGCTGATCATTGCCGACAAGATCGAGCGGGTTCCCATTCGCTCGCTCGGCACCGGCCAGTTCGTGATCGGCAGCTCGAAGGTCCGCCCGCGAATCGACGACTCCTTCAAGCGGGAGGAGAAGATGGGCATCTACATGCAGATCTACAACCTCGGCCAGAGCGAGGAGACCAGCCGGCCACAGGGTAACGTTACGTACCAGATCGCCCGTCTCGACAGTCCCGACGATCTGCTGCTGAACTTCACCGAGGATGTCAACGACATTCGGGGCGCTTCGGCAAGGCAGGTCGTTATCGAGAAACTTCTGCCGTTGCAAAGCCTGCAACCCGGCGAGTACCGTCTGAACCTGCTGGTCGAGGATCACGTCAAGAACCAGACGCTGACCCCGACGACCACGTTCAAGATTCTCTGAGGCTGTGGATTCGGTGGCAGTAATGGAGTGTCGGCCACGGGCAAGTTCGGCTGCGTTCGGCCGCGCGGTCCTTTTGTCGCTGGCGATGGTCGCTCCGGTATCCTCGCAGGTGGGTGGAAGTGTCGCGGGTCTGGTCCGCGACGATGCCAGAACGCCGCAGATGGGCGCTGAGGTCGAACTGGTCGCTCCCGGCGGGCGTGTCGCGGTGAGCGTCCGCAGCGACTACCGCGGATGGTTCCAGTTCACCGACCTGTTCCCCGGCGAGTATGCCGTCGTGGTCCGCCAGGCGAACTTCTCGACGGCCCGCCGGACAGGCATCCGGGTGCAGCCCGGTGAACGGACCGTTCTGGACGTCAGGCTGCGGGGCATCATGGCGAGCCTGCAACTGGCGTATGGAAGTACCGTCCGGGACATGTCGAACGATTGGCGCTGGTACGTGCGTGCCAGGCACTCCCGCCGCAACGTCCTGCACTTCGGTGCGGGCGAGAGAGACGAACGCGAGGAGTTTCTTCGCAATCTGGGGGGCCACTTCGAGGGTACGCGGGCCTATGCCGGGTTCACCGCTGGACGGGGAAACCGCACCAGCGGCTTGCGGTCGCACCAGGATCTCGGGACGGCGTTCGCCGTGGCGACTTCGCTGTTCGGGAGCCACGATGTGACAGTGAGCGGTAGTCCGGGGATGGGGCGCACCGACCTGTCGGGGGGCCCCCGGGCCCTGCGGACGACCTATGCGCGAGACGTGGGCCTCGCGAGACCGGAGGTCGCCCTGACCGTACGCCAGATGCAGGTGTCGTCCGTAGCCACAACCGGGTTGATGGGCAGCGGAGCCCAGCAGGGCGGTCCGGGTGTGCCCCGGCTGGAGACGTTCTCGATCGAGTTCGGCGACTCGATCCAAGTCACGGACGCGCTCCGCGTCGAGTACGGACTCCTCTTCGAGACCGTCAAGTTTGCGGATCGCCTGAATGTCATGAGCCCGCGAGCGCAGGTTGTCTACGAGTTCGCCTCGGGACGGGACCTCGCCGTGAGATACGCCTCCGGCCTGCCCCCGTCCGCCGGGGTGGCCGATGGTCCGGACTCGGCCCTGGTCAGCAACGTCCGCCAGCTGGGAATGTTCCCCCGCGTAACCCTGTCTGCCGGGAGGCCCACCGTGCAACGGTCCGAACACATGGAAGTGGCCTTTCGCGAGCAGTTCGGGAACAATCTCATCGAGGCGGCCGTCTACCGGGATGCGATCCGGGACGCCGCGGTCGTGGCCGCCGACCCCGACAGCCTGTACGGGCTCCGTGACTCCGTGCCCGACCTGTATGCCTCCACGTCGACACTCAACGGGGGCGATTTCGGGGCGGCCGGTGTGCGGGTCTCTTACGCCCGCAAGATTCTCGAGCAGCTACAGGCTGCCCTGGGCTATGGCTATGGGGATGTGCTGTCGGCCTCGGGCCACGAGTTGCACAGCGTTCGGGCCGACGAGTTGCGCGCCCGACTCGAGTCCCGTCGTGCGCACATGCTGGTAGCGTCCGTCACGGCGGAGTTGCCGTGGTCAGGCACGGGCCTGAACGCTTCGTACCAGTGGTTAAGCCGGGCGTCGGTTGTGCAGGCCGACCCGTTCAACGATTTCGCGTCGCGTTCCGAACCCGGTCTGAACGTCGCCTTCCGGCAGCCCCTGCCCATCGGCGGCGGCTGGCCGGGGAGATTCGAGGCCAGCGCGGAAATCCGCAATCTTCTCAAGGCCGGTTACGTCCCCTTGCAAGTGGCGGATGGCCGGATGCTCACGCTACTGCAGGCCATCCGGAGCTACTCGGGTGCCGTGAGCTACATTTTCTGACCGTGGCTGGACACGACAACAGCGATACTCGAATGCGCACAGGGCGCAGGGCGGTGCTCGGGGCGATGACTTGCGGTCTGCCCTGTGCCGTCATCCTGCATGCGGCCAAGCAGTGGACGACCCTGCGAATCCTCGTGAGGGATCGGCAAGGTCGACCGGTGGCCAGGGCGAGCGTCATCGTGCGGCCGCTCAAGGGGAAGCGGATGAAGCCGAAAAAGGGTTCCGCTCTCGAACTGAAGACGAGTCACGAAGGCAGCACCCCCGTTCCTCCATTGCCACGGGGCCATGTGCTGATCCAGGTCATCAGCGAGGGGTATCGCACCCACGGGGAGCGCGTAGCGCTCACCGAGCCAGAGCAGACCCAGACGATCATTCTGGAGCCTCCCACCAATCAGGTATCCGTTCACAAACAGTAGTTTTCGCGACCGTGATTGCGCGGCCGCCTTCTAGCACCATGCGATTGTTCGTAGCACTTGAACCAGACCCGACGGTCATCGCCAGCTTGACCGAACTAGTCCGCCGTTTGGCGCCCATGGCCCCCGTCCGGTGGGTGCATCCGAGGAACATGCATGTCACCCTCAAGTACATCGGCGAGTGGGACGAGAACCGGCTGGATCTGGTGATCGACGCTCTCGCTCACGTCCGGATCCCGCACAGGCTGAAGGTCGCCCTGGCTGGCCTCGAGTTCTTCCCGCACGGGTCCAGTCCGCGGGTATTCTGGGTCACCGCCGAGAATACGCTGCCCTTGCGGCAGCTTGCCAGCAGCGTGGACGCCCAACTGTCGCCACTGGGAATTCCACCGGAGGTGCGACCCTACATGCCCCATCTTGCCCTGGGACGGCTGCCGGGCCGCGTCGATCTCACGGAGCTGAATGAGGCCATCGAGGAACTTCCCAGCCGCGAGTTTGGCCACCTTGAGCCGGAGGCGTTTGCCCTGTACGGCAGCACGCCTGCGCCCAGCGGCCCGACGTACAACAAGATCAAGGAGTTCCCTTTCTTGATGCCTTCCGCGGAAGCGGTTGAGCACCAGTACGCCGTCGGGTACTAGATTTGTTGCGGGGGCGGGGCGACGGTCCAATGGGCAGGGTCCTCGAGCGCCACGAACTGGTAGCGCGCCGCCGGGAGTGGGCGCGCTCCGGCGAGCGGGTAGTGTTTACCAACGGGTGCTTCGATCTGTTGCATCCGGGTCATGTCCGATTGCTCGAGACTGCCCGGTCGTACGGTCCGCGCCTTGTGGTGGGGGTGAACTCCGATGCCAGCGTTCGGGATCTGAAGGGTCCTTCGCGGCCGGTCCTTCCGGAAGGCGAGCGAGCCGCCACGCTGGCCTCTCTGGCCTGTGTGGACGCCGTTACGATATTCGCGGAAGAGACGCCGCATGCCCTGCTGGAGGTCCTCCGACCGGACGTGCTCGTCAAGGGTGCGGACTGGGCGCACTGGATAGCGGGACGGGAGATCGTCGAAGCGGCGGGAGGCGAGGTGTTGGCGATACCGATCGAGGCGGGTTACTCGACCACTGACCTGGTCGCGAACATCCTGGGGCTCCGAGCATCTTGACTTCCCAGGAACTGGCGGCCCAGATCGGGGAACTCGGCCGGCACGAATCCTTCCTCGGGCTGCTCGCCTCATTGCGGGCCCGGGAAGGGGCGCTGCAGATGCTCACGGGCCTGGCCCCTGCTGCAGCAGCCGCTTACGCGGTCCTCCTGCAGCGCAGGACCGGGCGACCGCTCCTTGTTCTTGCCGCGACCCAGGCCGACTCCGAATCGATGCACCGGGCCATCCTGGCCTGGGATGGTCTTGCCGGCGGAACCGCCGCCGACGCCGCCCCCTGCCTGCTTCCGGCCCACGATGTGACCCCGTTCGATGGCATGTCGCCCCATCCGGATATCGCAGGGAGCCGGGGCGGTGTGCTGTGGCGGATGGCGGAGGGCCGGGTCTCTGTCATCACTGTGCCGGTCGCCGGCGCACTCCAGCGCGTGGGGCCGCCCGGTCTCTACCGGAATCTCGCCTACCAGTTCAAGGTGGGTGACGAGGTCCTCCTCGAATCGCTGGAGGCGAGTCTGGAGTCCGTCGGGTACGGCCGGCGGGATCCGGTCGAGATGGTCGGGCAGTTCGCGGTGCGGGGCGGCATCGTGGACCTGTTCGCCCCGGAGTCCGAACATCCGGTTCGTGTCGAGCTTTTCGGGGACGAGATTGAATCGATCCGGGCGTTCGATCCGGCCACGCAACAGTCGGTCCGTCGACTTCCCTCCGTAGCCGTCCTGCCGATGCAGGAGTTTCCCGCTGGAGGTTCCGGCAACGGGCTCCTGCCGGCCGGCTGGGAGTTCTCCGCCGTCGACCCCGAATGGCGTTCCTGCACACTGCTCGATCTCGTTCCCGATGCCATCGTGCTCTGGCATGAGCCGCAGGCGATTGCCAGGGAAGCAGCCGACCTCCGGGAGAGGCTCGAGTCGGCAGCGGCAGCCAGTGGGGGCAGCGTCGGAGAGTTTCTGATCGATCTTGACCGCCTGGCTGACCTTTCCCGAGCCCGCAAGCAAGTGGTCTTCGACGAACTCGGCCTGCAGTCTCAGCATCCCGGTCCCGCTGCCGCCAGTTGGCATATTCCGTCCCAGTCCGCCGCACACTTCCAGGGCAATATCGACCATTGCGCGCGGGAGATCGCGGCTCGCGTCGCCGCTGGGACCCGAGTGCTGGTTGCCGCCGCGACCGCCGGAGAGGTCCAAAGGCTGGCCGACATGTTTGGCGAGTGGGGAGTGCCCTATCAGCTGGTGCTTGGAGACCGTATGCCGGGCCTCAGCCGCCACCTGCGGGAAAAGGCCGCCGTGGCAGGTCCGGCGGCCTCGGCCGTCGTCGTCCAGAGCGCGATCATGCGGGGCTGCATGCTGCCGGACTCCCGCATCGCGGTCTACGGCACACACGACATTCTTGCCCGCGAGCCGGCCCCCCCCCAGCGCGCCGTCCGCGATTCGGCGGCCTCGGCGTTCCTGACCGGTCTGGACGAGTTGCGGGAAGGGGACCATGTCGTGCACGCTCAGCACGGAGTCGGGCGATTCCTCGGGACCCGCTGTGTCACGACGGGGGAGCGCAGCGACGACTTCATGCTCCTGGAGTACGCCGAGGGGTCCAAGCTCTATGTCCCGCTCACGCGGCTGGATCTCGTGCACCCGTACCATGGGGCGGGCGGTCCGGCCCCCCAACTGGACCGCCTTGGCGGTCACACCTGGGAGAAGACGAAGCAACGAGTCAAGACCCGGCTCCTGGACATGGCCGAGGATCTGCTGAAGATCCATGCCCGGCGCAGACTCGGGCGTGGCTTCCGGTACTCCGCCGACGGCAATTGGCAGCGTGAGTTCGAGGGTGCGTTCGCCCATTCGCCGACCACCGACCAGAAGGCAGCGATCAGCGAGATCAAGCGGGATCTGGAATCCCCCAACATCATGGACCGCCTGGTATGCGGGGATGTCGGATTCGGAAAGACCGAGGTGGCCATGCGCGCGGCCTTCAAGGTTCTGGGAGACGACAAGCAGGTGGCCGTGCTGGTTCCCACCACCGTCCTCGCCTACCAGCACCTCGAGACGTTCCGGCGCCGCTTCGAGGCCTTCGAGGGGGTGGAGATCGAGATGCTCTCTCGCTTCCGAACGCCGAAGGAGCAGAAGGAGGTGCTGCGCCGGCTGGGTGCGGGTCTCATCGACATCGTGATCGGCACCCACCGCCTCCTCTCGGCGGATGTCCGGTTCAGCGACCTCGGGCTGCTGATCGTGGACGAGGAGCAACGCTTCGGCGTCCGCCACAAGGAACGCCTCAAGGAAGTCCGCAAGACGGTGGACGTACTGTCGCTGACGGCCACGCCGATTCCGCGGACGCTCTACATGTCCCTGATGGGGCTGCGGGACCTCTCGGTGATCAAGACCCCTCCCCAGGACCGCCTGGCAATCCAGACGGTCGTCGCCGAATACGACGACCGCATTGTCGAGACGGCAATCCGTCGCGAGGTGGCGCGCAAGGGCCAGGTGTATTTCCTGCACAACCGGGTCCAGTCGATTGCCGACGCCGCCGGACGCCTGGCCGCCACCATGCCGGAGGTCCGTTTCCGCGTGGCGCATGGGCAGATGAACGAGCGCGATCTGGAGGGGATCATGCTCGGTTTCATGCGCCACGACTTCGACGTACTGGTGGCGACCACCATCATCGAGAACGGCCTCGACATCCCCCGCGCCAACACGATCATCGTTGATCACGCAGACCGGCACGGTCTCGCCGAGCTGTACCAGTTGAGAGGCCGGGTCGGACGGTCGGACCGCAGGGCCTATGCCTACCTGCTCATACCAGGCGACAGGGAACTGACCGACATCGCCCGCAAGAGGCTGGCCGCGCTCCGGGAGTTCAGCGAGCTCGGGGCTGGCTTCAAGATGGCTGCGCTCGATCTGGAACTGCGGGGTGCCGGGAATCTCCTCGGAGCCGAGCAGAGCGGCCAGATTGCCGCAGTGGGCTTCGAAACGTTCACCCAGTTGCTGGAGGAGGCCGTCCAGAAGCTGCGGGGCGAGGATGTCGAAGAGTCTGTCCAGACCTCGATGAAACTGCAGATGGACTTCCACATCCCGACGCAGTACGTCCCGGAGGAGGCCCAAAGGTTGCAGCTCTACCACCGTCTCGGCAGCGTGCAGGATGCCGCCAGGCGTGAGGCGGCGGCGACGGAGTTGCAAGACCGCTACGGTCCCGTACCGGAGGCCGTCAACAACCTCCTCGACCTCTCGATTCTCAAGCACCGCACGGAGGCCCTGCGCATTCCGCTGATCGAGCGCCGGGCTAGCGGACTCATCGTGAAGTTCCGACACGATTCGAAGGTCGACCCGGACCGGATCCTGCGTTTCGTCCAGGAGACCCAAGGGGCAAGCTTCCGGCCGGACGGAACTCTGGAATGGACGGGATTCGCCTATCGCGGGCCCGCCGTCTTCGACGAGATTCACCACTTGCTCACCAGCGTGGCCGCCTGACGCCGATACCGCCCGGCACTTCCTGGCGGTCGCTACAATCGGAACAGGGGCGCGCCACAGGGCTACCTCCGTGTCTCCGGCCCAGCCTTCGTGTGCAGCATGGACCCTTCCCTGATCCGAAACTTCTCGATCATCGCCCACATCGACCACGGCAAGTCGACCCTGGCGGACCGCCTGCTTGAGATCTCGGGCACGCTGACGAGCCGGGAGATGCAGAACCAGATCCTCGATTCGATGGATCTGGAGCGGGAGCGCGGTATCACGATCAAGGCGCAGGCCGTGCGGATCCAGTACGCCGCACCCGACGGCAAGACGTACCAGCTGAACCTGATCGACACGCCGGGGCATGTGGACTTCTCCTATGAGGTTTCCCGGAGCCTGGCGGCCTGCGAGGGTGCGCTGCTCGTTGTCGACGCCGCGCAGGGCGTCGAAGCGCAGACCATGGCCAACACCTACCTTGCCCTCGAACACGATTTGGAGATCGTTCCGGTGCTGAACAAGATCGACTTGCCAGCGGCCGATCCCGACCGGGTTCAGGAGGAGATCGAGGCGACGGTCGGCCTGGACGCGGGGGATGCCGTGCGGGTGAGCGCGAAGACCGGGCTCGGGATCGAGTCCGTCCTGCAGGCGATTGTCGAGCGGATTCCGCCGCCTCGCGCCACGGGCGGGGCTCCGCTGCGGGCCTTGCTGTTCGATTCCTGGTATGACCCGTACCGGGGTGTTGTGGTGTTGGTGCGGGTCGTGGACGGTGCCATGGCCAAGGGGCAGAAGGTCCGGTTCTGGGCGACAGGGCGGACGTACGAGGTCGAGGACCTGGGCTATCGCACGCCGAAGACCGTTTCTTGCGATGTCCTGAATGCGGGGGAGGTCGGCTGGGTGATAGCCAACATCAAGAATGTCACCGAAACACGGGTTGGCGACACGGTCTGCGATGCCAGCACCCCTCCAGAGGCTCCGCTGCCGGGCTTTGAGGAGTCCAAGCCGATGGTGTTTGCCGGCCTCTACCCGGTCGAGGCCCACCAGCACGAGGCCTTGCGCGACGCCCTGGCGAAGCTGCAACTCAATGATCGTTCCTTTCACTTCGAGCCCGAGAGTTCGGTCGCACTGGGCTTCGGGTTCCGTTGCGGATTCCTCGGCCTGCTCCACCTGGAGATCGTGCAGGAGCGATTGGAACGCGAATTCGGACTGCGCCTGATCACCACGGCACCCGGTGTGCGCTATCGCGTCCACCGGACCGACGGCACCGTAACCGAGGTGGACAATGCCAGCCGATGGCCGTCGCAGCCGTCAATCGACCACATCGAGGAGCCGGTCTTCGATGTCACGGTCATCACCCGTGACGAGTACCTGGGTGGTGTGCTCAAGCTGTTCGACGACAAGCGGGGCGTTCAGAAGTCCTTCGAGTATGCCGGCGCCAATCGCGCCGTCCTCACCTACCAGGTGCCGCTGACTGAGATTGTGCTGGACTTCTACGACAGGCTCAAGACCGTGTCCAAGGGATATGCGTCTGTCGACTACCACTTTTCGGGCTACTGGTCATCCCCGATGGTAAGGTTGGACATTCTGGTCGCCGGAGACCCGATCGATGCGCTGTCGATCATCGTGCACCGGGACCAGGCCTACGAGCGGGGGAAGGCGTTGATCCAGCGCTTCCGGAAATTGATTCCCCGGCAGCAATTCGAGGTGGCCCTGCAGGCGGCCATCGGCAACAAGATCGTGGCCCGCGACAACATCGCGGCGTTGCGCAAGAACGTGACGGCCAAGTGCTATGGCGGCGACATCACCCGCAAGCGCAAGCTGCTCGACAGGCAGCGAGAGGGCAAGCGGCGGATGAAGCGTGTGGGGAGGGTCGATATCCCGCAGGAAGCGTTTCTGGCGGTACTGAGTGTCGGTGACCGGTGAGTTCACGATTGTGGGTCGCGAAAGCCGGCGGTCTGGGCTGGGACACCGGTGCGCCTTGTCCTGGCAGGTCGAGTTGGCAGGTATCCGCATCGGATTGTGAGCGGGAACCGGCCCGCCGCTGCGGCCGTTCCTGCTCGCCAGATCCGGGAGCACCGGGGCCCGGTGCTCCCGGCAGGGTCACCCGGCGAGCGACCAGCGGAACGGTGGTGGTTGCCTGCCTGGCGGTAGCGGTTGGGGCCCACGGCCAGGATCCGGGCACCGGCAGCCCCTCTGCCCGGCCCAGGTTTGAAGTCGGAGGGGAGTTGAGGATTCGCGGCGAGATGCGTCGCGGGAACGGTACGGACGCCCTGGAGGTGGACGACTTTGCGCTGTCCAGGCTGAGGCTCAACCTACGACTCAGGCCCACCAGACACGTACAGGCGTTCTTGCAGGTGCAAGACTCGCGGGTGGCCGGCCTGGCTCCGGTGCGCAATCGGCTGCGCTTTCGGAACCCGGTCGATTTCCGGCAGGCGTATGTCGCCGTGGGCCGGGAATCGGGGGCCGCGACCCTGGCTGTCGGAAGGCAGGAACTCGACTACTTTCAGGGACGTCTGATCGGGGGGCGGAACTGGAGCAACACCACGCCAGTCTGGGACGGGGCCAAGCTGACGCTGCGCGGCGGGAAAGACAGCGTGGACGTGATCGTTGCTGCGCATGTCGATGTCCGCGATGGTTGGGACGTTCCCGACCTCCCGACAGCCGTGGCCGGTGCGGTCGGCTCCGTCCGTTCGTTGGCTGCAGACCTGGTCATTGAGCCGTTCTTTCTGGCGACCCGGCGCCCGGTGAGTCGCGCCAGGAACGTGGGGGGAGACCTCCGGACCTTCGGATCACGGTTCACGGGCATTCTCGACGAGACTTGGGACTATGAGTTGCTCCTGATGGCGCAGTCCGGGGATTTCGATGGGCTTGCGAAACGGGCTTGGTCCGGTACGGCTGGACTCGGCAAGACGATCATCCAGTTTCCGGGGCGGCCCAGGATCGGTTTCGAGTGGAGCTACGGTAGCGGGGACCGGGATCCGCTTGATCGGCGGAGCGGCACGTTCGACCCCTTCTGGATCTCGAGGCACAGGCACTATGGCGAGCAGGATGTCGTCTCGCACAGAAACCTCCAGTACCTGAACGGTGGAGTGCGTCTGCATCCGAGTCGCGGTCTCGAGTTCGAAGTGGAGTACATGGCCCATCATCTCGCCATGTCGCGGGACGGCCTCTACGGGGCGAACGGACTGCTGCACGTGGCAGCGCCTGCCAGCGGATCCGGCCCTCGCTCGGTCGGTACGGAGATCGATGCCGTGGTCCGCTATCGGCCATTCGACCGGGTCCAGCTGACGGTGGGGGTGTTTCGGTTCTTCGCCGGCGAGTTCGTCCGACGCAATATCCCGGACGGAGGATCGCAGACCTTTCTCTATACCGCGCTTGTTGTGAGGCTCTAGCCGGAGGCCGGGTTTCCGGCGGGCTGCACCGGCAGCCGTGGCAGACCACCGTGTTGCGGCATGGACCAGTTGGTTTCCCGAGGACGACGGCGGCTGGACCAGCCTGGAGACGGCCCCGCCCTCCAGCGCGGCGACACCGCACACTCGCGAGGCGGGTCCGCCGGCCCACCCTCTGCCATAATCCTAGGTCGATGCGCGTCAACAGGACCAAGGCGATCCTGGCGGAGGGAGGTGTGGCGGTTGGCATCGCCCACGCCCAGCTGCCGGTCATGGAGGTTGCCAGAATGTACGGGGCCGCCGGCCTGGATTGGGTGTTCCTCGACTCCGAGCACAGTCCGTTCTCCAGCGACACGCTGCACGGTCTCATCCAGGCCTACCGCGAGACGGAAGTGACGGTTGTGGTGCGCGTCTGCGATTTCCAGTACGACCTGGTGACGCGGGCCCTGGACTCGGGGGCGGAGGGCATCATCCTGCCTCGATCCGAGGACCCCGAGCAACTCGCCCGTGCTGTGCAGTGGGCGCAGTTTCCGCCCGACGGTCAACGGGGTTTTGGACTGGGCCCCTCCCACATCGGGTACCGCCAAGCCACGTTCGATGAGATCACGGCTCACTGCAACCGAGAGACACTGCTCATCGCGCAGGTCGAGACCGTCCCGAGCTTGGAGCGAGTGGACGAACTGGCGGCGGTCGACGGTCTGGATGCTCTGCTGGTTGGTCCGGCGGACCTGTCGATTGCACTCGGCGTGGGAGGCGACTGGCACCATCCGCGACTTGTTGATGCGATTTCCCGTGTTGTTGAGGCGTGCGGTCGGCACCGCCGTTGGCCGGCCATCCAGGTGCGTGACGGCGAATTGGCGGACTTTTGGATCAGCCGGGGGATGAAGCTGATCGGGTGCTCAAGCGAGGCGCTGCTGCTCTGGGATGCGGTGCAGGGTCTGTCGAAGCGGCTGCGGTCTCGGTTGGCGTGACACGGTTCGCCCTTGAGGGAGAACTCGCTGATACAATGCCTCCATGGTTCAGGCGGTGGACCCCGCCCGGAGTCTTTGGCCTGGCCGAGTTCCGCTGATCGCGCTGTCCGCCCTGACGGCGGGACTTGCTTGGGGCATGCTCGGTTCCCTGCATCTCCATTTTTCCTCTTCCATGCGAACCACCAGCGAGGGTCTGGGTGCCGCTGCCGCGGGTACCCTGATCGGACTGCTCCCCGGCTTCGTGCGATTTCGGACTCACCCATCCTCCTCCGTGTCAAGCGTCTATCTCGGTGTCTGCGGGGCCGTGTCCGGCGTGAGCCTGGGAGTAGCGGCCGTCCTGTCCCCGCGGGGGCTTGGGCTGGTGCCGTTGCTCGCGGTCGGACTGGGTGTCGGTGCGAGTTGGGGGCTGGCCGTTGACCTGGCCCTGCCCGTACTCTTGTGCCGGAACGGACCGGCGGTGTTGGGACTGTGCGGGGCCGGTCTCGGTCTCGGCGGGGTCATGGCGAGCCTTTCCGCGGCAACGGCCGTGACCGCCGTCTCCGCCCAACTCCTGCTGCCCCTGGCCGTGGCTGTCGCCTTCCTGTCGGGATGGGTTGGCATCCGCGGACGAGAGGTCTGGCGGGGAATGTCCGGTCACAGTGCCGAATCGACCCGGCCCAATCCGGGCGCGGTCCCACGTCGGGTCCTGATGGCGACCAGCCTGCTGCTGCAGGCATCGGCCTTCGGGATAGCGGCGGTATGGCTTCTCGTGTATGCGTCACGCATGTACGGCTTGTCGCTTGGCCAGGGCCTGACGGTGCTGGCCGGTCTCTGGCTCGCGCTTGCCGTCGGTCTCACGGCGGGACGGCACCTGCCGCCCATTCGGGACTCCGTTGTTTCTCTTGTTGTCCCCGCTGCGCTGGTGACCGCCGGAGGTGGGTCACTCCACTTCGCGGGCGGGCTGATCGGGGTTGCATTGGGGACTCTGCTGATCGGTGCCGGAACGGGTGTGCTCGTCCTGGCGACGCTTCGTCTGGCGGATCCATCGGGTGCGCTCGGCGTGTCCGCAGGTGTGGTCCGGTCCGTTCGGGCCTATCCCGTGGTGGGCCTTGTTCTTGGCTGGCCGGTAGGAATCCTGTCGGTCCATGCGGGAGCCCCGGTTCTGCTGATCGCCATTGTGGGCTGTCTGGTGGTTGCTATGGTCGCGTTGACGGTTCTGATCGGAGACTACCGACTCAGCGGAGATCCGGCCGTGATCTGATAGACGGCCAGTTCGTGCATGCCACGTCAATCAGCCGATCCCAAGTACTTGGCCGTTCTCGCAGCGGCCTGTGCCCTGATCCTTCTCGTCGGCAGTCTCCTGCGGCCCGTGCTGGGAGAGCCCGAGACTCCCCCCTCCGCCGTGGCACCAGACATACTCCAGTTCGAGCGCAGTGCGCAGCGGCGGGATGTCGAGCACGTCTCGGACTACTTCGCCTACGTAGCCTCGCTCGTCGAGGAGAGTGTCGTCTTACTGAGCGTAACCGGACAGACCGGCGTCGTGTGGCAAGCCGGAGAGATAGTGACGTCGTCCCGGATCGGGCCCTTCCCTCAACACGACAGAACGGCCCTCGGGAGCGAGGCGGTGGACCTGCCTACCAGGCGGTCTGCGCCCCACTTCCCGTATGTCCTGCTGATTGCGCCCCTGGAGGCTGCCGTCGCGGGTCGCAGGCCGGTCCGCCTATACCAGCGGGGAGCCTGGCTTCTGGCTGTCTGGCGCTCCGAGTCAGGGAGCTTGCGGTACGCCCCCGGCAACCTGTTCGGCGTGAACGAGGTTCCCTGTGGCGATCTGCAACTGATCGAGGTCCAGACGAACCTCGATCTCCAATCCCTTCGGCCTGGTTCCGGGATCTTCTCCATCGATGGCGGGCTTCTCGCTGTCGTCCTCGATTGCGGAGGCACCGTGGTCGCCGCCGAGGTCAACGCCCTCGAGGTCAACGCACGCGTCGAGCTCACGTTGCTGGATCGCGTGGCGAAGCGCTTTGGAATGCTGGCGGGCCCGCTCAATGGATCGGAGGGCCAGGCACGCGACAGGGCTGCGGGCGTGGTCGTGAAGGAGACGTGGTGGGGCTATCGGGCCCGCCAGGCGGGCCTGATGCCGGGGGACCAGATCAGCGCCGTTGACGGCTCTGCGGTCGAGGCGCTGGCCGACCTGCGTATCCTGATGTTGCCGGTTTCGCGCGAGGTCAGGGACATCCGGATCCGGCGGGCCGGCCGCGAGCAGACGGTCCGAATGCTGGCTCGTCCTGCCGTCAACGCCGGAGAGGCGACCCGGGGCCTTGTCGGTCCCGGGTACGGCCTGCCGATTGATGCCGTGATCCCCGGCAGTCCTGCAGACCGCGCCGGTGCTCGGCCCGGTGACCGGCTCCTCAGCGTGAACGGACGGGCGCCCGGTTCCTTTGATGAGGTGGCTGCAGCGCTCGCCCACTCGGAAGGCGGTCCGGTGCACATCGTGTTGGAGCGACGCGGGCACGCCTGGGCGACCTTGGTGCATCCCCATGAATGAACTCGCTTCGCTGGGGCTGATCTTGTTGCTGGCCCTGCTGTCCGGGCATCTGGTTCGTGTCTTGCGGATTCCCGAGGTAACCGGGTACATTCTCGCGGGCATGGCGTTCGGTCCGTCGATGCTGGGCTGGCTGACCCACGACAATGTCCATGCCCTCGAAGCACTCAGCGAGGTTGCGCTCGGACTGATCCTCTTCTCGATCGGGGCCGTCTTCGAGGTGAGCCTTGTCCGCCGGATCGGAGCCAAGATCGTTCGGCTGACGTTGGTCGAGTCACTGCTTGCCTTCATCTTCGTCCTGCTTGGCATGCTGCTGTCCGGGCTGGCGTGGCAGATCGCGCTCTTGCTGGCGGCGGTCTCGATCGCGACGGCCCCGGCATCGACCCTCATGGTCCTGCGGGAGTGCAACGCTCGCGGTCCGCTCAGTGACGTCCTGCTCGGGATTATCGCGGTCAACAACATCGTCTGCCTGATTGCCTACCTGCTCTGCGCTGCGGTCGTGAATTTCGTCGCGACCTGGGGCCAGGCGGGCGTTACCGAGACGCTGTTCCGGGCGGGTTTCCCCCTGATCTGGCAGCTCGCGGGCTCGGTGGCCCTGGGATTTCTGGCCGGGATCATGCTTGCGGGATGGGCGCGCAACGTTACCGAGACGGGGGAGATGCTGATCCTGCTGGCCGGATCCGTTCTTCTCTGCGTGGGTGTGGCGCGGATGTTGCAGCTCTCGCCCCTGATCGCGAGCCTGGCTGTCGGAGCGACGATGGTCAACCTGTCCCGTCGCAGCCGGAAGCTCTTTCAAACGCTGGCCGGCACGGATCCTCCGTTCTATGCGATCTTCTTCGTCCTGGCCGGCGCGGACCTGGATGTCGGGCGCCTCGCTTCGCTGGGGGGTGTTGGCATCGTCTACGTTCTTGCACGGGGGGGCGGCAAGTTCCTCGGCGCCTGGCTGGGCAGCCGGCGGGCAGGACTCCAGCCGCAGGTGCAGAACTTCCTGGGTTTCGGGCTCCTGACCCAGGCCGGCCTCGCCGTAGGCCTCGTGATGGCGATCGGCAGGCAGTTCCCGGACCACTACGCCTCGATATCGACTGTGGTCCTGTCAGCGGTGGTCGTGTACGAGATGGTCGGTCCGGTCTGCACGAAGTTCGCCATCGTGCAGGCGGGCGAGGCGCGCACGACGAGAGGGGCGGCCGAATCCATCTGGGCCTAGGTGGCCCGGCGGTTGGGTCGCTGAAAGGCATGCTTGGGCGGTCTTGGCGTACTGAAGATGCCCATTGCACATCGAAACGCAAGAACGGGGAAGAAGTCCCTTGGAGTTGGTGGTTGAACTGCTAGCAGGGCACGGCAAGCACTGCGCAGTCCCCAGCGCGGGTAAGTCCGGTCCCGCGCCCGATCCGTAGTTGGCTTGGCCCCAGCGCAGGTGGGATCCCTCTGACCGCCTTTGCACTTCCCGGTGCAACCGGCAAGAGAAAATTCCGAAATTCTCTCGATCGTTCGCCCCTGCCCACCAGATGTTGCGCCGGACGGCGGGGGCAACAACTGAACCGATGCGTCGAGTCTGTTACTATATTTGGGGCTGGCTCCACAACATATCGCGTGAATGGGTGGTTTGGGGCCCTGCGTTCTGTGTCCCAGTTCCCCATGACACAGAAGGGCAGCCATTTCGGCCGTAGCGTCGGTGTGATCGTTTCGTGTGAGACGGCTGCCGGGGCAACAGCAATGAGGAGAGAATGAGTGAATCACGCAACGGTGACCGAGACGATCGATGAGCGGAGTGAGGCCCTTGCAGGACTTGCTGCAGTGCCGAGCCGTGTGGCCCGGCGCGGTATTGGATTTCAACGCTACTTCACGTCGGACCTGACTGACGGGCAGACACCCTACAACCACCTTGAGTGGGAGAAGCGGACGGCGATCATCACGGACGCCAAGGGCGACACGGTGTTTGAGCAGGCCGATGTGGAAATGCCGGCGGACTGGTCGCAGACCGCGACCAATATCGTGGCCAGCAAGTACTTCCACGGCACGATCGGAGGGCCCGCCCGCGAGCGGAGCCTGGCGGACCTCGTTCGGCGGGTTGTCGACACGGTGACCGACTGGGGTGCCGAGGGTGGCTACTTCGATTCCGACGACGCAGCCGAGAGCTTCCGTGACGACCTCGCTTACCTGTTGCTCAACCAGAAGGCGAGCTTCAACTCCCCGGTCTGGTTCAATGTCGGCGTGCTCAAGGAGTCGCGTGGTTACGGCTGGGTATGGGACAAGCAGAAGGACCGCATCACCACGATGAGTCCGGACGAGCACCGGCCGCAGTGTTCGGCCTGCTTCATCAACTCCGTGGACGATTCACTCGAGTCGATTCTCGATCTGGTGAAAACGGAGGGCATGCTGTTCAAGTGGGGCTCGGGAACGGGTACCAACCTCTCGCGGATTCGCGAGGATGACGCTGGGCTGGCCGGTGGAGGAAGGGCGTCGGGCCCGGTTTCGTTCATGAAGGGATTTGATGCCTTCGCGGGGGTCATCAAGTCGGGCGGCAAGACCCGACGTGCGGCCAAGATGGTGATCCTGGACATTGATCACCCGGACGTGAAGGACTTCATCTGGTGCAAGGCTCGCGAGGAGAAGAAGGCGCACATTCTTGTGCGAAACGGATACGACGGGGCTATCGATGGCGACGCCTATTCGTCGATCTCGTTCCAGAACGCCAATAACTCGGTCCGCGTCACCGACGAATTCATGCGTGCCGCGCGGACGGACAGTGACTGGTGGACGCGATCGGTCCTGACCGAGCAACCGAAGGAGCGGTACCGGGCTAAGGAGTTGCTGCGGGAGATCGCTGAAGCCACCCACCAGTGCGGCGACCCCGGGATGCAGTTCGACTCGACCATCAACCGGTGGAACCCGGTCAAGGCGACGGCGCGGATTGAAGCGTCCAACCCCTGTTCGGAGTATATGTTCCTCAACGACTCCGCGTGCAATCTGGCCTCTCTGAACCTGAAGAGGTTCCAGAGATCGGACGGCTCGTTCGATGTGGAAGGCTTCCGGAGGGCTGCCTCAACGTTGATCTTGGCCCAGGAGATTCTGGTTGACAATGCGGCCTACCCGACAGCGCGGATTGCGGCCAACTCGCATGACTACCGCCCGCTTGGACTTGGATTTGCCAATCTCGGGGCGCTGCTGATGTCGATGGGCGTACCGTACGATTCGGACCGGGGCAGGTCCATCGCCGGGTCCATCGCGGCCGTCATGTGCGGCCAAGCCTATCTGACGAGTGCGGAGATCGCCGAGGTGCGCGGAGCGTTCAAGGGCTTTGAACCCAACCGGGAGCCGTTCCTGGACGTGATCCACATGCACCGCAATGCGGCAAAGTTGCTGGACCGCACGGGGGTTCAGCCCGACCTGAGAGAGGCTGCGGAGACGGTATGGGACGAAGCCTATTCCCTGGGGCAACAGGTCGGGTACCGGAATGGTCAGGTGACCGTGATTGCTCCCACCGGGACGATCGGGTTCATGATGGACTGCGATACCACCGGGATCGAGCCTGAACTGGCACTTGTGAAGTACAAGAAGCTTGTCGGTGGCGGCGTGATCAAGATTGTCAACAACACCGTCTCGGAGGCCCTGCAGCGTCTCGGCTATGGGCCGGATCTGATGAACGCCATCGTGAACCACATCGACTCGACGGAGACGATCGAGGGATCGCCGGGCCTCAAGGAAGAGCACCTGCCGGTTTTCGATTGCAGCTTCAAGGCGCAGAACGGTGAGCGCTCGATCCATTATGGCGGGCACCTGAAGATGATGGCGGCCGTGCAGCCTTTTGTTTCGGGTGCGATTTCCAAGACGATCAACATGCCTGAGCAGTCCACCGTCGACGAGATTGCCGAAGCGTACATGGATGCGTGGCGGTTGGGGCTAAAGGCTGTGGCGATCTACCGTGACAATTCCAAAGCGGTCCAACCCCTGAACACCGGTGCTGGACAGGACGCCGAAGTGGCGGCCGATCCTGTGAGACGGCCGATGCGTGCCAGGCTTCCGGACGAGCGGGAGTCTCTGACGCACAAGTTCTCGATCGGCGGTCATGAAGGGTACATGACGGTGGGGCTCTACGAGGACGGCAAGACGCCCGGCGAGATCTTCATTCGGATGGCGAAAGAAGGTTCTACGATCAGCGGCCTTATGGACAACTTCGCCACTGCGATCTCGCTGGCGCTGCAGTACGGCGTACCACTCAAGACGCTCGTGGACAAATTCCAGCATGTGCGGTTCGAGCCCAGCGGCTGGACGAACAACGGCAAGATCCGTTATGCCAAGTCAATCACCGACTACATTTTCCGCTGGTTGGGGTCGAAGTTTGTGTCGGAGGAGTACTCGGCGAGCGAGATCGGGGACACCAACAGGCTCAAAGTGACGGAGCCCGATCCACAGCAGCAGTTACCTTTCCAGGAATCGCCGGTGGACGGCCCCATTTGCGTCGAGTGCGGGTCGATCATGTCGGTAAATGGCAGTTGCTATCGGTGCCCGAATTGCGGGTCGACGTCGGGCTGCAGTTGATTGCGTGATTGTCGGGTGACGGTTGGCTGCTCCAAGCCTGGGGCAAGTCCTCTGTCTCGGTGTGCGGGACGATGTGGGGTGTACAGGCGTTCCGGGCGGATGTGGCTGAATGCCGAACGGGTAGCCGGTGGTTGACCGGGATCAGGGTTACGCAGCGCAGTTCGCAGGCACGGGCCAAAGTCGGGTTTCAGGAAGGCCCTATAGGATCTTCCGGCAATCGCTGGTGCAGGTCCTATCGACTTGGCTCCGGAACGATCTCAAGCACTCGGAATCGTCGTCCGTCTATCGGGGTCCTGTTGCAGAATCGTGATGCAGCGAGCAGTCCGGGACAACGAAGAGGGAGCGCCAGTGCGACACGAACCGATCCACGCCAGCTGCCGATGTCCATAGCCAGTATCGAACCCGCCTACCCAACATTGCCGTGCAATCGCTTCGGCACCAGAAGCTAGCGGCGGGTCCCCAGTACCCCTTCCATGGATTCGATTGGCTAACGGTCCAACTGCGTCCATGACGCACAGGAATCCGGTATTTGGTGCTGACCTCCGGTCAGGGTGCCTGGGGGTTCGCCTGCCTCCAGCGCCCTCGGGCGGCTTGTCCGACCCTGCTCTTGGCGGGCGTGTCCGAGCGAAGCAGCCCTGATTGCCTGATCGCGGACAACTAAAGGATCGTCAAACGGCTAGGTCTCTCCAGAAAAGTGCTCCAAGCCTCGATGTGCCACCCCAGGCTAAACGTTGTCCGAACCGCAATCGAACCCGAATGCTCTAGTTGGTCCCGATGACACCACCGGCCTGAGGATCGCTTGCTTGAAGCCCTCGGCAGGATCACCAACTGAGAGACCGGGCTGGTTGCGCCCCTAGTCGTGAGCTATCGACGCAGACCCGGCTGCGCGGCAGAATTGGCGAATGACCGTGTCGAATTCGGTTGCCAACCCAACTCCTTATGCCTCGAAACGTCACTGTGACGGTGGCTGCTCAGGTACTTTGGGTGCCGGACAACGATCAGCAGGCGGAGGGGCCCTTGACTTTTGGGCGGATAAGCCAGAGCCTGACGTACCTTCTGGAGGTCCAGGCCGTGGCGAGCCAGCCGCAGCGTTCAGGACGCTCCGGAGCCGAGGCCGGGCCATGCAGGGGCAGGGCACCAGGAGCAAGTCCCGTCTGCTGCACTTGCAGGCGGAGATCACTCGTCTGCAGGCCAAGCGAAAGCAGTTGACGCAGCAGTGGCGGCGGAGCTTGGGACTCAACAGCAGCAACAGCGGGAAACCCCCGTCGAGCGATGGGCCGGCGTAGCGGGGGCCAGCCCGGGCACGACGCTGCGCCAGACGGACAAGCCCAACCGGATTCAGGAGTTCTGGCCGAGAGCCTGCCGCCAGTGCGGAGAGGACCTGGTGCTGGCGGACGTGGACGGTCTGCCGAAGCGGCGGCAGGTCTTTGATCTTCCGGAACTCAAGCCGGAAGTGACCGAGCATCGGGCGTGGGCCTGTGCTCCGGCACCCTGAACAACCTGCTCCGCCGGGCGGCGAAGGCCTGGGAGTCTTGTGTCGAGCGGATCGAGGAGCACCTCATAGCCTGTCCCGGGGTGAAGCACCTCGAGAGACCGGTCTCAGGGTCGGGGGACGGGGACAGTGGCTGCATGGACTGAGCCATCAGCTACTGTCCTACTACCGCGTCAGCGAGAAGCGGGGAGGGGTGTTGTCGGGGCTGGGAGGGATCCTGATGCACGATCACTGGGCTCCGTACTTCCAGGTGCCGGATGGGCTGCACGAGCTGTGCAACACCCATGCTTTGTGTAAGTTAGAGGCCTTGGTGAAGATCGATGGGGAAGCCTGGGCCGGGCGGATGCAGCGTTTTCTGCGGCGGGCCAAGTGGCTGGCGGTGCGGGCCCGCAAACGGGGAGGGGTGGTGCCGCCACGGCCGTTGAAGCGGCTGGAGCGCCGCTACGACCAGTTGGTGCAGGAGGCCCTTGACTATCACAGCGGGCTGCCGCCGTTGCCGACCGGCCGGCGGAGCCGCAAGAAACGTCGGTCCGGCCATCATCTAGCTTTGCGGCTGGAACGGCTACCAGCCTCCGTGTTGCGTTTTCTGTTCGATTGGAACGTGCCGTTCATCAACAACCTGGGTGAGCGGGACTTGCACATGATGAAGCTGCTGATGAAGATCTCGGGAGGGTTCCGCTCGCTGCAAGGGGTCCGGAAGGTCGTTACGCTGCGCAGTGTGCTGTCGACGGCGCGCAAGCAGGGGCTGAAGCCGATCAAGACCCTGCTCGAGGGGCCAGTAGACGGCCTGCGACGGCAGCCGGTCTCCGCACCGCGCCACACGGTGCGCCCGTCAGAACACGAGCTCTGCTAGCAACGCGGACTCAGGCCGAAGACCTGGGTAGTTACGTGCAACCGGCGAAGTAACAATCCGAGGTTCGTGCCCAACTTGGCCGTTGATTCTTGGTAACACATTGATTTACAATCACTTACACGATTCTAGATGCTGCACAGTGCACCCATGCACAGGAGTGGAATGGTATCGGCTTCGAATCATGTTGCTCTAGCCACGATCTTCGCCATGTACATCGAATGCGTGACCAGCCGGAACTCTCCTCCCGCCGTCCTGTTCCGCGCGTCCTTCCGCCACCACGGCAAGGTCAAGAGACTTGCCCTCGCTAACCTCTTGAAGTGGCTCTGCCCGACTATCGAGGGCCTCCGCTTCTTGGCCCCCCGTTCGGAGCTTGCCCCCGCACGCTCCCTGCCCAGCAAGACCCTGGTCCACCCCGCTGAGGAAGACCTCGGCATCGAGGGAGCGTACGCACGGGAGCTCGGCCCGGCCATGGACTGGTTGCTCCAGCGCAGGACCGCATCGAGCGGCACCGTCCCGCCCAGCACCTGGAAGAGCGACCCCTGGAGCTCGGCGACCTGCCATCCGTCTCCTGCGTCGGTCTGACCTTCGCGCCTGCCAAGCGCGGCGATTCGCGGGACTGCAAGCAGGGGAAGCTCCCGTTCGCCTTCGCTTGGCTCTGCGACCCCCACGGCTGCTCCTACTCGGGGGGTACCACTTGGTCTGCCTTCGCTGACTGTACGAGTCTTTCGAGCCGCTGCTCAGATACAGAAGTAAGAGCTTTTCTATTCTCACTGTCCCCTCAGCCATTTCTGCGACCTTGGCGGAGAGAGTAGCGTAGTTCTCCCGATGCTGGGCTGCCAAACGCTGAAAATCCTCCCGAATCTGCTTGAACACGGTCTGGATATCGCCGCGAGTCTGCTGGAGATCCTCGTGAGTCTGCTTGGTCAGAGTCTGGAGCACCTCCCGACTCTGCTTGGCCAGAGTCTGGAGCCCCCCCCGAGTCTGCTTGGCCAGATGGATATCGTCGCCAGTCTGCTGGATGGCCTCGCGAGTCTGCCTGGCCCAACCCTGGAGACCGTCGCGACTCTGCTTGGCCAGAGTCTGAATCTCCCCACGAAGCCGTGCGAGGCTAGACCGAATGAACACCGCGACGGAGACAAGGACTGTAGCGACTGTAAGGGTAACGCCTACCCACTGTGCATCCATACGCTGTACTCTATCACAACTCCGCCAGAGCCATCCGAGATGGAGTGGCCCTCGGGCCCAAGGCTCGCTGGAAGTCGGCGGGAGACCGCATCCGATCCCTCTCGGCATGGGCCACCTTGGTCAGCCAACTCCTTGAATTTCCCATCCAGGTTCAGAATCCGACAGCGCACTCGTATCGCATGGCTGCGCTATGAGGTCTGCGCGCCGGGGCGTCCGCGTCCCACACGTTACCCGCTGACCGCGCTGCTTGCATGCCACAGGTTGGAGCGGTGTGCGCCGCGCTCGATGCCCCTCCTTTCGCTTCTGGCCAGATCCCTCCCGAGGGGCCAGCAAGCCCGGCCCCGTGGAGAGCCCCCAGCAAGGATCGTGAGGCAGACACCGGGCCAAGTCTGGAGCCCGCACGATGCGGGCCGCTGCCTGGCTCCAGCCGCATCGGCATCCGAACACATGACCAGGCTCGGAAAGAGATGCTCTGAAGGTTCGCCAGACAGCACGATCTCGCCAATACGGGCATCGACCGGGTCTAGAGAGAGCACGTCCCTGTAGAATGGCTCCGGATTCGGAACCAGGTCTGGCACCAGTTGCCCAAGGAGTTCCTCATACCTGTCCTCTTCGTTGACGAAGGCACCTACGAGGAGGTTCGGGCAACGGCCTCGCTGAAACGGCACCGGCGTCCTTCCATGCAATTCACTCCGGCCTCCCGTTCGTAGCTCAAACGCCACGAATGTTGATTGGCCTACTGCTCCCGGGATCGCCCGCCAGCCCACAGCTTGCATCTTGATGCATGTCATTTCCGCCCCCCTGCTTGCTGTTGTCTCAAGTTGCGTTCCACCGCGAAATCTTGTTCCGCACACCAGAAGTTGCCAGGCGGAAGATCCGGGCCATGATACCGTCCCTGCAGATGCGGGAGGAAGCCATGCCCGGTAGCACGCGGTTGAATCGATTCGGGGAAGCTATGTCGTGAAACGGCGTTTGCGGGCTTCGTCCAACGCAACCGCGAGAATTATGATCGCTCCAATGATGACCTGCTGCCAGTAGGGGTTGACACCCAGCAGGTCACTTCCATTCGATAACAGTCCCATGATGAAGGCACCGATCAGCGTTCCCACGACCGTCCCTTCGCCTCCAGTGAGGCTGCCGCCACCGATCACCACAGCCGCTATGACCTGCAACTCGTACGAAATCCCGGCTGTTGGCTGTCCTGTCATCAGACGCGAAGTCTCGATCATTCCCGCCACTCCCGCGAGCATGCCACAAAGCGCATAGATGGCCACCTTGTACCGACCCACCGGAATGCCGGCATAGACTGCTGCGGGTTCGTTGCTGCCGATTGCATAGGTGTATCGGCCAAGCTTCGTGGAACGCAGCACGAAATGCATGGCCAGTGCCCACGCGGCCAGGACCACCAGCACAAACGGCAGAGGCCCAATCGTGCCTTCGCCAAGAAAGCTGTGCTCCCTTGGCAGTCCGACGACCGGCAATCCGCCCGACACGACCAGTGTCAGGCCTCGCACGATGCCCAGTGTGCCGAGGGTCACGATGAAAGGCGGGATGTGGAGATTGGCGATCAAGAGCCCATTGGTGCAGCCCCAGAGTGTGCCCGATAGAATGCCAGCGGCAATACCGAGCGTTACGGACCCCGTACTAACCATTGTCGTGGTCCCGACCACACCGGAGAAAGCCAGGATCGACCCCACCGAGAGGTCGATGCCACCCGACACGATGACCAGGGTCATTCCGAGTGCCATGGTGTTGATCACCGCCGTCTGGCGGATCACACTCGAGATGTTCGTTGCGGTCATGAAATAGGGCGACGCAATGGTCAGGACCACGACCAGGATTGCGAGGCTGATGAAGGGAAGAAACTTCTGCAGGATCGGCCACACTCTTCGCATGCTCCGGCTCCTACTGGGTTGCCCCGACGGCCGCCAACTGCATGATCTCCTCCTGCGTGGTCTCACGCGGCAACTCGCCCGCGACAGACCCCTCATGCATGACAAGGATTCGGTCGGCGACCTGCAGCAGTTCCGGCATCTCCGAACTGACCATGATCAGGGCCTTCCCTTGTTTCGCCATCTCATCCATCAATGCGAACACCTCCGCCTTGGCCCCGACGTCGATTCCCCGCGTCGGCTCATCAAAGATCACCACGTCGGAGTTCCGGAACAGCCATTTTGCAATCACGACCTTCTGCTGGTTGCCGCCGCTGAGTTGCCATGCACTCTGTTCCACATGGCTGGCTCTCATTTGCAGACGGGCGCGAAAGCCCTCCGCCACTTGCGCCTCCCGTCGAAGTT
The DNA here is from genome assembly GCA_965205085.1 of Bryobacterales bacterium. Lineage (GTDB taxonomy): Bacteria > Acidobacteriota > Terriglobia > Bryobacterales > UBA6623 > VXMF01. The sequence goes on along the minus strand of OZ242039.1, from coordinate 2,663,156 downwards.
GCACGACTCCGGCCGAGCACACGGCGTCGAGATTAGCCATGCTCACATTGCTGCGGATCGACAACCTGACAGCGAGGCCCGTCGTCTGGCGGTCCTCGGTAACCAGGGCTATGCCGTTCGCGACGGCATCAACCGGCGAGCGAATGTCCCGGGGCTCTCCGTTAACCCGGATCGACCCCGCCGGCGGAGCGGTGATCCCGAAGATCGTCTCACAGAGTTCTGTACGGCCCGCGCCGACCAGACCGGCGATCCCGACGATCTCCCCGGACCTCACACGGAAGTTCACACCGGGGATATCGACTGCCAAGCGTTCCTCCCCGGGTGGGACGGTGTTGCGGGAGTAGATGTTCGATATGCTCCGGCCCACCATGTGACACACGATGTCGTTCAATTCAATTTCGTCGGCCGGGCAGTCATGGACTGTCTGGCCGTCTCGCATGATCGTGATGTGGTCGGCGATCTCCATCAGTTCGACAAGCTTGTGTGTGATGTAAATCACGCCGATACCCTTGTTCCGCAGGAGATTGACTGTCTCGAAAACCCGGGCTGTCTCCTTCTCGGAGAGCGAAGAAGTCGGCTCGTCGAACAGCAACAGGGAGGGCGTGCCGTGAAGCGCCCGCGTGATCTCGACTAGTTGCTTCTGGGCAGGTCTCAGTTGCGCCACCCTCCACTCCGGGCGAAGGGCGAACCCGTGTGAGTTGATGATGCGGGTCGTCTCGCGCTCCATCGCCTCGTGGTCCAGCAGTCCCCGTCGACGGACTTCGCGCCCCAGGAAGACGTTCTCGGCGACCGTCAGGTGAGGTGCCAAGAGCGATTCCTGGTGGACCATCCCGATCCCTTCGGCATGCGCTTCCGATGGGCTGGCAAAGTCGACGCTGCGGCCTCTCCACAGCATTCGCCCCGCGTCCCGGCGCTGCATGCCGGCCACGATCTTGGTGAGCGTGGATTTGCCGGCCCCGTTTTCCCCGACCAGCGCATGCACCTGTCCTGCTTCAACTTGTAAGGATGCGGCCTGCAAGGCGTGGACTCCGCCGAAGCTCTTGCGGATCCCTGATAGCTCCAGAAGCATCCGACTGCCGGAGCTTAATGCCGGCGATCCTAGCCAGCGTACCATAGCTCTATGCATTGGAGGCCGTTTCAGATTCGGCTGCCTCGACAGGATGGCCGGTCAGTCTGCGAACTCGTTCCGGTGCCAGGCGGGACTTCCCTTCCAGGTCGACGGGTGCCCAGTGCACATCGAACCGCAACAGCGGGGAAGAAGGGCCTTGAAGTAGGTGGTTGAACTGCTACCAGGGTACGGCTGGCGGGTCGATGCCGGCCGCGAGACGGTCGTCGCGGAAGACCTCGTACGGGGTGCGGTGGTTCGGCCGGTTGATGGCTTCCTGCAGCCGTTGCGGGTCGAGCGTGCGCAGGTTCTCGGTCTGGGGCACGAACTGGCGCAGCAGGCCGTTGGTATGTTCGTTGAGGCCCCGCTCGCAGGAGCGGTAGGGACGGGCAAAGAAGATGTCGGTGTCGAGCGCCTCGGCGGTTTGGGGATGGGCCTTGCCCAGGATCGTGTCAGCCCCCCAGTCCCCAATGGCATTGACTTGGTGGCAAGGGCGCATGGACTTAAGGAAATCCCGGGATGAGCGGCGGCGCTATCAGGACGCTGCGGTGGTTGCCTGGCGGTTCCTCCAGTTGGTTTCGGGTAGGCGGGACCGGCGCGGATAGGAGCGTTGCGGTCGGTGCAACGGGCGGTTCTTCGCGGGGCCATCCAACAGGCATGGCAATCCCTTCGGCAGGGTCAGTGCCTGTGGCAGGAACAGGCCTTCCAGCTGGTGTTCGACCCGGTGCAGTTTCGGCCGGAAACGGGTCCACACAGCGGATCGGCCGTGCCCATCTGGAGCTTGGCGGACCGCCTCGGTGAGGTTCGCACCCAGTCGGGCCAAGGCTGTCAGCGTACAGTGGGCGTCCCGCCCCAGCGCGTGACGGGCCAGAGTCGGGATCGGGACCCAGAGCCACCGCAGCCAGCGGGCTTTGCGAACCACCAAGTGCTAGTGTTTGTGGTACTTCTGATCCTGCCAGCCGATCCATTGGTTGCGGCAGGCCAGCCGCGGAGCTGCGCAATCGAATCGCAGACAGCCCAGCGTGCGTCCCTGTCGGTCGCGCAGGAAACAGCGCCGAGGGGGACCGCCCGGGCGGCGATATCCGACCGGGTGGTAGCGTGCCACGAATTTGTTCCCCAGCGCCACCTCCTGAGCATCGGTGACGCAGGACAACCGCAGGGGGAGCAGGCAGCGGAGGGGCTCTGCAAGGGCGGGATGCAGAGCGGACAGCAGGGGCTGCTGGCGGGGTCGCTCTCCGCCCCGCTTGGGGGCCAGGGGCGCAGGATGCCGAGAGGTTCCAGGGCCTTCAGCAGGCGCAGGGTCCGTTGCATGCGAGGCTGGCCTTGCGGGGTCTGCCAGCGGAGCGGAGTGCAGAGGAGGTGGCCCAGTTCGGAGCGACGGAGCTTGGCCAACGTCCGCACCACCTCTTGGATAGGGGCGATCTACCGACGCCTCAAGCGGTGGCCGAAGCATGTGGTGAACTGGAGTTTGGCGATCAAGAGGTCCAGCACGAACTTGTCCCACCATCAGGGTGCCATAGCAAGGCACGAAAGTTGAGTCCTTTCGCCAAAAAAGGGGCCGCTGAGTTCCAACCTGTGGATTATGAGTGCCTTAGATTTCGAGGGTGCTCGATTGAGGCTTCACATGCTGAGTCGATGCCATTGCCCCAGTCCCCGCTGCGCTGCTTCGAGTCGACGATCGCGGGGCGCTCGCTGATGTCCGTGCGGCCAGGGATGCAGTGGCGACCGGCGCTGCTCCGGCTGGCCTTACCGTGCTGCCGCAGGTCGGTGTACAGCGAGCCGCCTTGGGCGCGGTCCTGGCGAATCCGCTGGTAGAGCCACGAGAAGCTGACCGACACCGTTCCGGCAGGCACCTGCTCGGGGCTCCAGTTGCGCTGGAGCAGGTCAGAGATGAGGTTCCAGATCGCTGGCTGGGGCTTGCGCGGGCCGGTGGCGGCACTGTAGCGCGAGTTGCTGGGCCTGCTCATGGTGATAGCCGGAGGGGCCGGCGTTGCGCCGGAGTTCGCGACATACGGTGGACCTGTGGCGCTGGAATTGAGCGGCGATGGCGGTGACCGAGACCTTTCGTTGATACAAGGCGTAGATCTGGAAGCGCTCGTCGGATCGCAGGTGGTGGAACTTTTAGGGCAAGGCGATTTCTCCCATAGGATAGGCCCATCAGGACCTTAGGCCCAATCCGCCCGCTGTTGCGTTTCCTAGTGCAACCGGCCTCATGTGTTCGGATGCCGCTGCGGCTGGAGCCAGGCAGCAGCCCGCATTGTGCGGGCTCCAGACTTGGCCCGGTGCCTGCCTCACGATCCAGGCTGGGGGCTCCACGGGGCTGGGCACCTTCTGGCCCCTCGGGAGGGCGCTGGTCAAAAGCGAAAGGGGGGGCATGGAGCGCGGCGCAGACCGCTCCAACCTGTGGCATGCAAGCAGCGCGGTCAGTGGGTAACGTGGGGGACGTGGATGCCCCGGCGCGCAGACCTCATGGCGCAGCGATGCGATACGAGTGCGCTGTCAGATTCTGACGTTGGATGGGACATTCAAGGAGATGGCTCACCAAGGTGACCCATCTCGAGAGTGATCGGATGCGGTTTCCCGCCGACTCGCAGCGACCCTCGGGCCTGCGGGCCGCGTCATCTCGGATGGCTTGAGCGGACCTGTGATAGAGTACAGCGTATGGATGCACAGTGGGTAGGCGTTACCCTGACAGCCGCTACAGTCCTTGTCTCCGTCGTGGTGCTCATTCGGTCTGGCCTCGCACAGCTTCGTGGGGAGATTCAGGCTCTGGCCCAGCAGACTCGCGAGGACATCCAGCAGACTCGCGACGATATCCAGACTCTGGCCAAACGGACTCGCGACGATATCGAGGCTCTGGCCAAGCGGACTCGCGAGGATATCGGGCAGATTCGCGGGGATATCCAGCGTTTGGCAACCCAGCATCGGGAGGACTACGGTAGGCTCTCCGCCAAGGTTGCAGAAACGGCTGAGCGGACAGCGAGAATAGAAGGGGTCCTAATTCTGCATCTGGACACGGCACGGCAAGCGAAGGCGTCTCAAGCAACCCCCCGCGAGTTGGAGCAGCGACTCGAAACACTCGTACAGCCCACGACGGCAGACCAAGGGGTCTCCCCCGAACCCGAATAGGGGCAGCCACGGCGGTCGCAGAGCCAAGCGAAGGCGAGCGGGCACGTCACACCCTCGCAGGAGACGGATGGCAGGTCAACAAGCACCAGGGGGCCTCCTTCCAGGTGCTGGGCGGGAAGGTGCCGCCCGATGCGGTCCTGCGCTGGAGCAACCAGTCCGTGGCCGGATCGAGCTCCCGTGCTTCCGCTTCCTCGATACCGAGCTCTTCGCCAAAGGGGTGGGCCCGGGTCTCGCTGGGCAGGGAGCGTGCGGGGACGAGCTTCGAGCGGGGGCCAGGATGCGTGAGGCCCTCGACGATCGGGCAAGGCCACCTCGAGAGGTCAGCGAGGTTGAATTTCTTGACCTTGTCTTGGTGGCGGAAGGACTCGCGGAGCAGGACGGCGGGAGGAGACAGCCGGTTGGTCAGGCATTCGATGTACATGGCTAAGATCGTCGCTAAAGCATGATTCGAAGTCGATACCATTCCACAATGCAGCCTCTAGAATCGTGTAGTCGACTCAGGCCGCGAACTTGGGCAGTTACCATAGAACATCAATAGCAGCGTGACTGCCCAGATACTCTGGATGCCGGCCAACGACCTGCGGGCACAACGGCCCTCAACTTTCTCCCGAAGAGGCCGCAGTATTACGTATTATCTGGACATCCAGGCCGTGACGAGCCAGCCACGGCGCACAGGACGAGCCGGGCCCGAGGCCGACTTATGCAGGGGGAGCGCACCCAATGGAATTGATATTGCCGCTTGCACTAGGAAGCGCAATCCCATTCGCCATCCCCATCCTCATGCCGAGAGCAATGGGCCTCCATTGCGCCTGCAGATGGATCACTGGCTACGGCAGGAGATCCAGTAACTGATCCACCTCCTCGCTTGTATTGTAAAAGTGCGGAGCAACACGTATCCATCCTAGTCGCTCGGAAACCGAAACCCCGTGCTGGAGCAGCATGGCGGTGACGGCTGCCGGCTTGACCCCGGCTTTCCTGATGGACACGATTCCGGAACCGTTGCTCCGTGTAGGGCGTGCGGCCAACTCGTAGCCTCGATCCAACGCCCCTGCGACCAGCTGTTGAACGAGACCGTGAATTGCAGCGGAGGTTGCGGCTGGCCCGATGGTGTTCAGTAGATCAATTGACGTCCGCAGTCCGGTGCACCCGACCGAGTTCAAAGTGCCGCACTCGAAGCGGCTGGCGTCAGGCTGCAAGGCACCGTCGGACCGGTACTCCTGAAATCCCTCGAGGCTTGCCCATCCGAGCTCGACCGGATCGGTCTCATTCATGAACTCCCTGTCGATGTAGAAGATGGCCGTCCCTTCCGGGCCCAGAAGCCACTTGTGCCCTGAAGCCGACAGGGCGTGCACTCCGGCTCGCTTGACGTCGATCGGGAAGGCCCCCATTCCCTGCACGGCATCCACAACCAATCGACAGCCTCGGCGGCGACAGATTTCTCCGACTGCTTCCAGATCCCAGCGAAATCCTGTCAGAAAGTGCACGAAGCTCAGAGCGGCAAGCCGGGCCCCCTTGCAGGCTTGGTCGAGGTCCTCAAGCTCCAGCATGCCATCGCGCATCTGCAGGCTACGGAACCGAATGCCTCGCCGTTGCTCCAATGCCTGCCAGGGGACGAAGTTTGCCGGAAAGTCGCAGTTCACACCGACGATGATGTCACCCGTGCGCCAGTCCATGCCGTTCGCCACGGCACAGAGCCCCTCGGACGTATTCTTACCGATCGCGACCTCGTTCGCCGCACAGCTGAGCATGGTTGCCGCTGACCGTCGCAGGCTTGCATACGCCTCCTGCGAATGCGGGAATCCATGCACGCCGAGCCGCATCGTCTCGGAAACCTGGGACCGCATGGCCTCGGCCGAGACCCTCGGCAGAGGCGAGAGTGCCGCATGATTGAAGTAGGCGTAGCTCGACGAAACTGGGAATCCGTCGCGATCGTTGGTGGTGGTCATCGAGGTTTCAGCATACGCTCCTGCTGCGTCCCCGGAAACCCGCCAGTCCCTGCCCGGAGCCTAGGTGCTTTCGGTTCGGGGCCGGAGGTTGCGTCAGGCAGCCTTCAACCTGGTGGTCCGCCGACTGTTCGAAGGCTCCATGAATTGCAGGAGATCGCGCTTGTCGGATTCCAAGGTCAAGCGCCACCGCCGCAAGGATTGAGGGCATTGCCCAGAGTTGCCGATCCCCGCTGCAGACGCAACTCCGTTTGCGCGAGAGTCGCCCCGTGTCGACGCACCGGGAAGTGTGAAACCAGGAGTCGGTACCGGTTCGGCCCTGCTCATGGGAGGGACAGCCAAACCTCGGACCAACCACCCTTTGGAATACCACGAGCGCAGCCAGGTCCATGCCATGGCAACGAGACGCTTCCGTAGTGGGTGTCCAGCCCGGACCTGGGGTCGGTCCGTGCGGGGTCCGCTGCCTGTCGGTCGCATGGGCATCTGTATCAAGAGCGTTCATGACCGGGCACGCACTGGCCGGCCGGGCGGTTCAGTTTGCAGCTGGCCCCGTTGTTGCAGCTGGTTGCGTAGAGCACGGTGCCCGAACTGGCAGGTGGGCCGCTGGGGTGGATGCGGACATTGGTTCCGGGCCTGCTGATGTCGGTGCCGGCGGCTACCAAGGCTGTGGATTCGGTCATGGTTGGACGGCTGCTGAATCGGTTGATCGTGCTGGACCGGGTCGGACGGAAGTTAGCTTGCTGCTATCCCGCACCGGTCCGGGCCTCCAGACCTGCGGGAGTGCAAGTGTGCGGGAAGTGTTGCGACCGCCGGACCAAGCTTGCAGACGGGCCCACGCCCGTGACGACCGGCCTCCGTATGGGGCCTCGTTCCGTGCCAGAGGAGATTCACCATCACGGCCCGGTTCAGGAGCTACCCATCCCCCTTCTGCCGTGAACCCTGACGTCTCGCGCCCCGTCCCGCCATGCCACAGACGGCCCCACCCACGCGCCCGACAGCATCCGGCGGGTAGGTCTCTGCCGGGAGCGAGTTGCGCCCCCTGCCGCCCACAGGTGAACCGTCGCAGGATCGGTGAGACAGGTGCATTCCCTGGCATGCGCTCCGGTCCAGGGTCGCCCCGTCCGGGAGGCCTTGCCGGAAGCGTCCGCAGGTCGGGCGGCCTCGGGGGCAGATTCGAGGTCGAGAAACACGATCACCATTCCAGGTCTCCCGCATCCCCCGCCGAGTCCCTGTCAGGCTCACACCCGAAAGGAAAAGACCGCGCCTTTGACGATCGACGCGGTGCAGGTACAATCGGAAGTGTGGCTCTGGTTCCAAGGGCTGCAGTGCAGTGCGCAATGTCAACTCAGCGTAGAGGCCAACATGGATCCTGCGCCACACGCGGATCCCGTGTGCAGTCCCTCGAGCCATGCGGAGCGACCCTTTCACGGGGGGCCGCGAAGCGCTTTCGATGGGGCTTGGCCGGCGACTCCTTCGCCATCGTCCGTTTCGGCAGCGTCATGATTCTCGTCGCTGTACCAGGCCCCGGCTGAACCTGTCACCGCTGGATGCGGACAGTGTCAGTGGCCGGGGCGAACATGCAAGGCAGGCCGGAGGCGTTTTCTCGTCTCCAGCGCCGAGGATGATGGATATGACGGGACAGGAAAGCGGGAGAATCCAGCCATGGCGTTACTGAACGGAGCACAAATCTTGATTGAGAGTCTGGCTCGTGAGGGGGCCGAGGCCATCTTCGGATATCCTGGCGGCGTAACGCTGCCCATCTACGATGTTCTGTATGGTCACCCCTTGCGGCACGTGCTCGTTCGCCACGAGCAGAATGCCGCGTTCGCAGCTCAGGGATATGCTCGCGCCACCGGCAAGGCCGGCGTCTGCATGGCGACTTCCGGGCCGGGTGCCACGAACCTGACCACGGCCCTGGTAGATGCCCTGATGGACTCCATCCCCATCGTCGCGATCACGGGCCAGGTGCCCCAGTCGCTGATCGGCCGAGATGCGTTCCAGGAGGCTGACACGTTCGGCATCTCCCGATCGGCCACCAAGCACAACTACTTGGTCAAGGACATTGGTGAACTGGTCCAGACGATTCACGAGGCGTTCTACATCGCCACGAGTGGGCGTCCCGGTCCCGTTCTGGTGGACATCACCAAGGACGTGCTCTTGGCTGAAGCACCTTACAGCAGCACACAGGCCATGGAGCCACTACGGGGGTACGTGCCGGAGGAAGTGCCGCACGAGGCAGCCGTCGAACAAGCCGTCGAGTTCCTCTGGAACGCCGAACGCCCGTACATTTACGCTGGTGGCGGCATTATCTCATCGGGCGCAAGCACGGAGCTGGTGCGGTTCTCCGAGCTGCTGGAGGCACCCCTGGCCCACACGGTAATGGGGCTGGGCGCCATGCCGTCCGGGCACCCCAATTTCATTTCCATGCTCGGCATGCACGGCAGCTATGCGGCCAACATCGGCGTCACGGAGTGTGACGCGCTGATTGCCTTGGGCGTACGGTTCGACGACCGTGTCACCGGGCGCCTGGACCGATTCGCCCCGAATGCCAAGGTCCTGCATGTTGACGTCGATCCCGCCGAGATCAACAAGAACCGCCGGGCGGATCTCGGTCTTGTGGGTGACGCCAAGGCCGTTCTGGAACGGCTCAACGCGAGGCTGGAGGAAACGCACTCCCGGGCAGGTACGACCCGTCGCGCGGCGCGGCTCGCCTGGATGGAGCGCATTCGTGCGATGAAGCGGGAGCATCCCTTTGCCTATCGGCAGTCCCGCGACGACATCAAGCCCCAGCACTTGATGCAGAAACTGGATGCGATCTCCGGAGGCGAGGCGATCATCACGGTCGATGTGGGGCAACACCAGATGTGGGCCGCGCAGTACCTGCGCTTCAACGGTCCCCGCCTTTGGCAATCGTCCAGCGGACTCGGCTCGATGGGATTCGGGCTGCCGGCCGCGATGGGGGCGAAGATTGCCTGTCCTGACCGCACCGTCATCAGCATCGTGGGTGACGGAGGCTTCATGATGTCAATGCCGGAACTGGGTACGATAGCCGCCAACCGGGTGCCGGTCAAGATCATCGTCATGAACAACAACACCCTCGGAATGGTTCGCCAGTGGCAGCAGTTGTTCTACGATCGGCGCTACAGCGAGGTGGCGATCAAGGCGTTTCCCGACGCCTCGCTTCTGGCGGCCGCCTTCGGCATCGGAGGCGGTTCCGTGAGCCGGCCCGAGGATCTCGACGGCGCACTGCAGCACGCCTTCGAAGAGGACGGACCCTACCTGCTGAACGTGCAGGTCACCCCGGAGGAGTGTGTCTATCCGATGGTTCCCTCCGGCGGAGCCGTCGACGAGATGATCCTGTGTCCCGAACCGGAGCCTGCCGAGCAGGTGGCCGCGGACTGAGGGGGCGGACGATGCAGCAGATGATCTCCCTTCTTCTCGAGAACAAACCGGGTGCGCTCATGCGTGTCGCTGGTGTCCTCACGTCACGTGGCTACAACATCGAGAGCCTCACGGTGGCGAAGACCCTCGACCCGACGCTGTCGAGCATGACGATCGTCGCCGACGTGGGTGACCAGGGCTCCGAGCTGCTGATCAAGCAGATATCACGTCTCGTGAACGTCATCAAGGTCGTTGACCTGACTGATTCCCGCGCTGTGCGCCGGGAACTCGCCCTGATCAAGGTTTATGTGCAGGAAGACAGGCGGGACGCCCTGCTGAAGGAAGCGGAGGTCTTCCGGGCACGCGTCGTGGATGCCTCTCCCAGGGCGTTCACATTTGAGGTGACCGGCTCGTCCGACAAGCTCAACACCATGATCTCCCTGCTGCACGTGTACGGTCCGATCGAGATGATCCGTTCCGGAACCATGGCGATGGCTCGGTCGAAGCAGAACAAGCTGCCCGTACCGCGATACACGGCAGCCTCCCTGTCGGAACCCTAGCGTCCGCGCCGGGAACAGGTCTACTAGCAACAGTCAAGGAAAGGAATATCCCAACCCAATGCCAGCAACCATTTATTACGAGCCCGACGGCAACCTCGACCTCCTGAAGGGCAAGAAGATCGCCATCATAGGGTATGGCAGCCAAGGACATGCCCACGCGCTGAACCTTCAGGAGAGCGGCCTGGACGTCGTGGTTGGCCTCTACGAAGGTTCGAAATCGTGGCCGAAGGCGGAACGTGCCGGTCTCGACGTGCGCACGGTCTCCGAGGCGACCAAGGCCGCGCAAGTGGTCATGATTCTGCTGCCCGACCACATCCAGCCCGATCTCTACAAGAGTGAGATCGAGCCAAACCTCTCACCGGGTGACACGCTGATGTTCGCCCATGGCTTTGCCATCCACTGGAAGGAGATCGAGCCGCCGGCGGGAGTCGACGTCTCGATGATCGCGCCCAAGGCTCCCGGCCACCGCGTGCGCGAGCTCTTTGTCGAGGGAGTCGGGGTCCCGGGGCTGGTCGCCGTGGCGCAAGACGCTTCGGGCCGGGCCAGGGAGCAGGCCCTGGCATATGCGTTGGGTCTGGGCTGCCTGAAGGCGGGGGTGATCGAGACCACCTTCAGGGAAGAAACGGAAAGCGACCTGTTCGGCGAGCAGGCGGTCTTGTGCGGCGGGTGTTCGGAACTGATCCGGGCCGGCTTCCAGACGCTTGTCGACGCGGGATACCAGCCCGAGATCGCGTACTTCGAATGCCTGCACGAACTGAAACTGATCGTCGACCTGATCTATGAGGGCGGTCTGAACTACATGCGCTACTCGGTCTCCGACACGGCGGAGTATGGGGACTACACGCGCGGCGAGCGTGTCGTCGACGGTGCCGTGCGGGAGCGGATGCGGCAGATTCTGGCCGAGATCCAGTCGGGCGAATTCGCCCGGGAGTGGATGGCCGAGAATCGTGCCGGACGGGAGAAGTTCCTGTCCGCCAGGCGGTCACAGGAGAGCCAACTTGTCGAGCAGGTGGGCAGTCAGCTCCGGGCGATGATGCCCTTTCTCAGGAAGGAAAAGCCGGAATCGACGCCACTCGCACCTCCCGCGAGCGGCTGATCGACAGGGGAGGATACGGGTGCAAGTTGTTGCCTACGATACGACCCTGAGGGACGGCACCCAGGGAGAGAATGTAGCGTTTTCGGTCAGTGACAAGCTGGCGATCGCCCACAGGCTCGACCAAATCGGGATTCACTATATCGAAGGCGGCTGGCCCGGGTCGAATCCCCGCGACGCGGAGTTCTTCGAGCGGGCGAAGACGGACCTCCATCTCTCCAGGGCCCGTCTCGTTGCGTTCGGTTCGACACGCCACGTCTCGAACAAGGCTTCGGATGATCCCAACGTCCGCATGCTGGTCGAGTCCGGCACACCCGTCGTAGCGGTCTTCGGGAAGAGCTGGAACCTGCATACCGAGCTGGCATTGCGGGTCTCCGAGCGCGACAACCTCGAGATGATCGCCTCCACCGTCGCTCACCTCAAGGACCTGGGACGGGAGGTGATCTACGACGCAGAGCACTTCTTCGACGGTTACCAGTCGAGTCGGGATTTTGCCTTCCGCACTCTGGAGGCGGCTTGCGAAGCCGGTGCCGACTGTCTCGTGCTTTGCGACACCAACGGAGGGACGCTGACACGGCAGGTCGCGGAGATCGTGGAGGACGTGGCCCGGCACTTCGGGGGCGTCATCGGGATCCACACGCACAACGACTCCGAGCTGGCGGTTGCGAACGCGATCACTGCCGTGGAGCACGGGGCGACTCACGTGCAGGGCACCATCAACGGCTACGGCGAGCGATGCGGGAACTGCAATCTGGTCGCCACGATCTGCAATCTAGAACTCAAGCTCGGCCACGAGGTCATCGGCCGAGACAACGTGGCCCGAATGACGTCACTGGCGAAGTTCGTTGCAGACACGGCCAACCTGCAACTCGCCAACGGGGCGGCGTTTGTCGGCAAGAGCGCCTTTGCGCACAAGGGCGGCATTCATGTCAGCGCGGTCTTGCGGGAGGCCGGAACCTATGAGCACGTCGAACCGGAGGTCGTCGGCAACTTCCGGCGGGTACTCGTCAGCGACTTGGCCGGCCGCAGCAACATCACGTTCAAGTTGCGGGAAAAGGGCTGGGACAACCAGCTCACCCCCGAGGGCCGCAAGAGGGTGTTGGACCGGATCAAGGACCTGGAGTTCGAGGGCTATGAGTTGGAATCCGCAGACGGATCGTTCGAGCTCTTGATCCGCCAGTCGCTCGGGGAAGAGCGGGATCTGTTTCGCTTGCAGACCATGGACATGTCTATCCGCAAAGTTGGGCGCGAACAATCCTTGTGCGACGTCAGGATGCAGGTAGCGACGCCGGCAGGAGAGCGCACCGCAGGGGTCGAGGCGTCGGGTCCGTTCGACGCCATGGCAGGCGCGTTGCGCCAGTGCCTGGCGTCCGTGTACCCGGCGGTTGCGGACATTCGGCTGGTGGACTACAAGGTCCGTGTCCTGAATCCGGGCAGCGGGACGGCCGCCAAGGTGCGGGTTCTCATCAACTGGGCGGATCACGAGACAAGCTGGGCGACGGTTGGCGTTTCCGACGACGTGCTCGAGGCCAGCTGGATCGCCTTGCGCGACTCGGTGCGCCTTGAATTGCTTCGCGTGGAGCAGCGTCTCCCGAAGGTCGCTGTCTAGGCGTCCTCGCGCCCGGAGCCGGACGCACCGGTGTCGCGTGCTTTCGTGCGCGCCGCCCGCAGCTCGTCGAGGCGCTTGGCGATGCGTTCCTCGATTCCGCGGCGGGTCGGATGGTAGTAGCGCCTGGTTTCCATGCCGGCCGGCAGGCAGGGCATTCCGACAATGGCCTCCCCGGTGTCGTGGGCGTGTTCGTAGCCGCTGGAGTATCCGAGATCCCGCATGAGCCTGGTCGGCGCGTTCCGCAGTTGAAGGGGTACGCTTGCAACGGGTCCGGATCTCACGTCTTTTCTGGCGGCGCTGAGGGCCTTGTAGGTGGCATCCGATTTCGGTGCCAGTGCCAGGTACACGGTGACCTGGGCCAGGAAGAGATCGCCCTCCGGTTCTCCGACGAATCGGAACGCGTCAACGGCGGACATCGCCATCTCCACGGCCCTGGGATCTGCCAGCCCGATGTCCTCGGCGGCCATCCGCACAAGCCTGCGGCCGATATACAGGCGGTCTTCGCCTCCCTCCAGCATGCATGCCAGCCAGTAGAGGGCCGCATCGACATCGCTGGATCGGACGGACTTGTGCAGGGCCGAGATGAGGTCGAAGTGGGCGTCTCCGCCCTTCCCGTAACGGGGGAGCCTTCGTTGCAGGACATCTTCCAGGAGCTCCTCCGTTGCCGCGCCGCCCTCGGCTGCCTGCGCCAGCGCCTCGAGCGCCAGCAGGGCCGTTCGTGCGTCTCCTCCCGCGAAGACGGCAATCCGTTCCATCAATGCCACCGGAATCCGGGCGCAGCTGCCCAGTCCCCGCGTTTCGTCGAGCAGCGCCCTTTGCTGGAGCCGGACCAAGTGGTCATCCGAGAGCGCCTCGAGGGCGTAGACCTTGGCCCTCGACAGCAGCGCCGGGATCACCTCGAAGGATGGATTCTCCGTCGTCGCCCCGATCAATATGATGTCGCCACGTTCCACATAGGGCAGGAATGCGTCCTGCTGGGCCTTGTTGAAGCGGTGGATCTCGTCGACGAACACGATTGTGCGGGTGCCGACGCGACGCAGGCGCTCTGCGTTCGACAGCACGGTCCTGACGTCCCTTATGCTGCTCATCACACCGCTGAATCCTACGAATTCACACTGTGTGACGGCGGCTATGATGCGGGCCAGCGAGGTCTTGCCCGATCCCGGGGGGCCCCACAGGATCATCGAGCCGAGAGTGTCGGATTCGATCTGCCGCCGCAGCGGCTTCCCTTCGCCCAGCAACCGCTCCTGACCGACGAGTTCCTCGAGGGACCTGGGCCGCATGCGCTCGGCAAGAGGTCGGGTGCGGTCGGCATCGCCGGTTTGGTCCGTCTGGGAATTCACCGCGGAGGCAACCTGCGTGCCAGTTCGTAGAGGATGATCGAGGCTGCGACCGCGGCATTGAGAGAGTCAACCCCCTCGGTCGGTATCGCGATTCGGTTCGCTACTGCCGCCACGTCCGGCCCGACGCCGTGGGTTTCCGAACCGATCACCAGGGTGGTGTTCGGTGACAGGTCCGCCTGGTCCAGCGGCGTCCCCGAGCGGGTCTCGGCACAGCAGACTGTCTTGCCGCTGTCCGTGGCGAACCCGAGGAACTCATTCGGGGTGACCCGGTCCATGAACGGTACACGGAAGAGCGAGCCGGCCGAAGCCCGCAGGGTTTTGGGGTTCGTAGTGGCAGCCGAGCCCTGCAGGAAAACGACTCCGGAGGCCCCGAACGCCTCGGCGGAACGCACGATTGTCCCCGCGTTGCCGGGGTCCTGCACACCGTCCAGTGCGATGGTAAAGCCGCCGAAGACGACCGTGGGGTCCGAGGCCGGCAGTCTTACCAGTGCCAGTACGCCTTGGCTTCGGGAGGTGGTGGTCATCTGGTCGAAGATGCGGTCCGCCACCGAATGCAGTGGAATTCGACGGTGGGGGGGCAGGCTTGCCGTGACCCGGTCCAGCATGCGGTCAACCACAAAGACCCGTTCAATCTCGATTCCGGACCGGACAGCTTCGTGCAGCAGATGGGGGGATTCGGCAATCGCAAAGCCGCCGGGCACAAGGGTGCCTCGAGCGGCCGCCCGCTTCAGCGACTTGACCCACGGGTTGCTGCTGCTCGTGATGGCGTCGAGACGGGTTTGCATGGACCTGTCGTTGAGAGAGACTCCCAGTTCCAGCGTAATATGGACAGGTGGTGGCCGAGTGCGTCCCGGTTCAGGTGAACCGCTTCCATCCTCAGGTCGCGACGGTCCGCGCTGCGGCCCGGGTGATCCGCAGCGGTGAGGTGATCGCTGCCAGGACGGACACGCTGTACGGCCTTCTCGCTGATGTGCGGCGCCAGCGGTCTCTCCGGGCGCTGTTCCGCCTCAAGGAAAGACCGGAGACCAAGCCGATCCTTGTGCTCGTGGACAGCATGCGTCGCGTTCGCGAGATCGCCTGCGACGTTCCGGACGTGTTCGACGTGGTTGCGAAGGCCTTCTGGCCCGGGCCCCTGACGATCGTGCTGACCGCCAGGCCCGAACACCGCGGCATCCTGACAGGAGGAAAAAGCACGGTGGGCATACGCTGGCCCCGCTCTCCCTTGGTAGCAGCTCTCGTCCGGCAATCCGGATGCCCGCTGACGGGCACCAGCGCGAATCTGTCGGGGAGAGCGGGGGCCACGTCGGTGCAAGATGTTCGCAGACAACTGGGACGGCGATTGCCACTACTCCTGGACTCGGGTCCCGTCGACCGCCCGCAGGCGTCGACGGTCCTGGATCTTGTTTCCGGCCAGCCCCGCATTCTCCGCGCTGGCCGCATCAGCGATGCAGCGATTGCGCGCGTGTTGCGCGGTTCCGGCCACCAGTCCTGAGGCTTCGGGGGGCGACTGCTTCGGGCAAGCGGTTTCCCGGCTGATGCTCCGGACTCTCCCGGATCAGCCGGGGAGCACGCGGGTTGGCCACGCCAAGTCTTCCAGTCAAGTTCGTTGCCAGCACGGTGTACGGCCCTTCGGTCGAGCCTTACCGATGCGGAGGGCAGCTCGAGCCGAACCGGCACGGGTGGGTCCGTAGCGACGATGAAAGTTGTGTCATCCATCGGTTTGCTTTGGATGGAGGGCCATACCTGCCGAGCGCGCTGGAGGCCTGGTCGGAACTGGTCCCCCGCACGCCAGGGTTCCGCGGGTCGCCGAAACGCTACCGACGAGGCAACCGGGCATCCTGCCGGATCAGGGCGACTGCGGGTTCGGCCTGCGGTGGTCGGGCGTGGTCAAGCTGAGGGGTGGCGGTACGTTGGGTTCGCTGTGTACGGCCTCGGCCAAATCAGTCGCAGAAATAACCTTCCCGCCAGGCTTGCGCCTTCTCGGATAGGCGCCCCGAGGAGGAGCGCAGCAGATGATTACGAGAAGAGCAATCATGCTGGGACTGTCAATCTCGGCCGCATCGGTCCCGACGCTGCAGGCGGCCGAGATCGACGGCCAGTGGCGGGCGGAGTTCGAGAGCCCGAGGGGTTTGCAGACCGTGTTGCTGGAACTGAAAGCAGACGGAGGAACCCTCACGGGTACCGTCGGAACTGATGCGGCGGGCACGAACCCCATACGGGATGGCAGGGTCGAGGGGGACCAGGTTACCTTCGGGCAGGTCATGGCACGTGGCGACTTCGAGATGCATTTCAAGTACGAAGGGAAGCTGATGGGGGACGAACTGGAGTTGACGCGGACGATGGCCCGGCCCCCGGGCGGCGGCCCGGGACGGGCGGGCCCTGACAACCCCGGTGGTGGTCCGGGACGTCGCGCTGGTGGTGGTCCGGAGGCTGGGCAGCCACGTCCGGGTCGAGGCCGGCCGCGGGGAAACATGCGCGGTGCGGTCACCTTCACGGCCAAGAGGGTGCGCTAGACACTCATCCGCTTCGAATCGGTGTGCTCGCACGGCTCCGAACCGCTCTTGTGGTCAACCGCCATGAGCGGACACCTCCTGGTGATTGGCGATGGTCTCGGCCGGGGGCCCGATGGTGGCTGCGATCGGTGGGAACTTCCGATAGGGCTCCAGGCCCATGGTTTGGCCGGCGCCAACGCTTCGGACCGCCTCGGAATCTGCCGGGAGGGGCTGTTGCGCATGATCCGGAGATGAGTGTATCCTGCGGCTCAACGGCCCATCTCCGGGACATCGCAAGCTACGGCTTATCGCCGACCGGCTGATGGCTGATGTTGGAGTTGACCAACTGGCAGACGGAGGGGGGGCGCCCGTGTGCAGGGTGCAAGGAGGGAGATGATCGGTCCAGGGGGGCCTTCGATGGAAGCAGGGTGCACAGCAATCGCCTTACATTCCCTTTACAAATGGACGGGCCGGGATGGAGGATGCTTGTGGTATGTTCGAGTGAACGGACCCATGGGAGCCGTGGACGGAAGTCGGTGGACCCATGGATCGGGAAACTGGGAAGCAACGCGGCTGCCCAGTGAATCAAGAAAGAAAAGCGATAAACGAGGTGATAAACATGAATCGCAGTGAAATGAAATTCGGGGGGGGGGGGGATTTTCCTCCTGTCCGCGCTACTCATGGCGGGACTGGCCGCCTGTGGAGGCGATGAGCCGACGGCGGTAAGACAGCCGGCAGCGCCGGCACCGGCACCGTTCCAGCCACAGCCGGTGGAGGTGACGCTGGGGGCGAGTGGAGAGAAGGTCACGCTGATGACCACGCAGGATGGGGGCTTCACGCTGAACGGGGAGGCGTTCGAGAGCGGGAAGACGGTGACGAGCGAAGGCGGCAACGTGTACACGCTGCTGCTGGCGGATGGGGCGTGGAGTGCGCGGTACGACGCGCACGAGGTGGAGGTCAAGCTGGGGAGCCAGGAGACCGTGAAGCTCGTGAAGGGCGAGGACGGGGGCTACATGCTGGGCGAGATGGCAGTGGAGAGCGGGGTCACGATGCACACGTCAGCGAATGGCAACGTGTACACGCTGGTGATGGGGGAGGACGGGATGTGGATGGCGCAGTACCAGGCGTCGGAGACGATGCTGGAGTTGGGCACGAGCGGGACGACGGTGACGATCGTGAAGAACGAGGACGGGACCTACACGGTGGGTGGAGAGCCGTTGATGAGCGGCGGCACGTGGACGGCGGGCAATGGAGGGGAGTACACGCTGATGATGGGGGAGGACGGGATGTGGACGGCGACGTACGTGCCGGGGAAGGGGACGGTGACGGTGGGGGGCACGGGTCTGACACTGGTGGCGACGCGGGCGGAGGACGGTACCTGGAGTGTGGTGAACCCGGTAACGGGGGAGACGGAGATGCTGAGCGAGGGGGGGCAGATCACGACCGCCGGGAACACGTACACGCTGACGAGCGACGGCGGGGGGAAGTGGACGGCGACGTACAACCCGATGCGGGTGGAGGTGCAGTTGGGGACGATCGGCGGCACGGTGACGCTGATGCGGGCAGAGGACGGCAGCTACTGGCTGGGGGAGATGCAGGTGGAGGCCGGGGTGACGCCGGTGACGTCGGAGAACGGGAACCGGTACACGCTGGTGATGGGAGAGGACGGCACGTGGATGGGGCGGTATGAGGCACCGACGACGACGGTGACGCTGGGCACGAGCGGGACGATGGTGACGATCGTGATGCAGGAGGACGGGAGCTGGACGCTGGACGGGGAGGTGTTCATGAGCGGGGGGCAGCATACGGCGGGGAACGGGAACGTGTACAGGCTGAGTCGGGTGGACGGCGTGTGGATGGCGGAGTATGTGCCGATGACGATGGAGGTGCAGGGGACGGGGGGCCTGCAGGCGGTGAAGCGGGAGGACGGCACCGGCTACGACGTGGACGGGGCGATGCTGGGAATGGACGGGATGGGGGACATCGAGACGGAGACGTCGGGGTGGTACCGGGTGGTGATGCAGGACGGGGCGCTGATGGGGACGCGGCTGGACAACGTGGCGGTGCGGAACCCGACGCGATTCAAGACAGACAAGTTGAGCGCGTTTCCGTCGATCCTGGGGGACGACCGGAAGACGGAGGCGAACGAGGCGCGGACGGCTTTGGTGGTGGCAGGGGAGAACTACCCGTTCGGGGACCTGTTGGGGGACGGGGTGTCGCAGACGAAGGGGAAGAACTTCGTGGCGGAGGCGCGGGGGAAGCTGCTGGAGATCCGGGAGAAGATCGTGGCGGTGCTGGACGTGTTCGACACGGACTCGCAGCGGGACACGCAGGTGGGTCGGCAGTGGGGGACGGAGAGTGCGAACAACGCGACGACGAACGTGAAGGGGGTGCTAAAGACGGTGTTCGGCAAGTACGAGGGCAAGTACGCAACGCGGGCACCGGACGACGACGACGCGCTGGGAGTGATCGACGACCTGATCGAGGCATTGGGGAGCGCGGAGGCGCTGGAGAAGGCGCTGGGGGACGAGGATCTGCTGAAGGGTTCGGCGGGGGCGAACAAGGCGGGGACGATCTTCGCGGCGGCGGAGACGGAATCGACGGTGACGTACGAGGCGCACGGGAACACGCGCTACGGGACGATCACGCGGACGAAGCGGACGAATGCGGCGGAGGACCTGAAGTATGACGACGGGACTCCGCAGACAGGGGAGCGGGGAGCGTTCGCGTTCGGTGTGACGGCGGAGACGTCGCGGACGAGGTACGTGCAGACGTCGGGGACGGCGCGGTACGAGGGGCGGACCTTGGCGGTGAGCGGAGCGGAGAAGCAGTACAGCGGGGACATCGAGGTGAGCGTGAACTTCACGGCGTCGATGGTGGACGGGCTGATCACGGATCTGGCGACGGGGGCGGGGGAGTCGTGGGAGTACCTGTTCGGGGAGGTGGACAGCATCCGGCTGCCGACGGTGAAGATGACTTCGCAGGGGCAATGGGAGGCGAAGGATGGCATGGCGTCGATCGGGTTCGGACGGCGGGCGGGGGTGTACCGTCCGCAGAGCGTGGCGGCGACGTTCAAGGGACGGCTGCTGGGGGGGAACAGCGCGCCGGGAGCGGGCAGCGAGGTGGTGGGGGTGTGGTCGCTGGGATCGGACAGCAAGAGCACGTCTTATCTGGCGGGCGGTTTCGGGGCGGAACGGGTGGCGGACGAGCCGGTGCGGCGGCCGTCGGTCGGCGACGGCACGCAGGTCGGCGCGATGCTGTCGAGTGACAACACCGTGCTGGAGAACGGCCAGATCACGCTCAAGCCGGAGCAGTTCGACTGGCTCCACGGGGAGTTCAAGGTCATCGCCGGGCAGACGGGCTTTGCTCAAGACAAGACGCGGACCCGCAAGCTGCGCTTCGCGCGCGGCAAGTCCGGCACGGACGATCCCAATGCGAGGCGGACGGTCAAGATCGCGCTGGCGGACGTGATCGACACCGAAGGCGGGGAGTACAGCAAGAACAGTCCCAAGACGCACGTGCAGGTGGCGCGCGAGGAGATCCAGGCCCAGCGCGACAAGATCGCCGGGTTGCAGGAGATTGGCAACCTGCAGGCCAACATCAATGAGGCGTGGACACGCGCATTGGGCAGCCTGCAGACCAACATCTTCACGGACGACAGCTACTACGAGTTCACGGGGTCGAACCACACGCCCTCGGGCAGCAACCTTCCCGCGCAGACGAAGTCGAGTCCGACCAGCGGGAACTGGTGGCAGAAGCTGCCGACGAAGGTGGTGGACAGCGCCGGGGCGGGGGGCGACGGTGCCCAGCTGGTCGCGCCGGACGATGTGCTGGAGCGGCTGGATGCAGTGCTGGTGGCGCTGGGAACGAGCGAGGCCTTGGCGGATGCCTTCGATCCGTCTGAGGCCGGGACGTTCGCGGTGAACGACTCCAATGGGGTGGAGAAGTCGTTTCTGGAGGTGAACAAGAGCGGCAATCTGAGTGGGAGCAAGCTGACGGACCCGGCCAGGATCTTCAATGAGAGCCAATGGCAGGTGAAGGTGGCGGTGGGGAGCACGGACTACACCCGGTTCGGAGTGTGGCGGAGCCAGGTGAGCCGCAACGCGCTGCGGGACCGGGACTGGTGGAACCGGGACATGGAGTCGTATGCGTACAGCGCGCTGCCGGCGGCGGAGGCCCGCACTCAAACGGAGTTGCCGAACGGAACGCGGGCGACCTATACGGGCAAGACAGTGGCCTATGTGGGCACCGCCCCCTATGAGGGCGAGGCGAGATTCGAGGTGGAGTGGTACTCCCACACCGAAACCAGGCCCGACGCTCTCGCTGGCAAGACAAAGCAAGTGGGTGCCAAGAGCATGGTGGCCGTGCTGAGCGACCTGCGGGACGTCAATACGGGGGACTACCTGTATCACAAGAACAAGGAAGTTCGGCAGATAACGTTCTTCAGGGGGCAGAAGAACGCTTTGGCGACCGATGCCCCCTTCTATGACGACACCAAGACCAACGACGCAGACGGGGCGAGAGAAAACGATCCCACCAACCACCTGCTGGACTATACGTCGACGTTCTCGGGTGACATTGGCAAATGGCAAGGGGGAACGGGGTGGCCGGTCGCGATCGACTACCGGGACTCGTCGCAGACCCCGGACAAGGCTTATCCGATTCTGTATGAGGTGCTCTTCGTGGGCCGGTCTCCGGAAGGGCCACTGGGGGTGATGGGTCGCTACGAATTCGTGACCGAGTTCAATGGGAATAAACCCACGAACTTTCAGGACAACAACCTGTTCACAACAGAGACGATCAAGAATGACGACGGGACTCTGGTTCCCACCGTTCCGGTAGACAAGTCGTTGAGAATCGTCGGAGCGTTCGGCGCGGACCTGCCGTAGGGCGGGTCGGTACCGGACAGCGAGGGACCCACGACGGGGGGAGCGGGCAGCCGCTCCCCCTTTTACGTTCGAGTCAGGGAGCTGGACCTGAAGGGCCGGATTTCGAGTGCATGCAGTAGGGCTTGGTGAGTTCTCCGCGCTTCCGCCGACGAATCTGCCGTGACCGCCCGGTCGGCTGTGTGCATGTCTGCCAGCTGGAGCGTGGCAAGTAAAGCTGACCGACGAAGCGCTGCGGACCCGCGCGGAGCCAGCAGCGGCAGGGGCCAAGCCCTCGTGGTCGGGGTGGTGGACCCCGGACGGAGTCCTCCCCGTGCCGTCCCGCGGCCGTCTGCCGGTGTCGCGAAGTCGGGGGCGAAGCGCCTGCTGGGGGGTGAGGACAGACTGAACGTGGGCCGGTCGCCGGACGGGCCTCTGGGGGTGATGGGGCGCTACGAGTTCGTGACCGAGTTTAACGGGAATAAAGTCGCGAACTTCCAGGCCCACAACAGATTCGGAACAACGAAGGCGGAGTCGGAGGACGTTACGAAATCGTTGCGAGTCGTCGGAGCGTTCGGCGCGGACCTGCCGTAGTCAGGGCAGTTCGGGACAGCGAACGACCTACGACGGGGGGAGCGGGCAGCCGCTCCCCCCTTTACATTGGGGCCGGGAATCGGACCTGAAGGGTGCGGATTCCATTCCGAGTGCATGCCGTGGGGCTTGGTGAGCTTTCCACGGCTTCGCCGACCAATCTGAAACGACTATCCGGTCGGCTCCGTGCATGTCCGCCGGCTTGAGCGGCTAGGCGGCGACGCTGGGACCGGCCCCAGCCCCTTTTCGCCCGTGGACCTGGCGCTTACCACTGACTGTGGCAAGGAGTTCGCCGGCTACCGCTGCCTCTTGCCCGGCATCCAGTCGTCCTCCGCTCCCCCTCCGGAACCCGCACCGTCTGCGTCCTGTAGGAAGTACTTGGGCTGGTACAGTTGCACAATGCCGGTTGCACAAGGCAATGCAAGAGCGGGCAGGGGTGGCTAAGGTCCTGATTGGCCTATCACATGGTAGAAACCGCTCTGCCTCGGAGGTTCTGCCATCTGCGACACGACAAGCGCTACTAAATCCACGCCTTGCACCAACGGAGATTCTCGGTCAGCGTCATGGCCATGAGTCCACTGTCTGCCGCGGACTCCGGCGCAACGCCGGCCCCTCCCCGACGCACTTCCCCATCTCTAGCTGGCGGGCCTTGCCTTGCCAGCGCTCTGTGGTCCGGCCGCCTTTTCGGGTCAGGCCAACTGCTGCCCTCGCCTAGTGTGAACCGCTTGAAATGCCTTTACAGTAAGACTTCAGGATATCGTCAGAGTTCTTGGTCCAGATAAAGGGTTGCGGGTCTCCGTTGTAGACCTGCAGCTACTCCCTGATGGCTGCTTCCAGCGCATGAGTGCTGCGAAACGTTCCGCGCCGAATCCGCCGTCGCGTGATCTCGGCAAACCAACGCTCCACCTGATGTAACTAGTGATTTGTCACTGAGTGATTTTTGGGTAAATGGACTTGAGTTTGCAGCGGGCATCGTCGACGGTCATGTGCCAGTTCACCGCCCGCTCTTGCGCGTTGGTCCTCGTCACCCAAGCCGTCGCCTCCGTCCGCAAGTCCTCCAACTCGCCTAGCCGTCGCCCCCGCAGACACTGCCGTGTGAAGCAACTCAGTTCGCACTCGGCCACATTGAGCCAACTGCCGTGCTTCGGGGTGTAGCGCAACTCCAGCCGCTGCAGGATCGCTTCCGTCCGCTCCGCCCCGAACGCCTCGTACAAGGCTCCCGGCTTGTGGGTGTTGAGGTTGTCCAGGACCAGCGTGACCCGCTCCGCCGCTGCGTAGCGGCCTTCCCTCAGCGCCGCCACCTCCTGCGCCCAGTCCTGCTTCGTCCGGCGCGCCCGGACTCCCACCTGGCGCCAGCCCCGCAGCGGTTCGCAGAACAGAAACATGGCCGCCGTGCCGGCCCGCTCGTATTCGTAATCAACGCGTTTCGGATGCTGGGTCGTAGCCGCCAGGGGCGTCCGCGTTTCGCGCAGCAACTGCACGGGCTGCTCGTCCATGCAGACCACCGGGTGGGACTCGGTATAAGGCCGCTCCTAGGTGCGCAGCACGGCTTCCATCGACGCTGCGAAATCCCCGTTGGCCTCGGGCGGGATGACCCAGTACTGGAGTTTGCGGGCGCTTAAGCCGTTTTTTTAGTGTGCGTTGGACGGTTTGGTGGCTGATCGAGTCGCAGAGGCCCTCTTCGACCGCCTGACGCGCCAACAGGCGCAAGGACCACTGGGCATAGCCCGTTGGGGGTTCACTCAGCCGCAAGGCGATCAGGTCGGCTTCCTGCCGACCATCCAGCCGCTTGGGCGGCCAACTCCGGGGGGCCCGGGCCCGCCCATGCAGGGCCACCTCGAAACCTTCCAGCACACAGCATTTGCGGACGTTCTCGACCGTCCGCACCCGGCAGCCAAAGGCCTCTGCGACCGGGCGGTCGGTCCAGGCCGGACCCTCGGCATCGACCTGCAGCAAGATGCGCGCCCGGCGCGCTTTCTGGCTGCTGCCACTGAGCTTCCGGATCACCTCCGCACAAACCTTGCGTTCCTCCGCGGACAGGCGCACGATGTATTTCTTCATGGTTGCTTCTCCTCGGGCCGGCGGGCCCCGCTGAATGCAAACCAAGATAGCAACAAACTGGTTTCGGCGAAAACATTTGGAGGCAGCCCTGTCCTCTGCGCCAGCCAGTCCGTGGGCCTTGTCTTGCGGCCCCTGCCACCCGCCTACGGACGCGGAGCAGCGATCCCCCCCCAACTGTGTCAAGCGTTACCTCTGCCCGCCCTCAAGCAGCGATCCCCTAACCTGAAAACGATTCTGGACCGGAACACTAGTGTCTGCCCGAAAACCCTTTTTGGGCACGAGGTCTCGGTCGAAGGTGAAAACAATATCGATGACAAATGGTTGGATTTGGCCTGATTAGGTCCGTCTGAGTGCCTGTCACTTCACCTCAAGGCCGCATTTGCAGCCGTTCTGAGGGCTCTCAACTGCCGCTTTGGCCGATCCGACACAGCTCCCCCTGCCGGGCCCTGGCCCGGCTCCCGGCGGGGTGTCCCGGAACCGCTTCAGGCTGCCAGGCTGCACTGGGCAGCCTCACGGTCCGCTTGCAGCAGGACCCGCCCCAGGCGGTGCAGGTTGGCCCCCAACACGGCCAGCGCTACGGTTCGCTCGAAGTCCGCCTTGCCCATCGTCCGCACCCGGTCCAGTCCGTGATGCTCCAGATGATTGATCGCCGCCTCTACCGCTGAGTGCTGCCGCCGCGCCTGCCGAAACGACTCCTCGGCCTCTCGCTCCCGCTGCGCTGCGCTCAACTTGCCCTTCGCCGGCAGCGCGTTCAGGTCCAGCAGTTTGTCCAGCTGGATGCGATTCTCCGGACTGGGAAAGTTGCGGTCCAAGCTGCACGCCCGCAAGTCCGGGAACAACTCCTGCGTCTCCTCGATGATCGGCTCCGCGATGTCCACGTCGCCGCCTTCCCACAACACCTTGTGGTGCAGCAAAAACTGGTGCTGGTCCTCGACTACGCAGACCGGCACGCCCAGCTCCACCGGACAGCCGGCCTTGCCCTTCGAGATCCAGCGCGTGTGCGGCTCGAAGATCGAGAACACCTTCTCCTCCTGCGGAATCTTCTCGCCTTCCAGCAGCCGCCGCTCGGACGGGTCGATCTGACGCTCCGCATGGGCAATCCAGTCCTTGATTTGCTGCATCCTGGACTTCGCCATGCCCGCCTCCTCCAGGGCCTTCAGACTGCTCTTGGCGCGGCTGACCAAGTCCTTGCAGGTGCGCAGGTAGGCCACCACCCGGGGACGCGTGGCCCGGCGCGTCTGCCGCACCGCATGGAACAGCGAGCGCACCTTGCGGGCCTGCTTCTGCCACTGCCGCCAGCCCGTCACGCCGTACGCGCCGGCCTGCCGCCCCAGGCTCTTCAGCAAACATCGCATGGCATCCCACAACAGCGAGACGTCGGTCGGATAGTGCACGTCGGTCTCGGCCACGAACGAGTCACACCGTCCGCGCAAGGCCTCACCCGCGCTGTGCTCCAGCACCGTGTGGCCCTCCTGCACCAGAACCTTGTTGATCACTCCCAGCAACTCCGGTGTCAGCAGCGAGACATTGTCGAGCAGGCGCTGATGCTTGTAGCGGGTCTCGTCGTAGACGCCGTGGCCCAGCATCTGGCGCACCTGGTCGTGGTGATTGGCCAGGTTGCGGAGTCGGTCGAAGTCCAGGTTGAGACCCTCCTTGAGCAGCCCCAGCACCAGAATCTGCCACAGGTCCAGCCCCGGTCGTCCGACCCCCCGCTTGACGTTGGCCAGCAAGTGCTTCTCCAGCAGGCCCATCACCTGCGTGTAGACCGCCGGCGTACAGAACAGATGCTGCAAACCGCGCAGGACCGCCGTCGTGTCGTCGCGGCAATCGAGTTCGATCTCCATCTTCTCGATCGACACCTGACCGATCTGCAATTGTCGTTGGTGAATTTCGCGCATCAGGGCTTTCCCGTTCTCCGAAGATGGGCCGTTTCTGGCCCGATTCGGCCCCGAAGCGCCTGCAAACCGCTTTCTTGGGGCCGTCAAATCACCATTATACCACTGATATCAAAAGACTTTCAGGGTTTTCGGGCAGACACTAACTACCTAGGTTCTCGGCCTGAGTTTGCATCTTTAGCAGGGCTTGTGTTGTGACGTGCGCACCGTGCGGCGCGTGGCGGAGACCGGCTGCCGTCGCAGGCCGTCTACTGCCCGCTGGGCGGGAGGCTCGGGGCCAGGCCCACCCGCTCCAGCAGGGCCGCCGGCCCCTCGAACAGGGTCTCGATCGGCTTCAGCCCCTGCTTGCGCGCCGTCGACAGCACACTGCGCAGCGTGACGAACTCCCGGGCCTCTTGCAGCGAACGGAACCCTCCCGAGATCTTCCTCAGCAGCTTCATCCTGCGCAAGTCCCGCTCTCCCAAGTTGTTCGTGAACGGCACACTCAAATCGAACAGGAAAAGCAACACCCAGGCGCGTCTCCGTTCCAGCCGTAAGGCCAAATTATGGCCGGGCCGACGTTTCGGGCGGTCCCGCCGAACGGTCGGCAACGGCGGCAGCCCGCTGTGATAGTCTAGGGCCTCCTGCACCAACTCGTCATAGCGGCTCTCCATCCGCTTCAACAGCTGGGGCGGCACCACCTTGCCCCGTTTGCGGGCCCACTCCGCCACCCGCTTGGCCGCCCGCAGAAAACGCTGCATCCGCCCGGCCCAGGCTTCCCCGTCGATCTTCACCAAGGCCTTTAACTCGCGCAAATGATGGGCGTTGCACAGCGCGTGCAGCCCATCCGGCGCCTGGAAGTACGGAGCCCTGTGATCGTGCACCAGGATCCCTCGCAGCCCCGCCAACACCCCGCCCCGCTTCTCACTGACGCGGTAGTAAGTCAGCAGCTGATTGCTCAGTACATGCAGCCACTGTCCCCGTCCCGCGACCCGGAAACCGGTCTCGTCGAGGTGCTTCACCCCGGGGCAACGGATGAAGTGCTCCCGGATCCGCTCGACGAAGGGCTCCCAGGCCACGGCCGCCCGGCGGCGCAGGTTGTTCAGGGTGCCGGGGCACAGGCTCACGCCGCACAGGTCCCGCAGGAGCTGGGTCAGCCGCTCCTCGGGCAGGAAGTGGGCGTTCTGCAAGTAGATCGCCGTGGCCGCTAGGCGCGGCCCGTACTGCACCGGGGCCGTCACGTCCTTCGGAAAGGCGGCCTGGGTTGAGAGCCCGCAGCGCCGGCAGCGACAGGCCGACGCCCGATGCTTGGTCCCTTCCGGCTTGGGCTCCGCGAGATCAAAGACCTGCCGCCGCCTCGCCTCACCGTCCTCATCCGCCTGCCTCAGAGCCTTGCCGCACCGGCGGCAGGCTTTCGGAAAGTGCTTCTGAATCCGGTCCGGGTTGTCCGTCTGGCGCAGCGTCGTGCCGCGGTGCCCTCTCTGACCCCACTGCGCCGGCCCGTGGCTCGACGGGAGTTTCCCGCTGTTGCTGCTGTTGAGGCCCAAGCTGCGCCGCGACTGCTGCCCTTCCTGCTGCGCGGCATCCAACTGCTTTCGCTCGGCCTGCCACTGGGCTTCTTTCGCTTGCCACTGGGCGTCCTTCGCCTGCAAGCGGGGGTTCTCCGTCTGCAACTGGGTGGTTTTCGCCTGCAAGCGGGTGAATTCGGCTTGCAACTGGCCGAACTTGGCCTGCAGACAAGTCCTCTCCGTCTGCGAGTGCAGCAGACGGGACTTGCTCGTGGTGCGATGCCCCTGCATGGCCCGGCCTCGGCTCCGGCGTGGCCTGAGGCTGCGGCTGGCTCGCTACGGCATCGACGTCCGAGAAGGACTTGATGCTACGCCTTCTCCGCCCAAAAGTCAAGCGCCCATCCGCCCGCTGATCCTTGTCCGGGACCCAAAGTACCTGGGCAGTTACCACCTGATCTAACCACGAGGCACGGGGCGGCGTGAACTGCGGGGGGTAGCCCGGCCGTCGCAGCCAGTTGTGGACCAGCGGTGTCTTGTGGGTCCCGTAGCTGTCAAGGATCTGATGCACATCATGGGTCCCTGGCACCGATTTGCCAATCAGTGCCAGGGACTTCTTGGCCTCCACGGCGCGGTGGCACCGGCAGCCCTTGCCGGCACCTCACCGGTTGCGACATTCAGCGCCGCTAACAGGGAGGTTGTCCCTTGCAATGGTAGTCGTGTGTCTGCCGCTCAGGTACACAAGCTGTCTGTAACTTGCTAATCGTAGTGGCCCGGGGCCGAATGGCGAATGATTCGCGCCCGCAAGGCCAGCGCCAGCGAGGACTTCTGCCGTTGCAGGCCCCAAACGTGGTGGAATACTCGCGTAGGTTGATTTCCTATCACTGCCTCCCCAGCCTGCGACGACGGTACCAGAACCCCGATCCGCCGTCAGAACATTCTTGACGCTGCACAGTAGCGTCTACCCCCGAACAGTCACCTTGACAGCCTTACCCCGCCTGCTGCACCCTGTTAGCAACTCAACCGCTAATTCCATGGGTTTTCTTGCCCGCTATTGCGTTGCGATGTGCAATGGGCGCCCGATGATGCTTGACACACAGTTAAGGCAGATGGTATGCTGGCACCTTGATTGCTCAAGTAAGAGGGAGTTGAGCGCATAGCGAGAAACTACAAAGGCGGGAGAATGGCCCGGAGCGGTCTGCTGCTGGCGCTGGTGGGGGTGTTGCTCCCGGTCGCGGCGGAGAGGGATGCCAGTTCCGGGACGGGCCCGGCCCGGGAGCGGCTGGCAGCGTTCGAGCGTAGCGCGCCACTGCATCACGCGCTGCACCGTCGCGACTATGACCGGGCCCTGCAGTTGATGGTCGCAGAGACGGACATAGACCGGCTGGATCCGGTGTACGGCTTGACGGCGCTCGGCTTGGCCAGCCAGGACGAGACAGCGGACGCTATCGACATGGTGCAACCGCTTCTACGCTCCTACGGGGCGGACCCGAAGGTGGTGGACCGCCAAGGCTACACGGCCCTGCACTATGCGGCCACGGCAGGCAACCATGCGGTTGTCGAGGCGCTCCTGCAGTTCGGGGCGGAAGTCGACGCGGCCTCACCACCGGCCGAGGGAGAGCCGGTGACGCCGTTGCTCCTAGCTTGGCGGCGGGGACGGCACCGGATCGCGGCGCTGCTGCGGGTCTACGGGGCCACGGAGCCCGCTCTGGAGGTGCGGCGGGAGCTCGAGCTGTCGGCCGCGCTGTTCCGGGCGGCGGAGGGGCCTGCCGGAGTCGTGAGTGGGGCCTCCGGGCAGGCGGCGATGCGGGCGCGGCTAGAGGCGATGTCGCAGGCGACGGAGCGGGTCCTGCGGGAGCAGGGCCGGCTGGAACAGTTGGAAGGGTGGCTGCAGGTGAAGAAGCGGGTACAGCAGGCATTGCTGGCCACGCCGGCCCAGTCGGGCGAAACCGCCACCGAGTACGTACTCAGGGTGTCCAGGAGCCTGCAGGGGCCCCGCTGAGCCAAATTAGAAGAGACCTAGGGAGGTTGACCATGCACAAGCTTGATCCAGGTGCTGCCAGACAGCGAGGGGGTTGCGGCCGGAGCCGCTGGGATACGGTTTTCCCGGGCGGGAGCCGAGCCGTGCTGTTGGCGGCCGGAGCGGTCCTGGCCGGGGGGGCTGCCCATCCGGCGTACGGACAGGCGAACGCGGACGACTCCGTGAATGTCTGGAATGCCGACGAGATCTGGAAGCTGGACACGTCCGACTGCGACAAGGCGTTCCAGACATGCATGGAGACCACCGAGCCCGTCACCCAGAACGTGACCGTGACGCTGTACTGGTGCGATGCCGATGGAGGGGGAAACCTACCGTCGTACGTTCCGGTGGAAGGAGTCGATTGTATTGCTAAGCAACACATCGAGACCATCTATCATCATCAGTTCGGGACCTGCTTGGCGAAGTTCTATCAGTGCATCGCCAAGAAGGAACCCCGAGTCTGTGAACTCACATACTCGGCTGGGAGGCGATGGTCAGGTGACGATGGCACGTCTTACTGGAGCGGCGTAAGGCGCGGTTCGGGTGAAGCTTGTACTTGTGAGCTTCAGCGAAGTTCTAGGGGATGGGTGGACTCCGATACCGATGAAGCCTGTAATGCGGAGATATCTCCTCGTGGCTAACAGTGCTACTCGGCTACGGTGGGAAACCGCCCATTGCACATCGAAACGCAATAGCGGGGAAGAAGGCCCTTGGAGTGGGTGGCTGAACTGCTAGCAGGGTACGGCAGGCGCGGTGGGGCTCTTGAGGCGACGTTCCGGGGCTGGGCGCTACGCGCGGGCCAACGGGGGCTGGCCCGAAGAGGGCCCGGACCACAGGGGCGCTGGCGGGCAAGGCCCGCAAGCTAGAGAGAGGGAAGTGCGTTGTGGGAGGGCCGCATTGCGGCCCCGATCAGAGAAGACAGGGTGCCGGGGCTACCAATGGCGGGTTGATGCCGGCCGCGAGACAGTCGGCGGGGAAGACCTCGTACAGGGTGTGGTAGTCGAGCCCCTAGCGCGGGCAGTGGTTGAGCCGGTCGATTACTTCCTGCAGCCGTTGCAGGTCGAGCGTAAGCAGGTTCTCGCTCCTGGGCACGACCTGGCGGCAGCGGACCGTTGGTACGTTCGTTGAGGCTTCGCTCACAGGAGCGGTAGGGACGGGCAAAGAAGATGTCGGCTTGGAGCGTCGCGGCGGTCTGGCGGTGGCCGGCAAACGCTTTCCCGTTGTCGCAGGTGAGGGTCAGGACCAGGTCCGGGAAGGGCCGCAGCGGGCCCTGCCTTCCGTCGCCCACCAGCGTGGAGGAGTTCCGACTAACAGTTTGATAGAGAAGGTACTTAGAATTCCGTTACACAAGCGTGATAGCGGCTCCATGATGGGCGTGGCCAAGGATTGTGTCGGCCTCCCGGTCCCCGCCGCGCTACCGCGGGCAGGTGTACAGCGAGCCGCTTTGGGCGCGGTCCTGGTGAATCCGCTGGTCAAGCCACGAGATGCTGACCGAGACCGTCCCGGCCCGTTTCAGCCGACCAGACACCTGCTCGGGGCTCCAGTTGCGCTGGAGCCGGTCACAGATGAGGTTTCAGGTCGCTGGATGGAGCTTGCGCGATCGGTGACAGCCTGGTGGGCGCGCTGTTGAGCGAGTTGCTGGGCCTGCTGATGGTGATGGCCGGTATGGCGCATCCCGAGGCTGCCCGCTGGTGCAAGGCGTGGATCGGGCAGCGCTCGTCGAATGGCTGACGGCGGAAGGTCCGAGGCATGCGGTCTCTTCCATACTATGGGCCCATCTGGACCTTGGACCTTCCGCCCGCTGGTGCAGCTCCTGGCGCAACCGGCAATCGCATGAAACTTCGTGCCTGAGCGATACTGGAGGGGCCCTGTGGACTTCCTGACAGCTGGTGCGTTCGTCGCGATCGTCGTCCTCATTGCAGCGAATGCTTGGGTCGTCGCGAAAGCCAAGATAGCAGTGCGCCGCGACGACGACAGTTCGGGCTTGTGAGGCTGATTGAGGAACACTGGCCGATCCTGACAGCACTGCTGGCTTATCTCGGGGCATGTATCGCGATCGGATGTCGCTTCCGCAGTCGCGCCGCACGAGGGGTCGAGGACTTCTACGTCGCAGGACGCAGCATGCCCGGATGGGTCGTCTCGCTCGCGTTTTTCTCGACCTTTGCCAGCACCAACACATACATCGGTCAGGCCGGCCAGGCGTTTGCCTCCGGACTCAGCTGGGTTTGGGTCGGGGTCTTGTGGACTGTTTTCTGCATGGTCTCGTGGCTGCTGCTCGGACCGCGTCTTCGCAACCAGACGCTCGGCCTGGGATCAGTCACCATACCCGATTACTTCGATTTTCGTTACAGAAACTCGCTGTCGAAGCCGACCCGGGTGCTCTCGGCCCTGACAATCCTGTTCGCAACCCTGTGGTACATGGCGGGCATAGCGAAGGGCTGCGCCCACCTGCTGGAGACAGCGCTCGGAGTCCCCTACGCCTTGGGTGCGGCCGCGATCCTGGGATTTACCTGTCTCTACACTGTGTTGGGCGGCATGTACAGCGTTCTCTGGACGGATGCGATGCAGGGAATGATGATGCTCGGGGTCGCCGTCCTGATGGTGGTGATCCCGTTCGTTCATGCCGGTGGAGTCGGGCCCCTCTTCGACCGGATTTCCGATGTCCCTCACCTTTCTGCGACCGGCGATCCGATTGGCAACGGGCTGGTTACCTTTGGCAGTCTGGTGTCCGTTGCCTACATTCTGGGAATCGGCCTGTCGGTGGGCATGAAGCAGATCGCCGAGCCGCGTTGCCTGGTTCGCTTCTACTCCGTCGACGATGCCGCCGGAATGAGGTTCGCCATGATCTGGACACCCGTGTTTCTCGGTGTCTCCCTTGTTTGCGTGATGGGCCTGGGTGCGTTGGTGCACGGGATGACCAGCGCAGCCGAAGCTGCGTACCTGATCCACAACACTGACGAGGTGGTCGGCTTCATGCTGGCCAAGTTCGGCAATCCGGCGGTGACCGCCATCTGCATCACCGGCTTGTTCGCTGCCGGGATGTCCTCTCTGGCTGCGGTGATGTTGATTGTCGGGACCGCGGCCGTGGGCGACCTGCGCAACCTGTGGCGTGCTGCGGACCAGCGGTCCACGGTACGTTGGACGAAGGCGGCGATCATCGTCTATTCCGCGGTCGTTCTGGTCGTCACTGTCGACCCTCCAGCAGGGATCGTGGAACTCACCAGTTTCTCCGGGGCCGTTTTCGCTGCCAGCTTCTTCCCGGCGATCTTCGGAGGGCTGTACCTCCGCTCGGGAACGGGCCACGGGGCATTCTGGTCGATGTTGGTCGGAATGGTTACCACGCTCTGCTGGCGTTTCGGTGTCCGATTTCGGTTTCCGGGCTTCCAGGATGTCCATGAGATCTTTCCGGCATTCTGTGTTTCCATGGCCGTGTATCTGCTGGTCAGCCGGCTCACCGTGGCGCAGCGACCGTCCGAGGAACATCTTAGGGAGGTCTTCGGAAACTGACCGATCCCTCGATCCTGGGCTGCAGCCTTGGCGGGGTCCCCGGCCCGGCTGCGGTTGCGGCTGGCAAAATGGGGCGTCTCGCTGCTATGTCGGAGCGCTCGGGGCGCGTCCTTACCGGTCTCGGGTAGTGCCTGTGGCGGGAGAGGGGTTTCGCAGGAGCAGCGCGGGGTGGCCGCTGTTGTGGACCCCGGCGTTCTTCCCGCACGCCCGCCTCGCCCGATACTCCCGATGCTGTGCCGGCCAGGCTGTCGCGGGCTGCAGCGACACTTGCCAGCGGCTGCGCCGAATTCCGTATCCAGCCGCCCGCAATGCCCTTTCTCCACCCCGGAAACACTGGGCTCCTGACTTCTCGATCGAGTCGGACCGCCTCGCCCGGCAGCGCCTCGGGGCACTGAACTGAGCCCGATTCGCTGCCCTATACTTGGAAAACTCAGCCGATGTCCAAGCCGTTCGTCCACCTGCACTGTCACACGGACTATTCCCTGCTGGACGGGGCCTGCCATATCCCCGGGCTGATGAAGGTCGCCGAGCAGTGGGAGTGGCCGGCTCTTGCGATTACCGACCATGGCAATCTCTTCGGGGCCGTATCGTTCTACTCCGCGGCCCGCAAGGTCGGTATCAAGCCCATCATCGGCTGCGAAGTCTACACAGTTGCCGGCGATCACAAGTCCAGGGATGCCCAGACGCGTTACCACCACCTCGTCCTGCTCTGCAAGAACGCGGCCGGATACCGCAATCTGATCGATCTGGTTTCCACCGCATACCTGGAGGGCTTCTATTACAAGCCACGGATAAGCAAGGACTTGCTTGCCCGGTACTCCGAGGGCTTGATCTGTCTTTCCGCATGCCTGCGGGGCGACCTTCAGGAAGCGCTGCTCAACGACGGCTACCCGGCGGGACGCAAGATCGCCTACGACTACCTGGACATCTTCGGGAAGGAGAATTTCTTTCTCGAGGTTCAAGATCACGGGCTTGAACAGGACAGGAAGCTGATTCCACTCCAGTTCAGGCTGGCTCAGGAAACCGGAATTCCACTCGTCGCCACCAACGACGCACACTATCTGACCAGGGAGGATGCAGGGGCGCACGAGGCTCTGCTCTGCGTACAGACCGGCAAGACGCTCAGCGACCCCAAACGCATGCGATTCGGGACGCCCGAGTTCTACCTCAAGACGCGGCAGGAGATGGCAGCCCTGTTCGAGGGCAGTGAGGACCCACTCAACCGGACTTGGGAGATCGCCCAGATGTGTGACCTCGAACTCAAGCCCGTGGACGACCCGTTCCCGAAGTTCGACGTGCCGGCCGGACATTCGACGGACACGTACTTCGAGTACGCCGCGCGGCAGGGCTTCGAAGTGCGCAAGGCCCGACTCAGCGTCATGGAGGAGCAGGGACGGCTTCGTCGGCCGTTGCAGGAGTACGAGGAGCGCCTCGATCTCGAGATCGGAGTTATCCAGCGAATGCAGTACTCCGGGTACTTCCTGATCGTCTGGGACTTCATTCGCTACGCCAAGTCGAAGGGCATCCCGGTCGGTCCCGGCCGCGGATCCGCTGCCGGGTCGCTGGTTGCCTACGCGATGGCGATCACTGACATCGATCCGCTCCAGTACGGGCTCCTCTTCGAGCGCTTTCTCAACCTCGAGCGAAAGTCCATGCCCGACGTTGATATTGACTTCTGCATGAACCGCCGCGGTGAGGTGATCCAGTATGTCACCGAGAAGTATGGCCGGGAGCAGGTCTCGCAGATCATCACCTTCAACACGATGGCGACCAAGGCCGCCATCAAGGATGTGGGGCGGGTGATGGACCTGGGTTTCGGCCAGGTCGACCGGCTGACCAAGCTGGTTCCGAACACGCTGAAGATCACGCTCGACGATGCGGTCGAGCAGGAACCCAGACTGCAGCAGGCGATCAAGGAAGACCGCCAGGTCGACCAGCTCATTCAGACCGCCAAGCGGCTGGAGGGGATTGCCCGCAACCCATCCGTCCATGCGGCGGGAGTGGTCATCGCTCCCCAGCCGCTGCAGAACCTCGTTCCGATCTACAAGACCAGCAAGGACGAGATTGTCACTCAGTACGACATGAAGAGCCTCGACCGGATGGGGCTCCTCAAGATGGATTTTCTGGGCCTGACCACTCTGACCATCATCGACGACACGTTTCGCTGGATCAGGACGCGCAAGGGCCTCGAGCTGACGCAGGACTCGATTCCGCTGGACGATGCCAAGACCTACGAGTTGATCTCCGCTGGGTTGACCAGCGGTGTTTTTCAGTTCGAGTCCAAGGGCATGCGGGACATCTGCCGCAGGTACAGGCCGGACCGGCTCGAGGATCTCTGTGCACTCAACGCGCTGTACCGGCCTGGCCCGATCCAGGGCGGGATGATCCCAGATTTCATCGACCGCAAGCACGGGCGACGGCAGGTCTCCTACCTGCTTCCGGAAATCGAGCCGCTGCTCAAGGAAACGTACGGCGTGATCGTGTACCAGGAACAGGTCATGCAGATCGCGAACCTGGTGGCCGGCTACTCGCTCGGCGAAGCCGATCTTCTGCGCCGGGCGATGGGCAAGAAGAAACCCGAGGAGATGGCCCAGCAGCGTGACCGGTTTCTCAACGGAGCCAGGGAGCGGGGCTTTCCGGTCAAGCAGTCCGAGCAGTTGTTCGATCTCATGGAGCAGTTTGCCGGCTACGGCTTCAACAAGTCCCATTCCGCTGCGTACGGTTTCGTCGCCTACGTCACGGCATTCCTCAAGGCGCACCACACCGTGGAGTTCATGTCTTCGCTGCTGACGGCCGAGCACGGCAACGCCGACAAGGTGCGGCTCTATCTCAACGAGTGCCGCGACCTCGGTATCTCGATCCAGCCTCCGGACGTGAATGCGTCCGAATGGGGCTTCACGCCGGACGGGGACAAGGCCATCCGGTTCGGACTGGGAGCGATCAAGAATGTAGGCAGGAGTGCTGTCGAGGCGATCGTCGAGACCCGCAAGGCGCGGGGAGTCGGGTTCCGGAACCTGTTCGAGCTCTGCGAGGAGGTGGACTCCCGGAGACTGAAGAAGCGCATGATCGAGAGCGCGATCAAGGCCGGGGCGCTCGACCGGTTGGAGGGCAATCGCGCCCAGCAGACCAGTGTTCTCGATGCGGCCATCGAGGCAGCCCAGCGAGCGCTGCAGGATCGCCTGACGGGTCAGGAGGGGCTCTTCGCTGCGCACCAGGAAGTGGAACCGGGTGCGTCCGGGAACCTCCCCGACATGGATGACTGGGAGCCGCTCGTGAAACTCGCCGGCGAAAAGGAGATGCTGGGCCTGTACGTGACCGGCCATCCCCTCGATTCCTACCTGCAGGTGATGGCGGACCTGAACGTCGCCGACAGCTCGTCGCTCGGTGACTGCAAGAACAACGACGACGTCGTCGTTTGTGGCGTGCTGCATGACGTTCAGCGCCGTCGCACTCGAGAGGGGCGTCCATGGGCTTCGGCGGCACTCGACGATCAAAGGGGGAGCATCAGCCTGCTTGTCTTCTCCGGACCGTACGAGCAGTTGCAGGACAAGCTCGTCGAGGATCACCCGGTGCTCGTTGAGGGGACGGTCCGGATCGAGGACGGCAGCGAGCCGAAGGTCTCCGTCTCCGACGTGACCCCCCTCGAGCACGCCCGTCAGCCGGAACCCGACTCGATCTCCGTGAACGTGAAGCTGAACGCTCTGGCCGAGCCCGGACGGGTGGCGCAGAAGCTCTCCGACCTGATCAGTGCCAATCCGGGCGGAACGGACGTGCGCTTGCGCATGCGCAGGTCCAGCGAATTCCTGCTTGTCTACGAGCCTGACGCCAAAGTGCGTGCGAATCGGCAGTTTTGCAGGCAGGCTGAGGAGATTTGCGGGCCCGGGTCGGTGCAGGTCCAGGGCTGATCCCAGCCGCGGACCCGGCGGGCCCCGCATCTCGGTGATCCTTCCTGCAACGCCGAAGCGAGCCCAGGCTCCGGCGATGTGGAGAGGAAAGCGGACGCCTCGAGGTCCCGTGGCTGTTAGACTTGCCAATGGAGGAGTATTTCGTGTGCCGTCTGCTTGTTCCCCTGTTTGTGCTGGTCAACGGACCGCTGGTAGCGGATGGACCACCCACCTACCACGCGGATGTCGAGCCGATCCTGCAGCAGCATT
The DNA here is from genome assembly GCA_965205085.1 of Bryobacterales bacterium. Taxonomy (GTDB): domain Bacteria; phylum Acidobacteriota; class Terriglobia; order Bryobacterales; family UBA6623; genus VXMF01. Next base: position 2,625,924 of record OZ242039.1, on the reverse strand, counting down.
GCCAGAGGTGCCACCGGCCTGGCGAGGCCGCGCCGATGTCACTGCTGACCTACGAGGAGGTTCGTCCGTGGGCGCGGGCGGTCCACGAGGCCGTGGCGTTGAACCGGATGCCGCCGTGGTTCGCGGATCCGGCGTACGGGGTCTGGAGCAACGCCCATGTGCTCACGGTAGGGGACAAGCGCATCATCGCCGATTGGGTGGATTCCGGCGCGCATCGCGGCGACCCGGCCGACGCCCCCGAGGCGCTCGAGTTTCTGGAGGGATGGAACATCGGCGAGCCGGACATGGTGCTGCAGTTGCCGGAGCCGTTTCCGGTCCCGGCGGAAGGCACCATTGACTACCAGTACTTGGTGATTCCCACCAACTTTGCGCAGGACAGGTGGGTCGTGGCCGCCGAGGTCAGGCCGGACAATCGCGCGGTCGTGCACCACGTGCTCGCCTTCATGCGCCCGCCCGGGTCCACCTGGCTTGAGGGGGCCGAACCGGGGAAGGTCTTCGTACCCGGCCGCACGACGCGGAAGAAGCGCCGCAAGCCGACCAACACCTATCGCGAGATCCTGACCGGTTTCGCCCCGGGCAACGAGGCTGATTCGTGGGTCGGCACCGAGTACGGCAAGCTCCTGCCGGCCGGCGCCGACATCGTGTTGCAGTTGCACTACACGACCAACGGGCAGGCGGGCTACGACCGCAGCCGGATCGGATTGCGGTTTCGCGACGAGCCGCCTGCCAAGCGCCTCGTGACGATGCAGGCTGCGAACAACGAGTTCGTCATCCCCGCCGGGGCGCGCGCCCATCCCGTGCAGTCGCGGTGGGTGCTGAACCGCGAGGTGGAACTGGTCAGCGTCCTGCCTCACATGCATCTGCGAGGCAAGGACTTCCGGTACGACCTCCGGTATCCCGACGGCCGTACCGAGACCCTCCTGCGCGTACCCAGGTACGATTTTGACTGGCAGTTCTACTACCACCTGCAGGAACCGAAAGTACTGCCGGCCGGCACTGCGGTCGAGTGTCTGGCGCACTTCGACAATTCGCCCAACAACCCGGACAATCCGGATCCGAGCGCCGAGGTTCGATGGGGGGACCAGAGCTGGGAAGAGATGATGATCGGCTTCTTCGAGGTTGCCTTCGATGCTACGGCCGACGTCAAGGAGTACGTCACCCAGAGGAAGATCCCCGAAACGGGCGGCGACTAGGCGCCCCCCCCCCAGGAGATCTCGTGGTCCCCCGTGCCTGCAGGAGTCCCGGGCCGGGCCCCGGGGCTTCCGCTTCCGGCCTTGCGGCCGCCTTGGCGTGGGTGCTGTGCAGCGCGGTGTCAGCGGCCGCGCACGAGGCGATCACGACGGAACTCACCTGGACGCGGAATGTCTCGCGGATCGTTCACGGCCGCTGCGCCGGATGCCACCGCAGCGGAGGTGTCGCACCGATGCCGCTGACGACGTATGCCGAGGTGCGTCCGTGGGCGAAGGCGATCAGGCACGAGATCCTGACCCGTCGCATGCCTCCCTGGGGAGCGGTCAAGGGCTTCGGCATCTTTCGCAACGACGCCAGCCTCTCCCTGCCCGAGATGGCGGTCGTCTCGAGTTGGGTCGAGGGTGGAGCGCCTGAGGGCAGCAGTGCCTTTCTGGAGCCCTACCACCCGCACCCGGAGCCCGCTGCCCGGTACGGTACCGGACACGGGCGCCATCGGGTGCAGGGAACGGCCCGGCTGGACCGCGACCTTGTCGCCACCGGGGTGAGCCTGGTCGGCAAGCTGGACGAGGCCTGGCTGCAGATCACCGCCCATCTGGCCGAAGGAGAGATCCGGCATCTGCTGTGGATCCGGGGGCAGTCTCCCCACACTCCGATGGATTACTGGTTCCTGCACGCGGTCGAGTTGCCGGAAGGGACCCGTCTGCTGTGCCGGCCACCCTCCGCCGCAGTCGACCTGCGTTTCATGCCCGCCGGGAAGCCATGAGGCTGGGGTCCGGCACCGGGTCCCGCACGACGGGCATGCCCGCCTCGTTCCAGGCCCGCCAACCGCCGGCCAGCGAACGCACATTCCGGTAGCCCATTTTCTGCAGCGCGTCCGCTGCGAGGGCCGAGCGGTAGCCTCCGCCGCAATACAGCACCAGCTTGGTCTCGACGCTCGGAACCTTGGACTCGACGTCGCGTTCGATCACCCCCTTGCCGAGGTGAATCGCCCCAGCCGCTCGGGCCGTGTTCCACTCCGACTCCTCGCGGGTGTCAACCAGGACGAAGGGGGTTCCGGCCTCGCCGTCCGCAAGAACCTCCTCCACTGTTGTCTCCCGGACACGCGACTTCGCGTCCTCGACGATCGCCAGGAATCGTGGGGAGTGTGTCATGCATGCCTGCTGCGGTCCCGGTCCGGCCGAGCGGCTAGAACTCGTACTTGACTCCCAGACTGGCCTCGACCTCGGCGACCGGAACCATGTCGATCGCGTCCCACGGGCAGCCGTCCAGGAAGGTGCCGTCCGGCCCCTTGGAGATGCACTGCTTGCAGCCGATGCAGGTCTGCCCGTCGACTTCGATCCGGCCAAACGGAGGATGGTCCTCGTCCGGGATCCAGTACATGCACTCGTCCACCGGGCAGTAGTTGATGCAGACGGGTGAACCGGCGCAGCCGGTGCAGTTCTCGTTCGTGACCGCGAGAATGGCCGGTTTCTTCTTCCTGTTGCCGGTCATCCCGCCTTCCGACCACGGCCAGGCCTTCTCGTGCGGTGCCTCGAGGGGAGTCAGGGCCGCAATGCGGGCCGCTTCCTCGCGAGCCTTGCGCTTGCGCTCTTCCGCTGCCTTGCGACGGGCCTGTGCCGCATCGGTGCCCTGGGCTGCCCGCGCCGGCATGGTGGCCGCTGGAGTCGAGTCTTGGGGGGGCTGCTCTGCCATGCTGGTTTCCGCCACGTCCGGACTCTCCAATATAGCAGCGGGCCGGGCCGCCGCCCGTCGCCGGCCAGCCGGGCACAGGTGCGCCACACTGAAACTGCGGTGGTGACGGGATGCCCCCCCGATTCGAGATCGTTGCGCGCTGCCCCCGGACCCGGGCCCGGGCGGGGATTCTGCACACCGCCCACGGCCCTGTCGAGACGCCTGTGTTCATGCCGGTGGGAACCCAGGCCACCGTCAAGGGCCTGACGCCCGGGCAGTTGGCCGATGAACTGGGCGTCCGCATGTTGCTGGCCAACACCTACCATCTATGGATGCGGCCGGGGGAGTCGACCGTCCGCGAGTGTGGTGGGCTCCACCGGTTCATGCACTGGCCGCACGGGATTCTGACCGATTCCGGCGGCTACCAGGCCTTCAGCCTGGCCCGCCTGCGCTGCATCCACGAGGACGGATTCGAGTTCCGTTCCCACCTGGACGGCTCGCCCCGCTTTCTGGCCCCCGAATCCGCCGTGGACATCCAGGCCGCGCTCGGCAGCGACGTGATGATGGTTCTCGACGACTGCACGGCGTATCCGGCCGGTGAAGGCGCGGCCCGCCAGTCCGTGGAGCGCACCGTTCGATGGGCCCGCCGCTCGTTCGAGCACTGGCGAACCGGCGGGCGGGATTCAGCGGCCATGCTCTTTCCGATCGTGCAGGGTTCGACCTTCGCGCCCCTGCGCAGGGAGTGTGCACGGCACCTGGTCGAGCTCGACGCCCCGGGCTACGCTGTGGGTGGACTGTCCGTCGGCGAGCCCCGGCCGCTCAGCTACGAGATGACCGCCGTGTGTACCGAAATCCTGCCCACCTCCCGTCCGCGCTACGCGATGGGAGTCGGCATGCCGCACGAGCTGGGCGAGTACGTCGCTCTGGGGATTGACATGATGGACTGCGTGCTGCCGACGCGCAACGCCCGCAACGGTGGGCTGTTCACCCGCACCGGAAGACTGCAGATCAAGAATGCCGCCCACGCCCACGCCCACGGACCGGTCGACCCGGCCTGTGGCTGCTATTGCTGCCGGAACTTCACCCGCTCGTACCTGCGGCATCTGTTCCTGGCGAAGGAGATGCTGTTCGGAACGCTGGCTACGCTGCACAATCTCTGGCTGTACCTTGACAGGATGCGCCGGATTCGCGAAGCTATCCTACAAGGGGAGTTTCCGGAATTCCTTGAGCAGAGCGGCGCGGGCGCGGCCACCGATTCATAGACGGTCAGGCAGGCCCCTTGTTCCCATGCCCCGATTCTCGCTATAGTGACCAATTGCCTCCGCGCCTCGTGTGTGGCCTCCCCTTCAGAATCCGACAATCACCGTGAACCTGCCGATCGCCGAACGAATGGCCGTCAGCCCGCTCTCCCCGGCGCTGCTCCTGCAGCAGTCGGGCTGGCAGGCGTTCGTGCCGCTCCTGTTGATGATCGGCATCTTTTTCCTGCTGGTGATCCTCCCGGCGCGCAAGCGGCAGAAGAAGCTCGAGCGCATGCTGGCCGACCTGGCCTCGGGAGACCGGGTGGTGACCAACGGTGGCGTGACGGGAGTGGTGGTGGGGCTCAGCGACGACCGGGTCACGCTGCGGGTCCCGCCGGACGGCGTCAAGATCGAGTTCTCTCGGAACGCCGTGGTGGGGATGGCGGAAAAGTCCGGCAGCTAGCAGCGAGCGGAACGGAAGGTCGAGATGAAGAGCCGATTCGGAGTAAAGATCCTCCTGGTCCTGGGAGTCTTCCTGCTGTGTTTCTGGCGGGTCTTCGGGTTCAGCCCCGCATGGGAAGCCGTCAAGCAGAACCTGGCGGACAACATCGCCTTGGGCCTGGACCTTCGGGGTGGCACCCACCTGATCCTGCAGGTGCAGGTCCAGGATGCCCTCAAGTCGGAGGCGGACCTGACCATCGACCGAATCCGCGCACGGCTGGCGCGGGGCGAGATCGCCTATTCCGAGATTCGGCACACGGCCCCGGCGACCATCGAGGAGGCGGACAGCATCCGAATCCTGCTCGAGGGCACTCCCACGGACCGCGTCAGCGATGTGCGGACCATCCTGGAGGAGGAGGCTCCCAGCTGGATCCCGGCGTCAACGGGTGGGAGTTCGTTCTCGCTGGGCCTCCGGCAGAGCGAACTGCTGCGCCTCAAGTCGGAAACGCTGCAGCAGTCGATGTCCACGATCGAGAACCGCATCAACGGTTTGGGCCTGACCGAGCCGGTGATCCAGCAGCACGGGCGGGCGGAGGCGGAACACGAGATCCTGGTTCAGTTGCCTGGCGTCAGCGACCCCGCGCGGGTTATGAATCTGCTGCAGATGTCGGCGCAGCTGGAGATCAAGCTGGTGCTGGGCGGGCCCTACGCCTCGCCCGCACAGGCGCGCTCCCAGAACAACGGGATCCTGCCGGCCAACAGCGAGTTGGCCCACTACGCCGACCGGGGCCGGAACGAGTGGTACCTGCTTCAACGCAACCCCGTCGTGACGGGCCGCGACCTGCGCTCGGCAACCGGTGGCCGCGACATGCAGAACCCGGGTGCGTGGCAGGTTGCCTTCAGCCTGTCCCGGCAGGCCGGGCAGCGGTTCGCCATCTTCACGGCGGCCAATGTCGGCCGGAATCTCTCGGTTGTCCTCGACCGCCGCATCCAGAGCGTGGCCTCGATCGAGTCCCGCATCGAGTCCGAGGGGGTGATCAACAACATCGCTTCGCAGACCGAGGCGTTGGACCTGGCGCTGGTCCTGCGGGCAGGAGCGCTGCCGGCCTCGGTTGTCTACCTGGAGGAGCGCACGGTCGGTGCCTCGCTGGGTGCCGACTCGATCCGCCAGGGCGTTCGCAGCGCCGTCTTCGGGGTTGCGATCATTGTCGTGCTCATGCTGGTGTACTACCGGGCGGCTGGCATCAACGCCAACATAGCGCTGTTTTTCAACCTGCTGATCCTGCTGGCCGTGCTCAGCGCATTCGGGTTCACGCTGACCTTGCCGGGCATCGCCGGGATCATCCTGACGATTGGCATGGCGGTCGACGCCAATGTGCTGATCTTTGAACGCATCCGCGAGGAGTTAAGGGCCGGCAAGGCGGTCGTCGCCGCCCTCAACGCCGGCTTCGGGAAGGCCTTCCTGACGATCATCGACACGAATTTGACGACGATCATCGCGGCAGCGTTCCTCTTCCTGTTCGGGCGTGGGCCGGTCCGCGGCTTTGCCGTGACCCTGGCCGTCGGCCTGCTGGCCAACCTGTTCACGTCGGTTTTCGTCTCGCGGCTGATCTTCGATCTGACGCTCTGGCGCAGGCAGCAGGTCAAGGAGATCAGCATCTAGGCCATACGGGGAACTTCCGGGGACTGCACGGTGTCTAGGGAAACTTGGACAGTCTGCAGCACGGCATCAAAGACCATGCAACTGATCGGCCAGACCAACATCGACTTCATCGGTCGCCGCCACTGGTTCCTGCTGTTGTCGTTCCTGCTGTTCGCAGCCGGTGCGGTGGCCACCGCTCTGAACGGCGGACCGAGATTCGGCATCGACTTCAAGGGTGGCACGCTCGTCTACGTCAAGTTCAGGGATGCTCCGGACCTGGAGCGCATCCGGGGTGTCCTCACCGAAAAGGGGCTGACCGTTGCCACGCTGCAACCCTTCGAGGACTCGGCCGACGCGCACGAGTTGAAGATCGAGCTCGACCTGGCCGGGGACGTTGTCGAGACCTCGGGCAAGAGCCAGGTCATCGAGACCCTGCGCGAACTCTACCCGGTGCCACCGGGGAAGCTGGACCTCAACAACGTGGGCGAGGACGCCCTGGCCCAGCGACTGATGGCGAACCCCTCCCTGCGCGACGCCGGCCACAGCAGTCAGGACCTTCAGGCTGCCGCCGCGGCGATCGTGGATTGGCGCGACGGTTCGCCGCGCTTCGGGCTGGTTCGGGACGTGTCCGAGCTGTCCTCGGTGCCGGGAGTGGCCGAGAGCGTTCTGGCCGCCGCCACCGGCGAAGTAGACCCCGGAGCGTTCCATATCAGCGGTGTGGAGGTCGTTGGACCCAAAATCGGGTCGGAATTGCAGTGGCAGGCCATGAAAGCGACGCTGTTCGCCCTTGCGGGTATGCTAGTCTACATTGCGTTCCGGTTCGAATGGATCTACGGCGTGGCCGCCGTGATCGCGGTGTTTCATGACGTATCGATCACAGTCGGGTTCTTCTCGCTGGTTGGGCGGGAGATCGAGTTGACCGTGGTCGCCGCTCTGCTCACGCTGGTTGGCTATTCGATGAACGACACAATCGTGATTTTCGACCGCGTACGGGAGAATCGGAAACTGACACGGAAGTCCGGCCTGACGGACCTCCTCAACTTGAGCATCAACCAGACGCTGAGCCGAACCGTCCTGACGTCGGGTTTGACTCTCGTGGCGGTTGTATGCTTGTTTATCTTTGGTGGGGAAGTTCTGCGAGGGTTTTCGTTCACCCTGGTGGTGGGTGTGCTCGTTGGAACCTATTCCTCAATCTTCGTCGCGAGTCCCGTGCTGCTGTGGGGCCAGAATCGCATCGCAGCCGCAGCCGGGAGGCGATCGAGGCGCACATGAGTCCGGGAAAGAGCCTGGGAAGGGATTGAAGCCATGTTTGAAGACTCATTGATGGAGAACACAGTCAAGAACACCTCGCGCTGGTCAGTGGTGGTGTCGACGATCGTCCAGTTGCTCGGCGTGGGGGTGATGCTGTTGATCCCTCTGCTGAACTACTACGAACTGCCGGCGACCGATTTCGTCAGCTTCCTGACCGCGCCGCCGCCCCCGCCGCCCCCGCCGCCCCCGCCGGCGGCCGTGGTGCAGGTCAAGCAGGTGCCCCGCGAGTTCGACACCGGTGCGCTCACGCAGCCGGTGGCGATTCCCGACAAGGTGGCGATCATCGAGGAAGACATCGCGGCCCCGAGCGCCGGCATCGCCGGTGTGGTCGGCGGCGTTCCCGGCGGCAGCGTGGGCGGGACCGTAGGCGGCGTGCTGGGCAGCATCATCTCGAGCGCCCCGACGGCAGCCCCGCCGCCGCCGCCTCCGCCGCCGGTCAAGAAGAAGGCTCCGCCGAAGCGCATCCGTGTCGGCGGCAACGTCGCGAAGGCGCGCCTGACGCGGCAGGTGCGGCCGCAGTATCCGCCGCTGGCCCGCCAGGCCCGCATCCAGGGCACGGTCAAGCTGTCCGCCGTGATTTCCAAGGACGGCACGATCCAGAAGCTCGAGGTCATGTCGGGCCACCCGCTTCTCGTTCCCGCCGCGCTGGCCGCGGTGAAGCAATGGCGCTATCGACCGACCCTGCTGAACGGCGAGGCGGTCGAGGTGCTGACGAATATCGACGTGAACTTCACGCTCAGTGGGTGAGGTGGAGCGTCCCAGAGTTCCCATAGCGGGAGTCGGGCGCCACGGTGGCCGCACAGTCGGCGCCCGGCATTCCCGGCACGAGCAGATGGTCAAACCAAGTCAGATGTTTTCTTAGGAGGAAACCAAGCATATGCATTTGCAATTCGCAACCACCGCTCTCCTGTTGCAGCAGGAAGTCGGATTCGACATGATGTCGATGTGGAACCAGATGGGATTTGCGGCCAAGGCCGTTGTCGTCGTCATGTTCCTGATGTCGGCGTGGTCGATCGGCGTCATGATCGACCGGGGGCTGGCGTACTACGCCGCCAAGAAGCAGTCCAGGGCATTCGCCCCGGCCATTGCGGGGGCCCTGCGCCAGGGCAAGCTGGATGAGGCCATCAAGCTGGCCGACCGCTTCAAGAAGAGCCACCTTGCCAAGGTCGTCACGGCCGGGCTGGCGGAGTTCAAGTCCCACGGTGCCGGCAGCGATGTGCCGGGTCGCACCGTCGATGCCTCGAAGCGCGCTCTCGAGCGGGCCCAGGCGATCACGCACGCCGAGCTGAACCGTGGCCTCAGCGGTCTGGCAACGATCGGCTCGACCGCGCCGTTCGTCGGCCTGTTCGGCACGGTGGTGGGCATCATCAACGCGTTCCAGGGCATCTCGCAGGAGCGCTCGACCGGTCTCGGAGCCGTCGCGGGCGGCATCTCGGAGGCGCTCGTGGCAACCGCCATCGGCCTCTTCGTGGCTCTGCCCGCCGTCTGGATGTTCAACTACTTCAACTCGAAGGTCGAGGGTTTCGATGTCGAGATGGAGAACGCCAGTTCCGAGTTGATCGACTACTTCCTGAAGAGGGACGCCTGACGGACGCTTGGCGGAGCGCCAGCGGAATGACCGGCTGTAGAATCGTGTTGGACGGTCGCTGCACCAGCGGAGGCGCGCCTCCGTGGTGCGGTGCCCGTCGGGAAGTGAGGAAACGAGCATGGCAGAAGAGCAGGTAGGCCTCAAGGAAATCCATGAGGAAGAGGTCAAGAAGGGCACTCGCGGCGGGGCCGCCGCGATCAACGAGATCAACGTCACCCCGATGGTGGACGTGATGCTGGTGCTGCTGATCATCTTCATGGTCATCACGCCGATGCTCAGCAAGGGCGTCAGTGTGGACCTGGTCCGGACCCGCAACCCGGTTGCGATGGACGAGGCGGACGCCGAGGATGCGGTGGTGGTGGCGGTGACGCGGGATGGCCAGGTCTTTCTCGGGTCCAGCAAGCTGGACGCCGTCGAGGCACTCACCCAGCGGGTGGGTGATGTTGTGAGCAATCGCATCGACAAGACGGTGTACGTCAAGTGCGATGCGCGTACCCGGTACGAGAGGGTCGTGGAAGTCGTCAATGCGGTACGGACCGCAGGCGTCGACCAGGTCGGCCTGCTGACCGAGAAAGAGGAAGAGCGACAGGGGTTCAGCGGCTAGTCGCGCGGAACCGGCTCGAACGGAAGGACGAGGAGGAAACTCACCATGGGAATGGCAGTAGGCGGCTCGAAAGGCAACGTCGTCCCGTATATCAACATGACGCCGCTCATTGATGTGCTGCTGGTGCTTCTGATCATCTTCATGGTCATTACGCCCATCACGCCGAAGGGCCTGGAGGCCCTGGTGCCCCAGCCGAACGAGGACCAGAACCAGCAGCAGCAGCCGAACGCGCGGACCGTCGTCGTATCGGTGAATGCCGACCGGAGCATCCAGATCAATCGCGACCCCTCGAGCCTGGAAACGCTCGAGGACAACCTGAGGGACATCTTCAAGACTCGCGCGGAACGGGTCATGTTCGTCCGCGGGGCGCCGGCCCTGGACTATCAGGACGTCGCCAAGATCATTGACATTGGCAAGGGGGCCGGCGTCGACAAGATCGGTCTCCTGACAGAGGAAATCCAGTAGTTGCCGGGGTGCCGGCGCAAGCCTTGGCGGCCGAGGAGCGAACCATGAAAATCGACACGAAAAGAGTCTACAAGATCGGTGGCATCGTGGCGGGAGCGGCCATCCTGCTTGCGCTGGGGGCGAAGATCGGCCTGGACGCCCTGGGCGTCTCGAACGTTGACTCGTTGCGGGCGCGCATGTCCCTGAACAAGGGCGTGCAGGCCTTCAGTGCGGGCGATTTCGTCCGGGCCGCGGAGTTGTTCGAGGATGCGTCGAAGCTGGACGCCGGACTGTCGGACGCCCGAGTCTACCTGGCGTACTCCACCATGATGCAGTACCAGCCCGGGGCCGAGTACCAGGAGAACATCGACATCGCCAACAAGGCACTGGCTGGCTTCAAGTCGGTCCTGGAGGACGATCCGGAGAATCTCACCGCGCTGCAGAGCATCGCCTCCCTGTATTTCCAGATGAAGCAAATGGATCTGGCGAAGCAATGGCACGGCAAGGTGCTGGAGAAGAATCCCGACAACAAGGAATCGCACTATACGATCGGCGTGATCTGCTGGACGCAGTCCTACGAGCCGCGTCTCGAGTTCCGGGCCGAGATCGGCATGAGGCAGGATGATCCGGGGCCGATCCAGACAAAGGGTGAACTCAACCGCACGCAGCGGGAGGCTCTCACTGGCGTGGCCGACGAGATTGTGCCGCTCATCGATCAAGGGCTCGCGGCCCTGGAAAAGGCGATCGAGATTGACCCCGACTATGACGATGCCATGGCCTATGTAAACCTCCTGTACCGGGAAAAGGCCGATTTCGCCGCAACGAACGAGGATCACGAGCAACTTCTCGCGCAGGCCGACGAATGGGTGCAGCGGGCACTGGACACGCGCAAGCGAAAGGCCGAGGAAAGCACGACAGAGATGATCATCCAGGACGAGTAGTCGTCCGGACGGGGTGGCACGCTGCCCACGCACACGGGCCCCGAGCGGTTTGGTGCCGGGGCATACTGGTAGGTGGGGACTGACCAAATGCCAGTTGTCTGCAGTTCGGCATCGTTGCCGGCCGAGATAGGGGCCCGGGAGCTTCAGCGGTACGGGGAACTCGAGAAAAAGTACCGCGACTACCGCCCGCAGGGAGATATCGACCTGCTGGCGCGAGCGTTCTCGTTTGCCGCCGAACAGCATCGCGGGCAGAAACGCAAGACGGGCGAGCCCTACCTGGCCCATCCGCTGGAAGTTGCGCACCTGCTGGCGGAAATGCGTCTGGACGAGTCCACCCTGGCGGGCGGACTGCTCCACGACACCATCGAGGACACTCCGGCCACGATGGCCCAGATCCGGCGGGAGTTCGGGCCGGAGTTGGCGGCTTGCGTTAACGGGGTGACCAAGATCGGCCGTCTTCGCTACCGGTCTTCGGAAGCGCGCCAGGCCGAGACGTTTCGGAAGATGGTGCTGGCGATGTCCCGGGACATCCGGGTGATCCTGATCAAGCTGGCGGACCGTCTGCACAACATGCGGACACTGACCGCCCTGGATGTTGATCGTCAGAAGCGGATCGCCCTGGAGACCAGGGAAATCTATGCGCCGGTTGCGCTGCGCCTGGGGATGGGCAAGGTTCGGAGTGAACTCCAGGACCTGGCGTTTCGCTACCTCGAGCCGCATGCCTACCGCTCGGTCGTCAACCAGATCGAATCCCGCCGGGAGGCTTCCGAGGAGTTCCTGGCCCATATCCAGCGGGTGCTGGAGGAGAAGCTCGCCGAGAACGCCATTCCGGCCCGAGTGGATGGGAGAATCAAGCGCCCCTACTCGATTCACCAGAAGCTCGAGCGGCAGAAGGTCTCCTTCGACATGGTGCACGACCTGCTCGCGCTGCGGGTCGTTACGAACACCAAGACGCACTGCTATGCGGCGATGGGGGTGATCCACGGGCAGTGGCATCCGGTACCGGGGAGGATCAAGGACTTCGTCGCCATGCCTCGGCCCAACCTGTACCAGTCGCTGCACACCACGGTCGTTACCCAGGAGGGCCAGCGGTTCGAGGTGCAGATCCGGACCGAGGAGATGCACCGGAACGCCGAGGATGGAATTTGCGCCCACTGGCTGTACAAGGAGAGGCAGAGCCGTCCGGACGTGACCGAACGGCAGGTTGCCTGGCTGCGCCGGCTGGTCGAGTGGCAGCGCGACGTCAAGGACTCGAGCGACTTTCTCTCGACGCTGAAGATCGATCTGTACCCCGAGGAAGTGTACGTGTTCACGCCCCGCGGGAAGGTGATCTCGCTCCCCCGGGACGCCACGCCCGTCGATTTCGCCTACTCGATCCACACCGAGGTCGGGCATACCTGTGTGGGGGCCCGGGTTGACGGCCAGATTGCCCCGATCCGGCGCCCGCTGGAGAACGGAGAGATCGTCGAGGTGCTCACGCAGCCCGACAGTTGTCCCAAGCAGGACTGGCTCTCGTTCGTCAAGACGTCGCGGGCCCGGAACAAGATCAAGCAATGGCTCCGGGCCGAGCGCCGGGAGAAGGCCATCGAGATCGGTCGGCGGTTGCTCGAGAAAGAGGCAAGGGCGGCCAAGGTTTCACTGGCGCAGGTCGCCCCCGACCGCCTGATCGAGGTTTGCCGAGAGTACGGATGTACGACCACCGACGATCTGTACGCCCGCTTGGGTTACGGTCGGTACTCGGTACGCCAGGTCGTCCGCAAGCTGGCACCAGCCGCTACGCTGCCGGATTTGGCCGGGTTGCGCTTCAAGCCCGCGGCTGCGGATTCCGGCAGCGCAGCGAAGAGGAGTGCCGAGGATCTGACGCTTGAGGTGCGCGGAGTCGACGATGTCCTTATATACCGGGCCCGGTGCTGCAACGCGATTCCGGGCGAAGAGATCGTCGGCTACGTTACCCGTGGCAAGGGGGTCGCTGTGCACTCGAGGTTGTGCAGCAATGTCCAAAGCCTGATGTTCGAACCCGAGCGTCGCATCGAGGTGAGCTGGGCACCGAAGGACGATTCCCGGTATCAGGCGCGACTGACCGTCAAGGTTGATGACCGGCGGGGCGTCCTCAACGATCTCACCAGCATCGTGGCGGATGCGGGTCTCAACATTGTCGAGATGGAGTCGAAGGGCCGTCCGAGCCGCGGCACCGCCCAGGTCGATTTCATTGTCGAGGTCAAGGACAAGTCCCAGCTCGAGGCCGTCGTGGAGTCGCTGTCGGGGGTCGACGCCGTGATGGACGTGTCCCGCGCAAGCCGTCTCTAGCCGGCCATGGCGGCTGGACCCCTCGACGGGTCCCGGTAAGGTATCCTCTTGTTGCGATGTCCAAGCTGATGCCACCACTCGTGCTTGGCCTGACGCTCGTCGTCGGGCCCTTGATCGCTCTCGACCTGACCGACGTTGCAATGGCTGGCACTGAGGCCATGGAGGACGATCTGCCCTCGATAGCGACCGGCCCGGACGGATCGGCTTGGCTCGTCTGGATCGCCTACGCGGACCGGAGGGACGAGATTGCGGTACGGCAATGGAGGGATGGCACCTGGGGCAACGTGCGGTACGTTCCCAATGTGAGCGGGGATGTATGGCTGCCGCAGGCGGGTGCCGATGCGGACGGCCGCTTGTGGGTCGCTTGGACGCAGATGCTGGATGGGAACTGGGACATGTACGCTCGTGCCTTCGATCCGGCGGAGGAGGCGTGGGGTCCGATGGTGCGGCTGACTGACCATCCCCTGCCCGACATCAATCCCCGGATGACCGCCGACGGCAGCGGGAATCTGGCCCTGGTGTGGCAGGGATTTCGAGGCCGCCACTCGAACGTTTACGCGAGGACCTACTCCGTCCGAGAGGGTTGGTCCGACCCGGTCCAGGTCAGCCGCAGGCCCGCGAACGAGTGGGAGCCCGCCGTGGCGTTGGACCGGGATGGGACAGTCTGGGTTGCCTACGACAGCTATGCAAACGGCAACTACGACGTGTATCTGACCGGAATCCGTGACGGCCGCATCACCGTTCCCGAAATGGCCGTTGCGGCGACTGGTGCCTACGAGGCGAAGGCGACGGTGGCCGTGGACGGCTCCGGTCGAGTCTGGGTCGCGTGGGAATCCGGTCGCGCGAACTGGGGCAAGGACACGGGCCACAATATCCGGCCGCGCCAGCCGGGAGCGGTAATCGGAGCGAACCGGGAGGTACGGGTCGCAGCCCTGACGAACGGCCGCCTCGATGCACCTGCCCAGCCGCTCCAGACGGCCTTTGATGTTGGCGAGGGCACTCCGAAATGGACCTACCAGCCGCATGTCTTCACGGATGCGGGAGGCAACGTGGTCGTTTCCGCCAAGAGAGTGATTCGCCATACGGCGAAGGGCACCGGCACCCGCGGTTACTGGGAATACTGGCTGACCCGCTACACCGGCGGGTCGTGGACCCCGGCGGTGGCGGTTCCCCACAGCTTCGGACGCTCCAGCACCCGCATCAGTCTCGCCAGGGCCTCCGGCGGTGGCTCGTGGCTGGCCTGGTCGACCGACAATCGCACGACCGCGTATGCCCACAGGCCGGTTCGGGGCGAGGCGTGGGTCGGTCGGATCGCGGCGCTTGGTGTCGCTTCCGTTCCGGAACTCGAGCCGCTCGTGCCGGAGAACGTCGAGACGGAGCCTTGGCACCCCAACGAGGCTGCGGATCTGGATGCGATTCGCGGGTATCGCACGACCGTGCACGGCCGGCCGGTGCAGATCGTGCGGGGGGACTTCCACCGCCACACGGAACTGAGTTGGGACGGGGGCGGCGTCAACGACGGAAACCTGCAGGAATTCTATCGCTACATGCTGGATGCGGCATCGATGGACTTCGGGGCCTCTACCGATCACCAAGGCGGCGCGTATCCGTACTGGTGGTGGTATTCGCAGAAGATGACCGACATGCATCACATTCCGGGCCGATACACAAGCATCTTCGGCTACGAGCGGAGCGTTACGCAGCCGAACGGCCACCGCAACGTGTTCTTCGCGGACCGTAGCGGGGAGGTCGTGCCGTTCTTCATGCGGAGCGCGAAAGGCTACGACCTGACCAGCAATCCGCGGGGTGACATGCCACCGGTCGGAACCGGCGATGTCGTGCGGGATGACACCAAGCACCTCTACGAAGCGCTGCGCCGAATGGGGGGTATCGCAATCTCGCACACTTCCGGCACGAGGATGGGTACGGACTGGCGCGACAACGACCCCGAAATCGAGCCGGTCGTCGAGATCATGCAAGGGGCCCGCACCAGCTACGAGTACGTCGGCGCTCCGCTTTCCGCCGACGCCACCCGCCCGGCTGAAGCCCCGGGCGGCTACGAACCCGTCGGGATGGTCCGGAATGCCTGGAACAAGGGATACCGGCTCGGGGTCACGGTGAGTTCCGACCACGGATCGACGCACTACTCGTACACGATGGTCTACACCGACCGGGTGACGAGGCAGGGGATCCTCGACGCCATCCGTCGCCGCCATACCTACGGTGCGACCGACAACATCCTGCTGGACGTGCGGATGGGCGAGCACTTCATGGGTGATGAGTTCCGGGCGACTGAACCGTTGCCGATCTCGGTCAACGTTCGGGGAACGAATCGGATTGCGCGGGTCAGCGTGTTCAGGGGGGAGAGCCTTCTGCTGGCCCATGAACCGGAGGGGCAGGAGGCTCGGTTCCAGTACCTCGACCGGGCTGCCGGGCCCGGCATGGGGTTGCAGTACTACTATGTTCGGGTCGAACAGGCCGACGGAAACACCGCCTGGGGTAGCCCGTTCTGGGTCAACTACTGACCGGTTGACGACGCTCCTTGCGAGAGATGTACTTCTCCTGCGCGACACGCTCTCCGTAGCCGACCGCCTTGGGCCAGGCCGCAACGCCGCCGTGGATGACCGCCCTGCCCGCCCCTCGCAACTCAGGAGGTGCTGGCAAACGCTCCTTGCTCTTAGAGTTCGCTATGGGCGATGGCTCCATTGGGCTCGCAGCATACGACCACCGCTTGGGGTAGCCCCTACCGGTGCGCCGCGCTTTGGACTGACGGCAGCGGATTTCTAGCCGCAGGATTCGCGGCCTTGCAACCCGCCCATCACCCGACGTTCCACCGGAACGGAGTCATCGGGGAACGGGTCCAGGCCACGGGCAGGGTGGCGGTCAGTGTTCGGACCGAATTCTGCCTCCAGCGGGTACCGCATCGGGGAGCGGCTAGTGTCCACCGTTAGAAATGTGTTGACACCGGATCGGGGTTCTGGTACCGTCGTTGCAGACTCGGGAGGCAGGGATGGCAAATCAACGTACGCGAGTATCCCCCCAATTTCGGATCCGCAACGCCAGGAGCTGAAACGCTGGCTGCGACAGCAGATGACTTCGTAGGCGCTGGCCTTGCGGGCGCGCATCATCCTCCAGTCAACTCAAGGCCACAGCGATCAGCAAGTCGCAGACAGCTTGCCTACCACCCGCATCACGGTCGGGAAAGGGCGGTGACGGTTCCTGGAGCACGGCTGCGACGGCTGGCTGGACAAACCCCGCTCCGGTGCGCCGAGGACGGTGACGGATGCCGATGGGGAGCAAGTCGTGGTACGGACCTTGGAGACACGCCCCCGAGGAGTAACAACGCAACGGGACGAGCTCCCTGTTCGCGGCCCTGCATGTCGCAACCGGCAAGCGCCACCGCGCCGTGGAGTGCAAGAAGTTGCTGGCGCTGATGGACAAGGCGGTGCCAGAGACCCACGATGTGCATCGGGTCCTCGACAACGACGGGACCCACAAGACAGCGCAGATCCAGAGCTGGCTGCGACGGCGGCCGCGCTACCGCCTGCACTTCCCGCCGACCCGTGCCTCGTGGTGGAATCAGGAGGAGCGTTGGTTTGCCATGATCAAGCGGCGTTGGATTCGGCGCGGAACGTTTCGCAGCACGCAGGAGCTGGAAGCGGCCATCAGGGGGTCTTTGCAGATCTTCAACGGAGGCCCCCCAACCCTTGATCTGGACCCAGAGCGCTGACGATATCCCGAAGTCACTGAAATCCTACTGGGAAGGAAGTGCTGGCAGTGCACGCCAGGAGGGAGAGCAGGTAGGGCCGGCTGGAACCTACCGGTGGCACTAGACCGCCGCGCGACCAACGGACAGTGCCATCGAAAGGACGGTAAGCGGACAAGCATCCTGGGCCGACGGACGGCGCTGGCCGACGATGGGGAGGCGCTGTGCGCGCGGAGGATCGAGCCCGAGGCGAATAGAAGGTGCTGCCGAGTCGACTGGGGGGGCCAAGGCTCCGCAGGATGGTGATCGGAATCGGTTGCTGGGGTGGCCTTCGCGACACGGACGGGATTCTGGCAGCCACACCAAGGCGCGCCCCAGTGGGCGAATGGGAAGCGCCAGCGCCAAATTCTGGGCTATGCACTCGGGTACGACAAGAGTTGGCCTCCCGACTGTGTACCTGTCGGCCTGGTCCGGGTGCGCCCGCATACACTCCCAATGGACCTTGGGGCCGTTTCAGCGGCTGCTCCCGGCAGCTATCTGCGGAATCCAGGAGGATGACCCCCAGGCATCAACACAACCCACTGTTCGGACTAATCTCTCGGAGTCTTCTTGCTATCTCGAGCGCTTGCCGTCTCCAGAAGGGCCTGCAATTCAGCAACGCGAGCTTCCGCTGCCCTGCAAGCTGCGGCT
Organism: Bryobacterales bacterium; assembly: GCA_965205085.1. GTDB lineage: Bacteria > Acidobacteriota > Terriglobia > Bryobacterales > UBA6623 > VXMF01. Next base: position 2,608,150 of record OZ242039.1, on the reverse strand, counting down.
TGCTGGTCGCGCTCTTGCTCGGCCGCGCGTCGTCGGGCCGCTTCCGCTCGCTTTGCCTCTTCCGCTCTGCGTCGTCGGGCCGCTTCCACTCGCTTTGCCTCCTCCGCCGCTCGCTTTGCCTCCTCCGCTGTGCGTCGTCGGGCCGATTCCGCTCGCCTGGCCTTCTCCGTCTCGTCCACATTCAGCAGATCCACCCCGGTGGCCAGGTCCCGCAGACGCACTCGCTTGCCCTCCGGCCGGAGCGACACCCCGAGCACCTCGCTCCTCAGTTCCTTCCGGCTCCCCAACTCTCCACCCGGCCCCACCTCCACCGACCCCCCTCCCCACAGCCGGTAGCCCTGCAGCCGACCCTCCTGCTCGCTGTCCTCGTATACCGGGTCGAACAGGAAATATTCCCGGATTCCCAAACTCGCGTACAACTCCCGCTTCTTCGTCCGGTCCTGCTTCCGTGAACCCGGCGAACTGACCTCCGCCACGAAGTCCGGTGGCCGCCCCTCCCGCCACACCAGATACGTCTTCCGCGGGCCCCGCGCCACCCCGTGCACCACCATCACGTCCGGGGCCACGCACCGGGACCGGTCCCCGGGCACGTAATACATCAGCAGGTCGCCGGTTATGTAGGTGTCAGGACTGTCTCGGTACCGCATCTCCAGCGGCTGGCGAATCGACTGGATGGCCTGGTAGTGCTCGTCGTTCACCGCCATCGGCTGGCCGTCTGAATCGGGGTAGTACGACGCGTCGAGGTCGTCCAGGACGACGGCCGCACGCTGCTCGACGAACTGCCCGTCTCTCATTCGGCCCTGCCCGCGGCCCCTGTCCGCTCATTGCAAGTATACAGGCGGCCCCTCGTCAACCTGAATCGGAGCCAGGGCGGGCCTGTCCTCGAGACAGCCGGCAGGGACCACCCAGGGTGCTGCCGGTCGACAGGACTCCGCTCGAGTCCAGTCCGGAACGCGGGGCCATCTGCACCCGCTCCCTTTGGTGTTGCTCGGAGTCGTACGAGCAGGTCGATGCCGGCGAATCAAGGAAACCGACCAACTGCTCGTCCCGGACATCCGGCCCAAGCCCGCGTTCCCTCCCCAAGCTGGCCCCCATCCGAACCCGCAATCCAACCCGGATGCCCCAGTCCGTCGCCGACGGACAGCACCACCTGAGCGAGGACTGCCCGCTCCCATCTCAGTCCGCTGAGAAACAGGACTTGCGACGCAGGTGGGCAGGGCTGAGGTTCTGATCCTTGGAGGCACCAGCAGGCTTACTCGTTCCCGCTACTTGCCCACCGCATGAACGCTCGTGTCCGGCGTCCGAAATTGCTTGCCGGCAGATCGGGGTTCTGATTCCGTCCTTGCAGACACGGGAGGCAGTGATAGCAGACACACGACAACCAACGCAACGGGACGAGCTCCCTGTTCGCGGCCCTGAATATCGCGACCGGCAAGGGCAACCGGCGCCACCGCGCCGTGGAGTGCGAGAAGTTGCTCGCGCTGATGGACAAGTCGGTGCCAGAAACTCACGGATGCATGGAATCCTCGACAACTACGGGGTCCACGAGACAGCCCTGACTCACAACGGGCTTTGACGGCGGCCGCCAAACCCCCTGCAGTTCGCGGCGACCCGTGCCTCGTGGCGGCATCAGGTGGAGTGTTGGTTCGCCGAGGTCACGCGGCAGCGGATTCGGCGCGGAACGCGGCGCAGCACCCAGGCGCTGGAAGCGGCCATCAGGGAGTACCAGCAGGTCGACAACCAAGGCCCCCCACCCTTTATCTGGACCAGGAGCGCTGACGATTTTCTGAAGTCACTGAAATCTCACTGTGAAGGAATTCCTGGCGCAGGACACTAGCCATTACGGATTCGGTGCCAAGAGCTCCGCTGCGAGCAGGAGTCTGCGGGCAACCGTCAGGCGGTTGGTGCGGGCGTAACGATGGCGTCCGTGGTAATCCTCCGCGGCTAAGCCTGTGTCAGGTGTTGATCGAACCGCCGTCGACTGCGAGGGTCTGTCCGGTGACGAAAGCGCTATCGGACGAGGCCAGAAAGAGCAACGCCCCAATCAGGTCGGCGGGATGGCCATGGCGCTTGATTGCCCGGCTGGCGATCACGCCTTCCTCCGACATCTCAAGGTGGGGCCGATTCTCCAGAATACTCTCGCTCAGCACCAGGCCGGGAGCGAGAGTGTTGACGCGAATGCCGTATTCCCCGAGTTCTCTCGACAAAGCCCTCGTGAGGGAGATGATCGCACCTTTCGACGTGACGTAGTGAGCCATCAGTGTCGGTTGTCCCTTGTAGGCCGTGCCGGAGGAAACATTGATGATCTTGCCGGCACCGCGTTCGATCATTGCCGGAGTTACGTGCTTGGCCATCAGAAAGGACCCGCGCACGTTCACTGCCATGACCCGGTCCCAAAGGCCGACATCGATTTCCTGGAATGCCTGCGGTGCCAGGCTCGCGTAGACCGCTGCATTGTTGACAAGGATGTCGATGCGGCCAAAGCGGGACCGGACAGTGTGGATGAGTTGCTTGACGGCTTCTTCGTCGCTTACGTCCGTACGGATTTCGACGGCAGATCCGCCTCGTTCCCGAATCGAGTTCACCACCCGGCTGCCATTCGCGATGTCGGCCAAGACGGCAACAGCGCCTTCCGCCGCCAGAGCCTTCGCAAATTCGGCACCCAGCCCTTTGGCCCCGCCCGTAACGATCGCGACCTCGCTCTCTAGCCGTGGCATCGGGTCGGAGAAATCGTACGGTCTGTCGCGAACAAGGGACCGTACAGCAAATTCGAGTGTAGCGGAAGGCCGCCGGGCCGTGGCGTCGGAGTCTCTTCCGATGAGGGACGAGCCCGAAGGGGCTCACCGGGAGCTGTGGGAATCTCCCGGAGGGCGATCCTTGCACTCCGGTCCTGAGCCTCACTCGATCCGGAGATGACCCGCGTGGGTTGCTGGCGGGCACCCTGCGGCGCGGTCGGGTTTCCGGAACGAATGCACGCCACTCGGCAGATCAGACGGTGCCTGCGACAGTTCCGAACGGCGCAGGAAGTGAGCGGACAAGGGTCTGGTGCGACATCACGCGGATGCTCGACGGGACTCTCGCGGGCGCAGTTGGGCCGGGTTGGCGCTTCCGTGCTCCCGTCGAGGAAGGCCAGGTCTATCGGCACTGGCCCGCGGATCTCTCAGTCACTCCGAATCCCATTGGTCGCAGACTGTCGCCGCGACATTCTCCGGCTGGGTGCCAGGAGAATCTGCTATCGGCCCGACCTGCGGTACAACCCAGCCGGTTCGTCGCCGCTGGGTCGGGGCAGTTCACGATTCCCGATTGCAAGGCAGCGACCGCACGCAGCGGCGGGTCGGCAACGGCGGCCCGGAACGGCATGCCAGAATAGGGAAAGGGCCAACCGCCGGGTTCGTGAAGGATGCAGCAGGCAACAGAGCCGCTGGCCGTACTGGCCGGTCAAGACGCCACCCAAGCCGGCAACTACTTTGTCTCGAACTACCCCCCGTTTTCGCTCTGGCAGGCGGAGCAGGCTCCGACCGTGGCGGAACGGCTGGGCCGACCCGGCAATCCCGCCACCCCGCTGGGGCTGTACGTGCATCTGCCCTTTTGCCGCAAGCGCTGTGATTTCTGCTATTTTCGGGTCTACACGGACAAGAACCACGAGGAGATCGACGCCTATTTGCGCGCGGTACTGAGCGAGGCCTCGATCTTGGGCCGCCAGCCGTTCCTGAATGGTCGATCTCTTGACTTCGTCTATTTCGGTGGCGGGACGCCCTCCTTTCTGTCCGGGCGGCAACTGGCGCTGCTCATCGACGGCCTGCGAGAAGCGCTGCCATGGAGCGGGCCAAGCGAGGTGGCCTTCGAATGCGAGCCAGGCACCCTGTCGGAGCGCAAGCTCACAACGATCCGCAACCTCGGCGTCACCCGGATGAGCCTCGGTGTCGAGAATTTCGACGACTCCATTCTCGAGGCCAATAACCGTGCGCACCGCTCCAGGGAGATATATCGGGCCTGGGAATGGATCCAGACCCGCGGGTTCGAGCAGGTGAACCTCGACCTCATCGCCGGGATGATCGGCGAGACCGATGTCAACTGGGCGCGCTCCGTCGAGGAGACCGTCCGGCTGGCCCCGGACGCGGTCACCGTCTACCAGATGGAGATTCCCTTCAATACAACGATCTACAAGGGGATGCGCGAACAGGGAGCGACGGCTGCCCCCGTGGCTGACTGGTCAACCAAGCGTCGTTGGACCCGCCAGGCCTTCGAGGCGCTCGAGGCGAATGGCTACAGCGTAGGCAGTGCCTACACTGCCGTGCGCGATGTATCCAGGATTCAGTTCGTCTATCGCGACCAGTTGTGGGACGGTGCCGACATGCTGGCGCTGGGGATCTCGGCGTTCGGGTATCTTGACGGGGTTCACTATCAGAATCAGCCGAGCATGCAGCCGTATGTCGAGAGCGTATCAACTGGATTCCTGCCTGTATCGAGAGCATTGCCGATCAGTACGCAGGAGGCGATGATTCGCCAATTCGTTCTCAAGATGAAACTCGGGCATCTCGATACCCGTCCGTTCATCGACCGCTTCGGAGTGGACGTGATCGAACGATGGTCCAGGGAACTCGCACTGTTCCGGGACCATGGTCTCCTGTCCTTCGACCGGGACCGGATCGACCTGACCAGGGAGGGCCTCCTGCAGGTCGACCGCCTGCTACATGCGTTCTTCCTCCCCGAGCATACGAACGTCCGCTATGCATGACGGCCTGGACGATATGGCCTCCGTCCGTCCGGGCGGTTCCTTCGCGAACCTGGACGCACTGATCCTCGGCGGCGGCCCGGCCGGTTCGACTGCGGCTGCAGTCCTGGCATCCAGGGGACGCCGGGTGCTGGTCGTCGAGCGCGAGAGATTCCCCCGCTACAAGGTCGGGGAGTCCCTGCTGCCGTACTGCTATTTCCCCCTGGAGCGGATCGGGATGATCGAGAAGCTGCGGGCCTCCAGCTTCGTCAAGAAGTACAGTGTCCAGTTCGCCTCGGTCGATGGCCGGATTTCCACGCCGTTCTATTTCTTCCAGCACTTCGACCATCCGGCAGCCCAGACCTGGCAGGTGGTGCGAAGCGAGTTCGACCGCATGATGCTGGAGAACGCAGCGGAGTGCGGAGCGCAGGTGATGATGGGGGCGAGCGCCAGGCGACTGCTGATGAATGGCGGTCGATGCGAGGGCCTGCTCGTTCAGCGCGACGGAGAAACGTTTCCCGTTCGGGCCCCGATGACCATCGACTGTGGCGGTCGACACGGGTTCGCGGCAACCGAGTTGGGGTGGGTCGTGCCCGACCCCCGACTCAACAAGGTTTCCATCTGGACCTATTACCGCGGTGCCAGGCGCGACGAAGGCTACGACGAAGGTGCCACCACGGTCGCCTACCTGCCACGGAGAGGTTGGTTCTGGTACATACCCCTGCCCGACGACGTCGTCAGCGTGGGGGTCGTGGCCGAGCGCGATTACCTCTACCGGGAGGGCAAGGACCTCGAGACGGTCTTCGAGCGGGAAGTGCAGGCCAATCCGTGGATCGCCGAGCATCTGGCGTCCGGCACTCGCTGCGAGCCGGTCCGCGTGACAGCCGAGTACTCGTATCGGTCACGCTACTGCGCGGCCGATGGTCTCGTGCTGGCGGGCGACGCCTTCACCTTCCTGGATCCCGTCTTTTCCTCCGGTGTGCTGTTGGCCCTGCTCGGTGGCGAGCGCGCGGCGCACGCCGTGGACGCCGCGCTTGGTGCCGGAGACACCAGCGCCGAGCGATTCTCCGACTACGGAGCGAGGCTCCGCGAGGGAGTCGAGGCGATGCGGAAGCTGGTCTACGCCTTTTACGAGGAAACCTTCAGTTTCGGAGCCTTGCTGAAGAAGTACCCCGACCTGCGGGGCGACCTGACCGACTGCCTGATCGGGAACCTGTCGAGGGACTTTGGCCCGTTGTTCACTGCGGTCGGGGAGTTCGCCCGGATTCCGCCGGACTTGCGCTATGGAGGCGTACCGTCCGACCGCGGGGCTGTTGCCTGACAAGCTCCATAGCGCACCACAGGGAAGCGGGTTCTCTCCCGTGGCGGATGGCGATGCGCGCATTCGTCGCCCACGAGCCGAAGGGTTTCGACTTCACGCTCCCCTAGGGAGACGATTCGCGGCAACCCGCCACGATGCCGGGATGGGGTGTGCCACCATGGAAGCCGGAAAGGAATCCACTCGAATCAATGAAGCTAGCGCAAGTCCGGGTTGACGGCAGGGTCATGGCGGCGATCCAGGAGAACGGGGGGTTCCGCGTGATCGCGGACCGCACCATGAATGACCTGCTGGTTGAGGCCGATTCCTCGGGCAGGTCGTTGCGGGAGATCGCTGCCGCCGGGGCTGCGGACCGCGTTGAAGGCTGCGAGCCGCTCATCCCCCTCGAACCGGCTGAGGTCTGGGCCTGTGGCTGCACCTACGCACCGAGTGCCGACTTCCGGGACGGGGAACTCGGCACGGGGGACGGGATGTACTCCTACGTCTGCCGTCCCGAGAACCGCCCCGAGATTTTCTTCAAGGGCACTGCGAGGGTCTGTGTCGGGCATCGAGACCCGATCGGCATTCGGGACGACTCGACGTTCACCGCACCCGAGCCCGAGTTGGCCCTCGTGACCGGGTCCCGGGGCGGTATCCTGGCCTACACGTTGGGCAACGACGTGTCCGCCTGGGATATCGAACGTGAGAACGCCCTCTACCTGCCGCAGTCGAAGGTCTATACCGCCTGCTGCTCGCTGGGGCCCGTCCTCGTGACGCCCGACGAGATACCCGATCCGTATGCACTCGAGATGGAATGCGCGATAACCAGGGACGGGAGCGAGACGTTCAGGGGTGGGGTGTCGACCTCCAGGCTGGTGAGGAAGTTCGAGGAGCTCGTCGCATGCGTTGCTCACTGCAACCGACTCCCGGCACCGACGGTCATTCTGACCGGGACCGGGATTATCGTCGAGCAGGAGGCTGCCCTTCAGCCCGGGGACGTCTGCTCGATCCATGTGCCCGAGATCGGGACGCTGTCCAACCCTGCCGAGCTGGTCTAGGCCGGAGCCGGCTTCCCGGCGGCCGACTCGATCTCCTGGAACACCCGCATGGTGTTGGCTCCGAGAACCTTCTCGATGTCGCCCGCGCTGAATCCCCGGCCCGCCAGACCCTTGGCGATGGCTGGCACCTTCGAGATGTCTTCCATCCCTTCCGGCAACTCACCGTCTACACCGTCGAAGTCCGATCCCATCCCGACAGCCTCCACCCCCCCGACACGCGCTATGTGCTCGAAGTGATCCAGCAACGTGTCGAGCGGTGGGCGTCCCATGGCGGCCAGCTTGGCTGCGGTACGCGCTTCGGCGCGCATGCCTGTCGCCGATTCCTGGTTGGAGGACTCCCATTCCCGGCTCCGCCCGGCGTAGGAATCGTCCAGGAAGCTGTTGTAGTAGTTGACGTGCACGACGCCGCCGCGCTCCGCGATCGCGTGGACCATGTCGTCCGTCAGGTTGCGCTTGTGGGACGCGAGGGCCCGCGCGGACGAGTGCGACGCGACCACAGGTGCGCGGCTGGCCTTCAGGACGTCCCAGAAGGTCTGGTCGGATACATGGGAAACGTCGACGATCATGCCGAGGCGGTTCATTTCGGCCACGACAGCGCGGCCGAAATCGGACAGTCCCGCGTTGTCGTCCTCTCCGGACGAACCCGCCCATGCCGTGTTCCTGCTGTGCGTCAGCGTCAGGTAGCGAGCACCGAGTCGGTACAGGCAGCGGAGTACTCCCAGCGATCCGTTGAGCATGTGGCCGCCCTCGACCCCGAGCAGGACGGCGATCCGGCCGCTTCGTCTGGCGGACTCGATCTCCTGGGTCGACCGGGCGAGGACCATGTCGTCGGGAAACCGGTTGACCTGGGTCCGGATCGAGTCGATGATCTCGAGAGCTTCCTGGACAGCCTCCAGCTCGGAGTGGCGTGTGGCGCTCGTGTAGACGGAGAAGAATACGGCCGTGATGCCGCCTTCGCGCATCCGCGGAAGGTCAACCTGTCCGCGGTCGTTCCGAATCCCCAGGTCGTAGGTGCCGTCGCGGAACAGCATCGGCGTGTCGCAATGCAGGTCGATCACGTGCGGGGCGAGGGATGAAACGTGGGTCGGCGACGATTGCTCGGACGATTTCGTGCATGCCATTCCCGCGGCCGCCAACAAGGCGCTGCATTCGCGGCGTGTAAGGCTCATACTAGGGATTGTACCGATCAACGACCATGACCGAGCGCTTCTCCCGAGCACTAACCTACGCAGAAGTCCTTCATCGAGAGCAGACCAGGAAAGGCAACGGGTCACCCTATGTGGGGCATCTGTTGGCCGTCGCGTCTCTCGTGATGGATGCGGGCGGCAGTGAGGACGAGTGCATTGCCGCGCTGCTGCACGATGCGGTTGAGGATCAGGGCGGCCCCGCCCGGGCGGCGGAAATTCGCCATGTGTTCGGGAGCGAGGTGGCCGATATCGTCGATGCCTGCACCGAGGACAAGTCAAAGGGTGCCGACTGGCGCAGCCGCAAGCTGGGTGCCGTCCGCAAGACGCGTGCCGCGGGCCCCTCGGCTAGGCTTGTGCTGGCGGCCGACAAACTGCACAACTGTCGCTCGCTGATCGCCGCGCTCGACAGGAACGGAGAGCGGACCTGGGACACCTTCAATGGGAGCCGGGCCGGTATAGTCTGGTACTACCGGGCGATGGCGAACGCCATTGCCGAGGCGGGTGGATGTCCGCTGCACGCGGAACTGGACGCTGCTGTCTGCTCGCTGGAAGAGCTTGCAGGCGGACGCATCGAGGACTAGCCGGAGCGTTCCAGGATCGTACTGGAACCTGCCGCTTCCATGCGTCGCCAGCCGTTCGGTACGTGGATGCTCGTAAATCGTGGCTCCCCGGATGCTGCCGACAGTTCGGGATGCTGGTCCTTCGCTGTCCGACCGATCGCCCGAATCCTTGCCGTGACCGCTTCCGTGCGGCGGCCGGCGTGCCGGAAGCCGTAGCGTTCCCTGTGAATCCGGTCGAAGTCAGCGGCGCGCTCGCGCTCCACGTTGAGCTCGTACGATTGCCCTTCGTAGCGCATGTCGATCGTCGGGACCAGGGTGACCTCGTCGAAACCCTGCTCTCGCATGTCCGCCCGGGCTGCCTTGGCCAGCTGTTCGAAGACGGGAGCGGGCTCCTGGTGCAGGATGCTGGCGGAGTAGTCGCGGATACAGTCGGCGACGAGCATGCCGACGGCGGAGAGCACCCCCGCATTGGCCGGCACGATCACCCGGGGGATTTCGAGGCGCTCCGCCAGTTCGCATGCGTGCAGCGCACCGGCTCCCCCGTAGCAGATCATGGCGTAGTCTCGCGGATTGTGGCCACGCTGTACCGAGACCTTCCGGACCGCACGCTCCATCTTCGCGTTGGTCGCCCGAACGATGGCGGTGGCGAGTTCCTGGACACTGACTCCCGCCCTCGACGCGACGCGGGCCGCGTATTCCCGGGCGCGATCAAGATCCAGACGGATGGTTCCCTCGAGGAACGCCCCGGACTCGATGCGCCCCAGCAGCAGGTTTGCGTCTGTCACGGTCAGCTCCGTACCCGATCCGTAGCAGACCGGACCCGGGTCCGCTGCAGCGGAGCGCGGTCCCACGCGCAGGGCCGACCCCTTGTCGAAGTAGGCGATCGACCCCCCTCCGGCACCAATCGACTCGATGTCGAGCATGGGGATCCGCACCGGCAGGCCGGCCGCCATGCCTTCGGTGGTATAGCGTGGGGCCCCGTCGTACAGGGCGACATCGGTGGAAGTGCCCCCCATGTCGAAGCTGACGAAGCGATCGATTCCCAGCATTTCCGCGACCGCTGCAGCTCCGACCAGACCTCCGGCGGGACCCGAGAGCACCGTACGCACCGCCTGCCGGGAGGCCTCGGCCGCCGAGATCGAGCCGCCGTTCGACTGGAAGACGCGCAGGCGTCCACAGGGAAGACCGGACTCCAGTGACCGGAGATAGCGCCCCACCAGCGGCGAGACGTAGGCGTTGACGACTGTCGTTGCGGCCCGCTCGTACTCTCTGTACTCCGGAAGGATCTCGCTCGAGAGTGACACGGTGAATCCGGCCTTCCGCAGTGCCGTCCCGATCCGCTGCTCATGCACGGGATTGGCATGGCTGTGCAACAGGCAGACCGCCACGGACTCGATGTCCCCGAGGCTTTCGGCCAGGGCCAGCGGAGACTCGGGAGGCAACTCCAGGAAGATGGAGCCATCGTGCAGCGTCCGTTCGGGAACGCCATGCCTGTCGGTCTCCGTCACCAGCGGGGGCGGCGGAATCGGCGTCCAGTCGTACAGGGCGGCGCGGTTCTGGCGGGCCAGATCGAGGAGATCCTCGAAACCTTGCGTGGTGACGAAAGCCGTACGGGCACCGTTGCGTTCGATGAGGGCGTTCGTGGCGACCGTCGAGCCGTGCACGACTTCCGTTGTTGCCAGGTGGGTGAGCCCCTCGATGATGGCTCGATTGGGGTTGCGGGGGGTGGAGCGCAGCTTGAAGGTCTTCAGCCGCTCACCGTCCCAGGTGGCGAAGTCCGTGAACGTGCCGCCACTGTCAACCCCCGCGCGCATGGTATCCCTCGTCCCGCGGGAACCCTAACGGGTCCCTCCGCACGAGCCTTCCCGGTCCGTCGCGCATGCCGAGCGGATCAAGGTGCGCAGCACATCGAGGTTCACGTCGGACAGTCGCCGGATGTACAGGCATCCGCGGCCTCGCTGGTGTCGGCCGAGCAGGGCGAGTTGGTCCGCCAGTGCGTCCAGATCGGTCATCAAGTAGATCGTCAGGGCGCGCTTGCGGGGCGAGAATCCTGCCCGGAACCAGGTGCCGCTGCGGCCACTGGCGTAGCGGTAGCTGTAGGTTCCGAATCCCACGATGCTGTGGCCCCACATTTGCGGCTGCCCGCCGATTTCCGTCATCATCGCCAGCAGAGCACGACAGTCCTCCCGTCGGCCCTCGTGAGCAATCGCCGTGACGAAGTCGGGCACGCTGGCACCGGTTGGCTTTGTCTTCAACTCGGCCATGGGTCCATTGTCGCCCGGCGGGTAACTCGCCTCCAACCGATAGCGTCAAATCTATTCGGATCCGTTCGCGCGATGACGGACAGGACGATCTCCCACTACCGCATTCTCGAACCCCTTGGAGAAGGCGGGATGGGAGTGGTCTACAAAGCTGAGGATACCCGTCTTGAGCGCGTCGTGGCGCTGAAATTCCTCACCAGGGATGTTACGGGCACAGGGGATGCGGGGGAGCGGTTCCTCCGTGAGGCGCGGGCTGCGGCCGCCCTGGATCATCCCAACATCTGCACAGTCTACGAAATCCAGGAATGCGACGGCGAGACGTTTCTGGCGATGGCCTACCTCGACGGCCGGCCCCTGGACGAGCGGATGGCGGAGAGTCCCCTGTCGCTCGAACTGGCTGTCGAGATCGCGAAGCAGACGGCGGAGGGCCTTGCCGCCGCGCATGCCGCCGGTGTCGTCCACCGGGACATCAAGCCGTCCAACATCATGGTCAGTCAGGACCGTGCGGGCCGGCCCGTTGTCAAGATCATGGACTTCGGGCTGGCCCAGGTGTCCGGAACGTCCAGGCTCACCAAGGTCGAGACGCGGATGGGGACCGTCGCCTATATGTCTCCGGAGCAGTCCGTGGGCGACGATGTCGGACCCGAGACCGACCTCTGGTCGCTCGGCGTCGTGATCTACGAAATGGTCACGGGGAGTGTTCCTTTCCGCGGGCACTACGATCAGGCAATCCTCTACTCGATCCTGAATGAGGAGCCGGCGCCGGTCACCTCCCTGCGCTCTCGCGTTCCCATGGAGTTGGAGTGGATCATCGAGAAGTGCCTGGCGAAGTCCCCTGTCGACCGCTACCAGGAGGCGCGTGAACTCGTAACCGACCTGGAACTGCTCCAGCGAAGAGTCGCCAGCGGAAGAACGTCGATTCGTCCGATCAAGCACCAGTCTGCGTCCGGGCCCGTGCCCGAGTCCGCCGAGCCGGAGCCCGAATTGCGCCCGCCGACGATTGGCTGGCAGGGTGCGGGGCTGTCAGCAGGTCCGCATGCGGACACGCTGGAGTCCCTGTCGCGCCCGGCAGCCTCCCCGGGTAACTGGCGGAAGTGGGCCGTCGTGGCGGCGGCACTGATACTGGCAATGGCGGTAGGCCTGTTCCTTCCCAGAGGTGCCGACGAGCAACCTCCCCGCGTCCGGAAGTTCACACTGCGGCCGTTGGAGGCGCTGGGCCCCGATCAGAGGGTCCGCCGTGTCTCCGTGTCTCCGGACGGGCGCGTCATTGCGTTCAGCACCTCGGGCCCGGAGTCGGCGCTCTGGCTCCAGGAACTTGACCGACTCAATCCAACCCGAGTCGATGGTACGGAAGGAGCCCGCGCGGTCTTCTGGTCCCCCGACAGCCAGTTCGTCGGCTTCGCGACGAGCCGCGGACTCGGCCGCGTGTCGGTTTCCGGGTTGCGTGTGACCATGCTCCTGGAGGAATCCGGACTGGCCTATGCGAGTGCGGCCTGGAGTGCGGACGGACAATCGATCCTGTACACCAAGATGGGCAGTCAGATCATGACTGTTCCGGCGGTGGGCGGGCTTTCGCGGCCGCTGTCAGGCGTCCTGCCCCGCCGTCGCTCGTTACCGACGGACCTGGCGGTCGTCCCGCTGCAAGATGGAGACCAGGCCCTCCTGTACTCGGAGCGCTCGCTCGAAGGGGGCCGTGTGATGGTCCGCCGGATCACCGCCGACCAGGTGACGGAGGCCGTTCATGTGGTCGACGGGACGGCACCGGTGTATTCCGCTGCGGGTTACCTGCTGTACAGGCCGGCAGCGACGACATCGGCTCTTTGGGCCGTGCCGTTTTCCCCGGACGAGTTCAGAACACTCGGAGAACCGTTCCTCATTGCACAGAACGCAAGCCACCATTCGGTGGCTGCGGACGGCACGCTCGTCTACCTGGACGACCCCAACAGCGGCCAGATGCAGCTGTCCTGGTTTGATCGGGAGGGTACGGTTGTTGGTGTGGTTGGCCGGCCGCAGGCCTGGATACTTGGGCCGCGCGTGTCACCGTCCGGCGACAGCGTGCTCGTGGCTGGCGGCAGCGGCCGGGACTTTGACCTTTGGATCCATGATGCGGACCGCGAGGTCGTCAGTCGCCTGACGTTCGATGACCGCGAGGAGATTGCGGCGATTTGGTCTCCGGACGGGCGTCAGGTTCTTCTCGCCCAGCGGGACTCACCGGATCTGCAACTCGTGAGCGTGGGGGGCGGGAGTCCGGATCGCGTGATATTCACACGACCGGGCGAGTTCGTTGCACCACTGGATTGGTCCAGTGACGGGAGATACATCCTTGTTCAGAAGCGACGCACGGGCGCGGCCCTGCCGGCCCAAGTCCGGGACGCTGAAGCTTCCCAGTCGGATTCGCAGACCGCCGAGCGGGTCGGTCAGCCTGCTCCCGAGACGTCGATCTCTTACCTGGAGCGGTCCGGCGAGGAGTGGACGCTTCGTGCATTCCTGGACAGGGTTCCGTACATCGTCGACGACGGCAGGTTCTCGCCGGATGGCAAGTATGTCGCTTATGAGAGCAACGAGTCGGGCGAGTTCGAGATCTATGTGCGGCCGTTTCCGGTCAGCTCCGAGAGATGGCAGGTGACGACGGAGGGTGGCCGGACTCCAGTATGGTCCCGGGATGGCCGTCACCTCTATTTCGTGCGCGACGAGACCCTGTTCGAAGTTCCGGTGGACACGCGAGACGGGTTCGAGTCGGGAGAGATTGTCCGGCTGTTCACACGGGATGGGCTGGCCGCTTCCCGTCGGGACACGGCCTACAGTGTTGCCCCGGACGGCCGCTTCGCCATCGCGGCGCACGCCGGCGGCACGGAAAGGCTGGGGATCCGCGTCGTGCTGAACGGGGCCGCCGAGTTCGTCTCTCCCTAGGCTGTGGTGACGGGTCGATTGCGGGATGAGCTGGCCAGTCCATTTTCAACTGCGGAATTTGGGTTGCCATTGACCCGTGCAGTGCAACACGGCGGTTCGAGCGTGCGGGCATTCGGGATCGGATAGTTGAATCCTCCCGCAGCCCAGAACCGGATCCAGGACTTGCTGCCTCTGTGCCACAAGTTGCTCACGTAGCAAGCAGCGCGCCAGAAACTGCTCGCCGAACTGGATTTCGCGGGCCACGACAGAGCTACGACCAGGTTCGCAGCACGCTACGCCGTTCTCGTGACCTGCGACCAAACAATCCTTGAGTGCATGTCGCCGATGCCAGTTTGAAGCAGTCCAACGCCGATCGTGCTCCGCTAACCGCGGCTCGCGTAGGATTCGCGTTGGCCAAACGCAGCCCCGCCCTGCGCAGCACATAACTGAGTTGGCGGCACGACGCTCCAATCCCGACTGCAAGGGCTTGCGGCGCCTCCTGTGCGCCGGCGACAAGCCCCTCAATCTGGCTCTCGTGGGCTCTTCGACACTCTTCTCCGCGAGCAGCGCGAGTGGCAGTCCCAACCGCATTGCCAGCGGCTGGAGGCAGCTGCAGGAACGCGCCACACACAGCTGGCGGACCAGCCCGGAAGTTTGTCCCGCACGGGCCCGTCCAACCGGCTCCAAGCTTGACATGCAACACGGAGGCTCGCAGGGGGTACGGTACTCGGTCATTTGGCGGGGCAGTGATTAAGCCGGTCAGCGGTCAGTATCCGCGCCCTACTTCGGCCCAAGCACCTCCTTGGCCCCCGTGACAGGCCCTCTTCGCTTCGCCTAAACTCTCCAATCTCCGCTATTCGATCCCGAATGCCAACACGCCAGGTACGCCATTGCGCACTTCTTCAATGGGGAGACACGAGTATGCATGTGGTACTGTGGTCTCACGGAGCGACCGCGAATGACAAGGCGGCCAAAGAATCCGAAACGGATTCTAGAATCCTACACCCACGCCGACAAGGAGCGTGTCAACAATCCTCCGGTCGGCCTCGTGACGCCCGACACAGATCCGGAATCCGGCATCAAGGCATACGATCATGATCCGCACATCGACCCCCAGCTGGTCTGGGCTGGCAAGGCGGAACACACATCGTTCGAGGTTCCGACCGTATCACTGCATGTCCACGAACGCATTGACCCGCGCACCATCATTGAGGCGGTCCGCAAACGGAACGGTGCGAATTCACAGATGTCCCTGTTCGAGTCGTCCGGTGAGAACCCCCCGATTCGGCAGGCCATCGAGTTCTACAAGCATCGCCACAACTGGTCGAACAGGCTGATCGCGGGAGACAGCCTGTTGGTGATGAACAGCCTGCTGGAAAAGGAGGGGCTCGGCGGGCAAGTGCAGACAGTCTATGTCGATCCGCCCTACGGAATTCGGTACGGCTCAAACTTCCAGCCCTTTGTCAATCGCAACGAAGTCAAGGACTGCGATGATGATCTGACGGTGGAGCCGGAACAGATTCGTGCCTTTCGAGACACGTGGGAGCTCGGAATTCATTCCTACTTGACCTACCTGCAAGATCGTCTGTTCTTGGCTCGTGAACTCCTGCACGAGAGCGGGAGCTGTTTCGTGCAGATCGGCGACGAAAACGTTCATCGCGTCGGCATGCTGATGGACGAGATCTTCGGAGCCGGGAACCGGATCGCATCAATTTCCTACGCTACGACCAGTGGGAGCTCGAGTACGACCTTACCCGAAGTCGCCAACTACCTGCTGTGGTACGCGAAAGATCGACAAAATCTGAAATACCGTCAGCTCTACGAATCGCTCACACGATCTGAGGTGATTAAACACTTCAGCTGGCATGTTATGGTCGCCCTACCAGACGGCGAGCGTCGCAAGCCGACTCCGGAGGAGCGTTTCGATCCCGAATGCTATCTGCCGGAAGGAGCGCTCATCTATGGGCGCCGACGACTCGATTCTCCAGGTGTCTCTACGACCGGTCGCTCCGAACCTTATGAGTACGATGGCCGGATCTTTCGGTGCAGCAAGAACGGGCAGTGGCGAATCTCGAAGGGGGGCCTGGACCGGCTTGCCAAGCTCAACAGGCTTGAGGCATTGGACGGGCAAGCCTCTCTGAGGTGGAAGCAATACGAGGACGAGGTTCCGGGCCGTCGCATCAACAACATGTGGGCTGCGCAGATGTCGCCGACCGACAAGCGTTACGTGGTGGAAACGGCCCCGAAGGCAATTCAGCGCGCCATCCTGATGACGACCGACCCTGGTGACTTGGTGTTTGATCCCACCTGTGGCAGCGGCACCACGGCGTATGTCGCCGAGAAGTGGGGTCGTCGCTGGATCACGTGCGACACCTCGCGGGTAGCACTGGTACTGGCGAAGCAACGGCTTATGACCGCCAACTTCGACTATTACGAGCTGGCTCGGTCTGAGGAGGGTGTCGGTTCCGGGTTCCGTTGCCATAGTGTCGCCACCGTCTCCCCGCGGACCTTGGGCTACGATGAGCCGCCCGACGAAACGATACTCTATGACCAACCGCTTACCGACCGCAGCAAGGCGCGTGTAACCGGGCCATTTACCGTCGAAGCAGTTCCTGCACCAGCGGTCAGGCCGCTCGAAGACACAGAGGAGCCGGCAACAATGCCGGCGGATACCTCCGTGGTGCGCACAGGGCCAACCGTGCTGCAGGGTGACTGGCGGGACGAACTGCTCAAGTCCGGCATTCGTGGCAAGGTCGGCCAGCGCATGTCCTTCGTGCGAGTGGAGCCGCTGCCGGGCACGAGGTGGCTGCATGCTGATGGCGAGATGCAGCCCGGTGACAGTGCCAGAGACGACTCTCGCAATATCCCCCCCCCCCCCCCAGTGCATCCGCTGCGTGATTTCGTTCGGGCCGGACCATGCGCCGTTGGAGCAGCGTCAGGTCGCGCATGCGATTGAGGAAGCCCAAGTGCTGGTTCCAAGACCCAGGGTGATCGTGTTCGCAGCATTTCAGTTCGACCCCGAAGCGGCCAAGGACATCGATGACACCAACTGGCCGGGTGTCACGCTCCTGAAGGCGCACATGAACGCGGACCTGTTGACCACTGATCTGAAGAAGAAACACGCATCCAACGAGAGCTTCTGGCTAATTGGCCAACCGGATGTCATCGCCGACCGCATTGTCGCCGGACCCGACAAGGGCCGGTTCCGCATTGCCGTCCGGGGCTTTGACTACTTCAACACCACGACGGGCGGCATTGAGTCGGGCGGGGCAGAGAAGATCGCCCTTTGGATGCTGGATCCGGACTACGATGGACGCAGCCTGTTCGCCCGTCAGGTGTTCTTCCCGATGGCAGGGGCCACGGACGGCTGGGCCAAGCTTGCCAAGACTCTCCGAGCCGAGATCGACCTTGACCGGATCAGTGCATATCGTGGCACCCAATCTCTTCCGTTCGATGCGGGCGAGCATCGAAGGGCCGCTGTCAAGATCGTGGATGATCGCGGCATCGAGAGCCTGAAGATCGTGGAGTTGACGTGACGGGCCGCTCGTCCGCGGGCAGGTCTCCAAGCGCCGGTGTCTTGGTCCGAGTCTTCTCTCGTATCTCGGCGTCTCAGGATGCCATCGGGGAGTTCTGTCAGCGCTGGCGTGTCGTCGAGCTCTCGCTGTTCGGCTCGGTCCTTCGCGCCGACTTTGGCGAGGACAGCGACATCGACGTAATCGTGGAATTCGAGCCAGACGGTGTCCCGGGCCTCGGATTCGTAACGATGGCAGAGGAGTTGGCGCAGCTGTTGGGCAGACCTGTCGATCTCCTGACCCGGTCCGCGGTCGAACGCAGTCCGAACTATATCCGCCGGCAGGAGATCCTCAAGTCAGCCGAGGTCGTGTATGCGACAAAGTGACGCTTACTTGCTCGACATGCTCGTTGCAGCCCGCAAAGCGGCCAGCTATGTGCAGGGCCTCGACTATGAGCGTTTCTTGCAGAGTGACCTGCATCAGGATGCGGTCATAAGAGCCCTGGAAATCGTCGGCGAAGGCGCTTCCCGCATCGACGAAGCCATCAAGAAAGCGCATCCTGAAATACCTTGGGCCGCAATTGTCGGATTCAGAAATCGGATTGTGCATGCATATTTCCAGATCGACTTGGCTGTAGTCTGGAAAATCGTTAAGGACGATGTCCTGCCACTGGTCTGCCAGCTCGAGCAGATCGTGCCGCCGGAGAGCGAGTAGTGGGCAGCAGAACCATTGACCGCCTGATCGTCAACTCTCCCTACGAGGAGCCGTCGCATCATTGGCACTACGACCGGGAGACGCGGCTGTTCGACTTGGCCGAAGGACGGCGCCCAGCTGGGTACTTCAGCGCGACCCAAGGCTCGCGAGCGGTCGACGACCCGGGCAAGTTCATTGAAATCCCCTTGGTCAACCGCATTCGGGCCCGGGTCAAGGATTGGCGGGATTCCGGCTATCCCGGCGTCTCGGGCGTGACCAGGCGCTTATTGCAGTACTGGACGGATGCAGAGGAATTCGAAAGCAGGCGCTTCTTCTTCTGCCAGATCGAAGCGGCCGAAACCCTGATCTGGCTGACGGAAGTGGCCGCCGTAGACAAGGTCGGCCTAGAGATCCCGTCCGACGGCGGGACCTTTCGACGGCTCTGCGCCAAGATGGCGACCGGTTCGGGCAAGACCATCGTCATGGCCATGATCGCGGCTTGGCAAATCCTCAACAAGGTCACCTATGCGAAGGACAAACGTTTCTCGAAGCATATTTTGGTGATCGCACCCGGTCTCACCGTCAAGAATCGACTCGTCGTACTAGATCCTGCGCATCCCGACAACTACTACGGGGAATTCAGGATCGTCCCGCCGGCGCTGCTCGACAAGCTGCGTCGCGGCAAGGTCGTGATCCGAAACTGGTATGCGCTCAACTGGGAAACGCCCGAGAAGATGGCCCGCAAGCGAGGCGTGGACAAGCGTGGAGTCAAGAGCGACGAGGCATACGTGCGCGGGGTGCTTGGGGACATCGCGCACGCCCGCAACATCTTGGTCATCAACGACGAAGCACATCATGCCTGGCGCGTGCCGGCATCATCATGCATGCGAAGTGTCGCGCAGGCCAACGTCGACGAAGCTACCAAGTGGGTCGGGGGCCTGGATCGGATCCACCGGGTCCGCGGAATCGCAACCTGTTACGACTTCTCTGCGACTCCCTGTGCTCCGTCGGGCGGGCAGAGTTCCGAAGAGTCGCTGTTCGGGTGGATCGTGAGCGATTTCGGCCTCAACGATGCGATCGAGTCTGGCCTAGTCAAGACTCCGCGCGTCGTGGTTCGCGACGATGCCCTTCCGGACGCCAAGACCTACAGATCGCGGTTGTACCACATCTACAGCGATCACGAGGTGAGAGACGACCTCAACCGCAAGGCGCTCGCGGAGGAGCCGCTGCCATCCCTCGTGAACAATGCCTACCACCTCCTCGGCTTCGATTGGCGCGAAACCGCGAGAAGTTGGGAGGCCCGCAGAGCCATCGCGCCACCGGTAATGATCAGCGTCGCCAACCGCACGGAGACGGCGGCTCGGATCAAGCATGCCTTCGATGATGGCCGGATTCCGATCGACGAGCTTTCCGACCCGGACCGCACTTTGCATATCGATTCCAAGGTGCTCGCCGAAGCGGAGGCATCCGACGAGCCTATCGCCGAACTTGTCGCCGAACAGTCAGCTCGCAAGCTGACCCGCAAGCAAAAGGCCGAGTTGCTGCGCTCGCAGGTGGACACGGTCGGTCAGCCTAACAAACCGGGCTGGCTGATTCAGAACGTGATCTCGGTGGGCATGCTCTCGGAGGGCTGGGACGCCAAGAACGTGACGCACATCATGGGACTGCGCGCCTTCAGCAGCCAGCTTCTCTGCGAACAAGTGGTCGGGCGCGGCCTGCGCCGCACGTCCTACGACGTGAGTCCCGAAACCGGGTTGTTCGAGCCCGAGTATGTCAACATCTTCGGCGTACCGTTTACCTTCCTGCCCCACGAGGGTGGCAACAACGGTCCCCCACCTCCGCCGCCGCCGAAAACTGCGATCCACCCAGTCGCCGAAAAGGCGCGCTTCGCGCTTTCCTGGCCCAACATCATTCGCATCGACCATGGCTACAGGCCTCGTCTGTCCTTGGATTGGAAGGCATTGCAGCCTCTTGAACTGGATGCGAGTCAGACGGCCAGCTTGGCAGAGCTGGCACCCATCATCGACGGTAAGCCCGATATCACGAGCATCGACGCGATCGATCTGCAGGAGTTCGCAGCTGAGTATCGCGTGCAACGGATCGTCTTCGAGGTGGCCCGGGACATGTACGCCCGGATGAAGCCCAAGTGGCGGGGCGGCGAGGCCAACCTGCTGGGTCAACTGGTGCGCCTGATGGAGAAGTTCATGGATTGGGACGGGCTCACGGTCACGCCACCCCTGTTCAATGGCGACGGACTGAGGCGGCGCCTGATTCTGGCCTTGAACATGTCACGGCTTTTTCGGCACATCTGGAGCTCCGTGGAACTGGAGAACGCCGAGACGTTGCAGCCGGTGTTCGATGCCGACCGTCCGATACTCTCTACGGGCGCGATGAGGACCTGGTTTACCGGCAGGCCCTGCGATCCGGCGCGACACAGCCACATCAACTTCTGCGTGCACGACAGCACCTGGGAAGCGACAACGGCGTTCGCGCTGGATCACGCGCAGGAGGTCGAGGCATGGGCCAAGAATGATCACTTGGGCTTCGAGGTCTTCTACGTGGATCAAGGGGTCGTGCGCAAGTACCGACCGGATTTCCTGATTCGCCTCTCGTCGGGCGACATGCTCGTGCTTGAGACGAAGGGGCGCGAGCGGGAGCGTGACAGGGTCAAGCACCGGTTCTTGGACGAGTGGGTTCGTGCCGTGAACGAGCATGGGGGCTTCGGTCGGTGGTCTTGGGCCGTCTCGAAGAAGTCTCCCGACATCAGTGGCATATTGGCGAAGCACTACGGATGTGACACTGCATGCGCCGGTGGTGCCAATGTCTCGGCTGACGTTACTGCTCAGGCCCCGCTACAAGTCGAACAAGGCTGACTCGCCAAGGGAGCTACCCGGTTGGCGATCCGACAGTTGTGCGCGGCAGTGGAACGATGTCCGAGGCCTTCGCTCCCGTCCGTGCGGCATGGCGAATTCGCTGCAGCCTCGGCCGCCCGGCGGTTACCGGATTCCGATGCTCTGGCCAGTTGCACGATCTGCCTCGCCTCGGGCAAGTGTCGAGGTAGATCGCCAGGAACCACTTGGGCCAGATCTGGACCGGACTGTCGGGGAAGTTAGTGCCGGTGATGATCCGGAACACGCGGCCACAGGTATTGCACTTGCGGTGCCGTCCATCCTGGAAGTGATAGATCTTCTCGGATCTGTCCCAATAGGGGCAGAACTTGCGCACGGCGCAGAGCACGGCTTCAATCCGCTTGAGACCAGCCTCGGGGATGGAGTACTTGGCTGCAAACTCGACGAATGGTGCCGGTTGCACCAGAAAAGGCACCTGATAGGGAGACGGATTCACTGTCGACGCAGCGGAGCAACTGCCATGCACCAGTCGTATCGCCACTGAAAGCTCCGAACGCGGCTCCGATCCGCACAGGGTCCGGACCGGCTGGCGGCGCTGCGAGCGCTGCGGCGGTGTGATCGTGCCCCTCAGGCCAGGCTCCACCCGGGAAGGCCCTCGGACCCCAGTCCTGCTCTGGACAAGGAGGCGGCTCCTTTGGCAAGATAAATCGTGTTGCGCCTTTTCATCGACCCGCAGGTTGCCAGCAAGGAGCCGACCGCCGCCAACCGGCTGGAGGCGATCCGGCCGACGGTTCCGGCTGTGAACCCCCGTCCACTCTCGCGGCCACCGTCTCCGCCGGTGGGTCGGCGACCGGCGTAGCCTGCATCGGTTCAGAGACCCCCCATGCCCGCGCTCGCGAAGCCTCACGACTCCCTGTTCCGTCTGCTCGTCTCCGACCCCGGACGCGCTGCCGTGCTGCTCGCCGACTACCTGCCGCCCGAGGTCACCGAACGGCTCGACCCGGACTATCCGCCCGAGCACATCGAGGGTACCGCCATTGACGGCGAAGGCCGGGCCACCCAGGCCGATGCCATCTTCCGGGTGCGGCTGAAGGACGGGGACTCCGCCCGGATCTACGTGCTCCTCGAGCACAAGTCGCAGCCCGATGCCCGCACCCCCCTGCAACTGTGGCGCTACATCCTGCGGCTCTGGATCGCGGAGATCGAGAGCGGGGAGCGGCCACCCGGGCGGCTGTCGCTGATCATCCCCATGGTCTTCTTCCACGGCAGCGGGCCCTGGAACGTGCCCCTCTCGATCACGGCGATGATCGACTCCCCGGCGGGGCTCGAGCACCTCGCCCGCAACCTCGGGGCGTACATCCTCCACCGCCTGCCCGACAAAGCCCCGGACAACCTCTCGAGCCGGGCGGACGTGGCCGGAGTGCTGCTCGCGCTGGTCTTGGTGTTCGCCAAGAAGAAGGTCACCGACAGGGAAGCCGACACCTTGGCGAACAGCATTGACGATAGCGAATTGGGGCTGTACGTGCTAAAGTACATAGCAGAGAAATTGAGCCTGTCGCCGGAGCGTCTGGAAGCTGCGCTCAGGCGGGTGGGCAAGGAGCCGGAAGCCGTGGAGGCACTGATGGGAACTGCAGCCCAAGCCTGGCTTAAACAGGGCGAAGCTAGAGGCGAAAAACGAGGCAAGGCCGCAGGTATCGCTGAGGGCATGTCCAAAACCTTGGTCCGGCTGCTCAAGCGCCGCTTCGGTCCACTCCCCGACGGGGTGCGGGCGCACATTACCGCTGCTAGCATCGAGCAGCTCGACCGCTGGCTGGACGCCGTGCTGGATGCGCCAACCCTCGATGCGGTCTTCGGCGGGGCCTCGGAACACCGATAGCCCGATTTCGCGCCGTCCTGCGAAACCGGATGCACGCACTCCCCCACTCGGCCGTCAACGCCTTCGCCAGAGCCACCCCTCTTCGACATTCACTGTCTGCGTCTCATAAGAAAGTACTTGGGCAGTTACGCTGTCCCAAGTACTCCCTTGAAGGGTCTCGATCCGAACGCAAGTGGAAGAGTTCGGAAGTGTCGGTCGTGGCCCGGATCGGCACCGTATCGACGTCCATCAATTCTGTTTCTAGTACATCATATCGCCTGAGTGGTTCAGGGTATGGAAATCTCCTCTCAATTGACCGCAAGGCCACCTTCGTTTTGCCACTGAGCGCCCTAACGGAAAGAACGGCAGTCGCCTGCCACCGGTTGTAGGCGGGCACCCCAGCAAGGAGGAGTCCCGCCGCCAGGACACCCCGTCCCATCGGATGACCGGCCCTTCAGTCGACTCGTTCGACGCCTTGCGAGGGCAGGTCCGGAAGTGGGGAGATAGCGATGGGCTCCCCGAGGTATCTGGGCTGCGTGTCCAGAACGGTCACGTCCAGGAGGGCCTTGATCCGCGCTCCGTATTCCCGTAGGCGAGCGGTATAGGGCACGTCTTGGGGATCGCTTGCGCAGTACCCGATCACATCCAGGCCGAACTGCCTCCCGAGGTACACCGCTCGCTCGGCGTGGAAGCGCTGCGTGATGACGGTGAACTCGTTTTGGCCCATCACCTTATGGGCCCGCACGATGGAGTCGAACGTTCGATAGCCGGCGTAGTCCTCGGTAATGGAGTCTCGCGGAACGCCGAGTTCGAGCAGGTCCCTCTTCATGGCCTGCGGCTCATTGTAGTAGCGGCTCGGATTCGATCCGCTGACGATGATATGCCGGATCTTGCCGCCATGGAATAGTTCGCTGGCGGATTCGATCCGGGCCGTGTAGAACTGGTTCAGGCCGCCGCCCGTGTTCCGCGAGGTGCCGAGGACCAGGCCGACATCGCGTACCGGCAGGTTCCCCGAACTGTCGTAGATGTAGGGGGCCGCGGTGGTCTCGATATGACAACTGACAACCCAGGCCGAGACGGTGACAGCGACCAGGCTGGTGGCGAAGGCGATGCTGATAGCAGCTTGGGTCTTGTGGCCTAGCCCCAACATTGCCCGGTGAGGATCCTCTCGTCGCTCACGCGTCGTCGCTAGCCACCATTGTTGCAAACTCCCGCCCGTGGCTAGGGGAACAGCGTAGAATCGTGGCATGAGAGCACTCTCCGTCCTTGCCGCTGCAGTCGTCTTGGCAGGTTGCGGAATCCATGTCCAGGCCCCCTCCGGGTCCAGTCGGCCCAACTTCCTGATCTTCTTGGTCGACGACCTTGGATGGACCGACTTGAGCTGCTACGGAAGCGACTTCTACCAGACGCCGAACATCGATCGACTGGCTGCCGACGGTGTGCGATTCACCCACGGTTACGCGGCTTGCACGGTTTGCTCGCCGACCCGCGCGGCACTGCTGACCGGACAGTATCCGGGCCGCACCCGCGTAACCGACTGGATTCCGGGCCACAACCGGCCAGGTGCCAGGTTGAGGCCTCCCGAGTGGACCATGAAGCTCGAGCACCGGTACACGACTCTCGCCGAGGCTCTCGGTGCGGAGGGCTACCGCACCGCCCATGTCGGAAAGTGGCATCTGATGCCGCGTTTCGAGCCTGAGACTCTCATGGATTTCGCCCCCGAGCGGCATGGATTCGAGCGCAATATCGGGGGCAACGAGTGGGGAGCGCCAGGCAGCTACTACCACCCCTACGAGCGCTCCGACCGGCGTGTGTCCCCCTTGCCCGAGGGTGGTTCGGATGGCGATTACCTGACGGACAGGCTGACTGACGAGGCCGTGCGCATTATCGAGGACTACCGGGACGAGCCGTTCCTGATCTATTTTCCGTACTACACCGTGCATACGCCGATCCAGGCCAAGGCGGAGGACCTGATCCGATTCCGGGACCGGGTGAACCCGGCGAGCCGGCACCGGAATCCGGATTATGCGGCGATGCTGGCCGCTCTCGACCGCAGTGTCGGTCGGATGAGGGCTAAGCTCGATGAGCTCGGCATCGCGGACAGCACGGTCATTGTGTTGACCGGAGATAACGGGGGGCTCGACCGCGAGGGTCCGGACGGTCGCATGGGCAACCCTACCGAGAACCATCCGCTGAGGGCGGGGAAGGGTTCTGCCTATGAGGGGGGCGTCCGTACGCCGACCATCTACTATTGGCCGGGTGTCACGCCGGCTGGGACCGTCAGTGACATGCCGGTCATCACCGTGGACATCTATCCCACTGTTCTGTCAATTGCCGGCGTGGCGGGCGACGCCGGGCACAACGCAATCGTGGACGGCGTGAGTCTCGCGGGATTCCTCGGTGACCCCTCGCGGGAACTGGAGCACCGAGAACTCTACTGGCACTACCCGCACTATCACCCGGGCGGGGCAACGCCCTACTCGGCCATCCGGGATGGAGATTGGCGGCTGGTGCACTTCTATGAGGACGGCCGCATCGAACTCTATAACCTGGCCGATGATGTTGGCGAGGAACGCGACCTGGCATCCGAGTTGCCGGAGAAGGCCGCGGAACTGCGGGCCAAGCTGGACGCCTGGAGGGCGGATGTCGGAGCCCAGGAGCCCGTGCCCAATCCGGATGCCAAGTAAGGACCCTTGCTCTATCGGCGCCGGTGCACACGAACGTGGTCCCTTCGGATGTCGCGGAGGGTCTCCGCGCCGAGTTGGACCATGTCCCGAGCCAGTTCGGTCTGTAGCAACTCGATCACCTGGCGGACCCCGTGGGCACCGTATGCGGCGAGACCCCACAGGGCCGGTCGGCAGACCAGGGCAGCCGTCGCGCCGAGCGCCAGTGCCTTGAGGACATCGCCGCCACGGCGAATCCCGCCGTCGATCAGGATCGGGATGCGCCCGGCCACTGCCTCGGCGATCGCCGGCAGGGCCGTGATCGGATCGGCCGTGCCAGCCCGTCTGCGGGCACCGTGAGTCGAGACGACAATCGCTTCGACGCCCCGTTTGGCAGCCTCGGCGGCGTCGTCTGGGTGCATGATTCCCTTGAGCACCAGTGGCAGGCCCGCGAGACCGCAGAGCCGCTCAATGCGCTCCCATCCGTATCCGGCCAACCGCTCTCGGGCACCGGCCTCGCCGACAGTGAGGCATGCTGCTGTACACCCGCCTCGCCGCGCCTCCGCGATGCGCGCAAGCAAGTGGTCTACGTCCGCGTCGGGGTAGAACTGCCGCCAGCAAGGCTGTGCCGCCCGCGCCGTCTCTGCCAGCGGCGTGCCGCTTTCCTCCGCGGTCACGATCAGGGCCCGGGCGGCTGCGGCCCCAGTGGCTGTTGCCGCCTCGCCCTCCGGATAGACCTGATGCTGACGGGAGGCAGGGCCGACCAGGATCGGCGCGAACATGGTCTGTCCGAGCAGATCCAGCGACAGGTCCAAGCCCATCGTACTGACCATCATGCGTGGTCGGAAGGTGATGCGGTCGAGCGCTCCCCGGTCCCCGTCTGCAATGCGGGCAAATGCGGCCGCACCCAGTTTTCGGCGGGCCGCATCCTCGAACTCTGTCACATTGGCGAGCTCGTCGGGCGGTGCAATGCGCGGCGGGGTTCCGCGGTCCGCTCGCAGGCATGGGGAAGACCCCAGCCAGGTCACGAACGCGGTGAGGGCTTCCCTCCTGTCGGGCGCAGTTCGCCTCACGGAAAGTCCGTTACCACCAGTGAGCGGCTGACGGCCGCCAAGCTGACTGCGCCGCACCGTCGCATCGAGTTCGTCAACTCGTCCTGGAGAATCTCCAGTACGCGCCGGACTCCTTGGGCACCGAACGAGCCCAGTCCCCAGCGATACGCCCTGCCTATGCAGACGGCGTCCGCCCCCAGGGAGAGAGCCTTGAGAATATCGCTGCCGCGGCGAAAGCCGCTGTCGATGAGGACTGGAATGCGACCACCGACCGCAGCAACGATCTCCGGGAGCACCTCCAGCGTGGAGGGCGTGTAGTCCAGCGTCCGGCCCCCGTGATTCGACACTACAATCCCGTCGAGGCCGCGCTCGACGGCAATGGTAGCGTCCTCGCCCGTCAGGAGCCCCTTGACCAGCAGGGGAATCTGCACCATGGATCGAAGTTCGTCGAACAGCTTCCAGTCGTACCACAGGCGGGTACTGGCAAAGCGGTAGCGGGCGGCGTTCCCGCTCAGCCGGGACGTCCGCCTGGAGCGGAGGGAGAGATGACGGTCATGCGCGGCCCGGTCGTACATCGTGGCCTGCTGGTCGACCGTGACCACGATGGCGCCGGCACCCGCATCCTCCGCGGTCACGCAGGGTTCCCGGTTCTGGTCGATCTCCATCCGCGGATACAACTGGTACCACAGCGGCCCGCCCGCATGCCTGGCCAGCTCGGAGAATTTCATACTGGACACATGGCTCACGATCAGCGGTGTTGCCGATGCCTCCGTAGCGCCCTCGTATGTCGCCTTCTCTCGGTCAGGGTGGAGTGCCACATGCGCAGCCGTCGGCGCGAGCATGATGGGAAACCGCAGGGGGGTTCCTAGAATCTCGGTCGCCGTCTGAGGAATGCCAGCGGGTCGGGCGACTCGAGGCACCAGCCGGGCCCATTCGAACGCCTCCCGGTTGCGCCGGACGGTGAATTCGCTGCCGCCACCCCGTGCCGTGTAGTTGTAGGTGGCGCGGTCGAGTCGTTCGTAGGCCACGGCTTCGAAATCGAACACGTCCCGCATCTCGTCGATACCTGGAACGCGCGGGTGAGCCCGGTAGGCGTCCTGCTGGCCCCGCAGCACCAAAGGATGCGTCAGAAAGCCGCCGAGCGCGGCGAGGGCTCGCCGTCGGCTCAGGCTGTTGCGCCAGCGGAACTCGGTCGGCGTCATTGGTTGGCTGTGGCGGCGGTTCGGGCTGTCGTTCGCACCGAACCTGCACGATTGTACAGGAGACTTGCGGCCCACCAAGGCGCGGCCGACTATCGGGAGCCGTCCGTTCGCCGCTCTCCATAGACCTCGATCCAGTCCAGTCTGGAGCAGGCCGCGCTGCGGCCTCCGGGCATGAGATCGGTGAATCCGACCGAGCGGACCCGTTGCAGGTCCGGGGCATCGGCCCAACTGCCCTCGGTAACGGTAGCAATGTCGAGTTGGCGCCAGCGAGTGGACTCGAACACGATCTCGCAAACTCTCCAGTGGGTCGAGGCCGCGTCAGACTCCTCGCTGACGAGCCAGATGTTCCCGTCCAGTTCGATGATCGCCCGCAACGCCCGGAACCCGGACTGCCGGCTCCGCCAGCGAACCGTGCCGGTTGCGCTGAGGTCCATCAGTCCACCATCCGCCAGCGACAGGCTGACTGCCCACGGTGTCTGCGCGAGTCCCGACCAGACATAGTGCGGGTCCCATTCCCTGGCGTCATGAAAGCTCTTCTTGACCAAGGGTGGGCCCTGCCCGTGGACCGTCAAGCGCAAGTCGGGGTTGGCAACGTCCCTCTGGGTTAGCGGAATGCTGGGTGGGGTCGCCGTCCAGTCTTCGCGGAACACCAGGGGTGCGCTACCCACGTCGGATGCACGCAAGAGGCCTGCGACGGCACCCATAGCGAAGGCTCGGCGGGTCATAGGCCTCAAGCATAGCCGAAGCACCCAACGTCGCTGCAGGCTTCGGCAGTCCGGTACAATCGAGCCGAGAATGCGACGTGTCCTGCTCGCCGCCGCTGCCGGTGCCGTCATCGGGATTGCTTGGCCGGACCGGTCAGTGACCGCCGAGGCCGAGCAGGCGGACTCCCCGGAATTTCGCATCGTGTATCGTCCAGGGGCCTACATGCCTTCGGGATTCCCGCTGGACGGCGAGGTCAGGCTGCTGACTTCGCCGGTGGTGCGGGCGGGGCAGCGGCACCGCACAAGGCTTGAGTTGCGAGTCGGCGAAGCTGGCGTCGCACAGGGCGAGGCGATTGAGGTCTGGAAGCACTTCACGAGCGATGTCGAAGAGTTCCAGGTGGAGGACCCGGATGCAGCAGCCTTCTTCGCTGCAGACACGACCTCGCCGGGCGCGCGGCTGGTGCCGCACGTCTTCTCGAATCGCGTCCAGCGCAACTCGCCAGACGTCTTCCCGTACCGCAAGACCGTAGGAATCGACTTGGCAGGGAACTCCCTCGGCCCCGGAGACAAGGTCTACCTGGACCTGGGGGGTGCGAAGGGTGTTCGCATGCAGCACTATGCGGAAAACCTGTTCAACTTTCGCGTCGTGATTGTGGGGCCGGACAAGCTCCCACGGGACTATGTCGGGGACGTCTTTCTGAAGGTGCTGGGCGGTGACGCGGCAGGACTTCGGGTCCATGCGCCGTCGTACGCTGTGGTCGGGGAGCGGTTCAGCGTCGAGGTCGTACCCAGTGACGCCTGGGGATCCCTGGCCTGGAACCATCAGGGTCTGGACCTCGAGTTCCGAGATGCGGGATTGGGTGCGGTGGGCTTCGAGTACGACCCCGAACTGCTCCACTATGTCGCCTCCGACGTGGTGGCCAGCGAGGCCGGTGTCCACCGGCTCGAGGTTCGCAGCCGTGACGGAGTGCTGCGCGGTACCAGTAATCCCATCCGCGTGGAGCGGCATCTCAAGCGTCGCGTCTACTACGGCGACCTGCACCAGCACACGTACCTCCACGATGGGCGCGGCATGTACGAGGAGTTGTACCTTCACGCGCGCCGAAACGGACTCCTCGATTTCGGGTCGCTCACGCCCCACCACATGCCCCTGGCCGTCACGGGCCCGAGCTACCGTTTCGACAAGTATCAGGATCCCCGGGACAACTGGCCGGACATGATCCGGGCCAACAGGCGTCTCAACGGGTGGAGGGGCTTCGTCACGATCCTGGGCTATGAGTACAGCGTTGGGACCAGGGCCGGAGGTCACCACAACGTCTTCTACAACGCCGACGACGCGCCGACCACGATGCAGCTCGACCCGTCCAAGCACCGGGCCGATGTGGGGCAAATGATGGAACTCCTTGATCGTGCCGGGGCCCCGGCAATGGTGATTCCCCATGTGGGCGGTGGACCGCCGGACTGGAACCACCGGACAGATCCCCGGATCGAGCGGGGCTTCGAGATCGCCTCCGTCCATGGCGTTTTCGAGGAGTCGTGGCAGAGGCACCTTGAGGCTGGATTACGGTTGGCCGCGACTGCCTCCAGCGACAACCATACGGTGGGTTTCGGCAACTCGTACCCGGGCCTGATCTATACGATGACCAATTCCCTGACCGGTGTCTATGCGTACGGAAAGTCCCGCGACGCCATCTGGGACGGTTTGTACCAGCGGCGCACGTTCGGCGTGACCGGGAACCAGCGGATCCTGCTGGAGCTAAGCGTGGACGGGGAGCCGATGGGAGGGGAACTGGCCGCAGCCCAGCACCCGAGCCCGCGGATCCGGGCACGTGTTTCCGGAACGCAGCCGCTGACGCGGGTGGAACTGGTGAGGGGAAACAGGGTGGTTCATCGGGCTCACCCGGCGCGGAATCGTGGCTCGCTGGCGCGCATTGTGTGGGGGGACAACCTCTACCAGCGGCGGGCAAACGTGGGCATGGGCGAAGGACGCCTGTGGTCCGCGGATGGGCCGCTGCGCCTCGTGCGGCATCTCAACCGGGACCAGGAGTTCGAATGGATGACGCAGGATGGGGACGCGATCCGCTGGGGTACGGCTGCCACGTCCAACGACCGGGACGGAATGCTGGTCCGCATCGACGGGGTTGAGGGCCCGTTGGTGTTCCGGCTCAGGGATCCCGATTTCGGGACGATAGAAGTGGCGATTCCCCTGGACGAACTGAGACGGGACGGATACTATCGGTGGCGCGGGCAGGGGGACAAAACCGTCAGCCACAGCTACCTCGCGAAGATGGGGATCGATCCGTTCTTCGAGATCGAGTGCGAACTCGTGAATCCGGACGGGCCGATGGACCACGAGTTTGATTTCGAGGATCGCGAGGAGCCTGAACCGGGCGATTACTACTATCTGAGGATGGAGCAGCTCGACACGAACAAGGGCTGGGCAAGCCCTGTCTGGTTCAACTAGCCGATCTGCCGTCCTCCTGTTCCCGGGCGAGGAAGCGGAAATCACAGCCTTCGTGGGCTTGGGTAACCTGTTCCAGAAACAGTCTGCCGTACCCGCGGCGATAAGCTGGCCGGTGTGGGGGGCGGTCGGCAAGTCGCCGCCGGATCTCGTTCTCCTCGACCCGCAGGTCGAGCCGTCGCGAGGGTACGTCCAGCTCGATCTCGTCACCGGTCCGGACTGCCGCCAGCGGCCCCCCCACGGCGGACTCCGGCGAGACATGCAGGACATCCGTGCCGAAGCTGGTGCCGCTCATCCGAGCGTCCGAGACCCGCACGATGTCCTTGACTCCCGCCCTGAGCAGCTTGCCGGGAATCGGCAGGTGTCCCCATTCGGGGAATCCCGGCCCGCCCAGCGGTCCCGCGTTCTGCAGGACCAGCACGGTGTTCTCGTCCACTTCGAGATCGTCATCAATGTGCTCCCGGAGGGTCTCGAATCGATCGAACACGAGCGCCCGTCCGCGATGTCGCAGGAGGTGGGGGGATGCGGCGGTCTGCTTGATCACCGCGCCATTCGGCGCCAAATTCCCGTAGAGGATGGCCGTTCCACCCTCGGGATGCAGCGGGGAGTCCAGCGGCCGGATCAGTTCGCGATTGCGGATCTCCACACCGCCAACCTCGTCGGCGATGGTCCGGCCGCTGACCGTAAGGGCATCGCCGTGCAATAGCGGCAGCAGTTCCTTGAGGACACACGGCAGCCCGCCGGCGTAGTAGAAGTCTTCCATAAGGTACCGGCCTGAGGGCTTGATGTCGGCGATGTACGGCGTCTCGCGGGAGATCCGATCGAAGTCATCCAGTTTCAGGCCTGTTCCGGTCCGGCCCGCGATGGCGAGCAGGTGCACGACGGCGTTGGTGGAGCCTCCGATGGCCATGTCGGTTCGCACTGCGTTCTCGAAGGCCTGTCGGGTCAGGATGCGGGACGGTTTCAAGTCTTCGCGAACCATCTCCACGATGCGTCGGCCACTGGTTTCCGCGAACTGGTAGCGCCGCGAGTCCACTGCCGGGATCGCAGCTCCCCCGGACAGCATCATGCCGAGAGCTTCCGCCATCGACGCCATGGTGGAGGCCGTGCCCATCACGGTGCAGTGGCCGGCGCTCCGCGAGATGCAGCCTTCGACCTCCGCCCACTGTTCCTCGCCGATCCTTCCGGCCCGAAGGTCTTCGAAGAGCTTGCGGCCGTCCGTGCCGGAGCCAAGCGGCTGGCTGTGCCACCGGCCGGACAGCATTGGCCCGCCGGTCACCATGATTGCCGGGAGATCGGCCGAGGCGGCACCCATCAGTTGGGCCGGTGTGGTCTTGTCACAGCCGCACAGCAGCACCACGCCGTCGATGGGGTTCGCGGAGATAGACTCCTCCACATCCATCGCCATGAGGTTGCGGAAGAGCATCGTGGTCGGTTTCATGAACATTTCGCCCAGCGAGATGGTCGGGAACTCCAGGGGTACGCCCCCGGCGGCCCAGACACCGCGCTTGACGGCCTCGGCGACCTGGCGCAGGTGGGCGTTGCAGTTTGTCAGTTCGGACCACGAGTTGCACACCCCGATGACCGGACGGCCGTCGAAGGCCGCGTCCGTGAATCCTTCGGACCGGAGCCAGGCCCGCCGGGCCAGGTGCTCGTACTGGTTGCCGTGGAACCAGGCATTGCTGCGGTATGTTGCTGGGTCGCGCATGAGAAGTCCTGGCTAGTCGGCCGAGTGGGCCTTGCTGCCCTCTTACGATCCTACAGACTGATTGTTGTTGCGGTGTGGTTGCCACCTGTGGGCGGCCAGCCACCACTAGTGTTCGGACACGGGTCCAGGGGCCGGATTGGCCTTTCGCAGGGGAGGGCCCGTCAGGGGGCGGACTTTCTTTCCGCCATCTGCGATCCGACGAGCGCTGCCCGATCCACGCCTTGCACCAACGGGGAGCCTCGGGCAGAGTCATCGCCGTTCAGTTCCAGCATCACGCATCCACCGTCTGCCACGAACTCCGTCGCAATGTCGGCCCGGCAACTCGCTCAACAGCACCGCCACCAGGACGTCACCGCAATGGCGGGCTGGCGTGCGGAATGCGGACCGGGTACCAGCGGCTGCTGGCGGGGCCGCTCTCCGCTTCACTTGGGAGGCAGGCTCAGGATGCGGCATGATTGCCCGTCGGCTCTCGACGCGGAGCTTGGAAGAATCGGTGGTCCGAACGGCGGGTTCGCCGACGTGGCTCACGCCGGTTCGGCGCGAACAGCGAGCAGGGGCCGCGTCTCGTGCCCGCACGCTACGCCGATCAGGTGGACCGGTCCGCCATGGTCGCGGTACTGCTCTGCATACCGCCGCCCGCGCATCTGTTCCATCGCCGCATCCAGCGCGGCCTCGCCGCCGTCCTCGTCTTCTGCCATCTTGAACTTCAGCACAAACACCTGGTCGCCGAGATGCACCACCATGTCCGCCCGGTCGCGGGAGGATGCCTTTTCCATCCTCAGGTCCAAGCCGACCGAGCATAGGCACATATGAAGCAGGCCCGCGTACCAGGCCTCGTAGCGCCCAGGATCCCCTTTCGCAGGCCATTGGTAGGGTATTCCCGATAGCCAAGCGCGGAGGGTGTCGCCGAAGCCCGCAAAGTCGTTCTCCTCAAGCTGGGCGGGGAGTTTCCGGGCCGGCTCCACGAGCCCGAGAACCCCTAGCCCAAACCGGGCCAGCAAAGCTTCGTTCAGGCTGATGCGGACCTCGGGATTGGGATAGTCCAGGCGGTAGAAAGTGTCAAAGTGGGACTCTTCCTCCTCCGCGATGGTCAGGTAGCCGGTCTGGAAGAGCAGCGCCTCCAGGTCGATTCTTTCGACATCCAACCTCGAGATCTGTCTACGGTGCACCAACTGGCCTTCCAACTCAGCCAGGCTCACGGACTTCTCGACCAGCATCTGGGTCAGGAAGTCAGGCGATCCGGTCTCGGACCAGAACGAGCGGAACTTGCGGGTGTCCAGCAACTCGAGTACATCGTAGGGATTGTAGACCCGCTCCCCGCCCGGCCACTGATAGCCGTTGTACGAGGTGCGGATCGCTTCCCGGTCCAGCCCGACCAGTTCGGGTCCGAAGACCCGGTCCAAGTCCTCCTCACGGAAGCCGCAGATCGTGGCGTAGCGCGGATCCAGGCTGATGTCCAGCAGATGGTTGAGGCCCGAGAATATGCCGGCCGTGGACAACATGGTTACCCCGGTCATGAAGGTGAAATGGACATGCTCGGCGCAGCCCTTGACAATGCCGTAGCAGCCGAGGAGGTAGTCCAGGTGCGCCCTCGCGCGTTCCGGTTGGTCGAGCACGTCAAGGACCGGCCTGTCATACGTGTCCACTAGCACCACCACCCGCCGACCAGTTGCACTGTGCAGGCGGTAGAGGAGCTCGAACAGGCGCTCTGGTCCGGTCCGCTTGGAGGAGGGCGGGAGACCGGCACGGCGCTCGATCCCATCGAGCTGGGTCAGAATGTCGCGCTCGATGTCCCCCGGCTCGTTGTACCTCCCCTCGAAGCGCAGCCGCAGCACTGGATGAGGCGAGGACCAGTCCCAGTTCGGATGAATGGCCAGTCCCCGGAACAGGTCTTCGCGCCCCTCGAACAGTGACGCCAAGGTGTCAACCAGGAGGCTCTTGCCGAATTGCCTCGGCCGGGACAGGAAATAGTGGTACCCCTCGTCCACCAGACGCTGGATCAGCGCGGTCTTGTCAACATAGTAGAAGTTCTCGCTGCGGATCTTCTGGAAGTCCTGGATTCTGATTGGAAAACGCTGTCGGGTCATTGGCCTCCCCCTGCATGAGCCCGGACCGTGCCGTCGGTATGATCGACATCAACAGACAGCTTCCACCGGGGACCGAATGCTGCCTCGCAGTATAGAACGTACCTGATGCCTCCGGGCGGCAGCATGAGATCTGGGGCCCGATTCCGGGTAACTGACCAACTATTTTCTTATGCGACGCAGACGGTGAATGCCGCAGAGGGGTGGCATTGGCGAAAGCGTTGACGGCCGAGTGGGGGAGTGCGTGCATCCGGTTTCGCAGGAAGGCGCGAAATCGGGCTATTGGTGCTCCGAGGCCCCGCCGAAGACCGCGTCGAGGGTTGGTGCATCCAGGACGGCGTCCAGCCAGCGGTAGAGCTGCTCGAGGTTGGCAGCGGCGATGTGGGCCTGGATTGCGTCAGGCAGGGGGCCAAAGCGGCGCTTGAGTTGCCGGGCGAGTGTCTCGGACATGCCCTCAGCGATACCGACGGCCTTGCCTTGGGCGACGCCGACGGCCGTGCCCCGTGCTTCACCTTCAGCGATGCCAACGGCCCTGCCCGCGGCCATTCCCCGTTCTTCGCCTCTAGCTTCGCCCTCTTCAAACCAGGCTTGGGCTGCAGTTCCCTTCAGTGGCTCCACGGCTTCCTCATCATAGCCTGCCCGCCTCAGCGCAGCCTCCAGTCGCTCCAGCGACAGGCGCAACTGCCCTGTGAGGTACATGAGCATGTACCGTGCCAATTCGCTATCTCCAACCCCAATCGCCGCCACCATCATGTCGGCTTCCGCATCGGGGATCTTGTCGTCGCCCCTGCGGACCAGCGCGAGCAGCACGCCAGCCACGTCCGCCCGGCTCGAGAGGTTGTCCGGGGCCTTGGCAGGTAGGTGGTGGAGGATGTACGCCCCGAGGTTGCGGGCGAGGTGCTCGAGCCCCTCGGGGGAGTCGATCATCGCCGTGATCGAGAGGGGCACGTTCCAGGGCCCGCTGCCGTGGAAGAAGACCATGGGGATGATCAGCGACAGCCGCCCGGGCGGCCGCTCCCCGCTCTCGATGTCCGCGATCCAGAGCCGCAGAATGTAGCGCCACAGTTGCAGGGGGGTGCGGGCATCGGGCTGCGACTTGTGCTCGAGGAGCACATAGATCCGGGCGGAGTCCCCGTCCTTCAGCCGCACGCAGAAGATGGCATCGGCCTGGGTGGCCCGGCCTTCGCCGTCAATGGCGGTGCCCTCGATGTGCTCGGGCGGATGGTCGGGGTCGAGCCGTTTGGTGACCTCGGGCGGCAGGTAGTCGGCGAGCAGCACGGCAGCGCGTCCGGGGTCGGCGATGAGCAGACGGAACAGGGAGTCGTGAGGCTTCGCGAGCGGGGGCATGGGGGTTTCTGGACAGATGCAGGCTACGCCGGTGGCCGCGAGAGTGGACGGAGGCTCGCAGCCGGAACCGTCCGCCGGCTCGCCTCCAGCCGGTAGGCAGCGGTCGGCTTCTTGCTGGAGGCCTGCGGGTCGACGAAAAGGCGCACCATAGCCTGTCTTGCCAAAGAAGCCGCTTCCTTGTCGAGAGCAGGGCTGGGGTCCGTGGGTCTTCCCGGGTGGAGCCTTGCCTGAGGTCCACGATCAAACTGCCGGGTCGCTTGCAGCGCCGCCAGCCGGTCCGGGCCCCGTCGTCGACCGGCTCCGGCATTCCGTACTCCTCGACATGTTCCAACCTGCCCCGGCCCGCCACGCTCGCTCGACGGCTCTGTCAGGCAGGTTTCCGGGCGAGAGGGCGGGCCCCCTTGGACGGCGGCTTGGGGCCGGAGTCTTGGGGCAGGGGGTGAAGGGGTGACGCTTGGGCGGAGGGGCCATGGCGTCGGCCGAAGCCCGCAGTCCGTGCCCGGTGCGGATCGGAGCCGCACTCGGAGTGTTCAGTGGCGATACGACTGGCGCATGGCGGTTGCTCCGCTGCGCCGACAGTAAATCCGTCCTCCCATCAAGTGCCTTTTCTGGTGCAACCGGCAGCTTCCGCTCGGTCTGTCCCTGGGCGTTCTCCGCCTCCAGGTGCACCCGACGGGACTCGCTCTCGGTGCATTCCCCCTGCATGGACCGGCCCCGCTCCGGCGCGTCCTGAACGCTGCGGCTGGCCCGCCACGGCCTGGAGGTCCGGAAACTACCCAATGCTACGGCTTGTCCGCCGAAGAGTTGGCTGCCGGTCCGCCTGCTGATCGTTGTCCGGTATCCAGAGTTCCTGGGCGGTTTCGTTGGTGCTTGGATCCGAGGTTGATTCAGAGCCATGCGTTGCTGTGAACAGCGGTACATCGGCCCTGGATCCAGGGCCCGCTTGTGGATGTACTGCTGTCGTGGTCATCAACCACCTGGGTGACGGTGGGATGAAGGGTTTCAAGGTCTGATGTACGTCGCTTCGAGATCTCAAGAATTCGGCACTGACTCAGCGCTAGAATGACCTGCGATGCGTCAGTACATCGTTGCTTTGGGATGTCTGGCCGTGATAGGTTGCGAGAATGTACGCCAGCGTCCCGACTCCGGTTACCAGACATGGGATGCGTACGGCGGCGGTCCCGAGCAGCGGCGCTACTCCCGGCTCGACCAAATCCAGCCGGATAACGTTTCTCACCTTGACCTCGCTTGGCAGTACGATACGGGCGACGAGTTCCCCGGGTCGCAGATCCAGTGCAACCCCCTGGTTGTTGGCGACCTTCTGTTCGGACTGAGTCCCAACGGACGTGTCTTCGCCCTCAACGCCGCCACGGGAGAGGAGGTCTGGACACGCAGGCTTCCCGTGGAAGGAACACTCTTCGAGGGCCGGACGTTCAATCGCGGATTCATGCACTGGAGCGACGGCGAGGAGTCGCGGATCTACACGGGCGTTGAGCACCTGCTCTATGCCCTCGACGCTAAGAGCGGGACTCCGGTCCGGGAATTCGGGAACGGTGGTGCAATCGACCTGCGGGAGAACCTCCAGCCGCGCGCCACGGAGCTGTCCGTGAGCTTGCGGACACCCGGTGTCGTCTATGGGGACCTGCTCATCGTCGGCAGCGTCGTCAGCGAGAGTCTGCCCAGCGCGCCGGGCGACATCCGGGCATTCGATGCTCGCACCGGGGAGTTGCAGTGGAGCTTTCGTACGATCCCGCACCCCGGCGAGCCAGGCTACGAGACTTGGCCCGAGGGGGCCTGGAAGACCGTTGGAGGAGCCAATTCGTGGGCGGGAATGGCCCTCGACACGGGGCGGGGCCTCGTGTATGCGGGCACCGGATCAGCCGCCTTTGACTTCTGGGGCGGGAACCGCCATGGAGACAACCTGTACGCGAACTCCCTTGTGTGCCTTGATGCTCGCACCGGTGAGCTTGCGTGGCACTTTCAGTTTGTGCGCCATGACGTCTGGGATATGGATGTTCCCGCACCTCCGGTCCTGGTGACCGTCCGGCGCAACGGCCGTCTGATCGATGCCGTTGCCGTCTCGACCAAGATGAGCATGGTGTACGTTTTCGATCGCGAGACCGGCGAGCCCCTGTTTCCGATGACAGAGGTCCCCGTCTCCCCGTCAGACGTTCCCGGCGAGACTCTGGCCACCAGCCAGACCGTCCCCGTGGCACCGCCACCGCTCGGCAGACAGCGGCTCGACGAGGGCGACTTGACGACCCGTACGCCGGAGGCCCATGAAGCTGTCGTGAAGCGATTCCGGCAGGTCCGCAGCGAGGGCATGTTCACCCCGATGAGTCTGCAGGGATCCATTGTGTTCCCCGGCTTTGACGGCGGTGCCGAGTGGGGCGGGCAGGCGTTCGATCCAGAGACGGGACTTCTCTACGTGAATGTGAACGAGATGGCCTGGATTCACCGGCTCGTGCAGCGCGACAGTCGGCAGGGGCCGGTGGATGGCCAACGCCTCTACCAGCGGAACTGTGCGTCCTGCCACCTGGACGACCGGAGCGGGTCCCCCCCGAATTTCCCTCCCCTGAATCGACTCTCGATCTCGGAGGCGGAATTCATAACGATCGTCCGCCGGGGGACGGGCCGGATGCCAGCGTTTCCCCAACTAAGTGACCGTGCTGCTCGCGGGATCGCGGAATTCGTGTTGCAAGGCAAGGGGGACCGTGAAATCGAATTCGAACCGGGTCCTGACGAAGTCGAGGTGCCGTTCACCCATGACGGCTACAACCGGTTTCTGGACCCGGATGGATATCCGGCCATCAAGCCGCCCTGGGGTGCGTTGCATGCCGTGAACCTCGACACCGGTGAGATTGAATGGACCGTGCCGCTTGGCGAGTATCCGGAGCTCGCAGCAAGGGGGCTCTCAGGGACCGGGAGCGAGAACTACGGGGGCCCCATAGTCACTGCCAGCGGTCTGGTGTTCATCGGTGCGACCGCGCGCGACAAGAAATTCCGAGCCTTTGACAAGCGAACCGGGGAGCTGCTTTGGGAGACCCGATTGCCGGCAGGCGGCAACGCCACGCCGGCCACCTACCAGATTGACGGGCGCCAGTTTGTGGTGATTGCGGCGGGTGGCGGGAAGACGGGCAGTGAGTCTGGTGGCAGCTACGTGGCCTTTGCACTGCCCTGACGCAGAAACCGGCCATTTGGATCATCGGGAGTCGTGTCGGCAGGCCTTCGCAGCCCTTCCGGCCGCCCGCCTTGATATCATCGAATCACTTGCGGGCATCGCTGAGATCGCTGCTCCTGCTGGCAGCTTGTGGGGTCGTTGCGCTTGTATTGAGTGACTACCTCACATCGGACGATACCACCCCGGTTGTGGTGCCAGATGTCCTGCCTGTGCTTCCCGACGACTTCGGTGCCCAGGCTCAGGGGTGGCAGTGGACCCAATCCACCGGCAACTCCACCCGCATCGAGGCCCGCGCCGAGGGGTTGGTTCAGCGAACGAACGGTCAGCGAACGGACCTCCGCAATGCGGAATTGACAATCTTCCACGAAGACTCCGGCGGTTACGACCGCATCGAGAGTGCGGAAATGCGTCTGGTGGATGGCGGCGACCTGTTCAGCGAAGGTGAGACGGTCATGACCCTCGGAATCGTGGAGGGCGGCTCCGCACGCCCTGCGGTCATCACGACCACGGAAGTGACATTCCTGGCTGACGAGAATCGGGCTCGGACCGACCGACCCGTTCACTACGATTTCGAGGACTGGGAGGGTACATCGGTGGGAGCGGTGTTCGACGCCGGCTCAGGCGAAGTCCGGATGCTCTCCGATGTCCGGCTGGAGCGTCGCGGAGCTCCGGGTGCGGGGGGGCGGGCCACGATTGAGGCGGGGAGCTTGCGCTATTCCGAACACGGTGCGCGCATTGATCTCGTGGGCGGAGCTATGGTCCGCCAGGGTCGCCGTAGCATTCGCTGTGAGGAGGCTTCGCTTGGACTGGTCGACGGGCGCATCGAGCGAATCGACGGCATCCGGGCAAGCGGCCTCGATGTGAACCCCGGCCAGACGAGCAGTTTTGGTGCTCGGCGCTTGCGGGTCGATTTCGGCGTGGAAGGTGAACTGCGGCGGGTTCGCGGTCAGGGAGGAGCCCGTTTCGCGTCCGACGATGTAGGCCAGCACATCGGGGTGAGCGGTCGGTTGGTTGACCTGCAGTACGGTCCGGCCCCCCTCACTGGCCGAAGTCGCCTTCGTTCGGTCGACGCGAGCGGGGCCGCGCTCGTCACACTGGAGATGAAGGGCAGCAGGACCCGCAGCACCCTGACTTCCGAACGGCTGCGCCTTTCCCTGTATCCCGACTCCGCAAGGATCGAGAGCGTGGAGGCCTTGGAGCGTGGCGTTCTGGAGCATTCGCCGGATCCACTTGATGTTCCCGCTCGGGTGCTCAAGGGGGACCGTATCGGGCTGCAGTACGGAAGGCGGGGCATTCTAGAGGCTGTCGTGGCGACCGGCGACGCTCGTCTGCTGCAGTTGGATGGCGGATCCGGTGTGCCTGTGCTGCGCACCGCGAGCGACCGGCTGAGAGCCGCTCTCGATCCCGAGTCGGCGTCGGTTGCGGAAGTTGTCCAGTCGGGTGCCTTCCGCTTCGAGGAGATGTCCGATGCGGGGCAGTCACTGCGCAGGGGCGGGGCCGAGCGGGGCCGCTTTGACCTCGAGGCAAGCCTCATCACACTGGAAGGGACGGCGACCGTGTCGGATGGCACCAGCGAGGTTTCCGCGCGACGCATCGTTGTGAACCGCGAGGACGGACGGCTTGAGGCCCGGGGTGCTGCAACTGCCTCGGTCGCTCCCCAGAATCCAGCGGATGGCGAGCGGGCTCCAGGGGGAATTCTCTCGGGGAGGCAGGCGGTCTACGCTTCAGCCGACAGCATCGTCTCCGTTCCCGATGACGGCAGTCTGGAGTGTCGTGGAAGCGCCAGGATATGGCAGGGCGCGACCAGGGTCGATGCCGATGCCATCGTTCTCGACAGCGATTCGTCCGGACTCCGGGCATCCGGAAGCATTCTGGCCACTTGGGCTGAGGGACCCATGGAGGACGATCTGCCAGGTGACCGTCCGACGGGATTCGCGACGGTTGAGGCGAAGAGAATGTCATTTTCTGAGGAATCAGGCGAGGCGGTGTTTCTGTATGGAGTCGATTTCCGGCACAGTGGGATGCGGGTTCTCTCGGACCAACTGCGCACAAGGCCGGGGGCGGGGCAGGATCCGGGGCGTGCGGTCGCGACAGGGACTGTTCGGATCGCCCAGTCCGGGCATCTCGCGGCCCGGGGATTCGCCGACCGGGCAGATTTCCGGCTGGCCAGTTCGGAAGTCGAATTGACCGGGGCGCCAGCGCGGCTCATTGGACCGGACGGAACGGAAACACGGGGCGCCAGCCTCACCCTCCGAGAGTCTGATAATAGTGTGTTGGTTCTGGGGCAAGGTGGCGAGCGTACGTATACCTACCACCTGACAGCCCGATAGCCGGGCAGAGCGCCAGATTCATGGAGCGACTCCAGACAGACGGGCTCTCGAAGACCTATCGTGGAAGGCGGGTCGTTAACGATTTCACCCTCAGCGTCCGGCGGGGGGAGATCGTCGGGCTGCTCGGGCCGAATGGCGCAGGCAAGACCACATCGTTCAACATGATCGTCGGCCTCGTTCGGCCGGATTCCGGAAGGGTGCTCGTCGACGATGTCGACATCACCGATATGCCGATGTTCGAGCGGGCGCGACTGGGGATCAGCTATCTTCCCCAGGAGGCTTCAGTCTTCCGTCGGCTGACCGTAGACGAGAACATCCTCGCGATTCTGCAGACGCTCCCTCTGGTTCGGGCCGAGCGGCGGGAACGTCTCGCCGACCTGATTGCCCAGTTCGGTCTCGACAAGGTTCGCAACAACCGCGGCTACCAGCTTTCCGGTGGCGAACGCAGGCGGGTTGAAATCGCAAGGGCGCTGGTGCTTTCGCCCGGCTTTCTCCTGCTCGACGAGCCATTCTCGGGCATCGATCCCAAGCAGGTGATCGAGTTGCAGGGCATTCTTTCCCGGCTCAGGGACGACGGGATCGGCATCGTCATCACCGACCACAACGTCCGCGAGACGCTGAGCGTTACTGATCGGGCGTGCATCATCCGGGATGGTGCCATTTTCCGGTCGGGCCACCCCTCCGACTTGCAGGCCGACCCTGATGTGCGCCGCGTCTACCTGGGCGAGCACTTTGCGATGCCTGGAACGCTGAAGGGCTCGCGGGCCAGGGACTGAAGGGCGTGCCGACTGTCCGACTCGAGCGGGATGGCCTCTTCGGCCGGGTCGGAGTCGTTGACACGGCTCACGCCCGTCGCTTCACGATCGGGGGGGTCCTGCAGGGGGCGTCTCTCCTGCACCCTCCGGCCGCGGACATTGACCCGGCGCTGCCGGCTGGGCCCGGGCCGGCAATGGAGACCAGATATCAGCTCGGCTGGCTGTTGGCAGGGCAGCGACATCCGGCGGGCCGCGCTCTCATGCTTGGCCTCGGAGGAGGTTGCGGTGCCGTCGGCTTGCTGCACGAGTTTCCTGACCTGGTGCTGGATGCGGTCGATGCGGATCCGGCCATGGTGCGGCTGGCACGGGAGTTCCACCCCCTGGTCGAGCTGTACCGGCGGAAGGGGCGACTCCGGTTGACTGTGGGTGATGCTGTTGCCTTCCTGGAACAGGTTGAGCACCGCTATGATTTCGCCGTCGCCGACGTGGTTGTGAATGGGGACTGGATGACCTCGGTCGATCTGTGCCCGCTGATTGAGAGGCTGGGGGCCATCACGACCGAAATCTGGCTCCGGGTTTTCGGATCGCTCCCCGACGGAGATCTGCAGGCCGTTCTCGAGTGTTTCGCGTCGACGGTCTTGCCCGCGAACTGGCTTTATTCTCCGGTCAGTCATGCTGTGGCGATTCCGAGGACAAGGGACTGGATTGTCGCAGCGGGTGTGCCTCGGCCGCCCGACCCGGATGCCTACCGGCCGTTCGAGGGCCTGCCGGGGCCGGACGTTGAAGCCGTGCGGCAAGCGTATCGGAAGCTGGCATCGGATCCGCTGCCGGTCGGGTAGGGGATCGCCCCTGGCGGAGCAGGCAGACCGTCGGCGCACGGAGAGTGTCTTCGGTCCGTGAAGTATACTGAGGCCTGACCGGGCGACGGAGCCAAGAATGCTGTTCTTCGATCCACTCTATCTGTTCTTCATGATTCCGGGATTGTTGCTGTCTCTTTGGGCGACGGCGCGGACGAAGTCCGCATTCAACAAGTGGACGAAGGTCCGGGCGCGGATGACAGGGGCAGATGCAGCCCGCACCATGCTGAGGGCTGCCGGCCTATACGATGTGGAGGTCGGCAGATCCAGCGGGTTCCTTTCCGATCACTACAACCCGGCAACCCGAAGCTTGGCCCTTTCGCCGGACGTATATGATCGAGCGTCGATCTCCGCCATCGGCGTAGCCTGCCATGAAGCCGGGCATGCGCTCCAGCATGCAAACGGGTACGCCCCTCTGCAGCTTCGGTCAGCTCTCGTGCCACTGGCCAGCATCGGTTCCAGCCTGTGCTGGATCGTGATAACGGCTGGCTTGTTCTTGTCGCTCGGCGGCCTGTTCCAACTCGGAATCCTGCTGTTCTCGGCAACCGTATTGTTCCAGCTCGTAACGCTTCCGGTCGAATTCGATGCAAGCCGTCGGGCCAAGGAACTTGTGGTGGACTACGGGATAATCGCGCCCCATGAGCGCGTTGGCGTCGACAAGGTGCTGAACGCGGCAGCCTGGACCTACGTGGCGGCTGCTGTCGCCAGCATCATGACACTGCTCTATTTTCTCTTCCGGGCCGGTCTGCTCGGGGGCAGCGACGACTAGTCTTCGAGAGCGAACACCAGTCACTCCGGTCTGACCGGAGGGTGCCCGACCAGGCTCCAGAGCCTGTGCACGTTCTCGCGGTGACTCCCGTCTATGAAGGGGGTTTCCAGGATGAACGGCTTGTCCCGCAGGTCAGGATGGGCCAGCATTCGCGAGAACGCCTCCACGCCGATCTGACCGTCCCCGATTGACTCGTGGCGGTCACGGTGCGAGCCTAGCGCCGTCTTGGAGTCGTTCGCATGGACTACGTACACACGATCCATGCCCAGCCACTGGCGGAGTTCCCGCAACGTGTCATCGAGCCCACGTTCCGTCGAGATGTCGTAGCCGGCTTCGAAGCTGTGGGCCGTGTCGATGCAGAAGCCGAGCGGCACTTCGCTCTGCGATTGCACCGCATCCCGTATCGCCGCCAGTTCCTTGAACGACCGGCCGAGCGTCGAGCCACCCCCGGCGGTGTTCTCGAGCAGCAGGCGGACCGGCCCCCAGTCGAATCCATGCTGGGCGGCAGTCAGGGCCTTCGCGAAGACCTCGATCGCCTCGTCTGTGGTCTGGCCCCGGGCGCTGCCTGGGTGGATCACCAGGTAGTCGGCCCCGATTGCACGGGCGTTCTCGATCTCGAGGCGGAAGGACTGGCGCGATTTCCTGGCGATTTCCTCGTCCGCGGCTGCGAGATTCGTGAGGTAGCAACCGTGAACCGCGACCGGGTACAGGTCATGCTCCCGGCGAAGGGCATTCAATCGCTCGACGCTTGCCTCCGACGGGCCTCTGCCGTGCCACATCCTCGGGCTT
Organism: Bryobacterales bacterium; assembly: GCA_965205085.1. GTDB lineage: Bacteria > Acidobacteriota > Terriglobia > Bryobacterales > UBA6623 > VXMF01. Next base: position 2,563,373 of record OZ242039.1, on the reverse strand, counting down.
CGAGTGAACACCTGGAGGGTGTTGCATCCGATCTGGATAGCTTCGTTCGCCGCACGGTGAACGCCGCCGGCAGCTGAAGTGTGAGCACCGATGCGGTGTACTCGGGATCGGTGTCCCGGACCGGAGGTCCCCATCAGGCCATCGTAGCGCGCCGTCAGCCCGGCCACCGCTCAAGAACATCAAGCCGGTTGCACTGGCAAATGCAACAGCGGACGGAGGAGGCCAAGGTCTGGATTGGCCAATCGCCCCGGAGACACCGTCACGCCTGGGACTTTGCACTACCTGTAGCCAGATCCACGCCTTGTGCCAAAAGGAAGCCTCGGTCAGCGCCATGCCGGCCCCACCGGACATCACCATCAGCAAGCCCAGCAACTCGCCCAGCAGCGCCACCACCAGGCATTTGCCGGCCCGAGCAAGCTCCCTCCAGCGATCCGGGAGATCATCTGTTGCCACTTACACTAAGAAGCGCAACAGCGGGCGGAGCGGCCTAAGGTCCTGATTGGCCTATCCTATGGGAGAAACCGCCATGCCTCGGAAGTTCCGCCACGTTGGGCTTGGGTACGGGAGATTTCCCGGTCTGCGCCGTGGCGGTGTGCTTGCTTGTGCTGACGGGATGAGGGCCCGGAGAGATATAGTACTTGCACTGGGCAGTCGTCAAGCCCGACAGCTTGAGTTGACCGACCCGAAGAGCGGACCGAGACGAGTTCCCCTCGGCGCAGGAGTTACAGAACGTGCTCGTGGAACCAGTGTCGGGTGGGTGGTTTTTCCGGCGACATGGATGGTTGAACATGAATGAACTCTTCTGTTTTCGGCCCGCGACGTGCGATGCGGCCGGGGCTGTGTTGGGTGCGCGCTCGCACCATCTGCGACGGTCGCATGCCTCGCGGGTGGGAATGAACCACGAGAGCCTGCACATGGCCGGACGCCTGCTTGGGCATCGCCGCGTCAGCATGACCAACCCTGATTTCCATTTCGACGCCGAGCCCCTGATTGAAGTCACTGGTCGGCTGGCAACAACAATCGACCAAAGGCTCTGGTGATGGCGGTCAACAGAGACAAACCGGACCGTTGGAAGCGGGATATTGCGCAGTCCGTGGAAATGTACAACGACTGGTTCATGAGATATGCACCAGAGGCGTATCGGACAACACGAGTGCAGACAACGAAGGACGTTCAGGCGACGCTGAAGGCGACAAGGAACCTGACGAACGTAGGAGTGGAACTGCTGCGGGCAAATCCTTCCGTCTTGCCCTCGTTGCGAATGTCCACCTGTCCGCCTCTGGCCGTGGATCGGCTGATTGGACTCGCAGGTGTCTCAGGGAACCTGGTTAGGGCAATGGAGAGGGACAACAGACTCCCTCCGCGAATGTCGAATCGTGAGATCGACAAGAACCTTGAAAAGATCAGGCAAACTATCGAGAAAATGGCTGACCCGGATGTCTTTGTTTGGCTGGAGCGTCAGGATGATCCGTCCCACCAGGAACTGTATCGCGCCTCAACCATTGTGGCGGATCGCCTATGCGGTGCTGTTGCCAACCCGATTATCCGTAATGCGCAGGAGAAGCGTCAACTGGCGGCGATTGGAGAATGGCTGGTGGCTCTCGGGTACCAGAACTTGCCGGCGAGCGAAGGTACGAATTACGGCGATATGAAGCCGGGAACATTTTCGTACGGGATCAACGTTCCGACAGAACAGGATGGGATCGCGAAAATCGTCAATATCCCTGTGGATGCAGTCGTGATTCCCAAGGCGGCGAAGGCAGGTGATTTGCCATTGCTGATTGAAGCAAAGTCGGCTGGAGATTTCACAAATGTCAACAAGCGGCGCAAGGAAGAAGCGGCCAAGATGAGTCTGCTGCGGCGAACTTATGGTGACGACGTGCGTTACCTGTTGTTCCTGTGCGGATACTTCGACAGCGGCTACCTCGGCTACGAAGCAGCGGAAGGCATCGACTGGGTCTGGGAGCATCGCATCGACGACCTTGGTGAGTTCGGACTTTAGATGATGGATCTCGCTCTCGCACAAATCGAGACCCGGCGCCTTGCTCTTCAGGATGCGCTTGACGGGCAACGAGACTCATCCGTTCGAAACCGGATGGGTCAATTCGCGACACCTACTGAACTGGCGGTCGATATTCAGCGCTATGCGAAGACCCACTTGCAACAGAGCGAAAAGGTGCGTTTCCTCGATCCGGCCATAGGAACAGGAGCGTTCTATTCGGCTCTGCTAGGTGTTTTTCCTCAAGGCCAGATCGGTAGTGCTGTTGGATTTGAGATTGACCCGCACTATGGGGAACCGGCGGAAAGACTATGGGGCGAGACTGGTTTGGATACGAGAATTGAGGACTTTACTCGGGCGGAGGCTCCCGGGTATTCCGAACGATTCAATTTGCTGATTTGCAATCCTCCGTACGTGCGGCATCACCACATTGCGAATGGAAACAAGCGAAGATTGAAGGAACGGACGCATGCTGTCTGTGAGATGGAAGTCAGCGGATTAGCCGGCCTCTATTGCTACTTCCTGGGCTTGAGTCATGAGTGGATGGCTGAGGACGGTTTGGCAGGGTGGTTGATCCCGAGTGAGTTCATGGATGTCAATTATGGAGCCTCGGTCAAGCGGTATCTTCTCGAGAAAGTGACGCTCTTGCACATTCATCGCTTTGATCCGAATGATGTGCAGTTTGGCGATGCGTTGGTGTCGTCGGCAGTTGTATGGTTTCGGAACACGCCACCTCCTGTAGCAAACAGTGTGCGATTCACTTTCGGGGGAACGCTGGTGCAGCCGAACGTGGAACGGTTTGTTTCATCCGATTGCTTGCTCCGCGACCGAAAGTGGACACGTTATCCGGCAAAGCAAGCTCATGAGGCAACAATAGGGCCGGTATTGGGCAACTTCTTCAAGATCAAGCGTGGCCTTGTAACAGGCGATAACAGCTACTTCATTCTGCCACAGAACGATATCAAGAAGCGTGGTCTTCCGATGGATGCATTCAAACCGATTCTGCCTAATCCTCGGTATCTAATCGACGATGAAATTGGGTGTGATTGCGACGGATTTCCACTTTTGGATCGACAGTTATTTCTTCTTGATCCACCATGGACAGAGGATGAAATTAGAGGACAACACCCAAAATTGTGGATGTACTTGGAGCAAGGCAGGGCCAAAGGTGTTGCTAACCGATACACCTGCCGACACAGGGCACTCTGGTATACACAGGAATGTCGTCCTCCTGCGCCATTTGTTTGTACCTATCTAGGAAGGAATGACAAAAAGCATGGCAATCCGTTCCGCTTCATCCTTAACAATTCGAATGCAACTGCCGCAAATGTGTATTTAATGCTATACCCCAACGAACCGTTCAGTTGTCTGTTGGAAAGTCTGGAAATGAAGCGGCGAGTTTGGGAATACCTCAATCAGATTTGCCCCCAGGTAATGCTTGGTGAGGGGCGCGTCTACGGGGGAGGACTGTACAAGCTTGAACCCAAGGAACTTGGGAATGTCCCTGCGGAATCCTTGCTCGAACTGTTTCCTGAATTCCAATGGCAGAGCTTTGGAAACTAGGGGGATCTATTTGGGGGTGACCACAAAAGGTTTGGGACCTATCCATTTGCTGATCCTCCAGGCGATCATATGCAATAGTGCCCAGACCCCCAGGCCAGACCGACGGCAACGAGAGTGCCGCATGGGTCCAGTTCCTCCATGAGACCTTCCAGTGGGGGGGCTGCCTGGAGCGTAGAATCGTTCTGACTACCCTTCCCACACATGGGCAGATCGACACGTCATGAGGCTAATTCTCCACCTTGATACCTCCATCGATTAGGTTGGATTATTTCGTATCTAATATTGCGTTTCTTCCCCATTATATGATATACTATTATCTTATGACGATGGTCGAATTTGCAGCCAAGTACTCCACCCCCGAAGCCTGCCTTAAGCGGATCGCATCCGTGCGGTGGGCCCAAGACGAGTTCTGCCCCTACTGTGACAGCCGCAACAAAATCTATCACTTCCGGGATGGACGCCGCCACAAATGCAAGGACTGTGGCCGGGTGTTTCGGATCATCACGGGAACCATCTTCTCCGACAGCCCGATCAAACTCTTGCCCAAGTGGTTCTTGGCCATGTACCTGGACACCTGCCAGAGCAAGGGCATCTCGAGTGTGCAATTGGCCAAGATCGTGGGGGTCAAGCAGCCGACAGCCTGGTATATGCTGCAACGGATTCGCCATGCAGCCGGCACCGGAGCCTCTGAGTTACTGGGTGGCGAGGTCGAAGTGGATGAGACCTATATCGGAGGCAAGGAAAAGAACAAGCACGCCAGCAAGCGGACCCCGGGCACCCAAGGCCGGAGCACCAAGACCAAGGCGGTTGCCTTCGGCATGAAAGAACGGGGTGGCAAGGTGGTCGCCTTCCATGTCCAGGGGGCGAAGGCGTCGGACATCCTGCCCCACGTCACGGAGCATGTGGCTCGCGGCTCGAGCGTCCACGCCGACGAGTTGGCGAGCTATACCCCTCTGGCCAGTTTCTATTCGCTGTCGCGAGTGAACCACCAGCGCGGAGAGTATGTCCGTGGCAAGGCTCATACGAACAGCATCGAGAGCGTGTGGGCGCTGGTGAAGCGTGTCTATGTGGGGATCCATCACTTCTGGAGCATCCAGCATACGCAGCGCTATCTGAACGCCTGCACGTTCCGGCTGAATCATCAGAAGGACTCCGTGGAGGTCCGCCTGAGTGCCTGGCTGGAGGGCGGGCGGGAGACGCGGCTGACCTACAAGAGCTTGATCGCCAGCCCGGCCCACTGAGGGAGTGCGGAAACGGGATCGCAGTCCGGTTCGGACCCTGCGAGCCGGTGCCGCTGGTGGCTGATTGTAGGCCGGTTGGCAGGCCCGACGCCGCACGGGGCGGCTGCCCCGCGTAGGCTGCGAACCGAAGGGGTCCTGACGCGTGGTGCGGCTGGCCGCAGGAGTCAGGCTGGCTACCAGGACGGCGGCGAGGCCCCGGCTGGGCAGACGAGAGCGGAAGTCGCTCGCCAGCGCCCCCAGGCACCGTGTCCGCCCCTGCTCTAAGCGGACACGGCTGAGCGAGGCAGGCTGGGTTGCCTGATCGCGGACAACTATTGGATCAGCAAATGGATAGGTCCCAAAGGTTTTGGTGAGCCTTGATTGACTGGCGGCAGGACTAGCTCGCATTGTACATTGCAACGCAACAGCGGGGAAGAAGGCTCCTGCAGTTGGCGGTTGAGTTGCTAGCAGGGTGCGACGGGCTAGGTGGGCCTGTCGAAGCGGCGGTCCGGGTGTAGAAGCTATGCGAGTGTCGGAGGGGGCCCGATAGGGTCGCCGGCCCCAGTTGGCCCCGTCGGGCAAGGTCCGCCAAGCTGACAGGGAGCGTCGGGGAGAGGCTGCGGTCAGAGGGGCCGAAGTTCGGGGTGACGCATGGCGGACCGATGCCGGTCGCGAGCGTGCGGGGAAGATGTCGGTCTCGACCGCCGGGGCGATCGTACGGTGGCCTGCGAACTCCTGCTCGTTGTTGCAGGTGAAGGTCAGAACCACGGCTGAGAAGGGCCTCAGCAGGCATTGCATCGCGTCGCTCACAAGCGGGGCGGTCTTTCGCCTAACCGTTCGAGAAAGCCGGCCCTTCGACTCACTCTCGGCGTGTATGACAACGGCTTCCTGATGCGCCTTGCCAATGATCGTGTCGGCTTCCCAGCCCCCGCTGCGCTGCTTCGATGCAACAATCGCGGGCCGCTCGCTGGTCTACTTGATCTCGCTGCCGCGCTGAGGCAGGCAGGTGTACAGCGAGCCTCCTTGGGTGCGGTCTTGGCGAATCCGCTGGTAGGGCCGCAAGAAGGTGACCGACATCCTCTTGGCCCGCTTCAGTCGACCGGCGACCTGCTCGTGGCTCCAGTGGCGTCGGAGCCGGCTTGGTGGCGACGCCCTTGGGCCAGTTGCTGGGCCTGCAGATGGTGATAGGCGGAGGGGCCGGTATTGCGCCGGAGCTCGCGGGAGACTGTGGATTTGTGGCACTGCAGCAGGGCGGCTATGGCGCTGACCGACGTGCCCCATTGGTGCAAGTCGTGGATCTGGCAGCGCTCGTCATAGTGCAGGTGGCGGAGAATCCGAGGCGTGGCGGTTTCTTCCATGTGATCGGCCAATCAGGACCTTAGACCATCCACTCACCGTTGCATTTCCTGGTGCAGCCGGCACGTGCATTAGACTGCACAGCGCGCCATCGCGCATATCCTCGGCACACTGGACGACAAGATCGAGCCGAACCGCCCGAAGAACGTGACGGTGGAGGCGATGGAGAGGGTGCTGTTTCGGTCCTGGTTCATCGATTTCGAACTGGCACGGACCAAGATGGAGGGGGGCGCGACATTGGGCTTCCCGGGGAGATCGCTAACCTGTTCCGCAACCGGCTGGTGGACTCGGATTATGGGGGCACCGGTTGCTCCAGCAAGTGCGAAAGTGGCCATGGGCCCAAGCATCGGATGGCCCATTCGTAGGGGGCAACCGACACGCCTCAGGCCTATCGTTACCTCGAAAACGACCGTCGCCGCCAGCCTTGCATCGACAAAGTGAAGGTTCGATGATCGAAACACGCCCGCAAGTCCACCGGTGTGGATCGTACGCTATAGGGTGGCACGATGTTGCGACGGTGTTGCACTGTCGAGGGGGGATGGAGATTGCGCAAGCCTATGTCGCGCAAGCGATCAGGCAAGGGGGAAACTCAGGCGGAGAGGGCTCTTGACGGCGGCCCCGCGACGGGCAACGAGGGTGCGTTGTGTGCGATGGGTGACGTTCCAGGCGGCTCGAGTAACGCTGCCGGGTACAAGCATGTCGCACTGGGGTTGAGCCGCCTGAAGCGCATCTCGGATGCCTTCGAGGCGCGTAACCCAGCGTTGCTTGCCGAGGGGGACGGGCAAGCCGCCGAATACCGCGACGAGTACACCGATGCGAAGGCTCTCTGGGTGCGAGCCGAGGCGAATGAGCGGGCACACCGGCCAGCGGTCGGGCTGACCGACGAAGCAGGCAATGGCCGATACTGAATGCCAGAGGTCGGTGCCCATGGATTCCCCACCTCGTGAATGCGCCCGAGCGGCTCTCTGCAACCTGCGGCTGGGCCGATTGATCGAGATCATGAGTAACGCCCGGTCCCGTGATGTGCGCGGTCGCGGCTACGGGCACTTCCTGCCTCATTTCGCGAGTGCGAAGGGCAGCGATGTATACCCGAGGTGCTACGGCTCGCTGGGAATGTTCGCGCAATCGGTTCAGTTAGTCCGCGCCCCCGCCAGCTGCAAGACCAATGCGAGCCTCAGCATCCGCGGTCAGGAGTCCAACTCCACAACGCGGTGCCTCGCCAAGGCGTCTGGCGAAGACGAGACTCGGAAGAACCTGACCGGGGGATACCTGGTGGACTGGATGGTGCCGCCGCCGGGGCCGATCCTCTACTCGACACAGATTCCGGCCCACCTCGCGTTCCTGACCCGCCGCCGGCCGCCGGCCGGCGAGGTTCCGTTTCTCATCGCCCGCAAGCTGAGCCGGATGGTCGACCGCACACACCGCGAGTTGACCGGCGACGACATCGCTCGCATCGCGGGGATCTGCCACGCATGGTCGGACGGCGCGACCGACTCCGAAGACCGGTCCGGCTTCTGCAAGAGGGGTCTGCCTGACGAAGTTCGCCGGCACGGCCGCACCCCGACTCCCAGCTGCCACTTCGGGGAGGAGCCGCAACCGGCCAACGGCGAACCGTTCCAGGCCAAGATAGGTTGGCTGATTGGGGAACTGCCAGCGCAGCAAGCCCAGGGGGCCCGGCCCTACGCGGACATCGCCGGGAATCTGAAGGCGCTGGGTTTCGGGAGCAAGGTGTCTTGAGCAACTGCGACGAGCGACGCTGGCAACAGCGGCTAGATAGTTTCGGGGCAGCTCTCGCGCAACTGACGAGCGCCTGCGAGCGCGACCGGTATGACGACCTCGAGAGAGCTGGCTTGATCAAGACTTTCGAGTTCTGTTTCGAGCTGTCTTGGAACGTCCTCAAGGACCTGCTCTACTACGAAGGGCATGATGTGAAGGTGCCGCGCGCCGCGATTCGCAGGAGCTTCGAGGTCGACTACATCGACGAGGGCGATTGCGAGGCCCTGCTCGACGCGCTCGAAAAGCGCAGCCTGCTGAGCCACACGTACTGGCGCGACGTGGCTCGGGAGGCCGAGGACTTGACAAAGAACGGTACTACCCGGTCCTGCTGCGACTCTACCGGAATCTGGACGCGAAGTGTACGGCATGACCGACGGCATCAAGGACGCCCATCGCGAGGCGATCATCTCTACTCTCGCGGCCAACGAACGCGTGGAGCGGGCTGTGTTGTTCGGATCTCGGGCGACCAGAACCAACACCGTGTCGTCCGACGTGGACATTGCCTTGTTCGGCGACCGGTTGACGCTGACCGATCAGGCTTGTCTTGCTGCCGCGCTCGACGAGATTCCGATGGCACAGTCCGTCGACCTGCTGCTGTACAACTCGGTAACAAATCGGGTGCTGCGCGAACATATCCGCTGTCAAGGTATCGAATGGTACGTGCGGGCGGTGCCTGATACCGGGCACCATATCACCCCGGTGCGCGAGAATATGCAATCTGGCAAACCAGCCGATTAGTCTACGACGCCACTGGAGAAATTGGTCGATCTGACCCTCGACAGCGTAGACAAGAAATCGAAGCACAACGGAAGCGACGTACAACTCTGCAACTATTTGGATGTCTATGCCAATCATCTCATCCGGGCGGACATGGATTTCAAGTCGGCGATGGCGACTGAGCGAGAGATCGCAGCGTGCTCCCTCGCTAGAGGGCATGTCGTAATCACAAAGGACTCGGAGAGGCATGACGATATTGGTATCCCTGCTCCCATCCGGGACGACATTCAGAATCAGGTTTGCGGATATCACCTGGCAAGACTGCGTCCCCGTGGGAGCGGGATTGCTGGTACGTACTTGTTCTATGCATTGAGGACTCGCCCTGCACAGCGGCAGTTCCGTTCACTGGTGAACGGCATAACGAGATTCGGATTGCGTAAGCGCGTGTCGGTCGCGTCGAGATTCCTCTGCCGCCCGTTGCAAGTGAAGGGACGCGAGTAACGAGGCTGGACGGCCCGAGCGCATGGAGCCTGACGGCGCGGCAACCGGCGTGTCACGGCAGACGGTGCTGACCGTGATAGCAGGGACAACCGTTCTGATGCCGCGGGCCTAGTGCACGAGCGTGCAACGGCGATACGCGGTGGTCGGGAGGCTGAAGACCGAGACGGTCCCCCCCGAAGGCAGTTTGAGCGACGGTAGGAACTCCGAAGTCTCACGGACCGACAGTGCAGGGGTGCCATCTGATGCGGCTGCAGTCTCGCGACCAGTTTGTTCTGTTGGCGACTCCGCCCGTGGCACGGTCAGCCTTTGCCCGTTGTGCCGGTTGGCCGCGAGGTGAGCGGGACTGTGTCCATTCGGATGTCCACAAGTCGAAGGTCCGGCACATCTGGCGCGCGAATGTGGTCCGGCTGACCGTGCCGGCCCGCACCCGCAGTTCCTGCGGGGTCGCTACCGAGGCGGGTCGCGAGAGGGTCTCCCAAATGAGGGTATTGCCCGCCTGGAGTCGTGGCCTGGCCCCCAGAGTCGCAACCTGCGGCCCAACCGACCGTTGAGGCTCGGACCACGGCTACCGACAAGAGACAGTCCCTGTGCGTCGTCTGCTTGGCCCAGGCTGCGGCACGATGCTGTACGATGATGCTGAGCCAGATTGGCCTCGGGAGGTCTACGGACATGCAACTGGACGCGACTCGGCGTACATTCTTTCAGGGAATGTTTGGGGGTGCTGCGGCTGCTGCCATGGCGCAGCAGGCGCTCGCCCAGCGGGACAGTCCCGACGGCCTCCCTACACGGAGGCTCGGACGGACAGACGAACAGGTTTCCATCCTCTGTCTCGGAGGCTGGCACATCGGTGCGGTGCAGGACAAGGAGGAAGCGATCCGGATCATGCACGCGGCGATTGACGAGGGCATGACGTTCTTCGACAATGCCTGGGACTACCACGACGGCGGATCCGAGGAAATCATGGGGCGTGCACTGGCGGAAGGCGGCAAGAGGAACAGGGTCTTCCTCATGACCAAGAACTGCGAGCGCGACTACGAGGGCTCCATGCGCAACCTTGATGACAGTCTGCGTCGACTGAGAACGGATCGAATCGATCTCTGGCAGTTTCACGAAATGGTATACGACTCGGATCCGGACTGGGTGTTCGAGAAAGGGGGGCTGAAGGCCGCTCTGGAAGCGCAGAAACAGGGCAAGGTGAGGCACATTGGTTTCACCGGCCACAAGGATCCCAGTATTCATCTCAAGATGCTGAACAAGCCCTACGACTGGGCTGCTGCCCAGATGCCGGTTAACATCGTGGATGCGCACTACCGGAGCTTCCAGAAGGACGCCATACCTGTGTGCCTGGCCCGGGACGTTGGCGTCGTGGGCATGAAGAGCCTGGGTGGAGGAATGCTCAGGGGCGAATTGCCTTCCAAGACCAGCCTGACCCACGAGGAGTGTCGCCGCTACGCGCTCAGTCTGCCGGTTTCCACCCTGGTTGTCGGTGTCTTATCAATGGAGGAACTGATGGCGGAAATCCGGATCGGCCGGGACTTCAGGCCGATGAGCGACGAGGCAAAGGCCGTCCTGGTGGCACGTGTGGCCGATGTCGCCGGCGACGGGCGTCACGAACTGTTCAAGTCCACACAGCTCTATGATGGTGCCCATCACCGTCGCCAGCACGGCTTCGCAGCCTAGAGCCCTGTCGGGCTCGGATCTGGCGGTCTGGTGGTTGGCCGATCAGCTTCCCCCTGGATTCTCATCGATTGTTCGTCCATGATTGGGTGGCTGCCCTCCCATTCGTGCGGTGGAATGCCCCCGGAGCCAGATTGGCTCCCCGTGCTCCTCCTCAAGCACACAGTCTGCAATGCGGAGGAATGTGGTGGGCCATCCGGCCCGATGGGGGCCACCACGGCTCTGGTGGCCGCGAACCCCGGCCAACGCAGACCCGGGACTCTGCACGTGACGGATCCCGAGTGGCGCCCCCTTGCGCGGCGCACAGGGACCGCCTTACTTGGCCGTCACCCAGATCGGCGAGCTCCATGCGACCTGCCGGTCCCTGTCGGACTGGCGCACGCGGACGTAGTAGAAGTCGGCATCCTCTCCGGGTGCCTCGGTGTCCCGGTACTCGAAGTCCGCAACCTTCGTGCCGGGCGTCTGTCGGTAGACGCGGGTGTTGTTCTTCACGATCTCGACCTCGGCAAGGTTGTCCGTTCCCTCGATATGCACCCGGAAGGTCGGCGCTCCCTCGATCGCAGCTTCCGATCCCATCAGGTGCTGGCGGCCCATTTCCTCCAGACGGAAGTCCACGATGATGTTGTCGGTCGCCCCGTAGGTCCGCCGTGCGCGGATCGCGTTCACGAGTCCGTCGCGCGAGTTGTCCTCCGCCAGCAGCATCGAGTACGAGGTGTGGGTGGCGAGGTGGTCGGAACTGGCTTGCACCCCGAGTCGGTAGCCCTTGGCCCACGCCACCGAGACCATCCCGTCCGGCCTGTAGCCGCCAAACTGCTTCTTGGGCTCGTCGTCGGGCGCGGAGCGCCAGCAACCTTCGCACTCGTAGCTGTTCCGGTCACTTTGGTAAATCTCCACGATCGGCTCCACTTCCGGATCGTAGTCGGCCCAGTCCGTTCCCATGTCCGTGCCGGACGTGTGCGGCATCGCGATTCCCTTGTACTTGCGGAGATACGCGAAGAACCGTTCAGGGCCTTGCCGCATATAACTCGGGTTGGGTGCCCATTCGTAATGTTGATAGTCGAGGATCGGTGCCCCTCGGTACGGGAAGACCACGTTCCGGTGCCCGTTCGGGTACTTGATCGAGCGCTCGTACGCGAACAAGGGAACGAAGGACGCTCCCAGTCGAAAGATGTCCGCATACTTCTGGCTGCGGAACCAATCGTACTCGTCGGCGACTCCGAAGTTGTGTTCGGTGACGGCCAGAAAGTCCAGCGAGCCGGGATCAATCGCGTACCGGTAGGTGTCCTCCGTGGAGCCGTCGTTGTACCCGTCCCACGAGATTTCGGTGTGGCGGTGCATGTCTCCGCGATAGACCTTGTAGCGCCTGTTGCCGAGGTCGTAGACGTAGTTCCGGATCCTGACGACGTCTTCCTCATCGTTGGGGTGAACCGGCTCGTCGGCTGCCATCTCGCGGGGAGGCCGGTTCGGGGGTTGCCGGGCCGCTTGGATCCCGGGCAGCCTGAACTCGCCCAGGCTGTGCGAAACGGCTTCGCCTGGCGGAACGGGCAGACGTGCAACGAACACATCGAGCATCGCGCCGACGAAATCCCGGAAGCTGCGACGGTCGGTCGCATATGCGGTTACCAGCTGCCCGGTAGAGTCAACCTGCGCCTCGACCCGCATGTCGGTACGCCCGGTGGAATGGGGCAGCAGCGTGATAGGGGACCACCTGTCGCCGTCGTAGTAGCTGGCATATATCTCCCATAGTGCGTGGTGCGAAGGGGTGCGCCAGTATACGTTGTGCTGCATCGGCCGGCGGTGGCGGAACAGCGCCCAGATTCGGTTGGCCCCGTCGACGGCGAGCTGCGGATACTCGAAGAAGTTGTTGCCGGGACCCGGATCGGGCAGCGAAGAGGCCAGGTTCCGGGCCGGTGCCCGGAGCGTTCCATTCTCGAAGACGGCCATCCGAATCTGGCGCGAGTTGTAGAGTCCGGTGGCGTTCGCCTGGATGTCGAAAGGGTAGCCCCAGTCCTTGCCCCAGTTGATACCGGACTCATGCCATGCCATCCAGACCCTGTCCTGCCTGTCCGCTGCCAGCGTGGGATAGGCCTCGAAGCGTTTCGTCGCGGCCACCACGATCGGGGGGTCCCATGAACTGCCCACCCTTCTCGACAGGTAGATGTCGTATCCGGTTGCCTCGCTGTACTGGTCCCAGGCTGCGAACACCGCTCCCGCGCCGGTCACCGTTACCGAGGGTTCCCAGCAGTTCCCGTCGCTCGGCCGGCTCACCTGCACCTCCTCGCTCCAGCCGGAGCCGACGTCGTAGCTCCGGTGGAAGATTCCAAACCGGCCTCCGCGAGCTCCCTGCCAGACGAGGTGAATCCGTCCGGCACCGTCCCGCACGGCGCGGTGGTGGATATCGGGCTGGGATGCGGACGTGAGCCGCTCGATCCGGCCCCACACCTGACCGTCGAAGGCACGGGCGTAGAGATCCCAGTTCCCGTCCACCTGTTCGGACCAGACGACCCAGATCTTGCCTTCCGCATCCTCGGCGAGCGCGGTGCGATAGACATCGCCACCAGCCATGCTCACAGCATGGGGCCGATTCCCGGCCACTGTCTGGCCGGGCAGAACACGATCGGCGTAGACACGGTCACTGTCCCCGTCAAACCCGGTGTACGCTACCCAGACCGTGTCGTCGGACGCAACCTCAAGCGAGGCGAAGTCGTTGTCTGTCAAGCGCTCGTGAGGGCCTCCGGCGTCGCCGCGACCGACCAGCATGGCCACCGGTGCCCGGGCCACACTCGCTCGCCCCTCCAGGAACTCCATCGCGCCCCCGGCCGGCAGGTCAGCCACTCGCACAGAGAAGTCCCCCTGCTCGGTCTGGAACAATATCTCCGATGCCGCCGATCCCTGCAGGTAGACGTGGAAGCGAGGCGTCAGGTAGGTGTCGTCCGGCAGGTCGACCAGAATGTCCTCATCGTGGTTCCTGCGACCGAATGGGAAGGCCTTGCGCGTTGACAGTTCCCACCGGCGGGGTGGGTGAATGATGTCTCCGAGGCCCATCTCGTAGCCGACCAATTCCACCAATTCCCCGCTCCTTACGGTCACGTTGCCGTCCCACACTGTCTCGCCGGCATCTCCAATGCCGAACGTCACCAGCAGCGCGTGGCTGGCGTGACTCGGCGGATTGCGTAGCGTGGTCTGCGTCGAGGACTGGCTCCAGGCCATCGGAGCGACGGCGAGCGACGCGACGAGAAACACAGCAGCAGAGAGCCTCATCTCGGTAACCGGCCAGCGCTAACGAGGATAGCAGGGCCCCCGCGGAGTTACGCTCGCGCTCTTTTCCCCGTTCGCCGGCGGACCTGCCGTCTGGCCGCTGGGTCAGCTCGCGCCGCGTCCCCTGATGACGACCGGTACCGTCAGGACCAGAATGCGCAGATCCAGCAGCAGGGACCAGTTGTCAATGTACTCGAGGTCCATTTGCATCCAATTGTCGAAATCGACGCCATCCCGACCGCGGATCGCCCACAGGCACGTAAGGCCAGGCCGCATGCGCAGCCTGCGCCTTTGCCACGTCTGGTACTGGCTCACCTCGGACGGCACGGCAGGCCGGGGCCCGACGATGGACATGTCCCCCCGGAGGACGTTCCAGAACTGCGGCCACTCATCGACCGAGAAACGTCGGAGAAGGCCTCCGACCCGCGTCAGGCGGGGGTCGTCCCGGAGCTTGAAGGCCGGTCCGTCCTTCTCGTTGAGATGCTCGACCTCGTGGCGTCGGGACTCGGCATCCTCCGTCATGGAACGGAACTTGTAGCAGGTGAACGCCCTCCCGTTCAACCCGCACCGGGTTTGCCGGAAGAACACCGGCCCCTTCGACGTGAGCTTCACCAGGGCCGCCACCACCACCATGGGCAGGAGGAGCACCAGCAGGCTTGCCGTTGCGACGCCTGCATCCAGACAGCGCTTGAGCAGCAACTGCAGTTCGTCCGCGGGCGCGGTCGAGAAGGTCAGCAAGGGGCGTTCGCCCAGCCGGTCAAAATGGACTCGACTGTGGACGTGCGGAAAGAAATCGGCGGCCACCCTCGTCTTGACCCCATGCTCGTCGCACAGGACGAACACATCCTCGAGGTCCCGGAGCCGCTCGCTGGCGACAGCGAAGAGCACCTCGTCGATGATCTCCTCGTTCAGCATCGCTGGCAGGTCCTCCAGACTGCGGACCCGGTAGGTGCGACGCAACCGGATCTCCGGCTTCAGCCCTCTCCCGCAGCCCACGATCGCGAGAAGCCGGATTCCGTGCCGTTCCGACTGTTCCAGCTCCGAGGCCATCTCGACCGCCCGCTCGCCGTCCCCGATGACGACGACCGACGTTTCGACCCCGAGCGCCTTGCGCATCCGACCGCGCAGGCCCTGTGCGGCGATTCGTTGCAGCAGCTGGAGGCTTGCCAGACAAGCGAAGAAGAAAGCCAGGAACAGGCGGCTGACCGGCACGTCCAGATTGAGCAGGTACAGCAGGGCCATCATGGCCAGCGAGGCGGCCCCCGCCTGTTGAACGATGCCTCTGGCGACCCCAGAGCGGTTGCCGGAGTAGATCCGGGCGTAGGTCCCCGTCCACCGTCCGGCCGCGACGACCGCCACGACCGAGGCGACCAGCAGAAGCACCCTGTCGGACGGCTCAATGACCAGTGCCCGCATCGGCAATCCCGATCGGGCTGAGTACGCCACAGCGAACGAAACTGCCGTCAGAACCGCGTCGGCAGTCGCGAACAGCAGCATTGCCTTCCGCTGGTGTCGCTGGAACACTTGGGCTCCAACTTACCAGAGCTGGAACCGGTCCTGGGCGGCGATGCATAATACAGGCATGGACAACCAGACCGGATCCGGAGTTACCCCACAGCCAGAGCAGGTCCGGGTTCGGCGTCGAGACGACTACCGGGAGGAATATGCAAACAGTGTCCAGGTCAACGTCAGCATCTGGGATTTCTTCCTGCAGTTCGGCGTTCTCAAGGTGGGTGGCAATGACGTCACGTTCTCCTCGTTCCAGGGCGTTTACATGAGTCCCCAGCAGGCGAAAGCGCTGCAGCTGGTGCTGGCGCAGAACATTGCCCAGTACGAGTCGACCTTCGGAGAGATTCGTATCGACAATCCCAAGGAGGAGAACATGCCCAGCCCCCGCACGGATCTGGTGCAGTAGCCGCGACCCAGGCGGGCGGCGATACTCAGTCCGCGTCCTGCAGGGCAGCCAGTGCCGCAGCCAGAAAGGGATCACCGACCTGATCCTCCTCGGCGCGCTGGACCGCGGGGGAGTCGAACACCCGACGCTGTACGTCCCTGTAGCGTCGCAGATCGCGAGGCGGAACCTCGCGGTCCGGCGTGACTCCCTCCTTGTGGATGACGTTGCCGTCCGGGCCGTGGTAGTTCGCCACGGACAGGATGAGCGCGGCCCCGTCGTCCAGCTCGATCGTTTCCTGGTGGGCCGAAAGGCCGGCCGACGCCTCTCCGACGACTTCGCCGCGATTCGTTCGCTGGACCGCCGCGGCGGCGATCTCCGCAGCTCCGGCGGTCGGGCGATCAATGATGACCGCGATCGGCAGCGACGTCACGGTCTTCTCGGCTGTCGAGACCGACGTCCGCTCCGAAAAGTTCTGGCCCTTCAGTATCGTGATCGAGCCTTCACTGATCAGCAGATCCGACAGCGCGATACCGTCCTCCGGGTCGCCGACCGCGTTCTCCCTCAGGTCCAGGATGAACTTGCTCGCCCCTTGAGTCTCCAGGCTCCGGAGGGCCTCGGCGATCTGCTCGACCTGGTCTGGACCAAGCGCGTCTGCGTCCACATAGCCGATGCCGTCCTCCCTGAGGTGCGACCGCACCCGTGGCAGCACCGGTACGTACCTTGTCAGGGTGTGCTCAACCGGGGATTCGTAGTCGGACGACGACCGGACCATCACGGTCACCGTGGTGCCGGGCTCCCCGCTCAGCCTGGCCATCAGGTACGCGGGGGGCATGACCCGGGTGCTGACGTTGTCGATGGCGTCCACCAGGTCGTCGGTGCGGATGCCTGCCTCCGCCGCAGGCGATCCAGGCAGGACGGCGAGGACGCTGGTATAGACCCCCTGCTTGCGAACGATCATCCCCGTGGACAGTCCCGTACCGCCGTCGGCGGATTCCAGGGCCGCCCGGTACTCCGTGTACTGCTCCGGGGACAGGTAGCTCGACGCCGGATCGAGGTATTCGACCAGGCCTTGCAGGGCACCCTGGGTAACCTTGGGAATGTCCGGCTCTTCGACATAGTCGCTCTTGATGCGCGCAAGGACTTCCGTGTAGACAGCCAGGGGACGGTAGGCACCCTCCTGTTCCTCACTCTTGCCGAGCACGGCACCGACAACAAGCAGGATCGTGATCAGGAACGAACTGCAGATGACGCTGAATCGAAAACGGGAATCCATGGGACGCCTTCTCATGATACAGCCATGCCTGGGTGTGTAGCGCAACTCCAGCCGCTGCAGGATCGCTTCCGCCCGCTCCGCCCCGAACGCCTCGTACACGGCTCCCGACTTGTGCGTGTTGAGGTTATCCAGTACCAAAGTGACCCGCTCCGCCGCCGCGTAGCGGCCTTCCATCAGCGCTGCCACCTCCTGCGCCCAGTCCTGCTTCGTACGGCGGCTGCGGACTCCCACCTGGCACCAGCCCCGTAGCGGTTAGCAGAATGCCGGTTGCACTAGGAAATCCAACAGCGGCCCTGTTTTTTCATGGTTGCTTCTCCTCGGGCCGGCGGGCCCCGCTGAATGCAAACCAAGATAGCAACAAACTGGTTTCTGTCAAAACATTTGGTGACAGTCTTGTCCCTTTCGCAAGCCAGTCCGCAGGCCTCGTCGTGCGGCCCCTGCCACCCGGCGACGGATTCGGAGCAGCGATCCGTCCAACTACGTCAAGCGTTGCCTCTGCCCACCCTCAAGCAGCGCTCCCCTAACCTGAAAACGGTTCTGGACCGGAACACTAGCCGCCGGCGGGCCAGATCAGGCGGACCACCGCGATCATGACAGCGATTCCTCCGGCCGGTGGGTCGATGTGCGTGTCTCCGTGCTGGTGAAAGATCCGGGCAAACACCTCGCCGGCCAGCGCTCCCGCCACGCCGAATCCGGCGCCCACCAGCAGGTTTCCCGACGCCAGGGCTGCCGCGGCAGCCGGAAGCGCCATGTGATGGGTCACCGGAACCCCGAGTCCGAATTGCGCGAACAGCAGACTGAATGCGGCGATTCCGAAACCCAGCACGTCCCCGCCCCGGTCTGCGCCGACCTCCAATGCGATGAATGCCGAAAGCAGACCCATGCCCATGCCGACAGACGCCCATTGCGCCGGCCGTTCCTGGTGTCTGACCCAATGCGCGTCCTTGCCCGGGCGGAATCGCCTGCTGGCCAGACTGCTCCGCCCGAAGCAGACCCGGACGATCATTGCCGACACCACCACTGTCAGCGCTACGGTGTCGGTGTGGTCTCCCAGGCCGGCAAGCAGCCAGACGCAGTTCAGCAGATACCCCAGTGTCCCGAAGCAGCCGCCGACAAGCAGCACGTCGGCGCGACCGAGCCCCATCAGGGAAACCGTGATGTCCCGGCCGCTCGGAAGCAGCCCCCGGTGATAGGCGAACGCTGTCGCCCCAACCCCGCCGCCGAACGCCACGTGCGGACCGAATACGGGACCGAAGGCGACCGTCGCCAGCACGTCCGACCCTCCGCCCGCGGCGGCCACGCACACGCCGGCCAGCACCAGGAGCCCTGTGAACACGAACGAGGGAAGCGTCCCGATGGCGGCGGCAAAGAGTCCGCCACCGAACGCTGCGATCAGGGTGTTCCAGTCGAAGGGCATGGAGTGCAGTTGGGGTTCTTCGGGGCGAGTCTCGGTCGGAACCGGCTGTGGGTCCTCTCCGCGCCTACGAACCCAGTGGCAGGAAGAACTGCGTGCCCACCACGGGCCTGCTGATCTCCTCAAGCAGTTGACGCCGGTCGTCCCGGTTGTTCAGGATGTCGGTTTGGGCGAAGTCCACCACCAGGATGTCGGCCGCCGTGTACCGCTTGAAAAAATGGTCGAAGGCCTGGACCGCACCCTGCAGGTACGCGTCGGGAATTTTCGCTTCGATTCCGGATCGATCGGCGGCAAGGCGTTCGCGGATGAACTCCGGGCTCGCCTTCAGGTAGACCGTCAGGTCCGGTGTCGGCAACTGGTCCTTGAAGTGCGAGTAGTACGGGTCGTAGATCGCGACCTCGTCGTCGTCCAGGTTGAGATAGGCGAACAGCTTGTCCTTCTCGAAGAGGAAATCCGTCACCACCGGCATGTGCGATTGCTCGATGCCGGCCCCCGACAGCAGCCGGAATCGCTTCACGAGAAAGTGCATCTGGGTGCGAAAGGCCGCCCCGGCCCGGCCCCGATAAAAGCTCTCGAGGCTGGGATTGTCGCCGCTGTCCAGGAGCGTCCGCCCGCGAAGGTGACCGGCCAACTCTCTCGCCAGCATGGTCTTGCCCACCCGGAGGGGCCCTTCGATGGCGATGTAGTGCGGGGCTTTCCTCACGGTCCGGTTCCCAAGGCTAGAATCCCAACGTCGGTTGCAATCCCTGCGGCGGCTGCAACTGGAAGTGCTCGAACGCTTGCAGTGTACCGACCCGCCCCCGGTGGGTACGGTCCAGAAAACCCAACTGCATGAGGTACGGCTCGTAGACCTCCTCGATCGTGCTGGCATCCTCGCCGACGGAGGCGGAGATCGTGCCCAGGCCCACAGGTCCGCCGCGGTACTTGCCCAGAATCGTCTCCATGATCTTCCGGTCGATCTCGTCCAGCCCAAGCGGATCCACCTCCAGCATATCGAGAGCGGTGCAGGCGATCTCCTGATCGATCCGGCCGTCTGCCCGAACCTCGGAATAGTCCCTGACCCTCCGCAGCAGGCGGTTCGCGATCCGTGGCGTACCGCGCGACCTGCGTGCGATCTCCTCGGCAGCCTCGTCGTTGAGGTCGACCCCCAGCAGTCCGGCCGAGCGGAACACAATCCGCATCAGGTCCACGTTGTCGTAGGGATTGATGCGTAACGTGATGCCGAACCGTGCCCGCAGCGGAGCGCTGATCAGCCCCTGACGGGTGGTCGCTCCGATGGCCGTGAACGGTGCCACCGGGATCGAGTGCATGCGGGCTCCGGGCCCAGCGCCAACCACCAGGTCGACCCGAAAGTCTTCCAGGGCGGAGTAGAGCATCTCCTCGACATCCGGGATCAGCCGGTGGATCTCGTCGATGAAGAACACCTGGCGCTCCTGCATGGTGGTGAGGATCCCGGTCAGGTCCAGCTTCTTCTGCAGGACGGGCCCTGACGTGTAATCGGGCCGCACGCCCATCTCGTTGGCAATGATTGTTGCCAGGGTGGTCTTGCCGAGGCCCGGAGGCCCGTACAGCAGAACGTGGTCCAGAGACTCCTCCCGCCTGCTCGCGGCCTCGATCGCGATGGCGAGATTCTCCTTCAAGGCTCCCTGCCCGACGAACTCGTCCAGTCTTTGGGGCCGCAGCTTCAGGTCGGACTGGCGATCCTCGTCGGATCGTTCCGGGCTGATGATGCGCTTCTTCGCCATGGCGCCGGCTAGCGCTTGACCGATTCCATCGCCTGGCGGAAGAGCGCATCGAACTCGGCCTGCGCACCCCTGCTCCTCGCGACCCGCACCGCCCTTGCGGCTGCTTCCGGACTCAGGCCGAGATTGACCAGGACGGAGATCACGTCTTCCTCCACTGCCGAAGCGCTGTCCGGTGTGCCGTCTTCGGCGTCGACCAACTCGCCGACCTTGTCCTTCAGCTCGAGGACGATCCGCTCGCCGGTCTTCTTGCCCACGCCGGGGATCCGGACCAGCCGCTTCGGATCGCCCGTCCGGATGGCCTGCAGCAGCTCCGAGGTTGACAGCCCCGACAGCAGAGTCAGCGCCAGTCGCGGTCCCACCCCGCTGATTTCGATGAACTTCTCGAACAGGCCCTTGTCGCGCCGGTCGTGGAAACCGTACAGTGCCAAGACGTTTTCCCTGACGTGCGTGTGGATGTGCAGGGAAAGCTCCTCGCCGGGCTCACCGATGCGACTGTAGGTGTCGACCGGGATCGAGACCTGGTATCCCACGCCCGCCACGTCGAGAATGACCTTGCCGGCCTGCTTCTCGGCCACTTTCCCGCGCAGAGCAGCGATCATAGCTTGACCGGGATTATAGCGGCTGCGGTCCCGGCACCGCCGGTCCCTCCAGGCGAACGATCCGGGCGTCATCCCCGTCGTACTCGATACATACCTCCATTCGCAAGCCCGGCAACTCGCCGTCAAACTTCTCGCCCCATTCTACGATCACCACAGCGCGCTCGTTCCAGATGTCCTCCAGCCCCAGTGTGTCGAGCTCCGGAACGGTGTCGAGCCGGTACAGGTCGAGGTGGTAGACCTTCGGGTTCCCGGGGAACTCGTGAACAAGGGAGAAGGTCGGGCTCAGAACGTCGTCTGCGGATGCCGCACCCAGCCCGGCGACGATCCCCTTCGCCATGGTCGTCTTGCCCGCGCCGAGGTCACCGACCAGCATGACCAGGGCCGGCGGTTCCAGGGCGGCCGCGATCCTGGCGCCAACCGCGATCGTCTCGTCGGGCGATGTTGTCCGGATTGTCACGCTGTCAGGTTCTTTCGGGCGCGATTGAGCCACCGGCCGATATCGGTTGCCAGCATTCCCTGTTCGCCCAGTTCCCGGGCGGCCAGTTCGCCGGCCAGCCCGTGCAGGTAGACGGCCGCCGCCACCGTATCGAAGACCGCACGGTCGGGAAACTGCGCGAGCAGCGCGGCAATGATTCCGGTCAGGACGTCCCCCGATCCGGCGGTCCCCATGCCCGGGGATCCGGTCGGGTTGACCGCTGTGTCCCCGCCCGGCGCCGCCACAAGAGTGCGATGCCCCTTCAGGACCACCACGGCCCCTGTCCGCGCCGCGGCGTGCCGCACCGTCCGGAGTCTGTCGCGCTGAACATCCTCGGTGCTGGTTCCCGCCAGCCGCGCCATCTCCCCGGGGTGGGGGGTGAGTACGGTCGGAGCCTGGCGGCGCGGGGCGTCGGCGATGCCGATGGCCTCCAGTCCGTCCGCGTCGACGACCAGCGGCAGCGGGCAGTGCTCGTAGACCTTGCGGCTCAAGGCGCGGTTGGCTGGAGCCCTGCCCAGGCCCGGACCCAGGGCGACGACCGATTTCGCATGGAACAGGCCGGTCCCGAACGAGTCCGGCCCGAGGGTGCCGTCCTCCATCTCGCGGCCGGGTTCCAGCATGAGTTCCGGGGTCGCGGCGACGAGCGGCTCGGCCGCCCCGGCCGAGGTGGCGACTGTCACCAGTCCAGCACCCGCACGCAACGCTGCCGTGCCTGCCATGAGGATCGCGCCGGGTTTGGATCTCGAGCCGCCGATGGCGAGCACATGGCCATAGGTTCCCTTGTGGCCGCCACGGTCTCTGGGCAGCGAGAACCGTGCCGCATCGCTCGGCTCGCTGAGCATCAGTCGCGGACCGGGCAGAGCGGCCAGCACGGAATCGGCCGTGCCGATCCGCGCCACGACCAGTTCCCCGACGCGGTCGCATGACGGAGGCAGCACTTGGCTGACCTTGGGTGCCGTGAACGTGACCGTGCAGTCCGCCCGCATGCTGTCACCTGGCGGTTCGCCCGTATCGCTGCCGAGTCCCGAGGGCATGTCCACAGCGACGATCCGCGCCTTCCTGAATCCGGCGTTCAAGTCCGCGATGGCCTGGCCGGCCAGGCCCCGGGCCGGGCCCCTCAGGCCCGTTCCGAGAATGGCGTCGACCACGATCGTCGAATCCGCGACACCGGGAAGCAGGTTGCGCCAGGCCTCCCGGGTCGGGGCGACCAGCGGTGCATGATCCTGCGCCGTGAGCATGGTCCAGTTGATGGATGCGTCGCCCGAGAGCGCTTGGGGCTCCGCAAGCAGCACGACCTGCAGGTCGAGTCCCGGACACCGCAACAGCAGTTGCCGGCCAACGGCGAGCCCGTCGCCGCCGTTGTTCCCCTTTCCGCACAGGACAAGCACCTTCTCACCGCGCAGGCCGCGATGGGTCGCGGTGATCTGGCGGGTCACCGCGGCGGCGGCGTTCTCCATCAGGATCAGTCCAGGTACGCCCCGCTCCTCTATCGTCGCGCGATCCGCCTGGCGCGCTTCTCCGGCTGTCAGTACTCGCAGCATCAGGTCTCGAATTCTCGCTTGATCTTTCTCAGCGTCGCATGATGGCCCATCAGGACGATCGTGTCCCCCGGCGCGAGCGACGTCTCCCCGGGAGGATTGAACTCAATCGCGGCACCTGGCTTGGCGACCGCCAAGAGAATGACGTCCGCCATGTCCCGCAATCCCGAACCCGTGACCGTCTGGCCCGCCCATCGGGTCCGGCCGCTGATCCGGTACTCCTCGATGTCGATCCCGACCTCCGGTCGCTCGACCGCCGAGGCCATGTCGAGGAAATCCGAGATCTGCGGGCGGAGCAACGACTGGGCAATGCGGTAGCCCGTGAACTTGTATGGCGAGAAGACCGAGTTGGCACCGGCCAGCTCAAGCTTCTTGGCAGCCTCCTCGTCGCTGGCTCGGGCACTGATCCGCAGGTCGGGATTGATCATGCGTGCGGACAGGGTGATGTAGACGTTCACCGCGTCGCTGCTGGTGGCGGCGACCAGACCCGCGGCGCGGGCCGCGCCTGCGTGGTCGAGGGTCACGTCCAGGGTGGCGTCCTCGATCAACAGCGGAACGCCGTGTTCGTTGGCCCAGGCCTCCTGCTCAGGATTCCTGTCGACCGCGACGATGGTCGCGCCGCTCTGCTGGAGCCGCTGGATCACCCCTCGGCCGACGCGGCCGAGACCGCAGACGATATAGTGGCTGGACTTCCGGTTGATCATGCGTCCCGTTCTTCTCCTGTCGAAGTGGTTGTGAAGCTCGAGTTGCAGCAGGGTGTTCACCATCAGGCCCACGGCACAGAAGACGGTGGTGTATCCGGCCAGGATAAGGATGGCGTTGAAGTAGCGCCCGCGCTCGCTGAGCTCGAAAATCTCCTCGTACCCGATGGTGGTCAGGGTGATCAGCGCCATGTAGAAGCTCTCGAACCAGGGCTGCTCCTCGATGAGGACGAAGCCGATGGTGCCGGATGCCAGCACGGTGGCCACCAACAGCAGCAAGGTGACGATTTGCCGGACCGGGAGCCTGAATCGCGAGACCGATCTCATCCCATTCTGAGCACCAGCATCGTCATGTCGTCCTGGAGCGTCGGCTGGCCCGTCCAGGCGACGGCCTCGTCGATTGTCCCGTCGATGATCGACCGCAAGGGCAGGTGCTTCCTCCCGGTCACCGCCCTCCGGAGCCGTTCCTCGCCGAAGGCCTCGCCCGATCCATCCTCGGGCTCGGTCAGGCCGTCCGTGTAGGCCAGAAGGCCATCGCCGGGTTGGATCGTCAGGGTGGAGGCCCCGAATTCGGCCCCCGGAAACGCTCCCACGATCGGGCCGGTCACGTCGAGCCGCCGCACGCTGCCGTTTCGCAGCAGCAGGGGTGGCAGGTGTCCCGCGTTGACGTATGCGAGGTTGCCGCTGGCGGTATCGAGAATGCCAAAGAACAGTGTGGCGAACTTGTTGGAAGCCGTGCTGGCGTGAAGCTGTTTGTTCGCCTGCCGGACGAGGCGGGCCGCGGAGGCCTGCAACGCCGTTGCGTCGCCGGTCCGAATCTGTGTGCACTGGGCCCGGATGATCGAGTGCAGCGAGGCCATCAGGAGGGCAGCCGAGATACCCTTCCCGCAAACGTCCCCGAGGGCGATCGCCAGGTGCCTGCCTCCCAGGTCCAGGTAGTCGTACAGGTCGCCGGACACCGATCTGGCCGGCCGGCAGGCACCGAGGATCTCGATGCCGTCCGCCGCCGGCGGCTTGACCGGCAACAGCCTTCCCTGAACGGTCCGTGCGACGTCCAGCTCCGCTTCCAACTGCTGTTTCTGCCTCGACTCCTCGAGCAGCGTCTCGAGTGAGCTCGCCATGGCGTTGAAGGAACGCGACAGGTCACTGATCTGGTCGTGTCCCGAGACGGGGATTCGGTAGCCGAAGTCGCCCTCGTTGACCCGCCGCGTTCCGACCTGCAGGTCGTGCACAGCCCGGGTCAGTGTCCGGCTCAGCGATATCGCGACCAGTCCCGAGACGAACACGCTCACCAAGAATGAGCCGGCGAGGCCGTACCCGAGGAACGTGAACAGACCCAACGAGAACTCCGGCAGGGCACTGAAGATCTTGCTCCACAGTTCGTAGGGGCGAGTCCTCAGCTCGAACGTCCTGGTTTCCATCTCGCTCGTGTCCAGGTTGAGCACCTGGGACTGGTGGGGCCAGCGGATCATCCAGGACGAAGGGTGCCACGGTGGCCTGGGACCCTCTCCAGGGGGGGAGGTCTCGATGCGCACCACCGGTACGAGGGAAGCCCGGCCAGTCCCGTCCGGACCTCCCGCAGAACTGCCCAGTCGGTACTCGACGACACCGAGGCCCGGCATCGCCGCCTGGATCAGGTTCGCCGTCAGGGGAACCGCAAGCATCAGTCGTCCGGGCGGCTGGGAGGTTTCCCTGCCCACCGCCAGCAGCATTTCACTCCCGCTCTGGACCATGCCCCGCGCCTCGCCCAGGTTCGGCGGGATTCCGGCCCGGAGCCTCGATTCGGGCGCGGCCACGGGGGACCCGCCGTACTCGGCGTGGATGATGAGGCCGGGAAGATTCGGCTCGGCCGACCTGCGAAAGTCCTCCAGCAACGAACGCAGCGCAGCCGGGGAAGTGTCCCGCACCTGCCAGGCGAGCAGTGTGGCGGCCTCGTCCATCTGTCCGCCGATCTGCTCCAACTCCGCCGTGAGCACGTACGCCGTCAGGGGGCCGAACAGGAACAGCGCTCCGAACAGCAGCAGGAGCAGGCTCAGCGTGACGGGCAGGACGCCGACAAAGAAGAATACGCCGACCATACGGTGACGGACTCTCCAGAGCATCGCCCGCGCGATCCTGCGGCCCAACCCGATCAGGCGAGAGGTCGTGACGGCAATGCCGAGGATGACGGCGAGGACGAGCGCGATGCCCCGGGCCAGGTGCATCAGCGAGTGGGTCGGCTCGGTCAGCCACAATGCTCCCGCCGCCAAGACCAGCACCGCGAGTACTTTCTCAGACTTGCGCAGGGTTGTCACCGATCCCGGGATTCGAGCCTTCCATTCTAGTCAAGCCGTTGCCTGGAAGTGGCCCGCGGCGCGGCGGCGGACAGTGCGGCCGGTAGCGGCGGCTGGCCGGTTTGCGGTGCGTCGTGCCGCTGCCGGCGAAGAACCGAACGCGCTACCGGCGTGATTCTGTCCTGCTGCTCTAGACTGAGGATGAAATGCGGGTGATGCGGTTACCGGGATTCCTTGTGCGCAGCGGCCTGTGTGCAGTGGCGATGCTCACTGGGCTGGTGGGGACTGCGCCTCGTGCGGAAGCACAGCGCGTTCTCGTGGTCGACCTCGGAACAGTGGTGCATCCGTTGACGCGCGAGATCGTTGCCGACGGCCTTGCGCAGGCCGCCGCTGCGGGCGACTCGGCTGTCGTGCTCAGGATCGACACTCCCGGCGGGCTCCTCGAATCGACCAACGAGATCGTCCAGGCGATCCTGGCGTCGCCCGTACCGGTAGTCGCCTTCGTGGCACCGAGTGGCGGGCGTGCGGCCTCGGCCGGCTTCATCATCCTGGTGTCTGCGGATATTGCCGCCATGTCGCCAGGCACGAACACCGGGGCCGCCCAGCCGGTGCTCGCGATGGGTGGAGAACTCAAGGGCACCATGAAGCAGAAGATTGAGAATGACACGGCGGCATCGCTGCGCGCGGTCACGGACATGCGCGGCAGGAACAGCGAGCTCGCCGTCAAGGCCGTCCTCGAGAGCGAGTCCTTCACGGAACAGGACGCCCTCGATGCGAGCCTGATCGAGGTTGTCGCCAAGGATGTCGAGGATCTCCTGAAGCAGATAGACGGCCGCACCGTCATCCGGTTCGACGGCACCGAACAGACCCTGCAGTTGTCGGGAGCGGTCGCCTACGATTACGTCCCCAACCTCAGGCAGCGGGTCCTGATTCCCCTGATCAATCCCAGCGTCGCCCTCATGGTGCTCGTTGTGGGCCTGATCGGGGTCTATATCGAGTTCTCGAACCCCGGCCTCATCGTGCCCGGCGTGGCGGGCGGGATCTGCGTCATCGTTGGCCTCATGGCACTGTCGCTGTTGCCGATCAATTTCGCAGGAGCCGCCCTGATCCTTCTGGCTGCGGCCTTCTTCGTCGTCGAGGCCATGACCCCCGTCAACGGGATCCTTGCTGCTGGCGGGGCGGTTGCCATGATCCTCGGCATCGTGCTCCTGGTCGATACGGATGTGCCGGAACTGCAGATCGGGTGGGGGCCTGCCACCGCGATCACGTTGCCGTTCGCCGCGATCAGCGTCTTTCTCCTGCAACTGGCGATTCGCTCGTTCCGCTACAAGGTTGCCACCGGCTCCGAAGCCATGGTCGGCGAACTTGGCGAGGCGCGAACGGCACTGGATCCCGAAGGCACGGTCTTCGTCCATGGAGAGTACTGGCGTGGCAGGTCCTCCTCGCCCATCCCCGCCGGCGAAAGGGTTCGCGTCGTTTCGGTCGACGGCATGACGCTGGAGGTCGAATCCCCGGTGGCGGCCGAGTAGCCCCCAGCGCCGGGACCTGCTTCCTCGGCTGATCGGGTAGAATCTGATTGACAGCCCCGAGTCACACTGCGAAGGCCGGCCGTCGTTACCTGCCAGCCGTTCGCAGGCTGCCCGGGGCCAGAGCGTCCCAGGAGTCGTTGCATGGATTTCTCGCTGATCCTCCCCATCGTCATTGCCCTCTATCTGGTCAACTGCATCAAGATTCTCACCGAGTACGAGCGGGGAGTGATCTTCCGGCTGGGCCGGCTGCTGCCGAACGTCAAGGGGCCCGGCCTCATCCTGGTCTTCCGTCCCATCGACCGGATCGTCCGCATCCCGCTGCGGGTCGAGACCCTGGAGGTCCCCTCGCAGGACGTCGTGACCCGGGACAACGTGACCGTCAAGGTGAGCGCCGTCGTGTTCTTCCGCGTCCTGGATCCCGCCAAGGCCGTGGTCGAGGTCAAGCACTACATCCATGCCACGTCCCAGCTCGCCCAGACGCGCCTGCGTTCCGTGCTGGGCGAGGCCGACCTCGACGAACTGCTGAGCGAGCGGGAGAAGCTCAACTCCCGACTCCAGTCGACGCTCGACGAGCAGACGGGCACCTGGGGGATCAAGGTGCAAGTCGTCGAGGTCAAGCATGTTGATCTGCCCGAGCAGATGATCCGCGCGATCGCCCGTCAGGCCGAGGCCGAGCGGGAGCGGCGTGCCAAGGTGATCCACGCCGACGGCGAACTCCAGGCGTCTGCCAAGCTGACCGAGGCTGCCCGGCAGTTGAGCACCCAGCCGACGTCCGTGACGCTCCGCTACCTGCAGACGCTGACGGAGATCGGCGCCGAAAAGAACACGACCATCGTCCTGCCTCTGCCGGTGGATCTGTTTCAGGGGCTATCGAAGTGGGCGGGTGAGTCGGAAGGGCCAGCCTCCGACAACAAACACTAGAAGTCCTGTTTTCTTACGATAGGATGAAGTATGCCGAGAAAGTCGGCATCAAGGGAAGAAATCGAGGTCGTCTTCGGCTTCAAGCAGGTCTTGGGCACAGCGGTCCTGGCTGTCTTCGCGCTGGGATGTGCGTACCTGGTCGGTTACGAGCGAGGGCACACGCGGGCCAGACAGGGCAAGCCGAGCCTGCTGGCCGTCCTTGAAGGCGACTCCGGGGTGCCTGGCGGGGACATCGTGAGCCCCGTCCGCCCGCATGAACCTGGTGGCGACACGCGTGGCGAAGGCCCGCAGGGCGACCCGGACATCACCACCCTTCCGAAGGCCGGCCCGACGGCCGCGCCTGGCGGTGAGTCCGAAACCCGGCGGCCCGCCCGTCAACCGGTCAGGAGGGCCAAGCCGACACCCGGGATCAAGCCGGGCCCCCCGCCCGAAGAGACCGTTGCCGAACCGGCCCGCCCGCCGGCTGCCCGGCCCGCGCCAACGCGACAGGTGGAGTCCGTTGACCCGCCCGCAGGTCGTGGGCAGAACGGCAGGCTCCACTACCAGGTTGCCGCCATGGGCCAGCGCACGAACGCCAAGGCGCTCGTGGATTGGTTGCGTGCGGAAGGGTTCCAGGCAGGGATCCGGCCCGCCCCGGCAGACGGGCTCTACCGGGTCTTTGTTGGACCGTTTCGCAACGACCGGGAAGCCCAGCACGCACGAGACCGCCTCAGCACGCACGGATTCCAGTTGATGGCCAGACGCTTCTGAGACCGTCGTCCGCGCCATACCGGGTCAGGATCTGGCCGTCTCGATCCGGCGCGCAAGATCCTCCTGTTCCGCCCGCAGTTCCAGGTAGCTGTCCATCTTCGCCGCATCAACGCGACCGTCGTCGACTGCGGCACCGACCGCGCAGCCGGGTTCGCCGCGGTGGTGACAGTCCCTGTAGCGGCAGCTGGCCGCGAGCGCAGAGAGGTCGCCGAAGGCGATGTCGACGGTTTCGGGCCGACTCCAGGGATAGAGTTCGCGGATGCCTGGGAGGTCCATCAGCAGCCAGCCCCGGGGATGCTCAATGAGCTCCCGACGGGTCGTCGTGTGCTTTCCCCGGCGGTCGCGATCCCGCACCGCCCCCACCTTCAGGTACTCGCTTTGCAACAGCGCGTTGACCAGGGAGGACTTGCCGGCACCCGACGGCCCGGCGAGGGCTACTGTTCCGGCGGCGGGCAGATGCCGCTCCAGCGCCGCGATCCCCCAGCCGTCCACGGTGCTCGTGGCGAGGACGGGCACGGGGGGGTGCCGGCCCGTGCAGGCCGAGACGGCGGCAACCCGGTCCCCGCACAGATCGGCCTTGTTCAGGACGATCACGGGGCTGGCTCCGCTCTCGAGTACGCAGATCACGTAGCGATCGATCTGTCGAGGGTTGGGGGCCCGGTCCAGGGTGTTGACGATCAGGACGGTGTCAACATTGGCCGCCAGAATCTGTCGCTTCGCGCCGTGGCCCGGGCGGTTGCGGGCCAGGGTATTGCGCCTGGGCAGCACGCGGGTGGCCGTCCGCCTCTCGACATCGAACAGCAGCCAGTCGCCGACCACCACCTGGCCGATGGTGCGGGGCAGACTGACGTCAGCCATGCCCTCAGCGGCGTAGAGCTGTGCCCCTCTGGCAGTGGCAAGGCGCACGCGCCCGGCTGCGCGTCCCGCGGATTCCGGAATGCTCGGGCCGAGGTGCGGGGTCCAGCCGTACCGCTCAAGGCTCATGGCGACGATGCACTGCCGGGAGGAAGGCGTTGGCGGGCTGCCGCCTCGACCGTGTTGGACATCAGCATCGCGATGGTCAGTGGGCCAACTCCGCCCGGGACCGGAGTGTAGGCGGACGCGACTTCCTGGACGTCCCCGGGGTGGACGTCGCCGACCAGGGCGCTTCCACCCTTCCTGAATTGCTCGAGTCGGCCGGGCGCGTGCGCCAACAGGCGTTCGGCCAGCGAGGGGTCCTCCACGCGATTGATGCCGACATCCAGGACGACCGCGCCTTCGCGGATGTGCTTTCGGGTCAGCATGGCCGGCTTGCCCGCTGCAGCGACCAGGATATCGGCCCGACGGCACACCTCGGGCAGGTCCGGAGTGCGGGAATGACAGATGGTCACCGTGGCGTGCTCCGCCAGCAGCAGCAGCGCCGCGGGCTTGCCCACGATATTGCTCCGTCCCACCACGACCGCATGGCGGCCCGAGACCGGGATCGCGCTTCGACGCAGGATCTCGATCAGTCCCCGCGGCGTGCAGGGGGCCAGGCAGGACTGACCCGTCGCCAGTTTGCCGACGTTCACCGGATGAAAGCCGTCCACGTCCTTGTCGGCTGACACTGCGAACAGAACCCGCGATGAGTCAATATGCGCGGGGAGGGGCAGTTGGACCAGGATTCCGTCGATGTCGTCGCGTCGGTTCAGCCGGTCCACGACAGCGAGCAACTCCTCGGTCGTGGTCTCCACCGGGAGGCGGACGGCTTCCGAGTACGCTCCGATCCGCTCGCACGCGCGAATCTTGTTCCGGACGTAGACCCTGGACGCCGGATCGTCGCCCACCAGAACCGCGGCCAATCCAGGCCGGACGCCCGCTGCCGCGAACCGCGTGACCCTGGATCGGATCTCCTCCAGGATGCTGTCGCGGATCGCCTTTCCGTCGAGTACGCGAGCGGGCATTCCGGAAACGGTCTTGCTACTCGCTGGTCCGGCCAGCGAACTGCCATCGTACTACGAACGATTGGTACGGCCCAAGATGCAGTGCCCGGGCGGTCGGAGGGCTCGACAGACCGGGAGTCGAGTCCGCATGCGGCTCGTGCCTGCGATAGGCTTCATAGGGAAGGCCCGTTCGCGAGGGACGGCCGGGAATCTGCCGCCAGTGTCCGAATCCGCGCTCTTCCCGGAACTCGCGCCGAACGAGGAGGTCCTGTCCGGATCGATCGAACGGGTTGTCTTCCACAGCGAGGACAGCGGGTTCAGCGTTCTCAGGGTCCGGGCCCGCGGGCACAGGGACATCGAGACGGTGGTCGGCCGCGTCGGTTCGATCAACCCCGGCGAATGGATCAAGGCATCCGGTCGATGGGTCAAGGACTCCTCTCACGGGCTCCAGTTCCAGGCGAGCTACATCACCGTATCCGAACCCGACACAGCGGAGGGCCTGCAGAAATACCTGGCGTCCGGGGCGATTCCGGGAATCGGGCAGGTCTATGCCAAGAAGCTGGTCACCGCATTTGGCGCGAAGGTTTTCGATGTCATCGAGAACCAGGGAGAACGTCTGCGCGAGGTCCCTGGCATCGGCTCCGTGCGGGCCGGGAAGATCATTCGCGCGTGGGAAGGTCAAAAGCCCATGCGGGAGATCATGCTCTTCCTGCGCAGTCACCGGGTCGGGCCCGCGCGGGCAGCCAAGATCCACAAGATCTTCGGGGCCGACGCGTTACAGATCATGTCCGAGAACCCCTACCGGCTGGCCCGCGAAATCCGTGGCATCGGGTTCGCCGTTGCGGACGGCATCGCGAAGACGGTTGGGATACAGAAGGATGCCCCGGTTCGCGTCCGGGCGGGAATCAGCCACGCGCTGGCCGAAGCGACCAAGGACGGGCACTGCGCGCTGCCGCGCCACGACCTGGTCGACCGCGCCCGGGGTCTGCTGGACGTTCCGGAGGAAGTGGTCCAGGAGGCGCTCGCCCATGAGATCGAGTGCGACCATCTGGTGCCGGACGCGATCGGTGGGGAGGCTTGTGTTTTCCTCCCCAACCTGCACCGGGCCGAGCGGAACATCGCCAAGGCGCTGGCGGACCTGGTCAGCGGCAACGTTCCCTGGCCCGACATCGACGTGACCCGGGCGCTGCCGTGGGCCGAAGGCCGTATGGGGCTCACCCTGGCTCCGAGCCAGGCCGCGGCCGTGCGGCTGGCCCTGACCTCCAAGGTCATGGTGATGACCGGCGGACCCGGTGTCGGCAAGACCATGATCGTGAACGCGATCCTGAAGATCCTCGCGACCAGGCGAATCGGCATCGAGCTCGCGGCCTCCACCGGTCGTGCCGCCAAGCGGCTGAGCGAGGCGACCCAGATGGAAGCCCGCACCATTCATCGGCTGCTCGAGTTCGACCCCGTCCAGGGAGGCTTCCGGCGCAACGCCAAGACTCCGCTGGATTGCGACCTGCTCGTCATCGACGAAGCCTCGATGATCGACCTGTCGCTTCTGGACTCGGTCCTGAAGGCGTTGCCCCGCCGGGCCGGACTGCTGCTGGTCGGAGACGTCGACCAGTTGCCCTCCATCGGTCCCGGACAGGTCCTGGCCGACCTGATCGCCAGCAAGGTGCTCCCGGTCGCGAAGCTCGTCGAGGTCTTCCGTCAGGCCGCGGAGAGTCGGATTGTCGTGAACGCTCACCGCGTGAATCGGGGCGAAATGCCGGAAACGGCCAAGCCCGACGGGCAGACTGACTTCTATTTCGTGCCTGCGGATTCGACCGAATCGGCCATCGGCAGGACCATCGAGCTGGTCCGGGTCCGGATTCCCAGAAGATTCGGCCTCGATCCTGTTCGCGATGTCCAGGTTCTCTGTCCAATGAACCGTGGTGCCGTCGGTACGAGGGTCCTCAACACGGAGTTGCAGGCGGCCCTGAATCCAGGCGGCGCTGAGCGCATCGAGCGGCACGGATGGGTCTTCTGCATGGGGGACAAGGTGATGCAGACTGAGAACGACTACGACAAGGAGGTCTACAACGGGGATATCGGCTTCGTGGCGGAGCTCGATGCCGAGAAGAGCCGGATCGAGGTCGACTTCGACGGTGTGCGGGTTGGGTACTCGCGGAACGAACTCGACTCCCTCGTGCCGGCCTATGCGACGACGATTCACAAGAGCCAGGGCTCGGAATACCCGGCTGTGGTGATCCCGATCATGAACAGCCACTTCGTCATGCTCCAGCGGAATCTCATCTATACCGGGATTACCCGTGGCAAGCGGCTGGTGGTCCTGCTTGGTCAGCCCGCTGCAATCCGCCGCGCGGTCCAGACGGCATCCTCCTCCCAGCGGTGGTCCAAGCTGCGCGAACGGATTCAGGACGCGACCCGGGCGGTGGGGTCCGGGGCATAGGCCTCCACCGTCAGTGATCGGACTGGCGCAGCCGGCCGTGCTCAAAGCGGAAGACACGATCACATAGCGCGGCAAACGCCGGGTTGTGCGTCGCGATCAGGATGGCGAGCCCCTCCTCGCGCACCAGTCGCAGCAGCATCCGCATGACGGCCTCTCCAGTCCGCTCGTCGAGGTTCCCGGTGGGCTCGTCGGCCAGCAGCAGCTTCGGTTCCGCAACCAGCGACCGAGCGATCGCCACGCGCTGCTGCTCGCCACCCGAGAGCTCTCCCGACTGGTGATCAAGCCGGTTGCCCAGGCCGACCCGTTCGAGCAGCAGCGCGGCCCGTTCCTGACTAGGTGCTTTCGGCAGACCCTGGATTCGCAACGGCAGTGCCACGTTCTCGAGGGCCGTGAATTCCGGCAGCAGGTGGCAGTTCTGCCAGACGTAGCCGATGTCCCTGTTGCGGTAGCCGGCCAGCTGCTGCTCGCTCATGGCCGCCAGGGGGGATCCCTGGAAGTAGACCGTTCCGGCGGTGGGTTCCTCCAGTGCCCCCAGCAAGTGCAGCAGCGTGGACTTGCCGGCTCCGGACTCGCCGACCAGGGCGATGCACTCCCCCTGGTCAACCCGGAACGTCAGTCCGGAAAAGATGGTCAGCGACTGGACTCCGGTTCGGAACGTCTTGCCGAGCCCCTCGGCCCGCACGATCGGATCAGGCATCGTGTTGCAGATCCCCTATCCATCCTAGCGAGAGAACCTCGTTCGCTACCTGCGTGGGGCCGGGCGAAGCGTCGATGCGGAATTCCGCCATGGCGTACGACTCCCGACGGTCTCGGTGTAGCCGTTCGAAACGGCTCCGGTCGTGGGCCAGGGGGCGGTTTGAGCTGAGGCGTACCCGTTCCCACAATGTCGCGGTGCCGGCGTCGAGCCAGATCGTCGGCCCGACCTTGCGGACGAGGTCGCGGTTGCGGGCGAACGCGTACGTGCCGCCTCCCAGCGCCAGGACGAGTCGCGTACCGGTGAGGGCACGGTTGGCCTGCTCCCGGAGTGCTTCGTGCTCCCGCTTCCGGAACCCCGCCTCACCGTGCCGGTCGAAGATCACGGGGATCCGCTCGCCCGCTGTCCGCTCGATTTCGGAATCGAGATCAGCGAACGTCCAGCCCAGACGTTTCGCAACCTCCCGGCCCACAGTCGACTTGCCGGAACCCATGAACCCCGCGAGGAAGATCGCGAACGTCGCGCCCGGGCCCGTCATGACTTGCCGAGAGGTCTCGGGGCTCCGGGCACCAGTCCGTGAATGGCGCCCGGCACGGCCTCACTGCACTGCCCGGTCCCGGCACGGAATCGGAACGGATCAGGCCGCGTGGGCGGTGAGGCTGCCCGGGGTTGCAGTCTGTTGCGGAGTGACGGCGTCAACTTACGGCACGCACAGACACCGGATACGTGGACCGCGCTCACCGCCGTCGTCCTCCGCGGAATGGCGGCGGGGGTGTTCCATGTGGGCCCGGAAGCGTAGGAGATACCCGCTTCGGGGATCGGAACGGCTCCTGAGATCCCAGTGGCCGCGGCGATCAAGACCCCACCGG
Organism: Bryobacterales bacterium; assembly: GCA_965205085.1. Taxonomy (GTDB): domain Bacteria; phylum Acidobacteriota; class Terriglobia; order Bryobacterales; family UBA6623; genus VXMF01. Next base: position 2,528,293 of record OZ242039.1, on the reverse strand, counting down.
CTTCCGGCACCGCCTCCTCCCGGGCTCTCCCGCCGACATTTTGAACCAACTGTGTCAGAATTCTTGTCAGCGAGCCGGATGACCGACACCCGGCGTTGTCCCGAAGCTGAAAATCGCGGCCAGCCCCAACGGCTAACCCTACTCGTCAATTCCAGAACTGCATACTGTAGCATGGCCGAGAAAGCGCTGCTTCCGCTGTTTCCGCTCGATCTTGTCCTGCTGCCGGGGGAGGTCGTTGTCCTGCACATCTTCGAGCCGCGATACCGCTCGATGATTTCCCGGGCTTTTGCTGACCGCAACGAGTTCGGGGTGGTGAGACAGACCGGCGAGCGGTTGGAGCGCTTCGGATGTGCCGCCACGGTACGGGAGATCAAGGAGCGTTTCGAGGATGGCCGGTTCAATGTCGAGGCCATGGGAACGAGGCGGTTCGAGATTCGCACTCTGGACTCGTCCGAAGAGTGCCTTCAGGCAGCCGTCGAGTTTCTCAGTGACGACGATCCGGCCCAAGCTGATGCCGTCAAGGTGCAGCGCCTCCTCGACGCCGCCACCAAGGTCCTGGGCTTTGTTGGATCGGGAGTAAGGCACTGGGACCCAAACCATCCATGGTTGTCGTTTCGCATTGCGGGCGACCTGCCCCTCCCTGTAGATACCAAGCAGAGCCTCCTCGAGATGCGCAGCGAGGTGGACCGGGTCCGGGCACTCACCCAGTACTTTCGGGCCGTGATCGCCAAGCGCCGTCGGCGCTCGGAGTGGAGCCGAAAGGTTGGCAGCAATGGGAAGCTACGTGACTAGGGCGACGGATTCCGGGCTAAGGGAGTCCGGAGGAGAATCGCGATGATTCGCATCGCAAACGGGCAGGGTTTCTGGGGGGACTGGCTCGAGGCTCCCCGCAGGGTGGTCGAGGGAGGGCCCATCGACTATCTGGTCCTCGACTATCTTTCCGAGGTCACGATGGCGATTCTCGAGAAGCAGCGCCGAAGCGATCCGGCCAGGGGTTACGCCGGGGACTTTGTTGATCTGGCGGTCGAGTTGCTGCCGCGGCTGGTTGCAGACGGCATTCGGGTCGTCACGAATGCGGGTGGTGTGAACCCCGTCGCCTGCGCGGAAGCGATCCTGCGTGCGTCTGCGTCTGCCGGTCTCCGTGGAGCCAGGATTGCCGTGGTGCGGGGGGACGACATCGGGGGCCGGATCGACGACATGATCGTGAGAGGCGTCTCGTTCGACGACCCCGATACGGGGCGCAGGATCGATGTGATCCGGGATGATCTGCTGAGTGCCCACGCCTACTTGGGTGGATTCCCTCTGGCGGAGGCGCTGGGTACCGGTGCGCCGATCGTCCTCGTGGGCCGGTCGACAGACACGGCCCTGACCCTGGCCCCGATGATCCACGAGTTTGGTTGGGGCGAGGTGGACTGGGACCGGCTGGCGGCCGGAACCGTGGCGGGCCACATCATCGAGTGCGGTGCCCAGTGCACGGGGGGGAACTGTTCGCTCGAGTGGCAGTCTGTCCCCGGCATGGCGAACATCGGATTCCCTGTCGTCGAGGCTGATGCGAGCGGAAACTTCATCGTGACAAAGCATCCCGGAACCGGGGGGCGAGTGTCCGTCGCAACTGTCAAGGAGCAGTTACTGTACGAACTGGGCGATCCGTCGGCCTACCTGACCCCGGACTGCCGGGCCGATTTCACGAGTCTTCGAGTACGGGACGCGGGTCCGGACAGAGTGGCGGTCGAAGGAGTGCGTGGCGGGCCCCGCCCGCCAACGCTGAAGGCATCCCTGACCTATGCGGCTGGCTATCAGGCGGTGGGAACGCTTGTGTACAGCTGGCCCCAGGCGATGGAGAAGGCACGTGCGGCCGAGCTGATTGTCCGGACCCGGCTGGATAGTCTCGGCCTAGATTTCGAGGAGGTCCACGCCGAGGTCCTCGGAGGGGGTGCCTGCCACGGACCGGCGTCTCCAGCCTCTCCGGATCCACCGGAAGTTGTTCTTCGGATGGGGGTGCGCGCGCGGAGGCGTGAGCTGGTCGAGCGCTTCACCAGGGAAATGATCCCCCTTGTCCTCAATGGCCCGCCCACGGCTACCGGATTCGGGGAGGGGCGGCCCAGGGTGAGGGAGGTGATCGCCCATCACGCTGCGTTCATCCCCAGAGACGAGATACGCACGAGTGTCGAGGTCCTGGGGGAGGCATGACGTCTCCTGGTGCCGCGGCCAGCGGTAGTTCCAACGGGACCGCCGTTCGCCACGGTTCTACCCGCGGCGGCTGGACTGGAATGCTTGGGGGATGCCGTTGCACCAGCTATTGACCACACTCGAAGGGAGGGGCAGGCCCCGAGCCTCTTGCGAACGGATCGTGGCCGAGACGGAGGCTATCGACTTGCTGGTGGAACTGTTTCTGGCCAGTTACCGGCGAGCCCCGGCCGAGATCGTGCTGGATGTGGCCGCGACCTACGATCCGTTGCTCGGTGAACAAGAGCGACGCTTGTTCTGCGGCTACCATGACAGTCCTGTTCTTTGCCGTTGTGTGAGAGTTGGAGTGAGCCTGTGCTGTGAGGGCGCTTGCGCACCGTCAATCGGGATGCTGTCGACGGGGTGGAGTCCGACTTGGAGCGGACCGTGCAGCAGGTACGCCAAGAGTGGCCACGAGTGCGGATCGGTTATGATCATGTCCGGCAACGCCCGTTCGGCATGGGCGAGAGTTGACCATGACTGGAGTTTCCCCGCAGAAGGGTTTCAGTGAGGTTTTTGAATGACCAGAAGGCAGAATCGACTCTCGCGCCGGGACCTGCTTGCCGGAGGTGCCGTGTTCGCTCTGGCGTGTTCCGGACGTTCCGCCGGCGAGCCAGAGTACGACATGCTTCTCAAGGGTGGGCACCTTGTTGACCCCAAGAACGGGGTCAGTGCGGTCCGCGATGTCGCCATACGAGGCGGCAGGGTTGTCGCGGTCGGGGAGGCCATTGATCCAGGCCGGAGTTTCAAGGTTATCGAGTGCCGGGGACTCTATGTCACCCCCGGTTTGATCGACCTGCATGTCCACGTGTTCGCCGGCACGAACGAGCCGGGCTCGTACGCGGGGGACAACAGCGTCTACCCCGACGGCTACACGTTCCGCTCCGGAGTGACGACGGTGGTCGACGCCGGTTGTGCCGGCTGGAGAAACTTCGAGACATTCAGAAACACGGTGATTGACAGAGCTCGCACACGTGTCCTGGCGCTCGCGAACATCGTCGGCCACGGCATGCGGGGAGGCGCTATCGAGCAGGATCTCTCCGACATGGAGGCGGCCCCGACCGCGGCACTTGCAAAGGACCATTCCGATGTGATTGTCGGTGTGAAGACGGCCCACTACGCCGGACCGGAATGGGAGCCGGTCGAGGAGGCAGTGCGTGCGGGCGAGATTGCCGGGATCCCGGTCATGGTCGATTTCGGGACCGGCAGACCGGAGCGGCCGATCGAGACACTGCTTGGCGAGAAGCTGCGGGCGGGCGACATCTATACGCACTGCTTTTCGGGCAACCGGCGGGAGTTGCTCGAGGACGGTACACCCAATCCCGCTCTGTTCGTCGGCCGCGACAGGGGGGTCAAGTTCGATGTCGGCCACGGTGGCGGCAGCTTCAAGTGGAGCGTGGCCGCCAAGTGTCTGGAGGCCGGATTCCCGCCAGACACGATCTCCACGGACCTGCACATCGGGTCGATGAATGCGGGCATGCAGAGCCAGACCTCCACGATGAGCAAGTTCCTGGCTTTGGGCGAATCGCTGGACGAGGTGATCCTGCAATCGACCTGGGCTCCGGCCCGGGAAATCGGCCGTGAGGAACTGGGCCACCTCACAGCGGGTGCGACGGCGGACATCGCGATCCTGCGGAAGGAGTCCGGTGAATTCGGATTCGTGGACAGTTTCGGGGCCCGGCAGGATGGAACCGAGAGGCTGGTTTGCGAGATGACCCTGAAGGAAGGTCGGCTTGTTTGGGACCTGAACGGCAGAACGCGCCGGGACTGGCGCGAGCTACCGTTTGATTACGGGCGGCAAGGCGAGTCGCGGTGGGACGGCATCCTCCATCGCAGCCGCTCCTAGGTGTTCCGGCACAAGTTGATCCTGGGTGAGCAGGCCGCAACAATGGCCTCGAAACGCGCGCAGATCAGCACATGGACATCGGGAAGGAGCCAGTTAGGGATTCCGATGGTTGGCTATATCGCACTAAAGGGGATGCCGCTTGTACTAGGAAAGGCAACAGCGGGCGGAGGGGCCAGGCGAGGATAGGCTGGTCGGTCACCGAAGTGCCTGGGGCAGGGAAGCGACGGAGGTAATGGGAAGCAGCCCAAGCCCAAGCTGGAAGGGGAGGATCAGTGGATGTTGGAGCAGGACTAGGGGGGAGGTGGAGGAGTGGAGGATGCGAGGGCCAGCGTGGAGGGTGGTTCGGGAGGGCTGACATTGGCTCCTCTGGGCAGGGTGGACCCGGGACGGGTGGCCGGCCATGGAGGCAGACGCAGCGGCAATCGCCTTACATTCCCTTTACAAATGAATGGGGCTAGGGGAGGAATCCCTGTGATAGGTTGGGTCAAAGGGCCTGTGGGCGCTGCGGACAGAGGTCGGCAGTTGCTGTGGCTCGGGTATCCGGGGAGCAAAGAGGCTGCCCGGACGGCAAAGTGGTCAAAAAAGGGAACAACGAGGTCATCAACATGAATCGCAGTGCAATAAAATTCGAGGGGGGGGGGGATTTTCCTCCTGCTGGCGTTTCTCATGGCGGGACTGGCCGCCTGTGGAGGCGATGAGCCGCAGGTAAGGGCACCGGCCACGCCGGTGACGCCGGCGTTCCAGGCGCAGCCGGTGGAGGTGGCGCTGGGGGAGAGTGGAGAGACGGTCACGCTGATGACCACGGAGAGTGGGGGATTCACGCTGAACGGGGATGCGTTCGAGAGCGGGGGGACGGTCGAGAGCGAAGGCGGCAACATGTACACGCTGCTGCTGGCGGATGGGACGTGGAGTGCGCGGTACGACGCGCCCGAGGTGGAGGTGAAGCTGGGGAGCCTGGAGGAGACCGTGAAGCTCGTGAGGAACGAGGACGGGAGCTACAGGCTGGGCGAGATGGCGGTGGAGAGCGGGGTGACGATGCACACGTCGGCGAATGGGAACGTGTACACGCTGGTGATGGGGGAGGACGGGATGTGGATGGCGCAATACCAGGCGTCGGAGAAGACGCTGGAGTTGGGGGGGATGACGGTCACGATCGTGAAGAACGAGGACGGGACCTACACGGTGGGGGGAGAGCCGTTGGTGAGCGGGGGGACGTGGACGTCGGCGAATGGCAACGTGTACATGCTGGTGATGGGGGAGGACGGCGAGTGGATGGCGACGTTCCAGCCGCAGAGTGTGGAGGTGATGCTGGGGGCGAGTGGGGAGACGGTGACGCTGATGACGACGGAGGATGGTGGCTTCACGCTGAACGGGGAGGTGTTCGCAAGCGGGAAGACGGTGACGAGCGAAAGCGGCAACGTGTACACGCTGGTGATGGGGGAGGGGATGTGGAGTGCGAGGTACGAAGCGCCCGAGGTGGAGGTAATGCTGGGCGCAGTGGGCGGCACGGTGACTTTGGTGCGGGCGGAGGACGGCAGCTACTGGCTGGGGGAGAAGCCGGTGGAGACCGGGAGGACGACGGTAACGTCGGCGAACGGGAATGTGTACACGCTGGTGATGGGGGAGGACGGGATGTGGATGGGGAGGTATGAAGCGCCGACGACGACGGTGACGCTGGGCACGAGCGGGACGATGGTGACGATCGTGATGCAGGAGGACGGGAGCTGGACGCTGGACGGGGAAGTGTTCCTGAGCGGGGGGCAGCACACGGCGGGGAACGGGAACGTGTACAGGCTGAGTCGGGAGGACGGGGTGTGGATGGCGGAGTACGTGCCGATGACGATGGAGGTGCAGGGGACGGGGGGCCTGCAGGCGGTGAAGCGGGAGGATGGCAGCGGGTATGACGTGGACGGGGCGCTGCTGGGGATGGACGGGATGGGGGACATCGAGACGGAGACGTCGGGGTGGTACCGGGTGGTGAAGATGGATGGGGCACTGATGGGGACGCGGCTGGACAACGTGGCGATCGGCAAGGCGAAGTTCAGGACGAAGGGAGTGACCAAGGATCCGTCGATCCTGCAGGACAACCGGAAGACGGAGGCGAACGAGGCGCGGACGGCGCTGGTGGTGGCAGGGGAGAACTACCCGTTCGGGGACCTGTTGGGGGACGGGGTGTCGCAGAGGAAGGGGACGAACTTCGTGGCGGAGGCACGGGGGAAGCTGGTGGAGATCCGGGAGAAGATCGTGGCGGTGCTGGACGTGTTCGACACGGCCACGCAGAGGAACGAGCAGGTGGAGCGGCAGTGGGGAACGGGCACAAACAAGGCGACGACGAACGTGAAGGGAGTGCTGGAGACGGTGTTCGGGGCGGACAAGTACGAGAAGCGGGCACCGGACGAGGACGACGCGCTGGGAGCGATCGACGACCTGATCGAGGCATTGGGGAGCGCGGAGGCGCTGGAGAAGGCGCTGGGGAACGAGGATGTGCTGAAGGGTTCGGCGGGGGCGAGCGCGGCGGGGAAGATCTTCGCGGCGGCGAAGACGGAATCGACCGTGACGTACGGGGAGCACGGGAACACGCGGTTTGGGACGATCACGAAGAAGGAGCGGGCGAATGCGGCGGGGAACCTGGAGTACGACTTCGATTCGAGTCCGAAGAAGGGGGAGCGGGGAGCGTTCGCGTTCGGTGTGACGGGGGAGACGACGCGGACGAGGTATGTACAGACGGCGGGGACGGCGCGGTACGAGGGGCGGACGCTGGCGGTGAGCGGAGCGGGGAAGCAGTACAGCGGGACGATGGCGGTGGGGGTGAACTTCACGACATCGATGGTGGACGGGCTGGTGACGGAGTTGGCGACGGAGGGAGGGGAGTCGTGGGAGTACCTGTTCGGGGAGGTGCACCGGATCGTGCTGCCGACGGTGAAGATGAACCAGCAGGGGGTCTGGAAGGAGAAGAGCGACGGAACGGACATGGCGTCGGTCGAGTTCGGGCCCCAGGTGGGGGCGTACCGGCCGCAGACGGTGGAAGCGACGTTCAACGGGCGGCTGCTGGGGGGGAACAGCGCGCCGGGAGCGGGTAGCGAGGTGGTGGGGGTGTGGTCCCTGGGAGCGGACCCGGGTAGCACATCGTACCTGGCGGGGGGCTTCGGGGCGGAGCGGGTGGCGGACGAGCCGGTGCGGCGTCCGACGGTCGACGACGGCACGCAGGTCAGCGCAATGCTGGTAACGGCCAAGCCCACGACACCCACCGCGGACAGCACCTGGACGGAGCTCACCAACGGGCGGCTCACGGCCAAGCCCTCGCAGTGGATCTGGAACTATCTCGGCACCGCCACAACAGGTACGACACTGGGGACCCTAACCCAGGCGCAGGTCGACACAACGGGGGCGGGCGAACGGGTGACGTGGACAGGTGCCCTGGTCTTCCGCAAGGCCGACACGGGCGCGAATGAACACAGCGCGAGAAACGGGCTCCTCAAGCTGAACGTGCCGATTCCGCTGGAGGACCTGCTGGCCAGCGAGGGCGGCGAGTTCACTGTCAACAGTCCCAAGACCTGGGTCCAGAAAGTTCGGGAGAAGGTCCAGGAAGGCCGCGACAAGCTGGCCGGGCTGCTGTCGATCAACGACAGCAGCATCTGCTGCGGTGCCAGCTCCCCGGCGCAAATCGAGTGGGGCCGTCTGCCGTTCCACGCCACCCTGGGTCTGTTCTGGGATGCCCGCACCGACGGCAACGACGACGTGAGAGGCAAGGCGATCGCAGGCAGCAACAACAACAGTGTGAACGGAATCTTCAACCACCTGCCCTCGAAGGTGATCAACGCCTGGGGCATTCCGAACAGCAACGGGGATTTCACGGAAGCGGTGGAGCGCTACGACGCGATGCTGGAGGCGCTGAGTTCGCCGGAGGCGCTGGAAGCGGCGTTCGACCCGGAGGGGTCGGGGCTCTTCACGGTGACGGACAGCGGGACGGAGAAGTCGTTCCTGAAGATGCATGGAGACGACGGGGAGCTGTACGACAGTGCAGGCACGAACAAGCAGATCTGGAACACGACGGGGTCGTCGATCTTCAACCAGCGGCAGTGGCAGGTGAAGGCGGCGGTGGGGACGACGGACTACACGCGGTTCGGGGCATGGCGGATCCAGTACGCCAAGAACGCATTCCGGGCAAAGAACTGGCTGCACCACGAGGTGGAGTCGTTCGTGTACAGCCCCTTGCCGGTGGCGACGGCGCGGAGCCGTTCGCAGTTGCCGCTCGGGGGGCGGGCGACGTACACGGGTAAGACGGTGGCCTATGTGGGCACCATGACGGAGCCGGACGATGCGCCGAACACGGGCGGCTTTGCGGACTACGAGGGCGAGGTGAGCGTGGAGGTGCGGTGGTACACGGCGGACGAGGCGGTGGAGCCGTGGACATCCGCTGGGAATCCGGCGTCCGCGACCAGGAAAATGGTTGGTGGCCACGTGACGACGGTACTGACCGACCTGCGCGATGTGGAAACGGGCGACTACCTGTACCACGTGGATGGGAACAGCACCGTGAGGGAAGTCCGGCGGTTGACCTTCGGCAAGGTTGCCTTTTCTACCAATGCCGCCGTCGCGAACGCAGGCACCCCCGGCGCAAGCGACCACAAGCTGGACTGGAGCAGCGCGAGTATCCCCAACTGGTTCACAGCCGCGGACAACAACGTGATCGGGAAGATGCGGCCGGTGCAGATCGACTACCGGGACTCGTCGGTGGGTCGGCAAACAACGCTGCCGAACCTGTACGAATTCGTGTTCGTGGGCCGGTCGCCGGAGGGGCCGCTGGGGGTGCTGGGGCGCTACGAGTTCACGGACGATGCAACGCAGACGAAATTCCACCCCAAGTTCCGGACGGGCCCGAAGGACACAGTGAACAAGTCGGTCTACGGGGCCTTCGGCGCGGACCTGCCATAGGGGCGGGGTGGTACCGGACAGGGCGGGAACGACGGCGGGAGCGGCCAGCCGCTCCCCCCTTTACGTTGGAGGCCGGGTGGGGTGAAGGGGCCGGGTTTCCGGTTTCCTTTGGCTGCGCCGACCGGTGAGAGTGCACGGGCGGCTCAGAGAATGCTGGCTGGCGTGAGCGTGGCAGGCCGCCACGCTCTCGACACGCATGGGTCCCAGACTGGCCCGGGAATCCATCAGGGATGCGTCCAGCGCTAGTACTCGTTGCGCCGGTCGGTAGTGGCAGACCCCAGATCGTGATTGCTGGTCAATGGAACAGGCGAAATCGGGACAGAAAAACGTCGCGGTCCACTGCGGGTGTGGCTGCGGAAGTTGCGAAAACCCTCGCCCGCGCCAAAAGCCCGGCACCCGGTTTCGGGCCTGACCGAGATCCAGGCGAAGGTGCCTTCCGAACCGGGCGGCGATGTCTTCGGTACTACCTAGGGGTGTGGCTACGGTGCCGGCAACATGTTGCGGATGGCCGCAATCCGCCACGCACCGTTGGTTCGAAGGCAAACGAATGTGCTCCACATCCTTCGATGAGACCCGCCATCAGTTCCCTTGATTATGTATCTGGCGTCTGCCACGGCTAGGTCCGAAGTTGGGAATCGAACGCTCTCGACGTTGAGCGTCCGCGACCCTGGATTGCGGCGCGAACTACCCAGCATTCCCTTCACCAAGGCTTCGCGGCCCTTGCGCCAGGTACCGGAAGACACCAGTTGATCGGCGTCCAGGGTGAAGAGCGTCCGGATCGCTTCGGCATTCCTTGATTCCCGTGCCGCCGCATAGCGGGCAACCAACTCCCTGACTGCAAGCTCGTCAGCGGTTTGGGACGGCACGTCTGCCACGACAGCCGCCACGAATAGCCCAACCAACGCCAGAACTTTCCGATGCATCGTTGCCCTAACTTTCCGGGATCGCCAGACCCCTACAACCGAACCACTCCTGGCGTCCCGAGGCGACCAAACGTTCCGCACCCCCTACCACCCACGGATCAAGAGTTATCGATGCTCCCTGTTCACAACGGTATCGTTCCGGGAACCATAACAAGAAAGGTCCTTTGCACACCAAGGTGCAACGCCAGAGGGAGGGGTTTGGATTTGGTGGCCGAGTCCTGCGTATGGTACGGCAGGGGTGGTGGGGCTGTCAAGGCTGCGCTTTGGGCCTGGCGCTACGAAGGTGGGAGCCTGAGGCCGGCAGAATCGCAGCCGGGACCACCCGCGGGTTGCCTGAGGTTGCTCGCCACCGAAAGTGCGGCGGGCGTACGGCCGTGACCGCTGGGCACCTGGATTCCGTGCACGAATGGGTGTAGCTTGTTGCGGCCGTTTCCGCACACCCGTAACGCAAGTGGAAACCAACGCCGGAACCGACTCTCTAGGCGCTTAGCTGGCAGTAGACCAAGCGGCCTCACTCGCTCCCACGCCAACTCCAAGTGTCGGTTCCACACTCTCCGCTGCTGGGGTCTCCTGCAGGGCGTCTAACGGGCCGATTTCCACGCACCCGAGCTGATTACTGTCCCCCTCGCCTTGATTTGGTCCATCTGCAGTTGCGGGTCGCTTACAACCGCCAACCTTCAGGTGCCTGATCGGGACGGTTTATGGTTGGCGCGGCGAGGCTGCCGCACTGCCTTGCCTACTCCCTTTCACCACGATTCGGGGCCCCGACTTAGGACTGGCCAGTCAATGGCCGCCGCATCCACGACCTGCTGGCACCCGCTAAACCGTTAGCAGCCGTGCAAGGTGGCTCTCGTTGGCGTCCTGCGCGCTGGGTCGATACCCCTTGGGAGAGGATCCTAGGTGGTCCTCTCATCCGGTAGTAGGAGGCTGTCGCATGGACGCTCCTGATCCCGCGGTCTGCCCGAACCGCTCCACCAATCGGATCTTCCGCGAGAACGGCATCTGACGGGCCACGCTATTTGGCCTTGAGCTTGGAATCCAGCATGGACGCACGTACGGGGTGGATAGCCCAGCACACAGCGCGACAATCGCGACTATCTGGGACCCGCCTGGCGGAGCCTCGCCGCTGCCGCCGGCAGAAGAAGAGGAAGCTGCCAGGGGTGCGGTAGGGGCGAATTCCCTGGCAAATCTCTGAGAAGCCGATTGAGACTGGTCCGTACTCCTGCATGTGCCTGGATGGGATCTCCAGTACAGCATGAGCATCATGCGCTAGCCAAAGAGGTGGATTGGCTTGGGTGGGCTGCCTTGGCGCTGAAGTTCGTGGCAATTGGTGGATTCGTGACGCCTACACTGATTGAACTGCGCTGGTGTCGGCCAAGCCCCCTGCTGGTGCAAGGCCTGGATCTGGCAGCGCTCGTCGTATTGCAGGTGGCGGAACTGCTGAGGTATGGCGATTTCTCCTCTAGGATAGGCTAATCAGCACCTTAGGCCCCTCCGCCCGCTGTTGCGCTTCTTTGTGCAACCGGCATTATATAATCTTGCAGTTATGGATTCGCCGATAACGCGACGCCGATTTGTTGGCGCAGCCGGCGCCGGACTTGCACTACAGCCTGCGCCTAGTGCCGGTGCGCGCCCGAACATCCTCTGGATCTGTACCGACCAGCAGCGTTGGGACACGATCCAGGCGCTCGGCAATGAACACATCCGGACTCCGAATATCGATCGACTGGTTGCCAGCGGCGTTGCGTTCGAGAATGCCTACTGCCAGTCTCCAATCTGCACGCCAAGCCGAGCCGGATTTCTGACGGGGATGTATCCGTCTTCGGTCCATGGCTGCATGAATGGGAACGATGCCTGGGATGGAGTGGCTCCGCTCGTAACCAAGACCTTAGCAAATGCAGGCTACGACTGCGGCTTGGCGGGCAAATTCCACTTGTCCGGGGCGCAGGACCGCATCGAGCCGCGCGTGGACGACGGCTACCGGGTGTTCCACTGGAGCCACCATCCACACGATGACTGGCCTGAAGGCCACGCCTACATCGAGTGGCTCCGGGCGAAGGGCAAGGATTACAACTCGATCTACAAGAAGCTCGGTTACATCCCCAGCGAGTTCCATCAGACGACGTGGTGCGCCGACCGCGCCATTGAGTTCATGACCGAAAAGCGTCCAGGACCCTGGCTCTTCAGTCTGAACTGCTTCGACCCGCACTCCCCATTCGATCCGCCACAGGAGTGGCTTGACCACTATCGCGAGCGAGACATGCCCGGACCACTATTCCGCGAGTCGGACCTTGATGCTCAGGAGCGCCTCAAGCACATCAACTTCCAGCGAACGGCTCGCCGGCCGGAGGACCTGAACGCAAAGCGCTACCAGGCAAAGTACTACGCCATGATCGAGTTGATCGACCACAACGTCGGGCGGATGTTGGATGCCCTGGAATCGAGCGGACAACTGGCGAATACCGTGGTGATCTTCACAAGTGATCATGGCGAGACATTGGGAGACCACGGGCTGCTGCTCAAGGGCTGTCGTTTCTACGAGAGCCTGGTACATGTCCCCCTTGTGATTTCGTGGCCGCGACAGTTTCAGGCGGGCCTGCGTAGCCGGGCCTTGGTCGAACTGACCGATCTCGCCCCCACTCTGCTCGAGTTGGCCGGATTATCTGTCCCGAACTCGATGCAGGGCAAGGCATTGACATCAATTCTGCGAGGCCAATCTACACCAGATCGCCACCGGGAGTTTGTGAGGAGCGAGTATTATAGGGCGCTCGCGGGAATCCAGAGCTATGGCACGATGGTCCGTAGTGAGCGGTTCAAGCAGGTCGTCTACCACGGGCACGGGCTTGGGGAGTTGTTCGACCTTGAGGCTGACCCGGGCGAATTCGAGAACCTCTGGGATGACCCGCGAATGACCCGGGTGCGCCACGATCACATGGTGATGAACTTCGACGCGCTTGCGATGGCGTCTGATGTAGGAAGGCCAAGAATCTCGAGATACTAGCCATAAGGACCGGTATCGCAGTGCGTTGATACTAAACCGGTCCGTAGCGGGCGTCCCATCGGGAGACCGCTTCCTTGGTTTATGAATGGCGAGACGATCACTGGTGCCATGCGCGCGACTGTGCTGGCGCAGAGCGACGAGGGTGGCCTCCCGGTATCAGGATTCTCGTACTTGGACCTGGAGGCTCCTAGTGCTCCGGCACAGAAGCATCTTCGTTATAGGAGCGCTGCTTGAGGGCGAGCAGAGGCAACGCTTGACGTAGCGGGAGGGGGGCGCAGCCAAGATTCCGTAGCCGGGTGGCAGGGGGCGCAAGACATGGCCCGCGGACTGGCTTGCGTAGGGGACAAGGCTGCTGTCCGATGTTTCCACAGGAATCAGTTTGTTGCTGTCCTGGTTTGCGACCAGCGCGGCCCGCCGGCCGAGGAGAAGCTACCAGAAATGCATCGTGCGCCTGTCCGCCGAGGAACGCAAGGTTCTTGCGGAGGGAATCCGGAAGTTGAGCGACAGTAGCGAGAAAGCGTGCCGAGCGCGCATCTTGCTGCAGGTCAATGCCAAGGGTCTGGACCGCCCGGTCGCACGAGCCTTTTACTGCCTAGTCTTGAATGTCACATGGGCTAGATTATCTCTCCAGTACACGCTGGCGGAGTTGGGACTCGAAACGCTGCCGGATCATCCGCTGGTGCCAGCCGACCAGACAGGCACAGGGTCGCGGACTGCCCCCCGATGGAGGCTCTCAGTCAAACCCGCACACTGGACCCGGGCACCAACGTGCGCCTCGTTCACAAACCCCTTCTGCCGCCCGAATGGATCACCCGCTAGTTTCGCGGACGCTGCCAGTTCCTCCGAACAGCGACATCCATAGAGTGGTCAATCCCTGCAATTCTGAGTCCATGCCGGAGCTCTGACGATTGTCGGGATGAGCACCAGGTACGGGGAGATACCGACCAGCGAACTGTCTGGTCCCGCAGAAGCTGCCCAGGAACTAGTGTTGGACCGGGCGATTCCCACGCAGCATCCCGTTGCGGTTAGTGGCGGTTACCTGTAGCGAATGCCGACAAGGCAGTATCAATGGATGGTATAGTGATACTGCCAGTGGGGGCTTGATGGAATCCGAGAGCGTACAACCGAAGTCAGGACGCTTCGTCCTTCGAATGCCGTCCGCACTGCACGCTGCGCTGGAGAACGCCGCACGCGCCAGTGACATGTCGCTCAACACCTACTGCGTACGGCAGCTCGCGATGGCGGGCCTCGGTATTGTCGGTGATGCGGATGTGACTTCCCTGTTCACCCGCACCTACGAAGTGGTTGGTAACGCACTGTCGGCCATTGTCCTTCATGGCTCTTGGGTGCGGGGCGAAGCCACTCCCTCATCTGACGTCGATGCCCTAATTGTGGTGGATGCCCGAGTTGCGCTAAATCGAGACTTGTACCGCGCATGGGATGCGCCACCGGTCGTTACTTGGCGAGGCCGCGCCTTGGACCCGCACTTCGTGCACTTGCCCAACGGCGGGGCGCTCAGTGGCCTGTGGGCCGAGGTTGCGCTTGATGGGATTGTACTTCTCGACAAGGGACGGATGGTGTCGGCTCATTTGTCGCGCGTACGGTACGCCATCGCCGCCGGACGGTTGGAACGTCGCGTCGTGCACGGGCACCCATACTGGAAGGGGCAGCTTGAATGAGGAACGCGGCTCTCGCTGCTGATTACGTTAAGCGGGCGGCGGCACGCCTGGAGGCGATCGATGCCCTGATTGAAGTCGGTAGCTGGGCCGATGTAGTTCGCGAATCGCAGGAGGTTGTTGAACTCGCCCTGAAGGGGTTGCTCCGTGTCGCGGGGGTTGACCCTCCCCGTTTACACGATGTAAGTGATGTTCTGAAGGCAGAACAGGGTCGACTGCCACCCGGTTTGAGGAGTGACGTCGACGAATTGGCAGAGATTTCAAGGGCTTTGCGACGAGACCGAGAACTCTCCTTTTACGGGGCGGAGGACCTGACGCCGAGCGACTTCTATCGCCCGGACGATGCCGAGAAGGCGCGTTCCGCTGCAAGGATGGTCGTGAACCGTGTCCGTCCACACGTTATGCCGGAGTCGCCAGGTTAGGTCGGCGACGGTGGTGCGTCCTCTATCGCACACTGATTCCCTGTCGATGGAACTTAGAGTACTCCCCCCTTTGGTAGACCGATGAGGTAGCGGGAAGGGAAGTAGTCGGCGGGTCTGTGAGGGCCGGGGCTGCCCCCTTGGTCTGCCTTCGTTGGCTTGACGAGCCGCTGCCGCCCCTCGCGGTGGACTGCTTGAGGCGCCTTCGCTTGCGGTCCCGTGTCTAGATGCAGAAGTAGGACCCCTTCTATTCTCGCTGTCCGCTCAGCCGTTTCTGCGGCCTTGGCGGAGAGCCTACCGTAGTCCTCCCGATGCTGGGTTGCCAAACGCTGGATATCCTCGCGAATCTGTTTGATATCCTCGCGGTTCTGCTTGGCCAGAGCCTGAATCTCGCCACGAAGCTGTGCCAGGCCAGACCGAATGAGCACCACGACGGAGCCAAGGACAGTAGCGCCTGTTAGCGTAACGCCTACCCACTGTGCATCCATACGTTGTACCCTATCACAGGGCCGCTCAAGCCATCCGATCCCTCTCGGCATGGGCCACCTTAGTGAGCCCAATCCTTGAATTTCCCATCCAGGTTCAGAATCTGCGAGCGGACTCGTATCGTACGGCTGCGCCATGATGTCTGCGGGCCGGGGCTTCCGCGTCCTCCACGTTAGCCGCTGACCGCCCTGCTTGCATGCCACAGGTTGGTGCGGTGTGTGCCGCGCTTGATGCCCTTCTTTTCGCTTCTGGCCAGCGCCATCCCGAGGGATCAGCATGTGCCCAGCCCCGTGGAGAGCCTCCCAGCCTGGATCGTGAGGCACGTGCCGGGCCAAGTCTGGAGGCCGCACGATGCGGGCTGCTGCCTGGCTTCAGCCGTATCGGCATCCGAACACATGACAAGGCTCGGAAAGAGATGCTCTGACCGTTCGCCAGACAGCCCGATCTCGCCAATACGGGCATCGACTGGGCCTAGAGAGTGCACGCCCCTGTAAAATGGCTGCGGATTCGGAACTAGGTCTGGCACCGGTTCCCCAAGGAATTCATCGCACCTGTCATCCTCGTTGACGACGGCACCTACCAGCGGGTTCGGGCAACGGTCTTGCTGAAACAGGACGAATGTTGATTGGCCTACTGCTCCCGGGGTCGCCAGCTACCCGACACCTTGTATCTCAATGGGTGTGCCGGTTGCACTGGGAAGCGCACCAGCGGGCCGTAAGGCGGCCTGCGACAGCAGCCGGTCTCCGCAATGCGCCACACGGTGCGCCCATCAGAACTCGAGCCCTGCTAGAAGCGCAGTCTCGAGCCGAGGACCTGGGCAGTTACAGCGTTAGGTATATTCTCGACGCCGAGGCCGTGGCGAGCCAGCCGCAGCGTTGAGGACGCGCCGGAGCCGAAGCCGGGCCATGCAGGGGGAGCGCACAGAGAGCAAGTTACGGCTGGTGTGCTTGCGGGCGGAGAAAACCCGGTGGCAGGAGACGAGCACCCGGAGCGAATGCAGTTGCTGCTCGCCACGTGTAGCGCCCATCATTTGGGCGACTTAGAGGCCCTGGTGAAGATGGATGTGCAGGCTGGGGGCTGCGGCTCGCCAATCTGGACACCGGACCACTCCTCCGCTCTTGCCCTTCCTCGTGCGGCCAGCGTGTCGTGTGCTGTAAGGATTCCGGCCAGGCTGTCGTACCATATAAGGCAGACTCTGGACGGGAGTAGCCCTAGAGATTGATGGTGGAGACGTTAGCGAGTAGCATCCAGGTCACGCCGGAGCAATGGCAACAGATTGAAAGGGTTGGCAGACAGCGCGAGACTTCCGCCAACCGGCTCGACTGTCACGACCTCGTCCTCGATGAGGGGTGCCAAATGCCGCAATCGGTCGAACTGTTCGAGCGTGTCTTCCGCGGGGTCCGCCTGCTTGCGCTTCCGAAGCACGAAGAACTCGAACGGGCTGGTATGGCTGAGAACTTCGAAGAAGCTGCCGGTGCAGCACGGATCCTGCAGGACAGAACGTTTGGCATGGACGATGAGAGTGGGGATGAATGAGCACCGGACGGTCCTCGCCACGTTACCTTTCCGCTCGATTCGAACTGAACGGAACTTCGCGACATCGCCTGTACGAAGACTGCTGCATCGTCGAATCGTCCTCTCAAGGCACCGCAAGGTCTTATAGGGGGAATCCTGGTCCCGATGTCGTATCTTCGATTCGGATCTGGAGAGATCGATGAACGCCGTCGAGATCGAGGAAGCGGTCTCCGCGCTGGCCGGGCAACCCTTCGATGCAGGGGAGTTCCCGTTCGCGTTTCTTCAGGCGTTCGGTAACAAGGACACGACGATCAGCCGTCTGCGCTCGGGTGTATCGAACGGCTCCGACCTCGGCGGAGTGCTTCAGCGCAATAACATCCACATCAAGGTCTGCTCTAGGGGTGAGGCGGCGGCGTCCTTGGCAGCGCTCAGAGAGAGCCAGGCGACGGCGCGCGCCAAGGCGAAGTTCGTTCTGGCGACCGACGGCGTGGAGTTCCACGCCGAGGACATGAGCAGTGGCGATGTCGTTGTCTGCGACTATCCCGGTCTCCCCGATCATTTCGGTTTCTTCCTGCCGCTTGCCGGCATCACCACGGTTCGGCAGATCCGCGAGAGCGCCTTCGACATCAGGGCGACCGGGCGTCTGAACCGGCTCTATGTCGCGCTACTGAAGGAGAACCCAGACTGGGGGGCCGCCAATCGCCGTCCGGAAATGAATCACTTCATGGCGCGCCTGATCTTCTGTTTCTTCGCTGAGGACACGGACATCTTCAAGGGAGAGCAACTCTTCACCGAAACGATCGGGCAAATGAGTGCTCCTGATGGCTCGAACCTCCATGAAGTTGTCGGCGAGATCTTCCGTGCCATGAACACGGAAACAGGAGTGCGCACGGCCGCCGCCATTCCCCGCTGGGCTGATGCGTTCCCCCATGTGAACGGTGGACTCTTCTCCAAGTCCGCGGTGGTGCCGCAGTTCAGCCGGATCGCGCGCTCCTATCTCTTGCATATCGGTACGCTGGACTGGAAGAGGATCAACCCTGACATCTTCGGCTCGATGATCCAGGCGGTCGCCGACGACGAGGAACGCGGCGAGCTCGGCATGCATTACACCAGCGTGCCGAACATCCTCAAGGTGCTCAATCGCTGTTTCTTGACGATCTGAGCGAAAAGCTGCAGGCCGCCGGGAGCAATGCCCGCAAGCTCCTGAACCTCCGCAACCGCATGTCGCGCATCCGGGTCTTCGACCCAGCCTGCGGTTCCGGCAACTTTCTGGTTATCGCCTACAAGGAAATGCGGCGGATCGAGGCGGAGATTAACAGGAGGAGGGGCGAGAGGGACCGCCGGACCGACATCCATCCGACCAACTTCCGGGGGATCGAGATACGGGATTTTCCGGCCGAGATCGCCCGGCTCTCCCTCATCATTGCGAAGTATCAGTGCGATGTGCTCTATCGTGGCCAGCAGGAGGCTGTAGCCGAGCTCCTGCCGCTCGACGCCGAAAACTGGATCACCTGCGGAAACGCGCTCCGGCTGGACTGGCTCACACTCTGCCCGCCCACCGGAACCGCCGTCAGGCTGAGCGCCGACGACCTGTTCGAGTCCCCGCTCCGTCAGGCCGAGATCGACTTCACCAATGCGGGCGGCGAGACCTACATATGCAGCAATCCACCGTATCGGGGCAGTACTTGGCAATCGAAAGAACAGAAGCAAGATCTGAAACGTATATTCGCAGGTCGCGTTAGGACATGGAAATCGCTCGACTATGTGGCCGGTTGGTTCATGAAAGCAGCAGAATACGGGAGGCAGACGCGGGCAGTTTCGGCCTTTGTGGCTACTAACTCTATCTGTCAAGGACAGCAAGTAGCTATCCTGTGGCCGTTGATTCAGGCGATCTGCCATCGAATTGTGTTCGCACACACCAGTTTTCGATGGATCAATCTAGCCAAGAATAATGCCGGTGTGTCCGTTGTTATTGTGGGTATTTCCCAACACTCTGGCCAGATTAGAAAACTATATTCTCCCGGGCCTGACGGTAAAGATATCTGTCGAAATGTTGGCAATATCAACGCGTATCTTGTACCACAATCCAACATGATAGTTGTGAGAAAGGTGCGTCCATACAGCGATATAAGTGAGATGAAGTTCGGAAACAAACCGGTCGATGGCGGCCATTTGTTGTTAACAAATGATGAGGTCAAAATGCTTGGTCTCAGCGTCGATCAGAGGGTCCGACTTATCCGACGCTTTCTTGGATCGGCTGAGTTCATTCGAGGGTTATGTCGATACTGTCTTTGGATCAAGGATCAGAACTTGGAAGAAGCACTTGCAATCCCATTGATTCGTGAGCGAGTGGAAGCGGTGCGCCGGATGCGTCTTACAAGCAGGGATAGAGACGCAAACAAGATGGCGGAACGGCCGCACCAATTTCGCGAAATGAAAGAGGGGATAGTATCCGCGATTGTCGTTCCGGGAGTATCGTCCGAGAGTCGCAACTACCTACCGGTAGGCTACATGCCTCGGGGAACCATCGTCTCCAATGCCGCGTTCGCCCTCTACGACGCTCCGCTGTGGAACATGGCCCTGATCGCCTCGCGGCTTCATCTGGTCTGGATCGGTACGGTCTGCGGCAAGCTGAAGACAGACTTCCGCTACTCCAACACCCTCGGCTGGAACACCTTCCCGGTACCGACGCTCACGGCCAAGAACAAGTCCGACCTGACGGAATGCGCTGAGAACATCCTGCTCGCCCGCGAGGCGCATTTCCCGGCGACCATTGCCGAACTCTACGCCCCGGCGAAGATGCCGGACAATCTGCTCGCCGCGCACAAACGCAATGACGAAGTGCTGGACCGCATCTATATTGGGCGGCGTTTCAGGAACGACACGGAAAGACTCGAGAAGCTGTTCGAGATGTACAGCAAGGCGGTCACTTCGACGGAGCGGCACGAGGAAAAGATCTGAGAACGATGACAGCCCAGCACCCGATTTCCTCCGTTACGGTGACCTGTGCCGGCAGCGGCACCTCAACCCGGTCGAACGAGTTCGGCATGCGTCCGATGCAGGAGCGGGCTTGGCAGAAACGTGGCGAGCAGTACCTGCTCATCAAGTCGCCGCCGGCCTCCGGCAAGAGCCGGGCGCTGATGTTCATTGCCCTCGACAAGTTACACAACCAGGGCCTCACCCAGGCCATCGTCGTCGTGCCGGAGAAGACAATCGGCGCGAGCTTCGAGGACGAACGGCTGAGTTCACACGGCTTCTGGGCGGACTGGACGGTACTTCCGCAGTGGAACCTCTGCAATGCGCCGGGTGCCGACGGCGGCAAGGTCAAGGCGGTGCGTAGGTTCCTGGACAGTGACGACCGGATCCTGGTCTGCACCCACGCCACCTTCCGCTTCGCCATGGACCGATTTGGCGCGGAAGTCTTCGATGGCCGGCTCATCGCGGTCGACGAGTTCCACCACCTCTCGGCCAATCCCGACAACCGGCTGGGCGAGCATGTCGGTGAGCTTATGTTGCGCGACCGGACCCATATCGTGGCCATGACGGGATCGTACTTCCGGGGCGATGCAGAGCCCGTGCTCCTGCCGCAGGACGAGGCGAGGTTCGAGACCGTCACCTATACCTATTACGAGCAGCTCAACGGTTATGAGCACCTGAAGCGGCTCGATATCGGATACTACTTCTATACGGGTGCCTATGCGGACAGCATCCTCAAGGTGCTCGACCCGGGCGAGAAGACCATCGTCCACATCCCCAGTGTCAACTCACGAGAGAGCACAAAGGACAAGATCCGGGAGGTTGAGCATATCCTTGAGGAGTTGGGCGACTGGCAGGGCGCGGACCCCGAGACCGGGTTTCAGCTTGTCCGGACGCCCGACGGGCGCGTTCTGCGCATCGCCGATCTGGTCGACGACAACCCGGCTAGGCGGGAACGGGTTGCGGCGGCTCTCCGCAACCCGGCGCATAGGGGCGACCGCGACCATGTGGACATCATCGTCGCGCTCGGTATGGCCAAGGAGGGCTTCGACTGGGTCTGGTGCGACCATGCGCTGACGGTGGGCTACCGTTCGAGCCTGACAGAAATCGTCCAGATCATCGGCCGCGCGACCCGGGATGCGCCCGGCAAGGTCCGTGCCCGCTTCACCAATCTGATCGCAGAGCCGGACGCATCGGAAGAAGCGGTTGCCGAAGCGGTGAATGACACGCTGAAGGCTATCGCGGCGAGTCTGTTGATGGAGCAAGTGCTGGCACCGCGCTTCGACTTCACGCCGAAGACGACAGACAGCCGCCCCGTCGACGGCGTCGATTATGGCGAGGGTGGCTACGACCCACGCAGGTGCAATGTCGGTGTCAACGAAAAGACAGGGCAGGTCCATGTCGAGATCAAGGGTCTTGCCATGCCGGCGAGCAAGGATGCCAAGCGCGTCTGCCGGGAAGATCTGAACGAGGTCATCGCCGCGTTCGCGCAGGATAGGGTGGCCGTACAACACGGGCTCTTCAACGAGGACGTTGTGCCCGAGGAACTGACCCAGGTGCGGATGGGCAAGATCGTCCAGGAGCGATATCCCGAATTCAGCGAAGAAGACCGGGAGGCCGTGCGCCAGCATGCTGTCGCTGCCCTTAATCTGACGCGCGAGGCGAAGAAGTCGGTGTCCGGCGGTGCGGAAGGGGACAGTGCCGGAAGCACAGCGCTGATCGACGGCGTCCGCAAGCTTGCAATGGATGTGCGCGACCTCGACATCGACTTGATCGACCGCATCAATCCTTTCGAGAAGGCCTACGCCATCCTCGCCATGGCGATGAGCGAAGAGAGCCTGAAGCAGATTGCTGCAGTCATCACGGCGAAGAGGATCGAGCTTGCGCCCGAGGAGGCGCGCGACCTTGCGCGGCGCGCTCTCAGGTTCAAGCAGGAACGTGGGCGCCTGCCGGCCTTGACGTCGCCCGATCCGTGGGAGCGGCGTATGGCACAGGGGGTGGCCTTCCTGGCCCGGATGCAGACGCAGGCGGACAATGAATAGGAGGTTTACCGAAGAGGACGCTGCGTTGCTCGCTGAACTTGGTGTCGAGGCCGGCCCGAGTGAGGCGGCTGGCCGCACGCCACGCGAAGAGAGGGTCATCGCGGGCTTCGAGGACATTCAGCGCTTCGTCGACGCGCATGAGTGCGAGCCTCAACAAGGTGCGGAACGCGACATCTTCGAGCGCCTTCATGCCTTGCGGCTCGACCGGATCCGCGACCAAGAAGAGTTGCGCGCCCTGCTCGCTCCTCTCGACCGTCAGGGTCTTCTGGACGAGAGGACCGAAGGACTTTCACCAACACCCGACGGAATGGACGACGATGCCCTGTTGGCCGAACTCGGTGTCGAGGCGGGCACGTCGGACATAACCGAGCTTCGGCATGTTCGGCCAGCCGCAGAGAAGCGTGTGGCGGAGGAAATCGCGAGCCGCCGCAAGTGCGACGATTTCGAGAGCTTCCGGCCGCTCTTCGAGCAGGTCCAGCGAGACCTTGAATCGGGGGTGCGCCAGACCCGGCCGTTCGAGCTTAAGGCCGATATAGAGCCCGGCCGTTTCTTTATCGTCGGTGGCCAGACAGCCTTCGTTGCCGGCATGGGCAAGGAGTTCACGCAGAGCTACGGTGATCGGGACGCACGGCTGCGAGTGATCTTCGACAACGGAACCGAGAATCACATGCTCAGGCGTTCGCTTCAGCGGGCGCTACACAAGAAAGGGGCGGGCCGGCGGATCACCGACCCTGTGGCAGGGCCGCTCTTCGCCGACCAGAGTGCGGACGATGACAAGGCGAGCGGCACAATCTATGTGCTGCGGAGCAAGGCGGACATTCCGTTCATTGCAGAGCATCGGAATCTGGTCCACAAGATCGGCGTTACCGGCGGAGAGGTCGAATCGCGCATCGCCGGTGCCCGGCTCGACCCGACCTTCTTGATGGCCGAGACCGAGATCGTCGCAACATACCGGCTCTACAACATTGACCGGGGCAAGCTGGAGAAGCTGATCCACCGGATATTCGCCCCGACGCGCCTTGACATCGAGATCAAGGATCGCTTCGGCCATCCCGTAGTCCCACGCGAGTGGTTTTTGGTGCCTCTGGACGCCATCAAGGATGCGGTCGGGAAGATCAGGGAGGGGGTCATCGCCGACTACGTCTACTGTCCCGCCTCGGCCACCCTGGTCCGGCAGCCGGTCTCCGCCACGTGCCACACGGTGCGCATGTCACAACACAAGCCCTGCTAAAAATGCGAACTCAGGCCGAGAACCTGGGTAGTTGCCCGAAGACTTCGGTGCCTGTGGCTCGTCCTGAACTGCACCCAGTTCCTGGCTCCGGCCAGCGTCATGTCCATCCGTTCTCCTTCCCTCCGGCGATCTCCACCTTTAGTGATGCTGCGGACGAGGCCAACGGTGCCAACACGGAACAGGCGAATGACCTCACTGATTCATGCCGCTGGGCGACGACGGATGGGGCTAGCCCTTCTGCTGGCCGGGACCGGCTCGCTGCACGCCGGCAGTTGCGACCTCCGCAAGTGACTTCGGCGCATCCGGATGCGCCCGGGAATTGGGCGATAGAGGGCACATTCCTTCGACCGGGATGGCTTTCACGGGATGTCCATGCCTGTTCGCCTACATACACAGAGGGGCCTATGCGGAGGGAAATAGGGGAGAATACAGCCTATGGGACGCATCATCCTCGCCGGAGTCTCTTGCCTGTTCATCCTGGGCGGCTGCAGTCGCACCCCGCAGGACCGGGCCGACGAGTTCCTGGCAACTTACGACAACGTTGTTCAGACGATGCACAAGATCACGGCGGAGGCCTACTGGAAGTCGGCGACCGATGTGACACCCCTGCACGTCGGGGAGCGGATCGGGGCCGAGAAGGTCATGGGTTCCTTCAGCGGCAACCCGTGGGTGATTGAGACGGTCAGGAGTCTGCTCGCGGAGAAGGGGAGACTGGACGCCCTCACTGTCCGACAGCTCCAGAGCGTTCTGCTGTCCGCCTCGGAGCACCCGGGCACGATTCCGGATGTCGTGGAGGCGCGAGTGACCGAGGAAGCCAAGCAGGGTGCGATTCTCGACTCGTTCCAGTTCTGCGCGGAGCGCTCGAGCGACGGGTGCGACGAAGTCCTCACCCCGAACCAGATTGACCAGATCCTGGTGACCTCCCGCGACGAGGACGAGCGACGCAAGACCTGGGAGGTGTCGAAACAGACAGGGCCGGCCCTCAAGGAGGGGATCGACCGGCTGCGGGACCTGCGGAACGAAGTCGCCAGCGAGATGGGATACGACTCGTTCTTCGCCCTGCAGGTGGCCGATTACGGCATGACTGTCGCCGAGATGATGGCCATGATGGAGGGCTTCAACAGGGATCTCCGCCCGCTGTACGAGCAACTTCATACGTGGACCAAGTACGAACTGGCGAAACGCTACGGCCGGGAGCCTCCGGACCTGATTCCTGCCCACTGGATCGGAAACCGCTGGGCCCAGGCCTGGCCTGGCTTGAGCGAAGGCGTCGACCTCGACCGCCTGGTGGCAGACAGGGAGCCGGAGTGGATCGTGAAACAGGCCGAGGCCTTCTACACATCCATGGGAATGCCGCCGCTTCCCGATTCGTTCTACGCCCGGTCCGACCTGTATCCCCTTGGGCCGGACGCTGTTCGCAAGAAGAACACCCACGCCTCCGCCTGGCATGTCGACCTGGAGAACGACGTGCGGTCCCTGATGAGTGTCGAGAACAACTGGCGCTGGTTCGAGACCTCGCATCACGAACTGGGCCACATTTACTACTACCTTGCCTACACGAGGGCGGGGGTGCCCCTGACCTTGCGAGGGGGGGCCAACCGAGCGTTTCACGAAGCGGTCGGTGACCTGATCGGAATCGCCGCCAGACAGCCGGCCTACCTGAAGGAGATCGGACTGCTGGACCCAGATGCCGAGATCGACAAGACGGCCTGGTTGCTCGATGAGGCGCTGGACCAGGCGGTGGTCTTCATCCCCTTCTCGGCCGGAACCATGTCGTTCTTCGAGCACGACCTGTACGAGGAGCGGCTGCCCATCGACGAATTCAACCGTCGCTGGTGGCAGCACGCTGCCCGCTTCCAGGGCATTGAGCCCCCCACCCCTCGGGGCGAGGAATTCTGCGACGCCTGCACCAAGACCCACATCACGGATGATCCGGCCCAGTACTACGACTACGCCATGGCGTTCGTCATCAAGTACCAGTTGCATACCTACATCGCGGAGAACATCCTTCAACAGGATCCGCACGACTGCAACTACTACGGCAACAAGGAGGTTGGTGACTTCCTCTGGGAGCTGCTCAGCCTCGGGGCGACCCGCGACTGGCGGGAGGTCATCCGGGAGAAGACAGGCAGCCCCATTTCGACCAAGGCGATGCTGGACTATTTCCAGCCGCTCGTTCCCTATCTCGAGGAGCAGAACGCCGGCCGGAGGGTTGGCTGGCAGTAGGCCGCCCGGTGGCCGCGATCACGGGTTACGCTGAAGTCAGTGACCGGCTCCCTCGTGGCAGTGGCCATGAGCGGCGGGGTGGATTCCTCCGTCGTTGCAGGATTGCTGTGTCGGCAGTCCCTTCCGGTGGTCGGCATGACGATGCAGCTATGGAACCAGCGTCGGATGCCGGATCTCATTCCGGAGGGCGGCTCGTCCGGCCGGTGCTGCTCCCTCGACGACGTCTACGATGCTCGTTGGGCCGCGCAGCGGCTGGGAATCCCCTACTATGTGGTGAACTACGAGGAGGATTTCGAGGAGCATGTCGTCAAGCCTTTCGTGGCGGGCTACCTCGCCGGGCAGACTCCCATTCCCTGTACCCTCTGCAACAACTTTCTCAAGTTCGAC
This sequence comes from Bryobacterales bacterium, assembly GCA_965205085.1. Classification (GTDB taxonomy): domain Bacteria; phylum Acidobacteriota; class Terriglobia; order Bryobacterales; family UBA6623; genus VXMF01. Next base: position 2,502,404 of record OZ242039.1, on the reverse strand, counting down.
CGGTTCATCGAGACGGCCCGCAAGGTCGGGGCCGAGGTCATCGCTACCGGTCACTATGCGAGGACGCTGCACGATCCCGACAGCGGCCGACACCTCCTGCTGCGAGCAAGGGATGAGTCCCGCGACCAGTCGTACTTTCTCTTCGGATTGACCCAGGAACAGCTCGCCCGGAGCCGGTTCCCGCTCGGAGGCATGCGGAAGGCGGAGGTGCGCCGGCTTGCTGCCGAGTTTGGCCTGGAGGTCGCCGGGAAACCGGAGAGCCGGGAAATCTGTTTCGTGCCGAACGGCGACTATGCGGCCTTCGTGGACGCCTACCACAGGCAGGCCGGGACCGGGGACGAGGTTCGCCCCGGGCACGTGATCAGCGAGGACGGTGAGGTGCTCGGCACGCACGCCGGTATCCACCGCTATACCGTTGGCCAGCGCAAAGGCCTTGGGGTGGCTGTCGGCAGACCGGTCTACGTCACCGAGATCCGGCCCGCCACCCGGCAGGTCGTGGTCGGGTCTGAAGATGCGCTCCTTCGGAGCGAGTTCCAGATTCGTGACGCGAACTGGATCCGGTTCCCGTCTCTGGTGGGCCCCGTTCGGGCTCGGGTCAAGATACGCTACCGCGCGGCTCCCGCCTGGGCCGAGGTTCGGCCGGTCGACGGATCGCCGGACTGTGCACTGGTCCGGTTCGACCGGCCCCAGCGCGCGGTAACTCCGGGGCAGGCCGCGGTCTGCTACGACGGTGACATCGTCTTGGGGGGCGGTTGGATCTGCTGACGGGGGTACGGATATGCGTCACTTTCCCCTGGCCTGTGCGTCAAAGAAGGAAGAGAGCCCCCCGCGACGAGACATGGACCTTGCCAATACGCAACCCATCCCGGTAACCCTCGAAGCAGCTTCGCCTGACGAAACCGAGCGGAGGCTGGTGGAAGCGGCCCAGCGCGGCGACGAGGCTGCTTTCGCGGAACTCGTGCGGCTCTACGACCGCAGCGTGCTGCGGATCGCCCTGCGCATCCTGCGCTCGGCGGACGAGGCGCAAGACGCATACCAGGAGGCGTTTCTCAAGGTCTATCGCAAGCTTGGGACCTTCCGGTTTCAGTGCCGTCTGCACACCTGGATCTACCGAATCGCGACGAACGCCTGCCTCGACCAGCTGCGTCGGCGCAAGTCCCGTCCCGAGTTCACCGCATTGGAAACGTCCGATGTACCTGGCCGCTCGCCCCTGGACCTTGCAACCGACACGAACCCCCGCAGTTCGCCGGACCGCATGGCCAGCAGTTCGGAGAAGCGGAAACGCGTGGATCAGGCTATGGAGAGGCTGTCCGAGCGGGAGCGAATCGTCTTCACCCTCCGCCACTATGGAGGCATGCGCTTGCGCGAGATCAGTGAGGCCAACTCGATGAGCGAGGAGTCGGTCAAGCAGTGCCTGTTCCGGGCGACCAGGAAGCTGCGCAAGGAGTTGGTCGATGTCCGGGACTGACGGCAGCCCCCGGATCGAGAGCGAGCTCCTGCGCCAGAGGATTCGGCTCTACCTGTATGGAGAGCTCCCCTTGGAGGAGCGGATCGAGATCGAGCGAAGCCGCGATGAGGATCCTGCGTTCCGAGCCTTGTTTCACGACGAGGCGGAGTTTCTCGGCTCGCTCGGCGGCCCGGAGCCGGAGATGGACCTGGACCCCCTCCTGGCCCGCTGTCGGGCTCGCCTGGAGCATGTCATCGCCCAGGAGCCGTCGTCGATGCCTGCGCCCACAACGGTTCCCGGCGTCATCGCCCGCATTCGCAATCTCGCCCGTACCGTGGCCCGACGCCCGCTTGCGTGGCAGCCTGTCGCGGCTGCCCTCCTGCTGATGATCGGCTTCGTGGCCGGCCGCAGACTGGAAGAGGCCCCCGTCCTGACCGCGGAGCAGCCGGTGCCAATGCGTTCCGGACAACTCGTTTCCTTCGCAGCCGACCCCGCGCTGACAGGGGTCGAGGCAGTTCGCCTTGATCCCGTCAGCGGGCAGGTACAGATCGTTGTTGAACAGCGACAGGTCGTCAGCGGAGACTCATCCGATCCGGTTATCCGCGGGATGCTGCTCGCGACGGTGCAGGGGGCCCACACGGGAGCCAAGCTGACATCGCTCGATGCGTTGGGGCGCTTTGCCTCCGAGCGGGATATACGCGAGACGCTCCTGCGCACCATGATCGAGGACGATGACGTGGGCGTGCGGCTGAAGGCGCTGGAGGCAGTCCGGGATCAGGCGAGCCGTCCCGACGTGCGAGCGGCATTGATGGAGACGCTGCAGATGGATTCCAGTCCCGGGATGCGGGCGCACGCCGTCGAAATCCTGCGCGACCATGCCGGTCGGGACATCGCCGGCTCCCTGCAGGAACTCGTCGAGCGGGAATCGAACGCATACGTGCTCCAGGAAACCGAGCGGATACTCGAGTCGCTCGGAGCTTCGATGGAGCGGTACTAGGCGATGCGACCGGCGTATGAGTCTGGAGCATGGCGAAGGTGGCTTGCAGCTGCCGTTGCAATCGTGACCTGTCTCTCGCTTCCCGGGACCCTGACGGCCCAGGTGCCCTCCCAAGACCAGCGCGGTTGGGGTCGGGACCAGCGGGGCGAACTGCCCTCCGCGCGTCGGCTCGCAGTCCGTATTCCGGGAGACATCACGGTCTACGGAAGGCCCAGAGACGGTATTCGATACGCTGCACGGCTCCGGGCCCGGGCTCCCGGCAGGGATGTTGAGTGGGTGGAGGCTGCGCTGGGCGATTCGGGCATCGAGTTGCGGGAGGCGGGTGACGGAAGTGTGGAGGTTTCGCTGCGCGAGCCCGATTGTGCGGGGTGCAGGGTCGCCGCGACCGTCGAGATCGAGGTGCCCGAGCAGATCGACGAGATTGACCTGCGATCCAGCCGCGGCGTGATCCGGGTCCGCGACATCGCGGGTTCCGTCCGGGCCGCCGCGGACAACGGTTCTGTCGAGATCGATGCCGTCGGCGCAGCGGTCACGGTCACCGCGGCGGGCAGTATCCGCCTGGGGGCGGTCGGGGGACCAGTCGACTGCCAGGCCGCGGCCGGGTGGATCGAGATCGGGCGCGCCTCCGGTTCCGCTCGACTCCGGACGAAGGTCGGAAGCGTGCGAGTGGAGATCATGGAAGGCGAGCTGGACGCCGAGACGCGCGCCGGGAGCATCCGGGTCGGGCGGGTTTCCGATACGGCCCGCCTCGCCACGGGGAGCGGGTCCATCCAGGTGGCCGAGGCACTCAACGGCTTGGAGGCTCACGCCGGGGCCGGCGACATCCGGATTTCCCGGGCGTCCGGGGCGCTGAATCTGACCAGCGGCGCGGGGAACATCGCCGTTGAGTTGCGAGAGGGGCCCCCCCTGCGCGATTCTGTCCTCTCGACCGCGGTCGGTTCGGTGTTCGTTGGCCTGCCCGAATCACTCGCTCTGACTGTCGAGGCCACCGTGCGCCTGGCCCAGGGCCGTCAGGGCATCGTCAGCGACTTTCCTTCCATTCGAATTCGCCGTCCCTTGGGAGTGCTCGGCGGTGCCGAGGCGAACGGATCGATCAACGGAGGCGGCGCAGTGCTGCGCTCCAGCACCGGGATTGGCCAGATCGAGATTCGAAAACTGCCATGAGAGCTGTTCACCCTGTGGAGGCATTCAACATGATGCGCCAGATCACACTGAGTCTCGCCCTGATCGGACTGACGCTTGCCAGTCCGATCCCGACGGGTGCGCAGGCCCCCGGTTCTCCTGTCCTGTTCGCTCCGGCGAGCTACCTGGGCGTCGGCATCATGGAAGTGAGTCCGGACCGCGCCCGGGTGATCGGACTGGTGGATCCGCACGGAGTCGAGATCAGCAGCGTGGACCGGGACAGCCCGGCCCGGCGAGCGGGCCTGGAGCGGGGAGACATCGTGCTGACGTACAGGGACGAGCGGGTGAACGGCATCGAGCATTTCGCGCGGCTCGTGCGCGAGACTCCGGCCGGCGGAAACGTGGAGCTGGGCGTAGTGCGGGGTCAGGACCGCATGGAAGTGGAGGTGGAGATCGGACGTCGCGATCCGGCGGCGTCCGTGCGGGAGTCGATCCGGGCAGTCCGGGAACGATTCGCCCTCGACGACCGAGACATGGAGTCCCTCCGGCAGCATCTCGACTCCCTCCGCCAGCACCTGGATTCGGTCCACCAGAGGCTTCGCAGCGAGCAGCCGGGATCCGGTGCCGAATTCGGGACCCCCATGCGACGCATCGCTGACCGGCGAGTCGGCTTCGAGGTCGTCGATGTGGACGGACAGCTGGCGGAGTTTCTCGATGTGGAGTGCGGTGCGCTGGTTCGCAGTGTCCTGGAGGGCTCTCCGGCCCATGAGGCCGGGATTCGGGCTGGCGACGTCATCGTCGGCCTCGACGGCAGGGTCGTCGGTGGTACTGCGGACATCCGGGAGACGGTTCTTGCGTTGGGCGCGGGCGGCCACGCCGACCTCAATCTGGTGCGCGAGGGGGAGAGCTTGAGCTTGCGGATTACGGTCCCGCGCCCATCCGACCGGCCTCCTGCCCGTCCAGTCTCCGAGTGAGTGCCGGATGCCTCTCCGGGTGATCACTGCCCGGGGGGTGTCCAGAGGGCCTTGAGCGCCTTCAGGCCGCGGAGCGGGCTCTCGAGTTGGGTCTGTGTGCGCTGGAGCAGGAACCGCTGGAGTGCGGATGCCTCCGATGCCGGCCATTCCGCCTCGTCCAGGAGGCCGGGGCGGTTCTTCAGCATCCAGCGGGCCAAGGCTCGCGCCTGCGGAGAGAGCGGCCAGGAGTCCCGGTCGCAAAACTCGGCCCGGACCAGTCCCTCCTTGTGCGGGCTGAAGTAGCACCGCTCCCCTTCGGCGAACGGTTCGTCGGACTCCATGCAGCGGTCCAGCGGGGGCAGCCAGCCCCCGAGGCGAGCCGACCAGAGCAGGAAGTAGACGAGCGTTCGGTGAGCCCACCCGGGCACTGCATCGGTGGATTCGCCTTTGGCTATGCCGCGTTCGAACTCCTCAACCACCAGGGTCAGCAGCCGGAAATAGGCGTCCTGCGGGTCCTGTTCGGGCAGGGTCTGGTCGGCGGCCTCGGCAATGACGTCCAGGATGACGCTCGCGGAGTAACCAGCCTTCCAGAGGTTCGCGGGTCCGACCAGTTCAGCCCGCTGCAGTCTGACGAGATCCACGTTCTCCCTTTGCGTGTAGAACAGACGGGCGTGTGCCAGCCGTTCCAGTGCCCCGCCAAACTTGTTCTTGGGACGACGAACCCCGCCGGCTATGCCACGCAGCTTGCCCTGATCCCGCGTGAAGAAGCTGACCACGAGATCGGCTTCGCGGTAGGGATAGGTGCGGAGAACGAGCGCTTCGCTTTCCCTGGATGGCATGGACGTCCTGCCCGCTCCGCATCGGTTCCCTGCGGAGGGAACCGGTGCTAGAATACCCGCGTCATGATACCGCAGAGACCCTCCCGGCGAGAGATACTGGGCGGCTTGGCCGCCGCGGGCGCATCGGCGGCGAGCGGGCAGCGGTCCGCCTCGCCCAACGTGCTGTTCGTGTTCAGCGATCAGCATCGGGCCTGCTCGATGCCAGGCGAGCCCTACAACGATGTTGCGGCGCCGGCACTTGCGGCGCTCGCCTCGCAGGGGGCCGCTTTTTCGCACTGCGTCTCCAACTACCCCGTCTGTTCCCCCTATCGGGGCATCCTGCTGACCGGACGGTGGCCCTGTCAGACCGGCATCGTCGACAACGCCTATCCGCTGCGCAACAGCGAGCACAGCCTCGGGGAAGCCTTTCGCAGCGCCGGCTACCAGACCGGTTACGTGGGCAAGTGGCACCTCGACGCGCGCGGGGCCGAAGGGCATGCGCTCAAGCCCGAAGGCGAGGCTCGGCACGGCTTCAACGAATGGCGCGCCTGGTACAACACCAACCCCCACTTTGATCGCTCGCATACCTACGAGCCGGCGACTGGTCGCCAGGTGGTCCCGGCGGGGTACAACGCGACGCTCATGACGGACGATGCGATCAGCTTCATTGAGCGCAACAGGGAACGGCCGTGGATGCTGGTTCTGTCGCTGAACCCGCCACACCCTCCGTTTGACGATGCTCCGGAGGAACTCGTTCGGAATTACCCTGCCGGTGACCTTCGGCTCCGGCCGAACACCGTCCGGCGGGTCACTCGGGCCGGGGGAGGCCGCAGTCGCGACGTCCGGCCGGATCTGGCCGGCTACTACGCCCACATCGAGGGAGTCGACCGCGAGATTGGAAGGTTGACGGAGTGTCTTGCCCGAAACGGTCTGGCCGAGACGACGGTCGTCGTCTACACGTCGGACCACGGAGAGATGCTGGGTGCCCAGAATCGAATGGGTAAGCGGCTGCCCCACGACGAGTCCTGCCGGGTTCCGTTCGTCGTGCGTGCACCCGGTGTGCCGGCCGGCGTCCGCTCGGACGCGCTGCTGGGAACCATCGACCTGTTTCCGACCGTATGCGGCCTGGCCGGGATTCCGGTGCCTGCCGGCTGCGTCGGGCGGGATCTTTCCGCAGCAGTGCGCGGTGAGAGCGTGGACGGTCCGGAACACCAGTTTCTGATGCACATCAGCAAGTCCCATTCCAGCGGCGGGATCAATCACGAGGCTCCACTGTTCCGCGGCATCCGGACGTCTCGCTACACCTATGCCTGCGGAGAGATCGGGCGCTGGTGTCTATACGACAACCAGGAAGATCCCTACCAGCAGAGCAACTTGGCCGACGACCCCGCACGGGCTGGGTTGATGGGCGAACTCGATGGGGAGGTGCTGGACTACCTCCGACAGGCCCAGGACCGCTATCCCTACCGCGTGGAGCGCACGTAAGCGGCTGAAGCGCGACGCCCCGGTCAGACTCGCGTGATGTAGTCCTGTCGCCCGCCGTCCGCCAACAGATACTGTCCGGTCATGAAGCCGCTGGATGGCGAGCACAGGAACCCCGTGACGCTGGCGATATCGTCCGGTTTCCCGGTCCGCCCGACGAGCGAGCGTGCCGCAACGTCGGCGAGCATGCGTTCCACCTCTTCAGGTGTCTTCCCGGCCAGGACCATTTCCGTCTCGGTAAAGCCAGGCAGCACCGCGTTGACGGTGACGCCGCTGGGCGAGAGCTCGTAGGCCATCCGCTTGGTCAGCGTGAGGACCGCGCCCTTCGTCACCGCGTACGGGGTCGTGCCGGGCATGGCTGTGCCGATAGCGGCGTTGGAGGCGAGGTTCACGATGCGACCCCATCCGCGGGCGATCATGGCCGGCGCAACCGCTTCGGAGCAGTACATCACGCCCTTGACGTTCGTGCGCCACATGAGGTCGAACTCATCCTCGCGATAGTTCAGCAGGGTTCCGGTGTAGAGCAGGCCGGCGTTGTTGACCAGGATGTCCGGTGCATCCAGTTCCCTGCTGACCTCCTGCACCATGGCTGTTACCTCCGCCCGGTTCGAGACGTCGGCGCGGACCGTGACAGCCCTGACACCGTTCCTGCGAGCCGCCGCCGCGACCGCCTCGGCCGCCTCGGCGCGGTGAATGAAATTGACGGCCACGCTGGCTCCGCGGCTTGCGAGTTCCAGGCAGATCGCCCGCCCGATTCCCCGGGCCCCCCCTGTAACCAGCGCCGTCCTGCCTCGAAGCTCGTCCGGCATGGCGTGCTTCCTTGCGACCGTCGCTACGGCCTAGTGCCCGCGTCGGTCCCAGCCGCCGCCCTGCCGTCCGCCGCCTGATCGTCCACCGCCACGGTGGGGAGAGGGGCCGCCACGAGGGCGGTACCCGCCCTCGTCCCGCGGATGGCGATAACCCCCCTCGTCCCGCGGATAGCGCGAGGGTTCGGAGCGGAAGGAGTCGGCATCACGATCACGGTCGTAAGGGTCGGGCTGGCGTCCATACGCCTGCTGCTGGTAACGCGGCCGCGGCCGGTCGCGTGGGGCTCGGTCGCTTGGTCCCCGCCGGCCATGCGATCCCCTCACCTTGGACTCCGCTTCCCGCATCCGGCTCTCGAGAATCCTGTTCTGCTCGCCGAGCCACTGCTGGACCAGCAGCGACCGCTGCAGTTCCTGTCGCAGGATGCTCAGGTGTTTCTCGGTGGCCGCGAGCCGCTCGGACTCTTTCGCTTTGCTCTCGGCCAGACGGGCCGTCTCGATATCCATCGCGGGGATCAGGACCGACGCGAAGGGAATCACGTCGTGATCCAGGCGCAGCCGACGCAGACTCTCGCGGGCAGCCATCCACCGCAGCAGGGATCCCAGCTTGGCAGCATTCTCCGGCGTGTCCATCCGGTGGGGCATGAAGAGATCGTGTCCGCCCTCGGGATCAGCATGTTCGGAGAATCCGGGCAGGTACACGCGCATCGCGCCACGGTAGACCGACAGTCGCTTGCCGAATCGATTCGTGAGCGCCCACGTGAAGTCTGCCGGGAGCACGATCACCTTGGCGATGCCCAGCGTGTCGGCTTGGAGCGGTACCGGATCGAGCAGGGGCTCGTTGGGATCATCGGATTCCTCAGGCACTGTCAGCACGAAGGCGGGAATCTGCCGCTTGGGGTCGGCCAGGAACTCCGCCAGATCACCCGCATCGTATTCGGATGCGACAATCCACGGCGATTTCTCCGCCTTCTTTCCGCACTGCTGCATGCCACACTCGCCCGCGATGTGCTCCATGAACCGGGGCACCGTCGGCTGGATCCGCAGCTTCAGCTCGTCGGACTTCACGAGGGATCGGACGCTGAACTGGGGGCTCCCGCCCGGCCGGACGCGAATCGCCACTTCCGTTGTCCATTCCCGATCCGCCCCCTCCGCATCGGGCTCCGTGCAGCGCAGTGCCCACGTGTCCTGTGCCTCCGCCTCGGCACGCATGGCCGTAAACGAGCGGTTCCCCGCCTCGTGATGGAATTCGCGGCCTTTCCAGGCCGCTTCGGGCAGATCCGTTTCGGCTTGGCTCTCCAGCCATTCGAGCAGGATCTCGCGCGCAACGTCCACCTTGTCCACCGTGGCGGAGAGTCGCAGGATCTCCCGGAAGCGGGAGCTCTGTCTCGCTCGGTTGCTATCGTAGTTGGCAGAATCTTGGGCCATAACATCTTCCTTTCTATCGGTTTGCCAAGGCTGTATCGTCGCTGGTTGACGGCTTTTCCCACACACCCGATCGCGCCTGGCGGCACTCGACGGATCATTGCCCCGGCCATAGGTTCCTGCTCCCGCTTTCAGCCAGGCCGGCACACCTGTGCCCTCGCCGGAACCTACATTGATTCGCTAGAGGGCTTCCATACCATCAACTCCAAGCTAGTTCACTCAGCAATTATAGGCTACAGTCGCGATTCGCGTCGAAGATCAATCGTTGCAACCAGATTCGCGGTGTCTACGGCCTGGGTGGGCGGTGCCTGCAGAGCCAGTTCCGAAGCTGGGCTCACGGTGTCCATCCACTGGCCGCCGACCGTTCGCACCAGATGTGCAACCATGGACTGATTCGACGGTTCGTGCGGAGCGGCGCGGAGCGGGCGGTTCCAGAACGAGGGGACTTTCGCAGGTGAGTGCATCGAAACCAGGGACCAAGTGGCACCAGCAACTGCACTGGCGCATTGGGATCGCCATGCTGCTCGGGGTTCTGGTCGGCGTGCTGGGGGGCGAGCCGGCGGCCGATGCCGTCGGCTGGATCGGAACCCTCTTCATCAAGCTGCTCAAGATGATCATCGTTCCGCTCGTCCTGACCTCGATCGTGACCGGTGTCGCCTCGGTGGGTTCCGGGGCCGGACTCGGACGGTTGTTCGGCAAGACCCTCGGCTACTACATGCTGACCAGTCTTCTTGCGAGCATCGTGGGGCTGGTCATGGTGAACTGGATCCGGCCCGGCGACGGCGCGGATCTGGTCGCGTTGGAGACCGAGCAGATGCCCGAGCTCCAGACCGCTCAGTCTCCGATCGAGATCATCCTCGACATCGTGCCGGAAAACTTCGTCGCGGCGGCAGCTGCATCGGACATGCTCGCCATCATCTTCTTCGCCATCGTGCTGGGGATTGCGATCACCACGCTGAAACCGCCGCACAGCGAGACACTGCAGTCCTTGTTCCAGGCGGGTTTCGAGGCCATGATGCGGCTTACGGGCGGGATCATCCACTTCGTTGCCCCCATCGGTGTGTTCGCCCTGATCACGAAGCTGATGGGAACCACCGGTCTCGGTGCCTTCAGGACCCTGGGACTGTACGCCCTGATGCTGGTCTGCGGCCTGACCGTGCATCTGCTGGTCACGCTGCCCCTCGTTTTGCGGTTCCTGGGCGGGATCAACCCGATCCGCCATTTCCGCAACATGATCGAGCCGATCGCGATGGCGTTTTCCACGAGTTCGTCCGGAGCGACCCTGCCCGTCACGATCAATGCGGTCGAGAACAAGGTCGGTGTGTCGAACCGCGTGACGTCTTTCGTCCTGCCCATGGGGGCCACGATCAACATGGACGGCACGGCGCTCTACGAGTGCGCCGGTGTCTTGTTCATCGCTCAGGTAATGAATGTACCGCTCGGGCTGGAGCAGCAGATCCTGGTGGTGTTCACCGCCCTGCTGGCGTCGATCGGTGCTGCCGCGGTGCCGTCCGCCGGACTCGTGGTGATCTTCATCGTCCTGGAAGCCGTCAACATGACCGGCCCCCAGGTCGAACTGATCGTCGGCGCCATGCTCGCGGTCGACCGTCCGCTCGACATGTACCGTACCGTCGTGAACATCTTCAGCGACTCGTGTGGTGCGGCGATCATCGCCAAGTCGGAAGGCGAGACGGGGATCGACGAGTCGTAACGGGCCGGCCGTCGCGCAGGATGCGCGACCGAGACGAGAGACCATGACCGCAATGCAACAGGGGGCCAGGGCCCAGTGGAACTCCCGGGCCGGTTTCATTCTGGCCGCCGCCGGCTCAGCCGTTGGACTGGGCAATATCTGGCGGTTTCCATACGTTACCGGTGAGAACGGTGGAGGCGCGTTCGTGCTCGCCTACTTGTTCTGCATCCTGCTGGTGGGCGTTCCGGTCATGATCGGCGAGCTCATGCTCGGCAGGGCCAGCCGGTCCTCGCCCGTGAACGCGTTCGGCTCGCTGGGCCCGAAAGGAGAACCGTGGGTCGGCTTCGGGCTCCTCGGCGTGGTGACGGGTTTTGTGCTGCTGTCGTACTACTCGACCGTTGCGGCCTGGACCATGCACTATACCTATCTGGCCGTGACCGACAGGATTGCGGGGAGTTCCGCCGAAACCGTCGCCAGCCTGTTCAGCGACCTCACGGGCGATACCGGCCTGTCCGTGGGGTGGCAGCTGGCGTTCCTGTTCCTGACGGTCGCCGTGGTTTCGGGCGGTGTTACCAAGGGCATCGAGCGCTGCTCCAAGATCATGATGCCTGCGCTTTTCGCCTTGCTGCTCGTTCTCTGCGTCAACTCCATGTCGCTCGACGGATGGGAGCAGGGATTCGACTTCCTGTTCGGCATGCGATTCGAAAGCCTCAAGCCGGCGAGTCTGCTGGAAGCGGTCGGCCAGGGATTCTTCACGCTCAGCCTGGGCATGGGCTCGATGATCACCTACGGCAGCTACCTGAGCCGCAAGGACGATCTGGCGTCGGCGGCCCTGTTTACCGCCGGGGCGGACACTCTGGTCGCGATTCTTTCCGCCCTGATGCTCTTCCCGGTCGTGTTCACCTTCGGTCTGGAACCCGGCACCGGACCCACCCTGCTGTTCGTGACGCTGCCGACGGCCCTTGCCCAGATCCCCGGCGGAATGGCGCTGTCGGTGCTCTTCTTCCTCATGCTCGTGTTCGCGGCGTTGACCAGCGCCATATCGATGTTCGAGGTGACTGTTGCCTACCTGCAGGAGAACTTCGGCACGGGCCGTGGGCGAGGGTGCCTGATCGGGGGGCTGGCCGTGGGGGCAATCGGGATTCCCGCGACCGTGAGCCCGGGGTGGTTCCGCATGGCCGACTATCTCGTCAGCAACTGGGCCCTCCCGCTGGGTGGGTTGGGCGTGGCGCTTCTCGTGGCCTGGAGAATGGACGCCGCGCTGCGGCGAGGCGAGTTCGAGGCCGGCAGCAGCTTTGCCCGATTCTACAGGGGCTGGCTCTGGACACTGAAGTACCCTGTGCCGGTCTGCATCATCCTGGTGTTTCTGAACGCCGTCGGGCTCCTGTAGCCCAAGGCGGCACGAACGGAGCCGTCAGCTGTCGAGGATCCGGGGTTCGTCGTTGGCCTCGGTGGCCGGGTCGCGACGCTGCCGCCCCACACGGTGCCGGACCGGTATCAGGGCATTGGAGAGAGGGTCCTCCTCGTCCCCGTCAGACCATCCCATCGAGTCATTGACGTAGTTGACGAACTCACGCATCTGGCGCTGCATGGCGTCCATCTTGCTGCGCATGTTGAGGATGATCTCGACTCCCGCGAGATTGACCCCCAGGTCCCTGGTAAGGGACAGGATCACATCCAGCCGTTCCAGGTCCGCTTCCGTGTAGAGTCTGGTGTTGCCTTCGGTGCGCGAGGGCTGCAGCAGGCCTTCGCGCTCGTACAGGCGCAGCGTCTGGGGATGGACTCCGAAGCGGTCGGCCACCACCGAGATGGTGTACAGGCCCTTGGCTTCGCGTTTCGCCATGGTCAGGCCGCTTCCAGAATCGCCTTGCGCGGATTCTCGGGATTCTGTTCCGAGTACTCGCGCATCAGGGCCTTGGTCGCCTCGTCCGGGATCTCCGGGACAACTATGGTGATTCTAACGAACTGGTCGCCACGCTGGTCGCTGTGTGGATTCTTCACCCCGCGACCGCGCACGCGAAACGTCTTGCCCGAACTGGTCGCAGGCGGAACGCGAAGGAAGGCCGTGCCGTCGATCGTCGGGACCTCGATTTTCGCGCCCAGCACCGCCTCGGCAGGCGTTACCGGGACCTGGATGTAGATATGGTCCCCCTTTCGATCAAAGAACGGGTGCTTGCCGACCCGCGTCACAATGTAGAGATCGCCCGGCTTGCCTCCCCGGACACCGGCGTTTCCCTTGCCGGGAATCCGCAACCGCGAGTTCTCGCGCGTCCCTGCGGGCATCCTCGAATCCACGGTGCTGGTCTCCATGACGCGGCCCTCCCCGTTACACGACGGACAGGGAGTGCGGACGAGGCCTTCTCCCTGGCAGGCCGGGCAGGGCACCTTGAAACGCATGTTGCCCATGGCGGCTTGCGACATGCCGCGTCCGCCGCAGCGGCTGCACTGGTGGGGCGGAGCGGCCGCCGACGAGCCGGTCGCACTGCATGACTTGCAGGGGTGGTATCGCTGGATGCTCAGATGCACCGTGGTTCCACGGATTGCGTCGTCGAACCCGACCTCGAGCGTGTAGTCGATATCCTCGCCCGGAGCCTTCTCGGTGGAAGGCGCCTTGCGGCGCTGGTCGCCGAAGATGGAATCGAACATCGAGCCGATGTCGGGAGATCCCTTGCCGACGGTCTCGTTGAAGTCGAAGCCGTCGAAGCCGAATCCGCCCGCGGAATGCTGTCTGGCCCGCTCCCCGGCCGAGTAGGCCTGGTCCGTATAGAAACCGTGCTGGTCGTAAAAGAGCCGCTTCTTCTCGTCGTTCAGGACACCATACGCCTCCTGGACTTCCTTGAACCGGTCCTCGGCGGCGGCGTCGCCGGGATTGACGTCGGGGTGCAGCTTGCGCGCGAGATGGCGGTAGGCCTTGCGAACGGCTTCGGGCTTGGCGTCCTTCCGAATCCCCAGCGTCGAGTAGTAGTCCTTTATGCGTTGTCCGAACGCCATGTGTGCCGGCCGGGGGTGCCACTGCCAGCCCCACCCCCGGGTGCCTCCGTCTAGGTCTTGGGTTTCTCGTCGGCGTCGACAAACTCGGCGTCAACGACATCGTCGCCCGAGTCGCCGGCCTGGTTGCCGCCGGTCCCCGGCGATTCCGCTCCGCCCTCGGGCGGCTGCGCGTACATGGCCTCGGCCAGCTTCAGGCTCGCCTCGGTGAGTTCCTCCAGCGCCCGATCGATCTCCTCCTTGGAGCCGGACTTGACGGTTTCACGCGCCTTCCCGATAGCCTGCTCGATCTTCTCGGCGTCGGCCGAATCGAGTTTGCTGCGATTCTCCTTCAGAGACTTCTCCGTCGAGTAAATCACGGTGTCGGCATGGTTGCGGGCATTGACCTGGTTGCGTCGCTCGGTGTCCTCGGCGGCGTGCTCCTCGGCATCCCGCGCCATCTTGTCGATCTCTTCCTGGGACAGGCCCGACGAGCTTGTGATCGTGATCTGCTGCTGCTTGCCGGTTGTCTTGTCCTTGGCGGACACGTTCAGGATGCCGTTGGCGTCGATGTCGAACGTGACGTCGACCTGCGGCACCCCCCGAGGGGCCGGGGGAATGCCCACGAGCTGGAACACGCCCAGCAGCCGGTTGTCGCCAGTCATGGACCGCTCGCCCTGGAAGACCTTGACCTCGACCGAGGTCTGGTTGTCGGAAGCGGTCGAGAACGTCTCCGACTTGCGCGTCGGGATCGTGGTGTTGCGGTCAATCAGCTTGGTGAAGACGCCGCCGAGCGTTTCGAGTCCCAGCGACAGCGGGGTAACGTCCAGCAGGAGCACGTCCTTGACGTCGCCGCCCAGCACGCCGCCCTGAATCGCCGCCCCGATGGCGACGACCTCATCCGCATTGACCCCCTTGTGAGGCTCCCTGCCGAAGAGTTCCTGGACGAGCTTCTGCACACGCGGGATCCGTGTCGACCCGCCCACCAGCACGACCTCGTTGATCTTGCTCGGGTCCAGTCCGGCGTCGAGCAGCGCCTTCTTGCACGGCTCCAGCGTCCGGCGGATCAGCGGCTCGACCATCTGCTCGAAGTGGGCCCGGGTCAGCTTGAGCTGAAGATGCTTCGGACCGCTGCTGTCCGCCGTGATGAACGGCAGGTTGATTTCGGTCTCCATCAGCGTGGAGAGGTCCATCTTGGCTTTCTCGCCCGCCTCGCGCAGACGCTGCAGGGCCATGGGGTCCAGGGACAGGTCGATCCCCTGCTCCTTGCGGAACTCCTCGACGATCCATTCGATGATGCGGCTGTCCAGGTTGTCGCCCCCCAGGTGGGTGTCGCCGTTGGTGGCCTTGACCTCGACGACTCCGTCCCCCACTTCGAGAATCGAGATGTCGAACGTACCTCCGCCGAAGTCGTACACGGCGATGATCTCGTTGTCCTTCTTGTCCAGGCCATAGGCGAGGGCCGCCGCGGTTGGCTCGTTGATGATGCGCAGCACCTCGAGCCCGGCGATCTTGCCCGCATCCTTCGTCGCCTGCCGCTGGGAGTCATTGAAGTAGGCGGGAACCGTGATCACTGCCTGGGCGACCTTCTCGCCGAGATAGGACTCGGCCGCCTGCTTCAGCTTGCCCAGCACCATCGCCGAGATCTCCTGGGGCGAGTGCTGCCGGTCCGCCGCCACGACCTTGAGGAGGTCGCCCGAGGACTCCATCTTGTAGGGGACGTGCCTCGTTTCCTCCGCGACCTCCGAAGACCGGCGCCCCATGAAGCGCTTGATGGAGTAGATTGTCGACTCGGGGTTCGTGACCGCCTGGCGCTTCGCGGTTTGGCCGACAAGTCGCTCGCCACCCTTCGTGAATGCGACCACGGACGGTGTCGTGCGGTCCCCTTCCTGGTTCGCTATCACGGTCGGCTGGCCAGCCTGCATCACGGCCACCACCGAATTGGTGGTTCCCAGATCAATTCCGATGACCTTGCCCATCTCGGTTCCCTTTCCCTGGCTCGCCCGCTGGTCCCGGGCCTTTCCACTGGCCGCAACACCGCGCGAACACGGCATCCGGCCGAATTCTTAGTATATACTCGTGACGTAACTTGAGTCAAACATTGTCAACATTTCGACGGTCAGCGTGTGGCCCTCCCGCCTGGGCGACCCGATGAGAGAATACTACATCACGGATCGACGGACCTGCCCGGGCGAGCTGCTGGACTGCATCGAGTCCAGTGCCCGCCGTGGCGTGGACTGGATTCAGGTGCGCGAAAGGGACCTGCCGGTCCGCGGGTTGCTGGAACTCGCCAGGGCGGCCGGGGCCCGGGTTCGCCCGTTCGGCACCCGTCTGCTGGTCAACGCCCGGCTCGATGTGGCCTTGGCCGCCGGGGCGCACGGTGTCCACTTGCCGGCCGACTCGCCTTCCGTGGCGAGTCTGCGTCGGGTGGTGCCGGCAGGGTTCCTGTTCGCGGTGTCGACGCACACGATCGGCGAGGTGGTCCGGGCCGAGCGCGAGGGGGCCGACCTGGCCGTCTTCGGGCCGGTCTACCCGACGGCGTCCAAGCCCGGTCTCGACCGCATTCCGGGGCTGGACGGCCTGCGGGCCGCGTGCGCCGCCGTGGCCATGCCGGTTGCGGCCCTGGGTGGTGTGACCCGCGGCCGCGCCGGTGCGTGCTTCCGGGCGGGCGCTGCCGCCGTCGCGGGCATCGGCATGTATCAGGATGCCGGAATCCTCCGTTCCTGATCCGGCCGCCGTTCGATGCTACCGGGACCGGCGTCGAGGGTCTCCGAGCCAGCGGAGCGGCGGAACCGCGACTCCCTGCCCGCACGATTCGATCAGCGTTGCCAGACGCCGGCGGCGGGTCTCCGGCCGGCGAGCTCCCGTGACCCACCTCGCGACCTGCCGTCGGTAGGACGGGCGGGTCTCCTGGAAATACCGCCATGCATCCGGAACCTCCCGGATCCGCGCCAGGCTGTCCTCGGGCAGTTCGGTTGCGGCAGTGTCGCTCTCCGGGACCTTGCGATGCCTCGACCGGTAGACAGCCACGCCGGCCTCCTCGGCCAACCCCTCGGCGATCAGGGCCTCCATCCGTGCGATGTTCCGGGAGCTCCAGTGGCTGGAGGGACGGCGCGGGGTGAAGCGCACCTTGTACGTGCGCTCGTCGTGCCGCTTGCGGATGCCGTCGATCCAGCCGAAACAGAGGGCGACGTCGACGGACTCCGGCCAGTCGACACTCGGGACACCGGTTCCTTTCCGGAAGTACCCGATCCACTGCTCGTCGAGCCGGCCGTGGTGCTCGCGAAACCATTCCCGGAGTTCGTCGGCGTTGGGGAAGAAACGGGGCTGCATGGGCGGAATGGGCGAGCCGCCCGGCGGCGTGCCACCACCGGGCCGGATTCAATTCTAGGCCACCGGGCTCGCCGGGGCGGCAGGCGGGCCCATCCCTAGTTCGTTGACAGGGAATAGGGTGATTGCTAGCATCGAAGGGCAGGAGGATCATGGCTTCCATACTGATTCCCACCCCGCTGCGGCAGTTTGCCGGCGGGCTCGACACGGTCGAGGTTTCCGGCTCGACCGTTGGCGAGGCCCTTGAGCAGCTCGTGGCGGCACATCCCCAGATCAGGCACAACCTGTTCAGCGAGCGCGGTACGCTGCGGAGCTTTGTCAACGTTTACGTGGACGAGGAGGACATCCGCTACCTCGAGCGCGAGGCAACCCCGGTGGGGCCGGACAGCACGATCACCATCGTGCCCTCGATCGCCGGCGGTGCGGCGGTGGCTCCGGCGGGGCTGCCGGAGCTGTCGAACCAGGAGATCCTGCGCTACAGCCGCCACCTGATCCTGCCGGAGGTCGGCCTTGCGGGCCAGCGCAAGCTGAAGGGCGCGAGTGTCCTGATGGTGGGCACTGGCGGGCTGGGGGCTCCGCTGGGACTGTACCTGGCTGCCGCCGGAATCGGCCGGATCGGCATCGTGGACTTCGATATTGTCGACGAGACGAACCTGCAGCGGCAGGTTATCCACGGGACCAAGGATGTCGGGCGTCCCAAGATCGATTCGGCTGCCGAGACGATGCAGGACATCAACCCCCGTCTCCGGATCGACAAGCACGAGACGGCGCTGACGAGCGCCAATGCGATGGAGATTCTGGGCGACTACGACGTCGTGGTCGACGGCACGGACAATTTCCCGACACGGTATCTCGTCAACGACGCCTGTGTGCTGCTGGGCAAGCCGAACGCCTACGGCTCGATTTTCCGCTTCGAGGGGCAGGCCACGGTCTTCCATCACGAGGGGGGGCCCTGCTACCGCTGCCTGTATCCGGAGCCCCCGCCGCCCGGACTGGTTCCCAGTTGTGCAGAAGGCGGCGTGCTGGGCATCCTGCCGGCCGTCATCGGCAGCATCCAGGCGACCGAGGCCGTCAAGATCGTTCTCGGCACAGGCGAGCCGCTCAGTGGTCGACTCCTGCTGTACGACGCGCTGGCAATGCGCTTTCGCGAACTCAAGCTCCGGCGCGATCCGGAGTGCCCCGTATGTGGCGACAGCCCGACCGTGCGCGAGCTGATCGACTACCAGCAGTTCTGCGGGATTCCGCAGGAGGCTCAGGCGGAGGCCGCCAGGGAGCGCCTTCCCGAGACGACGCCGGCTCTGCTGAAGGCCCGTCTCGACCGGGGGGAGACCGTGTTCGTGCTCGACGTGCGGGAACCGCACGAGTTCGAGATCGCCAGCATTCCGGGCTCCACGCTCATCCCGCTGGGAACGCTGCCCCAGCACGTTCACGAACTCGACTCGACCGCGGAGATCGTGGTGCACTGCAAGAGCGGTGTGCGGAGCGGCAAGGCCCAGCGGTTGCTCAAGGCGATGGGATTCAGCCGGGTGACGAACCTCACCGGCGGCATACTGCGCTGGAGCGACGAGGTCGACCGGACCGTTCCGAAGTACTAGCGCCTGCCGGTGCGTCAGTAGGTGCGCTCCTCCGGACGGGGCCGGCGGTAGGGGCTGGCCAGGTGCTTGCTGGCCTCGTTCTGGGCGTTCTGGGTGTTGTCGCGGGTCCGCACGGCCAACTGGTACTCATTCACCGCCCGGTCGCGTTGGCCGGTGATGTCGAAGATCTTGCCCAGATTGATGTGGGACCAGACCTCGGTCCACTCGGGATCCCTGTCGCCGTTGAGCGCCTCACGGAACTCGTTGGCCGCGCCCTGGTAGTTGTTCATCAGGAACATGGCCTCTCCCAGCCGGTAGTGGGCCAGGGAACTGAACCGGTTGATGTCCAGCGCCTGCTGGTACTCGATCAGCGCGTCGGAGTAGTAGCCCAGCTCGATCAGCTGCTCGCCGCGTCGGATCGCCACCCGGACGCGGGTGGCGTCGTCCAGGCGGAGGATGCGGTGGTGCGGGTCCAGCACGACTTGCTTCGGCTTGCCGAACGTCTCCAGTTGGAAGTCTGCGGCGGTTCCGGTCACCTGGACCAGGTGGAATTCCGGCTCGCCTTCCGTCTCGACCTTCAGCTCGACCGGCATGCTGAAGGTGTCCATGTCCTGGTTGATTCTCCCGATCACGCGGAATCCCTCGTTGCCGCCCAACCGGTAGATGGTGAATTCCTGCTCGAACTCGGGTGTGACGGTCGTCTCCGTCCACTGCAGGAAGAAGCTGTCGAGGTCCTTGCCGGTCGAGGTCTCGAAGATTTCGCGAAACTCATTCGTCGTCAGAGTTTCCCACGCATGGTCCGCCAGCAGTCCCCGCAACGTGGAGAAGAAGGCTTCGTCGCCGACTCCCCAGCGCAGCATGTGCATTACCATGGCGCCCCGCCCCGCGGTCAGGGCTTCCATCTGGGGCGAGAAATCGGTAACCCGGCTGGACTGGGTGAGAGGAACCTCGTCGAACGTCAGGGCATTTACGCGGGCGTTGCCGAGTGCCTCGATGAAAGCGTCTTCGCCCTCCGCCTCCTCGACCTCCATCAGGGCCGAGTAGGCTGCGAGGCCGTCCGCCAGCCAGAGGTGGTTTCGGTTGCCGGGTCCGACCAGCGTACCCCACCACTGGTTGGCCACCAGTCGCCCGAGCAACTGGCGGTTCAGGGCCTCCCGCCGGCCATACGGGCTCAGCAGGACCATGCCGGGAGCCCAGTAGCCGTTCGGGGCGAACTCGCCCGTCTCGACGATCACGAGCGATTTCGACCAGGGGGCACCATA
This sequence comes from Bryobacterales bacterium, assembly GCA_965205085.1. Classification (GTDB taxonomy): domain Bacteria; phylum Acidobacteriota; class Terriglobia; order Bryobacterales; family UBA6623; genus VXMF01. Next base: position 2,482,534 of record OZ242039.1, on the reverse strand, counting down.
GAGTTCGGAATAGTACCCGACCATCTCCGCCGCAGTCTCGCCGTACTCCCGAGCCAGGGACTCGCTGGCGCGGGGCATATAGACCGAGACCGTGGCGTCACCATCCCCGGCCTGCAGCGGCTCTTCCCGGACCAGCGCAACCGTACCCGGGAAGGACGGATAGCTGAACTCGAAGGTGTGCTCGATGCCCTCGAGGGCCTCCGTTCGCAGGCCGGTGCCGCTGCCAAGAACCCGGATGCCGTCCGGTACCGTTACCTGGATCCTGGAGGTAAAGCGGTCCGCGCCGTAGCCGTTGACCGGAAACCAGCGGCCGGCGTACAGCAGGATGGCCCGGTCGGGCTCGATCTCTGCCACTGCGTACCCCTCGGCGGGCGAGTTCTCGTAGCCGACTAGGCGGCCCCCGTATCGGAAGCGGACGACCTGTCGCTCGCCCGCGGCCAGGGGGCCGGGAAAGCTGACCTCGACAGTGGAGTTGCCGAAGCCGCGCGAATGGAACAGGCTGGTGCCGTCTTCGGTCTCGACCGCGTCGACGTTGAGATCGTTGTGCAATTCGAACGTCACGACGGGGGCCGGGTCGACAGCGACGAAGTGAACCTCGGCGGTGGCTTCCAGCAGTCGCGCTTCCATGTCGACCCGGGCGTCGATGGTGTAGTGCTCGACATTGATCAGCGGCGCAGTTGCCAGTTCCTGGGCCAGACCGGGAAGGACGGTTGCGGCGGCCAGCAACGCGACGGCCAGCGGGAGTCCAGGGCTCACTGCGGGCGAAAACGGTTCGCAACGGCCCGGGCAGCCCGTTCCGAAGCTGGGGCTTCCTTGCGGAGCGCTGTGCGCACCCCGGCGAGATCCTTGATCATGGTGCATCGGTCACTCTCTGAATTGAGGAGACGAATCGCCTCATCCGCTAGTTTCGCACCGTTGCACTCGCGCTGGATGCACTCGGTGACCACCGCCTTGCCGGCCAGCAGGTTGACCATGCTGTAGTAGGGGGCGCGGACCAGCAGGCGTGCCAGCAGGTAGCTCGGCCATGACAGCTTGTAGAAGGTCACCATCGGTGTTCCGAGGATCGCAGTCTCGACCGTGGCCGTGCCGCTCGCCACCAGGGCCACGTCTGCGTGGCCCACACAGTCGTGTGCGTCGCCGTTCGTGATGCAGACGGGCGGGCCGCTCCAGAGTGCTTCGAAATATGCCTTGCCGGTCGTGACGGAGGCCGGCAGGACGAACTGCATCGTCCCGGTGGCCGTCAGGCGTTCGGCCGCATCCTGCAGGGCCGGGAGGTGCCGGGCCGACTCGCCCTTCCGGCTGCCGGGAAGGAGCGCGACCAATTTCTGCGAGATGTCCAGGCCGTGCTGCCGGAAAAACTCCTCCCGCGTGTGCCGGGGCCTCGCAAGATCGCTGAGCGGATGCCCGACGAACAGTGCGTCGACACCGTGTCGGCGGAAGTAGTCCTCCTCGAACGGGAAGATGACCAGCAGCTGATCCGCCAGCCGGCGGAGCCTATGGATGCGTCGATGTCGCCAAGCCCATACCTGAGGGGCCACATAGTAGACAACCGGCACCCCCATTTCCTGCAGCCGGGTCGCCAGCCGGAGGTGGAAATCGGGGGCGTCGGTCAAGATGGCCAGGTCGGGCCTGAACTCCTCGGCCGTCGCGACAAGTCGCCGGAAGAGGCGGTGGATGCGAGGAATGTGGCGCAGGACCTCGAACAGTCCGACCACGGCGATATCTTCAGTGTGGACCACAGCGTCCACGCCGGCCTTCCGCATGCGGGGGCCTCCGCAGCCCATAAAGCGGGCATCCGGCAGCAAGCGTCTCAGCGCGGTGACCATGGCTGCCGCATACGTGTCGCCGGAGGCTTCGCCGGCGGAGACCAGAATCCTCATTCGCCAAGCCGGGTCGGTCCCCGCAACAGCACTGTTCCGAACGTCCGCGATCGTGGCTGTCGTTCGTCGGACCAGTTGTCGGGGACAGGGAGATACCGCGGCGTCAGTGTTGCCGACGGCCGGTGTGGAACGGCACCGACGCCTGGGAGTCTGCCGTTCGGGCCCAGTCGGGCCCAGTCCAAGGTGGGGGGCCGCCAGCACTCGACGGAGCGGAGAAATCGCCAATCTGCCTTTCGGCTACATTCGGGCCCGGTGTATGCAGACGACAACCTGCATCCGGTGGACCAACACACCATGCAACTACATGACACAGGAAACTATCGCCAAACAGGCAGTGGCGGAGCTTTCGCTCCGCCACTCTTGTCAACCCGAAGGTTCACAAGGAGAAAAAGTAAAGAAAGAGGTTTTTTCGCTGTGCTTTTCACTACCTAAGACGATTCAGAAGGCGACTCTTGCGGCAAGGCAGCGGGAAGGAGCGCGGCCAGCTTCTGCGGGGTGTCCAGCCGTGCTGCCAAAAGGACTCCCCTCAAGTGTTCTTGAGGGCCGGCAAGAGCGCTGAGCGGATGCCCGCCGACAGGGTGTGGAGACCCGGTCGGCGAATCCACCGGATCCGTCGATGTCGTCAGGCTCACACCCGAGGCACCACGCAGCAGATTATCGCCCCCGCTTCCCGCCGGCGGGTCGCCAGCCGGAGATGGAAGTCAGGGGCGTCCTTGGAATGGCCAGATCGTGCCTGGCATTCCAGGCGGCCGAGGCCAGTCGCCGGAGGCGGCCGTGGATGAGAGGGAGGGAGTGCATGACCCTGAACCCGGACTCTGCAGTTGGCCCCCGGAAGCAGTCGCTGACGATGTCCTGAACCGTGCCGGGATCTGGAGGGCGGCCCGGGTTCAGGCCGGCAGGAACACCGGCGAGATCAGGGGGCTCAACCCTGGGAAGGACTGTGCCAAACAGGAACGGCCTCGATGGGGTGACCGTCCGGCCGGAGCCCATGGCAGACCCGCTTCGCCCGCAAAGCGGGTCTGCAGCACATTCGGCTCCACAACTCGTGCCCCCTCGCTTTCCGAGCCTTCACACATCGGGGAGTGCGGCAAACGACCAGTTCTGCCGCGCTCTCTTCCAGAACAGGACATTCGCCTCGCCTACTGGTGCCCCAACTCCCGCTTGACTGCGAATCCAGGTTGAACACTCCGAATCCTGCGAGACTGTATTGGGCCAGCGTTTCCAAGCTGGCCTTCTGCAAGTGGTGCCGCCACCGCCCACCGGGCGGGAACTTGGCAGCAAACGCCCCGGCGCGCAGGCCATGGCTGTTCGGTCCGTGCCGCGCAGGCCTCGCCGGCGGAACTCAGGATTCTCATCCACAAGGTCGAGAGCGTGCCCAGACCTGCGGGATCAAGCCTACACTCGAGCGCGCCAGCGACTGGGTTGCCACAGCGACTCCCGGCTGCGGTCGGCTCGGGAGTGGGTGCGCTGAAGACCGCAGCCTGAGGACAAGAGCACCATGCCGCTTCACGGCACCTGGAAGTTTCGCCGACCAGGCAGTGGCGGAGCTTTCGCTCCGCCACTCTTGTCAACCCGAAGGTTGACAAGGAAAAGTGAACAATGAGGTCATTTCGCTGTGCTTTTCACTACCTAAGACGATTCAGGAGGTGACTCTTGCGGCAAGCCAGCGAGAAGCAGCGCGAACAGCTTCTGCGGGATGTCCGGAGACGCTGCCGGAAGGACTCCTCCCAAGTGTGCTGGTGATGGCAGGACTGCCGAGCGTGTGCCCGCCGAACAGGATCTGGACACCCTTTCGACGGAAGCGGTCTTTCTCGACCGGGAAGATGGCCAACGCTCGGTCGGCGGAGCGTTCGGGGCGTTCGATGTCGGCAGGCCCACATCTGAGGTGCCACCCAGCAGATGGTCAGCACCCCTTCGCAGCCGGGTTGCCAGCCGGAGATGGAATCGGGGGGCTGGCTGGTCGTGCCTGAACTCCACGGCAGGTTCGGCCAGTCGACAGAGGGGGTCGTGGATGCGATGGATGGAGCGCATGACCTGAAACCCGCCCATTGCACATTGAACCGCAACAGCGGGGAAGAAGGCCCTTGGAGTAGATGGCTGAACTACTGCCAGAGTAAGACAAGCGGGGGGAGCTGTCAAGGTGACGCTCCGCGGGTGGCCGTTACGCGAGGGTGGCAAGAGGATCTGGCCCGAAAAGGCGGCCGGACCACAGGGGCGCTGGCGGGCTGGGCCCGCCAGCTCGAGAGGGGGAAGTGCGTCGGGGAGGGGCCGCGTTGCGGCCCGGATCAGAGAGGAGAGGGTTCCGGGACTGCGGGTGGCGGGTCGATGCCGGCCGCGAGACAGTCGTCGCGGAAGACCTCGTACGGAGTGCGGTAGCCCAGCACCTTGCGGGGGCGGTGGTTGAGCCGGTTGACGGCTTCCTGCAGCCGTTGCGGGTCGAGTGTGCGCAGGTTCTCGGTCTTGGGCACGAATTGGCGCAGGAGGCCGTTGGTATGTTCATTGAGGCCCCGCTCGCAGGAGCGGTAGGGCCGGGCAAAGAAGATGTCGGTCTTGAGCGCCGAGGCGGTCTGGAGGTGGCCGGCGAACTCCTTCCCGTTGTCGCAGGTCACGGTCAGGACCAGGGCCGAGAAGGGCCGCAGCAGGTTCTGCATCGCGTCACCCACCAGGGCGGCAGTCTTCCGGCTAACTGTCTGAGCAAGCAGGTACTTCGACTTCCGTTCCACGAGTGTGACAGCGGCTCCTTTATGGGCCTTGCCGATGATCGTGTCGGCCTCCCAGTCCCCGCAGCGCTGCTTCGAGTCGACAATTGCGGGGCGCTCGCTGATGTCCCGGCGGCCCGGGATGCAGCCGCGGCCGGCACTGCCCCGGGTGGCCTTGCAGCGGCGCGGCTTGCCGCGCTGCCGCAGGTAGGTGTACAGCGAGCCGCTCTGGGCGCGGTCCTGGCGAATCCGCTGGTAGAGCCACGAGAAGCTGACCGACACCGCTCCAACCCGCTTCAGGTAACCAGCCACCTGCTCGGGGCTCCAGTCGCGCTGGAGCCGGTCACAGATGAGGTTCCAGATCGGTGGCTGGAGCTTGCGCGGGCCGGTGGCGGCCCGGTGGCGGCGCTCCCGAGCGAGTTGCTGGGCCTGGTCATGGTGATAGCCGGAGGGGCCGGCGTTGCGCTGGAGTTCGCGACAGACGGTGGACTTGTGCCGCTGGAGTTGAGCGGCGATGGCGGTGACCGAGAATCCCTGCTTGTGCAAGGCCTGGATCTGGCAGCGCTCGTCGTATTGCAGGTGACGGAACTGCTGAGGCATGGCGATTTCTCCTCTAGGATAGGCTAATCAGCACCTTAGGCCCCTCCGCCGACTGTTGCGCTTCCTAGTGCAACCGGCAACCTGTATTCCGAATTGGAGCCTTGGAGTAGACACTGAGGCCGCCCTGAAGTGTGCCCGGAGGCATGGCAGGATTCTCATGCCCCCGACGCTGTCCAGCAACACCTCCGGCTTCACATCTGTTTTCGCTCCCTTCGAGCTTGCACCCGTCAAGTGCGTGCGGGAACCGGCCAATCGACCTGCCATACCCCCTGGCAGAACTGAACATCAGCCCTGTCTACTCGAGCCCCAACTCCCGTTCCACTGCAGAATCCAGCTCGAACAGCCCGACTCCTGCGAGATTGTTGTGGACTAGTGTCCCTCGCCAGAAAATCCTTCACAGTAGGATTTCAGTGATTTCAGGATATCGTCAGCGCTCTTGGTCCAGATCAAGGGTTGGGGGTCTTCGTTGTAGACCTGCAAGGACTCCCTGATGGCCGCCTCCAGCGCCTAGGTGCTGCGAAACGTTCCGCGCCGAATCCGCCGCCGTGTGATCTCCGCAAACCAGTGCTCCACCTGATTCAACCACGAGGCACGGGTCGGCGTGAAGTGCACGTGGTAGCGCGGCCGCCGTCGCAGCCAGTTCTGGATCTGCGCTGTCTTGTGGGTCCCGTAGTTGTCGAGGATCCGATGCACATCGTCGGTCTCTGGCACCGCCTTGTCGATCAGCGCCAGGAACTTCTTGAACTCCACGGCGCGGTGGCGCCGATAGCCCTTGCCGGTCCCCTCACCGGTCGCGATATTCAAGGCTGCGAACAGGGAGGTCGTCCCATTGCGTTGGTAGTCGTGGGTCTGCCGCTCGGGGACTCCCGGTTGCATCGGCAACACCGGCTGGGTGCGGTCCAGGGCCTGGATTTGTGATTTCTCATCCACACAAAGCACCACCGCGCGCTCGGGCGGATGAAGGTACAAACCCACGATATCCCGTACCTTCTGCACAAACTGCGGGTCCTGCGACAGCTTGAGTGTCTCGCTCCGATGGGGCTGGAGACCGAACGCACGCCCGATGCGGCCGATGGTGGAGGGACTCCGTCCCGAGGCTTGGGCCATCCACTGGCGGCTCCACTGGGTTGCCCCTCGGGGACGTGTCTGCAAGGTTCGTACCACGACCTGCTCCCCATCGGCACCCGTCACCGTCCTCGGCGCACCGGAGCGGGGTTGGTCCAGCCAGCCGTCGCAGCCGTGCTCCAGGAACCGTCGCTGCCCTTCCTGACCGTGATGCGGGTGGTATGCAAGCTGCCTGCGACTCGCTGATCGCTGAGGCCTTAGGCTGACTGCAGGAGGATGCCCATCCGCAAGGCCAGCGCCTGCGACGTCTTCTGCCGTCGCAGCTAGCGATTCAGTTCCTGGCGTTGCGGGTCCGAGATTTGGGGAGATACTCGCGTATGTTGATTTGCCATCCCTGCCTCCCGGGGCTGCAACGACGGTACCAGAACCCCGATGCGCTGGCAAAACATTTTTGACGGTGGACACTAGGACTTCAGAAAGTCAATTGAAGGATTCGATCCAAGAGCGCCTCCAAACCAGGGGCCGGTGAAGACTCGACCTCTGCCAAGGACTCGCTCTCGCCTTGCCGAACACTCCCTAGCGCTTTGCTGAGTTCCGCGACATACGGCGAGTCACCGGACAACCATCCGTGGGATACCAGTTGCCGGATTCCCAGATCCCAGTTAACTGCGATTGCCCCTAGGCTTGAGCTTGGCCCAAACATGGGTCCGATCACTAAAACTACCGAAGTCTTATTCTCGGTCCTGTTCAAGAACGCATATTCCTCGACGACTTGACTCGGCAGTCCACCGGGAACTCCAGTCGAAGAGCTTCCATAGAAAAATGCCGTGGTCCAGCCGGGGCGGAATTCTGATGTCACTAAGAAAGAGCCCGCCTCCTCGCCGGGCCGCAGACGACCACCTACAGGTGCCCACCACCCGGCATACCTGCCCGGTGGTGCCAGTCGTCGCAATTCAGGGCCAGAATAGCCATCGAAAAGGGCGGCCTGCGGTGCTACTGCCGGTCTATGGATCAGGCTTTCGGCCGGCACAAATCCCCATTCGGGATGATTGATTTCTAAAGACGAATCTTCCCCATCCGTAACGATCTGCCAACCAATAATCGAGGCCCTTGCATCTGCCTTGTTCGAGATAATGTAGGAATATAGGAATCTCTCTTCTCCTGCAATTTGCGTCCGTTTCACGGAGAATTTAACTTCGGGTTCGGCAAGATTGGCAAGCCTCAGTCGGAATTTAACGCTCTTCGATTCTGATACATCTTTCGTTCCGAGTCCTTCAGGATATGTGACGATATACTCTCCCGCTAGATTGTCCTTACACGAGTACTTCAGCCTCTCTCTGTGCGACAGCATGCGACCCAAAGACATTGCCAATTCCTTCGCTCGCCCTGGAGGCAGATCATCTGCAATCCGGCTGGCCCTCTCCTCGAATGTATAGGCTCTGCGTTCGGTATTGTCTTCCGTATCCTTACGAATTGCGCCATCAACTGTACCGGACGCACAGTCAGGAGACGAAAACCATCCACGCACGGCACCCACTTTTTGTGCTTGAAGGCTCGTTGCGAATAATGGCACGGTCAAGACTGTGGATATCGCTCTCTTGAGTTCTCTTGGAACGTGCATCCTGAATTACCTAGAAGCGGCTCCCAATGCCATACGTACTAGGCTGTCTATGGTCTCTTCCAGCCCCCTTGACGGCTTATCTTGAATACTTAACTCAACATCCGTTTCGGATTGAGCAATAGTTGCAAGTGCGTTCAGCAGTTCGCTCACGTACCGAGAACGGCTGGAGAGACGACCGGTCAAGACCATCCTGTCTAACGCTGAGTACCAGTCCGCCGCAATCCATGACTTGTTAACGGACGGACTGAATTTCGGGCCGAATGTCAGGACGGCCGAATAGTAGTTATGAGGCTCCAACAGACTTTCGAGGCCTTCGTTTACAACAGCGGGGATGTCCCCTTCGGGAAGTTCAACGCCGCTCCCAGAGCCGAAGTAAGCGGTGGTCCAGCCCGGACGGTAATTGGAGAGAGCGGTGAAAGCTGCGAGGTTGTTCCCGGGCTGGATCACTATTTCAGGCGATCCTGCCGTCCACCTCACCAACTTGCCGCCAGCTACGTTGCCACCCAAACCCGGTATCGGACCAACATCTTTGGCTCGCGCATCCTCCGATACGACTCCGACAGGGCCGAGCAGATCGCCTGTGGAATTTGCTTGCCATAGTGGATGAGACATTCGCAGGGAGGTGTCCCCTGCGGGAACCACGATCCCCCAACCGGTTATCGAACCCCTGGCACCAGACCTGTTCGAAATCTGATACACATACCGATAATGCGGACCCGTAGCTTGGGGCATAATCTGCTGCGTGATTTCCGGATCACTTCGGTTCTCGAGTGCAACCCTGAATTCCTTATAGCCAGTTCCCGACACCACTCCTGTCGGGCCAACCACGGGTATCTTGGCTACAAATTCCCCTGTCTGGGGATCTTGGCAGAATCCAAGAACGTCACCGGACCTCAGCTCTCCGACTATCTCCTGAGCGATGTCTCTCTCCTGGCTGGGAGGGAGATCTCTTGCCAGCAATACCGCTCTCTCCATGACGGAATCTTGACTAGCCGCCCCCTGCCCGAAGGAAGCACTGACTGTTGTATTGTCCGCCGAGCAGTCGGGAGCGGCAAGCCTTGTTATGCTGACTGTGGCGAATTGCCCGGCACATTGGATCGCAGCGACAACTCCAAGGGCGAATGCGTGGATTGAACACTTCATGGTCGATTGCACCTACGCTTCCTTACCAATTACAGTGAACATGCTCGTTCGGTGTTCCGGCGCTTTCGTGCGTCGTGAACTCGGCCCCGGCTGCCTTACATGCGGCTTAAAAGTTAGCATGACCGCCGGAAATGATCGATCCCGTGCTACCGTTTCCCCGAACATCAACCGCTGTTCCAAGGGAATGCTTACTGTGGGGCGGGCGCCAGTTCTTATTGATATCGAAGGTGCCGCCAAGCGGCAGACTCATGTCATTCAAGGCTAGTTTTCCTTGACTCGGGTTCGAACGCCTGAACTGAGTAACCGCAGCCGCTAGACCTCGCTGAGCTGCAGGTGTCATCCAGTGGTTCCATCCGTTCCCTCCATGCCCGGTTGTGTCCCCGCCAACATGAAACCAGTTATTTGTGGGAAACACGAACTGTAATGAACCGTATCCGACGTAGTGATCTCCGTAAGCACAACCACCAGCGGCACACGCCGAGATGATTTCCCGCTGGCCTATGTTGGTGAATTTCATCCACAGTACCTTCCTTCCGCTGGATTCGGTTTGAACCGTTAGCGAATCGGTGAAAGGTCCGTCCTTATTCTCGCTGATTCCACTTGACGGTCGCTTGAAATTATGGAAATGACCGTTTGAATTCTTAACCGGTACAACATTCACTGTAACTGTGCAGTTTGGAACGGGTCGGCTGGGATACCTCGGATTGCGACACAGCACAGTCAGTTTTTCTACAGACGAAGGAGGATAGACCTGTGCGGATACGCTGATCGCTGTGAGGAAGGTTAAGCAAACAAGAACTCGCATGGCGTGTGTTCCGGCCTATCGCAGCCACCCATCGCATATCGCAGTGCAACAGTGGGGAAGAAGGCCTTTGGGACTTGGCGGATGAGCTAGCGAGACTATACCGCAGACAGGGTGCGGCTGTCAAGGCGACGGTCCGGGTGCTTTCAACTGATGGTACTTAATAGATTGAGCTTGGCATGCTGATGGCTTGCGACGGATGGACTGGGCGGCGCTGGGCTGGCTCAGACGGTGCTGGGCCAGCCCGACCCCCCGGGTGGGAGGCGGCCTCAGGGGGAGTTGTCCCACGCCTTGATGAAGTCGACCGCAGCACTCGACGCGGAAGAGTTGGCGCAGATGCGGGTAGTTCACGCTGCGGACAGGGGGGCTCAGGACGCGGAGGCTGCGCTGTTCGAGGCGTCCGTGGCCCTCTTGCTGGGCTCCTCCGCATAGCAGCGGGTGCCAGGTTGCTCCCAGTCGATTGGGCGGAGGGCCTCGAACGTCTTCTTCGCATTGGCCTTGACCGTCAGCAAGTAGTCCGCGCCGTGCGTGTCGACCAGCGTCCGGGCGGTATCCCGGACGGTGTGCGGAGCATCAAGGGTGACTACGCGCCCGGCCAAGGGCACCTCCTCGAACAGGGCCCGCACGGCGGCGATCTCGCCGTTCTGGTCGTGCAAGCCGAGGCTGGCCAGGGCAGGCCCGAGCCATGGGCCACCAAGCTCACGGTCTCGTGGTGTTGCGGGCCATTGCGGTTGGCCGCGCGGACGCGCTTGCCGTCCGCCGCCAGCGCCGCACCGAGTTGCAGGCGGGGCATGGAGTAGCGGTGTAAGACTGCCTCGAGAGCCTCCGGATCGACGTTCTCCAGCACGCGGTAGATCACCGACCTGGAGACCGGCTCGTAGCGGCCCGTGCGCGGGTTGCGCCAGGCACCCAGCGCCTCCAACTCCTTTTGACTCAAGGACTGGGCCTAAGCGGCAGCGGCCTTGCCACCGTGCAGACCGGCCAGCCTGGCGAGCAGGTAGATGGCCAGTACGGTGGCCGTCTGGTGCTTGCGGCCCTGGGCGCGCCGGAAATCGGGCACCTCGCTCAACTCCTCGCACAGCGAGCGCAACTCGACCGGACGCAGCCCGCAGGTGCCGCCCTGCGGGTTGGCCACGAAAGCCGCCGGCAGTTCCCGCTCGCACCGCAGCCGCCGCGCATTGCGCTGCAACACCCGGACGTACAGATCCTTGGACCGGCCATGGGGCTGGGTGTAGCGGCCGCTGGCCCGCGCGAAGCCGCGGGTGCCGCCCAGCCGCAGCCAGCCGGCCGCCTGGTACAGGCTGCCTCGGAGGCGGGCCGGATCGACGAACGTCTCGGCCAGCATCAAGCCATGGCCGTAGCGCTCCGTCCAGTCCCCGCTCAGCCGTTGCGTCATGCCCGACAGCGCCTGCGAACTCAACCCCGGGGACGTACCCTCATCCCCCAGCAGCAGGAACCGCTTGTTGTTGCCCACCACGTGCAGCCGTTGGAATTGGATCGGGGCTTTCCAGCCCACCCAGCGGTCCCGCGGGCGGCACTTGAGAGCGCCCGACTGCCAACCGGCCAGCCCGATCCACTGGCCGCGCCACTCGAAGATAGACCGCAGCCCGCGACCGGTGAAGCGATTGAACCCCAGGTAGTGATGGCGGTCGACCAGCGCGTCCGTTCCTGGGGCCGCGCCAGACGGATGACCACGTCGGCCAGGCGGAATCCGGGCGGAGTCGTCTCGAACAGGGGAGAGGGTGGCGAAGCCATTTCCCATACCTACCAGAATCGGCCCCAAAAAGCCAGTCCTCCCCGCAAATCGAGTCAGCTGTATCGACAAGAAACTAGGGGATCTCAGAGTGGGAACGTCCTGTGAGGGCTTCCTGCAGGTTACGACCCGTGGATCAACATCGCTGGCCGGTCCGTGGCACGGGGAAACTCCTCCAAACAGGCAGTGGCGGAGCTTTCGCTCCGCCACTCTTGTCAACCCGAAGGTTCACAAGGAGAGAAAGAAAGAAACAAGGTAATCTTCGCTGTGCTTTTCACTACCTAAGACGATTCAGAAGGCGACTCTTACGGCAAGGACCGAAAGCCCTCCCAAGCAAGCACCCTCCCCGGAGGCGAACTTGGGCACAGCACGTGGCTGGTCTGTCTCGAAGTCGGCTCGGTATCTGCCGAGCCGGTGGGTGATCCAGCCGGGATCGCCGGGATCCACTGTTCGGACTCCCGGTCGCAAGACCGCGCTGTCTCGGTGATACGGCCAACCCGGTTTCCAGTTGGGTTCGCGCGTGCTTTCTGGCCCGGCACCAATCGGGGGTCGACCGTGCCTGTCCTCGCCGATTCCGGCTGGACGGCGGTCGCAGCGGAGCGGAATCCAGTTCGCGGTCAGGCAGCGGAGTGCGAATCGCCGGCCAGGGTGGCAAGACCTCCCTCATGGGTCGTCCGCCGCCGATTGCCGGACCCGCAACCCTTGAGGGTGATATTGTACCTTGTGACGTGACTCGGATCACGATACTGGCACTGGCCGGACTGGCGGTCGCCGGCCACGGGCGGCCCGAGGCATTCGAGCCCGTCCGGCTCCCGAATGGAAGGCCCAGCCTGAACGGAATCTGGCAGGCAATCGGTTCTGCCCACTACGATATCGAGCGGCACGTCGCTCGGCCTTCGATCATGCTCAGGGACGGCCCGCATGGTCCACTGCCAGCCCTTCCGGTGCTGGCGCTGGGTGCGGTCGGTTCCGTGCCGGGCGGCATGGGAATCGTTCAAGGTGGCACCATTCCGTACAAGCCGGAGGCGGCAGCCAAGCGGGACGAGAACCGAGCGCACTGGATTGAGCGCGACCCGGAGGTCAAGTGCTACCTCCCCGGACTTCCACGCGCAACCTACATGCCGTTCCCGTTCCAGATCGTCCACAACGACGGTTCGCTCCTCATTGCGTACGAGTATGCCGGTGCGGTCCGGGAGATCTACATGAAGGACATCGGCACAGCCGAGACCGATTCATGGATGGGCCAGTCCGTCGGGCGCTGGGACGGGGACACGCTCGTCGTGGAGGTGACCGGTTTCAATGACCGAACCTGGTTCGACCGCTCCGGGACCCACCATAGCAATCGACTGCGGGTCGTCGAGCGATACACGCTTGTCTCCCCTTACCATATTCGGTACGAAGCGGAGATCGAGGATCCCGAGGTGTTCACCCGCCCCTGGAAGATCTCTCTTCCTCTGTACCGTAGGATGGACGAGAACGCACGCATCATGGACTTCAAGTGTGTCGAGTTCGTTGAGGAACTGATCTACGGCGGTTATCGGCGCAGGCCGCTCGAGAGGTAGCCGATGAAGGAAGTGCTTCAGTGCCTCGCAATGCTTGCCGGCCGAGCCCAGGGCGAGTGGCGGGAAACGGAGGGGGTGCCATGCCCCATCGATTCCTGACTACGGTCGCGGGATTGGCCGTTGCGTTCCCGATGGTGGGACCGGCGGACGTCCCCACGACCTCATCGGGACACCCTGACCTGTCGGGAACCTACGACACAGCGACGCTCACGCCCCTGCAACGGCCTGCCAGGTACGGTGACAAGCTTACGCTTACCGATGCCGAGGCGGAGGCCATCGCTCGGGGGGAGGCGGAGTACCTGGCGGGCCAAGACGCCGCGACGGATCCGGACAGAGCCCCTCCGCCCGCGGGCGGCGACGGCTCCACTGGAGCTGCCGGAAACGTGGGGGGCTACAACGCGTTCTGGATCGATCGCGGTGCCGGTGCGTTCAAGATCGACGGCAAGTGGCGCACTTCGATCATCACGGTCCCGCAGAATGGCCGGCGGCCCGAACTGACCTCGCTCGCGAAGAGGGCGGCCGCAGCGCGAGCCAGCCGGTCCCGTCCCAATACCGGGGAGGCTTGGTGGATCAAGGAGGGGATCGAGCCCGGCCCCTACGATGACCCCGAACTGCGGCCCCTGGCGGAGCGCTGCCTGCTTGGCTTCGGCTCGACGGGCGGGCCGCCGATGCTGCCTGTGCTCTACAACAACCTGAAGCGGATCGTACAGACGGACGATCACATCGCGATTCTGGTCGAGATGGTCCATGATGTACGGATCATCCGGATGAACGCAGAGCATGACCCGCCGGACGTCCGCAAGTGGCTGGGGGACTCGGTTGGCCGTTGGGAAGGAGACACGCTCGTCGTCGACACAACCAATTTCAGGGATCGGCCCGCCTTGTCGGGTGCGTCCCGGAACCTGCACGTGATCGAGCGGTTCAGGCGCATCGACGACAGGACCCTGCTCTACAGCTTCACGGTCGACGACCCCACGGTCTGGACAGAGCCCTGGGGCGGCGAGTACATCTGGCCTGCCACGGAGAACAGGGTGTACGAGTATGCGTGCCACGAGGCCAACTATTCGTTTGGTGGCATTCTCCGTGGAGCGCGGATCCTGGAAGCCGAGGCTCTCGGCAAGGTTGAGGACGACTAGCCGAGCGAAGGTAAGCCGAATTCCGGGGAGGGATGCCCGAAGCATGAGCATGATTACCAAGCCCAACCGCCTCCGTTGCGGACTTGCTGCAGCCGCAGGAATCGCGCTGTTGGCGTCCACGGTTGTTCCCGTGAATGCCCATCATGCGTTCGGGGCCGAGTTCGACCCGAACCGTCCGTTGGTGCTCAAGGGGCCCGTGGTCAAGGTCGAGTGGGTCAACCCGCACACGTGGATTCATATCGAGGTCACCGGGAAGGACGGTCGGAAGGAGATCTGGATGGTGGAAGGCGGCACGCCCAACAGCCTGCTGCGACGCGGCCTGAAGCGGGACACGATCAAGATCGGTTCCGTGGTGGTCGTGGATGGCTACCAGGCCAAGGATCGATCGAACCGCGCCAACGGCAGGGACGTGACCTTCGAAGACGGCCGGAAGTTCTTTCTCGGGTCGTCGGGTACCGGGGCACCCTACGATAAGGAGCGCCGCCGCCAGTAACGGGCCCGCTTTCGGCGGACGGACGGCTCGCCGAGTTATGGGATCTGCCCCCTGGACTGAACCCAGTCGAGGAACGTGTCGCGAAGAGTCGCGCCGACAGGTTCGAACCGGATCGGGTATTCCGCCCACTGGCCCGAAACGTAGTCGTTCGTGACGAATCGATAGATCCGGTCGGGCTCGATATTCCTGCCCTTGGTGAACTCCGCCGGGAGGTCGCGTCCGCGGACTGTCGCTCCGACGAGTTCGTTGTCAAACGGGAGCATGTTCCAGATGTGCCGGGCCCTGACCGTACCCTGCGAGAGCGAGGCCCGGATACCGCCCCAGTTCATGTATGCGAGGTCGGCTCCGGTTACCTCCCGGATCGCGAGTTCCACAAGAGCCCGCAGGTCGGATCGACCCAGGTTCCGTCGGCACGAGGCGATGTCCACGTCGACCCGTTCGGAGACCCTCGACTCCCATTTCTCGATCAGCGCGGCCGTTTCCCGCTGGGCTGGGTAGTGGTCGGCGCGCACAGGGATGCGCTTCCATTCGTGCCGGACAATGCTTTCCTTCTCCGTGTCGAACCAGATGTCCAGCCGTCCGAGCTCGCGTCCGCTGGGACGCAGCTTCACGCCGATCCGACCTTCGATAACCACCTCTCGCCTGTAGCCCCCGTGGTCGTGGCCGCTCACCACCACATCCACGTCCGTCAGGTGGCGCAGGACGAGTTCGTCCTCGTCGTCGAACAGATGCCCCAGAACGATGACGACATCAGCCTGCTCGTGCACTTCCCTCACCACCGGGGCCAGCGACTCCACAACGGGCCCGGCCGTCCAGGGGCCCGCCTGCTGCGGCTTGATGAGTTGAGGCAGCCGTTCGGTCAGGGCTCCGACGACGGCGACGCGGAGGTTGCCGGCCTGTATGAGCTGCGCAGGTGCCACAAGGGTTTCACCCTTGGCGTTGCGGACGTTGGCGGCAAGGATCGGGGCCTCGGATATGGCCTGAAAGTCCCGGATTCGCTGCCAGCCGTAGTCAAATTCGTGGTTGCCCAGGCAGTGGGCATCGAACCCGAGGCCGTTCGCCACCTCGTAGACCGGCGTCCCGTGGAAGATGGTGGAGACGGGCGATCCCTGCACCATGTCTCCCGCGTGCAGGACGACCGTCGCTGCAGCCTCCCTCTTTTCCTCCTCAATGGCGGTTGCAACGTGAGCGAACCCTCCCCTCTGCTGTTGATCGGGAATCAGTTGTGCGTGGAGGTCGTTCAGGTGGAGGATGGTTAGCCACTCTACATCCGCCCGGGCCGACGATGCTAGCGTGAGCAGGATCAGGGTGGCGTACCGGATGGCCAGAGGGACTCGCATAGCCCACCAGTATCCCAGCCGTTCCACCCGTGCCCGCCACAGCGACCACTCCCGGCCAGCGGTTCTCAGGATGAGGGTTCGGAGCCGGTGGCATGGCGGACGCATTGACTTCCAAGCGCCGTGGTCGTTCGCTCGGGCCCCGCCAGTTGGCCGGACCGGGTGTCCGGGAGAACCGAGGCAAGGATTGCGTGCCGGGCCGATCTTCGGGCGGGCTGGCACGCCACTGCCCGACTGGGCTCGGTTTCGTGGGCCAGGCCAGGCCTGAAAGAGTGATCCGAAGCACATCGTCCTGAAGCTGGAGGCACAACTGGGTCGCCACGTCCGCGGAACTCTACACAGGCACCACGACACTTGCCTGAAGGGCGGGGCGTGTCGCCCGCCCCGGAGTCGGGTCCGCCCAAACGCGACGCCAGTCCCCTAAGCGGAAGGTCCCGCTGCCCGAACTTCAGGACTCATTCCATCGGCGTAGGACATGAAGTTCTTGCGAAACAGCCCGGCAAGCCTTCTCGCTGTATCGTCGTACCGCTTTGGGTCGCTCCAGGTCTGCTTGGGGAGGAGGATGGCATCGGGCACCGTCGGACACTCCGTAACGACCTCAAGCCCGAAGAACGGCTCGCGGCGCGTCGGGGCGTGGCGCAGTGTCCCCGCGTGAATCGCGTCGAGGATCGCCCGTGTATGCGACAGGCCGATTCGCTTTCCCACCCCGTACGGCCCCCCGCTCCAGCCCGTGTTGACCAGCCATACCTTAACGTCATGTTCCCTGATTCTGGTGGCGAGCAACTCGGCGTACTTGCTGGGATGCCACACAAGGAAGGGACCGCCGAAGCACGGTGAGAACGTCGCCTCCGGTTCCCTGACACCGACCTCCGTCCCGGCGACCTTCGCCGTGTAGCCGCTGACGAAGTGGTACTCCGCCTGCTCCGGCGTCAAGCGGCTCACGGGGGGAAGGATTCCGAACGCATCACAGGTCAGGAATATCACATCGGACGGATGGCCGGCTACGCACGGGATACGGGCGTTCGGGATGTAGTCGATGGGGTAGGCCCCGCGGGTATTCTCGGTAATGCTGCTGTTTCCGAAGTCGACATGGTGGTTGGCCTCGTCGTAGACGACATTCTCCAAGACTGCACCAAAGCGGAGGGCATCGAAAATTTGCGGCTCGGCCTCGCGGGTCAGATACATCGCCTTGGCGTAGCAGCCCCCCTCGATGTTGAAGATACCCCTGGAGGTCCAACAATGTTCGTCATCACCTACCAACTCGCGCTTGGGATCGGCCGACAACGTGGTCTTTCCGGTGCCCGACAGCCCGAACAGGATCGATGACCGACCCGTCTCCGGATCCGCCGTCGCAGAGCAGTGCATCGAGAGCACGGCCTGCTTCGGCATGAGGTAGTTCATCAGCGTGAAGACTGCCTTCTTCATTTCGCCCGCGTATTCGGTGCCCAGGATCACCACCTCCTTGCGTTCGAGGCTCAAGTCGACACTGGTCTTGGACGTCATGCCCGTCGTGTAGCGGTTCGCGGGGAAAGCCCCCGCATTGAAGATCACACAGTCTGGCTCGCCGAAGTCGGCCAACTGGGCGGGGGTGGGCCGGATCAGCATGTTCCGCATGAAGAGCGCGTGGTAGGGCCGGGCGCAGATCAAGCGCACCTTGATGCGGTAGTCCGGGTCCCAACCGGCAAACGCATCAAGGCAGTAGAGAGCCTGCCTGGTGTTGAGATAATCGATGGCGCGTTCGCGGTTGACGCAGAACGACAACTCGTCAAGCTCGATGTTGACCGGGCCCCACCAGACATCGCCCTCAGAGTCGGGATGTCTGACGATCCGCTTGTCCTTGGGCGACCGGCCCGTCTTGTCTCCGGAATAGGCAATCAACGCGCCGATATCCGACAAGGCCGCCTCTTTGCCGTGGCGGAATGCGTACTGGTACAGGGCAGCGACGGACGCATTCCTGTGCACTGTTTCGACATCGATATCGTATCGGTTCAGGTTGAGCATGGCGGTGCAGTGCGATATCTTGACCGCTGTCCCTCCCATCCAGTCCAGCAATGCCGAGCTTCTAGCCGATTGTATCGGATGGTGCTCCGGAGCAAGGTGGCGGATTACCTGGCCGCGATGTGCGTCGGCACCGAGAGCCGGAAGAGCTACGGCCAACCCGAGCGGCCGGCTTCGGTCCCGATCCCCGGGCACCCTCAAACCAAGGGCGATTCCATGGTTGCGGGCGCGAACGGTGACCCAGTGGCAATCCGCAGTAACCACGCCGCCATCCGTATTCGGGATTAGCGGTGTGTCAGGGACGTGCCCGCTAGCGTTGGGTGCTGGCTCAGTGTGTACGCCTCCCTGACCGGTCGCGGGCAGTCTGCTTCACCTACCGCGGAGCCGGCCAGCGATGCTCATGTGTGAATCACTTTCCGTGAGCGGTCAACGTGCTGCTCGTCGTGGGCCGCTGCATTGCGGAAGGGAAGTCAAGGTGTCAGAGGTATTGCTGGGCGTCCAGCCGAACAGAGCGGATCGTCCTTTCTGGCCAGGACGCAACATCCGGCCAAGGTGAAATCCACAAGGCGTCGTTCGTGCCGGCCGAATCGGAAGACTGCCCTTCTCAAGGCGTGGTGCCTCACAACGCCGGGTCTCGACTCGGTATGATATCTATATACAGATAAGATGATTGATATTTGTACCTTCCGGGGCGGGTGGCCGGCCGCTGCCGCGACGCCTCGCCCAGCACCCGGTCCATACGCTCACAGCGTGGCCTCGGTGGCGGCGTCTGTCTCCTGGTCAACGACCGTGTCCGTTCCCTCGCTGCCACCAGGGCTTGCTGGCGGTCGGTCATGACGCACTCGCTCGCGCTGTGTGCAGCCGCATTGGGTGCGGTTCTCTGGCGCTGGGCTGTGCCATGGCCGGCAGATGACCCGGTTCTGTCGCTGATCGATGTCCGCTCTCCGCTTGCCTGCCAACTGCTCCGATGGGGCTACGCCGTCTGCTTTATCGTGACCCCGGCCTGTGTGGTTCTTGTCATGGCTACGGTTGCAGGTCTCCTCGTCGAGAGGCGAAGGGAGACCCAGGGAGGGATCGAGGTGTCGCCTTGGCCACTGAGCACGGAACCGCAGATCGTGATCGGGGAGACTCATCGCCGGACGCGGACTGGCGCCAGCCGGCGTCCCGGTTGGCTGGTTGTTCCCCGGCGGGGGCTCTACGCCGGGACGGCGGTATTCGGTGCCGTCGGATCGGGCAAGACGTCCTGTTGCATGTATCCGTTCGCCAGGCAGGTGCTCGGATGGCATCCGGACGTCCCCGCACTGCAGCCGGGAGGTCTGGTGCTCGAGGTCAAGGGAGACTTCTGCCATCAGGTGCGGCGAATCCTGGATCAGGCGGGTCGAAGCCACGACTATGTCGAGCTGGGCCTTGACGGATCCTGGTGCTACAACCCGCTGGAGTCCGACCTCGACCCATACTCGCTGGCGTACAAGGTGGCCTCCCTCATGAATCAGCTCTTCGGCAAGGGCAAGGAGCCTTTCTGGCAGCAGGCCTACACCAACCTGGTGAAGTTCGTGATCTTGCTGCACCGCATCTCGGACGACTACGTAACGCTCAGGGACGTGTACAGGACGGTTCTCGATCAGGAACGCCTCGAGCGGATGATCGCGAGGACTCGCGAGGCACTGGGGTTCGAGCCCGAGGCTCGCGTGGGTGTTCAGGAGTATTCGCGTGTGAAGCTGAGGTTGCCCGACCGGGAGTGGAACTACGACAAGACGGTCGGAGAGGTGTATGCCCGTGCAGACGAGGAACTGGTCAAGGCGCTCAATGAGCAAGGAGTCCTCCACAGGCTCGTCGAGCCCGAGCCGGTGGGAGAGGCGCAGCGGCTCCTGCAAACTGTCGTCACCTGGTACAGCCACGACTGGAGCCAACGTGACAATCGACTGCGCAGTTCTGTAGTCGAGGGCATCAGCGTGTTTCTGTCGCTGTTCGACCAACCCGACATCGCCGATGTGTTCTGCCCGCCGCGGGAGGCATACAGGGACGAGCGGCCTTTTCGCGGGAGATGGGCGCTTCCGCCGGTTGCGGAGAGCATCGAGGCGGGAAAAGTGCTGGCCCTCAATCTTCCGATTGGCGCCAACCCCGCGCTGGGGCGCGCCGTGGGTGTGATGCTCAAGCTCGATTTCCAGCGCGCGGTCCTGGCCCGCATACCGCGAATGGCGGAAGAGCCGGACCGTGAATGGCGCGACGTTGTCTTCGTCTGCGACGAGTACCAGAACTTTGCGACCGCAGGTGAAAGCGACCCCGGTGGCGACGAGAAGTTCTTCAGCCTGTCCAGACAGGCACAGTTGGTCGCGCTGGTGGCGACGCAGTCCATCAGCTCGCTGCGTTCAGCGCTGCCCGGCGAGTCGTGGCGCACGCTCCTGCAGACCTTCCGAACGCGGATCTTCCTCACCTTGGCCGACGAATCCTCGTGCAAGCAGGCTGCGGAGGCTTGCGGGCAGGCCGAGCGCCTGAAGGAGCAGTACTCAATCTCGGAGTCGTCGCAAGCCGGAGTGGGCCTGTTGAGCGGCCGGGCCGGAGGCGGGAAGGGAACGTTCGGCGTCACAAAGTCCTACTCGCTACGTCGCGAGGCTGTGTTCCCGCCCTCGGCGTTCGCGGAACTCCGGAACGCGCAGGCGATCGTTGCGGCATACGATGGCCGGAACCCGCTTCCGCCAACCTACTGTTATCTGAAGCCCTGGTACCTGCCGGCCGACCTCGGGTATTTTCAGGCCATGGATGCGGGCAGGCTTTGAGCGGCGTCGCCCAAAAGACTAAATCATGTCACTGCATTGAACCTGGATTCCGCAGCTGAACGGGACTTGGGGCGCGAGTGGGCATGGCCAGGGTTCTGTTCTGCAGGGGGGATGGCAGAAAGGTAAGTTGGCTCCGCCGCACACCCAACGGGTGAAGGCCCGGACGGCGAGAGTGACAACCCTGGGGAGGGTTCCCTCTGTTGCATTTTCCAGTGTAAGTGTAAGCAGTGGAATTTGACTTATCTTGCAAGTGAGCTTGACAAGGTCAAGAATTGGACGTACACTCATTCTGGGAGTCGCAGACGGGGGTCGGTGGCTCCCATGTTTCGGTAATTCGGGGAGCCATGAGGCTGTCCGGCAGGCAAAGTGGGAAAGAAAGAAACACCGAGGTGATCAAGATGATTCGCAGTGCAACAAAATTCGAGGGGGGGGGGATTTTCCTCCTGTTGGCGCTTCTCATGGCGGGCTTGGCCGCCTGTGGAGGCGATGAGCCGACGGCGGTAAGACAGCCGCCAGCGGCGGCACCGGCACCGTTCCAGCCACAGCCGGTGGAGGTGGAGCTGGGGGCGAGTGGAGAGAAGGTCACGCTGATGACCACGCAGGATGGGGGCTTCACGCTGAACGGGGAGGCGTTCGAGAGCGGGAAGACGGTGACGAGCGAAGGTGGCAACGTGTATACGCTGCTGCTGGCGGAGGGGACGTGGAGTGCGCGGTACGACGCGCACGAGGTGGAGGTCAAGCTGGGGAGCCTGGAGGAGACCGTGAAGCTCGTGAAGGGCGAGGACGGGAGCTACATGCTGGGCGAGATGGCAGTGGAGAGCGGGGTCACGAAGCACACGGCGGCGAATGGGAACGTGTACACGCTGATGATGGGGGAGGACGGGATGTGGATGGCACAGTACCAGGCGTCGGAGACGATGCTGGCGCTGGGCACGAGTGGGACGACGGTCACGATCGTGAAGAACGAGGACGGGACCTACACGGTGGGTGGAGAGCCGTTGATGAGCGGCGGCACGTGGACAGCGGGCAATGGAGGGGAGTACACGCTGGCGATGGGAGAAGACGGGATGTGGACGGCGACGTACGTGCCGGGGAAGGGGACGGTGACGGTGGGGGGCACGGGTCTGACACTGGTGGCGACGCGGGCGGAGGACGGTACCTGGAGTGTGGTGAACCCGGTGACGGGGGAGACGGAGAGTCTGAGCGAGGGGGGGCAGATCACGACCGCCGGGAACACGTACACGCTGACAAGCGACGGCGGGGGGAAGTGGACGGCGACGTACAACCCGATGCGGGTGGAGGTGCAGTTGGGGACGATCGGCGGCACGGTGACGCTGATGCGGGCGGAGGACGGCAGCTACTGGCTGGGGGAGATGCAGGTGGAGGCCGGGGTGACGCCGGTGACGTCGGAGAACGGGAACCGGTACACGCTGGTGATGGGAGAGGACGGGACGTGGATGGGGCGGTATGAGGCACCGACGACGACGGTGACGCTGGGCACGAGCGGGACGATGGTGACGATCGTGATGCAGGAGGACGGGAGCTGGACGCTGGACGGGGAGGTGTTCATGAGCGGGGGGCAGCACACGGCGGGGAACGGGAACGTGTACAGGCTGAGCCGGGTGGACGGGGTGTGGATGGCGGAGTATGTGCCGATGACGATGGATGTGCAGGGGACGGGAGGCCTGCAGGCGGTGAAGCGGGAGGACGGCACTGGCTACGACGTGGACGGGGCGCTGCTGGGGAAGGAAGGGATGGGGGACATCGAGACGGAGACGTCGGGTTGGTACCGGGTGGTGATGCAGGACGGGGCGCTGATGGGGACCCGGCTGGACAACGTGGTGATTGACGGTCAGGCGAAGTTCAGGACGACGGGAGTGACCGCGGATCCGTCGATCCTGCAGGACAACCGGAAGACGGAGGCGAACGAGGCGCGGACGGCTTTGGTGGTGGCAGGGGAGAACTACCCGTTCGGAGACCTGTTGGGGGACGGGGTGTCGCAGACGAAGGGGAAGAACTTCGTGGCGGAGGCGCGGGGGAAGCTGCTGGAGATCCGGGAGAAGATCGTGGCGGTGCTGGACGTGTTCGACACGGACTCGCAGCGCGACACGCAGGTGGAGCGGCAGTGGGGGACGGGCACCAGCAAGGCGACGACGAACGTTAAGGGGGTCCTGGAGACAGTGTTCGGGTCGGACAACAAGGTCAAGGGCAAGTACGCTGCGCGGGCACCGGACGACGACCGGGCGCTGGGAGCGATCGACGACCTGATCGAGGCGCTGGGGAGCGCGGAGGCGCTGGAGCGGGCGCTGGGGGACGAGGATGTGCTGAAGGGGTCGGCGAAGGCAGACATGGCGGCAAAGATCTTCGCGGCGGCGGAGACGGAATCGACGGTGACGTACGGGGAGCACGGGAACACGCGCTTCGGGACGATCACGCGGAAGAAGCGGGCGAATGCGGCGGGGGCTCTGAAGTATGAGTACGACTCGGCGTCGAAGAAGTCGACGACGGGGGAGTTGGGAGCGTTCGCGTTCGGGGTGACGGGGGAGACGACACGGACGAGGTACGTGCAGACGGCGGGGACGGCGCGGTACGAGGGGCGGACGCTGGCGGTGAGCGGAGCGGGGACGCAGTACAGCGGGGACATTCAGGTGAGCGTGAACTTCACGACGTCGAAGGTGGACGGGGTGATCAGGGCGCTGGCGACGGGGGGAGGGGAGTCGTGGGAGTACCTGTTCGGGGAGGTGCACAGCATCCGGCTGCCGACGGTGAAGATGAACCAGCAGGGGAAATGGAAGCAGGCGGCCAACGACATGGCGACGATCGGCTTCGGACTCGATGCGGGGGTGTACCGTCCGCAGAGCGTGGCGGCGACGTTCGAGGGACGGCTGCTGGGGGGGAACAGCGCGCCGGGAGCGGGCAGCGAGGTGGTGGGGGTGTGGTCGCTGGGAGCGAACCCGGGCACTACGTCGTACCTGGCGGGCGGCTTCGGGGCCAAGCGAGTGGCGGACGAGCCGGTGCGGCGTCCGTCGGTTGACGACGGCACGCAGGTCGGTACATTCCTGACGGACACCCGCGGCACATCTGTGAGGTACGTCGCCCGCGACCCCAAGGCCACCCAGCTCGCCAACGGCCAGTTGACGGTCAAGCCGGAGCAGTTCGCCTGGCTCAACGGGCAGTGGAAGGTCATCACGGCATTCGCCGAGGACAAGACGCGGACCCGCCTGCAGCGCTTCGTGCGCGGCAAGCCCGCCACCGCCACAGCCTTTGGCACCGACGATCACAATGCGAGGCTGACGGTCAAGCTCTCCCTAGCCGACCTGGTCGACAGCGAAGGCGGTGAGTTCACGCACAACAGTCCCAAGACACACGTCCAGGTGGCGCGCGAGAAGATCCAGGTCCAACGGGACAAGATCGCCGGGTTGCAGGATATTGGCAACCTGCAGGCCAACATCAATGAGGCCTGGACGCGGGCACTGGACAGCCTGCAGACCAACCTCTTCACGGACGACCGATACTACGAGTTCACCGGGTACAACCATGTGCCGACGGACAGCAACCGGCCGGTGCAGCCCAAGTCGAGTCATGACGACACCCGGCAGTGGTGGCAGAAGCTGCCGACGAAGGTGGTGGACAGCGCCGGGGCGGGGGGCGACAGCGCGTGGCTGGTGGCACCGGACGACGTGCTGGAACGGCTGGATGCGGTGCTGGCAGCGCTGGGGTCGAGCGAGGCCTTGGCCGATGCCTTCGATCCGTCTGCGGACGGGACGTTCGCGGTGAACGACTCCAACGGGGTGGAGAAGTCGTTTCTGGAGGTGCACAAGAGCGGCAATCTGAGCGGGAGCAAGGTGACGGCACCGGGGGACATCTTCAAGGAGCGGCAGTGGCAGGTGAAGGTGGCGGTGGGGAGCACGGACTACACGCGCTTCGGGGTGTGGCGGAGTCAGGTGAGCCGCAACGCGCTGCGGGACCGGGGCTGGATGCACCGGGACGTGGAGTCGTACGCCTACAGTCCGCTGCCGGTGGCGGAGGCCACCAGCCGTGCGCAGTTGCCGGCCGGGGCGCGGGTGACCTATGTGGGCAAGACGTTGGCCTACGTCGGCACCGCCGACTACGAGGGCGAGGTCAGCGTGGAGGTGCAGTGGTACAGTCCGACCACAACGCCGACGACCTCGGTCGGCGGCTGGGTGACGACCGTGATCAGCGACCTGCGGGACGTCGGGACGGGCGACTACCTGTATCACGACGGCAAGGAAGTCCGGCGGCTGACCTTCGGCAAGGTCAAATTCTCGACCAATGCCAGCGTTGTCAGTGGCAGCACCGATCACAAGCTGGACTACATATCGACGCATTCCACCTTCCGCCAAAACATCCACGCCGTAGCAGCTGCCCTGCGCAGAGTGCAGGTCGACTACCGCGACTCGTCGGTGGCGCGGCCGGCCGCCGACAAGGCGCCACAGTTGGATACGCACAGCTTTATCTTCGTGGGCCGCTCGCCAGACGGGCCGCTGGGGGTGTTGGGGCGGTATGGGTTCACGGCTCCGGGTTCCCACACCCACAGCGCTATATTTGACGCGAACAACAAGTTCGGGACGAAGGCGAGCGAGATGGACAAGTCGATTGTGGGCGCCTACGGTGCCGACCTGCCCTAGGGCTGGTCACGACAGTGCAGTAGTTCTCAGCGGGGGAGCGGGCGACCGCTCCCCCCTTTTTTCCAGTACATGGGGCAGTTCGGGCTGCACCACGAGGCGGAGTTGTTCATGGCCAGCCCGGTGGCGACCGCGCGACCTCTTGGCTCACCTGCTTGACGGTGTCCTCTGCCGGCATGCCGAGAATGACGGCCCGCCGCACTGCCGCCTGTCGAATGACCTCCTCGATCAAAGGGGCCCGGACGAGTGGCTGGACAGGGTCATGGATGGCGATCAAGTCAAAGCCGTCCGGCACGGCACCCAGGCAATATCCCACCGACCCCTGCCGCTTGCGTCTTCCCGCAAGCACACGCACGCGGGAGGTACTGCCGGATACCGCGAACCGCAGGCAGTTCCCGGTGTCAACCGACAGGCCCCGCCGGCCGGGTGTGGCATCGTCCAGTGCACCGGTGGCGAAGCCTGGATGTGCCCGCGCTGCCTCACCCACGCTCCCGGAAGCCGACTCGACCGCTTCTCGGGTTCGAACCCTGTTCAATCGTCCACGGTGCCGAGTTGGGCCAGATCGGAAAAACGGCTGGTTCCAAGGAAGACGGCGAAGCTTCCGATTGATGAGGTCCAGACTGGTGAATCGAGTAGTACGGAACCCGCTGACCGGTCCGGTTGGGATGCCCTGCACCGGAGCTTCATCCAAAGTGCCACAAGAATCCCGCCAGCGAACGCATCGGAACCCTCCGCTGCGGGGATGAGTCGTTTGCGGTTTCTCACGCCAGTTCGGCGCGAACCTCCAACAGGTTCTTCGCCTCGAGTCCGCAGGCCACACCGATCAGATGGACCGGCTCGGCGTTGCCCCTGTACTTGTCCGCATAGCCCTGCCCGCGCATCTGGGCCATCGCCGCATCCAGAGCGGCCTCGCTGCCGTCCTCGCCCTCCGCCATCTTGAACTCCAGCACGAAGACCTGCCCGCCGTGACAGAGCACCATGTCCGCCCGGCCTCGCGAGGAGGCCTCCTCCACCCTCACGTCCGCGTCGGCGGCCCGCAGACACATGTAGAGCATGCTCGCGTACCAGGCCTCGTAGCGCGCGAGGTCCCCTTTCATATGCCATAGGTAGGGGATACCGGAGACCCACGCGCGGAAGGTCTCGCCAAAGCCCGCGAAGTCGTTCGCCGCCAGCAGCGCGCAGAGCTCTTGCCCCCGCTCCACCGGCTCGGAACCCGCCTGGCCGAGCCAGGCCAGCAGTTGGTCGTTCAGGCTGACCCGGACCTCGAGATTGGGATAGTCCAGACGGTAGAGAGTCCGATGACCCCGCTGCAGCTCCTCCGCGATGGTCAGGTAGCCGGTCTGGAAAAGCAGCGCCTCGACATCGATGTAGCCGACATCGAACTTCGAGATCAGTGCCCTGTCCGTCAGGCGGCCCTCGATTTCCATCGGGCTAACCGACTTCTCCATTAACATCCGGAACAGGAACTCGGGCGACCCGGTCTCGAACCAGTAGGGCTGGAACTCGCGGGTATCCAGCAGCAGGAGCACGTCGTAGGGGTTGTAGACCCGCTCTCCGCCCCGCCAGTGGTAGCCGTTGTACCAGGTGCGGATCAATTCCCGGTCGAGCCCGGCCAGCTCGGGCCCGAAGACCCGGTCCAGGTCCTCCTCCCGGTAGCCGCAGAGGGTGGCATAGCGCGGGTCGAGGCTGATGTCCTTCAGGTTGTTGAGGCCCGAGAAGAGGCTGACCTTGGAGAACATGCTGACCCCGGTGACGAAGACGAAGCGGACATGCTCGGCACTGTCCTTGACGATGCCGTAAAAGCCGCGCAGGTAGTCCCGGTTGGCGGTTGCCAGCTCCGGATCGTGGAGCACATCGAGGATCGGCTTGTCGTACTCGTCCACCAGCACCACCACCTGCCGGCCGGTGGTGCTGTGCAGTCGGTCGAGAATGTTCCGGAGGCGCCTCGGGCCGGTGTTGGAGGTTGGGGCTGGTGCTAGATCGTGGGCCCTCTCTACGGCCTCCAACTGCTCGATAATGTCTCCCTCGATCTCGCCCGGCTGGTTGTACTTTCCGCCAAAGCTGAGTCGCACCACCGGGTGCGGCGAGGACCAGTCCCAGTGCGAGTGGATGGCCAGACCCCGGAACAGGGATTCGTGCCCCTCGAACAGTGACCCCAAGGTGTCCACCAGCAGGCTCTTGCCGAAGCGGCGCGGCCGGGACAGGAAATAGTGGCGCCCCTCGTCCACCAGCTGGCGGACCAGCGGGGTCTTGTCGACATAGTAGTAGCCCTCGTCCCGGATTGTCCAGAAGTCCTGGATCCCGATCGGAAGGCGCTGTCGGGTCATCCCATTGTCCTTTCGCGGCCCCGGACCGTGTGTCAGGCCCGCTGATGGGGGGCGCGGAAGGAATCTTGCCGTGCCCTGCACGCTACCTCGTTCGACTGTGACGCACCGCTGTCCCTCTGGGCTGCCGTGGGGGCCGGGTCTTGCTCGCTGGAATCATTCTACATCTGGCGGAGAATGGCGCTGATGCGGCATCTCGGCAAGCCCTCGCCATCAACCATCCGCGAGTCTTGGTATGGTGAGATGCAGAAGGCCCCGACGTTCACTACTGGCGCTCACTGGTAGGTGATCGGTGCGCATGGGATCAGCCCCCCTAGGTGGTCAGGATGAGGTAGCGTGAATGGGGGTAGTCGGCAGGGCTGTGAGGGCCGGAGCCCCCCTACGACAACTCAGCAAGCCAGTGTCCAAGCCCCGTCCGCTCGCTGTTACAGTTCCTGGTGCAACCGACCAAGTATTGCCAGATCTCCCTGAGGGCACGACTGCCAAGTTCATGTCGTCAGGCTCGGGCTCCCTTGGTGCAGAATGCGTTGCTGGCGCAGTGGGAATCGCCCTCAGCGATGGCGTTGGGACGGTTCCACGTCCAGCACCCTGACTGAAACCAGATCCTGCTCGGTCCCATCTGCTGCAATGGGCACACACGCCAGAGCTGCGCCGGGGTACCGGTTGGGATACGCAGCCCCGAGGTCGATCCAGCGCATGTTTGCGATCATGACCGGGTGTCGCAGCGGGGTATGCCCATGAAAGGTGCGCCAAACATCGGGTACGCCCTCAGCGCCAGCAGGCTTGTCGAGGAGCCTGGACCGGGACCATAGGCACAACAGTCCCGAATCACGATCCCCTTCCTCGAGCCACGCCTTCAGCGCCCACCAGGGGGTAGTTGCAGGAATCTCGGCATGCACCAGCACCATAGTTCCCTTCGCTGCAGCCACCTCCAATGCCAGCGGCATCGTGCGCAGCACATCGAGCCACTCTTCGCGCTCGTCAAGCGACAGGGCCGTCGCCCATTCGCCGCCGTTGCTCTCAGTCCAGAGTTGTTCGACTCCCTTGTCACCCTTCAGGGAATCGAGCATGAGTTGCTCATGATTGCCCCGAATGCACGTAACTTCCCGGCGCTTGATCCACTGCAACATTCCTGCCGAGTCGGGCCCCCTGTCGATCACATCGCCGACGAGGAGCACACGGTCGCCTTCCGCCTCGCTATACCCCACTTCCGCCAGCAAGTGCTCGAACGCTCGTCGCTGACCGTGCACGTCACCGATCACGAAATCACGCCCCCGCTCATTGCGCGGCAGCGAGAGGACCGGAGTACCGTCAACCGCAGGAGTTGGCAGCTGGTCATACTCCCAGCCGACGGGTTCGGGCCGCGGGCGACCGTTGCGGTTGGGGCGATCGCCCTTCGGTTCAGTCGACATGCCTGAAGGCCACAACCAAGAAGTAGAATCGCAGCGAACGTACCATCTGCCGCACCGCTCGACGCTCAATCGCATTTTACGCGCTGCGTGCCGTCCCGGCGGGACTCCACCAGCGATGGTGCGCCACTGTCGCTTGCCCGCTGTTCTGCTGGTGGCGCGCTGGGTGTCAAACGACGCGCCAGAAAGGCGTCGAAGGCGCGTCCCTGACTCTCTTGCGCCACAGGCTATCGGCATCACCAAGACATCGTTCCCGAGGCGAGCCGCCAGGGATGGTGCCAGGCCTTTCCCACGCTGGGGACTGAGCAGTTGAGGGGGAGGCGAATGGGTCTGCAGAGCGAGTTTGGGGGTGGGTAGAGCCGCCCGACGAAGCGCTGCGAACCCGCGCAAAGCCAGTCGTGGCAGGTTGCCGAGGCCCTCGGGGTCGGGGTGGCGGACCCTGGACGGAGTTTTCCCCAGGCCGGCCCGCGGCCGCCTGCCGGTGTCGCTCCATCAGAGGGCCGCAGCGCCTAGCCGGCCGTGAGGACAGCCTGAAAGGCTTCCTCGCGATGCAGGCTGAAGTGGCGCTGGCCGTCCGCGATATCCTGCCCGGAACTCAGGATCACCGCGATCGCGATGCAGTTGCACAGCGCGTTGTTGAGTGCGGCATGGCCCTTGCGCGACAGACAGGCATCCTCGGCGAACTGCACGTCGCGGACGCGATGGTTCTGATTCTCCACGACCCAGTGCCCCCGATTCCAGCCCAGCAACTGCTCGGGCGTGCCGCGAGCGGGCGGCACGGAGGTGATGCCGTAGACCGTTTCGCGGCTGACACGCCCCGAGGCGAGGTGTTTCCGCTCGCGCTCGACACGGAAGAGTTGGCGCAGATGGGGGTAGTTCACGCTGCGGGCAGGGGGGCTCAGGACGCGGATGCTGCGCTGCTCGAGGCGCCCGTGGCCCTTGCTGGGCTCCTCCTCATAGCAGCGGGTGCCGGGTTGCTCCCAGTCGATTTGGCGGAGCGCCTCGAACGTCTTCTTCGCATTGGCCTTGACGGTCAGCAAGTAGTCCGCGCCGTGTGTGTCGACCAGCGTCCGGGCGGTATCCCGGACGGTGTGCAGGGCATCGAGGGTGACCACGCGCCCGGTCAAGGGCACCTCCTCGAACAGGGCCCGCACGGCGGCGATCTCGCCGTTCTGATCGTGCAAGCCGAGGCTGGCCAGGGGCAGGCCCGAGCCGTGGGCCACCAAGCTCACGGTCTCGTGGTGTTGCGGGCCGTTGCGGTTGGCCGCGCGGACGCGCTTACCGTCCGCCGCCAGCGCCGCACCGAGTTGCAGGCGGGGCATGGAATAGCGGCGCAAAACGGCCTCGAGGGCCTCCGGATCGACGTTCTCCAGCACGCGGTAGATCACCGACCTGGAGACCGGCTCGTAGCGGCCCGTGCGCGGGTTGCGCCAGGCACCCAGCGCCTCCAACTCCTTTTGAATCAACGATTGGGCATAGGCGGCAGCGGCCTTGCCGCCGTGCAGACCGGCCAGTCTGGCGAGCAGGTAGATGGCCAGTACGGTGGCCGTCTGGTGCTTGCGGCCCTGGGCGCGCCGGAAATCGGGCACCTCGCTCAACTCGGCGTACAGCGAGCGCAACTCGACCGGACGCAGCCCGCAGGTGCCGCCCTGCGGGTTGGCCGCGAAAGCCGCCGGCAGTTCCCGCTCGGACCGCAGCAGCCGCCGCGCATTGCGCTGCAACACCCGGACGTACAGATCCTTGGACCGGCCATGGGGCTGGGTGTAGCGGCCACTGGCCCGCGCGAACCCGCGGGTGCCGCCCAGCCGCAGCCAGCCAGCCGCCCGGTACAGGCTGCCCCGGAAGCGGGCCGGATCGACGAACGTCTCGGCCAGCAGCAAGCCATGGCCGTAGCGCGCCGTCCAGTCCGCGCTCAGCCGTTGCAGCATGCCCGCCAGCGCATGCGAACTCAACCCCGGGAACGTGCCCGCCTTCCCCAGCAGCAGCAACCGCGTGTTGTTGGCCACCACGTGCAGCCGTTGGAATTGGATCGGGGCCTTCCAGCCCACCCAGCGGTCCCGCGGGCGGCACTGGAAAGCGCCCGACTGCCAGCCGGCCAGCCCGATCCACTGGCCGTGCCACTCGAAGATAGACCGCAGCCCGCGACCGGCGAAGCGATTGAAGCCCAGGTAAGGATGGCGGTCGACCAGCTCGTCCCAGCGCGTCCGTTCCTCGGGCCGCGCCAGGCGGATGACCACGTCGTCCAGGCGGAATCCGGGCGGGGTCGTCTCGAACAGGGGAGCGGGCTGCGAAGCCATGTCTCATACCTACCAGAATCGGCCCGAAAAAGCCAGTGCTCCCCGCAAATCGAATCAGCCGTATCGACAAGAAACCAGCGGATCTCAGCGTGGGAACGCCCTGGGGATGGTGCCCGGCGAGCGGAATGCCGTTGGATTGATCTGCGCCGCAGGAATCGTCCTGCTCGGACTGCACAATCCACGGCTAGCAGGGAAGCGCAGGCGGGTGACGGCCGTGTGCCGGTCACGCGCTCGTTCGTGCTGGAGGCGCGAGGTATCACTCGTGAGCCCCGGAGTGACCGGGACTACCCGCCGCTGCGTTCAGGCCTTCGATCGCAAGCGGTACTCGACACTGCTCAGGAGAACGCCCTTGATTCGCAAGCTTGGTCCTCCGACTCTGCGGATCTCGTTCGTTCTCGACTGCATCGTGGCACCGTTGATCCTTCCGGAGAATTCGCCATGCTACGCCAAGGGCTGGGCGTCTCGATATGGTTGTCCCCTGTTGCGGCCCACGGGGGCGTTAGCTGCGCATCGTCTCAGACGGATTCGGCGTTGCCGACTCTGTCCCGTCTGCACCTCACCTGGTTGCGAGGCGCTCCGTTGATTGAGGCGAAGGGGCCCTGTCCGCGGACATTCGCAATGACGCTTCGAAGGAGGCAAGCAAGTTCGGTCGATTCCCGGCCTGGAAGGGGCAGGCACCGAAGTGCGCCGTACACGACTGCGAGTCGGACAGCCAAGTTGAGGCGAACGTCCTGGTCTGCCTCCAGGTGAGATTTGTCTGGATGAACCGCCAGGATCCATCGGACTACGCCTGCAGTCCGAAGCCGACCGGGAGCAGGCCGACCACCGTGGAGAACCCGCTGCATGGATCTGGACCTCCGGCTCCACACCGGTATCGCCATTGGGGATCGTAGCGCGGGCCGAATCCGAGAGGAGGTTGTCTGCCTACAGCTTGATCGATGCACCTGCGCCATGCGCCCGGTCTCTGTCGAATGAGGCCACCGGGCACGGCAAGAGTCAATGGGACCGCCCTTGGTCGAGCCCTATCTTCAAGGACCGGCCAGGTTGCCAGCCAAGGCCCCCGTTCCCGGTTCATACCGGAGTGGCGTCGTGGACACGCCGGATGTCCCTTGGAGTGACGCTGTTCATGAAAATTGGAGAAAAATAGGGTTGAATCACAATAATAATACGATAATTATAGGATAATATCTATATACCGAGTATATAATCGCTTATATGAGTATTGATGTTCGGCCGAGCAGGCTCACGCTTCCGGTAGGGCAGGTTTGGCCGGGGAAGGCCGGGGAAGACTGTCCGATGTCGCTAAGGCATCAGCCTTCGTTTCGTCTTATCGCGCCCTTCCTGAAACCCGTCATGGGGTTGATCGAGGACGACTCCGTCTCTGAGGTGATGATCAATCCCGACTCGGTCTACGTCGAGCGTGGCGGCCGACTCGAGGTGCTGCCGGGTGTGCGACCCGACCCGCTGCAGGTCCGGCGCGCCGCGCTGGCGGTGGCGCGCGGGGCCGGGGACGACATCGGGGACGACCGTCCGCTGCTGGACGCCCGCCTGCCGGACGGCTCGCGGATAGCCGTCGCACTTCCTCCCTGCAGCTTCGGAGGGCCCGTGCTGACGATCCGCAAGTTTCCGCGACGGCAGCTGTTGCTAGTCGATCTGGAGCGCTCCCGCGGTCTGTCGCTTGAAGCTCTGGGAGCGATCCGGGAGGGAGTGGCCAAACGTCGCAACATGCTCGTCAGCGGGGGGACGGGTGTCGGCAAGACTACGCTGCTAGCCGCGGTTGCCGCGCTGATCCCGGAAAGCGAGCGTGTGATCGTGATCGAGGATACCGTCGAACTGCCCCTTGATCGTCCGAATCTCGTGCGGTTCGTGGCCAGAAGAGCGACCGATGTCGCTCCGGAGGTCTCGGTCCGGGACTTGGTCCGGGCTGCCCTGCGCCACCACCCGGACCGGATCGTCCTGGGCGAGGTGCGGGGAGGCGAGGCGTGGGACCTGCTGCAGGCGCTGAACACCGGTCACGACGGATCCCTCTCCACGCTCCACGCCAGATCTGCCTACAGCGCATTGAAGCGCTGCGCCTCGTGTGCGCTGCAGTGCGGAATCAGTCTGCCGTATGCTGCCGTGCAGGACCTGGTGGGAGACGTGGTCGACCTGGTCGTGCATCTGGAGCGCCGCTCTGGCGTTCGCAGGGTGACCGAAGTGTTGGCCGTGGATCGTTTCGACCCGTCAACCCAGCGTTGGGACTGCCGTTCCCTTGTGGCGGAGGGCGAGATTCCGGGTTTGGCAGGGGAGGAACTGCCGTGAGGCCGGCTGACGCCGTCGTGGAGGCTCCCGGGGGCCGCTTCGCGCCACTGCGGCGAGCAACCAGCCCAGAGGAGGTCGGGCGGGCCATCGCAGTCGGGGTGATTGTCGAAACCGATCCGGATACGGCCGTGGCCTGCGGGGCCTGCTTCGACGACCCCGAGGACGCGGAAGAGGCGTTCGATGCGGCCGAGGATCCCGCGGTTTTCGGGAATGAGGAAGGTGCCGGCTGTGTCCCGTCCTGATTCGCGCCCGCCGGCTGAGGACTACTTCAGCCGGGTGGCCAATGCGCTGATCGCCCAGATCAGGAACGGAACGGCCCCCTGGACGGAGGCGTGGAAGCCGGGCGAGAGGGCGCTGCCCTGGAATCTCAAGACGGGTAAGGAATACCGCGGGTGCAACTCGGTCTGGTTAGCCAGCAACGCGAGGAGCCGCGGCTTCTCGGACGAGCGCTGGGGCACTTTCAAGCAAGTCCGGGACATGGGCGGCCACGTGCGTCGTGGCGAGAACGGTTGCCCGATCCTGTACTGGCACTGCCAGGAGAAGAGACTGGCCCGTGATCAGCAGGGCAGGCCGGTACTTGGCGACGATGGAGAGCCGATCTACGAGACCCGCAGCATGTCGTCGCCGCGCGTGTACCGATACACGGTCTTCAATGCCGAGCAGTGCAGCGGTCTGCCCGACAGGCAGTTGCCGGCCGCCCGGCAGGACTGGGATGCCCACGAGGGCGCGGAGAAGGTCCTCCGGAAGGCCGGCGCCGTGGTCGAGCACTCGCGAGAAAACCGGGCGTACTACGATCTTGGCCGGGACCGCATCGTTCTGCCGTACAAGAGCCAGTTCGACAGCGGTCCGGGCTACTACCAGACGGCTCTGCACGAGCTGGGTCACTGGACTGGACATCCGGATCGCCTGAATCGGTCCACGTTGATCAGAGGCATGGAGTACGGTGACTTGTCGCCTGAGTACGCTCGCGAGGAATTGCGGGCCGAAATCAGTTCGCTGATGACAGGCAATCGGATCGGCCTCGGCCACGATCCCGGACGCCATGCCGCCTATGTGGAATCTTGGGTCAAGGCACTGCGCAGCGATCCCCGTGAGATATACCGGGCCTCGAAGGACGCCCAGGAGATGAGTGACTATGTGCTGGGGCGGGACTGGGAGCGAGTCGGGCAGCGATATCCGGTGATGCCAGGGGAACGTCCAGGGGAGTCCACGGCTCGTCCATCAGGCCAGAACCGTCCCGCAGTGGATCTGTCCCCGCCCCGTGCGGTGGGTATAACGACGCCAGAGCGGCATGTCGGGCGGGGGCATCCCACTGGGTTCGGGCGATAGAGATGTTGCCGGACGACTTGGCCCACCCCTTGGCCGATCTCGTCACCATTCCGCCGCGGTGCGCGTCCAATTCCGTAACAGGGCAAATGAGAATCTGCTCATTCGCGCTGGCCAAATGCCCTCCGGACGGCTCTCGCCATTGCGGTGACGCCAGTTGGTTGAACGGTGCGTTGGTCCTGGTACGGACCGCTCGTTGATCTACGAGCTTCCTGCCCGGGCTATAGTAGTAGTAACTGTCAGCAAAGTACCCGGACTTGGAAGCCGCACCAAGAGGGCAAGAGCCTATCAACGGTAGCCAGCGCCGCCCTTGAAGGAGAAGGACTCATGAACAGCGATCTTGGCGCCTCGGTTAGCCCGATGTGCAGCGGAGGGGCGCTTGGATAGGGATTCCGAACTGCTTCACAGTGGTTCGGAACCCGCGCTTCACAAGCCTACCTCTCCATGCTCAAGAAACCACCGAATGCCTTTCCGCTGAGGTGCCCGCAGTGCCCGGGCGTCAGCGGATGGGAAACAGAAAACCTGAATCCCGGCCATTCTCGTGGCACGGCCACCACAGTTGCGGTCCGCCTGGGCGTGATGGCCATGATCCTGGCGGTGCTGCTGCCCGTTGAGGGCCGACCCAACGAACCTGACCCCAACGCACCGACCGATCAGCAGGTTCTGGCTGCCCTGGTCGCTACGGAGCGGTTGCTCGACCAGGGCCGGGCCCCGGAGGCTCTGATGATCATCCGGCCCGTTGCCCAGGCCCGGCCTGACATGACCCAGGCCACGTTCTCGATGGGCCTCGCCTCCCTGGCCGCAGCGGACGCCGCCGTTCGTAGCGGCACCAGGCGCAAGGACGAAGAGGTCAGGGACAACTTCAACCTCGCTGTCAGGTCGTTCCGGAACATGCTCGTCAGGGAGCCGAACCAGGTCCGCATCCGGCTCGAACTCGGGCGTGCGCTTTTCTCGCGCGGCAACTGCTTGCAGCCCCCGACCAACCTGATTCGGCACGTACTCGGGGACGACTGTTGGGCGGCGGAGCAGCACTTCCTTCGAGTGATCTCGAAGGACCTCCCTCCCCAAGTCCTGTTCAACGTGCGCCGCTTCATCCAGATCTGCCGGGCCCGCAAGCGGGCTTCCGGCAGCCTGACGCTTGCCCTGGCTCCCGATACGAACGTCAACACGTCCACATCCGCCCAGACCGTCAACATTTTCGG
Source organism: Bryobacterales bacterium (assembly GCA_965205085.1). GTDB lineage: Bacteria > Acidobacteriota > Terriglobia > Bryobacterales > UBA6623 > VXMF01. Next base: position 2,446,163 of record OZ242039.1, on the reverse strand, counting down.
CCTTCCGTTCCAGTTGGACGATCAGGCGCGGGCGAAGAGCGGCATCGGGGTGGTTGGTTCCGTCGGGGGCGAGGTTCAGCGTCCACTGCCGTGGCTGAAGCTGATTCCGCGATCGAACGCTCTCCTGCGGGTGGGCGGGTCGGTGTTCCGGCGCGAATACTCCGGTGGTGACTTCGACGACTCGAATTACGGGATCTACGCCGGCCCGAGGTTCGTCAGGCGGAACGGGCAGTACAGCATTCTGTTTCAGGCTGACCGGCGTGCCGTCAACGGAAGGCCGTACAGCCGTCAGTACGGACTCCGAGTCGAGGGTATTCGAATGCTTGGGCGTCAACTTGCGGTCGGGGGGTCTGCCGAGGGGTCGATGCAGACCGCCATTTCCGTTCAGGGGCCGGTCGGAGGCGCCGGTCTGAGCTGGAACGGTCAATCGTTCCTGGGCTACTCTCTGACGCCGGGGCTGAATCTCCGTTTCATGGGTGGCGCGGGGCGCGAGAACACCGACCGTTTCGCTACCCGACACAGTTCCCGATGGGTGGGGGCCATGGCGAGTTACGATCTGCCGTTGGGCTTCTCCCTGACAGCTGCCCAACAGTACTTCAGCACGCGGTTCGACCAACCCAATCGGCTCTTCAGCCCGGATCCGCCGACCACCGGCCTGTGGTTTTCCCGGTTGGCGTTTCACAACCGCGTGATCCAGATCGGCGGATTCTCACCCTCGATTTCGATCATTCGCGAGGATCGCGACTCCAACCTGACGCTCTACACCTACAGGCGCTTCCGCGTCGAAGGCGGGTTCGAACGGGTCTTTTGAGGCGGACGTTTCGAAGTCGCCCGGGCCTGCGGATCCTTGGGCGGGGTTCTCCAGATCACCCGGGACACGACATCGGCTCCGGGGCGGGCTCCTGATCGCTTCGATCGGATTTCGTGCTTCCGAACACCTGGCGGGAGAGCGTGCGGCGGGGCGGCCTTGTCCCCATACCGAGTCCGCTGGACGCCCCCAGGGGAAGGGGACAATCCGCCTCTGTCCCGGCGGTGCGGACAGGGCCATGAATCGCCCAGGTCCGGACCCACTTCCGGGCCCGGAGCCTGGTCCGCCGTCTGCTTCCGAGCCTTGTGCGCTGAGGGCCTTCGGCGGATTGTGCGCTGTTAGGATTGAGAGACTTATGGTGCGGCCTGTCCGCCCTTGCCGGGCGATCTTAGCTGTTTCGTCACTCACTGCGGTGAGTTGCGGAATTCTGGCGGGTCAACCGTCATCCCGGAGTCCGGAACCACCGGAACGGACAGCCACCCGCGACGAGCCGGATCAGCCGGCGGGGACCGCCAGCCGGCCAGTGGCCCGGCGCACGAGCATCAACCTGCTGGGAGAGACATCGTCCGACTCGGGAGAGAGCCGGCGGAACGAGAATGTCCAGTTCAACCTGGTCGACAACAACGCCCTCAAGGAACTCAACATCCGGCTCGGCACGACCGCCACCCTGGTCGGCGAGTTCGCGGTTGGCAGCGGCTACTTTGGTGCCGAGTACGGCAAGCCCCCGACACCGCCCGTCCACGCCCAGCCCGGACGGGTGGGCGGAGTCCATGGGGACGCCTTCTGGCGGCATAACAACAGCGTTTTCTCTGCCCGCTCGTTCTTCCAGGCCGGTGGTGTGCAGCCGGCTCGGGAGAACTTCTATGGAGTCGGTCTGGCTGCCCCGCTCGGGCCAATTGGCGCAATGAATCTGGGTGTTTCGCAGAACAGGATTCAGGGCAACGTCAATGGCAACGTGCTGATTCCGCTGCCGGAAGAGCGAACACCGCTCGCAACCGACCCTGCCACCCGAGCGGCCGTGCAGCGCATTCTTGACGGGTATCCGCAGGGGCCTCCGAACCGGCCCGACATCGCCGCCCGAGCGCACAACACGAACAGTCTGCAGAGAATCAGCACGGACACCGCGCGGCTCCAGATCGATCGCGATGGCGTAGCCGACGGCAGGCTTTCTCTCCGCTACGTGTGGACGGCACAGAACGTCGATGCGTTCCAGCTCGTCAAGGGCCAAAATCCAGACACGGACACCAAGTCCCACTTCGCCCGCCTGACCTGGAGCCGCCCGTTCTCGCCAGACACCGTACTGCAAGTCTCCCTGGGATTCGACCGGCTCGGGTCGCTCCTGCTGCCGGCTGCAGGGGCGCTCGGGCCGATTATCATGGGCGGGCGGGATCTCACGACGCTCGGTCCGTTTCCCAACATCCCGATCGACCGGGCCCTGAACAGGTTTCGCCAGGCCGCCACCCTGCGCCATGTGGCGGGCCGGCACGAGTTCACGGCGGGCGCGGCCCTGACCCGTCTGCAGTACAACGGCGAGGAGCCGGACGGTGGCCGAGGCATCCTGTTGTTCAACGCCAATTTCGGCAACGACCTGATCACAAACCTGCGGCTGGGTCTGCCTGACAGGCTGGTGGTGTCGCTCGGGTCGACCTATCGCGGGTTCCGCAACTGGTCCAACCGGTTCTTTCTCGGCGACCGTTGGGCTGTCACCGACCGCCTGGGCCTGTATCTGGGCCTTCGCTACGAGCCGTTCACACGGCCGGTCGACGTCACTGGCCGGACGGAACTGAGCATGGACTCCGATCGGAACAACTTCGCCGGAACGTTCGGGTTTGCGTACCGTCTCCCGGGCGAGGCAGGCGTGCTCCGGGGCAATTTCGGCACACACTACGGTGAACTCTTCCCGGTGACCTACGGCCAGTCCCGATTGAACGCCCCCCACACCGTGACCACGATCGTGATCCGGCCCGATCTGGCGACCTATCGCTCGCTGATCGACCCGTCCAGGCGCGACCCCACCACCCGGTCCAGCCTGATCGAACCTGGCCCTGACCTGACCGTGCCCTACGCCCACCAGTACAACCTCAGTTGGGAGCGCCGGATCGGTGCCGACTGGCGCCTGCAGTTGGGGTATGTCGGCAGCCGCGCCCACAAGCTGATCATCACCTATTTCCTCAATCGCGGCCGCGAGGTCCCTGGGATCGTGTCAACGATTGGAAACCTCAATGAGCGGCGGCCCAATCAGGACATCTTCGAGCACCTGCTCGTCCACAACGGCTCCCGCGGATACTTCGATGCGGGGCGAGCGACGCTCGCCGCACCGAACTGGCGGGGCCTCTCGCTGACCGCGTCCTACTGGCTGAGCAAGTCCCTCGACATTGGCGGCTCGTATACCAACACCGCATCCGGGCCTGATGCCCGGGTCGCGGTTTCCCAAACCGAGGGCGAATCACACAGGGACCTGAAGGCTCTCAGCGACTTCGACCAGCCGCATGCATTTCTTCTGCAGGCCGGCTATTCCGTGCCGCGCAGGGGCGCGGCAGGGTGGCTCTCGAAACTGCTGCGGGGTTGGACGATCTCGACAGTGACCCTCCTGAAGTCCGGAACGCCTTTCACTGTCGAATCGGGCTCCGACGGGCCCGGCTTGGGCAATGTTGACGGGCGTCGGGGCGACCGGCCCATGTTGCTGGATGCCTCCGTGCTGGGCCGGGTCGTCGGTTCCCCGGACACTTCGGAGTCGCGACTGCCCAGGGAGGCGTTCCGGTTCATTGACGGCCCGCGCGAGCAAGCCGGCAGCCTCGGACGCAACACCTTTCGAAAGGGCAAGATTGCCAACGTGAACGCGTCGCTGTCGCGCATCTTCGCGCTGGGCGCGGACTGGGCGATGGAACTCCGGGGCGAGTCGATCAATTTCTTCAATACCCCGCAATTCGCGGAGCCGGGCAGGAACCTGACCTCGCCGAACTTTGGCCAGATCAACAACACGCTCAACGACGGCCGCACCTACCGCCTTCAGATCAAGTTCCTGTGGTAGGCAGCTGCCCAGGTAGTCTGGTTGCCGGACACTGAGCAGCGGGCGGACCGGCACTTGACTTTCGACTGTCTTCTGGACGTCGAGGCCGTGGCAGACCCGAGACCGGACCACGCAGTGGGGGCCAGCCCGGGCACGGGGCTGTGCCAGAGGGGCAGTCGGTGCCCGGTCCAGGAGCACGGGCCGGCGGTTTGCCGCAGTACGGAGAGGCCTTGTCGGCATCGGCCGGTCCATGATCTACCGGCACCCAATCCGGAAGGGACCGAGCATCAGGCAGGGGGCTTGGGAGCCTGGTAGGGGGCGTCTCCGGGAGTACCTGGTGAGTTGTCCCGGGGTGAGGCACCTGGAGGAGACCGGCTTGCGGGGGCTGGATGGACCGAGGCCGCAGCCGCTGGCCGGATGGATGGGGAATTCAGGGCCGAGCGGATGCAGGGTTTGCAGCGGCTGGCCAAGCGGGTGGCGGAGCGTGGCCGCAGGCGGGACAACGTCGCCGCCGCTACGGAAGCTGCTGGAGCACGGCTACTCCGAGTGGGTGCAGGAGGCATTGGCCTATCCCGAGGGGTTGTCGCCGTTGACCAGCAACTGGGGGAGCAGGACTTGGGCAGGCTGAAGGAGGGGAATCGCTACCGGGCCAAGCGGGAAGGGGTGGGAGGGGGAGGATTGGGAAAGCGGGCATGGGCCCGTGTGGACAGCAGGGTGGGCACGGGTCCGCGTCCATGGAGGCAGAGGCTGCGGCAATCGCCTTACATTCCCTTTACAAATGGATGGGCCGTAAGGTGGAGATCCTTGCGATATCCTGCGTAGACAAGCCTACGGGAGCCGTGAACCAAGGTCGACGGCTGCGGTGGGGGGAATCCGGCAGCGAAGACACTGTTCGGCGGGCCAAATCGTCAAGAATGGGAAGAACGAGGCAATCAAGATGAATCGCAATGCAATGAAATTCGGGGGGGGGGGGGATTTTCCTCCTGTCCGCGCTACTCCTGGCGGGACTGGCCGCCTGTGGAGGCAATGAGCCGACGGCGGTAAGACAGCCGGCAGCGCCGGCACCGGCACCGTTCCAGCCGCAGCCGGTGGAGGTGGAGCTGGGGGCGAGTGGAGAGACGGTCACGCTGATGACCACGCAGGATGGGGGCTTCACGCTGAACGGGGAGGCGTTCGAGAGCGGGAAGACGGTGACAAGCGAAAGCGGCAACGTGTACACGCTGCTGCTGGCGGATGGGGCATGGAATGCGCGGTACGACGCGCACGAGGTGGAGGTGAAGCTGGGGAGCCTGGAGGAGACCGTGAAGCTCGTGAAGGGCGAGGACGGGGGCTACATGCTGGGCGAGATGGCGGTGGAGAGCGGGGTCACGAAGCACACGTCGGCGAATGGCAACGTGTACACGCTGGTAATGGGGGAGGACGGGATGTGGATGGCGCAGTACCAGGCGACGGAGACGATGCTGGCGCTGGGCACGAGCGGGACGACGGTGACGATCGTGAGGAACGAGGACGGGACCTACACGGTGGGTGGAGAGCCGTTGATGAGCGGCGGCACGTGGACAGCGGGCAATGGAGGGGAGTACACGCTGGCGATGGGAGAAGACGGGAAGTGGACGGCGACGTACGTGCCGGGGAAGGGGACGGTGACGGTGGGGGGCACGGGTCTGACACTGGTGGCGACGCGGGCGGAGGACGGGAGCTGGAGTGTGGTGAACCCGGTGACGGGGGAGACAGAGATGCTGAGCGAGGGGGGGCAGATCACGACCGCCGGGAACACGTACACGCTGACAAGCGACGGCGGGGGGAAGTGGACGGCGACGTACAACCCGATGCGGGTGGAGGTGCAGTTGGGGACGATCGGCGGCACGGTGACGCTGATGCGGGCGGAGGACGGCAGCTACTGGCTGGGGGAGATGCAGGTGGAGGCCGGGGTGACGCCGGTGACGTCGGAGAACGGGAACCGGTACACGCTGGTGATGGGAGGGGACGGGACGTGGATGGGGCGGTATGAGGCACCGACGACGACGGTGACGCTGGGCACGAGCGGGACGATGGTGACGATCGTGATGCAGGAGGACGGGAGCTGGACGCTGGACGGGGAGGTGTTCATGAGCGGGGGGCAGCACACGGCGGGGAACGGGAACGTGTACAGGCTGAGCCGGGTGGACGGCGTGTGGATGGCGGAGTACGTGCCGATGACGATGGAGGTGCAGGGGACGGGGGGCCTGCAGGCGGTGAAGCGGGAGGACGGCACTGGCTACGATGTGGACGGGGCGATGCTGGGAATGGACGGGATGGGGGACATCGAGACGGAGACGTCGGGGTGGTACCGGGTGGTGATGCAGGACGGGGCGCTGATGGGGACGCGGCTGGACAACGTGGCGGTGCGGAACCCGACGCGATTCAAGACAGACAAGTTGAGCGCGCATCCGTCGATCCTGGGGGACGACCGGAAGACGGAGGTGAACGAGGCGCGGACGGCTTTGGTGGTGGCAGGGGAGAACTACCCGTTCGGGGACCTGCTGGGGGACGGGGTGTCGCAGAGGAAGGGGAAGAACTTCGTGGCGGAGGCGCGGGGGAAGCTACTGGAGATCCGGGAGAAGATCGTGGCGGTGCTGGACGTGTTCGACACGGACTCGCAGCGGGACACGCAGGTGGGTCGGCAGTGGGGGACGGAGAGTGCGAACAACGCGACGACGAACGTGAAGGGGGTGCTGGAGACGGTGTTCGGGAAGAACAACGTTAAGGGCAAGTACGCAGCGCGGCGGCCGGATGACGACGACGCGCTGGGAGTGATCGACGACCTGATCGAGGCTTTGGGGAGCGCGGAGGCGCTGGAGCAGGCGCTGGGGGACGAGGATCTGCTGAAGGGATCGGCGGGGGCGAGCAAGGCGGGGACGATCTTCGCGGCGGCGGAGACGGAATCGACGGTGACGTACGAGGCGCACGGGAACACGCGTTTCGGGACGATCACGCGGACGAAGCGGACGAACGCGGCGGAGGACCTGAAGTATGACGACGGGACTCCGCAGACAGGGGAGCGGGGAGCATTCGCGTTCGGAGTGACGGCGGAGACGTCGCGGACGAGGTACGTGCAGACGTCGGGGACGGCGCGGTACGAGGGGCGGACGCTGGCGGTGAGCGGAGCGGAGAAGCAGTACAGCGGGGACATCGAGGTGAGCGTGAACTTCACGACGTCGATGGTGGACGGGCTGATCACGGATCTGGCGACGGGGGCAGGGGAGTCGTGGGAGTACCTGTTCGGGGAGGTGGACAGCATCCGGCTGCCGACGGTGAAGATGACTTCGCAGGGGAAATGGGAGGCGGCGAGCGGGGCCATGGCGTCGATCGGGTTCGGACGGCGGGCGGGGGTGTACCGTCCGCAGAGCGTGGCGTCGACGTTCAAGGGACGGCTGCTGGGGGGGAACAGCGCGCCGGGAGCGGGCAGCGAGGTGGTGGGGGTGTGGTCGCTGGGATCGGACAGCAAGAGCACGTCTTATCTGGCGGGCGGTTTCGGGGCCGAGCGGGTGGCGGACGAGCCGGTGCGGCGGCCGTCGGTCGGCGACGGCACGCAGGTCAGCGCCATGCTGTCGAGTGATAACACCGTGCTGGAGAACGGCCAGATGACGGTCAAGCCGGAACAGTTCGCCTGGCTCCACGGTGAGTTCAAGGTCGATACTCAGTTTCCACGCGACAAGACGCGGGTCCGCCTGCTGCGCTTCGCGCGCGGCACGCCCGCGACCGCCACGGCCTCCGGCACGGACGATCCCAATGCCAGGCGGACGGTCAAGATCGCCCTCGCGGACCTGATCGGCACCGAAGGCGGGGAATTCAACGTGAACAGTCCCAAGACGCACGTGCAGGTGGCGCGGGAGCAGATCCAGGGTCAACGCGACAAGATCGCCGGGTTGCAGGAGATAGGCAACCTGCAGGCCAACATCAATGAGGCATGGACGCGCGCGCTGGACAGTCTGCAGACGAACATCTTCACGGACGACACGTACTACGAGTTTGCAGGGGCCAATCACACGCCATCGAGGAGCAACCGGCCCACGCAGGCCAAGGCGAGCCCCGACACCAGCCGGAACTGGTGGCAGAAGCTGCCGACGAAGGTGGTGGACAGCGCTGGGGCGGGGGGTGAAGGGGCTTGGCTGGTCGCGCCGTCGGACGTGCTGGAGCGGCTGGATGCGGTGCTGGTGGCGCTGGGCTCGAGCGAGGCCCTGGCGGATGCCTTCGATCCGACTGCGGACGGGACGTTCGCGGTGACCGACAGCGGGGTGGAGAAGTCGTTTCTGGAAGTGAACAAGAGCGGGAACCTCAGTGGGAGCAAGCTGACGGCGCCGGCGGACATTTTCAAGGAGCGCCAGTGGCAGATCAAGGTGGCGGTGGGGAGCACGGACTACACCCGCTTCGGAGTGTGGCGGAGCCAGTTGAGCCGCAACGCGATGCGGGACCGAGACTGGTGGTCCAGGGACATGGAGCCGTATGCGTACAGCCCGCTGCCGGTGGCGACAGCCAGTACTCAAGCGGAGTTGCCGGACGGAGGGCGGGCGACCTATACAGGCAAGACGGTGGCCTATGTGGGCACTGCCGACTACGAGGGTGAGGCGAGCGTGGAAGTGGAGTGGTACGCCCACGACCATACGGACCTTGCTTCCGGAACCACCAACCTGAAAGTTGGTGGCTACGTGACGACCGTGCTCAGCGACCTGCGGGACGTCAGCACGGGTGACTACCTGTATCACAAGGGCAAAGAGGTTCGGCGGATCATTACCAGAAAGATCGATTTCTCGACCGACGCGCCCTTCTATGACAGCAGCAAGGCCAACGACGCAGATGGGGCGAGAGAAAACGATCCCACCAACCACATCCTGGACTATACGTCGAGGTTCTCGGGTGACCTTCCTCTCTACCGCCAGGGAAGAGGGTACGAGATGCAGATTGACTACCGGGACTCGTCGGAGGCCCGGGACAAGGCATACCCGATCCTGTATGAGTTTCTCTTCGTGGGCCGGTCGCCGGACGGGCCACTGGGGGTGGTGGGGCGCTACGAGTTCGTGCCCGACTATAACGACAATAAAGTGGCGAACTTCCAGGCTCACAACAAGTTCGGAAGAACGAAGGCCCAGTCGGACGACATTACGAAATCGTTGAGGATCGTCGGAGCGTTCGGCGCGGACCTGCCGTAGGGCGGGGCGGTTAGACAGCACGACCCACGACGGGGGGAGCGGACAGTCGCTCCCCCTTTACGTTCGAGTCTGGGAGTCGGGCTGAAGGTACCGGGTTTCGAGTGCGTGCAGGCGGGCAGCGGGCATAACTCTGACGTCGCCGGCCGGCGTCGGGCTGAAGGTACCGGGTTTCGAGTGCGTGCAGGTGGGGCTCAAGCTGAGCTTCCCGCGCCTCCGCTGACGAATCTGATGGGACTATGCCCGGTCGGCTCCATGCCTGTCTGCTGGCGCGAGCGTGGCAGGCCGCGACGCTGGACGGACGCCCGAGGGACCGGCTCCAGCCCCTTCTCGCCCGTGGATTTGACGTTCACCACTGACTGCGACAAGGAGTTCGCCCGCCACCGCTGCTCGTTGCCCGGGATCCAGACGTCCTCCGCGCTCTCTCTGTGACACGCACCGCCTGCCTCTTGCAAGGAAGTACCTGGGCAGTTATTTATCGTGGTAGGTGCCCCACGCCCCCCGGTCATTCGTCAAGCTGCATGGAGAAGGTCTCCTCGCCGAGTTCGATCCGGAATAGCAGTGGGGTGCGGGCCTCGTCCTGTCCCACGTAGACAGAGAACTCGTGCTGGGAGGCAGGGCCCGCCACGACTGCCCGAAACTCGTCCGCACTGCGCCGCTCCCCGCCGATCATCAGCCAGCGCTGCCGGACGAACCGCACCCGGATGTGGTAGGCGGCTCCATAGAAGATGGTTCCCGGCGACGGCAGTCTGCCTGCGGCCAAGTCTTTCCGCAGATAGTACAGGAAGGCCAGCGCGTCCCGGGCACAGTCGCCGGCCGCTGTACGGCCGGGAATTTCGGGGTCGGCCGCTTCCAGGTTGAATCGATCCACGCGGCCGGGACCGAACCGCAGCGACTCGTGAGCCCGCTTGTCGCCGTGCCGAACACGCTTCACGAACACCTCAGAGCACAGCTCTTGGTCGGTACTCGACTCGAAGACGTCGTCGACTTCGATTGAGGGCAGGGTGGCCCGCAGGGTCAGTTCAAGGTGCCAGCCCGGATTCCGTGTGCGGGCTTGCAGGCTGGCGTGGCCGACCGGCAGGCCGCTGGGCCACGCGATGGTGTAGTTCAGCCGTTCGCCGTCGACAATCGGCGGCGAGAGCTCCTGTGCGAAAGCCAGGATTCCAATCGTCGCCGCCGCTGTGAGGCCGGAGGTTGCGCCAGTGAGTGCTCGCATCCGCTCTCAGGATGTCCGGACTGAAGCTCTGGCATCGTGCGCGGCCTCTTCGAGGGCCGCGGGCTGCTCGACCTTCAAGCCTCCGTCTGCACCAGAACTGCCCCGTCGACGTCCAGATCCCGGGCGGCCGGCGTCACGATCGAGCGTTTCGCAACGTAGATTTTTGCGCCCGAGTGAATCGCCTTGCGCATGTCGGCTTCGCACACGAAGGCGACCGGGCGGATCCTGGGGGCGGGCGGTGACGGTTCCACCCGTTCCGGCTCCGGCCTCGTCGCCCGTGACGGAGTCGCCGTGCCTTGTCTGGCTTCCAGGAACTGATCCACCACTCCTGCCACTCCAGACGTGCCCGGAGGCCCGGCAGTTGCTTGCTGGGTGGCCATGCCCCGCCGGGCCAGGTAGCGGTCTACCCGGGTGGCGACCCCGTCCGGAGGACCGTCAGCCGCATCCGTGGCACCGTCGGAACCCGCATCAAACTTGGCACCTTCCGAGATCGCCTGGAAGTAGCGCTTCCCCTCCTTGCTGGTGAATGCCTCCTCGGGCGACCGGACGTACCGGGCGATCCGCTTGATGTGCAGCAGGTGCATCGGGCCGACGTTGTCGCCCGTGGAATTGCCGGCGATCGCTCCGCAACCCAACGTCATGGAAGGGAAAACCCCGGTGGTGATTCCGGTCGACCCCTGGGGCGCGGACGTGTTGACCAGGACACGGAAGGCGGGTGCACGACGGCCGTACTCGAGGATGTGGCCCTCGTCCTTGCTGTAGATCACGCACGTGTGACCCCGTCCGCCAAAATTGAGCACCGAGACGCAGGCATCGACAGCTGCCTCGAAGTTCTCCACAAAATGGACGGACAGCACCGGGGACAGCTTCTCCGCTGACAACGGGTAGTCCCGGCCTACACCCTGGATCTCAACCGCCAGGATACGTGCATCGTCGGGTATGGCGAATCCCGCCAGTGATGCGATCTTCTGGGGCGATTGTCCCACGCAGTCCGCCTGGATACGGAAGCCCTCGGTGAACAGCCGTGCCTGGAGCTGCTCTCCCTGTTCCTGGCTGCACCGGAAGGCGCCGTTGGCCTTGAGGGCAGCCCAGACACGGTCACGGTACTGCCGGTTCACCACCACCGTCTGCTCACTTGAGCACACCGTGCCAAAATCGAACGACTTTCCGTCCACGACCGAGGCGATGGCCGCCTCGAGGTCGGCGGAATCATCGACGAGCACGGGGACGTTGCCCGCCCCGACTCCCAGCGCTGGCTTGCCACTCGAGTACGCTGCCTTGACAATCCCGGCACCGCCAGTCGAGAGGATGATCCCTGTCCGTCTGTGCCCCATCAGTTCGTTGGTCCCGGCGATCGTCGCTTCGTCGATGCACTGGACCAGGCCCCTCGGCGCTCCGGCCGCCTCCGCAGCCTCTGCGAGCAGCCGCGCCGACTCGCAGGTGCACCGGCGGGCCCGGGGGTGGGGGCTGATCACGATCGCGTTGCCGGCCTTCAGTGCGATCAGGCACTTGAAGAAGGCCGTTGATGTCGGATTGGTTGTCGGCAGGACGGCTGCCACGACACCAACCGGTACGGCGATCTCGGTGATGCCCTGTTCCTGGTCCTCCCGGAGAACGCCGATCGTCTTCAGGGGGGCGATCTTCTGGTGCAAGAGATCCGAGTTGAGGAGATTCTTCGCAATCTTGTCCCGAACGTTCCCGTAGCCGGTCTCCTCGACTGCCATTCTGGCGAGTGACTCTGCGCTGGCGCGAGCTGCCGCCGCCATCCTGGCGACGATCGCATCGACCTGCTCCTGGCTGAATCGACGATACGCCTGGAATGCGTCGTGCGCTGCATGGACCTTGGTGCGAACCTCCTGGACGGACCGCAGATCCTTGTCGACCAGCATCGTTGCGGACTAGTCGTCCGGTCCTTCGGGAAGAACCGATGCGACGTCTGGATAGGGACCTGGAATAACGTGGACGCTGATCAGCTCGCCGATGCGCCTGGCCGCAGCCGCGCCCGCATCCGTTGCTGCCTTGACCGATCCAACATCCCCACGACAGGTGACCGTGACATGCCCCGCCCCGATCATCCGGCGGCCCTCCAGGGAGACAGAGGCAGCCTTGACCATCGCGTCGGAGGCCTCGATCGATCCCACGAGGCCGAGGGTCTCAATCATACCGAGTGCCTGCATGGGAAACGCCCGGGAACTACCCGAAGAATCAAGGTATCACATTGGATGGGTCGGTACAGCGCCTGCTTGCGGTCGCGGGCGGGCCGGGCGGCGGCTCGCCGGTGTGTCGCCGGGCCCTGCGATACCGTATGTCATTGGTCAAGAAGGTCTTGCAGCACTCGACCGGCGGGCGGCCATGGCCTGTAGTCCTGTTGCCAAGGATAAAGGCTGCCGGCGCGTGCATCCGCCTTCAGGCGCGTCCCTCGTCTGATCGTCTCTCCCCGGGAGAATCCCGCGTGGCTTGTGCTGTCAATCTCGTCGGGCACCGCCTGCGTCCTTCGAATCGAACGGGGCCGCCTCCGAGCGGGAGTGTACCGGGACGGTCTCGACAACGGCAACCAGAGCCTTGCCGGTCTCCGGGTTCGGACCAGGGTCCGCTCCAGTCTGCCGGTCAGGGGGCGTGCCAGTAACGGATCCAGCCTGTCCAGGCCCCCGCCCCTGCCCGCCGGTGCCCGGTCCCTAGAACAGCAGACAGACCGGTGCATCGATCGCCAGCTCGGTCCCAGTCGGCTCGAGTGCGCCCGTCGCGACGTCAATCCGGAATACGGTGATATTGTCGGAGTTCTGGTTCGCGGCAAGCAGGTACTGCCCTGTCGGATCGAACGCGAAGTTCCGTGGCCACTCTCCGCCAGTCGACACGTGGCCGCGAGCGTCCAGCCGGCCGCTCTCGGGGGCGACACCGAAGACCGCAAGCGAGTCATGGCCACGGTTCGACCCGTACACCAGCCCTCCGGACCGGTGCACATGGATTTCGGCAGTGAAATTCTCGCCAGCAAAACTCTCCGGGACGGTCGACAAGGTCTGTTGCACGGTCAGGGATCCCGAGTGGGAGTCGAAGCCATAGGCTGTTACCGTCGAGGACAGTTCGTTGATCCCGAATGCGAATCGCCCTGACGGGTGCAGGGCGAAATGCCTGGGTCCTGAGCCCGGCGCGAGGTCCACCGAGGCCGGATCGCCCGGTTCGATCGTGGCTGTCGCCGGATCAGTCCGGTAGATCCTGACCTGGTCGATGCCGAGATCCGAGAAGAACGCGAACCGGTTGTCAGGCGAGAAGTCGGCCGAGTGGGCATGCGGCCGCTCCTGTCGGCTGTGAATGCCGCTGCCGACGTGTTGGTAAAAGGATGCCGCTTCGCCAAGGGTACCGTCCTCGTTGATCGGGAACGAGGCCACGTTGCCTCCCTTGTAGTTGGCAACGATCAGCATTCGGCCGCTATCGTCTATGTCCAGGTGGCAGGGCCAGCCGCCCCGGGACGAGACCTCGTTGAGCTTGCGCAGAGAGAACGATTCCGCATCAATCGAGAAGGATGAGATCGACCCGCTTCCGTCGCTGTCGAAGTCGTCGACCTCGTTTACTGCATACAGGTAATGTCCGTTCGGGTGGCGCGCAAGAAACGATGGATCCCGGGTCTCCGCGAGCAGACCAAGGGGATCCGCCGATCCCGTCGATGAGTTGAACCGGTACCCGTAGATGCCCGCGCTGGTCTCGCGGGTGTAGGTACCCACAAACAGCAGGTGTTCGGTTTCGGACAGGGGGCGTCGCATCGGATCCTCGGCCGCGCAGCCCGCGAGCAGGACAGCGCTGGCTAGGGGCGCAGCTTTGCGAACTGGCATCTTTCCATCAGAATCCATTCCGGCCCCGCAAGGCAAATCCGGGCGACCGCCATGCGAAACGCCTCTTGATGTCGCCTGCTGGCCGGAGGAGCACGGGGATGTCTACCGGGTTCGCACCGGCAGTGGTTCAGCCGAGTTGCCCAGCATGCAACCCCTACGTCCCACTCGTCGATTGGACCGACATCGGAACCGACATCGGAAGTGGTTCAGGTTGCTCGGCGTGGGCGTATGCGGTTGAGTAGTTCGGGATCCCCTGGCCCAGCTCGTCGCCCCACTGAATCCAGCCCGGCCGCTCGTCGCGAGCAAACAGTTCCAGGTACGGTCCGGGGCTGCACTCCTCGATCATTCGGTAAGCTTCGGTTGGCTTGCGTGAGTGCTCGCGTTTGCGGGACTGGATCATGTTGACCTGGCGACGGCCCGGTCTGAGGGTTCTCATGTGGCCCCGCACGCCGAAGAGGAGGATCTCGGTCACGTTCCGGAAATAGAATCCCACGCCCCTTCCGTCCGACCCGCCATCTTTCCGGATCTTGTGCCACACGACATTGGCCTTGTAGCTGAATCCCCAAGCCTCCATGACGCGCAGGCCGTCCGGAAGCAGTGCGTTCGGGCACCACAGGTACAGGTGGCTGTTGTCATTGGCCAGCGAAACGACATCAAGGTTGCAGATGGCGTCAAGGTCCATGGTCTCGTACCGGCGCAACCGCTTGTGCTCCGGAGCCATCTTGCCCGTTCGGTTCGCGAACCGCCATGGCGGGTCGGCGAGAATCGTCGAGAACCGGCCGTCAATGCCCAGATCAGTCTTCGACATACAGACCCCTCCTGATTCCGACCGCGAGAATCGGGCATCCGCCACCGCCTCCACCATCGATTCGCGGTAGCAGTTTGCCGATGTGCGTGGTCGACGCGCCGTACGACGATCCCTTTCCCAGCGTGTAGAAGAGATCCTGCAGCTCGTCACATCGGGTAATCACGATGCCGACACTGATCGCCCGCAGGTCAAGCAGCAACCGAAAATTGTTGAGATCCCGATCGTAGAACGGGTCCTTGTTGTTCCATTCCACCTCCAAGGCGACCCGGTCCTTGTTGCAGTCGATCTTGTGCGTGGGAGAGTCCATCGCCGAGCGGTCGATAAGCACTTTCGTTTCGAACGATTTCTCCAGCCATCCCCCGCTGTGGAACTCGGAGTCGATCGCTGAGGCGATGGGGTCTTCCGATCGCCGGGCCTGGTGATGGAACTCCGATACAGTCGGAAACCGGATAGCACGTCCAGTATGTCGTTCCACTCGCCCGGGAAGTCGTGACGCAGGATCGCCGTCGCATGACGGACCTCCTCGAGCTGGTAGTTCGATTGGACGAATTCGGGGAAGCCTTGAGCCGGGAAACGCAAGATGTTGCTGATGTCGGAGCCGACGGGTGGCATGCCCAGCCCTGACGGCGAGCCAGTGTCCGCGATGTAGTGCCGGTCGAGCAGAATCGTCGTTGCAATCAACCGCAGACTCTAGGGTATGTCGCTCATTGTATCGATTTCTCCGGATGCCGTCTGGCCCCAGTGCGCCTCCTGGGACGGTGCCTCAACGCCCGCAGGCTGAGCTGGTGACAGCTGCCGTCAAGCCCTTGCTGCATCAGACATCAGGACAACACGATTCGGCTCGAGCGCGGCTGTACACACCGAATCCTCTGGCGATGTGATTGGCCGCGCGGTGATGGAGGCTGGGCGCGGTCCCGCCTGTGCCGGCACCGTCGCCAGGACCGTGGAATCGGCCCTTGCTTGACGGAGAGAATCGGGACCCCGTCCGGCCCTGGTGCAGACTCCGGCGCAGGCTTCCCTGGGGGGAGACTGCCAGTGAGGTGCTACCCTGTGCAGCCGCTTCGTCGAGCCATGCGGATCCGTACCCTGGCGGTATCAGGAGCCTGAGCGTTTCGGAGGCGAGTGTGACTTGTGCCGGCAGGCTTCCAGCGACTTCGCCGTCGACCTGGACGTATACAGTCGAATCGTCGTACGGCTCAATCCGAATTGTTTCGCACATGCCGTGTCGGATCCCCGGCCACCAGCCTGTCATGGCGAGGACGGCCGCAACCAGGTACCCGCCGTACCGAGCCCGGCTCGTGCCGGTGAAGTCGGCTACCGCCAGCCTGTCAGCGAACAGGTTGGCTTCCGGCGTGAGAACGAGGCCCCCTCCGTAGGTCCGGCTTTTCGAAACGACGACAAGGCTGCTGGCACCACCAGGTGGCCTGCCACTCCCGTCGCCCGCGACCCGCAGTCGGGGGAAGCGTTGCAGGATTCTCCTGGAACCCCGAAACCAAAAAGCCCCCAGCCCCAGACGGTTCTTCAGGTCCGATGTTGTCACCGCAGCGATTTCCGCATCCAGGCCTGCCCCGCACATGAGGAGAAAGAACCGGCTCCTCTCGTCCCTGAAGGTGACCTTGCCGAGGCGTACCGGCTTGGCTACCAGAGTCGGCAGCGACGCGATCACGCCGAAGGCATCCCTGGGCAGCCCGACCTCGTTCACCAGCACGTTGGCGGTTCCTCCGGGCAGAACCAGCAGTGGTGGCGACACCTGCCCCGCCAGCCCTTGTACCGCCTCGTTCACGGTGCCGTCGCCACCCTGGACGACCAGGAGGTCATAGCCCTCCACCGAAGCCCTGCGGGCAAGGTCCGTTGCGTGATCGGGAGATTCAGTTGTCCACAAATCGACTGCGGGCACCTCGCACAGCATCCGGTCTCGGGTCGCCCCGGCGCTGGCGGGCCGGCTGCGTCCACCGGCGACCGGATTGAAGATATACGCCGCCCGACGGAAGTGCACTTTCGCACCCTATAGTAAGGTGGATGCCGGCGGACACCGTTCGGGAGCGATCGGCAGAGTCAGCGCGCGAGCGGGCCAGCCACCTGCGTGCGGAAATCACCCGTTACGAACGTCTCTATTTCGTTGACGACAATCCCGAGATCAGCGATGCCGAATTTGATCGGCTGATGCGGGAACTGCAGGAGATCGAGGGGCGATTCCCCTCCCTGGTGCAGCCCGATTCGCCGACCCAGCGGGTCGGCGGCACCCCCCGCGAGGGCGTCGAGAAGGCGGCCCATTCCTCGCCGCTCCTCAGTCTCGACAATGCCTTCAACAACAATGAGGTACGCGACTTCGACCGCCGGGTGCGGCAACTCCTGGGCATGGAATCGGACGAGATCGAATACGTCGGTGAGTTGAAGTTCGATGGCGTCTCGATGGCCGTTCACTATTCGGGCTGCCACCTGTCCCTGGCGCTCAGCCGCGGCGACGGCCAGCAAGGGGAAGTCATCACACCGAACGCCCGAACGATCCGGTCCCTGCCGCTCTCGGTCGATCCCGAAGCGGTCAAGCTGGCCGGTCTGCCGGCGGACTTTGAGGTTCGCGGCGAGGTTGTCATGCCGAGGGAGTCGTTCGCCAAGCTGAACGCCAAGCGCCACCGTGATGGCGAGCCCTTGTATGCGAACCCTCGTAACGCCGCCGCAGGTTCCCTGCGGATGCTTGACGCATCCGTCACCGCAGACAGACGCCTCGATTTCTTCGTGTACAGGCTGGTTGCGGACGGAATCGACTGGTATTCCACCCACTGGCAGTCTCTGGAAGTGGCGCGGGATCTCGGATTCAAGGTCAGCCCGCATCGAGCGCGACTGCTGGGTATGTCCGCCTTGATCGAGTATCGGGACCAGCGCATGGGGGAGAGGGAAGCCCTGCCCTACGAAATCGACGGCTTGGTCTTCAAGGTCAACGACCGCGAGCAGCGGATCCGGCTCGGCTTCACGGCCAAGGCGCCACGTTGGGCGATCGCCTGCAAGCCGATGGCCCGGCAGGTGGAGACAGTCGTCGAGGACATCGATATCCAGGTCGGCCGGACCGGAGCCATCACACCCAGAGCGCAGCTCAAGCCGGTGTCGATCGGTGGCGTGACCGTTTCCAGGGCCACCCTTCACAACGAGGACGAGATCGCACGGCTCGGCCTGCAGATCGGTGACCGCGTCCTGCTTGAACGCAGCGGGGATGTGATTCCCAAGATCGTGCGAGTGATTGCCCACGGGGAGCCTCGCAGGCCGTTCGTGTTGCCGGCGCAGTGCCCGGTCTGCGGTGACGACGTCGTGCGGCCGGAGGGTGAGGTGGTGGTGCGGTGCGTGAACAACGGCTGCAAGGCGCGCTTGAAGCAGTCGCTTGAGCACTTTGCCCATCGGTCGGCGATGAATATCGAGGGGGTTGGCGGGCGTGTCGTCGAGCAGCTGGTCGAGCACGGCCTCGTCCGGGGCATAGCGGACCTCTACCACCTCGATGTCGCGCAGCTCGCACGGCTGGAAAAGGACTCAGCCATGACCGAGGAGTCATCAGCCGGCGTGATCGCATCCATCGCAGCATGGAAGCGGGACGCTGGCTGGTCCGCTCGACTCAACGCCCTCGGGGTTGCGGGGGTCGGACCAGCCACGGCGGAGGCAATCGCCGGGAAGTTTCCCGATCGCCAGACGCTGGAATCGGCGACCGCCGAGGATATCTCCGCCGTAAAGGGCGTCAGTGCTCGGGCTGCCGCCAAGCTGCATGCGTTTCTGCACGAGCCTGAGGGCTCGGCGCTGCTGGATGCGCTCGGGGGGGAAGACCTGCTTGGCAGCCGGACGTCTGGGGGCTTCGCGACGACCGAGATGGCGCCTGCGGCTGGCGCGGCCGAGAACCTCAGGCCGGCGGTCTCCCGGCTGCTGGCCGCCATGGGTGTCAAGCAGCTCGGCCCCCAGCTGGTGGGTGACCTGGTTGACGCCGGCAGGCTGTCTGACCCCGCCGACGTGCTGTCCCTGGAAATTCGGGACCTGGTCGGGAGAGGCAGTGTCCGTTTGGGAACGAAGTCGGCGGAGAAAATCGTGGCCGGTCTGGACCGGTCGAAGCGGGCCCCTCTCGGAGCCCTCCTCTTCGGTCTCGGAATCCGCTACGTCGGCGAGCGTACGGCGGAACGGTTGGCTGCCCACTTCCGAAGCGTCGACAGGATCGCGGAAGCGACCCCCGAAGAGCTGCAGGATGTCGAGGACGTTGGCCCGAACGTTGCCCGGTCGATTCGGCAGTTCTTCGACGCCGAAGGCAACAGGGACCTGATTCGCCGGCTCGCTGATGCCGGGCTCAGACTCCAGGAGGACGAGCCTGCCCAGGCCCTGTCGCACCCCCTGGCCGGGAAGGTGATCGTCATGACCGGCACCCTCCGGAACTGGACACGAGATCAGGCCAGAGCCCTGCTCCAGCAGTTGGGAGGCAAGGTGACCGGTTCCGTCAGCGCGAGCACGGACATCCTGATAGCGGGTGCAAACTCCGGTTCGAAACTCGACAAGGCGAGGCGATTGAATGTGGATGTGCAGGACGAAGAGTGGCTCAAGGCGCAGCTGGCGAACCAGCCTCGCTAGCCGCTTGGAAGAGACTGCGACGCATGCCCCCCGCTGTCGAGATCACCTTCGTCTGGGTGCCCATGATCGGCTCGATCGCCTTCGTCCTGTGGTTCGTCCACCGTTGCCGTTGCGAGGGCCTGTCGCTTGCCGAAACGGTGATCAACCGGCGATTCCTGATGGTCTTCCTGTACACCGGCGCCCTGCTGGCGATCTACCTGTCGACCTTCCACTTCTTCTATTTCGGGATCTACGGGTAACGCCGGCTCTGGCTGTTGCGCACGAGCCTTCGCTACCGGTAGCGGCGGTGGACTGCCAGCAGGCGCCCCTGGACCTCGACGTCCTCGGCCGGCACGATGATCGGATCCATCTCCATGTTGGCCGGCTGCAGGCGCACCATCGTGCCCTCCTGGAAGAACCGCTTCAGAGTGGTCTCGGCACCTCGGACCAGTGCCACGACGATCTCGCCATTGTGGGCCCGCCTGGTCTTCTCGACCAGCACGTAGTCCCCATCGAGGATGTGATCGTCAATCATGGACTGGCCATGCACCCTGAGGGCGAAGACCGCATCCGAGCCCAGGAAGGGCTGGAACGACAGGCTTTCCTGGGTTTCGAACGTCTCCAGTGGCTGACCGGCCGCGATCGCGCCGACCAGCGGTGTGGTGAGCTCGTCCACATCGCTGTGGAAGCCGTGCAGCTTCCGACGATTGTTCTCGATCTCGGCGTAGTACTTCGGAGTGATCTCCAGTGCCCGGCTGCGGTTGAATGTTCGCTTCAGGTAACCCTTCTCCTCCAGAACCTTGAGGTGCCTGTGCACGGTAGAGGGCGAGGCGAGGTTCAGATGCCCGGCGATCTCCTCGAAGCTGGGACTGTAATGGTTCTCCGCGATGAACTCGGCTAGGAAATCGAGGACATGTTTCTGGCGTTTGGTAAGAGACAAGGCTTCAGCCTCCTTTAGTCATCCATTATTCTACAGGCATAGGCAAAAAGTTGCAACATGCTCAAGCACGTTTCCCGTTATTTTCACGAGTTATCCAGTCTGTCCCTGAAATGGCGGTAGAATCGGACCTGTGCAACTCGACCTGATCCAGGAACAACTCCGGGCCCACGGTGTGGATGGCTGGCTGTTGTTCGACCACCACGGTCGTGACCCGATCGCCTACCGCGTGCTCGGGCTCGATGCCAGCGGCCATGTCTCGAGACGCTGGTACTACTGGATTCCGGCGAACGGGG
Organism: Bryobacterales bacterium; assembly: GCA_965205085.1. GTDB lineage: Bacteria > Acidobacteriota > Terriglobia > Bryobacterales > UBA6623 > VXMF01. The sequence goes on along the minus strand of OZ242039.1, from coordinate 2,425,503 downwards.
AGCCATGCAAGCTGGTTCACTCGATCGAGAACGCCCGCCTGGACAGTCTGCCGGGATCCAAGCGCGTCTACTCGAGCTGGCAGTCCCACTCTGCTCACCTGCAGGCGATGCTCGAGAACACGTCATGCGTCGCCATGCAGTTCTCTCCGCATTGCATGATCCCCGTCCTCTCCCTCGTGGACGCTGGCACGGTGGACCTCGTCCGTTCCCTGGGCCCGGAGGTGGTTTCCTCGGCCGCGCTGGTCCAGTACTTCGAAGCGCGCTGGAACCGGGGCCAGCGTGCTTCGCACTTCGAAGCCGGCAGGCGTGTGGACGCCGTCCTGCGGGAGGCATTTCGCCGGATCCGGACGGATCTCGATGCCGGTGGCCATTCCGGCGAATGGCCGGTTGCCGAGTTCATCCGCACCCGCTTCCGCGAAGTTGGCATGATCGCGACGGACGGGCCCATCGTCGCGGTCAACGAAAACAGCGGGGATCCGCATTACGACCCGGCTCCGGAGCGCTCCAAGCCCATCCGGGAAGGGGATTTCGTGCTGATCGACCTATGGGCGAAGCTTGATCAGCCCGCGTCGGTGTACTACGACATTACGTGGACCGGTTTTTGCGGAGCACACCCTCCGGACAGGATCCAAAACGTCTTCGATGTCGTTGTCCGTGCACGCGACAAGGCGTTGGCGGCCGTGGATGCGGCGATGCGCAAGAACTGCGAGATTCAAGGCTGGCAGGTCGACGACGAGGCGCGCGAATGCATTGCCGCCGAAGGCTTCGGTCACGCCTTCGTGCACCGCACCGGACACTCCATCGGCGAGGAGGTCCACGGTAACGGTGTCAACATGGACAATCTCGAGATGCGCGACGAACGGCCAGTCATCCCGGCCACGTGTTTCTCCATCGAGCCGGGAATCTATCTGCCGGACTTCGGCGTGCGCAGCGAGATCGACTGTTACGTCGAGGCGAAGGGTGCGTGCGCAACCGGTGCCGTCCAGACTCGAATCGTGAGGATCTAGGGGGTTCGCTCTACCCGGTGCCAGCATGCCACCGGGCGCAGGGCCGCCATTCGCACGGGAACCGCCGCTGGCCTCGGGCAGTCTGCCCGCCGGTTCCGGAAGCCGTTGATGCGCCCCGCTCACGCTTTCAAGGACGATCCGCCTGGACTGCAGCGGGCAGGGGCCGCCCGGGGGCGGAGTCCGGCAGGCTTTCGATATTGAAGTGCTCGGCTATTCGGCGCCTGTCGCCACCCAGTTGCCTGTCTTTCCCGACTTGATGACCGCATCACAGACCTTTTGGGTCTGCAGTGCGCAGCGGAAATCCGGCTGGGCCGGGTTTCCGGACTCCAAGCCGGCGACAAAATCAGCCAGAGCGTTCAGGAACGTGTGCTCATAACCGATGCAGGTTCCCGGTACCCAGTACCTGTCCATATACGGGTGCTCCGGGTTCGTGACGTGGATTTTGCGCCAGCCGGTGAGGTGATCCTCGACTTTCATGCCCGACTGCTTCTGGGCGTACTCAAAGAACTGGAGGTACTCGGGCTCCTCCAGGTCGAAGAAGACCGACCCGTCCGCCCCGTTGAGTTCGAAGGTGTTATAGTTCTTGCGGCCCCGAGCGTACCGAGTCGATTCGAACGTTCCCATCGAGCCGTTCGCGAACTCGGCCAGAAACATGCAGGCGTCGTCGATCCCGACTGGATGGACCTTGCCCGTGACGGCGTGCAGTCGCTCTGTGACGAACGTTCGGGTCGAAGCGACCACCCGCTCGATTGGGCCGTTGAGCCACATCGCCGTGTCGATCGAGTGCGCCAGAAGGTCGCCCGTCACCCCCGACCCGGCCACGTCGACATCCAGCCGCCACGTGGCCGCACCGCCCTGCGGCACGTTCTCGCTGATCGTCCAGTCCTGCAAGTACGTCGCGCGGTAATGGAAGGGTTTGCCGATACGCCCCTCGCCGACGACTTGCCTGGCCAGGGAAATCGACGGTACCCGGCGGTAGTTGTACCAGACCATGTTCGGTACGCCGGCCCGCTCGACCGCCTCGGTCATCGCTACCGCCTCCTCGACATTCATCGCCAGGGGTTTCTCGCAGCAGATCATCTTCCCCGCGGCGGCGGCGGCCAGCACGATGTCTCTGTGGAGCTGGTTGGGTGCGCAAACGTCGATCAGATCCACGTCGTCGGCCGTCACGACGTTCCGCCAGTCCGACTCGATTCGCTCGTAACCCCAGTTCTGGGCGAATGCCCTGACGTTCTCGGCGTTCCGTGCGGCTACCGCCTTCAGCACGGGCCTGTGTTCGACAGGAAAGAAATCGTTCAGCCGCTTGTATGCGTTCGAGTGAGCCCGGCCCATGAAGCCGTAGCCGATCATTCCGATGCGAAGTTCCTTGGCCATAAGATTGTCCTTCCCCGAAACAGTAAGCCTAGCGCAAAGCCTCTTGGCTGTCGGCGACCTGCCAACGCCTCAAGCGTTGGCAGAAGAACGTGGTGAACGGGAGGTTGCCGATCAGGCGGCCCAACACGGCCTTGTCCCTCCTCCAAGGTGCCATAGGAAGGTGCCGGAGATCAAGCCCTCTTGCCACAAGACTCGCTGAGGTACAGCCTGTTCATTATGATTTCCCTGGACTTCGATGGCGCACAATTGAGGCGTCACGTGTTTAGTGGAATGCCATGTGCGCCTCCAGCCCCTTCGGTATACCTGCCGACCTGGTCCGGGTCCGCAGTCATACACTTCCTGCGCGGTTCAGGGCAATCTCCGCGGTTGCTCTCGCTGTCCAACTCCAGAATCCAGGATGCAGGTTGGCGAACGCGAATCGCGAGGCCTCCCGATGCGGGCGGCCACCCCCGGTCCGTCCCTGCCCAGCCGATGTTGTCCGAGTACGGACTGCACGCAGTCTGCCGAGACGAGGAATCTCCTGGCACGTCCTCTCTCGTGAGGGGAGCCGTACCTTTTCTCCCGTGCGGAGACCGATAGTAGAATGTCGGCAGTCCCGGTCGAATCCGGGCGAGCTAGGTTTGTGAACCGATGACCAAGCGGGCACGCATTGGCCTGGAGCGACTCGGACTGTGCGGGAGGATGCCCCTGGCCGCCAATCTCGGGTGCGTCGGGGCGTGTTCGAGGAACAGAAGGTGCGAAGAGGCGCACTCAATCTTGGTGAACGACAGGAGGTTGCCGTGAGAGGTACTACGATTGCGATGATGTTGCTCGTTGGAGTCTGGGCGAGCGGAGCCGCCCAGCAGACGGGTGGCTCGGACGATGGGCCCAGCCCCGCCTTGGTGGAGAAGATTCAGGAACTGGGCGGGCAGGTCATGCGGGTTGCCGCCAATGATCCTGGAATCGAGGTGGCGTTCCATCTGGGCCGTGACCAGGACGGACTGCGCCAATTGGACGCTACCGGTTCCGGTAGCGCACCAACGGCGGCACTGGACGACGAACTCGGCTTGCTCAAGGATGCGGGAACTTTGGTAGCACTGCACTTGGGTGGTACCGACGTCACGGACGATGGTCTCGAGCACCTGGCCGGGTTGACTTCGTTGACTCGCCTCCACCTGGAGAGGACCAGAGTGTCGGACGCGGGCCTGGCACACCTAGCCGGTCTGAAGAACCTCTCATACCTGAATCTCTACCAGACGGACATCACCAATGCGGGGCTCGCTCATCTGCGGGGCCTGACAAGCCTCAGGAGCCTGTACCTGTGGCGATCGAAAGTGACGCCCGAGGGCGCTGAGGCGCTGCGTGAGGCACTGCCCGAGTGTCGGGTGGATCTCGGTTGGGAGGTACCCGGCGCGGCTGAGGAATCCGAGGAAGCACCAGTTGAAGGCGAGTGAGCCTGTGAGTCGGAGCCGGTCAGGCAATGCTCTGGCCCCCCCTCCCCAGGTCGCCGCTTTCCAGCCAAGGGTCCGGTGCTGGAGTTTGTCACACTGAAGGTTGTCAGATTCCGCCCCTGAGATTCTCAATCCGAAGGCGGACGCCGCCGAAGCCCGTGTCGGCCTGTTCGACTTTGATGGGACACTTTCCCTGATCCGTGCCGGCTGGTTCGACGTCATGGTACCCATGATGGTCGAGAAACTGGTCGAACTTCGCACGGGCGAGTCCGAGCGGGAGCTCACGGAGGTCGTCGAGGAGTATGTGGGTCAGCTGACCGGTCGCCAGACGATCTATCAGATGATCGAGTTTGCCGACCAGATCCGCCGGCGGGGCGGAAAGCCGGAGGATCCGCTCGAATACAAGCGCATCTATTTGAACCTCCTCATGGACAGGATCCGGCACCGCCGCCAGGGTCTTCAGGAAGGCCGGGTGGATCCGGACGAGATGATGGTGCCGGGCAGCCGGCGCATGCTGGAGTCGTTGCAGCAGCGGGGCTTGACCCTGTATCTGGCCAGTGGCACGGACCAGCCGTACATGCGCGAGGAGGCCCAACTGCTCCGGATCGATTCGTACTTCGGAGGAGGCATGTACGGAGCCCGTGACGACTACAGGAGCTTCTCCAAGAAGATCCTGGTCGAGGAGATCATTCGGGAGAGCGACTTCAAGGGCAGCGAGTTTCTTGGTTTTGGGGATGGATTCGTGGAGATCGATGTGGTCAAGTCCGTTGGCGGCCTCGCCGTGGGAATGGCTACCGACGAGCCGGAGTGTCTGGTGGTCGATCCCGTGAAGCGTGCACGACTGGTCCGTGTGGGTGCGGACTGGATCGCTCCCAACTTCAATGCACACGATGAACTGATGGCAGCTGTGTTCGGGTCCCATTGACCGGATCCCTCACGAGGCTGCCGAGAGGGGAGTACCGCTGAATGCAATCCAAGTACCCGGTCTTTGACCGTTCCCGGCTGCGTGTCCGACCCTTGGCAGAGCGCGACCACGACATGGACCTGAGTCACCTGCTTGGCTTGGAGGAGCAGGTTGAAGAGGCTGGCCCGACCCTCCGGGAGTCCCTGGCGTTGGTTGCCTCCAGACTGTGCGCCGGCAGCCCCTCCGCAAGGATTCTGATGATGGGAGCCCACGTCGTCAAGTCCGGGGTCTCACGTCAGGTTATCGATCTTCTTGAGCGCGGGGCCTTCACCCACGTGGCCATGAACGGCGCTGGCGGGATCCACGATTTCGAACTCGCACGCATCGGGGCGACGACGGAGAGTGTGGCACGCTATATTCGGACCGGCGAATTCGGTCTGTGGGACGAGACAGGCATACTCAACGACTGGGCGGTTGACGCCGCCCGGGAGGGCCTGGGCCTGGGTGAGTACTTTGGCTACCGCATCGCGAAGGAGCGATTCCCTCATCGGGATGTCAGTATCCTGGCTGCGGCGTATGAGCTCGGAGTACCCGTCACCCTGCATGTTGGCATCGGCTACGACATTACCCACGAGCATCCGAACTGCGACGGGGCGGCATACGGCGCGGGCAGCTACAGGGATTTTCTCGTCTATACCAAATCCGTCGAGTCTCTCGAGGGCGGGATCATGGTGAGTCTGGGCTCGGCAATCATGGGGCCGGAGGTCTATCTCAAGGCCCTGTCGATGGCCCGCAATGTAGCTCTTCAGCAGGGGAGGGGGATCGCCGACTTCATGACGGCCGTGTTCGATCTAGTCCCGATCCGCGGCAACGTCCATCGAGAGTTGCCCAAGGACGATCCGGGCTATTACTTCCGGCCTCACAAGACGATTCTGGTTCGGACCGTGGCGGACGGCGGCAAGAGCCTGTATGTGTGTGGCGACCATCGTGTGACGGTTCCGGCCCTGCGACGGGCGGTGTTGGAGCACACGTCGCTTCAAGCGGGATGACCTCCGCCGATGTCATCAAGGCGGCTCGGTCCGCAAGCGTGTTGGTGGTTGGGGATATCTGCCTCGATCGCTGGTGCAGATACGACCCCGAGCTTTCGGAACCGTCGCGGGAGACCTCGATTCCGCGCGTCGCCGTGACCAGCACCGTGGTTACTCCCGGGGCCGGGGGGACGGTCGCGGGCAACCTGGCGGCCCTCGGTGCCCGGCGGGTGAGTGTAGCTGGCGTCATCGGGCGAGACGGCAACGGCTTCGAGCTGAAGGCAGCCTTGCATGCCAGGGGAATCGAGAACGAACTGCTGGTCGAAACGAGTCACGTCAGCACTTTCACCTACACCAAGCTCATCAACACCCGCTCCGGCCGGGAGGATCTTCCGCGGGTCGACACCGTCAATTGCGGTGCGCTTGCGGCAGAGGCCGAGAGCCGTCTCCTTGATCAGGTGCTTGCCAGGATCCACGAGTTCGATGCGGTGATCGTCGCCGACCAGGCCGAGACTGATCTTGGGGGCTCGGTCACGACGCGGGTTCGCAATGCGCTTTGCCGGGAAGCCCGGCGCCGCCCCGCCCAGGTGTACCTGGCGGACTCCCGGCAGCGAGTTCAGCATTTCCGCAACATGATCGCCACGCCGAACGAGTCGGAGGCTGACGCAGCCTGCCGTGAGGCCTTCGGGGAGGTCAACTACTGCAGGCTCCACGAGACGGTCGGCGGGCCGGCGCTCGTCGTGACAGCGGGTCACCGAGGCGCATTGCTCGTCGACCGAAGCGGTGTCCGGCGATTCGGGCCGTGTTGCGCTGGCGAGCCGGTCGATACCTGTGGAGCAGGGGACAGCCTGACGGCCGGACTGGCCCTTGGTCTCGTCGCCGGTGCCCCGGTCGAGGTGGCGCTTCGCTTTGGGACAATCGTCGCAGGTGTCGCGATCACCAAGGGCGGAACCGGAGAAGCCCGTCCCGCCGAGGTCCTTGCTGCGGGGAGAGGGATCTCGGACTGAAAGGGATGCATGACGTTCGCTAGCGAGTACAAGCAGCGGCTTCTGAAAGCGCTCGACACGGTCGATCTCGATCGTGTTCAGCAGCTTATCCGGGTATTCCATCGGGCCCGTGCCGAGGATCGCCAGATTTTCGTCTTCGGGAACGGTGGCAGTGCCGCCACCGCGAATCACTTCGCGTGCGACGTCGTCAAGGGAGCCAGTTACGGCCGGGAGAAGCGATTCCGGATTCTATCGCTCAGTGAGCAGATTCCCACTATCACCGCCTATTCCAACGATGTGGGCTACCAGAGTGTATTCGTCGAGCCCCTAAAGAATTTCGCCCGGGCCGGTGACATCGTGATGGCGATCAGCGGGAGTGGGAACTCGGAGAACGTCGTGCGCGCGATTGACTATGCCCAATCCATTGGCTGCTACACGGTCGGGCTGAGTGGGCTTACCGGTGGCCGGTTGCGCCCGAGAGTGGACCTGAGCCTGCATGTGTCCGACGACCATATGGGCAGGGTCGAAGATGCGCACTTCTTCATCTGCCACATGATCTGCTACTACTTCATGGATATCGAATCGCAGCCTCCGGGCCCATTCGATTGAGCGAAGGAGGTCGTTGTACGTTTCAAAGCGGGAAGCGGCGTCCGATAGGTCCGCGTCCAACATCCCTGACACCGTCCCGCCTGTTTCTGGTCGGGTCGGGACCGGCCCCAATACCTCCCGGTCGCTGCGTTCCCGTGCCGCGGTCGAACTGGACTTCGGCTTCGGTGAACCGCAATTCCGCCTCGAGCAGCATCTCGATGTGCGTCCCGCGGTCAAGCATCGCATCGGGACCACGGGTCAGCAAGACTGAGGCCGTGCCGGCCGCCGCGCCCGCGAGCGCCCCGACACCAAGGCCCCTGCCCCCCCTTCCACCGATCGCCCCCGCGATCGATCCGATCGATGCGCCCGTCGCCGTTGCCGTCGCTATGTCGGTGGCATCTTCGCCCTTGGTGCCTTGGGACTTGATTTCCCCGGTTTCCCGATCGAAGCTGTCGGGCGAACGGCCGTCAAGCGCACCGGGGCGGCCCGTGAGGTCGCGAATCACGCCGTTCGGAAGAATCATCTGCTCGAGCTCGACCTGAAGCTTGCCCCTTCCCTTGATTCGCCCGGGACGCTTGGACAGGATTACGCTGCCCGAAACGTGAGTGCCGGTCGGTATCAGGATCCGCCCGTCCACGACGACCGGATATACGCTCTCCAGATAGATCGGGTCGCCCGGCATGGAATGTCTGGAACTGACACTGTTGATCATCACCAGTGGAATGCGGGTCCCGGCTGGCACTGTGACGTAGGGCTCCGGATCAGCTGCTGCCGTCGTTTCGGGATCAGGGGTGGCGGATTGTCCGAAGGCAGGCTGGACTCCTGCCACTACCAGGGTTGCCGCCCAGAACGTGATTCCGAGGTAACGGTACATCGTGTCTCCTAGTCTGAGGCTGTCGCCCGTATCAACTGTCTACAATTAAACGACAATCAGGTCGTTTCGGTTTCACTGTCCTTGGAGGACGGACCAAGAGTGCCGAGTGCAAGTCAGGTGGAACGGGCTCGCATCGCTGCAGTCCAGCATGCGCTGAACTTGCCGCCGGCAACTTAGGAGGACATCAGTCCAGGCGGGTCGAGCCAGCACCGTAGATTGTGAGAAGCAGCTCCGCTCGGTCGATTGTCTTGTAGTAAGGCATCCGGCCAGCGACGCTCTCGCTGCGATCCAGAATCAACGGTACACCTTCTCCGCGTCGATCCATTAGCGCCGTGCGGGTGGACTGCAAGCCCGGAATCAATGGATGTACGCTGCACCTCGCGAGCAGACTGGCTATCGTTTCGTTTCTTGTGGCCTGTCGATAGGCGAGCGTATCTGGGGTCATGGAGTTGACCAGATCTCCTGGAGACTACAATTCCAACCGGTTCGTGATCATTCGCATCCGGACCTTCGATCCCTGCATCGAATAGTCCCGATGGGCCACAGCATTCACGACGGCTTCGAAAATCGAGGTCATGTCGTATTGGGGAAGATCCGTCCGCCCAAGCGTCTTGCGCGCTGAAACTCGCTGGTTTCGTGCCACGAAACTGCAAGCCTGCGCTACCTGGACCCTGTGCGTCGACCTGATAGTTCACTTCGTCGGTCCAGCCGGCGATGCCGTCGCCACGATAGGCGACTGCTTGACTGACCGCATTGCGAAGCCACTGTTCCGGCCTTGCCGTTGCCATCAGAACTCCCGCGACCGTCAGGCGAATTTCGCTCCAGTCGTCATCGGCAGCAAGCCCCAGTTTCTTGGCCAGCATCCTGTCGCTGTCGACAGTCATTTCAGTCCGAAACCGACTTAGCAGGTTTGGCTCAAGATCCGACAGGGTTGTGTTGGGCACAACGGTCTGGTCAAACCGAATCAGACGGATCTGGCTCCGCTGCTGGAAAAGTCGGCCGAGCTGATCTTGGGACATCTTTCGCTTGGATGAACCCGTACGAAGGATGTATCCACCTGGACTGCGGTGAATGGACAGGTTCCTGTTGACATGCACACGCAACATCCACGGAGACTCTCCAGACGAATCAGGAAGCCGGATCTGTTGGGTTGTCACATCCTATGGAGGATCAATCAAGTCACGACAGATTTCGACAATTGTCCGCTCTGCGGGATCCAGATTGGTTTGCGAGATGCCTACGATCTCTCTCGACTTTTCGCTGATTCCGAGTACAAGTACGCCACCTTGGGCATTCGCGACCGCTGCAAGTTCGTCAGCGAGCAGGTCCCTGCTTGGGGCGTTCAGTCGGTCGCCCCGGAACCTCACCTCGGTGAGTTCAAGCGATGAGTCCTCCCCCGCCGCAGTCCGGGCAAGCAGGTCTGTTGCGCTAGCGAACACCCGGCACCTCGATTGCCAACCGCTTGTATGGAGAATTGAACACCTCTTGTCCGCCTTCCATTACCCGGCAGATCCCTTCGCGGGTACCGCTGTCCTGGAGGCAGCCCGTCCCCTCGTTCACGACCACACACTGGCCACTCCGGAAGTCCATGGGGATCCCTCCGCATCTCCATTCAGATGCAATTCAAGGAAGCCGCCCGCACCTTCGGCCTTTAGTTTGTCATAGGCCTCCTTGGCGGGTGCAATGCAGGTTGTCGTGTTGTGATCGGTAATGGCTACGCAGTCCACTTGACGGCGCATGAAATCGAGGAGCCAGTCCCTTGGCCTCAGATCCCGTAGCAGGGCCTGCCGAGGGCCCTTGCCGTGGTCGGGGGAAGCTGGGGAGTGGGTGTGGCAATCGAATCGCCACCAGCCGGCACCTTAGATTTCCTTGCTCACTGCCCTAATGCTCCCTCAGAAACACTGGGCCCAGGCCAGCGGTTCGACGGACGCACGCGAACTAACAATCCCTCTGACTGTAGCAACGCGTCAAGGGACCATCTCATTGTGAATGGCGGTGGAGCACAATGACCCCGGAGGGCGAGCAGCTCCAGAATCGCATGACTGCATTACTGCTTGCGTTGTGCCGACCATTGCCTTGAGCCAGGCGAGGACAGGAGTCCGTGGACTGGAGCGGACATCGCCTTGGCCGCCGCCAGCCCACGATGGGGGCTGGCAACAGCCAACCACTCAGGACGTTCGGAGAGCTGACCGCGTCTCCTCGGCAGCTGGCATCGGCGGACGAGTTGGCCGGGCTATACGCCCAGTGGCAAGGCCCGATTCCCCAACACACGTAGCCAATTCCATCGGATGACCAACCAGAGGCTCCAGGGCATGCTCGATGGCTCTCGATCCAGGTCCGGGCTTCGAGTCTCCCGGTACTGTTCGCACTCCCCGGCTCGGCGCAGATCCTTTGCTCTGCTCTGTGTTGGGTGGGTTGCCGTGTTCCGTCGCGATCATGCATCGTTGAACAGTTACCATAAAGGATGTTATCTGGCCGGATGCACCTCCGGTCGCTTGCGGCCACCACGGTCGGGTTAGGTAGACGAATGCCCCTCTACGAGTACGAGTGCGTCAAGTGCGGTGAGCGCTTCGAGCGTATCCAGAAGTTCTCCGACGATCCGGTCAAGCTTCACACGGAGCATGCCGGGTCACCGTGCGACGGGACGGTGCGCAAGATTCTGTCGGCCCCCGCCATTCAGTTCAAGGGAAGTGGCTGGTACGTCACCGACTATGGCAAGGGCGACAGGAAGCCTCCCAAGGAAGCGAGCGAGAAAGGGAGCACTGCGGACACCAAGCCAGCTGACAGCGGCGATACATCCGCCAAGAAGGAGAGTTCCTCGAAGTCTGCCAAGCCGCCGGCCGCGAACAGTGCCTCCGCCAGCGTGCCTGCATCACCCTGATGGGTGGCCCGCCTTTGTTGGTCGTCTTGGTCGTCGGAACACCTCCCGCCATCCCTCCCGGGCCCCTCGCCCAACGGAACCCGTCCTTCCAACCATCCGGAAGGTCAATCAAGCGAACGAGATTCCTAGGCGGGGCCTGATACCGTCCAAGCTAGTGTTCCAGCACGCCTTTACGGGGGGCGGTCCGGTCCCGTTGGACGGCACCAACCTTCGCTGGTGAACCCGCGGTGAGTGGTGCGCCGTGGTTGCGGTCCATTTCCGCCAAACTCCCCCATTGCCGGCGTCGTGACGGGGCTGGCAGGGAGGTCGTCTCGGCAGCCGGCCTCAATCCCTGAACGGTGGCCCCGAATGCAGCAGGTCGACTGGAGCATGGCGATACTGGAAGGTTGGGGAACCCCTCCCACTCCCGTCACCTGACAGGCGGAGATGAGATCCCGGCTGCTTCGGAGTCGCGCGTCGCCGGGTGCTACCGACTCCTTCCGGCGGAGACCAGCGCCAGAAACTCCTCGCGGGTCTTCGGATTCTCCCGGAAGATGCCCATCATGCTGCTCGTGATGGTCGATGAATGCTGCTTCTCCACACCCCGCATCATCATGCAGAGGTGCTGGGCCTCGCAAATCACGCCCACTCCCTTCGGTGCAATCGCCGTCTGGATCGTCTCCGCGACCTGCTGCGTCAAGCGCTCCTGAATCTGCAGCCTACGCGCGAATATGTCCACCAGCCGAGCCGTCTTGCTCAGTCCGATCACCTTCTCACGAGGGATGTAAGCGACATGCATCTTGCCGAAGAACGGCAGCATGTGGTGCTCGCAGAGGGAGAACACCTCGATGTCCTTCACGATCACCATCTCGTCGTAGGTTACGTCGAACAAAGCGGATTTCAGAACTTCGTCGGGATTCTGAGCGTATCCTCGAGTAAGTTCACGCCAGGCCTTCGCGACGCGGGTGGATGTATCTCGGAGACCGTCTCGAGCGGGGTCTTCTCCCAGCAGGGTGAGAATCTCATGGACCATCCGCGCCAGCTTGTCCACTGGCTGACCGTTCTGCTGATCCTCTAGCTCCTCAAGCAACTCGTGGTGAAGCGGGTCGAATCTAGACATTGCAGTGACCGTCCTGCAGAGCGTCCAGGCGAAAGCTGTTGCGCGGGGTCTCCTCGAGCAGTAGGCCTGCCAGCGGAGAGGGTTGTTCCGGGAACCGCCGTGTCCAGCCCTCGTGCAACCACTTCGCGATGACCCTGAGAATGTTCTCGGCGGTCGGGACGAGGGTGGCGAATTCCGGCACCTCGGCACCCATGTCGGTGTAATCGAGGCGCTCGACGACTGAGGTCGTCACCCACTCGTCCATCGTATCGCGGCCCAGTGTGAGGCCGCTGTCGGAATCCGGGGTCCCGCGGACGCTGACCTCGAGGACGTAGTTGTGGCCATGTCCGAACGGGTTCGCGCACTTGCCGAAGACTTCGCGGTTTTGCTCCTCACTCAGGGACCCGGAAGCAAGGCGGTGCGATGAGGCGAACCGGTACCGCTTGGTCAGCGTCGTCACAGGGCGTCGGGTTCCCTGTACTCCACGAACAGGTCGCCGCTCTCGTGCAGCCGGACGGAGTGCAGGGTCGCACCTCTGGCAGCCAGTGGTCCCTGCAGGCGTCGCCAGATGTCCCGGGCCACATTCTCTGGCGTCGGGATGACCGTGTCGAAAGGGTGCACTTCCCGGTTCAGGAACCGGTGATCATAGGTGTCGAGCACTTCCCTGCGAATGATGTCGTTCACGACTTTCAGGTCCAGCACCATGCCGTGCATGGAGTCCACTTCACCACGCAGGGTGACCTCCAACAAGAAGTTATGGCCGTGCGGTCGACTCTCCTTGCCGTACAGCCGCTCGTTCTCGTCCACTGAGAAGCGCGGATTGATGCAGACGTGTGATGCTGAAAACTCAGCTTTTCGCGTGATCAGCATCCCTCGGGGCGTTGCATCCACTTCCAGTGGGGCGTACAGTGGAGCGGTATACCTGAATTATGACACGCATCGGTAGGGAACCGGTTATCTATGGACTGGCATTGCTGTTGGCTGGAGTCATGGTGTACCGGGTGCAGGGGTACCTGCGTGTATTCGATGTCCAGGTAGGCGACAGCGCCCCCGGATTCGAGCTGTCGGATGAGCAGGGGCTTGGCATGAGCCTTGACGACTACGAGGGCAAGGTGGTTCTCCTGAATTTCTGGGCTACCTGGTGTCCGCCCTGTGTGCAGGAGATGCCGTCCCTCAATCGCACCTACGAGCGCTTTCGGGATGACGGTCTCGTGGTGCTGGGAGTTAGCGTCGACGAGAATGCCGAGGATTACTCGCGGTTTCTCCGGGACGCGGGTGTGACGTTTCCGACGGTTCGTGATCCCGAACGCAACGTCAGTACCCGTTACGGGACGATGAAGTACCCGGAGTCATACCTGATTTCGCGGCAGGGGCGGGTACTCCGAAAGTACATCGGACCCGAGGACTGGGGCCGTCCCGAGATTGCCAATTACCTCCGGTCCGTCCTGTAGCGGTCCTGGCGCGGATTCGGTCCGGTTACAATGGAGGGGGTCGAAATGCTACTCCGGCTTGTTCTTGCATTCGCGCTAGCGGTTGCCGGCGCGTTCGCACAGCAGAAGACCATTAGCTCCAGCACCCGGCCCGGTGTGAACGACAATGCGTCCGGAGCGCTTGAGGGTACGCGCCCCGAGGCGGTCTTGAAGATCGTCAAGACGAAGGGGGCGGTGAAGAGCGTCGATATCCAGAGCCGCCGGGTGCTTCTCGCACTGGGCAAGCACGGCGACCTCGACCTCGCGTTTTCGCAGCCGGCGGGTCGCGAGCAGATCAAGACGGGCAAGAAGGCGGCGAAGAGGCTGGGAACGAACCGCATCCGGCTCGAGGAACTCGAACCCGGTAGCAGGGTCCGGGTCCAGTATTATCCTCGGCTGGCCCAGCTGCTCGAAGTTGTCGTGGAATAGGTGGCGATTCGACCGTTGCCCAGTTGTCGGGCAGGTACATTCGGGATCCCTTTCCCTGATCACTGATCCCGTCGCTGGAGTCGGCCCACCCTCCATCCTTGCTCCATCGGGCCAGTTCCGTTCCGGTTCCAGCAGGGTTTCGCCGGTCGCCGAGAGGGAGGCCAGGCGCATTGCCGGCTTGGTCCGACCTGCTAGAATCTGGAGGTTCCAACGGATCGCGAGGAGATTTACCTAGGATGCCTTCACAGACCAGACGTTCGTTTCTGAGCACGGCGGCGGCGCTGCCGGTCGGGTCCACCGTTGCAGCCCAGGTGGCCAGCGGTTCGGAGCCCGATAGCCCGGGTGACCTCAAGCTTGCAGTGGCGACCTACTCCCTGCGGAAGTTCAGCCGGACCGCAGCGATTGGGATCATGAAGGAGCTCGGGATCAGGTACGCCAACGTCAAGGCGTTCCACATGCCGTACTACCTGTCCAATGAGGAACTGAAGCAGGCGCGAGCCGAGTTCGAGAGGGCTGGCATCGAGATCGTCGCCGGCGGTAACATCTCGCTGAAGGGCGATACGGAAGCCGAGCTGGAGCCCTACTTCAAGTACGCCGTGGCAGCCGGCATGCCGGTCATGGTCTGTGCCCCCAAGCACTCCAACCTCGGCGTGATCGAACGGCTCGCGATCAAGTACGACCGCAAGATGGCCATTCACAATCACGGGCCGGAGGACCGCTTCTACCCCGCGCCAAGCGACGTTATCCAGCACGTCAAGGACATGGACCCCCGCATGGGCCTCTGTATCGACGTCGGCCACACGGTCCGGACGGGAGCCGACATCCTGGAAGAGATCGACGCAGCTTGGGGGCGGGTGCACGACTTCCATGTGAAGGACCTTCTAGACTTCACCCGCAAGGACAGCCAGGTCGCTGTGGGTGACGGGCGAATGCCGGTGGCCGCGATCTTCCAGAAACTGAAGGAACGAGGCTACACTGGCGTTGTCGGCCTCGAATACGAGGTCTTCGCCGATCATCCGCAATTGGGTATGGCGAAATCGTTCTCCTACATGCGGGGTGTTCTGGACGGTCAGGCATCCTAGTGTTCCGTCACAGGGTGATCTTGGGGTCAACGGCCGCAGACGTACAACCGTTATCGGCAGCTGGTATTTCGCCGTTCACGCTACACTGGCCCAAGCCCTACCCGTAAATTCGACAGTGACAGAACACTAGTCTGAAGTTCGCAGGCCGAAAAGTGTCTAACTCACTGTGATTGGTTTGCATAATCAGATTTGCAGGTATTCTCTACCGGCTACGATTCATGACTGGACTTCCAGCAGACCCAGGACTTCGGACTGATACGGCGTCGGACTGCTGAGCACGCCGACAGCCTCCGCGCCCTCGGCAGCTGGCTGAGCCCGATGGCGAGTCAGGGTGGCCAGATCAGTCAGGAGCGTGCGGGAACTGTGCACTGGCCAATCCTCCCTGGTGCACTTGCGCGCGGCCTTGGCCCGCGCCTCCCTCGTGCGTCGGATCGGCCCCACAGGGGAAGCGTCCGTGTCGATACTCTGCTTCTCATCATCGAAGGGCAGGGTGCCAGCGAACGTCGCATGTGCCAACCCACGTAGTAGGCCAACATGCACAGGAAGACATGCACCCGCACCCGCCTCTCGAGACGATGGTGAACCGGACGGACTTTGAGGTCCACTGTCTTGTAGGTTCGAAACGCTCGTTCGACCTGGCTCAAGCTCTTGGAGGACCGCAAGGCCTCCTGACTGGACAGTCGGTCCTTGGGTAGGTTGGTTCGGACGATGTAGATGCCGTCCAGCACGACATCCCGGGCGCTGCGCTCCCACGAGCAGCTGTCGTCGGTGGACTGGAGATCGAAGTGCTTGCCGAACTTGTCTCTCCGCAGGGCGCGGTCCACCCGCACCGCCATGTTGTGCCGGCCCCGTAGCGGCTGATGCCTCCGCGTCGTGGCCGCCACTACCGGGTCCAGCGCCATCTCGGTGGCGGCCAGAAGCGCTTGACGCGTGTTCGCCCGTTGGGCCGCAAACAACGGGTTGCGACACACGACCAGCCGCTGGCCGGGATACAGCTCGGGTGAGGTGATCTCGGCTAAGTCACAGTCATCCAAGAGCGAGGGCTCGACATCGCCGTTCTGGACCAGACTCTGGATCGCCGGGGCCCTCAAGGCAGTGATCCAGTTCAGCCCGGCGGGTGCGAGCTCGTCCCGATGCCGGCATCGGTCAACAACCCTCGATCCCCTACCTGCACGACACGGGACAGGGAGACGGGCTCGTGCAGCGTGTGGACTTGGGTTCCCACCGTGCCTGGTTTGGCGGGGTTGACCTCGAACACTTCCACGGCGGCGGGGCAGCCATGCTGGTCGCAGAGCCAAGCGAAGACGAACTGGAGCTTACCCTGCTTGCCGGCCCGTGAGTAGCCGCGCTTGGCAAGTGGGCACCTCAAGCCCTTGAAGTAGACGGATGGGATGTCGCAGAGCGCCAAGGTGCCCTCTTGCAGATGCCGGGTGGAGAGGTGCCGCTCGATGCGGTCCTAGCGCTGGAGCAACCAGTCCATGGCCTGATCGAGGTCCCGTGCGTCGGCGTGCTCGACGCCGAGCTTTTCGCTCAGGGTGTGAGCGAGGGGCTCGCAGTGCAGGGAGCGCACGGTGGCGAGCTTCGAGCGGGGGGCGAGGATGCGGGCAAGGACCGTGGCGGTGACTAGATCGCGCTGGCGGGACGGCATGCGGTCGATGAGAGGTTCGAGTCGCAAGCGGCGAGCGGAGCCAAGGACGGCGGGAAGAGAGTTCCGGTTGGGGACACGTTCGATATACATGGCCAGTACGATTGCTCGGACATGGATATTAGACAACACGATACCGCTCATTCACATGGGTGCGCAATACAGCCTATGAAATCGTGTAAGTGTATGTAGAATAAAGTTTTACAGAGAAAAAACGGCCAAATTTGGCGCTAACTTCGGGCTAGCAGAGCCTAGGACCGCGCCGAAGGGTTCGTCTGCCTAGCCCTTTTGGCAACGGAGGGCTTCGCGCCGGGGCGACCGCATTCAGGTCTTGATTGTTCGCTATGAGGCAATCAACGGGATTCGTCTCGGAGAGAACGCCGGGCGACCGACGCGAGTGTTCGATTAGTTCCGGATGGCCCCTGTATGCGATTCTGGGACGAGCAAGACGCAATGGGCAGAGAACGCGGGGATCTAAATCATGCTGTTGAGATCCAGTGCGAGCCGGCATCGGTGTCGCTGCAGATTGACTTGCCGCCGAGCTACACCGGTGGCTTCGCCGCATCGAACCACTCCGAACTGCTCGACCGTGCGGGGCAGTAGCTGTTTCCGACCTGACTGGAGGTGGCAGCGCCCATCATTTAGGCTGGGAACAGGAGACGCTACAACTCACTCCGTGCCGATGTCGCCAAATATCTCGGGTAGGGCACCCGCGCTCAGGGCGGCGCTGAACTGTGCGTCGAGCTGTTCCAAGGTGGAGCTTCCGATCCGTTGCCGGATTGCTGCTGGAAGCTGCCCGAAACGATGCTCCAGCAGTCGCGTCAGGGTCGTGGCCTTGCCCTTCGCGACCCCCATGGCCTCGCCCTTCGCCATGCCCTCGGCAATGCCTTGAGCCTTCCCTTGATCAATCAGTTCCTGGACAACTTCTCCCACGAGACTCTCCCCCCAGCCGGGCATCGCCACCGTCGCTGCTCGCTGCAGCGTCGGCACCGGCATCGCCCATACGTCCATAGTGTACAGGATGACCTGCTTCGTGTAGGTCGACCGGCCCGGCAACCCTGCCAGCACATCCGGCAGCACCAACCGCTTCTCCTGCATCGCGGCCGTACCCTGCCCGCGATGCGAGTACCGCAGCGCCGCCAGACCTGCTCGTGCCGCCGGATCATCCGCCAACTCCTTGACCGGAATCGAGCTCAGATCCCGCAGATAGTACCCGAAGTCCGATTCCAGCTCCCGGAAGAGAGGGTGCCCCATCATTCCTGAGACCGACATGGCCGCCGTCCAAGGCTCCCGGCCGTGATAGAAGACCAGCCTGATAATGCCGGGCAGGGCCCGCAGTCGGTCCACCCGGCCGCCGGCGAAGTGCTGCCAGATCCGGGTCTTGTACCCCGTGATCTGCAGGGCGGTGGCGTGGTCGGGATAAGACTTGTGCTCGAGCAGGAGATAGACGAAGGCGGAGTGGCCGTCGCGGAGAGGCATGCTGAACAGGCGGTCAACTTGGTGGGAACGCAGGTTGGCGTCGATGAAACTGCCTTCGAGGGGGGTGGGCCGTCCGGGGGCGAGCAGGGAGAGGAACTGGGGATCGATGTGAGTGCGGATCACGGAGTTGGCGCGGTCCCGATCGGACAGAATGGCCTTGAAGAGGCGGTCGTGTCGGTTATGGACAAGGTCGGTCATGGTGGTGGTCAGTGAGAGTCCTTTCGTCAGTGCACGCTAGCGTTCCGGCCCGGTGGGATTCCCAGCCGAACAGGCTTGAGATCGCCTCGGCAACCAGCCTTGTCCGCTGCGCTGCGCGGGATGGCTCCGTTGTCGTAAATCGGATAGCTTTCTGCCTGGGACACACTTCCCGGGTAGCTCCGTGGTGGAGGCAGTACCGAGTTTGCTCCACGCTAGTCTTGCGAGGGGTTCCATCATCGCAAATCATGGCACCGTGGATCAGGATGCCCGTTGAAATTCGAAGTGCAACCGCCACCGCGAGTCGAATAGGGGCAACGGGCGGTTCCGATACGCTAGGCCGAAGTTCGCAGTCTGAAAAGTGTCTAACTCACTGTGATTGCGTAGTATGATCGAATTTTCGGGTGTTGGCTACTGGCTACAATTCATGCTTGGACCCCCAGCAGACGGAGGAATTCGGCCTGATACGGCGTCGGAGTACTGAGCACGTCGACAGCCTCCGCACCCTCAGCATCTGGCTGAACTCGATGGCGAGTCAGGTTAGCCAGATCAGCGAGGAGCGTGCGGAAACTGTGCATTGGCCAATCCTCCCTCGTGTGCTTGCGCGTGGCCTTGGCCCGCGCCTCCTTCGAGCGTCGGGCCGGCCCCTGAGGGGAAGCGTCCTTGTCGATACCCTGCTTCTCATCATCGAAGGGCAGGGTGCCAGCGAACGTCGCATGTGCCAACCCACGTAGTAGGCCAACATGCACAGGAAGACATGCACCCGCACCTGCCTCTCGAGACGATGGTGAACCGGACGGACTTTGAGGTCCACTGTCTTGTAGGTTCGAAACGCTCGCTCGACCTGGCTCAAGCTCTTAAAGGACCGCAAGGCCTCCTGACTGGACAGTCGGTCCTTGGGTAGGTTGGTCCGGACGATGTAGATGCCGTCCAGCACGACATCCCGGGCGCTGCGCTCCCACGAGCAGCTGTCGTCGGTGGACTGGAGATCGAAGTGCTTGCCGACCTTGTCTTTCCGCAGGGCGCGGTCCACCCGCACCGACATGTTGTGCCGGCCCCGTAGCGGCTGATGCCTCCGCGTCGTGGCCGCCACCACCGGGTCCAGCGCCACTTCGGTGGCGGCCAGAAGCCCTTGACGCATGTTCGCCCGTTGGGCCGCAAACAACGGGTTGCGACACACGACCAGCCGCTGGCCGGGATACAGCTCGGGTGAGGTAATCTCGGCTAAGTCACAGTCATCCAAGAGCGAGGGCTCGTGCAGCGTGTGAACTTGGGTTCCCACCGTGCCTGGATCGGTGGGGTTGACCTCGAACACTTCCACGGCGACGGGGCAGCCATGCTGGTCGCAGAGCCAAGCGAAGACGAACTGGAGCTTACCCTGCTTGCCGGCCCGTGAGTAGCCGCGCTTGGCAAGTGGGCACCTCAAGCCCTTGAAGTAGACGGATGGGATGTCGCAGAGCGCCAAGGTGCTCTCTTGCAGATGCCGCGTGGAGAGGTGCCGCTCGATGCGGTCCTAGTGTTCTGTCACTGTCGAATTTGCGGGTAGGGCTTGGCTCGGTGTAGCGTGAACGGCAAAATGCCAGTTGCCGATAAGACTTGTACGTCCGCTGCCGTTGACCCCTAGATCAACCTGTGACGGAACACTAACGCTGGAGCAACCATTCCATGGCCTGATCGAGGTCCCGTACGTCGGCGTGCTCGACACCGAGCTCTTCGCTCAGGGTGTGAGCGAGGGGCTCGCAGTGCAGGGAGCGCACGGTGGCGAGCTTCGAGCGGGGGGCGAGGATGCGGGCAAGGACCATGGCGGTGACTAGATCGCGCTGGCGGGACGGCATGCGGTCGATGAGAGGTTCGAGTCGCAAGCGGCGAGCGGAGCCAAGGACGGCGGGGACGGGAGCGCAGAATGGTGAAGGCGTCGCTGAGGGAGGGGAGAGCGAGGTCGCCCTTGAGCAGGATGCGGAGGCCCCCGACGATCCGGTTGGGCCACTTCGGGAGGTTAGCGAGGGGGCGTTTCTTGATCTTGCCCTGGTGGCGGAAGGACTGGCGGAGCAGGACGGCGGGAGGAGAGTTCCGGTTGGGGACACGTTCGATATACATGGCCAGTACGATTGCTCGGACATGGATATTAGACAACACGATACCGCTCATTCACATGGGTGCGCAATACAGCCTATGAAATCGTGTAAGTGTATGTAGAATAAAGTGTTACAGAGAAAAAACGGCCAAATTTGGCGCTAACTTCGGGCTAGCACAGCCTAGTGTTCCGTCACTGAGTGATTTTCGGGTAAATGGACTTGAGTTTGCAGCGGGCATCGTCGACGGTCATGTGCCAGTTCATCGCCCGCTCTTGCGCGTTGGTCCTCGTCGCCCAAGCCGTCGCCTCCGTCCGCAAATCCTCCAACTCGCCTAGCCGTCGCCCCCGCAGACACTGCCGTGTGAAGCAACTCAGTTCGCACTCGGCCACATTGAGCCAACTGCCGTGCTTCGGGGTGTAGCGCAACTCCAGCCGCTGCAGGATCGCTTCCGCCCGCTCCGCCCCGAACGCCTCGTACAAGCCTCCCGGCTTGTGTGTGTTGAGGTTGTCCAGGACCAGCGTGACCCGCTCCGCCGCTGCGTAGCGGCCTTCCCTCAGCGCCGCCACCTCCTGCGCCCAGTCCTGCTTCGTCCGGCGCGCCCGGACTCCCACCTGGCGCCAGCCCCGCAGCGGTTCGCAGAACAGAAACACGGCCGCCGTGCCGGCCCGCTCGTATTCGTAATCAACGCGTTTCGGATGCTGGGTCGTAGCCGCCCGGGGCGTCCGCGTTTCGCGCAGCAACTGCACGGGCTGCTCGTCCATGCAGACCACCGGGTGGGACTCGGTATAAGGCCGCTCCTAGGTGCGCAGCACGGCCTCCATCGACGCTGCGAAATCCCCGTTGGCCTCGGGCGGGATGACCCAGTACTGGATTTTGCGGGCGCTTAAGCCGTTTTTTTTAGTGTGCGTTGGACGGTTTGGTGGCTGATCGAGTCGCAGAGGCCCTCTTCGACCGCCTGACGCGCCAACAGGCGCAAGGACCACTGGGCATAGCCCGTGGGGGGGCACTCAGCCGCAAGGCGATCAGGTCGGCTTCCTGCCGACCATCCAGCCGCTTGGGCGGCCCACTCCGGGGGTCCCGGGCCCGCCCATGCAGGGCCACCTCGAAACCTTCCAGCACACAGCGTTTGCGGACGTTCTCGACCGTCCGCACCCTGCAGCCAAAGGCCTCTGCGACCGGGCGGTCGGTCCAGGCCGGACCGTCGGCATCGACCTGCAACAAGATGCGCGCCCGGCGCGCTTTCTGGCTGCTGCCACTGAGCTTCCGGATCACCTCCGCACAAATCTTGCGTTCCTCCGCGGACAGGCGCACGATGTATTTCTTCATGGTTGCTTCTCCTCGGGCCGGCGGGCCCCGCTGAATGCAAACCAAGACAGCAACAAACTGGTTTCTGTGAAAACATTTGGAGGCAGTCCTGTCCTCTGCGCCAGCCAGTCCGCGGGCCTTGTCTTGCGGCCCCTGCCACCCGCCTACGGATGCGGAGCAGCGATCCCCTCCAACTGTGTCAAGCGTTACCTCTGCCCGCCCTCGAGCAGCGATCCCCTAACCTGAAAACGATTCTGGACCGGAACACTAGGTCCTCGCCGAAGGGTTCGTCTGCCTAGCCCTTGTGGCAACGGATGGCTTCGCGCCGGGGCGACTGCATTCAGGTCTCGATTGTTCGCTATGAGGCAATCAACGGGATTCGTCTCGGAGAGAACGCCGGGCGGCCGACGCGAGTGTTCGATTAGTTCCGGACGGCCCCTGTATGCGATTCTGCGACGAGCAAGACGCAATGGGCAGAGAACGCGGGGATCTGAATGATACTGGCGAGATCCAGTGCGAGCTGGCATCGGTGTCGCTGCAGATTGACTTGCCGCCGAGCCACACCGCTGGCTTCGCCGCATCGAACCACCCCGAACTGCTCGACCGTGCGGGGCAGTAGCTGTTTCCGACTTGACTGGAGGTGGCAGCGCCCATCATTGAGGCTGCGAACAAAAGACGCTACAACTCACTCCGTGCCGATGTCGCCAAATATCTCGGGTAGGGCACCCGCGCTCAGGGCGGCGCTGAACTGTGCGTCGAGCTGTTCCAAGGTGGAGCTTCCGATCCGTTGCCGGATTGCTGCTGGAAGCTGCCCGAAGCGATGCTCCAGCAGTCGCGTCAGGGTCGTGGCCTTGCCCTCCGCGACCCCCATGGCCTTGCCCTTCGCGACCCCCATGGCCTCGCCCTTCGCCATGCCCTCCGCGATGCCTTGAGCCTTCCCTTGATCAATCAGTTCCTGGACAACTTCTCCCACGAGACTCTCCCCCCAGCCGGGCATCGCCACCGTCGCTGCTCGCTGCAGCGTCGGCACCGGCATCGCCCATACGTCCATAGTGTACAGGATGACCTGCTTCGTGTAGGTCGACCGGCCCGGCAACCCTGCCAGCACATCCGGCAGCACCAACCGCTTCTCCTGCATCGCGGCCGTACCCTGCCCGCGATGCGAGTACCGCAGCGCCGCCAGACCTGCTCGTGCCGCCGGATCATCCGCCAACTCCTTGACCGGAATCGAGCTCAGATCCCGCAGATAGTACCCGAAGTCCGATTCCAGCTCCCGGAAGAGAGGGTGCCCCATCATTCCTGAGACCGACATGGCCGCCGTCCAAGGCTCCCGGCCGTGATAGAAGACCAGCGTGATAATGCCGGGCAGGGCCCGCAGTCGGTCCACCCGGCCGCCGGCGAAGTGCTGCCAGATCCGGGTCTTGTACCCCGTGATCTGCAGGGCGGTGGCGTGGTCGGGATAGGACTTGTGCTCGAGCAGGAGATAGACGAAGGCGGAGTGGCCGTCGCGGAGAGGCATGCTGAACAGGCGGTCAACTTGGTGGGAACGCAGGTTGGCGTCGATGAAACTGCCTTCGAGGGGGGTGGGCCGTCCGGGGGCGAGCAGGGAGAGGAACTGGGGATCGATGTGAGTGCGGATCACGGAGTTGGCGCGGTCCCGATCGGACAGAATGGCCTTGAAGAGGCGGTCGTGTCGGTTATGGACAAGGTCGGTCATGGTGGTGGTCAGTGAGAGTCCTTTCGTCAGTGCACGCTAGCGTTCCGGCCCGGTGGGATTCCCAGCCGAACAGGCTTGAGATCGCCTCGGCAACCGGCCTTGTCCGCTGCGCTGCGCGGGATGGCTCCGTTGTCGTAAATCGGATAGCTTTCTGCCTGGGACACGCTTCCCGGGTAGCTCCGTGGTGGAGGCAGTACCGAGTTTGCTTCACGCTAGTCTTGCGAGGGGTTCCATCATCGCAAATCATGGCACCGTGGATCAGGATGCCCGTTGAAATTCGAAGTGCAACCGCCACCGCGAGTCGAATAGGGGCAACGGGCGGTTCCGATACGCTAGGCCGAAGTTCGCAGTCTGAAAAGTGTCTAACTCACTGTGATTACGTAGTATGATCGAATTTTCGGGTTTTGGCTACTGGCTACAATTCATGCTTGGACCCCCAGCAGACGGAGGAATTCGGCCTGATACGGCGTCGGAATACTGAGCGAGTCGACAGCCTCCGCACCCTCGGCATCTGGCTGAACTCGATGGCGAGTCAGGTTAGCCAGATCAGCGAGGAGCGTGCGGAAACTGTGCATTGGCCAATCCTCCCTCGTGCGCTTGCGCGTGGCCTTGGCCCGCGCCTCCTTCGAGCGTCGGGCCGGCCCCTGAGGGGAAGCGTCCTTGTCGATACCCTGCTTCTCATCATCGAAGGGCAGGGTGCCAGCGAACGTCGCATGTGCCAACCCACGTAGTAGGCCAACATGCACAGGAAGACATGCACCCGCACCTGCCTCTCGAGACGATGGTGAACCGGACGGACTTTGAGGTCCACTGTCTTGTAGGTTCGAAACGCTCGCTCGACCTGGCTCAAGCTCTTGAAGGACCGCAAGGCCTCCTGACTGGACAGTCGGTCCTTGGGTAGGTTGGTCCGGACGATGTAGATGCCGTCCAGCACGACATCCCGGGCGCTGCGCTCCCACGAGCAGCTGTCGTCGGTGGACTGGAGATCGAAGTGCTTGCCGACCTTGTCTTTCCGCAGGGCGCGGTCCACCCGCACCGACATGTTGTGCCGGCCCCGTAGCGGCTGATGCCTCCGCGTCGTGGCCGCCACCACCGGGTCCAGCGCCACTTCGGTGGCGGCCAGAAGCCCTTGACGCATGTTCGCCCGTTGGGCCGCAAACAACGGGTTGCGACACACGACCAGCCGCTGGCCGGGATACAGCTCGGGTGAGGTAATCTCGGCTAAGTCACAGTCATCCAAGAGCGAGGGCTCGACATCGCCGTTCTGGACCAGACCCTGGATCGCCAGGGCCCTCAAGGCAGTGATCCAGTTCAGCCCGGCGGGTGCGAGCTCGTCCCGATGCAGGCATCGGTCAACAACCCTCGATCCCCTACCTGCACGACACGGGACAGGGAGACGGGCTCGTGCAGCGTGTGGACTTGGGTTCCCACCGTGCCTGGATCGGTGGGGTTGACCTCGAACACTTCCACGGCGACGGGGCAGCCATGCTGGTCGCAGAGCCAAGCGAAGACGAACTGGAGCTTACCCTGCTTGCCGGCCCGTGAGTAGCCGCGCTTGGCAAGTGGGCACCTCAAGCCCTTGAAGTAGACGGATGGGATGTCGCAGAGCGCCAAGGTGCTCTCTTGCAGATGCCGCGTGGAGAGGTGCCGCTCGATGCGGTCCTAGTGTTCTGTCACTGTCGAATTTGCGGGTAGGGCTTGGCTCGGTGTAGCGTGAACGGCAAAATGCCAGCTGCCGATAAGACTTGTACGTCCGCTGCCGTTGACCCCAAGATCAACCTGTGACGGAACACTAACGCTGGAGCAACCATTCCATGGCCTGATCGAGGTCCCGTGCGTCGGCGTGCTCGACGCCGAGCTCTTCGCTCAGGGTGTGAGCGAGGGGCTCGCAGTGCAGGGAGCGCACGGTGGCGAGCTTCGAGCGGGGGGCGAGGATGCGGGCAAGGACCATGGCGGTGACTAGATCGCGCTGGCGGGACGGCATGCGGTCGATGAGAGGTTCGAGTCGCAAGCGGCGAGCGGAGCCAAGGACGGCGGGGACGGGAGCGCAGAATGGTGAACGCGTCGCTGAGGGAGGGGAGAGCGAGGTCGCCCTTGAGCAGGATGCGGAGGCCCCCGACGATCCGGTTGGGCCACTTCGGGAGGTTAGCGAGGGGGCGTTTCTTGATCTTGCCCTGGCGGCGGAAGGACTGGCGGAGCAGGACGGCGGGAGGAGAGTTCCGGTTGGGGACACGTTCGATATACATGGCCAGTACGATTGCTCGGACATGGATATTAGACAACACGATACCGCTCATTCACATGGGTGCGCAATACAGCCTATGAAATCGTGTAAGTGTATGTAGCATAAAGTGTTACAGAGAAAAAACGGCCAAATTTGGCGCTAACTTCGGGCTAGCACAGCCTAGGTCCTCGCCGAAGGGTTCGTCTGCCTAGCCCTTGTGGCAACGGATGGCTTCGCGCCGGGGCGACTGCATTCAGGTCTCGATTGTTCGCTATGAGGCAATCAACGGGATTCGTCTCGGAGAGAACGCCGGGCGGCCGACGCGAGTGTTCGATTAGTTCCGGACGGCCCCTGTATGCGATTCTGCGACGAGCAAGACGCAATGGGCAGAGAACGCGGGGATCTGAATGATACTGGCGAGATCCAGTGCGAGCCGGCATCGGTGTCGCTGCAGATTGACTTGCCGCCGAGCCACACCGCTGGCTTCGCCGCATCGAACCACCCCGAACTGCTCGACCGTGCGGGGCAGTAGCTGTTTCCGACTTGACTGGAGGTGGCAGCGCCCATCATTGAGGCTGCGAACAAAAGACGCTACAACTCACTCCGTGCCGATGTCGCCAAATATCTCGGGTAGGGCACCCGCGCTCAGGGCGGCGCTGAACTGTGCGTCGAGCTGTTCCAAGGTGGAGCTTCCGATCCGTTGCCGGATTGCTGCTGGAAGCTGCCCGAAGCGATGCTCCAGCAGTCGCGTCAGGGTCGTGGCCTTGCCCTCCGCGACCCCCATGGCCTTGCCCTTCGCGACCCCCATGGCCTCGCCCTTCGCGACCCCCATGGCCTCGCCCTTCGCGACCCCCATGGCCTCGCCCTTTGCCATGCCCTCCGCGATGCCTTGAGCCTTCCCTTGATCAATCAGTTCCTGGACAACTTCTCCCACGAGACTCTCCCCCCAGCCGGGCATCGCCACCGTCGCTGCTCGCTGCAGCGTCGGCACCGGCATCGCCCATACGTCCATAGTGTACAGGATGACCTGCTTCGTGTAGGCCGACCGGCCCGGCAACCCAGCCAGGACATCCGGCAGCACCAACCGCTTCTCCTGCATCGCGGCTGCACCCTGCCCGCGATGCGAGTACCGTAGCGCCGCCAGACCTGCTCGTGCCGCCGGATCATCCGCCAACTCCTGGACCGGAATCGAGCTCAGATCCCGCAGGTAGTACCCGAAGTCCGATTCCAGCTCCCGGAAGAGAGAGTGCCCCATCATCTCCGAGACCGACATGGCCGCCGTCCAAGGCTCCCGGCCGTGATAGAAGACCAGCGTGATAATGCCGGGCAGGGCCCGCAGCCGGTCCACCTGGCCGCCGGCGAAGTGCTGCCAGATCCGGGTCTTGTACCCCGTGATCTGCAGGGCGGTGGCGTGGTCGGGATAAGACTTGTGCTCGAGCAGGAGATAGACGAAGGCGGAGTGGCCGTCGCGGAGAGGCATGCTGAACAGGCGGTCAACTTGGTGGGAACGCAGGTTGGCGTCGATGAAACTGCCTTCGAGGGGGGTGGGCCGTCCGGGGGCGAGCAGGGAGAGGAACTGGGGATCGATGTGAGTGCGGATCACGGAGTTGGCGCGGTCCCGATCGGACAGAATGGCCTTGAAGAGGCGGTCGTGTCGGTTATGGACAAGGTCGGTCATGGTGGTGGTCAGTGAGAGTCCTTTCGTCAGTGCACGCTAGCGTTCCGGCCCGGTGGGATTCCCAGCCGAACAGGCTTGAGATCGCCTCGGCAACCAGCCTTGTCCGCTGCGCTGCGCGGGATGGCTCCGTTGTCGTAAATCGGATAGCTTTCTGCCTGGGACACACTTCCCGGGTAGCTCCGTGGTGGAGGCAGTACCGAGTTTGCTCCACGCTAGTCTTGCGAGGGGTTCCATCATCGCAAATCATGGCACCGTGGATCAGGATGCCCGTTGAAATTCGAAGTGCAACCGCCACCGCGAGTCGAATAGGGGCAACGGGCGGTTCCGATACGCTAGGCCGAAGTTCGCAGTCTGAAAAGTGTCTAACTCACTGTGATTGCGTAGTATGATCGAATTTTCGGGTGTTGGCTACTGGCTACAATTCATGCTTGGACCCCCAGCAGACGGAGGAATTCGGCCTGATACGGCGTCGGAGTACTGAGCACGTCGACAGCCTCCGCACCCTCAGCATCTGGCTGAACTCGATGGCGAGTCAGGTTAGCCAGATCAGCGAGGAGCGTGCGGAAACTGTGCATTGGCCAATCCTCCCTCGTGTGCTTGCGCGTGGCCTTGGCCCGCGCCTCCTTCGAGCGTCGGGCCGGCCCCTGAGGGGAAGCGTCCTTGTCGATACCCTTGTACCTTCGAAGGGCTCACTCGACCTGGCTCAAGCTCTTGGTGGACCGCACGGCTTCCTGACTGGAAAGTCGATCCTTGGCTACGTTGGTCCGGACGATGTAGATCACGTCCAGCACCGCTTCCCGGGCGATGCACTCGTTGCTGCGCTCCCACGAGCAGCTGTCGTCGGTGGACTGGACATCGAAGTGCTTGCCGACCTTGTCTTTCCGCAGGGCGCGGTCAACCCGGACCGCCATGTTGTGCCGGCCCCGTAGCGGCTGATCCTTCCGCGCCGCGACACACGACCAGCCGTTCGCCGGGATACAGCTCGGGCGAGGTGATCTCGGCCAAGTCACACTCATCCAAGAGCGAGGGCTCGACATCGCCGCACTGGACCAGACTCTGGATCACCGGGGACCTGAAGGCAGTGATCCAGGCCAGCCCGGCGGGTGCGAACTCGTCCCGGATACGGGCATCGGTCAATCACCCTGCGACGGGGCAGCCATGCTGGTCGCAGAGCACCAAGGTGCACTCTTACGGATGTCGGGCGGCGAGGCGCCGCTCGATGCCGAGCTCTTGGCCCAAGGTATGAGCGAGGGGCTCGCAGCGCTGGGAGCGCGCGGTGGCGAGCTTCGAGCGGGGGTTGAGGACTATGGCGGTTACCAGGTCGCGCTGGCGGGACGGCATGCGGAGCCAAGGACGGCGGCGACGTGGCCATGGGGACGGGAGCGCAGAATGGTGCAGGCGCCGCCCAGGGAGGGGAGAGCGAGGCCCGAGGGCGCCCTTGAGCAGGATGCGGTGGCCCTCGACGGTCCGGTCGGGCCACTTCGAGAGGTTAGCGAGGGTGCGTTTCTTGATCTTGCCCTGACGGCGGAAGGACTGGCGGAGCAGGACGGAGGGAAGAGAGTTCCGGTGGGGGATACGTTCGACACACATGGCTATTTTCACAGCTCGAAAATCGCTATGAGGCAACACAGTACGGATCAGGTACATGGGCACATAATACAACCTCTAGAATCGTGTAAGTGTATGTAGCATAACGTGTTACAGAGAAACAAGGCCAAACTTGGCGCTAACTTCGGGCTAGTCCGCGGCAGGCCACTCCATCGCGATGGCAGCATTCAGGCTGGAGATGTCTTGTAGGCCTCGTCAAGCAGTTCTACGACATGCAGCACGGGCATGGGCCGTGAGAATCGCCGAGCACCGGCCTGCAGCTGGAGCATGCAGCCCGGATTCGCCGTGATGATCGCGTCGGCCTTGGTCGATTCCACCATCCGCATCTTGTCCTCCAGCAGCGACATCGACAGGTCGGTGTGCTCGATGTTATAGACGCCGGCGGACCCGCAGCAGATCTCGGTGAAGGGAAGTTCCCTCAAGGTGACGCCGGGAACCGACGTGATCAGGGTCCTTGGAGCCTTCCGGATCTTCTGCCCGTGCAGGAGATGGCACGAGTCCTGGTAGGTGACTGTTCGTTCGACTCTCCCGAAGGCCGTGTTGAGTTCGATTGATGCGAGGAACTCGCACACGTCCCGCATCTTGCTCGAAAACGCCTCCGCCCGCGCCTTCCACTGCCCATCGTAGTCGAAGAGGTCGGGGTACTCCTTGAGAACGGAGCCACAGCCGGCCGTGTTGGTGATGATTGCGTCGAACTCTCCCGCCTCAAGCGCGACGATGTTCTGCCGGGCCTGCTCACGACCGATGTGGCGGAGTCCTGCATGCACCTGCAAAGCTCCACAGCAGGTCTGGCCACCGGGAACCGTGACCTCGCATCCGTTCTTGCGCAGAACTCGTACGGTCGATTCGTTGAGCCGGCTGAAGAAGACATTCTGCATGCAGCCGGCCAGGAACGCGACCCGAAACTTCGTCTGTCCCTCGGCTGGAAACACCCTCCCGATGCTGGAGAAGAAGAACGGTGCCTGCGGCTGCGGGGCAAGCCGGGCAAGTTCCCCCAGTCGGCCCATGCTGTCGAGGAACCCCGTCGCCTTCATCATGGATTCCAGGCCGCTGCGCTGGAAGAACAGCAATCCCGCTCCCGCCATCTTCAGCAACCTCGGGCTGCGAAGGAGTCGGTTGTAGGCCAGCCAGCGAAGAAACCGCTGCGTGATGGGACGCCGTATGGACCGTTCCACCTGCGCCAGTGCCGCTTCGATGAGGCGACCGTACTGTACACCGGATGGACAGGCCGTCTCGCAGGCACGACAGGCCAGACAGAGTTCGATGTGCTCGACGTAGTGGGTTGAGACGTCGCTACGGCCCTCTGCCACCTCGATCATCTGGTAGATTCGTCCGCGAGGAGAATCCATCTCGACGCCCAGTTCGCGGTACGTGGGACAGGCGTTCAGGCAAAGGCCGCAGTGAACGCATTTGCGGAGATCGCTGTCCCCAGGAGCGTCGACCGGGATCGTTTCTGCAACTCGCAATGCAGTCGACCCCATCAGGCGAGGATGTCGCGGTGAACGAGTCCGGCAACGTCCGTCAGACGGAAGTCACGGCCCGAGAAACGATACGTCAGCCGCTCGTGGTCCATGCCGAGAACGTGTAGAAGTGTGGCATGGAAATCGTGAATGTGCATCCGGTTTTCCGTGGCGTGGTACCCGATCTCATCGGTAGCGCCGTACCGGAACCCCTTCTTAACGCCCGCGCCGGCCATCCAGATGGTATAGCCGTACGGGTTGTGGTCGCGACCGTCGCCACCTTGGCTGACGGGTGTCCGCCCGAATTCCCCGGCCCACACGACCAGCGTGTCCTGCAGCATCCCACGAGCCTTCAGGTCCCTGAGCAGGCCTGCAATCGGCTTGTCCACCTCCGCAGCGTTCTTGTTGTGGAGGTTGAACAGGTCTGCGTGCTGGTCCCACTTGTAGGAATGCGTACACTGCACGAACCGCACGTTGCGCTCGCTCAGGCGTCTGGCCAGCAGGCACTGCCAGCCGAAATCCGCCGTGACCGGATCGTCCAGTCCATACAGTTTCCTGGTTGCCTCGGATTCCTTTTCGACCTCGAACGCCTCAGGAGCCTGTACCTGCATGCGGAAGGCCAGCTCGAATGATTGGATACGGGCCTCAAGCCGCGGATCGTGGCGGCGCATTTCTGCGTGCCGCCGATTGACGTTCCGCAGCATGTCGAGCTCGTAGCGCTGCCGCTCCGAGGACAGGCCCTTGTTCATCAGGTACTTGATCGGCTCGTCCTGCACGTCCGCCACTTTCAGGCCGGCATGGCCGATGGGCGTACCCTGGAACGACCCCGGCAGGAAAGCTGACGACCAGTTCTTGCCACCACCGTGCGACAGCGCGGGCTTGATCGTGATATATCCCGGCAGGTTCCGATTCTCTGTCCCGAGCCCGTAGACCACCCATGAGCCCAGGCTCGGACGGGTGAAGGTACTGGAGCCCGTAAACGTCTGGAGGAGGGCTGCGCCGTGGTCGACGCCCTCGCCGACCATCGAGTGCACGAAGCACATGTCGTCGACGCACTCCCGGATGTGGGGGAAGAGGTCGCTGACCGGGATGCCGCTCTGTCCGCCCGGCTCGAAGTTCCACAAGGGCTTCATCAGGGGGCCGGGCTCTTCGTCGTCGAAGGCAAGCGGCCGCTCGATGGGCAGCGGCTTGCCGTGATTCTTGACCAGATAGGGCTTGTAGTCGAACGTGTCGACCGAGGAGGGGCCGCCGTGCATGAAAAGGAATATGACGCGCTGGGCCTGCGGTTCGAAGTGGGGCTTCCGAACTGCAAGTGGATTGGCCGGATCAAGCGGAATGTTTTCCGCACCGGCCTGACCTCGCTGAACGAGCCCGGCCAGCGCGAGCATTCCGAAGCCACAGGCCGAATCCCGCAGCATGCCCCGGCGAGAGAGGGGCCGGACAGCGTTCATGTGCGCGCTCGTTTTCTGGTAACTCATCGCTTGCTCCGGGTTGTCGTCCGTTCCTTCCAGCTGGGCCGCTGCGTCAATCCACATAGATGAAATCGTTGGAGGCGAGTAGAACTCGGCAGTAGCTCTGCCAAGCCTCTCGCGACGTCGCACCCGCGAACCGAGACGTATAGCTGCTTACGTACGAAACCGCTCCGTCGACATCGGCGGGATCCGGGTCGCGCGTCAGGATCTGAAGGTAAGCCTGCCGGGCCCGGTCGGAATCCGACCAGTTCCGGACGGCCAGCAGCTGATCGGCCAGGTTGCCGGCTCGGTCCCGCACGAAATCGCTGTTCATCATGAAGAGCGCTTGGGGCGCCACGTTGGTGACCGGCCGCTTACCGAGTGAGGTCACCGCGTCGCCGAAATCGAACAGGTTCAGCAGCGTCGGGAGGTTCGAGCGTCGCAACGGCAGGTAGACCATGCGCCTGGCCGACGTCGTGGGGTCAACGCTGAGGCGGTCGCTCGAGTTTTCGCGGTCCGTTCCGAATCCAGACTGCAACGTGCCGCCCATCGACCGGTCCATCGACCGGTCGATGACCAGCATCGAGTCGCGCAGTTCCTCGACATCCAGCCGCCTCCGGCTGAAATGCGAGAGCCATTGGTTGGATGCATCCCGCTCCGATGCCTCGGCGCTGGCCGTGCTGCTCATTCGATACGTGTTCGAGAGCATGATGCGCCGGTGCATTTCCTTGACAGACCAGCCGTCCTCCACAAACCTTGTGGCCAGCCAATCCAGCAACTCGGGATGGCTAGGAGGCGTCCCCAGCTTTCCGAAGTTGCTTGGCGTTCGCACGATTCCCTCCCCGAAGTGCTTTTGCCAGATGCGGTTGACCATCACGCGGGCGGTGAGTGGATTGTCAGGGGAGGCGATCCAGTTGGCAAGTTCCAGCCGGCCGCTACCCTTCGAGACAGGATCCTGGTCGAAACCTGCAATGATTGCCGGGAACACCTTCGGCGCGGACGCTCCTTCCGCGCTGTAGTCGCCTCGGATGAACACCCGCTGCTTGACGATCGGGCCTTCCTCCACTGCGTTGGCCATCGGGGGCTCTTCCATGGCGTTCGCCTTCAGTTCCTTGACCTCGATGTTAAGCGCGGCTATGGTCTCGACAGTCTCCCGCTTCAGAATGCGGTTGCGTTCCTCGCCGTCGAAACGCAATGGTGCTCCCTGAGCGTGGTAGACGTCGTGGAAGAACCGGTCCCGCCCCGGCACGAATCGTGGTTTCGGGGGCGGCGGCATGGAGCCGTTTCGGATGAGCTCGATCGCGTTCGCACGCCAGCGACGGATCGTGTGGTGCCACTCCTTCAAGGTTGCTTCGAATCGCTTCTGGTAGGCACCGGCCACGATGTTGCGCCGGGAGTCCATCGCATCTCTCCATTCGGCGAGTTGCCCTCGCGGCACTCCGTCGGGCCTGAGATAGGCAACCCACTTCTCCAGCAGATGCCGGTCCAGATTTCTCGCGCTGGTGACCTTGTCCGGATCCATCTCGCCTTCGTAGACCTCCCTGGCACCGAGCATGTAGTCGGCTGTGCGGTGGGCAATGGAATCGATGTAGTCCTCGATCTCCACATCGGCCATGTTGTCGAGTTCGATCTGCTTGTTCTTGATGATGCGTTGCTGCGCTTCGTAGCGTTCGAACTCCTCGTGGGGGACAAGTGGCCTGTACAGGAGCGTTGACACGTGCTGGCTGGGATCCCGGAAGCTGCGTGTAGACGCGAAGATGCCCGCGAGCGAGTAATAGTCCCGGGTGAGGATCGGGTCGAACTTGTGATCGTGACAGCGGGCGCAGGCCACGGTGAGCCCCAGCATTGCCTTCGAGACCACCTCGATCTGCTCGTCGTAGACGTCATACAGCATCCGCTTCTTGTCCTGCTGCGCGACGGCCTTGGGGCCAAGCGCGAGGAAGCCGGTAGCGATGATGCCGCGCCGGTTGACCCCGTTCGGATCTGATGTCGCCAACAGGTCTCCGGCAATCTGCTCGCGCACGAACTGATCGTACGGCAGGTCGTCGTTGAACGAGTCGATGACATAGTCGCGGTACCTCCAGGCGTAGGGGTAGCGGTGATCCTCGTCGTTGCCGGTCGAATCCGCGAATCGGGCCACGTCGAGCCAGTGGCGCCCCCAGCGCTCGCCATAGGCAGGCGAGGACAGCAACCGCTCCACCGTTCGGGCATAGGCCGCTGAAGAATGGTCCGCCAGGAACGCCTCAGATTCGGCTGGCGCCGGAGGAAGGCCTGTCAGGTCGAATGTTGCCCGACGCAGCCAACTGAGCTTGTCGGCGGGGGGGGCGGGCTCCAGTCCCTGCTCCTCAAGCTTAGCGAGCACGAAACGGTCGATAGGCGTCAGGATCCAATCGGCATTCCGTACGGTCGGCAGAACTGGGTCTGAAACCGGCTGAAACGCCCAGTAGCTCTTCTGCTGCTCGCTAAAGACGCCCGCCTCGCCAGGCGGAATCATGGCTTCACGACGACCGGCCCCCGGCCAGACAGCTCCTTGCCGGATCCACGCCCGCAGCACCTCAATCTCCTCGTTGGGGAGTTTGCCTCCCGGTGGCATCTTGACCCGGTTCTCGTACCCGACGATAGCCAGAAGTCGGCTGGAATCGGGCTCCTCAGTGGAAACGAGGGCGGCCTCGTCGCGGGCCATGATGAATCCCTCGACACTAGACAGGTCAACGTTGCCGCTCTTCAACTGGGGGTTGTGGCAGGCCTGACACCTGGTCGCCAGCAGCGGCCGCACATGCGTTTCGAAGTACTCAATCGACTCCGGCTCGACGGCCCCCAGCGAACCAGCCGAGGTTGCTGCCAAGATAACCACGGCGATAGCCAGATTGTTGTTTCCGAGCACGGGCATAGATTCCGGCACACCTTTATCTCACAATAGTAGGATAGGCGCATTCTGCGGTGTTGCGGAACTCCGTGGCGTCTGGTGGCGGTTCGTGCTGAGATCGACGAGACGGCGACCGACCGATGGGCCTTGGAGGTGGTGCGGAGTTCGAGACCCAACGGCCACCATCATCGTTCGCAGGGGCCTTCTCCGACACGTTTCGAGCCGATGCGCCGCTTCGACCGGAAGCGGTCACTTCATGGGTTGGCCCATGTGGAGGGCATGCCGGTTGCACTAGGAAACGCGGCAGCGGGCGGAAGGCTCCAAGATTCAGATTGGCCTGTTGTATGGGAGAAACCGCCATATCTCGGACGATCCGCCACCTGCAATACGACCCACGCCTTGCCCCCGCGCCTTAACACCAACAGGGAGCCTCGGTCAGCGCCATCGCTACCCAGTTCCAGCGCCACAAATCCACCGTCTCTCCCGTGAACTCTGGCTCAACGTCGGCCAGTCCGGCTATCACCATGAGCAGACCCAGCAACTCGCTCAATAGTGTCGCCACCAAGCCGTCACCGGCCCGCGCAAGCTCCATCCGGCGGTCTGGAACATCATCTGTGACCAGCTCCGGTGCAACGGGAGCCCTGAACAGGTGGCCGGTTGCCTGACGTGGGACAGGACGGTCTCAGTCAGCTTGTCGTGGCTCTACCAGCGGATTCGCCAAGACCGCGCCCAGGGCGGCTCCCTGTACACCTGTCTGTGGCAAGGCAATCCGGGCACCACCGGCCGAGACTTTATCTCGGGCCGCAGGGACATCGGCGAGCGCCCTGCGATCGCCGACTCGAAGTAGAGCAGCGGGGACTGAGAGGCCGACACGAGCATTGGCAAGGTCCATCAGGGAGACGCTGTCACGCTCGTGGCACGGAAGTCGAAGTACCTGCTTTCTCAGACTGTTAGCCCGAAGACGGCCGCCGCTTGTGGGCGGCGCGATGCGAAACCCGCTGCGGCCCTTCTCGGCCCTGGCCCTGACCTGTGACAACGGGAAGGAGTTCGCGGTCACCGCCAGCCCCAGCCCACCGCGGCGCTCACGCCGCCAACTGCTGTCGTGCTCGCTCTCTATCTGACCAAGGTACAGGCTGGACGTCGTAGCTAGTGTCTGCCCGAAAACCCTAGAAATCTTTTGATATCAGTGATATAATAGTGATTTGACGGCCCCAAGAAAGCGGTTTTCAGGCGCTTGGGGGCTGAATCGGGCCAGAAACGGCCCATCTTCAGAGGACGGGAAAACCCTGATGCGCGAAATTCACCAACGACAACTGCAGATCGGTCAGGTGTCGATCGAGAAGATGGAGATCGAACTCGATTGTCGCGACGACACGACGGCGGTCCTGCGCGGTTTGCAGCATCTGTTCTGTACGCCGGCGGTCTACACCCAGGTGATGGGCCTGCTGGAGAAGCACTTGCTGGCCCACGTCAAGCGGGGGGTCGGTCGACCGGGGCTGGACCTCTGGCAGATCCTGGTGCTGGGGCTGCTCAAGGAGGGTCTCAACCTGGACTTCGACCGGCTCCGCAACCTGGCCAATCACCACGACCAGGTGCGCCAGATGCTGGGCCACGGCGTGTTCGACGAGACCCGCTACAAGCATCAGCGCCTGCTCGACAATGTCTCCCTGCTGACGCCGGAGTTGCTGGCCGCGATCAACAAGGTTCTGGTGCAGGAGGGCCACACGGTCCTGGACCACAGCCCGGGGGAGGCCTTGCGCGGGCGGTGTGACTCGTTCGTGGCCGAGACCGACGTGCACTATCCGACCGACGTCTCGCTGTTGTGGGATGCGATGCGATGTTTGCTGAAGTGTCTGGGGCGGCAGGCCGGTCCGCACGGCGTGACGGGCTGGCGGCAGTGGCAGAAGCAGGCCCGCAAGGTGCGCTCACTGTTCCATGCGGTGCGGCAGACGCGCCGGGCCACGCGTCCCCGGGTGGTGGCCTATCTGCGCACCTGCAAGGACTTGGTCAGCCGCGCCAAGAGCAGTCTGAAGGCCTTGGAGGAGGCAGGAATGAAGAAGTCCAGGATCCAGCAAATCAAGGACTTGATTGCCCATGCAGAGCGTCAGATCGACCAGTCCGAGCGGCGGCTGCTGGAAGGCGAGAAGATTCCGCAGGAGGAGAAGGTGTTCTCGATCTTTGAGCCGCACACGCGCTGGATCTCGAAGGGCAAGGCCGGCTGTCCGGTGGAGCTGGGAGTGCCGGTCTGCGTGGTCGAGGACCAGCACCAGTTTCTGCTGCACCACAAGGTGCTGTGGGAAGGCGGCGACGTGGACATCGCGGAGCCGATTATCGAGGAGACGCAGGAGCTGTTCCCGGACTTGCGGGCGTGCAGTTTTGACCGCAACTTTCACAGTCCGGAGAATCGGATCAAGCTGGACAAGCTGCTGGATCTGAATGCGCTACCGGCGAAGGGCAAGTTGAGCGCGGCCCAGCGGGAGCGGGAGGCCGAGGAGTCGTTTCGGAAGGCGCGGCGGCAGCACTCGGCGGTGGAGGCGGCGATCAATCATCTGGAGCATCACGGACTGGACCGGGTGCGGACGATGGGCAAGGCAGGCTTCGAGCGCACCGTGGCGCTGGCGGTGTTGGGGGCCAACCTGCACCGCCTGGGACGGGTCCTGCTGCAAGCGGACCGCGAGGCTGCCCAGTGCAGCCTGGCGGCCTGAAGCGGTTTCGGGCACCCCGCCGGGAGCCGGGCCACGGCCCGGCAGGGGGAGCTGTGTCTGATCGGCCAAAGCGGCGGTTGAGAGCCCTCAGAACGGCTGCAAATGCGGCCTTGAGGTGAAGTGACAGGCACTCAGACGGACCTAATCAGGCCTAATCCAACCATTTGTCATCGATATTGTTTTCACCTTCGAGCGAGACCTCGTGCCCAAAAAGGGTTTTCTGGCAGACACTAGCTACGCAACGCATCCAACACGGTCTGCTCGACGACTCGATCCGAGTCGTTCAGGATGGCGTACGCGCGCGATTCCCGGGAGCGCACCTCTCTGGTGTCCACCCATTCAAAGCTCATTGTCTGCGCGGTCTCGCGACCGGGGCGATTGATGGCCCGCAGTACCCGCTCCGGCTGGCTTCCAGACTTCGGAATGACAAAGTCGAATCGATGGTCGTAGCCGCTCTTGCCGGTGAGTTTCACACTGGGCGTGTATCGAATCTCACAGGCATCGAGCCACGCCACCACGTCCTCGTAGAACACTCTGGCAATCGTCGGGTGCGCCAGAAAAAAGAGGTCGTTCACGGCAAGCATCGCCTGCACGAGGTTGTGCTCTCGCAATGCGAAATCGTCTGCAGACACCCTTACCTCCAGCGCCTTCGCCGTGCTCATCTGCACACCGAAGCTGTTCAGAGTCGTCCCGAGCAAATCCTGCCGTCTGGGGCAATCGAGCGTACATCCTGATTGCGCCAAATCCTCCAACGTGTAGCCGTCGTCCGTCAGAACGAATCCACCGTCCCTCCGCTGAGCGTAGATTTGGAGGCAATCGTTATGGCGGTCCAGATACAGTGTAGTGATCTCCACGCAGTCGTCGATCTGGCGCAGGACCGTCTCGTTCCGCAGCCACTGCCAGTATCGATCGAGCATCGACTGAACCTCGGCGATCATGTGAACAACCCTAGCCTAATGACCGGTCGCTCGACGACGTTACAGAATCGCAAGAAGTCCTGTAGGGGCTGCCAGGTGTCGGTCAAGTCCGCGAATCTGGCGCTTGGGACGGGAAACGCCCACTTGTCGCCGTACCCTTCTCGCTAGAGATGGAGGTGCGGCGATCTGATCTGAGCGTTATCTGGCTTGCGGTGTGGTCTGCTGCCAAGATCCAGCCGTACGAGAACGACGACCTGCCAGACTCGATTCTGACACCTGTCCTTGGTTAGATCGATTCGAGAGCGTCGGAGATCGAGAAGAAACGGCTCGCGTCTGTCAGTCGAAATCAAGGGGATGGTGATTGCTCCCCGAAGGATCGATAGTCCCACACCCTCGCGTCAACGCAGCGCTTCTCCGTCGCGATGAGTTCGTCCGCCTCGACCTGAGTGAGGTTAGAGTCGGCCATCAGTTCATCTCCACATCGCTGAGACACAGCGGTGCTCGCAACGCGCCGGAGACCAGCTTCGGCAGCAGCGTGTCGCGGAGGCTGGTGATGAGACGGGATTCTCCAGCAGCATTGCTGTGATATGCGTACATAGCGCTCACGCATTCGTTGAAGCACTTCATGAAGCACGTAGGTGGCTTGAGCTGCTTATTCATGTACGCCAAGTTGCGGTTCAATCCGGGGACCGCCGAATCGGCAGCCACCGACGGTAGATCCTGCTCCTGTAAGGCAAAGAACAAGAAGTACACACATGCATCAATCCCGCATTTGGGCACGACGTAAAACGTGGTGTCGATCGGGAAGAAGTCGGTTGGCGACAAGGTGACCGTACCCGGATTGCCCTTTCGGCCGACGACAATTCCTGATCCCGTGACAAGCGCCTCGTCGTGCCAGCCGATCTGACCATTCGAGCCAAACACCGGCACTCTACCAGTGGAATTACGAGACTTGGACTTCAGCGCTTTTCCGTACGCCAACTCGATCAGATCCCCCAGTTCATAGCACTCCCACCCCTCCGGAATCTCCCCCAATTCCGAATCCACCAACCGGCCAGGGAACAGGTCGGCGATCTCCTTCGGCAACCCGGTGTCGCGCCCTTCCATCTTGGCCCGCACTGGCCCGAAATCCACGAACCAGTCCTTGAACAGCGCTCGTGCCATCGCCTCCAGTGTCCCATTTATCCGCCGGTTCAGCTCGATCTTGTCGTCCAGCGCGCCGAGCATGTGCGCAATGAAGCGTTGCTCAGAAAGGGTAGGAAGGGGAATCTCGACAAGGCCGATATCGGCCTTTCGTAAGCCAAAACGGGTTACACCGTTTGAATACGAATGGAATTGCCGTTGGACCTCCTCAGTGTTTAGGGCATAGTACAGGTAAGCTCCATCAAGCTCGGATTTGCAAGGCCGAAGGATTGCCAGGTGATAGCCGCAAACCAGGTCCTCAATATGTTCCCGCACCAGCGCTGGAACGCCGATATCGTCATGCTTCTCAGAGTCTTTGGTAATGATGACGTCCCCGGCGGCAAGCGAACATCTTGCAATCTCATGGTCGGTTGCCGTTGCCTTCATGAAATCCATATCCGCACGAATGAAGCTGTTGTTGTATGCGTCTGTATAGTTGCACAGCATCACGCTGCGCTCATTCGTCCTCGACTTCTTGTCCACGCTGCTGAGCGTGAGGTCTGTAACCTCCCGTAGGGCAGTTCTGCGCCATTGCTTCGGCGTGAGGCCTGCGGATGTTCCCGAGTCACACAAGACCGCATGTTCCTGCTGAAACCGCTTTCCGGGTAACTGCACATGGACTCCATCACGACGGATGCGCTCACGGAAATCACTGTCAAGGCTCGCCCAATCGACAAGATCGACATTGAAAGGCAGGGCAGACTCCATGAAGCACTCAGCCAGAACCGAACTCACGCCAAGTGGCAACGGCTCCTCGCCAAGAATGGCGAGACCGAGGTCGGAATACTCCTTCGCGGTCGAGGTTGCGCGAGACCCGAAGGCAATGACCCGCCGATCAGGGACATGCCTGTGCAGAATGTCACTGACAATCGCCAGATGATCCTGCCGGAGGTCCAGGCACGGTTGCGAGACCCTCATGCCAGCCGAGCCCGCAGCTTGTCGTGCAGATAGATCGCTTCTTCGAGGAAACGAGGAATGCTTCCGAGAACCTCGATCGCGACATCCTCGTTGTAGGTGTGGCTTGTTCTTGCACGCATTTCCCGGAAGTTTCGCCAGTCTGGCCAGGCACCCAGAAGGAGGCCTTGTTCGTTTGCAGTGCGAATCAGGTTCTGAAAGGTCATTTCGTCGAACTGCTCTGGACTTGCCGAGGCATATTCGAGATAACGCTTCAGAGTCTTGTGCTCTTGCTTATATGTAAACTCGAACCGCTGTATCAGCCCCTCGCGGATCTGGGGGTCGCTCGTGTCGGTCCGGTATCGTGCCAACCCTGCCTCCAGGCGCTGGAGTGCCCGCTCAAGAGATTGCGTACTGGGCTTGTCATTTGACATGGCACCCTCCATCCCGGAAGGCCAGCCATTTGACGTTCTTCTCGATGGCCGCATCTAGCCTCGCCCCCTTGCCCTCCGCACTTGCAAACTGCGAATGGGAGTACTCGTGAACGCGGCTGAGCACATCGCGGGACCGCACCCCGCAGCCGACCCAAGTGTTGCTGACGAGGTCGATCAACTGGCCGAGCTGCCACCTGTCGAGGGCCGGCCGGCCGTAGTCCTGCGCCAGCACATCCTTGAGCGCCCGGTTGTCGCGCCCGATGACTGTCATCGCCTGATCGGCGATCAGGCCGACGGCCGGCTGCCGGGCTTGCGCCCGCGGATGGGGCCGGCTGGCCTCGGTTGGCACCCAGAAGACGTTCTCGGCGATGTACTCGTCGCAGTCTTGGCCCCACTGGTCAAGCACGGCCGGATGGCATTCCCCGCAAGCGTCGCAGATGTACGTCAGGAAAATCAGGCAGAGGACGACATGCTTGCAATCGACGGCGTCCCTCAAGCCACGAAGCACCTCGGCGATCGCCCATGACTCGCTCCTACAGCCTATGGTGACCCCGTTGGCCGGGCCTGCTCCCTTACCATCTCCCGGCTCGGCCGACTGTCGTCGCGCGAGGCTGTGACTCCCGCTCTGGAGTCCTGAAACGCTAGCCGAGCCCTGCCTCCCCCTACCAAGTAGAGTACAACGAGCGCCGGCCTGCCTCAACGCCATGGCCGGTGCTGCGACGGGATGCACCCCGACACCCTTCCCGAATGGATACTCGCCCATAGCACATCGAAGTGCAGCCGGGGCTATCATCGGGAGTGTTGATGAACACCATGGGATCGGGGCCGGCTGCCGGACTGGGCATGACTTCCTCCACGGGCAGGAGTCGACTGCCAATCGGCATCCAGACGTTTCGCAAGCTTCGTGAAGGTGACTGTCATTACGTTGACAAGACGGAGTTTGCCCTGCGGCTGGTCGAGGAGGGATCTCACTACTTCCTGTCTCGGCCGCGGCGATTCGGAAAGAGCTTGTTCGTAGATACGTTGAAGGAGTTGTTTGCCGGCAGCCGGGAACTATTCGGGGGACTGGCGGCCGAGGCGCAATGGGACTGGTCGGAAAGACATCCGGTGG
Organism: Bryobacterales bacterium; assembly: GCA_965205085.1. Lineage (GTDB taxonomy): Bacteria > Acidobacteriota > Terriglobia > Bryobacterales > UBA6623 > VXMF01. The sequence continues at coordinate 2,383,427 of OZ242039.1, read as the reverse complement.
TCCGGCTCGAGTTCGGCAGAGGGGACTATGCCCAGCCCGGCCAACTGCAAGTGAACTTGGCTGCCCAACTGCAAGAGCTCGAGGACCAGTCTGGCATCGTGGCGGCCCGCCAGGACGAAACGGAACGGTTCGCGTACTTGCTGGGTCAACTGCATCGCGAGGCCCGACAGCGGGTGGTCGTGTTGGTGGACGAGTACGACAAGCCTATCCTGGATGCGTTGCAGGTCCCGGAGATTGCCCGCGCGAATCGCGACTACCTGCGCGGGCTTTACTCGGTCATCAAGTCCTGTGATGAGCATGTCCACTTCTGCTTCCTCACGGGCGTCAGCAAGTTCTCCAAGGGAAGCCTGTTCTCGGGCCTGAACAGTCTCACGGACATCACGCTCGACCCGCTCTTCTCCTCGATCTGTGGCTACACCGAGTACGACCTCGACACCGTGTTCTGGGAACGACTCGAGGGGCTGGACAGGGAGCGGATTCGCGAGTGGTACAACGGCTACAGTTGGGGTGGCGAGGAGCGCGTCTATAACCCCTTCGACGTGCTCCTGCTGCTGCGTGGGCGCAGATTCAAGAACTGGTGGTTCGAGAGCGGCTCGCCGACGTTTCTGATCGACTTGCTCATCGAGAAAGGCCCGGCTTGGAATCAGATCGACGGCATGCTAACTTCCGAAGGTTTGCTCTCTACACTCGACTTAGGGAGCATCACCCCTGAGGCGCTTCTGTTCCAGACCGGCTACCTGACGATACTGCGCAGCGAGGAGGTTGATGACGAGGTCAGCTACCGTTTGGGCTATCCGAACCGAGAAGTGCGCCAGAGCCTGAACCGGGCCCTGCTGGCCAGCCTGCCCAGTAGCGGTTCGCAGCGGGAGCGTGAGAGGATGCGCCTGCGTGACGTCCTGGTGGCGGGCGATCTGGCCGGCCTGGAGGGGCAGATGCGGGCGCTGCTGGCGGGGATACCGCATCAGTTGCACAGAAAGAACCCGATGGGCGTGTACGAGGGCTGGTATGCGAGTGTGCTGTATGCACACTTTGCGGCCTTGGGAGTGGATGTCCGGGCCGAGGAAAGCGGGAGCCGGGGTCGGACGGATCTGGTCGTGCGAGGGTACGGTCGCGTTTGGGTGTTCGAATTCAAGATGCGGGAACATGCGGGGCGGGGAGCGGCGTTGCAGCAGCTAAAGGCTCGTGGGTACGCGGATCGCTATCGTGGATTGGGGAAGCCGGTCCACCTGGTTGGTGTGGAACTCAGTGCTGAGACCCACAACATCGTTCACTTCGAGAGTGAAATGGTCTGACTGACCGAGCGGACTCGGGAGATGCCGGGCCCACTGTGCAGCTGGGCTGGACTCCCTGAGCTTTCCGTTCGCCGCTCTTGGCTTGGCCTCGGATCGGGTCGCGGGCCGGTCAAGCGCTGGCTCTTGGGGCGTGGCTCGTGGTTTGGGGGGCCCTTGCATGCTGTCGCATTCCCCGGTGTATCCGGCGCACCGAATCGGGTCGGCCACCGGACTGGATGCCCGGGCCGCACCTCACGATGAGTGCCGAGGCTGCAACTTTCTCTGCCCTGCGGTGTTCTTCTTGTACAGGGCTCGCGTCCACGTGGGTAAGAAAGCTGACTTGGGGACGTTCGAGGACTTTGTGAGGAGTTACCAGGACATGGTTTTCAGTACGGCAGTCCGGCTGCTTGGCGACCCCAGCGAAGCCGAGGATATCGCCCAGATCGTGTTCCTGCGGGCGTACGAGCGGTTTGACAGCCTGCAGTCCAGCCCGTCTGCTGGAGGCTGGTTGCGGACCGTTGCCACCAACCTGTGCCTCAATCACCTCAAGCGGTTTCGTGCCCGCTTCGAGCTGTTCAGCCAGAGCCGGAATGCGGACCGGAGCGAGTTCTCCCCGTTCGCCGGTGCCGTCGTTGACACGGACTCTCCGGCGGAACGTTTCGAGCGCGGGGAGCGGCGCGCCCGTCTTGAGCGCGCCCTGCGCCTGCTTCCGGCCGCCCAGCGCATTCCGCTTGTGCTCTTCCACTTCCAGCAGCACGGCTATCGTGATATCGCCACGTTGCTGGGCGTCTCGCTCTCGAAGGTCAAGACCGACATCCACAGGGGCCGCGAGTCCCTCCGGTCTCTCATGGAGGACGGCGATGACTCCCGCTGAGCTGGAGTCGCTGGCCAGCCGCAGCCTTGGCTGCCTGCCCGACATCAAGGCGCCCTCTACGTTGCTGCCTCGCGTTCTGAGCGAGATTGAGCGGGCCGGGCAGCGGCCCTGGTACCGGCAGGCTTGGCGGATGTGGCCGGTCGGATGGCAAACGGCATCGGTCCTTGCGACCGTCGCGATGGTCTCGCTCGGCGGAATCTCCATCGCACGGATCGAGGGGCAGCTCGGTCCCCTGATCGGGGCTGCGGGTGTCGTATGGCGTACGGTACTTGAGCCGAACGCGCCCAATCTGGCAATTCTGGCCTGCTCAACGGCCTTCGCGGGAACCGCGTACTGCGCGGCCATTGCCCGCCTCCTGAGGGGAGGGACTCCAAGACGATGAAACGAAACAACAGAAGTCTATTGATTGCAGGGGCGTTCGCTATCGCCTCGTTCGCAAACGGTGCCTCGGCCCAGCAACCGCCTGGCCCGGACCCGACGCCTCGATCAGGAACGGAGAGCGAGACCCGGCCTGACGGGGACCGCGACCGGACCAAGCAGGTCCAGCGATTCGGATCGGACTACCTGCTCGAATCCGGCGAGACGGCCCGCGAGGTGGTCGTAGTCCAAGGCGATGCCACGATCGACGGGACGGTATTGCGGGATGTTGTGTCGATTCTGGGCGCAGCCCGCTTGGGTGGCGCGGCAAGAATCGAGGGCGATCTGGTCGTCCTCCTTGGTTCGCTCAGGATTGAATCCGGAGCCGTGGTGGAAGGTGATCTGGTTGTCGTGGGAGGGGATCTTGACGCGCCGGTGGACTTCCAGCCGGGAGGCGAAATGGTCTCCGTCGGCCGGTTGGCTGCGCTGGCCCCGGCCACGACGATTCCACACTGGCTCTCCGAGGGATTCCTCTGGGGCAGACCGCTCGTCCCGGACCTGCCGTGGGTGTGGATTGTCCTGCTCGTCTCCGCCTTGATCTATCTGGCCGTCAACTTCCTTTTCGAGCGGCCCGTGCGCGACTGTGCTGCCGTCCTGGCTGACAAGCCCCTGACCACCTGCATCGTCGGTGTTCTGGTTCTCGCGTTGATCGTTCCGGTCACCGGCGTCCTGGTGATGTCGATCATCGGGGTGCCATTGATTCCGTTCCTCTGGCTGGCCCTCGTGCTGGTGGGTTCGTTCGGCAGAGTGAGCGTGTTTCGCTGGATCGGGGCCCGGGTCGTGCCGGAAAGCTTGCCGGGGGCACAACTCCCGGCGGCCCGCTCGCTGGTGATTGGCATGGCAGCCGTCTGCCTGCTGTACGCGGTCCCCGGAGTGGGATTCCTGGCGTGGACTACGGTCGGCGTGTTCGGCCTTGGCGCAGCAGCGACAACCGTGTTCGCCGCACTGCGCAAGGAGCATCCGCCGGCTCCTCCCGCCGACGGACCCCGTCCGGACGATCCGGACCCAGAAGAAGAGGGCGAAGATCTTCCCGCATCCAACGGACTGACGGACTACCCGTTGGCGGGTTTCGGGCCCCGCCTCGCGGCCGTAGTCGTGGATGCCCTGGTGCTTGGGCTCCTGGTGGCGATTCTCGACACGAGATGGGTCCTACTCACCGTGCTCACCTATCACATCGTGCTGTGGGGGTGGAAGACCACGACGATCGGGGGTCTCGTCTGTCGTGTGCGGCTCGTCCGGACCGACAGAGCCCGTCTGCAGTTCTCGGACGCCCTGGTTCGAGGGTTATCCTGCATCATCTCGGTGGTTGTCGCAGGCCTGGGCTGGCTGTGGATCCTGTGGGACCCGAAGAGCCAGGCCTGGCACGACAAGATCGCCGGCACCTACGTTGTGCGAGTGCCGCCGGACGTGCCGCTGCCTTGACCGGACGGACTCGGCGACTCTTCGAGGTATCGGACCCGCCTCTACCAGGAGGGGGTGAACAGTCCCCGGACCAGCGCAGTTCCAAATGGTCGCAGCGTGATGACCGGCTGGATGCCGGCCTCGAACTGGCTGGCCGCCCGACAAAGTCGCTCCACGACTTCCGGATGGCTGGCGGCGACATCGACGCTCTCCGCCGGGTCCTCGTTCACTCGGTACAGCAGCGGGGCTGGAAGATCCCGGGGGCGCCTTGGCCGGCCCTTCTTGTCCAGTGCCCGCTCCCTCAGGTGCAGTTTCCACGGGCCCGACCGGACGGCGTGTACCTGCCGGCGATGGCTGAACACGAGCACGCGGTCCGTCGGCGGGGCGGCTGCCCGCATCAGCGGCAGGATGTTGGTCCCGTCGTAGTGACGACCTTCGGGCAGCGGTGTCCCGGCCAGCGCGCTGATCGTCGGAAACAGATCGAGCAGGGTTGCGGGCCCGTCTCGCTCCTCGCCGGCCGGCATCCGGTCCGGGGCTCGGGCGAGGAAAGGGATTCGCAAACCACCCTCCCATGTCGAGCCCTTCTGGCCTCGCAGACCTCCTGTTGAACCGCCTCGTGATGAGGCGTCGCCGGTCCACGGACCGTTGTCGCTTGTAAAGAAGACAACCGTGTCACCGTCCAGGCCCAGCTGGGACAGCTTGGCGAGCAACTGCCCGACGCTGGCGTCGATCTCCTCGATCACGTCCCCGTACACACCGTATTCCGAGCGGCCGGCGAATGTCGTGGAGGCGGCGAGCGGCACGTGCGGCATCGAATAGGACAGGTAGAGGAAGAACGGCTTGTCATGGTGACGGTCGAGGAACTCGATCGCCCGACCTGTATATCGCCGCGTGAGGAGGCTGTGGTCGGCCGGCGACTCGATCGCCTGGTTGCCGTCGAGCAGTTCCAGGCGAGGCCACTTCAGTCGCTTCAGCCAGACCATATTGTTGCTGTAGAGAACCCCGAAGAACTCGTCGAACCCGTGCCGCTGGGGCCGGTATGGCCGACGTCCGCCCAGGTGCCATTTCCCGATGCAGGCCGTTGCGTAGCCGGCTGCCTGGAGGTGCTCCGCCAAGGTGATTTCGGACGATGGCAGGCCCTGTGCCTCCTTTGGTATGAACACCCTCGTGATTCCGGTCCGAAGGGGGTGGCGACCAGTCAGCATCGCGGCCCGGGCCGGTGAACAGGTTGGCGCGGGCGTGTAGAATTCTGTCATGCGGACCCCCTCGGCTGCCATGCGGTCCAGGGCGGGGGTCCGAATCTCCGCGTTACCGTAGCAGCCCAGGTCCCCGTATCCCAGGTCGTCGGCCACGATCACGACGAAGTTCGGGGGCTCCGGCCCGCGGGCTTCTGCAGCAGAGACGGGGCCAACCAGCAATGCCGCCAGGCCGAGCCAGCAGGCTGGCCGGCACAGTCGGTCGCCATTGCCCAAGAGCCTGCAGACCCCCCGTCGCGTCATTTCCGCAAGTCGCGGAGCCGTCTGGCCTTCGCCTGCCAGCGCGGCAGGCTCTCATACGGCACGGACCGGACCCGGACGCGCACTCCGAACGTGTCCCGGACCAGCTCGGCGATGGCCTGGCACTGGGTGGGGGAAGCCTCCACTTCGATCTCCGCTTCGTCCATGGCCCCGTTGCGCGTCACCGTGATGCGGAACTCGGCGGTGGCGGCTCGCTGTCGTATGACCGACTCGATAGCCGCAGGGTGCAGGTTGACCCCGCGGACCAGCATCATGTGGTCTGCCCGCCCCAGAATCCCTCTCTCGAGCAGGAGCTCCCCGTTGTGCCGCACGGGGCGGACCAGGTCGCCGGTCCGGTAGCGAATGACCGGGCAGCCCCATCGGCCGAGATTCGTCAGCACCAGTTCCCCGGTCTGTCCCTCTGCCACCGCACGGCCGCTCCCGGGCATCAGGACCTCCGCAATGAACTCCCTCTCGTTGAGGACGACACCCCTCCCCTCAGGGCATGGAATCCCGTACGCGCCGACCTCGCTTGCGCCGGCATGGTCGTACACCTTGGCGTCCCAGGCTTGCTCGAGGCGCTGCCGCACCGGCGGCATGCTGGCCCCGGGTTCCCCTGCGAGGATCAGCTTGCGGACCGATGTTCCCGCAAGGTCGATGTCCTCGCGCTCGGCAACCTCCGTCATGTGCAGTGCATAGGTTGGCGTGCTGAACAGGACTGTGCAACCGGTTTGCGACAGCATCCGGATGCGGCGCGACGTTCCGGCCCCGCCTCCAGGGACGGTCAGCATCCCGGCTCGTGCGGCCGCGTCGTACGCCGACCAAAACCCGATGAAGGGCCCGAACGAGAACGCGAAAAAGGCCCGCTCGCCGGCCCGTACCTGGCAAGTGTCGAAAACGCTGTCCCAGCAATCGCACCACCACGCCCAACTCTCTGGGGTGTCCAGTACGGTCAGTGGACTCCCGATCGTGCCGGAAGTCTGGTGGAACCTGCAGTACCGGTCGAGCGGATAGGTAAGGTTGGAGCCGAACGGGAGATGCCTGCCGGCGTCGGCGGACAGGTCCCGGTTGGAGGTCAAGGGGAGTCGACGGAACCCCTCCGCATCGCGCGGGATGGGTGCCCCTTGCAGCCGCTCGCGCCAGAACGGATTGCTCGTCAGGACGACCGCCAGCATTTCCTGCAGCCGGGGCAGTTGGTCCCACCTGTCGAGTTCGGCGAGGCCGGGGCCGCGGTCGCTTTGCGGTTGCGGCATCAAAGGAACAGCCGCCCAACCTGGGCTGTGGCGAAGCAGGTTGCGAAGGCGATCGCGAGCGGCATCAGGGCACTGAGCGCCGTCCACCGTGCGCTCCGGGTCTCCTTCCAGATGGTCAGGATCGTGGTTGCGCAAGGGTTGTGCAAGAGGGAAAACAGCATTAGATTCACCGCTGTCAGCAGAGTCCAGCCATGCCCGTCCACGAGGACCGCCCGAATCTGGTCATACGTCGTTATGTCCATCATCATACTGCCGCCCATGTAGCACATGAGCATGGTCGGCACCACGATCTCGTTGGCGGGTATCGCGATCACGTAGGCCAGCAGGATCACTCCATCCAGGCCGATGGCCGCCCCGAGCGGCTCGAGCCACTCCACCGCGAGCGAGGCGAGGCTGGCCTCGCCCGCATTCACGTTCGCCAGAATCCAGATCACGGCCCCGGCCGGAGCCGCCGTGAGCATGGCCCGCCCCAGCACGAAGATCGTCCTGTCGATCATCGAGGTGTACAGGATTCGCAGGACGCTTGGACGGCGGTAGGGTGGCAGCTCCAGCGTGAACGCCGAGGCCTCCCCCGACAGTACGCTCCGCGACAGCGCCCACGAGACGGCCAGGGTGAATCCGACCCCCAGCAGCACCAGGCCCACGATGGCCCCGGCTGCCGCCGCCGAGGCGACGGCCGGCGGGAACGAGGCTGCGACGAAGATCACGGCCAGCATGATGAGCGTCGGGAAGCGGCCGTTGCACGGCACGAAGTTGTTGGTCAGGATCGCCAGCAGCCGCTCCCGCGGCGAATCGATGATCCTTGTCGCCGTTACGCCGGCTGCGTTGCAGCCGAATCCCATCGCCATGGTCAAGACCTGCTTGCCGTGCGCGCCGGCCTTGCGGAACAGCCAGTCCAGGTTGAAGGCCACGCGTGGAAGGTAGCCGAGGTCTTCGAGGATCGTGAACAACGGAAAGAAGATCGCCATGGGCGGTAGCATAACGCTGACAACCCATGCAAGCCCGCGGAAGACACCATGCCACACCAGGCCTGTAACCCACTGCGGAACCCCCAGGCTTTCGAACCAGCCCGCCGCCGCATCCTCCACGAGGAAGAGCCCGCTCGCCAGCATCTGTGACGGAACGTTCGCTCCCAGGATGGTGATCCAGAAGACCATGCCCAGGAGCGCCGTCATGATCGGCAGTCCCAGCCAGCGCGACGTCACCAGCCGGTCGATTCGCTGGTCGAGGTCCCACTTGGTCGCAGCCCCTGTACGGACCGAGCGCCTGGCGATTCGGCTGGCGTTGTCATAGAGGGCCGCCACCATCCGGTCACGGAACCGGTCGCCAATCGCCCGTCGCAGGCTGTCGCTGCGGGCGAGAATCGCTGCTGTGTCTGTCGGCATGCCTCTCTACTGCGCTCCAGCGATTGCCGTGATCCGGCTGGGCCGGGCCGGCGCCTCTGCCATCTGGTGGCTCGCCAACTCCGAGAGTTCCCCGGACAGGAGGGCTTCGCGGACCCTGTGATCTCCGTCCAGGAGGCGCAGGGCGACCCAACGCGCGTTACCGAGTCCGGGCGCGGCGTGCTCAATGAGGGGAACGAGGTCGTCGATCGCCTCCTGCACGTCGGCAGGGGGCTCGAATCGCAGCGGAGCGGTGCGGATGTCCCCCGCGACAACGCCGGCGACCGTCGCCACGAGCTCCGCCATGCCCTCACCGTTGCGGGCGACGGTCGGTACGGCCGGAACCCCCAGATCGCGCGCGAGGCTCCTGACGTCGACCTGGAGGCCCTTGCGCTTCGCCTCGTCCATCAGATTCACGCAGACAACTGTCCGGTCTGTGATTTCGAGAACCTGCAGAACCAGGTTCAGATTGCGTTCCAGGGCTGTGGCGTCCACGACGATCACCGTGCAGTCGGGCTGCCCGAAAAGCAGGAAATTGCGGCTGATCTCCTCGTCCTGCGACGCGGAAAGCAGCGAATAGGTGCCGGGGAGATCGACGAGCTTGTAGCGCTTGCCGCCGAAACCGAAGGCACCCTCGGCCCGGGTGACCGTCTTGCCTGTCCAATTGCCCACGTGTTGGCGGAGCCCGGTCAGGGCGTTGAACACCGAAGACTTGCCGGTGTTGGGGTTGCCGGCAAGCGCGACGACGTGATCGTGGTTGCGGATATTCACGCCCATCCTGGCGAGTTGGGCATGTTCAGGGCAGATCTGGCACTCGGAAGGATTCACCCCAGGGACCCTCCACTGGCATTTGGCCGCACCCACACCTGTGCGGCCTGCTCCGCGCGCAGCGCGATCACGGTTCCCCGGATTCGGAAGGCGCGAGGGTCGCCGAACGTGTTGTTCAGCGCGACTTCCACGTTGGCGTCCGGCGTCAGGCCGAGATCCAGGAGGCGTCGACGGTTGAAACCTGTGCAGGCCGCGTCAAGTTCGATGACTGCGCCCGCAGACCCCGTCCCGAGTTCCGAGAGCCGCATGGCGTCCGACGGAATCGGGTCCCCCTGGCGGGCCGCCGCAACGTGCACATTGGCGGCCACAGCGCGATTGATTCGCCGCTGGCTTCCTTCACATTCCACGATCAGGCCGGTGACACCCGATTCCAGTACCCGGACATCCATGCCCGGGCGGAAACCCGCGGCCAGGATCTGCTGGAACACCTCGTTGGGCTCGTCCTCGATATGGACGACCCACCCGGGTTGCTGCAGGGGCCACTCGTTCAGGCTGACGGCGTCCAGCTGGGCCATGCTGCCGTCGGGGCCCGGAATCGGGTCGCCATGGGGATCGTGCTGGGGGTGCCCCAGGTGGGCGTCCAGTTTGTCCACATCCCGACGACTCAGGTGGTGCTCGGCGCGTTCGGCCATTCGGTGCAGCCGACTGAACGGCATGTTGGCGTCGTCCGACAGGTGACGTTCCCACAGTCGATGCGCGCGCACCACCCGCAGGGCGCGCCGCTCTCCTCCCGGCGTGAGACGGATTCCCCCCGCGCCGCACTCGATCCATCCGCTGGATTCGAGCCGCTTGGTGAGTTGAAGGGCGGCTCTCGGCGACAGGCCGAGGCTTCCGGCCAGCGATTCGAGACTTGCCGACTTCGCCTTGTGCTGCCACGCCAGCACGTGTTTCAGCGCGTCCTCGGTCCGGGTCCGGTCACGCCTTGCCCGGAGCCGCCGCAGGGTCGACATGCCGCCGACCTGCGGTGCAAACAGCAGGGCGAGGACAAGGCACAGGCCCAGCAAGACCTCCAGCGCGGTCATGAATCGCCACCTTCCGCCAGGCGGACGCGGATGGCCGCCGCGAGTCGCGTTCCGAAGGCGTGCACCGAGCAGTTGTCGGCCACGCGGAGTGTCAGGGGCCCGTCGAAAGGGCCCTTCTCGACCAGGTCGACCTGTGCGCCCGGAATCACCCCGATCCGGGAAAGGTATTGCAGCATCTCCGGATCGTGGTCCGACACTCGCGACACGGTTGCGCTGGTACCGGGCTTCATTTCCAGCAGGCTGGTGTCGGCTCGTGTCGGCATCGTGCCGTCCCGCCGCGGGATGGGGTGTCCGTGGGGATCGAACTCGGGGTCACCGAGCACCCTCGCGATTCGATCCTCGAACTGTTCCGAAATCGCGTGCTCCAGACGCTCGGCCTCGGCATGGACCTCGTCCCAGCTGTAACCGAGGACGGAATGCAGGAACAGTTCGATCAGCCTGTGATGGCGGATGATCTCAAGGGCGCGCGTGCGTCCGTGCTCCGTCAGTCGGGCCCCGTGGTGCTTCTGGTACTGGATCCAGGGTGGGCGGGTCTCGGAGAGTTTCTTCAGCATGCCACTGACTGATGCCGGCGCCACGGAGAGTCTCTCGGCCAGTGCGACGGTTGAGGCCCGCTTGGAGTCACCCGCCAGCTGGTAGATCGCCTTCAAGTAGTCGTCGACGGCTTCGCTAGCCATTTTTAGGAGAGCCTAAACTCATTTTGCGACGTCCTCAAATCCTTGTCAACGTGCAAGCCGGGTCTCATGGCGCATCGCCGCAGTCCAGAACCAAGCCCGCAAGACTACGTTCGCCCGAACCGGTCCATGATCCCGAGCGTGGCCGTCGCGAACGCCCGGAAGACCGGCTCGCCGAAGAGCACGAAGGTCAGTTCCCGGACCTGAGAGGCACCTGAGGCGAGGATGCTGGCAGTGGTCTGGACGGCGATTCCTGCGGCCTCCTCCAAGGGATAACCGTAGACGCCGGTGCTGATCGCAGGCAGCGTGAGGGACCGCGCTCCGTGTTCGTCGGCGAGAGCGAGGCAACGCCGGTAGCACGAACCGAGATCGGTAGCTTCGCCGCTGTGGCCGCCCCGGTAGCGGGGCCCGACGGCATGAAACACCCACCGGGCCGGCAGGTCTCCGGCACCGGTAGCCACGGCCTCACCGGGCGGGCAGCGGCCGATTCTGGCACGAATGGCCGCGAGCTCCCGCATGATGAGCGGCCCTCCGGCCCGATGGATCGCTCCGTCCACGCCGCCCCCGCCGGCCAATTCGGAATTGGCCGCATTGCCGATAGCGTCGGCCCTGACTCGGGTAATGTCGCCGGTCTGCAGTGCGAACACCGATTCCCCGAAGGTGATCTTGAGGTTGGCTTGGATCATGACCGCTCGCTCCCCCGGGCGGTTGGCCGCCGAGTCCTACAATAGTAGTCGTTATGGCGGAACGAATGGTTCAGTGCGTCAAGCTGCAGAAGCGTTTGCCGGGACTTGACGAGATGCCGTTCGATTCCGACCTCGGCCGGAAGATCTACGAGAACGTGTCCAAGGTGGCTTGGGCCCAATGGGTCGAGCACCTGAAGATGATCATTAACGAGTACCATCTGAATCCCGCCACGCTGCAGGCGCAGGAACTGATCGTCAGCCAGATGGAGGCCTACTTTTTCGGCGATGGCGCTGCCCCGCCTCCCGAATTCGTTCCGCCCGGCTCATGAGTTGGCGAGTACTGGCTCTGTGCTTTCTGTTGGGAGCCTGGTGTTCGGCCAGTCTTTTCATGTGGCAGGTCGCGGTTCAGAACTTCGCGGTCGCCGAGAGTGTGCTTGCTTCAGAGGAGGAGGGATTGCGCTCCGCTACGGGCGATCTCCCGGACGAGCGTCTCCGGCTGGTTCTGAGGCACCAGGCGTCGGAGGTCAACCGGCTTTTCTTCCGAATCTGGGGCTGGGTTCAGATTCCCCTGGCGGTCGTTGTGTGCGCACTCGCGTGGACTGGCGCCAGCGGTCCTGGTGGACCCGTCATGCGGTGTGCCACCGGGACCATGCTCGCAATCGTACTTGTCCTGGCTGTGTATGTGGTACCCGAGACCGTCCTTCTGGGGCGGGCCATGGACTTTCTGCCTGCAGGTGAGCTGCCGGAATCCCGGAGCGCATTCTGGGTTCTCCACCACACGTACACGGGTCTCGACCTGACCAAGTTCGCCTTGGGCCTTCTCGCCTTTGCCCGGCTTGGCTACCGGTCCAGGCAGGCTTCGATCCAGCCCGGGTGACCCGTCGCTGGAACGGGTCCTGCCCCCATCTGCCGCAGACCGGCGTGCAACAGGTTCCGGACAGGCGGGGTTTATCCCTCCGCCCGGGGCGGATCCGCCGCCGTCACGGCGCGATCCAACGCCCCGCCGCCTGCGCCGAACGGGCAGCCGCATGCACGACTGCCAGTGTCCGCACCCCGTCTTCTCCCGTCGGATACCATGTCGCGGCGGGGTCCGGATCGCGCTCTTCCGACAGGGCCCGGATTCCTTCCGCCAGATCCGCATAGACATTGCCGAAGGCCTCCACCATGCCTTCGACATGGCCAACCGTGATCCGGGATCCTCGATCCGCCTCCCGGGAGAGTCCGGGGTCGCCGCGTTCCAGGATGCGCGTCGGCTTTCCGAGTGGTGTCCAGTACAACTGATTCGGCTGCTCCTGCGTCCAGCGGAGGCCTCCCCGCTCCCCGAATATCCGGAGCGACAGACCGTGCTGCTGCCCCACGGCCACAGCACTGGCCCACAGCCGCCCGACCGCCCCTCCCGCAAACCGAAGCGACACCATCGCGTCGTCTTCCAGAAGCCGCCCCGGCACGGTCGACGCAAAGTCGGCCGACACATGCGTGACTTCGCGGCCGGTTACAAAGCATGCCATGTGCAGCCCGTGGAGTCCAACATCGGCCAGGACGGAACTGATGCCCGCCTGCAGCGGATCGTATCGCCAGCGGACGCGCGGATTCTCGCCGTCGGCGGCATCCGCATGCGAGCCGTGCGCGAACTCCGCCACGACCACCCGCACACCGCCCAGCCGACCGCCGCGGATCATCGCCCGGGCCTGGCGAACCATCGGGTATCCGCTGTAGCCGTAGTTCACCGCCAGAATCCGGTTGGCTGCGCGGGCGGCTTCCAGCAGGTCCTGCCCGTCGCTGACGGTGGTCGTGATCGGTTTCTCGCACAGGACGTGGAAACCGCACCCCAGCAGGGCTTTCGTGATCGGGTAATGCGTCGAGTTCGGGGTCGCCACCGTCACCAGATCGAGTCGCTCGCCGGGACCGCGACCGGACTCCCGCCGCACCAGTTCCCGCCAGTCGCCGTAGGCTCGGTCGGGGGGGATCCCAATGCGCACAGCGAACGAGCGACCACGGTCTGGATCGATGTCGAGTGCTCCCGCGACCAGTTCGAATTCCCCGTCGATCACCGCCCCCATGCGGTGCACCGCACCAATCTGGCTGTCCTCACCGCCCCCGACCAGTCCCCAGCGGAGCTTCCGTCCCGTCGCCATCTGAGATGTTGCTCCGAGTTGCCGACGACTGGCGGTCCCAAACCCGTTCAGCCCGCAGTCAGGACCGAGTCCATCACGAGTATCCCAAGCAGAGTGTAGATGATGTCGAAACCGATCAGCAATCGGACCCAGGGCCCGACCTCCGTGACCGCCGACGGGTCGAAAATCCCCCATGTCACGCTCATGCAGGCAACCAGCGCGGGCAGGCACGTCGGAAACAGCAGGAGCGGCAGCATCAGCTCGCGTAGCCGGTTGCTGGCCGTTATCGCCCCGAACGTCGTGCCGACAGCCGCGAACGACCAGCTTCCCAGTACCAGCACCGGCAGCAACTCGCCGATTCGGGGGAACCACCCTACGTCGAAGAAGATGCCGAACACGGGCAGGGAGATCAACTCGACTGCAAGAATCAGCACGCAGCTCGACAGCGTCTTGCCGAGGAACAGCGAATCGCCCGACAAGGGGGACGCCACGAGAGCGGCCAGGCACTCGTTTCCGGTCTCTCGGGCAAAGCTGCGATTCAGTACCAGCACGCCAGCGAACAGATAGACGACCCACAACAGGCTGCCCGAGAGGCTCCGCACCTCGACGTTGGTGTTCGGATCGAAGGTGAAACTGAACATCAGCAGGACCGTAAGGGCGAACGAGACTGCGGCGTTGACGACCTGCCGCTCGCGCAGCTCGCAGCGCAGGTCCTTGACCGCGACGGTCCAGGCGTCTGCCAGGAAGCGCTTCATCCGATCCGCCTGTACAGGGACTGGGGTTCCCTGCGCAAGTTCTCGTCGACCTCGCCCCGATAGACGACGCGGCCGCTGTGCAGCAAGACCACGTCGTCGGCCACTTCAGTCGCCTCGCGGAGCTGGTGCGAGCAGATGATCACGCAGCGGTCGCGCTCTCGCGCATCCCGGATCAGCGTCTTCAGCAGTTCGATGGCCCGATCGTCGAGGGCCGTCCAGGGCTCGTCCAGCAACAGGATCGCCGGGTCGTGCAGGAAGGCCCTCGCCAGTGTCAGTCGCTGACGCATGCCGCGCGAGAACTCGCTGGCCCGCGTGTGCCGGAATCGCTCCAGTCCGACCCGACGGAGCCATGTCGCCACGACCGAAACCGGGCTCGGCACGCCATACAGGCGGCCAAAGAAACGCAGGTTCTCCTCGGCCGTCAGGTCGTCGTAGATCCAGATTCCGTGGCCCACCATCCCGATCGCACGGTGGCGGTCCCGCAGGTCCGGCCCGGTGGCCGGGAACTCGACGTCGCCCTCGCTGGGCGCCGAAAGCCCGGCGAGTATGCGAAGCAGGGTGGTCTTGCCGGCGCCGTTTCGCCCCAGCATGGCCAGCACCCGACCTTGCCTCGCCTCGAGATGGACCTGCCGCAGGGCAGGGAAGTCACCGAAGTACTTCGAAACGCCCCGGACCGCGATGGCCAGCCTGCTCATCCGCCCCAGCTAACCCTTCCCGGCTCCCGACGCCCCGTGGTCGGCAGGACGACTGGAGTTCAGCAGGTGCAGGAAGCCCGTGCCGAGTATCAGGATGGCCAGAACCAGGAGCCAGCGCAATTCCCTGGCGACGGGTGCCGGCTCGACGCTGACATCGGCCTGGCCGGCCTCGTTGTCGAAGGTGCCTGAACGCAGTTGCCCTTGGCCGGATATGACCAAGGCGACGTCTCCGGCTCCCTCCAGCAGGTACGTGGAAGCCCTCGTCGTCGGCTCTTGCCCCATGGCCGTCAGGCCCTCCCCGGCAATCTGCACTCCCTCGGGTGCCGCGATGCGGGTCTCTGTTGCCGGGTAGAACGATCTCACCGTGAACTCTCCGCCATCTGCATGGGGAACGCTATAGGTGACGTCAATGCGGTTGACGCCCGGCTTGATGGGGAAGTCGACCTTGTAGAGGTCGGGGTTGTCCGTCTGCAGGGCGCTGCTCCGGAGCGGCATTCCAGCCGGTCCCGTGCCCGACACGTCAACTTGGCCGCCCGCTTCGGAAGGCAGGTGAAATCGAAGGGTCCCGCCATCGCTGCTGTAGGTGACCGGCCGGTCCGAGTCGTTGACGAATTGGTAGAGTTCGTGGATCTGCAAGCGGCTGCCGTCCGGCTGCAGCAGCAGCACCCGGACTGCGGGCGGAGGAATGTCCTCGGCCTGGACGGAGTACACAGTGATCCGAACGTCATCGTGGAGGGCATCGCTGCCCAGGATTTCCGTGTAGCCGACGCCTTCGTGCTCGGCCCGGATCGCCCCCTGGAACGGCTGGCCCGAGGCGACCGCCGGGAGTCTCTTGCTGAAAGCGAAGGACCCGTCGGCCTTGGACCGAGCCTCCTCGATGGGGCGCATTCCGCCACTGAACGTTGACAGCGTCAGCGCCACACCGGCTGCCGGCTGCCCGGCGGTGGCGTTCACGACGGTTCCGCGGACCTGCGCCGACAGCGGCGCAGCAAGCGACGCGAGGACGATCCAGGCGAGGGGACGCACCTCGGCGGCCCGGCTTGCCCTAGGAGCCCGCATGGCCCCTCGCCTCCTGGATCGCGTTCATTACTCCGGCGAGTTCCTGCTGCAGCGCGCGCTTGCTCGCCGCGTAGTCGTCTTCGGACATCTTGCCCATCTGGAATTCACCGTGCAAGTCTCGCAGGTTCTCGTAGATTGCCGCCCTGCGGTCCTCAAGATGCTCGGTCGGCGATGCAGTCTCTTCCGGCGGGAGGTGCGCTGTCCGCACGACGAGCGGCAGACCGAAAGCGATCAGGATCATGACGATGGCGGCCGCGATCAGCATGGCATTCCGGCTCCCGGGACCTGGTCGCTCCCGCCGGGCCCGAATCTCCGGGCCCTAGTCCAGGGCCTCGAGCTCGGCCTCGATCTCCGAGCGGAAACGGTCGACCACCTCGTCCGGAACGGAATCGCTACGCGATGCGGTGAGGGTGTTCGACCGCCATCGGCGCAGAACCCAGGGGATCGCGGCCAGCGCACACAGAAAGGTTGCGAACGGGGCGATCCAGCCGACCATCCCGAAACCTTCCGCCTTCGGCTCGACGCGCGTTTGATTGCCGTATCTGGCATACACCTCTTCCAGGACGGCCTCATCCGACTTGCCCGCGTCCAGGCCCTCCTCGATCTGCTGCAGGACCGGATCCCTGAAATGACAGTTCAGCATGTTGCAGCTGCCGACCGTGTAGGAACAACCGCACTGGCAAGCCACTCGCTCTCCGACCTCGCGCAGCTTCGCATAGGGCACCGTGCCGTACGCCGACCAGGCCGTTGCCAGAGCCAGAAGCACGCTAGTCGCCGGATGCCGCAACGGGATGCTCCTCCAGGGGGGCCGGGACGGGGCGGCGGCCGGTTCGGACCTTCCGGCTTGGGACCAGGGCCACCAGGGTGCCGAGCACCAGCAACAGGGACCCGATCCAGATCCAGTTCACCAGCGGGTTGATGTAGACCTGGATCACGGGGTTCTCACCGTCGCTCGACTGGCCCGCATAGACCACGTACACGTCCTCGCGCAGCTGGTTCCGCACGTCGACCCGGGTTGTCGGCTGCTGGGAGGCGTGGTAGAAGCGACGCTCTGGTAACAGCGTCTCGAGATACTCCCCGTTTCTGGTGACGTCGATGGAAGCCACCGCCCTGAAGTAGTTGGGGCTGTCCATCTCCGAGACGTTCTGTAACTGGAATGCATAGGGGCCGACGTCGATGACGTCGCCGACCGTCATCTCCTCCTGGTGGACCACGTTGAATGCCGCTCCCGCAAAGCCCACGAACATCAGCACGATTGCCATGTGGACCAGATAGCCGCCGTAGCGTCGCGTGTTGCGGTGGGTAAGTTCGAGCAAGGCCAATGCCAGACCGGTGCCCCGTTTGCGCTGGATGACCCGGCCCCCACGGTAGAACTCCATCACGATCGTGAGGGTGACGAACGCGCACAGGCCGAAGCACATCGTGGCGTACAGGTGGCGCATGCCGGCGGCCACCAGAATCCCCATGCTCGCCAGCGAGACGACGCCGGGCCACAGGAAGTTCCGGCGCAGGGACTCGACGGAGGTTCGCCGCCACGCGAACAGCGGGCCCACCCCGGTGAGGAACAGCAGGAGCAGCCCGATCGGGACGTTGACCTTGTTGAAGAACGGAGCGCCCACAGTGATCTTGTCGCCCGTCAAGTACTCGCTGATGACCGGGAACAGCGTGCCCCAGAGAACCGCGAAGCAGCTTGCGAGCAGAACTACGTTGTTAAAGAGGAAACTCGATTCGCGCGAGACAACGGAATCGAGTTCCGCCTCGCTGCCCAGGTACTCGAGCCTGCTGACGATCAGGTAGGCGGTGATGCCGATTCCGGCCACCAGGAACCAGACGAAGTAGATGCCGATGTCCGATTCCGCAAAGGCGTGGACCGAACTCACCAGCCCTCCACGGGTCATCATGGTCCCGAAGATGCAGAGAAAGAACGTGGCCGAGATGAGGACGATGTTCCAGACCTTCATCATCCCCTTCTTTTCCTGCATCATCACCGAGTGCAGGAACGCCGTGCCAGTGATCCACGGCAGCAGCGAGGCGTTCTCGACCGGGTCCCAGCCCCAGTAGCCGCCCCACCCGAGCACGACGTAGGCCCAGCGGGCTCCGAGCAGGATTCCGATCGATTGGAACAGCCAGGTGACCATTGTCCATACCCGCGTGGTATGGATCCAGCGCTCACCGGGCTGTCGCGTAATCAGGGACGCCAGCGCGAAGGCGAACGGTACGGTGAATCCGACGTAACCCAGGTACAGCATCGGCGGATGGATCGCCATCATCGGGTGCTGCAGCAGGGGATTGAGCCCCTGGCCGTCCGGTACGGAGGTGATCTGGGGGCCGGACATGAGGACCTGGAACGGATTCGCCTCGAACGCGACCAGTCCGAGAAAGAATGCTTGCGTAGCGGCCATTACGACAATCACGTAGGCGATCATGTTCTGGTGCCGTCGCCTGCCCGTGAAGACCGCGATGAAGGTGTAGCTGGCAGCGATCCAGCTCCAAAAGAGCAGGGATCCCTCCTGCCCGCCCCACCATGCCGCCACCTTGTACAGGAGATCGAGGTCGGCGTTCGATCGCGAGGCCACGTAGGTGAAGCTGAAATTGTCGGTCAGGATCGCGTGCAGAAGAATCGCCGACGCCGATGTCGTCATCAGCCAGGCCCCGAGCACTGCGCGCTGAGCGCTGACTTCGAGGAACGGGTTGCGGCGAAGCTTGCCGCCCAGCGCTGCGGCCGCTGCATAGGCGGACAGCACGAACGCCAGCAGGACTGCCAGATATCCGAGATTCTCCATCGCGTTGCTGCCTCTCCGCTTGCCCTGGCCTGCCTCGTCCGGGCTCCGAGTCCGGGCCTGCCTAGCCCGTCGCGCCGGACGGCTCGGTCCCGTACACCGGGGCGGCGTCCTTGCCCGGCTCCGCTTCGTACTTCGATGCGCACTTCGCCTGGATCTTGGTCGCCTCGAACTTGCCGTCCGACCTCAGTCGGCCGTCGCACAGGGCCTGGGCCTTGTCGCGAAACGTGTCGGGGAGGGGATCGCTCCCCGTGTAGACCACCTCGAGCACCTGGGCGGTCTGCATGTGCTCGTCCTGCTGATGCAGGGTGAATTCCACCCTGTCTTCGTGGCGGACGATCGTGCCGTCCGCCACGTCGCCCCCGACGCGAATCCGTTTCGATGTCGGGTTGTCGATCTCGGCCAGTTCTTTGAGCGTCACGTAATACGTGGCGCTCTCCCTGACGCCGCTGACGCCCATCCACGCGAGGGTTACCACGATGGCGGCAATGATGAGAACAAACTTGGCTTGGCGTTTCACGGTACCACCCGCTGTTACCGATTATAGGCGCTGGCCCGCGTGCCGGACAGCTCTTTGGGTCGGGTTCGCGCGGTTGGCGGAGAAATCTCCGGGCCACTCCGCCTGTTCCCTTAGGGCAAGGCGACTCTCGCGTTGAGGTCTCGGCCTATGGCTGGCTGCGGAAACAGAGGGGGGGGGGAATTCTCATGCCGTTTGCACCAGGAACTGCACCAGCGGGTGGACGGGTCCCAAGGGTGCTGGGGCCAAGCCAGCTACCGGTCGGGCATGAGACCGATCCGTGGCATCCCGGACCAGCCACAGGTTAGCTTGCGGACCGGGTGGCTGACGCCGGAGCCAGAACGGCTAGGGCGAACCCTGAACCGTTGCAGCAGGTCGGAGCCGGTGTCGCAATCGACGATCCATTCGGCGATATCCTGCAACCGGTCCTGATCGTCAATCATCGCCAGAAGTCCGGCGACGGGCTCCACCGTGTGAAGCCCGAACTTCCGACCGGCCAGACGTACCAGCAACTGTCGCTGCCCCTTCAGGCCCCGCTCTTCGCCCTGCTCCAGGCCTCGCTTCAGGCCCCGCTCTTCGCCCTCGGCCCGCAGCCGGGCTCGCTGCGCCTGAAAGCGCTCCTGCAGGGTGGTGCGCATCTTGCCACTGTGTATCATCTCCTCTATCCTTTCACGATTCTCCAACTCCTCCAAATCGATCCCGGTCGCCTGCAGGGTCGCCCGCAGCAACTGGAGATAGGTTGTCCAGACCGGCTCCTCCGGTTCCATCAGCCGCACTCCCTCCTCCACGGCCTCGTTCGCGTCCTCCGGCCCCTCCATGCCCTCGGTCACCGCCAGCAGCGTGACCAGGTTGTCTTTCGGGAGCCGCGGCAGGGCCTTCAGGTCCACCAGCACGTAGCTGTCCCCGGTGAAGGCTGGCCCGGAGGCCTGCCCCGAGGCGAGCGGCCGGGTGCCCTCGCCCACCAGATCGCCCAGTCTGGTGGCTGCCTTCCAGGCGGCGGGGCCGTTGTAGACCACGACCGCCAGGATGGGCGGCAGACGGTCCTGGCGACCGGGTCGGCGGTCCTTCCACTGGTCCTCGTAGAGCCGCACGGCGTAGCTCTGCACCCGCAGGGCCATGAACCAGTCGACCTGGGACTGGAATTCGAGCATCAGCAGGACGGGCAGCCACCGGGGCTGGCCGTCGGCATCGCGGAAGCGGACGCGCCAGACGAGATCGTTGATGCGGCGTTGGAGGGAGGCGTCGAGGTGTTCGGTGGGCAGGGGTTGGAGGGAGGAGAGGTCGAGTCGGGCGAGCCATTCCTGGCCGCCCTCGATCTGGTCGGCGACGAAGGCGGACAAGAGGTCGCGGACGGTCCGGGGATGGGAGAAGTAGGCCTTGTAGATTGCGTCGTAGTCCATGCTCACTCGTAGTCCATATTCACACTGTGGCGGGCCGCCCAGGGGCGACGGGCCCATTCTCGCATAAAGCGGCGAGGCCGGCTTGCAGCGGTCCGAGCCCGAGTCCCGCGCTGGTTGCAAGTAGTTTTGTTCGCGATGCCAATGGCACGAGTGAGGAAGCAGAACGCTGGAGGCCGCGACTCCCACTGCAAGGCGATCTGCGCCAGACTTGACGCGGTGCGGTCAGGCCCGGATGATCGGTCTGACACCGGTCGGGAGCCAGCATCGCGCCGGGGTCAGCCGCGCGGATCGAAGCCGGCATGCGGTGGTTGCCGGTCGGGTGTCCTGGCCGTCAACCTGCGGCGAGGTGGAGTCCAGCCGAGGTCGCCATACGGAGCGAGAATGTTCAGCTTGGGCTAAGCCACGGTGCTCCATAAGAGGTCGCCCGCGCCGACTGTCCCGCAGCCAGCCTCGACTTGCCACCCGCCGCCCCGAACACAGGACTTCCACCCCTCTTGAGCTGGGGGGCCCAGCCCGCCAGCGGCCTTGGGGTCCAGCCGCCCTTTCGGGCCAACTCCCGCTACCGCCCTCGCGCTGGGACCCCCGCAGCGTCGCCTTGACAGCCCCCCCACTTGCCGTGCCCAGCTAGCCGTTCAACCACGAACTCCATGGGCCTTCTTCTCCTCTGTTGCGTTTCGATGTGCAACGGGCATCACTTGGAGGGGCGGACTGGTATACTCCAAGATAGTAGCTTGGGTGTCAGGTCGCCTCGACCCGCCTTCAGATTTCCTTCCGATGCAACACAGTTCGCGGTGGCCGGGGCTGCTCCTGATAGCCACAATCCTCCTCACGGCCACCCTGTTCTGGTCGGAACCGTGGGCGTACGCGGCCTCCGATTCAGACGACTCCCAGATTCGGCAGAGTGTCGAGCAGTTCTCCAGGCTGCTGGCCCTTGTCGAGGAGAACTACGCCAGCGAACTCGACTCGGCGGATGTCCTCTACCACGGAGCGATCCCGCACATGCTGCGGACGCTCGATCCGCACTCCTCGTTCTTCAGCCCCGATGCCTTCAAGCAGCTTCGCGAAGACCAGAAGGGCCACTACGCGGGAGTCGGCATGCAGATCGGCTCGCGCAACGGCGCCACCGTAGTCATCGCGCCGTTCCCCCGCACACCTGCCTACAAGGCCGGTCTCCGCCCGGGTGACGTCATCGTCAAGGTGGACGGCACCGATGTAGAGGGATTCGAGCTCAGCGAGGTCGCTAGCCGCCTGCGCGGTCCGGTGAACACGCCGGTCGGGATCAGCATTGACCGACGCGGTTCGGAAGCCCTTCTCGAGTTCACCGTGACCCGCGCCAGGATTCCCAGGCCGAGCGTTCCCACCGCGTTCGAGATCCAGCCGCAGGTGGGTTTTGTGCGAATTGACACGTTCAACGAGAACACCGGCCGGGAACTGGACGACGCGCTCAAGAAGCTCGATATCTCTCGCCTTGAGGGGTTGATCCTGGACCTGCGCTCGAATCGCGGAGGCCTGCTCAGCGAGGGGGTCCGGGTCTCGGACCGCTTTCTCAAGAAGGGGCAGACGATCGTGTCGCACCACGGCCGCTCTTCCAGCGAGCGCATGTATGCCGTCCGGCGCGGGAACGGTGGCCAGACCTACCCGATGGTGGTGCTGGTTGACTGCAACTCGGCATCCGCTTCCGAGATCGTGGCCGGTGCCCTTCAGGATCATGACCGGGCGCTGATCGTCGGGCACAGCACGTTCGGCAAGGGCCTGGTGCAGACTGTGTTCACCCTGTCCCAGGACTCGGGCCTCGCCCTGACCACCGCCCGGTACTACACCCCGAGCGGGCGGCTGATCCAGCGCCGCTACGACGGGATCTCGATGATCGAGTACTACAACAACCCCTGCAGCGATGGATACCGCCCGCAACGCGAGGGTGTCCGCCTGACCGGAAAGGGGCGCAGGGTCTTTGCGGGAGGAGGCATCACTCCCGATATCGACCTTGAGGAGCAACGCGGGAACGACTTCCAGTGGCTGCTGACCCGGCGGTATGCGATCAACACGTTCGCCCAGGATTACACTCGCGAGAACTCCGATCTTCCGCAGGGCTGGGAAGTGACCGGCGACGTGCTGGAAGAGTTTCGGCAGTTCCTTCTCGGGGAGCAGATCGAGTTTGAACAGGCCGACTTCGATGCTAACGAGGACTACTTGCGGCGTATCATCACTCGGGAAGTCTACGTCTCCGCCTTCGATGTCGAGGAGGGGCAGAGGGTGTACTACGTCCTGGATCCAGATGTCCAGGAGGCCGTCCGACTGCTTCCAAGGGCCCAGCGGCTGCTGGACGACTCCTCCAGCCTCGTTGCGGTCAGCGGCCGGTCCGTTCCATAGGCGCGGCGGTCCCGTTGGCTCTGCCCTCGTGATCTGCTAGAGTAAACCGGCACCGGGTCGGCGCGCGAGCCGGTGCGGAATTCGCGCGACGAGGTGTGGCGTGCCCCCTTGACGGGGAATGAACCGAGCATACAGAAGGGGATTCGATGACAACTTCGAACGCGGCCAAGCGGGCTGCGGAATTGATGGAATCCAGCGGAGAGTTTCGAAAACTCAGGCGTCAGCACGCCGAATACGAACGCAGGCTGAACGAGTTGAACGAGCGCCGGTTCCCGTCCCAAGAAGAACAGGTCGAGGAGGCCCGTCTCAAGAAGCTGAAACTGCGCACCAAGGATCAGATGGCCGCCATGATGGCGAACCACGAGGAAAGGTCCGGGTAATCCGGACCGCCGGTCACCTTGCGGGAGGGCCGGCTGGCGATGGAGAAAGATGGTCTTTACTATGCGGCCGCCATGTTGGCATCGGCAGTCGCCTGCGGGTTTGCGCTCGGCCCGTGGACCTCTGTGCCATGGCTCGTACTCGCGCTGTTCTGCCTGTACTTCTTTCGTGACCCCGAGCGATTGATTCCGGCGGGATCCGTTTGCGTCTCCCCCGCTGACGGAAAGGTGGTGGCTGTCCGCGACCTGGGAGATGGGCGCAAGCGCATCAGCATATTCCTGAACATCTTCGATGTCCACGTCAATCGCAGCCCGATTGCGGGACGCATCCGTTCGATCCGTTACCGTAGGGGGACATTCCGCATGGCCCACAGGGATGCAGCTTCGGCAGAGAACGAGCAGAACGCGCTGACCATCGAGCCGGCAGACGGCGGCCCGAGTGTGGAAGTCAGGCAGATTGCGGGCTTGGTTGCCCGCCGGATCGTTTGTCGCAAGCAGGAGGGCGACACGCTTGAGAAGGGCGAGCGCTTCGGGCTGATCAAGTTCGGGTCCCGTGTCGACGTTCTGCTCGGCGAGGAATGGGAGATCGTGGTTCCGGGCGGCGCGCGGGTTGTCGGTGGCAGTTCAGTATTGGCGAGGCGCAGATGAGGGATCCGCGATGAGATTTCGGAGAGGCCGGAAGCGGGGCCAGGAGAGACCCCCGATTGCACTGCCCACCGCGTTCACGGTCGCCACGATGTTCTGCGGCTACTACACGCTGGTGCAGACAGTCCGCGCAATCGGGCTGCCGCCGGAATCCATCCACGAGGCGGCCAGGCTGTTCGATTCCGCCGCGATCGCGATCGGGATCGCGATGCTGACGGACGGCCTGGATGGCCGAATCGCGAGGATGACCAAGTCGACCAGCGACTTCGGCGGTGAGCTCGACTCGCTGGCGGACGTGGTAACTTTCGGGGCCGCTCCTGCGCTGCTTGCGTATGCGTGGGGTATGCGGGGCGAGGTGCCGGCAGGGGATTCGGGCCTGGTCGATCTGCTTCCCGAGCTCGGCTACTTCTGTACATTCCTTTACCTCACCTGTGGAGCGTTGCGGCTGGCCCGTTTCAATGTTACGAAGGAGCCGATCCCCAGGAATCCGGGACCGTCGCACCGCAAGTATTTCGTAGGCCTGCCGATACCTCCGTCGGCGGGCTTGCTCGGGGCCGTCGTGCATTTCCGGGGCGGGGACCCGATCGAGCACTGGTGGCCCGGCGGGGTGCTCTGGTGCGCGGGACTGGCTGTCGTGGGATTCCTGATGATCTCGGGCTGGCGCTACCGTAGCTTCAAGGAACTCAATTTCATGCGAAGACCTGCGTTAGGAGTGGTTTTCTTTGCCGCCCTGATCTTCCTGATCTGGAACTTCTCCCGGCCCGTGCTGCTCACCATGGCGGCTGCGTTCGCCGGCAGCGGCATCGTGGCGCGCGTCTCCAGCCTGTTCAGCAAACCGGCTCGGAGCCAGCCGGACGAAGTGACGGCTGGGGAGTCGCGCTCGCTGGGCTAGCGATGTCCGGCCACCGACGAATCATGCACCGGCTCGGTGGGGCCGGAATCGTGGTCCTTGCCTGTTGGGCCCTGTCGGCTGCCTGTGGCTATCGTCTGGCTGGCCGGGCCGACCTGCTTCCGGAGCGGGTACAGACTATCGCCGTTCCAGCCTTCAGGAACGTGACGGCGGAGTTCAAGATCGAACAGTACCTGACGAGTGCGGTTGTCCAGGAGATGCTGGCGAGAACGCGGTACAGGGTTATCAGCGACTCCGATGGCGCCGACGCGACCCTCGTCGGCACCGTGATGCTCTTCGACACGATTCCTCAGAACTTCGATCCGCTGACTGGTCGCGCGACCAGCGTCATGACGATTACCAGAGTCCATGTCACCCTGCGCGACGAGCAGGATGGTTCGCAGCTGTACAGCAATCCGGACCTCATGCACCGCGAGACATACGAGGTCAGCGCGGATCCGGAGGCCTATGTCAACGAGCTTGACGCCGCGATGGTGCGGGCCAGCCGTACGCTGGCGTCTGCGCTGGTGTCGGCTGTGCTGTCCGGATTCTGAGCCGGACGGGCCAGGCCCGTCAGGGGCGTTCCGGATGACCACTCCCACAGTGCCCCCGAGCAAGTCCGGGCAGGGTGATTGGGATGCAGGCAGGCGCTGCTGTGTGGGCCGGCAGGCTGAACTCCCGCGGGCGCCGTGCTACGGCACCGGTACCCGTTGGCCATGGAGCCCTCCTGCCCAGCGGTGGCACCGGCCCGAGACCATCGGATCAGGATTCGGAGGCAACCATGGGCCGGCAGCGTTCCAACAGCACGGGTCGGCAGGCTGGCTGCGTGCACACAAGGGCCGTAGCGCGAGTGATATCCAGTTCGAGAAGCGGGGCGGGAGCGAAGTCGCCTGAGGGCCTGACGCTCCGAACGGACACCGGCAAGTGATGCGAACGGGAACGTCCAGCAACTGCGTTTCCGCATCTACTTGCCTACAGGCGGCAAAGGCGCAGCCCCCATCCGGAAGCGAGGGTTGCCTGGCGGGGCCGACGTTTCCGGTCCGCCACAGCCGGGGGCCTGGCCTCCCCGGGGGTGACTGTTTCCTCCACCAGCCACTCCTCCCCAATACCGCAGTTCGACCCCATTTCAGCCTGTTGCAACGGTATGGAACAGTTGAGCTTACGAAGGAAGGTCCCGCCTGCCCGGACATTCGGTCATCCGCTTCGAAGGGGGTCGTGTCGGAAGGGCCGGCGATGGTACTCTCAGGCGGCCCCGGGGCAAACGATGGCGGCCAGTGGCGGAATCTCGGTTCACTGCCTTCCTCGTGGCCATCCGTCGGTAGCATGCCTCGGCCCCGCTAGGAGCGGCCTGCCGGCTGGTCGGCGCCCTGTTCCGAGACCATCACCGGTGGCGCTCGGGTTCCTGCGCCTCGGTCGAGGGCAACCCGCCCATCTCACTTGCATCCTCCGCCCCATGCCGTCCGGGACGTGAGCGCGCAACGGAGGCGGTCCCCGACGAGCCGACAGCGCCCCAGACGGTGTTGGAGAACCAACCCGGGAATCGCCGCGCCTCGACCCCCACTCAGTGGGGCCCTTCGTCCTACAATGGAAGACCCACTGGCGATGAAACTCCAAGATTCCGAGACGGTCCAGGCTGAGATCGACCACTTCATGCACGGTCTTCGAAGGCGGAATCCAGGGGAGACCGAGTTTCATCAGGCGGTCGACGACTTTGCGCACTCCGTCATTCCCTTCTGCCACGAGAATCCGGAATACGGAAGAGACCAGATTCTCGAACGCATGACTGAGCCCGATCGGATCATCACTTTTCGTGTGACGTGGGAGGATCGGCATGGCGAATTTCGTGCGAACCGTGCTTGGCGAGTCCAGTTCAACAATGCTATCGGCCCCTACAAGGGTGGCATGCGGTTCCATCCGACGGTGACGCTGAGCGTCCTGAAGTTCCTGGGGTTCGAGCAGGTCTTCAAGAACAGCCTGACAACACTGCCAATGGGAGGCGGGAAGGGCGGGTCCAACTTCAATCCCAGGGGCAAGACCGACCGTGAAGTGATGCGCTTCTGCCATTCCCTGATGGTGGAACTCTCACGACACATCAACGAGGACACCGACGTACCGGCTGGTGATGTCGGGGTTGGCGAGCGCGAGATCAGCTACATGTTCGGGATGTACAAGCGCCTTGCGAACCGGTTCACGGGTACGCTTACAGGCAAGGGGCTGGCCTACGGAGGAAGCCTGATCCGCACGGAGGCGACAGGATACGGCAGCGTCTACTTCATGGGCGAGATGCTTGCCCACCGCGGCGACGGCATCAAGGGCAAGACGGCCGTCGTATCGGGTTCGGGCAACGTAGCGCTGTATACGATAGAAAAGCTGAATCAGTTGGGAGCCACCGTCGTGGCTGCGTCCGATTCGGAGGGCTTCGTTCACGACCCTGATGGCATTGGCCCCGAGAAACTCGAGTGGCTGAAGGAACTCAAGTTCGTCAGGCGCGGCAGGATCCGGGAGTACGCCGAGAAGTTTCGCTGTTCATTCTACGAGCGAAAGCGTCCGTGGAGTGTCCCGTGTGACTTGGCGTTTCCTTCCGCAACCCAGAACGAGATCGGCGAAGAAGACGCGAAGATACTCCTGGGAAACGGTGTTGCCGGGGTTTGTGAAGGGGCGAACATGCCGACATCCCTTGGTGGTATGCAGCGGTTTCTGGAGGCCCGAATTCTCTTCGGGCCAGCTAAGGCGGCAAACGCCGGCGGTGTCGCGGTGTCGGGCCTTGAGCAGAGCCAGAACGCCCTGCGGATCTCGTGGTCAAGGGAGCAGGTCAACGAACATCTCGAGCGCATCATGACCAGCATCCATAGTCGCTGCGTTCAGCATGGGCAGGAGGATGGCTGGGTGAATTACGTCCGAGGTGCGAATGTGGCCGGCTTTGTGAAGGTTGCAGACGCGATGCTTGCCTACGGGGCGGTATAGTGGCCCGTCGGGTCTGCTGGGTGCGTCGTGACGGTCCGGAGACCGGGCAGCGACGCCCGCCAGATCGAAGACGGACTGGGACCGAGGCATCGTGGATTCGCCCGAACGATAGGCCAACCTCAACCTTGGACCGCCTTGCCCGGTGCCGCATTTCGCGCAAAGGGCGGCGGCATAGTGCAGGCCGTGTCAACCTGAGTGTCGCCGCCCACCAATGCGGTCCACGTCCCATCCCAGAGTGCCACCAGCCACAGGCTGCGTCCAAGCAGCCCTGCAAGAATGCGGTAGTGACCTGATCCCCGGGGCACCGGTCCCGGCGCCGATCTTCCCGGTCCGGGAGGTCAGACGGATGGTGATCTCGCACAGATCCACCGTCGGCGGGTAAGCGAGCGCTGCATGCACAGTTCACCGATTGGCGGGACGGCACGGCGGTGCGACCACGTGTCCGGCATCCCCCCAGAGTCCCTTGGAGTCCCGTCTCGGGCTCATCCCCCGCATGAAACGGCCTAGGCTCACCACTCGTCGAAAGAACCTGAAGGCAGTATGGGAGCCGGGAAGGGGCTATACTAAGGCCCTAGGCTCGAGAGTGCCGGACTGGAGAGGATGAGAGTGACACCGATAGCAACCATTCGAAACCTACTTCCCCTGGTCTTGGCCTTGGTTGTGGCCGGTGCCGCCATTGGCAAGGAGGACAACGATTCGAAGAAGCGGTCTCCCAAATCCGCCAAGCAGGATGTCGAGCAGATCGGTGAGCGTCAGGTCGCGAAGGGGCCGAATTTCTATTCCCTTGAGAAGGAGATCGCACTGGGGAAGCGCCTAGCCCAGGATGTGGAGCGCCACTCCAAGATCGTTGATGACCCGGTGATTGCCGAATACGTGAATCGGGTCGGGCAGAATCTTGTCCGCAACTCCGACGCGAAAGTTCCGTTCACCATCAAGCTGATCGACAGCGCCGACGTGAACGCATTCGCATTGCCAGGCGGGTTCTTCTACGTCAACAGCGGCCTCATGCTTCGTGCCGAGAGCGAGTCCGAACTGGCAGGGGTCATGGCGCACGAGATCGCCCACGTGGCGGCACGGCACGGCACCCGCCAGGCCACCAAGGCCCAACTCGTCCAGTTCGCCACGATTCCCCTTCTGTTCATCGGTGGATGGACGGGCTACGGCATCTATCAGGCGAGCGGGTTCCTGATTCCGATGACGTTTCTCAAGTTCTCGCGCGGCATGGAGTCGGAAGCGGATTTCCTCGGAATTCAATACCTCTACAAGGCCGGCTACGACCCGACCTCGTTCGTTGATTTCTTCGAAAAGATGCTGGCTGACGAGAAGCGGCGACCGGGTACGATGTCCAAGCTGTTTCGCAGTCACCCGCCGCACGGGTCGCGCATCCGCAAGACCCAGAAGACAATCGACGAGTTGCTCCCGAGCAAGCCGGAATACGTTGTCACCACGTCCGAGTTCCTGCAAGTCAAGGACCGGCTCGAGCAACTGGTGCTCCGCAGAAAGGAAACGACCAGCGACCCGGACAAGCCCCGCCTGAGAAGGACCAGCGCGGGGGGGACGATTCCGACCGACGACATAGATGTCGAGTCCGAGGATGAAGGTGAGGACGAGCGTCCCACGCTGAAACGGCGCTGACTCCGGTATTTCCGGTTGGAGGCCGAGCGGCGGAGCCTAGTCGGACCTGACGGTCCTGCCGCGGTCGGTCGGCTGATCCACATCCCGCCCAAGGAAGACAGCGACGTGATAGGCCAGCAACTGCAAGGGAATCAGTTCCAGGACGGTCTGTAGCAGTTCGTGGGTCCGGGGAACCCAGATCACCTCGAACGCATGGTGATGGAACCGCTCGTCGCCTTCGTTGGCGATGCAGATGACGCGTCCCTGGCGGGCCGTCATTTCCTGTACCTGTACGACGGTCTTTTCGTAGCGCAGCCGACTGAACTCGTCGTCTTCGTCAACCGTGGCGATCACGAGTACGACCATGTCACCGTCGATCAGGGCTGTCGGTCCATGCCGGATCTCACCAGCCGCGCAGCCGTCAGCATGGAGGCGGCACAGTTCCTGCAGCATTCGCGCTCCCTCCAGTGCAATCGGAAAGTGCACGCCGCGGCCCACCACCAGGATCTTGCCAGCCTGCGTGATGGTGCGCGCCAGGCTCTCACAGCGCCCGGACAACTCGAGTGTCGATTCGACGAGACCTGGCAGCTCCAGGAGGTTCCGGGCCAGACTCCGCGACGCCTTCTCGTCCAGCTGGCCACGCAGATGGCCGAGTTGCATCGCGAACAGGAACATCGCCGTTAGCTGGGATGTGAACGACTTGGTGGATGCGGCTGCAAGTTCGGGCCCGGCTTTCGTGTAGATGGCACCGCGCGCCACCCTCGAGAGTGTCGAACTGACCGAGTTGCAGACAGCGATCGTCTTGGAGCCCTTCTTGTGTAGCAATTGCTGGCACTTGACCGTGTCGGCAGTCTCTCCTGACTTGCTGATCAGCAGCGAGAGCTCGTCCTCGTCCACGAGCGGATCCGTATACCGAAGCTCGCTGCCATACGAGACTTCCACATGGACCCGGGCGAGGGTCTCGATCATGCCCTTCGCCACCAGACTGGCGTGCCACGAACTCCCGCATCCGATGATGTTGAGGTGCTTGAGGCCCTTGAGTTCACGGCGTGTCAGGCCCAGCTCGTCGAGTTCGATCATCCCCGTGTCCTCGTCCAGACGGCCGAGGACCGTTTCCCGGATGGCACGCGGCTGCTCGAAGATTTCCTTGAGCATCAGGTGCTTGTAGCCGCTCTTTTCGGCCATCAGCGGATCCCAGAGCACGCGGCTCACGGCCCGGTTCACCGGCCTTGAATCCGCATCCGTCACCAGTACGCCGTGCGGAGTCAATACCGCCAGGTCTCCGTCCTGGAGCCGAATCATGTCGCGGGTATGATTCACGATTGCCGGGATGTAGGAGGTAACGAAGTTCTCGTCGTTCCCCAGGCCGACGACCGTTGGGTATCCTGCGTGCGCTGCCACAATCTTCCCCGGTTCCCTTCGGGAGATCGCTGCGACAGCGCATCGACCACTGATTTCGACGATTGCACGGGCTACCGCATCCTCCAGCGCCGAGTGTTCTTCGTCGAACGCCTGGATAAGGCACGCCACGACTTCGGCGTCAGCCAAGGCCACCTCGCACCGGATCTGCGATCGCAGCTCCTCGATGTTGCCGGGCTTCCCGCACAGCACGGCCACAATGTCCAGGTCCCTGGGCGTGCCGGTCTGGCCTGGACGGTAATCGGACCAGACGGTCTGGCCGATCCCGAAGCTGCCAGTGGCTGCGTTCAGCCTGACGGCCGCCTCGAGGTTGTGGATCTTTCCCTCCGCATGAAAGGTGCGGATTGCATTCCCGGACCCGATGGACAGGTTCGCCGAGTCGTAGCCTCGATGCTCCAGCTTCCGTAAGCCTCCCAGAATAATCGGGCCGGCTTCCTGGAATCCGACGTATCCGACGATTCCGGCCATGCCTTGTGGGATCCTCCCGTAGCTAGTCGAGCAACCTGACTTCGAAGTCTTCGATGACCGGATTCGACAGCACGTCTGCAGCGAGTTTCTTCAGGATCGACTGCCCGGCCTCCGGACTGGTACCCGGAGCGAGGTCGATCTCGAAGAACTTGCCCTGGCGCACGGCGACCACCTCGTGGTGCCCATGACTTTGCAACGCCCGGGTAATCGCCCTTCCCTGCGGGTCGAGCACGGTCTTCTTCAGCGCGACCTGGACAATCGCCTTCACGCTACATTATACGATTGACCCGGGTGCTGCGTCAGCCCGGGCCGGGTCCGATGCAGCACCTCACTTTCCGATGCAGAACGTCGAGAAGATCTGGTCCAGGATATCATCCATCGTTGTTGCCCCGGTGACCCCGTCGAGCGGCCGGAGCGCGTCATAGAGATCCAGCAGCAGCATCTCGTGCGGAACTCCACAGCGAGCCGCATCCCTTGCCTTGCCCAGTGCCTCGCCAGTCGCCCGCAGCAGACGCTCCTGGCGGATGTTCGTGACCAGACTGTCCTCGTGCAGTTCGCTCAGCCCCGGCACGGTCCGCTCGCGGATTCTCGCACGCAGCGCGTCGATGCCGTCGCCCGTCAATGCGGAGACCCGCAGCAGGGGATTCGCCGACTCGTAGCGAGCGGGCAGGTCGCTCTTGTTGCCAACCAGCAGGGACGGGCAGACCCCGCTGACCTGCTCCCAGATCCCTTCGTCCCGGTCCGGCCTGGGTTCCGAGAGGTCAACCACGACCAGGGCGCAGTCGGCATCCTGCAGGGATTGCCAGGCCCTCGTTACGCCTTCGGCCTCGATGGGATCGAGGGCGGAGCGCAGGCCGGCCGTGTCGACCAGCTCCACCGGGATTCCGCCGAACGATGCGGTTTCGCTGATCGAGTCGCGCGTTGTTCCGGCCGCCTCGTTGACGATGGCTCTGTCGCGCTGAAGAAGGCGGTTGAAGAGACTCGACTTGCCCACGTTCGGCCGACCCACGATCGCCAGCTTCATCCCGCTGCGCACGACCTTGCCGACGACGAAGCCGTCTGCAAGCGACGCCACCGTCGCGGCTATCGGGGTGATCTGCGAGATGATCTCGGTGCTGTCGGGCACGGAGACGTCGTCTTCCGCAAAATCGATGCCCGCCTCAAGGCTTGCGATCAGTGCCACGAGACATGCCTTGGCATCGCGCAATCTGGCTGAGAGTGCCCCGGCGTTCTGGCGTGCCGCCACCCGAGCCTGGTACAGGGTCGACGCGTCGATCAGATCCCGCACGGCCTCGGCCTGCACAAGGTCCAGGCGTCCGTTGAGGAAGGCTCGGCGAGTGAACTCGCCCGGCTCGGCAAGCCGGGCTCCGGTCTCGAGCGCCCTCTCGACCGAGAACCGCAGCACAGGGGGGGATCCGTGGCAGGAGATTTCCACAACGTCCTCACCCGTGTAGCTGGCCGGTGCCGGAAACAGGGTGGCCACGACGCAGTCAACCAGGTTGCCCTGAGCATCGACCAGGTTGCCCACGATCGCGGACCGCGCCCGGAGTGTGCGGTCCGGAATGAGTGTCCCCGCGATGCTGGCCGCCCGGGGCCCGGACAGTCTCACGACGCCGGTCGCGGACCGTCCCGGCGGAGTGGACAAGGCGACGATGGTATCCTCTCCGACTCCCCGGTCGACTGCATCTAGCGGCGGCACGGCTTCTCGACGGGGGGTGACGGCGTCTGGGGTCTGCAGGCGCTACCGGAAGCACTTGCCTACGACATCGATCATCCCTGCCCGCGCAGATCCACTACGGTGTACCTGTGCGGCGTATCTCCCTCGGAGAAGGTCGTCACCTGCTCCTCGTCCCGCAGTGCCAGGTGAAGAATGCGACGCTCGCGCGAGGTCATCGGGCGGAACTGGAATCGCTTGCCCGTACGCTTGACCTGATCCGCTGCGCATTTCGCACTCATCCTCAGTTCCTCAATGCGGAGCATGCGCATGTCATCGACATCGAAGATCAGGCGATACCGGTCCTGGTGCGGGACGCGCAGTGCCTCCAGAGTGAGTTGCTCCAGGGCCATGAGCACTGCTGCCCGATTGCCCGTGAGGAGCGGCGTATCGTCACCCTGGAAGTCGACGGCGATTTCGGGACCGATTGCGGTATCGGACCGCTCGACGTCGTAGACTTCGTAATCGACGTCGAGGTTGGCGGCGTCCAGAAGCGGGTTGAGGAAGGCCTCGATGCGGGGGCCAAGTTCCTCCACACTCCATTCCAACTTCGACATGCAGAGTTTCGCGTCCGAGCCCTGCCCCTCTGCACGACTACTTGCCGCGCTTCCGGCGCTTGCCGCGCTGCTTGCCCGACTCGATATCGAGCTTTTCCTGCGGCAAGCGGTTCAGCACCAGTTGCTGGCCGATGCCGATGCAATTGCTGGTGAGCCAGTATAGCACCAGACCAGCGGAGAACTGGTAGAAAATGAACCCGAACATGATCGGCATGAACTTCATCAGTCGCGCTTGCGTAGGGTCTGCCGAAGGGGTGGGAGTCAGGGACTGCGACCAGAACTGCGTGGCAACCATTGCGAGCGGCAGCACGCGTACAGGGAGGGTCTCGGGATTGGCCAGGTCGGCCACCCAGAGCCACTCGGCTTGCCGCATTTCAATCGCGACCGTCAGCAGCTTGTAGAACGCGAAGAAGAATGGCATCTGCAGCAGGAGCGGCAGACAGCCGCCGATCGGGTTGGCGTTGTACTTCTTGTACAGCGCCTGCAGCTCCTCGTTCTGCTTCGCCTTGCGGGGGTCCCGCAAGGTCACGCCCTTGTACTTGTTGTTGATTTGCTTGACGAGAGGCTGCAGCTGCTGCATCTTCCGCATCGACTTGGTGCTCTTGTACTTGAGCGGGAACAAAATTGTGTTGATGAAGACCGTGACGACAACGATGCTCCAGCCCCAATTGGCGACCCAATTGGCGTACACCCAGCGCAGCATCGCCAGCAGCGGTTCCGCAATAAACGCGAAGAACCCGTAATCGACGAGTCGGCGGAGGGTGCCGCCGAGACCCTCCACCGACGAGAGGACCGCGCGGCTCTTGGGCCCGATGTAGAAGCGAATGTCGTTGCGGGGGGATCCGCCGAATGCCGCAGCGACATACGACTCCGTGTCATCCGACTCGGAGTTGGCCGGCACGATCTCGATCTTGCCCGTCTCGATCCGGACTTCCTCTCCCGGAGATGGGATGGCGGCAGCGGCAAAGAAAAGGTCCTCGAGGCCAATGAACGGGAACGGGCCGGAGTGGATGACCCGCTCGTCTTCGGCATCCGATGCAGTGACCCTCGCGATTTCACCATCCTCGTACCGGAAGGACTGGCTGTAGGCGCTGTTGCCGGCCTGTGCCGTGTCGCCGAACCCGCCCTCCCATGCGATCAGGTGTGGCCGGGCCTGTCCGTTCTGTGTTACCACTGTCTGGACCCGGACCACGTGCCCGGACGGCTGGAACTCGAAGGTCTTGCGGATACCCAGGCCGTCTCGGGCGAGTTCGAACACCAGGGTCAGGGGGGCAGCCCGGTGCCGGGGGCCGGGCGTGACCGAGAACAGGGAGTCGTCCGCGCCGTCGATGCCCCCCCCGCCCGGCAGGACCAACCGGAACGGAAAGCCGAAGCGCTGTCCTCCGGCCTTGTGGACGAGGTCCAGAGACTCGCCGCGGGCGTCGTTGTAATCTTTCAGTCTCCAGCTGGTGACAACCGCGCCGCGGTTGCTGAACTCCACCACGAAACTGTCCGTCTCGACGGTTACGGATTGCTCGCTCGCTGCTTCAACGGTTCGCCCCGCGACTGGCATCTCGATGGCAGGAGAGGCTGCGGGGACAGGACCGCCGGGCCGGTCAGTACCGATGTGGCTAGGTACCGTTGCCGGGGTTGCGGCTTCCGGAGGCGGGGCGGGCGAATCCGGCCTTGGCACTACGAAGAAGTAGGCCACCATGACCACGGCTGACAGGACCGCAGCGAGAAGCATGCGACGCTGGATGAATTGATCGTCGTTCAAGGGATCAGGCATTGGCTGAACCAACGTTAGTCGGGGACGGGATCGATCCCGCCGGGAGCGAAAGGACGACAGCGCACGAGCCTACCGGCCGTCAGCCAGGAGCCACGGATGAGGCCGTGTCTCTCGATGGCTTCCCTCGCGTACGACGAGCACGTGGGATGGAACTTGCAACAGGACATTAACAGGGGCGAGACGAACGCCTTGTACAGCCCTAGCAATGCCAGCGCCAGCCATTGCCCGGCGTTGAGTCGTCGGGACCGCCGGGACTCCCAAAGACGTTGCGAATCGGTCTCAGGCGAGCCGTCGAAGGGCTCTTGGCAGCGTTCGAACAATACCGTTCTCCACATCCTTCGCACTGGCCCCGACAAGTCCCAGCCTGGCGTGCAACACCACGTCGAATCCGGGGGGCACCAGATCCCAGTGCCTCCGTACCGCTTGCCGGAGGAGGCGCTTGCAGCGATTGCGTGTCACTGCGTTCCCAACCCTTCGTGTGACCGTAAGCCCTATGCGACCGGGCAGGTTCGATCCCGTTGACCGAGCGAAGACAGTGAACAGCCGCGTTCCGACCCGAATCCCTTCATCATAGACTGTCTGGAAATCGGCGCGCTTTCTGATCCGACGCTCGGGGGGGAACTTCTGCGTGTGCTCCGTCGAAGACCCGGAACTACTCGTCGCTGACGGAGAGTCTTTTTCGGCCCTTGGCACGACGGGCTGCCAGCACGCGTCTCCCTCCAGGTGTTCTCATCCGGATGCGGAAGCCATGCTTCTTGGCTCTCTTGCGGCGATTCGGTTGGTAGGTGCGTTTCGACATCTGGCGCGCCTCCGGCGGCTAACCGTCCCGAAGACCCTATTGCAAGGTTATCACAGAGGAGAGGGTCGTTGCGAAGCGTGGTCTCCACGGTGCGTTGTGGCGTCGTCGCCAGCGGAACGAGATGCCGTTCTCAGGCGAGGGGCGTCCCTGTGGTTCCAGGTATGGCTCTTCCGTGTTCGTCCTGGATTCCTAGGCGGAGGGGGCCCCGGAGCGTGGGTGAGCCGGGCTGGAGTTCTGTTTCATGAGGGCGCAGGCAGAAGCATTGGTCGTTTCCGGCATGGACCCAACGCGTGAAGTCTCGGAGGGATCGGTTCCGGTTGTGGAGCCGAGGTGATGCGGGACGGCGTCGCGAGCAAAGGGGTTCTGCCAAGGCGTCGGGGTGGGGGCGTCACAGCATAGGGGCCGTTCCGGTGTTGAATGTCACATTATTGTCGGGGAGAGTGGGGGGTTTTTCCGCATTGGGCTGATGGGGGAATGTATAGGAATCGTAACTACCCAGGTTCTCGGCCTGAGGTCGCATTTTTAGCAGGGCTTGTGTTGTGACGTGCGCACCGTGCGGCGCGTGGCGGAGACCGGCTGCCGTCGCAGGCCGTCTACTGCCCGCTGGGCGGGAGGCTCGGGGCCAAGCCCACCCGCGCAAGCAGGGCCGCCGGCCCCTCGAGCAGGGTCTCGATCGGCTTCAGCCCCTGCTTGCGCGCCGTCGACAGCACACTGCGCAGCGTGACGAACTCCCGCGCCCCTTGCAGCGAACGGAACCCTCCCGAGATCTTCCTCAGCAGCTTCATCCTGCGCAAGTCCCGCTCCCCCAAGTTGTTCGTGAACGGCACACTCAAATCGAACAGGAAATGCAACACCCAGGCGCGTCTCCGTTCCAGCCGCAAGGCCAGATTATGGCCGGGCCGACGTTTCGGGCGGCCCCGCCGGCCGGTCGGCAACGGCGGCAGCCCGCTGTGATAGTCCAGGGCCTCCTGCACCAACTCGTCATAGCGGCTCTCCATCCGCTCCAACAGCTGGGGCGGCACCACCCCGCCCCGTTTGCGGGCCCACTCCGCCACCCGCTTGGCCGCCCGCAGAAAACGCTGCATCCGCCCGGCCCAGGCTTCCCCGTCGATCTTCACCAGGGCCTCTAACTCGCGCAAATGATGGGCGTTGCACAGTGCGTGCAGCACATCCGGCACTTGGAAGTAGGGAGCCCAGTGATCGTGCACCAAGATCCCTCGCAGCCCCGCCAACACCCCGCCCCGCTTCTCACTGATGCGGTAGTAGGTCAGCAGCTGATTGCTCAGTCCATGCAGCCACTGTCCTCGTCCCGCCACCCGGAAACCGGTCTCGTCGAGGTGCTTCACCCCGGGGCAACCGATGAGGTGCTCCCGGATCCGCTCGACGAAGGGCTCCCAGGCCTCGGCCGCCCGGCGGCGCAGGTTGTTCAGGGTGCCGGGGCACAGGCTCACACCGCACAGGTCCCGCAGGAGCTGGGTCAGCCGCTCCTCGGGCAGGAAGTGGGCGTTCTGCAAGTAGATCGCCGTGGCCGCCAGGCGCGGCCCGTACTGGACCGGGGCCGTCACGTCCTCCGGAAAGGCGGCCCGGGTCGAGAGCCCGCAGCGCCGGCAGCGACAGGCCAACGCCCGATGCTCGGTCACTTCCGGCTTGGGTTCCGGGAGATCAAAGACCTGCCGCCGCTTCGCCTCCCCGTCCACATCCGCCCGCCTCAGGGCTTTGCCGCACCGGCCGCAGGCTTGCGGAAAGTGCTCCTGAATCCGGTCCGGGTTGTCCGTCTGGTGCAGCGTCGTGCCCCGGTGCCCTTTCTGACCCCCGCTGCGCCGGCCGCTGCGCCGGCCGCTGCGCCGCCGCTGCGC
Organism: Bryobacterales bacterium; assembly: GCA_965205085.1. Taxonomy (GTDB): domain Bacteria; phylum Acidobacteriota; class Terriglobia; order Bryobacterales; family UBA6623; genus VXMF01. The sequence goes on along the minus strand of OZ242039.1, from coordinate 2,345,363 downwards.
CGCCGCTGGCTGCGGGTCCGCTGGCTGGCCGGCGGTTTCGCCAGCCCATCGCTCGACGGGGGTTTCCCGCTGTTGCTGCTGTTCAGGCCCAAGCTCCGCCGCGACTGCTGCCCTTCCTCCTGCGCGGCCTCCAACTGCTGGGTCAACTGCATTCGCTCAGCCTGCCACTCGCCTTCTTTCGCCTGCCACTGGGCGTCCTTCGCCTGCAAGCGGGTGACTTCGGCTTGCAACTGACCGAGCTTGGCCTGCAGACGAGTCCTCTCCGCCTGCCAGTGCAGCAGACGGGACTTGCTCTTGGTGCGCTGCCCCTGCATGTCCCGGCCTCGGCTCCGGCTTGGCCTGAGGCTGCGGCTGGCTCGCTACGGCCTCGACTTCCGGAAAGGACTTCATCCTACGCCTTCTCCGCCCAAAAGTCAAGCGCCCCTCCCCCTGCTGATCCTTCTCCGGGACCCAAAGTACCTGGGCAGTTACTAGGAATCAGTAATAATGTGGAAGCCCGAGAGGGGCGTGGGGGGCCACGGGGCTGGGGGGAGGGGCTCGGGTTTCCCGGCAGGGTCCTCAGAAACGGTCGGTGCGTGCGGTCGCGCACGGCGGGGTGACCAGATTGCGGTCAATTCTCGTCGCAAGGACCGAGTCTATGCGGGGACGGCAGGATGCGTTGCGGTCGGCGGTTGTGGAGCGCCGGTGCCGGATTCTGGGCTATGGTCTTCAGGCGGACTGCAAGGATCGGGTTGCCGCCACCGGACGGTCTACCTGCCGACGTGACCGGGGTTCGTCTAGAGCTACTCCCGCCACACTTCAGGGCAGCCTCAGCAGTTGCTCACGATGTCCAACTGCGACATGCAGGCTGATCCGGCGGACGGTCCTGCGGGTTGCTGGCCGGATGGCCGAGGGCCTCCTCTTCTGAAGGGATGGCGGCTTCGCCAGGAGTCTCTGGCGTCCCAGTGCGGGGCGCAGCGTCTCTCGGTATCGCGTTCCGGTGCCGTTATAGCGGAAGAGACTCGCCGATGTCCTGGATTTGCTCGAACCCCATTCTCGGAACCGATGAGTCCCCGCGAGGTGGATCAGACAGGATGCGACGGGGCCGGTATCAGCGTCGGTTTCGACGCGGCCGGCGGTGCTCTCAGAGCCCGGCCCCCGGTACGAACGGGCGGAGCCGGCTCATCGTGCAATCGTTGGGGCCAACTTCGCAGCAGCGGCAGCGCCCGGCGGAGTCGACCCGTTCTTCCACCCGGCTGGGGTGTTGTCCACATTCCGCAGACAATGGCCGGCCTGCCTCATCGCCACCCCATTGGGTTGCGGGGAGGTCACCGGAACCGGAAGGCTGTAGGGTGGTGCCGGTGAGTGTGGTAACCGTGCGAAGGTTCCACCGGTTGCCGGCGAAGCCATGGAGTGTCCGGATCAGTTCGCCTGCAAGCTGCGGAGCTCCCGCAAGAACTGGTCCTCGTCCCTGAAATCCCGATATACGGATGCGAACCGGACATACGCGAGCTTGTCCAGGTTGCGCAGTTCAGCCATTAGCAGCTCGCCGATGCGCTTAGTTGGGCATTCGCGGTCTGGCGACTCGATGACCAGTGATTCCGCCGCTCTCACCATTCGCTCCATCTGCTCCATGGTCACCGGCCGCTTCTCGCAGGCTCGGATCAGCCCTTGGAGCACCTTCTGCTTGTCGAACCGCTCGCGCCGCCGGTCCTTCTTGATGACCAAGTAGGGTATATCGTCAATACGCTCGTAAGTCGTGTAGCGGCGACCGCATCCCAGGCAATGGCGGCGCCGCCGGATCACATCGCCCTCCCGGCTCATCCGTGAGTCAATGACCGAGTCCTTCAGGTGGGAACAAAAGGGGCAGAGCATGGGACGCGACAACTTCCCAAGCAATGATTCTATCCTATCGCCCTATCGCCACACCGCTTATACTCGGACGATGTCGAACCGGTCATTGCTGCTTCTGATCGCATGGATCGTGCCTGCGCTGGCAGAGGTTCCTAATGTCTTGTGGATCAGTTCCGAGGACAACGGCCCGCACCTTGGTGTTTACGGCGACTCCTACGCCGACACTCCGCACCTCGACGAGTTGGGGTCTCGAGGAATGATCTACCGCAACGCGTGGTCGACCGCACCTGTTTGCGCCCCGGCCCGAACGACCATTATCAGCGGGATGTACCCACCGTCGACCGGGGCCCAGCACATGAGATCGCTGACACGGCTGCCGCCATCGATGAAGATGTTTCCGCAGTACCTGCGGGAGGCAGGGTACTACGTTTCCAACAACTCCAAGGAGGACTACAACCTCGAGAAGCCCGGGACGGTCTGGGATGAGTCCGGTCGCGAGGCACACTGGCGCAACCGTGCCACTGGCCAGCCGTTCTTCTCCGTCTTCAATTTCACCGTCACGCACGAATCCCAGATCCGCAAGAGACCTCATGCCGCGATTCACGATCCCGGTGCCGTCCGTGTGCCGGCTTTTCACCCCGATACACCCGAGAGCCGTCGGGACTGGGCGCAGTACCACGACAAGATCTCCGAGATGGATGCCATGGCCGGCAAGGTGCTCGAGGAACTCGAGCACGACGGCCTGGCGGATGACACGATCGTTTTCTACTGGGCTGATCACGGGCCGGGCATGCCCCGCGGAAAGCGGTGGACCTACAACTCGGGCCTCGGTGTGCCCATGATCCTGTACGTTCCGGAGAAGCACAGCCGCCTGCAACCGGACGACTATGTCGCGGGCGGGGAGAGCGACCGCCTTGTCGGGTTTGTCGACCTGGCGCCGACAGTCCTCAGCCTGGCGGGAATCGCCCCTCCGGACCATTTTCAGGGCCATGCCTTCGCGGGTGAGTACGAGGCGACACCTCAGCCATACCTCTACGGCTTCCGCGGGAGGATGGACGAGCGGTACGACATGGTTCGGAGCGTCCGTGACAAGCGATTCATCTACATCCGGAACTTCATGCCACACCGTATCTACGGCCAGTACATCCAGTACATGTTCCAGACACCCACAACGGCTGTCTGGCACCGGCTCTACACGGAAGGCAGGCTGAGGCCGCCCCAGACCCACTTCTGGGAGACCAAGCCGGCGGAGGAGCTGTACGACCTGCGGCAGGATCCCGACGAGACCAGAAATCTGGCGGACAGTGCCGAGCACCTGGAGACTCTCGAGCGCATGAGGGATGCTCGTCGCGAGTGGTCGCTCTCGATCCGCGATCTCGGGTTCCTGCCGGAGAGCGCAATCCACTCGCGGGCCGGCAAGGACGCACCGCATTCGATGGGGGCCAGCCCTACCCGCTACCCGCTGGGGCGCATCATGCGAATGGCCGAGACCGCGACGTCAATGCTGGTCGGTGTGGAGACCGATCTCCGCTCTGGATTCGCCGATCAGGACAGCGCCGTGCGCTACTGGGCCGCCGTCGGTGCCCTGGTTCGTGAGCAGGGCGGGGTTCGCGCGCTGGGGGACGAGCTCCGGCACGCCCTGTCTGACGAAGACCCCGCGGTCAGGGTTGCCGCTGGGGAGGCGCTCGGCCGATACGGCCACCCTGCCGATGCTGAACGGGCACTGGCAACGCTCGTTCCCCTGAGCGACGCCGAGGAGCACGGGATCTACGTGGCGATGGCAGCGTTGAACGCTCTCGACTACATGGACGACCGCGCTGTGCCGGCAAGGAATCGAATTCTCGGCCTGCCCAGGCAGGATGCTACGGCAGATGCGCGGTTCCGAGCCTATTTGCCCAATCTGATCGCGAAGATCGAGTCGGACTTCGGGGCGACCGCTGCTGGCGCGCCACCCCGGTGATCCGAGGGGGCCGCAATGGAACGTCGGACGTTTTTCTTGGGTGCTCTGGTGACCTCCATCGCGGAAGCGGTGAATCAGGACGGCCTGGATGCCGCGGCCACGCTCGTGGCTGGTTGCGTCGGAAGCGGAGCGGTGCTTGGCGCCACCCTCCACATCCGGACCGGGGATCAGTCGTTCAGTCGGGCGTTCGGCAGCGCCGGATCGACCGACGCCATCTTTCTCCTGGCTTCGATCACGAAACCGATGACTGCGGCTGGTGTGATGGTGCTTCACGACAGGGGGGAAATCCGCCTGGCCGACCCCGTCCATCGTTTCATCCCGGAGTTCCGGCGGGGACCGCGCTCGAGGATCACGATCAAGCACTTGCTCACTCACACGTCGGGTCTGCCCGACCAACTCCCGGAGAACGTCGAGCTACGCATGCGAAACGCGGCGCTGAGCGAGTTCGTCGAGCGCACGATCCGGACGGACCTGCTGTTCGAACCTGGTACACGTTACAAGTACCAGAGCATGGGCATCCTGCTCCTTGCCGAGGTATGCACTCGGATCACGGGCGAGCCGTTCCCGGCGTTCCTCGAGAGGGAGCTCTTCCGGCCACTTGGCATGCGGAGGACGGCGCTCGGCCTGGGCGGGTTTGCGCTGGGGGATACGCAGCGGAGCCAGGTCGAGAAGGGGCCTCCGCACGGGGGCCAGGGACACCCCGAGGCGGCGCACTGGGACTGGAACAGTGCGTACTGGCGGAATCTGGCAGCTCCCTGGGGCGGGGCGCATGCGACCGCCGGGGATGTCTCGCGTTTCCTGCTGGAATTTCTCGTTCCCGACGAGGCGCGCGTATTGCGGCCCGGAACGGCCCAACTCATGGTTCGGAATCACACCGCCAAGGTCGGCACGCCCAGAGGTCTGGGCTTCGCTCTCGGCGCGTCGGCCGGGGCGGGCTGCTCCGAGCGCACGTTCTGGCACGGTGGCGCCACCGGCACGCTTGCGTGGGCCGATCCGGCAACCGGGACCCGTTTCGTCCTCCTGACCACGCTGCCCGCCACGGTCGCCAACAGGTTGCTGATTCGGCCGGTCTCCGACCTGGTTTCCCGCGCGGCCTCGGCCCGGTGATCGGGTTCGGTGCCCGAGCATCGCTTCTGCGCGGTGAGCCCGGGCCGGTGGTAACACCGGTAGTGGCGGTTGATGGGCCACTGTAGCACCGGAATCCCGCGAGGCAGCGCCCGCCGGAACTGACAGGACGGGTGTAGCCGGTGTGGAGTCCCGCTGTCGGTGCCACCGACGATGCGGCGGCCCCGCGCCACGGGCCGCATCTCGCCGTGGGACGGATTCTCAGGGGACCGAAAACGCCGCATCGAACCCGATTCCCCATCCAGTCCGCATCGGTGCAGGGCACGGACACCGCCGGATTCGTTCCGGAACGCCCCTGCTCCGTTCAGTGGGAACTTCGCGTCTCGCCAACGATCCCTTGTCGCGCCGCGCTAGGCTAGTTGGAAATGCCGCTGTCGTCGAATCCCGTGCCACTTCGTGAACGGCTGATCTTCGCCATGGACGTACCGAACGTGGATTCCGCCCGCGTCCTGGTGGAGAGGCTCGGCCCCAGCGTCGGGTTCTACAAGCTCGGACTCGAGCTCTTTATGGATTGTGCCTACTTCTCGCTGATCCAGCACCTGGCTTCCTCTGGCAAGAGGGTCTTCGTTGACCTCAAGTTTTTCGATGTTCCCGCCACGGTCGGCAGAGCGGTCGGCCAACTCAATGATAGGGGAGTCACCTTTTGCACGGTTCACGGCAACGACGCCATGCTCGAGGCCGCTTGCGCAAACAGGGGGGATGTCAAGATTCTGGCGGTAACCGTGCTCACCAGCCTGGACCGTCATGACCTGCACGATCTCGGTTTCCACTGCAGTCCCCGGGAACTCGTTCTCTCGCGGGCGCGACGCGCACTCGAAATCGGCTGCGACGGAGTGGTCTCTTCGGGCCTCGAGGTGGCTGCCCTGCGCGAGCACCTCCCTCACAAGCTGGTCGTCGTCACGCCCGGAATAAGGCCCGTCGAGAACCGGCCTGCCGATGACCAGAAGCGGACTGTCGACGTCCGGGAAGCGTTCCTGAACGGTGCCGACCACATTGTTGTGGGCCGTCCCATTCGGGACGCCCCGGACCCGAGGACAGCGGCCGAGGAGATCCAGGGTACGATCGCCGACGTGTTTGCGTGCGCGCGGCGCTGAGGTTTGCGCCCCGGCTTGCTAGTCGATTCCGAGGTCTCGGGCCAGTCCGACCCGCTTGAGTTTGCCGGTCGGACCCTTGGGGATCGCATCCACGAAGACCACGATCCGCGGAACCTTGAACGGGGCCAGGCGCTCGGCTGCGAACTCGCGTATCTGCCGTCGAGTGAGGCTTGCACCGCGTTTCGGCACGATCGCCGCACCGACTTCCTCGCCCAGCTTCGGGTGCGGTGCGGCGAAGGCAACCGCCTGGGCGACCGCCGGGTGTTCGATCAGTATCTCGTCAATCTCCCGCGGAGAGATTTTCTCCCCGCCCCGGTTGATCAGTTCCTTGAGCCGACCCGTGATCGCGTAGTACCCGTCCTCGTCACGGAATCCCTGATCTCCTGTCCGGAACCAGCCGTCCCGGAACGCCTCCGCATTCGCTCCCGGGTTCTCAAGATACCCTGCCATGACGTTGCTCCCCCGAATGACAACCTCGCCGCTGGCGCCAGCCCGCAGCAGTTCACCAGTTGCGCCCATGACGGCCATGCGCGGGCCGGCCTGGGGCCCGACAGTCCCCGGCTTGCGCGGGTGTGGCGGGAGGGGGTTGCTGGCCATCTGGTGGGCCGCTTCGGTCATTCCGTAGGATTCGATCACCGGACACTCGAAGCGGCTCTCCAGTGCACGGAGCACGGAAGGCGGCAACGCAGCGGAGGAGGAGCGGATCAGTCGGATCGAGGTTGCGGCGGATCCGGAACCGCGGCTCGCCCGATCGAGGATTGCCTGGTGCATGGTGGGGACGGCGCTGTACCAGGTCGCGCCTGCGCGTCCCAGCCACCTCAGGAAACGCATCGGCTGAAAACCGGGCATCGCCGCAACCTTGGCGCCGGCGTGCAGCGACGCCAGCAGGACACCCATCAGGCCGTGGATATGAAACAGCGGCATGATGTTCACGCAGGTGTCGCCGGGACTGAGCCGCAGGGTTCGCGAGATGTTGCCCGCCGACGCCACCAGGTTCTGTTGCGAGAGCGGGACGAGCTTTGGCCGTGCTGTCGTGCCCGACGTGTGGAGCAGCAGGGCAGTGTCCCCCGGCTCCGCGGGGCCCGGAGAGGTCCTTCGCGCGGTCTCCGCAACTTCGAGCCTGAAGGCCCCGGACGTTCCGGTTCTCTCCAGTGCGATCACCGGGATGCCAAGCTGGGCCGCGGCGCTGGCGGCCATCACCCCCGAAGTTTTCTCGACGATCAACGCCTTGGCCCGGAGTCTGGTCAGGGCTGTGTCGAACTCCCGCGGGCGCAGCGCGGGATTGAGGGGCGCGGCCGCCGCGCCGTGAGCCACGGCGACGAATGCGGCCGCCATGTGTGGGCCGTTCTCCAGGACCAGTGCTACCGGGTCGCCACGGCTGATTCCGCAGCCGTTGAGCGTCTCCCCGGTACGGGCGGCCAGTTCCCGAAGTTGCCCGTAGTCCAGGCTCGAGCCGGACTCGTCCGAGAGTGCTGGGCATCGGGCCGGGTGGGGTGCCAGCAGGTCCGCGATTGTCTCGGCGTCTGTCGGTTTCGGGGAGTCCATCCGCTGTCGGGCAACGTGCAGGAAGCCCTCAAACCAAGTAAGTATAGTCGTCCAGAACCCGGGACGACGTGGCCAGGACCTCGTGTTCGTCTTCGTCGCCGATCAATCCCGATGCCTTGCGGTCCGCCAGGCGCCTGGCGATGGCACCCAGCAGGGTCTCGGGTTCGTATCCCAGGTCGCCCAGGACATCGCGCACGCGGTCTCCCCGTATGGGGCCGTCGACCTCGGCCTGTCCGTCCTCACGCACCCTCACGTTCAGTTCCGTGACGACTCCGAACAGGTTGTGCAGGTCGCCGAGCGTCTCCTGGTATGCCCCCAGCAGCAAGAAGCCCAGATAGTACGGCTCGCCTGGCCGCAGCGGGTGCAGTTCCAGGGACTCCTTATGGTCATTGGCATGCACGAACCGGTCGACCGTTCCGTCCGAATCGCAGGTAATGTCGCATAGCACACCGCGCTCGGTCGGCATCTCGTCCAGCCGGTGGATCGGCACGATCGGGAAGAGCTGGTCGAAGGCCCAGAAGTCGGGCATGGACTGGAACATGGAGAAGTTGCAGACATACTTCGAAGCGAGCATGCGATCCAGATCCTCGAATTCCTTCGGGCGGTCCTTCATTTTGTGCGACAGCCGGGCTACGCTACGGCAGATTTTCCAGAACAGCCACTCCGCCTTGGCCTTGTCCTGCAGGCCGAGGTAACCCAACTCGAACAGGGAGTTGACGTCTCCGCGCTGCTGTACGGCGTCGTGATAGCGTTCCCGGCAATTCTTGGCGTCAATCCCGCGCGCCAGGTCGACCAGCTCGACCACCGGCTCGGCCTCCGACTCGATCGCATCGAATCCGCCTTCCGCAACGATGCCCGGGGTTACCACCTTGCGCACGTCGACGACGAGCATCGAATGGTAGGCGACCATCGCCCGACCATGCTCGGTCACGATCGCCGGCGGCGGCACGCGTTCCGACTCGCAAACCTCGCTGATCGTGTAGACAATGTCGTTGGCGAACTCCTGCACCGAGTAGTTCATCGAGAATTCGCTGGCAGTGCGCGATCCGTCGTAGTCCACGCCGAGGCCGCCGCCGACGTTGAGATAGTCGATGCCGAAACCCATCAGGCGGGTTTTGGCGTAGACCCGCGCCGCTTCCTTGAATGCGTATTTGGCGCGCCGGATGTCATTGATCTGGGAGCCCATGTGGAAATGGAGCATCTTGAGCTGGTTGTGGGCCCCGGCTTCTTCGATGAGGCGCAGAGCCTGCACCAGGGCCAGCGCGCTCATCCCGAACTTGGAGAATTCTCCGCCGGAATTCTCCCACTTTCCGCTGCCCCTTGCGCTGAGCTTAACCCGGATCCCCAAGGGAGGCCGCAGCCCCAGGGTCCTCGCCAGGTGGAGGGTCGTGCGCAGGTCGAGCAGATCCTCGACGATGATGACCGCATGACGTCCCAGCTTGGCGGCGAGCATGGCGAGGCGCAGGTACAGGTCGTCCTTCAGCCCGTTGCAGGCGATGAGCGCCCCCTCGGACAGGGACATCGACAACGCCACGACCAGCTCCGCCTTGCTGCCCACCTCAAGGCCGTAATCATGCCGTTGGCCGGATGATACGAGCCGCTGGAGCACCTCCGGTTTCTGGTTGACCTTGACCGGGTAGGCTCCGATGTGACGGCCTTGGTACTCAAACTCCTTGATCGCCGTCGCGAAGGCCTCGTGCAACGACCCGAGACGCTCGTCGAGGATCTGCGGGAACCTCACCAGGAACGGCAGGGCCTGCTGTTGGGAGACCTGCTCCTGGACGACGTCGTAAACATCGACTGCCTGGCTCGCCATCCGGTGCGGAGCGACCGTCAGGTGCCCCGCCTCGTTGGCGCCGAAGTAGCCGAAACCCCAGTTCTCGACGCCGTACAGCCCCAACACCCGGCTCAGGGTCGTCTGGCCCGCAGGCCGGTGGGGTGTGCGCTGTTTCGACGGTGAGGCAATGGTACCTTGCACTGTGCTGGTGCTCCGATAAACTGCGAGTACGCCAGGCCGCTATTTCGAGAAGAGATTGTCAAACGCGGCCCGCGCGTCGGCGGCCCGGTTCGTGCCACCTCGTGAAGTAAGGTTGACCGAGGTCCGGGCCTCGAAGTAGCCGCAGAAGTTCGAACTCTGCTTGTCCCGGACCCACTCGGCCTGCGGCTCCGAACACTCGTTGCTCCGGCCGGGGTCGAAGTATCGGCAATGAACGCAGGAGTGCAGGTCGGCTCCGCAGCCGACACAGGTATCGAGTCGCTGAACCTTCTCGCGGGGCATCAGGCGCAGCGCATGGCCACACTGGATGCAGGAAAGTGCCAGATCAGGCATAATGACTTGCTGGCTAAGATTAGCATGCATTCGGTATTGCTAGCGGTGTTGGTTGCGGTCGCGCTGGCTGCTGGGCTGCATTGTGGCGGCAAAGCCCCGCCGACGCTCTACTACGTCCTGGATCTGCCGAGTCCCGTTCCTGCTGCGGATCCCCTGGACCATGCAGCGATTCTGATGCCCCTTCGCGTGGGCCAGGTGGTTGGGCAACGGCGGATCGTCTATCGCGAGTCTCCGGAGCAAATCGGTTTCTACGACTACCACCAGTGGGCCGAGGACCCCGAAGACAGCATCGGGCGGCTGCTGCGCGGCGAGCTGCTCGCTCGGGGCACTTTCGCCTCGGTGATTCCGTTCGACGGTAGAACGAGGGGTGACTTTGTCGTCCGTGGCGAACTGCGGCGGCTGGAGGAGGTCGATTTCAACGGCCCGGTGCGGGTAAATGTCGAGATCGCCCTGGAACTCGTGGACTTCCCGTCGGGCCGCGTTGTCTGGCACGGCACTTCGTCGTCGGCCGAGAATGTTCCGTCGAGCGAGGTGCGATCCGTGGTGGCGCGAATGGGCGTGGCCGTGCAGCGCACGGTCAGCGAACTGTCCGCCAGGATTGACAGCCACCTGCGCCCGCCGGGCTAGTGCCGTTGTTCCCGATCTGCCGGTCTGGCCGGCGTTGGGGCCACAGTGGACCCAGTGGCGGCCGCGACGCGTTGAGCCATCGGAGTGTCTTTGCCTGCAACTCTTCCCGTGCTGGAACAGCCGACCGCCGTGCCGTCACTCGGGGGGCAGGGGCTGTGGCCACGGGCAGCGGGACAGTTGTCCTGTCTCCCCCGTCGGCTGACACGCCGGTCCGGGACCCGTTTTGGAGATGGCCGCGAGCGCTCCGTGTAGCATGCTCCGGTCCGGAAATTTGCGGCCAGTGGCTGCTGTCGCCGGGCGCAGGTCTTGCCGGTTGCACTAGGAAGCGCAACAGCGGGCGGAGGGGCCTAAGGTGCTGATTAGCCTATCCTAGAGGTGCCGATTGCACTCCGAAGTGCGACACCGCGTATGGGGTCGATGTGCCGCCGGAACTAATCGTTCCGAGTCTGCCTGCCGTCTCGATGGCTCGCCGCGCCGAGAAGGGCCTCCAATTCAGCGATGCGAGCTTCCGCCGTGCGCAAGGCCTCTTCCGCCCTGCGCCGCTCCTCCTGCTCTGTGTGCAGCGCGTCTTCCGTCTCGTCGGAATACCGCAGGTCCGCGCCGGTGACCAGATCCCGCAGGCGTATGCGCTTGCCCTCCGGTCGGAGCGACAGGCCAGCACCTCGCTGCGGAGTTCCTCCTCGCTCCCCCACTCACCTCCCGGGCCGACCTCCACCGACCCGCTACCCCATAACCGGTACCCCTGCAGACGTCCCGCCTGCCCGCGGTCCTCGTACGCCGGATCGAACAGGAAATACTCCTGTCCCCCCAACCTCGCGTACAACTCACGCTTGGTCGTCCGGTCCTGGATGCGCGAGCGGGGCGAACTCACTTCGGCCGCGAAGTCCGGCGGCTTGCCCTCCTGCCACAGCAGGTAGGTGCGCCGCGGTCCCGGTGCCACCCCGTGCACTACCAGCACGTCCGGGGCCACGCATCGGCTCGCGTCCCCCTTCCGGTAATACAGCAGCAGGTCGCCCGACACCTAGGCGTCGGCCCGCTTGCGGTACCGCAACTCCAGCGGATGGAGGAGCGACTGGATGGCCCAGCGGTGCTCGTCGTTCTCTGCCATCGGCTGGCCGTCGGAGTCTGGATCAATACGACGCTTCGGGGTCCTCGAGGACGACTGCCGCACGCTGCTCGACGATGCGCCCGTCTGCCCTTCCACCCCTTCCTGCGACCCTCGCCCGCTCACCGGAAGTATACCAGTGGCCCGGAGCGGAACGGTGCTCGCACCGCCCGGCGCGGTCCCGCCCGGAGTCGACCGGCAGGCGACAGTTGCCGAGGCCCGTCGCAAACTCGCCCGGTGCGGATCGAAGTGCGATACCGGCGGGAGAGGGGTGTGATTTGGCGATACCGGCGATTCGCGCTTGGCGGTGGGCTACGACCGGGTCACGGTGAGACGTCACCCAAGCACGCTCTTGAGGTGCGCCCGAAGCGACAGCCGGAGCGGGCCACCGTAGTCCTCTTCGAGCGTAACCGTCAGCCTGCCGTCGAAGCCACGTTCCGCAGTCTGAAGTCGGAGATCGGCTTGCGTCCAATCCGGCACACGCAGCAGGACCGTATCCGGGCGCACTTCTGCATCGCCGTACTCGCCTACCATGCCGTGCATGTGCCGAGTCGCCGTCCGGACGCCCGGGGACATCACGACAGCCGGACGACGATCCGTCGCAAGCTGGCTGGCTGGGTCCGGCTGACGCCCCCCCTGGAAACGGTCGCAAGGGAGCGCGTCGAGTGTCGCCAAGACTTCCGCCCGGACCTGGAGGCAGTCGAGGTCGCGCGGGCCGTCGGTGTGCCGCCGGCCCTCCACCGTGTCCGGATGCGCACTCCGGTGGCCCGAAAGCGGCGGCCGACGAACAATCCCGCCGTCCCATAGTGGAGTTGCGAGAATCTATATGCCATTGAGATGTATTGGCTCGCGAATCTCACAATCTGCAAGCTGACGAACTCGGGTCAGCGACCATGAGGTTCATGCGGGTCGACCCGAAATCCAACGCCGTCGCGACGAGAACGTAGGATGCGGACGGCCAGAGAAAATGGGGGTTGCCGATTCTTGATTCAGACCAGCGTCCGGTAGCTCCACCACCTCTTGCGGCCGTGATTTTTCGAGAGGGTTCCGTTCAATGGCCACGGTTGCGAGGCGGATGCGCACAGGCGCACCGCGCTAGGCGGGAGCGATGGCACCCCTGTTGGATGGTCGGCAGTACCTCCTCCAGCAGGCACACCGCATCGACATTGAAGTTGTCTTGCTCCCTAAGGTACGCTCCGTGCGGGCCGACTCGGGCGGGCGATTCCGAAATCGGACACCTGCCTCGATGGCAGGGCTCGATGCGCTGCTCGTCTGCACTTCCCGCCGGGACGGGAACAATCGTTGGGCATCGAGAATCCGGAGCCCGCCGCACTTGGGCCCTAGCATGGCCTGCGGCTGGATAAACACGGTTGTGCGATCGGGAGTCTTGGGTGTAGGCTCAAGGAGCGAGCGATTCAGATATGTTCTTCATTCTGCTAGTCGTCACCTTCCTCATAGCCGTCGCCGTGTCCTTTGGGGTAGTGCGACTCTTCGACCGTCCCGTAGCTTCCATCCTCCGGCGGATCGTGGTCGAGGACCTAAGCGGCGCGTGGCACCGCTACATCAGTTTTGCGGCGTACGTGGTCGGCGTTTCGGGCGGGGTTCGCATTCATGATTTGGAACGGTACATCACGGCACCCAAGAAGGACGAGGAGGTTCTCGTCCTCACGGCGGAGCGGTGGACTCTGGAGGTATATCGGACCGTCATCGAGACCCTGCAGGGAATCGCTTGGATGTTGCTCGTGGTATTCGTGGTGGCCCTGGTCGCGTACGTGTTTGCGCGGAGCTTCGAGTTGAGTCGTGGCCGGGAATCCAAGCAACGGTCGTAACCCACCCGCCGACAGCGCTGCGTCGGACAATCAGCTTGGGTTGTGTCGGCCGCCAGTCGACGCGGTACATCGCGGGCCGGGAATCAAGCACGGCGACTCACTCAATCGCTGAAGGCGGTCTGTTAACCGATGTTGACCATATCCGCGGGGTGGCCGCGCAAGCCGCCGGCAACTCCCGAGGGACCTACCCCTTTGACGATCTTAGAGGAGATCATATGCAGTGGTGCCCGAACCGGCAGGGCAGATCGACCGTGACAAGCGTGCCGCGTCGGCCTCGTGGAGCGCACGCGGGCAGGACGAGTCACGGTTCGGCCCAGTTCCTCCTAGCGGCGTCCCAAGGTGGGGCTGTCTATAAAGCAGAATCGGCTCGACTGCCCTCCGCACGCATGCGTAGATCCGAAAGAGCCTACACGCCACCTTGAGACTCCCATTTATTTTGGATAATATCGTATCTATTACTGTGTGTATTTACCAATCATATGCTATACTAATAACTGATGACAATGGTCGAATTTGCAACCAAGTACTCCACCCCCGAAGCCTGCCTCAAGCGGATCGCATCCGTGCGGTGGGCTCAGGGCGAGTTCTGCCCCTGCTGCAAGAGCCGCAACAAGATCTATCACTTCCGGGATGGACGCCGCCACAAATGCAAGGACTGTGGCCGGGTGTTTCGCATCATCACGGGAACCATCTTCTCCGACAGCCCGATCAAGCTCTTGCCCAAGTGGTTCCTGGCCATGTACCTGGACACCTGTCACAGCAAGGGCATCTCGAGCGTACAATTGGCCAAGATTGTGGGAGTCAAGCAGCACACAGCTTGGTATATGCTGCAACGAATTCGCCATGCAGCCGGTACGGGAGCCTCTGAGTTACTGGGTGGCGAGGTCGAAGTGGATGAGACCTACATCGGAGGCAAGGAGAAGAACAAGCACGCCAGCAAGCGGACCCCGGGAACCCAGGGCCGCAGCACCAAGACGAAGGCGGTCACCTTCGGCATGAAAGAACGGGGTGGGAAAGTGGTCGCCTTCCATGTCCAGGGGGCCAAGACGTCGGACATCCTGCCCCACGTCACGGAGCATGTGGCTCGCGGCTCGAGCGTCCACGCCGACGAGTGGGCGAGCTATACCCCTCTGGCCAGTTTCTATTCGCTGTCGCGAGTGAACCATCAGCGCGGGGAGTATGTCCGTGGCAAGGCCCATACGAACAGCATCGAGAGCGTCTGGGCGCTGGTGAAGCGGGTCTATGTAGGGATTCATCACTTCTGGAGCATCAAACATACGCAGCGCTACCTGAATGCCTGCACGTTCCGGCTGAATCATCAGAAGGACTCGGTGGAGGCCCGCTTGAGTGCCTGGCTGGAGGCTGGGCAGGAGACGCGGCTGACGTACAAGGGCTTGATCGCCTGCCCGGCCCACTGATCTGGCGCGGAAACTGCACCGCAGTCAGGCTCTGATCATGGCGCGGGTGCTCGATCGTAGGTCGGATTGTAAGTCGGTTGGCGGCCCGGATGGGCACCGGCCCAGCGCAGGCTGCGAACCGCTGGGGGGCCTGACGCACAGTGTGGTCGACCGCTGAAGTTAGTCTGGCTGCCAAGCCCTGATTGCGCAGACGAGAGCGGAAACCGCTCCCCAAAGAGGCCTCCAGCGCCCCCGAGCGGCTTATCCGACCCTGCTCTGGGCCGGCGCGGCTGAGCGAAGCTGCCTTGATTGCCTGATCGCGGACAACTATCGGATCGTCAAAGGGGTAGGTCCCACTCCCGATTGTCCCGCAGCCGCCGCGCATCGCGCCGCAAGTCCCGTACGTACAGGTCCTTGGGCCGACCATGGGGGTCGGTGTAGCGGCCGCTGGCCCGGAAGCGAGCAGAATCGACGAAGGTCTCGGCGGCCAGCAAGCCATGGCCGTAGCACGCGCCCTAGTCCGCGCTCAGCCGTTGCGCCCTGCGCGACAGCGCATAGCAACCCAACTCCGGGAACGCGCCCGCCTTCCCCAGCAGCAACCGCGTGTTGTTGGCCACCCGGTGCAGCCGTTGGAACGGGATCCGGGCTGTCCAGCCCACCCAGCCGTCCCGTGGCCGGCACTGGAGAGCCCCCGACCGCCAGCCGGCCAGCTCGATCCACTGGCGGCGCCATGCGAAGGTATATCGCAGCCCGCGACCCGCGAAGCGCTTGAACTCTAGGCCATGGTGGCGGTCGACCCGCTCGTCCTACCGCGTCCGTTCCTCGGGCCGCACCAGACGGATGACCCCGTCGGCTAGGCGGAATTCGGGAGGAGTCGACTCGAACAGGGCGGAGTGCTGCCACGGCATGTCTCCTACGTACCAACATCGGCCGCAAGGAGTCAGTGCTCTCTGCAACTCCAATCAGACGCGACAGCTAGGAACTAGAGAATCTCAGCGTGGGAATGTCCTGGCCTATGGTTGCCGGGTGCAGACGGTCGAGAACGTCCGCAAACGCCGTGTGCTGGAAGGTTTCGAGGTGGCTCTGCAGGGGCGTGTCCGGGATCTCCGGAGTGGTCCGCCGAAGCGGCTGGACGGTCGGCAGGAAGCCGACCGGATCGCCTTGCGTCTGAGACGCAGCCCTAGGCTCAGTGCCTGGGTAGTTACCTTTGAGATCAGAACGTAAAGCCGATCATGGCCCGCAACTGGTTCTTACCCAGCCCGGAAGAATAGTCAAAGGAGACCGGTGAAAACCCACTTCCTGCCCAGCGCGTGTAACGCAACTGGGGAATGAGATTCCAGCGCCCCCAGGGCAGGTTGTAGCCGAAGGCGACGGAGACGCCGTAATGCGGGTCCGTGGAGCGGGAGCGCAGGGTGCCAGAGTTTTCGGTCCAGAACGTAGGTCCGGCCGCGACGAAGGGGCTGCGGCTGGATTTGGTGAAGCGGTACTTGAACAGAATGGGGAATTCCCAGACGTTGATCGTCGTGTGGGTCCGCCCGAAGGCCAACGGGTTCTTGGTTGGGATCAAGACAGATCGCGGTCCAAACGAAGAAACATCGTCGTTGGTCTGCCCGGTCTCGTAAGCTCTTTGGAAGATAACTTCCGGGTTAATGGAGAGCTTGTCTGTCAGTCTAATTTGCAAAAATCCACTGACTACGGGCTTCCTAAACCCACGCCATGTAGAAGATGACTGGGGAACAATTGAACCTATGCCTATGCCCAATGCCTCTTCTATCTGGGGTAGTTCCCAGACAGGGATGGAGGAATTTACTACATATGTGTTTGCATTGAGAACTTCAAGGCCCACGGAGAGACCGAAATCGATCTCGGTCGCCTTTGCCGCTGGTTGTACGGAGACAACATGCTGTGTGACTGCGGCCAGTGTGAGAGTAAGAACAAATCTTGTAGCAAGTCGTCTCGTTGTGCTTAGCAAGAATCTCATGGCTCAATCCCTCGCCCATTGCACATTGAACCGCAACAGCGGGGAAGAAGGCCCTTGGAGTAGGTGGCTGAACTACTATCAGAGTAAGACAAGCGGGGGGGATCTGTCAAGGTGACGCTCCGGGGGTGGCCGTTACGCGAGGGTGGCAGGAGGATCTGGCCCGAAAAGGCGGCCGGACCACAGGGGCGCTGGCGGGCTGGGCCCGCCAGCTCGAGAGGGGGAAGTGCGTTGGGAGAGGGGCCGCGTTGCGGCCCGGATCAGAGAGGAGAGGGTTCCGGGACTGCGGGTGGCGGGTCGATGCCGGCCGCGAGACAGTCGTCGCGGAAGACCTTCTATGGGGTGCGGTAGCCAAGCACCTTGCGGGGGCGGTGGTTGAGCCGGTTGACGGCTTCCTGCAGCCGTTGGGGGTCGAGTGTGCGCAGGTTCTCGGTCTTGGGCACGAACTGGCGCAGGAGGCCGTTGGTATGTTCATTGAGGCCCCGCTCGCAGGAGCGGTAGGGCCGGGCAAAGAAGATGTCGGTGTCGAGCGCCTCGGCGGTCTGGAGGTGGCCGGCGAACTCCTTCCCGTTGTCGCAGGTCACGGTCAGGACCAAGGCCGCGAAGGGCCGCAGCAGGTTCTGCATCGCGTCACCCACCAGGGCGACGGTCTTCCGGCTCACTGTCTGAGCAAGCATGTCCTTCGACTTGCGCTCCACGAGTGTGACAGCGGCTCCTTTATGGGCCTTGCCGATGATCGTGTCGGCCTCCCAGTCCCCGCAGCGCTGCTTCGAGTCGACAATCGCGGGGCGCTCGCTGATGTCCCTGCGGCCCGGGATGCAGCCGCGGCCGGCGCTGCCCCGGGTAGCCTTGCAGCGGCGCGGCTTGCCGCGCTGCCGCAGGTAGGTGTAGAGTGAGCCGCCTTGGGCGCGGTCCTGGCGAATCCGCTGGTAGAGCCACGAGAAGCTGACCGACACCGCTTCGACCCGCTTCAGGTAACCAGCGACCTGCTCGGGGCTCCAGTGGCGCTGGAGCCGGTCAGAGATGAGGTTCCAGATCGCTGGCTGGAGCTTGCGCGGGCCAGTGACGGCCCGGTGGCGGCGCTCTCGAGCGAGTTGCTGGGCCTGCTCATGGTGATAGCCGGAGGGGCCGGCGTTGCGCTGGAGTTTGCGACAGACGGTGGACTTGTGACGCTGGAGTGGAGCGGCGATGGCGGTGACCGAGAATCACTGCTGGTGCAAGGCCTGGATCTGACAGCGCTCGTCGTATTGCAAGTGGCGGCACTGCTGAGGCATGGCGATTTCTCCCCTAGGATAGGCCAATCAGGACCTTAGGCAGGCCTTTCCCACGCTGGGGACTGCGCAGTTGAGGGGGAGGCGAATGGGTCTGCAGAGCGAGTTTGGGGGCGGGTAGAGCCGCCAGACGAAGCGCTGCGAACCCGCGCAAAGCCAGCCGTGGCAGGTTGCCGAGGCCCTCGGGGTCGGGGTGGCGGTCCCTGGACGGAGTTTTCCCCTTGCCGGCCTGCGGCCGTCTGCCGGTGTCGCTCTGTCGGGAGGGGGGCCGAAGCGCCTAACGGGCCGTGAGGACAGCCTGAAAGGCTTCCTCACGATGCAGGCTGAAGTGGCGCTGGCCGTCCGCGATATCCTGCCCGGAACTCAGGATCACCGCGATCGCGATGCCGTTGCACAGCGCGTTGTTCAGCGCCGCATGGCCCTTGCGCGACAGACAGGCATCCTCGGCGAACTGCACGTCGCGGACGCGATGGTTCTGATTCTCCACGACCCAGTGCCCCCGATTCCAGCCCAGCAACTGCTCGGGCGTACCGCGGTCGGGCGGCACGGAGGGGATGCCGTAGACCGTTTCGCGGCTGACACGCCCCGAGGCGAGGTGTTTCCGCTCGCGCTCGACACGGAAGAGTTGGCGCAGATGGGGGAATTTCACGCTGCGGGCAGGGGGGCTCAGGACGCGGATGCTGCGCTGCTCGAGGCGCCCGTGGCCCTGGCTGGGCTCCTCCTCATAGCAGCGGGTGCCGGGTTGCTCCCAGTCGATTGGGCGGAGCGCCTCGAACGTCTTCTTCGCATTGGCCTTGACTGTCAGCAAGTAGTCCGCGCCGTGGGTGTCGACCAGCGTCCGGGCGGTATCCCGGACGGTGTGCAGGGCATCGAGGGTGACCACGCGCCCGGTCAAGGGCACCTCCTCGAACAGGGCCCGCACGGCGGCGATCTCGCCGTTCTGATCGTGCAAGCCGAGGCTGGCCAAGGGCAGGCCCGAGCCGTGGGCCACCAAGCTCACGGTCTCGTGGTGTTGCGGGCCGTTGCGGTTGGCCGCGCGGACGCGCTTGCCGTCCGCCGCCAGCGCGGCACCGAGTTGCAGGCGGGGCATGGAGTAGCGGCGCAAGACGGCCTCGAGGGCCTCCGGATCGACGTTCTCCAGCACGCGGTAGATCACCGACCTGGAGACCGGCTCGTAGCGGCCCGTGCGCGGGTTGCGCTAGGCACCCAGCGCCTCCAACTCCTTTTGACTCAACGATTGGGCCTAGGCGGCAGCGGCCTTGCCGCCGTGCAGACCGGCCCGTCTGGCGAGCAGGTAGATGGCCAGTACGGTGGCCGTCTGGTGCTTGCGACCCTGGGCGCGCCGGAAATCGGGCACCTCGCTCAACTCCTCGTACAGCGAGCGCAACTCGACCGGACGCAGCCCGCAGGTGCCGCCCTGCGGGTTGGCCGCGAAAGCCGCCGGCAGTTCCCGCTCGGACCGCAGCAGCCGCCGCGCATTGCGCTGCAATACCCGGACGTACAGATCCTTGGACCGGCCATGGGGCTGGGTGTAGCGGCCACTGGCCCGCGCGAACCCGCGGGTGCCGCCCAGCCGCAGCCAGCCGGCCGCCCGGTACAGGCTGCCCCGGAAGCGGGCCGGATCGACGAACGTCTCGGCCAGCAGCAAGCCATGGCCGTAGCGCGCCGCCGGTGTCCGCGCTCAGCCGTTGCAGCATGCCCGCCAGCGCATGCGAACTCAACCCCGGGAACGTGCCCTCCTTCCCCAGCAGCAGCAACCGCGTGTTGTTGGCCACCACGTGCAGCCGTTGGAATTGGATCGGGGCCTTCCAGCCCACCCAGCGGTCCCGCGGGCGGCACTGGAAAGCGCCCGACTGCCAGCCGGCCAGCCCGATCCACTGGCCGTGCCACTCGAAGATAGACCGCAGCCCGCGACCGGCGAAGCGATTGAAGCCCAGGTAAGGATGGCGGCCGACCAGCTCGTCCCAGCGCGTCCGTTCCTCGGGCCGCGCCAGGCGGATGACCACGTCGTCCAGGCGGAATCCGGGCGGGGTCGTCTCGAACAGGGGAGCGGGCTGCGAAGCCATGTCTCATACCTACCAGAATCGGCCCGAAAAAGCCAGTGCTCCCCGCAAATCGAATCAGCCGTATCGACAAGAAACCAGCGGATCTCAGCGTGGGAACGTCCTGGGACCTTAGGCCCCTCCGCCCGCGGTTGCGCTTCCTTGTGCAACCGGCATGTATAATAGAGC
Organism: Bryobacterales bacterium; assembly: GCA_965205085.1. Classification (GTDB taxonomy): domain Bacteria; phylum Acidobacteriota; class Terriglobia; order Bryobacterales; family UBA6623; genus VXMF01. Next base: position 2,325,039 of record OZ242039.1, on the reverse strand, counting down.
AGATTGGAAGTGCGAGTTATGAATTGGGTTCTGCTGCTGAGACAATCACTGCAGGTATACGAATGTATTGCACGATGACTGAGCACGAGATTCAGCGCCGCCTGAAACGATATAGATTGATAGGGCACAGTTCAAAGGTATTACTATTACTTTGGTTGTGTCATAATTTATGGAATCTTTATAAGACATTGATGAACTTAAACTCAGAAAGATACGACACATGGATGTATTCTATTGCACTGTTTATGTATGGGGTACTAATGCTGATATATATCTATGTTGACAGCAGAAACCTTCCTCCTGATCAGCGTCGAAAGGCATGGCCATTTTCATTTAGAATCCTTGGATTCAAGAAATAGTTGCATCGAATTGGCGACATGCTCCTAGAGCAGTATCGGACCATCCTGGAAGCGGAAAACGATGCGCCAGTTGCCGGACACCGGGACGGCCCATTGTCCGAGACGTTTCAAGGCCGGATGTAACTAACTACCCAGGTTCTCGGCCTGAGTCCGCATTTCTAGCAGAGCTTGTGTTGTGACGTGCGCACCGTGCGGCGCGTGGCAGAGACCGGCTGCCGTCGCAGGCCGTCTACTGCCCGCTTGGCGGGAGGCTCGGGGCCAGGCCCTCCCGCTCCAGCAGGGCCGCCGGCCCCTCGAGCAGGGTCTCGATCGGCTTCAGATCCTGCTTGCGCGCCGTCGACAGCACACTGCGCAGCGTGACGAACTCCCGGGCCCCTTGCAGCGAACGAAACCCTCCCGAGATCTTCATGAGCAGCTTCATCATGCGCAAGTCCCACTCCCCCAAGTTGTTCGTGGGCACGCTCAAATCGAACAGAAAAAGCAACCCCCAGGCGCGTCTCCGTTCCAGCCGCAAGGCCAAATTATGGCCGGGCCGACGTTTCTGGCGGCCCCGCCGGCCGGCAACGGTGGCAGCCCGCTGGGATAGTCCAGGGCCTCCTGCACCAACTCGTCATAGCGGCTCTCCATCCGCTCCAACAGCTGGGGCGGCACCACCTCGCCCCGTTTGCGGGCCCGCTCCGCCACCCGTCTGGCCCCCCGCAGAAAACGCTGCATCCGCCCGGCCCAGGCTTACCTGTCGATCTTCACCAAGGCCTCTAACTCGCGCAAATGATGGGCGTTGCACAGTGCGTGCAGCCCATCCGGCACCTGGAAGTAGGGAGCCCAGTGATCATGCACCAGGATCCCTCGCAGCCTCGCCAACACCCCGCCCCGCTTCTCACTGATGCGGTAGTAGGTCAGCAGCTGATGGCTCAGTCCATGCAGCCACTGTCCTCGTCCCGCCACCCGGAAACCGGTCTCGTCGAGGTGCTTCACCCCGGGGGCAACCGATGAGGTGCTCCCGGATCCGCTCGACGAAGGGCTCCCAAGCCTCGGCCGCCCGGCGGCGCAGGTTGTTCAGGGTGCCGGGGCACAGGCTCACACCGAACAGGTCCCGCAGGATCTGGGTCAGCCGCTCCTCGGGCACGAAGTGAGCGTTCTGCAAGTAGATCGCCGTGGCCACCAGGCGCGGCCCGTACTGGACCGGGGCCGTCACGTCCTCCGGAAAGGCGGCCCGGGTCGAGAGCCCGCAGCGCCGGCAGCGACAGGCCAACGCTCGATGCTCGGTCACTTCCGGCTTGGGTTCCGGGAGATCAAAGACCTGCCGCCGCTTCGCCTCCCCGTCCACATCCGCCCGCCTCAGGGCCTTGCCGCACCCGCGGCAGGCTTGCGGAAAGTGCTCCTGAATCCGGTCCGGGTTGTCCGTCTGGTGCAGCGTCGTGCCCCGGTGCCCTTTCTGACCCCCGCTGCGCCGGCCGGTGCGCCGCCGCTGGCTGCGGGTCCGCTGGCTGGCCGGCGGTTTCGCCGGCCCATCGCTCGACGGGGGTTTCCCGCTATTGCTGCTGTTGAGGCCCAAGCTCCGTCGCGACTGCTGCCCTTCCTCCTGCGCGGCCTCCAACTGCTGCGTCAACTGCTTTCGCTCGGCCTGCCACTGGGCTTCTTTCGCCTGCCAGCGGGAGTTCTCCGTCTGCAACTGGGTGGTTTTCGCCTGCAAGCGGGTGACTTCGGCTTGCAACTGACCGAGCTTGGCCTGCAGACGAGTCCTCTCCGCCTGCCAGTGCGACAGACGGGACTTGCTCTTGGTGCGCTGCCCCTGCATGACCCGGCCTCGGCTCCGGCGTGGCCTGAGGCTGCGGCTGGCTCGCTACGGCCTCGACTTCCGGAAAGGACTTCATCCTACGCCTTCTCCGCCCAAGAGTCAAGAGCCCCTCCCCCTGCTGATCCTTCTCCAGTACCCAAAGTACCTGGGCAGTTACCACGGCACGAAGGTATTCGACTTCGGCGGGATTCGCCTGGGCGGCCGCCACTACCACCACATGGACCTGAGCAGCGCGACGAGTGCCCTCCGCACCGAGAGCAACATACTGGCCGCAACCCGGGAACTCTCGGAGGGCCGTTGCGGGCTCGATATCGATCTCTACACGGTTGAGTAGGTGCCCGGATTCCGCACCTCAGTCGGAGAGGCGCCCCAGCGGTCGGTTGTCCCGCTTGATGCTCGCAAGGAAGGACCTCGCTTGCCTGCTCAGCCGCTCGACCACGTCGGGATGCTTGCCGGCGACGTCCCGCGACTCGCTCGGGTCCCAGTGGATCTGGTACAGTTCGGCTGGCTTGATGTCCCCCGTGCCCGTCTCGCCGTTCCCTTCCGCCCCCAAGTGCAACTTCCATTCGCCAGAGCGGACAGCGCGCAACTGCGGGCTGTTCCCGGGCGGGCCATCCTCTGCGCGGTATCGGTAGCCTCCCTCGAAAAAGTACAGCGACTCGTGCCCCTGTGCCGTGTCCGGCTCCTCCCACAGGGGGCTCAGGTCCCGGCCGTCGATCGTACGGTCCCTCGGCGGCTCGCCCCCCGCCAGGCGGGCCAGGGTGGGGAACACGTCCATGATGGATGCGACTTCGGAAGTGACCAGACCCTCCGGGATTCGGCCCGGCCAGCGCAGGATGGCGGGCACCCGGATGCCACCCTCGTACACCGTGCCCTTGCTGCCCCGCAGCAAGCCGGCCGATCCGGCGTCGATGCCGTAGCCAGCCCACGGGCCATTGTCGGAGGTGAACAGGACGAGCGTGTTCCCGTCGATTTCCAGCGCCTTCAGGGTCTCCAGAATGCGTCCGGTGTGGTGGTCGATTTCCTCAATGACGTCGCCGTAGAGACCCCGCAGGGAACGGTCCCGGAACTCCCGTCCCCGGAACAGGGGCACGTGGGGCATCGCGTGCGCGAGGTACACGAAGAACGGCTGGTCGTGGTTTGCGCGGATGAAGTCGATCGCACGATCGGTGAAGCGTTTCGTCAACTCTTCCTGGCTGGGGTCGGCCTCGATGACCGACTCGCCCTCGATCAGTGGTAACGGAGGGAACCAGCCTAGCGGATAGGTCTCGTCCGACTGGGCGTAGCCCGTGTATGCGGTGCGCTCTCGGGTGTGCCGCATCCGGTCGCCCTCGTCCGGGCGCCGCTCGATCTTCGGATGAAACGGCCACATGTCGTTCGAATAGGGCAGGCCGAGGTACGAGTCGAATCCGTGGCGTGTGGGCAGGAATTCCGGTGCATCGCCCAGATGCCACTTTCCGAAAATCGCGGTCGCGTAGCCGCGGTCGCGCAACAGTTCGGCGATCGTGATCTCGTTCGGATGGATACCGCTCCGCGCGCGGGGGATGTGGTTGAACATCAGGCTGTTTCTGGGCGGGTAGGTGCCCGTCATCAGGGCGGCCCGGGTCGGTCCGCAGAATGGCTGGGCATAGAAGTCGGTAAACCGGATTCCCTCGGCCGCCATCTGATCCAGGTTGGGTGTGCGGATGTACGGGTGGCCCTGTACGCCCAGATCGCCGTAGCCCTGGTCGTCCGTCATGATGACCACGAAGCTGGGCGGGCCGGGCGTCACAGCCATGGCGGCAGTTGAGATCAGAGCGGTTCCGACAAGCCTTGCGAGGGTCATGAGAAGTTCCCTATTGTTGCTTGCCAGTCCGGGCGGGCCGGTGGCACGGCTTCCTGGGTGCCGACGAGGTTGCCTGAAGTCCGGTCAGTTCGCAGGCATGGCCGCATCGAGTCGCCGGAGTGCGTCGTGGACGAGTGCCAGTACGGGAGAGTGCGGATGCAACCGCAGCACTTCCTCCAGTTCCGCACGTGCCTTGCCGAGGCACCCTTCCTTTCCATAGATTTCTGCCAGAAACAGCTGCGGAAAGCTGAAATGGGATGCGTCCGCTTCCTTGGCCCTGAGCAGGTACTCCCGGGCCTTCTGGAACTGTCCCTTGTAGAAGAAGTTCATGCCGAGCTGCGAGTTGGCCAGGGCATCCCCGGGCTCCAGGCTGCGCGCCATCAGGTTGAAGCTCAGGGCCTCGTCGAACCGCTCTTGCGACAGCAGCGTGCCGCCCAGATTGACCAGGGGGGCGAAAGCGAGCGGATCGATGTCCAGAGCCCTCCGGAAGCGCCGCTCGGCCTCGTCATAGTGTCTGCCCTTGTACGAAATGGTCCCCAACTCGTTCCACGCATCCAAGAACGAAGGGGAGATCTCGACAGCCCTGAGCAGCAGGGCGGTTCCGCCCGCGTCGTCCCCCCTGCGCAGCCTGGCCTGGGCCTTGCGCCGAAGGGTACCGGCCTTCGGCGAAACCTTGAGCGTAGCGACCGAGACCCTGCCTTGCTGCTCCAACCGCTTCGACCGCGCCGCGTCGGACCGTTCCAGATCGACCGCAACCTGGACGTTCCCGTCCGTATCCGCGAATGAAGGCGTCACTTGGACAGTTCTGCGGGTCACGCCCCATTCGGGATCGATGACCGTGAGCGTGTACGCGCCCGGAGCGAGTCGTCGAAACGCAAACCGGCCGGCCTGGATGGGCACCTCGACGTAGAAGGGGTTCTCGACGGCGGAGACGGCCGCCAGGCCCCGGGCCACCGGCGGTGTGACCGTACCCTGGAGGGACAGGACCTCCGTCGCGACCAGATTGCCCAGCAGGGCGAAGGGCACAATGAAGCGGCTGGCTCTGCCCGTCACGATAGCCTCAGTCTCGCTCGCACCGGAGCCGAATCCTCGGGGCCCCGGCTGCGGCCTATGATAGAGCAGGCGACGGATCCCCGAAACGGGAGGGCCCCAAGCGAATCAGATGAGCCTTGCAACCTTTGCCCGGAACGTTATGGAGGACGTCAGGGGCACGGCTGCTGTTGTGCCGAGTTCCCGCGAACTGGCGCGGGCGATGGTGGCGCCCCTGCGGAACCGGCCGCAGCGTGTGATCGTCGAGTTCGGGCCCGGAACCGGAGTGATCACCCGCGAACTGCTGGCCCTGCTGCCGCCCGATGGCATGCTCCTGGCCTTCGAGATCAGTCCGAGGTTCGTGAACTATCTGCGCGAAACGATTCAGGACTCGCGGTTGCGCCTGGTGGCAGCCAGCGCCGAGACGGCGAGCACCGAACTTCGGCAGATCGGAATCAGCCAGATCGACGCAGTGGTTTCCTCCCTTGGCGTCACCCTGATGGACTCCGATTCCGCTGACGCAATCTTTCGTCCTCTCGTGCCACACCTGGCGGACCGGGGCATCATCACGCAGTACCAGTACGTATCCCGGGTACGCGTAAGCGGCGGCCGGGTGGAGCGCTTTGACGTGGGCAGCTTCCTGGAGCGGTACTTCCATGCAGTCACGTCACGGCTCGTCCTGATGAACATTCCGCCGGCATTCGTGTTTACGTGCAGCGGAGTGCGCCACAGCGTCCTCGCTCAGGCCTCGGGGCAGCTCCAGGGTCGGCACCGAAACCGGACGGGCTCCGCCCGTAGGCGGTAGACCCCTGAGTGGCTCCCTCAGTGGCTGCGGTGCTGCCCACAGCCCCAACTGACCGACTCCCTCCCGCTATACTTGCACCAGGCAGCCCCCGCTTCTGCGGGTAGGCGCAAGGCTCGATCGGGCGGTACTGTGGTTCTGGATGTCATCTTGGCCGGAATTCTGCTGACCTCGGTCTTCCTTGCGGCTCGTACCGGCATTACCAGGGAGCTGGTTCGCATAGCTTCTCTGGTCGTTGGTCTGGTGGTCGCCATGTGGGGCTACGGGATGCTAGCCCAGGAGTTGCGTCCCTGGATAGCGGACGAGCGCGTTGCAGTGATGGTTGCGTTCGTGGCAATCTACATAGCCTGCCTGATTGCCGGAGCGGCGCTTGCCCTGACGTTGAGCGGCGTCTGGGAATTGACCGGTCTGCGCTGGATCGACATGGCCCTGGGTGGTGCGTTCGGATTGGTCCGCGGTCTGCTCCTCTCGGTTGCCCTCGTGCTGATGCTGATCGCGTTTCGCCCCTTTCCCGCTGCCACGAAAGCCTTCGCGGGTTCGAGGATTGCTCCCATGATCGTCAACATGGCGAGGACCGCCGCGCTCTTGGCTCCGAAGGGCTTGAGAGAGGCTTTCGGGATTGGGGCTGATCACGTACACGAGATCCGGGCCGAGGGCGAGGTTTGAGGAACCGACCATGATGAACAAGTGCGACGCATCCCAGGGGTCCGGAGCGGCCCCGGAGGTGGCCGCCCCTCGGGGCCGGCGCGGCTTCCTTCGCTCGGCGGGAGCGGCGACCCTCACCGCGGCCTCCGCATCTCGTGTGGTCGGTGCCAACACCCGCCTCCGCGTGGCCCTGGTGGGTTGCGGGGGCCGCGGCCGCAGCGTCGCCGCGAAGATCGCCGCCATCAAGGGGGTGGAGTACACGCATTTCTGCGACGTGTACGACAGGCAGGCCGAATCTGCCCGCGAGGCCTTGGCGGGGCCGTCGGCCAGGGTGGGCGGCGACTATCGCAGGGTTGTCGAGGACCGGGAGGTGGACGCCGTTCACATCGCCACCCCGGATCACTGGCACGCGCTTCCCGCGGTGGACTCAATCCGCGAGGGCAAGCACGTCTATGTCGAAAAGCCGCTCGGCCACAACGTCCTGGAAGGCCAGGCGATGGCCACGGCCGCGGCCGAATCCGGGGCGGTCTTCCTGACCGGTACACAGCACCGGTCCCAGCCGCATTTTGCGGAGGCTGCCGGTCTCGTGCAGGGAGGCGCCCTGCGGGACGTGCATTTCGTCCGCGTCTGGAATTACGCCAATCTCATGCCCTCGGGGGCGGGCAGGACCCCCGACTCCGATCCCCCGCCGGGCCTGGACTGGGACTTCTACCTCGGGCCCGCCCCGTGGGTGCCGTTCAACCGGATGCGTTTCCTCCGGACCTACCGGTACTTCTACGACTATGCGGGAGGCTGGATAACCGATTTCGGCACCCATCGATTCGACACGGTCCACCAGATCATGGGAGAAGATCGACCCCGCACGGTGACGGCCGCCGGCGGGCGCTTCGCCGTGGGCGGAATGGGCGACCAGCCCGACCTGTTACAGGTGACGTATGAGTATCCCGGGTTCGTCGTCAGCTACGAGACCTGCAACATCAACTCGTTCGGCAGCGTGGGCAGGCTGACGCCGGGCATGCACCTGCACGGTGCACGCGGCCCCGAAAACCGGCCCAACGGAATGGCGTTCTACGGCAGCAACGGGACCTTGGTCGCCGACCGGGTCGGCTACGAGATCATTCCGGAGACCGGGCCGTACGGCGGTTCCCTGAGCGACCGCCAAGCCTTCGGGCCGGGCGGGCTCGAACGGACGCACAAGTCCAACCCCGAGCCGTCGAGACTGCATGCTGAGCACTTCGTCCGGTGTATTCGCGACGGTGAGAAGCCACGCTCCGATGCGGAGACCGGCCATCGGGCGTCCCTGGTTGCGCACTTGGGCAACATTGCCTACCGCGTCGGCCGCAAGCTGGTCTGGGATGCCGGGACCGAGGATTTCGTCAACGACCCGGTGGCCTCTCGCATGCTGGGTCGCAGGGCGCGCAAGCCGTGGGACGCCATCAGCGCCTAGGGTGCGGGTGGTGGTTCCCGCGACGCGGAAACCCCGGCTGTCGCCACATCGTCTCTTCCGGTAGGATGCGGTTTGCCGCCCTGCCACTTCTGGTTCTGCTCGCGCTGGTTCCGACCGGTGCCCAGAATCAGGATGTTGAGGAAGCTCCGACGTTTTCGCTGGACGTGAAAGTCGTTAACGTCCTTGCAACGGTCAAGGATCGGAACGGGCACCTGCTCAGCGACCTAACGAGGGACGACTTCATTCTCTCGGAAGATGGCCAGAGGCAGGAAATCCGGTACTTTGCCCACCAGACTGATCTCCCGCTCACGATCGGGCTGCTCATTGATACCAGTGGCAGCCAGCACAGCGTGATACCGGAGGAGCGCCGGGCGGGGGCGTTGTTCCTGCGTTCCGTGATCCGTCCGAGGACGGACCTCGCATTCCTGATGAGCTTTGATCGCAACGTCGAGTTGTTGCAGGACTTCACCGACTCCCTGGCCCTGCTGGAGCGGGGCCTCGGCGATCTTGAGGTGGAAGTCCCGGCTGGCGGATTCCACCCGAACCCTACCGGAAACACAAGGGCAACGAGCACAGCCCTCCACGATGCACTGTACCTTGCTGCGGACGAGATGTTCCGGAACCAGGTGGGTCGCAAGGCGGTTGTGATTATTTCCGACGGGATCGATTTCGGGAGCAAGGTGAGCCTGAAGGAGGCGATCGAGGCTGCCCAGAGAGCCGATATCGTCGTCTACACGATCGAGTACCTTGATCGGAGATTCCAGGGCTATGTCGGCCCGGGCGGGATGGCTGCCAATGGAGCCGCCACGTTGAGGAAGATGTCCGGGCAGACCGGAGGCAGCTTCTTCCGCATCTCCAGACAAAGGGGCCTCGGCGATGTGTTTCGGCAAATCGAGGAGGAGATGCGCAGCCAGTACAGCATCGGATACAGCCCGACTCGGGAACTCGACGGACCGGGGTTTCGCAAGATCACGCTCAAGACGTCCCGCAAGGGCGTAACGGTGCAGGCCAGAAACGGCTACTACGCCGACACCATCTGACGACGCGGTGCGCGCCCCCCGCCGGGAGCGGCGTCCGCACCAGGTGCCGGCCGGCTGCCTAGCCGTCTGGCCGGCTGAACCCGTGGCCGGCATGGTGCAGGAAGACGTCTCCCAGACTGGGCCGGGAAATCGTGACCGACTGGATCCGGGACCCGAACCGCTGCATCAGGCGAGCCGCCCAGGCCGAGCCTTCGGGGTGCTCGAAGCGCACTCGCTGGCCATCGACGAGGGCCTCCCCGATCGCGAACTCCTCCGCCAGCGTTGCGGCAACCTCGTCCGGGGTGGTCGAGTACAGGGTCACCACCTCGCCGCCGATTTCCGCCTTCAGGTCGTCCGGCGTGCCTTGGCGAACCATGCGGCCCCGGTCCAGGATGGCCAGCCGGTCACAGCAGTCGGCTTCCTCCAGCAGGTGTGTCGTCAGCAGCACCGTGGTACCCTCCGACGTGCGCAGCACTTGCAGGTAGTTCCAGAACGCGAGCCGCGCTTGCGGGTCGATGCCCGTACTTGGCTCATCAAGGAGCAGCAGGCGGGGGCGGTGCAGCAGACCCTTGGCGAGGTCGGCCCTCCGCCTCAGGCCCCCGGACAGCTTGTCCACACGATCGTTCCTGCGGTCAATCAAGCCAACCTTCTCGAGAAGCTCGCCGATGCGGTCGGCAAGGGTCCGGCCCCACAGTCCGTGCATGTGACCCTGATGGGTGAGGTTCTCCTCGACGGTCAGTCGACGGTCCAGGCTCTGCGACTGGAAGACGACTCCCACCTGGCGCCGGGCCTCGGTCGGGCTGGCGGCGACATCGGTGCCGAAGATCCTCGCTGCTCCGCCATCGGGCCGCAGAAGCGTGGAAAGGATGCGGAACAGCGTCGTCTTCCCGCTCCCGTTGGGCCCCAGAAGTCCATGGATGGCCCCCCGTGGCACTTCGAAGCTCACGCCGTCCAGCGCACGGGCCTTGCCGTAGCGGAAAGTGCACTCCGAGACATCTACCGCTGGCGGGTCGAGCATCGGCATGGTCAACGTTTCGACGTTATCACAGACTATCCCAACGGACGGGTTCACGCCTCGCCGGGTCGGCCCGAATCCGTCAGCCAGAGTTGCGCAGCGCCTGGAGCAGACCCTTGATGTAGCCGAAGCCGTAGGCGAAGGCCTGCCTGCCGTTCGGGTCGTCCGGATGCCTCGGCATATGGTCAGGCATCAGCATGTAGGGGTAATCCACTTCCCAGAGCGTCCGGGCCACGTCGACCATGTTCAGGTCGCCTTCGTCCGGGTAGACCTCCTGGAAGTCGTCGCGCTTTCCCCGGATATTCCGGAAGTGGATGTTGAAGATCTTCCGGGCTCCGCCGATTCGCCGGATCACGTCGTGGATTTGGGTGGCCGGATCCTGCAGCATCTCGGAGGTCGTGCCGAGGCACAGGTTGAACCCGTGGTAGGGACTCTCCTGGATGCCCATGAACCGGTAGAGTCCCTCGGGCGTTCCGAGAACTCGGGCGACGCCCTGGTAGCCTTCCGGCGGCACCCCGGGATCGTGCGGGTGGCAGGCGGCCCGGATCTTGTACTCGTTGGCGACAGGAATGACCCGCTCCAGGAAGTAGGTGATCCGCTCCCACGCCTCTTCCTCGTTCACCCGGCCGGCCCGGGTGAGGGGCGGTTCGGCCGTTGCCTCCCCGAGGCGCCACGTGGAATACGACGATCCGCCCCGGCCCGGCGTCCGCTCCGTGCGCAGCACGCCGAGGAGGCTCATGTTGTACTTGAAAGCCGGAATGCCGGCCTCCGCGCAGCCCTGGATCATCTTGTGAATGTCGTCGATGTCCTTGTCCCGTTCCGGCGACTGGCCGAGCATGATCGCCCCGCGCCGTTCCCGGTCGATATGCGAGGAGGCCAGAAAGGGGAGCGCCACCATGTCGAGGGCCACGCCCTGCGATTCGCAAAGCTCACGGGTTCTCTCCAGGTCTTCGCGAAGCCAGTAGCCTCGTTCCCCTGGGTCGGGCGGGTATCCGCAACAGTTGTTGACCCCGTGCCGCTTGAGGAACTGCAGAATCTCGATGTTGGTCGGGCTCCGCTGGGTGCCGACGTGCATCTTCATGGGGGGATAGCTCTGCTTCGAGTCCACCGCTTGCTGGGCTGGCCCGGCACAGGAGGCGGATGTTGCCCCCAGCGCGGCACTTGTGACGAACGTTCTTCGATTCATGGCAGCCTCACCTCTCGGACCCCGGCGGGTTGTGGCGGGCCAGCCCGTCCCGACCTTGCGTCGCGGTCGCCCATCAATGGTATCCCATGAGATGCGGATCCCGGTTGCGGTCAATGCTGCCGGAGGGACCCGGTACCGTACCCGGCTGGCAGTCTGCCTCGTCCGGCCGCTCAAGGTGGATGATAAGAGGGATGATCCTGGTCATCGACAACTACGACTCGTTTACCTTCAACCTCGTCCAGTACATGGGCGAACTCGGCGCCGACATGACGGTCAAGCGCAATGACGAGGTCACGGTGGAGGAAGTGCGCGCCATGGCTCCCCACCGGATTGTCGTCTCCCCGGGCCCGTGCACGCCGAGGGAAGCTGGCATCTGCGTCGACCTGATCCGCAGCATGGCTCCGACGGTGCCGATTCTGGGCGTCTGCCTGGGACATCAATCGATCGGCGAGGCGTTCGGAGGAAGAGTCGTCCGTGCGCCGTACCTCATGCATGGCAAGACGAGCCGGGTGCGCCACGACGGGCGGACCCTCTTCGAGGGTGTTGAACAGGATTTCGTGGCGACGCGGTATCACTCGCTGATCGTCGAGCGGGATTCGCTCCCTGGCGAGTTGGAGATCTCGGCGTGGACCCCCGACGGGATCGTGATGGGGCTCCGGCACCGATCGTTCCGGGTGGAGGGCGTACAGTTTCATCCGGAATCGATTCTCACTGAACCCGGCAAGGCGATCCTTGACAACTACCTCCGCAGCTGACGGCCTGCCTCCGACGCTGGCTCCCGATTCCACGTGACCGAACCCACATCCGCCCCCCCACTGCTGGACTTCCGCAACATCACCGTCTACCGCGGGGACACGCTGGCTCTGGATGGAATCTCGCTGTCCGTTCCGTGCGGTCAGCACCTGGCGATCATCGGCCCCAACGGGTCCGGCAAGTCGACCCTGATTCGGACCATGATGCGCTACGACCATCCGGTTCGGCGCTTCGGCCCGGTGATGAAACTCTTTGGCCGGTCGGACTGGCACGTCCACGACATGCGGAAGCTCATCGCGGTGGTGTCGAACGAAATGGTCGCGTCCTGCTCGAAGAGCGCCTCCGGGCGCAGCGTGGTGCTGTCCGGCTACTACTCGAGCTTCGAGCTTTGGCCCCAGCACCGGGTAACCGCGGAGATGGAGGCTCGCGGTGTCGAGGTCCTTCGCCTGATGCATGCCGAGCACCTCGGGGAGAAGCCGGTGAACGCCATGTCCACGGGGGAGGCCAAGCGAGTCGTCATCGGCCGCGCCCTTGTCAACCGTCCGCGGGCGCTCTTGCTGGATGAGCCTTCGAACGGCCTGGACATCCGGGCGGCCCTCGAGTTGCGGGAGACCTTGCGGCGGGTTGCCGCCCAGGGGACGAGCCTCATCTACGTGACGCATCACCTGCCGGACATCGTGCCAGAGGTGTCGCGCGTCGTCCTGCTCGCCGGCGGGCGAATCCACGCAGACGGGCCGAAGGCGCACCTGCTGTCCTCGGATACCCTGTCCCAGGTGTACGGGATGCCAATCGACGTGGAATGCAGGGACGGCTACTACAACTGCTGGGCCTGATCGGCTTGCTCGCCGTCGAAGTACCTCCGGATGGCTGTCGCTCTCACCGGGCCGACCTCGGCTGACAGATCCTCAAGGCTGCTGTTGCGGATGCCAGCCAGACTGCCGAATCTTCGCACGAGCCGGCGCGCGGTCGTCTCTCCGACACCCCGGATTTCCAGCAACTCGGATCGCAAGCTGTGCTTCGAGCGTCGCTGGCGATGGAAGGTGATTGCAAAGCGGTGGGCCTCGTCCCGGAGCTGCTGGATGGCGTGAAGAATCGGGTGGAATCGATCAAGCCGGACGGGCTCGTCCTCCTGGCCGAACACGTAGAGCGTCTCTTCTCGCTTGGCGATCGCCGCGAGCGGCTGCGCGGCCGCTCCGATCCTCTCGAGGGCCTCCGCCGCTGCATGCAACTGGCCGATGCCGCCATCTACCAGCACGAACGACGGAAAGTCCTTGCCCTCGGCCTGTAGGCGCCGATAGCGTCTGCCAACCACCTCGCGCATCGCGGCGAAATCGTCGTTCTGCTGGGATCGAATGATGTACTTGCGGTATTCGCCTTTCCTCATTGCGCCGTCCTCCCAGACCACCATGGAGGCGACGACCTCGACACCTTGGGTGTGCGAGATGTCGAAGCACTCGATTCTCGTGGCGGTCTCGGGCCGGTCTTCGGCCGGCGGCAGGTTGAGCGCCTCACGCCAGGCCTGGGCGACCTGGGCAGGGCTGGGCTTGCGGACTCGGAATCTCTGTTCGAAGCAGTTCCGGGCGTTCGCCGCGGCCAGATCGAGCAACGCCTTGTGGACCCCGCGTTGCGGGACGCCGATATCCACCCGGGATCCGCGTCTCTCCGTGAGCAGTTCAGCCAGGGCGGCCATATCCTCAAATTCCACAGGGACTCGCACCAGCGACGGGACAAGTCGCTGTCCCAGGTAGACCTGGGGAAGCAGAGTCGACAGGAACTCCCCGGCATCGAACGTCGAGATGTCTTCCCAATAGAACTCCCGTCGGTCAACGACCCGGCCGTTGCGCACGTGAAAGACGTTGGCCGCGACCAGGGGCGGCTCGGCGTGGACGCCGACTACGTCGATGTCGCGACCCTCCGCCGCCGCCACCGTCTGCCGATTCGTGATTTCCTCCACGGTGGACAGCAAGTTCCGCAGACCGGCCGCCTTCTCGAACTCCTGCGCTTCGGAGGCATCCAGCATCCGGGCCCGCAGGTCGCGGATCAGCTCCGTCCGCCGGCCGCTCAGAAACGCCCGGACGTCCTGGGCCGCACGCGAGTAGGTCGGGTCCTCGACGAGGCCTTTCACGCAGGGTCCCCAGCAGCGGTGGATGTGATATTCGAGGCAGGGTCTCGGGTGGTGCCGACTCAAGTCGATGCGGCACGATGGCACCTTGAAGTGCTTATGGATGAAGTGCACCAGGCGGTGAGCCAGGTTGGCCGGAAAGTACGGACCGAAGTAGCTCGATCCGTCCTTCTTCAGCCGGCGGGTCACATAGACGCGCGGATACTTCTCGCGCGTCATCTTGATGTACGGATAGGTCTTGTCGTCTCGCAGCAGGACGTTGTACTTCGGCTGATGCTCCTTGATCAGGTTGTTCTCCAGCGCAAGGGCCTCCTTCTCGTTCCGCACGAGGATACTGCCGAGTGCGACGGCTTCGGACAGCAGTCTCGCCCGTTTCGCGTCGGATAGCGAGTCGGTCGAGAAGTAATGGCGGATGCGGTCCCGGAGGCTCTTGGCCTTGCCGATATAGAGAACCTTGCTGGCAGGCCCCTTGAACAGGTACACGCCCGGCAGGGCGGGCATCGTCCATGCTTCCTCGCGGAGTCTCTCCCAGTGGGGTGGTTGCTGCACGGCGTTGGCTTCGTCTTCCGGCACGGCCCAGGGCCCAGTATATGAGCCGGCTCGGGAGTCCGCCCGTCGCACGGGGGCGACGACCTCGTGTCCTGCTGTAATCTGGAGTGGCCGGCATGGCGGAGAGAATCCTGCCGGTATGCTCGGGGCTTGTCCAGATTGACCACTAGTCTGATCGAGACACCCCTGGACGAGCCCGACGACAGGGCCGTGCATGCGGCCGTGCATGCGGTTCGCGCTGGCGAGATCGTGGCGATCCCCAGCGATGCGCTGTATGTTCTGGTGGCTGACCCCTTCAATCTGAATGCGGTCGCCAAGGTCTTCGAGGCCAAGCGGCGAGACCACCGTCGCTCGCTGCCACTGCTCGTGGACGGGGTCTCGATGGCGGAGGACTATGCGGGTCCCCTCTGTTCGCGCTTCTACGAACTGGCGGGCCGTTTCTGGCCCGGCCCGCTGACGGTCATTGTTCCGGCTTCGGCCAAGATTCCATTGCGCGTGACCGGCAACACGGGCCGACTTGCCCTGCGCCGGTCCGCCTCGGTGCTTGCCTCGAACCTCATTGAGCGGCTGGAGACGCCGCTGATCGCGACCAGTGCCAACCTGTCCGGTCGACCCACGTGTCAGAGCGCGTACGAGGTTCTCGGGACCATGGACGGTCTTGTCAGTCTCATCCTCGATGGTGGAGGGCTTGCGGGGACGGCCGCGACCACGGTCGATGTCACGCCGACGGATTGGTGCCTGATTCGGGAAGGGGCCGTGTCGCGCCACGCGATTCAGGCCTGCCTGACCGGCTAGGGTTCTGCCTTGGGCGCTTCCTCTCCCTGGGTTCGGCCTGTGCGTTGCCGGTCTCTCCCCCCTCAATGGAACGGATGTCGGCGGGCTATAATCATGACTTCCCGAGCCGTTGGGGCGGAGGGAGGTGTTCGATGGCAGACTACGCTCATCCCGAGGTCCTGGTCAGCACGGCCTGGGTGGATGCACACGTCCACGATCCCAACGTCCGCGTGGTGGAGGTCGATGTCGATACGGCGTCGTACGACGAGGGCCACGTCCCGGATGCAGTCGGCTGGAGTTGGGACTCTCAGCTCTGCAACACCGTCCAGCGCGACATCGCCCCCAAAGTGGCATTCGAGGAACTCCTCGAGAGCAGTGGAATTGACGCCGACACGACCATCGTGCTGTACGGGGACAACAACAACTGGTTCGCTGCATGGGCGTTCTGGCAGTTGAAGATCTATGGGCACCGGGATGTACGACTGATGAACGGCGGCCGTGTCAAGTGGCTGGCAGAGGGCAGGGAACTGTCGGTGGTCCGGCCGACTCCCGGCAGGACGGAATACAGTGCCGCCGACCCGGATTTCTCGATCCGGGCCTACCTGCCAGCCGTCATGGACGCGGTAGCCGCAGGTAACGTTGCTCTCGTTGACGTTCGCAGTCCAGCCGAGTTCAGCGGCGAAATCCTCTCCCCTCCCGGCCTGCCCGAGACGTGCCAGCGTGGCGGTCACATCCCCGGAGCCTCCAACATCCCCTGGGGCAATGCCTGCAACGAGGACGGTACCTTCAAGAGTGCCGACGAGCTCGCTGACCTGTACCGAACCGCCGGCATCACGGGCAACGAGCCTGTTATTGCGTACTGCCGAATCGGTGAGCGGTCCAGCCACTCCTGGTTCGTGCTGAAGTACCTGCTGGGGCTGGACGGCGTGACGAACTACGACGGATCCTGGACGGAGTGGGGCAATCTGGTCGGAGCGCCGGTGGCAAGGGGCGGATGACGGCCGAGAGCTTCAGCGTCCGGATTCTCGAGCTGGCGGGCTGGCCCGTTCGAATCACCACGTACCGTATCGGGGAGACGTGGCACGCCAAGGCGGACAATGTGTCGCCCGGGGCTCAGATCGCCAGGGCCCGCGCCGGGACACTGGAGGCAGCCGAGGCCAGGGTGCTGGCCGAGGCGAAATCCCGGCTGGCAGCCACCCGTCGGATTTCGTGAATGCGAAGGGCGGGCAGGTTGCATTCGACAGGATGCGGAGACTTGGCTGCCGGAACTCGGTCCTCCGGCTGTTACCTGTCTGTAGTGGATTGATGCTCTTGGATTTCCCTACTGTATCGATGTATGCCCGCAAGGTGAAGGGTGTGGTGAAGGAGGTCTCGGGCAAGCTGATCCGCCCGGGAATTCCGTCGAAGCGGCCTGTCAAGATCCACTCCACCGATGCGACAGCGAAGCGGTGGATTCCCGTCGCGGCCTGCCGGACGACTTCCGCTGCACCCATTGCGGGCCGGTGAGGCTCTGGCCCGGCTGCAGCCATCTGGCTTCTTCGCTGCTTCCCCAGAGCTTCGGTGGAAAGGCCGCCGCGGTTGTGGACGATGCCGTGCAGGCCCTTCGGCGGCCCTTATCGACCTGGGGCGTGACTCTGACCTGCGACACCGGGAAGGGGTTTGCCGGCCACCACCAGGTCGCCTCTGCGCACGACACCGACATCTCCTTCGCCCGACCCCGGCGCTTCTGCCAGTGGGGCCTCAACGAAAATTCCAACGGTCTGCTGCGCCAGTTCGTGCCCAAGGCCGAGCACCAGCTCACGCTGGGTCCGCAGACATCGACCGACCCGCTCACCCACCGCCCGCGCAAGGTGCCCGGCTACCGCGCCCCGTATTGGGCCTTCCGCTCCGAGTGTCTCGCGTCCGGCATCGCCCCCCGACCCTCTGCCCTTTCTGGCCGGGGCCGCAGCGCGGCCCTTCCCCGCGCTGCCCTTTCGCAGTTGCCCCGGACCGTCGCCTTGACAGGCCCGGCCCGTCCGCCGTACCCTGCTAGCAACCCAGCCGTCAACTCCAAGGGCCTATCTTCCCCGCTGTTGTACTTCGATGTGCAATGGGCGTAGCGAAGGCGAACCTATGCGTGTGCAAATCTTCTCTGATATCCACGGCGACATCGCAAGTCTCAAGCGGGCGGTGGCGGTTGAGGCTGACATTTATATCGCCGCCGGCGACCTCGTGACCTGGCCGGCTCCCTTGCAGCCCTGTGCCGAGGCGCTCGCCCATCTTGGCGACCGGTTGTGGGTGATGCCGGGCAACAACGAGACTGACGAGCAGGTGCGGCAGTTTTGCCAACAGCACGGTTTCCGTGATTTTCACGATACGTCGATCATCGTTGGTGACTTGCACTTCATTGGCATGGGGTACTCCAACCCGACGCCCTTCGACACACCGGGTGAGTATGTCGAGGAAGAACTTGCTGAGCGTTTGAGCAAGTATGCGGGGCTGCGCCCTCAGGCTCTGGTCAGCCACGCGCCACCGAAGGACACGGTGCTGGATGAATCTGGCCCGGGGCTCCACTTTGGAAGCACTGCAGTTCGCGACTACATCCGGCTATGCAGTCCGGCGTATTGCTTCTGCGGTCACATTCACGAGGGTGCTGGACGGAAGACCCGTCTTGGCGCCACCCTCGCTGTGAACGTGGGCAAGGCAGGCTATTGCCTGGAGTTCTAGCCGGGCCTCCACTCGGCGATAGAATGGAAATTCCCGGCCTGTCGGCCGGCATACGTCTCAACTAGTAGCGAATGTCGACTCCGCCCTCACGGGCTGCCGTAGCAATGCCCGAGGTGGGCGATGTCAAGGTGCCCTACCGCAGCTTCTGGCTTTGCGTCGCGACACTCTGGTTGCGGGAACTGCGGGGATTCTACCGGCAGCCAAGCCGGGTCGTGGGGAGCCTGTCCACGCCATTGCTGTTCTGGTTTGTCCTGGGGTCGGGATTCGGGGGCTCCCTGCTTGCCGGTCAGGGCGGATACACGCGGTTCTTCTACCCCGGAACCGTCATGCTGGCGGTACTGTTCACCTCGATTTTCGCCAACATCTCGCTGATCGAAGACCGTCGCGAGGGATTCCTGCTCGGGGTGCTGGTCGCTCCGGTGTCACGACTGGCCCTGGTGCTTGGGAAGGTCTGTGGAGCAACCACGCTGGGTGCTTTGCAGGGTGCCCTGCTGCTCCCGCTGGCCCTCGTCGCTGGCCTGACGGTCAACCTGGCCACGCTCCCGGCGCTGTTCGGCGTGCTGTTTCTCACGGCACTCGGTCTCACTGCGCTGGGGTTCTATTGCGCTTGGTGGCTCGATTCGGTCCAGGGTTTCCACTCCATCATGAATCTGGTTCTCATGCCGATGTGGTTGATATCCGGAGGCGTGTTCCCGATGGATGGCTCGTCCGTGTGGGTCCGCTGGCTGACGACGGTGAATCCGCTTGCCTATGGCGTCGCCGAACTGCGCAGGCTCCTCGAGTCTCCGGTGACGGGCAGCAGCCCGTCTTCAGGGTTGTGCTGGTTGGTCCTGTCGGCCTTCGCGGCAGCGATGCTGCTCGCATCGTGGTTCCGAACGACGAGAACGGGAGCCAGGCATCTCGGCTGAACGCCGGGATAGCTGTCTGGGAATGGAGTTCACCGAGCTTCCCACACTGAACGCCGCCTTGAACCTGACGGCAACCGCGTTTCTGGTGGCAGGGTACTACTGGATTCGCCGTGGTGACCAGAGATACCACAGGATGAGCATGCTGGGTGCTGCTGTCGCATCGGCCGCCTTCCTGACGAGCTACCTGATCTACCACTGGCAGGTTGGCTCGATTCCGTTCACCCGCGAGGGATGGGTTCGTCCCGTGTACTTCTCGATCCTGATCAGCCACATCGTGCTGGCGGTCGCGATCGTGCCGCTGGTTGTCCTGACTCTGGTGCGGGCCTTTCGCGGGACCTTTGAACGGCATCGCAGGATTGCCCGCTGGACCTGGCCCCTCTGGATGTACGTCTCGGTGAGCGGGGTCGTCATCTACTGGATGCTGTATCGCTCGGGATAGGTCACCCTTGCTCTCAAGATTCCAGACACTGGTTCCTTACGTCAACCGCTATCGCTGGAGGTACGCCGGCGGCATCGTGGCCCTGGTCTTCCGGGGCGCGCTGGCGACCGCCCTGCCGTACCTGCTGGGCAAGGCGATTGACGCGCTCTCGGATGGTCAGCAGGTCCTCGCGCAGCAGTTCGTCGTCCTGCTGCTCGTCGTGGCGGCAGCAAAGGGGATTGCCCAGTACGCGATGAGGTGGATCCTGATCACCATCTCGCGCGATATCGAATACGACCTTCGCAACGATCTCAGCGCACACCTGATCTCGCTGGACGGACGGTTCTACCAGAGGTATCGGACTGGCGACCTGATGGCGAGGTCCACCAACGATCTCGCCCAGGTGCGTTCCCTGCTGGGGCCCGGCTTGATGTACTCCGCCGAAATCGGCGTGGTCTTCCTGACGGTGATCTCCGTAATGGCATGGACTGACTGGGTCCTGACGCTGCTCGTTTTCCTGCCGATGCCGTTCATCTCCTTTGGGGTTGGGCACTTCGGCCGCCGAACACATGCGCAGTTCCAGGAAGTGCAATCCTGCTTCTCTGTGATCAGCATGCGTGTGCAGGAACATATTGCCGGGCTGCGCATGCTGCGCGCCTACGGCCAGTCGCCTGACGAGGAGCGGCGCTTCGCCCAATCCAACCGCGACTATCTCGATGCCAGTCTCGGACTGGTTCGCATTTGGCGAACCTTCTACCCGTTTCTCGAGTTCGTGGTGGGCATTGCCAGCGTCGCCGTGCTTGGATTCGGAGGCTGGCGGGTGCTTCAGGGTGAGATCACTCTGGGCACCTTCACGATGTTCCTGTATTTTCTCGGCATGCTGACCTGGCCCATGATCGGGATGGGGGTTGTCGTGAACATCACCCAGCGGGGGGTTGCCTCTCTCGGGCGGCTCGAGGAACTGCTCGGTCAGCGGCCAACGATCTCCGACGGGCCGGAGACCCGCCAGGACGACGCCCCGCTGCGAGGCGGCATCGAGTGGAGGGACGTTACGGTTCGCTATCCCAACGCGACTGTTGCGGCGCTGTCTGGCGTCTGCCTCCGCGTACCGGTGGGAGGGTCGCTCGCAGTGATCGGCCCCGTGGGAAGCGGCAAGTCGACCCTCGTAAACCTGGTACCCCGTCTGCTGGATCCCACGGACGGCAAGGTCTACGTGGACGGTGTTGACGTCAGGCGGCTACCGGTTCTCTCTCTCCGCCGTTGTGTCGGGTTTGTCCCCCAGGAGACGTTTCTCTTCAGCCGCAGCATCTGCGACAACATCCGCCTGGGCACTCCCGAGGCGACCGGGGACGCCGTTCGGGAGGCGGCTCGCCTGGCGGCGCTGCTTGGCGAGACCGACAACTTTCCCAAGGGGCTGGAGACCCCTGTCGGAGAGCGCGGCATCACACTCTCGGGAGGGCAAAAACAGCGCGTGGCGGTCGCGCGGGCGCTGGTACGGGAGCCGCGGGTGGTCATTCTCGACGACGCCACCTCCAGTCTCGACGCCGAGACCGAGAACGAACTGCTGCGACACGTCCGCCAGAGCATGCGTGATCGCACAGTGGTGATCGTCACCCACCGGGTCTCCTCGGCGCGTCTGGCCGACCGCATCGCTGTATTGGACGGTGGCTCGGTGGTGGATTCGGGCTCGCACGACGAGCTCCTGGAGCGAGGCGGACTGTACGCACGGATGCACGACCGGCAACAGCTGGAGGAGGAGTTGGCCAGTCGATGAGCACGGGCAGAGCCATCGGCCGTGACGCAGCGTGGGAGGAAGATCCGGCGGCGTTTGTCTACGACAGTGCGCTGTTCGTGCGCCTGTGGCGGTACCTGCGTCCCTACCGGGCATACGCTTTCGTCTCGCTGGTCTTCCTGATGTTGCACTCGGCGCTGGCCGCCGCCTTTCCGATCCTGACGAAGATCGCAGTCGACCGGTACCTCCTGCCCGACCCGGCTGCCGGTTCGTTTCTTGAGTCATTCCTTCCCCAGGAACGTCTGGCGGGCCTCTTGTGGATCGTTGGTGCCTATGTGGGAGTTCTGGCGTTCTCGGCGGTGTCGCAGTCCGCCCAGATTCAAACGATGAACTACACCGGGCAGTGCGTCATGCGGGACATCCGCCGCGAGATCTTCATGCACTTGCAGCGTCTCCCGGTACAGTATTTTGACCGCACGCCGAGTGGTCGGCTGGTTACGCGCGCCACCAACGATGTCGATGTGCTCAACCAATTGTTCACGTCCGGACTGATCGCCGTTGCCGGCGATGTACTCACACTGCTTTGCGCCTTTGGCGCGATGATGTATCTCAGCCCGCGGTTGACCCTTGTATACCTGGCGGTCGCACCGCTCGTGCTTGTTGTCAGCCTCGTGTTCCGCTGGTACGCCCGGACCAGTTTCCGGGAGGTGAGGAAGGCCGTGGCGAAACTCGCCTCATTCCTTCAGGAGTGTTTCACCGGGATCGCCGAGGTGCAACTCTTCAACCACCAGCGCCAGGCCCTGCGGGAATTCCGGGTCATCAACGAGGAGCACCGACAAGCGAACTACCGGTCCGTGCGGGCACACTCCGTCTTCTTTCCTGTGATCGACTGGATCAACTATCTGGGGCTGGCGCTCCTGATCGTGTTTGGCGGGGGCTGGGTTGTGGAGGGCACCGTTACACTGGGCGTCCTGCTTGCCTTCCTGCAGTACGGCACACGGATATTCCGACCGATCCAGGATCTGGCCGAGAAGTACAACGTCCTCCAGGGGGCGATGGCCGGGGCCGAGCGGATCTTCGAGTTGCTGGATACGCCACCGCGGGAGCCGCCGCTGGCGACCGAAAAGGCCCAGATCCTCGAGTCGCCCCGGATCGAGTTCCAGGGAGTCTGGTTCGCCTACAGCGACGAGGACTGGGTGCTTGAGGACATCAGCTTCGAGGTTGAACCCGGAGAGATGCTGGCCGTGGTCGGCCACACCGGTGCAGGAAAGAGCACCCTGGTCAACCTGCTGCTGCGATTCTACGAGTTCCAGCGGGGCCGGATTCTGGTGGGTGGCAAAGACATCCGCGAGTGGACACCGGAATCGCTGCGCGAACAGTTCAGCGTCGTCTTGCAGGACCCCTGCCTGTTCTCAGGGACCATCGGGGAGAACATCGGACTCGGGGATGCCGCCGTGACCGCCGGGGACATCCGGCGCGCGGCTTCGGCCGCTCACCTTGACGCGCACATCGAGTCGCGGCCGGCCCAGTATGATGAACCTGTCCTGGAGCGCGGTGCGGGGCTGTCATCCGGGCAGAAGCAACTCGTGGCATTCGCCCGCGCCCTTGTCCACCAACGCTCCTTCCTGGTTCTTGACGAGGCGACTTCCAGCGTCGATCCGGATACGGAGCGGGATATCCGCGACACGTTGTCCCAGTTGCTGGTTGGGCGGACATCGATCGTGATCGCTCATCGGCTTTCGACGATTCGGAGAGCGCACAACATCCTGGTCCTGCACAAGGGACGCGTTGCGGAGAAGGGCTCGCACGAGGAGTTGCTGGCCCGGGAGGGAGTCTACTCGAGACTGCATCGGCTGCAGTCCCTGTCCGATACGGCGGTGTTGGCCTGATCGCGGCCGGGAGGCTCTCGCAACGGGTGAACCTCGCCCGTCGGTGTTTGGCCGGTGGCACTGTCAGCAAACCGTCATGCAGTCGATGGCAGGTGTTGCTACTGCGCTTGCCAGGAGAATTCGATGCAGCGCGCCGTCGCCAAGGTGCCCTGATCTCCATCGGAGTCGGCCGCCTGCTCACGAGAACGCGAGCGCTGCGATGCAGGTGGTCCTTGCCGAGACCGGCAAGGACCGGGTCTGGCTGCTAGGAAGGTCGCCTTCCTCTCTCGAATGCGACAACGTCGCTCCGACCGTTTACCATGTTCTTGGTTGCTCAGGCCCGGGGCAGGGCGAGACCGACCGTACCAGGGAGGAAGTGCATGAGACGACGCTTGACGACGGCCCAGGCTACCGTGGAGTTTCTCAAGAACCAGCACGTGGAACGCGACGGTCGTCGTCAGCGGTTTTTTGGTGGGTGCTTCGGCATCTTCGGTCACGGGAACGTCGCCGGAATCGGCCAGGCCCTGCATCAGGACCCCTCGTTCCCGTATCACCTTTGCCGCAACGAGCAGGCGATGGTCCACACGGCTGCCGGCTTTGCCAAGGTCTCGAACCGCTTGCGGGCCCTGGTGTGCACAACCTCGATTGGTCCCGGGGCGACCAACATGGTGACTGGAGCGGCCCTGGCGACAATCAATCGACTGCCGGTCCTGCTGCTGCCGGGAGACATCTTCGCGCGCCGCAACGTCGCTCCTGTGCTGCAGCAGCTCGAGATGCCTCAGACCCAGGATGTGTCCGTGAACGACTGTTTCCGGCCGGTCTCCCGATATTGGGACCGGATACAGCGCCCGGAGCAGATCGTGACAGCCCTTCCGGAGGCGATGCGTGTCCTGACCTCCCCTGCCGAGACAGGAGCCGTCACCCTGGGCATGCCGCAGGACGTGCAGGCTGAAGCGTACGATTACCCCACCGAACTTTTCAGGGAACGGGTCTGGCCCATTCAGCGCCAGCGCGGCGACTCGACTGCCATGGAGGAAGCGGCACGGTGGATCCGGGCTGCGAGATCGCCCTTGGTGATCGCCGGAGGGGGGGTGCTGTATAGCGAGGCATGCACCGCATTGGCGGAATTTGCCGCACAGACCGGGATTCCTGTCGCCGAAACGCAGGCCGGCAAGGGGGCGCTGACCTGCAGCCACCTGCAATCGCTCGGTGCCATGGGAGTCACCGGAACGCCCGGTGCCAACGTTCTCGGTCGCGAAGCCGACCTGGTGATCGGGATCGGTACGCGCTACAGTGACTTCACCAGCGCGTCCAAGACCGCGTTCCAGAACCCTGCTGTGCGGTTTCTCAATATCAACGTGGCTGAGTTCGACGCGTTCAAGCACGCCGCGCTGCCACTGGTGGCGGACGCCAGGGTGGCCCTGGAGGAGTTGGCGATCCTGGTATCCGGGTATTCGGTGCCGACCGCCTACGCCCGGCGGATCGGTGCGTACCGCGAAGCATGGGAACGCGAGGTCGACAGGATCTACGGCCTTGATCACGGACCACCGATCAGCCAGGGGGA
This sequence comes from Bryobacterales bacterium, assembly GCA_965205085.1. GTDB lineage: Bacteria > Acidobacteriota > Terriglobia > Bryobacterales > UBA6623 > VXMF01. The sequence continues at coordinate 2,300,520 of OZ242039.1, read as the reverse complement.
GGTTATCGGTGCTGTCAACGCGATTGCCCGTGACCGCGATGTGGTGGTCTGTGCGGCCGGCAGTATGCCGGGCGACATGCACAAGCTCTGGCGAGCGAAGAGTCCGAATTCCTATCACATGGAATACGGCTACTCGACCATGGGCTACGAGATTGCTGCCGGGCTGGGCGTCAAGATGGCCGAGCCGGACCGTGAGGTTTTCGTCATGGTCGGTGACGGCTCGTACCTGATGATGGCCCAGGAGATCGCGACGGCCGTCCAGGAGGGGGCAAAACTGAATATCGTGGTCGTCGACAACCACGGTTTCGCCAGCATCGGCGGACTGAGCAAGGCCTGTGGCAGCGACGGATTCGGGACGCACTATCGGGTCCGTTCCAACGGCCAGCTGAGCGGTCGGCCCGTGGGGGTGGATTTCGTCGAGAACGCCCGCAGTCTGGGCGCCGAGGCTCACCGTGCCACCACCCGAGACGACCTGCGGGAGGCACTGCGGGCCATGGCCGGCTCGGACCGTACCGGGGTTGTCGTCATCGAGACCGACAGGGACGTTTCCGTTCCGTCTTACGAGTCGTGGTGGGACGTTCCGATTGCCGAGGTCTCCGAGGTTCCTGCCGTGCAATCGGCCCGCAAGGGGTGGGAGTCCGGTCGAGCCAGGGAGAGGACCTACCTGTAGCGAGTCGGGTCGGTCCAGGTTCCTCATCCCGTTAGAACGCAAGGATTTCTGTGCTCGTTACCTCCGTCTCCTTCATCGGCTTCACCCTGTTCGTTGCGGCGATCTCCTATTTCTACACCCGACGCGACCGGATGGCCACCTGGGATGCGTACTTCCTTGGTGGGCGCAGCTTGACGGCGTGGGTAATCGCCGGTTCGCTGATGCTTACGAACCTGTCGACCGAACACCTGATCGGGCTCAACGGTGACGCATTCAACCACACGATTGCCGTGACGGCCTGGGAGACCACCGCCGCTATCGCCATGGTGTGCACGGCTCTGTATTTCCTGCCCCGATATCTGCGCATGAATCTCTCGACCCTTCCGGAATACATCTCCGGCCGCTTCGACCGGGCGACGGGAGTGATCGCCGCGACGGTCTTCCTGTTCTCGTACGTGCTGGCGATTCTACCCGTCGTGCTGCTCTTCGGCGCCTCCGGGATCGACAGCCTGTTCGGCCTGCAGGAAGCGTTCGGCCTGAACCAGGCGCAGGTAACGTGGCTGGTGGTCTGGGGTGTCGGGACGCTCGGGTCGCTCTACGCGATCCTCGGCGGGCTGAAGGCGGTCGCCATCTCGGACACGGTGAACGGCGTCGGGTTCCTGATCGCGAGCCTGCTCGTGCCCGTTCTCGCACTGACGCAGATCGGTGACGGAAACCCGTGGGTGGGCCTGGAGACCGTCTACGTCGAGGAACATCCCAAGTTCGACATCACCGGGGACGAGCCGGGCTCCTTCCTGCCGTTCGGCGTTCTGTTCACGGGCATGATCGTGAATCAGGTTTTCTTCTGGTGTGCGGGCCAGCAGATCATCCAGAGAGGACTGGGAGCGAGGAACCTCGCGGAGGGCCAGAAGGGCATGCTGATCGCAGCGTGCTTCAAGCTGCTGGGGCCGCTCGCGGTTGTCCTGCCCGGTGTGATCGCGTACCACATGTTCAAGGGCACGCTGGGGCCGGAGGACTACCTGCTTGCCTATCCCGCTCTTGTCAAGACGGTCCTGCCTGCCTGGCTCAGCGGCTTCTTCGCAGCCGTGATGGTGGGTGCGGTGCTGAGCACATTCAACAGCGTCCTGAATTCGTCAGCCACGCTGTTCTGCCGGGACATCTACGGCTCGGTGCTGCGCCCGGATGCGTCCCAGCGCGAGTTCGTTTTCGCGGGCCGGGCGTGCAGCATCCTGCTCGCCCTGGCAGCCATGCTGATCGCGCCCATGATCGACACGTCCGGCAGCCTGTACAACTACCTTCAGCGCATCAACGCCACGTTCTTCGGGCCGATGCTGGCGGTGACCCTGATGGGAATGCTCTCGAGTCGGGTGTCTGCCCTTGCCGCCAAGGTCGGGCTGATCTGCGGACCGGTGCTCTTCTTTCTGCTGGTGTTTACGTTCGACGATTCCGTCCAGACCCTGTTGCAGCAGCTGGTCGGGACGTCGGAGGAAATCCACTTCCTCCATTTCCTGGCAATCGTGTTTGTCATGGTTGTGGGGTTCATGCTCCTGTCTGCAAGGCTGTGGCCGGCCCGGAATCCGCAGCCGGAACCTGGCGAGCCACGAGTCGACATGACGCCCTGGAGGTACGCCAGGCCGATCGGGGCCTTGGTCTGCGCTTGCACAGTCGCCGTCTATGTTCTCCTCGCACAGTGACGGGCAGACGCCGCAGGTCCCGGCTCAGGGGGCGAGGCCGATGGACTGGAGGAATCGGTAGTTGGCCACCGCATCATCGAACGACGACTGTACACTCAGCGGACCTCGATCCTGCTCCACGGTAGCCCATCCGGTGTATCCGCTCCGATCGAGCGCACCGGTGAATCCTCGGAAGTCCAGGGCCCCGATTCCCAGGTTACAGAACACGCCCCGGCTGCACGCCTCGTAGAACCCGACCCGCTCCTTGACGGATTGCTCCAGAATTGTCCGGTTGACGTCCTTCAGGTGGATATAGGGGACCCGCGATGCAAGTCTCCGATAGACGGCGAGAGGGTCGAAGCCGGCGTACAGACTGTGTCCCGTATCGAGGCAAACGGAGAGGAGGCTCTCGTCGACGGCGTCGAGGGCACGATCCAGTTCGTCCTCGAATTCAATGTAGCCCGCGGCATGAGAGTGTAGGCAGGGAATGAGCCCGTACCCGTCACGACCGATGGTTGCCACAGTCCGAAGCTGTTCGTGCATCCCGCGGAGATCGCCTGACTCCAGCCGTGGCGCGTGGACAGAATCTCCCGCATACCGCGAGCGGTCCGCAGCCGGGCTGTCGATCAGTACCAGATACGAGGCACCCATGGCCTGGAGGATGCGAGACGTGCGGTGCGTCACCTCCCTGATCCTGTCCCATGCGGCCGGGTCGTGGAAGGGTTGGAATACAACGCCTGCGGTCAGGGTCAGGTTGTTTTCTCGCAATGTGTTGCGGAGGACCGATTCATCCTCCGGCATGTAGCCTACCGGGCCGAGCTCGACCCCTGTGTATCCGGATCGGTGGGTCTCTTCAAGAACCGCCTGCCATGAAGGATTCGAGTCAGCAGCGGCGAACTCCACCCCCCAGGAACACGGCGCATTGCCAATCAGGATTGCCATGGGTCGGATTCGGTCTTACGGCTGCTCTGGGAACTGGCGCTCGATGTATCGCCCGTACTCGGGGTGGTCCCTCCAGCCCTCGATGTACGGGGCGTAGCCATCGTCAGCCATCCACCACGCCGGCTGGGATTCCTGCGGGTGAAAGTCGCTCTCCGCGTAGTCCGAGCCCGCATGGCTCGCATTCACCGAGGCATCGAAGCTCTCGACTGCCGCGCGCATGCGCGCCAATGCCGCCGGCTCCGCGGATGCCAGATTGTGGTTCTCGGACGGATCCTCGGCAAGGTTGTACAACTCATACACCCGATTCCCGCTGTTCGGCGCAATCACCTTCAGGTCGTTGTCGATCAGCGCGATCCTGCCCGTGTGGCGGAATCCTATGGGTTTTTCGCGCCTCACGGGCTCCTCGCGGAACAGGGGCACCAGCGAGATGCCGTCCTGGGGCTGGAGGGTGGCAGATGCCATGAGTCCGGCCACTGCCGCGACAGTCGGTAAGATATCCATCGTTACAGCCGGAAACGACGTGATGCGAGGCTCCGGAATGCCGCCCGCCCATTCGATGATCGCCGGCACCCGGATGCCGCCCTCGTAGAGGCTTCCCTTGAAGCCGCGGAGGTTGCCGACCGTTCCGGGATCGATGTCCGGCAGTCCCCCGTTATCGCTGGTAAACCAGAGCAATGTGTTGTCGGCGACCCGGAGATCGCGCAGACCAGCCCGAAGCGCTCCGATACTGCGGTCCATCGCGACGAGTTCGCCGTAGTGATGCTGTGAGTTCCGGTCGAGGCTGGGGAAGGCAGCCCGGTCATCCTCGGACGCGATCCAGGGCGAATGGGGAGTGCCATACCAGATCACAGCAAGAAACGGCCGCTGCCTGGTGACCTGCCGACCCATGAATGCGAGAGCCTCATCCACGACGGTCTCGGACGAATCCCCTTGCCGCTCAACGAAGAGACCGTTCCGACTCATCAGCGGGTCGCGCTCGAAGAAGTTCGTCACGGACAGCCAGGCGTCAAAACCGAACACGCCTGGACCGTGGATGTCGGAGGCCAGGATGGGGACCCCGGGCCCTCGGAATCCGTTCAGGTGCCACTTCCCGAAGTGTCCAGTAGCGTAGCCCGCCTCGTTCAGTGCCCGCGCCAGCGTATGCTCCTGTCGCCGCAGGGCGTAGCCGTGATTCTCGACGCCTGTCCGGTCGTTCGTCCGTCCGGTGAGCACCGTTGCTCGAGTCGGAGAGCAGTTCGGGGCTCCGGCGTAGAACCTGTCGAACCGCAAGCCTGCGGCTGCCATGGCATCCAGGTTCGGTGTCTGCAAGACGGGGTGGTCGTAGTAACCCGTCTGCCCCCACCCCATGTCGTCCGCCATCACCAGCACGAAATTCGGGGGGGCTGGAACCACGGATTCGTCGGCGCTGCGACAGCCAGCCAGGGAGAGCAGGATCGGTAGGGCAACCGAAGCCAGACGATTCACGACAAGGCACATGGTTGTTTGCTTTCTCTGGTTCCCGATTCTAGCAGTGGCCCCGGATGTCCGCTCCCAGCGATTCATGCGGGAGTCCGCGTCGACGGTCGTGGAAAGTCAGATTACTCGCGTGCGCAACCGGTAGACCGCTTTGCGAGGCTTCGAAGACTCCCTCAGCGGAGGGGCATCTCGTCCCAGGTCCTGCCGTCGAGAACGCGCCCCGTGCGTTTCTTGTTCACTCCGCCCCACTGCTTGAAGAAGAACGGAACCTCCTTCTCAACGCAGAGATCGCGGATTTCGCGAATCCAGTCCGCATGGACCGGTCGTGCGCCGGGGCCGGACTCTCCCCCGGCGATCACCCAATCGATACCCGACAGGTCCAAGCCCGGGAGGGGTCCGAGGAGCGGTTCCAGCGATAGGAACTTCACCTGCGCGCCCGTGCGCCGGAGCGCCTGGATTCGACCTAGCCAGCGCTCGGTCTCGACGCTGGTGCCGAGCCAGATGTTTCGAGTCCAGTCCAGCGTACCGTTGAGGGCGAGAGCCCGTTCGGGCCTCTTGGTCAGCACCTGAAACGTGTGCTGAGGGCAGCGGCTCATCACAGAGAAGACCGACTCGACGAAGGTGCGTTCAACGGTTTCGTGGAAGAGGTCGGACATGGAGTTGACAAAGACGAGCCTGGACCCGCGCCATTGGTACGGAGCTTCGAGAACCCCGGCGTGCTGTGTGACCTGAAACCCGCGACTGTATTTCGGCATGCCCATGGACCGCAGCCGATGCGACATGCGCTCGGCGTAGCAATGCTTGCAGCCTTCGCTGATTTTCGAACAGCCCGTGACGGGATTCCAGGTGGTTTCCGTCCACTCGATCTCGGAGTTGGAAGCCATGGTCAGATCCGGTCCAGAAGGTGCCCCGCTATACGCCTGGCGGGACCTATGCCATGCGGATGACCCACGCAAGAGATCAGTTCGAAGAGGTGTCCGCCCGTCGAGTTCTTCAGCGGTCGACTGTTCTCGAGGAATCTCTTTCCGAAGGTTCGCTTGAGCTTCTTCTTGTAGATGTTCAGCAGGCCATCCACGCCGCGTTCCCGTCCGAACTCCGGGCGACGATTCCAAAAGTTGAGCTGCTTGCTCTCCTCGTAGAGGCCGCCCCGCCAGCTATCGTCTCCATAGACCCGGTTCAGACAGTCATGCCACCTTGGGTCAATGCATCGAGGCTCGCTTGATCTCGGCAGGAGTCTGACGATTGCATGCGTTGGGAACAGCAGCCACATGTCAAGGGCTTCGAATTCGGCAATGCACTCGATGGTTGCCCAGTCGACCTGTGTCGCAAACGGGTCCAGAAAGATGACGCCTCGCCACATTCTCCAATCTAGATCAAGAGAGCATATCAATCGGTTCGCATCCTGTTGCTTGATCACAATATCCCGGTCGGGTGCGTCCCGCCTGAGCGACTCAAGGGCTCGACAACTGGTCGGGCTTTTATCGACGAAGATCAGCCGGTCGAACTTCCTGTCATCAACCCTGACTGCTCGCTCGGCGGAACCGCTGAGGAATTCCCGAGCGTGCCGATCTTCAGCGGAAGCTTGAATCTTTCCGCTACCGGCGAATGCATCGATATAGACAAGACAAAACGACGTATTCTTCAGGGCATTTGTGTATGCGTCGAGGTAGCGCTCGAGAATTTCAAGCTTTGTACGAGTCCAAGGCCCCCCAAATTCTGTTGTCTGCCGATTGCTTGCCTCACGCATGGGACTGCTCCGGTGCCCCCTGGAGTGGATGTTCGGCAATACCCGTTCGTTCCATGGCCTGTCCGTCGTTGCGGCCATTCGTTCTTGGTGTTGATACTCGCGAAACGGGTCCAAGATATCAGCCGTACAGATCCCATTGTAACGCAATCGAGAATAAAAAAGAAGAAAAAGAGGTCCAATGACGAAAACATCGGGCTCTTGTCTGAGTTTCGGCGTTTACGGCTCTGGCGACCGATGCATCGGCCCCGTGGTGGGCGGCACTGGACTCGAACCAGCGACCTCCTGCTTGTAAGGCAGGCGCTCTAACCAACTGAGCTAGCCGCCCGTCTGGGCGGTGCCGACTCCGAGGCCATCCGCCCGCCCTAACTCTAGTCTGGCAAACGCCGCAACAGGTCCGCCACGACTCCTTGGCTGGCCGGGAGACCCTGCCGACCCGGCGACGCGAGCGCGCACGGTGTTGACCGAGACCCAACGCCATGTTCGTATCACGTCAACCGCACTCAAGATCCGGTGGCAACCTGTCCGCGTGAGACTCTGGCCATGCGGTGCTTGCCACCGCTGCGTTCGTACCCGGCCGTACCCTCGCGTGACGATAGGCTTGCCTCGATGCACCTACCCATCGAGCCACATGGCACGCTTCCACCTGCGGATGCTTCCATTTTCGATCGGCCGCCATCCACAGCGGCCAGGAAACGCGCCCTAAATCTCACCGCTGGCTCCCTCTGCAAGAATCTGCTCGACCATCGCCACTGCCATCGGGTGATAGCCGTTCCGGGCCCGGGCGAATATCGCCCCCGCCCGGGCCTGGCCTTTCCCGGTCTCGACGAGTTGCCGGTACAGCGGCCGCAGGAACTTCATTCGGCCAACCGAAACAAGGAAGTTCTCGACGGCTTCGTCCGCTGCTGCGTACTCGTTGCCCACGGCCATGACAAGCCATGCGCACAGGATCTCTGCGTTCCCCGCTGTGGTGAACCCGAACGCTTGGTCGAGGTCGGCCATCCGGTCCGGACTCAGCGACTCGGGCAGCGAGCGCAGAAACCGAAGCCAATGCTGTGTTGTCCACCGGTCCGTCTCCAGCCGCTCCGCGGGCACGCTGCCTTGGGCCCACGCAAGGGCCGCATGCTCGGCCTGATCGAGGACGGCGGACTCGTGCTCGTGCCGGTGCTCGGGCAGCCCTGGCTGTTCAAGCCATTCCTCCACCGAAATCGATGCCGTGGCGTCCGGGTGATGGGCCAGCAGCTCGGATTGCAGGTGGGCTGCGAACTGGCCCGTGGTGACGCTGCGGAAAGCGAAAGTGTCGAAGTAGCCCCGCAGGAACGGATCGAAGGCGTCGCGCCCCACGGCTCTCTCCACGGTGCGCAGGAACATCGCCCCCTTGACGTAGGGCACGCTGGTCACACCCTCGTCCGGGCTGCGACCGCCCAGATCCTGGTGCAGGATCTGGGCGCGGTCGTCCATGCCGGACATCTCCTCCTTGAGATCCGCGATCTCGAGCGAGGCATCCATGGCCGCGCGAACGGGGCCATAGACCTCTTCCTGGATTCGCTCCTCGAAGTAGACGGTGAAGCCCTCGTTGAGCCAGAAGTCCCGCCAGGTCGCGTTGGTGGCGAGATTGCCCGACCACGAGTGCGCCAGTTCGTGTGCGACCAGGTTGACCAGGCTCTTGTCGCCTGCAAGGACAGTGGGCGAGACGAAGGTAAGCCGGGGGTTCTCCATGCCGCCGAAGGGAAACGCGGGAGGCAGCACGAGGATGTCGTAGCGGCCCCAACGGTACGGTCCGTACAGCGCTTCGGCCGATCGCATCATGGCCTCGGTGTCCTCGAACTCCCGGGCTGCCGCCTCGACGACGCCCGGCTCCGCATAAACCCCGGTGCGGTCCCCGGTCGCCCGGAACGCCAGGTCGCCGACCCCGATCGCGATCAGGTACGGCGGGATGGGCTGGGACATGCCGAAGTGGTACTCCCCGGCTGCCGTGTCTTTGGACAGCGACTCCGCGCTCATCACAGCCAGCAACTCGGGCGGCGTATGGATACGGGCCGTATAGGTCACCCGAATCCCCGGAGAGTCCTGGAGAGGAATCCAACTCCGAGCGTGGATTGACTGCGACTGAGAGTAGAGGAAAGGATGCTGGCCGCCACCTGTCTGGGCTGGCTCCAGCCACTGCAGGCCACTGGCACCCGGCTCGGTCGAATACGATACGCGGACTTTCCCGGCATCGCCGCGGACGATCCGCAGGGGAGCGCCGAGGATCGGGTCGGCGGGCCCCATCTTGAAGTGCGCCTCCCGGAAGTCGGTCCCGTTGTCCGAGACCTGCACGCCCAGAATTTTCAGGTTGCGCGTATCCAGGACGATGTCGCCGCCCTCGCCTTCGACATCGAGCGTACAGGTGCCGTTCAGCCGGCGGGACTCGAAGTTCACCTCCAAATCGAGGTCGACATGGGTCATGCGCCCGTTGCCCGTGTGCGCGTACGAGTGAAGGTCGACCGAAAGATTGTGCGGACGACTGGGGACGGAAGCACAGGACAGGAGCATTAGAGACGCGACAGCAACGGTGATTCGCACGGCTTCGACCATCGTAGCCGACGCCTACTCGCGGGTGATGAACTCGTCCAGGCTGAGCATTGCGCGTGCCAACTCCCGCCACGCAGCCGATTCCGAATCGTAGCCGCGGGCCTCGTACCGCTCGACCTGGGCCGAGTGAAAGCGCTTTGCCTCGGCAATCTCCCTGATCGATGGCGCTCGGTTCAGGCACCACTCCGCCAGGTTGTGGAAGCGGTCCGCAAAGCTCGCGTCCCCCATCTGCAGTACCCGGTAGCTGAGGGCATCGGCAGCCTCCACAAAGACCGGGTCGTTCAGGAGGTTGAGGGCCTGGAGCGGCGTGTTCGAACGCTCGCGGCGGGAAACACTCGTGAGCGTGTCCGGTGCGTCGAAATTCACCAGCATGGGGTAGGGAGACGTGCGCCTCAAGAACACGTACAGCCCCCGGCGGTACCGACCCGGTCCTGTGTCCTCGTCCCAGTCCTTCTTCGAATAGCTCAGTTCCGAGACACCCGGCGGCTGGGGAGGAAAGACGCTCTTGCCGCCAACCCTCGGATCGAGCAGGCCGCTGACCGCAAGCGCGTTGTCCCGGATCAGCTCGGCGGGCAGCCGGAGCCGGTTCTGCCGCGACAGCCACCCATTGCCGGGATCCCGTTCGCGAGCATCGTTGCGCTGTGCCGAAGACTGCCGGTACGTCGCCGACGTCACGATCAGGCGCACGATGCCCTTGCGGCTCCAGCCCTGACGGACCAACTCGCTGGCCAGCCAGTCCAGCAGTTCCGGGTGCGACGGAGGCTCCCCTTGCGTTCCGAAGTTCTCGGCCGTCTCGACGAGGCCGCTGCCGAAGAGCTCCTGCCAGATACGGTTGACCTCGACCCGGGCGGTAAGCGGATTGCCCTCGGAAGCGATCCATTCCGCGAGCATCAGCCGGGCCGGTCTCGCTCTGTCAGGCAGGGCCGGAAGCACTGCAGGTACGCCCGGTGCCACCTCGCTTCCCAGTGCCCGGTAGTCCCCGCGGACGGCCAGGCGTGCGGGCACCGGCTCCCGCCGCTCGACCATGGTGTAGGCCCGCGAGACGTCGAACGCCTCCCGCGCGAGGGACGCCACCTCGCCACGTGCTTGCCGGAGCCGCTCGCTGAGCGCCTCGTCTTTGGCATTGTCGGGTCCGCTGCGACTCAGAAACCACATCGCGATCTTCTCGCGTTCCAATGCCGTTAGTTCCTCGGCAGGCGTTCGCAGCAGCCAGTCAGCCCGGTCGTTCGCTGCTCTCCACTCCGTTACGGAGTGATCCCAGTCGGTCCGTGAGCCCGGGTTGTCCATTGCCGCCAGCATGCGTTCGTGCCATTCGGACTGGAGGGCCGGAATTCCGTGTTGCTCCCGAATCTTCTGCAGGCTGGCCCTGTAGGCCGGAACGGTTCGCAGGTACGGACCGAGTTCCCCGGCCAGTGGGGCCTCGATGTCGCGCTCCACGGCGTTGTGGAAGAATGCGAACAGCGCGTAGAACTCCCGCTGGGAGATGGGGTCGTATTTGTGGTCGTGGCACTGGGCGCAGCCCACCGTCAGCCCGAGCCAGGTGTTGGCGACGGTGTTGAGCCGGTCCACCGTTTCCTCGAACCGCTTCTGGGCGTTTTTTGTGCCCGCTTCCCGGTTCTTGATTCCGTTGCGCAGGAAACCGGTTGCCACGCGCTGCTCCACTGTGGCTCCGGGGAGCAGGTCGCCGGCGATCTGCTCCACCGTGAACCGGTTGAAGGGCATGTCGCGGTTGATCGCATCGATCACCCAGTGACGCCAGCGCCAGGCGTTAGGCCGCACAGGGTCGCGTTCGTATCCCGCGCTGTCTGCGTAGCGCGCCAGATCGAGCCAGGGAAGCGCCCAGCGCTCGCCGAAGTGAGTCGACCTGATCAGCTCGTCCACCAGGAGTTCGTAGCCTTCCTCGCCCTCGATCGACGGAAGGCCGTCGAAGCCTGCCGTCGACGGGGGCAGTCCCACCAAGTCGAAAAAGACCCGGCGGAGCAAAGTGTGGGGGGGAGCCTCGGGGGAGGGGGGCAGTCTCTCGGATTCCAGCTTGGCCAGTACGAACCGGTCGATGGGGTTGCTGACCCAGTCAACCCACTTGACTGCAGGTGGCTCGGGTCGACGAACCGGCTGGAAGGCCCAGTGCGACCCGATGGCATCCTGCCGGGTTGCCGCACGCGCCTCCGGGCCGGAGTGCGAATCGGGCCAGACTGCTCCCGACTCGATCCACTCCTGCAATGTGTTGGTCTCCGCCACGCTGAGCCTCTCGGTGCCCGGTGGCATGCGAAATCCTTCCCGATTGCTCGTGACCCGTTCAAGCAGCTTGCTGGCCTTGGGGTTGCCCGGTACGATCACCGGTCCGGTTGCACCGCCCTCGAGGGCGGAATCGCGGTTGTCCAGACGCAAGCCGGCCATCTGCTGTTCCCCCCCGTGGCAAAGATAGCAGCGTTTGTGAAGGATCGGTTCGATGTCGCGGACATAGTCGACCGCCGCTCGTGCGGGCGGAAGCGCCGCCAGTATCGCCAGCGAAGCGGCCACAGGGAAACAACTGGCCATCAGGCCCACATTATAGGGTGACTGACCGGATTTTGTATCGTCCGGCTCGACGCGCTCCTGCCGGATCCAAGAGGGTCGAGTTGCTAGGCCAGCACGGCGAACGTGGAGAGCACCTCGGCGACCTGTTTGTCGCCGCAATGAACCTCGGCACGGGCCACGACCAGTGTCCGTCCCCGGCGAATGATCCTGGACCTTGCCGACAGCACACCGTCGGTGGCGGGCCGCAGGTAGTTGATCTTGATTTCTGCCGTCGTGCAGCGCCCGCCCGTCGCTCTTGCGATCCCGAATCCCAGCGCGGCGTCCGCCAGCGTCAGGATGACTCCTCCGTGAACCACCCCCGCTCCATTGCGATGCGTGGGCGCGAGCGGCAGGGTCAGGGTCACTCCGTCATCGTGGTAGGCACCGAACTGGACGCCTACCAGCCGGTTGAACGGCGACGTCATGAAGGACTGGTGGATGCTCCGCAGCACCTCTTCGGCAGTCGCCGCCGGGTGATGGTTGGTCATGATGCGAGTCCGCTCTCCTCACCCCGGAAACGCGAACGTCGAGAGGGCTTCTGCCAAATGGAAGCCCCCGCAGCGCACGGTCGCCGAAGCCACGAAAAGGTGGCGGCCGTTCTGCACGATCCTGGACCCGGTATCATCCCACCGCCCGTCCCAAGCCGCAGGCAGTGGATCCTGGTTTCTGCCGTCGTGCGGCACCGGCCGGGTCAAGGTGCTTGCAGGAAACCACCAGACGCATTGTCGCACCGTCTTCGTGGAAGCTCGCGAGGTCGAGCCCGGCAGCGATCTGAAACTGCTTCGAGCCCGGAGCCCACATCCTGTCTCGTGCATTCCGAGCCGAGGCTCATGGGCAAGTGGACCTACAATCGGACTTGCGCCCGAACAACTACGTTCTCGTAATTCTCGACAGTTGCCGATACGACACCTTCGTCGAGGCGAACCCCCGAACCATGCAGAAGCTGGGGGAGGTCGAGTCGCGGTGGTCGTACGCTTCTTGGACAGCGCCATCCCACTACAACCTGCTCATGGGGCTCCTCCCGCATCAAAGCCCGACGCAGGTCTATGCGTCGGAGTACTACAAGAAAGACTTCTTCAAGTTCAACGAGAGACTCGGGGTCGAAGATGTGGCGTTCAAGGCCTTGGTCCCCCATCTCTACTTTCCGACGTTCCTGAAACAGCAGTTCAACTACCGGACGCACGCGATGGTGTCGCTGCCCGTGCTAAACCCCAAGACCATTCTCAACCGGAGCTTTGATACGTTTCGTCTCATGCCCCGCCACAACGACATGCGGGCGATGATTCGTGAGATGCGTTTCCCTCCAGACCGACCCTCCTTCTACATCCTCAACGTCGGGGAGACCCACTACCCGTACGCCCTGCCGAACGAACCGCCTGAGGAATGGCCGCGGATCAGCGGGGTCCACGGTGTCTTCAAGCATCTCGACGACCACATCGTCGGCGGCAAGCTGCTGGACGACCGGCAGGAGTTCTTCGACCAGACCAAGCTCGATCTGCTACGCGACCGTCAGGTAAAGGCGGTCAGCTACTTGGACAGGATCGTCGAGGAACTCTTCGACAGCGTTCCTGCCGACACCTACATCACGATCACAGCCGACCATGGCGAACTGTTCGGCGAGGACGGCTATTTCGGCCACGGCCCCATCCAGCACGAAAAGGTGTTTGCGGTGCCGTTCCTGGAGGGTCTGCTCCGCTAGGGCCGAAGCGCCTCCGTCAGAGCGGGAGGATCTCTTCCCGGTCGGGATCGAACTTTAGTCTGCGCCCCTGGAGGTACGCGAGGTTGCCGAGATGAGATGCCTGCGCTGACCGGTGTCCGATCCAGACATCCCCATTCGGCTTCTCGCGGCTCTTCACGCAGTCGATGAAGTTGTTGACATGGTCTTGGGTCATGTTGCCGATGAACGGCTGGGTCTCGGCTGGCTGGTCCTCACCGGTCCGGTACCACTCATACCGCTGGCGGGTGATCCAGAGGCGCCCCTCGGTTCCGACCACCTCCACGCCGGCACCCGTCAGCCCCGGAGCCAAGGTGCCCTCGAAGGTGGCAGTCCATTCGTCCGGGTAATCCAGCAGGCAGGTGATGGTGTCGGGTGCGGTCCGGCCGTCCTTGTAATGGTAGATGCCGCCGGAAGCGACGGCGGCAACCGGGTTGTCCTGCCCCATGAACATATGCACGGCGTCGATCCAGTGTGTAAACAGATCGGTAATCTGCCCGCCACCAAACTCAAGGTATGCGCGGAAGTTGAAGTACTGCTTCGGGTCGTACTCGCGCCACTTGACCGGTCCGAGGAACCGGCCCCAATCGAGGTTGGACGGCTGCGTCGCGTATTCCGGGGGAAACGGGCGCAGGTGGGCACCGTTGCCGTGCCACCATGTCCGGGCCAACGTAACCTTTCCGATCGAACCGCTGTCGAAGAACTTTTCCTTCGCCAGGAGATAGTGCTTGGCGGAGCGCTGTTGCATGCCGACCTGACACACCCGCCCGTTGAGGCGAACGGCCTTGACGATCGCCGGCCCTTCCTCGATCTTGAGTGTGAGGGGTTTCTCGCAGTAGATGTCCTTGCCGGCGTTGGCGGCGTCGATGCAGGTTCCGGCGTGCCAGTGGTCCGGCGTGGCGATGAGAACGGCGTCTACGTCCTCCGCTTCGAGCAGCCGTTCGTGGTCCTTGTAGCCCTTGGCGTTCGGCGCGACCTGGGAGGCCTGGTCGATGCGTGCGCTGAATACGTCGCATAGCGCGGTGGCGTTCACGTTCGGATTTTGGACAAACGAACCGAGCACACTCCGTCCTCTACCCCCACAGCCGATCAGACCAACGTTCACCCTCTCGTTGGCGCCGAGGATCCGTGCATACGAAGCGGCGGTGAACGCCACTGCGGACCGGAACACGGAGCGCCTTCCCATGAGTACTGGCATAGTCGCAAGCGTACCACGTTGCTCGGTGCGACAGATAGACCGACGTAGTGCATCCTTCACCGCATCGGTGCAGGTGAGGTGTGCTTCAGAAACAGGGATATCCGGTGCGAGCAGACGAAATGCAGCGAATATGACGGTAGACCAGGCCCTGCGGAGACGCCAGTCTGCTTACCCGAGAATCTCACCGCAACGGAGCATTGGGGCTTGGATGCACCAAGACCGAACGAACTACAAGGGAGCCGCCTTGGCTGCGGTGATGGTGAATCCGTTGGTAGGGTCACGATCGGCTGACCGCGACCGGCCCGCACTGCTCCGGACTCCCGAGCAGACTGAGTACCTGGCAGATGCGGTTCCAGTCGACGGGATGGAGTTTCCCCGGACTGATGGTAGCCTTGCGAAGGTGCTGTCCGGTGAGTTGCTGGGCCTGCCGGTGGCCGTGGGCGGACGGACCGCCATTGCGCTGGAGTCCGCAGCAAAAAGTGGATCTGGGGCCGCTGAGTTGAACTGATCCCGTGCCGCTCGATGTGCTTGGGCGAAGCTCCCGTACCAATGATCGGGCCGGCACGGATGCACTATGGATGGAACGGCTGGTGGCGAACTGTAGAGATTCACCAAGACGAGTGGTTGGTGGGTGGCTGAACTACGTCCAGGCGACCTGCCCATCATGGTAGGGGTGTGCCGCCTCGCGCGCGTTTATGGGTCGACCGATTGAGTCTTTTCTGTAACCAAGTCCTCTGCCACCGGCGCGTTGTTGCCAGCGGGTACTTCCACGGTCTGGGGCTCGGTCCCGCCCGCGCGCGCTGACGACGGCTCGCGCAGGGCTTGCGCCAACAGAACTATGAGCGCTGCAAACACCGAAAGCAGAATGCCCAGCACCCAGCGTAGTGAGGTAGTGTGTGCGGCCAGCACAGCTCGTTGACTTTCGATCTCAGCGGCCAAAGCGTCGATCCGGGCCCCCAACTCGGCACCCTGCGCCTTGATCTCGGCCCTCAACTCGGCACCTTGCGCCTCGATACGTCCACTCAACTTGGCGTCCTGCGCCTTGATCTCGGCCCTCAACTCGGCACCCTGCGCCTCGATCCGGGCTCCCAACTCGACACCCTGCGCCTCGATCCGGGCATCCAGAATCGTTACGACATTGAGCCCTGCCAGATCACCAATCCTCTGTGTAGCAGCATATGCCAAGGGCTCGTCTGCCCCTCCCCTTCGCAACGCCTCGTAGATCGGAAGCTTGTCCGACGACACGCCTGGCCCAGCGACCCCAGCGACAGGGATGGATTGTTCCTGCTCCATGGTCTGTTTCTGACCCATTCGCTGTTCGAATTCTAACCGATTGCGTCACGCTGGCCCAGTTGCTGGAGCTGCGATCCGCGATTGGGCGCTCGCCATGCTCACGGTAGGTTGGGCCCCCACCGGGGAGAGATCGCCGCCGGAGGTGCTTGAGGGTGCAGAGTCAGCAGTGATCCAGATCTCGAGGAAACGCCCGGTTGTCGACTGAACCGGGCTTGAACCCAGGTAGCCCGACGCTCATTCGTCCAACCGCTCCGGCCGGCGCGACCGCGCCGAAGCCCGCCAAGGCCTCGCACGACGGAGGCCGGCCGTTCGTCCGCCATCTCAGCCCCCTGTGGCGATCTCCGCCTGATGTGCGGTGATTCGAATAGAGATCGTATGCGTGGTGTATGGAGATGGAGAATCATCCGCCCCCAGGCCTTGTCCAACATGCATGAGGTGAAGAGCGACGCCACTCATGACGACAGCTACTGGTGTCCTCTGCCGCACCGAATCCGCTTCCCGGAAAGCCTCCCCCGTGGCGTTGCGCCAGCCTTGCGCATCCGGCTAGACGGCCACGCCTGTCCGAGACTTGGCCGTGGTCCATCAGGACCGGAATCCAGAAAGGCTGCACTGGACTCGCAGCCGACCACTAGCATTTCTTGTTGAGGGTGTCGGCGTGTCGCCCGGCCGCGTCGACCGCTCGTATCCGGTAGTAGAGGCCCCCACTGTGGCCATTCGGTGCCGACCTGTCCGCGAAGAGGAACGGTTTCAGCGATGTCTGGGGCCGGAACGGGAGCACCCCGATCCGTTCGTGCCGCCGGAATACCTCATAACGGACGATCGGGTCTCCCGCGGCGAACGCCGAGTGCCATTCCAGTTGTACGCTGCCGTCCGCGTTGCGCTCCGCACGGAACTCCTGGGCCGGCTGGAAGCCAGCCGATGGTCTCTGGAAGAAGTTGGTGCGGGTGCCGTGCAGGTCGGCCACCGTCTGCTCGATATCCTTCTTTTCCCGGCTGGAAAGGGGGCTGGCAACCTGGGCTGCAGCCAGGTTGGCTACCAGTTGGTCGCGCTCGGGATCGTTGTCCCCGTCTGTCAGGCCGATGCCGGTGATGATCGTCGACATGCCCGCCGGGTTGAGCGTGTAGCGGACGAAGTCCTCGAAGGGGAGCTTGTCGGGTTGGCCGACCGTGGGTACGCTTTGCCCCGGACGATGCGCGTACTCCTGCTTGAGTCCGTACATGACGCCGTCGGCGAACACTTTCATGCCGATGATGCCCATGCCCTTGGCGTCAGCGACCGGAATCGAGTTGGTCTGGTGGCAGAAATAGCGCGGGTCGTTCGGGTTGACCGCAACCAGCAGGGTGTCGAGGATATTCCGGGTGTCTCGCTGGATCGCGTACATGTGCGCAGCCGGACTTTCGTGGCCCGTGATGCCGATATGGCGGATCCATTTGCGGTGCTTCGGGTTGAGTCCAGTGCGGTTGGTTCCGTCACGGTAATCCAGCAGGCAGGCCAGCGCTCCCACGCGCGGCAGCGACCTGTCCTCGGGATTGTCGAGGCCCTCGTAGACGGCATCGACGTCGGCCTTGCTGCCGATGTGGTGAACCTGCATCAGATCCAGGTACGCTTCCTCGGGGATATGCCCGTTGCCGTCGCCGAAGAACTGGGTCAGGGACCGTTTGATGTCCTCCAGCACCAGTCGGCCCCCGCCTGCGGACCGGCCCATGGGCTTCGATCCGTCCCTCACGATCGCGTGCCGCAGAGCCGTCTTGGTTGCGATGAACAGTCGCGCGCGCAGACCGTGGTCGTAGCCGGGCTGCCCCGCCTTCAGGTTCAGGATCCCGAATGCCTTGCCCATGTTTTCCTGGCTCACGAAGTAATTGTTCGCGGTCTCGATGTACGTGATCCCGGCACGTATCGCCTTAACCACGATCTCCACCGCCTCATCGCCCGGCAAGTTCCACTGGACCTTGTTGCCCCCGGCCAGACCGAACGTGGTTACCTCCCGACCCGTGCGCCCCAGGAGGCGCGTAGCCAACGGCTTCTCTGCCGGATGGGTCCAGGCCGCAAACTCGCCGGTCAGCGGCAGGAATGTGGTTGCCATCGCGGCTCCGCCGGCCCAGCGAACGGCGTCTCGTCGCGAGAACTCCTTCGACATATTGAGTGCCTCCCTGACTGCGAACTGGCTTGGCTGCCAACCGCACTCTATCACGATTCCGCAGCGGCTTTCTTTCGGGCCCGGCCGAATCCTAGAATGGTGAAGGGTGGCTTCCGCCATGGCGGGCCGCACCGTCTGCCTTATCCTATGCCGGCGACCGACACAGGCAGCCTCTGCGCACCGGGTTGCGCACGAGTCTTCGACCTGATCGGGAATACGCCCCTGATCCGTTTGGAGCGCATCGCGGACCCGAACAGCCGGGTGCAGGTCTACGGTAAGGCGGAATACTTCAATCCTGGTGGCTCCGTCAAGGACCGCCCTGCCGCCAACATGATCCGCGTGGGCATTGAGGAAGGCCATCTGCGGCCTGGCCAGACCATCATTGACGCCACGAGCGGCAACACCGGAATCGCCTACGCAATGCTTGGTGCAGCCTGCGGGTACCCGGTCAAGCTCTACCTGCCCCAGAACGCCTCCCCGGAGCGAAAGAGGATCCTTCAGGCCTACGGTGCCGAACTGGTCCTGACGGATCCGGCGCTGCAGACGGACGGGGCGATCCTGGCTTGCCGGGCGGAATATCAGGCGCATCCAGCCCGCTACTTCTACCCGGACCAGTACGGGAACCCGGCCAACTGGCAGGCGCACTACCGGACGACCGGCCCGGAAATCTGGTGCCAGACCGATGGTGCGATCACCCACTTCATCACCGGATTGGGCACGAGCGGCACCCTGGCCGGCACGGGCCGGTACCTTCGGGAGCAGAACCGGGGCGTTCGCATCATCTCGATGCAACCCTCCACCGGCTTCCACGGGCTTGAGGGGCTGAAACACATGGAGACCGCCATGCGGCCGGAAATCTACGACCCCCTTCTGGCCGACGCCAACGTCGGTGTGGACACCGAAGATGCCTACGACACCGTGCGTCGACTGGCCCGGAAGGAGGGATTGATGGTGGGTATATCCTCGGGAGCGAACGTGTTCGCCGCCTTGCGCCTGGCAAGGGATCTGGAGGAAGGTGTCGTCGTGACGATTCTTTGCGACGGTGCCGAGAAGTACCTTGGCGAACGCTTCTGGGATGAGGGATGAGTGAGGAGCCGATGCTGAAGATTGCAGGGAAACCGTTCGCCGACATGCAGGCCCATGCCGAGGCCGCCTATCCGGACGAGTGTGTCGGCGCCATGCTCGGCCGGGTCGAGGCGGAGGTCAAGTCGGTCGAGGAGGTGATGCGGTTGCCGAACTCTGCAGAAGGTTCGCAGCGCGCGTTCTACAGACTAACCACCCAAAGCTTGCTGACGGCCGATGCCGCCGCCCGCAGGTTGGGCCTGGACCTGATCGGAATCTATCACTCGCACCCTGACGCGGACGCCTATTTCTCCGAGACCGACCTGAAGAACTCCTGCCCCTGGTACTCGTTCGTCGTCCTTTCCGTGCGGGGCGGCCGGTTCGACCACGCCAACAGCTGGTTGCCGGATGCCGGACAGACTCACGCCGAACGGGAAGACCTCGAGATCGTCCGATAGCCACTTGTCCCTTGCAGCCCATGAGAATCACCCGGCTTGATGTGCGCGACATTCGCTTCCCGACTTCCCGGGATCTGTCCGGATCCGACGCGATGAATCCGGATCCGGACTACTCCGCCGCTTATGTCGTTATGGAAACCGATGCGGGCCTGTGCGGGCATGGCCTGGCCTTCACTCTCGGGCGCGGAACGGAAATCGTCGTCGCAGCCGCCCGGGCCATGGCTCCTCTCGTCTGCGGGAGGACGCTGGAGGAATGTACGTCGGACATGGGTTCCTTCTGGCGCCGGGTGACCGGGGATTCGCAACTCCGCTGGATTGGCCCGGAAAAGGGGGCCGTGCACCTGGCGACCGCCGCCATCGTCAATGCCGTCTGGGATCTTTGGGCGCGCAGCGAGGGCAAGCCGGTCTGGCGACTCGTTGCCGACATGTCGCCGGACGAGTTCGTCCGGCTCATCGACTTTCGCTATCTCACGGATGCGCTCACGAAGCGGGAGGCAGTCGAAATCCTCGAGCGGAAGGCGGACGGGAGGAGGGCCCGGATGGAGCGGATGGAACGCGAAGGCTATCCGGCGTACACGACGTCGGCCGGCTGGCTGGGCTATTCGGATGACAGGATTCGGGCCCTGTGCCGGGAGGGTCTCGCGCGGGGATGGACCCGGTTCAAGATCAAGGTCGGACGGGACCGCGCGGACGACATGCGACGCTCGGCGATCATTCGCGAGGCGGTCGGGCGGGACGGCGTCCTGATGACGGACGCCAACCAGGTCTGGGACGTCGGTGAGGCCATCGACTGGATGCAGGATCTCGCACCGTACCGGCCGCTCTGGATCGAGGAGCCGACCAGTCCGGACGACGTGCTCGGCCACAAGGCGATTCGGACGGCCCTGCAGCCCCACGGCATTGCCGTGGCGACCGGCGAGATGTGCCAGAACCGGATCCTGTTCAAGCAGTTCCTGCAGGCCGATGCGATCGACTACGTGCAGATCGACGCGACAAGACTCGGGGGAGTCAATGAAGTGCTGGCCGTCCTCCTGCTGGCCGAGAAGTTCGGCAAGCCGGTCTGCCCCCATGCCGGCGGGGTCGGCCTTTGCGAGTATGTGCAGCACCTGGCGCTGATCGACTACATCTGCGTCTCCGGCTCCCTCGACGGCCGCGTGCTGGAGTACGTGGACCATCTGCACGAGCACTTTGTTGCGCCAGTCCGGATGCGGAGCGGCCATTACATGTCCCCTGCTGCCCCTGGCTACAGCATCGAGATGAAATCGCGCTCCCTGACCGAGTTCGAGTTTGGAAATGCCGCGGTCCTGCGGTAGTCTTGGACTGGAAAGTCGGATTTCTCACGCCATGACGCCTACCGTTGCCATGAACCGTCGACACCTGATGAGAGTTCTCGGAGGTGGGTTGGCGAACGTCGGGTTGGCCGCCACGCTGGCGGCTGATCGGGCCCTCGGAGCTTCCCTTGCGGACAGCGGGCCCGCACCCCATTTCGCGCCGAAGGCGAAGAATGTCATCTCGATCTTCTGCTACGGCGGCCCGAGCCACATCGACACGTTCGACCCGAAGCCGGAGCTGGAACGGCACGCCGGCGAGGCCATGACGGGGGTCGGCGAAGTCGTCGTTTCCCAGGGCAACCCGGGCGGCCTGATGCCGTCGCCATGGAAGTTCCGCAGGTACGGCCAGAGCGGCATCGAGGTGTCCGACCTTTTCCCGAACGTGGCTGCGCACGTCGACGACATGGCGGTGGTCCGGTCGATGTACACGGCGTCGAACGATCACGGTCCGGCCCTGTACCAGATGAACACCGGAACGGTGCTCGCGGGTCATCCCAGCGTCGGAAGCTGGCTGACCTACGGTCTGGGGTCGGAAAACCGCAACCTGCCCGGGTACGTCGTTTTCACCGACCATCGTGGAGGCCCGATCAACGGCCAGCCGAACTGGGGTGCCGGGTTCATGCCGGCGGCCTTTCAGGGCACCCAGTTCCGCTCGACAGGCGATCCGATCGTGGATCTGAGGCCGCCCAGGGAAATCGGCCGGGAGCGGCAGCGGAAATGGCTCGACCTGCTGGCCGACCTGAACCGGGAGCATCTGGAGCTCAATCCGGAGGACACCGAGTTGTCCGCGCGCATCCAGTCCTACGAACTTGCGTTCAACATGCAGGTTCACGCGACTGAGGCGATTGACATATCCAGGGAGACCGAGCCGACCCGCAGGCTGTACGGTCTGGACTCCGAGCGGACCCGCTTCTTCGGCCGGCAGGCGCTGATGGCGCGCCGCCTGATCGAGCGTGGCGTACGGGTGGTGCAACTGTACTCGGGTGGAGGCAACCACGAGCCGACCTGGGACCAGCACTGGTCCCTGCAGAGGTTCCACACCATGCACGCCGGCGAGACGGACGGGCCGGTTGCAGGCCTGATCACCGACCTGAAACAGCGTGGCCTGTTCGATGAGACGCTGGTCGTCTGGCACGGGGAGTTTGGGCGGATGCCGATCAGCCAGCGGCTGGACGGCCGGGACCACAATCCGTACGGATTCACCGTGTGGCTGGCCGGAGGCGGCGTGAAGGGCGGTACGGTGGTCGGCGCGACGGACCATTTCGGCTACAAGGCTGTCGAGAACCGCAAATCCGTGTACGATCTGCATGCCACCATCCTGCACCTGATGGGTCTCAACCACGAGCGTCTCACCTACCACCACAACGGCCGCGACATGCGGTTGACTGACGTGCACGGCAACCTGATCCGCGAGATCCTGGCGTGACCGTGGGCAGGGTCACGCCTCCCGTTCCAGCCTTCAGCGTCTGCGCTGCGCTTTCCGGGCGGCTCGCTTGCGCTGTTGCGGGTCCTCGGGCGGGGTGAGGTTGAAGTTGACGTCGATCAGGGTGATGACCTCGACGTCCTGGCCGTTCAGCCTGGTCGGCCTGTAGCGCCATTCGGCGACCGCCTCGATCGCCGCCGCTGCCAGCATCGGGTGGCCTGAAACCAGTTCGAGATCGCGGACACGGCCGTCCACTGCGATGATCGCTCGCAACTGGACGGTCCCGCTGACGAACTGCTCCACGGCCTCCCTCGGATACGAAGGCAGTACCCGGTGTGTGAGGCGGGCGTTCTGGATGTTTCCGCCGACGCGGACCGGCTGCGGCGGAGGGGGTGCCTTCCCGTTGGTTGGGAAAAAGCCGAGTGCTCCGGGAATGCCAGGCGGTCCGGAGCCACCGGGCACACCCGGGGACGGCGGCATGGCCGCGATCGGCGAATGCGGCGCTCCGGTGTCCTCCAGGTACGCGATCCGGTCCGGGACGACCGAGGGGGCGCGGAAGCTCGCCTCGTAGCGTTGCACCTCGCGCTGTGGTGTGGGGCGAACTGCCGGTGGCGGCGGTGCCGGTGGCGGGGGCGCGGCCAGACGGAACGTCGCGCCGCCCCAAGGGGATGGTTCGATCTCGTAGGTGTCGAGCAGGGGTATCAGGAGGACGACCCCCAGGCAGGCCAACTGCAGAGCGACCGAACCGACGAAGCTCCACCCTCGTCTGCCCGAAGAGTTTCCAGCCAAGGTTGCCTCGAACATCCGGAGTCCCTGTCCGTCATGGTCGGCAAACCGACGTCCAGGTTACCCGGGCGCAGGGCCTGACCTTCCAATGCCGACTCCTATGCGCCGAGTTGTTCCGCCAGGTCCAGACAATCTCTCGCATGGATGTCAAACGACTCGTCGTGCGAGAGGTCGATCGGGCGGTTCGGCCGCTCCTGCGGACGCGGCACGAAGGCTGTCCGCAGTCCCGCCCGGGCAGCCCCACGAAGGTCACCCTTGTGCGCCGCCACCATCATCACCCTGCCAGGAGGCAGGCCGAGCAGGCTGGCGGCCTTCAGATAGACTTCACGGTCGGGCTTGTAGTGTCCGGCCAGTTCAGCGGACAGCACGGCATCCCAGGGCAGGCCGGCGTTTCTGGCCATGTTCACAAGCAGCGCCACGTTCCCGTTCGACAGCGAGGCGACGATGAACCTTCGCTTCAGCCTCGTCAGGCCCGGAACCGAGTCGGGCCATGGCTCGAGCCGGTGCCAGACACGGTTGAAGTCGTCCCTCTCCCGTTCGCTGAGACCGGGGATCCCGAAGTGGTCGAGGAGGTCATCAAGAATCATCCGGTGCAGGTCGTCGATGGTCTTCCACGGGATCTCACCCCGTCGCACGCGGTTCATGGCCGGACCGTAACCGTCCCGCCAAGCGTCCGCAAAGGCGGCCCAGTCGACCTGCAGATCCCTTGTGCGGCCCAGTGCCTGCCCTTCCCGGATCACGCTCGAGCGCCAGTCGACGACCGTGCCGAACACGTCGAACGCCAGCGCACGAACGCTGGCAGGCACCCCCGGTCTCATTGTTTCCGCTCCCGGTCCGGTTCGAGCCAGAGTCCGCCTTGCGACCAAGGAAGGCTCCGGCCAGTCCATGCTGAACGAGTATAGGACCCACGGCTGGCGGTGAGCAGCTGCCAACCGCGCTAGTCTGAAGAAGGGCCGATGGGACGGATCCGAATACTGTCCGACCGGGTTGCGAATCAGATCGCGGCGGGCGAGGTTGTGGAGCGGCCAGCCTCGGTTTGCAAGGAATTGATCGAGAACTCGCTGGATGCGGGCGCCAGCCAACTGAGGGTTGAACTCAAAGCCGGAGGCCGGAGCCTCGTCAAGGTAAACGACAACGGCTCCGGCATGAACAGGGACGACGCGATGCTGGCCTTCGAGCGTCACGCCACCAGCAAGCTGCGCACCGCCGATGACCTGCTCGCAATTGCTACCCTCGGCTTTCGGGGCGAGGCGCTGCCGTCGATTGCAAGCGTCTCCAGACTGCTGCTCGAGACCCGGTCGGCCGACGAGAAGTCGGGAACCGGTGTTGAGATCGATGGCGGCCGCATCCGGGATGTTCGAGACGCCGCCCTCGCTTGCGGCACCACCCTGGCGGTAAGGAACCTGTTCTTCAACGTACCGGCCCGCCGAAAGTTCCTGCGGACCGAGAAGACGGAGCTGGCTCACGCCCTGCGAACCGTCACGCACTACAGCCTCGCTCACCTCGACAAGGCGTTTCAAATGAGAAACGAGCATGGCACGCTGCTGAACGTGACCCCCGTCGCGACGCTGCGCGAGCGCGTCTATCAGGTGTTTGGCGGGGAACTGCTGGAGCGCCTGGTCGAGTTGGAGCCCGCTTCGGGGTCAGGTGGCGAAGAGGGCGGGGAGGGGCTGGGCCTGACAGGCTTTGTCTCGGAACCCCAGGCCCAGCGGACAAACCGCAATTCCTACCACATCTTCGTGAACCGGCGGATGGTGAGAGACGGCTTGATCCAGAAGGCGGTTGGCGCCGCCTACGAGAACCTGATGCCGCATGGCGTCTACCCGTTCGCTCTGCTGTTCCTTGACATTCCGCCCGGCGAAGTCGACGTCAACGTCCACCCCGCCAAGACGGAAATCCGCTTCCGCAACCCCTCGCGTGTCTTCGAGTTCATCCGTGACACGATCCGTGCGCGGCTCGTGGTTGCCAAGCCTGCCTCGCCCCTGCCCCAGCCGCGGCAGATTGATCAGCGCGGCTACGGGTCCGTTGTCCATTCGATTGTCGGTCCCGGCGCCGCCGCTCCGGCTCCGGCGGGGGCGGTTTCCCCTGCGTCACCGCAGTTGCCTTTTCCCGCTGCCGGTCCGGTGCGCTCGCGGCCGTGGTCGGCCATCGACCTTCCTGCGTCCCTCTCGTCGCATCCCGAATCGCTTCCGAGTTCCGTTGCTCGCCATGATCTGGGCCACAGCCGAGAGCCGCTGGTGGACCGCGCTCCCTCCAGTCTGGGATCCCTGGGCCGTCTGGACCTGCTGGGACAACTCCACAACAGCTTCATCGTCGCTGCCGGGGAGGACGGGATCTGGATCATCGACCAGCACGTTGCGCACGAACGCATCCTGTTCGAGAAGGTTCTCGCAGAGCGGTTGCAGAGTCGACGCGAGATGCAGGGCCTGCTCTCGCCGGTCGTGCTGACGCTGACTCCCGACCGGATGGTGGCCTACGAGGAACTGGCCGACGAATTCCATGCGAACGGGTTTGAGATTGAACCCTTCGGTGGCCGGACGGTTGCGGTCAAGGCGGTTCCGTCGGAGCTTCCGGCACTGCAAGTCGAGTCGCTGATCCACGACCTGCTCGATCCCCCGAACCAGAACGGTGCGCGACCCGGCCTGGGGCACCTCCGCAAGCGCATGGCGGCGACCATCGCATGCCACGCCGCCATCAAGATCAACATGCGGCTGTCGGAAGAGAAGATGCGCTGGCTGCTGGAGGAACTGGCGCGGTCCGATTGTCCGATGTCCTGTCCCCACGGGAGGCCGGTTGCCCTGCAATACGGCACTCGCGACATCCTCAAGGCCTTTCACCGCGTCTAGCGGTCCGTGACCGGGCGGTTCCCGGGCGAACGGACCCGAGCTTGCGGGGGCGTCCTCATGGTTGCCTTAGCCCTGCATCGCCCTCCGGTCCGAAACCCGTCGCACGCACGGGGTTGCGATGGACGGGGCCCGAACCTTGCCGGTCCCGCTCCTCAAACGTTCCGAACACGTCCCTCAATGCGTCCGAGATCTCTCCGAGCGTTGCCGCCGCCTGCGCCGCCCGCCGAATCGCTGGCAGCAGGTTCCCTGTGCCCCGCGCCCTCTCCCGCAGGCCATCGAGGGACGACTCGCAGGCGTCCCGGTCGCGGGCTGCGCGCCAGGCCGCCAGTTCTGCCACACGCTCGCGCTCCTGTCCCTCGTCGATCCGCAGGATCGGGACGGCCGCCAGTTCGTCCGAGCGATAGGCGTTCACCCCCACGATCGCCTGTTCGCCACTCTCGATCCGGCGCTGCATGGCGTACGCGCTGTCCTGAATTTCCCGCTGCACGTAGCCTTGCTCGATCGCGGGCACCATTCCCCCCATCCCGTCGATCTTCTCGATGTACGCCAGGGCTTCCTCCTCGAGTTCCGCGGTCAGGCCCTCAATGCAGTAGGAGCCTCCCAGCGGATCGACAGCATCGCGGACTCCCGACTCCAGTGCGATCACCTGCTGCGTACGGAGGGCCAGCGTCGCAGCCTCCTCGCTCGGCAGGGCCATTGCTTCATCCAGGGAGTTCGTGTGCAGCGACTGCGTACCGCCCAAGACAGCTGCGAGCGCCTGGTACGCCGTGCGGACCACGTTGACCAGCGGCTGCTGGGCGGTCAGGCTCGAGCCGGCGGTCTGTGCATGGAAGCGGAGCTGCATCGAGCGCGGGTTCCGGGCACCGAAGCGCTCCTTCATGAGCCGGGCGTAGATCCGCCGGGCAGCGCGGAACTTCGCGATTTCCTCCAGGAAGTTCCTGTCGGAGCTGAAAAAGAAGGACATGCGGGGAGCGAAGTCGTCCACGGCCAGTCCCGCTTCCTTGGCCGCCTCGACGTAGGCGATGGCATTGCCGAGCGTGAACGCCAGTTCCTGGGCGGCTGTCGAGCCGGCCTCTCGCATGTGGTAGCCGCTGATCGAGATGCCGTTCCAGAGGGGAGCTTCGCGGGCGCTCCAGGCCAGCAGGTCGGTGACGATCCGCATTGAGGCCTGGGGAGGGTAAATGTAGGTGCCACGCGCAACGTACTCCTTGAGAATGTCATTCTGCACTGTTCCCCGCAGGACTGACATCGCGGTTCCGGACCGCTCGGCGGCGACGGAATACAGCGCCAGCACGATTGCCGCTGTGGAATTGATCGTCATCGAGGTTGAGACCCGGTCCAACGGAATTCCGTCGAACAGGCACTGCATGTCGGTGAGGCTCGAGATCGCGACGCCCGCCCGGCCCACCTCGCCCAGCGACAGCGGATGGTCCGAGTCGTAGCCCATCTGGGTTGGCAGATCGAAGGCGACGGACAGCCCCGTCGTGCCTTGTTCGATGAGGTGGCGGTAGCGTCTGTTGGACTGGCGGGCGTTGCCGAAGCCCGCATACTGGCGCATCGTCCAGAGCCGGTCGCGATACATGCCCGGATGGATGCCCCTTGTGTAGGGGTACTCGCCCGGGCCGGGCAAAGTTGGCGACGGGCCCCTGTAGACCGGCTTCATCGACGATTTCCTGGCCCCCCTATCGGGAGCGGGAGATTCTCCTTGCCTTGCGGAACGAGTCAAGACCGAACCACGCGAACATGATCGCCCCCCCCGCCGCGATCGCAAGCCTGGTCCAACTCTCCGGATCCTGTCGATAGACGTGGATGAGGCCGAACGGACCGACCAGGAAGAAGGCTGCGAACGCCAGAAAGACGAATCCGACGATTTCGAGGCTCAACTCGCGCGCAAGCGACAGGAAGCGCGGCACCGTCTTGCGAATCGCGTCCATTCCTGCGCCCAAAGCCCTGCCGGGGTTCATATAGGAAAATGCTAGCAGCCCCCGCAGAGCGGCGGAGCTTCCCGCCACCGCCGAGGGGACGGACCCGATCCGGCCCGGTGATGCCCGGAGTTGCCGGCACGTCCCGCCGGATGCCTGTTACCATGGCCGGGATGGCACGGCTCCTGCTGATTTGCGTGATCGGGATCCCTACGCTCCACGCTGGCGACAACTGGCCGCAATGGCGTGGGCCGAACCTCGATGGCACCAGCGACGGGGCCGGTCTTCCCGTCACGTGGAGCCCGACCGAGAACGTGGTTTGGCGCACGAAGCTCCCAAGCTGGGCGGCCGCCACGCCGATCATCTGGAATGATACGGTCTTCGTCACCTCGGCCGAGGCGGGTACCAGCCTGAACCGGCAGAATGCGGGCCCGGATACGGACGGTGATGCCGGCCGGGACCGGCTCTACCTGATCGCCGTTGACAGGGAAACCGGTGCCATCCGCTGGCAGCAGCCCCTGGGCCGGGGCAATCGCATCGGAAACAAGCAGAACATGGCGTCCCCTTCGCCCGTGACGGACGGAGAGCACGTCTGGGTGATCACCGGAAACGGGGAACTGCGGTGCTTCGACTTTTCCGGCCGACAGGTCTGGATTCGTGATCTGCAGAAGGACTACGGGGAGTTTGGGGTCCAGTTCGGGTATGCCTCTTCGCCCCTGCTGCATGAGGATGTGCTGTACCTCCAGAACCTGCAGGGCATGTTCACGGATGACCCGTCCTACGTGCTCGCGATCGATGCGGCGTCCGGCAGGACCCTTTGGAAGGTCGACCGGCCGACCGACGGTGAGCATGAGACGCCCGACTCGTACTCGACCGCCACGCTTGCCCGGGTCGGCAGCGAGTACCTGCTTGTTGTGGCTGGAGCCGGTTATGTGACCGGGCACAGTCTGAAGACAGGCGAGGAGATCTGGCGGGGTGGCGGCCTCAATCCCGACGATGCCCGGAATTACCGCACGATCGCGTCGGCTCTCGTTGTTGGCGACATTGTTCTGGTCCCGTCAAGGCGGCGCCCCTTCATCGCGTTCCGGACTGACGGGCGGGGTGACGTGACCGACTCGAAGAGGCTGTGGTCAACCGACTACGGTCCCGACGTTCCGACCCCTACCAGCGACGGAGAACGCCTATATATCATCGACGATCGCGGGATAGCGCTCAGTTTGAGGGTGGCTGACGGGAGTCTGGTGTGGGACCGCAGCCGGATCGAGCCCGGTACGTACAGTGCCTCGCCGCTGCTGGCTGACGGGAAGATCTACGCGATCAGCGAGGACGGCACAACAACGGTCCTGCGGGCGGGTGATGATTTTGAGATTCTGGCGGTGAATCGGCTTGACGACTATACGCTGGCATCGCCCGCAGAGGCCGGCAACCGGCTGTTCATCCGCACCGCCGAGTATCTGTACTGTATCGGCAGTCACTGACGTGCGCGAAGCGATCCCCTTTCCGGGGGGGCTGCCGAAACACCTGCCTGGCTGACGCAGCCAATACGGGTCGTAGACATCCTGCTGCCGGTACGAGATGCGGAACAGCGGCTGCTGGCCTGCGAGAGATCGATGGCATCAGAAGGTGCGACATTAGGCAAGGGACGGGGGGCCGGCATTGGCCGATTCCAGGGTAGAAACGGCCGTGTCTCGGGTCTACCTTCAGTTGCGATACCGTATGCGCTGCCAGATCTGCCCGGGGTTTGTCGAAACCGCCCATGGAACAAGTATCGACTGACAGCGTAACTGCCCAAGTCCTCGGATCGAGACTGCGTTTCTAGCAGGGCTCGAGTTCTGACGGGCGCACCGCGTGGCGCGTTGCGGAGACCGGCTGCTGTCGCAGGCCGTCTACGGCCCGCTGGGGCGGAGGCTCGGGGCCAGGCCTCTCCGCCCGCCGTTGCGCTTCCTACTGCAATCGGCAAAGAGAAATCTACGGTCGCCACAGCCTCTCCGATCTAAGTGGGATATTGCATCGTTAGAGGGTTTGGCAAGGGAAGGGACCGGATGCCAGCGCCGCCCGCCAAGCTCTCGAACGAGTACTCGGGTCGATCCGGGTTGCCTTTCAACAGTTCGCTCTGGTTACCGACCGCCACAATCACAAGCTCGTCCGGTCGCAGGTGCCGCTGCGCGACGGACAGAATGTCGTCGGCCGTGACGTCCATGGCTTCCTCCCGGAAGCGTTGCCAGTAATCGGCCGGCCTGCCGGCGAGCTCGTCGAGAGCGAACCGGTTTGCGATCGTGCGCCTGTCCTCGAAGAATTCCGCGATGCCGCTGCTCATCAGGCCTCGAACCGTCTCCAGCTCCTCCACCGAGAGCTTCTCGTTCTGCATCCGTCGGATCTCCTCGACGACGATCGTTGCGGCCTGGGCGCATGTCGCGTTCCCTGACTGGAACTGCGCACTGAACAGCCCCTGGAAATAGCTGCCTGGATCGTATCGGGAGCCGACCGAGTAGGCCAGCCCCTCGGCCGAGCGTACGCGCGTGCCAATGCGTGAAGACGGTCCCGCTCCCAGCGCGACATTCATCAACTGAACGTTGGCCGCATCCGGGTGCGACTCCTCGATACCGCTGTGTCCCAGGATCACATGGGCCTGGTTCAGGTCCCTGCCGGCACTGTCGATCATGTAGACTCCTGGGACCGGCTGGTGTGTTGGTGCCGGAATCGAGGCCGGCGCAGTTGCGTTTCCTGGCCAGCCCGACGCCAGTTCGGCATTCAGACGTCGAACCATCGTTTCGGTGTCGAAGTCTCCCGAGACGGCGAAGTGCATCCGTCCGGGATCGTAGTTTGCTGTGTGGTACCGGCGCATTGACTCCGGAGTGATTGACTCGATCGACGCTTGCGTCGGTTGCACCGTACTGAAGTGCGAACCCCGGATCAGGCGGTTGAACTCTCGCTCCAGGACCCCACCGAGCCAGTCGTTTCTGCGTGCCAGAGTCAGGATCACTGTCGACCGATCAATTTCGAGGCGCTCCGGGTCGAACGCGGGGTTCTTCAAACTGTCAAAGAACAGATCCAGGGACCGGTCAAGGCTGCTGGTTAGGCATGTCATCGTCGCGCCGATCGCAGTGCCGGTTGCTCCGGAGTGCATCTCAGTCGCGAGGAAGGCGACTGCATCGTTGAAATCCTGTGCGCTACGCGACGTGGTGCCCCCGACACGGAGCTGGCTGGCCGTCAGGGATGCCAGCCCTGCGCTTCCGGCGGGCACGGTGTACTCCCCTCCGAGCAAGTTGAGCCCGACGGTCACGAGCGGAATATCGTGGGACTCGACCATGTAGGCAACGGCACCGCTACTGAGGGGGCGACGGAAGCGCTCCCTGTTCGGCAACTCGATCGTTGGTTCGTCGAACACCAGGTCCCGTGGGTGGGGTGGAATGGGCTGCTGCCCGTGCACGGCAGCCGTCACAGCGGCTCCCGCCATGGCCCTGAAGGCGTCTCGTCGGTTCAGTGTCATCGATTCTCTCCTTGCCGAGGCGTGGACGGTGCGCCTCCCTGTGTTGGGCGGTATACCGCCACGGAGCGGTTCGTCCGGTCAAAGTAACGGTTCGCTACGCGCAAGACGTCCTGCGGAGTGACCGCCATGACACGAAAGGGAGCCTTGTTGAGGTTGCGCCAGTCGCCCATCGCCTCGCGCACCAGCAGTTCGAAGAGCAGATCACTCTTGGAGAGCAGCTTCCGGTAGTTCTGGAACAGCAACTGGTTCTTGACTGTCTGGATCTCCCGGAAGCCTACAGGCTCCTGCGCCAGCCGTTCCACCTCGGCCAGCATGGCACCCTCCAAATCCTCCAGAGTCGACCCCGGTGCCGTGATCGCAGCCAACTGGAATGCTCCGTCGTACTTCCGGGCGTCGGTCTCCGCGAATCCCCCGACGGACACCCTCTTGTCGAGAACGAGCGATCTCTGAATCCGTCCCGTATTGCCGTTGAAGAGGGCCGCCATCACCTTCAACGCGGGCAGGTCGACGTGCCCGTCTGGGACGGCGTGATACCAAATCTGCACCTGCGCCGGCGTTTCGGCTTCGCCGTTGAGCCGCTGCTCGGCCCGTTGCGGGACTTCGCGCGTCCGTACCGGTGCCGGCAGTTCCCCGGCAGAGCTGAGGCGGCCGAAGTACCTTCGCGCCAGCGCCTGGACCTCCTCGGTCTCGAAGTCGCCGACCAGTGCCGCCACCAGATTGCCCGGAGCATAGTAACGTTCATAGTATTCAAGGGCTTCCTCCCGGGTAATCGCCTGGATGTCGCTCGGCCAGCCGATGATGGGCCAGCCGTACGGAGAGGATTGCCAGAACATCGCACGGAACTGCTCGTCAAGACGACCCGTCGGCGTGGAGTCGATCACCTGCCGCCGCTCTTCCAGCACGACGTTGCGCTCGGTGTAGAACTCACGGAATACAGGGTTCGCCAGACGGTCCGACTCCATCCAGAACCACAACTCGAGTTTGTGAGCCGGCACACTGACGAAGTAGGCAGTGAAGTCGTGGCCTGTTGCTGCGTTCGCTCCAATGGCACCCAGGGACGAGTAGATCCTCGAAAAGGCGTTCCTGTCGGCCACGCTGCGCTGCTCGTGGAGCAGGTCGCGAAAACGCATGATCAGCGTGTTGTGCTTCTCGCTGCGGTAGGCCGGGTCGTCCGGGTTGTCGATCAGGCCAAGGCGGTGCTTCGTGAGCAGCACCTCGCGCTCCGTTCGGATCTGCCGCTGCACTGCGTCGATCTGCTTGATCAACTCCAGATCGCGATCAATGTCGGTCGTCCCGATCGTCTTCGTTCCCTTGAACATCATGTGTTCGAAGAGATGAGCCACGCCCGTAACCCCCGGTCTCTCATTGACCGAGCCGAACTTCGATACCCAGCCGGCCGAGACGGTCACCGCCCCCGGCTTGTGCAAGAGCAGGAACTTCATTCCGTTGTCGAGGCGAAACTCCTCGACATCGAGGCGTTGGGCAGTCAGTGGTATGGCTGCGAGAACAGCCAGACCGAGCGCCCGGAGCAGAGTGGCGGTGGGAATCGACATTTCTGGTTTAGACGCCGGTCATCTGGGCAGGTTACAAAGAATGTAATAAATATGCAAAACATAATTGCGGATGGATAGGGATCAACCACACGCACTATGAACCTGGATTACGCAGTTGGACCCCGAGAGCAGCCACTGAGGTTGCCCTGAACCGTGTCGGGAGTTGGCAAGGGCGAGCCCGAATCAGGTCGGCCGGTACATCGGCGGTGGTCGGGGTCCCAGCCCTTGAGAAAATCACTGCACAACGGGAGCGTCCCCAACCGTCCAACCGCCCCGTCCGGAGCCCTGTTCGAGGAGGTGTCCCTGGCCGGCCGCGTGGTCACTCTCGATGTCCTGCACACCGTCCGGGATACCGCCCGGACACTGGTCGACACGCACCGCGCTGACTACTTGCTGACGGTCAAGGCCAATGCGAAGAGGGCGTTTGCGGCTCTCCGCCAGATCGACTGGGAGCAGCCCGGCACCCGCTGCTATGCGGAGGAGCCCAACAAGGGCCACGGGCACCTCGAGCAGCGCAGCATCCGAGTCCTGAGCCCCCCTGCCGGCCGCGTGAACTACCCGCATCTGCGACAGATCTTCCACGTCGGGCGCGAGCGGCAACACCTCGCCTCGGGCCGTGTCAGCCGCGAAACGGTGTACGGCCTGACCTCGGTGCCGTCCGATCGCGGCACGCCCGAGCAGTTGCTGGGCTGGAATCGCGGGCACTGGGCTGCGGAGAATCAGAACCATCGCGTCCGCGACGTGCAGCTTGCCGAGGATGCCTGTCTGTCGAGCAAGGGCCATGCGGCACCGAACAACGCGCTGTGCAACTGCATCGCAATCGCGGTGATCTTAAGTTCCGGGCACGATATCGCGGACGGCCAGCGCCACCTCAGCCTGCATCGCGAGGAAGCCCTTCAGTCTGTCCTCACCGCCCGCTAGGCGCTTCGGACCGCCCGACGGAGCGACACCGACAGACGGCCCGGGGAGGACTCCGTTCGGGGCCCGCCACCCCGACCACGAGGGCCTCGGCACCCTGCCGCGGCTGGCTTTGCGCGGGGCCGCAGCGCTTCGTCGAGCCACTCTACCCGCCCCCAACTCGCCCTGCGGACCCATTGCCTCCCCCTTGACTGCACACTCTCCAGCGTGGCAAAGTTCTGGCACACTCCCGATTTACACTTGCACCGCCACCTACAAGGGGTCCTTTCCGAGAAGGTTCTGATGATCTTCAACCTATTTATTATGAACGCTTTTTGCCACGATCCGAGAGCGCCAAGCTTCACGCTTCACATGCCCAGTCAATGCCATTGTGCTAAAATGCAGAACTCTGATGGCGCGAACAAGGAACAAGAACGACTAGGGTCTTCCCAGGCATCCGGTGACAGCCACAGAAATAGACAGCCCAGACCCCTCCGTTCCGCGTGAGAAAATACCGACTCTGTCGCCGAAACGACTGACTCCGCCAAAGGAACGACAGACTCCGGAGGAACACGGTGAGCACGAACGACAGCAGTGACGATCTGCAGGATAGGATTGGATCGCTGTACTTCTATGCCCTGCGGTCCCAGCGGTACCATCAGCATCGGCACGGATTCTGGTCGACTTGGCTGAGGGTCATTCAGTTCGTCAACCTGATACTTGGTTCCGGTGCCGTCCTCACCTACTTTGCCGATACTGGCGAACTCGGAGACCTGTTCCTACCGTCAGAACTCTTGGTCCTGTCGCCAGTGGTGGCGGCCGTAACTTCTTTGTGGATCATCAGCTTCAACGTCGTGGACCTGGCGGGCCTCCATTTAAGGCTGCGCGAGGCGTGGATTGATTTCGAGCAAGCTGTGCTCTCCGCCAATTCGAGGGGACCCGACCGGTCCGATCTAGAACAGCTCAATCGGCGAAGGCTTGAACTGCAGCGGTTAGAACCACCCGTCTATCACGCGGTGAATCGAATGTGCAGGAATGAGGTCATCACGAGTCTTGACCTTGCAGTGCCACTAGAGAAAATGAACTCCTGGCATTGGTTGTTCAAGAACATCTACAGGTTCAAGAGGATAGTAGTGTCTGCTAGAAGAACCTAGCGACTCGTCACTGAGGAATTTTCGTGTAGATGAACTTGAGTTTGCAGCGGGCATCGGCGACGGTCAGGTGCCTGGTTCACCGCCCTCTCTTGCGCGTTGGTACTCGTCGCCCAAGCTGTCGCCTCCGTTTGCAAGTGTTCCCGTCCGCCAATCCGCCGCCCCGGCATCTGTCAGCACCGCCTGCGCCCGCGAGTCTGGCCGGCCTCGGGCGGTTGGTGCCCGTTCGTATAGAATCCCGGCCCGGCGGACATCTTGGCTGGTGTCTGCCAGTGTGCTGATCCTTCCCGCCCGGCCCCTTCGGTTCGTATCCGAAGGCCGGCCCGGCCTGGCCCCTCACGGTCCCTTGGCTGCGGGCGTGCGGGATGGAAGCCGCCGGTGGCTGTTTGGCCCCGGGGGCGGCTGCCTGCACAGTAAGATGAGGCTTGACATGATGTTTCGACTGAGGGCCATCACTTCGGCCGGTGTGTTGCTGACCGGTGGGGCGGTGTGGTGGGCATGGGCCCAGAATCCGGCAACCGTGACTCCGACGGCGTTGCTGCAGGAAACGCGCAACTTGGGCAAGGCGTTCTACGAAACCCCCGGCTCCTCGCGCCAGGCAGTCGAGCAACTCAAGGCAGCACTGGATCTGAACCCCGGATCCGCGCGCGAGCATCTCAACTACGGGCTCGGTCTGCTGCGAGCGGGCGACCGCGAGGAGGGCATCGCACAGCTCGTCGCGGCGCAGAAGCTAGACCGCAGTCTCCCTCACACGTACTTCAATCTCGGTGTCGAGTACAAGAAGTCCGGTGAGGTCGAGAAGGCCCTGGATCAGTTCCTGCAGATGGAAAGGCTCGTTCCGGACGAGGCCAAGACACAGTACAATCTCGGTGCTCTGTACAAGCAGATCGGCAACACCCGTCGTGCCGTCGAAAAGTTCGAGCGAACGATCGATCTGGATCCCTCGTTGGCCGCCCCACACTTCCAACTGTTCGGAATGCTCCGCCGAACCGACCCGGAGCGGGCGAACCGGGAACTCGAGATATTCAAGGCGCTCAAGGAGGCCACCGAGGACGCGGCCGTCGGGGAGGATGTGGATTGGAGCTTCTATTCGGAGTTGTACGACCCGTCATTGGCGAACGGGTCGGCCGCTCCAGCCCACCCGTTCGCATGGATGCAGAGGCCGTTGGCTGAAGTCTCCGGTGCGCCCCGGGGAGCGCTTGCTTGGGACCTGAATTCCGACGGCGCATCCGACGCGCTCGTGTGGTCCGACGAGGACGCGGTCGTCATACTGGGACGCTCTCCGGCTCCCGGGGAGCTCACGACAGGGCTTGGAGGATCCCTCCACTACGGGGCCGGGGACTTCGACGGCGACGGCACGGCCGACCTGTGCCGAGTGGACGGCAATACCCTCGAAGTGGTGGTGAACCGTTCCGGTAAATCCTTCGAGACCGTGTTCTCGACCGCGGGTGATTTCGAGTTCTGTCTCTTCGCCGACTACGATCACGACAACGACTTCGACCTGTTTGCGCTCGGGGCAGACAAGCGGCTGTACCAGAACGACGGCGAGGGGTCGCTGGCCGATGTGAGTGACCGGTTCCCGTTCGGTCCAGGCCGCATCCGGGCTGCGGGAACGGCCGAACTCTTCGAGGACAACGGCCACGACTTCGTGGTCGTGTACGACGACTTCGTAGCCGTTCACCAGGATCGCAAGCTCGGTGTCTACGGTCCGGCTGTTCCGGTGGAGGGCGCGCGGGTGTCCGCCGGTCCGGCGAGAATCGACGTGCTGGACGCCGACCATGACGGGTATCTTGACGTTGCGGTCACCGCTCCTGAGGGAACAGTCGCTGTCGAGAACCGTCATGGAACCCTCTACGCTGGCCCGTTGCTCCCGAGGATTGAGGCTTGGGCCGACTTCCAGCTCCGTGGACGGTTGGACGCAGTTTCTTCCGACGGATTCCTCGCTAACGAAGGATCGTTCGGATTCAAGTCGGTGGCGGGAAGCACGGCTCTTCCGGCGGGCCGCATGGTGGCCGGTGATTTCGACAAGGACGGTCATCCGGATTTGGTTGTGGCGGGAGGGGACGGGAAGGTCCTGTTCGTGACCGGTGAAGTCGATTCGTCGTACCGCGGGCTTACGATTCGTCTGGAGGGGGTGAAGAGTCCGGCCATCGGGACGGGCGCCCGGGTGGAAGTCAAAGCCGGCCTGAGTTACTCAAAGCGCAACTACTACGGCGTACCGCTGCATTTCGGTCTGGGGGCGGGCGAGAGCGTCGAGACGGTCCGGGTAACCTGGGCGAATGGTCTGATCCAGAACGAGATGCCTGAGGACTCCGTCCGGGAACTCGTCATCAAGGAGGCTCCCAGGCTGTCCGGTTCGTGTCCCATGATCTTCACCTGGAACGGATCCGAGTTCGAGTACATCGGCGAAGTGCTCGGAGTCGCTCCACTCGGGGCCAGTCTGGCCCAGGGGGTCTTCTTTCCCGTGGACCATGACGAATACGTCTCGATCCGTGGCGACCAACTCCGCCCAGTTGACGGATTCCTTGAGGTTCGCCTGACCGAAGAGCTTCGGGAGACTGCGTACGTGGACAAGATCCGGCTGGTGGCTGTCGATCATCCGGGAGATACGCGCATCGTGAGCAACGAGAAAGCCAAGGGGCCGCCAGCCCCGGAATTCAGGCTCTACGGAATCCGCTCCAAGGTTCTTCCAGAGTCGGCTGGCAACCACCTGTCCGAGAGCGTCCTCGAAGCCGTTTCGGCAGGTGACCGGCGCTACGCAACGTTCAGACGCGACATGCAAGGTCGTGCGGAGACGCATTCGCTGACCCTGCGGTTCCCGCCGTTCTCCGATCGGGATGCGGTTCTCTTTTTGGAGGGATGGGTTGACTGGGCGTCGGCCAGCAGCATCGTCGCTGCCTCGCAGACCAGAGCGTCGGCGATCCAGCCGCCCTATCTGGAAGTCCTGGATAACCACGGCGCGTGGGTCAAGGTCATTTCCGACATGGGACTGCCCGGCGGAACGCTGCGCACCATCGCGGTCGACCTCTCCGGCAAGTTCCTGTCTGCATCCCGACAGGTTCGCATCGTGAGCAACATGAGCGTATATTGGGACGCTGCGTACGTGGGTCTCGGAACCAGCGATCCTGAGGTTCGGCTGACCGAGTTGGATGCCGTGTCCGCTGATCTGGGCTTTCGGGGGTTCTCACGCAACTACGTCGCTCGCGACCGGATGCAGCCGGAGCACTTCGACTACCAGCAGGTCTCGGCCACGTCGAACTGGAATCCAACACCCGGGCTCTACACCCGCTTCGGGGACGTACGGGAGTTGCTCGGTGAAGAGGACGACCGGTTCGTGATCATGGGCGCAGGGGACGAGATCCAACTGCGGTTCTCTTTCGGCGATCTACCTGTCCTGCCACCCGGCTGGGCCAGGGACTACCTGTTGCTCGTAGACGGCTGGGCCAAGGAGAACGAAGCCAACACCGCCTTTGGCGACTCGGTAATGCCGTTGCCGTTTCACTCCATGAGTGCTTACCCGTACGGAGACGACGAACACTACCCGCAGACGCCGGAACACCGGCTGGACCTGGAGCATTTCCATACGCGGCCGGCGATGCGTCTCGTTCGACCGCTCGTGGCAGGGAGTTCGCGCCGGTGAAGCCTGCACGGGGGGAGGCCGGGCCAGGCTGGAGTGGGGCCGAGAGGATGCTGGCCGGGCGCGGAGGCCGGTTGGCGTCGGGTGCCTTTCTGTTTCTGCTGGCGAATGCAGGTTGGCTGTGGGCGTTCCCCGCGGCGAATCTCTGGTACGTCGCCAACGTGCTGCTCCACGTTCTCGTGGGGCTGGTCCTGGCCGGAGGCCTGTGGCTAACCGGCCGGGAGGTGTTTCGCAGCGTTCGGCGCGACCGGGGAGCGCTGGTACTCTTCTCAGCGTGCACTGTTCTCGGGATCGTGCTCTGCCTGATCGGCGCGACCAGTGACAACCTGGCCGTCGTCGCGGTTCATGCCGCTTTCGGCTTTGCCGGGGCGGCGCTGATCGCATTCCGTCGAAGGAGCCCGTGGGTCGCGGGATTCCTTGTCCTGGCGTTGCTGCTCCCTGCGTATTCGTCGGTACGAGACGCCTGGTTTCCCGATCCAGTGGATCGGATTCTCAACCCGACCGAGGCCCCGCTCTCGATGGAATACGAAGGCGGCGGTGTCGGGAGTGCGTTTTTCCCGTCGGCCTCCCAGACCAGCAGCGGCCGTCTGGTGCCGTCGGACTACTTCCTGGAATCCTCCGCTTGTGGTGAGTGTCACAAGGACGTCTACGAGCAGTGGAGTTCGTCGGCTCACCGATTCTCGTCGTTCAACAACCAGTTCTACCGCAAGTCGATTGAGTACATGCAGGAGGTTGCGGGGGTGCAGGCGTCGAAGTGGTGTGCCGGCTGTCATGACCACGCCATGCTGTTCAGCGGGATGTTCGACGAACCGGTGATAGGCCAGCTGGACAGTCCGGAAGCCCACGCCGGGCTTGCTTGCGTTTCGTGCCACTCGATCGTGCATGTGCCGGACACGATGGGGAACGGCGGCTTTGTCATCGAGTACCCGGCTCTGCACGGCTTGGCGTCGAGCCGCTTTCGGCTCCTGCGGGCCGCGCACAGCTACGTCACGAACACCGCTCCCGCGGCGCACCGGCGGGCCTTCATGAAGCCCTTCATGCAAAGGGACGGGTCCCAGTTCTGCTCATCCTGCCACAAGGTACACATGGACGTGCCGGTCAACCGCTACCGCTGGGTGCGTGGCTTCAACTCGTATGACAACTGGCAAGCGAGCGGCGTGTCCGGGGAGGGTGCACGGTCGTTCTACTACCCCGATCAGCCGATGAGTTGTGCAGACTGTCACATGCCGTTGGTGCACTCTGGCGATCCTGGTAGCGAAGGAGGCAAGATCCGGTCGCATCGCTTCGCCGCTGCCAATACCGCGCTCCCCCACGTCAACGCCGACGCGAAGCAGCTTGCAGAGGTCCAGCGATTCCTCCGGGACGACATTGTCACCTTGGATGTGTTCGCCGTCTCGCCGGTCATCGAGCAATCGTCTTCTCCGCAAATGCTGAGACAATCCGGGCAGATGGCCCTCGCCACCGGTTTTGCTGTTGGTGAGGAGGGCGGGGGGCGTCGGGGGCCCGCGATCCTGCGGGAGGTCGGTATTCTGGCGGCTCCCATTGATCAGTCAGCACCGGTCGTCCGGCCGGGTGAGACCGTGCGCGTCGACGTGGTTGTGCGGACCCGAAAGGTCGGGCATGTGTTTCCGAGTGGTACTGTGGATGCCTTTGACGTCTGGGTGGAGTTTCAGGTCATGGATGCCGACGGCAACGTGGTCTTCTGGAGCGGCAGGGTCGGGGACGAGGGGGCTGGCCCCGTCGATCCCGGGGCACACTTCTACCGGGCGTTGCAGGTCGATTCCCACGGCAACCCGATCGACAAGCGGAATGCGTTCAACATGAGAGGGTTGCTGTACGCCCGGCTGATCCCTCCAGGGGCGGCCGACACGGTTCACTACCGCGTGACTGTTCCGGAAGACGCCAGGGGGAGGTTGACGCTGAGGGCCAGATTGAAGCACCGCAAGTTCTCCCACGCCTACACCCGGTTCGCCTATGCGGGCAAGGCCGGTGGCGGGGAGTTCGGCGACGGCTTTGACGACCGCGAGTTCACCTACGATCCGGCGGACATTCCCGCTGACGTTCCCGGAGCGATCAAGGGCCGGATTCCGGTGCTCCCCATAACGGAGATCGCTGCTGCGGAGGCGCACCTGATGGTCGGCGAGCGTTCGGTCGACTGGAAGCCTGCTGTCACCGCAGACGACTGGGAGCGCTGGAACGACTACGGCATCGGCCTGCTGCTGCAAGGAGACCTCAAAGGAGCCGAGCACGCCTTCCTGCGGGCAACCGAAGCGGATCCCGCTCATGCCGACGGCTGGCTGAACGTTGCCCGTGCCATGGTCGAGGAAGGCCGGGTGAACGATGCCGAACCATTCATTGCCAAGGCGCTCGCACTCTCACCCAATCTGCCGCGGGCGCTCTATTTCAGGGCGCTTGCGCGGCGCGCCAGGGGCGAATACAGCGCGGCCCTCGAGGACTTGACGCGGACAGCCGAGACCTATCCCCGCGATCGAGTCGTCCTGAACGAGATCGCCAGCATTCTGTTTCTGGAGCGGCAGTACGGGGAGGCGATCCAGGTGCTGGACCGGGTTGCCAGGATTGATCCCGAGGACTTGCAGATGCACTACACGAGAATGCGATGCTTCCGCGGCCTTGGTGACCTTGAAGCGGCTGAGCGAGAGGAGGCTCTGTTTCTCCGGTACAAGGCCGATGAGTCGGCCCAGGCCCGGACGGCCGACCTCCGCCGGACCAGCCCTGAGGACAACAACGAGCGCCAAGCCATTCACGAGCATGTTTCAGTTCCGCTCTAGCCTTTGCCTGGCACCGGCCTTTGCAGCCACGGTCGCCTGCGTTCCGCCCAGTGAAGTCGCCCGGACGGCCCGCGGCGTCTCGTTACCGGTTCCGGTCGTGTTTACGGACGTGACGGCCGAGGCGGGGATTCGATTCGAACACCACAACGGCCGATCGGGAAAGAAGTACCTACCTGAAACCCTCGGCTCCGGCTGTGCCTTCTTCGACTACGACAATGACGGCCGCCCCGACATCTTCCTGGTCAATTCCAGACCATGGTCCGGTGGCGGAGAGGTAACTTCGAAGCTCTACCGCAATCTTGGGGACGGCCGGTTCGAGGATGTTACGAAGATTGCGGGTCTCGCCGTCGCGATGTACGGTCTGGGGGTGGCCACGGCCGACTACGACAACGATGGCTTCACCGATCTCTACGTGACCGTCCTTGATGGCGACAGGCTGTTCCGGAACCGCGGGGACGGCACGTTCGAGGATGTCACCGCATCGGCCGGCATCGACAATGCACGGTTCGGCACCAGTGCTGCCTGGCTCGACTACGATCTGGATGGTCACTCCGACATTTTCGTGGCGAACTACGTCCAGTGGTCCATCGAGAAGGACCTCTGGTGCTCGATGGACGGGTCCAAGAAGACCTACTGCACTCCCGAGTCGTACGCCGGGCAGCCGTCCGTTCTCTACCGGAACCGGGGGGACGGCACGTTCGAGGACGTGAGCGCCGTGGCGGGGGTCGACGACCCGACTGCGAAGGCCCTCGGCATTGCGGTTCTCGACTACGATTCCGACGGCCTCCCGGATATTTTCCAGGCGAACGACACCCAGCCCAACAAGCTGTACCGGAATGAAGGCGACGGCACGTTCACCGAGCACGGTGTCTCGGCCGGGATCGCCTATGCGGAGGACGGAAAGGCACGGGGTGCGATGGGCGTGGACGCGGCCGACTACGACCGTAGCGGACGCTTCCATCTTCTGGTCGGGAACTTCGCGAACGAGATGCTGAACCTGTTCCACAACGAGGGCAATGGTCTGTTCGTTGATGAAGCGCCGACGAGTGAGGTCGGTCGGGACAGTCTCCTCTCGTTGACGTTCGGGGCCTTCTTCATCGACTACGACCTGGACGGGTATTCGGATATTTTCTGCGTCAACGGGCACCTGGACGAGGAGATTGAAATCGTCCAACCGACGGTCAAGTTCGCGCAGGCCCCACTGCTGTTCCGAAACGACGGACGGGGACGGTTCAACCTTGCCAGTTCGGAGGTTGGCACCGATTTCGCCGTTCCTGTCGTGGGGCGGGGGGCCGCCTATGCAGACTACGACGGGGACGGCGACCTGGATATCCTCATTACCACGAATGACGGGCCGGCCAAACTGCTCCGCAACGATGGGGCCAATGCGAACAACTACTTGCGGGTCCGTCTTCGTGGTGGGCGGTCGAATCGGGACGGCCTGGGTGCGAAGGTCACGCTTGCCAGTGCATCCGGCACACAAGTCCAGGTTGTGCGGGGAGGATCGAGCTACTGCTCGCAGAGCGAGACCGTGGTGACGTTCGGACTGGGTCGCGATGACCTTGTCGAGTCGCTCGAACTGCGGTGGCCTGGCGGAACGCTGGATGTCTTCACGGGGCTGGCGCCGAATCGCGAAATCCTGGTTGTAGAGGGCGAGCCACTGGAATAGCCGGCAGTATATGGCATGGCGTGAGCAGTGCCGGTTGCGTAGCTCGGCGAGATCGACGCCGGCTGGCTCGGACGTTTGATCGTCGCCCAAACCCGGTGCCGCTGAACGTCCGGCAACCGCAGTTCGCCACACTCAGCCCAACCAAGGATTCGCCAGTGGCCCCTCGTCACTCACAGAGCTTCTTCTCCATGCACACAGCCACACACGACCCAGTCGGCGATCCTCACCGGAGTGGCAGAAGTTCAAGGATCCCTGCACCCGGTAAACTCCGTACCTACATCCAAATGGCAGCTTGACGTCCCCCGGCATACGCGGCTGGTTGAGCCTCGGCACGACAGCGTGCCGCATCCGTTCAGGCGGATCGTCGAGGACCCGATCATTCCTCCAGCGGGACCGCAACCCGGCGGTGGGATCGGATTCGCACCGGTCCTGTCATCGCATTGCGATCCGCAGGTCTCGATCATGCCACCTCGCAAGGATCTCCGCCCCGCACTTGCAGGCAGTGTCGGTCGCCGCCGCTCCTGACTTTCACCCCATGGTGATGGGGCCTGCCGGATAATGAGGGCATGTCCGAGTTGATCGATCCACGCCCCGTGTTCACGATCGTGATGGGCTGCAACGGAGTGGGCAAGAGCGCCTGGAAACGGGGAAACTACGATCTGCTACCCGACCGGTACTTCGATCAGGACTCCATTGCAGGAGGCATCGGAGACTGGAACAGCCTCGAGGCGCGCTCCAGAACACAGGTGTACGTGGATGGGCAGATTGCGGAGTCGATCGACAAGCGGCTGGACTTCGGAACTGAAAGCACCTACTCCGGCTTGCCGGGACAGACCCTGGTGGAGCGCGTTGTCCAGGCTGGATACCGCGCGGAGGGCATCTACCTCGGCACGGCAGATCCCGCTATCAATGTCGAGCGGATCCGCTACCGGGTATTTGCACGCACCGGACATGCGGTGGCCCCAGAGAGAATTCCGGCTCGCTGGAAACACTCGCTGGCCAACTTGCGGAGAACTGTGGAGAAGTTCGATTTGCTGCGAATCTTCGACAACTCCAGCGATGACGAATTCCATCAGCCTTGTCTTGTGGAGCAGTGCCGCCTCGAACGTGGTCAGGTAGTCTGGCAGGCGCAAATACCGGAGCCATGGTGTACAGACTGGTTGCAACGGCTGGACCGGCGGCAGGAGAGCGTTGCACGTCGCCTACACAAGCTTGAACGGGGGCGTTCCTTGTCCGTCTGAAGAGACCGGCAGGACCCGCTTAGCGCGGTGTTCTCTGCCTTGTCCGTCTGCGCGCTGCAGGGCACGTCTTGGGGAGCGCGAAGCCAGCGAGGCACGGTAGGCCAGGCGCGGCCTGACACCACTCAAGAGTCGCTCGATTCATCACCCGGCCGGTCATGAAGCCTATCCCAACGGGGCCGCGATACAACACGGATCCAGTGCAGTAGAGTAACGCGGTCGTGGTCGCCGCCCCGCTCCTGGCGCGACAGCAACGTCGTTCAGGAAGCAACTGGGTCGATGGCCCCGTGCTGTCGGCGAAGGGTCCGAGGCTGGCTCCCAGTGCAGGTGCCTGCGCGAGCCACAGATTGAGGATCAGATACGAGAGTTGCCAAACCCGGTCCAGTACCACGAGATGTTGTCGAAATACATCGACTCCTGATCGTCCCGGTAGCTGTTTCAACTGAACTCCAGCGTACTGAATGGTGTTGCTTGGCCGATCTTGTCGGCCAGGATGTGATCGAGCGTGCGCTGGATGGG
Organism: Bryobacterales bacterium; assembly: GCA_965205085.1. Lineage (GTDB taxonomy): Bacteria > Acidobacteriota > Terriglobia > Bryobacterales > UBA6623 > VXMF01. Next base: position 2,255,814 of record OZ242039.1, on the reverse strand, counting down.
CTAGGCTGAGGTGCCGACCGTGAACGGCGTAACGCTGCTCAAGAAGCAGGAGGTACGCTGTACACGGACATCGGTGCCGATCTGGAAGGAGTGGTTCAGGCCCGTGACCAAGGCAACCATGGGCCTGATGTTCTCGAGCGGTTCCAGCAAGGGGGTGAGCTTAGTCGGGTGCGAACCAACAGGCGCTGCGGTCCTGATGATCACGCCGAAATCGCCGTTGAAGGCCGGCAAGCCGGCCTGCGCTGCACCCGGAAGGAAGCCGCGGTGCCCGCCCCCGATTGGCACGTAGAAGAAGGTTAGACGCTTCGGCCGAGACTCGACCCGCTTTGGGCGCGGCCCCTCCGCCCGCTGTTGCGCTTCCTTGTGCAACCGGCAAACTGAAAGGGTTCGCTCAGCAAGATCTGCAGACCATCTGCCGCGATTACCTGCACGATCCGGTCCAAGCCGAGTGTACACATTTCCGTAAGTTATTCCTATGAATTGTCTTGCATGGCAAGGTTCGGTCCCGATGCCCCGTCCACTACCAACTCTTGCACGGGAATCCAGAGGACTATCCGAGCCGTTCCCGAACCGGGCCGTGCTGCCGGTCTGCTCGCCGTTCGCCGTCGGTTAGCACTAACAACCCCAGCCAGAACTCCGCTTCAGCATGCATAGTTGGTACTCGATTCCCGGACCGCTAGCGTTCGCAGACTCGCCCAGCATGGTCTCGGTCCATGCGATGCTGGTACGCGCAGCGCACTGGCGGAACGCCATTGAGATGATCACGCCTCAGCGCCGTGCATTTCCGGTACGGCCCGGTTGCCCCGTGCTCCGGCCAGGAGCAGATTCAGTGGATCGGTCGCAAATCGCCGCAGTAGCGCGGCATCGGCGGCGCAAAGCCATCTGTCGTGCGCCTCGGACCGAGCCACTGTGTGCTCAATATCGGTCTCAGACTTGCTCCCGAACCAGCGCCCGGTGTACGGGCCGTAGACCCCGCCGATCTAGTGGATGCTCCCATCCTCAACCGCCTGCGGGTATCGGTAGTCGTCGGAATTGTAGTGTTAGCAACGGCGGTCGGCCGAGATCGTCTGGCGACGCCAGGAACCCTGTGTGTGCCGCTTCGCTGCTGCGTAGCTGTCCGTCCGCGCCAATGCCCGAGTAGAGCGAAGGCCGCGCCGATGAGGATGAATGGGACTCGGTTGCGCATGAGCTACCCTTGGTCAAGTTGCTTCGGAGCCACTGTAGACCGTACAGCGGCTGTTGACCGCCCACCGCCGTTCAGCGCCAGCAACTCCCGCAGAATCTCTTCGTCGGAGATGTCCGCTGACCAACCGTATGCGGCGGCCACGGCCGAGTCAAGAGCCTCGTGCGCATCGGCGAGCCACTGCGGGCGGGCGTTGTAGAGGTTCGTCAGGGTCCGCTTCTTGAGCGCCTTCGCCACAGCCTCATCGCGGGGAACGGGCCGCTTCGGATATCCAGAAACCGGCTCGTCGACCCACTCGACCCATTCCGGCGGATTCAGCCAGCGGTCGCGCAACTCGACGAGCCGCTGAGCTTCCAGGCGCACAGCCACGGCACGCGGGTCGTTAGCGTAGTCGGTGGCGGGAATGTCGGGCGTCAGGCCGGGCGGGAACGGGAAGGTCTCGAACGTGGTGGTCGGCGTGTAGCGGGGATCGTTGCCTTTGCCTAGCCACGTCCCGAGCCGGAGCGACCAGATCTCGTGGAACCGGCTGTGCAGGATGCCGAAGGTGGTGTCGTCGTCGCGGGCGATCACAATCAGTTGGTGATCGGGGCAGATCCGTGCGTCGAGCCAGACGAACAGCCTGTGCTTGGCGACGGTTGGCGTCGCAATGTAGCGCGACTGGCCGTTGACGGCAGCCCACATTTCAGGACGTGGTCGCTGGTAACGCCACCAGAGTTCACGGAGTTGCATCACTCGGTTTCCCCGCCTCGCCGGCCTCACATGCTCCGCAACGTGCTCGAAGGGCGCTTCGTAGAGTGCCGCATCGGAGTTGGCCATAAAGCTGAAGTCGATGATCCACCGTCCCGACGACCGCCGCGTCAGGTCCATGCCGTTTACCCACGGTTTCAGAACGTCCGTGTTCGTCCGGCCGTGTGGATTGGCTGGCAGTTGCAGCCAATCGCGGGCTTGATCGCCTGGAACGTCGAACGCGCCATTCCTACAGACTCCGAGAAACGCTGTGTCCGTGTTTGTCGGCAGCCGCCGCGCAGAAGTAATGTCGGCACTTGTCTCGCTGCGTCGGGCCGTCAGATCGGCGTAGATCTCCTCCACGAACTGCCCGTCGAGTCGACGCGGCATGTCACTCCAGCGTGAGAAGCACACGAGCGAAACTCTGACGGCGGCTCCATCGACCACCCAAGGTTCATCCGCCCAAGCATCGAAGATCGCAGCCCTCCCCGCGATCCCGTCGAGTACGGAGCGGTTCTTCCCGCCTCGGATGGAGTTCGTCGCGACTAGGCCGGCGCGAGCGATTCGTCCCTCTGCGACCATCGATCCAGCCTTCTCGAACCAGTAGCAGACCAGGTCGGCCCCTGCGGGCAAGCGGCCAGCGTAGATTGCGCGAACCCGCGTCACGTAGTCGTCACCGAGCTTACGAATTAACCGCTTGTCGCCCAAGAACGGCGGGTTACCAACAACGACATCCGCTTGGGGCCACTCCGGTTCAGTGCCGTCCGGCGTCAGGATCGCGTCGCGGCATTCGATGGTGTCGAGCGGTTTCAGGATTGGGTTGCGCGCCTCCGAAAAGCCGTTTCGGCGCATCCACTGGATCTCGCCAATCCAGACCGACACCCGGGCCAACTCGGCCGCGTACGGGTTGATCTCGATGCCCTTGACGTTGGCCGGGCCGACCTCCGGGAACGCCCGCTGGAAGCCCATCGCCTCGGCCTCGAACTGCACGCGGTGCTCCAGGTCCTTGAGCGCCTGGAGGGCGAGGTACAGAAAGTTGCCCGAACCGCACGCCGGGTCCAGCACCGTGAACGCCCGCAGCCGGTTCAAGAACTTCCCGTACCGCCGGTCCGCCTCGTTCCGTCGCTTCGTGCGGGTGGCCGGCGACGTTGCGGCCTCCGCCCGCTCCAGCTCGGCAGCGATCTCTGCCTTCTCCGCGTCCCACTCGGCGAGCCATGGACGGATCACCACTGGTTCGACGATCAGCATGATCTTGTCGCGGTCCGTGTAGTGCGCCCCGAGCTGTGCGCGCTTGCCGGGGTCGAGCCCGCGCTCGAACAGCGTCCCTAGGATCGACGGGTCGACCTCCGACCAGTCCAGGCGCGATGCCGCGAGCACCGTGTCGATATCGGACCGTTCCAGCGTCAGCGCCGTGTCGTCGTCGAACAGCCCGCCGTTGAACCAGTCGACCGTCTCGAACCCGACCCGTCCGCCGGAGGCCATCACCCGGAAAAGATCGCCGGCAAGCTCGGCGAAATCCGCCGGCTTGCGCTGCGCCTGCTCCAGCATCCGCGTGAACATGTGGTCGGGCAGCAGGCCCACATCGTCGGCGAACATGCAGAAGACCAGCCGGTTGACGAAGTGCGCGACCACGCGCGGGTCGTGTCCCCGCTTCCGCAATGCCTGCACGAGCATCGCGAACGACTCCGCCGCCTTTTCGGTAAGCGATTGCCGCGTCTCGCCCGGCCGCAGCCGCTCGGGGTCCGAGAACGCCCACTTGAGCCGGTCACGGGTCGCGGCGTCCGCTAGGTCGTCGAGTCCGAACTCGTGGGTCTTGCTGACGCAGTTGGTCCAGTTGGTGCGGATCCGGAACCGCTGCATGTCGGAAACGATCAGGAGGGGCGGGTTCTCCAGCGCCAGGGTGTACAGGCGGAGTTGACCGAACGCAGCATCGAGATCCGCCCGCTTGCCCTTGTACTCCCATGCGAAGTGGTGCCGCTTCCAGACATCGGCCCAGCCGTCACCGCCAGTGTCCTTGCGGGCACCCCGCTCGAAGCAGTACGTCTCGCCGGTCGGGTCCGCCTCTGCCGGCGTCGGCTCGCCGAGCAGCCGGCACAGGTCGATGAAGTGCTCTTGCGAGGCGGAGCGTTCCTTCAACTCAGCGGCCCGCCACTTGGCGATGAACTCGTACGGTGTCATGGATGCGTCAACGGTAGCCCACGATGACCGTCACCTCTACGACGAGCCGGGCAGCACGTTCTCCCGCGCTTACCGGCGACATCGTGGGGCCAGACAGTGTGATCGTGTGCTCCCCACCGTCAAGGGTCGTTGCTCCGCTCGGCCTCGCTCCGCGGGGCTATGCGCTTGGCACCGGCTCCGAGTACGCTCGTTCAGAGTGACCCTTGGGCGATCATACCTTATCGGACGCTTTCTCCCGAACCCCGCCGGACGGAAATCGCGGTGCAGTGAGGTGGTGCCGGATGCCTGCGAGGTGTGTTTTGCGCTCATACCGTCTGGCGAGGTCGATTACCGTAACCTATTATTATCCAGTAGCTTGCTTGGAGTTCGTAACACACTCGACCAGCACCTTCTGGAGTGGCACAAAGCCGATTCGCGGTACCAAAACTGCAGAGGCATATGGAGCCAGAACTACATCGATCCGCAGGACCAGAACCAACCCCATCGAACAACACGGGCACGACCGGAGCACATGAGATCCCAACACCCCTGCTCCATCCGGTCAGAGCGACCGGGACGGACGACGGAAAAGGCGTGCGGGAAGAGTCGGGCTCCTGTCATCTCAATGGCGGCAGTTACCTTACCCACTGTCCGACATTGGGCTGGCGAGGGGCGCGCGCCCCTTCGATCCCCCAGCTATCCTCCCCCATGCCGGGCTGAAGGCCAACCGGCGAGCGTCGCCCCCACTCCTTCAGGCAAATGTGCGATGGCTGACTGCCACATCGTGAGAGCCTCCGTCCGCGCGTCGTCGGCCGGCGACGCGCACGAGCGCACCCGGCGGGTCGCCTGCATGGGCAGCAACCTGAACCAGATCGCGCGCTCCACCAACACCCTCGCCGACGCCGCCCGACGCTGTTGAGGTCATTGCACACCTCGTCGCCATAGAGCGGGATGTTGCGCGGCTGGCCTCCGCAACCTGTGCGTACCGTGGCTACGCCGCCCCATTGCTCGACGGTGGCTTCCCTAGGTTGCTGCTGTAGATGCCAAAGTGCCACCGCCTCTGCTGCACTTTCTCCCGCTTGGCCTGCAATTGCTGCTTCAACTGGTCCCGCTCGGTCTCCGACCGGGTGATTTTCTCCCGCAACCGGGAGCATTCCTTTCGCAACTGGGAGATGTTGGCTCGCAACCGAGTATTCTCGGTCTCCAACCGGGCTTCCTCCGCCTCCAAGTACTCCAGAAGTGCCTTGCTCTCGGTGTGCTCCTCCTGCATGGATCCGCCTCGGGTCCAGCGCGTCCTGAGCGCCGCGGCTGGCTCGCCACCGCTTGGACGTCTAGAGACTGCCTAATGCTACGGCTCTTCCGGCAGAAAGTCAACTGCCAGTCCGCCCGCTGCTTGTTGTTCGGCATCCAGCGCCGCCGGGCAGTTACGCCATGATGACGATTGTAGTCGCCCGCCCCAAACGCAGGTCCATCGTCTGCAGAACCTTTCCCTGACGGAGTGCTGGTGCTCGGAGACTACGGTGAGGTCAGTCGCCGTTCGGGTTGTCGGGTCGGGAACGGACCCCGGAAGGGCCCGGCCCCAAAGAGCGGCCGAAGTTGGGTCGTGGGAATTCCACCGACAGGGCCGAGCCAGTGATGGGTGGACCACCACGGCGAGGTCTGTCAGGATGACCCGATCCGCTTGATGATGGGCCGGCAAGTCAGGGACTCCGTTCAGCGGGTGGCGACAGATTCCGGCGAGTTGGCGGCGGAGAACGATTGGGATCTCGAGGATGGCCGACTGCGCCGGCTGAACTCGTGTTCTGCCGCTCTCAAGCTTACAGGTAGCAGGCGAGTCTCTGTGATGCGAACGGCCGAATTCCAGTCGCTGATATCAAGTCAACTCGTACAACCGTTTGCCCGCGAATCACCGTGTGACGGAACACTGGGCGGCGTTGCGACAGCGCATGACGGAGCCCAGGTCCGAGGTTCATTCGCTCACGCGAGCCCCGCCGCACCGTTCGGGCGATATCAGGGCAGGGCCTGCTTGCCGTCCAGCTCTAGCCAACGCCCCTCTGAACTGCACGGCAGGAAAGTACGCCATTGGTCCAACTGCGAATTAGTTCCGAGATCCAGAGACAAGATCATCCTCCAGCGTTTCGAAAATCGCCTCCCGAGCCGGTGTCAGGCTCAACTTTCCTCGACTCGGCACCTGACGCGCTGCTGTTCGCATAGTAGCCGCAATCCCTTGTGGGCATTGCGAAACAGCAGCAACGGCACCGGAAACCTGCCTGCCTCCATCGATTCGCGAGAAAACAATGTCCCGAATCGCCAATCTGCGTGTACTTCTCGTCGAATACGGGGGATCGTGGTCCGCCGATGGTCTGGCGATCGACAATGTTGTCCGCGTTGTCTGGCGAACATCTCCCGGCGACGCCAAGAGCGACTGTGCAGTTGGTCCCCATGCCACGAGTCGCCGGGAATCCAAGGATTGGCGGAGGTATACAGCCGCTCCTTGAGGCGGCTCCGCCGAAGTTCACGGGGACGTGATGGTCTATGTCCTTTCGTACCTTGGAGTGGATTCGTAGCGTAAGTCTGTGCGAGACGCGTCAACCCTGGTCTTGGCGAAGGGGTTTAGGAGGCCCGGGCACCGAATGACAAGGATGCGGCGAGTGTCTCATCGTTTGGGCAAAAAAGGCAGGACTTCGGTCCGGGGTTCCTGGCAAACACCAATCGCATCCTGGGCGGGCAGTTGGGTGAGAAGTCCCAGACTGGCGTCAGGCTCCCTATTGGTAGCTGGATTTGCGCAACTCCAGCTTCGCGATGGTCTCTCGATGGACCTCGTCCGGTCCATCCGCAAGGCGAAGGGTCCGTTGGTTCGCCCACGCCGAGGCGAGGAACGTGTCCTGGGAGACTCCTAAGGCGCCGTGAGCCTGGATCGCCCGATCCAGAATCCGGAGGGCAAGATTCGGCGCGATGACCTTGATCTCGGCGATCTCCTGACGGGCTGCCTTGTTGCCGACGGTGTCCATCATGTACGCGGCCTTGAGCACGAGAAGCCTGGCCTGCTCGATTTCCATGCGAGAATCCGCAATGTCCTTCCGGATGGCACCGTGTTCCGCGATCGGTTTTCCGAACGCCACGCGCTCTTTCGCTCTCTGGCACATAGCCTCCAGCGCCCGTTCGGCGATTCCGATCGATCGCATGCAGTGATGGATTCGGCCGGGGCCCAGACGCCCCTGGGCAATCTCGAAACCCCGCCCTTCACCCAGCAGGATGTTCGAACACGGGACCCTGACGTTGTCGAACGCGATTTGCGCATGGCCGTGGGGGGCATGGTCATAGCCGAACACGTGCAACAGCCGCTCGACCTTCACTCCCGGAGTATCCAGCGGAACAAGAATCATGGCCTGCTGCTTGTGGCGGGGAGCGTCGGGGTCAGTCTTGCCCATGAAGATCGAGACCGTGCAGCGCCTCCCCCCGGCACCGGACGACCACCATTTGCACCCGTTGAGCACGTACTCGTCTCCATCCCGTACGATCGTCGAGCGGATGTTGGTGGCATCGCTTGAGGCAACATCGGGTTCGGTCATCGAGAAGCAGGACCGGATCTCACCCGCCAGCAGCGGCTTCAACCAGCGTTCTCTCTGCTCGTCTGTGCCATATCGGACCAGCACCTCCATGTTCCCGGTGTCGGGAGCCGAACAGTTGAACACCTCGGGTGCCATCGGCGACCGGCCCATGATTTCGCACAGGGGGGCGTACTCGAGGTTCGTCAGGCCTGCGCCGTATTGGCTGTCGGGCAGGAACAGATTCCAGAGGCCCTGGCTGCGGGCTTTGGGCTTCAGTTCTTCCAGAATCGCTGGTGAGGACCACCGGTCGCGGTCTGCGACCTGCTGCCGGAACTGGTCCTCGTTGGGGTAGATGTGCTCGTCCATGAAGGCGAGCAGACGGGCGCGAAGTTCCTTGACCTTGGGAGAGAATGCGAAGTCCATGGATGTTCGATGTGTCGCTGCAGCTTGCCATTGTACAGGCTCATTCGGGCCTGTGGGGCCGCACCCACCGTCTCATTCCGAATGCCCGCCGGTGAGGCGAGACGCTCCGGGGTTCTCCGCGGGTCCGGTCCGCCGTCGCTCAGATCCGGGGGCTGAATTTCCGCCGTTCCGCTGCCCGCACCTCACGCTCGTTCATGCCGATGTGGTGGGCAAGCTCGTGCCAAAGTGTTTCGTAGATTGCCTGCCGGATGTCTCCGTCACATCGCTCGAGCGGCCCCTGGAACAACGTGATCCGATCAGGCAGCGCTAGCTGGTAGTGCCAGCCGCGTTGGTCGAGTGGAACGCCTTCGTACAGGCCCAGCAAAGTTCTGTCCCCTGCAACCCCACATGCATCGAGCTGTTCCTTGCTCGGCTCATCCTCGACTGTGATCACTAGGTTCGAGAATCTGGCACGTAGCGGTTCCGGAATGCTCTCCCAGGCTTCGGCGGTCCAGGCCTCGAAGCGCCGTCTTGGATAACGCACTGGCGTCCGTCCCCGACTCGCCCTAGCGGCCGCCTCCTTCCACCCAGGCCTGGTAGATGGATTGCAGGTTCAGATCGGCCGTACGTCCAGCATGCACGAGGACCCGATATCGGAATCGCAGGTCATCTCCCTCCGAAAGCGTGACGCTCCCGTCACGCCCCTCGTCGGCATGAAAGTCGTGCTCTCCGAAGATGTTTGCTGCGAATAGGCCATACCCCCGGACGTGCCAGTAGGTCGGATGCTTGGGGTTGTCGGGATGGTCGAAGATCGCCACGCCAACCGGCTTGCCGCGGATGCTTCCCGAGTAATCCACCCATGCAGAGCGCTTGCCCCACGTGCTGGCCTCGGTGGACAAGCCTTCCGCGTTCACGATCCGTCCCGTGCGCGGGATACCCTTCGCCCGGAAATGCTGCTCCTCCAGTTCCGTCGCCATGCGGACGGCGAACGTGCCTTCCTTCGTGTCACCGAAACGGACCGAGTCCGCTTCGGCCGTCAGGGTGATGTCGAAGTCGACGAAGTTGTCCTCCCCGGATCGCCCGAATGTCATCAAGCGCCGCTCTGCCACCAGACGCTTGCCGGCGAGATCAGTCCAGTAGAAGATGGCTTCTATACGGCCTTCCGATCCAGCGGACTCGACCGCGACAATCTTGTCGAGAGTGATCACTCCCTTTTCGCTCCGCGATCGCTGCTCCTGCTCGTTGGCCCAGAAGTCCACGCCATTGACCGCACCGTGGCTGAACCAGACCCCGCGGTGGTGGGGATGATCCCGCTGCTCGCCCTCGACGGTCTCCATTGGGTATCCCCGCGTCACAATCGTGCCGTCCGCCGCCCGCAATGGGTGCAGGTACGGCTTGGTGGCGTTCCCCCCGAAATAGAACGTCGTGAACGGCTCTCCAGCGACCCAGACATCGATGCGGTTGTCGGTTCGGTCGAGTCGTACCTCAGCAGCAGGTAGGGCAGGCAGGCAGGCCACCAGGCTCGCCGCTAGCAAGCGGTTCATGGCTCTATTGTGGAACACTCGTCTGACCCTTTCACAAGGCAGGTCCGCAGACGAACCGGGCCCCGGAGGGCCGTCTCGGCGGTCTAGCGGTACCTGTCGGGCTAGAAACCGTAGCGAAGACCAAGTTGGAAGATGCGGCCGGAGGCTCCGACGGTCAGCCCGGTGATATCGCCGAATGCCCTGTTCTGGACGTTCCCCTGTGGCAGTCCGAAGTTCGCGCGATTCGGGAGGTTAATGACCTCCCCGCGGAACTGCAGACTATGTCCCTCCCACGGCATGCTGAAGGTCTTGATGAGCGACAGGTCGGCGCGAAGCGCTCCAGGGCCTGTGAAGGCGTTCCGTCCGACGTTTCCGAACGTGAACCGGGCCGGGCGCGCGAAGGCTGACGTGTTGAAGAACCTTTCGCCCCGAACGTTCTCGCGCCAAGCCGTGTTCTGTTGGTACGAAGCCGTGGCATCGGCCCGGACACGCGCAGCGGTCGGGTACACCTGGCTGGCATTGCCCCAGAACAGCGAGAACGGCGGCCCGGTGCGGGCCTCGATGATCGTTCCCACCGACCAGCCGCCGACGATCTGATTCAGCACCGCATTGCTGAGAGCGACCCGGCGCCCCTGGCCAATGGGGATGTCGTATACGAGGCTACCGATGAGGCGATGCGCGACGTGGCTTCCGCCGAGCGACCAGGCCTGGCGGCGGTCGTACTGGTTCGCGAACGGTACGTTTCCGTCTTCTCCGCCGAGCTCGTTGCGACCCTCCACGTTGTCCATTGCCTTGGACCAGGTGTAGTTGGTTTGAAACTGGAGCCCGTTCGAGTAACGCTTCTCGAGCTTGAAGTTCACTCCGTGGTACTCCGAATCGCCGAACGTTGGCGAGATCATGACGACGTTGGAGAATTGGGGAAACGGTCGAAGCACTTGGGGTGCGATGCTCTCGCTGTCCACGAGGCCGATCTGCGATGGGTGGATCTGGTTCTGGGTCGCCGACCCGGGGATTGTCAGCTTGTGACCGATCGTGGACAGATAACCGACTTCGAACAGCATGTCCCCCGGCAGGAGACGCTGGATATTGAGATTGTACGTGAGCAGGTACGGGTTCGGACGGTCTTCAGGCTGGAAGAACTGGGCGGCGAAGATCGGCTTCTCTCCAATCGCGACGGCACCGAATCCCGGCACCAGGTCCGCCTCCGTCGGCTCGATGATGGGGGGCAACCCGTTCTTGAGAAGAAAGGCGGCATCCTCCGGTCGAAGTGTGCCGAATGATCCCTGGATCGAGAAACCGGCGTTGGTCACGATCGGGGTGGCCTGGTCGTACTGGCCCGTATACACGATCGACGCTCCGGCGCGAATCACCCAGTCGTCCGAGGCCCTGTACGAGATCCCGATCCGCGGGCCGATATTCCCGTACACGAAATTGTGGGCGTACTTGCTTCCGCCCCGGGCGTCGCGACCCGACCAGGTAATCAAGCCCGGGCAATTGCAAGCCGGGTTGTTGGCGTTGACGTCGAAGGAATTCTGGCGATTGTCGACGGCCTCGAATCGAGGCGTGTCAAGGTCCCAGCGAAGTCCGAGATTCATCGAGAGTTTGGGGCTGATCTTCCAGTCATCCTGTACGTACATGCCCATGGCGTTCGCACGGCTTCGGATCAGGAAGGTCTCCGTGCGGCTCCCGCCCGCGACCCACCCGTACAGGAGGGCGGCCACGGAGTCGCCCGCCGCATTCTGGTTGAAGTTCATTGAGCCGCCGGCGGATGGCAGGTTCACATCGTCATTGGAGGACCACCGGAATTCTCCACCCCATTTGAGGGTGTGTTTGCCGCTTACGTAGGTCCAGTTGGAAACGATATGGTTGTCTCGGATGGGGAATTGCCGCCGCTCCTGGCCTCCACCGCGACCGATGCGCTGGATCCCGCCAGCGAAACCGAATCCAGGAAAGAACTCCGGATTGTTGCCGGTGAATCCAATCTCCTGAGACAGTCCAAGCCCCTTTGCCGCGATCTTCGGGTGCCATTTGCGTTTGTTCCAGGTGAACCGGTTCTCGGTGACCAGCTTGCTCGTCACGTTCGAGATTTCCGTCACCGACCAGTTGAAGTAGTGAAAGTCGTTGATGCGCTGGTTGTTGTGAACCGGTTGAGGCCAGAATCCCTTGAACAACTCCGATTGTCCGATGTTGTGCACGTAGCGGCCGTAAATGCGATGGCGCTCGCTCAGTGTGTGGTCGACTCGAATCGAGACAGTATTGCTGTCGTTCAGATTCCTGCCGTTGTTCTGGAAGTTCCGGCTCCGGGACGCACGGCCCGCGATATTGGGTGCCGGCCAGAACCTGGCTACGGCTACACCTACGGGATCCTGTTCGCTCGGCGGGATGATGTTGTTAGGTACGGGCTCCCCCGTAACGGGGTTGAGGACTGTCGTTCCGAGCCCGGAGAAGTCGCCTCGGGTTTCCGCCGGATCCGGGATGTTCTCGATTCTCGGGTTCGCCGTTCGCTCGTTGGTGAACTCCTGGCTGGCGAAGAAGAAACTCCGATCCTTCGCGATCGGACCGCCCAATGCCCAGCCGTACTGGTTGCGTCGGAGGACCTGCTTGTTGGCGCCTGAGAAGAAATGTCGCGAGTCCATCGCGTCGTTGCGGAGGAAATCATACAGTGCTCCGTGGAAGCTGTTCGTTCCGGATTTGGTCGTCATTTGAATGAACCCGCCTCCGGAGCGACCCATTTCCGCCTTGTAATTCGAGACCTCGACGTTCATTTCCTCGAGTGCTTCGATTGGAGGGTCGTAGTTGAGAGAAGCGACACCCAGCAGAATGTTCTGGGTCGAACCGCCGTCCAGCGTCCACATGGCATTGTTGCTACGGCCCCCTGCGATTTGAAATTGTGAGCCGTCACCTCTCTGCACCACGAAGCCGCTCAGTCGCACGAGCTGGGCGGCGCGACGCCCGAGCAGCGGCATGTTGGCGATCGATGTATTTTTGATCACCGCGCCGACCGAAGAGTTCTCGGTCTTGAGCAGGGGAACATCCGCCTCGACCGTCACCGACTCGGTGACCTCGCCAACTTCGAGCACAGCGTCCGCCCTTACGTTGGACGCGGTGTCAAGCAGGATTCCAAGCCGCGAAAACTGCTTGAATCCCGGACTCGTCACGATCAGTTCGAACGTTCCGGGCTTGATGAACGGGATCGTGTACGTACCCGTGGCATTGGTCGTCGTTTCGTACGCCTCGCCCGTGGCGGTGTTCATGATCACGACCTCGGCGGCCGGAATCACCGCGCCGGTCGAATCGCTCACCGTGCCGGTCAGTGTTGCGTTCGTCTGGGCGAAGGCGGATGTGCTTGCAAGCAGCACCCCCAAAGTCAGTACCCACGCACTACGGATTCTCATCTCTTACCTCCCGGAATGCCAATCGGCCTTCCCCCATCACTTGGCATGTGATCATGCACAGGTCTCGAACCTGCTTGCCTGTATTGCACAGAAACTGGCAACAGGGTAGCAGAAATCCGACCGTGAGAGCAGGGAACACAAGCACTGTGAGCGAGGGCACAGGGAAAGCTCTCTGCTCCGAGCTGGCTTCGTTTCCAGTGCGTCGAGCGGGTTGACGGATGCCCCGGCGGCTGCCGTGCGGGCGACAGTCGTCGGTCCACCACCGATTGCGCCGGCAGACCGGCGGACGATTCCGGTCGCGGTTGCTCGGAGCGGCTCTCCCGCCCGCATTGCTGGCATGGCTATAATATAATTTAGGCTTCCCTAAATCTAGATTGAGTCACATGCGGTTCATGGTCTTGGCTGCGCTAACCCTGGTTGCCGCCTGGCAGCCTGGCAGGGCGCAGGTGTCGGCGACGCTTGAAGGCACAGTTCTGGATCCGTCCGCAGCCGTGGTGCCATACGCCGACGTGCAGATCGCCCATCCTCTGTCAGGACTTCGAAGGACGACCGTCACGGATGGAAACGGTCGTTTTCGTTTCTCCAATCTTCCCTTCGGGCGCTACCGTGTCGAGATCCAGGACGAGGGTTTCGGCGTTCTTTTGCGGGAAGTGCAGTTGAGGACCAACGTTCCCTTGTCGTTGCGATTCCGGCTGACACTCGCGGAGCGAACCGAGTCGGTCTCGGTGGAGGGCGCAGTTCAGACGATCCTGCTCGACACACGATCGAGCGGCACCAAGACACAACTCAGTGCCCAGTCGATCGAAAAGCTCCCTGTTGGTCCCGGGGCCCGTGGACTTGAGGCTATCCTGCTTGGTTTTCCAGGCTTTGCCGCCAACGCCAACGGCTCGATCCATCCCCGGGGCGCGCACAACCAGTTGACATACGTCATCGACGGCATGCCTGTCAGCGATCAGTTCACAGGTCTCTTCTCGACCTCGATCGATCCGAATCAGGTGCAATCGCTGGAGCTGTTCACCGGTAACATCCCGCCGGAATACGGCTCCAAGGTCTCCGGGGTCGTCAACGTGACGACACGGTCGGGGTTCGACCGGGGCGGGCGTCGATTCGGTCAGGCCGAATTGGGCGGCGGTGCGTTCGACGCCGTCACCCACGCCTTGCAGGCGGGCGGATCAAGAGGTGGTCTGGGCTGGTTCGGCTCGGTGTCCAGCTTCAAGACCAATCGTTTTCTGGACCCGCCCACGTTCGACAACCTGCACAACGGTGGAAATGCCCAGCGGGGCTCGACGCGCGTCGACTGGCGGCTCAGTTCACGCGACGTCTTCCGCATAACTGCCCTGGGCGGCCGGTCTTCTTTCCAGCTTGCCAATCTGCGAAGTCAACATCGGAACGGCCAGCAGCAACGACGGTTGCTCCGCGACAGCGCTGTTTCCGTGGGCTATGTCCGTGTGCTGCGCTCGGACGCCACCTTCGACTCGACAACCTCGTACCGGACCACTTCCGCATTGCTGGTGCCCAGCCCGGGAGATATTCCGGTGACGGCGGATCTCTCGCGCACGCTCTCGACCTTTTCCGCGTTGAATCGTCTGAACTGGCAGCGTGGGCACCACGAACTGCGGGTCGGTGCGGACTGGCAGCGTTTTCGCCTCAGTGAGGAGTTTGCGTTTGGCCTGACGGATCCATCCCTGAACCTGCCCGGAGAACCCGATTTCAACCCCAACCTGACACCCTTTGACCTTTCTCGCGACGGGTCGTGGTTCCGGTTCCGCGACCGCGGCGGCGGACACTTGCTCGGCATCTTCGCACACGACCGGGTCCATTGGCACGGCCTCATGCTCGATCTCGGGGTCCGCTTCGATCGGTATGCGATGCTCGTTCGAGCGAGCCGGCTCCAACCCAGACTCGGGCTTGCCTACCATTTGGCGCCCACGCGCACCGTTCTTCGCGCGTCGTACAACCACACTCTCCAGACGCCGCCCAACGAGAATCTCCTACTGGCGAACTCGCGCGCTTCCGCCGCACTTGCCCCTCCCCAGGTTCGCCGACAGTTCAACGGTGGGCTGATCCCGATCCGGGCCGAGTACCAACACGTCTACGAGGTCGGGTTGCAGCAGGATCTGGGTGGCCGAGCATCTATTGACATGGCCTTCTATCACAGGGACTCAGTCAACACCCAGGACAACGATAACTTCCTCAACACGGGGATTATCTTCCCGACGTCCCTGGCGTCCTCGCGAACCAATGGATTCGAGGTCCGCCTCGTGGTGCCCGAGGTCCGCAGGCTTTCCGGGTCGCTGACGGCCACTCACTTCCGGGCCATCATGAACCCGCCCTTCACGGGTGGCCTGTTCCTGGGTTCGGCGGCCATCGATGCGCTCTCCTCCGGGCCCTTCTACGCTGACCATGACCAGGTTCTCGGCGTGAGTGCCAGTCTCGTTTACCGGCCCGCAAAAAGGTGGTGGACCAGTTGGCAGGCTCGTCATGACAGCGGATTGGTGTCGAATCCGTCGAATCCGCACCAGGTTGCAAACGACCCGGACTATTTCGACTTGCTTCCGTACGTCGACCTGCACTCCAGGCCTCCGCGAATTCGCCCTCGCACCATACTGGACGCCTCGCTCGGCTACGAGCATTACCAAGGCGACCGCCGGACGTGGGAGGTGGTGCTGCAAGCCTCCAATCTGACAAACCGGAAAGCGCTGTACAACTTCCAGTCGATCTTCGTGGGAACGCGGGTGGTCCAGCCCTTCGCCGCCAGTATGCGCCTGCGTCTATTCTGGTAGGTCGGACGGTGGGCGCAGATCGTCAGCCCCACGATCCAATCCAGGCGGCTCGGAACACGGCCGCATGCGGTCATCTTGCGGGTCATCTTGCAGCGGAGCGGCTAGCCGCGGTGTTGCAGGCAAGTGTACAGCGGGGCATCCTGGGCGCGGCGCTGGTGAATCCACTGCCAGAGCCACAAGCGCGACTCCAAACTGCAGGATGAGGCTCTCGACGGAACAGTCGGGCCCGTTGTCCGCGTACTTCCCAGTGCAACCGGCGTCCAGATCATCGAGGGGTTGCTGCGCAGTACCAAGCCAAGCTGCCACCCGGTGCAGCGGCCATCGGGTATGGGCCGAGGCTGGTTCGGTTCACCGCCAGCCAACCCATCTCCGGCACTGGGGTTTCCAGACGTCACGCGCATTCGGGCGATACCGAGCCGCGACGAAGGGCTCCAGGGCTAGTCTCCAGGCCCGGAATCAGCACAGACGATTTCACCTCTGTGCAAAAATAGGCACGGAAAGTTTCCCCTAGTGGTAAAACATTCCGTATCCTGAGGTGGTGACGAAACGTTATCTGGCAGACCAGGTCCAGGCAGATCTGGCACGGAAGATGGTCTTCGTTGCGGGTCCCAGGCAAGTCGGCAAGACGACGCTGGGTCTCTCACTGCCTGGAGCGCGGGACGGCTATCTCAACTGGGACATACCGGCTCACCGGGAGCGGATCTTGCTTCGCAGACTTCCACCCTCTGGACTGTGGTTCTTTGACGAGATTCACAAGTACCGAAGCTGGCGGGACTATCTCAAGGGAATCTACGACGGGCACGCAGACGGCCAGCAGATCCTCGTTACCGGCAGCGCGCAGCTTGACCTGTACCGGTTCTCGGGGGACTCCCTGCAGGGTCGGTACCACCTTCTCAGGCTCCATCCCCTGTCGGTGGCAGAACTGGCCATTACGTCCACACAGGACTTCGCACAACTCCTCAGGCTGGGAGGGTTTCCCGAACCGTTCCTTGCGGGGTCGGAAGTGCAGGCACAGCGGTGGTCGCGTGAGTACAGGAATCTTCTGGTGCGGGAAGAAATCACGAGCCTGGAGAGAATCCAGGACCTCGGGAATCTGGAGCTCCTGGCCTTGCGACTGCCTGGCCTGGTCGGCTCACCCCTTTCGACGAACGCCCTGCGCGAGGACCTGCAAGTAAGCCACAAAGCTGTGAGCAACTGGATCGCAGCCTTGGAGAGGCTGTATGCGGTGTTCCGAATTCCGCCTTTCGGAGGCCCCAGGATCCGGGCCATCAAGAAAGCCCAGAAACACTATCACATCGACTGGTCACTCGTTCCGGAAATCGGCCCGCGGTTCGAGAACCTGGTCGCCTGCCACCTGCTGAAGTGGATCCACTTCGTGCAGGACACAGAGGGGCGCGACGTTGAACTGCGGTACTTCCGCGACAAGGACGGGCGTGAGGTGGATTTTGTGATCACGGAGGGAACACGACTTCTGATGGCGGTCGAATGCAAGTGGTCATCCGCGACGTCCAGCCGGAGCCTCCGGTACTTGAAGAAGCGGTATCCTGACTGTGTGGCTTGGCAACTGGCCGCAACGGGAGATCAGGATTCCCTGACTCCCGAGGGCATCCGCGTGACGCCCGCGCTGAAGTTTCTGGCTACCCTTGTCTGAAACGAGAGATCACTCGCGGTTGATCGGAAGGTGTCTGGTCTTGCGGAAAGTTATCCACTTGATGATCCTGGATCTGCCAGGGACCATGAAACCGACTGATCCATTGCCAGTCATCAACGTCGGGTATCCAACAACCACACCGGAGAGCCCCCTGTGGCCACAGTACCCATTGCAGCTCGGGAAGCTTGAGCTGGTGCGTCGCGCTGCGTCGATGAGCCCCGCTCTGCTTGGTCCCTTGCTCAGAGCGAATCGCCAGGAAGCGCCTCGGCAGCAGACGCTAAGACTGTCAGAGCCTTTGGGATCGTCAGATCGGATGATACCCCGAATAATGCTCTGCTTCAGTTGCAGTCGGTCAGTTGCACAAGGAGGTGTGCGGGAGACAGTTCCCGGTTTCCTTGATGCCCGAGACCCGTTGAGCACCGCCCTCCGAGTAGAAAAGGGCTGTGCACGCGCCGGAACCATCCAGCAACGCCACAAGATGTGCTAGAATCCTACAGGGCAGGATCAAAGCCTTGGACTGGGGAGTGTCACATCCTACTTGCTTGTGAAAAAATATGTATAACGGTTGTCTGTTCGAGATTGGAGAATGTCGCAAACTACCAGGTGTGCTCGTACGAGGAAATCCTTTAGGTGCTTGGCTGTGATTCGTCTAGTTGGATCGTCAAACCGCTGATTCTCTGGATTTCGAGTCTCTGAAGTGCGTCAACGGTTTCCATCATGAAGGTTGGACAAGTCCAGTGATCTACCACCTCGAAGATATTCGCAACGACTGTTGCGGATATAAGGCATTGGGCGCACTTGCAAGAAAGACGAGAGAATTATTCGGAACCAAACTAGTCATAGATATGTCAGGTGTTCGATTTATGGCTGCAAACATGGCAGCTCCGCTGGGTGCGGTCTTAGCGCATATAACGAACAGATTTAATCGGGTTGATATTGTAAATTTGCGAGATCCAGTGCAGGCTGTTCTAAGACGAAATCAGTTTCTCAAGGCGCATAGATTCTCGGATGATGAGGAGCACGATGGAACAACAATGCCGTTCAAACGGCTTCACTTGTCAGAAGGTGGTGAATTCACTGACTATATCGATCAGCAGTTTCATCGCCCTTGGATTCCGGAAATGTCAGAAGCAGATTCACGGTCTTTTCAAAAGAACCTGTTCGAAGTTTTTAGCAATTCAGTCATCCACTCTGAATCAGAGATTGGCGTATTTGTATGTGGCCAGTACTTTCCCAACGAAAAGCGCTTGGATTTTACCATTGCCGATGGCGACATCGGAATCAGAGGATCCGTAAGACGATTCTTTGGAGATGATCGAATTGGCTCAGTATCAGCCCTAAAGTGGGCTCTAGAGAAGAATCGAACTACTCGCAAGGAGAAAAAGCCGGGAGGCCTTGGATTGGCACAGCTGCGGCATTTTGCATCCTTAGATCGTGGACGAGTCCAGATCGCATCTCGTTTCGCATTTTGCCAGTTTCACCACGGTCATCCTTGCTTTCAAAGGGTAGATATGGACTTCCCTGGTACCGCAGTAACGATCGAGATAAGAACCGATGATCAGGAAAAGTATGCAGTTCAGAACGAACTCATTGGAAACGCAGATGAGGCGAAATAGGGTAGAACGCATCATGCAATCACGTCCCATTGCAGTACGAGTCTTCGATATAATCGGAAGCCCTTATTGTGTATCTTCTCGAGATGGGCAGCACCTGTTTGACAAGATACAGCCGTTGATTGAAGACGGTAGGTCAATCGATCTGTCATTCGAAGGAGTTGATATTATAATATCCGCATTTCTCAATGCGGCAGTCGGCCAGCTTCTCGGGCATTTCTCAGCAGAGCAGATTGATCGTCAACTCACATGGAGTGGACTAGATGAAGATGACGATAGACTCCTTCATAGCGTGATAAAAAACGCTCAGTTGTATTTCGAACGACGAGGGGAAGCAGATAGACCACACGAGGACGATCTCGATACCGATGAAGATGACGAGTAGAGCGCACGATATCAGAAAGTACCGCTTTTCTAATGGCGAGAATTTGCTGCTGGACACAAACATCTGGATCTACCTTCATCCCTTGAGCTTGAATGAGTTCATCCATAGCACACAAAAGATCTACACTGATGCATTGAAATCGATGCGCCCATTGAACGGTGATCTGCAACAGGGCGGTTCTGAGTGCCGATATTCGGGATCGGATATCTGAGAGTCTAGGCAAGGCTGGGAGGGTTCGTCAAAGGGAGTTCCAAGAAGGCGTTTGGTACCCATCGGGCCCGATCACTGCCCGCCGAGCAGAGCGCGAGGCCCGGTGGCAGAGGCGAGCCTGCCAAGCGGCGCTGATGGCTTCGGCTGATGGCTTCGTACGGGTTCCGATAGTCGAGCACCTTGCGCTCGACGAGTGTAACTGCGGTACCCCAATTGCGCTTGCCGAGGATTGTGTCCCCTTGATCGACTCGTGAATGCAGACAAGAACATGTGAGTCGGTCTTGTGACACGATTCGGCCGTCCGCAATGATCTGACAATTCACGCCCATTGAACAGTGAAGTGGATGGCATCAAGCGGCCTCTTGCTTCGCGGCTGGCATGGAGGTCGCTCTATCGGTCGTCTTGATGACAACTTCCTGTATGGAGCAGACGACTCCAACCGCCGTGTAACTGCCCAGGTACATTGGGTCCCGGAGAAGGATCAGCAGGGGGAGGGGCGCTTGACTTATGGGCGGAGAAGGCGTAGGATGAAGTCCTTTCCGGAAGTCGAGGCCGTAGCGAGCCAGCCGCAGGCTCAGGCCAAGCCGGAGCCGAGGCCGGGACATGCAGGGGCAGCGCACCAAGAGCAAGTCCCGTCTGCTGCACTGGCAGGCGGAGAGGACTCGTCTGCAGGCCAAGCTCGGTCAGTTGCAAGCCGAAGTCACCCGCTTGCAGGCGAAGGACGCCCAGTGGCAGGCGAAAGAAGGCGAGTGGCAAGCCGAGCGAAAGCAGTGGCAAGCGAAAGAAGCCCAGTGGCAGGCCGAGCGAAAGCAGTTGATGCAGCAGTTGGAGGCCGCGCAGGAGGAAGGGCAGCAGTCGCGGCGGAGCTTGGGCCTGAACAGCAGCCACAGCGGGAAACCCCCGTCGAGCGATGGGCTGGCGAAACCGCCGGCCAGCCAGCGGACCCGCAGCCAGCGGCGGCGCAGCGGCGGCGCAGCGGCCGGCGCAGCGGCCGGCGCAGCGGGGGTCAGAAAGGGCACCGGGGCACGACGCTGCACCAGACGGACAACCCGGACCGGATTCAGGAGCACTTTCCGCAAGCCTGCGGCCGGTGCGGCAAAGCCCTGAGGCGGGCGGATGTGGACGGGGAGGCGAAGCGGCGGCAGGTCTTTGATCTCCCGGAACCCAAGCCGGAAGTGACCGAGCATCGGGCGTTGGCCTGTCGCTGCCGGCGCTGCGGGCTCTCGACCCGGGCCGCCTTTCCGGAGGACGTGACGGCCCCGGTCCAGTACGGGCCGCGCCTGGTGGCCACGGCGATCTACTTGCAGAACGCCCACTTCCTGCCCGAGGAGCGGCTGACCCAGCTCCTGCGGGACCTGTGCGGTGTGAGCCTGTGCCCCGGCACTCTGAACAACCTGCGCCGCCGGGCGGCCGAGGCCTGGGAGCCCTTCGTCGAGCGGATCCGGGAGCACCTCATCGGTTGCCCCGGGGTGAAGCACCTCGACGAGACCGGTTTCCGGGTGGCGGGACGAGGACAGTGGCTGCATGGACTGAGCAATCAGCTGCTGACCTACTACCGCATCAGTGAGAAGCGGGGCGGGGTGTTGGCGGGGCTGCGAGGGATCCTGGTGCACGATCACTGGGCTCCCTACTTCCAAGTGCCGGATGTGCTGCACGCACTGTGCAACGCCCATCATTTGCGCGAGTTAGAGGCCCTGGTGAAGATCGACGGGGAAGCCTGGGCCGGGCGGATGCAGCGTTTTCTGCGGGCGGCCAAGCGGGTGGCGGAGTGGGCCCGCAAACGGGGCGGGGTGGTGCCGCCCCAGCTGTTGGAGCGGATGGAGAGCCGCTATGACGAGTTGGTGCAGGAGGCCCTGGACTATCACAGCGGGCTGCCGCCGTTGCCGACCGGCCGGCGGGGCCGCAAGAAACGTCGGCCCGGCCATAATCTGGCCTTGCGGCTGGAACGGAGACGCGCCTGGGTGTTGCATTTCCTGTTCGATTTGAGTGTGCCGTTCACGAACAACTTGGGGGAGCGGGACTTGCGCAGGATGAAGCTGCTGAGGAAGATCTCGGGAGGGTTCCGTTCGCTGCAAGGGGCGCGGGAGTTCGTCACGCTGCGCAGTGTGCTGTCGACGGCGCGCAAGCAGGGGCTGAAGCCGATCGAGACCCTGCTCGAGGGGCCGGCGGCCCTGCTTGCGCGGGTGGGCTTGGCCCCGAGCCTCCCGCCCAGCGGGCAGTAGACGGCCTGCGACGGCAGCCGGTCTCCGCCACGCGCCGCACGGTGCGCACGTCACAACACAAGCCCTGCCAAAAATGCGACCTCAGGCCGAGAACCTGGGTAGTTACACCGCCGTTTCGTCGCGCACGTTGACGATGGCCTTCCGGCCGCCCGTTCGGTACAGCATCTTCGCTCCGAGCGGTCCGATGTCCAGACGGAAACCCCTACCTTCGATGGCGAAAAGATTGTTGAGGCCGGCTCAATCGTGACCGCGTGGGCCTCCCTGCGAAATCGCCATGGCGGGGGATCCTACCTGGATTGAGATCGTTCAACGCTCACCCGGCCATCAAGCTTCAACTCGGCCAAGGCCTGCTTCAGATCCGCCTGCAGGCTTGCGGCCATCGCTGCCGAGACCTCGACGCTGAAGTCCACTCCTAGCGTCAACCCCTTGCCGGACTTGAGCTTCGGGATGAGCTTGATGCCAAGGCGATTCCACGATTCCGGCGGTACGGTTCCCGAAATACGCAGTTGAACCGGGGATGTGGATGTGGAAATGGGAGGTTCGGCTTCAGGTCCCCGACCGGTATCGGGGTCAGGTCTGGGAGGTGAAACAGTATCGGCGTCGGGGCCCGCTTGCGGTTCAGGTGCAGCTGGTGCCCGCAGTCTCTCGCTTTGGGCCTTGGTCAGCAGGAACACGCTTTGTTCGAACACGACTTCCTCGGCTCCAACCGGTTCCGCGTACCACAGGCGTTCGTATCGACCATCCGCCGTTGTGCCCGACGCGAGACCGAACTCGCCGTTCTCGACGAACTGAACGATCTTGCGGCGCAGCACGGCATCGGGATCAATGAGCCGGGTCAGCGACCCGTTCATGAAGCTTAGGCGCAGGCTGGTCAGGGGCCAGGCCCCGGTTTGCTTGAACGCCGGTGGCCAGTGCCGGTCGAGGTAACCGGCACCGATGGCCTTACTGAGCAGCCCTTCGGCTTTGAGCGCAGTGACCACGCGGCCACAGAGGGTCTCGTTCGCGCTGCTGTGTCCGGCCCCAAGATCGATGACCTTGAGTCTGGATTCGGACTTGGCATCTGCAAGCGCGACGAATCGGTAACCGCCCCATACTTCGTCTCTCGCCGCGTTCTCCGCGTCCTGGACATTGGAGTGCAGCTCGCTCTGATCAGCACGATCGAACTCCGTGCCAAGCACGCCTTCGACCACCTCCCTGGAGACCCGCTGCCAGGCGAGCCACAGTTCGACGCAGTTCCTGAGCTCCGGCCCTTGCTTCTTGGCGCACCAGACTAAGGACGCGGGGTAAAGCCTCGGCGAAGAACCCCTTTTCCTAGTCCATTTCGCAATCTGTTCGGCTGTTTGCCCATCGGTCTGCCATTCCTCCTCGGGATCGACGAGGACGAGCATCAGGCGGGGCGTATCGGGAACTCCTGCGCTGTCTTCGGGGAACGGCGCTACCGGAAGATTGGCGCCTCGGGAAAACTCCTCCTGTACCAGCTTGCGGATCGCGGGCCGGATATCCCCTTCTTTGAGCGCGGCGCGACGGTCGCTGACGACCTTCTTCAAGGTCGCCTGGTGATGGATACGGAAACCGTCCGTACCGACCCTGCGGATGAAGAACCCCCGCGTTTCCAGCGCGCTCGCCGCACTGTCGACGGTTGTGGTTTCGACTTCGGGTTCGCCAAGCGCAAATCGCAGCTCGGGCAGGTGCGCGACCTTGTCCACCTGCCCGCCGGAGGATTCGAAGAAGATGGCCGCGCCTACCCTCCGATGAATGTCCCTCAACGATCCCTTGGTATCGGCATCCAACGCTGAGGCATGGGCCGTGCGGCCCGCGAGATCAGCGGAAATGGCCACGTCAAGCCGTTGCTCTCCCAGTTGTCCGAGGACGACTGCACGGAAGTCGGGAACGTGCAGCGGCGCCGACCCAAGAGTGATCAGCGGTTCCGTCCGGGCTTGCCGGAATTGCTCGCAAGCCGCGCACGATACCCACTGGGCAAGCATTGCAAGCGTGCCGCGGGTCTGCTGGAATTGGGCAAGCGCGCTCCATTTTCTGCGGAAGACGGAAAGCGTCGAGGGGTGAAAGGGATAGCAGGCCTCGAAACGTTTCCTGAGGAAATCGCGTGCATTCGCCTCGGTCGTCGCGCTGTCTACCGCCATCCATTCCGAAGGCAGCCGGGCGGTTCTCTCGAAACACCAGTCGGCAAAGGTTTGCGAAACTTGCCTGCGAACTTGTTCGTCGCCGAGGTTCTCGAACAGACGACGACGAACGACATCCCCGATCTCCGCTTCGTCGTTGGCGATGAGATCGCGTGCGACGCGACGTACGACCTTTGTGATCCGGTCCTGCCACAGGCGGTCCCCGTCGGTCATCTCCACCTGACTGCGTGGCAGGCTGATAACGGCCGCAGCCCCGGCAGCACCGGTAACTGCAACTGTCAAGTTCTGGATGAAGGCGTGGAAGCTCTCGGCCTTGTCGCGATGTCGGTTGACGAAGTTCAGAACCTCATCGAACAGGAGCAGCACAGGGGCGTCGGCTGTGGCGAACACCCGGGAAATCGCTTCCGTTCCGGGCGGGGTTGTCTTCGATGCCGTTCCAAGAGCGGCGACACCTGCGTCGCCCCCCAGTTGGCGGGCTAGATCGATCCATGGCGTCTCACGTCCCTCAGAAGGATCCCAAGCATTGCCCACAAAGACTCCGACCTTCGCAGGGGGCAGTTCGGAAATCCCGGCTTCGGCAAGTAGATCGGACACGCCGGGAAGGCTCTTGGCTTGTGCGCCAACGTTGGCGAGATGATAGAGCGCGGTCAGGGTGTGCGTCTTTCCTCCGCCGAACTGGGTGACGAGGGTGAGCACCGGGGACGTGTTCTGCGTCCCACCGACGAGCCGGCGGAGCACCATGCCAGCATGATCCTTCAGGGCGCGGGTGAAGCAGGTTCGCGAGAAGAACTGTGCTGGATCGCGATAATCCGGAGGGGCCGTCCCGGCTACCACCTGCTCGAGGGCGATCGCGAATTCGTCGGGACTGAACGAGCGTCCTTCCCGGACCTCCGGACGGGCCGTGACGACCTTGTACCATGGTTCGCTAGTCATTGCGCTTCTCGATGTTTTCCGCCGAACGTATTCGCACGCGCCTTCGGGTAACTACGATGATCGCACCAGCGCGCATCGCCGCGCCCTGATGTTTGATCAAGTTCCGCATCGCTACCGCTTGCGATGGGCGAAGATCAGGCACGCTCGGATGTCCTCCGGCTCCAGAAACGGATACTCGCTCAGTATCGTCTCCGCAGTATCCCCGGCTGCCAGCTTTCCCAGGACATGCTCCACGGCGATACGCATGTCGCGGATGATCGGCTTGCCGCCGAAGACATCGGCACGGACGGTGATGCGATCGAGCAGTTCGAACCCCTCTGTTATTCTCGTCCACTGTGATTCGTTTTGTCGAGGCTCGTCAGATCTCTCTGATGAAGCGCGCCGTTGTGTTGGGCTGCCGACTCCACGTGACGATTCTCCAGCAGGTTCTCGCTGGTCAATTCGGATCGCGATGGTATCACCGTGGCACGGCCAGAAGCATGGCGTCCAACAGCCGTTTCTCACGGCTTCCGCGCGGATAAAGCGCAGAAAGGGCGTTCGACAAACGCAGGAAGTCGGGGCCGCGCTCGTGCTCGGAGACGATCAGCGTCTTCAGGGTGTTTGCATGACCGCTCGCCTGAAGCAACATGGCAGCGTGCACACGATCAAGCGCTGTGGCATCCGGCGATTGCAGAATAGGTTCCGCACCGAGGGTGTTGCGGTTTGGCCGTCGTCCCGGAGCGGCCCTCCGAGGCGTGTCGAGATCGGGAAACAGGGTCTGCTGCGCACCGATACCCTGATCGGTATCGCTCGAGTCGGTGGCGCTTGCAGATCCCGCTGTTCCGAATAGAGATTTCGCCCGTTCTGCTACTGGGAGCAGCCGTACGACACCCTTCTCTTGGGCGATGACCCTGCCGGTCCACCGCTCGAGGTCGATGCCCATCGGTTGGGAGAAGCGCCGCACGACGTCGAAAGGAAGGTGCAGTCCTTTCGCAGTTGCCTTGGCGACCGCTGCTTCGCCGTGGCCATCCGGCTCTGGTGGTGGCATGGAGCCCCTGGTCGCCGCCGAGTCGGTGCCAAGGTTGCTGGCAGCGTTCTCTCGATCACTCTGCCGCGACTCCTCAGTACTCTGTAGTGCCCACAGAAACAAGGCGGTCAAGCGGGCATCTTCCTCCAGCGCGCCAGCCATGCCATTGCGGGCCGCGGCTTCCGCCGTGCCAAGCACCTGTTCGAGCGCCGTGCGGCCGACGACCTCCCAGACCTTCTCCAGATACTCCGGCAGGCCAACCAACCGGCCTTCCGCAATCTCGACCGCACGGTAGCGGCTGAAGATTTCCAGGGCCGGCCCGATGCAGGCGAAGACCAGGTCGGCACCGCGGACACCCTCGCCCTGAAGACGCTCCATCCAGTCGGCGACACGCTGGGGCAACTCGCGAAGCACCTCGGCCCATTCGCCGACTAGGGCGTCGTCCAAACGCGGGCGGCAGATGAGGTGGACGCTGGTAGCGAGGGCGGCCGACTCGTAGGCTCGCAGTCGGGCGGTTCTCTCGGTAGCGATCGGCCACGACCCGGTTATGGTCCAGCCGCCTTGAATCAAACCGGAGAGCAGTGCCTCCCAGCCTTCAGTCGTCTTGTGCGCGAAGACAACCGAACCGACGCCGTCATCGGCGAGCACCCGATACCCCTCCGAGAACGCTCGCGTCATTGCTTTCTCAAACCACTCACGGTCCTTGGGACGGCCGCCTTGCTGCTTGGTTTCATCCTGTACCGCCTCGCGTGATTTTGGCGAAAGTCGGTTCTTCGCATCGAACGGATCCTGTACTAGCGGTTGATCGCGTAAAGCACGCTTCAGCCAAACCAGAAAAAAGTCCGAGAGATCGGCATACGGAACGGCATCGTAGTAAGGTGGATCGGTGAACCAGATAGATGTACTTTGATCCGGGAGCGGGTGGCCCGAGGCATCTGAAATCTGGACACTTCCGACGCTTGTACGTGGAGCTGCCTGGACAACCTTAGAAACCCAGCCAACCTGTCCCTCCCAAGTCGCGCCACCATCACCAAAGCCGCATGCTTCTGCGAAATCCCAAACGATTGGCAATGCTTGCCTACCAAACGTATGAGCTACTGCTTCGAGATCCTGAATCCACATTGCGCCTGATGACCAGTGATCTGCGCATCGACTAAGTGCGGCCGATATCGAAGCGACTTCTGCAGTTCGTTGGCTGATCAGTCTTGTCAATTCCACCAACGCCGCCTTCTGCCGTGCGGTGAACAGATCTCCCCACCGGAGCATGCCGTAGCGCTGGACTCGGAATCCCAAGGTGCCTATGGGCGGCAGGGGCTCATCCGGCACCGGACACAGGCCCTGTCTGCCGCCGCGCTCCCAATCCTCCAGCATCCCCGCAACCCGCGCCTGAGCCGCACGCACTGCGGCGTAGTCCGTATCCGTCGGCAACCGGTAGTGACGCCCGGTTTGACCGGGCCGGAGGATTACCACCGCCGTCATCCGCGCGCCGCCGACACGCCTGCCATCCTCATCGAAGACTGCGTCCGCGCCGCCGCGCTCGGCGGCAAGTTGTGTGCGCACCCGTTCCGGCGGCAGGACCGCGCCGCAGCACACGCAGGTTGCCCGGGCACGCGTCACGGTGCCGCCCCGCACCTCGCTGTTGGTCCTGGGCTCGAATACTTCGAACGCCACCTGCGGCGGGATACCCTCATTCCGTTCAATGGTAGGCCGCAGCGCCCGTTTCCGCTTGGTCTTCTTGCACAGCCAGAACGAGCGCATCAGCGGGATTTCCGCGCCGCAATCGGGCGCTTCGCAACGCACAGTGCGGGCCCACAGATACGCGATCGGCGTCGCGCCGTCAGGATCGGCTGGATAGAGCGCAGCCAGTTCCCGTTCGGCCTTGCGCTTGATCTCCGTGCCGGCCTTGCGCAATTCGTCGGCCAGGTCCGGCCCATGGCGCGGAATGTCCTCCAGCATCACCTTGAGGATCAGGCAAGCCACCGGGTTGAGGTCGCTCGCGAATGTCTCGCAGCCCAGCCGCAGAGCCTCCAGCGGGATCGATCCGCCGCCCGCGAACGGGTCCACCACCAAGGGTGGCTCGTCTCCATGGGCACCCTTGACGAGTGCGTGGCCCGCATCAAGCCAAGCCCGCTCGGCGCTGTTGTCCCAGTTGGCAAAGTCGGCGATGAACCTCAGCAGCCCCCGCCGGATGGCCGCATCGCTCTCGCATCGCCCGCAACCGACCTTCGGCAGCACCTTGCGCGCCGCTTCCCTGAACTCCTCCGGGCAATGGGGATCGCAGGGGTCGGGCAGCAGGAGTGCCAGCAGGACCGCCCGTGAGGAAGCGAGCGGCCGGCGCGCCCACCACAGATGCAGCGTCGAGGGGTGGCCGTGACGGATCGACTTCTCGCGAACCGCATGGCGCGAGACCGCCGCGATCGGAAAGTCCACCTCCGCCAGGCGCTTGCACTCTCTGGGGATCATCCGCCGCTTCCTCCGGACGGAGCCGGCTCTGCCACCGGAGCCGCCATGGTCTCCACGTTCATCCAGTAGTGCTGCACCTTGGTAACTTCACGCCAGGGAAAACGGGCAGGATTCCTGATGGGCTCTCGGAGCGTCGGATCGCCCGCGCAACCCGTCACCACATAAAGCCAGTAGCAGTCGGGACGATCCTCGGCGACACGGCGCTCGTTTGGGGTGAGCAGGATGGTGCCCGTGTTCGCAGCGAGTCCCTTCACTTCGATCAGGCGCAGTTCCCCTGACGACAGATCGAGGCTCGTGACATCGTAGCCGAGATTCTTTTCGTGCACGTCATAGACTCTGCACCCGCGCGCGTTCTCGTGTTCCATGACGATGCGCATCGCGGTCATTTCGGTCTCAGGACTCGGTCGTAGCCGTTTGAATTCGGGTGCCTCGCGCTCGGGATGGGGCAGGATCAGTGCGCTTGCCAGTCGTTCGACTCCCTGCAGCGTCACCGCGCGCTCGCGCCCCAGCTGCTCGCGGCGACGGTCGCGTCGCGCCAGCACTTCGGCATGGCGCGCCTCGGCCTGGGCAAGACGGCCCTCGGCGCCGGGGCTTCCCTTGTCCGCTTCCTCCCCGACCCGTCCGATCTCTTGGTCGATCCGGTGCAGAATCTCGGTAAGGGACAGCTCGACATGCTCGGCGATGCGCTCGACCTCTGCCGAGCGTTCCGACCGAATCTTCGTTAGGAATGGCGAGAATACGGCCTCGTTGAGCCAGCCGGTGGCCTCCGGGAGCGACGCTGCTGCGGGCAGTTCGTCCGGAGCTGCGGCGGGGGCAAGATCGGCGAGGAAACGGTGCTCCCTTTTCTGCGGTTCGCCGTCTTCCGCCAGTTCGACCGCGAACAGCCGCTCCTGCACGGTGCGCCCCAATCCGTCCACGGCCTTCGCCCGGTAGACGTCCAGCCGGGTCGGCGCTTCGTGGTTCAGGGAATGGAAACAGGCCCCTTGGGCGAAGGCGGCCGCCGCGGCTTCGAGGCTGTGGCGGCGCAGCGCCTCGAACAGCGGGTGTCCGGGCGTGACCCACTCGAGACTGTTCTTGTCCGCCGTTTCGCGATCGGTCGACAACCGTGGGTAGCGCGCCGCGAGTTTCGGGAGCTTCCAGTTCGCGGCGCGGTCGTGTAGCTTCAGAACGGACGGCGTCCGGCCCGGCTCGAACGTGTGGGCAAGACCGGCCACCGGCTTGAGGGTAAGTGATGCATCTTGGGCGCATGCTTCGATGAACCGAGCGATGTTCTCCGGCACGACACGCTGCTCCTGCGCCCTGGCCCGGCGCTCGACCAGCATGTCGAGGTTGAGCTTCTTCGCGGCGAGACCTTCGAGCGCGGTCTGGCAGATCGTCTGGAAACGTCCTTGGTCGACATCCCTGAGCATGCGGTCTTCCAGATCTTCGTCGCCGAGTTTCCCCGCATAGTAGTCCCGCAACACCCGCTCGACCTGTGCGGCCGGCAGGACTTCTCCGACAACGTTGAAGACCGCATCGTCATCAAGCGCATCTCGAATCTCCTGAAGCCTCTCCATCAGGCGGTTGAGCACCCGCCCTTCGATGGTATTGGTGGCGACGAAGTTGAAGATCAGGCAGTCATGGACCTGGCCGTAGCGATGGATGCGGCCCATGCGCTGCTCAAGTCGGTTGGGATTCCAGGGAATGTCGTAGTTGAACAGGATGTGGCAGCACTGGAGATTGATGCCTTCGCCGGCAGCTTCGGTGGCCAGCAGGATCTGGACATTGCCTTCCCGGAACTGCTGTTCGGTGTGCAGCCGGGTGCCCGGTTCATCCCGCGAGCCGGGCTTCATGCCGCCATGGATGCAGCCAACCCGAAAGCCCCAGGCCTTGAGGCGGCCCATGAGGTAGTCGAGCGTGTCCTTGAACTCCGTAAAGAGCAGCAGGCGTTGGTGGGAGTCATCAAAGAATCCTTCCTTCTGCAAGATGTCTCGCAGTCGGGTGAGTTTCGCCTCGTTGCCGGACTCCTCGACGGCTCGAGCGCCGTCCGCAAACTGTCGCAGTTCCGCGATCTCCTCGCGCACCTGTTCGGCGTTGCCGGCCAGTGTGACTGCATCTAGCAGCGCTTCGAGACGCTCCCGCTCCGCATCCTCCATTTCCTCGAGTTCCTCGGGATCGGGAAGCGTGGGAGGTGCTCGTCGCGCGATGGTCTGGGCGCGCTTCAGTCCCTCTTCGAGGCGTCTGGCCCGGTTCTCGAGCGAGCGCCGCATAGCATGTGTGCTCGAGGCAAGACGCCTCTGGTAGAGCGCCATCAGGAAGCCGACGGCCCGTGCGCGAGGATCGTCTCCCTCGGCAGCCGCGCGGACGCTCTGGCGCTTCACGAACCGCGAGATCTTGCTGTACAGGTCCCACTCGGCATTGTCGATCTTGAAGTCGACCGTCTGCGGAATGCGGCGCGTGAACACGGGGCGCGCCTGCCATTCGCCGTTGGCCCCGCGCTCCGGAAAGTAGACCATAGCTTCTTTGGTGCGCCGTAGGTAGAACGGCGCCCGCTGGCGACCCATGGCCTCGCGAATCGACTTGACGTCGGCATAGGCGTCCTTGTCGAGGAGCTGCAGGAATAGCGTGAAATTCTCCGGGTCGCCCTTGTGGGGCGTCGCTGTCAACAGAAGGATATGATCCGCGCTGTCGCGGAGCAGCTCGCCAAGGGCGTAGCGCGCGGTCTTCCTGGTTGGCGGCGACCAGGACATGCGGTGCGCCTCGTCGACGATCACCAGATCCCAGTGCACCTGGCGGAGGCCGGGCAGAATCTCGGTACGCTTTGCAAGGTCGAGAGAGGTGATGATACGCGGCTGCTCGAGCCACTGGTTGACGCCGAACTGGTTCCGGATGTCGCCGCCCTTCAGCACGAGGAACTTCTCGTCGAACTTCTCCCTGAGCTCGCGCTGCCACTGAAAGGTCAGGTTGGCGGGGCAAACCACGAGGATTCGTTCTGCCAGCCCGCGCAGCATGAGTTCGCGCACCAGCAGGCCCGCCATGATTGTCTTGCCGGCACCGGCATCGTCGGCAAGGAGAAAACGCACCGACGGCAGCTTGAGCAAGTGCTCGTAGACGGCTTCGAGCTGGTGCGGAAGCGGATCGACGCGGGATATCGAAAGGCCGAAGTAGGGGTCGAATTCGTGGGCGATCCCGAGCGCGTGGGCCTCGAGTCCGCGCCTGAGTAGCCGCCCGTTGCCATCGTAGGAGAAGGTGGATTCGGTGATTGTGAGGCCCCGGATGTCGTCAGCGGTGAGCCCGACACTGCGAAACCGCTCCGTTTGCGTCCCGACCAAGCCCGCGACCCAGGATCCGGCACCGTTCGCACACACGGTCTCGACTCGCATGGGCTCACTGAACAAGGGGCCGGTGAGAATCTGGCGAGGGTGAATTGGGGCCGCTTCGCTCATTTGCCGTAGCCCGGAAGGACGATCCCGGTGCTGCCGGGCAAGCCCAGCGTCATTCCGGCGGTGATCATCACCTTGTCGAGGCACTGGATCGCAGCCGCCCCGCGGTTGTTCGCAATGGCAAGCTGCAGAGCGTCTCCGGCCCTCAGGCCGGTCTCGAAGCGGCTCAGCCACACCCGGGCCCGATCAAAGCCGTCGCGGTCCGGCAACAAAACGATGACGCCGATTGAACAGTACACCGCAACAGGGCGGATCGGGGGTGCGGGTATTCGGAATCGGATACTTGACAGTCTAGGCGAGGCTGGGAGGGCCTGTCAAGGGGAGTTCCGGGAAGGCACTTGAGCCCCCATCGTGCGCGATTGCTGCCCGCCCGGCAGCGCGGGAGCCGCGGTGGCAGAATGGCACCTGCCAACTGCCTCGATTCACGCTACCGAGACTGTCTACCGAATGGGGACCGTTCATTCCAATTGGCCCCGCGCAGGCCGATCTGCCCGGTTCCGGGCCTGACAACCAACTTGTACGGTGCTGCCGTGAACGCCGGGAAGCCGGGCACCAGCAGCCGTGGGCTACCGCGAGCCTGCCACGTCCCAGGAGCGCCGCAACGACAGCGCCCACAGTGCCGCCAGGCCCAGCAATGCAAGCCCTAGGCCCAGGGCACCCGTCCGAGCCGCCAGGCCCGTGTCCAGGAACTGCCCCATGGAATAGGTTGCCGGTTGCACAAGGAAGCGCAACAGCGGGCGGAGGAGCCTAAGGTGCTGATTAGCCTATCCTAGAGGAGAAATCGCCATGCCTCAGCAGTTCCGCCACCTGCAATACGACGAGCGCTGCCAGATCCAGGCCTTGCACCAGCAGGGATTCTCGGTCACCGCCATCGCCGCTCAACTCCAGCGTCACAAGTCCACCGTCTGTCGCGAACTTCGGCGCAACGCCGGCCCCTCCGGCTATCACCATGACCAGGCCCAGCAACTCGCTCGAGAGCGCCGCCACCGGGCCGTCACCGGCCCGCGCAAGCTCCAGCCAGCGATCTGGAACCTCATCTCTGACGGCCTCCAGAGCCACTGGAGCCCCGAGCAAGTGGCCGGCTACCTGAAGCGGGTCGGAGCGGTGTCGGTCAGCTTCTCGTGGCTCTACCAGCGGATTCGCCAGGACCGCGCCCAAGGCGGCTCACTCTACACCTACCTGCGGCAGCGCGGCAAGGCCACCCGGGGCAGCGCCGGCCGCAGGGACCTCAGCGAACGCCCCGCAATTGTCGACTCGAAGCAGCGCAGCGGGGACTGGGAGGCCGACACGATCATCGGCAAGGCCCATAAAGGAGCCGCTGTCACGCTCGTGGAACGGAAGTCGAAGTACCTGTTTGCTCAGACAGTTAGCCGGAAGACTGCCGCCCTGGTGGGTGACGCGATGCAGAACCTGCTGCGGCCCTTCGCGGCCTTGGTCCTGACCGTGACCTGCGACAACGGGAAGGAGTTCGCCGGCCACCTCCAGACCGCCGAGGCGCTCGAGACCGACATCTTCTTTGCCCGGCCCTACCGCTCCTGCGAGCGAGGCCTCAATGAACATACCAACGGCCTCCTGCGCCAGTTTGTGCCCAAGACCGAGAACCTGCGCACACTCGACCCGCAACGGCTGCAGGAAGCCGTCAACCGGCTCAACCACCGCCCCCGCAAGGTGCTGGGCTACCGCACTCCGTACGAGGTCTTCCGCGACGACTGTCTCGCGGCCGGCATCGACCCGCCACCCGCAGTCCCGGAACCCTCTCCGCTCTGATCGGGGCCGCAACGCGGCCCCTCCCCGACGCACCTCCCCCTCTCGAGCTGGCGGGCCCAGCCCGCCAGCGCCCCTGTGGTCCGGCCGCCTTTTCGGGCCAGATCCCGCTGCCACCCTCGCGTAACGGCCACCCCCGGGAGCGTCACCTTGACAGATCAACGCGCTTGTCTTACTCTGGCAGTAGTTCAGCCACCTACTCCAAGGGCCTTCTTCCCCGCTGTTGCGGTTCAATGTGCAATGGGCGCCCTTCCGAAGAGAGGCTCGATTTGATAGGCATCAAGCTTGATGCCAGCCCGGAAGGGGGCTTGTACGAGCTTCGCATCAGTCGCGGTCACACAGTTCCATCATTGCTTGTTCGAAACACCGCACCGGAGGGTGAGATGGCGAGGTCGGCTGATCAGGTCAGCGGCATCGCAAAGCCGATCTGGCCTGCCCGTTCGGTCTGCCCAGTCAGTCGATTGCGATCCAGTGATCCGAACGATGCCGGGATTGCGCGACTGAGGGCGATCAGCCGCTGTGCAGAAGTCGAAGTCTCGCGAACGGCTCGTGGGAGCGTCTTGGCTGGTCTCCGAGCCCTTGCCGGTGAGCCTGTGCGTCAGACCTTCGCCGGCCGTAGCGTGAGCTGTGCAGCAGCGGAGGCACTCCGCATGTATTCGCTGTTTCGTCGCCGTCCCCGCCTGGCAGTTCCCGCCGTGACCCCGGACGGTCCCGGATGCGCAAGAGCAGGAAGACACCAGGTGCTGGAGGGATTGTGCCCCGTCAAATACCCGGGTAGGCGAGGTCAAGTTTGCAACGGGCATCGAAGGATCGCTGCATCGCCGCCGATACCACCTCTCCGCCTCTCGACACTTTCCCAGTCACTGCGGCTACATTCTCCCCACTTCCTCTCGTCCACCTCATCGAGGCTCATCCGTGACTCGGATCGGAGCGAAGCGAATTGGCTGGCCTGTGTTGCTGCTGCTTCGAAGCGCAGCCCCGGAACTGCTGTAAAGTAGTCGGATAAATATGGCCCAAGCGTTCAAGCTCTCGGTCTGCAACGAGTTGTACGGAGATGCTGATTTTGCGGAATCGTGCCGCTCGATCAAGCGAGCTGGTTGGGACGGCATCGAGATTGCACCGTTCACCCTGATGCAGGATGCGACTCTTCTCTCATCGACCCGGCGTCGAGAGGTCAGGGACATCATCGTGTCGGAAGGGCTGAGCTTCGTTGGCCTGCATTGGCTCACCGTGGGGCCGGAGGGACTGCAGGTAACGACACCGTCCGAGGCAGTGTGGCGTCGGAGTTGGGAATATGTGCGCGGTTTGGTCGAGTTGTGCGCTGATCTGCGGCCTTCCGGGGCTTTGGGTGGAGTGATGGTCTTTGGGTCGCCGAAACAGCGGTGCACGGTTGGAGGGCTGACGCGCGAAGAGGCCGAAGCCAACTACATCGACGGTGTGCGCTCCATCGTCCCGGACCTTGAGGCGGCCGGCGTAACTCTCTGCGTCGAGGCGCTGCCCGTCGGCCAGTGCGATGTGATTGTGTCGCTTGACCGAGCTGTCGAGATCGTCGATGAGGTTGGCAGCCCGATGGTGCAGACCATGTTTGATTCCCACAACGCCGTTGACGAAGTCGAGCCCCACCACCAACTGGTGTCTCGGCATTGGTCGAGAATCCGGCATATCCATCTCAATGAGCTGGACGGAACGTATCCTCGACCTGGCGGAGGGTACGACTTCAAGCCGGTTCTGCAGGTCGCCAAGGATCGGTCGTATGGCGGCTGGGTGTCCATGGAAGTGTTTGATTTTTCACCAGGGGCCGAGTGTATCGTCAACGAGTCGATCACCTACCTGAAAGCCGAACTCGCCGCCCTTCAATGAAAGGTTCCGGGAGTTCGGTGCAACGCTTGGTAGTCAGTAGACCCGGAACGTGAAGACAGCATTGCTGCCGTCTGGCGTGAGCCCATACTCTCCCGGGCCGAGGCTCGCGCCGGTTCTGATCCGTACAACCCTGCCGCCGATGCCGTCTAGCTGCAGGAAGTACGGCTCGGCGACGAACTTCTTCTTCTTTCGGAATAGCATCTCGCGCCGTCCCTTGACGACCTCGAATCCGTACAGGCGGATGTCGCGCGGATCGATGTCCTTGGAATCGATCAGGAATTCCGGCGCAGCCAGCGGCGTGTTCACTGACGCCGACGTACCCGCAATCCAGTAGCGGAGCTGGTCCTTGACCTCTTCCTCTTGGGCCTCGGTACGTTCCAGTTCCACGAGCTGGCTGCCGTGAATCAAGTAAGGGATATCCTGCTTCGGCGGATTCGGTAGCCCGAGCCGGTTCCTGGATTCGCTGTCCTGTGCTGCCAGCACCATGACGCTCAGTGCAAGGAGTGCCACATACCGCCTCATACGGGTACGAGTGTAGCTCAAGCCGCCTCGCCTATGATCGGTTCATGGAAACCCGCCTTGCGAATCTGCGTGACATCGATACCGTTGCCAGCTTCAATGCACGCCTTGCTGAGGAGTCAGAAGGCCTGAAGCTGAATATGGAGCGATTGCGTGCTGGGGTGAACGCTGTGCTGGGGCATGAATCGCTGGGATTCTATCTGCTAGCCGAATCGGACGGGGAGGTAGTCGGCCAACTGGCTATAACTTACGAGTGGAGTGATTGGCGGAATGGCATGTTCTGGTGGCTGCAGAGCGTGTACGTGCGCCCCGATTACCGTCGTCGGGGAGTGCTACGGACCTTGTACGAGAATATCCTGCAAAGAGCCGAGCAACGTGGAGTCTGCGGGGTACGCCTGTATGTCGAGCGGAACAACGAGCTGGCGCAGCAGGCCTATCGGCACCTCGGCCTGGACAAGGCGGTATTCGATATGTACGAGAAGGACTTCGTGATTAACCGCGGTTAATTGGGTTGGTGCACCGGTAGGGGAGTCCAACCTCGACATGAGGCAATCTGCGGAGTGGCGGGTCGACCTCCAGGATGCAGGAAGCCGTGCGGATGGCAAGTGGCGCAATGAGCATCTGCGATTCCGGTATTGGGCCCACCCCGGACTCTACAGGGGTGCCGGGTCGTTCAGCATTCGGTTCCATCCAGCCGAGTTGTCCGTGGGGTGCTGTTCGCTGCCTCCGCTCTCGGTGGATGGCATCGACGCCGATGGCATCATAGGGTTCCACTGCGCCTCGGGTTGCCCGGCGACGCCCAGCAGTCCCGTTGCGCCATCCTGAAGTCATGACTCACGGAGGGAACACGAGTTGGCGGTGAGCGATCTCCTGGACTTGATCCACAGCCGTTCAGCGCGCGTGGGAGTGATCGGAATCGGATACGTCGGCCTGCCGTTGGTCGTCGAGTTGGTCAACGCTGGTTTCGATGTGGTCGCTGTCGATACGGACGAAGAGCGAGTCCGCTCGCTTGTCCGCGGCCAATCCTACGTAACCGATGTAGGGGACGCCGCACTGCAAGCAGCCCGTTCCACCGGCCGCTTCGAGGCAACTTCCGACTTCACTGTGCTGTCTCGGGTGGATACGGTCAACATTTGCGTTCCCACACCCTTGCGCAAGACCAGGGATCCCGACCTCAGCCACGTTTCGGCCGCCATCGACGAGGTTGCCCGCCACCTTCGCCCTGGACAGGTGATCATTCTCGAGTCCACCATGTGGCCGGGTGCCCTGGAGGAGTTCGTACAGCCGCGACTGGAGAGAGGGGGATTGCAGGCGGGCCGCGACTTTTATCTGGCCTCCTCGCCCGAGCGAGTTGACCCCGGAAACCGAACGTGGACGCTTCGCAACATCCCTAAGATCGTCGGTGGGGTTAACAGCGAGTCAACCCGGGTCGCGTCGAGGTATTACGAGCAGATCGTCGACATGATCGTTCCGGTCTCGTCGCCCCGTGTCGCCGAGATGGCCAAGCTCATCGAGAACACGTTCCGGGCCGTGAACATCGGTCTGGCCAACGAGATTGCCTTGATCAGTCGGAGGCTCGGCGTCGATGTCTGGGAAGCGGTTGAGGCAGCGCGCACCAAGCCCTTCGGATTCATGCCCTTTTATCCTGGCCCGGGACTCGGCGGGCACTGTCTGCCAGTGGATCCGTACTACCTGAGCTGGAAGGCGCGCGAAGGTGGTTTCGAGAGCCGATTTATAGAACTCGCCGGACACATCAACAAGGCCATGCCGCACTATGTACTGCAGCGGATCTCAGACGCTCTGAACAGCGTTGCCAAAGCGATCAACGGTTCCCGCGTTCACCTGATTGGCATCGCTTACAAGCCAGAGGTAGGAGACACTCGTGAATCACCAGCGCTAGATATTGCATCCCTGTTGATCGCCAGGGGTGCGACGGTCAGCTACAGTGACCCGTTCGCCTGTGACCCGCAGCTGCCCGGTCTGGATTGCCGGTCGCTGGAAGAGGCTCTGCGCACCGGCGTCGATTGCGCCGTGATCACCACCGACCACGGAGGCGTGAACTACGATGCCGTCGTATCTAGCGCTCCCCTCGTCGTCGACACGCGCAATGCGCTCCGAGGCGTCACGGCCCAACATGTCTTTCGCATCTGAGCGCGCACATTGCACATCGAACCGCAACGGCGGGGAAGAAGGCCCTTGGAGTAGGTGGCTGAACTACTGCCACGGTAGAGCAGGCGGGGTGGATCTGCTAAGGCGACGCTCCGGGGGTGGACGCTACGCGAGGGCGACAGCGGGATCTGGCCTGCAACGGCGGCCGGACCACAGGGGCGCTGGCGGGCTGGGCCCGCCAGCTCAAGGGGGGAAGTGCGTCGGGGGGCTGCGTTGCGGCCCCGATCAGAGCGGACCGGGTTCCGTGGCTGCGGGTGGCGAGTCGATGCCGGCCGCAAGACAGTCGTCGCGGAAGACCTTGTGCGGTGTGCGGTAGCCTAGCACCTTGCGGGGCGGTGGTTGAGCCGGTTCATGGCTTCCTGCAGCCATTGCGGGTCAAGCGTGCGCAGGTTCTCGGTCTTGGGCACGAACTGGCGCAGCAAGCCGTTGATATGTTCATTGAGGCCCCGCTCGCAGGAGCGGTAGGGCCGGGCAAAGAGGATGTCGGTGTCGAGCGCCTCGGCGGTCTGGCGGTGGCCGTCGAACTCCTTCCCGTTGTCGCAGGTCAGGGTCAGGACCAGGTCCGAGAAGGGCCGCAGCAGGTTCTGCATCGCGTCGCCCCCCAGGGCGGCGGTCTTGCGTCTAACTGTCTGATCAAGAAGGTACTTCGACCTCCGTTCCACGAGCGTGACAGCGGCTCTCTGATGGGCCTTGCCTAGGATCGTGTCGGCCCCCCAGTCCCCACTGCGCTGCTTCGAGTCGACGATCGCGGGGCGTTCGCTGATGTCCCTGCGGTCCGGGATGCAGCCGCGGCCGGCGCTGCCCCGGCTTGCCGCCCTGGGCGCGATCTTAGCGAATCCGCCGGTAGAGCCACGAGCGGCTGACCGAAACCGTCCCGGCCCGCTTCAGGCGACCAGACACTTGCTCGGGGCTCCATTGGTACAAGGCGTGGATCTGGCAGCGCTCGTCGTATTTGCAGGTGGCGGAACTTCTGAGACAAGGCGGTTTCTCCCCTAGGATAGGCCCATCAGGACCTTAGGTCCAGCCGCCCGCTGTTGCGTTTCCTAGTGCAGCCGGCAGTGAAATATCCGGGTCAAAATTGTCTTGACAGGTGGTAGTCTCGTAGGTTATCCTCCTTAAGGGAGGACAATACCGATGTCGACGTCGCAACTGACCAACGTTAAGATGTCTCTTACTGATGATGACATGCAGAACGTTGAGGAGATCAGACAGGGATTGGGGATGCGCAGCCCGGAGAAGTTAAGAGCCGTGAGGAGCGCATTGTCGATTTCTGCTGAACTAGTTAGGCGTGTCAATAGAGGGGAAAAGCTATATTTCAAAGATAAGAGTGGTGTTCTGCATCATGTTGACATTGAGCAATAGACACACTTGTGCTGCGAAGGCACAATTCGCGAGGCTTCTGGCGTGGAAGGAGAGTGTTTTGGCGTATGGGTGAGGATCGAGCGAACTCCGTTGGCTCCGGCACAGAAAAAGATTCCGAATTTCTAGACTGGAGGACAACAGGCCCAAGGCAATTAGCCACATCCCGCATGAAAAAATCTGAGGTAAAAACAGCCGAAAAAGAAAAACAACCTGCGAGACTTAGGGAGAAAAGTAGGCAGGCTTATGAGGACGACGAGTGGTTCTTTCGGATAGTGGCTGTTGGATTAACCCTAATCATTCTAGTCGCAGTGGTGGGGCTGATTTGCCTTGGGCATGGAGGCGTCGATCCTCCAGCAGGCCTTACGGCCGTCGCTTCGGCCGCTATCGGTGGATTGGCTGGCATCTTGGGTGGTCGAAAGTAGTATGAAGGCTTGGCTGGTTGGTGTGACATCTGACCTGCAGCAGTAGGCTGACAAGACCATGGGACACTTAGCATGCTGTCGGCGTATCGGAGCAATCGCCATGTGCCAGTCGTATCGCCACTGAAGACCCCGAGAGCCGCTCAAATCCGCACATGGCACTAAGTGGGCTTCGGCCATCGCCATTGCCACTCCGCTCAAGCGTCAACAATTCACCCTGTGCCCTTAAGTCGGGCACCATGCGGCTGTCCGCCTGTGGTTGCCATCGTCCTCAAGAACCTGCATGAGCACGACCGTTGCGGGTCTGCGCAAGCTCGAGAATGTCAGGTTGGACGGGATCCCGGAACCGGTCGACTGCAGCGGCCACCAGGCAAAGCCCACGCCACACAGGCTCCCTATCGACAATGAACTGGCTGCTTCAGCAAGATAGACCATGGAGCGCCGTTTCGCCCACCCGCAGGTCTCCAGCGTGGAGTCGACCACCGCCAACCGGCTGGAGGCGGTCGGGCGGACGGTTCCGGCTGCGAGCCCCAGTCCACTCTCGCGGCCATCGCCTCTGCTGGTGTGTCGGCGACCGGCGCAGTCTACAGTCACCCGGAGACCCCATGCCCCTGTGAGCGCTCCCTCACGACTCCCTTTTCCGTCTGCTCGTCGCTGATCATCCCCATGGTCTTCTTCCACGGTCGCGGACCGTGTCCAGCTCGCCCGCAAACTGGGCGGGCAGGAGCGTACAAGGATTATGTCGAGGGAGAATTCGCGGCCCGCATTCGGTCTTCGCGGCACTGACGGGATTCTTGCGGTTATGGCAAGAGGCACCCCACTTGGTAGCCGTGGAGCGCTGGTACCGGATGCTGGGTCATGACCTGCGGAAAGACTGGAAGCGTCGGCTACGCCCGCCCCCTCCGGTCCCGCCTTCGTTCCCTCCCGGCGCACTTCAGGACAGTCCCGGCGGCTGCTCTCGCTGTTCCCCATACTTGGGGTGAAGGCTGAGACGACTCGTCGCCGACCGTGTCCGGACAGTGGCATGGTGGTACAGGACATGGCTATCGACCAAACCGCCCATAGTCTACGCAGGTGATTGATAATAAATGTCTGCCGCTTGCACAAGGAAGCGCAACAGCGGGCGGAGGGGCCTAAGGTGCTGATTAGCCTATCCTAGAGGAGAAATCGCCATGCCTCAGCAGTTCCGCCACCTGCAATACGACGAGCGCTGCCAGATCCAGGCCTTGCACCAGCAGGGATTCTCGGTCACCGCCATCGCCGCTCAACTCCAGCGTCACAAGTCCACCGTCTGTCGCGAACTCCAGCGCAACGCCGGCCCCTCCGGCTATCACCATGACCAAGCCCAGCAGCTCGCTCAAGAGCGCCGCCAGCGGGCCGTCACCGGCCCGCGCAAGCTCCAGCCACCGATCTGGAACCTCATCTGTGACCGGCTCCAGCGCGACTGGAGCCCCGAGCAGGTGGCTGGTTACCTGAAGCGGGTTGGAGCGGTGTCGGTTAGCTTCTCGTGGCTCTACCAGCGGATTCGCCAGGACCGCGCCCAAGGCGGCTCACTCTACACCTACCTGCGGCAGCGCGGCAAGCCGCGCCGCTGCAAGGCCACCCGGGGCAGCGCCGGCCGCGGCTGCATCCCGGGCCGCCGGGACCTCAGCGAGCGCCCCGCAATAGTCGACACGAAGCAGCGCTGCGGGGACTGGGAGGCCGACACGATCATCGGCAAGGCTCATCAAGGAGCCGCTGTCACGCTCGTGGAACGCAAGTCGAAGTACCTGCTGGCTCAGACAGTTAGCCGGAAGACCGCCGCTCTGGTGGGCAACGCGATGCAGAACCTGCTGCGGCCCTTCGCGGCCCTGGTCCTGACCGTGACCTGCGACAACGGGAAGGAGTTCGCCGGCCACCTCCAGACCGCCGAAGCGCTCGACACCGACATCTTCTTTGCCCGGCCCTACCGCTCCTGCGAGCGGGGCCTCAATGAACATACCAACGGCCTCCTGCGCCAGTTCGTGCCCAAGACCGAGAACCTGCGCACGCTCGACCCGCAACGGCTGCAGGAGGCCGTCAACCGGCTCAACCACCGCCCCCGCAAGGTGCTGGGCTACCGTACCCCGTACGAGGTCTTCCGCGACGACTGTCTTGCGGCCGGCATCGACCCGCCACCCGCAGTCCCGGAACCCTCTCCTCTCTGATCCGGGCCGCAACGCGGCCCCCCCCCCCCCGACGCACTTCCCCCTCTCGAGCTGGCGGGCCCAGCCCGCCAGCGCCCCTGTGGTCCGGTCGCCTTTTCGGGCCAGATTCCGCTGCCACCCTCGCGTAACGGCCACCTCTGGAGCGTCGCCTTGACAGTTCCCCCCCGCTGGTCTTACTCTGGCAGTAGTTCAGCCACCCACTCCAAGGGCCTACTTCCCCGCTGTTGCGGTTCAATGTGCAATGGGCGTGTCCTGTCATATCGCCTCGCCCGCTTTCAACACTCTCTGGTGAGACGTGCGGGCCAGGTTCCATTCCCTGCAGTCACACTGTCTGGTGCAACGGGCACCCGCTGAATCTCCAGTCAGAACAGGACGAGTCTGTGACTGAACACCGAGGGCTCGGGTCAGGCGCTTCTGCTGCGAATCCTTGATATGGACGCTCAGGATCGAGAACATCGACCTCGCTGTGCCAGTCCAGCCGGGTCTTGGCGTTCTGTTTCGCCAGGCTCCGTTCGAGCACACACATGGTCGTCGAACTCCTCCAGGAGATCGACGGCCCCCTCCCAGGGAGGGGGCCGACTCGGACTTCATCTGCCTTAGCCCATGTTTAACATGGCAATTTGGTAAGTATTGATTAGAGAATGAGTTACGTAGGGTCAAGCAGGCGCAGTTGCACTACAAAGTGCGTGCTAATGAAATGGGCGTGGAATTCAGAGCAGGACTTGGCAGGTCGGACCGGGCAGGTCCTTGATCCCCAATGCCTCGTACAACTCCTGTAATTCCGGTTCCGGCTGCGTTGTCTTGCGGACGTGCAGGGTCTGCCCGTTGGCGCACTGCAGCGTCGTCGTCACCCGCCGTTGCGTCCCGAACACGGTCCGCAGCGTCGCCCAACTGGAGTGCTTCCCCTTCTCTCGCAGCCGTCGCCGGATCACCTGGACCGCCTGGTAGGCCAGCACGGTCAGCAGCAGGTGCCCTTCCGCCCGCTCTGGCTTGTGGTGGTACACCGGTCTCAGGCCCAACTCCGACTTCAGGCTCCGAAACACCGCCTCCACATCCGTCAGGCCCACATACGCCCGCCACATCTCCTCCCCATCCCAACTCGTGTCGTTGCTGCGCAAACTGTAGACCCCCGGGTGCGTTGCCCGCGACCCCGGCTGCGGCCGCCGCTGCCAGCTCACCGCCGTCACCTTCTCTCCGCTCTCCTCCGTCTCCAGCCTCACCTCGTAGTGTTGCGCCACGCCCCGGCTGCGCTCTTTCAGCCGCCCCACCCGTTCCTGCATCGCCGCCAGCTTCCGCCGCGCCTTCGGCCGCGACAGTCCCTTGTTCAGCTTCTCCAGCGACTCCTCGAACCGCTGCGCCCGCTGGTCCTCGATCGCCCGCTCTTTCTTCTTCCGTTGCTGCGAATAGCAGTACAACCGCACCTCCTGGCCCTCCTCGCTCAGCACCCGCTCGAACTGCACCGACTCGCCCG
This sequence comes from Bryobacterales bacterium, assembly GCA_965205085.1. Lineage (GTDB taxonomy): Bacteria > Acidobacteriota > Terriglobia > Bryobacterales > UBA6623 > VXMF01. The sequence goes on along the minus strand of OZ242039.1, from coordinate 2,212,298 downwards.
AGGCGGTCCGCAGCCGCTCCGCCCGGGCCTGCTCGAAGCGCCGCTGACCCTCCCGACTGACGGCCAGATAACGGTAGCCCTGCGCGGCCAGCCACGCCAGGGTCGACTCGGTCGCGATGCCGCGGTCCATCACCACCAGCGAGCCCCGCTCCGCACCCAGCCCTTCCAGCATGGTCTGCAGGGTGGCCGACTCCTGGACGTTGCCGGCAAACACTTGCGAACGCTGCACGAAGCCGCTGCCGTCGAGCACCAGGGCGAGGGTGAGCCAAGGGCAGTCGGAACGCTTCTCCTTGGAGTGGCCGCGTTGCGCCAGAGGCTGGCCTGGAACAGTGTTGAATGTCACATTATTGTCGCGGGAAGTGGGGGATTTTTTCCGCAATGGGCTGATGGGGGAATGTATAGGAATCAGTAAGAATGTGGAAGCCGGAGAGGGGCGAGGGGGGCCCGGGGCTGGGGAGAGGGGCTGGAGTGGGGGGAGAGGACGGGAGGTGGCGAGGGCCTCGATGAGCTGGCAGAGCAGGGGCCAGTCCGTGGCGGGGACGTCGAAGCCGGCCCCGAGGTTGAGGAGGGTCTTCTGGCGGGGGCGTCCATGGATGCGGACGGAGCGGACGAGGCGGAAGTTGGTCTAGGTGGGGCCGTGGGGAGAGCGGCGGTAGGAGGAGCGACGGATAAACACAAGGGCAGGCTAGCAGGCAGAGGGGTGGGAAGTCCAGGGAAATCGGCCTCACGATTACTTTTCGGTCTCTACATAATTCAGTCACTACTTATTTGAACGCTTGGTAGAGAAATACAATATCTACCCACCAAGACCCAATCATTCCACGATCATATATCGACCTGCGCCGAAAGCGGGAAGTCGCGATGAGGAGGCTCTTGCGGTGGTCTGGGACGGGGATCGAACCCGGCCGGAAGCGCCCTCTGACGGCAGCGACGGAGGCGGGTTGAGGGATCGCAGCCGCGAGCCAGAGCGGGGCGGGGAGCATCGGGTGAGGGCATCGGCAGGGAGCGGGACCCGCCCGTCGGGTGCTGGTTTGATTGATCTATAAGTGACTTTGTTCCAATTGGTTGCGATCCAATTGGCACGAGTCAGGAGGCCGTACTCTGGAGGCCGAGAATCCCATTGCATGGCGATCTCGGCCGGAATCGCCCACTCTGTGCCGGCAGGCACGAATGATCAGACTGATCCCAGTCGGGACCCAGCACAGCACCGGGGTCAGGCACCCGGATCAAAGCCGCCTTACCGTGGTTGCCAATCGGGTGTCCTACCTGCCAACCCGCTGCGAGGTAGAATCCAGCCGAAACCGCCATTCGGAGCGAAAATGTTAAACATGGGTTAGCGCAGTGCTGCAGTCACGGAGCCGGTCCGGTCCGCACCTCGGGAGAGTTCCGCCCGCGGGCTTTCGCTTCCAGCTTAGCGTGTGACTTGGCCTTCGGCAAATCGGGCTGCTTCCCGGAGTTGTAGGTAAGACAGTGGTCTCGTCCTCGGTTCAAGCAAGTCCTCTCGTCCGGAGAGGGGGTGGATTACCGGTTGCGGCACCCAACTTGCGAGTTCAGGGATCAGCCAGGATGCCGGGGCGTTCCCTCCGTCCTACAATGGCTCAGTATGGGTATGCTGAGTGGCAAGACTGCCATCGTTACGGGATCGGGGCGGAGCATTGGCAGGGCCGTTGCCAAGCTCCTTGCACAACACGGTGCACGGATCGTGGTCAACGATCTCGATCCGCGACCCGCAGAAGAGGTTGCCGACGAGATTCGGGCTTCTGGAGGAGAGGTGGTTGTCTGCAACGGCAGTGTGACCGACCCTCGGGTCCCCGATCGAATCGTTGAGGCGGCGATCGAGTCCTTCGGCTCGGTTGACGTAATCGTGAATAACGCCGGCTTTACCTGGGATGGCGTCATCCACAAGATGAGCGACCAGCAGTTCGATGCGATGCTCGATATCCACCTCCGGGCACCGTTTCGAATGGTGCGCGCGGCGGCACCTTACCTGAGGGATTCGGCCAAGGCCGACCTCGCCGCCGGGCGAGTGCCCCCCTGCCGCAAGATTGTGAACGTGAGCTCGACCTCCGGCGTGGCCGGCAACCCTGGGCAGATCAACTATGCGGCCGGCAAGATGGGCGTTGTGGGCATGACCAAGACGATCGCCAAGGAATGGGGTCGCTTCAACATCTGTTGCAACGCAGTCGCCTACGGCTTCATTGAGTCGCGCCTGACCCAGGCCAAGGAACTCGGCGAGCAGACCTCGACCGGAGTCGCGCTGGGAATTCCCCGCAGCCAGCGCGAAGAGGCCCTCCACCACATTCCGCTCGGGCGCTACGGAACACCGGAAGAAGCAGCGGGGCCGGTGCTGTTCCTTGCCTCGCCGCTTTCGGACTACGTTACCGGCTCAGTCGTTCTCGTGACTGGAGGCAGCGTCGTCTGATCGTCGGCCCCCTCGTTCCGTGGGCAGGCCCCGCAACGCAATGACTCTCCGCTCGCGTCCAGCACGTCGGGACCGCCACACGAGCCGCGCAGACAGCGGTTGCGCGAGATGAGTCCGATCGCCATGATGGCCATCGCGATCCCGACTGCGCCCAATGCCAGCAGGAAGGTGGTGAGCATGGTCCCCTACCGCTTCATTCTTGCACGGAACCGGCTTGACGCCACTTCGCGAAGGCCGTCTTTCCCGTCGCGAACGATCAGCAGCACCGCCAGATTCTCCCGCTCTGCTAGCAACAGACCGGCGGTCTCTCCGAGTACGAGCATGGCGGTCGCCAACCCATCCGCCCTTGCGGCACTGGGATCAAGGACCGTTGCAGACGCAACGAGGCTGGCCGCGGGCCATCCGGTCCGTGGGTCGATGACATGGCTGTATCGCTCACCGTCGATGAGCCGGAAGTTCCTGTAATCCCCCGAGGTGGCGAGTCCACCGATGCGGACCGGCAGAATCCGCTGGACGAGGCGTCCCGTCCCATCCGGGCGCTCCACCCCAAGTCGCCATGGTCCGCCGCTCGGATTGGCCCCCCGGACGCGAACTTCACCGCCGACCTCCACGAGATGGTCGGTGAAGCCGGTCCTGGACAGATGGTCGGCGATCCGGTCGACCGCGTAACCCTTGGCGATGCCCGACAGGTCGAACTGTAGTTCCGGGACTGACTTCACTGCCGAACTGCCGACGCTGTCGAGTGCGAGCTTCTCCCACCCGGTTGTGGAGCGGAGACGAGCAAGGTCCTCCGTTGCGGGTGGAGAATCAACCTTGCTCGGCCCAAAGCCCCAGGCCTCGACAAGAGGCCCGACCGTGACGTCGAAAGCTCCGTCCGTGGCTTCGCTGATCGACCGGGCCAACTGCAGCACCTCAAGGGTCTCCGGGGAGAGTGGAAAGGGTGCGGTCGACCGGTGCCGGTTCAGGCGCGAGAGTTCCGACTCCGGACGATACGTCGACATCCGCGAGTCCACCAGATCCAGCTCGGCCTGGACCGTGGCTCCGATCAGTTGCGCATCGAGGGAACTGGTACCCGGCACAGTCACCCGGTACGATGTGCCCATCGTGGTACCGTCCAGTGCCACGGTTCCTGGACCCGGTTCGCCTTGTGCGCAGGCAAGGCTGCACGCGAGCGTGATGGCCGGGAGCAGCGCCCCGGCCGGCTGGGCGCACGCCACAGGCTCTCAACCGGCCCCTAGCCGCCGAAATCGTCGAACCGGATGTTCTCGGGCTCAACGCCCAGACTGTCCAGCATGCCAAAGCAGGCAGTCATCATCGGTGGCGGACCGCAGATGTAGTACTCGCAGTCCTCGGGAGCCGGATGATCCTTCAGGTACTGGTCGTGCAGGACCTGATGGATGAACCCGGTATAGCCGGTCCAGTTGTCCTCTTCCAGGGGGTCCGACAAGGCGAGATGCCAGGTGAAGTTGGGGTTCTCCCGCTGGATCATGTCGAAGTCGTCCTGGTAGAATGCCTCGCGCAGACTGCGCGCCCCGTACCAGAACGTCACCTTCCGCTTCGTGCTGAGCCTGCGGAACTGGTCAAAGATGTGGGAACGCATCGGAGCCATGCCGGCCCCCCCGCCAATGAAGACCATTTCCGCGTCGGTATCCTTGGCGAAAAACTCCCCGAACGGGCCCGCAATCTCCACGTGGTCACCCGGTTTGAGATTGAAGATATACGAGGACATCTTCCCGGGCGGCGTATCCTCCGGCGCGCGTGGAGGGGGGGATGCCACTCTCACGTTCAGCATGATGATCCCCAGCTCTTCCGGATAGTTCGCCATGGAGTACGCCCGCTCCACGGGCTCTTCGACCGTCGACACGTAACGCCAGAGATTGAAGTTGTCCCAGTCCGGGCGGTATTCCTCGGCAACGTCGAAGTCCTTGTAGCTGACCGTGTGGGGCGGACAGCTGATCTGGATGTACCCGCCCGCCCGGAACGGGACGGACTCGCCCTCCGGCAACTCAAGCACAAGTTCCTTGATGAACGTTGCCACGTTGTCGTTCGACCGGACCCGGCAGTTCCAGCGACGCACTGAGAAGACCTCGTCCGGCACCCGGATCTCCATGTCCTGCTTGATCTTCACCTGACACGAAAGGCGCACCCCCTCGCGAGCTTCGCCTCTCGTGACGTGACTCGCCTCGGTCGGCAGCATCGCACCGCCACCGGAGCAGACCGCGACCTTGCAGACACCGCAACTGCCCTTTCCGCCACACGCCGACGGTATGAATATCTTCTCTGCGGCCAGTGTGTTGAGCAGCGTCCCGCCAGCGGGCACCGTCAAGGTGTTTCCGGCGTCGTCATTGATGCGAATCCTGACCTCGCCACTGGACACCAACTTGTTCTTGGCTGCCATCAGGATGGCGACCAGAGACACAATGACACCGGTGAACATCGCGACGCCGAGCAGAATGGTGATCATCGTGGCTCCTTGACCCCTACCTGGTATCGCCTAGAGTTGGATGCCGCCGAACGCCATGAACCCGATGGCCATCAGTCCAGACAGAATGAAGGTCATGCCGAGTCCGCGGAGTCCCTGCGGAATGTTGCTGTACTGAAGCCGCTCGCGGATCGACGCCAGCGCAACGATGGCCAGCGCCCAGCCGATGCCCGAGGCGACTCCGAAGACTGCGCTCTCGGCCAGGGTGTAGGTGCGCTCGACCATGAGCAGCGAGCCTCCGAGGATCGCGCAGTTCACCGCAATCAGCGGCAGGAACACGCCGAGCGCCGAATACAGGCCGGGAAAGAAGCGGTCGAGGGTCATCTCGACGATTTGCACCATCGCTGCGATGGTGCCGATGTAACACAGAAACCCGACGAACGAGAGGTCGTACTCGGCCAGCTCCGGCGAGATCCACGACAGCGCCCCTTCCTTGAGGAATCGGTTGTGGATCAGATTGTTCACCGGCATTGTCACCGACTGGACGAAGATCACGGCGGCTCCGAGGCCGAGGGCGGTGTTGACCTTCTTCGAGCAGGCAAGGAAGGAACACATGCCGAGGAAGAAAGCCAGCGCCAGATTCTCGACGAAGATCACCTTGATGGCGAGATTCAGGTAGTGTTCCACGTCGCTATCCCTCCGCCTCGACCTGATCTGTCTTCCATGCCCGGAGAGCCCAGATGAAGAAGCCGATCAGGAAGAAGGCTCCCGCCGAGAGACCCAGGATGCCGTTCGGGTTGTACCATCCGCCGTCGCTGACCTTGGGCAGGACGACCGTCCCGAAGACCGTTCCCTGGGCCAGAAGTTCGCGCAGGAATGCCGTTGCCATCAGCACCGCGCTGTATCCCAGGCCGTTGCCGATGCCGTCCAGCAGACTGTCGAGGGGGCCGTTCTGCATGGCGTAGGCTTCGGCCCGGCCCATGATGATGCAGTTCGTGATGATCAGCCCGACGAACACCGAGAGTTGCTTGCTGATCTCGTACACGTACGCTTTCAGCACCTGGTCCGTAATGATCACCAGTGACGCGATGATCGTCAGCTGGACGATGATTCGTACGTTGCCAGGTATGAAGTTGCGCAGCACACTGATCGAGAGGTTCGACAGCGCCAGCACGCTGATTACGGCCATGCACATCACGACGGCCGTCTCCATCTTCGACGTCACCGCCAGCGCCGAGCAGATGCCCAGCACCTGGAGGGCGATCGGGTTGTTCTCGAATAGCGGATCAAGAAGCGTTGCGGAATGTTGCCGGGTCATTCGGTCGGTCCCTCCTCAATTCGTCGCAGGTAGCTCTCGAATCCGTCCTCGCCCAGCCAGAAGGAGAGCATCGCCGTGATGCCGTTGCCGGTGATCGTCGCCCCGGTGAGGCCGTCCACCTCGTGGGGCGCCTCCTCGGCCGGCCCTGCTGTTCCCTTGATCACGCGAATCACCGGCCGGCCACTCTGGTCGTAGATCTTGCGCCCTGGCCAGATCGCCTTCCACTTTGGATTGTCCACCTCGCCGCCCAGGCCCGGAGTCTCTCCGTGCTGGTAGTAAGCGAGTCCACGGACCGTGTTGGCGTCGCGGTCGACGGCAAGGAAGCCGTACAGCGTGGACCACAGACCGTACCCCTCGATCGGCAGGACCACCATCGAAGGCTCTCCGGACTCCCCGACCTCGTAGACCAACGCATGCTCCGGGAGTCGCCTCACCAGAGCGCGATTGGGGGGTGCCTCGCGGCTCGTTTCCGGATTGCCGGCAGCCTTGGCCTGGTCGAAAGTCGTCGGATCCATGTCCGTCTCCTCGCCCGTTTCCAGGTCAATCACCACGGGGCGGATGCTCTCGAAGAGAACCCCGACCTCGTCTGCGCCCAGCTTGTCGCCGGGTTGTGCTAGACCCGCGGCGAACAGGACGTTGCGCTGCTTGTCCAGCGCCTCGTTCCGCAGCTGGCTCTCCTTCAGTGACACCGCAGCCGACGACACGAGAACCGCACAGACCACGCAGACCGCGGCGGAGAACAGGATCGTGTACAGGGCGCTATGCCGCATAGCGCGCTCTCCTTTGCTTGACGTTCGCCTGGATCACGAAGTGGTCGATGAGCGAGGCAAACATGTTCATGAACAGGATCGCCAGCATCATTCCTTCCGGAAAGGCCGGATTGACAACGCGGATCAGGATTGCCAGTACTCCAATCAGGAAACCATAGACGTAGCGTCCCGTGTTGGTATGGGCGGCGGAAACGGGGTCGGTCGCCATGAAGACCAGTCCGAACGCCCAGCCGCCGAGGACGACATGCCATTCGAACGGTACGTTCGTCAGGGGGTTGGTCGTCGATCCCAGGGCGTTCAGGATCTGGACCATCGCGAAGGATCCGATCGTTCCGGCGAGCATGATGCGCCACGACCCGATGCCCGAAGCGATGAGAACGATCGCACCGATCAGGCAGGCCAGCGTCGACGTCTCGCCCATGGACCCGGGAACGAGCCCCAGGAACGCGTCCAGCCAGGTGACGCTGCCAGTTGTTGCCAGCGCCTCGGGGCCGGCGCTGGCGGCGTTCGCGAGCCAGGTTGCGCCGCTGGTCCCGTCGACGCCGGTGTCCGCCGCGATCCAGACTTGGTCGCCGGAAATCTGCGCAGGGTAGGCAAAGAACAGGAACGCGCGCGACATCAGGGCCGGATTGAAGATGTTCATGCCCGTGCCGCCGAAGATCTCCTTGCCGACAATGACGCCGAAAGCGATACCGACTGCCACCTGCCACAGCGGAATCGTCGGCGGGAGTACCAGCGGGAACAGCATCCCGGTGACCAGGAAGCCCTCGTTGATCTCGTGCTTGCGGACGATCGAGAACAGGGCTTCGCAGTTCCCGCCCACTGCGAACGTCACCAGGAGGACCGGCAGGTAGTACAGCGCTCCGTGCAGCACACAGCCTGTCAGGTCCGAGGGGTCGAACGAACCGAAGCCGGTTTGTCGGAGCAGGGCTGTCTGCCACGTGTCGAGGGGAAGGGCACCCATCGAGATGGCCAGATTGGCCTGGTAGCCGGTGTTGTAGAGGGCCATGGCGACGCACGGGAGCAGCGCGACCACCACTGTCACCATCATCCGTTTCACGTCGAGGCCGTCGCGAACGTGCGACGCGCCGCGGGTCGATGTGCCGGGCGTGTAGAGGAACGTGTCGACAGCCTCGTAGAGGGGGTACAGGTGCTCGAGCCGCCCTCCGGGCTTGACGTACTGTTCCAGCTTGTCCAGGATCGCGCGCATGATCAGTCGTATCCGCTCGGCTGGGTGCCGGCTAGCCTTCCCTCTCGATGGTGGTCAGCACTCTCCGCAACAACGTGCCGTACTCGGCCTTCTCCGGGGACACGAACGAGCACAGCGCCAGATCCTCCTCCAGGAGCTCCAGTGCGCCCAGCTCTTCGGCCCGTTCCGGGTTGGCGACGAGCAGCGACCGCAGCAGCGGTGCCGGCAGGATGTTCATGGCCATCACCTTCTCGTAGACTCCGACCGGCACCATGGCCCGTACGGATCCGTTGGTCGTCGTCGTGAACCGGTAGTTGCGCACCGGCAGCCACTGGCCCAGAAAAACGCGCATCACCGAGAACGTGCGGAGACCTGGCTCCAGCCATCCCAGAATGCGGCGGTCGGTGTCCTCGATGAGTGCGCTGATCTGGTTGTGATAGCGGCCGAGGAATCCGGTCACCTTGCCCTCGGCTCGCCGTCCCGACAGCACTGAGCCCGAAATGATCCGCGTACGCCCGTCCTTCAGTTCCAGATGCGTCAGGGAGTCGATGGATGCTCCAATGCGCGTTCGCAGCAGCCTCGGATTGCGGACGGCGGGTCCCGCCAGCGAGACCACCCTGTCGACTGGCAATCTTCCCGAACTGAACAGTTCGCCGATCGCGACCGCGTCCTGGTAGCCCACCTGCCAGACTTCCTTGCTCCTATTGACCGGATCCAGGACGTGGATGTGCAGGCCTGCCGTCCCGCTCGGATGGGGGCCGTCGAACTCCTCGAGGCGGATCCCGCGCTCCCTGGGTGCCTCGACGGCGGAGTCTCTGGACTTGCAGACGTAAACCGGTGCTTCCCCGACCAGTTGCCGCAGCGCGATCACGCCACGGGCGAAGTGTTCTTCGCGCCCCCCCAGCGCGGCGTCAACCGACGCGGCCAGCGGCTCGGTGTCCGATGCGGTGACAAATAGCGAATGCGGCGTGGAATCGATCCTCGGCACTCGTCCGAACGGCCTGGCGCGCAGGGCCGTCCACAACCCGGACTCGACCAGCAGCGCGCGAACGGCAGCGGAATCCAGCTCGGATGGGTGCTTTCCGCTGAACGACTCAAACCGAACGCAATCATCGCCACCGGCCAGCTCGGTGGCGTCCAGTTCCAGAACGACGGATTGCAGGGCGCGTCTGTCACCGCGATGGATCGCCGACACCGTACCGCCGGCCGGGGCGGTGTAGAGGACTCCCGATGTCTTCTTGTCCTCGAACAGCGCTTGGCCGCGCCGGACGGAGTCACCCGCCGCCACGAACATCGTCGGCTTCATGCCGATGTAGTCGTCAGCGAGCAGCGCTACGTGACCCGGCACCGCACCCCGGTCGATTTCCTGGGCGGGGCGGCCCTCGATAGGCAGGTCCAACCCCTTGCGAATCCTGTGAAGTCCCATCTACATCTCGATTCCCAACGAGGCACCTTGGATACCCAGAGGTTCATAGGCCCGGCCCTGCCACGCCCGAAGCGATACCCTCCCCGCTCTACCCCATCCTCCCGGATGCAAGGTCTTGAGAGCACGTCTGCAGGGACTCATCGCCGGAATACGCAAATCTTTCGGGATCGGAACCGAAGCAAGCTGCCCAAGGGGAGCGATGGAGCAGGGCTCTCGTCTACTGCAGTCCCTATTGTAGATCCGACCGAGCTTTGGTGCCAGACGTCATTGTCCGGGTGGGTACCGGCGGGCGTATGGGGCCTCGCGCCGGCCCCGCCCGACCCTCGGCGCGCGTTGGGTTACAATCTTCAGGCTTGGTCCCATGAAGCAGACGGTGCGAGTCTCCCTCAACGGCGAACCGCGAGGTTTCCCGGCATCGACGTCGATCGCTTGCTTGATCGAGCACCTCGGGTTGAGTGTGGATGCAGTCGCGGTCGAGCGGAACCGCGAGATCGTTCGCCGGAGTGAGTGGCCGGGCACCCTCCTCCGCGAGGGAGACCAAGTCGAGGTCGTGCAATTCGTGGGTGGTGGATAGCCGGTGGCCAGCAACTTGAATGCCCGGGGGCTCGTTGTGTCAGGCCGATCCTTTATGATCGGTGGGCTGGGTGCGTTACCGAAACGTTTCAGGGTGGAATTGTGATAGGCTTGCAAGACGGTGGCGAACGATTGATGCGGGGACCGATGTACAGTACCTTGGATGTAACTGGCCTGACAGGTGCGAGTTTGCGCCAGTTGCAGTGGTGGGACGAGCAGGGTGTCGTTCGGCCGATGCAGAAAGGCCAGCGACGGCTCTACAGTTCGTTCGACGTACTGCAGGTGGCGATGATCATGGGCTTGCGCAACAAGGGTATGTCCCTCCAAAAGGTCCGCCAGGTCCTCGGAAAGCTCGGAGGCATGAGCAGCGAGAGGTTGCTGGATATGCACCGTGTCGGCGGGAATGTATTTCTCCTGACCGACGGTGAGGTGGTGTACGTGGAGAACTCTGCGCAGAGGGTCGTCGAGAAACTCAAGCAAGCCATGTTTCCGGTCATCGCTCTGTGCATATCGGACCTGATCCGGGATCTTGAGTCTGTCTCAGGCCACCGCAAGCCCGCACATAGTGCCGGAAGCAGTTCCCTGTCGAAGCAGGTGTCTCGTAAGTCGCGCCTGGCCGAAGCGTCGTGAGTTCCGGCGCGACCCGGGCTCTGCGGGGGCTCTGGCCCCTATTTCCGTCTCCGCTGCCGTGATTGGATGACGATGGGCGTTCCATCGAACCCGAACCGAGAGCGAAGTTGGTTGGTCAGGTAGCGTTCCAGGCCGAAGTGGAAGGGCCTCCGCTGGCTGCCGAAGAACAGGAACGTCGGTGGTCGCGTACGTATTTGCGTAACGTATGAGAGCTTTGTCTTTCGCGACCCCGGCACGGTCACGCGCTGCATGTCGAGTTCCGCCAGGAATCGATTCAGCTCGCTCGTCGGGATGCGCCTGGCAGCAGACCGGTCCACTTTCTTGATCAAGGGGAACAGGCTCTGGATCCGCAGGCCGGTTCGGGCGGACACGAACGCCACCGGTGCGTATCGCAGCATCTTGAGCGCCTCGTGGATATGTCGCCTGCATTCCGCCTGGGACTCGGAGGCCAGGTCCCACTTGTTGACGACCACGATACAGGCCTTGCCTGCCTCGTGGGCATAGCCAGCGATATGGGTGTCCTGGGCGGTCACCCCATCCTGCGCGTCGACCAGCAGCAGCGCGACATCGGCCATGCGCAGGTGGCGGCGGGCCATCACCACACTCAATTTCTCAGCCATCTGATGCGTTTTTCCCTTGCGCCGGATGCCCGCCGTGTCGACAAAAAGGAACTGCCGGTCCCGATACCGGACGAGGGCGTCCACCGCGTCCCGGGTCGTGCCCGGCACGGACGACACGATCGAGTGCTCCACGCCTGTGATGCGGTTCAGGAGGGTTGACTTTCCGACGTTGGGGCGCCCGAGAATGGCAATGCGGATCGGGCGGTCGCCCGCTGCGGGCAGGGGGTTGCCGCTCCTATCAAAGCTGGCGGTCGCATGTTGCAGGAGTGTGTCGATGCCACGGTCGTGCGCGGCCGAGATTCCGACCGTGTTCGCGAACCCCAGCTCAGTGAAGCCGGCGGGGAGCGAGTCCAGGGCCGGATGATCGCACTTGTTGACTGCGAGGGTCACGGTGCAGTCGGTGCGGTGCAGCAACTGTGCCATCTCGAGATCAGCGGGTGTGAGTTCGGTGCGCCCGTCGACCACCAGCACCACGTGATCCGCTGTACTGATCGCGGCCAGGACCTGCTCACCCACGAGGGCTGAGATGTCCTCCTCGTCGGCGAATGTCATGCCCCCGGTGTCGGTCACTTCGAACGGCCTGCCTTTCCATTCGGCAGCCAACCGAATTCGGTCCCGAGTCATGCCCGGGTAGTTCCCGACGATCGAGCGTCGGGATCGCGTGATCCGGTTGAAAAGGGTTGATTTGCCTACGTTCCGCCGCCCGACTATGACCAGTTGCGGAGGCCTTTCGGTCTCCATGTTCGGACTATACCAGCCGCAACGCTCGTGCTCCCGGTGGAGCGGACGGTCGTCCATCCACACGTCGGAGGCGGGCCTGGCTGGGCGGCAGCATCCGCGGTCTGCTGACGGGGCTGGCCGGTCAGGGGTGCGGCAAGCGGACTCCGATATCCGTCCCGTCCATGTGCGGTGGCTTCGCGTACCCGAACAAGTGCATTGCGGTCGGGGCCAGGTCCTCGATGCCCGGATCCTTCGCGTAGAAATCCCGGTTGCAGAACACGACGCCCGGGATCAGAGGCGGGTCCACACAGTGGTCACCGCTCCAGGCCTTCGTATTGTCCTCGAAGACCTGCCCGCCCACCTTGCCGATCGCGACACCCCAGGAACTGCGGTAGCCGGGGCTGTACCCCACTACGATGTCCGGAGCTGCCGAAACGTAGGGCCCGCTGTAGATGGCATCCTTCGGATAGCCGCGGTTTACCGCCACCGTGTTGCGGTCGGGGTCGAACAGACCGGTAATTCTGGAGGCGATCTCCTCAGCCAGCTGGTTCGCTTCCCGCTTCGGAACGATACCATGCCCCTCCCTGCCCGCGAGGTTGAGGTAGATTCCGGCCAGGCCAAAGCTGTATGCCCGGGTGTTGCTCCAGTCGACTCCGCGCAGGTAGCTCTCGCTTCGGGCTTCCGGATTGACCCGCAGGTAGCCCTCGCGCTCGAGCCACGCATTCAGGTTGACTCCCCGCTGGAACGACTTGAAGCCGTGATCCGACAGCACGAACAGGACGGATTGCTCGTCGATGTGCCGCATCGCTCGGCCCACAATGCCGTCCATTCGCTCATACAGCCGCTCGATGGTCCCGGCGTAGCGGTCGAAGGAGTTCCCGTTGGACGCATGGGCCGGGTGCGCAGGCTCAAGGTAGCGATAGAACATGTGCTGGACACGGTCCGGAGTGTCGAAGACGCAGGCGATCACGCCTTTCTTGGTGCGCTCCAGCGCGGACTCGAACATCGCCTCCCGTTCCGAGCAGATCTGCTCTGCCTGTTCCAGGAACGAGTCCTCATCGATCACCCGCTCGTTGAGGGCCCAAGTGTCCTCGGCCAGCCCCAGCGTCGAGAAATCGCCAAGCAGCTTCGCCAGGTACGGCGCATAGTAGGGCGGATGGGAGATCGGCAGGGCGGGGTTCTCGGGGTCGATCGCGATCGGCGAGAGATAGAGCCGCACGTGAGGGGTGACCGATGCGAGCCGGAACTGGGCTATCCCGCTGACCTTGACGCCGAGGCCGGCGCGGAAAGTGAGTCGAATCCATGGCGTGAATCGGTCCGGACTCAGCTGGTACGTCTCGCCTCCGACATCGAGGCATCCGCCCTTCGATTCAGGCAGGACGGTTAGGCGGAACGGGACGCGCAGGTCTCCTGCGCCGGCTCGCATGGTGTTGTCGGGTCCGTGGATCTCGCCCCAGAACGTGTCGCCGTCCTTGCGCAGCGGGTAGCAGGTACCGGCCTCCTCGAACTCAGCCGGCATCGTTGCGTTGGTGAAGACCTGGAAACTGCCTTGTGTGCCGAGAAGATCGGGCGTACACATGGCGGAGAGGAGGCGGCCCTCGAACGGTTCCGGCGGGAACGTGATCGGTACCCGCAAGATCGTGGAGGCAATGTGATTCTCCCCGAGCAGGGACCAGAAGGGCCGGCTCTTGCGACGCATCTCGACCGTCGGTCGGGACAGCGGGAGCCGCCACGGCCCGACCCGCACGGTGCGGGCCGGCGGGTGCACGCGGGAGGAAGACAGCTCCGGCAGATAGGAGCGGAGATTGCGGTTGAGGAAATCGAACAGGTTGTGCTTGCCCGGGTTGGAGCCCGTAGCGAATGTTGCCCAGGCGACGGGCGACAGGGCAGGGAAGGTTGTTCGCAATCGACTGTAGCGGCCTTGCTCGCGGAGTCTGGCGAGATTCGGCAGCTTGCCCTCGTCCAGGAACTTCTCCACCAGGTCGGGCTCAAGCCCATCCAGTCCGAGGAATACGAGCTTGCGAATCCTTGCCTTGCGATATCCCTGGGCACCCCGCAGTGCCCGCCAGGCCAGACGGAAGGGCAGGGCGAGGAGAGCGACCCCGCCGGCAATGAATGCCGCGAGCAAGCTGAACAGCGAGCCGACGAAGGCGAATCCGGCTCCAGGCCCGACATAGGCTTCGAGTGGCGCAGCCGCTGTCAGCGCGACGGCAAGGGCGAACGGCCGAAGGCGGCGCATAGGGTTCATGGTAGGGGCCGGTCACCCTACCGTGTCGCCTCGGGCCGTGCGCTAAAGCGGGTCGTCCGGATCAGGCGAGCCAGATGAACCTTGGCGGCGAAGCCCAGGAGAACGATCAGCGACACCGGCAGGACCCCCACCTGGGCTGCCTTCCGCAGGAAATCGGGTCTCAGGACCCCGCTTTGGGTGATGGCAATACGGAGGACCTGGCGCCAGTGGGTCCGGTCGATCCACACCAAGCCTTCGTGTGCGTCAACCAGCAGGATCTTGGCCGGCAGAAGCCCCGCCAGCGCGACCTTCCATGTCCGCAGCAAGGGGCTTTCTCCTGTCAGGATAGCGACTGCCGTGTGCCGTTCGCGACGCAGGGACCGGAGCAGGTTCCATCGATCGGCGTTGTTCGCGGCGTTGAAGGAACGCCATGTCCGACTGCCTTCGCCCAGCCCCGCCGGTTCGTCGGTGAAGCAGGTAAACAGGTCGATCGGCGCGTTTCCACACACTGACTCACGCAGCATCGACACCAGTCGCTCGGTGTCCGAGCGCGGTCCGCTTTCGACGAGCAGGCACCGCTCGATCGGAGGAACTGTTCGCCGCAGGAACCATCTCACGCCTGCTAGGATACCGCGCTACGATGGCAGGGTGTCGTCCATCCGCTTCTTTCACAAACCCAGTTGAACGAGCTGCCGGAGGGCCCGGAGTTTCCTGGCCGAGCGCGGTGCCGATCTGGAGCCTGTCAATCTGAACAAGGGACTCACGATCGGCGAGCTGGACGAACTGATCGGTTCTCGCGATCACCTGCCGTTCCTCAACACTAGGAACTCCGTCTATCGGGAACGGAACCTGAAAGCCGATCCCCCGTCCCGGGAGGTAGCCCTCCGCCTGATGTCGGAGCACCCGAACCTGATCAGGCGCCCTGTCTCGGTGCGGGGCGAGTCCATCGTACTGGGCTACGCGCCGGACGATCTGGCCGCACTGTGCGACGATACGGAACCGCCTGGAGCCGACGACGGGACTTGAACCCGTGACCTCGTCCTTACCAAGGACGCGCTCTACCGGCTGAGCTACGTCGGCCCACGTCGGGGCATGGAGCGGGAGACGGGACTCGAACCCGCAACCAACAGCTTGGAAGGCTGTGACTCTACCATTGAGTTACCCCCGCCATTCTGCCAAACGCCGGATCGGCATCGCAAGCCCAATCCGTTCAGAGCCAAGCTCCTGCGGCTGGAGCCGGCGAGAGGATTCGAACCCCCGACCGTCTGATTACAAATCAGATGCTCTACCAACTGAGCTACGCCGGCTTAGGCAAGCCTGCGCCTCATTATAGCATCGGCAGGCCGGATCCGCTCCCGGGCCGAGCGACATAGGCAGACCTCCGCTCCGGTGGATGCCGACAGGGCTCGCTGGCTGGGAGGCAGGGATTCGAACCCCGATAAACAGATCCAGAGTCTGCCGTGTTACCGTTACACCACCTCCCAGCGGAGGCAGTTCTGCACCTGTTGCCAGTATACCGCTCCCAGCGAAACGGTATCCGCCGCCGGTCGGCGGATGCTTCTGGAGTGGACTGCCCGATGCGGAACGTATGTGGCAGCCGTGTGGCAATGCGGTTGGGCACGGTGGAGCGGATGCTTCGGGCCCGCAGGACCTGGACTGCGACATCAGCTACGGGGCCGGATGAGCGGAGTCGGTCTGTCCCATGGGCCAATCGGCTCGCGTCCGGCCTGCCGTTAGCCGCGCTACCGCCAGCGCCGGCAATCCATGCTCTGAAGAACCGAGGGACCAGGTCGGCGCCATCGCGGCTCCCCTCGAGTCCACCATCCGCCGCAAACGCGAGGGCGGTGCGGTCCCATCCGGCCATGGCCACAGGCAGGCCCGGCCACACGTCCACCTGCATCCGGCCAGGAACCCGCGGCTGCGACTCCGCAGCCCTTGGGCAGTCTCGGGTTGGACGGGTTGAAGTCCCCTTCGCATCCCTCTTGGGCTCGCACAAGCTGCCTACTGCCTCAGGCTCAAGCACGAACCGGTAACGCGCGCGGGCCCCCCGTGCCGAGCGTGAACCCCTGGCTGCCTCTTTATCCTGCAGTAAATGCAGATTTCGGCATTTATATGTCTGATAAAATGTCTATCGACAACACTTATATTGCGATAGATGTGTTGCCCCCGGGTTTGGGTACACTATCCTGGCTCGTGAAATCGCCTTGTCGGAGACCCGCCGGAAGTGCTACAGCGGCTGCGCATCAATGAACTGGTGGATTGGAAGCGACGGCCCCAGCGCAAGCCCCTGCTGCTGGATGGTGCTCGCCAGGTTGGCAAGACCGTTCTGCTTGAACAGATCTTCGGTGCCAACGAGTTCAGAAGGGTCCACACTCTCGACTTCCGGCGAGACCCGGAACTTGCGGAACTCTTCGAGGAGGGCCTGAATCCTCGGCGCATCATTGCCAACATCGAAGTCCGGTTCAACACCGCTGTCGACCTCGAGCATGATCTCATCCTCTTCGATGAGGTCGGCGAGTGCCAGGCTGCGGTCGATTCGCTGAAGTACTTTGCGCAGACGCTCTCCCAGGCATTCGTGTGTGCATCTGGTTCCAACATCGGGCTTCTGGAATCCTTCCCTGTCGGCAAGGTGCACCTGGTCGAGCTTGCGCCGCTTTGTTTCGAGGAGTTCGTCATGGCAACCGAAGAGCCTCGCCTGCTCGAGGCGCTGCTGGAGCGAGGAGACAGCCAGGTTGCTCACCGCAAGCTCTGGTCGCTCCTGCTGGACTACTACTTTGTCGGGGGGATGCCCGAGGCTGTCCAGAACTGGTTCTGTGGCCGACGCAGCATGTACGAGCGGGTGACGCAAGTTCAGCAGGTTCACCACGACCTCGTGGTCGGCTTTGAAAGGGACTTCGGCAAGTATGCGGGCCGGCTGCACGCACAACATATCGGAGCGGTGTTTGCCGACGTACCACGCCAACTGGCCAACAGCCAAGACGATTCCGTGAGCCGCTTCAAGTTCGCTGGCGTGATCGATCGCAAACGGCGCTACCAGGACCTTCGCGGCCCCATCGACTGGCTGGCGGCTGCCAAGCTCGTTCGAAAGTGCTACCCACTCAACGGGAAACCACAGGTGCCCCTGATGGTGCAAGCTCGACACAACATGTTCAAGCTCTACCTGTTCGATGTCGGTGTGCTCGGGCACATGCTTGGATTGACGTACAGAGACCAACGCGCACAGAGTATCCAGTACAAGGGCTTTATCGCCGAGAACTTCGTGCAAACTGAAATGAACACGCGCGGCCTCCACCCCACCTTCGGATGGGAGCAGGGCAATGCGGAGCTGGAGTTCATCCACCGTGACCATGCCGGAGAGGTCATTCCCATCGAGGTCAAGAGCGGATCTCGACTGCGTGCACGTAGCCTGCGATCGTATCTCGAACGGTACCATCCGCGCCGGGCATTGAAGCTATACGGTGGACAGCGGCTCCAGGAGAGCGGTCAGGTCGAAATGTGGCCGTTGTACCACGCGCAGTACATCGCCGATCTTTGACGAGGCCGTCGGTTGATTCCGAAGGTACAGAGATCGCTGTCGAACGTCCCGATGATCCGTCCGTGCGCAAAGGAAGATCCCTCCCCGGTCGTTCCGCCTGGCAATCCGGTCGCCGCCATGCCACGCCGGATGCACCAGGAAACACAATGCCGGGCGGAGCGGTGCAGGGTCCAGATTGGCCTGTCGTAGGGCAGAAGCTGCCTTGTCTCGGACGCTCCGCCATCCGCAATGCGACAAGCGCTGCCCGATCCGCGCCTTACCCCAATAGGCAGCCTCGGTCAGCGCCATCGCCGCTCAGCTCCAGCGGCAGAACTCCACCGTCTGCCGCAAACTCCGGCGCCATGCCGGCCCTTCCGGCCATCAGCATCAGCGGGTCCAGCAACTCGCGCAACGGCGTCGCCGCCAGGCCTTCCCCGGCCCGCGCATGGTCCATCCAGCGGTCTGCGGGTTCGTGCCCAAGTCCGAGAACCTGTGGTGGATCGATCCGCTGCAGCTGCAGGAGGCGACCGATCGCTGAAGCCCCGCCCGAGCGGGGTGCTCGGCTTCCGCACCCGCATGAGGTCATTGCGGGCCGGCTATCTCGCGGACGGCATCGATCCGCCACTTGACGCCCCGGCCCTGTCACTTCTCGAACCGGGTCGCGCTGCGGCCCATCCCCGACGCTCTGCCCCCGTTGTCAACCGGAGAGTATCGCCCGCCAGCGACCCTGGTTTGGGCTGCCCTTTTCGGGGCCCGCAAACCACCCTCGCGGGGCTCAGGCCGCTGGAATGTCGCCGTGCCAGCTCCACCACCCCTTCCGAACCACAGTGATAACTCCATCGCCAACTCTGCATCCCCCCGGCTCCCGCCGTCGCATTTCTAGGTGC
The DNA here is from genome assembly GCA_965205085.1 of Bryobacterales bacterium. Lineage (GTDB taxonomy): Bacteria > Acidobacteriota > Terriglobia > Bryobacterales > UBA6623 > VXMF01. The sequence goes on along the minus strand of OZ242039.1, from coordinate 2,193,580 downwards.
AACGGGCGCAGGTGCGCCGAGAGCCGCTCGGGCATGCTGGGATGGTTCGGACCATTGCTTCCGGTGGCGTTGGCGAGCATTGCTACTCTACAAGGCATACTTCGCTCCCCTTCCGATACCCGCATGGATGCCGGGCCATCCGAAGTTGTTTCCGTGAACCAGTCAGTGCGGATGTCTGCCGACTCGAATTGCGACTTGGTCGGGAGGCTGCTCAGTCCATGAGAATCGTGTTCGTCGGCGCCGGGGCGGTCGGAGGATACTTCGGGGGCCGCATGGCTGAAGCGGGACTTGATGTCGCGTTCCTGCTTCGTCCCGACAGCGCGGCACAACTTCGGCTGAACGGGCTGTGCATCGAAAGCTCGAACGGAGACTTCGTGTGTCGGGCCCCCCGAGTCATCGAGACTGGCACCCCGGCACCGACACCTGATGTGGTCTTTCTCGCCTGCAAGGCCGAACACGTCGCTCAGGCTGCGGAGCTGGTCAAGCCTCAACTCGAGTCCAGGACGGTTGTGATCCCCCTGCAGAACGGCGTGGATGCGCCATCCGTGCTGGTCCGCGTCCTTGGGCCGGAGGGCGTCGTCGGAGGGCTGAGCAGGATTTTCGCTGAGCGGGTGGCTCCGGGCAGGATTCGCCACATGGGCCTTGCCGCGCCCTCGATTACGTGCGGTGAACGGACAGGCGGTCTGTCAGTCCGGGTTGGCAGGATCGTCCAGGGTCTGGCAGCAGTTCCGGGGATGGCGATCGACGAATCTGCAGACATTTGGTCCGAAATGTGGAAGAAGCTGGTCATGGTCTGTTCTCTAGGGGCGGTGGGTGCGGTCGCCCGTGCCCCGCTGGGAGTGTTGATCGGCGTACCCGAGACTCGGTCCCTGCTGGAGGCTTGCGCCAACGAGATCATTGCCGTTGCACGGGCTTCTGGAGCGTCCATCAACGATACGTTCGTCACGGAGCAGATCGCTCGCTACGAGACTCTGCCACCAGAGACGACCGCGTCAATGCATCGAGATCTCGAGCGCGGGGAGGAATCCGAGTTGGGCGAGCAGTTGGGCGCAGCGTGCCGCTATGGGCGGCAAGCCGGCGTCGCGACTCCCGTTCTGGATGCCATGTACGGAGCACTGCTTCCGGGCGAGTTGCGGGCTCGGGGCCGAATCGGGTATCGGAGTATCGCCCGCAGGTGGACTGGCTAAACCGGGTCAATCGCGCAGCAGTCTGGCCACCTCCACCAGCCGGGCCCCCAGTTGGCGCGCCTCCTTCAGTTCGTGGTCTCCGACGCCTTTCTCATGCTCGGGGGTACCCGTTGTAGCGGAAGCTCCAAGTCCGCCGTAGGGGGTGACAAGCACCATCCCGTATTGCAGCAGACCCAAGGCCATGCTGAGCATGGTGAACTCTTTCCCATTGGAAGGTGCCCCGCCTGTTGTGAACACCGCACAAGCCTTGTTCTGAAGGCCACGGCTTCTCCAGAAACCCTTCTGATAGGCCCAGTCGACCAACGCCGTTCTCACCTCGACTGCGACATCACCCATATGAACCGGAGAGCCTAGCGCAACTGCGTCCGCCGCCTCCAGATCCTGTTGCGAGACCGCGCCAATCTGCTTGACCACGACGACTACCCCATCACCTCGGGCACCGTCCGCAAGGGCTTCCGCCATTGCTTCCGTGTTTCCTGTCTGTGAATGAAAGGCCACTAGCACAGTCAGGTCCTCGGCCGAAGCCGCCGGCCCACAAAGGAGGCCACAAAGGAGGGCTGAGAACAGGGAAACGGCGGCCAGCAACGGCATGATCTTCGATCTTCGGAACGCGCAACCCAGCAAATTGGCCACTGCGCTCAGTGTATCCCGAGGGGCCCCCACTCTCCGGCGAAGGTGCCGGTCCCCGTCCAGAGTTAAGGAGCCAGCGGGCCTGCTGGCTCAGGACCTTGACCGGTCGCGCTGGGGTCGCGTGACCTTGAAGCGGGACAATCCCCTGGGCGCGCAAGGTGACGGAGTCTGGCTGGCAGACGTTGCAGGAGCCTGTGACGAATGACCTGATCGGTTCTCGATCTCCCAGTTCAAGCATCGCAAGGTGCAGTGCCGAATCGGGCCAGCATGCCATCCCAAGCCTCGGGCGCGGCGGTTGGATCTCGGAAACCTCCCGCACCCAGCTTCCGGATGCCTGTCATGGCAACTCCAGCAACGACCTGATTCCGACCCCGAGGATCGACAGAGCGCTGGCCCAGAGCAGAACGTCGTAGACGCGGCGCGGATACAGGGATGGTGCCAGTCTCTGATACCGGAAATGGTATGCGGCGAAGACGACAACCAGCAGGAGAGCCGCCACCGCAACCCCGCCGGCTGTCACCATGAACACGGGAGCCTTGATGAACAGGAAGAGTACCGTCCAGACAAGGGGGAACATCCAGGCCAAGACTGCGAACCAGCGCTTGCGGGTCGTTTCGTCCTCGTAGTCGAGGAGTCGGAACTGGGCGAATGCGTCAGTGAACATCCTGGTGCTGGAGGCGCAGGCGACGAACAGGGTGGAGAACAGAGTTGTCGCCGACCCGACCAGGAACAGAGCCATAGCCTCTGGTCCGAGCACTTCCGTGTACATTGCGGACAGTGCGGCCACGATTCCGATGCCTTCGGGAACGGTTCCCTGCCCATGCAGCACAGCGGCTCCCAGCAAGTAGAAGGCCGAGGTGGTCAGCGTATACACGAACATCGACGCGAGGGCGTCCACATACATCACCCGGATCCAGCCTTGAGCGCGCTGTGTCCACGCGATGGTCCCGTCGAAGGGCCCGGTCCGGGTGGCATACCCTTTCTCCAGGCACCAGTAAGGGTACGAGATGATCTCGTCTGCGCTGACGCCAGTCAGCCCAAAGGCGGCCAGGGCCACGCCAACCACAGCCGGTGGCATGTCGAGAGACAAGCCGCTCGCCAGCATCGAACCTGTGATCCGGTAGGGGGTCCACTGCAGCAAGACGGCACACACCACGGTGACGACCGAAAACGTAGCTGTGAGCCAGAGAGCCGATTTCTCGATGAACCGGTACCCACCCTGAGAAGCCAACCCTGCCGCCCCGAACCCGCATACCCATGCCCACGTCTGCACTGATATCTGGGGTGCGGCCAGGTGCAGGGTGGCGGCAACGGCACCGACGATGCCGCCGTACTGCATCAACTGGATGAGCTTCACCGCCAGCCAGATCCATAGCGACCACGAGACACCTCCGAGTCTCGGGCCGGGCAATCGGTTGAACGCGAGGAGTGTGGTTTCTCCGCAACCTATGGCATGCTTGCCGAATTCCAGTTGCACCACGACCTTTACGGCGCAGCTGACGAGGATAACCCATAGCGCCACGAAACCAGCCTTGGCTCCCAGCGCAGTGGTCATGATGAGTTCTCCCGAGCCGACGATGTTGGCCGTGAGAATCAGCGAAGGTCCGATGTTTGCCAGGATGGGGCCCAGCCCCCTCGGTGGCTCGCTGGTGGTGGCTGGATGCAGCTTGGGGCCCATCGTGGTGCAGCAATCAGTCCCCGAGGCCCCCCCAAGCTTGGCACGATCACCTGGGCCCGGCGGGGATAGTCGATTCCGGGCAGCTACAATCGAGTGCCCTTGGCGAACTCGGGGCCAGTCTGGCGGCACTCGCCGCGTGAGGTCCGGGAAGGGACCTCGATGCCTCGATGCCGTGGTGCCTTGGAGCGCGCCAGCTCCGTGTGACCGCCCGGAGCCCACTCGGTGTCGTCCGACCACGGAGGGTGTCGACATCGCCCGTTGCGTACAGGCCGGACTGTCACTTGCAAGTGCCAGCCCCAAACAGCCAGGCTTCGTTGGTCCGAGTGTGGTGCGCGGCCTGTGAACTCCCCAGTGCGGCTCCCGACCGTCCAGGACATCGCACTCCTTGGGGCCCCGTCTACACCTTCCGTCGCGGACATGGATGCATCAAGATCCGTTCATGCCGGACGGCAAGCAACACGATGGGTGTCGGGCTGAGCCAGTCCATGACCTCGGCCAGTCGCGCCACGCCCCCGCCTTGCGTTCCTTGAGTCGGCACCTTTCCGCTTGGTGACCGGCCGCATGGCGGCTTAGCGGCGAGGCTGGCTGGGTCGCATCTCCACGCGACTCACCAAATTGCGAGCGGGTGTCTGGAGCAGGTGCACCGCCATCGCCGCGACCGCGTCCGGGTCGAGTTTCCAGTCCCCGTGGTCCGTCCCAGACCGGAACTCGGTATCCACGCTTCCGGGCATGATCGTGCTCACCCGGATGTTGGTGTGGCGCAGGTCCAGCATCATGGCTTCGGTCAATCCGACCAGACCGAACTTGGAGGCGTTGTACGCCGCTCCGCCGGCGAACGCGTGTTTCCCGGCGAGGCTGCCGATATTGAGGATGAATCCGCCCCCCCGACGCTTCATGCGCGGTACAGCCAGGTGGGAAAAGTAGAAGGGCCCTCTCAGATTCGTGGCGATCACCTCCTCCCATTCCGGCGGACTCAGTTCGTCGACGGTGCCGAAAAGCCCCACACCGGCGTTGTTGATCAGGATGTCCACACCGCCGAGCTCCCTGTCGACGTAGGCGTAGAACTCCCGAACATCCTCCCATTGCGAGACGTCGCATGTGCGCCCGATCACGTGTCCGTCTGAACTGAGGGCACGGATCGCGGATGCTAGTCTGGCCTGGTCGCGTCCACAGATCGCCACGCTCACGCCTTCCCTGACAAGCGCTGCGGAGATCGCTCGCCCGATGCCTCGGCTGCCGCCGGTCACGATCGCCAGTTGTTCGTTCAGCTTCGTCATGTCTCCTGGCAAGAATCTTCCTCAAGTTGACGGAGAAGCCGCTCTCCGGATCCGCTTGCCCGTTTCCGCTAAAATAGCACTGCGCACCGGGTAGTTGCCTCGGGCCAGGTTAGACGAGGGTCGCCGACTGTCCTACCAAGACGAGATCAAGGCGATTTGTGACAGCGAGTCGGTTCGCCTTGCCGACAAGTTGAACGGGCTTGTCGCAAAGGTCGAACACGCTGCAAAGGAGCGTCTCGACCAGGCCCTTGAGCAAGCCGCCGAAACCGCCCAGGCGGAGCTTAGCGGGATTCTCGGAGAGATCTCGGGTTCGATCCGGAAGATACGGGCGGTCGAGGATCCGAATTCCGTCTTGACCGAGCTGGTGAATGCCGTGGCGCGGTCTTGCAGCCGGGCCGCACTTTTTCTCCATAGCGGCGGAAACTTCATCGGACTCTGCGCCGCCGGATTCGGCCCGGACCAGAATCGGTCAGCGCTGGCGCATCTGTCGGTCGAGGGTGACTCGGCACCGGCCATCGCCCATGCCGTTGAGTCCAGGGAGACGGTTGTCACGGAAGCGACTGCCCATAATCTGTCCCAGACCCTCTGCCGGGAGTTCGCCTACGAGCCGGGCGATCAGGTGATTCAGGTTACGTTGTACCCGCTCACGTTAAGGAACACGGTCCTCGGTGTCTTGCTTGTTGACGGCCACCGTATGCACGAGGCTGTGATAGAGGCCATGATTCTGACGGCTGAGGCCTGGATTGAGGCGCTTGGCTCACGATCGGGGAATGGCGAGGATGGAGATCCTTTCAAGACGTGACGCGACCGGTGAGCCCAATGACCGGACGGTGGCGGGGAGGTGCACCCGCAATTGGCAGCTTGCACTCCCGTCCGTCGTGCTTTCGTCCGTTGCCATCGGAGTTCTGCCTTGGTTGCAGGCGGCCCAGGTCATATCTCCCACGCTGCGTGAGTTGAGCCGGCAACTCCTTGCCCAGCCCAGCCCAGCCCGATTCAGCGACCTGCAGGCTTTCGCGGACCGGGCTCCGTCTCGTGACCGCGACTTGGCGCTCTTCTCGATCGGAATGGCACGGTACGCCAACAGGGAGTACCAGGCAGCCGAACAGTCCTTCGCGCGGATCGGGCAGGAGCGGGACTGGCTGAGCGAGTATGCGGCCTATTACCGTGCTCGCTGTATCGTCCTCGACGAGGAATTCGAGCGAGCTCTGGGGCCGCTGAGTGAGTTCCTCGGACGGTTTCCCGCCAGCCGATTCAGGCCGGCCGCCGAGCGGCTGCACATCGAGAGCCTGCTCCGCCTGGGGCGTCGCAAGGCAGCTCGGGAGCTTGTCCAACCGGGAGGGGGGCGACTGGAGGAACCAGTGCGCCTGTACCTGGCCGGCCGAATCGAACACATCGACGGGAATCGCATCGAGGCCGTCAGATTGTATAGGCGTGCCTACTACCACTATCCGTTCAGCGATCAGGCGGAGGCCGCCGAGTCGCATCTGGGACGGCTCCGTTCCAGCATGGGAGAGAATTATCCGTCCGCTCCCGCGCAATGGCGTCTGGTTAGGGCTGAGGCCCTTCTGGATGGCCGGCAGTACGAGAGGGCCTCGGCGGAATTTGGCCGAGCGCTCGGTGCGGGCCTCTCCGGGGCCGAGCTCGACAGGGCGGTGGTCCGGAGAGCTGCCGCTGACTACCACCGGCGGAATGACTCGGTAGCCTATTCGGCCTTGGCCAAGGCTCGCCCCGGCGATCCCGAACTTGATGCCCAGAGACTGTACCTGCTGTGTGCGATCGAACGGCGGAAGGGCATGGAGCGGCCGATGCGTTCGAGTCTTGCCAAGCTCGCCCAGCGGCATCCCACCTCGGCCTGGTACCAGGAAGCGCTCCTCGCAGTCGGGAATTACTACTACCTGCGCGACGACCGCCGGGAGTTCCCGCGGATTTTTGCCCGGCTCGTGCAGGCCTTCCCGGACGGAGTCCACGCGCCCTATGCCCACTGGAAGGTCACCTGGCGGGCCTGGTTGGACCGCTCCACGGACAGAGTCCGCCTGCTGAGGGAGAATCTCGCGGGATTCGGCGACACCGCCACGGCAGCCGGTGCCTTGTACTGGCTCGGCCGACTGCACGAGCACGAGGGGCGACCCGCCGAGGCCCGGGCGTGCTATCAGGTGATCGCGGATGCATTCCCGCACTATTACTACGGATTCCTGGCCGAGGAACGTCTCGAGCAGACCCATGGCCCCGTGGACGGGCGGCTGGCAGAGAGTCTTGCCAGGAATGTTCCGGCTCCCAGAAATCTGGCATCCGAACCGGACGACGCTACCCGGAGTGTTCTCGAAGTCGGACTTACGCTGGGACAATTGGGCCTGATGGATGAGGCCACTGAGGTCTTGTCGCAGGTGGACCACCGGCAGCCGGACTCCCACCTTGCCGGTCTCCATTTGGGCAGGCTCCATGTTGGTCAGCAGCAGTATTACCGGGCCCTTCGCGCCATGAAGCGGTATGCGTTCGGCTATCTCCGACAGCCGTTCGACGCGCTGGACGAGGAATACTGGCGTTACCTGTTTCCGATCGGCTGGGAAGACAGCCTCCGGTCTCGGTCGGAGCGCCACGGCCTCGACCCGTATCTCGTCGCCGCCCTGATTCGTCAGGAATCCGAGTACAATCCCGGGGCCCGATCCCGAGCCGGAGCACTCGGGCTGATGCAGGTCATGCCGAACACCGGCCGGGGACTGTTCCGACGACTCGGGATCCCCGGATTCTCCAGCCGGAAGCTGACGAACCCCGACTTGAGCCTCCGGCTGGGAACCTTCCACCTCAAGCAAGTGCTGGACAAGTTTGACGGACAACTTGAGAAAGCCCTCGCGGGTTACAACGCTGGTGACGGCAGGATCGCCCAGTGGATGGCACTGGGTCCCTTTCAGGAGCCTGCCGAATTCGTAGAGACGATCCCGTTCAGCGAGACGCGCGGCTATGTCCAGTCGGTTCTCCGCAACCGCCGGATGTACGAGCGGATCTACGGGGACTGATGAATTCGCCCGCCGACGGTCAGGTCAACTGATCCGACCATCCTTCATGTGCACCACCCGGTGCGCGCAATACTGCGCTGCCTCTGGATTGTGCGTGATCATCAGGACGGTCTGACCGAGTTGCTCGTTGAGCGATTTCAGGGTGTCAAGGACGGCCGTCGAGTTTTCCGAATCGAGGTTCCCGGTCGGCTCGTCCGCCAGCAGGATCCGCGGTTTGTTCACGATCGCGCGGGCGATCGCGACACGTTGCTGCTCGCCGCCGGACAAAGCGTTCGGCTTGTGTCGCAGCCGGTGCTTGATCCCGAGAATGCGGACGACGTGTTCAAAGTGGCCGTCGTCTGCGTCGATCGTCCCGGCGATATGTTGCGCGATGCGAATGTTCTCCTCTGCCGTCAGGGTCGGAAGCAGGTTGAACCGCTGGAACACGAAGCCGACGTTGGTCTTGCGCATTTCCGTACGCTGCGCGTCGCTGAGCAGGGCCAGTTTGCGACCCCCGACCCGGACTGTCCCGCTGGTTGGGGCAAGCATGCCCCCGACAATGTGGAACAAGGTTGACTTGCCGGATCCCGACGGCCCCAGAAGGGCCAGAAACTCGCCCGTGCCGACATCCAGCGAAATTCCGCGCAACGCCGGTACGTCGACCGTACCGAAACGGTAGATCTTCTTCAGGTCCCTGATTTGAATGATCGGGTCGTCCTGCATCGGCAACTCTCCGGCCTGCCTACTCGTAGGAGAGGACCTCGCAGGGATCCGCTTTCGCGGCTCTCCACGCCGGGTACGTCGCACCGGCGACGGAGCCCAGGATCGTCAGCACCGCCGCTCCCGCCATCCACTCCGGAACCAGCACGACCTCTACCAGTGGATGCTTGAGAGCGACCACCCGCTGGCCCAGCCAACTCAGGCAGTACCCCACCAGAATGCCAAGCACGCTGATCACGAGGGTCTCCCGCACTACGATCGTCCAGACGAGACGCTTGGAGGCACCGATGGCCTTGAGAATCCCGATCTCCCGGGTACGCTCGAGGATCGCCGTATACATGGCCAGCGTCACGACGATGAAACCGATGACCACCGCGATGCCGATGATGATGTTGACGAATTGGGACGACATCTCACGCACGTTGGTGGCGGTGAGGGCGAGGAAGTCCTCTACGGAGATCACGGTCCGGTCGGGCATCATCCCGCGCAGCTTCTCGATGACCGCCCGCGACTTGGAGGAATCCTCCAGCTTGAGGTAGACCTGGCTGAACCGGTCGCCCCAGCCTTGCAGTTCCGCCATTGTTTCGACCGGGATGAAGACCCGCGACATCTTGCCGGTCTCCACAATGCCCACCACCTCGAAGTTGTGCCCCATCAGTTCGATCTTGTCTCCGACCTTCACGCTTTCCTGGCGGGCGTACAACTCGTCCACCAAGGCCTCGTACGGTGCCCGGTATGGGCGCCCATCGTAGATCTTGATGCCCCCGCTCATTTTTTCCAGTTCGTCCCAGTCGACCCCGGTGATGGTCTGCAGGTTCCCGATCGTGAACACGGTGGCTCCCAGCGCCTGGGAGATACCTTCAACCCTGTCCCTCAGCAACTGCGGCAATTTGCCGGACAGGTCGGCACCACTGATGGTCGCGCCTTCAATTCTGGGGCGGATTAGGATATCTGCGCCCACACCTTTCGTCCGGCGCAGGGATTCCTGCAGGAGCCCCTCCGAGACGCCGACCATCATGACGATCATCATGACCTCGACCGCGATCGCCAGAATCGTGAGGCCGGTGCGCAAAGGGCGATGGCAAAGGTTGCGCAGAACAAGTCGCTGGATCATGGTGGGATTCCGCTCATCCACCCGGTGTCGGCTGGTTGTCGATTCTCTCGATGGCGATCCCGACCGGCAACTCGAGCCGGAAGGACTCGTCCGGGACCGGCTGGTTCAATCCCGGATTGAGGATCTCGATCTCGATCCGATAACCGTCCCTGGGTCGGTCGATGCGGATGAACTGGGGGTACGGCAGTCCGTTGTCCTCCAGCCACGCGCGGTACCACGCATCGGTGACGATCTCCGCCCTGTCGTCCAGAATCAGCATGCGCGCGAGAGTGAGGTCGGACCGGCTGAACCAGTACTTGCGCCGGATACGCCACTCGCCGTCTGCGTCTGTCTCCACCACATGGAGAATCTGGTAGCCGGACTGACCATAGGAGTTGAAATCGAGCAGAACCTTCTTCTGAGGTCCGATCGGCTCCAGCATGATCGCATCCAGCATGTGCTGTGGGCGGATGTTCTTTGCGCGGTTGTCCGAGATCTGCGTCAGTTCCGTTGGCCCCTCATAGACCCGATTCCGCCATGGCAAGTGGACCTGGAAGGTCTCACCGTCGGAGACCATGTCGTAGACGACCGCAAGGCCAGCGGGCGTTTCGGCGTTGGTCCGTATGAGTCCTGGTCGCCGGGTTACGAGAGCGCCCTTCACCTGTCGGTACTCGGTTTCCTTGTCCCGGGCGTTGCTCCTGACAATGAGAGAGACCTCGATGGATGCTCGCATGGACTGGATTGACGCGAATCGTTGGATCCGGTCGACCAGTTCCTGTTTCGTGGCACTCCGATAGACTGGAGGCGGCACGATCCTGGAGGTCGATTTCAGGACGGCGCACGATACCGAGGACAGCACACACACTGCTACTACACTGGAACGGAGGAGCACGGCGGGCTGGATCCGGGGGCGACGAAGCCGTCCCCTCTCCCTAGTCATTGTACCAAGAGGGGGCTGGAATCTTTTCGGGGCGGGCCCCTTGCTCGCGCGCCCCCGGACGACTTGGCCATCGTCGCTGCACTGGAATGCACCCCACGCACGAGTTTGCAATCACGCCTGCAATGGACGACCTGGCGAGCGTCCAGCGGCTGCTGGAGTTCCATCCGGCCCGCAACCCGAGTCCCCGGTCCCTGACCCGTGAGCAGGTGTCCGCGTTCAACACTCGCGGGTTCCTAACCGGAATTCCCGTCTATTCCGACGGCGAGATCCGTGCTATACGACTCCGATTTGACCGCCTGCTCGAGGAGGTCCTCGCCAGGGGAGGCGACAGCTATTCCATCAGTTCCGCCCACCTGCGGTACGGGTACGCCTACGACCTGCTCACGGACGAGCGTATCGTGGACTGCGTCAGTGATCTTCTCGGGCAGAACGTGGTGGGTTGGGGGTGCCACTTCTTCTGCAAGATGCCGGGGGACGGCAAGCTGGTTTCGTGGCACCAGGACGCAACCTATTGGCCACTCACGCCTTCCAAGACCGTGACGGTTTGGTTGGCGATCGACGATGCGGATACGGCCAACGCCTGCATGCGGTTCGTGCCGGGGTCGCACTTGCGGGGCGCAGTGAGGTTCGAGGTCGACGACAGCGACCCGACCAGGGTGTTGAATCAGAAGGTGACCGACATCGAGCAGTTCGGGGAGCCGTTTGACAACGTGCTCCGGGCGGGCCAGGTCTCGTTGCACTCGGACCTCCTGCTGCACGGTTCCGGAGCGAATCGTTCCGCTCGCCGTCGTTGCGGCCTGACGCTGCGGTACTGCGCTGCGGACGTGAGAGCGTACCTCGACTGGAATCGAAAGGGAGTCCTGGTCGCCGGGCTCGATCCAGACAGTCACTGGGCCAATCCACCCCGGCCAAGCTGACTGTCTGCCCGGATCCGCCCGCCCTTACAAACTTGGAGATGTCCATGGATACACTCGGCTTGCGCATCCCAGTAGCCGACCTGATCATCATCGTCGCCTACATGATCGGCATTCTGGTTGTCGGAATGCTCTCCGTCAGGCGCCAGAAAATGACGGGCGAGGCCTATTTTCTGGCTGGCCGGTCGCTTGGCTGGGGGATGATCGGTGCCGCTCTCTTCGCCTCCAACATCTCGACAATCCATCTTGTCGGTCTGGCCGCCTCCGGCTACAACGAAGGCTTGGTCTGGGGGAACTTCGAATGGATGGCCGCCTTCACCCTGGTGGTGCTCTCGCTGTTCTTCGCCCCGTTCTACTTCCGCAACCGGATCGAGACCCTGCCGGAGTATCTGGAGCGGCGGTTCAGCCCGGCCGCAAGGTCGTTTCTGGCCTTCATGGCGATTCTCGGAGCGCTGTTCATCCACATCGGCATGAGCCTGTATGCCGGTGCCACGGTGTTCGAGCAGTTCTTCGGTGTAGACGTGGTTGCCTCCATCCTCATCATTTCCGTGGTAACCGGAATCTATACCGTGTTGGGAGGTCTCAAGGCCGTCGTGGTGACGGAGACCATCCAGACAGTGCTGCTGGTGGGGGGATCGATCGTGGTCACGGTCCTCGCGATCGGCGCATTGCCGGAGCAGGGCATCTCGACGATCGCCGAGTTCGAGGCTCGCCTCAAACCCCGTCAACTGAGCATGGTCTGGACCGACAACTCCGTCGGCCTCGCATGGTATTCGGTCTTGCTGGGTTATCCCGTGCTCGGCATCTGGTACTGGTGCACGGATCAGACGATCGTGCAGCGTGTCCTTGCCGCAAAGTCTGAGCGCGATGCGCAGGTCGGGCCCCTGTTTGCGGGCTTTATCAAGGTGTTGCCGGTGTTCATTCTCGTGCTGCCGGGCGTGATCGGCTATGTTCTCTACGGGGCTGAAATCGGGGATAACGCGAACCAGGTCCTGCCCGTCCTGATTCAGGAGCTGGTGCCGACGGGTCTGCGGGGCTTGATCTCTGCGGGACTGCTCGCGGCCCTGATGAGCACGATCGCGGCCGCCCTGAACAGTTGCGCGACCCTGTTCGCTGTCGACATCGTGGCTCGTGTTCGCCCACACACAAGTGACGATACCCAGGTCCGGATCGGCCGCTGGAGCGCGGTCGGGGTCATGCTGCTGGCGATGTTGTGGTCGACCCAGGGGGACAAGTTCAGCTCGATCTTCGAGGCGGTCCAGGAGATCGGTTCAGCGCTGGCCCCAGCCATTACCACGGTGTTCGTCGGAGGCGTGTTCTGGAGACGCGGCACGGCGCCTGCAGCAGTTGCGACGTTGGTGTTCGGATTCCTCATGGGAGCTACCGCATTCGTTCTCGACTTCAAGGACGCGGACGGATTCAAGCTGATTACGCATGGTTGGGGCGTCCCGTTCATGCTGCAGGCGTTCTTCATGACCCTGATCTGCACCGTAGTATTCGTTGCGGTGAGCAAGGCCACGCCGCCCCCGCCGCGGGAGAAGATCGACGGACTGACTTGGGGGAACCCATGGGAAGCCCTGACCCAACGCTGGAGAACCCCCGGCGTGGACCCTCGCAGCATCTCGCTGTTGCTGTGCCTGACGATAGCCTTGTTGTACTGGGTGTTTCGCTAGAGTTGGATGACACAAGATGAGCTTGCCGAGAATCGTCGTTCCTGACGACTACCCGCCTGTCCTGGGGCCTAGCGCGGCGTTCCGATCGCTGTTTGAGCGCGCCCGCGTGGACTACCACGAGAGCTTGCCGCCTTCGACGGACGTCCTGCTGGATCGCATCCGCGGGGCCGAGGCGATCGTGAACATCCGCTCCTCGGTCATGTTCGGTCCGGAGGTGTTTGCGCACGTCCCGGAACTGCGAGTGCTATCCCTCTGGGGCACCGGCACGGACCACGTCGACCTGGAAGCGGCGAATCGGAGTGGCGTGGTCGTGACCAACACGCCGGGTGTCTCCGCCGTGGCGATGGCCGAGCACGCACTGCTGCTCATGCTCTCGGTCGCCCGCGATATTCCCAGACTCGATGCCAGGACCCGGAAAGGGGCGTGGCCGCGAGGCTTCGTGACGCAACTGCACGGCAAGACGCTTGGTGTGGTCGGGCTCGGCGCGATCGGGTTGCAGACCGCACGGATTGCCAAGGGAATCGGCATGCAAGTCATTGCCTGGACCCGCACGCTTGCAGGCAAGCCGATCGAGGACCTGGGGCTAGAGATGGTCACACTGGACGACCTGTACCGGCGGAGTGACGTCGTGAGTCTCCATGTCCGGCTGACACCCCAGACGACGGGCATGGTGGGACGCCGTGAGTTGGCCCTGATGAAGGATTCGGCGATTCTGGTCAATACGGCGCGAGGTGCCGTGGTTGACGAGAATGCGCTGCTGGACGCGCTGCGGGACGGAACGATTCGCGGTGCGGGCCTGGATGTCTTCGAGCAGGAACCACTTCCGCACAACCATCCGCTCTGCCGGCAGACGAATGTCGTCATGACGCCTCACTCCGGGGGAGTGACGGCGGAAGCCCTGGAGCGGGGACTCCAGATGGCGGTGGACAACACCTTTGCTGCACTGTCGGGAGAACCGCAGCATCGCGTCACGTGATGAACTCCCCGTGGCGCCCTGCTCGCGTGGCCAGGTCGGGTGCGTGGAACGGGCCTCGGATCGGCCGGTGTCGGCTGCGCATGTTGAATTGATTGCGAAGGCGGCCCGTTTATTGCGCCTGTCCGGACGTCGCATAAGTTGGGTGCCGGTGCGCTATCCTTAGAATGGTCCTAGGGTTTCAGCCCTTGGTTTCCGGGGCGGAGCGGCTGGAGCGTCCGGGAAGCGCACCCCCGTCGGAACCGCCTCCTTCCCCTCATGACTGCAGGCGAATTGCACAAGAGCGACATCCGGTCTCTCCTCCGGCTGGCGAATGAACTCGAAATCGAGGACATAGGCGGGCTTCGCAAGCAGGAATTGATCTTCAAGATTCTGCGCTCGCAGTCTGGCGAAGAGGGAATGCTCGGAGTCGAGGGTGTGCTGGAGATCCTGCCCGAGGGTTTCGGTTTTCTTCGATCACCGATCTACAACTACCTTCCCGGCAGGGACGACGTTTTCGTCTCGCCACAGACGGTTCGTCGCAACGGCATTCGGAACGGAGACACGGTGGTGGGCCAGGCTCGTGCACCGCAGGAGCGAGAGAGTTACTTCTCGCTCGTCGAGGTGAACTCGCTCAACCACGCTGAGCTTGAGGTGGCGAGATCGCGAACTCATTTCGACAACCTCACCCCGTACTACCCGCAAGAGCAGCTGCGCCTGGAAACCGAGGCGAAGAATTTCAGCGGCCGGGTCATGGATCTGATCACTCCCTTGGGGAAGGGGCAGCGGGGACTGATCGTCGCGCCTCCCCGAACCGGCAAGACGATGCTCTTGCAGTCGATCGCGAACTCGGTGACCGCCAATCATCCCGATGTCGTGCTCATCGTGCTCCTGATTGACGAGCGGCCCGAGGAGGTGACCGACATGCAACGGTCGGTAGACGGAGAAGTCGTCAGTTCCACGTTCGACGAGCCGCAGACTAGGCACATCCAGGTTGCCGAGATGGCGATGGAGAAGGCGAAGCGGCTCGTGGAGCACAAGCTGGACGTGGTGATCCTGCTCGACTCGATCACGAGGCTTGCGCGTGCATACAATACGGTCGTTCCGTTCTCGGGCAAGGTGCTGACCGGCGGCGTCGACGCCAATGCACTCCAGCGGCCGAAACGCTTCTTCGGTGCGGCTCGCAATATCGAGGAGGGCGGTTCGCTGACCATAGTAGCCACTGCCTTGGTCGATACCGGCAGCAGGATGGACGAGGTGATCTTCGAGGAGTTCAAGGGGACCGGCAACATGGAACTCCACCTCGACCGCAAGCTGGTCGACAAGCGCACGTTTCCGGCGATCGACATCCATCGCAGCGGGACCCGGAAAGAGGAACTCTTGCTCGACTCCGAGACACTGCGGAGAGTCTGGGTGCTGCGCAAGGTGATGAGCAACCTCGGTACTGTGGAGTGCATGGAACTGCTCCTCGACCGTATGGGCAAGACGCGGGGTAACGCGGAGTTTCTCGCGGCAATGAAGAGCTAGGGGACTGTCCGTGAATCGTGTGCGGACGAGCGTTCGCGTCCGCTATGCCGAGACCGACCAAATGGGCGTGGTCTATCACGCGAACCACTTCGTCTGGATGGAGGTCGCCCGAGTGGCGTATTGCCGCGCGGCCGGCTTCGAGTACAAGGATATGGAACGGTTTGGCGGGGCATTTCTCGCTGTGACCGAAGCGGTTTGCAAGTACCGAGTGCCGGCCCGGTTTGATGACGAGATCGACCTGTTCTGCTGGGTAACCGAGTTACGCTCCCGTACGGTGCGATTCGCCTACGAGATGGTACGCGGCAAGGATGTCCTCGCGACCGGTGAGACACTCCATGCGGTGACGGATGCCAAGGGCCACCCGATCCGGATGCCCGACGCCTACCGCAAGTACTTTGCATAGGGCCGACAGGATCGAGGCGTTCGACTGCGAGCCGGGTGATCCAGGCCCCCACCGTGGAATGACGGGAATCGGTCGCTCGGCCATGGGCTACACTGGCAGGCACGACTATGCGACCCGCAATCCTCGCCACCCTGTCCGGAAGCCTGCTGCTATCCCTTGCATGTGGGGGCCCGCCATCGGCCACGTCTCAGGACCCGCAGGTGGACCAGCACCTGATCCGGTACGAGCCGAAGGAGGGCGCAGGAAACGGCAGACACGTCGTGCTGATTTCGGGGGATGAGGAATATCGCTCGGAGGAAGGGCTCCCGGCGCTGGCGCGCGTGCTCTCGGAACGGCACGGGTTCCGTTGCACGGTCCTGTTCGCAGTGGATCCCGAGACCGGGATCGTGAATCCCCATGTGAATACCAACATACCCGGAACGGAGAGTCTCGACAGCGCGGATCTGATGTTCATCCAGACTCGGTGGCGTGTCCTGCCGGACGAGCAGATGGCCCCGATCGACCGCTACCTGATGGCTGGCCGGCCCGTGATTGCGTTAAGGACGGCGACCCATGCGTTCAAGATGCAGGAAGAGTTGCACAACCAGGTCTTCGCCTACCTGCGCGAGCGGCGTCGGGCCGACGACCCCGACGCTGTCGAGCCGCCAGCGATAGCGGATGATGCCTGGGGGGCCTATGACCACTATGGAGACGGATATATCGGGCCCAGGCAGGAATGGCGTGAGGGATTCGGGCGCCTGGTGGTCGGGGAACGATGGGTTGCGCATCATGGCCACCACAAACACGAGTCTGCCCGGGGCGTGATTGCGCCAGCTTCTGCGGACCATCCGATTCTCAGGGGAGTGAATCCCGACGGGATTTGGAGCGCGGCCGACGTATACACGGTTCGCTTGCCGCTTCCGGGAGACTCGGAACCCCTGGTGCACGGCAAGGTGATGGCACGGGGCGGAGAATACGACGAAGGGGACGCCCACTACGGGATGCGACCAACCGACAGTGAACCGGTCGAGGACAAGAATGATCCGATGATGCCTGTCGCATGGACCAAGACTTATCAACTTCCCGGTGGCGTGCAGGGCCGAGTATTCTCGACGACGCTCGGAAGCTCGACGGACCTGTTGCAGGGGGGCGTCCGCCAGATGCTGCTCAATGCTGTCTTCTGGGCTCTCGGTGAAGAGGAAGCGATTCCGTCGGAGGGGGTGTTGTCGGATTTGGTCGGAGAATTCCATCCGACCCGGTTCAACAATCATCCACCGGAATACTGGGAGCAGCGATCGGCCATGCCGACTGATTTTCGCTAGCCGACCTGACGGGTCCCGGGACCCACTCAGGCTGCCGGAATTGGAGTAGCCGGTTGCGCCAGGAAATGCAACAGGGGGGCGAGGGGTCTGCGGCTTGGAGCAACGGCCGATGCCTGACGAGGCCCCGAGTGTGGCATGCCGGCCATCAGCAACCTGCAGGCTGCACGACCCGACTTGGGAGAAAAGCAGGTGTACATCGCCGGGTCCGGCGCTCGCGCCCCGGAAGCGGATTCGCGTTCGGGTCTCGGCTGAGTTGACGGGGTCTCGTCTGTCTGTGCTGACGTGTGTGGGCAAGCATCCGAGATGGGCGGCCGGCGTGGCATCGGCAGCCGGTTTCGTCGGCATACGTGCTGCTTCACGAAGACGAATCCGTAGATGTTGCCAAAATCAATGCGGCGATGCGCCGCGCGGTGTCGGTGAAGTGCTGCACCTCGTCGGGCCTTAGTTTGCGGCCCAAGACCGATTGTTCCCGGTACGACAGCCACTTCTTGAGCACCTGGTAGCCTCCCAGGCGGTAGTTCCAGACGTTGGCGGGAACGTTACTCCAGAAGGCTTCCTCGTTGAGGTGGACATCGAGACTTGTGGCACCGAGTGCGGGAGGGCCCCCCTCCATAGGCCGCCGCTCTTCGTCCGCCGGGACACGCTCAACGGCGCAGCCCTGGCCCGGCATGACGGCGTCGCCCGACCCGTTGTGGCCCCAGCCCGCAGTCACGGCGAAGTCTTCGCCTGTCATGTTGCGGCCACGCCGGGTGGCGGGAACCGCGATGGCGACGATGTCGGGCCGCAGCGGTGCCTGCGTGACGCCGGGTACGGGAACCTCCGAGTTGAGCAAGGCGGCAAGGTGGCGGCCACGAGCCGCCGAGCGGGCGAGAGCCCGGGTGTGCTTCGGCTGGCCGTCGGGCCAGCCGGGCAGGCGTATGCGGGGCCATTCCATGCGCAGAGCACCCGCATTGGCTTCTCGGTAGCCGGGGTTGTGCAGTGTAGCCAAGACATGGTGGAACAGGTCGTCGACGCTCAGTCCCAGAGCGGCGAGATACTGTTCAGCCTCGAAAGAGAGGTTGGCACGGTGCTTGATGCCATTGGACACCGCCAAGCCTTCCTCCCGGAGCCTGATGGGGAAGTAGCTGGACAGCCCATTGCCGAAGTTGTCTGCCAGATCGCGAACGAGGGTGCCGCGTGAGAATTCCTCCAAGGCTTCTCGTTGGCGCGCCTCGACCCACCGGTTCCCCTCAAACACATGCGGCTTGTAGTCGGCTCGCTTCTCATCGAGCAGCTTCGTGTCCGCCTCCCAGTAGAGCCAGCGGACATCGAACGGCCGGTACGCGAAGCGCACGAACCCGGCTTCATCGGGCCCGCCCCGCCGCAGCAGGTGATCGCGCACGGCCCGGGCATCGAACCGGGCCGTCGCTTCCATGACCTTGGGATAGCGCCGCGCGATCTCCTCGTGACTCAGCGCCGGGTCGAAGTAGTCGCCGACACGCGCCCGGAGCCGGTCGAGATCGGTGTCCACCAGAAACCCGTCCCGGCTCGTCTTGACGCCCGGGAACGAGATCGGGAACAGTTCGGGCAGCGCCGGCCAGTCGAACCAGTCGGGGTGGACCGCGGTTGCCGCGAAGGGCAGGCCCAGCCGCAGCGAGGGTGCCACCCCGGTGTACAGCGCCTGCGGCTCCGTCTCCGCACTCGCAACCAGTTGCGCCGGCTTGGAACGGCCCCACAGGTGCCGAAACCCGACGGCTTCGGCCGGCCTGTGATCCGCCCTGCGCACCAGTGTCGCGATCACAGTACCCACCTGGATCCCGACCGGGTCCGCCTCGGTCGAGAAGATGCTCGGGTCCGGCGTCCCGTCCGGCGCCAGCTTCCCGGTCTTGAACTTGTCCCCGTTCAGGCAGTCGATCCGGATCGCGTCAAACACATCCAGGTAATGCTCGCGCATGCCCGTGAACGAGAGTCCGTCCAGCCACGAGTAGTTCGAGATGAAGCAGACCACCCCCTGGCCCGTCCGCTCCACGATGCGCCGCTCCGCCATGCGGAAGAACCGCACGTAGAGGTCGTTCAGGCCCTGGCCCTGGGGCAGGCGAACACGCCTGGTCGTGCGGTACGCCGTGGTGAGTTCGCGCTCCTCCTCGACGGCCACGCCTGCGAACCCGTTGTAGGGCGGATTGCCCAGAACCACCAGGATCGGGGTGTCCCGCTTCACCGCCTGCGCCCGGTCACGCTCTTCCTCAAACTCGGGGAACGGCAGCCGCCTGGCCTCGTGCGGGTCCCATCCCGTCAGCGCGTTGCTGAGATACACCCCGGCGCGCTCCGAGCCGTCTCTAGCCAGCGGCGCGTCGAGCTCCTCCAGGACCAGCCCCAGCCGCAGGTGCGCGACCACGAACGGGGCGGGCATGATCTCGAACCCGAACACGCGCTCTGTCGCCGCCTTGCGCACCGCGGCACCCGCCAGTGCGCCGCGGCCCTGCTCGGAGACGTTGCGGGCGATGCGGCGGAGGGCCTCCGCCAGATAGGCCCCGGTCCCGCAACAGGGGTCCAGGACATACACATTGTCGGCGGCCAGGCCGTCCGGAATCGCGAGGTCGTCCTTGAGCGCCCGGTCGACCCGGGCCACCATGTAGCGGACCACGTCGGCGGGCGTGTACCACACGCCCAACTGCTTGCGCAACTCGGGGTCGAAGGCTTCCAGGAACGGTTCGTAGAAGTACTGCACGGCCTCGCCCGCATCGAAGCGTGAGAAGAACACCGAGAGGTCGACGCGGTCGAGGGCGGCGGCAGTCCAGTCCAGGACCTCGACCAGGCCGAGCGGGTTCAGTCGGCCTGGGTCGGCCAACTGGCCGAACAGAGATCGCAGCACGGGGGTGCGCAAATGCCACACCGCCTCGCGCCACCGGAAGTGCCGCAGGCTGTACTGGCCGTCGAACAGGGGGCCGTTCCTGCGCTGTTCGGCGCGCGACCACAGCACCCATGCGGAGAAGACTCCGTAGAACAGGGTCTGGACCAGTGTGGAGCGAAAGAAGTGCGCCCCCTGCTCGCCCTGGAAGCGGATTCCGAGCGCCTCTTCCAGGGCGGAGCGGACGGCCACGAGCGACGAGACATCCCCAGCCGCATCGACCCGGGCGAGGCTGTCTCGGGCATAGGATGCGAGCAGCCGCGCCAAGTCCTTGGGCTCGGCCAGCGCGGCGCGGTGCGAGAGAGCCCGGGTGAGATACTCACCGAGGCTGGCACCGACCTCGCGGGCGAACGCGCGCGGGTTCTCCACCTTGCGCCAGAAGTCGTCAGCGTCCGTCGCCAGGCGCAGGGTCTCGAGCTTGACGGATTCTCCGCTGACGTTCTCGCTCACCAGAACGAGGTCGCGCAGGTTCGTGACGAGGACGAGCCTGTAGTGGCTCCGGTAGCGGCTGACCTGGTCGGAGCGGGCGGTCAACCAGGCGTCGTCCTCGACGGCCTTGACCTCAACGACGCCGCGCTCGGGGACCTGTCCCTGGAGAGGGTGCCCTTGCTGAACCTGCCGGGCCGAGTACAGGGCGAAGTCGGGATGGCCGGCCCCTAGATCGGCCGCTTCCGGAACGCAGAAGACCTTGGGGTTGAGCGCACCGCCAACCGCGTCGAGGAGGGTTTTCAGCGCCGGGTAGTAGGAGCGCTCACCGGTGGCACCACCCGATGCGCGCGTCAGGCGCAGAGCGGTGAAATACGCCTCCACCGCAACCCTCAGCTTGCCGTTCCGTTGCATTAGTCTGCCGGGTCCAGGGCTTGGGCGCACGGCCCGTTCGAGGTTCCTGACCTAGCGTCGCAAGATACCACGAACGAGGGTTCTCGGTCAGGTCGGCAGCTTCCCTCCTGGCGGGATGCGGCCCGAACGGCAGCTGTTCCAGCGTCGGAACCTACAGGCATTGGAGGGCTGCGGGTCAAGCTGATCGTGGGGTGTCCCAGGACGGCTCCATCCGGTGTGTCGGCAAACCTCCAATACGAGTTTCCACAGGCCCACCCCGTCATGCCCGGGCGGCTGAGCGACTCGTCGGGCTTCCCAGGCCGCACCACCTCCCGGATGCTGCCAATCCGCGGCTGGTGGTCGCGACTGCGGCCGCAGTCGCTCCCGTCGCGAGCCGGCCATCAGCAAGGCACAAGCTGCACGACCTGGCTTGGCAGAAGAGCAGGTGTGCATAGCTGGTTCTGGCGCTCGCACATCGGGAGCGGGTTCGCGTTCGGGTCTCGGCTGAGCTGACGGGATCTGGTCTGTATGTCCTGATATGTGTGGGCAAGCATCGGAGCTGCCTGGCCAGCAGGGCCATCGGCAGTCGGTATAGTTGGCATTCGCGCAGCCTCACGAAGACGAATCCGCAGATGTCGCCAAAATCAATGCGGCGATGCGCCGCGCGGTGTCGGTGAAGTGCTGCACCTCGTCGGGCAGCAATTTGCGGCCCAAGACCGACTGTTCCCGGTACGACAGCCACTTCTTGAGCACTTGGTAGCCTCCCAGGCGGTAGTTCCAGACATTGGCTGGAACGTTACTCCAGAAGGCTTCCTCGTTGAGGTGCACATCGAGAGTCGTGGTACCGAGTGCGGGAGGGCCCCCCTTCATAGCCCGCCGCTCTTCGCCCGCCAGGACACGCTCAACGGCACGGCCTTGGCCCGGCATGACGGCGTCGCCCGAACCGTTGTGGCCCCAGCCCGCAGTCACGGCGAAGTCTCCGCCTGTCATGTTGCGGCCACGCCGGGTTGCGGGAACCGCGATGGCGACGATCTCGGGCCGCAGCGGTACCTGCGTGACGCCAGGTACGGGAACCTCCGAGTCGAGCAAGGCGGCAAGGTGGCGGCCACGAGCCGCCGAGAGGGCGAGCGCCCGGGCGTTCTTCGCGTGGCCGTCGGGCCAGCCGGGCAGGGGGATGCGGGGCCATTCCATGCGCAGAGCCCCCGCATTGGCTTCTCGATAGGCCGGATCGTGCATCGTAGCCAAGGCGTGATGGAACAGGTCCTCGATGCTCGGACCGAGGGCGGCGAGATACCGTTCGGCTTCGGGAGAAAGGTTGGCACGGCATGCGTTGCCAGTTGCTGCATCGAAGCCGTTTCCACGAAGCAACACCGGGATGCATGTGGCACCACGGTCCATCAGGTCGAGGCAACCGATGTGCGAAATAACTTGGGATGGCGACCACTCCCTGCGCGGTTTCTGTTGTGTCACGAAGGACCGGTTCCCCTCAAACACATGCGGCTTGTAGTCGGCTCGCTTCTCATCGAGCAGCTTCGTGTCCGCCTCCCAGTAGAGCCAGCGGACATCGAACGGCCGGTACGCGAAGCGCACGAACCCGGATTCATCGGGCCCGCCCCGCCGCAGCAGGTGATCGCGCACGACCCGGGCATCGAACCGGGCCGTCGCTTCCATGACCTTGGGATAGCGCCGCGCGATCTCCTCGTGACTCAGTGCCGGGTCGAAGTAGTCGCCGACACGCGCCCGGAGCCGGTCGAGATCGGTGTCCACCAGAAACCCGTCCCGGCTCGTCTTGACGCCCGGGAACGAGATCGGGAACAGTTCGGGCAGCGCCGGCCAGTCGAACCAGTCGGGGTGGACCGCGGTTGCCGCGAAGGGCAGGCCCAGCCGCAGCGAGGGCGCCACCCCGGTGTACAGCGCCTGCGGCTCCGTCTCCGCACTCGCGACCAGTTGCGCCGGCTTGGAACGGCCCCACAGGTGCCGGAACCCGACGGCTTCGGCCGGCTTGTGATCCGCCCTGCGCACCAGTGTCGCGATCGCCGTGCCCACCTGGATCCCGACCGGGTCCGCCTCGGTCGAGAAGATGCTCGGATCCGGCGTCCCGTCCGGGGCCACCTTCCCGGTCTTGAACTTGTCCCCGTTCAGGCAGTCGATCCGGATCGCGTCGAACACATCCAGGTAACGCTCCCGCATGCCCGTGAACGACAGACCGTCCAGCCACGAGTAGTTCGAGATGAAGCAGACCACCCCTTGGCCCGTCCGCTCCACAATGCGCCGCTCCGCCATGCGGAAGAACCGCACGTAGAGGTCGTTCAGGCCCTGGCCCTGGGGCAGGCGAACACGCCTGGTCGTGCGGTACGCCGTGGTGAGTTCGCGCTCCTCCTCGACGGCCACGCCTGCGAACCCGTTGTAGGGCGGATTGCCCAGAACCACCAGGATCGGGGTGTCCCGCTTCACCGCCTGCGCCCGGTCACGCTCTTCCTCCAACTCGGGGAACGGCAGCCGCCTGGCCTCGTGCGGGTCCCACCCCGTCAGCGCGTTGCTGAGATACACCCCGGCGCGCTCCGAGCCGTCTCTAGCCAGCGGCGCGTCGAGCTCCTCCAGGACCAGCCCCAGCCGCAGGTGCGCGACCACGAACGGGGCGGGCATGATCTCGAACCCGAACACGCGCTCTGTCGCCGCCTTGCGCACCGCGGCGCCCGCCAGTGCGCCGCGGCCCTGCCCGGAGACGTTGCGGGCGATGCGGCGGAGGGCCTCCGCCAGATAGGCCCCGGTCCCGCAACAGGGGTCCAGGACATACACATTGTCGGCGGCCAGGCCGTCCGGAATCGAGAGGTCATCCTTGAGCGCCCGGTCGACCCGGGCCACCATGTAGCGGACCACGTCGGCGGGCGTGTACCACACGCCCAACTGCTTGCGCAACTCGGGGTCGAAGGCTTCCAGGAACGGTTCGTAGAAGTACTGCACGGCCTCGCCCGCATCGAACCGGGAGAAGAACACCGAGGGGTCGACGCGGTCGAGGGCGGCGGCAGTCCAGTCCAGGACCTCGACCAGGCCGAGCGGGTTCAGTCGGCCCGGGTCGGCCAACTGGCCGAACAGGGACCGCAGCACGGGGGTGCGCAAATGCCACACCGCCTCGCGCCACCGGAAGTGCCGCGGGCTGTACTGGCCGTCGAACAGGGGGCCGTTCCTGCGCTGTTCGGCGCGCGACCACAGCACCCATGCGGAGAAGACTCCGTAGAACAGGGTCTGGACCAGTGTGGAGCGAAAGAAGTGCGCCCCCTGCTCGCCCCGGAAGCGGATTCCGAGCGCCTCTTCCAGAGCGGAGCGGACGGCCACGAGCGACGAGACATCCCCAGCCGCATCGACCCGGGCGAGGCTGTCTCGGGCATAGGATGCGAGCAGCCGCGCCAAGTCCCTGGGTTCGGCCAGCGCGGCGCGGTGCGAGAGGGCCCGGGTGAGATACTCACCGAGGCTGGCACCGACCTTGCGGGCGAACGCGCGCGGGTTCTCCACCTTGCGCCAGAAGTCGTCAGCGTCCGTCGCCAGGCGCAGGGTCTCGAGCTTGACGGATTCTCCGCTGGTGTTCTCGCTCACCAGAACGAGGTCGCGCAGGTTCGTGACGAGGACGAGCCTGTAGTGGCTCCGGTAGCGGCTGACCTGGTCGGAGCGGGCGGTCAACCAGGCGTCGTCCTCGACGGCCTTGACCTCGACGACTCCGCGCTCGGGGACCTGTCCCTGGAGGAGGTGCCCTTGCTGAACCTGCCGGGCCGAGTACAGGGCGAAGTCGGGATGGCCGGCCCCTAGATCGGCCGCTTCCGGGACGCAGAAGACCTTGGGGGTGAGCGCACCACCAACCGCGTCGAGGAGAGTTTTCAGCGCCGGGTAGTAGGAGCGCTCGCCGGTGGCACCACCCGATGCGCGCGTCAGGCGCAGGGCGGTGAAATACGCCTCCACCGCAACCCTCAGCTTGCCGTTCCGTTGCATTAGCCTGCCGGGTCCAGGGCTTGGGCGCACGGCCCGTTCGAGGTTCCTGACCTAGCGTCGCAAGATACCACGAACGAGGGTTCTCGGTCAGGTCGGCAGCTTCCCTCCTGGCGGGATGCGCCCCGAAAGGCGGCTGTTCCAGCGTCGGAACCTACATGCTCCGGAGGACTGCAGGTCAAGCTGATCGTGGGCTGGCCCGGGACGGCTCCATCCAGTGTGTCGGCGAACCTCCAATACGAGTTTCCACAGGAACCTCCGTCATGCCCGGGCGGGTGAGCGACTCGTCGGGCTCCCCAAGCCGCACCACCTCCCGGTTTCGTCGGCATCCGCGCAGCTTCACGAAGACGAATCCGCAGAGGTTGCCAAAATCAATGCGGCGATGCGCCGCGCGGTGTCGGTGAAGTGCTGCACCTCGTCGGGCAGCAATTTGCGGCCCAAGACCGACTGTTCCCGGTACGACAGCCACTTCTTGAGCACTTGGTAGCCTCCCAGGCGGTAGTTCCAGACATTGGCTGGAACGTTACTCCAGAAGGCTTCCTCGTTGAGGTGCACATCGAGAGTCGTGGCACCGAGTGCGGGAGGGACCCCCTCCATAGCCTGCCGCTCTTCGCCCGCCGGGGCACGCTCAACGGCGCGGCCCTGGCCCGGCATGACGGCGTCGCCCGACCCGTTGTGCCCCCAGCCCGCGGTCAAGGCGAAGTCTTCGCCTGTCATGTTGCGGCCACGCCGGGTGGCGGGAACCGCGATGGCGACGATCTCGGGCCGCAGCGGAGCCTGCGTGACGCCGGGTACGGGAACGTCCGGGTCGAGCAAGGCGGCAAGGTGGCGGCCACGAGCCGCGGAGCGGGCGAGCGCCCGGGTGTGCTTCGTCTGGCCGTCGGGCCAGCCGGGCAGGGGGATGCGGGGCCATTCCATGCGCAGAGCCCCCGAGTTGGCTTCTCGATAGGCCGGATCGTGCATCGTAGCCAAAGCATGGTGGAACAGGTCGTCGACCCTCAGTCCCAAGCCGGCGAGATACTGTTCAGCCTTGGGCGAAAAGTTGGCGCGGCGTTCATTGCCGTCGGGCGCCGACAAGCCTTCCTCGCGAAGCCAGGCCGGAAACATCAGTGCGCCGCGCTCGATCAGGTGAAGCGACCCGAGATGACGGGTGCAGTAGGTCTGCGATTCATTTGCTGCCATGCGCAGATGCTGGGCGGCGGAGAGCCACAGGTTCCCCTTGAATACATGGGGCCTGTAGCCGGCGCGCTTCTCATCGAGCAGCTTCGTGTCCGCCTCCCAGTAGAGCCAGCGGACATCGAACGGCCGGTAGGCGAAGCGCACGAACCCGGATTCATCGGGCCCGCCCCGCCGCAGCAGGTGATCGCGCACGGCCCGGGCATCGAACCGGGCCGTCGCTTCCATGACCTTGGGATAGCGCCGCGCGATCTCCTCGTGGCTCAGCGCCGGGTCGAAGTAGTCGCCGACGCGCGCCCGGAGCCGGTCGAGGTCCGTGTCCACCAGAAACCCGTCCCGGCTCGTCTTGACGCCCGGGAATGAGACCGGGAACAACTCGGGCAGCGCCGGCCAGTCGAACCAGTCGGGGTGGACCGCGGTTGCCGCGAAGGGCAGGCCCAGCCGCAGCGAGGGCGCCACCCCGGTGTACAGCGCCTGCGGCTCCGTCTCCGCACTCGCGACCAGTTGCGCCGGCTTGGAACGGCCCCACAGGTGCCGGAACCCGACGGCTTCGGCCGGCTTGTGATCCGCCCTGCGCACCAGTGTCGCGATCGCCGTGCCCACCTGGATCCCGACCGGGTCCGCCTCGGTCGAGAAGATGCTCGGATCCGGCGTCCCGTCCGGGGCCACCTTCCCGGTCTTGAATTTGTCCCCGTTCAGGCAGTCGATCCGGACCGCGTCGAACACATCCAGGTAACGCTCCCGCATGCCCGTGAACGACAGACCGTCCAGCCACGAGTAGTTCGAGATGAAGCAGACCACCCCTTGGCCCGTCCGCTCCACGATGCGCCGCTCCGCCATGCGGAAGAACCGCACGTAGAGGTCGTTCAGGCCCTGGCCCTGGGGCAGGCGAACACGCCTGGTCGTGCGGTACGCCGTGGTGAGTTCGCGCTCCTCCTCGACGGCCACGCCTGCGAACCCGTTGTAGGGCGGATTGCCCAGAACCACCAGGATCGGGGTGTCCCGCTTCACCGCCTGCGCCCGGTCACGCTCTTCCTCAAACTCGGGGAACGGCAGCCGCCTGGCCTCGTGCGGGTCCCATCCCGTCAGTGCGTTGCTGAGATACACCCCGGCGCGCTCCGAGCCGTCTCTTGCCAGCGGCGCGTCGAGCTCCTCCAGGACCAGCCCCAGCCGCAGGTGCGCGACCACGAACGGGGCGGGCATGATCTCGAACCCGAACACGCGCTCTGTCGCCGCCTTGCGCACCGCGGCACCCGTCAGCGCGCCGCGGCCCTGCCCGGAGACGTTGCGGGCGATGCGGCGGAGGGCCTCCGCCAGATAAGCCCCGGTCCCGCAACAGGGGTCCAGGACATACACATTGTCGGCGGCCAGGCCGTCCGGAATCGAGAGGTCGTCCTTGAGCGCCCGGTCGACCCGGGCCACCATGTAGCGGACCACGTCGGCGGGCGTGTACCACACGCCCAACTGCTTGCGCAACTCGGGGTCGAAGGCTTCCAGGAACGGTTCGTAGAAGTACTGCACGGCCTCGCCCGCATCGAAGCGTGAGAAGAACACCGAGGGGTCGACGCGGCCGAGGGCGGCGGCAGTCCAGTCCAGGACCTCGACCAGGCCGAGCGGGTTCAGTCGGCCCGGGTCGGCCAACTGGCCGAACAGGGACCGCAGCACGGGGGTGCGCAAATGCCACACCGCCTCGCGCCACCGGAAGTGCCGCGGGCTGTACTGGCCGTCGAACAGGGGGCCGTTCCTGCGCTGTTCGGCGCGCGACCACAGCACCCATGCGGAGAAGACTCCGTAGAACAGGGTCTGGACCAGTGTGGAGCGAAAGAAGTGCGCCCCCTGCTCGCCTTGGAAGCGGATTCCGAGCGCCTCTTCCAGGGCGGAGCGGACGGCCACGAGCGACGAGACATCCCCAGCCGCATCGACCCGGGCGAGGCTGTCTCGGGCATAGGATGCGAGCAGCCGCGCCAAGTCCTTGGGCTCGGCCAGCGCGGCGCGGTGCGAGAGGGCCCGGGTAAGATACTCACCGAGGCTGGCGCCGACCTTGCGGGCGAACGCGCGCGGGTTCTCCACCTTGCGCCAGAAGTCGTCAGCGTCCGTCGCCAGGCGCAGGGTCTCGAGCCTGACGGATTCTCCGCTGGCGTTCTCGCTCACCAGAACGAGGTCGCGCAGGTTCGTGACGAGGACGAGCCTGTAGTGGCTCCGGTAGCGGCTGACCTGGTCGGAGCGGGCGGTCAACCAGGCGTCGTCCTCGACGGCCTTGACCTCGACGACGCCGCGCTCGGGGACCTGTCCCTGGAGAGGGTGCCCTTGCTGAACCTGCCGGGCCGTGTAGAGGGCGAAGTCGGGATGGCCGGCCCCGAGATCGGCCGCTTCCGGAACGCAGAAGACCTTGGGGTTGAGCGCACCGCCAACCGCGTCGAGGAGGGTTTTCAGCGCCGGGTAGTAGGAGCGCTCGCCGGTGGCACCACCCGACGCGCGCACCAGGCGCAGAGCGGTGAAATAGGCCTCCACCGCGGCCCTCAGCTTGCCGTTCCGTTGCATTATTCTGCCCGGTCCAGGGCTTGGGCGCACGGCCCGGTCGAGGCCTCTGACCTAGCGTCGCAAGATACCACGAACGAGGGTTCTCGGTCAGGTCGGCAGCCTTCCTCCTGGCGGGATGCGGCCCGAAGGGCAGCCGCTCCAGCGTCGGAACCTACAGGCCTTGGAGGGCTAATGCCCGATCTGTCGGGAGTTGAGAGCCGCTGTGGAATCGGCAAGTGGTGCGAGGGCAGATTCGCGGGACCCTCATGGTTCCCGCGCTGCGGCGCTGGTGGTGCGGAGGATGCTCGCGAGCGACTTTCGAGGTAATCCTTCGATCAGGGGTCTGGTCGCCCAACGAAGCCACTTTGGAGGACTGCGGGTCAAGCTGATCGTGCGGTGTTCCAGGACGGCTCCCTCCGGTGTGTCGGCGAACCTCCAATAGACAACCAGTTTCCACAGGAAACCCCTGTCATGCCCTGGCGGCCTGAGCGACTCGTCGGGCTTCCCGGGCCGCACCACCTCCCGGATGCTGGTGCTCTCGGAACGTCCCCACCATCTCTGACTGTCCAGCTGTTCGAACTGCGCCGAGTGTTCGGTTTCGAGGACAGCCGTAACAACATTCTTTTTCAACAGACGCATCGACACTCGTATTCGCAATCCATCGCTCTCGAGAACCCGGGACCGTACGACCTCCGGTCCGTACGTCTCGGCGTGATTGTCGTAGGCGGACACGATCGATACGAGGTGTTCTGCATTCGAGTGCGGTACCAGCAGGGCGGCGGTCCAGTCGTGAATGAGGGTCTGCACCGGGGCCAGCCTGCCAGGAATCGGGGTGGGATCAACGATGACGTCGCCGAGACTCAGTGCCTCGGCTCGAGCCGGGTCTTGCTGGCTCCACAGGAACGGCAAATCCCCGACAAGTCGACGGTCGAACTGTGCGTCGGAAGCGTGCACGTATTCCGCAAACGCTTCGGCCGCGTCGTCCTGCAGTCGAACCAGACCGTACTTGGATGCCTGGACCGGGGGCACTTGAGCGGCAGTCAGCGCCGCGACAACCCAGAGTGCTCTCCGGAGCGTCTTACGCCCGTGGGTGGCGGGATACGTTTGACCTGTGGTTCGGGTCGAGTTGCAGGAAGCCGAACCCGGCAGTTGGCTTGCGGAGACTTGTGCAGCCCTGAGCCGGGTCCGGCTGGCGGTTCCTGCCGTGAACGCTTGCTGCAAGGCTGGTGGCACCACTGCACTGTAGGCCCTCAATACCATACTCTCAGAGTAAGGGCACCTGGCCATCGGCGTTCGCCCGCGAGCCTCCTGCGCTCGAGCCGCAGCCCATGTGGAAACGCCCGCGGAGGCCATCCGATACTCGCTCCCGTGTGGTCGGCCACTACTTCTGGAGTACGCCAACCGGCGCAATTTCCGTTGCTCTCGTGCGTGCACCGACCAATGCACGACAGGACGAGCGGATGTCAGCCATCGAGGCTGTGACGGTGAGCGGCGCCAAGAAAGCCCCACGAACGGCCCATCAGGCGTTCTGATCGCATTCCTCAAGATGCTCGCGCGGATTCCATGGCTAGCGTTGCAGCCATCGAGTCGGACGCCACGAGTCAGCCATATGCCAACGCAGCATCCGTCAACGTCCATTGCCTCGCAAAGAGCAGTTCCGAAGGAGAATGGGGATTAGTGTGGGCTGTCATTTCGGGGCAACCCGAGGTTCAAGCAGGCTCGGGGCTTCCCGGTATCGGCCGCGATGCCACCTTCGCCGGGTCAGATCGAAGCCGATCCCACCGAGAATCAGGCCGAACTCCAGCCCGCGTGCCCACGCGGGCTGCGCGAACGGGTGCATGGAATAGTCCTGCAGGTTCAGCCCGGAAATGTAGCTGAGCAGCACAGCGAGTGAGGCTGTCCATGCCCATACACTTGGAACGATCACCGCGAAGGGCAGCAGCCAAAGCAGATACCAGGGATTGATAACTGGCGATATTGCTAGCAGTGCGCCGAAGATCCAGTCGCCGCGCGGAACACCGTACGCAGGATCCCGCTGGCGTTTAGCGTAGTACCAGCCCCAAAACACGACAAACGCCAGACCGAGGACGAGTCTCGTGCCGAACGGTGGCAACACCTTATGCAACAGCCCGAACAGCGCCGAATTGAACTCCCATTCCTGCGCGAAGACCCGCAGAGACGCCAGACCGCTGCCACTGCCCAACTCGAACGGAGCATATGCTGCGGCGAGTGTCGCACCGAATACTAACCAGTGTCGACTGCGAGCACCTGACAGCACGAGAGGGGCAAGTACCAGTCCGAACGTCTTGGCACCGGCGGCCAGTCCTCCGGTGATGGCTGCGAGCCACCAGTGTCGGTCCCGGGCCAGAACGGTGGCGGCCAGCAGCAGAAAGGCACCGAAGCCGTCCGGATGGGCTGTGAACGCGATCTCCTTGATGACCAGGGGACACCAGGCGTAGAGCAGTACGTTGCGGGCGGGTGCCAGGCGCAGCAGCAACGCTACGGCAGCCAGATCGAATGCGATCAGGATCGTCTGCAGGGATGTGACGCCGGCCGGCTTCAGGCAGTAGCCAGCCAGGAATACCAATTGCGTGACAGGAGCGTAGATGGTGGGCAGATCCGGATTGTTGATGCCGTCAAGGACCGATCGCATGGATGGGGGTACCCCGTGGTCGGAAAAGAACGCCTCGGGAGCCACGCCGTAGGGGGAACCGGTGGTGGCGAAGCGGTAGCCGTCCCAGAGGTAGCGGTAGAAATCGTCCTCGTAGACCGGTCCTCCCGCGAGTCCGCAGAGGCGAAAGACGGTGGCCCACAGGATCAGGCGGCCGATGGGAAACGGGACGTCCATGCGCCGGAAATACAGGTACATGCCGAATACAGGCAGGCCAGTCCAGATAACGCACAGGAAGAATGCCGTCAGCGGTGGCTCTCCGGGCTGTCGAGCGAGAACGGCCAGGGCGGCATACCCCACCAGGCACCAGCATCCGACCGCATCGACGTAACGGGCTCGCCCGGGCCTCGCGTGCTCACTCTGGTCCGACATGGCCATTCACCGAGACCAGCCGCCCTTTCGCTCGCTGGCCCACTGGGCTGACCGTACGAGCACGACGGGCGAGGGGTCTTCGTGGTTGGTGTCCTCGAACCGGTCTCCACCCAGTCTCACGTACGAACCCTCACTCTGGAAGTGATGGGTGATCGTGTATTCTCCCGCCGGAGCGTGGCGCTCAACGCTCGGCCCTTGCGCTGATCGCTTTCGGACCCGACCCCGCGCTGTTGGTGCACCTCTCGCCCCACCGTGTACACAACGCCACACTACCGACATCATGCCCGACGAGTGCGAGGAGTGTTGCGACGGTCAACCCGACCGCACGAGAGTTGCAAGGAGTGCCTGGAAACCTTCGGCCATGTCCTGGTCATCGCGTTTCTGGCCCAGGTCGGCCTGAGGTTGCCGCGCCGCAGACGGTTCCCGTCCATATGCGGCGCACTGCCGGAAGAACTCGCTCTGCCGCCAGCGCTTGCGCCACGGGAATGGGCAGATGGCCGGCACCGATAACCGCTGGAGGGTTGGACTCGTCGGCACCGGATGATGTGGCTGTCGTGAATCCGCCACCGGGGCCCACGGGCCTGAGATCCTATAACCCGAGCTTCGCGCCACCAAAGGCGAAGGTGAGGCCCCCGCCAAGGAAGCGTGACTTGGCCGTATTGCGCCCCGCCAGGACCTGACCGCCATAGAAATGCAGGCTGATCATGTCGGTGACATCGATGAGTAGCCGACCGCTCATGAGGTGAGCGTCCTCGTTGAGCGCCGGGAAGCGGCTGGGGGTGAAGCCGGGGCCGCCCATGTCGAGGCCGCCGAGCGCATTGACCGCTCGGTAGTCCGCACCGAGTGTGATCGCGTCGCTGACCGGAACGAACCCCGTCACATTGAGATAGACATCGTTCGGGATATCGACATCATCTCCATCGGTTCCGCCCTCTGCGCCCCTGTTGATCTCCGTGCTGCCGCGCATGCGGAAGCCAACCTCTCCGGAAAGGCCAGCGTGCCTCCAGAACTTCCCGACGATCGCCGAGGTCTCGATCCCATGGCCGCCATCGCCCAGCGAGTTGATGTAGCCCGTGTCGTAGCTGCCCGCCACGATCAGGGCACCGCGGACGGCGACGCTCGGCCCGTCGGTCAAATGCTCGTCGACGATGCGCCAAATCACGCCGACATTCGAGTCACCGAGACCACTGTAACTTTCCCGTCCGCCTGCTGGTCCGACGGCACCGGGCAGGAAACTGCGAGCCCATGCAGACCGGACGTCGACTGCAATGGAGTCGCTTACGGTGTAGTTTGCGCCGAACCAGAGCGTGTTCTGCGACAGGTGTGCGTCCGTTGCCTCAAGCGGGCCGCGAACCTCCGTGTCGCCCCTAAAGTACGATGTGGCGAACTGGTTGGCGAAGGTTATGCTGATGGATCCGGTTCGCGGCTCCCCAATCCAGGGCGTACCTTGGGCATGAATGGATTGCATCTGCACGGTCCAGCACAGCGCCAGCCAGGTGACGAACTGGATGATCGGACGGAGAGCGAAACTAACCTTGCGATTGTCTCGTAACATTGACTGATCCCATCGACGGAAAGACCTGCTACCTGTAGCGGCGTGAGAGGAAATAGCGCACCAATTCCATTCTGACGGCACATTCCTTGTCGTCCGCCGTCGAGTCGTCGCACAACGCCTGCACCGCTTCCTCATCTCCGGCGTGAGCCTCGCCCCCTTTCTGGACCGCCTCCAGGCTCGAACTCAGGCTCTGCGCCCGTTCACGGGTGAGTTCGTCCTTCAGAATCGGGCAGTTGTTGCAAACCATCTGGTAGAACGTGAGCGCCTTGCCCAGTGAGTAAGCTGCACGCGCGCTGACCTTGCCGGCCCCTGTGCCGATGGATCCCGACGCAATGACTGAACCGGCAAACAGCCAGCCGCTGATCGCTAGCAACACAGACCGTCTGACGATATGCAGCATTGCGCAGTCCTTTCTATACACTGTCACCGGATGTTCGCCCCCCCTCACAATTACTGTGTAGGAGACTCTCCCTGCACCGACTCACCAAACCCTGCCTCGTTCAGTCTCCAGTCGTAGGCGTACTCAATGACTCCGTCGAAGCCCGTCAGGAATTCCGAGAGCTCGTCGTCAGCATATTCGATGAGGTGTTGAATGACTGCCTCCTCGGTACCTCCAAAATCCTCCGCATACCACCTATAGATGCTCGACAGCACCATGAAATCATCATCGACCACGTCGACGCCCCGCGGACTGTTCACATAGGCGCGTGCGCCCGCTTCCAGTAGCGACTCGGTGTTGGCCGCGGTGAATGCGGTTTCGATGAGGTGCGGACATGCGTAGGCTGCGCAGTTCACCGCATAGTGGATCCGTTTCTCCCGCCAGATCGGACGCAGGATTCCGTGCTCAATCTGGTTCAGCGTGAGGGGTTTGTCGGTGACCCTCGCGTGCGTGTCGCCCCACGGCCCCTCAAGCGGGATCACTCCCTCGTGGATCTCTTTGATCGAGTCGACCGGGTATGCATCGAGCACCACCTTCACGGTAAGCGCATTGTAGAAGTTGATCCAGTATGCCATCTGTTCGCTGCGGGAGTAGTTGCGCGGGTCGATCGCCTCCAGGTGCTCGAGATATCCGGCCAGCTTGGCGGTGTCGGTTGGATGGGTGCTCAAGGACAAGTAGTCGAAGAGATTGACGCCATCGGGGTCAGAATGGACATAGCCGTCCAGGATCTGCTGCCAAGCCCCATGGTCGATGCTCGCCGTGCTCGACTCGTCGCTCGCATCCCAATCTGCCATGCGTTCCGCCTGCGGCGGTCCGCATGCCGTCCAGAGCACCGCCGCAGCCAGCCAGACCGCCGCGCTGCGTCGCCCGCGCCTGCCTCGCCACCCCGCCGATGCGATGCCATCCCTTGCCATGGGTAGGGTTCTGTCCCAATTTTCCATTGTGAACGCTGTCGAATGGCTCACAGCCTCGGGGCCACAGGTGGAACCTTGCCGCCGCGACTTCGTTGCCAAGCTCCATGCCCGCCAGCTGTCGAAATCGCACCGACGGACGCCTCAGCCTGCCAGACGGAGACGGCAGACGACCCCGACATCGTCACAGTACCAAAGCCAGCCGTCGCGGATCGTCATCCCGTGGGGTAGCGGGTCACTGTCCATCAACTGGATCTTGGAGTCCCATGTTCCAGCGTCGGGGTCGAACCGGAAGAACGCGTTCTCGTTCGATTCGGCACACCAAAGCCAGCCGCCCTCCCAGCCCAATCCGTGCGGGCGGTCGCCGGCCGTCGGGAACTGTTGTTCGACCCGGAAGGTGGCGGGGTCGATTCGATAGATCATTCGCGATGGAGGGTTTGACATCCACAGCTTTCCCCTGCGCCATTCCAGTCCATGAGCCCCGGTGACGCTTCGCCGGGAGGGCGACCGGGGAGTCGCCTCGGGCGGGGACGCTGGAGCCAGCGGACTTCGGCGGCTCGTCGTCCATCCCACCACTCCGGCATCAGGGGATGGATATCGCTCAAGGGTCCTGCCGGAATGAGCGTCAACCCTCAGGATCTCTCGACTGTATGTCGAGGCGGTCCAAAGAGCCCGACCGTCGAACGTGATGCCACTTCCGGCCTCCGTGTCAGTGTTCAGGACACGGAGAGTCTTGCCCTTCCCGTAGTCGACAAGGTACACCCGGCCATTACCCTGATCGAGAATCCAGAGCCCCTCGTCGGTCGCCTGCAGGCCGTTGGGCTTGGGGCCAGGCGAGTCGAACACCGTCTCCACCTGTGCCGAGCGGATACTCTTCCTGGCGAAGACCGTCCTCGCCGTGAGGACGGCCAACAAGCCTCTGCGGGAGACACGCACTGTCCAACCTCCTTCAGTGCCGGTGCAACCGCGCCGACCACAAGGGAATCGCCTCTATCGTACTTGCTGCGGACCCCTTACTCCACCGTCTCCTTCAGTTCGACGTAGTTGGTCGGATCGGACTGGCGGAACCGGCCATCCTCGACATCGGCCAGTCTACGCTCCGACTTCGGCAGGTCGGGGTACTGAATCGTCGTGCGGCTAGCCACATTTCTGGGCAGCATCAAGGCCAGCCGATTCTTGGTCTCGGCGTAATCCGGATCGTCAGCCAGATTGGCCCACTCCAGCGGGTCGGTCCGGTGGTCGTACAACTCCTCACCATCCTCGTACCGACTGTAGCGGAAACGCTCGGTTCTCAGACTCATCCTGCCCGGTCCCAGACTCGTAACCGCGGGCTTGTCCCACGGGGCGTCAGGAGCGGACAGCAGCGGCCTGAGGCTCCGCCCTTCGAGTTGAGGACGCGTCGGAAGTCCGCAGAGGTCGACAAGGGTCGGGTAGAGGTCGAGGAGTTCGACAGTCCGCCCGCTCTTGCGGTTCCGGGCCGAGATGCCCGGACCAGCCATCATCATCACCACTCGCGTCGAACGTTCCCAAAGCGTGAATTTTCGCCACTGCTTCTTCTCGCCGAGTTGCCAGCCGTGGTCGCTCCAGACCACGACGATGGTGTTCTTGGCGTTGGGCCCTTGATCCAGCGCTCGCAGCACGTGGCCGACATTCGCATCCGCATAGTTGATGCACGCGAGGTAGCCGGCGACCGCTTTCTGCCATTCTCCGTGGGCGGTGACATTCTCGTGATCCCGAAAGCTCCGCAGCGCCGATTCCGGCACGTCATCGACATCGCCGTCCAGTACCGAAGGCAGTTTGGTCTGGTCCGGCGGGAACAGGGAGAAATGCTCTCGCGGTGCGTACCAGGGAAGGTGGGGTCGGTAGAAGCCTACCGCCAGGAAGAACGGCCGGTTGTGCTCCCGTCCCAGATAGTCCGCCGCCCAGGTTGCTAGCCTGCTGTCCGCCGTGTCGCCTGGGTCGGCGTCAATGGCGCTCCAATCGAAGTGAGCGGTTCCCGGAATCCCGTTCACGGGAGTCTTCGGCGGATGCAGGAATCCCCTGAACTGATAGTAGGCTTCCCAGGAGGCGGCCTCGTTCTGCGGCCCGTGGAAGGTCTTCCCGCCTCCGAGTACTTCGTAGCCGTGGAGCATGAAATGCTGCGGTAACGTCACTGCATCGGGCACAGTGCTCCGCCATGCATCCGAGTTACCGTAGATCCCGGTTGTGGATGGCCGCAGCCCGGTCATCAAGCTGGCTCGGGAAGGGTTGCAGGATGGTGCCTGGCAATAGGCTCGGGTAAATGTTACGCCACGCTCGGCAATCCTCTGCAGGTTCGGGGTCACCGTTTGCGGGTGGCCTCCCAGTGGCTCGATCCAGTCATTGAGGTCGTCGATGCCGATGAAGAGGACGTTCGGGCCTCTCGGCGTGGCCGCCTCAGCGAGGCCCGCCCCTACTGCGGCAAGACTCGCGACGACCAGGGCGCTGGTCAGGGCTCGGATCGTTCGTGCCGGGTAGCGTCGATCGTTCGAGTATGCGGCCATCATGCTTCGAGCGGCTACTTCCCGCGCACCGCCCATGATACTTCCTGAACCGAACGCAAGAAGTTCAGCAACCCAGCCGGTGGCGGAGGTTACGCTGGAGGTGGACCTATCCCAGGGCCGTTGCCCGTTTCCCCGAAACCGGCCGCGCCCACCCCGCAGGGGCAGCTTCCGACATGCCTGCGAAACCCTCAATTCCCCGTGCAGCGCATTCGAAGCTGATCGCACAGACCTTCCGTCGATGGCTCTTGCAGGGGCTCGGATGCGTGTTCGTCGGGTTGGCATTTCTCGGCGTGGCCTTGCCCGGGATTCCAACGACCCCGTTTCTGCTACTGGCGAGCTACTTCTTCGTTCGATCCTCGCCGGCGCTGCACCGTCGCCTGCTTGCATCACGAACCTTCGGTCCGATCCTGCGCGACTGGAATGAGCACCGCGGTCTAAGGCTCGGAATCAAGCGGTTTGCAATCGTCGCCTGCGCTGTCGCCGTTTCCGTGTCGATTGCGTTCGGAGGCCTTCCGTGGCTAGCCAAGGTCATCGCCGCGGCGGCCGGCGGGTATGGCATCTGGTTTGTGGCGCGCCTTCCAGTCGTGCCGGACCGTCGATCGCGAACCTGGCGGGAGCTGCCATGACGGGCAAGGCGTTGCCTGGAGTGTTCTCGTTCCAGTTGGCCTGCGGAATGCTCGCGGTCCTGGTGGTCTGCGCCACATTGTCCAGTCAGGTTCCGCCAAACTTCATCGTCATCCTTGCCGATGATTTGGGGTTCGGAGATCTCGGCTGCTATGGGAATCGGCATATTCGCACACCCCGGCTGGATCGGATGGCTGCGGAAGGCGTACGCTTGACCAGTTTCTACGCTCAGAACGTTTGCGGCCCGTCACGAGCGGCATTGCTGACCGGATGCTATCCGATTCGCCTTGCCGAGCCCGGCAACACGAAGGGCCCGCATACGATCCTCCATCCTCGGGAGGCGACCATCGCCGAAGTCCTCAAGGCCAGAGGCTATGTGAGCGCTCTCATCGGAAAGTGGCATTTGGCCGGTGGTGGGGCGGGGGAGCGAGGACCCGGAACCGGTCCCTATGCGCGCGATCTGATGCCGAACCATCAAGGCTTCGATTACTTCTTCGGCACGCCGTCGCACAACGGCACGACTCGCGAGGTTGACCCGGATGGCTGGAAGACCGAACTCATGCGCAACGAGGATCTGCTGGAGTCCCCGACGGATCTGGACCACCTCACCAGACGCTACACCGAAGAGGCGATCGGATTTCTCCACCGGAACCGGGCGCGGCCGTTCTTCCTGTATCTTTCCCACACGATGCCTCATGTCCCCCTTGGAGCCTCCCCCGGCTTCAAGGGCCGGTCCGTGCGAGGTCTTTACGGGGATGCCGTCGAGGAAATCGACTGGAGCGTCGGTGAAGTGCTCGACGCCGTGGAACGACTCGGCCTTGACGAGAGCACCCTTGTCGTGTTCACTTCCGACAACGGCCCGTGGATCGAGGGCCACCTGGGGGATCACGGAGGGAGCGCCAGTCCGTTGAGAGGCCACAAGATGACCACCTGGGAAGGTGGAGTCCGAGTGCCCGGCATCTTCCGTTGGTCCGGTCGCATTCCGCGCGGCCAGGTCACTGATGAGGTGGCCGCGACGCTGGACTTGTTGCCGACCTTTGCCGGTCTCGCCGGAGCGTTGCTGCCAACCGGCAGGAAACTGGATGGCATGGATCTGTGGTCATGGCTCGAAGGCCGTTCCGAACGAAGCCCACGCGGCAGTTTTCTCTACTACGGGTACACCCACCTGCAGGCGGTTCGCGACCGGCGCTGGAAGCTTGTCATCCAGCGGCCGGCTGCTCCGGCCTGGACGTCCTGGTATGGGCGGATGGTCGATTCGGTCGAGGCCCCTGAGCTGTACGATCTGCGGTTCGACTGGGGCGAGAGGCGGGACCTGGCTGCCCAGCACCCGGCCATTGTGGAGCGCTTGATGCGGATGGTTGAGCAGGTGCGTTCTGACCTCGGTGACTACGACCGGATTGGAGTGGAGGCCCGCTTCTTCGATCCTGGCCCGCGCCGGCCGGACATGAACGCATGGCGGCGCTAGGATTCCAGGCGTTCTTGCTGCGCCGCCGACCACGCGTGGGGCCATGAGGGAATCGATCCGGCGATTGCCGGAAATTGCCGCCGCGTTCTTGCGGATGGGGTGCATCGCATTCGGAGGTCCGGCCGCGCATGTTGCCCTTCTCGAGGACGAGTTCGTTTCGCGTCGCGGATGGCTGCCACGACAACGGTTCCTCGACCTTGTCGGGGCCACGAACCTTGTCCCTGGGCCCAACTCGACGGAGATGACGATGCACATCGGCTACGAACGGGGCGGGGCGCTGGGACTCCTAGCGGCAGGGGTTGCCTTCGTCTTGCCGGCAGCGGGAATCACCGCCCTCCTTGCCTGGGTGTACGTGCGAGTCGGAACCATTCCCAGTGCCGAGGCGTTTCTTCAGGGCGTGCGCCCGGCCGTTCTTGTCGTGATCGTCGGGGCCGTTCTCAAGCTCGGACGCATGGCGTTTACGCACGTTGGCCTCGGGGTGATTGCGATAGCGGTGTGCATCGCGGTTCTGGCCGGAATTGGCGAGATACCGGCACTGGCGGCAGGGGGCATACTCGGCGGTCTTGCCCTGCTGCTGCCCCGGGCCGGGTCGGCAGGGATCCTCGCCGCTTTCTGCCTGCCGGTCAGTGCCCTCGCCGCAGGAGGCCAGGAGGCCAGCCTCGGCCAGCTGGGCGTCTTCTTCTTCAAGGTGGGATGTGTTCTGTACGGATCCGGCTACGTGCTGGTCGCCTTTCTCGAGGGCGGACTCGTCCAGGAATACGGCTGGGTTTCCCAGCAGCAGCTGCTGGATGCGATCGCCGTGGGCCAATGCACGCCCGGCCCGGTTCTGACGGCGGCGACGTTTCTCGGTTATGTGGTGGGAGGATGGGCGGGTGCGGCCGTCGCGACCGTCGGCATCTTCCTCCCGGGATTCGGGTTCGTCTGGATGCTGAATCCGTTGGTGCGCCGGCTTCGGACAACCGGCGCGAGTTCTGCCTTTCTTGACGCCGTGAATGCTGCCGCCGTGGGACTGATGATGGCCGTTCTTGTTGATCTGACCAGGACCTCGCTCGTTTCCGTTCCGGCTTGGTCGTTCGCTTCCTGTGCTGCAGTGGCCCTCTTTCTGGCTCGCTGGCCGGTGATGTGGATCGTTGCCGGTGCCGGCACCGCCGGCCTGGTCGCAGCGACCGTCGGTCTGACCTGATCGCGGCGAAGGGAGTGACCGCTGTCGGCGTAGTTTCGATGGGTGGCAGGCTCCCTGCACAGGACCCCATCCGGTCCCGCGAGAAACGCCGGGCGTTCGACTCGAGCCAGCCTTACAGCCCCGGTATCCGCCGCAGGCTCACCGATTGCATCGCGCCTGGCCGGAAACCAGCCATGAGCTTCGAGCGGCTCGTCCGCCGCCGTGAACGACGCCTTACTGGATAACCACGGACGGGACCGAAGAGTCTGGCGCGGTAAGGTGGAAGCATCGGCGGTGCGAATCGTTGCTGCCGCCCACCGGGAGAGTGTCTCCCGATGGTATTCGGAAGAGGTCCATGAGCAGCACATCGAATGCGCCGTACACGCGCCTTGAGAGGGTTCTGGCCCGTATCGACTTTGCCTGGCGAGTGAGCGGTGCCCAGTTCTCCTATATCGCCCACCACGGCCTCTGGGCCAATCGATTTCGGCCCGGAGGCCCGCACGGATTGTGGATCGCCGGTCATCTGGCGTTTTATGAGGCGAGTGCTCTGGGCGTGGACCTTGGGTCGGACCGAGAGCCGCTGGAAGGATGGAAGGACCTGTTTGGCAACGGCAGCCCCTGTCTGGACGACCTGTCCCACTATCCCGAACCCGCCACCGTATACGAACGGCTCATGATCGGTCGGGAAGCCGGACGTGCCGTGATCGGCGGATTCAGCGATGCGGACCTCGACCGGCCCGTCAGCAACGAGCGGCTCGCAATCCGCGACGTTCAGTCTCAGATCGAGTTCATGGCTTGGCACGACTCGCACCATGCGGCCCAACTGGGAGCGATCGTGAATATGCACAGGGAAGGTCTGGTCGAATAGCCCCCCAGAGACTCCGACCTCGACAGGCCGGAGTTCCGTGACCTCATGCGCTGAACCCCAGGGGGTCCGGCATGGGCCTGCGAGTTGCCCTCTGTGTGCATGATGCCGCTCGCCGGGGTGGCGGGCGTGCTGGTGGGCCGGCGGAGTCCTTGCGACACCCGCCAATCGCCACGAGGCAGGGGGCATGCCAAGGCGGTTTGCACCTACAGGCAGCCATGCCACTTCGCGGAGGGCCTGGCAGGGCGGCGCAAGGGAAACCAAAGAGCCAGGACCAGGGAACGCCGATTCGTTCCGGCACGAGAACGGATGGCTGATCTGGCGAGGGCAGATCCGAAGCCAGGGAGGTTGCAGTACCTGCGTACCTGTGGGTGCTTCTCGACCGGATTCGGGATGCCTGTCGCACACCGAGACGGAGCGGCACAAGTTGATTGCGGGCGCAATGCCGACCGGCGCGTCGAGACATAGGCAAGTTCCCGCACTTTCCCCACTCCCATGCCTTGGGATGAACTTGCCAGTGCAATCAGGCGGATGTCAGATCACGACAGCATGCGCGCGAGACTGGATCCAAGGTCGGAGACAGGGTGAAGGGCGGTCGGCGATGCTGTCGCTGTTCACTCAGCGTCCGGCTTCGGGCCTTCGTTCCAATAGATCTTGAGGTTGTGCGTGGAGCGACCGGCCGCGACGATTTCGGGCTTGCCGTCGGCGTCGAGATCCGCGATCGTCAGGTCCTCGGTTGCCATCCCTCCCCAGTCGACGATCTGGATGTCGCCTGTTCCGGGGTCGTAGATCGCAACTCCCGGGCGGTCGTAGGGCGTGCCGCCACGCAGCCGCCAGCCGAAGGCCAGTTCCTCGTCCCCGTCGCCGTCCAGGTCCCCCGTCCACAACGCATGGCCGCCACCGAGCCGTCGCACCACTTCGGTTCGCCGCCACGGTCCATGCGGAGTGGCCGGTTCGTGGTAGATCACGACATGATTGGAGTGCCAGGGCTCGACCGTCGCGATGTAGTGCCTGCCGGAGGCAAGGGTGCCTAGCTTGACTTCGCCCGCTCCCTGGATCGACGCTCCCTGATAGCCCCGGCCCAGGCGGATCCGGGCCCAGTCGCCGCCTTCCTGGCGGTCGAGCAGGTGCACTCCTTCGTAGGAGGCCACCAGGAGCTCCTCGGCCGGGTCGTTGTCGAAGTCTACGACCCAGAAGTTGTGCGCAATGTGAAACGAGTCGTCGATAACCTGCAGCTCCCACGGATTCGCGACAGGGTCCGAAGAAGGGGTCAGGGCCAGCAGCCTGACCCCGTTTCCGACCCAGTGCCTTGGACCGCTCGTACCTCTGCCATGCAGGGGAGCGACGATCAGCTCCCGCCTGCCGTCTCCGTCCGTGTCAGCCCAGCGCATTCGATGGGTCGTCGGCTCGTTCCCCAGTGGATGAACTGCCCACTCCGCCTGCTCGTCGGTCTGCCGGGTGATCCACTGCAGAGTCCCTCCGCTGTGGGTGTCGCCAGGTCGCCAGGCAGCGCCGACCGCGAAGTCGAGCTTCCCGTCTCCGTTGATGTCGTGTGCCGCAATCGCTACATTGTCGGCTTCTGTTTCGCCATCCAGAATCACTCTCTTGTCCCAGTCCGGATTGCTCCACCAAACCACTTGGGTCTCGTTCAGGGCCACGATGTCGGTGTCCCCGTCTCCGTCGACATCCTCACACAGCACCGCATACCCGATGCCGAGATCGCCCTCGATTTCCTGGTGTCGGAACTCGATGGCAGCAGTGGCTCCGGCCGCTGAAAGCAAGGCCATTGCAACCCCGGAAGCGTATCTCATCATGGCGATAGGGTAGCAGGGGCGCGGCGACCCGATCGCACGGTGCTGGAGCATCCTTCGCCGCTTCATGGTAGAGTCTCAGCGTGCCAGCGAACACCAGCCGCCGCGAATTCCTGAGCGCGATAGGTGGGAGCGGCCTGGCCGCCTGCTCATCGAACGAGACGCGATCCGGTCGAGCCCGTCGAGACTCTCCGCTGGCCGGGCCGCTGCCGGATGCGAACGGCCTGAACCTGGTCGTCATCTGTTGCGATACGCAGCGCACGGACCACCTGGGTTTCTACGGGGGGGGCGGCAGCAAGGACGCCGAACCTGGATGCGTTCGCCCAGCAAGCGGTCGTGTTCGAGGACAGCCATGCTGCGGCCCTGCCGACACTACCGATCAGGCGGCAGTTCTTTACCGGATACGGCATCCTCCACGAGAAGGACAGCTGGTGGAGGCCGTTGCGCAGCGACGACGTCTCCATCGCGCAGATCCTGGGCAAGGCCGGCTACCGTACGGGACTGATCACGGACATCTACCACTACTTCAAGCCAGGGATGAACTTCCATGGGGGTTTCGACAGTTTCGAGTTCATCCGGGGGCAGGAAAATGATCTCTGGGTCAGCGGACCCTTCGATTCCGTCGACCCCACCAGCCACTACCCAGCCCATCACGACGGCGAACGGTACCGGCAGCAAATGGGCCAGTACATGTTGAACACCCAGGGCATGGACAGCGAAGACGACTATTTCGCCGCCAAGGTCTTCCTGGCAGCCTCGAGATGGATCGAGCGCAGCGCCCGTGATGGCCCGTTCTTTCTGTGGATCGACTGTTTCGATCCGCATGAGCCGTGGGACCCTCCGCCGGCATACGCCAGAATGTACCGCGACCGGTGGGAATTCGACCGCTACCTGTTTGGTTATCCCATTGACGTGAACAACATCCGGGAGACGGACTATCCCGCCATTCGGGCCCTGTATGCCGCGGAGGTCACCTACACGGATCGCTGGGTGGGGAATTTTCTCGACAAGATTCGCTCAATGGGCCTTGACGATACGACAGTCGTTGTCTACTGCAGTGATCACGGAACCCATCTGGGGGAGTTCGGCTGTGTCCAGAAGACACCGTCTTTGCTGACGTCGGCACTGACACACCTTCCGCTGGCCATCCGGCACCCCGAAAGGTCGCAGGCGGGCAAGCGTGTTGAGGGCTTCGTAGGGCCGATG
Source organism: Bryobacterales bacterium (assembly GCA_965205085.1). Classification (GTDB taxonomy): domain Bacteria; phylum Acidobacteriota; class Terriglobia; order Bryobacterales; family UBA6623; genus VXMF01. The sequence goes on along the minus strand of OZ242039.1, from coordinate 2,149,306 downwards.
GACTACCTGCCGACCATGCTGTCGTTGCTAGGTCTGGATGGGCTCCCCGGGATTGAGGGCGAGAGTTTCTGGCCGCTGGTCGACGAGCCCGGAGATCAGATCCACAAGCGCCTCTTTAGCGGATACGGCTCTTTCGGTGGCGTTAGGGACCGGAAATGGCTCTACTTCCAGAACTGGAGAGGCGAGAGTCGCGGAATCGGGCCGGCCCTTTTCGATCTGGAAGCTGACCCTGCCGAGGAACACAACGTCCTTGGCGAAAACCGGGCCGTGGGCGAGGAACTGCGTGGAGTTCTCTCGGACGCTATGCAAGTTCGGAACATGCCACCGATCGCTGACCCCGGAGCTGCCCTCTAGGCAGATATTCGTGCACCCCCATCCGGAGCCTGCCTCATGCAATACCCATGCCGGTCCCGTGTTCCCGGCATGCGCCGCGCCGCAGGTTGCTCCCCGGTTCCCCGCTTCGCGCAAGAGCCCTTCCTCCCCGTCAACGGGTGACGGCGATTCGAAACGGGGCGGTCCTGCTGGTCTGGGGGGCACAGCCCGCGGACGCTGTTCGGCAAGCGCCTGCGGCACAAAGCCGTACGCCTGGAGGCTGGTGCTTCGGTGCGCCCCACTCGGAGCAGACACAGCCTGCTCACAATGCCAGGATGTCGATGTCCGCATCGACCAGGCTCCGGCCCAATACCTGCAGGGCGTCGTCTCGAACGGCGTCGAGTACACGGCGCACGTCCGACTCAGAGACCGCCACGGATGCGGCCACGATCAAGGAGTCCTGCCAGCTGTCGAAATGTCCGACTTCCGCGACAGAGACGTTGTGCCGCTTCTTCAGGCGGTCCTTGAGCGATCGCAGCGCCTGCCGCTTGTCCTTGAGAGACCCCGAGTGCTCGAGCCGCATCCGGAGCATGACAGTGCCGGCCACGAAGTTCACGGTCGCTGCTCTGGACGGCACCGATGTCATCGTTCGGGGCGTGGCACAGATCAGCCGCCCCGCCGGTTCCCTCCATGGCCTTGCCTCAGCGGCCTGGATTCCGGCCGAGAGACTGCCATCAGACCGGGATCAGTTCATTGATGTCCTGGGCAATCTCGATCGTCTTGAAGAGTTCGATCTCGTCGTTCTTCTTGATGTCGTTGTAGCGCTCGAAATGCATGCCGCACTCCTGTCCGGCCCGGACCTCCTTCACGTCTTGCTTGAACCTTCTCAACGACTCCAGTCGACCCGTATGCACGACCACGTTGTCCCTCAACAGGCGGGCCGACGCACTGCGCAACGCTGTCCCCTCCTCCAGCAGGCAGCCGGCCACGGTTCCGACGTTGGTAATGTTGAACACTTCAAGTACACGCGCACGTCCGAGGAATTCTTCCTTGCGGATGGGTTCAAGGAGGCCAGCCAGGGCTCTCTTGAGCTCATCGACGAGTTCGTAGATTACCGTGTGCAGCCGAATGTCGACGCCTTCACGCTCTGCCAGGGCTGACGCGGACCGTTCGGGCCGAACGTTAAAGCCGACCACGACCGCCTGAGACGCTTTGGCCAGCAGGATATCCGACTCCTTGATGGCACCGACGCCCGAAAGGATAACTCGAACCTTGACCTTGTCGCTGGTGAGTTTCCTGAGGGTGTCATCGAGGACGGTTGCCGACCCTTGCAGATCGGCCTTGAGGATGATTGCCAGCTCCTTGGTGCGGCCCGCCGCGAGCTTCTCCTGGAACTGTTCCAATGACTGGAGCCCCGAGTCGGCCATCGCCTGCTCGCGAGCTCTTTGCTCTCGGTACTCGACAATCTGCTTGGCCCGATCGGTATCCGTGATCACGGAAAGTTGATCCCCGGGTTCGGGCAGGGCCCCCAGGCCGAGCACCACCACGGCGGATGCTGGTCCCGCTTCCTTGACCCTCCCACCCCGATCATCCACCAGGGCTCGAACCCTGCCGAAAACCGATCCGACCACGAATGTATCGCCGACGCGCAGCGTGCCGTTCTGCGTGAGCACTGTCGCGACGGGTCCCATGCCCCGGTCGAGCTTGGCTTCGAGCACCACACCGATCGCACTGCGGACGGGGTTGGCCCTGAGTTCGCGAACCTCGGCCACCAGGTTGATCATCTCGAGAAGGTGATCAATCCCCTCGTGAGTCTTGGCGGAAACCTGGCAGAAGATCGTCTCGCCTCCCCAGTCCTCGGGCACGAGTCCGCGGTCCGACAGTTGCTGTTGCACTTTGGCCGGATCCGCCTTCGGCACGTCGATCTTGTTCACCGCGACGATGATCGGAACGTTCGCCGCCTTGGCGTGGTCCATCGCCTCGATCGTTTGTGGCATGACCCCGTCGTCGGCGGCAACCACGAGCACCACAATGTCGGTCACCGAGGCACCGTGTGCACGCATCTTGGTGAAGGCTTCGTGGCCGGGTGTGTCAATGAACACGATGCGCTTGCCGTCCTTGACCACGTGATACGCACCGATGGCCTGGGTGATACCGCCGGCTTCCCGGGCCGCCACGTTGGTCGCCCGGATTCCGTCGAGCAGGGATGTCTTGCCGTGGTCGACGTGTCCCATTACGGTGACCACCGGCGGTCGGATCTCGATGTCTTCCAGCGCCTCTTCCTGGTCGGGCTCGAGTACGGCTTCCTCCTCAAGCGTCAACTCGGTGGCGGAAGCCCCGAAATGGGATGCGATTCCCTTGATGTTCTCGAGTTCGAGCGGCTGGTTGATGGTCGCGAACTGTCCCAGGTCGACCAGGTACTTGATCACCTGGCTGGCCTTGATGCCCAGCTTCTCGGAGACTTCCTTGACAGTGGTTCCGTCGGAGGCAAAGATCTCGGCATGAATCGCCTTGGGGACTTCTGCCTTCCGCTTGCGCTGGATGAGCCTGCTCTCGGCGAGCGCTTCAAGATCCCGCTTGCGCTGCTGGGTGGGGCGTGGACGTCGCTGTCCGGGACCTCCCTTGCCGGGCCCCCGCCCCGGTGGTGCTCCCGGCGGTCGCCCCGGCATGGGCGGTCGCATGCCACCGGGCCGCATGCCGCCACCCGGTGCCGGCCGTCGCATGAATCCCGACGGCTGCCCCGGCGTTGGTGCGGGAATGCCGGGCATCGGTGAGGCCTTGACCTGACGCTGGATCAGCGGTCTGCCCGGGACCAGCACGTTGGACCGGACCGTTTGCCCGGGCTTGGCCTGACCGGAGACTGCCTTGGGCCTTGGCCCGGGCCGCAACGGTCGTGGCGGCCGGACCGTCTTCGTGAGGGGCCGCCTCGGTTGAGGCGCACCCGGGACGGTCAAGGGCCGAACGGGTCTCCCCGGCACTACCGGAGGCATTGGAGGCGCAACGGGGCGCGACGGTCCGATAGGCCGCGTCGCCTGCGAGACCTGGGGGGGCCGTGCCACAGTCCCGGCCCTCGCAGGAGCCTTGGCTGCATCCGGCTGCGCGGCTAGGGTTCGCACCGGCGGCTTGGCGGACTCGGGCCGGCCGGCCGGCCCGGGTCGCTGAACGGGCAGTACCGGGACGGATTGAGTCGGCGGTCCGAGCGGCAACGCGACGACCTTGGGCTTCCCGGGCATTCGGTCCGCATCGGGTCGCTCAACCTGTGGGCCCATCGTCGTGACCGACGGTGGTTCGGGCTTTTCCAGACCCGAATCCGGAAGGTCCGAGGCTCGCGTCGCTGCGTCAGGCTTCGATCTTGCCGGTGACGGGACGGGCGGCAGGCTTGCACTCGGCGGGGCGGCAGGCCCGGCCGTTACGGCCTGCTCCTCGTTCGAGACGGTTTCCGGTGTTGCGGCCGGTGCCTTGGGCGCGACCGGAGGCCGGAATGTCCGGACGGGCGGACGGAACAGCCTGGGGGTCTGTATCGAGGGAATCGAGGGCATCGATGCGGATCCGCCTCGACCCGCCTTGGGAGGGACCCGGCCCAGCGGGGCTCGGGTCCGCTTCGGCAAGGGCAGCTCGAGTTCGGGCAGAGGGGGATCGGGAGCCATCTTCTTCCGCTTGCGGATCCGATCTCGAACGATTTCTGCCTGAGCGGGTTCCACTGAACTGGAATGTGACCTGGTCTCGTCGCCGTCCGCATCCCGAAGAACCTCCAGGATCTCCTTCGACTTGACTTCCAGTTCCCGCGCTAGCTCATTGATTCGAATCGTTCTTCTCCTCTATCTTGGAATTGTCTGTCGTCTCCGCGCCGACCAGTGCAGGGGCCAAGCCTGTCGTGACCGCGTCGGGGGAGTGAACCGGGGCGGAGTCGCCACTGCCCTGTCCCTCTGGCCACACCCCAGCATCCTCGCTGGGACCCCGGTACCGGTTTATCTTACCAAATCCCGCAAGCTCTTCTGCGTCGAACTCGATGTTGTCTTCATCCTCGTCATCCTGGGAATCAGACTCCGGGACGCCTGGCAGAACGGTCGGAGCCTTTGCGGCCTCGGCTGTCGTCGCTTCCGGCTCCTCCCCGTCGACCGGGGCGGTGTCCGGTTCCTCGTCCGTCTGGACCGCCCCCACGGTCCGGGCCAAGTGCGAGTAGCATTGGCCGACCGCCAGTCGGATCCTCTCGACAAGTTCCGGGCCGACTCCCGGAATCTCCATGATCTGTTCCGGCGTGCGGTCCGCCAGCGATTCCACCGTGACCGCCCCGAATTCGCTCAGCTTGCTGACGAGTCCTTCGCTCAATCCGTAATTCACCAACAGGCTGACCGGCGTGCCACCGCCACTCATGGCGGCATAGGCCGCCTCGATCTCTCTCCGCTTCTCGTCCTCGCTCTTGATGTCTATGCGCCAGCCGAGCAACTTTGCGGCCAGCCGGACGTTCTGGCCCTTCTTGCCGATCGCGAGCGAGAGCTGGCTCTCGTCCAGAATCACCTCCATGTGGCGCTCGTCCAGGTCAACCACGTTGACGCGCGACACTTTCGCCGGGCTGATGGCCCAGCGCACCATCTCGATCGGGTTCTCGATGTACTCGATGATGTCGATCTTCTCTCCGCGTAACTCGCGGATGATGGTTTGCACCCGCATGCCCTTCATGCCCACGCAGGCTCCGACGGCATCGACCTGGCGGTCGCGGGACTGGACCGCGATCTTGGTGCGATCGCCGGCCTCTCGCGCACAGGCCTTGATCTCGACGGTCTTGTCGTAGATCTCGGGCACCTCCTGTTCGAAGAGCCGCTTGACGAGTTCCTCGCTGGCGCGCGATGCAATCACGGCCGGGCCGCGGCCGGCCTTTTCCACAGACTTGATGATCACCCGCACCCGGTCGCCCGGCATGAAGCTCTCGAGCCTCGACTGTTCGCGCCGGGGCATGCGGGCCTCGGTACGGCCCAGCTCGACGATCAGGTCCTGTCCCTCAATGCGCTTGACCGTGCACTGCTCCATGGAATTCACGCGCCCCTCGAATTCAGCGCAGATCGTCTCGCGCTCGGCTTCGCGGATCTTCTGCAAGATCACCTGCTTGGCCATTTGGGCGGCGATATGGCCCATACCGGTTGTCGATTTCTTGAAGCGGATCTCAATTCCGAGCCGTGCCTTGGGGTCGTGTCTGCGGGCCTGCGTGAGGCTCACCTCCCGGACCGGATCTGCGACCAGATCCGTCACCATCTTGACGGCGTACACGTCGACCCCACCGCTGCTCGGATCGATTTCCGCGATCAATTCCTCTTCCGTGCGGTAGTGTTTTCGGACCGCTGCGACCATGGCGTCCTTGACTGCGTCGAGGATCACATCCGTATTGATGCCCTTGAACTGGCTCAGCTGCTCGATTTCCGAGAGGATTCCTTTCGCCATGGCTGTCTACTGCCCCTAGCCTTCCATGTCCCGCTAGAACTCGACGACCAGTCGAGCTTGCTCGATGTCGCCGAATGGAACTCTCACGGTCTCACCCTTGGTGGTCCGCAGCAACACGGCAGCGTCTGACGTGCCGTCAAGGTGCCCGGTCAGCTGCCGGGTGCTCTGGAGCGGCTCGCGAACACGCAGCGTTGCCTTTCTGCCCGAGAAGCGCTCAAAATCGGCAGGCTTGGACAGCTTGCGATCCAGCCCGGGAGACGAGACCTCCAGGTTGTAGGAGCCGGGAACCATGTCTTCCACGTCCAGGGCGGCCGACAACTGGTGTGACACACACTCGCAGTCCGCATGCGTCACTCCATCAGGCTTGTCGATGAAAACGCGCAGGACCCCACGACGCGATCCGCCCTTCCACTCGGCCTCGACCAGTTCGAGACCTTCGGAGGCGGCAATTCTCTCCGCCGTTGCTCGCACGAACTGCACAACACGATCCTTTTCAAATGCCATCGCCGTACTGCCACAAAAAAAGTGGGCCTAAGCCCACTTTCGGATTCCGCCGAAACCGCGACTGTCCATATTGTACTCAGGATCTGCGCTTGGGGGCAACTGAGGCTGGGGTTTCTGCGGCCATCCGTGACATTCGCCATTGCCGGCGGCATTCCGCCGCCGGGATCCGACTTGCTTCCGGACCCGTCAATGCCCCTGTCGACGTCGTCGGGGCCGTTGCAAGCAGGGAGCCGGCCCGACCCGAGGGTGGCATGCAGGATGCGGAAGGATCGTGACTGACACCTCCGGACCCTCCAGGTTTCCATGACCATGCCGGGGCCGCGTGCGGTCCCCGGCCAGCCCGTGGGGACAGTCTCCGACCCCGGTGGCCGGTCGGCTCCCGCCCCGCCCGGCTAGAATGGCGGTTCGTGTCGGATTTCGAAACTGTCGGTCGGATCGAACGACTGGACCCCTCCCTGGGCAGCCTGATCGCCCGCGATGCACGGGTAGAACTCCTTGATGTGGGGTTTGCCTGGCCGGAGGGCCCCGTTTGGGTAACCCGGGAAGGCTGCCTTCTCTTCTCAGATATCCCGCGCAACGCGATCCTGAAGTGGACCGAGCGGCAGGGTGCAAGCATCTGGATGCAACCGTCCGGCTATACGGGGATCGCCTACTACGGCAAGGAACCCGGATCGAACGGTCTGACGATCGACGGGGAAGGGCGCCTCTGGGCTTGCGAGCACGGTGACCGTCGCGTGTCCCGGCTGGAGCCACGCGGTGGCAAGATCACGATCGTGGACTCCTACGAGGGACAGAGGCTGAATTCCCCGAACGACCTCGTACTCAATTCCCGGGGAGATCTCTACTTTACGGATCCCGCCTACGGCCTGCACCGGCGATACGAAGATCCGGACCGCGAGCTGGCCTTCTGCGGAGTCTATCTCGTCCGCGCCGGAACGCGCGAGCCCGTGCTCGTCGATGACACTCTGGAGAATCCCAACGGTGTCGCTCTTTCGCCCGACGAGGATAGCCTGTACGTGACCCAGTCGAATCCGAAGCGTGCCGTCGTCATGCGGTATCCAGTGCTTGCCGACGGAACACTCGGGCCCGGAGAGGTCCTGATCGACCTGTCGGACCGTGTGTCCGAAGCACCTGGCCTGCCCGACGGCATCAAGGTGGACCTTGCCGGGAACATCTTTACGACCGGTCCGGGTGGAGTGTGGGTGGCGAGTGCGGACGGGAGCCTTCGCGGGCGAATCGAGACGGGCCGTCGCATAGCCAACCTCTGCTGGGGGGACGACGGCTCGATGCTGTATCTTTGCTCCGATGATTACCTCTGTCGGGTTCGGACCCTGACCCTCGGGTCCCTGCCCGGACCGCCCCGCTAGCCGGCGGCACTGGTCGCCGGCGGGAGGGCGAGAGCGGGGTGAATCACCCTGACGTCCAGCCGGCCAAGAGCCTCGCTCAGCAACTGGTAGTGATCTTCGTCACGGTAGGTGCCGATGATGGCTCCGCCTGAACCGGCGAACTTCGCGGTCGCGCCGGCGTCCCTCGCGACGCGCACCATCTGCAGGTTCTCGATACCGATGTGGTAGATGCGGGCACGCAGGTCAAAGTTTGCGTTGATCAGCTGCCCGAACCGTCCTGCGTCGCGCGCAAGCAGCGCTTCGCGCCCCTGCTGCGCGATGGCCGCCCATTCCTGCATGGCGCTCACCACTTCCGGTTCTCCGTCGCTGAAACGGCGCCTCAGGTCGTTGTGGAAGACCTCGGTCCCTTCACTGAGATTCGTGCGGTACGCAACATAGAGATTGGGCAGCAGCGACGGATCCAGCCGTTCGTAATCCCCGTACCCTCTGGTCTCCATCAGGTCGCGGCTGAAATCCATATAGACCAGCCCTTGGTAGACCTGTGCCACACGGTCCTGGAGGCCGGCCGAGACCGCGAGTTCCTTCGTCTCCGTTTCCAGGACCAGGTTCGCCTGAACCTGGAGCGGGAGGTCCACCTCGTAGAAGCGCATCAGTGCCCACAGCGAGGACGTAATGATGGCCGAGGATCCCCCCAGGCCGAGGCGGAGTGGGATGTTCGAGTCGTACTCAATCGTAAAGTTGCGGTCGTGAAGCGGAATGCCCCGGCTCAGGCAGTAGTCGCTGAATCGCATGATCAGCGCGCGAATGATGCGGAGTCCGCCGTAGTAGCCCCGCCAGCGGGTGTGGGCGCGGAGTTGGGCCAGGTTCTCCCAGATGGGGATGTCCGCGGCCGAGGGCTTGATCTCCAGCCGAGCGCTGGGGTAGAGCAGCGCCCGCGACCGGAAGTTCTTCAGGGTCAGCGCAATCGTCTTGCCAAAGTAACCGTCGGACGGATTGCCCAGGACGCCCGCCCGGGCGTACGCCACCGTTTCGATCATTCGCCCGGTCTATTTCGGAGGGGCCTGGGCCCCTGCTTCGGTGGCTGCGCCGTGGCCGGCCCCGGAGTCCAGCGGCATGAGCAGCCAGCACACGACATATGCAACCGCCCCCGGGAACAGGGGGGGGATCAGAGCCGTGAGGGTCCACAGGATCCGAACCAGGGTGATGTCCTTGCCGAAGTAGGTCGCGGTGCCCGCACAGACGCCTGCGACCATGCGGTCCCTGTGCCTCCGGGTGCAGACTCTACCCAGGTCGGAAGAAGCTCCGCCGCCCAGAGACAACCCGCACCGCCGGCAGAAGCGATCATCCTCCTCTAGCTCCACCCCGCACGCTTCGCAGAACATCGACTGCCTTGAGCGTATCCTACCGCAACGCAGTAGACAAGTCTCCACCGGTGCCAGATGAGCCGGAGGTCGTTCCCGAGGTCGAGCCTCCGTCGGAACGCCTCCGAGCGCCGGGAGGGGGCTACTGAAGGTTGGTCGGCAGAATCTTGGGGGTCTGCCCGGCCGCGACGGTCAGGTCGTAGAGCAGGGTCGATGCCTGCTCGACAGGCCAGATGTCGGCGATCGAGATCGCCGTTCGCCCTCCGGCGTCGATGGGGTCAGGATCGGCCCCCCTCTCCACCAGGAACCGGATCACGTCGCAAATCTCGTCCGGAGTCGAGACGAAGGATGTGAAGATCACGGAGGCGTGGACGGCGGTCCGGCCAGTGTGCGTCTTCGCCTTCACGTCCCTGTCCAGCGAGTAGGCGTACCGGACTGCCCGGAGCTTGCCACTGCTGGCAGCCCGCATGAGCAGCGTCGCTCCCCGTTGGGTGCTGGCCTTCGGGTCTGCGCCAGCCGCGAACAGTTGACGCATCACGTTGACATGGCCGCCTGCGGCCGCTGCCAGCAGCGGGGTGTCCTCGCCGTCCGGAGGCCGCAGACTGCGGTCGGACCCAAGGTCCTCGACCGGAGCCGTAGCGTGGTTCGGGTCTGCGCCGGCCCCGATCAGGATCGAGACCGACTTGCCGTCGCCAAGCCCTGCCGCATTGTACAGCGGGGTTCGCCCACGCTGGTCCGCGACCGAGGCGTCCGCACCGGCGTCGACCAGCAGGCCCAGTACCTCGGCGTGACCGTAGGCGGCGGCCATTGTCAGAGGGGTGGTTCCCTGAGTTTCCGCGGCATTCGGGTCCGCGCCCGCCTCTAGCAGCAAGCGCGCGGATTCCAGGTCGTTGCGAGAGACCGCGAAGGCCAATGGGGTAAAGCCCCGCAGCGAGGACGCGTTCACGACTGCCCCCGCCTCGATCAGTGTTCGGACCGTCTCGGCATGACCCTCGGCTGCCGCCCAGATCAGCGCTGTCTGCCCCCGGAACGATTCTCGGTCCTCCACCTCGGCACCGGCATCGATCAGGAGCCGCACTTCATCGGCAAGGCCCCTGCCTGCGGCCAGCATCAGCGCCGTCTCGCCGCTCCAAAGCCGCGGGTTCGGCCGCGCTCCGGCGGCCAGCAAGGCCCTCACCATCGCAGCGTCGCCGTTCGCACAGGCCAGGGTGAGCGGAGTGTTGCCATAGTCGTCGCTTGCATTGACGTCGGCACCGGCCGCCAGCAACCGCTCGGCCGTCTCGTGATCCAGGAGGTGCACGGCCCATGCCAGAGCCGTTGTGCCGTCGGGCCGGGCGACATCGGGTTCCACGCCCTGCGCCAAGAGATCCGCCGCGGCCGCCACGTCCCGGTTGCGCACCGCTTCCAGCAGGTCCTGCCCTGCGCCGGAAGCCGGTTCCCGGACGATGCAGGCAACGGCGGCCAGAAGGCAGAGCGCGAGCATGGCGCGCGAGGTGGATGGACCGGCGGTCACGGGTTCGCTATGCCACGGCCAAGCCTTCGAGCCGGCCTGTGCTGTCCCCCAGCCTCTCGGCGGGAACCTCTGCCAGATCCAGCATGCTGAGCAGCAGGTTGTTCATCGGTGTCTCGCGCGGGAAGCGGAGGTGTCGGCCTCCACGGACGCGACCACCGGCACTGCCGGCCAGGACGAGCGGCAGGTCGTGATGAGTGTGCTGATTGCCGTCGGCGATCGAACTGCCGTACACCAGCATCGAATGATCCAGCAGGCTGCCTTCGCCGTCTCGGGTCGACCTCATCCTGTCCAGCATGTACGCGAACATCGACACGTGATGCTGGTTGATCAGGATGGTCTTCGCGATCTTCTCCGGATCGTTGGAGTGATGCGTCATGGCGTGATGAGCATCCGGGACGCCGATTTCCGGATAGCTGCGCCAGGTCCCTTCGCGGCCCATCATGAACGTGGCGACCCGGGTCAGGTCGGCCTGGAAGGCCAGCACCTGCAGGTCGATCATGAGCTCGGCGTGTCGGGAGAATCCGCCCGGGATACCACCCGGTCGCCGCATCTCAGGCAACTCGCCCTCGCTCGCGGCTTCAGCCCTCGCGATGCGTCGCTCGAGGTCTCGGATGGATTCGACGTACTCGTCGAGCTTCCGGCGGTCATCGGCCCCGAGCTCGCGTTGCAGTCGGCCCAGGTCCGTGCGTACGAAATCGAGAATCGTTCTCTGCTCGGCCAGCCTTGCGAGCCGTTCGGCCCCGTTGGTGCTGTCCCCGTCCCCGAACAGCCTTTCAAAGAGCCGGCGTGGGTTGTCTTCCACCGGATTCGGGGTGGTAGGGCTGCGCCAGGAGATCGTGTTCGTGTACGCACAGCTGTACCCGGAGTCACAGCCGCCGGCAACACTCGCCTCTTCCACTCCGGTCTCCAGTGAGCCGAACTGGGTGAACTGGCCGAGGGTCCTCGCCGCCACCTGATCAGCCGACATGCCAGCACGGATTCCGATGCCCTCGGTCTTGATGGGGCGAACCCCTGTCAGGAAGGTCGCACCGGCCCTTGCATGGTCGCCAGGGCCGTCCGGTCCGGCCCTGCCGTTGAGTTGCGCGAGGCCGCTGAGGAACGTCAGATGCTCCCGAAATGGCTCCAGGCCTTTCGAGATTTCGCTGAACTCGAAGTCAGCCCCCTCACCCGACGGCGTCCATTCGCCGTTCAGGTCGATGACACCGTTCGGCACGTACACGAAACCCATCCGCACCGCCCGCCCGTTGCCGCGGGAGGCGGACAGTGCGGGAACCATCGCGTCCAGGAAGGGCAGCGCGACCGTCACCCCGAAACCGCGCAGGACGGTGCGGCGGGAGAGAGATTTCTTGGTCACGATCACGATTCGGGAATCCTCCTCATCCGAAATGGCATGCTCCGGGCCACACCCACGACGAGGTCAGTCAAGCGATAGCCCGATTCCTCCGCGTCGCGGACGATGGCGCGGACCGTAGGTCCATCATAGTATTCCAACCCTCGTCCCAGCGCGTAGATTTGCAGCTTCTCGACCACCGTTCGCGCGAAAGCCTCCCTCAGGCGGGTGACCAGCACTGTCCTGAGGCCTGCCGGGCCGTCAAGCTTGACTCCCCCGGGCAGTTCTCCCGTCGCGTCGATCGCCGTCGTGCCGTCGTGGTCACGCCAGCGGCCGACCGCATCGAAATTCTCCAGCGCAAAACCGATTGGGTCCATCCGGACGTGGCAACTGGCACATGCCGGATTCCGGCTGTGCAAGGCCATCAGATCCCGCATGGACAGGTGCTGGCCCTCGGGGGCGGATTCCTCCAGTTCGGGAATACCGGGTGGCGGCGGGGGTGGTGGCATTCCGAACAGATTCTCCAGAACCCATTTGCCGCGAATCACGACCGATGTCCGATTCGGATACGACGTGACCGCAAGGATGCTCCCGTGGCCGAGCAGTCCGCCTCGCCTTGGGTCGTCGAGGCGGACCTCACGGAACGGGCGGCCGTACACGCCTTCAATGCCATAGTGCCTGGCCAAGCGCTCGTTCAGGAACGAGCGCTTGGAGTCGAGCAACTCGAGTATGCTGCGATCGTTCCGGAGTATGTCATCAAGAAACAGTTCGGTCTCCTGCCGCATTGCGAGCCGCAGTTCGACGTCGAAGTCGGGAAACAGCTTCGTGTCCGGCTTGATCCTCGAGACCTTGCGCAGTTCGAGCCACTGTCCTGCAAAGTTCTCGACCAGAGCGCGCGATCGAGGATCGGCCAACATCCGCCGCACCTGACGCTCCAGCTCGTCGGAATCGTGCAATTGCCCTCGACTGGCCGCGGCCAGCAGCTCTTCGTCCGGCAGGCTGCTCCACAGGAAGAATGACAGGCGCGAGGCGAGTTCGTAGGCCTCGATGGGGTAGACGGAGTTCTTCTCGAGCCCCTCCGGATCCCTCTCAATGCGGAACAGGAATCGCGGCGAGACCAGGACGGCTCGCAGGGCGTGTTCGATGCCCCGTTCGAATCCTCCCGATGCGTCTCCGGAACGGTAGACGTCCATCAAGGCGGCCACCTCGCGGCTGCCGACTGGCCTTCGGTAGGCCTGGCGGGCCAGGTCCGAGAGAATCCTCTCCGCGCAAGCGCCCTCCTCGACGTTCCCGTCGGGGTAGCAGGTGAAGATGCGGCGGCGGCTGGGTGTATCGCCGGGGCCCGTTGCGTCGAAGGGACCCTCGATCGAGATCGAGTGGACTCCATAGGCGATGGACGACCGCGGCATTTCCACGAATCGAAGTCGCCGGCCGTCGACCCGGACGTCCAGCGGCGGGTGCCTGCGTTCCACGGCGTCCTGTGCATCCGGGCGAGCTGACTCGCGCCGGGAAGATTCTCGCGGAAACGAGAACGACAGCGTATGCATGCCGCCTTCGAGCGGGATGCGGGCTTCCTCATGCACATAGCCCGTTAGGGAACTGCCCCTTGTCAGGGTTGCTCGGAGGGAGTATTGTCCCGTTTGGGCAGCATAGTATCGGATGGCAACACCCCGACCCGCTCCGACCGGGAGGTCGTCGGGGGAGGCCCGGGCGTGGCCGGCGTGCCGGAACGCTGTCTCACGATCGCGGACGAACAGCTCCGTGACTGGCTGCGTAGGGGCTACGCCGAGCGCCAACCGCCCGATCCGGCGTGCGGCAAGCATGTACCGGTCAAGAAGTGTCGGCGTCAGCGACAGCACGTCCGCGATCGTGTCGAAGCCGTAGCCCGAGTCGTCCACCGGCAGCCACGGACTCACGTCAACCTCCAGGGCGAGCAGGTCCCGGACTGCGTTGGCATACTCCGCGCGGTTCAGGCGACGCAGGGGAGATTGCCCCGGATGCGGGTCCGCCGTCGCCGCCGCGTCGAGGGCGCCCTCCAAACGCTCGACAAAGTCGCTCCGGACCGAAGGCTCGGGCGACGGCGCACCGGGCGGCGGCATCTCCTCTGATGTAACCTTGCGGAGGACCTTCTCCCAGACCGCCGGGTCCTTGGTCACATCCTCCCGGTCCAACCCCTCCAGCGAGATGCCAGCCGTGCGGGTCTGATCGTTATGGCAGGCAAGGCAGTACCCGTCCACCACAGGCGGCACGGGCTGCTCAGCACCGGCCCAGAGTGAGCCGACTGTGATCCCAGCAACTCCTACGAAGACCGAGGCAGGGCGACCAAACACGGACAGCACCATCTTATCGCCGAACAGCGGGTCGCCGCCGCCCTGGCCTTTCGCTATCATTCGGTGGCGATGCGCCTGAGTTGGTCCTTGTTCCTGATCTGCCTCTGGTTGGGGAGCGCGTGGGCTTCGGACTGGGATCGGTTCCGGGGGCCGAACGGCAGCGGCGTGGCCGAGCGCGGGCCGCTCCCGGTGGTCTTCGGTCCTGAATCCAACGTGATCTGGAAGGTGAATCTTCCGCCGGGGAAGTCATCCCCCGTGCTCGCACGGGACCGCGTCTTCCTGACGGCACATGCGGATGGACACCTGCTCACTATCGCTCTTGATCGGGCCAGCGGGGTCGAACTGTGGAGAAGGGCCGCCCCTTCCAGACGTCTCGAGCGCTTGCATCGTCTCAATGACCAAGCTGCCTCGACACCAGTCACCGACGGGGCCAATGTGTACGCATTCTTTGGGGGCTACGGTCTGGTCGCCTACGATTCGGACGGCCACGAACTCTGGACGCTGCCACTGGGCCCGTTCACCAATTACCACGGCATGGGGACGTCTCCAATCCTGGCCGACGGGAAGCTCATCCTTGTCTGTGACCAGGATCTGGATGCGTACATCCTGGCAGTTGATCCGATGAACGGGAACATACTGTGGGAGGCACCTCGCGCCGATTTCGTGCACGGCTTTTCGACACCGATCCTCTTCGAGCCGGGCGGCGGCGAAACCGAGATCATCGTTCCGGGCTCCTATCGCATGACGGGCTACGCCGTCGATGGCCGGGAGTTGTGGCGAGTGGACGGCCTCACCTACCAGGTGAAATCAGTCCCGGTGCTGGACGGGGAACACGTTTATTTCAATGGTTGGGCGGTCGGAGGTGAGCCCGAAGCCCGTCTTGATCTACCGCCTTTTGTGCAGATGCGGGACCGATTCGATTCCAATGGCAACGGCGAGCTGGACAGAGCCGAGATTCCCGAGCAATGGCTGCCGGGCAGCTGGGCCATGCACGACCGCGACAAGAACGGGACGCTGGACGCCCGCGACTGGACCCATTACAGGGCCCGGACGGCCTCGCAGAACTCCTGCATGGCGATCCGCCTTGGGGGGCGGGGAGACGTCACCGGGTCTCATCGGATCTGGCGCTACCAGAAGTCCCTTCCCGAGGTGGCGTCGCCGATACTCTACCGGGATGTCCTGTACCTTGTCCGGAACGGCGGGATCGTGACAGCCCTCGATCCCGCGAACGGAGAGGTCCTCAAGCGAGGTCGTCTGCGGGATGCACTGGAAGGCTTCTATGCCTCGCCCGTCGCCGGCGATGGCAAGGTCTACATGATCAGTGATGCCGGAACGGCGATGGTGCCCAAGGCGGGTCCGGACTGGACCGTCCTGCAGGCCAACCGGCTAGAAGAGGACGTCTATGCCACTCCGGCGATCGGCGACGGGCGGTTGTATGTCCGCACCGCCACCCGGCTGTACAGCTTCGGGACCCGCGGCACAACTGAGGCCGAAATCGAGAGACAGTACTAGTCCATGCACAGCGGGGGCCCGGGATGCTGGCCGCGGAACACCGTTGTGCTGGCGTGGAACGAGAACAGGAAATGAGAGTTGCGAAACAACTGCACCGGCGCGAAATCCTTCAGGCCACCGGAGCCGTTCTGGCTGCTCCGGTTGCTGTTGGCGGAGCGGGCGGGTCTACGACCACGGACGGTGACCGCCCGAACGTGATTCTCTGCATGGCCGACGACCAGGGCTGGGGGGACACAGGCTACAACGGGCATCCGCTCGTCCACACTCCCCATCTGGATGCGATGAGTCGGGCTGGTCTGCGGTTTGACCGATTCTACTCGGGGGCTCCCGTATGTTCGCCGACCCGCGGCAGCGCCTTGACAGGACGCCATCCCTTCCGGTACGGGATTCCGACCGCGAACGCTGGGCACCTGCGGGACCAGGAGGTTACGGTGGCCGAATTGCTCAGGCAACAAGGCTACGTGACGGGGCATTTCGGGAAATGGCATCTCGGAACCCTGACCAAGGATCGGGAGGACGGACGCAGGGGCGGTCGGCGGCCCGAGCACTACGCGCCGCCCTGGGAGCACGGCTTTGATGTATCGTTCTCTGCCGAAGTGCAAATGCCGACCTGGAATCCGATGGTGAACCAGGCGTTTCCATCCAGGTACTGGATCGGGCCGGGCGAGTTCGCGACCGAGAATCTCGAAGGGGACGACTCACGGGTCATCATGGATCGCGCCGTGCCCTTCATTCGCAAGGCTGCCCAGAGCCACACTCCGTTCCTGGCTGTGGTCTGGTTTCATACACCGCACAAGCCGGTCGTTGCCGGCCCGGGCTACCGAGCCCTGTACGCCGACCTCGGTCCGGGCGAACAGCACTATTTCGGCAGCATCACGGCGCTGGACGAACAGGTCGGCAGGCTCAGGGCGGAACTGCGGGATCTTGGCATCGCCGGCGACACGATGTTCTGGTACTGCAGCGACAACGGTCCTGAGGGACGGGCTCCCGGTTCGAGCACGGAGTACGGCTCGGCCGGGGGGCTCCGCGGGCGCAAGAGGAGCCTGTTCGAGGGAGGCCTTCGAGTGCCGGGCATTCTGGAGTGGCCGAGTCGGGTCAAGGGGGACCGGTCCACCTCCGTGCCGTGCTCCACCAGCGACTACCTTCCGACGGTGGCCTCGGCTCTGGGCCTGTCTGCTTCCGCCGATTCGCGGCCCATCGACGGCGTCGACCTCATTCCGCTGATCGACGGTAGGATGCAGCGCCGGGGCAAGCCGATCGCGTTCCAGACTCCCGACAGCGGAGACCGGGGAAGAGAGGGTCGTCTGGGTTCGCCCGACCATGCGCTGATCGGCGACCGCTACAAGTTTCTCTCGTATCTCGATGAGCGACGGATGGCGGAGGACATGCTCTTCGACCTGGCCGTGGATCCCGGTGAGCGGCACGATCTCGGCGACAGTCTACCCCGGATGGCAGCTTCGATGAGGAGGGAACTCAGCGCATGGGACGAATCGTGCCGGCGAAGCGAGGAGGGCCTGGACTATCCGCCAGATTGACGGGATCAAGCAGGCTTGACTCCCTGCCGGGCCGGGTGCTGCCAATCGGATCTAGTGATGAGACCCGGCCGGATCACGAGAGGTTGGCGCTCCCGGATGGCTCTCCTGCGGGCCCCGCTCGTTCACGGACCGCCTGGGACAGCCATCGGGACCGCGCAATCGCGAAGCCGCCTCCGGGCCGCTGTGCTGCTCGGCCATTCCTTTTTCTGACTCATCCCCCGTCCCGGCCGGTGCAGGCTCATCCCCCAGAACCGACAGCACCGCTGTGCGCCCACGGCCGTCCGCCGCGGACTTCGAACCGGTTGCAGAGTGTGCCGGTCCAGGCAGACTGTCCCGGTCGAAAGCGTGGCGAGGCGCACGCCTCAGGACTGCTTCGAGCCGTTCTGCCGGTGCCTCTCGGCATGAGCGTCGGGCCTGCCCGGTGAAGGGCCTCCGCGAGACTCGTCGGCACCCGCACCCTCTCTGTGCTGCGCACCCCCTGCGGATCGCCGGAAGGGCTTGCGAATGGACTGGAACCTGCGACTGAACGTCGCACGGCACTGTCGCAACCATGGTATGATCTAGCCATGATCGCTCCTGCGTTGCCAACCGCATCCTGGTCTCGGTCTTGGCACCGAGTCTGTCTAGCCGTCGGGGGAACAGTGCTCCTGCTGATCTTTCCCGGGCTTGGCTCCGGGGCTGAAGAGCCGGGTCCGCTTCCACGCTCAATCGTTGGCGGCGAAGCTGCCAGGCTCGAAGACTATCCGTTCGTGGCATATGTGAGTGGCTCGTGTTCGGGTAGCATCCTCTCACGCAGTTGGATCTTGACAGCCGCTCAATGTGTTGCCGGTTTGACTACAACCAAAGTCGAGTTTGGCTACGGTACCAGCTTCGGGTTTCACGTGCGGACATCCAGCCGGATCATTCCACACCCCGAATACAACAATGGACAAGGCCCTGATATCGCACTGATCGAGTTGTCCTCGCCGTTGCATCTCTCCGGGCCGTTTCCTCTCGCGATCCCGCGCAGATCCGCTGAAAGCAGCCATGCTGCTTCCGGCACATCAGCTATCGCATTCGGCTATGGTGCGATGGAAGGCGGACGACACAGTGACCGTGTGCGCTCCTTCACTGCGAACTTGTATCATCCTGCCTATTGTCGCAGTCAGCTAGCTTTCCAGAATGAAGAGACAGTCGCCCACGAGGATACGGTCTGCGCAGGTACGGCCACAAAACGAATCAGCAGAGGCGATCGAGGAGGCCCGTTGGTGGTCGCACACACCACAACCGGTGGTACGAAATGGCTTCAGGTCGGTGTGGCCAGCACGAGTGCGTTGGACTCCTCAGGGGCACCGGTAACCGCCATCTTTACCAGAGTGTCAAGCTTTGCCGATTGGATTGAGACCACCACCGCAAGTGTGGCGACAATCATTCCGGCTGCTGACAGCGATGACGATGATGATGGCGGTACCACCGGTACGGTCACTGACAATACCAATACGGAGGAGGCACTCGAGAAGCGACTGAAAGCAGCTGAGGGAGAGATGTTGGCACTGCAGACCACAGTTCGGTCACTGGAGGGTGACATGACCAAGATCAAGAGGCTGCTGACTCAACTGAAGGAAGCGCATACCAAGGTCAAGGCACTGCAAGCCACCAAGGACGGGCTTCTAACCTCGGCCTCGACGATTCTCTCGCCGAAGTGATGCGAGGCGCGCATCCCCGCGCGAGCCTTGGGATTTGGTGCAATCACCGGAGTCCCCATGGACAGATCGGATTGGTTCATCCTTCGGTTTCTGGCGTAGAGAGGGTGACACCCTATGGATGGGTGTTCTATGCGGGCAGCACACAGAGCCATCGTGGGAGTTGGTGGGCCCAAACAGTGCTATAGATTTGTCCGGATAAGCCCCTGCCCCTCTCGGGTACGGGCTTTCCATCCCACAAGATCAGCGATCAAGTGTGCCTCGTGCGAGCCAATGGAGCACTCCACGCTCCGACTCCAGGTTCGCCACCGCAGCAGACTGGCCACCCCAGCACAGCTGGCAGGCGGACTCGCGCTTATTGAGCGGGACCGGAAAATCCGACACCCTATGCACGGTCCGCACCAGGGATTGCCCGGCCGTCAGCCGAACAAGGAGGTCAGAGGGGAAAGGGGTGACGCTTGGGCGGTGGGGCCATGGCGTCGGCCGCAGCCCCCTGTCTGTGTTCGGTGCGGACCGGAGCTGCGCTCGGAAGTTTCAGTAGCGATACGACCGGCGCAGGGCGGTTGCTCCGCTGCGCCGACAGGGATCCAGTCTCCCGATTGGGTGCCATGTCTGGTGCCACCGGCAGCTTCTGCTCGGCCTGCCACCGGGTGCTCTCCCCCTCCAGGTGCACCAAACGGGACGTGCCCTCGGAGCACTCCCCCTGCAGGGACCGGCCTCGGCTCCGGCACGTCCTGCATGCTGCGGCTGGCTCGCCACGGCCTGAATGTCCAATAACACCTCATGCTACGGCTTCTCCGTCAAGAGTGAAGTTCCGGTCCGCCTGCTGATCGTTGTGCGGGATCCAAGGTGCCTGGGCAGTTACTACCCATGTTCACCTGACAGCGTCCGGGATCCAGTGCTTGCAGACAGTCCAGACTTGGCGAGGGCTCGTTGAGAGGTCGGATTGCAAGATTCAGCCACAGACTGCGCATCGTGTGCCGGCGCGCTCGGGCGCTATGCCTTGCCCGGCTGGCTGGGGCCAGCAGCGCCTATGGACGGGCCGCCCTCGATCCGTCGCGAAGTTGAGCCGACAGCGAGTCCACGAGCGCCGAGTTTTCGGGTCGATTGGCAATATTGACCGTTTCAAGCGGCGCGGCGCGTAGATCGTATAGTTCACGAGCCACAACCGTTCCGTTCCGGTCTATCCACTCGGTAAATCGAAACAGGCGCGTGCGCATGCTGTAGCCCATGTGGACCCAGTCCTGATCCGACAGATAGGGTCGCGGGATCTGATGGAAGGCCGCCTTTTTCCACGGTTGCTCGGGATCCTCCAGCAGCGGCATCATCGAAACTCCTTCCAATGCCCGGGGACCCGCGATATCGCACGCAGAGCACAACGTCGGATAGATGTCGACGAGTTCCACCAGGGCTGCGCAGTCTCTCCCTCCCGGACGCATCCCGGGCACCCGAATCATCATCGGGGCGCGGGCGGCGAGCTCGAAATTCGTGGTCTTGGCCCACAGTGTTTGTTCGCCCAGGTGCCAGCCATGGTCGCCGAACAGGATCACCACCGTGTTGCCGGCCAGGCCGAGGCTCTCCAGTTCGCGCAATACCCGACCAGCTTGTGCATCTATGTAGCTGGTTGCAGCATAGTATCCGTGGATGAGTTCGCGAACCTTGCCGTCCGGTATTGGCCCTTCATCAGGGATATCCTTGTAACCACGCAACTCGTTGGAGCGGGTGAATGCCAGGGCTGGGGTGTCCACCGGGCGCTGGGCGTCTGCGGGCAGTGGAAGCGCCGCCGGGTCGTACAGGTCGAAGTAGCTCCTCGGTGCCGTGAATGGCAGATGAGGCTTCTGAAAGCCAACCGCGAGAAAGAACCGTTCACCTCTCAGACGGCGCATTGCAGCCACCGCCCGATCTGCCACCTGGCCGTCTTGCAGGGCGTTGTCCGGCACCTCCGGTGCCTGCCGGGAAGACAACTTCTTCCACTCCAAGGTGGGGATCTCGGCGCCCGACCACTGTTGGCCGGGATGCTTGCGACGCATCGCGGCGAAGCCTTCCTCATCGATGTATTGCATGCCAGCCTGTCGGCCGCCTGCCGGCCAAGCCGGCTCGCTCCAAGACAGCCGGTCGGCCTTGTTGCCGTGCAGCACCTTGCCGATCGCCTGGGTGTAGTACCCTTCCTGCCTGAAGCGCTGCGGCAGTGTGACCACCTCTGGAATCGTATCCCGGAAGTGTGTGCGATTGCCCCAAACTCTCGTGGTATCCGGACGCAGACCCGTAAGCAGCGACGCTCTGGAAGGGCCGCACACTGCGGATTGGCAATAGGCGTGCCGAAACAGCAGGCTGGTGGAAGCCAGTCTGTCCAGATTCGGTGAATGGACCAGTTCATTGCCATAGCAGCCCAATTCAGGCCGCAGATCGTCCACGACCAGAAACAGCACATTGAGGCCGTTGCCGACTGCCTTGGCAGGCTGTGCTGCGAAGCTGGTCGATGCCATGGCGTTAGCCAGGAATCTACGACGATCGATCATTGCGATGGCTGTTCCGGTCGAAGCTGCCATGTGTAGATGTCTGGATCAAAGATGAACGCCCTCTTGGGTCGCGCCTGTGGCGCATTCACCCTGGGCAGCCACTGCTCGTGGTCCGCGATGACCGCTGCGCTGGCGGTGTTCTGCGCCAGGTTCGTCCATTCCTCGGGATCTACGCTGTGGTCGTAGAGTTCCTCTTCGCCGGAGGCATAGCGAATATAGCGGTAGCGCTCCGAGCGTACAGCGTGGTTGTTGCGGCCAAACGTCATGACAGCGGGGCGCGTCCATGGAGCTGAGGGATCTCCGATCAGCGTCCTCAGGCTGACTCCTTCGAGCTCTTCTCGGGCGGGCAAGCCGCACAGATCCACTAGGGTCGGATACAGATTGAGCAGACTCACAGGTCGGGAACAGCGTCCGCCCGGCGTACTGATACCGGGCGCGATAATCGCCAGCGGCACACGCGAAGACCGCTCCCAGAGCGTGTCTTTTGTCAAGTGGTGCTTCTCGCCGAAGTGGTAGCCGTGGTCGGACCAGAGGACGACGATGGTGTTTCTTGCATAGGCGCTGGCATCCAATGCGTCGACCACACGTCCGATCAGCGCGTCGGCGTGCCGGATACTGGCTGTGTAGCTGCGGACGACCTCGCCCAGGTCGCCGTGTTGCAGTATCAGTTCCAGATCCGCCACGCGATAGTCGGCCATCTTGCGGCCGCTGGCCGGTACATCGTCCAGGTCGCCGGGCTTGTCGATCGGGACGGGAGCACCGTCCGCACCTACTGAGTCGTACCACGCTCGCGGAGCGTAGAACGGCAGGTGCGGCTGGAACAAACCAACAGCCAGGAAGAACGGCCGGTTGTGCTCCCGCACCAGAAACTCCTCGGCCCAGCGCACCGTTGCGCCATCGCCCATTTCCATGTCGGTCTGGTCAATCGGCCCCCAGTCGAAACTGGTGAGATGGTCGGGGCGACGGTAGGGCACCAGGAAGCCATCGGCCCTCAGGTCACTGACGAGGTCGAAGTACTCGTCCCACGAGTCTGGAGGGTTGAATCCCGGGGTATGATGAAAGACCTTCCCGCCTCCAGCGGCGTAGTAGCCGTTGTCCCTGAAATAGCGTGGAAGCACTACGACATCCGGCAGGTTCGGCTTCCACCATTCGCTGTTGGCATAGATTCCTGTCGTCGAGGGCCGGAGACCCGAAAGGATCGCCGTGCGGGACGGGTTGCACTTGGGAGATGGAGCGTGCGCGTTGGTGAAGAGCGTCCCCCGTGCACTGAGGCGGTCGATGTGAGGTGTCTTGGCGTGTGGGTAGCCGAGGGCGCCCACCCAATCGTTCATGTCGTCAACGCTCAGGAAGAGCACGTTGGGCCGTGGTGGGTGTGTGCCGGCACAGGCGGTGACGGCCAGCGCAAGCACCAGGACGGCGGAGGGGCCCGACACCGCCGATTGATGCGGCAAGCGCTGCGGCCACATGGTGAGTGCAATCAACGCTGCCCTCGCTGTTGGGTGTGCACGGCCGAGGCGGGCTGGTCGGGCGCCAGGTAATCGGCATAGTTCCAGCCATCAGGCCGTTCGTACTTGCCATTCTTGAGCGTTGATGCGATCTCGGCCTTCAGGCGGGTCGTGTTGGCGGGATCGAGGAAAGGATCCTCGGTCTGCTCACGCCACTGCTGCAGTCTCGCCTTCAGCCGCGCGAGGACATCCCCATAGGCAAGGTCTGCGGCCAGGTTGTCAAATTCATGGGGGTCTGCGGCCAGATCGTACAATTCGTACTCTGGAGGTGCCGCCATGGCTTGGTATGCCATGCGGACTCGCTCTGGCGCTCCGTTCACCGCTTGCAGCAGCTCAGATGTGCCCACAAACTTGCCGATAGTGAAGTCATGGCCGGGGTTAACGGTGTTTGGCATCAAGTTGCGAATCAGCTTGTACTGCCGGTCGCGGACTGTGCGTTGCGGAAAGTAATTATGGTTCGAGTGCAGGTGGTATTCAGTGAAGAGGTACTCGCGCCACGATGGATTCTGGCCAGCTACCAGAGGGGTCAGCGAGTGGCCCGCCAGGCCGGTGACCTCTCGAGCCTCGGCCGCCTCCAGGAATGTTGGCATCAGATCGAGAGTCGATACCAACTCCTTGCGAACTTGACCCGCCCGTTGTCGGCCCGGCCACCGGATGATAAGCGGAATCCGCACTCCGCCCTCATAGGATGTCCGCTTGCCGCGCAGCAGGTCCGCGCCGTGGTCGCCGAGATAGACGACCAGCGTGTCTTCGGACATGCCGGTGTCGGCGAGAGCTTGCAACAGGTCTCCCACCAGCCGGTCCAGTCTGCTTATCGAGTTGTAGTAGTTCGCCGTGTCGTTGCGCAGCACGTCGGAGGCAAGTCCCATGTATTCCAGCGGCTGGACATCTACTCCCTGGAGTGGCTGCTCAGGCATGCCGTTCACCTGCGGTAGGAACGGCCGGTGGGCATCGGGGTAGTTCACTGACAGGAAGAACGGCTGCTCCGTTGACCCCATGAATTCGGCTGCGAAGGCAGCATAGCGTTCCAGACCCTCCCGCCGAAAGTTGGCCGAAGAGAGCTTGGCGAAGTCGAAGGGGAACGCCTCGGGTGGGTTGACGTGCAGCTTACCAATGATGCCGGTGCGGTAGCCGACCTGCCGCAGGCTCCGCACAATGTTGGGTGTCTCGCTGCGGTACAGGCCGAACTTCCACGTAGCCAGGCCGATCTGGCCGTTCTGATGGGGATAGAGCCCCGTTAGCAAGGCCGCACGGGACTGACTGCACCCGGCTTGTGGCACATAGGCATTCTGAAAGCGCACACCGCTTGCTGCCAGCGCGTCCAGGTGCGGCGTGGATACATAGGGTGCGCCGTACACTCCGATTTCCGGACCATTGTCTTCGGAAACGATCAGGAGGATGTTGGGCCTGACGTCGACGCCTGAGCTTCCGACCGAGTATGGAGCCGAGCAGTTCGCCAGGGTGATGAGAGAGGCCGTGCCAGCTAGAATTCGAGGTCTGATCTCCATACGCTCCAGTCGCTCCGCGGAGTCTGGGCCCGGGTCGAGAGGGCGGAATGGCCATGGCATCCCGGGCCTTATGCCGGCCAAAGTATAGCGCCTTCCAGTTGGACCGGGAAGTACCAAGTCGCTTTTGGGGTCCAAGGGCCGGCTTGGTCTATCGCAGGGGAAAGATGGCCATGTCTCGGACTTACCGCCATCTGCAATACGACGAGCGCTGTCAGCTTGGCGGCTTGCACGTGAACTTCCGGGCACCCTGCCCGCGGAGTCGCCAACATATTCGGGCGAGCCCGCCGAATCAATGACGTTAGTCCCTGTCTCGACGAAACGTCAGGCATCAGGATTCGGAAGCGTTCGCCACCGCGACGGGCCAGCCAACTCCTGTGTGTGTCCGATCCGCTCTTTCCGGTCCGCGGCAGCGGTGTCAAGTAGTTCGTTGGCAGCGTGATACGGATTCGCGTCCGGTATGGATGTGGACCCAGTGCCGTGGCCGTTTCGTTGCGCCGCGCTGGCATGCACCGCATCCCAACCGTAGAGCGTTGACTCCGATCGCCGCCGGCAGTCTCCGCCAAGGCAAGAGCTTCAAGCTGCGGTGCCACACCGGGCCTGCCAATTGGGGAGAGGTCTGGCGCTCTTGAGCGAGGGAGATATCGTGTGGAACAGCTAAACGCGAAGCGCGCCTAGCATGCCAACTCGCGAAGACGCTCCGTCCCCGTTCCGAGTCAAGCTCGACCAGCCGGGAGATGTGCAATGGGCGAAGCCATATTCTGTGCGTACAGTTCATCAACCTAGTGTTCCGTCACTGAGTGATTTTCGGGTAGATGGACTTGAGTTTGCAGCGGGCATCGGCGACGGTCATGTGCCAGTTCACCGCCCGCTCTTGCGCATTGGTACTCATCGCCCAAGCCGTCGCCTCCGTCCGCACGTCCTCCAACGCGCCTAGCCGTCGCCCGCGCAGACACTGCCGCGTAAAGCAACTCAGTTCGCACTCGGCCACATTGAGCTAACTGCCATGCTTGGGTGTGTGGCGCAGATCCAGCCGCTGCAGGATCGCTTCCGCCCGCTCCGCCCCGAATGCCTCGTACAAGGCCCCCGGCTTGTGCGTGTTGAGGTTGTCCAGTACCAACGTGACCCGCTCCGCCGCCGCGTAGCGGCCTTCCATGAGCGCCGCCACCTCCTGCGCCCAGTCCCGCTTCGTACGGCCGCTGCGGACTCCCACCTGGCGCCAGCCCCGTAGCGGTTCGCAGAACAGGACCACGGCCGCCGTGCCGGCCCGCTCGTATTCGTAATCAACGCGTTTCGGATGCCTGGTGGTAGCCGCCAGAGGGGTCCGCGTTTCGCGCACCCACTGCACCGGCTGCTCGTCCATGCAGACCACCGGGTGGGACTCGGTATAAGGCCGCTCCCAGGTGCGCAGCACGGCCTCCATCGACTCCGCTTCTCCCCGCCAACCCGTCCGCACCAGGCATATGAGCTTCTGGTTCCCACCGAGTTTCCAATGCGATCCGCACGGTGCTTTATCCGTGGCTCCGGAATCGCAGCTCTCACAGAACCGGGATTTGAGGCCGCATGGCCACACGGAGGCCCCTCCAAGCTCCTCGCCCGCAACACCGCAGGGCGGTTCGGGGCGTGCTGTCGGACATCGTGACGGCCGATCGCTAACCAGGCCCTTCGTCTGCCCGCGTGGCATGGAAGACCGGGCTTGGGCGGATGCGGCGTGATTCGCCCTGTCGCCAGTCCCTTTGCAGCCGTCAGACCAGAATCTCCGACAGGATTCGCCCCTCGCCCGTTGGCCCGATGAGCCTCTCGTTCAGGCCTTGGTGCGGGAAGTGCAGGCGGAACGGGTCGAGGCCGAGCAAGTGCAACAGAGTCGCCTGCAGGTCACGAGGCGTTACCGGATCCTCGGCGACATAGTAGCCGATCTCGTCCGTGGATCCGTGGCTCACGCCGCCCTTGATCCCGCCGCCAGCCATCCACATCGTGAACGCGAATGGATGATGGTCCCGGCCGAAGTACTCCGTGCGGTCTCCCTGGCGATTCTCTCGCATGGGCGTTCGTCCGAACTCGCCGCCCCACACGATGAGCGTCTGCTCCAGCAGCCCGCGCCGCTTGAGATCCCTGATCAGTGCGGCAATCGGGCGGTCGATATCACGGGCCCTCTCGGGAAGGTCGAAGCGAATGTCGGTTCGGCGGGCGTTGCCGTGATGGTCCCAGCCCCAATCGAACAGCTGTACGAAACGCACCCCGTTCTCGACCAGGCGCCTGGCCAGCAGACAGTTGTTGGAGAATGAGGGTCTGCCTGGCTCCGTGCCGTACAGGGAGTGAATCGAATCCGGCTCGCTTGCGATGTTCATCACGTCCGGAACGGAGATCTGCATCCGGTAGGCGAGCTCGTATTGCTGAATCCGGGTGAGCGTATCGGGTGCACCGGACCGTTCGTGCTCCAGCCGGTTCAGGTCCCCGAGCGCATCGAGCGTCTTGCGCCGAAGGGAGCGACTCAACCCTTCCGGATCCCGCAGGAACAGCACAGGTTCGCCGTCGGTGCGGCACTGGACGCCCTGGTAGAGGGACGGGAGGAAGCCGCTTCCCCACAGGCTCTTGCCGGCACTGGGAGTCTTGTTGCCGCTCACCAGCACGACGAATCCTGGCAGATCCTGGTTCTCGCTTCCCAGGCCGTACGTTGCCCAGGCACCAATCGAGGCCGACCCGGGTCTCTGGTTGCCCGTGTGAAGGAGCAGCTGTGCCGGGGCGTGATTGAACTCCGGAGTCGTCATCGATCGAATGATCGCCACATCGTCGGCAACCTCGGAGAATGCAGGCAGGAGTTCGCTGACCCACGCGCCGGATTCGCCAACGCGGGCGAAGTCGTAGGGGGTCCCGAGCAACTGTGGAACACCCTTGATGAATGCGAATCGCTTGCCTTCCAGCAGGTGCGCTGGGCAGTCCATTCCGTTGTGCCTTTGCAACTCCGGCTTGGGATCGAAGAGATCCAGTTGCGACGGTCCGCCGGCCATGTGGAGGTAGATCAGGGATTTGGCCCTGGGGGGGTGATGCGGTCGCTTGCGGGTGAGGGTTGGTGTCTGTGACGCTGAGGTGGGTCTCAGGGTTCCGAGAAACATCGATGCCAGAGCGAGTTGGCAGCCATCCAGAAAGTGTCGGCGCGTCTGCCAGAGGACAGATTCGGATTCGATAGACATGGTTTCAGCGTCTGGTGAGGGTCTCGTCGAGGTTCAGGATGACATTGGCCACTACCACCCAAGCTGCGCGGTCGACGGCCTCCCGTCCGTGGATGTCGAATTCCGGGGGGCGCAAGGCCGTCAGTCCCACGTCGATGTTGCGCGAGGCGTCCGACAGGCCGGTGTGGACAGCGCGGACGGCCAGGACGTTACCGGTTGCGCGCACGGCGCGCAGAGTTGCCCCACTCAGCAAGTATGGTGAGTAAGTTCCTGAGCCGTCCATGTTGCGGGCCGCCAGCACCCCGTTAACGTACGCCTCAAAGCCTCCCGAGTGGCGAACCTCGAGACGGAATTCTCCCAGATCCGAGCTATCCGCGTCGAACGTCCGTCTCATCCAGAGTTCGGGCGCAGACCATGGTGACCGGATGCGCGACTCGTCAGTGTCTGGGCCGCTGCTTTCGCTCTTGAGGTGGCCGAAGGGTCCGCGACCCTCATTCCAGTTCGAGTCGTCAAAGGCGGCATCTTGCCACCCCCTTGGCGGTTTCTTCGGTGTGTACCGCCAAAGCGGGGGGGCCCCGCGGTGGTCGTCGACAAGTGATTGCCGGCGGTTCAATGTGTACAGGACCCTGTGGTAGTTGGCGAGCTTGGCCGCGCTCGGTACAGACCGGCTCAGGGCCTTGGCCGCGTCGTTGCGCAACTCGAGGAGCCGCCGCCGTTCGGCGGTCGTGGGCCCTCTGGCCAACACGAGGCGGAACATTCGGTCCAGGACCGGTTCGTCCGCCCGGCCGGCTTCCAGTACGGCGCGGCCTGCAAGGTGCTCGGCGGCCTCCATCAATGTCGGGTCGTTCAGCGTGACCAGGGCCTGCAGCGGCGTGTTCGTCCGGATCCGTCGAATGGTGCAAGTCTCACCGGACGGAGCGTCGAACGTCAACATCGACGGGTAGGGCGATGTGCGGCGCCAAAGCGTGTAGAGCGCCCGTCGGTAGCGATCTTCCCCGGCACTGGTTTCCCACCGCCTGCTGCTGTATACGACTTGCCAGATTCCGTCCGGTTGCCACGGCATGACCGGCGGTCCCCCTACCTTGCGGCTAAGCAGGCCGCTTGCGGCAAGCGCTTGATCGCGTACCATCTCTGCGGGTAGTCGGAATCTCGGTCCTCGCGCCAGCATCGTGTTGTGGGGGTCACGCTCCAGCAGCTGCGCAGATGTGTCGGAGCCTTGGCGGTAGGTCGCGGACACGACGACAGTCCGGATGATGGCCTTGACATCCCAGTCGCTGTGCACGAATTCCGTAGCGAGCCAGTCGAGCAGCTGCGGATGGGTCGGGAGCGATCCCTGGGTGCCGAAGTCTTCTTCCGTCGAAACGATTCCCGTCCCGAAAACCCGGGCCCAGATCCTGTTCACCGCGACCCGCGCAGTCAGCGGATTCTCCTCGGAGACCAGCCATGTTGCCAGACCCAGTCGGTTCAGTGGCCGGCCGGCCGGGAAGGCATGGAAGGCCGCAGGCGTAGCGGGCCCGACCCGCTCCCCCCGGTTCATGAAGTTGCCTCGCCGATGGATGAAGGTCTCCCGCTGCTCGTCGGCCGGAAGTTCCGCAAGGATCGGAGTCAACACGCCTTCGGCAATCTCGATGGTTGGGCTGTCGTCGTTCCTGTCGGCATCCGCCGTCTGGTTGAGGAAAGCGTAGAGCGCGTAATACTCCTCGTGAGAGACAGGATCGTACTTGTGCGTGTGGCACTGGGCGCAGCCCCAGGTCAGGCCCATCCAGACTTGCCCGGTTGTTGCGACCCGGTCCTTGACTGCCGCATCCCGGAATTCCTCGTCGTCTGTCCCGCCTTCCGTGTTCGTCATCGTGTTGCGATGAAACCCGGTCGCTACCAGATCGTCCCTGGACGGTGCCGACAGCAGATCTCCCGCCAGTTGGAGGACCGTGAACCTGTCAAAGGGCAGGTTCTGATTCAGGGCACCGATCACCCAGTCCCGATACGGCCAGATCGGACGGAGACTGTCCTTCTCGTAGCCCATCGAGTCGGCATAGCGGGCCAGATCCAGCCAGACTCGCGCCCAACGCTCGCCGAAGGCGGGAGAGGCCAGCAGGCGGTTGACCAGATTCTCATAGGCTCCCGGGCGATCATCCTGAACGAATGCATCGGTCTCTTCCGGGCTCGGCGGCAGCCCGGTAAGATCCAGGGTCAGACGGCGAATCAACGTGTGACGACCCGCCTCTGGGGAGGGGGGCAAGTCTTCCCGCTCCAGTCGTGCGAGGACGAACCGATCAATGGGATTTCGCACCCACTCCCCAGCCGCGACTGCGGGCGGGAATGGCCGACCAGGGGGTTCGAACGCCCAGTGGCGCTCATAGCGGGCACCAGCATCAATCCATCGTCTCAACGTCTCGATTTCCTGTCGAGTCAGGCGCAGCCCGGTTGGCGGCATGGGATTCTGGTCCGATTGAACCCGCACCATGACCCGGCTCTCGGCACTGTTGCCGGGAATGAGTCCCGGGTAACCGCCGTCGCTTCCGAGCGCGCTGCGACGCGTGTCTAGCCGCAGGTTCGCCATTCGCCCTTGATCGTCCGGCCCATGACACGGCAGGCATTTCTGCAGAATTGGGCGTACCTGAGCCGTGAAATTCGGGTTGACCTCCTCCGGTGTTGCCAACCACGCTGTCGCAAGGCCCATGAGCGCCACGACGGGTCCCCTGGCACTGTTCCCCAGAGTCATACAGGTCCAACTCGTTGCCCTGATATTGTACTTGGGCCGCAGCCAACGACGGGTCCGGCTAGGTTTCGATACCGCAACAGGCACCGGCTGCACCAGGCAACGCTGCGTGGACCAGGAAGTGCCACAGCTAACGGCTTCCCGCAGTGGAAGGGGCGATCCACCACCTGGAGCACTGCGGCCTGGACTCAGTGAGAAGCAGGGGTGCGGACGGCGTTCAGCACACGGTGGCGCTGTCGGTCTTGGGACGAACCTGCGCCGGCCGGGACGGGTGCTGCCGAAGGCGGGTCGGCAGACGGACCGAGGGCCAATCCAGGCAGCGGTAATGATCTGCGGCTGCCCACTCCCAATGGCTGTTGCGAACGGTCCGGGGATGATCGAGGGCATCCAAGGGCGCTATCCGCCCGCGGCGATGCAATACCTAGACCCCAAGAAGTCCCATAGGATAGGTCCATCAGGACCTTAGGCCCATCCGCCCGCTGTTGCGTTTCCTAGTGCAACCGGCAAGTTCATTTCTTGCCGGAAACAACGCCTATTGTCCGGTTCATCTTCCATTGGATGAGAGTGACATTTCTTGCAACCCGGCCACTTCCCAACGGTCTCACCAGATGGAAGCTGCGGACCATCGTTGCATCCGGACGGGCTGTGGGCAGGTTGCTACAGTATCCATGTTTGGCAGGACGGATCCTCGGAGGTGCGTGTGAGGTTGCATGGAGCAGCGCGACACTTCGTTTCACTGGCGGTGGTTGGCGTCTGCATGGCTCATCCGCGGCACGGTAGCAGTGGCGGTCGCCAGTCATCGCACGCCGGAATAGCCTCGATGTGCATTGCCAACAGTCTCGTGCGGTTGGTCAGTTGGATGAGCGACGGTGATCTCAACCTCGGGGCCTAGGAAGTTGGGCGGTATGTGGGGGGACTGCGTCTCGGGAAGGTTTCTGTACATGACCTTGGTCGTCGTGTGCTTCGGCTGTGACGGGCCCACGCAGTCATACACATTCCGCTACGCCAACTCGCAACCCGCGCAACACCCGCGCAGTGTATCGATGGCCTTCTTCAAGGAGATCATTGAGGAACGCACCAACGGACGCATCCAGGTCGACAACCACTTCGGGGGCACTCTCGGACGTGAGCGGGAGTTGATGGACCTCGTTGCGGTGAACGTGTTGCAAGGCACTCGCGGTGGTTACTTCTTCGACGTGAGTCCGAAGTACACACTCTTCCTCCTACCCTTCCTTGTCGAAGACTGGGATCAGGCTCTTCGCCTCGTGAACAGCGAGTTCACGACTCGCCTCAACACGGAGGGCCGGAAGAACGGTTACCACGTGCCCGCCACGGGAATCTCCCAAGGCTTCCGGGCTCACACCACCAGCGTCCGGCCGATCCGTACTCCCGAGGATTTCCGAGGCCTCAAGCTGCGCGTCCCCCCACAGGAACCGAACATCATACTGACGAGTATCTTAGGTGCCAATCCTCAAGAGATACCGTTCACAGAGGTCTACCAGGCCTGCAAGACCGGCGTGATCGACGGCCAGGACAATGCTCCGTCCAACCTGTGGGACTCGCGCATCCACGAAGTCCAGCGGTACCTCAGCATCTCCAACTACATGACCGGTCCCGATCCATTCATCGTCAACATGGCGTGGTATGACTCGCTGCCGATGGAGATCCAGCAGCACTTCGACAGTGCTGCTCGGGAGGCCATGGCCTACAGCGACCGCATGAATCGGGAAAGTGAACAGGAGTACATCGACAGGCTCTCCACCGTCCTCGAAACGAACTGGATCGAAGGAGAGGCACTCGATCACTTCCGCCAAGCGGCAGTTCCGGTATATGACATCCTGATCGGCAAGGGCTATTTCACCAGGGACGATGTCGAAGCAGCACGCCGGGCGGCACGAGGAGAAGAGCCGCAGTGAGCGTCCAGACCATCGAGCGTCGCCTGACCACCGTGCTGGAAGGCTTGCTGGCAGCGAGCTTGCTAGGCATGTTCCTTGTCGTCGTGGTGCTAGTGATCCTCCGCTATGGGTTCGAATCCGGCTGGGTCGGTGCCAACGAGGCCACCACCATCGTATTCGTCTACCTATCGTCGATGGGGGCCGCAGTGGGAGTGGGCCGCCAGGAACATATCCGCGTCGACCTGCTCTCGCCACTTCTCGGTCCGCACGGCAGACGTGTCCTCCAAGCCTCCCAACTGGGTATTGTCGCGATCCTCAATGCCGTGGTTGCAGCCAGCAGCATCTCCTGGATCGTCG
The DNA here is from genome assembly GCA_965205085.1 of Bryobacterales bacterium. Taxonomy (GTDB): domain Bacteria; phylum Acidobacteriota; class Terriglobia; order Bryobacterales; family UBA6623; genus VXMF01. The sequence continues at coordinate 2,116,775 of OZ242039.1, read as the reverse complement.
CTACCGGGCAGACACTGATGCCGGTTACGCGAGTGCCCCGCTACGTGCTCCAAGCCAGTGTTCCCTTGGGATGCAGTCTCGCCACCATATATTGCGGCATCAAGCTGATCAGCTTGGCTCGTGCACGGAGTTCGAATTGACTCTGCTGCTCCTGATCAGCTTGCTGGTGCTCATCGGTATCGGGGTGCCGGTTGCCTACTCGCTAGGTGTCTCAGTCCTGCTCTACGTGATTTTGAGCGACACCCAACTCCTCCCTGTTTTGCCATTGCGCTTGCTGGCAGGCTTCAACTCCTATGCGCTGATGAGCCTGCCACTCTTCATCCTGATGGGGCAGGTCATGAATTCGGCCCAGATCACCTCCCGGTTGATCGATTTCAGCATGCTACTAGCCGGAAGGTTCAAGGGTGGGCTTGGATTGGTCAACGTAGTCGCTAGCATGCTCTTCGGTGGTATTTCAGGCTCGGCAGCCTCAGACACGGCCTCAATCGGCTCGGTCTTGATCCCTGAAATGGAGCGTCACGGTTACCGCAGGGAAGTTGCGGCGGGTATCACCGTAGCCTCTTCCACCATGGGGATGGTGATACCGCCGAGTATCCCCATGGTGCTTTATGCCGTGGTTGCGCAGGAATCTGTCGGGAAGCTGTTTCTGGGCGGGATATTCCCGGGCATCATGGTTGGTGTGTTCCAGCTGGCGCTGGTTCGCATGCTGGCTCATTGCGACATCGAGCGTCAGGGTATTACGTTCATCGGCGCACTGCGCCGTACTATTCGGTCAATGCCAATGCTGCTTATGCCTGTGGTGGTAGTCGGAGCGGTAGTCCTCGGAATCGCGACCGCCACCGAGTCTGCGGCCCTAGGGGTGCTGTATGCACTGCTTGCCGGTTTTGGTGTGACTCGGGCTCTTACGCCCGGCGCTTTCTGGATCTGTCTACGCTCAACCGCTGTCACAAGCGGAAAGATCATGATCATAATCGCTCTATCGCATGCATTCATCTGGATCCTGGCGCTGGAACGCGTTCCAGAAGCGATCGCGGGATTTGTTATGGAACTGGGATTAGGCGCAACGGCCACACTCCTGCTGGTCAATCTCATTGTCCTTGCGACTGGTACGGTGATTGACGTGAGCCCCGCCATTCTGCTGCTGACACCTGTATTCACCCCCGCCTTGGCAGGCCTGGGGGTCTCCCCGATCCTGATCGGAGTGTTGCTTGTGTCGGGATTGGCTGTGGGTGCATGCACACCGCCGGTCGGAACGTGCTTGAATGTCTGCGCAGCCATCGCCAACCTCGACATTGGGAGGATCTTCCGCGGAGCGGCACCCTTTCTGGGTGCCAACGCAGCCACGCTGGTCGTCGTTACATTGTGCCCCCAATTCGCATTGTGGCTGCCAGAACGGCTAATGCCGTAACCCCTGACTGGACTACTACCGAACACGTGTCCTGGAACGGAATTTGACCACGGGAGTTGATCACAGGCAGTGCCAGGTTTTCGGCTCCCACCGTGTAACTGCCCAGGTACTCTGGTTACCGGATAGCGAGCAGCGGGCGGACCGGCACATGACTTTCTGCCGGAGGAGCCGTAGCAGTAGGTATTTTCTGGACGTCCAGGCCGCGGCGAGCGAGGTGTGGCGCTCAGGACGCGCTGGGACTGAGGCCAACCCATGTAGGGAGAGGGCATCGAGAGCAAGGTACGTCTGGTGCACTTGGAGGCGGAGAACACTCGTCTGCAAGCTGAAACCACCCGGTTGGAAGGGGAGAACCCCCGCGGGCCGCCATTCCGGAGGCCGTGACGGCAGCGGTACCGTAACGGCTGCGGATCGAGGCCATGGCGGTCTACGAGCAAGACGCCGAGTTCCTGCGCGAGGAGCGGCTGATGGAGCTCCTGCGGGAGGTGTTCGGCGGGACTGTGTGCCTAGGCACGACGGCCAACCAGTGCCACACGGAGGCGGACGACTGGGAGCCTGATGAGGATCCGCTCCGGGAGCACCTGGTGAGTTGTCCCGGGACGAAACCGGCGTGCGGGTGGGGGGGGCCGTGGACAGTGGCTGCCTAGACTGGGGCCGCAGCCGGGACAATGCCACCGCCGCCAAGGAAGCTGCTGGAGCACCGCTACTCCGAGTGAGTGCAGGAGGCATTGACCTATCCCGAGGGGTTGTCGCCGTAGCCGACAGGCGGTGGGGCCGCAAGAGGTGCCGGCCCGTGTGGACAGGGTGGGCACGGGTCCGCGTCCATGGATTCAGAGACTGCGGCAATCGCCTTACATTCCCTTTACAAATGGACGAGCTGAGGTGGGATGTGCTCGTGGTATATCTGGGTGACCGGACCCATGGGAGCCGTGGACGGATGTCGGTGGATCCCATGGATTGGTCCGGGGAGCAACGAGGCTGCCCGGTAGGTGAAGTGGTAAGAAAAGCGATAAACGAGGTAACAGACATGAATCGCAGTGCAATAAAACTCGGGGGGGGGGATTTTCCTCCTGTCCGCGCTTCTTATGGCGGGCTTGGCCGCCTGTGGAGGCGATGAGCCGACGGCGGCAAGACCGCCGGCAGCGCCGGCACCGGCACCGTTCCAGCCGCAGCCAGTGGAGGTGACGCTGGGGGCGAGTGGAGAGAAGGTCACGCTGATGACCACGCAGGATGGGGGCTTCACGCTGAACGGGGAGGCGTTCGAGAGCGGGAAGACGGTGACAGGCGAAAGCGGCAACGTGTACACGCTGCTGCTGGCGGATGGGACGTGGAATGCGCGGTATGACGCGCACGAGGTGGAGGTCAAGCTGGGGAGCCTGGAGGAGACCGTGAAGCTCGTGAAGGGCGAGGACGGGAGCTACATGCTGGGCGAGATGGCAGTGGAGAGCGGGGTCACGAAGCACACATCGGCGAATGGGAACGTGTACACGCTGGTGATGGGGGAGGACGGGATGTGGACGGCGCAGTACCAGGCGACGGAGACGATGCTGGCGCTGGGCACGAGCGGGACGACGGTGACGATCGTGAGGAACGAGGATGGGACGTACACGGTGGGGGGAGAGCCGTTGATGAGCGGCGGCACGTGGACGGCGGCCAACGGCGGTGAGTACACGCTGATGATGGGGGAGGACGGGATGTGGATGTCGACATTCCAGCCTCAGATGGTGGATGTGCCCCTCGGGGCGACTGGGGAGACCGTCACGCTGATGACCACGGAGGATGGGGGATTCACGCTGAACGGGGAGGCGTTCGAGAGCGGGGGGACGGTCAAGAGCGAAAGCGGCAACATGTACACGTTGCTGCTGGCGGATGGGGCATGGAATGCGCGGTACGACGCGCACGATGTGAAGATCCGGCTGGGGGGTCTGGAGGAGACCGTGACGCTGGTGAGGGGCGAGGACGGGAGCTACATGCTGGGTGAGATGGCCGTGGAGAGCGGGGTGACGATGTACACGGCGGCGAATGGCAACGTGTACACGCTGGTGATGGGGGAGGACGGGATGTGGATGGCGCAGTACCAGGCACCGGAGACAATGCTGGCGTTGGGCACCAGCGGGACGACGGTGACGATCGTGAGGAACGAGGACGGGACGTACACGGTGGGGGGAGAGCCGTTGATGAGCGGCGGCACGCGCACAGCGAGCAACGGCAACGAATACATGCTGATGATGGGGGAGGACGGGATGTGGACAGCGACCTATGTGCCGATGACGATGGAGGTGCAGGGGACGGGGGGCCTGCAGGCGGTGAAGCGGGAAGACGGCACCGGCTACGACGTGGACGGAGCGATGCTGGGGATGGACGGGATGGGGGATATCGAGACGGAGACGTCGGGGTGGTACCGGGTGGTGATGCAGGACGGGGCGCTGATGGGGACGCGGCTGGACAACGTGGCGGTGCGGAACCCGACGCGATTCAAGACAGACAAGTTGAGCGCGCATCCGTCGATCCTGGGGGACGACCGGAAGACGGATGTAAACGAGGCGCGGACGGCTTTGGTGGTGGCAGGGGAGAACTACCCGTTCGGGGACCTGCTGGGGGACGGGGTGTCGCAGAGGAAGGGGAAGAACTTCGTGGCGGAGGCGCGGGGGAAGCTGCTGGAGATCCGGGAGAAGATCGTGGCGGTGCTGGACGTGTTCGACACGGACTCGCAGCGGGACACGCAGGTGGGTCGGCAGTGGGGGACGGAGAGTGCGAACAACGCGACGACGAACGTGAAGGGGGTGCTGGAGACGGTGTTCGGGAAGAACAAGGTCAAGGGCAAGTACGCAGCGCGGCGGCCGGATGACGACGACGCGCTGGGAGTGATCGACGACCTGATCGAGGCTTTGGGGAGCGCGGAGGCGCTGGAGCAGGCGCTGGGGGACGAGGATCTGCTGAAGGGGTCGGCGGGTGCCAGCAAGGCGGGGACGATCTTCGCGGCGGCCGAGACGGAATCGACAGTGACGTACGAGGCGCACGGGAACACGCGCTACGGGACGATCACGCGGACGAAGCGGACGAATGCGGCGGAGGACCTGAAGTATGACGACGGGACTCCGCAGACAGGGGAGCGGGGAGCGTTCGCGTTCGGGGTGGCGGCGGAGACGTCGCGGACGAGGTACGTGCAGACGGCGGGGACGGCGCGGTACGAGGGGCGGACGCTGGCGGTGAGCGGAGCGGAGAAGCAGTACAGCGGGGACATCGAGGTGAGCGTGAACTTCACGGCGTCGATGGTGGACGGGCTGATCACGGATCTGGCGACGGGGGCAGGGGAGTCGTGGGAGTACCTGTTCGGGGAGGTGGACAGCATCCGGCTGCCGACGGTGAAGATGACTTCGCAGGGGCAATGGGAGGCGAAGGATGGCATGGCGTCGATCGGGTTCGGACGGCGGGCGGGAGTGTACCGTCCGCAGAGCGTGGCGTCGACGTTCAAGGGACGGCTGCTAGGGGGGAACAGCGCGCCGGGAGCGGGCAGCGAGGTGGTGGGGGTGTGGTCGCTGGGATCGGACAGCAAGAGCACGTCTTATCTGGCGGGCGGCTTCGGGGCGGAACGGGTGGCGGACGAGCCGGTGCGGCGGCCGTCGGTCGGCGACGGCACGCAGGTCGGCGCGATGCTGTCGAGTGACAACACCGTGCTGGAGAACGGCCAGATCACGCTCAAGCCGGAGCAGTTCGACTGGCTCCACGGGGAGTTCAAGGTCATCGCCGGGCAGACGGGCTTTGCTCAAGACAAGACGCGGACCCGCAAGCTGCGCTTCGCGCGCGGCAAGTCCGGCACGGACGATCCCAATGCGAGGCGGACGGTCAAGATCGCGCTGGCGGACGTGATCGACACCGAAGGCGGGGAGTACAGCAAGAACAGTCCCAAGACGCACGTGCAGGTGGCGCGCGAGGAGATCCAGGCCCAGCGCGACAAGATCGCCGGGTTGCAGGAGATTGGCAACCTGCAGGCCAACATCAATGAGGCGTGGACACGCGCACTGGGCAGCCTGCAGAAGAACATCTTCACGGATGACAGCTACTACGAGTTCACGGGGTCCAGCCACACGCAGTCGCGCACCAACCTTCCCGCGCAGACGAAGGCGAGTCCGACCAGCGGGAACTGGTGGCAGAAGCTGCCGACGAAGGTGGTGGACAGCGCCGGGGCGGGGGGCGACGGTGCCCAGCTGGTCGCGCCGGACGATGTGCTGGAGCGGCTGGATGCGGTGCTGATGGCGCTGGGAACGAGTGAGGCCCTGGCGGATGCCTTCGATCCGTCTGCGGACGGGACGTTCGCGGTGAACGACTCCAACGGGGTGGAGAAGTCGTTTCTGGAGGTGAACAAGAGCGGCAATCTGAGTGGGAGCAAGCTGACGGACCCGGCCAAGATCTTCAATGAGAGCCAATGGCAGGTGAAGGTGGCGGTGGGGAGCACGGACTACACCCGGTTCGGAGTGTGGCGGAGCCAGGTGAGCCGCAACGCGGTGCGGGACCGGGACTGGTGGAACCGGGACATGGAGTCGTATGCGTACAGCGCGCTGCCGGCGGCGGAGGCCCGCACTCAAGAGGAGTTGCCGAACGGAACGCGGGCGACCTATACGGGCAAGACAGTGGCCTATGTGGGCACCGCCCCCTATGAGGGCGAGGCGAGATTCGAGGTGCAGTGGTACTCCCACACCGAAGACAGGACACAACGTACCAATGGCAAGGAAGTCGGTGCCAAGAGCATGGTGGCCGTGCTGACCGACGTGCGGAACGTCAATACGGGGGACTACCTGTATCACAAGGGTAAGGAAGTCCGGCAGATGACGTTCTTCAGGGGGGAGAAGAATGCTTTCTCGACCGACGCCCCGTTCTATGACAAGAGCAAGCCCACCGATGCAGACGGGGCGAGAGAAAACGATCCCACCAACCACGTGCTGGACTATTTGTCCACGTTCTCGGGTAACATCCGCCTTTGGCAACAGGGAAATGGGTGGGATATCGCGATCGACTACCGGGACTCGTCGGAGACCCCGGACAAGGCTTATCCGATTCTGTATCAGGTCCTCTTCGTGGGCCGGTCGCCGGACGGGCCTTTGGGGGTGATGGGGCGCTACGAGTTCGTGACCGAGTTTAACGGGAATAAAGTCGCAAACTTCCAGGCCCACAACAGATTCGGAACAACGAAGGCGGAGTCGGAGGACGTTACGAAATCGTTGCGAGTCGTCGGAGCGTTCGGCGCGGACCTGCCGTAGTCAGGGCGAGGCAGTTTCCGACAGCGAACGACCCACGCCGGGGGGGCGGTCAGCCGCTCCCCCCTTTTCCGTTCGAGTCCGGGAATTGGACCTGAAGGGTCCGGAGTTCGAGTGCATGCAGTGGGGCTTGGTGAGCTTTCCGCGGCTCCGCCGATGAATCTGTCGTGACCGCCGGGTCGGCTGCGTACCTGTCTGCTGGCGTGAGCGTGGCAGGCCGCGGCGCTGGCCGGACGTCCGAGGGGCTGGCTCCAGCCCCTTCTCGCCCGCGGATCTGACGTTCACCACTGACTGCGGCAAGGAGTTCACCCGCCGCCGCTGCTCGTTGCCCGGGATCCAGCCGTCCTCCGCGCTCTCTCTGTGGTACGCTCCGCCCGCCTCTTGTAAGGATGTACCTGGGCAGGGACGCCACCGTCAGGAATCCTTGTGCAGAGCAAGATTGGCTGGGTATGGGGAGGTTGGGGAGGGCGACCGGCGACGGTATCGCGAGCCCGGCTTGCACTTGGGAGGCAGGTTGTGGCGGCGACATCCGTGGGACTAAACGGTTCGGAGTGCTTGGTTCCCTAAGACGTCCAGCTGCTCCCGGATCGCGGTGCCGCTGTTACGGGATGGCAGAGCGATGAAGCTGTCCACCCGTACCAAGTCCTCACGCGAGACCGGGACCTGGCCCGCCGACCGGTCGAGATCAGGGACGAAATCGTCGCGGCCACCGATTCTGGCCAGCCCTCTGATCCGGTCGTTGCCCTTCGCTCGTCCGCGGATACGTTCTTGCGGGAACCGCAGGGATGGGTTTTTGCGAATCGCTCTGATCCCGGTCGAGAGAGACTGCACGGTCAGTGACGAACGTGCTGCGTACGCGGGGCAACGGTGGCTCAGGTCTTCCATCGATTTGACCTTGATGGGAACGCGCTGGGCGATCTGACCCCGATGGGATGGGAGCGATTCCACCCTGATCGTCCAACTCCGTCCCGCTGCAGTTCCTGCCATCCCGCCTTCCCAATTCTGGTACTGGTTGCTCGCTTGGGCTGCCGGGATTCGATGACAGGTGTTGTCAGACGTTCGGAGCCCGGGTGCGAATCAGTCGATTCTGACCCGGATTCGCCAGCCAGCCTGTCCTCGACCCCCGCGCCCGGCATGGGCCCGAGGTGCCGGGGCTTGATGGTGGGCACGCCCAGACTCGAACTGGGGACCTCCTGCGTGTGAAGCAGGCGCTCTAACCAACTGAGCTACGTGCCCTTCGCCGCTGTCAGACTGCCGGATCGCAAAGCGGCTGAGGCTCTGGCCCCGGTTCCAACTCCCCCGATTGTACCGCCTGAAGACGGCTTGCCCGCGCCCCAGCCGGCAACCACACCATCCAGACTCCGCTTCCCGCGCATTCCCCTGTCGATATCAACGACATCGCGCCGTGCGGAAGCAGTCCTGGCTGATGAATCGGATCAGTAGCCGAGGTAGACCGTCTTGTAGTCGGTGTAGAAGTCCAAGGCGACCGGGCCCTGCTCTTTGGGCCCGAAGCTCGATTCCTTAGAACCTCCAAACGGGAGCTGGTATTCCACGCCGGCGCTGGGTAGATTCACCGTGATCAGGCCCGCCTCGATGCGATTCACGTACTCGAAAATCCGCGAAACGTCGCGCGTCTGAATCGATGCGGAGAGTCCGAGCTCGGTCTTGTTCGCAATTCGCATGCAGTCCTCGAAATCGGCGGCGCGCATCACGCCAAGGACCGGGCCGAACACCTCCTCCTGCGCAATCCGCATGTCCTCGGTGACGCCGCTGAACACGGTGGGCTGGAAGAAGAACCCATTGGCATACTCTCCGTCTGCCAGAACATGGCCCCCGCACTCCAGCTTCGCGCCCTCGCTCTCCGCGATTCGACAGTAGCGGTTGTTGGTATCGAGCTGATCCCGGTCGATCACAGGGCCAACCTGAACATCCGGCTTCAGGCCGTCCCCGACGCGCAATGCCAGGGCTGCCTCCACCGTTCGGGCGAGAAACTCGTCATGGATGGCGTCCTCCACGATCACCCTGCTGGTGGCGGTGCACTTCTGTCCTGTAGAGAACATCGCGGCGTTGATTGTGTTGGCGACCGCCTTCTCGAGGTTGGCGTCCGCCAGCACGATCGTGGGGTTCTTCCCGCCCATTTCGAGTTGTATGCGAATCCGACGTTCGGACGCGCGTGCGTGCAGGGCCTGTCCGACCGGGACCGAACCCGTGAAGGAGACAGCCCTGACCGGCTCCGCGTGAATCATGGCGTCCCCGACTTCTCCGCCCGACCCGCAGAGCAGGTTCACCACGCCTTTCGGGATTCCCGCCTCGTGGCACGCTTCAACGATTCTCCAGGCGCTCAGCGGCGCGGCTGTAGCCGGCTTGAGCAGAACGGTGTTGCCGGCAATGAGGGCCGGAGCCAGTTTCCAGGCAGGAATCGCACTCGGAAAGTTCCAGGGATTGATCTGGGCCACCACGCCCAGCGGGCGCCGGACCGCGTACATGAAGACCCGGTCGCGTTCGGAAGGCACCTGAATACCCGGGATGCGGGAACCCTCCCCGGCGAAGTATCGGAAAATGTTGATCGACCGCATCGTCTCACCCTTGGCTTCCGGCACGGTCTTGCCTTCCTCGCGCGTCATGTCTCGGGCCAGGGAATCCAGGTTTCGTTCCAGAATGTCGGCCACCCTGTACAGGTAGGCTCCCCTCGCGGGCCCTGTCAGGGACGACCAGGCCGGGAAAGCTCTCTGCGCCGCCTGGGCGGCGACATTGACGTCAGCCTGGTTTGCCTTGCAGAACAAGCCCACACAGTCGCTGGCATCAGCAGGGTTCAGGTTCTCGAATCTGCTGTCGGACCGGATCCACTCGCCCTCGATATAGTTCGGATACGTTCTCGGTTCACTCACTGGGACTCCCTTGTGAGTAGTCCGGCTCTGCCACAGGCACCGGAACTCCTCCAAGACTTCCTATCATCGCATGCGCCATCCTGGATTTCCTGAGCGTATCGAACCGCTACACTGGCGGGATATGACCCAGCCCGCAGAGTCGAACGTGGCCTTGGTAACCGGAGCATCGGTGGGCATCGGCGCAGCCACGGCCGTTGAACTTGCCCGTCGCGGCTCGGCCGTTGCTGTGCACTTTCATTCCGGCCACCGTGAGGCATCTGCCGTAGCCACGGCCATACACGCTGCCGGGGGTGTGGCAGAAACCTTCCAGGCCGATCTTCGCAAGGCGGACCGCTGCCGCAGTCTCGTCGACGCGGTGCTGTGCCGTTTCGGTCGCATCGACACCTTGGTCAACAATGCGGGATCGCTGATCCGGCGCGCATCCATTTCGGAGATCGACGAGGCCTTCTGGAACGAGGTGATGAATCTCAATCTGGCGAGTGTGCTTTGGGTAACCCAGGCTGTGGTTGCGGACATGAGGGCCCGGGGCTCGGGTGCCGTGATCAATCTCGGTTCGATCGCCGGACACAACGGTGGCGGACCGGGAGCGGTTCTCTATGCCACGGCCAAGGCTGGTGTGACCGGATTGACGAAGGGGCTGGCCAAGGAACTGGTTCGAGACGGTATTCGCGTGAACGCGGTCAATCCCGGAGTGATCCTCACGCCGTTCCACGAACGTTTCTCAAGCGCGGAGAGAATGAGGGAGATGGTGTCTCAGATACCTCAGGGCAGAGCGGGCGAGGCTACCGAAGTGGCAAGCGTTATCGCGTTTCTGGCGAGTGACGCTGCCTCCCACATCGTGGGTGAGTCAATCGAGGTGAACGGCGGAATGCTGATGGACTGAGTTCGGTCCGGCCGGAGCCGGGCAGGCGCCGGGAGCACCTCGTCGCTTCAGCTCCTGGAGCGAAGGAACGCGTCCCGGCTCGCCGTGGACTCGAAGTAGTGAATCGTGTTACCGACCGCGGCGCGGATGCCGTTGGCGGGGTCGATATACGTTCCCGTGTGCGGGTCTTGAACGAGCTTCCTCGTGACCTTCGGCTCCTCCTTCTTCGACTCACTCGCAGACGGGTTCGCCCCCACGGTGCGGGCGAGGATGTGTCCGATTCCTCGAACAAGGTTGCGGACGACCGCAAGCACGATCGCCGTGGCCACCAGGTACAAGAAGGTGCGCAACACTTGGTCTGGTCTCCCTATTGCCAGGAAAGGCAGCGAGCCGCTCGTCGGACGCCTCTCACGGCCCGGTCCCGGTTCCGGGGGGGCCGGCAGCCACTCCCGAGATCGTTACCTCCGTCGCTTTTTCGGCTGCTCGAATGTGGTTTCGAGTGTGCCGCTCAGGCTCTGGACCATCGCCTGCGCGCTGGCCGCATGAGGCCCGGAGGGCTCCAGGTCAAGGTACTTCTGATAGGCCTCGACCGTGCCCGGAGCGGGAACCACGGTACCGTCTTCCTTCATTTGCGCCGTGCCAACCAGGACCGTTGCCAACTGGTAGTATGCGTTCGCGAAGTCCGGCGCGACGTTGGTCGCCTTGGTGAACGCTTCAATGGCTCCCTGGGTATTGCCGGTGTTGACCATGACAGCGCCGAGGTTGAAGTAGTAGGTGCCGGCGTTCTCGGGGGACAGTTGTGCCGCCGTCTCCAACTCGACGCTACCCTCCTCGATCCGGTCGAGACGGATCAGGAGCAGGCCGAGGTTGTTGTGGTAGGCCGGATCCGGCTTCAGCGCAAGGGCTTGCCGGTAGGCGGCGATGGCCTCCTCGCCGACCTTGTCCCGCTCGTCCCCTACCTTGGTGGTGACCAGGCCGCTGAGGGCCTCCGCCAGGTTGCCCCAGATCACGTCCTGCTCGGCATCGAGTTCGAGCGCCTTCTTGAAGTGCCCGACAGCGATGGCAAAATCCTTCAGACGCTTGGCCTCCATGCCGGCGTTGAATGATTCGTTCAGTTCCTTGTTCTTGCTGATCTGCTGCTGGCGGGCCTTGAGCGCCTTCTCGTAAGCCTTCCGCTGATCGTCGCTCATCGATTCCAGCTGCTCTTTGCTCGGTCCGTCGCCCGCACTGGCGGCCTGCGACTCCCGCTGGATCTCACCCAGATCGAAATCGAGCGGCTTGTCGTCACCCAGCTTGATCTGGTAGCCGTTGATGCTGTAGATCTGTTTTCCGTCGATCTCCAGTCGCACCACATATTGGCCCAAGGGCAGACCGGCATGAAAGTAGTTGCCTCGCTTGTTGGTCTTGACCTTGTAGTTGCCCCGGACTCCGACGCGCTCGATATAGACCATGGCGTCCTTGACACCCTGGCCGTTCGGGGCGACAACCTTTCCCCGGACGGAGCCCACCTGGGCTACGGCACTGCTGGCGGCGACCATGGCCAGGGCCAAGCTCGCAAGGATCAGGTGGCGAATTACTCTGGTTGGCATGACATCGGACTCCTTTCGACCGGTACCCGAATCGCTACCGTCAAGGATACCGTACCGCGCCGGCGAATTCGAGTTGCGTCCGGTCAAATCGTGGCTCCAGTCGAGCACTTTCGTGCTTTTGGAGCCGCAGTGCGGGTGTTCGGCTAGCATAAGATGCCGTGCCACGGCGAGAGAGTTGCCCAACCAATCCAACTGACACGGGCGACGTGTCTCCTGAAGAGTTTCGCAGGGCGGGGCACGCCGTTGTCGATTGGATCGCCGATTACCTGGATGAGCCGGAACGCCGCGGCATCCTGCCGGACGCGCCTCCCGGGAGTTTGGCGGACAAGCTGGCCGCCGCGCCGCCGGCCACCGGAACCGATCTGGCCAGCCTGCTGGCCGAGTTCGAACGCGACATTCTTCCGCACACCGTGCACTGGAACCATCCGGGGTTCATGGCTTACTTTCCGGCTGGCGGATCCTCGCCGGGCGTCGTCGCCGATGCTCTCGCCGCGGCGCTGAACAATGTGGGCCTGTTGTGGAGCTCCTCGCCGGCACTCGCCGAACTGGAACAGATCACCGTCGGGTGGCTGGGCCGGCTACTGGGCCTGCCCCCGCACTGGTTCGGATGGATGTTCGACACTGCGTCGGTGTCGAGTCTGCATGCAGTGATTGCTGCCCGCGAGCGAGCGGCCAGGGCAGCCAAGAGGGCTGGCCGGACACTCGACCTCAACCGCATCGTCATCTACGGGTCCGAGCAGGCACATTCCTCGATCGAGAAGACGGTCGCCGCACTGGGGAGGGGTGTCGACTCCTGTCGCAAGGTTCCCTGTGACGACCAGTTTGCGATGCGTCCAGATGCACTGCGAGCGGCTGTCGAGGCGGACATCCGCGAAGGTCTCGTTCCGATCGCCGTGGTCGCCACGGTGGGCACGACCTCCTCGGCTGCCGTCGATCCGGTCGCGGAGGTCGCTGCCGTGGCGGCCGAATTCTCCCTGTGGCTGCATGTCGATGCCGCCTACGGCGGAGCGGCTTCAATGCTGCCCGAGCGCCGTCAGTACTTCACTGGCTGCGAACGGGCCGACTCGTATGTCGTGAACCCTCACAAGTGGCTGTTCGTTCCGATGGACTGCTCGGTGCTGTACACCGCAAGGCCGGACGACTTCCGGGACGCGCTCTCCCTGACGCCCGAGTATCTCCGCGGCCCAAGCCATCCCAGGGCGGTGAACTTCATGGAGTACTCGATCCCCTTGGGCAGGCGCTTTCGGGCGCTCAAGCTCTGGTATGTGCTGAGGGCCTTCGGTTCAGAGCGCATCGCAGCCACGCTTCGCGAGCACATCCGCCTGGCTAACATGCTGGCGGACTGGATTCGGGCGGCCCCCGGATTCGAGCTGCTCGCCCCGGTGACGTTTTCGCTCGTGTGTTTTCGGTACCGCCGGCCCGGCGCAAGCGAGTTCGAGGCCAACGCGGCCAGCGAACGCCTGCTCAATGCCGTCAATGCGACAGGCGAGTTCTTCTTGTCCCATGCCGTGCTGAGAGGATGCTACACCGTTCGCGTGGCGATCGGCAATTCGCGGACGTCCGAGCGCCACGTCCGTCGGCTGTGGGAATTGTTGCAGTCTCTCGTGGATAGCCCGGCTGGATAGCCCGGCCCGCGGTGCGTGACGGAGCACCCGGCACTCCGGTGTACAATCCATGCGAGGCTATCCATGGCAAGGCAACCGGCAGGAGGCGCGATTTCCCTTGCGCTGGTGACTATGATCGGGTCTCTCGCGGACCGACCCGCCTTGGCGACCGTAGAGACCGCCCGCAGTCTTGAACGCTCCGGCGATCCGGCCGGAGCGCTGCAGTCGCTCGATGCACTGGTTGCGTCGTCACCTGATGACCTGGAAGCACTTCTCGCCCGGGCGTCGTTTCTGGAACGCTACGGGAATCCGAATGCCGTGGGTGCCTATTCCGCGGCCTTGCGTGTGGCAGCGGGCGCTGATCCGGATCGCGTGGAGGGCCTGAGGCGCCGCCTGGTCGTGTCGGCTCTCCTCCATGGTGATACCGCTACCGTCAGGGAGGCACTGGCAGCGGCAACCGGCTCGGGGGGCCGCGGCTGGGACCGGGCCGGGGCGATTCTTGATCCTCCTCTTGCCGCCTCACCGGGGGAGGGCGTCAACATTCCCGGGACCTTGAACTCGTTCCGGCGAATGGCGGCGCTCTCCACGGACATGCCTGTCGAGGAGACACTGGCCTCCCTGGGCCGGACGATATTCACGGGCGGTTACCACGCATCCCGCGGCACCGGGGCTCTCGAGCCGACGGAATACCTCAAGCTGCTCAAGCAGTACCTGTCCCAGGCGGGCGAGCTCGAGGCTCTCGCAGGCAACGACCACGCCATCGACATCGCCGAGTGCGAGTCGGGCGCGACCGCACAACTGCTCAAGGTCATCGGCTACCGGCTGCGGGGCGAGTGTGGCTCCGAGGCCGTGCTCGAGACAGTGAACCCTTCGAGGGCCTTCCTTTCGATTGATTCCGCTTTCCCCGTGGCGGACCTCGAGCTGGCTTTCCGGCGCGGAGAGGAGTTCCACTACCAGTTTGGCCCCACCCAGGTGCCGGTACTGTTCGGCCGCGATTGCTGGCTGGAAGGGATGGACGCTGGCGACGGGGGCTTTCTCGATCGGTTTATCGACGATCCCGCCTTGGCCCGGCTGTATGTCGCCCTGCACAACCTGCACCGACCCACGGCGACCACCCTGCGGGAAACCGTTCCTCTCGAGCGCCTGAAGGACTATGCGCCCGTGCTGGATTTCTTCGGAGCGATGTTCGAGGTCCGCGACGGTGCCGCTCAAGTGCCGGGCGGATCCCGGGCGGCACCCGCCTGGGAGGAGCTCACCGGGGCCTCGCCCGCGACGGGCGGGCGTTTCTTTCAGCGGTTGATCGAGCTCGACGACGGCTGGATGGCCGCCTTCTACGATGCCGTTGCCCGAGTCCAGGGACGCGCGGCCAGGGCCTACTTCCTCGACCCAGGGCGGATCGAGCGTTTCTACACCGCCGTGCGGGGTCGCGTGACGAGTCCCGGCCCGGCCCGACCGATCTTCAGGGCCAGTGCGGACCTCCTCCTGCTTTCCTCTCGGCTCGCATTCACGGCTGAAGGCCAGCCTCACATTCCAGGCGGAATCGGCCCTTGGAGGGATTTGTTCGTCAAGCACCCGCACGGCAAGTACGACGGCAAGCTCACCCAGTCTGCCGCCGGCTGGCAGGACGCCGATGACGTGATCGAGGCGATGTTTGCTCTCTGCCGCAAGGCGATCGAGAACGAGCCTCTACGGATTTTCCTGGCTGTGTCCGACATCGAGCGGCACCGTCCGACACCGCTCTCGGCGGAAGCGGTCGAGCGGCTCATTCGTGCCTATCCTGCCTACGGGGAGCAGTTCACGCTGTACAACGATTCGCCCGCGATTTCCGAGTCGACCATCAGTGCCCATCTCGGCACGATGCAGCGCCTCGACCGGATCGGCAACGTCCTGCGGCGGGCCGACGTGACCGGCGTTCTGCAGGCTCACCTCGCCATGTGGCAGGTGCTGCGTCGCAACGCCGCCATTCCCGACGCCAAGGCGGACTCATCATTGCTCGCGCTCTTCGATGCGGCTAACGGTGCGAGTGACCAGCAAGCCGTTTTCGAGGCGGGACGCAAGGGCGTGTTCGCCCTGCTGGAGGCCGCCGGCCGCGACCCTCGCGACGCACCGCAGGACGCCTTGATCGACCTGCTGGTCGGACGGGCAGGCCCCGGAGAGGCAGGGGAGCGCAGGGAGATCGTCAACCGGATCAACCAGCTGCTGGCCTTCCAGCGGCTCGTTCCTCTCGAGACGCTGTTTGATCTCGCCGATCACCTGGAGCGCGTCTCGCGTGGCGAGGCGTTCAACGTCGCGATGGCGAACCGCCTGTCGGAGAGCATCTCGGAGATCCGTCTTCCGCGATCCCTGCTTTCCGTGGAGGAATCGAACGCCATGGCCCGCGGTCACTGGGTGGACCGCCATATCCAGGGGCAGCGGAATCTCAATCTGCGGAGGGCCGTCGACCGGGCCCAGGGCAGTCCCAACCGTCTGCTGGAGATCCGTGGCGAGCTGGCCCCAATCCTGAGGGACTCGCTGGTCGGTCTGGTATACGCACTGTATTCCCCTCCCGGAGCCGAGCTGATCCGGGCCAACCCACTGTTTGTACGCAGTCACGATTTCCTCGGCCCCGAGGGGCGGTTCAGTTGGGCGCGGACGAGGCTGCAGTCCACTGGCTGGCCGAGCAGCGGAGGTGGAAGGCTGGTCGGCTCGCTGATGGCGTTGCCTTACGAACTTGCGTCGGCGGAGCAGAACTTCATGATCCCGACCCAACGGCAGGCGCTGATTTGGCAAGACCTGGCACCGCAAATGCTGCTGGGAGCGACGCTGCGTCGCTGGTGGGGCATCGAGCCCGCCGACCTGCATTACGTCGGACTCCATCTGCGGATGGCCAAGGCGATGCTGGCGCAGTCCGCCCTCGACTCCCGGCTCTACGGAGCCCTGCGGTCCCACCTCGCGCGGCGGATCGAACCGTCGAGAGTCTGGCGTATCGAAGACGCCTTCCGGCGCGGTCTCGTGACCGAGGCGCTGGCCATACCGACCTCGGCCGAACTCTTCGATTTCGCACACCGGCTTCGGGAGGCAGAGAGTCAGCTGCTGGCGGGGACCGGGGAGCCCTACCTCTCTGCGATCAACGAACTGGAGGCTCGCGACGCGCAGCGGTTCAGCGAGGCCCGCATAAGCGGCATCTTCGGCGTGCCGCACCCGCGGCTGGCGCACTCGTACCGGCTCGAATTGCTCCACGTACCGCTGTTTCCGACGCTCATGGGGTATTCCAGCCGCATCCTTGCGGAGAGCTGGGAGTCGAATAACCTGTTCTGGGCGGCGTTGGCGGACGAACTGCACATCGAGCCCGCACGAATCAACATCCTCGTGCCCCAGTGGACGCAACGGACGCTCGAACGGATCTTTGCGACCCACCTCGACGATTGGCCGGCACTTTGGCGCTCGTTGAACATGATTGCCGACCAGGTTCGCGACGGCTCAGAGCAGGTGGGTCAGGCGGAGGTGGCGGGAACGGCTGGGGTTGGTGGTCCCGGCACCTGATCGCCCTGTTCGCTACCTTGGAAGTCGGACCATGAGGAAGGCCTGTTCGATGAACCGGATTTCACCCGCCACCCCCCCGTCCAGGCGAGCGTTCGTGGGAGCGGCCCTCGTCGCAGCTGTCGTGGCGGGTCCCGCTTCCGGGCAGGCACCCGGTCTGCCACTCGACGAGCCTGCGGCCCTGTTCGAGGTCGAGGTCGACCTGGTGATGTTGAATGTCGCTGTCACGGACCAGCGGGGCCGGTACATCCGGGACCTGAAGCCGGAGAGCTTTCGAATTACCGAGGACGGCATCCAGCAGACGATCGCCTCGTTCGGCGAAGGCAGCCAGGCGCCGCGGCGAATCGTCTCGACAGGTTTGCGGCCCGGTCCGGGAACGCCCGAGACGGAGGCGCAAATCGACCTTCCGGATTCGATTGCGGATCAGTTGCTCGGCACGAATGTGTTTATCCTCTTCGATACCAGCAACTTCATGTATCGCAGCCTGGTGTACGCGGAGGACGCGATCGCCGATTTCATCCGCGGACTGGACGGAGCGGATTCCGTTGCCGTGTACGGCTTCAGCCGCAATCTCACCCGTCACGCCAGCCTCTCTTCGGACCATGGCGACGCCTTGCGGGGGCTGCGACGATCCGTCGCCGGCGACCAGACGGCTCTGTACAACTGCTTGTTGCTGACGCTTCGCGATGCCGCCAAGGTGTCCGGTCGCAAGGTGATCATCGTGTTCTCGAACGGCCCGGACAATGCCAGCGCGGTGTCGCCCGACGACGTCGGAGCCATTGCCGAGGATGAAGGGGTGCCCATCTACGTCATCAGCACCCGTGAGCTGAACCGCGACCCGATTTCGAGCAACGCCTTTCGCCGGATCACGGCGCGTACGGGCGGCAAGGCCTACTTTGCCAAGACTTGGCAGCGGCAGTCCGAGGCGTTCGTGGAGATCAAGGAGGAACTTGCCAGCGCCTATACCGTCACGTACTATCCGCAGCCGAACCCGAACCGTGGATGGCGCAACATAGAAGTGGAGCTCACCGGTCCGGAGCAGAGGCGGTACCGGATCAGGACGCGGTCCGGATACAGGCCCAAACTCTAGGTTCTCCAAGGGTGACCGTTCGCGAATTCGAGGACGCGAGCATGTCATGTCAGAACTGGTCCTACGCAAGCTGCGGAAGCACGGACATGCCGCGTACTGGGTGGGCGGCTGCGTTCGCGACGAACTGCTCGGACGTTCGGTCAGGGACCGGGATATTGCCACCAGCGCCCGTCCCGAAGACGTCCTGTCGCTGTTCCCCGGATCCCGGCGGCTGGGCCAGCGGTTCGGCGTCGTATCCGTGCGTGCAGCCGACGGAACAGCCGAGGTCGCCACGTTCCGCCGTGATTGCGGCTACAGCGACGGGCGGCACCCGGACGCGGTCTCCTACACGACCGACCCGCGGGTCGACGTACTTCGGCGGGACTTCACGGTCAACGGGATTCTCCACGATCCGTTCAGCGGGACGCATCTCGACTACGTCGGAGGCGTGGACGACGTGCGGCGGGGGATCCTTCGGGCGATCGGCGATCCCCACCAGCGATTTCGTGAGGACCGGCTCCGGATGCTGCGAGCTGTACGGCTGGCGGCGAGCCTGGGGTTCGAGATCGAGCCGGGGACGTACTCTGCGATCCGGGAACAAGCGGCGGGTATCGTCGCGGTTGCGGCCGAGCGCCTGCGCGACGAGCTGACTCGAGTCCTGACAGAGGACGGCCCGCGCCGCGGGTTCGAGTTGCTGGACCGGACCGGTCTTCTTTGCCATCTGCTTCCTGAGATCGCGGCCTTGCGCGGCGTTGGCCAGCCGCCGCAATTCCATCCGGAAGGCGATGTTTGGACCCATACGATGCTGATGCTGGATGGGCTCACCCGGCCGTCCGGGCCACTGGCTTGGGGGGTTCTGCTCCATGATGTCGGGAAGCCGGATACGTACTCCCGAACCGACCGCATTCGCTTTCACGGACATGTGGAACGCGGTGTCGAGCTGGCGGAACGGATTTGCGCCCGGTTTCGGCACTCGAGGGCCGACCGGAGGCACATCGTTGCCCTGGTGGCCAACCACATGAAGTTCATGTCGGTTCGGGAAATGAGGCCTGCCCGCGTCCGGAGGTTCGTGGAGCAGCCGGGTTTCAAGGACCACCTCGAGTTGCATCGGGTGGACTGCCTGAGCAGCTGCGGGAAGCTGGAGAACTACGAGTTCGCTCTCGATGCATTCAAGGCGATGGAGCGGGAGGGGCCCGTAGGGAGGCTTCTCACGGGCCGGGACCTCGTTGCCGCCGGATACCGGCCGGGTCCCGCGTTCCGCGAGATCCTGGCCACGGTCGAGGAGCGTCGACACGAGGGCGAGATCTCGGACAGGGAAGAGGCTCTCAGGTTTGTGGGAAGGCGGTTCCCGCTGGACGGGCCATGACCCGAATGCCGCGGCGGGTCGCGGTCGGACCGCCGCAACCGACGGAGGATCGAGCAGTGGAAACGCCCGGGACGGTTCACCCGGGCAGGACCTTGGCCTGCCGCACCCAGCAGCAGCGTTTCAGCCGGTCAAAACGGGGGCTGAGTTGCACTGCAGGGCTTAGGCTGATCGCTGTCGTTCCGCCAGACACTGGTCGACGGACCACTTGCCGGATCCGTTCCCCCAAAGGAACAGCATGACGAAGCAGTAGAGGACCGCAAGCTCGCCGCCATTGAGCAACGGCAGGAACCCGTCGCGGGCGTGCGCCATGAAGTAGGCTGCCGCCATCAACCCTGAAGACAGGAACGCAACCCAGCGAGTGTGGAAGCCGATCAGAATCAGGAAGCCTCCAACGAGCTCGATCCCGCCCGCAATCATCATCAGGGTACCCTCCCTGGGGCCGACTCCACCGAGGCCGATGAGTTTCTGGTAGCCGTGCGGCATGAACAGGAACCCGGTCATGATGCGCAGCAGGGCGTAGGTGGATTGTGGGCAATCGCACTTCATTGGAGGTAGTTTCCGCCAGAGTATGGGGTGGAGCAGACTAGAGGTGCAACAACCGATCAACTCGTTGGCCCAAGTCCATCAGGTAATCTCGGTCGCCTCCCCTCAGTTCCACCGTAACCTCGCCATTGTAGCCGACATCCGCAAACGCCTTGGTCACGGCCGGCCAGTCGACGTCCCCGTCGCCGAGGTTCACAAACCCGTCGCGCCGGCTGTAGTCCTTCAGGTGCACCTTGACAATCCGGTTCCCGAGTTCGTAGATCCAGTGTTCCGGCACGGCGTAGTGCACGATGTTGCCAACGTCGAAGTAGGCCCGGACTAGCGGGTGGTTGAACTCGTCAACGAACTGGCGGAAATCGCGAGCGGTAAGGAGGAACTTGTTCCAGACCTCCTCCACGGCGATGACAATGTCGTGCTTCTCCGCCAGGGGAATCAACTTGCGGATCTCCCGCTGGGAGCGTTCCCATGCCTGCTCGTAGGTGGTGTCCGCCCGGACGACGGCCGGCACGAGCAGAACCGTATCGGCGCCGTAGAGTTCCGCCTGACGCAGAGACGCTCGCATGCCGTCGACGCAGGCCTCGACCTCGGCCGGGTCGGGACTGGACAGCGGATATTGCCAGTGAGATTGGTTCATGACCGAATGAATGCGCAGACCGGCGTTCTGGGCCGCATCGTGTATCTCTTCGGCCGCGGACGGGTCCGTGACCGTCCGAACCTCCATGGCCGTAAAGCCAGTCTCGAGCGCCAGCTTGAACCGGTCCACCAAAGGCAACTCTTTCGGCAGCATCGAGTCGATGACGGCACGCTCCATCTTTTCCCCGGCAGCTGGCAGGGAACCGGCAGCCAGTGCGGCTGCGGCAGAAATCATCCATTCGCGACGGTCCATGCCTAGTAGAGTCGGACATACCGACCGGCGTGTCAAGCGGAACGCCTGTCCGATCAGGGCGCATCCGAGCGCTTGGTGTGGTGGGTAGCCCCTCAAGCACGGACCGCCACATGGTCTGAGGCGACGTACGGTGGACTGGGATAGGGTTGGGTAGAGAGCCTTGCGCTGCCGTTCCCACGGACTTGGGGATACCGATGTCGGGGCCATCTGAGGCTCCGTGGCGACGGTCGGCCCTTGGCTGCCGCCGTAACCACGACAAGGCGTGTCGGACGGTCTGCTGCTGGCAGTTGATCCGGCCGGGGCCAACGGGCCTGACTGCCGGGAAGGTCCGCCAATGGTGGGTGCCGGGCAGCATGGAAGTGGCCTCTCCGGCCGCGGCGGCGCGAGAAGCAGACACAGAGGGACCCGAAGGGCAGGGACGGGAGCCGGGAAGCGGCTTGGCGGCCCGTAAGCGACCATGGAGGGGCACGTCTCCGCAGGCCGGGGTGAAGATGGGTGGTGGCGATGGAGGGTTGGGAGTAGCGGGCCGGCGGAGGGCCGAGCAGACCCTGCAGGGGGTGTGGGAGACACGATGATGGCGAGGCGGAACAATGGGCGGCGGAGTCTTCCAGAGCGGACCGAGAGGGCGTGGATGAAGTCGGTAAAGGGTGACGGTCGAAGGATGAGGGAAGGGGGGAGCTGCATGGTGAGGGGAAGAAAGCAGAGGAAGGTAGAGGGGGGTGCCGAGGGAACGAGGGGAGTGCCAGGGGAGGAGTTTGAGGGCGGAAAGGCCGGGACGGGGCTAGGCGAGGAGAGGACAGGCTCGACGGGGACCGGAGGGCATGGGTAGGGATCGGTTGAGGGAGGTGTCGGATGCAGCCCAGGCTAGGAGGGGGGGGGTAGCGGGAGACAGTAGCGGGAGCACGGGGAGGTGGAGGATTCGGGGGGCACCGTGGCGGGGGCAGTGCATGGAAGCAGGGTCCGAGGGCATTGCCTTGGGGGTTGCTACCGAGTGGACTTGACGGAGGTGGGGGGATTTGTGGTAGGCTGCCAAGCAGATCGGGCCCATGGGAGCTGCAGACAAAGGTTGGCAGTTGCAGTGGTTCGGGTATCCGGGGAGCCACGAGGCTGTCCGGCAGGCAAAGTGGTAACGAAAGGGAACAACGTGGTAATCAACATGAATCGCAGTGCAACGAAATTCGAGGGGGGGGGATTTTCCTCCTGTTGGTGCTTCTCATGGCGGGACTGGCCGCCTGTGGAGGCGATGAGCCGACGGTAAGGGCACCGGTGACGCCGGTGACGCCGGCGTTCCAGGCGCAGCCAGTGGAGGTGGCGCTGGGGGAGAGTGGAGAGACGGTCACGCTGATGACCACGGAGAGTGGGGGATTCACGCTGAACGGGGATGCGTTCGAGAGCGGGGGGACGGTCGAGAGCGAAGGCGGCAACATGTACACGCTGCTGCTGGAGGATGGGAGGTGGAGTGCGCGGTACGACGCGGCCGAGGTGGAGGTGAAGCTGGGGAGCCTGGAGGAGACGGTGAAGCTCGTGAAAGGCGAGGATGGGAGCTACATGCTGGGCGAGATGGCGGTGGAGAGCGGGGTAACGAAGCACACGTCAGCGAATGGCAACATGTACACGCTGGTGATGGGGGAGGACGGGATGTGGATGGCGCGGTACGAAGCGCCCGAGGTGGCGGTGAAGCTGGGGAGTCTGGAGGAGACCGTGAAGCTCGTGAAGGGCGAGGACGGGAGCTACAGGCTGGGCGAGATGGCAGTGGAGAGCGGGGTGACGATGTACACGTCAGCGAATGGCAACGTGTACACGCTGGTGATGGGGGAGGACGGGATGTGGATGGCGCAATACCAGGCGTCGGAGACGATGCTGGAGTTGGGCACGAGCGGGACGACGGTGACGATCGTGAAGGGTGAGGACGGGACCTACACGGTGGGTGGAGAGCCGTTGATGAGCGGGGGGACGTGGACGGCGGGCAACGGCAACATGTACACGCTGGAGATGGGGGAGGACGGGAAGTGGATGGCGACGTACAACCCGATGCGGGTGGAGGTGCAGCTGGGGACAGTGGGCGGCACGGTGACTTTGGTGAGGGCGGAGGACGGCAGCTACTGGCTGGGGGAGACGCCGGTGGAGACCGGGATGACGACGGTGACGACGGCGAACGGGAAGGTGTACACGCTGGTGATGGGAGAGGACGGGATGTGGATGGGGAGGTATGAAGCGCCGACGACGACGGTGACGCTGGGCACGAGCGGGACGATGGTGACGATCGTGATGCAGGAGGACGGGAGCTGGACGCTGGACGGGGAAGTGTTCATGAGCGGGGGGCAGCACACGGCGGGGAACGGGAACGTGTACAGGCTGAGTCGGGTGGACGGGGTATGGATGGCGGAGTATGTGCCGATGACGATGGAGGTGCAGGGGACAGGGGGCCTGCAGGCGGTGAAGCGGGAGGACGGCACCGGCTACGACGTGGACGGGGCGATGCTGGGGATGGACGGGATGGGGGACATCGAGACGGAGACGTCGGGGTGGTACCGGGTGGTGATGCAGGGCGGGGCGCTGATGGGGACGCGGCTGGACAACGTGGCGATGCGGAACCCGACGCGATTCAAGACGAAGGGGGTGAGCGCGCATCCGTCGATTCTGGGGGACGACCGGAAGACGGAGGCGAACGAGGATCGGACGGCGCTGGTGGTGGTGGGAGAGAACTACCCGTTCGGGGAGTTGTTGGGGGACGGGGTGTCGCAGACGAAGGGGACGAACTTCGTGGCGGAGGCGCGAGGGAAGTTGATGGAGATCCGGGAGAAGATCGTGGCGGTGCTGGACGTGTTCGACACGGACTCGCAGCGGGACACGCAAGTGGGCCGGCAGTGGGGGACGGAGAGTGCGAACAACGCGCGGACCAACGTGAAGGGAGTGCTGGAGACGGTGTTCGGGTCGGGCAAGTACACGAAGCGGGCACCGGACGACGACGACGCGCTGGGAGCGATCGACGACCTGATCGAGGCGCTGGGGAGCGCGGAGGCGCTGGCGAGGGCGCTGGGGGACGAGGATGTGCTGAAGGGTTCGGCGGGGGCGAACACGGCGGGGAAGATCTTCGCGGCGACGAAGACCGAATCGACAGTGACGTACGGGGAGCACGGGAACACGCGCTTCGGGACGATCACGCGGCAGGTGCGGGCGAATGCGGCGGGGAACCTGGAGTACGACTTCGACTCGAGTCCGAAGAAGGGGGAGCGGGGCGCGTTCGCGTTCGGGGTGACGGCGGAGACGTCGCGGACGAGGTATGTGCAGACGGCAGGGACAGCGCGGTATGAGGGGCGGACGTTGGCGGTGAGCGGAGAGGGGAAGCAGTACAGCGGGGACATCGAGGTGAGCGTGAACTTCACGACGTCGATGGTGGACGGGCTGATCACGGAGCTGGTGACGGGGGGAGGGCAGTCGTGGGAGTACCTGTTCGGGGAGGTGGACAGCATCGTGCTGCCGAGGGTCAGGATGAATTCGCAGGGGGTATGGAAGGAGAGCGACGGGAAGGACATGGCGACGGTGGACTTCGGACGGCGGGCGGGGGTGTACCGGCCGCAGATGGTGGACGCGACGTTCAACGGACGGCTGTTGGGGGGGAACAGCGCGCCGGGAGCGGGCAGCGAGGTGGTGGGGGTGTGGTCGCTGGGAGCGAACACGGAGAGCACGTCGTATCTGGCGGGGGGCTTCGGGGCGGAGCGGGTGGCGGACGAGCCGGTGCGGCGTCCAGCGGTCGACGACGGCACGCAGGTCGACGCCATGATTGTGACTCCCAAGCCCGCGGACGCAGACATCACCCCGGACGGCACGTGGACGGAACTCACCAACGGGCGGCTCACGGCCAAGCCCTCGGCGTGGATCTGGCACTATGTCGGCGGTACGGACCTCACCGCGGACCAGGTAAGCAAAACGAGCGCGGGTGCCCAGGGGTTCAGCAACGCCACGTACTTCCGCAAGGCCGACACGGGCGCGGATAACTTCAGCGCGAAGAACGGGCTCCTCAAGCTGAACGTGCAGATCCCGCTGGAGGAGCTGCTGGCCACCGAGGGCGGCGAGTTTACCCTCAACAGTCCCAAGACCTGGGTCCAGATGGTTCGGGAGAGAACCCAGAAGCGTCGCGACAAGCTGGCCGGGCTGCTGAGGATCACCGACAGCACCATCTGCTGTGCCAGCGACTCCCCGGCGCAACTCGAGTATGGCTATCTTCCGTTCCACCCCACCCAGGGTCTGTTCTGGGATGCTCGCACCGACGGCAACGAACACTTGAGAACCAATCAGGCGCTCGGTGCCAAGAATGTTGGCGGGAGCTTCGCCCAAGTGCCCTCGAAGGTGATCAGCGCCTGGGGCATTCCGAACCGGAACGGGGATTTCACGGAAGCGGTGGAGCGCTACGACGCGCTGCTGGAGGCGCTGAGTTCGGCGGAGGCGCTGGACGCCGCGTTCGACCCGGCGGAATCGGGGCTCTTCACGGTGACGGACGGCGGTACGGAGAAGTCGTTTCTGGAGGTGCATGGTGACAACACGGGGTTGTACGACAGCGCAGGCGCGAACAAGCTGATCTGGAACACGACGGGTTCGTCGATCTTCAACCAGCGGCAGTGGCAGGTGAAGGCGGCGGTGGGTACGACGGACTACACGCGGTTTGGGGCATGGCGGATCCAGTGGGCCAAGAACGCATTCCGGGCGAAGAACTGGCTGCACCACGAGGTGGAGTCGTTCGTGTACAGCCCGCTGCCGGCAGCGACGGCGACCACCCAGACGCAGTTGCCGGACGGTGGACGGGCGACGTATACGGGCAAGACGGTGGCCTATGTGGGCAGAATGACCAAGCCGGATGACCCGGCGAACACGGGCGGCTTCGCCGACTACGAGGGCGAGGTGAGCGTGGAGGTGACGTGGAACGCCCACGACCATACCAAGGCCGCCTTTGGTGGCAAGAAGCAGGTTGGTGGCGAGGTGACGACCGTGCTCAGCGACCTGCGGGACGTCGAGACGGGGGACTACCTGTACCACAACAGCAACGAAGTTCGGCGGATGACGTTCACGAAGGTCGGATTCTCGACCGACGCCCCTTACTATGACGACAAGAAGGCCATGGACAAGGAAAACAATCCCAACGACCACGTGCTGGACTGGACGTCGACCTTCTCGGGTGACATTGGGAACTTCCAGAAGGGATTAACGGCCCCGGTCAAGATCGACTACCAGGACTCGTCGGTGAACCAGGGGGAGGCGCGGCCGTTCCTGTATCAATTCACCTTCGTGGGCCGGTCGCCGGAGGGGCCGCTGGGGGTGATGGGGCGCTACACCTTCGTGACCGAGTTTAACGGGGCTCGCCACAGCCACACCTTCAACAAGTTCGGGACCACGAAGGATGAGTCGTCCGCCATTGAGAAATCGTTGATGATCGTCGGGGCGTTCGGAGCGGACCTGCCGTAGGGCGGGCCGGTCCCGGACGGCGCGGGAACGACGGGGGGAGCGGGTAGCCCCTCCCCCCTTTACGTTTGTGATCGGGAACCGGGTTAGGCGAAGTCGGGGTTTCGACTTCACGTACGTGGGGCCCGGAGAGCTTCCCGTGGTTCCAGGGACCGGGGAGATGGTCTAGGTAGCTGCTTGCATGCGGGCGGCGTGAACGTGGCGGGCCGACACGCTGGAGGGGGGATCGAGGGACCGGCTCCATCTCGTCTCGCTCACAATGGAGGTCTTCCCAGATTCCGCAGTCCGGTCCGACAGCAGCTGCTGAGTGAAGTGCACCGGGGGAGTCAATGGAGGCGAACCCGGATCAGGGGGGCGGGGAACCCAATCCTTGTCGCACTCCCGCAGGGCATAGCCCAGAATCCGGCACACGCGCCGACAGCCGCCTACTGCGGCACATCTTGCCGCTCCTGCAAGAGTTCCTTCAGTGCATCGAAGACCGACCCCCATTTCGTTGTCCCACCGTGCGCAACGGTCGGCAACCACCGTTGCTGACGATCCCGCTGCGTCACCCGGGCCCCATCCTCTGCGCGTGACTCGTCGGTGCCATCCTATTAGCCTCCGGCTCGATTCTCCGCGTGAACAGCGACCACCCGTTAGAAACCGGTGTGTTCACCCGGGCCATGATCCTCCTCCACTTCCGTCCCGGGTCACGGACCTGCCCAACCTGCGGGTTCTGCTGCTCGTCCAGGGCGTTCTCTACCAACGTGTCCAACATCCCCGGTCGCTGGGGAGAATGAATGAAGAACGGGAACGGCCCCACTAGCGAGATCATCCCATCCGAAGCGTATGACAGGACCACCTTCCCCACGAAACTGTCCCGCACCACATCCGGCTCCACTGCCACTGTCTCTCCCTCTCCTCCTGAGCCTTCACCCTATCGGACCGGCGAGCGCTGGAAACGGCCCGTTCTTCTGCCATATCCCCTGATCGAACGTGTCCACCGTTAGAAATGTATTGACACCGGGTTGGGGTTTTGGTACTGTCGTTGCAGACTCGGGAGGCAGGGATGGCCAATCAACCTACGCGAGTATCCACCCAAATTTCGGACCCACCCCACAACGCCAGGAACTGAATCGTTGGCGTAACTGCCCAGGTACTTTGGGTCCCGGAGAAGGATCAGCAGGGGGAGGGGCGCTTGACTTATGGGCGGAGAAGGCGTAGGATGAAGTCCTTTCCGGAAGTCGAGGCCGTAGCGAGCCAGCCGCAGGCTCAGGCCAAGCCGGAGCCGAGGCCGGGACATGCAGGGGCAGCGCACCAAGAGCAAGTCCCGTCTGCTGCACTGGCAGGCGGAGAGGACTCGTCTGCAGGCCAAGCTCGGTCAGTTGCAAGCCGAAGTCACCCGCTTGCAGGCGAAGGACGCCCAGTGGCAGGCGAAAGAAGGCGAGTGGCAAGCCGAGCGAAAGCAGTGGCAAGCGAAAGAAGCCCAGTGGCAGGCCGAGCGAAAGCAGTTGACCCAGCAGTTGGAGGCCGCGCAGGAGGAAGGGCAGCAGTCGCGGCGGAGCTTGGGCCTGAACAGCAGCAACAGCGGGAAACCCCCGTCGAGCGATGGGCTGGCGAAACCGCCGGCCAGCCAGCGGACCCGCAGCCAGCGGCGGCGCAGCGGCCGGCGCAGCGGGGGTCAGAAAGGGCACCGGGGCACGACGCTGCACCAGACGGACAACCCGGACCGGATTCAGGAGCACTTTCCGCAAGCCTGCGGCCGGTGCGGCAAAGCCCTGAGGCGGGCGGATGTGGACGGGGAGGCGAAGCGGCGGCAGGTCTTTGATCTCCCGGAACCCAAGCCGGAAGGGACCGAGCATCGGGCGTTGGCCTGTCGCTGCCGGCGCTGCGGGCTCTCGACCCGGGCCGCCTTTCCGGAGGACGTGACGGCCCCGGTGCAGTACGGGCCGTGCCTGGCGGCCACGGCGATCTACTTGCAGAACGCCCACTTCGTGCCCGAGGAGCGGCTGACCCAGCTCCTGCGGGACCTGTGCGGTGTGAGCCTGTGCCCCGGCACCCTGAACAACCTGCGCCGCCGGGCGGCCGAGGCCTGGGAGCCCTTCGTCGAGCGGATCCGGGAGCACCTCATCGGTTGCCCCGGGGTGAAGCACCTCGACGAGACCGGTTTCCGGGTGGCGGGACGAGGACAGTGGCTGCATGGACTGAGCAATCAGCTGCTGACCTACTACCGCATCAGTGAGAAGCGGGGCGGGGTGTTGGCGGGGCTGCGAGGGATCTTGGTGCACGATCACTGGGCTCCCTACTTCCAGGTGCCGGATGTGCTGCACGCACTGTGCAACGCCCATCATTTGCGCGAGTTAGAGGCCCTGGTGAAGATCGACGGGGAAGCCTGGGCCGGGCGGATGCAGCGTTTTCTGCGGGCGGCCAAGCGGGTGGCGGAGTGGGCCCGCAAACGGGGCGGGGTGGTGCCGCCCCAGCTGTTGGAGCGGATGGAGAGCCGCTATGACGAGTTGGTGCAGGAGGCCCTGGACTATCCCAGCGGGCTGCCGCCGTTGCCGACCGGCCGGCGGGGCCGCCCGAAACGTCGGCCCGGCCATAATCTGGCCTTGCGGCTGGAACGGAGACGCGCCTGGGTGTTGCATTTCCTGTTCGATTTGAGTGTGCCGTTCACGAACAACTTGGGGGAGCGGGACTTGCGCATGATGAAGCTGCTGAGGAAGATCTCGGGAGGGTTCCGTTCGCTGCAAGGGGCGCGGGCTGCCTATGCCCCATAAGTGAAGTCAGGGCTCCTCGATCGAGACGCTGGCAGGTGGCTCGCAGGAATCGCGCAGGGTATAGGCTTCGCTCATGATCGACAAGCGGTTCCAGCCCTCCCAGGTCTTTTGGTGTCCCGGGGGCGGGGCGTTGGCGCGGTACTGGTAGCCACCCAGAATCGCCATCGTGCGCAGCGCCAGGCCGAGGTTGCGGGGCGGGTCCAGTCGGCGCTGGGTCGCGAAGTCGTGCAGGACGCGCAACTGCTGGGAGGTGAAGCAAACCGTGGCGGGCAGCTCGGGGGTAGCCCGGCCCAGCAGCGTCAGCACCGCCAGGCGCCAAGCGATGACGGCTTTGATCGTGACCGCCCGCGTGATGCGCTGACCCGTGCGGTGGCCCAAGGACTCGGCCTTGCAGCCGGACTTGAGAATCCGGTGCCAGTCCTCGATGCGCCAGCGGAGCCGGTACCAGCGCAGGACGCGCTCGGCATCCGCCAGCGAGGTGACCGGGAGCGTGGTCAGCAGGAACCACTCGAGGGCCTCGCCGGCGGGGGCTGGGGAGCGCTCCCAAACGTGCACACACTGCAAACGCAAGGGTTCCTGGCTGGGGGCGGGCGGCAACTCGACCGTCTGCCAGCGCACCTCGGCGCAGGCCGTGCGGGCCTCCCGGAGCGGCTTGGCCGCCTGCTGGCGGCTGCCCCGGCGCGCCGAACTGCGCGGCACCTCGATCTCGATCTGAGCCCGGGCCGCTTGGGCCCGGAGGTGATCGAACAGCTTGGGCTGGTCGGGTCCCAGGCTGCGGTTGTGCCGGGCCCGCACCAGCAACTCGACCCGCCGTAGCTGGCGTTGCTCGGCGAACAGGGCCTGCACATCCGCCTCGCGGTCCAGCACCGCAACCAATTGCGTGTCCGACAGTTGGCGCGCGACAGCGGCGCAGTCGCGCAAGCCCTGGATCCACTGGAAGGTCTTGCGCTCCTCGAGCGGTCGTCCGGGCTCGGCCTGCCCGTCGGGCGTCGCATACTGAATCTTGAGCAGGCCCAGCGGGAGGCCTTGGGGGTTCAGCGCCATGGTCGTATGCATGTGGATTCCGAGCGTGCCCTCCGCCCCGCGGTTCTTGCCGATCAGGCCCAGCCCGGCACAGCCGGGATGCGTGGCGAAATTGAGATCGGTGCCGTCCTGTACGCATAGCACCACCCGCTCGGCCTGCATCCGCCGCAGGGTGCGCTGGCGGTGGGGCTCGAGAATGTTGTCGGGGGTCACCGCCGAGTCGTCCGGCTGGTCGATGAGCCGGTAATGGCCCTTGATGGCGGCGCGCTGGCCTTGGGCGGCGGTGGGGATCGAGGCCATCGGAGCGGCGGCTTGCATCTGGGCGGTCTGCACCAGCCGCTGGGACCAGCGTACATCCCCCAAGCGCGCCCCGCCCAGTTCGTTGGAGGCGAACTCGTCGAGGGCGAGTCCTGCGCCCGCCTCCAGCGGCTTCGCCGGCGGTGGGGCGCTGGCACCCAGTTGCTGCCGCCAGTCGCGCTGCAGCGGGTAGACGAAGATGGCCTTGACCGGCACACGTTGGTCGGGGGCGGCGAAACGGCCGCGTCCGGTGGTCTGGCCGACATAGGTCCAGTTGGCGGCACGGAAGCAGGTACCGGGATGCTGCCGGGGGTCACAATAGGTTTCCAGCAGCACGGGCCGGTAGCGATAGCGCTGCTGGAAATCGGCGGGCAGGCGGCGCAAGACCAGCCCGAGCACCTTGGAGGCGAGGCCGTCACAGCGTACGCCAGGCCGGATCAGGAACCGGCTCAGGTTCAGCACACCGTGCAGCCGCTTGCGGCGCATGGCCGCCGACCAGCCGATCCATTCGTCGCGCGCGGCGACCGCGAGGGCCGCTGCGGCAAAGCCGAGCGCACCGAGCACACCGTTTTCCGATTCAACCAGATAGCGTACTTGGGCCCCGACATGGAGGACGGCCCCATAGGGGTGCTCGCGGGCCATGAGTTCGTTCCAGACCTGGCGCTGCTCGGCCGTCGTGACCAGACTCAGTTGCAAATCCACCACGTCCGCGACACGGGCCGGCACGGCCTGCGCGGCGGGGACCGGCTGGTCCAGGCCCCGGGGGCGGCCCGGTCCGCGCCGGCCACAGGGACGGGCCGCTGGCAAACGGAGATGGCCTTGGTCTTCCAGACCGCGCAAGGCTTGCTTGCAAGTCGCCAGTTGCCACTGGCCGCGACTGTCGCGCAAGTCGAAGGCTTGGCACACCTGACGCACGAAGGCGGTCCGATTGACCTCGCCAGCCTGCGCCCGCAGGGCCTGCAGAGTCGCTAGCGAGGCGGGCTGCGAGAGGGTCTCCAGAATGCAATGTTGATCGAGCATGTCCTAGACATGCCACAACGACACTAAAAAGTCAACTGCTTTCTGTGGGGCATAAGCAGGGCGCGGGAGTTCGTCACGCTGCGCAGTGTGCTGTCGACGGCGCGCAAGCAGGGGCTGAAGCCGATCGAGACCCTGATCGAGGGGCCGGCGGCCCTGCTTACGCGGGTGGGCTTGGCCCCGAGCCTCCCGCCCAGCGGGCAGTAGACGGCCTGCGACGGCAGCCGGTCTCCGCCACGCGCCGCACGGTGCGCACGTCACAACACAAGCCCTGCTAAAAATGCGACCTCAGGCCGAGAACCTGGGTAGTTACTCGTTGGCTGCAACGGCAGAAGACCTTGCAGGCGCTGGCCTTGCGGGCGCGCATCATCCTTCAGTCAGCCCAAGGCCACAGTGACCAGCAAGTCGCAGACAGTTTGCCTACGACCCGCACCACGGTCGGGAAATGGCGACGTCGGTTCCTGGAGCACGGCTGCGACGGCTTGCTGGACAAACCCCGCTCCGGTGCGCCGAGGACGGTGACGGATGCCGATGTGGAGCGGGTCGCGGTACGGACCTTGCAGACACGCCCCCGAGGGGCAACCCAGTGGAGCCCCCAGTGGATGGCCCAAGTCTCCGGACTGAGTCACTCCACCATCGGCCGCGTCGGGCAGGCGTTCGGTCTCCCGCCGCATCGGAGCGAGACATGCAAGCTGTCGCAGGACCCCCAGTTTGTGCAGAAAGTGCGGGATATCGTGCGTTTGTACCTCCATCCGCCCGAGCGCGCGGTGGTGCTTTGTGTAGATGAGAAATCACAGATTCAGGCCCTGGACCGCACCCAACCGGTGTTGCCGATGCAATCGGGCGTCCCCGAGCGGCAGACTCACGACGACCAACGCAAGTGGACGACCTCCCTGTTCGCGGCCCTCAATATCGCGACCGGTGAAGTGACCGGCAAGGGCTATCGATGCCACCGCGCCGTGGAGTTCAAGAAGTTCCTGTCGCTGATCGACAAGGCGGTGCCAGAGACCCACGATGGGCATCGGGTCCTCGACAACTGCGGGACCCACAAGACAGCGCTGATCCACAACGGGCTGCGGCTGCGGCCACGCTACCCCCTGCACTTCCCGCCGACCCCTGCCGCGTGGTTGCATCAGGTGGAGCGTTGGTTTGTCGAGATCACTCGGCGGCGGATTCGGCGCGGAACGTTTCGCAGCACACAGGCGCTGGAAGCGGCAATCAGGGAGTCCTTGCAGGTCTACAACGAAGACCCCCAACCCTCTATCTGGACCAAGAGCGCTGACGATATCCTGAAATCACTGAAATCCTACTGTGAAGGAATTTCTGGCGAGGTACACTAGTGTTCCGTCATAGAGTGATATGCGGAGTGATATGCGGGCAAACGGCCGCGTGCGTACAACTGTTATCGGCAGATGGCATTTCGCCGTTCACGCTACACCGATCCAAGCCCTACCCGCAAATGCGACAGTGACAGAACATGAGATTGCGTTGCAAGGGTTGCAGAGCGTCGCGGTGATCCCGGCGGGTAGAGAATTCACTTGTCCAGACGCCTTGCCGGCATTACAATGGCAGGTATCATGGCAGGAGGATCCGCAGTACATTGGCAGGACAGGAATTCGATGTCATAGTCGTCGGCAGTGGTCCGGGGGGCGGTATCGCCACCTACGCGCTCGCCACGGCTGGCCTGAAGGTCGCTCTGGTTGAGGCGGGGCCACGACTCACCGCGGGTGTCGACTACAGCGGCCACCACTGGCCCTACGAGTACCGCGACAGGCAGGCTCCCAACTTCTGGCGTGACAACTTCCTGCGCGGACACTTCACACCGAGGGGGGACCGCCCCGGGCACGGCCAGATTCGAGCGCTGGGAGGTAGGTCGCTTTGCTGGGCTGGGCACTCGCTCCGGTTCGGGCCGAAGGATTTCGAGGCATGGCCGATTTCCTATGAGGAGGTCGCCCCGTACTATAGCCGGTCCGAGCGACTGATGGGAGTGTACGGGAATCTGGACGGGTTGTCGAACCTGCCGGACGGCGAGTTCCTCAAGCCGGTGCCGATGCGCTGTGCCGAAGAAGAACTCCGGCTCGGGGTGGAGCGCCTCCGGGAACGCGGTGCCAAGATGGCGTTCGTCGCCCAGCGCAAGGCGATGTTGACCGAGCCGCCCACGAAGCCCGAATGGAAGCACCGACAGATCTGCCACTACTGCGGGCACTGCTCCGGCTGCGCGGTCGACGCCAAGTACACCTCGGTGAACACCCCGATTCCCTTGGCTCACGAGACCGGAAACCTCACGATCCTTACCAATTCCATGGCGACCAGGGTTCGTGTTTCCGCCGCTGGTGGAAGGGCGCTCGGGATTGAGTACAGGTCCAAGGCCGGAGAGGTCTTCGAAATCGATGCGAAGGCCGTCGTGCTCTCGTGCAGCGCAGTCGAGACCGCCAGACTGTTGTTGATTTCCGATGTGGGGAACTCCAGCGGACAGGTGGGCAAGAACCTTACGAGCCACTTCGGAGTTACCGTCAAGGGATTCTTCCCGCAGATTCTAGGCCGTGACGCATCTAACGACGACGGAACCAGCTACTACCATTCACTGCTGACGGGCCTGTACTGGGATGAACCCAGTCCGGATTTCGATGGCACCTACCAGGTGCAATGTGGAGCCGGGGTGACCGCTCATCGGCGCGCGGTTCGCACTGCGCCGGGTTACGGACGGGTACTGAAGCAAGAGCTCCGCGATTGGAACGTCGGCCACGCCGGGATGAACATGCAGGGCACAACCCTGATCTCGGGCAACAAGTTTGTCGATCTGGACCGAGACCAGGAGGACGAGTTCGGAATGCCTCTCCCCCGTGTACATCTTCACTACGACGATTCCGATCTTGCAATGGCTCAGGATATGGTCGAGAAATGCGAAGAGATCATACGCGCTGGCGACGGAGAGGTCATCGAGAGCCCCGGAACTGTCAGAACGGAAGACTTGGTAATCGACCTGAATCACTGGGTTGGTACGACGCGGATGGGAACCGACCCGAGGTCCTCCGTGGTCGACGCAGGCTGTCGATCCCACGATGTGCCGAATCTGTTCGTTGCGGACGCTTCCGTCTTTCCGAGGAATCCGGAGAAGAATCCGACCCTGACCAACATCGCGCTCTCCTGGCGCACCGCCGAAGGGATCGCAGAACGATTTCGTCGCGATGAGATAGGGTGATCGAAGCGATGGAACGCCGGACCGTCCTGAAGCTTGCCGCCGCCGGCGTGTTGCCGGGTGCTGCTGGCCTGGTGCAACTTGCTTGCACAAAGGACGGCTACCGGCCAGAGTTCTTTTCGGCTGACCAGCTCGCGTTGCTGGATGCCTTGGCGGAGGCAATCCTCCCCGGTGACGACCACTCGCCCGGAGCACGGGCCGCACTGGTCGCGAGATACATCGACGTTCTCGTCGCTGACGGACCAAGCCAGGATCAACAGGCTTGGCTAGTCGGGCTGGAAGCCGTGTCGAAACTGGCGAGTGCTCGATTCGGGCTCAGTTTCGTGGACTGTGATGCCAGACAGCAAGATGACATTGTGGCTGAGATGGCCCGGAACGAGGCAGGTCCCCGAACTGTCACCGATCAGTTCTTCGTGTCGATGAAGCGCGTGACCATTGATGGGTACTACACCTCGCAGGTCGGCATACATGAGGAACTCGGCTATCGCGGCAACACTGCCGTGGACCGGTTTCCCGGTTGCACGCACTCCAAGCACCGCTAGTCCCGGTGGTGTCGTGGATTGTCGCTGCAGTGGCCTGCCAGCCATGGGGTCTGGGCAGGTCTATTCCATGGGAGCAATCGCCACGCCTGAGGCCTGCCGTACGCTGCCAAGCGATGAGCGGCGTGAGATCCACCTCTGGCACGGAGAAGGGGTCGCGGTGCGCACCGCCGAGGTTTAGTTCAAACAGCGCAAGTCCACTGTCTGCTGAGAACTCCAGTGCCATTTCCGGGAACCTCCGCCCCACCCCTCAGCCGCTCCGGGATGAAGCCGACCGGCTCAAACACCATCCGCACAAGGTGCTCAGTTTGCCACCCAGGCTTCGGTCGTGTCTTGGTTTGCCACACAGCCGTCTGCAATGCTCCTGGACGAAAACACTGTTCTTGCCATCTCGATCACCTCTGTCGCGCGGTGAAGATGAATGGGCGAGCCTGAACGGGCGCTGGCGCTGATTGAGGGCTCCCTGCACACAGTGCCGCAGACTCGGCTGGCGGATGCGCCCGTCCGGTTGCGCGAGACGGCGCGAAACGCAGCGGTCAGCGTTGCGATGTCGAACCGAAGACCGCGTCGAGCGTGGGCGCATCGAGCACGGCGTCAAGCCACCCGTCGAACTGCTCGAAGCTGGCATTGGCTATGTACGCCTGGATCTCGTCAGGCAGGGGGCCAAAGCGGTGCTTGATCTGCTGAGCGAGTGTCTCGGACTTGCCTCCGGTCATTCCCTCAGCGATACCGACGGCCATTCCCCGTGCTTCGCCTCGTTCAAACCAGGCTGGGCTGCAGTTCCCATCAGTGCCTCCACTTCTTTCCGATCCTTGCCTACCCGCCTCAGCGCGGCTTCCATGCGCTCCCGCGACAGGCTCTCCTGCTCTGTGATGTACATTAGCAGGCAAAGCCCCGACTCGCTATCCTCAATGCTCGCCGCTTCCGCGTCGGTGATCTATTCGACGAACGCCTTGGCCAGCGCGAGCAGCCCGCGGCCCGCGTCCGCCCGTCTGGAGAGGTCTTCCGGGGCCCGGTTGGAGACGTCGTGGAGGATGTAGTCCCCGAGGTTGCGGGCGAGATGGCCGAGCCCTGCGGGGGCCTTGATCATCTCCGTGATCGAGCGGGGCACGCTCCAGGGCCCGCGGCTGTGGAAGAAGACCATGGGGATGATCAGCGACAGCCGACCGAGGGGCCGCTCCCCGCTCTCGCTTTCTGCCATCCAGAGCTGCAGGATGAGCGCATCAGCTGCAGGGGGGCGGGCATCGGCCTGCGCCTTGTAATCGAGGAGAACGTAGATCCGGGCGGAGGTGCCGTCCTTCATCCGCACGCGGAAGATAGCATCGGCCTGGGGGGGGCCGGCCCTCGCCGTCGATGGCGGTGCCCTCGATGTGCTCGGGCGGATGGTCGGGACCGAGCCGTTCGGTGACCTCGGGCGGCAGGTAGTCGGCGAGTAGCAATGCAGCGCGTCCTGGACCGGGCCGTTGGTAAGGTGGCCGCAGCGGACATGACCAAGGAACGCTCAAGTCACCGGCAGGGAGTCGCCCACGAGCAGTCCGCCCCAGGTCCGCGGGAACCGTGATGAGGATCGCTTTGCAGCAATTCCAAGCCTGCTGCTCATCTGGGAGACGTCCTCAACACAGAGTCGGTTCCAAGTGTCGACTGCCGCCATCATATGAGCGGAACTGGCCTGGTGGGCCCGAACCGCGATTAGGCCGACTCAAGGGCTTGAGCGATGTCCCCCATAATATCGAAGGCGTCTTCAATGCCGACCGAAAGCCGCACCAGATTGTCCCGGATCCCCAATTCTTGCCGGCGTTTGACGCCCAGATTCTTGTGGGTTGTCGTCGCCGGATGGGTGATCAGCGAGTGCACGTCTCCCAGGCTCAGGGTGCGGACAACGACGCGCAGGGCGTTCATGAACCGAAAGGTCTCGTTCTGCCCGGCCTCGCGCACCTCGAAGCTTACAATGCCTCCGTACATCGGTGAACCTTCGGAATTGCAGTCGAAAATCCGCTCGGCGATTTTCCTGTCCGGATGACTCGCAAGGCCCGGGTACAGGACGTCCGCGACGCGAGGATGGCGCTCAAGCTCGCGAGCGACGTGCAGGGCATTCCGGCAGTGCTCTTCCATGCGCATCGGTAGCGTCTTGACCCCGCGAGCCGTCAGGAAGCACTCGAAAGGACCGAGGATGGCGCCGAGGTGGCGACCAAGTTCCTGCAGGTACTCGGCATCCGGCTCGTTGCAGACAACGATGCCACCGAGTACGTCTGCGTGGCCTGCGAGATATTTCGTGGCGCTGTGGATCACGTAGTCGGCACCCTGGCTGAGTGGCCGGCTCAGTGCGGGCGTCGAGAACGTGGCGTCTACGACGACCGGGATATTCCGACTTCGCGCCATTTCGCAGAGCTCGTTCATTGGTGTCACTCGCAGGACCGGGTTCGAGATCGTCTCGACCAGGATGCAGCCGATATCGTTCTTGTCGATCTTGCTTTCAAATGCTGCGAGATCACAGGGGTTGGCAAAGCTCGTCAGAACGCCCTGCTGCTCCATCAATCGCAGGAGCTGGAATGTTTGGCCGAACATCACGTTGCCCGTCAGGACAGTCTTTGGCCGGTCTCTCAGCGCGGCCAGCAATGCGATGTGAACAGCGGCCATTCCCGAACTGCATGCCAGTGCCGATGCGCCGTCTTCGAGTGCCGCCATCTGTCTTTGCAGGGCAGCCCCAGTAGGGTTTCCGTAGCGCTGGTAGACGAAGCCGTCCAGGTCGCCGTCCGCGACAGCCCCGAGATCCCGTGCTCGCCGAAAGTGAAAACTCGCGGCCGTCTCGATCGGAGGAGCCGAGGGCACGAACGCCTTGCCGTCTCCATGGTCCAGGCACGCATGAATCGCAATGGTTTGCCGTTTCATGCCATCTCCAGCGCCCGGACCAGGTCCGCGAGGATGTCGTCGATGTGCTCTGCCCCGATCGACAGGCGAACGAGCCCGTCCGTGATGCCGATATCAGCCCGTGCCTCCGGCGATATCAGCCTATGGGTGGTGCTCGCCGGATGAATGGCGAGCGTGGTGAGGTCGCCAATGCTTGCCGAGGTTGCAATGAGCTGCAGACGATCGGAAAAATCGAGTGCTGCGTCCTGTCCCCCTAGAACATCGACGCCGATGGCGGCACCGGCCTGGCCTGACGGCATCAGTCTCTTGACGGCCTCTGCATCCGGATGGTCCGGGTCCCCGGGATAGAGAAGCTGCACCAAGGCGGGATGGCCTTTCAGCGCTTTGAACACCCGCCGGGCGTTCGAACAGTGGTGCCGCATGCGGACGGGAAGCGTCTTGATCCCGCGCATAACCAGGAATGCATCGAACGGTCCCAGATTACCCCCGAGGCACCGGTGAATCTGGCGAAGGGCCTCGTGGTGCCTGGCCGGAGCGGCCACCAGGCCTGCCAACACGTCGCCGTGGCCACCGAGGTACTTCGTTGCACTGTGAATGACCATGTCCGCACCGTGCTCGAACGGCTTGACCAGAAGCGGCGTGAAGGTGTTGTCGACGAGCAGCAGGGCATCCGAGGCCTTCGCGATTCCGCTGACCCTGTCTAGATCGGCCACGCGCAGGCAGGGATTGCTGACGGTCTCGGTGAGCAGCAATGCCGGTCGCGTTTCCTCAACCACCCGTTCCAGGGCGTCCAGGTCACAGAAGTCGCAGAATCGCACCTCGATTCCACACTCGGGAAGCACGGTCTTCAGCAATTCGAGACTTCCGCCGTACAGCACGTTCGCAGCGACAATCGACTGCCGGCGATCCAGCAGGCCCGCCATGACGGCGAGGTACACGGCCGTCATTCCCGAGGCTGTTGCGAAGGCCCCATCCGTCTCCTCCAGAACGGCGACCTGTTGTTCCAGCGCACTTGCGCTTGGATTGCCCATGCGGGAGTAGGTCTCGCCGGGTTGCGCTTCGGCGAAGACGGCTGCAAGCTCCTCGACTGTGTCGTAGAAGAAGCTCGAAGACGCATACACAGGTGTCGATACCGGGATGTAGGTGCCAAGCTTCTGCCGGTCAGCGGCGTGAACGAGCTTGGTCTGAAGTTTCATTCGAGCCTCCTGCCACCAGATACCGAGTATAAGGTCCCGCCGTGCCAGCGCCGCAGCGGCGCACGCCACAGGCTGGTAACTTGCGCGTGTCAAATCCGAGTCGTAAGCACATCCCCCCTGCGTATGGCTTCGCACGGGCGGCGTAACCGCAGGCACCGTCGTGTACGTGAGTCATCCGGGTCGTTGCGGCCAACCTCTCCAGGGCCGCCTGGCTCCACCGATTCTTGGCTCCCCCGCACTTGTCCGCCGGAATCGCATGTGCCGACCCGCGCGGATCCCCGTCTCGCACGTTCCTCGCCAAAATGCTCTGGAGTCGCCGTGGCCAAGCGCCCGGTTCGAGCAAGGGCCCTTGGAGGCACCCGCGTAGGTGTCCGCGTGATTCCACCTGCACAACTGCGGTGACTGCGCCTACCGTCGCTTGGCGGAACCGCTCAAGAGCAACATCACATCTTTCCGCGCGAAAAAGGGGTCTTGACGGCCCAAGAAATCCTCGTTGAGCTACGTGTGGGACGGCTGGCTCCTTCCACCCGGTATCGGTTGCCCAAGAGATATCGCCCGACGGCGTTTCGATCTAGATCCCCCTCGACCGACGGGAAGGCCGACCTGGCCCGGATCCTGTCGAGTGCTCGCGTCGGCGTCTAGGCCAGGATAGAACGCCGCCGCGACAGGCTGAACCCGCGCCATATGCGTGGCTGAGCAACGCAATGCGACCGGACGGCAGGCTAATCCGAGGGCTTGTTCTCGCGCGGCACTCAAGGCGCTTGGCAACGCCCCTCCCGATCGCCTGTCGGAGTTCGCGAAGAGGCGGCCAGTGTGGAAGGGCTCCCTGAAGGCTTGGCTAAGGCTGGTGTGGTGTCGGTTCTCCGGCACCGCCCTCCTCTTCCGCTCTCTCGGACGATAGGAAGTCTCGCACGACCCTGGCAACATACGCAATCGTTTCGGGGTAAGGGGGCAGCCCGCCGTATTCGTCTACCCGCCCAGGTCCCGCGTTGTATGCGGCCAGAGCCTTTGCCAACTGGTCCTGGTTCCCTTTGTACCGGTCGAGCATCTGCC
The DNA here is from genome assembly GCA_965205085.1 of Bryobacterales bacterium. Lineage (GTDB taxonomy): Bacteria > Acidobacteriota > Terriglobia > Bryobacterales > UBA6623 > VXMF01. The sequence continues at coordinate 2,076,384 of OZ242039.1, read as the reverse complement.
TGAGGTAGAGTGTGCCTCCCCTGATGTTGTCGATAGGGTTGGTCGGGTCGACGCCGAGGTCGGCTGCCGTCGCCGGCATCAGTTGCATCAGTCCGACCGCGCCCTTGGGGGAAACTGCATCGTGACGGTTGCCGGACTCCGCCCGCACGACTGCCCGGACCAAGGCGCGTGGCAGGCCCGCCTGGTCGGCCAACCGGTCGATCTCGTGAGCGGTGCTTTCGGATGGCTTCGTTACGGGGATTGGGTTCGAAGCGACCGCTTGGGCGGGTGCGCGGCCACCTGGAACGATCCGCAGTACCTCGCCGACGGGGACATCGATCCAGCCCCCGGTCGACTGCAATAGCCTCACACGATCGGGTTCCCTCTCGAGTCGCTCGGCTTCCAGGTGGAATCCGTTGCGCAGGACGACTGTTTCTGCTGCGCCGACACTCGATGCCAGAAGCAGTGCAGTCAGTGCGCTTCGTTGCCGGCCTTGGTGCATACTGGCTTTCTTGGACCATTATGACGTTCGTATCCCACCTGGAGTGCAGCCGGACCGGCGACACCGTGTCGGCTGGAGTTCTCCGCAACCTGTCTCCTGCGGGTGCACCGTTGCTCGTTCGCTACGACTTGGACCGTGCGCGTCGCGGGCTGCGGCGGACCGACATCGAGAGCGGAGTCGACAGCATGTGGCGGTATGCGCCGCTGCTCCCGCTTCGCGACGAGGCCAACCTCGTCACCCTGGGCGAGGGAATGACCCCCCTGTTGAGGACCCCGCGCGTGGGCGAGCGAATCGGCTCGGCCAATCTGTGGATCAAGGACGAGAGCGCCAACCCGACCGGGACATTCAAGGCGCGTGGGATGGCTGCGGCGGTGTCGATGGCCAATGAACTCGGTGTTGAGAAGCTGGCCGCTCCGTCGGCAGGGAATGCGGCGAGCGCGCTCGCCGCCTACGCCGCAAGGGCGGGCCTTGAGGCGCACCTGTTCATGCCGCGGGACGTGCCCCGGGCCAACGTCGTGGAATGCCGCGGCATGGGCGCGCATATCACCTTGGTGGACGGCTTGATCAGTGATTGTGGCCGCATGGTGGCCCAGCGTCGGGACCACGAGGGCTGGTTCGAGGTCTCCACTTTGAAGGAACCGTATCGGATTGAGGGAAAGAAGACGATGGGCCTGGAACTGGCCGAGCAACTGGGATGGCGCCTCCCTGACGCCATCTTCTACCCGACCGGTGGTGGTGTGGGGCTGATCGGGATGTGGAAAGCCTTCAGCGAACTCGGCGAGCTGGGCTGGATCGGTCCGAACCGCCCCAGGATGATCGCCGTCCAGGCTTCCGGTTGCAGCCCGATTGTCCGCGCCTGGGAAGCCGGGGCATCCGAGTCCGAATTCTGGGATGGTGCCTCCACGATTGCGAGCGGGTTGCGGGTACCCAAGGCTCTTGGCGATTTCCTCGTCCTCAACGTATTGCGTGAGAGTGGCGGAACGGCGGTGGCGGTCGATGATGAGGAGACGCTCGAAGCGGGACGAGTCCTGGCGTCGTCGGAAGGAATGTTTGTGGCGCCGGAAGGGGCGGCCTGCCTGGCCGCAGCCCGTCGATTGCTTCGCGACGGTTTTCTGGCTCCCGATGACGAATTGGTGATCCTGAACACCGGGACCGGGCTGAAGTATCTTGAGGCGTGGGAAACGTGTCTGGACGGCTGATCGGGCCATCCTGGGGCGGGTTCTGTGGCCTTGCCCCGGCCCGTCCGGGCGGTGCCGCCGCAGGGCGAACCGGCAGGTGCGAAAATGAGTGCGGGCATGCGCGTCCGAGTGCTCTTCTTCGGGCAAGTCAGGGATCTCGTTGGCCGATCCAGCGACGAGCTGGACCTGCCTGAGGGGTCGTCGCTCGAAACCCTTTTCCGCCACTACTCGTCCCAAGACGCGAGGCTTGCCGAAATGGCCGCCAGTATCGCGATGGCGCGGAACCTCCGCTTCGCTCGATCGAGTGACTTGATTGAGGATGGCGATGAGGTGGCGATCATGCCACCCGTCAGCGGCGGCACGGGGTGGCTGGCGAGTGCCGAGAGCAGTGGGGTGTTCGCGGCCGTGACCGGTGAGCCGATCGACAGCAAGGCCTTGGCGGACCGTGTGCAGGGCGATGGTGATGGCGCCCTGATCACCTTCCAGGGGGTGGTCAGGAACAATTCGGGCGGGCGACGGACACTGTGCCTGGACTACGACTGCTATGTTCCGCTGGCGGTGCGGCAACTGGAGGAGGTCGGCCTGAACATGCTCCGACGTCATGCGGTCCACAGGATTGCGCTGGTGCATCGAGTGGGCCGGCTCCAGGTTCGCGAGGCGAGCGTCTCGATCGTGGTCGCGGCTGCTCACCGCCAGGCGGCCTACGAGGCGAGCCTGGACGCGATCAACGAAGTCAAGCGCAGGGTGCCGGTGTGGAAGAAAGAGCACTTCGCGGACGGCGAGGTGTGGGTAGAGGGCCAGTGGGACGAGTCCGTGCCTCGCACAACGGCCTGACAGGCTGTCTGGTCGCATTCCTGTTGGTCGCCACGGCGTCGCTCCAGGCCCAGCAGGACCCGGAAATCGTGTTTACGACCGACGTGCGCCTGGTTACCTTGCCGGTTACGGTCAAGGATGCCGGTGGAACGCCCATAGGCGATCTAGATCGTGGGGACTTCGACATCCTCGAGGAAGGGGTTCCCCGAGAACTGGCTGTCTTCGAGCGGCGTACCGATCGTCCGTTGTCCGTCGTGCTCATGCTGGATGCGAGCCTGAGCACAGCCGTCGAGTTGCGCTACGAGCGCGAATCCGCGAGGCGATTCATCGGTCGCCTGCTTGGGCCGGGTTCCCAGTCAGGGGACAGCGTGGCCGTTTTCTCGTTCTCGTCAGGCGTTGAGGTGCTGCAGCACTTTACGCGGGACCTGACGGCCCTCAACGATGCCTTGGGCCGGGTTCGGCCCGAATCCGGAACGTCGGTCTACGACGCGATCCACTGGGCATCGAGAGAGCTCGCCCGACGCGAGGGCCGCAGGGTCGTCATCGTCATCACCGACGGTGGCGATACGACCAGCCGCTGGAGTTTCGCGGACGCGATGAAGGCTGCCCACGACGCCGAGGTGGCCATCTATCCGCTCATCGTCCTGCCCATTCGGAGCGATGCCGGTCGCAATCGGGGCGGCGAACATGCACTGATCACGCTCGCCGGCAATACCGGTGGCGAGACGTTCGTCCAGTACGGGGCCGTCAATCTGGACGAGGCGTTCGACGAAGTGCTCGTCAATCTCCGGACCCAGTATTATCTCGGTTTCTATCCCCAGCTGGACGGAGTGCAGCGCAGGGAGGTATTCCGCAACATCGAGATTCGCGTGCAGCGGCCCGGAGCCAAGGTCCTGGCCCGTTCCGGATACTACGCTGATCCGGATATCCGGGCGGTGGAGAGCCCTCCCGCCGGTGGTAACTTGCCGACTGTGCCTAGGTTGCCCCAGGGCCAGTCCCCGAGCGACCATGTCGAGGCTCAGCGGAAGCCCGTATCTCCACGGAAGCGGGGCAAGGCAGACGGCAAGCCGCGGCCGGAGATCGTCCGGCCCTGAGAAGCCGCTGCAATGCAGGGCTGTTAGCCTGTGATGTGCCGATCCTAGCCGAAGACTACATCCCCTTTGCCGCCGAGTTGGCTCGCGGTGCGGGGGCGATCCTGATGCAGCATTACCTCAAGGTGAGTGTCGACTACAAGGGGCGATTCGACACGGTCACGCTGGCGGACCGAGTCTCGGAGCGCTGGATCGTCGAGCGAATTCGCTCCCGGTACCCGTCCCATTCCATCGTTGCCGAAGAGGGGGGTGGGCACACCGGCACCAGTGACTTCGTCTGGTATGTCGACCCGCTCGACGGCACGACCAACTTTGCGCACGGTCTGCCTCGATTCTGCGTGAGCGTCGGTGTCTGGGCGGGAGGGGAAGGTGTGGCGGGCGTCGTCTACGACCCCGTCAGGGACGACCTCTTCACCGCCGAACGTGGATCTGGAGCGTACCTGAATACACGTCGGATCCGTGTCTCGAATGTGACCGCACTCGAGGAGGGGCTCTTTGCCACCGGTTTCCCGAGTGCCATCCGGGAGACGAACCCGAACCTCCACTACTTCCACGAAGTCGCGATGCGGACCCACGGTGTACGTCGGACCGGCTCGGCCGCGCTGGATCTCTGCTCGGTGGCCCAGGGGCACTTCGAGGGCTTCTGGGAGATGGGCCTCCAGTCCTGGGATGTGGGGGCCGGGTTGGTGATCGTGACCGAGGCCGGCGGGGAGTTCAGCGATCTCCGTGGCGGGCGCTATCGACCCGGCCAGGGGCCGATGGTCGCCACGAACGGTCGGGTAACTCGGGCCCTGCTCGACCTGTTCTCGGACGTGGCGCGAGGCAATGGCCGAACCCCCGTCCCGAGTCTCTCGGACCTATAGCCAAGGCCACCGACCCGGCCTGTCGCCAAGACACCGGTTGGGAGAACCAGGTCGGGGCAATCCAACCGTCCCGTCGCCATGCCGGTGGTCGGCTGTGTTATTGTGAAATTCTTGTGTGGGACTCGTGTACCGCAGCCCCGAGGTCGACCATGAGTGATTCTCGGCAGGCGTGGAAGAGCCCGGCAGTTGGCAATGGATCGCATCGTAGACCTGATTCGAACTAAGCGATACGGCGGGGAGATTACGCTCGAAGAATTCGAACGGCTAATCAACGGCTATACGTTAGACGAAATCCCCGACGCCCAGATGGCTGCATTCCTGATGGCGGGAGTGTGCAACGGGTTCAGTGACGACGAGGCGGCCTTCCTGACCACGGCCATGCTCCGGTGTGGCGAGAAGCTCGATCTGAGTGGCGTGAAGGCTGTGCGCGTGGACTGCCACTCCACCGGAGGCGTCGGCGACAAGACCCCGCTCATTGCGGCTCCGATCGCTGCAGCCGCTGGCGTCGCCGTCCCGATGATCGTCGAGCACGGTACGGGTCACATCATCGGTTCGCTCGACAAGCTGAAGGCGATTCCGGGCATGCGAACCGAGCTCGCCGTCGACGACTTCGCAGACTTGGTGACAGAGTACAACCTAGCCTTTGCGGAACAGAGCAACTCGCTCGCCCCAGCCGACAAGCGTCTGTATGAGCTGCGCGATCAGACCTCGACGGTCGACTCGCTGGCACTGATCGCCGCGTCGGCTATGTCGAAGAAACTGGCTGAGGACCTCAACGGCCTGATCGTCGACGTCAAGGTGAGTCGCGGCTCGCTGGTTTCCGGGCGGAACGAGGCTCGCCGGCTGGCCCAGCAGGTGATCGCGATTGGCCGCAAGCTGGATGTCAAGGTTCAGGTCCTTCTCACCGACATGGAGCAGCCCCTCGGGTCGACTGTCGGCCACGCCCTGGAGATCATGGAGGTTGCACAGACGCTGCGTGGCGAGGGGCAGCCTGATCAGGCGGGCCTCGCGGTCGAGCTCGCCGCACGCATGATCTGCTTGGCAGATACCGCCATCTCGATCGAAGGCGCACGGGAGAAGGCGAATGCGGTGATGGCGGACGGGTCCGCGCTGCGGCTAATGGCGAGTGTGATCGCGGCCCAGGGCGGCGACCCGGATGTGTTGACAGACTTCGAGAAGTTGCCCAATCCCCAAGGCTCCTTTGCGGTGCCGTCGCCACGCGACGGGTTCGTCAGCCGCATCAATGCGGAGGATATCGGGAAGGCGGCGGTGTTGCTGGGTGCCGGTCGTCCCGGGCTGAACAAGACCGTGGATCCTGCGGTCGGGGTCGTGCTCGACACCAAGGTCGGGCAGCAGGTGTTCAGCAATTCCGACCTCTGCATCCTCTATTACAACGACGACTCGAACCTGGAGGAAGCCCGGCAACTTGTGGAGGACGCTTTCCGGATCTCCTCGAAACAGCCGGAGCCGCGCGAGTTGGTCATTGACGTGATCCTGGGTTGACGCGGGACGAGGTCCCACCCAGGCCTCGGCTGTCGCCCTATCGTCTCGGGTCTTGCTCGCTCTCCGACGGTGGAAGCGCGAATGCGAAGAGACCGCCTCCTGCTGCGACAGCTATCATCTGCCGTCCGTTAACCTCGAACGTCATGGGGCTTGCCTGGACGGCCCCGCCGAGGCTGATGCGCCAGAGTTCGTCGCCTGTGCGGGCGTCGAGAGCCTTGAAGAAGCCGTCTGAGGTGCCGGCGAAGACCAGACCGCCGGCGGTTGAGAGCAGGCCGGCCCAAGCCGGCTGGAACAGTCTGTGTTCCCACTTCAGGGCCGCCGTCACCGGATCGAACGCCCTGACCGCTCCGTACCAGTTGTGCAGGGTGGTCTCGTTCACGAACATGCTTCCCCAGTAGCGTGTACCCGGTCGATACTCGGTTTCGCCCTTGAAATACATACTGCTGCCTTCCCTGCACGACACGTACAGCATGCCTGTGTCCGGGCTATAGGACGGAGACATCCAGTTCGTTCCACCTGCAACCGCCGGGAACACCTCCACGCCTTGGGGGGCCGGCTCCATGCCCGGCCGGCGAATGGGGCGGCCCTCTTCGGAAATGCCGACCGCCCACGTCTGCTTCACGAACGGGGTGGCCCGCAGGAACTCGCCGGTCTCGCGATCCAGCAGGTAGATAAAGCCGTTGCGGTTGGCCGAGACGAGAAGCTTGCGGAGTTCGCCCCTGTATTCCTTGTCGATCAGCACCATGACCTGGGTGGCGTCCCAGTCATGCACGTCATGAGGCGTGAACTGGAAATGCCACTTGCGCTGGCCGGAGTCAGCGTCCAGCGCCACGACCGAATCGGAGAACAGGTTGTCACCGAGCCGTACGTCGCCGTTCCAGTCCGGCCCGGGGTTGCCCACTCCCCAGTACACGAGGTTCAGTTCCGGATCGTAGGTCGGCGTCAGCCAGATCGATGCTCCGCCCGATTTCCAGGAGTCCCCGGCCCAGGTCTCATGCCCGAATTCGCCCGGTCCCGGCACGGTATAGAAGCGCCACCGCCGTTCGCCGGTTCCCACATCGAAGGCGTCGATGAATCCTCGGATTCCGTACTCGCCGCCTGCCGTGCCGACCATCACCATGTCCTTCACCACCAGGGGGGCCAGCGTCCCCGAATACCCGAGCGAGTAATCAATGAGCTCCGTCTCCCAGAGCAGACGTCCGGTCTTGCGGTCGAGGGCGATCGAGTAAGCGTCGAGTGTGGCCATGAACAGTCGGTCGCCGAGAATGGCCAAGCCCCGGTTCACCAGTCCGCAACACGCAATCAGCTTGTCCGGAAGGTGCCGTGAATAGTGCCAGAGGCGAGCGCCGGTGGCCGCATCCAATGCGTACACGTCTCCGGGCGGGACCGATATGTACATGATGCCGTCATGGACGAGCGGTGTGACCTCGAATTTCTCACTGATCTTGTCCTGGAAGATCCACTCGACGCGGATGGCCCCGACGTTGGATGTGTCGATCTGGTCCAGGATGCTGTGCCGTTGACCCGAGTAACCGCCGTGGTAGTTGAGCCAGTCAGACGCCACCGATTCGTCGCGGGCGAGATCGTCGACTGTCACCTCGCCGGCCAGCAGGCAGGACACCGTCAAGAGTCCGGTCAGGGTCCGTACAGTGGACTGCTGTCTCACGGTGTGTTCTCCCGGCCCGGCCCGCGCAAGGTGCACAGGTAGGCGATCAGGTGCTCGACGTCGCTGCTGTTGAGCAGATCACCGTAGGCTGGCATGAGCGACTCGGCTGGCTGCTCGAGGGATCGCAAGCCCTGCTTGCTGAACGAGCGGATCTCCTCCGAGCGATCCATCACGAAGATGTGATAGCCGTTCTCGTTCATGCGAACGCCCTCGACAGCCTCTCCTTCGGATGTAACGATCCGGACCGTTCGATAGCGGTCTGCGACCTCTGCGTCCGGCTCCCGGAGCGCCTGCAGCAGCTGGTCGTCCGAGAAGGTTGCGCCCGCGTAGCTCATGTCCGGCCCCAGGATGCCCCCCGCCATTCCTACCGTGTGGCAGGCAAGGCACGAGCCCTTGCCCTCGAACACATCCTTTCCGGCTGCCGGATCACCCGCTCCGGGCTCGCAAGCTTCGCCTGCGGTGGCTGCAAGCGTCCGCACGAAGAGCAGGATCCTCCATATGTCGTCCTCGTCCATCCACAACCCGGGCATGTCCGTGCCGGGGACGCCGTTCTCGATCAAGTCGAACAGCTCCGCATCGGAATTGCCTCCCGCATACGAGCGCCTGGCGAGCCGGGCACCGCGTCCCGTCTTGCCTTCCATTCCGTGACATACGCCACAGTGGATGCGGTAGAGGCGTGTCCCCTCGGCCAGATCTTCCGCAGACCCCATCGGATTCGTTTCATGGCTTCGCGCCCCCTGTAGGATCAGTGGCAGCCAGAGGATGACGCCCAGTCGCCGGATTGTACACATGTCAGCGAGGAAGAAGCCTGGCATGTGTGCCATTGCGCTCCGGCCCGGGGAGGACGCCGTTGCTCCGGGGGGTGCCTGATCGAAACGTGGCCGACATGGTCCGTCTCCTGTGGGAAACGCGGCCCCGACTGACGGGGCAAATCCTATCCGAATGCCCTCCGCAGGGTCTGATAGCTTTCGGCGACGGCCTCTTCGGCAGGGGCGTTGCCTTCCATCTCCAGCGAAACGTAGCCGTTGAAGCCGGCATCCTTGACGATCCGTGCGATCCGGTCGTAGTCCAGATCCAGCGTGTACCAGACTCCGCCACCGGGATAGGTCTTGGCCTGGATGATGGAGGCGTGGGGAGCGAGCCGCTCGATTTGCGGGTACGGGTCCCCCACGTAGTTGCCCGTATCCATGTTGATGCCCAGCCAGGGATGGTTCACTTCACGATAGATTCGGAGCAGCGTATCGACTCTGGTCGAAAGGCCCCAGTGGTTCTCCAGGGCCATGACGACACCCGCCTCGGCAGCGTGCGGCAGGCACTTCCCGATCGAATCCACGCACCAGCCTATTGCGTCATCATCCGTATACCCCTCAATTGCCGGCTCCTGGCCGTTCGCGGCCATCAGGTCGTCGAAAGAGCGAATCGTTCCCCAGCGGCCGGTATTCAGCCGGATCGCGGGAATCCCCATCTGGTGCGCCAGATCGATGCAGTGCTTGGTGTGGTCGATCGCTTCCTTGCGCTTCCCGGGACTGGGGTCCACGAAATCCTGGTGGATTGAGAGCATGATCAGATCGAGCCCGGCCTCCCAGGCTCGGCGCTTGAGGCCGTTCATGTAGGCGGTCGATTCGTCCTGCATCTGGCGGTGCAGAATCTCGACGCCATCGAATCCGAGGACGGCCGCATGATCGATCACGTTCTCGATCGGATACTTCTCACTGGTGAAGTGCCAGTAGGAGTATGTCGATACGCCCAGGCGAATTCGCTTTCCAGCGGGAGTTGCGGCGGCTGCCGGCTGGGGCATGGTGGGTGCCAAACATGTGGCGGCCACCATGCCGGACTGCAGAAGGTGACGCCTAGAGGTTCGATGTCGCATGATCCTTCACAGTATAGGCGCTGCAGCGACCCTCTTGGGCAGGGGAGTCTCGAAGTCGACAGCCGCTCAGGCCGCGATCATCGCGTGAGGATCGATAACGTACTTGCGGGCAGCCCCCTTGTCGAAGTCCCGATAGCCTTCCGGTGCGGAATCAAGAGAGATCACGGTCACGTTGCAGGCTCTGGCCGGAGCAGCCTTCTCGTACAGGATCGCCTGCATCAGTTGCCGATGGTACGTCATGACCGGGCACTGGCCTGTCATGAAGTGGTGTGACTTCGCCCATCCGAGACCAATGCGGATGCCAAGGTTGCCGACCCTGGCGTTCTCGTCGATGCCGCCGGGATCACCGGTCACGTACAGGCCGGGAATGCCGATGCCTCCCCCGGCGCGGGTCACCTCCATCAGCGCGTTGAGCACGGTGGCTGGGCGCTCCACGACTGCGTCCCTGCCGTGACCCCTGGCTTCGAATCCGACGCAATCCACCCCGCAGTCAACCTCCGGGACACCCACGATCTGTTCGATCTGGTCGCCCAGCGTCGCGGCTTGCCGCAAGTCAACTGTCTCGCAGCCGAAGCTCCGGGCCTGTTCCAGTCGTTCATCGATCATGTCACCGACGATCACGCAGGCAGCCCCGAGCAACTGGCAGGCGTGTGCGCAGGCGAGACCGACTGGCCCCGCGCCGGCGACGTAGGCGATCGTTCCCGGACCGACTCCGGCAGTGACGGCCCCGTGGTAGCCGGTGGGGAAAATGTCCGAGAGGAGCGTCAGGTCCTTGATTTTGGCCATCGCCCGATCTCGGTCCGGGAACTTGAGGAGATTGAAGTCCGCGTAAGGAACCATGACGTACTCGGCCTGTCCACCGACCCATCCGCCCATGTCCACGTAGCCGTAGGCCGCTCCGGGCCGGGCGGGGTTAACCTCCAGGCAGATTCCGGTTTTCCGCTCCTTACAGTTCCGGCAGCGTCCACAGGCGATATTGAAGGGCACGGAGACCAAATCGCCTACTCCGATGAACTCGACATCCCGTCCGGCCTCAATCACCTCTCCCGTGATTTCGTGGCCAAGCACCAAGCCCTCGGGCGCCGTGGTTCGCCCGCGCACCATATGCTGGTCGCTTCCGCAGATATTGGTGGAGACCACCCGCAGGATCACACCGTGTTCGCACTTCCGATCCCCTAGAGCCAGCTTGGGAAAGTCGATTGGCTGGACTTCCACCACGCCGGGCTTGATATAGGCGACTCCTCGATTCGATGCCATGTATTCCTCCTGTTCAGGGGCCCGGACCGAAGCCTCTGGCATTCGCCCCGGTCGAGCCGTAGAAACGTTCCATAGGATACATGGCCTGCCAACGGTCCGCAACTGGCCGCCAGCGGGCCCGGTTTGGGGATGGGTAGGTGCCGGACCGGCACAGAGGTAGCTTGGCTCTACGACGTTGGCACCGCCGAGGGGGCCGTTACTGAGGGGAGCCGCCCGTTCACGGCCTTGACAGAAGCGGCAAATCGGGGTGGCGTGCACCGGGTTGCATGGTGAACGGGTCTTCTTCGTGGCTGTTCGCTACGGTCGTCGAGACGGGCCGTGGGGGCCCAAGGCGTGGGGTCGAGGCCGGTGGCCGTCTGCGCGAGGAGCACTGGCGGCAGACGCGCGGACCGTAGATTGCCACTCGACAGCGAAGAGGCAACTGTCGCCCTCTCACTTCACGAGGCGGCCGGAACGCGGCTCGACAGCTGCGTTGCACGGGTCCCACCACCAGAGGCCTGGGGAAAGCCTGTGTGATTTCACTGTGTGGCCACGCCCATCTCCATCAGCCCCTTGTAGCGCTCCCCGTGTCTGCCTCCAATCAGGTGCGCCGACCGAGGCCGTGGCGACCGGGTACGGACCGCCAGGCCCCCGTGACCGCAGTCAACCGATCCAAGATCGCAGTGGTCACCTGTGGTGTTGCAAACCCGCCTCTCCGCCGGAATCGTCTGGACGGACGTTGCTGACAATTCGCCCGTACCGGCAACTTTCGGCCGTTCAACAAGGCGAGACCTTTCCGACCTCAGGATGGACCCATTTGCCTCCGGCTTCAGGTCCTGCACGGAACTACCCGACAGTGATCGTCCATCCTGATTGGCTGTCGCGACCAAGGGTCTGATACGATCATCCAGACGGATTCGCCGGACATGTCCCTCCCGAGGTATAGAGTCTCTACCGCCGACTGGGTAGCGGCAGCCCGAGACTGGCACTTCAACAACACACTCCCGGTGTTCAAGGATCCCTATGCTCGGGCTTTTTCCGGAAGAATCCTGAACGCTGTCCAGGTCTTTCGGCCACTGAGCCGTTTCATTTTCGCAGTCGCCCTGAACCCGATCATGCCGGCCAGCATGTGTGTTCTGATGCGGGCACGCTATGCCGAGGAGCGTCTGGCTGAGTGGGTCAGCCAGGGCACACGCCAGTATGTCATTCTTGGTGCAGGCATGGACTCATTCGGATTTCGCCGATCCGACTTGATGCAACGCATTCAGCTGTTCGAGGTCGACCACCCAGTAACGCAGGCCAGGAAACTGCGACGCGTGCATCGAGCCGGTTTGGAAGTGATGGCCAACCATCACTTCGTTGCTGCCGACCTGTCCAGGGTTTCGGCATCCGACGCACTCGCCCGTACCCCTTTCGACTTTTCGGAGCCCGCGTTCGTCTCCCTCTTGGGAGTTTCCTATTACCTGACCAAGGACGATCTGGTGCTCACGCTAGGCGATCTCGGCAAGAACATGCGGGCAAGAGCGCAAGTCGTGGTGGACTACTTGCTGGACCCGCGATGTTCCGATCCGGATACGCAGACCCTGCGAAGAAAGATGTACTCCTTCGTCGAACGGCGCGGCGAGCCTCTGCGTAGTGCGTACTCGATGAGCGAGATCAGCCAACGCCTATCGAGCGTCGGTTTCAGAACGGTGGAGAACCTTCGGATGGTGGAGTTGTCCGAGGCCTATATCCGCGATCTGGATTCCGCTCCATTCCAACCTCCCGACATGTTCGCTTTCGGCCACTTCGAGACCGTCTAGCGAGCCCCAGACGCGCCAGGCCAGACCCATTCCCGGTTGGGGGCGGAAACTTCAGTACGGGCACCAGTTGCAATGCCACGGCGGGCGGAGGGGTCTAAGGTCCAGATTGGCCATTCGTAGGGGAGAAACGGCCATGCCTCCGACGTTCCGCTCAGTCCGCTGCGTCTCTGGATGCCAGGTCCACCGTGATCCCGATGGTAGTGCCGTATCCTGGACTCCCTCGAGGTCAAGATCTCGCTTTGGCAGGTTGCCCTCTGCCTTGCGTGTTCGAGTTCGCAGAATCGCACGCCTGCGGCGTTGGATTTCGAGGTGCAATAGGCACCCCGAAGAGACGGATTGCGAATCGCACATACTCAGAGTCGCTCCCCTCCCTTGGCCAGCGACACCGTACAAGGCAATGTGTGAGTTGGTGAGCGCGCAGGGACTCGAACCCCGAACCTAGTGATTAAGAGTCACTTGCTCTACCAATTGAGCTACGCGCCCAGACTCAGGCCATTCTACGAACGGTCTCTCGCAACCGTTGCGGACGGACGGAATCCTAAATTTGAGGATACCACGAACGATCCAGGTACAGTCGCGAGCGTCCCTGCAATCGAGCCTCAGCGCCGACTGCATCTCGCAGCAAGCAGGGATGCCATTGACGGGGCTTGGCGGACCGCCCGCACTGGCTTGCCCGTTCTCACCAGCCCGACAGGGTGATGGGGGCGTTGCGATTGCTTGGAGTGGTCTCGATGGCCCTGGCGGCCGATGCCGTTCGCTGAGAGCCGTATGGCCCCCAGAATCCGCTCCGCGCTGCGGGTGGATTGGGACCATGCAGGCTTGCTCGTGAATGGAGGTTCCCAGAACACGCCGCATCAGGTCGACCATAGCCCGAATAATAATGCAAGATTCGTCGCTGGGGACATGGGCTGGAAGACCTTCCACGTCCTTGGGCTGTGGATCCTACCGAGTGGCAAACCTCGTCTCTGGCTTCCAGCCAGTCTCCAGACTGGTTCTCTCGAGTCTGTACTCGGTGTTCGGTGGGTGTCGCCTTCCAGCCAATGTTGAGGGCGTTCACCTGAATCCAATGATGGCGATGGGAGTGGGCCACGTTCCTCGTGAATGCCGCCAACCCCCCCCTTGCATGCCCGATACCGGACTCGGCTCGGCATCCCTCCGTGGGACGCCAGGCGCAGGAGGTTGACGGTACATCCTCCACCCGCATTCCGCTGCATGAACCTGACGGCGGCCTTCATCAGGAGGCAAGCTGCGCGTAGACTGACAGCATGATCTCGTCGTGCGGTTGCACTTCCTGGTGCAGCCGGCATCCTCTAGGATAGGCTAATCAGCACCTTAGGCCCCTCCGCCCGCTGTTGCGCTTCCTTGTGCAACCAGAACTCCATGCTGCGGCTGCTCAGTCAAGAGCGAAGTGCCGGTCCCTCTGCTGAGCGTTGTCCGGGAGCCAAGGTACTTGGGCAGTTACGAACATTCTTCGACTGCACGTAACTGCCCAAGTACTTTCTTAGGAGAAGCAGACAGTGAATGCCGCAGAGGGGTGGCTCCGGCGAAAGCGTTGAAGTCCGAGTGGGGGAGCACGTGCATCCGGTTTCGCAGGACGGCGCGAAATCGGGCTATCGGTGCTCCGAGGCCCCGCCGAAGACCGCGTCGAGGGTTGGGGCATCCAGGACGGCGTCCAGCCAGCGGTAGAGCTGATCGAGGTTGGCGGCAGCGATGTGAGCCTGGATTCCGTCAGGCAGGGGGCCGAAGCGGCGCTTGAGTTGCCGGGCGAGTGTCTCGGACATGCCCTCAGCGATACCGACGGCCTTGCCCGCGGCCATTCCCCGTTTCTCGCCTCTAGCTTCGCCCCTAGCTTCACCTCTAGCTTCACCTTTGGCTTCGCCCTCTTCAAACCAGGCTTGGGCTGCAGTTCCCTTCAGTGGCTCCACGGTTTCCTTATCATAGCCTGCCCGCCTCAGCGCAGCCTCCAGGCGCTCCAGCGACAGGCGCAACTGCCCCGTGAGGTACATGAGCATGTACCGTCCCAATTCGCTATTTCCAACCCCAATCGCCGCCACCATCATGTCGGCCTCCGCATCGGAGATCTTGTCGTCGCCCCTGCGGACCAGCGCGAGCAGCACGCCGGCCACGTCCGCCCGGCTCGAGAGTTTGTCCGGGGCTCTGTCGGGCAGGCGGTGGAGGATGTACGCCCCGAGGTTGCGGGCGAGGTGCTCGAGCCCCGCCGGGGAGTCGATCATCGCCGTGATCGAGAGGGGCACGTTCCAGGGGCCGGAGCCGTGGAAGAAGACCATGGGGATGATCAGCGACAGCCGCCCGGGCGGCCGCTCCCCGCTCTCGATGTCCGCGATCCAGAGCCGCAGGATGTAGCGCCACAGTTGCAGGGGGGTGCGGGCATCGGGCTGCGACTTGTGCTCGAGGAGCACGTAGATCCGGGCGGAGTCGCCGTCCTTCAGCCGCACGCGGAAGATGGCATCGGCCTGGGTGGCCCGGCCTTCGCCGTCAATGGCGGTGCCCTCGATGTGCTCGGGCGGATAGTCGGGGTCGAGCCGTTCGGTGACCTCGGGCGGCAGGTAGTCGGTGAGCAGCACGGCAGCGCGTCCGGGGTCGGCGACGAGCAGACGGAACAAGGAGTCGTGAGGCTTCGCGAGCGGGGGCATGGGGGTCTCTGGACAGATGCAGGTTACGCCGGTGGCCGCGAGAGTGGACGGAGGCTCGCAGCCGGAACCGTCGGCCGGATCGCCTCCAGCCGGTAGGCAGCGGTCGGCTCCTTGCTGGAGACCTGCGGGTTCGCGAAAAGGCGCACCTTGGCTAGGTTTACCAAAGGAGCCGCCTCCTTGTCGAGAGCAGGACTGGGGTCCGAGGGCCTTCCCGGGTGGAGCCTTGCCTGAGGGGCACGATCAAACCGCCGCAGCGCTCGCAGCGCCGCCAGCCGGTCCGGGTCCTGTCGTCGACCGGCTCCGGCATTCCGTACTCCTGGACATGCTCCAACCTGCACCGGCCCGCCACGCTCGCTCGACGGTTCTGTCAGGCCGGTTTCCGGGCGAGAGGGCGACCACCCGCAGACGGCGGCATGGTGCCGGAGTCCTGGGGCAGGGGGTGAAGGGGTGAGGCTTGGGCGGAGGGGCCATGGCGTCGGCCGAAGCCCGCAGTCCGTGCCCCGTGCGGACCGGAGCCGTGCCGGGAGATTCCAGTAGCGATACGACTGGCGCATGGGGGTTGCTCCGCCGAGCCGACAAGGATCCCGTCTCCTTGTGGGACGCCTTGTCTGGTGCAACCGGCAGCTTCTGCTCGGCCTGCCACCAGACGCTCTCGCCCTCGAGGTGCTCCCGACGGGCCGCGCTCTCGGTGCACTCCCCCTGCAGGGAGCGGCCTCGGCTCCGGTGCGTCCCGAACGCTGCGACTAGCTCCCCACGGCCTGGAGTTCCGAAAACACCCCCTGCTACGGCTGCTCCGTCAAGAGTGAAGTGCCGGTCCCCCCGCTGATCGTTGTCAGGGAGCCAAGGTATTTGGGCAGTTACGAGCATTCTTCGACTGCACGAAGAATGCTCCTTCGAAACGGTCGTTCGGGTCGAGATGCTTGAGATCGCTGATGGATCTCGTCTCGGTCATGACGCTGCGCCTCCTGTGGAGGTCTCGTTGTTGGCAGGCGTTTGCTCCCCCTCCGGCTCGTTCTCCAGGTCCACCTTCTGACGCGGAAGAGGGATCATCCACAGTACCCGCTTCCGCGGCCGCTCCTTGATCACCTCTTCCCGGGTGGTGGTCAGTGGTGCAAGCCGCGATGGGTCGCTCCACGCGGTGTTTATGCCCTCAATCGCTCCGGCGTCGGCATAGCCTGGCCTGATCTCGATATAGGACTCTCCTCGGAGCTCACCCAGGTACTTGCGGATCTCCGGTTCGAACCGTGGCCCGCTGAGGGTTGCCCGAATCTCCTCCTGAACCTCTTCAAGTTCCGCCAAACCTTCGCGGAAAGTCTGGTCCACCCGTAGAATCAACAAGCCGTTCGGAACGTTTATCAAGTCGGTGATGTAGCCTTGCCGTTGTCCGAACACGGCCTCCTCGATCTCGGCGCGCAACATGCCCCGGCGATAGATGCCAATGTCCCCTCCGAGCTCCTTCGTAGCCTCGTCGTCGGAGAAACGCCTCGCCATTTCCATAAACGGTTCCCCACGCCGAACACGTTCAAGAACGTCTTCGGCCTCCTTGCGGCGAGTTTCGTCGTCACCTTCGACCATGAAGAGGATCTGGCTCAGCCGTACGCCTTCGGAGCGAACGTATTCGCTCTTGTGGCCTTCGTAGTACTGCTCGATCTCCTCGCGAGTGACGACCACCCTGCGGGACACCTCCTGCCCCAGAACGGACTGTGACAGGAAGTTCTCCCGCATCCGGTCCATCAGGTCCTCGGCAGGCTCTCCAGTGCGCTCCAGGACCCAAGCCTCGAATGCCTCGGTCGTCTCGATCTCGTTCCGCCGCATGATCTCGTCGCGCTGACGAAGTACCTGTGCGTCGACGTTGATGCCCAGTTCCTGTCCCTTCTGGACCAGCAAGCGCTGATCGATCATGTCTCGAAGGACCACTCTCTCCCGCTCCGCCAGTTGCAGTTCACGGTCGGTGTCCGACAGCCCGGGGTCGGCAAGAATCTCCCGAGTGCTCTGCTCCAGAGTTCGTTCGTACTCGGAGCGCAGGATGATGTCCCCGTTGACCTTGACGATGATTTCCTCGATGATCGCGACATCGCCCGCGAGGGAAGCGACCGCCAGAAGTGCCGCAGGGTACACGGAACGGGAAAGTCTCATGGTTGCCTACGATCTTATCTTCGCACGCCCATGCATTGCCCCGGAGAACCGCATCCTTCCGGCGAGGCACTGGATGCGTTGACGAGTGTCGTCACGGACCGCGTACTTCTCGACAGCGAACGGCGCAGTCGACACTCAGGCGTCTGGGGCGATCATCCGTAACTCCGCGCTTCGACCCATCGCACAACGTCGCCACGAAGCAATACATGGCATCGATTGATCACGACTGGCGAACAGCCCGACCATGCGCCGGGCGGGAGATCCTGTCGAAAGCGTCAGCTGCCCTGTGCGCTGTTCGTTACAGTCATCCGGCAGCGACCAAGGACGAAATCAGGGATCATCGCCCGAGTCCCCGTGGAGGACGGTGCTGCACGTTGATCTTGAAGCCGGCAGATTGTGTGTGGAATCGGGAACGGGCCGCGGATGATGGCGAGATTCTCCGTCCCGGCCGCTAGTCGTCGAGTGCGTTCCGTAGCATCTCGTTCACCAGCTTTGGGTTGGCTTGGCCTCTGGTAGCTTTCATGACCTGCCCGACGAAATATCCGATGACACCCTTCTTTCCACCCCGGTACTGGGCGACCTGCTTGGGAGAGGACTCGAGAATCCTGGTGACGATCCCATCGAGCTCACCGATATCGCTGATTTGCCGCAGACCTTCCGCTTCAATGATCTCTTCGGCCGATCTGGAGCTGGCAAACATCTTCGCAAAGACTTCCTTCGCGAGCTTGCCGGAAAGAGTGCCCTGGTCGACCAGGGTGATCAGTGCGCCCAGCCGTTCGGCGCTCACCGGCGACTGCTCGATGGCCGTGCCCGAGGCGTTCAGCGCGCCCATCAGTTCTCCCTGAACCCAGTTGGCAGCAGATCGGGGGTTGCCGCAGGCACGGACCGTCTGCTCGAAGAACTGAGACATCGCTGCGGTCGGGGTCAGGACGCGTGCGTCGTAGTCCGATAGACCGTACTGCTCAACCAGCCGTGCGCGGATGGCCGGCGGCAGTTCTGGCATCTCCTCCCCTATGGCCCGGATTCGCTCTTCCGAGATGATCAGGGGCGGTAGGTCGGGCTCCGGGAAATACCTGTAATCGTGAGAATCTTCCTTGCCCCGCATGCTGGACGTCCTGCCGGTGGCCGTGTCGAAGAGTCGCGACTCCTGATAGACGGTGCCGCCCGATTCGACTACTGCAGCCTGCCTGGCGATCTCGTACTGGATCGCCTGCTTGACGAATCGGAACGAGTTCAGGTTCTTGATCTCGCACCGCGTCCCGAAGGCGGTCGCCCGCAGGGGACGAACGGAGATATTGGCGTCGCAGCGAAGCTGCCCTTTCTCCATGTCACAGTCCGATGCCCCCGAAAACTGGATGACTTGCTTCAGTTCGTTTAGATAGGCAACGGCCTCGTCCGCGCTGCGCATGTCGGGTTCGCTCACGATTTCACATAGCGGAGCGCCTGCCCGGTTCAGATCCACGTAACTGTAGCGCGCCGAATCACGGTAGCCCTCATGCATGGTCTTCCCCGCATCCTCCTCCATATGCAGCCGCGTGATGCCAACTCGCCTGCTCCCGCTGTCCCATTGGATATTCAGCCATCCATGCTCCGCCAACGGCTGGTCGTACTGGGAAATCTGGTACCCCTTGGGAAGGTCGGGATAGAAGTAGTTCTTCCTTGCGAATCGGGAGTAGGAATTAATCCGGCAGTTAATCGCCAGGGATGCGCGAACGGCTAGCCAAACCGCTTCCTCGTTCAGAACAGGCAGCGCACCTGGAAGTCCAAGCACCACCGGGTCCGTCTGGGAGTTGGGCGAACGTCCGAAGGTGTGAGGCGAATGGGAGAAGATCTTGGTCTTGGTCTTGAGTTGGATGTGTACCTCAAGGCCGATCACGGGCTCGTATTTGGAAATAGTAGCCGGGTCGGCCAAGTCTGTTCCCGCCGATTGCATAAAGGCACCTCGGATCGAGCCGGACTTCCATCTTACCAGCGCGGCCTCGACAGCCGCCCTCGTGCAGTCGCCGCTAGCGGCTGCTGGTCCCATCGGTTCGGGAATCGCCCGAGGCTGCGTCCGTCCGTCCGCGATCCGGGACAGGTTTCGGACGGCAGCCGTCAGAAAGGGCAGAATAGCGATGTATGCTTGATTTCGTCTGCCCGCAATGTGGTGCCGCTGTGGATGTGGCTGCGGATTCGTGCCCGCTTTGCGGTGCGTCCCAGCGACCGGATCCTCCGGACCCCGATGAGACCACAGCGATCTCGGTGCCGCCGTCAGCGGCGAGTCGGGTGGGGCTCGACGCAGGGCCGGTTGCTCCCGCCCCGGCCGACTTACGGGCACCGTCGAAGCACGAGCGCGAGCCGTCTTCAGTTTCCCAGGGCCCGGTGGGAGGTGGTGGGACTCTTCAGGTAAGGCCTTGGCACTATGCCCTCTTCGTCGGGCTTGTCGGCGTGGCGGTCCTGGTAGCTGTGGCACTGTCAGGAGGATTCGATCGCCTGCGATTCGAGGATCCCGAAGGAGCCGGCACCTCAAGGGTGGAGGCGTTCGGAGTCGGGGTGCTCGGACCGGTCGAGGTCTCGGGGATTCGCCCATACTACGATGGCGACTACAAGGCCCGTGTGCGAGCATTCGTGGCGAACCATTCGCGGGAGGAGACGTCGGTCGCCTACCTTGCCCTGCTGCGGGTCCGCGAAGCGAGCAATGACGCCCCCCCGCTGGCGACATTCGAGGTGGTGATCAGTAATCCGCTTCCGCCCAATCAAGGCATGGAGATCGATGTTCCCCTGCGAGCGATGGGGACCCTGCAGAGCCTGCCGCCATGGCACGAGATGCGGGTTGACATTGAGGTATTGGAGGCGCAGACGGAATCGCCATGACGAGAATCGTGTGAGGTCCTTGGAGCGAGCGCTCAGGTTCGCTTCCTCGCCGGTGCCCGGGGCTTGGACGGCTGGTGGGGGTACCGGGGTCCTTCCGCGAGGTGCCAGCCTCGGACACCGGCGGGCTCCCTTCGCGCCGCCAACTGGACCTATGTCGGCCAGACCACCGGACGCGGCCGTTTCGCCGCCCCCGACGAGCGCGTGCCGGTCAAGGCCATCGTCGTCTACCCGCCGCGGCGCGACTGGCGGCAGCAGCTGGCCGCCAGCGAAGCCGCTGCTCCGATGGCCTCGGTCCCTTGGATCCAGGGCTTGCGCGACTGTGCCGCCGTTACACGCCAACTGACTGATACGAAATTGGTTGCGGTCATGGATCGCGAGAGGATGTGCAGGCCTTGTTCGCCGAGCACCGCCAGATGCCGCGGGTCGTCTTGCTGGTGCGGGCGTGGCACAACCGCAGTCTGGGACCCGACGAGCCCAAGCTCTTTGATCCCATCCGGAGCCAGGCGGCCCAGACCGAGATCGAGGTGCCGCGCAGTTCGGCGCGCAGGGGAAGCCGCCAGCAGGCGGCTAAGCCGCTACGGGAGCGCCCGCACGGCCTGCGTCGAACAGCGCTGGCAGACGGTCGTGTTGCAGCCCCCTGCCCCCAGCCAGGAACCGTTGTGCCCGCAGTTGGTGCACCTTTGGGAACGCTCCCCCGCCCCCGGCGGGGAGGCCCTCGAGTGGTTCCTGCTGACCACGCTCCCGGTCACCTCGCTGGCGGATGCCGAGCGCGTCCTGCGCTGGTACCGGCTCCGCTGGCGCATCGAGGACTGGCACCGGATTCTCCAGTCCGGCTGCCAGACCGAGTCCCTCGGCCACCGCGCCAGTCAGCGCATCAGGCGGGCGGTCACGATCAAGGCCGTCATCGCCTGACGCCAGGCGCTGATGACACTGCTGGGCCGGACCCCCCCCCAATGTCCGCCACGGTCTGCTTCACCCCCCAGCAGTTGCGCGTGCTGTGCGACTTCATGACCTACCACCGGCTGGAACCACCCCGCCACCTCGGTCTGGCGGTGCGCACGATGGCGATTCTGGGTGGCTACCAGTACCGCCCCAACGCCCCGCCCCCGGGGCAACAGAACATCTGGGAGGGCTGGCCCCTCTTGTCGATCATGAGCGAAGCCTATGCCTTACGCGATTCCTGCGACCCGCCTGCCAGCGTCTCGATCGAGGAGCTCAGACTTCACTCATGAGGCATAGGCAGGCTGCGCTGGCGGCGGACGGCAAGCGCGGCCCCGCGGCCAACCGCAACGGCCTGCAACACCACGAGAACCGTGATCCTGGTGGCTTACGGCTCGGATTTGCCTCTGGCCAGCCTCGGCTTGCACGACCAGAACGGCGCGATCGCCGCCGTGCGAGCCCTGTTCGAGGAGGTGCCTCTGGCCGGCCGCGTGGTTACCCTCGATGTCCTGCACACCGTCCGGGATCCGCCCGGACACTGGTCGACACGCACCGCGCTGACTCCTTGCTGACGGTCAAGGCCAATGCGAAGAGGGCGTTTGAGGCCCTCCGCCCAATCGACTGGGAGCAGCCCGGCACCCGCTGCTATGCGGAGGAGCCCAACAAGGGCCACGGGCTCCTCGAGCAGCGCAGCATCCGAGTCCTGAGCCCCCCTGCCGGCAGCGTGAACTACCCGCATCTGCAATAGATCTTCCGCGTCGAGCGCGAGCGGCAACACCTCGCCTGGGGGCGTGTCAGTCGCGAAACGGTCTACGGCATGACCTCGGTGCGGTCCGATCGCGGGCACTGGGCGGTGGAGAATCAGAACCATCGCGTCGGCGACGTGCAGTTTTCCGAGGATGCCTGTCTGTCGCGCAAGGCCCATGCGGCGCTGAACAACGCGCTGGGCAACTGCATCGCGATGATCCTGAGCTCCGGGCAGGATATCGCGGACGGCCAGCGCCACTTCAGCCTGCATCGTGAGCAAGCCTTTCAGGCTGTCGTCGCTAGGCGCTTCGGCCCCGCCTCGACGGAGCGACACCGGCAGACGGCCGCAGGACGGCACGGGGAGGACTCCGTCCAGGGTCCGCCACCCCGACCACGAGGGCCTCGGCACCCTGTGACGGCTGGCTTTGCACGGGTCCGCAGCGCTTCGTCGGGCGGCTCTATCCGCCCCAAAAACTCGCGCTGTGGACCCATTCGCCTCCCCCTCAACTGCGCAGTCTCCAGCGTGGGAAAGTCCTGCCAACCGGGTGGTTTCCGCTTGGCAGCGGGTGGTTTCGGTTTGCAGACGAGTGTTCTCCGCCTCCAGGTGCACTAGCGGGACTGGCTCTTGGTGCGCTCCCCCTGCGTGGATTGGCCTCGGGTCCGGCGTGTCCTGAACGCCACGGCCTAGACGTCCAGAAAATACCCAATGCTACGGCTTCTCCGCCAGAAAGTCAAGTGCTGGTCCGCCTGCCGATCATTGTCCGGCAACTGGAGTACCTGGGCAGTTACGCTCGGCCGATGTCTAACGTTGGTGGCGACGATGGGGACGGTGCGGTGCAAGAGATGATAAGTTTAGAGGGAGGTTTCTACATGTCATCGACGGTTGGGTTCATCAAGGGAGTGTCAATCCGCACGGTCTGGCCGAAGGAGGATGCCGACTTTACGCCGTGGCTCGCGGAGAACATCAGCGAGCTGGACAATGTTCTCGGGCTCGGATTGACCAACCCGCAGAGAGAGGTTGGTGCTGGGGACTTCAGTATCGACCTATTGGCAGAGACCAACTTCGGCGACATCGTCATCGAAAACCAGTTCGGACGGAGCGACCACCGCCACCTCGGCCAGCTCGTGACCTACATGTCGCAACAGGGCGTTGAGCGAGCGATCTGGATCGCCGAGGAAGCAAGACCCGAGCACGTCACAGCCGTGGAGAGACTGAATGAACGTGGCATCGGGCAGATCTGGATGGTGACGGCGCGGACCATCCAGATCGACGACTCCCTGCCGGCGCCGCTCTTTACCGTCGTTGCCGAGCCGGCCGACATCGAGAAGGCCATTGAGTCGAAAGAGTTTACGCCGAGCCAAGTCAAGACACGTGAATTCCTGACGGCTCTTTTTGCTCAGGCACACGAGAAAGAAATCGACTCTCCCTTCAAGAAGCTCAAGCCGACCGACAGGATGCTTAGCACTTACGCGAAGGGTAAGGGGCTGGTCTACCGACTCGCGGTCAATCGCCAAGCGGCCCGGGTGCTCATCACGAACACTACGATCAAAGGAAAGGGCAAGTGGCTTGGGGCACTGGGCGAGTTAAGCAAGAACAGGCAGAAGATTGACGAGGACTTTGCGAAGGCCAACCTGAAGCAACGGCTCGAATGGGTCAATGGGGTGAAGAAAGACCGTTGGTGGATCCGCTACAAGGTTGATGTCAACTATCAGGGCAAACCGGATCAGGTCAAGATGTTGGAACTTAACCGGGCCGCGGCGGAGATGAAGCGAGTGTTCGATCCGTACATCGAGCAACTCGATCCAAAGCTTGAAGAGGATATGTTAGAACCATTGGTCGAGTGAGTGTGTAGGTCCTGCAGGGCGGCAGGCAATGCACGGGCTGCGATTGGGGGTGGTTCGTGAATGGGTGAATTGATTCTGTGGATTCCCGCGCCAGTCATCGTAATCGACGTTGGAACCACTGCTGGCTGTTTGTCGGCAAGTCACAGTTTATGAGTCACTCATAAGGCTTAGGCAACTCGCGTTGCCCGAACAACCATGGTGGCCTGCGAGTGTCCAAGGTTGTGCAGAAAAGACCATGAACTGCTGATCAACGCGCTCTTGACCGCCTTCGTCCGCTCAGCCCGTTAGGAACACACTCGGATGGCAAGGGCCTGTGCAGCTTATCGGGACCCGGATGAAGGTGAACCGCGAGCCCGGGGGCCCGCTCTGCCGGTAGGCGCTGGAGGTCTTCGACTTGGCGCAGTCGCTCTGCAATTCTAATCCGCTCGTGTTCCCGACGCGAAGCGGGTGGCGGCTTCACCGTCGATCCTGCCGAAGATGCCCCACTACGACAGAATTACCACCTCAGTGCATGGTTTCCGGGACTGGGCGGAGGAAGAGACGGACCATCCGCTGGAGGATATTGAAGCGGCGCTGGCTCACATCATCAACACCGAGGTCGGCGACTCCTACGCCCGGCGGGGCCTGTCCGAGCGCCGCAGACGGCTCATGGACGATCAGTAGCATATCCGGATGGAGGGTGCCTGGTGACAGAGTCGCTGCGGAGCGAGTGTTCCGGTCCAGAATCGTTTTCAGGTAAGGGGAGCGCTGCTTGCTGGAGTCTTACAAGTTCATCCTTCTACTGATCGTCAGCGACAGGCCGTGGAAACTGTCTCCGGGCCTTGCCGGTGGAAGCGGTCCGCCTCATTGAACACCTCTCTGCCGCCTTTCCGGCAAATCTCTGCGCCGGGGATTCTTCGGGCGCGAACCATGCCGCCAGCCAATCGCTGGCCGGGTGCCTCTCCGCCGCTGATCTGTCCGGGCGTCGCTGGACGGCAACATCCGACCACAAGGGCCCCTCTTGGGCGGATGGGTCTACGGAAGCAGCGCGCCTTCCAGATACCGCAAGGCGTAGGAGAGTGAGAGCCCGATGCCGAAGGCGACAGTCAGCAGGATGCGGTTATGACCGTGGAACTGAATTTCGGGCAGCAAGTCGCTCAGCGCCACGCAGAGCAGCGCCCCCGCACCGAGCGCCAGTGCGCGACCTATAGCGTCCGCCTCTGCGGACCCGAAAAAGCCGATCCCCCAGTAGGTGGCAAGAGCACTGAGCGGGCAGAGCAGGGCAATCGCGGCAGTCACGGCCATGGCGGGCCTGTGCTGAACACCCGAGATGCGCATCAGCCCCAAGATCGAGAGTGCGTCGAGCGGCTTGTGAAACACGATGGACAGGAAGATTCCCAGGCTCACCAGAGAGGAGTGTCCGGCTCCATCGTGCAAGCTGCTCCGGGCAGCCGCCCCGAGGGCAGTCCCTTCCGTAAGGGTGTGCATTGCCATGCCTGCACAAACTCCGGCCCAACTCAGCGAATCATCCCCGGCCGCCCCTTCACGATGGTCGCGGTGGCCCTGAACCGTCCCATGGCCGAGATCGTGCTGGTGAAAGCGAAAAACACGCAACAGCAAGACCATCAAGATCATGCCGGAGGCGGCCCATCGAATCGCTACGTCCAGGGCCTCCGGGCCTGAAATCTGCTCGATGCCGTGAGGAAGCAAGTGAAAGAGGGCCACCCCCAGAACGAAGCCTGCAACGAAACTCATAGCCAGATGGACCCGGGTGTGCGTGAGCCGGAGAACGTTCTCCAGCCAGATACCGACGAACGTAGCCAGCACGATCGCTGCGGCGTATCCACTGAAGAGAAGTGTCGGATCCATGCCTGCAGTGACGGCCTATCTGGATACTGAGCCAATCCGACCCGGTTCCGGGAGCGTGATTCCAGACTACTCCAGGTCGCTGGCCAACCAGATTGCCGGAGGTTCATCGGGCCTGAGGAACGGGCTTGACAACCAGGTGCACCCTCTGCGGGAGTCTTGTGCAGTGTCTTCCGACTGCCGCTGGAGGGTGAAGGGAGGACATCGTTTGGCCGGATTGCGCATCGAGTGCTGCGGCGGGATGGAATGGGTTCGATCGGGAGCAGCGAACAGGCGGTGGCCCGCATAGTGCACTCGCCGCAGCGAACCAGGGACACTGCCACTTGCACCGCACGGATTCGGTAGCTGAACCCAGCGGTCACAAGGCACCCCTGCGCGTTGTCGGGACCCTGCGGCCGTTTCTGCTCGCAGCGGGACTTGACGACAATGTGCCTGCCTCCCGACAGATACCGCCACCGCAGTATTCCTCGCTTCGTGGGTGCCGTGTCTTCCGACTGCCCTGGCAAGTTTGACGCGAGGTATGGAGTTCTCGCCTGTTGTCGAGACGACCGCTCAGAGACCCAGGTGCACCCTGGCGTAGTCAAGGCACGCGCGGTTGTTTCGCTCCTCGATTCGAATCCGTTCTTCGACGGGCAAGTGGCCAATCCGCGGGAGAGGCTTGGAGTTGTTTCGAACCGCTCGCAGGGTTGATGCGAGGTCGCGAGCGGGCACACGTCCCATGGTGATCCAGTAGTTCTCGTCCAAGCACGGCACCTTCAGCGGGTCCCGCGTGATCATCTCCAGCGTGAACCGAACCTCGGGGCGGACCGATCGAATCGACTCCACGATGGCCTTGAGGTCCAGGCAGCCTTCTCCGAACGGCACCTCAGCCAGCAAGAATCCCTCCTCGTCGGATTCGAGTCCCATATCCTTCAAGTGGACGGAATTCGCATACGGCGCAAAGGCGCGCACGGTCTCCTGAGGGTCCTCCAGTAACGAAATGTTGTTTCCGGTATCGATCGTGACGCCCACCGAGGCACTGTCGATGCGCTCGAGAATCCTCAGCATCTCATCGATTCGCCAGTCCTTGTGATTCTCGATGGCGAGCCGGACGCCATGCTTCCTCAGGATCGGTTCTGCTTGGGTCAGGGATTTCCAGCTGGTACGTGCGAACTCGGTCCAGTCTTTGAGAGTGCTGAAGTTCTCGTATCGCCGGCCGCCAAGCATCACCGTCCGGATCACCGAGGCCCCTGCGGCGCGAGTTGCCCGTACCGTCCGTTCGAATCGTTCCAGGTCCCGGTCGTTCTGGGGCAGACGGGAGGAAACCTCAACGTACATCCCATATTCGGCGGCCTTGTCGCGCAATCTCGCGCAGTAGTTCTCGTCCAGGGAAGCCAGTGACGCCTGGATGCCCCCAGCTCCCAGCTTTCTGCAATGGTCGAGAAATCGAAGAGTTTCGGTGAACCGCAGGGACGGCTCCACTTCGCGGTCCTCACCGGCCCGTTGCATATAGGCGGCCGTGCCGATACCCATGCCTTGGCCTGGAGTGGCCGAATTGCCTGTGGATGCTGTAGCTACGAGTCCGAGGCTAGCGCCGACGAACTGCCGCCGATTGCCATGCATTGCCCTAGTCTGGCACACAATCGTGCGCCCGGAACTCGTTTCCCGGGGCGACGAGCGATGCGCCGATCCTCCCGCTGGCGCACTTCCGGCGCACCAGGCGATAGACGCAGTCGGCAACAGACGTCCTCCTCGTTTCGGCAACGTAGTCGGGAGGTGGCGTGCGCGATTCCATTCGAGCGTTTAGCCCGGCTGGCGACGCAGCCAACAGAATGTGGCCGGAGCCAGAGGCATGCATCGCTGATGTCGGCACCCGAGAGGTGCCCGAACGTTTCGTCGAGTCTGTCGGTTATCGCTGCCGGTGTCGGGTTTCGGAAGGGCACTGCGTGCGGGACAGTCCCATGTGCTCGTAATGGGTGATGCCTTGAATGGCTGCCCAGGCCATCGTCAACGGTTGACAGATCGGGAGCCCGGGCCGGGATCGGATGACGGTCTCTGCGCTAGACGAGTGCCCGCTCGAACAGGGCGAGCAGGCGACTCCAGGCTCGCTCGGCCTGAATCTCGTTGTACACCGGTGTGTCCGGTGGGCACCAGCCGTGCATCGCCCCCTTGTAGACCTCGATCTCGGCAGGCAATCCAGCTTCGGCAAATGCGGCACGGAGGGTGCGCTTTGCCTCGGGTTGTCGCTGGTCGTCGTTCTCTGCGATTGCAAAGAGGTAATGGGCCTTCATCGTCGGTACCAGCAGGTGGGGGCTGTCCGGCTGGTCCGTCACCAGCCCGCCACCATGAAACGAGGCCCCGGCACCGATTCGGTCGGGCATGGCGGCAGCCGTGCGCATCGTCATGGGTCCGCCCATGCAATAACCCATCGTCCCGATCTTACGACTGCGGTGAACCGACTGCTGGCTGTCAAGGAAGCTCACGAGTGCCTTGGCATCGGTCACGTTGGTGTCCGGGTTCAGGGATGCCATCAGTGGACGGATCGTCTCGCGCACCATCGAGAAATCCGTGTTGCTCACGATCGGTGCCTTCTGGCGTCGGTAGTATTGGTTGACTACCACGACCGAATAGCCCACCTCGGCGAGCCGTTTCGCTATCTGTCGCATCGCAGGCCGCAGCCCGAAGGCATCGGGCCAGATCAGCACCCCGGGATGGCTCCCGCTCGTAGGGTGCACGAAATAGCAGTCTGCCATGCCATCAGGGGTTGTGACTTCGACATCGGACTCGCTGACAGCCTGGCTGGCCGCCGCTCCGGTTGCCACAACCGTCAAACTCGCTGCGGCTGACCCGGTCCCGAACTGCCGCCTCGTCATGCGCTTGATTCGCTTCCCGTTCAGGTAGCGCTGGTTGTCGGCATTGGTCATCTCATCGCACATATTGCCTCCCGTCGAACTTGTTCCGCGCCACGCAGCACACTTCGAGGGCAGATCCTGATTCTAGGCGAACTCCGAACCTCTCGACTACCTGTGGGAAGCGAACCGGCGCGGACTGGCGATTCGGTGTGTAGGCGATCATCCCTACCATCACTGGTTTCCAAACGGCGCACCGCTCGATACCCGGCCGGAATCCGGACCGGAACGAGTTCCGCCCTGCCACTCCGCAACCCTCGAACTGGAACGGCCCGGACATCGATCGGGCGCGCAATCGCCAGCCTTCCCGGCCCGACCCTGCGGCCAGGCCGATTCGGTCGACACGAGCGGTCGGGTCGCTTCAGTAACATGGAGATGGACGCGGATCTAGTGGGCTAGGGAGCAGTTCGCATCGCTGCACGACCTAAAGGGCTCACTGACTTGGCAGCGATTGGCAAAGTCGGTTGATTCACGGGCATCAGTTTCAGCGACTTCCGTCGCCGTCGCAGCGTTAGGAGGACTTTATGGCCAACCTTGTGCGATCCAGCATTGAGACCGGCGTTGGCGTGGTCACCGTTCACAACCCGCCCGTCAACGCCCTGAGCCCCGGCGTCCCGGAGGGGATTGTCAAGGCTGTCGAGCACTTTGCCTGCGACGACACCGTGAGGGCGATCATTCTGATCGGTGCCGATCCGACGTTCATCGCCGGTGCCGATATCAAGGAGTTCGCCAAGATCACCTCCGGTCAGGGGCGACGCGGAGCGGGCCTGCTCGATGCAATCGGCGTTCTGGAGAACTGCCCCAAACCTGTTGTTGCCGCCATTCATGGAACTGCCCTTGGCGGAGGGCTGGAGGCAGCCCAGGCCTGTCACTACCGGGTGGCGCTACGATCCGCCCAGGTTGGCCAGCCGGAGGTCAAGCTGGGGATCATCCCGGGTGCCCACGGAACACAGCGATTACCGCGCCTTGCAGGTGTGGAGAAGGCACTTGAAATGTGCGCCCTGGGTGATTCGATCTCGGCGGACGAGGCGTATCGGTTCGGGATCGTGGACCGGGTGATCGACGGGGAGGGTTACGATGCCCTGCTGGCGGGAGCTGTCGCGTTTGCCGGCGAGATGGCTGGCCGGGGTGGTCCGCACCCGAAAGCCAGCCAGAACAACGAGAAACTCGGGACGCCGGAAGAGGCTGCGCCGCTCTGCGAACGGGCCCGAGCATTGGTCCGTCAGAAGCGGAGGGGCTATCAGGCGCCGCTGAGGGCCATCAACGCAGTCGAGGCGGCTGTATCGCTACCATTCTCGGAGGGTATTGAGCGCGAAGCCCAGATCTTCAGGGAATGCCTGTTCTCGACGCAGTCCAAGGCACTGATCCACGCCTTCTTCTCCGAGCGTGAGGTCCGCAAGATTCCCGACGTTCCCAAACGGACCCCCGTCCGGGACATCCGGTCCGCCGCCGTGGTCGGTGCCGGGACCATGGGAGGCGGGATAGCCATGGCCTACGCCAATGCCAACATTCCCGTGTTGCTGAAAGAGGTCAGCCAGCAGGCACTGGACAGGGGTGTTCAGGCCGTGTGGAAAAACTACGAGCGATCCGTCAAGCGCGGTCGCTTCACCCCAGAATTCGTCGCTCAACGTATGGCGATGATCACGCCGCAAACGGATTGGGACGGCTTCGACAGCGTGGACATCGTCGTCGAGGCGGTGTTCGAGGAAATGGCACTGAAAAAGGACGTGTTCCGCCAGATCGATGCCGTCGCACGACCGGGCGCAGTGCTTGCCACCAACACGTCGAGCCTCAACCTGGATGAGATCGCCTCGGCGACTGCCCGCCCGGAGGACGTGATCGGGCATCACTTCTTCAGCCCGGCGAACGTCATGCGCCTCCTGGAGATCGTCCGGGGCACCAAGACGGGCGCGGACGTCATTGCTACGTCAATGGCCTTGGCCAAACGGCTCGGAAAGGTCGGCGTCCTGGTCGGGAACTGCTTCGGATTCGTAGGCAACCGCATGTTCCATCCCTATCGCCGCGAAGCCCAGTTCCTGGCCGAAGAAGGTGCGAAGCCGTCGCACATCGATCACGTGCTCTACGAATTCGGGGCCGCGATGGGGCCCATGGCCGTTGGCGATCTGGCAGGCCTTGATGTCGGTATGAGGGTTCGCAAGGCAGCGCCCGGATTGTACCCTCCGGGTACACGGCGTCCGGTGGCGGAAGATGCTCTGTGTGCCTTGGGGAGGTACGGGCAGAAGACCGGAGCAGGGTGGTATCGATACGGCAACGACCGCATCCCGCATGACGACCCGGAAGTGGAGGCATTGCTCCTGCGGACCGCCCGTGAAGCCGGTATTGAGCAGCGCACGATTGCCGACAGCGAGATCCTGGATCGTGTGATCTACGCCTTGGTCAACGAGGGGGCCAGAATTCTGGAGGAGGGACGCGCACTCCGTTCCTCCGATATCGACATCATCTATCTGTACGGCTATGGGTTCCCCGCCTACCGTGGAGGACCGATGTTCTACGCCGACACGGTCGGCCTTGCGAATGTGCTGGCACGTGTTGAGGAGTTCCACGACACTCACGGATACTGGTGGCGGCCCGCCCCACTCCTGCGCCAGTTGGCAGGGCAGGGAAGTACGTTTGGTGCCTGGGACCGCTCGCACTGATGGAGTGGCCTCCGCGCGCGCCAGCCTCAGCACTCTCAACGCCTGCAGAGTCGGGAGCCTTCCGGACTCGTTGCACCCGGTGCTCTCAAAGAGCGAGGTTGAGCGGCATCGCAGGCGACACGGTGTGGTACAGCCACGCGAGCTGGGTGTCCTCGCGGCCCAACGTGCCGTCCTTGCCCGTCGGTACGGACGGATCCGGACTCTGGTGCGATGTCGCACGGCATGGACCTTTGTGAGACGATACGTTCTGGGATGTCTTGGCCGGGCAGGGCTCAAGGAACGAGCGAAGCGGAATGGAGCAC
The DNA here is from genome assembly GCA_965205085.1 of Bryobacterales bacterium. GTDB lineage: Bacteria > Acidobacteriota > Terriglobia > Bryobacterales > UBA6623 > VXMF01. The sequence goes on along the minus strand of OZ242039.1, from coordinate 2,045,015 downwards.
TGGAAGAGACTAGCCTGCGCTGCACTTGGGCGTCCGCCACCCGGGTCCTGTTCCCTGATCGTCATGGCCCTCATCGCGACGGTTTCAGCCGTCGCACGGGTGCAGGATCAGGTTCCCGACCTCATCCTGCACAACGGTAAGGTCATCACCGTTGACGAGCAATTCACTGTCGCCGAGGCACTGGCGATTCGAGGGGACCGCATCATTGCGGTAGGAAGCGACGCTGACGTTCTGGAACTGGCAGGTCCTGACACCGATCACCTCGACCTGCGAGGCAGCACGGTGCTTCCGGGGCTCGTCGATACCCATACCCATCCGCTGGGTGCAGCGATGTACGAGTTTGATCACACGGTTCCGGAGATGGACTCCGTCGCAGATGTGCTCGACTATTTTCGGCGGAGAGCCCAGGTCGTCCCCGAGGGTGGCTGGATCCGGCTGCAGCAGGTTTTCATCACCCGGTTGCGTGAGCAGCGCTACCCGACTAAGGCGGAACTTGACAGCGCAGCTCCCAACCATGCGGCATATTTCCGAACCGGGCCTGATGCGTCACTCAACTCCCTGGCGCTGCAAATCAGCGGGATCGACCATGATTTCCGGATTCCCAAGGGTCTCCTCGGACGGATCGAGCGTGACCCCAATGGTGACCCGACCGGCATCGTGCGCAGCGGGGCCCATCTGATCCGGTTCGAGGAAAGTCAGAGACGGCCGACGCGGGAGGACAAACGGGAGCGTTTGCGGGAACTGTTCGCCGCATATAACAGAGTCGGGCTTACCAGCATCGCGGATAGGAATGCCGGTGCCGAGGCCGTTGAGCTCTACCAGGAATTGCTCGGGGAGGGCGAATTGACGGTTCGGGTCTTCGTGAGCTATGCCGTCGATGCCCAGGATGCCCTGGAGGATATCGAGGCGGCGATCTCGAAGCTGGTACGGCACCCAAAGCACACATACGATCCCATGGTCTGGGTTCGAGGGATCAAGTTCTTCATGGACGGTGGGATGCTTACCGGCAGCGCCTTCATGCGTGAGCCGTGGGGCGTTAGCGATGTGTACTCGATCACGGACCCGAGCTATCGCGGACTTCGGTTCGTACGGCCCGGCAAGGCCTATGCGATTGCACGCCTCGCATTGGCGAATGGGCTTCAGCCGACAGCGCACTCGGTGGGGGACGGTGCCGTGCATGCACTGATCGAGGCCTACGAGGAGATCAACGACGAGTTCCGTGTACGAGCCATGCGGCCGTGTATCACGCACTCCAACTTCATGAGTCCGGAGGCGATCGAGCGGATGGCTGATATCGGCATCGTTGCCGACCTGCAGCCGGCATGGCTCGAACGCGACGGAGCGACCCTGCTCCAGCAGTTCGGTGCAGCGCGGCTGCGCTACTTTCAGCCCTACAAGAGCCTGCAGGAAGCCGGCGTGGTTGTCGGCGGTGGATCCGATCACATGCAAAAGGTTGGCAGCATGCGGTCGATCAACCCGTACAACCCATTCTTTGGCATGTGGATAGCCCTGACCCGGCAGCCTCGATGGACGGACGACGTCATGCAGCCGGAGCAACGCATCACGCGGGCGGATGCGATCCGGCTGTATACGAGGAACAACGCATTCATCACATTCACAGAAGACGAGAAAGGGTCGCTCGAAGTCGGCAAGCTTGCCGATCTGATTGTTCTTGACCGAGATATCCTGGAATGTCCCCTTGAGGAAGTGAAGGAGATCCGGGTGCAACGCACGTATCTTGGGGGCAAGTCCGTTTACGTGGCTGGTGGTTTGCAGTAGCCGGCCGGACTCTGGGGGCCGAGTGCCGGAGGCCTGTCGGGTCCCCTGTTGCTACCGAAACGCGGGCGGGTCAGGACGGACGATCCCGTTCCGTAGAGAATCTCAAAGCGCAACAGCTCGTGTCGGCGCGCTTGGCGCAGGGGCTTATTCGGGTACCAAGCCAGCAATTCGTCGGTTCGCGGCGGCGATCCGATCCACGTTCGCCGGGTCGGGGCGCTCCATCTCGTCAAGCAGGCCGCGTCGGCGGGCCTTGTTGCGCTGGTAGGCCCCGCAGAGGTGAAAGCCCACACACCCATCGTTTCGGAACAGTCCATCCAACACCTCCGCATACCACTGCCCGTCGTTGGGGACGAAGCCGTCAGGGCCCGGCGCACCAATCTTGGCTGCATCCGCAAGGAGCACAGGCTTGCCCGTACGCTGGTGCCACGTGCCAAGGTGCATGACGGGGTCCCGGAAGTCCTGAAAAGACAGCACGTCCACGTATGGGCTGGCGGCCTCCACGACTTCGGACGCGATCATCGCGTTAGCTTCATATCGGTCTCCGAGAATCAGGTGGTGGGGGTCGTAGCGGCGGATAGCATCATGGGCGGTCTTGTAGTAGCTGCCAGCAAGCTCGAACAGTTCCTTGCGGCCCGATTCAATCCGCAGCCGCTCAGGATCGAATATCGGCCCCCGCCATTCGTTGTCCGGTCGGTCATGAACCCACGTCGGGCAGTCGCTGTAGAAGTAACCGACCAGATTCGGCTCGTCGGCAAGTTCGGCACAGTGTGAACGGGCGATGTAGTCCGTCCAGTCGGCCCAGTCGCTTGCCTTGTAGTCGAAGTGGCGCGTATGCTGCTCCCACTGATGGGACTCCGTGAGTGGAAGCAAGTGGCAGAACGGCATGCCGAGCGCCCGGTACTCGTCCTGCGTGAACGATCTGGAATGTCTCCACTTGCGAACCGTGACCTCCTGGACCCAACCGACAGTGTTGAAGCCCCATCTCCTCAGATTGGGGGCGACTGACTCCTTGATCCATCTCGTCGTGCTGCCTCCGTATTTTTCTTTCCAGAGATGAATATTCTCGGCGTATCGAAGACTGGCGGGGTCGATGTGGTTCAATCCCAGCGAAAAAAACGGACGACCGTCGGGGGTGATCAACCACCAGCGGTCGGATCGCTTGTCCAGTGTAAAGAACCCCTCAGGTTCGGTCTGCGTGGTCGGCGAGGCGGACGCGCCACGACTGGTAGCTGTCGCCGCGGCGGCCAAGGTGAGGAGATACTGTCGACGAGTCATGCCCAAGCACCCAATCCCTCAGGCTGCCTCCAATCGTACAATCCCCACAACGTGTCGTAAGTCGTTCCGTTGCGATACCCAATGTTCGGACTCCTCGTATGGAAGAATGATGACGTTCCGTGCGCCAATCTCGCACGGCAGGCCGCCGGCATGTGCGTTGAGGATTCGCCCGCAGGATGGTAGGGGTGGGTGAAGTAGATGCCGGAGCCGAGCCTGGAGGTGATCGTGCGGTGGCAGACGAACTTCTTGCCGTTGGCGCAAGTGTGCGTCACGACGCGGACCGGGAAGGGCGCAGCGGGTCACGCTCTGTTGCTCAGAAGAGGTTGGCGGGCTTCCGTCTCACAGTCAGGGAACAGGTAATCCGATTTCCGTTGGACGCGCGGGACAGCGGTTCCCTGATGGGCCTTGCTGCTGCTGATCGTGTCGGCTTCCCAGTCCCCGCTGCACTGCTACCGGGCGTCGAACGAGGGCACTCCCTGGCGTCCCTGAGGCTTGGAATTCAGTTGCGCTTGCAGTTGCGGTTCCAGAACGCTGGATGGAGCTTACGCGGGCCGACAGCGGCCTTGCGGCCGTCCTGTTGGGGGGGCCTGGACGGCCGGTGGCGATAGCTGGTGGGGTCGGCATGGCCCGGTGTTTGCGGCAGACGGTGGACTCGTGACGATGGGGCCGAGTGGTGATAGTGCCGGCTGAGGCTCTCTGCCACAGCAACGCATGGGTCGGGCGGCGCTCGTTGGCGTCGCCGATGGTGGCAAGCCCAAGGCATGGCGATTTCGCCGAGACAATGCGCCACTCCGGACCTTGCGCTCGTCATGCGCCGGTGCGCGCCCTGGTGGAACCGGCGCAGAAACGACGGCTTCACTCCCGGCGCGACCAATCGTGATTTGCCGAATACGGACTGTACGAGCGGGTACTTGTCGAGATGCCCGTGGCCCGATGTTCGAGCTACCCACCGTGGTAAGGAAGCACCTGGCCGGGATGGAGGCCGTTCAGAACCCTCGTCCTGGCTTCCGGGTCTCGACAAACACCCGTTGCCCGGATTGACTCGGACTCTCGGTTCCTTCAGATGGTGCGCGTTCACAGCCCGTCAGGACTTTCCCACGCTGGGGCCTGTGCAATCGATGAGGAAGGCGAGTGGGTCCATAGGGCGAGTTTGGGGGCGGGTAGAGCCGCCCGACGAAGCGTTGCGGACAGAATTTGGTCGGAAAAAGCCGGTGCCCTCCGCAAATCTAATCAGCCACAACGGCAAGAAACTAGAGAATCTCAGCGTGGGAACATCCTGACAGCCCGTCCAGCTGTGATCTGGGGCAAACGCCACGTATAGATCATCCCGGTAACGTCGCGACGAGACCGATGAACGCTTTGTAACCCAATCGCCTCCGGCCAACCGCGTAGGCGAGAAGGGTCCCGGCGGCGGTTGGCTCGGTTGGAGAGCATAACAGGAAAAGCGCCTGCGGAACAGGTGTCCCGCAGGCGCTGAGGTCGCACCGCCACCTCACATGGCGGCGGTGTCAGCTAGTTGCCGCCCGAGCCGCCATCCTTGTCGGGATTGGAGCCCGGATTGAGACCTGCTTCAATCTCGTCGATGCCTGGGTCTCCAAACGAGCCCAAGGCTGCAGCGGTGTCCTCCTGAACGGTTACCAGGTTGACACCGGCCGCCTGGTAGGCAAGGTGGACCCGCTTGGCAGCCTCTTCGATCGGGACGAGCGCTTTGCGTTGCTCGGCCGTCAGCACTGCCAGCGCGGAAGCCCTGTACTTGTCCCGGATCGCTTCGAGCTGTTTCCGTAGCTTGTCTACCTCGACCGTGGTCCTGCCAATGATGGCTTCGTTGGGGGAGTCAGACATGCGCTCCCGCATGAGCTCCCTCTCCTTGTCGAACAGATTGCCCGCTACGGGATCCGCCTCCGCGAACATTGCGTTCACGTTTTTCCGGAGTCGGTCCATCTGGTCGTCGGTCAGTTTGAGCGCCTCCCGGAGCTCAGAGTTGTAGCCATCCTCGGGCATGAGGCCCACGTCCTGTCCGACGTTGGTGTCCTCCTGCCCGAAGGCCGCACTGATGAAGAAGATCGCCGCGAGGACGATTCTGGCTGTGTTGGTCATTGTTTTTCTCCTTGTGTTTTGTACTGATATGACGACCGGATGCTGATTCCTGCCGCCATTTCTGTTGGACGCCGCGAATCCTCAAATCGTTAGCCTGGATTTGGCGGAAATTGCAATATTTCTTACATCTGGATTTCAGATTCTGGACATGGCAACGGGATACCGCTCCTGAGGTGAGATTGATGCTGCCACAAGCGGCCTCGAATCGCAGCTGCATCATAGGACCGCGATCAAAGAGATGGATCGGGTTCGGCCAGCTGGGGGCGTGCAGATTGGGCTCCGAGGGGGGGACTGGCATAGGTTGGCGGTCGCGACCGGTGGTGTGGTGTGGGGCCCGGCGACGAGGTGCTGCCCCACTGGCGGAGCGCACTGAGGCTGAAGGCGCCGGCGCCGCGGCCGATGGTGCGTCAACGGGAGTGCCCGTCGGCTACAAGGGGCCTGTTTCCTAGTCCCGACGAAGCTGATGCCGGACTAGTCTATTGGCCAAGCCTGCCAGCGTATCTTCGTGCCGGGCAGGGGCTGGCGGGAACTCGGGCGGAGGCCCGCAGGATGTGCCGATGCCCAAGCGAGGCATACAGGACCTGGAGCTCCCGCGGAGACTGAAGAGATCCTGATCTGGTTGGCGGCTTGGCCGCTGGCGAGGCGTTCGAGATCCGGACAGAACACGCCAGTTGGTTACGCTGTCGAAGCCGAGGGACTCGCGCGGGCCGGTGTCGGCTTGGAACTCACGCTTCGCAGTACGCATTGCGCCTCGTACCAAGCGACGCCGCGCTTGACACAGGCGAGGTCAGATGTGCCTGCCGTGGTGCTTGGCACCCGGTGGAGCGGTGGGTGGTCCAGGGGAGGGTTCGGCTCGGGGCCCCCGCCCGCCACAAGGCCCCCCAACGTCTTTCTCGACTTACTACATTGGTGCTGGTCTCGATGCGTTACGCCGTCGGTGCAATCCGGAAACACCCCCAACCTACCCCCGGCTCAAATGAGGATTCAAGACCAGCAATGCATCTCAAGCCGCCCTGTCCAAGTGCAGGTCCAAGGTAGGAACGCCACCGTTCCGAGCGAATCCCAGTGCGGTGCGCAGGAGTCCGTCCCCCTTTTGTGAGGGCCGGGAGGATGCGAGTTCAAATGGTGTCTTGCCTGCACACAACCGTGGCCGTTCGGCTTGCGGTGTGCACTGAGTCCGGCTCAGTCATCGTCACAATCATCATCTACTGACCCGCCCAGGAAAACGAAGTTGAAATCCGTCGAGCGACCTTCCTGTGCCGTTACTCCTGATCCTTTCCATATTCTGCCGCTGGCACTAGGAAGCGCAACAGCGGGCGGAGGGGCCTAAGGTGCTGATTAGCCTATCTTAGAGGAGAAATCGCCATGCCTCAGCGGTTCCGCCACCTGCAATACGACGAGCGCTGCCGAATCCACGCCTGGCACCAGCGGGAAGCTTCGGTCAGCGCCATCGCCGCTCAACTCCGGTGCCGCAAGTTCACCGTCCGCCGTGAACTCCGCTGCAATGCCAGCCCTTCCGGCTATTGCCACCGACAGGCCCAGCAACTCCCCCAGCAGTGCCGCCACAAGGCTGTCACCGGCGCGCCCAGGCTCCATCAGCGGCCCGGAGCCGCCCGGTCTGCAGCCGTTCGCCGGGAGCCGCCTGTCCTGGATAGCTCCCTGTCGGCATCACGGCACAGTAACGCGACGCTACCATAACGGTAGTGGCCGCTGCGGTCGTTTGCTAAGTCGTGCCCGTTTGCTCCAGTCCTGCGTCGAACCGGTCGTCCCGGCATTCGACAGCATCCATCTTCTCGGTCGTTTCGATGGCGGCTCTTACTTGGGGTGCCTACTTGGCCCTCGGGCAGGCAGCCGGCACGCCTGGTTTGGAGGGCAGAGCGTCCTTCGAGGAAGTTGTGGGGCCCTTCCTGAAGCGGAATTGCATCGTTTGTCACAATGCGGACAATCCGACTTCGGGAATTCGCCTGCATCACCTGGACGGCGCGTTTGCCGAGCGCGACCTCCGGCTCTGGGAGGCGGTTCAGCACCAGATTGAGAGTGAGGCAATGCCGCCCGACGGCTTCCCTGGACCAGCTGCCACAGCCAGGGCGACGGTGGCTGAATGGATTCAGCGAGCCCTCGATCGTGCACGGTCCCGCCCGACACCCAAGAACGGCAGCGTACGCCGCCTGACCGTCTCGCAGTACGGGAACTCCTTACGGTCACTGCTGCTGCTGGAGGACACCCTCACCGACATTCTGCCGCCAGACGCCGTGTCTGAGGACGGGTTTGTCAACAATTCCGAGACCCTTGAGGTTTCGCCGCTCCTAATGGAGGCCTACCTCGAGGTCGCCGGCGAAGGATTGCGGCGATCGATCGTAGATCCGGACTCCAGGCCTTCGATCCAGAATTTTCGCGTCGACATGGGGGCTTCGATCAATCCGCAGCCGCTCTCGGAAGAACTGATTCTTGGGGCGAACAGCATGCTGCTTCCCAACGAGCATTACGTCGTCACCCAGCCGGTGCCCGTCAAGCCCTTCCCGTTTGATTCACGTGGCATGCGAACCCAATACCGGTTCAACGAGGGATACAAGGGGAACGCGACCGTTCGGGGGTGGAGGAACTTCGACAGCATCTACCATGCGGTCTTTGCTTGCATGCGGGGCAGCCGGGGCTACCCCAAGGGCAACCCGTTCGATGCTGTACCGGAAGGCCTGCTGCTCCGCCCGGCCATCCCGACCGATGAGATTTTCCAGAGTGACGGTACGTTTGGCCCGAAGGCCAACTTCAAGATCTCGGTGCGGGAGCTGCCGGATTTCGGGCGATTCCGGGTAACCGTGACGGCTGCAAAGTACAGCGATGGCCTCCTTCTCGACCACGGCGAAGACCCCCAGGACCAGACTGTTGCGCAATCCGTTCCCGTGGCCGATTCGGGTGCTCCCACGGACGTGAATCTGGATGTCGCCGGCATCTATCAGGTCGATGTTCACGAGTCCGACCAGAACTGGTTGCCCGAACCCGCACCCCGCTCCCTGTTGTCACGGGGGGTGATCGGGCCGTGGCCAGTGGAGGGGGCTCTTCCTGGCCGGCTTCTGGGCGATGCGACGTACGTTGATTCCCAGCTCGGCCGGGCATTGTCCCTTGACGGGGATGGGGATGCGGCCGTGGTGCCTTGGACAGACTCCATGGATGTGGGGGATGGCGAGTTTTCTGTAGCGGCCTGGATTAACCCGGACCGACTGAGGAAGTCCGCATTGCTGGGAATCGGAGCCGTTCAATACACTCAGGGCTGGTATCTGGAGGTGGCCAACAACAGGGGGCTCCTCCGATTGCAGACGACGGGTCCGGACCGGGAATCGAACGGTGCCGTGAATTCGCGGCAGCCTGTGCTCCGCACCGGCAGTTGGCAACACGTTGCCGCTGTCGTCCGACGCGGCAAGGACGGGGTCACCCTATTCGTGAACGGCTACCCGGTCACCTCCGGAACCATAGGGGAGGACGATCTCGGCAATCCGGAGTCCGATCTTCACATTGGTCACGTCCCAGGGGCCGAGGACTTTCGGGGCGAAATCCGGGACGTGCGAATCTATCGGCGGGCACTCGATCTCGCTGAGGTGCAGACTCTGGTCGAGCCCGGCCGGGAGTTCGCACTCCCTCCGCCTATGGAGGCCAGCAACCTTACGCTCGTGCTGGGAGACCGCGAGTTCTCCAGGCCACTGGTTCAGCCGGCATTCATGGCGGTAAGGCTGCCCGCTGGCAGCCTGCCGCTGGCCGTGCGGTATGACGGCAAGAAGCCGGTGAGCCACATCGCATTCACGCGACTGCGCGACGACCATGCGGTGGCCCGCCGCTTCACAGCGTTCGAGAAGCGGTTGCCGAAGGTAGGGGTCCATCTTGGCTTCCGTCGGGATTGCGGTAGCACCTTCGCACCTGTTGGTCCCCCCCAAACCGTTGACAGCGAAGAGCTTGAGGAATACGTATTCGAGGGGTCGATCCGTGACTTCCCCAGTCCGGATGTGGAGGCTGACAACACCAACTATCTGGCCGGCGTGCGGGAGATCGCAGTCCGCAGCGAATACACGGATGGCCGCGACATGCCAAGGCTGCTGATTCGTTCGGTGGAGTTCGAGGGGCCGCTCTACGAGAGCTGGCCCCCCAGGACGCATCAGAACATCTTCATCGACTCTGGCCACAAGTCGGACCCTCGGGCCTACGCCCGCGAAATCATTCGCAGATTCGCCGGACGGGCGTTTCGGCGCCCCATCGCAGAATCTGAAGAGGAAGCCCTGATGAGAGTGTTCGATCACTCATTGGACACGGGGCGCGGATTTCGGGCCAGCGTGTCGGACACGCTGCAGGTTGTGCTGACGTCGCCCCAGTTCCTGTTCCTTGTGGAGAGCAGCTCAACGCCCGAGCCGGAACCACTCGACGGGTTCGAACTCGCATCGAAGCTTGCGTACTTCCTGTGGAACGGTCCTCCTGACCAGGTCCTGATCGATCTCGCAGGTCGCAGACAGCTTCGCGACCAATTGCGGGCGGAAGTCGACCGAATGATCGACGATCCTCGTTTCTCGCGGTTTACGGATGAGTTCGCTTACCGCTGGCTAGGTCTGGACAAGTTCGAAGTTCTCGAGCCGGACACCGAGCGGTTCCCCAGCTTGACTCGGGATGCACGGAGCCAGCTGCGGAACCAGCCGTCGGCGCTGCTGCAGCACCTGGTCCGCAACAACCTGTCCGCCCGGCATCTGATCATTTCAGATTTCGTTCTCGCCAACGAATCGGTGGCTGCCTACTACGGGCTGGGGGGCAAGGTTGAGAGCGGGTTCCAGTTCGAGCCGGTCCGTCATGGACGTCCGGAACTCGGTGGCGTGCTGACTCAGGCTGCGGTCATGGCGGGGTTGTCCGACGGCCGGGAGTCGAACCCGGTGAAGCGCGGAGCCTGGCTGGCGCGAAAGATCATCGCGGAACCGCCGGACCCTCCGCCTCCCAACGTGCCGGATTTGGGGGAAGACACGGAAGGACTCCCGCTCCGCGACCGGCTCGCGATGCATCGCGACCAGCCCGGGTGCAGACAGTGTCACACGAAGATCGATCCGTGGGGTGTGCCGTTCGAGGAGCTGGATGCCGGCGGCCGACTGAAGGAGCGTCGCCCCGATGCCGGCTCCACACTCCCGGACGGCACCGAAGTGGTTGGGTTGCAGGCACTGAGACTCTACCTGGCCGAGGACAGGATCGATCAGGTGGCGTTCAGTGTTCTCAAGCACCTCACAACGTACGGGAACGGCCGGAGCCTGACCTACAATGAGCTAGACTATCTCAAGCAGGACGGCCTGCGTCTGCGGGCCGGCGGCTACCGGATGCGGGATATGGTCCGGTATGTTGCGACGAGCCCGCTATTTCTCGAGAAATAGGGAACAGATCGTGAAGGGATCCTGCCCAGGGGAGGACGGATGAGCAGCTTGTGCAAGATGGACCGAAGAGCGTTCCTGCATGGTGTCGGTGGCATGACGCTGGCCCTGCCGGTTCTGGATGCCATGGGAGCCGAAGTTGCACGGGAGATTCCCCGTCGCTTCTGTGCCCTGTATACCGCCAACGGGATGTCCCTGCCGAGGAGCGAAAACGAGTTGGACGAGTGGAGTTGGTTCCCCAGGGCGGAAGAACACGGGGAATTCGTGTTCGGTCGTTCCACCGAGCCCCTCAGCCCGTTCCGCCACAAGCTCAGCTTCATGGGTGGGCTGTATCACCCAAGCGGGCCCAAGGCTGACCCCCATACTTGCTCGGACATGTGGCTGACCGGAGCCCCGCTGCACAACCCCAAACCGGGCACCTACAACAGCGTAGGGCTGGATCAGCTGATTGCGCTGCACACGAAGCAGCACTGCCGGCAGCCCTCCCTCGTGCTCTCGATCGATGCCGGGACCGGCTACCTGTCGCGGACCGGGACCATTTCGTACAGCCTTGAGGGCCGGCCGATTCCCGCCGAGAACAGTCCTCGCCGAGTGTTTGATCGTCTCTTTCGGGGCGACCGTGCCTCGCTCGAATCCCAGCGACTCGCGCTCAGGCGACGCATCAAGCTCGTCGACGCCGTCGCAGAAAGCGCACGTGAACTGGATCGACATCTCGGCATGTCTGATCGCGTACGAATGGACCAGTACATGACTTCGCTCAACGAAGTCGAGTCCCGGCTCATTGCGTCCGAGCGCTGGATCGACGTCCCGCTCAAGAAACAGGACTATTCCCACCTGAACCTCGATGCGGAATCCGACGGCGAGCCGGCGGAGTTCTACCGCACGATGTTCGACCTCATTGCCTTGGCGTTCGATGCAGACATTACCCGGTCGGTCGCATTCATGCTGAACCGGGAGGATGGCATGGGAGTCAGCGACACGTTTCCATTGAAGCTGGGTCTGGACCGTACCCACCACAAGTTGTCCCACGCGAACGACAAGGAGGGTCAGTTGCAGTTTGCCAAGTACGACCGCTTCCTCAGTCAGCAGGTCGCCCATTTCCTTGGGCGTCTGTGCGAGTACAGCGATTCCAACGGTACAGTGCTGGACAACACGATTGTCCTGTTCGGGAGCGGTGCCAGTACCACCCACAACCCGACCAACCTGCCGACACTGGTCGCCGGAGGAGCCAGCATGGGACTGCAGCACGGGATTTACTGGCGTGGTGGCGAGTCGCGGATGGCCAACATGTACCTCAGTATCCTGCACTCGCTCGGTATCGAGGAAGAGTCATTTGCCGACAGTACGGGAACGCTCGGCGGGCCAGTTTTTGCTCGTGTCTGATGCCATACGAAGTCGGGTTTGCAATGCAGATCTGAGCCAAGTGACTTGGCGCGCCTCGCTGGCGGCGTAGCACAATAGCGACTCCGCGACGCGGGCGTGGGGAGCGGTCCTCCACAACGGAGTCGGAGTGGCAGGAGCCGGCTGCAGAGTTCGAATCTCTCTATCAAGTTCACATCTGGCGAGGCGGATGGCACTTGGCCGGGTCTCAACCGGCAAGCCGGAAGCGTGCTCCACGTGCGAAGCCGATGCGGGAACCGGAGGAGCCGCTGTCGCGCTGTGGCAGCCTGGCGCAGGGGAGCGCCACTTCTGGCTGATCACTGGCCGTTCAGGTAGACCGGACGGCGTTTGTCCCGCTGCAATGACTCGTCGAACCGGCGGGCGATCCCGTCCAGCCGTTCAACGGTCTTCGGGTGCTCTGCTGCGACGTTGCGAGACTCTGCCTGGTCGGCATTCAGGTCATAGAGATGTGGTTCGTCGAGTACCCTGTGATGGCGTTCGAAGAGCTGGGGATTCTGCAAGTACCACAGTGATGCCGACATCTCTGGGGGCTCGGCCCTGGCGAGAAAGAGCTTCCACCGTCCGACCCTGATCGCCTGCAGTTGTGTGCCGAAGTAGTACATGAACGGTTTCTCGGGGAGTGATTCTGTCTTCCCCAGCAACAGGTCTGCCAGCGAGCGTCCGTCGATCACCCGATCCGTTGGAACGTTGCAGCCCGCCAGCCCGACCAAGGTCGGCATCAAGTCGAGGATTGAGGCTAGCTGACCTGTCACGATGCCTGCGGCGATCTTGCCGGGCCAGCGAAAGATGCCGGGTTCTCGCATTCCACCTTCGAACGTTGTTCCCTTGTTCGCGCGTAGCGGGCCAGCGCTTCCGCCCGAACTGCGACGCCCCCAGCGGCCGCGAGATCCGCCTCGGGTCGGTCCGTTGTCGGATGTGAAGACGACCATGGTTCTCTCGTCCAATGCCAGATCCCGAAGCGTCTGCAATACCACGCCCACGCTCCAGTCCAGCTCTTCTACCGTGTCGGCGTACAGACCGTGGGGCGACCTCCCCTCGAAGTTCTCGGATGCGTATTGGGGGTTGTGCGGAAAGGTGTGCGCAAGGTACAGGAAGAACGGCTTGTGCCGGTTCTCGGTGATGAACCGGACGGCCCGCTCGGTATAGCGTTTGGTCAGGGTGTGCTGGTTGACCGGAGCTTCCACGGTTTCGTCATTGTGTAGCAGCGGCAAGTCCCAGAATGCGTGCTGTGCGCGCAAGATTTCAGTGGGCTCCCACTTCAGCATGTCGTTCGAGTACGGCAGGCCGTAGAAGAAGTCGAAACCGTGCCGTTGGGCACGGAACGGTCTGGGCCAGCCAAGATGCCATTTGCCGATGGCGGCCGTGGCGTAACCTGCATCCGAGAGGATCTCGGCGATCGTGGTCTCCGTCTGGGGAAGGCCCGTCTGTTCGGTTGGGAACAACACGTACGGCACGCCCGCGCGAACCGGGTACCGGCCGGTCAACAGTGAAGCTCGCGACGGGCTACAGAAAGGTGCTGACGCGTAGAAGTTGGTAAACCGCATTCCCTCTGCAGCCATGCGGTCCAGGTTGGGTGTTCGGTTCGTCTCGGATCCGTACACGCCGAGGTCGCCGAATCCGAGATCGTCTGCGAATATGACAACGAAGTTCTGCCGCCCGGCTGTGGCGAATCCAGCCGAAAGGGCCATTAGAACTGCGAGATGCGCACACCGCACCCAGGTTTGCCTTTGGCGACTCCAGCAACTAGGCCGGAGTCCTGGCGTTCTTTTGTCCAAAAAGTGCATCGGGATTGTCGTGCAGAAGCCTATGGGCAAGTTCCAGGGCCTCCTCCTCCGAACAGCAGCCCTCGCCGACCTTGTCGGCAAGGACCCGTGCGATGTTCTGGCGGGCTATTCTTGAGTGCGCATAACTGAGTTCGGGGTACCGGTAGTCTCCGCCGAAGCCGAGAATCTTGTTCGACGGAACAGTGTCCAGCATCTCGTGGAGGGCGTGCCTCGATGCGCTGGGCGAAATGACGTGAGCCCAACAGAGGTCGATGTACACGTTGGGAAACATCTTCGCGATCACGGCGGCCTCTCCTTGGTAGGGATAGCTCATATGAAAGAGGTCGAACTGGACGCTCGGGAACAGGAAGAAGAGGTTCGTCAGGTGGGTTGGCTCGGAGTTCCTGATGAAGTTGCCGTTCCCCGCATGCAGGCCGGTATGGATCTGGACCGGCACGCCGTGAGCCTCCGCCAGAGCGATCAGATGATGCAGCATGTGGTCCTCCAGTGGCCGGAAGGGACGGTGGACCCTCGACCGGAAACCAGCCGGAAGAGTGGCAGTCTCCGTGAGCAATGACTGTAGGCTGGACTCCGCATCTCGCACCGAGGCCTCTGCGAAGTGGATTTCTCGGTTGTACGCCAGCGTCGACTTGACGGCTACCATACCGACATCGAGGCTTTGCCGGAAGCTGGTCTCCATCGCATGCTTGAGTCCGGCGAGATTCGTAATTGAAACGTCGGTGAGCACTTCCAGGTTGCGGATGTCGGAGAGGGACTGCGGAGTCACGTAGCGGTCAAATTTGCGGGCGCACTTGAAGTAACTCGGGTCAGGGCGAACCGGTGTGGCGTTCCAGTAGTCGTCCAGTACTGAATAGGCGATGTTCGAGCGGCGGACCAGTATCTGCTCGTAAAGGCCCTGTCGGTTTGCGGCCTCGATCTCACGATTGATCGCTGGCAGGGAGCCGGCGGAGATCTCGTCGACTCCGTAGATGTCTTGGATGGCAATACGCAACGCGCGGCCGTAACCGGTCATTCGGGCCGATTGCCAGTACGACTCGAATGCTCGCCAGCGTTGTGCAGGGTCTGCATCGGGGTCTTGCACGACGTTGAGGTTGTCTCCCGTGAGCCCGGCGGAGATTGCGTCATTGATGGCGTAGTGTCCGGCGAGAGTGAAGAAGTCTACCCGGGACGATGTACGTTCCTCCTCCGGGATGATGTGCTCGTGCGTATTGACGATGGGGATCTTGTCGATCGCATTCAGCAACTCCACTTGGAGTTCGGGCGTTGCGGCCCTTGCGATCTGCGGGACTCCTAGAGCTGAAACGGATCCGAAGAATGCGCGGCGGCCAATCGGCATTGCATCAACTATCTTTTCGCACCGGCGGGACAAGGCCATGCGGTCTGGCCGCGACCCGCTCGGGGTGTACGGGCTATCATGCCAGATTTCCCAGTTCGCCCCCGGAAGCAGCTGCTGGGGCTGTCCGGAAGTGTGCCGACAGTGAGTGACGTGGAGCCGGATCAAATCGGCAGGTATACCGGCAGGAGGCGGGACCCCAAGTCGTATGTCGGTCCGCAGAGTACAGCACAGAGTCCGGCATCTGCGCTGCAACGGCCTAGACTCGGGCGCATTTTCCAGTTCGCGCCAACATTCCGCCAAGGCCAAGAACGCCGACCGCAACCTACTCGCCTCGATATGCGTGACGGGCTGCAACAACCGTTTCTGCCGACCATGGTACGGAATCCGCACCCGATCTGAATCTGACCGGGCCCTGCGCGTGGGCCATCGCTTCTCGCAGCTACGGCGTTCTACGAGGAGAACGCTCCATGTCTGCCCGGAGAATCGGCTGGCGGAGCTCTTCCGGAACCCGTTCAGGGATGCGCTGTACTCCGGCGCAGCACTGGCAGGGCTGGGTGTACTGTGCACAGCCCTGCTGACCGGTGACTGGACAGACGGTCGGCGGGTTGCCCGCCCGGCACCGTGTCGTTACTTGCGGAACGGAACTATTCCGCTGACGACATAAACCGTGGTCTAACGCTGACGTCCCCTTTGATTAACCTCAAGATGTCTGCCAAGTCCTCTTCAAACTCCTTCCGTGGTATACGGAGGTAGCACCAGCAACTGAACTCCGCGCCTCTCCGTGACTGAAGTTCCTGAATTGCTGTCATTACAAGCTCTTCAGCTTCCTCTAGCTGCCCGACTGCCCAGTTTGCGACAGCCAGACACTGTAGCAAATTAAGGCCTAGATCGTCTTGTGGATTCTCCCGATTATAATCCACCACTCGTTTGAACAGATCCCGATCAATCTTGCCAGTTTCCCCCCACAGAGCCATTCCATAATTGAATGTATTTTGTATCCTCAGCTCTTGAAATCTCGTCTCATTCGATCGGATGACGTCAATGGCATCGCGGTATTTTCCCACTGCGATAAGAGATAGGACAAGAAAGAGGCTGCCCAAGCTGACCACTCGGTCTGGTAGTCCAGATTCAGCGAGCAATGGTCCTAGAATCATTGTTGCGACCCTTGCTTCTGATATTGTGGAGTTTAGTTGTCCTGCAAGGTGTACTCGCTCCTCGGGAAGCATGGACGACAACTCACTCAAGTCATCAACATGAATGTTATCGGCCCCCAAGATGTTGAGTGCCTGCAGCACTTGGTCGGCTGTTGCAGATCCAGAGGTTATCACGCGCATGGCATCTTGATGTGCGCCCTCAGGGTCTTGCAAGTCATTGCTCCGAACCTGTGCACGCTTAAGGAAAACTTCGGGATTATCAAATCCGGCTTCAATAGCTTGGTCCAGCAGGTCAGCAGTTGCATTTGCACGTCCCAATCGATATCGCAAGGAAGCAAGCCTAAAGAGGACATCGCCGTCCTCTTGGAATGTCTTAGCGATGGTTTCAAGTTCCTTGTCAGCCTCGAACAATCGTCGAGCCCAGTTCCTGCGGGAAGGTGTCAAATATGGTATTGGGTCTAGCTGTTCCAGAAGGTCGATCACACCCTCTCTATCCTCTGGATTATGTCTCATTATCTCCATGGCGATAGCACCGTATTGCTTCGCAAGGCGACTCTTTGGGCGATCTCTCGTAAAGACTATTTGATCTAGGAGTGAAAAACTATCTTCCCGATGAATTTCCAGAAGATCCTCAAATTTCAGTGCCCTCCCGAAAGCGCTAATCCTCTTTTCAAGAATTCCGTCCTCGTCGTCCAATCGTGGCACATTCGACATCACGAAATGGAGTCGTACATTCTTTTTTCTCGGTTTACTGGCTTCTGCACGGATATCTTGAACAACCTTTGTGAGCCCGCGAAGGTTCTGGTCATTGGGAAAGAACAGTATTGCGACTGCATCGGGAAGCTGGCGAGTACAGATTCCACTGACATCGGTATGTCCAGTGCGTGAATCGACTAGTACATAGTCTAGGTCGAGCGTCTGTCTCCACTGTTCTTTCAGATCTTCAAACAACAGGTAACCTTGGTGTCGCCCGTAAAGATTGCCCCAATCAATGTTCGCGAACGTGCTTGCATAGCTGTCTAGGTGCGCTCCTGAAGGCATCATCCAGAGTCTACCACCATCGTTTCCGATACCGGAAGACTCAAAAACGAACTTCTCGATGGATGGGGCTTCACCAGTGGCGAGATACTCCCCAACGAAATCGACTATGCCGGGGGTTGGTCGCGACGGTCGCGGCAGATCGAACGTGTCGAGACCCGGTGCCTCTAAATCAAAGTCCACTGCAAGCACTCGCCGGCCTATCTGTGCCAAGTGGACAGCAATGTTGATGAGCGCCATACTCCTGCCCACTCCCCCCTTAAAGGAGTAGAACGTTGCTACGTACATGGCAATCAGATTCCCGTCGGTCGCAGCTTAAACTGCTCAGCTTGGTGTAACATCCCAGGATCCACGATTAGCCGCTGAAATTGATTTTCGCCAACGGTAGTTTCAGGGTAACTCTCCGTTCGACTGGCCATGAAGTGCCGGCTTCTCTCCAGGTTTCCTGGTATGGAGAGTAGTCGAAGGTAACAGTCATACGCCCTATTCTGGACTCCAGATCCAGACTCCCAGCGTCCCAAGGTAGCAATCCCCAAGCCACTGATCTCGGCAAAAGCGGCGCGAGTCATGCCACGTTCCTCTCGGATATTGCGCACTTCCGCCGGAGTCAGTATCCCAAGATGTCGGCACACCGCATCATGTTGGAGTTGCTCGCCTTCATGGTCGACAAACTCGATCTCGCACTCTGTACAACGTCGGACAGGCAAGTCAACCCGCAGAACCACAGCGGAGTCGCCGGATCCATAATTAAACTCGTCATTATGGATCGAGGTCTCGATTGATCGACTGGCGCACGACGGGCATTCAAGGTCGTTTGCGATAGATCGGCCGCTAGGCTCTTTCGTATTGTTCGGCTTCATGATCCTTGGTCCCTTCATTCGTTCTTTGAGTAGTGGAAGCTTCGCCCGAAGACCCGGCTCGATCCCATTTCCAGCTTCACGTAGAGTCTAGGCAGAGCAGATCCGAGATCGATATTCATGACGTAGCCCTTCTTCCCTGGCGGCTTTTGCAGTTCGATCACTTTCACTTCCTCCCCTGCCGCAAGGCGCGAGGCGATGAACTCCCATGCCGTCTGATGTGTGAAGTGTGACATCAACCCGCCGTTCGGATTCACCACCTCGCTTGGGCGCCAGTCGCTTGGACGCCTCACGCTGAATTTGGAGATCCGACTCCTGGAGCGCTGCGCAAACGTGATCAATTGCTTCCTCGTGGACCGATCTAGCCCGGCCACTCGCTTCGCAGGGCCACCGGTAGCGATCATCCGTCACAAGACCCATCATACGATCGAATCGGGATTGCTGTCAAGCAGCAATCGATCAAATGGTTTGCGCCATCAGGCCAAATCGGGAAACACATGTTCAAGTCCTCCGGCAGAATAGCAAATTCGTAGACCATTCGTACCTACACTGCTCCTCGGACCGAGTCTGCGTCTCTAGCAGTGTTCGTGTTCTGACTGGCGCACTGTGCGGCGTGTGGCGGAGACCGGCTGCCGTCGCAGACCGTCTACTGCCCGCTGGGGCCAAGCCCAGCCGCTCCAGCATGGCAGCTGGCCCCTCGATCAAGGTATTGATCGGCTTCAGTCCCTGCTGGCGCGCCGTCGACAGCACACTGCGCAGCGTGGCGAACTCCTGGGCCCCTTGCAGCTAACGAAACCATCCCGAGATCTTCACCAGCGGCTTCATCATGCGCAAGTTCCGCTCACCTTGGTTGTTGGTGAACGGCACGTCCGAGTCGCACAGAAAACGCAAGACGGAGGCTCGTCTTCGTTCCAGCCGCAAAGCCAGACTCTGGCCGGGCCGACGTTTCTTGCGGCCCCGCCGGGCTGTCGGCAGCGGCGACAGGCATTGGTGAGAGTTCAGTGCCTCCTGCACCAACTTGACTTAGCGGCGCTCCAGCCGCTTCAACAGCGGCGGCACCACCTCGCCCCGATTGCGGCTACGCTCCGCCACCCACTTGGCCAGCCGCAGAGAACGCTGCATCCGCTCGGCCCAGGTCTCACCATCAATCTTCACCAAGGCATCTAACTCGCGCAAAGGATGGGCGTTGCACAGCGCGTGCAGTCCATCCGGCACCTGGAAGTACGGAGCCCAGTGATCGTGCACCAGAATCCCTCGCAGCCCCGGCAACACCCCGCCCCGCTTCTCGCTGACGCGGTAGTAGGTCAACAACTGATTGCTCAGTCCATGCAGCCACTGTCCCCGTCCCGCCACCCGCAAACCGGTCTCGTCGAGGTGCTTCACCCCGGGGCAAGTTATGAGGTGCTCCCGGATCCGCTCGGCACAAGGCTCCCAGGCATCGGCCACCCGGCGGCGCAGGTTGTTCAGGGTACCGGAGCACAGACTCACGCCGAGCACGTCCTGCAGGAGCTTGGTCAGCCGCTCCTCGGGCAGGAACTGGGCGTCCCGCAAGTAGACCGCCGGGGCCAGCATGCGTGGCCCGTACTGCACCGGCACCGTCACGTCCTCGGGAAAGGCGGCCAGAGTCGACCGCGCGCAGCGACAGGTCCACGCCCGATGCTCGGTCACTTTCGGCTTGGGTTCCGGTAGATCATAGGCCTGCCGCCGCTTCGGCGAACCGTCCACGTCCCACGTCGGCATCAATGCCTCTCCGCACTGGAGGCAGGCTGTCGGCCAGTGCTCCTGAATTCGGTCCGGCTTGTCGGTCTGGCGCAGTGCTGTGCCCGGGCTGGCCCCCGCTACGCCGGCCGGAACGCCGTCGCTGGCGGCGCGTTCGATGGCGGGCTGGCGGTTTCGCTGGCCCACCGCTCGACGGGAGTTCCCCGCTGTTGCTGCTTTTGAGGCCCAAGCTCCGCCGCCACTGCTGCCCTTTCTCCTGCGCGGACTGCCACTGGGCGTCCTTCACCTTCCATCGGGCGACTTCGGCCTGCAGACGAGCGTTCTCCCCCTGCAAATGCAGCAGACGGAACTTGCTCTTGGTGCGCTGCCCCTGCATGGCCCGGTCTCGGCTCCGGCGCGCCCTGAACGCTGCGGGTGGCTCGCCACGGCCTGAACGTCCAAAGACTCCTGACCAGGAGCGTTCGCCCGGAATCGCCATCAATAGCGACCATTGCACACCGAAGTGCGAGCGGGAGGAATGGAGGTTCGGAGTTGGCGATCCAGTCATCAGCCAGATTCCGGGCGCTGGTTGAGCAGGGCGGTCGTATCCAGCAGCCACAGCAGGACTTTCCCACGCTAGGGACTGAGCAGCTGATGGGGAGGCGAAGGAGTCCGCAGGGCGAGTTGGGGGCGGGTAGAGCCGCCCGACGAAGCGCTGCAGACCCGCGAAAGCCAGCCACGGCAGAGTGCCGAGGCCCCCAGTGTCGGCATACCTGCCAGAATCGGCCGGAAAATGCCAGTGCTTTCCGCGAATCGAATCAGCCGCCACGGCAAGAAACCGCCCATTGCACATTGAACCGCAACAGCGGGGAAGTAGGCCCTTGGAGTGGGTGGCTGAACTACTGCCAGAGTAAGACCAGCGGGGGGGAACTGTCAAGGCGACGTTCCAGAGGTGGCCGTTACGCGAGGGTAGCAGCGGAATCTGGCCCGAAAAGGCGACCGGACCACAGGGGCGCTGGCGGGCTGGGCCCGCCAGCTCGAGAGGGGGAAGTGCGTCGGGGGGGGGCCGCGTTGCGGCCCGGATCAGAGAGGAGAGGGTTCCGGGACTGCGGGTGGCGGGTCGATGCCGGCCGCAAGACAGTCGTCGCGGAAGACCTCGTACGGGGTACGGTAGCCCAGCACCTTGCGGGGGCGGTGGTTGAGCCGGTTGACGGCCTCCTGCAGCCGTTGCGGGTCGAGCGTGCGCAGGTTCTCGGTCTTGGGCACGAACTGGCGCAGGAGGCCGTTGGTATGTTCATTGAGGCCCCGCTCGCAGGAGCGGTAGGGACAGGGCAAGCAGATGTCGATGTTGAGCGCGATGACGATCTGGCTGTGGCTGACGAACTCCTCGCCTTTGTTGCAGGTGAGGGGCAGAACCAGGACTGACGCAGGTCCTGCACAGCGTCGCCCACAAGCGCGTTCACCCTGTTGTTGGCAATCTGACGAATCAGGCACTTCGACATCCGCTCCACGAGCGGAGCAGCGGCTCCCTGATGGCCCCCCTGGCGGGGACCGTATCCCCTTCCCAGTGCATGCTGCGCTCCTTCGAGTCGACGACCGCGGGGCGTTCGCTGATGTCCCTGCGGTCCGGGATACAACTGCAGCCTGCACTGCCTTGCCTTGCGGTGGCGCGGCTCGCCAAGGTGCCGCGGGCAGGTGACGGCGCTGACCGGGGCTCCCCGTTCGTACAGGGCGTCGATTGGGCAGCGCCGCAGTATGACAGCAGGCGGAACTTCCGACGCATGGCGGTTTCTCCTGCACGATAGGCTAATCAGGACCTTGGACGCCTCCGCCCACTGTTGCATTTCCTGGTGCAACCGGCAGATCAAGATTCGGGGTGACGATTCTAGGGCGGGGGCCCAGCGGTCACCGCGCTCAGGACCACCTTGTGGCGATGACGTTTCGGTTCTCTCGAACACCCCGCTCGTCCGTGGCCAGATGACTGCTCTTGGGCTGTGGATCCTTGATTTCGAGGAGCGTTCGGCAACTTCACTGTCCGGCCAGGCAGTGCTGTCCGCGAGCAGGCTCAGGTTTGGGCCGTCCAAGCCTGCTGCAACGGCGGTGCCCGCAACCCCCGCTGCGCACTCCGTCGACCCGAGAATACCTACCGACGTGCGGCTGTATGGTGCAGTTCAGGGTAGGGGTGGCGGGTCTGAACCCAGACTCCAGCCTAAGGGGCCCATACCGTCACCCGGTCCATCGGGGTTGGATTCGGCCTTCAGGGGCCTAGAAGGTAACCCGCAGGCCAAGCTGCTGCTGACGTGGCAGACCCAACGTGCTGGTGATCTTTCCGACGTCTGGACTCGAGAAGTTCGTGTTCGGAGTTCCGTACGACGGATGATTCGTTACGTTGAAAGCCTCCCACCGGAATTGCAACCGAACCCGCTCGGTAATTCGAAAGTTCTTCATCAGGCCGATGTCCCAGTTGAAGATACCGTCCTCCTGTAGTGAGTTCCGCCCCAGGTTTCCGAACGTCGGGTTGCCGCTGGAATCCAAGGGAGTCTCGAACGCAGCCGGGTCAAGCCACAAGTCAGGTGTCGGATTGCTGAGCCGGTGATCGCCGATGACGTTCGGACGCCACGCCCCAACACCATTGGTGCCGAGATCCGCAAAAGCATTGGCCAGCGTGAGGTCAAAATACTGGCCGGACTGGACACTCAGGATACCGGTCATTTGCCATCCGCCGAAAATAGCGTTAATCGCACCGCCCCGACGAAGAAATTTCTGCCCGCGACCGAATGGAAGGTCCACGATATAGCTGTTCACTAAGCGGTGATTCGTATCGTTGGAAGAAGGTCCGCGCTCACAGGCGAAACAGGTCTTGTCTTGCGGACCTCCGTTGTCACCGGCAACGAACAGCTCCTGCGTCTGGCTCATGGCCCGCGACCACGTATAAGCACTCGTGAAAGTGAAGCCCTTCGAAAACCGCTTCGTCAAGGTTGTTGCAAGTCCGTGATACGAGGCGTGCGCGGCCGGCGAACGGTACGTCAGCCCATTCAATGACGGGAAGAACAGGCGACGTTCGGCTTCGGTGCTCGAGGGTCCGATCCCGGGGGCATTGATGTTGTAGTCGAACTGGATGTTCGTTGAAGCAGAGCCCACGTAGGCTGTTGTCAGGGCCATCGACGCACTAAGCTGACGCTGTACGCTGAAGCTCCACTGGTACACCATCGGTAGTGGAAAGTCCTTGGACCAAGTGCGCATCACTGAATTGTTCGGCAGATCGTCCACCGTGCGGACCGGCGCATCCAGTTCCCCCAAGAAGTCGGCGGGGAAGCCGTCCTTGAGCAAGAAGACGGGAGCGGAGCCGCTGCCCCGAGCGTTCACAGCAGCCACAAACGGGAAGTTTCGCAGCATGCGAGCGCTGGCCCCCAGGCCCTGCGAACCACCGTAGAAGATTCCTCCACTTGATCGGACTGTCCAATTGCCACTGGGTTGCCAGGCGAAGCCGATGCGTGGGGCCCAGTTGTTCGTGTCGAGACTGACCAGGCTCCGGTCCGCGATTCCGCTACCGAGCTCTCCGGCACGAATGATCCTTCCGAAGTCCGGGCCGGAATCGAATTCGACCCGGTTCATGCGGTCTCGCTGTTCGATGTATGGCGTGGTCAACTCGTAACGCATGCCCAGGTTCAGTGTGAAGTTCGGCGTGATCTTCCAATCATCCTGAAAGTAGAACATGAAGCTGTCGAATGTCATGTCTGCGTCAATGGTTGTCCCCGAACTGCCGCGATCAACCCATCCGAGCAAGCCGTCACCGAATGCGACCCCCGTGTAGCGGCCGTTGAAACGAAACGTCCCGGTGGCCTGCTGGGAGCCCAGGATGTCGGCGAAGTCGTGCCGCAAATCGGCTCCCATCTTTAGGCTGTGGTTGCCCCGGACGACAGTGAGGTTATCGATGAACTGCCAGGTCTGGCTGACCTTGCCGTTCGGCAGGTTGGGACTGCCGCCCAAGCCGATGTGAGCCAAGCCGCCGGTCAACTGGATTCGTGGCAGGCCCAGGATCGACGGATCCTCGTTGAGGCCCTTGAGTCCGAACTGTTCGTTCAGCTCGGACTGTGGTGCGGCCTGTTGCACCTTGTTCACCTTCAACCACTTGTAGCCTACCCGGACCTCGTTGATGACGTTCGCAGAGAAAACGTGCGTCCAGGAAGCGGCCAGGTGGTCGCCGTCATTGTCATCCAGTCCTCGGTCGTTGCCGACACCGCCTCTTGCGACCCCCGGCAGTGGAGCGGCGCGAAGGTTGTCGTAGCGATAGTGGCTGTAGCGCACGAAAAAATTGTCGCTGGCGGAAATCGAGTGGTCATAGCGGAAATCGAGTTGATCCCGGTCTGTTGTCCACGGAGGGTTGTTTACGAAGTTCCGCCGGGTGTTATCGGCAAAATTCGGGTCAGGATACAACTCCAGTAGTTTTGCGAACGAGGGATCAAACCGCTCCGACGGTATCGTATTGTTCGGGAACGGCCCCCCGAGGGGGTCTTTGAGATCGCCCAAGCCAGCAGTCTGGCTGAAGTTGCCCGAGCGCTCCGCTCGTGTCGGTACTATGACGATATCCGACTGAGACTTTCGCAGCTTCCAGGCTTCCCAGCTGGCAAAGAAGAAGGCCTTGTTCTTGCGGATTGGTCCACCGAACGTGGCGCCGAACTGATTCTGGCGCAACACCTCCGGATCGGCTTTCCCGTCCCCGTCGCGGTCGTTGCGGGCGAACGCCTCGCGGGCATCGAAGACATCATTCCGCATGAACTCGTAGGCACTGCCACGAAACTCGTTCGTGCCTCCCCGTATCGTGACGTTCACCACGGCCCCCGCATTGCGCCCGTACTCGGCCGAGTAGTTGCTGGTTTGAATCTTGAATTCCTGGACAGCATCCATGGAAGGAATCATTGCCTGCGCCTTCCGGTCCTGCTGGCCCATGATCGTCGAGTTGTTGTCGATTCCGTCGATGAGGAAGTTGTTCTGGCCAGCCTGCTGGCCGTGGCTCAGGAAGCCTCCTCCGAGCCGTGCGTCGCCCAAGGGCCCGCGGTCCCGGCCTCCGATCTCGGGGACCACACCAGCCGTAAGCTGGGCGAGCGACTGATAATTGCGCCCGCTGATCGGCAGATCCTCAATCTGCTGGCGCTCGACGGTGTAGTCCAATGTCGCCGATTCGGTCTGCAGTAGCGGGGTGGCACCCGTGACCTCGACCACCTCGACCAAGTTCCCGATCTCCAATGTGAAATCTAGGCCGATGCGGTCTCCGGCGTGTATCTCGACGCCAGATCGAATGGCCGTCTTGAAACCCTCTGTTCCTACCGAGATTTCGTACATGCCCACCTTCAATGGGCCTGAGACGTAGATTCCACTGGCGTTCGCCTCCTTCTGCACGGTGATACCGGTGTTCATTTCCCGGATCGTTACTGATGCACCCGGAACAACCGCCCCGGTGGCATCGGCTATCGTACCGGTGATAACTCCCTGGTCTTGTTGAGCCAGAATGGGCCCCGCCAGTACTGACAGTGCGGCAACAAGAGTGGCTCTGCTTCGATTCTTCATGGGTAGCTCCGTACCATACGAATTTCTCTAGAGACCGGATTCGAGAGGCCGAATCGAGTCAACACCCATAGACATTGCTGCCCTGAGCCCCTGATGGTTCGACTCTTGTACGTGGCCCCGCTACGTCAAGCCTTGCGCCACGATTGTACACCTTGGCCTAAGGTCGATCCGGATTCGGGTATCAGTAGCGAGGCAGAGGCTTCCGGGGGAGGTTGATCGACCGGAGACGGTCAGAGGTGAATTCTCCCGACAGTTGTTCAGACCAGCTGGCCGCTCACAACGAGCCGCTGGCACTCAGAGCGGGGTGCAACGGGCTGGGAAGGGGAGCCGTCGCGCCGCCCGGACCGGCCTCGCGAGGAGGACGGCTTGAGAGCACGAATTCCACGAACGCCACAATCTAACCGCCGCCCCTTTGACGACATGCCGGGTGCATCGATGCTGGTCGTGGCCTGCGTCACGGGATGGGGCGGCAGTTTCGGTCCGGTATCGACTGGCCCGTGCCTCGCCTTCCGCACCGAGTCCACGCAGGTGCCACCGGACTCGCCAGGAAGCAGGTCGACAACTGGCGAAGGTGAAACGTGGACCGGGACGATCTGGTGGCGAGGTGAGCGCGCGGGACCTGACGTAGTACGCCCCAGCCTCACCGCGAGCAGCGATACTCCATAGCGACTTCCATGGACTTGATCAGCGAGACCTCCGACGAGGGACCGGGATGACGCGGGAGTCCTAGTGTTCACAGTCAGAAATATGTTGCCAGCGAGTCGGGGTTCTGGTATCGTCGTTGCAGCCTCGGGAGGCAGGGATGGCTAATCAACACACGCGAAGATTCCCCCAAGTTTCGGACCCGCAACGGCAGAAACTGAAACGCTGGCTGCGACGGCTGGCTGGACCAACCCCGCTCCGGTGCGCCGGGGACGGTGACGGATGCCGACGGGGAGCGGGTCGTGGTGCGGACCTTGCAGACACGTCCCCGAGGGGCGACCCAGTGGAGCCGCCAGTGGATCGCCCAAGCCTCCGGACTGAGTCCCTCCACCATCGGCCGCATCGGGCGTGGGTTCGGTCTCCAGCCGCATCGGAGCGAGACATGCAAGCTGCCGCAGGACCCGCAGTTGGTGCAGAAAGTTCGGGATATCGTCGGTTTATCCCTCCATCCGCCCGAGCGCTCGATGGGGCTTCGTGGGAATGAGAAATCCCAGATCCAGGACCTGGACCGCACCCAGCCGGTGTTGCCGATGCAACCGGGAGTCCCCGAGCGGCAGACCCACGACGACCAACGCAATGGGACGACCTCCCTGTTCGCGGCCCTGCATATCGCGACCGGTGAGGTGACCGGCAAGTGCTATCGGCGCCACCGCGCCGTGGAGTTCAAGAAGTTCCTGACGCTGATCGATAAGGCGGTGCCAGAGACCCACGATGTGCATCGGGTCCTCGACAACTACGGACCCATAAGACAGCGCAGATCCAGAGCTGGCTGCGGCGGCGTCCGCGCTACCCCCTGCACTTCACGCCGACCAGTGCCTCGTGGCTGAATCAGGTGGAGCGTTGGTTTGCCGAGATCACGCGACGGCGGATTCGGCGCGGAACGTTTCGCAGCACGCAGGCGCTGGAAGCGGCCATCAGGGAGTCCTTGCAGGTCTACAACGAAGACCCCCAACCCTTTATCTGGACCAAGAGCGCTGACGATATCCTGAAATCACTGAAATTCTACTGTTAAGGAATTTCTAGCGAGTCACACTAGCGACGGTTGCTGAGCGCAGTCCTTCCGGCGACATTTCTGGCAGGGAATCTGGATGACAATCCCAACCGGGGGGACAGTCCGCAACAAGGCCACATCACTGTCGTTGGGCGTCCGAAGGGACGTCCGCGAGGATGTCAATGGGGCAGACCAGACAGAGGGAGCGAAGTTCTGCCCACGAGCAAAAAACCAGTTGCGGAGTCGCGATGGGCACGATACTATACCTGTAGACGACCGGAAGGGAGGAGATGCCCGGAAGTAACTGAGGCCGAGTTCCCCGAGACGGATGTCTTGACCGGCATCGTGTGCCGGGTCCGGTGGTCGGAACCAGTGAGTCTGGAGAGAGAAGCACGGCATGACGGCGGCCATGTCGCGGTTGCGGATCGAGTTGGTCGGCATCGTCGAGAACGCGACCACTTGACCGGAGAAAGTTGTGGCGGTTTCGGGACGGCGCCAAGCTTCGGTGGTAACGAGTTGATGGCGGATCGGGGGGCAGATCACTTCGATGTTCGGATTGGTTCCAGACATGCACTGGATGCCGTCCACGACAAACGCGATCAGCTGTCTGAATCCGGGTTCGCACAAGGCCACCGATACGCGCGGACACTTCCCCACCGGCTTGGCAGCCCTGAAGGGACTGTGCTTGGTGAGCCGGAGTATCGAGCGTATCTGGAAGGCCTCGCCACCGCTGGAAGCATACCCCGAATCAATGACAGCCACTGTGTGGACGAGTGATTCCAGCGTAGGTCGAGAAACGTCGTGATAATGCTGGCACTCATCCCTCACCATCCAATGTTGCACTGCCTGGTGCGATTGGCGACTCGGAAGGTAATGCGATATGCGTATGTGACGTTGCTCCTCCCGCTGCTTGGGTTCGGTGCCGACGCCCCACCTGTCGGACCCCGGGCCATCGTTGGAGGACGCCCTGCTGAACTCGATGCGTATCCATTTGTCGTTACCATCAATATCGGGTCCAGCGCGTTTTGCACAGGAACGATCATATCTCCGAATTGGGTCCTGACGGCGGCTCACTGCGTTGTCAAGGGAAACGGGCAGACAGAATCCATCCTAGAAGTCCTACATGGACAGGGTGCGAGTTTCGAGCGGACCAAGCGTACAGTCCACAGGGCCATTCCGCACCCCGACTATTACTACGAGGGTGCCGGTTTCAGACACGATATCGCACTCCTTGAAGTCTCCGAGCCGTTTCCTCCCGCCTATTCTGCAGCCCTCGACATTGCGTCCCTGTCAACCGAGCGGTTGCACGCTCTCTCAGGAACGCTAGCGACGGCGTTGGGCTACGGGAGCACCGAGAACACCGGCCCGAGTGTCGGCGTCCGGGCGGTTCAGATCCCCCTCCTGCTACCTGAAGACTGTCGCACACAACTCACCTTCAGATACGAGCTGGCGATTGCGCATGACGATACGATCTGTGCCGGCTCGGAACGCTACGGGGTCGGCGCAGGCGACAGTGGCGGTCCGCTCATCGTCCCGTACAATGGGGATGATGGCCTGCTTTGGCTGCAAGTCGGCGTAGCCAGCATCAGAGGGCGGAATTGGTCAGGCGCCACAGTCGTTTCGGTCTTTACGCGGGTTTCGCACCATGCCACGTGGATACGGGACACGATCCGGGTCCAGGATCGCCTTTCTCTTGAACAGCGCAAAACTTATTTGATGCGGTCAACGGTTGCGCTTCTGCGGGAGAACGCTCGAAAGTCCCGCGAACTCAAGAATGCGTTGGAGCAGGCACAATCCGAGCGAGAGCGGCTGCTCGACACGCTGTCCGGCTTGACCAGGCCTGCGAGCGGGCTTGATGAGGAATGAGGGTGGCACTCTACCAAGTCGCCCGATATGAACTGCGAACGCGCTGAGCGAGTGCGTCGAAACTCCGGCCAGCGCCTCTCAGGATGAGCCCTGCGCCTGAACCAACGAATGGGCAGGCTCCGCGTTGGAGTTAGCCCAGTACCTCCCTTGTTGACGCTGCCAGGATGTCGACGATTCGGTCGAGTTGGTCGTGACTGGTAATGAATGGCGGCGCAAGCAACCAGACGTCACCTCGAAGGCGGCTGAACAGGCCCCGACCCTGCGCTGCGGCGTTGACTCTCTCTCCCACCCTGTCAGCCGGGTCAAACTCCTCTTTCGTTGACTTGTCCCTGACGTACTCCAATGCACACATCAGCCCCTTACCCCGAATATCTCCGACATGAGGATGGTCAGCGAGTGCAGTTCGTAGTGCGCTCAGGAGGTAGGCTCCCTTTTGGCCTGCCTGGAAGGGTAGGCTCTCCTGCTCGAGAATGTCCAGATTCCGCAAGGCTACGGCGCAGCCAACCGGATGGGCACTGTAAGTAAAGGCGTGCATCCACGGCGAATCGCCTCCCTCGATCGTTTCGGCGATCTCGTTGGTAAGCCCGATGCCGCCGAACGGGAAGTACCCGGACGTAATTGCCTTGGCGAACTGGATCATGTCTGGTTCCACACCCCAATGCTCCAGGGCGAACCACTTGCCGGTCCGACCGAAGCCGGTAATCACCTCGTCGGCGACCAGCAGCACATCATGCCGGTCACATATCTCCCGGATGCGTGGAAAGTAGTCGTCTTGCGGAACGATCACCCCACCGGCCCCCTGCACCGGCTCGGCAAGGAACATTGCGACGGTTTCGGCCCCCTCGCGCACGATCGCCTTCTCGAGCTCGTCGGCTGCCGCGACCCCAGGGCTGGTTCCCGATGTCGCCTCGTAGCGGTACGGATACGGGGACGGGATTTGCAGAAATCCGGGTACTCGGGGCTCGAACTGCGGCCAATAGTTGGCTATTCCCGTCGCGCTCATCGCCGCGAGGGTAACCCCGTGGTAGCCCCACTGGCGTGAGATCACCTTGGTCTTGTCCGGAAAGCCCCTGATCTTCCAGTACGATCTAGCCACCTTGAAGTTCGTTTCGCTGGCCTCGCCACCTCCTGAGGTAAAGAAGAACCGGTTGATCGAAGGATACGTGAGTCCGGAAAGTCTCTCGCCCAACTGGATCGCCTGGGACGTTGTACTGCCGGAGTAGCTCGAGCAATAGCCGAGGCGCTCCATCTGTTGTCGGGCAGCGTCCGCCAACTCGGTTCGGCCATGGCCCGCTACGACATTCCATAGTCCCGAAAGACCGTCAAGGAACTCCCTGCCATCGACATCGACCAGGACCGCGCCCTTTCCACTGGCCCACACATGGGCGTTCTCCTGTGTCTTGCGGGCCTGCAGCGGGTGGACAAGGTGCCTGATATCTCGCGCGATAAGTTCTGCTGTTGCCGTCTTCATGCTCGGATCTCCTTCGTTTGGTGTACCCCGCAAGGCCCGTGAGACGCCCGGTTCGACTTGCATCGCAGTGAACGCCGTTCCGCTGCGCGAACCGGCAGTCGGTTCATTGATTCCCGTCCCATGTCTGGCTGTACCCAGCCTACCGCGAACTCAACGTTCAATACGGAAGAGTCCACTTGCCCATACGATTCCTTCGCTCTGAGTCCGACTGACGCATTAGGGAACGAAAACCCGAAAACCCGAACGAGCACTGCTTGACTGAGACTCTTGCCTTCCGGTTCCCGTTCATGTTGCCTCATTCTGGCGAAGGGGGCATGAGCATGGGTGGCAAACCCGACTTCGGTGACCTCTCTGTGGCTGTGGCCACCCAAGGCTGCTGGCTGCTGGAGCCAGTCGCCTTGCCGACTTCCTGTTGACTCCGAGCCCGGGAGGACGGATCGATGACCATATAGGCTGGATGACCAGCTCTCCAGTGTCATATTTCGGTCCAGGTCAGTTGGCCACCACGAGCTTGTTTACGACTGCCTTGGTACCCTTGACTGCCGCCATCCTTGCAGCCCGGCTCTTGATCTTCTCTGACCGGACGATGCCCTTGATGGTCACGACCCCATCCACAACCTCGACCTTCAGATCACGGATCCGTAACGATGGTGTGTTATTCAACTTGCGATGGATTCGGTCGTGCAATAGGCCATCGTCGATTTCGCTTGCGGCGACTGCAATGCCACCCCAAGCGACCGTGAACAGTATACTGCGCCGAGTCCTCGTCAACCCTGTGCCTATTCCGTTTCGGGAGGTCAGTTGTCCGCCATAATGCGGCGGAAGTCCAAGCTGTCGACAAACCCCCTCTTGTTACGCCAGTTGCGCCGAACCTTCACAAAGACCTCCAGTTTGACCGGGCGTCCGAATCGCGCCTCCAGCGACTGGCGGGCCTTGCTTGCGAGTTGCTTCATCTTCTCGCCCTTCTTTCCGATCAGAATAGCTTTCTGGCCGTCTCTCTCGACGACCACGGTGGCGGAGATCCTCAGCTTTCGTCGCGACCCGTCCCATTGCTCGATCTGTACCGCCACCGCATGGGGAACTTCGTCATGTGTCTCGCGCAGAATGCGCTCGCGAATCAACTCCGCCGCAAGGAATCGCTCCGGCTGGTCCGTGACATGCCCCTCGGGATAGTATTGGGGCGACTCAGGCAGTCTGGCAAAAATTTCTGCCACAACCTTATCAAGCTGAATCCGTTTCGTTGCCGAGATGGGCAGGTACGCATCGAAGGGGTGGAGTTGCTGACAGCGGTCCAGGAATGGCAAGAGGGCCTCTTTCCTGGACAACTTGTCGACCTTGTTGGCCAGCAGCAGCACCGGTGTGGGAAGATGTTTCGCCACTCCAATCGCCTGCTCGTCCGAATCGTCAAGAGGCGCACTGGCGTCCACCATCAGCAACACTGCATGGCAGCCTTGCGTCGCGCGTTTGACCTCTCGCATCATGTGCTGTCCCAATTGCCTCGATGGCGTGTGCACCCCGGGGCTGTCGACGAAAACGATCTGCCCGCGGGCCTCGCTCAGCACACCTTGAATCGCGTCTCGAGTCGTTTGTGCCCGCTGGCTTACGATCGAGACCTTTGTGCCGACCAGTGCGTTCAGCAGCGTGGACTTGCCGACGTTCGGCTTGCCGATGATCGTGACGAAGCCGGTCCTCATGATCCCTGCCTTCGCGCTGGGGCCTGCCGAGCGGTCCCCGAGGACCTCAGAGTCGGGAACTCGGCACTCACGGGAGACCCCGCTCGATCAGGCCGGGACCGAGCCTGTGTCGCAGGCGTAGCCGCTCTTCCACCTCGCGCATCATACCGCCGTCGGACTCGTGATCGTAACCCTGAAGGTGCAGCACACCGTGCAGTGAGAGGATCCGTATCTCTTCTTCCACTGAGTGTCCCTGCTCGGCGGCCTGACGGGCCGCCCTTGGCGCAGAAATCAGGACGTCCCCCAGATAACCGTTCTCGCCGTCGGGGAAGGAGAGGACGTCGGTGGTGCGACGTACATTCCGGAAGCGAGTATTCGCTTTTCGGACCGCCTCATCTGAACTAACGACAACGGAGAATTCGAGGCCGTCCGCCAGGTCACGCGCCATGATCTGGAGAAAATCCCTCACCGCGCTCTCATCGAACTCTATTTTCCGCTGGCGATTCTCGAAATGCCAGTTTCCTCCTCGATGTGATCGTTTCATGGCTGGAGTTCAGCCGGTCGGCTCGATCTTCCCGGAGTTTGATCTGGATGCTATCGAGTCGAGCTGCTGGGCACCGTAACGGTCGTAAGCCCGGATAATACGCTGGACGAGCCCGTGTCGTACCACATCCCGCTCGTCAAAGTAGACGAACCGCACTCCCCTCACGTCCGCCAGAACATCAATCGCTTCCATCAGTCCGCTCCGCTTGCCCGCTGGCAGGTCGATCTGGGTGATATCGCCGGTGATGGCAGCCTTGGACCCGAAACCCAGCCGGGTGATGAACATTTTCATCTGCTCCGCTGTGGCGTTCTGGGCCTCGTCCAGGATGATGAAACTCTCGTTGAGAGACCGGCCTCTCATGAACGCCAGAGGCGCAACCTCGATCGTCCCGTTCGCGAGCGCCCGTTCGACCCGGTCTTCGTCCAGCAGGTCGTGGAGCCCGTCATAGAGCGGGCGCAAGTACGGGTCGACCTTCTGCTGCAGTGTGCCCGGGAGGAAGCCCAGACGCTCACCCGCTTCGACGGCGGGGCGGGCCAGGACGATCCGTCTCACCTGCTTGGCCAAGAGCGCAGAAATCGCGTACGCGACGGCCAGGTAGGTCTTGCCCGTTCCGGCCGGCCCGATGCCGAAGACCATGTCGAAACGGTCCATCGCGTCGAAGTAGCGCAGCTGGTTCAGGCTCCTGGGAGTGACCGCCTTGCGTCCGCAGACCCGCTGGCGACTGGTCTCCACCAGGTCCTTGAACCGGATTTCCGGATCGGCCGTCGCCACCTTGAGGTAGTCCCGGACATCCCGGTAACTGAGTTGATGTCCCTCGCTGAGCAGGGTCAGGTAGTCCGCGATGATGTCGTCTGCACGGCGGACCTGGCTCTCGTCGCCCTCGATTTCGAGGCTGTCTGCTGACAGGTATGCGGTCACTCCGAGAGAACTCTCCAGGATTCGGAGATTCTCGTCCCGGGTTCCAACCAGCGATTCGATGCCTTGGTTGACGGTGATGGTTGCTTTGCTCAATGGAGTCTTGATTGCCTCAGATTGGACGAATCGTAAGCCAGCATTCGGTGGAGGGAGGGGTGATGTTCCCTACACGTCTTCCCGAACCACGTACGGCTCCCGATAGCTTCGCGTCAGCAATGCGTTCGCCTCGTCGTCCGCGATAATCCGTTCGGTCGCGGAATCGAACTCGATCTGCCGCTTCAGCCGGTAGGAGATATTTCCCAAGTGCGCCATGACCGCGGACTTGTGGCCTTCCACGACATCGGCGGTAAGTCTGGAGCGGTCTCCGCGCCGGACCGCTTCGATGAAGTTGTCGAAGTGGGGTTGGTCCCTGATCTTGTCGGTCGGATTCTCGGCGAACGGTCCAGGCTCCTTCTTCTGGCCGAGGAAGGTGTAGTACGCACCGTAGTGCGGCATCACCATGTAGCCTTCCGACCCGCAGAAGATCAGGCCCGTGCAGATGCCGTGGGTGGGCCACTCCTGGCCGATGCCGGCCTCGACATTGGAGATCCAGGGACGGATCTCGAAGTTCAGGTACAGGTTCCTGCCCTCATACTCATAGCAGACGGTCTGGGTGTTCGGGGTCTCCTGGTCGTCGTCGTGTACGAACATTCCGCCCATCGACTGGATCCGGCTCGGGTGATCGTCCAGGTCCAGCGCCCAGCGCATGATATCGAGCTGGTGAACCCCCTGGTTGCCCAGTTCCCCGTTTCCGTAGTCCCACTGCCAATGCCATCTGTTGTGCAGCCGCAGGTTGCTGAACGGACGGTCGGGTGCCGGCCCCTTCCAAAGGTCATAGTGAACGCCTTTCGGGACAGGTCCCTCCGCATGCCGGCCGATAGACCGGCGCCACTTGTAGGCGAGGCCGCGCGCCAGGTAGACCCTACCGATCAGTCCCTTCTTGAGACGCTCCACACCGTCAATGATCTCGGGGCTCGATCTGTTCTGCGTTCCGTGCTGGACAATCCGGCCGTAGCGACGTGCCGCCTCGACGGCCTGGCGTCCTTCGAACACATTGTGCGAAAGCGGCTTCTCCACGTAGACGTCCTTGCCGGCCTGACAGGCCCAGATTGTCCCGAGGGAGTGCCAGTGGTTGGGTGTCGCATAGAACACGACATCGATCGACTGATCGTCCAGGAGCTTGCGGACGTCATGGAACACCGTTGGCCTGTTCCCCGTTCGCTTGATGTGATCTGCGAGGCGGGAGGCGAGCACCGCCTCGTCGATGTCGCACACCGCAGCAAGTTCGACGTTTTTCTCCGCCAGGTTTTCAACTGCCGCGATGTGTGACCGTCCACGTCCCCGCAGCCCGACGACCGCGGCCCTGACGCGGTCATTGGGGCTATGCCTGGTTGCAGCCAGCGCCGGCGCTCCCAGCAGTGGCGCGGCCGCAACAGCGGTGCCGGACGCTACAAACTCTCTTCTGGACCTGGGGGCAGGGGAGGGGCGCTGATCGGTCACCTGTCGCAACTATAACCCATCCGGGCAGCGTTCTCTGTCGCAACCTCCGCCCCCGCCCAAGGTCTCACGCCAGCACGTCCCCAATGACGTGGCCATGTACGTCGGTCAGCCGAAAATCGCGCCCACCGAAACGGAACGAGAGCTTCGTGTGGTCGATGCCGAGGAGGTGCAACACGGTCGCGTGCAGGTCATGGACCGTGCGAATCCCCTCAACCGCGTGGTATCCGTACTCGTCGGTGGCACCGTAAATCGAGCCGGCCTTGATGCCGCCTCCGGCCAGCCAGAGACTGAAGCCGAACGGGTTATGGTCGCGGCCATTTGTGCCTTGAACGAACGGAGTGCGGCCGAATTCGCCGGAAAAGATGACTAGGGTCTCGTCGAACAGGCCACGCGTCTTCAGGTCCTGAAGGAGCCCCGCCACAGGCTGGTCGACAGCAAAGGCATTGCGGCCGTGTCCGAGGACAAGGTCCTGGTGCTGGTCCCATGGATTGGATGCATTGCCCTTCCCGCGGTTGCGGCCATCGACCATCGTCAGCTCGACGAATCGAACCCCGCGCTCGATCAAGCGGCGGGCGATCAGGCACTGCATGGCGTAGTTGGCCTTTGGCGGAAAGTTCGAGTCCAGCCCGTAGAGTCTTCGGGTGGCCCGAGTTTCGCCCCTGATATCGACAAGCTCCGGTACAGCGGACTGCATTCGGTATGCGGTCTCGTAGTTCTTGATTGCGGCCTCGATCTGGCCGTCATGGGCCGTGCGTTCCAGGTACATCGAGTCGAACGACCGGATGAAGTCGAGGCGGCGGCGCTGCTTGGTGTCCTCTTCGGCAGGCTTGATGTTGGCCAGCGGTTCCTTGGCTCCGGGGAAGAGGAACGAACCCTGGTGTTGCGCCGGCAGGAATCCGCTGCTGAACACGTTGATCCCTCCCAGCGGTATACCACCTGTCCCGATCACGACAAAGCCGGGCAGGTCCCTGGATTCGCTCCCCAGGCCGTAGTTCACCCAAGCCCCCATGGACGGGAAGCCGGTGAACGGCTGGCCCGAATGGAAGTAGAAATTTCCTTGGGCGTGCTCCATGAACGGAGCCGTCATGGACCGAATCACTGCGATGTTGTCCGCGCATGTGGCGATGTGCGGGAACAGGTCGCTGATGGGCATCCCGGCTTCGCCGTAACGGTGAAAGTCCCAAGGCGACGGCAGAATGTTGCCGTCCTGGTTGAACATTGTCCTAGCCGTCTCGAACGGCATCGGTTGACCGGCTTCCTTCGCCAAGCGGGGCTTCGGGTCGAACGAGTCGATGTGCGACAGCCCGCCGGACATGTAGCAGAAAATGACGTTCTTGACTTTCGGCTCGAAGTCCGGAACTGGCGGTCCGTCTTCGGACCTCACCGCCCCGTAAGCCGGATCCGACATGAGCCCAGACAAGGCCAGCATCCCGAATCCGGTGGAGGTCCTCCGGAGCATCTCCCGCCGGGAGACGGGGAGTCGAAAGGGCGGATGGTAGCGTGGGTTGACTGTGGGCACCAAAGCACCATCAATATAACGCTTCAGCGTCGCAGATGGATGCACCGGCAACGTTTCTTGGCGGGATTCGGCGGCCAGAACCACAGACCGGTCTGGATGCGCCGAGCCAGTGGCCCTGGTGGTTCACCGTCTCTCTGAACGCACGGCTGCGTCTCCACGCCACCAGGCTTGGGTGTCACTGACCGGACTGAGCCAGTCGGGGCCGAGGCGCGGCCGATGCTGGCGTGTGCTCCCTCTACTCTTCGTTGTGCCACTGGATCTGTCGCATGTCCGTCTTCGGCGGTGGCGGCCAATGGTGGCCCCGCTGGCTCGAGAGCCCGCGGTTCGGTCCGGGGTGGAACTGCCGGGCCGGACGGCCCGCGAGCCGACCGGCCTGAACCCATTCCTCGTCTCCGCCGTACAGCTGGCTGACCAGAACTTGCGTCAGATCGTCCAGTAGATCCTTGTGTTTGGCGTGACCCGACAGATCCTGCAGCTCGAGTGGGTCGGCGTCCACATCAAACAGTTGGAGAGCGTTCCCAGCCGGGTAGTAGATCAGCTTGTAGGCACCGGCTCGGATCATGCGGGTCGCGTGGTCGCCCTCGCCGACTTCGCCGTACAGCCATTCCCTGCGCTGTTCGCTCACCATCGACAGCCCCTCGACACTCTCCGGAGCGTCGATGCCGACGAGATCCAGCAGTGTTGGCATGACGTCCTGCCAGCCGACCAATCGATCGTCGAGCCGATGGTGACCGACACGGTTATCCGCCGCTGCACCGACGAGGATCATGGGAATGTTGGCCGATGGCTCATAGAACAGCCGCTTGGCCCACATCCCGTGGCGACCCAGCATGTCGCCATGGTCGGAAGTGAAGCAGATTACCGTATCCTCCAGTACTCCTTCCTCCCGCAGTGTGCCGATGACCACCCGCAACTGGTGGTCTATGTGTGTGCACAGGGCGTAGAACGCGCATAGCGCATCGTAGATCTGGCGGGCCCCCATGTGGGCACTGCGACATCGAGTTGCCTGGAGCAGGTATGGAAGTTCTTGCCGGCACCAAGCACCTTGCGTGGGCCAGTGCAGTTCCCTGTCCCGATACTGGGCAACGTAGGTTTCCAGGGGAACCAGAGGTGGATGAGGATGTCGATAGGACAGGAACCAGAACGCAGGCCGACCCGGGTCGCGGCGCTTGATTGTCCGGACCATTTCCCGGGATGCCCAGTTCGTGGCGTGGAGGTTCTCAGCCAAGTGCCACGGCCGGCTAGTGTAGTCATTGTTGCTCATGCCGTGGTCGAACTGCTGGCCCGCATGGCCTCTGTCGGCCAGGAAGGCCTCGTAGTCGTCGACCACGCCGTACTGCGTGCGCCCCTCTTCGTCCAGGACCACGTCGTCGAATCCGATCCGGTTTCTCTGGGGATAGGCGTGCAGCTTGCCGACCGCATAGGCTTGGTAGCCTGCGTTCCGGAACGTCTGGGCCAGCGTCGGAAGGTTGGGCATCGGGTTGGTTTCGCCGAAGTCGCGGTCACCGTGGGTTCTTGGACTTACGCCTGTCATGAGTGTCCGGCGTGCGGGGATGCAGACCGGGCATTCCCCATAGGCATTGCGGAACCGCACCCCGCTGCGGGCCAGCTCGTCCAGCGTTGGAGTCCGGATGTCCGGATGGCCGGCCTCGCCCAGTAGCTCAGCCGGCCAGTGATCGGTCGAAATCAGGAGAACGTTCGAACGTTTGGCCATGACAGGGTTGCGAGTGGCGCCGGAGGGGGCCTCCATTGGATCACGGCAGCCCGGATGGGCTGGTGGCGGAAGCTAGTGGGAGTCGAACCCACCCTTGGCGCGGAGCGCCAAACAGCGGTTTTGAAGACCGGGCCCGACACCGGCCGGGATTAGCTTCCGTCGCTTGATTCTAGCAATCCGGGTTTCGGTCAGGCGATATGCGCACCCTGGGCTTCCACGTACACGGCATAGAGGCTTTGGCTGGCCGTCATGAAAAGCCGGTTGCGCTTGACTCCCCCGAAACAGACATTCGAACAGATTTCCGGCAGCTTGATCAACCCGATTCGGTCTCCATCCGGTGCGAATATGTGGACCCCGTCATAGCCTTCCCCAACCCAGCCAGCCGAGGACCAGATGTTGCCGTCCCGGTCACAGCGAATTCCGTCGGCAAGCCCCGCCTGGTCGAATCCATCCATCCGCATCGATGCGAAACTCCTGCCGTTGCGAAGCGAGCGACGGTTGTCGACGTCCCAGACCCTGATCTCGCGTTCCGCATCCGGAAAGTGTGAAGCACCCGTGTCGGCGACATACAGCTTCCTGTAATCGGGGGAGAAGCACAGACCGTTTGGCTTGAAGAGCTCGTCCGTGACCACCTCCATCTTTCCGCTACCGGCCTCGATCCGGTACACCGCCTCCTTGATGGCAAGTGTGCCCTTGTTTCCTTCGTAGTGCATCAGGCTTCCGTAGCCCGGGTCCGTGAACCAGATGTTGCCGTCAGGGTCTACGACGACGTCATTCGGGGCGTTGAGAGGCTTGCCCTTCCAGTTGTCGGCCAACACGGAGACTGAGCCATCGTGCTCGTAGCGGACGAGTCGACGATTGCCGTGTTCGCACGAGAGCTGGCGGCCCTCCCAGTCGAATGTGTTGCCGTTGGAGTTGCCGGCAGGCGTTCGGAAGACGCTGACGTGGCCATCCTCGTCGAGCCATCGCAACTGAACATCATTCGGGATGTCAGAATACACGAGGTAGCGGCCCACGGCGTTCCATGCGGGCCCCTCCGCCCAGAGTGTTCCGACATGGAGGCGCTGGATGGGCGTGTTGCCGAGCTTGTACCGGTCGAAACGCTTGTCCAAGGACACGATGTCGGGGTCAGGATAGCGGGTCGGCGTGACATTGGTCCAGTCGCGTTGCGCCGTTGCGATGGTGCCGGTGGCTAGGACTCCGGTGAGGGCTGTGACGAACGCTCTGCGGTTCGGTGTTGGTTGTTCCATAGCAAAGCCAATGTAGCAGAGCGACTCCCGGGGCGGATGCAGGTGGGAACCCGCCCGAAGCCGGCTCGAACGGGACCAAGCGGGAACCAGGCCGCCATCTGGCTGACAATAGCTCCCTGTGCGCGTGAGTACCGGTTTCGAACTGGGGAACGGGCTATTTCGATTCACTCTGACTCGCTGTGCGCGGAGGCAATGAAATTACGCGCGCGCCGCCACTACCCAAGCACCTTGCGTGGGCGGTGGTTCGGCCGGTTGATCGCTTCCTGCAACCGTTGCGGGTCCATGGTGCGCAGGTTCTCGGTCTTGTGCACGAACTGCCGCAGCAGGCCGTTGGCATGTTCGTTGAGGCCTCGCTCGCAGGAGCGGTAGGGCCGGATAATCAGATGTCGGTGTCGAGCGCCTCGGCGGTCTGGAGGTGGCCGGCGAACTCCTTCCCGTTGTCGCAGGTCAGGGTCAGGACCGAGGCCGGGAAGGGCCGCAGCAGCTTCTGCATCGCGTCCACTGCCAAGGCGGCGGTCTTCCGGCTAACGTCTGAGCAAGCGGGTACTTCGACTTCCGTTCCACCAGGGTAACTGCGGCTCCCTCACTGGCCTTGCCAAGGATTGTGTCGGCCTCCCAGTCCCCGCTGCGCTGCTTCGAGTCAACGATCGCGTGGCGCTCGCTGATGTCCCAGCAGCCCAGGATGCAGACGTGCCTGGCGTTACCCAGGATTGCCTTGCCGCGCTGCCGCATGTAGGTGGACGGCGAGCCGCTCTGGGAGCGGTCCTGACGAATCCGGTGGTAGAGCCACGAGAAGCTGACCGAGACCGTCCCAGCCCGATTCAGACGACCAGACATCTGCTGGGGGCTCCAGCAGATCTGGAGCTGGTCACACATGATGCTCCAGATCGCTGGCTGGAGCTTGCGCGGGCCAGTGACGGCCTAGTGGTGGCGCTGGATCTGCGTGGCGATGTCGCTGGCCGAGGCTCCCCGCTGCTACGAGGCGTGGATCTGGCAGTGCTCGCCGTATTTGTAGGTATCGGAACTTCCGGAGCATGGCGGTTTCTCCCGTATGATAGGCGAATCGGGACCCTAGCCCCCTCCGCCCGCTGTTGCATTTCCTATATGCAACCGGCAAAGTTAAGCCGAAGTTCGCAGGCTGAATAGTGGCTAACTGACTGTGATTGCGTACTATAATTGAATTTGCAGGTGTTCCCTACTGGCTACAATTCAGACTTGGACCTGCAGCAGCCGGAGGACTTCCGCCTGATGCAGGGTCGGACTACTGAGCACGTCGACAGCTTCCGCGCCCTCGGTAGCTGGCTGAACCCGATGGCGAGTCAGGGTGGCAAGATCAGCTGGGTGCGTGCGGAAACTGTACCCTCGCCAATCCTCCCTCGTGCGTTTGCGCGCGGCCTTGGCCCGCGCCTCCTTCGAGCGTCTTAGTCTTGCCCAAGTGACGGAATGACTGGCGGAGCAGGACGGCGGGAGGAGAGTTCCAGTCAGGCATGCGTTCAATGCACATGGCCATTGTCACAGCTCGAAACTGAATATGAGAAAACATAACACCGATCATTTACATGGGTACAATATACAGCCCCTGTAATCGCGTAAGTGTATGTATTATAACGGGTTACAGCGAGAACACAGCCAAATTTGGCGCTAACCTCGGGTTAAGTGCCGGTCCGCCTGCTGATCGTTGTCCGGCATCCAGAGTACCTGGACAGTTACGGGTTCCTCTACAATTGCGGGAGTGACTGACGTCCAACAGGAGGACGCGAGTGTTCAAGTTTGACCGATCCGAAAACCGCCTCGTCGCGCTCGAAGAACCGACGTTCGCCGAATTGGACGTTCGCGAGCGCGACCATCTTCAGGAGTGGCTGGCGAGAACCCCGAACGCGCTGGGTGAAGAACTGCTGATCATTCAGAAGGAGTTCGACGGCTTTGACGGTACACGTGAACGCCTAGACCTCCTGGCTCTGGACCAGGAAGGGCGGCTGGTGGTGATCGAGAACAAGCTCGACTCGGGCCGCGATGTGGTGTGGCAGGCGCTCAAGTACGTGGCGTACTGCTCCAGCCTAAAGAAAACCGAGATCGTCGAGATCTATCAGCGATACCTAGACCGTTGGTCCGACAGTGCCAACGCAGTGACGATGCTGTGCGAATTCTTCGGTGAAGAGGACTTGGACGACGTGGTGCTGAATGCGGGCAACGAGCAGCGGCTGGTGCTGGTCGCGACGAACTTCCGCAAGGAGGTGACGACACCCGTGCTTTGGCTGCTCGGACACGGCGTACGGGCGCAATGTTTCCGGGTAGTGCCGTACCGCTTCGGTGAAGAGGTGCTTATCGACGTGCACCAGATCATCCCGACTCCAGAGGCGGCCGATTACATGATCGACGTTGCCGTAAAGGAGTCCGAAGAGAAGTGGGTTCAGGGCACCAAACGGCGGCAACAGGCTTTTTGGAAGGCGGCGCTTGAGGAGCTCCACACCCGCAAGGCCTCACGGTTCCAGAACATCAGACCCTCCACCAATCACTGGCTGACCTGCGCCACAGGCGTATCCGGCTGCACATACCAACTGATCTTCTTGAAGAAAGAGGTGCGCGTTGACCTGT
Source organism: Bryobacterales bacterium (assembly GCA_965205085.1). Classification (GTDB taxonomy): domain Bacteria; phylum Acidobacteriota; class Terriglobia; order Bryobacterales; family UBA6623; genus VXMF01. The sequence continues at coordinate 2,002,862 of OZ242039.1, read as the reverse complement.
ATTTTCAGCGTCCCAAGAAGAAGGATAATGAGTGGATTTTCGATCAGCTAGAACAGGATAAGCAGGCTCTAGAGGAACAATTTAACGATAACCTTCAGTGGCACAGAAAAGAGAAAGACAAGTCATGTAAAATCTCTTACTCTAGGTCTTTTGATGGTTACAACCGAGAAAAATGGCCCGATATGATCAGATGGCTTTGCGACCATTTCATCAAGTTTGAAGACACGTTTTCAAAGCCGCTTGAGCATCTGAATCGAAAACTAAAATCCGGTAGTGACACGTCGACATTACCCGACAACTACTCCACTGTGGGTTCGCAATCTTAGCGACGCACAGAGCACTGGTTGACGCCCTGCGCAGCGCCCAGAATTGATCCAAGGATACGGCGGTGTCCAACGGGAAGCGCGCACGACTCGCGTTTCGAATGGCATTGGCTACCAGTTCAGTTCTTGGCAGCTCGATCGTCTTGATCGGGTCTAGCGTTCTGTTATCAATAGGTTTGCGGGTGCCGGTTGCGCCGGGGACTGTAGCGGGGAAGGCAGGCCACTCCGAGACCAGCCTTCGATGCCGCCTTGTGTAAGCTCATGGGCTGGCTCGATAACCTGCACCGTGAGCAGCGTCAGTGGAAGTCCCAAGCGCCCCCCTCCAGCAACTGCAAGTTGCCGCACGAACGCCCGCACACAGGTTTCAGGTGACTAGCTCTCGCATGATGATCCGCCACGACATTGGCTCCTCGGGGCCGCCTCCCCCGGCTCCGGGCTTGACATCCAACACAAGGGACTATATCGAATCGTCACAGAAGCGAATTGACGTGCCGGTTGCACAAGGAAGCGCAACAGCAAGACTGCGTTAGATTTGGATGGTAGAATGCTCGGGATGTCCAGTCGAGTCGTTTTGGCAATCTCTTTTGTGCTGGGCTTGGTTGCCCTGTCCGAATACCAGCGAGCCAACAAGTCCGACCGTAATCCCAAACTGGCAGTGGAGCCGACCGTCAAGGTGTCCCCGGACGTTACGCTGCCGCAAGTGGACCTCTCTGTGTTTGGCGACCCGTTCGGGGCGGACGGTCCCCCCTCTGCCGGGCCCGGCGCAGGGGGCGGGATCGGTTCCGGTCGGGGCACCGGAGTAGGATCCGGAACTGGTGCCGGAGTGGGGCCAGGCTCCGGGGGCGGCATCGGTGGCGGTGTATTCCGGATCGGAGGCGGGGTATCCCAGCCGAGGCTGCTGCAGAAGGTGGAGCCGGAGTATTCCGAGGAGGCCCGCAAGGCTAAGTATCAAGGAACGGTCATGCTAGCGGTCGAAGTCTGGGAAGACGGCTTGGCGCACAATATCCGAATCCTGCGCAGCCTTGGGCTGGGTCTGGATGAGAAGGCCATCGAAGCGGTCAAGCAATGGAGGTTCGTACCCGGCAAGAAAGATGGCAAGCCGGTTAGGGTGGCGGCCCAACTCCAGGTCAGCTTCCGTCTTCTTTAAGACTCTTGGCCAAGGATTGGACGATAGTGTCCATCCCTTGGCGGGCAGGGTGTTCCCACGCTGAGGTTCTCTAGTTTCTTGCTGTGGCGGCTGATTCGATTCGCGGAAAGCACTGGCCTTTTCCGGCCGATTCTGGCAGGTATGCCGACACAGGGGGCCTCGGCACTCTGCTGCGGCTGGCTCTCGCGGGTCTGCAGCGCTTCGTCGGGCGGCTCTACCCGCCCCCAACTCGCCCTGCGGACTCCTTCGCCTCCCCCTCAGCTGCTCAGTCCCTAGTGTCCCTCGCCAGAAAATCCTTCACAGTAGGATTTCAGTGATTTCAGGATATCGTCAGCGCTCTTGGTCCAGATCAAGGGTTGGGGGTCTTCGTTGTAGACCTGCAAGGATTCCCTGATGGCCGCTTCCAGCGCCTGTGTGTTGCGAAACGTTCCACGCCGAATCCGCCGCCGTGTGATCTCGGCAAACCAACGCTACACCTGATTCAACCACGAGGCACGGGTCGGTGTGAAGTGCAGGTGGTAGCGCGGCCGCCGTCGCAGCCCGTTCTGGATCTGCGCTGTCTTGTGGGTCCCGTAGTTGTCGAGGACCCGATGCACATCGTGGGTCTCTGGCACCGCCTTGTCCCTCAGCGTCAGGAACTTCTTGAACTCCACGGCGCGGTGGCGCCGATAGCCCTCGCCGGTCACCTCACCGGTCGCGATAATCAGGCCGCAAACAGGGAGGTCGTCCCGTGGCGTTGGTCGTCGTGGGTCTGCCGCTCGGGGACTCCCGGTTGCATCGGCAACACCGGCTGGGTGGGGCCCAGGGCCTGGACTTGTGATTTCTCATCCACACAGAGCACCACCGCGCGCTTGGGCGGATGGAGTTACAAACCTACGATATCGCGCACTCTCTGCCCAAACTGCGGGTCCTGCGACAGCTTGCCTGTCTCGCTCCGATGCGGTTGGAGACCGAACGCCCGCCCGACGCGGCCGATAGTGGAGAGACTCAGTCCCGAGGCTTGGGCCATCCACTGGTGGCTCCACCGGGTTGCCCCTCGGGGGCGTGTCTGCAAGGTCCGTACCACGACCTGCTCGACATCGGTATCCGTCACCGTCCTCGGCGTACCCGAGCGGGGTTGGTCCAGCAAGCCGTCGCAGCGGTGCTCCAGGAACTGATGCCGCCATTTCCCGACCGTAACGCGGGTGGTATGCAAGCTGTCTGCGACTTGCTGATCGCTGTGGCCTTGGGCTGACTGAAGGATGATGCGCGTCCGCAAGCCCAGCGCCTGCGAGGTCTTCTGCCGTCGCAGCCAGCGATTCAGTTCGTGGCGTTGTGGGTTCGAAATTGGGGGGGATACTCGCGTAGGTTGATTTGCCATCCCTGCCTCCCGAGTCTGCAACGACGGTACCAGAACCCCGATCCGGTGGCAACACATTTCTAACGATGGACACTAGCGTGGGAAAGTCCTGCTTGGCTGGCGGGCGACGCGGATAAATTGCTGCTACCAAGGTAACCTACGACGACGCGAATGAACCCGCCGGTTGCACTGGGAAGTGCAATGGGCACCCCGCTCTCGCACTTCCGAGTGCAACCTACGACGTATTCGAGAAGGCACTCACCGCATGACCAAACCTGCCAACCCTATACCCGACGGCCTTCCATGCAGGCCGTCAGCGCAACGTCCTTTTCGCTGACGTTGGTCGGATGGCAAACCCGGTCGGGTTGGTTGACGAGTAGACGTAAGGTGCAGTCCGCATCCGGATTACAGCAGACGGAAGCTGACCTGGACCTGGGCAGCTACCCTAACCGGCTTGCCATCTTTCTTGCCGGGTGCGAACCTCCATTGCTTGACCGCTTCGATGGCCTTCTCATCCAGACCCAGCCCAAGGCTGCGCAGGATTCGGATGTTGTGCGCCAAGCCGTCTTCCCAGACTTCGACCGCTAGCATGACCGTTCCTTGATACTTGGCCTTGCGGGCCTCCTCGGAATACTCCGGCTCCACCTTCTGCAGCAGCCTCGGCTGGGATACCCCGCCTCCGATCCGAAATACACCGCCACCGATGCCGCCCCCGGAGCCTGGCCCCACTCCGGCACCAGTTCCGGATCCTACTCCGGTGCCCCGACCGGAACCGATCCCGCCCCCTGTGCCGGGCCCGGCAGAGGGGGGACCGTCCGCCCCGAACGGGTCGCCAAACACAGAGAGGTCCACTTGTGGCAGCGTAACGTCCGGGGATACCTTGACGGTCGGCTCCACTGCCAGTTTGGGATTACGGTTCCGTATGACTGGTGTGGGAGGGGCGAGTTGTGGCTCCAGGGAGAATCTGGGCAGCCTTCCGCGACTTGCGGGAAGCGGGGAATTGGCACCGCCACCACCTCCACCACCGCTGTCCCCTGGATCTGGCTTCACCGGTACCTGGAGCTGAGCCAGATATGGAGAGATGTCTACCGGTATGATCAGTGTGACCGAGCCCATGTTGGCATCGTGCAAATCGTTGTCTTGGAAACCGAACACAGCCAACACGAAGAGCAGGTGGGCGACTGCGGTTGCAGCCATTCCCTGACGCCTGTAGCTGAAGCCTCCCCATATCTCCTCTACGGGGACGGGTCTTGAAGTCAGCTTTAGCGGGGGCGCATTCTTTATTTCCCGGGAGAGCTGGAAGCTCTCCCTCAGCCCCATCCACCACGGCATGGCGAGCGTTCCGATGGTCAGAGGTGGCAGGTCGAGGTCACCCGGCTGAGCCGGCGGATACGATGGAGGGGCCGGCAGGTGCCGAGCCTCTGCGTTGATCCGGAGAGTCTCCGCGATGCCGAGCCACCATGGACGCCCCAGCGAGGGGACGTTAGGGTCGCGGTAATCGATCTCTGTGGGGCGCGCCGGAGGATACTCTGGCAGGGGGCCGAATTTCGGGGGATTCAGCATCTCCCCGACTTCATTGAGAAAGTGCTTCCACCAAGGTTCGTGAATCGACTCGATTACGAGAGAATCCGGTTCCGGGAAGCGAGGCAATCCCGCCCGGCCTGCAGGCTGGTTACGATCCGACATGGCCGCCTGTTAGTTGGGACGTGATATCCAACCCTTCCGTTACGTGAGTTGACGCCGTCAGGCGCATAGAATCCGGCTCAACTTCATCCACGGTCATCATAGGCCTTCCTCGCTGTGGCCTACAAGCCCGCGCTCCGTGCAACTGAGGCGGGCGTCCATAGGTTCCGCGGCTGTCCGGGCGTTCCTTGTCCGAGGCGATCCATGCACCCTTGAGCACCCTGGGCCGCGATGACCCTCTCGCAGGTGCCGCCTCCGAGTCGAGACGCCGTGGCCACTGTTTCCCCAGCCTGTCTGCGAACCCAACCACATCGTGCAATGCCCCGAAACTTGCTTGACCCAGTTCCGGAAGGTCTCGGGTGGATCCGCCATAGGGTGTCCGTCGTGAGAACCCGGACTGGGGGTGCCTCTGGGTGGCGTTGCGGTCGCCTTCGACGCTTGGACCTTCGAATCGCATTGCTCCGGGGGAGTCCTAGAAGCTGATACGCAGGCCTCCATTCACTTGGCGGAACAGTCCTGGCTGAATCCCCTGTGGGGCCCGCGAAGCAATGTAGAGTTCATCGAAAGCGTTCTTGATCGTGAAATACGGCTCGACCATCCAGCGTTCGCGTCGAACCTCGTATCCGATGGCCAGGTTCGCGATCTGATAGGAGGGAATCAGCCCGACCGTGCCGTCCCACGATGGCTCGACCGTCTCCCGGTTGTCGCCAAACTGCCCGGCCACTGCATTGATGTCCAACTGGAAATTCAGGCCCCCTTGACGCCGCGCGACGAACACCACGCCGAACGTCTGTTCCGGAGCGTACGGCAGTCGGTTTCCTCCGAAGATCTCGTTGTCCGTGAATCTCGCCGTCGGCAGGTACATGTGGCGCACATCGGTGTAGACGTTCCACTCCGGGATGTCGACGACCTTGTCCCAGTGCACCCTGACGGAGCTCTCGAATCCCTGGTGGAGCGTGGCTCCGCCATTGGTAACGGTGGTTGTGGCACCGCCCGACTCTGCTGCTGTGATGATCTGGTTCGAAAAATCCATCCGGAACAACGTGAACTCGCCGGAAACCGACCGTTGGCCCGCCAGGCGGATGCCGGCTTCGTAGTTCCACGAGAGTTCGGAGTCCAGGTCGAGATTCGCCCCTGTGCTTGAAATCGCAATCTTGGTTCCCGGAGGGGCGAATCCGCGATGAACCCCGGCGAAGACGGTCAGGTTGTTGTGCAACCGCACGGAGGATCCCAAGCCCGGTATTGCCGTGACGACGCCGTTATCGTTCCGAATATCGACGTTCGTCGGCACGCCGGATACTGGCTTCCGCACGATATGGCGCTCCTGGTTGTAGTGGACGAATCGGATTCCTGGCGTCAGCGCTACCCGAGAGCCGATCAGGAAACGGTTTTGGATGTATCCAGCGAACGCCTTGCCGTACCGGAATTCTTCATCGCGAACGATGCCTGTTCGGGCATTGAACGAGTCTCCGTTCACTCGTTGATCATGGGCCTTTTCGTAAAGGTAGCGGACTCCGGCATCAAGGCTTCCGTAGGCGTGCTGCCGGGCGTAGTTGGTCTGTGCGCCGTAGACCTGGAACAGCCGGTTCCTGTTGCCCGCCGAGTCGCGGAGAAAGATGGCTCCCCCAGGCAGGTCGGGGTCACCCACGACCGCCAGGTAGTTGCGCCCACTGTCGTCTCGGTCGAAGTCCTGCCGGCTCCAGAATCTCTTGGTGCGGTAAAGGAATGCTGTGCTGCTCAGCACCGCCGCGGGGCTGATGGTGTAAGCGTGCGAGACGGAGCCCGAGATCCGCTCGACGTCAAGAACGTCAGAAGGCACAGGGTTCTGGTCTGGGTTCGACCGGTACATCGGAGTGGTCAGTCCGGCATAGGTCGAGTTTGAAATCTCGTCGTATACACCGGCCTTCAGTGAGACCATGTGGCGGACGCTGGGTTTCAGCAGGAACTTGGCTTGCAAGTCCTCGATGTCGTAATAGAACTTCCGCCAGCCGTCAGCCTGCTTGTGCAGGTAGCTCGTAATCCATCCGACCGACTGGTCGCGGTTGCTCCCGCCTGCCGAGGCCTGGCCGACGAACAGTCCGCGCTGGCCAACCTCCAGATCAATATCGCCGCGAAGCTTCGACGGTGGTTCTGGGGTAACAAAGTTGACGACTCCGCCCACGGTCTGAGGGCCGTGCGCGATCTGCCCGCTGCCCTTCAGGATCTCGACCCGGCTCATGCGCTCGATCGGAGGGGAGTAGTACATGTCCGGCTCTCCGTAGGGTGCCAGGGCAATTGGAATGCCGTCCTCCAGGACCAGCACCTTTCGGCTCCGGTTCGGGTTCAGCCCGCGCATGCCGATGTTGAGGCGCATCGCGACAGGCCCGGAGTCTTCTCGCAGGTTGATTCCGGGCACACGGCGAAGCACCTCGTTCGCATCAATCGGTTTCGAAGAGATCAGGTCGTCTTTGCTAATCACATGCAACGAGCCGGGAATTACTGTCCGGAGACTCTCCACCGAGGCGACGACCTCAATGGAGGCGATGGTGCGTTTGATTACCGTCAGCTCGACGGAGAGCTTGGTTGTCTCCGCCGAGGCGAGGATCTCGACCGGCTCGAAGTTCCTCGATGTGACCCGAAGCGTGACTGCGCCCTCGGGTGCGTTGAGGAGGCTGTACACTCCAACGGCATCGGACACAACAGTCTCTCCAGTTTCAACAATTTCCACCGTTGCTCCTGCGATCGGAAAACCGTTCCTGCCGGTCAGTTCCCCGGTGATCACGCGAGCCTGAAGGGTTGTGGATACGAGGAGAAGGGAAGCCAGGGCAGGGCAGCCCGCCCGCATGGTCCGTACGATCACAGCGATGTTTCCTTGGAGGGGGTGGCCACCCTGGAGATGCAGCCACGATGTACCTCCCACCGTACCAGTATTTGCAACTCGTTGTCAAACAGGAGGGGCGCTTCATCCGTTTGTCCTCGAGAGCCGGCACCGGCAGCACGGGAGTGGCCTGCATTTGTGAACCTCCGGGTTCGGCTGACGGGCGGTGGGGTGCTGGTCTGGCCGTGCCAAGTGGGAGGACACGGACCGTGGGCTGACCTGCCTGCGTGTCGACCTGCTCCCGAGGGAGTCTCGCGACCAGGCTGTCAAGCCGGTGAGTGTGGGGTATTGCGGCCGACGAGAACTCGCAGCCGAGTCGGGCAACTCGATGTGCAATCGGGCCCCGTCGATGGAGCTCCATCAAGGGGCGGAAAGCTCATTCGCTTTGGGAAGTGGGGCCCTTGAACCACCACGGATCGCTCCGGTACGGGCCGGTGGTCGACCGCCGGCACAGCGCTGGGTCAACAGGTCGGGTGGACTTGTCAGCAGCCGTGGCGGAACGACGGGCGGCTCGGTCATGGCTGGAACTGGGTGGAGATTCTCAGGTGCTCCGGCTGAAGAGGGCTGATGCGTTCGGATGGGCTTGACACCCTGCAGGTTCGAAATCGGATGCATGTGGGTACGCACCGGAACGGTCCGGCGTGTCCAAGGCTCTGGAAATGGCCTCTGCTCGGCGACAGCCCGTCCTCCTTCCTTCTAGCGGCAGTGCCGTAACGCGAGGACCGCTGCATGGCCTCGGTCTGCGTAGCGCGAACGTAGGACGACGGGAAACTGCGGAAGTGGGAGCCTCAATTGCGGGGCTGCTGTGTACGAAAGCCGTCTTCGGGAGGTCCGGTCGGATGGCCTCAGCGAGAAGCGCCCCCGGGGCCGGCACGGCTGCGGTGACCTCAGGAGCTACATGCTCCGTCATCGTGGGATCCTCGGACCAACGGACTCGAGTTGGTGGTGGGCGTCGGCCGCCGTCAGTGCCCAGTGCCGCCGCGCTGGTGGGCATGGTGCCGGCACTTCGTACCGGATGGCCACTGCTCCCGGACGCGCCTTACCGGAGAGGTTGGGGGTGGCACAACACTAGGTGCCGTCCCCGACGTAGGCGATGCAGTCGATCTCGACGCGGAGTCCGGGTGCCGGCAAGGCTGCCTGGACCGTGGTGCGGGCGGGCTTGGCCTGGCCAAAGTACTCGGCGTATACAGCGTTCATCTCGGCGAAGTCCCGGATGTCCGCAAGGAACACCGAACACTTGACCACGTCGTTCAGGCTGGCTCCCGAGGCCTCCAGGATCGCCTTCAGGTTCTGGATCGTGCGGTGGGTTTCCTCGGCCACCGTAGCTCCGATCGGCTGGCTGGTCTCCGAGTCCAGGGACGCCTGCCCGGAGACATAGATCAAACCGCCGGCCTTGACTGCGTGGGAGTAGGGTCCTTGGGGACTGGGTGCTCCCGCTGCCATGATGCGTTCGATCCCGGTCGGGTTGCCTTGTCTCATCGGAGTGTCTCCGTCCATACCTGCCATCGTGACACAAATCGCATCTACTGGAGCTTGCCGCGCCCCCTGACCGACCAGGAGACTTCGACGGTTTCGCCACGAAACCCATGGGCCGTTTCGTGCATGTTCACCGCGACACAGACGTGGTTGGGTACGATCCGCAAGCGCTGACCGACCTGGAGCGGCGGCCCGCGATGCCCGCCTAGGTCGAGCATGCCGTGTTCTTCGTTCATCGCCCGGAAACGGATGTCCGGCATATCGAGCACCTCTCCGAAGCCGTTTCGTCCGGAAGGACGCATGCCGTCTGAGGTGAATGTCTTCGAGCCTCCGTCAATGACGGCCACATCGGGCCGGACGCTGGAGACGACCGTCGTCAGGATTGTTGCGGCGCAATCGTCCCAGCGGCAAGCACCCATTGCAACCTGGCTCCGGTCATTGAAGACATAGGTGCCCGGGCGGATCTCCGTCAGACCCGGTATGCGGTGGGATTGGTACAGCGTCGGCGTGGACCCGCCACTGACGACGTCGGTGGGCAGTCCGTCCCTGCGAAAGTCACCCAGAACACCGTCGAGGTCGGCGGCCAGCCGCAGCAGAGCCTCTGTGCCTCCGTCCACGGCAAGGTTCACGTGGCCGGGATAGAACATCACACCCTCAAGCCGCAGCGCCTGCATGCCGGAAATCGTGCGCGCCAGATGCACGAGTTCCTCGCCCGGTGGCAACCCGCAGCGGTGCATGCCGAGATCGACCTCGACCAGAATCCCAAACTCCACGCCCGCCCGTGACGCATACCGGCTCAGGCCGCTGGCGACCTCGGCGCTGTCGATTGCCACCGTGACCGGCACCTTGCTGGCCACCTTGGCGAGACGCTCCCACTTGGATTCGCCCCACACCGGATAGGCAACCAGCAGCCCGGATGGAACATCCTCGACCATCACCTCGGCTTCGCCCACCTTGGCGACGGTCAGACCGCAGGCACCCCGCTCGAGCTGCATGCGCCCGACGAGTGGGGACTTGTGCGTCTTGGTGTGCGGGCGCATCCGCAGGCCATGCGCCGCCGCATACCTGGCGGCCCGATCAAGGTTCGCCTCCAGGCGATCAAGGTCGATCAGCAGCGCAGGAGTGTCTAGGTCCAGGATATGCATTCCCGGGTTCCGCAGGAACGATTCGGTCGGATCGGGTCCTGATTGATGTAGCAGTCTATCATGAGGCCGGATGAGCCGGCTGTCGTGCACGGCGACGTTTCACCTCTTCGCCGTCGGTGTGGTTGCCCTCTCCAATGTTTCGCCCGCGAAAGGTGCGCCGGCGACCTGGGCCAGTGCCGGGTTTGCCGACGCGGAGCATCGTGCGCTCGGGCGGAGCGAAATCTACGGCCATGATCGAACTGGCCGCCCGTACCGGTTCAACGCGACAGTCGTATACGCGCGGAACACGCCCTGGACCGAAGCCCGCGCGTTGCGCCAGATCCGGAAGACCGCCTCCATCTTCGCCCCGTGCGGCATCGAGTTCGGCGAGGTAGACCTCGTCCGCGTGCGTCTTGTCCCGGCACTTCGTCGACTGGACACGGGCGCTACAGACCCTGAGCTGGGAGTGCCGACCGCCGTTGCGAGGATCAGCGAGAAAATCCCCCGGCAGACGCACTATCCGGTGGCCTTTTTGATAGGTCAGGTCCTGGGTACCGAATCGCTCGCGATCTCCTACCGGGCACTGGATCTGGACGGAAGGACGGCACCGTATTTCAATACCGCCTGGATTGGCTATAGGGCGCATTGGCTGCCGCGCCGGGACGACCTGTATTCTCCGCTGGCGCACGAGTTCGCACACCTGCTGTGCCGCTGTGGCCACTCCACCTCCGATCACCGCCATTTGCTGCATACTGCCCGGAATTTCCTGTCCTCCGATGTTCTCCCAGAACACTGCCGGGCCTTCGTTTCGAGCTCGCTGGTTTCCGTAAAGGATTGATTGTAAATAGATTGACAGAACGCTTGGCGGCGTAAGGAATCTGAATACAGCCCATAAAAATTATCGAATTGCATTCTCAAACACCGCCCCGTAGAGTGGAAATTCGGGCAGGGCGAGGAAGCTTGCCAGTGCCGAAACGCAAGGGTCAATCGCTCGCTGCCAAATTTCAAGCAGCTAGGAATGGGCTCACGAGCAGGAGGAATCAAATGCAGAATCTGATATTGAAATCGCTAGCGCTGGCGCTCATCGTAGGTCCGCTGGCAGCCGCTTCCGAGCCGAGCTCGGAGGATGCGAGCGCCGCGACACTCGAAACCGAACTGAGGGGGGAACTCGCCTCTCTTCGCTCTCGTCTTCTGAAACTCGAAGCCATGCTGGACTCGATCCAGCAGGATCGGGCCGGCGATGAGGCCTCGGACCAAGCACAGCCGGTGCCGGTTGGCACCTTCGCAGCATCCCGGGAGCAGTTGGTTGCCGAGCCGACGGTGGCTCGGCATCAGGCCAGGTCGACCGCCCCCAAGGCGGTCGCCGACTCCGAGCCCAGCGAGGAGATCCCTGTCGGTGTTGCCAGCAGCGGGGGCCAGTCCATCTCGTTCACCGGTCTTCTCGATACCTACTTCACCCACAACACGAACAGTCCGGACGATGGAACCAACACGCTGTACTACACGAATCCCAATTCTCGCGGATTCGGCCTGAACCAGGCGAAGCTGGAGTTCGACGCCAGCGGAGACGGGCCGATCGGTTTCCGCTCGGACATCTGGTTCGGCTCGGGTGCCCGACTGTTTCGCGATGGTCTGGAACCTGGCCCGCTCGAGGATGTGATCTACCTGCAGCAAGCCTACGGCTACTACCAGTTCGGGAACGGAGCCCAGCTTGACGTCGGTCTCTTCGGCACGATCGCCGGACTGGAGGTTGCCGAGTCGCACCTGAACTGGAACTACACCCGGGGGATGCTCTGGGCCTGGAACGAGCCGTTCTCACACCTCGGTGCCAAGTTCAGTGCTCCTGTGACCGATACCGTCACCGCGACATTCATGCTGGTGAACGGCTTCGACAACGCTTGGGACCAGAACTCCGGCAAGTCGTACGGAGCACAGATATCGTTGGCCCCGAGTGATCGATTCAATACCACGGCGACATGGATCAACGGCCCGGAGAATGCGGGCACCAACGATGGTTGGCTGAAGAACTTCAGCTGGAACTTCTACGGAGGCCTGCATGACCGATTCGAGGTCATGGGCAACCTCGACTACATCTCGAACACGGATCCCGAGGGCGTAGCCGCGACATCGTGGGGCATGGGAGGGTACGCGAGGGTTCACTTTACGGACCAGGTTCGGCTGGCGCACCGCATCGAGTTCATGGATGACTCCCAGGCGCGGTCCACCGGCGTGGAGCAGAACCTGCGCGAGTACACCCTAACGTTCGAGGTTCAACCCGTCCAGGATGACCCGCGGTTCCTGACGCGATTCGAGTATCGTCGCGACTGGTCTGATGTGGCGTTCTTCAGCTGCCCTTCCTGCAACGACGGCTTCTCGTTCAACCAGAACACGATCACGGTGGGAATGATGTGGGTCTTCGGGCCGAGGGAATAGCTTCGGAGTGGTTGCCGCCGCCCATTGAACCGCGTCCCCAAGCTCGCGGCATCCATTTCTTCCGGGCCGCGCCCGAGCTGTACCGCTCGTGGCGCGGCCCATTTGAACTACAATCAAGAACTGGCTAGGCGGAAGGAGGCTAGGGATTTGCAGCGTCGAGACTGGATCAAGACGGCCTTGGCCGGTACGGGTGCGGCTGCCGCCGCCCCGATCGTCACCCATATCGCGCCGGCACCCGCAACGGCAGCTGAGCCTGCGGCCGGGGCTTCGTGGACGCCGCTGGTGTTCGATACCCATCAGAACGATACGGTCGTCGCGCTGACCGAGCTGGTCATACCGGAGACGGACACCCCAGGGGCCAAGGCGGCCAGGGTCAACGAGTACATTGATCTCATCCTGCATGACGTTGAGCCCGACAGGGGCCATGCGTTCCTGCAAGGGCTCGGCTGGCTGGACGGCCACGCGATCAGCCTGCACGGAGCCCCCTTTGTCAAGCTTGCGGAGGCAGATCAGGTGGCGATTCTCGAGAGTCTCGACGAGTCCCGAGACCCGAAGGTGGGACTCGGCACCGCGTTTTTCGCCCGGCTCAAGCGCCTGACGGTGGAGGGATACTATACCTCCAGGATCGGCATCGCCGAGCTCAACAAGCACGGTGTGCCGCCAACCTTCGCCTGCGAGCACGACTCCCACGAGTAACGGGCACTACTCGCGTCGGGCAGGCCCGTTGTCACGGTAGGTCCGGGTCCCGATGCCGAATGCCCGATGCACGTCATCCAGCGAAAGCGTTCCCACCAGAAATGCCGGATTGACGCGACTCGAAACCGGTAGCAGCGGATACACCGCCAGCTTGCGCATGGCCTGGTCGATCGGCAGGTCGGGATGCGTGCGAATGACGGACCGGCTCAGGACGGCCTCGTGAACGGCCCGATCCCCCTGGCCCTCGTCGAGAGCGCGCTGCAGGTCGCGCCGCGAAATCCATCTCCACTTGCCTCGATGGATCTCCACGAGCAATGCCTCCTCGCCCAGCCTCTCGATGGTGCCCATCGCCTCCGAAACGGCAGTCCCGGCATCAACAAGCCGCTCCTTGCCGCGTCTCATGGCGTCCTCGACCGTGATGGCCGGCACCTCTCGCCGTTCCTCCACGGAGGGCAGGTCCAACCCGTCCTGGTACGCAGCCAACTGCAGCACTGACTGACGCTGCAGCTGCCGGGAGACGAGCAGGGCCATCGTGTTGGCGATCATGACCGGGAGGATGATCTCGTAGTTCGCGCTCAGTTCGAAGACCATGAATACAGAGGTCATGGGGGCTCGGAAGACGCCCGCGAAGAATGTTCCCAGCCCGACCAGCACATAGGCTCCGGTCGAACTCGTCGGCAGTGGCCAGAGCAAGGCCGCCAGGCCGCCGAGTCCTCCTCCGACCGCCGCTCCCACGAACAGAGTCGGAGCGAACAGCCCGCCTGGGGTTCCGCAAGTGAAGCAGAGAGACATGGTAATGAACTTGAGAATGCCGAAGAGCAGCAGGACGTCCCATGAGAACCGGTCGTTGAGGGCTCCGTCGATCACCTCGTATCCTGCGCCGAGCGTCTCTGGGACCAGCATGCCGACGATGCCGACAACCAGTCCGGCCAGGGCGGGCAGCCAAGCCTTGCGCCCGTCTGACAGTCTCAGGGTCAGGCCCCGCAACCGGATTACGTGTCGTGCGAACAGGGCCGACAGATAGCCCCCGAACACTCCAATCGCGGCGTAGACGAGCAGCTCGGAGTAGGCGGCCACTTCGAAGGCGGGAACCCGATAGAGCGGATTGTCGCCGAGAAACCAGCGGCTTACTACGACGGCGGATACCGACGAAAGCACGATCGAGCCGAGCACCCCGGCGTTCCATGCTTCGACCACTTCCTCCATGACGAAGAGTACGGCGGCGATCGGAGTGTTGAATGCGGCACCGATGCCGGCCGCGGCTCCGATCGGAGCGATCAGGCGCATATGGTCCCGTGTCAGGTGGAAGACCCGTCCCAGCAGGGAGGCGATCCCCGCGCCCATCTGCAAGGCGGGATCCTCGGGGCCCATCGGGTTGCCGGTACCGATCGAGAGGGTGCAGGTGGTGAACTTGCCCAGCACGCTGCGGAACGGTACGTATCCGTCGGAGGCGTATACGGCAACCTTTGTGTAGGTGACTCCCGGTCCACGGGCCGTTGGGACGATCCACTGGACGATGGCGTACGATACCAGTCCTCCGATCGCGGGCCACAGGGGCAGATAGTTTCTGGCCCCGCCGGCGAGAGAGTGGATCGTGTTCCAGTTCAGGAACTCGATCGAAATGTGGAAGCAGACAACCACCAGGCCGGCGAAGATCCCGATCACGATCGAGAGGAGCAGGAATCGCTGAGGTTCCTCAAGCACCGGGCTCGCCTGGCTCAGCGCGTTGAGCCTGGCCAGAAGATCCCGCAGGGGTCTCATCGCCCAACCTTCGCGATGACGTGCGACAGCGGCTCGTCCGGCGGGTTCGCTGGCTCGCACAGCGCCACTGCCAGATCCCACAGTTCCCTGGCCAGCAGCAGGTTTGCTTCGATCTTCTCGTCGCTGGCGGGGTCCCCGCTGGTCCGCAAGGCGCTCTCGGCGCGGTCCATCAGTGTCTGCTCCTGGTCCGGCCAAGGTCCGGGAGGGCCGACAAAGTGCTTTCCGGCCGGATATCGGCAAGAGGCAGCCACGGCCAGCGCCCGTTGGATCACCTCCTGGCTGCGACGAGATCGTTCGGACAGACCGATCTTGACGCGATTCGGATCGAGTTCGAGGATCTCGTTGCACATCTCGATCCGTTCGGCGGTCAGCTCGTCGGAGCCGTACATCTGTGCCCTGTTGTAGTGGGTCCGCGCAGTGAGGAAGTTGCGGAGTTGGAACTCGGCATCGCCCCGCCCGACCAGGGCGTCCCGGTTCTGCGGTTCGGCATCGATCACCGACCGGAACATGGACGAAGCCTGTTCGTAAAGGCCGTCCTCCAGGTGCTGCTCTGCCAGACGCGTGCGGATGTCCAGATCGTCCGGCACGATCTTCGCCAGGTCCATGAGCTCGGCGGTCAGGAGGTCGCCTCGCCCGACAGACTCGAGGAAATCGCTGAACTCGAGCCGGATGTCGATGCGCCCGTCGTCCGGACGATCATCCCATCGCCCGTGGATTGCGGTTCTGTAGTAGGAGACGGCTTCGTTGACCTGCTGCTTCTTCACGGCCAGGCGGGCCAGCAGGAGGTTGACGATCCCCGAGGTCGGGTCATCGATTCGTACGGTCGCCAGGTGGTTTTCCGTTTCTGAGTAGCGTCCGGCTGCGAACAGGGCTCTCGACAACCCGAGACGGTACACGGGATCGTCCCGGGAGTACAGAAGCGCATCCCGGTACTGCTTGGCCGCCTCTTCGTACCTGTCACCCGCCATTTCCCTCTCGGCGGCTTCAAAGTGCAATTGTCCCCGTTCTCGCCTTTCCTGCTTGAAGGCGCCGGCGTAGAGGCCCGTGACCACAAACACGGCTGCCATGATGCAAAAGACCGCAGCAAGAATCCGCGGCGACGCACCTTCCGCGATCATCAAGCGACCGCGGCAGTACGGACACTCCGCCCCCGGCTCGGCGATCTCGTTGCGGCAGATCAGGCAGGTGAATCGATTCGGCATATCGCCAGCGAAACAGCTTCATTCTCAGCATAGGCGACCCGCCCAAACGCCGTCGGCAAGCGGACAGGGCTTCGATCAACCTGCCGCAAGGTCTCCGCCCGGCCACGCGAGATTCCCGCCTCGCCGTCGGCCTGGCGGCAATTTCTCCATGCCCGGCGACCGGCGGCACGGTTCGGAGAGCCCGAGTGAAGGCCGGGTAGTTTTGCCGCTGTGTCCTGGGCCCGTTGGTCCCGGGTTCTGGACGAAGGCACCTGCGGTGGGCCAGTCTGCAGGGTTCGGTTCGTTCCTATGGTCGCGAGGAAGCTCCCGCGATGGTCTCGGGGGTCTTCCGCGGAAACCTCCAGACCTGGACGTTGCCGGCCAAGGCAAGGTTCGCCACCTCCGCCAGGTGGTCGTGATGGGTGAGGAAGATCACTTGGTACGTGCCGGCGAGCTGGGCCAGTACGCGAAAACCCGCTGCCGAGCGCCGGTCGTCGAAGTTGACGAATAGGTCGTCCGCCACGAACGGGAGCGCCCCCGACGCTCTGGCGTACTCCTCCAGGGCTGCAATGCGAAGGGCGAGGTAGAGCTGGTCGACGGATCCCGCACTCATGCCGTCCATTTCCACGCGCTCTCCCGTCGGGCGGCGTCCCATCAGGACGGCCCGGTCGTTCGCATCGAAGTCGAGTTCCAGTTCCTCGAACGAGCCGATCGTCAGTTCCGAAAACAACTTCCCGGCCCGGCGCAGCATCGGGCCCTGCCGCTGGCGACGGTTCCGTTCGACCGACCACTGCAGCAGATGGGCCGCCGTTCGCTTCTGGATGTACTGCTGAGCGACTTCACGGATCTCGGCCAAGGCATCCTGCCGTGCCGCCTCCGCCACTGCGGCAGCATCGCTTCCCCCGACTTCCTCGAACCGCATCTCGGCAGCGCGAAGTGCGTCCCTCGCCGCATCCTGTCGACGGCGAAGGTCGGTGATCTCCTGGTCCAGTTCCTGCTCTTTGGACGCCGCGCGATCCGGATCAACGCTCCGACACTCCTTCTCCAGATCCTCAATCGAGAGACCATCGCCGTCGGCGGACAGAACTCGGAGAATCTCATCCAGTTGCTTGCCCCGCTCTTGGGCTTTCTCGGCGTTGTCGATTGCCACCCACAGGGATTCCACGTCCGCGACGCCGGCTCTCTGCTGCAGAGCGGTCACCTCCGCGAGGGCCTCGGCTCGTTGTTGTTCGAAGGTGCGGACGGCTCCTTCCAGTTCAAGGATCTGCCGATCCTTTTCCTCGGCTTTCCTGTGGGCGTCACGCGAAGTCGCGAGGCGCGCTTCCATCTCCACGGCTGCATCGTCCGCAGGGAACTCCGACAGGTCTGGGGCGATCGATTCGACCAGCGCCCCGACCGATGTCTCGAAGTCGGCGATGTCCCGCCGGATCAATGCCACGCGCTTGTCGCGAAGGTTCGCCATTTCGGACGCCGCTTGTCGGAGGCTGTCGATGACGCCGATCTGCTCCTCCACCAACTCGGGATTCGACTCGCCCCGAAACCCCAGCGCGATGACCGATTTCGACCACTCGAGATGCCAGTCCGCCAGATTCGCCTCCGCCGCTGCCAGTTCTTTCCGCCTGACGTTCACGGCAGCCGATGCCCGCTTGGACTCGGCCTCCAGGGTGGTCCGCACCTGGGCCGACTTCTCGAGGCGTTCACGCTCCTCCCTGCCGAGTTCGATGATCGCCAGCAGTCCAGCGCCGCGGAACCGGGTCGTGTCGATTCCCAGTGCATCGAGTTCCGAAAGCACCGATGCAGAGGCGGCGGCCTCCCGGTCCCGGAGCCGCAGCAGATCCCGCTGGCTCCGGTCCCGCTTGGCTACGGCCTGGCGGAGCTGCTCGTAGGTGTCCAGCCAGACAAGCGCACCCTCGTGCGGGATCGGCTGGAACGGGACCGATCTCCAGAGAGCCTGCCAGGCCTCGTCCGCCTCGTTCCTTGCCCTTTCGGCCGTGCTCCGCTCTCTTTGGTCGGACTCGAGCAATTCGACCAGCGATTGCACACGATTCTGGGCCTGTTCGAGTCGCGCGGCCGCATTCGCCGTCGTCACCCACCTGTCGGCGGCGGAGTCGGCCGACTCGACGGACTTCTCGTACGCCCACGCAAGACTGCTGTGAGGGGCGGCGAACGCCCGGATCTCATGCTCGGGCACGTCCTCCCCCTCGACGTACTTGCGTCGCACGAGCTGCCATCCCGCATCCCGCCTGGAGCGGAGCTCCGACACCACTTGCTGGCCAACAGGCCTTTCGTCCTTCACGATCCGCTCGCAGGCCTCTCTGGCTTCGCCCAAGCTGCTCTCAGTCGACCGGATGCGGTTCGCAATCTGTCCGAGATCGTGGTCCAGTTGCTCACGCTGATCGAGATGGGGCTTGACCTCATCCGCCGAGGGGATGGCCAAACCTACCGCCACCACGATCGATTCGGGCTGGGGGCGAAGCCGCTCGAACAGGGCCGACGCAGCCGCGTCCGCCTGTTCAAGTTCCCGTTCGGTGCTCCGGATTTCAGCGGGAATACTGCTCGAGTCCTGGCCTCTGGCCGAGAGCACGGAACGCAACTGCGACGTGTCGGCAGCCGCATCGCTGCCCCGTAGATCCGTGTCCGCTTCCTCGAGTCGCTGAATCGCGTCAGCGAGTGCCTTCCCGGCGGCCTCGATGCGGGCCAGGTGGTCAGCCCGGTCGCTCAGGAGTTTCCGGGCGCTGGTCACCGTGAGCCGCGGTGGAATTCGGCTGCACAGGTCGTCGATTCGTGGATCTTCCCACCCAAGCTCGCGCGCCAGATCGCGCACCTTCTGGACGGTGGCCGAGAGTTCGGCTTCCCGCTTGGGCAAGTCGGACCGAGACGTCTGTACCCTGATGCGGCTCTCGTGAAGTTGCTCGATCTCGTCGCCTCGCAGCAGGAGGGTGTTGTCCCACGTCAGCTTGGCCCGGTCACGTCGGGTTCGGTCCAGATCTTCCTGTCTCTGTCCCTCGTGCAATCTGGTGGTTCGCTGTCGCGCCTCGGCTTCCTCCAGGGTCTTTCTGGCTCCCTTCGGGAGCGGCGCTATTTCCCCAAGTCCACGGATCTCCTCGTCCAACCGCGCCTTGTTGCGCAGATGTCGCGCGACGCGTCGAATTCGGTTCAACCGGTGCAACTCCCGCTCGATTTCACCGACCGTCAGCGTCAGGTCCGCGTGAGCCCTTCTTTGCGCCTCCAACTCGTCCCGCAGCTTCTGCCATTTCCCGACGTGCACCGTGTGCTGGCGGATCTGTCGCTCCGCTTCGAGCCGGCGGTCCTCCGCCTGGTAATAGAGGCGTTTCTTGGATTTGCTCCTGGTCCAGATCGCTTCGGTTTCCCTGTCCAGGGATCTGCTGAGCCCGCGGAGGCCCTGAAAGCCGGAGCTCGCCGCAAACAGTGCTTCACCCAGGTCGCCCTTCGCGTCGAGAATTTCCTGCCCGCCTCTCCGGAGCCGCTCATGGTCCAGGCTGAACATTCGCTCGAAATGCCCCCGGCTGGAGTCGCCGATGTACGGCTCCAGGGCCCGCTCGCCGTTCGGCAACGGCGTGTCATCCTCGGCGCGAAGCGTCTGCTTCGCGCCTTTGCGGCGGCGGATCGCGAGGCAGTTGCCGTTGGATTCCAGGACCGCGCCCAGTCGCATGTCCCTGTAGGCGTGAAGGAAGTTCAGACCCGACTGGATTGGAATGCCGAACAGTACATCCTCCAGCGCTGCCTTGACAGTCGACTTGCCAGCCTCGTTCGGACCGACCAGAATGTGGATGTCGGGGTTCGCGAGCGGAAGGTCCACCCGCAGATCGGTGAAACACCCGTAGCGAATGAGGTCGAGATACCGAAAACGCACGGCTCAGGCCTCGTGCTCCGTGAGTCGGGCCATCGTGTACGGGCCGGCCAGTTCAATCAGCCGATGGTAGTCCCCTGATACGGCCGCTTGCAGCAAAAGGTCGTCGGACTCGTTGCGGATTTCGTGTGGCAGCTTCGAGACGAACAGGCCGAGGTCCTCAGAAAGCCGCTCGAACAGTGCCTCGTCGGCCTTGGCTTCGTCGATGTCGCCGAAGGCCTCCTCGATCGAGGCGCGTCCCTCTTGCCTGCGCTCGGGCCTGGTGGCGATCTCCAGTCGCTCGATCCAGGCGCAGTCACTGCCGATTCCCGCAGCTGCCGCCCTGGCTTCCGCGAGCAGACGATCCTCCGATGTCAACGCCACGGCATGGGCAGGCGTGGTGCCCGACAATCGGATCCTGCACGCCAGCAGCCGGTCGTCGGCCCGTTGGCGAACCGCCTCATCCAGCGCGGATCGAATCGCGTCAACCAGATCCTCGAACGAGCCGCAGTCGTCAGCGGACACCTCAACGACGTCCCACCGGACGACGTCAACCTGAAAAGGGTCGACACCAACGATTCCGCCATCCTCCACCGAGACCCGGATTGCTCCCTTGGGGCCGGTCTCACGAATGTGGCGGCCCTGGAGCACACCCGAGTAGACGATGTAGGGATGCCCGTTGCGGACGATCTCGGGCTTGTGCACATGGCCGAGGGCCCAGTAGTCGTACCCCTTCTGGACGAGTTGGTCCAAAGAACACGGAGCGTAGCTGTCATGGCCTGTCGATCCGCTCATGGCAGTGTGAAGCAACCCGACATTGAGAACGCCCGGGGTCGGATCAGGGTAGGCGATGGCCAAGTTCTCGGTGACCTTGGGGTCTGCGAAGCTCTGCCCGTGCAACGCGACGCGGAGATTGGGGATCTCGACTGTTTCCGGACGGCTGGCCGGGAAGACGGTCACGTTGTCTGGAAGGGTGAGTTGCCGGGTCAGCTGACTTTGTGCGTCATGGTTCCCGTGGATCAGGTAGACGTTGATCCCGGCTTCCCGCAGACGCCCCATTTGCTGGGCGAAGAACTGTCCGGTCTGGTAGTCGCGCCAGTCCCCGTCGTACAGGTCGCCCGCGATGATCAGGAACTGGGCTTGATCCTTGATCGTTCGACCAACCAGGGCATCCAGCGCGGCCCGAGTCGCAGATCGAATCAGGTCCACCGAACTGCCCTGCTGGCCTGTCAGCCCCTTCAGCGGACTGTCGAGATGAATGTCGGCGGCGTGAACGAATCGGAACGAATGCATCCCGCGAAAAGACCTCAATACAATGTATCCCATATGCTCTGGCGGGAGGACGGGGCCCGAATCCTGGGGCGGAAGCGAGGGTGGCCGGCTCGCGCATCCAGGCTTGCGGGATCTGGGCGGCGGGCGTGTCCCGACTCACTTCGAGGTGGCAAGCATCGATTTCCCCCCCAAGGCCGAAGAGCCCGCTACCCGAACCATATGCGGTCGGCTGGGTGTCGGCCCGGCAGGGAGGGGCGCGGTCATGCGGCAGTGACGTCTGTTCACCGACTGTCCGGGACTCGCAGTGCGCGTCCATGCGACCGGAGCTCGATCTGCCCGCCAGCGCCGCAACGACGATTGTCCGACGAGCCAACCGACTTGCAGCGTCGTTCTCGTGTCAGGTGGTTGCCGTCACCGGAACGTCACCAACACCGACAGCGAGGCCGGGTCCCGGGTCGGACCGCGGTCAGGGCCGGCTCGACGCTAGAACATCCGTTCGGCCGGTCGCAGCGTACCGAAGGAACCGACGTTGGCGATCGCAAGGCCGATCCGAATCTGGTTGTCGCTGCGGGCATTGCCGATCGAGAGCCGCCTCAGCTCGACGCTGAACCCGCAACAGTCGGTGTTGTAGGTTAGCTGGGAGATCGAGTACAGAAAGATCCCTTGCCGGTAGTCGTAGACATTGTGCAGCGAGGCGTTCCAACCGCGGCGGTTGTAGTCCCCGTACCGCACGCCTGTCAGGAGTTGGTTGCCGGGAGGGGTGATCGTGCCCCGTACCCGAACCGCACGGTGGCCTGCGGTCGCGTAGATCCTGGGGCTGATCTGGACACCGGCGTCGGCGGTCGTGTTGACGATTCTGCGGTGAAGCGGATCGTAGTCGTTTCGCCACCGCAAGTTCCATCGCGAGCCCGGATGCAGCTTCAGCGAGGTGGCGATCGGCGAGTAGTTGCGGGCCCCCGCGAGGAACGCGAACGAGGAGAAATCAAGCGTCGATTGCAGTACGTTCCGCCTTCCCGGCGTGATCGCACCACCGAGGTCCGGATCGAAGTACCGCCGCTGCCAGATCTCGAGACTCGCGATTTCCCGTACCCGTCCGGTAGAGTCGTTCTTGGCAAAGAGTCGGTTGGTAACGGAAATCTCCGCTTCGTTGGTGTTGTGGACAAGGTCCTGGATGTCAAAGCGAATCGCCTGGTCGAAGTCTTCGATACCGCGAGTGTAGCGATAGCGGAACCGCGGCTCGATGACATGCTTGACCCGGTCTCCCAGCCATTTCGGTCCCCGGAAGATGCCCTCGATCACGGGAGGGGCCACGTCGATGGCGACCTCGCCTGTCCTGCGATAGAGGTTTCTCCCACCGAGCCCCTCTGCCGTTCTTCGCTGCCCATAGGCCATGGCACGTGCGCCCAACGTGGGGGTGACGGTGAAGCCCTTCAGGTGGAATCGGCTGGAGACTCGAGGAAAGAAGATGGCGCGCTGCACGAATCGCCGCGTCTGGAATTCGCGTTGTGTGCGGCTGATCAGGTCGAGCGACGAGTCGAAACTCAACCAGAGCGGGAATCGCATCGAACCGATCTGTTTCGCACGGCCGTTGAACTCGATGCCGGGCAGCTTCCGAATGACCACGTTCTCGCCATGCGTCACGCTCTGGAAGTGCTCGTTGCGCAGGAGCGACGTATTGAAAGAGAACGTGGAGAAGTTCCTTGAGACAAAGCCGATCGACCGGATTTGCGAGAACACCGCCTCTTCGTAGGTCTGTGTGAACGCTTGTCGGAACTCAAGGGAACTCAGATAGCGCAGATCCGCCACGCCACGCCAGCCGTTGCCGAACGTCGTCTGGCCCTTCATGGAAAAGGAGTTGCCGCCCTGCTTCTGGCGGGTCCCGTCATCAGCCATCCGACCGCGGTCCCGGACGTCGAAGAACACTGCGTCGAAATGCGAGTTGCGGGTTGGCCTGCCCCGGAAGCTGGCGTTGCTCGCGAATCCCCGGGATGTGTACAGCGTTCCCCCGAACGTAGCGTCGAAGCTGCGGTTGATCGCCCAGTAGTACGATTGACCAAGAATGCGTCCGAACCGGGAACTGTTGCCGATGGTGGGTGTCAGGAAGCCGCTCTGCCGCGGCATTCTCTCGAGGGACTTCCGGAAGTACGGAACGTAGAGCAGCGGGACCCCCCGGAGTCGCAATACAGCGTTCCTCACGACCGCGACCCGCCCCGGAACGATCTCGGCCCGGCTCGAGTGCAGCGCCCACCATGGCCTTGTGGGCTCGCAATTCGTTACTCGTCCGTCGTGGATTGTGAAATGGTCTCGGGCCTTGTGAACAACCCGTGCCTCGATCTGGAACGGGTTGTCCGTGGTCAGCAGGCGGGGGCCACCCTGGCTGGCGGAGGAGGCCCGCCCGCGAGCCTCGTAGAACGTACCGAGTTCCGAGTGGATGTTGTAGGCTATCCGGTCGGCCTGCAGGTCCTCGTCTCCGTCGAGAGTTCGGTAGTGGACGCTACCCTCTGCCTCGACATCTCCGCTTTCCTCGTCGAAACTCATCCTGTCGGATGTTAGGACGATGTGTCGAAATCGCAGTTCGACATCGCCGACGGCGTGTCGCAACGCCCCTTCCCGGGACTGCCTGTGTGCGCGGATTTCGACGGCCTGGCCCGAGTGGTTTGGGCGGGGGGTGACCTGGCTCTTCGCTTCCGGCAGGAAACAGCATAGGAGGAGCAGCCAGCAGTGGAACTGTCTGCTAAGGTGCACTGGGTACTCGCAAAGTAACACGGAACCTGACGGCGTCGAAACGACCCGTTGCCGATTTGGCTTCCGGTAAGGATCGGCACTCCCGTCGACTGTCACCCATGAGAACGCCTTCAGTAGGGCGAGTCGCAAGGCACCGGCCAGCCCCCAAGGCTGGGCTGCAGCGGTTCCGCTCTCAGGACTCAGGAGGGGTCCTTTCGACGAACGGTCTCTGAAAGGTGACAGTCCCGTTACGGCCCGATGCGCATCCGGCCCACGGCACGGTCGCCCGCATTCCGGGTCAGCTTACGTTCCGGGCCGATCAGACTGGTGCCGGCAACCCGATCCGGCCCTGCCGTCAACCTCAGGCTCCTGGGGCAGAATCAGAGCGGCGTTCCTCCTCGTTCGATCACGGCAGCCGCGATTCGGTTGTGGGCGTCTGGCAGGTTGACCGGCGTCGTGCAGACCAGGCTGTCGAACGCCTTGAAACCACTATCCAGTTCCTGGCCCTCGCAGCAGGCACCCAGTACCAGCCCGCCCAGATTGCGGAGCGACATCATGGTTTGGTGGACCAGCACGGTGATCATGTCGTCCGCCCGTCCCTGTCCGCCGGCCGCCGAAAGACGCTCCGCCCTCAGGAGGGCCGAGTCGGCAGCGTACACGGCAATCATCATGTCGCCCAGCGCACCGAGCACTTCCTGGTGCTTGTCGATTGACGATCCGTACCGACGCTTGGCCAGCCGCACGGCGGCCAGTGTTGCGCGCTTCGCCCTGCGCATGAGATCGCGAAGCCGCTCCTCGGATGAGGCTGCGCCCGGCTCGTCGCGGGAGGTCGAGTGATGGCTCGAGGGGTTGGCCACGGCCATCAGGTCGACCCGTCCTTGCGCCGCCCTCTTGAAGAGCATTTCGGCGATCAGCAGTCGGTTGATCTCGTTCGTGCCTTCGAAAATACGGTTGATCCTGGAATCCCGGTAGCCTCGCTCGACGGAGTAATCCCGGTGATAGCCGTAGCCACCGTGAATCTGGACGGCCTCGTCGGACACGTAGTCGAGAACCTCCGAGAGATAGACCTTCGCGATCGAGCACTCGATCGCATACTCCTCGGCGGCCTCGAGCGCTAGCCGGGGAGCGTCCGGCTGGTCCCAGGACACTCCTGACAGTGCCAGCCGAGCGTCGATCATTCCGCTGGTGCGATACGTTACCGCCTCGCCCGCGAACACCTGCACGGCCATGTCCGCAAGTTTCTGCCGGATCGCGCCGAAATTGCCGATTGGCTGGCCAAAGGCAGTGCGGTTGCTGGCATATTTCGCCGCGCTGGAGATCAGGTCTTTCGCTCCCCCGACGCATGAGGCCGCAAGTTCCAGCCTGCCCATATTGAGCACGTTGAAGGCGATGACGTGGCCGCGCCCCACCTCGCCGAGGACGTTCTCGACCGGGACCCGCACGCTGTCGAGGTACAGGGCGGTGGTTGAACTCCCGTGAAGGCCCATCTTGTGCTCTTCCTCGCCGGGTTGGACGCCGTCCCATCCCCGCTCGACCAGGAAGGCTGTGAACTGGTCGCCGTTCACCTTGGCGAATACCGTATACAGATCCGCCCACCCGCCGTTGGAGATCCACATCTTCTGGCCGTCCAGAACATAGTGGTGTCCGTCCTTCGAGAGTTCCGCCCTTGTTCGCGCAGCGAGGGCGTCACTCCCCGCCTGGGGCTCGCTCAGGCAATAGGCTGCCAGGCACTCCGCCGCAACCAGTTTCGGCAGATAGTGCTGCTTCTGCCGATCCGTGCCGAAGAACACGATCGGCAGGGTGCCGATTCCCGCGTGGGCCCCGTAGGTCGTCGAGAACGAAGCGTACCGGCCAAGGCCCTCGCTGACCACCATCTGGGTGGTGACATCCATGCCCAGACCGTCGTAGCGATCCGGGACCAGAATACCCAGCAAGCCAAGTTCGCCGCACCGCTCCATCAGGCGACGGGCGACTTCCGGCGCCTTGTTCTCCATGTCCTCGATGCGCGGCACCACTTCCTCGGCCATGAAGCGATTGGTGGTCGATCGAACGTGGTGGTGAGTCTCGCTGAAGCCCTCCGGCGAAAGCACCTCCCAGGGGCTAAGGTGCCGGATCAGGAAGCTTCCGCCCGCGGGGGCGGTCACCTGTTGGTTCGCAGTCTGGTTTGAAGGCATGGGAAGCTTCCCTGCCTAGAGTCTAGCCGATCACTCTTGGCCCCCGGCATACGCCGCCCCGCACGCGCCGCCCGGGTCACGCTTGCAGCGAGAGAGCATAGGCCTCCAGAGCCATCTGCTTCTGGATGTTCAACTGTTGCAACCGTTCCAGTTCGCCCAGTGTCACCATCGCCCGTTCTGTCCATCCGAAGTTGGCCCGGGACGCCATCTGCCGGAGTTCGGGCGCGATGTCCGTGTGGGTGAGCCCCGTGCTCATGTGCAGATGCAGGCGCAGCAAGTCCCGCAAGAGTGACGCCACGACGTCCGCCAGCACATCGATTCCTTCCGACTGCTTGCGGGCCAGCGCCTCGATCTCAGCCGCCAGCCGGGCGAACTCGCCCAGCGACAGGGCGGTGGCGACCAGTGCCAGCATGGCCTTGCGGCGTCGCAGGAATTCGTCGACGTCCAGCGACAGGGCAACCCCGGGGCTGCCGCCGGACCATGCAGCGAGTTTCTTCTTGTCGTCCTCATCGACGTCTCCCCGCGACCCGAGGAACGTCTGGATCTGCTCGTCGGAGAGTCTAGCGAAGTAAAACGGGATCGAACGCGACCGAATGGTGGCCGGCAAGAGATAAGGGTTCTGCGTTGTCAGCACGATGGTCAGTTCCGGGGCGGGTTCCTCCAGGGTTTTCAGGAGGGCGTTCGAGGCTTCCGATGTGGCGCGGTCCGCCTGGTCGATGAGGAAGATCCGTCGCCGGCCCTCCGACGGCTTCAGCCTGGCCTGGCTTCTCAGCAGACGCGCCTGTTCGATCCCGATCAGCCGCATCGGCCCGTCGGGCGGGAAGATCAGGAAATCGGAGTACGTTGCGATGAGCAGCGGGGATGTGTTGCGCTTGGCCGCCGGCATTTTTCGTCGACTCTCGTCGAGTTGCCGGTATTCGGGAAGCGACAGATCGGCTGCGAGGATGCGCCTGCATGGGGAGCATTCGCCGCAGGGCGGGCCAGGACGGGTTTCGCAGTTGATCCCGGCTGCCAGGTGGCGTGCAAGCGTCGCCTTGCCAACCCCTCGCGGACCCGCGAACAGCAGCGTCTGTGGCAAGCGGTCTTCCCCGACCATCCGCCACAGGGCCGATGCGATGTGATCGTGTCCAAGCAACAGGGGAATCGGCACCTTCGTTTACCTGGGTACAAGCCCGCGTTCCTGGAGCGCCGGGCGCACCAGCCGGAGGATGCGTTGCGCGACCGCCTCGGGTGGTCCGCTGGCCTCGATCCTCCGCATGCGGTCGGGCGCGGTTGCCTGGATGGCCGCATAGCCAGCCTGCACCCGGACGAAGAAGTCCCTTGACAGGGCTTCCATCCGGCCTTCGTCCTGCTTCTTGCGTTCGTCTCGCGCGCGGGCACGGACTCGGGCTGTGTCGGGGTCGAGGTCAAGCCACAGCGTGAGGTCGGGCTTCATTCCGTCGCACGCGATCTCGTCCAGGCACCGAACGGTGTCGGCTCCCAGTTCGCGCCCGTAGCCCTGGTAGGCCACCGTAGCGTCCGTAAACCGGTCGCAGACCACCATTTTGCCGGACGCGAGGGCTGGCCGAATCACCTCCTTCAGGTTCTGCGCACGTGATGCGAAGTACAAGAGCAGCTCGGTCCTCGGATCGATGCCGTCGCTGTCGGACTGCAGCAAGATTGTCCGGATCAATCGACCGATCCGGGTGCCTCCCGGCTCCTGGGCGAGGACGGGTTCGACCCCCATGGCTCGCAACCCTCCCCGCAGAATCTCGATCTGGGAGGTTTTGCCACAGCCGTCGATCCCTTCGAAGGTGACGAAGAGTCCTTGCGCCGCCAAGTTGAGAGTATATCCGGTGACGGCCCCGACGGTCGAATCACGCAAGCACGATTCCGACGACTTGGACGGAGCCGTCTTGGCTCACCCGGAACTTGACAAAGTCGGCCGTCTGGCCGGGTTCGAGATAACCCGAGCGATCCGGAAGTTCCATGGCCGCACCGGCGTTCGCGGTTGCGAGTCGCGTGGCTGCCAGCACGGAGAGGCCGGCGAATCGCATCGCGTTCTCGACCCCGCGGTCCATGCTGAGAGCCGAGCCGGCCAGGCGCCCGCTGCTCAATAGCTCAACCCGTCGGTCTTCGAGGAGCCTGACGTCCTGTTCGCCCAGCCTGTAGATGCCTGGCGGGCAGTGCGCCGGTGCCACTGCATCCGTAACCAGCACAGAGCGGTCCGGTCCCTTGGCCCGGAGGGCGATCTTGGCGAACGGTGCAGGCAGATGGATGCCGTCGACGATCAGCCCGGCGTACAGCCTGTCATCCGCCAGCTGGTGGACGATGTAGTTATCGTGCCGCGGGACGTGGGCATGGGCCCCGTTGCCGAGATGTGTGCTCATCGTGGCACCGGCGCTCACGGCGGCATTGATCTGGGCGGCCGTCGCGGCCGTATGTCCGATGGAGACCACGACGCCGGAGGTTCTCATGTGTTCGATGACGGCGGTGGCCCCTTCGTGTTCCGGGCCAAGGGTAACCAGCCGAATGGCACCCTCGGCCGCTTCCTGGAACCGTTCGAACTCGTCGATGCTGGGGGGCCGGACATGGGTCTTGGGGTGGGCCCCCCTAGGGCCGTCCAGAGGGGAAATCCAGGGTCCTTCCACATGGAATCCGAGCATCGCCTTGCCGTTCGCCAGATGCCGCCTGGCCCGGGCGAGGTTGTGCAGCGAACCGGCCATGTCGTCGTGTGAGCCCGTGATCACCGTGGGATAGAATCGCGCCACTCCGGTTGACCGCTGCACGTCTATCGAGCGGCCGATCTCGTCGGGAGGGGAATTCGGGTCGTTGTAGTCGACTCCCGAGAAGCCGTTGACCTGAAGGTCGATCCAGCCGGGCGTGACGTAGGCGTCCTCGGGACCGCCCGACGGCTCGACGCGTTCGATCACCCCGTTATGGCTCGAGATGCGGACTGCTTGCCCTGTGCTGGGATCGAGGCCGGTAACCGTCATGGTGGTCCGTATGCGAATGCTGCCTGGCAGGGGCCCTCGCCACAGGGAGGGCCGAGTGGCCGGCCCAGCTTCGCTGCCTTCCATTATCGCGAATGGGCACGATCTCTGCCGACTGCACTCGCTAGTGCCTCACGGATGTCCTTTGCAACTTCGGCAACCTCTGTGGCGACCTTGGTCTCTATCCCGATTTCCTCGCGTAAGGCGGTCATCAGGGGGAACAAGCGGCTCGTGGCCGGAGAGCCTTCAATCAATCCCAGAACTCGCTCTGGCCCGAGTCGTATCGTAAATTCGATGAGCCCCTGGATACTCGTAGCTGGGATGGTCTCGAACCTTGGGAGCAGCTTGAGCATCGACGCAAGTTCCGACTCGCAACCGGATTGGTTCTGGCAGGCAAAGTAGCCTTCCGCCCGAAGAAGGTGAGCAAGAACAAGGCTGTCGCTTAGGTGCGAACAGGGTTCTTGCAGAACCCTGTTCGCTGTGAATATGGCGGCACCGGGCTGACCCGCACGTAATTCTGCCTTCGCCTTCTTGAGCAATGTGTAGTGCACCAGACGGCGGATCCAATCAGAGTGGTTTCCCCGGAATCGGTCGCTGAAATCGTCAATCGCATCGGATGCCTCTTCCGGTCGATTGGCCAGCCTTAGCGAGGAGAGACGGAGCACCTCGTCGCAAACTCTGAGTGCCTCCTCGAGTCGGCCAGTTCGGGCCAACGCGGCCGACTTTCCCAACAGAGCGTTCACCCTATGGCGGACAGCGTCTGGCGTGTCTACTTCGGCAAGCAGGACTTCGATCTCTTCCAATGCGGCGATTGCCCGGTCATACAGCCGGTTCTTGAACAACTGCTCGGCCTTGGTCAAGAGATCGCCTGCTTTCAATTCACGAGAGTCAAAAGGTTCATCGGCCTCCCCAATCACTCCCTGGGCTGCAGTAACTGTGATCTTCGATCTCGATGTTTCCCTGTCCGCTCCGTGAGTTGCCCGTAGTTCAGCGGTTTCACTTGTTGAGATGCTTCCGGCGGGCCAATCGCTGAGCAAATCCTCTATTCTCTTGCGCGCCACCTCCGTCATTGCGTCGAGCGCTCCGTAGTCGCCTTTCGCATCTCTCCTGATCTGCTCACGGATGTCGGCAAGTTCCGGAGGGGAGTAGAACCCCGTCATGAACTGGATCAGTGCCTCGACCACCTGATTCCTCCCCCTCCCACTTCGCAGCAGGTAGTAAATGTTGTACATGCGCTCAGCGAGGTAGTACTCCCTGCGCCGAGGGACGCCTCCGGAGCAGATGACCGCGCCCCGATTGACGAGTCGCTTCAGGATCGCGCTGCAATGGCTGGTGCCGAATCGCGATATCGCTGTGACTTCCCTTGCGGTTGCGGGTTTCCAGAGCCTCGCCAGAGCCAGATAGATGCGTCGGTCCTGGACACCCAGCGATTCGAGATGGCTTCGGAAGTACTCGGTGTGGTCGTCGACCAGACTCAGCAGGTTGTTCATCAGTTCCTGGAACGACAGCCGCGAGCCGAACTCCGCGATGATCGCAACCAGGCGGGGGTTTCCGCCCGTAAGGATCTCGATCGAACGAATCGCTCGAGTGTTCACATTCCTCTTCGACACGCTCCGCCACAAGACCGCACAAGACTCGGTATCGAGGCGCTTCAACGTATACACCTGGAATAGGTCGTAGAGTGCTCGGTCCGAGTTGTCGATTTCCTCGAAACGGCTGGTTGCGCTTCCCATAAGGAAGATTCGGGGCTCGCACTGCAGGGTCTTCCTGAGTTGCCACCCGACATCGGGGTCACCAATGTCGTCGAAAAGGGTGTTCAGGTTCTCGACCATTAACACCAAGCGCTTTCCCTCACTATCGGCGAAGTCCAGAATGGCCGCGAGGCAACGGTCGGCGAGGGTCCGATCATCATTGATGGCCCGCATTTCCTCGAACGCGCGCTCGAGATCGGGACCAGTTTCATTTGGAAGAGCTTGATCGGCTAGGTTGATGAGGCATTGCAGCCAGAACTCGCCGCAGGTCGAGACTTCGTAGTTCTCCTCCGCAAACACGACAGGGAACCAGGCTGCGTTCAACGCAGCGTCTCTTCGCACCTCCACTGCGACGCGCAGCAGCAGTGTGGTTTTCCCCGAGCCTCGCGGGCCGACCACGAGCGTATGGGAATTCGAATTCCCCGTGCTCTCCCGGAGTGCTTCCGTTAGGAGTGCGAACTCGCAGGTCCGCACGCAGAAGGAATCCACGATTTCCTGATCGGTGAGGAATCCTGGGTTGTACTTCTTGATTTTGCGGTTCATTCCGGTCCCGCCGCCCGCTCCTGGATTCCGGCGAGCCGATGGACCGGAAGACCTTGCCGCGCGCGCTGCCAGCCCTCCGGTAGCCCCGACGCAAAGAGATCAGATTGGCCGCGCCTGACGAAGTATCCGTCGTGTTGGAGAACCTCCAGTACATTCGGGGGCGAGTCTGCACCCGGGTCTCCCGACGCCGCAAGGATGCTCCGATAGTCTTCCATCGACGTCGGGTCGAGTGATCCGTCTTTGGCTGCCCGTGCGGGGAGTTCGAGGGCGACGGTGAATCCGGCCTGGCCCAGCACCAGCTTCAGCCGATCCTCGTAGTGATCCATATCAATCCGACCCCGCACCCCGAGCCTGTCCTCGCGATAGACCGAATCAGCGTCTTCGAGCGTGGCCTCGTATCGACCTGCGATGGTCAAGTGCCGGTGGAGGGCATCGAAGAACTGCTGGACATGATGGGGAATACAGGATCGCAGACGGTGGCAGACCACGTCTCTTGCCTCGCAGGGAAGAGTCACGCTGTAGTTTGCGGCGAGAGCTTCCAAGCAGTCTGAGGCGGTCGCACTGCTCCAGGGCTTCAACTCGTATGGGGAATAGACATTCATCGCCGCACTCAGTGAATACCGCTTGAGGATCGGGACGATCCCAACGCTGCCCGACACGATCAGGCAGAGCCGACCGCGATGCTTCTGGACGTTCCGTCGAAGCCACGAAAGGAACTCATCGGCCGCTGAACATTTTCGCCTTGTTCCTGATTCTTCGACCCTTTCAGGATCCTGTGGACTAGCAGTGGCAGCTCGTCGATTGCGAGTACGACGACATCGCTGCGCCTCATTAAATCGTTCAATAATCGATCTCCCTTCCGCTTCCAGTTTCCGCTGTCGATGCTCGCCCGCAGCTTCAGGCGCATATCCCCGTACTGCCCTCCCAGCTCGATGTTCCTGATTCTCTCGATAACCTCACCGGGAAACGCTTTGGCCCCCCCGGAATTGGCATTGGGGGGCGAGGTGCCACCGAGATCTCCACAATCGCGTCCGCAGAGTCCTTTGCGTCTTCGACGTCCACGAAGCAGGTCTTGATGCCCGGATTGCTGCTCAGGCACCGAAGTAGTTCGTGAACGAGGCTTGTCTTGCCCATTCGCCGTTGAGCAGTGAGCAGTGTGTGGGTACCACTGCGGACATGCTCGTTCAATGCGGCAAGGTCGTCCTCCCGATTGAAGAATCGATCACCGTCGACCCAGTTTCCGACTGTCTTGTTGAGCACGTGCCCTCCTTTCACGATACGTAGCCATCAGCCAACATTTTTGTTGCCAACAATTCGATTGGCAGATCCCTGAGCGAATGTCAAGCGGTCGAGGGCTCGACCGCGCATCTCAGGCTCCCGAGGTCCCTACCGATTGGCAAGCCGGGTTGGCTCCTGGTACTCCACGCCATGAGTTCTTGCCCAGGGAACCGGGGCCGCAATCTGCTACGTCGCTGAAGTGGCACCTTCCAGAGCTCAGCTCCAATTCGGCAGATTGGGGTCTAGTTCCAATCAAGTGACCGAGAATGGCTACCGATCATCCTAGATTCCCCAGATGGACCCCGCGAGAAGCCGCTGGGGCTGCCCTGAAGTGTGCGGGGAGTGAGTGAAGACGGACCCGGATCAGGTCGGCACTTACATTGGGTGGGGGGGCGCGCGGGACTCAACCCTAATCGCACTTCTGCAGAGCACAACCCTGAATTTGGCACCAGCGCTCCACAGCCGCCAATTGCAGTGCACTTCGCTGTCCCCGAAAGATGGCTGTCAGTGCCACAACGACCGACCGCAGCGTCGTCGCCCTGCTGTGCGCGATCGTCAGACCAGTCGATTCTGACGCCTTGCTGTGCCACCCGCCCCTTTTCATTCTCTGTGGCTGACTCGGCTGTGCTTCCTTTCTCGCCTCCGGCTCGTTCCTACCCGCGAACAGCGAACACTCGCTGGAAACCAGGGTGTCTAACGGGCCATGATCCTCGTCTACCTCCGCCTCCTGGTCACGAGCCCTCCTCATCCCCAGTCGTTCTTCAGATCGTCCACGGAGCTCTCCACGTCCCCCGTTTTTCAGTAGGCCGCTACTAGGGCCTCCCCGAAGCGCTTCAGGGATGTCA
This sequence comes from Bryobacterales bacterium, assembly GCA_965205085.1. Classification (GTDB taxonomy): domain Bacteria; phylum Acidobacteriota; class Terriglobia; order Bryobacterales; family UBA6623; genus VXMF01. The sequence continues at coordinate 1,969,433 of OZ242039.1, read as the reverse complement.
CCAGCACCGCATCCTTATACATGGGATACATGGGATACATGGGGCCGTCGGACCGAGCACATCCACCTCCTCGAACGGCAACCACTCCTGCTTGCAGAACCAGGGGCAATGGGCGTTGTATAGTGCCCTTAGGCATGGCCACCCGCCGTCGCAGGCGAGGTGGGACCGCCGCAGGAGATAGCATTGACCATCGATTCCGCAAGTTCTTCTCGCAGGGCGTTCTTGGCGACGGGAGTCGCGGCTCCGGCCGTTGTGGCGGCCCCGGCAGCATCCAGGGTAGTCGGTGCCAATGACCGGATCAATGTCGGCATGATCGGTGTCGGTTCCAAGGGCTCCGGCCACCTGCGACTGCTTCTCGGTCGTAGCCGGGACCAGCGGGATGTCCAGATCGTAGCGATCAGCGACATCTACCGAAAGAGACGAGAGGCGTCCCTGTCACAGGCTGGACTGGCCACCGACGCGGCATTCGTCGAGTACCGCGAATTGCTGGAGCGCCCAGATATCGATGCTGTCTGGATCTGTACTCCCGACCACTGGCACGCGACGATGGCGCTTGATGCGATCGAGGCAGGCAAGGATGTCTACCTCGAGAAACCCATGACGTATTCCATCGGCGAAGCCAGACGGATCTCGGCCGCGGCTGCACGTACTGGGCGTGTCGTTCAGGTCGGCAGCCAGCATCTCTCCGACAAGCGGTATCACGAAGCCCGGAAAGTCATCCAGAAGGGCTGGATCGGACCCGTCCTGTGGGCCCAGAACTCGTACTCGCGCAACTCGCTCTACGGTGAGTGGAACTACACTATCGATCCTGAAGGCACTCCGGACAACATTGACTGGGGTCGGTTTTTGGGTACGGCACCCGTGCGGCCGTTCAGTGCCGAGCGGTTCTTCCGCTGGCGCAAGTACTGGGACTACTCCGGCGGCATCGCTACAGACCTGTTCTACCACCGGCTCGCCCCGCTGGTGCTCATGATCGGAAAGCAGTTCCCGACCCGGGTTAGCGGACACGGCGGGATTTACGTCCACCGGGAACGCGAGGTGCCCGACACCTACGCCACTCTGGTTGAATATAAGGGCCATTTCGTGAACCTCTCGGCCTCGATGGCCTCTTCCGCAGGTAACCAGGGATTGCCCACGATGGTCTACGGACATGAGGGTGCCATTTCCTTCCTGCCCGGTGCGATCGAAGTCAAGCCGGAGTATCAGTTTGCGCGGAAATTCCGTGAGGCCACCGGCCATGACGTGCTTCGCATCGAGGTGAACCAGGACAACATCAGTGCCGACCACGTGTCGGATTTCCTTGACTGCATGCGAACAAGACAACAGCCGGTCTTCGATCCGCATTTCGGCTATCAGGTCATGGTTGCTATCCGGCTGGGCGTGGATTCGTACCGCAATGGCCGAATGATCGCTTTCGACCCCGACAGCGAGCGCGTCGTGCCGGTCCCTGAGGAGCGACCCGGATACGAGGGGGCTGGCAAGAACGTCGACGAGCCGCCCCGGCGGCCTCCCCGGCCCGAGACCGCCGCCTGACCCGGTACATTCCCGGCGCTTCCCGGCGGTGCAGGGGCCGCCGACTCTGATAGGGTTGCTTCATGCGGTTTCGCTTGCCCGTCCTCGTCTGTCTACTCTGCGCGGCCGTTGTCGCGCAGGAGCCGCTCAACGTCCTGTTCATTGCGACGGACGACATGAACAATGACTTGGGTACTTACGGACACCCAGTTGTCAAGACGCCCAATTTCGATCGTCTCGCCAGGCTCGGCATTCGGTTCGATCAGGCCTACTGCAACTACCCCGTTTGCAATCCCAGCCGAGCTTCGCTGATGACCGGTCTGTATCCCGACCAGACCGGCATTCGCAACAACGCCGATCACTTCCGTTCGACCCTTCCGACTGTCCGTACGCTGCCGCAGATGTTCCGGGACAACGGGTATTTCGTGGCTCGTATCGGGAAGATCTATCACTACGGTGTTCCCACGAACATTGGCCAAGACGGCCTCGACGATCCCGCTTCCTGGCAGGAGACCGTCAACCCGCGTGGCCGAGACAAGTGGGAGGAGGATCGGATCTATTCAATCGATCCCATCAACGGGAATCTCGGCGGCACACTCAGCTGGATGGCCCAGGACGGCACGGATGAGGAGCAAACCGATGGTATCGGTACCAGTGCGGCCATTGAGATCCTTGAGCGGGTCCGGAACCGGCCATTCTTCGTGGCAATGGGCTTCTATCGTCCCCACACTCCCTACGTTGCTCCCAAGAAGTATTTCTTCCAGTATCCATTGCGCCTGATCCGCCTGCCGGCGGAGCCTTTGGACGACCTGGTCGACATACCACCCGCAGCTTGGGTCGACAGACCTTACCAACTCAATCTGCCGAAGAGAAAGCAGCGAGAGGCAATCCAGGCCTACTACGCTGCGATCAGCCTCGTCGATGCCCAGTTGGGCCGATTGCTTGATGCCCTAGACCGGCTAGACCTCACAGACCGGACAGTGATCGTGTTCTGGTCCGATCACGGCTACCACATGGGCGAACACCGGCTCTGGCAGAAAACCACCCTGTTCGAGAATTCGGCCCGCGTCCCTTTCTTCATCGCGTCGCCGCGCCACCGCGCAACGGCCGGCCTGAGCACTCGTTCTCTGGCAGAGTTGGTCGACGTCTATCCGACGCTGGCGGATCTTTGCGGACTGAATCCTCCCGAGCATCTCGCCGGAAGGAGCCTTGTGCCGATACTGGAGAACCCGCTGCAGTCCGTCAGGGACTCGGCGCTTACCACGTTCGACACCCACGACCGTGTCAATCCGAGGCGTCCGCTGCGCCCGCGCACAGTGGGAAACACCGTCAGAACCCGACGCTGGCGCTACACCGAGTGGGGCACGGACGGCCAACATGGTGTGGAGTTGTACGATCACTGGAACGACCCCGGCGAGTTCGTCAATCTGGGTTCGGCACCGAGTGAACAGGGCACAGTCCAACGCCTGCAGAAGCTGCTGCGGGATCGGGTGGTGCAAGCCGCCCGTCCGCCACGGCTCTGAAATGGGTGCCACGTGGAGTCCGCAGCCCGACACAGTGGCGCGCTTCATCCGAAGAATCTGACTAGACTCGACAAGGCGAATCACAGGAGGGAGAAATGACAGTGGAGGCCGAACTGCTCGATCGCATTACCGTCCGCGCCGATGTCTTCGACGGCAAGCCGATCATCCGCGGCATGCGTATCGCGGTGGAGCATGTCCTGGGAAAGCTGGCAGCTGGGGATACCGCCGAGACAATACTCAGCGAGTATCCGCTTCTGGAGCCGGAGGATATCCGGGCGTGCCTAGTCTTCGCCCATCGGTCGCTGGCTGGCGACCATGTGCATGACCGCATTGTCGTCCATGAGGCTGTGTAAAGTTTCTTCTCGATGTCTGTGTGGCGTCACGCATCCTGCAGAACACGCTGATCGAACTTGGGCACGATGCCCTTTCCGCCCGCGATGGATCTGCGAATGCCTCGGACGAGACCCTGCTCGCTGATGTCACTGCGGCCCGGGATGCAGCCGCGGCCGGCGCTGCCCCGGGTGGTCTTGCCGCGCTGCCGCAGGTAGGTGTACAGTGAGCCGCCCTGGGCGCGGTCCTGGGGAATCCGCTGGTAGAGTCACGAGAAGCTGACCGACACCGCTCCGACCCGCTTCAGGTAACCAGCCACCTGCTCGAGGCTCTAGTTGCGCTGGAGCCGGTCACGGATGATGCTCCAGATCGCTGGCTGGAGCTTGCGCGGGCCGGAGACGGGCTGGTGGCGGTGCTGTTGAGCAAGTTACTGGGCCCGCTGATGCTGATCGCAGGAGGGGCCGGTATTGCGCGGGTGGCGATGTCGCGGCCCGAGGCTCCCCGTTTGCGCACGGCACGGCTCTGGCGGCACTCGTCGAATTGCAGATGGCGGAACGTCCGAGGCATGGCGGATCCTCCCATACGATTGGCCAACCAGTATCTTAGGCTCCTCCGCCCGCTGTTGCATTTCCTAGTGCAATCGGGAAGTAGAATCAAGCGACCACCAGGATGTTCCCACGCTGAGATTCTCTAGTTTCTTGCCGTTGTGGCTGATTGGATTTGCGGAGAACACTGGCTTTTTCCGACCAAATTCTGTCCGCAACGCTTCGTCGGGCGGCTCTACCCGCCCCCAAACTCGCCCTATGGACCCACTCGCCTTCCTCATCGATTGCACAGGCCCCAGCGTGGGAAAGTCCTGAGCGACCACGGGTTTCGCCTAGCGGCTGCCGTAACTCTCTTGGGCAACGTAGGTTCGCGCGACATCCTGATCCTGCTCTGCCGCCCGTTTCTTGTTAAGCGCCGCAAACAGCGCCGCCTCACGTTTAGCATTTTCCATCAGTCCCAAGCCGCGGTATGCCTGGGACAGGTTCAGTCGAAGGGATGCCAGGTCCGGTTCGATTTCCACTGCCGCCTCCATGGCAGATGCGGCTTCCTCGTAGCGTTTCAACTGGATGAGTGCTTTTCCAAGCCCGGCGAGAATTTGGCCGGATGTCGGATTCTCTGCGAGCGCCTGACGGAAGTGCGCCAGGCTACCCTCCGCATCCCCAAGTCTCAGAACCATCTCTGCCAGCAGACGGCGTGCTTCGGTGAAACTCGGCTCTATCTCCAGCGCCTTCGACGCATGCTCCCGGGCCTCGGCGAAGTCACCGATGTTCTCGAGCTGCCGCGCGACGTGATAGTGGCTGTTGGGTTGGTCGGGAAAGTCGGTCAAGGCCTTGCGGGCTTCGTCCACGGCACGTTCGAAGTCATGGTTTCGGAAGTGAGCTTCCACCAGCAGGCCTCTCAGGTCAGCGTTTCCGGGATCGAGTTCGACTGCCCTGCGCAGCGTGTCGACCGCATCGGTGTAGTAGCGGCCCTGCATGTACTGCAGGCCCAGGAGGGCAGCGACCTTCGCATTCTCCGGGCGGATCAGGAAGGCCCTTCGCAAGTGGGGGATTGATGCCTCGAAGTCTCCGTCTTGCGCGAGCAGATTTCCGAGCAGGAGCCGCGCCTCGTAGAACTCGGGGCGGCAATCGATGGCCTGATCCAACGCCGAGAGCGCGTCGTCGCGCTTGCCCAGCGACACTTGTGCGAGCGCCAGGTTGTAGAAGGCTTCTGCGTGGCGTGGCCGTGCCTTCACCACATCAAGCAGCAACGGCAGCCCCTCCTTGTGAGCGCCATGGCGGCCCAACGCCACGGCCGTGCCAAACAGCACTTCCGGATCTCCTGACGATGCCAGTGCGCGGGCCTGCCGGGCAGCTTCGGCCATCCTGCCATCCCGGAGGAGCATGCGCAGATTGACAAGATCCTGGACCTCGCCCTGATGCTTCCTTTTCCAACGCTCGGCGAGATCGAACTCCAGCCGGGCCTCTTCGCTGCGACCCAGTCTCTGATATGCGCGTCCCAGCAAGTAGTGGCTCGCTCCCTGTTCCGGCCATCTCCCGACCGTGTCCTCCAAGAGATTGACCGCTGCCTTCAGGCGTCCCAGCTGGAGGTACCCGCTTGCCAATCGCTGGCGGACGTCCATAACCGTGCCGATCGTCAGGACGCGTTCAAAGTACTGAACGGCCTTGGCCGTATTCGCATCCATGAGTGCGATCCGACCCAAGTAGTACAGCGAGTGCGCGTCCGGCGGCTCGAATTCGAGTTCCCTCAGAAAGGCCTGTCGTGCTTGCGCAATGTTCTGCAGATGCCAGTTCGCCAGCCCCAGTTGGTAGTAGGCGCCCGGGATGCTCGCATGGATCGCGATAGCCCTCTCCAAGCTCTCTTTCGCCTCGGAGTATTCCTCTTGATCCAAATGGACCTGAGCCTGTGCCAGGTGACGGCTTACTTCAACTTGCGGTTCGCCGGAAGGTGCCTGTGCGAATGCGACAGAGACGAAAGCTGCCGCGACAACGAGATGATGGCCAAGCACTGTCGCTGACAGGTTTCGCATTCCGGCCATCTGTAAGCATTCTACGGGACGTAGATTCACACCGGGAACCAGGTCGGGCGACGGCCGGTTTCGCCCTCGCGCATCGAGCCGTGCCGCGACCGAGACCTGACTGTGCAGGCAGACACCTTGCCAGTTGTATGACAGGCACCATCGTCCAGGCAAGAGGGACGACGTCGATGACTCTTCGAATAGGATGGCTCTGCTGGAATCGATGTACCCGTGAGTTCCCAGGGGAAGTGGAACTTGAGCCGCCACACTGCCGGGGGGCAATACCATGGGGAGACCATGTATGGCTTGCGGACCGTAGCCTTGCCGGTCTTGGCGCTTGCGTTGCCGGCACACGCGATTGCCCAGCCGGACCCCGCCTCGGTCGAATCGACGGTTGAAGCGCACCTGGAGGCAGCCCAGGCAGCCCAAAGGGACAAGGACTATGCAGGTGCGGCTAGGGAGTACGCAGCCATCGTCGCCCTCCAGCCGGACAGTGCGCCCGTTCGCCAGAGCTTTGGAGTCTCACTGCATCTGGCTGGCCAGTATCCCGAGGCCATCCGCCAGTTGAGCGAGGCGGTCCGGCTGGATGACACGTTATGGGGTGCCTACCTCTTCCTTGGAATGGACTATTACCGGACCGGACGCTTCGAGGAGGCCGTGAAGTCGCTGGAGCGCAGTCTGGAGATCAACGGGGGATTGGTTGAGGGCCGTCGTTGGCTTGGACTCAGTTGTGCAGCACTGGGCCGGTTTGAGGAAGCGATAGGTCACCTGTCCGCAGTGCTCGAATCGGCCGAACACGACGAGGAAGCCCTGTACCATCTCACCCGAGCGTATGACAACCGGGCAACGCAGATCTTCGAGCAGCTCGGCCGCAGCGATCCGACATCGCCGTTTGTCTACCTCCTCCAGGCGGAGCGTTTCGCGTTCGAGGGTGAGGCTGAACGGGCTCATTCGGAGTACCGGCGTGCTATCGAGGTCAGGCCTGATCTCGCAGGGACGATCCAGTTGAGTGTCGAATCGGTCGCTGAAGACTTGAGGGGAGCAGCCGTCGGGGGGCCGTTCCTAGCCGTGAGGAACCTCTACTCGGCAGGCCGCTACGAAGAAGCGGCACGAGATGCGAAGGCTGCCCTCGAGGCCGGCCTGGGCCAGAGCGAGGCGCGGTTCTGGCTGGGCAGGGCGTACAAGGGCCTCGCAAAGGGGACATTGAGGCAGCTCGTTGATGTGGCTCCGGACTCCTACCGAGCTGATCAGCTCGCGGCCGAGTTCTACGCAAGCAGGACCGAGTTTTCAGAGGCTCTGGCCGCCTACCAGAGGGCGCTCCGGAAACGTCCCGATCTACCCGGTTTGCGCTACGCGATCGGCGTTGTCCACTGGAGACGGGGTCGCCTGGATGAAGCCGTTGAATGGCTGGAGAAGGAACTCGACCGGACCCCACACCACACGCTGGCGCACCACCGGCTGGGGAGCATCCTGATGGATCAGGGACGCACCCAGGACGCGATACCGCACCTTGAGGCCGCGCTCTCGGCGAATCCGGCCTTGGGGGAGGCACGGCTCGATTTGGGGCGGGCCTATCTGAACAGAGGAGATCCAGCCTCGGCTGCTCGTGAGTTCGAACTGTTTTCCAGATCCGAACCGTCCAACGAGCGGGCCCGGTTCTTGCTCGCTACCGCCTACCGTGCGTTGGGCCGGACGGACGATGCGGAGCGCGAGATCAAGGTATACCAGTCCCTCAGCCGGGAACGACTTCGCAGAGTGCAGCGTGATGTAAGAAGCGTGTCCGAGGACATCAAGGGCGCGCTGCCCTGAGTCTCGGTCAGATCGGCGGCTATTCTGCCGGCTCCTCAATTTGGAGGAGTTGATTTGCAGGCACCGACGCCATCACCTGTTCCAAGCCACTTGGCCATCGAATCCAGACGGAGTCGGCCACGCTGCTGCTCCCCAGGCCAAAGTGGAGCCGCAAGTCGCTCTGCGACAGGTAGCTCCCCCCGCTCCGAACCTCGCGCGTCTGGCGTATGTCGCCCGCCTTGATCGTGACGCGGGCTCCGATCGCGGAGCGGTTCGACACCGTACCCTGCAGTTGAACCCCCAGCCAGGCACCACTGGATGCTCCTCCGCGTAGCAGGCTGGGTCTGCCGTCGAGGTTGGCAATCACCAGATCGACCGCGCCGTCATTGTCCAGATCCCCTGAGGCGAGGCCGCGGCTGGAGTGCGCAGCAAGCCTGCCGCCCGTCAGATCCCGAAACTCGAACGTACCATCCCCTCGGTTGCGGAATGCCGAGTTCGGCTGGCGATACCGAATCCCCAGATCGTGGCGATCAACCTCAGGGTAGACGTGACCGTCTGCGATGACGAGATCCAGGAACCCGTCGCGGTCGAAGTCAACGAACTGCACACCCCAGCTCAGCTTGCTCCAGGTCGGCTCGCCCAATCCGGATTGGTAGGAGACGTCCAGGAACGTGCCGGTGGTCTCGTTGTGATACAGGGTGGTGTAGTCTTCAGAGAAATTCGTTACGACAAGGTCGAACCAACCGTCATTGTCGTAGTCCCCACAGTCGACGCCCATGCCCGCCTGTTCCTTGCCGTCAGCGCTGAGCGCAACTCCGGAGAGCAGAGCGATTTCGGAGAACGAGCCGTTGCCTTCGTTCCTGAACAGGAAGTTGGCGGTCGAATCATTCGCAACGTAGGCATCGAGATCGCCGTCGTTGTCCACGTCACACCATGCAACTCCCAGGCCGTAGGAAGTCGGCACGGCCGCGATGCCGGATGGGTCCGAGACATCCTCAAACCTCCCGGCACCCAGATTCCGGTAGAGGCGGTCGGCTGTCGGGATCATGCCTCGTGGCCCGCACTGCACCCGGATTCCCCGATATCGGCACAACTGGCTGTCGTCGGGAAGATCGGAGGGGTCGAACTCCAGGTAGTTTGCAACATACAGGTCGACATCGCCGTCCTGGTCATAGTCGGCGAACGCTGCGGAGGAACTCCACTCGTTGCCCGATACCCCGGAGGCCCCAGCCGTTTCCTCGAACGTACCATCCCCTCGATTCAGGTAGAGGTAGTTCGGTCCGAAGTTGGTGACGTAGAGGTCATCGTGCCCGTTGTTGTCGATGTCTGCCACGGCCACGCCCATTCCCCAGCGCGTGCTGCGGATACCGGTCGCATCAGTGTAGTCCGAGAACGTTCCGTCTCGGTTGTTCCGGTACAGGCGGTCGCGGTTTGTCGGGTCCCCTTCGGGCATGGTCTCCAGTGTGCCGCCGTTCACGAGATAGAGGTCCGGCCAGCCGTCCCTGTCATAGTCAATGAATCCAACGCCTCCGGTCATCGACTCCAGAATGTAGGGCTTCTTGGGAGTCCCCGACAGCAGCTCGGCCTGTAGCCCGCTTTCCGGCGAGACATCCGAGAACTGCGCCACCAGCGGTGCCGCACTGGCCGCCAGCAGGACCGTCACCCGATTGGTCTGAGCGATCCGGTTCATTGGTGGTACCTGAGCATGCTCCTCCCTTGCATGATGCCAAGCAAACGGGTCCGATGGGGACGAGGGTGGACAATAGGGACGGCTTGCGACTCCATCCCGCATTGGCATTGCGGCTCCCATTGGTTGCTTTTGCAGCTACGATGGCGGTCAGCATTCCGCTGTCCGGGAATCCACAGGAGGTACTCGAAGAGGCTCGGGCCAAGCGTCGGGCCGGAGATCTGGTGGCGGCGGCCAACTTCCTCGCGGATTCGATAGCTGCACTCGGTCTCGACGGATCCGCTGGGGCATGCGGCTCCGCTGCTTCCCTGCACCGTGAACTTGGCGAGGTGCTGCTTGAGCAGAACCTCGCAGCTGAGGCGTGCGAGCAGTTCGAACTGGCACTGCGGCTTGCACCTGGCGAGGGCGTTGTTCATTACCAGGCCGGTCTGGCGTACCGAATGGCTGGCAACGAACCTCTCGCTGCGGGGCATCTCCGCCAAGCGGTCAACGCTGGCTTCGCCACCGTGGCGGCGTACTTGCACCTCTCCGCCGCTGAGTTTGCAAGTGGGAATCTCAGCGGTGGACTTGAGGCCAGCAGGGTGCTGTTGGGCATGCAGCCACGTTCGGTCCCCGTCCTGATGCGCGTTGGTCATTCCCTGTTTGAACGGTTCTTCTACGAGGATGCCCTGAGAGCCTTTGAGGCGGCGCTGGTGATCGATTCCGGTTCGTACGAGGCTCGGCACTTCACAGCTCTGACCAGCCATCTGCTGAATCGTTACGCGAACGCCGTATCCGCGCTGGCCGGGCTGGAGCCCGACCAGTTCACCGCCGAGTCATCTTCCCTGATGGCCTCGGCCCTGGCGCAGCAAGGACGAACCGCCGAGGCTGAGGAGAAATTCCGAGACGCTGTTCGACGCTGGCCCAACAGTCCCCATGCGTTGCTGAACTGGGCTCTCCTGCTGCTTGAACGCGACCGTATCGGAGAAGCGGAGACCCGGCTGGCCGCACTGAAGCGCCATCCATCCGTTATCGCACCCAAAGTCTTCTTTTCGGTGCAGCGAAACTCCTGCCCCCAGGTGGCAGCGGATTCCGGCAGACCACGGGCAACCGGCTTGGATCGCCCCTTGGAGGCCGACGCCTTCGTTGAACTGGCTGCTACCCTGGCCGCCCGCCAGCATCACCGAACAGCGGTCGAACTGCTGCGGCTCGCCCAGGCCAACCGGGGCAACTCTCCGCAAGTTCTCCTTTCGCTCGCCTACAGCTGCCTTCACATCGACCCAGCGGGCAAGGCTCCCGTAGCCCTACTTGAGAGGGCGCTCAAGGGTGACCCTGCCCTCGCCGAGGCACATCATCTGCTGGGCCGAGCCCACCTCCGGCAGGGCCGCAGAGACGCTGCGATTCGGTCGCACCGAGCCGCTGTCGGTCTGGAAACGGAGAATTCACGCTATCACACAGAACTGGGTCGCGCTCTTGCAGAAGGCAGCGACGAAGCTGACCGAGTTGCTGCAGCGGAGTCGTTCGTCCATGCGGCTGACCTCGACCCGCGCAACGCGGTAGCCCGATATGAACTCGGCAAACTACTCATTGCGATGAAGCGGTATGAAGAGGCCATCCTGGTGCTCAAGGAGGCGGCCGCATTGGAGCCGGAGTTCCACAGTCCGTATTACCAGTTGGGCCTTGCATGCCTTCGAGCTGGGTATCGAGACGAGGCGACCCGGTATCTCGGCAAGTTTGCCTTGACGCGGGCCACAGCCGAGGCTCGCTCCTCAGCGGGGGCCGGCTTTGCCGGTGGCCTCTGAGGTGCCCCGGCGCGGTTCGTTCCAGCGCCGGAACCGGCCATCCTCCGATTGTGCGAGCCATGCCGGGTGCGCGGCGTTCGCCAGGGAGTGCTGGCCAGAAGAAAAGTTGCTCATCGCATTGTCAAACTGCTTGCCTGAATGTATAATCGCGGGCAGCATGTTTCCTGCCACGAGGAACCTTGCACCGGGATGCCGGGAATCACGGTGTCCACCATGGGGCGTGGCGTGACGCGAATCTGGTTGAAACGGAGCTATGTTATGAAGAGCGCACATGTGATCTGGTGCTGTGTCGCGGTACTCGCTGGTATCGCCACCAGCCGTTTGCCTGGACAGACCGCATTCGGGACCATTGTCGGCAACGTGACCGACGAGAGCGGTGCCGTCATTCCCGGTGTCACCGTCACGGTTACGAATGAAGGAACGGGCATCGCCCGGTCCGTCAACTCCAATGAGGCCGGGGGCTACACCGTTGTCTCGCTGCCGCCGGCGATCTACACAGTCGAGGGAGAACTGGCGGGGTTCAGCAAGGCCTTGCAATCCGGCGTCCGCCTGGAGGTCAACCAGACCTTGCGTGTGGACCTGGCCATGCGGATCGGGCAGGTCACTGAGGTGATCGAGGTAACTGCAGCGCTTCCGCAGTTGCAGACCGATAGTTCCACGGTGGCCTCCACCGTGGACAACCGCAAGGTCGTTGAATTGCCGCTCAACGGCCGTAGCTTCACCCAGTTGACGGTGCTAATGCCGGGTGCCGTCGCCGGATCCGGTGCGAACACGGCCTTCCAGACCAGGGGGACTGCGGTGTCGGTGAGCGGCCTGCGCAGCGAGGCCAACAACTATACGTTGGACGGAGTGAACAACAACGAATCGTTCTTCAAGACATTCGGAGTGCAGCCTTCCATTGATGCCATCCAGGAATTCCGCATCCAGACGAATATCACTTCCGCTGAGTTCGGCACTGCTGCCGGTGCCAACGTGAACGTCGTGACGAAGTCAGGTTCCAACGAATTTCACGGCTCAGCGTTTGAGTTTGTTCGAAACGACAACTTCGACTCCGTGGATTTCTTCGCGAAACAGTCCGGTGCCGACAAGCCCGAATTCGGCCAGCACCAGTTCGGAGCGACGATCGGGGGACCGATCGTGAAGAACCGAACCTTCTTCTTCTTCATGTACGAGGGCCAGCGTCGACGTCGCGAGTCAACACTGCTCAATGTCGTGCCGACGCGCGAGATGTTCGGAGGGGACTTGTCGCGCGACGTGGCAGGCGAACCTGGCCCGAAGGTGTTCGATCCCCTGACCACCCGTGAGCTGGCTGACGGCACTCTCGCCCGTGACCCGCTTCCGAACAGTATCGTACCCCTGAACCGGATCAATTCTGCGACTGCTCAACTCGTTGACATCCTTTGGTCCGCTCCGAACCTGCCCGGCCAGTCACTGAACCTGCTCAACACCAAGGCGTCGCGAGTTGACGCCAACCAATGGATGGGCAAGGTTGACCACCGGTTCGGCAGCAAGAACATTCTGACAGGCCGCTACAACCTGAACGACTCGGTCAGCCCGCGTCCCACTGCACACCTCACGGTGGACAACAACCTCGTCAACACATTCACGAACATCATGATCAGCGACACCCACACGTTGAGTCCCACGACAATCCTTGACGTGAAGCTGTCCTATCACCGCAACAACCTCCAGATCGCTGACAGCGCGCCCGGCGGAGTGGAAGGAATCACTGATTTCATCAATGGCAACAACATTCAGGGCATTCCGATCCTCAAGAGCGAGGCCGTTCCCCTGTACCCCGCCTGGTCGATCGCCGGGTTTGCGAGTCCCAGCCAGACGGGGTTCCCGTTTCCCGATGACACCTACAGCGCGATTGCGAGCGTCACCAAGATCGTTGGCAATCACAGTATCAAGGCGGGTTTCGAGTTCAGGCACAATCGGAACCTTGACGACGGGTACTTTACCGGCAACATGAGCTTCAACAAGAGGCCAACTGAAGACCCCCAGAATGCGGAGAACACCGGCAATGCCGTTGCGGCCTACTTGCTCGGGCTGCCGAACACCGCGCAGCGCAACATCGGCCGTGGCACTACCGCGATCATGCGCAAGGAAGACTACGGATTCTACTTTCAGGACGACTGGAAGATCACTCCGAGCCTGACGCTCAACCTGGGATTGCGCTATGACCTCATCGAGTGGCCAAAGCACCGGGACGATCTGTTGGCATCCATCGACATGGAGACAGGGATGTTCCTGTGGGACGGGGTGAACCCTGTGACGGGTGAGCCGCCCAACGTACGTCGCGGTGTTGTCGAACCCGACTACAACAACATCGCCCCTCGGCTCGGCCTTGCCTATCGCATCGGCCAGCGGTCCACAGTGCGGGCGGGATACGGCCTCTTCTACATGTCGAACTTTCTCTGGGAGGCACAGGGGATCCGCGGCAACTGGCCCTTCGCTATCAGCGAGAGCCTGTCGAACCTCAATGAGCGCACCGAACTCTCGTATGCCGAGACGACTTTCAGCCCGCAACTCGACATCGAGAGGGGCAGTGAGGTCACTCCAAGGGCACAGCACATCGTGAACCGGAACAACAGGATCAGCTATACGCAGCAGTGGAACCTGCATGTTCAGCGGCAGTTGACGGATTCGATGATGATCGAACTGGGCTATGTCGGCACCAGGGGGTCGGACCTGTCGACGTTCGTCAATACCAACACCGCCCCGCCGGGCCCGGGGGATGTGGATCCTCGCCGCCCGTACCCGCACTACGGTGCCATGAGCGAAATGACGAACGAGGCCACGTCGTCCTATCACGGACTCCAGTTCAAGGCCGAGCAGCGGTTTACGGATGATCTCTCGTTCCGGGTCAACTACGCCTGGGGCAAGACGATCGACACCCTGGGGGCGGGTTTCTCCGCAAGCCGGAGTCCCCAAAACCCCCATGACGTGATGTCTGACCGCGCATTGTCAGACCTCCACCGGCTCCATACGTTTTCTGCGGACTACGTATGGGAAGTTCCCGTCGGCAGGAATCGGGCGCTGGGGGCGAATCTCGGCAACGTAGCGAATGCCGTCCTTGGCGGCTGGCAGTTGACTGGTGTGGCGACAGCCAACAGCGGTGCACCGATCAACATCACGATTCCACGGGACATTGCCAACATCGGGCCCCGTTCACAGGCGCAGCGCCCGGATCTCGTGGGAGATCCGCTCTCCGGCGCAAGCGGGGCTCCTGACCAGTTCCTCAACAAGAATGCCTTCGCCGAACCTGCGCCGTACATGTTCGGGAATGCTGGCAGGAACATCGTAACCGGTCCGAGTCTCTTCCAGTTCGACTTCGGTCTCTACAAGAATTTCCGACTGGCGGAGTCAATCGCCTTGCAGGTTCGGTCCGAGTATTTCAACTTGTTCGACAACGTGAACTTCGGGTTGCCCAACGCCAATCTGGACTCGCCCGCCTTCGGCAGTATAGGCGGGCTGGTCGCTGGCCAGGCCGCCAGGCAGATCCAGTTCGGAGTCAAGCTGTTATTCTAGGTTGCCGGTCTGCGGGTGCGCTGCCCCGCATGGGCATGACAGTGGCATGGTGCCACTTGACTGCACGTGTCCGCGAAGGAGAGTTGGCAGGGTCGGCAGTGCCGACTCCGGGGGGGCCTAGACCCGCGGCCAGGATGTAGGGTGACTGTCTCTGGAGGAGTGGCGGCGTTCGCCGGTTGTGTGATGCTGCTGTTGCTCCCTGCAGCGGGGCGGGGGGCGTCGCTGCAGTTCACCGACGTCACCAACGACTCTGGCCTGGAGGTCTTTGACGGGCTCCAGGGGAGTGTTGGCAAGGTCCACATCATTGAGGTGATGGGCGGAGGGGTGGCGTTTCTGGACTACGACGACGACGGTTTTCTGGACATACTTCTGGTGCGTGGCTCCACCATCGAAGCGTTTTGGCAGGGTGGCGACCTGATGTGTTCGCTGTTCCGGGGTGACGGGACGGGCCGGTTTGAGGACGTGACGCAGGAGGCCGGTCTGACGTCGACCGGTTGGGGCCAGGGAGTTACCGTTGGCGACTATGACCGCGACGGCAATCTCGACATATTCCTGACCGGCTACGGCAGTAACGCGCTGTATCGAAGTCGCGGGGACGGGACATTCCTGGAAGTCGGCCGCTCCGCCGGGATCGCACCGTCGCAGTGGAGCTTGGGAGCGGCGTTCGCTGACGTCGACCGCGACGGGGACCTCGATCTTTACGTGAGCAATTACCTCGCGTATCCCCTCGACGGCGCGCCGCCGCGCGACCACAACTGCAACTACCGCGGTTTCGGTGTCTTCTGCGGGCCTCGTGGACTTCCCGGCCTGCGCGATTCCCTCTACATCAATGACGGTGCCGGGAATTTCCAGGATGTCGCTGACGAGTTGGGCATTGATGAAGAACGCCTGTACGGCTTGGGGGTGCAGGTCGCTGACTTCAACAATGATTCGTGGCCGGACATCTTCGTGGCCAACGATCTGACTGCCAACCTCTTCTACCAGAACCGGGGCGACGGAACGTTCGAAGAACTGGCGGTGCTTCTGGGGGCGGCGTTTTCCCAGGATGGGATTGAGGAGGGGTCAATGGGTGTCGCCGCGGCCGACATCGACCACGATGGGTGGTTGGACCTCTACTACACGAACTCCTCGTACGAGAGCAACTCTCTTCTGGTTAACAACGGGGATGGCAGCTTCACGAACCTCACCGACCCGGCCGGCCACGGCCAAAGCACGCACTTGTACGTCGGCTGGGGCGCGGCGTTCGGAGATCTGGATAACGATACTTGGGAGGATCTCTTTGTGGTGAACGGGCATCTGTACCCGGAAGCGGATCAGTTCGAAATGGGGCTCAAGTACGAACAGCGTCGGCTGGTATTCATGAATCGCTCGGGGACCAGATTCGTCGAGATAGGGATGGAACTTGGTCTCGACAGGCGGTACAAGAGCCGCGGGCTGGCTCTTGGCGACTATGACAACGACGGCGACCTCGATGTCGTCGTGAACAACCTCGACGGACCTCCGACCCTGCTGCGCAACGACGGCGGAAATCGGAATCGCTGGCTGGTCGTGGACCTGCGGGACAGCAGTGCTGGAAGACTCGCAGCCGGTGCAAGGGTTCTGGTCCAGGCCGGGCGCCAGTTGCTCATGCGGGGAGTGCGTTCTTCCGCCAGTTATCTCTCTGTCAACGATTCTCGCCTGCATTTCGGGCTCGGAGAAGCTGGCCGGGTTGATGGGCTGACCGTTCAATGGCCCTCCGGGTTCGTCAGTGAGATGCGCGACGTCGCAGCGAACAGATTCGTTGTCGTTGAAGAGCCGACAGGCATGTCAGTGGCTGGCGAGTAACGCGAGAACGATGAATGCGCCCATGCCCGATGCGAAGAGGTCCAGCGCTCTCGCCCGACCTCAGACGGCATTCTGGTGCTGTCTGATTTGCCGATTCTGCGTGGCCTTGCACCGGAAGTGACTGGTCAATAGCTGATCCGGGATCGGAGTCCGCCCGGAGTGCAGTTGCCGGCTAGTCACGCTGGTCCACGGAGAGTCGGCCTCGTGAGTCATCGTCGAGAGCTGCTCGGCGGACAGTGGGCCGTAAATCTCCCACACACGTTCCAAGAGCCCACAAACGTACTTGTCGTCGGGATCAACCTCTGGCGCGAGGGTTCGCCAAGCCACCTGAGCGGTTGCCAAGCTGTCGATCGGCTCGGCCCCGAACCACTTGAATTCCTCCCATAACGACAGGGTCACCGGCCCGTACCGCCACGCCTGCACACGTTCGTCCAGCAGAGGAGTGCCCCGGAGCCCGAGATGCCAGCCGTGCGCAAAGTACACCAGCTTGTGCAGCTTCATCTGGGTGAGTCGCCCCTTGCGCAAGAAGAAGTTTGCAACGGCCTTCGCCTTGTAGGGTGCGGGCACGAGTTCTGCCTCATCTCCAGATCGAATTATAAACCGATGGCGGACAGGCACCTCGGCGAGCGTGGCGTACTGCTGTGTGCCCGCGCACCTCGACACCCACAGGAATCTTTGAACGGACACCACATCGCGCACTGAACGACAGATGTCCAATCGCCCGGAAAGCCTGGACTCCCGGTATCAGCGAGGTGAAGTCGCGAAGTGCCGTGCGTTGGCCGGACGGCTGCTCGAGACCTGATTTCCTGCTCCGTTTCGAGAGGCTGGTAGCCGGGCATCGATCATGTTCACAGTAACTTCGATCCGGGTACAAGTCTGGAGCCCAGAGCCAGTTCAATGTCAACTTGGACCGTGCGGTCTGCCCGCACCAGTACGCCTGTTGCTGTCGGCGGAGTGAGGTCGACCGCACTTGAAATGACGAAATATCTCCATGCTCTTGGGGACAGTGTGCGAAGTTGGAAGCGCCTTGGCCCGTCACTCAGCGCGGTCCGCTCCAATGCGCTCTCGGAAGCCACGACGGCGACCTCAAGATTGGGAGCGCCGAGGCCGTCCGGTCACGGTGTCGATGACCCATGCCAGGAGCCTGCGCGGTAGAAGAGTTGGCGACGCAATCTGATCCCATTGAGTGGGACGTTGGAATGGGGTCAATATGGGATACATATGTGGGCTCTGGAGAACATCATGGGCACTCGGTTTCGGCCATATGATTCAGATCAGTGGATGTTGCTGCCACGCGACATCAAGGATTTGCTCCCAGAGAATCATCTGGCCACCAAGTGAGCGAGCTTGTAGACGCCTTGGACTTGAGCAAGTTCTACCAGTGCTACGAAGGTGATGGAGGGCGCATCAGCCCCTTGGACCCTCGCAGGATGATCAACATCATCCTGTACGCACATGCGACCACCGTGTTCTCCTCCCGGAAACGGGAACGCAAGCTCAGCGAAGATGTGGTGTTTCGGATCCTGGCGGGACGTAACTTCCCGAAGCATCAGACGATTCGCGACTTCCGCAAGGCGTTCGAAGCGTTGCCGTGGCGGGTCGTGCTGCTGGTGCGCGAGAGGGGGTTCCCAGACTAGGGCAGGTGGCCGTGGTGGGCACCAAGGTTTGGGCCAACGTCAGCCAGCGCAAAGCGATGAACTAGGGTCGGACGCATTGAGGATCGGCGTTTACACCGAACTGCAGCGTATCGGCCAGCCTCTGCTCCCAATATACAGAAGTCCCTGTGGCGCGATGCGGGAGCGCGGCGGTCTTTCGGGCTGGCTATGACTTACCTTCGCCTCAGCGCGTCCGCCCGCGCTTTGGCGGTAGCGCAAATAAGGGTGGCGGCTGGTTCGCTAACGCCATTTGGTTAGAGCTAAACTCTGCTCACCGCCTCGAAGCTGCTGAGTGCTGAGCGAAGGTTCTCTATGATCTCCGCCTCGAGAACATCCGGTTCCGGCAGATTGTCCAGATCTGTCATGGAAGCGTCCTTCAGCCAGAACACGTCGAGGCTTGCCTTGTCGCGGAGGAGAAGTTCCTCGCGCGAGTAGGCGCGCCATCGACCATTGGGGGTTTCGTCACTCCATGTCTCCCGCCGGATGTGGCGGTTTCTCGGCGTGTAACAAGCCACGAACTCTTCGAGGTGGGAGTCAGTGAGTGGTTTCTTCTTGAGCGTGTGATGCACATTGGTGCGGTAGTCGTAGTACCAGACTCGTGACGTCTGGGGTTCCGGGCTGGCCTGGCGGTTGTCGAAGAAGATCACGTTCGCCTTGACGCCCTGGGCGTAGAAGATGCCAGTAGGCAGCCGCAGGATTGTGTGTAGGTCGGTGGTCTGGAGCAGCTTCCGACGAATCGTCTCGCCGGCACCGCCCTCGAACAGAACGTTGTCAGGCACGACGACCGCCGCGCGGCCAGTTGTCTTCAGCATGGCCCGGATGTGCTGGACGAAGTTCAACTGCTTGTTGGAGGTCGTCGCCCAGAAATCCTGCCGGTTGTAAGTTAGGTCGTCGGTCTCCTGCTCACCCTCGATGTTGGTGAAGCTCATCGAGCTCTTCTTGCCGAAGGGCGGATTGGCAAGGACGTAATCGAACGTCTGCGAGGGCGGGGCGACCAGCGCGTCGGCCGGCGAGACAGCCGTCTCCCCGGTCATCTCGCCGATCCCGTGCAGCAACAGGTTCATCAGGCAGAGCCGGCGCGTACCTGCAACGATCTCGTTACCATGGAAAGTCGCGCGCTTCAGGAACTCTTTCTGATCCCGGTCGAGCGCATGGTTGTTCGGGTCGGTTAGAAATTCGTGTGCGGCCAGAAAGAAGCCGCCCGTGCCGCAGGCCGGATCGGCGATGGTCCTGCCCGGTTCCGGGCGCACACACGCCACCATGGCGCGGGTCAGGGCGCGGGGCGTGAAGTACTGGCCCGCGCCGGACTTCGTGTCCTCGGCGTTGCGTTCCAGCAGCTCCTCGTAGATATCGCCCTTCACGTTCGCCCCAAGCACGACCCAGTTAGTGCCGTCCACCAGGTCGATCAGGCGGAAGAGCTTGGCCGGGTCGGTGATCTTATTCTGCGCCTTGGAGAAGATCTGTCCCAGCAGGCCTTTTTCCTCGCCGAGCCTGCGCAGAAGCGCGACGTAGTGCGCCTCAAGCTCCGTGCCGTGGCGCGTGGTCAGACTCTTCCAGCCATAGCCTTCAGGAATGCCGACGTCGCGGTTGTAGGGTGGGTTGGCGTACTCATCGGCCATCTTGAGGAAGATAAGGTAGGTCAGTTGCTCGAGATAGTCGCCGTATCCGACGCCGTCGTCGCGCAGCGTCGTGCAGAAACTCCAGACCTTCGAGACGATCGGCGCGGTGTTCATGCCCGGGCCTCATGAGACTGGTCCCGCTGTACCGACTTTCCGGTAGCCTTTTCGATTAGCTCGATCAGAGCGTTCTTGCGCCCCAAATAGAATGCTTGGAAGTCATTAGATCTGAGAGACGCGTAAGGGATCCTGTGACTGGAGAGGATTCGGTTCATTTCCTGTTCGGTAAGGCGAACTTGGCGGTGAGCCTGCAAGGCGGCCAGATACTCGGACGGAGCCTTGCGACCAATCATTCTGTTGGCCTTCGAGGAAATCGGCGTCCGATTGACGACGGAATCGTATACAGACCGTTTGATGCCCCTGTCCCGGCACCATGCTCGGGGGAAGATGTGGTGAATGTCGAGCGCCATCTCTTCATGGGTCAGCGCCTGCACCGTGTCCTTCCAGAAGAAATCCTCCGCACCCTCCCGCAGCACAAGGACATTGAGACCCTTGTATGCGGCACTGTTGCGCGATCGTAACGTATCCAGGCGGCTTTCCTGAAAGGCAGCATCAGATATTGTGCGGGGCAGTTTGTGCGACAGACCATGCGCAGCGTCGCCTGGGTCCAATTCGAACCACCGCACAAGGTCTTCGAAGTCATTCGCCATGCGTGTCTCCACAGAGCCGCCATAGAGTTCTCCAAGCACACCGCACCAGAACCACCGGGACAGGCGATCATAAATGCGGGGTTCCAGCCACCGATCGCCGAGTTGCGAAAGCAAGGCGGACAAGGAGACAAGTTGTGTCCGATAGGGGAGTTCGCGGGCGTCGAAGAAACACTGCTTGCGCATGAACTTAGCCGCCCACAGAAAGCCCTGCTCGACAACAGGAGCCCACTTTTGGTAGTCGCCCAAGGCCAATGACAGGATGGACGCGCGCTTGGCGCTGACTGCGGACACCATCTTGCCCACCCTGCCAGCGGCAATGTCCGACTGCCGGCGTTCATGCGTTCGGAGAATCGATATCGCTTGCAAAAAATCTGTGGGTTCGAGGTCGGCAAATATCGGCTCCTTGGTAAGACGTTCGCGACGCCCTTCAATTTCGCGCAGTTCGCTTCCAAACCAGTTGTCGCGGAGATTAAAGCCCTCAGCGGCAAATGTTGCTGTGACCAGTTCGAATACAGAAAGCGGTACACCGCCGGTGTTCACCTTCTCAAAAACAAGACACACAGCCTCTTTCGTAGTCGCTTTTCCCAAGGTAATCACGGGGAGTTGATAGCTGCGAAATGCTCCCAAGACTTGACTGCGGAACTCCATGTAATCCCCGAACCGCTCGGGAGCATAACGGTGCAGGGCCTTTTCCCACTCGTCCGAGTTGAGTATTTGTGAGCATGGGAAGTGAAGGTTTGTGACTTCCAACTCCAACCTCGACAGGTCCATTTCGATATCTCGGTTGAAATTGGTCTTGACCTTGCGATCTGCAGGAACAGAAATAAACGCCTCATCCAGCCGGTCATCTGCCAGGGCCATGGCGATGTCGATGTAGTAATGTCGGTAGATCTTAGCACGCTTGTGATCGAACGTACGAACCGGCTTGTCTACGGAAAGTACCTGTGTCAATGACGTGAGCCTCTGTTGTCCGTCCAGAATGAGACGCTCAGGTTCTGGCTGGCCCACACCTAGGTCGACATTTTCAACAGGGCGCACCTGGAAGTGAATATCGCTGCCAGCATCCAGCATCATGACAGCACCGACTGGGAATGACCGGGCAATGCTGACCAGCAAGGACTTTACGTGATCATCGTCCCACACCCAACCGCGCTGGAAGTCCGGTAGCTGGATCTTTCCTGCCGTGATGTCAGCTAGAACTTGTGGCAGTGGAAGTTTGGTGCTGTCGAATGTACTCATGAGGATGTTCTCCGTTGATGTGGTGTATTCCGAATGGAAAGAGCCTCGGACCGGATTCGAGCTAGAAGGGTGCCAGCTGGCTCTTCGTTTGGATCTTGAACGACAAGTTGACCGGAAAAAGCTCTCTTCAGGATAGACTGCCGGAGGGCTTCGGCGCGAATAAGGTTGGTTTCAATTTCCCTATCCAGCATCTCGGCGGCCTCAAAGTGGGCGTCGAGGATGCGAATTACTTTGATTTGTTCAGCGAGAGGGCAGATAGGCATCAAGACGTCTGCAAGCGCAGTGCCTGTCAAGTGCTTGATTGTCGAACCGGTGTAATGTCTGTTGAGAAAACCTGCTGTAGTTGCGAACTTAAGGAAGTAGTAGGCGAACCAGGGAGCATATGACTGTGTTAAGCGTACACGATGAAGTGCCTTCTGGAAGAAGAACTTGTTGTCCTCTCCTTGCCAAACAGCACAACGGCCCGGTTCGCCGCCTTCGCAAACGATCAAGTCTCCTGCTCTGATGCAATATCGAGACACCTCGTGATCCTCGATTGGTATTTTCTTTGTTCTTTCAACATCGAATGAACCCCATCGCAGGTTAACGTTCCCTAAATACGTCCTTGGTTTTCCTCGATTCTTTTCACGGTCGAGCATTTTACCGAGTACAGCTTCGAAAGCGATGCCCCCAAGCGGTGCAGTGACCCAGGTAGCAGGAACTGACAGTCGGTCATGTGACTGTGGGTTAGAGTCCTTTGGCCGTTTCGGCTTCTGGGGCTTCCTGCCCACATCGCCACCTTTCCTCCAAGCGATAACGGCCTGCTCCCACTTGTCGATCGCGTCTCTGTACCGCCGTTCGCGTTCCTCGCGGATGCGGGCTAGGAGAGCGTTCGGGCTTTCGAGCTTGTCGGGGTTGGCTGCCCGCCAGCCAGCGGTGAGACGGCCTTCGAAGGCGGATTTGAGAAGCGACTGACGATATAGGCCGATCTTCCGTTTCGCCGTCCGCAGGCTCTCGACGCCTCGTTCGATCTCCGCGAACATCACCTCGATCCTATCCACGATGCGGCGCTGTTCATCGAGTGGGGGGACCAGCAATCGGAACTCGCCAATCTGATCGAAGCTGACACGTGGTCTATCCCCTTCGTTCAGGTGGGACGCAAAGCTGACAAAATCTCGCGAATTCAACCGACGGAACAAGAATCTCGGGTCGATCAGTTCGTTTCCGCTGAACACAATGAATTCGGCCGAAGCAAGACCGTCGAAAGCGGGCTGTGCTACCTTGTTGAGATACGGTCTCAGCCGCCCGTACAGCACATTGTGTTCCGAAAAACGGGCAGCGCGGCTCTTCATCCGTCCCGCCGGAACAGAACCAATAATCCTTGTGGTATGTGCCTCTACATGATCCATGCCGATGAATGGCAACTCCGGGACACTGGCGGTAGATACCCTTTCTCGACGAGGCTGAATGAAATCCGATAGAGGTCCTGAAATCCAACCGTTCGGCAAAACGTTCATGCCGCCAATGCCTCGTTCACTTCAGCCATGATGTCGTCCATACGGTTGCCGAAAAGGACATGCATCCGACCCAGACCACCATGAGCATCAAAGGGAGCCAGTTCTAGGTCTTCCCGCTCAAGGGTGAACGACAGGGCCAGATGATCCCGGATCATGCGCAGCCAGTCCATTTGTTTCTCGGAGAACTTATCGCCTGCACCAGCGTGGTGCTTCAAGATCCAGTTCTGGAAGTTTCTCCGCACCCGATCAGAGTGGCGGGTCAACGTATCATCGAGACCGCAGACACGGCGAACGAGGGCGACCAGCGCTGTGAGTTCGCTGACGGGTTGCTCACCCTTGTAGTCGTCGAGATGCGCGAACGCGCGCCAGACGATTAGCGGGGCAAGTCGCGGACGGTCTTCCTTCAGCTTCGCCAGCGTTCCCTTGATCATGGAGTAGGTTACCTCCGACCGTCGCGCGGGCTGGTTGAAGTAGATCGTCAGCGCTTCGATTTCGTCACGATTCTCCTTGAGATAGTCCCTGAAGTCCCGTTCGATTCTCTTCGCGTTCTTTGCCACATCACCGGCCCATTCGGCACGCTGGAGGGTGTCGGGGTTGTCATGGTCGATGGTCTGCTCGTTATAGCGGCGGATCTTCTCTATGAGATTGATGAGCGGGCCGGTGAATACCATGGCGGCCCGCCTGATCCGTTCCTCGCGGGCGACCCGCATGGCGACATCGTCGGGCACGGCTTGGTCTGCAGTCTTGGAGTCAGCCGCAACCTTGTCCGGGTCGATGGCATGGAGCAAGTCCCGAACGATGACTGTGAGGGGTTTGCCGGCGGCTTCCGCGATCTTGGTCTGGTCCTCTGCTCCAAGTTTGTTGTCTAGGCGCGAGAGGCGCCCCGCCAGCGAACTCACCGTCTCCTCGGACCGGTCACCCATCATGAGGCCCATGGCGAGTTCCTTGAACGGGATCGATGGTTTGGTGTCAAGCGGTTGACTGGCGGTCTTGAGTGACTTGGTGACGCCGACGGCGTCGACAATGACGTAATGAGTCTTGGCTTGGGCGGACGGCGTGACCTTTCGAAGGTCGTCGGGCGTGAGGACACGGGTACCGCGGCCCTTCATCTGCTCGAAATAGTTTCGCGATTTGACGTCGCGCATGAACAGCAGGCATTCGAGCGGCCTCACGTCGGTGCCTGTGGCGATCATGTCCACAGTGACGGCGATGCGCGGGTAGTAGTCGTTGCGAAACGCTGAAAGGGAAGACTTTGGGTTCCTGGCGGCATTGGTGATCTTGCGGCAGAAATCGTTGCCCTCCCCGAATTCCTGCCGCACTATCTGGACGATGTCGTCGGCGTGGCTGTCGGTTTTGGCGAAGATCAGCGTCTTGGGCAGCTCCTCGCGCCCGGGAAACATTTCCGGCCACTTGTCACGGAAGGTACGGATGACGGTGAAGATCTGGTCGCGGTTGACGACCGAACGGTCGAGCTGGGATGCCGTATACTCCTCCCGCTCCTCCTGCACTTCCCAGCGGCGGGCGCGAGTCTCGCGCTGGCGCTTCTCGACAAGCTGTTTGGGCTTCAGCGTCTCCCCGCTCTGGGTGACTTGGGTGTCGATGAGGTAGATCTCATTCCCGACGTTGACCTTATCGGCCACCGCGCGCTCGTGGCTGTACTCGCTGACGACGTTCTTCTGAAAGAACCCATAGGTGCGATTGTCAGGCGTCGCGGTCAGCCCGATCAGGAAGGCGTCGAAATACTCGATCACTTGGCGCCAGAGGTTGTAGATGGATCGGTGGCACTCGTCGATGACCAGTACGTCGAATCTCTCCGGCGGTAGATCGGGGTTGTAGACGACCGGAAGCGGCTCCCTGGGTTGCCATAACCGTTCCTCGGGGTGTTCCTCTTCTGCCCCCTCGGCTAGTTCCTCACCCTTCAGGGTTGCGTACATCCTCTGGATCGTGGAGATGACAACCTCGCTGTCGCCGGCAATGGCGCTCGATTTCAGGCGCTGCACGTTGTAGAGTTCCGTAAACTTGTGATTGTCGTCAATGGGGATGAAGGCCATGAACTCCTGCTCGGCCTGCTCGCCTAGATTCCGCGTGTCGACAAGAAAGAGGATGCGGCATGGGCTCGCGTATTTCAGCAGTCGGTAGACTTGCGTGATCGCGGTGACGGTCTTGCCCGCGCCGGTCGCCATCTGGACGAGCGCCCGCGGCCTGTCCGCCTTCAACGAGGCTTCGAGATTGGTGAGCGCATTGAACTGGCACTCGCGCAGGCCGACTGAATCTAGTGGTGGTAGCGAGGCAATGCCTGACCGGAAGGACCGCGGGGCGAACCTCCAGGCATTGAAGGTCTCCGGACGGTGAAAGGCGAAGACTTCGCGGGAACGAGGCTTGGGATCGTGCCAGTTCGTGAACCGCGTGATCTGCCCGGTACTCTCGTAGAGAAAGGGCAATGGTTCCTCGTTCGAGACCCATTTCAGCTTGGCCCTGGAATAGCCCTCGGACTGTTCCTCGACGGTGGTCAGCCTGACCCCCCAGGTGTCTGGCTTCGCCTCGACGACACCAACTGCCCGCCGGTCGGCGAACAGAACGTAGTCGGCGGGTCCAACGTTGGTCTGGTATTCGCGCACCGCGATTCCGAGCCCTGCATTGAAGTCCAGAGCATCTTGGTCCTGCACCTGCCAGCCCGCCGCCCGAAGACGATCGTCGATCCGGTCGCGGGCGAGTTCCTCCGGAGTCTGATTGATGTCAACTGGCACGTGATCGCTCACACCGTTCGGCCATAGATTTAGCGATGAGGAAGCTTTGGTGATCGTTACCGGGAGCGTTCTTCCGATAGTGATATGTACGATGCCGGACACGCCTGCGCCGAATGCACTGCTGAGTTGGGACGCGGTCGCGATGTGGCCCGACCGCCAGATCGGCTTCTTCGATACGTACCAACTGGTTTGAAGCCGGACTAGGAGCAAACGCACCGTAGGGATCTCTTGGGGATCTGCGTCCGTACGCTCGATGACGCCAAACCATAGCTGAAGCCGCTGAAACTGGCGAAAACCGCTCGTATTGGTCGACCAGCCCTTCACGAAAGGCGGATGCGTCCATCAGCTTTGCCTCGCCCCCGCGCCTCGACCGGCTCGCTCTCGTCGAGCAGCATGCCGCCAGCCAGAATCTAGCGTAGTCCTTGGCGAGGACTGCATGCGCAGTGCCGGATGGAACGAGCTGGAGATGTCCCGAAACCGCCGCCTCGTAGTCGATCCGTATCACGCTTGCGTCGCTTTCAACAAAGAATACTGCCTTGTGGCAGGAGACGGAAAGGGCAAGCGCGCGACCGGCAAGAGCGCTCGCCGCGATGCTGGCTTCGTCGAAGCGGTCGAGGTCCTGCCTGTGCCTCGCCAGACGCTCGCTGTGCACACGTTCCCGGCGACAGAAGACATGCATCGCGGTCGCACTCTCCCAACCGGTCCGCTCCGCGATCATGACGATCGGGCGCGCGTCGGTTAACGCCAGTTCGAGAAGACACTCCGCCGCATGGCACGATCGTTTCGCCCATCCTCTCGGAAAGTGCGATGATCGCTTTGGCGACTCGGGGTGATCGAGGGTCGAGAGGGGTCTCTATCCGCCGCTTGTAGAAGCCTTGGTAGATCCGCATGAGGCGGCCCGAATGCGCATACCGCGACAGCGCGTGGTCGACTACCACCAGGTTGCGGAGGTGCAACAGGGTTGCCGGGCACATCGGCGCGTTCTCCGGCAGGGCCTCGGCATGCTCCATGATGCGACGGGAAAGGCCGCGCATGGTCTGGTCTCCCACTCACTCCATTCTCTCAGAGATCTAGCGTAAGCACTGGTGCGATTGAATGTTGGAGAGAAGGGCCCTTGTCAGTCTGCGCTTGTGTGTGGAAGGTAGTCTGGCCGGTTCTGCGTATCGGGCGGCTCTACACTGGAACGCCACTTGGAGGAACTGGGATGAACCGTGACTCGTACTGCCCGTGTGCTCTCCACGAAGCCTACGTAGAACTCTCGGCACGTCGGCCTGACGTGCCGATTCGGGATACGATCGCATATAATCCCCTTTAGAATCACTAGATGGATAGTACTCTCTCAGTAACCATGCCGACATTGGACCGACGCCGCTTTCTTTCCGCCGTGGCTGCTTCCACGCTGTTGCCCGTCACGGCTCGATCCGAGCCGGATTTCGTCCCTTTGTTCAACGGAACCGACCTGACCGGGTGGGAGGGCGACCTCTTCCTGTGGAAAGTGGAAGACGGCCTGTTGGTCGGGCGGTCTCCCGGAATCGGCTACAACGATTTCCTTACGACAGTCGACGAGTTTGAGGACTTCGTCTTGCGGTTCGAAGTGCACCTTCTCGGAGACACGGGCAACAGCGGTGTGCAAATCCGGAGCCGCCGAGTGCCGGGATCCATGGAAATGGAGGGTTACCAAGCCGACATAGGACCGACATGGTGGGGCAATCTGTACGACGAAAGCAGACGGAACGTGACGCTGGCGCAGGCACCCGAGGCGACGCTCCGCCGGGCGCTGAAGCCGGATGCCTGGAACGAATACGAGGTCAGCGCGGTCGGAGAGCGGATCGTACTGCGGCTCAACGGTGTCGTTACGGTTGACTACCTTGAGAAGGACAACTCCGTTGAGCGTAACGGACTGATCGGCCTCCAGCTGCACTCTGGCCCTCCCCTGGAGGTGCGCTTCCGCAACATCCGGATCCAGACCAGGTAACTGCCGCCTGCCTCGCTTCGGCGTCGAATAACGCGCCCGGAGCGGTCCCGGGCTGTCATGGAGACGCCCCCGCGAAGCGTCGCGCAATCTCTCCGATCACCGGCAGACGGTAGGTGCTGCCGCATAGCGCCCGGTAGGTGGCCAGAGCCCAGCATCCGAGCAGGACCAACTGGAACGTGAAGGAGAGCAATCCCTCCAGCAGGGCGAAGAATGAAACCGTCGCCGAAACCAGCCCCATAAGGACCGCGACGGCGGTCAGCAGCAGGCACTGGCAACTGTGGAAGCGGATAAACTGATTCGTCCGATAGGGATCGACCGCCAGGAACACGATGGCTGGAATCGGAGTCAGGTAGGCGAACGCTCCCAAGTGCCTGTCAGCCAAGTGGAAAGCCCCGAAATCGAACTCCGCGCCCTGGACGCCGCGCCCGAACGTCTGACTGGTAGGTGCGCCACACTGCCCGCAGTATTGCCCACCAGCAACGGCGGTTCCGCAATTCGTGCAATAGCGCATTTCGGGCGACGCGCCGGGGTGTCTGCCGGGATGTCTATAGTATAGGTCGGTTATGAATCGGTTCACGACGTGGCTTCCCCAATGGGGCTATAGCGTGGTCGGAGCCGTGGCGACGACTGTACTCCTTCCATGGATGGCGGCCGGAGTCGAGATCGTGGCCCATCGCGGTGCATCCCACGACGCCCCGGAGAACACACTGCCGGCCATCCGGCTGGCGTGGGAGCGTGGAGCCGATGCCGTTGAGATCGACATTCACCAGACACGCGACGGTCGGATCGTGGCCATTCACGACAGGACCACGGACCGGGTAAGTGGCCAGTCCGGACTTGTTGTCGACTTTCCGCTGGCAGTTCTCCGGCAACTGGACGTCGGTGCATGGAAGGGCGCTCGCTGGAAGGATACAAGGATTCCGACACTGACCGAAGTGCTCGCAACCGTACCCTCCGGCAGGACGCTGGTCGTGGAAATCAAGTGCCCGAGGACCGTGCTGCCCGAACTCGAATCGGTCCTGGGCGACGAGCCGAACGGGGATCAGGTCACGCTGATCGCTTTCGACTACGAGACGATCGCGGAGTCCAAGCGACGGATGCCGGACAGACCCGCATACTGGTTGTACGGGTTCTCGGATGGCGAAGCGGAGCGCTACGGGATCCGCAGTCCCGAGCAAATCGCGGCTAAGGTACGCGATGCGGGTCTGGACGGTCTCGACCTCCGTCACGACGGTGGGTGGGTGGAACGGCTGACGCGGTTGATGGAAGAGGTCGGCAAGTCTGTGTACGTCTATACCGTCAACGACCCGGCGGCGGGTCGGCGTCTTCGCGACTTGGGGGTGGCCGGCATCACGACCGACCGGCCCGGGTTCCTGCGGGAGGCCATGAGCAGCCAGTGAATGCCGACTCGCGTTGGCGGTGCGAGTGCCTTTCGGCCTCGCCCGTATGCTGGGAGAGAATCACGATGCTACGAACGTTGGTACCCAGGCTCGCTTGTCTTGCGGCAGCGCTGGTCATCACGGCCGTTTTCTTCATCGATTACTGCAGCTTGATTTTCGGGTGCGGGTGTCAGTCCCTGTGGGCCGGCGGTACCCTGTCATGCAACATTCACGCTCCGTCGCCGCCCCACTGCCCGTGGTGTCTCCGCGACGGGGTGTTCGGCTGGTGGTCCATGGTCGGGGTAGGGGTCGCACAAGCAGGCATCGCTTTGGGGCCGGGCAGGTTCGGCAAATGGCGTGCCGTTGCGGTCTTTGCTGCTTTTCCGCTGCTGGGCGGCATCGCGGGCTTGGCGGCCGCCTGGCACACGAACTACTTCTGATCCGCTCCGCCGGATGCCGCAGCCAGACTTGCACTGCGTGCCGCAGCGTGGCAGAATCCGGGGTGCGCGCTACATTCGCTCCGGAACGACGTATGGCGGACGGTAGCGCCGGGTCAGGAACTCGTTGGCAATCCCGTTGCCGACGAACAACCCGGATTCGGGCTCGATGTGCAGCTGCTGTTGGCAGCGGAAGCTGATGTTCGCGAGGTGGCAAAGCTCTGCCGCAGCCGCTCCGATCCGGATGTCGGCGTTCAGTGCGTAATGGTTCCTTGACCGCACAGCCTCGATGAAGTTCGTCATGTGTGGGGTCGGATCCCAGACTCTCTTTTCATGCCGCGGCTCGTCGTGAGTCTTCACTCTGTCGGTGCCCGTGTAGATCTGGAACCCGAGCGGGTCGACCACCATGTAGCCGTTCTCGCCGAAGAAGATGTTCCCGGTGTAGTTGCTCCCGACGTGCGGGGCGGCACCCTCACTGGGGCTGGATAGGTTCCTCACGTCGAAGACGATCTGCGAACGCCCGAACTGGAAGTGTGCCTGCTGAGTGTTCGGAGTTTCCTGGTCGTCCTGCCAAACGAACTTGCCCCCGGTGGACGAGACGGATTCCGGTTTGGCGTATTCGCCCAGCCCCCACCTGCAGATGTCCATTTCGTGGACCCCCTGGTTGCCTATGTCTCCGTTGCCGGTGTCCCAGAACCAGTGCCAGTTGTATGCGAACCGGTTCCGCGAATACGGGCGCATGGGGGCCGGGCCGAGGAACTGGTCCCAGTCGAGACCGGACGGCACCGATTCTTGGGGCGTGCGGCCAATGGACTCCCTCCGGCGGAAGCAGAGTCCTCGGGCCATGTAGACCTCTCCGACCGCGCCTTCCCGCAGCATCTGCATCGCAAGGCGCTTGTGGCCGATCGACCGACTCTGCGACCCCACCTGGACCATCCGTTTGTGGGTCCGCGCGGCCTGGATCATTTGCTGGCCCTCGAACACGTTGTGGCTAGCGGGCTTCTCGACATACACGTCCTTGCCGGCCTGACACGCCCAGATTGTTGCGAGCGCATGCCAGTGATTCGGGGTTGCCACCGACACGGCCTGGATCTCGGGATCGTCGAACAGGGCTCGCATGTCCGAGTACTTTCTCGGCTCGTGTCCCTGTGCACGGCGTACGATCGCCGCGGCCCGTTCCCGGGCCTCCTGGTTCACATCGCAGATCGCGGCGAGCCGGGTGCCCGGGACCTCGGAGAAGTACTGCAGGTGGCCGCGGCCCCTGCCCCCCGTCCCGATCACGGCCAGGTTCACCCGATCGTTGGCACCCAACACGGGCAGCGCACGGGTTGCCAACGTCGCCGCTGCACCCTTGAGGATCAGTCTCCGGTGTGGACGTTCCATGCGGACCAGACTACTACAGGGCGAGGGGACCGGGAACTTGTGTTAGTTTCTGGTTCTTGCCACTCGCCAGTCGTGCAGCCGGATGGATCTTCGCTCTCGTTGCTGTCGCGGGTGCGTCGGAACCCGCCGCGGTGCAGCGGGTTGCGGACGCGCTCCAGAGCCCCGTACGACTGGAATCCGACTTGCGAGCACTGTGTGACGGAATCGGTGCCAGAATGGCCGGTACTGATGGCATGCGCCGGGCCCTGGATTGGGCCCGGGTGGCGCTTGCCGGAGCTGGCCTCGCGAATGTCCGGACGGAGCCAGTCCCCATTCCGATGCGGTGGGAGGAGGGCGAGACCGCCATCGACGTCCTTGAGCCGGCCCGATACCGTGTCCCGGCCTTGTCGTCCGGCCTTTCCCCGGCGCTGGCCGAGGCGAGGGAGGCGGAACTCGTGGACGGCGGGACCGGCCGTCCCGGCTTTATCGCCAGATCGCCGGAACGTGTCTCGGGCAAGGTCGTGATCGTTGAGCTGGACGAGGCTCGATCGTTCGAGGACCTGGGAGTGGAGCAGCGCGACGCCGTAGTCGCCTTGCGGGAAGCGGCCCAGGCTGGCGCATTGGCCGTCCTTTTCGTGTCTACCCGTCCGTACGGACTCATGTACAGGCACATCAACACGATTTCCGGCAGGCTCGACCCGATCCCGTCGGCTCTCGTGGCTCGCGAGGACGGCCTGCGGTTGGTGCGAACGCTGCAGGCGGGCGAACGTGTTCAGGTCCGTATCCGGTTGCCGAATCGGATCGGCGAAGGCTACGAAACGGCGAACGTGCTTGCCGAAATCCCGGGTGACAGCCTGCCGGACCAGGTGGTCCTGCTGGGAGCGCACCTCGATTCTTGGGACCTGGGGACGGGTTGCATGGACAACGCGGTGAACGTTGCCCTGCTCCTTCACGTCGCGCGATCAATCGTCGAGAGCGGTGTGCGGGTCCGCCGGACGCTCCGTTTCGTCCTGTTCGGTGGCGAGGAACTCGGGTTGTTCGGTTCCAGGGCATACGCGGCGGCCCACCGGGACGATATGGACAGTCACATCGCGGCGATCATTCACGATATGGGGGGTGGGGCGCTGATCGGATACTCGGTGGGGGGACGGGGCGAACTGCTCTCCGATCTGGTCCGGGTTCTTGATCCAGTTGATCCCACGGGCCGGCTGCACCACACGGACGATCCGTACTTCTTCAGCGACAACTTCACGTTCATGCTCCACGGAGTGCCGTCGCTGTTCGGTGTCCAGGACACCTCGGAGTTCTACCGGGCGTATCACTCAGTTGCGGACACGTATGACAAGGTAAGTCTGGCCAGCTTGGTCGAGTCGGCGGTGGTGGCCGCGGCGGCGATGCTAGGCATCGCCGACATGGCGGACCGCTTCGGCCGACGTCTGGACCGTGGCCAGGTGCTCGAGTGGGCGAACCGGCAGGGTCTGGTCAGGCACCTCGAGTTCCTCGAAGTATGGAAGGAATGGCAACCGCCCCTCCGGTTTTCCGGGCCCGGCTCGAACTGAGCCGCGAATCGCGTTGCTAGGTTGAAGAGAGTGTCGTTCCCGCTCGGCCCCCAACCGGGACTCACAGTGCCAGACGAGGAGGAAAGACTGCGCCGCCGCGCGTACATGCGGGGTCTCGTCGGCGAACTGGACGAAATCGAGTCGTCGCTGAGGATGGGCGGCGGTCCGCGCCGCATCGAGAAGCAGCGGTCAGCTGGCAAGATGCTGGCCCGCGAGAGGGTCGAGGCCCTGCTGGACAAGGGGTCGGAATTTCTGGAACTCGGCCTCCTCATCGCGTACGACCAGTACGACGGCCAAGCTCCGGCCGCGGGCGTGGTCACCGGCATCGGCTCGGTTGGAGGCCGCCCGATAGCCGTCATGGCCAATGACGGGACCGTGAAGGCGGGGAGTTGGTTTCCGGAAACCGTGGCCAAGATCCTCCGCATCCAGGAAGTCGCCATCCAGTGCCGGATTCCCATCGTTTACCTGGTGGACTCGGCCGGGATTTTCCTCCCGCTGCAACAGAGCACCTTCCCCGGCAAGTACGGTGGGTCGAGGATCTTCTACAACTGTGCGCGGATGCGTCGACTCCTTCGGATTCCTCAGTTCTCGGCGGTGATGGGGCAGTGCATCGCCGGAGGGGCGTACCTGCCAGCGCTCAGCGATGTCATCGTGATGGTCGAGGGGACCAGCTTCATGGGCCTAGGTGGGCCGAACCTGGTTCGCGGTGCCATCGGCCAGGAAGTGACGGCGGAGGCCCTCGGGGGATCTCGACTGCATGCGGCGCAGAGTGGCGTGGCCCACTATCGGGTCGCCAGCGATGCCGAGTGTCTGGACTGCATCCGTTCCCTGCTGTTGGATTTGCCTGGGGGCCCATGTGTTCGGGGCGTGCCCACGCCTCCGGAATGCCCCGACGGCATGGATGAGGTTCTCCCCGCGGACCGCCGCTTGCCATACGACGTCCACGAGGTTGTGCGCAGGCTCGTGGACCGGGAAGGCTGCGTCGAGTTCATGGCAGACTATGCGCCGGAGATCCTGTGTGCCAACGCGCGGATCGAGGGTTGGCCGGTTGGCCTGATCGCTAACCGAAGGGGTCTGTTTCGTGCGCGAGGCAAGACGAGAGTCGGGGCGATCCTGTATGCCGAGACGGCCCGCAAGGCCACAGAGTTCGTCCAGAAATGCGACCGTCACCTGCACCCGCTCGTCTACCTGCAGGATGTCAGCGGATTCATGGTCGGGCCGGAGGCGGAAGCGAGCGGAATCATCCGGGAAGGTGCGAGGATGGTCGAGGCAATGGCAACCACGCAGGTTGCGAAGATCGTCGTTACGGTCCGGCATGCCAGCGGTGCCGGGTACTACGCCATGGCCGGACAGGGTTTCGACCCCGAGTTTATCTTCAGCTGGCCGTCTGCCCGGGTGGGAGTGATGGAGGGCGAGTCCGCAGTGCAGGCCCTGTTCTCCGGCCAGCTCGATGCAGCCAGGGCAGATGGCGGCGCGAGGGAGGACGAAGTCCGGGCCCAGATCGACAGAACCCGGCTGGAGTACGAGCGCAGCCTTGATGCCAAGTGGTGTGCCGCCCGCGGCCATGTGGACGCTGTCATTGCGCCCGATCGAACGCGGAGGGTGGTCGCGACGTGCCTTCGTGTGGCTTTCTCCGACGGCTATGTTGCCTGGCCGGCGACAGTCCCCGCTGCGGAGGGGCCGGATGGCCCTCTTGCCGGTTGAGTGGCTCCAGCGCTGCAATGCGACAATCTACAGTTGAAGGGTTTCGATGGAGTCTCGCTTTCCGCATCAGACCGTCCAGCGGGCTTCCGCACTTGCAGTTGCGGCCTTGTCTCCCCTGCTGGCTGCGCCCGCACATGACGGGCCCATTGCTGCGTGTGGGACCCCTCGCAGCGCGGAGCAGGTTCTCTTCCTGCACCAGCAGCACCTCCACATAACGGGGAGGACCGACCGCGGGAAGAGCACGGAGGCCGTGAACCGGCATGGGGACTGGCAGCCGTTCCCGCTGGCTCCGGAGTCCCCGCGCAACCTGCAGGTAAACGCACCGAGCCCGACTCGGTCCGGTGAAATCGCCCTGATCGAATCGGCACCTGCGCTGCTGCTCGCCCCCAATCCCGTCGACCTGTCCGGCCGAGTCGTCACGATCACCCCGGGCCCCAGCGGAATTGCTGTGGAGGGAAGTGCCATGCCGGCCGGAACAACCATTGAATGGACCGGCATCCCGATTGTCCTGGATGACGACGATGCTGCGGTTGTCGAGTTTCCGTTCGCCTTCCCGTACTACGGCGAAGAGTTCGAACGCGGTTTCCTGCATTCGGACGGGAACTTCACATTCCTCTTCCCCGAGGCGAGCCGGCGGGAACGAAACTACTCCCGGGCGGTTGGAGGGCCTCCACGCATTGCCCCGTTCTTTCAGGACCTGGACCCGAGTGAGGGAGGCCAGGTCCTGGTATCCGTGCAGGGCCTCAGCGTGACGGTCACCTGGCACAGGGTGCCCCTTTGGCGGGAAACCGGAATCGGGAGCAACCAGACCTTCCAGATGATCCTGAAGGCTGATGGCACCATCGAGTTTCGCTACGGAACCCTGGACAGTCCGCACGGCGTGGTGGGGATCTTCCCGGGGCCCGCGGACCGAGAGGCGGTCTATCTGGACTGGAGCGATACGGCTGCGGATGTCGTCCCGCAGGACGCGATCATTGCGGAAGTGTTCTCCGACACGGAGGGGATGGATGAGTTCGCCGTGCTGCAGGACTTCTACAGGCACCACGAGGATGCATACGACACGCTGATCCTGTTCAACGATCTCGATATCGATGCCAGTGCGGCTTCACTGGCTCATGCCTGGGTGGTCCGCAACGAGGTGCGCGGGACTGGCGATACTCTCGTCAACTATGGGGACTACTTCGGCTCCCCCAAGAGACTGTCGGCCTTCGTCAACATGGGCCCGATCTCCCAGTATCCACCCAGTGCACTGGCCCCGATCCGGTCGTTGCCGGACGATAGTTCGCTCCTGACGATCCTGGCTCATGAGCTGGGCCACCGCTTCCTGGCCTACGCAAGATGGAGGGATCCGGCTTCGGGACTGGATACCTGGGACCTGTTGGGACGGCAGCGCTCCCACTGGAGTTTCTATTTCAATTCCGGCGCATCCGTGCTGGAGGGCAATGCGATCGAGGACCATGGGCAGAGTGCGTCGCCGAGATTCCAGACGGTCGCTTCGTCGCAGGGCTACAGCCAGCTGGACAGGTACCTGATGGGCTTGGTGAATCCCAGCGAGGTGCGATCGACTTTCCTCGTGCAGAACGCGAAGGGCGGTGCGCACCTCGGGACTGCCTCGCGGTCCCCGGAGTCCGGTGTCTGGTTCGACGGTGAGCGCACGGAGGTTCGGATTGAGGACATCATCGCGGCCACCGGGGAGCGCCGGCCGGATTGGACAGTCTCGCAGAGGCATTTCCGTTACGCGTTCGCCTTGCTGGTGAAGGATGCCGACTCGGTGGATCCAGACTCTATCCGCAGACTCAACCAGCTTCGGATGAATTGGCTCGCCTACGCCCGGGTGCAACTCGGGGCGGCCGCTTCAACAGCGACCGAACTCGTGCGGATGCTCCACCTATCGACGTTTCCGGCGGGGGGCCTGGTCAAGGGGGAGAGCGGCACGGCGCGGGTCATCATCTCCGAGGCCCGCAAAACAGACCTTACCGTGATGCTCGACTTGCGGGAGGCCATTGCGGCTGTCCCGAGGTCTGTCGTGATCCGGGCCGGCGACGTGTTCGCGGAGTTCTCGATCACTGGGTCGGCAGCGGGGACCACCACGCTGACCGCACGGGCCGCCGAGCCCGGTTTCGACACTGCGGTCACCAGACTGAATGTCAGGGAGAGCCTGAGCGGATTGAAGCTGTTGGGCCCGCCCCCGGTCGTGTTTGGAGTCGCTGGAACTCCTGCATCTGAGCCCCTGAACTATCGCGTGATCGATGAGAACCTGGTGCCCTACAGCGGAATCGAGCTGGAATTTGCCTCCAGCGCATCCGGGAGCAGGGACATTCCGAACGCCGTCACGGACTTCAGCGGACGGGCCAGGATCAAGTGGCCGCTCGCGGACCAGGCGGCAGCCCAGGTGCTGAAGGCGACCGTAAAGGGGGAACCGTCCGCCTTCGCCCTGACGAGAGCGAGTGTTGCCGAACGGCAGCCGTCGCTGGTCGCTTCCGGCATCGTCAACGCTGCGAGTGGCGAGGCTCCCTCCGCAGGACGCGGGTTCGCCCCTGGCAGTCTGGTCACCATCCAGGGTGCAGGACTCGCAGCCGACACGGCCCAGGCGGACAGTCTGCTGGTGTTCCGGAATCCGACGCTGCCAACCCGGCTTGGAGGTACCACCGTGCAGGTTGGCGGAGTGAGGTCCCCGCTGCTGGCGGTGGCCCCCGGCGAGGTGACCTTTCAGATCCCGTTCGGCGTTCCGGAAGGTTCGACCAGAATCGTGGTCGCCACTCCCTATGGCAGGAGCGAGTTCATCGGCATTCAGATCAGTCCTGTCCAGCCAGGCCTTTTTCCTGAGCGGGCAGGCGCTGCAGGGAGGGTGGGGGTTGTTGGCCCCGCCGTCAGCACCGGTCCGCCGGCGGCCGGCAGTGATCTCTACGCCTACGCCACCGGACTTGGAGCAGTGACTCCGCCGGCGATGACGGGCCATTCCGGTCAGGCATTGCCGCCGAATCGAGTGACCGGAACCACGACGGCCTGGGTCGATGGCCGCTCCGTCGCTGTCAGGTCCAGCACACTGGCACTGTTCGAGGCAGGTGTCTACGAGATCGTGATCCCATTGCCGGACGACCTGCCTGCGGGGACCCACATCTTGAAGATCGCGGTGGATGGGGTCGAGAGCAACGAGGTGCCGTTCGTCACCCGTTGATCGCAGGCCGCTGTCGTCGCGCCGCCCAAGTCGGGAATCGGGGTGGTAGGCCCTGCGATTCGAGTACCGGCCAGTCCACCGGCGGAAGGCTGGCTCCTGTCAGGCTGTGGCGGATTCGGGGGTGCCCCGTCGAGGGTGGTCAGGGCGCGCCGCCAGGCGGGTGGCCGTCGATGGGCGCGGGCAGCGCAAGAATTGCCTTACATTCCCTTTACAAATGGACGGGCCGGGATGGAGGATGCTTGTGGTATGTTCGAGTGAACGGACCCATGGGAGCCGTGGACGGAAGGTCGGTGGATCCATGGACCGGGAAACTGGGAAGCAACGCGGCTGCCCAGTGAATCTAGAAAGAAAAGCGATAAACGAGGTGATAAACATGAATCGCAGTGCAATGAAATTCGGGGGGGGGGGGGATTTTCCTCCTGTCCGCGCTTCTCTTGGCGGGCTTGGCCGCCTGTGGAGGCGATGAGCCGACGGCGGCAAGACCGCCGGCAGCACCGGCACCGGCACTGTTCCAGCCGCAGCCGGTGGAGGTGACGCTGGGGGCGAGTGGAGAGACGGTCACGCTGATGACCACGCAGGATGGGGGCTTCACGCTGAACGGGGAGGCGTTCGAGAGCGGGAAGACGGTGACAAGCGAAAGCGGCAACGTGTACACGCTGCTGCTGGCGGAGGGGACATGGAATGCGCGGTACGACGCGCACGAGGTGGAGGTGAAGCTGGGGAGCCTGGAGGAGACCGTGAAGCTCGTGAAGGGCGAGGACGGGGGCTACATGCTGGGCGAGATGGCGGTGGAGAGCGGGGTCACGATGCACACGGCGGCGAATGGGAACGTGTACACGCTGGTGATGGGGGAGGACGGGATGTGGATGGCGCAGTACCAGGCGTCGGAGACGATGCTGGAGTTGGGCACGAGCGGGACGACGGTGACGATCGTGAAGAACGAGGACGGGACCTACACGGTGGGTGGAGAGCCGTTGATGAGCGGCGGCACGTGGACAGCGGGCAATGGGGGTGAGTACACGCTGGCGATGGGAGAAGACGGGATGTGGACGGCGACGTACGTGCCGGGGAAAGGGACGGTGACGGTGGGGGGCACGGGTCTGACACTGGTGGCGACGCGGGCGGAGGACGGTACCTGGAGTGTGGTGAACCCGGTAACGGGGGAGACCGAGATGCTGAGCGAGGGGGGGCAGATCACGACCGCCGGGAACACGTACACGCTGACAAGCGACGGCGGGGGGAAGTGGACGGCGACGTACAACCCGATGCGGGTGGAGGTGCAGTTGGGGACGATCGGCGGCACGGTGACGCTGATGCGGGCAGAGGACGGCAGCTACTGGCTGGGGGAGATGCAGGTGGAGGCCGGGGTGACGCCGGTGACGTCGGAGAACGGGAACCGGTACACGCTGGTGATGGGAGAGGACGGCACGTGGATGGGGCGGTATGAGGCACCGACGACGACGGTGACGCTGGGCACGAGCGGGACGATGGTGACGATCGTGATGCAGGAGGACGGGAGCTGGACGCTGGACGGGGAGGTGTTCATGAGCGGGGGGCAGCACACGGCGGGGAACGGCAACGTGTACAGGCTGAGCCGGGTGGACGGGGTGTGGATGGCGGAGTATGTGCCGATGACGATGGAGGTGCAGGGGACGGGGGGCCTGCAGGCGGTGAAGCGGGAGGACGGCACTGGCTACGATGTGGACGGGGCGATGCTGGGAATGGACGGGATGGGGGACATCGAGACGGAGACGTCGGGGTGGTACCGGGTGGTGATGCAGGACGGGGCGCTGATGGGGACGCGGCTGGACAACGTGGCGGTGCGGAACCCGACGCGATTCAAGACAGACAAGTTGAGCGCGTTTCCGTCGATCCTGGGGGACGACCGGAAGACGGAGGCGAACGAGGCGCGGACGGCTTTGGTGGTGGCAGGGGAGAACTACCCGTTCGGGGACCTGTTGGGGGACGGGGTGTCGCAGACGAAGGGGAAGAACTTCGTGGCGGAGGCGCGGGGGAAGCTGCTGGAGATCCGGGAGAAGATCGTGGCGGTGCTGGACGTGTTCGACACGGACTCGCAGCGGGACACGCAGGTGGGTCGGCAGTGGGGGACGGAGAGTGCGAACAACGCGACGACGAACGTGAAGGGGGTGCTAAAGACGGTGTTCGGCAAGTACGAGGGCAAGTACGCAACGCGGGCACCGGACGACGACGACGCGCTGGGAGTGATCGACGACCTGATCGAGGCTTTGGGGAGCGCGGAGGCGCTGGAGCAGGCGCTGGGGGACGAGGATCTGCTGAAGGGATCGGCGGGGGCGAACAAGGCGGGGACGATCTTCGCGGCGGCGGAGACGGAATCGACGGTGACGTACGAGGCGCACGGGAACACGCGCTACGGGACGATCACGCGGACGAAGCGGACGAACGCGGCGGAGGACCTGAAGTATGACGACGGGACTCCGCAGACCGGGGAGCGGGGAGCCTTCGCGTTCGGGGTGACGGCGGAGACGTCGCGGACGAGGTACGTGCAGACGTCGGGGACGGCGAGGTACGAGGGGCGGACGCTGGCGGTGAGCGGAGCGGAGAAGCAGTACAGCGGGGACATCGAGGTGAGCGTGAACTTCACGACGTCGATGGTGGACGGGCTGATCACGGATCTGGCGACGGGGGCAGGGGAGTCGTGGGAGTACCTGTTCGGGGAGGTGGACAGCATCCGGCTGCCGACGGTGAAGATGACTTCGCAGGGGCAATGGGAGGCGAAGGATGGCATGGCGTCGATCGGGTTCGGACGGCGGGCGGGAGTGTACCGTCCGCAGAGCGT
Source organism: Bryobacterales bacterium (assembly GCA_965205085.1). Taxonomy (GTDB): domain Bacteria; phylum Acidobacteriota; class Terriglobia; order Bryobacterales; family UBA6623; genus VXMF01. The sequence goes on along the minus strand of OZ242039.1, from coordinate 1,929,016 downwards.
GGCGTCGACGTTCAAGGGACGGCTGCTAGGGGGGAACAGCGCGCCGGGAGCGGGCAGCGAGGTGGTGGGGGTGTGGTCGCTGGGAGCGGACAGCAAGAGCACGTCTTATCTGGCGGGCGGTTTCGGGGCGGAACGGGTGGCGGACGAGCCGGTGCGGCGGCCGTCGGTCGGCGATGGCACGCAGGTCAGCGCCATGCTGTCGAGTGACAACACCGTGCTGGAGAACGGCCAGATCACGCTCAAGCCGGAGCAGTTCGACTGGCTCCACGGGGAGTTCAAGGTCATCCCCGGTCAGACGGGCTTTGCTCAAGACAAGACGCGGACCCGCAAGCTGCGCTTCGCGCGCGGCAAGTCCGGCACGGACGATCCCACAGCGAGGCGGACGGTCAAGATCGCGCTGGCGGACGTGATCGACACCGAAGGCGGCGAGTACAGCAAGAACAGTCCCAAGACGCACGTGCAGGTGGCGCGCGAGGAGATCCAGGCCCAGCGCGACAAGATCGCCGGGTTGCAGGAGATTGGCAACCTGCAGGCCAACATCAATGAGGCGTGGACACGCGCCCTGGGCAGCCTGCAGAAGAACATCTTCACGGACGACAGCTACTACGAGTTCACGGGGTCGAACCACACGCCCTCGGGCACCAACAAGCCCGCGCAGACGAAGCCGAGTCCGACCAGCGGGAACTGGTGGGAGAAGCTGCCGACGAAGGTAGTGGACAGCGCCGGGGCGGGGGGCGACGGTGCCCAGCTGGTCGCGCCGGACGATGTGCTGGAGCGGCTGGATGCAGTGCTGGTGGCGCTGGGAACGAGCGAGGCCCTGTCCGATGCCTTCGATCCGGCTGCGGCCGGGACGTTCGCGGTGCCCGACAGCGGCGGGGTGGAGAAGTCGTTTCTGGAGGTGAACAAGAGCGGCAATCTGAGTGGGAGCAAGCTGACGGAGCCGGCCAAGATCTTCAATGAGAGCCAATGGCAGGTCAAGGTGGCGGTGGGGAGCACGGACTACACGCGGTTCGGAGTGTGGCGGAGCCAGGTGAGCCGCAACGCGCTGCAGGACCGGGGCTGGTGGAACCGGGACATGGAGTCGTATGCGTACAGCGCGCTGGCGCCGGCGGAAGCCCGTACTCAAACGGAGTTGCCGAACGGAACGAGGGCGACTTATACGGGCAAGACGGTGGCCTATGTGGGCACCGCCCCCTATGAGGGAGATGCGAGATTCGAGGTGCAGTGGTACTCCCACACCGAAACCAGGCCCACTGCTACCGGAGGCAAGAAGGAAGTTGGTGCCAAGCGATGGGTGGGCGTGCTGAGCGACCTGCGGAACGTCACTACGGGGGACTACTTGTATCACAAGGGCAAGGAAGTCCGGCAGATGACGTTCTTCAGGGGGGCGGACTCCCGTCTGACGACCGACGCCCCCTTCTATGACGACACCAAGCCCAACGATGCAGACGGGGCGAGAGAAAACGATCCCACCAACCACGTGCTGGACTGGTCGTCGACGTACTCGGGTGTAATTGCCCTGTGGCAATCGGGAGAGAGGTCTCCGGTCAAGATCGACTACCGGGACTCGTCGGAGACCCCGGGGGATGCTCATCCGATCCTGTATGAGTTCCTCTTCGTGGGCCGGTCGCCGGATGGGCCGCTGGGTGTGGTAGGTCGCTACGAGTTCGTGACCGAGTTTAACGGAAATAAAGTCGCGAACTTCCAGACTCACAACAAGTTCGGAACAACGAAGGCGGAGTCGGAGGACATTACGAAATCGTTGCGAGTCGTCGGAGCGTTCGGTGCGGACCTGCCGTAGGGCGGGTCGGTACCGGACAGCAAACGACCCAAGACGGGGGGAGCGGGCAGCCCGCTCCCCCCTTTACATTGGGGGCTGGGAATCCGACCTGAAAGGGCCGGATTGTGAGTGCATACAGGTGGGGCTCCGTGAGCCTTCCACGCCTCCGCTGACGAATCTGAAACGACCGTCCGGTCGCCTCCGTGCATGTCCGCCGGCTTGACCGGCCAGGCGGCGAGCTGGGACCGGCTCCAGCCCCTTCTCGCCCGTGCACTTGGCGCTTACCACTGACTTTGGCAAGGAGTTCGCCGGCTACCGCTGCCTCTTGCCCGGCATCCAGTCGTCCTCCGCTCCCCCTCCGGAACCCGCACCCGTCTGCGTCCTGTAAGGAAGTACTTAGCAACTACACTTACCATAAATCACTGCGTGGCGGAATATTGGTATTGCAGGATAAGTGGCCGCCGGGTTGCTTCGCAGGATCCATGTGTCTGCATCTGCCCAAGCTGCTGGAACTTCCACTAAGGGAGAAGATTGCTGCGGGACGCACTGGTGTCCAGGCACTGCCACATCAAGGCGGTGGGTGTATCTTTGAGGAGATGGAAGCCGGGCACATCGCCAGCGGCGTGCTCGTAGCTGCGACCCGTCTTGGATCAGTCAGCAATTGCTTGATAAGCAAGGCGCTTGAATTGCTCCCGGCCATCACCGAAGCGTGGCGGTAGCAGTTGAATCATGTAGAGTCCGATCAGTTGCTCGGCCGGGTCGATCCAGAAGCTCGTGCCCGCCAGTCCACTCCAGTTGTACTCGCCCAGGGAACCGTTGATTCCACTCTTAGCCCTGTCAACGTGAACGGCAAAGTCCAGGCCAAAGCCGTAGCCATCGCCTAGGACCGGTGAGGCGCGCCGAATTCCCGCGACATGGTCGCGGGTCATTAGCTCGATCGTCTTGCGGCTGAGGATACGCTGGCCTCCCAGCGTACCCCCGTTGAGCATCATCTGGCAGAAACGCAAGTAGTCTCTCGTGGTGGACACGAGCCCGCCCCCACCCGAAAACCATTTACTGTCGTAGTCGTAGTAGCCAGCCGACCGATCTGGGGACGCCGGCTCAATCCCCTTACCGTCTGCAGACTTGATGTACATCTGCACGAACCGGCCCTGCTTTGCCTCCGGCACGGTGAAGCCAGTGTCGGACATGTCCAGCGGACCAAAGATTCGCTCATGCAGGAAGGTAGCCAGATCCTGTCCGGACAGGACTTCGATCAAGCCACCCTGAACGTCGACCGAGACGCTGTACTCCCAAGCCGCCCCGGGGTGGTGCTTGAGAGGCAACTGCGCCAGCTTCCGAATGAAGTCGTCAGTCGAGCGGTTGCCTCCGAGGACATCAAGCTCACGGAACTTTCGGTCGGCTGCCGTATCGCCAGCACCGTAGCCCATGCCAGCGGTGTGACGCATTAGGTCTTGTACGGTCATTTCACGGCGGGCCTTGGTCGTACTGTTGCCATCAAGCACCTCGAGACCACCGAGTTCGGGGATGTAGCGCCTGACCTGATCCCGTAGAGCAAACCGGCCCTCTTCATAGAGCGTCATCAAGGCTGCGCCGACGATGGGCTTGGTCATCGAATAGATGCGGAAGATTGAGTCTGGAGACATAGTGCGGCCGGCCTCTCGGTCAGCCATCCCGAAGGTCTGCCAATAGGCGATCTTGCCGCGACGGGCTACTACACCGATGGCACCGGCGAGACGACCGCGCTCGACATCGGACTGGATGGCCGCCGTGATCCGCTCCAAGCGCTCCGGAGAGAGTCCGACCTGCTCAGGCTTGACACTCGGGAGCTCGCCGACTGCTGACGAACTGCCATCGGGCCCGGAACTGCATCGCAGTAGGAGCAGCAAGGGAAGAGTGGTGGCTATCGCGAACCGGTGCATGCAACGGAGAGAGTAGCAGAATCAGACCGAGTCCTTCGCAAAATTGCCGAGGAGTAGGGGGAGATAGCGGAACCAGCTCTGGGCTCAGTCGAAAACCGAAACAAGATCTCGCTCTGTAAGACAATTGAATCTATGCGATCTCAGCATAGGAGAGCGGACTTGTCCGTTCGAGCGACCGTATCCAGTACTGGTTCACTTTCCAGAAATCGCCGTTCCAGCATCTGGAGGAGGAACTGGGCCCCCTAGGCCAACCTCACCAGCGCTACGGACAGGTGCTGGAACTTGTCCGCGCCCAAGTGCTCCTGTGGCGCTCGGGCAGCAGCGGACCGGGGTGCCCCCGCAGAGCCACGCGACGCTCGCGCGGGCCTTTCTGGCTAGGGCTGTGTTCGGTCTGATCACCACCAGAGCCCTGATCGAGCGTCTGCACAGTGACCGGCAACTGTGCCGTCTGTGTGGTTGGGAGAGGGTCGGGGATGTGCCCAGCAAACCAGCGTTTTCCCTGGCATCTGCAGAGTTCGCGCGGTGCGGGTTGGCCGAGCGTCTGCTGTTGAGTGTCACGTTATTGTGGCGGAAAGTGGGGGGCTTATTCTGCATTGGACTGACGGCAGAATGTATAGGAATCAGCAATAATGTGGAAGCCCGAGAGGGGCGTGGCGGGGTCACGAGGCTGGGGAAGGAGCTTGGAAGGGGGGGATGGGGAAGACAGGAATTCTTCCGGCAGTAGTGCTCTTACGTGGGGGGCCTGGAGGGAGCCGGGCCTACCCGTGAGGGCAGTGGAAGTGGGGGTGGGGAGCCGCGTTCGGAGTCTTCAGGGGCGATCCGACTGGAGCATAGCGGTTGCTCCGCTGCGCCGACAGTGAACCCGTCTCCCTATCGGGCACCTTCTCTGGTGCACGCGGCAGCTGCTGCTCGGCCCGCCGCTGGGCGTTCTCCCCCTCCATTTGCACCAGAGTAACTTGCTCGCGGTGCACTCCCCCTGCATGGGCCGGCCTCGGCCCCGGCGCGTCCTGAACGCTGCGGCTGGCTCGCCACGGGCCGGACGTCTAGAAACCACCTCATGCTGCGGCTTCTCCGTCAAGACTCAAGTGCCGGTCCGCCAGCTGATCGTTGTTCGGGATCCAGGGTATCTGGGCAGTCATCCATGGCAAAACATATTGCTCCTATTTTGTACTTACGCGTGACGCACCTACTGGAATTCTGCAAGTTCGTCAGGTCGGTTGAGTCTCCGAGTCAGGCACAATCCTGCGGTCTGGCGGCTTGCAATGGCAGCCGGCCTGCGCGGTGTCGAACAGGTTGCCTGATGGACCTCAGACTCGGCGACTGGAACTCCGGATGTGCCGTTCGGCAAGTACACTCGAGTAATGCAGCGGGCCACGATTCGCTGGTCCTGGGCGGGCCTGACTTTGCTCGTCCTGATTCTGGTGCCATTCGCGATTATGGATGAGTCCGTTGCGGCGATGGCGGAACGCTGGGTGCAGGCGGGTACCGGCCGTGTCCTGGTTGCCGTGGCGGTTCCGGTCCTGCTCGCGATGGACGTGGTACTGCCGGTTCCGTCTAGTGTCGTTGCGACTGCCTCGGGATCGTTGTTGGGTCTCGGACAGGGAGCGGCGGTTTCCTGGGTGGGGTTCCAACTCGGAGCCGCAATCGGGTATGTGGTCGGGCGGGCTATAGGCGTCCGGGTCGTGCGCAGGCTCGTGGGACCGACGGAAATGGACCGGGCCGAGCAGGCACACCGTCGCTGGGGGGCCGTTTCGCTGCTAGCCTGCCGTGCTGTGCCCGTGCTGGCGGAGAGTTCTGTCATGGTGGCCGGTGCGGTGCGCATGCCGTTCGGCCAGTTTGCGTGGCTCACCGGCCTTTCGAACGTGGCGGTCGCTCTCGTTTACGCTTGGGTTGGGGCGTACGCCCTTGAAACCCGGGCACTCTTCCTGGCGTTCTTGGCGTCGCTGGCCGTGCCGGGTGTTCTAATGGTTGCGTATCGCGCGGTCGAGTTCGGAAGCTGCCAGAGGGTTGGCTGTGAAGGGCAGCGTGCCGGAAATCAACGTTCGGAGAGGTCCCCATGAGTCCAGGTTTCGGCCTAATCTTTCCTTCGCGCTTGCTCACACTGACCACGGATTTCGGCACACGCGACCACTACGTGGGGGTGATGAAGGGGGTTGTGGCCTCGGTTGCGCCCCTAGTGAGAGTCGTCGACATCTGCCACGAGATTCCGCAATTCAACATCAGCGAGGGGGCCTTCGCCATCGCGCAGGCGTTCCAGTATTTTCCTCGCGGGACCGTCCACGTTGTCGTTGTCGACCCGGGCGTCGGGTCTGGTCGACGGCCGCTGGCGGCGGTGGCGGGTGGGCACTACTTCGTCGCTCCCGACAACGGGGTTCTCTCGCAGGTATTCGCGTTCGCGGGCGAGTTCACAACCCGAGAGGTCGATGTCCTGCACGGACTGGATGTCCTGAGCCAGACGTTCCATGGGCGCGACCTGTTCGCCCCGGCCGGGGCGAGTCTGGCGAATGGCCTACCGTTCAGGGGGATCGGTCCGTTGGTGTCGGACCCGGTCTGCCAGCCGCCAGCCAAGGTGGTCAACGGGAAGGGGCGTGTGCTGCACGTCGACGCGTTCGGCAACATCGTCACGAGCTTTCGACCCCACGACCTGCCGGAGGGGAAGTCGCTGTCGATTGGCGGACAAGCCGTATCCCTCCGCGCCGACTCGTACGCATCGGCTCCTGCCGACAGCCTTTTTCTTATCGTGGGCAGCTCGGGCTATCTCGAGATCTCTCTCAATCAGGGCTCTGCCGCGCAGGCGCTCCAAGCCCGTGCGGGAACTGATGTTGTCGCTGTCCAGGAAAGGGATGCGACCATCCGTCCGGACGGACAATCCGGTCAGTCGGCCAAGGAGTCCGTGTAGGTACGCGTCCTGTTCTGCAGGTATCGGTACGGGTTTACGTTCATGCGGTTGTAGTGGACTTCGTAATGGAGGTGCTTTCCGGTCGTGCGCCCCGATCGGCCAACCAAGCCTATGATCTCGCCACGGCGCACGGCCTGGCCTGACCGGACGAAGTACTCCTTCAGGTGCCCGTAGACTGTCTTGAAGCCGGTTGCGCCATGGGTGATCTTCACGCAATGGCCGAGGGCGCCCCCCCACTTTGCGGAGAGCACATACCCGTCGGCGGCTGCCATCACGGGTGATCCGTACGGGGCGCTGATGTCGATTCCCGGATGAAACGTGCCCTTCCCGTCGAACGGATCCTTGCGTGTCCCGTACCCGCTGGTAATGTGTCCCTTGACCGGCCAGATAGACGGTGTTGTGTTACCCAGAAGCGACTGCATCGAAGAGCCCTCGTCAGGGCTCTCCAGCGCGTCCCGGATGAGATCGTATCGATTCAGGGAAGCGTAGAACGCCGGTCCGGCCTCACTGCCGTACACAGCCTCGATTTCGTCAGTGTTCCGACGAAATCCATAGGCTATGGAGACCTCGTAGGCCAGCTGGGCCAGGGACCCCAACTGCCGGTCCCGCTCTTCGACCGTAGCCTGCAGACCCTCGTGCTGCTGTTTCAGCGCATCATTCTCGGCCAGCAGCCGGGCATTGTCCGATTGGTACCGGCTCACGCTCGCTCCCAAGCCGACCAGGGTGATTCCTATGGCGCACACTGCAGCCAACAAGAGATGAAGAAGCCATCCAGGCGCATTCAGGCGCATCAAGCGACCGTGCACGGGATGTGCGATGTGCAAGAGGAAGCAGTCTTTCCGCATGAATTGTTAGATCAATCGCTATGGGTGCAGACAAACTCTACGGCAATCTACGGAACCGTCCGCCCCTAGTGTGAACCACGTGCAGACCTTCGCCCAGAACGTTAGGCGATTATAATCGGTTTGATAACCACCTGTCAATACCTCGATCGGAGTTCGGAGGACAATGGCTGAATGTTGGCTGAGTTCCTCGACAGTGGCGACCCCGTTGGCAGGGCGGAGCTTGAAGACCGGCTGATCGCTGCCAATGAGGTGCTCTGGGCGGGGAGGACCAATAGGCTGATTGGCCTGGGTGGCGGCGACGACTGCGCCATCCTCCGCCCCACGGCGGAGGAGGACCTGCTGTTGACGACCGATCAAGTCGTGGAAGGTCAGCACTTTCTGCGTCAGAAACACCCCCCAGAGACGGTCGGCCGAAAGGCCCTCGTCCGATCACTCAGCGATGTTGCGGCGATGGGCGGAACTCCGGTCTGTCTGCTTCAGACGGTCTGCCTGCCGGATTGGGCGATCGGTGATTGGCATGACGCGTTTCAGAATGGTATGCGAGCGGCGGCGGATTCGTCCGGCACTGGCGACCTCGCACTTGCCGGGGGGGACGTTTCGGGCGGTGACCGGTTCGTCGCGACGACCACAGTAGTCGGGAGAGTCGAACGTGGCTCGGCGCTGCGGCGGAGTGGTGCATGTCCCGGGGATGCCGTTTGCGTTTCGGGATCCCTCGGCGGTGCCGGGATGGGCCTGTCGATGGTGCTTGCGCAGCACTGTCCGGACTGGACCCACCCCGCGGTTCGGCGCCACTGCCAGCCTAGCGCTCGCGTGGAACTTGGCCAGCTTCTCCGCAAGATCCCCGTCAGCGCGGCAATCGACCTTAGCGATGGTCTGGCGATCGATGCGAATCGCCTCGCGAGGGCCAGTAACGTTGCCGTGATCATTGATCCTTCCTCGTTGCCGCTGTTTCCAGGTGCCAGCCAAGATGGCGCGATTACATCCGGAGAGGAGCATGAGTTGCTGTTCACGGTTGCGGACACGAGTACACTGCCGGACAATGCGGAGATCTCGGTCATCGGGCGAGTGGACGATGGAGATGGCGTGTGGCTGGAAACTGTCGCCAGCCGCGAGCAACTGCCGGCCAAGGGATTCTCGCACTTTGGAAACAGGTCGCAGTTTGCAGGGTAGGGAACTTGCCGCTCGCGCTGCAATGTCTGCAGACTGGAAGGGGGCCGAACCCTTGCCCGGATGCCGGTGCGAGGCGTGAACTGACCCTGTCCCCTGTGCACGACCCTCCGGATCGTCAGATACAGCCGCTTCAGGACGGCGCAATTCCCCAGGTGCCCGGCCGTAGCGACACCCAGACAGATTCCAGAAGACCTCCGCTAGCCGATCCAAAGGCGGCCAATGGGTGTCTTGGACTGCACACCGAAACGCAACAACGGGAACGAGGGCCCTTCGAGTAGGTGGTTGACCTGCTTGCAGAGTACGGCAGGCGGGCTGGCCTGCCACCTCGAGAGGGGCAAGTGCGTCGGGAAGGGGCCGCATCCCCAGTGGCATCAGCTTAGTGTGGACATAGCAACGTCAGGGGCCGCGTTGCGAGTTCACATCCGCCAGCATAGGCTAACGGATACAATATAGATCATCGGCGGCGGATAGTACGCCATTAGGAAATACGTTTCATCAACTGGTCTGGAAGGACCGGACGGCGTTGCTCAAGGACTGCACATGGCGCGACAACGTTCCGGAAAACAGACCGGCAAAGAAAAGACCGCCCACAAGAGCGGAGCAACCATCGGGTATGAAGCTTCGCTGTGGGCGATGGCTGATGCGCTGCGCGGCTCCATGGATGCTGCGGAGTACAAGCATGTCGCCCTCGGCCTGATTTTTCTCAAGTACATCTCGGATGCCTTCGAGGAGCGCCACGCGGCGGTGCTCGCCGAGTGGGGCGAGGAAGAGGCTGAGGACCGGGACAGCTACCTCTCCGAGAATGTCTTCTGGGTGCCGGCCGAGGCCCGCTGGTCCCGTTTGAAGGCCCAGGCCCATCAGCCGACGGTGGGCATGACCGTGGACCAGGCGATGGAAGCCATCGAAAGTGACAACGTAGCGCTCAAGGGAGTGCTGCCTCACGATTACGCCCGCCCGGCCCTGGACAAGCAGCGGCTCGGGCAGTTGATCGACGTCGTCAGCAACATCAAGGTGGGGGACGGAGAAGCCCGGTCCCGGGACGTGCTGGGGCGAGTCTACGAATACTTCCTGTCCCAGTTCGCAAGTGCCGAGGGCAAGAAAGGGGGTGAGTTCTACACGCCGCATTGCGTGGTCAGCCTGCTGGTCGAGATGCTGGCACCGTACCGGGGCCGAGTCTATGACCCGTGCTGTGGTTCGTCGGGCATGTTCGTGCAGTCCATGAAGTTCGTCCGTGCCCATGCGAGTGGAAACGGGAACGGAGGGAGGGCGAAAGCGGACATCAGCCTCTATGGCCAAGAGTCGAACTACACCACCTGGAGGCTAGCGAGGATGAATCTTGCCATCCGGGGTATCGCCGGGCAGATCGCCCAGGGGGACAGCTTTCACGACGACAAGTTTCCGGATCTGCGGGCCGACTACATTCTCGCCAACGGTTCCATGTCGTCGAGCCAGTCCGGTGAGGGTGAGATCCGCAAGAACCTGATCGAGGCCGATTTCGTGGATTGTATGGTGGCGCTGCCTGGGCAGCTGTTCTACTCGACGCAGATTCCGGCCTGCCTGTGGTTCCTGGCCCGGGACCGGAGTGGGGGCAAGTTCCGAGACCGGGGTGGCGAAATCCTGTTCGTGGATGCGCGAGCGCTAGGGCGTATGGTGGACCGCACCCACCGTGAACTGACGGAGGACGAAATCGGCCGGATTGCCAACACCTATCATGCCTGGCGCGGTGGGGAGGGTGGGGGCGAGTATGCCGACGTGCCCGGCTTCTGTCGGAACGCATCGCTGGAGGAAGTTCGCAAGCATGGCCATGTGCTCACTCCTGGCCGCTACGTTGGAGCTCCGCCGCGCGAGGATGATGGCGAGCCGTTCGAGGACAAGATGCGGAGATTGGTCGCCGAGCTGCGTGAGCAACAGGCGGAAGGAGCGAGGCTGGATGCCGAGATCGAGAAGAATCTCAAGGGATTGGGTTTCTGGGAGAGCGAAGTGCGGAGATGATGGTTGCCGAACGGATGGATGCATTGGGTGGCAATCCGCGCATGTTGCGGGTCGAGGTGGATGGTTACCAGGTCGGTCTTGAAGGTCTGTGTGCTGACCGGGAGTCACTGAATCAGATCCCAGTCAATACGGGAGCGGAGTTTCGGAAGGGAGCCCGGGGCGATCCGGCTATCGTGATCGGAAAGAAGGAGAGTGCGGCCGAGACCGGCGAGGCACTCTTCTTGTGACGGGACTCCGGCTGGGGTGGAGTGGAGTGGCCACCCATGGTTGACTTCGGGAAACTGCGGTCGTCTCTGAGGCGTCTGGAAGAGCAGTACGCCAATCATCGAAATGAAAACGCGGCGCTGTCGGATCTGGATCGCGAGGCCATCGCCGAATCCGTCATTCAGCGTTTCAAGACTTGCCATGACTGCCTGTGGAAGGTGCTGAAGAGTTATCTGATGGAGGATCTCGGCATTGCCGATCCGCCCAACCATCCCAAGCCGGTGTTCCGGATCGCCCATGAGAGGCTGCGGTTGGAGGCACCGATTGAGCAATGGCTGCGCTATCCCGATGCCCGTACTGGAACAGCGCATGACCACGATGGTGAGCAAGCCAAGACGTGCCTGGCGCTGGTGCCGGATTTCATCCGCGACGTCATCGACATCTACGAGACCATGAGCGACAGTCCGTGGATGGAGGTGAGCAGATCCATAGACCTTACGTCCGACCAGCGGAACACTGTGAAGGCGCTGATTGCCCGTTGCCTCCCGGATACGGAGGCCTGGGCGTGCGGATCCCGTGTCAGTTGGACCTCTCACCCTCAATCCGACCTGGATGTCGTGGTGAAGGCGACGCCAGAACAGGCAGATGCCGTGTCCACATTGCGAGAGGCGTTCGATGACAGCAGCCTTCCGTTTCGTGTGAATCTGTTCATCTGGGAGGAGGTTCCGGACCTGTTCCGAGAGCAGATTGTGCAGGACCATATTGTGATGTCCAGAGATAACGACACATCGAGAGAATCCGAAGGCCTGACGCCGAACCATTGGCGCAGAGCAGTCCTGCGAGATGTTACAGACCTCACGCTCAGCAGCGTGGACAAGAGGTCGCGGACGAATGAGCGCAGCGTGATGCTGTGCAACTATACGGACGCATACAACAACAGCTTCATTCGCGCCGACATGGATTTCATGAAGGCAACGGCAACCGACCATGAGATTGCAAGATGTTCGCTTGCTGCCGGGGACGTCATCATTACCAAAGACTCTGAGAAGCATGACGATATCGGCGTTCCAGCGTTGGTTCGGGAACGTATTGAGGGCCTAGTTTGCGGCTATCACTTAGCAATCCTTCGGCCTCGCAGATCCGAAGTTGATGGAGGTTACCTGTACTATGCTTTAAGCACTGAGGAAATCCAACGGCAGTTCCATTCGTATGCGAACGGTGTAACCCGCTTTGGGTTGCGAAAGGCCGATATCGGCCTTGTCGAAATTCCCGTTCCCACCCTGCACGAGCAACGTTCTATCGCGCACGTGCTCGGCACACTGGACGACAAGATCGAGCTGAACCGGCGGATGAATGCGACGCTGGAGGGGATGGCGCGGGCGCTGTTCAAGGACTGGTTCGTGGATTTCGGGCCAGTTCGGGCCAAGATGGAAGGGCGCGACACCGGGTTGCCGAAGGAGATCGCCAGACTGTTCCCCGACCGGTTGGTGGATTCGGATCTGGGGGAGATACCGGAGGGGTGGCAACTCAAGTCGCTTGATGCGGTCGCGCACTTTCAGAATGGCTTGCCACTCCAGCGATATCGGCCATCTCCGAAGGAATCCCGCTTGCCAGTCGTAAAGATAGCTCATCTGCGATCAGGTGTGGCGAGCACAACAGAATGGGCTAACGCTTCCATCCGACCGGAGTGCATCATTGAGAACGGTGATGTTGTGTTCTCATGGTCGGGGAGTCTACTCGTTCGAACGTGGTGTGGTGGTCGGGCAGCTTTGAATCAGCATCTTTTCAAAGTAACTTCTGATAAGTATCCCAAGTGGTATTACCTGTACTGTATTCTGTCACACTTGCCGGAGTTTCAGCGGATAGCTGCGGATAAGGTGACAACGATGGGACACATCAAGCGACACCACCTGTCTGATGCGTTCTGCATTGTGCCACCTGACCGGGTGATCGCCCACGTAACTGAGCTGCTCGGTGGGTTGGTGGATCGACACGTCGAGAGCGCAGTATCGAATCGCTCGCTGGCCACACTGCGAGATGCTCTGCTCCCGCAGCTAGTAGGCAGGCAGGTGCGGATTCCTGACACTACGAAGCTCACCCAAGCAATTGTACGATAGGAACCATTCTTACGATTGGAAAGTAGCAGAAGAACTTTGATCCGGTGTGCGGCAAGAATTTGGAACTACCATCGGATTCTCGACATCCGCCCCAATACAGGACCGGAATAGGAGTAATTTGTGCGTTATGGAAGACAGAATTCACAGTGTAGTCCTCGAATTTCAACGGAAATTTGCTTCCTGTCTCTCCGGGGGCGAGGCAGGGCTTCCGCATTTTCCGTAGTACGTCAAGAACTATAACAAACTTCGCATTGAGACGCAATCTTGTCGGTTCCTCGTTGTGCTTGACCTACCGCCGTACCAACTGCAGAAACTGACCGTAAAGCCGAAGAACTTGTTATATACGTCCTTCTTTCAAGCGTGGAATTCCGATCAAGGATCCTATCATTAAGGTAAATTTTGCATAAATAGAACGAGAACAAAAGCTAATCCATGGCCATCTTTGCAGTTCAGTAGGCGAGAATTTAAGCACCTTGCTGAATTCGGTATCAGTGACCTTGGCATCTCCAGCCCGCTCCTTCTTCAGGCAGCCCGAACGCGGCGGTAGGCTGCGGCGAGGTACTTGCGGATGCGGTCGCCGAAACGACTGATCATCTCCCGCACGTACTGCCAGTAGCCCAACGCGCTTCGACTCCGCTACGACCGCATCGAACACCTCCTTCGGCTTGCGGCGGCCCTCTGTGCGCAACATACTATGGAGCACTGTGTTGGTCTCCGCTTCCGGCGGTAAACTGACACCCGTTTCCTCGCGATCGATCTCAACGTCCTAGTCCATGCCGGTCGTGCCGGGCCCGCCCTCGTCACGAACACTCCGGTAGGCTTGCTTGTGCACGGGCTTGATCGCCCGGCCAAACGTCGATACCATGGCTTCCGAGAATTGCTTCCACGTCCGCAACCCCCATTTCGTGACCATGTGCCAGACGATTCGCCTGCTCGCCAACCATGCCGGCCGGCTCATCCAACTCAGTGGCGGGATCCCGTCTTCAAACGTCTTCTCGATGATCTGTATCTGCTCCAGAATGTAGGCATCTTCCTCATTATGTTCATCAGTGCTCGCATCCCCTTTATCCTTATACTGATTAGTCGTTTCACTGGATTGAATGTCTATCAAATCTCCAGTTAGAGGCTCCTTTAATTCGATCCTATGGCGGAGAAATTCGCAGTTTGGAATTCGATGCTTCTCGCGGATTCTGAGCGACTCGTCGATAGCCTCTAGTAGACTCCTTGAAAATCTCCCTTCACCTAAATCTACTGCCGAGGTTAGCGGATCTGGCCTGTCCGACAGCACCGCCGATGCCCGCAACTCGACCTTCTTCGGATTCGGTGGATTCCACGGCGGCTTGCCTCCTGCCACTAGCCTCCACATCACCGCCCCCAGCGCATAGACATCCGTCCAGGGTCCCAACTCGCCTTCCCCCACCTGCTCCAATGCGGCGTAACCTTCCGTGTAGGGTGCCACCGATTTACTGTGAAGAGCTGCCTGTTGCTTCGCCGCCCCGAAGTCGATCAGCACCGGCCTTCCGTCAGACCGCCGAACGAGAATGTTCGAGGGCTTGATGTCCCGATGCAGAACATCCGCCTTGTGGAGCCTCGACAGTGTCTCCAGCAGAGGCAGAACAAGGGACCGCAGTTCGCGTTCGTCGAGCGGCCGCCCGGCCGCTTCCCGCTGACGGAGCAGTGTGGCGAGGGACATGCCGGCGACGTGCTCAAGGACGAGGTAGGCCGTACCGTTGGAGCGAAAGTATCCCAGACAAGTGATCACCCCGGGGTCATCGTTGAACTCAACGATGCGTTTGGCCTCTTCAAGGAACCGTCGCTTGCCATCCTCGTAGTGAGGAGCGCACTCCGCGCTTCTGGGGAAAACCGTACCATGTTCCCTGATGAACAGGTCGGCCGGGACGTACTCCTTCAGCGCAACGACTCTACCTAACTCCACGTGACGGGCACGGTAGACAACGCTGTATCCACCGTGCCCGAGAATCGCCTCGATCTTGTATTCGCCAACCACCGTACCGTTCGGAAGAGCACCTCGAAGACCGGTCGGTTTCTCGGCTGTGTTCATAACGCATTCGCTACTCTCCTCATCTCATAAAGCCAGCCATTAGAAGCGGCACCGCAACTCACAGGGACGGAAGATGTCTGATGGCGACGATGTGATCGACATTATATGGCCAAGATGGCCGGCTGGTCAAGGGGGGCCGCCATCAACGAATGAGCTTGAGGAATTACCCATTCGATGATCCGCGAGTTGTCCGCAACTATGGAACCGGGTCGGCTCCTTGTACGGGTAGCGCCGGAGGCCGCTAAGCCGAGTGTTCCGCTACAAGGTGATATCGGGGCGGCCAGGCTTGGGTGGAACTTAGTCACTGGCAATGCTTGACACAGACAGAGGCGACCAAGGTGGTAGTTTCCGTGGCAGGTTGCGATCGTCGTACGGGCATCGCCGGAATGCCTCTCGGAGGCCACAAGACGGCTCTCCGGCGTTCCATCCATAACAATGCCTCGCTTACCTCTGTTTCGATGAGTGGAGGGTGGAAGCCTCGTTACGCGAGGCTTGGACATACCGACGGGACGCCGGTGCATCACGCGAATATGGACGCAAGACTCGGCCCAGCCTCGCTACCGCACACGTGCAACTTCTCGATTCCGGCTCTCGGCCTGTTCGCTCCTGCCGCAACCCCAATTGCCAGGCACTCTTGGGGTCGGCAAGCTGGAAATCGTCTCTAGACCTCAAGCAGCGCTTCCATGTCCGGTGCCAGTTCTCGAGGGGTGGTAGCCAGCGAGACGCCGATAAATACCGCTGTCGATGCCAGCAAGGCCACCGCCCCGACCGCAAGGCCCGGCGGAAGCAGGGGGTTGCCATGCCTGGCGGAGACTTCCAGAACGAAGTTCAACGCAATGCTGGTTGCAATCGATGCGACACACGCCGGGCCCGTAGCCCGCTTCCAGTTCATCCCAATACACACACTCGGTACGACCGCTGCCGCAAACGTGCCCCATCCGAATGTGCCGAGCAGGGCGATCAGGTTCTCCATGTACAAGGCGAACACCGCTGAGAGGAGAAGGAGAACGCCGGTTGCCGAACGCGACCAGAATAATTCCCTTCGGAGCGGTCGCCCGAGGAGTGCCATGGGAATGTCACGCACGACGGCGGCCGCCCCCAGGTTAAGGAAAGAGTCGGCCGTTGACATGATTGCCGCCAACAGACCGGCGAAAACGATGCCGGCCAGAGCCTCCGGGGTGTAGGCGAGAAGGAACGTCGGCGCGGCCAGGTCCGGATTTTCCAGAGGCGGATGGTCTCCACGGGCAACCAGGGTCCGCATCGCCAGCCCGATACCCATCCACAGCAGAGCCAGCACCATGTAGCTGGACCCGGTTGCGATTGCGCCCCATTTCAGGTCGCGGATGTCCCTCAGCATCATCAGCTTGGTGATTGCATGGGGCTGTCCGGCGGCACCGATCCCGAAGAGCAGCATCCAGCTCATCGCCGCCAAATCCCCGCGAGTGCCCCAAGGGCCGATGAAGTCAGGATCCATCGCCCACAGCGTTTCCGAAATCGCCGACATCCCGCCCCCGATCTTCACGCACTGAATCAGTACAGCGATCGCCGCACCCAGCATCAGGATCCCCTGGAACAGATCGGTGTACACTCCGGCTACGATCCCTCCTGCAATCGCATAGAAGGCAAGAACTCCAAGGCCTATCGACAGCGCCACGAGGAGGTCGACGCCCAGGACGGCCTGCAGTACCGTGCCAATCGCGAGAACCTGGGTGCCCAGGTAGCCGAGAATCCCCAGGATGATCGCCAGGCTCATCGCAATCGGCGGCATCCGGCCGCCGTAGCGGGCTGCGACGGCTTCGGGAAGCGTCAGGATGGGGCGAACCTCCGCCAAGAGCCGAAGTCGCTTCCCGGTCAAGAAAAAGGCCAGCGGCAGGCTGAAGGTCGCCACGAAGACCATCCAGAGCGAACTGCTTCCGGACTCGTAGACCAGCCCTGGACCGCCCACGAAGCCGAAACCGCTCATTACGCTGGAGATTGTTGCCATGACCACCACGACAAGGCCGAGCGACTTCCCGGCGAGGAAGAAATCCGTTGACGAGGAGGTCCGTCGGATGGCCCAAGTGCCTACGACGGCGCAACTGGCCAGGTAGACGACCACGCAGACGAGGATGAAGGGGGAATCGGTGGTCGGCATTGAAGTCGTGCCGGCTACTCGGGGCCAAACCGGGCGAGAAAGTCGCGCTGCCTTTCTCGTGGAAGGATGTGGCGGTCGAACGCGAGTGCGTAGATCAGTCCCATGGCGATGCCGACCGGCGTGGTTCCGTAGACAAGCATCGCCGTAGCGACCGGGAATCCGCCGAGCGTCACCAACGCCGCGGACGGATCGTGAAGGCGGTACGCGAAGGCTATCAGGACGCAGAAGGCGATTCCCCATGCCGTCATCGAGAACACGAGCCACACCGGTCGCCGTCGTGGTTCAGGCAGCCCCAGGACCGCTAGCAAGACGATCAGGGCAACGGTGATCATGCCCAGCACAGCGCCGGAACCCGCAAGGCCGGCTACCAAAGCGGCCACGGCACCCGTCGCAATCAGGACAGCCAGTCGGGTTGTGGTCACTTCCAGGGATCTTCCCGTTCGGCTAGCAACGCATACGCGTCGGTATACGTGCCGGACATCCGTTCCTCCCAGGCTGCCACGATCGCGGGTTCCTCGGGCTGTTCGCCTCGGTCGCCGGTGTGCTGAATCCAAAGGTCCAGAGCCGAAGCCATCTTCGTTAGGGTCGGAAGGTGCTCCTCAGTCAGGGCGAGATTGTTGAGTTCGTCTGGATCCTCCACCGTGTCGTAGAGTTCCTCTTCCGGCCGTGTCTTGGCAAGGAAGGGATAATCGGCGGACGTAATCTTGCCATCCCTCTCGAGGCGGAGCATGTCCCGCCATATCGGGTAGGAGACTTCCTTGTAGCGATTGAGTTGCATATAGGGCCGCTCCGGGTGATAGTTCCGGATGTACTTGTAGCGCTTGTCGCGAACGGCGCGGATCCGGTCGACCGTCTCGTCACAGCGGTCACGGGCCGCGAACACGTATTCCCGGTCGGGCTCCTTCCCCTTGCCAAGGAAAACGCGTCCGTCCATGTAATCCGGGACGTCGAGACCCGCAATGGCCAGTGAGGTGGCTGACAGGTCGATGGAGCTTACCAGCTCGTCCCGCACGCTGCCCGGCTGAAGCTGTCCCGGCCAGCGAATGATCAGCGGAACCCGCATCCCGCCGTCGTACAGGAACTGCTTGTCCCGTGGAAAAGGCCGACCATGGTCCCCGATGAAGACGACCACCGTTGTTGCCGCCAGTCCGTCCTCGTCGATGCGGTCCAGTACGCGGCCCACTTTCTCGTCCAGCATTCGAACCGCATCCAGGTAACCCGCCCAGTCCTTCCTTGAGATGTCGTTTTGCGGGTAGTACCGCGGGGGCGAGACGGAATCCGGATCGGTGGGTGACGAGACGGAATTCTCCGTGAATGACCAGATATCGGGGGGACGCCCACGATGGGGCTCGAATATGTTCACTTGGGCATAGAACGGCTGGCCCGGTGTCCGGTCTCGCCAACTCGTACCGTCGAACGCCTTGGCATGGCTGAAGTTGAAGTCGGTCTTGTTGCGCCCACCCAGCCCGCTCTCATGGTCGTTTACCGTGTAGTAGCCGGCCTCTCGAAAATAGTCCGTGATCAGTCGCACCGGCGGGGGCAGGACATAACCGTCACTTCGGTGACTGCGGTGTCCGTGGGCACCAATGCTGGTCTGGTACATGCCCGTGATCAGGGCGGATCTTGAAGGCGAGCAGACCGGACAGGTTACGTACGCATTGGTAAAGCGGGCACCTTCGGATGCGAGGCGATCAATGTTGGGCGTAACAACATCGCGGTTGCCGTAACAGGAGAGATCCGGCGAGAGGTCGTCCGCGATGATCCAGACGATGTTCCATGGGTCGGTACCGGAGTCTCCGCAACCGGGGAGGCCCAATGTCGCGCTGGCCGCCATGCTGCCCAGGAAGTCTCTGCGAGTGGTGTCCATGCCTTGCTTTCTTTGATTCGAAGACGGGCTGCCAACGCACAGACCTTGTGATGAAGCCTGGCCGTACAGGCGAGTTGGCGAACCGCAATCCCGACTCAGGGATTGCGGATATTGTACAGGAAGGTGAACTGGAGCCTGATATCTTGGCCTAGGTACTCGGTGGGTAGCGGAGGGAACGGATTCGACGCGCTGATCCCGGCGACAGCGGCACGATCAAGAGGGGATGTTCCGGAACTCCTCGCGATCACGAGTTTCGGGACGCTTCCATTGCGGGCAACCGAGAACTGGATCAAGGTCCGCCCTCTGCTCATGCCGAGCCGCGCGCTCTCCGGAATCACCGCGAGCCAGTTGCGCCTCACAGCAGCCAGGACCTGGGTTAGGTACGGACGAAAGTCGACTCCTCTGGGATCGCTCAGCAATTCCACGACGCTGCCGGATTCAGATGGGCCCGCCGGCAGCGCCTCCTGGGACGGGATGCCTCCGACCCCCGTCCCAACGGCCTGCCTCGCTCCCCCCCCAGTGGTCATCTGCCGGATAGCGCCCTCGATCAGCTGATCTGGCCTCGCTGTCAACTCGAGCGTCCCGGCTCGGGCGCTGCCCTGTCGGCTCGGCATCGAAGCCCTGGGATTCTCGAGCTGCAGAACGGCCCTCTGGCGAGACGGGGCCTTCGGCATCGGGAGCAGTCTCGGGTCCCGAGCTTGTGCAAGTTCGGTCCCCTTCTGGAACTCTCCTGGTGCCGGACTTTGCGCCAAAGGCCTGGTCTCGGTTTCTTCGGGCGCATCAGCCTCCGCTAGTGCTGGGTCCTCGTGCGATTCTTCGGGTTCCGTGGACTCGAGCGGTTGGACGACCCCAGCTTCCGCCTCCAAGTCCGGATCGTAGGTTGGCTCGGACGACAGGTCAGGGCCAGGGGCGGGTGTTGGTGCGGGTGGTGCCGTTCCCCTGAAACCGTCTTCTCCGTCGCCGGGAATCTTGGATGGTCCGTCCAGCGGTGGCAGGTCGTCGAGTGGAGGCATCGCCAGCGTGATGCGCACTGAGTTCCAGTCGGCGGGCTCCGACATTTCGAGTTGCATGGTCTTCGGCAGCATCAGCAAACCGGCCAATACCAAATGGATCAGGACGGACGCGCCACGCGCGTATGGGCCCCATTCATGCAAGCCACTGGCACCCCACTCGACCTGAAGGTCGATGGGAGTGTTCGGATCGGGTGGCCATTCCCCATTGCCGGGTGTGCGCCAGTAGCGATCGAGAGGATTGAAGCGGTCTGCATCCAACTCCGGTGGTGGGCCCGCCAGGACCGGTAAAACCGCCGATGCCTGCCCATGAGAGGCTTGCCACCGCAGCCTGGCTGCGAAGTCGCGGCTTTCCAGCCAGATCGGCCGATCACTCCTTGGCAGATCGGAAGACCCGCCTTTGGATACACCCCTGGCAAGGCTCCTGCCGTAGTCCTCAAGCAGGAGGAACAGTTCCTCGTTGTCCCTTGGTTCCAAGTTGCTTCCGGGCAGAAAGGGTATTCGAGACCACCACAGAGTGTTGGCCGATCGCCTCCCTTATCTTAAGTGCCAAGCCGAGTGCTTTCTGGCCGTCGATTCCCTTCACTCGTGGTTCAGAGCGATTCACGACGCACGCCAGGAACGACCGCAGTTGTCGCAACAGCGGCTCCCCGTCAATCACCCGGAGAGGCGTTATCTGGAGTTTCTTGTCCGGGACCAATGAGATTCGCACTCCCTTGCGATCGACATAGTCAACGGAAACGTACTCCCGGGGCTGGAAGAACCGCAGTTTGCGGATTCGTTCGGTCGAGACCCGGCTGGCCGTGAGATTCGCGACACACCCGTTCTCGAATTGCAGCCGCGCGTTCGCGATGTCGGTTCGGTTGGATATCACCGACAGGCCGCTGGCGTCCACCTGGGAAATCTCCGAATCGACCAAGCTCAGCAGCAAATCCAGGTCATGGATCATCAGGTCAAGGACGACATCGACGTCCAGGCTGCGCGGGCTAAACGGACTCAGTCGGTGAACCTCGAAGAACAGGGGGACTGTGGCCATGGCTGCAGCCGCATCGACGACCGGGTTGAATCGTTCGAGATGGCCTATCTGGAGGATTCGGCCGTGGCGCTCAGCGACACCAACCAGGCTCGTGGCTGAAGCCACATCGGCGGCAATCGGCTTCTCCACAAGGACGTCGATGCCTGCCTCCATCAACTGCACTCCGACCGTGGCGTGATGGTCTGTGGGAACCGCTACACTCGCAGCGAGGACGCGTCCTGCGAGACCGTCCAGCGTGTTCATCGCCTCGCAGCCGTATTCTTCTGCCACCTGACGGGCGCGACCCAAGTCCCGATCTACGACCGCAACCAGCGTTGCCTCGGGCAGTTCCGAATAGACCCGGGCATGATGGCGGCCGAAACTTCCGGCTCCAACAACTGCGACCGGAGTAGGTCTGCTTGCCTGAGTCAAGGGAGACTCAGGAGGATTGGATGAGCCAGTTTGCATATCTCACCATGTTTGGCGAGCGTCCGTCTTTCGCACAAGGCGCCCCGCAACTGGGCTGTCGAGCTATGGGCCGAACGAAGTTCGGTCTAGACGGTCGGTCCCTCCATTCCGAGGGGCCGCCCTGCCACGGTGTGGTCGTGTTCGAAGCCAAACGGGGCGTCACCTAACTGGCCTGCCAGCGCATTACAGCCCTCATTGCCTATGATCTGTGAAGCACATGGGCACAGGCTGACACGCGCGATGCAGGCACCTTGGGCCAATCTACCACTTCAAGGAGCCCAGTGATCTCATCGCAAGGGCTTGGGTCTCCAAGGAGGATACAATTCTCTTGGGCGGGCCGTAGCCGAAGAAGGCCGGCGGACCGCGCCCGAAGTTCATTGTGGCAGGATTCTCCAGTGCTGGGGGCTGTGCAATTAAGGGGGGGGCGACTGGGTCCATAGGGCGAGTTTGAGGGTGGGCAGAGCCGCCCGACGAAGCGTTGCGGACAGGATTGGACGGAGAAAGCCTGTGCCCTGCGCAAATCTAATCGGCCGCAACGGCAAGAAACTAGAGAATCTCTGCGTGGGAACATCCCCGGTCCCGGCTGACGGACACCGATGGGCTGATGTAGAGGTCTAGGATCGGCTTCTTTGTGCGTTGCGGCAGCGAGCGAGAGGTCTGGTTCGCGCGCTCGCTGCCGCTACGATCCGGGACTGGCACGAGCGCACCTTCGTCGGCTACCTGGAGCGCGAACTCGCGCGAATGGCGAGGAAGAGATCATCCCCGACGGACGACCACCATGATCACTTCATGAAGTACGGTGCGGAGCCGAATCAACGGAACGAGTACATCGATTGCACCTCGCATGATAGAGGTAGACCACGTTGAGCATAGGCTAGGATCATCAAATAGATAGATCACTTCGGAGCAGTGCTAGCGCCGGGAGAGGCCGCTGCGAAGGCGCTGGTGCTGTGTCCGGAACCGCGGCCGGCCGGGGAATGCAGACTCCTCCCGCAAGAGATCTCAGCCGTTTACGGGAATGTCCAGCGACCATTCCCACGCCGATTGCACCGACACCCCGGCGGGTACCTCGTCCGGATAGCCATCCGCCGTCAGGGTCAGGATCCGCTTGGCGGCCCGCGGCCAGGCGGCACCGGCCACCTGCAAGGCGCGGATCTCCCGTTGGGCCGTGGCGGGGTCGGACAGATCTGTGCATACCTGGATGAGTTCCACGTCGCCGGCTGGTCCGCGCGCAAGGAAATCGACTTCGAACCCCTCTCGCGTCTTCACATACGTTACCTCTCTACCTCTCCGTTCGAGTTCGATGAGTACGGCTGTCTCAAGAGCGTGGCCGAGGTTCTCGCTTCCGGTCCGGTCGAAGACCGGAATCAGCCCCGTGTCGATCGGGTACGCCTTGCGGGGATTCACCATCCGTCGGCGCTCGGATGTGGTTTCGATCCAGATCATGCGGACGAGAAAGCAGTCCTGGAGATATCCGAGGATCTGGTGCAGGGAGTCCTTGGCAATCGGGATCCCCTGCGCTCTCAGCGCACGGTAGAACTTTTCGACGCTGAAAAGGGATCCGGCGTTGGCTAAAAGGTGGCGGACCAGCCAGTGCAGGCCGGTCACGTTCCGGACATCATGACGCTCGACAACGTCGCGGAACACCGCCACGTCCACGTAATCCCGGAGCAGTTGCCAGCGAACGGAGTCGTCCAGACCTTGGGCTTCCGGGAATCCTCCGGTACGCAGCCAGTCGCCGTAGGCGCGTTCCATCCGCACTCTGATGCGAGCTGTCGGGGCCCTGCCTCCCAAGTCAGAATCTGCTCCGCCGTGTCGCAGGGCTTCTTCAAAGCTGAATGGGTACAGCCGGATGCACCACCCCCGACCGCGCAGGGCGGTCGCAATTTCCTGTGAGAGCAACTTCGCGGACGAACCCGTGACGAAGACGTCGTCCCTGTCGGCTTCCACGAGCCGGCGTACGAATCGTTCCCAGCCGCGAACCAATTGGATCTCGTCAAGGTGCCACGTGACCGAAGCCCCGGTGTCGGCTTGGGGGGACAGCCGACGGTACTCTTCGAGCAGGAGATTGAGGTCGGAGGCATCTAGGCCTGCGAGCCGCTCGTCCTCAAAGGAAACGAAGGGGAGCAGGTGCGGTGGAGTACCGTCGCGACTCTTCTCAGAGCGCAACTGGTGCAACAGGGTGGTCTTGCCTGCACGCCGCACTCCGACAATGGCGCTGACCTTGCCGGGAAAGCGGATTCTGCCATTAATATTGCGGTCGGTCAGCGTATCAGGAGGACTCCTTGTGGTGTTCGCGAGCAGGTCGCGAAACACCTGCCGCAGTCTTGGGCGAGAGATCCGCATGTCCTGATTTCACCCTATCATAAGGAGAATTGTCCGCATATTTCTCCTTATGACCAATTGGTTCTAGCTGCCGATTGCACGACGAAGCGCGACACCAGGTATGAGGGACAGGGACCGGAGTGGCATACCGTATGGGGGAAACCGTCATCCCTCGGGCCTAGACATCAGCCATACGACGAGCGCTGCCTGATCCGCGCCTTGCACCAGCAAGGGGCTTCGGCCGACGCCATTGCTACTCAGCTCAAGCGTCACAATTCCACCGTTTGCCACGAACTCCAACGCCATACCGGCCCGTCCGGCCATGGCCACAGGCAGACCCAGCAACTCGCCCAACAGCGCCGTCGGAAGGCCATCGCCGGCCCGAGCAAGCTCCACCCACTGGTCTGAAACGGCGTTGGGGAGATGCTCAAGCAGCACGGGAGCCCTGAGCAGACGCCGGCTGCCTGGAGCAGTCCAGGCCGGACTCGGTCAGCTTCTCGTGGCTCTACCCGCGGATTCGCCAAGACCCCGCTCAGGGCGGCTGCCTGTACACCTGCCTGCGCCAGCGTGGTCAGCCACGCCGCTGAAGGGCGACCCGAGGGACCGCCGGATGCGGCCGTACCCCTGATCGCAGGGACAGTAGCGAATGCAAGGGCTGTGGCCGGGTGTTTCGTATCATCACGGGAACCATCTTCTCCGACAGACCGATCAAGCTCTTGCCCAAGTGGTTCCTGGCCATGTACCTGGACACCCCCCAGAGCAAGGGCATCTCGATCGTGCAATTGGCCAAGACCCTGGGAGTCAAGCAGTAAACAGCCTGGTATATGCTGCAACGCACTCGCAATGCAGCCGGTACTGGAGCCTCCGACTTGTTGGGTGGCGAGGTCGAAGTGGATGAGACCTAAATCGGAGGTAAGGAAATGAACAAGCACGTCTGGAAGCGGACCCCTGGAACCCGGGGCCGCAGCGCCAGGACCAAGCAGCATACGCAGCGCTATCTCAATCCCCGCACGTTCCGGCTCAATCATGAGGAGGATTCCGCGGAGGCCTGCTTCAGCGCCTGGCGGGAGCCGCGGCTGACGTACAAGGTCTTGAGCCCGGCCCACTCATCCGGTGCGGAACACGGATCACAGTCAGGTTCCGAACATGCGAGCCGGTGCCGCTGGTGCTCGCTCGTAGGCCGATTGGCGGCTCAGACGCCCACGTCGGCACCTGCCCATCGTAGGCCACGAACCGCTGGGTTCCTGTCTCGCAGTGCGACCGGCCGTTGGAGTCAGTCTGCCTGCCAGTACTGCGGCCAGGCCCCGGTAATGTGACACTCAACACCCGTAGCCGGGGCCCTTCAGAACGCTGTGGCAGTTCTGTGCGGTCCGTTCGGGCCGGGGTGGTCGGAGCGTCCCGCAGCAGTGGGTCGCTCGCGCCGGCAGTTGACGGGGTGGCGGTCGGTCGCTATCTTGAGTGCATGAGGTCGGTCGGGATCAAGGTGCTGAACAGCCGGTTGAGCGAGTATGTCCGGCTCGCCACGTCGGGTGAGACGGTCCTGGTGACGGACCGGGGCCGGGTGGTGGCGGAGCTGGGGCCGCTCAGGAAGACCCGTAGCTCGGTCGTCGCCGACGCCTTCCTGGCCGACGCAGTGCGCTCCGGCGTCCTCGCGCCGCCAGCGCTGGCCGGTTCGGGCATGCCGCCGAAGCCGGCACCGGTTGCCAGTCTGGACGAGGTTCTGGCGGATCTGGACGAGAGTCGGCGCGACCGGTGATCTATCTCGACACGTCGGTCGCGCTGGCGCATCTTCTCTCCGAGGATCGATAGCCGCCGGTCTCGCTGGGGGACGAGACCTAGGTCTCCAGCCGGCTGCTGCTCTCCTTGCACATCGAAATGCAACAGCGGGGAAGAAGGCACTTGGAGTAGGTGGCTGAACTGCTAGCAGAGTACGGCAGGTGGCGTGGATCTGTCAAGGCGACGGTCCGGGAGGGTACGCGAGGGCGGCAGTGGGATCTGGCCCGAGAAAGCAGTCGGACCACAGGGGCGCTGACGGGCTGGGCCTGCCAGCTCGAGAGGGGGAAGGTGCGTCGGGGAGGGGCCGCGTTGCGGCCCCGATGAGATGGGACAGGGTTTCGGGGCTGCGGGTGGCGGGTCGATGCGGGCCGCAAGACAGTCTTCGCGGAAGAGCTCGTACGGGGGGCGGTAGCTAGTGCCTGCCAGAAAACCCTTTTTGGGCACGAGGTCTCCCGATGCGCCGAACCGTTCCGCATCCACTGGTCGCCGAATGCGCGACGTCACCAGCGCGGACCGCAGGGTGAGGCTGGGGTATCGCGGTACGCCATTCGCTGGCAGGCCCGTAGATACTTGAGTCCGGCAGCAACTGCCCAAGGACCCTGGATGCCGGACACCGATCAGCAGGTGGACTGACACTTAACTTTTCGGCGGAGAAGCCGTAGCATGTGGTGTTTTCTGGACGTCCAGGCCGTGGGCCGAGCAGAAGGTGCCGGTTGCAGCAGCAAAAGTGTCCGATCTGAAGCGAGAGCGCTGCGTGACTGGTGCCCGAGAGTTCAAGAACCGGTACGTGCCCGTCGCCGAAAGGAAAACACAATGCCTGAGGAATTGAATCTCAGTCTGGACCTGGGCGACTAGCTCAAGGTCTACGACGTGCCTATGCAGGTCGTCCGGCTGACCGCTGCCAATGACAGCAAAAGGATGCCGATTGACGTGGGGCTGGTGCGATCAAATTCACCATCCCACCTGCATGGCCCACATATCATCGTAGGCACCAAGGTGCTCTTCGATACGGAAGCGTGGAGTATCGTATATTGTGACTGCGATGTCACAGGTGCGGGAGCGGATCCTCAATGGCCGGAAGGTCACCGCCAGCTTCCGGGCCGGCTGAAAGAAAGTCAACAATACGGGAGTGCACTGATGTTCCTTCTCCAAGCTGCCTTCCTCTTGGTCATCCTCGTGGTGCTCTCAGGATTCTGCAGCGCGGGAGACGACGAGGAGAAGCCGTCGCCGGCACAGACGGAACAGCGGAGCCCGGACCCCGTGATCGTCACGGACATGGGGCGGATTCAGATTGACCGGTCCAGCCGGATGGTCAACCTCCATCTGAACCGAGAAGCCTCGCTCGGATGGGCTGCCAGCACTTGCGACGAGCAGAAGATGGCCCTGCTCAAGTTAGCCATGAACATGCCGGCGCAATACGGCATCTATGTCTATTCGGGCATCTCAGGCTGGACGCTCACCAGCTACAGCTTCGGCAAGTTCAAGTGCCACTAGCCTTCCAGATTGGCGACAACCTTGGCTAAGTCTGTAGTCTAGCGCTGGTCGTGTTCGATGTTGGAGTCCGAGATGTCCCGCAACGTCTTGATAATCTCATGTTGTGCGTCGGACATGTGCTTGTTCTGAGCGGACAGAAGCTCAATCAGCTTGCCGATCTCCATGACCGCCATGTGAAGCTCTTCCAACACTGGACTAGTCTACGGTTTGGTGGACGGTCAAGTGTGCTGTAACCGCGCTTGGTCTGCTGAGGACTTCCGTAGGGTAGCAGCCTTGAGTTGCGAGTGGCAAGTCGGTGGTGGGGAGGGGGTAGCAGGGAGAGGGGCCACAGCCCCTCCCCCCGGAGCGTCGCATTGACCGACCCACCACCCCGACCGTGCCCTGCTGGCAACTGAACCTTGAACTCTGCTTCTCCGCCGCCCATCGATGTACGGTGGGCACCAAGAGTGAGACTCTGGCGACGGCAGTGCTTGGCGAGAGCCTGTCTGCCTGTCTGCTGCTCGATGTAGGTATGGTGTGCGCTTCAGGTTCGCAAGAAACGGTAAGCAACGCGTGGCGACAATGCCCTCAGACGACCTGGATCAGAGTGCCGGTATTCCGGCCTACCGCAGGTCGTACGCCGCCATCTCGGTCTGGTTGCGGACGATCAGGATTCCACCCGCAATCGCAGGCACGTTCCAGGTCTTGCCCGGAATTGACTCGAAGCGGGCGATTTCTCGGTACTGGTCTGGCCTCGCTTCGACCAGTGCCAGATCGCCATCTTCGGAAATGACGATCAGATGTCCGCTGGCGTGGAGGAGTTGGCCATACCTGTAACGGCCCTGCTTCCAAAGCCGTTCGCCGGTCAGAACATCAACGGCTGCGAGAATGCCCTCGTCCAGGCCGTATACGACACCGTCCGCCAGAACCGAGGGGTTGAACTTGTTCTTCATGTTGAGGTTGAACCATACCTCGTCGACCGAGAATTTCGCATCGGACATCGAAATCCTCAGCAGGGTTGCTCCGTGCCCGTATCCGGACGAGACGAATACGTGCTCTTCATCGACCACCAGCGGCTGGGCGCAGTTCGCGTCATAGCTGGTTTCCCAATCGACGCTCCAGAGCTCCGAACCGTCCACGAGAGAAGCTCCGAGCACGCGAGTGCCAGTGATCAGCAAGAGTTGCCGGTGTCCGGCCAAGGTTGCGACCTGGGGCGCGACGTACCCCGCCTTGTCGTCCAGCGCCGACCACCGCACTTCACCCGTCGCTTGATCGTACGCGAACACGGACCGGCCATTCCCGCCCCCAGCATTCACGATGACCATGTCATCCACGACAAGGGGAGCTCCGGCCATGCCCCAAGTCAGGTTGGAGGCGTCTGCGTCATCGAGAATGTTGCGTTCCCAGATCAACTCTCCACTGTCAGCCGCAAGGCAGATCAGCCTTCCGTTGGCACCCAATGCGTACAGGTGACCGTCCGACCATGTCGGTGTGGCCCGCGGTCCGTCCCCTCCCATGGATTCGCTGAACCGTGACCTCCAGGAATACTCCCACGCCTGCTGGCCGTTCTCGATCCGGTATGCGGCCACCGTCTCCGTATCTCTTCTCTGCTCAATGGTATAGACCAACCCATCGGCTACAACCATTGAAGCGTAGCCGCCCCCGATAGCCCGCCTCCAGAGTTCCGGCGGACCCTCAGGGGGCCAGGCCAGGTCTAGGGGCATCTCTGTGTAGGAGCCGTCCCGGCGCGGTCCTCGGTAGTCCGTCCAGTAGTTGCCGGCGGTTCCAGGTTGACCAGGAGTTTCCGCTTCCGGCTTGCCAGTGGCCCCAGTGCCGATGAAGTCTTGTCGCGTCGGGTGGGCAGCGGCCGCCGTCGCAGTTGGCTGCTGCTCTTCGATCCGCCGCCAGCGGCGTTCCGTGTCAACGTACTCGACCACGATCCCGCGGCCAGATCCTCTCAGCCCGACCGTGGCACCCGTCCAGTAGATGTAGGCGATCCCGGCTATGGCGAGAGTTACGATGGCGCAGAGTGCCAGCAGGCCCGTACGTAAGATCCGTCTTGCGATCGTCATTGTGATCGTGTCCTCCCCTGAAGCAGACTCGGCACGTACCTCTAGCCTATCGAACGTACTTCTGCGCGATCGGGAATCGGCGTCCGATGCCGAACGCCTTGGACGTCACCCGAAGTCCCGGTGCGGCTTGTTGTCGCTTGTACTCGTTCCGGTCAACCAGGCTGGCGATTCGTCGGACGAGGTCCTCCGGTGTGTCAAGTCGGCCGGCGATCACGCCGGCTGATAGGTTCTCTTCCACGTACAGGCGCAGGATCGGGTCCAGAACGTCGTAAGGGGGAAGGGAATCGGAGTCCCTCTGGCCCGGCCGCAACTCCGCGGACGGTGGCTTGGTGAGCACCGACTCCGGGATCGAATCGCTGTGTCTCAGGTTCGCCTCAGCGGCCAGTTGGTAGGCCAATGTCTTGGGCACGTCACTGATCACGGCGAGGCCGCCACACATGTCGCCGTAGATTGTGCAGTAACCCACGGCCAGTTCGCTCTTGTTTCCGGTGGTGAGCACCATGGCCCGGAACTTGTTCGACAGTGCCATGAGGGTGACCCCGCGCAGTCTGGCCTGCAGGTTCTCCTCCGTGACGTCGGGTGACCGGCCATCGAAGACAGTAGCAAGCTGTTTCTCGAATGCGTCGTAGACAGGGCCGATCCCGATCCGCTCCAGTCGGATCCCCAGGACTCTGGCCGTATGTTCGGCGTCGACCAGGCTGCCCAGCGACGAGTACGGTCCTGGCATGGCGACACCGGTCACGTTTTCCGGGCCCAGCGCCTCGGCAGCCAGAACGGCCGTGAGGGACGAGTCGATTCCTCCGCTTAGGCCGACAATCGCCTGCCGGAAACCACACTTCGTCACGTAGTCACGGGTTCCCAGGACGAGTGCGTCATAAACGGCCTTGACATCGTCGGTCTGCGGCGAGTCCCAGACAGACCCATGCAATTCGCCGGTGCCGTGCAGCTCCCACATGACGAGGTCCTCTTCGAAGGAGCTCGCCCTCGCACGGATTGTGCCGTGACGGTCCACAGCGAAGCTCGACCCGTCAAAGACCAGCTGATCGTTGCCGCCCACCTGATTGACGAGTACGGCCGGAACCTGGTGCCTGGCGGCCGTGGCCCTCAGCATTTCGAATCGGAGCCGTGGCTTGCCCATATGGTACGGAGATGCGGAGATGTTCACCAGCAGGTCGACCCCCTGACTGGCCAGTTCTTCGACTGGATTCCGAGCGTAGCGGGAACGATCCCAGAACTGCTTGTCGTTCCATGCGTCCTCACAGACCGTGAAGCCGATCCGGACTCCGTCCAGGGTCCACAAGCCGGGCTGCTCGCCGGGCACGAAGTAGCGCGCCTCGTCGAATACGTCGTATGTGGGCAGCAGGAGCTTCCTGCTGCGGTGGACGATCCGACCCCGATGGATGCAGGCCAGACAGTTCGCCGCCCGGCCCGGTTCGGTGACCGCCCCGCTGTAGCCGACCACTATGGCTGCATCGAGACCGGAGGTGGCTGCCGCGAGTCTCTCGATTTGTGCTTCGTTGGCTGCCGTGAATCCTGCTGTCTCGATCAGGTCCAGCGGTGGGTATCCGCTGATCGCGAGCTCCGGGAAGATGACCAGGTCAGCGCCGCTTTGGGCCGCCTGTTCGGTGAACCGCGCAACGCGCTCGGTATTGGCGGCCAGATCCCCAACGGTAGGGTTGACCTGAGCGAGTGCCAGCTTCATTCCACCCAGCCTTCACCCTCTATCGAGCCAAGACCAGGCCCAGCTGTCGCGAACCTACCCTGCGGGAATCGCTGAGGGAACTGTCTTCTCGACTCGAGTCGCTTCGAACGTCCGCGTCTGGGTGATGGTCACCACTGACGGTGTCTCGCCTGCGGCGACCTTCGGCGTCAGCGTGAAGGCCAGTCGGGTCGCTCGGGTGCCGATCAGCAGACCGGCAGGGTCTAGGACGGTCTCGTCTGTCCCGGCTACCGAAACAGCCACCAGACTGTCAGGAATCACTCCAGTCAGCTTCGCCTCGGTGGCTATCGCGGTCAGGGCCGTGGATTCGATTCCGTCGAACTGCGTGGCCAGTGTGGTTGGGTTTGAATTCAGGGTACTGGTCACCTTGACCAAGGCGTCGTCGCCAGTCCCCTCCCGGGTGGCCACCGTGACCGAGTAGAGAGGCACGTGACCCTCTTCCGGCAGATCCTGGTTCTCCGCCTTGGCCACGGCCGCTCCGACCGTCATCTCCTGCCCGAGGATTCCTGCGTATAGCCGCTGATAATCCTGTTCGTCCCGCTGCCTGAGCGACTCCACGTTCAGGAGGTTGCCCATCGTTGCCGCAAAGGGTGCGGCAAACTTCTCGGCCATCTTTCGGGGCAGCTGGTCATAGCCGGCCACGCTGACCAGTGTCCCGTCTTTCGTCAAGGTATGGGTCAGGCCCAACTCCGCCATGGCTGCGTGCACTGGGCTGGGCACTGGATTTCCATTTCTGGACAGCGTCTGGGACATGATCGTGACCGAATTGGTGTAGCCTTCGTCCGTGCATGTCACCAGCAGTCGACTGGCGCGCTCCCACAGGTCGACAACCCTCGTCTCGCCCTCTGTTACCACGGTTTCGAAGGTTTGCCTGATCTCATGGAGCGACGTGTCGGCCGGTGCGTACGACAGCGCAATCGTCTGGGGTGCAGGCGATGGCGTCACGGTCTGCGACTGAAGTGCCGGGGCCAGTGCGATTGCAATGCCGACTGCCGAAATTGCGAGTTGGGGTGAGGCTGCTCGTGTCATGGCTAGGTCGATAGCGGGCGTACCGCTCCTCGCGTGTTCCCGAGACTTAGACTAGCATGCCAGTCCCTTGTACTCTCGTGTCCAACCCCTTGTGGACATCGTACGGGGTGCGCTCGATTCAGATCAGGGGATTGTCTTGCCGTCGTTCAAGGTCAAGCGGAACGGCTCCCTCGTCAATCCCGCCGCCACGCCCTCGAACGTCAGCATCGTCCCGGCTCGCACTCCCGTGCGGCGACGGTTTTCCAGATTCAAGACGACCTCCACGCCTCCGCCCGGCTCGCTGCTGAAGTTGATCGTCGCCGGCCGCTCCGGCGGGGTCGCGGAGATGACGTACATGCGCAACTTGGGCGTCAGGGCCCCATTCAGCTTGGCCCACGTCGCATCTCTTTGGGCACCAGTCAGTGCCGTCTTGAGATCCTTGTACACCCAGAGCAGCGGGTTTTCCTTCCGTGCCTTTTGCTCGGCCTCGAACTTCAACTGTTCCGATGACTTCAGTTCGATTCTCTCGGATGGCAGCGCGCCGGCTCTGGCCATGCTCTCGAACTTCGGCCAGTAGACGTCGAAGCTCTCCTCGCCGTAGTTCTTCTTGAGCAGGGTTTGCACGTACTCCAGAACCTGCTCACGGCCCTCGCCTGTCATCGCGTTTGGTCCGTCATAGAGGGCAGCGCGCGCCAGCGATGAGAATGCCACGTCGTACTTCGAAGCGTCGTTCTGGGCAAGCACGACTTGCCCCAGCCAATACGAAACCTGCCCGCGAGACGGATCCAGTTTCAGCACCCGGCGGAAAGACTCTTCGGCAGCCGGGTTTTCCTTTCTTTGCATCTGCGACCAGCCGATCGTCTGGTATGCGGCGGCTTCTGCCTGTGTTCTGGCACTGTCCCAATCGGCCTGGGCGACACTCTGCGGCTTCGTGCCGAACTGCTTCGGCAGTGCATCCAGGAGTTCCCTGGCAGCGATCATGGCGTCCTCGGTCGTTGCGGTATCCGCCTTGCCGAGGTTCGGGCTGAACAGCGTAATCACATAGTTTGCCGTGAAGTCGCCGGGCACCTTGCCCAGCAACTCCTTGGCCGCCCCGATGGCTTCGGGCATGCTGCCCGTCTTCTGATAGGAGTCGAGGTAGAATCGCGACCGCTCCAGATGGTAGTCCGTCTCGGGATACTTCTCCGACCACTCGCCCAGCAAGGCGAGCTTCCTCGCCGGATCGGCCTCGGCGTACACCTTCGTGATGATGTCGTATTCGGCCCTGTCCTTGTACTCCTTCTTCTGGGGGTTCGGAACGGCCACTGCGACAACCATCAGGAGCAGGCATGTTGCGAGGGCGAATCGAGTCGTATTTGTGAGGCTCATCAAGTCAACTCCTAGTTGAACTCCGGGTGCATCCACGGATGGTGCAATCGGGGGACGGTGACACCAAGCCCAGAACCTCCGCAGGCTCTCGCCTACGATGCCTGTGCGAAATGCCCCTTTTCAGAGCGAGTATAAGCTAACCGGGCACCGGTTGCAACATGCCCTAGCCTTCCCGCGTGACCAACGGGTCGGTCCGGCCACCCTGCGCAACAAGGCGGCCCTGCGGCGAGTCCCTGTTCGGACGGCTGCTCTCGGCCCTGTTGGACGCTGTTGTGAAGCCGAGGATGCCCACAGGTCTGGCTGTGATGCTGTGCTGGCGGCCCGGGCCTCGATCTCTGGCGGAAGCAGCGACCCGCGGTTTGTTGGGAGGTTGGCCTGACAGGCGAGAACATCGGCCCCATGGCGTTGGGCGCTTGGACGCTGAACCGGCGCGGGCCGGTAACAGCCGGGGCGACCGACGCCGGGTCCGCCTTCGCGCCTTCCGGACAGCCTCCGTGGCTCCCCTCGGAGCCAACTTCAGAATCTCGAAGAAGCGGGTCTATCGTCCTCCAGATGCGCCCGTCCGACCGGGGCTGATTGCGGGAATTCGGGTTCGACACCATCCGGCGGGGCGAATGAACCGCTTGCCTTGTGCTGACCAAAGAGCATCTCCGGCAGGCTGGGCCCCCACCCGATTGACACGGCCAGCGAGGGGACTGACTGCGCCTACAGATTGGACTCCGGCGGGAGCGCGAAGATGTTGTCGATCAGTTCCCGTGCATGGTCCGGTACGCGGTCCAGCGATGACTTGATGCCCAGAGACCGCGTCTCGTCCACGACCCGCTTCAGGACCAGCGCGCCCGTGAAGTCGATCCGTCCCAGTCCCTCCAGGTGAAGGATGATCTCTGAAATCCCCTTGGCGTCGGCGAGCCGTTGCATCAGCGCTTCCTCCAGTCTTGGAGCCGAGGCGAACCACAGGATGCCCGATACCTCCAGGTGGAGAATCTCGCCTTCGGTCCAGCCGTGAAACCCGGCCCGCCGCTCCCGCCAGACGTGAATGGCGAGCGAGAGCAGGACTCCGAGCAGCAAGGCTTGCTCGATGCGTGGAGCCAAGAGAATGCAGAGCGCGAAGGTAAGCCAGAGCACGACCCCCTGGACATTGGAGATTCTCCAGATGTTCAGGAAGACCTGCGGCCGGACAAGGCCGACCACAGCCGCGATCACGATCCCGGCGAGGACCGCCTTGGGTAGCGCGGACAGAACCCCGGAAAACGGAAGGAACAGCAGCACCGCCAGGCCGGTGATGACCCCTGACCAGCGGCTCGTCGCACCCGAAAGATGGTTCAGGCTGCTGCGCGAGAGCGAGCCGTCCGTGGGCATCCCTCCGCAGATGCCGGAGATCACGTTGGCAGCCCCCTGCGCCAGAAACTCGCGGTCGGGGCTCCAACTCGCACGGTCCTGGGTCGCGTAGCCTCGGGCGATCACGGCGGTTTCGGCGAAACCTACGAGTGCGATCACCACACCGGGGACGATCAGCGTCGGAAGCAGACTCCAGGGCAACGCAAGCCTGAACGGCGGCAACGACCCCGGAATGTCCCCGACGACCGGCCCTTCGTAGCCGGACACGAGCGAGAACACGAGGCCCCCGACCACCGCGACCAGGGCACCGGGAAAGAACGGGTGAATCTTGCGGCCGTGCAGCGTGATGTAGATGGTTAATGCGGCGAGCACGAGCGAGTGGATGTTCCATGACGACGGATTGGAAAGTGCTCGGATGGTGTTGCCCACGAGTCCGGTCTCGCCGACAGGCGAGAGCCCGAGCGTGGACGGGAACTGCGACAGAAGGATCAGGACCGCTGCCCCCGACGTGAACCCGCGGATGACCGGGTGCGACATGAGGTAGGTCACCTTGCCGGCCCGAACGATCGAGATGGCCAGTCTCGTTGCGCCGACGATGATCGCGAGGATTGCTGCGGCTCCGGCGTATCTTCGTGTTCCCGGCGCGGCAATCGTAACGAGGGCACCGTGAGTTAGCAGGGCCGTGAGCGCAACGGGTCCGCTCTGCAGATACGGACAGGATGCGAATAGACCCGCGGCGACAAGGGGAAGAGCCGAGGCGTACAGACCGTGAATGCTCGATAGGCCCGCCAGCTCGGCATACGCCATGCTCTGCGGGATCACGAGCAGCGCGACGCTGAGGCCGGCTACGATGTCGTCAGTGGATGCCCCGCGGCCGACCCAGCCCGCCACCCGGTCGGCCCGGCGGCCCGACGAGCGTCGAGCCAAGGTTGACTGCCAAGCGGACAGGAGCACCTGTGCTGCGTTGTTCCAACGCGATTCCGCGTCGCCACCCGGGTGCTGTCCTTGCCCTTGACTGGAAAAACCGCCCGAATTGTGTTGCGACCACCATTGCTCGATCCGGTCCGACACTCTGAGAGCGACCTCCTCTCGCCACTTCCGCGCGCGGTGCCGCAACCCTCGGAGTGCATGAGTCGAATCCCGCGCATACCATTCGACGAGCCTGTTGCAGAGCCTGCCGATGCGGTTCGCCATTCCGGACTTTCCCGTGGATTTTTCATCTTCGTGCACGACGCTTACACCGGAGTGGATCGGGCCGGCATCGCCGCCGAGCTTTGCGGGAATCCACTCCTTCGAGGCGTCCGCGAGTGCAAGGGCCATGCACGCCACTGCACCAAGGTTCCCGATGTTCGGTTCAGAACGTCAGGTTGGCAACATCCTCGAGCGCCGGGAATACGCGCACCTCTCAGCATCGGGGCCGGCCCTCGTTGGGGAAGGCCCCACGGGAGGACATCAAGGACCCGAGATATGGCGGGCGCAACCTAACCTGCTCCATGTTCTTGCCAGCAGATGTTGTGCTGCGTGGTGGATCCGATGCGGCCCGTCGCAAGTGCCGGCCCCGGCTGCTCTGGTATCGGCGACACCGAAGACCGGTGTCGACGGGATGTTCGCCCAGCCCGCCAATGGTCAGATCCCCTGCATCCGGAACTCCTCTGTGTGGGCTGTGGGCATGCACTTCGCAACACTTGGTGCCTTGGCCCCAGCGAGATCAGGGCCGCTTCTCGCAACGGGGCCGCCCGGCGACCGGATCGTGCAACGGCGAACGGCACACAGGACAGGTCCTATGGTCGCTTCATGTCACCGTACCATGCAGTGCCAGGCAGTTCGGGTCTTGCCATATTCGATGTGGTTCGATGAGTCTGGGTTGCCCGGTAACGCACGGGGCCAGGAGCCGGTCGGTTCAAGGTGAGGACGACCATTGGAGCGTACAGGTTCCGGTGGAATACGGACGGGTGGAACGTTCCAAGGGCCTGCCG
This sequence comes from Bryobacterales bacterium, assembly GCA_965205085.1. GTDB lineage: Bacteria > Acidobacteriota > Terriglobia > Bryobacterales > UBA6623 > VXMF01. Next base: position 1,892,475 of record OZ242039.1, on the reverse strand, counting down.
GGACCTGTCGAGGAGTCGCGTCCGGTGGACAGTCTTGCCCGGCACATCGAGACCGGACGAGCTCATGAACGGCGCTGGCAGGAGGTGAAACTCGGGGGCGTTTGTGGCAACCGGCCGGTGATGCGAGATCTTCTGGTCACGCTGCGACCTTGTCTTGGCATGCTGTTCGGACACTGCTAGCGAGTCGGACCGATTTCCGCCCCTCGACTCGGCCAGGAAGCACGTGAAGGCGAGTCGGAGCCGTCGAAGGCTGGCGACCACCCGCAGACGACAGCGTGGTACCGGCAGGGGTCAGGTAGGGCATGCGATGACCGGAACATGCCTTGCTCAGCGCTTGCGGTTGTTTTCGAATGCACCGCCGCTGGACTTGCCCCCGCCCGTATCCCCGGGGTCGGTGCCATGCCGGTGGCCATGGTTGCAGCCGATGCCATCCTGACTTGCCTGGATCCGGCAACCCGGAGGCGGGCTCCATCGATGATTGTAGCGAAGGGGATTCAATCGATCGGAACTCGGGTTCAGAGCTCTTGCCGAGTTGTCAACACGACTGCCTGGACCCGCCCCGGTTCGTGGAATACTGGATGGAGTTCGCGCGAGAGTGCAGGATTCGGGCTGCCCGATTTCCCGAATGCGCAGAGTTGGAAACGGATAACGTTGTAACGTTATAGACACCCACTGACGAGCCCGGCGTGGGACAATACAAGGGTCTTGGAATAGCCCGATCCGAGTTGGCTGCAGGCATCGCCGAATCAAGTCTGCCTGAGGAAACCGTCCGACCCAATACTCGAGTTAGCAACCGGGGTCTTGGAAGTGGCGGTGTGGCGGTCGGATGTGGAAATGGGCATGGATGGATCGTTGGCCCCGGTGATTGATCACGAACGCGACGCGGCCGGACAGTCGACCTGTGGGTTGTCAAGAGGAGAGCTTATAATTGGTCTGTCATCAGGCAGTTGCTGGCAGTCTGCCGCGACCAACGACTGAATTCAGGATGGGACAAGTTCCTGTAACCATTGCTGGCTTCTGCCCCCAGCATCGAGCATCATACATCCATGAAGCAACTACCGAAAGCAAGGAGGCTCATGACCCCACTTAGATCACTCTGCTATTGGCTGGGCACGGTTGCAGTCTTGGCGGTTCTCGCAATCGCGCTGCTGATGGCAGAGCCGCCCAATTTACCGTTTCTCGAAATGGTCGCGGAGTTCTTCCAAAGAGTCTGGGGAGAGCCGTTCGTGGCCGGAATGAGCTATGGTTCGACCTTGCTGCTCCTCTTCCAGGGGGCCGCCCTCCTGGTCGCTCTCTGGTTTGCATCCCGGCTCGCGGGCAAGATGTTCAGGGGACGGTTCCTTGACCGAACCGAGTTGGACGAAGGCCGGAAATTCGCGCTGCAGCGCATCTTCGCCTACTCGATCTTCGTGTTCGGTTCGCTGACCGCCGTTCATGCGCTTGGCCTGGGTCTGGGGAGCCTCACGGTATTCAGCGGTGCGCTGGGAATCGGATTGGGACTGGGATTCCAGACCATTGCCAAGAATTTCGCTTCCGGCCTGATCCTGCTATTCGAGCAACCGGTCAAGGTTGGTGACCGTGTGGAGGTCGGCACGTTGCAGGGAGACATCATGACGATCGGTTCGCGGGCGACCTGGGTCCGCACGAACGACAATGTCGTGATCATCGTGCCGAATTCCGAGTTCATTGAACGAAACGTGACCAACATCACCGTGAACGACAGGAATGTCCGGATCAATATCCCGCTGGGCGTCTCGTACTCCAGCGATCCCGAGCGCGTGAAGGGAACCCTCCTCGGCGTGGCACGGGCTCATCCTGATGTCCTCGATCGACCGGAGCCGGACGTGATCTTCAGGGGCTTCGGAGACAGCTCGCTTGACTTCGAGCTGCGGGTCTGGACGACACGTCAGGTGGCGACGCCGCTGGTGATCGCCAGCGACCTCTATTTCGAGTTGTTTGCTGCGTTTAGGCGGGATGGAATCGAAATCCCGTTTCCACAGCGCGACCTGCACGTCCGATCAGTGACGGACTCCTTGCCGGCTGGCAGATGGCAGGGATAGGGCTGTACAGGACTGGCACCCCGCCGCCGGCGCTCGGAGTTCCGTATCGAGAACCTCGGCCAGTCGGTCGGGATTCACGGCCTGCCGGTACCGTACTTGTCGAACGGCTGTGGTGGCCGCCCGAACGAATGGCCCGGTGACTCCATCCGTTCTTCGTCGGACGGAACGCGACCGTCGACCATGGGTGGCTTAGTTGTCTCGTGCCCAGCGGCTGTCGTGTCAGCAGCCAATGCGGGGAGCGGCACCGCCCGGCTCCCATCCGCCGCCACCCCGCCAAACGTGCAGTTGGCGGTTTCCTATAGCGGTCCTGCTTTCCTGCGGAAGGGCAGCCTTCGTAGCGTGTTGGCGCGTTGAATTAGGGGGGCCGCATCCTGGACGGGGGATGCCTGGCGGCCATTCGACGTACACCGATGAAAGGTCTGTGCAGCTGCTTGGGGCGACCATCTCTCCCGTCTGCTTGGTAAACGTGCCGACCGGCGGGCAACGCCGTCGTTACCCGTGTTGTGCTGCCTGCAGGCCGACGGGTTCCATGATCGACCTGCACCCGTTCGTCAAACCACCCGACCATCCCGTTCCTGTCCGAATCCTGCCCCTGACAGTCGGCGGCCGCATGCAGTTTGACAATCAAAATGAAGCTCTGCTAATTTCATAAGAGTGCAGTGACAATCACTCGCAATTCGGACTCGTCACCCTCAATCTTCTGATTGGGACCCATCGAGACATCGCTTGAACCGTCTTCGATAATCCTATGAGCCGAAAGGAAAGGAAACAGTGGATAACGCACGCATAGCAAAAATCCTCGAGGAACTCCGTGAAGAGCGCGAGAATGCATCCAAGCTGATCGCCGCGCTGGAAGCGGAAACGGACCGAGGGGCCCAGAAACTGCTCGATCGCTACGTTCAGAGGCGGAGTAATATCGATGCCGCTGTCATCGCGATCGATAACCTCGCCAGCGGAAAGCGGCGGGGAAGGCGCCCGGGCTGGATCGACGAAATCCGGGGAACGTAGGAATCGCAACGTCACGATTCCTGCCCCGCTGTCGGAGCGACAGCGGGTAATTGGCTGCTGCTCGACAGCCGTCAATACAGCAGGAATCGTTGTCGTCTCGTCTTGAACCGCTCCACGGCTTCGTCCGGTCGAATCCCGGTCACATCGTTAGTGCCTTGGATCAGCCGTTGCAGGACAGACTGGTTTCCGATCAGTTTGCCTGCAACGGCGAAATCCACCCGCTCCGGGTAGAGCCTCCCGAGTTCTGTCGCCAGGGTTAGGCCAAGCTCCGTCGAATTGAGGACGGTCCGGTCGCTTACGGTGAACTGTACGCCCTCAATCACGGTTCCCGCGAAGACCGAGTCTCGGGGACGCAGCTTTCTCGCGTACGTGCGGACCCCGGGGAGTTCATTCCTTCGAATTGCCTCTGCCAGTTCGATGCCTCGAATCCAGTCCGCACCGACGAATTGGAACGGGGTGTCGGTCCCCCTGCCTACGGAGTAGTCTTTCATCGACTCCAGCATGGCAATTCCCGGGTAGAGCGTGGCTTGGTCGAGAGTCCTGATGTTCGGTGACGGATTGATCCATGGCAGACCGGTCTCGTCAAACCACAACTCCCGATGCCACTCCTTCATCCGGACGACCGATAGCTTGACGCCGATGCCCCGCTCCGCATTGAACATGCCGGCTAGCTCGCCCACGGTCATGCCATGCCGGACCGGGAGCGAGTGGTAGCCGACGAAAGACTGGAACTCATCGTCCAGCATGGGTCCCTCCACACTGACGCCATTGATCGGATTGGGTCGGTCCAGCACGAAGAACTCGATGCCGGCTTTCGCCGCAGCTTCCATGGCATACCCCATCGTGGTGATGTACGTATAGAAGCGCGCCCCGATGTCCTGGATGTCGAACACCAGCGCGTCGAGGTCTCGGAGCATCTCCAGCGAGGGTCTGCGACGGTCGGATTGATACAGGCTGACAACCGCAATGCCAGTCGAGGCGTCCGTACCGTCAGCGACTTCGGGTTGGTCGAGCAGACCGTCCAGTCCGTGCTCGGGCACGAAGATTCTGGCCAGGACCGGATCGCCAGCCTCAACGATGAGGTCGATGTTCCGACGGCCCAGGGAGTCGATACCGGTGTGGTTGGTGAGCAGGCCGACTCTCTTGCCGCGAAGCCGTGCGAACCCCTCGCCAACGAGCTCGTCAAGCCCCGTACGCACCGTCGCGGTGACGGGGGGATCGGTTGCCGGGGCACTGTCCGGGGCGGCGGCTGATGCGGCTGGATCCAGGTTGGCCGCGACCACCGAGGCGACGAAACTCCGCAGCCGGACCACGGACGTGCCGTCTGCCGGGTGTATGCGATTCGTCATCAGAACGACGAAGGAGTGACTGGCCGGGTCGATCCAGACCGAAGGGCCCGTGAACCCGGTGTGACCATACGACGCCGTACCGAACAGGTCTCCCCTGGGGGACGAGTAGGTCGTGTCGATATCCCATCCGATCCCACGCACTTGCTCGCCCGCCGGACTCTGCGGGGTCCGCATGCGCAGAACGCTCAGGGGGCTCAGGATGCGAACCCCGTCCAGTTCGCCGCCGTTCATCATCATGCGGGCGAACCGGGCCACGTCCGAGGCGGTGGAGAAGAGCCCGGCGTGTCCGGATACACCGCCCATCTTCCGGGTCGTGGGATCGTGGACGACCCCGCGCAAGACCGTTCCGTCCGCAAGACGCTCCGTCGGAGCGATTCGCTTCCGCAGCGCTTCCGGGGGGAGGAACATCGTGTCGTTCATTCCGAGGGGTTGAAAGATCCTCGTGGAGGCGAACTCGCCAACCGATACCCCGCTTGTCCGCCGGATGATCTCGGAGAGCAGGATGTAGTTGATATCGCTGTAGATGAACTTCGATCCGGGCTCGGCCACTGGCGATTCCCGCTGGGCCAGCCCGACGCCGGTGTCGTAGCCGCTCCAGTCCGCCTCTTGGTCCAGTGTCGGCTGCAACCCGGAGTAGTGCGTTAGCAGCTGCAGCACGGTGATTCGGCTCGGATCCTTGAAGTTGGGGAGATAGGTCTGGATGCGGTCGTTCAGCCGGAGTTTCCCTTCCTCGACGAGGATCATCACGGACGGTGCGGTAGCCATCACCTTCGTGAGCGAGGCGCAGTCGAAAATGGTGTCGGCCGTCATTTCCTCCCTGGACGGCTCGAGGCTTCGCGCCCCGTAACTGCCAAAGTGCAGCCGCCGGCCCCTTGATTCGATCCAGGCCACGGCCCCCGGCGTGAGTTGCTGCCGGATCGCTTCGTTGATCGCCCGGTCGAGAGGCTCTCGGCCCGGCCATTCGGCGGCCTGCGCCGCACTCGTCAATCCAGCCGACAGGCCTAAGGCTGCAATCAGGGGGAGAACGCTCAATCGCCTGACATGTTCATCCATGAGCATTTGCCCATGCTATCAGTCGGATGCAGACCGAGGGCGCGGCCCGCGGGGATCTGGCTGCGACAGGTCCAGGCCGAGCAGGTCGCTCGCACCACTCCCGGACAGACAGCAAGTTTGGGCGGATGCGGGACGTGCGATACTTGAATGGAATCCTGCGGTGGAAATCAGTGTCCGGGCACCTTGCGGTTGGCCCGGATCGTTGCGCAAGCCACACTGCCCGGCAGGAGAGCGCTCTCATTCGTCCGATGCTGGATCGCGGATCCCTGCGCCAAGATTTCGACGCGATCAAACGCCGTCTCGGTGGTCGCGCGGACCCTGCCCTTCTTGACGAGTTCGTGGACACGGACCTGAGGCGGCGCGCGGCCGTTACCGGGATCCAGGTTCTCCAGCAGAAGCGCAACGAGCTCAGTGCCCTGGTCGCCGCGGCGAGACGGGCCGGCGACGACGCCCTTGACCTTGTCAAGGAGTCCCGAGATGTCCATCGCCAGATCCGCGACCGCGAGCAGGAGGTGAACGCACTGGACGAGGCGCTGGAGTCGGTTCTCAGCCGGATTCCCAACGTCCCGCATGCCAGCGTGCCGCCCGGGGAGGCAGACGCAGCGAACGTGGAGGTCGGCTGCTGGGGGCAGGTGCCCGAATTCCCGTTCCCCCCGAAGCCGCACTGGGACCTGGGGGTGCATCTCGGAATCATCGACTTCGAGCGAGCCACCAAGCTGGCCGGAGCGCGGTTCGCCGTCTACAGGAACGCCGGAGCGAAACTCGAACGTGCGCTGATGAACTTCATGCTGGACGTGCATACCTCCGAACACGGCTACTGTGAAATCCTTCCGCCGTTCATCGCGAACTCCAAGAGCCTGTTCGGAACGGGCCAGCTCCCGAAATTCGCCCAGGATCTCTTCCGGCTGGAGGGTACGGACTACTGGTTGGTGCCGACCGCCGAGGTTCCCCTGACCAATCTGTATGCGGGCGAGACGCTTTCTGCCGACAATCTCCCGCTCTCGCTGACAGCGTTCACTCCCTGTTTTCGCAGCGAAGCTGGCTCGTATGGTCGCGATGTGCGAGGTGTGATCCGTCAGCATCAGTTCCAGAAAGTCGAACTCGTGAAGATCGCCGATCCGGCAACGAGCTACGACGAACTCGAGCGCCTGACTTCCGATGCAGAGGACATCCTGCGTCGATTGGGGCTACCCTACCGCAAGATGGTTCTGTCGAGCGGGGACATGGGATTCAGCGCTGCCAAGACCTACGATCTCGAGGTCTGGTTGCCGGGCCTCGGCGAGTTCAAGGAGATCTCTTCCTGCAGCAACTTCGAGGCGTTCCAGGCACGGCGAGCCGGGATTCGCTTCCGGCGCATGTCCGGCAGGAAGAGCCGGCCGGAGTTCGTGCACACGCTCAACGGGAGTGGTCTGGCGATAGGGCGAACCTGGCTTGCGATTGTGGAGAACTATCAGCAAGCCGACGGGAGCATAGTCGTTCCTGAAGCCCTTCGGACGTACCTCAATGCGGAACGGATCGACCATTCGGGCAACCTGGTCTAGGGGCCCTTGCGTCGTGACGGTTTCTCACGAGTAGCGGCCACGGTCCTTGTTCCACCACACGACCCACACATCCGCAAAGGCCTTGAGGCCGTCCCGGACCGCAACGGAGGACCGGTCGGCGTTGTTCCAACGCACGGGCACTTCAACGGCCCTGAAGCCGAGCTCGTGCGCCAGCAGGAGCTGTTCCACATCGAACCCGAACCCTTCGATCCGCTGCCTCCTGGCGATCTCGTGGCCTGCTTGCCGGCTGAACAGTTTGAAGCCGCACTGGGTGTCGGCGAAATCGAGCCCAAGCAACACGCGCACGTAGAGGTTGAACATTCGCCCGGAGAGCTCCCTGTACACGGGCTGCCGCTCTCCGATCAGCGTCCGGTCCAAAGCCCGTGAGCCGACTGCAACCTCGTGGCAGCCGTGCAGGGCTGCGGAATACAGTTTCTCGAACTCCCCCAGTGGCGTGGAGAGGTCCGCGTCCGAGAAGAGGATCCAGTCACCCGTGGCTTCCAGCATCCCGCGACGGACGCTGAATCCCTTGCCGCAGTTGCTCGGGTTTCGAACGACCTTCACCACCGTACCTGAGCGTTCGAGGTCTGCCCGCGCCTGCTCGGCGCAGGCGGAGGTGGCGTCTGTCGATCCGTCGTCGACAACGATCACTTCCGCGCACGCGCAGGAAGCGTGTCGCTTGAACGTTTCCACTTCGCGGAAGGCCGCCGGCAGGCGTCGCTCCTCGTTGTAGGCCGGAATGACCAGACTTAGCGAGGGCACTGTCTCTCACTGTGGCCCGGGAGCGACTTGCCTGGAGCTGATCGAGTGTACCTGGAGCTGCGCATAGTACGGTCTGCACGTTTCCAGAAGCGGTTCCAGCTGATGCGGGAACGGCATCGTCTTTGGCCTGTAGGGCTGGAATCCCCTCGACTTGTGGACCTTGGCGTACCAATGGGATGCCCAGGCGCCGTCGAAGTCCTTGGGTCCTGCGGGCCACCGGAGCATCGCGGGCTCAAACCCGATTCCGAGATGCCCGCACAGTGCCTGCAGGGTCCGGGCCGGGTCCAGCAGGAGGTCTCGCGAGTCGATTACCGCCGGCGTCTGGCCCCACTCTTCCAGCATCGCCACCAGCTCGCATTGCCTGGCGAGCCCCGTGTCCCGGAGCGTCGGCATGCCGATCCGGCTCTGCAGTGAAGGCAGCATCTGCTCCGGGTCGCGGGTCAGAAACACGTTGAGCGTATGTCGCATGAACGAGAGGTCCAGGTCGACAAGATGGTGAGCCATCTGCTTGAAGAACAGGACATCGGCCGGGGCTGTCCCCAGGATCACATCGCGCACGACCCGCTCTCCGTCGCGGTCCTGCGCCGCCAGGCAGGCCGCACGCATCGGATGTGGGGCCTTCGACACCCGAAGGAAATGAGCATACAAGGGTTCGTCGAAAACCGCGGTGTCGCGGCGTTGCGCGAACGAATACATCAGCGCCGTCGAGACGTTGCGCGGGCCCGACCAGAGGCAGACTCTCTTGGCTAGTTCAGACACCTTCGCAGGATCGCAGATTGGAGCCTGCGGTCCCCAATGTCAGCCCGAGCAGCACCAGTGCCGCCAATCGGCGGCGATGCGCGGAAGCCGAGCCCGGGAGGCGTTCCCCGGCTTTGCCATGATGGGCCTATGGCGGATTTGGCGGACCCTGGCCCAAGGGCAGTCATCAAACCTGGCACGGTGAATGCGCCCGAGTTCCCGACGGGTCTCGACTGGCTCAACACGGAAGGCCCGCTTGCGATCCGGGACCTTCGCGGCAAGATTGTCCTGCTGGACTTCTGGACCTTCTGCTGCATCAACTGCATGCATGCCCTGGAGGACCTGAAGCGTCTGGAGCGGAAATACGCGAGCGAACTGGTCGTGATCGGTGTGCATAGTGCGAAGTTCGAAGCGGAGAAGGACACGGAGAACGTTCGCCAGGCCGTCGAGCGGTACGGAATCCAGCATCCCGTGGTCAACGATTGCGAGATGCGGGTCTGGCAGGAGTACGCTGTCCGCGCGTGGCCCAGCTTCATGCTAATCGACCCTCGCGGGAAGGTCTTCGGCACGCATTCCGGAGAGCGTGTCTTCGAGCTGTTCGACCGCGTGATTGCCCAGATGATCGCCCACTACGAGGCGTCTGGCGAGATTCGCCGGGACTCTCTGCCATGCCGTCCGGAGGTCGGGACGGGTCGGTCGACCGGACTGTCGTTTCCCGGAAAGGTCCTGGCCGATGCGGGGCGGGGAGAGATGTTCGTGGCCGACACGAACCACCACAGGATTATCGCGGCGTCCCTCGGTGACGGCAGCGTCTCCCAGGTCTTCGGCAGTGGCGAACCCGGGTTGCGGGACGGCCGAACCGGTGTTGCGCAGTTCTCCCGTCCGCAGGGAATGGCCCTCGCCAATGGCATCCTGTATGTCGCCGACACCGGGAATCATGCAGTCCGGGCGGTAGACCTCCGGGGCCAGACGGTCTCGACCGTCGCCGGAGACGGTGAGCAGGACACGGAATGGGAGAGTCGGCCGACACCGCTGCACGGGCGAAGACTGAATTCCCCCTGGGACCTCCAGTTCATGCACGGCGTACTGTTCGTGGCCATGGCCGGAAGCCATCAAGTCTTCGGGATCGACCTGGAGGGCGGGTACATCGCCGTCCACGCCGGTAGCGGACGGGAGGACCACGTTGATGGACCGCTCCTGGCTGCGGCGCTTGCGCAGCCAAGCGGCCTGACAGGCGACGGCGGCCACCTGTTCGTGGCGGACAGCGAGACGAGTTCCGTCCGCGCGGTGTCGCTGGATCCGCGCGGTGGCCACGTCCGGACGGTCGTCGGACGCGGACTCTTCGAATTCGGCGACGTGGATGGCGTCGGCGAGGCCGTGCGATTGCAGCATCCCACCGGACTTGTCTTCGCGAACGGCTCGCTCTACGTAGCCGACACGTACAACAACAAGCTCAAAGCGATTTCGCTGGACAGCTTGCAATCGACGACTCTCGCGGGAACCGGCGAGGCGGGTTTGCGGGATGGAGCGGCGCACGAGTCAATGTTCGACGAGCCGGCCGGACTGACTTACGCTGATGGCTGTCTGTACGTAGCCGACACCAACAACCACGTCGTTCGCAAGGTTGAACTGGCGACAGGTCTCGTTTCGACCTGGAGGCTCGGGGGCGTCGATGAGGCAGCCGCCGGCAACGCCGGGTTCAGTTTGCGGCTGCAGTGACAACTCCGCGGCAGAAGCCTGTATCGAGTCTCGCTCCATCCCTGTGGCTATACGGAGAGCCTGGGAGGCGAGGTTGCGATGGGGCCCTGGCGGGTATCGTGTCGTTCGGGCGAACGGTCTTCAGACCTCCCCACGCAAGGGGGTGCCGTTCCATGTCGGGAAGCGCCTGCTTGCGCCGAAGGGAAATCCCAGCGGCGATCGTTCGGATCGCACGGTGAGCGCAGCAATCGTCCGAGGTTGCGGCCGGGACTGTGGACGGAACGTGTTGACCGCTCGAGGGCTTGCCGTCAATCCAGAGTGAAACGAACCGCCTCGTTGGCGGCATGGTCCAGCGGTCCTCCTTCACCCATCCGGCCGTATCCGCAGTCAGGAACACCCTGGAGCCGGAAGGTGCCGATGGGGTCGACGAGACCAAGACTGACGCTGAATGAGGCTCGGCAGGCCTTGACGAGCGGCAACAGCACTTGCTGCAAGCCCTGGATTTCGTCGGGTGGGATCGTCAGGCCGTAGATCTGCGCCAGATTTTGGCAATCGATTGACTCCATGTGCACCGGATCGACAGACATGGCCTATCAGATGTCAGTCTAGCGTGCGCAGCGGGCCGGAAGTGAAATCCGAGGCCCCATGCTAAGATTCCCATTCTGGAGGTACCAGGTGGACGAGACACTCGCCAAGTTATACAAGATTGCCGTCAGCCACGGGAAGTCGGCTGCGATGCTGACAAAGGAGAACGGCTCGTATCGGCCAATCTCCTCGAAAGAGATGGAGCGCCGAGTCACGAACCTGCACCTGGCACTCGGTGCTGCCGGAATCAAGGGTGGCGACAGGTGTGCCCTGATTTCTGAGAATCGCTGGGAATGGGCTGTTGCGGACTTCGCGATGATGACGGCGGGGATCGTCAGCGTTCCGATCTATCCGACCCTCCCGGCTGAGCAGGTCCGCTATCTGGTCGAACATTCGGAGTCGAAGGCGATTTTCTGCTCCACCCGGGAGCAGTTGGACAAGATTCTGGAGATCCGGGACATGTTGCCGAAGCTCGAGCTGGTCGTGGTATTCGACTCGGTCGACTGTGAGGGCGTCACGCGTCTCGACACCCTGATCGGCAATTCCGAGGCTGACGGCACCGGCCGGGCGCAGTTCCACGAGGCATTGGAATCGGTGCGGCCCGGCGATCTCGCGAGTATCATCTACACCTCGGGCACAACCGGAGTCCCGAAGGGCGTCATGCTCTCGCACGGCAACATCGCCACCAACATCAGGGATTCCACCCTTGTGGTGTCCAGGGAAGACGTGGCCCTCTCCTTCCTGCCCCTCTGCCATGTCGCGGAGCGCCTCGCCGACTACGTTTATTTCCAGGCGGGGGCCACGGTAGCGTATGCAGAATCCATCGAGGCCGTGCCGCTCAACATGAACGAGGTGAAGCCGACCTTGGCGGTCGGTGTGCCGCGATTCTTCGAGAAGGTGTACGGGAAGGTGATGGCGGCAATGGCGGACGCGCCGCCACTCCGGCGGAAGATCTTCGAATGGGCGGTCGGTGTTGGCATGGCCGTCACTCCCCACCGGTTCGCCGGTCGGCCGATTCCAATCATCCTGGCTGTGAAGCACAGCCTGGCGGAAGTGCTGGTGTTCAGGAAGTTGCGTGGGCGACTGGGCGGCAGGATTCGCATGTTCATATCCGGTGCCGCCCCGCTCGCCCGGCACCTGGCCGAGTTCTTCCACGCGCTGGGGCTTCCGATCTATGAAGGCTACGGGCTCACCGAGACGTCGCCCCTGATTTCCATCAACACGGAGGAGTGTTGCAAGTTCGGTACCGTCGGAAAGGTCATTCCCAACGTCGAAGTCCGCATTGCCGAGGACGGAGAGATCCTCGTGCGCGGTCCGAATATTATGCAGGGGTATTTCAAGATGGACGAACAGACGGCGGAGGTCATGGATGGCGAATGGCTGCACACCGGCGACATCGGCAATCTCGACGAGGAAGGCTATCTGTCGATCACGGACCGCAAGAAGGACCTCTTCAAGACTTCGGGGGGCAAGTATATCGCTCCGGCACCGATCGAGAACCGACTCAAGAGCAGTGGGTTGATCGAGATTGCGGTGGTGATCGCCGAGCAGCGCAATTTCCCAAGCGCCCTGATCGTTCCCGATTTCGCAGCCTTGGGGGCGTGGGCCAGAACGAAGGGAATCGAGGTTTCCGACAATCTCGGGGTTTGTGCACACCCCGACGTTCAGGCTCGAGTCATGGCGGAAGTCGAGAGCCTGTGCTCGGATATGGCTCCCCACGAGAGGATCAAGCAGATCGCGCTCATACCGACCGAGTTCTCGATCGACGGTGGCGAGCTCACTCCGACAATGAAAGTCCGCCGGCGTCAGGTCAACGAGAAGTACGCCCGGGAGATCGAGGAAATCTACTCGTAACGATGGATGTTCGGGGCCTGTCAGATCAAGAGGGGGCCTTGCATGAGATCGTTCCAGCCCGTCCGAGCCGTGCTGTCCCGGCTGCTGGTCCTCGCGCTGGCCTCGGCAGGAGGCACCACGGCGGAAGATGCGTTTCCCCTGCGGCGTGTCGAGTTTGAGGGCAACGCGACGTTCACGGATGAAGACCTGATTCCCGTCACCGGTCTTCAACTGGGCGAACCCGCGCGCAAGGCGGATTTCGACCTTGCCTTGCGAAAGCTCAACGAGACCGGGGTCTTCGAGAGCCTGCGCTACCGTTTCGGGCCCTTTGGTGACGGATACATGCTGACGATCGGCGTGCAAGAGGTGGCCGATCTGTTCCCGGTACGGTTCGAGGGGTTCGACACGCCGGTGGAGACGATCAAGGCGTGGCTGCAGAAACGGCTGCCCATGTTTCTGGGCCTCGTTCCCAGCGGGGGGCCGATGGTCCGGACCGTGGTCAGCAATCTGCAGGCTTGGTGGCGGGAGCAGGGAGGGGCCGGGAACGTGGTTGCCGACATCGTTCCTGTCAGCGGGGGGAGATTCGAGATGGTGGTCGGACCCGAGCGGCAGACCTCAAACATCGCGTTTACGAAGTTCCATGACGCAGGGGACGTCGATTACATGGACTTGCAGCGTATCTTCAATCAAGCGGCTGTCGGGGAGCCGTACTCGGAAGCCCGCTTACGGGAGCTGCTGCATTACAACGCCAGACCCCTCTACACGGAAAGGGGTTACATGGACGTGACGTTCTGTCCTTGCCAGACGAGGCCGGACCCGGATTCGGAGGGTCTGCTGGTAGATGTCCAGGTTCGGCAAGGGGATGTGTACCTGTTCGGCGAGATTGCATGGCCGGAGCCGATGCCCATTGACGATGACAGTCTGCGCAAGGTGAATCGCATCGATTCCGGTCTGGTTGCGAACATCAAGGCGGCCTACGAGACGATGGCCGCCATAAGCGAGGGAATGAAGCGGCAGGGTTATATGAAAGCCCAGGCAACCTTCGACGAGCGCATCGACCACGAAGAGCGCCTGGTTCACCTCGACATCCAGATCGCGCTGGGCACGCAATACCGATTTTCCCGTCTGCTGATCAGTGGTCTGGACATACTTTCCGAACCTGCTGTCCGGGAGCGTTGGGGAATGGCTGCTGGCGACCCGTTTGATGTCCGGTACCCGGCCTACTTTCTCGAACGGATCAAGGCGGACGCGATGTTCGAGAACCTCCGGCGTACTTCCTGGCGGCTGGAGACGGACGACCGCCGTGGACTCGTTGATGTGTCGCTGGAGTTCTACGGCATGGCCGACGAGGAGTAGCCCCGCAGTGTGTGCTGCCGCGGCGGTCTCACGCGGCCGACGGGGCCTTGGCCCGGTAGAGGGCGAGCCGATACACGACCGCACGGCCAGCTGCTGCGGGGTCATACACCACGGTGGCGCTCTGACCGCTCTGGAGACTCAGGTTGCGTTCCCTGGCCTTGATCGAGTGTCGTTCGCCTGCGACCTCAAAGTTGACCTGGAACGCGCGCAGTCCGCCGCTGCGTCGGACACTCGTTGCGAACCCGGGGACGGCGACCCCTCGCGAAACGAGACGCCGGTGAAGGCGACGCTGCGCTTCCGCGAAACCCGCGACCACAAGCAGAATGGCACCTGCAAGAAAGACGGTCTGGTCAGAGACGGGCGACGTGAGTTGGGGAAGGTAATGCAACTCCGGGCCTGCCGGGAAGTACAGAACCTCCGTTCTCATGCCTTCGAAGAATGCCGACTGGATTCTCAGGGGTACACTGCGGCTGATGCGGACGGGAGTGCCAGACTCGGTGTTGAAACTGTATCCCACGAAATGCAATTCGCGGTTGTCCGAGAGTTTCCGCGACTCGACCAGGTGAACCGTCGCTGTCGACCGGGAACCCTCGGAATCGAGAACCTCCTGCTGCTGGTCCGGCGGCAGAAGGCAGAAGTGCTTCTGGGCAAGTGCGGCGTACGCGGCCAAGGTGAGCATCCACGCCGCAACCACGAGTCTTCCTCGGGGGGTCATCTCGACCTTGCGGGGAACCGGCGTGAGCAGCTCGGCCTCGACGGAGGCCCGAGCATTCCTAGAAGCCTGCGATGCCCCCTCGGCTCGCACCGCAGCATCGGGAGCGTCTGCCTTCACGAGACCAGTGCGCAAGGCCAGCGAACCCGTAGCGACCATCGCGACGCCGGTCCACATGAGCAGTCCACCTTCGGGCAAGGATGCTACCAGTGCGAACGCACCGGAAATCGCTAGGGACGCCCCCAAGGTCAGCCAGATTCTCTTCGACGAACCCGAGTCCATGCCGCCGCCCCAGTGTAGACCCTATTGTCCCAACCGTGCGGCTCCCGCCGACAGGCGGGGATTCGAAGACATGGGTTCGCCGCAATGGCGCTGGATAGTTCAGGGCCGTTGCAAGGCCGGTTCCGGTCAGCATCGCGGGAAATGAGCGAACTGGTGAGGCCACCGTCCTGGGCACGGCGTTGGCCGCAATGACGTTGGCTAAGCGTGTGAAGCTTCAATCCAGCATCCCAAGAGTCTAGAATACTCATAATAAACAGGTTGAGACTCA
Organism: Bryobacterales bacterium; assembly: GCA_965205085.1. GTDB lineage: Bacteria > Acidobacteriota > Terriglobia > Bryobacterales > UBA6623 > VXMF01. The sequence goes on along the minus strand of OZ242039.1, from coordinate 1,877,230 downwards.
TCTGTTTTCATTGGCAAGGGGGCTCAGCTTCGGTGCCTTGCTATGGCACCGTGATGGATGAGCAAGCCCGCGTTGGAGCCATGCCGGTTGAACTAGGAAATGCAACGGCGGGCGGAGGGGGCTAGGGTTTGGCCTATCGCAATGGGAGAAACAGCGAAGCCTCGGACGTTCCGCCACGTGCAAGGCGACAAGTGGTGCCAGATTGGCATCTTGTGCCAACGGGGATTCTCGGTCATCGCCGTCGCCACGTAACTGCCCAGGTCCTCGGATCGAGACTGCGCTTCTAGCAGGGCTCGAGTTCTGATGGGCGCACCATGTGGCGCGTTGCGGAGACCGGCTGCTGTCGCAGGCCGCCTACGGCCCGCTGGTGCGCTTCCCAGTGCAACCGGCACACCCATTGAGATCCAAGGTGTCGGGTAGCTGGCGACCCCGGGAGCAGTAGGCCAATCAACATTCGTGCTGTTTCAGTAAGGCCGTTGCCCAAACCCGCTGGTAGGTGCCGTCGTCAACGAAGATGACAGGTGCGATGAATTCCTTGGGGAACCGGTGCCAAACCTGGTTCCGAATCCGGAGCCATTCTACAGGGGCGTGCACCCTCTAGGCCCAGTCGATGCCCGTGTTGGCGAGATCGTGCTGTCTGGCGAACGGTCAGAGCATCTCTTTCCGAGCCTTGTCATATGGTAACTGCCCAAGTACCTTGGCTCCCGGACAACGTTCAGCAGGGGGACCGGCACTTCACTCTTGACGGAGCAGCCGTAGCAGGGGGTGTTTTCGGAACACCAGGCCGTGGGGAGCTAGTCGCAGCGTTCAGTACGCACTGGAGCCGAGGCCGCTCCCTGCAGGGGGAGTGCACCGAGAGCGCGTCCCGTCGGGAGCACCTCGAGGGCGAGAGCGTCTGGTGGCAGGCCGAGCAGAAGCTGCCGGTTGCACCAGACAAGGCGTCCCACAAGGAGACGGGATCCCTGTCGGCGCGGCGGAGCAACCGCCCTGCGCCAGTCGTATCGCTACTGAAATCTCCGGGTGCGGCTCCGATCCGCACCGGGCCCGGACAGCGGGCTTCGGCCGACGCCATGGCCCCTTTGCCCAAGCGTCACCCCTTCACCCCCTGCCCCAGGACTCCGGCCCCAAGCCGCCGTCCAAGAGGGCCCGCCATCTCGCCCGGAAACCGGCCAGACAGAACCGTCGAGCGAGCGCTGCGGCGGTGTGATCGTGCCCCTCAGGCCAGGCTCCACCGGGGAAGGCCCTCGGACCCCAGTCCTGCTCTGGACAAGGAGGCGGCTCCTTTGGCAAGATGAATCGTGTTGCGCCTTTTCGTCGACCCGCAGGTTGCCAGCAAGGAGCCGACCGCCGCCAACCGACTGGAGGCGATCCGGCCGAAGGTTCCGGCCGCGAGCCCCTGTCCACTCTCGCGGCCACCGTCTCCGCCGGTGGGTCGGCGACCGGCGTAGCCTGCATCTGTCCAGAGACCCCCATGCCCCCGCTCGCGAAGCCTCACGACTCCCTGTTCCGTCTGCTCGTCGCCGATCCCGGACGCGCTGCCGTGCTGCTCTCCGACTACCTGCCGCCCGAGGTCACCAAACGGCTCGACCCCGACTATCCGCCCGAGCACATCGAGGGCACCGCCATTGACGGCGAAGGCCGGGCCACCCAGGCCGATGCCATCTTCCGCGTGCGGATGAAGGACGGCGACTCCGCCCGGATCTACGTGCTCCTCGAGCACAAGTCGCAGCCCGATGCCCGCACCCCCCTGCAACTGTGGCGCTACATCCTGCGGCTCTGGATCGCGGAGATCGAGAGCGGGGAGCGGCCGCCTGGGCGGCTGTCGCTGATCATCCCCATGGTCTTCTTCCACGGCAGCGGGCCCTGGAACGTGCCCCTCTCGATCACGGCGATGATCGACTCCCCGGAGGGGCTCGAGCACCTCGCCCGCAACCTCGGAGCGTACATCCTCCACCGCCTGCCCGAGAGGGCCCCGGACAACCTCTCGAGCCGGGCGGACGTGGCCGGCGTGCTGCTCGCGCTGGTCCTGGTGTTCGCCAAGAAGAAGGTCACCGACAGGGAAGCCGACACGATGGCGAACAGCATTGACGATAGCGAATTGGGGCGGTACGTGCTACAGTACATAGCAGAGAAATTGAGCCTGTCGCCGGAGCGCCTGGAAGCTGCGCTCAGGCGGGTGGGCAAGGAGCCGGAAGCCGTGGAGGCACTGATGGGAACTGCAGCCCAAGCCTGGCTTGAACAGGGCGAAGCTATTGGCGAGGCTAGAGGGGAAGCTAGAGGCGAAAAGCGGGGAATGGCCGCCGGCAAGTCCGAGACACTCGCCCGGCTACTCAAGCGCCGCTTCGGCCCCCTGCCTGACAAGATCCAGGCGCACATCGCCGCTGCTACCCTCGAGCAGCTCGACCGCTGGCTGGACGCCGTACTGGATGCGCCCACCCTCGGCGCGGTCTTTGGCGGGACCCCGGACCACCGATAACCCGCTTGCACGCCGTCGTGCAACACCGGATGCACGCACTCCCCACACGGTCTTCGACACGTTCGCCAGCCCCCCCCTCTCTGTGGCATCCACCCTCTGCGTCTCATAAGGAAGTACCTGGGCAGTTACGTCGCCACTCAGATCGAGCGCGACGAATCCACCGATTGTTGGGACCTCCGACGCAACCCCGGTCCGTCCGGCTATCACCGTGAGCAGGTCCTGCAACTCGCTCCGCAGCGGCTTCAGGCAGCGGTCGACCGGCTGAACCACCGCTCACGCAAGGTGCTTGGCTACCGGACCCAGTATGCGGTCGTCCGCGCCCAATCTCTCGCGGCCGGTATCGACTCGCCAGCACCCCTGGGGTCCGTCCGCCCATTCGGGCCAGATCCGGCCGCCGGCCTCGTGTAGCGCCCCCTCTCCTCCTGGAGGGTCGCCTTGACAGCCCCACTCCGCTTGTCTTGCCGTGCTAGCGGTTCAACCTTCTATGCTGTAAGTGTATCGATATGGCCGTTCAGTCGCTGACCGCCTGCCGAGTCGTCGTTGTGCTGGTTGTGACGATGGTGGTGCTCGTCATGCTGGCACCAGCCCAGCAGAATGCGGACCGCTGGGAGAAGACAATACAAACTTTCGAGAACAGCGATCGAACGAACCCGCCACCGACGGGCGGAATCGTGTTTCTCGGCAGCTCAAGTTTTCGGCGCTGGGACCTGGAGCGGTGGTTTCCCGGCAAAGGTCTGATTAACCGCGGCTTTGGCGGGTCTCAGATGGCGGACGCATTGCGGTACCTGGATCGAATCGTGTTGCCACTGAGGCCCAGGGCACTGTTCCTGTACGAAGGCGACAACGACATAGGTCGCGGGAAAAGCCCGGCCACCGTCGTTGGCGAGTTCCGGCAACTCGTTGCCGCTGTTCACAATGTGCTGCCCAAGACAAGGATTGTGTTTCTTGGAGTCAAGCCCAGCATCCGGCGCTGGCACCTGATTGCCGAAGCCCGGGAGGCGAACGCGAGAATCAAGGCGATCACTGAAGGGCACCCCCTGCTCGAGTTTGTCGATACCGCTACAGGAATTCTGGGGCCGGATGGGACGCCGCGCCCGGAGGTGTTCGTTGAGGACGGACTGCACCTCAACGATGCCGGCTACGCGATCTGGGCGGACCTCGTTGCACCGCACATCGATTGATGGAAGGAGAATCCACTGATCGAGCCGCGCGCGAATACTGCGAGGTCGCGCTTCCGGTGCCCCTCGACAAGCGGTTTACCTACGCAGTTCCCCCGTCCGAGGCCGGTCGCGTCCAGCCGGGATGCCGCGTGCGTGTCCCGTTCAGGACCCGGGATCTAGTCGGAGTCGTGCTTGGAACACACCGGAACAAGCCCGACTTCCATTCACGACCGGTCAAGGAATTGCTGGATGTCGAGCCAGTCCTCGGCGAGGACCTGCTCGGGCTCGCACGGTGGGCGGCTCGCTACTATTGCACGCCGATCGGCGAGATGCTCAAGGCCATGCTGCCTCTCAAGGGGGAGAGGCGGACGAAGTCTGTCGTCTCACTGACACCGCGAGGCCGTGACGAGATCGAGAGCATGGTGGTGGTCGCGGGTGCCGCGTCTGAGGTGCTGCAATCGCTTCGCGCCAAACCCCTGACCCTGGGCTACCTGGTGAAGAAGCACAGTGGAGGGGCCGAGGCACTCCAGACACTGCGACGACGCGGTTTGGTGAGGGTCGAGCGGGTCGATGCGGACCGCGACCCCACTCGTGGGCGAGGAGCCTTGCTGCTTGTCGAGGCCGGCGATCCCGCAACGATTCCAGCGAAGCCGAATGCCGGTCAGCGCTGGCTCCTTGACTTCCTGCGGCGCAATCCCGGCCGCCATGATCTGCGGGCCCTGTCGGTGGTTCGACCGGATGCCGTGCGGGTCGCCCGGGCACTGGCGCGACAGGGTGCCGTGCGCCTGAAGGCGGTGCTTGTTGCCCGCAATCACACCGGAAAGGGCTCCCGGCCCGAGTTGACTCCGTCGCAGGAGGAGGCGATGCGGGCGCTGCGGCCAGCGGTTCGTGAGCCTCGATTCGAGACCTTCTTGCTCTACGGCGTGACCGGCTCTGGCAAGACCGAGGTTTACCTCAGGGCGATCGAGGAAACGATTGAGGCCGGTCGGTCGGCGCTGCTCCTGGTGCCGGAGATTGCTCTCACCCCGGTGCTTGCGTCCCTGTTCTTCGAACGGTTCGACAATCAGGTGGCGATTCTGCATAGTGGACTGACCGATCCCCAGCGCGCCGACCAATGGCGCCGGATCCGATCCGGCTCGGCCCGGGTCGTGCTTGGAACTCGCAGCGCCGTGTTTGCGCCGGTCTGCGATCTGGGTCTCCTGATTGTCGATGAGGAGCACGATGGCAGCTACAAGCAGGGAGAACCGCCCCGCTATAACGGACGTGACGTGGCCGTTGTTCGCGGTCGTGCGGCGAACGCACCAGTCATCCTGGGCTCGGCGACTCCCGGCGTCGAGAGCAGGTATAACGCGGAAAAGGGCAAGTACACCTTGCTCACGATGCCGACCCGGATCAGGGAAAGGCCGATGCCGCCGGTGCAGAAGGTGGATATGCGCGTCGAGTTCGCCGAGACTGGGCATAGCCGCCTCTTCTCCCGCGTGCTCATCAAGGCGGTCCGTACCTGTCTGGACAAGGGCGAGCAGGGGATGATCCTGCTCAACCGCCGCGGCTTCTCCACCTACGTCGTCTGCCGGGCATGCGGCCACAGGGTGGAGTGTCCGAACTGTTCGGTAACGCTGACCTTTCACAGGCGTGAGCAGTCCCTGCTCTGTCACTACTGCGACCATTCCGAACCCGTGCCGAGCCTCTGCGAGGCATGTGACCGCGACTTTCTCGACTTCCAGGGCAGCGGTTCCGAGAAAGTCGAAGATGAACTCGCCCGCCACTTCCCGGAAGCCAGGATCGCCCGTCTCGACCGCGATACCGTGAGGGGGCGGAATCGATACGAGACCATCTTGAGTGGCTTCCGCCGGGGGGAGTCGAACCTGCTCGTTGGTACCCAGATGATTGCCAAAGGGCACGATATTCCCAACGTCACTCTTGTCTGCGTTGTGAATGCTGACGTTGGCCTGGGCCGTCCCGATTTCCGCGCGGCCGAGCGGACATTCCAGCTGTTAACCCAGGTCGCTGGTCGCGCCGGACGGGGTGAAAAACCTGGCCACGTCCTGCTCCAGACGATGAATCCGGACCACTACGCCATCGAGCTGGCGGCCAGGCAGGACTACGATGCGTTCTACCGTCGGGAGAGGCTCTTTCGCCGGGAGTTGTGGTATCCCCCTTTTAGCTCGATGGTTTCGATAACCGTCCGCAGTTCCGATCTCTCGGTAGCCACCGCCTGGACAGGCGAACTCGCAGACCACCTCCAACCCGTGCCGGAAGGCGTGTACCTGATCGGCCCGGCCTCTGCCCCACTGGTCAAGCTGCGCACCGAGTATCGGTTCCAGTTCCTGATCAAGTCAGCGCGCCGGGCGGCAGTTCCCGCACTGCTGGCGAAGGTGCGGGCCTTCGCGGAACAACAGCGATGGCCCGCATCGGCCCTGGTATTGGATGTGGATCCCGTGGACTTTCTGTGAGCCGCCCCCCGCAGATCCGAAGGAATGGAGAGGCGGCAGGGCACCGCGGTGGAACTTGATTGATTGTCGTCCAACTCAGTGTGCTTTATGAGCGAATCCCGGCAGTGTGTGCCCGTGGCACACCGCCGAGTCCTTCTGGAAGTTCTGGACGATCCGTTCCCGAGCCGCCCAGTGCCCATCCCCCGGTTGCTGTTCCCACCACCAGGCACCTAACTCATCTCGCTCAGCCAGAGCCCCAGTGTGGCTCCGTTCCGGGCGAGCACCTGCCTATCCGCTCGGTTCCGTCCTTGCGAGCGCTTCTGGCGGGACCTGTGTCGAATGTCACATTGTTCTGGCGGCAAGTAGGGTTTTCCCCGCATTGCAATGACGGCAGAACGCATGGGAATCAGTCACGATGTGGAAGCCCGAGAGAGGCGTGGCGCGGCCGCGAGGCTGGGGAGGGGGCCCCGACGAGAGTTGCCGATACCCAATCTGAACTCGATTCTGCCCACGCCAGGGACTCCGGCTGACGGAACCCCAGACCGGGCGAGAGTCACTGGGCGCAATCGCCCGCTGAGTTGGGGGACAGGATGTTCGAACCCTCAGCGTTGCGACCGCTCGAAACGCCGCAGTTTGGCTACGGCACGGTTATGAGCGCGGAGTGTCTTGGAGAAGACGTGGCCGGCTATGGTCCCGGTATTGGCAACGAAGTACAGGTAGTCCGACTCCTCGGGCGCAAACGCAGCCTGCAATGACGCCAATCCGGGGCTGGCAACGGGCCCAGGCGGGAGTCCTCCGTGGATGTACGTGTTATAGGGGTGTGGGTCTGACAGGTCGGATCGAAAGATCCGCCCACGGTATCGATCTTCCAGCACCAGCCCGTAGATGATGGTCGGGTCGCTCTGCATCAGCATGCCGCGCCTCATGCGGTTGTGGAACACGGAAGATACCAGACCACGCTCCGCAGCTTCTCCGGTTTCCTTCTCGATCATCGAGGCAAGGATGAGCGCGTCCCAGTCTGAGATGTCCGCCGACTTCCGGCTGCTCGCCTCGTGCAACGCTGCAAGAAAATTGGTGATCATTGCTGTCACGAGGTCTTTCGCTACCGACGTTCTGGCAAGGTTGTATGTCTCCGGGAAGAGGCAGCCCTCGAGTGTCTCCGCATTCGGAAACAGGTGTTTCACCGGTTCCGGATCCGCTGTGAGACCGAGAAACTCCTGTCCGTCCACCAAGCCGGATGCGGCGACCAGGCGGGCGATTTCCAGTCGATTCAGTCCTTCCGGAACCGTGATCGGATGTAGCATCACCTTGCCGTCCGCGATCATTGCGAAGGCTTCGCCCGCCCGCATGCGGTGCGCGAACCGGTACTCGCCCGCCATGAGCGTCCGGTTCGGGTTCCAGGCACGGACCCAGAGGAATCCCCACTTCGAGTCGATCACGCCGACGGATTCGAGCCGCTCGGCGATCTGGCGGGATGAGGTGCCCCCCTCGATCTGCACGATCCGCGGTTCATCGAACGGTTTCCCGGGAGGATCCGCCCCGCCGCAATGGGTGAGCAACGTGACGACGGCGAGAGCCGCATGCCTACCCCTGAGATGCGGCAAGATAGCTCTCCAGCAGCAGCACCGCAGCACGGCGGTCGATCTCGCCGGGCTTCCGGGGACGCGAACGGGACCCCTGGCGTGATTCCCAACTCGTCAGCCTTTCATCGTGCATCTCGACCCGGACCCCGGCCGACTTGGCCAGGCGACGACCGAATCGAGCCGCCTGGTCCGAGGAGCGGCTCGGGGCTCCGTCTATGTGCAGGGGCTGTCCCACCACCACCAGTTCGATGTTGCGCTCACGAACGAGACGCGTCAGGGCGTCCAGGTCCGACCGGATATTCCTTCGCACCAGGGTAGGCAGTCCATGGACCGCGATTCCCAAGTCGTCGCTCACTGCGACCCCGATGCGACGCAGGCCCCAGTCCAGTGCCATCAGCCGCAAGGCAGCGCTCCGCGATTCCACTTCCGGCCGGTCACCGCTTGCGGTTCATCTCCTCGATCGACACATCCCACGATTGGGGCGGAAGCGGGTCGTAGCGGGGACGGGCATCTCTGGGGGGCATGGTCTCGCTGGCGGCCCGCAGTCTCCTCAGTGCTTCGACATGTTCGGGAATGTCGCTTGCAAGCAAGTTGCTTGTCTCCCCCGGGTCCCTGGCCAGGTCGTACAGTTCCCGCACCGTACCGCCGTGGACATGAATCTTGTACCGCTTGTCGCGAATCACCCTGGGAGCGTAGTCCAGTCTTCCCCGCACCCCATTCTCGTCCAGCCTCGCCGGCCCGAACCCCATTGCTGCGATCCAGTCGCGCGGCCCGTCGGTCGACTTGCCGAGCAGCAGCGGGGCGATGGACTTTCCATCGATGTGGACGCCGGCTGGTGGCTCCACACCGGCGAGTTCGCAGAATGTCGGCAACAAGTCCGAGAAATCTGTCAGCTCGTCTGTCTCCACGCCCGCTGGCACCAGCCCGGGGGCGTTCACGATGAACGGCTGTCGGGGGCCGTTCTCGGTCAGCTGCGCCTTGCCGCCTCGCACCAGGCGGCCGTTGAGGCGACCCCGTATGCTGCGGGCCGTCCCGTTGTCGGTCGTGAAGACGATGACCGTGTTCGCCCGGACTCCGGCGTCGTCGATTGCCTTGACGAGCTGGCCGACGAGGTAGTCGGTGTAGCGAACCATGGCTTTGTGCTTCTCCAGGGACGTTGTGGCGAACGGTTCGTGAGGCGTCGCTACCAGCGGTCCGTGGGTCAAGGCCATCGGGTAGTAGAGCAGCATCGGATGATCGGAGTTCCGGCGGACGAAGTCGATCAGGAACTGGTTGTAGAGGTCCGGTCCAAACTTGCCATCGTAGGTCTTGCTGGCCTCCCGGTTGGTGAAGACGTACGGGGACCAGTACCGCTTGTCGCTGACGGGATTGCCACCCTCTCCACCGGTCCACACCGACCACTCGTCGAATCCGTGCCGGTCGAGGACCCTGGGCTGGACACGAAAATCATTGATCTGCCACTTGCCGGCGACCGCTGTCACATACCCGGCGTCGCGGAGAAGACGGGCGAACGAGGTGTTGTGTACCGGATCGAAGTGGCAGCCCGCCCCCCAGCGCGGTACGTCCCAGTGATTGGTCCAGCCGTGCCGGAAGGGGTATTGCCCGGTGAGCAGTGTGACCCGGGTCGGCGTGCATTGGGGCATGGAGTATGCGTTCCGAAAGAGCATTCCCCCCTCGGCCAGCTTATCGATGTTGGGCGTCTCGATACCCTCGCCACCGTAGCTGGAAATCCACTCGGGGCCCAAGTCGTCAACCATGATCAGCACGATGTTCGGGGACATCCCCCAAGCCGTGCCGGCGACGAGCATCGAGAGGAGGCGGGCGAGGTTGGGCACGAGACTGTTCCTAGGGTAGTATGTGGGGGCGATCTCGCGGGGCCCGAGGATGTCCTCCCTGCGACGGATGGGCCACACTGGAAGCGCATGGACAGTTTTCTTGGCGGGGACGATCCCTCGATCTACGAACTGCAGACGGCGGCGCCAGGACCGGCCGGTCAGTTGCCCCTGACGCCACTCATGCTCCGCACCCTTCCCAGTGGCGACATATTCGGATGGACCCAGGATGCGGGTATGGGCTGGAACCCCAACCATCTCGGCCGCGACGAGTACCTGATCCTCAGCACGCAGGGCGGAATTCGAGGCGAGGACGGGGCCCCGGTGGCGCTCGGGTATCACACCGGACATTTCGAGGTTGGCCTGCTCATGCGGGAGGCGGCCATCGAGCTCAGGGACCGGGGATCGATTCCGTTCGCCGGATTCTGCAGCGACCCCTGTGACGGCCGGACACAGGGCACCCCGGGCATGATGGACTCACTGCCGTATCGGAACGATGCCGCTATGGTTCTTCGCCGATTGATCCGCTCCCTGCCTACGCGCCGGGGAGTGCTTGGAGTGGCCACCTGCGACAAGGGCCTCCCGGCGATGATGATGGCATTGGCCTCCATGCACGACCTGCCGTGCGTACTGGTTCCCGGAGGTGTCACGCTTCCGTCCACGGACGGCGAGGATGCGGGCAAGGTCCAGACGATTGGAGCGCGCTTTGCCCATGGCGAACTGAGTCTCGATCAGGCCAGGACATTCGGCTGCAAGGCCTGCGGATCTCCGGGCGGCGGATGCCAGTTCCTGGGCACGGCGGCGACTGCCCAGGTGGTGGCGGAAGCGCTGGGGCTGGCCCTGCCGCACTCGGCGCTCGCTCCCTCAGGGCAGCCCGTGTGGAAGCACGCGGCGCGCAGGTCCGCCGAGGCCCTTGTAGCACAGCGGGTGGCCGGGCTGACCGTGCGCGACATCCTGACCGAGGGGGCCTTGCGGAACGCCATGGTGGTGCATGCGGCGTTCGGGGGCTCGACGAACCTCCTCCTGCACCTGCCCGCCGTGGCCTATTGCGCCGGGTTGTCCCGTCCTACGGTCGATGACTGGCAGGCCATGAACGGCCGGGTCGTGCGCCTGGTCGATGTCCTTCCGAATGGTCCCGTGGGCCACCCGACCGTACGGGTGTTTCTCGCCGGGGGCGTGCCCGAAGTCATGCTGCGGCTCCGGGATCTGGAACTGCTGGACCTTGAAGCTCTCACCGCGACAGGGACACCGCTTGGGCAGGTTCTCGACGAGTGGCAATCCAGTGAGCGCCGGCGAAGATTTCGCGACCTGTTGCGCAGTTCGGACGGTGTCGACCCCGACGAGGTGATCCATACTCCTGAATCGGCTCATCGGCGGGGCATCACCAGCACGATCACGTTCTGCCGCGGAAACCTCGCCCCGGAGGGTTCGGTCGTGAAGAGCACGGCGATTGACCCGTCGGTCGTCGATGCCGATGGGGTCTATCGCAAGCAGGGACGGGCGCGAGTCTTCACCCGCGAAGCCGATGCCATCAAGGCGCTCAAGGACGGGGCCATCGGACCTGGAGACGTCATGGCGCTGATTTGCTGCGGCCCGCTCGGGTCGGGGATGGAAGAGATATACCAGATCACGTCGGCCCTCAGGCACATCTCGTACGGCAAGGAAATCGCGGTGATTACGGACGCGCGTTTCTCGGGTGTCTCGACCGGTGCCTGCATTGGCCATGTGGGGCCGGAAGCGCTCGCCGGAGGCCCGATCGGCAAACTCCTCCATGGCGACGTTCTCCGCGTTGAAATCGACTGCAGGAAACTCCGCGGTACGGTTGATCTGGTCGGGCACGATGCAGACACGTTCGGTGCTGCGGAGGGTGCTCGAGTATTGGCGAGGCGTCCGAGCCGTCCGGACCTCTTGCCGCATCCCGGCATTCCTGACGACACCCGGCTCTGGGCTGCTTTGCAGGCTTGCAGTGGGGGCACCTGGGCCGGCTGCGTGTACGACGTGGACGCCATCATCGCGGCACTCGGAGGCCGGCCGCGGGATGGTCTTCCGTGCACCCCTTCAGGGGCGGATGATTGACCCGTCCCGGCGCCGCGTCGTGCCCCAGTGGTAGTCGAACGGAGTGTCGTAGCGCTCGTCGACGTCGTAGCGGGAAGCGAGTCGCTCGTCGATCTCAAGTCCCCATCCCGGGGCCTCGTTGGGGAAGAAGAATCCGTTCTCCAATCGCGGACAGCCCTGGAATACCTCGTGTACCGAGTCGGGCCAGGTGCGGCCTTCCTGGATGCCGAAGTTGTAGCAGCTCACATCCAGTGCGATATTCGCCAGATGACCGACCGGCGATGTGTCGCCCGGGCCATGCCAGGCGGTTCTGACACCGAACCACTCGCAGAGCGCAGCAAGTTTCCTAGCAGGAGTGAGGCCGCCGATTTGCGAGATATGCACCCGAATGAAGTCGATCAGGCGATCCGCTATGAGTCCGGTGAACTCGTGCGGCGAATTGAACAGCTCACCCATTGCGATCGCAGTCGTCGTCTGGGACCGCATATGGCGGAAGTAGCCGACCTGCTCCGGCGCGACCGGATCCTCGATGAAGAACGGGCGGTATTCCTCGACGCGTTTCAGCAGCCACATGGCCTGGGCGTTCGTAATGCGTTCGTGCACGTCGTGCAGGAGTTCGATGTGCTCGCCGAGCTTGTCGCGCATGTGCGCGAACAGCTTCGGCACGCTGAGCAGGTAGGGGGTGGGTTCGTACATGCGTTCGTCGTGAGGTCCCCCGGAGGGTGCCCCCAGGAATCCTCCCGGATTGCCCTTGTCGCTTCGGGCTCCGTAGTTGGCGTTGCCCGGGAGTCCGATTTGGATCCGGATATGACGAACGCCCTCCTCCAGGTACGACCGGGCGGAATCCTCCACCTCCTCCAGGCTCGAGCCGGATGCATGCCGGTACACGTCGGCACCGTTGCGAGCCTTGCCGCCCAGCAAGGCGTAGACCGGCATGTTGGCTCGCTTGCCCTTGATATCCCAGAGGGCCTGATCCACTCCGCTCATCGCGTTGTAGAGGACGGGTCCGTTTCTCCAGTAGGAACTGACATACATCGTCTGCCAGATATCCTCGATATGGTCGGGGTTCTTGCCCTTCAGGAACGGGCGAAGAAACTCATCCACCGCCGTGACGACAGCTTTGGCGCGCTGGGTGAAGGTCGCGCATCCGTAACCGTAGAGTCCCGGCTCGCTGGTCTCGACCTTGACGATGACGGTCCTGGGCAGTCCCGGTGGTGCGGTGAGGATCGACTTGACCTCGGTAATGGTCAGGTCCGGCAGCCCCCGGGACGCCCTCTGGATCTGGGCGGAAGCGGCTGGCGGAATCGCTGCCGGGACGGTTGCGAGGCCCGCACCGGTCAGCCACTTGATGGCGTCTCTGCGCTCCATGGCGCCATTGTACAGACACTTCCCGCGCAGGGATGGCTGCGGCACCACCGGCCGCGCCAGCCCGTCCGGTGGTGCCGGTTGGCGGGCGCGGTCTACGATGGGGTCAGGGACGGGTCCAGTTGAGGGTTCTCGTGGCAGGAGGAGCCGGTTTCATCGGCTCGCACGTTTGTGACCGCTTGCTCGCCGACGGCTGCGAGGTGAAGGCCGTCGACAACTTCAGCACCGGGACTGCCACCAACATCGAGCATCTGCGCAACCGTCCGGATTTCAGTGTCGTCGATCGGGACATCTGTGAAATGACCGAGTTTCCGGGGGAGTACGACCTGATCTTCAACCTGGCCTCCCCTGCCAGTCCCAAGGACTACCTTGCCGCTCCGGTCGAGACGCTGATGGCCGGTGCGACCGGCACCCGAAATCTGCTGGAAATCGCCCGGCGCTGCGACTCGCCGTTCGTTCAGGTCTCGACCTCCGAGACCTACGGCGACCCGTTGGTCCATCCTCAACCGGAGACGTACTGGGGCCACGTGAACCCGGTCGGTCCCAGAGCCGTCTACGACGAGTCAAAGCGGTTCGCGGAGGCGTTGACCACGGCCTTTCGCCGCAGATACGGCGTGGCCACGCGGATCGCGCGTCTCTTCAACACCTACGGTCCGAGGATGAAGCCGGGGGACGGGCGCGTGCTTCCCGCATTCCTGGAGCAGGCGGTGACGGGACAGCCGCTGACGGTGTTTGGCGACGGATCCCAGACCCGTAGCTTTTGCTACGTCTCCGATATCGTGGACGGTTTGGTGCGACTGGCGGCGAGCGACGAGCCGACACCCGTGAATCTGGGCTCGGATTCCGAGACCAAGGTTATCGAACTGGCCCGGATCGTGGCGAATCTGGCCGGCAGCCCGTGCCGGATCCTGCGGCTGCCATTGCCCGAGGACGACCCGAAGCGGCGGCGGCCCGACATCTCCAAGGCGAGGCGCCTGCTCTCCTGGGAGCCCCTCGTACCGCTCGAAGAGGGCTTGCGACGAACGCTGGAATTCGTCAGGGAGAGGGTGAACTAGACCGGCCTGGCGGCTCAGGGCTGTTGCGCCAGAAGGAAGCGTCCATGCTTGGAAGTAGGTTGCCCCGGTTCTTGCTGACCAACGACGACGGCATTGACGCGCCTGGCCTGCTGGCCCTGGAGGCCGCCCTGCCGGGAGGGGCGGAGTCGGTTGTTGTCGCCCCCCGCCGGGAGTTTTCCGGCTGCAGCCACCAGGTGACGACCTCGCGATCGATCCCCGTACGCCGGATCGATGGCAGGAGACTGGCCGTCGATGCCCCCCCGGCGGATTGTGTGCGGCTCGCCCTGCACGTTCTTCGCGAGCGGTTCGACTGGGTTCTCGCCGGGATCAACCACGGCGCGAATCTGGGGGCAGACGTGTACTATTCGGGGACAGTGGCAGCTGTGCGGGAGGCCGCCCTGCATGGGCTGCCTGCGGTCGCGCTGTCGCACTACCGGGATCGTGTCCTAAGCGCCGATGACTGGACTCGGGCGGCGGGATGGGTGCGGGCTCTCCTCCCGGGGTTGCTTGCGAGGCCGCAGAGGCCCGGCGTGTTCTGGAACGTCAACCTTCCCAGCCTTCCGCCGGGGCCCGCGGATCCGCAGATCGTCGAGTGCGGGGTGGACACCAGCCCGTTGGAGCTTCGCTATGTGCGCGAGAACGGCGAGTACCGGTATGCGGGTGAGTACAGCCAGCGACAGCGACAAACCGGGCGGGACGTGGACAGCTGCTTCGGCGGCAATATCGCGGTATCCGTGGTATGCCTTCCCTAACTGGGACCGATCCCCGCCGAACGCGTCTCCAGCCACCCTCGCCTGTCCCCAGCTTGCCGCGACAGCGGGGTGCCGGGTGCGGCTATCCGCCCTTTCCTCCGGGTGTTCGTGAGACAATCGGAAGACGAGACTCTTGAACCGCACACGAGTGGATCAATTGCTTGTCGAGCGGGGCCTTGTCGAATCCCGGCACCAGGCGCAAGCCATGATTCTGGCCGGGGAAGTGCTCGTCGACGAGCAGAAGGCGGACAAGCCCGGTCGACAGGTCGCTACGAACGCCGCCGTGCGCCTGCGCCGCCAGCGTCCGAGATTCGTCAGCCGTGCGGGCGGGAAGCTGGATGCTGCGGTCCGACACTTCGGGATTGTGCTTGATCGTGCCGTCTGTCTGGATGTCGGAGCGTCGACCGGAGGTTTTACGGACTGTCTGCTCCAGCACGGGGCTCGTAGGGTTCACGCCGTGGATGTGGGAAACGGGCAGTTGCACTGGGAACTTCGCCAAGACACGCGGGTGGTTGTCCACGAACGGCTCAACGCCCGGTATCTGCGTGCCGAGGATATCGGCGAGACCGTTGATTTCGTGACGTGCGATGTGAGCTTCATCTCGGTGACCAAGATCCTCCCACGACTCGATCAGGTGCTACGGCCGGGTGGACAGGCAATCGTGCTGGCCAAGCCCCAGTTCGAGGTGGGCAAGGGTGAAGTGGGCAAGGGGGGAATCGTCAGGGACGTCGAGCGTCACCGTGAGGTGATCGCAAGGGTTCAAGGCACCATGACGAATCTCGGCTTCGGAACGGTGCTGTGGATGGAGAGTCCGATAACCGGGGCCTCCGGCAATCGGGAGTTCCTCCTCTACGGGACGGGGTGGCATGCCGAGACCGGCGAGGTGAATTCGTGATCAGTCGCATTGGCGTTGTCAGCAAGCCGGGCCGGGCCGAGCTTCCGAGCCTGCTGAGGCTTCTTGCGGACTGGTGTTCGAGCCGGCGCATCGATCTGGCTGCGGACACTGCGTCTGCCCACTACATGGAGCGTACGGACGGGTTCCCGAGGGGGGAACTGCCGGGCGGATGCGACCTGATCGTCGTGCTCGGCGGCGACGGTACGCTGCTTTCCGCCGCGCGAGCCGTGGGGGTGCGGCAGATTCCCCTGCTCGCGGTCAATCTGGGCGGTCTCGGGTTCATGATGACGACAGGTCCGGAGGAGTTGTCGACCGCCCTTGAGTCGGTGTACCGGGCGGAATTCTGTCTGGATTCGCGCATGGTGCTGGAGACGCGGCTGATCAGGCAGGGCACCGAGGTTGACCGGTTCTTCGCCCTCAACGACATCGTGGTATCAAACGGGCCGGTTGCCCGCCTTCTGCACCTGGAGGCTTTCGCCTCCGGACATTACGTTTGCAGCTATCGGGCCGACGGGTTGATCCTTTCGACACCGACCGGCTCCACGGCCTACTCGCTGTCTGCGGGCGGACCGGTCATGGCACCGGACGTGGCCGCAATCAGCTTGACGCCGATTTGTCCCCACACCCTCTCGAATCGCAGCGTTGTCCTGTCGGCTGACGTTCGCGTGGAGATTCGCGTTTCGGCGGGTGGTGAGGAGAACTACCTGAGTGTCGACGGGCAGGTCGGTCGCCGCCTGATGGCAGGGGACGCCATTTGTGCTTCGAAGGCCAGTCACACCGTCGACATCATCCAGACAAAGAGTGTGCGTTACTTCGACGTCCTGCGCAGCAAGATGCGTTGGGAAGGTCAGGCGACGGATGAATCTGGATTTCGCCGTGGGTTGGAGCCTGATGACCGCAGCTAACTGTCAACAGACTGCTGGAGACGCTACGGACGATCATCCGCCGATTCAACTGTGACGGGCGCGCAAGTTGCTGGATTCAGGCCGGCAGGGGCCATGCTGGCGGCCTTCGTTCAGGCCTGGCCATGACCCCCGGGGCCATTGCTCTGCCCATTCTCGGGACAGCGGTGCCGCATCGGCCCAACGACTCTTCACTGTTCGGTGAGCACCGGATCCATCGCTGCTCGATGTTGCATTTCACGATTCAATGGGCCCTCAACCCCGGGAACGTGCCCTCCTCCCCCAGCAGCAGGAACCGCGTGTTGTTGGTCACCACGTGCAGCCGTTGGAACTGGATCGGGGCCTTCCAGCCCACCCAGCGGTCCCGCGGGCGGCACTGGAAAGCGCCCGACTGCCAGCCGGCCAGCCCGATCCACTGGCCGCGCCACGCGAAGATATGCCGCAGCCCGCGACCGGCGAAGCGATTGAACCCCAGGTGTAACTGCCCAGGTACTTTGGGTCCCGGAGAAGGATCAGCGGGGGGAGGGGCGCTTGACTTATGGGCGGAGAAGGCGTAGGATGAAGTCCTTTCCGGAAGTCGAGGCCGTAGCGAGCCAGCCGCAGCCTCAGGCCAAGCCGGAGCCGAAGCCGGGACATGCAGGGGCAGCGCACCAAGGGCAAGTCCCGTCTGCTGCACTGGCAGGCGGAGAGGACTCGTCTGCAGGCCAAGCTCGGTCAGTTGCAAGCCGAAGTCACCCGCTTGCAGGCGGAGAACTCCCAGTGGCAGGCGAAAGAAGGCCAGTGGCAAGCCGAGCGAAAGCAGTGGCAAGCGAAAGAAGGCCAGTGGCAGGCTGAGCGAAAGCAGTGGCAAGCGAAAGAAGGCCAGTGGCAGGCTGAGCGAAAGCAGTTGATGCAGCAGTTGGAGGCCGCGCAGGAGGAAGGGCAGCAGTCGCGGCGGAGCTTGGGCCTGAACAGCAGCAACAGCGGGAAACCCCCGTCGAGCGATGGGCTGGCGAAACCGCCGGCCAGCCAGCGGACCCGCAGCCAGCGGCGGCGCACCGGCCGGCGCAGCGGGGGTCAGAAAGGGCACCGGGGCACGACGCTGCGCCAGACGGACAACCCGGACCGGATTCAGGAGCACTTTCCGCAAGCCTGCGGCCGGTGCGGCAAGGCCCTGAGGCGGGCGGATGTGGACGGGGAGGCGAAGCGGCGGCAGGTCTTTGATCTCCCGGAACCCAAGCCGGAAGTGACCGAGCATCGAGCGTTGGCCTGTCGCTGCCGGCGCTGCGGGCTCTCAACCCAGGCCGCCTTTCCGGAGGACGTGACGGCCCCGGTGCAGTACGGGCCGCGCCTGGCGGCCACGGCGATCTACTTGCAGAACGCTCACTTCGTGCCCGAGGAGCGGCTGACCCAGATCCTGCGGGACCTGTGCGGTGTGAGCCTGTGCCCCGGCACCCTGAACAACCTGCGCCGCCGGGCGGCCGAGGCCTGGGAGCCCTTCGTCGAGCGGATCCGGGAGCACCTCATCGGTTGCCCCGGGGTGAAGCACCTCGACGAGACCGGTTTCCGGGTGGCGGGACGGGGACAGTGGCTGCATGTACTGAGCAATCAGCTGCTGACCTACTACCGCATCAGTGAGAAGCGGGGCGGGGTGTTGGCGGGGCTGCGAGGGATCTTGGTGCACGATCACTGGGCTCCCTACTTCCAAGTGCCGGATGTGCTGCACGCACTGTGCAACGCCCATCATTTGCGCGAGTTAGAGGCCTTGGTGAAGATCGACGGGGAAGCCTGGGCTGGGCGGATGCAGCGTTTTCTGCGGGCGGCCAGGCGGGTGGCGGAGCGGGCCCGCAAACGGGGCGGGGTGGTGGCGCCCCAGATGTTGAAGCGGATGGAGAGCCGCTACGACGAGTTGGTGCAGGAGGCCCTGGACTATCACAGCGGGCTGCCGCCGTTGCCGACCGGCCGGCGGGGCCGCCCGAAACGTCGGCCCGGCCATAATCTGGCCTTGCGGCTGGAACGGAGACGCGCCTGGGTGTTGCATTTCCTGTTCGATTTGAGTGTGCCGTTCACGAACAACTTGGGGGAGCGGGACTTGCGCATGATGAAGCTGCTGATGAAGATCTCGGGAGGGTTCCGTTCGCTGCAAGGGGCGCGGGAGTTCGTCACGCTGCGCAGTGTGCTGTCGACGGCGCGCAAGCAGGGGCTGAAGCCGATCGAGACCCTGATCGAGGGGCCGGCGGCCCTGCTGAAGCGGGTGGGCCTAGCCCCGAGCCTCCCGCCCAGCGGGCAGTAGACGGCCTGCGACGGCAGCCGGTCTCCGCCACGCGCCGCACGATGCGCAGGTCACAACACAAGCCCTGCTAAAAATGCGAACTCAGGCCGAGAACCTGGGTAGTTACCCCCAGGTAAGGATGGCAATCGACCAGCTCGTCCCAGCGCGTCCGTTCCTCGGGCCGCGCCAGGCGGATGACCACGTCGTCCAGGCGGAAGCCGGGCGGGGTCGTCTCGAACAGGGGAGAGGCCTGCGAAGGCATGTCTCATACCTACCAGAATCGGCCCCGAAAAGCCAGTGCTCCCCGCAAATCGAAGCAGCCGTATCGACAAGAAACTAGCAGATCTCAGCGTGGGAACGCCCTGCACCTTGGGGGGCCGGGTCCGCCCTCACGCTCTTCCGGCACACTGCAGGGCGGCCTCAGCGGCTGCCCCCCCCGGATGTCAACTGCAAAGAAATCCAGGTTGAGGGTGGGAGGACCTATCGTCAGCAGGGCGGTTGACGCCGGCGGGAACTTGGTCGAGATACACTGGAGGTGGGGCGTGGTGAGGGGGAAAGCCGCGTCGGCCTTCCTCTCGAGCAGGCAACTCCGTCCCCATCTTGGTTCGTCGAGTCGGCGGGCCGGCTTGGCATAACGCCCTATGACTCGCCTGGGTGTGAGTCAAGTCGTGCAACGGGGCATCAGCGGACTTGGCCACGATGAGCGGGCCGCGGTCAGCCAACCAGGTGAAGAGCCGCACGATACAGGGGGTGAGGCATGGATTTGCAGCGAACCTTCGGCTACGCGCCGGGTCTTTCTGCGCAGGATCAGCGACGGATGCGAGACGAACTCCGCGCCTACGTGAGGCTGCGGCTTGCGGCGGACGGACTTACTTCGGATGATGCAGGGGCTACCGGGGCCGCTGCCAGCCTGCTGGCAAGCTACCGGGAGCGGGCTCGACTGCTGCTCGACCACCGTTGCGGGGCGGACCAGCGCATCGAGAGTTTCCTTGATCTACATCTGGCCGACGTGGACGACAGCGGCCGACGCTGGCTTCCGGGCCGGACCCTTGTATTGGACCGCCACGGGATGGCGCGCGAGCTGTCGTTTCCGGAGAACGGGAACTCGTTCCGGTCCGAGTATGTAAGTTCCTATCGGGTTGCCAATGGAGTGCTGCACAATCCCCGCACTGATCGGCGCACATCCCAAGACACTGTCCACATCGCCGAAGGCGGCCTACCGATACCGGCAGACAAGAAAGCGGTGCCGAAGCGCACTTTCGCAGCGCTCCTCAGGCTGGCCCTTGATCCACCCGTCGGCGCGCTGGCCTTACCCTTCGACCAGGGGGCCGGGGGCTTCGTCTCACTGTTGCTGCGACCGCTGGTTGCGCCCGAGGTCGCGGGCTTCTCCCCCGCGCTGCGTATGGAGACGCGCTTCTTCGCGCCGGGCGGCTTGGTGAGCAACCTGGACTTCGTCGAGTCGATTTTCGGCAATGCGGGCGACCCCTTCCTGCCTGACAATGATGCCGGTCTCGACGTGGATGGCTGGAGCGGCCATACGGGAGCCGTGATTCTCGCACCACACCTGGAGTCGGTCACGAAGAAGCAGGTCGGCTTGCCTCATGTCCGTGACGCGACCGAGCGCCAGAGGCTCGACTGCATGTGCTGGGAAGCGGAGGAGGAGATCTACAACGGAGGCAGTCCGTTCAAGGTCACCTGCCGCACGAGTGAAGGGGTGATCGTGACCCTGATCTCCGACAACTATTACGGCTATTGCAAGAAGGAGGTCAAGACACAGCTCAGCTACGCCGCAAACCTGCTGGGCAATGTCGAGGAGGAACATGCTGGCGGCGCGATCGCCTTCGCCAGCTACAATCTTGGCGAGTCAACGTACGCTCATTCCAGCAAGTATGGCTCGATGACGCTGGACGAGGCGGCCCAACGCTACCCGCGCTCCATCGAGCTGCATCCGGACGGCTTCGGGCGGGACAGGACGCACCCGGACCTGTACTTCATTCCTGAGGGGGCCGAGGTCAGTGTCCGCACGCAGGACGTGCGTTGGATCAAGGCCGGCCGCGAGTGCTCCCTACCGCTGAGGCCTGGCAAGATATACATGGAGCCGTCCGGGTATCGCATTCGGATGGAAAAGCACCCTGCCGCGCCAACCTGGCGGCTGCGGGGCACCGTGCCCCAGTGGGTGTCCTGTCACAAGCCCTGCACGGTCAGTGGAGGCGGCAAGAGCGAGATCAGCAAGTCCCTGCGGGACTACATGTTGTACGGATCGGTATTCGTCTCTGACGTGGCGGGAGATTTCGATGCGGTGCAAGCGATTTTTGATCGCGACTACTCCGATCGTTGGCCGAAAGACTCCCCTCTGCGCAAGGTGTATCGGGACAGGCCAAGCCGTCCCATTCTCAGCAGCGCCAGATCACTCGGCAGTGTAATCAAGCTGCTGACTCCATCCTCTCGCTACACGGACGAGTTCAACTCGTGGCTGAACAGCATTCCCAATCACATCTACTCGATGGTCCTGATTATCAAGCGGTTCTACAAGCCAGAGTGGGGTCCGGAGTGGCGCCAGCACTTCCGTGTGGATATCTTTAATGGACTTCCGGGACACGAACTCATTCACCATGACCGCAAGTTGGTCGGCACCTACCTCCGGGTCGGGGTGTTCGGTAAGCAGACCTGGCGCACATTCAAGTGCCGACAGGACTTCGTGTCGGCCGACAAGCTCCAGACCCAGGATGACATCACCGTATCGGCCGTGGTGCCGACGCGGCACCTGGCAGGCCTGGCCAACCACTTGCACGGCAGCGTGAAATTCGTGGAGAACTGCGAGTTCCGCCTGTTCCAGCGTCCCGACGACGCAGTCCATCCGGGCCTGGACAAGCGGACAGAGGCCGATTTGGCCCGAGGGGGAGTGTTTCTCTCGAATTTCGAGCCTCTTTCGGTAGCGGAGGTTCGCAAGATGATTGAGAAGGTAGCCGACCTGGAGAGATTCAGCGAGCCGATGCGCGAGCTCCTCACGGCGGCCAGCCAGACGGAGAACGGGCACGTGGTCTGCTCCGCCAACCCCCGTCTCCTCGGAGGTGTGCCGACCACGAACCCGCGTTACCTGCAGGACCGGCCAGACATCGAAGCGCCGCTTGAGCGGTATGCCGCCGAGATGGGTGCGCGTCTCTCGCGTGGCGTTGCGGAGAGCCAGCCCGTACATTTCCCGGTCAACGCCGTGCTGGTCGGACGGCGCAACAACCCGCCCGACCGGGGGGCCGGGATCCGTGGCTTGGCGGTCTACAACCCGATCCACTACCAGGAGCTGCCCGAACTCTTCATGGACTTCATCGCGTCACTGACCGGCAAGAGTCCTTCGACGACAGGCTTTGGCAGCGAGGGTGCCTTGACCAAGGGACCCTTCAATGCCCTGCGTCCGGCGGCGGACCTCAATGCTGCCTTTGTGGGCTATGCCCTGACGGGCCTGGGAGGCTTTTCCTCGGCGGCGGGACACATTGGCCCGAAGATCAAGATGTTGCACGACATAAGCCTTCTGGTGCCGGAGATTTGGTGCCGGATGTCGGACGAGGAACGGGACCCGCAGTTCCTGATCGGGGCGGGTCTGCTCGAAAAGATCGAGGACTACGAGTACGAAGGGCGGCCGGTGCTTGCCAGCCGTCTGGGCTACCGGATCAACGCCGCGTTCACGCGCCGCTTCGTGGCGAGGATCTTTGACAATCCCATGAAGGTCTTCGACGACCTGATCCTGCGTCCCGAGGTGCAGGACGAGGGAGCGTTTGCAGATGGCGTCCGGTATATTGCCGAGGCACACGAGTCGACGGCCAAGCTCTATTTCGAGGATGGCTCTGCCGACGCCGTGTGCCCGCCGGTAAGGGCTCTCCTGTCGATCATGGCATTCGGAGAACATGACGGCTTGAAGATCAACTCGCCCGAGCTCCGCGAGATGTTCACGCGCGAGTCGGTGCTGCAGAGTGACTGGTACCTCCGGCGCCTTGAAGCGGCCCGGTCTCGGGCTGTCAGCCGGTGTACCGGATTCGTCCGCCACATCGCTGCCACCCGGGCCATGGACGCGACCGGCGAGGTCTCGGCCAGGCTTGATCTGGCAGCCCGCGCTGTCCGAGCGCGGGAAGAGTTGGCCCGGGTGAGCAGGCCAGACTATCTGGACTTTCTCAACGGCATGATCGGTGCCCAGGAATTCGACTAGACCATCGTGCTTGTGGGCCAGGTCATCGCAAGGGCGGATCGCGGGACACTCCGGAACCGGGCACTTTCCCTGTCGCACTGAGTTCAGGGGGTCCCGGGGTGAAGCTCGTAATCCGCAATCACGATCAAAAGGCCACCCCATGGTTCGGCAGGGCGAACTGGTCCGGGTCCTTCCGGTCCAGACACGACTCCCAAAACACAGGCAGACAGTCGATCGATATCTCGTCCGGACAGCATCGATGCAGACCGGCGTTCCGGCCATCGAGACACCCAACGGGCACCGGGGCCCAAACCGGCAGTGGACAGGGATCTGAGAGGGACTCCATGGTTCGGCTTGCCGAGCCGCACGACCGGCCTGCAACTGGTGGCGCGTCGATCTGGTGGGACCACCGGAGCCATTGCGCTTGAGTCCCGGCAAGCGGCGGGCGGCCGGCGCGAACATGTTGGTCGACGCGCGTGCCCGGGTGTGGTTCTGGGGGATTTCCCGGTACTCCAGATGGCGGTCTTCCCGATCGGACGGGCCTCACGAATTTCTGGTGGTTGGCCGCTGCAACCCCAGCGGGCTATCGGGCCGCCTTTTTCTCGGGAGGAACGTGGGGTGGTTCTCGGCTAGCTGATCAGCGGAAGCGCAGCAAAGAAGACCAGGCAGGCCGCCAGCGCGATGTTGATCCAGAGCGGATTCCGCGCCGGCTCTCCCACCCACTCACCTCGATTGTTGAGCAAGAGCAGGGTCAGGGCCAGCAGTGGGAGGAAGAGCGCTCCAAGCACTCCGTATGTCAACTGGATCTGGCGGACCGGGGCACCCAGCAGGAACAGCGGCACGACGGCCACCAGCACCACCGACAACCGGTACGGCGCGGAGCTCGACAGTTCACCCAGTGACGGATTGCGGAGACGGATGAAGTTGGCGAACATGTATGGAATGCTCTGCCACACGCCCAGCAGGCTGGAAAAAACCGCCCCCCAGAATCCCACCAGGAAGATGTACTTTCCGGGTTCCCCGGTCGCTTCGGCGAGGCGGTCGGCCATTTGTGTGGCTAGGGCTGCACCACTGCCCTCGACGTCGATCTGAGAGCCGATGATGATCACGCAAAAGCCGAACACGGCAGTCACCCCGTTTCCGATTCCAAGATCGATGCGGCAAGTGGTGAGCATCTCAGACCCTCGCCGGTCCTGCTCCTGGATCCAGTAGCCGTAGGACAGCAGCGTTACCGTACCGCCTATGCCGCCCAGGACGGCCAGCACCCAGGAGGCCCCGGTCGACGGGAGGGACGGGACCAGCCCGCGTGCGATCTCGCCAGCGGGAGGTGCGATTAGCACCGTCGTTGTGACGACAGTCAGGAACATGAGGGCGATCAATGCGGACATCAGCGATTCGAACGCTCGAAAGCTTCCTCGGAGCACGATCGCCACGCCCACGAGCGAGTGGATGACGGCCCAAACAACGATCGATGTTTCTTGCTCCCCCACCGGCAGGAGGGCGGTTCCGGCGATGCCGCAGGCATTCGCGAGCGCCCTTCCGACGACGACAGTGAAGAGCAGCAGATAGGCGACGAAGATCCACCGGATCCAGACACCCAGCCTCTCGTTCCATCCTTCCAGCAGTGTGGTGCCGGTAGCGAGCTGCCAGCGGGCGACCCCCTCGGCCAGCACAAACTTCAGGAAGGCTCCCGCGACCACAGCCCAGAGTACGGTGGTGCCGAGTTCGATGCCGGCCAGCGTCCCCGTAATCAGGTCGCCTGCTCCGACGCCCGTGGCTGCCATCATCAGGCCGGGGGAGATGAGTCGAAACCAGTTTCGTTGCATAGGGTCGATGCCCGGGCGGCGGACCGCACATTGGCGGTCAAAGGGTACCGAATTTCTCGTGCCCAGCATTTCCTGCCGGTTCTCCGGTGCTGGAGCGATCGACCCGTCCGGCGGCTCAGGCGAGTGCCTTCTTCCGGTGTGCGACCATGGACCGCGCAATGCGGGCCTCAGTCTCGAGACGAAACTTCATGCAGGTGGCTGCCGCTGCGGCCTACTCATGTCGCAGGGAACCCGCCACCGGTGAACCGCCGCCGAACATCGTGTTGCTGATGGGTGATGACCACGGCTGGCACGAGACGGGATACAATGGCCACCCGCACGTCACCACGCCAGTCCTGGATGACATGGCTGCTTCAGGGCTGGTTCTGCACCGCTTCTACTCGGCTGCGCCGGTGTGCTCGCCAACGCGCGGCAGCGTGATCACAGGGCGCCACCCGAACCGCTACGGTACCTTCGGTGCAAACTGGTCGATCCGCCCCGAGGAGATCGGCATCGCCGAGATTCTCAGTCGGGCGGGCTACGCGTGCGGTCACTTCGGCAAGTGGCACCTGGGTCCTGTCAAGGCTGGTTCACCGACCAATCCTGGTGCCTTCGGTTTCGAGGAGTGGTTGTCGCATGACAATTTCTTCGAGATGAATCCGATGCTCTCCTTCAACGGAGGACCGCCCGAGAAGTACTCCGGAGAGGGGTCGCAAGTCGTGGTTGACGCAGCGGTTCGATTTATTGACCGGGCCAGGCAGTCCGCCCGGCCCTTTCTTGTGGTTGTCTGGTTCGGCTCGCCACACGAACCGTACAGCGGAACAGAGGACGATCTGGATGCCTATGCCGATCTTCCTCCTGCCCTGCAGGAATCCTCGGCCCGCATCACTTCCATGGCCACCGGATTACCGACCACTGTTCGCCTCGACAGGGTACTGCAAGCCCGCTATGCGGAGATCACAGCCATGGACCGGGCGGTTGGATCGCTGCGTGAGCACCTGAAGGGCGCGCAACTTCGCGAGAACACTCTCCTTTGGTACTGCAGCGACAACGGTGCGCCCTCCGAGGCCAGCCTGGCGTCGCCCCTGAGGGCGAGCAAGGGGGCTGTCTACGAGGGGGGCGTCCGCGTACCCTCCGTCATTGAGTGGCCCAGGCGCATCGCCCGACCCAGAGAGAGTTCCGTGAACGCCGTAACGAGCGATGTTCTCCCGACCCTCTGTGAAGTGGCCGGCCAGGCGATACCGGATCGGCCCATCGACGGGGTTAGCCTTTTGCCTTTGCTTGACGGCTCAATGACCCGGAGGACCGAGCCGATCTGCTTCTGGCGTTTCCGGAATGCCGGAACTGGCAGTCCCGCACCCTACATCGATCCAGACCTCCAGACGGGCACCACACCGCTCGTCAAATCCATGGATGGCCGACTGACACGGAACTTTCGGAACTTTCGCTATCCCCGGGTCCTTGACACCGACTACTCCGGTGAGAGGGCGATTCTTGACAACCGCTACAAGCTGGTAGTGGACGGAGGCGGTGCGACCGAGCTCTTCGACATTCGCGAGGACCAGGAAGAGAGCCGCAGCGTTGCCGGTGAGCAGCCCGAACGGGTTGCAGATCTTGGTCGGAGACTGCGAGATTGGCAGGAGTCTGTCCTGGAGAGTCTCACGGGCACCGACTACTCGTGACCGGCATGGGGCGCAACCTGACGGGATCAGTATGCCCACGGCCCCCGGGTGAAGATGCCGCCGTCGACCATCAACGTCTGTCCGGAAATGAAGCTGGCTGCGTCCGTGCAGAGGAATGCGACGGCTTCGGCCACATCGCTGGGGTAGCCGACCCGGCCCATCGGTGTGAGCCGGGACCATGTCCCGGCGTAGTCGTCGGCTTCGCGTTCGGTGCGCTCGATGAGGATGGCCCCCGGAGCGACGCAGTTGACCGTGATCCCGTACGCGCCCAGTTCGGCCGCGGCCACTTTGGTGAGTTGCTCGATACCGCCCTTGCTGGCGGTGTAGCTGACAAGGTTCGGGAATGCCACCTTGTTGCAGCCTGATCCGATATTGACAATGCGGCCGCATCCTTGGTCCTTCATGTGGCGGGCCGCGATCTGGGTGCAGAGGAAACATCCCTTCAGGTTGGTGTCAATGACCAGGTCCCAGTCGCGCTCCGAGAGTTCCAGCAGCGGTGCCCAGACTTGTACCCCGGCGTTGTTGACGAGGACATCGAGCCGGGTCCACTGCCGGAACAGCTCATCGAACATCCGGCACACCTCGTCCCGGTCGCCCACATTCGCCTGAATCAGAAAGGCGCTGCGCCCCGATTCACGGACGGACTTCGCGACCTGCTCGGCACCGTGTGCATCGGAGTTGTAGTGGATGGCGACGTCGCAGCCCAGTTGAGCGAGCCGCTTGGCGATGCCACTCCCTATACCCTTGCTAGCCCCGGTAACGAGGGCAGTCTTTCCGGTGAGATCCATGCTCTGTGGAAGATGATCCCGGATGGGATTTTCAGGCCACCCAAGGCACGGCAGAGTGCAACATCGGGGAAGAAGACCCTTCGAGTTGGCGGCTGGGCCTTAAGCAGGGTACGGCAGGCGTGGTGGGGCTGTCAAGGCAACGCTCCCGGAGGCTGTCCACGAGAGGGGAGAGAGAGGTCTGGCCCGATGGGTGGCGACAGACCGCAGGCGTGCTGGCGGGCGATGCCCGCCAGCCGAAGTATCCCCGCTGCCGCTGCGTTTCTTCAAGCCGACGACCGAGGGACGCTGGCGGACGCCACAGCAGCCCGAAACACGGCTGGGTGCGGTGGCCCGCGGATCGCGGCGGTGCCCCTGTCGGCGCCGTCGCAGGCAGGTGTGCAGCGAGCCAGCTTGGGCGCGGTCCCGGTGAATCAACGGGCGAGGCTACGGGAAGCTGACGGAGGCCGTCAACCGGCTCGGAGCTCCCGTGGTGCCTGAGCGGGTCAAGGCTGCGGTTGCAGACCGCTGGATGGAGGTTTGGCCGGCGCTGGCGGCATGGTTGGACGAGTTGCCCGGCGCGCCCCCCCGGGGGGGCGCGCCGTGAATCTGGCAGCGCCCGTCGTATTGCCGACGGCAGAAAGCCCGAGGCATGGCCGTTCCTCCCATGAGACAGGCCAACCTGGACCCTGCATCCGTCCGCACTCTGTTGCATTTCCAGTGCAACCGGCATGAACTGGTCCATTCGTCCAGCCTGCCTACATGGGCTGCATCACACTCGTTTCAGAACCCCCGAATCGAGCGCTGCCCTTCGGAAGTCAAGAATCCACATTGGCGGATTGACGGACAGAGAGGAAGCCCGTTTCTTGGCGTGGAGCACCTGCCATGCGAACCGACCGCCTGAGAAGGGACACATGTTCGGTTTTGCAAGAGGCACCCCACCACATCTCTTCCCGATGAACTACTGCTCCCGGAGGACTGCATGGCGGCTCCAGGATGAACCTACTTCGCAAGAGTTGTCGAGGCCGAACGCAGGATTCCGTCTGTTTTGGTGTGCAGTCCCTTGACCTGTCCATCCACAACCTTGATCTCGTTCAACACCCCCCTGATCTCATCCCGATTACTTCGCAGCGACTGAACGGTGGCTTGCAGTGAGCGAATCTTTGCCTCAGTCTGCCTCAGTGAAATCAAGAGCTGCTCTGTATTATCCTCTCCCTCCCCGTCATCTCCACCATCATTCCCGTTCCCATCATCCCCATCATCGTTTCCACTTCCCTCCCCCTCTCCATCATCATCGTTCTCAACATCAACATACGAAACTGTGTTTCCGGTGGTGGTCCGAATCCAAGCGGCATAAAGCGAGACCCTCATGAAGACCGAACCATACTTCGATGATGACTGGTCCAGGACGATGCGCTGGTTCACGCCTACCTGCAGGTACTTGGTCTTGCCATCATCGGTATACGCAACAACCGCTGGTCCTCCACTGTCGCCAAAATTCAGTCGTTTTCCAGACGCTTCAGTACATATCTCCTCTCTTCCAAGGGTGCTGAGGAATGGCCATGTTCGGCACTTCTCATAACGATACAGAGTCCAATTGAAAAACTGCAAGTCGTCAGTCGGCAAAAGGTTTGCCTTACCCCCGTATCCCAACGCCCGAGCGGTTACCCCACCGGCGGCGTATCGATCTTCAGTCGTCAGGCTAGGAATACCGAGGGAAGCTGAATACGATGCGGGAAAGGCTTCTGCAACCTCGACCAGTCCTAAATCATGGTCGAAATAGTTGGAGTTGAACTGAGGGTGTAGCAGGACCTGCTTGGAGTTTCGTAGAGTCCGGCCTTGGCCAAGACTGTGTTCCAAGCCATGTTCAATCTGGACCTTAGGCAGTTTGTTGCCGGTTGCGTCGTCGATAAGACAATGAGCAGCTGTCAATACCCATCGCGGTGCAAGGATGCTACCGGTACAGTAGTTTCCCCATCCCTTGGTTCCCTTCCAGACTTTCACCACGAATGGATAGTCGTCCTCGGAAGCGAGTTCGCCACCAACGATCTTGCGGGGAAGTGGGCCCTGCTCTTCGGCACCATGGCCAAGCGCTGAGAGCAAGAGGAGGAGCAAGACTCCCGATGCTGGAGGGCGGATTCGGGGGCGAACACTCATGGGACAATCAAGTGCATCGCACCCTGAGGATCAGGATGCAAATGCTAACAATACGTAAAATGATACCGCAGCGGGGATAGGGAGGTCAAGGCGTCGGAGGGCTGGATCAGCCTGCCAGGATGGCACCGCTTGGCGGCGGCACCATCCGGTGCCCCCAGTCGCTCGGCGGGAAGACGGCGCACGCCAGTGGATTGCCATGGAGCCAGAGACGGGGGCGTCCGCGGTCCAGTTGGACCGGACAGACCTTGCCCAAGTGCTGCAACCATCGACCCGGGCCGCGACCGGGCCCTTGTTCTTCTTAACGCCGGCCACCTGTGCGGGCAGCGGAGCAAGTTCCGAATGGCCGTGCCGACAGGGAGCCTTGCGGGTATCGGAGTCGACCAGGGATGGTCACAGGATGGAATCAGCCATGCATGTTGAGAACTAGCTGTCCAGAGTCTGGCTGGACCGGCCAATCCGCTTGGGTCAGCGTTGCCAATCGGCACCCACCGAATCGACTGGGCACGCCTGTCAGGCCTACAGGCTGGACAACGCACTGTCGATCGTTCGGTACTGAAACTCGAATCCTGCGGCCAGGGCCGCAGCCGGCACGACTCGTTGCGAGGCCAGCAGCACATCGGAGAACTCTCCCAGTGCGGTTCGCAGCATGAAAGCCGGTGCCGGGAAGAAAGTGGGCCGTCCCACCGCGCGCCCCAAGGCTCTCGTGAAGTCTTCATTGCGGGCCGGCTCGGGCGCGGAACCGTTCACCGGTCCGCTCAGGGTGTCCGCTTCTGCTGCGAAAACGAACAGGCGCGCGAGGTCGGCAATGTGGATCCAGGGCATCCAGTGTCGGCCATCACCCAGCCGCCCACCCAGTCCGAGCCTGAACAACGGCACCATGCGGGCGAGGGCCCCGCCTTCCGGTCCAAGCACCAGGCCCGTTCGGATCGTCACGACCCGCGTCCCGAACTTGGCGGCTTTGAGGGCCTCCGCTTCCCACGCGAGGCAAACCTCGGCCAGGAAGCCGTCGGTGGCTCGAGCTTCCTCGGTGAGGATTTCCTCCCCCCTCGTGCCGTACACGCCCACCGCGGAGGACGAGACCAGGACGGCGGGTGGCTCAGCCATTGCCCCCATCGCCCTTACCAGGTTCCGTGTCCCGATCACGCGGCTGTCGCGGATGCGATTCTTCTTGGCGGCTGTCCAGCGGCCTTCGGCGACCGATTCGCCAGCCAGGTGAAAGACCGCAGTGCAACCTTCGAGCGATTCCGGTGGAGGCTGTTCCGTTTCAGGCATCCACCGGAAGCAGGCCGAGTCGGAAAGCTGCAGGGGAACGGTTTCGGGACGGCGGGTCAGTATGTTGGGGGAAGGCAGCAGTTTACAGAGCCGCTTGCCTATGAATCCGGTCGCTCCAGTTACCAAGGGCCTTGTCATGTGCGAAGCCCCATTGTAATCGACCGAATCGACACCAACCGCTGCAAGCAGCTGGAACGGCGACGGCCGCCAGAGTACTGGTAAGCTAGTGTCTGCCAGAAAACCCTTATTGGGCACGAGGTCTCGCTCGAAGGTGAAAACAATATCGATGACAAATGGTTGGATTAGGCCTGATTAGGTCCGTCTGAGTGCCTGTCACTTCACCTCAAGGCCGCATTTGCAGCCGTTCTGAGGGCTCTCAACCGCCGCTTTGGCCGATCAGACACAGCTCCCCCTGCCGGGCCGTGGCCCGGCTCCCGGCGGGGTGCCCGAAACCGCTTCAGGCCGCCAGGCTGCACTGGGCAGCCTCGCGGTCCGCTTGCAGCAGGACCCGTCCCAGGCGGTGCAGGTTGGCCCCCAACACCGCCAGCGCCACGGTGCGCTCGAAGCCTGCCTTGCCCATCGTCCGCACCCG
Source organism: Bryobacterales bacterium (assembly GCA_965205085.1). GTDB lineage: Bacteria > Acidobacteriota > Terriglobia > Bryobacterales > UBA6623 > VXMF01. The sequence continues at coordinate 1,846,023 of OZ242039.1, read as the reverse complement.
GTCCAGTCCGTGATGCTCCAGATGATTGATCGCCGCCTCCACCGCCGAGTGCTGCCGCCGCGCCTTCCGAAACGACTCCTCGGCCTCCCGCTCCCGCTGGGCCGCGCTCAACTTGCCCTTCGCCGGTAGCGCATTCAGATCCAGCAGCTTGTCCAGCTTGATCCGATTCTCCGGACTGTGAAAGTTGCGGTCAAAACTGCACGCCCGCAGGTCCGGGAACAACTCCTGCGTCTCCTCGATAATCGGCTCCGCGATGTCCACGTCGCCGCCTTCCCACAGCACATTGTGGTGCAGCAGAAACTGGTGCTGGTCCTCGACCACGCAGACCGGCACTCCCAGCTCCACCGGACAGCCGGCCTTGCCCTTCGAGATCCAGCGCGTGTACGGCTCAAAGATCGAGAACACCTTCTCCTCCTGCGGAATCTTCTCGCCTTCCAGCAGCCGCCGCTCGGACTGGTCGATCTGACGCTCTGCATGGGCAATCAAGTCCTTGATTTGCTGGATCCTGGACTTCTTCATTCCTGCCTCCTCCAGGGCCTTCAGACTGCTCTTGGCGCGGCTGACCAAGTCCTTGCAGGTGCGCAGATAGGCCACCACCCGGGGACGCGTGGCCCGGCGCGTCTGCCGCACCGCATGGAACAGCGAGCGCACCTTGCGGGCCTGCTTCTGCCACTGCCGCCAGCCCGTCACGCCGTACGCGCCGGCCTGCCGCCCCAGGCTCTTCAGCAAACATCGCATGGCATCCCACAACAGCGAGACGTCGGTCGGATAGTGCACGTCGGTCTCGGCCACGAACGAGTCACACCGTCCGCGCAAGGCCTCACCCGCGCTGTGCTCCAGCACCGTGTGGCCCTCCTGCACCAGAACCTTGTTGACCGCTCCCAGCAACTCCGGCGTCAGCAGGGAGACATTGTCGAGCAGGCGCTGATGCTTGTAGCGGGTCTCGTCGAACACGCCGTGGCCCAGCATCTGGCGCACCTGGTCGTGGTGATTGGCCAGGTTGCGGAGCCGGTCGAAGTCCAGGTTGAGACCCTCCTTGAGCAGCCCCAGCACCAGAATCTGCCACAGGTCCAGCCCCGGTCGTCCGACCCCCCGCTTGACGTGGGCCAGCAAGTGCTTCTCCAGCAGGCCCATCACCTGGGTGTAGACCGCCGGCGTACAGAACAGATGCTGCAACCCGCGCAGGACGGCCGTCGTGTCGTCGCGACAATCGAGTTCGATCTCCATCTTCTCGATCGACACCTGACCGATCTGCAGTTGTCGTTGGTGAATTTCGCGCATCAGGATTTTCCCGTCCTCTGAAGATGGGCCGTTTCTGGCCCGATTCAGCCCCCAAGCGCCTGAAAACCGCTTTCTTGGGGCCGTCAAATCACTATTATACCACTGATATCAAAAGATTTCTAGGGTTTTCGGGCAGACACAAGCTATGCAGCGCTGCACGGTGGTCGACTACCCGCAGCCGGGTGATCCCTCCTCCGCCGGGAAGCGGAGGCACCCATTTCCCGCTGTCCTTCATGCCTGCGGACCGCCCGACTGCGGCGCACATCCCGGCGATTTCCAGTATGATGGGCACCGATGCAGTTTTCGGTGTTCCTGCGTCTTGGACTACTGCTGGCCTGTACCCTCGTGGTCTACGGCGTCGACCAGCCAAGTGTCGTCTTCATCCTGGCCGACGACGTCGGCGACCAGGCGATAGGTTGCTACGGAGGGACTTCCTACGAGACCCCTCGCATCGACGCCCTTGCGGCCGGGGGGGTGCGATTCCGCCATTGCTACTCGATGCCAGTGTGTCATCCGACCAGATTCACGCTCATGACTGGCCAGTATCCCTTTCGCGCTCGGCACCCGCCCTGGGGAACATTCCCGAAATCCCTCGAGGCGGACACGGTCGGGAACCGGTTGCGCTCCCTCGGTTATTCCACGGCCGTTGCCGGCAAGTGGCAACTCACCCTCCTGCGGGAGGAGCCCGATCACCCCAGGCGGCTAGGATTCGACCGCTGGTCCGTCTTTGGCTGGCACGAGGGCCCACGCTACTACCGGCCACTTGTCTACCAAGACGGTCGGGTTCGGCCCGACGTCAGCGACCGGTACGGACCGGATGTATACGTCGATTTCCTCGTCGAGTTCATGCGGGAGAATCGTGACCGGCCCTTCTTCGCGTTCTACTCGATGGCCCTGGCTCACGATGTGACCGACGATATCGGCACGCCGCCACCCGTCGGCCCGCAGGGACACTATGACAGCTACGAGCGTATGGTGGAGAACATGGACGAGCGGGTCGGCCGGCTGGTGGATGCCGCCGACGAGCTCGGCATCCGGGAACGTACTCTCTTTCTCTTCACTGCTGACAACGGGACGCCGAAGTCGTACTACTACACCGCCCAGGGGGACGACATGCTCAAGCAGCCCATCGAGTTCGTCTGGAACGGCGCCGCCATCCGGGGAGGGAAAGGGGAGTTGACCGACGCCGGCACACGGGTTCCCTTGGTCGCGAACTGGCCGGGCACACTGGCGCCGGGCCAGGTGGTGGATGACCTGGTGGACTTCAGTGATTGGTTGCCGACGTTCGTCGAGCTGGCGGGCGGAAATCCGCCCGCCGGGCTGGACGGAATCAGTCTCGCGGCCCGGCTGCGCGGGGGCGGCTCATCGAACCGCCGGTGGGCCTTCGCCTCCCGGTCGGGTGATCGGTGGGTTCGGACGCAGCGGTGGAAGCTCTACGCGGACGGTCGGCTCTTCGACATGGACCAAGGGCGAGCGGAATCCTCACCGGTTCGAATCGGCCAGGAGTCCCCGCAGGCACTGAAGGCCAGGGACGAACTCTCGTCTGTCCTGCGAGGCCTGGTGGGTCCCGATTGATACACTGCGGCCTTGCGGACGATCCTTTTCGGGGCCGGGGGGCAGTTGGGCGTCGAGCTCACGCGGGAGGCCCGCCGGCGCGGCCACTCAGTGACCGCCCTGTGCCGCAGCCAACTTGATATCTCTGACGAGGATGCGGTCAGCGAGCTCATCCGTCGCCGTCTTCCCGACTGTGTGATCAACGCTGCTGCCTACAACGAGGTCGACGGTGCGGAAAATGATCCCTGCCGCGCCATGCGCATCAACGCGATCGCTGTGCGATCCATCGCGAAGGTGTGCCGCGAGTCGGGTTCGACATTCCTGCACTACTCGACGGACTATGTCTTCGACGGAGAACGCAATTCTCCATACACGGAGGACGACCGGCCCGACCCGCAGTCGGCCTACGGCGTGTCGAAACTCGCAGGTGAGCTGTTCGCCCGGGGTTGCTGCACCTCCCACTACGTCCTGCGGGTGGCAGGAGTCTACGCCACACCGGGGCGTTACACAAACCATGGGAACTTCGCCGAGTTCGTCTTGAGGAAGTGTGCTGAAGGGGTCCCCTTGCGGATTCTCGACGATCACTTCGCCACGCCGACCTGTGGCAGGGAGCTTGCCACGCGCACGATGGATATCCTCGAGCGCAGGATTCCGTACGGCCTGTACCACCTCGGTGGCGGCCAGGTCCTATCGTGGTTCGACTTCGCTCGTCGGATCGCTGCGGCTGGCGGCTACCGGGCCGAGATCGCTGCTTCGAGTTGCGAGGAATACAGCCCGCTGGCCCGGCGTCCGGCATTCTCGGCACTTTCGAACGCGCGAATCGAGGAGCAGGGCATCGCGCCGATGCCCAGCATCGACGAATGCCTGAGGCGGTATGTGACACGTCGTTTGCGCGAGCGTCCGGGTGGAGTAATGATGTCGGCTGCGAGCCCAAAGGCGTCCAATTCCCAGTATTCCGATAGGGATTGCATATAATTGTCTGATGAAGCAGCGAACGCCGGCCGGAATCGATATTTCGCTGGATTCGGCACCATCGTATCAGGCGTCGTTTCGACACCTTAGCGACCTGTACCTTCTGGCGGAGCGTGGGTACGCTCCCATTGGGGGGTTCCTGAACGCGCGGGAAACGAAATCTGTTTGCGAGACGATGCACCTCACGACGGGCGAGCCATGGAGTATTCCGATCGTGTTTCCGGTGGACGAGCAAAGTAGCGCCAGTCTGCGCTCCGCCGAGAGCGTGGTGCTGCTTGACCGTTCCAGGCCCGCCGGCGTACTGCAAGTCGAAGAGGTGTTCCGGCTCGACAAGGAGTCGTACGCCGACAACGTTTTCCGTACTCAGGATGACGCGCATCCGGGAGTGGCCTGGCTGCGGGGGGCGGGGGATTATTCGATCGCTGGTACTGTGGAGCTGCTGGGAGACTGGCGGGTCGATGTTCCGGGATCCCTCGCCATATCGCCCCGGGAGGTCTCGGACCGGATTGCCGCGAAGGGGTGGCGCACGGTAGTGGGATTCCAGACACGGAACCCGATCCATCGGGCACACGAGTTCTGCACGAAGATTGCCCTGGAGACCGTCGACGGGCTGGTTGTCCATCCGTTGCTGGGTGAGACGAAGGCCGACGACATTCCGGCCGACGTGCGCCTGGCCTGTTACGAGGTGCTCCTGCGAGACTACTATTCTCCTGATCACACAATGCTTGCGGGCTTCCCGGCGTGGATGCGGTATGCCGGTCCGCGCGAGGCGATTTTCCATGCCCAAGTGCGCAAGAATTACGGATTCAGCCACTTCATCATCGGCAGGGACCACGCCGGGGTAGGGGATTATTACGGTCCCTTCGACGCCCAGAAAATCTTCGGCGAGTTCTTGTCGGGTGAACTCGGGATTGAGCCGGTGTTCTTCGACTTCGTGCACTACTGCAGGGTCTGTGGCAGCATGGCTTCCAAGAAGACGTGTCCGCATTCGCGGCAGCATCATGTCCATCTGGCTGGCAGGGATGTGCGCCGGATGCTGCGAGAGGGGCGGGTTCCGCCCGGGGAGTTCACCCGGCCGGAGGTCGCCGATATCCTGATCGCCGCCGCGCGGGGGGACCGTTGAGCCTGCGGTCGGCGAAGTTCACTTGGCCCGCTCGAGACGCCACTGGCGAGCAGGTCCTTCGGTGGGGGCTGGAGCAGTTCGGGAGGCAACTCGCGATATGCACCAGTTTTCAGGCGACCGGGTCGGTGATCCTCGATATCGCCTCCAGGATCGTCGGAAGCGATGTCACCGTAATCAGCGTCGATACGGGCCGATTGCACGAATCGACGTACACGCTGATCAGCGAATACCGTCGCCGGTACGGCATCACAGTGGAACTCATCACTCCGAACGCCGAGGAACTGGGTGCCATGCTGACCGAGCATGGGCCGAACCTGTTCCGCGAGGACAGGGCCCGGCGCAGACTCTGTTGCGAGATTAGGAAGGTTCGCCCGCTGAAGAGGCGGCTGGCCACGTTGGACGCATGGGTGACGGGTCTGCGGCGGGACCAGTCCAGTACCCGGGACCGGGTTGAGAAAGTAGCAGTAGATGAGGAGCACGGCGGTATCCTGAAGTTGTCGCCGTTGGCTGACTGGAGCCGCGACCAGATTTTCGAGTATGCGCATGCGCACGACGTGCCACTGCATCCGCTGTATGCGGAAGGCTATGCAACGATCGGTTGCCAGCCCTGTACGCGCCCTGCATCGGGAGAATTGAACAACAGCCGGTCCGGCCGCTGGTGGTGGGAAGACGGCGACGACAAGGAGTGCGGCATGCACGTCTCCCCGACCGGCCGCGTTCGCGGAGAATTCGACCTGCTGCTCGACGAGGTACTTCCGGCACGACGACCTTACTTGGCTAGGCAGACTGCCTCCAGTCGTCTGTCACACACGATCTGAACCACGCAATCAAGGCTTTCCATGAAACACCAGGGAACCACCATTTGGCTCACCGGACTGTCGGGGGCTGGAAAATCAACGGTCGCCAATCTGCTGGCGAAACGCCTGCGTGCGAGCGAGGCGAGAGTTGAGGTTCTCGACGGCGACGTGATCAGAACGAATCTCTCGAAGGGTCTCGGCTTTAGCAAGGAGGATCGTGACACGAACATCCGGCGCATCGGATTCGTGTGTAGCCTGTTGTCCCGGAACGGCGTGATCGCCATCGCGGCGGCGATCTCTCCCTACCGCAGCCTGCGTGACGAAGTGCGCGCAAGCAATACGAACTTCGTGGAGGTCTTTGCGGACTGCAAGTTCGAGACATTGGTTAAGCGGGACGTGAAAGGGCTGTACAAGAAAGCGCTGGCCGGGGAGATCCAGAATTTCACGGGGGTGTCGGACCCTTATGAGCCTCCCGAGAGTCCGGAAGTCCGTTTCGACTCCGACGCAGAGACGCCCGAAGAATCTGCAAAGGTCGTTTGGGCCTATCTGGTTCGAGCCGGCCTGATTGAACCTTGAACCGTCTGGCCATCCGGCACGCCTGCTGCCGGTTCGGGACGGGACCCCGGACAGCGGACTGTATATGATTGTCACGGACAGGACTCGGCTGTCGTGCGGTTCCGGATCGCAGGTTCGGCTGAAACGACGCTAGTCAGCAGGAGTACATCCCCTGGCCGGTTGCAGCGGCAAGTGCGACACCACGTGTCGATTCCAGATTGGCCCGCCGTTTGGGAGGCTGCGATGCTCGACGAATTCGCCGATCCGGCGGGATGTGCCAGACCGGCCACTGCTCGGTCCAGGCGTCACAGGACCACCGTTAGCTGCTGACTTGAGCACCGCTCGAGTGTCGCAGCCCGCCGGCAGCCTCGCTGGTGCACTGAACCTCCTATCCATCACTCCGTGGACAGCGGGTGCAAGGTGCTCAATTCGCACGGGAGCCCCGGGGTAGACCGACTGGTGCCTGAAGTGTCCCCTCGGTTGGCTTCTCTTGGAACCTACGGCGGATTTGCCACCAGGGGTCCCTGTGTGGCCTCCCGCATACCTGTCTGCGTCAATGCGGCCAAGGTCTTCGGGTCGAGGCGACCCGAGGGGCCGTCGGGTGTGGCAGCATCCCGAGCGAACTCATCCCGGCGAGCGTCCCTGGCCGCCGACTCCAGGCGATGCACCGGGTGCGAGGCGATACGGCCACAGGGCAAGCCCATCGGGGTGTCAAGCTATTGAACGGAAGTCGCGGTGGCGATCATGCTCACCCGGCATGCCGCTGGCCGCAGCACCTACTAGGAACACTGGCGGGAGCTGCCCACATCCCATCTTGGCCTTGGAATTCACGCTGCTCCACGACACCGGGACGGAGATCGGCCGCAACCGCCGCCTCCCTTTCGTGTCCTCACCGCTCCTGCGAGCATGGCCTGAACCGGCCTGGCACCGGCCTCCTGCGCCGTTGGTGCCTGAGGCTGAGAGCCGGTGATCGAGTATCCTGCGACGACGGCAGAGCGGTGTCGGCCGGCTGAACCCCCACCCGTACCAAGTGTTGGGCGTCCAGACTCCTCACGACGTCTGCCCATCGCCCCGGCGGCTCGCACCTCTGCTCACTCTGGGCGGCTCCCGTCTGCCCTCTTGACCCCGGAGCTCGACCGCTTGCGGGCAGGGACGGGCTCCAGGCGGGTTCGCCTGCGCACTTCGCAGCGTAACCGCAAGTGGCACATTCAAAAGTCCATATGGTCATGGCCGAACGACTGTCGGACCTGCCTATCCGCTGTCAAGTGGATCGGATCGGAGAGGGTTCGTCGGGAGGGGATTACTGAGGAGCAGGAACGGGTGTACGGGAACGAGGTTTGGGCCGGACCGCTGGTCCTGTCAGATCGTTGCACCGCTCGCACCAGGCCGAGTCGCATCTCGCGCCACGCTTCTCCCCGGGACCTGAGACCGTGGTGACCGGGCTGTCGCACACAGTTGGAAGGGCGGCCGGGGCGGCTTCAGCGTGCCGCATGTCAGTCGGACAGCAGAAAATAGCTGGCGAACACGTTCAGGCAGTACGCGAAGAGCAGCACGACTCCGAAGCCTCGGCGCAGACTGTCGCCTGAAGCGATCGCCCCGACCCGGAAGACGATGAGAATGAACAGCATCGCCGGGTAAAGCATGCGGAAGAAGTGCTCTCCGGCTTCCAAACCCTCAGGCGTGAAGGCGGCTGCTGCTCCCGCGACGAAGAAGACGTTCAGGATGTCGGCGCCGACCACGTTGCCCACAGCGAGCTCGCCTTGACCGCGACGGGCGGCGGTCACCGCAGTGACGAGTTCTGGCAATGAGGTTCCGAACGCAACCAAGGTGGCAGCGATCACGCTCTCGGGCACCGAAATCCGCATTGCGGCCTCGGTTGCACCCGGGACGACCACTTGAGCCGATGCGACCACTACGGCAACGGCGGCGAACAGGTGAGCAACGACCAGCAATGGGGACCTCCGAGGATGCTTGTCGCTGGGTATCTCAGCCCTCTGCTGACCTGCCCAGTGGACAGAAGCGACCAGATAGGCCACCAGGAGGGCCAGGAGCAGAAATCCGCTGGTCTGCGACAACCGGCCTCCGACCGTAAACATGTCCCCCGGGCGATTCCACGGAACAGTCAGCAGGACCAGGAGCACGCCTGCGCCAATCTGGAACCATGCTTGGCGGTCTATGATCCTCCGGTCGAGTTTCAGGGGAGCGATCAGGCATGCGAGACCCAGGATCAGACCGGTGTCCGCAATGACCGATCCGACCGCATTGCCAAGGGCCAGGCCCGGAGCGCCCTCGACAGCCGCCATCACGGACACGGCGGCCTCGGGTGTCGTTGTGCCCAGGCTGATGATCGTCGCACCAACGACCATCGGTGGGATGCGCAGGCTTTCCGAGAGCTCGACCGCCTTGTCAACCAGAATGTCCGCGGCCTTGCCCAGGAACAGTAACGATATGGCGATGCTAGCTACGAGGATTGACCAGTGGACCTGCGAAAAGAAGTGCGCAAGTGCTTCTTCCATACGAATCTAGCCAGTCTATCGGATCACCTCCAAGGTCAACGGCGACAGTGAGACGCACTACAATACTGAACAGGATGACGAGGGTTGCATGAGTTTGGCGCGATGGTTGCGCTTGGCCTCGACGGTGGCCGGGTTGGCTGTGGTCCTTTGTGGGCAGGAGGTTACGAGCGATGCAGCTCTTGAGAGCTTCGAGACCAATGTCCGACCGTTGCTCGCTGAGCACTGCTACGCCTGTCACAGCGCGGAAGCTCCGAGCGTGTTCGCCAATCTGCGTCTCGACAGCCGCGAGGGGATACTCCGTGGCGGCGACTCCGGCCCAGCGGTCATCCCCGGGGATCCCGGTTCCAGCCTCCTGCTGCGTGCGGTGACCGGGGCGGGCCGCGTTTTGATGCCGCCGACGGGCCGCCTTGGCAGTGCCCAAATAGACGACTTGGCAGCCTGGATCCGTTCCGGCGCACCGTGGCCCGAGCAGGGCGATCCGGATCTGCCCGATCCGAGCGAGGCCTTCGATCTGGAGGGCCGTCGCCGAGCACACTGGGCATGGCAGCCCTTGCGGCCCTCGTCTCCTCCCGGCGTCCGCGACGAGGACTGGCCGCAGTTCCTGGTGGATCGGTACGTCCTCGCCCGGCTGGAGGGGGCCGGCTTGCAGCCGGCACCTCCAGCTGACCGCCACACGCTGATGCGACGTCTCTCTTTCGCTCTGACGGGGCTCCCGCCGACACCCGAAGAGATCCAGTCGTTCGTGACTGACGACTCACCTTCGGCGCTTGTTACCGTCGTGGAGCGCCTCCTGGACTCGCCTCACTTCGGCGAGCGCTGGGCGAGGCACTGGATGGATTTGGTCCGCTACACCGAATCGCACGGCAGTGAAGGGGATCCCGACATACCCGAGGCGTGGCGCTATCGCGACTATCTGATCCGCGCATTCAATGCTGACGTACCTTACGATCAGCTCGTTCGCGAGCACCTCGCTGGCGACCTGCTTTCCCATCCCCGCTACAACCGTGATCTTGGACTGAACGAGTCTGCCCTTGGGACTGCACACTACCGCATGGTCGAGCACGGTTTCCAGCCAGTCGACCCGCGGGAAGACAGGGTGAAGTGGGTCGACAACCAGATCGATGTCTTTTCGAAGGCCTTTCTGGGCCTGACGGTGTCATGTGCCCGGTGTCATGACCACAAGTTTGACGCCATCAGTCAACGTGACTACTATGCACTGTTCGGTGTATTCGCCAATGCGCGACCGATTCAAAGGGCCGTCGACACGCCCGAACTGCTGCACAGGAACCGCGCTGCACTGCGGAGCCTGAAATCGGAGGTCCGCACTGCATTGGCGCAGGTCTGGTTGGATTCGGCTGAGGGGTTCGCAGGGCGACTCCAGACGGAAGATGACGCGATCTCCAGACTGCTGGAGGCCGCTGCCTGCGAGCCGGACAACCCGCTGTACCCGGCGGCCCGGTTGACAGGACTGGTCGCTGCGGAGTTCGAGGCCGGTTGGACCCAGATCGTCGCCGATGCCCATCGCGAGCAACGGCGGCGCAAGCAATACAACGACGAGAAGTTCAATGCGATCTGGTGGCTCGACGGAGACCTGGAGGAGTGGCGTCGCACCGGGTCGGGTATCGAGCAGGGCGTCACGCCGGCGGGAGAATTCTCGATTCTCCCCGACGGCGATCAAATTGTCGACACGGTCTACAACGCCGGGGTCCATAGTGGCCTGCTGTCGAGAAGACACAATGCCGTCCTGCAGACGCCTCGATTCGTGATCGACACGGACCGCGTCAGTTTCCTGGTCCAGGGCTCTGGGCTGAGCGTCGTCCGCCTCATTGTGGAGAACTATGCGGTGCCCCGAGCCGGAATCTATTTCCAGCGCTATTCGCCGAAGCGGGATGCACCGGTCTGGGCGGGCTGGGACACGACCTACTGGAAGGGGTTTGGCGCGTATGTCGAGTTCGCCACCATGAAGGACTCGACCAATTTTCTGCTGGATGCCCAGGATGCAGCAAGGAGGCCCAGGCCGGTGCCGGCCGGTGATGGCCGCTCACACATCGGTGCGCTGGCGGTGGCGTTTCATGACACGGATATCGAGCCCACAGACGAAGCGCCGGCGGTTCTCTACCTGTTGGGTGGAGATGCCCCCGCCGGCTTTGGTCAGCTGGCGAAGCGTTACGCGGCTCGCCTGAAGGAGGCCGTCGTCGCATGGCGCGCAGGACGGACGACTCGCACGCAGGCCGCGTTCTTGGACTTCTTCGTCCGTCAGGGACTGCTCCCGACGCGATTGGGGACGTCCGGGCACCTTGACGCCCTGGTGGCCGAGTACCGGAAGCTGGAAGATGAGGTTCCGATCTATCGCCGGTCGCCGAGTGTGCTGGAGGAAGCCGGGCCCGACCAGCCACTGCTGATTCGGGGCAGCCACAAACGTCCGGGCGAACCCGTGCCGAAGGGTTTCCTCACGGCGCTCGGCGGGGAACCGTTTGCCGATCCGGCGCGCAGCCGGTTGCGTCTGGCGGAGGCGGTGACCGATGCGGGCAACCCCCTGACGGCGAGGGTTGTGGTGAATCGCGTCTGGCATTACCTTTTCGGCCGCGGGCTCGTGGCAACCGTGGATAACTTTGGCCGACTGGGCAACAGGCCGACCCATCCCGCATTGCTCGACCATCTTGCGTTGGAGTTCATGAAAGACGGGTGGTCGATCAAGAACCTCATCCGGAGGCTTGTGATGACATCGACGTACCAGCTCGGGAGTGAGCCGTCGCTGCGGGCCCGGCAGGCGGATCCTTCGAACGAACTCCTCCAGCACATGCCTGTCCGACGCCTCGAAGGCGAGGTGATTCGCGACAGCCTGCTTGCAGTCTCGGGCCGCCTCGAGCCCAGGCTGCTGGGGCCTCCGGTGCCCGTCTACTATGCGTTCGCGAAGGGCAAGACCAAGGGGGACCGCGCGAAGGGACCGATTGACGGAGACGGGCGCCGCAGTGTCTATCAGGAGATCCGGCGCAATGCCCACAACCCGTTCCTGGAGGTCTTCGACCAGCCCAAGCCGGCCTCTACGCGCGGACGCAGGGACGTTACGAACGTTCCGGCGCAGTCTCTGACAATGCTCAATAGTCCATTGGTCATCTCTCTTGCAACGATGTGGGGCGAACGGTTGGCCGCCGAAAGGCAGCCGCCATCGGAAACGGTCCGGTCCATGTTTCTGGCTTCTCTGGGCCGTCCCCCGAACCCTTCGGAACTGGACAGCAGCTTGGGCTATCTTGGCCACAACCCGACGTCGGCCAACTGGGCGGATTTGGCTCATGCAATGTTCAACCTCAAGGAGTTCCTGTACGTTCGCTGAGCTCAGCGTTCGACGGGCCCTTCCCACAATCCCGATGGCTCCCGCATGACTCTTGATGACGGTCGTCCGATCCTCGGCGTTGGGGGCCTTGTCTTCGCCGGACGACGGATCTTGCTGGTCAAACGGGGAGCCCATCCGGCCAAGGGGTATTGGTCGATTCCCGGTGGCAAGCTCCAGGGCGGAGAGCGACTGACCGAAGCGGTAGCCAGGGAACTGCTGGAGGAAACTGGACTGCAGGTACGCGTGGGGAGGCTCGTTGAGGTGTACGAACGGCTGCCCAGGGAAGCGAGCGAACCCCACTATGTCATCGTGGACTTTCTGTGCGACACGATTGGCGGGTCGCTGTGCGCCGGAGACGATGCGGAGGAGGCGGGCTGGTTCGCGGTTGACAATCTGGCGTGCATGCGCCTCACGCCGGGCGTGTCGGACGTTGTCCGCAAGGCGTTGTCCATGATGGGCGGAGCGTAGGGACTTTGCCAGAATCGATGCCCTCCAATCCCTACGAAGCGCTCGAATTTGACAAGGTGGTAGGGCTTCTCCGCCGCTTCGCGGTCAGTCCCTACGGTGCTGCGGCCCTTCAACGGTACCTGGACTCCCCGCGACTGCGATCGCGTCAGGAGGCCGACGCCGACCTTGCGCGGGTGGAGGAAGCTGTGGCCTGGCTGGGTGCGGCTGAACCTGGGGACCGCAGAGAGCCAGCCCCAGTGCCACGGTTTGAAGGTCTTGAGGATGTCAGCGACCCGGTCTTGCGGCTCGCAATGGAGGGTGCCGTGCTGGACGCGCCGGAGATCCGGAGAGTCGTGGCATTGATCGATGCGGCTCAGCGACACCGCCTCACCCTGCTCAAGGGCCGGGAAGCGCGTCCACGGCTGTACGCGTGTGGCAAGCGAATGCCGGACCTGCGATCCCTCCTCGGTGAACTCTCGGGGAAGATCCTCCCCAACGACGAGATATCGAGTCTTGCCAGTACCTCTCTCTCGAGAATTCGCCGACAGATCGAGAAGCAGCGCCAGGCCGTCGAGACGTGCTTGCAGCGGTTTGTGCGCAAGCATGCAGACTCCGGTGCTCTTCGGGATAGCTACGTTACGATGCGCAGCGGCCGCACGGTGGTGCCCGTGAGGGCTGAATGGAAGTCGCAAATCGATGGCATAGTCCATGGAGCCAGTTCCAGTGGACAGACCGTTTTCGTAGAACCACTCGACACCATCGTGGAGAACAACCGCCTGGTCCGGCTCTGCGAGGAAGAGCAGGCTGAGATTCTGAGCATCTTGCGGCAGATGAGCGGACGGCTACGGTCCGAGCGCACCGCGCTCATTGCGACTGTCACAGCGACTGAGGACCTGGAGTGTGTATTCGCCCGGGCTCGTTACTGGCGGGCCTTCGATTGCTGTCGCCCTCGCTTCAGCGACCCGGCCGAGGGTGGTGTGGTTCTCGAAGGGGCGCGCCACCCACTGCTCCAGGACCTTCTGACGGCGAAAGGTGGCAGGCCCGTGCCCTTGAACCTCCGACTCGAGGGTAGCCGCCGGACAATGATCGTCAGCGGGCCGAACGCTGGAGGGAAAACGGTGGTGCTCAAGACCATGGGCTTGCTGGCAGCCATGGCACAGGCCGGAATGCCTGTGCCGGCGGAACGAGCGGAGTTTCCCTGGTTCGACCGGGTCCTAGCTGATATCGGCGACGCCCAATCGATCGGGGAGAGCCTTAGTACGTTCTCGGCTCACGTCTCCAGACTAACTTCGATCATAGAGCAGGTTACCGACGCCAGTCTGGCGATACTCGACGAACTTGGGACCGCGACGGACCCGGAGGACGGCGGAGCGTTGGCGATTGCGATTGTCGAACGCCTACGGGATTCCGGGAGCTTCCTGTTGGTGTCCACGCACCTCCCTGAGCTCAAGATGTACGGTCACCGGGCCGACGGGATGATCTGTGCATCGATGGGTTTTGACGAGGCGAGTCTAGGTGTTACCTACCACCTTCACAGTGGCGTGCCTGGCCAGTCAGCCGGTCTCGAGATGGCCCGGCGATTCGGGATGCCAGTCGATGTCATTCAACGAGCGCATCAGTTGAAAGGGCAGACAGGCGAGCAAGTGGCCAGTTTCCTGGCGAACCTACGCCAGCAGGCCGGCGAGTACGAAAGGCGGGCCGAGGAGGTTCGAGTCCGGGGCAGGGAACTGGAGGCCCGGGCGCGACAGCTTGAGGAAGAGGCTGTCGAGCAGTCGAAGATTCTTCGTCGCGAGTCCGATGCGAAGTTGAAGGATCTGGTCCAGAGCCTCGAGACCCGCTTTCAGGCGGCGCTTGACTCGACCGTAAGGCAACTCCGTGCCAGTCCCGTTCGCCAGGACCGCGCTCTCCCGCGAAAGGCGGCTCAAGCCCTGCGCGGGTTTCAGCGTTCGGTGCGGTCCGATGTCGCATCGGCGCTCGGTGCGACAGCGGCGGGCCAGCTTGGTGCCCCAGATGACGACTTTTCTGTCGGAGACAGCGTGCGGGTCTGTTCCATCGGAGCTTCGGGCGAAATTGTGCGCGAACTGGACGGCGGCCGTTGGGAAGTCCAGGCTGGGGCGATGCGGCTACAGGTCGCGACGGGTGAAATGGTGGCCGAGGACGAAACGGAGCGGCCTCGTCCCACGCTCCCGGAAGGAGTTAGCTTGTCGGTGTCTTCCGACGATGAGGTGCCCTCCGAGATCAATGTCATCGGCAAGTCGGCCGACGAGGCGCTGATGGATGTCGACAGGTTTCTGGATCGAGCTTTCGTAGCAAACCGGACCCGCCTAAGAGTGATTCACGGCTTCGGCAAGAACGTGCTGAGGCGGCATTTGTGGCAGATGTTCGCTCGCCACGGGCACGTGGCCCGCTATTACCAGGCGGAACAGCGGGACGGTGGCGCGGGGGTGACGATCGTGGAGGTCAGAAACCGCTAGCGCCGGTTGTACCAGGGAGTGCAACGGCGGGGACGGGGTCCAAGGTCCAGATTGGCCCGTCGTAGGAGAGAAACACCAATGCCTCGGACGTACCGCCCTGTGCCATACGGCGGGCGCTGCCAGATTCACGCCCTGCACCGACAGGGGGTCTCGGCCGGCACCATCGCCACTCAGGCTCGGCGGCAAGTATCCAAAGCTTGCCGCGAACGCCGGCACCTTCGGCTATCGCCACGGGGAGGCCCACCAACTGCCGTTGCGCACAGCCGACCGGCTGCAGCGGGCGATCACGATCCACGCAGTCATCGCCTGGCGCATCGTGGCCATGACACTGCTGGGGAGGTAGGTTCCCGACTGGGAGCCGCAGCTGATGTTCACTGACGAGGAGTTGACCTTCTTGCGCGATTATGGGAGCCGGTACGGCCTGTCGGGGCCGAACCCAGTTGTGGATCTCGGCGGGTATCTGGGCCGGAGGTACGATCCCAATCCGGGGAACCAGACCATGTGGCATGGGCAGACGCGGCTAATCTGCGCTGCGCTGGGGTATGAAATCGAGTTTCGAGAAGGCCGGAGATACGTGCTGACAGTTTGACGTTCTCCATTGTCGTGCCATATTCATTATGTGTATTCGGTAGCCCCAGCCGGGCGGGGGGCGGCTTGCTAGAGCAGCTTCACCAAGGCCACGATCAGGC
This sequence comes from Bryobacterales bacterium, assembly GCA_965205085.1. Classification (GTDB taxonomy): domain Bacteria; phylum Acidobacteriota; class Terriglobia; order Bryobacterales; family UBA6623; genus VXMF01. The sequence goes on along the minus strand of OZ242039.1, from coordinate 1,830,281 downwards.
TGGCTTGGGCAATCAGGGCAGTGACGATCCATTTCAGCAGATCTGACTTGACCTTCTCGATTTCGCCTCGGACCTTCTCGACCTCGCCTCGGACCTTTTCGATTTCGCCTCGGACCTCGCCTCGGACTTTCTCGATTTCGCCTCGGACCTTCTCGATCTCCACTCTGAGCTCTGCTTTGGTCGCCTCAATCCTCGCGTTGACTTCGGCAATTTCGGCCTTAGCTTCGGCGATTTCGACCTTGGTCGCCTCAATCCGTGCGTTGACTTCGGCCATGTCGACCTTGGTCGCAAGGTTGGAATTGAGCAGGGCGACATGCTCGTCAGCCAGAGTTTCGGCCTGCACCTCCGTAAACCCGCTTCCGACCAAGCGCTTGACGAAGCGGTGGGTGTCGAACTCCACGGCCAAGCCCATGGGTCGAGTATAGAACAGGCTCGGCACGGCTCAAGCCTCAGACGTAACTAGTGTCTGCCAGAAAACCCTTATTGGGCACGAGGTCTCGCTCGAAGGTGAAAACAATATCGATGACAAATGGTTGGATTAGGCCTGATTAGGTCCGTCTGAGTGCCTGTCACTTCACCTCAAGGCCGCATTTGCAGCCGTTCTGAGGGCTCTCAACCGCCGCTTTGGCCGATCAGACACAGCTCCCCCTGCCGGGCCGTGGCCCGGCTCCCGGCGGGGTGCCCGAAACCGCTTCAGGCCGCCAGGCTGCACTGGGCAGCCTCGCGGTCCGCTTGCAGCAGGACCCGTCCCAGGCGGTGCAGGTTGGCCCCCAACACCGCCAGCGCCACGGTGCGCTCGAAGCCTGCCTTGCCCATCGTCCGCACCCGGTCCAGTCCGTGATGCTCCAGATGATTGATCGCCGCCTCCACCGCCGAGTGCTGCCGCCGCGCCTTCCGAAACGACTCCTCGGCCTCCCGCTCCCGCTGGGCCGCGCTCAACTTGCCCTTCGCCGGTAGCGCATTCAGATCCAGCAGCTTGTCCAGCTTGATCCGATTCTCCGGACTGTGAAAGTTGCGGTCAAAACTGCACGCCCGCAGGTCCGGGAACAACTCCTGCGTCTCCTCGATAATCGGCTCCGCGATGTCCACGTCGCCGCCTTCCCACAGCACCTTGTGGTGCAGCAGAAACTGGTGCTGGTCCTCGACCACGCAGACCGGCACTCCCAGCTCCACCGGACAGCCGGCCTTGCCCTTCGAGATCCAGCGCGTGTGCGGCTCAAAGATCGAGAACACCTTCTCCTCCTGCGGAATCTTCTCGCCTTCCAGCAGCCGCCGCTCGGACTGGTCGATCTGACGCTCTGCATGGGCAATCAAGTCCTTGATTTGCTGGATCCTGGACTTCTTCATTCCTGCCTCCTCCAAGGCCTTCAGACTGCTCGTGGCGCGGCTGACCAAGTCCTTGCAGGTGCGCAGATAGGCCACCACCCGGGGACGCGTGGCCCGGCGCGTCTGCCGCACCGCATGGAACAGTGAGCGCACCTTGCGGGCCTGCTTCTGCCACTGCCGCCAGCCCGTCACGCCGTGCGGACCGGCCTGCCGCCCCAGACACTTCAGCAAACATCGCATGGCATCCCACAACAGCGAGACGTCGGTCGGATAGTGCACGTCGGTCTCGGCCACGAACGAGTCACACCGCCCGCGCAAGGCCTCCCCCGCGCTGTGCTCCAGCACCGTGTGGCCCTCCTGCACCAGAACCTTGTTGATCGCTCCCAGCAACTCCGGCGTCAGCAGCGAGACATTGTCGAGCAGGCGCTGATGCTTGTAGCGGGTCTCGTCGAACACGCCGTGGCCCAGCATCTGGCGCACCTGGTCGTGGTGATTGGCCAGGTTGCGGAGCCGGTCGAAGTCCAGGTTGAGACCCTCCTTGAGCAGCCCCAGCACCAGGATCTGCCAGAGGTCCAGCCCCGGTCGACCGACCCCCCGCTTGACGTGGGCCAGCAAGTGCTTCTCCAGCAGGCCCATCACCTGGGTGTAGACCGCCGGCGTACAGAACAGATGCTGCAACCCGCGCAGGACCGCCGTCGTGTCGTCGCGACAATCGAGTTCGATCTCCATCTTCTCGATCGACACCTGACCGATCTGCAGTTGTCGTTGGTGAATTTCGCGCATCAGGGTTTTCCCGTCCTCTGAAGATGGGCCGTTTCTGGCCCGATTCAGCCCCCAAGCGCCTGAAAACCGCTTTCTTGGGGCCGTCAAATCACTATTATACCACTGATATCAAAAGATTTCTAGGGTTTTCGGGCAGACACTAACTACCCAGGTTCTCGGCCTGAGTTCGCATTTCTAGCAGAGCTAGCGCCCATTGCACATCGAACCGCAACAGCGGGGAAGAAGGCCGTTGGAGTAGGTGGCTGAACTACTGCCAGACTAAGGCAAGCGGCGTGGAGCTGTCAAGGTGACGCTCCGGGGGTGGCCGTTACGCGAGGGTGGCAGCGAGATCTGGCCCGAAAAGGCGGCCGGACCACAAGGGCGCTGGCGGGCTGGGCCCGCCAGCTCGACAGGGGGAAGGTGCTTCGGGGAGGGGCCGCGTTGCGTCCCTGATCAGAGAGGAGAGGGTTCCGGGGCTGCGGTTGGCGGGTCGATGCCGGCCGCGAGAGAGTTTTCGCGGAAGACCTCGTACGGGGTGCGGTAGTTGAGCCGGTTGATGGCTTCCTGCAGCCGTTGCGGGTCGAGCGTGCGCAGGTTCTCGGTCTGGGGTGCGATCTGGCGCAGCAGGCCGTTGGTATGTTCATTGAGGCCCCGCTCGCAGGAGCGGTAGGGGCGGGCAAAGAAGATGTCGGTGTCGAGGGCCTCGGCGGTCTGGCGGTGGCCGGCGAACTCCTTCCCGTTGTCGCAGGTCACGGTCAGGACCAGGGCCGAAAAGGGCCGCAGCAGGTTCTGCATCGCGTCGCCCACCAGGGCGGCAGTCTTCCAGCTAACTGTCTGAGAAAGCGGGTACTTCGACTTCCGTTCCACGAGCGTGACGGCGGCTCCCTGATGGGCCTTGCCGATGATCGTGTCGGCCTCCCAGTCCCCGCAGCGCTGCTTCGAGTCGACGATCGCGGGGCGTTCGCTGATGTCCCTGCGGCCCGGGATGCAGCCGCGGCCGGCGCTGCCCCGGGTGGCCTTGCAGCGGCGCGGCTTGCCGCGCTGCCGCAGGTAGGTGTCCAGCGTGCCGCCTTGGGCGCGGTCCTGGCGAATCCGCTAGTAGAGCCACGAGAAGCTGACCGACACCGCTCTGACCCGCTTCAGGTAGCCAGCTACCTGCTCGGGGCTCCAGCTGCGCTGGAGCCGGTTAGAGATGATGTTCCAGATCGGTGGCTGGAGCTTGCGCGGGCCGGTGACGACCCGGTGGCGGCGCTGTCGAGCGAGTTGCTGGGCCTGCTCATGGTGATAGCCGGAGGGGCCGGTGTTGCGCTGGAGTTCGCGACAGGCGGTGGACTTGTGACGCTGGAGTTGAGCGGCGATGGCGGTGACCGAGAATCCCCGCTGGCGCAAGGCCTGGATCTGGCAGCGCTCGCCGTATTGCAGGTGGCGGAACTGCTGAGGCAAGGCGATTCCCCCCTAGGATTGGCCCATCAGGACCTTAGGCCCAATCCGCCCGCTGTTGCGCTTCCTTGTGCAATCGGCAGGTCACCCCACCTACCCACCTCTCCCCGTGCCTCTTGCGGAACCCATATCGTACTGATCTGTTCCCATGCCGGATCCGTTGGGACTACCCGCGAGCGAAAGGCAAGCGTTCCACTGGTCTCCCAGGATGTCCGGCCCGGAGTTCACTCCCGTTGCTTCGGCGCGAGGGGAACTTGCGCATCGCTGCTCCTCTGCGCAGAAGCGTTGGCTATCCGCGCAGGACTGGGGTCGGGATCATGGAACTTCGGCCCGGCGTGCGCAGACACCCCTATCGATGGAAGGCGTGGCATTGGCAACACTCGACGCATCGCCGACGACGGTATGTCTGAGTCATTGCGGAGTTTCCCATGCGACTGGCGACGTCCAGGCCCTGTGCTGATCCCCCACCGTTGCCGGTTCTGGTGCAACCGGCAGGGGATAATCACGTCCTGATGATCTTGGTGCGCACCCACCAGGGCGAAACACGACTAAACCAGCTTCACCAAGGCCACGATCAAGCCACCTTGGGCAATCAGGGCAGTGACGATCCATTTCAGCAGGTCTGACTTGACCTTCTCGATTTCGCCTCTGACTTTCTCGACTTCACCTCTGACCTTCTCGATCTCCACTCTGAGCTCTGCTTTGGTCGCCTCAATCCGCGCGTTGACTTCGGCAATTTCGACCTTGGTGGCCTCAATCCGTGCGTTGACTTCGGCCATGTCGGCCTTGGTCGCAAGGTTGGAATTGAGCAGGGCGACATGCTCGTCAGCCAGAGTCTCGGCCTGCACCTCCGTAAACCCGCTTCCGATCAAGCGCTTGACGAAGCGGTGGGTGTCGAACTCCACGGCCAAGCCCATGAGTCGAGTATAGAACAGGCTCGGCACGGCTCAAGCCCCAGACTAGATCGGAGTTGACCCCACCTACCCACCTCTTCCCGTGCCTCTTGCGGAACCCGTATCGTACTGATCTGTTCCCCTGCCGGATCCGTTGGGACTCCCCGCGAGCGACAGCCAAGCGTTCCACTGGTCTCCCGGGATGTCCGGCCCGGAGTTCACTCCCGTTGCCTCGGCGCGAGGGGAACTTGCGTATCCCTGGTCCTCTGCGCAGGAGCGTTGCCCATCCGTGCAGGACTGGGGTCGGGATCATGGAACTTCGGCCCGGCGTGCGCAGGCACCCCTATTGATGGAAGGCGTGGCATTGGTAACACTCGACGCATCGCCGGCGACGGTATGTCTGAGTCATTGCGGAGTTTCCCATGCGACTGGCCACGTCCAGACCCTGTGCTGATCCCCCACCGTTGCCAGTTCTGGTGCAACCGGCAGGGGATAATCACGTCCTGATGATCTTGGTGCGCACCCACCAGGGCGAGACACGACTAAACCAGCTTCACCAAGGCCACGATCAAGCCGCCTTGGGCAATCAGGGCAGTGACGATCCATTTCAGCAGGTCTGACTTGACCTTCTCGATTTCGCCTCTGACTTTCTCGATTTCACCTCTGACCTTCTCGACTTCGCCTCTGACCTTCTCGATCTCCACTCTGAGCTCTGCTTTGGTCGCCTCAATCCGCGCGTTGACTTCGGCAATTTCGACCTTAGCTTCAGCGATTTCGACCTTGGTCGCCTCAATCCGCGCGTTGACTTCGGCGATGTCGACCTTGGTCGCAAGGTTGGAATTGAGCAGGGCGACATGCTCGTCAGCCAGAGTTTCGGCCTGCACCTCCGTAAACCCGCTTCCGATCAAGCGCTTGACGAAGCGGTGGGTGTCGAACTCCACGGCCAAGCCCATGAGTCGAGTATAGAACAGGCTCGGCACGGCTCAAGCCCCAGACTAGATCGGAGTTGACCCCACCTACCCACCTCTCCCCGTGCCTCTTGCGGAACCCGTATCGTACTGATCTGTTCCTCTGCCGGATCCGTTGGGACTCCCCGCGAGCGACAGGCAAGCGTTCCACTGGTCTCCCGGGACGTCCGGCCCGGAGTTCACTCCCGTTGCCTCGGCGCGAGGGGAACTTGCGTATCCCTGGTCCTCTGCGCAGGAGCGTTGCCTATCCGTGCAGGACTGGGGTCGGGATCCTGGAGCTTCGGCCCGGCGTGCGCAGGCTCAACAGATTGTTGATCTGCGAAGTGTCGATCACCGTTTGTTCACAGATGTGCTGCTCCAGTAACAAGTGGAACCGGTACGGGAGCTGCTCGCCGGGCATCGACATCTGCCATTCTGCGGCTTCCAGCCCTGACTCTGCCGTGGGTATTCGCCTTCACGATTCCGCCAGGTGCATGGACCAGCATCGTGGCCGCGCCGAGGCGGATCCTGGGCGATAGCAAGGTCTTGGCCAGGATGGTGCCCGCCCGAGGAGCAGGTCCTTGGTCCAGATGGTCGGGGGTTTGCCACCCTTGTGGGGTATCGCAAAGCCAGATAGATCGTTGGCCGTTTGAACGTGCTGCAAGGCGGAATAGCCTGACCGAAGAACGGCTTGTGGACCAGCAAGATGCTGCGAATGTCCAGGCCGCAAGGGCAGGAAGCCGCAAAACTGGAGCAAGGCTGAGGCTGCAGACGGCCGGCTCGACCAGATCTGAATGTGGTGGGGATGTTGGCCACGGGAATCGGTAGGCAAGCTGGACGGTAACGTGGCGGAAGTATGGCCGGCCAGATCACAACGACCGCGGAGGCAAGGTTGGCACTGCCCAGAGTGCCGGGTGGTTGCGTGCAGGTCTCAATCGGGTGGGATCATCCTGGCGTCAGCCGGGCCGGTGTTCAGCTCGTGCTGAACCCACTGAAGGGGTAGTTGCAGGAGTATATGTGCGGGCAGAGTGCCCCGGGAGCGGGGCTGGTTGAATGGTCCGCATGATCAATCCGCATGCCTGGGTTCTATTGTGGATACGCATGGTCATGCGGGCAGCGGCCAAGGTGGCGGAAGCAGTGGCTCCATGCGTCCAGGATCGGTCTGCACTCGACTTGATCAGTGTGCGGGGCCAGAAGGCACAAGCTGGAAGCATCCCCCTTACCAACGTCACCGGGGTTGGGGCTCGTGCTGAATGACTAGACTCTCTGTTTCCTGAGACCCGACACCGGTTCGCCTTTCCAGTTTCCACTTCGCTGCCCGAAGTCGATGATCTCGGGGTGTTCGCTGAGGTTGCTTCGGCTGGGAAATAGCAGGGGCCGACCGGCGGTCTCCTCGGGCCACGCGCAGCTTGAGTCTCTCGCAGCTGCGGTTCGGGAGCGGTGGATGGAGCCTGTGCACATCGTTCGCGCGGCTGGTGGGCATTGCTGAACGGGCCAGAATGGTACAAGAGCTTCCGGCGGAGGGTGGACTCGTGCCGCTCGAGGGGAACTGAGAGCTGGTTGGTCACGGCCCCAACTGGTGCAAGGGTGGAGCCGGCAACACTCTTTGCATTGCAAACGGCGGAATGCCTGAGCCATTGTGGATTCAACGCACAGATCAGACCGAAGTCTGGTCCTTGGCTCCTTGCTTGATGCATACGTCCCCTTGCATCCGCGGTCACTCGGCAGCCTATCTGCGAACCACGATGAATGTCAAGGCCTGCACCCCGACAACTCCTAACTCCACTTGCGGAGGCACTGATTGCTATGAGTGACTACCGGGTCGCGTCTCAGCCAGCACTTTGTCGTCGAAGGAGAAGTCGGCCACAGGTCGTTCGTCAGGGGAAAGTCCGCGGTACCAGTCCCAAGCCGCGCGCAGGCCCTCAAGCATCGTCGGCGGTGTGAATCCCAACTCGGCACTCGCTCGGGTGACGTCCATGGTGATCGGTGGTCGGTCGAAGTTCTGCCCGAAGTAATAGGGTGGCTCGAAGACTTGCCCACCCAGCGCGACGATCGTCTCCCTGGGGACCCTGTGCAGCTTCGGGGCGATACCTGCCACTGTGCCAAGCAGCATTACCAACTCGTCCTGTCGCATGGGGTCAGGGTGCCCGATATTGTAGGCGCGACCCACCGCCTTTGACGTGTCAGCCGCCAGCAGTGCCGAGTCCGCGAGGTCCGAGACCCCAACGAATTGCATTAGGCGGCTACCGTCGTCCGGTATGAGGATCGGCCGACCCGCGACGATCCGGTCCCAGAAGAATGCCTCTCGGTAGAACGGGTTATGTGGCCCATAGATGAAGGGTGGACGCAGGGTCGTCGTTGGTACACCACGGTCTGCGTACAAAGCGAGCAACGACCGTTCGGAGTCGGCCTTGTTTCGACAGTAAGGATCCGGATGGTGCGGGCTCGCCAACTCAGCTTCCTCTGTGAGGTTCAGGCCGTCTCCGTAAGCTGCACAACTCGAGACGAATACGTACCGGCGCAATTCCGGCCCGCATGCATCGGCCGCTGCCAGCACATGCTCCCCGGTGGTCCCTCGTTGCCAGTCGTAAACGTTATCGAATACGTACTCGTAGGAGCCCTCCTGCAGGATTCGTACGATGGCGGCCGTGTCGTTGCGGTCACAGTGAAGCTCACGAACGCTGTCGCCGAACGGGTTGCACTTACCTCGGTGCAGGATCGTTACATCATCTCCCCGATTCAGAAGCCTCTCTACCAGATGCCGGCCAATGAAGAGCGTACCGCCGATTACCAAGACTCGCGACAAGGTGAAAGATCCCCGGATGTGTTGTGGACGCTGATCAGTCCCGCGGTTGAGTCCGTAGTGCGAGTCCGAGTTCGGCAAGGTTCCCCGGCGGCACCGTGTTCGGGGCTTCGCACATCAAGTCCGTGCCTCTGGCGGTCTTCGGAAACGGGATCACGTCTCGGATAGTGGACTCGCCAGTGAGAAGCATGACCAGCCGGTCCAGCCCGAGCGCAATTCCACCGTGAGGAGGTGTACCGTATCGCAGCGCGTCCAGGAAGAACCCGAAACGGTGAGTGGCCTCCTCGGGCGTGAATCCGAGCGCTTCGAAGACCTTTGCCTGCACATCCTGCCGGTGAATTCGAATCGACCCCGAACCCAGTTCTACGCCGTTCAGGACGAGGTCGTACGCTCGTGAACGACAGGCGGCGGGGTCCGACATCAACTTGCCGGTGTCATCATCGTGAGGTGATGTGAACGGATGGTGGGCAGGAGTCCAACTACGCTCCTTCGCATCCCATTCGAACATCGGGAAATCCGTGACCCAGAGAAACTGCAGATTGTCCGGCCTGAGGAGGCCGTGCCGCTTCTCGAACGTCTGTCCGATTTGCGTCCGAAGGTTGCCCGCCGCCGACAGGACGGCTTCGTCTGGACGGGGACCTTCGTCCGGTTCCAGCCCGGTCACCAGCACCAAGAAATCATCTTCCTCTGCCTGCATCCGTTGCCAGACGGCGTCCATCTGTCCGGGCATTTTCTTGGCCAAACCGCGGAAGTCGTCGAACACCCTTAGGTTCAGAGCCTTTGCGGCATCACGGAACTGCTCCCGCTCCCGCCTCGACAGCGAGCCGACCGAAGGAGTCCGAATCGCGACGATCGGTCCGGTCAAGGGCAGGTCGCCCGGCCCGAGCAGGTCGCTGACCACCGCCATTTCGGGCAGCCTCAGATCCGGCTTGTCCGAACCGTACCGCTTCATAGCCTGTTCGTAGCTAAGCCGAGGTAGCGGAAGTGGCGGAGCCGCTCTGTCTGCGGCCTCACAGGCTCGCGCGATGAGGTGCTCGATGACCTCCAGTACGGCGTCTTCCTGAACGAAAGACATCTCGACATCGATCTGGGTGAACTCGGGTTGCCGGTCGGCTCGCAGGTCCTCGTCGCGGAAGCAGCGGACAATCTGGTAGTAGCGGTCGTAGCCGCCGATCATCAGCAACTGCTTGAACAACTGCGGTGACTGGGGCAGTGCGTACACCGTGCCCGGCTGCAACCGGCTCGGCACCAGGAAATCACGAGCCCCTTCCGGAGTCGATCGAGTCATGAACGGTGTCTCGATTTCCAGAAACCCCTGGGACTGGAACGACTCCCGAATCGCAGCAGTCACTGCATGACGAATCTGAATATTACGCTGCATCTGTGGACGTCGCAGGTCGATGTAGCGATACTTGAGCCGGGTTTCCTCCCCGGTCCGGGCGTGGTCCTCTTCGTCCAGTTGGAACGGGGGGGGCTCCGCGGTGTTGAGCACCGTGAGCCGGTGAGCCACGAGTTCCACGGTACCGGTTGCGAGGTTCGGGTTGTAGGTTTCAGTGGACCGCTTTACGATGGGGCCCTCCACAGCGATGACGAACTCGTTGCGGAGGAACTCCGCCCTTGCGTGCGCTTCGGGATGAGATTCCGCATTGAAGACCACCTGAGAAATCCCGCTCCGATCTCGCAAGTGAAGGAACAGCAGACCTCCCAAGTCCCGCTTTCGGTGCACCCATCCCATCAGGACGGCATTGCTGCCGATATCGCTGTCGCGGATGCCTCCACAGTAGTGTGTTCGCCGCAACGCCCCGAGCAGGGAGGGGGCGACACCTTCGGACTGGTGTTGAGGCATTACGATTCTTCCAGGTACTGCCGAGCGAGTTCCACGTAGTGCGCCGCGTTCTCCCGGGTACGGACCACTTCGTCGTCCGTGACCGGGCGCTTGACCTTGGCCGGAACACCTGCGATCAAGCTGCGGTCGGGGATCTCCATGCCTCCCAGGACGACCGATCCGGCCGCGACGATCGAGCCGCGACCGATTCGTGCCTTGCTGAGAATAGTTGCCCCCATGCCGATCAGGCAGTCGTCACCGACGTCGCATCCGTGCACCGTGCAGGAGTGGCCCACGACCACCCGGTCGCCGATCCGCAGGGGTGCATCTTCGTCTTCGTGAAGGCAACTGTTGTCCTGGATGCTGGTGTCTTCGCCGATCTCGACAGTCGAGGTGTCCGCCCTGATCGTGACGTTGCACCAAACGCTTGAGCGCGCGCCGACCCGGACGTTGCCGATCAGGACCGCACTACGGTCGACGTAAGCATCGGTCGCAACGGCAGGGGCGGCACCTCGAAAGGTTCGGATCATAACGGTGCAGGGAACCCCATCGTTCACGATGGGTCAAGTTGGGGGTGAGCGGGTCGATGACTCGCCGTATGCCGAGGCGAGAAGCCTTTTCCGACGATACCACAGGCGCGGAGAGGTTCCGTCCACTCGCTCACGCCATGCCAAGCGTTTCGATGTCAGGTTCCAGGAGGGGCATTGCGGGTGAGGGCTGGAGAGGTGGGCAAACCTATTGGGCAATCGGTGCCTGAAGATGATCGGCTTGTGAACCGTGAGTGTGCACAGCGTGGGACCGGACCAATAGGCACGAGGGGAGCTTCGATCCGTAGACCCCACGATATCGGACTCCGCCAATTCTGTGCGAAGCGCCGTCGCAGGTGGCGTTGTCTGGCCGGCAACCGGCGGCTTGCACCGTGCCGCGGGCGGGCACCCGACAGACTGGACCTGCCGGCAACGTCTGTTTCGATCCGCCCGGCGCGCTCCCTGTGGTTGGGCTCGGCCGAGAGTAGTGGATGCCTCGCTTGACTCCGCCTCGATCTGGCAGTGCGATGCCGGTCGCGAGACAGTCTGCGCCGAATCCGGCATGCGGGGGTGTGGTAGCCGAGTAGTTTGCGCGGGCAGTGGTGGACCCGGTCGGTCGCTTCCTGTGGCTGCTGCGGGTCGACCATACCCAAGTCGCGGCCTTCGGAACGAATTCGCGAGCGGGTCGGTGGCAGGTCTGTTGAGTCCCGGCCCGCTGGCGCAGAAAGGGCGGTCGAACAAGATGGCGGCTTCGATCGCCGAGGTGCTCCGGCGGTGGTCGGCGAACGTCTTGCCGTAGTGGCAGCTGAGGATCAGGCCCCGGGCCGTGAAGGGCTCACAGTTTCGCCCCCGAGCGCGCCTCTCTTTCGACTCACGGTCTGAGATAGCGGGTACTTCGACTTCCACAGTCCACGCCGTGCTGCATTGACCATCTGATCGCGATGTGCTGGCAGATGTCCCTGCTGTCTGGGGGACCGGCGCAGACTCGACCGGCCACCAATTCGAGGTTGCGCCGGACTCGGCGGCACGCGTTGGAATCGTGCCTCTCGAACTAAGCAGTGGTGCCGGTCGAAGCATTCCGGTTCGTGCTAGGTGTGGATCGGGCAGTGCTCGTACTATCGCCGCTGGCGATAGGCCTGGAGGAGCATGGCGGTCTCTCCCATACGATAGGCCGATCTGGACCTTAGCCCCCTCCGCGCGCTGTTGCATTTCCTGGTGCGGGCAGGAGTTTGGGCGGGCCTACCAAAAGCCGGCGTGCCAACCGGCGCACCGGTAGACGAGCCGGATCTACGACGACGGAGTTGCCGCGCCCGATTGGGGTGGTGGACTACCATGGGGCCAGTGCGAACTGAATCGCTCTCCATCGTCCACAGCGCCCCGGAAATCTCCGGTGGCACACCCGTTTTTCGCGGCACACGAGTGCCGGTTCAGTCGCTCTTCGATTATCTAGAAGGTGGAGAGACTCTCAACCATTTCCTCGACCAGTTCCCATCGGTGTCGAAGAAACAGGCGCTCGCTGCCCTAGATCTGGCGCGCGACTTCGTTCTGGAACGTGCGCGTTCTGCTTGACGGGAACCTGCCTCGGGCCCTCGCCGTGGAACTAACCGGGCACCACCTTAGCAGCGTCCAAGCCGAGGGTTGGTCGGGAACGAGGAACGGCACGTTGCTCCAGCGGGCTGGAAAGCACTTCGATGCCCCGTTGAGCATGGATCGAGGTCTGGCGCACCAGCAGAACCTGAGCGGCCTCAGCCTGCGCATACTGATCATCCGGGCATCGTCGAACCGCATGGTCCACTTGCGGCCACTCACCGAACAACATCCTGGAGGCGCTAGCCGAGATGTCGCCCGGACAGATGCTCGAGGTCGGGGGTGAGCGACCGGTCAGCCGGCATCCCAAACACCACCGGACGGCCGCCGTTGAAGAGGCAGTGGGCAGAGTCGGTCCCACAGCCGAGATCGAGATGGTGCGCGGGACGACCGGCGAAACGACTGGAAGACCCGAATCACTGACCGACCACCTGACATCCAGACGACACGAGCACTGGAAATAGGGCCGGGACTGTCATAACAGCCTGTGCCTGTCGCTGCCCGTATATGATGGCAACGTAGCCTGAATCGCGACCGTCAGCGACAACACCGGTGGCTGGCGGACCCGCAGTGGCACCATTGAATGTCCGAACAAGTCATCCGCCAAAGATCAAAGGGGTTCATCTGCGTGAACGCCCATCCCGTTGGTTGTGCCGCCAATGTCGAAAGGCAGATCGCATGTGTGCGCGACCGTTTTCCGCGGAGTGAACCATCTCGCGTTCGCAACGCGCTCGTAATCGGCAGTTCCACCGGCTATGGTTTAGCCTCAAGAATCGCCGCGTCGTGGGGAAGCGGCTGCAGGACGCTCGGAGTCTTTCTGGAACGGCCGCCGGCCGGGCGGCGAACCGCCACCGCCGGCTACTACAACTGTGCCGCATTCCATCGCGCTGCGGAGCGGGACGGACTGTGGGCCCGGAGCGTCAACGGGGATGCGTATTCCGACGACGTCAAGGATCAGGTCATGCGTATAGCTGCCCAGTCGATGGAGCCGTTCGACCTGGTGATTTACAGTCTCGCGTCACCCAAGCGGACTGATCCCAGAACTGGAATCACTCATGCTTCGAGCCTCAAGACGATCGGGGAGGAGTACACGGGCAAGACGGTCGACCTGGCCAACGGTGAGGTGACGACCGCGACCGTAGGTCCAGCCGCTCCGGCCGAGATCGAGAGCACGGTGGCTGTGATGGGTGGGGAGGACTGGAAATGGTGGATCGAACGTCTGTGGAGCGAAGGCCTGCTCGCAGCTGGAGCTAGGACGATTGCGTACACGTACTACGGGCCGAGTCTGACGTGGCCTGTCTACCGGCGTGGAACGATCGGCGCGGCGAAGCAGCACCTGAAGGAGACAGCCGATGCCCTCGACGCAGAATTGAGGCAGCGGGTCGGTGGAGCGGCATGGCTGTCGGTCAACAAGGCCGTTGTTACGCAAGCCTCCGCTGCCATCCCCGTGGTTCCTCTCTATATGAGCCTGCTGTTTCGCCTCATGAAGGTAAAGGGAATCCACGAGGGTTGCATTGAGCAGGCGGTGCGCCTGTTCTCCGACCATCTGCTTCGTTCCGATGGGCCTGTCGTCGACCAGGATCGGCTGATCCGCCTAGATGATCTGGAAATGCGGCCGGACGTCCAAGAAGCCGTGGCGGAGCTATGGCCGCTGGTTACAACGGAAAACCTCACCGACCTGTCCGACTTCAACGGTTTCCGCCGCGACTTCAACAACTTGTTCGGGTTCGACGTCGAGGGCGTCGACTACGCCCAGCCGGTTGAAAGCGAGGTGCTGATGGACGAACCGTGCCATATCGCGGCCTGATACCGCTGGTACCGGTTACCATGAGGGGGGAGCCAAAGGAACCATGGGTGCTTCGAGTATTCGCAACGTTGTCTGGGCCGGCCTACTCGCCCTGCTTTTAGTGTGCGCATGTACACCTGTTCCGGGTGTGGCAGCGGGCAGTGCGGATTCGCCCATCAACGGCTTGGTCGGCAAAGCCAAGGACGGCGTCAAGAAAGGGGTTGGGGCCGTCGTGGAGGGGGTCAGAGTCGTCTCGGAGGCGACTGCTGACGGGACGAAGAAAGTGACTGATGAGACCATCGAAGGAACGAAAGCGGTTGGGAAAGGGGTGGCTTCCGGAGGCGAGGCTGTCGCAGCCGGGACGGTCGTCGGTGCTGGGGCCGTTGCAGATGGAGCCAGTGAGGGAGTGCAGAAGTCACGGGATGGCGTCGCAATTGTCGGGGAAAAGGTTGGAGGGGGAGTCGTTGTCACGGGGAAGGCTGTTCAGACTGCCGGGAGGGCAGCGAGCGATGGAGCTCATGCAGTTGCCGACGGTGCTGCGGAAGGTGCCAAAGATGTGGGTCGAGCGGTGGAGGGGGGGGCCAAGAGGGCCGTTTCCGGTCTGAAGAGGGTAGGTCAGAAGATCGATCCTCGCTAGCCAGAGGCTCGCATACTCTCAAGGGCTCCTGCCACCGCGGCGCTCGATACCGTTTCAGCTATCGCTGTACGGGCTGGGCTAGGTTGAAGGCGAGATATTGGGAGCGCAAAGGCTGCGGGCTCGGCCAACACGGCGGCCGTGATAGGTAACGGCCCCGTTGTGATTTCGCGGACCTAGCTTGGGCGAGTTATTCGACGACGGGCCCTTGGAGCCGGCCGTTCCGAAGGAGGACGAACGTTTCGGCGCAACCCTTCCCACGGCACTTCTGTAGAGCCATCCAGGCACAGGAAGAGCCGATGTATCTCGAAGCGGGGTGCTAGTGGGGAGTGTTGCCTCTACATAGCCCTTCGGTAGACCAGGCCCCGTCGAAGGTCGGATGGATGCCCCTTCGAAAGCCCTGCTGTGCACAGGAGGCAGTCGTTGCCCGGCTCCTACGGACACACGTGCGAGTTACCGGTATAGGTAGGTCTGAATGCGTTCCACATGTCGATCTCGTCTAGCATCAAGATGTTACAGTGCCCTGCCTGCTAGAGCAACCTGGCTGTCTGCTAGCAAGGAGAAATCAGGTTCTGGTGGGCCCAATCACTTACGAGACCAGCTACGCTATCTCTGCTATCTGCCCCCGAGCACTTCGTCTGAAGCAGTTGGAGTTGACCAGACCTTTCTCCGGGCGCTTCAGCTGCCAATACGAGGATCGTCGAATGACTTCGACTATATGCACCCAAGACTGCTTGTGAGCCGGTAGAAATATCAGAGGGCGCATGCGGGTACTTCAGGCTCGAACGAGCACCGGGGGCGAGACGCAAGCCTGCCGTTCGACCGCTCGCACATCTTGCGAAGAGCCACTCCCGTCTCCATTCAAGAACATCTACATCATTCAGACTGAGCCATCATGGGGGTGCCTCAGGTCCAACCCATCATAATATGCAGAGGTGGACCAAGTGGTGCTGCTCCATCCAGACACAGTAGTGCAGATGTTCGAACGACTTCAAGTTTGGACACGCTACGACCAACGAGCGCCGCACAAGCCGCTGCTGGCACTGTGGGCGATCGGGCGATGCCTCAAAGGTCAGCCCCGCTTGGTGTCGTTCAACACCGTCAATGACGGAGTGGGTGAACTGATCCGGCGGTTTGGCCCGCCTCGCTCCCACATCCACCCAGACTATCCATTCTGGCGTTTGCGCAATGACTCTCTATGGGAAGTAGTAGGGGCAGCCAACGTACGGGAGACGGGTAGCGGAGATGCCTACAAGCGGGACTTGCTCAAGCTTGGGGTGAAGGGTGGATTTCCAGAGTCGATCTATCGAGCTCTGCGTCAGGACAAATCACTCTGTAGTCGGATTGCCCAGTCATTGGTGCAAGCCCATTCTCCTGTAACCCAACACGAGGATGTCCTTGAAGACGTTCGCATTAGCACAGTTCTTGTCCATCTTCCTGTTATCAATAATCAGCAAGTTCGCGATCCGAAGTTCCGGCGTATTGTTTTGGAAGCATACAATTCCGAGTGTGCACTGTGTGGATTCAGCGTACGACTTGACGAAGCGTTGATCGCCATCGATGCTGCCCACATCAAGTGGCACCAAGCGCATGGCCCGGCAGAAGTGAAGAACGGTATGGCTCTATGTGCGTTGCACCACAGATTGTTTGACGCCGGAGCTTTCACTATAAGGCCAGACCTCACTGTGATTGTCGCGGACTCGGTATCTAGAAGTGGTTCTCGGGAGTGGCTATGGCGCTTCGCAGATCGGCCGGTATCGGCGGTCCTGTCTCGTGAGAACCGACCATCCCCGGAGTTTATTGAGTGGTATGAGAAGAATGTGTTCAAGGGTCAAGTCACGCCCATTGCACATTAGAGCACCGCAACCCGGGAAAAGGCTTCTAGTATTCCGTAACACAGTAATTCGCGGGCAAGCGGCCGTACTTGTGTGGCTGATATCGGCTACCGTTATTTGAAGTTTCGCGTCACCCCACTCGGATGCTACCCGTACACTTGGGAGGAACAGAACACTAGGGTTGGATGTTGAGTTATTGACAGGATATGGGTGGCTTAGTGCGGCTGTCAGTACGATGTTCTCGGGACGAAGTTACGAGACGAGCAGGGCGAAGTGGTCCGACGGGCGGTCCGGATCACAGGAAACCGGGGGGGGGGGGGGGCGATGCCCTCTAGTTCCCCGATGAGCTTCGCCAATGACCATGTCGATTCCCCAGTTCTCGCCACCCTGTTCCGAGCGACGACCGCGGGTTGATCGCTGATATTCCCGCGACCCGGATATAGCCGCGTCCGGCGGTGACCCGGTCTTGCCGCGCTACCGGTAGGTGTGGTCCTAGCGCATTCGCTGGTAGAGCCGCGAGAAGTTGACCGAGGCCGTCCTGGACCGCTTGAGGCGACGCGCCACCTGCTCGGGGCTCCAATTGTTCTTGAGCCCGTCAGAGATGAGGTCCCAGATCGCTGGATGTAACTTGCACGCACCAGTGACGCACAGGTGGTGGCGCCGTTGAGCGACTTGCTGGGCCCGCTAATGGCGATAGCTGGCGGGTCGGGTCTTACGCTGGAGTTCGCGACAGACGGTGGACTTGTGACGCTGGAGTGGAGCGGCGATGCCGGTGACCGAGAATCCCCGCTGGTGCAATGCCTGGATCTGGCAGCGCTCGTCGTATTGCAGGTGGCGGAACTGCTGAGGCATGGCGATTTCTCCCCTAGGATAGGCCAATCAGGACCTTAGGCCCCTCCGCCCGCTGTTGCGCTTCTTAGTGCAACCGGCACTTTGAGAGTACTATAGGGTCGTGGTATGCTGGTATTTGGCAGTTGATTCTACTGAGACACGACAGATCCAGAATGACCTCATTCGCAGAATCCAGCCGGAGTTTGACACTCAAGGACAATAACCACAGGAGAACGAAATGACCAACATTTCACAACAAGATCTTGACGATATTATTGACAACTCTAGCTATGACATGAAACGACAACGGGCGCTCAGTCGACTGCTGGAAGAACTGCGTGCCCAAGCTCATCACCATCTGGTTTGTCATGTTCGAATGGGGGGAGTCTCATCTTACCTTACTTCGGTAACCCTCAATTGGGTTGCAGGGAACGTCGGCTTCGCTGTAGACCTTCCTATTTTCCGCGAGGTCATCGAGGGGTCGAGGCGCATCAAGATTGATCATGGCACTATTGAGAGCGTTCAGCAGCGCCAGCCGGATTGGCGACGTCAGTTACCGATGGCCACATACTTAGCAATGCGGAGGCATCACAAGTTCCCTCCGATTCTGTTGGTCGGATGGCAGGGCTGGGTCTATGACGAAACGCACGAGAGGTGGGAGCCAGGTGCAGAACCAACAGAGGCACATGCGATGGACGATAGCCTTACCGTCCAGCCACTTGAGCCTACAGGCCTGTATGCCGATCTAGATGACACTGGCACACAGTTTTATGTTGTGGACGGTCAGCACCGATTAATGGCAATCTTGGGATTGGCAGATCTCATCAAGAAGGGCCGGCTCGAGCAGCGTGACAAAGAAGGAAAAGTCAAGAGGGCTGCTGCAGTGACACGCGACGAAATCGTCGCGCAGATTGCAAACACGAATGGCGAGACCTTTGCCACCGTTCATCACCGAATTCAGCGACTTATGGACGAGACGATTGGAGTGGAAATTGTCCCTGCGGTGTGTAGGAATGAAACCTATGGCAATGCACTCCAGCGCCTTCGTCAGATGTTCGTCGACGTCAACGAGAACGTCAAGCCGCTAGGTAAGAGCGAGCTTGTCTAGTTGGACCGCTCATCAGTTCAGGCTCCACCTCCACCGAGGCATCGCTTATCTTGCTACGAGCCAGAAGGTGCGTGGAATCGACGATCTGGTGAAGCTGGCTGTACCGAATGGAGTGGATCGGGCAAACTCCCGGACGGATGTGCACCGGGAGGAGGCAGATAAACGCCTGAGAAGAGGCGGATAGACTGGGTTCCAGCGGATAGCAAGGCGCAGGAGGCGAGCCGGGGCACCGCTAGGCTTCCCTGCGTCCTGCATCGTTGTTGCTGAGGGAATGCAGCCAAAAGGGGAAGCCAGCCACAGCCGCGCGACCTTCGCTATCCTGTATCGACCGCATCAATCGTAGCACCGGGGGCTTTCGAGTCGGGGCAGCATGCCGAGCCGCCCGGTGAACCCATGAGTACCGCGACAGAGCTTGCAACGGAACTGGCGCAGAACCGCCATAGGACCGCGATCTCCCGCACCGATTGTTCGCGCCCAGTGAGAATGGCCATGGAAGATGGCCTGATCCGCTCCGGGGTCACTGTCTTCGACTATGGTTGCGGTTTCGGGGATGATGTCCGCTACCTGAGGCAGGTCGGTATTGATTCACGGGGGTGGGACCCTGTACACCGCCAACACGGTCCACTCGCCCCAGCCGAAATCGTCAATCTCGGCTATGTCGTTAACGTGATCGAGCAACCCGAAGAGCGCTCGGAGTGCGTCTTGCGGGCGTGGTCGTATGCCGGGAAGGCGCTGATCGTCTCGGCCCGCCTGGCCTCACACAGTGCCGATCTGATCGCCGTACGAGAGTTTGCCGACGGTATCGTGACCTCGCGGGCGACGTTTCAGAAACTCTACGAGCAGGACGAACTCAAGGCGTGGCTTGAAACCCTGCTAGGCCACCCCGCGGTTGCGGCAGGCCCGGGGGTGTTCTACGTCTTCCGAAGCGGCTCAGACCGTATCGGCTTCCTTGCAAGCCGACATCGACGGCGCATGAAGGCGTTGTGGACCTCGACCCACTTGACCCTTGCAGAGAACAGGAAACTGCTGGAGCCCTTGATGGAGTTCTTCGGCGAACGTGGACGGATGCCCGTCGAGGACGAGTTGCCTAGCGGCGATGCAATCCGGGAGCGCTTTGGAAGCTTGCGGTCCGCATTCCGGCTGATGAAGCGCGGATACGAGCCTGAGCAGTGGCGACGGATCATCAGTGCCCGGGAGCAGGACCTGCTGCTCTTTCTCGCTCTCTCCCACTTCGACGGGCGACCGCGCTTCGGCGAACTACCCATGGAGTTGCGCAGGGATATCAGGGGGCTCTTCTCGACTTATCGACAAGCCTGCAAGAAGGCAGATGCTGTACTGCTTGCATCCGGGGACATGAAGTTGGTGCGACGGGCCACACACAACTCCGAAGTTGGGAAGAAAACCCCGTCGGCCATCTATGTGCACGAAAGCGCCATCCATGCCATTCCTCCCCTGCTGAGGCTGTACGAGGGATGTGCTCGGCGTTACATCGGGCGTGTGGAGGGTGCCAACGTGATCAAGCTGCACACCGAAGAGCCGATGATCTCCTACCTGTCGTACCCTGCGTTCGAGTCCGACCCGCATCCAGCCCTGGCTGGATCGCTTACTGTCCACCTGCAGACGTTCCGATTGCGGGAACACGACTACAGCAGGGCTGGCAATCCGCCCATACTTCATCGCAAGGAACTCTTCCTCTCCCCCGGCCACCCGCTCTTTGGCAAGTTCTCCCGGCTGACCCGACAGGAAGAGGCCAATGGACTGTTCGACGACACTCTACACATCGGCACCCGACGGGGATGGGAGCAGGTGTTGTCGGAGAAGGGCTTTCAGCTGAAAGGACATCGCCTGGTGCATTCCCGGGAACGATCAGCGTCAGGATCGTCTGGAGGCCGCGGGCAGGAGTTCCGGGAACTCGAAACAGAATGAACGCTGCCCGGGAATCGGGCAATCTCGATCCATCATGCCACCCTCCCACGCACGCGGGCACCTCGCCCTCCGTTGTATCGAATCCGCATGGCAACGTCCCTTGCTGCGTTGCTTCCAGGCGACGGTAGTGGTAATGATCCCGATCAGGGGTAGGTAGGTCGAACCACCACGCTTGGTGGGCGTTCGATCCTCTGCCTTCTGCTTCTAAGGTTCAGTGGCATCACGCCGCTGGCGGAAAGTCAGCCGCTCAACGATTCGATGCAATCCGGTCCTGGTGTAACTGCCTAGGTAGTGTCTGCCCGAAAACCCTAAAAATCTTTTGATATCAGTGGTATAATAGTGATTTGACGGCCCCAAGAAAGCGGTTTTCAGGCGCTTGGGGGCTGAATCGGGCCAGAAACGGCCCATCTTCAGAGGACGGGAAAATCCTGATGCGCGAAATTCACCAACGACAACTGCAGATCGGTCAGGTGTCGATCGAGAAGATGGAGATCGAACTCGATTGTCGCGACGACACGACGGCGGTCCTGCGCGGTTTGCAGCATCTGTTCTGTACGCCGGCGGTCTACACCCAGGTGATGGGCCTGCTGGAGAAGCACTTGCTGGCCCACGTCAAGCGGGGGGTCGGTCGACCGGGGCTGGACCTCTGGCAGATCCTGGTGCTGGGGCTGCTCAAGGAGGGTCTCAACCTGGACTTCGACCGGCTCCGCAACCTGGCCAATCACCACGACCAGGTGCGCCAGATGCTGGGCCACGGCGTGTTCGACGAGACCCGCTACAAGCATCAGCGCCTGCTCGACAATGTCTCCCTGCTGACGCCGGAGTTGCTGGCCGCGATCAACAAGGTTCTGGTGCAGGAGGGCCACACGGTGCTGGAGCACAGCGCGGGTGAGGCCTTGCGCGGGCGGTGTGACTCGTTCGTGGCCGAGACCGACGTGCACTATCCGACCGACGTCTCGCTGTTGTGGGATGCCATGCGATGTTTGCTGAAGTGTCTGGGGCGGCAGGCCGGTCCGCACGGCGTGACGGGCTGGCGGCAGTGGCAGAAGCAGGCCCGCAAGGTGCGCTCACTGTTCCATGCGGTGCGGCAGACGCGCCGGGCCACGCGTCCCCGGGTGGTGGCCTATCTGCGCACCTGCAAGGACTTGGTCAGCCGCGCCAAGAGCAGTCTGAAGGCCTTGGAGGAGGCAGGAATGAAGAAGTCCAGGATCCAGCAAATCAAGGACTTGATTGCCCATGCAGAGCGTCAGATCGACCAGTCCGAGCGGCGGCTGCTGGAAGGCGAGAAGATTCCGCAGGAGGAGAAGGTGTTCTCGATCTTTGAGCCGCACACGCGCTGGATCTCGAAGGGCAAGGCCGGCTGTCCGGTGGAGCTGGGCGTGCCGGTCTGCGTAGTCGAGGACCAGCACCAGTTTCTGCTGCACCACAAGGTGCTGTGGGAAGGCGGCGACGTGGACATCGCGGAGCCGATTATCGAGGAGACGCAGGAGTTGTTCCCGGACCTGCGGGCGTGCAGTTTTGACCGCAACTTTCACAGTCCGGAGAATCGGATCAAGCTGGACAAGCTGCTGGATCTGAATGCGCTACCGGCGAAGGGCAAGTTGAGCACAGCGCAGCGGGAGCGGGAGGCCGAGGAGTCGTTTTGGCAGGCGCGGCGGCAGCACTCAGCGGTAGAGGCGGCGATCAATCATCTGGAGCATCACGGACTGGACCGGGTGCGGACGATGGGCAAGGCAGGCTTCGAGCGCACCGTGGCGCTGGCGGTGTTGGGGGCCAACCTGCACCGCCTGGGACGGGTCCTGCTGCAAGCGGACCGTGAGGCTGCCCAGTGCAGCCTGGCGGCCTGAAGCGGTTTCGGGCACCCCGCCGGGAGCCGGGCCACGGCCCGGCAGGGGGAGCTGTGTCTGATCGGCCAAAGCGGCGGTTGAGAGCCCTCAGAACGGCTGCAAATGCGGCCTTGAGGTGAAGTGACAGGCACTCAGACGGACCTAATCAGGCCTAATCCAACCATTTGTCATCGATATTGTTTTCACCTTCGAGCGAGACCTCGTGCCCAATAAGGGTTTTCTGGCAGACACTAGGTACTCTGGATGCTGGACAACGATCAGCGGGCGGACCGGCACCCAACCTTTTGGGCGGACAAGCCGAAGCATTGGGTAGTTTCCGGACATCCAGGCCGTGGCGGGCCAGCCGCAGCGTTCAGGACCCGCCGGAGCGAGGCCGTCCCGGCGGGGGAGTGCACCGAGAGCAAGACACGTCGGGTGCACTGGGAGGCGGAGAACGCCCAGTGGCAGGCCGAGCAGAAACTGCCGGTTGCACCAGAAAAGGCACCTGATAGGGAGACGGATTCACTGTCGGCGCAACGGAGCAACCGCCATGCGCCAGTCGTATTGCCACTGAAATCTCCGGGCACGGCTCCGATCCGGACAGGGCACGGACTGCGGGTTTCGGCCGACGCCATGGGCCCCTCCGCCCAAGCGTCACCCCTTCACCCTCTGCCCCAAGACTCCGGCCCCAGGCCGCCGTCCATGGGGGCCCGCCATCTCGCCCGGAAACCTGCCTGACAGAACCGTCGAGCGAGCGTGGCGGGCCGGGGCAGGTTGGAGCATGTCCAGGAGTACGGAATGCCGGAGCCGGTCGACGACAGGGCCCGGACGCGCCGCGGTGCAGCTCGCCGACTACCTGCCGCCCGAGGTCACCGCACGGCTCGACCCCGACTATCCACCCGAGCACATCGAGGGCACCGCCATTGACGGCGAAGGCCGGGCCACCCAGGCCGATGCCATCTTCCGGGTGCGGATGAAGGACGGCGACTCGGCCCGGATCTACGTACTCCTCGAGCACAAGTCGCAGCCCGATGCCCGCACCCCCCTGCAACTGTGTCGCTACATCCTGCGGCTCTGGATCGCGGAGATCGAGAGCGGGGAGCGGCCGCCCGGGCGGCTGTCGCTGATCATCCCCATGGTCTTCTTCCACGGCTCCGGCCCCTGGAACGTGCCCCTCTCGATCACGGCGATGATCGACACCCCGGAGGGGCTCGAGCACCTCGCCCGCAACCTCGAGGCGTACATCCTCCACCGCCTGCCCGACAGGGCCCCGGACAGACTCTCGAGCCGGGCGGACGTGGCCGGCGTGCTGCTCGCGCTGGTCCGCAGGGGCGACGACAAGATCCCCGATGCGGAAGCCGACGTGATGGTGGCGGCGATTGGGGTTGGAGATAGCGAATTGGCACGGTACATGCTCATGTACCTCACAGGGCAGTTGCGCCTGTCGCTGGAGCGCCTGGAGGCTGCGCTGAGGCGGGCAGGCTATGATAGGGAAGCCGTGGAGCCACTGAAGGGAACTGCAGCCCAAGCCTGGTTTGAAGAGGGCGAAGCCAAAGGCGAAGCTAGAGGCGAAGAACGGGGAATGGCCGTTGGCGTGGCCCAGGGCAGGGCCGTTGGCATCGCTGAGGGAATGACTGGAGGCAAGTCCGAGACACTCGCCCGGCTGCTCAAGCGCCGCTTCGGCCCCCTGCCTGACAAGATCCAGGCGCACAGCGCCGCTGCTACCCTCGATCAGCTCGACCGTTGGCTGGACGCCGTACTGGATGCGCCCACCCTCGGTGCCGTCTTCGGCGCGACCTCGCAACACCGATAGCCCGATTTCGCGCCGTCCTGCGAAACCGGATGCACGCACTCCCCGACTCGGCCGTCAACGCTTTCGCCAGAGCCACCCCTCTGCGACATTCACTGTCTGCGTCTCATAAGAAAGTACTTGGGCAGTTACGTCCTGGCAGCGAACGGGTATCCTACTGAGAGCGGAGATGCCCGTAGGTGATTCCGAGTCTGAAGAGGCTCAGAATCTTGCGAACGCGGTACCCTGAATTGGGAAACGGCCAGTCGAAATGCTGAATGGACGGGGAGTGAGGGTCTGCTGGAGCCAAGAATGAGTGGATTCATGCTCTTCCGCGAGCAGGGGGCGGCCAGCGCAGCATCCCGCTGGCGAATCCCGAAGTGCTGCCGGCGGAGCTTGGCGAGAGATGCGGGCTGGAGCGGCGGGGCTCCGGCTGTCGTGTCGGCCCCACCTCCGGATGCGACAACGATTTGATGCCGTCAACGAGTAGCAACGAGCACCGCAGACAGGCCGCTGACAAGGGGCCGGTCACGGTGGCCGTGGTAACGGTGAGCGATTCACGCACCCCAAGGACGGATGCCAACGCCGCCTACCTGCGGGATGCGATCGAGGCGTCCGGCAATGTCCTGCACTCTGTCCGTATCGTGCCTGACGAACCCGACCGGGTTCGGGAGACGCTCCATGATCTCGCCCGCAACGAGACTGTGCAGTTCGTACTCTTCAACGGCGGAACGGGCATATCCCGCCGCGACCGAACGTATGACGTCCTCAGTCGCGAGCTGGACAGGGAATTGACGGGTTTCGGCGAACTGTTTCGGATGCTGAGCTATGAACAGGTCGGTCCGGCCGCGATGCTCTCTCGAGCTACCGCTGGTGTATTCCGCGACAAGGTAGTGGTTTCCACTCCTGGCTCGCCCGCCGCGGTTCGATTGGCATGGGAAAAGCTCGTCGAGCCCGAACTCGGGCACCTGGTTTGGGAAGTGGCTCGCTAGCATGTTCGGAGTTCCTGGAACGTTTGCCCAGCTTGAGGCCCTGATGAGAAGACAGTTGTTCACCAGCGCAGGTGCCCTGTTGCCGTTGGCGGGTTGTAGCGAGGAGCCGCCATTGCCAGCCGCGCAGATTGAGGCTGCTATTGAGGCCTACCTCTCCGAGCAAACCGACTTGCGGATTGACCAGATGCGGGTCCGTGCAGACCGGATCCGATACGACGGAGACAGGGCCGTGGCGTCGGTGTCGATCATGGCGTCGGACGATCCGCAAGCCAGCATGCAGATGATGTACGAACTGGTGGAGGGAACGGACGGCTGGGAGGTGGTGCCGCCCGAGGCAGCGGGGCCGGGCCCGGCAGAGGATCCCGGCAGTCCCGGTGCCGTGCCGCAGCTGCCTCCAGGCCACCCGCCCGCCGATCCGGAAGGAATGGCCTTGCCGCCCGGACACCCCCCCACAACACCCCAGCGCAACCTCCCGCCAGGGCATCCCCCGATCACGGGAGAGCGCCTCTGAATGCCGCCGATCGCAGACAGCAGCTGAGCCTGCGCCAAAGGCATGTTGGCTACATCGGCTGGGCCCGCCCGCGCTCGAGATCACTACTCGGGCAACGGTACCGTAGGAAGAGAAACCCGGAATCGCTGAGTCACCGGGTCTTCGCTAGTGAGTGATTCCATGACAGATAACCAATCCAGCTCCTTGTTCGCCAGGGCCCGGAAGGCCATTCCCGGCGGTGTGAACTCTCCGGCCAGAGCGTTTCGCGCCGTTGGCCGCGAGCCGGTTTTCATTGCGCGGGGCCAGGGATGCCGAGTCTGGGATGTCGACGGCAACGAGTACATCGATTACCTCGGTTCGTGGGGGCCCCTGCTGTTGGGGCATTGCCATCCGGATGTTCTCGTGGCCTTGCGCGACGTCCTCGAGCGC
Source organism: Bryobacterales bacterium (assembly GCA_965205085.1). Taxonomy (GTDB): domain Bacteria; phylum Acidobacteriota; class Terriglobia; order Bryobacterales; family UBA6623; genus VXMF01. Next base: position 1,804,525 of record OZ242039.1, on the reverse strand, counting down.
GGCACGAGCTTTGGCGCACCCACTGAGGCGGAGGTCGAACTCGCCGAACTCATCGAGGAGGTCGTTCCCTCCATCGAGATGGTCCGCCTCGTGAATTCCGGCACCGAAGCCACCATGAGCGCCCTGCGGGTTGCCAGAGGCTACACGGGCAGGGACCTGGTGATCAAGTTCGTCGGGAACTACCACGGTCACGTGGACTCCCTGCTCGTCAAGGCGGGCTCGGGTCTGGCGACCCTCGGGATTTCCGATTCCGGCGGCGTGCCGGCTGGATTCGCCAAGACCACTCTCCCCCTGCCATACAACGATGTCCAGGTACTGGAAAGCGCCTTTCGTCAGCATGGAGACGAGATTGCAGCCGTGATTCTCGAGCCGGTCGCCGGAAACATGGGGTGTGTACCCCCCGGCGATGGCTTTCTCGGTCGGCTGCGCGAGCTATGCAACGCGAGCGGATCCGTCTTGATCTTCGATGAAGTGATGACCGGATTCCGGGTTGCACTGGGCGGAGCCCAGACTCTGTACGGAGTGACTCCGGACCTGACTACCCTCGGAAAAGTGATTGGTGGGGGCCTTCCAATCGGTGCGTTCGGCGGACGGAGAGAGATCATGGAGTGCGTCGCCCCCTTGGGGGCCGTCTACCAGGGCGGCACACTTTCTGGCAATCCCCTTGCCGTGACTGGCGGACTGACGATGCTTCGCTACCTGCGGGACCACCCGGCAGTCTACGAGCACATCGAACGGTTGGGGGCCCGCTTGCAGGCGGGGTTGATGGAGGCAGCCAAAGTGGCTGGCATCACCCTGACCAGCAACCGCGTGGGCTCGATGCTGACCCTTTTCTTTACAGACCGACAGGTTCTGGACTGGGACGATGCGGCCACCTGCGACACGGAAGCGTTCGGGCGCTTCTTCCGCGCCATGCTGGCGAGCGGGGTTTATCTGCCTTGTTCCCAGTACGAGGCGCTGTTCGTGTCGAACTGCCATGGCAACGACGAGATCGACGTGACGGTCGAACGGGCAGCGGCTGCGTTTCGAGCCATTCGCGGCTAGCTCTGCGGGGCCGCGCTCGAGCTGGGTGCGTCGGCTCTAGTCGGCCGCGGCCCTCGCGTCCCGCACGACGAACCGGCCCTGACGTCTGCCGTTCCATTCGTCCAATGCGATCTCTCCGACGAGATCGATCCGCACGTCTGGCTCCGACCGGCCTGCATGGGGTCCGCTGATGCCGATACGCTGGGTCCAGTCTGCCGGAGCTCGCCACCAGACGGCGTCACACATTGCGTCGCCCATTACGAGTTTCAGAAACAGGTGACCCGACGGGATCAGGTTGCTTGTGGCGAGGGTGGTTCCCCGGATTCCGACCACAGGACTCTGCATACCCTGCCCCCACGGCTCAAGCCGACGCTGGGCCAAGGCGACTTCCAGCATGGCTTTGCCTCCCAGGTGCTCCTCCTGAAGGACGGCGTCGATCTTGTAGGAAGGCTCCACTGCCCGACCGCCCTCTGGCTCGAGCTGCCGGAACCGGGCCAGTAGAAACTGCTTCAGGTCGTCGAGCCGACTCGGCTTCAGGGTGACACCGCAAGCTGCCGCATGCCCTCCCCCGGACACAAGGATGCCGTCTCCGTAGGCTGCACTGACGGCCGCCCCGAGATCGAAGCCGAGTGCCGACCTTCCGGATCCCGCCAACAGCCCGTCCTTGCGCTTGGCGACCGCGATGGCTGGCCAGCCGAAACGACTGACCAGCGATGATGCGACGAGACCGACCGTGCCGGGCGTCCCGGACTTGACCAGGTGAACATTGACCGGTCCTTCGGAGAGAGTGTCGGGACCGACGGACGCATCCAGTTCCCGCATGGCCTCTTTGCCCAGTTCTACGCGCTGGCGGTTCAGAACTTGCAGGCGGCTGGCCAGCCCCGTTGCGGCCCGGAAGTTCTTCGTCCGAAGGCATCGGGCTGCAAGGTCCGACTCACCCATGCGGGAGCCGGCATTGATGCGAGGCCCGATCCGCCACCCGAAGTCCTCTGAGGAGCGAACCTCGGATATGCCGGCGACCTGCTGGATGGCCTCCAGGCCCGCAGGAACGGCCGAGGAGTCCCGCATGAGCCGGATTCCGGTGCGAATCAGGGAACGATTGAAGGGCGTGTCGACCGGCATCATGTCACATGCCGTGCCAAGAGCCGCCAGGGTCGTGAGGCGCTTTCGTACTTGCGCTGTGTGCGCCGCACTCATCCCGGATTGCCGCAGGATGGCCCGCCCGAGGAACCACGCCAGGCCGGCTGCACAGAGTGAACCTTGCTCTCCGGGGTCGGCCCTGCGGGTGACCCAGGGGTTGACAATGATACCGGCCTCGGGGGGACGTTGATGGTGTGGGGGATGGTGGTCGATCACCACGGGAACGATTCCCGATTCGTCGTGAAATCCGTCCAGCAAGTCGCCCGCAGAGGTTCCGCAGTCCAGGACGGCAACGCAGCGGACGCCCTCATCGGATAGCTGGTCCAGGCAGCGCCTGTTGGGGCCGAAACCCTCCTCGTTTCGGTAGGGAACAACTACGATCGGATCCTTCGATCCGTACGGGAGGACCGCCCGAAGTGTCTCGATGACGATGGCCTGCGCGGTGGCACCGTCGACATCGTAGTCGCAGATGATACCGAGGCGGCCCTTGCGCCCCAGCCGCAAGATCGTTTCGGCTGCTTCCTCGACTCCGTCGGGTTCCCCGACCTCTGCGGTGCACTCCCTGATGGAGCGCTGAATGATCCTGTTCGCCGTGGATCCGTCCATGCCGCGGCTGGCCAGCGCTCGGCCGAGGATCTGGGGTACATTCAGCTTGTTCCCTATCTCTGCACCGCAGCGTGCCGTCCTTTCTGTCTCTTCAGGCCACGACCAGCGAAACCGCCTCATGGCGTACTCCCTCGCCAACGCCGCCTCCGGAGAGCGTTCGCTGCACTGCTCAGACGTGCCATTCGACGAAGGGCCAGTGTCTCACAGCCCCGCCCCGTGATTTTCTCGGGCGGAATCAAGGTGATTCGGGGCGATGGGATCCTGAAACTGCGCTCCCTCCGGTCACACGTCGAAGCCGCTCGGCGATGCCGACCTCCCCCTCCGGCCGGAGCAGCGGAAACAGGATCACGTCCCGGATCGTAGGGGAATTGGTCAGCAGCATCGTCAGCCTGTCGATACCGATGCCTTCCCCTGCCGTTGGCGGCAGCCCGTAACATAGTGCCCGCACGTAATCCTCATCAATGCCGTGGGCCTCGTGGTCGCCCGCCTCCCTGGCCGTTGCCTGCTCCTCGAAGCGCAGCATCTGTTCGACTGGGTCGTTCAGTTCCGAGTAGCCGTTGGCGATCTCCATGCCTCCGCAGAAAATCTCGAAACGCTCCACCCACTCCGGCTCCCCGGATTTCTGCTTGGACAGGGGAGACGCTTCCACCGGGTAGTCGTGGACGGCCGTGGGCTGAATCACGCGGTGCTCGCAAGCCGCCTCGAACAGTCGCAGGAGCGCCATGCCCGGTGAGATGCACTCCGGCAGGTGGACTGCCGTTCCGCTCCGCTGTTCATGCTCGACAGCCAGTTCCCGGATTCTTCCCACTTCGCCGAGCTCCCCGGGCTGGGGCCGGTACTTCGGGTCCGGCCAGTACTCCGAGACTGCCTCCGCGAGCGTAAGACGGTTCATGGATCCGAAATCGATCCGGTGCTTGCCGTACTCCGCCACCGTGCCGCCGTCCAGGACTGCCTCGCCCACAGCCGCGAGGAGTTCGGCGCTGAACTGCATCAGCACCTGGTAGTCGCTGTAGGCCTCGTAGAATTCCAGCATCGTGAACTCCGGGTTGTGATGCTTGGAGAGCCCTTCGTTGCGGAAGTTGCGATTGATCTCGAAGACACGGTCCATGCCCCCGATCGTCAATCGCTTAAGGTACAGTTCCGGAGCGATTCTGAGGTAGAGATCCATGTCGAGTGCATTGTGATGCGTCACGAAGGGGCGAGCCAGAGCCCCTCCGTAGACCGGTTGCATCATCGGAGTCTCGACCTCGATGTAGCCCCGCTTCTCGAAGGCGTCCCTCAAGGTCCGGACGATCCTGTCCCGCGTGATGAAGGTCTGCCGGACCGAATCGTTGCTCATCAGGTCGAGCGATCTCTGGCGATACCGAATCTCCACATCCTGAAGGCCGTGGAATTTCTCCGGAGGTGGCAGGACGCTCTTGGACAGAAACTGCAATGCGGTCGCCCGAACGGTCAACTCCCCCGTCCGTGTCCGGAACACGTGCCCGGACACGCCGATCAGGTCCCCGGCATCCAGGATCTTGTAGAGTTCGAATTCGCGTTCCGGAACCTCATCCTTGCGGATGTAGATCTGGACCTGTCGCCCCCCTTGCTTGAGATTGGCGAAGCCGGCCTTGCCCTGCCTGCGCTTCGTGGCCAGGCGCCCACAGATTCGTACCTCCGGTTGGGCATCCTCGAGGCTCTCGGCGTTCCTGGGATCGAACGCTTCCCGCACTTCCGGTATCGTGTGCGTTGCATCGTACTTGCGGGGGTAGCGCTCGAATCCCAGGTCTGCGATGCGGGCGAGCTTCTCGAATCGCTGCTGGAAGATTCGGTCTTCTGGGTGCATGGAGAGAACTCCGATCCCGGGACCGGGTCGGAACCTTCATTGTAGGAATGCCCAGTCATCCGCTTCAGTAGAAGTCGGAGCAGTCCATGAAATAGCCGCAGCGTTCGCACCGCAGCTTGCAGCCTCGGTCGGTGAGGCGCTGCGAGCAGTTCGGGCAGTAGTTCAGCGCGAGCGGCTTCGGTTCGCTGGCGTCGGGAGCCGCGGACACAGCGGGGTGCGACTCTCGGGGGCGATCCCGTTCGAACTTTGACGGCCCGGGACCCGAAACCCTTGCCTTCACGTCCCAACCTGGCGAATCACATCGAGTTTGTCGTTGCTGAGGTAGGCATACCGGTTCACCCAGTATCCGTGACGTCCCGCGTCGCGCGCCACTTCCAATCTCTTGCGAAAGTCGTCAAGCGGCCCGTACCCGTGCGCCAGCACGTAGACCGGCGTGTCTCCGGCTTCCCGTTGCGCCTGCTGGATCTTGCGCTTCTGCGCCAACGGCCCGACCGGATGCGGCACGTCCGGGGCTGGATAGGAGTAGGCATCGACGGTCTCCAGGCCTCCGTCGTCCGCTATGTCGAGCCAGCGCACCAGCGCCTTCGCCAGCAGCGCACTGGATATTCCCGGATTCGCGCCCAGTATCTGATCACCGTAGAATCGCAACATCATGGGCCAGTGCATTGTGTAGAGCTTGCAACTGATGGCCGACGAATGCCTGGCAACCCGCGCGAAGTCCATTCCCGATGCGATCGTCCACGGCGGCGGAAAGGCATTCGGTAACAGTTCCATGGCCTTGCCGCCGTTCTCGTCCATCACCTTCCGTATGCCCGCGACAAGGCCTTCAACCAACGCGGCCTTGAAGCGGACCCAGGCCGAGATGCCGGGGTAGTCCGCGAGCCGCCTCAGCAGGTGAAATCTGCCACCGTCTTCATCCAGGGCCCACGGCTCCAGGTCGGCGTCTGTCAGTCCGCCGTGCAATTTCCTGTACAGGGCTCCTACGTCCCGGCGCATGCGCTCGAACGGGAAGCCCATTCGTTCGGCGGCCCGCTCGGCGTGGTACGAGAAGTCGAGAAACACAGAGTCCAGGAAATACGGAGGGTACTCGGGCCAGTCGATTCGCAGGCCGTCAAGATCGGGGTAGTTGCGAATCAGATCCTTGACCAAGGCGTGCTCGTAGCCGAGGATTTGCTCGCTCGCGAGGCTTCCGTTCTTTGCGAGGCGTCGCTCCGGGATCGTGCCGTCCGGCAGGCGGGCCCGATCCTCCTCGACCGGTCCGCCGAACTGCACCCTGTAGCCGGGCGGGATCGCCGCCTGGACCTGCAGGTAGACCCGGATGCCCCGCTTCTTGGCTGCCGGAATGAAATCGCTGAGCAATTGGCCCTGCGCCCGGGTTAGCTCGGTCGGCCGGGACGGTTGGTACCGGAGTCCCGCATAGTAGGGCAAGTGAGGTTCAAAGCTGGGAGCGGTCGTGACCCAGACTTCCCGCCGACCGAACAAGGGGCGGTCCAAGAGCCGAACGTTGCCCGCGTTGGCGTCTGCCGGGGGTTCCCGCTGTCCTGTTTCCGGGTCCGCCTCCTCCATCAGATACGGGGAGGTCGCGACAGCATTCGCACCGATTCGGGAGAGGTTGTCGAGCAGCCCGTCGATGCCTTCGCTCTGGATGTACTCCGGCAGGACGGTGACTCCGAGGAGCTTTTCCCCAGTCATGGCCCGTGAGTATACCAGCGACCCCTCCGCGGCCCCGCAAGCCGCTCCTTTGGCCGGGTTCCGTTGTTCTCAACGGGCGGTTTTGATGCACCGGGTTGCCTGTTACTCTTGCGAGGGGTTTCGCCGAATGCCATCGACGAACTACAATATCCATCGGAGTCAATGAAATGAAATCCAAACGTGCTGCCCTCGCCATTCTCGCGGTTGTGCTGGCCGTGACGGCCGGATGGCTTGCGGGTTCCGAGCGGGCGTCTGCGGATTCGCTCGTCGAGGGCTTCGAGCTTGTGGCGATCGCATCCGTATCCGATGCCGTCGACACAGTGACCGGGGAGCGTGGGTTCATGAACTACGACATGCGGCCGCTGGTGCCCGGTCGGCTGGTGGGTCGCGCTGCAACGGCGAAGCTCGTGCCCGTGCAGGAGTGGCAGTCCACGGCCACGCGGGCTGTCAGCCATTCCGTCGAGATGATCGACGGGGCTGAACCGGGCACGGTCGGAGTGATCGTGATTGAAGATGGCCTCAACGTCGCTGCGGTGGGTGGCCTGATGATGACGGCTGCCAAAGCCCGGTCCATGGCCGGTATGGTGCTCGACGGCGGAGCACGTGATCTGGCCGAACTTCGCACACTCGGGCTACCTGTCTACGCTCGCAGCTACACTCCGGCCACGGCCGTGGGACGCTATACCAGCGTCTCCAGGAACGAGCCCGTCGAGTGTGCCGGAGTCGTTGTGGATCCGGGCGACATTATCGTGGCGGACGAGGATGGCGTGGTGGTTGTGCCGAAGGAACACGCGACCGAGGTGCTTGCCGCTGCTGTCGAGATCGACGAGAGGGAAGGGGCGATGGTCCCGCTGATCAAGAAGCTGAAGTCACTGACGGAGGTCATTCGGCAATTCAACCGGATCTGAGCGGCCGGACCGAGCCTGTCTTGGTCTGACGGATCTTCGCAGGGCCCGGCGTCCGCGGTGGATGCGCGAGGGCCGCTGAGGGACCTGTGTTACGCTGTTGTCAGGCGGCCGTTTAGCGTTTAGGAGGGCCTGTGGCGCAGTTGGGAGCGCGCCTCCATGGCATGGAGGAGGTCGAGGGTTCGAATCCCTCCAGGTCCACCATCCTTCGGCCCGTAGGCGCGACGGGTCTCCGGAGTGGGATATCTTGGAAGACCGAGCGGATGAGGCGGACATGACGGCAGGCGCGGTTCCTGCGGTCCCATAGCCGGGTTCGTAGCGAACGAGTCCCTCCGAATCAGGTAGGCCATTGCGGCCGGGTGGACCCATGGAGCTCAAGCCAGCCGATCGTGTGATGGTCTGATGATCTGAGTTGACCGTGCCACACTGGCGTTGTTCCAACCCACACCGTCCGCAGACAGTCAACTCGCCATTGACGGCTGAATTCGGCCGCGCACCACAAGTAGGAGCGGGGCTCCAGAAGGATCCACCATGAATCGACAACTGTTTCCGGCCGCCCTCGCGGCCGCTGCTTTCTGTGCGTGCTCCGGAGATGTTCCGGAACTTCCTCCGAACATTGTGGTTGTCTTGGCCGACGACTTCGGTGTCGGTGACATCCAGGCCCACTATCCTGCCAACAAGATTCCGACGCCGCATCTGGATCGCATGGTTAAGGAGGGGATGAGTTTCACGGATGCCCATAGTCCTTCCGCCGTCTGCACGCCCACGCGTTACGGGTTGCTGACCGGCCGGTACTCATGGCGAACGAGACTGCAGGAATGGGTTCTCGCGGCTTACGAGCCGCCTCTCATCTCGGCAGGGCGTCCAACCGTGCCGGGGGTGTTACGGGACCACGGATACCAGACAGCGATGATCGGGAAATGGCATCTGGGCTGGGAGTGGGCAGGGCCTCAGCCGAGCCTGATGACGGAAGTGCGCAATGGGCAGAAAGCCCTCGAATGGGACTTCACGAAGCCTGTCGCGCAAGGTCCGACCGCTCGGGGCTTTGACTACTACTTCGGCGTGGATCTCCCGAACATGCCTCCGTTCTCCTATATCGAGAACGACACCGTCGATCCCTTGCCCACCGACCGGTATGTCTACGACGAGTCGGAGGGTGTCGTCATGCCCAGAGGGTTCGAGGGCAGTCCCATGGCTCCGGGATGGCGGTTCCGCGAGATCGTGCCCGAACTCACGAACCGAGCGGTTGACCAGGTGCACCGGCTGGCCAAGTTGGACCAGCCGTTCTTCCTCTTCTACTCCATGACCTCTCCCCACGAGCCGGTCTCGCCGTCGACTGCATTCATGAACCAGAGCGGCATCGCGCCGATTGCAGACTTCGTGATGGAAACCGACTGGTCGGCCGGGCAGGTCCTTCAAGCAGTCGACGACGCCGGCATTGCCGACAAGACGGTCGTTATCTTCACGGCGGACAACGGCCATTCCCACTACACTGGATGGGACGAACTGGTTGAGGCCGGGCACATGCCGAGCGGGCCTTTCCGCGGACACAAGGGGGACATCTGGGAAGGAGGCCACCGTGTGCCGTTGCTGGTGAGGTGGCCCGGAAAGGTGGCCGCTGGATCCACCAGCAGCCACCTGGTCAGCCTGACCGACCTCTTTGCAACCAGTCTCGACATGATCGGGGCGGGACTTCCCGCCTCAGGAGCGGAAGACAGCATGAGTTTCCTCCCTGCGATGCTCGGAGAGCCCTCAGGGAGTGCTCGTCAGTCACTCGTCAGTCATTCGAATGAAGGAGAGTTCGCGTATCGTGATGGCCCCTGGAAGCTTGTCTTCCGCCGCAGTGACCCCAGTCTGCAGAAGTCAAGAGGCCAGGCTACGGTTGCCGAACTGTACAATCTCGAAACCGACATCGCCGAGGCCCACGATCTTGCGAGCGAGCATCCGGATATGGTCGGGGACCTGACGCGACGCTTCGACGATCTGATCGCGCGCGGTGCGAGCCGACCCGGCATCGAATCGGCCAATGACACGGCGGTTCGGTACGGGATCACTCAACTCGAGCGATGGGCTCCGCCGGCACAGTGAGGCGTGTTTCGTGCCGCTGCCGACAGCAATGGGCGGGACCTAATCTGTGGCGTCGCGGTTGGTGAGGCTGCAGGCCGGGCCAGAACGACGCAGGCACAAGCGGAGAAGAACGACTAGCCCAAGCCGAACAGGTTCAGAAGTTCCTCACGGTTCATGCTTGTCGAGAGGTCCATCGACACATCGTCGATCAACTCATCGAACAACTCCTGCTTTTGGCGCAGGACCTGGTCGATACGCTGCTCGATCGTATCCTCGCAGGTATACTTGATCACGTTCACCTTGACCGTCTGGCCCAGGCGATGGCTCCGGTCGTCGGCCTGCCGCTCTACGGCCGGGTTCCACCAACGGTCGAGATGGAACACGTAAGATGCTTCCTGCAAGTTCAGGCCAAGACCACCGGCCCGCAAGGAAACGATCAGCACCTTGTGCCCATCGGAGGCCTTGAATCGGTTGACGAGTTCGGAGCGCTGGTTCGCCGGTGTCTCGCCGGTAAGCGTCAGCGGGTTGAATGCCCGAAGGTGGTTCGCGGCAGCCGCGACGCCCCAGGTCTCGCTCGTGTACTGGGAGAAAATCAGTGCCTTGTGGCCCCGGCCCGCCAAGACCTCCAGTCTGCCGCCGATATCGTCCAGCTTGCTGGAGGCACCCGTCTTGGGATCGGCGTTGCAGATTTCTTTCAGTCGGGTGATCAGCTCCAGTACGTGGTTGACTCCGATGTCTGCACCCAGCGACTTCAGATAGACGACCCCCTCGTGTTCGGCTCTGTCGTAGCTCTCTCGCTGTTCCTTGCGCAGCGCAACCGTCAGCCTGGTTTCCAGTTTGGATGGAAGGTCCTGAAGAACATCAGCTTTCTTGCGCCGAAGTTGCAAAGCACGATGTCGCTTTCGCAATGCCTCGCCCGGGCTGTAACGCTTGCTCGGTGCACCCTCGTCGTGATCGACGAACTCCATGATCGAGGCCAAATCCGACTCATCGTTCTCGATGGGCGTGCCGGTCAATGCCCAGGATCGCTGCCTTGGTATCCTCTTGATGACCTCGCTCGTTTCATTGCGGTTCTTGATTCGTTGAGCCTCATCAAGTACAACCACGCCCCAAGGTATCCCGGGATCTCGGTGACGAGCTATGTCGTTCGCATCCTGACGCAGGACCTCGTAGCTGACCAACGTAACGTCTTTCCTGGCTTTCCATTGCCAGATTCGATCGTTCACGCCACCGCGAACGATAATTGCACTGAGTTCCGGTGCCCAGCGTGCAAGCTCCTGTCGCCATTGGTCGAGCAGACTGGCCGGGGTCACCACAAGTCCGGAACGGATTGTGCCGCCGGTTCGAAGTACACGCAGAGCCGCGACAGCTTGCACTGTCTTGCCTAGGCCCATGTCGTCCGACAGCAATAACCGGTCCATCGTGATCAGAGCCTGGACACCCTCACGCTGGAACGGCATGAGCGAGCCTGGCCATTTCAGTTGTGCGGGTTGGCCGGCACAGTAATCGTTTCGGGGCACCGCCAGCATCGCCCATAGCCGCTCGCCCAAGTCGCTTTCCGTTCCACCCTGCGCCTCATGGCCAGAGAAAGCGGTACCGGACCCGGCGCTGTCGCTCGTTGGATTCGTAGCAAAACCAGTCCGGGGCACCAATGAGGTCAACGTCCGCAGTCCGGTGATTTCCGCCAATGCCCGCACTCGAGGGTCGGCGAACGCTGCAGCCAAAGTCCGGCCAGTACGCTCCAACGGCTCCAACGGTTCCCGCCATTGCCTCATTCGATCGAGCGCCTCGCATGCGGCTATCTGCCCGCCAGGGGCCTCGTCTGCCCAGAGCAACTCGTAACCAGCGCCGGGTGGTGGCTCAGGCCCCGAGTTACCCTCACGCTCCCGGGTTGCACTAATGACACAACAGAAGGGCACACTGAAGTTCAGTGCGCCAAACTGCCTAGACGGTATCTCTTCTGCGTAGCCGACCAGCAGGGTTGGCGTCGTTGCACACGAGCGGAACAGGGAATTTGCTAGGAATGGTAGTCCGCATTCGTCTTCAGGACCCTGTATGGTTCCCCGGATGAAGCTGAAACCCAAAGGGTCGCCCGACGCCGATGTCTCCAGCAGTCCGGCTTGTATGCCGTGGCCGTCCTGTGCTCTGAGGAACCGCAACCAGGCGATCACTCAGCCTCCTTCGCTGCAGTTCGTGCTCTTAGGTCGAAGCGGCACGCTGAAGCCCTGCCAGAGTTCGGGGGACGGGAACCCTACTCGCGGTCGCTTGGGGTCTCGCTTTCCAGATCAGCATTGCTGTCATATGAGGTCTGAAAGTCCTCCCCCTCGGTAACCGGCTGGTAGTCTGAATGTAATCGGCGCAGATCCCATTCATTGATCGCCGCTCGGACCTTGTAACGCATTCGTCCCTGAACCCCAGCTCCTCCCGCCGAGGCTTCGTGAGCCGGAGGCTCCCATCCATAGGCAGTATGGTACAAGCTGCGCAGGGTATCGATCGCAGCTTTCACGCCTTCATCGCTCGGTGGCTCGAGGGCCACACACTCCTTCTCGAGCAGACGCATCCCGACGTCAGCGCGATCGGCCAAAACCGCGTATCTCCCATTCTGCTCCAGCTTCGGCCGTACGTAGTCGGCGTCCTTTTTCTGTCCATCCGGACTGATGACTGCCGATGCAAAATCTTCGGTAACGGCGGCAACCACGACCAAGCCAGGATAAGTCTCCCGCTGGACACTCCCCATCCAACGTGCTATCTCTGCATAAGATCGACCGCGTTGCAGTATCGAATAGGATCCGATAAGTTCGATTTCGTCAAGCAGCACGACCCACCCTCGATAGCCGACGCTCTTGATCAACTCAACGGCAAATCGCAACCGCTGTGGTGGAAGTTCGGTCGCTCTCGGCGCTCTGAACTTGTAAGACCTGAGCTGATCGATGTCCCTTAGACCGCCACGAATCTTGGTAATTTGCATGCCGTCGCCTGCCCAGAAAGATTCGATGTCGCTGTTCAGCTCCAGATCTCGTAAACGTTCATGCACTACCAAGCTTGCCGGAAACATCATGCTCAGAAGGCCGTTTGCGACGGCAGTATCGGTCCAGTGCACAAATCTCGAATGACTCTCCGAGTCTGGCTGCATCGAGAGTGCGAGCTCTTCAATGAACCGTCCACGGTGGCCATATATTCGGCCGTTCTCCATGGCCGAGGTGAATACCTTGCCCAAGTTATAAAGAGGAGTCTCCTTGCTGATCGCAACCCGACTGCAGACGAAGTTCTGGGAGAGCGCGAGATGCTCAAGATGCGTCAGAAGATGTGATTTGCCCGAGCCGAAATCGCCGGAAACAATCATTCCCTGATGAGTGGATACCTTGTTCTCGGTGTTCGCTGCATCCTCCAGTAACTTGATGAACCGTTTCTCGGCTCGCGGTTGGTTACATCCCAATGCCCGCACTGCCCCCCTGTTCGGCACCCCGTTGCGCAGAGCCTCTACAGCTAGGCGAGCTTCCAGTTTCCCGTTCAAGTAGGGCGTCATGCTATCCACCTCTTACGATAGCCTCACCAATGCCGCCACTGGATTCGCAATGTTCCGATCTCGGACGTCGTCCATCACCCTGGTGCGAAGTGCGGGGTACATCGCCCAGCTCCTCGGAGAATGCTCGTCGACGAATGCGTAGTCTGTCAGCACGATCATCAGTGCGCCTTGTAACCGGTCCACATCGTCGATCAACTCCCTCAGCAGCTCATAGTGGTCCATGGTCATCGGCCGCGTATAATAGCGCTTCCCGTCTCTGGGATTGCGCGCTATGGTTACGCGAGTATTGTCCAACAGAATGACCGTGCCGGAGTACCCAGCCAATCGCACCCAATGCAGGGCTGATTCGATGAAGTATCGTGCTGTCGTACGGTTGATGGGAGTGTGGACCTGAAACGGCCTGATATTGCTGATCCTGGTGTTCGTTCCCGTCATCCACTCAAGCAAGGGTTTGCCGGAATATTCCTGCATGCTATTGCTATTACTCTCTAGGATACAGAGGTGGGTCATAGCTACACGAAACGACTTTGACATGCTTTTATTCTTGGCAATTTTGCTCGCCAATATAGGTCTCAGCTCATACCTTAATTGCTGTGGATCGGCACGTTCTGTTCTGGCAACCACAGCATCAATGATATTGACCGAATCGTTCGGATCAATCCCTGTGACTCGACAGGAATTCTCTGCTAGCATCTGCAAGATTGCTTTGCGAGCAAGCAATCTCCAGTCAACCTGCGAAGCCATCCCGAAAAAGATATCCTGAGGCATGTGAAGGCGATGATTGATCGCATCCAACTCCAGCAAGAGGTGGTTTTGCGCATTACATCGGTTCTTCAATTCCTCGACAAGTGGCCGCCGATCTTTCTCAGCTGTCACCGCGAACTTCACCGCAGCGCCACCCTCTTTGATGAATGTCGAAAGGTACTCGCGGTCTAGATGGTTTAGCCAATCGGCCACGGGGATAGCATTGGTCATGCGTCGCCCTTGCTAAACCGAATTCCGTAATACTCAGCGCTACTGCCGTCTGGCCCGATGAAGGAAAACAGGTCGCTTGAGCGGCTCCGGGCACCCGTGGAGGAAGAGAAGGATACCGTCGTGGCGTTCCGGGTCTGGCGGGGTCCTTTCGATTCCAGCAGGTACAGGTCCCTGGCAAAGTCGTTGCGACCATATTCGCGACTGCTGCCGGGCCGGGATGTCATCAGTTTGTAGATGCTGGCCAAGCGTACAACGCGCCCACCATCCGGCGCGAGAACCTGATACACTGCGTACAGTGCTTCCAGGAATCGCTGTGACGAAAATCCGCTGGATTTCTTCTGATTCTCCAGGAGAAGTCCAACGAGACAGGATGGCCTCGTCTTGGATACCTTCTTCTTGTCAATCCTGACGGCAAGTTCAGTCGGAACTATTCGCACGATGGACGGGTACGAGATCAGGACTCCATCCCGCTCGAAAACTCTCAAGCCTCTTTCAGTTGCGGCTGCCTGAAGTTCGTCAGCATACTGAGGACCGAGCAAGTCCTGTTCTTCCTCCCTGGAGAAAGGCCAGCAGGAATCGGCGTTTGAAATATCTTTCTGGAGTGCTGTCAGAGCTTCGCTCAACTCCTTCTTGTAGCGCCCAAGGCTGCCAATGTCGCCGATACGGGCTGCCGTTCGTAACTTGCTGGCCAGCGAGGCCAAGCGCCCGGCAGACTTGCGTACTGCTTCGGCGGCGTTCTCGGTGTCGCTACAGGCTTGTTCGAAGTTGGCCACTGTCTACTTTCCTGACCCCGATTTCAATGCTGGCCATCGTAACACACAGAGGCAGGTGCCGGCAACGAGACTTTCCTCCGCTCCGAGGCGGCCCTGAGAGGGGCTCAGCGGGAGATTCGCTACACGTTCGATGGTGATCATGCATCTTGTTCACGAAGCTGTCTCCCGTCTGAACGAGTCGTGTAGGATTACGGGGGGACTGAGCGGTTGACTGGGAACCACCCCCGAAACGGAAGGGCGAATGCTCCGGGCCGCCTGGCCTTGGGAAACGCCTGCTCACAGGTGGTTGAGGTGGAACGACATCGAACTGGCCTACGGTACGACGTCGGCAGATGGATCTGCGGGTACTGCTGGCGCGCCCGCTGGTGAGCGGAAGACGAACTGTGGACCGCCTCGAGGTGCGGCCGGACGGCAGAAGCGACATCGCCATGACATCCTGCTGGTGGCCGAGGCCGATGAACGGGGCGGCACCCGCGCCGGCCCCAACCGTGCAGTTTCGGCTCCGGAGCCGGCAACGTCCGCTCAATGGCGTCCACTTCACCGACGACATACTCTCGTGGGAGCGCACCAGGAAGCGGATCGTCCGGGAGGCTGTGCCGGTCGCCATCTATATCGTCCGTAACAACGTGCCCAAGGACCGACTGTCCATGCTGACTCGCAATCGAGTTCAGCCGACTGCAGAGGGCGCGAAGGCTGCCGACGTGATCGGCAACCCGACGCCTCACTAGACCGACGTACTCCGTCCGCTGGAGTTCCAAGCATGAATCGTAGCCAGCAGCGAACACCTGCCGATTCGATTGAGCTATGCAATCACAGTTGGTTCGCCGTTTTTCGGCCAGCGAACCTTGGCCTAGCGAAACGTAATCAGGTCGGCTGATCGGGACAGATGCGGCAATTCGTTGAACGCATCCAGGGAAATACGGGGAACGCTGTACACGAGACTTGTCAGCGATGTGTTGCGGATTCTCCAGTGAAGTTCCAATGCTGCCGCCACACGGGCTCCCAGGCACTCCTGCACGGCCACGCCGATTGGGCCCGCGGATGTGAACGCCACCACACGCTGGCCGCCGACGTGGCGGTCCCTGATCTCCCGAAGCGTCTCTGACACCCGGCAGCGAAAATCCTGCCACGGTTCGAGCCCCGGCGCTTCGAGTCGGTCGTCGAACCAGCGGTTGACGAAGGACTCCAACATCAACTGGAATGATCGGCTCCGGTCACTCGTTGCGGACTGCCACGCCTCCCAGAGCGGAGCGAAGCCCGCGTCCCTGTCCGCCAGACCGGGCCCGATGGATGCAATCTGGTCCAGTGCTTGGTACTCGTTCAGCCCGTCGAGTTCACGGGGCTCGGGGAAGGGAAGCTTGACGGCCCGGAAAGCGGCCGCCACCGCTTCGCATGACTCACGCTGGCGACGGAGCGTCCCATGATAGGCCGCGTCGAATCGCACCCCCCTCTCGACCCAGTGCCGTCCCAGGAGGCGAGCCTGCTCCCACCCCAGTTGGCTCAATTGATCAGGCGACCGGGTAAAGGGCTTAGCCTGGCCGTGACGTACGAGGACCAAGGTGCTCATGACGGTGTTGGGTTCGGCCTCATCGCCGAGGCAGGACTCTTCGGGGCCTTGCCTCGAACGTCCCGAGGCGGCTAGGCGAGGAGCTTGTCAATGACGTGTCCGCCAACGTCGGTCAGTCGGAAGTCCCGTCCTCGGAAGCGGAATGTCAGCTTGGTGTGGTCGATGCCGAGCAGGTGCAGGATCGTCGCCTGAATGTCATGGACATGCACCGGATCCCTGACCGGGGAGAACCCGATCTCGTCAGTCTCGCCGATGCTCTGTCCCGGCTTCGTCCCTCCACCAGCAAACCACATGGTAAAGGCGTCGATATGATGGTTTCGGCCCACGGTGTCTCGGACCTCCCCCATCGGCGTCCTCCCGAATTCGCCACCCCAAACTACCAGAGTGTCCTCGAGCATGCCACGCTGTTTCAGATCTGTCACCAGCGCCTTGCAGGCTTGGTCAGACGAGAGGCAGACCTCGTCCAGATCCTCGTCCAGACTCTCGCCGGGGCCGCCGTGGTGATCCCAGCTGGAATGGTATAGCTGGACGAATCGCACTCCCCGCTCGACCAGCCGCCGAGCAAGAAGGCAATTGTTGGCCAATGACTTTTCGCCCGGCTTGGCACCGTACAGCTTCAGTGTCGCTGGGCTCTCCGTCGAGAAATCGATCAGTTCCGGTCCGCTCGTCTGCATGCGGTGCGCCATTTCGTAGGCCGCGATACGCGTGGCGATCTCCGGGTCTGCGGTCTTCTCCATGTTCAGGCGGTTCAGGTCGAGAATGGCGTCCACCGTTGCCGCCTGCCGTTGCCTGTTGTAGCCCGCCGGGCTGCTCATGTTGAGGATCGGGGCACCGCCGCTGAGGAACGGCACTCCCTGGTGCGCCGTCGGAAGGAACCCACTTGTCCAGTTCATCGCCCCTCCTCTGGGACCTCGCGGGCCGGACTGCAGAACAACGAAATTCGGCATGTCCTTTGCCTCGCTGCCGATTCCGTAGCTGACCCACGCCCCCATGCTGGGTCGGCCGAAGAACGGGGTGCCTGTATTCATGAAAATCTTGGCAGGGGCATGATTGAAGTTCTCCGTGTGGACAGATCGGACAAACGTTACGTCGTCGACGATCTGGGCGGTGTGCGGCAGACACTCGGATACCCACTGCCCCGACTCTCCGTGCCTCGCAAACTTCCTGCGCGTACCCAGCAGCTTGGGCGGCTTGTTGGCGAACGACTCCATGAAAGCGAAGCGCTTTCCGTCGAGCATGGATGGGGGCAGCGTCTGCCCGTTGAGCTTCTGCAATTCCGGCTTCGGTTCGAACAACTCGAACTGGCTCGGAGCGCCGGCCATGAACAGATAGATGACGCTCTTTGCCTTGGGCTGGTGGTGTGTGCCGCGGGCCCGTTCCGACGACTTGCCGAAGATCTGGTCACCGACGAACAGCGACGTCAGGCCAAGCTTCCCTAGTCCGATGCCACAGTTCTCGAAGAGCTGGCGCCTTGTGGACCGGGCTGGCAAGTTGTGTTTGAGGTGCATCGATACCTCCGTCCGCTACTACTGGCGCGTAACGAATTCATCCAGGTTGATCATCACGCGGGCAGCCGCTGTCCAGGCCGCCTCTTCCGCCGAGGCCGCCCGTGTTGCCTCTCTCGCTGCGTGGTTGGTTGCGAAGTCGTCCCTCATGTGGCCAAGGAACGCTCTCATCCGGTCCCGTTCCGGTCGTGCAGGAGGCCGGGAGAGACAGATCTCGAACGCATGGCGAATGCGGTCGTCACGGTTCTCCGAGTGATCGAGGATTCGTGAGGCCAGACCGGCTGCGAACTCGGTCTGGGATTCGTCATTGAGCAGTGTCAGCGCCTGCAGCGGTGTGTTCGAACGGTTGCGACGGGTCACACTCTCCTGAGCGATGGGCGCGTCGAACAGGATGAGTCCGGGGTGCGCTGCCGAACGGATGAAATAGGTGTACATTCCGCGCCGGTACCGGTCCGGTCCCTCGTCCGCCTTCCATTTTCGGTCAACTTGGGTGAACTGTCCGGCTCCGGCTGGTTGCGGTGGGTACACACTTGGTCCGCCCACAACCGGTGAGAGCAGGCCCGAGGCTGCAAGAGCCACATCCCGGACAACCTCTGCCTCCAGCCGGATTCGATTCTGCCGTCCGAACAAGCGATTGCCGGGGTCGACTTCGGCGACATCGAGGCGGTAGTGGGAGGCCTGTCTGTAGGTGGCGGAGTGAAGGATTAGCCGGTGCATCTCCTTGAGATTCCAGTCTCTCCGGACGAACTCCGAAGCCAGCCAGTCCAACAGTGCCGGATGGCTTGGCTCGGCCCCCTGTGAACCGAAGTCATTCTCCGTCTCCACGATGCCCCGCCCGAAGTAGCGTTGCCACACACGATTCATCGTTACGCGTGGCGTGAGCGGGTTGTCGGCCGACACCAGCCAGCGGGCGAGGCCCAGTCGGTTTCGGGGCGCGTCGGCCGGAAAAGGTGGAAGTGCCCGCAGGGTGCCTGGCTCCACGGTGTCTCCCTTCCGGGTAAAGTCACCCTGTACGTGAATATAGGCATCGCGCGGCTCCGGCAAGTCGCGCATGATCATCGTCCATTCAACTTCCGGTAGGCTGCGTCGCAGCCGTCCGATCTCCCCCGCCTTGGCGTCGTATTCCTTAACATGCTTCGAGAACGCCCGCCTGAGAACGGCATCCTGGATGGACGAGCGCTCGTCCGGAGGAACGGCAATGATCTCGCGGGCAATCTCGGTCTCGGCGTCGCTACCGGGAGGGAAGCGCTGGTTCCACGTGGCCTCCAGTGATCGCTGGAACTCGGCAAGCTCCTGCTCGTGCGCCTCTATCTTGCGCTGGATTCTGTCCCGTTTGTCCAGGCTGGCCCGATCGCCCAGCTCCAGGATCGGGTGCATCATCCGGGACCGGCCCGCCGTTTCCTCCAGGTTGCCTCCCAGCTCGTCCACGTTGTTGAAAAACGAGTAGATCTGGAAGAACTCGCGCTGGGAAATAGGGTCGAACTTGTGATCGTGGCAACGGGCGCAGGCCAAGGTCAGGCCGAGGAACGCCGCTCCTGTCGTCCGGACCCGGTCGACCACGGCTTCTACCCGGTACTGCTCGAAATCGATGCCACCCTCCTGATTGATCATCGTGTTGCGGTGGAACCCGGTCGCGATGAGCTGTGCCTGAGTGGGGTTCGGAAGCAGGTCGCCTGCGGTCTGCTCGATCACGAACCGGTCGAACGGCATGTTGTCATTGAGTGCCTGGATTACCCAGTCGCGGTAACGCCAAATGGATCGGGGCCCGTCGATCGAATACCCGTTGGTATCGGCGTAGCGGGCGATATCAAGCCAGTGCCGCCCCCATCGTTCGCCGTACTGGGGGGAGTCGAGCAGGCGCTCAATGAGCCTTTCGTAGGCATCCGGCAAGTCGTCCTCGACGAACTCGCGCACTTCCTCCGGGGTGGGCAGCAGGCCTGTGACGTCCAGACTTGCTCGTCGGATCAAGGTGTGCCGGGCGGCTTCGGGTGACGGCTTCAGGCCTTTCGCTTCCAGCCTTGCGAGCACAAACCGGTCGATTTCGTTGCGAGCGAAGGCAGCGTGGCGAACGCTCGGCGGATCGACCCGCCGGACAGGTCGCAGGGACCAGAGCGCCTCTACGGTGGCAGCTTCGCCCGTGGACTTGCCCCAGACTGCACCATGCCCGATCCAGATCCGGAAATCTTCGATCTCTTGATCGGACAGTCGCCCGGTCGGAGGCATCCGCAGGGGGCCGGAATGCTCGAGTGCCGTGATCAACCGGCTGGTGGCGGGGCTTCCCGGAACGATAGCACCGCCCCGCGTGCCGCCTTTCAGAGTCGCTTGCCTGGAATTCAGCGATAGGCCGCTACTCCTGACTTGATCGTTGTGGCAACCTTGGCAGTGGGTTGCGAGCATCGGGCGGATCCTCTCCTCGAAGAAGCGAACCGCATCGCCCTGCCCCCACCCTGCCGCGGGCACCAGCAGGGCTCCCACCAGCACTAACCTCAGGTCCATCGCTGCCAGTATCATATAGGACGCTCAGGATCTCGACCTCGCACCCGCCAGACAGGGCGCGACCTTCTCACTGGGATCCCGATCGGTCCGCTCACAGTCTCGCCGGTCCGCATGCTATCCAGTCACAGACGGGACCACAGTCTGCCACGGCGAAGTCACGGGACCGCTTCAGGAACTCCCGAAGAATGCCCGCTACGAGCCGAAAGCAGCCGATAGCGACCGGGTTCCTGCGTAGCCGGGATCGTCAACGGCCATGATACCGCTGACAAAAAAGGAGTTCAGACGTATTCGGGCAGACCGTAGCCACACCGGGCTACTGTTCCGAACTCTTCAGGACATTGCGAAGCTTCTGCATCTCCTGCTGGAACTCGCGGGATTGATCAGCATGGAGTTGGATCAACGCATCGAGCCTCTCGATCACTGTTGTTGCAGCCGGATTCGCTGAGACGACCAGACCTGGCTTGACTGACGTAACTGTCTGGATCCAATCAACGTACTGCGAGACTCTTGTGTAGAAATTGGCGATTGGCTGCCCTGATGCATTGGTGAGTGACTGACTGAGGACTCCAACGGACAGCCAGTGGCCTTCGTTTCCCAGGGGAACGAGCAGTGGCCCGCCACTGTCCCCCCTTTCCGCCCCAACTCCGACAGTGGCGGTGCAAACGATGCGCTCCGTCACGATGAGGCCCTGAGCCAGCAGTTGCGCAGCTCTAGATTGGATCTGGCCTGCACAGGTGTCGGCTTGGAACAGCGGAATCTCGATCTTCTCCAATACGAGGTCCCCAGCATCCGGGTAACTGACCGCCGTTGCTGAGGTACCTGATTGCGCGTACTGCCTCTCCACAGCCTCCGTGGCGAGGATGACCCGGTCAGGTTCCGCTGTGCCGAAGGGCTCCGTCAATTCAATCAGCGCAAGATCATTCCTGTACACCGCCCCCTCTTTCCGCCATTCCGGGTGCAGAATCACCCGCAAGGGCACACGTTGCTCCATGGCACCGCTGAACAACTTGTCGCCCCTGATCTGGATTGCCCAAATCTCCTGCAGTGAGCCATCGTCCTTCACCATGCAATGCGCTGCCGTCAGAACCCACCTGGGATGGATGACCACACCTTGACAGATCCCTCCTCGGTTGGGGGAGATCTTCGCGATGAACGGATACCCATCCGAAGACGTACGCTTCCCCCCAACGAGATTGCGCCGGTTCTCTGGGTCGTCCAGGTCCCCGCCAACCGCGATTGTTGCGAATAGTGTGCCCACCACAATCCCCGCCAAAAGATATCTGGCCGCACTTGGGAATGTATGCCGTCGAACCATGTCTGTGACCATACAGTAATTCAACAGGTAATGTCAATCCTTGAGTATCTCAACTGTATGGCCGGTGTCTACGAATCCGCCATCGGGCGAGATGTGTTCTCCGAGAGCCGTCGTTTGCACCTGGCAGTGCGTGGCGGGCCGTGGCCACGGTTCAGAATGGCTCATTGCGGGGCAGGAATCGCCATGCCTCCGGTCCATCGCCATCGGCCAGAGAATGAGCGCTGCCGGCTTGCCCGACGCCGCCTTCAGCCAGTGGGAACCCAATTGTTCCGGTCACGGGGCGACCACTCGAATCGAGAGTCGAGCATCCGCTGGACTACACAGTCTCTACGACCAAGGGCAACGAGGAGCCCGGAGTGATCGCAGTCCCGCGCCGAGAGCCCGCTGTTGCTGGACGAGGTTCCGCCGATGTGGTCCATCACATGGAGATGTGTGTGGGGGGAGTCACCCCTGAGGTGCCGTACCAGTGGCGCGGAGCCGCAATTCAACCTGGATTCCGCAGTGGGACTCCGGGAGCAGCCGTTGGGGCTGCACTGCGGCCTGACGACGCATCGCCTTGGCTGCCGAGCTCCTGTAATGCAACAGCATGGAGAGCTAGCGCCGTGGACGGTTCCAGTCCTTGGGGCTGCCGCCTGGTTGCGGCAGCAGGACGGCTCGCAGCCTTCTTCTCCGGCATCCGTTTGCAGTCGGCGCAACGGTCCCGGCTCTCCGGACGGTGCTGTCCGTGACTACGACGGCGTCATCCCAGCCAAAGCCAACTGATGCTGTCTGCGCTTCAAGAGGCGAATCTGTGCCGGGGCAAACTCTTGCTGTCCCGGAGAATGACATGTTGCGGCGGGGAGCCGATTTCCAGGTGCATGCACATGGCAGGCTCCGCATCTCGTCGGCCCTCCGTTCGGCCCGCCCTCAGTTCAGGTGACCGGCGATCATCCGGCCAGCTTGGTCGGCAGCCTCCAGATCCAAGCCTCGGACAACGACGACGTATCGGTTCTTCTGGAAGATGAGGGTCGGCGTCCCGGAGTCAGTTCCGAAGAACCCACCGTAATGAGGAACGAACTTCGAGTCTTCCAGTATGTCCTTGTAGTCCATCAGCAGAACCATCGCCTGATCCGCGTTGCGTCGTTGAGTGAACAACACCTGGTACGTCTTCCCATCCTGCTCGTACTCCGCTAGATTCCCGCCGGGCATGAACTCCTTGCCGCCC
The DNA here is from genome assembly GCA_965205085.1 of Bryobacterales bacterium. Lineage (GTDB taxonomy): Bacteria > Acidobacteriota > Terriglobia > Bryobacterales > UBA6623 > VXMF01. The sequence goes on along the minus strand of OZ242039.1, from coordinate 1,781,903 downwards.
AGATTGGTCTCCACAACCTTCGCTCCGATCAAGCCGACCTTGTGGAACCGGTGTGTCTCGTCCCGGACCTCCTCGATCACCCGGGCTGCCTTTTCCGGTTCTGCGGGCACCTGGTCCTGTGGGGATCCGCAGCCGATAGCGACACCCACGGCAATCATGGCGAGTATGCGATTCATGAGGATTGTCAGACCAGACCTTCAGGTATTCTAGCCTGTCCGGGAGCCGATCGGAAACGCCCCGTGTTTGTTCTAATGGATTCTAGTCAAAGCGTCCTGTGTTGCCGGGATTCGGCCTTGATGGACTAAGCCGGAGAAGCCATGGCAGAGTCATTCCAGGTGAGGATGTTGCGGAAGGACGTTGACGAATGGAATCTGTGGCGCAAGCAGCAACGGACCGTGCGTGTCGATTTGACCGGAGCCGACCTCGACCACGCTGACCTGAGGCTCGCCGATCTGCGGGAGGCGGACCTGCGGGATGCGTCGCTGATCATGGCGAACCTGACTGGGGCGGACCTGCGGGATGCCGACCTGCGGAACGCAAACCTTGTTGGAGCGCGGCTGATCGGGGTGGACATCGCTAATGCGGATCTGCGAGGGGCAGATATCCGGACGGCCGAAGATCTGACCAGTGAGCAGTTGGGAGAGACCCGTGGAGATCTGTCTACAGTTCTGCCTGATACTGTGGAGCGTCCAGAGTTCTGGACCCAATGAGCATCCGTGCACTGCCGGATGCAGACCTCGTGCTTGGCTCAGGCCACGTTGTCGGTGCGGCTAGAGCCGGTCGAGAACGGCCTGAGTCATCTCGGCACACGAGATCTTCCCGCCCAGGTCTGCGGTTCGACAATCGGGGTCTTCAAGGGCCCGCGCGACCGCGTTGCTGATTCCCGCTCCGTGCTCCGGCAGACCCAACCATTCGAGCATCATGGCTGCGGAGAGGATCGCGGCGAGCGGATTGGCGATGCCCTTGCCGGCGATATCGGGTGCGCTTCCGTGGGCTGGCTGGAATACCGCATGGGTGTCGCCAATGTCGGCTGACGGGGCCATCCCCATTCCACCGACGATTCCCGCCGCGAGGTCCGACAGGATGTCGCCGAACATGTTCTCAGTAACAAGCACGTCGAATGACTCCGGCTGTCGTACGAGATGCAAGGCTGCTGCATCGACGTACATCCGTTCGGTCTCGATACCGGGATAGTCTTCCGCAACTTCGTCGAAGACCGCCCGGAAGAATGCCATCGCCGGCAGCACGTTGGCCTTGTCGACCAGCGTGACCTTTTTTCGTCGCTGCTCGGCTGCGCCGAAGGCCGCCTTTACGATGCGCTCGGCGCATCGACGGGTAACTCGCATCGCGTTCTCGACAGAGTCGGCACCGGGGTTGTGGTGCTTCTTCCGTTCCCAGAACAGTCCCTCGGTGTTCTCGCGGAAAAGGACGAAGTCAATCTCACCGGCGGATTTCCCCTTCAGCGGGGTCAACGAATCCTGATACAGGCGCACCGGTCGGATGCCTTGGTAGAGGTCCAGTTCCTCCCGAATGTCGATCTGGGGTGCCATCTCGGTGCCGTTCGGCCACCGCACGTTGGGGAGGCCCATGGCACCCAGCAGGATGGCGTCGCACTGGCACATCCTGGTCAGAGTCTCCCGGGGCAGGGGATCGCCGCTGGCCCGGTACTCTCCGGCTCCCACTGAGAACAGCTCGATCCGAAAATCCAGATCGTCTGATGTCGCTTCCACCGCCCGCATCACCTGGATTGCGGCCTCAGTGACTTCCGGGCCGATACCGTCTCCCGGCAGAGTCGCGATACGTAGGTGGCTCAAGCTGGCCCCTTGGCCGTGATGCCGTCGGCATCGCACAAAGGCCAGCTTGGCTGCCGGGGCGCTAGCTCCAATTCGCGAAGAGTGAATCCCATAGGAAGATCATAGTCCGCCAGGAAAAGACTTGGCAACGAAGGGTCGATCTGCCGAGACGTTGTGCCACACGTCGGCCGGTTCGCCCATCATCGGGCAAGGACGTATCCTGCCGTATGCGAAGCAAGGCAACCAAGGGACCCCAGATCGGCCTGTCGGGAGTCACACTGAACCGGGAGCTACCCGACTGCTGCATCGTCTCGATATCAGCGCTGCGAACTGAGTCTTCCGGAATTCTATTCGAGGCCCGATGCAGCAAGGGTTCGGATTCCCGAACCACTGTAGAGACAAACCACCAATCTCATAGCAAATCTCAATGTACCAGTCTCGCCTCCCACATGGCTGGGTGATTCAAGTCTGACCAGGCAGCGAGAACGGCAGGGAGAACGTGATGAAGCGTTGCGACCTTCCGACTTCCCTATTCCTCCCGGGCGCGGTGGGGGTGACATAGCGATCGAAGTGATGAGCCTGGATTCGACAGTTGGGCCCAGTGATCAGTTGCCGAAATTGCCCTGAAGTGCGCCGGGAGTCAATGGATGCGGCCCCGGATCAGGTCGACGGGTACACCGGCGGGGGCCCAACCCCTGTTGTGCTCCTGCAGGGCATAGCCCAGAATTCGGCACCAGCACCCCACAGCCGCCCACTGCGACACATCTTGCTGTTCCCGCCGACATCCTGTCTGCGACACCGGAACCAACCTCGCAACCTACTTGCTACGCTGTCCGCGACGGTTCGCAACAACCGTTCCTGACGACACTGCTGCGGAGACCAGCCCGGATCCTTGTCCGCTTCCGGCCCTGCGGATGGCTCCGTCCATTGGCCGCTCAACTGTCCCGCCCCACCTCCGGCGCTGCAGCCACTCTCCCTGCCCCCGAGCGTTCACCCTCAGAGTGAGTACTGGCGACGAACAACTCTCCTTCCATGCCCTCTAGGCGAGCATTGATCCTGCTCACAAGCACCCCAAGTCCCATTCCCCTGCGGAACTAACTCCTGGACCGGCATCGAGCTCAGATCCCACAGATAGTAACCGAAGTCCGATTCCAGCTCCCGGAAGAGAGGGTGCCCCATCATTCCTGAGACCGACATGGCCGCCGTCCAGCGCTCCCGGCCGTGATAGAAGACCAGCGTGATAATGCCGGGCAGGGCCCGCAGCCGGTCCACCCGGCCGCCGGCGAAGTGCTGCCAGATCCGGGTCTTGTACCCGGTGATCTGCAGGGCGGTGGCGTGGTCGGGATAAGACTTGTGCTCGAGCAGGAGATAGACGAAGGCGGAGTGGCCGTCGCGGAGAGGCATGCTGAAGAGGCGGTCGACCTGGTGGGAACGGAGGTTGGCGTCGATGAAACTGCCTTCGAGGGGGGGTGGGCCGTCCGGGGGCGAGCAGGGAGAGGAACTGGGGATCGATGTGAGTGCGGATCACGGAGTTGGCGCGGTCCCGATCGGACAGAATGGCCTTGAAGAGGCGGTCGTGTCGGTTGTGGACAAGGTCGGTCATGGTGGTGGTCAGTCGGCGTCCTTTCGTCAGTGCACACTAGTGCCCTGTCACGGTGAGATTCTCAGAGGAACCGGATCGAGATCGCATCGGCATCGGCAACTGCCCTGGGCCGTTCGGCTACGCGGGTCGGCATGGCTCCGTCGTTGTAAACCGGATAGCTTTCTGCCTGGAACGCACTTCACGAGCCACTCTAGCCGTGGAAGCAGCACCAAGTTTGCTTCCCGACAGTCACATTATGAGGGGTCCCATCATCCCAAATTCCGCCGCTGAAGGGGACTTGGGGCGATTCTCGGGCCCACGGACCCTGCTACGGGCTTTGGGGCGGGCGGCTGCACCGCAGGGATCGTTGTCTTCGACGAGTACCACTCAGTGCGCAAGGAGGATGGACGAAAGTGGCGAAGCCAAGCGTGAGGTGGCATCCGTGCGGACGCGCGGCCAAACTACATGGATGTCGTTGCCGCATCGAACCACTCCAATTTTCTCGACGGTGCGGTGCAGTGACCGCTTTCGACCTGACTGAGAGTGCCAGCGTCCATCATTGAGGCCGGAAACAGGAGCCGGTACAACTCACTCCGTGCCGATGTCGCCGAATATCTCGGGTAGGGCAGCCGCATTCAGGGCGGCGCTGAACTGTGCGTCGAGCTGTTCGAGGGTGGAGCTTCCGATTCGTTGCCGGATTGCTGCTGGAAGCTGCCCGAAACGATGCTCCAGCAATCGCGTCAGGGTGGTGGCCATTCCCATGGCCTCGCCCCTCGCGACCCCCATGGCCTCGCCCTTCGCCATGCCCATGGCCTCGCCCTTCGCCATGCCCTCCGCAATGCCTTGAGCCTTCCCTTGATCAATCAGTTCCTGGACAACTTCTCCCACGAGACTCTCTCCCCAGCCAGGCATCGCCACCGTCGCAACTCGCTGCAGCGTCGGCACCGGCATCGCCCATACGTCCATAGTGTACAGGATGACCTGCTTCGTGTAGGTCGACCGGCCCGGCAACCCTGCCAGGACATCCGGCAGCACCAACCGCTTCTCCTGCATCGCGGCCGCACCCTGCCCGTGATGCGAGTACCGCAGCACCGCCAGACCTGCTCGTGCAGCCGGATCATCCGCCAACTCCTGGACCGGAATCGAGCTCAGATCCCGCAGATAGTACCCGAAGTCCGATTCCAGCTCCCGGAAGAGGGGGTGCCCCATCATTCCTGAGACCGACATGGCCGCCGTCCAGCGCTCCCGGCCGTGATAGAAGACCAGCGTGATAATGCCGGGCAGGGCCCGCAGCCGGTCCACCTGGCCGCCGGCGAAGTGCTGCCAGATCCGGGTCTTGTACCCCGTGATCTGCAGGGCGGTGGCGTGGTCGGGATAAGACTTGTGCTCAAGCAGGAGATAGACGAAGGCGGAGTGGCCGTCGCGGAGAGGCATGCTGAAGAGGCGGTCGACCTGGTGGGAACGGAGCTTGGCGTCGAGGAAACTGCCTTCGAGGGGGGTGGGCCGTCCGGGGGCGAGCAGGGAGAGGAACTGGGGATCGATGTGAGTGCGGATCACGGAGTTGGCGCGGTCCCGATCGGACAGAATGGCCTTGAAGAGGCGGTCGTGTCGGTTATGGACAAGGTCGGTCATGGTGGTGGTCAGTCAGCGTCCTTTCATCAGTGCACACTAGCGCCCTGTCACGGTGAGATTCTCAGAGGAACAGGATCGAGATCGCATCGGCATCGGCAACTGCCCTGGGCGGTTCGGCTACGCGGGTCGGCATGGCTCCGTCGTTGTAAACCGGATACCTTTCTGCCTGGAACGCACTTCACGAGCCACTCTAGCCGTGGAAGCAGCACCAAGTTTGCTTCCCGACAGTCACATTATGAGGGGTCCCATCATCCCAAACTCCGCCGCTGAAGGGGACTTGGGGCGATTCTCGGGCCCACGGACCCTGCTACGGGCTTTGGGGCGGGCGGCTGCACCGCAGGGATCGTTGTCTTCGACGAGTACGACTCAGTGCGCAAGGAGGATGGACGAAAGTGGCGAAGCCAAGCGTGAGGTGGCATCCGTGCGGACGCGCGGCCAAACTACATGGATGTCGTTGCCGCATCGAACCACTCCAATTTTCTCGACGGTGCGGTGCAGTGACCGCTTTCGACCTGACTGAGAGTGCCAGCGTCCATCATTGAGGCCGGAAACAGGAGCCGGTACAACTCACTCCGTGCCGATGTCGCCGAATATCTCGGGTAGGGCAGCCGCATTCAGGGCGGCGCTGAACTGTGCGTCGAGCTGTTCGAGGGTGGAGCTTCCGATTCGTTGCCGGATTGCTGCTGGAAGCTGCCCGAAACGATGCTCCAGCAATCGCGTCAGGGTGGTGGCCATTCCCATAGCCTCGCCCTTCGCGACCCCTATGGCCTCGCCCCTCGCGACCCCCATGGCCTCGCCCTTCGCGACCCCCATGGCCTCGCCCTTCGCCATGCCCATGGCCTCGCCCTTCGCCATGCCCTCCGCAATGCCTTGAGCCTTCCCTTGATCAATCAGTTCCTGGACAACTTCTCCCACGAGACTCTCTCCCCAGCCGGGCATCGCCACCGTCGCTGCTCGCTGCAGCGTCGGCACCGGCATCGCCCATACGTCCATAGTGTACAGGATGACCTGCTTCGTGTAGGTCGACCGGCCTGGCAACCCTGCCAGGACATCCGGCAGCACCAACCGCTTCTCCTGCATCGCGGCCGCACCCTGCCCGCGATGCGAGTACCGCAGCGCCGCCAGACCTGCTCGTGCAGCCGGATCATCCGCCAACTCCTGGACCGGAATCGAGCTCAGATCCCGCAGATAGTACCCGAAGTCCGATTCCAGCTCCCGGAAGAGGGGGTGCCCCATCATTCCTGAGACCGACATGGCCGCCGTCCAGCGCTCCCGGCCGTGATAGAAGACCAGCGTGATAATGCCGGGCAGGGCCCGCAGCCGGTCCACCTGGCCGCCGGCGAAGTGCTGCCAGATCCGGGTCTTGTACCCCGTGATCTGCAGGGCGGTGGCGTGGTCGGGATAAGACTTGTGCTCGAGCAGGAGATAGACGAAGGCGGAGTGGCCGTCGCGGAGAGGCATGCTGAAGAGGCGGTCGACCTGGTGGGAACGGAGGTTGGCGTCGAGGAAACTGCCTTCGAGGGGGGTGGGCCGTCCGGGGGCGAGCAGGGAGAGGAATCGGGGATCGATGTGAGTGCGGATCACGGAGTTGGCGCGGTCCCGATCGGACAGAATGGCCTTGAAGAGGCGGTCGTGTCGGTTGTGGACAAGGTCGGTCATGGTGGTGGTCAGTCAGCGTCCTTTCATCAGTGCACACTAGCGCCCTGTCACGGTGAGATTCTCAGAGGAACAGGATCGAGATCGCATCGGCATCGGCAACTGCTCTGGGCCATTCGGCTACGCGGGTCGGCATGGCTCCGTCGTTGTAAACCGGATAGCTTTCTGCCTGGAACGCACTTCACGAACAACTTTGCTTCCCGCCAGTCATATGAAGGGTCCTATTATCCCAAACTCCGCCGCTGAAGGAGACCTGGGGCGGTTCTCTGGCCCACGGACCCTGCTACGGGCTCTGCAGAACGTGGTTGCACCGCAGGGATAGTGGTCGTTCGTGATCGATTTTCTTAAGTGGGCGGGGGCTTGGCGCCGTTGGTGGATGCGCGCAGACGGACACGAGGCTGCGGGGTGTGTTGGGGACGGTGTTATAGGTGATGGCCCTGGGAGCCAGTCCGTCCCCACAGATGGATGCACCCCGCCACAATTGAGTGAATGCCGCAAGGCTGGAGATCTGGCCGGTTGGCAGCGACCGCTCGCTGTGACGAGCGATGGAACGGGTGGATGAGTTGACGGTGGAGCCGTAACTGCGAGTGGAGTGGCAGAACAGGCATCAGCCGAGGCTGCAGGTACCGTGAGTCTTGGAAGCAGGCAAGACGGTGAAGCCACTGTAGGGCGACGGGAACGGGGCGGCGGTTTCTCTGATCCGATTGGCCGATCTGGACCTCCGACCCCTCCGTCTGCTGTTGCATTTCCCAGTGCATCCGGAAATCTGAATCTTGGAGCGATGCGCCCTCATGGTGGAAATCTGGCCTCAACTCACCCCTGAAACCGGGTCGGGGTCATCCGTCGGCGGCATTCACGATACCTGCCGAATCGATCGTCGTCGCAAAGTTGCGGAGAAATTTCGACTCCGCCGAGGGAATGAAACGCTGCCTGGAAGTGCTTGCGAGTGGGATGGAGGAGTCATTGTGGCATGCACGAGCACCACGCACTCTCCCAGCTCCACACGTTCACAAGCGATGGTCAGCTGTTTTAGAATTGCGAAATGCACGGCCAGCATCATTGTCTATTGGTTGCACTGTTGCTTCTCGCGGCCTGCTCCGTCCGTCCCGACGAAGTAACCACCGCAAGACCGAATGTGGTTCTGTTCGTTAGCGACACGCACCGCTGGGGTGCAATGTCATTCACGCAAACTCCGCACGTGAGGACACCGTACCTCAAGCAGTTGAGCGACCAGGGCGTATCGCTTGACCGGCACTACGTGAACCTTCCGATCTGCACGCCCTTCCGGGCTGTATTGATGACGGGCCGGTGGCCCTATCAGCAGGGTCTCATTGCGAATCACATGTCGCTGGCGGAGAGGGTCGACATGCCCGACGGCCAGAAGATGCGCGGAACGCTCGCGTGGGCGTTCAAGGACGCAGGCTATTCGACTGCACATTTCGGAAAGTGGCACTTGGGCGGGAATGATGCGAGGCCGTTCGGATTCGACAAGTCCATCGTTTGGGCCGGCACGAACAACCACCGGAAGTGCCGCTACTCCGTCGATGGCGGAGCGTACATTGGCTGGGAAGGCGTGTCCAACGCGACGGCAACCACGCGTCAGGCACTGGAGTGGATCGAGAAGACCGCGTCGGGCGGACGGCCGTTCTTCCTTGTGGTCTCGGTGAATCCCCCGCATGGTCCGTTCGCTGACGCGCCCGAGGATGCAATGGCTCACTATCCCGACGAGGACGCATTGCCCTTCCATCCATTGGACGGTCTCCGCGATTTCGAGCAGCACCGCGACTACCATGCTCTGATCACCGGCATGGACGGGGACGTGGGCCGGGTCTTGATCAAGCTGGACGAACTCGGGCTGGAGGAATCCACGATTCTTGTGTATACCTCCGACCACGGAGCGATGACAGGGGTCGATGACGTGGCGTACGGCCAGAAGAGGCACCCGAACGACGAATCTTCGCGCATACCGTTCCTAATCCGCTGGCCGGGCCAACTGCCGGCTGGTGTTCGCAGGACTGCCCCCACATCGACGATTAACGTCTTTCCGACGTTGGTTTCGCTGGCCGGGCTCTCTGCGGCAGGGCTCGGCCAATCGGCCGCCTACGTGAACTCGCTTCCCGGCACGGACCTGTCCCGCTTCCTGCGTGGGGAGACTGGTGCCCCTCGACCGGATTCGGTTTTCTTGGCGCATCCGTCAAACATGAACAATCGCGGCAGCCGGCACGAGATCATCTGGCGAGCAGTGGTTACGGACGACTATACCTACGCCGTGACCGATGCGGGCGAGCATCGCCTGTGGGCTAATTCGGACACCTACCAGGATACGAATCTGCTGGCGGATCCGGAGCATGAAGGGACGCGGAAGCGCCTCTGGCACAGGCTGGATCGCTGGATGGACGAAGCGGAACGACCCTTCTATGACCAGTGGTTTGCTCACGCGTCACAACGTGACATCGTCGCCTGGAACGCAGAGCACGGCCTCGAGGCCCGGGGGGCGGACCGTTCGGCGGGCAGATCGGTGATCTTTGATATGAGCGCGTCGAAGCCCAATTGATCGCTCCCGGACGCCGAGGCTGGCCACGGTTCCGGTCCCGAACCCCCGGGCCGCCCCACCTAACGACACCGTGAGCCTGTGGCTGGCCCTGTGGACCAGGTCGCAGCCAGCAACGAAAGCGCCGCCCCACCGGCCTGTTCTCGCGATCCGGCCCCTAATCCGGAAGCGCTGAAGGCATCCCTTCCATCTTCCAATTCGGGTTCTTGAGCAATCGCCACGAACCGGTGAACGGATACTCGTCCCACGGAGCGAACCCGCGCTGCCTCGGGTCGTCGCGGGCCTGTAGATAAGCGTTCAGCTTCCAAATCAACTGCTGCTTGACTTCAGACAGGTTGGGGTCTGCGGCGATGTTGCGCAACTGATGGGGGTCCCGCTCGATGTCGAACAACTCTTCGGCAGGCCGCCGGCCGTAGGCCAAGAGGTAATACGGCCGGATCTCCGGGTCCAGGGCATGTGCCATCAGGAACGATTTCGTTACCCCCCTGTCCACGTCCCCGAAGAATCCCTGAGGTGGTGCGTTGTAGTCCGGATCGCCAGCGGGCCAGCGAGTGGGCTCGTAGTTTCGAATATAGGCATATCTGTGTGTGCGAATGGCTCGCATCGGATATCCGACCCCGTTGCGCCGCGTTATGGTGTGACGCTCGAATGCCGTTACCACAAAGTCTCGCGTCTTGTCCACGAGTCCAGACGCTTCAGACCGCGCAATTGTCCATAAGCTCCGTCCCGCCATGATTTCCGGTACCTTCACTGAGGCGGCGTCGAGTATCGTGGGGGCGATATCGACGAGGCTCACGAGGTCGTCTACCCGACGACCGGCCGGAATCGCGCTGGGCAGCCTCATTGCTAAGGGCACCCGTGTTCCCGAATCGTACAGGTTGCACTTCGAGCGCGGCAGCGGATTGCCGTGATCGCTCGTCACGATCACGAGCGTGTTGTCCAGTTCCCCAGCCTGCTCCAGCGTTGCGATTGCCCGCCCCAAATGGTTGTCGAAGTGCTCAATCTCGACACCGTAGTCAAGGATCTCGCCCCGAACATCCGGATGGTCTGGCAGAGCTCCAGGCACCCGCGCGTCGGCGAGCCTCTTGCCGGCACTCTTCCATGCTCCGACGTCGTAGCGCTGGTGAGGCTCCGACGTTCCCAGCCAGAAGAAGAACGGCCTGCTCCTGTCCCTCTTGCTGAAGAACTCGTCGAAGTTCGCGGCGTAGTCGAGAGTGTTCAGACCCGGTTTGCGCTGATCTTCGGCCAACTGGTGGGTCATCACCCTGTTGCCGAAGATCTCCCGTTGCCATCCTTCCAATCGGCCCGGACCCCAGGTCTTGCCGGTAGCGCCCACCTCGTATCCGGCATCCTCAAGCAGGAGGGTGAAGACCGTGAACTTGGACCGCAGGATTCCGAGCAGGATGCCCCCTTCCTCCAGTTCCCAGATGTTGCGGCCCGTCAGGATCGCGCTCCGCGAGGGTGCGCATGAGGGGGAGGCGGTAAAGGCATACTTGAACAGCACACCTTCGCTTGCTATCCGGTCGAACGCGGGTGTCCGGTTGGCGATATCCCCGTATGCGCCGGCATGCATGGCCGACTGGTCATCAGAGATTGCGAACAGGATATTGGGACGGTCCGGCTGCGCCAGCCCGATGGAGGCCACAAACAACAACAAGGCTGACAGCTTCCTCATGGCAGGCCCCACCGTCCATTATGGCAACCCGTTGCGTTCCCCATTCCCGTGCTAGGACAGGAGACCGGTCTGGACCGTTCCGCTGACATCCGTCAACCGGAAGTCCCTGCCCATGAACCGATAGGTGAACTTCTCGTGGTCAAAACCCATCTGGTGCAGGATCGTCGCCTGCAAGTCATGCACGTGGACAGGATCCCTCGTGATCTTCAAGCACAACTCGTCGGTCTCGCCGTGCACGTGGCCGCGCTTGATGCCGCCCCCGGCCATCCACATGCTATACGCTGTGGGCTGATGGTCCCGGCCCGCGTTTGCGGCTTCCTCCGGCTTGCGGATCTCAACCATCGGTGTGCGCCCAAACTCCCCGCCCCAGACAACGAGGGTCTCGTCCAGCAAGCCCCGCTGCTTCAGGTCCTTGATCAGCGCTGCGGTAGGCTGGTCGGTTTCCTGCATGCGCTTGGGCAGCTTCTGGTTCAGGTAGGTGTGGTCGTCCCATGAGGCATCCATCATCAACACCGTTCTCACACCTCGCTCGACGAGCCTGCGTGCCAGGAGACAGTTCGTCGCATATTGCCGTCGGTGCTCATTCTCGCTCTCAATGCCGTACATCTCGAGAGTCTCCGCGGATTCGCCCGACAGATCCACAAGGTCCGGTGCCTCCGATTGCATCCGGAAGGCCAACTCGTAGGCCTTGATGCGCGAAGCGATCTCCTCGTCGCCGGTCTCGGCGAACCGCATTCGATTCATGGCGTTGACGAAGCCGATCGTCTCGTTCTGGATCTCCCGGGTCACATCAGGCGGATTGCTCAGGTAGAGAATCGGGTCACCCTGGTTGCGGAACAGTGTCCCCTGGAAGTGAGAGGGCATGAAGCCCGAAGAGAAGTTCGTTGCCCCCCCAGAGGTGCCCTTTCCAGACGCGAGCACCACGAAACCCGGAAGGTTCTTCGACTCGCTGCCCAGACCGTACAGCAGCCACGACCCAAGTGTCGGGCGACCGGGGACGGTTGAGCCTGTAAACAGCAGCAGTTGCCCGGGATGGTGATTGAAGGCGTCTCCGTGCATCGACCTTACCAGGCAGATTTCATCCGCGACGGAGCCGAGATGAGGGGCGAGTTCCGAAAGCCCCATGCCGCTCTGGCCATGACTCCCGAACCGGAACCGACTCGCCATCACCTTCGCGGTGGGCTTGATGAAGGCGAGCCGAAGGTCCTTGGTAACCGACTCGGGGAGCGACTGGCCGTCCCAGCGCTCAAGCTCTGGCTTGGGATCGAAGAGCTCGTACTGGCTCGGCCCGCCTTCCATGAACATGAAGATCACGTTCTTTGCCTTGGCGGCGAAGTGTGGGCCGTTCGAGGTGGAGGGACCGGCTGCAGTCAAACCGTCCGCCGCCAGGAGTTCCGCAAGCGCGGCGAATCCAACCCCTCCCGCGACGCTCTCGAGAAACTGGCGCCGCCCCTGGATAGATCGGAACTGCCTTCGTGTCATCGCGGATTGCCCAATTGTACAACTGCATTCGCGGTCGTCTGTCACTCCAGCGGACTACCCACGATAGGTTGGGATGGACGGTGCGATGCAAGGCGGGCACCGGGGGCTGAAATCCCCGATCGAACCACTGGTGGCCGCCTTGCGGTGGATTCCCAAGTGCTGCAGGGGAAGCTTCGGGGGAGCGGTCCCCTGGTTCAGCGGCCGCGCGCGGACACACTTTCCCGCCTATCCCTGTTCGGGAGCGGTCAAGTTTGCGACAGCGACCCGGATACCGCGACCGGCGGGAACACCTTCAGGTGCGTTCTCGGCAGGTACGGCAGAGCGACTCGCGTCGCGGAGCGCCTGGACGTCAGGCGTCATGATCTCCACGCCCGCTTCGTGCAGGATGTCAAGTGTGTTGCGGCGCAGTGCGGCATAGGTGTCACCCATCAGGTCCGCACGATCAGTGTACGCATGCAGTTCATAAACGACCGCGAAGTCTCCGAGTGAAGTAGGCCACACGAACGGCGCGGGGTCCGGGAGCACTCTGGGCGTTTGCAATGCTGCCGTCTTCAGGAGCTCCTCAACTTTTCGCCAGTGGACATCGTATCCGATGCCGACCTCGGTTGCCAGAACCAGTTCGCTGCGTTTCGCAGCATTGCTGAAATTCACGATCTGACCCCCTAGAATCGAGCCGTTCGGCACCGTAATCTCCTCGTTCTTGACGGTTCGCAGTCGCGTTACGAACAGTGACTTCGTTACGACGTCACCGAGTAACTGCCCAGGTACTTTGGGTCCCGGAGAAGGATCAGCGGGGGGAGGGGCGCTTGACTTATGGGCGGAGAAGGCGTAGGATGAAGTCCTTTCCGGAAGTCGAGGCCGTAGCGAGCCAGCCGCAGCCTTAGGCCAAGCCGGAGCCGAGGCCGGGTCATGCAGGGGCAGCGAACCAAGAGCAAGTCCCGACTGCTGCACTGGCAGGCGGAGAGGACTCGTCTGCAGGCCAAGCTCGGTCAGGTGCAAGCCGAACTCACCCGCTGGCAGGCGGAGAACTCCCAGTGGCAGGCGAAAGAAGGCCAGTGGCAGGCTGAGCGAAAGCAGTGGCAGGCGAAAGAAGGCCAGTGGCAGGCTGAGCGAAAGCAGTGGCAAGCGAAAGAAGGCCAGTGGCAGGCTGAGCGAAAGCAGTTGATGCAGCAGTTGGAGGCCGCGCAGGAGGAAGGGCAGCAGTCGCGGCGGAGCTTGGGCCTGAACAGCAGCAACAGCGGGAAACCCCCGTCGAGCGATGGGCTGGCGAAACCGCCGGCCAGCCAGCGGACCCGCAGCCAGCGGCGGCGCACCGGCCGGCGCAGCGGGGGTCAGAAAGGGCACCGGGGCACGACGCTGCGCCAGACGGACAACCCGGACCGGATTCAGGAGCACTTTCCGAAAGCCTGCGGCCGGTGCGGCAAGGCCCTGAGGCGGGCGGATGTGGACGGGGAGGCGAAGCGGCGGCAGGTCTTTGATCTCCCGGAACCCAAGCCGGAAGTGACCGAGCATCGAGCGTTGGCCTGTCGCTGCCGGCGCTGCGGGCTCTCAACCCAGGCCGCCTTTCCGGAGGACGTGACGGCCCCGGTGCAGTACGGGCCGCGCCTGGCGGCCACGGTGATCTACTTGCAGAACGCTCACTTCGTGCCCGAGGAGCGGCTGACCCAGATCCTGCGGGACCTGTGCGGCGTGAGCCTGTGCCCCGGCACCCTGAACAACCTGCGCCGCCGGGCGGCGGAGGCCTGGGAGCCCTTCGTCGAGCGGATCCGGGAGCACCTCATCCGTTGTCCCGGGGTGAAGCACCTCGACGAGACCGGTTTCCGGGTGGCGGGACGGGGACAGTGGCTGCATGTACTGAGCAATCAGCTGCTGACCTACTACCGCATCAGTGAGAAGCGGGGCGGGGTGTTGGCGGGGCTGCGAGGGATCCTGGTGCACGATCACTGGGCTCCCTACTTCCAGGTGCCGGATGTGCTGCACGCACTGTGCAACGCCCATCATTTGCGCGAGTTAGAGGCCTTGGTGAAGATCGACGGGGAAGCCTGGGCTGGGCGGATGCAGCGTTTTCTGCGGGCGGCCAGGCGGGTGGCGGAGCGGGCCCGCAAACGGGGCGGGGTGGTGGCGCCCCAGATGTTGAAGCGGATGGAGAGCCGCTACGACGAGTTGGTGCAGGAGGCCCTGGACTATCACAGCGGGCTGCCGCCGTTGCCGACCGGCCGGCGGGGCCGCCCGAAACGTCGGCCCGGCCATAATTTGGCCTTGCGGCTGGAACGGAGACGCGCCTGGGTGTTGCATTTCCTGTTCGATTTGAGTGTGCCGTTCACGAACAACTTGGGAGAGCGGGACTTGCGCATGATGAAGCTGCTGATGAAGATCTCGGGAGGGTTCCGTTCGCTGCAAGGGGCGCGGGAGTTCGTCACGCTGCGCAGTGTGCTGTCGACGGCGCGCAAGCAGGGGCTGAAGCCGATCGAGACCCTGATCGAGGGGCCGGCGGCCCTGCTGAAGCGGGTGGGCCTAGCCCCGAGCCTCCCGCCCAGCGGGCAGTAGACGGCCTGCGACGGCAGCCGGTCTCCGCCACGCGCCGCACGATGCGCAGGTCACAACACAAGCCCTGCTAAAAATGCGAACTCAGGCCGAGAACCTGGGTAGTTACGTCACCGACGGAATCCCCGATTCTCACCCGGTCGCCTATATGGAAGGCCCGGGTATAGGTGAGGATCACGCCGGCTACCATGTTTCCTATTGCCGCTGTGGAGCCTAGGGTGACCAGTGCACCAACGAACAACGAGAATCCCCGGAAGAACTCCGCTTCAGCTCCGGGCAGGTACGGAAACCCAACCATCAACGTGAACACCACCAGGATGCTCCGAAGGAGCTTGTAGGTTGGATCTGCCCATTCGGGATCAAAGCCGTCGAGCACCAAGTTGCCGCGTCCCACGGCATCGAGTGCGAAGCGCAGCAACTTGAGGCAATACCGGACGGCGACCACCAGGAGCACGAGGTAGACGAGTTTGGGCAGATACCCGAGGACGGCATTCCCGATTTCAGCCGCTGGTCGCCAGATGTACTCGAAGAGCCGGCCGGCGTAAGGTGCCGTTGATGGAAAGAGGCTCAGGATGAGCGGTACGTAGGAATAGAGCAGGAGGAGCATCAGGATGACCCGCGATATCCGCGTTACCAGCGAAGCCCAGACGCGGACGCGGCTACGGCTGACCAGATCCAGGCCACGAAACTGAATGGGCTGCCCGGCCCGCGCCCATCGTTTCAGTCGGCGGTCGGCTACCATCGTGATCCTGAAGACCAACCGCAGCGCCAGCAGCAAGGCAGCCGTCGCGAGAATCGCGTAGAGCCCGCCATCAAGGTAGGCATGGAGCCTATCCGTCTCTTCGGGGGTCCGGCTCCTGAACAGCAGAGCTACGTGGCGACTGGTGCTCAGCCAGACGCTGCTCAGCAGGAATCCCCCCATCGCGATTGCAATCCCCTTGGACACGGCGCGCAAGCGTCGCCGCTGATCCGGGTCGGTAACTCTCCGAAAGAGGATTGCGAGGACGACAGTACCTGTCACGCAGACAAGTAAGGCAACCATTACCAGCACCATGACTTCATCCTAGATGACACGCTGAACGCCACCCTGGATCCGGTCGCTTCGGAGTGGTGTTCGCCGGGCACGGTATCGCAGGAACGGGCACGGTATCGCAGGAATACGACCGTCCGAAGATAGGTCGGGTTCCCGGCTGCTTGACCGAATGGGCGCGGAGGCAACCGGTTCGGATGGGACCCGCGGCCGGCTGGACCGAGATGGGCACATGGAGACTCGTCCTGATTCGACACAGACATCGTCACCCTCGATCATGACCAGCACAGCGCACGCCCGCGCCCGGGAGCACTTCGGCCAGGCTCGTGGCCTGTGGACTGGAATGTCCGCCAGCAGGGTGAGCTCCGCAGGATCGCATGGAGTGTGGTTCGCGGCTTCCTTGAGTGCGGCTCTGTGGAATCGGCGATGCGTCCCGAGCCTAGACCTCTTGGGAACACTCTGTCATTCGGCTGATGCACGAGTGGCTTGCCGGGCTGCCAGCCAGCCTCGCAAGGTGGTGAGTGGCAGGGTGCGTGCGCTGGTTGCCACAACCAGCCGCCGGATCTGGACTCGTGCGATCGCGATCTTCAGGGTTGGGCCGCAGGGTTGGGCCATGGAGGATATCCGGGTGCAATGCGGTCTGCGCCACCCACTGGGCGGTCGCTGCCGAATCACCACACAGTCCGGGGTACAACCGACTTCGCACGGACACGATTCCCGGCTGTCGGAGCATCGCGTTTTCCATCCGGGAAGAGGGACTTGGCCGTGGGCCCTCGCCGTCGGCTGTCAGTGTCGGCTTGGCGGCCCGGCCCGATAGCCGTCCGGCCCACAGGCAGCAGATGAACCCAGTCCAAGAGGCGGAGCGTCAAAAGTCGAAGATCAGCGAGAATCGGAACGTTCTCCCGTCGTTGAGCGTATTCGTGATTCGTCCAAAACTGGGCGAGGTCAGGCTGATGGTCGGTTCGGCGAATTGGGGCGTATTGAAGAAATTGACAGATTCGGCACGGAACGTCAGCTTGGTTTCCGCCACTACCGTCCAGCTTCTCGAAACGCTTGCGTTGAGGTTGGCTATCTTGCCCTTGCGGAACGTGCGCAGGCCGAGGGTTCCGGCCAGATCACCCAAACTCTGGTAGGCGAATGCCTCGCGACGCAGGATCTGCCTCGAGGTGTCGGGGTCTCCGATCGTCTGCCCCAACAGGGAGGTGTCAAGCAGGTGAGGACGGTCTCCCAGCGCACCGTCCACATTACCGAATCCGGGTCCGTCCGAACCGGTCTGGACAGTAAATGGCGTGCCCGTCTTGAGCAGGGACACCGTCGACAATTGCCATCCGCTGAAGAGGCGGCCGACCCACCCCCTGCCGGTTGGGGTCGTGTAGACGGCACGCAGCAGCAGCGAGTGGGGCTGGTCGAAGAAACTCAGCGACTTGACGTCGCGATGGATGTCGTGGGACGTCTGGCTCACGGCCCGCCGTGCATCGCCACCGTTCATGGTGTTGGTGTAGTCGCTCCCAAGATCGATCGATTTGCTGAACCAGTACGCCGCATCGATCGTGAAGCCCTTCAGATTGCGCATCGCGAACGCAACCCGCCCGGCATCGAAATACGCCCGAGAGGCGTTGTGCAATCTGAGCACGTCGTTGTACCGGGCATCCGCACGCCGGCTGTTCGTTGTGCGGACCGTGACCGGCACCCCGTCCGGCCTCTCGCCTCGATTGAGGAACCAGGCCTGGAATACCTTGTGAGTGCGGCTGCCGACGTACCCGAGTTGCAGGTTCATGGTACGGGAGAGCGCGAACTCCCAGCTCAGGCTGTACTGGTGGCTGTACGGTTCCACCAGATTGTCGGCGATGTCGAAGAGCGTTGAGCGCGAGCCGGGAGTCACGTTCGCGAACGCAGCTCCGCTGATGATGTCGACCAGCCGCGGTTGCAGCACGACGAGCCGGACCACGTTCGGGGCGTTGATGCGGAACTGGCTGTAGGTAACCGGGTATATCTCTCCGTAGGAGATACCGTAGGCTGCCCGCAAGGTGCCCAGCCCCCTTCCCGGCCTGTAGGCCAATCCGAGCCTCGGCGCGAAGTTGTTGCAGTCGCAACTGTATGGCAACGTCTCGAAGGCGTTCACTTCCCGTGGTGTCGTCACCAGTTCGTAGCGGAGACCCACGTCCAGGGTTAGGGAGGGCCGAACCTTCCAGCTGTCGGCAACGAAGATCTGGCTGGCCCACTGGCGGAAGCCTCGATGAAAGCTGCCCACGGTCTTGAGCAGCCTCGTGGGCTTGCCGAGGCGGAAGTTCGTGATCGCGTCGTTGCCGAAGTTGTCGGAGAACTGGGTATTGCCCCGGATCGCCTGCTGCTCGACGCCGTTCAGCTGGATCCGGGCCAGATGGAACCCCGCCTTGATGCTGTGACTCCCGACTGTCCGTGAGACCTGTCCAGCTCCGCGAAACCGATTAATCGCGCGGTCGACCGGAATGAGCGGGGCGGGTCCTTGGCCATCGATTGCCCGTCCTACGCTCACCGTGGGCCCGAAA
This sequence comes from Bryobacterales bacterium, assembly GCA_965205085.1. Taxonomy (GTDB): domain Bacteria; phylum Acidobacteriota; class Terriglobia; order Bryobacterales; family UBA6623; genus VXMF01. The sequence continues at coordinate 1,763,430 of OZ242039.1, read as the reverse complement.
TTGCCGGGCTCCGGCATCAGCAGGGAGCCGACTCGGTCATATCCGCTGGAGAAATGGGTCACCGTCTGCGGCGAAAGCGTCCTCGTCCATGTAATGCGGGGGCGATGGTTCTTGATTTCGGTGTCGGGGTTCTGGCCTCGAATGAACTGGAATGCATCAACACTCTGCGATGTGAACACGTAGCCCAGCCCGAGCTTGCCCCGGTCGCTGAAGTCATGGTCGAGCCGCAAGTTCGCCGAATCGGTGTCGACGAGCTGCGGAGCGTTCGTGTTGAGAGCTCTGGCAGCGATGTCGGTGCGGTTGGGGAATTCTGTCGGGTAGGCTTCCAGCAACTGCGTCACGATCGCTCGTGTCTCAGGATCGGTCCGCTCGCCGCTTGCCGGGTCGATCAGAAGAGGGGTCCGCTCGGTCGGCAAGGGAACAAGCACGTTGCCGTTGACCTGGCCGCGGATCTTCTGTTGGGTGGCGTTGATCGTGAAACGGGTCCGGTTCGAGGCTGGACCCGTCAGTCGGAATCCGTAGCGGTTCTCGTTGGCTGGCCGGACATCGCCCACCTGGAAGAACGAGCGCGCAGAGAAGGCGCTGTTTCCGTGCGTCCAGGTCGCGTTGCCGTGCACCCCCGACCCACGGGATGGCGGCAAATGCAGGTTGGGTGGGGCGCGCCGTCCGTATTCGGCTCCGTAGTAGTCCCTGTCCGGCTGGAACTCGGTGACGATGGTCGCTGTCGCACCCAGTCGGATGTTCAACTCCTGCAGCGTGTTCGTGTCTACGAGGTTGAACTGGACGTTCTCGTTCCGACGGGCCTCGCCCGACTTCGTGTCCTCCTGTCCGAGCAGGTTCAGACTGGTTCTCTGGGCGGAGGCTCCGCTTCCGGGCGAGTTCCCGGTAGCGGGCTCGGAAGCGGCGGGAGCTTGTGGCGAATCGACCTGCCGGGGTTCGGCGTCCGTAGACTGTGCCTTCTGGCCGGCAACCCTGGCGGTAAGCGCCAGCAACAGCATGAAAGCGATGATCAGGGGCCTACTGGTGTGTGGTGGAGAGGTGCGAGGCATAGGTAACGGCTGGTGAGCGGACTGTGCGTGCCCCGAGGGCGCGGGTGGGAGGAAGCAATTCGAGCCGGGGCAGGCCGGCGGCGTGTGCGTGCCCCGAGGGCGCGGGTGGGAGCCACGGTTAAGGCTATCCAATCATAGAAAATGTGTCGGTGGTTCCGCCATGCCCCGCATCCTCACACGACCGGACCGGGGATGGGCCCTCTATGTCCGGGGCCTTGCCGCCCCATCCGGAGCATGGGGCGGCGAACCGTTCGGACCCGCAGCACAGAATCTCCTGCCATGCTGAGGCGAGCCGAAAGCCAATAGGGCCTCCTCCGGCACCGGCCAGTGGGTAACGCAGCGGCAGGTCGCCCGCACTGCTCTGCACCGAATCCGGCGTATGGTGTAAGGGTTGAAGGTGTCCTTGGGTGTGAGCGATGGAACCGGCAGGCAGTTGAACCCAGACTGGATCCAATGTGTAGCCTCTTCCGAAACACTGAGAGTACAATGTGTTTCGTATTGGAGGGGGCAGGAGGAAGAGGTTCATCTGTCGGCTGTCGGATTCGGAACAAGAGGCCTGGGGTGAGGTGATCAACACGCTGACGGGCAGCAGCCAGAAAGCCCGTCGGTCCCGCACGCGCTACCAGTCGATGCGGACTGGCCCGGCTGGCCCGACCGTCAGGACGCGAAGGCCTCCCGCTGCCGGCTGGATAGTGTCGAGAAAGTTCGCAGGCGCTGCTCGCTGAAGGGATTTCAAACGGCTCTCAACGGCAGACCCCGGACAGATGGCCTCTGCGGCAGGAAGGCCGATTGGCGGCGCTCTGGCTTGGCCCGCCGCCAAGGGGCACCGCCTGTGGTCCCTTCGCCTGTTGGCGCGGCAGCTGGTTGAGCTGGGCATTGTCGAGACGATCAGCTACGAAATTGCTCATCGCACGCCTAGGAAACCGGTGCCACGGGGCAATGGATGATCACGTCGAAGGTGGACCGAGCCCATCAATCTGCGATGGTGGGTGTTGGGAGGACGTCTAGGTTACCGTACCGCATCGTGGGGTCGGTTGTGCGCACGAACGACCCGCCGGCGGCCTGATGTTTGGCAGCCTGAACCCACATCCGAGCACCGCACGATGCCTTCGATCTGTGTTGATCGGTGGAACTGGCTGTGCGCATTGACCTCCGGCACCCGACGCAGTAGCGCCATTGGCTGAACAGGGCTGAGGGCGAAAGGAATTGCCTAGACCGAAAGGGTGCACTGCCTGCGGGTTGGGCTGATCGAAGATTCGAACAATGGGGAACCGTGGGGCGCGAGCGTCATCGAACGCGAGCCAGTCCAGGATTTGTGCGCGCTTGTGTTCGACAATCGGCCACCATACCGTGGCAACTCCGAGTTGACACTCGCGGAGGCCGCTGTCCCTCGGCTTGCAGGAGGGGTCTCGCCCTAGCGTTGCTTGCGGCCCAGCGGAGTGCTTTCCACATGGAGTGTGTAGTTGCCACCGGAGCCAGAGGAGGACACTACCTCCAGCACATAATCGCCACGCAGCAGCAAGGCCGTCGTCACATAGAAGTTGATGAACCCCGGGCCGCCGTCGTCGGACGCCGCAATGCGGTCCCCGTTCGGATTGTGCAGGATCGCTGCCGTGTCAACATCGCCGCTAGTGTAGAACGTCGCCGCCGCGCCCTCTGTCGCCGTGAACCGGTAGTACTTCCGATCTAGCCCATTCTCCAATTCTCCTTGCTGTGGATTCCCGTTCAGCGACAGCGTGGTGGGCGAGACTGGGGTCATTTCGGAATGTAGACTGTACTCACCTGTTTCCGAAGAGGATGAACCCTCCACACTGACGTAGTAGTCGCCGGGGAGCAGGAGCTGATCGACAAGCGTCGATCGCTTCGTGCTTGCATTCTCGCCTTGGTGCGATCGTGAGCGGAGTTCCTTTCCTTGCGAGTCAAGCAGTTTGACTGTTCTGTTGAGCTTGCCGGTCGTGTAGATGGCGACCCGGCCCAGCTTTTCCAGGCTGAAGCGAAAATAGTCGTGCTCTCCCTCGTCCGCAAGCCCTCCCACCAGAGGACTCCCGTCCAGCGGCAGACCTCTGGCCGGGACTGGGGCTACTGTGGTGTGCAGGTTGTAGCTCCCGGTACCGGAGAGACCATGCACCGCAACGTAGTAGTCCCCAGGAAAGAGAGTCTGATCGATACGGAAGTTCGATCCCTCGCCACTATTGTCATCGTGTACGACTGCTGACAATCCCGGCGTGTACACTACCCCTCCGCTGTCCAACCCGCCGGTCGTGTAAGCGACCACCTGACTTGGCCGCGCCAAGCTGAATCGAAAGTAGTCTGGTATTCCTTCGACCCGGATCGCACTCGCCTTGGGTGCCCCGCCCAGCGACAGCGTAGGGAGCGGCATTGGCTGGACTCGGGCATATAGGTCGTAACTCCCGGTAACTCCGGACTTTCCGTTGACGCGGAGGTAGTATTCTCCAGCAGGTAGGGCCGGGGCTTGGATACGGAAGTTCGTTTCCGGGCCACTGTCGTCATCTCCACCGAGTGGCTGCCCCTGCGAGTTGAAAAGCATACCCGCGACGTCGAGCCCGCCGGTCGAGTAGATGTCTGCCCGACTTAGCCGCTCCACCTTGAGGCGAAAGTAGTCGTCGCTTTCAGCGGTGTCGATCACACCCGTCTGCGGTCTCCCTTCGGGGTCCAGTTCGACGGGTGATGCTGGCCTTACATCGACATGCAGGGTGTAGCTTCCGGCATCGAAGGCCCCCACACGCAGGTAGTACACGTCTGGAAGCAGCATGCGAGCAATGCGGAAGTTCGTTCCCTCGCCACCGTCGTCGTCCTTCGCCACCAATCCGTGCTGCAAGCTGTGGATCTCAACCGTACTGTCGAGTGCACCTGTGGTGTAGATGGCCGCCCAACTCAGTTGGGCCACCGTGAACTCATAATAGTCCACGCTTCCCGGGACCGCGAGCAGGCCCTCCTGCGGCTTCCCGTCCAAGCTGAGCGTGACAAGCCTTGGTCCAGCTTTACTGGCGCAATACCCCGCCTGTGGAAAGGAGAGGGTTAGGCCAGCCAAGGCTAGCGCTGTGCAAGCCAGTCGGAACCGTAGCCGGACCGTCCAGCTGACAACCGAGGAGGCTTTGTGTCTCATGAAAACAATTATGCTACATTCCGTGATCATGTAGCGTTGGCAACTCTTGCGATGCTCTGAAGTGCCAGCGTGACGGCATCCGGACAGGCACGATTCCAGGCAGCCGGAGTGGGCGTGCCCCATAAGCGTTAACTTAAATCGGGCGAACTGTGTATAGTGGGAGGCATGAGTGATACGGAGAGCGCTGAAGTGCGAGAGGACTGGGAGTTGCTGGTATCGTTTTTCCCGACGAGGTGGAAGGAGCTGGCGATCGAGACCGGGGCCTTGAAGGGGCTGCGCAAGAACAAATCGGCGGAGCAATTGTTGCGGGTCCTGTTGTTGCATTTGGCGTCTGGGCACTCGTTGCTCGAAACGGCGGTTCGGGCTCGTCAGGCGGGCTGGGCGGAGTTGTCCTCGGTCGCGTTGTGGAAGCGGTTGCGGAAATCCCAGCGGTGGTTGCAGGCGCTGTGCCTGGAGTTGTTCCGGGAGCGTGGGGTCGAGTTGTCGCAGGGCGAAGGCCTGCAGGTCCGGGCCCTGGACGCAACGACGGTCAAGGAGCCCGGCAAGACGGGTTCCTTGTGGCGGGTGCATTACAGCGTGCGACTCCCGTCCCTGGCGTGTGATTTTTTCCGGCTGACGGCCACCGAGGGGGCCGGCACAGGGGAGAGCTTCCGGCAGTTTCCCGTGACCGAGGGGGAGTACCTGCTGGCGGAGAGGGGCTACGCCACCGCATCGGGCCTGCGCTATGTCGGGCAAGCGGGAGGATGGGTCACGGTGCGGGTGAACCCGGGGGCCCTGGTGCTGGAGTCCACGGCAGGAGAGCCGTTCGACCTGCTGGCGGCGGTCCAGACTCTGCGCTGCGCCGGTCGGGTCGGGGCATGGAAGGTGCAGGTCGTGGACGCCTCAGGGATTGCCGCGACAGGCCGGGTCTGCGCTCTGCGCAAGACCCGGGAGGTCATCCGCCAAGCTCACCAGAGCCTGCGTAGGCAGGCCTCGAAGAAAGGCCGTAGGTTGCGACCGGAAACCCTCGCCTACGCGCGCTACGTGATCGTGTTCACGACCTTTCCGGCGAGCCAGTTCGGTGCCCGGGAGGTGTTGGAATGGTATCGAACGCGGTGGCAGGTCGAGTTGGTGTTCAAGCGGTTCAAGTCCCTGGCCGAATTGGGGCATCTGCCCAAGCACGACGAAGCGAGTGCCCGCTCCTGGCTGTACGGGAAGTTGTTCGTGGCCCTGCTGGTGGAGAAACTGCTGGACCATGCCCGCACCGTTTCCCCCTGGGGTTACGAACTGGCAGCGGCAGAGGCCTGCCAGCGCCTGGCGTGACTTCCAGTTCTTGCTGCACCAGGTCAAGCGGGCCCTTGAGCCGTCCCTATCCCTCTCGAAGACACTGCACCACTGGAATGCGATTTCGGAGCAACTGGCCGACCCACCCAGGCAGCGCAAACCCCGACTCGCCGACTACTTCGACCAGGGTTCCGTCCATCGCAAGGACGCTGGCAGACTGGCCAGAGCCTGGAGGCGCGCATCCAGGCGCACCAACGCTCCACCTGATTCCACCACGAGGCACGGGTCGGCGTGAAGGGCAGGGGTTAGCGCGGCCGCCGCAGCCCGTTGCGGATCAGGGCTGTCTTGGGGGGCCCGTCGTTGTCGAGGATCCGATGCACCTCGTGGGTCTCTGGCTCCGACTTGTCCCTCAGCGTCGCGAACTTCTTGCACTCCACGGCGCGACGGTGCCGGTAGCCCTTGCCGGTCACCTCACCGGTTGCGACCTTCAGGGCCGCGAACAGGGGGCGTCCCATCGCGCCGGTAGCGGTGTGTCTGCCGCTCGGGTCCACCAGCTGTCTGGGACTTGCTGATGGCTGCGGCCCGGGGCCGACGGGAGGAGGATCCCGCGCCCGCAACGCCAGCGCCTGCAAGGCTTCTGCCGTCGCAGCCAGCGTTCCAGTTCCTGACGTTGCGGGCCCGAAACGTGGGGAATACTCACGTAGGTTCATTTACCATGGGCCCGTCCGGGCCCGTGCCAATAAGGAGCATGCATGGGTACTCTCCAAGTCGATTGAAACTTGTTGATTGCGGTCTGCCCCTTGGACGATGAGGCCTCTTTAAGTCCAACCAATGCAGGACGTAACGGTCCAACTAGGCCCGTGAGCCTCTGATCGACTCAAATTAAGTTAACGCATATGGGGTGCCCGACCTTGTGATGTGGATGAAGCTGCGGCTGTCAGGAGGCCCCTTGGTCACGTCTTCCTGACAGGACGGTGTCTGTCAGGAGAACCTCCCGCTACAGCTAGGCACTCGACCCAGGCCTCCGTCCTATTGGCAGAGAACTTCCCCAACTATCCAAAGGTCTGGCGGAGGACCGGACCGAGGCCGAATCCGAGTGGCCAAGCCGTCCATTGCTGGGGTGATGCAGAGCGAACAGCGATCAGCAGTTGTCGGCCAGCGCATTTCGCCGCGCCATGATCCTTGGTCACCTCCGGCCCGGCGCATGGTACCGTGCGCTGGCCGTGCAAGTGTCCACTGCCAACCCCGACGTTCCAGCCACCGGCAGTCCCTCCGAGCGCCCGGCCGTTCGGGGAGTGCCGTTGAGCAGCAACGCTTCTGGCGTACTCCCGTAGAGAACAGGACATTAGATCTGCCTACCATCGCCCCAACTCCCGTTCCACTGCGCAGTCGGGATGATGCGGTTTGCCCATCGGTCGCAGCACGTCCGCCACTTTCAAGTGCGTTACCCAAGAGGCGGTTATGGAGATGTCTTGCGCCCCGCTCACGGCGTATCCGGAAGCAGGTTTGCTTGGCACTACCCAGCACATGCAACCACCGCCCCTGTCCAGCGACCCGAACCCGTCCAAAGCAGAAGCTTGCCTCCAGCGCAACCGGATCTGGTATGTTCTCTCCTATGCATCGACCTCAGCGATCAATGCGTGCAGCGCTTGCCTGGCGGATGGTTGCGTTGGTAGCCGTGGCGGGTACGCTGTTCGGCCAGTCTGGCCCCCCCTTTCGTTCGGAGGGATTCATCGGATTTCCTCCGGAAGTGCAGGTCGGTGCTGTTTCTGCCGTTGCGGTCGGTATGTCGGGGGAGGTGTATGTCCTTCACCGGGGTGAGCCCCCTCTGCTGGCGTTTCGCGAGAACGGCGAGTTCAGTCACGGATGGGGTCAAGGTCTGTTCGGCGTGGCACATGGTCTCCGTCTCGATTCGGAGGGCAATGTATGGGCGACGGACAACCGCTTGCACGTCCTATGGAAGTTCGCCCCGGACGGTACGGTCCTAGCGACCTACGGGGAAAAGGGCGTCGGGGGAAATGATGCTCTGCACTTCCGCTCCCCGGACGACCTGGTCTTCGCCACGAACGGCGACATCTATGTGGCCGATGCCGGCAACGGGCGCATAGTGCACCTCTCCTCCGATGGAAGGTACATCGGCGAATGGGGTCGCAAGGGCAAGGCGGAGGGGGAATTCGCTGCTGCGCACGGCATCGGGATCGACTCGAGCGACCGCATCTACGTCGCCGACCGGGGTAACCATCGGGTGCAGGTGTTTTCCAAGGATGGTGCGTTCCTCGCGTCCTGGGCCGGCTTCGGCAATCCGTTCGGAGTGCTGGTGCTGGGTGACGAGTTGATCGTTTCAGATGGCGACGCGCATACGATCAGCCACCTTCGGCTTGATGACGGGACAATGATCCGGCAGTGGGGGAACGCCGAAACGCTTCAGTTACCGCATTTGATGGATGCCGACGCCGCCGGAAGGCTGTTCGTAACCGAAGTCAATGGTCAGCGGGTCCAGATCTTCGCGCGTCAGCGATAGGAGTGCCGTTGCCGCCGGCTCTTCGTCGGCCCCGTGCTCGCGCACCTGACCAAGGTTATGGCCTCGCTGGTCCGCTGCTTGCAGGCAGCCGGTTGCGCAGTGCGAGGGCCTGATCGAACTCAGGGGCGATCCTGAGTGCTGCATCGAGGTGGGCCAGTGCAGCGCCTGTGTTGCCGTCCTGCGAGAGTAGAACCGCCAGGTTGTAGTGAGCTGGGACGTGCTCGGGATCGCTTTGGAGTGTCGCCCCCCATTCCGCGATCGCGGCGGCACGTTCTCCCCGCCTGGCGAGGAGTGCACCGAGATTGAATCGGGCTTCAGCCAGGTCGGGCTGAATTCGGATCGCGTTGCGGATCGCTGCTTCCGCTTCCTCGAAGCGCCCCATTTCGGCCAGAGCGCCTCCCAAGTTGTTGTGCAGTTCGGGAAGGTCCGGGTCCAGTGCGATGCTCGAACGGGTCGCGTCCGCGGCTTGGGAGAACAGACCTTGCCGAGCGAAATTCATACCTCGCTCCTTGGGGATCCGGGGATCGTCCGGGGCCATGGAAGCGGCCTGCCGAAGCACCGCCTCTGCGCGTTCATGTCGGGCTAAACGGGAAAGAACCGACCCCAACCGAATGCGGGCCAGCACCATACCTGGATCCTTCTCCAGTGCCCGCTCGAACCACTGCGCCGCCCGTTCCAGCCTGCCATCCTCCTCCAGTGCCACGGCAAGCTCGAAATAGAATCCCGCCTCTGCAGGATTCCGAGTGTTGATCGCGGCTTCCAGTCGCCGGATCCCGGCCGCGAGATTCGAACCTTGGGCAGTCTGGGCTATCGCCTGGTAGAGTTCCGAGTCCGGATCGGTCACAGTCTGCGGATAGAAGAGAGCGACATCCCCGCGGTAAGCTGTCTCCGCAAGCGTGCTTCGCTCAGCTTTCGGTTGCAGCAATCCCTCCGGTGGCTTTGCCTGGATCATGTGATCGGTCATGACGACATGCACGACATCGTCGGTCCTGCGCTTCGGCATGTGGCAGCCGGCGCAGCCGGATCCCGAAGAGTGGTTGGCCATTGAACTTGGCTCGTTGAGTTCGGCTTCATGGCACCGCACGCATGCGGCGTCGAATCTGTCCGAAGCTTCTGGCGTTCCGGATGGCCTGTGTGGGTCATGGCAGGTTGTGCAGGTGATTGCGCGCCCGGACTCGAGGAAGCACCGCGACCGCAGAAGCCGGTACGCCGAATGGTTGATCTCGAACTTGTCGTCCCAGCCTGTACCGGCAGCGTGGTCGAAGTAGATTGCGTAGTCCGACAAGCGCTCACCCGGTCTGAACGAAAAATATCCGCGTCCGTACCGGCGAACGATATTGGGCAATGGCCGGCTGGTCGTCTCGAGGTGGCACTGAAGACATACTTCGAGCTGCCGGTCGGCTCGCAGGCGGGAAGGATTCACGATCGAGGAGATCACCTTGTCGGGGTGTTCGTTGCCGTCGGTCGCCGCCATCACGTGGACCGACCCCGGTCCGTGACAGCGCTGGCAATTGATACCATCCGGTATGGCCCCCCGGAAGAGCGGGCGCATGCCCGGCCGGTCCTTCCCGTCCCCGATTTCAGGCAGGCCGTTGTGGCAGAACATGCAGTCGAACGAAATCACTCTCTGAAAGCCATCGTGGTTCTGCCTGTCATAGCCTGGACTCATGGCCCATAGTCCGCCACCCTCGGAATACCAGCCCAAGGGTAGTTGCACCAGCTTCCCGGATGGTGACCGGTGAAGGAATGTCCGGGCGTGGTTTCCCGAACCCATTACATAGTGGATTTCCTTCTCCAGAACGTTGGTCTCTCGCCCCTGGGAATCCGCCTGAAACCGCCTCTGGTAGTAGCGACCGTTGCGCTCCACATGCTCGTAGTAGCGGTTGGAGGCTGTGTGATAGATCGGCTCGCCGGGCCCCGCAAGTGCGGGGTCGGTTCCTGGCTGCAAACGGTGGAAGGAACGGCCCATGCCTGTCTCCAGGAACGTATTCCAGATTTCCTGATGGCAACTCCTGCACGCCGTGGGTTCGACGTAGTTCGCCGTCGACTCAGGCCCTTTTGCAGGCCCCTCCGGCCGCCCCGATGGATTGCTCGAATGGCTGCGCAGGTACAGTCCTGTCGTGACGAGCGCACCTAGGGCCAGTCCGGCGACTGAGGCCTGCACCCTTCCCGAAGCGGGCAGGCGAGTGCGCCGTGACGAACTCGTCGTGGGTATGGGGCTCCGCCGCCCACGACGTCTCGCGCTGCGTCCCATTTCGATCCCTCGTTCGATCGGGAGTCGAGAACTCGAGTATCCGTGGCTGGCTACCCAGGGGCTCGAACGGCCCTTTTTCCAGATCCTACAACGACGAAGGTGAGGGAATGACCAGGACGAGAACAGGAATCGGGTGGCGCACTCAACCGATCAGGTGGACGACGTTGCAACATTCCGGCGTCAGTTAGGTAGTTTCTTCGGAGTGCTCCAAGACGGAAGATCCGGCGAGTCGGAGCCGGCCCGACCAGAGAGGTCTGATTTCAAGGTTGTTGCGACGTTAACCTGCCGGTGGTAGGGAAGGTCGGTCCAGAGCGATTGGTCCAGACGCCACTGGAACTGGGAGCGGACGGTTGCGCTGTTCGGGGCTGCACCCCAGCAGCTCCCACTGCCGTACAGGAGCAATGCGGCCGAGTCCAGACCAGGCCCCCAGAACGTCCCCCCGGCAACCTGGCGGCCATGTAGCATCCGCGCTGCAGCGCTCGAATCGGTCGGAAGCGAACGTACCGACAACATACGGGCCCGCGGCATCCGGACGTCCGATGCCGTGACCTTTTGGCTGGTCTCGGCGCTCAGAATCGATCCATCCCGATGCAGGTCTTCTCCCTTGAGGCGGCTGAGGTTGCGGCCATCCACTCCGGTGCCGCCGCCGTTTGCACCAAGGCATGTCGACCGAACCCTGCGATCAAGTGCCGAATCCCCTGCTATCGCTTCAAGCCAACAACATGGAATCCGTGAATGATCGTGGATGCCATGAGGACACCTGTTGGGGACTGCTGGATGGCTGCAATTGCTTGCAATGACTTGTCTTGGCAGTCCTGGAGTCTGGAATGGAATCAAGAACTCCCCTGACCGGCCCAAGTCGTGTATGGACCACCCCGCTAGGCTGAGGCGTTCCCGATTGCCACGGCCTGACGCAGGTTGGTCTGGTGCAGTTCCGGTGTTGTCGTCAGGTCATGCGACGAGAAGACGGTTGCGGCGGCGTCGCTGAAGCCTATTCCCCGCCCACTTGCTGAGTCAGGCCGGACTGTTGCGGTTGCCCTTCCGTCAAGTCGAATTCTGCGCAGGGGTCACAGGCAGGACGGCAGAGTTTCGTCAGGTCCTCGGCGTGCCACCTGTTCGGATTCCCCTGTTCGGATTCCAAGTGCTCATTCGAATCGCTGGGCTCGATGCGCTACCCCAATTCTCTAGTGGGGATGGTGCCGGAAAATCCGCTGGTTGCGGCGTACATGCCACTTCGAAGGCTTCCCACTCCCGCACAGGCGGGTTGGCGTGGTTGCGAACCAGCAGATACAACAGAAGTTGCAGCCTGATTGTTCCCGCCACAGGCTCGGGCATCGGTGCGGATGGGTGGATCTCTTCGTTGCGGGCATCTCGGATCTGCAACGGTACCCATCGTGCACCGGGAAGCCTGGCCATGACGGGCCGGATGTTGGCGGTTTGGTCAACCCGACCACGCCGGCCTCGGCCATGGGTCCGCACTACCGGCCAGCACCTCGACAAGCCGAGCACTGCGCATGGCTGCGTGACGAACTCCTTCCGGCACCGTTGGGAGGATGGCCCCAATGAGCAGCCTCGGCGCAAGCGGAACCGCTCCCAAGGTAACGTGGCAGATCACTTCCATCAACAACCGCTGGCGAAGGTCGGCGATGCTGTTCCGTGTTTCTTCACTGTCGATCTGATCGACCGCCTCCGACCACCGTCGCTCATGAACGGCCACGGTAGCGGACCCCATGTCAGCATGCCGGAAGAGGATTGCCCCGAGGTATCGGGTGAGACCGATTCGGTAGGTAAAGTGGGCCAGGCTGCGAATACTGTCTCGCAGCATGTCGTAGGCCGGGTCGCCGGATTTCAGGTAACCTAGCCGCACAAACTCGAACAGTTCGGCTTCAAGCGATTGAAGCCGACCGCGAAGTGCGTCTAGACCGCACTCGTAGCAGATCTTCGCGATCAGCATGACTGCGACACCACAAATCGCAATCGTGCGCAGGAAAACTGTGGGTTCGGGGTCGATTGGCATCGGACTGTCTGGGCTGGCCTGCTGCGCTCACATGCGAAGCAGGCAGATGTTGTTCCTATAATTTTCGCGATAATCGTTGGCATTGTCAACAAAAAATCCGTTGATATTTGTATTTTATTCCATTCTGGCCAATTTCGGTGCCTTTCCTCGATGCGTCGATTCGGGCCTTCACTGCGGTGCCGGGACCCGGAGGAGGGGGCCGGTCGCCAGTTCCACTCTCCAGTCACAATCGGCAGGACGGCTCCTTGCACCCTAGGTATCCGCTGCCCTGCGGGTTGGTGCATTGGCCTGCGGGTTGTAGTATGGGCCCAGCTAACGCCGCTCTCGCAGTGGCCGCTATGGGGGCTTGTCTGTACTCCGGGTCTCGTGTGCGATTCCGTATACCGCTGGCTGCTTCTGCCTCGTTGCTCCATTTCGCTTGCGGGCTGCTCACACCGGATGCTCGCCAGACGATCTCGGTCCCGGAGGGCTTCGAAGTCTCGATAGCCGCAGCTCCCCCGCTGGTGGAGCGGCCCATGATCGTCTCGGCAGACGACCGGGGCTATCTGTACGTCGCGGAGTCTTCCGGCTCCAACGACGATGTCCGGAAACAGCTCGTCGACCGGCCTCACAGCATCGTCCGGCTGGAGGATGTCGACGGAGATGGGAGGTACGACAGGCGGACCGTGTTTGCCGACAGGATGATGCTGCCGGAGGGTGTCCTTTGGCACGACGGCTCCGTCTATGTGGCCGCTCCCCCCTCGATCTGGAAGCTCACGGACACTGACGGTGACGGTATGGCGGACGAGCGGGAGGAGTGGTTGGATGCCGGGACCCTCACGAACTGTGCGAACGACCTGCACGGTCCGTATCTCGGTCTGGACGGCCGAATCTACTGGACCAAGGGGGCATTTGCGGAGCAAACCTACGAGCGACCGGGGCAAGAGCCGTTCGTAACCAGGGCGGCGCATGTCTTTCGGCGTCACATCCTCGGCGGTCCTGTCGAGCCGGTCCTAACCGGCGGCATGGACAATCCCGTGGAGGTCGCGTTCACTCCTGAAGGCGAGCGATTCTTGACGTCGACGTTCCTGGTCCATCCTCAGGTTGGACGCCGGGACGGGTTGGTGCATGCGGTCTACGGAGGTGTCTACGGAAAGATCCACGGCGTTACGGATGGCCATCCCTCGACGGGCGGATATCTTTCCGTCATGACCGAAATGGGCGCCGCGGCGCCCGTGGGCCTGGCCCGCTATGAGTCGGGAGTCTTCGGGGACGAGTACCGCGGCCGGTTGTTCGTGACCGCCTTCAACCTGCGGAAGGTATCCTCGCACAAGCTCGAACCCTCAGGCGCCAGTTTCCGCACGGAAGACTCGGACTTTCTGGTGTCGGACAGTCGGGACTTTCATCCGACAGACGTCATGGAGGATGCGGACGGGAGTCTGCTTGTCGTTGATACCGGCGGCTGGTACAAGCTCTGCTGCCCGACCTCGCAACTGACGAAGCCCGACGTGCTCGGCGCAATCTACCGGGTTCGGCGGGCGGGTGCGGCACCCCCTTCCGATCCTCTCGGAAAGACCCTGAACTGGTCCGCGATGCAAGGGAATGACCTGATCGAACTGCTGGATGACCAGCGCCCGGCTGTCCGGAAGCGAGCTACTGCGGTACTTGCTGCGGACCGATTCGTCCCTGCGCTCGGCATGGCGGTCGCCGGGGACGGCTCCGAGGACGTTCGCCGCAATGCGGTTTGGGCTCTCACCAGGATCGATACCGACGATGCGCGCAGTGCGGTGCGAGTGACACTTGGCGACGAAGCTCCAGGTGTCCGTCAGGCGGCCTTGCATTCGGTGGCGTTGCACCGGGACACCTTGGCGGTTGCCGCGGTGATCGATCTGTTGGCTGATCCCTCGGCCGCGGTCCGGCGAGTGGCGGCCGAGGCGTTGGGCAGAATCGGCGACCCAGTTGCCGTGGGCCCGCTCCTGGATGCTACCGCGACCGCCCGGGGCGAGGTTCTGGCGCATTCGCTGGTCTACGCGTTGATCGAGATTGGAGACCAGCGTGCCACGCGGGCAGGGCTCTCTTCCGAGTCGGCGCGCGCCCGCAGGGCGGCGTTGATCGCGCTCGACCAGATGGGGCCGGGAGCGCTCCGGCCAGATACTGTGCTGCCAATGCTCCGGTCCCCCGAACCGCTGATTTCGGGGGCTGCCGATTGGATCGTATCTCGGCATCCCGAGTGGGGCGGGCGGCTCGCAGGCTACCTGCGGGAGCGACTCCAGGCCAGTGGTGCCGAGAGCGACAGGGACCTGGTACGGCAACTCGTTCAATTCTCGGCCAGTTCCCACGTGCAGACCTTGCTGGCCGCCGCCGTGCGGAGTGGGGGCAGCCGCGCTTCCCGCCACGTCGCGCTCGAGGTCATGGCCGCGGCCCCGGTGGCGGAATCTCCCGCAGGGTGGGAAGCGGCGATCGCCGCAGCCCTCCGCCGGGAGGACACACGCGAGCAGGCGTTGCGCGCGGCCCGCGGGCTCCCGCGGCCCGACGGCGGACTCCCGGAACTGGACGGCACACTGCTGGATTTGGCCGAGGACGGTTCAGCCGAACCTGCCGTTCGGATCCGTGCGTTGGATGCCGTTGCCCTAACCGTCGATCAGCTGCGGCCTGCCCTGTTCGACCTGGCCACGAGCCAGGTGCTTCCGTCCAGTGACATCCAGGTGCGGGCCGCGGCAGCCAGGGTGCTCGGCCAGGTTCCACTTGACAGCGGCCAGTTGCTGGGGCTGGCCGCCGTTCTCCCCCGTGTGGGTCCGATGGAGTTGCCGCAACTTGTGCGGGCGTACGGACGATCGGGGGATGACGAGGTCGGGACCCGCTTTGCGGATGCCCTGTCCCGGGCAGCCGGACTGGCCAACCTCCGGGCCGATATTGCGTTGGCGGCCGCGGCCGGATATTCTCAGGAGATCAGGCTGCGGGTGGATTCCCTGCTCGAAGGGGCCGTTGCCGGTCTGGTCGATCAGGCCGCCGAACTGGAGCGTGTCCTCGCAGCACTCCCGGCCGGGGACGTTGTGAGAGGCCAGGCGGTGTTCAATCGGGGCGACACCGCTTGTCTCGCGTGCCATTCCATCGGCTACCAGGGTGGTCGGACCGGTCCAGACCTTACCCGGATCGGCCAGATTCGGCAGCGTAGGGATCTGCTCGAGGCAATCGTATATCCCAGCGCCAGTTTCGTCCGGAGCTATGAGCCAGTCGTGGTTGCGACGGCCGACAAGAGCTACAACGGGATTGTCGTTGACGAGGGTGCCACACACCTCTCGCTCGCGCTTGATGCCGACACACAGGTGCGAATCCCAAGGGACGAGATCGACGAAATCCGCCCGGGGACGGTCTCCGTCATGCCAGCGGGCTTGGCCGACCAAATCTCGCGAGGCGAGCTTGCGGACCTGCTGGCTTTTCTCGAGGCGACACAGTGGGGGGCCCGCCGCCCCGGCAGTTAGAATCGGATACTCGGGAGGCCTTGATGAACCCATTCCGCATCCTGCTTGCCATCTTTGTGGTCTCGGTCGGAACGACAGCCGTCGGCAGCACTGCCGCCGAGCGACCGAACATCATCTTCATTCTGGCCGACGACCTCGGATACGGCGACCTCGGGTCCTACGGACAGAAAGTCATCCGTACACCCCGGCTGGACAGGATGGCGGCGGAAGGTGTCCGATTCACCCAGTTCTACGCGGGAGCCACGGTCTGTGCGCCTTCTCGCAGCGTCCTCATGACTGGCCAGCACATGGGACATACGCATGTCCGGGGGAATGCCTCCGGGCCCGACATGACTTCCCAGTCGCTTCGGGACCAGGATCTCACGGTAGCCGAGGTTCTCAAATCAGCCGGATACGCCACTGCACTGTTCGGCAAATGGGGGCTCGGCGAGGTGGGTCTGGAGGGCCATCCGCTCCGCCAGGGCTTCGACGGGTTCTTCGGTTATCTGAACCAGGTGCATGCCCACAATTACTATCCGGAATTCCTTTGGCGCAATCTCGCCAGGGTCCCGCTCCGCAACAGGGTCAAGCGGGTTGACCGCGTCTACGGGGGCTTCGCAGGTGGCTGGGCGACGGAACGCAACGAGTATTCACACGACGTGATCATGCGCGAGGCACTGAAGTGGGTCGAAGGCCAGAACGATGGACCTTTCTTCCTGTACCTTGCGCTGACGATTCCGCACGCGAATAACGAAGGCACGCGGGCTACCCGAGACGGTGCCGAAGTTCCCGAATACGGGATCTACGAACACGAGGACTGGCCCGCCCCGGACAAGGGCCAGGCGGCGATGATCACTCGCATGGACCGTGATGTGGGGGTGCTGCTGGATCGGCTCGCCGAATTGGGTGTCGGCCGGGAGACGCTTGTGATGTTCTCGTCGGATAACGGGCCGCACAACGAGTCCAATCACGACCTGCTGCGATTCCGGCCGTCGGGCACACTCCGCGGCATCAAGCGGGATCTGTACGAGGGCGGGATCCGTGTACCCTTCCTCGCGTGGTGGCCGGGGACGATCCAGCCGGGCCGGGTATCCGACCACATCGGGTATTTCGGCGACCTGATGGCGACCGTCGCAGACCTTGCCGGGGTGGACCCGCCGGCGGATACCGACTCGATCAGCTTTGCCCCGACATTGACCGGAGGACATACAGAGCAGGCTGCCCACGATTTCCTGTATTGGGAGTTCTACGAGGGCGGGTCGTCGCAGGCTGTGCGGATGCGCCAGTGGAAGGGTATCCGCAAGCCCATGTTTGTCGGTGGGATCGAACTCTATGACGTCTCGAGAGATCCCGCCGAAAGATACAACGTCGCGCGAAACTATCCGGACGTCGTGAAGGAAATCGAGGTGATCATGGAGCGGGAGCATGTCTCGCACCCCAACTGGAAGCCGAGATAACCAAGCCCGGACTCGTGCGCCGGGTTTCCCCGGCGTCCCGTATGAGGAAGCGCTGCGGTTACGGGCTGTCGTCTTCCGTGTTCGACCCGTCCGGGCGACGGTTGACGGGTGGCTCAGTGTGAGACTGGGCTGGTGAGACTCGATGATTCGCTGCCACCGCATCCTGCACCATGAGCCGGGCGGCGGCCTCCTCCGCAGCCAGTCGCCGGCGGGCCCTGCGAACGGCGACTTCAGCCAGCAGTTCCTGCTGCCGGGCGATCCGGGCGGTGGCCTTCGCACTCGCGGCCGCTTGTTCGTTCGCCACTCGGAGCGCTTCGCGGTAATGCCGGGCATTGGTCTCTCGGGCCACTCGCTCGGCCGTCCGCTGTGCAGCTGCATTGATGGCCGTCGCCGTTTCGATGGCTTGTTCCGTTTCCCTTGCGATGCGCTCTTCGGCCAAGGCAAGTGCCGTCCGATACTCCTCGTTCCAGAAGCCTGCAGACTTCCGCCGGAATTCCTCGAATGCTGCAACCTTGACGGCCTGGTCTTCCTGGGCCAGCAACCTTGATCGCACCGTCCTGGGGATCGGTTCGCCCTCTTGCCCGAACCTCTCTCCGGTGTCGGCCCGGCCGGTTTCTTGCTCAGTCGAACCGGTCTCGCGAATGGAATCGACCACGGCCGTGCCGGAGTTCCAAACAGCTGCCAGGAATCCCAATATCGTTACGCAGGCGAGCGATCGACCGGCAAGGCGCAAAATCATGAGCAAAACATTCATAAGATAGTATAAAAGACGAATAAATAACGAATATGTTTCATGTGGATGAAAAAACTGGTGGACACCCTGCTGGCGGGCCGTGGCTGGTTAAACGCGGTGAATGGGTTGCGCATCCGCCGGGCCGCCCCGTTGGTTGACCCGACGGTGGGGAAGCTGGCGGGCCCGTCGTCGTGTTACCGCGGCAGGCTGTCGAGAGGTCGTGTTCGGTCCGTTCACTGCTGTTTCACGGACCGGACCGCCCAGACCGAACCCTGGATTTGACCGGGATGTTGGGGACTCTCCCACCGGCGGCGGCGACCACAAGCTGGACTGGAGCAGCACGGGTGCTACCGCTTGATTCACATCCGCCGACAACAGCTTCATGGGGACCCCCCCGGCCGGTGCAGATCGAGATCGACTGGCGGGACTCGTCAGTGGCTCGGCAAACGGTACTGCCGAACCCGTATGTTCCGGACCTCCAGGCCGTGGCGGGCCAGCCGCGGCGCAGGACTTTCCTGCGAAACCGGATGCACGCACTCCCCCACTCGGCCTTCAACGCTTTCGCCAGAGCCACCCCTCTGCGACATTCACTGTCTGCGTCTCGTAAGAAAGTACTTGGGCAGTTACGGCGGAATACCAGCTCCATGCCGCTGCCCATGCTTGGCTGTCCTCCGGGTTGCTGGCCGTACCGCCGCAGCCATGTTTGCAATCGCGCCTGCAAGGTCTGCGACCGTCCCAGCAGCGGCTATGACCGGGCCTGCAACGTTGGGCCGGGGCTCGCTGTCGGTCCGCTCCGCCTCCATCCCACTGTCGCCGGTGAGTCTCGCCGCGGCCAAATCCAGGAGAACATTCCTGTTGTTCGATGGTTGCCAAACAAAAAGTCAGGTGCCGGGCATTCCTGCCGGTTTGGTGAGCGGGTTCCAGTGAAGCGTTCCTCCTCCGTCCGCTTCACTCGGTGCGAGCTATCGGAGGGGTGACCAGCGGAGTGGCAGTGGCAAGACGAATCTCTTGCCCTTGACATCTCCATCGCCACTGCCGTACGATGCCCGTTACTTGATCGCCAGCGTACACCCCCCTCACCTCCGGTGTCGCACCTCTGGTTCCATGTGCGAAAGGCGTTGACAAGGAGGATCCAATCATGCGACATATCCGACACACAGCGTTCGCATTCGCCGGTCTCTGCACATCCGTGCTGATCGTTGGCTCGGCTCCGTGGGAGCTCGCGGCGCAGGTGCTGTATGGCACCCTGGTCGGCAACGTCATGGACGGGACGGGGGCAGTCGTTCCGGGAGCACAGGTGACGATCACCAACGAGGGCACCGGCGCGACGCGCAGTGGCGAGGCCAATGCGGCGGGGGTCTACAGTTTCCCAACCATCGCCGCCGGCATCTACCGTATCGAGGTGAAGTCCGATGGCTTCAGGGCATTCACAGCCACCGGGGTTTCCGTTGGCGCTGCCGACGCGACCCGTGTGAACGTCGAGCTCGAGATCGGACAAGTGACCGAGGTCGTGGAGGTTAGCGCCAGTTCCGTGAGACTGCAGACCGACCACGCCGAAGTGCGCGGGGAGGTCAGCGCGGAAAAACTCCAGAACGTGCCGGTCCCGCTCGGACGAAACTACCAGATGCTGCTCCAGACGGTGCCGGGCTTCTCGCCACCGGCGAACGCCCACTCCGTTCCTGCCAACCCGACTCGGGCGGTGCGATACACGGTCAACGGCACGGCCGACAACAACAACAATGTCCGGATCGACGGCGCGTCCAGCTACAACCCGAACCTCACGCACATGACGGGCATCAATCCGGCTCTCGAGTCGATCGAGGTCGTGAACGTCACGACCGGATCGTTCGATGCCGACCAGGGACTGGCGGGCGGGGCGGCCATCAACCTCCAGATCAAGAGCGGCACGAACGAGGTCCACGGCTCTGGATTTTGGTACCACAACAGCCAGCACCTGCAGGCCTACCCGTACTTCAGCGACCGTGGCAACCCGAAACCGAAGTTCATCTACAACCAGGCCGGTGGGACGATCGGCGGCCCGATCAACAAGAACAGGGCTTTCTTCTTCGTCAGCTACGAGCGCACGTCCGAGAACTCCAACGCCCAGAGGTTCATCAAGGTGCCCACAGCCGCAATGCGGGCCGGCGATTTCTCGGGGGCACCTTCGGACCGGCCCATTTTCGATCCCCTGTCCGCGCCAGTCGGCAGCGAGGGGGATCGAGTTCCTTTCGAGAACAACAGGATTCCCGAATCCCGCGTCGCCCGCGCCAGCCGCATCCTGGCGGACGATCCCGACTGGAGCCTTCCCGACCGGGAAGGAGTCGGGGCGCTTGCCCTGAATCGCAACAAGCTCGCGAAGATCGACTATTCGTTCCTGCGGCACCAGATCGACAGCAAGGCCAACTTCAACCTCTCGGACAAGTGGACCATGTTCGCGCGCCTGAGCTTCTTCTACTACACCCAGTGGAACCCGGCGGCTTTCGGGAACCTGTCCGGGATCTCTGTCCATCCCACCAACTTCCGCACCGACAACGGATTCGGGCCAACCTACAGCGGTACGCTCTCCGCCACGTACGTCGCTACCCCGAGCCTGGTGTTCGATGCGTACTTCGGATCCACCCTGGTGGACAGCAATGCGTTCGCCGGGAACCTCGACCAGAGGATCGGGCTCGACGTTCTCGGCATTCCCGGGACGAACGGAGACGGTGTACCGGGGGAGGCCGGGAGCTTCTACGGAGGCATGCCGCGCATGCGCTTCGATGCGGGTTTCGGTAACCTCGGGTATCAGGCCACCTCCCCGTTCATCGGACACGACTACCTGCACCAGTTCGTGGCCAACGGCAACTGGACGAGGCGGAACCACGAAGTCCGGTTCGGCACTGACATCTTCCTGACGCACATCAATCAGGAGGTTGCCAACTTTCCAGGCGGTGACGCCCCGGCCGGCGGATTTCGCTTTCGCAACAACACGACTGGGCGGCCAGGCACGAGTACCAGTGACTACAATGCCGTCGCATCGTTCATGCTTGGCCTGCCCCGGGAGGCAGCGCGGAATTTTCTTACCGGCAAGAACCTGCAGACCCGTGCGGGTCAGTACGCCTTCTATGTTCGTGACCGCTGGCAGGTACGTCCCGACCTGACCATTTCTTATGGCACGCGCTGGGAATACTATCCGTTTCCCGTCCGGCCTGATCGCGGAGTGGAGCGATTCGATATCGACGAAAACGTCATGTTCGTCTGCGGAATCGGCTCGGTACCCCGGAATTGCGGTTTGCCCCAGAGCAGGAAACAGTTCGCGCCACGGGTCGGAATCGCCTGGCGTGCGACTGACAGCTTGGTGATACGGACAGGCTACGGCCTGACGTACAATCCCTTTAACCTGGGTCGGGACTTGCGGGGAAACTTGCCGACCCAGTTCTCGCAAGCGCTGCCCTCTCCGAACGGCTACTCCTATTCCACGACTCTCGATCAGGGGTTCCCCGACATCCCGCCGGTGCCTGTCGAGGAGCGTATTGAGATGCCGCTGCGAGCCAACGTCGCGACGGCCGACGAGAACTTCGTCCGCGGTTACATCCAGTCCTGGAATGTCAGCCTGGAAAAGCAATGGGGCGAGTGGATCGGGACGGCGTCGTACGTAGCAACGCGTTCTACACGCCAAACCTCGCGCATCGAGGCGAACTGGGGAGGGATCGGAGAGGGCAATGCCGGTCGACGCCTGCGGCAACGGTACGGCCGAACCGCGAACACCCTTTTCTGGGGCACCATCGGCACACCGATGTACGATGCCCTGCAAGTCAAGCTGGTGCGACGCAGCCGGTCCGGTCACAGTTTCAACCTTGCCTAC
Source organism: Bryobacterales bacterium (assembly GCA_965205085.1). Lineage (GTDB taxonomy): Bacteria > Acidobacteriota > Terriglobia > Bryobacterales > UBA6623 > VXMF01. Next base: position 1,741,725 of record OZ242039.1, on the reverse strand, counting down.
ACCTGGGCGCATGGTCGTGGCTACACGGCGGAATCGTCGACTGCGCAACCCCGCGTCCGCCACCCCGACTACTATTGGAAGAACCGGGGACCGCTGAACAACGACATCCGACACAACCTCGTGGTTTCCAATACCTACGAATTGCCCTTCGGACGCGGAAAGAGCTTCGTCCGGAGCGGGCCCCTTGCGGCCATTCTTGGAGGATGGCAGATCAATGCGCTGGCAGCGCTCTACACCGGACGGCCGTCCACCCCGACGGCACCGGGCGGGTCGCTGAACAGCATTGGATCGGGTCAGTTCGCCGACTGCCTCAGCGCGCCGAGAAAACTCGGCAGTGCCGACGGCTGGTGGGACGTTTCCACTTTCGCTGACCCGGAGGATGTCGGCGGTACGCCGAGGTTTGGGACCTGTGGGACCAACGTCCTGCGCGGGCCCGGACTGATCAACGTAGATATGGGTGTCTTCCGCCGGTTCCAGCCCACCGAGAAAGTCAGCGTCCAGTTTCGCGCCGAAGGCTTCAACATTTCGAATACCCCGCATTTCGCCAACCCGAATTCGAATGTCGCCAGCAGCGGTTTCGGCGTGGTGGGCGGCATGGCGAACACGGGCCGCGACGGCAACGACCAGCGAGTCTTCCGGCTTGGATTGCGCATCGGATTCTGAATCGCGGTGGACCGCCGGTCGACCGGCTGTCCACGTCCCTGATCTGGGCTTGCAGGCGGGAGCAGGGCGCGGTGGAATCGGGAGCGTCCAGCGGCGGGTGTTCTATCCTGTTGGCGATGCCGATCCGACAATCGCTGCTGTCCTGTCTGCCGGCGTTCGTATTGCTCAGCGGTGCCTTGGCGAGCGGGGCGGACCACACGTTCCGGATACGGCTTGGCCTGACGGACAAGAGTCCAGCATCCTGGGACGGTGCGGTGGCGGTTTCGGGGGGGCGGGTCACCGGCCTGCGGAGTTGGCGACCTCGCGCAGCCGACAGCATGGATGACCTGTCCTGGAGTCTCGCGTCCACCCGGGGTGTGAAGTTCCGGTACAGGAACTGGGAACCCGAGCCTCCGTTTCCCGTGCCGGACTATCTCAACTTGCCGGGCATCATTCTCACGCTCACCGCAGAGGGTGATGCCCGCGTGGACATGGAGACGGCAGGAGGCAACCTGTCTTTCCGCTTGTCCGAACAGCCACCCGGGTTGCGGCGGAGCTATCTGCAGGGTGCCGTGACCGTTGAGCGGGCTTCGAACTATGCTTCAGTTTCCGATCAGGGCTTCCACAACGGATTCGCCGACAGCGTGGCGGGAGGTGCCGGGTCGCACTGGGTGGCGTGGATCGGATATCGGGGCTGGGCCAATCACGTGTTTGTGCGGCACCATGATGGCACTGGCTGGGGTGGGATTCGGGAAGTTTCGACGGGTCCGTCGGATGCGTACTACGTTCGATTGGCGCGCGACGGTCAAGGTGGAATCCTTGCGATCTGGTCCGACAGGAAAGACGGGAACTTCGACCTGTACGCTCGACACTTCGACGGTGAGAGCTGGTCGTCCGTCACCCGGTTGACCACGGCACCGGAACCGGACATTCACCACGCCCTCGAAACGGACGCCACCGGCAAGACTTGGCTGGTTTGGCAGGGCTTTCGGGATGGCCGGTCCGACATCCTCGCCCGGACGTGGGATGGCGACGAATGGTCACCCGAGGTTCGTGTCTCGCTATCTCCTTCGGACGATTGGCATCCGGCGATCGCTGCGGACTCCAGGGGGGCTGTCTACGTTGCCTGGGAGACATACGAAGAAAACAACTTTGACATCCGGATGCGAAAGTCCGTTGATGGGAACTGGCTGGACGTGGAGCCCGTAGCCGACACGCTCCGGTACGAGGCGTACCCGTCCCTTGCCTGCGACGCGGAGGACCGGCTCTGGGCCGTCTGGAACGAGAGCGGGCTGCAGTGGGGCAAGGACACGGGCTTCCTCCTCAACCGGCCCGCGACCCAACTGTACCAGTCCCGTTGGATCGCCACTGCTGTATACGAGGCAGGGGAGTGGAAGGAACCCAGGCGCGGTTTCGAGGACTCGCTGCCGCCGGAGTTGCGTGGATTCAACGATTTCCCCCGGTTGCGGGCGGATGCGGACGGCCGGATCTGGGCCTTGTTCCGGCACCGTCTTCTCCGCCAGCGAGAAGTGCCCCACACCGCCGCCGCCCACCGTGCCTCCTGGGAGACGTATGCCACGGCATTCGACGGACGCCGCTGGAGCCGACCGCTGCCATTGCCCGCGACAGCCGGTCGCTCGGATGCGGGATTCGGTTTGTCGTCCGGTCCGGATGGGGCCCTGTACGCAGCGTGGGCGACCGACAATCGAAGCTACGACGATTACCTTTACCGGCAGGGAGAGATATTCGCCGGCCGCCTGCCGGCCCTGAACGGGCCCGTCCACCCCGCGGAACTCAGGCCCAGGGGAAGGGACGATCTCAATGTCTTCGAGAAGCACCCGAACGAGAGCGAGGACGTCGACCGCGTCCGGAGCTATGAGATCCGGTCTGAGGGCCGGGTGTACAGGATCTACCGGGGTGACACCCATCGGCACACCGAGTACTCCGGTGACGGAAACAATGACGGAGCGCAGAACGACACCTACCGGTACGCGCTGAATGTTGCCGCGCTGGACTACCTGGGCATGAGCGAGCACCATAACAGCGGCGGACCGAATATCGAGTACATCAACTGGCTGCTGCAACAGCGTGTGGATGTGTTCCATCTGCCGGGCCGGTTCGTTCCGCTGTTTGGCTATGAGCGAGGGGAGGGATACCCCAATGGCCATCGCAACATCTTCTTCGCGAAACGCGGCAATCCGACCTATCCGACCCAGCCAGGCGAGCGGGAAACATCGTCGGCGACCGTGGGCCTGTTCGACTACGTCAAGCGCTACAACGGAATATCGATTCCGCACACCTCGGCGACAGGGATGGGCACGGACTGGCGGGACAACGATGCAGAGGCAGAGCCCCTGGTCGAGATCTACCAGGGGGACCGGGTGTCCGCCGAGTACGAGGGAGCACCGAAATCGGCGATAGCGGCCGATGTGACGGGTCAGGCCGGGGGGCATCGGCCGAAGGGGTATGTCTGGAACGCATGGGCCAAGGGCTACAAGATCGGAGTTCAGGCGAGTTCGGACCACCTTTCCACGCACATTTCTTACTCATGTACGCTTGCCGAAGAGTTCACGCGCGAAGGATTGCTGGATGCGATGCGCAGACGCCACAACTATGCAGCGACCGACAACATCGTCCTCGACTATCGCATGGGTGCGGGTGGAAGGGAATACCTCCAGGGAGACGTCGTTCCGGGGACGTCGCCGGAGTTCGAGCTGCGGGTCAGGATTCTTGGTACGGCGCCGATTCGGCGAGTGGACGTGATCCGCAGTCAGGATTTCGTCTACACGCTCCGGAACCAGACGGACGATATGGAGTTTCGCTTCGTTGACCAGGAACCGAAACCTGGCGAGCAGTACTATTACGTGCGGGTGCAACAGGCAGACGGCCAGATGGCGTGGTCCAGCCCGATCTGGGTGACGGCCCGGTAGCCTGGGCAAGGCCCGCAACTTTCTGGACTTCGACAGGGGGGCAAGGCGGAGAAGGCCGGGAATCTCCGGACGGTTGTTGCGGGGCCCTCGAACCGCAGTCTCGCACCTGTGCCGCGAAGAAAATGTGGTTGACTTGAGGGGCCTGATTCGATATCGTGGGGCGATTCCGGGGTTCAGGGTCCCCTTGACAGAACCGTACCAGAGTGAGGTAGATGGATTCATGCTTAATCGTTCTCGCATCATGTGGCTGCTGTGCATTGCTGCGCTTGTGGCAGCACCTGCCTCCTGGGCGCAGGGAGTGTCCGGAAGTGCATCTGTTGCCGGCACGGTAGCGGACGCGACAGGAGCGGTTATACCGGCCGCGACAGTCGTTCTGATCCATGTCGAACGCGGGGCTGAGCAGGAGGCCTCGACCAACGCTGCGGGGAATTACGCATTCCCCGACATCACTCCGGGAACGTACACCCTCCGTGTCTCAAGCGAGGGATTCGCGACCCAGGAGATCACGGATCTGGATGTCCAGGTCGGGCAGCGTGTTGCCGTGAACGTGGAGCTCGAGGTCGGGCAGGTCACGAATGTCGTGACGGTCGAGGCGGCAGCGGTGCTGCTGGAGACCGAGTCCAACGCGATCGGAACGGTCGTCGATTCCGAGCGTGTCAACGATCTGCCGCTCAACGGAAGGAACTTCCTGCAACTGGCACTTCTCGCGGGTGGCACGGCACCTTCGGAAGGCCGCGCCTCGTTCGAGGGCCAGATCGGCCATCCAGGCCGGTTCGTGGTCATTGGTGGCGTCAAGGCGGCGAACAACAGCTACACCATCAACGGCATCCAGGTGCGCGGCGCACGGGGAGGCGAGCTTGCCGTGGGCCTGTCTGTCGCCAACGTGGACCAGTTCAAGGTCCAGTCGAGCTTCTTCATGCCCGATCAGGGGCCCAATCCTGCGATGGTCAATGTCTCCACGCCAGGCGGCGGCAACGACTTCCACGGCCAGGTCTTCGAGTTCGTCCGCAACACGGTACTGGATGCTCGCAACTTCTTCTCCCCCGGCCCGGAGGAATTGAAGCGCAATCAGTTCGGATTTGCCATTGGAGGGCCGATCATCCGCGACAAGGCCTGGTTCCGGGGAGGATACGAGGGAATGCGGGAGCGGGTTGCCTTCACCCGAGGCGTGTTCACGCCGACGCAGGCAATGTTCGGAGGGGACTTCAGCGAGGATTCGTTCATCATCCACGACCCTCTGACCCTCAACGAAGAGGCGGGTACACGAGAGCCGTTCCAGAATCAGACGATTCCGAGGAGCCGCTTCAATTCGGTTTCCGAGAATCTCCTCCAGTACTACCTGCCCGGATCGAGCCTCAGCCAGAGGCCCAACAATCTGTTCGTGAATCCCAGAAACACGATTGACGACGATCAGTTCAACATCCGCATCGATACGCAACTCACGCCGAAACAGAACCTGTTTTCGCAATTCATCTGGTCGGACAACTCGGCCGTTCGACCTGGTGCTTTCCCCCTGAGTGGAGCCTTCTATCCCAACGAGTTCGCGTTGGGAATGTTCCAGCACACCTACACCGTTTCCCCGAAGATGGTCAGCACGATCCGGTTGGGGGTCTCCCGCAACCAGGCCCTGTTCAGCAACGAGGCCCGCGAGGTGGGCGATATCCTGACGCCCTTGGGCATTACGGGCACATTCGATACAAGAGGGGTCTTCTCGCAGGGAATTCAGGGTTTTTCGGGGTTTGGACGCTCGAACGGCGACCTTGGCAACATCGACAACAACTACCAGTTCGACCCTGCGGTGAGCTACATCACCGGCAACCATCAGTTCCGTTTCGGCGCGAGCATTCGCTATCGCCGGACGTGGCAGCAGAACGCCAATGCAGGTGCCCACGGCAGCCTGACCTACAACCGTGTGTATTCGGCCCAGCTCACCACGAATGCGGCGGGGAACCTGGTCCCGGCCGGGGGGGATTCCGGGAACGCCTTCGCCGATTACCTGCTCGGGATGCCGGATCGCGGAAGCACGCGGGGCCTGCCGATGCTCCAGTACCGCCACACCCAGTACATGCCGTATCTGCAGGACACATGGAAGGTCCGGCGGAACGTCACCCTCAATATGGGGCTGTCGTGGTTCAAGGACACCATTCCCAGCCCATACGGCCGGGCCGCGGACTACCCGCACGGTTTCGACCCGGCAACGGGGCTGCTGAAGTTCGCCGTCCTCGGCGAGGTGGATCCTCGCGTCATCCAGCCAGACAGCGACAATTTCGCACCGCGGATCGGTGTCGCCTGGCAACTCGATGACAAGACGGTGGTCCGGGCGGGAGCGGGAGCGTACTTTTCCGACATGCAGCTGATCGAGCTGCAGTTCTCGGCTGTCGGACCGCCGTTTACGAATAGCGTTGACGCCATCAACACCGGCAAGCTGATGCCAGAGTTCATCCCCGGAGTCAATATCTTCCCGGTCATTCCTCTACCGCCGATCGACGAGAACTTCGCCCAGAACCTGCCGTCCGGGCTCACGCCATTCACCCTGCAGGAGGAAGGACGAACGCCCTACGTCCAACAGTGGAACTTCTCGGTCCAGCGCACGCTCAGCAGGAACGACATGCTCGAGTTGAGCTATATCGGCAACAGCGGCCACCGTCAGCAGAACCGGTATGACAACAACCAGTGCGTTGTCGGCCCGGACCTTCATTGCGACCGCGGGACCCGACCCTACCTGCGTTACCGCTCGATCCTCCAGTCGGATTTCAACGGAAACTCGAGCTACAACGCACTCATCGCCCGCTATCACCACCGGATGTCGTACGGTCTCGATGTCAGAGCCGAGTACACGTTCGGCAAGGCCCTGTACGACGGATGGGAACTGGGTGGTGCGACGAACAACCAGATTGCCAACAACCGCGCCCTGGACAAGGGGCCGACCTCCTTCGACGTGCGCAATCGCGGCGTTCTCAGTGCACTTTGGGAATTGCCGTTCGGCCGCAACCAGAGGTTCGGCTCGGGGATGCCGCGCGGTCTCGAGTATGTGCTGGGAGGCTGGGTCGTCACGACCATCGCTACGTTTTCCAACGGCTTGCCGGTCATGATCACGGTCCCCAATCGCACCGGCAGCCCGTTCGTCGGCCATCGGCCAAACCGGACCTGCTCAGGGAACCTGGAGGGCGCGGATCTGCGCAATAGCCTGCTCTTCATCGACAAGAGCTGTTTCCACGACACAGAGCCTGGTTTCTTCGGGAACTCCTCGCGCGTGCCGATCAGCGGGCCCGGGCGGAACAACCTGGACATCGGAATCCAGAAAGACTTCCAGGTCACGGAGTCCAAGCATGCCGAACTCCGGGTCGAAATGTTCAATGCACTCAACCATGCGCAGTTTCTCAACCCCAATGGAGCCGTGGCCAACCGCAATTTCGGACTGGTGGGAGGGGCCCGCCAGCCCCGGCTCATCCAGATGAGCCTGAAGTTCGTCTTCTGATCCGGGCCTTGATTGGCGTCGGATGCCGAGTGTCTTGTTGATCGGGTTCGATTCCCCGAGGGTTCCGGGACTTCGGAACCGGTGCCTCTCGCAGTCTGCCACCCATCGGGGACTCGGCGTGGGCCCGGCACCGGCTCCGGCAGCGTCGGGAGGCCTGGCCCGATGACTGCGGCCGTCCTCAATCGCGTTGCCGAGGCGTGACCGAGGTGGTGCTTGCCCGCGCTTGGCACTCCGGGTCCGGGCGTCTACGATATGGACGGGAGGACGGTTGCCTTGTTCTGGTGTGGCGCGCAGGACCGGCGGTATCTTGTTGAGATGGCCACGTTCATGTCGCCCGTACGCGACGCTGAGCCGGTGGAGGTTGCCTTCGACGGGCAGGCTGCCGCTTCCGGGGTGCCGATGGTGCTGTCAGGCACGCAGGATGCAGGGTGTGAGCGTCGAGGGGACACCTCGGCCATGGGCCGGGTTTCTCGAAGACTGCGGTCCATGAGCATGCTCTTGGGTCTGGTCGCTGTGATGTCGGCGGCAGCGGACGAGCTTCCGCCCGCAGCTACGGGAGCAGTCGACTTCGAGACCGAAATCCGTCCACTCCTGGAACGGCACTGCGTGGGTTGCCACGGCGAGTCGAACGCGATGAACGGGTTGCGGCTCGATAGAAGGGCTGCCGCCCTTGAGGGGGGCCACTCCGGGCCGTCGATCCTCCCGGGCGATTCGGCGAACAGCCGACTGGTCCGGCTGGTTGCCGGGTACAAGGTGAAGGTGGTGATGCCGCCCGTCGGCGACCCGCTGGACGAGACCCAGGTCGGGCTTCTGCGGGCGTGGATCGATCAGGGAGCACCGTGGCCGGAATCCGGTGTGGGAGGGGCTGCCGATGATGGGGAGTCCGACCAGGTATCGCATTGGGCGTTTCAGCCGATCCGGAAGCCCACGATCCCGCAGGAAGTGCACCCGATCGACCATTTCGTCCGGCGGAGGCTTCAGCGTGAGGATCTGGAACCTTCCCCGCCTGCCGATCGTGCCGTGCTGCTCACTCGGGCCTCGCTGGATCTGACCGGTCTGGTGCCGACCGTCGACGAGCAACGAGCGTTTCTGGCCGACCCCAGCGATACGGCCTACGAGCGGGCTGTGGACCGCCTTGTCGACTCGAAGCACTTTGGGGAGAAACAGGCCCTCCATTGGCTTGACCAGGTGCGTTACGCCGACTCGGACGGATACGCCAAGGACTACACCAGGCCGCATGCCTGGCGCTACCGTCGATGGGTCGTCAATGCGATCAACGCCGGCATGCCGTTCGACCGCTTCTCGATCGAGCAGATTGCCGGCGACCTGCTGCCCGCCGCCACCGTTGAGCAGCGGGTTGCCACGGGTTTCCTTCGGAACACCCTCAGAAACAGGGAAGGCGGTGTGAACCCCGAGCAGTTCCTGTTCGAGGAGACGGTGGACCGCGCCAGCACCTTCGGGACGGTTTGGCTCGGCCTGACCGTGGGTTGTGCGCAGTGCCACGATCACAAGTACGACCCCATCTCGCAGAAGGACTTCTATGAGATCTTCGCGTATTTCGACAACCTGGATGAGAGGCACATCTACGCCCCGGTGCAGGGGGAGATGGGTCCGTACCTGCAGACGGTCAATGAATATCGCCGCCGGCACGGAGAAATCCTGGACGAGTACGACGTCCCTGCACTGCAGGCTGCCTGGGAGGCGGGGTGTCTCAAGGCTGGGGCCGAGCCGGGCGTCTACCTGGACTGGGACCTCGCCTGGCAGGAACTGGGCCTCAATACCGATGGCGGTCAGGAGATTGTGACGATCCCTCCAGCGGAGCGCACGTGGCGGCAGGCGACGATGGTCACGGACTATTTTCTGCGTGCCTACGGTCTCATCGTGGGGGCGGACCGGCACAAGGAGCTCGGCTTCCCCGAGGCGATCAAGAGGCTCCGCAGCCTGAATGATCTCTATCCCCGGCGAACAGAGGCTCGTGTGGTCCATGACCGCTCGGACCAGAAGCCGACCCACCTGCGCATCCGCGGCAGTTGGGACCGGCCCGGAATCCCGGTGCGGCCGTCGACACTTGATTTCCTGCCGGCCGAACCGGATGTCCAACCGACCCGGCTGGCGCTCGCCCGCTGGCTCTTCTCCGAGCGCAATCCGCTGACCGCCAGAGTCGCCGTCAATCGCATCTGGCAGGAGTACTTCGGCCGGGGATTGGTGCCGACCACGGACGACTTCGGCCGACAAGGGGAGAAGCCCAGCCATCCCGAACTGCTGGACTGGCTGGCCGCGGAGTTCCGTGATTCCGGATGGAACGTCAAGAACATGCACCGGCTGATTGTCACTTCCGACACCTACCGGCAGGAGGCAGTGCTCAGTCCGAAGTTGGCTGCGTTTGATCCCGGCAACAGGCTGCTCGCGCGGCAGAGTCGCCTGCGGCTGCCTGCGGAACTGATCTGGGATCGGGCGCTCGCCGCGGCTGGCCTGCTTCACCACGATGTGGGCGGTCCGGGATTCCGTCCGACCATGCCTGAAGGCACCACGGGATTCAAGGCGGGTGGCACCGACTGGGAACCGACCAGCGGTCGGGATCGATACAAGCGGGGCATGTACATCCAGTTCCAGCGAACCCAGCCGTATCCTTTCCTGATGACTTTCGACTCGCCGGAATTCAGGGCCCCTGCCTGCAGCCGGGACCGGTCCAACACACCACTGCAGGCCTTGAACCTGCTCAATGATTCCACGTTCGCAGAAGCCTGGCGATCCCTTGCCTTGCGTGTGCTGACCGAGGTTCCGGTCCGGGATTTCGAACCGCGGTTGCGCCATGCCTACGAACTGGCCTTGGGCAGGGCGCCGTCGAAAGGGGAGGAGAGTCGATTCTCCGCTTACGTTTCCCAGCGCCGGCAGGAGGCTCTGGGGTCGGGGGGACTCGCGGAATGGCCGATCGTGGACGGAGTCGACAGGCCCGACCTGGTAGCGTGGACCGGTGTCGGCCGGATCCTGATGAACCTGGATGAATTCGTGACCCGCCCATGAACGTGCAAGAGTTGCTGGCGACCCGCTCGAGGCGCGACTTCCTCGACAACACCCTCTACGGCCTCGGTCTGGGGGTGCTCGGCCATCTGCTGGGTCTGGAGGGCAGGACTGCCGCTGACGCCGACGCCCGGGCACCGCAGAAACCGCACTTCACCCCTAAGGCAAAGAACGTCATCTTTCTGTTTCAGGCTGGCGCTCCGAGCCAGATCGACCTGTTTGACCCCAAACCGAAGCTCCACGAGTGGAACGGCAAGCCGCTCCCCGCTTCCCTCGCGAAGGATCTGCAGCTCGCCTTCATCAAGCCGACGGCGAAGGTGCTGGCCAGCCGGCGGAAGTTCAGGCCGGCCGGGCAGTCAGGCATGGAACTCTCGGAATGGCTGCCGCACACGGCAACGATCGCGGACGACATCTGCCTGGTGCGGTCGGTCCACGGTGAGGCCGTCAACCATCACCCGGGGCAGTCGCTGCTGATGACGGGAAGTCCGCTGCTCGGGCGGCCCACCATCGGATCCTGGGTTACCTACGGCCTGGGCAGCGAGTCGAGCAACCTTCCCGGGTTCGTGGTCCTCAAGACCGGCAGCTCGACCCAGGGCAGCACGGGCAACTGGTCCAACGGATTCCTGCCGTCGAACTACGGTGGGGTGCTGCTTCGCAGCCAGGGAGACCCCATCCTCCACCTCTCGAATCCGGATGGCGTCACTGCGGCGATGCAGCGCCGCGACCTGGACATCATCCGCGATCTGAACCGGGAACAGATGGAGCGTACGCGCGACCCCGAGATCGCCTCGCGGATCGCCGCCTACGAGCTGGCCTTCCGCATGCAGGCGTCAGCGCCGGACCTGATCGATATCAGCGGCGAGTCCGCCGCGACTCGCCGGATGTACGGCCTCGATTCCAGGGAGACCGGCGCTTACGGCATGTCCTGCCTGCTGGCGCGCAGGCTCGTCGAGCGGGGCGTGCGGTTCGTCTTGAACCAGCATGCCCAATGGGATCACCACTCCAACCTGGACCAAGGACTCAGTCAGAAGTGCCGGACTACCGACCAGGCCGTCGCGGCGCTCGTCAGGGACCTGAAGCAGCGGGGTTTGCTGGATGAGACGCTGGTCATCTGGGCGGGAGAGTTCGGACGAACCGCCCTGGCGGAGTGGCGGAACCCGTCGGACCCGGCCAGCATCGGCCGCGACCACCACGCGAACGGATTCAGCGTTTGGATCGCGGGCGGTGGCATCAAGGGTGGGCAAGTCATCGGCAAGACGGATGAGCTCGGGCTGGGGGTTGCCGAAGACCCCGTCCACGTGCACGACCTCCAGGCCACGATCCTGCACTGTCTCGGGCTGGACCACCAGCGGCTGACCTACCGGCATGCGGGGCGGGATTTCCGGCTGACTGACGTCGGGGGCAGGGTTGTCGAACAGATGCTCGCATAGCGGCAGGCTGTTCTTGCCCCCAGGCCGGGCCGGCGCGGCCCGCCGGCAAGCAATGATGCGTCCGCGGGGCCTCGATTTGCCGCACCCAAACGGCACGGAGTCCACGCTTGGAGGATCGGGAGCCAGAGCCGAGGATGTTGCGGCTGCCAAGGGCCTGCCTCCGGCGTTGCGCCGCACGGCTCGACCGGTCCGCCTCGATCTTCGGTGGGAGTCCTGCGATGTTCCGCCTTGCCTGTGCGGTTCCAGTACAATCGGTACCTCAGGAGGCTTGCATCATGATTCGCTGGCTGGCATTGGCTGTTCTCTCTGTGTCGCTCTGCGGGGCGCAGACCCTCAAGATTCTGGTCGCAGGGCAGAACCCCGAAACGATTGCCGACTGGCAGTCCGCATCGGACAAGGTGAAGCTCGTCCGGGTTTCCTCCGAGACCGCCATGACCGAGATCGCCGACGCCGCCGCCTATATCGGCAACATCTCCCCTGAACTCGTGAAGGCCGGGGAGAATCTCCGCTGGGTCCAGACCTTGAGTGCCGGGGTTGAGCAGGTGCTGCACAAGTCCGGCTCCGACGCCCTCGCTGAAAGCGATATTGTCCTTACCAACAACCAGATCGTGCAGGGGCCGGAGATCGCCGACCACGCGATGGCCCTGCTCCTGACGCTGACGCGATTCATTCCCACCTACCTGCACCGTCAGGCTGATGAGAACTGGCAAGGCCGCCCCTACACCCTGGTCGAGCTGAACGGCAAGAACGCCCTGGTGATCGGCATGGGCGGCATCGGCCTGCAGATCGCGATTCGGGCGTGGGCGCACGGTATGAAGGTGGTCGGCGTGGATCCGGAGGACATTGCCTATCTCCCGTACGTCGAGAGAATCGTCAAGCCGGACATGCTCGATAGCGTGATCGGTGACGCGGACGTGATCTTCATGGCGGCGCCGCATACTCCCAAGAGCCACAAGATGATCGGCCCCAGCCAGTTCGAGAACATGAAGAACGGTGCGTATTTCATCGCCGTGAGCCGTGGCGGAACCTACGACCTGCCCTCCCTGGTGAAGGCCCTGGACGCCAAGAGACTCTCCGGTGCCGGTGTCGATGTCACGGATCCCGAGCCCTTGCCCAAGGGCCATGCCCTGTGGAAGATGGAGAACGTCGTCATTACCCCGCACATAGCCGGACGATCGGACATGGACCGCGGCCGGATGCTGGGAATTGTCAAGTCGAACATCCAGCGATTCGCCAACGGCCAGCCGCTGCTCAACGTTGTCGACAAGAGCAAGGGCTACTGAGCGCGGACGACCGCGGAGCATGGCGTCCAGCATGGGACTCCGTCGCATTGTCTCTTCCGGCCTCACCGCGCTGCTCGCGTTCGCGGCCTGTACGGACAGGCAGTCCCTGTCTGGGCCGCCAAACGTTGTCCTGATCGTTTCCGACGATCACGGCTGGCCGGATTACGGCTTCATGGGGCATCCGGTGATCCAGACTCCGAGCCTGGATCGTCTCGCTTCCGAATCCATGCTGTACACCCGGGGCTACGTGCCGGCCCCGGTTTGCCGTCCCAGCCTTGCGACGCTCGCCACCGGACTGTATCCGCACCAGCACGGAATCACCGGTAACGATCCGGCGGGCGAATGGCCGGAGGTCGCACGCGATCCCGTGGCCCGGGCGGCGATGGAGGATGTCTTCGCCCGGAACGAGAACGTGATGCAGCTGCTCGCCCGCTCCGGCTACGTCAGTCATCAGTCGGGCAAGTGGTGGGAGGGGAACCCGGTCAACCACGGATTCACCGAAGGCATGACCCACGGGGACGTCAGCCGTGGCGGACGGCACGGCGACGACGGCCTCATCATCGGGCGGGAGGGCATGCAACCGGTCTTCGACTTCATGCGATCGGCGCTGGCCGGTCCCCCGGCGCAATCTGCCGGCGGGCAGGAACCGAGACCGTTCTTCGTGTGGTATGCCCCGTTCCTGCCCCACACGCCCCACACCCCTCCGGACCGGCTTCTGGAGAAGTACCGGTCGCCGGACCGCGCCGAGCGGGTTGCCCGGTATTTCGCGATGGTGGAGTGGTTCGACGAGACGGTCGGGGATGTCCTCGATTTTCTGGACGGTGAGGATTTGTCATCGTCCCTGCACGAAGCAAAGCATCCGGGTCTGTCGCCGCTGTCCGGTCTGGACAGGCTCAGGGAGACCGTGGTTCTCTACGTAGCCGACAATGGCTGGCTGCCGACCGAGGAGCGGGCCGATCAGGCCACGGTCCGGGCCAAGATGTCACCGTATGAACTGGGTGTCAGGACGCCGATCATGGTCCGCTGGCCGGGCAAGGTCGAGCCGGGCCGGAATGATACGACGCTCGTCAGTACCATCGACCTTGTACCGACCATCCTGGACGTCACGGGGGGCGAGGCACCACGAGACCTGCCTGGGATCAGCCTGCTGGACCCGGATTCGCTGTCCCGGCGTGGGCAGGTTTTTGGCGCGACATTTGCGCACACTGCGGTCGACATCCGGAATCCGGTTGCCAATCTCAAGTACCGCACTGTCGTCCGCGAAGACGGTTGGAAGCTCATCCAGCCGTACCTGCCCAACAAGGACGTCACGTTGCTGATCCGGGGAGACATTGCCGACTGGATGGGTCTGGAACCCGAACTCTACAACGTGGTCGCGGACCCGTACGAAACCCGGAATCTGGCCGGTGAGCGACCCGAGTTGGTCGCCGAACTCCAATCGACGTTGCAGGGCTGGTGGTCCGTACCTGAAGACGGATCCTGATGGCACAGGATCGATCATGTGCCGGATGGATTGCGGCCGGCATGAGTGCCGTCGGGAGCCATAGGGCCTGGGGTGCGACGGGCCGCACGCCATGACGTCCGAATACCGTGGATCCTGCACATGGAAGGGAAAGTCACCAGCCTCGGCAGACGACCGGCCGGTCCGGGAATCGGGCTCCTGATCGGTACGGGCCACCCATGCGACTGGTCCGGTGTGTCGGCGAGCAGGCCTTCAATCTGGCCGGACCGATTGCCGCACGGTGACCTGGCGGCCGCTCGGTGCGCGAATCGTCTGGCTCGAACCGTCCGGCCACCGAACCGTGATGGACTCGCAGAGCCCGTCTTCGCCGAGCCCGAAGTGCAGGGCTGGTGAGTTTGTCGACAGATAGCTGCCTTGGCTGCCCCGAAACGCCTCCTGCTCCACGCCGTCTGTCGACCGGACCCGGACGACAGCCCCGATGGCGTCCCGGTTGCCGCCGCTGCCCTCAAGCCGGACTGCCAAGCTGTTGCCGGCAGTAGATGTATTGCGGAGGACGAGCGCTGGTCCGTCGTTAACGCTGATCACGGCGTCGACCCTGCCATCCCTGTCAAGATCCCCGAACGCCGCGCCCCGGGCCGCGAAGGCCTGTCCAAACGCAGGCCCGGCCCGCTCGGAGACGTCGTAGAAGCGGCCAAACAGGTTCCGGGCCAGCATCATCGGCTCTTTGTGGGCGAGCGGCGGGTCTGTCTCGCCGATGTCATCCATCACGTGTCCTTGGGCCACGAACAGGTCGCGCCAGCCGTCGTTGTCGAAGTCCACCAGCCCCATTCCCCATCCGGATCGCAGTTCGGACAATCTCAGCAGTCCGGACTGCCCCGACGCCGGCTCGAAACGTTCGCCTTCGCTCCGATACAGCCAGTATCCCTGGCGGCCGAGCGCGTTCACCACGATATCCGCCTGCAGGTCACGGTCGAAGTCCTCCCACACGACACCCATGCCCGCGTACTCGCGGCCTTCCCTGTCATACGCGACACCCATCTTGAGAGCGGATTCTGCGAACCTCTCGCCACCCGCATTGTGGAAGAGTTGCTGCGGGAACGAGTCATTGGCCACAAAGATGTCGATCCAGCCGTCTTGGTCGTGGTCGTTGACGGCAACGCCGAGGCCCTTGCCCGGTTCCCGCGAGATGTCCGCTGCAATGGACGCGTTCACGAAGGTCCCGTCGCCGGCGCTCCGGTACAGCATATGGTGGGCGGCCCGGAACGCCCGCGGGTGGCAGTACGACCGGCGGTCGGGCAGGAAAGGCCCGCAGGGCCGGCTGATCTCGGGCGTCCACTGCAGGTAGCCGGCGACGAACAGGTCGAGCAGTCCGTCGTTGTTGAAGTCCAGGAATGCCGCCCCGCTGGACCAGACCGCACCCTGGATACCAGCCTCCCGGCTGACGTCGCGGAACGTGCCGTCGCCCTCGTTGCGGAACAGGATGTCCGGACCGAAGTTGGTAACGAACAGGTCCGGGTCACCGTCGCTGTCGTAGTCGGCGACCGTCGCCCCCATTCCATAGCCCCGTCCGGCCACACCCGCTTCCTCGGTTACGTCCCGGAACCGCCATGCTCCGAGATTCCTGTACAGGCGGTTCGAGTGCTTGGCGGAGGACTTCGCATAGGCCAGCGGCCGCTCGCTAGGCCCGAGCTCGGCTCCGTTGACGAAGTACAGGTCGAGCAGCCCGTCTTGGTCGAAGTCGAGCATCGCGACGCCCGCACCCATGGCCTCGACCAGGTGTTTCTCGGGAGACTTCGCAGCATAGTGGCGAAAATCGATTCCTGATTCCTGCGCGACTTCCTCAAACTGGATGGTCTGGCCTGCAGCGGACAATGCCATCGCGCACAGCCAGGCACCGCGATACAGCCAGGGCGGGTAGGGCATTGTCGTTTCAGGTACTTACGGGCAGCCTATCGTCCCTGTTGCCGCGAGGACGCCGATTGTCCCGCCAGGCGCCGTCCCTCAATGTTCGGTCATGCGCCGCTGCATCGCTTCCAGCGGCACACCCTTGGTCTCTGGCATCATCCTCATGACCCAGATCAGCTGCAGAACCATCATGCTCGAGTAGAACGCGAAGGTGTGGCCGCCGGACACTTCTGCAATCATCGGGAACGTCCACGAAATCAGGGCGGCGAAGACCCAGTGTGTGAAGCTGCCGAGTGCCTGGCCCTTGGCGCGAACCCGGTTCGGGAAAATCTCGCTCAAGTACACCCAGATCACGGCTCCCTGTCCGAACGCATGGGACGCGATGAACACCATCAGGCTGGCCAGCACGACCGTGCTGCCGAACGGGGTGAATTCCGTGCCGTATGCGTAGAAGGCTGCGGCAGTCGCCGCAAGGCTGACGATGTAGCCGACCGAGCCAATGAGCATCAGCTTGCGGCGGCCAATCCTGTCGATGACCAGCAGGGCTGCCATTGTGAAGACCAGGTTCGTGCAGCCGACGACCACGGCCTGGGCCAGCGAGGAATCCGTTCCCGCGCCTGCCATGCGGAAGATGTGCGGGGCGTAGTACATCAGCGCGTTGATGCCAGAGAGCTGATTGAAAGTTGCAATCGCCACGGCCAGCCGGACCGGACGCCGGTACCTCCGTTGCAGCAGGCGCTCGGATGGGTCCCGGCCCGTTTCCCGCAACGATTCCTTGATCGCGCCGAGTTCGTCCCGTACATCCTCGCTGCCGACCGCTTCGAGAACTGCGGCCGCCTCGTCGATCCGGCCCTGACCGACGAGCCAGCGGGGGCTGCGCGGCGTTGCGAACATCAACCCTAAAAACGCCGCCGCGGGGGCGGCCTCAATTCCGAACATCACCCGCCACTCGGTCATGCCCATCTCCAGCAGAGCCACGCCGTAGTTCGAGAGGTAGGCCAGGAGGATCCCGAAGACGATGTTGAACTGGGTGATGGCGACAAGACGGCCACGCAGCCGGGGCGGGGAAATCTCCGCGATGTACATGGGGGCGACCACGGAAGAGGCTCCGACTCCCAGACCGCCCAGCCAACGATAGAACAGGAACGAGTGCCAGTCCCACGCGATGGCACTTCCGACTGCGGAGACCAGATAGACAATCGCGATCCAGATCAACGTGGCTCGCCGGCCGATGCGGTCAGCGGGAATGCCGGCAAACAGAGCCCCGATGATGGTGCCGATCAGCGCGCTTGCGACGGTGAATCCGAGGCTGAAGCCCGCCAGGTCGAACACCTCGCTCAGGTGGTCTGTCGTCCCGGAAATGACCGCGGTATCGAAACCGAAGAGGAGTCCGCCAAGGGCGGCGATGATGGAACATCGCAGCAGGGTTGCGTTCATGGTGTTTACTGAGAGGGTGGCCCGGCATCTCCGGGATACGGGCTGCAATGATCGTATAGCATCGCATAGGGTGCGGGAAGTTGCTGCGAAGTTACTGCCTTTGCCCTCATGCATTGGGCAGTGCAGGATGAGCGAGTCGACGGAATCGCTGGTTTCCATGAGTCACCCGCACTGCGGGCAGCCGAACTCCGTCCTCTCCGGGTTGCGGAGACCCTGCGCCTTGGCGGTGCTGCATCTTCTGGCCTTGCTGGCTCCGTGGGCCCTTGGGCAGGTTCTGCCCCAGCCCGGCCAGCAGTGGGCATACACGGTGTTGCTGGACAAGCCATCCGTCGGTGAGCGACTCAGCGAGCCGCCGGCCAAGAGTGGGGAGGCATCGGCTCGGCAGGCGGCGGCGACTCCAGGCCTGATGCGGCGGGCTGTCGCCCGATCCCAGGATCCGGTGATCGCGGAGCTCGAAGCGCGTGGCATTGAGGTCATTGGCGTTGTTCGCAACGTGCTGAATGCGGTGTTTGTTCGGGCCTCCGCCAGTCAGGTTGAGGCGATTGAGGAGATCACCGGAGTGTCGGCCGTCACCCCAGGCCGCCTTTATGAACCGATGCTGGCGAGCGTCTCCGAGACTGTGGGCGTCAACGCGGCCCGTGTGCGCCCCAAAGGCAGCGAGCTATTTGGCGAGGGGCTCAAGATCGCGATCATTGACTCGGGCCTGGATTTCGAGCATGAGGCATTCCAGGATGAGTCCCTTCCGCCGATCGAGGGATACCCCGTGGGGGATCCGGCCTACTTGAACCTCGCCTCTACCAAGGTCGTGGCGGTTCGCACGTACGTGGAGTCGCTCAATTCGAAGGCCATCCGCAGCTCGTCGCCGGACGACTATTCGCCCCGGGACAGGGGCGGCCATGGTACCGGTGTCGCGATGATCGCGGCGGGCAACGAGGTGTCGACGCCCGTCGGGCCGGTCAGCGGAATAGCCCCCGCGGCGCGAATCGGCGTCTACAAGGTCTTCGGCACGCCTGGCCTGAATTTCTACACGGCTGACCACGCCGTCATCATGGCGATTGACGACGCCGTGGAAGACGGCATGGATATCCTCAACCTCAGCCTGGGGAACCCGACCTTCTACCGTTGGGATGCCAAGGGCTCGGATTGCGGGCGTCGTCAGACAATGGCCCCGTGCGACCCGCTGGCTGCGGCAGCACACAGCGCTGTCGAGGAGTTCGGGCGTGTCGTGGTGGTTGCGGCGGGAAATTTCGGATTGAGAGGCACCCATACGGTTCCGGTTCGCACCAGCATCAACTCGCCGGGTGACGTCCCGGCCGTAGTCACCGTCGGACAGACCCAGAGCCGGGCACTGTTCCGGGAGTCCGTCCAGATCGGTGGGCAGACGTTTGAGGCTGCCAGCGGGACCGGCCCGGATGCCCCTGGGGTGCTGTCGGCGCCCGCGGTCCTGGCCGGCGAGGTCGGTGACCGGCTCGCTTGCGAGGCTTTCCCAGCGAATGCCTTCCTGGGGCGAATCGCCGTGATTGACCGCAGTGAGTGTTTTTTCGTGGAGAAGGTGGAGCACGCGGATGCAGCCGGCGCTGTTGGGGTGCTCGTGATCAATCACGAGGGCGATGATCTGATCGAAATGGCCCTGCTTGGGGATACAGACATTCCGGCGTTCTTCGTCGGCGGTTCGGACGGTGCGTTGATCCGGGAGGCGCTGGCAGAGCCGGATGCGATTCTGACCCTCGATCCGACACCGGTCGTCTCCGCGCAGGATCAGGACCTGGTCGCCCCGGTCAGTGCCCGGGGACCGACGCTCTCCTTTCACCTGAAACCCGACTTGGTGGCTCCGGGTGCGGGCGTGTACACCGCAGCTCCGCGATTCAGTGCCCAAGGTACGGTGTTCAGCCCGAGCGGTTTTCGCACTGTGAGCGGGACCAGTTTCGCGGCACCGGTGGTGTCGGGAGCCGCAGCCCTGATCTGGCAGGCATTTCCGCACATGAACGCTCGGGAGGTTGGGTCGGCATTGATCAACTCGGCGAAGCCGCTGGAGGTCGAGGACGGGGAGTTCTTTCCCTTGGTGTCGTCCGGAGCCGGCCTGCTCAACATCGAGTCGGCACTCAGCCCCACGGCCACGGTGGTTCCGCCTTCGCTCGGCCTCGGCCAACCTCCGGGGGCAACCTTCCCGGTCCGCCATCGACTCGTGATCCGGAACAAGTCGAGTCGGCCGCAGGCGTATCGGGTGACGGTCGAGCCCAGCCAGGAGGGCCTCAACCCGGGCCTGACCATCAACGGGCGCACTTCCGCCAGCTTTCGGCTGGGTGCCCATGCCCGCACTTCCCTGACCATCGCCCTGGCGGGCACTCGACCGCGCGCGGGTCTCTACCAGGGACGCCTGCGGGTGGCGAGTCTCGCAGGTCTCGGAGACGTACTTGTACCGTATCTCTATGTGGTGCCGGACAATGAACCGGTCAATGCGATGCCGCTCCTCGGGCACGGGAGTGTCGGTGTGGCGGGCCAACCTGCAACCAAGAGCCTGGTGGCACGTGTCCTGGACCAGTTTGGTGCTCCAGTCACCGGTCGCAGCGTCACATTTCGAGTCGAAGAGGGTGGACCCGTCATCGAGCAGTCATCCTCGTCCAGTGGGCCGAACGGTCTGATCTTCGCGAGCGTCCGATATCCGCCGGGTCCGGAGCCGCAAAAGGTGGTCGCGACGATCGGCAACCTGGAGATCCCGTTTTCGCACGCAGCGACCGGGTCCAAGCCAGTTATCGAGGGGCTGGCCAACGGCGCGAATCCGAGTTCCCTCAGGGGTCCGGTGGCAGGTTCGCTGGTCGTGATTCGGGGCCGTCAATTTGCCCAGTACGTCTCCGGTCCGCCTGTGGTGCCCGGCAGGCCCCTGCCGATCATGCGCAAGGGGGTGGCGGTGGCGTTCGATGCGCCGGACGATCGCGTCAGTGCGGCTGGCCGCATCCACTCGGTGGGTGAGGAAACGGTCACTGTGCAGGTCCCCTGGGAACTCGCTGGCGTCGCCAGAGCCTTCGTCAGTGTGCGGTCGGACAATCGGAGTGAACCTTTTGAGTTTGAACTGGCACGCGTGGATCCCGGTATCTTCCGATACGAATCGAACGGGCGAGCCTATGCTGTCGCCGTGCATGAAGACGGCACAGCCGTGACACCCGCTGCGCCGGCCCGCGCAGGAGGGGTGGTGACGCTGTCGATGACCGGCAACGGTCCGGTGCAGTCCCCCCCCGCAACCGGGGAAGGCGTTGCGATGCCTGTGTCAACCCTGCGTCCACCCCACGTGCAGGTGGGCGGACTGGATGCGCGCGTGACCTATTCGGGCCTGACCCCGGAGCTTGCCGGTCTGTACCAGTTGACCCTGCGGCTGCCAGCATCGCTGCCGGCGGGCGAGCATCCCGTGCGCGTCACGATGGACGGCGCTGTGAGCAACACTCCGTTGCTGCCCGTGCGGTGAACCCAGGCTCGTACCGGTCGAGCAACTCGCCAACTTCGCTGAGGTTGGGAACGCGTCCGAACTGGCAGTGCAATGCGCCGGCCGCGCAGGCAAGCCGCATGGCCTGGAGTTCCGAACGCCCCTGGGCCATGGCCAGTGCGAAGGCCCCGTGGAAGACATCGCCAGCTCCGGTGCTGTCCACCACCTCGACCGGGAAACTCGGCACCCGTCCGCCGCGGAAGGCCACCCCCTCCTCCCCCAGTGTCACGGCCCCCCAGGCCCCCTGTGCCTGAATCCGGTCCAGGAGTGTCTCCACGCCGCCTTGCAGCGTGGCCAGGTCCTCATCAGCGATGACATGGGTCGCGCGAGCGGCAATCGGCCAGATCTCTGGCTGATCCTGATCCATGTCGAGAACAACGGGAATGTTGTGCGCTGCGGCGAGTTCCGCCACGCGAAGGCCTCCCTCCGGCCAGCGCCCGTCGATCAGCACGGCACCTGCCGCCGCGACGGCTTCTTCCGGGATCCAGTCCGCCTCCGACGGCATTCCCTCTCCCAGGTGGGGGAACAGATAACGGTCGCCGTCGGGGGGGATGAACACCTCGCAGGTCGGGCTCGTGCCCGGAAACGTGCGATATCCTGCCGTGTCGACGCCGTGCTCTTCCAGGAGGGTTGCGATCCGCTCTCCAGCGGGGTCATCCCCCCTGCGACCCCAGAATGACGCGGTACCACCCAGGCGCACAACGGCCACTGCGCCAACCGTGGCGGGCCCGCCCAGCGCGTCCCATCTCCTGAACGCGCTCTCCCGCCGCTGCCGGGGCGGGAATCTGGCCACGCACAGTCGGGTGTCAAGGAATCCCATGCCAACGCAGAGGACATGCGCGGAATCCGTGCACGATGGGCCTACCCGTGTCCTTGGCTCGTGTTTGTCGACTCGATGGCTGCCCTCCGGCATGGGACACCTATAGGGCGATGCCAAGCACACCCTTGAGCAGGTATGCGGTCAGGATTGCGATTCCCAGAAACCAGATGGCCCAGTGAGTCTCCCATCCAGCCACCCCGATCGTTCGGGTGGGGTAGTGGATGTGGACCCGCGAAACCCCCATGCCGGCGTATCGGCTCTCGCCTGGAGCCAGCAGCAGCCTCTTCCACCACGAGTTCGTCCTGGTTGCCGCCACATAGGCGGTGCCGGCCCCGGACAACACCGTCTTCGAGACAGTTCCCAGGGGCGATTGAATCTCCAGTGCGCCCGGTCCCTCAGACGTTGCACGAATTCTCCAGACAACTTCCCCGGTCGAGGTCGCGACCGAGGCACTATCGACGGTGACCGAGCCGTGTCCTGCCAGTACGAGGCCCGTTTCCGACTGGTTCGTGGAGGCCGACAGCAGCGCCGACTCTCCGGGACGCAGCGCACGCTTTCCATACACGGAATCGAGGTGAGCGTAGAGCACGACTGTGGGTAGGGTCAGGAAGAGTGCAGGGCGGAGCATGTTGACGACGTACCGGAAGTTGTTGAGCAAGAGATTGCCCTGTGCCCGGAGCACGATCCCGGGATCGTCCTGGTACAGCTTCATCTCCAGCAGGTGCGCTTGCATGCGCTTCTTGGCACGGATGATGGCCCGCTGGTTCGAGGTCTTGCCGACCACCCACAGCATGCCGACGCCGATCGCGGCGGAGATGAGCGCCAGTCCGAGAAGGGGATGCACGGCCCCGAACAAGCCGGCATATTCAGAAACAAGGGCCTTCAGGACTGCGTTGAAACCATCAATGATCAATTGGTCTGCCCCGCTATTCGATGTATCCGAGGCCCTGCAGCTTCTTCATGACTTCTTCGTCTGACGAGCCTTCCTCGATCTGCGCCAGTTCCTTTTCGATGACGTGGACGACGAACTCCTGGGGAGACGAATAGCCCGCGGCATCGGCACAGCGCCTGACGCGGTCGAAGAGGGCCTTGTCGAGTTTGATGGAAGTTGGCGAACCGAACATGGAGAGTTCCCATGATACGCCGGTCCGATCATGACCACCGTTCCGGACAAGGGGCTGTTCGGGAATGCTGCCGGCAAGGGGGGTCGAGGGGGCCTTGCATGGCAGAAACTGCGGCACGCCCCGATGAGCTTGCGGATCGTTCTGTCCTTGTTGGATCACATCCATCAGCGGGCATTTGCCGTGAAGCACCAGCATCGGTCGACTCCCGGCCGGCAGGGGTTGCCGGATGGCAACCTCACTGCCCGTTGCACTGCAACGAGCAATGGGCACCCGGAACTCGATCTGCCCACCCCACCGCAACAGCCATTGCCAGACCCGGTACGCATACTGAAGGCCAAGGTTGGGGTGCTGGGTGCCAACTCCGGGCTATCCCTGGGGATTTTGTCTGCCTGGTGGCACGCGGCCGTGTCAGCGCAGCCCATGAAGAGCGCTGGGCTATCCAGCCTGGCCCGTGGTGGACCACTGCCGGCAGCGACGCTCCGCCGACCGCGCACGATTCCCCCCAGCGGGCTGCTCGGTACTCCGGCCGCAGCCGCTTCAGACCGTCTTGGGCTGGGCCGTTCAGGCTCCTTCCTGATTTACGGTCGGGCGATGACCAGTGCAGGACTGCGCCGCTGTCGATCGTAGAATCCTTCCAGCCAGACCTTCATCAGTCGGTCCGTACGCATGGTCGTCGCTCCCCATCCGGGGCTCGCCGGCTGGACCGGAATTGTCGCTGCGCACGGCCCGGTAACGGTCCCGCAAACGGGTTCCGTCAAGTCTTTCCCAAGCAACGCCCCGGCCCGCAGGCATCCAGCAGGTTGCTCCATGCGGTCTGGACAGGGCTGAACTGTTGCGCGCTCGACAACAGACTTCACCCGGGCTGGCGCAGTTCCAGCGATGCGGGGCCAGTCAGTATGCATCAGCCGAACTGACGCGACCCGGATCGCTTATTCGTAGTAGGCTGCGTTGCGCTCGGTGAACTCCGCCCATTCCTCCGGAAGGTCCTCTTCCGCGAAGATTGCCGAAACAGGGCATACCGGTACGCAGGCGCCACAGTCGATACACTCTTCCGGATCGATGTAGAGCATCTCTTCCGACTCGAAGTCGTCCTCGTCCGACTTCGGGTGGATGCAGTCCACCGGGCAAGCGTCTACACAAGCGGTGTCCTTCGTACCGATGCACGGTTCCGCGATGATATAGGCCATGGTCTCGAATCCCTCCTCACCTACCTCAAACTAGAACTATGGTCGCTCGGTTCGCCGCTCGTGGAGTTACCACCGGCGAACCGATTCCAACACAACGACCAACCTACAGCTTACCACTGGGGACCGTTGATCTGATTTGAGCGTATCATGATTCGTAACGATGCCGAAAGTTTGGATGGCGACCTTCTGCGGTCTCGTGATGCTCGCTCCGCTGGATGGACAGATCGTGGGGCAGCAAGACAGTTCCAGTGAGGGATCGTTCGGGAGCGAATCGGAGCAGCGGATGCCCGACGGCCGTTCGCGCACGCTCATGATCCTGAAGAGTGACGCCAAGAAATCCAGGGCCGATATCACGAAGGTCATTGAACTTGCCACCCTGTTGAAGGAAGAGATCGAGGCAAACCAGTTCCACACTGTCGACCTTCAGAGTGTCCGCAAGGCGGAGGAGATCATCACTCTGGTGAGACGGGTCAAGTCCCGCCTCACGCGGAGGCGCTGAGCCGCTCCTGGCGATTGAGGGAAGGCTTCGGCCAGCCGGTGTGGGGCAGCGTTGGTTCCGAATCCGCAGGACGGTCGGCAGTGGCCGGGAGTGGATGTGCCGTGTCGTGACATCGGGCCCGAAGGTGCGCGACGATTCCCTGATGAACCTGCCGGTCCGCCGCGCTCCTCCCGAGGCGGACGTTGGATTGAGGTGTCTGCGCCTGTCGAACATTCCCGGGGTTCTGTTCGGGCCCTTCGGACGCCGACCTTACGGTCAGCGGGAGGTTCCCGGCCGGTGTGTCGCCGTCTCGCGGGCTCGTCTGTCGTTGGGCGGTAACCCGCGCGGTCTGCGAGGAGCATGGCCTGCCCGGCAGTGGGTGGCCCCAGGCGACGTCGAGCTGGCTACCGCGAGGCCTGCGGGACTGCTTGGTTTTGAACGGCTGAGCACGTTGTCGCCACCAGCCTGTTGCAAGCGTTCCAGAGAGAGTGCCTGGCCGCTGCAGGTGCTCCGAAAATCTGGCCCCCGGTGACGGCCGGGTGCCAACCGGGCTTGCCCTTTCGGGGCTGCGATGCCGCTTGCAGGGTTCCTGAGCCGTGTAAGGCGGTACAGTGGTTCGGCATGGATTCCCCGGATGCCGCCGGCGACGACAGGATGGGGCGTTGCACCCGAACATGCCGCTGTCGAAGGGCGTGTCGCGCCACGGTTGCGTGGCGGGATCTATGATCATGGGATTTGCATGGGATGGAAGGCTTGGCGCGTGCTGAGGCTATGCCGATTGTCCGCACGGAGCATCGCACTGGGCATTCGGTGTTGTTGAGCCTCCGTTCAGGTCGTGCCGTCAGGGCGGGAGCGGGCCGTAGCCGTGCCGTAGCGAATCCCAGAACTCTCTGGCACTCCTTGAAAGCAGTTGGGGGGAATATGAAGAAGTTGATCGCAATCGCCTGGATGGCCGCGAGCATCGGTGCCTCACAGATCACCCAGACCGTGGTCACCAAGCCGACCACGCCCGAGCAGGATTCCAGCCCGAACAGTGGCGATGTGCCAGACGGCTATGCCGTCGAGGGGGAGTTCGACCGTGTGGTTGTCTTCCGCTTCAAGTACAAGGCCGACCTGTTGACCACATTCGAGCAGATGGTGAAGGATCACGGAATTCGGAATGCTGTTGTCCTGGCGGGTATCGGATCCGTTCGCAACTATCATGTTCATGCGGTGAGCAATCGCGTGTTCCCGTCGGAGAACGTCTTTACCCGGAATCCGACCAAACCGGCCGACATCGTCGGCATGAATGGCTACGTGATCGATGGACGTGTCCACGCCCATCTGACGCTTGCGGATGAGAACCATGCCTTTGGAGGGCATCTGGAAGCCGGAACGAGCGTGTTCACGTTCGCCATCGTGACTCTGGGCGTTCTCAGCGACGAAGTCGACCTGAGCAAGGTGGACGACAAGACGTATCGCTAGCGTCTCCGGCCGCCACGCCAGAGCCCACTGCCTTCGCTTCGGAGTTGCCCTGCAGCGCGCGTCTCTCGGCTCTACCTATATCAGGATCTGTTGAACGACTTCTCCAGCAACGTCGGTGAGACGGAAGTCCCTACCCTGGAAGCGATACGTGAGCCTCGTGTGGTCAAAGCCGAGGAGGTGCAGAATCGTGGCATGCAGGTCGTGCACATGGACTCGTTCATCGGTCACGTTGAACCCGAGATCGTCGCTCTTGCCGATCGTCACGCCGGGCTTGATTCCACCGCCGGCCATCCACATGCTGAATGCGTTCGGGTGATGGTCCCGGCCGTCGTCGGTACCGCCCTGGACCATTGGTGTGCGTCCGAATTCACCTCCCCAAAGCACGAGTGTGTCGTCGAGAAGCCCACGCTGCTTCAAGTCCCTCACCAGGGCGGCAGAAGCCTGGTCCGTGTCCTTGCAGTTCTTCTTCAGCCCTGACACCAGGCTGCCGTGCTGGTCCCACGACTCGTGGAACAGCTCGACGAACCGGACGCCACGTTCCACCAGTCGGCGAGCGAGCAGGCAATTGTTGGCGAAAGACGGCTTGCCCGGCTCGGCTCCGTACATGTCCAGGACATATTGCGGCTCGTTCGAAATGTCCATCAGTTCCGGAGTGCTTTCCTGCATTCGGTATGCCATCTCGAAGGAATTGATTCGGGTCTCGATCTCGGGGTCGCCCGTTTCCGCCAGATGGATGGTGTTGAGGCGTCGAATGGAGTCGAGGGAATCGCGCTGCAATTTTCGATCGACTCCCGGCGGACTCGACAGATACAGCACCGGATCCCCGCTGGTGCGAAACTGCACGCCCTGATACATGGATGGCAGGAAGCCGCTGCCCCAGTTGCTGTTGCCGCCACTCGGGCCCTTCTGGCCGGAACTGAAGACGACGAATCCAGGCAGATCCTTCGATTCACTGCCGAGGCCATACAGTGTCCAGGCCCCCATGGACGGCCTGCCGAACTGCTGGGAACCCGTGCTCATCATGACTTGCGCCGGCGCGTGGTTGAAGGCATCGGTCACAAGGGACTTCACGATTGTGATTTCGTCTGCAACAGAAGCGATGTGCGGGATCAGTTCCGAGAGTTCGGCACCGCTTTGTCCGTGGCGCGAGAAGCTGAACTTCGGTCCAAGCAGCGTTGAGTTCGGATCGATGAACGCGGCCCGATAGCCCTTGAGCAGGCTCTGCGGCGGGAGGGTGCCTTCGTGCTTGCCGAGGACCGGCTTGTAGTCGAAGAGTTCGAGGTGACTCGGACCTCCCCCCATGAACAGGAAGATCACGTTCCTGGCGGATGGGTCGTGATGCGGCTTCTTGGGTGCCAGTGGGTCGGAGGCCTCCAGCAGCTGGCGGAGCGCCACGGCCCCGAGACCCACACCGCATTGCTGCAGGAACCACCTGCGGGCCAACGGACTCGCGGCGGTGCACAGGTTCGGCATGGTGTCACTCCCTCGTGATTGCTTCGTCCAGGTTCAGGAGAACCCTGGACAGGGCGGTCCAGGCCGCCAACTCGGTATCCGGCGCCTCACCGGTCAAGACCGGGAAAGGGGCTCGTCCCCTCACTAGACTCACCGGATCCACCTGGCCGGCGTCGATGCGCTCCCGCTGGCCGTCCAGGAACGCCAGCAGTTCCTCCCGCTCCGCATCCGCTGGAGCCCGTGCCAAGACCCGTTTGAAAGCGTATTCAATCCGTTCAGCGTCGCTCGCGCCGCCCGCAACCAACGCTTGTCTGCCGAGTTCACGCGCGGCCTCCACGAAAGTGGTTTCGTTGAGCGTGACGAGGGCTTGCAGCGGTGTGTTCGAGCGAACCCGCTTTACACAGGCGAAGTCGCCTGTTGGAGTGTCGAACGTGGACAGCACGGGATAGGGTACTGATCGATAGCGGAAGCCGTATAGGGAGCGGCGGTAGCGCTCGCCGTTCTCTGCGACATACCACCGTTTCGGGCCATAGCTGGTCGGCGGAAGAAACAGAAACTCGGGCGCGGGCGGATAGACGGGCGGACCGCCGAGGGCCGTGGTGAGAAGCCCGCTCGAAGAGAGTGCGATGTCTCGCACCAGTTCGCCGTCGACGCGGAAGCGCGAGCCTCGTGCAAGCAGCCGGTTGTTCGGATCCCTTTCGATCAGTGCCGGTGTTACCCTCGATGCTTGGCGGTAGGTGTCCGACGAAACGACCAGCCGATGGATGTGCTTGAGGCTCCAGTCGTTTTCCATCAGCTCGACGGCCAGCCAGTCCAGCAACTCGGGATGCGATGGCTCGGCCGCTTGCCGGCCCAGGTCTTCCGACGTCTCGACGATCCCGGTTCCGAAGTAAGCCTGCCAGATCCGGTTGACGACCGCCCTCGCCGTGGTCGGGGAATTGCGTCCCGCAAGCCATTCCGCGAAGGCCAGCCGATCTGGCTTGTCGCCCCGCTCGGGCATCGGGTGCAGAAAGGCCGGCACGCCGGGCTCGACCTGCTCTGTCGGACGCAGGAAGTCGCCCCGCTGCAAGACGCTGGTCATTCGGGGCTCGTTGCGCTCGTGCAAGACGAGCTGCGAAGAGCCCTCCGGGTGCCCTTTCCAGAGTTCCTCGATCCGGTGATTCGCCTCGGCCCACTCCGGTACGGTCGTGCGCCAGTAGCCAAAGACGGTTGCCTCCTGATCCAGTGACCTCCGGTCGGGTGGCACGCTCGACACGATGCTTCGGACAGCCGCCGGCAGCGGGTCGGCAACGGCCCCGGCGTGGGAAGTGACAGAAAAGCGGTAACGGCCTAGATTCAGGGACTGATTGTCGTCAGAATTCCATCCACCGTGCTGCATCGAGAGGTTGAATCTCAGCAACAGCGGTTCGTCAGCTACCAGTGGCTTCTCGAGTTGGAAGACCGCCTTCCGCGGCATGTTGCGTCGACCTGGTCCGCCATCGACCAGCCATGCGCTCATCTCGAACCCGTCGACCGCGAAGCCGATGTCGCCCAGAACCCGGCGCCTGTTGTCCTTGTCGGGGAACAGGAAGGGATCAAGCCATGAAACTGGCGGATTGACATCCGCGGTCGCCTTGGACAACTCGATCTTCTGCCAAGCCTCCGGCCTACTTTCCCTCGCGTACTCGACTGTGAACTCAGTCAGAGCGGCTGTGCCCCGGAACGACCGTCCCGGCCCACCCAGCGGCAGCCGCGGGTCAGTCAGCAGTTCCAGCCGGAAGGCTCTGACGGTGCCCGGCTCCAAACGGCCCTCGGGACTGACCATGCTGCGGGTCGGTGCGTACCCGTCGGCGAGGATCGACCTGTCGGGCAGAACGGTGTATTTTTCTCCACTGCCGAGCTTGATGTCCGCGGCCAGCACGGTCCACTCCGGTTGCCCATGTGCCTCGGCCTGCTCCCAGGCAGCCATGTGCTCCCGCCATGTCGGAGTTCGATGCTTCAACTCTTGCTCGATCGCCCGGATCTCACCGAGGATCTCGGCTCGCCGCTGGTTCTCGGCTGCTGTGTAGACCAGTTCCGATGATTCGTGGGAGTTGTTGATGAAGGCGAACAGACGGTAGTAGTCTTGCTGGGTGATCGGGTCGTACTTGTGGTCGTGGCACTGGGCGCACTGCACGGTGAGACCGAGGATCGCTTTGCCGATCGCATCCATGCGGTCGAACATGGCTTCCATGCGGAACTGTTCCGGGTTGGCGCCACCTTCGGCGTTGATCATCGAGTTGCGGAGGAATCCGGTTGCCACCCGGTTGGCCTGGGTCGCCCCCGGCAACAGATCGCCTGCGATCTGCTCGATAATGAACCGATCATAGGGTATGTCTGCGTTGAGGGCAGTTACGACCCAATCCCTGTAGAACCAGACGTTTCTAGGTTTGTCCTTCTCGAAGCCATCGGAGTCGGCATAGCGCGCCGCGTCGAGCCAGATGCGGCCCCAGCGCTCTCCGAAGTGAGGGGAGGCCAGCAACCGCTCAACCAGGCGATCGTAGGCCCTGGGTCCGGTTTCACCGAGAAACCGTTCTGATTCGGTGACGGTTGGTGGCAGCCCGGTCAGGTCCAGGCTCAGTCTCCGCACGAGTGTCTCGCCGGATGCCGGGGGAGAGGGTTGCAGCCCTTCCGATTCCAGCCTTGCCAGAACGAAGCTGTCGATGGGATTGACGCCCCATCCGCTGCCATTTTCCGGCGGTTGCGGGCGTAGGGGAGCTACAAAAGCCCAATGCTGATCGAGACCGGATTGTGTTCCAGCTCCCTCCGGCCAGTCTGCGCCGTGCTCGATCCACGATCGAATCGCGGCGATTTCCTCGTCCGAGAGTTGTCCGCCCATGGGCATGCGATTCCCACTGCCCAATCCGGCGACCCGCCGATAGACACTGCTTGCCTCGGGCCTGTGGGCGACGATTCTGGGGCCGCTGGGCCCCCTTGCCATTACGACGGCCCGAGAATCAAGCCGCAACTGACCCATCTGCTGTTGTCCACCATGGCAGGCATAGCATTTGGCTTCAAGGATCGGCTGGATGGTTGTGGCGAAGTCGACAACCCCGGCGGCAGACGAAACCGCGGGGAGCAACAGCAATGCAACCACGAAGCGCATGTCAGGATTCTGACACATTATATGGAAAGTCGGCAGGAGCCTGGACCGGGAGAGTCCAGCCATCATCTGCCCGCAAGCCTCGGGCGTATCGAGCGAGGGCAGCGGCCTACGCTGGAAGCCGCTGCCCTCGTCACGGAAACCGGATCGTGAAATATCCCAGTTGCTGGGTACCTGAGCGGGCTGTGATCGTGCCCGTCAACTCTGTCGCATGGGTCGCTGCCGGTAACTGCCCAGGTCCTCGGCCTGAGTCCGCATTTCTGGCAGTGCGCAGGTAGGCAAGCACCCGGGGACGCGTGGCCCGTCACGTGTGGCGCACCGCATGGAACAGCGAGCGCACCTGGCGGGCCTGCTTCTGCCACTGCCGCCAGCCCTCCGGCCTGCCGCCCCAGGCACTTCAGCAAACATCGCATGGCATCCCACAACAGCGAGACGTCGGTCGGATAGTGCACGTCGGTCTCTGCCACGAACGAGTCTCACCGCCCGCGCAAGGCCTCGCCCGGGCTGTGCTCCAGCATCGTGTGGCCCTCCTGCACCAGAACCTTGTTGATCGCTCCCAGCAGCTCCGGCGTCAGCAGCGAGACATTGTCGAGCAGGCGCTGATGTTTGGAGCGGGTCTCGTCGTGGACGCCGTGGCCCAGCATCTGGCGCACCTGGTCGTGGTGATTGGCCAGGTTGCGGAGCCGGTCGAAGTCCAGGTTGCGGCCCTCCTTGAGCAGCCCCAACACCAGAATCTGCCACAGATCCAGCCCCGGTCGCCCGCCCTCGTGCTTGACGTTGGCCGGCAAGTGCTTCTCCAGCAGGCCCATCACCTGCGTGTAGACCGCCGGCGTACAGAACAGATGCTGCAAACCGCGCAGCACCGCCGTCGTGTCGTCGCGGCAATCGAGTTCGAACTCCATCTTCTCGATCAACACCTGACCGATCTGCAATCGTCGTTGGTGAACTTCGCGCATCCGGGCGATTCCTTCCTCCGAAGATGGGCCGTTTCTGGCCCGATTCGGCCCCCAAGCACCTCGAAACCGCTTTCCCGGGCTCGTCAAGTCACCGTTATACCACTGATATAAAAAGCTTTCTATAGTTTTCGGGCAGACACTAGTTCTGTACGGTTCGGACGCCAAGAACGGCAGAGGGCATACCATGCAGAACCTGCCGATCTTGCTGGTTGGTCGTGGTGGCGGAAGGCTCCATCCGGGGTGCAGGATCGTGCTGCCGGAAGCGACGCCGACCACCGACCTGCATTTGACCTTGGCGCCGCCCATGGGCGCGGACGTCGACCGCTTCAAAGGCAGCACCGGCACGATTGCCGAGCGGTGACGTCAGGGCGTTGCCGGTGGCCGCGACAGCCCTACGCTATGCGGCGAGGAATGCTTCCAGCTTCGCCTTAGCGTCGCTGAAGTAGCCTGGCAAGTCCTCTACTGCACCCCCAATCTCGAACACTAGCAGGCCGTCGTACTCAATCTGGCGGAGCTTCGCTATGAGGCGCGGGTAGTCGATGAAACCGTGGACCAGCGGCTTGTGCTCGGCCCAGGTATGGGGCTCGATGTCGTGGACGTGGAAATGGAAGGTTTTCGATCCGAGGGCGTCGATGATTTCATGAGTAACATCGTTGTAGGCCTTGATGCCCGCGGGCGTGCCTTTCTCTTCTGGACGCACGCGAGCCAACAGTTCGGCATAGTTCTTCTGGTGGCCCACATCGACCGTCGCGCCGACATAGGGGTGATCAATCTCCTGGACCAGCCTCGAGAAGTCGGCTACCGACTCGGGATAACCGGTTTCGATAGCCAGCCGAAATCCGAAATCGCGAGCCATGTCCCCCCAGCGGCGAAAGCTGTTGATGAGCGTCGGCCAGACATCCTGCAGCAACATGTGCGCGGAACGCTGCACATGGATGTTCGCCAGTTCCGCACCGACGAAGGCACTGGCCTCAAGAGCGACGTCAATCCGCTCCACGCCGAACGCATGGGAGGGGGCGAACGGCGAGAAGTACGGAGTGTCGACCCACGGCAGGTGCGTCGAGACATAGCGAAACGGCTCGAGCGCTGCCGTGAGTCGAGCCCGGTCGGTGGCGGCCATGTCTGTGAACTCAAAGCCGGGAGGCACGCCCGGTCGCGCCTCCACCGGGCCCATTGGGTGCAGTTCGATGGTCTGGAAGTCCAAGTCCCGCAGGACTCCGATGGAGCGGAACAGGCCGTAACCGGGGAAGTAGGGGTTGGCTCCGACGATGGCGGGATCAAGGCCACGCTGCTGCGCCCGGGTCTGGCCGGCAGCCGCGCCAAGTGAGATCTGCAAGAAGTTACGACGGTGCATGGAGTCCTCCCTTTGGACATGCCCGACCCCGGCAGCCGCGCCGCGAGTGCGGGCAGAGCTGCTGGCGAGCTGTTTCGTCAATCCGCGTTTCCAACGACATTGACCATGATCGCGCATGCGGCGCGCAGGACAGCTTCTGGTACCGCGGTGCCTACCACCCCCGTGACAGGAAGCGCAACAGCGGTCGGACCGGCATTTGACTTTCAGCCGGAGAAGCCATAGCGTTACGTGTTTTCTGGACATCCAGGCCGTAGCGAGCCAGCCGCGGCGCTCAGGACGCGCCGGACCCGAGGCCGATCCATGCAGGGGGAGCCCACCGAGAGCAAGTCACGTCTGATGCACCTGGAGGCGGAGAATACAGGATGCCGGACAGAACTAGATCGCCAGAGCGTCGGCCACTTGCCAAGGAGACGACGACCGGCAGAAATCCTCGCCAGTGCCCATTGCTCAACGGCGCCGGACCTGGTGCCGATCTGCGCCCGTCGGCAGATTCAGAGGAACTTCGGCCGTTGGGAATCGAGGCAAGCGGGCAGCAGGAGTTCTTGCATTGGCGCTGTCCTTCGACCGGATCCCGTTCGCGAGTCGTACGCACCGCCAACGTGCCCGCTGACGAGCTCGATTCTTGTCCACCGGCGATCGGTCTCTTTGCGGTGCAGTCGGAAGACAGTGACCGACACTGCCATGGCATCCTACGGTGCATGCGCCCCTGTCCGGCGCGATACCTTTGCCGGTTTGGGCCAAGATACGCAGCGGGGTGCACGGTGGTCCTGGTCAATTCGCCACCGGTCGGTCAATCAGCGTTTCCCGCATCTATCTGGCTGGAACAGAGTTCCTGCAGCACCCTCCCACATGTCAGTGGGCTTCACTGGCGGACTAGGCGTCGCCAGGCTGCGCCCGAAGCCTCAAGGGATCAGCAGGAGCTTGCCCATCGTCTGACGGCTGGCTAGTCTGGTCTGTGCTTGAGCAGCTTCACTCAGCGGGAATTCCCCTCCGACATGGACCCCTATGTCGCCTGTCTCAATCCAGTTGAAGACCTCCGATGACCTCCACAGCAGGTCGGCACGGGTTGCGACGTAGGCGAATAGGGACGGCCTAGTCAAGAATAACGAGCCTCTTTTGGTCAATTCCAGCGGTGCGAGTGGCGGGACAGGGCCACTTGCGTTGCCGAACGTCACCATCATCCCCCGCGGCCTGAGACTGTTCAGGCTTCCCGTCCATGTCGCCTTGCCAACGGAGTCGTACACGACATCGACTCCCTGGCCGTCCGTCAACTTCCTGCATTCGGACTCGAAGTCCTGCCTGTCATAGAGGATGACCTCGTCTGCCCCGGCCGCCCTCGCCGTCTCGGCCTTCTCCTCGGTCGAGCATGTGCCGATGACGCGCGCCCCGAACTTCTTGGCCATGGCGACCAGCAGCAGGCCCACCCCACCCGCGCAGGCGTGGATAAGGGCTGTGTGGGAATCGTTGAGTGGAAACGTCGACCGGGTCAGATAGTGTGCCGTCATTCCCTGCAAGAGTGCGGCTGCCGCAGTCCTCGTGCTGATTGAATCGGGCACTTTGACGAGCCGGTCGGCCGGAACCACTGCGCATTCCGCGTACGAGCCGTGGACTCCGGTGTAGGCAACGCGGTCGCCAACCTCGACCTCCGTCACCCCCGAGCCCACAGCCGTGACTGTACCTGCACCCTCCTGGCCGTTGGTAATCGGCAACTCGGCAGGGTAGAGCCCGGTCCGGAAGTATATGTCGATGAAATTCACGCCTGAGGCATCGACCCGGACCAGCGCCTGCCCGGGGCCCGCCTTGGGCTTGGGGATGTCCTCGTAGCTCAGTACTTCGGGCCCACCATGCTTATGGATGCGAATTGCCTTCATGGTCCAAGCGCTATCCTATCAATTCCATGCGCATCGGCCGCGTTGACGCATTCTGCCTGCGCGTCGCCCTGAACGCGCCCTTCAGTTTCTCCCAATTTGCCTACAGCCATCGCGAGGCGATGCTCGTGCGCCTGGAAACGGACGACGGTCGTGAGGGATGGGGCGAGGCCTATGGCCCGGCTGCTGTTACGGCTCCGATCGTGAAGAGCTTCCTTGGCCCGCAACTTCTGGGGCGCGATCCTCGTGCGGTGGAATCGCTATGGTCGTTGCTGTACGCCAGGTCGATCGACTATGGACAGAAGGGCGCGATGGTGGCTGCGCTCTCCGCATTGGACATTGCGTGCTGGGATCTGAAGGCTCAGGACGCCGGGCTGCCCCTGTACCGGGCCTTGGGTGGGGAGGTGGTCGAGTCGATCCCCTGCTATTGGACCGGTTTCTATTTCGGGGGTGACGAGCCGTTGGAGCGGCGCTGGGAGCGTGAGGCAAAGGCCACTCTGGACGCCGGATTCGCCGCGGTGAAGATGAAGGTCGGGCAGGGACCCGCGAGAGACGCCGAACTCGTAGCCCTCGTGCGGCGTGCCCTGGGTCCGGATGTCAAGCTGTCGGTGGACGCCAATCATGCCTACACTCCGGCGGAAGCCATCCGACTAGCCCGCCTCATCGAGCAGGAGGATATCCATTGGTTCGAAGAGCCCGTGTCGCCGCTCGACCCGGATGCCTACCTGGAGGTCAAGGCGAGAACCCACATCCCGCTGGCAGGGGGCGAGTGCGAGTACACCCGCTTCGGCTTCGATCGCTGGTTCAGGTTGCGGGCGGTCGACTTCGCTCAGCCCGACGTCTGCGCTTGTGGCGGGATTACCGAGGCCATGAAAATCGCCGCCCTTGGGTCGTTGACGGGCGTTCACATCACCCCGCATGTTTGGGGGTCAGCGGTGGGCCAGGCCGCCGCACTCCATTTCTACGCGGCCCGGCCCCGGCAACCGTTCACCCTCACATGCGAGAGCAAGCTGATCGAATGCGACCGCACCGAGAATCCGTTTCGCAGGGAGATCGTGGACCGTCCCATCCGGTTGGAAAGGGGGCGCTGGTACTTGCCGGATGAACCGGGCTTGGGAGTGGGTGTGCGACGGGATGCCTTCGAGCCTTATCTGGTGGCGAGCGACAGCTGAACGACGGTCGCGGTCACAAGGATCGGGCCACAGCTGATTTCCAGCCTTCGTAAAGGTCGGCTCGCCCCGACTCACCCATTTTCGGTTCGAACCTCCGGTCGACCTTCCAGAACGCCTCCAATTCCTCGGTCCCGCTCCAGAAGCCTGTCGCAAGGCCAGCGAGGAACGCGGCCCCCATGGCCGTGGATTCGGCATAGGCTGGACGGACCACGGGGACTCCAAGAATGTCCGCCTGAAACTGCATCAGGAAGTCGTTTGCGGTCGCCCCCCCGTCGACGCGCAATTCGGTGAGGTTGGTGCCGCAGTCCGATTCCATGGCCTCGATGAGGTCGCGTGTCTGATACGCGACCGCCTCCAGCGCCGCGCGCACGATGTGCTCCCGACGGGTTCCGCGCGTGAGTCCGGTCAGCATACCCCGTGCATCAGAATTCCAGTACGGGGCACCGAGGCCGGTGAAAGCCGGGACCAGATACACGCCTCCGGTGTTGGGTACGGCCTGGGCAACAGCTTCGGATTCCGCAGCCTTGACGATCAGGCCTAGTTCGTCCCGCAGCCACTGTACGACGGCACCGGCAACGAAGATCGACCCCTCAAGGGCATACTCCGTCTTGCCCGGAGGCGAAGCGGCCGTGGTGCTGAGCAGCTTGTGCTCCGAATCGGAAGCGTTCTCGCCGGTGTGCATGAGAGCGAAGCAACCGGTGCCGTAGGTGTTCTTGACGAGTCCCTTGCGAAAACAGGCCTGCCCGAACAGCGCGGCCTGCTGGTCGCCGGCGATGCCGGCAATCGGAACTTCCCTGCCCAGAAGATCGCCATCTGTCCATGCCACCACACCGGAGGAAGGGACGATTCGTGGGAGCATTGACCGCGGCACACCGAGGGTTGTGAGCATGGCCTCATCCCATTCGCCGGTACGGAGGTTCATCAGCAGGGTGCGAGAGGCATTGGTGCGATCGATAATGTGATCCTTGCCGCCAGTGAATCGATGCACGAGCCAGCTGTCGACTGTGCCGAAGGCGAGTTCCCCGGATTCGGCCCGTTGCCTTGCGTTCGGTACATTGTCCAGGATCCAGCGAATCTTGCTCCCGGAAAAATACGGGTCGAGGACGAGGCCCGTTCTCTCGGTAACTGCGCCGGAATGTCCGGCAGCCCTCAGCGTCGCGCACACCTCAGCGGTTCGGCGGCACTGCCAAACAATCGCGGGCGCGACAGCCTTGCCGGTGGCTCTGTCCCATACGATGGTCGTCTCTCGCTGATTGGTAATGCCGATAGCCCTGATGGCGTCCCAGCCACCGCATTGGGCCACAGCGTCTCGAGCCGCCTCGATTTGAGTCTTCCAGATCTCCTCGGCATCCTGCTCGACCCAGCCGCTGTTCGGGAACGTGCTCCGCAGTGGATGCCGGGCCGTGGCGACGGCCCGAGCCTCTCGGTCGAAGACGACGGCCCTGGCGCTACTGGTTCCCTCGTCGCAAGCTAGGACGTGATCGGCCATAGAAACCTATGGTCGACGATTGCCGGAGCCTTCCGCAATCCCTGCGACAGTCGCTCTTTGTCCACTGGCTTCAAGAGTACCGGCCGGTCGCCCGAATTCATGGTCCGGAACTCAGTTCGTTGTAACGGAAAGGGAATGAGATGTACGAGTGCCCAAACCCCGATTTCTGACTGATTCTTATGCACTTCCGTTTCGCTGGCCAATGGCGTGAGCTGAAACCGCTGCGGTTCGCTCACCGGCCAGACCAGCAGCCCACACAAGTCCATGCCGCTCCACTGCCGGAGCCGGGCTGCGGACACAAACGGTTCAGCTTCCACACCGGTCTGCTCATGGAACGTAGAAGCGTCACACCCATTGCAGATTGCAGTGCGGATGTGGAAGAGGGGCAGGGCGGAGCAGGCGGTTGAGCCATGTGCCGAGAACGGTGGGCGTGGTGGGGGCGTCCAGTCGACGCCCCGGGAGGAGGCGCAAGACAGGGGGCCGGGGCCCACCCCCAATGGGGGCCAGGACGGACGAAACGCCAATCCGGACCTTGATCCTGTTCCCTGCCATCGCACTTCCTGCTGCAACCGGCGAAACGATCCTCCGGAGACGGTGCTCTCCTGGTCCCCGTTCGTTTCCGTTCAGGAAGCAGTCAGGCTTCGGATCACCGCAGTGGGCTATCTGGCGAGTGTCTGCGGTAGCGGCATCTCCTCGCTGTCGGTCGGGCGGGCCCGGACAAATGCGGCTTGTGGAGTCGAGGTCCTGATCTGTTCCAGCCAGTAGACCCCGTCGTACGGCAAGCTATTCCCTCTTGTCCCCACGAAATCGGTGTCTCCGTCCCCGTCCAGATCCCTCGCGACAGCCATGTCGAACATGCCCCGCTTCCTTCTCGAAATGTCGTGCCTGACCCACTCGGCGGCAGTGGAGCCGGGGTTCTCAAACCAGGCAAGCCGGCCCAGGGCCATCGCTGCGGTTACCGCTTCGCCGTCCCGGTCGCGTGGCGGTCCGCTGTAGCTTCCGCAAAAGATGTCGACGTCGTTGTCTCCGTCGATGTCGGCAACCGTAAGGCCTGTCGCGGAGTCCGGTTCCATTGTTCCGATCCAGTGCAATTCCCATGCTTCGACGGGTTCAGCCGGATGTTCCAGCCAGACGATCTCCGAACGCCCCTCTGACAGCAGCACATCAAGCCGACCGTCTCCGTTGAAGTCCAGGAAGCCGAACATAAATCCGGTCATGCGTGTAGCGTCGTAGCCTGCGGGAGCCGCGACCGCGATCCGGTGCTCCTTGAAAGACACCGTGTCCTTGCCGAGGTTCTCGAACCAGAACAGGCGTGCCTCGGCACGGGACGACGCAAGGATGTCGATGTCCCCGTCACTGTCCAGGTCGACGGGCCTTGAATTGATGGGCACCGCAACCTTCGTCAACTCGTGTTCCCGCCAGGATTCGTCGCGCAGGGGATCGCCCGCGATCTCGAACCAGCTGATAGGCCGGAGAATGGTCTCGCTTCGATCCCCCGCCTGCGTGCCCTTGTTGGGGGCTACGACCTCCGGCCTGCCATCTGCATTGAAGTCGGCGAAGAATACGCGGATGAACGAACCGCGACCGCTGGCGACCGACGGGATGATGCGCTCCCAGTGTGCCGAGCGCGCATCGCGGCCGGGGTTCTGGAAGTAGATCAGGTGCGCGAATTCGCACGCCGCGATGATGTCCGGGAACCCGTCACCGTTTACGTCGGCAATCGAGACGTCCTCAGCGGCACCCGCCTCCTCTCCTTCTGCCAATGTTGCGAGCGTCCACTGGTCCGGATCCGGGGATCCGAACGCCAGCCGGATGTGCCCGTCAGCCACTCCGTCGTATTCCGTGTCGGACTCGTGAACCGAAACGATGTCTTCATATCCGTCCAGGTCGAGATCGGCCATCTCAAGACCGTCGCTACCCTCGATCGGAACGCCTCCGGTCTCCTGGTCGTCAATGATGTGCTCCCGCCAGCTGATGTACTGTCCGTCTTCGGTCCGGGCCTTGCTCGGCGTTTCGGCGACGGTCAGGACTCTGGGTTCCCCTGGGTCGCTGCAAACAGCTAGACAGAGCCCGAGTCCAGTGGACGCCATGGTCAGTCGGTTGAAACGGGGCATCGGCCTCTCGGTATTGGACCATACGCCGACTCGAGGTTGGTTCCATGCGAAAAACAACAAGCCACGTGCGGTTTAGGCCGCTTGGGAGAGCCGGGAACATCGTAGAATGGGTGTCTGCAGGCTGGCCCTGCCGGACTCCATGAGAATCAGACTGCTATTCGCCTCCGTGTTCCTTTCACTCCTGGTCTGGGGCTTGAGCGCCCAGCGGGACCGTGCGGAAGCGTTCGAGGTTAGCCCTGAACGGATCCACGAACTGCCCACCGGCAAGG
Organism: Bryobacterales bacterium; assembly: GCA_965205085.1. GTDB lineage: Bacteria > Acidobacteriota > Terriglobia > Bryobacterales > UBA6623 > VXMF01. The sequence goes on along the minus strand of OZ242039.1, from coordinate 1,701,791 downwards.
AGGCTGACGGGTTGCCTGGCGACTTTGTCCTGAGGAACGACAGGATTCACGCACTCGTGTCGGGAGCGCAGCCGTTCCGGCGTGCCAACATGACCACGGACTACGCATCTGTGCTCCAAGGCAGTTTGTACGATCTCGATCTGCGCGGGGCGGGAAATGACCAGTTGACCGTCCTGCGTCCGGGAGGGGAATCCGGCGACCTGTCTTTCGTCAGGGTTGTTTCGGATGAGGCGGACGGCGCGGGGATCGTCGAGGCCGTCCGAACGGCTGAATTGGGAGGGGGCATCTACACCCGCCATGAGTACAGGCTGGAGCCCGGATGGCAGTACGTGTTGGTTACATCGACCTACCGCAACCACTCCGGTTCATCGGTATCGATTGCCCCGGCTCCGGTATGGAAGGGACTGGAGAACGAGCAGCAAATCGGTGACATCCGGGTCGGCGACAGTGTCGATCCCTTCGACAAGCGGGCGTATGCCCTCGCGTCCGTGGACGGCACGCCCCTGCCGCGAGAGGCCAATCTGGAGCCGGGCCAGGAAAGGACGTTCGCCATCCGCATTGCCGTCGGCGACTCGCCCTTGGCCGCCTACGGGGTGCTCGCAGCCGAAGAGGGGCCTACCGGCAACGTTGTGGGCACCGTAAGGGACGCTGGGGGGAATCCGGCGGTTCACGGTTCCGTACGGGTGTCGATCCACGGTGAATCGGTGGCCCAGTACCCGGACTCCGACGGCCGTGTGGGGTTCCGTTTGCCGAGTGGGAACTACCGGGTCCGCTTCGAGGACATCGGACGCGACCTGGTCGAGAAGGACATCGAGGTGCTTGCGGGCCGGGAGACCCGCCTCGACTGGGTGGTTCCGGAGGCTGCTCTCGTCAAGGTTCGAATCCGGGATGAGGAAGGGCGTCCGTCACCGGGCAAGATTCAGTTCATAGGAATCAACGGAACGTCCACACCGAACTTCGGAACGGATTACCGGGTTCACGGGGGGAATCACCAGTACCAGACCCATGATGGTGTGGCGGACCAGCAGGTGCCTCCCGGCAGCTACCTGCTTCGAGTCTCGTTGGGCCCGGAATACGATCTGGTCGAGAGCCGTGTCGACATCGCCAAGAGCGAGACCAGGGAAGTGGAAGTGGTGATGAAGCGCACAGTGGAGACCGCCGGATGGGTGAGCACGGACTACCACGCCCATTCGACTCCGAGCGGGGACAACTACTGCAGCACGAGGGACCGAATCATCAACTTCGCCGCCGAACACATCGAGTTTGCGCCCACTACGGAGCACCAGCGCCTCTTCGATTGGACCCCGCAGATTGAGGCGCTCGGGCTTTCGGACCGGCTCAAGACCGTGCCCGGGATTGAATTGACCGGCAGTGGACAACACTTCAACTCCTTCCCGATCGAGCCCGATCCCCTCGTGCAGGACGGTGGGGCACCCCTGTGGCACTTCGACCCCCGCATCAATGCCATCACCCTGAGGAACTGGGTAACTCCGACCCTGGCGGGAGGGTCCCGAGTGGATCCGGGGCCGAACGCCCGAAGTCGGATCGGCCTGTTCGGCGGCGGCCCGGACCGCTGGGTGCAGGCGAATCACCCGGACGTCGGCGGGGTGTTCTTCGACAGGAACCGCGATGGTGTTGAGGACGGCGGTTTCGTCGGTTTCGAGAGCCTGATCGACGCGGCGGAGGTTTGGAGTGCCGAGATACTCAACCTGGATCCCAACTATCGCACCCAGACGGGACCGAATCGCACATTCGGTTGGCTTCAGCTCCTGAATCAAGGCCGGCGTGTCTGGTGCGTCGCGGTCAGCGACGCCCACCGGATCTTCGGCAACGGCGTCGGGGGGTGGAGAACCTACGTTCCGAGTTCGACCGACGCTCCGGCCGAAATCGATCACGAGGAGATCGTTCGCAACTCCAAGGCAGGCCGGATGATGATTACCAACGGTCCGTTCCTTGAGGTGGCCACGGCCGACGGACTGCCGATCGGGTCCACTGTGATCAGCGAGGGCTACCTCGATCTCAAGATTCGCGTCCAGACGCCCAACTGGCTGGAGGTCGACCGGGTGCAGGTTCTGGTCAACGGCCGCCAGCCGCCACAACTCGATTTCCGGCGGAACGACCAGCCGGGCCTGTTCCGGGACGGGGTCGTGAACTTCGACGAGACAGTCCGGGTCACGCTGCAACAGGATGCCCACTTGATCGTGGTCGCCATCGGGGAGGGATCGACAATCGAGAAGGGATGGGGCCTCAATCCGTATGGCAAGATGCATCCGGTCGCCTACACGAATCCAATCTTCGTGGATGTCGACCGCGACGGTTTCGAGGCCAACGGCGACACGCTTGGACATCCCTTGATGACATCTGCAAGCAGTGATTGAGGACCTTGCCGGTCGGGTGTCTTTCGGCCCGGCCAATCAGGACCTTAGGCCCCATCCGCCCGCTGTTGCGCTTGCTTGTGCAATCGGCAGAATGAACTTCTGGCGGTGTACAGTGGCGAGGCGCAGACCCCTCGATCACTGAGGTGCGAGTGAAGATTCGTTGCGTCAGGGGCGCCATCCTAGCCTTGCTACCTGCCGACGGCCTCTGCGTCGGGTCTGGGTCCTGATGCGGGGTACGGCTCGTTGAATACTGTGCGCCGGTCGCCTTGCTCTTCCATCCAATCCTCCAGAACGGCTCCCAGCGCCTCGATCAGGTCGGAGTACTTGGAATCCTCCGCCAAGTTGACCTGTTCGAGTCGGTCCCGCGAGAGATCGTAGAGTTCCTCTCGGGGCCGTTCGAAGTAGTTCCCGGTGATCTCGGCTGCCCTTGGATCGGACTCCGCGGCTTTGTCCCACGAGTCCCAGTAGGCACCGGCGCCGTCCTTGCGGAGAATGTCGGAATGGTTGGTGTGGATGTGGTCCGGGAGGAGGTTCAGAATGTATTTGTACCTGCGGGTACGGACGCTTCGGATCGGATACACGTTGAACACACCGTCACCGCTGTGAGTGGTGAAGATAAGTTCCCGGTGGCTCGACTCACGACCCAGGAGCACTTCGGCGAACGATCGACCATCGATGTGGTCCGGAACGGTCCCACCTGCCAGATCGATCAGGGTGGGCAGCACGTCCACCCAACTCACCATCGCACTGGTTCGCTGACCTGCGAGAATCCGGCCCTTCCACGCAATGATCAACGGCACACGAATCCCTGCATCGTAGAGATTCCATTTCCCGAACGGCCACTGCCCGCCGTGGTCGCTCGTAAACACGTACGCCACGTCCTCACCGAGCCGGGCACTTGCCAACGCCATCACCTTGCCGATTTCCGTATCGAGCCCAGTGATATCGGAAAGGTATCGGGCGCGGTGCAGCCTCGTCTCGGGGGTATCAATGAAATACGGAGGCAGGGAGATTTCGTGCGGCTGGTAAACGCTCTGCTTCGTCCATGGGACATGTGGCCTGCGGTCACCGACCAGCAGTAGCAGCGGCCTGTCGGAGCTCCTCTGCTCGAAGTACCTGGCGACGTTGGCAGCGAGACCAACTCTCGGTTGCGAGTAGTGATGGAACCCGTACTCGGGCTTGTCGTTGCCGTGCGCAACCTTGCCGAAGGCGGCGATTTCGTAGTCCAGGTCCCTGAAGATGGTCGTCAGGTACGGAACCGTCCGGGTCGGGTACGTGTGGTTCGCTTCGGCACCATTGCGGGCGGGCATCAGGCCCGTCAGCAGCGCTGCCCGGCTCGGGGCGCAGGCCGGCGATGCGACGAACGCGCTGTCGAAGGTCATTCCCATCGCCGCGAGCCGCTCGATGTTGGGAGTGCTTACATCCTTCGATCCGTAAACGCTAGTGTCGTCTCCACCGAGATCGTCCGTGAGGAAGACGACGATGTGGGGTCGGGCATGAAGTCCCGCCACCAACAGCAGACTGATGAAATGGGCGACCACGAAGCGCATGGAGCCATTCTTGCATCTGGCAGCGCCATCCGGCGTCAGTTGCCGCCTGTTCCTGCATCGTGCCGGGCCGGGAATCGCCCCGGTCCCTGTCGAGGATTCCGTGTCGCCTCGCCGCTACCTCGTGGCAGGCGCGCCAGGACTCGAACCTGGGACCCTCTGCTTAGAAGGCAGATGCTCTATCCAACTGAGCTACGCGCCCGCAACTCTTCCATCGTAGGCTAATGTCCGCTGCACAGCCGCTGGAACCCCTGACTGAATGAGATGGGACCCGCCGAGACGGCACGGGCTGCATGGAGCGATTCCGGCCGGATGCCCGCGCTCGTCGCCAAGCGACTCGCAGCGGTGATCTGCTCGCTAGCTGATCAACTGTGGAATCGGTTCGCCATGTACATCGGTCAGGCGCATGTGGCGACCGTTGAAGAAATAGGTCAGGTGTTCGTGGTTCATGCCCAGCAGGTGGAGCATCGTTGCATGCAGGTCGTGGTAAGTGAGGGTCTGCTCTTCCGCCTTGTAGCCGAACTCGTCGGTGGCCCCGATGGACTGGCCACCGCGGATCCCGGCACCAGCCATCCAGGCTGTCATCGCATGCGGGTTGTGGTCCCGTCCCAGTCCACGCTGGGAGATCGGCATCCGACCGAACTCGGAATGCCAGACGACCAGGGTCTCGTCCAGCATGCCTGTTCGCTTCAGGTCTGTCAGGAGGCCCGCAATGGGCCGGTCGACCTCTCCAGCGTGGAGTGTGTGGTTCTCGATCAGGTTGCTATGGGCATCCCAGGTGTCAATGTTCTGCTGGCGGAGAGCCCCACTGTAGAGTTGCACGAATCGCACGCCTCGCTGGACAAGCCTCCGTGCGAGCAGGCACTGGCGGCCGAAGGGCTCCGTGACGGGGTCGTCCATGCCGTAGAGTCTCCTGGTTTCCTCCGGTTCCTGGGAGATGTCCACGGCTTCGGGGGCGCACCCCTGCATTCGGTAGGCCAATTCGTAGGAGGCGATGCGGGCCGCGAGCTCGGAAGCCCCCGGGTAGCGTTTCGCGTGCTCTTCGTTGAGCTTCATCAGGTGATCCAGCCGCGCCCGCTGCTGTGCGGGTGCCAGCATGTCGTCTGGAGGCCTCAGGTCGAGAATCGGATCGCCCTGGGACCGGAAGACGGTTCCCTGGTAGGTGGCGGGCAGATAACCGCTGCTCCAGTTCGCCGGTCCGGAAAACGGGCCGCCCCGGTGGTCGTAGACCACAACGAATCCCGGCAGGCTCTGGTTCTCGGAGCCCAGTCCGTAGGTAACCCAGCTGCCGACGCTGGGATGACCCATGAGGACCGATCCCGTGTTCCATTCATAGTGCGCCAGAACGTGATCGTTGGACCGGCCGTGGCAGGAATGGATGAACGCCAGGTCGTCCACAAGGGCACCGACGTGCGGGAAGAGTTCGGAGACCGGCTTGCCGCACTCACCGCGCCGCTCGAACCTGAACGGGCTGCGCATCAGCGGGCCGGGGAAACCCTGGCGCACACGGACGGGTCCCCTGCCTGTCAGTGGCTCGCCGTGGTGCTTCTCCAGCATCGGCTTGTAGTCGAAGGTGTCGACATGGCTCACGCCGCCACTCATGAAGAGCGAAATCACCGCCTTCGCCCTGGGGGCAAAGTGCGGTTTCCGGGGTGCGGTTGGCGATTCGATCCCCTGCGTGTCGCAGGAGTAGTCTGCGGCCAGCAGGCCGTCCTGCTGGAGGATGTTCGCCAAGGCGATACCGCTGATTCCCTCCCCGGCCCGGAAGAGGAAGTCCCGGCGAGAAACAAAGCTCCGGTCAGCCGACATAGAGAAACTCGTTCAGGTTGAGGATCACGTCGCAGAGATCCGTAAGTGCAGCCATGGTGTCTCCTCGGTGATATCTCTCCTGCTCCCGCAGGAAATCCATGTTCGCGTCGAGTTCCCTCTGGGTAGGGGGCCGGCTCAGCGCGATCCGGTAGGCCTCGCGGATCCGCGTCTCGCCATCGTCCGCCAAGCCCGCTACCTGCTTGGCGAAGTACCGCGCCTGCTCGAGGGTGAATCGATTGTTGAGAAGTGTCAGGGCCTGGGTGGGCACTGTCGTCGTCGTCCGGCGCTCGCAGCTAACGTTCATGTTCGGCAGGTCAAACACTTCGAGGAACGGGTACCTAAGCCCGCGCTTGGCGTAGGTGTAGACGCTTCGCCTCCAGTTCTCCGGCCCGGGCGGCCCCGCAGTCCACTTGCCCTTCGGGAACGATTCCCGCACCTCGTCGGGAATGGGCGGGAAGAAACCGGGTCCGCCAGCTTGGAGATTCAGGTTGCCGGCAGCTTGCAGGATGATGTCCCGGATCACTTCACCTTCGAGACGCCTCTGCTGAAACCGCCATAGCAGCTTGTTCTCGGGATCCGCCCTAGCGGTCTCGGGGTCCGGGTTGGACGAGGCCATCTGGTAGCTTTCCGACGTCATGATCAGCCGATGCATGGCCTTTACGCTCCAGCCCTTCCGGACAAACTCGGTCGCCAGCCAGTCGAGCAGTTTGGGGTTGCTCGGAAAGGTACCCATGCTTCCGAAATTGCTCGCGGTGTAGACGATGCCCTGACCGAAGTGATGCATCCAAATCCGATTGGCCATCACCCTGGCCGTCAACGGGTTCTCCGGAGAAGCGATCCACTCGGCCAGCGCGAGGCGACGCCCCGTCGAGACTCGGTGCTGAGGCGGCTTGGGCGTGAACGGCTGCCCACGGTCCAGCACCTCGATCAGGCCCGGTTCGACGGCTGGGCCCTTGTTGCGGTAGTCGGCGTTGGGGAGGAAGTAGGCTGTTGGTGGGGTGTAGTTCGCTGTCGGCAACCACGTCCCCTCGACGCCGCTGAAGTCCTCCCGGTCACCCTTTCCCGGCTGGACTTCGTCCCCCCTTCCGTTCGGCGCGAATCGATAGTCCCCGTCGCGGACCCCCATCGCCATCGGCAACGGTTCCGGCAACTCGGACTCGATCTTCCCGATCCGGCTCTTCAGGTCGCTGATGCGTGCGGCGTCCTCGGCCGAGATCAGGTCATCGAAGTTACCGCCGCCGACCGAGCGGACTTGGGCCGCCAGCAATCTTTGTCCGGGAGTCCTTTCCCCATCCGGTGTTCGCAGGGCCCGCTGGATTTCCTCCGGGAACTTCGCCTGCGTCCGCTCCCGGGCAGCTTGCCTGTAGGGGGCCTCGATCTTCCCGATCTCTTTTCGAAGCGGCGCTGTCCGCGCATGCACCGCCGCGGTCGCAGCCGCGTGCCGAGCCACCGTCTCGTCGTCCGCCAGCGGAAAGTCGTAGCGAATGTAGGGGAAGAACACTGCCATCATGCGGTAGTAGTCCAACTGGGAGATCGCGTCGAACTTGTGGTCGTGGCAGCGGGCGCAGTCCACGGTCAGACCCAGGAATACCCGGCCCGTGGTGGCGATCATGTCGTCCAGGTAGGTGTATCGGTATTGCGGGTTATCCTTTTCCCGGAACAGGACCCGTGGGCCGACCCGGAGCATTCCAGTGGCGGTCAGGGTCTCGAAGCTCTCGTCCTTGAGTTCGTCTCCGGCCAACTGCTCCTTGACGAAACGGTCATAGGGCTTGTCGTCGTTGAACGACTTGATCACGTAGTCGCGGTATCGCCAGGCGTAGGGCTGATCATAGTCTTGTTCGTAGCCGGAAGAATCCGCATAGCGGACGACGTCAAGCCAATGCCGCCCCCAGCGCTCGCCGTATCGCGGGGAGTCCAGCAAACGTTCCACCAGACGAGCGAACGCTTCCTGCGAAGGCTCTCTCTCGAAGGTGTCGACGACCTCGACTGGCGGCAGCAGTCCGATCAGGTCTAGGTAGGCCCGGCGAACCAGGGCTCTCGGGTCGGTCCGGGGAGCTCGCTTCAGACCCTTGGCTGCGAGGGGTACCGCGAGAAACGCATCGATGGGGTGAGCTTCGGTTTCTGGCGGCGGATGGCGAACCGGGTTTCTGAATGCCCACCAAATTTTCTCGTCTTCCCGGCCGGCGGCACTCGGCCACTCGGCACCGGCGTCGATCCAGCGCTGCAGTGCCCGGATCTGGTCCGATGTGAGCGCGGCCCCAAACGGCATGCGTGGCTCGGCTTGTCCCGAGATGTGCTGGAAGAGAAGGCTTCCCCCGGAATCGCCGGGCTTGACTGCGGGGCCCTTCGTCCCTCCCCGGAGGAGAGACTCCCGGCTGTCCACGCGCAAGCCGGACATCTGCTGCTTGGTACCGTGGCACTGGTAGCATTGCTGCTCCAAGATGGGAGCGACCTCTGCCGAGAAGTCCGGCGCGACAGTGGCGGGGAGCATGCCTGCCGCACAGGTTAGTAGCGGTACGGTCGCAGCCGCAATAAACATCAAGCTTGTCATCTGCCGTTAGCAGTTTAGAAGAATCAGTCAGTTCGATCAAGCGGAGACGGGGCCGGAACTGCCGGAAACCAACTTTCCGTCCGGTTTGCCGCTCGAACTGCTGCGTTCCGCTCCGATTTGGCCGGCCTTGGGGAGCCGTTCACAGGCGGCCGAGTCCGCACGGATCGGCAATGAGTCGTCAGAACGGGTGAAGTCGGTCCTTTGCCAGGACGTCCCTGCCGTCAGCACTGTTCCGGGGAGCTATGGGGAAGCACCCTGCCGCGTAGGGTTCGCCCGAGCGGTCTTGCTGAAGCCCTGTCGGGTTGCATCGAACCGGGGCGTCGAGGGCCTCGATCAGCGGTTCCGATACGCCCTGCGATTCCGGGTGACGAGCAGCCCGGACTACTATGGGCGTCATGACCATTCGCTCGCTCCTGCCTGTGCTGGTGACCATCGGCTGTGCCGCCATCGCCCGTACGGACGTACCCGTCGATTCGAGCGGGCTCCGCCCGGGTGCCGTCATTGCCGAAGTCGAAGATTCGACAATCACCGTGAAGTGGCGGGACGAGGCGAATCGGGAGTGGCTTGCCACGGTCATGCGTGACCCAGCCAAGCCTCTTGTCGGATCCGTCACCGTCGACGGTAAGCCCGTGCTGCGCGACATGCGCCCGTTCCTGACTGTCGAGACGGGCATCCGGCGCAAGGGCTGGAACGCATTCTTCGACTATCCTCCCGACCATCCGGACGGAACCTCGGCCTTCAGCGGGAGGCTTGCCCTCGACCGGATTCGAGTCGAATCCACTGGCGAACGCCTCCGAATTCACTGCGAGACCTTCACTGCGGGCCCCTTCACCGGGACTCTTGTCTACACGTTCTTTGCCGGTTCGCGGCTTGTCCAGCAGCAGGTGGTCGCGGCTACGGCTGAACCGAATGTCGCCTACCTGTACGACGCCGGCGTCGAATTCTCGGCACCGGAACAGCTCCAGACCGGCCGAAACATGGCGACGCCCGTAGCGTACTACGACACGGACGGGCAGCTGCAGTTGGAGACTGCCAACGGCCTGCAGCCGGAGCGTGTTCCCTTCAAGGTGCGATACAGGGCCCTCGCGACGAGTGCGGGCGAAGGCAGCATTGCAGCCTTTCCGGCACCGCACCAGTATTTCTTCCCGCGAGACTTCACGTCCAACGTTTCCCAGAACTGGCATCGGTCCTGGCGCGGCCGCGTCTCGCTCGGTGTTCGGCAGGTAAGGGACACGAACTGGCGGTTCTATCCCTGGGCCAACGCACCACCGGGCAGCCAGCAGCACATGTCGCTATTCCTGCTGCTCGGGGATGGAGAACCAACCTCCGTGCTGGAGGATGTTCTGGCCTACACGAATCGGGACGCGTTTCCCGAACTGGATGGATTTCGGACACTGGCCTCCCATTTTCACTTGGCCTACACCGTTCAGGCTGTCGAGAAGGGTATGGACTGGACGCCCCCCTTCAAGCCGGTGTTGCAGGCAATGGGCGTTGATGCGGTAATCATCATGGACTTCCACGGTGACGGTCATCCGCGCGACCTGACCGAGCGGCGATTGGAGGAACTCGACCGGTTCTTCGAGGCGTGCAGGAGGCAGTCCGGCGAGAATTTCCTGCTCATTCCGTCCGAGGAGGCCAACGTTCACTTCGGAGGGCACTGGGCTCTGGTGTTTCCGGAACCGGTGTACTGGTGGATGAACCGGCCGGAGGGTGGATCCTTCGTCTCGCAGCACGAGCGATACGGGACCGTCTACAGCACGGCGGGCGCATCGGAACTACTGGATCTGGTGCGACGCGAGAACGGCTGGATGTATCAGACCCATGCCCGCACAAAGGGCTCTACCGGATTTCCCGATGCGATCCGGAACACGGAGCACTTTCGCGACCAGCGCTACTTCGGGGCCGGATGGAAAGCCATGCCCGCCGACCTGTCGTCGCCCCGGCTTGGCGAGCGGGCTCTCCGGCTCGTCGACGACATGCACAACTGGGGGATGGACAAGCGACTGCTCGGAGAAGTCGACGTTTTTCAGTTCGACCATACGCACGAGGTCTACGCCCATATGAACGTCAACTACATCAAGGCGGACTCATTGCCCGGCTTCGAGAACTACGGCCAGTTGCTGGAGCCCATGCGTCGTGGGGACTTCTTCGTTACGACCGGCGAGGTGCTGTTGCCGTTCTGGGAAATTTCGGGTGGCCGGGAGCAGATTGACGTCCAGCTCGGAGTTCGGAGCACGTTTCCGCTGCGCTTTGCTGAAGTCGTCTGGGGAGACGGGAGCGGTAGTCACCGCCACTTGATCGACCTGTCCGACACCGGACAGTTTCATGCAGGTTCTTACAGTTGGAGCTTGCGGGCACCCGGCTGGCAGTGGGCCCGGGTCGCTGTCTGGGATGTTGCGGCGAACGGAGCGTTCGTGAATCCCGTGCGCCGGTAGCCGCCTCGGTCGCTCTGCAATCCGCCCGTATTCTTGACGACGGGACAGGGAATCACGTCGTAGTGCAGTGGGTTGGTGGACCGGGCTTCGGCGTTCTGGTCTGGTGGAGGGTCTGACGGTATCTGACCCGACGAGCACTACGGCCAAGCGTTGATCACCTTAGCGAACAAGTGAAGGCCACGGAGGAAGTTGCCTGTGACTTTCGACGATGTCGGAACCTCTGCGAGGTTCCAAACAATTGGCAGCGCCTAGCGACCGATGGCATCCTCAACCCTGCCATCCGCGGTACGGCGGTACCTCTTGTATCGACACGTACCGGAACAGCCCCTGCGTGATCACGCAATGCATCATCGTTTCCGCCGGCAACTCCCTTCGACGCCGACTACACCGACTGCCCTGGCGCAAAGCTGGCTGCCCAGCCTACACCGAGAACACGTTGGCGATGACGCCCACACTGAGATTGTCGGATAGCCTTGCCCCCGGGAGCAAGGCTTGTTTGCGAGCCATGGCACATCCTCGATGGTCCTAATGTCGCTCAAATGCTCTTAGGGCAACGGTACTGGGGGGCCGGGGAGAAACACCAAGGCTACGAGGACGAGAAACAGCAGGAAGAAGATCAACGGCAAACTAGTTTCTACAACCGTCAGCTTCCAGTAGCTTCGCCGGTCTTCACCTTCGCCTAGCAACTCCCATTCGCGGGTGAAGAACTCGTAGGCCAGTTCCTTTTCCAATTCTTGTAAAGCCTTGAATTTGCCGGTGTTGAGTTGTCGGTACGACCGAATGACGATGTACCAGGAGACTGACAGCAACGCACCAAGGGAACCGACGGCTCCGAACACGGACTTGACAGGAATGTCGCCGGCGTTATGGCGCATGAGCACGGTTAGGAACACCATTAGCCCTACGAGCAAACTTACGTACAGTCGGTTAGCACCTTCGCGTCGCTGGCTCACGCGATCTGCGAGCTCGGCGTGGAGCCTGTAGATCTGCAGTAACTCGTCTTTGCTCGGGTCTGTCTTGCTTGGGTCTGTTGTCATGAAAGGTCTCTGATCGTGGCTACGATGCTCTCGGTATTCCACTTGACGACTCGGTCAGCTGATTCCTTGACAATCGCCGAGGTTCTCTCGGTTCCCCGCGGCTCGATGGCGACGATTGGTTTCCGTTTACTGAATCCGCTCTTAGCGAGATCGATTTCCTTGTCTATCCACTTGCTGTAGGTGGCATAAACTCCCGCCAGAATGAGAACTAAGCTACAAGGCCCCATCTGTTTGCGAATGGCCTCACGCAGCTTGTCGTCCGTTCCAGTATTGTGAATCGGATTATTCCGAGGAACCGAATAATTCCTGAACCTGAAGTAAGGTCTCGCGTTCAGCAAGCGAACGAGTCGATCATACTGTTCAGGGTAGCTCCACGAATGGCTGATGAACAAGTTGCGTGTCTTCACAATTTCTTCTCACCTCCTGCTTCCTTGATCGCGCCAACTTTCGAATCGTAGTATCGCACATAAGGTACCTCACGCCACCGCAACTAGGCTGATACCGGGACCTGCTCGCTCAGGATCGGTCTTCGGACCCAGGCGGGGATGACGTCGAGCCAGCAGCAGCCTAGCCAGTCCTCGGCGACGTAGTGCTGGTTGAAATCCAGAAGATCAGAAGAAACGTGTCCTAGATCAGTCGAAGGGCCGAGACGACGGGTTCAGGTTTGGCCAGCCGCAGCACACGCTGCAACCGCCTGCCCCAGGCTTCCCCATCGATCTTCACCGATCTCAAACTCGCGCCAATGATAGGTTTTCCGCATGGCGTACAGCACCTCCGGCACCTCAGAGTAGGGAGGCCAATGATGGTGCATCAAGATCCCTCGCAGTCCCGGCAACACATTTCTCCGCTGACCGTTGGTTCAGTACTAGGTCAATTGCGGCGTGCTCAGTCCAAGCAGCCACTGTCCCCGTCCACCCACCCGCAAGCCGGTCTCGTCCAAGTGCCTCACTCCGGAGCAACCCACCCATTGCTCGACGACCCGCTCGACACCACAGTGCCAGTCGGCGCATGTTGGCCAGCATGCCTAGGCACAATGTCACTCCGAAGAGGTCCGGCAAGAGTTCCGTCAACTGTTCCTCCGGCAGGCACTGGGAGTTCTGTAAGGAGACCGCTGCGACCGCGAGCCGCCGCCAGGGCACCTGGACCCGGTCTGGCGCAGCGTCGTGCCCGCGTGCCCGGGCTGGACACCGCTGCGCCGGCCCATCGCTCGACGGGAGTTTCCCGCTGTTGCTGCTGGTGAGGCCCAACCTCCGCCACAACTGCTGCACTCCTCCTGCAGGGCCTGCTACTGCTGCGTCAACTGCTCTCGCTACTCCTGTCACCGGGCGTCCTTAGTCTGCAATCGGGGATTTCGACTTGCAGACGAGTGTTCTCCGCCTCCCGATGTACCAGACGTGACTTGCTCTCGGTGCGCTCCCTCTGCATAGGCCGGCCTCGGCTCCGGCGGATCCTGAAGCTGCGGCTGGATCGCCACGGTCTAGACGTCCAGAGAAAGTGCCTCATGCTACGGCTTCTCCGCCCAAGAGTTAAGTGCCGGTCCACCTGCTGATCGTTGTCCGGCATCCAGAGTACCTGGGCAGTTGCCGCCGAACTCCGATTGTGATCGTACCAATCTGCGTCTTCCCCCAGGACTTTCCCACGCTGGGGCCTCTGCGATCGATGAGGAAGGCGAGTGGGTCCATAGGGCGAGTTTGGGGGCGGGTAGAGCCACCCGACGAAGCGTTGCGGACAGAATTTGGTCGGAAAAAGCCGGTGCCCTCCGCAAATCTAATCAGCCACAACGGCAAGAAACTAGAGAATCTCAGCGTGGGAACACCCTGTCTTCCCCTGGATCGTCATCGTAGGAAACACGCCAGTCGGCTCATTGCCTCCCAGTCACCAGTACTTGACGCGATCCCTGGAGTTTGGAATCGTCGTTGGAAAGCGTGGCGAGCATGCTTCCGCTCGATGGATCGCGTCTGTCAAGTCGCCCGGGAAGTAGAGTTGCGGGGTGAGCAGTTCCGTCCCTCCCAGATACACATTCAAGTGGACGTGCACAGCGCGCGGGTTGTACCAACCCGGATCAATGGTCAGAAACCCCACCTCGCCCTCGGCATTGGCGGTCTGCTAGCCGCGCAAGAACCATTGTGACCCAGTGGGCTCGCGATGTCCGCGTCCCCGCAGTGCGCCGGGTCTGCCCCGCCTGGCCGCAGGAGCGCCCGGATCATGCCCTAATCCGCGTCCCTTATCCCCCAAGCTGGGCGGAACGTCCGGATCAACATCCGGGTGACCGCTCTAGTTTCCGAGGGCATCGCACGACCAAATTGGTTTGCTGACACTGGCGATCGCCTCACACCGAACCCCATCGACGACTTTCAGGCGCAGAAGGAGGTCGACACCCTGCCTGCCCGAACGGACATCGCGACGTTCCGCCATGTCTGGAATGTGATAGGGGCCGTCGATCTGGCGAGAAGTCAGCACGCACTCTGCATCTCGCGCAAAGTTCGTGTAGGCAGCCAGGTTTCCAAGCGTAGCTCCGCGCGCTGTGAGTGCCTCACGCCGTGTGAGATCAGTGAGGTTCGGATGTTGACCTGACACGTTCCTGGCGCTCGCCTGAGGAGCTGTGCAGTGCCGGAGTTCTTCGGTTCGCTTGAACTCCGGGCAGAACATGGGCCAGTCGGGAACGCTCGCCAAGCACATGCATCGACCTTGGCGGCTGTGTAGGTTATTGACGATAGGACGCTTGCGCGACGATACCGGTAACCCCACCCGGCAGTGCGCCAATTGTCTCACATCCACAGGCACCTACCGGAGCCCGGTCGCGACACGGCGCCGACGGTAGTTCGGTGTGCCGGCCGATGGAGTTCCCTACGATAATGAAGCTATGTTCGTGTTGGCTGGGCGGTAGTCGTGATGAGTTCGAGAATCTCAGTTGATCGTTCTAGCTTGGTGCTGGCGGCCATGACAGCCGGTGGTCAGGGCTCCCGGTATCATGCCGTCCAACTAATGAACCTCCTGCTTCTGATTGACCGCGAGGTGGCGGCAGATATTGGGGGACCATATTTTGATTTCGAACCGCATCCGTACGGGCCTTACGATGGGGCCGTACTAGCAACAGTCGAGAGCTTGGCTGCAGCGGGCAGCGTGTTGATCGATGAAACCGGGCCATACTGGGAGTGCCAGACTAGCGGCAGCGGTTTCGTGCTGGGCCAGAAGGGGGCGGTCGGGATGCCGAGGCATGCAGCCAAGTTCATTCGGGCGGCTGCGGAATGGGTGCTCTCCAAGTCATTCTGGTCCCTACTTGGTGGCATCTACCAGCGTTATCCGGACATGGCCGTGAATGGACAGATTCCTCCCTATGCAGTGCGCGATGCAAGAAACGCGGAAGCGACTGAGATGCACCCCTTTCTTCGCGGCATGGCCCAGGCGATCGGCATTCTCCGACATCGCGACGAGCCGGAGGTCGAAGATCCGGACCCGATCGCGGCAGACTGGATGGCTGTCGGTAACGATTTGAGGCGCGCGATGGATAGGGTGTTGCGTTCCCCGGGCCCTTCATGAGCGAGAGCCACTCCTCCGGCGGGGATTCCACTCCGTCCGACCTGCAGCGCACCGAGGATGCATCGGCTTGGCCGGTGGGGCGGCCTGGTGGCGAGGCCTCGGCGGTTGTATCCGCCATGAGGTACTTTTCTGGACCGATTCCACCCCCACAGGTGCTGGCGAGCTGCGATCAGGCTTTGCCTGGACTGGCCGACCGTATCGTTACGATGGCCGAGAAAGAGACCCAACGCCGGCAAGAAATGGAGCGCCAGAAACTGCGACAGAACTCCAGACTCGAGAGGCGCGGCCAGATTTTCGGATTCACCATCGCGGTGTGTTCGTTTCTGACCGCAGGGATTCTGATCGCAATGGGCAAACCACTCTACGGTATGAGCACGATGGTGGCCGCCGTAGCGGGGCTTTCGGGACTGTTCATGTGGTCTAGGACTACGTCAAGGCAGAAGAGGGCAACAACCCTGGAACGCAATTGAGCCAATCAACAATCCTGAAAGGTGGAGCCCAACCGACCCGAGAAGCCAGAGTTTCCTGTTATCGTGTGAGGGCGATTGTGACTGCAGTGAAGCTGGTTGAGGGCACCCATTGCACATCGAATTGCAACAGCCGGCGGGGCGCTAAGTTCCAGAGTGGCCTATCGTATGGGAGAAACCGCAATGCCTCGGACGTTCCGCCATCTGCAATTCGACGAGCGCTGCCAGATCCACGCCTTGCATCAACGGGGAGCTTCGGTCAGCCCCCTCGACGCTCAGATCTAGCTGCACAGACCCAGCGTCCGCCGTTGCACTGCGGATTCCGGGTCGCCAGCTGGGTGATTCTTCAGCCAAGGCCGCGCTCGTAACGATGCAGCGAGGCCGATGTCCCCCCGGTCATAACGCATGGGGCGAACCACCAATGAAGTTGAGCTTCACCGGAGTCCGCGGTGTCGCCTCGCCCGGGAGCCATGCCCTGGTCTCCGGGACCATCCGTCGCACGCGGGCACTTGGCAGCACTTGAGCGGCATCTCGATGTTCGGCTTCTTCGACGGTAACCCCTTCATGGCATTCGGTCGGCCCTTGTGGGATCGGCCCTTGTCCATGTCCCGGCGCAGTTGCCCCTCAGGTCGTCGCGCGCCGACTCTTGAGCCGGCCTGTAGTAGTCGTGCTGCACGCACGCGTCATGGCCGCCCGTCAGCACCTCGCCGCAGACACTCAACACTGCCTCGTCGTCGAGGGAGTCACGATCTCCGGTTGCTTGTCGCGCAGCCGGCCTAGCAGTCGACCGTTGCCGGTGTGCGTAGCGACGAAGTCGAAGATTGGGTACTCCTTACTCCTGGCCTTCACGATGGATGTGCCCCTTCCCGAGATCGAGGCGGACCGGGTTTCACAGACCGTCGTAGTTCCACAGTATGTTGATGTTGCAGGCTTGGAAATTGATCCTCTCCGCAGCCGGCTCGGTGGCGGCAAGCCCTTGGACGACCCATCCCGGACCGGATCTGCCGCCTGGCATTGAGCGAATGTTCGTAGAGGGGGGTGTGCCCGGTCCACGATATGAGGCGCTCTGCCTGCTGGCCTACGATAGGAAGGACTGGGCGTGCCGGTAGGTGCGGTAGGTGTATGTGGGCAGGAGTTCTACGCCGGTTGGGACCGCGCTGCTCCAATTGGGAACACGTTTGGCCTTGGGGTGGGAGCCGAGACGGGCCGGAGCCAGTAAAGGTACCAGGGCCAGAGAGCTACCAGGACAGGGAGTACCGATCGTGATGGACTGCATCTGCATGGGGGCAGCCTGTTTCCGTTGGCGGCCGTGCCGAAGGGTCTATCAGCCCGAACGTGTGTGCGGTGTCACTGTGCTTGCACTTGACGTTCCACGCGTAGCCGGTCCCCTTACCGGAGATCAAGCTGGTTCAATGGCAGGAAGCAGAGGAGCATCGTGAATGCGGTTCATGAACCCGAGGAGCAACTTATGAGCAGCACCACACTGGCGGGTACCGGTCTTCAGGTTTCAAGAGTCTGTCTGGGTACGATGACGTTCGGTTCCCAGGTCTCGGAGAGGGATTCCGCCCGCATCGTCGACTTTGCCCTCGACCGTGACGTCAACTTCTTTGACACTGCGAACGTCTACAACCAAGGTCTCTCGGAGGAGATCGTCGGACGGATTCTCGGGCCGCGTCGGTCCGATGTCGTGTTGGCCACCAAGGTTCGTGGCGTCATGGGTTCGGGCGCGGATTCCTATCGAGGCTTGGGCCCTGACGCGGTCCGACGCGCCGTAGAGGACAGTCTGCGACGACTCGGAACCGACTATATTGACGTCTACTACCTGCATCAGCCGGACCGGTCGGTGGAGATTACCGATACTCTCGAGGCCATGGACGCCATCCGGCGGGAAGGCAAGATTCGATGGATCGGAACCTCAAACTACGCTGCCTGGGAAATGGCAGAGATCGCCGGAATCTCGCGGGAGCACGGGTTCCAGGTCCCGTGCGTGGCACAGCCGATGTACAACGTGCTCGCTCGGGGAATCGAGCAGGAATACATCGCCTTCACGACTCGATACCGGATTGCCAACGTCTGCTACAACCCCCTTGCGGGCGGTCTGTTGAGTGGAAAGCAGACGATGCGGGAGGGGCCGATACCAGGAACCCGCTTCGACGGAAACCCAATGTACCTCAAAAGATACTGGCACGCCGAGTACTTCCGGGCTGTCGAAGAACTCCAAGGAGTCGCTGCCAGCCTTGGCGTCAGCCTTGCGGTCCTTGCTTTGCGCTGGGCCTGCCATCGGCCGGGAGCGGACTGCGTAATCCTGGGTGCGTCGAAACTCTCGCACATGGAAGCGAACCTCGATGCGTCACTGCAGGGACCTCTGCCAGATGACGTCCTCGAAGCATGTGATGCCGTTTGGCAGCGCCTCCGGGGGCCGAGTCCCCAGTACAATCGCTGAACCATCGTTCCGGTTTTCCGACGCGAAGGTAGCTCGCCGACAGTGCCAGTGTCTCGACCCTCCGCTGTCAGTGGGTCGGCTGCAGCGAATGTGAAAGCGTTGGGTGGTACGCCCGGCAGGATTCGAACCTGCGACCTCTTGCTCCGGAGGCAAGCGCTCTATCCAGCTGAGCTACGGGCGCACAGAGCTTCCACTTCATGATAGCTTGCGACTGCGTCGCAGCATGCGGATGGGCTGTCGAGTGGCTCCTCCGGTCGTCGTTTTCGTGCCGATCAACCGTTTCCGCCGGATCGAGCGCTAGGCTCTCGCCAGAATCTGCCACCAGTTTTGTGATCTCCGCGGGCATGCAGCAGCGTGCGCAGAGGAGCGGGTCGAACGCTCCGTGCGGACTTCGGAAAGCGATTGATACCCAATGCACCGATGATCGCGGGTACGGTCTGTGAGAGGCGGAGCCGACCGGCGCACGTTTGCCTCCGCGATTTGGTGCCTCGGCTGGCAGCGCGCACGCGCGGTCGCCTACCCGCCTGCGTAGGACCCCAACTTCGGTGGGCGTCGCGGCGGAACGAATGCGGCCGCCTCGAATCAACAACTTGGGTGGATGAGTGTCCACAGTGCCAGCAAGCGCCTAGCCGTTGGCGGGCCACAGCCTGTGCGGGTGATTCAGCTGGACTCCGAGCTTGCGCAGTGGCAACCGGCAAGACCGCTACGCCACACTGCGGTGGAGTCTGTCGGAGAGCCGGACCAGCATAGCCTTCTTGCCCAGCCCCACGGGTGTCGAGCAGAGGGTCCACCGGTGCGGTGCACCACTCGCGTTCATCCGCTCGATTGGACTCGATGCGGAACTATCCGAAGGGGAGTTGGTCAATGTGGCGACTCGAGAGATGTTGATCGCAGTGGGGCAAATCACAGCTATGCCGGGGATGGGACGCATGCGTTGGAGGACCGTCGATTCTCAGGTGGTCGAACTGGGAGAGGCGGGAGGGCGGATCCCCGCGGTCGTCCCGTCCGGCGCGCCCGACGAACACGGCGACTGCGAATTCGCGACGGACCACCACTGTCTACCCACTCTTCGTTGAGCCACTCAGGTATCCAGTAAATTGCACCTTAGGGTACAATCCACTGTAGAATCAGCCGGCCCGAATTGAGGCAGGAACCCTGCTCTGCCCGGGGCTGCGCAAGGCTGGCTTGAGGACAAGGCCATGCGACGATCACTATCGGCAAGTCTGCTATGGGAGTGCCGTTCGGTGTTCGTCCTGTTGCTGGTTGTGTCTGCCAGCGCCGCTTCGATCGAAGAGGCCGCTAGTTCAGGCAGGCAGATCTTCGCTCTGGATGTCAAGCCCTTGCTGGCGGCGAAGTGTCTGGCGTGTCACGGGCAGAGCCCGGATGTCGTGATGGGTGGCCTCGACCTTACAAGTCGCGAGTCGATGCTGCGCGGCGGCCAGTCCGGCTCCCCTGGGGTTGTGCCGGGTAATGCGAAGCAGAGCCGAATCCTGCTGGCCGTTGAGGCCGTGAACCCCAATTTCGCGATGCCGCCCAAGGAGAACGACCGGTTAACCCCCGAGCAGATCGGAGTTCTGCGGGAATGGATCGAGGCTGGCTCCCCCTGGCCCAGCAACGAAGAGGTTGCCGCGATTCAGGCGGAGCACCGGCCTTCGACGAGTGCTCGCGGGGTTCGAGTGCCAACCAGCGGTGGACAGAGTGATGCCTGGACCCAGCGGCTGTACAAGCCTCAGGACATTTGGGCGTTCCAGCCGGTTCGCCGACCGGTGTTGCCCGAAGTCAGTGCCCCGAACCCGATCGACTCGTTCCATCTGGAGAGGTTGGCCGGTGCCGGGCTCGGCCCGGCACCCAAGGCAGCGCGGCTCGATGCTATTCGCCGGGCATCGTACGACCTTACGGGTCTGCCGCCCACACCGGAGCAGGTAGAGAACTTCCTTTCCGATACGAGGGCCGGGGCGTGGGACCGGCTGATTGACCGTCTCCTTGCCAGTCCGCACTACGGGGAACAGTGGGGTCGGCACTGGCTAGACGTGGTGCGGTACGCCGACACAGCTGGGAACTCCAACGACTACGAGCGTTCCAACGCCTGGCGGTATCGAGATTATGTTGTCCGGTCGCTCAATGCGGACAAGCCGTACAACGAGTTCGTTATGGAGCAGTTGGCAGGTGACGAGTTGAAGCCAGGAGATCCCGAAATGCTCGTCGCGACCGGGTTCCTCCGCATGGGCCCCTGGGGATCGGCGATGGTACCCAAGAAGATGGCCCGGCAGGCCTACCTCGACGATGTTGTACACAGTGTGGGGCAGGCCTTCCTGTCAATGCCCCTGCGTTGCGCGAAATGTCACGACCACAAGGTTGATCCAGTTCCGACACAGGACTATTACCGTATCTATGCGGCCTTGGCCACGACCCAGATGGCCGAGCGGCCTGCCGGATTCCTGCCGCATGAGAATCTCGCGCGATTCGAGCAAGGCCGCGAGCATGTTCAAAAGTTGCGGGATTTCGCGACCGGCCACAAGGAGGATCTGGAAGCGAAGATCGAGAGTGCCACCCGCCAGTGGTTCCAGCAGCGCGGGCTGGAATATGTACCGAGTGGTCAGAGAAAGGCGCTTCCGGACGACAAGAAGCCGCCGCGCCACTACGGCCTGACTCCTCCCGACGAGGGTAGGCTGAAGGTTCGCCAACAGGACGAGTGGATCTGGACCAGACGTCTGGAGCGGTACGAGCCGCTTGCGCAGTCTGTATTCAACGGTCCCGACTATATCCCTGGGAACGGCCGCAAGCTTCGCATTCCGGCGTCGTCCGATCCGAACTGGCGCCCGGAGTCCACGATTCTCGAGGGCGGATCGGTCCACGCTCCCGGCAAGCCAGTGACTCCAGGAGTTCTCAGTGCGCTTGCCCTGGTGACCGGAGATGGAACAGGGGACGACCCATTCGCCTTGACCGATGACCTGGATGGGAGGCGTCTGGCGCTGGCGCGGTGGATCGTGGATCCTGACAACCCCCTGGCCGCCCGATCCATCGTGAATCGCGTGTGGGCGTACCATTTCGGACGTGGGCTGGTGGCGACGCCGAACAACCTGGGCGGACTTGGTGCCAAGCCGACTCATCCCGAGTTGCTTGACTGGCTCGCCCACGATTTCGTGGAGACCGGATGGTCGCTGAAACGCCTGCACCGGATGATCATGACCTCGAACCTGTACCGACAAGGGACGGCCCGGCCCGACATTGATCAGGTACGTGAACGGGATCCGCAGAACCTGCTCCTGGCCTACTTCGAGCCGCGGCGACTCGCGGCCGAGGAGTTGCGCGATTCGGCCTTGATGCTCTCAGGGGAATTGAATGCCGAATTCGGCGGTCTTCCTGCCATGCCGGAAATCAATCTTGATGTGGCACTGCAGCCCCGGATGATCCAGTTTTCGATTGCGCCGGCCTACGAGCCATCCCCCACCCCCCCTGAGCGCAACCGTCGCTCAATCTACGCCTATCGTGTTCGGGGCCAGGCCGATCCACTGATGGAGGTCTTCAACCAGCCGAGCCCGAACGATTCCTGTGAGCGTCGCGACTCCTCGTCCGTGAGTCCACAGGCGCTGACGATGATGAACTCCTCGTATCTGACCAACCGTTCGATAGCGTTTGCGTTGCGACTTGAGCGCGAGGCAGGGAGCACAGACGAGCGGATCCGGAGGGCCTATCAGCTTGCTTTCTCGCGGTTTCCGGAGCGGGAGATGGCGGACAGGTTGGCGGACTACTTTGCTGAGATGGAAGCCTATCACCGATCGCGACCTCCGCGGCCGGTGGAATTCCCCACCCGCATCACTCGTTCACTGGTCGAGGAGTTCACGGGTGCCCCGTTCGAGTACGAAGAGTGGCTGCCGGTGTACGAGAAGTATGAGTCCGACACAAGGTCGTGGGAGGTCAGCGCGGAGACCCGGGCCCTGGCCGACCTTTGCCTGCTGATCCTGAACGCCAACGAGTTTGCCTATGTCTATTGATGGTCATTCCCCCTCAAGGCGGTTTCCTGCTGTGGCCGACCCAGGAGATTCGAAGCGGCTGGGGCGGCGTGAATTGCTTTTCGGTCTCGGCGCGTCCGCCGGCACGCTGGCGTTGACGGATTTGCTGGCCCGGGATGCTGCGGCCGCTACGGGACCGCTCGCGCCCAAGCAGCCGATGGTGCCTGCCAAGGCCAAGGCCTGCATCTTCATCGTCCTGGAGGGCGGTCCGGGACATATGGACACGTTCGACCCCAAGCCCAAGCTGCGGGAACTGCACTTGACGGAGTCGACCCGGGACCCCAATCAGGTGCTGGTCGAGTTGACCGCCAAGACCTACTACGTTGGGAGTCCGTTCGGTTTCCGCAAGATTGGCAAATCCGGCATCGAGTTGTGCGACCAGTTTGTGCACCTTGCCGATGCAGAGGTTGCGGACGAGCTGTGCATCTACAGGGGTTGTCAGGCACAGTCCGTGAACCATCCGGATGCCCTGTTCCACCTCAACACAGGGAGCACTCTGGGAGCTGACCCTGGTGTCGGTGCGTGGATGACGTATGGGCTGGGGAGCCTGAACCAGAACCTGCCCGGCTACGTAGTGATGACCGAACTGGCGTTTCCACAGGGAGGGGCAGGGAACTGGTCGAACGGATTCCTGCCCGCCCATTACCAGGGCACCTTGCTGCGTCCGTCCGGCACCCCGCTGCTAGACCTTGAGCCGCCGGAATGGAAGACCCGGGACCAGCAAAGACGCAGTCTGGACCTGCTGGCGGAGATGAATCGCCGCCATGCCGATATCCATCCGGCGCACGCGGAACTCGAAGCACGGATGGAGAGCTATGAACTCGCCTACCGCATGCAGGCGGAGGTGCCCGAAATCGTTGATCTGAGCCGCGAGTCGGAAGCAACCAAGGAGGCATACGGTTTCAACCGCGACGAGACCCGTGCGTTCGGGCGGCAGTGTCTGCTGGCGCGCCGATTGATTGAGCAGGGCGTTCGATTCGTGCAGATTTTTTCGGGCGGCTGGGACAGTCACGATTTTCTCGAGCGCAACCATTCGGCGCGGATTCTGAGCGTTGACAAGCCGATGGCGTCGCTGGTCCGGGACCTGAAGCGGCGCGGGATGCTGGATGAGACTCTGGTGGTCTGTTCGGGGGAATTCGGGCGGACGCCGGACAACAACCGTCGGGGTGGCGTGGATGCCAATGGTCGCGGGCACAATGCGGATGCAATGGCGGTGGTGATGGCCGGGGGCGGAGTGCCAGCTGGGACGATTGTCGGAGCGACGGACGATGTGGGCAACCGGGCCGTAGACGTGGTCCACCCGATTCGGGATCTCCATGTAACGTGGCTCAGGCTGATGGGCTTGGACGACAACCGCCTGACGTACTTCCATGGAGGCCGGTTCAAGCAACTCTCGCAGGTGGGCGGGCAACTGATCCCCGAACTCCTCGCCTGACCCGTTCGGCTCATCGCCCCCGATGTAACTCTTCGATAAGGGCGATCCAGTGGGTCCCAGTACCGTGGATCGGTGCGATGATCACGGTGTTGCGTTCATTCCGTGGGATGTTTTCGTAGAGTGTGCTCTCTTCCACGGTTGGCCGGGCTGGCCGCCGGGAAGGCGGTCGGGGTCGTCCAGATTTGCAGGGGTCAGGATTCTCTTCTGGACAGATGCGCCATCGGCACACCCCGGACATGGATGTCAGACCCTTGAAACAGTAGACTCCCCAGGTGCAACTCACCGCCTTCGGTGTGGTACTGTGCATCGAGCGCCTCAGGGTGCATCCACCAGCACCCCCGTCGGCAGATGCGAGGAAACCCTGTTCAGATCACGTGTACTAGGCACGTCGTGTATCGCCAAGCAAGAAATGCTCTGCAACCGATGGCTGCTTGGCTAAGGGGACAGGAAGCAATGTGACCATTGGAACTGGAAGGCGTCGAATCTAGGCACACAATATCTCGATCTCTCGATGCCGGGAAATCAATCGAGTTTCGAGATCGCTAACTGAAGGTCTACAAGATTGGATCGAGTTCGCGAGAAGAGTGTGGACTCTTCAGGAATCTTCTCTGGCGATCGAGATGGATACGG
Organism: Bryobacterales bacterium; assembly: GCA_965205085.1. Taxonomy (GTDB): domain Bacteria; phylum Acidobacteriota; class Terriglobia; order Bryobacterales; family UBA6623; genus VXMF01. The sequence continues at coordinate 1,677,506 of OZ242039.1, read as the reverse complement.
ACTTTCGGTAATCAAAACCTTGTATTCCTGCGATCATTTTTACTTGCAGGAATTCCGTCTCGACTTTCTCCTTATAACTTGACCTTTTAAGTACATTCTCAAGCAAGTTAACGTGCCGGTTGCACAAGGAAGCGCAACAGAATCTATCCCTTCCGGGATGGACGCCGACACAAATGCAAGGACTGTGGTCGGGTGTTTCGTATCATCACGGGAACCATCTTCTCCGACAGCCCGATCAAGCTCTTGCCCAAGTGGTTCCTGGCCATGTACCTGGACACATGTCAAAGCAAGGGCATCTCGAGCGTGCAATTGGCCAAGATCGTGGGAGTCAAACAGCACACAGCCTGGTATATGCTGCAAAGAATTCGCCATGCAGCCGGTACTGGAGCCCCTGAGTTACTGGGTGGCGAGGTCGAAGTGGATGAGACCTACATCGGAGGCAAGGAGAAGAACAAGCACGCCAGCAAGCGGACCTCGGGAACCCAGGGCCGCAGCACCAAGACCAAGGCGGTCGCCTTCGGCATGAAAGAACGGGGTGGGAAAGTGGTCGCCTTCCATGTCCAGGGGGCCAAGGCGTCGGACATCCTGCCCCACGTCACCGAGCAGGTGACGCGCGGCTCGAGCGTCCACGCCGACGAGTTGGCGAGTTATACCCCCGTGGCCAGTTTCTATTCGCTGTCGCGAGGGAACCATCAGCGCGAGGAGTATGTCCGTGGCAAGGCGCATACGAACAGCATCGAGAGCGTCTGGGCGCTGGTGAAGCGGGTCTATGTGGGGATTCATCACTTCTGGAGCATCCAGCATACGCAGCGCTATCTGAATGCCTGCACGTTCCGACTCAATCATCAGAAGGACTCGGTGGAGGCGCGCTTGAGTGCGTGGCTAGAGGCCGGGCGGGAGACGCGGCTGACCTACAAGAGCTTGATCGCCTGCCCGGCCCACTGATGCGGCGCGGAAACCGCACCGCCGTCAGGTTCTGATCATGGGAGCCGGAACGGCCGGCGCTCGCTCCCAGGCTGCTGGTTGGATGCCCGGACGCCCGGATGGGCACAGGCCCAGCGTAGGCTGCAAACCGCTAAAGTCTTGGCGCGCTGTGCGGCCGGCCGCTGGAGTCGGGCTGTTTGCCAGCATGGCGGCCAGCAGGCGGCTGCGCAGACGAGAGCGGATACCGCTCCCCTGTGGCAGGCCCCCAGGGCCCCCGAGCGGCTTGTCCGCCCCTGCTCTGGGCGCGCGCGGCTGAGCGAAGCTGCCTTGATTGCCCGATCGCGGACAACTATTGGATCGTCAAAGGGGTAGGTCCCTTCGATAAAGTGACAGTGCAGTTCTACATTGTGTGATCCCACGGAATGTCGCCCGACATCTTCTCCTGTGTAGGATCCGGCGTAGCTTTGCGCAAAGCCTGAACTACATCTGGCGAAGTTTTCGTGGATTCGGCAACATCCACAGGCCTCTTCCCAGAGGTATCTTGGGCATTTGGATCGGCACCGCCAGCCAGCAATACTTCCACTACGTCCAGAGCTCCGATATTGTCCATAGCCGCACCATGCAGTGGCGTCAAGTCGAATAGTCGATCTCGTACATTCGGATTTGCACCGGCATCGATCAGGGCTTGGAGGACACTGGGATTCTGTTTGACGAGAGCTGCATGGTGAAGGGGGGTCCATCCTGTTGCATCCAGAAGGTGCAAGTCCGCACCAGCGTCAATAAGTGCTGTGACAACTTCAGCCGATCCGCCGAGGGCTGCTGCATAGTGCAGTGGGGCTAGCCCATTGAAATCTGTTGCGTTCAAGTCGGCATCGACATTGATCAATGCCTTCGCGGCATTGGCGTTCTCGTGCATTCTAACTGCATGGTGCAGCGGGGTCCTTCCCCTACCATCGCGAGCTGTGATATCCGCACCGGCCGCGAGCAGTGCATTCAGGACATGAATTGATCTGCCCTTGGCTGCGGCATGATGTAGAGGTGTCTTGCGGTCGGAATCCTGTGCATTGAGATTTGCGCCAGCAGCCAGCAGCCAGTCTACAAATTTCGGCACCTTGCCCTCGTCTGCCAAAACGTGGAGGGGCGTCCATCCCTTTTTGTCACGTGCACCTGGGTCGGAACCTGCATCGATCAGCGTCTGTAGGACATCCCCCTGCCGTTTGCAGGAAGCAGCATAATGCAACGGAGTCTGGCCATTCTCGTCCCGCACGTGAAGGTCAGCCCCAGCGTCAAGCAGGACACCCACAACCTCGGACGAGAGGCCCAGAGATGCTGCCTCGTGCAGTGGTACCAGTCCATTCTTATCCGGTCTCGCCAGATCCGCCCCAGCTTCGAGGAGTGCCGTCACGACATCCATCGAACCGACCCTAGCCGTCGCAAAGTGCAAGGGGGACTTCCCGAAAATGTCGCGTGCTTGCGGGTCTGCACCAGCATCCAACAGCGCCTCGACGATGGCAAGTGAGTTGCTGCAGAGTGCGGCCTTATGCAGTGGTGTGAATCCAGCCCGGTCGGCAGTATTCGGATCAGCGCCAGCGTCAAGCAGCGCTCTCACCACATCAATGGAGTCCCGCATGATCACTGCAGCGTGAAGTGGAGTTGCTCCAGATTCGGAAACTTCCTTCGGATCCAGACCTGACCTAAGTAGCCGCAGAATCATCTCCGGCTTGTCTTGGACGAGGAACTCCAGTGTGTGCCAGTCTGGCTCTCGGCCGTCCCCCTCTTGGCCGTCGCGCGGGGCATCCTTGGTCTGATTGTGTGGGTCATGGACTGGCATCATGCATCACCGATGTTCGCAAACATCCTATCGGTTGTGCTTCGACGGGCTTCGCAACTCCCGGGAGATTCCACCGAAGCCATCTCAGTTTATCAGGATATCAGCCACCTCCTGCACTTCTAACCTGTTCTGTGGCTGCCTTGTACCCGCGGCCGACTGGCTTGCCCGCTGTAGCGCTGACCGGCTAGCGCCTGGTGGGATCCGTTCAACCAAGGAAGGTCCATGGGCGGGTCGCCAAATGCAGCCGAGGCCTTCATCCCTCCGTTCAGGACGGTCGCAAATCGCATGCCTCTGAAGAAAGTGAATTGCCTGCCCACACTGGGCTACTGGCTCGAAGCGATTCCGCTCAAGAGACTCTGGGCCCTCGCTGCCCCCACACGTACAGAGAAAACTGAGCAGAACAACTGAGACCCGACACAATGAACGGTGGCATTGCGGTCGGTCCGCTCGACACCAGGTGCTTCAGACTGGAGTTGCCGCTCAGGCCGACGGTAGGCTGTTGACCCCCAGACTGAACGCCCATTGCACATCGAACCGCAACAGCGGGGAAGAAGGCCCTTGGAGTAGGTGGCTGAACTGCTGCCAGAGTAAGACAGGCGGGGTGGAGCTGTCAAGGCGACGCTCCAGAGGTGGCCGTTATGCGAAGGTGGCAGCCAGATCTGGCCCGAAAGGACGGCCGGACCACAAGGGCGCTGGGCCCGCCAGCTCGAGAGGAGGAAGTGTGTCGGGGGGGGGGGCCGCGTTGCGGCCCTGATCAGAGAGGACAGGGTTCCGGGGCTTCGGGTGGCGGGTCGATGCCGGCCGCGAGACAGTCGTCGCGGAAGACCTGGTACGGAGTGCGGTAGCCAAGCACCTTGCGGGGGCGGTGGTTGAGCCGGTTGACGGCTTCCTGCAGCCGTTGCGGGCGAGCGTGCGCAGGTTCTCGGTCTGGGGCACGAACTGGCGCAGGAGGCCGTTGGTGTGTTCATTGAGGCCCCGCTCGCAGGAGCGGTAGGGCCGGGCAAAGAAGAGGTCGGTGTCGAGTGCTTCGGCGGTCTGGCGGTGGCCGGCGAACTCCTTCCCGTTGTCGCAGGTCACGGTCAGGGCCAGGGCCGAGAAGGGCCGCAGCAGGTTCTGCATCGCGTTGCCCACTAGGGCGGCGGTCTTCCGGCTAACTGTCTGAGCAAGCAGGTACTTCGACTTCCGTTCCAGCAGCGTGACAGCGGCTCCTTCATGAGCCTTGCCGATGATCGTGTCGGCCTCCCAGTCCCCGCATCGCTGCTTCGAGTCGACGATCGCGGGGCACTTGCTGAGGTCCCTGCGGCCCGGGATGCATCCGCGGCCGGCGCTGCCCCGGGTGGCCTTGCAGCGGCGCGGCTTGCCGCGCTGCCGCAGGTAGGTGTAGAGTGAGCCGCCCTGGGCGCGGTCCTGGTGAATCTGCTGGTAGAGCCACGAGAAGCTGACCGACACCGCTCCAGCGCGCTTCAGGTAACCAGCCACCTGCTCGGGGCTCCAGTCGGTCAGGGGCCGGTCACAGATGAGGTTCCAGATCGGTGGCTGGACCTTGCGCGGGCCGATGACGGCCCGCTGGCGGCGCTCTCGAGCGAGCTGCTGGGCTTGGTCATGGTGATAGCCGGAGGGGCCGGCGTTGCGCTGGAGTTCGCGACAGATGGTGGACTTGTGACGCTGGAGTTGAGCGGCGATGGCGGTGACCGAGAATCTCTGCTGGTGCAAGGCCTGGATCTGGCAGCGCTCGTCGTATTGCAGGTGGCGGAACTGCTGAGGCATGGCGATTTCTCCCCTAGGATAGGCCGATCAGGTTCTCGGACCCCTCCGCCCGCTGTTGCGCTTCCTAGTGCAAGCGGCAAATGTCCCCGGCAAGACCATCGGGGGTAACTACCCAGGTTCTCGGCCTGAGTTCGCACTTTTAGCAGGGCTTGTGTTGTGACCTGTGCATCGTGCGGCGCGTGGCGGAGACCGGCTGCCGTCGCAGGCCGTCTACTGCCCGCTGGGCGGGAGGCTCGGGGCCAGGCCCACCCGCTTCAGCAGGGCAGCCGGCCCCTCGAGCAGGGTCTCGATCGGCTTCAGCCCCTGCTTGCGCGCCGTCGACAGCACACTGCGCAGCGTGACGAACTCCCGCGCCCCTTGCAGCGAACGGAACCCTCCCGAGATCTTCCTCAGCAGCTTCATCATGCGCAAGTCCCGCTCCCCCAAGTTGTTCGTGAACGGCACACTCAAATCGAACAGGAAAAGCAACACCCAGGCGCGTCTCCGTTCCAGCCGCAAGGCCAGATTATGGCCGGGCCGACGTTTCGGGCGGCCACGCCGAACGGTCGGCAACGGCGGCAGCCCGCTGTGATAGTCCAGGGCCTCCTGCACCAACTCGTCATAGCGGCTCTCCATCCGCTCCAACAGCTGGGGCGGCACCACCTCGCCCCGTTTGCGGGCCCACTCCGCCACCCGCCTGGCCGCCCGCAGAAAACGCTGCATCCGTCCGGCCCAGGCTTCCCCGTCGATCTTGACCAGGGCCTCTAACTCGCGCAAATGATGGGCGTTGCACAGTGCGTGCAGCACATCCGGCACCTGGAAGTAGGGAGCCCAGTGATCGTGCACCAGGATCCCTCGCAGCCCCGCCAACACCCCGCCCCGCTTCTCACTGATGCGGTAGTAGGTCAGCAGCTGATTGCTCAGTCCATGCAGCCACTGTCCTCGTCCCGCCACCCGGAAACCGGTCTCGTCGAGGTGCTTCACCCCGGGGCAACCGATGAGGTGCTCCCGGATCCGCTCGACGAAGGGCTCCCAGGCCTCGGCCGCCCGGCGGCGCAGATTGTTCAGGGTGCCGGGGCACAGGCTCACGCCGCACAGGTCCCGCAGGATCTGGGTCAGCGGCTCCTCGGGCACGAAGTGAGCATTCTGCAAGTAGATCGCCGTGGCCGCCAGGCGCGGCCCGTACTGCACCGGGGCCGTCACGTCCTCCGGAAAGGCGGCCCGGGTCGAGAGCCCACAGCGCCGGCAGCGACAGGCCAACGCCCGATGCTCGGTCACTTCCGGCTTGGGTTCCGGGAGATCAAAGACCTGCCGCCGCTTCGCCTCCCCGTCCACATCCGCCCGCCTCAGGGCTTTGCCGCACCCGCAGCAGGCTTGCGGAAAGTGCTCCTGAATCCGGTCCGGGTTGTCCGTCTGGTGCAGCGTCGTGCCCCGGTGCCCTTTCTGCCCCCCGCTGCGCCGGCCAGTGCGCCGCCGCTGGCTGCGGGTCCGCTGGCTGGCCGGCGGTTTCGCCGGCCCATCGCTCGACGGGGGTTTCCCGCTGTGGCTGCTGTTCAGGCCCAAGCTCCGCCGCGACTGCTGCCCTTCCTCCTGCGCGGCCTCCAACTGCTGCGTCAACCGCTTTCGCTCGGCTTGCCACTGGCCTTCTTTCGCCTGCCACTGGGCGTTCTCCGTCTGCAACTGGGTGGTTTTCGCCTGCAAGCGGGTCAATTCGGCTTGCAACTGGCCGAGCTTGGCCTGCAGACGAGTCCTCTCCGCCTGCCAGTGCAGCAGACCGGACTTGCTCTTGGTGCGCTGCACCTGCATGACCCGGCCTCGGCTCCGGTTTGGCCTGAGGCTGCGGCTGGCTCGCTACGGCCTCGACTTCCGGAAAGGACTTCATCCTACGCCTTCTCCGCCCCAAAGTCAAGGGCCCCTCCCCCTGCTGATCCCTCTCCGGGACCCAAAGTACCTGGGCAGTTACCCATCGGGGTACGAATTCCGGGTGCAAGTCCCGTTAGTTCGGTGAACGACCGTCCGCCTTCGGGGAAACTCGGCAAGGAAGTGTCCAGCGCGAGGTTCTCAAGCGGCTAGACTGCTGCCGAGATCATCACAAGCCAAGGGTTTCGCCAAATCAGTGAGGTCCCGGAGTTCAAGGCTATCGAGGTGGATACGACGGGTGCGCGGCTACCTGGCAGGACACGTGATGAAGGATGTCACTGCAGCAGCGCGCGAACCATCGCGGCGTTACGTTTGCTAACCGTATATTGCGAACCGTTGGCGAGTGTCAGCAACCAGCGGCGACTGCTCAACGAACTGATGCGGCTGATCTTGTTGCTGTTCACCAATGCACCGCGATGTACGCGCAGGAATTCGGTTCCGGCTAGCTTGGCCGCAATCGCCGTCAGCGTCTGGGTGGCCTGATAGCGCCTTTCTCGGGTCTGGATCCAGACAATCTCGCCGGAGGCCTGAAAGGCATAGACATGATCAAGGTCCAGAAGTATGAAGTCGCGCCCGTGACAGGCGACGATCTTGATTCTCGGGTGTCTCGGCTGAGGTGCGGCGTTGATCGTTTGTGCAACCCGCTCGGCATAGTCACGAGGATTGCGCGTGGACTGTTGTGCCCGTTCGATCGAGCGTGTCAGCCGCTCCACACTGAAGGGCTTTAGAAGATAGTCGATTGCACCGACTTCGAAGGCCTTCAGTGTGTGCTCGCTGTATGCCGTCACGAAGACGATCAACGGAAGTCGGCCGTGCAGGCACCGCACAACTTCGAACCCGTCCTGAACGGGCATCTGAATGTCGAGCAGTACCAAATCTGGACGCAGTTCCTTGATCCGCTCTAGCGCAGTGGCACCATTGTCGGCCTCCCCAACCAGGTCGACGCTCTCAACTTGGGCCAAGTCACGTCGCAGGACATCCCGTGCTGCCCGCTCGTCATCGACGATCAGGGTGCGCAAGGTTCCGGCCGACCTTTCAGCCATCCTCTTGAAGTTTTATCACGGCACCGCCGGCGACAGCGCAATCAATCCCTCGAATGGCACCGTGTGCTCGCTGAACGGGCCATACTAAAGGCCGAACAGGCCAGCAATCACAAGCCCACGTGCTCATGGGAAGCGCGGAGAGTTCGGTCAGCTAGCAGATGGAGCGTAGTGAACTTCGAACGCCCATTGCACATTGAACCGCAACAGCGGGGAAGAAGGCCCTTGGAGTAGGTGGCTGAACTACTGCCAGAGTAAGACAAGCGCGTTGATCTGTCAAGGTGACGCTCCGGGGGTGGCCGTTACGCGAGGGTGGCAGGAGGATCTGGCCCGAAAAGGCGGCCGGACCACAGGGGCGCTGGCGGGCTGGGCCCGCCAGCTCGAGAGGGGGAAGTGCGTCGGGGAGGGGCCGCGTTGCGGCCCGGATCAGAGAGGAGAGGGGTCCGGGACTGCGGGTGGCGGGTCGATGCCGGCCGCGAGACAGTCGTCGCGGAAGACCTCGTACGGAGTGCGGTAGCCAAGCACCTTGCGGGGGCGGTGGTTGAGCCGGTTGACGGCTTCCTGCAGCCGTTGCGGGTCGAGTGTGCGCAGGTTCTCGGTCTTGGGCACGAACTGGCGCAGGAGGCCGTTGGTATGTTCATTGAGGCCCCGCTCGCAGGAGCGGTAGGGCCGGGCAAAGAAGATGTCGGTCTCGAGCGCCTCGGCGGTCTGGAGGTGGCCGGCGAACTCCTTCCCGTTGTCGCAGGTCACGGTCAGGACCAAGGCCGCGAAGGGCCGCAGCAGGTTCTGCATCGCGTCACCCACCAGGGCGGCAGTCTTCCGGCTAACTGTCTGATCAAGCAGGTACTTCGACTTCCGTTCCACGAGTGTGACAGCGGCTCCTTTATGGGCCTTGCCGATGATCGTGTCGGCCTCCCAGTCCCCGCAGCGCTGCTTCGAGTCGACAATTGCGGGGCGCTCGCTGATGTCCCGGCGGCCCGGGATGCAGCCGCGGCCGGCGCTGCCCCGGGTGGCCTTGCAGCGGCGCGGCTTGCCGCGCTGCCGCAGGTAGGTGTAGAGTGAGCCGCCCTGGGCGCGGTCCTGGCGAATCCGCTGGTAGAGCCACGAGAAGCTGACCGAAACCGCCCCGACCCGCTTCAGGGAACCAGCCACCTGCTCGGGGCTCCAGTGGCGCTGGAGCCGGTCAGAGATGAGGTTCCAGATCGCTGGCTGGAGCTTGCGGGGGCCGGTGACGGCCCGGTGGCGGCGGTCTCGAGCGAGTTGCTGGGCCTGGTCATGGTGATAGCCGGAGGGGCCGGCGTTGCGCCGGAGTTCGCGACAGACGGTGGACTTGTGACGCTGGAGTTGAGCGGCGATGGCGGTGACCGAGAATCCCTGCTGGTGCAAGGCCTGGATCTGGCAGCGCTCGTCGTATTGCAGGTGGCGGAACTGCTGAGGCAAGGCGATTTCTCCTCTAGGATAGGCTAATCACCACCTTAGGCCCCACCCGCCCGCTGTTGCGCTTCCTTGTGCAGCCGGCAAGTGCTGTCATCGTGTATTACGGCCCGCTCGCACGGCCCGAATGCGTAGACGACCCTGACTCGGACGTATTCGGTATCGAACTTGATGCCGATGTCGTCAGGAAGCACCGCGCGGATGGCGAGACATGGTCAAACCTGACCGGTACGTCGATGGTTTGCAGCCCATCCAGCGGTAAGCTGAAGTGGGGCTGCCTGAATGGGGCTGTACTGCCCCACGCCAGGGCATGGCAACCGGTGCACCCAATCGGATGAGACCTCAAGTTTTGTCTGCCCTGAACCCCAACCAATCCTCGCCTGAGGCAGATTTCCGGACAAGCCGAGGCCGACCATGCCCGGTGCCTACAGGCAAACCAGTCGCTGGAGCCGCGTTGGGACGGTTGTCCGCTCGGGAGACTTGCTGCCCGGGAGGGAAACACTAGGTGCAATCTGCGATTCATTTCCCGATCCTGTTGCACATGCTAGGCCACACGATCGGAATCACCGCATTCGGGGCATTCTTGATCCTGCTGGCACGGAGTCCGCGCCGACATATCGGGCTGCCGGCTGCCGCCGCTGCACTGGCACTGTGCTGGAATTTGGGCTCCTTGACTGTGCTGGTGGCCCAGTCAGACAGCCAGTTTCAGGCTGCAGTCGCCGCGGTGAGCCTCGGTTTCCTGAGCTTGCTGCCCAGCACGCTGCTGCACCTGGCACTGGGCGCAGAGTATCGCTGGCTGGCTGCAGCCGGTTACGTCGTGGGAATAGGGGCGGCGCTGATCCACTTCACCATCGCAGCAGGGCGTCCGCTCGCGAACATGGGCACGGGGATCGCCTGGATGAACTATGGCTTCGGCTGCCTGTCGGTCGGCGGCGCTGTGCTGCTGGCGCGCGGCGAATCTGGCCCGACATCTTCGGGCATGCGCACCTTGGCGGCAATGGCGCTATGCCTCCTGGCCCTGTCGTTCGTCCATTTCGGACGCACGCACGAACCGAGCGCGGTCCTGCACGAACTGGTCTTCCACCATGCCGGAATTCCAGTGGCCCTGTTCGTGCTGGTGCAGGACTATCGCTTCCTGCTCCTGGACGTGTTCGTGCGGCTCGCCGGTGCTGTCGTCCTGGCGGCGGCATTTGCCGGGGCGATCCTGTGGGTGGCCGACATGTTGGGCCTGGTTCGAGTCGCTGCCGACACCGCCGTGGAACTGACGGCGTGCCTCGTGATCTCTGGTTTGCTGATCCTGGCCTATCCGGCCATCGTGCGGCGTCTCGGTGTCTGGGCAGAGAACAGAATCTTCGGGCGCAAGAACCTGCAGTCTGCCTCGGCAGCGATTGGTGCTCTGGATGCCGAGAACGATGATGTCTTGCTGCGGGAAGCGGCGAAGAAGATGGCTGAGTTCGTGTCTGCGGAACCGTGGAAACTGATACCCGGCAACCATGGTCTGGACTTGACAGGGTCCGAGACAGCCCCTGCACCCAGTCTTGACGCACTGCATACACTTGGTCACGACTGGAGCGAGGCGGTCGTCCCCCTGCTCACCGGTGCGGGAGCGGAGCATCTGCTTTTGCTCGGCCCACGTGAAGGTGGCCGGCGCTACCTGAGCGTCGATCTAGCCGATCTGGACATACTCAACGCAGCAGCCGCACGGCGGGTCGAGACGCTGCGTCGAGAAGAGCAGGACAAGCTCTTGCGCGATGCCGAGATTGCGACACTGCGGGCTCAGATCAATCCGCACTTCCTGTTCAACGCGCTCAATGCGCTCAACGGACTGATTCCGGCCGGTGCGGCCGCTGCCCGGACAACCCTACTAAACCTTGCCGACATTTTCCGTTACTCATTGAACAGCAAGCAACACCAGGTTGTGCTGGCGGACGAGCTCGAGGTCGTGGAGGCATACTTGCAGATCGAAAGGCTTCGCTTGGCCGATCGTCTGACCACACATATTGACGTGGATGATGAAGTTCGCAGCACTCGAGTGCCCGCGCTATCAATCCAGCCATTGGTGGAAAACGCGATCAAGCACGGTGTCAGCCACCTAGCCAAGGGCGGCGAAGTGCGCATCACGGCCCACGCGCAAGCCGGCGACCTGCGGGTCGAAGTAGCCGACAACGGTCCAGGCTTTGGAGTGCAAGCCTCGCCTGGACAGGGTCACGGCTTGCGCAGCGTAGAACGGAGGTTGCAGTTGTGTTACGGCGGAGCAGTGCAGTTTGACATCGAATCCGATACCGCAGGATCGCGCGTCGGCTTCACGATTCCATCTACCATCGAGTCACGCAACAGCACAGACCGCGACCGAGTTGCCGATTCCGGCCGGAACTGACTGGCGGCACGCAACAGCGGGCTGGTGCAGTGTCAGGGAGCGATCAGGGAGTTGAGGGTGGCTACGCCGATCCCACTGAGCCGCCACACTTGATTCGCGATCACTGGTCTTGGGGACTTCTTCTGCGAGGCAGGCAGCCGGGCCGGAGTGCCACCCGATCTGTTTGGACCTGGCAGCAACGCGGTGGCCGCCGACGACGGATTCGGGGGCCTAGTGTTGGAGGACACTGCGGCCGATCCGGCCTGTCGCGACGGCGCAGTGCAAGCTGCGACTGGTGGTAGTCTGCAAGTCTTCGACGACCTCACACTGGAACACGGTCTGGAATGCTTGCATGCCCTGGAACGCATTCGCGGCGGGATGCGCTATGCCAGCAACATCTTCAAGAACGTGTTGCTTGACTTGCTCCCGGACACAGCCTTGGGTCCCGCGCTGCAGGGCACCGAGCGGGTCGGCAGGGTAGCCGTCGCCTTTTTCCTCGGTCAGATCAGCGGAAGGGCGTGCGGACAGCGACGGGATCGCGATTGCCCCAAAATCCCGCGAATCTGATCCACAACCGGGGTGGTAGCAAGGGGCGTCACGACCAAGCACAGGTTGTCCCCTTGCAAATTGTATGGATGCCACACAGCCTGCACGACACCTGCCACTTGCAACTCCAGATGGTCCTGGTCCGCTTTCGGGAGTCCCGGCAGCGCGGTAAGACTGGTTCCTGACTTGCGCCCCGGCCGAGCGAACGTCGCCCCTGGCACTTGCTCAGTTGCGGCCAGCGCCTGTTCTCCGCCAAGCCCAACACGGATTCCACTCCCTCCGGCCGCTCGCACCGCACCATCCAGTTCTCACGGCAAGGGTCCGAGTCCCCGCGCACCACGATCCACCCCCGTGGCCAGCGCTGCGAATCGGTTGCACGATCCGCCCCAACCCGGATGCTACGCCGTCGCCAGCATCACGGTTCGGCGGGCGCAAGCGCCCACACAGCGCAGGCCCACCCCACTTCACATACAGCGGTAGAGCACGGTACTGGCCTCGGTAAACGTGGAAAGAGGTCCCTCCTGTTCGCCATGCATCGGATCACTGGTGACGTACCCGTCCAATACAATCTCGTTCGGGGCCCGGTGGTAGCTGGCGAGAATTGATTCCTCCGACAGCTTGTTCATTGCCTTGCAATCGGCCACGATCCGCTGGTAGCGATCGGCATGAGTCTGATCGGGCCCCCCGATCCAAGGCGGTTGATCGGGTGCGAACCGGCCAGCGGGTGGTGCCGGCCGCTGCTCTTCCCGGATGTCAGTGGACTGCCCCGCGGTGGCCAGCAGACTGTCGTTGCACAACGGATCGTGGTCGTTGCAGTCTTCCTAGCCGAGCACCAACTCCAACAGGCACTGGCCAACGAGACGTTGCATGCTGTGCTCGCAACGGCCCGGGTCGCGGTCATTCTGAAATCCAGTCCCCAGCCGCCGGGTCAGATCGACAGACTGGTCGGCGGCAGCCAGCACAACGGCACTGCCATCTCCGGACATACGACAGCCGCTGAACGCCGCTGCAACTCGTCGCCGACCCAGTGTGGGCCGGGGCATCGTGGTTCACTGCGCAGACATCGAACAAGTTGCCTAGAATCGAGTCAAAGAACTGATAATAAGGCTTTTTTAAAACCTGCTTGTCCGATCTCACCCCACTCTGGTGAGAGGTGTGGGCTAGGCTAGCGTGACCGCTTCCAGCAGATGCGGCTCCGACAGAGTTTCATTTTTCCGACCATCGCTGAATCGAACTGCATACCTGTGAACATGCAATACTCTCTGATCAAGTCTGGCGCAGAAGATGTGCATCTGAGGCTACGCCCAATGCCCATCGAAACAGCACGTGCTATCTGCTCGGCCGACTCGACACTCGCATTCCTGGAGTCTGCCCTGCGAGGAACCGAGGGAAGCTCTACGGCAGTCGACTCGAACTCAACCCGGCACCTCTCAGCTTGCCGGTGCCTGATCATACCCATGAGAACAAAACTACCTGTATCCGCTCACACCCCGAATCTGTACCGCTCACGGGATAAATGGGCTTGCTCACCATGTTCTGCTCCCGGGTCCAGACTCACCCAAGTAGCTTGAAACTTCATATGTCTATGCGAATCCTTCAGGGCTCAATCGTGGCAGCGCTTGCGCTGACCCCCCTCCTGGCTCAGTCAAGCGGACGGCTCACAGGCTCTGTCTCCATGCAAGAGACTGGTGACCCGGTACATGATGCCAGCGTTCTCATCGTCGAACTTGGCCGCACAGCGCTCTCGGATGACGAAGGAACTTTCACGTTCGAAAGGGTGCCGCCGGGTCGCTATCATCTGGTTGCGCACCTGGAACAGGTCTTCAACGGCGTCGCCCGGACGGTCGAAGTCAAGGCTGGGCAGGAGGCTTCGGTGGCTCTCCTCCTGTCCATCGCGGCGCAGCGATTTGAGATCACAGTCACAGCCTCGGAAAAAGCCGAGACAGCACTGCAGGCATTCCAGGACGTCGAGTCGTTCGATCGCGCCGAGTTGGCCGCCGTGACGGCAGTCTCACTTGGAGAGGCCTTGGACCACCAGGTCGGAACTGGGATTGCCAAACGCAGTTTCGGGCCCGGCAGCGCCAGGCCAATCATTCGCGGCTTCGATGGTGACCGCGTGCTGATTATGGAAGACGGACTGCGGACCGGCACACTGTCGTCGAGTTCCGGAGACCACCCCGAAGTGATCAATGTCGGTCAGATCCAGCGGCTGGAGGTCGTCAAGGGGCCGGCGACCTTGCTCTATAGCGGGAACGCCATGGGCGGGACCGTGAACGCGATCAGCCGCCAGCACGAGCGCAACTGGCATCCGCAGGAGGGTATACGTGGCTACCTGTCCGGGTCGGGCGGGACGACTAACTCACTGGGCGCTGCCAATGCCGGATTCGAGGCGGGATTCGGTAACCTGCAAATCTGGGGGCAGGGTGGAGGCACCCGGCTCGGGGATTACACGGCACCCGGGGCTGGCCAGATCTACAACTCGCGCTCCCGTCTCGTCAATGGCAGTGGCGGTGCCGGCTGGTTTGGATCCAAGGCCTTCATCAGTGCTGAGGTGCGGAATGACACCGGCAGGAACGGCGTGCCCTTCGCACAAGATCTGCATGGTCACCACGGCGACCACGAGGAAGACCATGACGACCATGACGAGGATCACGATGATGACGAGGAAATGCATTACGACGAGGATGAGGACCACGACGACGAGCACGAGCTAGATCGAGTCACGCTTGCCAGCGAACGCCGAATGTACCGCGTGAACACCGGTCTGCAGAACCTCGGCGGTCCGGTTGAAAGCGTCGTGTTCAAGCTCAGCTATGCGGATTGGAAGCATGACGAGCTCGAGTATTTCGAGGACGGTGATTCTGCCATCGGCACCACGTTTCGCAACCAGCGGTTTGTCTATCGCGGCGTCTTCGAGCAGGCGCGCCGGGGAGTGCTCAGTGGACGGTTCGGAGTGTGGGGTCTGGATCGGGATTTCGAGGCTGCCGGAGAGGAAGCCCTAGCACCGCCCATCGCCCAGTCCGGGCTGGCCTTCTTCGCACTGGAGGAGTTCGATTTCGAACGCTTCAAGCTCCAGTTCGGAGCGCGGCTCGAAACGCAGAAATACGTTCCTGCCTATACCGAGCGCGAGCCGGGTGAGCACCATGACGACGAGGACGATGACCACGAAGGCGAGGACGAAGAGGACCACCACGAAGGAGAACATGAGGACGAGCACGCACACGCAGTCCCGGATGCGGTCGAGAGGACCTTCACGGGAGCGTCGTTCGCTGCCGGACTGCACGCCGACCTGTGGAACGGGGGAGTATTCGTCGCCAACTACGCGCACAGCTACAGGCCCCCGGCACTCGAGGAACTCTACAATTTCGGTCCGCACGTCGGGAACCTGGCATTTGAGGTCGGGGACCCAAGCCTGATGGCCGAGAGAGGCAACGGCATCGACCTGTCGCTGCGTCAGGGGTCTGGCCGTGTGCAGGCCGAGTTCAACTTCTTCTATTACGACTTCAGCAACTTCATCTTTCCCCATGCGACTGGCGAGCGGGTCGATGAACTACTAGAGATCGAGTACAGCCAGCGGGATGCGCGCTTCACCGGGACCGAGGCGAACCTGACCATCGACATGCACCAGAATCTGGATCTCGTTCTTGGCCTCGACTATGTGGATGCCAAGGATACCCAGACCGACACCTATCTGCCCCGCATCCCACCGCTGAGGGGCAGCGTCGGCATCGAGTTTCGCCACAGGGGTCTCAGCATCTCCCCCGCACTGATCCTCGTTGGCGAGCAGAACCGGACGTTTACGGGAGAGACGCGCACGCCAGATTACTCGGTGGTCGACCTGAAAGCCTCCTACACGTATGCACGTCGGCACACCATGCATCAGTTTGCGGTCAACGTGTTCAACGTCGGCGACCAGCTCTACCGCAACCACTCGTCGTTCATCAAGGATCTCGCGCCCGAGATCGGACGCGGGGTGCGCTTCACGTACATGATGCGGTTCTTCTAGCCAACAGCCGCTTTACAGACTGTGTTCTCCTCCAATCCAGCCCATTCCGCTCCCTTCCTGCGCCATCGTCCTCGGGAAGCCAAGCAGCGGGTCGCGACTTGGGGCGCAGCGTCAGCCGCAGTCGCTGCGCCGGATTCGGATTGCTGTACGGCCCGCAGAAATAGCCCGAGCGTGGCCGGAATGCTGCTATGCCACTCCTGCTCCTGTCGGTGCGCCAAGTGCCTGGCAATGTGCCTCATGCAAAGTGTGCTCGCAGCGGCAGTGACCGCGCCGCCCGTGGGCGCGCAGACGACTGGACGCCTGAGCGGCACGGTCTCCCGGCAGGAAACGGGTGATCCTGTGCCGGATGCCATGATCCTGATCTTGGAGCTCGGCCGGTCCACGGTTGCAGACCGTAACGGAGCATTCGAGTTCGAGCGGATACCGCCAGGCAGCTATCACGTCGTTTCGCACCTCGAGCAAGTCCTCAACGGGCCGGCCCGGCGGGTGGAAATTCAGGCAGGGGAGGAGGTCTCGCTGCAACTCCGCCTGTCGATCAAGACCCAGCGGTTCGAGATTACGGTCACGGCTTCGGAGAAAGCCGAACCAGTTCAGCAGGCGTTCCAGGATGTGGAGTCGTTCGAGAGTCTGGATCTGGTCGAATCGATGGCAGGCTCACTCGGTGAGGCCTTGGACCACCAAGTTGGAACGGGTATCGCCAAACGCGGCTTCGGTCCGGGCGCAGCCCGGCCGATCATTCGCGGGTTCGATGGGAATCGCGTGCTGATCATGGAGGATGGATTGCGGACCGGCACCCTTTCGGGCACATCCGGCGACCATCCCGAGGTGATCAACGTAGCGCAAATCGAACGCCTGGAGATCGTCAAGGGGCCGGCCACCCTGCTCTATAGTGGCAATGCGACGGGTGGCACAGTGAATGCCATTAGCCGTCAATTCGACACCAACTGGCATTCGCATCGCGCAGACGCACGTGGTTACTTGTCCGTTTCGGGGGGCACGACCAATTCGCTGGGTGCTGCGAATGCAGGATTCGAGGCGGGGTCGGGCAATCTGCGAATCTGGGGGCACGGCGGAGGCACACGGGTGCGCGACTACACAGCACCCGAGGTGGGGGAAATCTACAACTCGCACTCGCGAATGGTGAATACAGGGGGCGGTGCGGGATGGTTCGGGTCCACAGGCTTCGTCAGCACCGAGGTGCGGTCCGACACCGGCCGAAACGGCGTACCATTCGCGCAGGATTTTCACGGCCACCACGACCACGGCGACGAGGAGCACGGTGATGGGGAGCACGGCGACGCGCACGAGTTGGACCGCGTCACGCTGGAAAGCGAACGTATGATGTACCGGGTCAACACCGGTCTGCAGAACCTCGGTGGTCCTTTCGAAAGCGTCGTGTTCAAGTTCAGCCACGCGAACTGGAAGCATGACGAGCTCGAGTACTTCGAGGACGGCGACTCCGCCATCGGGACCTCGTTTCGCAACCAGCGCTTCGCCTATCGCGGTGTAGTCGAGCAGGCGCGCCAGGGAGTGCTCAGCGGACGGTTCGGAGTCTGGGGTCTGGCTCGGGATTTCGAGGCGGCGGGAGAGGAAGCTCTCACACCACCCATCGACCAGTCCGGGCTGGCCTTCTTCGCCTTGGAGGAGTTCGAATTCGAACGCTTCAAGCTCCAGTTCGGGGCCCGTCTTGAAACGCAGAAATACGTTCCTGCCTATACCGACCGCGCCCCGGGCGAGCACCACGGGGACGAGGAGCATGACCACGAAGACGAAGCTGACCACCACGCAGGAGAACACGAGGACGAGCACGTACACGCAGCTCCGGATGCTATCGAGAGGAGTTTCGCGGGAGCCTCGTTTGCCGCTGGACTGCACGCCGACCTGTGGGGTGGTGGAGCGTTTGTAACCAACTTCACGCGCAGCTACCGAGCTCCGGCACTCGAGGAACTCTACAATTTCGGTCCACACGCCGGGACCCTGACATTCGATATTGGCGACCCAAGCCTGATGGCCGAGAGCGGCAATGGCATCGACCTGTCGCTGCGACAACGGACTGGCCGTGTGCAGGCCGAGTTCAACCTGTTCTACTACGGCTTCAGCAACTTCATTTTTCCGCATGCGACAGGGGAACGGGTCGACGGATTGGCAGAGATCGAGTACAGCCAGCGGGATGCGCGCTTCACCGGGACCGAGGCGAACCTGACCATCGACATCCACCAGAATCTGGATCTAATTCTTGGCCTCGACTATGTGGATGCCAAGGATACCGAGACCAACACCTATCTGCCCCGCATCCCACCACTGAGGGGCAGCGTCGGCATCCAGTTTCGTCACAAGGGCTTCAGCATCTCTCCCACCCTGGTCCTCGCTGGCGAGCAGAACCGGACGTTTACGGGAGAGACGCGCACGCCTGAATACTCCGTGGTCAACCTGAAAGCCTCCTACACGTATGCACGTCGGCACACCATGCATCAGTTTGCGGTCAACGTGTTCAACATTGGCGACCAGTTTTACCGCAACCACTCGTCGTTCATCAAGGATCTCGCGCCCGAGATCGGACGCGGGGTGCGCTTCACGTACATGATGCGGTTCTTCTAGCAAGTGCCTGATTGGAGGGAGCAGCCTGCTGCCTTTCGTTGGCGGTGCCGCAGAGAGACGACATTCCGGAGGTCATTGGCACCGATGGCATGGGTTGTCTCCCTCAGGCCCCGGAAATCCTCACAGTCTCGATCCGCAGACCAGTAACGTAGCCCTTCTGTGACGGGGCGCGCATCACTGAAGGGTGCACCCAAGCGATCGGCTGGCAGCGCTGCCTCCGGGAGTGCACGTCGGCCCGTCGGACTGGAAGTTTTCGAGGTGCCGGCCTGCCTGTGACAGGAGGTTGGGCTTCGGTGTGGCGTTATGCGGCGACTCCTGTATATTCCAGTGCCGGTTGCACTTGGAAATGCAACGGCGGGCGGAGGGTTCCAGGGTCCGGAGTGGCCAATCGCACGGAAGAAACCGCCATGCCTCGGATGTTCCGCCACTTGCAATTCGACGAGCGCTGCCAGATCCTTGCCTTGCACCAATGGGGAGCCTCGGTCAGCGCTGCCACCGCTCAACTCCATAAAGACAAGTCCACCGTCTGCCGCGAACTCCGGCGCACCGGCGGCCGCGGCTGGATCCAGGGTTGCAGGGACACCAGCGAATGCCCCGTGATCGTTGATTCGAAGCAGCGCAGGAGGGACTGCGAAGCCGACACGATCATTGGCAAGGCCCATCAGGGACCCGCTGTCACGCTCGTGGAACGGAAGTCGAAGTACCGGGTTTCTCAGACCGTTAGGCCGAAGGCCGCCATACTTCCGGGGGACGCGATGCAGGAGCAGTTGCGCTCCTAATCGGCACTGGTTCTTACCCAAACCTGCGATACCGGGAAGGAGTTCGCCAGCCGTTGCCGGACCGCCTCGGCGCTCAATACTGACAGGTTCTTCTTCCGTTTCCGCCGGCCCAGAGAGCGGGGCCTCAACGAGCACAACAACGACGTGCTGCTCCAGTTCGTGCCCAAGGCCGAAGACCTGCGCACTCTTGATTCGTAGCGGCTGCAGGAAGTGACCGACCGGCTCGACCACAGCCCCCCAAGTGCATGGCTATCGCACCCCATGTCACGACTTCTGCACCGACTTTTCAGCGGCCGGCATCGGCCCGTCACCCGACGCGCCGAGTCTCTGTCCGCACTGACCGGGGCCGCATCCCCAGTGGCATCAGCTTAGTGTGGCCATAGCAACGTCAGGGGCCGCGTTGCGAGTTCACATCCGCCAGCATCGGCCAACGGATACAATATAGATCATCGGCGGCGGATAGTACGCCATTAGGAAATACGTTTCATCAACTGGTCTGGAAGGACCGGACGGTGTTCCCCGAGGACTGCACATGGCGCGACAACGTTCCGGAAAAAAGACCGGCAAAGAAAAGACCGCCCACAAGAGCGGAGCAACCATCGGGTATGAAGCTTCGCTGTGGGCGATGGCTGATGCGCTGCGCGGCTCCATGGATGCTGCGGAGTACAAGCATGTCGCCCTCGGCCTGATCTTTCTCAAGTACATCTCGGATGCCTTCGAGGAGCGCCACGCGGCGGTGCTTGCCGAGTGGGGCGAGGAAGAGGCTGAGGACCGGGACAGCTACCTCTCCGAGAATGTCTTCTGGGTGCCGGCCGAGGCCCGCTGGTCCCGTTTGAAGGCCCAGGCCCATCAGCCGACGGTGGGCATGACCGTGGACCAGGCGATGGAGGCCATCGAGAGTGACAACGTAGCGCTCAAGGGAGTGCTGCCTCACGATTACGCCCGCCCGGCCCTGGACAAGCAGCGGCTCGGCCAGTTGATCGACGTCGTCAGCAACATCAAGGTGGGGGACGGAGAAGCCCGGTCCCGGGACGTGCTGGGGCGAGTCTACGAATACTTCCTGTCCCAGTTCGCAAGTGCCGAGGGCAAGAAAGGGGGTGAGTTCTACACGCCGCATTGCGTGGTCAGCCTGCTGGTCGAGATGCTGGCACCGTACCGGGGCCGAGTCTATGACCCGTGCTGTGGTTCGTCGGGCATGTTCGTGCAGTCAATGAAGTTCGTCCGCGCTCATGCGAGTGGAAACGGGAACGGAGGGAGGGCGAAAGCGGATATCAGCCTCTATGGCCAAGAGTCGAACTACACCACCTGGAGGCTGGCGAGGATGAATCTTGCCATCCGGGGTATCGCCGGGCAGATCGCCCAGGGGGACAGCTTTCACGACGACAAGTTTCCGGATCTGCGGGCCGACTACATTCTCGCCAATCCGCCGTTCAATGTCTCGGACTGGGGTGGCGAGCGACTGACGGAGGACCGGCGCTGGCGCTACGGCGTACCGCCGAAGCGCAACGCGAACTTTGCGTGGGTGCAGCATATGGTGCATCACCTGGCGCCAGCCGGGGTTGCGGGGTTCGTGCTCGCCAACGGTTCCATGTCGTCGAGCCAGTCCGGTGAGGGTGAGATCCGCAAGAACCTGATCGAGGCCGATCTCGTGGATTGTATGGTGGCGCTGCCTGGACAGCTGTTCTACTCGACGCAGATTCCGGCCTGCCTGTGGTTCCTGGCCCGGGACCGGAGTGGGGGCAAGTTCCGAGACCGGGGTGGCGAAATCCTGTTCGTGGATGCGCGAGCGCTAGGGCGTATGGTGGACCGCACCCACCGTGAACTGACGGAGGACGAAATCGGCCGGATTGCCAACACCTATCATGCGTGGCGCGGTGGGGAGGGTGGGGGCGAGTATGCCGACGTGCCCGGCTTCTGTCGGAACGCATCGCTGGAGGAAGTTCGCAAGCATGGCCATGTGCTCACTCCTGGCCGCTACGTTGGAGCTCCGCCGCGCGAGGATGATGGCGAGCCGTTCGAGGACAAGATGCGGAGATTGGTCGCCGAGCTGCGTGAGCAACAGGCGGAAGGAGCGAGGCTGGATGCCGAGATCGAGAAGAATCTCAAGGGATTGGGTTTCTGGGAGAGCGAAGTGCGGAGATGATGGTTGCCGAACGGATGGATGCATTGGGTGGCTATCCGCGCACGTTGCGGGTCGTGGTGGATGGCTACCAGGTAGGTCTTGAAGGTCTGAGTGCTGAGAGGGAGTCACTGAATCAGATCACGGTCAATACGGGGGCGGAGTCTCGGAAGGGAGCCCGGGGCGATCCGGCTATCTTGATCGGAAAGAAGGAGAGTACGACCGAGACCGGCGAGGCACTCTACTTGTGACGGCACTCCGGCTGGGGTGGAGTGGAGCGGCCACACATGGTTGAGTTCGGGAAACTGCGGTCGTCTCTGAGGCGTCTGGAAGCGCAGTACGCCAATCATCGAAATGAAAACGCGGCGCTGTCGGATCTGGATCGCGAGGCTATTGCCGAATCCGTCATTCAGCGTTTCAAGACTTGCCATGACTGCCTGTGGAAGGTGCTGCAGAGTTATCTGATGGAGAATCTCGGCATTGCCGACCCGCCCAACAGTCCCAAGCCGGTGTTCCGGATCGCCCATGAGAGGCTGCGGTTGGATGTGCCGATTGAGCAATGGCTGCGTTATGCCGATGCCCGTACTGGAACAGCGCATGACCACGATGGCGAGCACGCCAAGGCGTGTCTGGCGCTGGTGCCGGATTTCATCCGCGACGCTATCGACATATACGAGACCATGAGCGGCAGTCCGTGGATGGAGGTGAGTAGATCCATAGACCTTACGTCCGACCAGCGGAACACTGTGGTGGCGCTGATTGCCCGTTACCTCCCGGATACGGAAGCCTGGGCGTACGGATCCCGTGTCGGTTGGACCTCTCGCCCTCAATCCGATCTGGATGTGGTGGTGAAGACGACGCCAGAACAGGCAGATGCCGTGTCCAAATTGCGAGAGGCGTTCGAGGACAGCAATCTTCCGTTTCGGGTGAATAGGGTTGTTTGGGATGAAGTGCCGGAATTATTCCGGGGCCAGATTGAGGTGGCACACGTTGTGTTGGACAAGCCGAATCAAATTAGTGATGATGATCTGGGTGTTAGACCCGATTTCGTGCAAGATGTATCTGGATCCACTTCCCATTGGAATCGATACCGTATGTTCGAGTTGTGTGATATCACAAGAGGAGCTTCTCCAAGACCTATTCATGATTGGATCGCAATAACCGGTATGCCATGGGTCAAGATAGCAGATGCCTCGGCTGCTTCTTCGAGATATATTAGTCATACACGTGAGTATATTCGTCAAGAAGGACGAGGCAAGAGTGTTTCTGTATTCCCGGGAGATTTAATTCTGTCCAATAGTGCTTCTCCAGGCATACCCAAATTCATGGGTATAGAAGCTTGTATTCACGACGGATGGTTGCTCTTGAGGAACTTTCGAGGTCTAGATCGTTTGTTTACCTACTACCTCCTGCTTCATGAACGAGACGCCATCGTAGGAAAAGGAACTGGTACTGTGTTCACGAACCTCAAGACCAATATCCTCAAGCAACATACTGTAGTCATCCCGCCACTTTCCGAACAGCGAGCCATCGCACACATCCTCGGCACGCTGGACGACAAGATCGAGCTGAACCGGCGGATGAATGCGACGCTGGAGGGCATGGCGCGGGCGCTGTTCAAGGACTGGTTCGTGGATTTCCGGCCAGTTCGGGCGAAGATGGAAGGACGCGACACCGGGTTGCCGAAGAAGATCGCCGACCTGTTCCCCGACCGACTGGTGGATTCGGGGTTGGGGGAGATTCCGGAGGGGTGGGATATCTCCCAAATTGGAGCTGAAGTCGATGTCCTCGGAGGTGGGACGCCGAGCACGAGAGATCCCGCCTACTGGAACGGTGGACGGCATTGCTGGGCTACACCCAAGGATCTCTCGAAGCTGGATTCGCCGGTGTTGCTGCGAGCAGATCGGAAAATTACCGATGAAGGTGTCCAGAAGATCAGCTCAGGTATTCTCCCGATAGGAACCGTTTTATTAACGTCCAGAGCACCGATTGGTTACTTAGCAATAAACGAGGTCCCTACTGTTATAAACCAAGGAGTCATCGCAATGATCTGTCAGAAACGCATGTCATCCATGTACGTCCTGCGTTGGTGTCAAGAGAACCTTGATTACGTAAGACACATCTCAGGTGGCTCCACGTTCCCTGAGATCAGCAGAAGTGTGTTCCGTTCCATTCCTGTCTTGGTTCCACCACACAAGGTCCTTGCAGTGTACTGCAAGGTAAGTCGATCGTTGCACCATCGCGTCGTCTCGTCCGCTAGGGAATCGGAACTGCTCGTGCTCTTGCGTGACGCACTTCTATCGAAGCTGATTTCCGGACAGATAAGGATCTTCGCCAGGGCCAAGTCCTTAAAGGTAGACAAATGAGGACGACGCTCCTCTCAGTTCCGGATCAGAAGGAGGGGCTATCGTTGGCCTACGTGAGAGCTTTGGCGGCAGGCGCGGGATTCTCGACATCTGTCCCGGAGCAGGACCGAGATAGCGTCGACCTGCGCGTCATGGCGAGTGGGCCTCAGCGTCCAGCCTTGGACCTCCAACTGAAGGCCACGACCAATCTGGGAAAATCCGAGTCCGGGCAGTTCTCATTTTCGTTGTCCATCAAGAACTACAACGACCTTCGTATTGAGACGCAAACGCCTCGGCTGCTCGTCGTGATCGAGCTACCGCAGGACCAATCTCAGTGGCTGACGGTGACTCCGGAGGAACTCGTTCTGCGTCGCCGGGCCTACTGGATGAGCTTGCAGAGAGGATACGAAGAGGTCATAGGGCAAGAGACCAAAACGGTTTACATCCCAGAGGGTAACCTATTCGACGTTGCAACTCTCCAATCTCTCATGGAGCGATCACGTAAAGGGGACATCTGATGCGAGTAGCGTTTCTCGACCGGGTTGCACTGCTGGCGGTCTCGCCTGCGGCACTGTCAGCATTTGCCCGTTGTGCCGGTTGGCAGCGGGGTGAGCCGTACCGAGTTCACTCAGATATCTACGAGGGGGAGTCCAGGCCAGAGATCATCGTTCCGAGAACAGAGCGATTGGGCGATTACGCGACCGTAGTGGCTACGCTGATCAACACGTTCGCGAGTGCAACCGGCCAAGACGAATCGAGTGTCTATCGATCGTTGATTACGGCAGACCGGGATGTCGTATGCGTCAGGGTTGCGGAGAGCGACGATGGCAGTATCGCCTTGCAGGATGGCGTGAGCCTCGTCAGCGGCACCCGCGATCTCGTGCTGTCAGCCGCGTGTTCACTTCGTGAGGCACAACCGGTCTACCGCGCTGGGGCGAACAAGGATGCAACCGAGCTGCTGCACCAGATGCGATTGGGGCAGACGGATCAAGGCAGCTTTCTTGTGACCGTGCTCACTCCTGTCGTCTTGCCCCCCCTGCAGCAGTCGTTGCTCCCCGACTCGGCAGATCCAAACCCGCCGGTCCATCGACAGTTGACGCAGCGGCTTGTCCAAGCCCTCTCCGACGCGAGACGGATGACGGAACGAGCAGCTGCGGGGGAGGATGTCGACCTTAGGAAGACTGTAGACCGGGGCGTGAGCGCGAACCTGTGCGAGGCCTTGGTGCAGATCATCGAACCGTTTCCGACCTTGGACATCAGCGTTTCGTGGGCTCGGACTCGACCGGTGGCGGCGCCGGCAGCGGTGGTGCGTTTCGGCCGGGCGGACGCTGGTCTCCTGCGCGAGGCAGCAAGAACGCTCCGTGCGCGCGAACCGCAGCCAGACATGCGTCTCCATGGTTTCGTTCGGGTGTTGAATCGTCCGGAGGCTGATACCGGCGGAACGGTCAGCCTGATGACTGAGATCGACGGGAAGCGGCAGTCGGTAGTGGCCGTTCTGAGGCATGATGACTATAATCGGGCCGTTGATGCTCACAAGCATCGCGCATTGGTCACGCTGACAGG
The DNA here is from genome assembly GCA_965205085.1 of Bryobacterales bacterium. Lineage (GTDB taxonomy): Bacteria > Acidobacteriota > Terriglobia > Bryobacterales > UBA6623 > VXMF01. Next base: position 1,652,299 of record OZ242039.1, on the reverse strand, counting down.
TGATCTCGACCGCACAGGTCAGCGGTGGAGGTTGCTCAATCCGCGCGTTGCTGACGTGATTCGGCATGATGACCTCGACTCGTCGGACGCTTGAGGTAAGCCATGCCACTATCCAGAATCGTCGAATCTGATGTCGAGGGCGTCGCTCTCGAATGGCTCGAGTCGATGGGCTGGAGCGTCTTGCACGGCCCTGACATCGCGCCGGACACTCCGACTGCAGAACGCGCTGACTACGGCCAGGTTGTCCTCCTCGACCGTCTGCGATCCGCACTTGCCCGCCTGAATCCCGATCTGCCCCAGGCAGCCCTTGACGACGCACAGCGCCGCTTGGTCCACCAACGTGGCGCAACCCTGGAGACCCGCAACCGCAACTTCCACCGGGAATTGGTAGCGGGCGTATCTGTGGAGTACACGAGTTCCGGCGGACGTATCCGTGGGCATCAAGTCAGCGTGCTGGACTTCGACGATCCAAGTCGCAATGACTGGCTCGCTGTCAACCAGTTCACCGTCCTGGAGAATCGCCATCAACGTCGGCCTGACATCGTGCTATTCGTCAATGGACTGCCGCTCGCTGTGGTCGAGTTGAAGAGTCCGTCCGACGAGAGAGCCGATATCAAGCGGGCCCATCAGCAGCTTCAGACTTACAAGGCGGAGATTGAGTCACTCTTCGCCTACAACGCGTTCCTGATCGTCTCGGATGGGCTGGAAGCTCGCATCGGAACGCTGACTGCTGGCTTGGAGTGGTTCAAGCGCTGGCGCACGATTGATGGAGAAGACTTGGCCCCAGAAACGCAGCCGCAACTCCAAGTCTTGCTCTTGGGTGCTTGTCAGCCACAGCGCCTGCTGGCGCTGATACGGGATTTCATCGTATTCGAGGACGATGGCAGCGAGGCATTGATCAAGAAGATCGCGGGTTACCACCAGTTCCACGCCGTGCAAACTGCTGTTGCCGAGACAGTGCGGGCCGCAGCGCTGCAACAGGCAGCGGGCCGCGCCAACGCCCGGAGGAGATCCGACGCGGACCGCGCCTTGGGTGGTGCTGCCGGTGACCGGCGGATCGGCGTGGTGTGGCATACCCAAGGCTCGGGTAAGAGCCTGACGATGGCATTCTATGCGGGACGCATCGTCCGCGAGTTGGTGATGGCGAATCCCACGATCGTGGTGCTGACCGACCGCAACGACCTCGACAACCAACTGTTCACGACCTTTTCGCGCTGCGCCGACATCCTGCGTCAGCCGCCTGTTCAGGCCTCCAGCCGCACTGACCTGCGGCGCAAGCTTGCTGTGGAGTCGGGTGGCGTGGTGTTCTCGACGATCCAGAAGTTCTTTCCCGACGAGCAAGGCGACCGACATCCGCAACTGACCGACCGGCGCAACGTCGTGGTGATTGCAGACGAAGCGCACCGCAGCCAGTACGATTTCATTGACGGTTACGCCCGCCATATGCGGGACGCGCTGCCGAACGCCTCGTTCATCGGCTTTACCGGTACACCGATCGAGCTGTCGGATGCCAGCACTCGGGCTGTGTTTGGCAACTACATCAGCGTCTACGACATACAGCGGGCCGTCGAGGACAAGGCGACTGTCCCTATCTACTACGAGAGTCGCTTGGCCAAACTCGCTCTTGATTCGGCTGAGAGACCGCAGATTGATGTTGCCTTTCAACAGGTCACCGAGGCCGAGGAAGTCAGCCGCTCCGAGAAACTGAAATCGAAATGGGCGCAGCTTGAGGCGATTGTCGGCGCGGAGAAACGCGTCGCGCTCATCGCCCGCGACATCGTGGAGCACTTCGAGCAGCGTCTCAAGGTGATGGACGGCAAGGCAATGGTGGTGTGCATGAGTCGTCGGATTTGCATCGACCTCTACCGCGAGCTGGTGAGTCTGCGTCCAGAATGGGATGACCAGAGCGATGACCGAGGTGCGCTGAAGATCGTCATGACAGGCCAATCGTCGGACCCGCCCGACTGGCAGGCGCATATCGGCGGCAAGTCGCGTCGCGAGGCACTGGCTAAACGTTTCCGGGACCCAAACGATCCGCTTCGCATGGTGTTGGTGCGCGACATGTGGCTGACCGGCTTCGATGCTCCGATCCTGCACACGATGTATCTGGACAAGCCGATGAAGGCACACGGGCTCATGCAGACCATTGCACGTGTAAACCGGGTCTTCCGGGACAAGCCGGGTGGTCTGATCGTCGACTACTTGGGTTTGGCTCAAGAGTTGAAGGCGGCACTGACAACCTACACCGATAGCGGCGGTCAGGGAACAACGGCTCTCGACCAGGAGCAGGCGGTGCTTGTGATGTTGGAGAAGTGGGAGGTCTGCTGCGGACTCTTTCATGGCTTCGATTGGTCCGCATGGGCAACTGGCACGGCGGCCGAGCGACTCCAACTACTGCCTGCGGCGTTGGAGCACGTTCTGGCGCAGGAGAACGGCAAGTCACGCTGCCTGAAGGCTGTGTTCGAATTATCCCAGGCGTTTGCGTTGTCCGTGCCCCATCCTGAGACTGTCCGGATTCGCGACGATGTGTCGTTGTTTCAGCATGTTCGGGCGGCACTCTCCAAACGAACCGGCACCAACGCAAAGTCGGATGAGGAACTTGACCATGCCGTTCGACAGATCGTCTCCAGTGCGGTGGTCTCGGATGGAGTGGTGGACATCCTGTCAGCGGCAGGACTGCAGAAGCCGGAGATATCGATCTTGTCGGAGGAGTTTCTGCTGGAAGTGCGCGGCATGCGCCACCGCAACCTTGCAGTTGAGGTGCTGGAGAAGCTCCTGAGGGGTGAGTTGGCTACATGGCAGCGGAAGAACGTTGTGCAGGCGCGCTCCTTCGCCAGGATGTTGGAACGGACGATTCGTCGCTACCAGAACCGTGCTATCGAAGGGGCCCAGGTCATTGAGGAGTTGATCCAGCTTGCGCGGGAGATGCGCACTGCGAGCGACCGTGGCGAGAAGCTTCGGTTATCAGACGATGAATTGGCGTTCTACGACGCGCTCTGTGTCAGCGAGAGTGCCGTCGAGGTGCTTGGCGACGTAGCATTGCGGGACATTGCTCGTGAACTGGTGGTGACGGTAAGGAAGAATCTGACGATCGACTGGATGCGACGTGAGAGTGTCCGCGCCAAGCTTCGGCTCTTTGTGAAGCGTGTGCTGCGCAAGCATGGCTATCCGCCTGACAAGCAGGAAGCGGCGACGCTGACCGTGCTACAGCAATCCGAATTGCTGTCAGAGAACTGGTCAACGTGATGCTTACACAACAACTACGTGAGTGTCGGCAGGAACGATGCGCCGGTTGCGCTGGGAAATGCACCACCGGGCGGAAGGGGCTAAGGTCCTGATTGGCTGATCGTAGGGGAGAAACCGCCAAGCCTCGGACGTTTCGCCATCCGCCATTCGACGAGCGCTGCCAGATCCACGCCTTGCACTAGCCGGGAGCCTCGGTCAGCGCCATCGCCACTCAGATCCAGCGTCACCAATCCACCGTCTGCTGCGAACTCCGGCCCCTCCGGCCATTACCATCAGCAGGCCCAGCAACTCGCTCAACACCGCTGCCGCCGGGCTGTCACCGGCCCGCGAAACCTTCATCCAGCGACTTGGGGCATCCTTTGTGACCGGCTCCGGAGCAGCTGGAGCCCTGAGCAGGTGGCCGGCCGGGACGGTCTCGGTCAGCTTCTCGTGGCTCTCCCAGCGGATTCGCCAAGACCGCTCCCCGGGGTGGCTCTCTGTACACCTGTCTGTGGCAGCGCGGCAAGGCCCCTTGGGCCAGCGCCGGCCGCGGCTGCATGCTGGACCGCAGGGACATCAGCGAGCGCCCCGCGATCGTCGACTCGAAGGAGCGCAGCGGGGACTGGGAGGCCGACACGATCATAGGCAAGGCCCATCAAAGAGCCGCCGTCCCGCTGTCGGAACGGAAGTCGAAGTAGCTGCTTGCTCAGACTGTTAGCCGGAAGACTGCAGCAGCGCTCAACACCGACAGCTTCTTTGTCCGCCCCTACCGATCCTGCGAGAGGGGCCTCACCGAACAGCCCAGCAGTTTGCTGCGCCAGTTCGTGCCCAAGTCCGAGAACCTGCGCACGTTCGACCCACAGCGACTGCAGGAAGCCATCAAATGGCTCAACCACCGCCCGCGCGAGGTGCCTGGCTACCGCACCCCGGACGATGTCTTCCTCGCCGACTGTCTCGCGGCCAGCATCGATCCGTCGCCCTCAGCCCCGGCCGCCCGTCCTCTCTGATCGGGGCCGCAACGCGGCCCCTCCCTGATGCAATTCCCCACCTCGTCGCGTAAGGTGGCGCTGGGATCGGTCCAGACCTCACTCAACGGCATCACCTTAGCTGTGAAAATTTCGGCGATGTTGGGGTGTATGTCAGGAAACTTCTCGGGCGTCCGTTCCATACCCGCCAGCATATCCGCCCTCTAGTGCTGAAGCCCCTCCATCCGATCCTTCATGGCCGGCTGATACATGCCCTCCTCAATCGCTGCCACAATGCCGGCGACGTCGAGCTCGACCTTCTCCAGCGCCTTGCGGTCAGCCTCTGCCTGCGCCCGGCGTGCTTTCGTTCATGGGGCGAACCTTTCCAACCTGAGTGCACACCGGGAGAGCATCGCCCGAGGCATGGATTACTCTTATGGCCCAAATCTACGGTCCTCCGACACTTCTGCCGTCCATCCCTCGGATGGCCGCCAACTCTCCGAGAACGACTTTCCAGATGCGGCCGCAATGATCGGCCGCATAACGAACCTTGTAATCTCCTCGACGACTCCTGCCAAGTCTGGCGGATCGATCAGCAGCGGTGTTCGCCGGACGAACGCATTCCAGCGCTGCATGGCGTCCATGTCAGTGGCGAAGTCTTGCGATAGCGCCGGCGGCACCGTGTCCGTCAGTTTGGTCTTGCGGCGCTCGAATGTGGCTCGAATGGCCCGCGCGAGCGTCTGACCGTCAAGAGCAAAGAGACGGGCCATGGACAGCAGATCGTAGTAGTCCTTCATTCGGCTGGTGCGTGTGCCGATACTGACGATTGCTTCGAGTTTCTCGGCAATGACCGTTTCGCGCGGGTACGTTCTTAGGCGCGGCGCTGGGGCATCGAGCAGCGTCGGATACTCCTGCTCCTCCAGGCTTGGTGTAACGGCGTCGCCGAAACCGATGTCGATCTGGATCGGCACGCGCGCCGTACCGATGACCGACACCGCGCTGACCCGAACGCCGCCGTAGAGTTGCTCCGCCCGGATCCGCTCGGCGCGCACTGAGTTGAGATCGAATATGACACCGTCATCGCTGACAGGCGTGCCCATGATGTCCCGGAACGCATCTCGTAGAGCATCGACGTCGGAATCACCGAAACCAAGCAGGTCGAGATCCTGTGTCGGGCGAATGATGTCCTTCGTCCAGACGACGAACAGCATGGCCCCTTTGAGCGCGAAGCGGTCCCGCTGCGACGACATGCTCAGGCGATACAACAAGCGTTCAAGCACGTACCGGGTCAGAACGAGGTTGTAGGCCGCGCGCAGTCGGACGCTAACCGTCCGGAGCTGGTCGCGCACCGACTGGGCGACGTTCTTGCCTTTAGCCTTCATCGGCCACCGTCGCGTCGAGATAAGGCTTGAGAACCGACCAGATATGCAGATCCCCGGCATGGGCGGCGATCCGATCAGGATGCGCCTTGCGTCTGCGGATCCCATTGCGGAGCCCTTCGAGGGCGATGTCGATGCCAATCTCTTTGCGATAGCGGAAGCAGTCGACGATGGTCTTGGCCGGATCGAAGATCGGGGTCTTGACCATGTCGATCACATGGCGTTCGACACCGACCGACATGGCCTTTTCTCCAAACCGGATGGCTCGGACTGGTGGATAGCTGATGCGCGGCATCCGGTTCTTGCGCCCGATGGCGACCCAGACATGGGGTGGGTTTTGTAGCGTGAGTTCGTGGAACTGGAGAGCCGAGATGAGGCAGATCACCCCTTTCGGCACGGCCTTGGCCACCTCTGCAAGGCTGTGGGTCAGGGAGTAGTCGGCCCCGGGAAGCTGATAGAGGCCGCGGCCGACACGCAGGACCGAGCCATCTTCCGTCATCCGGGCCAGTGTCTGATAATGGACTCCGGCTGCCTTCAGCTCTGACAGGCGCATGATGCCCTGCTCGCCAAGGAGTCTGACGGCTGTTTCTTTCTGAGATTCGGCGCGACGCACAGACATGTGATGATATGTCGGCCTTTCGGTGTATATGCCGACTTTTTATCATATCCTGACGCATTCGAAAGATCTCGCCGGTTGCCCGAGGAGGTGCAACAGCGGGCGGAGGGGTCTGAGGTCCAGGCTGGCCTATCGTATGCGGGAAACGGCCATACCTCGGCCTTTCCGGCATCAGCTCTGCGCCGAGCGCTGCCAGATGCACACCTTGCCCTGTATGGTGACGAGGCCAGCCGAGTAAAGAGGGCATGCCCGAGCTGATCGATCCAATATGTATCGCCAGGAATTCATTTGCAGTAGTATTTCAGTGAGTTGAGGATATCGTCAGCGCACGGGGTCCAGATGAAGTGTTGGGGCCCTCGTTGTAGAACTGCAAATACTCACGGTGATGGCCGCTTCCAGCGCCGGAGTGCTGTGAAACGTTCCGCACCGAAACCGCCGCCGCGTGATCTCGGCAAACCAACGCTCCACCTGATTCAACCACGAGGCGCGGGTCGACGTGAAGGGCAGGGGTAGCGCGGCCGCCGCCGCAGTCCGTTGTGGATCAGCGCTGCCTTGTGGATCCCGTCGTTGTCGAGGATCCGATGCACCTCGTGGGTCTCCGGTACCGACTGATCCCTCAGCGCCAAGAACTTCTTGCACTCCACGGCGCAGTGGTGCCGGTAGCCCTTGCCGGTCACCTCACCGCTTGCGCCATGCAGGGCTGCGAACAGGGGGGCGTCCCCTTGCGTTGGTCGTCGTGGGTCTGCCGCTCGGGTACTCAGGCTGTCTGCGATTTGGCGATCGCGCTGGCCTGGGGCCGAATGGACCATGATCCGCGTCCGCCAGGGCAGCGCCTGCGAGGTCTTCTGCCGTCGCAGCCAGCGTTACAGTTCCTGGCGTCGCGGGCCCGAAACGGGGGGAATACTGGCGTAGATCGATTTGCTATCGCTGCCTGCCGAGTCTGCAATGACGGGACCAGGAGCCCTACCCGCTGTCACGACATTTATGACGTTTCCCACTAGTATCCCGTTTGGCGGAGTCGAGCCTCCAGTTCCGCTATGCGGGCCTCGGCCATCTTCGCCCGGGCCTCCGCCTTCGTCGCTCGGGCCTCGGATTGCCGTCTTCCCTCCGCTTCGGCCTCTGCTCGGGCCTCTGCTTGCCGTCGGGCCTCCGCTTCGGCATCCGCCCGAGCCTCGGCGGCATCCGCCCGAGCCTCAGTGGCTTCAGTGTTCCTGGGAATCTCCTCGTTCCAGGCGTACTCCCGCCCGGTCACCGCGTTCCGCACCCGCAGGTTCGTCCCCTCCACCCGCAACTCCACACCCAGCCTCGCACTCAGCAGCCCACCCCCCGGCTCCGCCTCCACCTCCCGGTACTCACATCCAAGCAGCCGGCGGCCCCTCAGCCGTGGCTCCGGCTTCTCCGTGAGCGGCTGGAACACGAAGTACTCCCCGATCCCCAGTTGCTTGTACAACGCCACCTTGTCCACCCGGTTGCGAATCTCGCTTGACGGCGAAATCACCTCCAGCGCGAAGTCCGGCGGCTTGCCCTCCTCCCACAGCTTGTACACCATCCGATCCCCCAGATCGTGATCCAGCACCACGTAGAGGTCCGGCGCGATGCTCTTCCTCGGATTCCCCTCCTCATAGTAGATGAACATGCCCCCCTCCACCACCACGTTCGGGACCTTGGCGAAGTGGTGCTGCAAGGCGATGCGCAGATTGACTACGGCTTTGGCCTCGAGGCGATTTTCGGGCAAGAAACGACCGTCCGACTCAGGGTAATGAATGCACTTGGCGAGAGGGGGCGGGGGCGGCTCAAGCACGGCCGGACACGAACTCTGCCTGATAATGCGGTCATCCGCCATGTCGGATCGACGGGAGCCGTACCCGCACGGGGAAGTATAGCAGGGAGCAGGGCGTGTCGTGGGGTCCGGTGGCGGACACCTGGTGGTCCCGACCGAGACGGTATCCCGCGCACAGCCGCTCGCGGAGTGGCCATGCCCCGGTCCATCACCAGCAGCGAGCCCCGCTCCGCACCCAGCCCTGGCAGCATGGTCTGCAGGGTGGCCGACTCCTGGACGTTGCCGGCCAACCCTTGCGGGCGCAGGACGAAGCCGCTGCCGTCGAGCCCTAGTGTTCCGTCCCAGGTTGATCTTGGGGTCAACGGCAGCGGACGTACGACTGTTATCGGCAGCTGGTATTTCGCCGTTCACGCTACACCGACCCAAGCCCTACCCGCAAATTCGACAGTGACAGAAACTAGGGCAGGGTGAGCCAAAGGCCGTCGGAACGCTTCTCCTTGGAGTGGCCGCGCTGCTCAAGGGGCTGGCTCCCGGCCTCGCCTTCGAAGCCGGTGTTGATTAAGTCATGGAGGGTGAGGGTGGACTGTAAGGCGAACAGCGAGAAGATGGCCTGGAATAGGCGCTGTTCGAGGCTCTGGCGATTTCGGATCAGGGCATCGGAGGCCCGGTACAGCTGTCTGTGCGAGACGGATTCGAAAGGCCTGTTGAGGAGTTCGCCGAGGGTGGATGCGGTGCGCAGCCAGTGGTGGGCGGCGCGTTCGGAGCCGACGCCGGCGAGGCGGGGGCGGGGATGGAGCCGAGAGTGCAGGTGCAGAAGGGGCGGGACAAGCCGAGGGAGCGGAGCAGCGAGGGCAGCCCGAGTTGCTGGAAGGCCCACACAGCGACTTGTTCGACGCTGCCGGAGCGGGCGCGTTCGGGGCGGAGTGGGGCGTGGCGAACGCCCAGGAGGTTGGGGGAGTCGTCGGCGGAGGTGCCGTGGAAGTCGAGCCGTTGGCGGGCGAGGAAGCGGGCGCGGAGGAGGATGTCCGGGGGGAGGAGCGGGGAAGGGGGAGAGGACGGGAGGTGGCGATGGTCTCAATGAGATGGTAGAGCAGGGGCCAGTCCTGGGGTGGGATGTCCGTCGATGCGGACGGAGCGGACGAGGCAGGGTGTTCCCATGCTGAGATTCTCTAGTTTCTTGCCGTTGCGACCGATTAGATTTGCGGAGTCCACTGACTTTTGCCGACCAAATTCTGTCCGCAACGCTTCGTCGGGCGGCTCTACACGCCCCCAAACTCACGCTATGGGCCCACTCGCCTCCCCCTCAATCGCACATGCCCTGGCGTGGGAAAGTCCTGCGGACGAGGCGGAACTTGGCCGAGGTGGTGCCGTGGGGGGAGCAGCAAATGAACACAGGGGCAGCACACCCGGAACGTTGTTCCAGTGCTCGTCTAGTGTGCAGCGTCAGAAATGTTATGACGGCGGGTTGGGGGTCTGGTACCGTCGTTGCAGACTCGGGAGACAGCGATAGCGAATCAACCTACGAGACGCCCATTGCACATTGAACCGCAACAGCGGGGAAGTAGGCCCTTGGAGTGGGTGGCTGAACTACTGCCAGAGTAAGACCAGCGGGGGGGAACTGTCAAGGCGACGCTCCAGAGGTGGCCGTTACGCGAGGGTGGCAGCGGAATCTGGCCCGAAAAGGCGACCGGACCACAGGGGCGCTGGCGGGCTGGGCCCGCCAGCTCGAGAGGGGGAAGTGCGTCGGGGGGGGGGGGGCCGCGTTGCGGCCCGGATCAGAGAGGAGAGGGTTCCGGGACTGCGGGTGGCGGGTCGATGCCGGCCGCAAGACAGTCGTCGCGGAAGACCTCGTACGGGGTACGGTAGCCCAGCACCTTGCGGGGGCGGTGGTTGAGCCGGTTGACGGCCTCCTGCAGCCGTTGCGGGTCGAGCGTGCGCAGGTTCTCGGTCTTGGGCACGAACTGGCGCAGGAGGCCGTTGGTATGTTCATTGAGGCCCCGCTCGCAGGAGCGGTAGGGCCGGGCAAAGAAGATGTCGGTGTCGAGCGCTTCGGCGGTCTGGAGGTGGCCGGCGAACTCCTTCCCGTTGTCGCAGGTCACGGTCAGGACCAGGGCCGAGACGGGCCGCAGCAGGTTCTGCATCGCGTTGCCCACCAGAGCGGCGGTCTTCCGGCTAACTGTCTGAGCCAGCAGGTACTTCGACTTGCGTTCCACGAGCGTGACAGCGGCTCCTTGATGAGCCTTGCCGATGATCGTGTCGGCCTCCCAGTCCCCGCAGCGCTGCTTCGTGTCGACTATTGCGGGGCGCTCGCTGAGGTCCCGGCGGCCCGGGATGCAGCCGCGGCCGGCGCTGCCCCGGGTGGCCTTGCAGCGGCGCGGCTTGCCGCGCTGCCGCAGGTAGGTGTAGAGTGAGCCGCCTTGGGCGCGGTCCTGGCGAATCCGCTGGTAGAGCCACGAGAAGCTAACCGACACCGCTCCAACCCGCTTCAGGTAACCAGCCACCTGCTCGGGGCTCCAGTCGCGCTGGAGCCGGTCACAGATGAGGTTCCAGATCGGTGGCTGGAGCTTGCGCGGGCCGGTGACGGCCCGCTGGCGGCGCTCTTGAGCGAGCTGCTGGGCTTGGTCATGGTGATAGCCGGAGGGGCCGGCGTTGCGCTGGAGTTCGCGACAGACGGTGGACTTGTGACGCTGGAGTTGAGCGGCGATGGCGGTGACCGAGAATCCCTGCTGGTGCAAGGCCTGGATCTGGCAGCGCTCGTCGTATTGCAGGTGGCGGAACTGCTGAGGCATGGCGATTTCTCCTCTAGGATAGGCTAATCAGCACCTTAGGCCCCTCCGCCCGCTGTTGCGCTTCCTAGTGCAAGCGGCAAGAGTATTCCCCCGTTTCGGGCCCGCAATGCCAGGAACTGGAACGCTGGCTGCGGCGGCAGACGTCCTCACAGTCGCTGGCTTTGCGGGCACGGATCATGCTCTAGTTGACCCTACGCCACTGCGACCAGCAAGTCGCAGACAGCTTGTGCGCCCTAGCGGTAGACCCACGACGACCAACGGAAACGGAAGAGGACGACCTCCGTGTTCGCAGCCCTGAATATCGCAAGGTGAGGTGACCGGCAAGGGCCACTGGCACCACCTCGCCGTGGAGCGCCGGTTGCGCCAGACGGTGCAACCCTGGAGGCAGGAGTCTAAGTCGAGATTGGCCAACCGCATGAGAGGCCCGCACTTGGATCAAGCGGAATGGTGTCGTCCAGGCCGTGAGACCTTTACTGCGTAGCGCTGTTGAGCTTGCACCACCATCTCGCATTCGTCATTCGTGTAGTGGCCTTGGAAGTGGTTAGGCAGCCTCCAATGGCAGACAGGAAACGTGCCATAGCGATGGCTGGGTCTCGACGTGCCCGTCGAGACCCAGCGAGCCCAGGTAGGCTTGCAGGTTCGACCAACGTGCCACCCCCTTGCGGGCAAGCGATGTTGTCAGGCGCGTTAGCGAATCGCCTCTGTGCCTCATCAGTGCGTTCTTGTGGCGTGTCGCCTTGCGATAATGAAGCCTCGGTGCCCTGTCCGATGCGCTTAGCCCGACTGCTTCCGTTGATTTTGCTGTTACCGCCTGCTTCGGCGGAATGGAACCAATGGCGTGGCCCTGGCCGCGATGGCAAGTCGCTGGAATCGGGGTTGCTTGCCACCTGGCCGGAATCCGGCCCCGAGATGGTCTGGCAGATCGATTCGCTTGGCGCCGGCTTCTCTTCTCTTGCAGTCACCGATGGCACTCTCTTCACGCAAGGCGCCAAGGCCGGCAAGCAGTTCTTGATCGCCATTGATGCCGTGACGGGGGAGATCCGATGGGAGACCGAGCATGGCAAGCCGTATTCCAATCGACGCGGAGATGGGCCTCGAGGCACTCCCACCGTCGACGAAGGCCGGGTCTACGCACTTGGTGCCGATGGAAACCTGATCTGTGCCGATGTATCGAGTGGTGCCAAGATCTGGGAGCGGCACATGCTCAAGATGTACGGAGGCAGGAACATTCATTGGGGTATGAGCGAGTCGCCACTGATTGACCAAGACCGGCTGATTGTGAATGCCGGAGGCCCAGGCGCCTCGATCGTCGCCCTCTCCAAGCTGACGGGCGAGGAACTCTGGAAGACGCAGAGTGACGAGGCTGGCTACTCGTCTGGAGTGGCTGTCGACGTCGGTGGCGTGCGTCAGTATGTCTTCTTCACGGGTGAAGCGGCTGTCGGTGTACTGGCTTCCAACGGCGAGTTGCTTTGGCGCTACAGTCCGGTAAGCAATTCGACAGCTAACGCCGCAACGCCGGTCGTCCGTGATAATCTCGCCTTCTTCTCATCGGCCTACGGTACCGGGTGCGCATTGCTCCAACTGGAGAGCACAGACGGATCCACCAGCGCTTCCGAGGTCTACTTCAACCGGGACATGAAGAACCATTACAGCAGTTCTGTCCTGATTGATGACCACCTGTACGGCTTCTCAGGCTCGGTCCTGACCGCGATGGAGTTCGAGACAGGGAAGGTCGCATGGCGTGACCGTTCTGTCGGCAAGGGGCAGATCATCCATGCAGACGATAGGCTGTACATCCTTTCCGACGACGGTGTCGTTGGTCTCGTGGATCCCGATCCCGGCGAGTACCGCGAAGTCTCCCGTTTCGAAATCGGAAGCCACGAATATCCCACATGGACACTTCCGGTCATTGCTAACGGAACACTGTACCTGCGAGACCAGGGCCGACTCTACGCCTTTGACGTCAAAGCGCGATAGTGCACCACCGCCAACCCCCGAGGCGGTGATTCTTGGCCGCTACAGCGGCCACCATGAACCGTTTCGGTAGCTTGTTCGATCCTCACAGTGAGGGCCGTATCGGAGCGTGGCGGAGTGTGCTGCACTCCGATCAGTCAAGGCACCGCATTCACATCGAGTTGCGATGGGCGATATCGGCTGACTGTCGCATCGTGTGTTCCAGTAGATTCACCCGCGTTCTCCTGACTTCTTCGGTGATGGAACGGCTGGGAGAGTGCCTGCAGCCTCATCCAGGCTGACGTTGCTGACGGCAACGGTGCCTGTGACACTCTTGGGCGTGACCGAGATCGGGTTGGTAACTCTGTCGCCGGTCTCTTCGGGAATTCCGGCAGGAAGTACTGGGTCCGTAGATTCAAGCGCGCCCCGGTGTTCTCGAGCAATCAGAATCGTCTGGTGGGTATTGCTTTCTCAAGATCTCCGGATCCAGGACCGAGCCGGTCGGACCGCAATGGCATTGTGCCTGGACGCCGAAGTCAGCACACAACTCACCGGGATCCCTCCGTCGATTCCATCGATGTGCAGCTTGTACCCGACTCACCGCTCCCGGTAGCCCTTGGCGTTGCCCTTAACCCCCTTGTCGCAGCCCGTCGGCAACTCTTTCAGCACTGTTGTCAGTGACATAGACCCCTGACGCTCGATCCTTTTCGTCGCCTTCCCCGCACGCTGCGCCTCTAGGCTCGGCTGTCTTCTCCGGGCGGGAATCACTGTCGAGTCCCGGGCCACGTGACCTGCCAGATGGCCCTGCAGATTCCACTTCACCAAGGCCGTGTGTAGACGCTCGGCCAACCCGCACCGCAAGGTCCGCGAAGGCCCGGGAAAACGTCGCCTCGCTGGGCACCTCCCCGACCCGCTCCCAACCGCACAGACGGCCCGGTTGCCGGTCGCTGTGCTGACGCTCGACCAGGGCCCGGGGTGGTGGGCAGACCGAACACGGCCTTGGCCAGGAAGGCCCGTGCGAGCGTCACGCGGCTCTGCGAGGGCCGCCCCGGTCCGCCGCTCCCCGAGCGCTTCGACGCGGATGAGTTCCAGCACTTAGACCAAGCGCTGGTGGCGTTTGCCGAGGGGGCCGAGTGCCTCCTCCAGATTCGGGAGCAGCGATTTCTGGAAGGTTAACCAGTACTGGGATACGGTCGCTCGAACGGACAAATTCGCTCTTCTATGCCAAGATTGCCTAGAGACAATTACCCCACAGAGCGAGATCTTGTTTCGATTTTCGATTGAGCCCAGTGCTGGTTCCACTATCTCCCTCCTCGGTAATTTTGCAAAAGGCTCTGGAGTTTCGATGCAGTTCCGGGAGGTGGTTCTACGAACAGAAATCCGGGGAACAGGGATGGGCACCTTGTCCCCGGTCAGGCACGGTCGGATTTGTCGAACAGTCGCGTTGCGGGAGTCCCAATCGGATCGTGCCAGCTCAATCCTTCCGGTCTGGCTGGTTGGCCGGGGCGGCAGTGATTGGATGGACGCGGAAAGCGGGTGAATGGAATGGGCTGGCCGGCCCATCGCACCTTGCGGTGGTCTCCGCGGTCAGTTGTCACTGGGGCGAGGGTTCGTATCCGGCCGATGCCGCTGCGATACGATAGAGTCGCCCATGGCCGAAGTAGGCGCCGAAGCGGGGAGCGCTAACCGGGATGGCATCGTCATACCGGATCGCAAGTTCTTCCAGATTGGCGACGTCAGCCGGATCGCCGGAGTCGAGGCGCATGTGCTGCGCTTTTGGGAGAGCAAATTCCCGACGCTGAGGCCACGCAAGGCCAAGAGCGGTCAGCGACTGTACCGTCGCAAGGATGTCGAGACAGTCCTGAGGATAAAGCGATTGCTCTACGATGACGGGTACACGATCAAGGGTGCTCGCAAGGCGCTGGGTGCTCAGCCGACAGCCGAAGGCGAGATCGGAAGGCAAGCGTCTGGCCACGCCAAGCTCCGACAGGTGCCGGGGATGCCGTCGGTAGGTGTGCAAGAGATCCGGCCTGGCGATCCTGTCGAGGGTTCAGCAGCCCCTGCCCCTGCCCCGGGCGTGGTCAAGGGTCTGGAATCTCTGCGCGCGGGTCTCCTGGATGTGGGCAAGCGCAACCCGCTGATCAATACTCCGCTGACCAGGACACGAAGCAAGCAGATTCAACTCGAGGACGAGCGCAGCGACCAGATCTTCGACATCCTCGTGCGACGGGCCAAGCGGATGGCGTTCGAACCGTCCCAGCGTTCGGCTGACGAGGATGTTGAGCAGGATCTGGTGCCGCTGCCTGTGGACGGGGACGGCCAAGGCACCACTTTGGCAGCCCACCATTCGGATTCGAAGCTGCGCACCACCCTCACCAAGCAGGGCCTGCAATCGAGGCTGCTCTCGATGTACCGGGACTCCCGCGAGATCGAAGAGGAGCAAGGTGTCAATGTGCTCTTTCTCGCGCTCGGCTTTCTGCTCTGGTACGAGAGCGAATCGTCGGACACCCGGCGCTACGCCCCGCTGGTGCTCTTGCCCGTAGAGTTGCAGCGGGACAACAGCCGGGGGCAGTTCAAGCTCGTCCACCGCGACCAGGACATGGAGGCGAACCTGTCGCTGCGGGCGCTTCTTAACAGTGACTTTCAGCTGAGCCTGCCGGACTTGCCGGAAGGCGGCGATTGGTCACCCGCCACCTATTTCCGGCAAGTGCAGGAGTCGGTCTCGCCGCAGGCTCGCTGGCAGGTGCTGCCCGATGCGATCGTACTTCGCTTTTTCTCGTTTACCAAGTTCCTGATGTGGAACGATCTTGATCTGGATGGTGAACTCGGAGGCAACGGCACCCAGCTGCTCGACCTCCTGCTTCTGGGCCGCGCCCAATCTGGTGGCAGTGTCATCGTCGGAGACGAGAACCTCGATCAGCGCTTTGCCGATCCGAAGGAGTTGGGGCACATTCTTGATGCCGATGCATCGCAGACCCAAGTCATTGCCGCCGCCCGTTCCGGCCGCAACCTGGTCGTGCAGGGCCCCCCGGGGACCGGCAAGTCGCAGACCATCGCCAACATCATCGCCGGCACCGTCGCTGACGGCAAGCGGGTGCTTTTCGTGGCCGAGAAGCGTGCCGCCCTGGATGTCGTTCATGACCGACTCAAGCAGTGCGGCCTTGGCCCGGTTTGTCTGGAACTGCACTCGCACAAGGCCAATCGCAAGTACGTCTACCAGGAGCTGGGCAAGACCTTGGCACTCGGTCGGCCGGCACTGCCGAACGCAGAGACGTATGAGGAGGTCCGTCGCGTACGGGACGACCTGAACCGAATGTCAGCCCTGCTCCACACGCCGGATGACCTCAGCGGGGACACGCCGTTCGGCATTATCGGCCTGATCGCCGACCTCAACGAGAGCGGCTGCCCCGCACCCGACTTTGCTGTTCCGCAGGCCGATACTTGGGGCCGGGAGGAATGCAGTCAGCGATTGGATGCGACCGCCGCTCTGGCGGCCCTGACGGATGAACACGGCAGCGAAGCCGAACATCTCTGGCGCGGTGCGACGAGGCGTCTGAATCCCGTCGAGCGGCGCAGGCTGGAGCCCGCCTTGCAGCAGGCGCAGACGTGCCTGGAAGCGCTGCGAACGACACTCGAGCGTGTCCCCGCGGCTGCAACCTGGGCGGGTTGCAAGCGCATCGCGGACGCTGGCACGGCGCTCCAACAGCTGGACGCGTTGCGGTCCATGCCCCCAGAAGTGCCGACCCTGCTGCGCGCTGACGCCCTCGTCGAGAGCCCGAAGGCTGTGCTCGAACTGTGTGAGCAGGTATCGACCTGGCAGAAGGGGAAAGCGGACCTGTTGGTGGAAGTGTTGGAAATCGCTCTTGCGATCGAGTGGGACCAGGTCCGCATCGTGCTTGCCGCCCGGGGCCGGTCATGGTTCCGATGGCTGAACGCCGGCTACCGGGATGCCGTCTCCCAGTTGAAGTCGGTCTTTCGAAGCGCGGCTCCCAAGGACCTGCCAGCCCGCCTCGCCATCCTGGATCGACTGCTCGAATCAAGTGCCCAGCGGCGTGCCATTTCGCGGACAGCGGAACTGGGCCGGCAGGCGCTTGGTACCGCGTGGCGAGCGGAGGACACGGACGTTGATTCCCTTTTGCCAGCTCTCCGCTGGATCGTCGCTCAGGCCGACCTGATGGGATCAGGGGCAAGCGTGCGCAGCCAGTCTGCTACGCTCCAGCCGGACTGGGACCTGCCATGCCTGGAGCGCGGTCTGCGGGAAGCTTCCACGGCCTGGCAGGAGGCATGGACCGTTGTAGTGGACACGGTTGGCCTCGATATTGGCGCGGCCTTTGGCAAGTCCCGCATCGATGATGTGGAGTTCACAGTCGTGCTGGCCCGGTTGCAACAGTGCGGGGCCGCTCCGAACTCGCTGGAGGGATGGCATCGGCTCAATGCCGCGGGCCGGCTCGCAGCCGACCTTGGGCTCGGTGAGGTCCGGACGCGCATCGCCGATGGCAGGTTGCCTACCTCGCACGCCAGACCGATGCTGGAGTTTGTTCGCGCCGAAGCGGTCTGGAACCGCATGTGTCAGGCAGAACCCCACCTGAAGGCGATTGACGGGGCCGATCGCACCAGCAAGGTCGAGCAGTTCAAGAATCTCGACCAGCAGCTTCAGGCACTGGCGTCCCATGAAGTCGCCCTGCGGCACTTCGATGCCTTGCCGCAAGGATCGTCCGGGCAGATCGGCATCGTGCGCGGCGAAATCGCCAAGAAATCCCGCCATATGCGCTTGCGCACGCTCCTGGACAAGGCCGGAGAGGCGGTGGCCATCATCAAGCCAGTGTTCCTGATGAGCCCGCTCTCGGTGGCCCAGTACCTCACCCGACGCAGCCAGACCTTCGACCTGCTGCTGATCGATGAGGCCAGCCAGGTCCGCCCGGCAGATGCTATGGGAGCGGTCCTGCGTGCCAAGCAAGTCGTGGTGGTGGGGGACCAGCACCAGATGCCGCCGACATCATTCTTCGATCGGCAGGTCGGTGCCGAGGACGACTTCTCCCCGGAGGAAGACGAGGCCGATATCCAGGCCGCACAGGTTGGGGATATGGAGAGCATTCTCTCGCTGTGCGAGGCCCGGGCCATGTCCGGCGGCATGCTGCGCTGGCACTACCGCTCCCGGCACCCGTCGCTGATCCAGGTCTCCAATCACGAGTTCTATGACAGCAGGCTGATCTGTCCGCCCAGCCCCGACCGGGCCGGGCAGTTCACCGGCCTGCGGTTCATTCACGTGAAGGGGCAGTACGATCGTGGCCGAAAGCGCAACAATCCGATCGAGGCTGAAGCCATTGCCGACGCGGTACTCGATCATGCCCGCCGTCGCCCCGAGCAGACCCTGGGGGTGGTCGCCCTGTCGGTGGCCCAGCGCGACGCGATCCGCAACAGGCTGGAGTGGATGCGAGGCGAGTTGCCCGAGTTGGAGGCGTTTTGCAAGGAAGGCAAGCACGAAGCGTTCTTCGTCAAGAACCTCGAGAACGTGCAGGGCGATGAGCGTGACGTGATTTTCATCTCGGTCGGCTATGGCAAGGATGCCGGCGGCTACATGTCCCAGAACTTTGGACCGGTGTCAAACGAAGGCGGGGAGCGACGCCTGAATGTCCTGTTCACGAGGGCGAAGCGCCGCTGTCAGGTCTTCGCGTCCATTCGCCACAGCGATATCCGGATTGATGTCACCAAGCAGCGTGGACCACGTGTATTGAAGCGCTTCCTGAAGTACGCCGAGACGGGCGATCTGGATATTCCGGTGCTGACCGGCGACGAGATGGACAGTCCCTTCGAGGAGGCCGTGGCCAAGGCCCTGCAGAGCCACGGCTACAAGGTAGCCGCCCAGGTTGGCTCGACCGGCTTCAAGATCGACCTGGCAGTCTACGACCCCGATGACGACGGTCGCTTCCTGCTGGCCATCGAGTGCGACGGTGCACGCTATCACAGTTCGAGTTGGGCCCGAGAGCGTGACAGGCTGCGCCAAACTGTGCTGGAGGGCAAGGGCTGGACCTTCCATCGCATCTGGAGCACGGACTGGTTCTACAGCCGTGATGCCGAAATGCACAAGCTCCTGGACGCACTGGATCGGGCTCGATCGAGCAACCGACCGGAGTTCCGCCCACCGGTCAAGGTGGATGGCCCGGTGGTGGTTCGCGAAGCTCCGACGGAGCGCACACCTCCCGCAAGGGTCCAGTACGTGGAAGCGTCCTTTCCCGTGAAGCAGCGTCAATTCGCGGAATTGCACGAAGTGCCGGCGCATGAACTTGCGGTTCACGTCACCAAGATCGTGGAGGTCGAGGGTCCGGTCCACGTTGACCAGGTCAGTCGGAGGCTGAGCAGACTGTGGGGCTACAAACGGTCCGGGTCGAGGGTCCGGTCCGCCGTGGTGCAAGCGGTCCGGATAGCGATGCGCGACGGTGCGATCCGATCCAGCCTGCCCGAATCGCAGGAGTTTCTGGTAAGCTCCCAGGCTCCGGAACACCCCGAGGTGCGGGACCGGACGGATGCGGCCTCATCCCTGCGCGCGGTGGAAATGCTCCCGCCGACCGAACTGCGAGCCGCCATCCTGCGTGCCGTCGAAGCCAGCATTGCGGTCAGTCCCACTGAGTGTGCGGTGGATGTTGCCCGCATGCTGGGATTCAAATCAGCCCATGCACAACTCAAGGCCTGCATCCAGGCCCAGGCGAGCGCGCTGGTGGAGCAGGGCACGCTGGCCCTGGTTTCGGATGAGTTGCGGATTCCGTAGGCCACCTGGCTCAGCCCTGCAGGCATCTTGTTCCCTTGCCTATGAGTGGCTCAACCCCAAGGAGCTTGCCGCGCGGCAGGTGCTGATGTTCGGATGGATCACACACCGGGTTCGCCAGCTCGGAGCGGATGGGGATGCAGGTCTCATGCGCCGTGTCATGGAGACCCCGTCGGGCAGGGCTTGTGCGGCACGGAGCCGAACGAGTTCGACGCCACAGTTCGTTCCTTGATACCGATCCGGGATAATGAGCAGCGGGATTGTGGGGGACCTGGTCATGGACCGACCGCTTCAGCGTTGCGCAGAGTGGCTTGCCGGCTTGGCGGCGGTGGCCCCGATTCTGTGTGCTGGTGCCTCGGTCGAGTTCGGACGGGATGTGCAACCGCTGCTCTCGGACCGCTGCTTCGCCTGCCATGGTCCCGACGCGGCCCAGCGCCAGGCTGACCTCAGGCTCGACCAGCGCACAGCCGCGATTACGCCGGGGCTGTCGGGTCGCGCCCCGATCGTTCCGGGAGACCCTGCAGCCAGCGAGTTGATGCGGCGGGTCGCCGCGCCGGATCCGGTGCGCCGGATGCCTCCGGCATACGCCGGGCATGCTCCCCTGGAGGCTTCCGAGATCGAGATCCTCCGGCAATGGATCGAGCAAGGTGCCGAGTACTCGATCCATTGGGCCTTCGTTGCGCCCAGGCTCCCAGCCGTCCCGGATGTATCCCAGGCGAATTGGTTGCGCCAGCCGCTTGATGCCTTCGTGCTTGCCCGTTTGGAGGCGGAGGGTCTGGCCCCCTCACCCGCCGCCGAGCCGACTGCATGGCTGCGCAGGATGATGCTGGACTTGACCGGATTGCCTCCGTCGCTGGAACAGGTTCACGCCTTCGAGCGTGCTGTTGCGTCGAACGCGGAGGCAGCCTACGCCAGAGCGGTCGACCAGGCGCTGTCATCTCCGCGATATGGGGAGCGCATGACCATGGAGTGGTTGGATGTGGCGCGCTACGCCGACACCCATGGTTTCAACAATGATTCCGAGCGGTCGATGTGGCGCTGGCGCGACTGGGTGATTGATGCGTTCAGCCGCAATCTGCCCTATGACCGGTTCCTGACCGAACAACTGGCTGGAGACCTGCTCCCCAGTCCGACGCTTGACCAGCTTGTCGCCACCGGGTTCAACCGCAATCATGTGATCAATTCCGAGGGCGGAATCATCGAAGAGGAGTACCGCGTGGAGTATGTGGCCGACCGTGTGCGCACGCTCGGCATGGCATGGCTCGGGCTGACGATGGAGTGTGCCCGTTGTCACGATCACAAGTTTGATCCGATCTCCCAGGAAGAGTACTACCAGCTGTTTGCTTTCTTCAACAACGTTCCGGAACTGGGAGAGGCGGGCCGGGTTGCCAACGCAGTGCCCATGATCCCGGCCCCAACGGCCAGCCAGCGGGCTCAGATCGCGACACTGCAGGCCCGCATTCATGAGCTGGAACGTGCGGACCAGGCCAGTTTCGCTGATTTCATGCCAAACGCAGCCACACTGCGCGGACTGGTTGCCCCGGAGTACCCGAGCAATGCGGATTATTTCCATGGCTGCGAGGATGGGCGAGAAGCTGGCATCGCGGGGCAAGCCTGTGGTGCAAGGGAGGTTGATCCGGAGGGGGAGATCAATCTGGACAAGCATGGAGCCTTCACACTCAGCCTGTGGTTCCGCGCCGAAGCCGACCACGCTGATGCTCCGCTCTTCTCTGCGATCGACTACTCCTCGGACCCGGCTTCGGCGCAGTACGGGCGCGGAATCGGCCTGCGCTTCAGAGGAGGGGAAGTGGAACTCCGCCTGAGCAAGCGGTTCCCCTCGTACTCCATGACCGTCCGCACCAGCGGAGCGGAGTTGAGGCTCCAGCAATGGCACCACGTCGCCGCTGTCTACGAGGGGTCGCAAGGCAAGGACTCCCTGCGGGCCCGAGCTGCTTGGGTACGTCTCTTCGTCGATGGCCGCGAGGTTCGTACGGGGGTGTTGCACGACGACGCCCAGTCAGCAGCCCAGTTCATTACGCCCTTTCGCCTGGGCCGGGACAATCGACCGGGCGCTAGCGAATTCCCGGGCCTCCTGGACGAGGTTGCGGTGTGGCGGCGGGCTTTGCATCCGGACGAAGTGCGGGAGGTCTTCGAGGCAGCCGCCCTGCCGTGGGCCGCGACCCGTTCCCTTTCGACGACTGAACGCCACTGGCTCTATCGCAAACTGCAGCCCGACAGCGAACTGGCTGGCTTGCGCCGACGGCTCTTCGCACTGGAGCGGTCACTGCCCACGGCGATGGTCATGCAGGACATGGACTCGAAGCGGCAGGCCCACGTGCTGATGCGGGGCCGCTACGACAGCCCGGGCAAGCCCGTGTCCTCCGCGGTCCCCGCAACGCTGCTCGGACAGTGGCCCCGAGCGGCTCCCAGGAACAGGCTGGGGCTGGCGATGTGGCTCACCTCGGGCCGGCATCCGACGGTGGCCCGCGTGGTGGTCAACCGTTTCTGGCAGCAGATCTTCGGGGTGGGCCTCGTCAAGACCAGCGGTGACTTTGGCCTCCAGGGGGAAGCGCCCAGTCATCCGGACTTGCTGGACTGGCTGGCCGTTGACTTCGTTACGTCCGGCTGGGATGTCAAGCGGCTGATGAGGAGCATTGTCCTGTCGGCTGCATACCGTCAGGACTCGGCAGCAGGCGAGATAGTGCGGAACAGGGATCCCGAGAATCGGCTCTTGGCCCGGGGGCCGCGTTTTCGGCTGCCTGCTGAGAGCATCCGGGACCAGGCCCTGGAAGTGGCGGGGCTGCTGAGCACTCGACTTGGTGGGCCGAGCGTCCGCCCGTACCAACCAGAGGGCTTGTACGAAGGAGTCGTGGTCGGAGCGGACTATCCCGGCACCAAGTGGGAGCAGGCGGCCGGAGAAGGTCTCTACCGGCGAAGTCTCTACACGTTCTGGAAGCGGACTCTGCCGCATCCGACGATGACGGTTTTCGATGCGCCGGACCGAGAGTTCTGCACGGTTCGGCGAGCGATCACGAACACTCCGCTGCAGGCACTGACGCTGATGAACGATCCCACCTTCGTGGAGGCTTCGCGCAAAGTGGCCGAACGCGTCCTGCGGGACTCTGGACCGCTTCCATCCAGGCGCCTGGCCCTGCTGTTCGAGCTTGTGATGAGCCGTAGTCCCACTACCGAGGAACTACGGGTTCTGCAGAGTACACTGGAGGCCCTGCGAGGTTCACTGACGGTGCCGGGCGCCGACGCGAGCCGATTCCTGAGTGTTGGTGCATCGGCGGTCGATCCCGGTCTCGACCCCGAGGAGATTGCGGTCTATGCGATGGTGGCAAGTCTGCTGCTGAGCACGGACGAGGCGATCACGAAATCATGAGACCTGGGTTGCCGACAAGCTGGTTGTCCCGCAGGGACCTGCTGGTGCGGTCCGGCTACGGCCTGGGCGCAATCGGCCTGCACGCACTTGGTGCCGCTGAGCGACCCGAGACGGCCGCGTTTCCGAACTTCGCACCCAGGGCGAAGCGGGTCGTTTTCCTGTTCCAGTCGGGCGGTCCGTCCCACCTCGACCTGTTCGACCCCAAGCCATTGTTGCAGGGCCGCATGGGAGAGGACATTCCCGAGTCGGTCCTCCAGGGCCAGCGTGTGACCGGGATGGTCGCCCACCAGGCACGTTTTCAGGTCATGCCGTCAAGGTATGGATTTCGCCGGCATGGGCAGAGTGGGATTGAATTGAGCGAGTTGCTGCCGCACACCGCGTCGATCGTTGACGAGTTGTGCCTGGTTCGCACGGTGCATACCGAAGCAATCAACCACGATCCCGCGATCACCCTCTTTCAGACCGGCAGCCAGCTGCCTGGCCGCCCGAGCATGGGCGCGTGGCTGGACTACGGGCTCGGCAGCCTGAACCGCGACCTGCCTGCCTTTGTCGTACTGCACTCGGTGGCGAGTGAAGGATCGGCGGGGCAGGGCCTGTTGGCGCGCCTTTGGGGTGCAGGCTTCCTGCCGAGTCGGCATCAGGGGGTGCAGTTTCGCTCCCACGGGGATCCAGTGCTCTACCTGGGCGACCCCCCCGGCATGACACGCCAACAGCGACGTCTCCTGCTGGATGGCACGGCCCGCCTGAACAGGCTGCAGCATCAACGCGTGGGCGACCCCGAAATCGAGACTCGGATTGAGCAGTACGAGATGGCCTATCGCATGCAGGCGTCGGTGCCGGAGCTGATGGATATCTCAGCGGAGACCGAGGGGGCCTACAAGCTCTACGGACCCGACTCGCGCAAGCCGGGCACGTATGCTGCGAACTGTCTGCTGGCTCGTCGGCTGGTGGAGCGCGATGTGCGCTTCGTGCAGCTCTATCATCCAGGCTGGGACCACCATGGCAACCTGCCCAAGCGTCTTCCCGTTTCCGCACACGATACGGACCAGCCATCGGCCGCTCTCGTGCAAGACCTGAAGCAGCGCGGATTGCTGGAGGATACGCTCGTCGTGTGGGCTGGCGAGTTCGGTCGCACACCCTACGCGCAAGGCCAGCCGAAGCCAGATGACTATGGTCGGGACCACCACGGCAGGTGCTTCTCGATCTGGCTGGCGGGTGCAGGCATCAAGCCCGGCCATGTCCATGGAATTACCGACGACTACGGCTTCAGCGTTGTCGAGGACGCGGTCTCGGTTTATGATGTGCAGGCAACCATGCTGCACCTGCTGGGGATCGACCATGAGCGACTGGTGTATCGCTTCCAGGGCCGTCGCTTCAGGCTCACAGACACTGAAGGTCACGTAGTGAAGGACATCCTCGGCTGATCATAGGCTCATTGGCCGGCAGATCGGATCGTTCTTGCGCGGCGGTCCCTATGGGTGTACGGCAGACGTGGATCCGCTAGCGCTCGTTGTCTGGCCGACCGCGGTAAGCCTGAGGCAAGGCGGTTTCTGCCATATCATAGGCCGATCTGGACCTTACACCCCTCCGTCCGCCGCTGCATTTCCTAGTGCAACCGGCACCACGGTATCGTGCCAGCCCAAGGGCAGTCTTGATCGCGATGCCATTCCCGTGCCGAAGTCCCATCGCCGAGTTCCGAACGCCCAGCCCTCTGCTCGGGACTCCAGTATGGGTCGGTAGACAACGGTGTCCGTATCCACTCACACCAGTCCCTACTGCAAAAACCCGTGATGGGCAGCCAGCACACAGCGAGGAGATTGTGTGGAACAGCTCACCGCCGACGTCGGTTGGGACATTGCCGCCTGTCGACGAAGCGCTTCTGAACGGCAGACTTGGACCCTTCAGGGTCCACGGCCCTATTGTTGTCTCCAACTCGGGGCAATAGATCCCTGTTGAGGAAATCGGTCTTTAGATTCTGATCATGGGTACACAACACGAGCGCTCCGCTGGCAAGTGCCAGCGCGATCACATGTCGGTCATTTGAGAGTAGCCTGTGATCGATCAGCGACCTCTTCGCATCGTTGAGATCTTTGTCTCGGATGACCTCTGCCGAACCCTGCTGACGCAAAGCTTGGAACCAGCGCAAAACCTTTGGACTCTTGATCAACTCCTCTCGGTACTGCCCACTACTCGGATAGATCAACATTCCATCTCGTCGTTCGATCCACTTTCGAATCGGCTTGCAAGAATCGTTGTCCAGATTACCGAACATACTGGCATCAATGATTGTCCGGATACACATCACAGTTTTCCTCGAAGCCAAGTAGGCGAATTGTTTCGTGCATGAAGAAGTCTCGGTAGCCTGCTGGAACGTTGAGCAGGTTCCCGTTCCTATCTACGGCTATGTTGTGAATTGTCGATTCCAACCGGTCAGCATCGCGTTCGAAGTAGATGATTCTCAAATTCTCTGGGGCCAGAACTCCCTCCATAACGCAGATTCGAAAGTGATCGAGCAGGTGATCGCTATGGGTCTCAATGACGAATCTGTGAGGAGATTCGGCGATCTCGTGAGCCAAGGCTGCCTGAGCGCAAGGGTGTAGTTGGACTTCGGGCTGTTGCATTAGGAAGGTCGTCATTGACCGTCGTCGGCTCATTGAACAGAGAGTAGGTAGGATAGAATGAACACCGTACCCAACATCGACTATGTTGCGCCACCGACCTGATTGCAGAACCTTTAGTATGAAAGTCTGTGTTTCCGAATCCGGGACACCTTTAATGTCTTCGAATAGCCCTAGCTTATTGCCAAATTCAGACAAATCCCTCCACATTGGATCGTTGTTAGCCATGTTCAGTGGAATTTCTGGATACCGCCTTAATCTTGGCCAAACATCTGGCGAGGATGAATGAACAGGGATTGGTGAAGCGTCGAAAGGTAGTGACCGCAGCAGGTTTGTCAGTTTGGCGAATCGTTCCAGTCGGATTGGATCAACCCCGGTCTTCTTGCGGTATGTGGATGTCTCTCCTCCATAGGGTAGGATGCCACGCAGGACTGATGCCGAAATCCAACTAGAGATTTCACGGTAAGACAATTCAGATTGAGGGATGTCAAGACCAGAGTTTCCAGCATTACACCGCCAGATTTCGGGCGGTCCGATCTCCCTGCATACTTGCAGAATCCTATCTACCCCTTGACTGTCGGTAAAGCGAATCTCGACGCTACGCTCAGAAGGGCGTCCTTGGCGCCCGCCGAACTCGAATCGTATACGAATCCGCCAATTGCCCTCGATGGTGCCGTCAAGTTCGAATGAATCTTCACCGTCGCGGGCTATGGTTTCGAATCCCCCCATGGCATATGGTTGCTCGTCGAACAGTGAATCCTGACTGTCCACAGGATCGTGTAAGTTGCTGAAACTAGACAATCGAGCGAAAGCTGCACAGCAGCCGAGGAAAGTTGATTTTCCAGAGTTGTTCTCGCCGACGAGTAGCGAAATCTTGCCCAATCTGGCTCGCTGACGTTGGGCAAAGCAACGAATGTTCTTTAGCGAGAGGCTGGAAATTGTGTTCATGAATCTTTCTGGTAGTGGCAGCGCTGCAGACATTCTTCGATTCGAGTTTAGATCACTGTTGGCGTTTTCCCCAGCCGTTTATCCCTGTGCACTGTGACCCAGATTCCAAGATAAATGGATACTTGATGCGGTCTCCTCTTGCGACTGTTGGACTGACTGAGCAGGATTGCCGGCACGGTTTATGCTCCGTTGATAGTCGGCTCGGTATGAAACTGTAGTGTAACTTACCGGATGCAGATGGCCACCAGTCTTCACGTGCGATCAATCGTACCATCTCCAACACCATATGGCTGGCCACGCTGGCGCTGAACGGAAAGACATTCTGGTTGCGTCTGCCGTTAGTCAATCCTGTCGCGTGTCGCACGTAGGATGGATCGTCCAAAGAGCCGTCCCGTTCCATGGTTACGTCAGATGTGGTGTACTGCCCATCACAGCGTAGACATCCCCACCCCGGCCCAACGACGATGGCGCTCCAGGCTGCTTGCCCCAGTCGGCCGCTTGGCTTGCCGTCTACGAAGACACCACCGAACACCACGGGAATGCAATGGGCGTATGCGATATGGTTCAGCACATCTTTTGGCAGCGGTCGATCCACAGCCGCGAATAACACGTCGCAATCGAGAGCGGCCAGATATGCTGGGCGTTCTTCGATCCGGTGCCGGACGGAATTCACGTGGAACTCCCTAGCCGTAGCATGGCGTCTCAGGTGTTTCTCTGCAAGCGTTACCTTGTATTGGCCGATGGTGCCCGGATGTGCGTACAATAGCCGGTCGAGATTGTGGGGTTCAATGCGGTCAGCATCCACGAGGGTCAGATGCCGAACTCCCATGCGGGCTAGCGATTCCGCGATGTGGCAACCGACGCTCCCTACCCCGACAATGCCAATACGAAGGCGGGCGATGTCGTCTTGTACCACCTGGCCCCAAGTGTCGATCGTCCTCTGTAGTTCAGGGTGGCGGCCTGGCGGGGGCAATCGGCTGTTGTTATATGTGAGTCTGAGACCATTGCCGACGACGCGCACCTTATCGCACCATTGGCGTTCGAACACCTTTCCGAATCGAACCCAGAAGCGGGCGCTCCAAGCACCGTCTAGACCGAGTGTCAGACCGATTAGAGGCAGCCCACACGCCCAAGCAGGTCCCGCAATTCGGTCACGCTCAGCAACAATATCCGTATCACTCATTTCCTGCCACCCGCGACTGGGGTGACTGTGCATGAAGGCCAATCCAGCGCATTCGGAGTGGGCGATGCGCACCGCTCGGGCGAGATAGTGAGCCTCAAAGCTTGCACTTCTATGAAGTTGTCGCTCTCCGTCGGCTGGCCTCAGCAGTTGTGAAATGAGGGCCGTGCGACGTTCATTCCCTGTGGCGGGCCGCCAGAGTGCAAAACAGAGATCTTCCTGCGGTTTCTTGTTGCGAAAATGATGCAGTAGGAGATCGCATGCCTGTGTGTGTGCTTCGTTGGTCAGGACTGCTTCGTATCTCATATCTGCGCCCAAACACGTGCCAAGTGTCGACGGATATAGGTCTTCATATTCTTTTCCCCTAGAGGCAGTTCATCCCAGAAGTCACTGGGGGGCAGGCTGAAAACTGACCACTGAAGATCTTCGTATGTGTATTCAGAGAACTTCGTGTGCCTCGCGCATGGGAGGCTTGCAATATGCACGAAGTGAGGTGGATACTCTGGGTATGCATCCTCCTGGAAACTGATGCCCATTCGAAACTTACTGCCACGATGTGGGCCACTCTGAACGGTGTAGTTGAACATGAGTACTGGCGGATAGGTACAGGCTTCTGAAGTAACGACCTCCGCATTGAGATCCAAGGCGTCCAACTCGCGTTTGGCACTGTCAACAGCGCTCATGCCACTGGTGTAGCGCCGACATGAATCGCAATAAAGCGATCGCCGTTCTGGAGTTTTATCTCATCATCAAGGTTCTCATACCTTGAGCCGGTATCTATTTTCTCCAGAAAGTAACTCCGGAGTTGGCTGATGTCAATGCTGGCGGCACTTCCAGCGTTGCGAAGAATCGTTTCGAGAGAACTAGATTGAGCCTTGAGAACCTGTTCCTCTCCATTCACCCAATAGTGAATCTCGGAATGATCAGCGGGAGGCCTCTTCGTCGACTCAAGCTTATCGCCATCTCGAACCTTAACCAACTGATCGGGATCGCAATAATGGGTACCATCTGCGGCCTTAATGCAGGACATCTCAATTGACACCCCTGCCAAGCGCAGCAGTTTACCGACACTCAGCGGCGATTCCTCGAGCTGAAGCTTGCCATCAAGTTCGAAACGTGGCATTCTACCTACGACGCTCCGTATTTTACAACTATATCAGACAGGGAAGAAACTACGTAACCGCCTAGACTCGGCTTGAGCTGCGCCTATAGCGGGGCTTGTGCTCTGACAGGTGCCCAGTGCGGCTCGAACGGGAGGCGGCGCGTAGGGGGGGCTGGCAACAGCCCGGTGGGGCGGAAGCTTGGGGCCGATACGCTCAAGATGGGCACCCGGCCCTTGGGGGGAGCTTTCCAGATAGTTCCGTCCCTGATTGTGCGTGATCGACAGCACACTGCGCAGCGTAGCAAAGTTCCGGGCCCCCTGCGCCAATCACCTCCCAGAGACCTTCACCCACAGCTTCATCAGGCGCAAGTCCCGTTCGGTGTGGCTGTTGGCGATCGGCACTGGCGAATCGAGCTGGCGGTTGCACCCGGAAATGCAACAGCGGGGGGATGGGTCCGCTGCTACCGCACGCCCCGGGCTCTCGCGCCGCTAAAGGGCCGTGCCTGCCGTCAGGGGCGGGCAGAATGACTTCCAGCCGGCGGATGACACGATACGAGGGCTGCTGGCCAAGGCACCAATGTACGGAGCGTGCGAGGTCTAGTGTTCTGGAAACCTCAACTCTACGGGTAGCAGGCGAGTCTGTGTGATGTGAATGGTGAAGCTCCAGTTGCTGTTATAACCGGCGCTCATACGCCGTCGGCCTACGATTCACCGTGTAACGGAACCCTATTCTTGGACCTGATCGCCGCGCTGTGGTTGTCGTCCCCGACAATTGGTTGTAGCCGGACCGTCGCACGGGCCCGGCTAGACTGGATAGGTCGTGCATCGGAGCGGGTCGTGCGGCCTTGGCCTTGATGGGCTATGCAACTCCGGCAACACGAAGGGCGGCAGAGGACCGCAACGCATTCGTATCTGCATTGACCGCTAATGTCTCGGCCCGCAGTTATCGTTGTCCTCGCGGTTGGCTGTGTCGCAACGGTGCTTCCCATTCGGGCGGAAAGGGCCGTGATCGCGGTAGCGGCGAACTTTCGCGAGGCCGCCATCGAGATCGGATCCGCCTTCGAGCTAGCGAGCGCGAATTCGTTGACATTCACCTTCGGGTCAACTGGACAACTGTATTCGCAAATCGTCAACGGCGCACCGTTCGATGCGTTTCTGGCTGCCGATTCCGCCCGGGTGGTGAAGGCAATCGAAGACGGAGTAGGGGTTGCGGGAACCCAGTTTACCTACGCAGTGGGCGGCCTCGCGTTGTTCAGCGCCGATGAAGGTGTCGTAAACGGTGCTGAGACGCTGCGAGTTGCACGTTTCGAACGGCTGGCGATCGCCCAGCCTTCGACTGCCCCCTATGGGGCGGCCGCCGTGGAGGTCATGCGCCGGCTCGGCGTGCACGCCACTGTCGGAGACCGGATCGTCACTGGCCTGAATGTGGCGCAGGCCTACCAATTCGTCGAGACCCGGAACGCCGACCTTGGATTGGTTGCCCTCGCGCAGGTCGCTCGCCACTCTCGGGGGTCTCGTTGGGTGGTTCCGAGCGGCCTCCACGCTCCCATCCGACAGGACGCCGTCTTGCTCGAGAGCGGAAGCGCTAACGAGACGGCCAGAGCGTTTCTTTCCTTTCTCCGCGGTCCGCAGGCAGGTGCCATCCTAGACAGTTGCGGCTACAGCCGCCCGGAGTGAGCCCGCCTTGTTCGATGAAGCCGACCTCTGGTCGCCCATCTTCCTGACGTTGCGCCTCGCGACCGCCTCGACCGTTGTCTTGCTGGTTGTCGGTACACCGGTCGCCTGGTGGCTGGCTCGGACAACGGTGTGCTGGAAGGAGGTGGTCGCCGCAGTGGTCTCCCTGCCTCTGGTGCTGCCACCCACCGTGCTCGGCTTCTATTTGCTGCTTGCGCTCGGCCCGGGTGGGCCGGGTGGCTGGGTGGCCGGCATGTTGGGGGGGCGTTCGTTCGCGTTCTCTTTCGAGGGGATCCTCATCGGCTCGGTCGTCTACTCGATGCCGTTCGTGGTGCAGCCCATTCGGAACGCCTTCGAAGCCGTCGGTCGCAGACCGCTCGAGGTTGCCGCCACGCTGGGGGCCACCCCATGGCGGGCTTTCTGGACGGTTGCGATTCCGCTGGCGCGGCCCGGGCTGGTAACAGGGGCCGTTCTGGGATTCGCGCACACCATCGGTGAGTTCGGTGTGGTGCTGATGATCGGCGGCAACATCCCGGGTGAAACCAAGGTGCTCTCGATTGCCATCTACGAGTACGTCGAAACGCTGCAGTGGGCCCATGCACACGTGCTTGCCGGGGGCTTGCTCGCCTTCTCGTTTGCCGTGATTCTCTTGATGATGGTGCAGCAGGGGCGTACGGTCCAAAGCGACTCATGAGTGGCAAGCACGACGCCATCACCGCCGCATTCGCGGGAGCGCTCGGACCGTTTTCCCTGGAGATTGCGTTCGAGGCACCGGCCCGAGGGATAACGGCGATCTACGGTCCGTCGGGGTCCGGCAAGACGACAGTCCTGCGCTGTATGGCGGGCCTGACACGACTGGCGGGCCGTCTGATCGTGGGCTCCGAGGTGTGGCAGGACGACACGGCGGGGATCTTCCGGCGGCCCCACGAGCGCTCTGTCGGATATGTCTTTCAGGAGGCCAGCCTGTTCCCGCACCTGTCCGTCCTTCGAAATCTCCAGTACGGGGCTCGCCGTTCGGGACACGGCGCGCAAGGCTCCGGCCCGGAATTCCGCAACGTTGTCGATCTGCTCGGGATCAGGAACCTTCTCGACCGATCGCCGGGGGCACTGTCGGGCGGTGAGAGGCAACGCGTAGCGATTGGGCGTGCCTTGGTGTCGCAGCCTCGACTTCTCCTGATGGACGAACCGCTGTCCGGGCTGGACCAAGGGGCACGCGAGGGGATCCTCCCCTACATCGAGGCGATGCACGGGAGATTGGCGGTTCCAATCCTATATGTGAGCCACGACATCCGCGAGGTGGCGCGGCTCGCCGACGTCATCGTCGTGCTTGAGGAAGGCCGCCTGGTTTGTCAAGGGCCGATCGAGGCCGCCCTGGAGCGGCTTGATCTGCAACTGGCCGGCGAGTCCTTCGAGGCAGGTGTCGTTCTCCATGCACGCGTGACGGGGCACGACAATGAATTCCAGATGACTCGACTCGACCTCAACGGACAGGCGATCGTGATTCCGGGCGTCGACTGTCACGATGGCGCAGAGGTCAGGTTGCGCATACGCTCCCGCGATGTCGCCCTGGCCACCGCGAGGCCCCGGGCGATTAGCGTTCGCAACATTCTCAATGGGGTTGTCCTGGAGATCGACGCAGACACCGACACCGCCTTCGCCGAGGTCTTGGTGGACATGGGAGGCGGGCGCTTGCGGGCCCGGATTACCCGGGACGCCGCAGCCGACCTTGGACTGTCGGCCGGCACGAACGTCTACGCACTGATCAAGAGCATCTCCATTGATCATGCAGCGATGGGCTGCCACGGGCGAGGAGATGGTGTGTAACCCTGCAGCCGGAGGATTCCCGGCGGCAGGACCGGAATGTCCTACCGGGTCACCGTAGCCGTAGGCTGGTCCGTCCCTACCTGGTGCGGTGGCTGCGTTCGTAGTGCTGCCTGAGCAGATCCTTACCGTAATCGTTACCGTTCGGTGTGCGCATGACCGCGTGGACATGCTGACGTTGCGGGGTTCGCGGCAGGGATCTCATGAATACCGGCCTCTGGTGGTCGAACTCGATCAGCAGGACGGGACTGTGGACCCGGTAATAGAAGACCGCATCGTCGGCAACGTCGCCGATCCATGCGAAATGGGTCTGCTGCAGGTGCTCGCGAACCTCGTCCATCTTCACTCTTGCGTGGCCGTCTGCCATGTGACCCACGAATCCCTCGACCACACGCAGTAGCAGGTCCCGCTGGGTCTCGCTCAGCTCGCTGGCGCGAATGCCGGCATAGTCGAGATCCAGGTTGTCCTTGAAGGCTTCCGCCAACGCATCGTTGCCATCCTTGGAGTCCCTGATCACGGCCTTGGCCCGCTGAAGTGGCGTAAGCGACTGGGCCAATTCCAATCCCCGCCGCAATTCCTCTTGCATTACGGAGACCCCTGTGTACTTACCGGTCTCTGCGGTCACCGGTTCGGATCCCATGAACGTGGGCGTCATGACGATCTGATCGCCGAGCACAAAGTAGTTGACGATCAGGTGGTGGCCGTCCAACTGCCAGCCCCACGGCGCATCCTCCGACGGTTCACCCATGACCGTCAAGTAGTAGAGCCACTCGCCGAGTTCGTCAAAGTTCGACGTGATTTCTGCCAGGCTGTGATTCAGACGCATGATGTCGCGGCTCTGACGAAAACCCCGCCGGCTGAGCCCGGCCTGCAGCAGCCCGAACGCAGCTTTTCGCTGGGCTTCGTCGAGTTCCAGGAACGAAACGCCTTGCCGTGGATAACTGTGCTGGTTGGCCCAACGGCGCCACTCGTCGTCGTCGACCGAAAACTCCACGCGGTTGCGCTGGGCATCGGTCAAGGCCGACAGGAAGGATCGCGCCGCCGTGACCACCGGCTTGGTCGAGACACCGGTTGGCTGGATCGGGAAGAGCCTGGGCGGAATCCCGCCGCCGGAGCGAATGCCGACGAACGGGTCGGCCAGCGCCCGACGCTCCAACTCGGCAAAGCGCCTGCTCCCGGCACCCTGGGGAAAGGCTGTGCCAACCACCAGCGCAGCCACAAGGCAGGCGAGAAAGATCAAGGCGAGATGGATACGTCGGTTACGGAGCGCTAGGCGAGCCACACCTTAGCGTATCCCGCCCGATGGCGAGTTTCCGTCGATCAGGTGTGAGACAGCAGCGTCCTGTCCGGACCCCTCAAGACGTAAGTGAGGTAGGAACTGACCAGGTACTTGCCTGGGCGGCGCAGACGGTGAATGCCGCAGACGGGGGTGCTCTGGCAAAGGTTTCGAAGTCGGGGTGGGGGATAGCGTGCATCCGGCCTCGCAAGACGGCACGAAACTTGGCTATCGGTGTTCCGACGTTCCGCCGAAGACCACGTCGAGGGTTGGCGCATCCAGCACGGCGTCCAGCCAGCGATCGAGTTGCCCGAGGTCAGCAGCGGCGATGTGCGTTTGGATCCCGTCAGGCAGGGGACCAAAGCGGCGCTGGAGCAGCCGGACGAGGGTTTTGGACATGCCCTCGGCCATTCCCGGTGCTTCGCCCGGTTCAAACCAGGCTTGCGCTGCAGTTCCCATCAGTGCCTCCACGGCTGCTGCATCATGGCCCGCCCTAGCCGCCCCGTCGGAGCCCTACCAGACCTCGGACGCCGCCATGGCCGAGTCTTGCGGCCGTTCGCGGGAGTTGGGTGCAATCGAGTTGGAACGCGCCACGACGGGGCCCCAGCGGCGGTGGTGCCGGCGGTGGTGAGCCGGCGCGCATCCGCGCGCAACCCGAGATACGTGCGCCCGGTACCAGGCCCCGCTGATTCCAGGTTCAAGCAGTGGGGAGGCGTGAACAGGGAACGGCCGGGGCGCATGCTCGATGGCAGGACCTGGGACGAGATGCCAGCTCGCCAGGGTCGCGTCTGAGGGACCGCAAGCAAGCCCGCGGCTCCCGCAACTCTCCCGATTCCGTCCTGCAGGGACCATCCCGGCTTGTGTCCCGCTGGAGACGGCCGCTTGACAGACTGTCCAGAATAGGTATACAATATACGGGCGACTGTTATAACAGATTGCAGGAGGATTGTATGATAAGAGTTTCTTACGGGATTCGCATCCTGATACTGGCCTTGGCCACGGTGACGCTCGCGCTTGCCCAGCAGAGCACCGGGACGATATCGGGCATCGTGGCAGACCAGCAGGGGGCGGTCATTCCGGGTGCGCGGGTCGAGGTCCGCAACACTGGCACCAACGCCGTGTTCGCCACTTCGTCGAACGAGAGCGGGGTTTATGTCGCGCCCGGCATGGCTGTCGGAGAGTATGAGATTTCGGTCGAGTCCGATGGATTCCGCCGCAGTGTTCGATCGGGAGTCGGGCTGCAGGTGGGCCAGAACGCCGAGGTGAATGTAACCCTCGAGATCGGTCAGTTGACAGAAGTCGTCGAAGTCTTCGGCGAGGCGCCCCTGGTGGACACCGGCGGGGCGACGATTGGCGAGGTCATCGAGCGCAAGCGGGTGTCCGATCTCCCGATCAACGGGCGCGGGGCGCTGGCGCTGACCATGCTCACGGCGGGCGTCATCTCGAATGCCGGGCCGACCAACTCGGGATTCGGCGACAGGGGCATCCAGCTGTCCTCGATTTCCATCAATGGCAGCCCGAACTCGATGAATGCCCAGATGTTGGACGGAAACAACAACATCCTCAGCTATGTTGGCGAGGTGGGAGTGCCGATCGCCGTCGATTCCGTCGAGGAGTTCAAGGTGCAGAGCGGCACGATGTCGTCCGAATTCGGCTATACGGCTGGAGGGGCGATCAACCTCGTGACCCGCTCGGGCACCAACGACATCCATGGCACGGCGTACGAGTTCCTGCGCAATGACAAGATCGATGCCCGCAATGCGTTCGCCACGACCAGGCTCCCGCTCCGCTACAACCAGTACGGCGCGTCGGTGGGCGGGCCGATCATCAGGAACCGCACGTTCGGCTTCTTCAATTGGGAAGAGTATCGCCTGGGCCGGAGCAGCCCGCGGATCCGGACCGTGCCGATTCCGGAGTTCCTGCAGGGGGATTTCAGCCAATTGAGGACTGCCAAGGGAGCCTTGATCCCGATCTACGACCCGGACACCACACGGCCCAACCCGGACGGGGGTGGCCTCGTACGGGACCCGTACCCCGGCAATCGGATTCCGGATGCGAAATTCGATCCGGCTTCCCAGCAAGTGGCCCGGTGGTATCCCGCGCCGAACAAGCGTCCCAGCAACGAGTTCACGTTCAGCCAGAACTTCCAGGACTCGGCAGTCCGCCGAGTCAACTGGTCGCAATGGAACCTCAAGATCGATCATCGCTTCAGCGACAAGAACTCGCTGTTCGGCCGCTATTCGTCGGCGCGCCACCAGCCGTCCGCCGACAACGAACTCACCGATCCCAACGTCGGCAGGAATCGCGATGACGATCAGACCAATCGGAACTTCGTGATCCAGGACACCCACACCTTCTCGCCGACACTGATCAACACCCTGCGCGTCGGAACGAGCCGGCAGCTCTTCCTCTTCGAGACGGTTGGCAAGTATCTCGGATACGCCCAGAAAATCGGGCTGCCCGACAGCGTTCCCGGTGACCAGGTGCCTCAGATCAATCTCAGGGGAAGTGGCGGATCCTACCCGCGGATCGGCGGCGGAGCCCTCGGCAAGCGGAGTTCGCTGAACTGGGATGTCCAGAACATGGTTACGAAGATCACCGGCAACCACACGCTCAAGTTCGGCTTGAACGTGCGGGACCTGTACGGAGGCAACCGACAGGGAGGAGCCCTCTCGGGTGCCTACACGTTCCGGGGCCTGACCTCGAACCCGCAACAGGCGGCCGGAACCGGCGACGAGCTCGCGCAGTTCCTCACCGGCGATGTCTCGGTCGCCACGATAGACCGCATCCTCGGCAACTCGTGGCACGGATTCAACTGGAGCTGGTTCGTCCAGGACGACTGGAAGGTGACGCCGCGTCTCACGGTGAATATGGGCCTTCGGTGGGACTTCCAGCAAAAGCCGTATGAGCGCCACAACGGCCAGATCAACTTTGACCCGAACTGCACCGAACCGTCGACCGGCTTGCAGGGATGCACGGTGTTCGCCGGCTTGGACGGCCAGCCCAGGACGTTCATGGAGGAGGATTACAACGACTTCGGGCCCCGTCTCGGATTCGCCTACGATCTGACAGGCGCAGGCAAGACCGTTGTCCGCGGCGGGTACGGCGTCTACTATCCTTCCATTTTCTTCCGCCGGTTCACCGGTGACGTCAACCTCTTCTCCAGGACCCGCACAACGTATCTAACGACGACTCCCGGGGAGGCGGCGTTCCAGTTCTCGCAGGGATTCCCGCATCCGTTTGCAGAGACACCCGGTGCGTCAGCCGGTCCCGGAGCGCGACTGGGCCAGAGCGTGAACCTTCGGGAGTCGGACGGCACTACGCCCATCACCCAGCAGTGGAACGCCTCCATCCAGCACCAGACCGGCCGATGGTTCTTCGATATCGCCTATGCGGGCAACAAGGGCAACCACTTCTCGGCGAACGGGTACAACTTGAATCAGCTCCATCCCGATCGGCGGTTGCACCTGGGCCAGACGCTGTCCGACCGTGTTCCGAATCCGAACAAGGGAATCGTGCCGGGTGGGCTGGGGGGATCGACCATCACCCGCGAGCAATCTTTGAGGGCGTTTCCTCACCATGGCTCGGTGACCGTATACAACCCCCGCATGGGGAATTACATTTCCCACCAACTGCAATTCAACATCAAGAGGCCCCTCAGCGACGGCCTGCTGCTGCACTTCGCCTTCACTGGAGGCAAGAAGATCAGCGACTCGACGCAGGTGCCGGTAGACTTCGGTTTGGTCGAGCAGACGAACGTGAACAGCTACCAGGACGGTCTCTACGCCCGGTTCCTGGAGAAATCGATCGACCCGACCGACGTGTCCAGGCGCATGGTGATCAGCGTTCTGTACCAACTGCCGTTCGGCCGCGGTTCCAAATCGGGCATCAACCGGCTCATCGGAGGCTGGCAGGTCAACTCGATCGGAACGGTTCAGGCCGGGGTGCCGCTGATCGTGAGGGGAGCCGACAATTTCCAGGCGAACCGCCCCAACTCGACCGGCCAGAGCGCGCGCCTCGACAATCCCACAGCGGAGCGCTGGTTCGATACGGCGGCGTTCGTCAATCCCCCCGATTTCACGTTCGGAAACGTCGGGAGGGCGCTGCCCGACGTGCGTGGACCGGGTACAGTCAACTTCGACCTGTCCCTGATCAAGGACACGTTTGTTGGCGAAAGAGTGAATGTCCAGTTCCGGGCGGAGGCCTTCAACTTCCTGAACGGCGTCAACTACCGGGCGCCGAACGCATCGTTCAGGCCCGGTGCGGATGGCCTGAACGCCTCGGCGACGTTCGGTACGATTACCGCAGCGCGCGACGCACGCGTCATGCAGTTCGGGCTTAAGGTGATCTTCTAGGGGCGGCAGTGCAGGGGAGACCGGATGCGGACATCGCCGATGAGGCGGGAGCATGGTGTGACATGGCAGTGAACAGTTCAGTCGTGACCCTTGCCGGGACGGGTCTCCTGGTGTCGGGAGCGGTGCTCTGTCTCGCAGCCGCCCCGAATCCCACACCGCGACTGACGCCTGCCGCCGAGGCTCGCGTCGAGCAGGCCCACCGGTCACTCGAGGATTCCGCCCCGTCTGCCTCCGAGGTCGCCGACGCGGTGACATCGGAGGCTGCCGGTCTTCGGCCCGCTGCGCCCTCGGACGCGCCGGTGGTTCGCCGCAACTTCATAGACGAGGCAATCTTTTCCAGGATGGACCGCGACGGCGTGCCCCACGCAGGACTGGCGAGCGACGGTGAGTTCCTGCGCCGGGCCTACATCGATCTGGTGGGCCGGATTCCGTCCCTCGAGGAGGTGCTCGCCTTCGAGGCCGACACCGAAGCCGACCGGCGCGACAGACTGATCGACCGGCTCATCGACAGCGACGAATTCGTCGAGCGGTGGGCCTACTTCTTCGAGGACATGTTCCGGGCGGGCAATCGAATGGGGCACGGGAAGAACCTGTTTCGCTTCTGGACACGGGAGTGGCTGACGCTTGACCGCTCGTACGCCGACGTCGTCACGGACCTGCTCACTCACGGCGGCAAGAGCAGTCATTCGGCCCCGGGTGCGCTGTTCTTCGCCCGCGACTTCGTGAAGGCGAAAGACGACCCGGACGCCCCGGACGCCCATGATCTCGTCAACCGGGCGGACTCGGTGGACGAGTTCACGGTGACCTACGGCAAGATCTTCCTGGGAATCAACATGGGTTGCATCTCGTGCCACGATGGCGTCAATCATCTGGAGCAGGTCAACCTCTATCTCACGAGCAAGTCCCGGGAGGACTTCTTCCGTCAGGCCGCGTTCTTCGGCCGGACCCGCATGATCATGAACTGGGAGAACGGATTCCAGGCGAACACCGAGTACACGGTTGACGACGTCGAGCCGGGGTATCCGACGACCAGTGAGAGTATCCTCCGTGTGCCGCGGACGGGCGGCTCGAACGAACCGAAGTTCATTCTTGACGATCGAGCGGCAGCCCCGGACGAACTTCCGCGGGATGCCCTGGCGCGCCTCCTGACGGGTCATCTCCAGTTCGCGAGGGCGACCGTCAACCGGATCTGGGCCGAACTGATGGGGGTCGGGATCGTGGAGCCCGTGGACGGCTTCGATCTTCTCCGCTATTACCCGGACGCAGACTTGCCGGACGGATGGACCGTGCAGCCCAGCCACCCCTATCTTCTGGACGACCTGGCCCGGGACTTCCAGAGGAGCGGATTCAGCTTCAAGCACCTCGTCCGCACCATTGCCCGGTCGAGCACCTACCAGCTGTCTTCGCAGTTCGGGCAGGAGTGGAAGCCGGAGTACGGCCGCTACTTCGCCCGGCGCAACGTCCGGCTGTTGGGCCCGACCCAGTTGCACGACGCGATCGTTACCGCGACGGCAGTGCCGGGAGAGTACTCGAGCGGCGATTTCCAGGTCCAGATGGCGCGTCAGGTTCTGGATCCCGCCTACGTCAAGGGAGAGGTGGGCGAGTTCCTGCGGGCCTTCGGCCAGCAGAGCCGGGACGAGTTTCCCGCCCGGACGCTCCAGTCGTCATTGCAGGCGATGCTGATGATGAACTCGCGCACCGTCCTGGACCGGATCCAGGCCGACGGGTCGGGTCGGGTCGCGCGGATGCTGCAGTCGCTCGTATCCGACCGCATGGTCGCGGAAGCCGTGTGGAAGGCCTCTACAGGCCATTCGCCCGATCCGGAAAGGGTCGAAACCATCATCCGCCGGCATATCGTCGATCAGTTGTACCTCTCGACCCTGTCCCGTCGTCCGATCCCGACGGAGATGGACATCGCCCTCACCGCACTGGACGAGGATCTCGGACAGGGTGTCGAGAATCTCCAGTGGGCGCTGCTCAACAAGCCGGAGTTCCTGTTCAACTACTAGTCAGGCCCCATCACGGAGGTGAGCCATGCGTACTGTTCGAGACCTGACATCGACACGGAGGGACACGCTCCGGATGGGCGCGACGAGCCTGTTGGGCGGGCTCGTCGGTGAAGGGCTCTGGCCAGCGCGGGTCCGAGCGGCTGGCCGGTCCAATCCTCGCGGCACCGCCAGGTTCGCCATCGTGGTCGAGGCGGCCGGGGCCATCAGCCACGTCGACACGTTCGACTTCAAGGAAGACGCCGGCACCCAGGCGGACTTCGACGTCCGGGAAGTTCGCAAGGGCCTCTACATCCCCTACCGGCTGTTCCCGAAGCTCTCGGAGTTGATGGACCGGATCTCCATCGTACGAACGTTCAAGAGCCACGAGGTGGTCCATTTCCGTGGCGAGTATTACACGCGAGCGGGTCGGCCGCTCAACCCTGCCCAGTCTGCCGAGATCCCCCCTGTCGGGACGGTGGTCGCGGCGGAACTCGACCACCAGAGGCGCGAGACCGATACGTTCCCGGCCTTCGTGACCTGCAATCTTGCCAATCTCGCGCTTCCCAGCGGCTTCTACCATCCCCGGTTCTCGGGACTGGACGTGGATGCGGGCGGGGGGGCCGGCAGCGTCGCTGCCACCGGCCAGGCGCTGGCCTTGCTTGAGGAACGGTTCCGCCTGCTGGCTGATCTGGAGTTCGCTGTCCGCCGCGAGTTCGGTTCGCGCGGGCCATCGATGAGCGCGTTCCGCTCCTTTCAGGAAGAGGCCTATCACGTGTTGGGTGACTCTCGCTGGCCGGCGGCCCTCGCGGTCAAGGACGCCGACAGGCAGCGTTACGGCGACAACGATGTGGGCTTGGGGTGCGTTCTGGCGCGCAATCTGGTCCAGGCGGATGCGGGTACCCGGTACGTGCACGTGAAGCATGGCGGGTGGGACCATCACAAGCGGATTTACGACCACGGTGCCGGGTCGAATCACTACAAGCACTGCAACGATCTGGACCGTGCGCTGTCGAGCCTCCTGCGGGACCTCGAGTCCACGCCCTCTCCCCGGGATTCCGCCAGGTCCTTGCTGGACGAGACGATTGTCGTTGTGCCGACGGAGTTTGGCCGGGTGCCGGGTGCCTTGAACCTCGTTGGCGGCAGGCACCACTACAACGAGGTCTACATCGGCCTGTTCGCCGGGGGCGGAATCAAGGGCGGTCGGATAATCGGGCGCACCGACGCAACCGGGGAGCATGCTGTCGAGACGGGCTGGAAGTACGGCATGCAGCCGAAGACCGAGAACATCGTGGCTTCGGTATACTCCGCCCTCGGTATTGACTGGCTCAAGGAAGTTACCAACACACCCTCGAGGCGCGTCTACCGGTTCATTGATCAGCTCGGTGCCACCGAGCCGTGCATACCCGACGAGATCGAGGAACTGTTCGCCTGATGGGCTCGCGCCTGCTGGCTGTTGCGGCAGCCGTCGCGTTACCCTGCATCGCGACGGACAACGGGACCGACGCGACTTCGGCCCCGGCGGGGATGGTGCTGATCCCGGCCGGCGAGTTCACGATGGGCCGCACTTTCTCCACCGACGATGACGAGACCGGCATGCGGCCGCTGGTTCTGCGAGACGACCGTCCGGCCCACAGGGTCCGCCTGAAGGCGTTCTGGATGGATGCGACCGAGGTCACGCAGGCTGCCTACGCCGAGTTTGTCGCGGCTGAAGGGCCTCCGCCTCCGTACCATTGGCCGCAGGGCGCGCTGCCCGGTGCATTGGCCCGCTATCCGATCTACAACGTCGCCTGGGATGATGCCAGCGCGTTCTGCGCCTGGAGCGGGAAGCGCCTTCCGACCGAGGCCGAATGGGAGCGGGCCGCGCGGGGCGGCCTCGAAGCGGCCCGCTATCCGTGGGGTGACGAGAAGCCGGATTCCACCAGGGCGAGGTATTCGACCCAGGCCGGCCCCGGTCCGGTGGGCCGGCATCCTGTCAACGGTTTCGGGCTGCACGACATGGCCGGTGGTGTGACGGAGTGGTGCCAGGACTGGTTCGGGCGGGCCTACTACGAGGCCAGCCCTCCAGAAGACCCACGTGGCCCGGAGGACGGACTCTACCGGATTGTGCGTGGCGGTGCCTGGTCGGACGGCCCCAATCGGATTACGGTGTTCTTCCGGAACTGGGTGCGGCCGAATCAGCGCACCCCGAACCTCGGCTTTCGCTGCGTTCAGGACATCCAGTGAGCAGGGGCTCTTCCCGCGTGAATCCCCGCAGACGAGATTTCGTGTCCGGTTTGCTGGGCGGATTCTCGGCCTTGGCCAGTGTCAGGGACAACCTGTTGGGGGCCGGCAACTCCCCGCTGACGATTCGCAGCGTTGATCCGGTTGTCATCCGCACCCCTCGAGGCGATCAGCCACCGGAGTGGTACATGGAGATCGCCCCGGTCGGCCAAACAACAGGCGGAAGCGGCCTGTGGAACCGCCTCGATCATGCGTCGCCGAGCCGTTTCAGGGGAGCGACGCAGGCGACGCTCGTCAAGATCGTCACCGAGCAGGGGCTGGTTGGTTGGGGCGAGTGCCACGCGCCGGCGGCCCCGCGGGTGCACGCGACCGTCATCAGCGACCTGCTCGCCCCGATTCTGCTCGGTCAGGATGCGAGGCAGGTCGAACCCCTGTGGGAGAAACTCTATTCGAGTCAACGGCTGCGCGGATACGCGACGGGGTTCTTCTCCGAGTCGATTGCCG
The DNA here is from genome assembly GCA_965205085.1 of Bryobacterales bacterium. Taxonomy (GTDB): domain Bacteria; phylum Acidobacteriota; class Terriglobia; order Bryobacterales; family UBA6623; genus VXMF01. The sequence continues at coordinate 1,609,758 of OZ242039.1, read as the reverse complement.
GGATCGACCTGGCTCTTTGGGACCTGCTCGGCAAGTATCTGAACCAGCCGTTGTACCGGATTCTGGGGGGCAGGTACAGGGACTCCGTCCCCACCTACTCGGGCATCTCGGGCTCCACCCCGGAGGCGCTGGCCGAATCGGCGCGTGAGCGGATTCGGCAGGGATTCCCAGCCGTCAAGATGGGCCTGAGCAAGGGCCCCGGAACGTCTGCTGTCGAGCGGGTGGAAGCCGTTTCGGAGGCTGTCGGCGGCAAGGGGCAGTTGCTGGTCGACTCGCTGGGAGCATACAAGCTTCACGAGGCCCGCTCGGTTGGCGCCCGGCTGGACCGGCTGCCGAACATCGGCTGGTGGGAGGACGCCCTGCTGCCCGAGGACATGGCCGGTTACCGGCAACTCAGGGCGGCGCTCAAGACGCCCATCTGTGTGGGCGAGACCTTGTCCAACCGCTACCAGTTCCGGGACCTTTTGGCGGCCGGGGCGGCTGACATGATCAACCCCGACCTGTGCAGGGCCGGTGGCGTCAGCGAGTGTCGCCGCATCGGGATCCTTGCCGATGTGCACGGGGCACTGTTCTCGCCCCACATCAGCACCGGCACGGCCTTGTACTGGGCGGCGTCCGTCCATCTGGCATGCCACCTTCCCAATACTGCAATCATGGAAGGTGGGACCCTTCTGGAGCGGCCGTTCGGCAACAGCTTGCTGCAGGTGCCTCTCGAATCGCGTCCAGGGCGGGCCATCGTTCCCGAACGCCCGGGCATCGGGGTGGAGTTCGATGGGGATCGATTGGCGAGGTACACGGTCGAATGAGCGCCCCTCCTGGACCTCTGCGGAACGTACGCTGGCGAATCGCCGGCTTGCTCTTTGCTGCGACGGTGATCAACTACATCGACCGGCAGACGCTCTCGGTGCTGGCCTCGGAAATCACGAGCGAACTCGGGATTTCGGACATCGAGTATTCCCGGATCGTGCAGGCGTTCCTGCTCTGTTACGCCGGCATGTACATGGTCTGGGGGCGGATCATCGACCGCTGGGGCACCCGAGTGGCGCTGGCCATATCCATGGTTTGGTGGTCGCTTGCCAACGCCGGGCACGCACTGTCTCGGGGGGCCCTGGGGCTGGGGGTGTTCCGGGCGTTGCTCGGGCTCGGCGAATCGGGCAACTTCCTGGCTGCCGAGAAGGCGATTTCGGAGTGGTTCCCTCCCAGGGAACGGGGGTTCGCCAACGGACTCGTCAACGCTGCGGCATCGACCGGCGCGATCATCGCTCCGCCGTTGATCGTCCTGATTTTCACGCAGTGGGGTTGGCGAATTTCTTTCGTCGTGACCGGTGCCATGGGTTTTCTCTGGCTGGCGTTCTGGTGGCGCTGGTATTGGGTCCCCGCCAGACATCCCCGCGTTACGGACGAAGAGCGGTCTCTCATCGAGAGTGCTCCGGGTGGCCCGTCCCGGCGGTCGGTCCGCTGGGCGGAACTGTTCGGTTTCCGGCAGACCTGGGCGCTCTTTCTGGCGCGGGTGCTGGCCGATCCCGTGTGGTGGTTTTACCTGTTCTGGCTGCCGAAGTATCTCAGCGACGAGCGGGGCTTCAGTATCGTCGCGATCGGCCTGACGACCTGGGTTCCATTCCTGACCGCCGATCTTGGCGCGATCGCCGGCGGATGGGCTTCCGGCCGGATCATCAGTCGCGGAATGACCCCTGTTCGGGCTCGCAAATGGGTCATGTTGCCCGCAGCCGCCCTGATGCCGCTCAGCCTGGTGGTGCCGAGCAGCGATTCGGCGGTGGTTGCCGTTACGGCAATCTGCGTCGTGACGTTCGCCCACATGGCCTGGAAGACGAATCTGATGACCATGACCAACGACATGTATCCGACAGCCGTTGTCGGTTCGGCTGCCGGAATCGTAGGACTCGGCAGTTCCCTGGGGGGAGTCATCTTCACCGGCATCACGGGCGCAGTGGTGGAGCACTATTCCTATGCCGCGATCTTCTTTGTGATGGCGTTCCTGCATCCGGCGGCCCTCTGCATCCTTCACTTGCTGGCGAAGGGCGGTGTCGGAACCCGGGCCTCGGACTGACTGTGCGGAGGGATACATGACGGATCGAATCGGCAGGCAGTGGGAGGATTCGTTCCAGCCGATCGAGCGCCGTCGCATGTCCGACCAGGTCTACGAGGAAGTGCTGCAGGCCATTCTCGAGCATCGGTTCGCTCCTGGCGAGCGCCTTTCCGTACCGGAGCTCTCGCGCAGCCTGGACGTGAGCCAGATGCCGGTTCGACAGGCGCTCGACCGGCTGAGTGAAGAGGGTCTGGTCGACATCCGACCGCGCAGCGGAACCTTCGTCGCCCAAGCGGATGAGCGGGAGGTTGCCGAGACGTTCGACCTGCGACGGGCCCTTGACGGGCTGGCCGCCGAAACGGCCGTCCAGCACGTGACCGAACAGGACCTCTCGAGGCTGTGGGAACTCGTCGAGGGGATGGACGACTTCGCGGCACAGGGCAGTCTCGGAATGCGCGGCCACGACCGGCTCAACTGGGAGTTTCATCTGGAGATCGTACGGCTCGCCCGCAACGAGAAGCTGCACGAGATGTACAAGCAGCTGAATGCCCATCTCCAGATCGCCAACGTGCACGTCTCAAGCCGCAACTGGGCCAGCAGGATTCCCATGGCGCAGGCGGAGCACCGTGCGATGGTGGATGCACTGGGGCACCGCTCCGGAACGGACCTGGCCGCCGTACTGGCCAAACATGTCAGACGCGCCAAGGATGCCTTGATCCAGGACATCCGCGCGGCCCGCACCTCCCCGGCACCACTGGTGCCCGCGAACTAGATTGGACTCAATGAAACACTCCTTCCACGGTGTCATCCCCATCCTTGTCACGCCGTTTCACGAGGACGGTCGAGTGGATGTCGTCAGCCAGCTGCGGGTTGTGGACCACCTTTCCGCAAACGGTGCCGACCGGGGCTTCGGGGTGTTCGGGAATGCCGGGGAGGGCTACGCCCTGCTTCCTGACGAGAAGCGCGGCCTGCTGGACGCCATCGTGCGGCACGTGGCCGGTCGGGTGCCCGTCATCGTCGGCGTGGGGGCCACCGGCACCGATGCAGCGGTCGAGGATTGCCGGGCGGCGGAGCTTCTGGGCGCGGATGGGCTGATGGTGCTGCCGCCGTACTACCTGCGACCGGATGCCGATGGCGTCATGTTCTTCTATTCGGCGATCAGCGACGCAGTCGGGATTCCGATCATGGTGCAGGACGCTCCCATGCTGTCGCAGGTTGCCATGCCTCCCGCCCTTCTTGCCCGCCTGGGCCGCGAGATCGAGCACGTCCGCTACGCCAAGGTGGAAGCCCCGCCGACGGCGCCCAAGATCAGCAGAACGCTCGAGGCTGCCGACGACAGCCTGACGCTGTTGGGGGGGCTGAACGGGCAGTTCATGATCGAGGAGTGGGGCCGCGGCGCTCGCGGGACCATGCCGGCCAGCGACATGACCTGGCTTTTTTGCTCGATCTGGGACGATCTGGAGCGAGGGGACACCGGGTCCGCATGGAGCACGTTCCAGCGGGCGCTGCCCTTGATCCGCTACGAATTGCAGCCCGGCCTGGGAGTCTCGGCCGTGAAGCACAATCTCGTCCACGCCGGCGTTCTCAAGACCGCCGCTGTTCGGCATCCGACGCGGGCTCTGGACAGGGAAGGCGTGGCGGAACTCGAGAATCTCCGTTCCGTTGTGGGCCCTACGTGGCAATCATGCCGCTAGACCGGATCGAGTCGATCGAAGCGTTCCCAGTCCGCCTGCCTCGCGACACCGAGGCGGTCCGCGGGACGGCCGGATCCCCGACGCAACTCGCGACCGGCAAGTTCGACTACCGCTGGTCCGAAACGAACGGGACCCTCTATTCCGTTCACTTCGAAGCCGCCCTGGTCAAGGTGACGCTGTCGTCCGGATTGGTTGGGTGGGGAGAGGCTCAGGCACCGTTGGTGCCCGAGGTCGTGTGCCTCATCGTGGACGGACTCCTCCGGCCCGCCATCGAAGGCTGCGAGTTCGACGGCACGTCCGAGGCTGTCCGGTCGCTGAGGCAGCGAATGTACGCAAGCATGCGCGTGCGCGGCCAGACCGGCGGGTTCATGCTTGACGCGATCGCCGGTGTCGACATCGCGCTGTGGGACCTGGCCGGCAGGATGGGCGGACAACCCGTCGCGGAGCTGGTCGGCCGAGGTGGAACGAAGGACCGGATTCCGTGTTACCTTTCCGGTCTGTCCGGCCGGAACAACGACGAGCGAGTGGCCAGCGCGAGCGATGCCTGGAACGCCGGATTCCGAGTATTCAAGTTGTTTCACGACCGTACGGAGGACGAGTTGTTCGACCTGCTGCGCAGGCTCAGGGATCTGTTCGGCGATGACGTGTCCCTGGCCGTGGATGCCTTGTGGCGTCTCGACGGGGACCGCGCCGCTGCATTCGGCGGCCGACTGGACGCAGCCGGCGCACTCTGGCTGGAGTGTCCCCTGCCGCCGGAGTCCGCTTCTGCCCACGCCGAGCTTGCCGGCCGGATCAGGACACCGATCGCGTTGGGTGAGAGCTACCGATCACGTCATGAGATGGCACCGTTCCTGTCGGGAGGGTGCGTTGGCTGGCTCCAGCCGGACCTCGGCCGATGGGGCCTCACCGAGGCGGTCGGTTTGGCTAGGGAAGCTCCTGCGGATGTTCCGGTGGTCCCCCATATCAGCATTGCGATGGGTCCGCAGATTGCCGCTGCGCTTCACTTCGCGGCGGCTTGCCCCAACGTCGCGATGGCCGAGTACAACCCGGCCGTGTTCTCGGTTGCGAACGGGTTTCTGAAGCGGCCGCTTGAGGTCCGTGATGCCGCCTACGTCATGCCGGTGGGGCCGGGCCTGGGCATTGAGGTCGACGAGGGGGCCCTGGCTGCCGCACTCGGCGCTGGCGGATAAGGTCGGCGGCTGCGGCCAGGATTCAGCCGGACTCCGGTCGATGGTTCGCCAGGGCCGATTTCGACTTGAGCCGCAGAGTCGGATCGTTTCGACTCGAAACCGGTCGCGTCTTGTCTCGTCCCTAGGCGGGACGGGATGGGAGTCCGACTCGCGGTCAGCGGCGGCCCGTGCCGGAGCAGGATGGATGCAGGGCGTGGAGATGGGGAGTCCCGGAATGAGTTCTCGCTGACGGCTGCCCTTTGCGCACTGCACCCGCGACAGGACGGGATCTCGCCTGCCCAGGTCGGGTGACTCCCCAGATACCGTTCACGATCGGTCGTTGCCGTGTTGGGCTTGCTTCGCAATGTGCGGCCGCATGCTAGGCTGATCAACGATGAGAGCCTTGACCCTACTCGCGTTGCTGGCCTTGCCACTGTCCGGCAGCACGCCGCTGGGAGTGCTCGAGTTTCCGAACAGTGGCTCCGAAGCTGCGCAGGCACCGTTTCTGAGAGGTGTGCTGCTGCTGCACAACTTCGAATATGACGACGCAGCCACAGCGTTTCGTGAAGCCCAGAACGCCGACAAGCACTTCACCCTCTCGTATTGGGGCGAGGCACTCTCGCACTATCGGCCCGTCTGGGGGCGTGAGAATCTCGAGCAGGGGAGGGCGGCCCTGGCGCGGGTCCCCCGAGCGGGCAAGGCGACCGCCCGCGAAACCGGATACCTGGAGGCAGCACGGGTCGTGTTCGGTGACGGGGACCGGGAAGCCAGATGGCACCGGTACGCTTCCGCAATGGAGCGACTCTCGAGCGAGTACCCCGAGGATCAGGAGGCCAGGAGTCTGTACGCAGTCTCATTGTTCGGCGTGACCGGCGGGAAACGCGACCATCGCACGTACATGAAGATCGCCGCGATATCGGAAGAGGTGTACAGCAGGAATCCGGACCACCCAGGTGCCCTGCACTATCTGATTCACGCCTTCGACGATCCCGTTCACGCGCCCCTAGGCCTGCGGTATGCCAAGCGTTACGCCGGTGTGGCTTCGGCAGCGCCGCATGCGCAGCACATGCCCTCCCACGTGTTCCTCGCCTTGGGCATGTGGGATGAGTGCATCGCCTCGAACATCGACTCGTGGAACTCCTCGGAGGATCGGGTCGAGCGGTTGAAGCTGGGCAGCGACGACCGGGGATATCATGCGCTCTGGTGGCTGCAGTACAGCTACCTTCAGAAGGGCTTGTTCGGCAAGGCCAGGGATCAACTCTCTGTCATCGCCGACGATGCCAGGCGCTCGGGCTCGAGGCATGCCCGCAACCACCATGCGTATCTCCGTGCCCATTTCCTCGTCGAGACCGAGGACTGGACAGCCAGCCTGGAGTCCGTCGACGCTGACGATCTGGATCACCGGGCGTGGGGTGCCAACGCCCTGGCGGAGGGCCTGCGCGCGATGCATGCCGGGGACGTCGAACTGGCGCGACAGTGGCACTCGAAGCTCAGCGGACGGGCCGAGTTGCATGGACAGCGGGCCCCGTCGCTTCCGATCGCCGCCCTCGAACTGGAGTCCCTCCTTCTGCTCCGGAACCGCAGGACCGAAGATGCGCTGAACAGGCTTCGCGAGGCGACCACGCTCGAGGAGAAGACCCCGTTCGGATACGGCCCGCCGTTTCCGGTGAAGCCCGCTTTTGAACTGCTCGGCGAAACGCTTCTCGAGCTCGGGCGGGGTGAAGAGGCTTTCGACGCATTCAAGGTCTCCCTGGATCGGACACCCAAACGTGCACTGTCGCTGATCGGCCTCCAGCGAGCGGCTGAAGAGATCGGAGACGACGTCACTGCCTCGCGGGTGTCGGCGGAACTGGGCGATTACCGCTCGAATCGGCGTGCCGGTGCGTCGGACTAGCCGCTGCAGGCCGACAGGTCTCGGGCGGGCCGCCCCGAGCCCGAGCGATTCGCGTCTGAGTCACAGGCTCCGGGCGAGGCGCTCCATGTGACCGACCAGCAGGCCAAGGCGGACAAGTCCCGTAGAGTGCGTTCGGGACGGCAATCCCTTGCGTCTGCTGGAAGTCTAGGCGGTCGACCTTGTCGTCTGCCTGCCGACCAGCTTACAATGTGAGGCAGGTATCACAGGGTGGGTAGCCGACCGTCAGGAAGCCGCGCCTGAAGAACGTCGATTCGGGTGGTGCCGGCGAAATGCTGAGAACCGGCGAGAATTGAACGATGCAGTGCTTGCGGGCCATTCAGGGCAGCCTCCTGGGCATATCGCTTGCGGGAATGGCCCCTGCGGCTGATGCGCTCGACGACCGAATCCGGTCGACTGTACAGACGACTCTCAAGCAGCAGTGCCTTGGCTGCCACGGTGAGGGCAACGCGTTCGGCGGTCTTGACCTTCGCACGCGGGAAGCCGCTCTCAGGGGCGGCCAGCGTGGGGCTGCGATCGTGAGCGGTGACCCCGATGCAAGCCTGCTCATGCAGGCTATCGAGCAGGGCGGTGACCTGCGGATGCCTCCCGGTGGCCCGGACAAGCGCCTTGGACCCGGACTCCGGCAGGCGTTCCGTACATGGATCCTCGCCGGAGCCCCCTACTCGCCTGGAGCCGCCACTACCCGGTGGGACTTTGACGAAGCGGATCTGTGGGCGTTCCGTCCAGTGCCCCGGGTCTCGCCTCCGACGGACGGAATCGATCTGTCCGCTGTCAGAACTCCCGTCGACAATTTCATCCTCTCCAGGCTTGCGGAGAAGGCAATCGAGCCGGGGCCTCCGGCCGACAAGATCGCGCTCATTCGCCGCCTGACGTTCGACCTCACTGGCCTTCCCCCCACCCCGGACGAAGTGGATGCGTTCCTGGCGGATGATTCCGAAGGGGCGTACAAGTCCCTGGTGGAGGGTCTGCTCGACTCCCCGCGCTACGGCGAGCGATGGGGCCGCCACTGGCTCGACGTAACGCGGTACGCCGATACGGCCGGCTATTCCAATGACTTCGAGTGGCCGAATGCCTGGCGCTACAGGGATTACGTGATCCGGAGCTTTAATCAGGACAAGCCCTACGACCTCTTCGTGCTGGAACAGATCGCCGGCGACGAGCTTTTTCCGGACAATCCGGACGCCGTCATTGCAACTGGATTCCTGCGGACGGGGCCTTGGGAACACACCGGAATGTCGGTCGCGGCCGTCACTCGCCAGCTCTTTCTCGACGACGTCACGCACCACGTGGGGCAGTCATTCCTGGGGCTGACCCTTGCCTGTGCCAGATGCCACGACCACAAGTTCGACCCGATCCCGACAAGGGACTACTACCGGATGCAGGCGGTCTTCGCCCGAACGGCTTTCGCCCGGCGGCCGCTGCCGTTTCTCGACTCCGAGTCGAGCGCGGGTTTCGAGTTGGGTCGGGAGCCGTTTGAGGCCAGAATCGCCGAACTGGACCGCCGCATGGAGAACCTCCATGAGGCGGCTCGCGAGCGCCTGGCCCGGGAGAAGGGTTCCGAAGCGGCCGCCGAGGCGACGAGCTCCATACTCCAGCGGTACATGGACAAGGAACAGGCCGAGTTGCTGAAGCTCATCCGCAAGCGCTTGACGATGCACAAACTGTCCGCCCTGCGGTTTGAGCCGCTGGCGATGTCTGTCTCGAACGGACTCAGGAGCGAGTGGGATGCGGTCGCGTCCCGCGGCAGCTACCTGAATGAGGCCGAGTACGAGAGCGCGAGGACTTTCGTCCTTGTGGGCGGGGATGTCCAGGCGCCGTCCGAGGAAGTTGCGCCCGGCGTGCTGGAAGCGGTTCAGCGCTATTCCCATCTGGGGCCGCCCAGAATGCCGTCGTCGTCTGTTGGCCGACGGTCAGCCCTTGCGAAGTGGATTGCCAATTCGAGGAACCCCCTGACTGCCAGGGTCATGGTGAATCGTATCTGGCAGCATCACTTCGGGCGAGGTCTGGCAGCGAACCCCAACAATTTCGGGAAGACCGGCAAGCGGCCCACCCATCCGGACCTGCTGGACTGGCTGGCCGGGTTCTTTGTCGAGCAGGGCTGGAGCGTCAAGGCGGTCCACAGGGCAATCCTCTATTCGGAGGCTTACCGCCGGGCGAGCGAGCATCCGGACCGCGAGGCCCTCGACCGCAGGGATCCCGAGAATCTCTATCTCGCGCGTTTCTCGCCCCGCCGGCTCACTGCCGAGGAGTTGCGGGACAGCATGCTTTCCGTCTCTGGCGAAATGAGCGACCTTGCCGGCGGTCCCGGCACCTATCCCCAGATCAACCGGAGCGTAGCGCACCAGCCGCGTCACGCCATGGGTACGCTGCGCCCCGTATACGAGCCCGAACCGATCCGCCGTCGCCGCAACCGGCGGTCGATCTACAGCTTCCAGCAGCGGAGCCTCCAGGATCCCATGATTGAGGTCTTCAATGGCCCCAACCCCGACCTGACCTGCGAACGTCGCGAATCGTCCACCGTGCCGACCCAGGCCTTTTCGCTTCTGAATGCCGAACAATCCAGGGACATGGCGTTGATCATGGCCCGTCGGGTCGGGGCCGCCCCCGCTCCGGACCGTGTCGACACGGCATTCCGCCTGGCGTACGGTCGGCCGGCCTCGTCGGACGAGCGCGCATTGGCTGCTGGCTTCCTGAGCCGCATGGCGGCCCACCACACCGCCAATCCGGTCCGACCCCGCGAGCGGCCGAGTGACATTGTCCATCACATCACCAGTGAGCTGACCGGTGAGCGCTTCGAGTTTGTCCAGCCCGCCTACACGGGTCCGTACGAGCACAATCCGCATCCCAGTGAGGCTTCGCCCGATCTGCGGGCACTCGCGGACCTCGCACTCGCACTGTTCAATTCGAACGAGTTTGCTTACGTGTACTGACATGCAACGCAGAGTGATCACCGCAAGCCTCTCGAGACGGGATCTCCTGTACCACTCCGGTCTGGGTTTGGGCTCCATTGCCCTGACCGCGATGCTGCAGCGCGAGCGCGCAAGGGCGGGGGCGTTGGAGCCCGGCGAGGGCCACCATGCAGCCAAGGCGAAGCGTTGCATCTTCCTGCTCATGGAGGGCGGGCCCAGCCATATCGACACCTTCGACCCCAAGCCCAGGCTTGCCGACCTGCACCTGACCGAGTTCGTCAAGGAGAAGAACAAGTTCGAGGCGACGATGAACACCGGCAAACGCTACTTCGTCCGCAGCCCGTTCGAGTTCCGTCGTGCCGGACGACTCGGGATCGAGATCAACGCCAAGCTCCGCAGCTTCGCCGATTGCGTGGATGACGTCTGCTTCTACCGCGGCCTGCAGGCGACGTCGGTCAACCACCCGACGGCTCTGTACCACCTGAACACCGGCAACCGGTTCGGTGGCGACCCGGCGGTCGGTTCGTGGGTGACGTACGGGCTTGGCACGGAGAACGAGAACCTGCCCGGATTTGTCGTGCTTCCCGATCTCGCGTATCCGCAGGGCGGGGCGGGGAACTGGTCCAACGGCTTCCTTCCCGCCCACTACCAGGGCACGCCGCTGCGCCCCCAAGGGTCGCCCGTGCTGGACATGCGGCCGCCAGGGTACGTCACCGATTACCAGCAGCGCCAGACGCTCGATTTCCTGGGGCAGCTCAACCGTCGGCACATGGAGAGGAATCCACGACACGCAGAACTCTCGGCTCGAATCGAGAGCTACGAACTGGCGTTCCGCATGCAGGCGGAAATGCCCGAGGCCGTGGATATCGACGCCGAACCGCTGGCCACCAGGGAAATGTACGGTGTGGGGTCTGACAGTTCCGAGACAGACTCTATTGGTCGCCGATGCCTGCTGGCTCGGAGGCTTGTCGAGAGAGGAGTCCGATTCGTCCAGGTGATCGTGTCCGGATGGGACTCCCATGACTACATCGAGAAGGCTCACGGAGCCAGACTCGACGCGATCGACCGACCGATCGCCGGACTGCTGAAGGACCTCAAGCGGACCGGGCTCCTGGATGAGACCCTGGTGGTCTGGGCCGGGGAGTTCGGACGTTCTCCGGACAACGGCGTTCGAGGGGGCGGAACGGCCTTCGGCCGGGACCACAATGCGCCGGGCATGGCGTTCTGGATGGCCGGCGGCGACGCACCGCGGGGAAAGATCGTCGGGGCCACGGACGAGACCGGCCGCACCGCCGTGGAACTGGTCCATCCCCTCAAGAACATGCATGTAACCCTGCTGCACCTGCTGGGACTCGACGACACCCGGCTCACCTACTTCGCACAGGGCCGGGACAAGCAGTTGAGCCAGACGGGCGGGGAGCTGATTCGGGACCTCGTTGCCTAGCCCGTCCGTTCCGCAGACATCACCGCCCCGCCTTCTTGCTGGAACGGACAGATGTCGTTCCCTCAGTCAGCGACGTTCGCGATCTGGCGCAACAGATTCAGGAGTTCGGCTTCGACCTTCACCGATGCCCGCTTCTCAACGACGCTCGTACCAAGCCATGTCTCGTACCCGCCGTATTCATGCTGCCGGGGGGTTGGCAGGTACTTCTGCGCACCGTTTGCGAGCTCGATCACGAAGGTGGGCCGCAACGGGCTCTGTCGCTTGATGGAAAGGCCTGTTTCGGCGAACGTCTCGAAGGGAAGGGCGGCGATTCCGACGTCGCCGATACGGACAGCCTGAAGCAGCACTCCGACATGGTCGGGACCGCCTTCGAGGTCAACGGCGTGTTGTGCGTATATGATCTGCCTCGCTGTCGCTGTTCCCGGAGGGTTGGCGAGGAGTTGCCTGGACCGTTGCAGGATCTCGGCCGACGGCTTGCGCCGGGCCAGCACCAGTTCGGTCTCCGCCATGTCGAGTGTGCCCTCTGCCGCATGGTCGATCGCGCCGTAGGCACCCAATACCGCTTCGGCAAGTTCGGACGCGACGAGCCGCACCTGCTCGAAGGGTTCCCTGGGGCTCCTGGGCCTGGAGTAGTCCAGGTTATTGACGTCGCCACTGGTACCGTTGGAGAGCATCGCCACAAAATCCTTGCCCGCGCTGAGGCGCACGCCCATCACCCTTGCGAACTCTCCGAAATAGTCGGCCGACACCTGACCGGGCGGGATGCCGCCCACGTAGTGCAGCGAGTAGTTCACGAGGACGGCCAGCGGGTCCCCGGCACGCGACCGCGCGGAAACAATGACCACTTCCGGGTCGACCGGGCCCGCCGGCTCGACGAGATTCGGGTTCTCGAATCCCGGATTCATCTGTACGCGATCGGTGGTTCCCCCGAACGGGTCAGGCGGGACGCTTCCTGCTGTCATGAACCATCTCCGGTTGAAGACCTGTTCCGGCAGCGATGCGGTGCTCCACCCGATTTCGGCCGGCTCCAGACGGGCATGCGCCCGGATAACCGACGAAGCGATACCCTGGATCAGGCGTTCGGCGTACCGTTCCTCGTTCTGCTCGTGGCGCTCGGTTTCGATGCCACGCAGACCCATGCCCGGTGCCGGTGGCGGAGCGCTGTGGGTGTGCGTCGCCGCGACAAGGATTCGTTCCGGGGGCAGTCCGATTGATTGCCGTATGCGATCCTTCGCTTCGTCAAGGGTCTCCCTGGGGAGATAGCAGCTGTCGACAACCGCGAGCGCGACCGTCGACCCACCGCTTTGCACCACGAGGCTGCGCGAATGGAGCGGGTCGTGAGCCATGGAAGCCGGGCGGTAGCTGAAGGACCCGACGAGCGGCAGTGGCCACTCATCTGGTGTGATGTCCACGGCCGCGGCACCGGCAAGCAGCCCGTCGCCCCCCTGACCGGCGCACGAGCACAGAGAAACGACGGTGATTCCGGCCACGAAACCGCGAGTGATCGCCGCCCGCAATCGAGGTTCCAAGTATGGAAGTGTCATCGGACAACTCACGCTTTGCCGTCAATTGTACCCTTTTGGCTGGTCGGTCCGTCCAATCTAGTATCCTAACGCCGTGCAAGGCGGTGCTTGTCGGGCACTCCTGGGCTTGATTGGACAGTCTGGCGGGCGCGTGCCACCTGGGTGCTTGATGAATGTGGTCGAGTGTGCGGGAATCTCGAGCCCGAGTTCTTGGAGACCGGGAACACGATCCTCTTCCGGCAGGGCGTCGCGCTCCGTTGCTGTGGCGGGCGTCATCGTGGACCGCCGGGTGGGTGACGGAGCACTGCGGTCCAGGGCTCTCGCCTTGCTGTCAGTCGCGGCGGGCCTGTTCTTGCAGGTTCCCGCATTGCGGGCGCAATTCCCGACCCATTCCGTGGTTGGCCAGGCGTACGTCGCCGGCACAGGTGGGGAGCACTTTGGTGTTGCCGGAGCGTCAGTCGAGCTGCACAGCGTCTCGGTGGCGGAGCCCGATCAGGTTCCGGGGGAGTCGACCGGCCCCCTGGTCTCCGAGAGCGACGAGCTGGGGCTGTTCCGGTTCGACGGACTGCAGGAGGGCTGCTACTACCTCACAGGCACCTCTCCGGGGCTCGTAGGGCAGAGCGACATCCTGTGTGTTCCCGCCACCGAGGATCCCGCTCGATTCGACCTGCATCTGGAGGTCGACGCGGTTGTCGAGTCAGTCGAGGTCACGGCTTCCGTGATCGAGATCAACCCCACCGAGACCACCTCGTCGGGTTCCGTGGGGGTCTCGACCCTCGACAACGCTCCGAAGGCCAATCGGAGGATTGAGGACGTGATGCCGCTGATTCCCGGCGTGCTCCGGGGGCGTGCGGGGGAAATCAACATGAACGGTGTGCGGGCAACGCAGGGTGGAGCGCAGCTGAACAGCGTCGATGTCACGGACCCCGTGGCCAGGACCTCCGAGATGACGCTGCCGCTGAGCGTCGTTTCCAGAGTCGAAGTCCTCTCGAGCCCCTACGACGCCCAGTATGGCGGGTTTGCCGGAGCCATGTCGACGGTTGAAACGAGGTCGGCCGACCCCTCTGAATTTCGCTTTGACCTCCAGAACTTCACGCCCCGGATTCGGCGTCGGGCCGGCCAGATTCGGGGCATTGAATCGAGCACCCCCCGGCTGACGGTCAACGTCCCGGTGCTATCGAACCGATTGGCCTGGCTCCACGCCACGGAGTACCAGTACGTCCGCGCGGACCAGGAGGACGCCAATCTGCCTTTGCTCGAGCGGGATGTCGAGCAGGAGATGATCACGATCTTCAACCAGTTCGATGCGGTTGTGTCGGAGAGGAACCGAGCCTCGTTCACGGCACTCGTGTACCCCGAGAAGTTCAATTATTTCGGGCTGAACGCGTTCACGCCCCAAGCCTCGACCGCGGACTTGCGCAAGAGGGCTTTCCTGTACACGGTCAAGGACTCCCATCAATTCGCATCAGGGGCGGTGCTGCTGTCGAATTTCTCGTTCCAGAAGATCGCCAACAATGTCAAGCCCCTTGGGCTCGACGCGAGTCTTGTCGGAATCGATCGGGTGTCTGGCTCGTTCTTCAACCGCCAGTCGCGCTGGACGACCCGCCACAAGATTTCCGAACTGTATCACTTCCGGCCGCTGGGCAGCCACCAACTGAAGGCCGGCTTCGACTGGGGCTGGGAGTCCTTTCGGGGCCATCAGACCTTCAACCCGGTGACCTGGCTTGGCGTGGGTGACCGCCCAGTGCTTCATCTCCGCTACACGGATCCGGCCCACGTGCGCGCCCGGAAATCGGACATGTCGGGATTCATCCAGAACAAGTGGCAGGTGAACAACAGCCTGACTCTGGATCTGGGGGGGCGGCTGGAGCGAGACTCCGTCTCGGCACGGCTGAATCCGTCGTACCGTGCGGGGTTCGCGTACGCATTGGGACCGGGCGCGCGAACCGTTCTGCGGGGTGGTTCCGGGCTGTTCGTCGACCGGGTCAGCCTGCTGGTGCCGACGTTCGAGCAGATGCCGGTTCGAATTGAGACTCGCCTTGGCCCCCATGGCGGGGTGGATTCGGAACGACGTCTCAACCCGCGATTCGAAGGACCGATCCGGAATGCCCGCAGCCTTGGATGGAACATCCAGTTGGACCGGGAACTCATCGACAACCTATTCCTGCGAACCGGGTTCCAGTACCGGAGGACGGACAGCAACTTCCTGATCGACCCCGTCTACGGCCAGGCGCACGATGATGCGGACGCCCTCGTCATGAGCAGCACGGGGCGCGACTATTACCGGGAGTTTCAGGTTTCGTTGCGATACAGGCTGAGCGGTACCGGGCATGTCACGGCATCCTACGTTCGTTCGGGCTCGTCGGGCGACCTGAACGATCTGGGGTCCATCTACGGACCGACTCCATCCGCCCTGATCTTTCCCAACGAGCGTGCGCCCTTGCGTTTCGACGTACCGCATCGGATGCTGGCATGGACCGAGTTCAACCTCCCGTGGGGACTGAAGACGATACCGGTCTGGGATGTTCGCACCGGATTCCCGTACTCCAACATCGACGAGTACCGGGCACTGGTCGGGCCGCGCAATCGGGCCGGCCGATTCCCGATCTTCAATGCAGTTGACCTTCAGGTCACCAAGAAATTGAATATCCGTTTCAAGGGCAAGGAGCGCCGCTTCCGGGCCGGTATCCGGCTGTTCAACCTCCTCAACAATTTCAATCCGCAGGATGTCCAGGAGAATCTGGCCAGTCCTCACTACGGCGTGTTCTACCGAGGCGTCAAGCGGAAGATTCGCGCCGTCTTCGAGATTGGCTACTAGGGTCCACCGTTAGAAATGTGTTGCCACCGAATCGGGGTTCTGGTACCGTCGTTGCAGACTCGGGAGGCAGGGATGGCAAATCAACCTACGCGAGTATCCCCCCAAATTTCGGACCCGCAACGCCAAGAACTGAACCGGTGGCTGCGACGGCAGAAGACCTTGCAGGCACTGGTCTTGCGGGCGCGCATCATCTTTCAGTCAGCCCAAGGCCTCAGTGATCAGCGCGTTGCAGACAGCTTGCATACCACCCGCGTTACGGTCGGGAAATGTCGGCGACGGCTGGCTGGACAAACCCCGCTCCGGTGCGCCGAGGACGGTGACGGATGCCGATGGGGAGCAGGTCGTGGTACGGACCCTGCAGACACGCCCCCGAGGGGCAACCCAGTGGAGCCGCCAGTGGATGGCTCAAGCCTCCGGACTGAGTCCCTCCACCATCGGCCGCATCGGGCGTGCGTTCGGTCTCCTGCCACATCGGAGCGAGACATTCAAGCTGTCGCAGGATCCGCAGTTTGTGCAAAATGTTCGGGATATCGTCGGTTTGAACCTCCATCCGCCCGAGCGCGCGGCGGTGCTTTGTGTGGATGAGAAATCACAGATTCAGGCCCTGGACCGCACCCAGCCGGTCTTGCCGATGCAACCGGAAGTCCCCGAGCGGCAGACCCACGACTACCCACGCAATGGGACGACCGGCCTGTTCGCGGCCCTGAATATCGCGACCGGTGAGGTGACCGGCAAGGGCGATCGGCGCCACTGTGCCGTGGAGTTCAAGAAGTTCCTGGCGCTGATCGACAAGGCGGTGCCAGAGACCCACGATGGGCATCGGGTCCTCGACAACTACGGGACCCACAAGACAGCCCAGATCCAGAGCTGGCTGCGGCGGAGCCGCGCTAACCCCTGCACTTCACGCCGACCCGTGCCTCGTGGTTGAATCAGGTGGAGCGTTGGTTTGCTTAGATCACACGGCGGCGGATTCGGCGCGGAACGTTTCGCAGCACACAGGCGCTGGAAGCGGCCCCCAGGGAGTCCTTGCAGGTCTACAACGAAGACCCCCAACCCTTTCTCTGGACCAAGAGCGCTGACGATATCCTGAAATCGCTGAAATCCTACTGTGAAGGATTTTCTGGCGAGGTACACTGGATTAGCCGCTCAACGAAGGCCGGGGCGTGAACCCCGGCGACACTCCCTGAACTGTAGCCATAGAACCTCCAACCGCCCCGCTCAACGAAGGCCGGGGCGTGAACCCCGGCGACACGCCCGGACGGGTAGCCGGGTATCGAGGTTGAGCGACTGCGCTCAACGAAGGCCGGGGCGTGAACCCCGGCGACACCAGTCCAGCGAAGGCGGTGGATGCTGCCGTAAAGCACGCTCAACGAAGGCCGGGGCGTGAACCCCGGCGACACCGTGCACTGTCTCGTACCCGACCGACAGCGGCCCCGCGCTCAACGAAGGCCGGGGCGTGAACCCCGGCGACACGAGCGACTGGGGCTGATTTTCGGCGTTACGGAGGAGCGCTCAACGAAGGCCGGGGCGTGAACCCCGGCGACACCATAGCGGCCATCCATCCCTGAGCATTGTTCGGGACCGCTCAACGAAGGCCGGGGCGTGAACCCCGGCGACACGGTTACCGAGTTGTATTCTTTCTCGAATACGGTCGTCGCTCAACGAAGGCCGGGGCGTGAACCCCGGCGACACTGGACGGGTCCGTTGGGGGACGCGAATCGGTTTGTCGCTCAACGAAGGCCGGGGCGTGAACCCCGGCGACACGATGTGGCGGTTGGAATCTGCCGCCGATATCCGGGTCCGCTCAACGAAGGCCGGGGCGTGAACCCCGGCGACACGATGCCGTCCGCGCGGGCATCAAGCGGACGGGCGGCGCTCAACGAAGGCCGGGGCGTGAACCCCGGCGACACGCTACATACAAGCTAGCGTACAGCAACACCGCACTTCGCTCAACGAAGGCCGGGGCGTGAACCCCGGCGACACCGGGGATACGTGGGCGTCGTCGTCGACGCCACCCGACGCTCAACGAAGGCCGGGGCGTGAACCCCGGCGACACCCGGCGGTCATTCTCGAAGGCGATCAATCGAAGTTCGCTCAACGAAGGCCGGGGCGTGAACCCCGGCGACACAGCAGCAGCAGCAATCCGGCCCCGACACCAGCCAGCGCTCAACGAAGGCCGGGGCGTGAACCCCGGCGACACCCCACGCCGCACTGGTGTCCGCCCGGAACTGGAGGTTCGCTCAACGAAGGCCGGGGCGTGAACCCCGGCGACACTCGCTCATCCCGATTGGAGAGACAAAAAATGACGACAACGCTCAACGAAGGCCGGGGCGTGAACCCCGGCGACACGTGTAATCCGCCGGTGCTATCAATCTTGATCCGACTCGCTCAACGAAGGCCGGGGCGTGAACCCCGGCGACACGCCGACTGACCGGTACTGAGATTGAGCGACTGGCCGCGCTCAACGAAGGCCGGGGCGTGAACCCCGGCGACACCCGACCATCGGGGGACAGCACGGCCGGACGCAGCGCCGCTCAACGAAGGCCGGGGCGTGAACCCCGGCGACACAATGGAACCCAAACCGATTCCATCCCCAAGCCACACCGCTCAACGAAGGCCGGGGCGTGAACCCCGGCGACACCTGCACGCGGACGCCCGAGAGTGGCTCGTCCGCTGGACGCTCAACGAAGGCCGGGGCGTGAACCCCGGCGACACGATCCTCTTCCCGTTCCGGCAGATCCCGGCCATGCGCTCAACGAAGGCCGGGGCGTGAACCCCGGCGACACGGCCCTGACGCCCCCCTCGGGGGGCTCGTTCGCGGTCGCTCAACGAAGGCCGGGGCGTGAACCCCGGCGACACCTTGACCAGCACGAGCTCCCCGCAGACTTCCGGCCTCGCTCAACGAAGGCCGGGGCGTGAACCCCGGCGACACGAGCTCGTCCGGTCGGGGATCGGTGTTACTGAGCAGCGCTCAACGAAGGCCGGGGCGTGAACCCCGGCGACACCACCAAGACCCGCACCGGAGCGGGCGCGACGCAGCGCGCTCAACGAAGGCCGGGGCGTGAACCCCGGCGACACGTCTGCATTTCGCCCACGGCGGGACCCTGCTGCTGACGCTCAACGAAGGCCGGGGCGTGAACCCCGGCGACACTCGCCGCATAATCGCGGACCCAGTGCAACGGCACAATCCGCTCAACGAAGGCCGGGGCGTGAACCCCGGCGACACGCGAGCAGGGCCGCGTCCGTCGCCTGCCACGCTCCGCTCAACGAAGGCCGGGGCGTGAACCCCGGCGACACTAGATACGGCTCTCCATCCCGAGTTCGTCCTGGTCCGCTCAACGAAGGCCGGGGCGTGAACCCCGGCGACACGTTGTCGCCGATCGGGAGCGTGTGGACGGTTCCGGCGCTCAACGAAGGCCGGGGCGTGAACCCCGGCGACACTCGAGTATGGATTCGAGCTGCCGGACGTATCGACAGCGCTCAACGAAGGCCGGGGCGTGAACCCCGGCGACACCCTCTATGGATCGAACATAGGCGGATCCGTCGGATTCGCTCAACGAAGGCCGGGGCGTGAACCCCGGCGACACGATATCGCGTGTATTCAATTCGATCCTACCGAGGTCCGCTCAACGAAGGCCGGGGCGTGAACCCCGGCGACACGAGCATGTACCCATCGTAATGTCATGTACGGTAAAGCGCTCAACGAAGGCCGGGGCGTGAACCCCGGCGACACGCGAGTCTACCGACTCGCCTGTCTCGGGGTCCTCTATCGCTCAACGAAGGCCGGGGCGTGAACCCCGGCGACACCGGATTCGGGGGTCCATAGGCGGTTGACACATACAACGCTCAACGAAGGCCGGGGCGTGAACCCCGGCGACACCTGCCAGTCGGCCAGTCGCTCAATCTCGGTACCGAACGCTCAACGAAGGCCGGGGCGTGAACCCCGGCGACACTCTCCGTTTCCGCCGGTACCGACCGGCGACACCAGTCGCTCAACGAAGGCCGGGGCGTGAACCCCGGCGACACGATGAGCCGCGCTGTTCCGATGATGATGATGACTACGCTCAACGAAGGCCGGGGCGTGAACCCCGGCGACACTCGTAGTCAACCGCGCAATAGTGTCTATC
This sequence comes from Bryobacterales bacterium, assembly GCA_965205085.1. Taxonomy (GTDB): domain Bacteria; phylum Acidobacteriota; class Terriglobia; order Bryobacterales; family UBA6623; genus VXMF01. The sequence goes on along the minus strand of OZ242039.1, from coordinate 1,590,112 downwards.
GGGTTTACTCGCTCAACGAAGGCCGGGGCGTGAACCCCGGCGACACTCGTGCCATTCGCCATTGCACGGCCAGTAAGCCTCGACCGCTCAACGAAGGCCGGGGCGTGAACCCCGGCGACACACGCCAGCCAACTAGGATATTTCGGCCGCGTCATTCGCTCAACGAAGGCCGGGGCGTGAACCCCGGCGACACCCGGTAACCCGCCCGGATATGCGGCAGACCCCGACGCTCAACGAAGGCCGGGGCGTGAACCCCGGCGACACGCGGTTCCGGACGGTTTGCACGACGATTGCGTGTTCGCCGCTCAACGAAGGCCGGGGCGTGAACCCCGGCGACACGATACCGTTAGCGGAAACGTAGAGGACTATGTCACGTCGCTCAACGAAGGCCGGGGCGTGAACCCCGGCGACACGTGCTGTGGGAGATCCGGATTGTCCGGACCGCCAGCAACGCTCAACGAAGGCCGGGGCGTGAACCCCGGCGACACGTTCGGTGGCAACGAAAGGAGATTAGGCATGGCAGTCGCTCAACGAAGGCCGGGGCGTGAACCCCGGCGACACAAGGCACAGCAGGTGAACACGGTCGTCTTGCAGGGCGCTCAACGAAGGCCGGGGCGTGAACCCCGGCGACACAAGGCACAGCAGGTGAACACGGTCGTCTTGCAGGGCGCTCAACGAAGGCCGGGGCGTGAACCCCGGCGACACGTTTGAGCCTCGACGGGAACATAGCGGCAAGCCTCCGCTCAACGAAGGCCGGGGCGTGAACCCCGGCGACACGTGCTGCTGCTGGTGAGGGCGGGGCCTGACGACGGACGCTCAACGAAGGCCGGGGCGTGAACCCCGGCGACACGGTTTCCTTTCGCGTCGCTGGTTGCGACACTGCTAGTCGCTCAACGAAGGCCGGGGCGTGAACCCCGGCGACACCCGTCTCATGATAAATAAGACGGGGTGCGGCTGGAACGCTCAACGAAGGCCGGGGCGTGAACCCCGGCGACACCCTGTGAATACGACGCGGAGTGCAAACGGCCAGAGCGCTCAACGAAGGCCGGGGCGTGAACCCCGGCGACACAAGACGTGGATGCGCGAGGGCGGCGACATCCAGAACGCTCAACGAAGGCCGGGGCGTGAACCCCGGCGACACGCGGGAACTGATGAAGTACGGGTCCTTCTGATGGGCGCTCAACGAAGGCCGGGGCGTGAACCCCGGCGACACTTGAGCGCCTGGCACTCGCCGATCGCCGACTGGCCGCGCTCAACGAAGGCCGGGGCGTGAACCCCGGCGACACAGTCAATGGCCCTCGAAAGAAGAGTGAATCGGCCGCCGCTCAACGAAGGCCGGGGCGTGAACCCCGGCGACACGATCTTTCGGTTGACTTCTCGAAACCGGGATTGACGCGCTCAACGAAGGCCGGGGCGTGAACCCCGGCGACACTGTGGCATGGCGTCCGCTTCCAGGACCTGCTTCCCAACGCTCAACGAAGGCCGGGGCGTGAACCCCGGCGACACCCGGGAGCTCAAACGGTAACACTGGATCGGGCTATACCGCTCAACGAAGGCCGGGGCGTGAACCCCGGCGACACGGCCTGGCCGGGAAGGCCCCGACCGTACTCCTCGAAACGCTCAACGAAGGCCGGGGCGTGAACCCCGGCGACACGGGGATCCGAGACAATTCCATCGCGCCAAACACCGGCAGCGCTCAACGAAGGCCGGGGCGTGAACCCCGGCGACACACGCGTCAGCCGCGTCGATCCCGAGGTGTCCATCCGCGCTCAACGAAGGCCGGGGCGTGAACCCCGGCGACACGCGCGGCTAGCGTAACTAGACCACGTTCACAGTGTGTCGCTCAACGAAGGCCGGGGCGTGAACCCCGGCGACACGCTAGCGCGGTGGGGCCTTTCGCATTTTCTGGCCGCGCTCAACGAAGGCCGGGGCGTGAACCCCGGCGACACATCGGTTGCCTTCCTGACTAGATTCATTGTCCCATAACGCTCAACGAAGGCCGGGGCGTGAACCCCGGCGACACCTCCGTAATTGGCGACGGCAATCCCGCCGAACGTGTACGCTCAACGAAGGCCGGGGCGTGAACCCCGGCGACACGGTTTATCTGACCGGAGTGCGGTTTGCCGTGTTCCGCGCTCAACGAAGGCCGGGGCGTGAACCCCGGCGACACGAGCGCGGCCGCAACCTGAGCGTCCTGCTCGTCAGTCGCTCAACGAAGGCCGGGGCGTGAACCCCGGCGACACGTGGATCCAGATCGTGGACCACCCCTCGTGCCCAACGCTCAACGAAGGCCGGGGCGTGAACCCCGGCGACACCACTGGTCCGGATCCAGCATGCACAGAAGCGGGTAGCGCTCAACGAAGGCCGGGGCGTGAACCCCGGCGACACGACTGGCCGTGTTCAACCGGACTGGCCGGTATAGCGCGCTCAACGAAGGCCGGGGCGTGAACCCCGGCGACACCGCGCATCATTGATGGCAGCGGCGAAAGGTGTGCATCGCTCAACGAAGGCCGGGGCGTGAACCCCGGCGACACGACGGGGCGCGATTGAGTATCGCTGTTCCGTTCATGCGCTCAACGAAGGCCGGGGCGTGAACCCCGGCGACACGATATGTGTAAAGAGATAGTGCGTTTCCCTAAGGTCGCTCAACGAAGGCCGGGGCGTGAACCCCGGCGACACCACCGATGGCCCCCATATCGGCGAAACGACACTGCGCTCAACGAAGGCCGGGGCGTGAACCCCGGCGACACGTTTCCCTTGCGGCGGCTGTCGGGCACCGCTGAGTCGCTCAACGAAGGCCGGGGCGTGAACCCCGGCGACACGGGATGGTGTTTGTCAATGCTGGTCTGTTCTTGACGCTCAACGAAGGCCGGGGCGTGAACCCCGGCGACACCGGGTACCGGGCCTTGCCAGTTCGGGCCCGCCGCTGCGCTCAACGAAGGCCGGGGCGTGAACCCCGGCGACACCCGCTGGTAACCCGGGCTGTGCAGGACGCCGTAGCACGCTCAACGAAGGCCGGGGCGTGAACCCCGGCGACACCCTCTACCAGGCGCTCAATCCCGATCCGCTGGCCACGCTCAACGAAGGCCGGGGCGTGAACCCCGGCGACACCTGGTGTCAACGGGACACCATGGAGCCGATGATCGCGCTCAACGAAGGCCGGGGCGTGAACCCCGGCGACACCACAGTGTGGCAGGCAGGGATTGCCAAAAGGACAACGCTCAACGAAGGCCGGGGCGTGAACCCCGGCGACACAGTAGCGACGATCAGCAATGCGCTAGTCATGGTTAGCGCTCAACGAAGGCCGGGGCGTGAACCCCGGCGACACCCCTAATTATAGTAGGTAGACGATCCATGTCCAATATATAGTCGTTCCGCGTGAGGAGCAAGAGTTCGGTGCGATGAACGATGACCCACACAGTTCGTACCTGTCGCTAGATCTGTGTATGATACTCTGTTTTTGTTCGCTATCAAAATGGCATAACAGTCGCCACTGACAGTTTCCTGAGGGCAAGTCTGAGATCACCAGAGCTTCGCAGCGACTTCAGAGCAGCCATGGCTGTCCTAATGAGTGTGGCAAGCTTCGACCGTACTGTTCCCTAGCATCACCAATGCGACCTTGGAACCGATAAATGATCACTGAATCTACTTTTCTGTCTATCACATCCTCGATCTCTCCGACCAGTCGGGCAAAATCAGGAGGCGCCAGTCGACACTCGAAGACTGAAAACTGGACTCGCTCTCCAAATCTCTCGCAGATCTTGGCGACTCTCCTTAGCCGTCTTGCACCAACCAGTTCATCAGTATTGGCAATGTCGTAAGTTACTAAGATATCCATGCGGTTAAGTTAGGACAAAGGGCGGGTAATCCGGCAGGTCCCCCCTAAGATATCTCGCTAAGAGAGTTGCTTGTACAGACGGTAGTGCCCACCGTCCTATTGGCCTCCGTATAAGCTGGTGTTCTAGCTCGTCGTCCTTATGCCGCTCCCACAAATTCATCAGCTTTCCTCTACCATCCTCAGTCAAGTAAACTGCGCCTCCTGGGACAACTTCAAAGTCATCTCCAACGAGTTGTCGTCGGCGAACTAGTGAGACTATGAATCGATCAGTCACGGCCCTCAGCTCTTCCGTCAAGTCCAAGGCTAACGAGGGGCGTCCTGCTCTTGGCCGATGAAAAAATCCCATCTGATAGTCAAGGCCTACGCTTTCCATGGCCCCGATGAACTCTGTAACGAGCATGCTATAACAGAATCCAAGTACGGAGTTCACAGGATCCCGTGGTGGCCGCCTGGTTCTCTTAGAGAATCCTAGCTCGCTTGACTCCAGAACTTCTCCAACAGAACGAAAGTAGATTCGGGCAACATCTCCTTCGATACCGCGTACTTGGTCAGGTGTTGACGCCTCGCCGATTCGCGAAATACGGCCTCGAATCTCCGCTGCACGCTTGGCTAGACGCTCGCGTCTTTCGTGAGACTTTTCATCACGGGACCAGCGCTCGATTACGCGCCGGCTATTTTGGATTTTCGCAGCAACAATTGACTTGGCTAACGCCAGCGATAACTGATCGTCGCTTACTGTACGATATAGGGCCATGCGCAAGTTAACGTTGCCGCCCGTCCGTGCATTCACTACAAATCTAAGAGCACCGCTTCTCTTGAGTGCGGCTACTCGAATGCCTTGATTCACGCAAGCGTCCAGTGCCTGCGTTGTGATCTGAGAACTGCCGAGAATTACTAGCGCGTCTACTGCCTTAAGGGGAATGCGCTGGCTGCCCTCGGGAGTTTTCACAAGGAGAGATCCGTCACGTACCTTTACTTGGCCCCGATTGCTCCTGATATAGACTGTGCTCAAGTATCGCATTCGAAGATCGCCTTGCTGAGATACCGGGTAATGCTATGGGGAGAACTTGTCAGTTCGGGAAGGCAGTGATGGGACAACTGACATTCGTTACAGCGGTCGTCATTTGGCGCAACAGGAAGGGCCGTTGTCAGAATCTGCCGGCGGATACTAGAAACGATGTCTAGAACCTGTTGGCGGAGTGTGCTACTGAAGTCAACCCTCGAGCGCCGCCTCGGACCTCCGTACCAGACGAAACCGAACTCAACCTTGATCTCCAGCATCTCCTCAAGGCACAGAGCTTGGGCGCAAAGCTGTAGGTCCGCCGGTGCCCCATGTCGCACTCCGGACTTGTACTCGACAGGCTGAACGGCCTCTCCCTGGATTTCCACTGCGTCGGCGCGGCCCGTCAACCCCAACTCCTCAGACCAGAGTGGAATTGACCTCAGAACCTGTCGTCCACGCTCGAAACGGTGCTTCCCGCTATCAACCCTGCGATGTGCACGCGATCCTCTTACGGTGTGAATGTTGTCGCTCCAAACGCCATCGCAGTGAATGAGCGCACATTGCCGGGGACAGTATTCGAAGTGCTCGATTGCCGAGATTGGAATAACCGGCTCTGGATTCATAATCTCTCACTTCCGTAAGCCTTGGTAGGGTCAGCCACCCCCCTGCTCTTGTAACGGACAGTGCGCCAACCGGCTTGGATGCCAAGTCGGGACCATGTCCTCGCTTTCTCAGGCTTCCATGCATCGAGGATGGCATCGATTCCGTCGCGATTGAGAGCCTGCGTCCACGCAGGCCAGCAGAAGCACCACGATGCTTTCGGCAGATCACGCCATCCTCGTTGAACAGGCCGGATTTCTGAATGTCTATGTACACGACCATCAATACCGCGACCTCGCACAGGAAAGAGTGCGAGTCCGAAAAAGACAAGCACTTCGATAATCGGATCCACTAAGGCTGTGATCTTCGAATCGTCAGCGAGCGAACCTAGGCGAGTGTGGTCGAATCCCAAACCGTTGTCTGTGACCCTTTTCCCGCACCCAACCAATGAAAGGCGGAGTGTATTCTCCGACACATTTGCCTTGTCCCAAACCTTCAGCAAGCGATGATGGAGCCACTTGATAGGCCCCGGCCCAGAGGGGTCGAATGGCGCATGTGTTACGTTTCCTTGGTCGGTAATACACAGATCTGTCAGGGTCGACGACAGTGTCCATGCATGTGGGTGACCGCGAGCTGCACGAGCCCTTGTCTGAAAATCATCAATCGAAACCTGTCGCTTTAGCGTTGCGGCTCCGTGCCAGTGCTCAGCGATCGGTAACTCAGACAAGAAGGCCCGGCTCGGCCACGATGAAGTCAAGATTGAGATCGGATCAACACCTGCAGCTGAGAGAATAGCAATCGGGTGCTCCTTGGACCAACGCAAATAGATGCGAGGATCGAGCACCGTCGCCCCCAAAGCTGCCAACCACCCATTGAGCCAGCTGGCCGGTAATCCGTCCGCCCTGAAGTCAGTTTTCCCTGCGCTCATGACGCTGCCTCCTCACTTCCGGACACCCAATGGTCAGACCGGATTAGCACTGCCTCGAGTAGAGCGAGGGCCCACGGACCGAAGAAGTCGTTCAGTTTCCTGAACCGAGTCGGCTGGTCCCAGTCAATATCCTCGAGATCGGTGGGGACTGTGACGGTGTGGCCAGCCGTGGAGAAGGTCAACTTGTCTTTCGTTCCGTCTTTAACCGGAAGTATGAGGGGGCGACCATTGCCATGATGGCTAGCTACGATATGGAGCAAGAGATCCTGGCATGGAACCGGATCAAATGAGAAACGATAGAGCGCTGAAGTTTCCTTCATTAGCAACCGAATCACCCGACAGGACAGTGCCTCATGGCGTCCGCCACGTGGCCAACCCGCAGAAACCCTCGCTTCCTCCCAGCGGTCACGCGGCATGTTTGATTTCGCGACGAGAGAGGTTCCACTCCCGTCCGGATCCAACCATCTCTGAAAGCGGCGGTCCGCCTTTCCGATGTCGTGAAACTTCCCTGCTTGTTCGACCACATCACACAGGTTGGCAGAGAGTCCAATTCTCTCAGCGACGGCTCTTGCGCGGGTTGCGACAGCCAATCCGTGCTGCTCCAATGTGATTGCCGATGGAGCTAGGGAGGTCTCGTCCAGATCCCGATTTAGAGAGTCTCTCGTGGAATTTGCGACGTACAATCTGGCAACCTCGTGGCGGGGTGTGACAACCTTAGAGTGCAGCGAGGAAACATAGGAACTCCATTCGGCGCTTTCCCATCCTGACGGAGTCTTGACTGCTTTGAGACGGGCTAGGATCTCTTGTACAGCCAGATTACGCTGGGTCAGGTTCGCATCTTCGTAATCGTCTGCTCCTTGGGCACATTGGATCAGGCTATCCAAGTCCTCACCGATATTTGCGTTGCAGAGGCGCTCAATTGCAGCCCGATCAAGTGGGAGCCCCCTCTCTCTCAACGACACGTCACGAACCTGACAGGAGATTGTCGGGTTCCAGCCGAAATCGTCAAGGAGACCACAGTCCGTAGGCAAGACGACGTGGTCTCCAGGCTGAAGCTCGTTGCCTATCGTCTGCTCGATTGTCATTCGGTCAGGCATGATCCGGTGCAGCCGATCTCCCTTGAATATCTGCCTCAGATCAGAAATAGGAACATCTATCGCTTCACGATCAGACGCTCGTGGCCACAGCCGTTCGTCGGTGTTCGGAACGTAAGACCTCCAGATTACCGAGACAGAGAACTGGGGACCAGTGATGCCACTGAAGTATGGATCGACTGGTGCCTCCTCGCTGGGCGGAGTTGTAGTCTTGGTCCACTCCCAGAGTAGGCCGGGCAAGATCTCCGGAGGTCGGTTCTGAGGCTCGACGGGCGGTCCGAGAACGCTGGCTATCCTTCCGGGATCTAGGTACACAACAGGGTCGTGGTTATCACGGCAGGTTTGCTGAAGGGTTGTCAGCAGGCGTTTGGGCTCCTTACCGTAGACTGGCCATTCGTCAGGCTCGACCCCCTTGCGACCGGTGGGCGGAACGTGTACGTATACCGCTTTGGAATGCGGATAGAGCCCCAGCCGATTCAACCGGCCCAGTCGCTGAGTGAGTGCGCGGACTCCACATGCCTCGGTAACCAGGTACTCGGCATCGATATCCGCACCCACTTCCAAGGTTTGAGTAGCCACGACAATGAAGTGCCGCTTGCGGTTGTTGCGCTTGTCTGGGTTCGCCCCCATTCCATGAATGGAGTCTAGGACACGCGCTCGAATGTGTTCAGCCTCGTGCTCGCGCACCAGACCAGTGAGGAGCAGGACTTCTGCTGTGGAATCGGGAAACGCTTTTCGAAGTCGGCCGAAGGCCTCTCGACCAGTCTTGGGGGAGTTGGTGAAGACTAAACACGATGCTGGTGCAATCGAGCTTTTCAATAGATCCTTAGTTGCGTCTACTAGGTGCTTTGCGGCTCCGCCGGGAGTCTCGACGCGGATCTGTAGCGGCTTGGCAGCGTCTAGACGCTTCCTGACAATCGGATTCGCCTCATCCGCTGCATCAATCGCGAAACGCTCAGAACCTTCGGTATCACCTGTGGCGGTTAGTTCGACTAACCGAGCCGTTGCCCTTGATTGGTTTAGAATCGGCTCGATGCGGGGATGACATTCCGCCAAGGCCGGTAGTAAATGCCTTAGATGTGGGGCCAAGTGTGCTTCATCAAGCAGTACCAAGGAGTCGGTGCCGGCCATTGCGGCGTCAACCGGACGGCTGCTGGACCCGTAGCCCCGGAAAAGCAGTCGCGAGCCGTACATGGGTAGCGTACAGAGGATGACTGCAGGGCAGGATGGATCGGTTGGCGTTGAGGAGGCGATGCCGCCTCGTAATCGGATAACCTCTAGCGGGTCACCCTGCGGGTCGGCGCGAAGAGACCGCAAACGGTGGGCCACCGCCGCGATGACCTTCTTCGCAGGTTCGGAGTCTGCTGAATCGGCATGATTCAACTGCTCGCGAATTGCTTCAGCGTGTTCGGCAGTCGAATCGACCAGCAGTCGGCGATTCACGACCCACCAGATACGCGTTGGTGCAGTGCGCTCACAAGGCGAACGAGTGGCTTGTGACGCGAGCCACCAGATAGCGACATCTAGGCAGGCGGTCTTTCCCAAGCCTGTTTGTATTCCGATCGCAGATGGCCACACATCCCCGCTCGCGACGAATTCAGCCAGACGAGTCTGCCACGGGAACGGGTTCCTTCGATTGACTGCGCGATAGAATTCGTCGAATGCCGGTAGGGGTTGCAGCAAGCCGGAAGCTTCCAGTGATTCAGTCAATTCTAGCCACCGGTGAAGAATCAAGAGGAACGCAAAGGCCGAAGCCCCTCTGCCGCCCGGATCCGATTACGATCGGCCCAGGCACTGGCAGCGGGAACTTCAGTTCAAGATGAGAGTAGGGAAGGCCAACTCGGCCTCCACGATTCACTTCAGCAGGCGAAAGGTCGATCGCCCCTCTGACGAGGGGGACCCGACTAGCCCGAAAACCGACCGGTTCCGGAACTCCCGCATGTCTGCACCAACGAGTGACTTCATCGAGATCGAGGGTTCGCCGACGTTCGTGAATCGCCGGGAACACTGTGGCCCAGCGGCTTGAGCTTCGCTGCCAGCGCCTAGGTTGAGTTGCGATGGGCGGGGTATGTTCGTCTTCTCGAGGAGATACCGAAACGTTAATGCCATGTCCCCTCAAGCTCTTGATCGAATAGGCGGCGTCCCTCGCCATGCGACGCTCGGCCATACCGCTGTTAGGGGGCATCCATAGCGCTATACCGTGGATTCGGCCTTTCGATCGATCGAATCCTGCGTCGGGAAGAGCGAGGTAGCGGGCGATCTCGTAGCCGGTTCCTGTGAATCCGTGGCCGTGAAGTAACGGCGATGGCTCACCGTGGATCCGCTGATGCTGGCTCAGAACTGCGGCCTTGAACAAACCTGTGAGTGCGGTGATGCGACGCCCCGAGATGTATCTGTCTAGCCGGAGCCAAGCCACTACCTCACCTCGGTCGACGAACTGCCATTGGCGAGGTGACCGGTAGGGTATTGCGTGTCGCAGCGCTGGAAACTGATGTCGGCTGACCGCCGGTCCCGAAACTCTCCATTCGTCGTACATCCGATCCAAGATAGCCAAGTCTCCAATCCTTGGCACCGAGACCATCGTGTCACCCGAAGGGTCGGGAGCAAACACATCGTTCAAGAGAATCTGTGGCGATAACTGTGTTCTGACCCGAACACGAGCGGGTGAATCTGATGCGCCAATGTAAGCTATCCGAGCGGCTCGGCGACGAAGCGCCTCAAGCTTTTGTCGAGGCGCGTTCGTACGCCATACGTAGAGCACTCGCGGGTCCCGCATCGACACCCTTACCCCTGGGCGAACCAACGCAGCCTCCCTGCCAACGTACTCTTGATGGGTCTTCTTCGCTGCAGTACCCTTATGCCTGACCACGTACCGCGGTTGCAGAATGCCGTGGTGAGGCTTGCCTTGTGCGTAGATGGTGGGTGGAGGCAACTGCTCGAACCACGCGAGCTCGCTTCCACCCGTTACGCGACAGTCTTGACGTGTGCCATCAGCCGCAACAAGTGCTGCGAACAGCCGAGCGGGAGATGGGGGCCACTCCGCGCTGGCCAGACGGCCTGTGTTCGCTGTTCCGTCCGGGTCTCCGCGAAATGTTCCGTGCAGGAACTCCACCGAAAGGGCCAACATCAGTCAGTAACCACCGGCCATGTCGATCGGATCGCCTTCAAGAGGTTCTCCCTCGGCGTCAGAACTGTCCGCGGACAATCCCACCCGTCAAGTGGTACTCCTGTATCCTTCGCATGAGACTTTGCTGCTTCAAGTAAGGCATGGGTCGTCGTCGCGTTACCGATATCGATGGGCGAATCGCGGTCGCCACCTAGCCATTGGACATGAACCTCCCGTGGCCGAAGCTCGGCACCTGACCGTAACGCAAAACCTCGACCGAAGGCGAGTTGGTGAGCATGAAGGCCCAAGGCAACCAAGACTGCGCGGACCGCCGCGTCCGCATCTGGTCCGTGCCCGGCACCCAGGGTGATTCGTCGAAGCTGGGCGAGCGAGACGGTAGCCCGCTGGGTCACTCGAGCAAAGGAAATCGCAGCCGCAGATGCGTCGCTGCCCATAAATGGGACCTGCCCGTGGCCCATTTCGGAGAGCTTATCATTCCTGCCCCCCTTGATCTTCTCTTCAGTGCCTATAGCCCAGTTCGTCCGGTCGTCGGGAGTAGAAGATACCTTCTCGTCCGTGTTCAGATTCAGCGGATCGCCCTTTAGTCCGAGCACCTTAGTTTCCGTTGCAGCAGGACGCCAACCAACGATCTCCGACACCCACGCGCGGGCATGCTTAGCGTTGTGGCGCTTCTTCCCCAGATGCGACTGCCAAAAGCCATAGATCAGCGATTGCGGAAACCATGCGACCAAGGGGCCGCAGTTCCGAGCCGTTGCGCCGAAAATTGCTTTGCCGAGGTCAGTCTTAATGAAGTCGACACCGTCCAACATCGAGTCTCGCAGGTATGCGTCAGCGTTCCTGTGGGGAAACTGCAAGCTCGAAATCTCTTTGGGCAGGTGGGATGGCAGGTGGAGCAGTTGCGACAGGTCTAGGATGAACTCTGGGATTGACGTCGAGTCTCGATTTCGCCTTAACGCATCTTCCAGACGATTAGCCTGGGACGGAACGTTATCGATGACTACTACCTTGGTGGGCTCGCTATCGTTTGGTGAAGCCCAACGGCAGTCTTCTTGGTAGGTACCCCCCTCGTAGACGGCCGGTTTGACTGGCCCACCGGGGCCAGCTAGCGGTACGAGATCTGCGTCAATCCTGATGCCATCGTCGAACGATGTGTCGGAGCAACCCTTGAGCAGAAACTCGAGTGAGAGTTTGTTGGTCACCATACTTTGCCTTCCTCCCTCTTAACAACTGAACGTGCTACCTAGCGACGCGGTGAGCCGCCCACCAAAGTCGATGGACTTGGAGCACCGCCCCACTGTACCACAATGTTCGTGAGCAGATAATATCAGTTCAACCGAAAGCTAGACCCACCATGTGTCTTGCCGGGTGCACTAGGCTGGAGTTGGTGCCGAGTTTGGCCGTTCCTTTCGCTACAACACGTGATGCTACATCCACTTCCGCGATGCTAGAGGCTGCATTATGTACCCATGTAAATAACTATTATTATATTGATTTATATATATTAAATCTAGCAATCTTGCTATGTACACTGACCATGTGCTCAACCGGAACTCTTCTCCCGCCCTCCTGCTCCGCCAGTCCTTCCGCGACCAAGGCAAGATCAAGAAACGCACCCTGGCCAACCTCTTGAAGTGGCCCGACCCGATCATTGAGGGCCTCCGCATCCTGCTCAAGGGCGGCCTCTCTGTCCCATCCCTGGGCGACGCCTTCACGATTCTGCGCTCCCGATCCCCTCGCCAAGTCGCATCCCGTCAGGCCATGGACTGGCTGCTTCAGGACTAGGACCGCATCGAGCGGCACCCCGCCGTCCGGCACCTAGAAGAAGGCACGGTGGGCGTCCAGATCCAGACGCTGCACGAGCTCTTCTCGCTGTCCCGTGTCGTGCTGGTAGGGGATCGACGGTTGTTGACCGATGCCCGCATCCGGGACGAGCTCGCACCCGCCAATCTGGACTGGATCCCTGCATTAAGTGCCCCGGCGATCCAGAGTCTGGTCCAGAACGGCGATGTCGAGCCCTCACCCGAGCTGGATCCCGGCGAACGGCTGGTCGTGTGCCGCAACCCGTTGTTAGCGGCCACGATGCGGAAGCATCAGCCGCTACGGAGCCGGCACAACATCTCTGTTCGGGTTGACCGTACCCTGCGGAAATACGGAAATACAAGGTCGGCAAGCACTTCGATGTCCAGTCCACCGATGACAGTTGCTTCTGGGAGCGCAGCGACGAGCGCATCGCCCAAGAGGCCGTTGAACGGCATCTACCTCGTCCAGACCAACGTACCCGAGGACCGACTGTCCAGTCACGAGACTGTGCGGTCATACCAGAGCTTGAGCCAGGTCGAGCGAGAGTTTCGAAGCTACAAGACTACAAGACAGTGGACCTCAAAGTCAGTCCGGTTCACCATCGTCTCGATGGTCGGGTGCGGGCGCATGTCTTCCTGTGCCTGTTGGCCTACTACGTGGAGTGGTCCATGGGCCGCTCGCTGGCATCTCTGCTCTTCGATGATGAGAAGCAGGGCATCGACACGGACGCTTCACCCGTGGGGCCGGCTCGACGCTCGAAGGAGGCGCGGGCCAATGCCGCGCGCAAGCGTACGAGGGAGGATTGGCCAGTGCACAGGTTCCACACACTCACTTCTAGCCGATCTTGCCATGCCGGCTGCGCTTGGAAACGCAACAGCGGGCGGATGGAGGTACAAACCCACGATATCCCGTACTTTCTGCACAAACTGCGGGTCCTGCGACAGCTTGAATGTCTCGCTCCGATGTGGCTGGGGATCGAACGCACGCCAGATGCGGCCAATGGTGGAGGGGCTCAGTCCCGAGGCTTGGGCCATCCACTGGCGGCTCTACTGGGTTGCCCCTCGGGGGCGTGTCTGCAAGGTTCGTACCACGACCTGCTCCACATCGGCATGCGTCACCGTCCTCGGCGCACCGGAGCGGGGTTTGTCCAGCAAGCCGTCGCAGCCGTGTTCCAGGAACCGTCGCCGCCATTTCCCGACCGTGACGCGAGTGGTAGGCAAGCTGTCTGCAACTTGCTGGTCACTGTGGCCTTGGGCTGACTGAAGGAGGATGCGCGCCCGCAAGGCCAGCGCCTGCGAGGTCTTCTGCCGTCGCAGCCAGCGGTTCAGTTCTTGGCGTTGCGGGTCCGAGATCTGGGGGGATACTCGCGTATGTTGATTGGCCATCTCTGCCTCCCGAGTCTGCTACGACGGTACCAGAACCCCCATCCGGTGGCCCCACATTTCTAACGATGGACACTAGCCAAGCCGGTGCCGCCGAATAGGGACGGCGACGCGAGGGTTCCCGCTGTCGTGCCATCGTTCGGGGACCTGCGAGCCACTTCTCCCATGGAGGTCGTCACGTCCCATGGTGGCTATCTGCCATGCGTCGCGCCCGGAGTCGGTTCTTGGTTAGGGCCGGGTGGTTCCGGATGCAGTGCCCGCCGCTGATGCGGGATTCTGCTTGCGTTCGACCCGCGACCGCAAACGAGTGCAGTGCACCCGTCCCGGCCAGAACCTCGCGCCAGCTTAACTGACTGGCGGCACCGTCAACCGGGCAGTGCTGGATCGAGGGTCCCGGCCCGATCCGCTGCCGTCCAGTGAAATCGGGTAGTCCTGGGCATGGATGCCATTGCATCCGATCCCCCCGGGGCGGTTCCTCCTCGGGACGTCCGCTACGGAACGACCCCGCATGAAGGGCGTCTCCCGGATCGGTGTATCTGGCAAGCGACCTCGGGCGGAGGCTTGTGGGTACTACCATCCGCGCCGCCTCTCTGCGGGCCCAATTTGGCTGCCCGAATCGCAGGCACCGAATCCGAGCGTTGGGAGCATCCTGTGGTCAATCCGAACGAATCATCACAACGAGACCTGCCGAGCAGACCCGGGCCAGGCGGCTGAGGCCGAAGACCCCTGCGGCCAGGATGGCCATGCTCTTCACGTGCGCCAGGGGCTCCTCGGCGACCAGTCTCGCCCAGGACCGCCGCTGGACGCTGGGTCCATCTCGCAGCAGAGCCAGGGCGAACAGCAGGACCTGATGGTCTCGCCCAGGACCGCCGCTGGACGCTGGGTCCATCCCCGTCGCAATCGTCGAGAACGAGCCTCCGATATACTCGAACCCAGATGCGTTTCCCTCCTGATCGGCCCGGTACGCGGAGGCACTTCGTGCAGTCCCTATGCGGCGGCTTGGGCTCGGTCGGCCTGGCGGCTATGCTGCAAGAGGCTTCGGCCGCCGGTTCCGCCAAGCCGGCCGGGCCTCACTTTGCGCCTCGGGCCAGGCAGGTCGTGTTCCTGTTCATGACGGGCGGCCCCTCCCAGATGGACCTGCTTGATCCAAAGCCTGCGCTCCTCAGGCACGAGGGGGAGCGGCCCGAGTCGGTCGATCTCCGGACCGAGCGAATGACCGGCGGACTACTGCCCTCGCCGTTCGCATTTCGACGTCATGGCCACAGCGGCACCGAGGTCAGCGAGTTGCTGCCAAAGCTGGCAGGGGTCGTGGATGACCTGTGCGTCATTCGCTCGATGTACACGTTCAACCCAACCCACGGGCCAGCGAGGAGCCTGATTCACACCGGAAACATAGCCGCCACCAGACCATCACTGGGTGCGTGGATCTCTTTCGGGCTGGGAACGGAGAACCGCAACATCCCCGGGTTCGTGGTTCTCAGCCCCGGGCACCGGGGCGGGAACCTCTGGCGGTCAGGGTTCCTTCCCGCCGAGCATCAGGGCACGCATTTCAACCTCGACGAGACAGATCCCGAGGAAATGATCCCGTACCTGCGCAACGGCCAGCTCGGGATGGCCGCCCAACGGAAGCAGTTGGACCTGATCCAGGCACTGAACAATCGTCATCTGCGGCGGGTGGGTGGTGACGCCTATCTCGACGCACGGATTCGGGCGATGGAGACGGCTTACCGCATGCAATTCGAGGCGCTCGACGTGTTTGATGTGCGCAAGGAATCGAAGAGCGTACGGGAGGAGTACGGGGACACCCCGTTCGCGAACGGATGTCTGCTTGCGAGAAGGCTGGTCGAGAAGGGTGTGCGATACGTCCACGTCTATTACGGTCCGGGCCAGCCATGGGACGACCACAAGAGCATCAACCGCAACCTTCGGGAGCGGTGTCCAGACATGGACAGGGGGTGTGCGGCACTGATCGGCGATCTCAAGCGGCGGGGACTGCTGGACGAGACCCTGGTCGTGTGGGGTGGGGAGTTCGGGCGGACTCCGGTATCGGAGGCGGGCGACGGCAGGGACCACAACCCGTACGGGTTTACCATGTGGATGGCGGGGGGAGGAATCCGCGGTGGGCTGGTCTACGGAGCGACGGACGATTTCGGATTCCAGGCGGTCGAGAACCGGGTCAGCATTCACGATCTCCACGCCACCATCCTCAATCAACTCGGCTTTGACCACGAGCGCCTCACGTATCGCTACGCCGGAAGGGACTTCAGCCTCACGGATGTGCACGGTACTGTTCTGGGGGACTTGATCGCGTGAAGCGTCCATTCTGCCTGCTTGTGCCGGCGATAGCCGGCTTGGCACAGACCCCGGACCTGGAGCACTTCGAGCGGAGGATCCGCCCCGTACTCGTCGAACAGTGTGAGCCATGCCACTCGACCCGCTTGGGCGAGCCAATGGGGGGACTGCGGGTGGATACCCGGTCCGGCTTGCTGACAGGGGGGGCTTCTGGGCCGGTGCTGGTGCTCGGCGACCCTGACGCCAGCCTCATCATGAAGGCGCTCGGCTATTCGGATTCTGTCCTCAAGATGCCTCCTGCTGGCAAGCTTCCAGATCGTGTGCTCGAGGATTTTCGAGTCTGGATCACGGCCGGTGCGACGGACCCTCGGATCGGGGAGGATGATCCTGCTTTGGCCGGAGCGGAGGCGGCTTTCGGGCCTGGGACGCCGATCAGCGAGGGGCGCAGGTGGTGGGCTTTCCAACCCCTCACTGACCGACTGGCGCCATCCGTTTCAGATCCGGACTGGGTGCAGCGCAAGATCGACACCTTCGTCCTGGCCGGACTCGACCGGCAGGGTTTACGCCCCTCCCGGGAGGCTGACACCCGGACCCTTGGCCGTCGAGCCTATCTTGATCTCACGGGATTGCCACCCTCATATGAGGAAATCGAGGCGTTCGCAGCTGACCGGTCACCAGACGCATACCCCCGATTGATTGATCGACTCCTGGCGTCGCCTCGGTACGGAGAACGGTGGGGGCGGTACTGGCTGGACGTAGCACGCTGGGCAGAAGACCACCCGACCAGTGAGGCGACGAATCGGCCGTTTCCGCATGCCTGGCGATACAGGGATTGGGTGATCGAGGCGTTCAAGCTGGACATACCCTACAACCGTTTCGTCCGCATGCAGTTCGCTGCCGACCTGATGCCGGGTTTTGCTGCCTCGGACATGCGGGCACTGGGATATATCGGCACGGCCCCTGTCTACCACAAGGATCGTCGACTCTCTCGCGATGTCATTGAAACCATCGCCAGCGATGACTGGGATGAGCGGGTCGATGCCGTGACGCGAGGGCTTCTGGGCCTGACCGTCGCCTGTGCCCGTTGCCATGACCACAAGTTCGATCCGATCACGGCTGAAGACTACTACGGACTCGCAGGAGTCTTCGCGAGCACCTGGCAGGTCGGCCGCCCCACGGTAGAAATGGATCCCGCGGTGGCTGAGTGGCTGACCCGGCAGCACGAGAGGCTCTACAGGCTGCGCGGGACCTACGGCAACCTGAAGGATCTCGACACGATCGCCGAGGAACTCCACCCCAGCATTGCCGCCATGAAGGCGGAATACGAAGCGCTGGAAGTCCAGCTCGGCAGGGACGAGACTCCCCTGACTCCGTCGATTGTGGATTGGGGCGTATGGGTTGACGGGTCGACTCCCACGGTTACCCGAATGGATTTGCGGCCGGGAGTCGCCCGGGACCTTCCGGTCTTCATCCGGGGAAACGTGGCGAATCCTGGCAAGGTGGTTCGACGACGTTTCCTGAGCGTGTTCGAGCCCGACGAGCCAAGACCGTTCACCCAGGGTTCGGGCCGTCTGGAACTGGCGAACAGGATCGTTGGCGAGGCCGGGCCGCTGGCGGCCCGAGTTTGGGTCAATCGGGTCTGGGGCTGGCACGCCGGGAGGCACCTGGTGCGCACTCCCTCCGATTTCGGCAAGCAGGGAGAGGCCCCGACGCACCCGGACCTACTGGAGGATCTCGCCGCTCGCTTCGTCGCGAACGGATGGTCGCTGAAGTGGCTGCACCGCGAGATCATGCTCTCGGCCATGTATCGCCAGAGTAGCCGTCCCGACACCAGCGGCATGGCGACGGATCCAGCCAATCAGTGGTTCTGGCGGATGCCCCCCCGCCGCCTCGACATTGAAGCCTGGAGAGACTCGATCCTGAGAGCTTCAGGCGAACTGGATCTCTCGGTAGGAGGACCGTCTGCGGAGGCCACCAGCACGGAGCCCGCACGGCGCTCCGTGTATGTCAGGATCAGCCGTGGGCGACTGCACCCCTTACTCCAACTGTACGACTTTCCCCTCCCAACCCAGCACAGCCCGTCTCGACAGGTCACGACGACACCGCTTCAGCAGATGTTTGTGTTGAACAGCGAGTGGATGCAAGGCAGGGCCGTGCACCTGGCAAACGCCGTGGCGGCAAATTCGGATTCGGCCGTGCGCGTCAGGTCGTTGTACCGCAGGGCCCTCGGGCGAGATGCAACCAGGGGAGAAGTTGCACAAGTGCTTGATTATATTTCGGATCGACACTTGGAGGTCGGGCGTGATCCCTGGGAGGAGTTCGCCCATGGTCTGCTCGCCGCGAACGAGTTGAGCTTTCTCGACTAGCGCGCCGTCAGGGGGAACCCCCGGGTTGCCGGGCTTGAGTCTGCAGAGGGGCTCGGCAACTGGCATGCGGCTCCTTCATCGCCGACCGGATGGTTCGCGATCCTGACCGCCACGGGGCAGCCACTTTCCGAAATCTGGAGTACAGGCCGTGCCGGGCTTGCGCAATCTGCTGGGGCAGCGGCCGTACTCCCGAAAATCGACTCACGCCCCTCGGAACTTTACCGCACCATAGCTTACGCTCTCAGGCACCGCTGGCCACGTCCTGGCCCCAATGAGTGCGATGACCGAACAAGGTAGCGATTGACTGCCCACGGATAACGGCGGCTTCGGCTGGCTAGGCCCTGATGGTGGGATGGCCGTCGGCAACCCACTCGCCATCCCGTTGCTTGCCCATCCTGCGAGTCCAGCATTCGTGCTGTTGACTTGCCACGGGGTATCGCGGCGCATCAGGACTCCCCCTAGAACTCGACCCGCAACGACAACTGGGAAACTCTTCCTCCCGTACCACGAAGAGTGCTGGCGATCCTGCCGAAGCCGCCCCGTCCGCGTCGCTCTTCAGGATTGGCAAACTGCGGGTGGTTCGGAAAGTTGTAGAAGTCTCCGCGGAATTGCAGCCGGACCTGCTCGGTGACCTCGAACCACTTGTGGACGGAGAAATCGACGTTCGCGAGTCCCGGGCCGCAGCAGATCGAAGACGGAGCCGTGCCCACGATCCCGTTCCCCGGTGCCTCCAAGAGGTTCGTATCGAAGAACGTTTCACCCTTGACGTTGTCCCGCCACTGCGGTTGTTGCTTCAGGTCGCCGAGGATATTCGAGCGCTGAGCCGCAGCGAACGTGTTGCTTCGGTTGGTGTTCTCGACGACGACGAACGGCGACCCAGTACGGAACTCGGTGATCACGCTGAGCCCCCAGCCGCCAGCGAGGGCGTCCAGGACGCCATTGCTGATGTCGAACTGGCGCCCCTTGCCGAACGGAAGCTCGTAGACCGCACTCAGCGCCAGCCGGTGACGGATGTCGCTGCCCGAGTACCCGCGGTCGAGGTGACGCAGCTCCGGATGGGTATTCCGGTTGCCCTGGAATTCGGCCAACTCGGAACCACCTTCCACATCGTCGAGGTACTTGGACCAGGTGTAGTTCATCAGCATGTTGAATCCGGCCGAATAGCGCTTCTCGACCTTGAGATTGCCGGAATGATACGCCGAGTTGCCCCAGTCGGCCGACCGCTGGCCAACGCTGTTGAAGATCGGGAACCTGCGCAGACCCTGGGCCTGATTCTCCGGCCCCTGTCCGCCGACGAGCGGGATTACGTTCCAGTTCACGTTGGCCCCGCCCAATCGGTGACCCATGTTCGCCATGTAACTGGCCTCAATCAGGAAGTTCTGGGGCAATTGGTGCTGAATGCCGAAGTTCCACTGCTGTACCATCGCGCTGCGATGTTCCTTGCGGAAGTATTGCGGAGCCACGACCGGCCTCTGGCCGACCTCCACGGCACCGAACGCCGGCCCGAGCTCGGCGGCCTCCGTGGATGGCATTCCATCGGCAAGCGTGAGGGCCCGCGTGAAACCGCCGTCCGGCGAGGTGAAATTGCCCTGGGTGCTGAAACCCAGCGAGAAGGCGTTGGGGACGGCACCACGATACGCCCCGTAGTAGTTGATTCCGTAGCCGGTGCGGACGACGGTCTTGTTGGTCAACTGGTAGGCGACACCGACCCGGGGGCCCCAGGCACCGAGATAATAGTCGTGAGAGTACTTGCCGAGGCCATCCTTTCCGAAGAACGTGACAACGCCTGGCAGGCCCGAAACCGGGTTGGTTGCGTCCCAATCGAAACCGTTCAGCCGGTTGTTCCTGTCCCACAGGGGCGTGTCGACTTCGTACCGCATCCCCATGTTGAGGGTGAGCTTCGAGGTAGCCCGCCAGTCGTCCTGGACGAAGAACCCGTAGTAGTCCGTTCGGCGGTCCAGGATGTCGGCGTCGTTGATCGATGCGGATCCGACGTGTCCCAGAAGCAGTTCCGCAAGTCCGACTCCCGTCGCCCGGTTGCCAAAGTTGAAGACGCCTCCGGTCTGGTTGTTCTGGTCGTCGATGTTGCGTGAGTACCGCCAGGTGAAGCCGTACTTGATCTGGTGTGATCCCCGCACCAGGGTCTGGTTCTCCACGAGTTCGATCGTGCGGATGGGGGTCTGGATGCGCTCCTGATTGCCCGGGACCAGCGGGGTGAGCCCGTTCACGCTGATACGCGCGAATGACTCAGGGTTGACGCCGGCAATCCCGAACTCCCCGTTCTTGCCGGAGTTTCGCGCCGCTGAGCGATTGATGTGCAAACGGTCACCCCAGTTGAAGCGGAACTCGTTGATCACTGTCGGGGAGAAGTTATGAATCCAGTTGACCGTTGTGTTGTGATGCCGGTTCTTGCGGATGCCCGCACGCGGGTCGGCGAAGTCGTTCGGATACACGGCCGGGATGTTCTGGGGTGCCTCGACGTACATGAAGCGAACCGAAAGGCGGTCGCTCTCGCCCATGTTCTGGTCCCACTTGCCGGTGAAGAAATTCTGGTCGAGACCATTGGAGGCGTTGTTGACGAAGTTGTTCGCCGGAGCCTTCGTGAGGTCGCCGCCTGTTACGTTCGGTGCGGGGTAAAGGCCCACGATCTGACGGGCCAGCGGATCGATCCGGCCTTGCGGAATGGTGTTGTTCGAGAAGGGGTTTCCGCCGATCGGATCCATGAGGGTCAGGCCGGCGCGATTGGAGAAGTCTCCGGTCGTCTCGATGGGATGGGGTACGTCGTCACTCGAATACGTGACACCGTCGCGCCGACGGGCCCCCTCATAGTTGAAGAAAAAGAACGCCTTGTTCTTGACGATGGGTCCTCCGAGCGAGCCGCCGAAGATGTTGTACCTCAGCGGGGCCAGGTCCCGGGCGAAGAACGGGCGTGCGTCCATGGCGTCATTTCGGAAGAACTCGTAGACGGCACCGTGCATGTCGTTGGTGCCGCTCCGGGTCGTCATGACGATGAAGCCGCCACCGGCGCGCCCATATTCCGCCGAGTAGTTGTTCATCTCCGCCTTGAACTCCTGCAGCGACTCGGCCGGCGGGTTGAGGGCAAGCTGCTGCGTGCCGATGGCCATGTTCTGCACCACCGAGCCGTCCAGCGTCCACATCTGGTTCTGGGAGCGACCGCCAGCCATCGAGAACTTCGGCACCTGCTCTCCGCCATCCTCTGAACGGAACGCTATGTTGCCCATGAGTCGGACGAGCGAAGCGCTGCGGCGACTCTGCAGAGGCATGTTGAACACCGTCTCCCGCTCAATGAACTGGCCAACGGAAGACGTGGTCGACTCCAGCAGCGGCGTCGTCGCCTCGACGGTAACCACTTCGGTGAGTTCGCCGATCTCCAGCGCAATGTTGGCTGTCCGTGTGTAGCCCGTCTCGACCGTCACCATGGTTCGGGATGTCTTGAAGCCGGAGAACTCGACCGTAACGTCGTAGTCGCCCGGTGCCATGTACGAGAACGTGTAGACACCGTTCTCGTTGCTTTCGGCGCTCTGCTCGACACCGGTAGCAGTGTTGCGAGCCGTGACCGGTGCGCCGGGTATCACCGCGCCGGTATTGTCACTGATTGTTCCGGTAAGCCTGCCCTGGTCCTGGCCCCACACCGAGCCCGAGAGTAATGCCAGCACAATCGCGGCTTTGGGCGCACCAGCACTCCATGAGCGCAACATACCAATAGCTGAATGCATTCTGCCTCCTCTTATTCCTCGGATCGCCAAGGGAAATCACCCTGGTGTCCTGACCAACCCGATCTCATGCCGCAGCGGATTCGAATGAATCTACGCCATGCCACGGTGCATTGCGGTTTGTCCTGTACGGGTTGTTGTTCAACCCCGACCCCCATACATGATTGCACAATCGAGCGGGACGGCTCTGCAGCGGGCTCAGATGGATGGTCGCTTGCTTGCCGCAATCGTGGCGGACGCCGCCGCAACGCCGGTTCGCGGACACGACGGGAACGAGCCCTTGCAATGGTGGGCGCTGCAGTTGTTCGCCCAGCGAGCGCCGCTGCAAGTCACACCGGGAGCGGCAGAACTCTCGGCGGCCGAGTCGCGGATGGAGTGGCCGTTCCGGTCAAGGAGCGGCGGCCCGGGCAATTCCTTGCGAAGCGCATGGTCCGAAGTGGAGCGCCAAACCGCCAGCCCCAGGTTCAGTTTCCGGCCAGCTGGACGCAGTCCGCCGTCTGATGGATCCGCCGGGCTGATTGAGGGCACCAGACCAGTCGGGTACCGATGGACTGGTGCGCGAGCGAG
Source organism: Bryobacterales bacterium (assembly GCA_965205085.1). Lineage (GTDB taxonomy): Bacteria > Acidobacteriota > Terriglobia > Bryobacterales > UBA6623 > VXMF01. Next base: position 1,567,381 of record OZ242039.1, on the reverse strand, counting down.
TCGAATCCGGAAAAGACCGGTTCCGGGGACAGGTCCCACACGATGACGGGTATGACCGAAAGGAATCGCGGGAGCGCACAGGCGCTCAGCGTGTATCGAATGGACTACTCGAAGACGATCCGGTCCTTCCGGGCCTCGATTTTCGCTGGATCGATTCCCGGGACGGCAAGCAGGTCATCAATCGAGCGGAACGGGCCCTTTTCTGAGCGGTAGCGCAGAATGGCGGCAGCGACGGAGCGTCTGATCGATAGTCGGCTCTCCATCTGGATTGCCCGGGCCTCGTTGATGTTGAGTGGCGGCAGCGTTTCTGCCGGGTAGTGTTCTGCCAGGTAGGCGACCACCGTCAGCAGTTCCTGATCCGTAGCCTTGACGCCCAATCCAACCATCTTGGTCAGTGTGGCGGCCCAGCCGTTGCGGTCCTGGCGGAGCGACACCGATTGGCCGAGGTCGTGACATCCTTGACAGAGCCTCTCGGTTTCCTCCCTGCCTGGCCCCTCTGGCAGTTCGGCAATCAGGAGGGTCGAGGCGCACAACGCGAGAAGCGCCATCTTGAGAACGATCTGCATTCAGTGCTCCATCGGGAACCCGAACGTGTAGAGCGAACTGTCCGCCGTAGTCAGGAAGACATGTCCGGGGCCCGACGCCAGAGTATGGCCTCTGGCTGTTGAGGCAATCGAGTGCCCGCTGTCCCAGAGGTGTTTGCCGCTGATCCCCTCGAAGGCATACAGCTTCGCGGAACCCGACGGGGCTCCGCCGTCCAGCGCGAACACCACGCCGTTCACCACGATTGGGGGCAGAGGCATGTCCATGGCGGTCGACTCCCAGCCAGCCTCGAGGCGGGTGCCTTCGGCGTTGCCGAGAATCTTCCAGGCTACGATTGATTCTCGTGACGGGGCGAGAATCCAGCGGGACCCGTCCCGGTCGAGCCAGGTGGCGAGGGCCGTCTCGGAATCGGGGGGCATCCCGGTTGGCCTGCCGCTGGCAAGCTCGTCCAAGGACTCTGCGTCAAAGACCTTGATGGAGCCGTCGCTCGCGACCGCAGCGACGCGGTCCTTGCCATCGTGGTCGAACACTACAGGAGAAGATCGGAACCCCCTCACGCGGCTGGATGCCCGAAGGGCGAGGGATCCGGATTCGAGCGCGACCAGTGGCCCGTTTCGACTCGCCGCAAACAGCGTACCTTCCGGGCTGAATGCTACGCCCGTCGGTCCGACCACGGAGCCACCTCCAGATTCCCGGGAGTGGACACTCCCTGACTGAATGTCAAGTGCCCAGACGGCATCCGGAACGCCGTTGCAGCCGTTCGCAGTTGTCACATAGGCCACACCGTCGACGATGATCAGCCCGCGCGCATTGGCATTCGCGGGAACGAAGCGAAGCGGTGCCATCCGGTTCGTTCCGTTCGAGGCATGAAGTGCGTGTAGCATTCCGTCCGTCGCCAAGGCGTAGACAAGCTTCACACCCCGCAAGGCGGGCCGGGCCGGAGGGCGAACTCGCCCCGTTCCGGGCGCTGGTCCTGGTGCCGGAGCCGAAACAGCCTCCAGAAGGGTCACGGCACCTCGATGCGGCTGGCCGACCGCGCTTCTGGCAGGCGAACGCCTGCCTCGAGCCAGAATGCCCAGAGAGGACGGCATGGCTGCTGCGGTCGGACGGGTTACGTTGGCGGTCATGCCTCCGGGACAGTCTGGAGAACCTGGTCCAGTATCGGGAAAGAGGTGTCGCTCCCACTCGGTGCGGGCGAGGTCGGTGTCCACCGCGAACACGCTCCCTGAGTTGCTTCCGAAGAACGCAAGGGACCGGAAGCCTCGGTGACTGATCAGGAAGTCCAGGAGTGCTGGAGCGGTAAGCCCATTCCCTTGGAGGGAATTGTTGGGAATCGACATCTTCCACAGCAAGCGGAATTCCGGATCACGGACTGTCTCAGGGGACGTCTTGTGGTCGGCGCGCACCCAGGAAGACCGCTGAGCGTCCGCTCCGACTGAAGTCCAGTCGTCCGCATGAACCAAGGCTGCCGAGAGCACCAGTCCGGCGAACAGCGACACTGGCAGAATGGCTGTCCAGTGGGAGCGAATCACTGCAGGGCGAGGCTGGTACCGCATCTTGACCGCTCAATCATAGCGTTGCCTGCCAAGCTGGATCAATCGGGTCATGCGGGCTTCGTGCCTGCACCCGCTCCCGCACCGACGGGCGCGACACGGAAACCGTTGATGCTCAAGCGGTGGGAACCCCGGCGGCCAAGGCGTTTGCCTCCTTGATTCCGTTGGGCACGGGAGTCCTGCCCCCCGCCCATTGTCCACTGTTCAGTTCGGAGGGAGGTGTCCATCGGCGAGTCCGGCGTCGTGCGTCGAGGTTGGCCGGGTCCCTGGGGTCCTCGGGCGGATGAAACCGGAGGCATGCCGAGGGAGGAGGCCAGCCAGCGGGCCACCGAGGGCAAGAGCTCTCAGTCGATGATCATCAAACTACGGTAGCCGTAACCATGAATCGGATGTAGCGCTTCGGTGAGTTCTCGGGTTGTTCCAATCCGCCGAACCACTGGACGCAGAATGCCTGAGGTATGAGTGCCCGGCGACGAAATCGAGGCCAGTCCAAGCTTCTGGCGGTCCGGCCCGCCGACGCCCGCGAGCGGGAGGGGGATCTATGACTGGTCGCAGGGATGGCTGCCGTGACCTGAGATCACCGGCAAGAAGCGCCCACAGCAGTTATCGCCTTGGCTCTGTCTGTGCCAAACTTCTAGCAGGAAGGGGTTCTCCGCACCGACCGCCACAGGGCCAGCATCGCTCCGGTGCCCGCCGCGCCCACCCATGGAATGTCGTCGTAGCAGTCCCACCCTCCTGCTGTAGAATGCCGATGACTCGACCGCCAGATCCAAGCCTCCGCATTCCGCGGTGTAGCACTTCGACGTGCAATCACGGGCTAGGGTGACGTCCAACATGCCCGAGCCCCTGACACTCCGGTACGTCAAGTTCGTGGACCAGGCCATCGCACCCACCTTCGCTCACGGACCGTCCGAAGATGCCGGCATGGACCTCTTCGCCGCTGAAGATGCCGACCTGCCTGCGGGGACGTGGAAGAGTGTTCGCACAGGAATCGGCATCGAACTCCCACCGGGATACGAAGGCCAGGTACGCCCCCGTAGCGGATTGGCCCGCCGCCATGGTCTGACCCTTCTCAACAGCCCGGGCACCATTGATCCGGGATACCGTGGCGAGGTGCAGGTAACCCTTATCAATCTCGGATCCGAACCGTACGGCATCTGTGCCGGAGACCGAATCGCCCAGCTGGTGATTTCCCGCTATGCGGACGTGCGATGGGAATTGGCTGATTCGCTGGACGTTAGTCGTCGGGGCGAAGGTGGATTCGGTTCCACAGGCCGGTAGCGATCGACCGAAAGCCACCCCGCGAACCCCCGGCAAGGAGCGGGCTTCCGAGACCTCCGATCATGAGCTGGCGGCTTGGGTGCCAGTCTGGCAGGCGGCCCGAGGCTGCTGCGGAGGGGCTCAACCTTTCGGACGGATATTCGCGGAAGGTGCCTGGACAGCCACGCGGAGGGTCGGCGGTCAGCCACTCCTGCCGGCGCAAGTCGGCCGAAGCCCGAGCCTCAGATTGGAGGCCCCCCATGGCTTCACTGCCGGTAGAGGAACTCGTTGAGATTGAATAATGTCTGACAGAAATCCACGAGACCCGTCGGAGTGCTCTCCAGGAAGGACACGGCCTTCGCCTTCTCAGTCGGTGTCGGTGGGCGTGCAAGCGCCAACTCGAACGCCCGTTCCACCTGGCGCTCCAGTGTGTGTCCAGATTCCAGCGCAACCCGCTGCGCGAAATGCTTGGCCTGGACGAGCACTTCTGCATTGTTCATCAGCAGCAGCGCCTGCGGAGCCACAGTCGAACGGGTGCGTCGACTGCACGAGCTGACCATGTCCGGTTGATCGAAGGCCTCAAACATCGGATAGCGGATGGACCGCTTCGAGAATACGTAGAGGCTGCGACGCCAGCCCTTCGGATTCCCGACCGGCATGCCGGGCCATGTCCGGTCGGTGCTCGACTGGAAGAGCGACGGATTGATGTGCGGACGGACAGCGGGTCCGCCGACGGTCAGGTCCAGCGTACCAGCCACTGCCATGATCTGGTCCCGGATCACCTCTGCCTCGTGCCGATTCCTTGTTTGGCGCCAGAAGTAGGTGTTGCCGGAATCCCGTTCAAGGTTCTCCGGCAAGTCCCGGCTGGCCATTCGATAGGCCTCCGAGGTCACGATCAGTCTGTGCATGTGCTTGATGGACCAGCCGGAGTCGATGAACTCAAGTGCCAGCCAATCCAGCAGTTCCGGGTGGCTTGGCTGCATGCCTGTCTTGCCGAAGTTGCTGGGCGTGCGCACGATACCCTCACCAAAGTGATGCTGCCAGATTCGGTTGACCATCACTCGTGCGGTGAGTGGATTGTCCTCGGACGCGATCCAGTCGGCAAAGTGTTTGCGTCGCCAGCTCGTATTGGCACTGGACGGCGGCGGGCTGAACGGTGGTGGTGTGCGGGTCGCGACTGTCAGTACGCCCGGATTCATCAGGGAACCCTTGGAGCCGGGGTCGCCACGGTGGAGGAAGTAGGACGGAAGAGCGTCGCGGCTTTCCTCGGTGACTGTCCGGGCGGTTGGGTACGACTCCGGGCGAGTGCCCTCCAACGCCTTGATCCGTGTCTCCGTTTCCTCGAATTCGGTCAGCTCCTCGGCGGTCATCCGCTCCAGAACAGCCGACCTTTCGATCTGCCTGTAGAGCGCGTCGACCTGTCGGGCGTTCAGCCTCTGGCCCTTGTCGCGCTGTTCAGACGGGGTCTCCCAGGCAACTCGGTAGTACGCTGGCAAGGCGTCCAGCTTCGCCTGAAACAGGAACTCCCTGTGTGGCTTCTCGAGTTCGGCGAGCCGGTCCTTCAGGGGCTCTTGCCGGTCCGTCACGTCCTTGTTGATGGCCTTGTGCCGTCGCACCTCCTCGGGTGAGACCAGCGGATAGTCCACTTCCTTGGTCGAAAAGAACACTGCCTGCATCTGGTAGTAGTCCTTCTGCGGGATCGGATCGAACTTGTGGTCGTGGCACCTCGCGCACTGCGCCGTGACCGCCAGGAACGTCTGCGCGGTGGTCGCCACGTTGTCGTCCAGCTCGTCCATGCGGGTGCGTTCGTCCTTGATGTTGTTGTCGAGCACCATTCGGAGATAGCCGGTGGCGATGTTCGCCTCAACGGAGCGCGGAGCGATTTCGTCGCCTGCGATCTGCTCGCGAATGAACTGGTCGTAGGGCTTGTCGGCGTTGAAGGCCTCCACGACGTAGTCGCGGTATCGCCACATCGTGGGCCAGTCGAAGTCCCGCTCGTATCCGCCCGAATCGGCGTAGTGGACCAGGTCCAGCCAGTGGCGCCCCCAGCGTTCGCCGTAGTGGGGCGACTCGAGGAGTCGGTCTACCAGAGTTTCCCAGGCGTTGGGAGAGTCGTCGGCGAGAAACGAATCGATCTGGTCGGGCGACGGAGGCAGGCCGGTCAGGTCAAGATAGGCGCGACGGACCAGGGTCCGGTCCCCGGCCCGTTTGGCCTTGGCCAGACCCTGTTCGCTGAGTTTGGCGTCAAGGAAGGCGTCGACCGGATGGTCGCCTCCGTCCCCGGGAACGTCCTGCCTCGCGGGACTCTCGAATGCCCACCAAGATCGCTCCTCGGCGGTGACCGGCCGGTCTTCCAGCTTTCGCAGCGCTGCCAGGCGGTCGGCCTCCTCGTCCGAAATCGAGGCCTTGGGCATGGGGGCACCAGCCATGATCCACTTGCGGAGTACTTCGATCTTCTCTTCCGCGAGCTTGCCGCCGGGCGGCATGAAAGGCTTGATCTGGTGCGTGACCAGCCTCCAAAGCCAGCTTCCTTCAGGGCTGGCTCCCACTACAGCCGCTCCTCGCTCGCCGCCTTGCAGAATGGATTCCCGTGTGCGCAGGTCCAGCCCGGACTGCTGAATGGCAGCGCCGTGGCACATCTGGCAGTCTTGCGTCAGAATGGCGGTTGCCTGCTCCGCCAGTTCCGAGGCGGACACCACGAGCGCGGAAACGGTGAGGAGTGCCAAGAGTCGAACGCGCATGCTGTGCCTTATTATATGGGCGCAGCCGTGCGATCTGTAACGGCCGGGCGCGCCCAAACTCGTGCCCGGCCCGGTCCCTCAGTGCAAGTGCAGACCGCCTGTTCCGGCAACCGCATTGGTTACGATGAAGGGCTTGGCTGCTCAGCGATGCGACGCTGCTATTTCGACCACAACGCGACGACACCTGTCGATCCGCGGGTGCTGGATGCCATGCTTCCCTACTACCGCGACATGTACGGAAACGCATCCAGCTTGCATGCTGACGGACAGGCAGCGCGCCAGGCGGTGGAGCGTGCGCGCCGGCAGGTTGCGGCGCAGCTCGGGTGCCAGGATCGCGACGTCGTTTTCACCAGCGGTGGCACCGAGGCGGACAATCTCGCGATCTTTGGCACGGTGCGCGGCAGGCTCGCCTCCAGCCGTCACGTGATTACCAGCCGGATCGAGCATCCGGCCGTGCTTCACGTCTGCGAGCAGTTGGAACGCGAAGGCACCGCTGTTACGTATTTGCCGGTCGGCACCGACGGAATGGTCTCCCCGAGCGATGTCCGTGCGGCGCTGCGCTCGAACACCGCTCTGATTACGGTGATGCATGCCAACAACGAAGTGGGAACATTGCAGCCGATCCGCGAGATCGGGCAAGTAGCTCGAGAGGCAGGTGTTCCGTTCCATGTGGATGGAGTGCAGAGTTTCACAAAGATACCGACACCGGTCAAGGAACTCGGTGTCGACCTTTTTAGCTTGAGCGCCCACAAGATTTACGGACCCAAAGGCGTGGGCGCACTCTACATCCGCAGGGGGCTCCAGATCGAGAAAACACAGTACGGTGGGAGGCACGAGCGCGACCGCCGGCCAGGCACGGAGAACGTTCCTGGCATCGTCGGGCTAGGGGCCGCCGCGGAACTGGCGGGTGCCGTGTTGGGCGAGGAGGGGGAGGGCATAGGCCGGCTCCGAGATCGCCTGGAGCAGTCTCTGCTCGACAGAATCCCCGACGCCCATATCCATGGCAAGGCCGCTCCGAGGCTGCCCTCCACGTCAAGCATTCGGTTCGAGGATGTAGAGTCGGAACCGCTCCTGATCGCCCTCGACCTCCAAGGCTTTGCTGTATCCAGCGGATCCGCCTGCTCGAGCGGGGCCGTGGAGCCTTCACATGTTCTCTCGGCGATCGGTCTCAGCCGCTTGCAAGCCAAGTCAACGCTTCGGTTCTCTCTGGGACGGGCCACGGATGTCGAGCAGGTCGATTCGTTGGTCGATACGTTGCCAGGCATCGTCAAGCGCCTGCGGGCACTGTCGCCTGCAGTAGTTTGAGGCATCTGGCTGGGTCCCTATGCCGTTGCTGGACCAGTCGGCAAACATCTCGCCGATGCAACCGGTTGCATTCGGTAACTGAGTCCGTCCATCGGGCATGGTTGGTCCCGATCGAGGGTTCGAAGTGGACCTGTCTAGGGGGAGCCGCGCGATTCGGCTGGCTGATGCCCCCGATCGCGGGCCAGTCAGCTCGGATCGAGGGTGATGCTCGATGGGAACGGCCGTTCCTGGGCCTGGATTGGATTGAAGCCGGACTGCCGCCCCGAGCCCGCTGGACTCGACCGGTGCTGTTGCATCCACTGCGTCGCTAAGCCGAGCGGTGTGGGTGGGGACATTGAAGCTTGTGGCGGCAATCGGCCACTCTGATCAAGCTGCTTGCCCTGCACCGGGTTCGGTCGACCTATTCCCCTGCAGGGGACAACACGCAAGATGTTGGAATTTGCCCGCCGATCCAGCGCGGTCAGCCGTCAGCGGGGTCGTGGTGGACATTCCACGTCACACCGAACCGGTCCACGAATGCCCCAAAGTAGCCGCCCCAGAACATATCCTGCATGGGTATGAGGACGGTGCCGCCATCCGACAGCTTGGCGAAGACACCATCCGCTTCCTGCCGAGTGTCCGTATTCAAGGAAACTGCGAAATTGTTGCCGAACTCCGTGGGAGGCCCGAACCCCGGCACGGTGTCGCAGCCCATCAACACACTCGATCCGACCGGCAGGGCCACATGCATCACGCGGTCGTTGTACGTGGGATCGATGTTCATGGCGGGTGGTCCGTCGGCGAAGCTGTGGCACTCGGAAAACTCGCCGCCCAGCGATGATCGATAGAACTCGAAGGCCTCGCGACAATTGTCGTTGAACTTGAGATAGATGTTGAGACTCGCCATTGCGCGTCCTCCCTAGGTGCCGTCAGGTGGCAGGCTTGGCCTGGTTCGTGCGGCGCAATCGATACACTCCACAACCTCAAAGCAGCCGATTGTCACGCCGGGCAACCTCTCCGTACTTGATGGTACTTCACCCGTCTCGCCAGAAAGCCAATCTCGTGACCGAATCATCGCATTCGACGCTCCCGATGCCGGTCTGGCGGGACCCCGGATACGGCCTGGAGGCCAGCCCGCAGGGGGCTCGTCGCCGAACCGGTTCGCAGGCGTTGGCCTGGTACGAGCCGGTGCTGGTCGGAGGTCCTGCTAGGGGTTTCGACATGCTCTCGCTCTCTTCCCGAATCCGCCGGGAATTCTCGAGTACAATGCCAGCCACTGGCGAATCATGACGTCTGAACGATCGAGGAAGATGTTTGGACTGGCGTCGGTGGTGGCAGCTTCTCAGGCCGTTTCAGTTCCCGAGCCGGAATTTGCCATCAACGGTATCGATGCTTGGGCGATCCGCTCGGGACCGGAGCGGGGCCTGCGTCTGATCATTGCTGTGCGAACCGGCGTCGGGATAACCGGGTACGGAGAGGCCTCAGCGGGACCGGACTCCGCATCAACGGTCGAGGCGGTCCAGGTGTACGCCGACGCCCTGGCGGGCAAGGATGCCGTCGCAAGCATGGCTGTTCATGTCGCGCTGTCTGCAGCGCCTGCCCCGATCCGAAGTGCGATCGACATCGCTTTGCTGGATCTGCGCGGCAAGGTGGCAAACGCACCGGTGTATGACTTGCTCGCCGGACGGACTCGCGACAAGGCTCGTGCCATGGCCTCGTTGCGAGGGGCCAGCGAAGAGGAATTGACCGAGCAACTGGCCGCGGCGAGGCAACAGGGTTTTCGGGCCTTCTCGGTACCTGCGCTGCTTCCCCGGGATGGTACGGTCCGCGGGCGAGAGTTCTTCTCTACCACCGAAGCCATGCTGCGACGCCTGCGACGGGCCGGTGCCGACGACCTCGTGCTCGACTGCGCGGGCCGCACGACCCCTTCCGAAGCAGCGGGACTGGCTGCACGCCTTGAGGCATTCCACCTGATGTGGATGGATGAGCCGACGGCACAGATCAGCGACTCGGTCCTGGAGGGAATCTCCCACGAGTCCGTTACGCCGATCGGCTGGGGTCGATTCTTTACTACAAATGGCCGGTTCCAGGATCTGCTGCGCAGACAGGTCATCGACGTATTCCGACCGGACATCGGCCACTACGGAATCAGTGGTACGCGCCGACTGGCGGCCTTGGCGGAGGCCTATTACACCGCTGTTGCTCCCTTTCATCGAGGTGGTCCGATCGGCACTGCGGCGGCCCTTCAGGTTGCTGCGTCGATCCCGAACTTCGTCATTCAGGAGGTGCCCTTCACAACGGAAGAATCGGAGTGGCGGATTTGGGAGGCAATCGCCGGACAGTCCATGCCGCGAGTCGTTGACGGCTTCTTCGAATTGCCGGCGGGTCCGGGTCTCGGAATCGAGATTGACGAGGCGGCATTGCAGGAGTACGCCACATGAATCGACGTCAGTTCTTCGGAGGAGCGCTCCTGGTCGGCGCTTCGTCCGCGGATGCAGGTCAGGGGCGCCGCATGGCGTCTCTCTCGGCGGGTGCCGCCGCAAGCGCCCCGTCCCTTGCGGCGGCGACCGGGCCGGTACGTATCACCGGGTTCAAGACGTTTGGCGTGACATGGGAGGAGGACTCCGATCGGCCGTATGTCTTTGTCAAGCTCGAGACCGACCAAGGTGTTGTGGGATGGGGAGAGGCGACCCTCGAAGGCAAGGCCGGAGCCGTGCTCCAGACGATCGACGACCTCAAGGAGTTCTACATCGGCCAGGACCCGATGCGCGTCGAGCACATCTGGCAGAGCATGTACGTCCATGCGTTCTACCGGGCCGGTCCCATCCTGGGCTCCGCGATCGCCGGCATAGACCAGGCACTCTGGGATATCCGCGGGAAAGTCCTCGGTCAGCCCGTATACAGGCTTCTCGGGGGTCCGGTGGATCCCCGAGGCGTCAGGGGGTACTACCACGCCAGAGCGAATACGCCCGAGCAACTGGCCGCTCTGCGCGAGTCGGCCAACGAACTCGGAATCACCGCGTTCAAGAGCGGGATTCCCGGATACTACGAATGGATCGAGACCAATGAGCGGATCAACGAAGCGGTCGGGCGAATCCAGATGCTCCGCGAGGGCCTGGGCGACGGCATCGACATAGGTGTAGATTTTCATGCGAAGACCAGTCCGACGGTAGCCTCGATCATCTGCAAGGAAATCGAGCCATTGCATCTCATGTTTGTCGAGGAGCCTTGTCCACCCGAGAACTACAGGGCGATGGCCCGGATCGCTCGTAGAACCACGACTCCGATCGCCACGGGCGAGCGGCTTGTGGCACACTATTCCACCCAGCAACTGCTGGAAGACGGAAGTATCGACATTCTCCAGTGCGATATCAACCATGTGGGAGGTGTGACCGCCCTCTGGAAGGTAGGTGCGATGGCGGAGGCTTCGGGCTGCCGGATGGCCCCGCATGCCTGTGAGGGCCCGATCGGCGGCATCGCTACACTGCATGTGGACGCGGCCATGCCCAACTTCGCGATTCAGGAGATCTGCTCGGGGTTGGAGCCGACATTCAAGGAGCAGTTGTGGCAGGACTGGTTGGGTTTCCCGGCCATGCGAATGGTAGACGGGTACTTTCCGCTGCCGGACAAGCCGGGCCTCGGGTTTGAGGTTAACGAACAGGCACTGGCCAGACACCCGTTCAAGGGAACCAGACCGATGCGCCGCGTCTGGCATCAGGATGGGAGTGTCGCGGCTTGGTAGGGTGCAACCGCTGTCCCGGGTTCGGGCTCATTGGTGGCGGTCTGTACCAACCGGCGAACGCCGGGGGGCCTCAACGTCCAGGGTTGGAGGCCCATGGGGTTTGGTGGGTTGTGGTGGCTCAGAAGTGGCGGGGGATTCCTTTCGGCAGTTGGGACGGCTCCGTGCCGATTGGTGGGGGGCCGGATGCCCGCGCGAGTGTGCCACCCGCAGTGGGGCTGCCAGCCCGAGTGGCCGATTGCGTGCGGAGCGTCCATCCCGATACGGCGGACTTCTGAGCCACGCTACCTGGTAGACCGGCCATCCCCGAGAATTCAGAGTGATGGTTGCACTGGGAAATGCAACAGTGGGTGGAGGGGGGAAAGGTCCTGATTGGCGAAGTCGGCGGCAAGCCAAGCAAGAACCTGAACGGCACCTGCCTGATGAAGCTCGTGGAGAACTGCGAGAACCCCAATTGGAGAGAGGGAGACGGTCCGGACACCCGGAGGCCATTTGCAGACCTAATGGTCAGGGGGCGAATTGTACAGGACAAGGACAACCAAGATGCAGAGGAGGTGGCTTACATACAAGGCTGCATTGGAGATCGGACTGGGGATCTATCAGGGCCAGTCACCGACGGCCGCCCACCGCAGGCAGATGGCCAGCCAGCTACGGCTGACACGGAGGGACCGCATCAATGAGCCGACGATCACCCCCTCTCGAGGCCAGATGGATCGGAGCGGGATCGTACACCCCGTGCCGTAGGGATCGCAGCGCTGGCTGATTGCAGGGTGTCCGAACCGTCACTCTCATGAGCAAGTTGCCTGCCCTGGACTCGTAGACGGTTCCCGAACGAGCGAATATGGAGTAGGCTGATACAGCGACGGCAAAATCTGTTTCTTGGCGAATCAACCGCCTTGCTGGCCTGATTGCCCGGCAATCGCTCAGCGAGCGCACAGACACCGGTGCCACCGAAGACAGCAGATTCGGAAGTGCTCATCGGAGTAAGGAATCATGACGAGATTGCTACTTGTAACCTTGTTAGCTGAGATGCTGCCTTTGTTCGCTGGATCCGCGCCACCCCCATTAGCCGACCTGAAGGCATTGGCGTTCGCGGAGGAACCGGGCCGCGCCAAGGCCCTCTTCGATTCGACCGCTCCCCAAGGGGGCACCATGGACGAACAATGGCTTGAGGCCATGTCCTGGGTCGGCAGGGCGGGGGCGATCGGGGGGGACTGGAACCTTGCTGCCGAGTACTCCCTTAGGACCATGCAGGGGTGCGAGCGCTTGCTTGAGACCAGGACTCTCGATGCAGACTCCGGGGCCCCCTTACCGGTAGCGTTGGGCGCGGCGATCGAAACCATGAGCAAGTTCTACGTCGCGAAGAACGATCCGGGGCAGGCCGTAGCCTTCCTCCGCGAGCACCTCGGCAAGTATGCCGGAACGTCTATCGTGACGAGGCTCAACAAGAACCTGCTGCTCCTCGATCTCGAAGGCAAGCCCATGCCCGAGCTCAACCTGGCGGAGTCCCTGAATGCACACCGGTCCGCCAACGGGAACCTCGATGGCCATGTCACGCTGTTCTTCTTCTGGGCTCACTGGTGTGAGGACTGCGCCGCGCAACGGCCGATCTTGCGTCTCCTGCTGGAGCGGTTCGGTAACCGAGGCCTGCGTGTCATCGCGCCAACACGGCTCTATGGCTACTTGAAGCGCGGGGAGGATGCCTCGCCGGGCGAGGAGAAGGCCTATGTGATCGCTTCGTATGTGGACAAAGACCCGCTGCTCAGCGCAGTGCCGGTGCCGCTTACCTCCGATGCCTTCGTGTCCTTCGGTGTCAGCACGACGCCGACGCTGGTCCTCGTGGATCGCACCGGTGTGGTGCGCATGTACCATCCCGGAATGATGGAGGAGCCTGATTTGGCGAGTCGAATCGAGGCGCTTCTGTGACTGGTAACCGGAGTCTGTCTGGCTTTCGGGCTTGAGTCTTCCAGGAGCGATTCAGCTTCCGACTGCGTGCAGCAGGGGCTGACCGCGCAACCCTCGGTGCAGGTTCTCGATCGACACCTGCGCCATTTTCCTGCGGGTCTCGATTGTTGCACTTCCCAGGTGAGGCAGAATCGTCACGTTCTCCAGACCGAGCAGCGGATGATCGCGCGGGAGCGGCTCGGGTTCCGTCACGTCGAGTCCCGCGCTCTCGATCTCCCCGGAGCGAAGCGCCTCGACCAGCGCTTCGGTATCGACGACCGGTCCGCGCGCAACGTTAACGAGAGTCGCCGTTCGTTTCATCTTCCGCAGTGTGGATGCGTTGATCAGATTCCTCGTTTCTTCGGTCAGAGGGCACGACAGCACGATGTGATCAGATTCGCGGAGCAATGCGTCGAGCGATGCGAATTCGACTCCCAGATCTTCTTCATCAGCCTGTCGGCGTCGCCGGTTCCGGTACAGGACCCGCATGTCGAATGCCCGCGCCCGGCGTGCGATCTGCCGCCCGATATTGCCGAGGCCGACGATCCCGAGCGTAGTCGAGTGCACTTCCCGTCCCAGCATGTGACCGGGGTTGTAGGCCACGAACTCCGGGGATCGTGCGTAGCGGTCGCCCGCAACCACGCGCCTCGCGGAGGCCAGCAGTAGGGCAAAGGCGGCGTCAGCGGTTGCACCGTCCAGAATATTGGGCGTGTTGCCCACCGGAATTCCGCGGGCCCTGGCGTCACCCACGTTGATATGGTCGACACCGACGCCGTAATTGCTGATCACTCGGATCGGTGGTAGCCGGTCGAGCATCGAGCCGTCGACGTGGGGATGGCCGTAGGTGTAAATCCCGTCGACCGGATTCCGGGTGCCCTCGACCGCCACCGTCCAGGGGAGGAACTCGATATCATCCCCGGCGAGACCCACGACTGTTTCGTCGAGCGGTCCGTCTGCGATGACCCGGTAAGTTCCCACGAGAAAGCGTATTGTTTGCGGACCTGCCGTCTAGAGGCGATTCCAGTGGTCGATTCCCTTGATGGCGGTCTTAGCAACGCGCCCGGCGCGCGCCATATGCTCAAGGTGGGCAAGCGATTCTGCCATGGCGAAGCGGCGGTCCATCAGGTTGCGGTCCGCTCCCCATATCTCGCCGGCGATCGAGTAGGCGTCCACTGTGCGGTTGCCCATCGTCTCGAGGATCGATTCGCATCGTGCTTCGTGGTGCCGGCGGGTGTTCTCGATCCAGGCGCGGTGGCCCTCGAAGGGCCGGCCGTGGGAAGGAGCTACTAGGCGCACATCGAGCGACTCCAACCTGTCCAGGGATCGGATGTAGTCTCCAAGCGGGTCGCCTCGGTAGAACCAATGGACCCCGATGTTCGGTGTGACTTTCGGGAGAATCGCATCGGTCGAGAACAGCACCCTCTGGTCCGCACAGTAGAAGCACTGCATGGCAGGTGAGTGTCCAGGAACCGTGATCGTCTCCAGTGTCCCTCCGTCGAACGAGATCCGGTCGCCTTCTTCCAGGCTCCGGTCCACATGGAGGCGTTCGAAGCCCGATTGTGTCTGTCGCGCCTGGCTGCGCATTGCCTTGATTTGTTCGCCCGGTACGCCGTTGCATCGCAGGTACTCGGCGGCTTCGGCGAAAAACTCCCTTCCGGTCGGACGTGGCCTCACGAGTTCGGCTTCCAGTGCATTCATCCGGACGGGAGCACCCGAACGCCTGCGGATCTCTGCCGCCGCACCCACATGATCGGGATGCAGATGGCTGACCAAGATTTCGTGAATACCGGACCAGCCCGAATCCAGCCCGTGCAATGCCGCCTGCAGCGACAGCAGTGACTCGTGCGTCTTGATGCCCGTGTCGAGCAGGAGATACCCGTCTCCCCGCCGGAACAGGAATACGTTGACACTGACAAGCTCCCATGGGAGTGGGAGGCGGATCTGCCAAGCGCCCTCCGCCACTGGCCAGACCCTGGGCTTTGGCAGACTATCGGACAAGATTGCAGGAACACCGGCGGTGCCGGCCCGATCCCCTATCGTAACAACCTCCTCAGACTTGCCGGCTATGCTGTTACTTTGAATGCCAACGCCGCCCAAAATACGCTTGCTTGCCAGGCTAGTGTTGTGCGGATTCCTCGCTACCGTGGCTATGGCGCAGGTCGCGGACGAGGTTCCGGCTGACCTTCGATGCCGTGCAGGCAAGGTCAAGCCCGCCTTGGACTTCGAGTACCGTTTCGTCATGGGATACACGTTTTCCCTGCCGATCAAACAGTTCTGGGGCCGGCCCGTGGGTCTCGATCTCGAGATGGAGGTTGAACCGATCAACGGCACCCCGGGGGAGCCCGGCTGGATGGACAATCGAGTTGAAACACAGCAGATCGTCCCGAGTGGCCTAAAGGGCGATATGCACTTCACCAACGGTGTTTCCGTTGGCCTCGGCGAGTATCGCATTCATTGGAAGATTCGCGACGACGCCGGCCGGACCTGCCAGGGCTCGGGTGACTTCCGGGTCGCCTTGTCGCGCTCCCATCGAGCCGTCACCCCGGCGTTGCAGCCCGGGGAGATGGTTGGTACTCGAATGTACCTCTTTCGCCAGGAGGAAGCCGTCTCCAGACCCTTCCTGGGTGTTCCCCGCCGCCTCAAGGTATTCGTCAGCATGGATGTTACGGTGCGCAGGGACCGGCGGGTCCGGCCAAACCTGATGCACTCGCTGCCACTGTTCGCGGCACTGCGCCAGCTCGGACGCAGCAGCAGCTTCAATGAGTTCTCGGTAGTCGTATTCAGCTTCGAGGACCAGAAGGTCCTGCTGAGACACGACTACCAGACTGTGTTCGACTTTCCGGCCCTCCGCAATGTCATCGGCCAACTGCAGCCCGACACCGTTGACGTGCAGGACTTGGCGCGGGGCAGCGAGATGCAGTTCTTCGAGGAACTCCTCGTGGCGGAATTGCGCCAGGGCGAGCCCCCGGACGGAGTCGTCTTTGTGGGGAGAGAGATGAACTTCGGCAAGCGCATGCGGGCTGGGTCACTCGATCTCCTTCGCCGGACCCGCGCTACCTTCGCATTCTTCGATGCATCTCCCTGGGCGTGGAAAGGAGCCATCGGTAATTTCATCAGGGCGATGATGGGCAAGGAATACTCGTTGCGAACGTCGACCGAACTGGCGAAAGCGTTGAAGGGCTTCGAGTCTCAGGTGCTCCGTGCACGGGGCCAGTAACAGGAAGCCGCTGGGGCATCCGGTTCGGCTGGAACCGAGGACGGCGGTAAGAGTGCGACTGTGGCTGCGGACCGCTGCCCGGGACGGAGCTGCATGATGGGGTTCGGCCGGCGGGAGTTCCTTAGGACATTGGCAGCCGGGACGGCCTTTCGGCCGAGCCCGATGATTCGGGCGGAGGAGATTCCGTCCCGCTTGAGCCGGTGGGCACCGTGCGCCGACCTTCGGCACCTGGTCGACGCCGCCAATGACAGCTATGGAGTGGAGAAGCGCGCGATGGAAATCGAGCGAATCCTATCGAGTCTCCTGACCGACGGCGGCCTGCCCACAGCGGCGGACCTCACCGGACCGTCCCCGATGCCCGAGGAGTATGTCCGGACCGGTTCGGTGCGGGTGGCCCGCTACGGCTCTGCCGGCGGCCGCTTTTCCGAGGGGATGCTGCAATGGATCCGGTCGCTTGGGGAGGTGCGCCACGCCCGATTCCACGTCTTGCCAGGCGATTTGGTCCGATACGAGATCGCATCCCTCACGCCAGCCGGCTTGGAGCATCGTGTCGGTCAGTGGCGCATGCGGTGGGCTGGAAGGCTGCTGGACGAATTCGAGCCACTCAATGAGACCGTAGCCTCCGCCCCTGTACCGCTGTTCGCTGACGTAACAGCGGAGTTGTTCGGTGAGGTGCCCAGTTTTCGGGACCAGTTGGCCAAGGGGGTGCCGTACTGGAGGTCCCGGCTTGACAGCGCGACCGGAGTCGGAGTCTACGGCAACCAAGGCATCGCTGTCGGCGATGTCGACGGCGATGGGTGGGACGAACTGTACGTTTGCCAGCCCGGCGGGTTGCCGAATCGTCTCTACAGCCGCCAGGAGGACGGTTCGTGGTCCGACCTGACGGCCGAGGCGGGGGTCGGAGTCCTTGACGAAACCGCACAGGCCCTGTTTCTCGACTTGCGCAACACTGGCTGTCAGGATCTCGTCATCCTCACCGGCGGCGGGCCGTTGCTGTTCCTGAACGATGGTACCGGGCGCTTCCGCCACCGCGACGATGTGTTCCGTTTCGGCACCGCCCCACAGGGAACGTTCGCGGGCATGGCGGCCGCCGACTATGACGGCGACGGTTGGGTGGACCTCTATCTTTGCTCCTATGTGTACTTCCAGAGCGAGGACCAGTACCGCTATCCGGCTCCATACCACGATGCGCGAAACGGTCCGCCGAATTTCCTGCTCCGCAACCAACTGCGGGCCGACGGCAGTGGAACGTTCGAGGACGTGACGGACGACGTCGGTTTAGACCAAAATAATGACCGCTACAGCTTTGCCGCCGCTTGGTGTGACTACGACGAGGATGGCCGGACTGAACTGTATGTGGCCAATGATTTCGGGCGCAACAATCTCTACAAGTTCCGTGACGGCAGCTTTCGCGATGTTGCGGAAGAGAAAGGGGTTGCCGATGTTGGCCCCGGAATGAGCGCCGCATGGTTCGACTTCGATAGGGACGGGCGGCTGGACCTCTACGTGACGAACATGTGGACCGCGGCGGGCCAGCGCGTTGCGAACGACCCTCGATTCGGCCCCACCAGGGCCGGCGTGGCGGCGGCGGACTATCGAGGTCACACCAAGGGAAACTCTCTTTACCGCAACCGCGGTGACGGATCGTTCGAGTACGTGGGGAGCGAGCAGGGCGTGGAGATGGGCCGCTGGGCATGGTCCGGTGACGGATTCGACTTCGACCTCGATGGCACGCCGGAGATTCTTGTCGCTACAGGGATGATCACCCATTCCGCGGACAAGGACCTGTGCAGCTTCTTTTGGAGACAGGTCGTTGCGAATTCACCCTCCGAGGCCAGGCCGACGCCCTCGTACGAGGAAGGCTGGAACTGCCTGAACCAGCTCGTTCGCGAGGACTACAGCTGGAGCGGGAACGAGCCCAACGTCTTCTATGTGAGGAGCGCCGGGAAATACAGGGATCTCTCGGGAGTGTCAGGTCTGGACCGCGCACTGGATACTAGGGCGTTTGCCGTCACGGATCTGGATGGCGACGGACGGCCTGACGTCTTCCTCAAGAATCGTCTGGGCCCGCAGGTTGTGGCTTTCCGGAACCAGTCGGCAGATGGACGGAATTCCTTGGTTCTCGAACTGGAGGGCACCCGGTCGAACCGGGACGCGATCGGCGCGATCGTGCGAGTCGAGACGGAAGACGGCGTGTCGGCCCAGGTGCTGTCCGGCGGTTCCGGTTATATTTCCCAGCACACCAAGCGGCTTTGCTTCGGCCTGGGCCAGCGGCCGTGGGCCCGCACGGTTACGGTCATTTGGCCGTCCTCGGGCAGGCAGCAGTTCGAGGGCCTCCGGGCAGGGTTCCGCTATCGAATTCGAGAGGGAGAAGACGACCTGGCGTCCTTCCCCCTGGGTCCGCGGACAGCCGACCGGACAGACACGGCACCGGTCCCGGGCGACAACCGGCTGGTGTTCGAGCCGACCTGGTTCTTTGATCCCGTACCGCTCCCATTGGAGGCCGACGACGGCCTGCTCGTGCTGACCGGCGGAGAGCGGTATCGCCTGCCGCCAGACCTGCCCCACGAGGTGATCGACCTCGGCAAGGCTTCGGCCGAGCGACTGGCGGCATTCGGCATTTTTCGACGCTATCTCTTCGACTACCGAACAGAGCTGGAACTGCCGATTGTGCTGCTCGTTGCGTCGAATAGCCGGGTGTTCAAGATCTATCCCGCGGTTCCGGACGATGCCGATTTGCGGCGTGACTTCGAAACGGTCCGCGCACAGTCGGGTACCCGTCCGCTCGCGCTGCCGTTTCCGGGCCGCTACTATGCGGTGCCGAGGCGTCAGCAGTTTCGCATGGGGTTCGCCTTCATGCAGGCGGGTTACCCGAACCTTGCGATCCCGTATCTGAGGGAGGTGGCCCGGAATGCACGCGACAATTTCAAGGCTTGGCTGGCCTATGGACAGGCCGAGCTGCAGGCCGGCAACGCAGACGAAGCGGAAAGAGTACTTCGAACAGCGGAATCACTGAACTCGGATTCGGCCGAGCTCTGGAACAATCTGGGTGGCGTGGCGATGGCACGGGATGACCTTCGAGGTGCGCTTCAGCGTTTCGAGCGAGCCCTGGCCATTGACGGCGATTTGGCGTATGCGCTTGTCAATGCAGCCCAGGCGAATGTGGGGATCGGCAATCCGGTCGAGGCCGAGCGACTCCTCAGGCGGGCGCTCGCAATCGATCCCACTGATGCGGAAGCCGCCAACAAGCTTGGCCTGATTCATGCCAGGCAGGGACGGCTGGGCGAAGCCCGCACACTGTTCCAGCGGGCAATCGAGCACAAGCGGGACCATGCAGAGGCGATCAGCAATCTTGCGGTCTCCTACATCCAGTCTCAGCAATACCGCGATGCGATCGCTGCGTTTCGCTACGGTATCGAACAGGTGCCTGAATTCGAGTCGTTCTATATGAATCTGGCGCGCGTCTATGCAGATTTGGGAGACTACGGCAACTCAAGAGCCGTTCTCCAGCGCCTGTTGGAGCGAAATCCGGCCCACGGGCAGGCTCGCCGGGCCTTGGTTCGGCTCCAGGGGCGTTAGCAGTGGCAGGGGGCCGTCCGACCGGGCCGGCTGGTGCCCACCGAACGCGAGTGAGATCAGGTCCTCAAGTCGGATCCCTGCATGACCGGCCCGGGAAGGGAATCCGTCCCGGCCCAGACAGGCGGTTTGGAGTTGGCTCCGATAGTGCAGGTCACTCGACCGAAGGGCCTGTCGCCGGCAGTTGGATTCAGGTCGGCCATCGATGGCGGGAACGATGAGGTTGCTCCACCGTTACGGAAGGCCGCCATGGGCGAGGACCCGTCCGGATTCGAGTTTCCCGCGAACCATGGTCCGGGCCGGGGGAGGGATATTCCGGGATTTCTTCCAGAACTCAATGACCTCGTCTTAACGCACCTGCAGGTCTTGGTGCTGACGGAGTTGGTACCGGGACTTGACCGTAACTCCGGGAAGCCACGCTGCCACAGTGCTCGGCGAATCGGACCTGCCTGGGAAGCGAAATACTGCAGCGTGTGCAGAGGAGGTGCACACCCGCAGTGGAGAGGGGAACAACCCAGTCGCGCAATGCCGGGCCAAGCCTGGCGGGGGGCAGGTCCGGGCAGTCTGCGTAGCGCCAGAACGGCACCGCATCAGGCTGGTAAGCCCTCCGCAGGTCCGATACCAGGTGCGTCTCCGCCAAACAGGTGATTCATTCCCGGCGGCTGCCTGTCGGGCTATCGCCGGACAACATCGACATGCCATGCCCCGACCCTCTGGCCGGTGGTCTCAAGACTGGCATGGAATGCGCCCTCGCCCACGGGCAAGACGACTTCTTCGAAGCGTACCTGGTCGGCTCCCTCGGCTATAGGCCGGATCTCGTCCATGCCCTCGAACGAGATCCGAACCGTTGCTCCCGGGCCCGCCGGTTTGGCGAGCGTGACCGTGATGTCGTACGGACCCGCAGTTGCAGCCTCGACGAGCCACTGGCCGACGACCCCCTGGTCGCGACCCCATCCATCTGCCGTTATCATTCGCCAATCCTGCCGCGTCAGAGTGACGTGCGGCTGAGCGTCGCTCCCCAGGGCAAACCGGACACCTCCGTATCCGCGGCTCGCCGAGACATCCCGCAGCCAGGCGTCGTAGGCCGCACGCAGTCGTTCCACGACATCCGGGTGCTCTGAGGACACGTCAACCTGCTCGCCAGGGTCCGCCAGAAGGTCATAGAGTTCAAGGGGCGCGTCCGGAGGAGGATCGGGCCGGTTGAAGCTCAGTGGCTGAACCAGCTTGAATCGGTCTTCGATCGCTGCGAAGGCGCGGTATGGCTCCGGCTCGTTCCCACGGTGAGCTTGCGTGAAATACGTCCTTGCCGGAAGCGCGTCGACCCGCCCTTCCCAGAGCGGAAGCAGGTCGATCCCGTCCATCTCGACATCGGTCGGGGCCGTGGTCTGGGTGGCTGCCAGCAGCGTGGGCATGATGTCAATGTGCGCTCCGATCTGATCGGTTGTCCTCGGGGTGAGGCGGTCCGGCCATCGGACGAGGAACGGAACTCGAATCCCGCCTTCGTATACGCTCGCTTTCTGGGCTCGCAGTTCGGCATGGTACAGCCTGGTTGTGGGCCCGTTGTCGCTCATGAAGATGAAAATCGTGTTGCCGCTTAGGTCATTAGCTTCCAGGTGATCAAGGAGCCTCCCCACGTTGTCGTCGATATTGGTGATCATGCCGTAGATGCGGGCGTCCTTGTCTGAAAGGCCCTGGCTCGCGTACGGCTCTCGGTAGGAGTCGGGGACCAGGTATGGCGAGTGCGGAGCGTTCGTGGGGATGTACACGAAGAAAGGCTGGCCGCCACCGTCCCCGATCCAGCGGATCGCCTCGTCAAAATACACGTCCGTGCAGTAGCCCGCGTATTGCTTCTGTGTGCCGTTGAGAAAGAGAACCGGGTTGAAGTAGTCCGAGCCGGGCGGGTCGGACGGTTGACCGATCCCCCCGCCTCTGTGCACAAGTGATTCTTGAAATCCCTGGTCGACCGTTCGTAAGGGGTAGTTGTCCCCCAGGTGCCACTTACCGAAGATGCCTGTCCGGTAGCCGGCGGAAACCAGGTTTTCTGCCACCGTGACCTCTGACGGATGCATCATGGCGCGCCCCAGATAGGTGTCCACCACGCCGGTCCGGTAGTTGTAGCGTCCGGTCATCAGCGCAGCCCGGGTGGGGGCACAGACGGGAGACACGTAGAAGCGGGTCATTTCCACGCTCTCGCGGGCCAGCGAGTCCAGGCGAGGTGTCTTCAGGACTGGATCGCCGTGGAATCCCACTTGTGCCCAACCCTGGTCGTCTGTCATGATCAGCACGACATTGGGCCGGCCGGCCCGTGGCTGCTGCGGCGACCCGCAGGCTGTCAACAGAAATGCTGCAAATGTGAGCAGGGCGGGTCGGTTCGTCACAATACACAGCCTGACTGAAACGATCAACGGTCGTCAAGGCTTGCCGAGGGATCCTGATCGTCGGGCATCGGTAGGCGATCGTTCAGGAGTTGGCCGCGACGGGGGATCCACTGTTTGTTATTCCTTGGAGCCGCTGCGGTTTCCAGGTCACCTCTATCGCGGAGAAACACTTGAGAACTCCGGGCTCCGGATGGTTGTTCTCCTGTCATCCCGGACTCCGGATGCACGAAGTCAGGCTGTTGGAGGGCCGGATGGACGACCCGGACATCCGAAATCGTGCTGTCAAGCGGGTGGTTGGCGAACAGATCGGGGCTCCGCATTCCCTGGCTCCCCGTGAAGTCGACTTCGGGATCTTCCGGTAGGAGCTCCCCGTCCAGCGCGGTCGACCCGATGCCCCAGCCAGCCACGCATAGGTGGCCCTTCGGTCAGTTTCCAACGGCACGGCCGGCATCGCTTTGCTCGAACGGGAGCGGGACAATCTCACCGTCGCGGTACGGGAGAACTGCCGAGAGTCCCCCAGCTCGCAATTCGATCACATGCTTGCCCTCCCGGAGGTGGAGGTCGGACCGGAACGTTCCCGTGTTCTCGATCCGCTTCACTTCCATTTCCGCTGTGCCCCCAACCTGCTTCAGGTTCGATTCGTCGTTGCCCATGTAGCCCCGTGGCTCTCGTGATTCTGGATCCCGAGATGAGGCATCAGCCGCAGAAGAGGGCATGGTGGGTGGGAGCGCAAAGGCCGATGGCGATTCCCGGCTGGGTCCGAGGGCTTGGCGCAGGGGAATGGTCCGCACTGGGCGTGTCTGGCCGGCCACGATCCTCGACGAGGATCACGCATGCCTGAACGACCGTGGCAGCCAGTTGGAACCGGCCGGATTCTGTGGTCCGCTGTTGCTCCAGGATCGCGGGTTGTGGCTCGGTGGGCGGATGCCTTCTCACGCCGTCAGCCGGTCACCGGTGCTCAGTTCATCAAGAGGTCATCGAGGCACCGCTTGCTGCAGGCCCGGATGGGCCCGTTTCGTCTTAGGCGTTTCTGGGTCTGAACCGGCCACCAGGATAGCCCGCAGCTTGGCGTCCAGTCCATCCGCCATGCTCCGCGCCGGTACACGCTTCTGAGTGGGTTGACGGCAAGGCCGCAAGCACTGCTGACCCATGCGGCGGACACAACCGCGAATGCCTGAAGCGTCACTGTGGTATATGGATCCCAAGGGCGAGATCTTGACTCGGAACACGTATCGGCAACGAGTCGACGGGACAGCTTCGTGTTGGGCCTTGGCGCGTTCGCTACAACGGCTGACCGGAGACCTGGCCGGCTTGGACCCACCAGATGACCGTCCCTTGCTGGTGGGGCCAGAGTCTTCTGGAAACCCGGTTGGCGAGCGCGCCGAGCTTGGTTTACGGGGCCACCGTCCGCCAGTCGGTCGACTGTTCCCATGTCGCTGATCCATCGTTCCGCGCGCATTGCTCCGACCGCCCGAGTGGCCCCCTCGGCCCGAATCGGTCAGGACACGGTCGTCAGTGATTTCTCAATCATCGAGGATGATGTCGCTGTTGGCGCTCGATGCTGGATCGGCCCCTACGTATTGCTGAAGCGGTGGACCACGCTCGGTACCGACAATGAGGTGTCCTCGGGGGTCGTTCTGGGCAGTGACCCGCTGGACAAGACATTCCAGAGTGAGCGGTCCCATCTGAGGATCGGTCACCGCAACAAGATCCGTGAGCACTTCACCATTTCGCGGGGCACTGCGCCTGAATCGGAGACGGTGATCGGCGATGACAACTTCATCATGACGTCAGGGCATATTGCCCACAACTGCCGCATCGGCAATGGCACGGTGATTGCCAGTAACACCCTGGTCGCCGGATATGTTGAAATTGAGGATCGGGCTTTTGTGTCGGGCGGAATCGGCATCCAGCAGTATTCACGGATCGGCGAACTGGCGATGGTGGGCGGAATGACTCGAGTCAATCAGGACGTCACTCCGTACCTGACCCATGTGGGGCCAGTGATGGCAGTTCACGGCCTCAACCTTGTGGGTTTGCGACGGGCGGGCCTGGAAGTCGGAGAGATTGATCACATCCGACGGGCATACCGCATCGTCTTCCGTTCCGGGATGCCACTGGATGCTGCGCTGACCAAGGTGGAGAGCGAGATAGAGGGTCGCCATGCGAGACACATGGTGGACTTCATCCGGAACTCCAAGAGAGGTGTCTGCTTGCGGAAGGGCAGGGAGAAGGAGAGTGACTGATGTACAACGGAATTGAACACACGGCAATCGCGACCAGGGATCCGGAATCCCTGGCGAGCTGGTACGAACGGATGCTGGAGATGCCGATTGTCCACCGCTATGGCGGAAACGTGTTCGTCAGGGCCAACGATGGTTCCATGATCGAACTGATTCCTTCCGAGGGGGATGGTGTCGAGACGGCGATGCGCACCCCGGGTATCCGTCATCTTGCGATCAAGGCCGACGATTTCGATCTGGCGGTGCAGGACCTGCAATCGAAAGGGATCAAGATTGTGGAGTTTGTCGAGGCCGGAGCCAACCGCTTGGCCTTCTTTCTCGACCCGGACGGCAACATCCTCCACCTCATCCACCGGGACGAGCCGATCTAGGCCCCGTCCGCGTTGTCGGACCGATGCGGCAGTGCCCCTCGCCAGCAGGCAGGCCCGCTGACTCGCCATGCAAGATTCCGCGGTTCTGCCCTTGAACCCTCCGCAGTTCTCCGTGAAATCGTCGCACACGAATGTCGTACGCTGCGTCAGTAAAGGCAGCGTTCATCCAGCCGTCGATGTCCATAAGTTCCACGTGCGGTGACGTCCGCCCCGGAACGGACGATGACCTGGCCGCCCTGAATCACCAGCCGCCGAACGCGATCCCCAACGTGAACGCTGTACCGTTGTGGCGCGTGTAGCGGCCACCCAGGTGAAGGCCGACACTCCTGGAGACCATGATGCGTGTTTTTAGCCCGGCACCATAGTTGAGTTGCTCCCCGATCCCCTCCAGAAGGACAACGCACTCGGATTCGTGGCAGGCTTCGTCCCTGGATCGGCCGAGGATCGCGACGGGAATCACCGAGAACCTCTCAGAGCTGGCTACGCTTGGACCTCCGACAAGATTGAATCCACTCGCTCTGCTCGAGACCTTGAGGTCCTTCAGGATGGCGTTGGTAAAGACAGTCTCTATCAGCCCGTAACCCTCACCCCCGAAGTAGCCGCGATTGAACTCAAGGCCGCCGCCAGCAATGTAGCTGTGGCCTTGAGCGATGTGGCTCTGGGTCGAATCTCTGTCGCTCGGAAGCACTGTGGCTCCGCCGTAGGCGTGGATGTAGCGCTGTGCGAAGGCCGGAACAGCCGCGATGAGCAGTGCCAGCGGGAGTGTGATGGCTTTCGGGTACCGCAAGGACCTGTCATTGTACTAGCACTGCGCCCGGCGCAGTCACAGCAATGAAGGTGGTACAACCCTGCTGTGGTGTTTCCGATCCTGCCGGCCGAGCCAGTGGTCGCGGCAGGCCAACTGCGGGACCGCGAAGTCGGATTGCAGACAGCCCAGTGTGCGTTCCGTCCGGTCGAGCTGGAGTTTGCGCAGATGGGGACCGCACAGGTGGCCATAGCCGAGCAGGTAGCAGTGTTCCGCGAATTCGTTCCAAAACGCCACTGGACTAGCCTTCAGTTCGGTAGACGATGCTGTGGCCGTGCTTCGTCTGCTGAGGACTCTCGTAGCGTTGCAGCTTTGATCTGCGAGCCTGTGGTGAGGATGGGGTGGCAGGCGGAGGTGTGATCGACCCGCCCTCCTCCGTAGAGGCGTGGCGGCCTGTGGGTGGGCAACGCCGTAGGCGTGTGCTGGTGGCTAGCCTGCTAGAACATTACAGTAGGTTTATGTTCTACTGCCGGCAGCCACCCTCTGCCTATGTCCCATAAGTGAAGTCAGAACTCCTCGGGCGAGAAGCTGGCAGGTGGCTCGCAGGGGATAGCTGCGACTGCCCATTGCTATGGCTCACGCAGCTCGTTCGGGAAAGAGCGATGGCCTCGCCAGAGAGCCATCCGAGCGCGCAGATACGGCCAATGGTCTGCCAAGCCATGGCATGAACTGACAGATACGTTTCGATTTCCGAGCCAGGATCCTCGTAGAGGGAACTGGCAGACACTAACGATGTGTGTTCAACAAATACCCAGTATCGAACTTCCTACTGCCAGTGGCGACGTCTTGCGGACTATCGATAGGCAATAGCCAGCATGATAACCTAAGATGTTAATGTTGGGCCTTCGACGCAGACCGGACCCCGCTTCGATCTCGACAATAGCCAGCATGATAACCTAAGATGTTAATGTTGGAGGCCCGTATGAGTGTCTTTGCGGTGATCTTCACAGATGAAGATAAGGAGGCGTGCGCCAAGGCAGCAACAGTCCTGCGCGAGAAATGTGATCACCAGCAGTATCAACTTGTCCCTGATTGCGCCTACTTGGTCCGGCATGAGGGGTTTACGTCGGACGTCGCAGAATCTGTTGGGATTAAGAGTGATCCGCGGATCGCCAAGGGAGTGGTCTTCAAGTTGAATCACGCCTACTCTGGCTTTACGGCACGAACGCTGTGGGAGTGGCTGGGAGACTAGATGGCTGCGACTCAAGCCAGTCCCGGTCCTGAAGCGTCCAGCGAGCCAGCTCGGCTGCGCCAGGCCGAGGTGGCGCTCGCCAGAATCCAGGGCGAATTGGGAACGCAGATGGGAGAGCGTGTCGCCCGTCTCGAAGAGGCACAGAAGTCGTTTGCTACCAAGGAGGATTTGGAACGCGCTAAGCGCTGGGGTCTGACAGCGCTGTTCAGTGCGCTGCTAAGCCTCTTGATCCTACAGTTGCGTTTGCTCTCGTGGATCTGGTCAAAGTAGTCTATCGTCAGGTCAGCCATCCAAGAGGTGGGCAACTTCAAGACTAGACTAGCCTACAGTTTGGTGGACAGTTAAGTGTGCTGTAGCCGCGCTCGGTCTGCCACTGGGCTTCTTTCGCCTTCCATCGAGCGATTTCGGCCTGCAGACGAGTGGTCTCCGTCTGCCAGTGCAGCAGACGGGATTTGCTCTTGGTGCGCTGCCCCTGCATGGCCCGGCCTCCGCTCCGGCGTGTCCTGAAGCTGCGGCTCGCTCGCTACGGCATCGACGTCCGGAAAGTACTTCATGCTCCGGCTTCTCCGCCCCAAAGTCAAGGGCCCCTCCGCCTGCTGATCCTTGTCCGGTACCCAAAGTACCTGGGCAGTTACCTATCCGCTTATGCTGGTGCTTCCTGTGTAGCCCTCGACCATTGCGATGTGACCATTGTGATTGACGGCCAGCCGGGAATCCGTGCTCTTGTAGCCGAGTCCAGGAGACGTCTGCGGTTCACGATGCGAGTGACGGTTGAGGGCAGTTGCGTGTCTCCTGGCCGCCGATGGGACGCTGTCGCTGGCCGGAATGGCAGCCAACAGCCAAGCCTGACATGCCGGCTGCAGTAGTCGTGCGTGGCCTGAGCTATGCTGGCTGGCATGCGCTGTGCGTGGTTTTTCGCCATCCTGCTGGTGTCCTGCGGCTCCCCGCCGGACGCCATGCGATACGTGCTCGAAGACGCGACGAGCATTGACGAATCTCGGACAGGACTAGTCGTACTTCGCGATGAAGTGGGCGGGATCGAGGCTGCAGTTGCACCCACCAAAGGCGGGGAACTCAGTGGCCTGCGTGTGAAGTACAACGGGGAGTGGATCGAAACGCTGCATCTGGCCCGTGACTATGCGCCGAGAGAGGGTTTCGGGGGCAAGGGCCCGTTTCTCTGGCCCGCTGCCGGACGAAACTTCCCAGCGGACCTGGAGGAGCGACGGCGTGCCGGCGAGCCTTTTGATGACGGAGCCTACGAGCACAATGGCGTCCGTCATGCGATGCCGATTCACGGTTTCGCCCGCGACCTGCCGTGGCACGTCGAGGAGACCCGGGCCGACAACGGGTTGGCGCGAGCGTTGTTGAGTCTGGTGGACACGGCCGCGACTCGCGAGATGTACCCTTTCGGGTTTCGCTGCACGGTGGACTACCGGGTTCAGGACGGCACCCTTGCTTTGCGATACGCCGTGCGTGCCTCCGAAGACAACTCCGAGCCGATGTTCTTCTCGATCGGCAATCACATCACCTTCCTTGCCCCGCTTGTGCCGGGAAGCGACGCCCGAGAGATGGTCCTTGCTACTCCTGCCACCGTAGAGATACTCAAGACGGGATACGGAATCCCGACGGGCGAGACCCGTCCAATCTCCTATGCCGACGGGTTTGTGCTGGGCGACTACCCACCCTTGGCCGCAACGTCGTTGGCGGGCTATCCGCCGGGGCAGGACCCGTATGCCGACTACATCGATCCAGCCGGCATTGCACTCCGGATCTCGCACCATGCGAGCGAGATTCCGGATGATCCAGTGATCCTGTTCAACATCTGGGGTGATGTCCAGCACGGGTTCTTCAGTCCCGAACCGTGGGTCGGACTCCAGAATTCGTTGGCTGAGAGGCAGGGGCTGATCTACTTGAATCCGGGGGGTGAGTTCCTGTGGGATGTCCGGGTTGAGCACCGGTTGCGTGACGACCAGCCTTCTGACGAATAGAACCTGGCTGGAGCTGCGTGGCGATCGCAGAGGCTCCCCGTTGGTGCAAGCCGTGGTTCTGGCAGCGCCCGTCGAATTGCATCGGGCGAAACGTCCGAGGCGTGGCAGTTTGTCCTATGCGACAGGCCGATCTGGACCTTGGAGTCCTCCACCCGCTGTTGCATTTCCAAGTGAAACCGACGTGCGATAACGGACTTGAAAGCACTCTATCCGGCAACGGACGACCCGGATGGGTCCCGTCGCCCGGTGGGTTCCAGCTGCTGGTGTTCGCCCAAGGTCGCTCCTGCACTGCGCCGATTCAGACCGGAGTTGTGAGGGTTGCTCGGCTCGGTGCTGCGGGCTGGCATACAATGGAGTTTCTGCCGCCTGAGGCCGTGGCCGGTACCGTGGAACTTCCGACGACCTTGGCTATCGACATCGGTGGATCCGGGCTGAAGATGGTGGTTCTCGGTCCCGGCGGGAGGCAACTCAATGAGCGCTCCCGTCAAGCCACGCCGCGCCCGGCAACTCCCGAGGCCGTGTTTCAGGTCTTGAGGGATTTGCTGGCCTGCCAGCCCGAATTTGATCGCGTCGCTGCCGGATTCCCGGGCGTCGTACGCGACGGAGTGACCCTCACCGCATTCAACCTAGACAAGAACTGGGTCGGGTTTGACTTCCGCAGCGCATTGGAGCAGCTGACGGGGAAGCCGGCGCGCGTGGCGAACGACGCAGACGTGCAGGGCCTCGCCGTCATCAATGGTGCTGGACTGGAACTCGTGCTGACCCTTGGGACCGGTCTCGGATCTGCTCTCTATATCGATGGACGACTCGTACCCAACATGGAGATCGCCCATCACGTCTTCCGCAAGTGTCGAACCTACGAGGATTGTCTGGGCTACCAGGCCCTGGTTCGGTATGGCAAGGCGAAGTGGAATCGGCGGTTGATCGAGGCCATAGAGCAGCTCGAGCACGCATTCAACTATGATCGGCTGTACATCGGTGGCGGGAATTCGGGCAAGGTTGCGAAGCAAATGCTGCCAGACAACGTTACGGTCGTATCCAACGCAGCCGGGCTTCTCGGTTGCATGCACCTGTGGAACGCCACTCACGGCCGCTCGTCTTCCGACAGGTAACCCGGCGCCCCATCGAGGAATACTGGCCGCGCAGCGGAACCCGTTCCGTCTCCGTCCGTGGGAATCTGGAGGGGTGGTGAAGGTGAGCCTCGGTCGCTCCCATTATCGAGCCCTCGTTGCATCGGGGTGTGACCGTGCCGTTCCTCGGACATGCGATGATGCGCCGGGCGAGCCCAGTAGACCGTCGCAGCGGGCCGCCTCTCGAGAAACTCCTCGGCTCGTTCCTGTCCCAGCGCGACGAGTGCGGTCGCCACGCTGTCCGCCTCCATGGCCGAGCGGGCAACTACGCTAACCGCATGCTCGGGGTCTGCACATCCCACGGTGGACCGATCCAGGATGTGAGAGCAACGCCGGTCACCGGTCCGGAAGTGTCTCTCGCGGCCCCCGGACGTCGAGACACCGCAGTTGGACAGCAATAGCTTCCGTTCGACGGTCCCACGCGGCCCCCTCCCGTCGAGACCGATAGTCCATCCCCTTGCATCGGGTGGAGGATCGCCCACGGCGATGTCCCCGGCCACGGCAACGAGAGCTTGGTAGATCTCCGCCCTTCGCAGTTCGGCCAACGCCTCGTCCGCGATATAGCCCTTGGCGATGCCGCCTAGGTCGAGTTGCACCCCTCGCCGGGTGAACGAGACCGTGCGACTGGCCGGACGCAGGTCAATCTGCTTCCATCCGGTCCTGTCCCAGGCTTGCCTCAGGAGGTGGTCCGGTGGGCCACGACGCCCCCAGCGCCCTGCCCGCAACAGTCGGGTCACGCTGCCGATGGTCGGATCGAACCCGCCGTCGGAGTCGCGGGCCACCTGTAAGGCATGGCCCAGCAGGAAGACGAATTCATCCGATACTCGGACTGGTTCTCGCCAGGCAACTCCCTCAAGCCGCCGCAATTCGGAGTTCGCCTGATAGGTCGAGAACTTGGCCGCCAACACGGCGACGCGCTCGAACGCAGCCCGGAAGACCTCGGGCGGCTTGGAACCGGAAGGGAAGTAGGCGCTGATTCGCACCACCAGACCCATATGCGGCTCCTCGGCCGTCAGCAGCCGCATCGGCTGGCTGGCCACGGCAGCCGATGCGGCCTGGCCGGCGACGAGGGCGGAGCACACGCTCCATCTGAGCGTTCGGCTGGGCCTATTCCAGGCCGGCCGCCGAATTCCAATACGCATGCATCTCTTCTGGGGACGGAATTCGCGCCGGACGGACTAGCCGGAATCCCAGCCACTGGGCGTCGGTATGGTACCAGATGCTCTTCGGCAGTTGGGGGTCCTGCATCTTCCAGGAACGGTCCGAGGCTCGTCGTGAACCGCAGCGGAGGGCGGCTGGGTCATCCATCCAGGAGCCGCCACGGACGACGCGGGGGTAGAGGCTCCTGGGTTGGGCCCACGGGTTGCTCGCAACGTCAGCCCCCCCTTCGTAGGCAGGTTCGTAGCGATCGAGGGTCCACTCCCAAACGTTGCCGTGCATATCGAACAATCCCCACCGATTGGGCTGCTTGCTTCCGACCGGCTGGTATTGGGCATCGCTGTTGTCCCAATACCAGGCGTGGTTGGCCAGGTCCGCTGCGTCGTCACCGAACCCATAGGATGTGGTGCTGCCGGCTCGGCAGGCGTACTCCCACTCGGCCTCCGTGGGCAGTCGGTAGAACCGTCCCGTTGACGCGCTAAGCCACTGCGCATACATGCTCGCCGCATGCTGGGTCATGCTGATCGCCGGGTATCCCGTAATGCCCATGCCAAAGCTCATCTCCATGTACGGAGGTGTTGGGCTGGACACCGCAGCAACCACCTTGTCCGGGTCCGTGTACCCCTCCGACTCACGCAGCATGAAACGCCGATAGGCGTCCCAGGTCACCTCGTGCGCCGACATCCAGAACGCGTCGACATGGACGCGCCTTTGCGGCTGCTCATCGTCGTTGCGACCGGCTTCGCCTTCCGGGGTTCCCTGAACGAACTCCCCTGCCGGAATAGGGACCATCTGCAATGTGGCGTCTGTACCGGCCACCGCTTCGTCGTACCCAACGAATTCATCGCTCTCGGCAGAGTGCCTCGATATTCTCCGGTGGATCTCCCGCACTACGGCCATGCGGTCAGGGGCCCCGGTCGCAGAAGTCGACTTCCGGGAGGTGCGCAAGGGGCCTGTCCACATGGCTCCATCCAGGATCCAGTCGCGGACCACAGCCATCTCCGACTCGGTGGTCCGGGGACCTCCGGGAGGCATTGACAGCGGGGAGGAGGAAGGCAGTGCCATCCGAACTAGAAGCGGGCTGGATTCAGGCTCGCCCGTCAGGATCGACGGGCCACTGGCACCGCCTCGCCTCGCGGACTCGGCGGTTTCCAGGCTCAACCCGCCCAGCTTGTTTGCCTCGTGGTGGCACGACAGACACCGGCTTTCCAGAATGGGGCGAATATCGCTGTCGAAGTCGACCGCGGAGGCAGCCGGAACGGCGATCAGGGCCACCAGACCTAGCAGGCGCATGGTCAGACGAACTTGGTTTGGCCGGGGCGCGCCAGAGGCGGGACATCCAGCTGCATGTCCCAGCGCAGATCGTTGGGGAACCGCTTTTCCTGGGACTGCATCGCCTGGTCCCAAGTCAGTTCCTGGCCCGTGTATGCCGCCATCCTGCCGAGGATTCCCAAGAGCGTGCTGTGTGCCATCCGCACACCGTCATTGATCGGTTCTCCCCGTCGGATCGCGCGGAACAGCACGTCGTGCTCCACCTGGTACATGTTCTGCTGCTGCCCCCGGAATACCCACGGGTTCTCGCCCTCGATCCGAGGCATCAGACCCCGGCCGATCGTTAGCTTGCCCTTCGTGCCCAGAATGTAGTCTGCGTTTTCCCGGTGGCAGCCGGTGATTTGCCGACAGCCCATGAAGGCCCTGACGCCGCCCGGATACTCATAATTCACCGAAAAGTGATCGAAGATGTTGCCGTCGTGGGCTGGAATCTGCCGACCGCCGAGGGCGACGCACTTCTCCGGCGGCTTGTCACCCATGGCCCAAGCGATCTTGTCCACGCTGTGGATTGCCTGTTCCACCAAGCTGTCGCCACAGGTCCACACGAAGTTGTACCAATTCCGGATCTGCCATTCGACATCGCTCATTCCGAGCGGTCGCTCGTAGGCTGGCGGCATGGGCTTGACAGGATTCGTGTAGTACGTCGCGTAGTACGCCACGACATCCCCGATTGCGCCCGAATGGACCTGCTCCATGGCGGCCACGATCATGTTGTTGTAGCGCCAGCAGAAGCCCGCCACCACCGAGAGCTTCTTGCTCTCCGCCAGCTTGACGGTTTCCAGCACAGAGCGCACACCCGGCGCGTCGACCGCCATCGGCTTCTCGCAGAACACGTGTTTGCCCGCGTCGATGCAGGCCTTGAGATGGGACGGACGAAACCCCGGGGGAGTGGCCAGAAGCACAACATCGACCCCGCTGTCGATGACGGACTGGAAAGCGTCCAGACCGAGATGCCGGTTGCGTTTGGGCACCTGGACCTTGTTCTTGCCCTGGTGGCGCTTCTCAACCTCGGCAAGGCATCGGTCGATGCGTTCCTGATCGATGTCGGCTACTGCGGTCAGAACGGCATAATCGTCGGCCTGCAAGGCTTGGGCTGCCGCCCCGGTGCCCCTTCCACCACAGCCCACGAGCCCCACCCGGATCTGCTGGCTATCCTCTGCCGCCCGCAAGAAACCGGCCGTTCCGGCAACTCCCACCGTACCGTGCAAGAACGTTCGCCTTGAGGATGGCGTCTTCATCGTGGACATCAAGTATCTCCCTGATCGTATTGTCGCCCAGATTTCCCGCCCGTGCATTGCACCGGCGAGAACATCCTGCGGCTATCGGCGGTCCCGGCGACTCCGTACCCCTTTCGTATCCAGCGACGTCCAACCAAATCAACGGCGGGTCGCGTCGGGCCTGTGGATTGCTGGGACTGGGCCGGAGGTTGGCCCGGCAATGGTCTGTGCCGGTGCGGCCCGTACCGAACTGCCGATGGGTGGAGTAGTTGACCACGCGCCGGAGGCTGCCGGAGTCCGTGCGCCAGCTTCCGAGATTGGCCTGCCATGGTGGCGCGCTCGTGCGCTCGCCCTGCCTGCGGTCTTCCTCCTAAGCCTGTCCGTTCTCGCGCAAACGGGTCTGCCTGACAATCCTGAGGATGGAAGTGTGGCGGCCGAGCCTTCGCTGGAGGTCGTGAACTGCGACCTGCTGGACACGCGGGACGGCTTCGCCATTCCTCCGGACACCCGGTTTCTCCCGGGCGAGCGAGTTCATCTGGTCTGCCAGATCAAGGGCTATGGAATCGATCGCGACGAGCGTCTCGACCTCAGCTACGAAGTGGCCGCCACGGACGCTGGTGCACAGTCGTTCTATCCCCGGCACGAAGGTCGATATGACGCGGAGTTGGCACCTCAAGACAAGAACTGGCTGCCGATCATCCGGTATTCCCCGCTAATCCCCGTCCACGCGAATGGTGGAACCTTCATACTGCGGGTCTCAGTGACCGATCACATCGCCGAAGCGTCGGCCAGCGCCGAGGTGCCCTTCGAGGTGGACGCTCCGGTCTTCGACCTGGCGGACGGTCTGGCGATCAGGGCGTTTCACGTCCGGCACCACCCGAGTGACCTGCCGCCTTGGGAATCGTACGCCCGTGCGCAACGCGGGGTCCCGGTGGAGCGCCTGCATCGTCCGGGAGACGAATTCTCCGTTGCGTTCCTGATTACCGGTTACGAGGTTCGGGATGACAACGGGTTTGACGTGCTGTCCCAGGCGTGGCTCATTGCTGCCGACGGCCGGGAACTGGTCGACCTGGGCGTGACCAGAGAGTCCGGGAGGCCATCCTACCCTCGTCTGTGGATTCCCGGAGACCTCCGAATCCAGCTTGATCCGGCTATCGCTACCGGAGAGTATGCGATCAGGGTTCGACTGTACGACCGGTTCGGCCGTGCGGAGAGGGTTTACGAGTACCCGCTCCGGGTTGGCCGCGACGACTGACGAGCCTGGCGGTACAATGGCACTGTGGCCCTGACGGAATCGACCATGCTGGCGTTAGGTACGGCAGCTCCTGACTTCGCTCTCCGCGAGGTCGTGTCGGGAACGACCGTCACGCTCAAGGATGTATCGGAGGGGCGGCGCGGCCTGTTGGTCATGTTCATTTGTGCGCATTGCCCGTTTGTGATCCATGTGCAGGACGAGTTGGCGCGCCTGGGCAACGGCTACGCGGACCAGGGCCTGGGGGTGGTGGCCGTCTCGTCCAACAGCGTCGTCACCCACCCGGAAGATAGCCCAGCAAACCTGAAGGCGATGGCGCGGAAGCTGGGATTCCGGTTTCCGTACCTGTATGACGAGTCGCAGGCTATGGCGAGGGCCTACAGCGCCGCGTGCACTCCCGACTTCTTCCTGTTCGACGGTGAGAACCGGCTGGCCTACCGCGGCCGGCTTGATGCCAGCCGGCCGGGCAACGGCGTGGTCGTGGACGGACGTGACCTGAGAGCGGCGATCGATGCGTTGCTGGCCGGAGAGGCGGTGCCCCGGGATCAGCATCCGAGCGCGGGATGCAATATCAAGTGGGCTCCCGGCAGAGTTCCTGCTGATTTCGGGTGATTCTCTGGCGGGTTCCAGCGATATCGACAGGCGCATTGTCGTCGGCGGCCGGTCGGATGTGGTTTGGCCAAGCAGGACGGACGCCCCCTCCAGGATGTTTCCGACGTTGGGGCGGGCAGCGAGCGAATTCTTCGAAGTGCACTCCGATGGTGCTGGTTGCACTAGGAAGCGCAACAGCGGGCGGAGGGGCCATGAGGTTTCCGGGGCTCGCTCTTGGTCGTTCGGACGACAATCTCCAGAGAATCATCCGGATGGTCTGGTGCTCCGTCAGTTGCAACACTTGTGGTCGAGACGGCCTCCAGCGACCACTGGGCTGCCCCTCGATCCAAATGCCGCTGGAATCGCAGCTTCCGAAGTCGTCGCCCGATCTGGTGCAACACGGGAGACGAATCCAGCCGAGGGGGAGGCGTTCCGGACAGAGGTGAGATCGAGCCGGTGATCCCAACGGCGACGTTCCTGCTTAGTGAACATCATCGAATAGGGTCTTCTGCTCGGCCGGCGCAGACCGGGCTAGTCGTGTGATTTCCGACCAACTTTGGATAAGCATGTTGTATCGCCGCGCATCGGCCGTGCGTCTATTTCGGTCACAGAGCGAGTAAAGCCGGTAGCAGAGTTCGCGGGTCGTTTCTGCTGTAGCGCCAAGGGCGGTTATGATCGTGGCCGCGCCGCTTTCGCCGTGCTTCTCGATGACGCGAATGAGATGGTGTACCGATTCCCACGCGGTTAGCCGTGCATCGACTGCCGGATCCCAGCCGTCAGGCAACTGTTCCGGAGCTAGTAGGCGTACGGTACCGCCACTAGATGTAAGAATGCCAGCCTTGACCATGCCGTCGACGCTCGTGTTCTTTGCCTTGGAGAGTGTTTCGGCTATGCCGTAATCGCCCTCGTCGAAACCGTGCTGCTCGAACCAAGCGAGTGCCCAGCGACTGTCAGCATCGAAATCCCCTTCCTGCTCGGCGAGGACATCGTCGAGAAGCTGGTTAATGAGGGCCAGTGCTTCACGGACCGATATCGACTTGCCTGCTGCGTCGAGCACCTTCCCGTAACGCGTGTATATCGCCATGCCGGGTCCGATCGCGGCCTGGGCGAGGTCGACCGGGGCGATGTTGCCGGACTGCAGCAGGCGTAGCGCCTCGGGAAGTTCGGAGCGGAGTGCCGTGAGAAACTCTCGGCGGGTGCCTATGGGTGCGACGGTGAGACGAGGCCGACAGACCAGAACGATGCTGGAGGCGAGTGTGTTCGCAGATCTCGCCACGATTCTTCCCGGACTCTCGGTTCGCATCGGCCACGTACCGGTGATTGAGAAGCCGGCCCGGATCGTCGCGTCAAGGAAGGTCTCCCAACCAGTACTGGAGACGCCACCGTCATTCCTCCTCTCGGACTGCTTAAAGGCGTAGTAAATGGTGACCGGAAATCCGGGGTGTGCCTGTCCTGCAAGGTTTGTGAGCGCCTTGGTCATGCCATCGAGAAAGAACCCCTCTGCGGCCTGCTTGCTCCCGTGGCGGTATCGCGTGGCCACGAGTTCCTGCTCCTTCGGCACGACCAGTGTCGAGAATAGTTCTGGGAAGACTCGTTTCAGAGCCCTCCGGAGCCAGACGTAGAAAAAGTCAGAAAGGTCAGCGTAACCGATGTTATCATAGTATGGTGGGTCCGTGGATACTATGGTACTCTTGGATATCGCATGACTCGCAGCATCCTGTTGAGTACTGGCACTACGGAACCTCGCAGGGAGTGCATCGATCACCATAGTTCCCTTCGCTAAGGCTGTTTCCAGACTACCTCCAGCACCAGCGAACGGATTGGCTTCAGCGAAATCCCACATCATTGGAATCGCCTGTCTGGCAAAGGTCTCGCGGAATGCACCGCGGTCGCTCATCCATGACGTAATGGAAGAACCTAGGTTCGCGATCTTAGATATAGCAAACCCCAAATACAGGCCGACAGCCTCGGCATAGGCAGTCGCACCCGTACCTCCGTTATGGAGGGGCTGCCCGTCGTCGGACATGCCCGCCAGCCCGGCATCAATGCGAACCAGCTCAATCGCCTCTCCGATCAGATCGGAGAATGTTGTCAGGGCAACGAGTTGACGCGGGGTGAAGAGATCGCCAATGTTATCAAGCCCATAAGCGGGCCCTTGAAAGTTTCGATGCTTTTGGGGCATTTCGCAATCTGGTTTCCATGTCGGGTTTGCTTGGGACGCGATAGCCGCTTGATCTTCTGAAGGTGAAAGGTAGATCCTTCTGCCGTGCCCATCTGCCACGATTGCCATCAACCGCGCACCCAAGCATCCAGATCTACCCTCCCTTCGAATGTGAACGTAGGGCAGTGGAACATTTGATAACA
The DNA here is from genome assembly GCA_965205085.1 of Bryobacterales bacterium. Classification (GTDB taxonomy): domain Bacteria; phylum Acidobacteriota; class Terriglobia; order Bryobacterales; family UBA6623; genus VXMF01. The sequence goes on along the minus strand of OZ242039.1, from coordinate 1,529,503 downwards.
GGCATCGGAACGCACGCCGCTTGCCGGCCGAAGTTCCACTCCTCGTAGTGCTCGCGTCCGCTGGCGCGCCGACTTTCACCACAAACCGGTAGCTGTGACCCTCGATGACGGGCTCGACGTAGGCCTCCCTGCCCTTCTTGGTCGACAGCATGAACGTCGATGCGAGTGGCACATCCACATCGGCGAACGCCGGGTTGGGGCTTTTCACTGTTCGCACCCACAACCAAGCGATGACTCTCAGGTTGCGGTCTTCGTACGGCTTCAGGTCGGGACGTTCCCGCACCATTGCCGCCGTAACCTCGACCGACGGGTACAGATGCCCGATCCGCCTCTCCGCCTCGTCGCGCATCCACCGGCCGTAGTAGCGCACATCCTCGGCCAGACCCTGCCCCCCCCTCCACGCACCCTCCTTGATGATCTTCGTCTCGTCCCGGGGGTCGGGCCTTACCGGTGCCTGGCCCGCGAACTTCGGCGGAATCTCGATCATCGCCTTGTTGATCAACACAGCAACCGGGTTGAGGTCGCTGGCATGAGCCTCGAGACCCAGTCGTTGGGCTTCAAGCGGTAACGCTCCGCCACCCGCAAACGGGTCGTGAAAGGCGGGCAGCCTGCGCCGGTCGAAGATCTCCCCGGCGCGCGGATGGTCCGCGTTGGCAGTACAGGCGCGACACCAGCTCCGCCGGATCTCGGCCCGCGCCTGGTCAAGCACCGTCTCGTCGGTCGTGTTCTCCCACTTCACTAGCTCCCGGAGGATCCCGAACAACCGCTCTCGTTCCAACTCCGCCACGATATCCGCGAGTGCCTGTTGGTCGGACAATTCCTTCAGCGCACCCACCGGAGTACCGATTCGCCGCTTCTTGAGTTCACGCAAAGCGGCACGCTTCTTTCCCTTGTTCCGCAGCAGCTCGTCGACGTACTCTGACGGGTCATCAACCATCTGCGCGAAAATCACGGCGCGTGCTGCGGCCAGCGGACGTCGCGCCCACCACAGATGCAGTGTCGAAGGATGCCCATGGCGGATCGACTTTTCCCTAGCTGATTCAGCGTTTATTTTATCAAGCGGTAACGCTACCTCGATCAGCTTCCTGCGGTGTTGACTCACTGTTGCCCTCTCTGGAATCTCATGCTCCAAGCACTCGGACCAAGCCAGGCTGGTGGATGCGACGTGCGGCGCGGACATCAGAGGTGAGCCACAAGCCGTCGGATACCCCAGCAATAACTGCGTACACCAAGTCGTACCCCAAGAACCTCCACAGACTGGCAAATTCCGCTGCAGGCGCGAGCAACTGATGCCCGTTCCAAATGCTTGCAATGCCCAATTCATCAACGAGTTCTGAGGCTTTCTGCACCACTAGTGTACGCCCCTCAGATAGATGAATCAACACTGGTGAAAGATCGTTCACGAATGGATCCCGAACGACGACCTCCAACGGCTCATGCCCGATTTCAGTCAGCACCCACCTAGCTTCTTCAACTAGTGTCTCATCCGTTGCGAACCACCCAATAGCAAAATGAACCAAGGATGAAAATGACCACAATTCAAGCAAACGCTCCAAGTTCATTGCCATTCTCGGTGACCTTACCTTGATCTACTGTAACAGGGCAATCACATCACACCTGTGCTCGCTCCAGAAACCGCTCACGGTAGTCCTTTAGACTCACCAAGGCCGCAGCCGGGGCTTGCCAGCGGCACACCAGAATTGGCTTACCATCCTGTTCAAGCTGGTCCAGCACCTTGTCAAGGGACTGGCGGAGTTCCAAGGAGTTCACAGTTTCCATTGATTGTACTAGAGTCTCACCTGCACAGCTTGGTGTCAAGGTTGCAGCCGCTAATTCTGCCGCTCCACTCGCCACGGACCCTGGCGGAGCAGGTGAGGATTCGGCTAGGAGCACGGCGAGAGCGCATCCGATCCGCTCGGCCGCCGCCTCGGTCTCTTGGTCGCTGACGTGCGCGTAGCGTAGCGTCATTCGAGTGCGAGAATGGCCGAGTAGACGTGAAACCACAGGCAAGGGTACGGACTGCAGCACTGCGTGACTCGCGAAAGTGTGTCGCAGATCGTGCAAACGCACTTCCCCGATTCCTGCCTGCTGGCGAACCTTCCTCCACAAAGACAGTTCGCCTGAGCGGCATTGCGACGAATCGGCCAAGGAGGGGAACACCCACTCGCTGCCCGTCCGTGGCTGACGGGCGATAACGGCACGAGCCTGAACATTCAAGAGGACTGTTCGTGGTCCTGTCTTGCTGTCCATTAATCTCAGGCAATCACCGTCTACTTCCGACCAACGAAGTTGCACGATCTCACTCTTCCGACAACCAGTTAACAGCAGCAGGCGAATCACTTCCGCCTGTTGCTTGCCCGAGCCCCTTCCGCGATGCGCGTCCAACGCCGCGTACAGACGATCGATTTCGCTCCGTGACAAGAAGCGAGTTGGTTTCGGACGCCGGTTGCGGCGCACACTACGGGTTGGATTGGTGTCAACTTGGCCACACGCAATAGCATGGTTGAAGATCTGTGTCAGGACATCCAAGGCACGGTTTGCTCCAGCCGGGGCTATTCGGCTGTAGCGGTCGAACCATTCGTTTACCATGGTACTGCAGATTCGGTCGAGTCTCTGGGCCCCGAAGGTTGGAAGTAACTGCGTCCTCAAGAGGCTTTCCATACGCTGTCGAGTTGATCGCTTGCAGCGGAAATAGCAGTCTGGCTTCCAAGTTTCCGCTACGAACTCCCGGAACGTCGGCTGGTTATCTCTGTGCATCTAAAGCTGCTCCTACGGCTTCTACTGCACCCCGCACCATCGTGGTGGAAAAGTGCGTGTACCGTAGTGTGGTGGCCGAATCACGATGTCCGAGTAGGCGTCCAATGGTGGTTATCGACTCGCCATTGTGCAGTGCGATGCTAGCGTAGCTGTGTCTCAGATCGTGAAGCCGAACTCCATGTAAGTTCGCCGCCGTGCGAATAACTCGCCATTGTCGATATAAGGTCTCAACTGGCATAGGTCCATCACCTCTTGGTGCAGGAAAGGTCCAATCTGTAGTGCGTGGAATCCGGTCGAGCACTGCACGACCAGCCGAAGATAGCCATACTGTACGTGGTCCTGTCTTACTGTCGCGCAGGTACAGGTGACCTTCGCGATACTCGGACCACTTCAGCGTTCGGATCTCGCTCTGGCGACAGCCGGTCAGTACAATTAGGCGCACCGCCGAAACACCCAAAGGTGCTGCGGCCTCATGCGCTGCGAGGGCCGCGCCAAGTTGTTGAAACTGGTCTCCAGTCAGAAACCGCTCCCGTCCGCGCTCCCTGTAGCGTCGCAGGCCAGCACACGGGTTGCTGTCGTCCGGCCTGTGACCGTAGATCTCCGCCTGACGCAGGATCACCGATAAGATCGGTAGCGAACGATTCGCCGCCGCGGGAGTCGACCTCAAGCTGGCGAACCAACGTTGCACATCACTTCGTGTGATTCTCCCGATCGGATGTCCGCTAAACCAAGGCAAGATCTGATTGCGCAGGTACGAACGATTAACCTTGGCGGTTCGCGGCTTCCAAGCGTGGCCATAGCGGCAGAACACCTCCTCGGCGACGATCTCGAAGGGCGTATGGCTAACTGCGGGTTCCATAGTGGTATGGTGTCTGATGTGAAGATGGTGTTCAGGATTGACGAGTCATCAACAATTGTAGTCCCGCTCAACTGAGCTTATGGAGTTACCGGTGGCCACAGCCAGCATGCGCAGGAAGCTGATCGAAGTTGCACTCCCCTTGGATGAGATCAACGCGGCGGGCGCTCGTGAAAAATCCGTCAGACACGGGCACCCCTCCACGTTGCACCTGTGGTGGTCGCGCAAGCCACTGGCCGTGGCGCGTGCGGTGATTTTCGCGCAGATGGTTGATGACCCGTCAGAGTACGTCGACGAGCTGCTGCGGAACAAGGGAAAGAAGCGTGCCGCTTTGCGTGAACTCAAGAAGCGGCGAATCGGTACTCCGGTGGGTGCGCTGAAGGAATTGTCCGACCAACAGGCACTCGCGGATATCGTGGCGGAGTTGGAACGAGAGCGGTTGTTCGGGATCCTCCGGGAGCTAGTGAAGTGGGAGAACACGACCGACGAGACGGTGCTTGACCAGGCGCGGGCCGAGATCCGGCGGAGCTGGTGTCGCGCCTGTACTGCCAACGCGGACCATCCGCGCGCCGGGGAGATCTTCGACCGGCGCAGGCTGCCCGCCTTTCACGACCCGTTTGCGGGTGGCGGAGCGTTACCGCTTGAAGCCCAACGACTGGGTCTCGAGGCTCATGCCAGCGACCTCAACCCGGTTGCTGTGTTGATCAACAAGGCGATGATCGAGATTCCGCCGAAGTTCGCGGGCCAGGCACCGGTAAGGCCCGACCCCCGGGACGAGACGAAGATCATCAAGGAGGGTGCGTGGAGGGGGGGGCAGGGTCTGGCCGAGGATGTGCGCTACTACGGCCGGTGGATGCGCGACGAGGCGGAGAGGCGGATCGGGCATCTGTACCCGTCGGTCGAGGTTACGGCGGCAATGGTGCGGGAACGTCCCGACCTGAAGCCGTACGAAGACCGCAACCTGAGAGTCATCGCTTGGTTGTGGGTGCGAACAGTGAAAAGCCCCAACCCGGCGTTCGCCGATGTGGATGTGCCACTCGCATCGACGTTCATGCTGTCGACCAAGAAGGGCAGGGAGGCCTACGTCGAGCCCGTCATCGAGGGTCACAGCTACCGGTTTGTGGTGAAAGTCGGCGCGCCAGCGGACGCGAATTCTGCCAAGTTCGGAACAAAGCTCTCACGGGGGGCGAATTTTCGGTGCGTTATGTCAGGGGCTCCAATACAGCCCAATTACATCAAGACAGAAAGCATGGCCGGTCGGATGGGATCATTGCTGATAGCCGTTGTGGCGGAAGGCGACGGACGTCGCGTGTATTTGACTCCGGCTCCTGTTGACGAAGATGTGGCCAAGCGTGCACAACCTCGTTGGAAGCCAGACGAGACAATGAACCGGAATACGACGAATCTGGTGAGCGGCCGTGGCTACGGCTTCTTTAGATGGGCCGACTTGTTTACCCCGCGTCAACTCGTTGCCCTGACAACATTCTCCGATCTGATCGGAGAGGCGATTGAGCTGGTTCGCATTGATGCCGGGCTGGCGGGCATGTCCGACGACGGGCAGCCCCTCCATAACGGAGGTACGGGTGCGACTGCCTATGCCGAGGCTGTCGGCCTGTATTTGGGGTGCGGAATCGCACGTGCGGCGGACTATTGGACCTCGAACGCGACCTGGCAATGCGGTGGAGAGTTCGTGGCGCACGCATTTACGAGACAGGCACTTCCAATGGTGTGGGACTTCGCTGAGGCGAACCCTTTGTCTGATGCTTCGGGCAACTGGAAGACGACCTGCATGGACTGGATTGAGCGTGTGATTCTACGCTTGCCGACAAGTATTCAAGGAAGTGCTCAACTTGCCGAAGCACAGGCTCAGTCTGTCAGTGTGGACCGAATAATATCCACAGACCCACCCTACTACGACAACATCGGCTATGCGGACCTGTCAGACTTCTTCTACGTATGGCTCCGTCAGTCGCTGAAGCCCGTGTTCCCGGATCTGTTCGCGACAGTAGCCGTTCCCAAGACCGAGGAGTTGGTGGCTACGCCGTACCGCCATGGAGGTAGGGATGCTGCCAAGAAATTCTTCCTCAATGGTATGACCCAAGCCGTCGGTCGCCTCGCGGACCAAGCGCATCCTGAAGTCCCAGTGACGATTTACTACGCATTCAAGCAATCGGAGACGACGGTTGAGTTGGGAACGGCCAGCACTGGCTGGGAGACGTTTCTTGACGCCGTGATCCGATCCGGCTTCGCGATTACTGGCACGTGGCCCATGCGCACAGAGCGGCGCTCAAGGTCTACTGGCATCGGTACGAACGCCCTCGCCTCGAGCATCGTGCTCGTCTGTCGCCGGCGTCTGGAGGACACCCCGACTGCGACCCGCCGAGAGTTTATCACCGAGCTCCGCTCCGAACTTCCCGAGGCGCTACGCCTGCTGCAGTCCGGCAACATCGCCCCGGTCGACCTCGCCCAGGCCGCGATCGGGCCCGGCATGGCGGTATACACGCGTTACGTGCGGTTGGAATTGTCGCACATAAGATGCTCGCAGCCCGCTGTCGTGATTGGATTCCACCCAACTGGCATCAGTCCGGTATCGCATGGGTCGTTCTATGTCCGATACCGACGATCGAGCCGCCAAGCCTCAGTCGGCTGAGTGCGGTAGAGGCATAGACTGTCGATTGATTGCGTACTCACTTTCAACTGATCAGAGCCTCACGTACGCCGTCTTCGCATTCGCTCGCTGAATGCAGCCACTGGGGAGACCGTCCGGCAAGGTTCCGATTTAGCCAAGCACAGGAACCTGTTGCGCTGTGTTCTGCCGTCGTCGTTACAGTCAGTTCCCGTAACCACTTGACAGCAGTTGACTAACCCTTTGTCTGACAAACCCTGCGACAGCTTCATACGATGATGACCTCCTCCTGAACGAGGGTAAGTCTGATGCCTTGGCGCATCGTCGCCGATGCCGCACAGCAGAAGAGTGTTGTATCCTCACGGGTGATTTCCTGGAACCCCAAGATCTCGACGAGTCCTATCGGTGCTCTCTCTGTCCACGGGGTGAACCCGCCGGCAGGTTATTTCCGTTCGAAGCCATGGCTACTAAACTTTAGCGTACGGCTGTTTTCGGTCACGGTTCGCACGACATGGTCTGGCACGCCAAGAGGAATTTTGGCAGCGATCTCCAAGGTGACTTCTACGTCAGCATCTTCGAGTCCGGCGACGTGCGTGATCACCTCATCGGCGATCTGGCTCGCATCACGCCCAACTCGCGTAACTTCGAGTGCGACCCTCCCGTGAAAGCGCGTTGGTTTTTCATCAGGTGGTGGCCTAGGGGGCTCGGGTCCAGGGGGCTCGGGATCTTCTGGCGGCTCTTCAGGGCCTGACTCCGCATCCATTTGCTGGAGTGCTGTAGCTGCCTTAACCAATAGCCCAGTCGAGTCCACGTCTCCGAGATCGACAGACGCGCCTCCACGTAGCCCCCGATACCGTTCGGTCGGTTCGTCGAAGCTGTCTGCGTATGCGAAGCTTTCGACAGACCATGAAAATAGCTTCAATCCGTCTTCAACGGCGTGTAGCAGCACGGTCGGATCCTGCAAGCGAGGGAGGTAGATGTAGCGCGCGAAGTCCTCGACGACCTGCCGGATCGGCACGTGGTTGCCCCGCCATAGAGGCACGCGATCCAACTCCATTCGGAGGCGAGTGCCCGCGAAGCTGGTAGCCAGAAGGTCGTCTCTCTTCAGTCGGCGTGCGACGCGGGTCGCCAGTGCGCTCTGTCCAGCGAGCCGCGTAGCTTCCCACTCGATGGTTTTGGTGGTTGGCGCTTGCACGGGGGTGAGGAGCCACTGGTAGGTCTCGGGCAGCCGCGCCGTCACCGCCGCCGCCGCCGCATCTTGTTGTGTCTGCGCCTGCCGGACCTGATGGGGCGACAGATCAAGAGGTTCCTGCTCCGCAAGAATTGACTCCCAGGCGAGCTGCCAGCAAACCGCTTCGTAGAGATCTTGCAGTCGCGACTGGTCTGCGGCCAGGAACACCAGCGTGTTCTGGTAGATCCGTGGCGCTGCCCCTCTGGATTCGAGGATTTCGCCAGCGGCCGTTCGTGCCGGAGAGCCCGACTCGCGGTGATAAGGCTGGTCAATACCGAGCACTACAAGACGAGTCTCCCGTTCGTCCGAGACGTCGTGTCCAGAGCGTGGTGCCACATGGATACGACTGAAACCACCAGTTTCGTGGAATGCGGTGCGCAAGCGCTCGCCAATTGTTTGCGATACCCGGTCCGAGTCGCGACTGAACTGCTCGGCCCGGTCTTGCGCCAGCTTGGTGACGGTTGGTCGAGTGTCGTACCAGTATCGGGGCCCATCCCGATAGAGGTATGTGGCTTTGTCTGCCAGTCGGCGTAAAGCGTCTCCGTAGAGGGCGGGGGACTCACCGGGGAATACACAGCCAAGCTTTATGCGCCGATCCTCGACGCCTCGCTGCGCTGTCCCGGCCGCGGGCGCTGACCCTAGATAGACTGTGCGAGCGACACGCCGGCAGGCCGAGAACTTCCCGAGGTTGGTTATCTGTTGGTCGAGACTATGTGGCAGTGCGTTGGGACCATCGACATCCTTGTCAATCACCGGTACCCAGTTGTCGGAAAGGTACCGAGTTAACTCAGATAGCACCTGCGGGTCGTCGACAGATAGGCTTGCAGGCAGGATGAGCGGACTGCGGTCGCCTTTTCCCCAAAGGCTGTGGATGACGGCCGCCATCAATCGCAGGACTCCACGGGTCCGCTGGAAGGTTACTAGTGTGGACCAGTCGGAGTAGAGGCGGTCGAATATCTCGGGATGGATTGGGTAGGCGGCCTTAAGGCGGTTCTCGTAGTCACCATCTTGACACTCCGGCGGAAACTCTTGGTGTTGGGTACGATAGAGGTCGCCGAACGCACGAGCTACCACATCGCGATCCTTGAATTGCATCGGGTCGGTGAACGGCTCGAACAGGCGTCGGCGGACGATTTCGAACCCCTCCTCCGCGCTGGCCGGCCGCCATGACGACTCGATACGTCCGATGACGTTGCGGAGCCGTTGGAGTGCCTCCCTGCCGCGCTGCCCGCCCACCTCCACCTCGTCTGCCTGCGTGTGTGACTGGCTAGCCGTGTCTGACGCCGGGAGGCTGATGACGAGCAGGCAATTGTCGACGGCCTTGGCCGATTCGGTGAGTGCTTGGGCGAAGGTGAATTGAGTCTCAAAGCTTCCCGCCGGCAGATCACTCTGGTCGTGGAGTTGGCGAGCGTAGGCCACCCACTCGTCAATCAGGATTAAGCATGGGCCGTGCTCGGCCAGGAGTTGCCGAAGCGTGTCGCCAGGGCTGGTCGCGTGCTTGTCGTCCGCGGCCACTCGGGCATACCCCGCTGCGCCCCCCAGTTGCCAAGCTAGCTCTCCCCACAGAGTTCGCACGGGCGTACCGTCTTCCTTGATCACGGGGTTGCCCGGTGAAATCTTGTTGCCGACAAGGATAATGCGCCTCGCGGATGGCAGTTGGGTGGCACCAGCTTCTCGTAGCACGGCGTCAATCCCCATCATCTGTCCTGGAGACGTACCCGAGAACAGGTGGTACAGAGCGAGCATCGAGTGGGTCTTGCCTCCGCCGAAGTTGGTCTGCAGCTGCACGACCGGGTCGCCGCCCTTACCGTTGAGTCGTTGTACCGCGCCCACCAACATTCCCTTGAGACTCTCGGTTAGGTAAGTCCGCCGGAAGAATTCGACGGGATCCCCGTACTCGGACGTTCCTTCACCTAGGTGCGCCTGCCAGAGGTCGGCCGCAAACTCTGCCTGCTGGTACCGGCCGCTCGCTACGTCTTGGTGGGGCATGGCTACTTCTCGCCACGGCTTCAAGGTGCTGTTGGCGGCTGTCTCGATGGCGAGGCTAGCCTGACGGCGTCGTTCCCCGCGAGCTTGCTCGTCAAAGCGGAGGCGGCGCAACTCCATCTTGAGCTTCGCGACCCCGGTTGCCTGCGGTGCGGAAATCGCGGCAAGTAGTAGGTTCGCTGTGTCGAGGGCACGCTCTGCATTGTCGCCGGAGAACGGTTCCTGATGTGCCCACTTGTTTCGATGGTCTCGCAGCTCGCTTACGTAGCTTCGTTCTATTCGTCCGAGGATCGTGCCGAATACAGCGTTCCAAGTCCCCCACATAAGTCTTAGGAGTGCCGCGACATCCCACTCGCTTACTGGCCGTTCGCCGGTCCGCGGATCGTTGGCGAATCGCTGTAGGGTGTCCCTGGGGAGCCGGTCCGCCTCGATCACGCGAGTTACCTCACGTTCGACGAAAGGTCCTAGCCCCTCTCTCAGTAACTCCAGCGTCTTCCCGACGCGTTCGTGATTGCTAATAGCCATGTATCGAAAAGTCTATCGTAACGTAACTAGTGTCTGCCAGAAAACCCTTATTGGGCACGAGGTCTCGCTCGAAGGTGAAAACAATATCGATGACAAATGGTTGGATTAGGCCTGATTAGGTCCGTCTGAGTGCCTGTCACTTCACCTCAAGGCCGCATTTGCAGCCGTTCTGAGGGCTCTCAACCGCCGCTTTGGCCGATCAGACACAGCTCCCCCTGCCGGGCCGTGGCCCGGCTCCCGGCGGGGGGCCCGAAACCGCTTCAGGCCGCCAGGCTGCACTGGGCAGCCTCGCGGTCCGCTTGCAGCAGGACCCGTCCCAGGCGGTGCAGGTTGGCCCCCAACACCGCCAGCGCCACGGTGCGCTCGAAGCCTGCCTTGCCCATCGTCCGCACCCGGTCCAGTCCGTGATGCTCCAGATGATTGATCGCCGCCTCCACCGCCGAGTGCTGCCGCCGCGCCTTCCGAAACGACTCCTCGGCCTCCCGCTCCCGCTGGGCCGCGCTCAACTTGCCCTTCGCCGGTAGCGCATTCAGATCCAGCAGCTTGTCCAGCTTGATCCGATTCTCCGGACTGTGAAAGTTGCGGTCAAAACTGCACGCCCGCAAGTCCGGGAACAGCTCCTGCGTCTCCTCGATAATCGGCTCCGCGATGTCCACGTCGCCGCCTTCCCACAGCACCTTGTGGTGCAGCAGAAACTGGTGCTGGTCCTCGACCACGCAGACCGGCACTCCCAGCTCCACCGGACAGCCGGCCTTGCCCTTCGAGATCCAGCGCGTGTGCGGCTCAAAGATCGAGAACACCTTCTCCTCCTGCGGAATCTTCTCGCCTTCCAGCAGCCGCCGCTCGGACTGGTCGATCTGACGCTCTGCATGGGCAATCAAGTCCTTGATTTGCTGGATCCTGGACTTCTTCATTCCTGCCTCCTCCAAGGCCTTCAGACTGCTTTTGGCGCGGCTGACCAAGTCCTTGCAGGTGCGCAGATAGGCCACCACCCGGGGACGCGTGGCCCGGCGCGTCTGCCGCACCGCATGGAACAGTGAGCGCACCTTGCGGGCCTGCTTCTGCCACTGCCGCCAGCCCGTCACGCCGTGCGGACCGGCCTGCCGCCCCAGACACTTCAGCAAACATCGCATCGCATCCCACAACAGCGAGACGTCGGTCGGATAGTGCACGTCGGTCTCGGCCACGAACGAGTCACACCGTCCGCGCAAGGCCTCACCCGCGCTGTGCTCCAGCACCGTGTGGCCCTCCTGCACCAGAACCTTGTTGATCGCGGCCAGCAACTCCGGCGTCAGCAGGGAGACATTGTCGAGCAGGCGCTGATGCTTGTAGCGGGTCTCGTCGAACACGCCGTGGCCCAGCATCTGGCGCACCTGGTCGTGGTGATTGGCCAGGTTGCGGAGCCGGTCGAAGTCCAGGTTGAGACCCTCCTTGAGCAGCCCCAGCACCAGAATCTGCCACAGGTCCAGCCCCGGTCGTCCGACCCCCCGCTTGACGTGGGCCAGCAAGTGCTTCTCCAGCAGGCCCATCACCTGCGTGTAGACCGCCGGCGTACAGAACAGATGCTGCAACCCGCGCAGGACGGCCGTCGTGTCGTCGCGACAATCGAGTTCGATCTCCATCTTCTCGATCGACACCTGACCGATCTGCAGTTGTCGTTGGTGAATTTCGCGCATCAGGATTTTCCCGTCCTCTGAAGATGGGCCGTTTCTGGCCCGATTCAGCCCCCAAGCGCCTGAAAACCGCTTTCTTGGGGCCGTCAAATCACTATTATACCACTGATATCAAAAGATTTCTAGGGTTTTCGGGCAGACACTAACTACCCAGGTTCTCGGCCTGAGGTCGCATTTTTAGCAGGGCTTGTGTTGTGACGTGCGCACCGTGCGGCGCGTGGCGGAGACCGGCTGCCGTCGCAGGCCGTCTACTGCCCGCTGGGCGGGAGGCTCGGGGCCAAGCCCACTCGCGCAAGCAGGGCCGCCGGCCCCTCGAGCAGGGTCTCGATCGGCTTCAGCCCCTGCTTGCGCGCCGTCGACAGCACACTGCGCAGCGTGACGAACTCCCGCGCCCCTTGCAGCGAACGGAACCCTCCCGAGATCTTCATCAGCAGCTTCATCCTGCGCAAGTCCCGCTCCCCCAAGTTGTTCGTGAACGGCACACTCAAATCGAACAGGAAATGCAACACCCAGGCGCGTCTCCGTTCCAGCCGCAAGGCCAGATTATGGCCGGGCCGACGTTTCGGGCGGCCCCGCCGGCCGGTCGGCAACGGCGGCAGCCCGCTGTGATAGTCCAGGGCCTCCTGCACCAACTCGTCATAGCGGCTCTCCATCCGCTCCAACAGCTGGGGCGGCACCACCCCGCCCCGTTTGCGGGCCCACTCCGCCACCCGCTTGGCCGCCCGCAGAAAACGCTGCATCCGCCCGGCCCAGGCTTCCCCGTCGATCTTCACCAGGGCCTCTAACTCGCGCAAATGATGGGCGTTGCACAGTGCGTGCAGCACATCCGGCACTTGGAAGTAGGGAGCCCAGTGATCGTGCACCAAGATCCCTCGCAGCCCCGCCAACACCCCGCCCCGCTTCTCACTGATGCGGTAGTAGGTCAGCAGCTGATTGCTCAGTCCATGCAGCCACTGTCCCCGTCCCGCCACCCGGAAACCGGTCTCGTCGAGGTGCTTCACCCCGGGGCAACCGATGAGGTGCTCCCGGATCCGCTCGACGAAGGGCTCCCAGGCCTCGGCCGCCCGGCGGCGCAGGTTGTTCAGGGTGCCGGGGCACAGGCTCACACCGCACAGGTCCCGCAGGAGCTGGGTCAGCCGCTCCTCGGGCACGAAGTGGGCGTTCTGCAAGTAGATCGCCGTGGCCGCCAGGCGCGGCCCGTACTGCACCGGGGCCGTCACGTCCTCCGGAAAGGCGGCCCGGGTCGAGAGCCCGCAGCGCCGGCAGCGACAGGCCAACGCCCGATGCTCGGTCACTTCCGGCTTGGGTTCCGGGAGATCAAAGACCTGCCGCCGCTTCGCCTCCCCGTCCACATCCGCCCGCCTCAGGGCTTTGCCGCACCGGCCGCAGGCTTGCGGAAAGTGCTCCTGAATCCGGTCCGGGTTGTCCGTCTGGTGCAGCGTCGTGCCCCGGTGCCCTTTCTGACCCCCGCTGCGCCGGCCGGTGCGCCGCCGCTGGCTGCGGGTCCGCTGGCTGGCCGGCGGTTTCGCCAGCCCATCGCTCGACGGGGGTTTCCCGCTGTTGCTGCTGCTCAGGCCCAAGCTCCGCCGCGACTGCTGCCCTTCCTCCTGCGCGGCCTCCAACTGCTGCGTCCACTGCATTCGCTCGGCCTGCCACTCGGCTTCTTTCGCTTGCCACTGCTTTCGCTCGGCTTGCCACTCGCCTTCTTTCGCCTGCCACTGGGCGTCCTTCGCCTGCAAGCGGGTGACTTCGGCTTGCAACTGACCGAGCTTGGCCTGCAGACGAGTCCTCTCCGCCTGCCAGTGCAGCAGTCGGGACTTGCTCTTGGTGCGCTGCCCCTGCATGACCCGGCCTCGGCTCCGGCTTGGCCTGAGGCTGCGGCTGGCTCGCTACGGCCTCGACTTCCGGAAAGGACTTCATCCTACGCCTTCTCCGCCCATAAGTCAAGCGCCCCTCCCCCTGCTGATCCTTCTCCGGGACCCAAAGTACCTGGGCAGTTACATCGTAACTTCCTAGACATCCCCACCCCTACTGAGGTGGTGGGCGTCGCAGAGAGGGACGGAGGAGGGATGGTTGCACGGAAACCGCTCAGCGGGCTGGCCGGGATGCCCTGCACTTGACTTTCTGATGGGGAAACATGTAACAGCAGTAATGTTCTGTTTGTGTAGCACTTCGCCACCCTGCGCAGCGTGCTGTTGACGTCGCGCATGCAGGATCTGAATCAGATGGAGGCATTGGTCCAAGGGCCAGTGCGCTGCTGGCGCGAGTGGAATCCCCGCCGTAGTGCTGTGAGGCCTGCTCGCCCGGGCATCTCAGGTCCCCCACGTGCCCCATCGATTCGAAATCCCTATCTGCACTTGATTCTGCTTCTACTGCGGTGCCTCGGCCTTGGCGAGCAGATCCTTCAGCCTATAGTTGACGCTCGCCGCGTCGAAGTCTGGTTCGCGCTGGAACGGCCGACGGACATAGTGAATGCGGTGTGTGTCGTCGTCACGGAACTCCACTATCGCAAGTATGAAGTCGTCCGGCTTGTTCAGCGAGTATAGAATCTCGTTGCGAGTGACCGTGATGGTCTGAGCATCACTCCGTCGCCCCTTGACCTCAATGAACCGGAGCCTGCCAGTGGAGGGAACCCGGCTTTCGATGTCGTAGCCTAGCTTCTCGAACTCCCGGTCAGTCGGATGGAATCCGAGACTGCGCTCGGCTTTCATTACAATATTGCGCGCTCGCGCGGCCGCCAGTTGGGTGTCTTTGCTGGCGGCCCCGGCCGGGCGTCCAGTCATCCGGTCGACCAAGCCGCGGGGCACGACGAGCAGCCCGCTGAGCACTACCGGCGGCCGCGCCGATACTTGGGAACCTCGTTCCAATGAATCCATCCGTGTCTGGAGCCGAATCTGCAAGGCATCTGCCCGTCGGCGTGCCTCGCCTGAGTTCAGCCGAGCCCCCTTCTTGCCCGCCGATTCGTCGAGCTTGAGTTGCTCTGCACGGTGGTCCCAGTAGGATATCTCCTTGGTAAGGCGGTCCTTGACTGCCGATTTGGTCTTTCTGATCAGCGCAAGCCGATCGTCACGAACTTGCCCGAGGTGTTCCGGAACGAGGTGGGCGACAGCGTAAGCCTCCGCCCTTGATTCCAGGTCGCGCTGGATCCACGCGCACTCGGCTCGTCTAAGAATCGAGTCTACGGTGGGCTCGTCAGTGGCTAGGGGCCGGTAGTCGAGGTAGGGTGCGTAGTGCAGATGGCGCGAGACGTCCTTGGCGTCGATTTCCACGTAGAGCATTCGTTTCGAAATCACCCGTCGCTCACCCGAATCGGTAGTGCTGCCGTCCTGTAGTGTGTGCTCGATAGAGAAGAGAATGCGGGGATCTGTACCGTCGTCGCGATCATCGACAAGGACCGCGCCGCGCTTAAGCAGACCGCGGTGACGTTCCAGCGTAAGGTCGATGACGGCGTCGAGCAGAGGATGGCCAGGACAGGCGAAGGCCGCCCGGGCCTGTCCTGGCGGCGCAACCAGCCGTTTCTCGAACGTGATTCGCTCATAGCGCGGTAACACGGGGGGGCCGACGCCGATGGCTCGGTCGCGGCCCCGGATTGATGCCGGTACGTGCGTTACCTCGTAGCGACGCGCCTCCCGCTCCCGCATCGAACCGCCGAGTCGCTGGAACGCCTCCCGAAAAAACGACTCGATGTAGTGGGGTTGCAGACGGCGTGCGGCCGCCCGTTCCATATCCGCTCGGACGCCCTGTACGCATGTGGAGTCCATCGTGTTGCGGGCGAGTTGCCCCTCCTCCAGCAGATTCCTTAAGGCGCCCCGGTCGAGCGCTTGGTCGACGGCGGTGTCGAGTCGTGTACGCACATCCGGCCGTTCACCGTAGCGGATGGCCCTGAGCAGTAGGTCCTTCAGCGGACGCCCCTCGAACTCCAGTTTTCCGAGTACGTCGAACACCTGTCCCCCCAGAGCCTGCCGAGCTTGGTCCAGCTTCTCCAGCAGCCGACGGTAAACATCGCCCTCGCGCGTGTCGGCGGCGACCAGATTCCACAGGTGGCAGACGTCGGTCTGTCCGATTCGGTGAATGCGACCGAAGCGTTGCTCCAGCCGGTTCGGGTTCCAAGGCAAGTCGTAGTTAACCATCAGGTGGGCACACTGGAGGTTGATACCCTCGCCTGCGGCGTCAGTCGCTAGGAGCACCTGCACTTGGGGATCGTGCCGGAACGCTTCTTGTACCGCCAGCCGTTTCTCGCGACCAATGCCGCCGTGGATAACGACAACCGAGCTCTTGCGTCCGAGCCTCGTTGTGATGCGCTCATGCAAATACTGCAAGGTGTCGCGATGCTCGGTGAAGAGTACGAGCTTTTTGTGCGGCGAGACACTTGGACGCGAAGTCTGACGGTCGCTAGGCGGAAGCGCTGATTCTTCGGCGTGGCCATCCATGTTGGTTGTTGAGAAGATCGTGTCGAGTAGGTTCGCCAACCCGTGCCACTTGGTGTCCTGTCCGGTGCGGCGGACGTTCCGGGCGATGCCTTCTAGGTTCCTGAGAGTCTCGATCTCTGCCTTCAGTTCCGCAATTGACCGTGCGGCGGTCGCCTGATCAAGGACGTGAGTTTCAGCGTCTTCGACTTCCTGCTCCGGCGCGTCCTCGAACTCGTCAATCTCGTCAGGGTCTAGTTCGGGGGCCGTCAGCGCTGTGGCTTGGGATAGCTGCCCGGCCCGGTGGAGTATCTCCAACTCGCGCAATCGACTGTCTAACCGCTCACGCCGCCGCAACAACGACTGATAGATCGCCTCCGGTGACGATGCGAGCCGCCGCTGGAGGATTGTCAGCGCGAATCCGACTGCACCTGCCCGCTTAGCGTTGGCTAGGGCGTCCGCCCGGTTGAACTCCTCGCGCACATAGTCGGTAACAGCCGCATAGAGTTTGGCCTCCTCGCCAGACAGCTTGTACGGCACTGTGTAGGCCTTTCTCTCTGGGAACAATGGCTTGCCGTCGAACTTGAGCAGCCGCTCCTTTACCATGCGCCGCATTAGGTCCGAGACGTCCGCCACATGAACGCCATCACGGAAGCGGCCCTCGAAGCGGTCGCCGTCGAGCAGTGCGAGGAATAGTTGGAAGTCCTCTTCCTTACCGTTGTGCGGGGTCGCCGTCATCAGTAGGAGGTGGCGAGTTAGGCCGGACAGGAGTTGTGCCAAACGGTACCGCTTCGTGTATTTGACTTCGCCGCCGAAGAAGGTGGCAGACAGCTTGTGCGCCTCGTCGCAAACCACTAAGTCCCAGCCCGCATCGGGCGCTTGGAGCTTCTTCTGCACGTCCTCGTCTCGTGACAGCTTGTCCAGTCGGCCGATTACCAAATTGGTCTCAAGGAACCAGTTCCCGGTGGGTGCGGCTGCGAGCTCGTCGTTGGTCGGGATCTTGAAGTGAAGCTGGAACCGCTGGGCCAGCTCCTCTTGCCACTGCTCGACAAGGCTGCCCGGGCAGACGATCAGACAACGCGCCACATCGCCGCGAGCGATTAGCTCCTTGATTAGCAGACCTGCCATGATGGTCTTGCCAGCGCCCGGGTCGTCGGCAAGTAGGAAGCGCAACGGCTGTCGCGGTAGCATCGCCTCGTAGACGGCGGTGATCTGATGTGGCAGCGGCTCGACGACCGATGTGTGGACAGCCAGAACCGGGTCGAAGAGGTGGGCGAGACGGATGCGCTGGGCTTCTGACACCAATCGGAACAAACCTCCATCGCCGTCGAAGCTCCAAGCCCTTCCCTGGGTTGCGATGTCCAGTCGAGCCTCGTCAGCGCGGTAGAGTAACTCGTTCGATACAGTGCCAGCCGGTGTCTTATACGTTAGCTCAAGTGCCTCCGAACCGAACCATTCCACCGCGACCACGGTGATCAGTGTGTTAGGACTTACGCCGTGTACAGCGCAGCCGGGTTGGAGTTCTTCGAGACGCATCGCCCAGTGGCGTCCATTGTCTCAGACTCGGCAGTCGCTAGTGGCGGCCAGCGGCACCTCGGCGTGGAGCGTCTGGAACAGAGGAGAAAACGGGGATTGATCTGCCGGGAGTTGTTGACGTATAAGGGAGCCGGATCCAGTTTCCTGCCAGATTTTCTAGAAAGTCTCGTCATGCCGAAGCGACAGCCGACTCCAGCGGAACTAGTGTACACCGCCAGAAATTCCTTCACGGTAAGATTTCAGTGACTTCAGGTTATCGTCGGCGCTCTTGGTCCAGATAAAGGGTTGGGGGTCTTCGTTATAGACCTGCAAGTACTCCCTGATGGCCGCTTCCAGCGCCTGAGTGCTGCGAAACGTTGCGCGCCGAATCCGCCGCCGCGTGATCTCGGCAAACCAACGCTCCACCTGATTCAACCACGAGGCACTGGTCGGCGTGAAGTGCAGGTGGTAGCGTGGCTGCCGCCATTTTCCGACCGTGGTGCGGGTGGTAGACAAGCTGTCTGCGACTCGCTGATCACTGTGGACCTGGGCCGACTGGAGGATGATCCGCGTCTGCGAGGTCTTCTGTCGTCGTAGCCAGCGTTTCAGTTCCTAGCGTTGCGGGTCCGAAACTTGGGGGAATACTCGCGTATGTTAATTTGCCATCACTGCATTCCGAGGCTGCAACGACGATACCAGAACCTCGATTCGGTGTCAACACATTTCTGATGGTGAACACTAGCACCGGTCCCGCCAGACATCCGATAACATCTGCGCAACTAGGTCCTCGACCCCTACCGCACCGGATTGTCGTACCGGCGGTAGGGCCCGCTCCAATGGCGAACTGCCGTTTGACGAGCCTTCGGTGTGGAACCCGACGTGGGCCGGCGCAACTGCACCTGAAGGAGATCTCGACGAGCAACACCTTCGAGTGATTGACATCTCGACAGAACTCGTCGCGTACGACCAGAAGCTAGGGACCTCGATGCCTGCGGTTTGGTCCGGAGTGCGACCCGTCTCTGCAAGGCGGGTCGCGTTCCTCACGGACAACCGCTACATGTTCGGCACCGCTCGAATCTCCGGCGGACAACGGCTTCGGAGTGGTCGTCGACATACACGTACCCCGTCACGCCGTGTGACTCAGGCCATCGGGAGGCCGAACCGCGGGCCACTTCGGTCAAGCGGCAGACGGGTGTCTTATGCGGCGCGGCGGTAGCTTGCCGGCCCCGCCGCCACGCCAGAGCAGTCGTACTCGTCCTGGCAGTAGACGCACAGGGTGGTCCACGGAATCGCCTCGAGCCGCTTCGGATTGATCTCGGATCCGCAGTCCTGGCAGATTCCGTACTCGTCCTCGTCGAGCAGCTTGAGGGCCGTCTCAACGCCCTTGCGAATCTCCCAGTCGTTGTTGATCACACTGATGGTCAGATCCATCTCGAAACGGTTCTGCATCTGATCCATCGGATCATTGCAGCGCTCGCGAACCAACTCGTCCCGGTTGTCTCTCCGGGTTACGTCCTCAAGCTTCGCCAGCAGTCGCTGGCGCACTTCATCCTTGTCCTGATGTAACATTTTCCTTGTCTCCTTGTGGCCGATCTCTGGTAAGCGTCAGCTGTTAACACTCAGCCGCCCCTGGGGATGGAGCAGCTGCTCACCAAGTTTGGTTGCCCTAACTTGAATAGTATAGATGTAAACCACCGGGAAGTGGTTGCACCTCCGGAAAAATTTTATTTTTTTTGCGGAATCGGCCCCGGCTGGGGGGCTAGCGGCCAGCTAGGACCGTTTTCGCCCGTTCCAGAACCTCAATCATCATCGGTTTCGTGAGCCTGCCAGTCCTCGTGTTCTGTTGGCTCGGGTGGTAGCTGCATAGCAGCGTCGCTTCCGGATCCGCTCCACGATAGCACGCTCCATAGGCGAACAGCCTGTCCTTCTTGCGAAGGCCGGCTCCCCTGCTATCCAGCACGGCCAGATAAGCATCGTGCGCCAACCGCCCCAGCACGACGACCACACGGAGGCGCGTGAGTTGTCGGAGTTCCCGTTCCAGGTAGCCTCTGCAGTTCACGAACTCGTCCCGCGCAGGCCGATTCTGCGGTGGCGCGCAGCGGACGGCAGCCGTGATGTAGCAGTCTCGCAGCTCCAGACCGTCGTTCCTCGAGTTCGAGACCGCCTGCGATGCGAAGCCGGTCTCGTACAGGGCCTCGTAGAGAAAGTTGCCCGAACTGTCGCCCGTGAACATCCGCCCGGTACGGTTGGCCCCGTGGGCACCGGGAGCCAGGCCGACCAGCAGCAGGCGGGCTCTCGGGTCGCCGAACGAGGGGACCGGACGGCCCCAGTAGGTCCAGTCTCGATAGGCCCGACGTTTCAGGGAAGCGACATGCCTGCAGTGGGCGAGAAGCCGCGGGCAAGCCACGCACTGCACAACTTCCCTTTGCACGTCGGCTAGCGAGTCGGGTTGGCCACAGACAGACAGCACGCGCTGGAGTCTACCATTGCCGCAGGACCCGGCCCGGTGGAGGACGTCCACTCGCGATAGCAGTCGGGCTCAGACTGGCTTGGGTCCGAATATAGCGTAATATTGGGATATAGATACTATATATAGTGCAATGCTGGCGCAAGCTTGCCGTTGCCTCCGGGATTTGCTATACCTTCGCACGCCAAGGCGCACCGGCAGCCAATCCCGAATCGAGGTTCCTCCAGACGATTGGCGACCGGTCGCAGGGAGAAGCCATGCCGACCGAGCAGTCTGTCGTTCCTGTTGAGAAGGGAAACGAACGTCGGAGCGCGGAGCCCAAGCTCCGCGACGGCCGGGGCGGGGGAGCGGGCTCGCGGGTCCGCGAGCGGGCTGCGGAGGCCCGCCAGTCGGAATTGTTCAACAGGGCGGCGGAACTGTTCCGGGAGAGCAAGTTCGGAATGGCCCGGCGGATCCTGGAGAAGGTCCAGGCAGGCCCGAACGCGAGCCTCGCCCACCGGGCGCGAATCTATATCGAAATCTGCAACCAGCGCATGGCCAGGAAGCATCCCAAGCTCGACACTCTCGAGGACCGTTACAACTACGCAGTGATCCTCCTCAACGAGGGGCGGTTCGGCGATGCAGTCCGGGTTTGCAACCAGGCCCTGGCCGCCGACGCCGACGCAGCTCAAGTCCACTACCTGAAAGCGGTCGCGAAGATTCTTGCCGGGACACCGGCTTCGGCCGTGGCTCCGTTGAAGAAGGCGATCGCACTCGATGAGAGTATCCGCGAACAGGCGCAACGGGATCCCGATCTGGCTTCGGTCATGCGGAAGAGGCCGTTCGCCAAGCTCCTGGCCGGCTAGCGGGTTCGCTGGCTCGGCGGGGCGACCATCTGCGGCGGCCCCTCCGGACGCCTGAATACGATAATGTGCTGCCGCGGCAAGAAACCCATGACGGTCACGAACTCGAATCCCAGAGGTTCGACCTCACCTCGAACCTCCGCTACCGACATCTTGTGGAGGGGGTGAATCGGGATGGAAGGATCCTCCTTGCGGTATTCCACGAGTACCAGCCGGCCGCCAGGCCTCAGGGAGCGCAGCACGTGGCGCATGGTCTCGGCCGGATAGGCCAGTTCATGGTAGACATCGACCAGCAGAACGAGTTCGGTCGCGCCGTCCGTCGGGAGTCTCGGATCCGCCTGCGTAGCCAGGACCGGCTCGACGTTCTCGATGCCCATCCTGCGCATGTTCTCCCGGAGCATGTCGAGCATCTCTGGCTGGACGTCGGTCGCGACCACTGTCCCGTGCGGACCAACCCGCTGGGCCAGCCGCCAGGTAAAGTAGCCCACGCCGGCACCGAGGTCGACCACGGTGGAGCCCTTCGGGATTTCCAGAGCATCGACCAGGCGATCTGGATGCTCCTCGCGCTTCCGCTCCGGCCGGGTCAGCCAGTCCGCCCCGCGGTAGCTCATCACCGGCGCGATCTGTCGCTGCCCCTTCGTTGCAGACGGGGATTGCGGCGCGGGCTGGCCGAAGGCACCGGTCGGCCAGCCCGCGAGCAGGGCCAGAAGCAGGGGAAGGCATCCCTTGCCCGAGGCCAGTCGGTTCAGAATCAGTCTCATCGGGGGGCGTTGCCGCCGGCGAGCAGGTTGTGGCGGGCCATCAGCGCGGACAGGTCCTTCCGGTCCACCGGGTTCATTTCGATGAGCGGGGGACGCACGGCTCCTGCGTCGAATCCCGCGAGTTCCATGGCGGCCTTGATCATCGAGACCTTGTAGCCGGGGTGGCGGTTGCGAAGCTCGTACATCGGCAGCACCAAGTCGTCAAGGATCGCGTTGATTTGCCCGAAATCACCCTTCCGGGCCAACTCCCGGATGTGCAACGTGACATGGGGCATGAAACAGGCCAGACCGGAGGTGAACGTATGGACTCCCAAATTCCAGTAACTGGGTACGAAGGGCTCGGCCATGCCGTTGATCCACCGGAAACGGTCCCCGAAATGCGTGCGGACACTCATATAGTGCGACAGGTTGCCGTTCTCGTCTTTCACCATCTGGATGTTGTCGACAGAGGCAAGCCGCTCCAGCAGGGAGAGTGGCAGGACTCCGCTCCACCGGGTCTGATAGAGAATGACACTGGTCCCGGCGGCATCCGCCACAGCCCTGTAATACTCGGCCAGGCCGGCCTCGCCCGCGTCCCCCGCATAGGGGGCGATGCAAAGGACGGCGCTTGCCCCCGCCCGGCGGGCCACCTCCGCTTGCCAGCGGGCGGTCTTCCAACTCTGGCCAACACCCACAATGAGATAGGTGTGCTCGTCGGCCACCTCTCCGGCGATGTCGCAGACCCTCTGGTAGTCGGCGGCATCGAGTCCGTGCTGTTCGCCGTTGCTGCCGCAAAAGCAAAGTGCGTCCAGTCCAGTGTTGGCCATGTGCCGGGCATGGGTGCGCAGGGCCGGCTCGTCGAGCTCCAGGTCCTTGTTCCAGGGTGTGACAGGGAAGCCGATCGTTGCGTCAGCTCGCAGGGTACTCTTTGGCATTCGGATCTCCGGCTTGGCGTCCCGCGCCTCAAAGATAGCAGGATCGAAGGTCACCGCCGGACGGGCATCGGGCCGGTTCCCCGTCAGCCCGCCGCTCGCCGTCAGTTCGGGGCCGGGTGCTAGCTGCCGGCTTCGCGTCCGACCGTCCCACCCTTGCCACTGGCTTCCGCCTGCCGGACCTGCTGGTTGCGGATCGGGAATGCAGCGATTCCACGGTTGCATCGCGCGAGCGCCTGTGCGGCCTGCTGCGACCGGCCAGCCGGTGTATGGTAGCGTAAGAGGTTAAGGACGCTGTCGGTGCTTCCCGCGATGGTGCCCTCTCCGCAAGCCAGCACGGCCCTCAGTGACCGATTCGGCCCGCACCCGTGCATTCGGCGCCTATGACTCAAGCAGTTGCCAACCGCTACGTCTCTGCCTTGGCGGACGTTCTGCTGCAACCCGGTTCGTCGCTGGAGCCGGAATACGCACTGGCGCAACTGGAATCGTTCGGGGCCCTGCTCGCAGCGTCCGCCGAACTGGATAATGTCCTGCGGACGCCTGCCGTCTCGCCTCGCACCAAGCGGGATCTGATCGCCGAAGTTGGCGAGAGGGTCGGGCTCGACCCGATCATCCGAAATTTTCTGTGGGTGGTCGTTGACAACCATCGGATCGGACAGTTCTCGCTGCTTTTGACGAGTTTCCGAACCT
Source organism: Bryobacterales bacterium (assembly GCA_965205085.1). Lineage (GTDB taxonomy): Bacteria > Acidobacteriota > Terriglobia > Bryobacterales > UBA6623 > VXMF01. The sequence goes on along the minus strand of OZ242039.1, from coordinate 1,506,257 downwards.
GGCTGGACCGGCTGCGCAACAGGGTGGAGGTCGAAGTGCGTTTTGCCGACGACCCTGGCGACGACCAGAAGGCCGCGATAGAGAACCGCTTCCGGGAATTGACCGGGAAGAACGTTCGCGCCACCTATGTGATCGACCCGAGTCTCCTGGGAGGGAGTTCCGTCCAAGTGGGATCGGTATTGTACGACGGCTCGCTCCGCAGTGCGCTGGTCGCGCTCGCGTCAGACCTGGGCTCCGCGAGCGCGTAGCCCCTCAGTTGGAAAGGAGTCGAAACCGAATGGCTCACATGAATGCCGGAGAAATTTCGCAACTGCTCCGCGATCGGATCCAGAACTACGAGGCGGCCGTCGAGGTCGCTGAAGTGGGTTCCATCATCTCGCTCGGCGACGGGATTGCGCGCCTGCACGGGCTGGAGCGGGTCATGGCCGGAGAGATGCTGGACTTCCCGGGCGGAATCTCCGGTATCGCCATGAATCTCGAGGAGGATCAGGTCGGGGCCGTCCTGCTCGGGGATTACACCACCCTCAAGGAGGGCGACCAGGTCCGCCGGACAGGCCAGATCATGTCCATTCCTGTCGGCGACGGCCTGCTGGGACGTGTCGTCGACGCACTGGGGCAGCCGCTGGATGGCAAGGGTCCCATCGACGCGGTGCAGCGCAACCCGGTGGAGCGCATCGCGCCGGGGGTCATTGATCGCGAGCCCGTCAAGCAGCCGCTGCAAACGGGCCTCAAGGCGATCGATTCGATGATCCCGATCGGTCGCGGACAGCGCGAGCTCATCATCGGAGACCGGCAGACAGGCAAGACGGCGGTCGCGATCGACACCGTCCTGAACCAGAAGAACGGAGATGTGATCTGCATTTACGTCGCCATCGGGCAAAAGCGGTCCACAGTCGCCCAGGTCATCAAGACGCTTGAACAGAACGGCGCGATGGAGTATTCGATCGTCGTGGTTGCGTCGGCGTCCGATCCGGCACCGATGCAGTTTCTGGTGCCATTCGCCGGGGCTGCTATCGGCGAGTATTTTCGCGACACCAAGCGACATGCACTCTGCATCTACGATGACCTTTCGAAGCATGCCGCCGCCTATCGCGAGATTTCGCTCCTGCTGCGCCGTCCACCCGGTCGCGAGGCGTACCCGGGTGATGTGTTCTACCTTCACTCGCGGCTTCTGGAGCGGGCCGCCAAGCTGAACGAGGCACTCGGTGGCGGTTCCCTGACCGCCCTTCCTTTTATCGAGACGCAGGCCGGTGACGTCTCGGCGTACATTCCTACCAACGTCATTTCCATCACGGACGGCCAGATTTACCTGCAGGCAGACTTGTTCAACGCCAATGTCCGTCCGGCGGTCGACGTTGGCATCTCCGTCAGCCGCGTCGGTGGCAACGCCCAGACAAAGGCCATGAAGTCGGTTGCGGGAACCTTGCGCCTGGACCTGGCGCAATACCGGGCCCTTGCTGCGTTCGCTCAGTTCGGATCGGATCTGGACAAGGCGTCCCAGCAGCAACTGCACCGCGGCGACCGTCTGGTCGAGGTGCTGAAGCAGAAGCAGTACGCCCCGATTCCGGTCGAGAAGCAGATCGCGATCATCTATGCCGGTACCAAGGGATTCCTGGACGATGTCGAGTTGTCCCTGATTGCCGAGTTCGAATCCGGCCTGTTCGAGTATCTGGACGCGCAGCGGAACGGCGCCCTGGCCCTCATCCGGGATCGGCAGAAGCTTGACGAGGACACGACGGCCGCACTGGAAGATGCGATCAAGGCCTTCAAGGAGCGCTTCGCTGCCGTCCATACGATGGCCAAGGCCAGCTAGACATGCCATCCCTGATTGACCTGCGACGGAGGATCAAGTCCGTCAAGAATACGCAGCAGATCACCAAGGCAATGAAGATGGTCTCGGCGGCCAAGCTGCGGAGGGCGCAGCATGCCGTCGTCAACTCCCGCCCTTATTCCGTACTGCTCGAGGAGATGATCGGTAGTGTGCTCGCGCAATCCGCGGGCGAGGAGCAACGTCTGGACCATCCGCTGCTGGAGCGCCGTGAGTGCCGCACCAGCCAGCTTCTGTTGCTTGCGGGTGAAAAGGGCCTGTGCGGGTCGTTCAACAGCAATGTCTTCAAGGCGGCGCGGCAGTTCCTGGACGGTCAGCCCGCGAAACACGTCGAACTCGAGTTGCTCGGGCGGAAGGCTTCGGAGTACTTCCGGCACAGGGGCCACCCGATCAGCGGATCGTGGGAGCAGGTCTTCGCCAGAGTCGAGTACGACACGGCCCGGGAGATCGCCGAGCGCTCCATGGAACGTTTTCGGGCCGGGGACGTGGACGAAGTCTGGGTCCTGAACAACAGTTTTCGAAGTGTATTGCAGCAGGAAGTGGTCTTGAAGCGGCTCCTGCCCGTGCTGCCGTCCGAGACGACCGCGGTTTCGGGAGCGGGCTATGACTACGAGCAGCCTCCGGAAGAGTTGCTGGCGCTGCTCCTGCCCAAGCAGGTTGTGACCCAGTTGTATGTGGCGATGCTGGAGTCGGCCGCAGCCGAGCATGCGGCTCGCATGACCGCCATGGATGCGGCGACCAGGAACGCCGGGCAGGTGCTGGAGAAGCTGACCCTGTACCTGAATCGGGTCCGGCAGGCCAGCATTACCACGGAAATCATCGAGATCGTTTCGGGTGCCGCCGCCCTCGAGTGACGTGCGATCCGAATCACGAGGAAACAGGACAATGGAAGTTGTAGGAAAAGTGATCCAGGTGGCCGGTCCGGCTGTCGACGTGCAGTTCTCCGAGGGTAGGCTCCCGAAAATCCTCAATGCGGTCTGGGTGACCAGCGAAGGCTTCGACGTTCCCGAACCGATCAAGGTGACCTGCGAGGTCCAGCAGTACCTCGGGGAAGGCCGGGTGCGCACGGTCTCGATGCAACCCACCGAGGGCCTGGTCCGCGGCATGCGCGTCGTGGATTCCGGCAAGCCGATCTCAGTGCCCGTGGGACCGCAGGTTCTCGGGCGGGTCCTGAATGTGCTCGGCGAGCCGGTGGACGAACGGGGACCCGTCGAGACTGAACAGACGTTCCCGATTCACCGGGATCCACCGACCCTGGCCGAGCAGTCGACCGAGTCGGAGATTCTGGAGACCGGCATCAAGGTGGTCGATCTGATCGAGCCCTACCTCAAGGGCGGCAAGATCGGTCTCTTCGGTGGTGCGGGCGTTGGCAAGACCGTCATCATCATGGAGCTGATCAACAACATCGCACTCCAGCACGGTGGCGTCTCGGTGTTCGCCGGGGTCGGTGAGCGCACCCGGGAAGGGAACGATCTGTGGCTCGAGATGCAGGAGTCCGGGGTCGTCAACCCGGACGACTACACCAAATCGAAGACCGCCCTGATCTACGGGCAGATGACCGAGCCGCCGGGAGCTCGCCTGCGGGTCGGGCTGACCGGCCTGACCGTTGCCGAGTACTTCCGCGACGTCGAGGGGCAGGACACCTTGCTGTTCATCGACAACATCTTCCGCTTCACGCAAGCCGGTTCCGAGGTCTCGGCGCTTCTGGGCCGAATGCCCTCGGCGGTCGGATACCAGCCGAACCTCGCCAGCGAGATGGGAGCACTGGAGGAGCGGATCACTTCCACCAAGAAGGGGTCCATCACCTCCGTCCAGGCGATCTACGTGCCCGCTGACGACTATACGGACCCGGCTCCGGCGACGACCTTCGCTCATCTCGACGCCACGACCAACCTCTCCCGCGAGATCGCCTCGCTGGGAATCTATCCGGCAGTCGACCCGCTCACCTCCACCTCGCGCATACTGGATCCCAACGTCGTCGGGAACGACCACTACGACGTGGCGCAGTCTGTCAAGCGGGTGCTGCAGCGCAACAAGGAACTCCAGGACATCATTGCGATTCTTGGTGTCGAGGAACTCTCCGACGACGACAAGCTGATCGTGGCGAGGGCCCGCAAGATCCAGCGGTTCCTCTCCCAGCCGTTCTTCGTGGCCGAGCAGTTCACTGGCACGAAGGGTCGGTATGTGAAGCTCGCAGACACCATTCGTGGTTTCCGCGAGATCGTCGACGGGCAGTATGACGACTTGCCCGAGCAGGCCTTCTATATGGTCGGCACCATCGAGGAAGCCGTTGAGCGAGGCAAGCAACTCGCCGGGTAGGGATCGGCCCTGGCGAGGGAAACCGGGCGCTGCCGGCCGCAGCCCTCCACCCGCATTCGGGTCGCGTCGGCCTTCCGTGGACTCACTTCGCCTGACGGTTGCCGCCAGTTGCGCCGCGAACGGCCCCGGCCCGTTGCCGGGGCGCGCGGTCGGTCGTTGCGGGTACGGTCGGAACGAGGTACCGTGAAGGCACCGCGAGGAGTCGACCGATCTTGATTGCCCATCTGCATCGCCCCGCCAATTGCATCCATGGTAAAGGCAGACTGTATTACTGGCTGTTCGTCCTGGTGACCCAGTCCGTCGCGCTGTTCGCCCAGGACGCGGTCCGGCCGGAATTCGCCCCCGTCAGGGACCGACCCGACCTCCCTCGGGTCCTGCTCATTGGCGACTCGATATCGATCGGGTACACGCTTCCCCTGCGGAAAGCGCTGGAGGGGGTTGCGAACGTGCACCGGCCTCCCGAGAACTGTGCGCACACGTGGAAGGGGCTGGAGAGCCTTGACCAGTGGTTGGGAGATGGCAAGTGGGATGTGATCCACTTCAACTGGGGCCTCCACGACCTGAAGTACGTCGATGCCGATGGGCGGCTCGCCGACCCGGGCAGCGGACGCCAGGTGAGTACGCTGGCGGAGTATGAGGACAACCTCGAGAAACTGGTCGTGCGGCTCAAGGCGTCGGGAGCGAGACTGATCTGGCGACCGACCACGCCTGTGCCAGAAGGGGCCGCTGGCCGGGTTCGTGCGGATGTTGCCCGGTACAATCGGGCTGCCGCTCGGGTCGTCGACCGGCACGGCATCGAGGTCGACAGGATGAACGAGTTCATCGCGCGCGAGGGCATTCCTCACATCCGTCCGGATAACGTTCATTTCTCGAAGGAAGCTTCCAGGCACCTGGGCGAGAACTCTGCGGCCGCTATTCTCCGTCTGTTGGGACAGCGCTAGCAACGGCCTGGCGCGGGGCCTTCAGATCGATACAATGGGGCAAGGGTTCGAAGCGCCTGAAGCCCGAGGCCGGGAGTATCCTCTCCTGCGGGTCGGGTTGTGACCGCCCCCCGCCTGTCGTGCCAAGCTCCACCATGAGAATCGAGATAGCGGTACCTTCCGGCCAGGTGCTGGACACGGAAGTGTCGCACGTGCAATTGCCGCTCACGACCGGATACCTGGGCGTGCTGCCGGGTCACGCTCCGATGCTGGCCGAGGTGGGTACCGGTGAGTTGGCATACACTGATCCGGATGGAACCGAGCACTGCCTGGCGGTGGATGGTGGCATCGTTGAGATCTTGGCTGATCGGGTGAGGCTTCTGGCCACGACAGCCGAGCGGGATGCCGAGATCGATGTGGAGCGGGCGCGGCGTGCCTTGGAGCGGGCGAATGACCGCCTCCGACTGACATCCCTGGAGATCGACACCGATCGGGCACAGAAGGCACTGGCGAGGGCCAAGGCGAGGATCGCCGTCGCGTCGTCCCCGTAGTTGAACTCGCCGAGACGCGTCGCTCCGAATGGGCAGGACCTGTGGCGCTACTCGCTTACACAGGGGTTGGTCAGGTCCCCGATCCCCTTGATCGACACGGTGCAGGTATCGCCCGGCTGAAGGTAGATCGGCGGCTTTCTGGCCATGCCCACACCCGGCGGGGTACCGGTTGAGATGACGTCTCCGGGATCCAGGGTCATGACCGTAGAGAGGTATTCGAGGAGCGCACCGACGTCGAATACCAGTTGGCTGGTGCTCGAGTCCTGCAGCGTCCTGCCGTTCAGCCTGAGCTGAATCCTGAGATTGTCGGGATTCGGCACCTCGTCCTTGCTGACGAGCCAAGGTCCCATGGGACCGAAAGTGTCGAAGGTCTTGCCGATAGTCCACTGGGAGGTTGCCAGCTGGTAGTCGCGTGCGCTCACGTCATGGACACACGTGTAGCCAAAAACATAATCTTGCCAGTTGGCTGCCTTCACGTGTTTCGCCGGCCTCCCCACCACGAACGCGAACTCGGCTTCGTAGTCGACCTTCGATGACACGGAGGGAAGGATGATCGGGTCGCCCGGCCCACAGACTGCATTGCCATACTTGGTGAACACCGTGGGGATCTCGGGGATCTCCATTCCCGATTCGATCGCGTGGTCCCGGTAGTTCAGGCCGATGCAGATGAACTTGCCGGGGTCCGGCACGGGGGCGTGCAGACGGACCGTTGCCAGTGGGGTGCCCGGGGTGCCGGAACTGACGATCTGCTTGGCCTTTCGAAGGGCCTCGTCGCCGGCGGCCAGGAATGCGCGGACGCTCGGGTAGCCGATCGGGGCCAGGGGAGCCACGCCCGTGCCGACCAGAATTCCGGCTTCCCGCAGGCCCGTTCCTTGCGAGAAAGTGACGATTCTCATAGACTCCCATCGTACGACGGGATGGAGCGAGACTCGCGAGGTGGCCGTGCGCCGGACTACCCGCCGTGCATCGCCCACACCACCAAGCCGACCGTTGCGGCCAGGGCCGCCACCAGCGCCAGCCCGGCGGCCTGCCACCGGGGCAGACGCGGGAACTCCGGAGTCCGCCGGGGGCGTCGCGACAACTTTCGCAGGTTGTTGGTCGTGGAGTCGGGGTACACGCCGGCCCGAAGCGCCTCCAGCCCCTCCCGGTTGGTGATCATGATCGTAAACACCCGCTGTCCGGCCAAGGTGTCACGCAGTCGCTTCCTGACCGGGGGCGGGCAGTCGTCCAAGGACTGAAACACGTTCGGCCTGTCGTCGGAGCCGACGATAATGCTGGATGTCTTGAGGACCCACTTCATGACGCTTTTTGACTCGCAGCCAGTCCCAGACCGGTCTCGGTGGCGAATTCGGCCACGAGCTGGATAAATCCCAGGGCCGCCCGCGAAAGCGGCTTGTCCTTACGATATATCAGGCCGATCGTACGGATCATGGGAAGGGGCCGCAGCCGGACAGCGCTAAGCCGTCCGGCCCGCAGTTCCTCCCTGGCGTTCGTCACCGCCATGAACGTCACGCCCAGATTCGCCTCCGCGAAGCACTTCTGCATCTCACTCGATTCCAGTTCCATGGAGATGCGGAGCTTGTCCTCGTAGGCATCCAGGAACTCATCGATGCGGGTCCGTGTTCGACCCGACTTCGGCAACAGCAAATCCTCTTCGGCGATATCGGCGGCATTGACGGTCCGTTGGCTGGCGAGTCGGTGGTTCGGGGACACGAGTAGCTTGATCTCGTCCGAATAGACCTGCACGACTTCGAGGCGCTTCTCCTGCAGCGGGAGCTGGGTAATGCCGAAGTCGACCGAGTTGTCGAGCACCGACTCGATCGTGCGCGAGCCGTAGGAGCGCACCACCTGGACCTGGACGTTCGGGAAGAGATTCCTGTAACGCGAGAACACAGCGGGCAGCACGTGCACACAGGTTGCCTCGTTGGCAGCGATACTCATCTCGCCCCGCGGGACCCGATCGAGTTCGCGGACCGCGTCGATGCCCTGACGCTTGAGGTCAAGAATCTTGCGGGAATAGTCGGCGAATGTCCGGCCGGCGATCGTGAGGGTGATGCGACTCCCGAACCGGTCAAACAGCTGGGTCCCGAGCTCCTGTTCCATCTGCCGGATCTGCGCGCTGATGGCCGGCTGCGTACGAAAACACGTCTTCGCGGCCTTGGAGAAGCTGTTCAGACGGACGATTTCAAGGAACGTGTGTAGCTGATCAAAGTCCACTACGCGCAGTCCGGTCACACCAGCCGCTATGGAGCGTCCGCCGCAAACCGGCACCATGCCTCAGGCGGTATTTTACACCATCGTCACAGGGTCGGGCCGACTCCCTCCCGCTTGGGCCGGCCGAGCGGGGACCGGAGATAGAATGGGATCTTTGCCGGCAATGAAAGCAAGGATTTTTTCTGGGATGCAGCCGACCGGTGAACTGCACATCGGCAACTACCTCGGGGCCCTGCAAAACTGGGCGAGGATCCAGTACGATTACGAGCCGATCTTCTGTGTTGTCGATCTGCATGCGATCACGGTCTACCAGGATCCGAAGCGGCTCCGCGAGAATTGCGAGCAGGTTGCGGCGCTCTATCTGGCGGCCGGGCTGGATCCCGAGCACGCCGCGATCTTTGTCCAGTCACAGATTCCAGCCCATGTCGAGCTGGCGTGGGTTTTCACCTGCACCACGCCCCACGGGTGGCTCAGCCGGATGACCCAGTTCAAGGCCAAGGTCCAGCAGGCCGAGTCAAGCCGGGAATCGGTGGGAACGGGCCTGTTCGTGTATCCCATCCTGATGGCCGCGGACATCCTGCTCTATCAGGCCAAGGTGGTGCCGGTGGGGGACGACCAGTCGCAGCACATGGAATTGACGCGCAGGATCGCCGAGCGTTTCAACAGCCTGTACGGCAAGACATTCGTCGTTCCCGACACCGAGCTCCCGTCGGTTGGCGCCCGCATCATGGGACTTGATGACCCGACCAGGAAGATGAGCAAGTCCTCGGGGGCACCCAACCACTCGATTACCCTTCTTGATCCCCCCGGACGCGTCCGCAAGGCGTTTGCGAGGGCGGTCACGGATTCCCAGCCCGCCGTCAACTGGGAGGCACCGGGCGCGGGCGTCGCGAACCTCCTGACGATCTTCCAGGCATTCAGCGGCTGGACCGGCGTGCAGATGGAGGCCCACTTCGCGGAGATGCGCTACGGGGCGCTCAAGAACGAGGTGAGCGAACTGGTCAATGCGAAACTCGAACCGATCCAGCGGCGCTATGCCGAACTTATGGACGACCGAACCTACCTGAGAGGTGTGCTCCGGGACAGTGCGGCGCGGGTCGCGCCGATCGCGGAATCGACCGTTCGCAGGGCGAAGGAGCGCGCGGGTCTCTACTCCGCCTGAGTGTCCTCTGTTGGCACCCACCGTTTCGCTCCGCGGCTATGTGGATGTCCTTTCCAGGTCTGCCAACTTCCGACGCCTCTGGATCGCGCAGCTGATCAGCGGGTCCGGCGACTGGTTCTACTCCGTCGCGATCTACTCCCTGCTGCTCGACCTGACTGGCCGCGCCGAGCCCGTGGCCTGGGCGGCCATTCTGCAGATCCTTCCCCTGATGCTGCTGGGCCCGACCGCCGGCGCGATCAACGATCGGATCAGTCGCCGCAAGGTCATGCTCGTGAGCGACATCGTGCGTGGCGGACTCGTGCTCTGCATGGTCTGGATCGATCGCGCGGACCAGATCTGGCTGCTCTACGTCCTGCTTGTCCTTGAAATCGGGACTGCCGCATTCTTCGAGGCGGGCCGCAATGCCATCCTGCCGAGCCTGATCAGCCGGCAGGCCCTTCCCGTCGCGAACGCCATCGGCTCGACCACCTGGTCCCTTACGGTAACGATGGGTGCCGCCTTGGGAGGCGTTGCGGTGGCTTATTTCGGGCGGGACTTCGTGTTTGTGGTGAACTCCCTGTCGTTTCTCCTGTCGGCGTGGTTTGTGTCCCGGCTGACGGTCTTCGAGCGGCATCTGGCGGGGCGCCGGAAACAGGGGTGGGCGGAAGCTCTCAGCCTGCGTCCGGTGGTGGAGGGTTTCGCCTACATGGTGCGCGACTGGCGGCTGTTCAGTCTGCTCACGCTCAAGTTCGGCCTCGGCATCATGGGAGCTCGGGTCGTTCTCACGACGATTCTCGGCAGCGGCGAGTTCGCGGTCGGTGGCAACGTGGCCCTGGGAATGGCGATGTTATTCGCTTTCCAGGGCACCGGTTCGATCCTGGGGCCAATCCTCCTCGGAAGCAGGTTCAGCCGCAGCGAGAATTCAATGCGGCTGACGGTCCTGGCTGGCTACATCGCATCGGGCTGCGGCTACATGCTGTTCAGTCAGGCTACGGGCCTGCCACTGGTCGCCTTTACCCTGGTATTGGCCCATGCGGGTGCTGCCCTGGTGTGGGTCTGTTCGACCACCTTGCTGCACCTCAACACGGAGAACGAGTTCCTGGGGCGGGTGTTTGCCGCCGACATGGGCCTGTTCATGGCAACCGCGTCGGTCTCGACCTACTGCATGGGGCAGATTCTCGATGCCGGTATCGCCCCCCGTACCGGAGCCTTCGGCCTGGGTGTCGCCATGATGGGCCCGGCCGCTATATGGGCTCTCTCGCTTCGAAGATCCTGGGGTCGCGGCGACCGGCCCCTGACGGAGTGCGCAGACAGCGATCACGGCAGATAGGCCCTGACGGCCAGCGCATTGTCTCCGTCGACCGGGAAACGGGCCGCCTCAGCGGGGACCAGGAAGGCGTCACCGGCCACGAACGACTCCGCGTTCATTGAGCCCATGCCCCGCACGAAGACCAGCAACTGGCAGCGCTGCGGATCCGGGGTATACAGGAACGGAGAGTCCCAGTCCAGCAGGTCGGCTGCGAAGTGGAGGCACTGAGCCAGCTTGGCTGTGCGGCAGGGCCGGTCAGCGACCGCCCGGGGAAGAGCCGGATCCGGTCGGGAAGCCGTGTTGGCGGCCTGTACTCCGTGCCGCACCTGAAGCGGTCGGGGTTGCCCGTCCAGTCCATGTTGCCGATAGTCGAACAGACGGTAGGTCACATCGGAGTTCTGCTGGATTTCGCACAGCACCACGCCCCTGCGGGCGGAATGAACCGTGCCGGCCGGAACGAGCACACAGGTGCCGGGCCGGGCAGGAACCCACCTGAGAAGTCGCTCGATGCTACCGTCGTGCGATGCGGAGGCAAGCTGTTCCGCATCCATGTCCCCACTCAGGCCAAGTCCCAGTTCTGCCCCCGGCTTCGCGTCGACCACATACCAAAGTTCGGTCTTGCCCTGGGTGCCTTCGATGCGCTGGGCCCACTCGTTGCCGGGGTGGACCTGGACGGAAAGGCGCCCTTCCGCGAAGATCAGCTTCGCCAGGATCGGAAAGGTGCCCTGCCTGTGGCCGCTTCCGGTTCGCGATCCGACCGGGTGGGTCCGGCCCCACACCCGACCCATGAGGCGGTGGCCGAACACGGAGACGAGCGAGGCGAGCGTTCGTCCGCGGAACGGGCCGTTCGCGACCTCGCTTCCGTCGTGGAGGCACCAAGCCTCGCCGACCGGGCGGATGGACTTGCCCAGCACCGGACCGAGGTCGTGGGCTCCCCAGACTTTCTCGCGCAGCGAGGGGCGAAATCGCAAAGGCTCCAGGCGATTCACGTCAGAGTTTCAATGAAGGCGCGGATGCGACGAATGCCTTCTTCAAGATCACGCATGGATGCGGCGTACGAGAGACGCACGTGCTCGGAGGTTCCAAACGCCTCGCCGGGAACCAGGGCGACGTGCGACTGGCTGAGCAATTGCCTGGCGAAGTCCATCGCGGATGATATGTTGCCCCGGCCGAACGTGGAACTGATGTTTGGATAGGCGTAGAAGGCACCCATGGGCTGCGGACAGAGGACGCCAGGGATGTCGCCCAGAGCCTCCACCACGTAGGCCCGGCGAGCCCGGTATTGATCGAGCATTGCATAGACTTCGTCCATTGGGCCGCGCAGGGCGGCCAATGCGGCTCTTTGGGTGATCGAGTTGGGATTGGATGTCGCGTGGCTCTGGAGCTTGTTCACGTTTCCGATCAGCTCGGACGGTCCCAGCAGATAGCCCAGGCGCCATCCGGTCATCGCGAACGTCTTCGAGAGCGAGCCGCATACGACGACATGGTCGCCGGCATCCGGCGCCGCCGCGATCGAGAACGGATTCGAGCCATAGTTGAAGTGGCTGTAGCACTCGTCACTGAGCAACGTGATCCCCCGACTGGCAGTGAGCTTCAGGATCCGCTCAAACTCGGCAGAGGGTACGACCGCGCCGGACGGGTTGTTGGGAGAGTTCACGATTACCAACTTGGTCCGATCGCTCAGCGCTCCCTCGATGTCCTCTGCCGTGAGCGAGAAGGCATTCGACTCCCGTGTGGCGACCCGGACCGGAACGCCCCCGTAATAGTTGATGACGTCGAAGAAAGTGACCCAGTAGGGAACGGGAAGGATCACTTCATCACCGTCCTCGACCAGGGCTGCCAGGCAGTTGAAGATAGCGTGCTTCCCGCCAACAGTTGCGATGCACTCGCTGGGCTCGTAGTTCGTTCCGAACTCCCGGGCATGCCAAGCCACGATACTCTCGCGCAGCTCGGGAATGCCACCGGCTGGTGTGTATCGGGTGAAGTTGTCGCGGATGGCGTCAATCGCCGCCTGCTTGATGTGGTCCGGAGTCGGAAAGTCCGGTTCGCCTGCACCGAGCGCCACCACATCGACGCCGTTGCGCTTCAACCGGCCAGCCTCGGCTGTCACCGCCATGGTTGCGGACTCGCTGATCCGCCCAACACGATCGGAGAATCTCATAGTTACAGGCTAGCAATGGCTACGGTTCGTTCCGCGGCGGTTCGCTCCGGGCCGACCGGTGCTGCCCTGCCTTCACTGCGGGATCGACTGAACCTCCCCCAAACGGCGGAGATTCCCGTCAGCCGTTTCCGGCATCACGCCAGCCCTGCGTGCCAAGTCGGGCGGCAGCGGCTGCCGGGACCAAGTCATCGACGCGACCACCGTGCCGGCAGATCTCTTTCACCAGACGGGAACTGAGGTAACTATACGCTTCGGACGGCAGCATGAACACCGTCTCGATCTCGGGAGCCAGCTTGCGGTTCATCAGCGCCATCTGAAGCTCGTACTCGTAGTCCGACACTGCACGGATTCCGCGCAGGATGAGCCGCGCCCCCTGGTTTCTGGCATAGTCGACTAGGAGCCCGTCGAAGCTCCCAACGCGCACGTTGCTCAGTCCCGACACCGCATCCCGGATCATTTCCAGGCGGTCCTCTATAGCGAACTCGGCCTGCTTCGTGTCGTGCCGCAGGACCGCCACGACTACCTGTTCAAACTGTTTGGAGGCGCGCTGGATCAGATCCAGGTGGCCGTTGGTGATTGGATCGAACGAGCCCGGGTAGATGGCGACACGCGGCTCGCACACACAGTCCATTGTACTTGGGCGACATTGCTGGCCTCGTGAAAGGGACGATCAGGCGGCATGCTTGCCGAAACGCTGGCCGGCGGGTCCCCAGAGCCCCTCACTGATAGTGCGGATCATGTCGCAGAGTGAGATTCCGGGAATGGCCGCCAGCCTCTTGCCCGGCAGAACGTTGGGGCGGTCCGGGTAGCCGAATGATCCCGTGCGGCGGGCAGCCGCGAACGTCCGGCCTCGGACGTGACGCTGGCTGCGCCAGCTCGAGCGAGGCCTCGCGCATGAGCCTGGGCCGGTTTCGCGCTCCCCCGCCACGCTCCGACCGCGGCGGCACGCTTACCGTCCCCTATGGTCCGCCTCCGTGAGACCTGAATGCGGGTCAGTATACCTGGTGGAATCGTGAAAGCGAATGACTGTGCCAGAGTCCGGGCGGGAACCCGCAGGATGGTGCCTGTCGATGCTCGGCGAGCATCTCCCGAACCGGTTCCACGTGTTGCAGAAGCGGCACAACCGTGAACAGGCCGTGCCGGCGAAGGTGGGCAGCACTCCTTCGCAGAGGCACAGAGATTCACAAGTTCTCCTCGCGCCAAGCCGATGGCAGTGAACTCCGGACCAGACATGCCCGGAGCCAATGGAACGCTTGCCAATCGCTCTCGGACAGTCCCAACGGATCCGGCAGAGGAAGGGATCGCTACGAAACGGGCTCCTCCAAGAGGCACGAGGCACGGGGAGAGGCGTCTGGGCGGGGTCAACTCTGATCTAGCCTGATGCTTGAGATGTACCGAGCCTGTTCTATACTCTACACATGGGCTTGGCCGTGGAGTTCGACACCCACCGCTTCGTCAAGCGCTTGATCGGAAGCGGGTTTACGGAGGTGCAGGCCGAGACTCTGGCTGACGAGCATGTTGGCCTGCTCAATTCCAATCTTGCGACCAAGGTCGACATGACCGAAGTGCAAGCGCGAATTGCCGAAGTCGACGAGCGAATTGCGGCAGTCGACGAGCGAATTGCCGAAGTCGACGAGCGAATTGCGGCAGTCGACGAGCGAATTGCCGAAGTTGACGGGCGGGTTGCCGAAGTGCAAGCGCGAATTGCGGCAGTTGACGCGCGAATTGCCGAAGTTGACGGGCGGGTTGCGGCAGTTGACGGGCGAATTGCCGAAGCCCAAGCGCGAATTGCCGAAGTTGACGGTCGGGTTGCGGCAGTTGACGGGCGAATTGCCGAAGCCCAAGCGCGAATTGCCGAAGTTGACGGTCGGGTTGCGGCAGTTGACGGTCGGGTTGCCGAAGTGCAAGCGCGAATTGCGGCAGTTGACGGTCGGGTTGCCGAAGTGCAAGCGCGAATTGCGGCAGTTGACGCGCGAATTGAGGCGACCAAATCAGAACTCAGGGTGGAAATCGAGAAGGTCAAATCGGATCTGCTGAAATGGATGATCCCTGCCCTGATTGCCCAAGCCAGCCTGATCGTGGCCTTGGTGAAGCTCCTCTAGCAAGCCGTCCCCCAGCCAGGGGGCGCACCAAATTCACGCCCACTGCATACCGAAGTACAACCGGCAGGGCATAGTCACGTTGCGCCCGTGTTCGGGCTGGAACGCCCGTCTCCGATGTTCCGAATCCCGTTCTCGCCGGTCTGAGCCGCTCGTCAAGGGTCGGTGACAAGGAGGAGTGAGCCCTTGAGGGTACCCGACCGAGATCCAGCATCCACCCGCAAGTGACCGGGCTCGATGTTCAGTGCCGGTACTCCGAAGGAGGTGCGTCGTCGGATGCTTGCTGCCGGGGCAGCCCACATGAGCGAGACGGGCCATTCGGCAAATCCCGAGCCTCGGTTTGACGAGGTGCCCGGCGGCTAGCGGGCACCATCCCGGTATACGCTATACAGGTGCTCCGCAAGCGCGATGTCCTCGACCGCCAACCCTTGCGACTCGAAGAGGGTTACCTGGTCTGGGGCGGTTCGTCCGGGCCGCTTGCCCGCCAGCACGTCGGACAGTTCGATCACACCGTTCCAATCCAGCAAGCCCTCGTTAACGGCCCGGACTAGGTCGCCCGCCTCCATGCGCGCTTGCTCGAGCGAGTCGACGGTGACTAGTGACGCCTTGGCGACGGCATCGGCATCAAGCTCGCGGCGCAGGACGTGATTGCTGCCGGCAGCGTTGATATGGGTGCCGGCCTGGATGCGCTTGCCGGGGAACACGGGGTCGCGCGAATTGGTCACCGTTGTCACGATGTCAGCCCCATCGAGTGCATCTTCCGGAGACACTGCGGGTTCGACCGCCACCTCGAGCTGCTCGCTCATCCGTCGGGCAAAGGACTCACGCCTCGCTTGCTGGCGGCTGTAGACCCGGACGCATTTCAGCGGACGGGCGCAGGCGACCGCCTCCAACTGTGTCTCGGCCTGGAATCCGCTTCCGAATAGCGCCATGCGACAGGCGGACTCCCGCGCGAGCAACCGTGTCGCGACCCCACTTGCGGCTCCAGTGCGAATCTGGCCCAAGGTGTTGGCCTCAATCGTCGCCACCAGATGGGCGCTGGCGGAGTCGAACAGCAGGACCACGAAATCCAGGGCACCCACGCGAGGGTTCGAGGCGTAGACCTTGATCCCGACCAGGCCACTCTCGTCGTCGCCTCCGGCCATGTAGTGAAGTACAGTGCGGGTCTGCATGGCAATCCGGTGGCGGGGGTGGTTGATGGCCTTGCCCGCCGATACACGAAACAGGCAGCGTTCGACCAGATCCATGGCTTGGCTCATCGTGACGGCTTCGCGAACTTGTTCCTCGTTGATGCAGATCATGAACCGCTCCCGGTATGCGGCAGGGGGATGACAACACGATCGCACACTCTCGTGCATCCGGCCCGATCCCGCTGAAGGCTCCGGTTGCGACCGATCTGACCGCATGGTCTAAGATAAGACTTGCAAGCGGGCGGCCAGTGGCTGCTCGCCTGCCAAGCGAACCTTTCCCGGAAGGGAGGTGGTTTGGTAGATGGCTGAAGTTCATGTCACAGAGGGCGAGCCGCTTGATGTCGCCTTGCGTCGCTTCAAGCGCAAGGTGCAGCAAGAAGACATCATCAAGGATGTCAAGCGCCACTCGTACTACATGAAGCCGGGCGAGAAGAAGCGCCTCAAGCAGGCTCTTGCACGGAAGCGGTTGCGCAAGCGGTCGCGAATGTCACGCGACTAGTTTGTGTCTGCCCGAAAACCCTAGAAATCTTTTGATATCAGTGGTATAATAGTGATTTGACGGCCCCAAGAAAGCGGTTTTCAGGCGCTTGGGGGCTGAATCGGGCCAGAAACGGCCCATCTTCAGAGGACGGGAAAACCCTGATGCGCGAAATTCACCAACGACAACTGCAGATCGGTCAGGTGTCGATCGAGAAGATGGAGATCGAACTCGATTGTCGCGACGACACGACGGCGGTCCTGCGCGGTTTGCAGCATCTGTTCTGTACGCCGGCGGTCTACACCCAGGTGATGGGCCTGCTGGAGAAGCACTTGCTGGCCCACGTCAAGCGGGGGGTCGGTCGACCGGGGCTGGACCTCTGGCAGATCCTGGTGCTGGGGCTGCTCAAGGAGGGTCTCAACCTGGACTTCGACCGGCTCCGCAACCTGGCCAATCACCACGACCAGGTGCGCCAGATGCTGGGCCACGGCGTGTTCGACGAGACCCGCTACAAGCATCAGCGCCTGCTCGACAATGTCTCCCTGCTGACGCCGGAGTTGCTGGGAGCGATCAACAAGGTTCTGGTGCAGGAGGGCCACACGGTGCTGGAGCACAGCGCGGGTGAGGCCTTGCGCGGGCGGTGTGACTCGTTCGTGGCCGAGACCGACGTGCACTATCCGACCGACGTCTCGCTGTTGTGGGATGCGATGCGATGTTTGCTGAAGTGTCTGGGGCGGCAGGCCGGTCCGCACGGCGTGACGGGCTGGCGGCAGTGGCAGAAGCAGGCCCGCAAGGTGCGCTCACTGTTCCATGCGGTGCGGCAGACGCGCCGGGCCACGCGTCCCCGGGTGGTGGCCTATCTGCGCACCTGCAAGGACTTGGTCAGCCGCGCCAAAAGCAGTCTGAAGGCCTTGGAGGAGGCAGGAATGAAGAAGTCCAGGGTCCAGCAAATCAAGGACTTGATTGCCCATGCAGAGCGTCAGATCGACCAGTCCGAGCGGCGGCTGCTGGAAGGCGAGAAGATTCCGCAGGAGGAGAAGGTGTTCTCGATCTTTGAGCCGCACACGCGCTGGATCTCGAAGGGCAAGGCCGGCTGTCCGGTGGAGCTGGGAGTGCCGGTCTGCGTGGTCGAGGACCAGCACCAGTTTCTGCTGCACCACAAGGTGCTGTGGGAAGGCGGCGACGTGGACATCGCGGAGCCGATTATCGAGGAGACGCAGGAGCTGTTCCCGGACTTGCGGGCGTGCAGTTTTGACCGCAACTTTCACAGTCCGGAGAATCGGATCAAGCTGGACAAGCTGCTGGATCTGAATGCGCTACCGGCGAAGGGCAAGTTGAGCGCGGCCCAGCGGGAGCGGGAGGCCGAGGAGTCGTTTCGGCAGGCGCGGCGGCAGCACTCGGCGGTGGAGGCGGCGATCAATCATCTGGAGCATCACGGACTGGACCGGGTGCGGACGATGGGCAAGGCAGGCTTCGAGCGCACCGTGGCGCTGGCGGTGTTGGGGGCCAACCTGCACCGCCTGGGACGGGTCCTGCTGCAAGCGGACCGCGAGGCTGCCCAGTGCAGCCTGGCGGCCTGAAGCGGTTTCGGGCACCCCGGCGGGAGCCGGGCCACGGCCCGGCAGGGGGAGCTGTGTCTGATCGGCCAAAGCGGCGGTTGAGAGCCCTCAGAACGGCTGCAAATGCGGCCTTGAGGTGAAGTGACAGGCACTCAGACGGACCTAATCAGGCCTAATCCAACCATTTGTCATCGATATTGTTTTCACCTTCGAGCGAGACCTCGTGCCCAATAAGGGTTTTCTGGCAGACACTAGTTTGCAGTTCGTCCCCGCTCCGCTCCGGCAGTTCGCTTCCAGTTGGGTCGCCATCATCGCGCTTAGTTGTGCAGGGGTGCCCCTTCCACGGTGACCCAAGGCACGCTGTGGTCGCCGTCGACCGCGAGAGTCTCTGTCGGAGAATCGATGTGGAAGATCGACCAGGGACCGGGGATGAACGGGTACCGGTCCACCACCGACTCGTCGACGTCCACTCCGATGCCGGGCTTGTCCGGCATCACAAGGTATCCGTTCTCGACCTGCAGCGGCTCCGAAAGGACCTCGTCCGCAGCCGGGAACGGATACATCCCGGGCTTCCCGTCGTTCGAATGCAAGGGGAACTCCAGCCATTCGACCACGTCTTCTGGCCAGCACACCCCGAGCTGGGCAGCCGCGATGACCTCGAGCAGCGTACCCCAACTGTGGAACGCGAAACGGATCCGTTCCTGCTGGGTGAACCCGAAGACTCGCTGGGCCATGGCAAACCCGCCTTGGCAGCACACGTCCATTTGCGCGAAATCGACGCACCCTGACTCGATGAGATCCCGAAAGGAGTCTTCGTCCGGCTCGTGCTCACCGGAAGCCAGGGGTACCGGCTGGCTGCTGCGAAGGGCCTGGTAGGCTCCATGGTCGTGTGTCGGCAGGGGCTCCTCGACCCAGTACGGATTCAGGGATGCCAGATCGGAGCAGAGCTGTTCGACGATGTCCGATGAATAGCTTCGATCTCCCATTCGCCACCACCCGTGGCAGTCGAGCATGATTCCGAAATCAGGCCCCGTGGCCTCTCGAATCGCGGCTGTCGTGCGGAGGTCCCCGTCGGGTCCGGCGGCAGGCCGCAGCTTGTAGGCCGGGAAACCCAGCTTCTGGACGGCCAGAGCCTCCGCAGCGTATCCCTCCGGGGACATGTACATGCCCGCCGATCCATAGCACTTGATCTGATCGCGTACTCGACCTCCCAGGAGTTCGGACATCGGGACCCCTTCAGCCTTCGCCGCCGCATCGATGACGGCGACCTCCACCGCGTGATACGTCTTCCGGGTCTCCAAGCTTGCCGAAAAGTCGAATTCCCGCCACGCGGAAGGACTTCGACCTTCCAGAAAAGGCCCGATCGTTGTGTCGATCTCCCTGAACGCCCGCACGTGGGCCGGGCCAGGGGCGAAGCCGGTAATGCCGACGTCGGTCGAGACCCGAATCAGCATCGCGTCTCGTTTGAGAATCGTTCTGAGCCCTCCATAGAACGGCAGCTGGATCGGATTCTCAAAGGGACAGGACATCAACAGCCCTTCAACCTTGGTTATTCTCATTTCCTGATTCCTTGAGGCCGAGCGAGCGGGCCGGCCGTTTCGGGAGTGGGGCGTCCAAGGCCAATTCAAGCCCGGAACCTAAGGCTATCGTGCCACATCCCCGGGCGGTGGCAACGGTGGCCCGAGGCGCGAAGGTCGGCATCCGGCCACGTTCATCGCCACCGATGTTCTTGACCGACGAGCAGTCACGATGCGGTCGATGCCCGCGAGATCGGGCAGGAACTGCACAGATTCCCATGCAGGATCGTTTCCCAGCATCCGGTCGACACTGGAGCGGGCGTTGTAGCCGATCTCGATCATCAACCATCCACCGGGCTTAAGGACTCGCGGCACCTCTCGCACCAGTCTCTCGATCAACTGAAGGCCGTGTTCGCCTCCGAACAGGGCGATCGCCGGCTCGTGCCTCAACTCCCGCTGCAAGCTGCCAGCATCCCTCAACGGTACGTATGGTGGATTCGAGAGGACTGCGTCGAATATTCCTGAAGTAAACGCACCCGTGCCGTCCCCGCTGGAGAACTCCACCCTCGCACCCAACCTGCTCGCGTTCTTCCGGGCGACGTGCAACGCCCGGATCGAGATGTCGGAGCCGACCACTTGCAGGTCCGGTCGCTCCAATGCGACTGACACGGCGATTGCACCCGAACCCGTGCCCACGTCCACGGCCAGGCCGCCCGGCGGAATCCTCTCCAGGGCAGCTTCGACAAGATGCTCCGTCTCGGGACGGGGGATCAACACATCGCTCGAAACGCTGAACTTGCGACCATAGAACTCCTGAAAGCCCCGAATGTACTGCAGCGGGACTCCCATGCAGCGCCGCCGGACCATTTCCTCGAACTTCCTGAAGCTTGCCTCAGCGAGGTGCTCGTCGTCGTGCGCTGCCAGCCAGGCCTGATCGCAGGCAAGCACGTCGGCGAGGAGTACTCGAGCCGTCCTGTCGGGTGCATCGACCACTTGCGAGCGCAATGCCCGCACTGCAGTGACAAGTGCCTCCGAAATCGTCATCGGATCTTCATTCTGGGGCCCGAGTCCGCAAGTGGCGAATCCGGGCTCACGGATGGGGACGGGCCGGACTGTGCTTCTCTTCGGCCGGGCGTTCAGTGAACAGACTTGCCGGCTCACTGCAGGCATTCCTGTCCGACCGGCAGAGAGTCTTGGGGATGATCCCAAACCCAAGAGGCCAGCGCCCCGTAGACAACCACACTCCCGGTGGTGAACCACCCCTGGTCGCAGGCCCTCCGTCTTCGAACTCGAACGGGAGCCGGCCCGATGATTGACTGGCCGGTGTCCCAGGTGCCGGCCTGTCGGAAGATCCGTCCGGGTGATCGGTCTGGCAGGGGGGGCTCCTACAGGTTGCCTCTCGAATCGCGGCCGAGAGAGTTTTCCGCGGGTCATGCCGCCACTCCGGTGGGTGGTCGAGCGGTGCCTTTGGCCTGGCGTTCCGTGAGCGGTCCCGATTCGGCCCGGCACCGCGCACTGCATCCTGCAACAACCCGGACCAACGTCCGCCACAGGGCGAACACGGCGGACGGTCAACACCACCCGGAGCGATGCAAGGGGCGGAGCTCCTCAAAGTCCGTTCCCGGGTATCATACGGACCACTTGTGATGAGATGTACAGGCTGGACCGAGTTGGTCAACGTGAATCCGGGACAACTCTTTATCGTTGAGACGGACGCCTGTCCGACACTTCACTGGAGCCCCACAACACCGCCGGCCACGTGGCAACTTGGCCACCAGTGGTGCTCCCGACGCCGACGGGCGGTTGCCTCCGGTTGGTGCTGATCATACCGCCTTCCGGATGCCGTGGTCGGGCTCCACCGACTGCTTCGT
Source organism: Bryobacterales bacterium (assembly GCA_965205085.1). Lineage (GTDB taxonomy): Bacteria > Acidobacteriota > Terriglobia > Bryobacterales > UBA6623 > VXMF01. The sequence continues at coordinate 1,485,100 of OZ242039.1, read as the reverse complement.
GGTGCCTCATCGCGTGCCCGGGATCGCGAATTCCTCTCCAATTTGCCCGCGCACGGGATCTCCCGTTCGGTGCCAGATCGAGAACCCTGCCGCAAAATGCCCGAGGGATCGCAGCCAGATTGACTCGCCTGCGCATTGGCCGTCTGTGAGATCTCCTTGGTTGGCAGGACAGGAAGTTACGCCAGTCGACGCGTCTTGGGCAGCCTTCGCACACCCGTTTACGGCTCAGCAGTTCATGGTGATGGAAACAGTCCGCTGCGCCCCCCGGATCCGGTGGCGTGTGTCCCAGCCAACGCCTTCGTGGTCCGAGGCGCTTGCGTCCGGGGCTTGGGGACTGACATGCTGGAACGAGTCGGGTTGTCTGTCGAGGCAAGGGGCAGCGCCTGCTATGGGCAGGATTGGCACCACTGGGACGGGCCATTCTGCCGCAGCCACAGCGTTGTTCGAGTCAGTGTGACGAGGACCAGGCATCTCGCCGACTCTGAGAATCCGGCTATGGATCCCAACTCAGGCCGCGAATCCATCCGCAAGCGTTGGGCCGCAGGGGCCGCGAGGTCCCGTGTTGGAGTGTCCATGTTGCTGGCGGTTGCCTGTTGCTGGTTCGCTCGACCGGTTGGGGAGAGCATGGCGCTGGGAGTTCCCATTGCTCTCTTGGGATTGGGGATCCGCGCTTGGGCAGCGGGTCATCTGAACAAGAATCAGAGGCTTGCAGTCTCCGGTCCCTATGCGTTTGTGCGGAACCCCCTCTACATCGGAAGCTTGCTGGTTGGTGTCGGCTTCGGTATCGCCTGCAACCAAGGAATCCTGCTAGCGGGAATTGCCATTGTTTTCCTGCTGTGGTTTCTTCCGGTGGTTGCCGAGGAAGAAGAGCATATTCGGCAGATCCTTCCCGGGTATCGGGAGTATGAGTCTCGTGTGCCGCGCTTCGTTCCATCGCTTTCCCCTCGATATTCGTCCACAGAGCGGTTCGACGCCGCACAATACTGGCGAAACCGCGAGTACTCCGCGCTGGGCGGGTTCCTCCTGTTTGTGCTGATCCTCTGGCTAAGGCTCTAGCCGACACGTTGCAAGACCATTGGCTCGACGCCGTTGATCGCGTCAACGGACCACGTGCGGGCCAGTCGGAAACGGGTTCGCAACGTATTCCCCGCTGGATCATTCAGCGCTCCCCTGGCTTGGGGCGGATCCCATGGACTCCGGTCCTGCTCTCGGTGGTGGGATTCCGAATCCGTGGTGAACCGGAGGGTTGTCTCCTCCTGCTATCGGCCGGACTGCCGTTCCGCACTCCCCGGAGCCGATTTTCCCTCACGGAGCCTGTAGCCGGGATTGAGCGGGAGTGACCGTCTCCGCCGTTTGCTGGTCCCTGGCGGTTCCAACACGCTGTGGGATACGCTTCGCGCTGACCGATGGCAAGCTGGATCATCGAGCCGGCTCAATCGACGGGCTATGCGCCAATCAGGCTAAGCGGGTCTCCGATACATCGATCCCGGTAGGCCCTCGGGTCATCCGAAGAACCTGTAGGCCAAGAAACCAAAGGAGTAAGCTAATACCAGCATATAGACGAACTGGGTGATCGGCCAGCGCCAGCCGCCAGTTTCCCTACGAACAATGGCCACCGTCGACATGCACTGCATCGCGAAGGCGAAGTAAACGAGAAGTGCGATCGCGCTGCCGAACGAGAGCTCGGACCGGAGCGCGTCCTGCAGGGCAGGGGAGTCTTGGTCCGCCTCCATCCCGTAGATCGTGCCGAGCGTTCCGACAATCACCTCGCGAGCCGCGAGGGAGGTGATCAGACCGATCCCGACCTTCCAGTTCAAGCCGAGCGGCTCGACCAGAGGTTCGATCGCCTTCCCGATCGTGCCCGCCAGGCTGTCCCCGATTTCCGGAGGCTGCCCGTTCGTATATGGAACGCTTGCCAGGAACCACAGCACGATCGTGGTTGCGAGGATGACGGTTCCCGCCCGCCGGAGGAAAATCTTCGAGCGATCCAGAAGACGATAGGAGAGGGACCGGATGCTGGGAAGCCGGTAGGGCGGTAGCTGCAGCATGAACGGCATCGGCTTGCTCTTGAGAACCGTTGACTTCAGCAGCCACGCCGTCGCGCAGGCGGCAGCGAACCCAAGGACGTACAGGCCGAGGAGCACGGCGGCCCGCAGGCCGAGGAATGGTCCAAGGATAGGGTGCTCGGGAATGAATGCGGCGATCAATAGGGCGTAGACTGGCAGCCTCGCCGAGCAGGTGGTCAGCGGTGCGATCAGGATCGTCGCAAGCCGGTCCCGGGTATTCTCCACTGTCCGCGCCGCCATGACGGCAGGTATGGCGCAGGCATACGAAGACAGGAGCGGAATGAAGGAACGTCCCTCAAGGCCGACCGCACGCATTGATCGGTCCGCAATTGCCGCTGCCCGTGCCATGTAACCGGAGTCTTCCAGGATTCCGATGAACAGAAACAGAATCAGGATCTGCGGAAGGAAGATGACGACCGATCCGACCCCGCCCCACACGCCTTCCAGCAGCAGCCCCCTGATCATCGAGTCCGGGATGGCGTCTCCCATCCAGCCGCCGGTGATTGATATCATCGCCTCTACAGTGTCCATCAGCGGAGCGGCCAAGGTGAAGATGCTCTGGAACACCGCCAGTACGACAGCAAGAAAGATCAACGGGCCGCCGGCCCAGTGCAGGAACAGGGTATCGAGCCTCCGACTCCAGAGTGACGGTTCCGGCGCATGGTAGCCCGACTGCCTCGCGACGTTCGCTGCCCAGAGCCGTTCGGCCGGGATATTGTTCAGCACCGGGAGTTTGACAGGCGGTGGCGGTGACATCGTACCGGCCAGGAAGTCGGTTACCCGGTCCAAACCGGTTCCCATCCGAGCACTTGTCGCGACGACCGGTGCGCCGATCTGAGTTGCGATTGCGACGGTGTCGACACTGCCGCCCCGCGCAACGAGATCGTCTTCCAGGTTCAGTGCAACCAGGGCCGGGATTCCCAGTTCGAGGATCTCGGGTACCAGCCGAAGCTGTGCCGCCAGGTTCGTCGCGTCCAGAACAAGGATGACTGCCGAGGGTTTGGCAAGAGTGCCGGAGGCTCCCTTGAGCACATCCATGCTAATCTGCTCGTCTTCTGATCGAGGGTGGGTACCCAGAATTCCAGGCAGGTCGACCACGCTGACCGCCTGCCCGTCAGGGAGCGTGAGGCTGCCGATTCGCCTTTCGACAGTGACGCCGGGATAGTTCGCGACCTTTTGGCGCAGTCCCGTGAGGCGGTTGAAGAACGTCGACTTCCCGACGTTCGGGGGGCCGCAGATCGCAACGATCCTCGATGCTCCGGCTTGGTGGGCGTGTCTGCGGGCAGTGGCGGGGGCGGTGCTAGACATCGCCTGGTCCTCCGTTAGGTGGTCCGGGCCCAACCGAAATCCTCGCAGCCGTCTCATGCCGCAGTGCAACTTGGCTTCCGTCGACCTGATAGACGCGCAGGTCGCCGAGCGGCACCCTTCTGTCACAGGATACCGCCGTTCCCGGAATGAATCCCAGCTCCATCAACCGGACACAGTTCGCAGCGTCAAATTGCAATTCCATGATGATCGCCGTATTGCCCGGCCTGAGGTCGGACAGACTAGGCATTGGCGAACCAATTCCCCAACATACAACCAAGATTATATAACACCGATCGATCATCGAGGTGAACCATGTTCCTAACCACTGTGATGGTGACCGAAAGATGAACCCTGAAGGCACAGTCATCGGCTTCTGACACAGTGAGACATGGATGGGTTCTGTCGACCTCAGTGCATTTTACATATTCAGCGAGTTAAGTCGATAGTGTCATACCAGATACCGCCAATCTATATTCATTTCGTGGACTCAAACATTCTCATATTCATCGATTTTTACCATCAACACCACAATGAAAGTCTACCTCGAAACAATCAATCGTACCCAATAGATGCAGCTGAAGTCGACCCGTCGACTTCAGCCTAGATGCGATCATCGATCTCACACACCTTGCACCAACAGGGAGTTCCGGAGCGCCATCGTCGCAAGCTGCGCCGCTGCAAGACAAGCCGGGGCACCGCCGGTCCCGGCTGTATCCCGGGCCGCAGGGCCATCAGCGAGTGCACCGCCATCGTCAACTGGAAGCAGCGCGGCGGGGATTGGGAAACCGACACGATCCTTGGCAAGGCTCATTAGGGAGCCTCCGGCACGCTTGTGGAACGTAAGCCGAAGTACCTGCAGTCTCAGGCCGTTAGGCGGAAAGCCGCCGTGCTTGTTGGCGAAGCGATGCAGGACCTGCTGCGGCCCATCCAGGCCTTGGTCCTGATCCTTACCTGCGACAACGGGAAGGAGTCCGCCGGCTACCGCCAGACCGCCTCGGTGCTCGACACCGACATCTTCCTCGCCCGGCGCTACCGCTTCTGCGAGCGGAGTTTCAACGAGCACACCAACGACCTGCTGCACCAATTCGTGCCCCAGATCGAGAATCTGCGCACGACCGACCCGCAACGGCTGCAGCAAGCGACCGACCGACTCAACCACTGCCCGCGCAAGGTGCTTGGCTACCGCCCCGCGTACGAGGTCGTCCGCTCCGACTCCCTCGTGGCCAGCATCGCCCCGCCACCCCGGACCTCTATCCTCATTGACCAGGACTTAGCGCGGCCCCTCCCCGACATGCTCCCCATCTTCTGCCAGGCGGGCATCGCCCGCCAGCGCCCCAAGGGTCCGGGCCGCCCTTGACAACCCCACCCGGTCTGTCGTACCCTGCTAGCAACTCAGCCGCCAACTTCAAGAATCTTCTTCCCCGCTGTCCCACTTTGATGCGCAATGCGTTCCGGCGTTGCTGTCCCCCACCCTGATGCTGTCGACCGGGCGTTGTTCATCGATAGAATCCGGATAGCGACCGTGGCCGCGTGAGCCCTGTCCCGAACCAGCGACGATGCCGAGTACCAAGCGTCTTGTCTGCCTCGCCAACTCCCGGAAGCTGTACGGTCGATGCGTGGCCGGCCGGGAGTGGAGTGGCGCAAAGGCTGGCCGGTGGATTCGCCCCATCGGCGCACGCGACGGTGGAGCGGTGTCGGAGTACGAGCGTCAGTACGAGGATGGCAGTGACCCGAGCGTTCTTGACGTGATCGACGTACCAATTCTCGAGCCGCAGCCCACGGACTATCAAACGGAGAACTGGCTGCTCGATCCCGAGTACTATTGGAAGAAAGTGGGCCAGATACCATCCTCCACTCTGAACGTGCTCACGGATCCTATCGCTCCGCTTTGGGTTGACGGTCACAGCACCTACAATGGCCTGAATGACAAGATCCCAATTGCCGATACCGGTGTTGTCACCGATTCATTACGGCTGCTCCATGTTAACCGGTTGCTGCTCACAGTGTCCAAGCCCAGCGGAGCTTTCGGAAACAACAAGCGACGCGTACAGGGTCGATTCCGGCATGCGGGCCGTGACTATGCGCTCTGGGTTACGGATCCCGGCATTGAGAAGACCTATCTCGCGAAACCAGACGGAGGATACGAGATCGGTCCCCGCTATCTCACTGTCAGCTTGGGCGAGTCGTTTCAAGACGCTTGCTATAAGTTGATCGCGGCTATTATGTCCTCCATTTGACGACAAAGTTATGCTTGGAATCGACAGCAACGTGCTGACGATAGGTCACTCTACCCACCCACTGGAGATGTTTGCAGGTCTGTTGGATCGCCATGGCGTGACCGCGCTAGCCGATGTCCGAGCGGTACCGTACAGCCGTTTCAATCCGCAGTTCAACCGGGAAAACCTAGCTGCTGGCCTTGGTCCGTACGAGATCAAGTATGTCTTCCTGGGATCGCAATTAGGCGGTCGCTCGGAGGATCCCTCCCTTTACGACAACGGCCGCATCAGCTACGAGCGGCTCAGCGCCACGCGTTCGTTCCAGAAGGGACTCGATCGCGTGGTGAGAGGCGCACGCGACCATCGCATCGCGCTCATGTGTGCAGAAAAAGAACCACTCGAGTGTCACCGCTGTCTGCTGATAGCCCCGGCACTCGAAGAACGAGGCGTTGTAGTCACCCATATGCGTCCCGACGGTGATCTGGAGCTTCACAACGACACCATGCACCAACTGCTGATCTTGCACAGTATGGAGGACTCAATCGAAGAGCAACGGTTGTTTCCTCGTTCCCGCGCGGAGCGAATCAGGGAAGCCCTCGCCAAGCAGGCCCATAGATTCGCACACCGTCATGAGATACGAGTTGCGGATTCAGCGTCGCCCAAGCTCCCTTGCAGCGATTTGCATCCATGAAAGTCTTCACGATCGGTTTCACGAAGAAGCCCGCACGCCGGTTCTTTAGTCTCCTACGAGCATCTGGTGCACGACGAGTCGTGGATGTGCGACTCCACAACGTATCGCAGCTCGCCGGCTTTGCTAAGCGGGATGACTTGGCTTATTTTCTAACAGAAATTTGTGGCATGGATTATGTGCACATGCCACTGCTGGCACCCACCAAGCAGATTCTGGACGACTACAAGAAGCGGCGCAGTGACTGGAGCACCTACGAAACCCAGTTCCTGAATCTGTTGCGGGCTCGACGAGTCGAGCACACGGTAGCTAGAGAAATCGTCTCCGACGGCTGTCTGTTGTGCAGCGAGGACACGCCTGATCATTGCCATCGGCGCCTCGTGGTGGAGTACCTGAACCAGCACTGGGGCGCACTGAACGTCACGCATCTTGGGTGAGAGCGATGTGGTTCTCTGGCTTGGCTGGACGTCTTTTCCCATGTTTCTTGAAGTCCGCAACGTGCTCACACAAAAAAGGGATAGATCGATTCACACCCAAGACAAGCGGGATGTCCCGGGTGCCACGCCGGGGTCCCATCCCGTTAGCGAAGGCATACGCCTGAGACTGAGTGGCGTGGGAGATGATTCGTACATTCCCAGGCAAGGAAAACCATGCTGATCGATTGCTACACGCAGCAGCGAGGCCAGCTGCTTGTGGCTGGGATGGGATAGAAAGTGGCTGTGGAGCGGGCGGAGGTGCTGGACAGATTCGCCGCGAAGGAGTCCCGCCACGGGTGCCGGACGGGGCGGTTACACTCTTGGGGCCGTTCTCGATTAGCATTGACCCTCTCAAGCCTTGCCCCCCTCGATCGGTGCACCTGCCGACCTGATTCGGGTCCCCCTCACGCATACCCGGCACCCTTCACCGCAGCCTCAGCATCTGCTGCGGGCTCCAACTGCCGGCACCCCTCCCCGACGCGCTTCTCCCTCCCCGCCAAGGCCCCTGTGGTCCGGGCCACCCTTTCGGGCCAGCCCCGGCGCGGCCCTCACGAAGCTCCCATCCCCGGAACGTCGCTTTAACAGCCCTACCCCACCTGCCGTACCCTGCGACCAGTTCAACCATTTACTCCAAGGGCGAATTTCTCCGCCGTTGCGTTTCAATGTGCAATGGGCGCTTGACTCCCTGTAGCGCTCTCCCTCGATGGCGAATCATCAGAGGGCGATGGCCGGGCCACAACCGGGGAGCCGGCCATCGGGACCGGCCCTCCAAGGTGGACTTCGGCTCGCGAGTCGTACACCAGGAGTGCCGACTCGTTCGTTCAGCGCCATTGCGAGAGGCGCTCGTCGTAGACGAGGCCCGCCTGCGACGGCCGCCAGCCGCCCACCGAAGGACGGTCGCATGACCGTCCGAGAGTGTGGACTACACCTACGCAGCGGACTCGTTGCCGCAAACTCAGTTGTACCGACTCTGATGGGCATCGCCGTCGCAGTGTCGGGTTGTCGCATGGGAAGACACCGCCGAATCCGTCTCCGTTTTCGGGCCCGCCATAGTTCTGCGTTGTTGGGGCGGCAGGCATATGCTGTAAGCTCCAGCGGCAATTGTCGCCAACACACACCGGTCGCCGACGAACGACGTCCCGAATCGCCTAGGCTGTTGAGGTCAACACGGCCGTTGTGCTCAGATGGAGCGACAGCCACACCGCGCGCACGAAAGGAGCGACCATCGTGACCTACGACGCCACGGAATTCCGTTTAACCCACGAGATCTTCGAGGTGTTCAGCGAAGAGTTCAGCCAGAGAGTCGTAACTCGTGCCCTGGAACATCGCACGACTGCAGCCAAGGACGTTCGCAAAAAAATTGACGCCACCGTTCGGCGTCTTCAGATAGACGGATTTCGCGACCCCAGCCGGGCACCCAATTATCACTTGGTTCGTCCAGTGCTGGACGCCGTACTACACGGCGACCTTCCACTGGCTCGGGCCGTGCTGAACATCTGGATGGACTCCCACGAGGCCCTGCGGAATGCGGCAGCCGCACATCTTGCCGACCGGGACGTACCTACGCCAGAGCATCCTGACGCTATATTCGAGTCCTCCTGGACCACTGACGAGTGGCTGAGTGAACGCAATGCCATGACCGCGAACGGTGGCGACTTCGAAGAAGATGACGTAGGGCTCATGCTGTGTCTGGTCTCCCGGCGGTTTCCCGCGCCTCCGCCGTTGTTCTCCCGGCTATTTCGCGATTGGATCGACGAGCTGAAGGATTGGCCGCCGGACGCATCCGAGTGGGCGGAGGTAGACGCCTTCACAAAGTGGGTGCGGGACGTCAGCCGGGCGAAGAGCCGTGAACTGGTGCGCTGGCGCGTCTCCACAATCGCGTCCATCTGTAGCGACATTCGGGCCCACTTCGATGAAGACCTGCGCTATCTCAACGTGGATCCCGATTCCTGGGCCACCATTGCCGAGGATCGGCCCTTCCTGGCCGATCCGGCGCTCGCATCGATGAGGATACTGCGAGGCCAGTTGGAAGAGTATCAGCCGTGTCGGCCCCAAGCTGCCTCTCGCGACGAAGAAGTCCAACGTTCCGCGATGCGCGGACCGATCGAGGATGGAATTCTCAGGCTGGTGGCCGACTGGGAAGCCCTCGTAGCTCAGCCCGATCCGATAGAGCAGTCCGAGCCAGCGACACCCAGCCCGGGGAACCCGCCGGCAGCGGAGGGCCCAGAAAGCACGGGCGATGAAGATCGGCAGGTAGCGTTCAACGCGCTCGAAGCCGAATACGACCAAGTTCAACGTGAGACAGCGTTGCTCCGCGGCCAGAGCGACCGCCTTCAGGAGGAGAACCGGGGACTCAAATCAGAGAAGGAGCAGCTTAACCAGGAGATCGACGGGCTCAAGGCCGAACTGTCGCGCAGTCGAACTACGGAAGAGCACTGGAGACGGGCTTTTGTGTACGAGAAGGGGCGGTCGCGGGACTCAGGGGAGGACGACTCGAACAAGGTGGAAAGCGTCCGCGACGCGATTACCAAGGCCCAGGACACCTTCCGGGACAAACTGCTGATCAAGCTCAATTCCAAGTCTGACCAGAACACATCGTTCGAGAGTCCGAGAGAAGTGTTCGATGTCTTGGCTTGGCTTGCTACAGCGTACCGAAGGGTACCGCCGGAACAGATCGGGAACTCTTGCCCCGGCTGGTTCTACAAACCCAATCAGTCCGAGGCTACTAAGGGTAAGTTCCGCGATTGGTACAGGACCAGTATTGATGGCACCACTTGGGACTTGTCGAGCCACCTCGGAAAGGGAACCAGCCACGACCCACGCCACACGATCCGCATCGCTTTCGCTTGGGACGAGGCGAATGAGCGCGTTATCGTCGGATTCGTCGGCATGCATCAACGGGATCGGCAAACATAGAGTTGCTGGCCCTGCTTGAATGCCATCCGTATGCGGGAGACGACGAACCAGAGGTCAAGAGGAGACGACCGGGGCGGCGATCAGCTAGATCGTGTTTGTCTGCCACGAGCCAAGATCTCCGCTCGGTGATTGAAACGCCTGTTAAACCAGGCAGGGCGACAGCGGGTCATGGCGGTTTCGCCCTTGTTCGCGGGGACTCTGGCTGCCCGGGGCCTGCTCGCGACATCGGGCAGGATTCGATCTGACCGCATGGTGGTCGCACCCGCAGTGGGCGCAAGATCGCCAGTGGGTGAGAATGGCCCCGCTGGCGTCTTGTCCCCGTAACGTTCACCGGCGTTGGGGGTTGCAGGATCGACACCTGGTCTGGTCGGCCCTAGAACGGCTTTGTCAAGATCAACCCGAAGAGTGGGCTGCCGCAACTCTCGAAGACACGTGATATAGTGGATGAATGCAGGGCCAGAAAAAGATCATTGAGCATCTGAACCGTGCTTTGAAGGGCGAGTTCACGGCTATTCACCAGTATATTGTCCACGCCGAAATGTGCGACAACTGGGGCTACTCGAAGCTGGGAGGCTTCATCAAGCAGCAAGCGGTCGGCGAGATGAGGCACGCAGAGGTCCTGATTGAGAGAATTCTCTTTCTGGAGGGGGTTCCAGGCATGGGAGAACTGATGCCGCTGAACGTCGGCGAAAACGTGAAGGACCAGCTGGCCAATGACTTGCAACTTGAGTACGATGCCGTCCAGCTCCTCAATGCGGCGATCAAGGATTCGGTCGCACTGGGAGACAATGCTTCGCGCGAGTTGTTCGAGACCATCCTCAAGGATGAGGAGGAGCATGTCGACTGGCTGGAGGCTCAGCTTCAGATGATTGGCGACATGGGCTTGGGTCTGTACCTGTCGCAGCAGCTCGGAGATGCTGACGGGGCAGCCGCCTAGCCGCTGAGTGGCTCTCTCCTCTGCCGAGCAGCCTCACGCCCAGTCAGCGGCACAGTCTGCACGACTGCGGTTCGAGTGAGTCATTCAGGCTTTGCAAGTCAGAGCTAAAGGCTCCGCGCTGGAGTTAGGCGGCAAGGGCCGATACGTGTGCCATAACCCGTTTGCTGACAATGGAGTGAGTCGATCTCTTTGACCCGCTGACGGTCTCAGGGAGTAGGCCGCAACGGTCTCGGCGGGTCCGCTCGCACTCCGTCTAGTCGCCGATGACTTGCACTCTTGCAACAGCTTCGTGTCCCGTGACAGAGCTACGGCGACGTTGAAGTACGTCGTGTGGCGGATCCTTCTCGAGGCTCGGAGCTGACGCGTGCCGGCGGCCGTGCATCGACACCTTCGCTGCGGCGGCCCGGCAACGCCGTATGCTTGAATCTCTATCCTCGGCACCGGGCATTAGGCTCTTGGGGTGGGGACGAGGCCGGCAGCATTGAGCGTTCCTCGACACTGTTCAGCCGAGTGACAGGGCGAGGCAGACTTGTGTCCGCTCCAAGCGGTTCGGCCGCAGTGTTCGTGGGACGTGCCATTCGGATCGTGACACGGTGACCGTGCGAGTCGACATGCCATCGGACGAGCGGGGCCAACTCGAAACACGGCACGATTCATTAGACGCAGGATGCCCAGAACGGTCGCATTTGTTGATCCAGAATCGGAAGAATGATCGCAGTTCTGAAATCGGAGTCAGGTTGCAAAGACACCCGGATTCTATACGGATGGTGATGCGTTGGCGACGGTCTTCGAACCTAGTGTTCCGGTCCAGAATCGTTTTCAGGTTAGGGGATCGCTGCTTGAGGGCGGGCAGAGGTAACGCTTGACACAGTTGGAGGGGATCGCTGCTCCGCGTCCGTAGGCGGGTGGCAGGGGCCGCAAGACAAGGCCCGCGGACGGGCTGGCGCAGAGGACAGGGCTGCCTCCAAATGTTTTCACAGAAACCAGTTTGTTGCTATCTTGGTTTGCATTCAGCGGGGCCCGCCGGCCCGAGGAGAAGCAACCATGAAGAAATACATCGTGCGCCTGTCCGCGGAGGAACGCAAGGTTTGTGCGGAGGTGATCCGGAAGCTCAGTGGCAGCAGCCAGAAAGCGCGCCGGGCGCGCATCTTGTTGCAGGTCGATGCCGAGGGTCCGGCCTGGACCGACCGCCCGGTCGCAGAGGCCTTTGGCTGCCGGATGCGGACGGTCGAGAACGTCCGCAAACACTGTGTGCTGGAAGGTTTCGAGGTGGCCCTGCATGGGCGGGCCCGGGCCCCCCGGAGTGGGCCGCCCAAGCGGCTGGATGGTCGGCAGGAAGCCGACCTGATCGCCTTGCGGCTGAGTGAGGCCCCAACGGGCTATGCCCAGTGGTCCTTGCGCCTGTTGGCGCGTCAGGCGGTCGAAGAGGGCCTCTGCGACTCGATCAGCCACCAAACCGTCCAACGCACACTAAAAAAAAACGGCTTAAGCGCCCGCAAACTCCAGTACTGGGTCATCCCGCCCGAGGCCAACGGGGATTTCGCAGCGTCGATGGAAGCCGTGCTGCGCACCTAGGAGCGGCCTTATACCGAGTCCCACCCGGTGGTCTGCATGGACGAGCAGCCCGTGCAGTTGCTGCGCGAAACGCGGACGCCCCTGGCGGCTACGACCCAGCATCCGAAACGCGTTGATTACGAATACGAGCGGGCCGGCACGGCGGCCGTGTTTCTGTTCTGCGAACCGCTACGGGGCTGGCGCCAGGTGGGAGTCCGGGCGCGCCGGACGAAGCAGGACTGGGCGCAGGAGGTGGCGGCGCTGATGGAAGGCCGCTACGCAGCGACGGAGCGGGTCACGCTGGTCCTGGACAACCTCAACACACACAAGCCGGGAGCCTTGTACGAGGCGTTCGGGGCGGAGCGGGCGGAAGCGATCCTGCAGCGGCTGGAGTTGCGCTACACCCCGAAGCACGGCAGTTGGCTCAATGTGGCCGAGTGCGAACTGAGTTGCTTCACACGGCAGTGTCTGCGGGGGCGACGGCTAGGCGAGTTGGAGGACTTGCGGACGGAGGCGACGGCTTGGGCGACGAGTACCAACGCGCAAGAGCGGGCGGTGAACTGGCACATGACCGTCGACGATGCCCGCTGCAAACTCAAGTCCATCTACCCGAAAATCACTCAGTGACGAAACACTAGCCTGCCGCTCTCCGCAGGTGTTCCAGGCGATCAACGGGCACTCCCAGATAATAGCCGAGAATGCACATCTGATGGGCCCAGGTCAGGCGCCAAAAACCCTGCTGTCGCCACCGACGGGCTGACGTCACGATGGCACCTTCGGCGAGCGCAACCCGTCCAAGGCGCTTCGATCGACAAATCAGGTCGAAATCCTCCATGAGGGGCAGTTCCGAGAATCCGCCCAATCTTCGGAATGTCTCTTTCCGCAGGAAGATGGCCTGATCGCCGTAGGGCAGTCCGAGCAGTCTGCACCGGAGTGCCACCATTGTCTCGACGAGCCGCATCCGCCACCCGTCCTCGTCCGTTCCGAACCGGAAGGCACCAGCAGCAACGCGAGAGTGCGAGAGCGTCTTACGGACCTCGATCTCGAACCCCGCTGGCAAGATCGTGTCCGCATGCAGGAACAGGAGGATCTTTCCGCGGGCGTGCTCGGCACCCGCATTTTGCTGGCGGCCGCGATTGGCAACCTCCCGCAATACAGTTGCACCGGCCATGGTGGCAATCTTGATCGTGGCGTCTTCGCTGCCGCCGTCGACAACGATGACCTCCTCAATGTCGGAACCATTGAGTTGGCGGAGCGCATCGCCGATCATCCGCTCCTCGTTCAGGGTGGGAATAATGACGCTGATGGAGTCCTCAACGTCGATACATCGGTGGTCTGGATCACTAGCCATGGCACCAAAGCATCGCCTTCAGCAGCCGACGAGCTCCCGGCGTAAGTCTGGTTCGCTGGTAAGCGTCCGCCGTCTTGCGAATCGCATCGGCGAGGGTCGGGTACGGATGGATCGTCTGCGAAATCGCCTGAAGGCCGACGCCGGCAGTCATTGCAAGGGTGATCTCCGAGATCATCTCGCCCGCGTGTTCTGCCACGATGGTGGCCCCGACGATGGAGTCCGTGCCGCGCTTGCAATGGAGCTTCACGAATCCTTCCGTCTCGCCATCCAGTATGGCGCGGTCGATGCTTGCCATGTCGGTCCGATAGGTGTCAATCGCCGCACCTTTGCTCCGAGCGGCCGTTTCGGTCAGCCCTACGTGGGCTAGTTCCGGGGCGGAATAGGTGCACCAGGGGACGTTGAGTGACGTCGCCTTAGCTCGACCGGCGAACAGTGAGTTTCGGATCACGATCCGTGCCATGGCGTCGGCCATGTGGGTGAACTTGAAGGCGGAGCAAACGTCGCCAGCGGCGTAAATTCTCCGATTCGAGGTTCTCAACCGTTCGTCGACCGACACTCCGGTGCTGGGCTCGAACTCGACCTCCGCTTCAGACAAGCCCAGGTCCTCGACGTTCGGTCTACGGCCGGCGGCTACCAGAATGCGGTCCGCCCGCACTGGCGTCTCGAAACCGTTATCGCCGGATTCGAAATGGAGCACAGACTCGTTCCCGTCCGTCGTAACCTTCGATACGCGGCCATTGAATCGCAGTGCCACGCGGTCGCGTTGCAGTGATCGCTCGACAACTTCCGCAGCGTCCCGATCTTCCTTCCCCAGAATTCCTGGGCCATGATCGATCAGCGTAACCTCGGATCCGAATCTGGCGAATGCTTGGGCCATCTCTACACCGATCGGTCCTGCTCCGAGAACGGCGAGCCGCTTGGGCAACTCGGTCAGGGTGAAGACTGTTTCGTTTGTGAGGGGGTGGGCCTCGGCCAGTCCCGGTATGGGAGGCATCGCCGCCCGGGTTCCCGTTGCGACGCACGCACGGGAGAAATTGAGATTCGCATCGCCGACCTGGACCTGGCTCCGTCCGGTGAACCGGCCCTGTCCGAGATACACATCAACGCCTTGGTCGGCGAACCGCCGGGCTGAATCATGGACACTGATGCCGGCTCTCAGGCGTCTCATGCGCTCCATGATCCTGCCGAAATTGGCTCGCCCAGTTTCTTGGGCGATGTCAATCCCGAACTCTTCAGCGTTTCGTATGGTCGCTGCAACCCGGGCGGCGCGAATCAGGGCTTTCGACGGTACGCAACCCGAATTCAGACAGTCTCCTCCCATCAAGTGGCGCTCAATCAAGGCCACCCTCGCTCCCAGTCCTGCGGCACCGATCGCGGTGACCAGACCCGCGGTTCCAGCTCCAACCACGACGAGGTGGTATCGACGTTGCGGGCGAGGGTTTGTCCAGTCCTGCGGATGGACATTGCTGATCAGTTGTCTGTTGTACTCGTCGAGCGGAGCAGCTTCAGGGAATGTGTCGGGAGGTCTTAGCATTGGATTTCAGGGTGCTGCTGGCTGAGCCAGGTCAGGTGCGTATTCCGTGGCCGGTGACTGGCGGGACGCGCCTCGCTGTAACCGGGTGGACGGTCTGTCGAAAGCTCCGCGAAGGGCGACCTGCGGTCCCGGCTGGCCGCCGTTGCGTCGCTGGTCAACACGACTGACTGTGATCGGTCTGATCGGTTGCACGCTGTACGGGGACAGCCGCTCCCGGACCCATTCGCGGTTCACGAACACGAATATTGCCGTGATCAGGGATGCGCAGGCGATTGCGAGAAGCACGGCCGACCTGCCGATTGACGGTGGGTCGGCCCGCTGCTCCGGTGGCACCACTCTGGACTTGGCGGGCGCTTGCCTCGCAATGGCGCGTGCGGCGATACGGGCCACCAGCACAGTGACAAGGATGGTTGCCAGGAGCCCCAGGACCTGACCCCCCAGCTTCACCATGTCCGTTTCCGAATGTCCGCCCGTAACTGCGGCGGCTCGCCCTCCCGCATAGCCCAGGTACACGTAGAGAAACGTGCCCGGGATCATGAATACCCCACTGGCGACAGCATATGGCCAGAATCGAATTGCCGTTACCCCGAACAGGTAGTTTTGTAGGCTGAACGGAAAGAGTGGCGACAGGCGCATTAGCGCGACGATCTTCCAGCCCTCGTTGCCGAGTGCCCGATCCACTTCGGCGAAGCGTGGCTTGGTCCGCGCCA
This sequence comes from Bryobacterales bacterium, assembly GCA_965205085.1. Lineage (GTDB taxonomy): Bacteria > Acidobacteriota > Terriglobia > Bryobacterales > UBA6623 > VXMF01. Next base: position 1,469,344 of record OZ242039.1, on the reverse strand, counting down.
TCGCTTCAACGCGAGATCGGGCCAAATGACGTGCGATCACGAACGAGACGACGGTTGCGAGATTGGCCCCCGCCCAAACAACGAGCGTCCCTTTCCAAAGGCCGAAGACTGCACCCGCCGCCACCGAAAGGGCGGAACCCGGGAAGAAGAGCGTCGCAGCGCAGCCGTACAAGACGGCATACCCCAGCGGTGCCCAGAAACCCAGGCTGTCGACCCACTCACGGACTGCTCCCATCCACGCGTCGATTGGCATTGAGACGCCAAGCAGCACAATCGTCGTCGCGAACGCCGCGAATGCTGTGCGGTTCATCCATCGGGATAGCCGAGGGCTCTTGGCGGATGTCGAATTCAATCTCGGGGCACTCCAACCCCAGGACCGCGCCCTGAGCGCATAGTCGCCAAGGCCGTCGCACCACAATCGATGAGGATCGTTTCCGCCGTGATGGCCGTGGCGTCGGCTGCCAGGAATAACACAGCGGTTGCGACTTCCTCCAGCGATGCGAGGCGCTTCAAGGGCGAAACCTCCTGGCCTTCCTCGAATGCTTGGTCGGGCCAGCCTGCGAAACGCGTGCGAACCAGACCCGGGGCGATCGCGTTGACGCGGATATCCGGTGCGAGGGCACGAGCGAGCGACTTGGTCATATTGACCATCGCGGCCTTGGATGCCGAATAGACGATGGAGCTGCCAGCGGCCGTGTAAGCGGACGCGGAGGCATTGTTCACGATCGAGCCGCCGCCGTTCTTCCGCATCAGCGGCACCGCGGCGCGGCAGCAGTAGAACGCGCCCCGAAGGTTCGTGTTGAGAGTGCGGTCCCAGATCTCGTCAGTCAGGTCCTCGAGCTGCCAGTGAGGGGTGAGCTTGCTCCACCCGGCGTTGTTCACCAGGATGTCGAGACGTCCCCAGCGTTTCTCCACCGAAGCTATCATCGAGCGGACCTGGATGTCACTCTGGACGTCGGCAGCATTAGCGACAGCATCGCCATTGGCCCTGCGGATTTCCTCGACGACAGCCAGAGCATCGTCGGCAGAAGCCCGGTAGTTGATGAGGACCCGGGCCCCCTCTCGTGCAAGTCGAGTGCTGATGGCGCGCCCCATACCGGTCGCGCCACCCGTGACGATCGCAACTCGGCCATCCAGATTCATCTCACCGCGAGTGGAGGGAATCTACATAGTCTAGCTGCATCAGCGTAGGTCGAGTGACCGGACTGCGCCACACTGGCCCGATCTCGACGGCTCGACAGGGTGTCAGTATGCCGCAAATCCCTGGGTACTCTGTCTGGTGGTGAGTTTCGAATCGAAGGGGCACGTTAGGTGGGGGCTGCACGGGCGCGCGTGCTTCGCAGCGCTACACCGGAGATTCCACTCGCGACAATAGCAATAGGGTAACTCACTCTTGCGGCAGGGCCTGACTAGTTCAGCCCCTGCTTGTGTACCGTCGACAGCACCTTGCCGGAGCGGAACCCACCCCAGATCTTCCTCTGCAGCTTCGTTTTCTGCAAGTTCCGCTCGTTCCGGCTATTCGCGGACGGTGCTTGTGCCTCCCGTAGAAGACTCAAGACGGCGTCCTGTATTGAATCCCCATCTAATCCGGCTGCAGGCCGGGAGATTCCCGTATCGCATTGACGGCGGAATGCGTGGAGATAAGCGGCAAGCCAGGAAATTGAGAGAGGCAATGGCGGGGGCTTGCGGCTGGCTGGCGGCCAAAGCCTTTGCCCCTTCTTGGGGGGAGACTCCCGGCTCCCGCAGCCCTCGATACACTCCAAACCTTAGTCTGTAAGCTTGCTATACTGTTTGCCTTCCGGTCCAGTTACAGGGTCGGTAGTTCTGAAGTAGTTCATGGGCGCTACGCAGTCAGATCTCCGATTTGCGCTTCCGGTGGGCACTGTAGTCGGTGCGTATGAGGTAGAAGCATGGCTTGGACACGGAGGCTACAGTGTGGTCTACCGTGCTCGGCATGTGCAACTCGAGCAGGTCGTGGCCCTGAAAGAGTACTTTCCCGCCGACTTGGCACTCCGGGACGGCGGAACGGTGTACCCGCGGAGCACGGAGAGCACTCCGCACTATGAGGACGGCAAGCGGCGATTCCTGGAGGAGGCCAAGTGCATCGCCCAGTTCAAGGATGACCCGGGCGTGGTGGCGTGTCTGGGATATTTCAGCGCCAACGGTACAGCGTACATCGTGTTGGAGCATGTGGATAGCCTTTCTCTGGCGGAGGTGCTCCGAGAGCGGGAAGCTGCGGGACGTCCACAGACTGATAGCGAACTGCGGTCGCTGGTCCTGCCGTTGCTGGAGAGCCTGGAGCGGCTCCACGCGGCGGATGTGCTGCATCGGGACATCAAGCCGTCGAACATCCTGCTGCGGCGCGCCGACGGGATGCCGGTGCTGATCGATTTCGGGGCGGCGAAGCAGCGGGCAGCCCTGCACAGCAAGTCGGTCGCGCCCTACACGGAAGGGTACGCAGCCTTGGAGCAGGTGGGTGCGGGCAAGCTGGGGCCATGGACGGACATCTACGCGATCGGGGCGGTGATGTGGAGGGTGGTGGCAGGCAGCAAGCCACCGTGGCAGCCCCCGAATCCGACGAAGGTGGAGATACGGGCAGCGGCGGTGCTAAGAGGTGAGGCTGATCCGCTTCCTTCCGCCGCAGAACTGGGCGGGCATCGGTTTTCGCTGGGTCTTCTGACTGCGATTGATAACTGTCTCAAAATCCGGGACTCCGACAGAATATCCGACTGTAGAACTCTCCTTAGCTCAATCGAAGGATCCGCCTCCACTACTGAATCACAAAATGGGCCGTCCAACACTGGAAGAAATGGCCTGAGCGTATGGTCGAACCTGATTGTCCTGACCTTGATATCGATCATTGTTTTGTTGATTGCACTATGGACCGAAGACGGAGGGTCTTCCCGGCAACCCGCTCCGGATTCCAGCACATCTCCTAAGGCAGTGAGAATGCCCCCGGATACGGAAGTCGAGCCGAATGACCAGAGCGAAGATGGTACGACAATCCCAGACTCCAGTGCGCAGACTTCGGAGAAGCAGAACGAGGGCCTGTTCTGGCAGTCAATCAAGGAGAGCACGGATGGGGCGGATTACGAGGCGTATTTGGAGCAGTATCCGACGGGTAACTTTGCGATCTTGGCGCGGAAACGGTTGCAGGGACTGGTGGCCGGGAGTCGACCGATGGTAACCGAAGAGGCCCCGCCAGTCACTCAGTCGCGGGCATGGCGGGCCGGGGAGGTGTTTCGGGACTGCGAGGGCTGTCCGGAGATGGTGGTGATCCCGGCGGGTAGGTTTCGGATGGGCTGCGGGTCGGAGGAGAACTGCTTTGGCTCCGAGAAGCCGGTGCACCCGGTAACAGTGGCGTCGTTTGCGCTGGGGGTGTACGAGGTGACGTTCGAGGAGTATGACCGCTTCGCGCACGCTACGGGCCGTGGCCCGCCGAGGGACAAGGGGTGGGGCCGCGGGGGCCGGCCGGTGATCAATGTCAGCTGGCGTGATGGGCAGGCGTATGTGGATTGGTTGAGCGAACAGACCGGCAAGAAGTACCGTTTGCCGAGTGAGGCGGAATGGGAGTATGCGTCGCGGGCGGGGACGGAGACGTTGTACTGGTGGGGGGCGGGAATCGGTCGCAGCTGGGCGCACTGCTGGGGATGCGGCAGCGCGTACGACGACGACAAGGCGACGGCCCCTGCGGGTTCGTTTGTGGCGAACAGGTGGGGCCTGCACGACACGGCCGGCAACGTGTGGGAATGGGTGGCGGACTGCTGGCACGAGAACTATGCCCGTGCGCCGAGTGACGGGTCGGCTTGGCTGGAGCATGGTGAAGGGGACTGCGGTCGGCGTGTGTTGCGGGGCGGTTCCTGGAGCGACGGTCCAATGGTTCTGCGCTCGGCGGTCCGCCTCTGGAACGATGCCGGTAGCCGGAGCGACGGCCTCGGTCTTCGCGTGTCGAGAACGCTTGATTAGGTGTTGAATCTTTAGGTCTTTACCTCCTGTGGGGGGACTCGGGGTGGAGCGCCCTCCAGCGAAAGCGCAGGTGTAATTGAGACGCGGAAGAGATCAGGAGTCGCGCGGGACTAGTGGAAATAAACTGATTGGTGCTGTCGTTGATACCGGTTCTGGAGCGATTTCCGTGGCACCAGAGATTCTTGTCGGACGACCAGTTGCAATGGGAAGTGCTGGATGTGTTGTATATAATTCCCCCTGTGCTAGCCAGTCCGCGGGCCTCGTCTTGCGGCCCCTGCCACCCGGATACGGACTCGGAGCAGCGATCCCTCCAACTGCGTCAAGCGTTGCCTCTGCCCACCCTCAAGCAGCGCTCCCCTAACCTGAAAACGATTCTGGACCGGAACACTAGGGGCGTCACAATATGGCATTCTAGAGGTCCGAGCGTGCGCGCGATTGGTCTTTCCGCGCTGTCGGTAGGGAATCGGATCGCACGACAGGCTCTGGCAGCCTCCAGCGAGAGCCCGAACTTGTTAGGAATCGTCCCGATGCCGACCTGCCGAAACGTCTTGCTGCTGGCCTGTCTTGCTGCGACGCTGCCCGCTGCGGCCCAGCCCGACTGCCCATGGTGCGGATCGGATGGTGGAGTGGCTCCTGCAAGTATTGAGGGCGTTGTGGACTTGCACGTTCATAGTGCCCCTGATAGCGGACCGCGCTCCATCGGCTCTCTGCAACTGGCTCGTATTGCGCTCGAAGCCGGAATGCGGGGACTGCTGCTCAAGAACCACTACGCACCGACTGCAGGCCTTGCGTTTGTGGTGGAGCGCGCCGTCCCGGGGATCCGCGTGTTCGGCGGGATCGCCCTGAACTCTACTGTAGGCATCAATCCTGTAGCGGTCGATCACATGGCTCGCACGACCGGAGGCCACGGCAAGGTTGTCTGGATGCCGACATTTGATTCGGAGCACTACCACCGCGTTCACAGGCCGAATCCGAATCATGTACCGGTCAGCAGGGACGGGGCTCTGCTGCCGGGTGTTCTGTCCGTTCTTGACGTGATTTCGCGTTACGGTCTGGTGCTTGCCACAGGCCATTCTTCACCGGCAGAGTCGATCATGCTGATTCGCGCTGCAAAGGAGCGGGGAATTGACAGAATCATCGTCACCCACCCGCTGCCTCCTCCTGTTGCGATGTCCGTGGAGACCCAACAGCGCGCCGCCGCGCTGGGGGCGATGCTTGAGTATCCGGTGGGCACCGCCCTGGCATCGAATTCGACCTGGAGTGGCAGTGAAGACGAGAAGCTTGCCGCCTATGTCACAGCGATTCGTGCGGTCGGGCCGGAGCATGTGGTGATCTCCAGCGATCTGGGCCAGTCGATGAACCCGATTCATACGGACGGCTTGGCCGTGTTCCTCGCACGGCTGCGACTGGCCGGTTTCACGCAAGAGGAAATCGATCGGATGGCGAAGTTCAACCCGGCGTGGTTGCTAGGTCTCTAGCGCGCATGTTTGAGACGGGTGAGCACGGGATCCGGCGCTTGAGAGGGTGGGGCCGGCATGATTGGCTGGTGCACGGATTCTCGACCCGTCTAACAGGCAACTTCCCGGCCGGGCCGCCGCTACCGACGATGGCCTCCAAATTCAATGCTCACGGTTTCGGGACAGCCATTCCGAAGCAGGTTCACTCTGATCGCTGCGTCCGGGCTGACGGGCCTTGGGTCAGGCAGCGACCGGAGGCCGACGCTGTCGTCACAAACTGCCCCAGCGTGTTGGTCTGTGTGCGCACTGCCGACTGTCTGCCTGTCCTGTTGGTGGATCCTGTCGGCCGGTCGGTGGCGGCCGTGCACGCCGGATGGCGTGGTGCCGTTGGAGGAGTGCTTCCGAACGCGGTTCGCAAGCTCTGCACCGAGTACGGCAGCCGGGCCGGGGACATCGAGGCGGCCATCGGGCCCGGGATCGGTGTCTGCTGCTTCGAAGTGGGTGAGGAGGTAGCTGGCCGCTTTGACGAGTCGTTCGTCGACCGGTCGAGATCGACACCTCACGTTGACCTAGCCTCGCTCCTCAAGTGGCAGCTTCACGATGTTGGCGTCTCGCTGGTCGAGTGTTGTGGGGAGTGCACTAGTTGTTCCCTTGACCGGTACTACTCCCATCGTGCCGAGCGGGGAACCACAGGCCGGATGCTGGCGGTGGCGGGCTTGTTCCCGGAAGCGGGCCAATGAGATCGTCTTTGCCCGCGCTGGGCCGCGTGATCCTGAGTGCTGCCGAAATCGCAGAACGTGTCCAGGCTATGGGTGCGGCGATTCGGCAGGACTACGCTGGCCACGTCTTGCATCTCGTGGTGGTTGCCCAGGGAGGGCAGGTCTTCGGAGAGGCCCTGAAGAGTGCTATCGGCACCGATGTTGATGTGAGGATGAATGTTGTCTATGCGTCTAGCTACGAGAACTCTACGGCCAGTTCGGGAAGGGTTCAGGTGCATGGGGAGGAGTGCCTCGACGTTGCGGGTCGCCACGTCCTGCTTGTAGACGACATTGTCGATTCCGGCCACACAGCAGAGGTTCTCTTGGGTCTGTTCGGTGGTCTTGGTACGGAGTCACTGCGCTTCGCCGCACTCCTAAGCAAATCCGAACGCCGCGTCGTCGACGTACGGGTGGATTACGTCGGTTTCGAGATTCCGAACGAGTTCGTGGTGGGCTACGGGATGGACTATGCCGGAGCCTTCCGCGACCTTCCCTCGATTCGCGTCATTCCCGCGCCGCCGTAGATGCACGGAAGGGCTCGACGACGTGTGCGCAGCCAAGAGTTGCGAAGTTCATGGACTGGATTGCTAGTGGCCCCGCCATGGGGCCGGACCGCCTGCTCAAATTCTGTTGAGTTGCCGTATAATCCCGTTAGGTTCTTGCCATGCTAACCATTCCTGATCGCCATGTCGCCCGATTCTGTGACGGATCCGCCCGCCGAGAATTCATAAAGGTCGGATCACTGGGCCTGTTCGGGCTGACGCTGCAGGACGTTCTGCGGATGCAGGACAAGGCGAGAGCCTCGACCAGTGGGGGACGGTACGAGGGGGCCACGGGATTCGCGTCTGCCAAGTCGGTGATTGTGCTCTTTCTCCAGGGTGGACCGTCCCACATTGATATCTGGGATCCGAAACCGGATGCTCCGTCCAACATCCGTGGCGAATTCAAGCCGATCAAGACCAAGGTTCCTGGTGTCTGGTTGAGTGAAACGATGCCCGGACTGGCGGCTACCCTCGACAAGTGCACGCTGATCCGCTCTATGAGTTACACGCCCGCCGGCCTGTTCAACCATACTGCGGCAATCTACCAGATGCTGACCGGCTACGAGCCTACCGAGGTTTCCCCGTCCGGCCAGCTCGAGCCGCCGTCCCCGAATGACTATCCCACCGCCGGCTCCTGGATCACCAAGTTTCGGCCTCCGACCGAGCCGGTGCTGCCCTTCGTGGAATTGCCTCGGCCGCTGCAGGAGTCCAGCGTGATCGGTAAGGGCGGGGCGGCGGGCTTCATCGGCAAGGCCTATGATCCCTACCGTCTCTACCAGGACCCGGCCCAGCCCATTGAACTGGCCGACTTGGAACTGCGCAAGGAAGTGCCTTCGGACCGGTTGCAACGCCGCTTCGAGTTGCTGCGCGGGATCAACGGTTCCATGCCAGCCTTGGACAGGGCCGTCAGCAGCTACGCGCTGGACAAGTACTATCAGGACGCATTCGATCTCGTGCTGTCGGGCAAGGCCCGCAATGCGTTCGACTTGTCCATGGAGTCGGACGACATGAGGGATCGGTACGGGCGCTTCACGTTTGGTCAGGGCGCGCTGATGGCTCGTCGCCTCGTTGAGGCCGGAACCCGGATGGTCCAGCTGAACTGGCCTTCGGTCGCGAACGGAAATCCCGAAACCACCGCCTGGGACACCCACGCCGCGAACTTTGGGCCGCTGCGGGATCTGCATTGCCCGAAGCTTGATCGCTCACTCTCCGCGCTCCTCACGGATATGGACGAAAAGGGTCTGCTTGGCGAGACCCTCGTTGTGGCCGTGGGTGAGTTCGGACGTTCGCCCCGGCTGGGTGTTTCGACTTCGGGCAATACCAATTCGCCCGACGGACGGGACCACTGGCCATATTGCTACACAGCGATGGTTGCTGGTGCGGGCATTCCGGGAGGGCGAATCTACGGAGAGTCGGATGCGACTGCATCCTCCCCGAAAGAGAAGCCGGTACATCCGAATGACCTGCTCGCCACAATATATTTCGCCTTGGGCATTGATCCCAGTCAGGAGATTCACAACCACCTGGACCAGCCACGGGATCTGGTGAAGGGCAAGCCCCTGATGGAGCTTTGGGTGGGATAGTTCGTGATTCCGCATTCCGCCTGACCGCAGCCGTCAGATCGACAACAGAACCATCGAGGCGCTGCCGCAGTCCGACGCACCGATTCCCGGGATCTGCTGTGTTCGCCACCTCGCGAAGATGATCACGGAGTTGAGGGTGCGGAGCTATGCGGAGTCCGCCCGCAGGATTGTCTGGAAGATGCCGTCACCTGCGAGGCGCTCCGGCCCGCATTTGATACCTTCACCTGTCGCGCTCCTGAGGTTTCCCTCGGTAGGTTCCCAAACCAAACAGGACGTATCCAGAACGCCCCGTTACAGGGAGGCATTGTTCTGCGTGGACTGATGGATCCGCTTGGGCCGTCCGTTGTACAGGCGGTCCAATCCCCATTCAGCTGCTAGCGGCGCGCTTCGCGTCGCTGCGGTGTTGCCTGGGGCCTTCGGCGCTCGGTACAGGATGCGGGTTGACGGAATGAGCAGGTAGGGCAGAGCCCCTCCAAGTGCCGAGTACAGGTTAGGCAGCTTCACACGAACCGAAGGAATCCAAAAGGCCAAGTTGGCTGAGCATAATGGCTACTTTCTTTGCTGCACTTGCTTGTTCAATGGGCGTCCCCCGGGATAGGCCAATCAGGACCTTAGGCCCCTCCGCCCGCTGTGGCGCTTCCTAGTGCAACCGGCAAGTTGATTTTGGGGTAGGAAGGTCTGGCAGTAACCCGGTCACAGGCAAGGCCTGACACAGGTCCAGGCGGTCAGGTTCGAGCCGGATCGCGCGCGGCAATTGGTGGAGTTTGTGGGTTTCTGCCATACGCCGAAACACCCAAGTGTGTTGAATGTCGCAGAGTGCGAACTGAGTTGCCTGACGTAGCCTGCACAGGCGATTCGGGTCGCCGGACGGGCTACGCACGGAGACGGCGGCTTGGGTGGGCAGTGTGAATGTCCGCCAGCGATCTGTACACTGGCACATGACAGTGGCTCATGCCCGTGGCAACCTTAAGTCTGTCTACTCGAGAGTTATTGTGAAACGGGACACTTGTCCGGTCAGAGCATGGCAGTGATTCTTCCGGGCACCATAGACTGCGTCGGCGCGGAGGTGATCTGCTGTACGACTGGTGCTGATGTCCTTTCGTTCAACTCACGCCGTTTCCGCCTTTCCTTCAACACAATGCCCGGCAGGTCTCCCCTGATTCTGGCTTTGGGCGAAACGATGTCCAGGAATGTCTGCCGCCGGACGGGCGCTCCCTGAGATGGAACTCCCGGATGACCCATCACTATTGATCGGTCCAGACCGGCTTGCGTTTCTCCAGGAATGCGCACATTCCTTCCTGCGCGTCGGCGGCGAGTGCATTCATAGTCATGACTTCCTTGACATAGCCGTACGCTTTCGCCTGGTCCATGTCGATTTGCGAGTAGAATGCCTGCTTGCCCAGTCCTACGACAAGGCTGCTGGCCGACGCGATATCCCCAGCAAGTTTCAATGTCTCCTCCCTGAGGCGGTGCCCTGGAACGACTCGGTTCACGAGCCCCCAGTCAGCCGCCTGGTTCGCGTCAATCATCTCTCCGGTCATCAGCATCTGAAGCGCACGTTTCCTGCCGATGTTGCGGGTCAGCGCCACCATGGGCGTACTGCAGAAGAGCCCGATCTTGATCCCTGGCGTCGCAAATTTCGACTCGGGCGATGCCAATGCGAGGTCACAGGTCGCGACAAGCTGGCAGCCGGCGGCGGTGGCGACCCCGTCCACTTCGGCAATCACCGGTTGGGGAATCGACTGGATCGCCGACATCATCTCCGTGCAGCCGTCAAACAGTCTCCTGTAGCGGTTCAGGTCTCCCCCCTGCATCTCCCGGAGGTCATGGCCGGCAGAGAAGACTGGGCCTTCGGCGGCTAGGATCACGGCCCGAACCGCCTCATCGTTACCAATGTCTCGCATCGCTCCGGTGATGGCTGACATCAACTCCGAAGACAACGGGTTGCGATGCCGAGGGTTGGCAAGGGTCAGGATCCGGATTGGATACTTGGTCTCGACTCTCAGTATCGATTCCGGCATTGTGGGCTCAGCATAGCAATCCGTTATATCCTGTTCGGAACCCATGCATCCCATTCCCATCCTCCTGATCGCGATGGCTGCGGTCTTTCTGCTGATCATCCGCTGGAAGGTCAACGCGTTCGCGGCTCTCATTCTGTCGGCGGTCCTGATCGGCCTCCTGTCTCCCAACGTCGCAGTTCAGGACATCATGGGAGCCGTCACCGAGGCATTCGGCGGACTGGTCGGGCGGATCGGGATCGCGATCGCGATGGCGGCCGTGATTGGACAGTGCCTGATGGAGAGCGGTGGTGCGGAGAAGATCACGCGGCGCTTCGTAGCCTGGTTGGGCGAGAGATATTCCTCGTTGTCGATGGTGATCAGCGGGTACATTCTTTCCATTCCTGTGTTCCACGACACCGTCTTCTACCTGCTCGTCCCGTTGGCCCGATCCATGAGCATGCGTACGGGCGGCCGGAACTATCTGCTCTACACCCTCGCGATTGGCGCGGGCGGCGTGACGACGCACATATTCGTTCCGCCCACACCCGGCCCGCTCGCCATGGCGGACACCCTGAACATTGACCTCGGGGTGGTGATCCTGGTCGGCCTGATCGTCGCCGTGCCATCAGCCCTGGCGTGCTGGGCCTATGCGTGGTGGATCGATCGCAAGCTCAACATCCCCATCCGTGAGGCCCCGGGCTTGACCCTCGAGGAACTGCGGTCGGTGGCGAACCGTCCCGAGAAGGAACTGCCCGGGTTCTTCGTATCGATCCTGCCGATTGCGATTCCCGTGATCCTTATCGCCACCAACACGGTCACGAACACGTTCTTTGCGGACAGCGCCTTGACTGGGGTCACGAGGTTCCTGGGCAATCCGAACATGGCGCTGATCATAGCGGCCGGCGCCGGGCTTTGGCTGCTTGCCTCGCACAAGGGGATGGGATTGCGCGACCTGGCGAAGCCGACCGAGGAGGCGATCAAGAGCGCAGGACTGATCATCCTGATCACCGCCGGAGGCGGCGCGTTCGGGCGGATGCTGGTCCGGGCCGAGGTGGGAACCGTGCTTGGCGACTACGCCCAGAATCTCGGGCTTTCGCTCATGCTGCTCGGGTTCGGGATCGCGATGCTGTTTCGCATCGCCCAGGGGTCGGCGACCACCGCGATGATCACCACATCCGAAATCCTGGCCCCGCTGATCATTGCCCATCCTCCCGGACACCACGCCGTGTACATCCTGACGGCGATCGGTGCAGGATCCATCGTAGGAGGCTGGATGAACGACTCCGGCTTCTGGGTCTTCAAGACCATGACGGGCCTGACGGAGGTTGAGGCGCTCAAGACCAAGACGGTGTCCCTGTTCGCCCTCGGAGGAGCCGGCCTGTTGGCCTCGTATATCGGCTCCATTCTCTTCCCGATGCAGTAGGGGAAAGGGGTGAGCGTGGCAGGCTCAGATGCTGCAACCGAAACGCGCGTGGCAGCGGGCTGGTTGGGGGGCAGAATCACAATCGCCATTGGACCGGCGGACCGTTTTCTCGATCGAGACCGGAACGCTTGCAGGGTGCCGGGGCGGCACTTTCTCGCAACACACGGCGGGGGCGGGACACGGGCCTTCGTTGCTTGGCAGGGCAGCTCTGCCTCGGGTGTATCCTTGTGCCCGTAGCAATAGCCGGATGCGACTGGAAGCGACACCTTGGCACCATGCCTTAAGGAGGAGTAGATGAACTCGACGATATCTGGAGTGTCACGGGTGCAGCGCGTCGGTTTGCACCGTCTGGCCACCCGATTCCCCACAGTGCTTGCCGTTCTCTTCGCGGGCCTGGCACCGGCCCAGGCCAACGGTGCGATCGAAGACGAGACGCAGTTCGTCTTGAATACCTTTGCGTTCCTGGTCTGGGGTGCCTTGGTGATGTGGATGGCGGCCGGATTCACCATGCTCGAGTCGGGCTCCGTCCGAACCAAGAACGCCTCGATGATCTGCCTGAAGAACATCGGGCTGTACGCAATCGCCGGACTGACCTTCTACGTGCTTGGCTACAACCTGATGTACGTCGGTGTTGAGAGTGGCGGCTGGCTGGGTTCGTTCGACCTCTTCTACGGCACGTCAGCGGATGAGGTCGGCCTTCTCCGGGGCCAGGAGGACAAGGCCGCTGCTGTGATCGGAACCGGACGTGCCGTCATGTCGGACTGGTTCTTCCAGATGGTGTTCGTCGCCACCACCGCGTCGATTGTGTCTGGCGCACTGGCCGAGCGTGTGAGACTGTGGTCCTTCTTCGTGTTCATCACGGTTCTGACTGCCGTCATCTATCCGATTGTGGGCGCATGGACCTGGGGCGGGGGGTGGCTCAGCGAAATGGGCTTCAAGGACTTCGCGGGATCGACCATCGTGCACTCAACGGGCGGCTGGGCTGCTCTGGCGGGAATCATGATCGTCGGTCCCCGGCGAGGGAAGTTCCGGGCCGACGGAAGCGTGAAGGCGACTCCTCCCTCGAACGTGCCGGTGGTAACGCTGGGCGTCTTTATCCTGTGGCTCGGATGGTTCGGATTTAACGGCGGGTCCCAGCTCACGCTTGGTGGCGTCATCGACGCGGTGGCGATCAGCAACATCCTCGTCAACACCAACCTCGCCGCTGCGGCGGGTGTAGTAACCAGCATCTTCATCGCTCGGCCGATTCTCGGGCGAGTCGACCTCATGGCTGGTCTGAACGGTACGTTGGGCGGACTCGTGGCGATAACCGCAGCGCCTGACATCGTTTCCCATCCATGGGCGATGGTCATCGGTGCGGTCGGTGGTGCCGTTTCTGTCCTGGCGATGAAGACCCTGGAACTGCTGAAGGTGGACGATGTCGTTGGCGCCGTCCCGGTCCACCTGTTTTGCGGAGTTTGGGGTACGCTGGCGGTCTGCATCGCAGGCGACGGCAGGCTTGGCGTCCAGTTGCTCGGCATTTTGGCGGTCGGAGTCTTCGTGTTTGGTCTGTCGCTGCTGCTGTGGTTCGGGCTGGATCGAACGATGGGCACCCGGGTTTCGGAAAGCGTTGAAGCCCACGGCCAGGATGTTGGGGAATTGGGGATGGAAGCGTACCCTGAGTTCGTACTGGTTCCAGAGGAAGACTGACGCCCGGGTGCACTCCTTTGTGGTAGCCCGTGGCATCGAACGTTGACCAGTCAGCCGGCAATCGGCGACGCGCTGGTTTCGAAGGACGCGCGGGCGTCGGGGCCTGACCGGGTCTGCCCGCGGGGAATCCGGGGCCCGTCAGGGATGCAGGCTGCCCGGCGGAGCGCCACGGTTTCCCCTGCCGCCGTTGGCTGACCTTGTGAACCGGGTGCCGAACACGGACAACCAGGCACCGCAGGACCCGGGACGTTTTATGGCCTTATCTTTGTGTGCTCGTAGAGCAGTGCACCGTTCTCGTCGTAGAACCTGAACTCCGCTCGCGCCGATGGCCCGTCGGGCGTTACCGAGACCGTCAGGAAGCCGCCACTGGGCTTGGGGGAGTGGTACGGCTGTTGAATCCTGCCCTCCGGGTCGGTCGAGTTCGGGTCGCCCGGGAAGCTGCCCCGGATGGCGTTGGCGTCAATCAGCGCACCCGACGCGAATTCCTCGAAGCCGTCCGGGCGGATCGAGTGATACTGCCAGTGCCGGTCTCCGCAGACGATGAAGAAGCTCTCGGGGCGAACGGAGTTTGCGGCAAGGAACCGGAAAAACTCCTCGCCCTCGTGACGGTAGCCGTTGATGTTGGTGTGGTTGTCGCGTTTGCTGCTCGAATCGGGTCCGATCATGGGGGTCGGCGACAGCAGCAGCTTGAAGGGCGCGTCGCTCTCCCGGAGGGTCCTCATCAACCACTGTCTTTGCTCAGGGCCCCAGATGGTCTTCGCAGGGCCGTCCGGCTGATCCAGGGGGCTCCGATAATCGCGGCCTTCGACGAGCCAGATCTGCAGGTCGCGGCTGACCCGATGCGTTCGATAGGTGATCGGGTTCCGCTCGTCGGGGTCGACCACCGGCAGCTGCTCTCGAAAGACGTGCATGCCGAGTGCGTGCGACGGCAGGAAACCCGAGCCCGACTCGCCTTCGTGGATGTTCGTTCGCGGGTAATAGTCCAGTTGCTTCCGAGCCCGGATGCGGACGGCGTTGACCGCGTCGGAGTCGTCGAACCGATGGTCGTGGTCATCCTTCATCCAGTAGGTCGCCACCTTCCGGAACAGGGCAAGAAACCGAGGCTGCGAATACTGCTCATGGTGCTTCTTGCGCATCTCGTGGTGCGTCTGGGCCCGTCCGCGGTGACCGGGATGGTCGTAGTAGACGTTGTCCCCGGTCCCGACGAAGAAGTCCGGTTGCAGCTTGAGAATCGAGGCGAGTGCCGGGTAGCCGAGGTGCTTGTCGGGGCCGTCGTACGGGCCCGTGCGGCCATTTCCGGTGTAGTGGAAGAAGGAGTAGTTCATCCCCGTCACAACGGCGAAGCTGTACGGTGCCGCGATGTCCTTCCCGGCCAGGGTTCGGAATGTCGCCGTTTCGGACAGTCGCGTGTCCTCCTTGTCCGGGCCATAGTGGAGACGATAGAAATGACGGGTAGCCGGCTTCAGGCCGCTGACCCTGGCCTTAACAATGAAATCCGAATACGGGGACGCCTCGATCCAGGCGTCGAGTCGTGAATCGCCGAACTCCTCGTTGTCCGCGACTTCGAACCGAGCCCAGCCTCGGGTGCCGCGAACGCCTTCCCATCGCGGGTCCTGACGAGTGCTGGTCGACGTCAGCCTCGACTGGAGGATGACGGATTGCGCGCCGACCTCGCCGGCCATGATCCCTTGCCGAAGACTGACAGGAAAGTCACTCGGTTGGCCTCCTGCTAGTCCGGCCAGCAGCGCCGCGGAAAGGGCGGACGCAAGGAATCGGGACCGGAAAGGCGCTGTGCCGCGAACCATCCGATCATACAGTGGGGGGCACCCGGTTCGCCTGTCCCGGCGACAGCGCAGACGGTCAGGGCCATTGTGGTGTGCCCGGGACGTACGGCCGCTCACGAATCCCGCTCCAGATCGTCGACGCGCTTGCGCAGCTTGCGAATCTCGCGGTTGATTTCCGGCAGTCTTGCGTAGGTCGCGGTTGAGCGGAGCCAGGCCCTGTTGTCGATGGCCGGCGATCCGGAAACCTTGGTGCCGTCCGGAAGGTCGCGTCCGACACCGGACTGTGCGGTGACCAGTACACGGTGGCCGACGCGCAGGTGATTCGTCATGCCCACCTGACCGGCAAGGACGCACTCCGATCCGAGGGTGGTGCTGCCAGCGATGCCGACCTGGGCACAGAGGATCGTGTTGGGCCCAATCTTGACAGCATGCCCGATCTGCACGAGGTTGTCGATGATGGTGCCTTGCCCGATCCGGGTTTCACCCACCGCTGCCCGGTCGATGCAGGAGCCCGCCTGCACTTCGACGTGGTCCTCTATGACCACTGTTCCGGTCTGGACGATCTTCTTGTGGGTGCCGTCCGGACGGCGGGCGAACCCGAAGCCGTCCGATCCGACCGTGACCCGTTGGTGCAGGATGACCCCGTTTCCAACCTTCGAGCCGTGGCATACAGTGGCACCTGCATGCGCGACGAAGTCGTCGCCGATCCGTGCTCCGCGCCCAATCACGACATGGGGGCCGATCCGTGCATTCCGGCCGATCCGCGCACCGTCCTCAATGACCACGAACGGGCCGATGCTCGCCCCCGGACCCAGCGTCGCCGTGTCAGCGATCACGGCCGTTGGATGCACTCCCGGTTCGCTGGCAACGGCGGGATGGAAGAGATCCAGGGCGCGGGCGAAGTCGAGATATGGATTCTGGGATACGAGGAATGCCGCATCCACACCGTCCAGGGGCCGATCCACGATGAGCGCCGCCGCGCGGGTTTGTAGTGCGAGCGGGGCGTAGCGCGGGTTCGAGAGGAATGTCAATTCGGTCGGGCCGGCCTCTTCGAGGCCCGCTACTGCCGTGATCCTGATCTGCGGATCGCCGACAAGGCGGCACTCCAGCGCCTTCGCGATGTCGCCCAGTTTCATGGGAGGATCAGGTCCCAGTATAGGTCGAGGATCTCCCGGCCAGTGAAGAGAACGATCAGTGCGGTTACTGCGAGATAGGCCCCCAGCGGGATCGGGTGGTTGCGGTCCCTGGCGAACAGTACGATCGCGACGACACCTCCCAGCAGCGCCAGCCAGCATCCGATGATGATCACCAGGGGGGTTGCGGCCGTACCCTGGAACGCGCCGATCATGGCCACCATCTTTACGTCGCCGAAGCCCAGGCCTTCAACGCCTCGGAGGCGATAGTAGCTCTCGCCGACAATCCAAAGGAGTCCGCCGAACGCCGTAGCGGCCAGCACCGAATCGCAGAGGGAGACGAACCATGCCGGGCTGTGAATGCCACAGAGTCCCATGACGATGCGGGCTGGACCCGTTGGCAGTTCCACGAACGGACTGATACCAACCCCCAACGCCAGTCCGGTCAGCGTAACCCTGTCAGGCAGGGTTCGGTGCTCGATATCGGTGAATAGAAGCACCAGCATCATTGCCGCGAAGATGAGCTGCTTGCAAGCTTCCGGGCCGGTGCCGGACTGGACGACGACCCCTCCGAAGACCAGAGCCGTCAGGATTTCGACCAAGGGGTATCGCCACGAAATCGGCTCGCTGCAACTCCGGCACCGACCTCTCAGGGCTATGAAGCTCAGGACCGGGATCTTGTCGAGCCAGGCGAGCGAAGATCCGCAGGCTGGGCACTGCGATGGCGGCCGCACCACCGAGAGCCCCAACGGCCATCTCCGGATGCAGACATTGAGAAAGCTGCCGACGTTCAGGCCGACGAGCATCGCCAGGCCGGTGAGTCCAGACATGGTTCAGTCAGCCCTCTCGAGTACGTGCCGATATGTCTCCATCGTCCGCCTGGCCATCGTCTCGATCGAGAAGTCCTTCTGAAGCCTGCCGATCGCGTTGCCGGCTAACCGGGCCTGCAAGTCCCGGTCGGCGTGAAGCGTCCGGATCGCGTCCGACACGCAGTCGCGGGTGTTTTCCACCAGGATTCCGGTGTGGCCGGGCGAGACGACCTCCGGAATCCCCCCCACGTCGCTTGCGATCACCGGTACTCCGACCGACATGGCGAGCAGGAGGGCCGAGCCCAGGCCTTCTGTCTGCGTCAGGTAGAGCAAGGCATCCGCAGTCGCCAGGTCCGTGACCAGGTTGTTGGACAGAATCAGGCGGACCCCTGCCACGCGGCAGGCGGCTATGGCCAGGTCCCGGCCCTTCAGGGGATCGCTGAAATCCGGACTGACGATGCGGAACTCCGACAAGGGCCCATCGACTTGGCGATGTGTCCACTTTCTCGCGATCCTGGCGGTGTCGACGGCCGGGCCCGCGTCATGGATCACCGTGACCCGGTCGGTCTCCACGCCGCCGCTCCGCAGGATGCCGGCGACATGCTCGGAAACCGCAACGAAGTGGGCCGCTCTTCGGTACTTCCATCGGGATGCGAGGCCCGTTCCCACCGGGAACGCCACCCGTCGGGCCACCACCACGGGCCTGTCGACTCCGCACAGAATGGCGACCGAATGGGCACGCGCGTCGTGCGCATGGATCAAGTCAGACCGGCGTGCGTGGCGTGTCACCGAGAACCACGTCGCCCGCTCCGCCTCCCGCACGGACCGAATCCCTTCTCGGGCCAGCAGGGTTGGCTCGCAGCCCCCGTTCGCTTGGGCATCGTGCAGGAGGAGTGCCTGATGCTGGCCTCCCCGCATGGTTCGGCCGGTATCGATGTGCAGGACCCGCATTACCTACTTAGCCGCCAACACGCGAGCTTTGGAGTACTTCAGGTACACGTACCTGGCGGCCATCCGCGCAATCGTGAGACCCTGCCTGCCGTCGAGGAATCCGCACTGGAGGAAGTACGATTTCAAGAACGAGTGACCCGCACCCATCACCCCGCGCCAGATCGGCGCGGAACGCCCTGACGCCCGAATCTCCCGGGCGGCCAGATCCGTATACCGCTCCACGTTCTGCAGGTGCTGATCCAAGGTATCGCAAGTGTAGTGCAGGAGGTTCCCGTCAAGGTGTCCGACCGGACCGTCCAGGATGACGGACTCGTGGACGTGCGGACCGGTCCATCGCCCCAGATCCCTGCGATACAGGCGAATCTTCCTGTCCGGGTACCAGCCGGAATGGCGAATCCAGCGGCCACAGTACCGTGCAAGACGCGGAAAGTCGTATCCGGAGACCTGCATGACGCCATCCTCGATCCGACGGATTTCGGAGCCAAGCTCCGGGCTGACGGCCTCGTCGGCGTCGAGCGAGAGAATCCAGTCGTTGCGAGCCGCATCGGCCGCGAAGTTCTTTTGGGCCGCATATCCGGGCCAGTCGTTGGTGAGCACCCTGGCTCCCAGCGACTCAGCAACCTTGACCGTCCGGTCGGTCGAGCCCGAGTCGACAACCAGGGTCTCGTCACAGAATTCCACCGAGCGAATGGCCCGTGCGATGTTGCGCTGCTCGTTCAGCGCGATGATGGTTGCCGAGATCCTCACGGCTTCGTGGCTGAATCCCAGCATCGCACGCTGACGGCCGGCTGGGAGCCTTCCGGAGCATCCTCGTCAGGTGCCTGAACCCGCCGCGCCGACCACCGCCGGCAACTGGTTTGTGATGATCTCGGTCGCTTCGCCGATGATCCGGTCGAACAGTTCCTGGACTGTCGGAACATCCCGGATCATGCCGACGATCTGGCCCGCAGAGAGAACTCCCTTGTCGAGGTTGCCCGTCTCGATCATCTCTCGCCCCTCGAGACCGGACACGAATCGCTTGATGTCGTCAATCGTTGCGTTGCCACGTCCCTCGATCTCAAGGACCTTGTCGGTGTTGGCATTGGCGAGGAACCGGGCCGTGTTGCGCAGGGACCGCATCAAGAGTCGAGTGTCCCGCTCGCTGGCGTGGACCAGGGCCTGCTTGACCGCCTCGTGCACCGGGCACTCCGCGGTTGCCACGAATCGCGTTCCCATGTTCATTCCGTCCGCACCGAGAGCCAGGGAGGCGACTAGACCGCGACCGTCCCCGAAGCCGCCGGACGACACAATCGGGATCTGGAGGGCATCTCTGCACAGGGGAATCAGGATCAGCGACGTGACGTCATCTTCACCGGGATGGCCGGCGCACTCGAATCCGTCGACGCTGACCGCGGCGCACCCGATCCGCTGAGCCGTCAGTGCATGCCGGACCGAAGTGCACTTGTGGATGACCCTGATTCCGGCCTCCGTGAGCAACGGCATGATGGGCGCCGGGTTGCGCCCGGCCGTTTCGATGAAAAGGATCCGCTCGTCAATGCAGACGTCAATGAAGGCGGGCAGGTCCGGGGGCCGCAGGGACGGAAGGAACGTGAGGTTGACGCCGAAGGGCTTGTCGGTCAGGTCGCGAACCTTGTGGATTTCCTCCCTGAGCTTCGTGGGCGTGTCGTGGGAAAGGGCGGTCATGAACCCGATGCCGCCCGCCTCGGCAACGGCGGCGGCCAGCTCCGCCTTGGCCAGCCACATCAACCCGCCCTGGATGATGGGATAGCGGATGCCAAAGAGGTCGGTGATGCGGGTCCTGAAGGTCTCTTGCACGGGAGTGTCTCGGGCCAACCCTGAAGTTCGTATCAACCATAGCGAATCCAGGGGTGTCTTCCGGACTGCCCTCGCGCTCGGACCATGTCCGCTTCCCGGGTTGGGTTCGGCACCGAGACTAGGCCCGCAGTCGGACCGGTACTCTCTCGCTGATCGCCTTGGCCGAAGCGACATCGAGCACGGAGCCCGGGTTGGCCTATTCCGTTGGAGAAACCGCCATACCTCGGGCCTACCGGCGTCTGCCATTCCGCGAGATCCGCCTGATCTGTCCCTTGCACCGACAGGGCCTTGGTCCGGCATGCCCATAGTTCAACTCAAGCGGCAGGGACCCAGCGTCTGCTCCAAACTCCGCTGCAACGACGGCCCATCCGGCCCCAGCCATCCAGGCAGCTCGTGGGGGCTGCAGAATGCGCCGCAGTCGGTGACTGTGGGGCGCTGGTACCGGATTCTGAACTAGTGTTCCGTAACACAGTGCCGGTTGCACACGGAAGCGCAACAGCAGGCGGAGGGCTCTAAGGTCGTGATTAGCTTATTCTGGAGGAGAAACCGCCATGCCTTAGCAGTTCCGCCACCTGCAATACGACGAGCGCTGCCAGATCCAGGCATCGCATCAGCGGGGATTCTCGGTCACCGCCATCGCGGCTCAACTCCAGCGCAGCGCCGGCCCCTCCGGCTATCACCATGAGCATGTCCAGCAACTCGCTCAAGAGCGCCGCCACCGGGCCGTCACCGGCCGGCGCAAGCTCCAGCCACCGATCTGGAACATCATCTCTCACCGGCTCCAGCGTAGCTGGAGACCCGAGCAGGTGGCTGATCACCTGAAGCGAGTCGGAACCGTGTCGGTCAGCTTCTCGTGGCTCTACCAGCGGATTCGTCAGGACCGCGTCCAAGGCGGCTCGCTGTACACCCGCCTGCGGTAGCGCGGCAAGGTCAGCCGGGGCAGCGCCGGCCGCGGCTGCATCCCGGACCGGAGGGACACCAGCGAGCGCCCCGCGATCGTCGACTCGAAGCTGCGCTGCGGGGACGAGGAGGCCGACACGATCATCGGCGAGATCCATCAGGGAGCCGCCGTCACGCTCGTGGAACGGAAGTCGAAGGACCTGCTTGCTCAGACTGTGAGCCGGAAGACCGCCACCTTCGTGGGCGACGCGATGCAGAACCTGCTGCGGCCCTTCTCGGCCCTGGTCCTGACCGTGACCTGCCATAACGGGAAGGAGTTCGCCGGCCCCGCCAGACCGCCGAGGCGACCCACACCGACATCTTCTTTGCCCGGCCCTACCGCTCCTGCGAGCGGGGCTTCAATGAACATACCAACTGCCCGCCGCGCCAGTTCGTACCCAAGACCGAGAACCTGCGCACGCTCGCCCCACAACGGCTGCAGGAAGCCACCAACCGGCTCAACCACCGCCTCCGCACGGTGCTTGGTTACCGCACCCCGTATGATGTCTTCCGCGACGACTGTCTTGCGGCCGGCATCGACCCGCCACCCGCAGCCCCGGACCCCGGTCCTCTCTGATCGGGGCCGCAACGCGGCCCCACCCCGACGCACCATCCCCTTCTCGATCTGGCGGGCCCAGCCCGCCAGCGCCCCATTGGTTCGGCCGCCTGTTCGGGCCAGATCCCACTGCCGCCGTCGTGTAGCGTCCACCCCCGGAGCGTCGCTTTGACAGCTCCACCTCACTCTGGTAGCAGTTCAGCCACCTACTCCAAGGGCCTTCTTCCTCGCTGTTGCGTCTCGATGCGCAATGGACGCTCAGCCAGCGGTCACAGATGCGGACCGTAAGAAGTGAGCCAGACCGGCCACTCGTCATGTTTCGCTATATTGAGCATCCTCAGTAGCGCGGTGGTAAACTTAGCGCGTGGCGGAGCGCGATAGAGTATCCCTAGTGTTCCGTAACACAGTAATTCGCTGGCAAGCGGCCGCACGTGTGCGGCCGCTGTCGGCGACTGTGATTTGAACCTTCGCGTCACCCCACTCAGATGCTACCCGTACACTTGGGAGGAACAGAACCCTAGAGTACTCCGTGAGCCAGTTCTGAACGTGCAGAGAAGGACCAATGAAGACACTCCGGCAGGCTTGCGTCCCAAGATCGGCGACGTTTGATCGCGCACACCGCGACACCGTACTTGATCTCTCGGATCTCGTCGAGGGCCGGATTGATCCAGAGGCATTCTTCGCCGAGAACCACGTCACTGAGGGGATGAGGACGCTCCTCACCGAAGGATTCCGCCGACTGGAAGGCCGTTCCGCCCAGGGTGTCTTCAAGCTGACGCAGGCGATGGGCGGCGGTAAGACACACAATCTGCTGGCCCTTGGTCTGCTCGCGAGACACCCGAAGTTCCGGGCCAAGGTTATGAGCGCCTTCTACACACCGGACGACATCGGTCCGGTTCGGGTTGTCGCTTTCTCTGGCCGAGAGAGCGACGCGCCGTTTGGGGTTTGGGGAGCGATTGCTGAGCAAATCGGAAAACGAGAGCAGTTTAGTGCATACTATTCACCGCTCTCCGCACCGGGACTAACGGCGTGGGTGGATCTGCTCCAAGGTGACCCGCTCGTCATCATGTTGGACGAGTTGCCCCCGTACTTCGTCAACGCCGCCTCGAAGAGCATCGGCAACTCCGACCTCTCGATGGTCACTGCGACGGCGCTCGCCAACCTCTTGGTCGCTGTCGGCCGGGATGAGTTGAGTAATGTTTGCGTCGTCATCTCGGATCTCACAGCGTCCTACGCTACGGGCAGCGAGCAGATTGCCGGCGCACTGCGGGAACTTGAGCGTGAAACTGGACGTGCGGCGATGAACCTCGAGCCCGTCCGGATGAACACAGACGAGTTTTATCAGGTCCTCCGCACTCGCCTATTCGAGACGCTCCCCGACCCCACGGACATAGAAGCGGTAGCGCTGGGTTACCAGACGGCAGTGCGTGAGGCGAAGCAGATGGATGTGACAAACGCGTCGCCCGAGCAGTTCCGGAGACAGGTCGTTGATTCGTATCCGTTCCATCCTGCCGTCCGGGATCTCTACGCGCGATTCCGGGAGAATCAGGGCTTCCAGCAGACGCGTGGTCTGATTCGTCTGATGCGGATCGTCGTGTCCCGGATTTGGAACTCGGACCGCGACCGCTACCTCATCGGTGTCCATGACCTCGATCTTGCGGATCGCGAAACGCTCACCGAGATTAACTCGGTCAATCCAACGTTGGAGAACGCTATCGCTCATGACATTGCAGCGGATGGCAGTGCTGTTGCCGAAATGATCGACAGCAACTTGGGAGGCGGGACGGACGCCCAGGACACCATGCGGCTTCTGCTGGTTGCGTCGCTTGCGAACGTGCCTGGGGCACTTAAGGGACTCGCTCTGCCGGAGATTGTCGCGAACCTGTGCGCGCCGGGGCGCGATATCTCTCGGTTACAAAACGAGATAGTCCCGCGTCTCGTGACCTCCGCGTGGTACCTCCACACGACGACGGACAGCCGACTGTATGTCCGCAACATACAGAATCTCGTAGCCCGCGTCACAACCACGGCAGGAGCGTACCTGCGGGATCAGGCAGCCAAAGAACTGAAGACTCGGCTCAGCGAGATCTTCAGGCCGCAGGACGGCTGGTGCTACCAACTGGTAGCTGCGCTTCCCGCAGTAGACGAGGTGGACATCAGATCCGACAAGGTGACGCTCGTCGTAAGCGAGCCGCATCCCGAAGGCCTACATCCAGATCTGTTAACGTTGTACGATCAACTTACCTACCGGAACCGTATCTGTTTCCTGACGGGCGAACGGGCGTTCGACTCGCTGCTTAATCGTGCGCGTGAGCTTCGGGCGATTCACCAGATTATCAAGGAGATGCAGCAGGAAGGCACTCCCGACGGTGACCCGCAGATGCAGCAGGCGCGCGATCAGCTCCTGCCGCGATTTCTCACCCAGTTCCACAGTGCGGTCCGTGAGAGCTTCACCACGCTACACTATCCTACCCGCCACCGGCTCGCGAAGGTCGATCTGCTAATGGAATTTCGCGATAATCGGTACGAGGGTGAGCAACAGGTGGTTGCAGCACTGGAGGACAGACAGAAATACACGGCAGACGTCTCCAGTGAAACGTTTCGGAAAAAGGTGGAGGCACGGCTGTTCACGCAGCAGTCGATGCTATGGTCGGAGGTAATCCGCAGGGCTGCGACTCAGCCGGGGTGGCAGTGGTTCAGGCCGGATGGGCTCGACCGCCTGAAGCGGGACTGCTTGCACGAGGGCTGCTGGCGCGAGGAAGGACAATACGTTAACAAGGGGCCCTTCCCAAAGGAGCCGACAACCGTCCGTATTCAGGAATTGTCGCGCGACGACGACACGGGCATCGCGAGACTGCGGGTGTCGCCGGTCAACGGCGATCGGGTTTACGTGGAAGTTGGCGGTCTGGCAACCATCGCCTCGGCCCAGCTCGACGGACGGGTGTACGATACAGGCACAAGCATCCGTGTCTCATTCTTGGCGGAGGATTCGACAGGAGGCCACGAGACTGGTGCGCCCGTCGAGTGGATCAACAGTATCACGATAAAGTCGCGGGAGTACCGGGTCGGCGACAAACGCCGGATTGAGATCCGTGCGGCGCCGGCGGCGCCTATCCGCTACACGACGGACGGCCAAGACCCGAAGCTGAGCGGTCGTGTGTATGACGGCGCATTCGTCGTGGCGGACGGTGTCCGGTTAGTGCTGGCGGTGGCGGATAAGGACGGGATCACGTCGGCGATACACAAGCGGGTTCTCTCCGAGTCTCTCGACGAGCCGATAGACCCGACTGTAGGGGCAGTCTGGCGTCCGGCTGGTGGATTCTCCTTTTCGACGACGAACGCCGCGTATCCATTCATCAAGCGGCTAAAGAAGTACGCTGATGTCGCCGGGGGGTTGCGACTCGGTGTACAGGCAGATTCGAAGTGGGGCGAACTCAGCTTCTCAGAAGACATTGCATTGGCGGGTGACCTCATTGAGCAGCAGGTAGAGCGGATCAGGGAGATCATCCCGAACAGCGAGGTCGAGGTAACGGCCCAATACATACAGTTCGCCACAGGGCAGCGGTTTCTGGACTGGATAGCTGAGAGCTGTGAGACATACTCGCGCGATGAGGTGAAGCCATGACGGCAGCAGCGAGGGTGGCGGAGCGAACTGGATCGCAGGGATTCGGGTTCCGGCCCGAGAAATCCGAACATCACTTCGTGGTGACAGTGCCAGGCGGCAGGAGCGGGGACGTCCTCGTAGCTGAGCACCTGCTCTACGATCCCAATCTAGGTGCCGCTCAGCCATCACTCGGGTTCGGTCCTGCTGACACAAAGCTCAGGGTTGCGTTGCCTCGTATCAAATGGAACGCGATCGCCGATGTGGTTCGCGTCGAGTTTAACCGCCGTCTCAAGAAGGAGAAGTTGCCGACGGGCCGCTGGACGGCCGGGAGGAACCGTCTGGCTAGGCTGTTGGGCAAGGAGTTGACGTTGCTCGCTTGGGCCGTCGAGGACGCTGACCCTACGCTGATTCCGACGGCGGTCCGCAACTGGCTGGGTCTCGCGCCCGAGGAGCGGTGGTGGCTGTTCACGATGACTGCTGCCGCGACAGGGCACGCGCTACACGGCCGAGGGCGAGGTTGGCGCAAAGCGGTACGGTACGCGCTTACCGAGAACCCTGTGAGCATGGCTACCACCTGTCGCGAGATCCCTGCAGAGACCTTCCGGCTCACACCACCTGAGGGATCCCGTGCGCGAACGTCCAGCCATCCCCGGGCCCGCGCCACGCGGCGCATTAGTGCCGTCGATACAGGGAAGGGCGTGAATTGAGACCTGACCTCGGAACTGGACTGCATTCGGGTGATGCCAGACGCAGCTTCATCGAGACTCAGTTCCCTGTCTCGCAACTGTCGAAGGAGAGTTACAAGGAGCGGAAGGCCAATTATGGCCAGACACTGACCGGTCTCGGCAAGTGGTGGGGCCGCAAACCGCTTGTCATTGTACGGGCAGTCATTCTTGGGTTGCTAATGCCCGCTTCCAACGATCCCGACAAGGATCGGGAGGTTTTCCTTGCACTCCTCACAATGGACAAGGAGGGACTCTGGAGGCGCAAGCGCCACGCCATACCGCTCAAGGAGATCTGGCGACGTCTCTCGCCAAGGGAGCGGATGGCATGGTTCGCCCCGGATGCCGATGCCGACCGCCCGAAGCTCAAGACTGGTATTACCAGCGAGGACAAGGCACGATTGCAGCGGATCGTGTTTGACGGCATGAGTTACGACGATAGGTTGGTCTGGTGCAACCGTCCAGAGCAGATCGACGGCCCTTCCGACGACGCTTGGGAGGCCATCAATGCTCACTTGGGCACCAAGGTGGAAAGTCTGCCGGAATTGGTGCGAGCGCTTGGCGAGCGTCGGTTCGGACACACACCGCGCGTTGGCGACGCCTTTTGCGGTGGGGGAAGCGTGCCCTTCGAAGCGGCACGCCTCGGGTGCGATGTGTTTGGTTCGGACCTAAACCCCGTAGCTGCATTACTAACGTGGGGTGCGCTCAACATCGTGGGTGGAGGTGAGGATGTGGTAGCTCAAGCTCGGAAAGCGCAGACGGAAATATTCGCCGCCGTTGACCACCAAGTTACAGAATGGCGCATAGAGCACAACGATTTGGGTTGGCGTGCTGATGCCTTCCTCTATTGCGCCGAGACTGTCTGCCCCGCCTGTGGCTGGTGCGTACCGCTTGCTCCTAGCTGGATCATCGGCGAGAAAACGCGGACGGTTGCGCGGCTTCGGCCAGAGCAAGGACGGTGTTGTTTTGCCATCGATATCCGTTCCGGCGTTAGCCAACAAGAATTGGCGGCCGCACGTGACGAGGGCACTGTGAAGAAGTCACGGCTGGAGTGTCCGAATCCTGCGTGCGGTTGCGACACGCCCATGACTGCCATTCGCGGTGGTTATCGCGACAGTGCCAGTCCTGCACACGGCCTGCGGTTGTGGGAGAACGACGATCTGGTCCCGCGGACGGACGACGCGATTCAGGAGCGGCTCTATTGTATCCGCTGGCGTCCGCCGCCTTTGCATGCACTGCTGGAGGGTGAACAATACGCTCGCGCTCCGGTTCCGGCGGCTGCGCCCGTGCCGCCTTGGGTGCCTCTCCACCGTGCCATCGAGTCGGTGGTCGAACTACTCGACGATGCCGGGCGGAAAGAAGTGACAGCCTTGCGCCAGCGCGATTGGCTCGCGGAGGATAGGGCGTTGGAAGATGCGCGCCAGGCAGTCCGCGCGACCCGTGGCAGCCGTAGCACGAAGAGCAACCGTGCGGAGGCCACCCAGCGACTCCGAGAGGCGCGGGATGCGGTCGAGAGCAGGCGTGCGCGAGTCGCGACGCTTGCGAGGGCAATACCCGGCACTCTGTATCGGGCCGTCGACGCCGCGGATCTGGAGCGGGAGACGGATGTTCTCGCCCTGCTACGGCAACGCTTCGGCGAATGGCAAGTCCGCGGCTACATCCCTAGCCGGGTGATCACGCTCGGGAAAGAAACGAGCCGGCTCATGCGCGAGCGCGGCTGGACTCATTGGCATCACCTGTTCACTCCAAGGCAGCTTCTGCTACATGGAACACTATCGGAAGCCTGCGCTACGGCACAGGTCTCGAAGGAGGCTTTGGTAATGTGTATGTTCGGTGTTGGACGTGCTGCGAATTGGGACAGCAGGTTGTCACAATGGGATAGTGGAGCAGGGAAAGAACTGGTCAATCAGGCATTCTACAATCAGGCACTCAATACGCTGGATTCGTTCGGCGTTAAGGGCTTCTCGGCGTTAGAAAGTGCGTGGCGGGTTCGCGCCCCTAGCATCACACTGAACCGGAACGCACAGGTGAATGCTCTTGATGCCCGTGAAGCGTGTTTCGCAGCCGATCTTTGGATTACTGACCCGCCGTACGCCGACGCCATCAACTACGACGAGTTGTCTGAGTTCTTTCTGGCTTGGTACGACAGAACGCTACCAGCAGTTTTTCCGGGCTGGTACGTTGACAGCAAACGTGCCTGTGCCGTTCGAGGAGCCGGAGCCGACTTCCGCCGAGGAATGGTCGATTGCTACCGCAATTTAGCGGCCCAAATGCCGGACGACGGACTCCAAGTTGTCATGTTCACGCACCAGGACGCATCGGTCTGGGCCGATCTTACCCTCATCCTCTGGGCGGCGGGCCTCCGTGTGACCGCTGCCTGGACGATTGCTACCGAGACGGACTCGGCACTCAAGACCGGCAACTATGTTCAGGGAACTGTGCTGATGGTACTTCGCAAGCAGATCTCGAAAGAGACAGCGTTTCTCGATGAGGTCGTTCCAGAGGTTGAGGCCGAGGTTGAACACCAGATCTCCGTCATGTTGCAGATCGAGGACCGCGAAGCCCCGAACTTCTCTGATCCAGATTACCAACTGGCAGCCTATGCGGCGGCGCTGCGTATCCTGACACGGTACCGCTCCGTTGAGGACATCGACATTGCCTACCAGCTCTCCCGTGAGCGGCGTGCTGGCGAGGTGAACCCCATCGGAGGAATTATCGAAGACGCCGTGAAGATTGCAAGTTATGCCCTTGTTCCCCGGGGCCTGCCCGTGCACCTGTGGCGGAGTCTCGGTCCTGAGGAAAAGCTATATCTGAAGGGTCTCGAAGTTGAGAGTCATGGAGACTTCCGTGCAGGTGTCTATCAGGAGTTCGCCCGCGGCTTCGGCGTCCGTGACTACCGCATGCTGATTTGCAGCGGAAAGGCCAACGAGACGCGGCTCAAGACCGCCACCGAGTTCGGAAACCGTGAGTTGGGAAATTCTGCCTTCGGCCGGAGCCTCGTTCGTCGAGCGCTCTACGCCACCATGCGTGCGGCGCAGAGTGACAATGACCCAACGGACAGCCTCAACTGGCTACGTACGGAGCAGCCAGACTACTGGTCCCAACGCAAAGCACTGACGACCATTCTTCAGTACTTCGCCACCATCGGGATCGGCCATTGGCGCAACGACTCTGTTGCCGCGCGGCTGGTGGCATGCGCGGTGGACAACGACCATGTCTGAGGGCTTCTCACTCGGCCGGACGCTGACATTCTCGACTACGAACGCACCTTGATTTCACGACACTCCTCTCGCCGTCGGCACCTAGATGCTAGCTTCTTGCGTCCCCGGCTAGAGGGTGCGAGCGCGTACGACCGCATCGCCGGCTACTTTTCGTCATCGATTCTCGAGGTTGCCGGCGAGGCGTTCGAGCGGGTTCAGGGGGTGGTACGGATCGTCTGCAACTCACATATGTCCCGCGCCGATGCGGTGATCGCCAAGGCGGCCCAGATGGCCATGCGGCGAGAGTGGTGCGGGTCTCGACCGGAGGCTCTCGGCGATGCCGCGCGGCCACGCTTCCGGCGCCTATACGACGGACT
Source organism: Bryobacterales bacterium (assembly GCA_965205085.1). Lineage (GTDB taxonomy): Bacteria > Acidobacteriota > Terriglobia > Bryobacterales > UBA6623 > VXMF01. Next base: position 1,440,036 of record OZ242039.1, on the reverse strand, counting down.
ACGGTCTGGCAAGCTCGCCATACGTGTCTTGCCTGATGAAGTCTTCGGCTTGATCCATGGGAAGGCGGGAGTGATCACGTTGGCAGATCAGCGGCGGACCTGCTATCTAGGCAGCGCGAACGAGTCGGCGAGCGGGTTTCAGCTCAACTACGAGTTGATCTGGGAGGATGATGCTCCGGAGGCCGTCAAGTGGGTGCAAGATGAATTCGACGCACTATGGTCCTCACCATCCGCGGTGGAACTCGGAGACTTCGTCGTTGGAGACCTCGACCGTCTAGCGCGCCGTGAAGTCATATCAGAAATCAACCATTGGCGGGATGACCCGAACCCCGCATCCGCGATCATTGAGGCCCCGGTATATCGTCGAGAGGCAGGACTGTGGGAGCATCAGAAGCACTTCGTGAAGCTCGCCTTTGATGCCCATCAGGGGCCGCACGGAGCACGGCTTATTCTAGCCGATCAGGTAGGACTGGGCAAGACACTCCAGCTAGCGATGGCCGCGCAGCTCATGGCTCTCGTCGGAGACAGGCCCATACTCATCCTAGCTCCGAAGTCGCTGCTCGGGCAATGGCAGGGAGAACTTGACCAATTGCTACGCATACCGTCGGCGGTCTGGAATGGACGGTACTGGGTGGACGAGCGTGGCATCGAGCATCCGGGCATTGGTGCCGACTCGATCCACCGATGCCCACGGCGCATCGGGATCGTCTCGACCGGACTGATCACGCACGGATCGGCAGCGGCTGACCTGTTGGCGCAGATGAGGTTCGAATGCGTGATCTTGGATGAGGCGCACCGTGCACGGTGCAAACCTCACGGCACCGATGTAGAGTTCAGGCCCAGGACGCCGAACAGGCTCCTGCAGTTCTTGTGGGAGATCTCTCCACGCACGAAGAGTCTGCTGTTGGCCACGGCAACACCAGTCCAGCTCCATCCCATTGAGGTGTACGACCTGCTTGAGGCGTTGGCCCGTGGCTCAGACGCAGTCCTTGGCGGAAATGGCAGTCGTTGGCGCAACGCTAGGGCCTCACTGGATCTGGTCCTTGGCAACGTCTCGGCGGATATCGAACTTGAAGAGTGCTGGGAGTGGTGGCGGAATCCACTGCCGCCACGCTCGGAGGGAAGGGACTTCGAAATCCTGCGTAATTCACTCCATCTTGCCGATGATGTGGCGTACGCGCCCGGCAGGGCAATTGACCACTTGCGCCCGGCTGACCGCCAGCGCATCGTGCAGAAGTTCAACGCTCTGGTGAAACACCACAACCCTTACATTCGGGCCATTGTGTTGCGGACGCGCGACTACCTCGAGACTACGATGGACCCAGAGACGGGCGAGCCGTACCTAACCCCGGTCAACGTCCGGCTTCACGGTGAGGCCGATGCAGATGCCATCAGGTTTCCTCCGTTTCTTGAGGATGCGTACCGTGCTGCGGAAGTGTTTTGCGAACTCCTAGCAAGCCGATCAAGCACGGGGTTCTTCCGAACACTATTGCTGCGTCGCATGGGCAGCACTATGGAGGCTGGGCGGCGGACGGTGCGGAACATATTGGATCACTGGTGTGGATTCGACGAATCTGAGGACGATGACGAACTGGAGCATAGTCTACCCACGCTAACTGATGAAGAACGCGATAATCTGCAGGTCGTGCTGCGGGCACTCGAGGCTAACTGTGAGCAGGACCCGAAGTACGCCGTCTTGCGGCGAATCCTCATCGACGACGGATGGCTGCAACTGGGCTGCGTGGTCTTCAGCCAGTACTTCGATTCTGTCTGGTGGCTTGCAAATCAGCTAACGTCCGAGTTTACCGAGGAGCCCATCGGCGTTTACGCTGGCTCGAACCGGTCGGGGATAATGCGGGGTGGCAGTTTCGAGCGACGCCAGAGGGACGAGCTAAAGGAGGCCGTGCGCTGTGGCTTCGTGCGATTGCTGCTCGGCACAGACGCGGCCTCGGAAGGGCTGAACCTGCAACAGCTTGGCACTCTCGTCAACCTCGATCTACCTTGGAATCCGTCGCGGCTGGAGCAGCGCAAGGGAAGGATTCAGCGCATCGGACAGCACCGCTCCGAGATCGACATCTACAATATGCGGTACGCAAACTCGGTTGAGGACCGCGTGCGACAGATCCTGTCGCAGCGCCTCCAAGGGATATCGCGGCTCTTCGGTCAATTGCCGGACACGCTGGAAGACGTCTGGGTGCAGGTGGCACTCGGCAGGGTCGAGGAGGCGCGCCAGACTATCGACGCCGTGCCCGAGCAACACCCATTCGCCCTCCGGTACCATAAGCAGAACGAAGTTAAGCATGTAGACTGGGAGTCGTGTGCGTCTGTGCTTGAAGACGACGTGAGACAGTTGAGTCTCACTCGCGGGTGGTTGGACTGAATCCATTGCGATGGACAGAATGCCCCCTCATCGATAGAGAGATTGCAGCGTGACCGCTGGAAGCCACTACTATCACTCTACTACGTTAGAGGGGCTCTCTAGGGGTGTTATCTCATTGATGATCCTATCCCACGCTTAGCGCTTTCACTCCGTATAGCGGTTTCGGCTGGGTTCTACCTCGCAGCAGGTTGACAGGTAGGAAAGCCGACCGGCAACCACTATAAGTCGGCTTCGGTCCAGGTGGCTGGCCGTGTGCGGTGCTGGGTCTCGCCTGGTATGAGACCGGTCATCCGGGTCTGCCTACACAGGCGCGTCAAGTCAGGCGCAAATCGCCATGCAGTGGGATTCGTGGCCTCCAGAGTCATGCTTTATCGCTCGTGCCAGTTGGATCGTAACCAACTGACAAGAAGTCACCCGCGGAGCAATAGGACCCGCGCGGGCGCGCCGGTCCTGCTCCCCGTCAATCACTTAACCCGAAGTTAGCACCAAATTTGGCCGTTTTTTTGCTATAACATGTTATGCTACATAGACTTACACGATTACAGAGGCTGCATTAGGTACCCATGTAAGTGATCGATATTATATTGACTCATATTCAGTTGAGAGCTATAATAGTGACCATGTACATCGAACGTGTGCCCAACCGGAACCCTCCTCCCGCCGTCCTGCTCCGCCAGTCCTTCCGCCACTTGCGAAAGATCAACACGCTCGAGGGAGGCGCGGGCCAAGGCTGCGCGCAAGCGCACGGGGGATGAGTGGCCAGTGCACAGTTTCCGCACGCTCTTGGCTGATCTTGCCACCCTGACTCGCTATCGGGTTCAGCCAGCTGCCGATGGCGCGGAGGCTGTCGACGTGCTCAGTAGTCCGGTACCGTATCAGGCCGAAATACTCCGCCTGCTGCAGGTCCAAGTCTGAATTGTAGCCAGTAGCGAACACCTGAAAATTCGATTATGGTATGCCCATTGCACATTGAAACGCAACAGCGGGGGAGATGGCCCTTGGAGTAGGCTGTTGAACTGCTAGCAGGGGTACGGCAGGCGGGTTGAATCTGTCAAGGCGACGGTCTTGGGGTGGGCGCTACGCGAGGGCGGCAGCGGGATCTGGCTCGAAGAGTCCGCCGGACCACGGGGGCGCTGGCGGGCTGGGCCCGCCAGCTCAAGAGGGGAATGGTGCGTCAGGTAGGGGCCAGGATGTTCCCACGCTGAGGTTCTCTAGTTTCTTGTCGTGGCGGCTGATTGGATTTGCGGGGAGCACTGGCTTTTTGGGGCCGATTCTGATAGGTATGGGAAAGGGAATGCCGCTTGCACTAGGAAGCGCAACAGCGGGCGGAGGGGCCTAAGGTGCTGATTAGCCTATCCTAGAGGAGAAATCGCCATGCCTCAGCAGTTCCGCCACCTGCAATACGACGAGCGCTGCCAGATCCAGGCCTTGCACCAGCAGGGATTCTCGGTCACCGCCATCGCCGCTCAACTCCAGCGTCACAAGTCCACCGTCTGTCGCGAACTCCAGCGCAACGCCGGCCCCTCCGGCTATCACCATGACCAAGCCCAGCAGCTCGCTCAAGAGCGCCGCCAGCGGGCCGTCACCGGCCCGCGCAAGCTCCAGCCACCGATCTGGAACCTCATCTGTGACCGGCTCCAGCGCGACTGGAGCCCCGAGCAGGTGGCTGGTTACCTGAAGCGGGTTGGAGCGGTGTCGGTTAGCTTCTCGTGGCTCTACCAGCGGATTCGCCAGGACCGCGCCCAAGGCGGCTCACTCTACACCTACCTGCGGCAGCGCGGCAAGCCGCGCCGCTGCAAGGCCACCCGGGGCAGCGCCGGCCGCGGCTGCATCCCGGGCCGCCGGGACCTCAGCGAGCGCCCCGCAATAGTCGACACGAAGCAGCGCTGCGGGGACTGGGAGGCCGACACGATCATCGGCAAGGCTCATCAAGGAGCCGCTGTCACGCTCGTGGAACGCAAGTCGAAGTACCTGCTGGCTCAGACAGTTAGCCGGAAGACCGCCGCTCTGGTGGGCAACGCGATGCAGAACCTGCTGCGGCCCGTCTCGGCCCTGGTCCTGACCGTGACCTGCGACAACGGGAAGGAGTTCGCCGGCCACCTCCAGACCGCCGAAGCGCTCGACACCGACATCTTCTTTGCCCGGCCCTACCGCTCCTGCGAGCGGGGCCTCAATGAACATACCAACGGCCTCCTGCGCCAGTTCGTGCCCAAGACCGAGAACCTGCGCACGCTCGACCCGCAACGGCTGCAGGAGGCCGTCAACCGGCTCAACCACCGCCCCCGCAAGGTGCTGGGCTACCGTACCCCGTACGAGGTCTTCCGCGACGACTGTCTTGCGGCCGGCATCGACCCGCCACCCGCAGTCCCGGAACCCCCTCCTCTCTGATCCGGGCCGCAACGCGGCCCCCCCCCCCCCCGACGCACTTCCCCCTCTCGAGCTGGCGGGCCCAGCCCGCCAGCGCCCCTGTGGTCCGGTCGCCTTTTCGGGCCAGATTCCGCTGCCACCCTCGCGTAACGGCCACCTCTGGAGCGTCGCCTTGACAGTTCCCCCCCGCTGGTCTTACTCTGGCAGTAGTTCAGCCACCCACTCCAAGGGCCTACTTCCCCGCTGTTGCGGTTCAATGTGCAATGGGCGGAATTATAAGCTTAACTTGACAAGGGGGCCGCGAATCGCTACGTAGTAGAGGCAAGCCATGGCAACCAAAGCAGTTAAGTCTCCAGGCAAGGCGAACAGAGAGGGCAGCACACTGCTCGCTCTCATGGACATGTTCCCGGACGAGCCCGCCGCCGTCCGGTGGTTCGAGTCGCAGAGGTGCGGCCACACTCGCTGCTGCGGCCATTGCAGCAGCCTTCGCACCCGCGAAGTTCCCAACGCCAAACCCATGCCCTACTGGTGCGCGGACTGCCGCTCCTACTTCAGCGTTCGCACGGGTACGGCTCTGGAGTGTTCCCGCATCCCGCTGCGCAAGTGGGCCCTCGCCATCTATCTGGAGATCACGAGTCTCAAGAGTGTGTCCAGCATGAAGCTGCACTCAGACTTGGGCGTGAGCCAGCCGACCGCGTGGTTCATGCTGCACCGCATCCGCGAGGGCTGGAAGAGCAACGGCCGCGGCAGCCCGTTCGCAGGTCCGGTCGAGGTGGACGAGACCTACATAGGCGGTAAGCGCCGTAAAATGTCCAACGCCAGGCGCGAGCAACTCACCGGGCGCGGCGTTGTCGGCAACACCGCCGTGGTTGGAGGCAAGGACCGCGAGACCAACCGAGTCGCGGCCAAGGTGGTCGAATCGACCGACAAGGTCACTCTGCAAGGGTTTGTGGAGGATCACGCCGCCGAGGGCGCGACCGTCTACACCGACGATGCCGCCGCCTACGACTCCCTGCCGTTCGACCACGAGGCCGTCCAGCACTCTGTGGCCGAGTAGGTGCGGGGACAGGCCCACACCAACGGCATCGAGAGCTTCTGGGCCGTGCTCAAGCGGGCGCACAAGGGCGTGTTCCCCAAGCTCAGCGCGAAGCACCTAGACCGCTACGTCACCGAATTCGCGGGGAAGCACAACGTGCGGGATCTGGATACGCTGGCCCAACTACTTGCTGACGGTCAAGGCCAATGCCAAGAAGACGTTCGAAGCCCTCCGCCCAATCGACTGGGAGCAACCCGGCACCCGCTGCTATGCGGAGCAGCCCAGCAAGGGCCACGGACGCCTCGGGCAGTGTAGCATCCGCGTCCTGAGCCCCCCAGTTAGCAGCGGGAACTACCCGCATCTGCGCCAACTCTTCCGCGTCGGGCGCGAGCGGAAACACCTCGCCTCGGGGCGTCTCAGCCGCGAAACGGTCTACGGCATCCCCTCCGTGCCGCCCGACCGCGGCACGCCTGAGCAGCGGCTGGGCTGGAATCGGGGGCACTGGGTCGTGGAGAATCAGAACCATCGCGTCCGCGACGTGCAGTTCGCCGAGGATGTCTGTCTGTCGCGCAAGGGCCATGCCGCACTCAACAACGCGCTGTGCAACGGCATCGCGATCGCGGTGATCCTGAGTTCCGGGCAGGATATCGCGGACGGCCAGCGCCACTTCAGCCTGCATCGCGAGGAAGCCTTTCAGGCTGTCCTGACCGTCCGTTAGGCGCTTCGGCCCCCCGACGGAGCGACACCGGCAGACGGCCGCGGGCCGGACCGGAGAGGACTCCGTCCAGGGCCCGTCACTTCGCCCCGAGGGCCTCGGCACCCTGCCGAGGCTGGCTTTGCGCGGGCCCGCAGCGCCTCGTCGGGCGAATCTACCCGCCCCAAACTCGCCCTGCGGACCCATTCGCCACCCCCTCACCTGCGCAGTCCCCCGCGTGGGAAAGTCCCGGCAACACAGTTAAGAGCTAGAGCCGACAGTCCGGCCAAGACTCCCGAAGGGCGGTTTACCAAGCGCAGTTGCGTTGCGCAAGCCAACCGTGCAACAGCGAATCCGGCTAGCGCTGGCTGGTGGCGTCCTCAGATGCCAATCGCACAAACGGCTGGCGTAGTTGTATAGTCTCGGCTAGCTCTACGGAGCATCACTCGCTCTACGAAGCATCAAGGGGATACTTCCCTTTGATGATGCTACGCAATCACAATCAGTTAGCCACTTTTCGGTCTGCCGCATTCGGCCTAATACTCTCACGGCGCCTGCCGTACGCTCCTAGCAACTCAACCGCCAACTCCAAGAGCCTTCTTCCCCGCTCTTGCGGTTCGATGTGCAATGGACGCACTGCAACACCAACAACAAAAGCACTTGTCGCCCCCCTCGCTTCGGTTGGCGTATGCTATATTTAAAAACAGATTCGTCGAACACAAGTGCTGAGCAGCGTCAAATCTTCCAATACCGAAAGACGAGACCATCATCAGCCGATGTATAGATACAGGAGGTGCCCCCATGGTTGTTCAAGCCAACGAAGGCTCGGAGATGAAGAATCGTGATTTCACTGGAGACGGTGGCAAACTCACATTCGAAGTGTTTTCGCCGCGCGTCCCCGAATCCAAGAAGTTCACTTGGTCGAAGTCCCTCAGGGTGGGCGATGCGGCAGTTCTAGCCGCAAAGGCCTTCGGCTATGAAGCCGGGAACCCGACGTTCATCGACAACGCCGGGAACGTGCTTGACCACGACAAGACGCTGTCCGGTGCTGGCGTCCGGGATTTCGACAAACTGGAACTGACCGACAAGGGCGGTGGAGTCTGAACGAAGATGATTCCGCTCGTAGCTACCGACGCCGCGCTCGCCGATGAGTTACCAGGTGCTCTGGCTTGGGCGAGACGCCACCAAATCTTCATGGACACCCGGTCCATCGCATGTCAGATGCTGCGTGTCGTGCTTGTGCATCCGAAGAAGAGTGAGAAATTCTATCTTCAAGGTACGTTCAAAAACTACAGAGTATACCCTCCGACATGGCAATGGTACGACGAACGCTGGTCTTCGACCGAGGGTTTGCACCTTAGCCCTCTACCAGGGTCCTCACCTGTCGGCGGATCCATGTTCATCGAATACAATGGTAAGGGCCTGATATGTGCGCCGTTCAATCTGTTGGCATATAACATTCATGAAGGACCGCATTCAGATTGGGGTAGTCCTGCTCAATGGATGACCGCCGGTAAGGGCTATGTCCATGCTGTTAAGCTGGGGGATATGCTTAGTTCAATCCGTCGGGACTTTCTGCTTTCTGTCGGGAGAAGGTTATGACCGTCTACCGTGCTCACCCGCTCCCACGCGGGACCCTGCGCGGACAGTACAGGATTTCGTCGAGTCTCATCAATGATACGCAGCGGGCTCTACAGGAGTTCTTCGAAGTAGGTCGGCGTGATGGAGGACACGAAGGACTCTGCTTTTGGGCTGGCCGTGAGCGTGCAGACCTAACTAGCCTTGAAGCCGCTATAATACCCACCACCGAACATGGTCGATATGGCGTCTTCGTTTCGGAGATTGCATTTGCTGAAGCAGCCCGCCAAGCCCGGGCGATGGGACTTGGAATCCTAGCTCAAGTTCACAGCCATCCAAGCTGTGACACTCGACATTCCGATGGAGATGACAACCTAGTAATTATGCCTTTCGAGAACATGCTGTCCCTAGTCGCTCCGTACTATGGCCAGATACTCCGCGCCATAACGGACTTTTCGGTTCACCAGTTTCAGGACCATCGTTGGGTTTTGTGCAATTATAAGTCCGTGTTATCAGCTTTCGAAACGGTGCTCCATGACGACTAACGACTTCGCTTCGGAACGTGAACGATTCTATCGCGAACGCGACTCGCGTACTTCCGAATACCTTGAAAGCGATTTTCCCGTCAACGCACCCGTTTCGATACACATTTCGGCTGATGCTTGCGAAACGCAAGCGGGGCAACTTCTTTTGCTGACACTGGTGAACCAGCTTGCCCGGATACATCGCGAACTTCGTATTGTCATGGCCGCGCCGAATACAAATTTGCTCACCCCAGCTTTGTGCGACGCTTCCACTCTAGGTGACGAGGCTTGCAAGCTAGCCAGTCGAATCGACCCCTACGGAAAATTTGACATTGATACCAAAGAAAACTCTCCGGATCACATCTCACTTGGCATTGGTGCCCATTGCTGTAATGGCCTTACATGGTATCTGGGATTTGACCGCTCGAATGCCCAACTCGGTGCTGAGGCCTGCCTAGCAGGTAATCGTACATCATCAGACCTCAGAGGCGCTGGCTTAGCTGCCATACTTGGCGCTGCGACAGCCGCCAAGGCGGCCTTGAAGTACACGATCAAGTCTACGATTCTCTCTGCGTGGAATCTTGCGTGTGGTCCTGACGCAGATCCCGGGCCGGCTGAAGTACCGCCGATTGACGTCGGGCGAGGCTTCATGGTTGGTGCAGGAGCAGTTGCAGCAGCGGCTGTTTATTGGCTTACGCAATGGGGGAATAGCTCATCTTGGACAATCTTGGACCATGATAAAGTTGCGTTGCACAACACCAATCGGGGCCTCCTATTTTTTCCCGAAGAGGCGGGTTGGTCGAATGCTACCTCTCTACCCAAGGTTGAATGTCTGAGCTCTTTCCTTGAGAATACGGTTGCAGTCGACAGTTGGTATGATCAGGCCCCAGAAGTACAACAAACGTTCGATACAGTACTCGTGCTGGCGAACGAGCGAGACGTAAGGACAATCGTATCGTCAAGAAACGACCCAGTACAGCTACAGGCCACTACGGGGCGATCTTGGCTCAGCCAACTCCATCGCCATGTCTCTGGGCGAGATGATTGCATTCGGTGCCGAATGGAAGACATCCGTACACCTCAACTGGCCTGTAGCCAAGCACCAACCGCAAGTGCCGATGAACCTAGGAGACCAGATGCTGCATTGCCGTTCTTGTCTGCTGCGAGTGGGCTGATGTTGGTAAGTGCATTGCAGCGGCTACAAGATGGTGATTTCGTGGAAGCCCAGGAAAACGTCTGGAATTGGGATTTTCGGAATTCGCTTCATATGAGCAAAGCAGCTCGCTATAGGTGCCGCGACGATTGCTCGACCGTCCTTAGCGCCAACGCGCGTCAGAAACTAGCCGATAGGACACGATGGGCGAATGCGCCTTGGATTGAATGAAATCTGGGGCCAGCTTCATTAGGAAATGCGACAGTGGGCGGAGGAGTCCAAGGTCCTGATTGGACTATCGGATGGGAGAAACCACCGTGCGTCAGACTTATCGCCACCTGCAATGCTGACGAGCGGCTCCAGATCCACGTCTTGCCCCGACTCGGAGCCTCGGCCGGCACCATCACCGCTCAGATCCAGCAGCACCAATCCACCGTCTGCCCGAACTCCGGCGCAGTGCCGGCCCCTCCGGCTATCGCCACCGGCAGACCCGACAACTTGCCCATCAGCGTCGCCACAAGCCTGTCAACGACCCGCGCAAGCTGCATCACCGGGCTGGCACGGCATCCGCGAGCTGCTCAGGCAAGACCTAGCAGCTTAGCAGGTTAGTCTGAAGTTAGCGCCAAACTTGGCCGTTTTTTCGCTGTAACACGTTATGCTACATACACTTACGTGATTCTAGAGGCTGTATCATGTACTCATGTAAATGTTCAGTATCGTGGTGCCTCATATCTAGTTGCTAGCTATCATAATGGCCATGTATATCGAACGTGTCCCCAACCGGAACTCTCCTCCCGCCGTTCTGCTCCGCCAGTCCTTCCGCCACTAGGGCAAAATCAAGAAACGCACCCTCGCCAACCTCTCGAAGTGGCCCGACCGGATCGTCGAGGGCCTCCGCATCCTGCTCAAGGGTGGACTCGCTCTCCTCTCCATGGGCGACGCCTGCACCATTCCGACCGCAAGCCGTCCCGCCGGCGCGACCCGGTCACCACCATGGTCCTTGCCCGCATCCTCGCCCCCCGCTCGAAGCTCGCCACCGCACGCTCCCTGCACTGCGAGACCTTCGCTCAAACCTTGGGCGAAGAGCTCGGCGTCGAGGACGCAGACGAACAGGACCTCGATCAGGCCATGGACTGCCTGCTCCAGCGCCAGGACCGCATCGAGCGGCACCTCGCCGCCCGGCATCTGCAATAGGGCACCCTCGTGCTCTGCGACATCCCATCCGTCTACTTCGAGGGCCTGACGTGCCCGCTTGCCAAGCGCGGCTACTCACGGGGCGGCAAGCAGGGTAAGCTCCAGGCAAATTCAATGTTTGCCTGAGAGGGCGTAGGAAAGGCAGCAGCGGGTGCCGAACACAGTCGGCAGACCGTGCTGCGCGCGGGCCGGAGGGTGCGGGTGCTGGTGCGCGGGGCTGGCCACCACGGATGGGTGCGCCGCCCGGACGCAGGCAGCGTGACGCGGACACAGTGCGACTGAGCACGCCGGAGCGCGGGCCGGTCAACCCGCGCTGCGGGTTGGGTGGAACGGCGACTTAGCCGAGCAGCAGGCGCACCGCCGCGTTCGGCTGGAAGCGCAACTGGCTCATGCGGCGCTGGATGTTCTTCACTTTCAGCAAGCGCAGCAGCGAGAGGGCGAAGTTCGAGATCGCGGCCAGCAAGCGCGGCAGAGCGCCCTTGCGAATGCGGCTGCGATCCTCCCGCAAGGCTACGTCGCGGACGGAGTGCACGCGGTTCTCGATGCCCCAGTAGTCGCGGTTCAGTTGCAGCAGCCGTTGTGGCGTGATCTGGTCCGGGCGCAGACTGGTGATCAAGTAGATCGTCTCCGGCTGGCGTTGCCGACCGTCCTTCTTGAACTCGACCTCACGGCGCACCTGAGGCACGCAGCGAACCCCGGGAAACTCGAGGCAGGACCGCTCCGGATCGAGTTCCTGCGAGACGCGCAAGGTGCGCTGCTCGATGCGTCCGTGGTCGAGACCGGACTCGCTGTGGGGGGTCTGGCCAGCCCAGTCGAAACCGTCCCGGATCTGCTCCAGCAGCGTCGGCTGATTGCCCTTGACGGTCAAGAGGAAGTCGAAGCCATCGGCCAGCACGCACAGTTTGCGCCCGTGGAGTTGCTTGCGCGTCAAACGCCGCAGGGCGGCCGCCTCGGCATCTTCTTTCTGGCCGCTGAAACCGAGTTGCGCAACGACCGTGCCGGAGTCGATGTCGAGTGCCGAGAGTTGCTGCTGGGGTGGCTTGGCCTGCGGCTGGCCAGCCGCGTCCAAGTCCCGGTCCTACGACCCGCGCAGCACTTTGCCGTCGATCGCCACGGCCGACAGCAAGGGCTCCGCAGCGCCCTTGCCTGCCGCCTTCGCAGCGGGCGGGGGCAGAACTTGCGCTGCGGTCCAGGCGGCCAGCAAGCGCTCGACCTGCCCGACCGGAATCGTCCGCAGGATGGAGTGCCAGCCACTGATACCGGGGGCCTCATAGCGTCCAGTCTTGGCACAGCGGTACGACCGGATGGCCTGCAGTGTGGACTGGTCCAGCGCCCGCCCGAAATCGCTCAATTCGGTGAGACTCTGACAGCCTGCCAGCCGCGCCGCAATCAGGATTGTCAGCACGGTGCGCATCGAGTACCGCCGTCCCTGGCGGTGGCGGGTGTCCGGGACTTGATCGAGATAGGCGTACAAGTCACGCCATTGGGCTGGAGTCAACATAATCCGGGGGCAGCGCGCCTGCCAGCCCGGCTGGGGCTGGCTGGCAGCCAGTTGCGTCCGCGCCTGACGGTGCAGGGGATAGACGAAGACCCGCTTGGGCAGGCCATGGGCCTGATAGCCGCGTAGTGCGCCCCGAACCCGTCCGTAGCCTTGGGTCGGACCGATTTCCAACCAGTTCGCGGCACGATAGCAGGTGCCGGCAAACCGCTGCGGATCGACGAAGGTCTCAGCCAGCGAGAGCGGTGCCGCAGACTCAGGCCGAGCACCCGCGAAGCCAGGTGCGGGCAACTCCCAGCCGGAGGCAACAGCAAGAAGCGCGACGGGTTCGCGAGCAGGAACAGGCGTTGCTGGCGTTGCCGCTGAGTCCAGCCAATCCAGCGCTCGCGCGCTTCTTCCTCGGGCCGGACGGTGCGCACGCGCACCGCCCGCAAGGGACTCGGATCCAAGGCCACTCTGGGTGTTATCGCACATCCAGCACCTCTTTGTCCACCCCTCCCCGCTGCCCCTTACCCCCACGCCTAGCCAAACCGAACTTTGAAAAGCCCTGGGGTAAGCTCCAGTTCGTCTTCGCTTGGCTCTGCGACCAGCATGGCTGCTCCGTCGCCGTGGAAGGGTTCGAGCGCAACACCGCCGACCCCGGCACGGTGGGCACCCAAGTCCAGACGCTGCGCGAGCGCTTCTCGCTGTCCCGCGTCGTGCTGGTGGGAGATCGAAGGTGGTTGCCCGATGCCCGCATCCGGGACGAGCTCGCACCCGCCGGGTTGGACTGGATCACTGCCTTGAGGGCCGCCCCCGATCCAGAGTCTGGTCCAGAACGGCGATGTCGAGCCCTCGCTCTTGGATGAGTGTGACTTCGCCGAGATCCCCTCACCCGAGCTGTATCCCCGCGAACGGCTGGTCGTGTGTCGCAACCCGTTACTGACGGCCCAACGGACGCACACCCGTCAAGCGCTTCTGGCCGCCACCGAGGTGGCGCTGGAGCAGGTGGTGGCGGCCACGACGCGGAAGCATCAGCCGCTACGGGGACGGCACAACATGGCGGTCCGGGTGGACCGCGCCCTGTGGGAAGACAAGGTCGGCAAACACTTCGATGTCCAGTCCACCGACGACAGCTGCTCGTGGGAGCGCAGCGACGAGCGCATCGCCCGGGAAGCGGTGCTGGACGGCATCTACATCGTCCGGACCAACGTGCCCAAGGGCCAGGACGTTCCCACGCTGAGATCCCTTAGTTTCTTGTCGACACGGCTGATTCGATTTGCGGGGAGCACTGGCTTTTTGGGGCCGATTCTGGTAGGTATGAGACATGCCCTCGCAGCCCTCTCCCCTTGTTCGAGACGACCCCGCCCGGATTCCGCCTGGACGACGTGGTCATCCGCTTGGCGCGGCCCGAGGAACGGACGCGCTGGGACGAGCTGGTCGACCGCCATCATGACCTGGGGTTCAATCGCTTCGCCGGTCGCGGGCTGCGGTATATCTTCGAGTGGCGCGGCCAGTGGATCGGGCTGGCCGGCTGGCAGTCGGGCGCTTTCAAGTGCCGCCTGCGGGACCGCTGGGTAGGCTGGAAAGCCCCGATCCAATTCCAACGGCTGCATGGGGTGGGCAACAACACGCGGTTCCTGCTGCTGGGGAAGGAGGGCACGTTCCCGGGGTTGAGTTCGCATGCGCTGTCGGGCATGCTGCAACGGCTGAGCGCGGACTGGGCGGAGCGCTACGGCCATGGCTTGCTGCTGGCCGAGACGTTCGTCGATCCGGCCCGCTTCCGGGGCAGCCTGTACCGGGCGGCCGGCTGGCGGCGGCTGGGCGGCACCCGCGGGTTCGCGCGGGCCAGCGGCCGCTACACCCAGCCCCATGGCCGGTCCAAGGATCTGTACGTCCGGGTGTTGCAGCGCAATGCGCGGCGGCTGCTGCGGTCCGAGCGGGAACTGCCGGCGGCTTTCGCGGCCAACCCGCAGGGCAGGACTTTCCCACGCTGGGGCCTGTGCAATCGATGAGGAAGGCGGGTGGGTCCATAGGGCGAGTTTGGGGGCGGGTAGAGCCGCCCGACGAGGCGTTGCGGACAGAATTTGGTCGGAAAAAGCCAGTGTTCTCCGCGAATCCAATCAGCCACAACGGCAAGAAACTAGAGAATCTCAGCGTGGGAACACCCTGCCCGCAGGGCGGCACCTGCGGGCTGCGTCCGGTCGAGTTGCGCTCGCTGTACGAGGAGTTGAGCGAGGTGCCCGATTTCCGGCGCGCCCAGGGTCGCAAGCACCAGACGGCCACCGTACTGGCCATCTACCTGCTCGCCAGGCTGGCCGGTCTGCACGGCGGCAAGGCCGCTGCCGCTTAGGCCCAATCCTTGAGTCAAAAGGAGTTGGAGGCGCTGGGTGTCTGGCGCAACCCGCGCACGGGCCGCTACGAGCCGGTCTCCAGGTCGGTGATCTACCGCGTGCTGGAGAACGTCGATCCGGAGGCTCTCGAGGCCGTCTTGCGCCGCTACTCCATGCCCCGCCTGTAACTCGGTGTGGCGCTGGCGGTGGAGGGCAAGCGTGTCCGCGAGGCCAACCGCAATGGCCCGCAACACCACGAGACCGTGAGCTTGGTTGCCCATGGCTCGGGCCTACCCCTGGCCAGCCTCGGCTTGCACGACCAGAACGGCGAGATCGCCGCCATGCGGGCCCTGTTCGAGGAGGTGCCCCTGGCTGGTCGCGTGGTCACCCTCGATGCCCTGCACACCGTCCGGGATATCGCCCGGACGCTGGTCGACACGCACGGCGCGGACTACTTGCTGACGGTCAAGGCCAATGCGAAGAAGACGTTTGAGGCCCTCCGCCAGATCGACTGGGAGCAACCCGGCACCCGCCGCTATGCGGAGGAGCCCAGCCAGGGCCACGGGCGCCTCGATCAGCCCGCGTCGAGCGCGAGCGGAAACACCTCGCCTCGGGGCGTGTCAGCCGCGAAACGGTCTACGGCATCACCTCCGTGCCGCCCGACCGCGGCACGCCCGAGCAGTTGCTGGGCTGGAATCGGGGGCACTGGGCCGTGGAGAATCAGAACCATCGCGTCCGAACGGTGCAGTTCGCCGAGGATGCCTGTCTGTCGCGCAAGGGCCATGCCGCACTCAACAACGCGCTGTGCAACTGCATCGCGATCGCGGTGATCCTGAGTTCCGGGCAGGATATCGCGGACGGCCAGCGCCACTTCAGCCTGCATCGCGAGCAAGCCTTTCAGGCTGTCCTGACCGCCCGTCAGGCGCTTCGGCCCCCCTCCCAACGGAGCGACACCGGCAGGCGGCCGCGGGCCGGCATGGGAAAATCTCCGTCGAGGGTCCGCCACCCCGACCCCGAGGGCCTCGGCACTCTGCCACGGCTGGCTTTGCGCGGGTTCGCAGCGCTTCGTCGGGCGGCTCTACCCGCACCCAAACTCGCTCTGCAGACCCATTCGCCTCCCCCTCAACTGCGCAGTCCCCAGCGTGGGAAAGTCCTGGTCTGCGGGTGGCCGGTCGAGGCCGGCCGCGAGACAGTCGGCGCTGAAGAACTCGTACGGGGTACGGTAGCCAAGCACCTTGCGGGAGCGGTGGTTGAGCCGGTTGATGGCTTCCTGCAGCCGTTGCGGGTCGAGCGTGCGCAGGTTCTCGGTCTTGGGCACGAACTGGCGCGGCAGGCCGCTGGTATGTTCATTGAGGCCCCGGTCGCAGGAGCGGTAGCGCCGGGCAAAGAAGATGTCGGTATCGAGCGCCTCGGCGGTCTGGAGGTGGCCGGCGAACTCCTTCCCGTTGTCGCAGGTCAGGGTCAGGACTAGAGCTGAGAAGGGCCGCAGCAGCTTCTGCATCGCGTCGCCCATCAGGGCGGCGGCCTTCCGGCTAACAGTCTGATCAGGCACATACTTCGACTTCCGTTCCACGAGCGTGACTGCGGCTCCCTCTTGGGCCTTGCCTAGGACCGTGTTGGCCTTTCAGTCCTCGCTACGCTGCTTCGAGTCAACAATCGCGGGACGCTCGCTGATGTCCCTGCGGCCTTGGGATCCAGTCGCGGCCGGCGCTGCCCTGGGTGGCCTTGCCGCGCTGCTGGAGGTAGGTGTACACCGAGCCGCCTTGGGCGCAGTCCTGGCGAATCCGCTGGTAGAGCCACGAAAGGCTGACCGAGACCGGCCCGCTTCAGGCAACCAGACACCTGCTTGGGTCTCCAGTTGCGCTGGAGCTGCGTGGCGATGTCGCTGACCGAGGCTCCCCGTTGGTGCAAGGCGTGGATCTGGCAGCGCGTCGTATTGCAGGTGACGGAACTTCCGAGGCATGGCGCAATCTCCCGTAGGATAGGCCAATCAGGACCTTAGACCCTCCGCCCGCTGTTGCATTTCCTAGTGCAACCGGCAACGCTTTTTGGCCTGTGAACTTCGGACTAGCTGCGGGACCTGCGCTTCGAGGAACCCAGCAAGGATGCCCTTGAGTTCAATGCGATTGTCTCGTGGCGCGTGCTCAGCCTCCAGGGGGCCGCCCGCGAGTGGCTCCGCCCGTGCTATTGGTGCCCGCCGTCCCGCTCGCACTGACCGGGGCTCAATGTCGCGGGCAGCCACTGGATCGGTTCTGGTGGTGGCCCGCCGAATCCAACTCGCATGCCCCCCACTCTAGCCAGAAACCGAATTCGCCCTTCAGTTCGTCTTTGCGCCAGCCCCCCAGTTCCCGCGAAACGTCGGCCCGGCAGGCCGCGGTTATCCAGAAAACCGACCTCACGTTCAGTTCCCCCGAATCTGCTCCGGAGGAATCGGGTAACTGTTGTCCTATCGCAAACCCTTCGATGGCGGCCTCGGGGGCGCAGGCACCATACACGCACCGGACCCTCCCGAAAGGAGGTGACGATGTCGTGCAATCTGGTCGTAGATCCAATTCAGCATCGATGACGGCAGGAAGCGGGCCACCCCGAGGAGCCGCCACGGCCAGTCCAGACGTCGGACAATGAACAGGATCGCCGCGGCCTTCTGAAGCGGCTCATCGTGCGGCCCGGAGTCGGCCGGCGCAACCAGCAGGGAGCCGAGTCCATCGACCTCGGCCGTGGTCCCGGCGACGAGCCGGGAGCCGTCTGGTCCCGTCAGCGGAGCGAAGCGAAACGCGTTGTTGCTGTCCAAGACCGCCATGAGCCGCGCCGCCCGCGTGCAAAACCCGCAGTCCCCGTCGAAGAGGATCAGGTTGCGCTGATCCGAGTCTCGTTCAGCCACGGCACCAGGGCTTTCGCCGGGTCTTCCAGTTCATCAATGTGGGTGTACCAATAGCGTTTCCATCCCTCCTTGGGAAGGCCGGTGTATAGCATCAGGTTCAAGGGGTACCGCGAAGTGCCTGCTGAATCCGTGCAGACCCGGAAGTCATCGCGGAACAGGAACGTCGGCTTGCGCCAGGCAATCGCCATTCCCAGTTCCACCATCACGCCTTCGTCCGGCGGACACCCGTTCACGACGGCGAAAATGCCGTCGGCGTCCCGCACGTCTGCCAGGTCCGCCTGGCCAACCTGATAGGACCAGTCAGAATCAGCCTTGTCAATCTGATTGTTCCGTTCGAACGGTTCCCACACTTCGGCTCCCAGGCCTTCGAGTCTCGAGACCAGTTCCACCAAGGGTCCGCTCCTTTGTTGGGCGGAGAAGCCGTAACCACTGGCGAGATAGATGATCTTGCTCACGGAACCCTTAACTTCAACGTCGTCCGGATTCGCCCTTCGGTCCGGGCACAGTGCGACGGCTGCTCGATACACCCAGTGTGAAGGATGGCGCCGGACCGGCGGAACACCCCCCGTCAGTGTGGTCGTTCGGCTGGTTTCAGCATACTCCGGGTGATCGGCGCCTCGACATTCCTCTCACTTCTGCAACCATGGATGGCAGGAACCGCAACTTGAAACGGATCGTGATCGGCATCAGCGGCGCCAGCGGGGCGGTATACGGACTGCGTCTGCTCGAGAATCTCGCTTCGAGCCCGGAAGTCGAGACTCACCTTGTCGTGACGCGGCCCGGCGAGAAGACCCTGCATCAGGAGACGGGTCTGACGGTGGCCGATCTTCGTCCATTGGTTCGGGAACTGTACTCCGAGGATCGAATCGGTGCGACCATCGCCAGCGGGTCGTTCCTGTTCGAGGCGATGGCGGTTGTACCGTGCTCCGTGCGCACGATGTCCGCGATCGCCACCGGGCTGACGTCGAACCTCCTCACCCGAGCAGCTGATGTTGCGCTGAAGGAACAGCGGCGGCTGGTCCTTGTGGTTCGTGAGACACCGCTGCATGTCGGGCACCTGCGGACGATGGCTGCACTCGCGGAGATGGGGGCGGTGATCGCTCCGCCCATGCCTGCCTTTTACGCCCTGCCGGAGTCGGTCGATGACATTGTGAACCAGCATGTGGGGCGGATTCTCGACCTGCTCGGTGTCAGGAACGACAGGCTGAAACGATGGACAGGAATCTGAACGTGCGCGGTAGTTGCCATACACCCACGCCTGGTGCCGACGTCAGCCCTGACAGCGACTGCAGGCGGACACGTCAGCTGGGGGCTTCGGTTCGGCTCCTGGCGCTGTGCGTGTTGTGGGTGATCGGGGTTGGGGCTCAGGACTGGCCCCAGTTTCGAGGGCCTGATCGAGACGGAGTGTACTCGGGCCGCCCCACGATCGCCGCATTCCCCGCGTCGGGCCCGGAAGTCGTTTGGGAACGGTTCGTGGGTGCCGGCTTCAGTGCGCCCGCCACAGCCGGTGGGCGGTTGGTCATCTTCCATCGGCTCGGGAGCCAAGAGGTTGTGGAGGCCGTGAGCACCGGGGATGGCAGCGGCCTCTGGAAGTTCTCCTACGACACCACGTACAGGGACGATTTCGGATTCGACAACGGTCCGCGCGCGACTCCCGTCATCCGCGAAGGGCGAGTCTACACGTTCGGTGCACAGGGCTGGCTGCATTGTCTCGACGTCGAGACGGGACGCAAGATCTGGGCCGTTGCCACCCACGAGAGGTTTGGCGTTCGCAAGGGGTTTTTCGGTGCTGCGTCCACTCCCCTGGTGTTGGATGGGAAAGTGCTCGCCAACGTGGGCGGATCTGAGGGCGGCATTGTGGCGCTGAATGCGGATACAGGTGACACGCTTTGGACGTCCACAAGTCACGAGGCCAGCTATTCGTCACCCGTTGCGGCCATGCTGGACGGCCGGACGATGGCGGTCTTCTTCACTCGCGAGGGGCTCGCGGTGGTTGAGCCGTCCTCGGGGGCGCTGCTCTACGAGCGGCGGTGGCGGTCCCGCAGCAATGCGTCGGTCAATGCGGCGACGCCCGTCGTGGATGGGGCCATGGTTTTTCTTTCAGCCTCCTACGGAACCGGCTCGATAGCCATGGAACTCCGTGATCGTCGGATCGGGGTGCTTTGGTCCGGCGAGGGAGTCATCGATAGCCACTATGCGAGCAGTGTGCTCTCCGACGGCGTACTGTACGGCTTTCACGGCCGCCAGGAGCACGGCCAGAGCTTTCGTGCGGTTGATCTCAAGACCGGCAAGCTGCACTGGTCGCACGACCCGATCCAGGCAGGTTCCGTGACGCTGGTCGGCGATCGTCTCCTGCTCCTTCTTGAATCCGGGGAACTCATCGTCGCGGTGCGTTCTCCAGACCGGTTCGAGGTGGTGTCCAGAGCGCAGATTCTGGCCAGCGCGACCCGGGCTTTCCCGGCGCTCGCAGGTGGTCTCCTGTTCGCCCGGGACGAAGACTCCCTCGTCTGCCTGCGGCTGTGGGACGAGTAGGCCCGGTACCCGGACACCGGCCTGCAGAGGTTTCCGCTAGAATGTCTGCGGTTGGCTGTTTTCGTGGATCGTTCCGGGAGGTGTGACTTGAGATCTTGTTTGCTGTTGCCATTGCTGCCGATCTTGCTGGTGGCCGCTCCCGGTGATACGGGACATATTCAGGACGCCGTCACCAACCCGTTCACCTCATCCACAGACGTGGAGTCCGGGGGCCGGCTGTATCGGTCGCACTGCGCCGTCTGCCACGGCATTGAGGGGGAGGGTGGCCGAGGGGCGGCGCTCACGACCGGAATGTTCCGCCACGGCGGGACGGACAGGGACCTCTACGACACGATTTCGGAGGGGATTCCCGGCACGGAAATGCCGGGTATTTTCTTCGATGGCAAGCAGTTGTGGCAGCTCGTTTCTTATGTTCGCTCCCTGAGTGAGGGGCGCGGCGCCGACCACGCTCCCGGAGATTCGGAAAGGGGCAGGGCCATCTACGCTGCGAATGGCTGCGCTGGATGCCACCGGATTGGCGGGGAAGGGGGCCGCATGGGGCCGGATTTGAGCGACATCGGCGCGAAGCGGTCGCTGGGGCACCTGCAGGCCGCCGTGCTGCGCCCTGACGAGTCGGTGTATCCCCAGCATTGGAGGGTCCGGGGCACGACCCAGGACGGCACGACGATTTCCGGCATCCGGATGAACGAGGACACGTTCTCGGTGCAACTGCTGGACCCAGCCGGCCAGCTGATCTCGCTGCAGAAGTCTGCCTTGAAGAGTTTCGAGGTCGACCGGTCTTCCGGCATGCCTTCGTACGAACAGAAGATCAGCGGCGACGATCTGGACGATCTTGTCGCCTATCTGGCCAGCCAGCGGCTGAGGGAGCCCAGCAATGCATCGCAGTAGAAGTCTCCGGCCCGTCCTGCTCGCGGCCGTAATTGCCGTCCAGCTTGGTGCACAGGTCACCTACGAACGCATTCTCCGGGCCAGTGAGGAGCCGGGCAACTGGCTGACGTACAACGGGACGTACCAGAGCCAGCATCACTCCCCGCTCGACGAGATCAATCGGGACAACATCGGCGACCTCGAGTTGAAGTGGGTGTTTCAGGCGCAGTCTCTCGAGAAGTTCGAAATGACTCCGCTCGTTGTCGACGGAGTCGTCTACGCGGTGCAGATGCCGAACGATGTCGTGGCGCTGGACGCCGTGACCGGTCGAAAGTTCTGGGAGTACACCCACATTCTCGAGGGCAAGATCAACGTGTGTTGCGGACGCATCAACCGCGGGCTCGCGATCTACGGCGACACGCTGTACATGGGAACGATCGACGGCAAGCTGGTTGCGCTCGACGCCAAGACCGGCGGGGTCGTCTTCACCAGACAGATCGTCGATACCACGGGCGGGTATTCGTTGACGCACGCTCCCCTGGTGCTGAAGGACACACTGATCCTCGGCTCGGCGGGCGGCGAGTACGGAATTCGGGGGTTCATCGTTGCGCTGGATCCCCGCAACGGTGACGAAATCTGGCGATTCCATACCATCCCGGGCCCCGGCGAGGAGGGACACGAGACATGGTCCGGCGATGCCTGGGAGCGTGGTGGCGGCTCGATCTGGCTCACGGGGTCGTACGACCCGGATCTGAACCTGACCTACTGGGGTGTCGGCAATCCCGCTCCCGATTGGAACGGAGACGTTCGTCCGGGTGACAATCTCTTCACCGATTCCGTCGTCGCGCTGGATGCTGACACCGGGGATCTGCGATGGTACTTCCAGTTCACTCCCCACGACGAGTGGGATTGGGATTCGGTGCAGGTTCCTGTACTCGCGGACCTCGAATGGGAGGGGCGGCAGCGTCGGCTCATGCTGTGGGCCAACCGCAACGGTTTCTTCTACGTACTGGACCGTGAGACCGGCGAGTTCCTGCACGGCAACAACTTCGTCAAGGTGACATGGGCCAAGGGTCTCGACGAGAACGGTCGCCCGATCAGGGTGCCGGAAGCCTCCCCGACACGCGAAGGCGTGCGAGTTTGGCCGGCCGTCCAGGGGGGCACGAACTGGTACTCTCCCGCCTATAACCGGACGACGGGATTGTTCTACGTGTCTTCCTGGGAGTACTCGAGTGTCTACCACAAGGGCGATCCCACCTACACCCGGGGGAACCGCTACGTCGGAAGCCTGCCGAAGGGCATCTTTCCCGACACCATGGAGGATGCTGCTGAGCAGCAAGGGTGGGGAGCCATCCGGGCACTCTCGCCGTCCACCGGTGACATGGAGTGGGAGTTTCGCATGACCGGCGTCGGCGAGAGCGGCATCCTGTCCACCGCAGGCGACATTCTGGTGACTGGCAGCATGGAAGGCTATTTTCTCGTCCTCGACGCCTTCACCGGCAAGAAGCTCCTGTCCCTCAATCTGGGCGGCACGGTTGGGGCTTCTCCGATCACCTTCACGGCCGGAGGCAAGCAGCGAATCGCGATCGCCTCAGGAAACTCAATGTTCGTTTTCGGACTTCGGGAGTAAGTGCAGCTTCCGGGTCGAGTCTTCTCGTACAGCTGTATCAACCTAGTAGATTCCGCAGTTGAACGGGCCTTGGGATCAGTGGGGAAGAGCGCGTTCGACAGCACAATACCTTCGCCCCCCGATTGCTACGAGCGTTGAGGACCAACAGCGACGGCGGACGTTCGGGCAAATGGCCTTGGAACGGGAAGCACGGGCACGGAATGACATGCTCGAGACCGCCACGCAAGCGCCTTGAAGACCTCTTCCCGTTCTCACCGCAAGTCGAAGAGCCGCAGTGGGTGGGCCTGATACGCCCGCAGAGCACAACCTGGAGCCGCGCCACTGGGCTCGCCTGGCTGGTCCTCCCAGCAATGGGAAGCTCTCGCGCCGAGGCGACTGCGGTTGAGGTCTGCATTGTCCGCAGTGCGTACGAGGCAATCGATGGGATCTTTCTCGGCGAGACTGCCAGCCGGCTGCGGCGACCATTTGACTACATCCGAACGTCCCCTGCGTGCGTTTCGGCGACAAGTGCGGCTCAGAGCGCAAGCAGCGCGGGGATCTGAACGAAACTGGCGAGATCAAGCGCGAGGTGACATCGGTGTTGTTGCAGGTGGACGCGCCGCCGAGCTACACCGGCGGCGTCGCCGCATCGAACCACTCCGAACTTCTCGACCTTGCGGTGCTGTGGCGGTCTCCGTTCCGACTGGACATGCCAGCGCCCGCCATTGGGGCTGGAAACGGGGAGAGGTACAACTCACTCCGTGCCGATGTCTCCGAATATCTCGGGTAGGGCACCCGCATGCAGGGCGGCGCTGAACTGTGCGTCGAGCTGTTCCAGGGTGGAGGTTCCGATCCGTTGCCGGATTGCTGCTGGAAGCTGCCCGAAACGATGCTCCAGCAGCCGCGTCAGGGTCGTGGCCATCCCCATGGCCTCTCCCTTCGCAATGCCCTCCGCAATGCCCTCAACCTTCCCTTGATCAAGCAGTTCCTGAACAACTTCTCCCACGAGACTCTCTCCCCAGCCAGGCATCGCCACCGTCGCAACTCGCTGCAGCGTCGGCACCGGCATCGCCCATACGTCCATAGTGTACAGGATGACCTGCTTGGTGTAGGCCGACCGGCCCGGCAACCCTGCCAGGACATCCGGCAGCACCAACCGCTTCTCCTGCATCGCGGCCGCACCCTGCCCGCGATGCGAGTACCGCAGCGCCGCCAGACCTGCTCGTGCCGCCGGATCATCCGCCAACTCCTGGACCGGAATCGAGCTCAGATCCCGCAGATAGTACCCGAAGTCCGATTCCAGCTCCCGGAAGAGGGGGTGCCCCATCATCTCAGAGACCGACATGGCCGCCGGCCAGCGCTCCCGGCCGTGATAGAAGACCAGCGTGATAATGCCGGGCAGGGCCCGCAGCCGGTCCACCCGGCCGCCGGCGAAGTGCTGCCAGATCCGGGTCTTGTACCCCGTGATCTGCAGGGCGGTGGCGTGGTCGGGATAAGACTTGTGCTCGAGCAGGAGATAGACGAAGGCGGAGTGGCCGTCGCGGAGAGGCATGCTGAAGAGGCGGTCGGCCTGGTGGGAACGGAGGTTGGCGTCGAGGAAACTGCCTTCGAGGGGGGTGGGCCGTCCGGGGGCGAGCAGGGAGAGGAACTGGGGATCGATGTGAGTGCGGATCACGGAGTTGGCGCGGTCCCGATCGGACAGAATGGCTTTGAAGAGGCGGTCGTGTCGATTGTGGACAAGGTTGGTCATGGTGGTGGTCAGTGAGCGTCCTTTGGTCAGTGCACACTAGCGCCCTGTCACGGTGAGATTCTCAGACGAACAGGCTCGAGGCCGCATCGGCATGGCTCCGTATCCTGGGCCCGGAGATGAACCTCTGCCTGGAACGCGCTTCACCAGCAACGTTGTGGTCGAAGCGGCGCTTGGTTCTCTTCACGCTGATCAACGCCAATCATGCAAGGAGTCTTATCGTCGCAAGTCCTGTAGTTGGGTCGAGGTGGCGCAGCTGGACCCCGGGAGCCCGTGCAACGGAGGCGCGAGACGCGTCCATCCCGGACCACGACAGCAGAGCGTCGGCAATGTGTGGACTACGACTACGAACGGGCGGCTACGGCGGCCGTGTTCTTGATCTGCGCACCGCTGCAGGGGTGCCGCACGGTGCCTGCGTGTGCATAGCGGCCGAAACGGGACTCGGCGCGCAAGGTGGCACCAACCCTTGCAGGTTGCTATGCGGACCGCAAGAAGGTAATCTTCGTGCATGAGAACCTCATCACGCACACGCCGGGTGCCTTCCATGCGACCTCGGAGCCCGAGCGCGGGTGACGCCCGGCGGAGTGCCCGGAGTTCTTGTACAAGCCAAAGCACAGCAGTGGGTTGGAGATTTCCGGGTAAGCATCGAGTTGCCAGAAGCGACAACGCCTGCAGGGGGTGTTCGAGGAGTTGCGCCCGCTTTCGGCACCTTGGGCGAGGAGTGTGAATGCACGTTGGCGGGCTGTACACTGCCCATGACGGCGGCTGGTGCCCGTGCGAAGCTCAAGTCCGGGGTACGCTAAGGTTGTCGTGCAAAGGCATCTTGGGATCAAGCATGCGTTTTCGGTCCGTTCGTGGCACCCGGGTCTGAACTCGGCCGCCAGACGGACCCGCAGACGGTCGGGTTTGGTATCGCGCTCGACCGCCGGTTCGCTCGTCCATTGACAGCGTCAAGTGCCAGTATGATGCAGACTGTCTGCGTGACGGGTTCTCTCTTGGCCTGGACGCGGCGCGAGCGGACGGAGCCACACACTGGAAGGGAGTGAGCAATGACGACTGGAATCCATTCACGATTCCTACTCTTCGCGGCAGCGGGCTTGGTGACGGGTGCAGCAGACGCGGCGCCTACGCTGGACGATGCGATCCGGGTTGTGGGTTCCGCCCGTGCGGCGGTCGCTGAGATCGCGGTGCTCACGGGCACGGAGGACTTCAACATCGAAGCACTCCGCAGATCGTTGAGGGAGTCGCGAGGCGAGGTCCCGTATGAGAAGTTCGAATCGGCGGAGGCGATCATTCAGTTCGCGAATTCCGGAGCCACCACCGTGATACAGCTGGTGAACTTCAGCATTGGCTGGGCCGCACTGGAGGTGAACTGGGTCTACGCAACCCTGCTTGGCAACACCCAGGCGTCGTCCCGCCTGCTGCGGGAAAGCAATCGCCTGGTCAACTATGAAGTCCAGTACATGGTGCGCGTTGAGCGGGGCACAGGCGCTTTCGCCAGTGTCTATACCCGAATGGCTGCGAATCGACACGCCATGGTTCTCCACCGGGTTGCATCGGAAACGAACCTGATCGCTGTGATTCCTGTCGCGATGGATCCGGCAGGATTTCTGAGACAGCGTTTGCAGGTGATGTACAACCGGCTGACCAACACAGCCCACTTCGTCAACAGCGCCGGCGAAGCGTTTGCCGTCTTCTAGCCGGACCTGGCTCGAGGGGAACTGAAGTGCCGATTGGTGTGGATATGCACGTCCGGCCCCACTGGAGACCTCGACATGATCGCCCTGCGGGCAAACGATCCATCTGGGCCGTACTGATTCCCGGGTCGGGTCGTCACGCCACAGAGCGATAAGCCAAACTGGAGTACGTGAGGCGGACTGTCTGAGGCAGACCGCCCGTTGCCTCAATGGGCATCTCCTACCGGTTGCACTAGGAAGTGCAACAGCGGGCTGAGGAGGCTGGCGGACGCTAGTTCGACCAATCGGCCAGCATCTGCTCGACCTGGCCTTTGTCGTAGCGGCCCCAAGGCCTGAAATCTTGGTTCGCCATCATGTCTTGCAGGGAGAACGGCCCGGACCGGATCCCGTCGGTCGGTATCTCCGCGCCCGCAATCCACGCGATCGCGTTCAGGACGAGCTTGCGATAGTCCGGATGTGCCCAGTTCCAGTGGACATGGCCTCCGGTGAAGCCGAAGCCCCTGCGCCGGTTCGGTCTCTCGCTAGTCCACATGAGGGTCTGGATCTCCTGTCTGTTCACCGCCGCACGAGCGTACGGGTTGCCCGACACGGGACCGTCAGGCCGACTCATCGTGGTAGTCGGTGGCACAGCCTGCAGCAGGGGCGTGACGCCCTGGAGGCCTGGGCGAAAGCGGAGGTTGAAGTACCATTCGTCGTTGATTTCGAACGGGTTGACACCATTGGTAACCGGATGTCCCTGAGCCAGTCGCACGTTGCTGGGAGTCCAGTGCGGGTTCACTGACCACCATCGTTCGAAGTACCCGCCGACCCAGTCGAGGAACTTCGACCCGGGCTCGCCCTCCGGCACTTCCACGGCGAAGTGAATCGCACCGATGCCGACCCGGCGGTTGGAAGCAGCGTCGATCTGGCGCATCGCGGCAAGCCATGGATGTCTCATGCCGCCGTCGCTGTACACGACCACTGCGTCGGCGTTGTCGAGGGCTGTGGGGTCGTCCGGGAAGCCGTCGAAATAGGCGACGGAATGGATCTCCGGCATGCCCTGGCGGAGAGCGGTCATCAGCAGCTTGACGCCCGCAGCGTGCTCGTGTGCGCCGTAGCCGTGGCTTTTGACCCCGGCAATGAACACCACCTTCTTGCGATCCGCCATTTCCAGTCGCTTCAGTTCGATGTTCCGGAACCTGACCGACATGGGCGGGCCACGGTGGATCTGTAGGCCGACCAGACCGGATACGGGGGCATTCGGGTCGTTGTCGATCACGTCGACCATGATGTGGCCGTTGATCTTGTGGATGTAGTGGTTGCCCCGTGCGATGACATGAAACCGGTTCCAGTCGTCCTTCTTGATCCTGGCCTGCAGTCCTTCCCGATCGCCAACGCTTCCGACAACGGTCGGTCGACCGTCAGGACCGACCTCAACCTTCTGACCGCGCCGCCCCAGAATACCCCGCGACCGTTCTCCGTACAGGCCGCCCGTATGCTGCTCCCCCGCCTCAAAATCAGCTTGCAATCCGCCCAGCACGAAAGGGCCCCATTCCTGCGGTTTCTCGAAGCCGCGGTACTGCACGCCCGAGTTGCCGCCCTCGATCATGTACTCGAACTTGAGTTCGAAGTTGTCGACCACCCCTTGGCGCCACACCAGGAAGGAGTTGTGGGGGAGCGGATCGTCGGCGTTGGTCTGTCCCACAATGGCACCGTCCTCGACACGCCAGAGCTTCGGGTCACCCTCCCATCCCTTGAGGGTCACTCCGTCGAAGATCGCCACGGAGCGGCCGGCGGGGGGCGCAGCCTCCACCACCGCTGCGAGCGCCAGCGGCAGAGCCAGGAGTGGGAAGCCGTAAGTGGTCACGATTCGATGCATGGGTCCAGATTGCCGAAGCGAATTCCCGTATGATACCGTGTTCGTCCTCGGCGCGAGTGCCCTGGCTATTGGACCGGGAGTTCCGCCCCGGCTCTGGGGATCAGCGGTATTTCCGAATTCGCTGGCTGCCGCAACGGCACCGAGAACCAGAAGGTCGAGCCTTTCCCGACTTGGCTCTCCACCCACACTGCACCGTTATGTGCGTGGACAAGGTGCTTGACGATGGCGAGGCCCAGCCCAGTGCCTCCGAGTTCGCGGGAGCGGGCCTTGTCGACCCGGTAGAACCGCTCGAAGAGCCTCGGGATGTGCTCTTTGCCGATTCCGATGCCTGTGTCACGCACGAAGAACTCCAGCTTGTCCGTGCCCTCCCGAAATCCTGCCGAGACCGTTCCTCCCTCGGGTGTGTATTTCGCCGCATTGTCCAGCAGGTTGCCGAGAACTTGCTGGATTGCGTCTGCGTCACACTCGACCACGACGCTGTCTGGCGGCAAGTGCGTTTCCAGCGCCTGCGCCTTGCGCTCGAAGGTCGGCCGCAGGCCGTCGGTGGCCGTTCGCAGCAGTTGGGCCGGGGAGTGCTCGCGGTACTCGAATTCGCGGACCTTGACCTCGATTTGGGACAGGGTCATCAGGTCAGACGTGAGCTGGCCGAGGCGCTGGGCGTTCTGCCAGAGAATCCTGACGAAGCGGTGGTTGTTTTCCTTATCGTTGATCGCTCCGTCCATCAGCGTCTCGGCGTATCCGGTGATGGATGCAAGCGGCGTGCGGAGTTCGTGCGAGACGTTGATGACGAAGTCGCGACGCAGCCGGTCGAGGCGTTCCAGCTCCGTGATGTCGTGGAAGACGGCGGCAACCGCGCGGATGTGGCCCTTGCGGCTCATGATCGGTGCGCAGGAAACTCGCCAGGAACGCAGGCCCGGGGCCAGCGATGACAGTTCGGTGGAGTAGGGCTTCTCGTTGCGGATCGCGTGGTCGAATATCTCGGAGATTCGCTTGTTCCTCCATGAGGAGATCGAACTGTTGATCTCCAGCTGCTCGCCCGGAAACATCGCCTGGATCGCCGGATTGTAGAGCACGATCCGGCCGCGGCGGTCAATGACGAGGATGCCTTCGCCGATCCCGTTCACAGCGGTTGCGAATCGGGAGCCTTCCTCCTGGACCTGCCGAAAGCTCTCTCGCAGCTTGGCGGCCGTCGTTACCAAGCTCGTGCGGAGATCCTTCAACTCCCGGATGTCGCCCCTCCGCTCGATCAGTGGACCTATCTCGAAGTCTCCGTTCGCGATCGAGCTCGAGAGCGAAATGATGTCGGAGAGCTGCCTCGAAATCCGGCGGGCTGACCATGCGGTCGCCAGGATGAGCGGCACCACGACGAGCAGGATCACGGCCGTCATCCGGTTCCTGATGTCCCGTGTCAGGGAATTGACCTCCTCCAGTGGCAGAGCCAGACGAACGGCTCCCCCCCCGGTCATCGGCACCGCGGCGTACAGGAAATCTGTGCCCACGGTATTGCTGAATCGGCGGCTGAACGAGGTGGCCCCCTGCAGGGCCTCGACAAATTCGGGCCGACCCGAATGGTTCTCCATTTCGGACGGGTCGACCTCCGAATCTGCCAGGACCCTCCCCGATGCATCGATCACCGTGACCCGCGCATTGCTGTGCCTGGCCAAGTCGAGCGCGGTTCGCTGGAACTCCGACTGATCCTTGTCATGCAGGCTCGACTCGACGAGCCGTGCCTTCTCGGACAGGCTCTGTTCGAGTCCGTTCTCCAGGTTGGAGACCGTGATTCCCGTAACCAGCAGAAGGACGGCGGTGCCGGTAAGTGCGAGGGGAAGGATGGTCAGCAGCGCCAGCTTGAGCAGGATGCGGGGTGTCATGCCGGTATGTCGAACCGATACCCGAAGCCCCGGATGGTGTGCAGCCACCGGGGATGTTTCGGATCCTTCTCGATATGTTCGCGAAGTCGCCGGATATGCACATCGATATTGCGTTCGGTGATGCCCGACTTGCCGTTCCAGACCTTGCCAATGAGCTGTTGACGGGTGAAGGCCTTGCCCGGATGCTCGGCCAGGAAGCCGAGCAGAGCGAACTCTGTCGCCGTCAGTGGGAGTGGACTGCCATCCAGGCTCGCCCGGTGTGCGTCAAAGTCGATCTCCAGGCCGTGCGTGGAGAGGATTTTGCGCGAGTGTCCGTGGCGCCGGAGGTTTGCCTTGATCCGGGCAGCGAGTTCCCGGGGGCTGAACGGCTTGGTGATGTAGTCGTCCCCGCCGATCTCGAGACCAACGATCCGGTCCGTTTCCTGGCTGCGAGCACTAAGGAACAAGACCGGAATGTCCGCGGTGGTGGAATCTGCCCTGAGAACGCGGCAGAACTCGAATCCGTCACCGTCGGGAAGCATCACATCCAGAAGGATCAGGTTCGGCTGGAGGCGCTGGATCGCCTCCAGTGCACCGGTCACCCGACCAAGAGTCTTGACCCGGTATCCAACCTTCCCCAGGCTGTACTCCAAGAGCGTACAGAGATCCTGATCGTCTTCGATCACGACGATCGTGTGTCGCATCCGAGTTCCAGCACGAACATTATATCGATGAGCCGCCTGTTCAAGCTTCCGGTGGTCCGTAGCGTGCCGCGGGCAGCCGGAGGTTTCCTCATCGATGGACCCCGCCCGACCATCCCGAGCCAACCGGCTACCATGGAGCGACAGGGTGCCCCCGCGGTTGCCCGGATTCTGGAATGAGACTGCAAGGCAAGACAGCGATCGTGACAGGTGCCGGAAGTGGCATCGGGGAGGCTGTGGCACGTTGTTTCGCCGAGGAAGGTGCTGTCGTCACCACGGTAGGAAGAACGCTGTCGAAACTGCGACACGCAAGAGACTTGGCCGGGGATGCGGCTGAGCGCCTTCATCCCTATGCGCTGGACGTGAGTAATGCCACTGCCGTCGACGCCATGGTGGAGTGGGCGCAAGACCTGATGGGGCAGGTCGATATCCTTGTCAACAACGCCGGCACCAACGTCCCGAAGCGAGCATTGTCCGAATTGATGCGCGAGGACTTCGACCGCGTCATGCGAGTGAACGTGAATGGACCGTTCTACTTGATGCAGGCTGTGCTGCCCGGCATGCGAGAGCGTAGCGATGGCGTGATCATCACCGTGTCCTCGGTGGCGGGAGTCCGCACCTCCGAGCTTGGCGGTCCGAGCTATAGCGCAAGCAAGCACGCAGTTCGCTCGCTCTCGCTGGCAGCGCACCTCGAGGACGGTCCTCTCGGGGTCCGGACCTGTGTGATCTGTCCCGGAGAGGTGAACACCCCGATCCTGGATCGCAGGCCGGTGGTGCCCTCTGCCGAGAAGCGTTCGGTGATGCTGCAGCCTGAGGATGTGGCTCAGGCTGCGCTGCTGGTCGCGACCCTCCACCCCAGGGCGTGCATTCCCGAAATGGTGATCACTCCGACGAACCAAGCCTACGCCTGACCGCTAGGGACGGCAGGTCGGCAGATCCTCGCCACCAACCTACGTGTTGAGTATGAGCTTGCTCGGCTTGAAGCGTACGGTCTTGCCGGGTGTGATCACGACTTCCTCGCCTGTCTTCGGGTTGCGCCCGATGCCGGTCTTGCGCGGCCGGATCTGAAACACTCCAAAGCCCCGCAATTCAATGCGCTCGCCACGCAACAGCGCATCCCTCAACGTTCCGAGGATGCTGTCCACCGCAATGACGGACTGGTTGCGCCTGAGGCCTGTTTCCTGCGTTATGTGGTTGGCTATGTCGGACTTGATCATCGGCTTGTCAGGGGAGCGAGAGTACACTCCTCTACGAATCCAGTGTACATGCAGTTGCCAGACTCCGGGCTGGCGGAGCCAATGCGACTTCCGGCTCGCGCGGTGGAGTTGCCATCGACGGCCGCATGTGCGATTCCATGTATGCTACCATCAAGTGGCTTGGAGTGAGGCGGGTGACCGGTGCGAATTGACAGTGGCGGCTACCTAGACGATTCTGACAGATTGGCTGGTCGCTGAGGTGCTCGTGCCATTCGGCGCGAGACGGCTAGAGGGTCGGGCGGGTGTGCCCGGCGACAACTGCAAGCGAGGGGGATAGTATTTTCCGAAAGCGTTACCGCCCGATTCGTCGGGTTCGACGACAGAACGTCAACGAAACCATTCCCGTGCGTGAGGTCCGAGTGGTGTTTCCGGACGGGCGTACGCAGGTCATGCCGACCTCCGAGGGAATTCGACAAGCCAAGAGCATGGGCTTGGATTTGGTGCTGGTCTCGCCGACTGCTCAACCTCCGGTTGCCAAGGTGATCGACTACGGCGAGTATTCGTACATCGAGAAGAAGAAGAAGAACGAGGCGAAGAAGAAGCAGCACCGCATTGAGGTGAAGGAAGTCAAGTTTCGTCCGAACACGGACCAGCACGACTACGAGTTCAAAAAGAACCACGCCATTCGCTTCCTACAGGAAGGCAACAAGGTCAAGGCGACCGTGTTCTTCCGGGGACGGGAAATCACCCACGCCAACATCGGTGAGCGCATTCTCTCCGAACTGGCGGACGACGTTGCCGAATTGGGCAGCCCGGAATCCAGACCGCGGATCGAGGGCCGAACCATGAGCATGATGATTGGCCCGAGGAAAGCGGTCAAACCGCGGAAGCCGGTGGTTCAGGCGGGCCCGGAAACGGCGTCTGTGGCTTCCGGACACTCGGCGTCGCCAACCTAGGGCCCAGCCCACCGCCACATCGCGGTGAAGTGGGTTTCAGGAAGAGAACCATCCATCAAGAGGCGATGGGACTATGGGCATCTGCGCCGCGCACCTCGCGGATGACGGTTGCCGAAGCCAACTCATTGCCTCTCGCTTTCGTTTCGTCGCGACATTCCCGGGGCCTCGACTGCGTGTTCGGCGCAGTTCGGCCAGCCACGGCGTGATGTGAGTCGCCTCCCGGACTTCCAGCAAGGGAATGGAAGCAAGCCGTTCCAGGGTCAGCATGGCCTGGTTCAAGTGTCCCGCGCCCCGAACTCCGACTCGTCGTGGTGACGGCGGTACGGGGGTCGTGGCGATCCCGTTGAGCCATGCCTTTCTGGCGTGGCTCCACAGGTCAGGTCAGCGCCCCCATCTCAACAGGCGATCGGTCCCCGGGAGCGCGACCGGTCTTGAAGCGGCAGGCTGGCACCGGCCGAGACGCCGGCCGGAATGGCGATTTCAGACAATTCCGCAAACTCGGGGAACTGCTGGAGAGCGCTGCAATCCTACGGCAGAGCCATGGCGCGTTGTCGTAATTCCTAGCCGGCATCATCCGGTGGCGACCCGGTTGTGATCGCCTTAGCCATGGCGCGTGAGGCGGAGCGCGCAGTGGCGATGATCGTTTCCCCGGGATCCACGTCGATCAGCCCTGTGATGGGCAGCGTACCGTCCGAGAGCGTCCTCGCACCTCGCAGTGGGCGCCCATCAAACCGCGACAGGAGCACCTCGGCATCCGGCAGGAGCTTCGTTGCTGGCACTGAACACGACGGGATTCTGCCGGTTCGGGATGCCGTCTCGCGTACGGCTCCCCCTCCGCGGGGATTCTGGGTAGGCGGGTCGACGAGATTCCGCACCCTCAAACTGATCGTCGGATCCGCGCCTCTTGGATCGAACTCCATCTCCAGGAAGTTCCAGTAGAACGGGCCATCGAGCTTGCGCAGGTCCGGGGTGTCGTAGTGCTGGTGATAGAGGGCCTTGATAGCCACGTCCCGCCCGTCGAAGTCCTTCATGAGGGGGCCGAATCCGTCCTTCACGCCCCGCCCCCCACTGCGGCCGATGGGCCCGAAGGAACTCTCGAAGACACGTTGCTCCCGGTCTTGCAGGATCATTCCCACGTGGACATCGCCGTACACCGTGGTAATGCCCGTCCTGGAGCCCAGCAGGGCGAGCACACGGTTCGCCCCGGAGGCCACCCAGCCCGCATAGTCCGCTGCAACGCGGTCTCGCTCGCCCAGAACGGTTCTTGCATCCGGCCTGCGGCCGTCACCCGTCCAGATCGTATGCAGACCGTTGATTCCCGTCAGGCAGATCAGCGGCGACGAGTCGGTGCGGACCATCTCGTGCAGCCAGGAGAACTGCTCTTCGCCCAGCAGGCTCCGCGTGACGTCCGTGCGGGAGTAGAGGCCCGCCTTGGCACCCCAGCCCTGATCGTCCCAGATCCTCGTATCCTGGCTCGACCGCCACAGCCTCGAGTCCAGGATCAGCAGGCTGAAGTCTCCGTCAGGCATCTTCCAGCGCCGCCATTTCTTCGGGTTTTCGGTCCCCGACGGTGCCTCGTCGCCCGTCACCAGATGGTGCACGATCTGGAAGTTCCGTCGCATGTAGTCGCGATCCTGGCCGAGGTCCTGCTCCGAGCGAATCACGATTTGCTCCGGTCCCTTGACATCGTCCATGCCGTAATCGTGATCCCCGGGGTTGATGGTGTTCCAGTGCCGCATCATCTGCCAGCGAGTCGTCGGCCCGCAGAGCGTGGTGGTCACAATCTTGTAGGCGTCATCGGGGGAGGGCGGGTACAGGAGGAGTTCCATGTACCACACGTCGTCCTCCCACATCATCACCTGGAATCCGTAGTCATCCAGGAACCGGTAGGCTCCGGGCGTAGGCTGGTCATGCACGAAAAAGGCACCCCCCCTGCCGGCGTCAGGCAACTTTGGACCGCCTCCGTGAATGGCATGGCAGGACAGGCCGCACAGCTTGTACGGTGCCACGAGCTGCGGGAGCCGTCCCACGTAGTCGCCCGTCGCGGGAACATCGCCGACCTGGCCCGTTCCGGCACCGACAGCGTCGGTGCCCAGCCGGGGATCTGCGGTCACGTTCCGGCCATCCTTCCATACCGTGTAGAAGAGATCGGTCTGTGCAGGATTCCGCGGCAGACGGGCATCGATCACAGCGGTATTGCGGCGGAAATCGTTGTTGACGATCGGGGCCGAGCCCGCTACAGCGATGGATTCCCAGCCCCCCCGCGGATTGGGTGTGTCGGCTATCCGAACCTCTGCCCTGGTTCCGTCGCTGCGGAAAATGGCTACGAAGCGCACCTGCCAACTGGTGTCCGCCTCGCGCAACGTGTCGCCCAGGGCATAGCACGTGTGGCAGTCATTGATGCGGGGCCCGAGTGGGGCGTTGTCCATGGCGTCGATCCGGAACTCGGTGACGTCGAAGTCGAGCAGCCCCCGTCCGGCAATGCCCACAAAGCCTTCCAGGTGCTCCTTCCGGTCAACGTTCTCCAACTGGATCTCGGCAACCGTTCCGTGTCCATCGATCTCCAGGGTCGCCGTAAGCGTGCCCGGTCCCGCGACCGACCCGGAGACCTGAACCGCGATGCGGAATCGATCCCCGGCTGCCGGAACCGGTGCGCGCTCAATGCCGATCACAGTGTCGGAGCCGTGTTCCCGGACACCGAAGTAACCGTCGTCTGTCCAGGCCGCAATCCATGCCGCTTTCCCGTTCGCTCCCGAGATGCCGAACGACTCGTAGAGTGTGGCGGTACCGAAGGCAAGTCCGAGCAGACCGTAGCCTGACTGGTACATGCGCCACTTTGGATCGTCTGCTTCCAGCGGAC
Organism: Bryobacterales bacterium; assembly: GCA_965205085.1. GTDB lineage: Bacteria > Acidobacteriota > Terriglobia > Bryobacterales > UBA6623 > VXMF01. The sequence continues at coordinate 1,404,546 of OZ242039.1, read as the reverse complement.
CGTGGGAGGGAGCACGGACGTTGCCGGTCATCTCCAGGCCGTAATTGGCGCTCAAGTTCCAGTGCCGGTGCCAGATCAGGCCGGGCGGAAGAGTCGGGTCGTAATCTACAGGAATGCTGTAGCTGCCCAGTCGCTCGCCGTGAGTCTCGTAGTGGTAGGGGAAACCCGTGTTCCGAGCTCGGTCGCCATAGTTGTGGATTCGTCTGCGGAGTGCCGAATCCTGAACCTTCCAGTAACCCGGATTCAGCGACTCCCACTCGTCTCCGTGGTAGAGCGAGTCGGGTCGCTCGAAGGTAACGGCCTGTGCGCGGTCCGTCCCGGCGGAGGCTGACAACGCTGCGGAGGCAGCCGCCGTCCTGAGAAACGTCCGGCGGTTTACTGTGTTGCTCACTGAGTCGGCATTCTAGCAAGCGTGACCGCGCCCTGCTGGAGCAGACCTCGCCAGAGAGCAACACGGCAGGTCAAGTCATTGCACCGCAGTGTAGTCACTGCGCTGATGCAAAACCACGGCTCCAAGCGCCACCTTCCGTCCGAAGCTCAAGTCGCTGTGATGGATGTGGCGTGGGGAGTGGTCCGAGATCACGTGTTCGGCAAGAGGATGGAGCGGATTTGGCATTCGCCGCCAGCCGGCCATGGGTGGGTCCGTGCTGGACGATCAGGACGGCTCCGGGAAGAGCTTGGCCCGACCTGATCGCGGTGTCGCCGGCCAGGTCGAGCCCAGCCCCGCCGCCTACCTGCCCGGCGGAGAGGGGGACCGAACTGCATGGTCTCCGCGCTCGGGGCCTGGATTTCGGGATGCGGGTCAGCTTGACGCTGCTGCTGCCTGATTCCGGAACCGGTCAGTCGATCCTTGAGCCTCGATTTCGGACTCCCGCCCGCCTCGCAAGCGCATTGCCGGCCTGCTTGTGGCCCGGCCCGCAGCGCGTGAGGAGCTCCCCCAACCGCGTCGGGTGGGGCAATGCGTGGAGGAGCCCTTGCGAACTCCGATTCTCAGTGCCAAAGTGTGTCTGTGCGATCGATTCTCGTTTTCTTCGTTGGAGCCGGGCTCCCACTCCAGGCTCCGGCTGCCGATCTGGAGCGGGTACGGTTCAACAATCCTGGCCTCGAGGTCGACCTTGGCGTGGGCCTGTGGGCGTGGCCGCTACCGATGGACTACGACGGGGACGGGGACATGGATCTCGTGGTTTCGAGCGGTGGTCTGCCGTACCAGGGAACGTACTTCTTCGAGAATCCGGCCGGGACCGACGCCCGCGATCCAATGCCGGTCTTCCGACCTGGCGTACGCATCGGTGAATACCGAACGAACGCCCAGATCTCGCACGTTGAAGGACACCGTCCCGTGGTTACCACTCCCGGTGCGCGACACGACGGGTTTCGAGAGCATGGATTCGCCCAGCCGACGGAGCTGGCCCTGGGCACCGCCAACGTCTATGCATCGAAAGGCCGTATCCGCGCGAAGCAGTGGAAAATGGTTGACTGGGAGGGGGACGGCGACCTGGACCTCCTCATAGGAGTGGGTAACTGGGGAGACTACGGTTGGGACGACGCCTATGACGCCGATGGTCGGTGGACGAACGGGCCCTTGCACGGCCTTGTCTATCTGGCTCTGAAGCAAGAGGACGGAAGCTACACTGTGCCGAGCAAATTGATGGCCGGGGGGGCACCGGTGGATGTGTACGGCATGCCGAGTCCGAATCTGGCCGACTTTGACTCGGACGGGGATCTGGACCTGATTTGTGGCGAGTTCCTCGACGGCTTCACCTATTTCGAGAACGAGGGCAGTCGAGAAGTGCCCGCTCTGGCCAAGGGGAGGCGGCTCGCAGTGGCCGGTCAGCCGATTGCGATGGACCTGCAGATGATCACCCCGACGGCAGTCGACTGGGACGGCGACGGTGACATCGACCTGATCGTGGGTCAAGAAGACGGGAGAGTGGCTCTGGTTGAGAATCAGGGTGGCACTGAAGGCGGCATCCCGCGTTTCGCGCGTCCCCGGTACTTTCGCCAGACCGCGGAGTTCGTCAAGTTCGGTGCCCTCATTACTCCGCAGGGGATCGACTGGGACGGCGACGGTGATGAAGACATCGTGGCCGGGAACACGGCCGGATACATTGGATTCATCGAGAACCTTGGTGGCATGCCCCCCCGGTTCGCGGCTCCGGCTCTCCTGCGAGCCGACGGCGAGACGATCCGGCTGCAAGCGGGCCGGAACGGCTCGATCCAGGGCCCCTGCGAGGCCAAATGGGGCTACTCGACGATCAGTGTCGCCGACTGGGACGGCGACGGCATCCGGGATATCGTGGCGAACTCCATCTGGGGACGCATCGTTTGGTACCGGAACGTTGGATCGACGTCGTCGCCGCAACTTGAAGCGGCTCGCCCCGTTCGGATCGACTGGCAGGGCCGTCCGCGACAGCCGGAATGGAACTGGTGGCAGCCCGGCGCGGAGGAGCTGGTCAGCCAGTGGCGGACACGGCCGGTGGCGGTCGACTGGAACCACGACGGGTTGATGGATCTCGTCATGCTCGACCACGAGGGCTACCTGGCACTGTTTCGCAGAGTTCGCCGGAACGAGGGGCTGATCCTGCTGTCCGGAGAACGGGTATTCGAGTCGCAGCCGGTCTCTGTCTTCGACAGCAAGCACATGGCGATCAACCGATTGCCGGGTCTGCTGCGCCTCAATGCGAAGCGGGCGGGTGGCAGCGGCCGCCGCAAGATCGACGTGGTCGATTGGGATGGGGATGGTCGGCTGGACCTGCTGGTAAACAGCGTCAGCGTGGATCTGTTGCGGAATGGCGGGGTGCGGGACCGGCGGACAGTATTCTTGCAAGAGGGGCCCCTGTCGGAAACCAGGCTCGCGGGCCACTCCACGAGCCCCACGACGGTGGACTGGGATGGGGACGGCCAGCGGGAACTGCTGGTCGGAGCCGAAGATGGGTTTCTGTACTGGGCTTACGATCCTTCTGAGCGCTAGGACGCTGTGGAACTACGCGACACCCGAACAGCGCGCCGAGGAGTCTTGCATGGGAGGAATCTCACGTCGAGACTCTCGAATCGCGAGACGACCCTTCTCGTTCCATTCAGCGAGCACGCAACTATCCTGCCGGTTGCACCAAGAAATGCAACCACGGGCGCGATCTGTGACTTACAGAGTGGCGCTCGACGCATTGCAATCTGCCTCGCGAACTGCCCGCTGGCCGGCTCAGTCGGTGTCAAGACTTGCCACTAATCGCGCTGTACCCAAGCCCGCTCACGCCAGTATCAACCTGTAGCGGAACACTAGGTGTCTAGCCTAGGCGGCGTTCGGCAGGGCGCATGCTCTGGTCGCCACACAGTGCGGATAGATTGTGGGGCGGTGTTTTGGGCGCGATGAGGTCAAGAAGGCGCTGCTTTACCACTTGTTCGAGCGCGCGTTAACGGCATCCACTGGCCGAGACCTCGAACGTTCAGGTCTCTTCCCAGTCCTCACCAAGCAAGGGCTCGGCGGTTAGGCTCGTCAGGAGCGTCTAGGGAGCAATGTCCTCGGCCAGCCTTGGCGCGCCCGATGGTCGCCTAGCTGCGCGCTAGGCCGTTGGACCTAGAGTCGGCAGTTGAATTAGACTTGGGTCGCGAGTGAGCAGGGCTAATGTTCTGTTCCGCAAGGGGGTATTGCGGGAAATCGGTTGCTTCCGGAACCCGCCTAAGAGGCGATGGTTCTGAAGGCGAGAAAGCGGCTATGGGGCCGGACGTAGTCTGGGACAGCTTCGCACGCAAAGCGTTCCTGCCGTGGGCTCCGACCGGGGTGGACGCACCCTTGGGGCCGTTCCCGTATTGCAGTAAACCCCTCAAGGGTCGGGCCCTGATCGCAGCCGGTACAACTGCCGACCTGTTGCGGCTCTGCCCTCACCCTCTCCCGGCACACTTCAGGGCAGATGCAGCGGCTGCATCCGGGGTCCAACTTTTGAACTAGATTGAAGGGGATGTCGCACGTTGCGCTGACGGTGATCCTCTGTAGCTTGGGGGTTCGTCTATCTCGATGTCGGGCGACAGGATCCCTCTCTCTCGACTTCCAAAATCGGTCGCGAAGGTCTCGGCCCGTCACCCTCTTGGGCGCTACGGGCCGTTAACGGACGGTTTGACTGGAGTGGGCTCATTCAGCAACATATTCCAGAAGTGTCTTCGCACGGGTCTCCATAGCGAGGCGCGCATCCTGCCGCGGCTCACCCCTTGCGACCGCAGTGATACCTTGGACGAAATCGAAGGCGCTTTGCGGCGGATGATCCTCTTCGACTGCCACGGTATTGAGGATCTTTGCGGTCTCGGCTTTCGAGAAACCGCGTTCGCGCAGGAATTCGGAGCGGTCCTCGTCGGTGCGTGCGACGATTCGATTCTGCGCGGTGAGAATGCCCTGTACGAAGGGTTTAGGCGAGGATTCGACGAAACGCATGAGTGCCGGCGTCACGTCGTTTGCAAAGCGGTTGGCTGCGTACTTCGAATGCCGAATGCTGATCTCTTGGAAGTCCTCGACGCCCCAGAGATTACGGTTCTGGCAGACGGCCCGTAGAAAGAAGCTGGCGATGCCTAGCGATTTAGCGCCCACTTCGGAGTTCCAGCAATAGAAGCCACGGAAATAGACGTCGGGCGCCCCGTTGGGCAGCTTTCCCACCTCGATGGGGTTCAAATCGTCGACCAGGAAGAGGAAAACGTCGCGGTCCGAGGCATAGAGCGTGGTCGTGTCCTTGGTAACATCGACCACCGGGTTGTAGACGTGACTAGACCAGTCGAGCTCCCCCGGCACTTTCCACCTCGTGTCTCCGGTGCCGTCTTCGACGATGTCCTGAACGGCAGAAACCAACTCGTGATCATAGATTCGGCCATAGTTGGGGCCGGTTATGGCGCGTAGTTCGGTGCGGCCGTCATCCGTCTCCAGCGCCTTAACTCGTCCGGCGCGGTGGTTGGTCAAGGCGTATTGCAGGTTTAGGCTCGCGAGCGGCGCGGGAAGTTGGCGCAGATAGGCCGCCGGGGTGCCGACGAGCCTCGCAAGCTGGCCAAAGCTCCAATGAGTCGGTGCGACGGGCACCTCGGCGTCCGGCAGGACCAGTGCCAACTTGTCGGAATCGTCGCGACCGGCCTCGACCCAGATCGCCGCACTTTCCACCGTCCGAGTTCGGCTGTGATCGGCACGAGCCTTAACCGACTCGTGGAGGTCGGACAGCGACAGGAACTTCTCATCATCGGGCCGCGAACACCATTCCGAGAATACGCGGCTGTTATGGCCCCCGCGCGTCACATCCACTTCGTAGCCGCTGCTCGAATCGCGCCGGCCGTCCGGAATCTCTGTATTGGTCACGGGATTATAGTAACCCCTCGGGTACCTCGTCCCCGGAGGCAGGTGGAATGTGTCGCAATGGGGGCGATGCCATCGACTAACCGCATGAAGGCTCAATCGAGGGCCATAAGTAACTCATGATGACCAGACTGTACAAGGGCCTAGGCGTCCGGTTCCTAGCCACGGCGCCGTGATTGGCGAGCAAGCCCGTGTTGGAACCCTTGATCGCCAATGTTCAGTCCACCACCTTCTTCGGCCAACGCTTGAGTCGACGGCAGATCGCGGAAAACCAGGAAGTTGTGCAAGTGTCTCCCCAGCTCAGTTACACGGACTTGGGCCGCACCCTCTGCGCCAGCCTGCGCTGGCAAAGCCCGAAGGGCCGGAATCGGATTCAGCGGGCTCCGCGCCGGCTGGAGAGTCTGGAGCCAATCGGCATCCTCCGTCTGCATCCCAAGCGGAGCAGGGAGCGGCCCCGCCAGCAGTCGCTGATGCCCGCTCTGCATGCCGGTACCCAGCTGGCCGTTTCGGGCCCAATGGCACTAGTGTTCCGTCACAGGGTGATCTTGGGGTCAACGGCCGCGGGCGCACAACTGTCTTTGGCAGCTGGCGTTTCGCCGTTCACGCTACACCGACCCAAGCCCTACCCGCAAATTCGAAAGTGACAGAACACTAGCTTGGGTCTGTCAGAAAACCCGCTCTGGGCACGAGGTCCCGCTCGGAATCGAAAACTATATGGATAACGAATGTTTGGATTAGACCCGATTAGGTCCGCCTGAGTGCCTGTCATTTGGAGATGCCGGTTGCATCAGGAAACGCAACAGCGGACGGGATCTGTACCTTACAGCGTGGCGCTGGACGCTCGGTAGAGCGCCGTCGCCACATGGCAATCGGTCAGGGCATTGACAGCCTCGTAACGGGCGGATGCCGCCGCCACCTCCCGCTGATTCACCACGAACAGGGTGGAGTCTCCGAACTGGAACCGCTCCATCTCGGCCTCTGCCAAACGCACTGCGACATCATATTCCGCCCTCGCCACCTCCAGCCGACGAAGGCCGAGTGCCAGTGCGCCCGCAGCATCCCTGATTCCCATCTCGACCTCGTTACGGACATACATCAGCTTGTACAGCAGCTGCTCCTGCTGGGCGTTCTGGGCAGCGATTTCGCCCCGAGCCTTGCGTCGTTGGAACGGCGACTCTATCGATATTCCGGCGATCAATTCATTGCCTCTCTTGCGGTAGGGCCCGGTGCCCGAGTCCCGCCCGACCTGGGCCGTGAGGTTGACACTCGGAAGCAGGCGGTTCCGCGAGAGCTGCAGAGCCACACCGTTCTGGGTCAGCTCGACCAGTGCGCCGGCGATCTCGGGATGTCGATCGAGGGCGGCTCTCAGATCCCGCTCGAGCTGTTCGTCCGTCACTGCGACTGGCTCCGGAAACTCGGGCAGGCGATCCTCGCCCGCCTGCTGGGGATCGCCTGCGGTATCCCTGAGGTACAGAGAGAGCCCGAGACGGGCTGCCAGCAGTTCCCTTTCCGCGGACAGGGTAGAGGATCTGCGACGGAGCACCGCCCGCTCGTTCTCCGCGACCTCGATCTCGGCGACCTGCCCGGCAGCGACCAGGTCTTCGACCTGCTGCCTTCGGTCCTCGGCCAGGGAGAGCAGATCTCTGGCGATGACCAGTTTCCTTCCTGCCGAGACCCACTTCCAGTAGGTCGCCGCCGCATGCCCCAGCAGGACCAGTCGCTGGCCTTGGACCGACGTGTCTGCAAGATCCACCATGAGGTTGGCGATCTGCAAGTCGGCACGTCGTTCGTCGATCACTCGGTCCCTCACCAGCGGAAGCCTGACGCCTCCACTCCATTCGCCTTGCGAGAGTGTGAGACCGCTTTCCTTCCAGGGCTCGAAGTTGCCCAGGCCGCGCTTGTACTTTCCGAACACCTCGCCACCCAGCGCCCTGAGGGGCTGGTAGACCTCCCCACTGCCGGCTCGCGTCTTGTAGTACCCGAGCTGGTTCGAGCCAGCCTCCACCGCGAGCTTCGTGTCGAACGCTCCCCGGGCCCCCACCGCCTTCCCTGCCGCCGCGGAACGCTTCGCGATCTCCGCCAGCAGGAGCGGATGGGATCGCTCTGTCGAATCCAGTACTTCCTCGAGCGTCAGCGGAGCGCCGAGGGCACCACAGTGCAACCAGACCAGCCAGACTGCCAGACTGCCTGTACGCAGCATCAGGACTTGCCCTTGGGTGCAGCGGGTTGCGGCTCGCCTGGAGCCGTGGTGGCAGGCGGGAAACCATTGAACTGGCGCCAGATTTCGTATCCGAGCGAGACCCGGTCCAACAGGATCCAGCCGTTTGCCCGGACACCCTGGCGCAGATAGCGTTGCTCGGGCCAAGGAGGGCTGTCGGGATCCGGCTGAATCAGGGCGCGAAAATCTCCGACACCGTTGTCCGACGCATCAACAACCAGGACTTCCCCCCCGAAAGTCCCAACGGCGACGGACGGCCAGCCGATGAACTGAAGCGCGGGCCAGCCCTCGAACTGCACACGCACCTTGCGGCCCGGAGAGACCAGCGGCGCGTCGTTTCCGTCGACCCAGAGCTCCACGACATTCCGCTCCGACTCGGGAACGAGCTCCATCAGGATGTCTCCCGCTTTCACCATCTCGGTACCCTGGCGCGCTAGAACCCGCATCACAACGCCATTGATCGGTGCCCGAACCACCTGTGTAGCCTGCCGTGCCAGTCGCACGTCGATCTTCGTCAGTTCCCCAGTTGCCTTCCGCTCGTCCGAGAGTGCCTGCTGCAGGGAGGCCCGCGCATCGTCCACCTTCGCCTGGGCGTCAGCCTCCACTTTCTCGCGTTCGGCTTCCGCGGCGATCTGGCTGTTCATGGCCGCACTGCGGTCTGCCAGCGCCCCGTTCACGGCGGCCGCTGTCTGGAGATGCCGAAGCTGCGCGAGTTCGAGGTCTCGGCGCGATGAGAGCCCTTTCTCGTTGAGAGTCGACTGGCGGTCAAGGTTCAGCTTCGCCGTCTGCTCAGCCGCTTCGTTCGCCTCCAGGGTTCGAGACGCTGCTACGACTTTGTCCTGTGCCACCCGAATCTTGGACTGGGCCGCCGCCACCGCCCGATCCCGCGTCAGTTCCAGCTGCTCCACCTTGAGGCGGAGCGATTCGGCCTTTCGGAGAGCCGCTTGGCGTACGCCGTCGGTCGCGTCACGCTCCAGCCCCATCCGGTCGACGAGCAGGGCGTCATTGTCCGAAATCTCGAGCAGCATGTCGCCAGCCTGGACCGGTGATCCCTCAACAACCCCCCAGCGAACGATTCGCCCCTCGATCGGTGCCTCCACGAACTGGCGGCGCTGAACGGGATCGAACGCAACAACCTGACCGGAGGCGGGTACCGCCTGCTGCCACGGTACGAACACCAGCGCGACCGCAATCGTGGCGATCATCGCGGCGAGCAGCCTGGCCAGCACCCGCATGCCAGCGATCGAACCGACGCTCTCCAGTGCGTCAAATTCGCCCTCAAACCACTTTCCAGAGCTTCTGGGGGCACCTGTAGAGTAACTGCGGGTCGGCAAGGGATGGTCCTTACATCAGATGGGAATCGGCACCTTGGTAGCGCTGGGCCCGCACCTCAGCGTCACTGATCGGGATCTCTTCAAGCGAGCCCTGCCTCACTACGAATGAGCGGTCGCATCGGGAGATCACGTCAGGCCGGTTCGTAATGCAGACAAGCGTCCACGGAACGTCAGGGGCGAACAGAGCGTCGCAGACTGCCTTGAAGACATTCCGCTCATCGATGCGATCAAGGATGCTGTCCAGGATCAGGAGTCGAGGTGCACCCGCGATCGCCCGCGCCAGGACGACCCGCTCGGCTTGGGCGCGGGTCAGGGGACCGCCATTCTTGAGCATGGTTTGCAGTCCTTCGGGGAGGCTGAGAACGGCCCGCAGCAATTGCATCCGGTCCAAGGCCTCGTGAACCCGCTCAATGCCAACATTGGGGCGGTCGAGGGACACATTCCGTTCGACGGTGTCGATGAAGGTGTCCGGACCCTTGGCAAGTGCGGCAATCTCGCGATAGGCGACAGGTGCCAGGTCCTTGGTATCGAGTCCGTCAACGAGGAGGACTCCCGTTTCGGGCTGGCGGATTCCTGCCAGCACCCTAGCCAAGGTCGACTTGCCCGCACAGCGGGGTCCGCAGATTGCGATCCGCTCGCCGGGTTCGATCCGTAGCGAAACGTCGTCCAGGCCTTGCTCCCCGCCGGACGGGCCCAGGCAGAGGCGCGCCATTTCCACCGAGGCGGGGTGATCCTGAAGGACTGGCGGTCGCGAGCCTCCCCGCTCCAGCGGCAGGTCGATCACCTGGCCCAGCTTGTCCAGTGCAGCCAGCATGTCGTAGTAGGTCTCGAGTTTCTTGCCGAACTCCGCGAATGCGCTCACGACCATGGTGATTACCACTTCCGCGGCCACGAGCTGGCCTAGCGTCATCTGACCGCGCATGACCAGGATCCCGCCAAGGCCCAGCAGCAGGGAGATCGAGAGAGTCTTGACGATCAGGGAGCTCACAATCTGGCGCATGACCACGCGGAAGTGCTTTTTCCTGCGGGCGATGTACTCCTTGGTCAACGCGTTGAGGTGTCCCAGTGCATAGGCGACGCCGGAGGCCGACTTCAGTACGGGCACATGACCCGCGATTTCCTCGAGCCATGCCGCAATGGAGTACTTGCCTTCCGACTCCTGGATGGCTGAACTCACCGCCCCCCGGCCCGCTCCGAAGACGACCCACGCCATCACGACCAGCAGCACGGCATCGTAGGCCAGCAGCCACGGGTGATAGACGGCCAGCAGCAGCATGCCGACCAGGGTCTGCATTGCCAGCGATATGCCGTTGATCAGCAGTTCGGCGGCACTCTTCTGAACCGTAACGACATCGAAAAACCGGTTGATGAGTTCCGGCCCGTAGAATCGCTCGAAGGAGTCCGTCTTCACCCTCACCAGACGGACGCCGAAATCCGTGGCGACGCGCACCAGAAACCGTCGCTGGATGACCTCCACGGTGTAGGCTCGAAAGGCCTCCAGCACCGTCGCGAAGCCCAGCGCCACCAACAGGAACAGCGTAAGGACCACGAGGGGCTGGAGCAGCGATTCGAACGCGATGATGTTCACCAGCACCTGAATCGCGACCGGCCCGACCAAGGTAAGCAGGCCGATTCCCGCGGAATAGATGAAGACAACCCAGAATTCGCGCTGCTCCATGTCGAGCAGCGCGAGCAGTCGATACCCCGGCCGTCCCTTGTACGATCCTCCTCGCTCGGTGGGGGACCGCAACAGCTCAAGTGCGGGCTCGGAGGACCGAATTGGAGCAGACATGCCCACTCCCAGTATTCCAGACTCTCGCGGTAGCGATCTCGTCTCGGGGTTGCCCCCGGCGGGAGTAGGACCGCCCCATTCCTGGCCCACTCCGCAGCCAGGATGCGAGGGCCTTCGGTAAGGCTGCAGAAACGCTGTGCGAACAGTGTGCGAGAGGGACCAGCGCCCGAGGCGCGGAGTGTCACTCCCTCCTCGTATGCGGACGTTCAGAGCGGTCGAGTCTCCAAGGGAGGTGGATAGCCGGGTTTCGCCGCTCGACAGGCCCCAGCGGACAGCTGGTGGGTGAGAGGGTGGAGTCTCTCCCAGACGGGCCAAGCGCACGAGATCCGGAACGGTGTCGGGTAGGATGCCGGGTCGTTCAGGAGCACTTCCTTTCGGGAAGCGGATCGTGGCACCGCGGTGGTCGGATTGGTTGCCGGGAGGCGATGCCGAAGACCACTGTTCGACAGCGGTGCCGGAGGGTCGCCATCGCCCGCCAGACAAGCACGCACGGTATACTTTGCCGATGTCGTATCTCATCGACCGGAAAGTGCTGGTCGAGCAAGCAGATCCAGGGCGAGTTATCTCGCATTCAGGGCGCATTCGGCTTGTTCGGTTGCCCCACGTGCTGTGCGGAGTCACCATCAGGGAGCCCGGGCTGCCGGCTGCAGCGCGTTCGGTCTGATTGCTGATGGCTTACGAGGGGACTGGACCGATGCCTTCCGGCAGGACGGGAGTTGGGGATTGCGGGTCTGTAGGTAAGCACCAGCTTCGGGGCTTCCTGTGCCGGGACTTCATTGTGATCGTCGCGGTGGGCAGCCTGGTGCTCTCGGGTTGTGGTCCAGAACCGGCTGCATCTCCGGTCCCGCCGAACATTGTCTGGATTCTTGCCGACGATCTGGGATTCGGCGATCTCGGCGCATACGGGCAGGATCGGATCCGGACTCCTCACCTCGACCGCATGGCCGCCGAGGGCATGAGGTTCACCGACGCATATGCCGGCTTCACGGTTTGCGCCCCGTCTCGGAGCGTACTGATGACCGGCCAGCACACGGGGCACACCCGCGTCCGGCGGAACGGCTCTCCCGGTCTGCTGGATGAGGACATCACCGTCGCTGAGTTGCTCAGGGATGCGGGCTACGCAACGGCGTTGGTAGGCAAGTGGGGCCTGGGTATGCAGGACTCGCCCGGGGCCCCTTGGCGGCAGGGTTTCGACCATTTCTTCGGATACCTCAGCCAGCGCCATGCCCACAACTACTATCCCGAGTTCCTCATGCGGATGGGCGAGCGGATACCGCTACGGAACGTCGTGATTCCGGACAGTCGCCCCGGCGGCTTGAGCGGCGTGGCGACAGAGCGCATCGACTATTCCCATGACGTTCTCATGCAAGAGGCCTTGCGCTGGGTCGAGCAGAATGCGGGGTCCCGGTTCTTCCTGTATCTCGCCCTGACGATTCCGCACGCTAACAACGAGGCCGGGGGAAGGAACGGAGGTGGCGATCCCGGCATCGACGACATCGCGGCGGATCTCCGGGATCATCGCGAACGGATCGGAATGGAGGTGCCGGACGCCGCTGGCTATCGGCACGAAGACTGGCCTGGCCCCCAGAAGGGTTTGGCCGCAATGGTCAGCAGGATGGACGCTGGCGTCGGAGAACTCTTTGACCTGCTGGCCAGACTCGGTCTTGACGAGCGGACCATCGTATTCTTCAGTTCCGACAACGGTCCGCATGCGGAAGGAGGAAATGATCCGTTCTTCTTCGACTCCAACGGGCCCCTGCAAGGCTACAAGAGGTCTCTCCATGATGGCGGAATTCGGGTGCCGATGATCGTTCGCTGGCCGGGTCGAATTCCGGCCGGTGCCGTAAGTGACCTGCCTTGGTACTTCGCGGATTTCCTGCCCACCGTTGCTGATCTTGTCGGGTTTGGGCTGCCCGGACCCATTGACGGCGCGAGCGTGCTGCCGGCGCTGCTGGGCGAGGATGCCGGTCTTGGCGACCGATTCCTGTATTGGGGTGGTACGCCGGGCGAGCCTGAGGCCGTTCGGTGGGGACGTTGGAAAGCTGTTCGGGAGAGTCCGGACGAATCGCTGGAATTGTTTGATCTGACCACTGATGTGGGGGAGCAGCGCAACGTGGCGACCGAGCACCCGGACATCGTGTCAGAGATTCTCGCGTATATCGAGTCGGCCGTGACCCCGCTCCCGTCCCGAGAATAGGCATCGCAGTTCGGAGGCCGGGCCTTCTCCACATGTAGCGGGGGGCCGTTCGGGACGGGAGTCTTGCAGGGGGCCAAGCGCGGTGTCCCAGGCGGTGACAAGGCGGCCGGTACGCCAGCGCGGCGCGGACGGAGACTTGATTCGGAGTCGCAAGAAAGCCCGTCGCCCCTTGTGCCGTACGCCCTGATATGCGGAACCCGCGCCAAGCTCCGTCAGGAATCGACTGCTCGCAACTTGACTGCGCAAGAGCTGAAAGTCCCGGAACGACGGTCCAGACTGGAAAGAGAAGAAGGCAGTTGATTGGTGGCACGGGGCGGGGCAGGGTCGTCAGCGAGCCTCGAGGCAAGTCCGGACGCGGGACCGCCTGTGGATGCGGGATTCGGTCTTTTGCGAGTTTTTTTGGCGGGATGGCGCCTCGGGTAGCCGAATAGACCGGTAGCGCCTTGTGGTGCAGGTCGTGATTTGCGTACAATCAGCGCATGATTTCTCGGAAGGCAGCTGTCTCGACTGTATGCCTCGGGATAGCCATCCTCCCGCTGGCGCGGGCTTCAGTGGCGGATGAAGGGCTGGATTTCTTCGAGTCCAAGATCCGTCCCATTCTGGCGACCAACTGCTACACATGCCACTCGGCAGCGGCCAAGACCCGGATGGGTGGGCTCTCCCTCGACACCAGGGATGGCATCCAGCAGGGTGGCCAGCGTGGCCATGCGGTGGTCCCCAACGACATCGAGTCCAGCCTGATCATCGGCGCGCTGCGCTACGAGGGCGACCTGAAGATGCCTCCGGGCGGCAAGTTGCCCGATGAAGTTGTCCGGGACTTCGAACGCTGGATCCGCATCGGGGCACCGGATCCGCGCGAGCCGGACGTCAGGATTGCCGAGAGTGGAATCGACCTGGAGCAGGGGAGGCAGTACTGGGCCTTCCAGCCTCCCCTCAAGTCGCAGCCTCCTCCCGTGCGGGGCAATGCGTGGCCCCAAGGTGTGATCGACCAGTACATCTTGGCGTCGTTGGAGGAGCGGGGGTTGCTCCCTGCGCCGGATGCCAGCAACACCGATCTGCTCAGGCGCCTGACGTACGATCTGACCGGGTTGCCTCCAACCCCCAGGGAAGTGCGGGAGTTCAACGCCGACCCGAGCGGTCGCGCCTACGCCCGGGTGGTGGAACGGCTGCTGGAGTCCGAGCGATTCGGTGAGCGGTGGGGGCGGCACTGGCTCGACGTCGTCCGCTATGCGGACTCGATCGGGCGAACGAGGAACCTTCCGTTTCCGGTGGCCTGGAAATACCGGGACTACGTCATCCGCTCGTTCAATCAGGACAAGCCGTATGATCGCTTTGTCCAGGAACAGCTGGCCGGTGACCTTCTTCCGTATAAGAGCCAGCAAGAGCGCATCGAGAATCAGGTTGCGACCGGATTTCTGGCGCTCGGTGCTCACGATCTCAACGAGCCGGATCCGAAGCAGTTCGCGATGGATGTCGTGGACGAGATGATCAACGCGACCACGCGGTCGTTCCTCGCTCTCAGTGTCGGGTGCGCAAGGTGCCACGACCACAAGTTTGATCCCGTTCCGACCAGCGACTATTACTCCATGGCCGCGATATTCCGCAGTTCCGAGGTGCGCAACGGATTACGGCGGCGACCGCCATTCAACGCAGCCTACTTCCGAACCCAGCTCTTGGTACCTCTTGACGGCCAGGCTGACTACACGATTGAAAACGCGGCCGAAACTCGAAGTGAGCGCGAGCGGCTCTGGACAGAGCTCCGGACCGCCGAGCGGGCACGCGACCGCACGAGGTGCAGGGAATTGGCCCGCCAGCTTGGAAAGCTCCCGATCCCCGAGAACCTGGCGATGGGCGTAGTGGACGCCAAGCGGCCCGTTCCCATGAAGATCAACATCGGTGGGGATCCACACACTCTGGGCAGCTCTGTGGACCGGGGTTTCGTTCAGGTCCTGTTCCCGGCCGATGCGTCGCTGCCGACCATCGGCTCCACCGGCAGCGGGAGGCTTCAGCTCGCGGAGTGGCTGACGCGGCGCGAGAACCCGTTGACCGCCCGTGTGATGGCTAACCGGATCTGGCACCACCTCCTCGGCCAAGGGATTGTCGCCACTGTCGACAACTTCGGTTCGATGGGCCGCCATCCCGTGAACCAGCCGTTGCTCGATTATCTGGCCGTTCAGTTCATGGACCAGGGGTGGTCGGTCAAGAGCCTTGTCCGGGAGATCGTCATGAGCCGCACCTACCGTCTCGCGACGGACGTTGTGCCCGATAACTTCCAGCAGGATCCAGACAACGATCATTTCTGGCGAGCGAACATCCGGCGCTTGGAGGTCGAGGCGCTGCGCGATGCGGTTCTGCTGGTCAGCGGCCAGTTGGACACCCGTGCGCCGCCACCCGCTCCGGTCGGGACCTTTGACCGCAACCAGCTAATCAACACGGGCAACCGGCAGTTGCGCCTCTGGGAGATCGAGGAAGACTACCGCAGTGTGTACGTGCCAGTGATCCGCAATGCCGCGAGCCGCCTGTTCGAGGCTTTCGACTTTCCGGAGCCCAGTGAAACGCACGGCGTCCGGGAAGTGACGACCGGGCCGAGCCAGGCGCTGTTCCTGATGAACAACGAGTTTGTCCGGAGCCACTCCGGCCTGGCCGCCGCGCGACTGGTCGCTGCTTTGAGTGACGACTCGGAACGGGTCGAGCGAGCCTTCAGGCAGGTCCTTGCCAGGGATCCGAGCCCGGCCGAACTGGAGCGTGCGAGCGCCAGAATCCGTGAGCTTAGGGAATCTCCCGTTCTGCCGGTTGGTGGCGCGGCACACCGTGCGGTTGTCAAGGACCGGATCGGCAAGTTTTTGGCGAAGGCGCTGGAGCGCAAGCCCACGGGTGCCGAGGTTGCAACGGCCGTGGCCTACCTCGACAGCAAGAAATCCCGGCCAAGGAAGGCGCGGCAGGCCGTGAAGAGTTCCCGGCACGGTCCAGGCGACATGGGCAATGCCAAGGTGCTGCTGGGCATGGTCGAGGCGGTTCTCGGCCGACCGCTCGGTCCTGAAGAGGCGTCGGTCGCACGGGCCAGTCTTCCGGCCCGGAACGCGAGGGGGCACAGCGGGTCGGGACAGGGTGGACAGGATTGGCTGGAGGCCTCTGCCCCCGCGGAGCGAGAGGCATGGACGTGGCTGTATCATGCGCTGTACAACAGCGCCGAATTCAGATACCGGAACTGACAGGGGTGCGAGACGAGGACATGAGAATGGCGGACAATCTACACAACCGGAGGGACTTTCTGCGGCACGCAGCGACGGGCTTCGGCTACACCGCCTTCGCCGGTTTGGCCGCGCTGGACTCGCTGAAGGCGAACGGCGGCCAGAATCCGTTGCTTCCGAAGCAACCCCATTTTGAACCCAAGGCGAAGCGGGTCATCTTCCTGTTCATGCAGGGAGCACCGACCCAGCATGAGACGTTCGACTACAATCCGGAACTTGTCAGGCACTCGGGCCAGCACTCCGAAATGGAGTTGTCCATCGGCACGCAAGGTGGCCGGATCATGCCGCCCGCGTTCGAGTTCCTGCCCAGTGGCGAGAGCGGAATCCATATATCGGAAGTGTTCCCGAATCTTCGGAAGCACGCCGACGAACTCTGCCTTCTCAACGGCATGCATACGGATTCGCCCGCCCATCCGCAGGCCGCAATCTTTACGCACACGGGCAGCATTACCTTTGTGCGGCCATCGATGGGCGCGTGGGTCGTCTACGGCCTGGGTACCGAGAACCAGGACTTGCCGGGATTCGTCACGATGAATCCGCCTCCGGTCGGAGGGGCATTGCAGTACGGTTCAGCCTTTCTTCCTGCCAGCTTCCAGGGCACGAGGCTCAACATTGCGAAGGGCCAGGACCCGATCGAGAATATCCGCAACTCGATGATGACCGCGACCAGCCAGCGGAGCCAGCTCGACTACGTGCAGGATCTGAATCGCGGGATGCTGGAGCGCACCGGCGGCAGGGATCAGATCGAAGGAGTGATCCAGTCGTACGAACTGGCCTTTCGGATGCAGTCCGCCGTTCCTGAGGCGCTGGACATTTCCACCGAGCCAGAGAAGATTCGAGAGATGTATGGCCTCAACCACAAGGAGACCGCCGAGTTCGGCACGCAGTGCCTGTTGGCCCGGCGCATGGCTGAGAAGGGGGTCCGATTCATCGAATTGGGCCATCGCGGATGGGACCAGCACAACAGCTTGCGTACGCGCCTGCAGGCGAACGCAAGGGCCACCGATCAGCCGATCGCCGCCCTGATCACGGACCTCAGGCAACGTGGAATGCTCCAGGAGACGCTGATCGTTTGGGGTGGGGAGTTTGGGCGCTCGACGTACGAGCAGAACGACAAAGCCGATGGCCGCCGCCACAACAATCGCGGTTACACCATGTGGATGGCAGGTGGGGGAGTTCGAGGCGGCATGCGATACGGCCAGTGTGACGTACACGGCGTGGCGGTCGAGGATCGCGTCCATATGCACGACCTGCATGCAACCATGTTGCACCAACTTGGCCTGGATCACACCCGACTGACTTACCGTTACGCCGGCAGGGACTTTCGATTGACCGATGTGCATGGGCGGGTGGTCCGGGAGATTCTGGCCTAGGTGTCTGCCCGGACTTGTGGCGGTACGGTCACGCCGGTGTCGTACTGACAACGGCTCGCGCGATCAAGCGTGCGAGAATGACAACAGACGGGCCCGTAGCTCAGCTGGATAGAGCGGCCGCCTCCTAAGCGGCAGGCCGGGGGTTCGAATCCCTCCGGGCCCGCCATCTGCGGCTACATCGACGGCTTACAGCGTCCCTGTCAGTTGGTGAGATCCCGGCACCGGTTGCTTTCGTTCAGGAACACGCTTCCAGAACCAATCTGATAGGCGGATCGGCGTACTCTTGGACAGGCCCCCCGCGATGGCTGGTCAGAGACCGCCGCAGATGGTCCAGACGCGATCGGACTTTGGGGCCGGGATGCAGGGGCACCCTCTCGGGAGTCCACTCCGTCCTCCTGAGGCCCACTCAGGATCATCTCTTACTGGAAAGGTGCCGGTTGACCGTGCTGGCGGGCTGGGTTACGATGGGATTCGAGGCTAGGTAGCTCAGTTGGTAGAGCGCTGCCCTGAAAAGGCAGGCGTCGGCGGTTCAAGTCCGCCCCTAGCCACCACCTCCAGGCGATCCATAAGCGGGTGGACTGTGAACGATATCTGCAACCAGTCTTCATGGATGTTCTGGAATCGCGATCGCATCTACTTCGAGCCATTTGCAGAATTACCGAGGCGCAGATAGCGGAACCAGTTCCGGGCTCAATCGAAAACTGACACAAGATCTCGCTCTCTGAGACAATTGAATCTAGGGCATCTTGGTATAGGAGAACGAATTTGTCCGTTCGAGGGACCGTATCCCAGGACTGGTTCACCTTCCGGAAATCGCTGTTCCCGCATCTGGAGGAGGAATTCGGCCCCCTCGGCTAACGCCACCAGCGCTTCGTACAGGTTCTGGAACTTGTCCGCGTCGAAGCGCTGCTGTCGTCCTTGGGGAGCAGCGGACAGGGGGCGGCCCCCGCACAGCCGCGCGACGCTCGCGCGGGCGTTTCTGGCCAAGGCCGTGTTCGGTTTATCCACCACCCGAGCCTGGTCGAGCGTCTGCACGGCGACCGGCTCGGCCGTCGCGGGCCGCCTGGAGAAGACAGCGGTGCCTGGAGGCGCAGCGTGCGGGGAAGTCGACGAAACGGATCGACCGGCAGGGGTCCATGTCATAGAAAACAGTGCTGAAAGGATTGCCGACGGGCTGCGAAACGGGGGGCAAGCGCAACGCGAAGGGCTACCGGGAGCGGTGGGTCCGGTACAAACTGCACATCGATGTAATCGACGGAGGGATCCCGGTGAGTTGTTTGTTGACTTCGGCGTCCACGCACGACAGTCAGGTGGCGATTCCCCTGGCGAGGATGACGCAGGGAGCGGTCCAGAACCTGTGTGACCTGATGGAGGGTGCCTACGATGCGGAGGCGATCCGGGCCCACAGCCAGCGCTTGGGCACGTGCCGATCATCGACAGCAACCCGCGCCGGGGCACTCGGAAGAAGGCGGACCCGAAGCGGGAGGCGCTGGCGCAGCGGAGCATCGGGCAGCAGGCACCGGCGGCGCTTCGCTACCGCGAGCGTTCGATGGTGGAGCGAGCCAAAGGTCGACTGAAGGACGAGTTCGGAGGCCGGAGCGTGTGGGTGCGCGGGCACCGGAAGATGTTTTGCCATCTGATGTTCGGGATGCTCGCGCTGCGGCGGACCAATTGCTGCGCCCGCCGCCCTGAGCAGCGCCCCGTACCCCGCTATCGGTTAAGCCTGTCGTCGGCTAGTCCGGCCGAGTGAGGAGAACTGAGTTTGTCAAGGGCATCCCGCCCACCCATTTTGCTAACGGACCACCATCAGACTACAATTCCAGTGATATCCTGCCAATACCAAACCATATTGACCCTATTTTGTTCTAAGGCGTGACGCATCTACTCGAATTTCGCAAGTTCATTGGATGACCACGTCGGCTAGGCGGAATCCGGGCGGAGTCGTCTCGAACAGGGCGGAGGGCTGCGACGGCTTGTCTCATCTCTCTACCAGAAGCCGGCGGAATAAGTTGGTGCTCTCCGCAAATCCAATCAGACGCGACAGCTAGGCACCAGGAAATCTTAGGGTGGGAATTCTTGGCTCTCCAAGGTGGCCCATCCAGAGAGTGATTGGATGCGGTCTCCCGCCGACTTACAGCGCCCCTCGGCCACGCGGGCCACTACATCCCGGATAGCTTCAGAGGACTTGTGGTACATTACAGCGTATGGATGCACAATGGGTAGGGGTTACCCTTACAGCCGCAACTGTTATCGTCTCCGTCTTGGTATTCATTCGCTCTGGCCTCGCACAGCTTCGTGGGGAGATTCAGGCTCTGGCCAAGCAAAGCCGCGAGGATGTCCAGACTCTGGCCGAGCGAACTCGCGAGGAGATTCAGGCTCTGGCCAAGCAAAGCCGCGAGGATGTCCAGGCCCTGGCCGAGCGAACTCGCGAGGAGATCCAGGCTCTGGCCAAGCAAAGCCGCGAGGATGTCCAGGCCTTGGCCGAGCGAACTCGCGAGGAGATCCAGGCTCTGGCAACCCAGCACGAGGCAGACTACGGCAAGCTAGCCGCGGAGTTGGCCAGACTGGCTGCAGAGCATCGCGAAGACTACGGCAAGCTAGCCGCGGAGTTGGCCAGACTGGCTGCAGAGCATCGCGAAGACTACGGTACTCTCTCCGCCAAGGTCGCAGCCACGGCTGAGCGGACAGCACGAATGGAAGGGATCCTACTCCTGCAGCTCGACCCTAGACTGGCAACTAAGCCGTCCCAAGCAACCCCTCGCGAGCAGGAGCAGCGGCCCGAAAGACTCGTGCAGCCAACGAAGGCAGATCAGGTAGTCTCCCCCGAGTAGGGGCACGCGCCCCTGCGTCCAGGTCCGTGACTGGGCACCTTCGCAACTGCGAAGTGGGTAGAGCGGCAGTGCCATTGCAAGTCTGACCGAGTCTTCGATCTGCCGAAGGCTCCCTGTAACCGCAAGACCCGACGCAGCTTACGTCGCGATCGCCGTCACACGTCGGTTGACCGGGTGCGGGCTGTTGACCTGCCGGAGGCCATGGCTCCGTCAACCGCAAGGTGGCTGGAGTGCTGTGTGTTGGTGCCCCGCCGCCGGAACTTTGCGGCATTCAACAAGCGTCATCGATCCTGGTGTGATCCGTCCCGTAGCTGACTGGTTTGCGTGTCGCCTGTCGATCCTTCCCGACAGCCCTCGGGTGCTGGCTCCTGCGTGACGAAGTTGAGCGAGCCCCCCAGGAAACGGGGCCACGCCACGTTCCGTGCTGCTTCCGGGGCCAGAGGCAGGTGTGAATCCAGTTCAGCTATGGGCGATCAATGCTCTTTCGGCCGAATCCTTGCCGGAATGGCTGCGATGGGTGTCTGCCGATGTTGCGCGGGATGGCCGGCCGGTGATTGCGCCTTAACTTGCGGGCTGCCACTGATGGCTGTCGGGCGCACCCGAGCGGCCAGAACTAGATGTGCAGCGCCCGCCCGTCGGTCGCAAGCGCAGCTTCCTTGATCACTTCGGCAAGGGTAGGGTGGGCGTGCGATGATCGCGCGATGTCCTCGCTCGAGGCCCCGAACTCGATGGCCACTGCTGCCTCTGCAATCAAGTCGCCAGCTCGGGGGCCAATGATGTGAACTCCGACGACCCGGTCCGTGTCCCTCGCGGCAAGGATCTTGACGAATCCGTCGGTGCTCGCCATTGCCTTGGCCCGGCCGTTCGCCATGAAGGGGAACACTCCCTTGCGGTAGGGAAGGCCCTTGCTCGTGAGGTCGTCCTCAGTCATGCCCACCGAGGCGATCTCGGGATGTGTGTAGACGACCCCGGGGATTGCCTGGTAGTTCACGTGGCCGTATCCGGTCACGATGCATTCAACGCATGCCACGCCCTCTTCTTCGGCCTTGTGGGCCAGCATCGGGCCCCGGATAACATCGCCGACTGCGTACACGCCTTGAGCCGACGTCTGGAATCTGTCGTTGACTGTGATGCGACCGCGATCATCCGTCTCGATTCCGGCTGCTTGCAGGTCGAGCCCATCGGTGTTCGGTTTCCGCCCGACCGCTACGAGGACGCGGTCGAATCTGTCTGGTTCCATTCCCTCGCACTCGACGGTGCATTCGCCCTCACTGGCCCTTGTTGAGGTCACCCGGGAGCTCAGCCTGAATTCCATGCCCTGGCGGGCGAGCAGTTTCTGTGCGGCAGCAGCGACCTCCGAGTCCATCCCCGGCAGGATTCGGTCGAGGTACTCGAAGACCACTACCCTTGCACCCAGACGGCGCCACACCGACCCCATCTCCAGCCCGATATAGCCCGCACCAATCACAGCGAGACGGTTCGGCACTTCGGGGTACGAGAGCGCCTCGGTACTCGTACCCACGAGGTTTCCATCGCACTCGATTCCCGGGAGTGAGGTGGACTTGCTGCCTGTTGCGATCAGGATATGCCGCGCCTCCGTCTCGAACGGGTCACGCGCACCGTTCACCAAGAGTCGGGTTGGCGACAGGAACCTTGCGTAGCCGGTGTAGCGGGTGATCTTGTTTTTCCTGAGCAGGCCCGCAACACCCTTGGTAAGGGAGGTGACGACCCGGTCCTTGCGTTTCAGCATGCGGGCAAGATCGAGTTTCACAGACCCGGTCACTACCCCGTGGTCTGCCAGGCCCATGTGCGCTTCTTCGTACCGCTCGGACGACTCCAGGAGTGCCTTGCTCGGTATGCAGCCGATTCGCAGACATGTGCCACCGAGTTCCCGTTCCTTCTCGACGCACGCCACGTCGAGGCCCAGCTGCGCGGCGCGAATGGCGGCTGTATAGCCGCCTGGTCCGGCACCGATAACGATCAAATCATGAGAGGTCATCTAGCGTCGTCTATGCGCTCCTGCCACTCAGTCTGGCACGCTTTCTCAAACCTCCAGCCACATCCTCTCTGGAGCCTCGACCAGGTCCTTGATACGGGTGAGGAACGTCACTGCCTCCCGCCCGTCCACTATGCGGTGATCGTACGTCAGGGCAAGGTACATCATGGGCCGAATCGCGGCCTGACCGTTGATCGCCACGGGACGGTCGTTGATGGCGTGCATGCCCAGGATCCCGCTCTGCGGCGGATTGACAATCGGTGTGGACAGCATGGAGCCGTAGATTCCCCCGTTGGAAATCGTGAACGTGCCTCCGAGCAGCTCCGAGAGCTCGATCTTGTTCTGCTGGGCCCTCAGCCCGAAGTCGGCAATGGCCTGTTCGATCCCGGCGAAGCTCATCAGCTCGGCGTTGCGGAGGACGGGCACAACCAGTCCCCGGCCGCCTCCAACCGCGATCCCGATGTCCTGGTACTTCCGATACACGATCTTGCTGTCCTCGATTCGTGCGTTGACGGCGGGAACCGCTTGCAGTGCATCCACGGATGCCTTGACGAAGAAGGACATGAATCCCAGCTTCACGCCGTGGCGCGACAGGAATGCATCCCGGTACCGCCTTCGAAGCTCGATGACATTCGTCATGTCGACTTCGTTGAACGTAGTGAGCAGGGCGGCCGTCCGCTGGGCCTCGACCAGGTTCCGGGCGATCACTTTCCGGATCGGACTCATCGGAACGGCCTCTTCCTCCCGGCTGGGCCCGCCGGCTCCCGTTGTCCGCGGCTGGCCAGCGGGGCCGGGGGCCGGGGGAGTCGCAGGCTGAGGCAGCGGTTCCGGAGCGGTGGCTGCTCGCTGCCTCTCTTCGACCGCACGATTGGCGTCTTCCTTGAGGAGGCGGCCGCCGGGTCCCGATGCAGTGGCCTCTTGGGCGGAAACGCCGGCCTCTTCCAGGATCCGTCGGGCAGCGGGCATAACTCTGACGTCGCCGGCCGGCGTGGCCTCGGGTCGGTCCTGCTCTTGGTCCTTCGCCTCTGCAGGAGTCTCCGTTGCGGAGGAAGGTGCCGCCCCCTCGTCGATCAATCCGACAATGTCGCCGACGGATGCTTCCGATCCTTCGGCCAGGAGAATCTTGCTGAGCGTACCGCTTGCCGGTGCGGACAACTCGATTGCCGCCTTGTCTGTCTCGATTTCCACAACGACTTCGTCGATGCGTACCGGATCCCCTTGGGCCTTGCGCCACGAGCCGATCCGGACTTCCATGATGGATTCGCCCGCTTCGGGCACTCTCAGTTCAATTGGCATGGGTACTGTTCTCCAGAGTAGAGCAGTGTCGAAGGTCTATATGAATCATTCATGGGATCTTGATGAAATCTTCCAAGGTGTGTTCTTTGTAGTCCTCCCAGACGTCGCTCAAGTCACGCATCATCTTGATACTGTTCTTCGCCGCGGCTGCGGTCGCGTCTAGATCCGACGTAGGCTTCGCTTTCGATGGAGCAATTCCTGAACACATCTTCCAGTAATCTTGAAGACGATTTAATTCTCTGTGTAGGGCGATCGGTATAACACCCCAGGACGTTCCGTGTGAACTTCGATGGTCTGGAGTAAGGACGAACCCATCCCAAGCTTCCGCGACTCCGAACATGATCCATCTACCCGGATAGCCGCCTCCGTATCTAGACATCCCCCTAGGAAGTCTCTCTCGACTCCGTCCTTTCTCTATCCGGAAGATACTCGGATGAGCCACTTGCCAGTATTGAATATGCAATTCGTCATATTCCGCTTCAGTGCTGAGCCCGGCATCGTGTCTATCAGAAACATTCTGACGTTCTTCAAGAACCTTCCACAAGACACTTCTGGGAACACTGAAATTAACGGAGACATCTTCGGTGTATAGATTTCTCCAGTACAGAGAACTCGTAGTCTGAACTGTCTCACATTTATCGACGTCTTCATAGTGGATTCTTGGTCCACCACAACCATGTACATCTAAATTGCTCCCGTCTCCAGAGAACCGAATATCCATTGGGTAGTTCTGGACCGCACTCCTGCTCGTACCAGTATGATTTGCCACCAATCGAGTAGAATACTCACCAATTCCTAAGGACATCTCTCTACCACCTACAACGGTGGTATAAGGTCCTGGTCCTAGCAGATTTTGGTTTTTCTTCACGGTAAACAAGATATCTTCTGAAGTGCAAGATACCTCCATCTCCAAAATACGATTAAGAGGGATATCCTCATAGGTATCTTCAGCTGTATACATTCGTGTTTCGTACGGTCGGTATTCGTGTTCTCCGGAGCACCTGAATTTCTGTGCACCTACCAAATCCACCATCCTGAAAGTTTCGGCCTGCAAGCCAACGATGGCGAATACCGCCAACAAGAAAATCTTCATCGTGACGTTTCCTTTCTGCAGGCATAGCCTACGAGTACCTGAATCCAGTACGACCAAGCGTACAAGGGGACTGACGCCATAGCTACCGCCATGCAGTGCGGACAGACGTGAATCATACGAGCCAATCCTCAAACCACTCAGCGATAGGAAGACGTCTTCCACTTCCAAATGCCTTGCAGTCCGCGCCGAATCCAGTAACAGCTCCAGTAGGTTTGCCGTCACCTAGACCTTCTCCGGTGTTGTACCCGTTGGCAGAATCTGTACCACAACAAAGACCTTGGCCATCTGATCCGGCCCTACCGCGGTAGTACCACGCTTCTGCGTGGCTGGAAACGATCTTCTGGATGCAAAGTTCATCCATTGTTCATCTCGCCCCCTTGGTCATTGCTGCAGTACGGCCGCTTCGATGATCTGAAGCTGCTCCCGCTTGTGGCTGCTCGACGACCCGGTGGCGGGGCTCGCGGAAGCCGGCCGGCTCATGGACCGGGAGAACACGCCGGGAAAAGTCATCTGCAGATATCTCCATGCTCCCATATTGGCCGGCTCCTCCTGTACCCAGACCACCTCGGCGTTGCGGTACGGAGCGAACGCAGCTTGAATCATCTCGTCATCCAGAGGGTAGAGCTGTTCCAGGCGGACGATTGCGAGATCCTCTCTCCCCGCCGACTCTCGAGCAGCCGCAAGCTCGTAGTAGATCTTTCCGCTACACGCGAGCACCCGCTGCACTCGGCTCGGATCGCATCCAGTGTCCGGTAGGATCCGTTGGAACGTTCCTTCGGTCAGCCCGTCCAGATCGGACACCACCGCCGGGTGTCGCAGCAAACTCTTGGGCGTCATGACGATCAGCGGTTTGCGCCAGGACCGAACCATCTGCCGGCGCAGGAGGTGGAAGTGCTGGGCCGGCGTCGTTGGCACGGCGACCTGAATGTTGTCCTCCGCTCCCTGCTGCAGGAAGCGCTCCAGCCTTGCGCTGGAGTGCTCGGGACCCTGCCCCTCGAATCCGTGCGGGAGCAGCATCACCAGTCCGCTCCAGAGGTTCCACTTGTCCTCACCGCTCGATATGAACTGATCGAAAATCACCTGGGCGGCGTTGAAGAAGTCCCCGAACTGCGCTTCCCAGATCGTCAGACCGTCAGGCCACTCCAAGCTGTAGCCGTACTCGAAACCCAGCGGTCCGCCCTCGGACAAGGGGCTGTTGTGGATCTCGAACGGGGCCTGCACCGGGGAAAGATGCTGCAGCGGAATGTGGCTCAGGCCAGTCTCCGAGTCGAAGACGGCCGCGTGACGGTGCGAGAACGTCCCTCGTTCAGCGTCTTGGCCCGTAAAGCGCACCCGATGGCCCGCGACCAACAGGCTGCCCAGCGCGACGGCTTCGGCGGTTGCCCAGTCCAGCGGTCGCTTCCCGTGGGCCATCTCTCTGCGCGCTTCCAGCAGCCTCACGATGCGCGGGTCGGGAAGCAGATCCTCGGGGTATTCCGTCAGCTTTCCCAGAATCACCGAGAGCTTCGATCTTGCCACTCCGGTGTCGACGTCAGCGACCTGCGAATCCGCCCCCTGGTTGTAGCCGGCCCAATCGCCGGTTACCTGATCGCCGACATGAATGTAGGTCTCGCTCTTGGCTGACGCCAACTCCTGTTCAAGATGTTCCCGCCTTTCGTTCGCGATCCTGTCAGCCTCGGCTTGCGTTACGCCTCCTTGCCTGAGCAGGTGCTCGAGATACGCCTCGCGAACCGTCTTTCGCTCTCCGATCACCTTGTAGAGCAGCGGTTGGGTGAATCGGGGCTCGTCGGTCTCGTTGTGGCCGCGCCTCCGGTATCCGTACATGTCGATCACCACGTCGCGGTGATATTCGTTGCGGAAGTCCACGGCCAGACGCACGACCTGGGCCGCCGCTTCGGGATCTTCACCGTTGAAGTGCAGGATCGGGATTTGCAGCATCTTGGCAACGCCCGACGCATAAATGGTGGAGCGTCCCTGGGTCGGTCGGGTGGTGAAGCCGATCTGGTTGTTGATGATCACGTGGATCGTGCCCCCGACCCGATAGCCCGGGAGCTGGCTCATGTTGAGCGTCTCCTGGACGATGCCTTCCCCGGCGAATGCCGCGTCGCCGTGCAGAAGGATGCACAGGCCTCGGGTGCGTGCGTCGTCGCCCTTGCGATCTTGGCGCGCGCGCAGGCGTCCAATGGCCACTGGGTTCACGAATTCCAGATGGCTCGGATTGAAGCAGAGCGATGTTCGCACATCCGCACCCTGGGTGCTGCGCCAGGTTCCCCGGTGTCCCAAGTGATACTTGACATCGCCTCGCCCCTCATAGTGCTCCGAGTCGAGGTCTGCGAATTCGCGGAAGATCTGCCGGGCACTCTTGCCCATGATGTTGGCGAGGACGTTGAGGCGCCCGCGATGCGCCATCCCGATGATGACGTCCCGAACACCCTGGTCGCTTGCCCTCTCGATGAGCAGGTCGAGGAGGGGAATCAGGGTCTCGCAACCCTCCAGGGAAAAGGACTTCGCCCCGACGAACTTTTTCTGGATGAATTCCTCGAAGATCGTGGCGTCGGTCAGACGGGTCAGGATCCGGGCCTGTCGAGCCTGGCTGAGTTGCACGTGATTGCCCGTCGACTCCATCCGTTTCTGGAGCCACTCGCGGATGCCGAGATCGTCGATGTGCATGAACTGCACCCCGATGGAGCGTGTGTAGGTGTCCTGGAGCCGCGCGATGACGTCGCGCGGCGTCGTGAAGGAGCAGCTTGAAAGGGTCTCCGGGGAAATCCGCTCGTCCATATCCTCCGGCTGCAATCCGTAGTACGAGGGGTCCAGTTCCTTGGAGACCTTTCTCGTGAAATCCAGCGGATCAATTCGCGCCACC
This sequence comes from Bryobacterales bacterium, assembly GCA_965205085.1. Lineage (GTDB taxonomy): Bacteria > Acidobacteriota > Terriglobia > Bryobacterales > UBA6623 > VXMF01. Next base: position 1,376,976 of record OZ242039.1, on the reverse strand, counting down.
ACGTGAGCCCGTACCCGATACGCCCGGACGATCTTGTCGACTCTGTGCTGCAGGGCGGCTGACGCCCGGCTCTGGCCGGAGGCAAGCTCGCCCGAGCCCGGCTGGTTCCCGTCGGCCGACCGGCCACCCTGACCCGTGCGTGGAGTTGGCGCGGCAGTCTCGGTTGGCCAGGGTGAGTCGCCCACGATGGAGGCGAAGTATCGTCGCCAATCCCCGGAGACCGCCGTTGGATTCCGCCGGAACTCGGCCAAGAGGTGCTCCACGAAGGGAAGATTGATTGTTGGCGGGACGTTCCCGGAATCTGACATCTTGGAAGGCGAGTCTGTGTTTCGACCGTCGGCCTGAAGCTCTAACTGAGCATACCCCTTGCGGCGCGCCTGCGGGAAATCTTCGAAAAGCGGCCCGCCGGCACACGCGAATCGGGCCGAGCCGGTAGGCCGGGCACGGACCGGTCAGCCGGGCGATTCCAGCCTCTTCCTGATGGTGCCGACCCGGGTCACGGCTCGCCTAACGGCCCGCCGGCAACCGGAGAAGGAACATCTGGCGGGTGCCTGCTTCCGTCATCCCGGGAATCAGGAGACTGTCGCCGGTGCGGTTCCAGCGTGGCGCGGGGTCGCACCGGACGTCGCCCGAGACTCGCCCGAACAGTTCGTATCCCCCCGCCCGATAGGTCACGCCGGTCCGGCGGTTATGGATCACGTAGTGCAGCTGGCCGTCCTGCTTGTAGCCGTTAGCGAGCCATTCCAGGTCCGGCGACAGGGCGATGTCGCCCTCCGGGTCGGGAAACAGGTCCCGGCTACCGATCAGGTCCACGACCTGCTGGGACGCCACGTCGAACAGAGCCTGCCTACGGCCGACCGAACCGATCATCCGTGAGCCGGCATCCCATTCCGGGTGCCCCCCGATGTGGGTTTCCTGGCGTCTCAGGTCCTCGCCGGAACGGGCGATGGTAAACGATGTGTTGATGCGGCCGGGCATCCTGAAATTGGCCCGGGCGAAGAAAAACAGGCGTTCTCCGGTCCTGCTCCACAGCGTGTGGTTGATGAAGAGCGGCCGGGTGTCGATCTCCGACGCCCATTGCACATTGAACCGCAACAGCGGGGAAGTAGGCCCTTGGAGTGGGTGGCTGAACTACTGCCAGAGTAAGACCAGCGGGGGGGAACTGTCAAGGCGACGCTCCAGAGGTGGCCGTTACGCGAGGGTGGCAGCGGAATCTGGCCCGAAAAGGCGACCGGACCACAGGGGCGCTGGCGGGCTGGGCCCGCCAGCTCGAGAGGGGGAAGTGCGTCGGGGGGGGGCCGCGTTGCGGCCCGGATCAGAGAGGAGAGGGTTCCGGGACTGCGGGTGGCGGGTCGATGCCGGCCGCAAGACAGTCGTCGCGGAAGACCTCGTACGGGGTACGGTAGCCCAGCACCTTGCGGGGGCGGTGGTTGAGCCGGTTGACGGCCTCCTGCAGCCGTTGCGGGTCGAGCGTGCGCAGGTTCTCGGTCTTGGGCACGAACTGGCGCAGGAGGCCGTTGGTATGTTCATTGAGGCCCCGCTCGCAGGAGCGGTAGGGCCGGGCAAAGAAGATGTCGGTGTCGAGCGCTTCGGCGGTCTGGAGGTGGCCGGCGAACTCCTTCCCGTTGTCGCAGGTCACGGTCAGGACCAGGGCCGAGACGGGCCGCAGCAGGTTCTGCATCGCGTTGCCCACCAGAGCGGCGGTCTTCCGGCTAACTGTCTGAGCCAGCAGGTACTTCGACTTGCGTTCCACGAGCGTGACAGCGGCTCCTTGATGAGCCTTGCCGATGATCGTGTCGGCCTCCCAGTCCCCGCAGCGCTGCTTCGTGTCGACTATTGCGGGGCGCTCGCTGATGTCCCGGCGGCCCGGGATGCAGCCGCGGCCGGCGCTGCCCCGGGTGGCCTTGCAGCGGCGCGGCTTGCCGCGCTGCCGCAGGTAGGTGTAGAGTGAGCCGCCTTGGGCGCGGTCCTGGCGAATCCGCTGGTAGAGCCACGAGAAGCTAACCGACACCGCTCCAACCCGCTTCAGGTAACCAGCCACCTGCTCGGGGCTCCAGTCGCGCTGGAGCCGGTCACAGATGAGGTTCCAGATCGGTGGCTGGAGCTTGCGCGGGCCGGTGACGGCCCGCTGGCGGCGCTCTTGAGCGAGCTGCTGGGCTTGGTCATGGTGATAGCCGGAGGGGCCGGCGTTGCGCTGGAGTTCGCGACAGACGGTGGACTTGTGACGCTGGAGTTGAGCGGCGATGGCGGTGACCGAGAATCCCTGCTGGTGCAAGGCCTGGATCTGGCAGCGCTCGTCGTATTGCAGGTGGCGGAACTGCTGAGGCATGGCGATTTCTCCTCTAGGATAGGCTAATCAGCACCTTAGGCCCCTCCGCCCGCTGTTGCGCTTCCTAGTGCAAGCGGCACGGCCATTCCCTGCGGAGCGCCTCGGCCAACTGCCGAAACGATATCAGGAGTTCCTTCTCGCCAGAATCGACGTCCACGAGGAATACGCCATCGTCCGCAGGTGCACTGATGCCCTCGGTCCAGTCCCATGCTCCGGGATAGCCAGTGACAGGCCGTAACCGGGCCATTCGCGCGTAGTTGATGCCGGCAAAGTGCTTGCCGTCGAAGGATACGCCACCATTGCCGACGGGCGTGTCCTCGAACCGAAACTCGCGGATACGACGGCCCTTGGTGATGTCATACAACGCGCAGAAGACCTTGCCCGTCTCGGGGTCCCGGTCGTTGAAGAAGAACTGGTTCTCCGCGTCTCTGGGATTCCAGTAGAGCATCGTGCCTTGCTGCACGTTCCAGGCCCTGGTCGAATCCGCAACCCGGATCTGGTAATCGTTCGCGGTGTCGAGCAGAACGATTTCGGCGACATCGTCTGGAGCCGGCATCCTGTCCACGAAATCCGTGCGCAGAGCAACGATGTAGCGCCCGCTTGCGTTCCACGGGACCGTACCAACATGGCCGATGTAGCCGAAGAAATGGTTCTTCGGACCGAGGGTGATCTGAATGCGTTCGATAACGCTGGACGGCTCGACCGACCCTATCCCCGCACAGCCGAATACAGGCAGGGTGGCTGTGACGCAGAGCACGGCCAGCAGCCGCCCTGGCTGCGATCTCCGCATGGTCGCAAGCGTTCGAGTGGGCATCGTTGAGCTACAGGATACTGCGGAAGGCAGGCCAAATGGCGTTGTCACTTCAGCTTGAATCGTCTCCCGGTGAGGCGGCCATGCGATCGGGGCCGTTTCTCCGCTGCCTTGTGCCAGCCTCGTTGACCCATTGCCAGCTTCGCCGACCCGACTGGACTTGAAGAGCTCGGGCAGAATGGTCGCCAAGCCCTGGTTACAGCACCCAGTCGCGGGGTACTCGTTCGCGGCTCTCCAGCAGCGGTTCGGCCGGGCCCTGTCCACCGGATTCCCGTCTGCCCTCCGAATCCGATTACCTACAGGCCGATCGAGTACCCATGGCCGAACCGGCCATTGAGGGCAGCCCCGATGCTCATCGAGATCGACAGGTGGTCACCGACTCCAAGCTGCTCGTAGATTTCCCTGGTTCGCTTGTAGGATTCCGGCATTCCACCGTAGAATGTCAGGCGTCGGGGTGCCAGCAGGGCCGCCACGTCGGGCAGATCGACGTATCGCAGCGCTGCCAGCAGGATTGGGCCGTCCAAGTGCGACGAGGGTGCCCGGACCAGAATCGCCTGCACAATCGATTCGTCCAGCGCTGCTGCGTACAGTGCCAGCCCTGCGCCCGGCCCGACACCGCTGACGGCCACCCGACGGTCGAATCCGATCCGCTGTCTCAGTACGTGGGCCGCTGCCAGCACGCTTCCGATTCGGATCGTGTCGACGGTTCGGGCGGTATGCATCGCATTCCGGAGGAGCATCTTCCAGTCGGACTTCGACCACGTGTCCAGCCCCGTTCCTGGCGGATACACCAGCATGACGGGGTTGCGACCGAACCGGGAGAGGTTCCGGAGCAGTTGTCTGGCTGCCTGCGGATCCTCGCCAGGCGACGCCACATGCAGGAGTGCCGGTCCGTCGGCATCGTCGCCCTGGTGCAGGAGCACCTCCACCGGGACTGCACCGTTGTAGTCGAACGCAATCGACTCGAAGCCATCTGGAGCCTCCATTTTGCCAGGACGTGTCGTGGCCGGAGCGACGTCGACCGGAATGGAGCCGAGCACAGTCTCGCGCAGCTTCCCGAGAAGGCGTTCCCGAGTCAGGTTCCAATCGGCTTCACCCGCCCCTGCGAGCGGTACCGGCCGGGGGATGAAGAACTCGTGGACGCGGTAGTTTTCGGCGTCCTCTGGAGGAGTTCCCGAATAGACTGCGAGGGACTCGGGGGCGACTTCCTCGAACGAGGTGTCGATCTCGCGAGGTTCCCGTTCCATGAGCCACCGGTCCAGCCACTTGACCGCTTCCGCACGGAGCATGTCGGAGTCGGCATGGCCTGTTTCGACCACGATGTTGCCGAATCGCTCCGGCGCACCGTACGACCTGTACAGTGACGACATCGCCTCATCGACCTGCTCGTAGCCGGCTACCGGGAACAGAGGATCCAGCCGTCCATGCGCGGTTAGCAGCGGGCGTGGAGCAATCAGCGAGGCCAGGTGCATGAGGTCGTGGCCGCGGAAATTAACCGGGTACATACAGTCGCAATGCCGCCGCTGGGTGTTGTCGGGTACGGTAACGGCGTACGTTGCAATACCCATGATCGGTATGGCAACCTTCAGGCGTGGCTCGACAGATGCCGAGAACCAACTCATCGCCGCTCCTCCCGAGCGGCCTGTGATAGCGAATTTGCTGCTGTCAATCTCCGGGCGCGTCTCCAGATAGTCCAGGGCGCGTATGACGTTCCAGACTTCCAACCCGGCCGGGCTATATGCCCGCGTGTACCATTCGTACATTTCCTGGTTCGAGACGCCATGATGGAGTGCCGCGGTCTCGGCTATCTGGATCGGATCGATCACCATCGCGGCGTAGCCGTGCTTGGCGAGGGTATGGCCGTGCCTCTGATACGAAGTCTTTGCGCCGTGCGGCGAGTATCCGTGGCCGCAGACGTAGATCACTCCCGGAACGGGATCGACCTGATTCGTCGGCAGATACAGGTTCGCGGTGACATAGACCCTTGGAAGGCTCTCGAAGCCTATCTTCTCGATGACGTACCCGTCTCTTTCAATGCTACCCGTGATCTGGACGTTGAGCGGCGTCTTGGGGCGGTCCACGTCAAGGCCCAGCATTTCCCGGAGTTCTTCCCGCCGCAGCTCGCTGACCGCTTCCCATGTATCCCTCGATGCGGATTCGTCCAGGGCGCGTTTCGTGATCATGTCTGCTTCTCTTTCGAGGTAGGCCATGATGTCCGCCCTGGATTGGTCACCTCCCGAACTCGTTGCACCTCCCTGAGGAGCGTTGGCGCAGCTGGATGTCCAGACGGACAGTGCGGCAATGCAAACGATGCAAATCGACGATGCGAAGCGGAATCTCATGGAACAGCCTTGCTAAGGGTACCTGAGGTTGCTCGTCCGGACGAAGTGGCGACCCTGGGTTCGCATCGCACCTCGCAGTGCAGCACGGAACATGCTTGAGCCGCAAGAGGCACGCTTCCCGGGGGCCTCGCACGGTCCGCGCGAGAACCCTCCGGGATCAGTGACCCAGCGAAACTACGTTGGCGAAAATACGGTACGCTCCAGGTATTCCGTAGGGAAGTTGCCGATGAACCGCATAGGCGAAGTAGGTGTAGTAGCCCTTGCCGAACCGGGCCGTTAGCCATCCCCCAGATTGGGGGGCCTGCCCCATATCCTGGGTCTCAACAAGCGGTATGTACGCTTCATCCCAGCTGGAAAAGAACTTGGAACCACGCTGTTCGACCCAGCCGTCGAAATCGGCTGCCACGATCTTGTTGGGCCCTTGGAACACTGGGTGATCGGGGGCCAGGATTCGGACGGTCGCGTTCTCCTCGGAGACTTCCTCGGCCCGGCGCGGCAGATCGGCGGGGAAGGGTGCCCACCGTCCAGGCACGAACTCCTGAGTCTGGTAGAGAACGACGAGGTTGCCGCCCGCGCGCGCGAACTCAAGGAGCCGCTGGTTGTAGCTGATCAGGTCCTCTCGCACGGCATAGGCCCGCGTCCCGATGACAATGGTCCCGTAGGCGCCCAGGTCTCCCGAAGCCAAGTCATCGGCATTCAGCAGGGTGACATCCGCGCCCATTTGGGCGATCCCTTCGGGCACGTCATCGCCCACCCCCATGACATAGCCCACCTTCAATCGAGGGGTGATCTCGACATCGACGCCGGTAACCCGGGTCACCGAGTCCCTGAAGAGGTAGCGAATGTCGGTGTCCCTGTGCCGGATCACCTCGTAGCCCTCCCGGTACTCCCGCCCATCGGCCCGAGCGACCACGTGCAGGTCGTATGTCCCTTGCTGGAGTCGTGGCGCGGTAACCGAGAAACGGAAATTCTGGCGTTCGTTTGCCTGGTCGAACTGCAGAGTCTGCCGCTCGGGCTCGGCAACCCATCCTGCAGGCAGTTCCAACGACAGTTCGCCTTGGAGACCGCCCTCCCGGTTGTTGACGACCTCCACCTGGACAGCCATCGTGCTCCGGCCGTAGGCCAATGGAATGATCCGATTCGCCGGCGAGACGTTTACGGCGAGCGCCGGTACGATCTTCAACTCGCGGTACTCATACCCATAGGGAAGGTTCGGTTCCCGCCGGTACACGATTCCACCTGCACGTACGGACTGGCCGCCAATCAGGTAGTCAACTGCCGCCGTGAGGGCCGGTGTTCGTCCAGCCCTGTGCAAGTGTTCCGGTTCTCGGATGCTGTATCGGCTGTCACGGATCGATGCCCGCCGGAAGTAGCGCCTCGAGAGCGGCGCGTCGTGGGGAGTCTGAGCAGTGAATCGGGTCTCAAACCGCTTGCCGGAGCGAAGCACGGTGCCCGATTGAGGGTTCCCCTCGATCTCCCATTCGCCGGCGCCATCGAATGATATCCGTTCGGTTTCGATTGACAGGCTGCTCGAATTGACCACCGAAACCTCGACCTGGAATCGCTGCCCTGGAATCACGGGTCCCATGGTGGCGGGAGGTTCGAATGGCGAATCCGGGACTTTGGAGTCGAGTGGAGAGGATAGGGCCCGGAACTGGATCCCCAGGGCTGCGTTGATGGCATCCTGGAACTGGCGCTCCTTGATCGCCAGCAAAAAGAGGACCTCGTCGTGGCCTTGGGACAGACGCAGCGTCTCACGGGTTGCACCCAGTCCCTGCACCAGGAACGGCACGACCGAGGCGGGACTGCGCGCGCTGTAGGCTGCCACGGAGTCGTCCACATGGCTCTCGATCTCCGAGAGCAACCCGAAGACGCCCTCCGGGGGCTCGGGGCCAAAGAGTGCATGAATCCCCACCACTGAGGTGTCAATTCCATCGAAGAACCCGGTTTCCCGCTGTGGCGCTTCCACTCGGGTCTGCAGCCTCTCGAAGTAATGGCGGTGCTCTCCGGGGCGGTCCCGCCGCCGCCCGCTGACCTGGGAGCGCTGAAAGCTCAGCCCCAGCGCTGCGAACTCCTCGTAACTCTCTCCTAACCACGGGCTGAACGTCCCGGCGTTGATGTCGACATGCCAGCGGTGATCGGGCGGCTCGACGCCCGGATTGGGCAGACGTCTCGAAGCGAGGTTGCTTCGATACAGCTTGAGAGGCTGCCAAGCTGTCAGCCCCTCGTCGCGAATCTGCTCGGGGAATCGATCAGGGTCGCCCGCCGCCTCGAACGCTTCCACGGTCACGGCTCCGGACGCTTCGTGGTTGCCGTGCCCGTCTCGCGGATCACCGTAGAAGCGCGAGACGAGGACCGTAGGACGATTGATTCGAATGACGCGGACGACATCCCGAAGGACATTGTCCTTTCCCCACTGACGGAGTGCCTCGTCCAGATTCTTTGAGTATCCGTAGTCGATCAACGTTGTGAAGTACTGGTCGTCCAGGCCGTAGTAGCGATCAGAAACAAGCAGCTCCTCGGTTCGAACCAGGCCCAACCCGTCGAAGAGTTCGGAACCGATGGCGTTGGCACCCGCCTCGCCTCGATTGAACGTCAGGAGCGCGGTCCGAACGCCCCGGCCCCGGCTGAGCCAGGTCAGTGCGCCCCCCTGCTCATCATCGGGATGCGCGGCCGTATAGAGGACGCTCGCCGTCGTCTTCAGCGCAACCAGGCGCTGCCAGAGACCAGATGCGCCCCTGTCGGCGCCGAGTGCGTGGGGACCGCTCCTCGAGTCGGCCAGTGTCAGGACCCGGTCAAGGGCGGGTCCATCGTCGGCCAGTGCGGATGGGGTGAGGCCGCCTACGGAATAGCCTGCCCACAGGATCAGGAGGGTCAGCCGATGGATTCGGCTTTCACGATGCATGAATCTTCTCTCACATTAGGTGACGGATCAAATGCCGACCGGTCAACTCAGTGTAGTCAGCGTCGTGGCCGGAAATCACGGGCGGGACCAGTTCGGCTCCGAGAGTTTTCGTCAGTCTTGGTGAGGCTTCTGCGTGGCCACCGCCCCGGCTCGAGTCTGCCAGAGCCATTCACCGCTGAAGTCTCTGCCCGGACATTGAGACCTACGGGCCGGGTACTGGTTCGATGCAACGCGGTCAAGGGCCGCGTACGCCTCCCAAGTCCTGCAACGGCGCAACGGTAGAGCTTTCCAAGAGGCCCTCGCTCCTCCCGGGCCGCTTCAGGCGACCACTAACCTACTAACTTGCTGGATCTTACCTGAGCAACTCGCGGATGCCGTGCCAGCCCGGCGATGCAGCTTGCGCGGGCCGTTGACAGCCCTGTGGCGGCGCTGATGGGCAAGTTGTAGGTTCTGCCGCTGGCGATAGCCGGAGGGGCCGGCACTGCGCCGGAGTTCGGGTCAAACGGTGGATTGGTGCCGCTAGAGCTGAGCGGTGATGGTGCCGGCCGAGGCCCCGAGTCGGTGCAAGGCGTGGATCTGGAGCTGCTCGTCAGCATTGCAGGTGACGATAAGTCTGAGGCACGGTGGTTTCTCCCATACGGCAGGCCAATCAGGACCTTGGACCCCTTCGCCCGCTGTTGTATTTCCTGGTGCAGCCGGCATCCCATCGCAAGCACTCCCAGTTGCAGGCGGGTTTCCGTCACCCCCAGCGTCGTGTGCGGGTGCAGTCCTAGGCTCGACGCCCCGGTCTCGATCAGGCGGTAGGAGCCAGCCGCCTCATTCTCGGCACTGTCGCTGGAGACGTTGATATACTGCACGGGATACGTCGCCAGCGGGCTGGCGCTCTACACCGGACGCGTGGCAAACCACGGGTCGCCCAAGGGGGGACCCTCAACTCGTTCTCCGGCCGGCACTTTAGGTGCGGTCCCTCACCGGGGTCAGCGAGGGGCGTGGTCAAGGGGCGGAACTCCGAGCGAGCGCCGCCAGAAGCTGTTCAGTTCGCGCACGAACACCGACTTCACGGTCTTCGGCAGGCGGAATCTGCGACCCTGTCGGCAGCGGCCCCCGGTGCGGCCGATACACAGGAAGTTGGCCGCCCCCGGAAGCAAGTACCGTCATGGCACTCGTCGGCGAAACCCTCCACCAGCTCAGGCCTGAAGCCGTAGCGCGCCTTGAAGCTGCGATGCAGGCAGCGGAGGATGCGGCCGAGGACGTGACTGGCCAGGTTCGGGCAGTATAGGGATGGGCAGGTCAGAAAGCGGCTCAAGCAGACCACGCGATCCAGCGGTCCGATCCATGCTGCGAACCCCGTCGCGACGAGGCAGCCGTGTGCCGATTCGAGGAAGTAACGGATCTGTCGACCCGCGAACGCTGTCATCCTTCATGCAGCCGGCCAGTTGCGGCGACAGTGGACGGCAATGGACGAGAACCCGTCGCAGATGTGCAAGCACAACGCGATACGACTCCTAGACCGGTCTCGTGACAGCATCACGGAAACCCACGAAACTGCCGACTTGTTACGCGCTGGGTGCGGCTGACTTGTGAATGCGTCCTGCTCTAGTGTACCTCGCCAGAAAATCCTTCACAGTAGGATTTCAGTGATTTTAGGATATCGTCAGCGCTCTTGGTCCAGATCAAGGGTTGGGGGTCTTCGTTGTAGACCTGCAAGTACTCCCTGTTGACCGCTTCCAGCGCCTGCGTGCTGCGAAACGTTCCGCGCCGAATCCGCCACAGCGTGATGTCCGCAAACCAACGGGGATTATATCGAATCGTCACAGAAGCGAGTTGACTGGAGGGAGAAGAATGCGTTATTATAGAGTCATATAGGAGAGGAATTCACGTGGCAAAGAAAGCACCTGGCAAGGCCTATTGCAAAGGGTTGACCTTGCTGGAAATAGCGGATATGTTCCGCGACGAGGAAGCCGCAAAACAGTCGTTGGCGGACTACCGTTGGCCCGACGGCAAGCCCACCTGTCCGCGCTGCAACTCGGACAATGTACAGTCCGGCATCCAGCACAAAAGCATGCTGTATCGCTGCCGTCAGTGCCCTGGCAAACCGATGTTCTCCATCAAGACTGGCACCGTGAAGGAAGGCTCGAATCTTCCGCACCGCATCTGGGCGATCAGGATCTATTTGTTCCTGACCAACCTGAAGGGGATTTCGTCCCTGAAGCTGCACCGCGAGTTGGGCATCGGCCAGAAGGCCGCCTGGTTCCTGTTGCATCGCTTGCGCCAGGCGTTCGAGACCCCGACAGAGACGTTTGCGGGGCCCGTCGAAGTGGATGAGACGTACTTGGGCGGGAAACGCAAGAACATGCCCGCGCGCAAGCGGGCGGAACGGAGCGGGCGCGGTGCCGTCGGCAAGACGGCGGTGGTCGGAGTGAAGGACCGGGCCACCAACCGGGTGTCGGCGGCCGTGGTACCGGCGACCGACCAGCAGACGCTGCAGACTTTCGTGGCGGACCGGACCGCACCCGGCGCGACGGTCTATAGCGACGCAGCCGGTGCCTACGCGGGACTGCCCCGCGAGCATGCCTCGGTCCAGCACGGTGCGGGCGAGTACGTGAGCGGTCCGGTCTCGACCAATGGTCTGGAGTCCTTCTGGTCGATGCTCAAGCGGGGGTATTCCGGGACCTATCACCGGCTGAGTCCGAAACACTTGAACCGCTACGTGCAGGAGTTTGTAGGGCGCCACAATCTGCGCGGGCAAGACACCCTGGAGCAGATGCGTGAGGTGGTGCGACAACTGGTTGGCAAGCGTCTCCGCTATGCGGAGTTGATCCAGAACCACGGTCTGGCAGCGCGGGCGATCTAGGAGTTGTCCTGTGGGCGGCTCCGGCCTGGCGTTGCCGGACGGCCTGAAGCCCTGGACGCGGGTCGCGACTGGGGTTGAACGCGGTCGCTGGCTGCGGCCGCCCGTCTGCCCGCAGGCCCGACCCGCTGTGCGGAGGCGCGGCGAGAGTGGCGGTCCGGGCCCAAGACGTGCGAGCTGCCCGGAGCCGACCCGTTGTGGCAAGCCTGCTGCCGGCCCACGGCAGGGCTACGGAAAGCCGCCCTCCATTCATCCGTTGTTCTCCCTCCAGTCAACTCGCTTCTGTGACGATTCGATATAATCCCCAAACCAACGCTCCACCTGATTCAACCACGAGGCACGGGTCGGTGTGAAGTGCAGGGGGTAGCGCGGCCGCCGTCGCAGCCAGTTCTGGATCTGCGCTGTCTTGTGGGTTCCGTAGTTGTCGAGGACCCGATGCACATCGTGGGTCTCTGGCACCGCCTTGTCCATCAGCGCCAGGAACTTCTTGCACTCGACGGCGCGGTGGCGCCGATAGCCCTTGCCGGTCACCTCACCGGTCGCGATATGCAGGGCCGCGAACAGGGAGGTCGTCCCATTGCGTTGGTAATCGTGGGTCTGCCGCTCGGGGACTCCCGGTTGCATCGGCAAGACCGGCTGGGTGCGGTCCAGGGCCTGGATCTGTGATTTCTCATCCACACAGAGCACCACCGCGCGCTCGGGCGGATGGAGGTACTAACCGACGATATCCCGCACTTTCCGCACAAACTGCGGGTCCTGCGACAGCTTGAATGCCTCGCTCCGATGTGGCTGGAGACCGAACGCACGCCAGATACGGCCGATGGTGGAGGGACTCAGTCCCGAGGCTTGGGCCATCAACTTGCAGCTCCACTGGGTTGCCCCTCGGGGGCGTGTCTGCAAGGTTCGTACCACGACCTGCTCCCCATCGGCATCCGTCACCTTCCTCGGCGCACCGGAGCGGGGTTTGTCCAGCCAGCCGTCGCAGCCGTGCTCCCGGAACCGACGCCGCCATTTCCCGACCGTGACGCGGGTGGTAGGCAAGCTGTCTGCGACTTGCTGGTCGCTGTGGGCTTGGGCTGACTGAAGGATGATGCGAGCCCGCAAGGCCAGCGCCTGCGAGGTCTTCAGCCGTTGCAGCCAGCGATTCAATTCCTGGCGTTGCGGGTCCGAAATTTGGGGGGATACTCGCGTAGGTTGATTTGCCATCCCGGCCTCCCGAGTCTGCAATGACGGTACCAGAACCCCGATCTGGTGGCAAGCCATTTCTAACGGTGGACACAAGGGACACCACAGACGAATATCCGTTGTTCAGCCATTTTTTCACTTGGCAGCCCTAGGCGTCCACCAGTACTTTTCAATGTTTGGTTTGGCTAGGCGTGGGGGTAAGGGGCAGCGGGGAGGGGTGGACAAAGAGGTGCTGGATGTGCGATAACACCCAGAGTGGCGGTGGATCCGATTCCCTTGCGGGCGGTGCGCGTGCGCACCGTCCGGCCCGAAGAAGAAGCGCGCTGGAATGCCTTGATGCGGGCCCAGCACGATCTCGGATTCCGCCCGTTGTGCGGGCAGCGCTTGCGCCAAGTCGCCGTGCTCGGCGAGCAGTGGCTGACCCTGCTGGGCTGGCCGTCAGCGGCTTGGCACTGTGCCGCGCGCGAGCGCTGGATTGGCTGGACTCCGCGGCAACGCCTGTTCCTGGTCGCGAACCCGTCGCGCTTCTTGCTGTGGCCTCCGGCTGGGAGTTGCCCGCACCTGGCTTCGCGGGTGCTCGGCCTGAGTCTGCGGCAGTTGCTGCAGGCTTGGCAGCGCCAGCCTGCGGCACCGCTCTTGCTGGCTGAGACTTTCGTCGATCCGCAGCGGTTTGCCGGCACTTGCTATCGTGCCGCGAACTGGTTGGAAATCGGTCAGACCCAAGGCTACGGACGGGTTCAGGGCGCACCCCGCGGCTAGCAGGCCCATGGCCTGCCCAAGCGGGTCTTCGTCTATCCCCTGCACCGTCAGGCGCCGACGCAACTGCCTGCCAGCCAGCCCCAGCCGAGCTGGCAGTCGCGCTGCCCCCGGATTCTGTTGACTCCAGTCCAATGGCATGACTTGTACGCCTATCTCGATCAAGTCCCGGACACCCGCCACCGCCAGGGACGGCGGTACTCGATGCGCACCGTGCTGACGATCCTGATTGCGGCGCGGCTGGCAGGCTGTCAGAGTCTCACCGAATGGAGCGATTTCGGGCGGGCGCTGGACCAGTCCACACTGCAGGCCATCCGGTCGTACCGCTGTGCCAGAACTGGACGCTATGCGGCCCCCGGTATCCGTGGCTGGCACTCCATCCTGCGGACGATTCCGGTCGGACAGGTCGAGCGCTTGCTGGCCGCCTGGACCGCAGCGCAAGTTCTGCCCCCGCCCGCTGCGAAGGCGGCAGGCAAGGGCGCTGCGGAGCCCTTGCTGGCCGCCGTGGTGATCGACGGCAAAGTGCTGCGCGGGTCGTATGACCGGGACTTGGATGCGGCTGGCCAGCCGCAGGCCAAGCCACCCCAGCAGCAACTCTCGGCACTCGACATCGACTCCGGCACGGTCGTTGCGCAACTCGGTTTCAGCGGCCAGAAAGAAGAGGCCGAGGCGGCCGCCCTGCGGCGTTTGACGCGCAAGCAACTCCACGGGTGCAAACTGTGCGTGCTGGCCGATGCGCTGCACACCCAGCGTGAGACGGCTGCGCAACTGCTGGCCGATGGCTTCGACTTCCTCTTGACCGTCAAGGGCAATCAGCCGACGCTGCTGGAGCAGATCCGGGACGGTATCGACTGGGCTGGCCAGACCCCCCACAGCGAGTCCGGTCTCGACCACGGACGCATCGAGCAGCGCACCTTGCGCGTCTCGCAGGAACTCGATCCGAAGCAGCCCTGGCTCGAGTTTCCCGGGGTTCGCTGCGTGGCCTAGGTGCGCCGTGAGGTCGAGTTCAAGAAGGACGGTCGGCAACGCCAGCCGGAGACGATCTACCTAGTCACCAGCCTGCGCCCGGACCAGATCACGCCGCAACGGCTGCTGCAACTGAACCGCGACTACTGGGGCATCGAGAACCGCGTGCACTCCGTCCGCGACGTAGCCCTGCGGGAGGATCGCAGCCGCATTCGCAAGGGCGCTCTGCCGCGCTTGCTGGCCGCGATCTCGAACTTCGCCATCTCGCTGCTGCGCTTGCTGAAAGTGAAGAACATCCAGCGCCGCAGGAGCCAGTTGCGCTTCCAGCCGAACGCGGCGGTGCGCCTGCTGCTCGGCTAAGTCGCCGTTCCACCCAACCCGCAGCGCGGGTTGACCGGCCCGCGCTCCGGCGGGCTCAGTCGCCCTGAATCCGCGTCGCGCTGCCCGTGTCCGGAGCGAGCCCAGAGCTCGAGTTTCCGCCGCCCACCAGGTCGCACTGAGTCCGCGTCGCGCTGCCCGCGTCCGGGCGGCGCACCCATCCGTGGTGGCCAGCCCCGCGCACCCGCACCCTCCGGCCCGCGCGCAGCACGGCCTGCCGACTGCGTTCGGCACCCGCTGCTGCCTTTCCTAGGCCCTCTCAGGCAAACATTGAATTTGCCTGAGGCCTCCACCACACCGGGGGAGTAAACGGCCTGTGCCGGCAGCCGGTCCACGCAACGCCTCATATCCAGCACGCCACCTCACCATCTACCCGCACTGTGCGCTGGCCAGAAACGAGAGCTGCTAGACGCAGTACGAGGCGGGTTGTCTGTTGGTTACATCTATAATACTAGGTACGGTCGAAACGGGCGATGGGCCCAAGGTCTGGATTGGCCAACTGAATGGAAGAAACTGCAATGCCTCAGGCTTACCGCTATCGGTTATCGGTAACACGCCAAGTGGAGTCCGATCATGCCTAGCTCCAAAACAGATCCCGGCTGGCACCGTCACCGCTCAGTTCTCGTCTCCCTATTCCAATGCTTCCAGCAACTTCGGCCAAAACTCCGGCCCGTTCGGCTATCCCTCCCAAAAGTGCGGGCAACTGCCCTACGAAGCGGTACTCTCTACTCTAGCCGACGTCCCAGTTCGCGGACCTCATTAATAAAATCTCCCAGTGTTTGAAGTTCCTCTCGGACAACCCTTGGGAATTTGGTCTTCAGTGGTTTCGGAACTACGAGCTTTACTTTTGACTCGATCATCTCTCGAAACTGTGATTCAGAAACTCCCTCTTGCACGGTGAGAAGATGTGTCCACTGAATTTCCCTGTCAGCCTCATTTAAGACCTGTCTCCAGCGGTCTCTACAAGTAGTCTTAACCGCTAGCATTCGGAGCTGAGAGGTAGGGTATGCTGGATCTAGATATGCAGACTTGGAGGGGAATACAAAGTCCGGTCTCCGCCCTCTTTGGGTCAGTATTTGGTAGGCAAATTGCTGGTCCTCTAGAAGACCTTCTTCCTTGAAAATCGCACGGGCATGGATTTCTAGCGAATTACCCGATCGAGCTTTTCGCCGCTGCAAGATAGATTGAGCTAGGCTGAGAAATGTGTCCATACTCTCGAATCCATGCTTGATCTTCGGCAGTTCGATGGCCTCCTCAACACTGCGGAACAGGATAAACTCACACTCACGACGCTTCATAAGCCGCTCGTCTGGTGGTAGCGATCCACATGAGTGTAGTTCTAGTGACTTGCCGGTTGCACTAGGAAGCGCAACAGTCGGCGGATGGGCCTAAGGTGCTGATTAGCCTATCCTAGAGGAGAAATCGCCATGCCTCAGCAGTTCCGCCACCTGCAATACGACGAGCGCTGTCAGATCCAGGCCTTGCACCAGCAGGGATTCTCGGTCACCGCCATCGCCGCTCAACTCCAGCGTCACAAGTCCACCGTCTGTCGCGAACTTCGGCGCAACGCCGGCCCCTCCGGCTATCACCATGACCAGGCCCAGCAACTCGCTCGACAGCGCCGCCACCGGGCCGTCACTGGCCCGCGCAAGCTCCAGCCACCGATCTGGAACCTCATCTCTGACGGCCTCCAGAGCCACTGGAGCCCCGAGCAAGTGGCCGGCTACCTGAAGCGGGTCGGAGCGGTGTCGGTCAGCTTCTCGTGGCTCTACCAGCGGATTCGCCAGGACCGCGCCCAGGGCGGCTCACTCTACACCTACCTGCGGCAGCGCGGCAAGCCCCGCCGCTGCAAGGCTACCCGGGGCAGCGCCGGCCGCGGCTGCATCCCGGGCCGCCGGGACATCAGCGAGCGCCCCGCGATTGTCGACACGAAGCAGCGCTGCGGGGACTGGGAGGCCGACACGATCATGGGCAAGGCCCATCAGGGTGCCGCCGTCACGGTCGTCGAACGGAAGTCGAAGTACCTGCTGGCTGAGACTGTTCGCCGGAAGACCGCCGCCCTGGTGGGTGACGCGATGCAGAACCTGCTGCGGCCCTTCGCGGCCTTGGTCCTGACCGTGACCTGCGACAACGGGAAGGAGTTCGCCGGCCACCTCCAGACCGCCGAGGCGCTCGACACCGACCTCTTCTTTGCCCGGCCCTACCGCTCCTGCGAACGGGGCCTCAATGAACATACCAACGGCCTCCTGCGCCAGTTCGTGCCCCAGACCGAGAACCTGCGCACGCTCGACCCCCAACGGCTGCAGGAAGCCGTCAACCGGCTCAACCACCGCCCCCCGCAAGGTGCTGGGCTACCGCCCCCGTACGAGGTCTTCCGCGACGCCTGTCTTGCGGCCGGTATCGACCCGCCACCCGCAGCCCCGGAACCCTCTCCTCTCTGATCGGGGCCGCAACGCGGCCCCATCCCGACGCACTTCCCCCTCTCGAGCTGGCAGGCCCAGCCCGCCAGCGCCCTTGTGGTCCGGCCGCCTTTTCGGGCCAGATCCTCCTGCCCCCCTCGCGTAACGGTCCCCCCGGAGCGTCACCTTGACAGATCCCCCCGCTTGTTTTACTCTGGCAGTAGTTCAGCCAGCAACTCCAAGGGCCTTCTTCCCTGCTGTTGCGGTTCGATGTGCAGTGGCCACCTCCATTTGTGCCATGGAGAAGGTATGATCGCCGTACTGGAAAGTTACCGATGAGTGAAACAATAGAAGCGAGAAACTTCATCATCAATTTCCTACGCAAGGAGCTGATAGGACCTTCCCCCGGTCACCCGGCGGTCCAACTCGACGGCGAGGAGATCCTTCGCACCCAAGATTCGCCTAGACACCGCTACAGTGCCGGCATCCTGTTCCCGATGAGGACCCAAGCAACTAGGCAAGTTGAGACAGTCGAAGACGAAACTGTACTCGAAGAGTCAGATTCGAGTGAGCATCTTGATACTGAGCAAGAGAACACCGAAGTCGAGCACCCTGAAATGGACCCACTTGAAGTTTCACCTGAAACTGACAGCGAGGTAACACTGGCCAACAAATATCTGCCGAGCGCAATGGGTCTGACCACACTTCTGGAAGTACCTGAACGCATTCTTGTAGATGTATCGGCCGGCGTATACGTACATGACGAACTCAAGTGGATACCGTACAAAGATCAAGCCGGCGTAGAGCGGTATCCCAAAGCTTGGTGGTGCCGCCCAATCGCTCAAACAATCGGTATTCTGGCATCTGAGCTTCTTGGGAATGAAAAGGTAGTAATTGAGAAACCGGTCGTTCAAGGAGATAGCTATCCGTTGCTGGTCCTTCATATTGTCAGCCGCCCCTACCGGCGACCGCGATCTCACGATTTCATACGGTTGATTACGTTTACACTCGTGAACCGGCAAATCCGGGAGAACAGTGCACCAAGTAACTCAGATTGCTTTTTTCAATGTAGTTTCTCAGTCCGTGATGCCGCTTCTGCCCAGCCCTTTCTTGCGTATCCTGATCGTCCCTCTGCTTCCGACGATTCTGAGCACAGGTCCCTTGAACTTCTATATCGCCACCGACAGACATTTGCTATAGGTCACGGTTGCGCAGCAGAATGGAGCGAACCACATCACGGCCGAACGGCAACTGTCAGAACGGAGGTCCTCCCAACTTTCGATGTCAAGCCCGTGTTGCCTACGGAACTCCGAGGAGTCGAGCTCCGAATCAGCGATTTGGCATCCTCCGACCTAAATCTCTCATCCAGCCTCTGCAAGAGCCTCGCCGACCAGTACGAAGGCTGGATCGCGAAGCAGGAGCGAAAGATTGAGAAGAGTTCAGAGTTATCAGGAGCGTTGAAAGAAACTGCACTAACCCACATGGACAATTGTCGCGAGTGCTTGCGGCGCATGCGGGAGGGTGTATTGCTTCTCGATAGTGACTCCAACGTCGCGCGAGCCTTTCGCCTAATGAACGAGGCTATGCTAATGCAGCAGATCCACTACACAATATCTACTCAATCTAGGAGAACTTGGGTTTATCGCGAAGGAAAGTTGAAAGTTGACAAGCCTTTTGAACGCCCATCCTATGACGACACAAAACGGAAGTGGCGCCCGTTTCAACTCGCCTTCATCCTCATGAACCTGAAGTCAGTCACTGATCCATGCTGCCCGGAGCGCGATCTTGTCGACGTAATTTGGTTTCCCACGGGAGGTGGAAAGACTGAAGCGTACCTCGGACTTTCTGCATTCACCCTGTTTTTCAGACGTATCCGTAATCCAAACCACGCAGGCACGAGCATTATCATGCGATATACCCTTCGTCTGCTAACTACGCAGCAATTTCAACGCGCTGCATCCCTCATCTGTGCGTGTGGAAAAATACGCCAGAGAGAACGATATGACTTGGGTCAAAAACGCTTTTCAATCGGTCTCTGGGCGGGTCAAGAAGTAAGTCCTAATAGAGAGAATCAAGCTATTAGCGACCTGAACAAGCTAGCCAATGGACAGGGAACTAACAAATTCATAATCCTCAGTTGTCCTTGGTGCGGAGTTGCTATGGGACCGCAAGAGATGGGGCGGGTCATAAGGTGTCAAGGTTATCGTAAGCTAAGTCATCCATCTCGAGTCCGGTTCGTCTGTGACGATCCAGATTGCGACTTTCACTCCGGTGATGGACTTCCACTCTCTGTCATTGACGACCATATCTATCAATCACCTCCCACACTTTTGATTGGCACAGTAGATAAGTTTGCACTACTTCCATTCCGGCCAGAAGCGCGAAGGCTGTTCGGAATCGGCACCACTTGGCCTCCACCGGAGTTAATTATTCAAGATGAGCTACATCTTATTTCTGGCCCACTGGGATCGATGGTTGGGCACTATGAGACTGTAATTGATGCGCTCTGTGAATCTGCACACAATGATGCGCGAACTCGGGCAAAGATTATTGCGTCTACTGCCACAATCGCGCAATCTGCAAGTCAGGTCAAAAGTGTTTTTGGACGGCCTTCTTTCTTGTTCCCACCCCAGGCGTTAAGGGCCGGTGATTCTTTTTTCGCTGAGGAGCGACAAGATAGGGTCGGACGCCTTTATGCTGGCGTTTTTGCTTCCGCACTTCCTTCGCATGTAACAGCACAAGTCCGGACGATGGGGGCACTGCTGCAGGCTCCCCGGCTGTTTCCAGCCAGCATACCTAGCGTCGTTGATCCATACTGGACAATGATGGGTTACTTTAGTAGCCTACGAGAGCTCGGTCATGCAGCAACGCTAATCCGTGCCGACATAAGAGAATTTCTCTCCGCTATGTGGTCTCGGTTGGGTCTGAGGTCACACCTATGTCCTGACGACGCAAACACCACGAATCACCCGCGTTTCGTCAGGAAAGCGGTGGAGTTGACGAGTAGGATTCAAAGTAGCGAAGTGCCGAGTATTCTGCAGCAGTTATTCACTACATACGATGGGACTGGAGAATCGGCAGTCGTCGATGTCTGCTTTGCAACTAACATGATTCAGGTTGGACTTGATGTCCCACGTCTAGGTCTGATGACGATCACTGGCCAACCTAAGACGACGTCCGAGTATATTCAGGCATCAAGCAGAATTGGCCGGGACATCGAACGTCCAGGGATCGTAGTAACGAACTACAACCCTTTCAAGCCACGGGACCGATCCCACTATGAACACTTTCGCACCTATCATCAAAGCATCTACAAGCACGTTGAGCCGACGAGCGTTACCGCTTTCGCTACGCCCGTGGTAGAGCGAGCACTGCATGCTCTAATCGTTATACTATCACGGTTCCTCGGTGGGGATGAACTTAGAGGTCGGCCAATCAACCCTCCAGACCCACAGATGGTCCAGCGGATCAGGGAGATTATTCGTAATAGAGTACTGTATGCTGACCCCGAGGAATGGCCCGGGACTAGTAAACTGTTTGATGAGATCATAAACAAATGGTGCCTGTCCCCTCCGCCGCGCTATGGTGATTTCGGCCGTCCGGATGCAGAAATGCCATTGATGTATCCGGCCGGGACCCAGCAGCACTTAGAATGGGAGGACTGGCCATTTCAGACTCCGACTTCTATGCGGAATGTGGATGCTGATTGCGCAGCCCGTTTATTGCGAAACGGCTACGGCGAATCAGTATCGTTGTAATCGAGGGAACGAATAGGGTTCAAGCAGGATTCAACTGTTCAATTATGCCAAATAGTAAACCGATCAGAAGGGCACAGCTTATATATCCGTTTGGCGTTGGTGCCTTAGTCGACTTTCGCGGCGACGAGTCACTGATGACCGCAGGACTGGACGAGTGGCCTCTTGCCAAAGAAATCTGTCCTGCAGACTGGTTAGTACGGGAAGAGCGCCTTCAATTGCGACTCGGAATGAACCATTTTAGGCTTCCACCGGAGCACAGAGAGCCGGAGCTCGGTGTCGAGTACCCCAACCAGTTTATTCCGTTCATCCGTTTCCCGCGCTGGCACTATTGTCCGCGCTGTCGTTTGATGAAGAAGTTGGAACTATACTCCCCGCGTACTAGGTGTTTAGGTCAGGATCCTCTGATTGGCGGCTCTAGTGCAGGCAGTGGTTGTAGGTCCCTGCCAGAACAAAAGCGACTGTTCATGATTCCAAGTAGATTTGTAGCTGTCTGCCCTAGAGGACATATCGAGGATTTTCCATTCATGCATTGGGTTCACAGGGGAGGTTCGTGGGATCAAACTCACACATTACGTCTCCTTCCGGGACGGCTCTCCGGAGGATTGACCGGGATCAGTGTGACATGTAGCTGCGGGCAGTCTAGGACAATGAGAGACACGTTTAACTTTAGCCCTCACTCTGGTGGAGCGCTACACCAAATGGGGTATGACTGCTCTGGATGCATGCCTTGGCTTGGTAAGACCGGTACTGGTGCGGGGTTGTGTGGTGAGTTTCTTCGGGTGGTGCAACGTGGTGCATCTAATGTCTATTTTCCGCAGACAGTTTCATCCATATACCTTCCTCTATGGGGGGAGGGCAAGAGTCGTACTATCAACCGAATGCTCGAGAAACCTCATGTCTGGGATATACTGGTTGGAGATGGTGACAGCGGAAGATACATCCGATCTTCCGAATGTAAGGCAGTGGCGGCAGTTCTGAAGGTCGATTGTGACGAGCTTCGTGAAGCCGCTCAGCGAAAGTTGGAGGGAACAGCATCAAGTGAAGGAAGAAAACTCGAATCTGAAGAGGAGTTCCGACGACAAGAGTACGATGCCTTTCGGACCGGGCGAGGGGGAGACACCACAGATCTGATGGTCGAGGTCGGCGATTTGACATTGTATGGAGGCGATTTAGCCGAGATGCTGGAGAACGTTTGCCTAGTGAAGAAGCTCCGGGAGACTAGAGTGCTCATTGGATTTTCGAGACTTGTTCCTGCGCAGGTTAATGGTGCAGCGGAGGGCCTTCCAATCAAAGAGGATCAGTCGCTACGGTGGCTCCCTGCGTCGGTTGTTTATGGGGAGGGTATCTTCTTGGCCCTATCTGCACATCGAGTGAGAGAATGGAGCAATGATCCGCTTGTGGTCGGCCGTGTCAACAAACTCAAGAGACATTATGACAGGGACCGAAGTGAGCGGGGTTTGGAAGGTCTCGATATCAGTCCCGAATATGTGTTGTTACATACATTTGCACATGCCTTGATCAGCCAGTTGAGCTTCGACTGCGGATATGGGAGTGCGGCACTTAGAGAGCGGGTCTATTGCGGGTCAGGTGATTGTGACCGGCCTATGCAGGGAGTGCTTATCTACACCGCTTCTGGTGATTCGGAAGGGACTCTCGGTGGACTCGTTAGACAAGGCAGACCCGATCGGCTGAAAACGATGATTGCGCGGGCAATTCACCGGATGCAATGGTGCTCAAGTGATCCGGTCTGCATCGAGAGTTCCGGTCAGGGTAGCGATAATAGCAACTTAGCGGCCTGTCATGGCTGCGTCTTGCTACCCGAGACTTCCTGTGAAAAAGGGAAACCGGTTTCTTGACCGAGGCCTTCTTATCGGTACTGCGGATGCTGAACGAATCGGGTTTTTCGCTAAGCTACTATAAGATCCGAAATTGACAGTTTAATCGTAACTGCCCAGGTACTTTGGGTCCCGGAGAAGGATCAGGAGGGGGAGGGGCGCTTGACTTATGGGCGGAGAAGGCGTAGGATGAAGTCCTTTCCGGAAGTCGAGGCCGTAGCGAGCCAGCCGCAGGCTCAGGCCAAGCCGGAGCCGAGGCCGGGTCATGCAGGGGCAGCGCACCAAGAGCAAGTCCCGACTGCTGCACTGGCAGGCGGAGAGCACTCGTCTGCAGGCCAAGCTCGGCCACTTGCAAGCCGAACTCACCCGCTGGCAGGCGAAAACCACCCAGTTGCAGACGGAGAACTCCCGCTTGCAAGCGAAGGACGCCCAGTGGCAGGCCGAGCGAAAGCAGTTGACCCAGCAGTTGGAGGCCGCGCAGGAGGAAGGGCAGCAGTCGCGGCGGAGCTTGGGCCTGAACAGCAGCAACAGCGGGAAACCCCCGTCGAGCGATGGGCCCGCGAAACCACCGGCCAGCCAGCGGACCCGCAGCCAGCGACGGCGCACCGGCCGGCGCAGCGGGGGTCAGAAAGGGCACCGGGGCACGACGCTGCACCAGACGGACAACCCGGACCGGATTCAGGAGCACTTTCCGCAAGCCTGCCGCGGGTGCGGCAAGGCCCTGAGGCGGGCGGATGTGGACGGGGAGGCGAAGCGGCGGCAGGTCTTTGATCTCCCGGAACCCAAGCCGGAAGTGACCGAGCATCGGGCGTTGGCCTGTCGCTGCCGGCGCTGCGGGCTCTCGACCCGGGCCGCCTTTCCGGAGGACGTGACGGCCCCGGTCCAGTACGGGCCGCGCCTGGCGGCCACGGCGATCTACTTGCAGAACGCCCACTTCCTGCCCGAGGAGCGGCTGACCCAGCTCCTGCGGGACCTGTGCGGTGTGAGCCTGTGCCCCGGCACCCTGAACAACCTGCGCCGCCGGGCGGCCGAGGCCTGGGAGCCCTTCGTCGAGCGGATCCGGGAGCACCTCATCGGTTGCCCCGGGGTGAAGCACCTCGACGAGACCGGTTTCCGGGTGGCGGGACGGGGACAGTGGCTGCATGGACTGAGCAATCAGCTGCTGACCTACTACCGCATCAGTGAGAAGCGGGGCGGGGTGTTGGCGGGGCTGCGAGGGATCTTGGTGCACGATCACTGGGCTCCCTACTTCCAAGTGCCGGATGGGCTGCACGCACTGTGCAACGCCCATCATTTGCGCGAGTTAGAGGCCCTGGTGAAGATCGACGGGGAAGCCTGGGCCGGGCGGATGCAGCGTTTTCTGCGGGCGGCCAGGCGGGTGGCGGAGTGGGCCCGCAAACGGGGCGGGGTGGTGCCGCCCCAGCTGTTGGAGCGGATGGAGAGCCGCTATGACGAGTTGGTGCAGGAGGCCCTGGACTATCACAGCGGGCTGCCGCCGTTGCCGACCGGCCGGCGGGGCCGCCCGAAACGTCGGCCCGGCCATAATCTGGCCTTGCGGCTGGAACGGAGACGCGCCTGGGTGTTGCATTTCCTGTTCGATTTGAGTGTGCCGTTCACGAACAACTTGGGGGCGCGGGAGTTCGTCACGCTGCGCAGTGTGCTGTCGACGGCGCGCAAGCAGGGGCTGAAGCCGATCGAGACCCTGCTCGAGGGGCCGGCGGCCCTGCTTGCGCGGGTGGGCTTGGCCCCGAGCCTCCCGCCCAGCGGGCAGTAGACGGCCTGCGACGGCAGCCGGTCTCCGCCACGCGCCGCACGGTGCGCACGTCACAACACAAGCCCTGCTAAAAATGCGACCTCAGGCCGAGAACCTGGGTAGTTACGATCGTTCGAGACTTTCGGCCCCACTCGAGCATATCTGACGCGTCGGTCAGCCGACAGGACGGGCCGTTACCAACTTTATGATATCGGATTGTGTTCGGACGCGAGACCTGTACTTTTCTGGTTGTTGGACGGCATCATCTTACAGCGTCTACAGACCTGTTTACGATTGTTCAAGGATTAGAGTTGTGACGGCTTTGCTATAACGTTGCACGTGATCTGTTCGCAACGAAACATCAGCAGGCGGCGATGCAGAGCTGGCTGCCGGTGTCGATGTGGTGCCTGTCCCGCGAGTCCATGCCGTTACGGACTCGTTTCCCACCCTGTTGCTGAACTTCTCTTGAAGCCTTTGTGCGCGAGCTTACGCCTTGCTCAACGTTGACATGAACCGGGAACAACGGAGTACACAGCATCTAGGCGGGCGAAAACGCTACCGCACGGAAGTTCAGTAGGACGATTATCGAGAACGTGGATGCCGTGGCCATCGGGCACGTACGAATCTCATACGTGTGATTTGGATTCCTGCCTTGTCGCACATCGCAACGAAGTCGGGCTGATCGCTTCAGCCGCTTGCCTAGCGTAGACCGTTGCACGGCTGCGCCCCTCCAGCGTGGGAACTACGACGCGAAATGAAGGTGGCTTCTGCTTGGTCACCACCGCCCAGCAGCTGAGCTCCCCTCGGCCGGGTGGCTACACCCAACCCTATTTGCCGGTCCAAGGATTTGTTGTCTTGCACCGCAATGCGTGGCGGCTGCTGCGGGAGGAGCGGGAGATGCTGGTGGCTTTCGGTGCCAAGCCGCACGGCGGCCCCCCTCCCCCCGTCTGCGTCCGGTCGAGTGGCGCTCTGCACTAGCCTATGGTGTGGTGGACAGTTAAGCGTGCTCTAACCGCGCTTGGTCTGGCACGCCGGCCAGCAGAACCGGTCGATGGCTTCCCGGGCGGCCCTTCTCGGCTCCTACACCATCAAGTCAATCAAGCCGATCGAGGACTGGCGGTGCTGTATCGAACGTGAGGTTGCCCTGGGCTATGAGCGCGTTGTCCAGGATCTTCTCGGGCTTCACTATCCTTACCCGGCAGCGATGGACCGGCTTCCCGGGCGCAGTTCCGAAGGGGCAAGAAGCAGAGATTCGATCCTCGTGCAGCCGTGATACCGTAACCTCACAGGACAGCAGTAGCGCAGTGACAACGATCAGCCGAAGGGATTGGCTCGCCGGATCGCTGGCGGCAGGAATGAAGGGTTGCGAGGCGAAGCGGGCCGGGCGACCTCCCAACATCCTGTTGGCCTATTCCGATGACCAATCCTTCCCACATGCGTCCGCGCTCGGTGATCCGGTCGTTCGAACTCCGGCCTTT
Organism: Bryobacterales bacterium; assembly: GCA_965205085.1. Classification (GTDB taxonomy): domain Bacteria; phylum Acidobacteriota; class Terriglobia; order Bryobacterales; family UBA6623; genus VXMF01. The sequence continues at coordinate 1,351,230 of OZ242039.1, read as the reverse complement.
GATCGAGTGGCTCGCGAAGGAGTTGCACTAACCCATTCGTTCACGGCCTGCCCCTCCTGCACACCATCACGGTCGGCGCTGCTGACGGGGCGTCCGATCTGGCGCGTCGGTGAGGCGGGGGTCCTTTACGGAACGCTGCCTGCAGAATACCCTCTCTTCCCCCATCTGCTGGAGGACGCCGGGTATCACACCGGTTTCGTAGGCAAGGGATGGGCCCCTGGTGGCTGGCGGGCTTACACGGCACCCGCTAGGAACCGAGTTCGCGGCCCGTCTCGAACCGGATCCACCTCACGGAATCGACGTCCGGGACTATGCAGCCAACTTCCGGGATTTTCTCTCCGCTCGACCTGCAGGCGCGCCGTTCTTCTTCTTTTTCGGGGCGACCGAGCCGCACCGGGACTACGAGACTGGGATCGGGCGGCGGAGTGGGCTGGACCCTGCCAGCGTAATTGTTCCGCCTTACCTCCCAGATTCCCTCGAGGTGCGGTCGGAACTCCTCGACTACTACTACGAGATTGAGCACTTCGATCGCCATTTGGGGCGAATGCTGGCCGCTCTCGAGGAGATTGGAGAACTGGACAATACACTGGTCGTGGTCACTTCCGACAATGGCATGCCGTTCAGCCGCACCAAGGCTACCCTCTACGATGGCGGCACCCGCATGCCCACCGCCGTGCGCTGGGGAGATAGGGTCCCCGGCGGGCGACGGGTGGATGACTTGGTCAGCCATATCGATTTCGCTCCCACGTTTCTGGAAGCCGCTGGGCTGGAACCGAACGCGATACACGACGGTCGCAGCCTGATCCCACTGCTCACCGATGCGGGCGAGGGACGCGTGGCCTCGGACAGGGATCATGTCATCACCGCGATGGAGAGGCACACTTGGTGCCGGCCGGATGGCTGGACATACCCCATGAGGGCGATTCGGACCCACGACTACCTCTACATTCGCAACTTCGAACCGGACCGCTGGCCGACCGGAGGGCCGGAGTTCATTTCATCCAACAAGGCTCCGCACGGGGACATTGACGACGGACCGTTCAAGGACTTCATGCTGCGCCCGGAAACCCGTCGTAACTTTCCCCGGGTGTTCGAACTCAGCTTCGGAAAGCGGCCCCTCGAGGAGCTCTACGATTGCAACGCTGATCCCCACCAAGTCCGAAACCTTGCCGACGATCCGACTTACATGGAAATTCGGGAACGGCTCTGGGCAAGGCTAGAGTCATCATTGGACTCCAGTGGGGATCCTCGAGTGCGAGGCCGCGATCCGTGGCAGGGGTATGCCTATCGTCAGACCGACGGCTTCGGAGCCACCTTCAACCGGCTGCTCAGCGATGAGGAACGCCTCGTTGCAAGGGGGCGAGGTAAACACTCTGTCGGGCACGCGAAGCCCTTAGACTGACCACCTGATGCGGGCATTGGTCCGATACGGTGCCTTGAGACGCTCCGCCAACCGCTGGGGGCTCCAGTCATCGCTGCGAGTCTTCGTGGAGGTAGGTAGAGCAAGTCACCGGGGCATTCGCCGCCGTGCGTTGAGCCCAGATTCTGCTCAGGCCCCCAGGAGCGGTCGTTGCGGCTGCCCGGGGTCCAATTACCGAGTTCAGGTCTAACCATCGGGACGAGACCTGTTGCACGACCCGTCCGATGGACGTGCAGGCTGGCTCGCGTTCCGGCCCCCGGACCGTTCGCTCTGGGTCGACCGTAAGAGGCCGAGGTGGTGGTTGAGGCTCGAGTGGGTTTCGAGATGGAGATTGAACGTCGTCCTCCCAATTGTCCGATATCTGCCGCGAACTCATCATCTCACTGGAAGAACCCTCTTCTCAGCCTCCACTATCGCTGCAAGGGAATACCAGCACCTGAAATTGTCATGATAAATTAAAGTGGATGTTTCATCGGAAGCTGGTGCTCCCACAATCGGGAAGCGAGACGTTCTTCCTCTGGGGACCTCGCCAAACCGGCAAGAGCACCTTGCTTCGACGGGCTTATCCGGATGGCCGCTGGATCGACTTGCTGAAGGGCGATGTCTTTCGGCGATACTCAACGCGCCCTGAACTCCTGCGTCTAGAGATTGAAGAAAACCCTCCGCGCGCCGGGCAGCAGGTGGTCATCGACGAGGTTCAGAAAGTCCCGGCACTGCTCGACGAGGTCCACTGGCTGATCGAGAATCGGGGAATCAGCTTTGCCCTCTGCGGTTCGAGTGCCAGGCGTGTGCGCCGCGGTGCCGCCAATCTGCTTGGCGGGCGTGCTCTGCGCTACGAGCTGCGGGGAGTGACAGCAGGGGAACTTGGCAGCGATTTCGACCTGGACAGAATGCTCAACCATGGCTACCTGCCTCGCATCTACGAATCGAATCAGTACCGGCGACTTCTCGACGCCTATCTCGGTGACTACCTCAGACAGGAGATCCTGGCCGAGGGTCTCGTTCGCAGCCTTCCCGGTTTCTCGGGGTTCCTTGACTCCGCAGCGCTTAGCGACGGCTCCTTCGTGAATTTCTCGAACATCGCCCGAGATTGTGGCGTCTCGACACCCACAGCCAAGGCTTACTTCGGAATTCTGGAAGATACGCTGATCGGACAATGGCTGTCTGCCTATCGCAAGCGCGTCAAACGCAGGGTAATCGGCGCTCCCAAGTTCTATTTTGCCGATGTCGGTGTGGTGAATCGATTGGCGAAGCGCGGGACTGTTGAGGCCGGATCGTCGCAATACGGTCAGGCGTTCGAGAACTGGGTCTTTCACGAACTCTCCAGCTACCTCAGCTACAGCAGAGTCGACCTGGAACTGTCACACTGGCGGCTGCCAAGCGGTATTGAAGTCGATTTTTTGGCCGGGAACATGCAAGTTGCGATCGAGGCCAAGGCAGTGACCAAGATCTCAACACATCATCTGAAGGGCCTTCGGACACTGGCCACGGAACACCCCGGAATCGAGCGTCGTATTGTTGTTTGCCTGGAATCGGAAGCTTGGCGGACGAGTGATAACATCAGCGTTCTTCCTGCGGGGACATTCGCAGCCCAACTCTGGAAGGGTGCGTTGTTGTAGGCCAGCCGGACTGCACTTGCGTTTTCTGCGGACCGCTGCGTGGAGCGGCTACGGAGCCATGAGCGGCTGGAACTGCAGGCCAACCTTGATTGCGCGCGCATGCCCCTACCCCAACTCGAGTGTCTGCTCTCGGGTTGGAGGATCTCTCGTGCGACCGAACGTATGGCGAGTAACGCCACCCGGGGTTTCGCGGCCCGCAGCGAGCGACCAACCCGCCCTCGAATGTGCCACAGCACGAGCCCAAGCACCCCACCTGCCGTCTGAGCCGCCGAACCCGGCAGAGCACCGCAAATGAGGTAACTACAGTCAGAGAATCTTGGTTGCGAGGACCTTCTGGATTCCTTCTCCGTTGGCCGACTTGTGGAACTGCACCTCCAGCTTATCGCCGCCTGCACCCGACGCCCAGATCCGCACGGTTACCAAGCCCAAGGTACCGCCGAACTCGACGGCGAAACGGCCGACCTTGTTAAACGCGATGCTGTCGTAGTTCTTTTTCGAACCGGTTAGGCCTTGCTTGTCGACGTTCAGGATTCGCCGGTCCGTGACGATGAATAGATCCCGGATGGTCTTGCATGCGTACTCGATGGTTTCGCCTGGTACCAACACATGGGCATAGGTCCGCTGGACTTCTGCGGGGTCCACACCGCCGTACAACTGGGAGAGCGATTGTGCCAAAGCCATCAGTGGAACCTCCCGTGGGATCAACTGCTGGACCGCGGAGCCCACGGTCATCATGCGTGCTCATTAGTTGAGCGTGGCTTCGTCCAAGACCACCGGACGGTTGGTCAGACATGATCGGTTCCGACTGTTGAGAACGAAAGGCCAACGACGGAAACCTGAACGTGACTCATCTTTGCGGATGCCAGCCAGTCAAGGAGTCGCACAGGTCTGAGCGACCCCTCCGCAACCTTAGAGGTGGCGGAGAAGCTTGGTGCGACGGTGCGGGTCCGGTTAGTATCTGGGAACGATTCCCGCGATGTTCGGGAAACCACCACAGATCGACGGATTCAACGAGGGAGACAGTCTCTCTCTTGGGTTATGAGTAACTGCCTAGGTACTCTGGATGCCGGACAACGATCAGCAGGCGGACCGGCACCCAACTCTTCGGCGGACAAGCCGTAGCATTGGGTAGTTTCCGGACCTCCAGGCCGTGGCGGGCCAGCCGCAGCGTTCAGGACGCGCCAGAGCGGGGCCGGTCCAGTATTCTGTATCCGCATTTTCGAGGGCTGAGGACTTTTCCGGCCATGCCTCTGTCGAAGCTTCCGAAACTGGGTGATTCGGGAAGGAGAATGTGCTTGGCCTCGTGCCGACTAGGGATCGGCCGAAGCCGGACTCGGGTGGGGTGAAGCTGCTAGGAAGCATGAATGGGCCTGTCAGAACAGCTTGGTGGAATCCAGCAGGATCGTCACCGGACCGTCATTCACCAACTCCACCCGCATCTTCGCCCGAAAGATGCCGACTGCGACTGCGAGACCCTCGGCCCGCAGCAGAGCCACGTATTCGCTGAAAAGTGCCTCGGCCGGATCCGGTGCGGCTGCTGTGTCGAAGCTCGGTCGAAGTCCTCTGCGCACGTCGCCGTAGAGGGTGAATTGGGGCACGGCGAGCACCTCTCCGGACAAGTCCTGGGCGGACCGCGTCATGCGCCCGTCGGGTCCTTCGAACACCCGCAGCCCAGCCGTCTTCAAGGCCAGGTACCTTGCGTCGTCGACCGAATCCTCTTGGCCAACGCCGAGCAGGACCAACAGCCCCCGACCTATGCTGGCCACCGGTCGGCCACTCACCGCTACGCTCGCACTGCTGACCCGCTGGATGACGGCACGCATCGACGTCCCATTGTATGGTGGCCGCTGGCGCTATCGAGTATCCTATGGCTGCAATGCGGTTTGGGATTGTCGCGATGCTTGCGGTGTGCAACCTGTCAGCGCAGGTGGACCAAATCCGCTTGGAGCGGGCAGCCAGCGAGCCGCACAACTGGTTGACCTACAACGGCACCTACCTAAGCCAGCACCACAGCGGACTGGAAGGTATCGACCGATCGAATGTGGGCGACCTCGAACTGGAGTGGGTCTATCAGGCGGCCTCGACCGACAAGTTCCAGTCAACGCCCCTGGTTGTCGACGGCGTGATGTACCTCACCGAGCCTCCCAACAAGCTCGTGGCGGTCGATCCCCGGACTGGCCGGGAGTTCTGGGTATACGAGCACGAGCTTCCGTCCCGCATCTATCCTTGCTGCGGAAGGGTGAATCGGGGAGCCGCGATCCTCGGCGACACCTTGTACTGGGGCACGCTGGATGCCCACCTGCTCGCCGTGGACGCCAGGACAGGCAGGAAGGTTTGGGAAACGACTGTCGTGGAGGACTACGAGAAAGGCTACTCCATTACCGTTGCGCCGTTGGTTATCAACGACAAGGTCATCGTCGGAACTGCGGGCGGAGAATTCGGCATACGCGGTTATCTGGCAGCTTACGATGCGGCGACTGGCGACGAAGCGTGGCGTTTCTATACCATTCCCGGCCCGGGCGAGCCCGGCCACGAGACGTGGGAGAACGATGCCTGGAAGACCGGTGGAGGATCGATCTGGCTAACCGGTTCATACGACCCTGATTTGAACCTGACGTACTGGGGCGTTGGAAACCCCGGCCCGGACTGGAATCCCGACGTGCGGCCGGGCGATAACCTGTACACCGATTCTGTCGTCGCGCTCCATGCCGATACCGGCAAGCTCCAGTGGCACTTCCAGTTCACTCCGCATGACGAGTGGGACTGGGACGCCGTCCAGATTCCGGTCCTCGCGGACATGGAATGGGACGGTACGCGTCGCAAGCTGATGCTCTGGGGGAACCGGAACGGATTCTTCTATGTTCTCGACCGGGTCACCGGGGAGTTTCTGCTCGGCAAGCCTTTCGTCAAGCAGACTTGGGCCGCCGGCCTCGACGAGGACGGGCGTCCGATCAAGATCCCCGGGCGCGGCCCCAGCAGTGAGGGCACTACGACATGGCCCGGCGTGCAGGGCGGCACAAACTGGTATGCACCGTCCTTCAGCCCTATCACCAACCTGTTCTACTTGTCGGTCTGGGAAGGGTATTACTCGGTCTACTTCAAGTGGGACCAGGAGTACGAGCCCGGGACACGATATCTGGGCGGAGCGCCACGAGGTCCGGTGTCGTCCACCAGTCGGCGCCGATTCATGAAGTTCACTCCGGACGACGGCTATGGTGCCGTCCGGGCCCTCAATCCGTTGACGGGCGAGAAGGTTTGGGAATTCTCGATGACCGATGTGACGGACTCCGGTCTGCTTACCACAGCTAGCAATGTCCTGTTCTCGGGCAGCAGGGAAGGGTACTTCTATGCCCTGGACGCGACGTCCGGAGAACTACTTTGGGAACGGTATCTGGGCGGACAGATTGCCGCCTCGCCCATCACTTATGAAGTCGATGGAAGGCAGTATGTCACGATCGCGGCCGGTCATGCGATTTTCACGTTTGCGGTGCCGGACTGATCGGCGGATTGAACGAGGGAGGTTCATTAATGAGGCGTAGTTTGTGCCTGACCGGGGTCTCGGTCATCGCTTTGGGAGTGCTCCTCGGTTGCAATCGGGAGACGGAGTCCGTGACACACTGGGTTTTCTTCGGCACTGGAGCCGACCATATTTTCGTTGCCGAGTTCGACGCCGCATCGGGGCGTCTTGGGGAGCCCCGCCAAGCAGCCCAGGTGGGTCGTCCGGGTTTCCTCGCGCTGCATCCCGGAGGCGAGGTCTTGTACGCAGTGGGCCGCGAGGCCCGGGAAGGTACCGTGCAGGAGGGGTTTGCCGCTGCCTACACGATCGATCAGACTACGGGCGATCTCACGGAACTCAACCGTATTCCCACGGCAGGGCGCGGTGCTTCGCACGTGGCTGTCAACGGCCCTGCGACCGCGCTGGTGGCAGTGAACTACAGGGACGGCAACACAGTGTCCCTCAGCCTGGAGCCTGACGGACGGTTGGGCTCCCTGGTTTCCGACCTGCTCCACGATGGCTCGAGTGTTCATTCGGAGCGGCAGACAGCGCCACATCCCCATTCGGCGAACTTCACGCCCGACGGCCGTTACGTCATCGTGCCCGACCTGGGCACAGACGAACTCGTGAGGTACGCCGTTGATACCGCTACCGCCCAACTCGAACGGACCCCGGATCCCCAACTGCGCATGGAACCGGGGTCCGGACCGCGGCACATGACATTCCACCCGAATGGTCGCTGGGCGTACGTGATCAACGAACTGCTCTCGACGGTAACCTTCCTGGTGTTCGACGAGGAAACCGGTGGGCTCTCCCCTATTCAGACCAGCAGTACGTTACCTGACGACTACGACGGCCCCGCCAACACCACGGCGGAAGTGCTGGTGCATCCGAACGGCAGGTTCTTGTATGGCTCGAATCGTGGCAGCAACACCATTGCGGTATTCGCGATCGATCCCGATACGGGTCAACTCGACCCCATCTACAGGGTCCCGACCGGAGGGGATTGGCCCCGAAACTTCAAGCTTTCGCCTGACGGCCGCTTCCTTCTGGTAGCGAACCAGCGGACAGATGACGTACGCGTCTTCCGCATTGATCCCGAGTCCGGAGACATGGCCCCGTCGGGACAGGTCGTCACGGTGCCCAATCCAATGTGCGTTCGCTTCGTGCCGCGGGCCTGAGCATTTGCGGACGCTCTACGTCCGGGTTCGCAGCATCATGTAGGCCCCGCCGATCGTGAACAGCAAACTAGGGGCCCAAGCGGCCATGAGCGGCTGGAGCTGGCCGGCTCGTCCCAGTTGTTCCGCCAGTGCGTTCGACGCATAGTACGCCACGGTAAGGCCCAGTCCGAAGCATACCGGCCACATCGTGCTGCGGCCCTCCGTTCGCATGGCGAACGGTATCGCGAGCAGGGCCATGGAGAACGCGAACAGGGGGAAAGCCAGCTTCTTGTACAGTCGCACCTGCAGTCGGACGGTGTCGAACCCGCTCTGCGTGAGATCCACTATGTACGCCTGCAGCTGGGCCATGTTCATCTGCTGGTCGTTGCGGTCCCGCTTCAGGAAGTAGTCCGGCGGTTCCTGAATGTCGCGGAACGTCCGGGAGTCGAATGTCTCGAATCGTTCTGTACGGATTCCATCCAGGTTTCGCACCCACCCGTTCTCGAACACCCAGACGTCATTGGCCTGGTCCCAGCGGGCGTGTTCGGCCTGGATCTGCCGGTGGAGCTCGAACGGCTCCGAGCGTAGGTCGTACACCGTAAGGCCGGAGAAGACCTTGCTTCGAGAGTCGAAGGCGCGGTGATAGAATATCCGATCCTGCAGTCCGAAAGTCCATTGCCGGTCGGGGCGCAGGTAGGTGCGGGGAGGGCGGCCCTTGATTTCGTCCCGCAGCGCATCTTGGCGGCGATTCGCTTCAGGCAGATAGGACTCCTCAAGAGCGAAGAGCCCGGTTCCCAGCATCGCAGCGACGAGCAGGACCGGCAGGGAGAGCCGGTAAAGGCTCACTCCGCAGGTGCGGAACGCCATGATCTCGTTCTGCCGCACGAGGATTCCGAAGCAGACCAGGGTTGCCACGAGGACAGCGAGTGGGGTCGTATTGTAGATGAGGAATGGGGTTAGGTAGTACAGGTAGGGAACGAATCTGCCGGCTTTGTCCCGCGTCAGCATGTCGTTGAGGAGCTCGAAGAAGCTGAATATGTACCAGATAGCCACAAAAGTGGTCAGGAAAACCACGAGATAGAACAGGAACGTTCGGATCATGTAGCGGTCCACCACCGGTATCAGCAGGTCGCCTGGATCGGTTGGCGAAACGCCCTGTCTGCCGCCCTGCTGGCGCCGTCGCACGCGTCCGATGCTTGAGACCGTCTTCAAGGCGACGGACAGATGTCCGCCGATGATCGCACTCCAGTCGTGTTTGGCAGGGGCGTTGATGCCGCGCAGCAGCAGTAATCCGGTAATCGCGAAGGACCCGTTTGCCAGCCACGCCGCGATTCCAGGGCCTACGACGAACTGTTCTGCAAAGGCAGTTCCAGCCAGTGAGACCATCCAGTAGGCGAAGCATAGAATCATGGCGATGAAGATGCCTGCCGAACGTCCGGCCTGCCGAATCGATACCGCAATCGGGAACCCTACCAGCGGTAGCACCCAGCATGCGAACGGTCTGGAGAACCGCTCGTGAAGCAGTACTGCAGCCTCCGGGTTGCCTGATCTGGCCGCTTCGCGAGCCAAGGCCGGAGTGCTGATCGCGTCGTAGCGTTGCGCCTGCGCGTCGAAGCGTCGCGGTCGCGCCTGGAGAATCTGGTCGGCTTCTTCCGAGCGGAACGCCAGGAATTGCTCGGGGTCGCTCGACTGTTCGTAGGTAGAAGTCATCGGAAAGCGAATCTGAACCCTGTCCTGCTCTGGGCGGGGAAGGACAAAGGCCTCCGATGCGATCGTGATACGCGGCCCGTCCACGGACGCATTGAATCCGTTGAGCGACCCGCGTACGGCCGGCGGGCGCATGTCGGCCATGAACACGCCCTTCCAGCGGATGCCTGCTCCCGGCAGGACGTCCTGAACCCAGATCACCTGGTCGGGGTAGTCCTCAATGAAGACGCGGGGCATGACCTCCGAGCCTGCCAGCCGGATCCGCAACGACTCGGCGATGCGGACTTGCTCGCGCAGTGACCAAGGTGTGAGCCAGATTGTGGTGACTGCGCACACGGCAAGCCCGATCGTCGCCAAGGTGGCCAGTGGCCGGAGCATTGACCGTGCCGACACTCCGCAGGCGCGCATGGCCAGAATCTCGTTGTCTCCCGACAGACGTCCAAGCCCGACTAGAATCCCGGTCAGTACCCCCATCGGAACGGTGAAGGGAAGGGCTTGCGGTACCGTCAGCAGGAAGAGCAGGATTGAGTCGAAGGCAGGCGCTCTATGCCCGACCATCAACTCCATCACCGGCTCCACGCGTTGTAGGAACAGGACGAGAGTAAAGAGGAAGGTGCCGACAAGTGACGCCACAGCCACTTCCCGGAATATGGTTCGATGAAGCAGCCGCACTGCCTGACCGGCCCCTACGGCCGATCAGCCATTATGGCAGTCACCGCGTTCGGCGGACGTCTCCCAAGATGCGATAGGAGCAGGGATCCCGTGACTTGGAGCCGAAACGCAGTCAGTGTCGGGTATCCAGATCGGAGCGGTTCGCTTCCGAATTGGCGGTATTGGTTCATCGCAGGACACGGGTGTGTGGGCCTGTGACCAGGCGGTGCGGTCCTTGGTGCAGGTGTTGACTGTGCACCTGTTGCAAGATTCCGGGCTGGCCGCTGGGCAAACGAGTTCTTCGGCCAGTCGCGGGAACTCTGATTGCCAGTGTGCCGATTCGCCTGCTGCCATCGCTGCCCCGGCCGCCTGCACCATGCGATTTCGCCAAGATTGCGCGGCGATGCATGACGGTTCAGTCGTCAAGAAACGGAAGGGAGTTTCGACTTGCCCGTTGCACGGGTGCGGCAACGGCGGGGTTTGCTCCCGGTGACCTACAGCGCAAGGCATGCATCGCCGTCCGGGCCGCACCAATCCCATTCATCCTCGCGAGGTAACTGCCCAGGTACTTTGGGTCCCGGAGAAGGATCAGCGGGGGGAGGGGCGCTTGACTTATGGGCGGAGAAGGCGTAGGATGAAGTCCTTTCCGGAAGTCGAGGCCGTAGCGAGCCAGCCGCAGCCTCAGGCCAAGCCGGAGCCGAAGCCGGGACATGCAGGGGCAGCGCACCAAGAGCAAGTCCCGTCTGCTGCACTGGCAGGCGGAGAGGACTCGTCTGCAGGCCAAGCTCGGTCAGTTGCAAGCCGAAGTCACCCGCTTGCAGGCGGAGAACTCCCAGTGGCAAGCGAAAGAAGGCCAGTGGCAAGCCGAGCGAAAGCAGTGGCAAGCGAAAGAAGGCCAGTGGCAGGCTGAGCGAAAGCAGTTGATGCAGCAGTTGGAGGCCGCGCAGGAGGAAGGGCAGCAGTCGCGGCGGAGCTTGGGCCTGAACAGCAGCAACAGCGGGAAACCCCCGTCGAGCGATGGGCTGGCGAAACCGCCGGCCAGCCAGCGGACCCGCAGCCAGCGGCGGCGCACCGGCCGGCGCAGCGGGGGTCAGAAAGGGCACCGGGGCACGACGCTGCGCCAGACGGACAACCCGGACCGGATTCAGGAGCACTTTCCGCAAGCCTGCGGCCGGTGCGGCAAGGCCCTGAGGCGGGCGGATGTGGACGGGGAGGCGAAGCGGCGGCAGGTCTTTGATCTCCCGGAACCCAAGCCGGAAGTGACCGAGCATCGAGCGTTGGCCTGTCGCTGCCGGCGCTGCGGGCTCTCAACCCAGGCCGCCTTTCCGGAGGACGTGACGGCCCCGGTGCAGTACGGGCCGCGCCTGGCGGCCACGGCGATCTACTTGCAGAACGCTCACTTCGTGCCCGAGGAGCGGCTGACCCAGATCCTGCGGGACCTGTGCGGTGTGAGCCTGTGCCCCGGCACCCTGAACAACCTGCGCCGCCGGGCGGCCGAGGCCTGGGAGCCCTTCGTCGAGCGGATCCGGGAGCACCTCATCGGTTGCCCCGGGGTGAAGCACCTCGACGAGACCGGTTTCCGGGTGGCGGGACGGGGACAGTGGCTGCATGTACTGAGCCATCAGCTGCTGACCTACTACCGCATCAGTGAGAAGCGGGGCGGGGTGTTGGCGGGGCTGCGAGGGATCTTGGTGCACGATCACTGGGCTCCCTACTTCCAAGTGCCGGATGTGCTGCACGCACTGTGCAACGCCCATCATTTGCGCGAGTTAGAGGCCTTGGTGAAGATCGACGGGGAAGCCTGGGCTGGGCGGATGCAGCGTTTTCTGCGGGCGGCCAGGCGGGTGGCGGAGCGGGCCCGCAAACGGGGCGGGGTGGTGGCGCCCCAGATGTTGAAGCGGATGGAGAGCCGCTACGACGAGTTGGTGCAGGAGGCCCTGGACTATCACAGCGGGCTGCCGCCGTTGCCGACCGGCCGGCGGGGCCGCCCGAAACGTCGGCCCGGCCATAATCTGGCCTTGCGGCTGGAACGGAGACGCGCCTGGGTGTTGCATTTCCTGTTCGATTTGAGTGTGCCGTTCACGAACAACTTGGGGGAGCGGGACTTGCGCATGATGAAGCTGCTGATGAAGATCTCGGGAGGGTTCCGTTCGCTGCAAGGGGCGCGGGAGTTCGTCACGCTGCGCAGTGTGCTGTCGACGGCGCGCAAGCAGGGGCTGAAGCCGATCGAGACCCTGATCGAGGGGCCGGCGGCCCTGCTGAAGCGGGTGGGCCTAGCCCCGAGCCTCCCGCCCAGCGGGCAGTAGACGGCCTGCGACGGCAGCCGGTCTCCGCCACGCGCCGCACGATGCGCAGGTCACAACACAAGCCCTGCTAAAAATGCGAACTCAGGCCGAGAACCTGGGTAGTTACCTCGCGAGTAACGCTGACCCATCCTGTCAGAGGGCCGGCTGAACCCCATGCAGAACCTAATCTGCGTCCGTCACCTGCCGGGCAACCTTGCCTGCCCAACCTCATGGGGAGATTTCATGCATCCGCTGCCGGGCCGGAGTTCGACAGGGCGTCAGCCCCCAGAATCTGTCCCGGCCACAGCGGGTGCTGGACCGGCCGCTGACGCCCCAGCGCCCGGCCGAGACACCGACATGACTGTGCAGGTTGCCCTACCTGGCGGATCAACCTTGCTGCGTATGCACTTGCGGCGCTGGCGGCGAGGTAATCTGTCCGGCCCCCACGAGCGGGCCTTCCACGCCGGTCCGGGCGACAGTCCAGGACACAGGAACAGGATCAGACCCCCATATCCGGCCGGTCCCGGCAACGACAGGTGCCTGCAGTTCTGGTGCCGAGGCTGACCGACGGCCAACCGGGGGGATTCGGGGAGCCTGGTAAATGCCTAGGTACTCTGCATGCCGGACAACGATCAGCAGGCGGACCGGCACCCAACTTTTTGGCGGACAAGCCGTAGCATTGGGTAGTTTCCGGACCTCCAGGCCGTGGCGGGCCAGCCCCAGCGTTCAGGACGCGCCGGAGCGGGGCCGGTCCATCCAGGGGGAATGCACCGAGAGCAAGTCACATCGGGTGCACCTGGATGCGGAGAACGCCCAGAGGCAGGCCGAGCAGAAGCTGCCGGTTGCACCAGAAAAGGCACCTGATAGGGAGACGGATTCACTGTCGACGCAGCGGAGCAACTGCCATGCACAAGTCGTATCGCCAGTGAAAGCTCCGAACGCGGCTCCGATCCGCACAGGGCCCGGACCGCCTGGCGGCGCTGCGAGCGCTGCGGCGGTGTGATCGTGCCCCTCAGGCCAGGCTCCACCCGGGAAGACCCTCGGACCCCAGTCCTGCTCTGGACAAGGAGGCGGCTCCTTTGGCAAGATAAATCGTGTTGCGCCTTTTCATCGACCCGCAGGTTGCCAGCAAGGAGCCGACCGCCGCCAACCGGCTGGAGGCGATCCGGCCGACGGTTCCGGCTGTGAACCCCCATCCACTCTCGCGGCCACCGTCTCCGCCAGTGGGTCGGCGACCGGCGTAGCCTGCATCTGTCCAGAAATCCCCATGCCCCCGCTCGCCAAGCCTCACGACTCCCTGTTCCGTCTGCTCGTCGCAGACCCCGGACGCGCTGCCGTGCTGCTCGCCGACTACCTGCCGCCCGAGGTCACCGAACGGCTCGACCCGGACCATCCGCCCGAGCACATCGAGGGCACCGCCATTGACGGCGAAGGCCGGGCCACCCAGGCCGATGCCATCTTCCGCGTGCGGATGAAGGACGGCGACTCCGCCCGGATCTACGTGCTCCTCGAGCACAAGTCGCAGCCCGATGCCCGCACTCCCCTGCAACTGTGGCGCTACATCCTGCGGCTCTGGATCGCGGAGATCGAGAGCGGGGATCGGGAGCCCGGGCGGCTGTCCCTGATCATCCCCATGGTCTTCTTCCACGGCTCCGGGCCCTGGAACGTGCCCCTCTCAATCACGGCGATGATCGACACCCCGGAGGGGCTCGAGCACCTCGCCCGCAACCTCGGGGCGTACATCCTCCACCGCCTGCCCGAGAGGGCCCCGGACAACCTCTCGAGCCGGGCGGACGTGGCCGGCGTGCTGCTCGCGCTGGTCCTGGTGTTCGCCAAGAAGAAGGTCACCGACAGGGAAGCCGACACGATGGCGAACAGCATTGACGATAGCGAATTGGGGCTTTACGTGCTAAAGTACATAGCAGAGAAATTGAGCCTGTCGCCGGAGCGTCTGGAAGCTGCGCTCAGGCGGGTGGGCAAGGAGCCGGAAGCCGTGGAGGCACTGATGGGAACTGCAGCCCAAGCTTGGCTTAAACAGGGCGAAGCTAGAGGCGAAGCTAGAGGCGAAGCTAGAGGCGAAAAACGAGGCAAGGCCGCAGGTATCGCTGAGGGCATGTCCAAAACCTTGGTCCGGCTGCTCAAGCGCCGCTTCGGTCCACTCCCCGACGGGGTGCGGGCGCACATTACCGCTGCTAGCATCGAGCAGCTCGACCGCTGGCTGGACGCCGTGCTGGATGCGCCAACCCTCGATGCGGTCTTCGGCGGGGCCTCGGAACACCGATAGCCCGATTTCGCGCCGTCCTGCGAAACCGGATGCACGCACTCCCCCACTCGGCCGTCAACGCCTTCGCCAGAGCCACCCCTCTTCGACATTCACTGTCTGCGTCTCATAAGAAAGTACTTGGGCAGTTACGGCACCTGTTACAATGGCTGCAGCAATGGCGCTATCGTCTAAGGGTTAGGACAGGGCCCTCTCAAGGCTCAAATCGGGGTTCGAATCCCCGTAGCGCTACCACCTTCTGGGGCCTTCCTTTGACGTCTCTGGCCTAGGCCTAAGGCTTCCAACCTGCTCTGGAGAGGGGGCGTCCGCATTATGTCGGGCATCGCGGGATTCAGGCGCCAGACGACGGGTCTGGTAACGGGGCTCGTCGCATTCATTGCGATCCTGCTGCTGCCGGCACTGGCTGGCTTGAGTCCCGAAGCGCAGAAGACGGCGGCTGTGACGGCGCTGATGATCTGCTGGTGGGTTAGCGAGGCGGTGAACATCGGGGTTACCGGGCTGGTGCCACTCGTGCTGTTTCCGCTGCTCGGCGTGTCCAGCAGCCCGGAAATCTCCGCCCATTACGGTAATCACCTGGTCTTCCTGTTCATCGGCGGCTTCATCATCGCCTACGCGATGGAGGCTTGGAACCTTCACAGGCGTATCGCCCTGAACGCGATCTCTCTGTTTGGATCCCAGCCGAGACGAATCGTCCTCGGCTTCATGATTACCTCCGCCACCCTGTCGATGTGGATCTCGAACACCGCTACCACCATGATGCTCCTTCCCATGGCCATGGCGGTTGTGAACCAGTTCGCGAGATCGGCAGAGATCCGTGGCCGTGACAGACTGTCCGCCGATGAGTCTTCACGGATGGCTCGGGACTCATTCGGCTGCGTCCTTCTTCTCGGGATCGCCTATTCCGCCAGCATCGGTGGGGTCGGAACCATCGTCGGCTCCCCGACCAACGTAGCGTTTCTCGGTTTCGCTGCCGAATCCTTGTCAGACAAGCGCACCATCAGCTTTGCCGACTGGTCCAGGCTCTGCATTCCGATCGTCGTCATCTTCCTCCCGGTGGCTTGGCTGTACCTGTGTCGGTTCGGGACCTCGATCCCCTTGTCGTCCATCCGGTTCCGGGGAAGCCAGTCGGTTATTCGGAAGGAGCTTGAGGCGCTCGGTCCGATGTCCACTCCGGAAAGGCGGGTCCTGACCGTGGCTGGAGCGACGGGCCTGCTGTGGACATTCCGATCGCCACTCGTGATCGGGGCGTTTCAGTTGCCCGGCTGGTCCGGGGTTCTACCCGAGCCCGGTGCGGTTCACGACTCGACTGTTGCTGTCGCTTTGGCCGTCCTGCTTTTCATCCTGCCGTCGGGACAGCCCGGACAGCAGGGAACGGGTCGACTCCTGCACTGGAAGGGCGCTGCGCGCGCCATCCCTTGGGGGATCGTGTTCCTTTTGGGCGGCGGTTTCGCCCTGGCGGGAACCATTACGGATAGCGGGCTCGCGGCCTGGATCGGCTCCTTGCTGGGGGTGTTGAAAGGGGCTCCCGGATGGTGCCTGGTGATTGCGATTTGCGTGTTGACCACCGCCATGACCGAAACGACATCGAACGTGGCAGCAATCCTGATGCTGTCTCCAGCAGTGGCGGCGATGGCGTCCGAGGTGGCTGTTCATCCGTACCTGCTGCTGGTACCGATGGCGGTAACAGCCTCGTTCGCTTTCACCATGCCGGTGGCTACGCCGCCGAACGCGATTATCTTCTCCAGTGGTTGGGTAACCATGCCGCAGATGTTCCGGGCCGGTGTCGTTCTGGACATCGTGGGCTTGGTCATCGTGCCTCCGGCCGTGTACCTTCTCGCCGGTCACCTCTTGGGGCCGGCGTAGCCGATCCCTTCCGGCTCCCCGATCGGGGGTACGCTGCCACCGCCGTCCTTGGTGTTCGCCTCCATTTTCGGACTTGTTTGAAAGCAGGGAAGTTGCCCGGGAGTGAGTGATAGCCTGAGAAGGTGCAGACGAGAATAAGGGTCGTGTCTCTGGCCATTCTGGTGGTGGCGCTGAGTGCTTTGAAGTTACCAGCGCAGTCAGCGACAGGCCGCTTGTCGGGAACTGTGCTGGATCCCAGCGGCGCCGCCGTGCCGGGCGCTGAAGTGGTTGTGCGGAGCGAGACCACAGGATCTGCGTCCGGTCTCGTTACGAGTGCGCTGGGTGTGTTCGTCGCGGGCGCTTTGGCACCAGGTTTGTACACCATCGAAGTCTCGGCCGAAGGATTTCGCCGTCATACCGTGCGGAGCGTCAAGGTTGATGTTGCCCGCGAGACGTCCGTTCCGCCGGTCCGGCTGGAGATCGGCGTAGCCACCGAGACCGTGGTTGTTGACGGGGGTGTTACTCAGGTGCAAACGACGAATGCCGAGGTCTTGTCCGTGGTCACCGAGGAACAGATCAAGGACTTGCCCCTTATTGGCCGGGATCCCCTGACGTTCGTCCGACTGCAGGCCGGTGTGGGTTTCAACGGGGCGGGTCCGACAACGATCAACGGCCAGCGAACCTCGTTCTCAGGCGTGACGATTGACGGAATCAATGTCCAGGACAACTACATCCGGAGGAACGCCCTCGACTACCTTGCGAGTCGGACCCTGATGGATCAGGTGGCGGAATTCTCCGTGACCTCGCAGAACGGTTCTCCCGCGGTTGGTGCGGGGGCTTCGCACATCAGCATCGCGACGAAATCCGGCGGTTCGGAGGTTCACGGCAACGGATACTGGCACCACCGGAACGACAAGCTTGCGGCGGCACCGTGGTTCTCCAACCGGCAGGGCCTGGAGAATCCCGACTTGAGCATCAACCAGTTCGGCGGATCCGTTGGAGGACCTGTGGTGCGGGACCGCGTGTTCTTTTTCGCCAATTTCGAGTCCCTGCGAGATCGTCGCCAAGCGTTGGTAAACCGAACTATCCTAACGCCCGATGCTGCCCGCGGCACCTTCAGCTACATCGACCTGGATGGTGTCTTGCGACAGATCGACGTGCTTGACATTCACGGCCTGGCAGCCGATCCAGAAATGGCCAAGGTGATCGCAAGAATCCCGGACCCCACCGAACTCAATAACTTCGATGTGGGCGATAGCACGAGTGACCGTCAGCTCAACACAGCGGGTTACCGGTACCTGACGCGAGACAGTAGAGATCGCGACGGTTTGACAACTCGAGCCGACTGGAACGTCACCTCGCGGGACTCGTTGAGCGTCACCTTCAAGTATACCCGGGAACACAATGACAGGCCGGACGCGGGTGTGTCATACGACAAGCCCCCACCCGTTCGGGACGTGATTCGCTCCAACTTCCTGTCCGCTGGTTGGCGAACCACTCCAAATCCAAACTGGACCAATGAAGTCCGAATCGGATTCAACCTCGCGGATGGCGAGTTCCGGAACAGCGATCCACCAGAGGACTACCTCCTGACAGGAATGATCTTCTCCAACCCTGAAGTGAACTTCCTGGGCCAGGGTCGCGACACGGACACGTATAACTACCGCAACGATTCGACGGTCCAGTTCGGGCGCCATACGCTTCGCTTCGGTGTCGATGCGCAGCAGGTCCGCATCGATGCCTTCAACGATGCCGGCACCTTGCCCGAGCTTTCTCTTGGAACGGGTGACCAGAGCCTCTACCAGCTGCCTGGCTTCTTTTTCCCGGGCGGCATCTCGGCGGACGACCTGGAGACCGCCCAAAGCCTGCAGGCCACGCTCGCGGGCATCATTTCATCGGCTGAACAGAGCTTCAATGTGCGCCACCAGTACTCCGGATTCGTGCCGGGTCAGGGCAGACGGCGACATTACCGATACGACATGATCGCCGGTTACGGGCAGGACAGTTTCCGGCTGGATCCCCGGGTGACCGTGAATGTCGGGGTTCGATGGCAGTATCAGGGTCGGCTCGACGAGCGCGATGGATTGATGCTCCTGCCTGTGCGGGAGCACCCAACCCTGATCCAGACGCTGCTGTCTGATGCCCAACTTGATTTCGCGGGTCGTGCGGCCGGCCGCCCCCTGTGGAGATCCGACCCCAACAACTTCGCTCCCAACGTCGGGCTGGCCTGGGACGTCTTCGGGGACGGGAAGACAGCGTTGAGGGCTGGCTACAGCATCAATTACGTGGTCGACGAGATCATACAGGCCGCTGACAACGCAGCATTCGCCAATAGCGGACTCCAAGGCCTCTCGGTGCTTCAGAACCTGGACTCGTTTCTCGCCGACGGTCCGGTGGCCGTTGAAGTCCCGGACTATGCCGTTCCGCGCCGGGTCAGTCAGAATCAGGCAATCGACCCGTTTGCTGCTGTCTTCGGCATTGACCCGAAGCTGCGCTCGCCCTACGTACAGCAGTGGAACTTCGGCCTGCAGCGGGACGTGGGATGGCAGACCATCGTCGAGGCGCGCTATCTGGGAAACAAGGGGACCAAGCTGATCCGTGCCTTTGACTATAACCAGCTTCTTGTCCGCGAGAACGGCTTCGTCGACGATGTGATTCGCGCCCGGAACAACGGATTTCTGGCGTTGGAGGCCAGCGGCGTTTTCGAGCCCTTCTTCAACCCCGCGATTGAGGGAAGCCAGGAACTGCAGGTGTTTCCGTTGCTGCCGAACGGCGGATTCCTGGGGGCCCCGGTCATCCAGGATCGAATCCGAACAGGATCCGTCGGGGAGCTTGCCCGAATCTACGTTACGAACGACATCGTCGGCGACCAAGTGCGGTTTCGCCCCAACCAGAGTGCATTCGTAGCGGACATGGTCACGAACTACTCGAATTCCAGCTACCACGCCTTGCAGCTAGAGGTTCGGCGACGCGCCTCTGCGGGATTGCAGTTTCAGGCGAACTACTCGTTCTCGAAAGTGCTGACGGACTCGAGTGGCACGGATGTTCGCTTTGACCCGTTCCTGGACATCCGGCAGCCTTCACTGGAACGGGCCCGGGCGACTTTCGATGTCAACCATGTGTTCAACGCCAATGCCGTTTGGGCCTTGCCCTTCCGCAAACGGGACCGCCTCAGGGCCGGGTGGACCGTAGCCTCAATACTGACATGGCAAAGTGGCTCACCGTTCTCGGTTGTATCCCGGCGGGGCACCCTGAACCGTGTAGCACGCTCCCGCCAGAACACTGCATCCACTTCCCTGACCAAGCGCCAACTGGAGCACATCGTGCGGTTTCGGATGACCGACGACGGGCCGTACAGCATTGCCGCCGGCGCGATCAATCCCCGGGACAACAGGGGAGTTGCCGTGGATGGAACGGAACCGTTCCTGGGGCAGACCTTCCATCATCCCGGCCCTGGCGAGGTCGGTACACTCCAGCGCCGCCTGTTTTCCGGGCCCAGCGTGTTCCAGTTGGACGTCTCCTTGAGCAAGGCGATTCGCATCCGGGAAAGCCACCTGGCAAGGGTGGGTGCGCGGGTCCAGAACATCCTCAATCACCCGACGTTTCTGGCGGAAGACACGTTGATCGGCTCCACGCAGTTTGGGCGGGTCGCCCAGCCGTTCGGGCAACCGCGACGAATTGAGATCATGGTCCGGTACGAGTTCTAGAGCGGGCCGATGGCAAATAGCCCGCACGAGAGCCCCGAGCCGAACGGCACCGCCAGCAGCGGGTTGGTCTCGGGTACGGGCCCGTAGTGCTACCTGTTGATTCGCCGCAACCGAGCCCGGAGCTGTTCCCTATCCACCAGCTGACGTCAGCGTGGCATGTCATGTCGCTACAACGCAGCCTGAGGAACGGTGTGACCCGTCTATTTCCCGGCTCGCAGGGACCTCATCGAGCGCCGAGCGATCGTCAACTTAAGGCACCGTAGTGGGGATTGGGAAATTGAGGTAGTCTTTGGCCAGGTCCATCAGTAAGACTCCTTCATGCTCGTGGATGGAAGTTGAAGTTGCTTCACCAACGCTCGCTAAAGGTGCTTGGCTAGCGTACCCCGCATGAGGTCTCACGTACCGACCTTATCGCTGCCGGCATCTGAACCGGCTTGCCCCCTGGACGGTCCCACCTCGGACCGTAGCCTTGACAGCCCCAACACGCATGTTGTATCCTGCCAGTCAACTCATCCGCTAACTTCAAACGCATTCCTCCCCGCTGGTGGACCGCGGTTTGCAACGGGCTTCTTCTTGTGGCGGGCTCCCTTGTCCGTGCGAGTTAATGTCGCCGTGTGCTGCTCGCGTGTCCTGTCCTCGGGCCCGCTGCGAGAAAAGGCGAGGTTCAGGTCGGCAGACTTGGGACCTCAATCGGAATCTTCCACGTTTATTGAACTGTGCTGTAGCGGAGGTATTACGTGTTTTTGGTAACGCCGATAGGATTTGTGACCGGAAGTTGGCGGCTTCGGTGGGTCAGGTAACTGGGGAGCAAGGGTGCTGGCCGGAAGGCAAGGTAGGGAAGAAAGTGAAGCACGCTAATCAACATAAATCGCAGTGCAATGAAATTCGGGGAGGGGAGATTTTCTTCCTCCTGGCGCTTCTCATGGTGGGCTTGGCCGCCTGTGCAGGCGATGAGCCGCAGGTAAGGGCACCCATGACGCCGGCACCGGCGCGTTTCCAGGCGCAGCCGGTGGAGGTGGCGCTGGGGGCGAGTGGAGAGAAGGTCACACTGATGACCACGGAGAATGGGGAATTCACATTGAACGGGGAGGCGTTCGAGAGCGGGAAGACGGTGAAGAGCAAGAGCGGCAACGTGTACACGCTGCTGCTGGAGGAAGGGACGTGGAGAGCGCGGTACGACGCGCACGAGGTGGAGGTCAAGCTGGGGAGCCTGGAGGAGACCGTGAAGCTCGTGAAGGGCGAGGACGGGAGCTACATACTGGGCGAGATGGCGGTAGAAAGTGGGGTCACGAAGCACACGTCGGCGAATGGGAACGTGTACACGCTGGTAATGGGGGAGGACGGGATGTGGATGGCGCATTATCAGGCGTCGGAGACGATGCTGGAGTTGGGCACGAGCGGGACGACGGTGACGATCGTGAAGAACGAGGACGGGACCTACACGGTGGGTGGAGAGCCGTTGATGAGCGGCGGCACGTGGACGGCGGCCAACGGCGGTGAGTACACGCTGGCGATGGGGAAAGACGGGATGTGGACGGCGACGTACGTGCCGGGGAAGGGGACGGTGACGGTGGGGGGCACGGGTCTGACACTGGTGGCGACGCGGGCGGAGGACGGGAGCTGGAATGTGGTGAACCTGGTGACGGGGGAGACGGAGAGGCTGAGCGAGGGGGGGCAGATCACGACCGCCTGGAACACGTACACGCTGACGAGTGATGGTGGGGGGACCTGGACGGCGACGTACAACCCGATGCGGGTGGAGGTGCAGTTGGGCACAGTCGGCGGCACGGTGACTTTGGTGCGGGCGGAGGACGGCAGCTACTGGCTGGGGGAGATGCAGGTGGAGACCGGGGTGACGCCGGTGACGTCGGAGAACGGGAACCGGTACACGCTGGTGATGAGGGAGGACGGGATGTGGATGGGGAGGTACGAAGCGCCGACGACAACGGTGGCGCTGGGCACGAGCGGGACGATGGTGACGATCGTGAGGCAGGAGGACGGGAGCTGGACGCTGGACGGGGAGGTGTTCCTGAGCGGGGGGCAGCACATGGCGGGGACCGGGAACGTGTACAGGCTGAGCCGGGTGGACGGGGCGTGGATGGCGGAGTACGTGCCGATAACGATGGAGGTGCAGGGGACGAGGGGCCTGCAGGCGGTGAAGCGGGAGGACGGCAACGGCTACGTCGTGGACGGAGCGCAACTGGGGAAGGACGGGATGGGGGACATTGAGACGGAAACGTCGGGGTGGTACCGGGTGGTGATGCAGGACGGGGCGCTGATGGGGACGCGGCTGGACAACGTGGCGGTGCGGAACCCGACGCGTTTCAAGACAGACGGGGTGAGCGCGTTTCCTTCGATCCTGCAGGACGACCGGAAGACGGAGGCCAACGAGGCGCGGACGGCGTTGGTGGTGGCGGGGGAGAACTACCCATTCGGGGACCTGTTGGGGGACGGGGTGTCGCAGAGGAAGGGGAAGAACTTCGTGGCGGAGGCGCGGGGGAAGCTGATGGAGATTCGGGCGAAGATCGAAGCGGTGTTATACGTGTTCGACACGGACTCGCAGCGGGACACGCAAGTGGGTCGGCAGTGGGGGACGGAGAGTGCGAACAACGCGCGGACGAACGTGAAGGGGGTGCTGGAATCGGTGTTCGGGACGGGCAAGGTCAAGGGCAAGTACGCCACGCGGCGGCCGGACGACGACGACGCGCTGGGAGCGATCGACGACCTGATCGAGGCTTTGGGGAGCGCGGAGGCGCTGGAGAGGGCGCTGGGAGACGAGGAGCTGCTGAAGGGTTCGGCGGCGGCGAACAGTGCGGCGAAGATCTTCGCGGCGGCGGAGACGGAATCGACGGTGACGTACGGGGAGCACGGGAACACGCGCTTCGGGACGATCACGCGGAAGGTGCGGTCGAACCCGCTGGGGAATCTGGAGTATGACTTCGACTCGAGTCCGCAGAAGGGGGAGCGGGGAGCGTTCGCGTTCGGGGTGACGGGGGAGACGGTGCGGACGAGGTACGTGCAGACGGCAGGAACGGCGCGGTACGAAGGTCGGACCCTGGCGGTGAGCGGAGCGGAGAAGCAGTACAGCGGGGACATCGAGTTGAGTGTGAACTTCACGACGTCGATGGTGGACGGGCTGATCACGGAGTTGGCGACGGAGGGAGGGGAGCCGTGGGAGTACCTGTTCGGGGAGGTGGACAGCATCGTGCTGCCGAGGGGGAAGATGAACCGGCAGGGCATCTGGAATGAGGCGAGCAAGGACGCAACGGTGGACTTCGGGCGGCGGGCGGGGGTGTACCGGCCGCAAATGGTGGACGCGAGGTTCGAAGGGCGGCTGCTGGGGGGGAACAGTGCGCCGGGAGCGGGCAGCGAGGTGGTTGGGGTGTGGTCGCTGGGAGCGGACACGGAGGGTATTTGGTACCTGGCGGGGGGCTTCGGGGCTGAATGGGTGGCGGACGAGCCGGTGCGGGTGCGGCGTCCGTTGGTCGATGACGGCATGCAGGTTAGCGCCCAGTTGAGCGACACAACCCTGACAGTCCTCGCTAACGGTCGCCTCACGGCCAAGCCCCAGGAATGGGACTGGTACTATGACGACCCTGACAATCCCATGACCGCCGAACAGGTAACGAGACTCAAAGCGGGCTTCTGGGTCGGTGGCGGCAGCACAGTGTTCCGCATGGCCGACAAGACAAAGGAACCGCCCTTCTCGTACCTTGGGGATAGCAGGCTGGACGTGCCGATCCCCTTGGCGGACCTGCTTGCCAGAGAGGGTACAGAGTTCACCATCGAGAGTCCCAAGACTTGGGTCCAGCATGTTCGGGAGGCTATCCAACAAGATCGCGACAAGATTGCCAGGCTGGTGCAGATCGGTGGTCTCTGCTGCGATTCCGGCAGCATCGGGCCGGGCAAGGGGGTGCAAGAGGTGTGGGGCTTCCTGCCGTTCCAGCTCACCATGGGCCTGTTTTGGGATGTCCGGACCGACGCCAACCCCACCACGCGCGCCAAACGGATCACCGGTAGTACCTTCAATGATACCCTGGATCAGCTTCCCTGGGACAGGATCCACGGCCCCGTCCAGGCAGGCGGGGGACGTTGGACCGTTCCGCACATTGCCGCGACCAAGGATGCGTCGCCGGCGGTGGAGGTCTACGACCGCGTGCTGGAAGCGCTGAGTTCTCCGGAGGCGCTCGAGTCGGCCTTTGACCCGGCCGGGCCCGGGCTCTTCACGATCACGGACAGGGGCACGGAGAAGTCGTTTCTGCAGGCCTATGGAGGCAATGGAGAGCTCCTCGATGGCAACGGGGTGAACCGGCAGATCTGGAACAAGTCGCCGTCAAGGATCTTCAACCAGCCGCAGTGGACGGTCATGGCCGCTGTCCGCAGCACGAACTACACTCGGTTCGGGGGCTGGCGGATGAGGTACGCCAAGAATGCGCTGCGGGCGAAGAGGTGGCAGCACCATGAGGTGGATTCGTTTGCCTACAGTCCGCTTCCGGTGTCGACGGCGAGCAGCCGCTCGCAACTGCCGGCCGGCGGACGGGCGACATACACGGGCAAGACGTTCGCCTACGTGGGCATCATGACGAACCCAGCGTCTACGGACCCCAAGGGCCGCTTCGTCGACTATCAAGGCACCGTGAGAGTCGAGGTGCAGTGGTACCCCGACGACGGGAGTGCGCCCGCCACTTGGGCCTCAGATCCAAGGGGAGGAGCGATGGTCGGCGGCGGGGTGAAGACCGTGTTGACCGACCTGCGCACTGGCACGGGCAAGTACCTTTATCACGACGGCAAGGAGGTCCGCCGGATAACGTTTGGAAAGATCGAGTTCTCGGTCAACAGCGCCGTGGATACCAACACTCCCAACGACCACAAGCTGGGCTGGTCTAGCACTGATGTCGACAACTGGTTCACTGGCAACGACGATGTCCTAAGGAGGCAGCGTCCAGTGCAGATCGACTACCGGGACTCAACGGTCGCGCGGGCTGCGGCGCGGCCGATATTGTATGAGTTCACCTTCGTGGGCCGCTCGCCGGACGGGCCGCTGGGGGTAATGGGGCGCTACGAGTTCACGAACGATCACCGCAACAACATCTTCGATACCACGTTCCGTCACGGGGACGTTCCGGACGGGACGAACAGGACGATCATCGGTGCCTTCGGAGCGGACCTGCCGTAGGGCGAGGCAGTTCCTGACAGCACGGGAATTTCGACCACAATGGGAGCGGGCAGCTGCCTCCCCGTTACGCTGGAGGCTGGGAATCGGGTCTGCCAAGGGGCCGGGTTTCGATCTGATGCGGGCTGGTGTCGGTGAGCTTCCCATGGCTCTAGTGTTCCGTCACAGGTTGATCTTGGAGTCAACGGCAGCGGACGTACAACTGTTATCGGCAGCTGGTATTTCGCCGTTCACGCTGCACCGACCCAAGCCCTACCCGCAAATTCGACAGTGACAGAACACTAGCAACTGTTTATCATGCCTTGGGCGGCTCCGTGTATGTCTGCATGCATGAGCGTTTCAACCCGAGACGCTGGAAGGGGCCAGAAGGACCGCCTCCAGCCTTTCTCGCCCGAAATCCTGACGCCTACCAGCGACCGCGGCAAGAAGTTCGCTGGCCACCGCCAGATCGCCCTGGTATTCGGGTCGACGCCTTCCTGTCCCATCCCGGTGATTCCAATCGGACGGAGTCAACGAGACTGCTTGAACTCGGCGAGCTGCGGACATGCTGATCGGATTACATGGTGCGGCGAAAGTGGGCTGGCGCAATCCTCCTTCGTTTGCCCAGTGTTCCGTAACACAGTAATTCGCGGGCAAGCGGCCGTACGTGTGCGGCTGATATCGGCGACTGTGATTCGAACTTTCGCGTCACCCCGCTCAGAAGCTACCCGTACACTTGGGAGGAACAGAACACTGGCAGGAGGCTCGCCACAGTCCCGCCGTGCACGCGCCTCCCTCATGATCCGAAACAGGTCATCCTGAGGGCACCGCTCCAACCTCTCCCTCATCTGGCCGGTCCAGTAGCCGCTGTCCCCACGAACCACAGTCTGCCACTTCTGCGGTCTCTGTCCGTCCGGTATTGAATTCTGGAGTGTCCCGGCGGTTTCCCAGATTCGTTCGGCCGGGATGTCGGAATGATCGGAAGGGTCATCGCATCGAGGGGGGCCGAGGCAATGGCATTGACCCGGTGGCAAGGGCGGATTGACTTAAGGAAATCCCGGGTTGAGCGTCGGCGACGGTGCTGTCAGGACGCTAGGCTGGTCGCCAGGCGGTTCCTCCACTTGGTTTTGGGCTGGCGCGACCGGCGCGGATAGGAGCGTTGCGGTCGGCACCCCGGGCGGTTCTTCGCGATGCCATCCAACGGGCATGGCAATCCCTTTCGCAGGGTCTGTGCCTGTTGCATGAACTGGCCTTCCAGCTCGTGTCCGACCCGGTGCAGTGTCGGCGGAAACGGGTCCATACAGCGGGTCGGCCGTGCCCATCTGGAGCCGAGTGGAAGACCGCCTCGCTGGGGTTCGCGCCCAGTCGGGCCAGCGCCGTCAGCGTGCAGTGGGTGTCCAGATCCTGCCGTGGCGGTGCGAAGGCAACGACGGTCTCGCTGCGGTCGGACTCGAAACAGGACTGGCGGAAGTCGGCGTGCAGCAAAGCGAAGGAGCGGGAGCCGCGGCCATAGACGATATCGCCCGCTCTGGTGCCATGCTCCCGCTGCCCAGCTTGAGGTAACTGGCGGGCCACCCGCCCCGGCGCGTGACGGGCCCGAGTCGGGACCGGGACCCAGGGCCACCGCAGCCAGCGGGCTTTGCGGACCACGAAGTGCAATGGTTCGTGGTCCTTCTGATCCTGCCAGCCGAGCCACTGATCGCGGCAAACCAGCAGCGGGGCCGCGAAATCGAATCGCAGACAGCCCAGCGTGCGCCCCTGCCGGTCGCGCAGGAAACAGCGCCGAGGGGGACTGCACGGGCAGCGACAGCCGAGCGGGTGGTCGAGTGCCACGAATTCGTTCCCCAGCGCCACATCCTGAGTGTCGGTGACGCAGGACAACTGCAGGGGGAGCAGGCAGCGGAGGGCTCCGCTAGGGCGGGATGCGGAGCGGGCCTAGGGGCTGCTGACGGGGTCGCTCTCCGCCCCGCTTGGGGGCCAGGCGCAGGATGCCGCAGAACCTCCAGCAGGCGCAGGGCCCGTCGCATGCGAGGCTGGCCTTGCGGGGTCTGGCCGCGGAGGGGAGTGCAGAGGATGTGGCCCAGTTCGGTGCGACGGAGCTTGGCCAACGTCCGCACCACCTCCTGGATGCGGGCGATCTGCCGACGCCTCAAGCGGTGGCAGAAGCAGGTGGTGGACTGGAGTTTGGCGATCAGGAGGTCCAGCACGAGCTTGTCCCGCCATCAGGGTGCCATAGCAAGGCACTCAAGTTAATTCCTCTCGCCAAGAAAGAGGCAGCTGAGTTCCAACCTGAGGATTATGAGTGCCTTAGATTCCGAGAGTGCTTGCTTGAGGCTTCACATGCCAAGTCGATACGATTGGGGGCCGCGGTCGGCTAGGACCGCCCGCGAAGCAACTGCCTGAACTCAATCGGATCGATGTTACCGCCGCTGATCACGCACACGACCGGCTCGTTGCGGAGCCTGTCCGGGTGTCGCAGCGCTGCCGCAACCGATACGGCTCCTCCGGCCTCGACCACGAGTTTCTGCTCGACCGCGAGCGTTCGGATTGCCGATCGCATGTGTTCCTCGCTGATCAGCAGCACGTCCTGGACGAGGCGGCGAATGATCGGAAACGTGTTTCTTCCGGGCTTCGGGACGGATAGTGCGTCTGCAATCGAGGCTGCAGGAGTGGTGCTAACGGGCCGCCCTGCTTGGAGCGAGCGCTTCATTGCGGGATTTGCGCACGCCTGTACACCGTAGATTCGGCAGGCCGGACGCGTCGCCTTGATGGCGAGTGCGCTGCCCGCAATCAGGCCACCGCCGCTGACCGGCACGAAGAGTGTGAACTCGCCCTTGAGCTGGTTGAGGATTTCCAGGCCCAGCGTTCCGTTCCCTGCGATGCTCTCGCGGGAATCGAAGGGGTGGAGCAGAATACGTCCCGTCTCGGCCTGAATCCGGTCGGTGGTCTGCGATCGGGACTCGAACGTGTTCTCGCAAAGCACCACGGTCCCTCCGAAGGATCTTGTTCTGTCGCGCTTGAACTGCGAGGCACCCTCCATCATCACGATTGAGGCGTCGATGCCCAGCGTCGAGGCCGCGAATGCCACTGCTTGCGCGAAGTTCCCGGAAGAATTGGTTACGACCCCTCGCGAACGGCACCCCTCGAGATCCGAGAGCATGCTGTTCAGTGCCGGACGAACCTTGAACGCACCGACCGGTTGCTGGGATTCGAGCTTGAGATAGACATCTCGCCCGATTGCGCGGCTGAGGCACTCCGAGCGAACCAACGGCGTTGGACGCAGATGGGCCTGCAGTCGAGTTCGGGCAACGGCGATATCCTCGGCCCAAGTCTGGGTGTCCACGGTGATGATCGGTCTCGGTTGCTTGGTGCGGCAGTCTGGGGAAGTGTCGTCGACAGAATGGTAGCCCCGGTGGGGGTGCCACAGTTCCGAACCGGCGATTCTGACAGTCGGCTAGACTAGCATTATGCTACTAGCCCAGACTGGCGACCAGCGAATGGCTGAACTCTGGAAAAGCCCGCTGCTGGATTGGATCCGTTGCACTCTGACGTTCGTGACGATCTGCTGTCTTCCCTTGCCAGTCGCGCACGCGCAGATTGATACGGGCAGCATTCGGGGCACTGTCTATGACGAGACGATGGCCGTGATTCCGGACGTCTCCGTCACGGCTGTCGACGAGGCCCGCGGTACGGAACGTCACACGACATCGTCGGCTGAGGGTCGATTTGTCTTCACGTTTCTGGAACCCGGCACCTACACCCTCCACTTCGCTGTTGCGAGTTTCGCTCCGTTTGTGATCGAGGGGCTCGATGTCCATGTGGGTGAGACAGCCGTCGTTTCGCCTGAGCTTGCAGTGGCTGCTGCCGACGCCACTGTGGTCGTTTCAGCCGATGCCGCCCGATCCGCCATCGAGCCGGAACGTGTCCAGCAGTCCGATCACATCGAGTCGGTGCGGATCGAGAATCTCCCCATCAATCGTCGCGACTACCTGGATCTCGCGCTGCTGACGCCGGGCGTCGTCGACACGCGCTATATCGCGAATGCCCAGGACCGACGCATCGTTCCCACCCCAACTTCCGGGCTGGGGATCGGCGGAACCAATGGTCGTGGCAATACCTTCATGATCGATGGTCTCGACAATCTCTACAATTCCGGCTCCATCCGCTCGTCCATCAGCCAGGAAGCGGTCCAGCAGTTCCAGGTCAACCGGAACTCGTTCTCGACGGAACAGGGAAGCGCCCCGGGAGGGGCCGTCAATGTTGTGACGAAGAGCGGTACGAACGACGTTCACGGCACCGCTTTCGGCGTCGTCAGGAACCGTAGGCTCCAGGCGCGAAACTACTTCGACCCTGGCAAGAGCGCCTATACCCGCACCCAGAGCGGAGGCTCGGTCGGCGGGCCGATTCGGCGGAACCGGACCTTCTACTTCGGTGGATACGAGTCGCTCGTGCGCAACGAGTCGCAAATCGTTCCGCTTCTCGACGATCCATCCTTCCTGTACAAGTTGCCGCCACATCAGCAAGCCTTGGCGGACACCCTCGGTGCCAGTGCGCCTCCTGCGCTCCAGCCGCTCGTCACTCAACTCTCGGCAGCGCTGGTGCCCGCCAACACGCCCGGGGTGGTCGATCTGTTCGAGTCGAACAGTGGGGTGTTCCCCTTCGCCGAGCGGCGTCACCAGGTCATCGCTCGCCTGGATTACACTTTTTCTGACGGACACACCGGGTTCTTTCGGGCCAACACGACCCAGCAGAACTCGGAGAACAGCAATTTCGGCGCCCTTCTGGGGCTGAGTCGGGGCTACAACCAAAGCGTCAACGACTTCGCCATCGCGCTCGGCGATACCTTTGTCATCAGCCCGAAATGGGTCAGCGAATCCCGCCTCGCACTCGGGTACCACGACTTCGGAACCTATCCGAACGATCCGCATGGCCCCGGGATCGACATCACCGGATTCGGCTTCTTCGGGCGGGACCTGATCCTCCCCGCGCGGATCGTGGAGCGAGTCTTTCAGTTCCGGCAGAATTTCATGCGGCTGACAGGGCGGCAGACGATCAAGTTCGGCGTCGACTTCAATCCCCTTCGCGACTGGGCGGAGGTGGGAACGTTTCTGGGTGGCCGACTGATCTTCGGCGAGGGGGTTCCGCTGAGCGCCATTATCGACCAGGCTGCCGGCTCACCCCTCTCCTCACTGCTCAAGGCTTCCCTGACCGCCTCCGGTCGGACCGACCTTGCGAGTTCCGTTGACAGGCCGATCTCGTCTGTCCAGGCTTTCGCACTCGGTCTGCCGCTGGTCTACCAGCAGGGCTTCGGTGTTCCGGTCTGGACCGGGTGGGCCGTCCGCACGAATTTCTTCGTCGAGGATGCGATTCGGATAACCCCCGAGTTCCTGCTGACCCTCGGGCTTCGCTACGAGCTCGAGCCGAAGACCCGTTTCCCCCGAGACAACAACAATGTCGGCCCAAGAGGGGGCTTCGCATGGAGTCCGAACTCCAAGACCGTCATTCGGGGTGGATTCGGCGTCTACTACTCACGGATCGATGGCCAGATTGCTTATGTGAACGATCTCTTCGGTAACGAAGACGCCCAGATCAACCAGCTCTTCATTCCATTGTCCGGGGCTCCCGGCGTCGTGAATCCCTCGACCGGTGAGCCGATCACGTCCGCAGCCATCTACAGTTCGCTGAAGAGTCGGGGAGTGCTCGGGACGAGGACAGTGACCGAAGAGGATCTGGGCCACGTAGGCCTCGTTCCGGGACCGGGATTCCCGCTCAAGGTCGGATTCCGGGTCGTTGACGACTTCGTGAACCCGTACTCATTGCAGGGCAGCTTCGAGATCCAGCGCGAACTGGGCACGTATTCCCTGTCTGCGGCTTACAACTACAATCGTGGCATTCACCTGACCAGGCCGCTCGACCTGAACATCTACGAAGCGGGGACCCGCGAAGACGGGCGACCGATTTTCGGGTTCCACGATCCGCTGATCTATCAGGACAACGCCTACGGCAGTTGGGGCCGGTCCTACTACCACGCGATGATCGTCCAACTGAGGAAGCGGTTCTCTCGCGGCTTCACGGTCACGGCCCACCACACCTGGAGCAAGACGATCGACGAGAATACGGACTACAACTCCTCGTACGAGCCCACCATCCAGTGGGATGCCCGCAACGAGTTGGCGCTGTCCCACTTCCACCGGGGCCATCGTTTCGTGATGAATGCCGTGGCTCAGTCGCCCTTCAAGGCTGCACCGGGGAGGGGGCCTGTGCACAACCTGCTGGCGGACTTCACCCTGTCCGGAATCGTCGTGGCGCGCTCGTTCGCTCCATTTGACATTCAGACCGGTGCCGACACGCTTGGCGACCGGCATACGGATACGCACCGTCCCTGGGGACTCGGCCGCAATGCGGGGATCGGGCCAGCGTTCTTCGGCATGGACGTTCGGCTCAGCCGGACGTTCCGATTTTCAGAGCGCGTGAGCCTGCAGTTCATCGGAGAGATGTTCAACGTTCTGAACAAGACCAACTTCAAGCATGTCAATGGCATTGTCGGGGACATCGAGGTCGGCGATCTTCCCGATCGGCTGGTTGGACAACGGCTCTCCGTCACCGAACCGTTTGCGTTCACGTCCGCATTCGACCCGCGACAGTTCCAGCTGGGTCTGCGACTGGCCTTCTAGAGCCTGTTGCGGCTCCCGAGGCCGGGTCCGGAGGCCTTCGTCGCGGCCAACACCGCGTCAGCAGCCCGATACCCGCTTCGAACAGCACCTTCCATCGTTGCGGGCCAGTCCGTGGCTGTCCAGTCCCCAGCCAGGAACACGTTCGCCAGGGACGTCTTCGTCCCCGGCCGCTGCCGTTCGAGGCCGGGTCTCGCCGAGTACGTGGCATGCGGCTCCCGAATCACCCGGCTCATCTTCAGCACCGCGTGAACGGTGTCCGGGAAAAAGTCAGCCAACTCCTCCAGCGCATGCCGCACGATCTCTTCCGAAGAGCGGGTTGCGATGTTCCGCGAGGCACTGACGACCACCAGATAGTAGGAGTCGCCCTTCCGGAAGATCCACTGGATTCCGCGATCCAGGAGCATAGCGTGATCGAGTCTCGTGATGGGCCGGTCGAACCACAGATGAATGCCGGTGATCGGCGAATGGGAGAAGGCGTCCAGGCGCGGTCCGATCCCCAGGTCCGGCACCAGCGCGTCGACCCGGTCGAACGGCACGGCGCTGATGTAGTAGTCGGCCTCGGGATCGGACGGATCGATTCGCCGGACCCGCGAGGCCAGGATCACTCGCACCCTCGGCCCGAGGCTACCCGACAAGGCGGCTGAGTAGAGGTCGTCGAGAGCGACCGACGGAACGCCCAGTTCGTAGCTCGTCCGACTTCTCATGAGCCCTTCGTCGAACACCTGCAGGGCGGGGGCAGCCGAGGCGATGTCCGGCTCCTCGTTCAGGGCACTGACCGTGAACGGTCGCCAGAATCTCGCGACGGCCCGCCCGGTCGCCCCCTTGGCCGCGAGCCAGTCGGCAAAGGTAATGTCGTCGATGTCCGGACGGCGACGGTCGGACCGGACAGCCCGGAGACAGCGCAGCAAGGACACCTTGTCGTTGGAGTCCAGGCACCCCAGCCGGAGCAGGGAACGCGCCAGATGGAAAGGGGCGGGCAGCGGGTCCCTGCGAATCGTGTCGACCGCACCTCCAGGCTGCACCAGATGGATGGTCCTGCGGAAGCGAATCTTCCCGTCCACGCCACACCTGCGGTAGAAGTCGAGCAGCGCCGTGCAGCAGCGCAGGAGAACATGCTGGCAGTTGTCGATCCTGACCGCCTCGCCGGCATCGTTCCTGATCGGGATCGAGGCAGCCCTGCCGCCCAGGAAGGATCGGGCCTCGTGCAGGTCGACGCGGAAGCCCTCCGCTCCCAGCTTCGCGGCTGCGGCCAGTCCGGCCAGACCCCCTCCCACGATCTTTATGCGGGGAACCGTGGTGTGCCTCCGGTCACTCGGAATCGCAGCGCCTGAGCGAGGATCCAGAGTTTTCGCCATGTTGGCAGGCCGACTCGACGGTCCAATACCGCGTACCGTACGCTTCGGATGCGATGGAGCAGGCCCCGGTAGATGGCGACCATCGCCCAGAACGAGGGACGTCCGGATGGATCGATCATGGCCAGCAGCCGCCTTGACTCCTCATAATAGGAGTTCGCACGGTGCCACTGGAAGGCCATGAAGCGCTGGAACCTCTCGTCGCTGGAGTCCAGATCCCCTCCGAGCAACTCGTGACGGTCGATACCGAACTTGGAGAGTTCCGCCGACGGGAAATAGACGCGTCCCATCCTGGCGTCGGCGGAGATGTCGCGCAGAATGTTGGTGAGCTGGAAGGCGACACCGCATTTCTCGGCGAGCGGGATCGCGCCGTCGTGATCGAATCCGAGCACGTGAATCGTGGTCATGCCAACCACGGACGCGGCCTGGTAGCAGTAGTCGTAGAGTTCGTCGAAAGTCTCGTACGCCCGGCCCGACAGGTCGCGCTCCATGCCGTCCAGCAGCGCAGAGAAATAGTTGTGCGGAATCGAGAACCGGGCCACCGCGTCGCAGAATGCCGGCAGGACAGGGCCGTCAGCCCGGTCACCTTCAAGCGCCGACCGCAACCGTTCTCGCCAGGCTTCGATATCGGCCTGTCGGCGTGCGACCGGCGCGCCAGGGTCGTCTGCCAGATCGTCGGTACGGCGCATGAACGCATAGATCGCGCACAATGCATCGTGTTGCTCGCGTGGCAGTGGCAGGAACGCATAGTAGAAGTTCCTGGCGCACCTCCTGGCGACGCCGCGGCAGTGAGTGTACGAGGCCTCGGTGGACAGCATTCAGTGTCTGGAGGCCCAGCCATGTACCGTTCGGACGACCGCCGTCCGAAGTGTGATTCGGAAGCTGTCGCTGGCGCTGATCACCGGCCGGGCCGCTATCGTGTCATAGTCCTGCGCACGAATCTTGTCCAGAATCGCCCGACCGCCGTTCGCGAACAGCGCGACCTCGAAGCCCAGCCGTCCACGGCAGTGGTCGGCGAGAGGCAGGCCGGCCTGAAACAGCATCTCAGCCCGGTTGACCAGGTCGTGCATCAGGGCCCGAAACCGGGTGGAACCCTGTCCCCGCGCAAGGTCCGCAGCGAGTTGTTCCAGCGAGTAGTGGTGCCGCTGCATCACGTCGCGGGGAAGGTAGACCCGATCAATCCGCCAGTCACGTCCTACGTCCTGGAAATGGTTGGCCAGCTGGAGTGCCGTACAGATCGAGTCTGACATGGCCAGCAGAGGTGCGTCACCTGCGCCGTTGAGTCGCAGCACGAGTCGGCCTACCGGATTTGCCGAGTACCGGCAGTACTCGAGCAGTTGGTCGTACGTATCGTACCGGAGCACCGACTGGTCTTGCTCGAACGCCTTGACGAGATCTTCGAAGTCCGAGAGTGGCAGCGCGTGCTGTTCAACGGTCTCGCGCAGTGCCACATAGACCGGATGGTACTCGTCTCCCGATCCCACACCGCGAAGGCCAGCCCTCCACCAGGCCAGCAAATCCAGGCTCCGTTCCGCATTGCCGGTCTCGTCGCCCAGGTCGTCGGCCCAGCGACAGAACGCATAGACGTTGCAGTAGTCCTGGCGAAGCCCTCTCGGGGCCAGCGAGCTGACAACCGGGAAGTTCTCGTAGTGCTGACGCGTGAGCTGCCGGGTATATTCACGCGACGCTTCGGGACTCCACGGTGGAAACCGGGTTCCGTGCCGATCCAGGAACTCGATAGGGAACAGTACCTGCCGTCGTCTCATCAGAATCCGGCTGCAACTCCTTCGCTGCGAGAGTCTGCCGCTCCCGTCAGCACCTCCGGTACGATTTCGATGGCCTCGACATGGCCCAGAGCGCGGCCGAAGTGCAGCTGGTGGCCGAGGGACTCGAGGGCTCGGCGGGTTTCAGAGGATGCACCCGACGGTTCCAAATACAGCAGGTCGGGCATCCACTGATGATGGAACCGGGGAAAGTCGACGGCCTGCTGGACGTTCATACCGAAATCGACCATGTCCAGGATTACCTGCGTGACCGAGCTGATGATCGTCGGCCCGCCCTGGGCTCCCAGCACCAGCCACGGTTGCGAATTCCTCAGCACGATTGTTGGCGACATGGCCGATAGCGGACGCTTGCCGGGTTCGATGGCGTTGTTTTCGCTCTGCAGAAGTCCGTAGGTGTTCGGACTGCCCGGTTTCGCCGTGAAGTCGTCCATTTCGTTGTTCAGCAGGATACCGGTTCCCTTCGCCGTCACACCGGAACCGTACCCGCCGTTCAAGGTGTAGGTCACCGCCACCGCATTACCTGCGGCGTCAACGATGGAATAGTGGGTCGTCTCGTCACTCTCGAACCCCGTGGGGTCGGCCTCGCCCACGTCCCGGGACGATGTCGTTCGGTCGGACCGGATCGTCTGGCGACGGGATGCCGCATAGTCCTTCGAGAGCAGGCCTCGCAGTGGAATCTCGACGAAATCGGTGTCGCCGAAGAACTCGGCCCGGTCCGCAAAGTACCTTCTCATCGCCTCGGCGACGAGGTGAATCGTCGCGGCCGAACCGGCCCCGGTGGCCGCAAGATCGAACGCCTCGACGATATTCAGGATCTGAACGACCCCTGCGCCCCCTGAACTCGGGGGGGGGGCACTCAGCACGACGTGACCTCGGTAGGTGCCGCTGACGGGGGGGCGCTCGACGGGTTGGTACGAAGCGAGATCGCTGGCGGTGATCGTGCCGTTGTTCGCCTTCATGTCCTCCGCAATCCGGCGAGCCGTCAATCCCTGGTAGAACTCGTCCGGCCCGTTCTCTCTCAGGCGCCGGAGCGTTGCGGCGAGGTCAAGCTGCCGGAGCGTGTCGCCCATCGCAAGGAACTGTCCTCCATTCAGGAAGATACGCCTGGATTCCGGAAACCGGCCCAGGCGGGGGCTGTCTTGCAGGGATCTCGCCAGGCCCCAGGAAACGGGGAATCCATCGTGCGCCAGACGCTCGGCCGGCTCCAGCATGGAGCGCCAGCTCTTGGTGCCGTACCTGCGCAAGGCGAATGCCATTCCTCGGACCGTCCCGGGAACGCCCGACGCCCTGTACCCCACCAAGCTCTCCCGAGTGACGTTTCCGTCCTGGTCGAGGTACATATCGCGGTTCGCGGCGGCGGGGGCCCGCTCGCGGAAGTCGATGAACGATGTGCGCCCGTCGGAGAGTCGGAGCAACATGAAACCGCCTCCGCCGAGGTTGCCTGCGTTCGGTTCGGTGACAGCCAATGCCATGCCGACCGCGACCGCAGCGTCGATGGCGTTGCCCCCCTCCCGGAGCACCTTGACGCCAACCTGCGTTGCATGCCGTTCCGCAGTGACGACCATGGCCTGTGTCGCGTAGACCGGCTCGGGCCTGAAGGCCGAGGCCTCCGTCACGAAAAGGAGCGTGCCCGCCCAGACCAGGTAGATCGCCGTCCGCCATCGCAAGCCCGACGCCGCTCCCGTCTGAGATGCGCCGGATGCTTGCCCGGGACTGTCTCGGAGCCGGCCGCTGTTCACGGGATAGCGTTCTCGATCGATGTGTCGGACTGGGAACACAGGTCTTGCAGGCCTTTCAACTTCCGATGCGAGCCGGTCTCCGGCCAGATCGATGGCCAGCTACTCATTTCCGACACCGCTCGGCTAGGCAGGCTGGATGCGGACGGGCTGGCCTGCCATTCCGGCTGATCCCATGATAGCCGTCAGTCACGTCATCGGGACCTCCGAATCCCAGGGGTCGGTGCTCGGGCTTCGCCAGCGTCCCGGAGCCGCGGGCAAACCGCCAGTCGTAGCCGCCGGAGTGCGGGTTGCCGCTCACCGGAACAGTCGTTCCAGATGCAAGCTCCGGAACCGCCGTGCTCGATCCTCCTCGTCGGTATCGGACGGTCTTCGAACCGGTATCGCGTCCCCGCTCACAGCATCGCGGGCCGAGACTCTCTCTCGCGTCACGTCGATTCCGTCCTCGTCCACCGTACCGGTGAATCGATAGATGACAAGATTGATCTGGTTTCCAGCCTGTTCGGTCACCTCGACATCGAATCGGATCTCGGACGCCGACACGTGCCCCGCGAGGATCGGGTCGCTCGCTCCGGCGTCGTTATACGCCTTGCCGCTGACGGCCCTTCCGTCCTGGACGAATCGGAACGCGATGGCCCGGGCAGGAGCCCGGTCGCGCCGGGGCATCGTTCCGATCCAGGTACCGCTGATGTCGGCCGCACCCAGGATCGACGCTGGCAGGGCCAGCGCAAACGCGACGATGAACGGAACGGGCCGCGCGCTAGCCATGCAGCAATCCGGCCAGTGGACCCTTGCTGTCCGCGAAACGTTCCACCGGTACGCCGAACGCGTCGAGCATCGAGACGTACAGGTCCGACAGGGGATGGTCCTCGGAATACACCAGGTGCTGGCCGGAGTCGATCCGTCCTCCACCGCGTCCCCCCAGCAGAATCGGGAGCTTGTGGGGGTCGTGCTTCTGTCCGTCGGCCAGCGCCGATGCGAACAGGACCATCGAGTTCTGCAGCACCGTGGAATCCCCTTCGGGCATGCGGGCCAGCCGGTTCAGCAGGTAGGCGAACTGCTCGACGTGCCAGCGGTTGATGATCTTGTACTGCTGGAGTTTCTCCTCGGCTCCTCCGTGGTGCGAGACCTCGTGGTGGCCGGACGACACACCGGCCACGAAACGGAAGCTCACGTTGCTAACCGCGTTGCCGAACATGAACGTCGCGATCCTGGTGGTGTCGGACTGGAATGCGGTCGCGATCATGTCCAGCATCAGGCGCACATGTTCCAGGTGGCTGGACGGTCTTTCCGTCGGTGCCTGCCCCGGCGTCAGCTTCGAGAGAGGCCTCCACGGGGTCTGGCCGGGTCGGACCGACCGCTCAACGCGCGATTCCAGAGACCGGACAGACGACAGGTACTCGTCCAGGCGTGACCTGTCCTCCGCACCGAGTCTCCTCCTCAGGAGTCTGGCGTCGTCGAGAACCCGGTCCAGCAGCAGGGAATCGATTCTTGCCTCCGATGCGCTGGAACCGCTATGCGCCCGGAACAGCCGCTCGTAGACGGCCCTCGGATTGAGTTCGCGAGCCAGGGGTGTGGTGGGCGTGGCCCAGGAGATGTGGGATCCATACACGCGGGTGTAGCCGACCACCGCGTCGTTCCCTGTGGCGACAGGGGATACGCCGAGTTCCAGCGATGGAAGCGGTGTGAGGTGACCTTTCGAACGGGCCGCAACCTGGTCGAAAGACACACCGTTGCGAAGGTCGGCTCCTTGTGTCTTCTTTATCCTTGAGCATGTGAGGATGGAGGCTTCCTTGACATAGTGGCCGTCGCCGTCTTTGGCTTGTTCATTCCAGAGGTTGGTCAGGACCGTTACATCCCGCCTGATCCCGGCGATTGGTTCCAGGCTTGGCGGAAGCTCGAACTGCCGGCCTGTGGACTGCGGAGTCCAAGTCGCGGGATAGGCGCCGTTCGGCATGTACAGGGCGGCCATCCGGACTGGCCAGCCCGGTCCCCGCGAGCGGTCGCCCGGCCCGGCCATGGCATCTAGCCACGGCAGGCCCAGCGCCGCGCCGCCTCCACGAAGGACTGCGCGACGTGAGATTGGAGACATTCGAAATGCTGGCATCGTTCTGACCTGAGAGCCGCCGGCTCCACACGAGCAACCCGTTCGCGCGCCTCACCGCACCGAGGTTGGCCAACCTTCCAACCTCAGTGGTTCGCCGCTTGCCGATCAGGACCTGCTCGCGCTCTCGCCGTCCTGCCCCCCAAGGATAGCCGAACCCGATGGTCGTCGGTACACCACTTCGCAGTCCTTGTTGCATCTTGGTGCTACGATGTGTTGCACTAGTTTTGGTTGGCTTCTGAACCGACGGAAGCCGAATTGATTTGAGGGGGAGTTAGAAATGAAGAGCCTAGCCCGTTTCGTGGCAACGGGTCTGTGCGGAGTCGTGATGGCGTTCGCACAAACTTCGGGAACTATCCAGGGCACGGTGACGGACGATACCGGGGCCGTGATCCCGGGTGCGTTGATCGCTGTGCGAAACACGGACACCGGGATTGAGAATGCCGTATCCACCAACGAGGTGGGATTCTATACGGTTCCGGGACTGAATCAGGGTGTGTATTCGGTGACCTGCTCATCCGACGGTTTCTCGAGCCAGGAGTTTCTGGACGTGCGCTTGGAGGTGCAGCAGACCATGCGGATCGACTGTGCGATGTCGGTGGGCTCCATCACGGAGACCGTCGAGGTGAACGCGGCCGCCATCCTCATTCAGTCCGAGAAGACCGAGGTAGGTCAGGTGATCGACTCGAAGCGGATTCTGGAGATGCCGCTGAACGGCCGCAACTACCTCGAGCTGGCGAAATTCACAGTCGGCGTGCTCCCATCCCGCGAGATGGGCAAGGGGACGAGGCACGACGGGGTCATGGGGGGCGAAGGCGGGATCCTGGCGATGGGAATGCACGCCGCCCAGACCAACGTGTTGCTGGATGGAGCGGACAATTCCTCGCGCAATTCGGGCGGTGCCTTGGGATTCCAGGCGCAGGCCACCAAGCCGTCCGTCGACGCCGTCGGCGAGTTCAAGGTGGTTACCAACAACACGTCGGCGGAGTACGGTTACCGCAATGGGGCCAAGGTGCTGGTGAGCACAAAGACCGGCACGAACGAATTCCACGGCTCGCTGTACGAGTTCATCCGGAACGACAGGCTCGACGGGACGAACTTCATGGCGAACCGGACCGGGTCCGCGAAGCCGACGCTGCGCAGGAACCAGTACGGCGGCACCTTTGGCGGGCCGTTCATCCGGAACAAGCTCTTCGGATTCTTCAGCTTCCAGGGCACGAAGGACCGAGCTGGCCAGAGCTTCACGTCATCCGTTCCCAGCCGGTCGATGCTGAGCGACGGGGATTTCTCCAACCAGCCCGATCCGGACCGTCGGATCTACGACCCCTTGACGCTGGAAGGCGGCACCCGTGCGGCGTTCCAGAACTTCCGGGTTCCGTCCACCCGCTTCGACCCGGTGTCGGTCGCCCTGCTCGCCAACTACCCGGCACCGAACATTCCGGGCATGGAAGACTCCAGGAACAACTACTTTTTCTCTCCGTCGGACACGATCGATCACAACCAGTACGACCTTCGCATTGACTACAACGTCAACGATGCCAACCGGTGGTTCGCCCGCTACTCGATCAGGGACGAGTTCGTCTTGCAGAATGGTCCCCTGCCGCTCCCTGCCGTCGGGGGCGTGGGCCAGACCATTGACCTGCCCGGCCAGAACTGGGCGTCCGCGTTGAACACGACCCTGAGTCCGACCATGTTCAACGAACTGCGGTTCGGTTACACGTACTTTCCGACGCGGTTCGACATCCCGCTCACCGAGCCCATGAACGAGCAGTTCGGGGTCAAGGGGGCTCCCGGCGACGCTCTGGGTGATGGCCTCAACCACGGATACGTGCTGTCGCAGCCGTCCGGGTTTCGGGACTTGGGGCCGCGTGGTTTCTGGCCGAACGTGAACAAGATGGACAACCTGCAGATTGCCGACAACTTCACGGTCGTCAAGGGCAATCACACGATCAAGTTCGGAATCGAGTATCGACGCACGCAAATTCCCCGGTCGCCGTCGCGCCACCGCCGGGGCCGGTTCAACTTCAACGGCGTCTTCACCTCCGAGATGCCCAACGACCCAGCCAGTCGGGGGGCCACCGGCAACTCGGTTGCGGACATGCTTCTGGGCTGGGCGTCGAACGGAATCTGGGGGTGGCCGAACGGCGAGGAATACGTTGCGAACTACTACGGATTCTTCGTTCAGGACGACTACAAGATTACCTCGCGCCTCACGTTGAACCTCGGGTTGCGGTACGAGATTTTCGGGTTGCCGAGATTCCCGGATCCCGACACCCATGACCTGAACTCGACGATCGGTAACTTCATCTCGGAGGTCAACGGCCGCACCATCAGCCCCGAGGAGCGGCTGCCCGTGAGCCAGGGAGGATTCACAGGGGACGACTTCCTGCCGTTCTTCCGACGACCAGAGAACGGCTCCGACACGGGCGGAGAGCCGGACCTGAACAATTTCGCCCCCCGACTGGGCATGGCGTACCGCATCGACGACCGCACGGTGGTTCGAGTCGGAGCGGGGCTCTTTTTCGGCGAGCATGACATCGTCCAGGGTCAGGCGGCTCGTTTCTATACCGGACCGCCGTTCTCGAACGAGCTCACGTTCCCGCAGGGCCGCGAGACCAGCGAGTTCATCGTTCAGGAGGGCTTTCCTGCTGCCAGCCGCAGCGGACTTCCGCGCCGCAGTCTCAGTGTCAACTCAGTCGTCGACGGTGCCTGGCCGCAACTCTACGCGGCACAGTGGTTCATGGATCTCCAGCGGGAACTTCCCGGAAACACTCTCCTGACGATCGGCTACAACGGAACGGCGTCGAACCAGATTCCCAGTTCGGTCAACATCAATCGACCGATGACGCCGGACCCGATCATCCAGCAGCAGAGACGGAGGAATCGCGATTACTTCAACAACGTATCGGTGAGAGGTGGGCAATACCTGAACCAGAACTACAATTCGCTGACGGTCAAGGGGGAAAAGCGCTTTACCGGGGGCTTCACGTTCCTCAGCTCGTTCACGTGGGCGCACAACATCGATGTGATCAACGAGAACCTGACGACTGGCACGGTTGCCCAACAGCGATTTACGTACGATCAGTCGATTGAGCGCGGGAATGCGTCCCTCGACCGGCGTCTGGCATGGGTGACGAGCTTCGTCTACGAACTCCCGATCGGTCCCGGCAAGCGCGTACTCACGAGCGGCCCCGGCGCCTGGATTCTCGGTGGCTGGCAGATCGGGGGGATTCTCAATTTCCTCGGCGGAACACCCGACAGCCATTCCTTCAACCAGGACACGACCAACGTCGGCGGGGCGAACCGGGGAGACCTGGTGGGCGAAATCAACCTGCCCTCGTCCCAGAGGACGATTGACCGCTGGTTCAACACGGATGCGGTGGTCGCAGGCCAGCCTGGAGTGATCGACAACGCCGGCAGAAACCTGATTTGGGGGCCCGGCACGAAAGCTTTCGACTTCTCGGTGTCGCGTCGGTTCGATTTGCCTTGGGAGGGGGACTACATCCAATTCCGCTTCGAGGCGTTCAACTTCACGAACACCCCGATCTTTGGGCGTCCAAACACCAGTATCGGTCGCCCCGCTGCCGGTACGATCAGAACGGCCGGGGAACCCCGCCGTATCCAGTTTGGCCTGAAGTGGATCTTCTAGGGGACCGTCGAATTGCGGATTCCGGGGCGGGTGCCTGCCCGGCGTGGGGGTTCGCGTCCATCGCGGGCCGGCGTGGGGGCCTTGAACTCCGCCAGCCCCGGGATCGGTCGCCTCTGGGCGCTTGCTGCTCGTTCACCGCGGGCCGTTGCGCTCGACCAACGCTGCCGCTTGCCACGGAAGCGGCCCGTGGCACGCTGACCGTCGAGGCCGCGGCCCGAGACTCGCTCACGAGGTGCCGGGTTTAGGCATTGGGCACCATGCATCGTCGGGACAATCGGGTGTCGCCGTGCGAACGGGAAACGGTGGACAGCTGAGGCGGGATGGGCAGGAAGGCGCAACAATCGGACCGGGGCGGTGTCCACATTCCGCCCTGGCATATCCTTGCCGGCCTTGGCACACTCGACAGGCGCGCGGTCTGCGACATGCTGGCGATCTTCAACAGCCTTTCTGTTGCGAACGTGGGTATGGACAAGGTCCGGGACTGGAGGTCCGCCCGAGGCCGGGGCGATTCCGATTCGAATCAAGCGGCTTTCGAGACCCGCGTGCAGACCGAGTCGACCCGTATCGGTGGCTCGTCGGCGACGACGGACGTGCTCCGGTTCCGGCTGTGGAGTGAGATCAGAAGTCGGCTCGGGCTGGATCCCGCGCTGCCGTTGTCCACGAGTTCTGCGAACGCCCGTTCTGCGGATGTCGCATTTCGTGCAGCCAAGTACTTCAAGCACCGGGACGACGACAGCCAGGAGGAGCGGCCATCCGACTTCAGCGGGATCGTGCGCGATCAGGTCAAACACGCCGTCTACGAAGCTCTGCAGGGAGACGGGCTTTCCACGGAGGAACGGCAGAAAGTCAAGAGCGCATTTCGAGAGAAGCTGGCTGAACTGCCGG
This sequence comes from Bryobacterales bacterium, assembly GCA_965205085.1. GTDB lineage: Bacteria > Acidobacteriota > Terriglobia > Bryobacterales > UBA6623 > VXMF01. The sequence goes on along the minus strand of OZ242039.1, from coordinate 1,307,726 downwards.
AGGACCTTCGCGATTCCTCCGTGGAGCAAGCCATCCGTTCCGGTGAATGGGCCGTCGCCGCCTCCCTCCTGTCAAGTGGGTCCCTGGCGGGCCTTGGTATCGCGGTCGAGGTTGCAGGATTCGCCGCCTACATTCTGGCCGCGCAGGCGTCGGCCGTAATTCCTCTGGTCGGCGGACAGTTCGCCGTCTCTGCGCTGGCGGTCCTTGCAAACCCACTCTTCATTGCCATGGCCATTCCGGGAATGTACATTCTGACGAACAGGCAGCTCCAGAAAAGCGTCCTTCGTCCAGTGGCCAGTGCGGCGGCCATCCGGTTGGCAGTTCTGGGGCTCGCGGCTCAGACGAGGGGGCTGCAGAAATGTCTGGACGGGTTCAAGCGGCTGGGAAGGCCGGACTGTGACCCGGCGACATGGTTCTGGAGAGAGGATACCGCCAGGATTGCGGACGGAATCCCGATGACGCCCGGAGGACTTGGCGTGGAGCTTCCGCCGGTCGCCGAGTCCGGTGTGGACGACCCGTTGAACGCAGTCCTGTTTCCTGGCAGGCAAGGTGTCGGTGCCGAGGCAATCGCAGTAGCCGGGATGGCGACGGCAGACCTGCTCTTTGATATGGCCTCCATCGACCCCAGGGTGGTCGCGGCAGCCGATTTCTCCAGGACCGAAGACCTTGGGGACATCTTCAGGTTTGGTGCATTCGCGGATCGGATCAGGGGGATGGACGATGTCTCCCGGGCTGGCGCAGAGAGCGGTCTGCAGGGGTACTTCGGGGAGATGGTGGTCGCCACCCGGCTGCAGGGCCACGAGGTCAGTCTTCCGGACGATGCCAACAATCCGGGTGTCGACCTATTTGTCGACGGGCATCCGTTTCAGGTGAAGTGCTACGCGGACAGCGGTGTCGCGATGACGGCCCTCGGGCAGCATTTTGAAGAGTACCCGCTCGTACCCGTGTATGTGAACAGTGAAGTGATTGAGACGGTTCGGGAGTCGGGCAAACCTTGGGCCGAGAACGTATTCGCGGTGGAGGGATTCGATTACGAGACCACAAACGAAGTACTTCGAGAGTCGCTTGCCGCCGGCGCGGATCTCGCCGACTTGAACGTTCCGCTGTTTGCGGTTGCCGCTTCGGCGGCAAGAAATCTGCATGGATGGTGGAAGGGGGCGGTGCCACTCAACGATCTCCCGTCCGAGATCGTCATGGACGGTGCAGTGCATGGAGGGCTTTCGGTGGCAGGGGGCTTCACCGGGGCCGCGATCGGTGGACTTGTGTTCGGCCCGGCGGGAGCGGTTGTGTTCGGGGGAGTTGGTGGAGTTGCGGCGCTCTTCGGTGGGTCACGAGTGGGCCGCCTGACTCGTCGACTCTGGTATCGCACCCGACACCGGTCGTTGCAGGAGGCTGTGGAGGGGTTCCACGCCGCGCTTCGCATCGCAATGGAGGCGAAAATCAGGAGGAAGCGAGACAAGATCGATCGGATGGAGCAGGAAATCGATCGAGCGGGGCGGGAACTCGCTTCACCCCGGGCCAAGGCAAGCCTATGGTGGCAACTGGTCGCACCATGGCGGCGGATCTGGCAATGGCTCGTCAAGTCGGTGACCCGGTCGGGACGGGATCGGTTCAATCTGCTTCCAAGCCCCTGCCAAGATCCCAACGAGGTCGTCGTGCAGTGGATGCGCCTCAGGTTCCAGGACCAGATCCTGTGCGTTGCGGAGTGTCTGGCAGAGCTGAATCGCCTGGCGGAGAGCGGTCGCTTGACCAAGGATCCGGTCAGAGGCGCTCGCGACCTCTTCCGGCTGATGCGGGAATCCAGCGTTCATCCACTGTCGGTCAAGAAGGAGTTCGGAGTGCTAACCGCCGCATTGACGGAGATGCACGGGCGGAGCTTGATCGGGACCTGAGGTCTGGCTTGCAGGGCGGGAATTTCCTACGCCGGTGGGCCTGACGAAACGGAGTACCAGACGATCCTCCTGCGTCTTGGAGCGCTCCGGACTCGCTCGGACCCGCCCAACTCGTCATTGGCTCGCGGCCCCGACCGGAACCGGGCAGGGCAGTCTGGGTACAGTACACGAAGCCCCTCAGCCACCGTTAAGGCAAGGGACGGCAGGCACCACCGCACCGCGAACCCTTCCGTTCACAATCCGAAAGAGTGCTTCGGGTGGCCCGTCAGCGGTGCGCCCAATCGGGCGGGGTCCGCATGGTGGCATTCCGGTTGGATTCCCGGAGTCTTCGGATCCACGGCTCCACGCGGGCTCAATCTGCTGAGTACGGCTCGACCGGCGTTTCGATGCGGAGGAGTCCAGTCCCTGGTCACGGCGCGAGCGACTGCATGCGAAATGAGCCGAAACGGCCGGACCTGACCAGATTCGATTCAGTCCCGTTGGTCAATTCGCGAACGGGGCGCTCGCTACCACTCTGCGGACCAAGGCCCATGCCCCAAAGTTCTGATTCTCAACGGCTTCGACGATACTCTCCACGGCGCACGCATCGGTCGGTTCCAAGGCCCTGCCCAGTGCATAGCCCAGCATCCGACGCGCCAGGTTCCTGAGGAACAGCTTCTTCCGCTCAAGAAGCGCCTGTTTCAAGTCCTGTGGCCCCTCGAGGACGGTGCCATCCGGAAGCTCGCCCGACGAGTCGATTGCGGTGTCGTCCTGCGATTCTCGCCAACGCCCGACGACATCGTAGTTCTCAAGCGCGAAGCCGATCGGGTCGATCCGGTTGTGGCAGCTGGCACAGGAAGGACTTGTGCTGTGCAGGGCCAGGATCTCCCGCATGGATCGAGTCTGTCCCCCATCCGGGCTCTCATCGATCTCGGGTGTGTCCGGGGGAGGGGGTGGCGGAGGGGTGCCGAGAATCGAATCCAGCACCCAGACGCCGCGCAATACGGGACTCGAACGGTGCGGATGGGATCCGAGAATTGCTACAGCCGGCATGCCCAGCAGGCCCCCTCGTCCCACGTTGTCCGGCAGGTCGAGCCAGTCCGGATTCTTGCCGTCCCGCTCCTTCTTGATGGGCAGTTGGAGATGCTCGATCAGATTGCGCGTCAGGATTGTCCCATCCGAGTCCAGGAACTCCAGCAGTGATCGGTTTTCTCGAAAGATCTCCCGGAAGAAGAAAACCGGTTGGAGGCGGATGTCTCCGCGGAGTTCTGCACTCAAGGCGTATTCGGGAAACAGCTCGGCGTCGGGACCGCTCGGCCCGTCCAGATCCCGGGTACGCAGCCACTGCTCGGTGAAGCGCGTAAAGAACTCGAGAGCCCGATCATCTCGCAACATCCGCGGCACCAGCCGGTTCAGAACATGCGGTTCCGCCATCTTGCCGGCTGCCGCGATGTCGAAGAGCAGTTCGTCCGGCATGGTGCCCCACAGAAAATAGGAAAGTCTGGAGGCCAGCGCGTACTGCCGGAGCTGAGGATCGTCGGTTCCGGCGGAGACGTGAAAGATGAACGCCGGGGACGCCAGCACAGTTCGCAGCACGAAGAAAACGGCGGGCTCGAAGTCCAGGCCCTGCCGTTTCGCCTTGCGGAAGAGCCGGACGTGCGAATCCACGGCCAGTTCCGAGACAGGCCGACGGTACGCTCGCGGGAGGAATTCCGAGAGGATCTGCTCCACCGCGTCCCGCTCGGAAACACGGCCCCCGGGACTGGCAACGAAGATGCGGCTCCTGGACTTGAATTCCTTGGAAGCTGCGTCAACCACGAACCGCGCGACCTCAAGGTACTTTTCCACCAGTAGAGGGGAAATGAAGAGGGTTTCCGCTGCGTTGTCGAACCCCTCGCCTCCCGGTCCGTCCACTGGCAGCATTTCGCTGATGTCGATCTGGAGGTCGAAGAGGTCGCGGACCGTCGCAGCGTACTCGTCCCGATTCAGGCGTCGAAACCGGGCCCGTGACGGGGGCAAGCCGGTCGTGCAAACCTCTGTTCGCCACGTTAGCTCGGCCCATTCCACAAAACGGTGTCGGTCATTCGCCGACGGCTGGGGCGCACCGCTGGGCGGCATTTCGTGGTTCGAAACCCGCGATGCCAGGGCGGCCCAAGCCGCGGGCCTGGCACGAAACGACTCCGGGGCTGTCAGGATGTCCGTCCGAAACCCGGCCGCCGGGGTCTCCCCTCCGTGACAGGCATTGCAGTGTCGATCCAGAAACATCCGGGCTAGGTCGGTGCCGAAGTCCTCGGCATTCTCGGCCGCCCCCGGGGCCGGCGCGGCGCCAGCACAGATAACGCCAACGGCCGCCGCCAACACGATGCGAACCGCAGTCCGGTTGGGTAGGCGTCCCCCGCGTATCCTTCCCGTCCGGTTGCCGCCGGCTTTCGCTGTCTGCAGAATCCGCCGCTTCGACCAGCTGCGCTGTGATAGATTGGGAACAGGCGTCCTTGCTGGTCGCATCGCCAAGGCCACGATAGCTCAGTTGGTAGAGCAGCGGTTTCGTAAACCGCAGGTCGTCGGTTCGAGTCCGACTCGTGGCTCCATTCTAGTCGAATTCCGCGTATCTCGACCGCCGTCAGCGTGGGTTCCACCTGTGCCCCGCCGCCTGAGTCCGAGGTGATCATGCAGAGTGGGAATCTTCATGAGGGGGCGATATCTGCACTGAGTTGACGTGGGGTCTTGCTAGGGTCGACTGTTCGGGTGCTCTTGTCATGAAGATTACCGATGTTGAAGCGATCTACCTTCGGTCCGCCCAAGTGCGGCACGTCTGCGATTCCGGACAGGATGCCTTGGTCGTGCGAGTCCATACCGACGCCGGTATCTCCGGCCTGGGGGAGGTCGATTCCAATCCCCTCGCCGCCAAGGGAGCGATCGAAGGGCCGTATTCGCATTCGGTAACCAGTGGCCTCCGCGAACTCGTGCTAGGCGAGGATCCGTTCGAGACCGAGAAAATCTGGCACAAGATGTACACGGGCAACCTCTACGGCGGGCGCCGAGGTGTCGGATTCCACGCCATGAGCGGAATCGATATCGCCCTCTGGGATATCAAGGGCAAGGCGCTCGGCCTTCCCGTCTGGAAACTGTTGGGCGGCGGATTCCACAAGGGGATCCGGTGTTACGCGAGTTCGCTGTGGGGTGCCACGCCGAACGCGACCCGCGAGTTGGCGCAGCGATACGTTGATGCCGGGTTCAGTGCCGTGAAGTTCGGATGGGAGCCGATGGGACAGGATGAGGCGACGGATATCGCGCTGGTGCGGGAAGCCCGCAGGGGCCTGGGTGAGCAGACCGACCTTCTTGTGGACGCCGGCCTGGCCTGGGATGCGAAGACGGCGATCAGGAGGGTGCGAGCGTTCGAGGAGCACCGGATCTACTGGCTGGAGGAACCCTTGATGCCCGACGACTACGAGGGATATCGCCGCCTGTGCGAAGCTGTTGACACCCGCATTGCGGCCGGCGAGGAGGAGAGCAACCGGGCGTCGTTCCTGGATCTGATGGATCGAGGACGGATCGACGTCGTACAGGTCGACCTGACGCGGGTAGGCGGGTTTACCGAGGCGGTCAGGATCGCTTCGCTAGCCCAGGACCGGGGGCTGCCCGTCGCCAATCACGGCTTCACAACGTACATCAATGTGGCCGCGGCCCTGCACTTCCTCAACTCGATTCCGAACACCCTGATCGCCGAATACGTAGCGGAGGAGGGGAGCACGTTGCGGGACCGGGTTACCAGGCAGCGTATTCGCGCCCGTGATGGGTTGCTGATGGTGCCGAGCGAGCCCGGGTTGGGTGTCGACCTGGACGAGGACGCCATCCGCAGGCTCCGTGTCAGTTAGCAGGCTCCGGACTTCCGATCCGGGAGCAGACCTCTTCCAGCTAGTCGCGCGTTCCCTCGATTTCACTGGTGTCGGGCGGAGCGTTCACGAACCGGTTTCAGAGGAGTTCGAGATCAGGACAGCTGGAGTCTTGCCTGCTTTGCGTTCCTATCTGCATGGAGGTTGTACCCAGTCGCCACGACCTGGGAATGTGTCCACCTGAAGGTCGCCTCCCGGCAGGACGAGTGCCACGCAACCTGGGCATAGGGCCATGATTCGGCGGCAACGGCTTGCTGGCGGACTTGGAAGCAGATCGTGCCGATGTTCGCTTGCGCCCCGGCCGTGTGCGGGCTGCCGTTCACCAAGAACCCAAGGGCCGAACCTGCGCGAAGCCACGAGGGTGGGCCCATCCCAAGTGCCCGGGCACCCTGAATCTGTTGTACCTGGCGACCCGGAGCTTCGGGCGTACACCGGAGGCCTCGTCCGATCCTCGGCGGCAGGTGCTGAACCGGCTTCACAGCCTGGAAGGGGACCAGCCAAGTAGGGAAGGTCGTCGACAGGAGCATTGACTGCGGTTGCACATCAGATCTGGCACATCCCGGACTCTTGGCTGGGATGATTGGTTTCCGGGCCGTGCAGCGACGGCCACTGCCTGGGATCGAGGTGTCTTGGCGGATCTCGTGACCGGTTGCAGGTAGCAACAAGGAGGGCCCGTGCCCGATCCACTCTCGTCTTGGGGCACCGAACGCCCACATCTGCTGCAATCATTCCTTGGCACCAGCTCGGACCCTGTCCACGCTCCAGACCGGAAGGCGGCCTGACTGGTTGTCAGGCGGCAGTATCCATCTGAACAGCGATCCAACTACGGCGAGTGACAGGGAATCTGCCGGAGGGGAACAGGCTAGTCGTCCGCCTCGATCCGGTGCGAATACTTCCTGAGAGTCTGGACATGCCGGCTCTTGGAAGCTCCGTTGAGGGGATTTCCCTGGAGGGAGACTGCCCAGTATCTGGCGAAGCGACTCTCGCCCGCGATGTCCTTGTCCGCCATCTCAGCGAGAATGCCGATGTCCTCGACCCGATTGTTTCGAAGCGACAAGCGTTGCAGCGAAGTCAATTCTGCAAGCGGCTTGAGGTCCGAAACCCGGTTGTCGTCGACGTCCAAGGTCGACAGCCTCTGCAGCGTAGCAACCGGCGTCAAGTCGGTCACGTCGTTGTCCGAGACATCGAGCGTCCACAGCTTCGACAACCCTTTCACAGGCGACAGGTCGCTGATCTGGTTGCCTTGCATGTATAGCGAGTTCATCGCCTCCAGCCCAGCCAGGGCGGAGATGTCCCGCACCTTGTTGTTTCTGAGCTCGATGTACTGGAGACGCTTGAGTCCGGCCAGTGGCGAGATGTCTTCAACCTGATTGTCTGTGAGCGTCAAGCTCTGGAGCAGGTCCAGCTCCGCGACCGGCGATAGGTCTGAGATGTCGTTGTTCGGCAACTCCAGCAGCATGAGACGCTTGCAATGCTCCAGGCCGGACAGGTCACGAATGCCCTTGTTCCGTGCAGTGATGGTGGAAATCTGGGCCACGTCTTCAGCCGTGATGGGCTCATCGGTGTTTCGCTTCTCGAAGACGTGATGACGGACGGCGGCTTCAAGGTTCTTGTCCGGGAAGATGTCGGCCACAGCAGGGCTAGCTGCCATCACCATCGGCACGATGACCGAGATCCGCCTCATGCTCTTTCCGCCGGCCATGCTTGAACTGTTACGCATTTCGACATGATACTATCGTGGCCTTCATGCGGACGGGCCGGTTCGTGACGGCTTCGCGGCCGAATCCCGATGGAAGTGCCCGGAAGGCCGCTCGTCAATGCTCCAGAGATAGCAAGTCCGGAGCCAGGAGGTTGCCTCCGGACTTGCCATCTTCGGCTGTCATGGGGTGTTCCCGTTGGCAACCGTTGCCGTTGCGACCGGACTGAACGGTGTTGGCTGCCTCGATGACTGCGATATTGCGCGCGGTCTTGCGCACTCAATCCGAGGGGCCCCGTCCCGGCCAAGGCGACGCTCCCGGTGCCGCAGCCTTGGAGCGACCGATTGGAGCAGCCAATCTCCGGTCAGCCTCGAAATGCCTTGACCTGCGAAACAGGCATCTCCAACTGACCGGTTGAGGGGCCGCTTATCCAGGCAACCCGTTATGACCCTGCCGCTGCTGGTCTTGGGTGGCCCACCACCCCGCCGCGCGCCTGATCGTGGTTGCCTCTCTCGCGAACGGATTCGTCCGGCTGGAGTCGTGCGGGCGGCTCATTCCGCTCCGTGCTCCCGAACCGACCAGCACTTCCGTACGGCGCATTCGGGCCGGTCGGTAGTGTTGAATGTCACATCGCTCTGGCTGTAAGTGGGGGGCGTCCCATGGAACGGGGCGCGACTCAGCCACCTCACCGCGCTCGCTCAACAAGTTCACTGGCAGGACCCTCCGCTGCCAGACTTCCAAGCTAGGAAGCCCGCGGGGACCGTTGCCGCGATCCCCGCGGAGGTTGGCTTGGTGACTACGACTGTTCCCAAGCCAACCCGCCTGCTTATACAGAGGGTAGCACAAGACGGGGCCAGTTCGCATTGCAGTGACGGCAGAATGCTTGGGAAGCAGCAATTTTCGGAAGCCCGAGCGAGGCGCGGTGGGGATATGAGTCTGGGGCCGTGGTTGGAGGGGGTAAGGGGCCATGAGCGCTAATCCCGCTGGAGCGTGGGTTGACGGGCCGCCCGCGACGAAGTCGGTACCGTCAAGGAACAGTACCCCTCCGATTCGGTAAACCAGCACCTTCAAGAGGACGCCGGAGACCCTGGGCAAGCCGCGTTCAGGCGGGACTGAGAGCTGCAGGGAAGCCACCCTATCCGCCTTGGCCATAGGCAAGCCAGAACCCGTCTTAACGGTGCCCGCGCTCCCGAGGTGTTGCAGCGGCAGGTGCGGAGTCAGGCATGGGGGCTGGGCGAAGGGAGTCGCCCGGCACGCTGATGCCTGCAGGGCCATTGGCTAGCGGCAATCGAAGATCTGCGAGCCGTGACGGCGGTGCGAGCATATCCGGCTAGAGGCGAAACCGATCGGACCAGTGCCCTGGGGGCATCAGTACCGACAAGGGCCAAGGAAGCTCGAACCTCAGTCCGAGCGGACGTCCCTCAGCCAGTGCTCGAACTCGCGCCAAAGACCGCGAACGAGTTCTGGCCGTTCGGTGGCGAGGTCGGTGGTCTCCCCGAAGTCGAGGTCCAGGTCGTATAGCTCGAGTGGCTCATCCGCCGCTGGCCGCACGACCTTCCACCGTCCTTGCCGCATGGCGCTGGCGTCGCGGTAGCGAAAATAGATGTTCCGGTGCGGGGACGGTGCGCCGTCCCCGAGGGTATCGACCGGATCCAGCCCGTCGATGATCCGGTCGCCCGGCAAGCTCGCCCCCGCGGCGCGAAGCGATAGAACGAAGAGGTCCATGTTGACGACCGGTTGCCGGACGACGGTCGTTTCAGGGAACTTCCCTGGCCAGCGGATGATGGCGGGAGTCCGGATTCCCCCCTCATACAAAGACGTTCGGCCGTCCCGGAACGGTGCGTTCGACGCCACCTCCAGAGCTGGCCTCTGCGGCCCCACCCAAGCACCGTTGTCCGAGGCGAGAATCACGAGAGTGGAGTGCCGGATCCCCTGGCTGTCGATCTCGTCCAGAATCCTCCCGATGCCTGCATCCAGGCCCGACACAACAGCGCGGTATCCTTCGTGGGTCACCGTCGTGTCGGGATCGTAACCGTACCTGCGGAAGAACTCTGCGGGCGCCTGCCACAGGAACGGCTGGGTAGGGGCCTTGTTCTTCGGGTTCGGGTAGTGAGCGGCATTGAATGGAACGTAGGCAAAGAACGGGCTCCCCGCGTTCCTCCGGATGAAGGCGGAGGCGGCATTCGCAAACACGTCGGTTGTATAGCCGTCCATCTTGGCGGGTTCAGTGCCGACGTACATGTCATGCCGCCCGTTGTACGAGTAGGTGAAGTAGTCGCAGTTCCCCGAGATGCAGCCGATGTACTCATCGAACCCCCGGTCGGTTGGTCGGCTGCCTTCCGCGAATCCGATGTTCCATTTGCCGAATGCGCCCGTTGCGTAACCGCGTTCCTTGAGGTATTCGGGCAGCAGCTTCTCCCTGTGCGGCAGGCCGATTCCTGTCCAGTTCTCCTGAGCGGAGAGTTGGTGAGTGAGGCCGTTTCGGTCCGGGTACCGTCCGGTCAAGAGGGCTCCTCGCGACGGGGAGCACGAAGACGACGGAACGTAGAAGGCGGTCAGGCGGACCCCCTGGGATGCAAGACGGTCGATGTTGGGCGTCCTGATCAGGGGGTTTCCGTAGCAGGCAAGATCGCCCCATCCAACGTTGTCGATATAGATCAGGACGATGCTGTCGGGTCTGGTTGCCGGGTCTTGAGCCCCGCCCAGGAACGGGCCGAGGAGAATCAGGGCTGCCAAGCGACGCACTGTCACAATCTACTAGCCGCTGCCAGTTTGGCACAACTGCGGTCCAGCCTGGCCCCGCCCCGGCGGAGGCTCCGGCGCGCGCCGCCACTCCCGACTGGGCTTTCCGGGACCGGGCTCGGGATCGATCGCAACGCCTCTTCCAGTGTCTGGGGGCCCCGGTCAACGGGATTGTCCCGCCACCTCGTATCAACGTCCAAAGTTTGACTCTGACGCTCGTGGAACCGTCACGCAGGCGGGTGCTACCTTGGCCCGTTGCCGAGTTTTCTGAACAGATCCTCGAAAATCTCGTCCCGTAGCACTCCCGTCGCCACCCGCATCTGGGGTCGACCAGAGTTGTGCAGCCACTCCAGGTCCCTGGAGAGCGATGGGCTAGATGTCGTTACTGATGGGACCCAGCCCGGATTCACCAGCCATGCGACAGCGGCCAGGTCCCAGACAGCGAACGCCCGCGAGGAACTGGTGGGGCCGTGTCCGACCGCAGTGTGGGCCGCCACCAAGTCTGCGAGATAGGTCCCGATGGCCGAACTCCCGCGTATTCGCTCCGCAATCTCGGCCTCGGTCGTGCGAAGGTGTTCAGCCACTCCTGGAGCCGGAACCTGGATCAACCGGACCCCCGAATCGAAGAGCGCACGGGCCGCATGGACGTCCTGCCGGAGATTGAACTCGGAGGCGGACAGTGTGTGATGCGGCGTACCACCAAGCCAAACCACTGTCACTCGCTGGCGAATCGCCGGTTCGATGGCCAAGGCTGAAGCTACGTTCGTCGCCGGCCCGATTGACACGACATGATCGACCGGCGAGGCGGGGCGCATGACCCGGTCCACGATGTCCTGTGCGGCAGGACTCTCAACAGGGTGGTCAGCGGCTTGCATGTGGTCGGTTGCCCCCGCCAGAACGGGAATCTGTCCGCCGATTCCGAGGGTCTCCAGCACTCTCTCGATTTCCGCATGGCTCCGCTTCATGCCATCGTGTGGTGTTGCTGTGCGCTGATTGGTAAAGGGTGCCGCATACAGCGCCTCGATCACAATCTCTTTCCGTGAGAGTGCCGCGTACGCCAGCGCGAACTGATCATCGAAGTAGTTGGCGGCGTCACTGTCGAGGACGACGCGGGCGGTTCGTTGCCGGAGAGGCTGCCCGGGGATCTGACTGTTCGCCGATCTCACCGACATGGCAGCGGCTGACTGCCCCAGTGCCTTGAGGAACCCCCGCCGCGTGGGCACGGAACCCGCCGGGAACCCGGCCTCGATCAGGCTGACGCGGGAGGATGCCATCCAGAAGAGGGTAGCAGCGATCTGCGCTGACAGCATCTGGAACCAAGGGGCGAGGGTACTCTCGGTGCTCGGGTCGGAGGGTGGGAAGCTCGTGCGATAGTGGGGGGTGGAGTCGGCACCAAGCGAACCGACACAACCCACTGTGCCGTCGCCCAAGCCGTTACGGAGACTGCTCGGATGGGCGGGATGTCTCGCAGTTCTGTCCAGTTCGACCGCAGCCGGCCAGGACACGGTTGGGACAGGATCGATTCGAGGCATAATCCTGCGCCCTGATGGAACCCCGCCGGACCCGGTGGAAGTGTGTATCTCGGCAACCGGCCAGTGCTTGCCAAGCGATCGCTTCGGCCGTTTCGGAACTCTGGACGCTCGGCCCGGTCGAGTCGCTCTTGAGGTCAAGGTCGAGTCCGGCCAGGCCCTGCTGGCCGGAGAGGTCGACGTGAGAGCCGGCCAGACCAGCGAGGTTGAGCTCGAGTTGCCCGAGGTAGCAGTCGTCGAGAGCCGGGTCACCGTCAGCGCGTCCGAGCTGGTGGCCCCGGACGAGGTCGTGACTTCCGGGGTTCGCGTGCGGAGACTCGAGATCGAGAAAAGTGCAGGTACGCTCCAGGACGTTTCGCGCTACGTCTCGACGCTGCCCGGAGTGGTGACCGGATCGGCGGACTTCAGGAATGACCTGATCGTTCGAGGCGGCAGCCCGCTCGAGAACCTGTTCGTGGTGGACAACATCGAGATTCCGAATATCAACTCGTTCGCCAACTTCGCGTCGGCCGGAGGGACGGTCAGTCTTCTCGATGTCCAGCTTATCGAGGACGTTACATTCCTGACAGGCGGTTATCCCGCGCCCTACACGAACCGGCTCTCCAGCGTTATGCAGATCACTCAGCGCGAGGGGAGCCGTGAGAGCTTTCGCGCGAAGGCCACACTCGCCTACGCGGGTGCCGGTGCGGTGCTGGAAGGACCTTGGGCTGATGGCAGGGGCTCCTGGATCGTCTCGGCGCGGAGGAGTTTCCTCGATCTCTTCACGGAGGACTTGGGCACAGGAGGGGTGCCGGTCTTCTACTCCTTCACCGGAAAGGTCCTCCGGGACTTTGGCGCACGGGATCGGATCTGGATAACGAGTATTACGGGCATCGACAAGGTGCGCCTGGGCCTCTCCGAAGGCATCGACGACGATTCCCCGCTCGGTGCCTTCGACATCCGCTACAGCGGCGGGAGGAACGCCACGGGAGTGAACTGGCAGCACATTTTCGGTACACGGGGGGTGGGATTGATGGGTGTGACGCATTCGAGCGCGTCTGTCGATTCTACGGTGAAGGACTTGGTGCGGGGCGGAGCAGGCAGCCTGGGCCGGCCCGTCGACGAGGTTCTGGCCAGCGGTGCCGTCACCTTCCGGCAGGACTCCACAGAGACGGAGACTGCTGTCAAATATGATCTGACGCTTCATGGCGGGCGATTGGGCGAGTACCGCATGGGTGGTGCGTCAAGGTACGCAGCCAACAATTATTTGACGCTCTCCCCGCTCGGCTACGATGGCCCGTTCACGCTCGTGCCCGACGTGAATCCGATCGACTTGGCGGAACGCTTCGGGGCTACGCAGGCCAGTGCGTACCTCCAGGGAACGAGTGAGATTGCGAGGCGTGTACGACTCACGATCGGTGGGCGTTTCGACCGCTATGCACACTTCGGCGTGACCAGGACGCGCTTGAGCCCCCGCGTCGGCCTCTCGGCCCGAATGCGCAAGAATCTGTCCTGGAATGCCAGTTGGGGAACCTATCACCAGATGCCGGTCTATCTGTTCCTCGCGGCCTTTCCCGGGAACCGGCTGCTTGAACCGGCTCGCTCCGACCACTGGATCACGGGTATAGCTTGGACACCGGGCCGGAACCTCCGCGTGACGGTGGAAGCGTACTCCAAACGCTACAGGGACTACTCGGTCGCGGAGCAGTTCCCCGCACTGTCCTTCGCCAATGTCGGTGACACATTCGATGTCCGCGACATCCTGTACCCGATGGTCAGTGCCGGGCGTGGCCAGGCCCGAGGCTTCGAGGTGTTTGCCGAAAAGAAATCTGGCGGCACGTGGTTCGGACAGGCCAATCTCTCCTACTCCAAAGCCCGGCATGCCGGCTTGGACGGAGTGATGCGTCCAGGAGCGTACGATCGTCCGCTGGTGTTCAACGCAGTTGGCGGCCGCAGGATCGGTCGCAAGTGGGAGTTGGGGTTACGAGTGGCGTACCTCAGCGGTCGGCCCTACACCCCCTTTGACCTGGAGATTTCTCGAGAGCAGCGACGCGGGGTGTTCGACCTGGGTCGGGTCAACCAGTCGCGGTTCGAGGACTACTTCTCGCTGGATTTGCGCGTGGACCGGAGCTTCCGGGTGAAGGGCAAGGATGTTCTGGTCTTTGTCGGGCTCCAGAACGTTACCGGGAGGGAGAATGCTACGACTTTGTTGTGGAACCGGGTCACGAACGCTGCCGAATTTCCTGCCGGGCTCACCCGGTTTCCCCTGGTGGGACTCGAATGGAGCCTCTAGCCCGCACACCTAGTCAGTGCGGAAGGGAAGAACTCCGGGCCACGAGGCCAGACCATCACAACCCGCCCGTAATCTACGGACCTGCAGGCACTCTGGCGTGAGTGCAATGTGGAAGACTCCCCTCTTTGCGAACGGAATCGAGTGTGGCCTTCGAGCGGCAGCGGTTGTCCCGCCTGTCTCGATGGCAGGCCTGCAGCACAATAGGCGGAGATGTGGAGGTGGTGGGTCCGAGGATCCAGGAGACGCAGAAGCGGTTCGCGGACCACCGTGTGTACAGCCTCATCGGCAGGTCTTGTTCGATTGTTTCGCAGTTCCACGGATGTCATGGCGCTTGATCTGAACGCTGATGGTGCCGACAGGGGTCCACCTGCGCAGGGTGTGGATCTGGCACCGCCCGTCGCACTGCAGATGGCGGAAAGTCGGTGGCATGGCGGTTTGTCCCGCCTCGACCAGGGATGGTCCCGGCAACGGATGCTGCCTACCGCTACTCTCAACCCTGTGGGCAACATCACATCAGTGCCAGAGTGCCAGCGAGGGCCACGTCTACAGGGTAGCCATGTCGACGTTGTTGAAATTCCGCTGATAGTGCTGGACGTAGCCAACCTTTTGGGCCAGGGCCTCCACCACCCCTTGGGAGAACCGGACCTTTTCGAAGCGCTGGGCACTGCCGAGGCCCCCCGGGCTGAAGACGTTGATTTCCATCAGTTTGTCGCCAACGATGTCGAGCCCGACCAGGAACATCCCGTCCTGCACGAGCTTCGGCCGAACCACCTCGGCGACCTTGAGGTGAACATCCGTGATGGTCGCCGCCCGCAACGTGCCTCCGGCATGGATATTGCTGCGCATGTCATCCCCGGTCCGGACGCGTCGAAATGCGGCGTACTTGCCACGATAGCGGAACGGCCTGCCATTCATAACGAACAGTCGGGTATCCCCGTCGGCCGCGGCCGGCAGGTACTCCTGGGCGATGATGTAACCATCGCGAGAAAGCGCCTCGATCATCTGGTTTACGTTCGAGCCGCTGCCTGGCTGGACCAGGAAAACCCCGGCTCCACCCGAACCCTGGAGCGGTTTCAGAACGGCCTGACCGCCCTCCGACTTGATGAATCGCTTGATCTCGTTCTTATCCCTGCTAATCAGCGTCCGCGGCCGAATCGATTCCGGAAACAGCTGGAAGTACATCTTGTTGGTCGCCTTCGCCAATCCATTGGGATCGTTCAGGACGATCACACCGTGGCGCATCGCGACCCGGCCGAACAAGATGCCGGCCGTCTGCGCCCAGGACCGCTCGCCCTGTTCGGTCGACGGGTCGCTGCGCAGGAGCAGGACATCCAGGTCGTCAACAGTAACTCGCTCCACGCGTCCCTTGGGTCCCCGCAGGTCCGCCAAGAATCTCGCTTCGCTGGAGTACGACGTCTTGGACCCGGTCCTGGCGATCGCATGCACCTTCTCGTCGGTGTCGAACAGGAAGTCTCCGGCGCCAATGAGCCAAGCCTCATGGCCGGAATTGATGAGTTGCGTCGCAAGACGCACGGTTGTGTACCCGGCCTGCTCGGTAGCGACGTCGTTGACCATGAATCCAACTCTCATTGCCCCTCCCCTGTGGCCGGTGTTCTGTCGCCCGCAAATCTACGGACAGAATGTGAGTTGACAAGACGTGAACGGCCAGCTTCCAGCATGTCACTGTGTGCGGGAACACTGGTCTTCTGCCAGTAAGTTGACCAGGTCGGTGCTGCGCCTGGCCAATCCCAATCGCGCCTGTGCCGTCGGATCGTGCAGATAACGCGGAGTTAGCGACGCAGGTAGTAGCACCTTCCGCCGCAAGAGTTCCTCCACCACATTGAGATCACCAAAGCCTAGTTTCCCGACCAACAAGGGTTCCATGGTACCACCATTCCGCAGGTAACGCAGAATCCGCACCAGTCCACGTAGGTAGATGGCGTCCTTGGTCAATCCGCCAGAGCGAAAGACTCGTGTCGTAATGCCGAACGCAGTCTGTGCCGAGAAGCCGCGGTCCTTGCAGAGCCGGTTGAAGGTCTGGACGAAATCGGCACCGTCTGTCATATACTTGACCGCCTCCACTCGAGCCGCCAACAGTCGCAGCCGGGTTGGGCTGAGTCCGCCGACAAGGTACTCGCTCAACACGGCCAGGCCCTCTTGCAACTCGTCGTAGCCGGACAATCCGGACCGCAACAAATTCAGACGCTGTTCCTGACCGTTGAGGTAGGTTAGCAGATGCGTGCCGACCTCGTGCTGCAATACGGCTTCCAGGCGCCGGACCGGAACTCTCAGCGCCGACCCAATGAAGAGTGTCCCGTTGGAGACCATGAGCCCAGTGACTTCATCGTGGATCTCAATGCCGACCTCTCCGAGTTCCCGTTGCAGGCCGAAGTACTTGATTTCCTCCCGCGCCCGTACGGCAAAATCGGTGGCGGTCACCGCGCGGGGGCTGGCACAGCTTGAACGGGCTGGAACCTTGTCCAAGGTATCGCAGGCCACTTGCAGCAAGGACTGACTGACGTCTCCGAAGACCAACTGGCTGCCGTAGAGGAACTCTCTGGCACCCCGCGAGGCGAGGGCCGTCAACAGCCAGTCCAGCTCCAACTGTTTCTTGCGCAGCATCCAGCCCAGCTCGGGGTCCTCGACCTGTTCGATCGGAACCGAGTACAACTCCCGCTTGAGACCCAATGGCGCAAATGGGAGGGGACGATACCCGAACCTGGGCGGATCTTTGCATCCGTTCCGCTCGAAAGCAACCCAGGCAGCCTGGAAATTGATCGGCGTCACGAAGAGCAGGAATCGGATCTTCTCATCGATCTCGGCGAGGACGCGGTCGGTCTGCCAGACGGCCTTGACAACCCTGCGCCGCCCCAGCAACTGGTAGTGCGCCGGGCGGGAAGACGTGTTCTGGCGGACAAACGCGACCAGGGCATGCTTGGTGCTTCTGGAAAACTCCCGGCGAAGCTCCCGCATAGCAACGGGAAACAGGGTCTGCCCGTCGTCTGATCGGTAGACGGGTCGAACTTCAATTCCCAGTTGGTGCACGCCCGAAGCCTCGAACGCCGGTTCGGCCAGCCAGGGACTGAGTCGCGGTGGTCCAATCTCGCCTGCGACGGCTGTTTCCACCTTGGCGCGGGTCCGGAGGATTCGTATCTTGTTTAGGGAACGCTCGAGCGCCTCGACCGTGGAGAGCAGCGGCTTCGACCCGCGGTGCCAAATCCGGAATCCGGGACTCCTCAAGCCAGGACCTTCGTTCTTGGCCGCTTCGTTACCCGACCACAACTCAATGATCAGGCAAGCACTGAACTCGGACAGGCTGAATTCGACGATGCGGCGGACGAGTTCCCTCAAGCCGGCCTGCAACAGTTCGTCGCCCGACGCGAGCACATACGACGCCTCTCCAAACAGCAGCTGCTCCGTACCCTCGTCAAGGCGTTCAACAGGCTTTCGGTAGACGAACAAGAACGGCAGCTTGCGGTCCACGTGGATCCGGCCGCCGAGAGGCAGCGACCGTCGCACCGCCTGGTTCCGGCTCAGCCGGTCCACGACCTCGCTGATCCAGGCCTTCTCGATGCGTTGCTTGGGACTGCGGGCCGTCTTATCCATCCGCCACCGTACCGACCGCTGCGCGCAGGCCGGGAACGGTCGAGCGCAGGGCGGCGAGAACCGCATCATGGCTCCTTGCATCAAGAGCGCCGGTCCACTCGTCCATGAAGAATTTCTTGAATTCGATGGCCAACGCGCAGCCGGAATGTGGAAACTGCTCGTGGATCCAGCGCGAGAAATGCCCACCCCGAAACCTGACGTTCACGCGAACATCCAATTGACGGCCGCAGAAATCGAAGCGGCGGAGATCCGAGACGAACTGGTCCACGACAGGGGCCCACCGTTCACGGTCCATTGACCCGGTGCCCACGTTCACCTCGGGATTGGCGGCTGGATCTGCAGGGGCAGCGGACGGGCCTTCGCGACGGTGGTTGTACGAATGGAGATCCAGGACCACGAAACGCCGATGTCGCTGCGAGGTACGCTGGAGGATGCCGTGGATGTTGGCGTAGAAGGCATCGTATTCGGCGAGGGAGGCATTGACCAGATCTTCATCCGGATCGGACGACCAGACCCGCAGCCCCCACGCGTCTGCCGGCGTCCGGTAGACCGCTTGCTCACGCGGCCGGTTTAGGTCCACCTCGAAACGGGAGCGGCGACCGCTGATCCTGGTCTGGGCGATTGCGGTCCATGCGGCCGTGTAGGGATCCTCCTCCCGCAGCCGTACAGACTCTGGAATCGCCAACCGCCGCGCTACTTCCGGCCGAACTTCGTGGCCGTCATGAATGGCGGTCGCGATCAACCAGTCGTCCGAAACAGTGCTGGTCCAAAGGCCGCTGGCTAGTCCGCAGGTCATTGCCTGTGTTTCCGCAGGAAGACTGAACCAGCGTACACTGTCCATAATTATAGCCTAGGGTGCGAGGCTTGCAAGCGGCGGGTGTGGCGGACTTGGCCCATCCCAATTCGGTCTCGCCAGGTGGGTCGTTGCGCAATCAACGGTTGGGTACCGCGAACAGCCCCCTTCGCTGCGGCTCTTACCACTCCAGTCTGGAGCGGACTACCTGCTGTGCGACTCGGCGCGGAGCCGTTCAGCGCTCGCTCCATCGGTATGCCGCCTGGCCGTTGAGGCGGAAGAACTTCTCCAGCGCCTCGCGGCCCCGTTCGGCGAAGTACTCCCTCACGATGCCCAGCACTTGCTCATACGTCCCCAGCGGGTCGCTGTTTGGCCAGTCGCTGCCGAAGAGAACACGGTCTTCTCCGAACGCACCGACGATTTCGTCGATCGTCGAACGATAGTCGGCCAGCGAGTACGAGACCTCGCCGTCCCTGCGCATGAGCACAGCGGAGATTTTCACGTACATTTGCTGCCGTCCCGCAAACTCCTGCAGGATCCGTTGGTAGCGGCCCCTTTCAGACTTGGGTACTGGCATTTTCGGAAGATGGTCGATGATCATCCGCATGTCGGGAATCTGGTCCGACAGGGTCAGCATGGCTTCTAGCAGCCTCAAGTTCGGATTCGCAGTGTCCAGCGAGAGGCCTCGGTCGGCGGCCATTCGGATGTCGCGGACGAACCGGGCGTTCCCGAGCTCGTCGGCGAGACTCCGCCCCCAAAGGTTCCCGTAACGGATCCCCTTGAAGAGCGGATCCGCCCCGAACCGGTCCAGATCCCGTCCGAATCCGGGCTTGCCGGCATCGAGGAATCCGACCAACCCCAGAACGGAACGATCTTCCGCCGCAATGTCGAGGACCCACTGGTTGTCCTCGATCCGTGGGCTGCATTCCACGACGACCGCACCGTCGATGCCATGTCTGCCTGCAACTTTTCGGAAGCGTTCCGGGTAGGTGGGCCTGGAGCGGACCGGATCGGTAGCGGGAGGCCACGGGATCCCTCCCGGACGATTCGGGTCAAACAGGTGGATGTGGGTGTCTACCGCCGGGAAGGGCAGACCTGCCCCCAGCGCCGTTGCAGCAGAGAGAAGGAACGTTCGCCGTTTCACCAGCACAAGTATAGGCATGCCAGACTATTCGTCAGATGGCGTTGTCCCCTTCGACGAGCACCCGTCCGGCCAGGGATTCGGGAGACGCGCGGCCATCGGCCCAGGCCAGCGCTCTCTTGCGGTCGTTACCCAGCGTGGAGGAGGTGCTTCATACCGCCGCAGCCCGACGGTGGCTCGACCGTCTGCCCCGGCCCCGGGTGGCGGACACTGTTCGCGAAGCCATTGCCGGTATCCGGGCCGAGGTACTGGCCGGTTCGAGGCGAACATCTGCGGGTCTCTCCGAAGATCTCAGCCTGCGAATCCAAACGTCGGTCGAGCGATTGTCGCGCCGGAGTCTTCGAGCAGTGATCAACGCCTCGGGGGTGGTCTTGCACACGAATCTGGGCCGGGCCCCGCTGAGCTCCGGTGCAGTCCAGGCCATCGCCGAGACTGCGGGGCGGTACAGCAACCTTGAGTACAACGTGTCGACAGGGCGTCGCGGGTCCAGAGACGAACACTGCGGCACCCTGCTCCAGGCCCTGCTCGGTGCGCCCGCCATCGTTGTCAACAACAACGCCGCCGCGATCTTTTTGGCATTGAACGAGTTGGCGATGGCCGGAGAGGCTGTCGTCTCCAGGGGGGAACTGATCGAGATCGGGGACGGTTTCAGGATTCCGGAAATCCTCGCGGCTTCCGGGGCAACTGTCAGGGAAGTCGGTACAACCAACCGCACGCGACTCGACGACTATCGGCAAGCCATCACTGCCCGGACGAAGGCACTGGTGCGAGTTCATCCAAGCAACTTCCAGCAGGTAGGCTTCACGGGGCGTCCGGCGCTCGAAGAGCTCGTGGCACTGGCCCGGTCGAAGCACATTCCCCTGGTCGAGGACCTTGGCAGCGGATGCATTTCGGGGTACGAAGGGACGGGAATCGAGCGAGAACCGACGGTCTCGGACAGCCTGTCGTCCGGTGTCGATGTGGTCACGTTTTCCGCCGACAAGCTCCTCGGCGGACCGCAGGCTGGCGTGATCGCCGGCAGGCCGGAGATCGTCAAGCGGATCCGTCGGAATCCGATCTTCCGCGCCTTGCGAGTGGACAAGCTCGTCATCGCAGCTCTCTCGTCGACGCTGCGCAGCTATATCGCGGGACGCCACGACGAGCTGCCTGCGTTGCGATTCGCGAGGGAATCCCGAAACGATCTCGGAACGCGGGTCCGGCGCTTCGTTGACAGGCTGGAAACGGAGCGATTTCGGGGTGCGTGGGTTGCGGACGGGGAATCCGTGCTGGGTGGGGGAACGACGCCCATGCAGGCATTGCCGTCACCCGTCGTGTCCATCCGCCCCCCAGCGGGCCTGACGGTTGACCGCATCCATGCTTCACTGCGCGGCAATGACCCGCCTGTCGTAGCACGGATCGAAAAGGGGAACCTGGTGCTTGACTTGCGGACAGTGTTCGAGACCGAGGAGGACGACCTGGTCGCCGCGGTCCTTGCGGCGACCGTGACCGGTTTGGAGTGAAGCGATGCGGTTCGCAGTCTCCACCAGTGGTTTCGGTGAGGTGCTGGATATCACCGGGCAGGTTTGCAGGTTGGTGACGCAGTCGGGCGTGTTCGACGGTGTGGTCCCTGGCTTCGTGGCCGGCTCGACGGCCGCACTGTCCACGATCGAATTCGAGCCGGGTGCGATCCGGGATCTCCAGGAAGACCTGGAGCGGATCGCACCCGCCAACACGGATTATCGTCATAATGAAGCGTGGGGCGACGGAAACGGCTACGCTCATCTCCGGGCCGCCCTGATGAAGCCGTCGCTGTCGATTCCTATGGGGAAGGGAAGTCTGCTTGCTTGGAACCTGGCAGCAAGTCATGCTGCTGGACCGCGACAACCGACCCCGCTGCAGGACTGTTCACGTGAAGGTGACCGCGTGTGCATGAGTGGGGGGTCATGCGGCTGATCCCGGCTGGAACCCCATGCGGCGGCCCACCCGCCCGGTGCAACGGGGTTGTCGTTGATTCATCATCGAGTTGTTGACCGGTCGGTTGGTATGTCCGTACGAATTCGAGTTCCTGGGGATCCGGGCAGGCGGGAGAGGCGACCACCGTTCCGGGGTGGTCGATGCGCCACTGGTTGCCTGATCGCGTGCCTGGGAGTCCTTGCACCCGTCACCATCCTCGCGGCCGAGGCGGTTGACTGGATCGAATCCTACGATGAGGCCATCGAGGAAGCGCGTCGCACCGGCAAGCCCATCTTTCTCGAATTCCGCTGTGCCCCTTGAAGAGCCGGGCGGGTTTTCGACGCACAGGTTGTGCTGACCGAGGAAAACACCAGGCGGGGCCGTCTGCTGCAGCAGTACGTGACGGCTCGCGTGACAAGAATGGATGCGATCAACATCGGACTGTTCGACTACGACCGCTACAACACCCTGTATTTCTTCGCGCTGAATGCGGACGAACAAATCTATTTGCGTTACGGTGGCAGGGACGTTCAGTCTGCGACGACCTACCTGAATTTGGAGAGTCTGGAGCTTGCGCTCGAAAGCGGCCTGGAGCTGCACAGGCGATACCAGAGGGGAGAGTTGCCGAAGAAATCCGCCCCGCCGCCCTTGTATGCCCATCAGATTCCAGCTCTCCATGAACGCACGATCGGGCGAGGCCGTTGTGTGGAATGTCACTTGATTGGCGATCTCCAAAACGTTCAGCGGGAACGCGACGGTACATTGGACAAGCTCGAACACCTGTTTCGGGCACCGGAGATTGGCAAGATCGGCATCGAGCTGGACATCCCGAAGGGGCTGCGCGTTGCACGGGCGACAGGCAGTGTTGCCGCGGCCGGAATGTTGGCGGGAGACGAAATCCGCGCTGTCAACGGAATCGATGTCTGGACTTTCGGGGATTTTCAGTGGGAGTACGGAAAGGTTGCTGTATCTGAAAGCCGCCTGGAACTCACCGTCTTGCGGGACGACGAGGCCAGGACGCTTCATGTTGAGCTTCCACCATTCTGGTGGCATACCGACCTGACCTACAGGAATCTCTCGGTGGACCCCCGCATCTACTTCCGTTCGCGGCCACTGGACCCGGCCGAGAAGGCCCGGTTCGGTCTGCCGTCGGACGGATTCGCGAGTCGGGTGGAATCGATTGATCCGCTTGCCGAGTTGTTGGGCAGCCACGAACTCCGGGAAGGGGACGTGATCTACGGGGTGGATGGCCAGACTGCCGACGACGTAGCGAACACGGCGGACTTGTTCATCCAGCTTCGCAAGCAGGCCGGCAGTACCGTGACTCTCCAGGTCCTGCGAGGAGGCGAACGCCTCGCCTTGCCCCTGAAGACTGAGAGGATGAGCTTTCGGAAATGAACTTGAGATGTGGACTGGCCCTGCTGCTCGGGATGACCGCTGTCCTGCCGGCGGGTCACTGGACTGATCCTGTCACCGCAACCGACCTCGCTGGCAATGAGCTGGTAACTTGCCGTGCAAGAACCGCTGGAGACCTTCTTGTGGTCGAGGTGGAGCCTGCCGACGGCTGGCACCTCTATGCCATGGACAACGAACAGCGGGCCAAGGCGGCCCTCGCGGGCAAGATGTCCCTCGGAGTCGAGGAAAATACGGAAGTGTTTGTTCGAGGCGGCTTGCAACAGGTTGGCGACTGGCTGCAGACCGAGCCGAAGGACTTTTCACAGCCGGAACTGCGGTGGTATTCGTTCGGATTCGGAGAGCGATCCTTGTTTGTAAGTCGTGTGCGTCGGACAGGCACGGGGCCGGCGACGATCGAGATCCATGCCCAGGCCTGCGACAGTGCAAGCTGCGTTCGTGTCGAAGCCAACCTTACGCTGCCGCTGGGCGGCGAGGGGGGCGAGGAGTTCAGGACTGACGGGCTGGTGCGGGTCGGAGTCCCGTAGCCGGTTCGCCTCTCCGCTTGCGCCCGGAGCCCCCGGTCTACCATGTCGGGGGCTCCCGGTGGCCGGCTTCGTCCAGCGGAACCCTCACGGACCGCTGTTCTGCGAACGACCGGTAGGCTGCCTGGACGACTTCAAGGGCGCGGCAGCCGTCATCCGCGTTCGCCCTTGGGTGTTCTTTTCCTGCGGCCGCCGCCAGGAAATTGCGAAGCTGGGCCTGAAAGGTCCAATTGCGCGGCGGCCAGATATCGACCCAGCCCGGCTCGATGTCGCCCCACCATCTGGATGGCCTGGTCCATGCGATGACGTCTGCAGGCAGGACCGAGGACGGGTCGTCTTCCAGGTACACGGAGACCGGCGCGGCTTGGTAGGGGGCTGTGATGAACGAACTGCAACCCAGTGCGGCCTTGGTTCCAAACAGCATCAGTGGCGAGGCGTACGCACGGGAGAAGCGATGCCAACTCAGCGAACCCAAGGCTCCCGACTGCATTCTGAGGTTCAGTGCCACGCTGTCATCCTGGTTGTGCTGTTCGAGAACGGATGCCATCTCACACGACACGGTCGCGAAGTCTCCCAGCAGGTCCCGAATCTGGTCGATCCGGTGCTGCCCCACATCAATCAATGTCAGGCCTCCCCCCTGACTGGGCTTCAAGCGGTAGTTCCGTGACCCGCCCGGAATCACTTCGAACGGCTCCGAAACCGTTCCGCTGTAGGCCCGTACGTCACCCAGAATCCCGGCTTCGAGCAGACGCTTGACGCACAGATGCTCAGCGCTGAAGCGATGATGAAACCCGACTTGCAGGAGCCGGCCAACTCTTTGAGCCGTTCTTGCCATCGACTGCGCATCGGCAAGCGACAGGGCAATGGGCTTCTCGCAGAGTACGTGCCGGCCCGCTTCGAGTGCACATTCCGTCTGCTCTCGGTGGAAGGCGTTGGGCGATGCCACGAGGACGGCACCCACCCGGCTGTCTGCAATCGCTTCCTCAGCGGAGGAAGCAACACGGGGTATGTCGAATGTCCGGGCCAGTTTCTCGGCGGTAGCCGCCACTGGGTCGAAGATCGCGGCGGCGCGTCCTCCGATGGCCCGCAGAGCCGGCAGGTGCCGAGCCTCCACCACCGAACCCGCCCCGAGGATCGCGAATTCCGGCAGGTACGAATCCATGCTCGCAGCCAACCTATGAAAGGACAATGATGTCATTGGTACGGGCACCGTCTATCATGGCCCGCTTCGAGTCCGGGCTGCAAGCTGCGCCGGGGTATGCTGCGATGCGAGAGTGACGCCTCTGGACGCTGACCGTGGTGGGGTAGACTCGAATAACGGGCCATGGCCCGTCCGACGCGGCGGTTCCGACTTGCACAAGTACGTCATCCTGGGACCGCAAGGGGCCGGAAAGTCGACCCAAAGCCGCCTGCTGGCGGAGCGATTCGACTTCGTCCACATCTCCGTCGGTGACATCATCCGCTGGCATCTCGAGCACCGCACCAAGCTGGCCTCCAGAATCCGCAACATCCTGGATTCCGGCAACCTGATTCCGGATCAGATCGTCATGGATGTTGTCCGCCGGCGTCTCGACGAGCATGACTGGAACTACGGGTTCATCCTGGACGGGTTTCCCAGATCGAGGGCCCAGGCGGAGTTCTTCTGGCAGAACTGGGACATCGACCGCGTGATCTATATTGATGTCTCCGACGAGGTTGTCTTCAACCGGGTCTGGCAGAGGGGCCTTGCAGGGTGGGGGTCCGGCTATACGAAGCGGGCCGACGCTCATCCGGATGCGGTGCGACGCCGGATCCGCAACTATCACACCCGCATGAAGCCGCTGCTCAAACTCTACGAGGAACTCGGGATCCTCAGTTTTGTCGAAGGCATCCATCCAGTCACTGGCGTCCACGCCCGTATCACCCGTGCCTTGGGGCTCCAGCACGGGCCGGTCTGACCATTGTTCCGCCTGTCGCGCCGCGGCCCCCGGGCGGGAGTGTTCAGAGCCTCCTGGACCGGTCCCACTCGTACTCAACTCCTCCGTCCACGTTGTGGAGGCGGAAGACGATCCGGCTTTCGTCATAGACTTTCTCGGTCATCACGGAAACGAAACCACCTTTGATACGGTGGAACTGGTGGTATTGGTCGTCCTCGCCGGGACTGCCGCCCGCATGCTCGTCTGTGGCAGGGCCGCTGGAAAACTCGTGGACACCCGTCTCTGGATGCACCGAGTGGTACTGCCAGTGCCGGTCGCCGCAGACTACGAAGAAGTTGTCGGGCAGGTTGGCGGCAAACCAGGCCCGCATCTCGTCGCCTTCGTGCTGAAAGGCGCTGTTGGAGTGGTTGTCCCCCTTGTTCGCTCGATCAGGTCCCACGATAGGGGTGGGACTCACCAGCACCTTCCAGTCGGCGTCGCTGGCTAGCAGCGAATCCTTGAGCCATTGCTTCTGGGTTTCTCCCCAGATGGTCTTCTGCGGTCCGTCGGGCATGGGGTTGGGCGACCGGAAGTCCCGGCCCTCGACCAACCACACCTGGAGGCCCTTGCCCCAACGGAACGTGCGATAGGGTCGCTCGCCCATCGGAACCTGCTCCGCATAGACCTGCAGCCCCTGGTCCCAATTGAACGTGCCCATGTACTCCCACGACTTTCCGGGCCAGTTGTCGTTGTGATAGGAATCGTGGTCGTCCTTCTCCCAGTATCCCGGCACGCTGAGATGGAATCGAACCAGGGAAGGGAAGCTGTACATGCGATGCCAGTGAAACCTGGCAAGCCCGATGGAGGTTGCCAGCGGGGCGTCGCTGTCGTAGTACACGGTGTCGCCGGTGGGAACTATGAATCTGGGTGCCAGATCGAGCATCGACTTGTAGATCCTGAACCCGTCCGGTGCGTCATGGTCCCTGTTCGCCTGGCCGGTCACCGCCGTGAACAGGATGTCGTCGTACTCGTCAGCGTTCGGTGCGGTCTCGAACCGTCCGTTGAGCGGCTTGTGACGGACGGTTCCGTCAAGGTTGCTGGTCTGGACCTCGAAATAGTAGACGGTCGCCGGCTCGAGTTCCTCGAGCCGGAAGTGGTGCGTGAAATCGTCGGAGGCATCCACGGCCATCCACTTGGTCGCGACAGGATCGATGAAATTCACATTGCTCGCGTACTGGAGCCTGACCCGGCCAGGTGCTCCCGGTACGGATCCTTGAATGTCCCTGGGGTCGAGTTGCTCGACTTGCGCATTCGGCTCCGGCTTGTCAGCACGGCTGCGGATGGCGAGGCCGTCTGACCGCCGTTCGGCGGTCTCCGTGACCCGGGTCCAGATGATGGCCGATGAAGACGTGACTTCACCCACCTTGACCCCGGTTGCCTGCCGCGACTCTTCGAGATAGGTTGTCGTTTCGCCACAGGCCGCCAGCGCGATGCAGAATATGGCAGTGGTCGCGATTCGCATGTCGATGTATTCTAGCGAACTTGGGAGTACCGCAGCCTCGCCATCTGGCGCTCGACGGAACGGATCCGGTCGAGCAAGGTGCGAGCGTTTTGACTGGTGCAATCGCAGGTGGTCGGATTCGTTTCCAGGCGAATCAAGCGGACCTCCAGTCGATCCAGCCTTGCCTCCGATGCTGCGCTGAGACGGTCCGGCGCGGGTTGGAGGTAGCCGGAAATCGTCTCTTCAGCTCGGGCCAGCCGATCCTCGATGGCGTCCATGCGTTCCTCGAGTGCTTGCAGCCGTTCGTCGAAGGTTCCGCGAAGCGGAAATCTACCTTGGGCGAGGACCAGCGCAGAGGAAGCGGAAACAGCAAACGCCAGCAGCCCGAGTGTCTTGTGGGACATGGTTGCACCTCCATGGTGAGTTTCGCACAGGAGTGGCGAATCCGGGCTGTCGGCGGCCGGTGCGTGCGGTGGAATGGGCCCGATGGAACGGAGCCGTCGGGCCTCGGCCCCTTACTGGATGGTGAGCATCCGGTTGATCGCTCGCTGTGCCTTGCGAGCGGTCTCGGGCTCGACCGTTACTTCGATCTGGTCGTTCTCCAATGAGGCCAGCAGCTTCTCGAGGGTGTTCATCTTCATGTACTCGCAGCTTGCATCCGGGCTCACCGCACGGAAGATCTTGCCGGGTAATCGTCGGCGCAGCCGGTACACCATGCCCAGTTCCGTCCCGACGATGAACTCGCGCGCCGAGGACTCTGCGGCATGGCGGACCATCCCCTCGGTCGAGAGAAAGAATGCCTTCTGGTACGGTGAGTTGCCCTGCATCACCTTGGACATGCAGTGCGAAGCGCACCCGCATTCCGGATGAATCAGCAACTCCGCTTCGGGATGCCGGTCGAAAGCGTCTTCGAGGGCAGTCTCGCCGATCTTGGCGTGCACGTGGCAACAGCCGTCGTACAGGTCCACCAGCGAAGGTGACACGGCCTTGCTCTGCGCGACCGAGACCGAACCGAGGAACTTGTCGGGGAGGAACAGGATTCGTTGCCCGGGATGATCCGATGCGGCGTGGTCCAGCACCTGAGCCGCGTTTCTGGAAGTGCAGATGTAGTCGCTCAGGGCCTTCGTGGCTGCGTCGGTGTTGATGTACGAGATCACGATACCGTCTGGACAGGTTTCCTTCCATCGACGGACCCGGGCGTGGTCGATCGACTCGACCAGCGAGCATCCGGGTTTGTCGGGCATGTAGACCCTCGCCCGATCCCCGAGGATCGTCTTTGCGGTTTCACCCATGAACCAGACTCCACAGAAATCCACCCGGGAGACATCCTGCCGAGCGACGTAGCGGCTCAGGCCGAGCGAGTCGCCGACCATGGCCGCGACTTCCTGGAGTTCCGGAAACTGGTAGTTGTGCGCGACGATGAGGGAGTTCTTGGAGGCAGCCAGTTCATTGACCATCCTCGCGATTTCGGTGAGTTGCTCCGTGTACTCGCGCGTATAGCGCCCGGGGTAGAGGTCCCCCGCATCGCGGTTGAAGGTTTCGTACCAGTCGGCTAGCGGTAATGGTTGCATCCGGTTCAACTCTGGTGTCCCTCGAGCCCCCGGCGCGACCGCGCAGCCGGGCACATGACGACGGCTCCCGTCATACCTGGAACGATTTCCCGCATCCGCAGCTTTTGCCAGCGTTGGGGTTCTTGAAGAGGAATCGCTGCTCAAGAACTGTGTCGACGTAGTCCAGGGTCATTCCGTCGAGGTAGCCGAAGCTCTTCGGATCAACGCACATCCGAACTCCCTCGACCTCGAATACCGTGTCAGATGGCCGTGCACTACGCTCGTACTTGAACTTGTACTGCAGTCCAGAGCAACCGCCACCAACCACGCCTAGTCTCAACAAGCCGTCCGGATTGTCCCGGGCCAGCATACCGCGAATTCGGTTCGTCGCGCTCGGCGTGACTTCTATCATCGCTAATCTCCATGATAAGCGTATCCGTCCGTCGTTTGCTCGGGGTGGGACCGCACGGGGTCGGCGTGGGGGCTAGGCAGTAGAATGACGGTATTCGCGGTTCACCGTGCTGACTGACAGATACAACAGACCGATGCGGGATCTGCGGCTCTCGGTCACAGACCGATGCAACTTTCGCTGCACCTACTGTATGCCGCTAGACCAGTACGACTGGATTTCCCGGGCCGAGCTGCTGAGCTTTGAGGAATTGCTTCGGCTGGTCGGAGTTTTTGCCAGGCATGGGGTAAGCAAACTCCACATCACGGGCGGGGAGCCCTTGTTGCGGAACGACCTGGATGCGTTGGTGGCGATGCTCGCCCGAGTACGGGGCATTGACGATCTCTGCGTAACCACGAACGGTTCGTTGCTAGCCGACCAGGCCCAGTTGCTCAGGAAGGCCGGCTTGAATCGGGTCACTGTGAGTGTCGACTCGCTTGAAGCGGCGACGTTCCGGAAAATGGCCCAGCGTGGCAGCGTCAGCGACGTCTTGGCCGGGGTCGAGGCGGCTCGCGACGCCGGCTTGGCCCCTATCAAGCTGAACACGGTGGTCGAGCGCGGAAGGAACGAGCATGAACTTGCAGGGCTGCTCGACTATGCGAGAGCGGAAGGCTACGAACTGAGATTCATCGAGTACATGGATGTCGGCAACGTCAACCAGTGGTCGTCCACCAAGTTGGTCAAGAAGGCGGAGATTCTGGAACGGGTAGGTTCAGTGCATCCGTTCGAGCCGGTTGCCGACCATCGTGGCAGCGCCCCGTCGCAACGGTACCGATTCCTGGACGGAGGAGGGGAGTTCGGAGTCATTGCATCCGTTACGGAGCCGTTCTGCGATGCGTGCACCCGCGCCCGCCTGACGGCGGACGGACGGCTGGTTACATGCCTGTTCTCCAGTCAGGGACACGACCTGAAGACTCTTCTGCGCAGCGGGGCGACTGACGACGAGATCGGGGACGCCGTCGCTACGGTCTGGAGCGGCAGGACAGATCGTTATTCGGACGAGCGGCTCGTTGCCATATCGTCGGTGAAGGGGTACCGGCCTGACGCTGTCCGCAAGTTCGAGATGATCAGTCTCGGTGGTTGATCTGAGAGCTTTGAGGGTCGTCTGGTTTCGCACGGCACACTCGTCCCTTGAGGGTGATTTCGAGCCCTGCTTTCGCTCATTCGCTCAGGCCGCAAATTCGATGCGGAATATCGCCGCCGGAAAGGGTGTTTTTCAGATCCCGACCAGATACAATGGTGGCCCTACCGCTGGTTTCGATTCAACCCATCGCCGAGAACGTCAAGGTTGCAGTTGGCCTTTGTGGCGGTGACGGCAAGCTGCCCCGCAGTTGGGAGCGCCGGTGCCCGATTCCGCGCTTTGCCCTGCGGGAAGTACGACAAGGGTTGGTTCTCCCAACCCCCTCCGTACCTGCCGACCTGACCCGCGTCCACCCTCACTTGCTCCCAGCGTACTGGCACCTCAGCGGATGCTTGAGGGTTCCAACTGCGGAGTATGGGTTGATGCGCACCAACCAGTCTGCCTCCCCTCCCATTATCCAAGGGTGGATGCGGTACGCAGTTCAGATGAGCGTGAGGCTGACCAGGTTTGGGACCATCCAACTCTCAGTACCGCTGGTTCACACCTTGACCGAGGCTGGCACGTTGCAGTCGACATTCAACTCCAGCGGGCTCCGGCTGCCACATCCGGCGCATGAAGATGCGATGAGGAATCTGCCACGCCCGGCACGCGATCCAGTTCACTTCCGACCTGGCACAGAAGCCGCCATCCTGCATCAAACAGGTAGTCTCCCGTAAGATGGCCATCTCGACGAGTTCTTGCACCCTGACTCCTTCGGTCTGATCCCAGACGCCGTCATCCCTCACTTCCGGAGTCGCGCAGAGGACTTGAACTGCAATCGACTCGTGGAAGTGGAAGAGGTGTAGTCTGAGAGGCAGCGACCAGCTGATTTCCTATCCGTACTTGAATTACGCGCATTTCTTGGATGTTAAGGTACTTCCGCGCCGAATGCCCCCTCGAGAATTCCTCTTCCTGGGTTACCCTCTTCCTGGATGCTCACCTGCCACAAGCCAAGCACGGCGAGCGGATAATCCGGTGCCGTACCCGCAAATATGCCTTGGGAAAACGTCGGTTGATGGGCATCAGGAACCCGATACAAGCTCTGACTAGAGTCCACATAACGGATGACTACTTTAGGGTTCTCGTCGATATCAGCAGGGAAATCAATATTAGATCTCGAATTCCTCCTGATGGATATATCCGAGAAGTCGATGCTACGCACCTCTTTGCCGCTCCCGGCGGCCCCGTCATCGTGTCTGAAGTAATTCCCCTCTGCTGTCATCAAGTGGTCGATCATTACCGACATCTTACCCAAGTCGTTATTGGACACGGGATTCCAGTCCACACCCACCTCTACTCTCCCCGTGTAGAGGGTCGACTTTTCGTTTACCACGCCGGGCGTCCGTCCAGTTCGATGATCAGCATTCGAGAACCAGGCAACTGTTCCTCCCACGTACCGTGCGGTTGTTTGGCTTGGTGCGTTCGGGGAATCAAAGCTCGTGAGCACCGCTGGCTCCAGCATCGAGTAGCCGAAGAACGACCTTGAAGTGACCGCCTCGCCTTGCCAACCGCCGTTTCGTTCAGCGTTCTTGCTGAATCTCACCCTCCAGACGCCGAAACGGGTGTAGGTGGTCGAGTCGAGCGCCGCGAGAACCTGCCATTTCGGCTCGCTCCACAGCTCGGCCACTGACTTGTCGGTGAGCGGGTCGCCCACCGCTTTCGCACCCGTGGGGTCGCCGCTGTAGGTGAAAATGCCGCCTTCTCCCTTGCTGAGTGCGTCTCCGAGTGCCTCGGGACTTTGAAGGGCAGCCAGTACATCGTCGATCAGCGGCAGGGCATCATTCTTTTGATACGTGCCACCCAGCCTCGTTTGGCTGAGCGCATTCGCAGAACCGTCGGTAAACAATATGGACCGGACCGTGTTCTGGACCAGTTTCCACTGTTTCGCTTGCTCTTCCTCTGGCAAATCCAGATCGATGAGCGCATTGAGCCGTTTCTTGGCAGCTTCAATAGCGGTTCTCGCTGTTTCGATGTGTCTCGGTCCCTCGGCGACGGTATGCTCCTCGGGCCCCCTTGCAAAAAGATCCGTCAGACTGAACTCGGCTTCCTGCGTCTTGCTGTTTGCGGTCGGGTTCCCGTTTTCGTTCGGGTTAGGGCTATAAGCCATGTCCCCGTCGCCGGGAATCCAGTCCCACTTGAATACGGTGATCTTCGCCTTGCCGTCTTGTAAGTCCATGCCTCCGTACTGCCCTGTCGTGACCGCTCTCGGATACCTAAGCTGCGTTAGGGCTTTGCTGCCGTCGTCGCTGGGAAGTCTCGTATCGTCGTCGGTGCGATGCGCTCCGAAGCCTCCGGCCAGATAACTCTTGCTTTCGGTGTCGGCTCCAAGTGACCACACACCGACTATCTCGCTGCCAGCGCCGGGTGAACTGTTCCCCCCCAGCAGACGACCCTCAAAAGTGCTGCTCACCGTCTGTGGTCGGTAAGCTCCCGCCCGTTGGCCGAAAGTGATCGAAGCCAGATCCTTGTTGCTGCCAGTCCTCTGTTTCCAAATCCCCCGTAGATTCATGTTAGCCTTCGGCAGCACGATGGTATCCACGTCTCCGAACAGGTACTCCCACGGCTCTCCGTTCGATGTGGCCAGGTCCGTGATCAGGCCGTCCACCTTCTGCGAATTGAAGTTCACGCTTACCTCAATGTCCCCGCTGTAGTGCTTTCCCGCTCCGCTCACCGCTAGCGTCCGCCCCTCGTACCGCGCCGTCCCGGTCGTCTGCACGTACCTCGTCCGCGACGTCTCCCCCGTCACCCCGAACGCGAACGCTCCCCGCTCCCCCGTCTGCGGAGTCGTGTCGCCGTCATACTTCAGGTCCCCCACCGCGTCCGTCCGCTTCGTCCGCGTGATCGTCCCGAAGCGCGTGTTCCCGTGCTCCCCGTATGTCACCGTCGATTCCGTCTCCGCCGCCGCGAAGATCTTCCCCGCCGCGCTCGCCGCCGCCGACCCCTTCAGCAGATCCTCGTCCCCCAGCGCCTTCTGCAGCGCCTCCGCGCTCCCCAGCGCCTCGATCAGGTCGTCAATGACTCCCAGCGCGTCGTCGTCATCCGGCCGCCGCGCTGCGTACTTGCCCTTGACGTTGTTCTTCCCGAACACCGTCTCCAGCACTCCTTTCACGTTCGTCCTCGCGTTGTTTGCACTCTCCGTCCCCCACTGCCGACCCACCTGGGTGTCCCGCTGCGAGTCCGTGTCGAACACGTCCAGCACCGCCACGATCTTCTCCCGGATCTCCAGCAGCTTCCCCCGTGCCTCCGCCACGAAGTTCTTCCCCTTCGTCTGCGACACCCCGTCCCCCAGCAGGTCCCCGAACGGGTAGTTCTCTCCCACCACCGCCAAAGCCGTCCGCGCTTCGTTCGCCTCCGTCTTCCGGTCGTCCTGCAGAATCGACGGATGCGCGCTCACTCCCTTCGTCTTGAACTTCGCCTTGCCGATCGCCACGTTGTCCAGTCGCGTCCCCATCAGCGCCCCGTCCTGCATCACCACCCGGTACCACCCCGACGTCTCCGTCTCGATGTCCCCCATCCCTTCCATTCCCAGCAGCGCTCCGTCCACGTCATAGCCGGTGCCGTCTTCCCGCTTCACCGCCTGCAGGCCTCCCGTCCCCCGCACCTCCATCGTCATCGGCACATACTCCGCCATCCACACCCCGTCCACCCGGCTCAGCCTGTATACGTTCCCGTTCCCCGCCGTGTGCTGCCCCCCGCTCATGAACACCTCCCCGTCCAGCGTCCAGC
Organism: Bryobacterales bacterium; assembly: GCA_965205085.1. Taxonomy (GTDB): domain Bacteria; phylum Acidobacteriota; class Terriglobia; order Bryobacterales; family UBA6623; genus VXMF01. Next base: position 1,274,073 of record OZ242039.1, on the reverse strand, counting down.
TCCCGTCCTCCTGCATCACGATCGTCACCATCGTCCCGCTCGTGCCCAGCGTCACCGTCGTCGTCGGTGCCTCATACCGCCCCATCCACGTCCCGTCCTCTCCCATCACCAGCGTGTACCGGTTCCCGTTCTCCGACGTCACCGGCGTCACCCCGGCCTCCACCTGCATCTCCCCCAGCCAGTAGCTGCCGTCCTCCGCCCGCATCAGCGTCACCGTGCCGCCGATCGTCCCCAACTGCACCTCCACCCGCATCGGGTTGTACGTCGCCGTCCACTTCCCCCCGCCGTCGCTCGTCAGCGTGTACGTGTTCCCGGCGGTCGTGATCTGCCCCCCCTCGCTCAGACTCTCTGTCTCCCCCGTTACCGGGTTCACCACACTCCAGGTACCGTCCTCCGCCCGCGTCGCCACCAGTGTCAGATCCGTGCCCCCCACCGTCACCGTCCCCTTCCCCGGCACGTACGTCGCCGTCCACTTCCCGTCTTCTCCCATCGCCAGCGTGTACTCACCCCCATTGCCCGCTGTCCACGTGCCGCCGCTCATCAACGGCTCTCCACCCACCGTGTAGGTCCCGTCCTCGTTCTTCACGATCGTCACCGTCGTACCGCTCGTGCCCAGCGCCAGCATCGTCTCCGACGCCTGGTACTGCGCCATCCACATGCCGTCCTCCCCCATCACCAGCGTGTACACGTTCCCATTCGCCGATGTGTGCTTCGTGACCCCGCTCTCCACCGCCATCTCGCCCAGCATGTAGCCCCCGTCCTCGCCCTTCACGAGCTTCACGGTCTCCTGGCTCCCCAGCTTGACCTCCACCTCGTGCGCGTCGTACCGCGCATTCCATGCCCCATCCGCCAGCAGCAGCGTGTACACGTTGCCGCTTTCGCTCGTCACCGTCTTCCCGCTCTCGAACGCCTCCCCGTTCAGCGTGAAGCCCCCATCCTGCGTGGTCATCAGCGTTACCTTCTCTCCACTCGCCCCCAGCGTCACCTCCACCAGCTGTGGCTGGAACGATGCCTGTGCCGGCGCTGCCGGCACTCTTACCGCCGTCGGCTCATCGCCTCCACAGGCGGCCAGTCCAGCCAGGAGTAGCGCGGACAGGAGGAAAATCCCCCCCCCCCCGGAATTTTGTTGCACTGCGATTCATGTTGATTTCCGTAATTCACTTTCTTCCCTACCTTCCCTGCTGACCAGCACTCTTGCTACCCAGCTACCTAACCCACCGGAGCCGCCGATCTTTGATCGCAACTCCCATCGACTGCATCGCTACTCTACCACGAAGGCCCATCCATGGCAAGTAGCCTTTGCACATTGAAGTGCGAGAGTTGGCAAGAAGGGCTTTGGAATTCGCCTTTGAGTCGCCAATAGAGTGCGGCAGGCGTGGTGGAGCATCAGGTGACGGAACCATGTCGGCCACGAGACAGCCCGAGCGAAAGAGGTCCTGTCGAGTGCGGTTGCCGGGCCCCCTGCGCGGGCGGTTGCTGGAGCCGGCCGGTTGCTTCGTGCAGTCGATGCGGCTCGATCATGCGCAGGCTCCCGGCCTCGGCACCAACGCGCGCACCGGGGCACGGGTAGGTGCATGGAGGGTTCGCCCGCAGGAGCGGTAGAGACGGGCGGAAGAAGATGTTGCTGGGCGTTCGTCTGGTTCACAGTCTCAGACAAACCTAGTGTTCCGTCACAGGGTGATCTTGGGGTCAACGGCCGCAGACGTACAACTGTTATCGGCAGCTGGTATTTCGCCGTTCACGCTACACCGACCCACGCCCTACCCGTAAATTCGACAGTGACAGAACACTAGGTTTTGAGGTCCAACGGGACTTGGGGGGCGTGTAGCTTCAGTCAAGCAGTTCAGGGCTACAGTGACGCCTGAGCAGATTACAGATTCGGTTCCAGACCGCTTGATGGAGATTGCACGGGCCGTGACGGAATGGTGCCGGTCCTACTGGTCGAGTTGCTGGGCTGGTGGTGATAGCCGGGCGTGCCGGCATGGCGCTGGCGTTCGAGGCAGGTACAGAATCCGTGACGCTGGAGCTGAGGGGCGATGCTACCCGCAGAGGCCCGCTGGCAGTGCAAGGCGTGGACAGGGCAGCGCTTGTCGATTTGCTGATGACGGTTGGCCTGAGTTATGGCGATTTCGCCCATACCATGGGCCAACCCGGACCTTCGGCCCATTTTCCGCAGCCCGCACTTCCCGGTGCAACTGGCGTAGCGACCTACCCTGCTTTCGTGCGGCACTCGTTGTTGTTCGACCATTGGGAGGGCCACTGCAGGTGTTCTTGCTACCAAGCCGCGACCGTACCGTCCTTGCGAGGGTCAGTTCCACCCAATAGGACGCCCCTCTCCCAGTCAATCTCGATTGCCTGGTACCCTCCCATAGGGCCCGACTCGCCCACAGAGTGGCCCATCCGTTCGAGTTGTCCGATGACGCCGGGGTCGATTCCTGGCTCGAGGCCCACTCCGCCGGAGGTACTGTGGCTGGCGCGCGGGGCTTCGCCGGCCTCCTGCACGTTCATGCCGAACTCGATCATGTTCAGGAGTACCTGGACATGACCTTGCGGCTGCAGGTCGCCGCCCATCACGCCGAACGACAGCCAAGGTCTTCCGTCCTTGAACGCCATCGCGGGAATGATCGTATGGTAGGGTCGCTTCCAACCCTCAATCCGGTTCGGGTGACGAGGGTCGAGGGAGAACAGCGCCCCTCGGTTCTGGAGCACGAAGCCGGTCCCCGGCACGACAACGCCAGATCCGAAGGCGTGGAAAATGCTGTTGATGAACGACACCACATTCCTGTCCTGGTCGACGACGGTGAAATACACAGTGTCGCCAGGCCCCTCAATGAATCGGACTTCGTCCCGGATTCCGCTAGCTACATCAGTCGCCGCCCTGTTGGAGTCGATGAGCCTGCTTCGCTCCAGCCCGTATTCCTTCGAGACGATTCTGGCGACCGGCAGGTCTGCTCGGGCCGGATCGGCAAGCCATGCACCCAGGTCCGCGAAGGCAAGCTTCTTGGCCTCAACGAAATGGTGCAGGTATCGGGCCGAGTTGTGACCCATCGCCTTCAGATCGAAGGCTTCGAGGACATTCAGCATCTCGAGAGCTGCCATGCCCTGGCCGTTCGGCGGCAATTCGTAAATCCGGTGACCCTTGTAAGCTGTACTGATCGGCTTGACCCAATCCGAGCGCTGGTGATCGAGATCCTCCAGCGTCACGGGCCAGTCCAGGCCGTTGAGATGGTCCACGATCTTGTGGGCGATAACACCCCTGTAGAAGGCGTCCGCGCCCCCGTTGGCGATTTCTCGGTAGGTCCAGGCGAGCGATTCATTGGCGAATACGTCGCCGTGTGACGGGGCTTTGCCGCCCTTCAGGTACACCTTGGCGAACTCCGGATCGTCGTCGAACGATGCACCGCTGGCAGCCCAATCTGCGGCGAATATCTCCGAGACAGGAAATCCCTCTTCGGCGTATCGGATGGCGGGTTCCAGCACATCAGAGAGCGGCAGGGTCCCGAATCGTTCAAGCAGCGTCACCCAACCGTCCACGGCACCCGGGATGGTGACCGAGAACGCCCCCGTCATCGGGATTTCGTCCATATCCTGGCCCCGGAAGAAGTCGACGCTGGCCGCTTTCGGAGCGAACCCGCTTCCGTTCAGGCCGGCGAGTTCCCCGGTCTCCGCCATGTAGACCAGCGCAAACATGTCGCCGCCCACCCCTGTCATCATCGGCGCGACCAAGCCGAGAACGGCTGCCGTAGCCACCGCCGCATCGACGGCGTTCCCGCCTTGCCTGAGAATCTGAAGCCCAGTCTGGGCCGCGAGCGCCTGGCTGGCGGCCACCATGCCGTTTCGCGCTGCCACCGCTGATCGACCGGCGGTAGGGATAGGTCGGACAGCGGGCATGGTAACGACCTGCAGCGCGAGGGTTGCTACGAGAAGCCGCCCGAAGGACAAGGTTCGTTTCCTTGAGTCTAGCAGTGGACCGTGGGAACCAGTGCTTGATCGGGCACACTGAGGCGGGCAAGGGGCGACATCCCACAGTCACCGGCGGGTCCGTCTTCGGAGCATTTTCTAACGGTCATTGCTCCTCCGGTTCGCGAGTGAATCGCCAGTGAAGCGATGCACGGGTTGCGTCCGCACTGGAACCCCTGTTGATCCGTGAGGGAGCAACTCTGATTGGGCTGCCAGAACTGCTGGCCAGCGAGTGGACCCGATGTCGCGACATAGGACTCCGACGCCCGCTACGAGGCTCAGGCATCCACATGGTGGCAGAAGTGGCGGTCGAGGGCTCGCTTGCTGCCATCTGCCACCGCCCGAGAAAGGACCGCCATTTCGTCAGACGGCATCGGTTCGAAACTACGGACTATATCCACGTTCTGCACGAGGAAGTCAAGGTTCGGCATGCCGACCACTGCCGAGGTGACCGGCAGGGAAAGGGTGTATTGCAACAGGGACCCGATGTCCGCCTTGCCCGGACCGTCGCCGACCAGATGGTCCTGTCCGGTTACCTTCATGGCCAAGACTCCCATGTTCTTGCGGATTGCCACAGGCAGGGCTACAGCCTCGAAGCTCTCGTCGGCCGGGTGGTCGATCGGCTCGCCTGAGTTCTGGCCCCGTCCTTGCTGTGCGGCATTGAGGGCCATTTGGGTGCAGTCGAAGTCGTGGCGGTCCAGAGCGGTCGCCAGCACGTCAGGATACGTGTGGCTGGTAATGCCTGCGAAACGGCATACCCCCTGTTCGCGCAACTCCATGAGTGCCCGGAGCGAGCCGGATTCCACCGCAGCCAGATCCTGTTCGTCTCCCAAGCTGTGGATGTGGATCAGATCGATTCGGTCGGTCTGGAGGCGCTTGATGCTCTGCTCGGTGGTTCGCAGTGCATCGTCATAGCCCCGCACCTGAATCTTCGTCGCCAGAAAAACGTCGTCCCTCCGATGTGCCATGACCCTACCCACCCAGGCCTCGCTGCGGCCATCGCCGTAGGCTTGGGCGGTGTCGAGATAGGTTATGCCGAGATCCAGGGCACGGTTAAGAGCCTCGATGCCCCGTTCCTCATCCTCATACATCAGCAACCGGCTACCGCATCCCATTGCCAGAATGGATGGGGTGGCTCCAGTTCTGCCGAGAGTGCGGGTGGGCAGGGCACCGGTTGGTGCTGCGTGGCCGGTTCGCTCTTTGGGATCTGACTGGCAGGCGACTGAAGCGGCTACCGCTCCCCCGATAAAGCGGCGACGGGTGAGATCGCAAGGCATGGGATTCGAACGGTCCATCGACCCAACTACTATAGCCGCACCGTTTGACCACGGCAAGGAGCGGGTTCTCCATGCCTATAATGACGCCCGTGCCTGATACCCTTACCCGGTTACGATCCCAGGACTGGTTTGGACGCCGTGACAAGCTCGGATTCATCCATCGGTCGTGGATGCGTTCCGAAGGATTCCCCACCAGCGTGTTCTCCGGCAAGCCGGTGATCGGGATCTGCAACTCCTGGTCGGAACTGACGAACTGCAACGCCCACTTGCGGCAGGTTGCCGAGGCCGTCAAGCGTGGCGTCTGGGCGGCGGGTGGATTCCCGCTCGAGTTTCCGACCATCTCGCTGGGCGAGCCTTTCATGCGCCCGTCGACCATGATGTTTCGGAATCTCATGGCGATGGACGTGGAGGAGTCCATTCGGGCGAATCCTCTGGATGGGGTGGTTCTCCTGTGTGGATGCGACAAGACCACACCTGCCCAGCTCATGGGCGCGGCCAGTGCCGACCTGCCGGCAATTTTCGTGACTGGTGGTCCGATGCTCAAAGGCATCTGGCGGGACAAGGAGATCGGGTCCGGAACTGACGTATGGCATTACTGGGACGAGTTGAGAGCGGGCCGCATCACGGAAGAGGAGTGGTGCGAGATGGAGTGTGCGATGTCGCGCTCAGCAGGCCACTGCATGGTGATGGGCACGGCTTCGACGATGACGAGCCTGACCGAAGCGATGGGTATGACGCTGACGGGCTGCGCCAACATCCCTGCGGTCGATTCCAGGCGTTACGAGATCGCCCACCGCAGCGGGGAGCGGATTGTGGAAATGGTGCGGGCGGACCTTCGGCCTTCGAGGATTCTGACGCTCGAGGCGCTCGAGAATGCGATCCGAGTCGACATGGCGATCGGGGGCTCCACCAACGCGATCATTCACCTGAAGGCGCTGGCTGGTCGCCTTGGCATCGAGCTTCCGCTAGACCGGTTCGACGAAATCTCCCGCGAGACCTCGGTCGTCGCCAACGTGCGACCGTCCGGACAGCACTTGATGGAGGACATGTTCTACGCCGGTGGTATCCCTGTCGTCATGAAAGACATGCTGGATCAGCTCCATGGAGACGCGATGACGGTGACCGGGAGGACTGTCCGCGAGAATGTCGCCGAGGCCGAATGCAACAACCGGAATGTAATCTTGCACCGACAGAAGCCGCTTCAGCGCGAGGGCGGCACGGTCGTCCTGCGCGGGTCTCTGTGTCCGCGAGGGGCGGTCCTGAAGACGAGTGCTGCGTCGGCTCACCTCCTCCAGCACACCGGTCGGGCGCTGGTCTTCGAAGACCACGAGGACTTCATGCAGCGAATTGACCTGCCGGATCTCGACGTTGATGCCAAGACTGTTCTCGTACTCAAGAACGGTGGACCCATCGGCGCACCGGGCATGCCGGAATACGGGAATCTGACGATTCCTGCGAAGCTCCTGAAGCGAGGGGTGTCCGACATGGTCAGAATCTCGGACGCCCGCATGAGCGGGACCAGCTACGGAACTGTCATCCTGCACGTCTCGCCTGAGGCCGCGGTCGGGGGGCCGCTGGCACTCGTTCAGACCGGTGACCAGATCCGCCTCGACACGGCTGGGCGGAAGCTGGACATTCTGGTCGATGACGGGGAACTTCGACGGAGGAGGGAGGCCTGGCGGCCTCGCGAGCCGCACTATGACAGGGGGTACGGCAAGCTGTTTCTGGACACGGTCTTGCAAGCCGACGAGGGATGTGACTTCTCGTTTCTGGGTAACACCGGTAGCGCCGCCAGAAAGCTGCCACTGGCATTCTAGGAAACGCCGTGCAATGCGGGATTGGGCACGGATTCCCGTTCCATGGATCCACTGCGCCAATGGTCACGAGCGGTTTGGTCCGTCGGCAGCGCGGTTGTGGGCTTGGGTCAGGCGTTCAAGTCCGGTCCGAACTTTGTCGGCCGATTGCGACCCTTGTTTCGGTCCAGTCGGGCCCGCCGAGCGCGCCCACATGATGGTGACTTCAACCGGTATGCAGAACGTCCTGCGGCGCGCGCCAGCCTCAGGTGCCGGACAAGGTGTGTATTGGCCGTCACCATTCCCAGTGGCCAACCGCCGCTGCCGGGCCTGCGCAGATTCCCTCGGGTGGGTGACGTGCAGGCGCAGACCAGTTGCCGGGCTTAACGTGGATGGGATTCGAGACAGGAACTGCGACGCAGATGCCACTGTGGCCAGTCAGGCACACCGCGCTGCGCAGGAACCAGCGCACGGCTTCCTACAGCCGCGAGAAACCGGTCGGGATCGTGCACCTCCGTCTTGCCGATCAAAGAATCACCACGACCCCCGAACCTCTCCTATCTCCGTCTGTCCCAGATCCTCCTGACCTCTCTTGCCGAGAATCCGGTTGATCATCTGCGGCCGTGTTGGCTGTAGTGGTGAGTCGTTGTCGCCCAGGCTAGACACCGTGTCGGGGGGCCGCCGGAGAGGCCATCGTAGGACGTCTGCCACACCGTTCTGCGCTCGAGCGTCCCGTTACGGAGAGGCTCGATCCACGCTCCGGCCCCGTTGGAGGGGCCCCGGCACCGGAATCGTTCACCTGCCCATGTCGGGCTGTCCGGTGTGGCCCCGGACCTGCATCAGCCACAGCAGATCAAGGAAGGGCAAGATTCGGCGGGATCAAACGGTTGCGGAAGCAGTCGGCATGCTGCGCACCGCGGTCCGCGTGGATCCCAACGATCAGGACCGGGCCCGCCAGGATGTGCCAGTGTCCGGCGGCATCGCCACGGGGAGGCGATTCCATGAGGCCCCTATAGTCCTGCCCGGGCACCCTGGAATCGGCGGGCGAACTCCGTGCAGACAGTCTTCCGGGGACTGAACGTACCGTAGACCGCCTGATGCACAAGGCACCGCGACGAAAACGTGAGTGTTGCAAGACCTCCCCGCCGCGCCGGAGGATCTCCAGCGCGGCAGGGTTCCATGACCCCGCCTCTGACGAAATGACCCCGCCGCCCGGCGGTGCCGGTCCAGACGTTCCCCTTAGCCTGGAGGCGAGTGATCCGATACTCCGAACCGGGCCCGCCGGACCTCCGCCGTGCGACCTGGATCACACCGCACCGGGCACTGGGCCCTCCACTGCAGCTTTCCGAAGGAGAACCGTCCCAGGATTCGTTCGACAGGTGCACGGCTGACCTGATTTCCGGCCCCGGACCGATTCGTCTGGACCGCTGGCCCGAAACTGCCGCCGGGTGTCAGTCGCGATCGAAGTCGAGATCGAGATGCTAGGTCACCTTCCCAGGTAGCGCATCATGTCCCACCGAGCCCACTCGGACTCGTTCCCTGTGGGCAACAGACCCTCTGGCCCTTCCCCCCAGTCTCACCTTTGATGGGACACGACTCCGCCAGATTTCCAACACAGCCGCATGCTAGAATCACCAAGACGGGTTGTGTCGCAGATGTCCTTCGACGTATCCCTCGCACGGCAACTTCAGGAGCTGGACGAGCGGATTGAAGACCTCACCCGAGAAATCGACAGTCTGCCCCGTCACGTCGCCGCGATCCAGGCGAAACTCTCATCCCACACCGAACAGCTAGCGCTCTCGCGAGAGGAACTCTCGGGCAACGCCCGAGACCGCCGGAGCATGGAAGGGCAGATCGAGGACTTCAAACAAAAGATCTCGAAACTGCAGGACCAAATGAACTTGGCCAAGACGAACGAACAGTTCCGTGCCTTCCAGCACGAAATCCAGTTCTGCAAGGATCGCATCGACGAAGTCGAGGAGGGCATCCTTGAGAAGATGGAGCAGGCTGACAATCTCCAGCAGGGAGTCGCAAGAGCGGAGGCCGACCTGAAGGTCGAAAGCTCCAAGGTGGCTCACGAGGTCGAGCAAGCAAAAGCCCGAATCAGCGCCGATCGGGAGGAACGTGGCCGAGTCCAGCGCGAGCGAGATGCGTTGACTGTTCGAATCACTCCGGGCACAATCCGAAGTTACGACCGCATCCGGAAGGTCCGTGGCAAGGCAGTGGCACCGGTCGTGGGCGAGACCTGCGGGTCGTGCCATGTGCGCCTCAGGCCGAAGTTCCTGCAGGATCTTCGATCCATCACGCAGGGAGTCATGACCTGCGAGAACTGCGGATTGATCCTATACATCCCCGGCACAGCCGAACCAAGGTCCCAGGACGGGAATCCTGCTAACGAGAAGGCCGCGATTCCGGGCGGCCATTGATCTGCGCTACGCCGCATGCAGGCACTTGCGACTCTCAGCGAGGACGAATCGCTCTACGTTGAGTCGCTGAGGGAATTTGCGGACTGCGAGATCGGACCCTGTGTCCGGGAAATGGACGTCGCCGGCAAACTCCGGCCGGATGTCGTCGCGAGACTGTTCGAATTCGGCCTGATGGGCATCGAGGTTCCGGAGAGGTTCGGCGGCCAAGGCGGAACTTTCTTCGAGGCCGTACTCGCGGTGCAGGTCCTGTCTCGCGTAGACCCGTCGGTATCTGTGGTGGTTGACGTCCAGAATACGTTGGTGATCAATGCCCTGCTTCGGTGGGCGACCGCTGAGCAGAAGAGCAGATTCCTCCCCCGGGCTTGTCGCGACACGGTTTGCAGCTACGCGCTTTCCGAAGCCGAGTCGGGGAGCGACGCGTTCGCGATGAGGACGAGGGCTGTCCCCAGGGCTGGCGGGTTCGTGATTGACGGCCGAAAACTCTGGATTACGAACGCCATGGAGTCCGGGCTATTCCTCGTGTTCGCGAACGCCGACCCCACAGCCGGGCACCGAGGGATCACAGCGTTTCTCGTTGAAAGGAGTTCGCCTGGCTTTACGGTTGGAAAGAAGGAGGACAAGCTCGGCCTGCGGGCATCCTCGACTTGCGAGCTGCTTTTCGACAACTGTTTCGTGCCGGACGAGAACGTTCTGGGACAGGTTGGACACGGGTACAGGATCGCCATTGAGACGCTCAACGAAGGGCGGATTGCCATCGGCGCACAGATGGTTGGGATCGCAGAGGGAGCTCTCGGCCACGCTCTGGGGTACCTGAGCGAGCGGACCCAGTTCGGGAGTCGTCTGTCCGAGTTCCAGGGGATTCAGTTTCAGGTGGCGGACGTCGCAACCCAGCTGGAAGCAGCGCGGCTCATGGTCTGGAATGCGGCGCGACTCAAGGATGGCGGCCAGCCGTTTCTTCGGCAAGCGGCTATGGCGAAGTACTATGCATCGGAAATGGCGGTACGGGTTACTGCGCAGTGCGTCGACTTTTTCGGTGGTGTCGGGTTCACTGAAGACTACCCTGTAGCAAAGCTATACAGGGACGCCAAGATCGGAACGATCTACGAAGGCACGTCGAACCTGCAATTGCTGACGATTGCGAAGGACATCTTCGGACGCTAGCTCGTCGATGGCCATGGCGGGTAAACGCACGAATCTTGCGGGAGGGTGCCCCCGTCCCAGTTACCGTTCTGCGGCCCTCTGGAAACTGCCGGTCCGATTCGGGGTCGGGTTCGCCGCAATCCAGGCCGTGATCTTGGTTGTCCGGTTCGGGCTCGCCGGCGTCCCGGCCCATGGGCCGAACCGGGTGTTCAACTTCGCGGGACTCCTTTCGGGGTTAGTCCTGTTCTTCAGCGGCGGCTTGGTGGCAGGTTTATTCGTCCAATGGCTCTTGCAAGGAGCCTCGGGTATGTGGCGAGGTTTCTTGATTGCGGCGGTCATCACGGCAACCCCCTTTGCTGTATTGTTCAGCCTCACCGGCGGTCTGCTAGGCCCTCATATGGTCATGATCAGTGCCGTGGCTCCGTACGTACTCCTTGCTGGCATTCCTGCAACGGGCCGAGCCGTCTGGAAACGAACGGTCAGCAGAGCAGTGAGCGACAGGCATTGAAGCATCTCGCACCCCTTGGGGGTCTTGTTGACACATCCGACGAAGCAATGGCACCGTTCCCGTCAGCGCCTGTTGTCGCTCTCCCTGGGGCAATCGCCGTTGTGACAAGGCGGAGTTGCCGCCCGTCTCAGCCCGGCCCTGCGGGCGACATTCACGGCGAAACGCCGCCGCGCCTGCCATCTGCGCTGCCGCCCAGCCGCGAGGCCCGAACACGGAGTCGCCAGCATGACCGGAACCGTCATCTTCGCCCGACGTGTTCGCTCCGCCAAAGCCCGAGCTACGAAATGCGAAGCTTGCGACGACAGACCCAACATACGTAGGGGGCGGATTCGCGCCGGTGGGCCGGCCCTGCCTCCTTCCCCGCCCGGTGCGTGGCCTCAGACGACCCACCGACCGTGTCCAAGGCCCACAGGCTGGTAGGCAGCGACATCGAATCGGCAAGGACGGACAACGGCTCCCGCACGGCGGAGCTTCCTATCCAAGCCATGAGCACGGAGAGGCCTACTGCCCGTTTCGCAATTGATGGTGCGCGATGCGCGAGGGTGTGAAGGTCGGCAGACTACGCCAACCTTGCCGATACACATCTTGTCGAAGCGGCTGCAAGGGGCGCGACCGGTATCGCAGCACCGATCGCGGCAGACTCCCGTATCGCCGGCCGCCGGAGGGTCCCTATAGAATCCACCACGCCAACAGCACAGCCACGAAGATTGCGCCAACAATAGTTCCCAAACATGATTGGGATTCACTGTTTCGACGCCTGGACCCGGAGTCCTCGTCACAATCCTCGTTCCGCCATGGAGAAACTGGATCGCCGCCCGGAACGTCAATTCCATTGTCCATCCTGTAAAACACCTCAGCTATCTTCCATGCCAATTTGGCATCCTCGCTGGCATCATGTACATCCCCCTTTCGTCTCTCCACTCCCATCACTGCGACAACGTCATTCAGATTGCTACCCTTTCGACGGCCATTGTTGAAGTCCTGAAATCGCCGCATCGTACAATAGCTCCTATTTCGTGCTAGTGTCTTGACCCCGGCCCTCTTGAACTCGGCATTGAGGAAGCTCTTGTCAAACGACGCATTGTGGGCGATGATGGGACGATCTCCAATGAAATCCCGCAACTCTTGGGCTATGTCCGAGAAGGGACTGCGATTGGCTACGTCTTTGTTCGTAATCCCGTGTATGCGGGATGCTTCCCACGGGATGGGACATTGTGGGTTGATCACAGCATCCATAGTTCTTCCATCCAGACTATTCCGGTTTTCCCTTAGATTGCCAAACTTCACACGGAGGAGACCTACAGAAACGATTCTGTCTGTGCTGGGGTCAAGTCCAGTGGTCTCAACATCCACAACGATCGCTTCGTCAAACCCGGTAAACTGTGCCATATCTCTGTTGTGCTACTGGAACTTCCTTTCGGTCCATGAAGCTGGATGAGGGGGGCGCATTCTTTGTCAGGAATCACCAGGTTCTGTATCGAACCCCGTGAGTTCTCGTACATGTCTGTTCGAGAGTACTTGAACTTCAAGTCGCCTGAAGCCTTCCATATCTTCGCCCGTTGGAGTGAAGGCCACCGAATACAGAAACAAGGCAGGGAGGGAGAACAGGGTTCGAGGTTGATGGCTGAGTCACCAGTAGGGTACGGCAGGCGTGGTGGGGCTGTCAAGGTCACTCTCCGGTGGCGGAGCGTCGAGGGGGACGCGGTTGATGCCAGCCATGGGAGAGGTCCGAGGGCCGGGACATGGGTTGGCGGATCAATCCCGGCCGCTAGGCAGGCGGCGTGGAAGACCCCATACGGAGTGCGGTAGCCGAACTCCTTGCACCGGCCGTGATAGAGGTGTTCGGTCGTGCCTTGCTGCCAGTGTGGAGCGACCGTACCCGGGTTTTCGGCCTTGGGCCCGAATTCGAGTTGCGGTCCGCTGGTAGGTTTGTAGATGCCCTGCCTGGATCACCGGCAGGGACGAGCGAGGAAGATGCCGGTTTCAAGAGCTGGGACGACCTGACGGTGGCCGGCGAACTCCTTGCCGCTGAGGCAGGTGGGCGTGCCGACTAGGTCGGCACCAGGTCCCGCAAAGCTTCGCCGGCGGGCGTGGCGGTCTCCCGGCTCACTGTCTGAGGCGGAGGGTTGCTCGACGTCCGATCCCCGAGCGTCAGGGGCGCTTTCTGCCGTGTCGGCTTCACCGCCCCCGCAGCGCTGGTGCGGTTCGAAGATCGCGGGGCACTCGCCAAGGTCCTCCGGGCTGGCCTGCAGTGGAGCGCCTGACCTCGCTGTCGCAGGCCGGGGTACAGCGAGCCGCCCCAAGACGCGGTCTCGGCCCGTCCGCCGGTGCAGCCGCCAAAGGTGACCGAGATCGTCCAGGACTGCTTCAGGGGCCGGGAACCGGTCTTGGGCTTCCGGTGTTGCCGGACCAGCCCCCCATGTGCGGTTGCGGGAGGCTGGCTGGAGATTGCGCGGGCCGCCGGCAGCTTGTCGGCGGCGCAGCTGGGCCCGCCGGTGGCAATGGCTGGAGAGGCCGGCCTGGCAGCGGAGGGTGCGGCGGTGAATCGGGCAGAGCCCGTCGTGTCGGCGACGGCGAGGAAACCGAAGCAGGGTGGTTCTCCGATATGATTCCGCCACTGGGCCTCTGCCCGCAGCGCACTACCAGGTGCAACCGGCGGGGTACTGTAGCGTTTCCCGCTACACGCCGCAAGCATTCAGCCTTCCGTCAGGCTTGCCGGCAGCTTGGCGGAACGGTATCGTGTGCACCGCCCGTTGCTGTTCCGCTGGAACAAGTGCGATGGTCGCTGTTGCAGCCAGGGAACGAGCGAGTCTGCTTCGTTACTGATTGTGAGGGCCAGCCAAGAGACGCTGACGGTTGGGAAGACGCCGCGTTGCTTCATCCGCTGAGGAGACGCTCGGAAGCCGCGTGGCGGATTGGGGACAGTCTCCGCAGGTGCCGCTCGGACTAGCCGCCGGTTGCACGATGGCTCCAAGCCTCCGTCGCTTCGAGCGATGGCGAAGGGGGATCGGGACTCCCTCCTCGGGGGCGTGATACCCAACCCAGCAGCCCGCTCGGCAGGGGATCGTTGGCCATGCACAGTCCTGGATCGACAACGGCCGTGCCAGACTGGGTGAACGGATTGTTCAGTCAGGCTGGCCAAGGGGCTCGGTCGTGCGGTCTCAGACCCTTCCCGCCCATTGAGGGCAAGCGTGACCGTGTGCCATAACTTGATTCGACCCAACCGGTCGCCAGTGGGCTGACCAAGCCTCGAAAGGTGCAGATGAGAAGCGGGACAGTCCATGCCCTTGTTGCTCAGCAGCCACCTGATGCTTCGCCCAGATCCAGGCGCGGTTGCCGCACAGACTCCCACTCGATACAATGCAATAGATACGGAGCGCAATAGAGAACGGAGGCCTTCTGGATACCCGGGCCACCGCTAGCGTCTCTGGAACTTAGCGGCTTCCCGCTGAGGTGGTCCTGGATAGGGTGTCCGTGGAGTAAACCGCATGTCGACTCTTCCCAAGTACCCAGGTGAGCGCATTACCGCCAATGGCAACCAACTTGTTTCCTATCACACGGAAGCCCGGATCGCCGACGCAGGAATCTTCTATCCGATCACTCCGTCGACCGAGGGCGGGGAACTCTACCAGCAATCCTACGCAGAGGGCCGGCTGAACGTCTTTGGCCGCAACACACTCGCCGTTGAAGCGGAAGGCGAGCATGCTGCTCAAGGCGGTGCCATCGCCTATTCCGTTTGCGGTCGTCGCGTGGTGAATTTCACGTCGGGTCAAGGCATCGTCTACGGCATAGAGCAGTACTACCATGCTCCGGGCAAGGCCTCGACCATGGTGGTTGAGGTCGTCGCGAGGGCCTTGACGAAGCATGCCCTCAATGTCCACTGTGGCCACGACGACGTCTACGGGGCCCTTGACGTTGGCTGGATCATCCTGTTTGCCAAGGACGCGCAGCAGGCGGCCGATCAGGCGCTGATACTGCGCCGCGTCAACGAGCTCAGCCTGACTCCGGGGATGAACGTGCAGGACGGGTTCCTGACGTCGCACCTCGAGCGGACTTTCTATCGCCACGAGTCAGAGCTCCTGCGGGAGTACCTCGGCGCGCCAGAGGATATCATCGAGTGCCCGACGGAGTCCCAACGCACACTCTTCGGCCCAACCCGCCGTCGTGTCCCCCGGATGATCGATCTGACCAATCCGGTCCTGCTGGGGCCCGTGCAGAACCAGGAGCACTATATGCAGGGAGTCGTCGCTCGGCGAAACAACTTCGTCGAACCGATTCTCGAGTTTCTGGAAGACGCTTACGAGGATTTCGGACGCCTGACAGGGCGGCACTACGGCCTGGTTACCGAGTACAAGACCGATGACGCCGACACGGTGTTCGTGTCACTCGGTTCAGCCGCCGAGAACTGCGAGGCTGTCGTCGACCACCTCAGACAGTCCCGCGGGGCAACGGTGGGCTCCGTCCATATCAACGTTATCCGGCCGTTCCCGGAACGCGCTGTCGTGCAAGCGCTGGCAGGCAAGCGCAATGTGATCATCCTAGAGCGCACAGACGAGCCGATGGCCGGGGACAATCCGATCGGACGCGATACGCGCACAGCCCTCAACAAGGCGCTCAAGGTGAACGGGAATCCAGTGCTCCAGGGGTTCCCGGAGGTAACTCCGGACCGGATGCCCAGAATATTCAACGGGATCTATGGGCTGGGCTCCAGAGATTTCCGGCCGGAGCACATTATTGGGGCGTACGAGTACGCGACCGGCCAGCGGGCCCGCGCCGACGGTCGAACGGCAAAGGACGGGCACAACTTTATGGTGCTGGGCGTGCCCCACCCATACGAAGTCCAGGCGGATGAGACGCCGTCCCTCCTTCCGGACGGAGCGATCGCTGTGAGGTTTCACTCGATCGGCGGCTGGGGCGCTATCACGACCGGCAAGAACCTGGGAGCCATCATTGGCGACTTCAATGACTTCCTCTCGAAGAGGAGTACAGCTGTCGACGAATTCGGTCGTCCGTCCGAGGTTATTCATGTCAGCGCGAATCCGAAATACGGCTCGGAGAAGAAAGGAGCCCCAACAGCGTACTTCCTGGTCGTCGCTCCGGAGCGGATCCGCGTGAATTGCGACCTGCGACATGTCGACGTCGTCCTCTGTTGCGACCCGAAGGCGTTTACGCATACCAACCCTCTCGAGGGCATGTCCGAGGGCGGAGCCTTCATCTGGGAATCCGACGAAGAGCCGCACGACGCCTGGGAACGGCTTCCGACCTGGGCCCGGTCACAGATCATCGACAACAAGATCCGCATGTTTACGTTGCCGGGCTTTGAGATTGCCCGGAAGGCGACGGACCGTCCCGATCTGCAGCTCCGAATGCAGGGCAACGCGTTTCTGGGTGCGTTCTTCTCTGTTTCCCCGATGCTCAAGGACTTCGAGATCAGCACGGAGCAGTTCGAGGAGGTCGTCCTCAACCAGTACAAGAAGAAGTTCGGACGGCTCGGTGACGCCGTCGTCGAGTCGAACATGCAGGTGATGACGCAAGGGTTCAGCCGGGTGCGCGAGATTCCGGTGGGCGAGCTCGACGCCGCTGATCGGTCCTCGCTCCGCGGATTGCCGATCCTGCCGGTCATCCGGCAGCCGAACGGGAACGGGGCGGGTTGCGCGACCTGTCGCTCCTATGAGTTGCCCGAAGGACAGGACGAGAGGACGCCACTTACCCGGATTACCAGCTTCGACGACGAATTCCGCTCCGACTACGGTTATGATCAGCCGTCGTCGCCGCTCGCGGCCATGAGTGTGATGGCTGCCGGCAGCGGAGACACGGCCTCCAAGTACGTGGCCAGACGCGAGACCCCGCTCTTCATCGCCGAGAACTGCACCCAGTGCATGGAGTGTATCTCGGTTTGCCCGGACACAGCGCTTCCGAATTGCTCCCAGGACATCGACACGGTACTTTCGACAGCGATCACCAATTACGTATCGGACGAATCGGAGCGAGGCCGGATGCTGGCGGCAGTTCCCGAGATCGAGAGGCGTACGCGGGAGGCGATGCGCGAGGCAGTGGCAGCCAAGGCCAAGACTCCTCTGTCGGCCATCATCCGTGATGTGGCGAACACCGTGGACGGCTTTTCGGAATCGGCCAAGGCCGAACTCTTCGACGTCGTCGGGAAGCTTCCGCTGGCGTATTCGATGACCAACGCGATCTTCAAGTCGGCTGAGCGCAAGAACCCGGGGAGTGGCGGGATCTTCTCAATCTTCGTCTCCGACCTTTGCAAGGGATGCGCCGCATGTGTGACCGCGTGCGGAGATCACGATGCCTTGCGGATGGTGCCGGAGACCGAACAGGTCAACGCCGACCACGAGACCGGCACCGGCTTCCTGGACCTCCTGCCCGATACATCCCAGAAATTCCTCGGCCTCTACAACAACGAAAACCCGTCCGATTCCAAGACTGCCACGCTGCGCAACCTGATGATGGTTCGAAGGAACTACGACGCACTGGTCTCCGGCGACGGTGCCTGTGCGGGCTGTGGGGAGAAGAGCGTTCTTCGGGCCATTGCGGGCGTAACCGAGGCCTACCTCAGACCGGTCTTTCACGCCAAGGCAGATCGTCTGCGACAGAAGGCGGACGCACTTGAGACCAAGGGGCCGGAACGGCTTGAGTGGCTTGCCACACACGATCCCAAGCAGCACGCACTTCTGGTTCGTACCGTCGCACACACCTTGATGGGCCTGGGCGGAGACACGGACCAAGATACGACGGCGCGATTGGAGGCTCACGGAGCGATCACCAATCAGGACCTGATTGACGCCATCACGGTAGTGATGCGCCAGGAAGCATTCAATCATCAACAGTTGCAGGCACTTGACGGTCGGCTTGCGAACGGTCAGTCGGTCATGGCAATGGCCGCCCACACCGGCTGCAACACCGTCTACGGATCGACCCCTCCCAACAACCCGCACCCTTACCCATGGATGAACTCGCTGTTCCAGGACGGAGCGACGATCGGCTGGCTGATCGGCGAGAGTTTCATCATGGACCACGCCCGTCGCTCGGTGATTCCGGAGCGGCTGGCAACCTGGATTCTCGAGAGCGATGACGTAATCGATGAGCAACGGTACTACGATTTCACCCACTTCTCCGACAACCTGATGACGGACGCGGAGATCAACGAGATGCCAAAGGTATGGATCGTGGGTGGAGACGGCGGCATGGGAGACATTGGGTATCAGAACGTATCCAAGATGATTCTCCAGAACCGCCCGAACGTGAAGGCGCTGATGCTCGACACGCAGGTATACTCGAACACCGGCGGGCAAAACTCGGACTCGACGCCGATGCTCGGGGGCGGCGACATGAATTCGTTCGGCGCAGCAAGCCAGGGCAAGTGCGTAGAAAAGAAGACAGTGGCCGAGACCTTTCTGGCAGGGCACGGTTCACCGTTCGTCGCCCAGGTTTCGATCGCGAATGCCCCGAAACTGTTTCGGGCCATTCTCGACTCGCTGGAGTACCGCGGAACGGCGTTCCTGCAGTGTTTCACCACCTGCCAGCCCGAGCACGGAGTGGGTGACGATATGGCGCTTGACCAGGCCCAGCGCGTCCGTGACTCGCGCGGAGCCCCGGAGTTCGTCTTCAATCCCCAGTTGGGCGAAACCTACAAGGAGGCACTGGATCTCAAGGGCAATCCCAACATGGAACGGGATTGGTACCAGACCAAATTCCGGTTGACGGGAGAATCGTACCGCTTTACTGTGGCCCACTGGTGCGCCACTGAGGCACGGTTTCGCAATCACCTGAAGAGGATCCGGGAGGAAGAGGCCAAGGGCCTGATTCCGCTTGAGAACATGTTGGTCCGGCTCACTCAGGATGACATCGTCAAGCGGCATCACTTGAATCCGGAGCACCGTGCCTACGTGCCCGACTTCAAGGTCTACATCAAGACACTGCCAGCCAAGGGAAACAAGCCGGTTCTGATGAAGATCTCGCGGCAACTCGTGCTTTTCTGCGTGGAACGGCGGAAGGCGTGGCGCCTGCTCCAGAGCAAGATTGGCATTCAAAACCCCGAATACCTGGCGCAACGGGCGATCCTCGCGGATGTTGACGCCGGGACGATCGCGAAGGAAGAGTTCTTCGTGAAAGCCAGTGAGTTGCTCGACGAGCGAATGCTCGCGGCCGCTCCCGTTGCCGTGCGTCCCCCAGGAGGCAAGGTGCCGGCGAGAGCGGCCCGACCTAACTGAGGTCTCGCGTTCTCGCGGCACTGTTTGTGCATCTGGCGGCCCGCAGGCGTCGTAGTCGGATCGGGTCTTCAGCGGCGGAGTTTCGGGTATCAAACCGAGGTTCTTGAGTGTCGGTGAAGGTGTCGTTGCCCTCATAGGCTGGTCCAGTCCCCGGTAGTGCCCGGGCGAGTGTGCTGACGGCGTAGCAGGTCCGCCCCTTGTGTCCCTGCGGCGTCGTATACTCCGCCAGTCCCGTGGGGGGCAGATGGTGACCGCCGTTGCGGGCATCAATCTGAGTGCCGCCGTTGCAACGGGCCTGGGCAGGTCGAGGACAGGGGGCTTGCGCGTTGGATGACGGATCGACGCCGGCTAGACAGTCGGTGCGAAAGACCTCCCTTCGGGTTCGGTATCCGGGTACCTTGTGCGGGCGGTGGTTGAGCCGCTCGGTCGTGGGTTGGCTCTCTCTGCTTTGGGCTTGAGCTCTCGGCGACCAGGAGTGCAGCGAGCGGTCTTGGGTACGGTCCCGGCGAAGCCGCTGGTGGGGCTACGAGCGGCTGACCGAGACTGCCCACCGCTGCTGCGGGCAACCGCGAACCCGCTCTACCTACCCGCCCGTGGCACCAGTCCACCGGCCGGTGCCGTTCCAGACATCTGGATGGAGCATGCGCGAGCGGGTAACCCTGTCGTGTTGGAACTGCGGGGCGATGGTGCTGGCCGACGCCCCCTGTCAGTGCAAGGTGTCGACCGCGCAGCACTCGTAGAATGGGTAAGGGCGACGGGTCTGAGGCATCGCGGTATCTCCCTTGCGCCACGCCGATTCGGACTGTCGGCCCATTGCCGCCGCGAAGGCGCCGTTCCACCATTCATTGGACGACAACCGCTTGGGGGGTTGGGCTCGACTTCACGAGGACTGTGTGCCAGCCAGCAAGATGGCTCCCGCAAGCACTTCGGCGGAAGCGGGGAGCTGACCGACGGCTTCACCGTCGACCTCAGCCAGTACAGACTCTGGCGAGGCGGCTTCGATCCGCTTCGCCCGGAAATGGGTGCATTTGGGAGAAGCATAGATTCGACCCGAGTATAGGAGTGGCAATGACCACAGGAATTCGATCAAGCCGATATTGCCAATCGTCGTGATTTCCATATAGCCTGAATCGAGCCTCGCAAGCGGACAGACGTGCATTCCCCCGCCATGGAACGACCCGTTTCCGATTGCCACCTGGAGAAAACGGGTGTGTATTTTCTGTGTGTCGTCCAGGACGAGATGGACTGTTTTCGGACGGAAACCCACCAAGGTGGTTACGGTGGCCCAAAGGAATGCGGCCCGACCGCTAATCGGTGTTAGGAAGTTGTTCTTGGCGCTCATGCTGACGCTTCCGCCCATCCCGAAGCTGGCAACATTCGCGAAGTAACGTTCCACCGTGCCTCCGTTTGCCGTCGCTAGCGCAATTCTGCAGGCGTCGACGCGGCGAACCGGCTCTTCCGCAATCGCGGTGACAGCCTCCTCCAAGGACCTCGGGATCCCGGCCGATCTCCTGAAGTCCCCTCCCGTGCCCAGTGGGCAGAGGGCCAGTGAGGCATCCGGGCTGACCGGCCTTCCGGCCTCAAAGTAGCCGTTGACGATTTCGTTGAACGTTCCGTCTCCACCGATTCCAATGACCAGATCGGCACCCTTGCGAAGCGCTTGCCGGGTTAATTCAATGGCGTGATTGGGGGCCTGCGTGAATTGCGCCTCAACTGGCCCCAACTTGGCGCGAACAAGCGGTTCCAGCCTTGCCCACCGGCTCCTCGCCTTTCCGCTCCCGGCGCTGGGGTTCAGAATGACCTGAGCTTGTCGGTACCGCTTCTTGATCATTCTCCGGTCGGTTCTGACGGTGTCCATCCCGGCCGGCGCCCGCAGCGCAGGCAGCGAATTCGGGAGAAGATCTCGTTCCAGTCTCCGTCCGTAGCGACGTAGTCCAGAACGCACCGGAGCGCCTTGTCTCTGTCCGGCAAGCCGTGCTTCCGGGCGGCTTCCTCAAGCATTGCGACAAGGTCAGCCTGCAAATTGAAGGATGTCTGTTCTTTGGTTCCGGCCATTGGTTTCCTTGGGGGACTTACGCGACTCCTTGCGACCTAAGGTAATTGATCGTGTCGCGCAAAGTCTCATCAGCGGACCGTGTGACGAATCCCAGATCATTGTGTGCCTTGGTCGAGTCGCAGTACCAGAATAGCGAAGACATACGAATCGTCGCGTCGCTCAACTCGAATCGTGTGCCCGCTAACGGATAGAGAGTGCGCAACGCAGCGGCGCCAAGCCGCGCGGCGAACTCCGGCAAGCGAAACCGCGGTGGCGTCACTTCGGCCAGTCGGGCCGTATTGGCAATCCACTGCCGGAACGTGAGATTCTCTCCGCCCAGCAGATACCGCTCACCGATGACGCCCCGACGCATCGCACCTATCAAGCCGGCCGCAGCGTCTCGGACATCGACGAGATTGAGACCTCCGGAGGGGACTAGCTTGATCTGGCCCTTGAGGAACAGCCGGACATCGTTGGTTGAGGACAAGCGGTCATCGCCGCTGCCCAGCAAAAGGCTGGGATTGACGATGACAATGGGAAGATTGACGTTGACACAATACCAGAGGGCCTGCTTTTCCTGATAGATCTTGCTCAGGTAGTAGGGCCACTCATGGACCACGGCCTGCTTGTATCCGGACTGTTCCGTATGCACGACAGGCTCGCGACTTACCGCCACCGTTCCGGACGACGAGACGACAACGCACCGTCGTGGTCCAGACGCTCGGATGGCCTCGCATAGGTTGCGAGTTCCGTCGACGTGAACACGGTAGGCCAACCACTGGTCGGACGGAGAGCGGTCTACAACTCCGGCGAGGTGGTAGACCTCGTCGACGCCCTTGACTGCGGACGCGGTGTCCGCTGCATCTGTGATGTCGCCTTGGAAGGTCTCGACCCGGCCGTCCCCTTCATCCGTGAACGGAGATCGACTAAACGCCCGAATGCGAACTTGGGGGTCCGATTCTAGAAGTAGGCGGATCAGGTGCTTCCCAAGGAACCCGGTAGCGCCAGTGACGAGAATGATATGCATATGGAATGCGGTTCAGGCGTTCAGCACTTGCTCCAAATCGCTGTGGGGAACTTGGAGCAGTCGTCGGTCACCGGCCGTTGCTGCCTTCGGCCACCATTGGGGTTCCGAGGTAGACTGGCGCAACATTGACAGGCACGGTCGCCGTCCCTCGTACGCGCTTGCCCTCTCCCAAGTGTTTCGCATGCGCTTTGGAGTGTCCAGCAGCAATTCGACGACTTGCGCTACCAAGGTTGCGCCGACAAACTCACTCCGTTCCTCTTGGCCACATCAGCGCCTCAGCAGTCTAGCAATTGTACATCAGCAGATCGCGTAGGTCCGACGTACATGTGGCGTTGCAGCGGGTGGACGGCCCGGGCACGATGAAGTCATCCTGTATCGAACCGGTCCGTGCGAGTAGAGCCATCCCATGGCCGGACAGGTCTGGGAGCGGACGAAGTGCTGAATTGAGGCCCTTCAGCGGCGCCGCCGGGGGAGGGCGGCGCCCATACTGAATTGCGCCATCTATGATCTCGTCCTCGAAAAGAGGGTAGCAACTACTGTGTATTCTGTATCATGACAAGGATCGGCAAGAGATGGTCTGACTGTTCACCAGGCGGCACGATCTCGCCAAGACGGGCATCGACTGGGTCTAGAGAGAGCACGTCCTTGTAGAATGACTCCGGCTTAGGAACCAGGTCTGGCACCGGTTCCCCAAGGAGTTCCTCGTACCTGTCATTCTCGTTGACGACGGCACCTGCCAGCAGGTTCGGGTGAAGGCCTTGCTGAAACGGCCGAATGCTGATTGGCCTACTGCTCCCAGGGTCGCCAGCTAATATCCTGTTGCATGTCATTTCCAACTCCACCGGCCCCCCTTCACGAGGAGACTTTCCAGCCAAAGATCTCGCTATGCATCTCGCATTGGAAAGTAGCATTGGCCGGTTCCGTTCCGTGGATGACCAGGGTTCCATCCGCTCGGCCCAGATGGAGGTCTTCCTGCAATGCACTTCGCCAGCAGCGTGCGGTGGACAGGGCACTCCCCTGCGCACAGGTCGGGGAGACGGTCCCTTGGCCGCGAACGGCGATCAGTCTGTCGCCATCGAGGCTCTATGCGTGCCGTTATCCTCTACGCTGGCGGACGCGGTTCCTGAGGACGCCGATTCCGGTGACTTCGACCTCGCAAACGTCCCCCTGCTTCATCGCGCTGGTCGATCCCGGGGTTCCGGTGAATATTGTGTCGCCCGCTGCGAGACGGACATGCTGGCTGATGAAGCTGACAATCTCCTCCGGTCGGAACAAGAGATCGCTGACTTTTTGACGCTGCTTGGTTTCTCCATTCAACCGCAAACTGATTTCTGCGTTCATGTAGTCGAGCCCCACCGCGATCGCTGGGCCCATCGGCCCGAACGTGTCCGAACCTTTCGCCCGCCACCATTGCAGGTCTCCGCCCTGCCAGTCGCGTTCAGAGACATCGTTGCCGCACGTATAACCGAGAATGTGGCTGGCAGCCTCGCTCTGGGCGATGCCCTTGCCCCCGGTTCCGACCACGATCACGAATTCCGCCTCATAGTGCACGTTGCTTGCCCCGGGCGGAATCACGATGGGGTCTTCCGGATGCTGCAGGGAGGTCGTTGGCTTGTAAAAGATCTCCGGACGTTCCGGTGCCGGTTGTCCGTTAAGGTGGCTCCTGTAATTGAGCCCGACGGCGAAGACTTTTGGCGAGCGCACAGGATACAACAGCTTCACGTCGCGGAGGGCGATTTTCGAGCCGGCCCGTTTGCGAGTCTGCAGGACCGGGCCCTCGAGCGGGTAGATCGTATCTCCCTCGAGTTCCCCGAACCCAACTTTCTCGTTGTGCCGGAAGCGGACGTAGAGCGTAGGGCCTGATTGGGCCCGCAGGCCCGGAAGTATGCCACTCGCAATCGCAGTTCCCACTAACAGGTTTCGCCTAGTCATGACCATCTGGTAGTTGTCCTCCGGCCCATACTCTACCACGACGATGGCCGGGACCGTCAGGCTCCATCTTTCACGGAAGAGATCTGCTGCCCACCAACGAAGCCGCGGCCTGACCGCTCCAGGAGCCGCGAGCGATGGGGCCGGACTCGCGTCAGACGGGTTGGTCCAGGGTCGTCAAGATAACATGCTGGAATGCGCTTGGTTATCCGACTGGTGCTCGCTGGCCTGATCTTGTCGTGTTCCAACCTATCCGCGGCGCCGGGCTTGCTAACCGAAAGCGCTGGCCATGTTCTCGTTCGCCCATCGCCGCGACTGGTGCTGGGTCCGGGCGAAGGGTTTTCACCTGCGTCCCCGGATGCCGGCATCGAGTGGTCTGGCCGTCTCTCGGTGGTTCGGTCCGGCCTGTACACGTTCTTCGTAGAATCCGGTCGCTTGCATGTCGGGGGGCGGTTGGTGGGAACGAGTCCCATGCGCATCGAGGCCGGCACTCACCGCTTTGAGTACCGGTTGGCTAGCCGGCCCGAGGCTGGCCGGATCTCGGTTGAATGGCAGGGCCCGGGCTTCCCCCGCGAGCCCATTCCCCCACGCCTGCTATCCCACGAGTCGCACGGACGTGGCGGACTGGACGGCAGGGAGTTGTTCGAGGATTTCGGTTGCTCCAACTGCCATACTTCGGATTCTTCGTCCATCCAAAGGCGACCGGGTCCCGTCCTGACCGGTGTCGGTAGCCGTATCAAGGCCGATTGGATCGGAAATTGGCTGGATTCCCCGAGATCATTTCGCCCGTGGTCCAGAATGCCGGACATGCTGGCCGGAGCCGAGCGTGCGGATGTAACGGCGTTCCTGGTAACGACGGCCGGTGACCCGATCGAGGAGCCGATGGTGTCCGAAGCGAATCAGGAAAGGGGACGGACCATGTTCCAGTCATTCGGATGTGGCGCCTGCCACGGAGCGGACCTGCCTCTCCACGGCCTGGGCTCGAAGATGACAGTGTCCCGCATCCGACAGTATATTCGGGATCCGCTTCGGTACTCTCCGGCCGGACGGATGCCCTCCTTCCACCTCGGTCCGAACGAAGCCCTGGACATTGCTGCGTTCCTGTCCATGTCCCACAATGCGGCATTCGAACGGACAACGCGGCTAGGCGACCCCGAGCGGGGACGGGAACTCGTCCGCCTTTCGGGTTGTCTTGCGTGCCATGAGTTGGAAGGACTTGTGTCCGGGCTCAGTGCACCGCCCCTCGACGCTCTTGATGAGCGGAAAGGGTGCTTGGCGCGCCCTGTCGGCGATCATCTGCCACGGTTCCGGTTGGATGACCTGCAGCGGTCCGCGTTGCGGACATTTATCTCTGACTACAAGGCCAAGCCAGACCGGACGGTGGCTCCGACCTACGATCTTCCCCGCCGCCTTCGACAGCTCCGGTGTCAAGCATGTCACGACATCCACGGAGACCCACCAAGCGGCCCGCTCGCCGAGTTTGCCCCCTCGCTGACGGGGGTGGGGGACAAGCTGCGGGCGGATTGGATCGCACTTGCCATCGGTTCGCAGAATCGTGTGCTGGATTGGCAGGAACTCAGGATGCCGAGCTTCGGCCCTTCCCACGCCGCTTGGCTAGCCGAAGCGCTGGCGAAGGCCAGCGGTGTTGATCCGCACATGACGGAGCTTCGCCTCGGACAGGGCGATGCCCGGGTTGGCCGCGACCAACTCGGGGTGGATGCGTCGAGGGGAGGTATGGGTTGCATCGGATGCCATGGGTGGGGAAGGTATCCCGCCTTGGGTGAGAACGGCCCAAACCTGTTCCTGACGGGACGTCGCCTTCGCGAGCCATGGTTCCGGCGGTGGATGCGAGATCCCGCGCGAATTCTGGCCGGCACCTCAATGCCGAGCTATTTCGGCGGTTCGGACGAACCCGGGCACGGTGGCGCCATTTCCGATTTGTGGGCGGCTTTCGTTTCCGCTCCCAGTCTGCCGCCGCCGTACGGATTCGAGTCTGCGGATGCGGCAATGGGTTCGGAGGCGCTACCGGTACCCAGCGACAAGCCGATCGTCATTCGCTGGGACATGCCCGAGGCGACGCCCGCCGCGATTGCGGTGGGCCTGCCCGGCGGGATCTCGTACTGTTTCGACGCAGGCGAATCCCGCCTGCGATACGCTTGGCGCGGGGGGTTTCTCGACATGAATCGTACGCTGCTCGCGAAGAAGAACCGGGAAACCGATCTGACCGAGACTGCGGAAATCGTCGGTGAGGTGTTCTATAGGGAGGGGGAGTTCCCGATCCGAGTCGGAGACCGGCGTCGGATTCCGCAAAGGAGATTTCGAGGCTATCGTCTCGACGATTCGATCCCGGAATTCCATTACGAAGTTGATGGTGTCACAGTACATGAACGCATTGTTGCCGTGGGAGGGGCCGTTGTCCGCCGATTCAGACTGCTGGGAGTCAGGGAGCCGATGTGGTTCGTGCCAACCTCAGGACAGGCAGTGGAGATTCGATCGACGCTCAACGGATTCACCATTCCGGCAGGCGAGGTTGTATCGTTTGAGGTGACCATTGTTCCCACGTAGAGCCGCTCATGCAGCCCTGGTTGCCGCGGCGGTGCTGACCTCACCCAGTTCGCTCGTTGGTCAGGTTCCGGCCAGTACCTACAGGGTCGAAACCATTCCGGGACCTCGAGGGATTGCGCCGGAGATCAGCGCGGTTGCGTTCGGGCACGATGGTCGGCTGTATGCGGCGTTCCGTCGTGGATACATTTACTCCTATGAGCCGGAGTCCAGGCGCTGGCGTCGTTTCGCCGAAGGCTTGCACACTCCTCTCGGAATCACCCGTGGCCGGAAGGCCGGCGAGTTTCTGGTTGCCCAGGTGCCGGAACTGTCGCGGGTGGTCGACACGGATGGGGACGGGGCGGCCGACCTGTTCGAGACCGTGTCCGACGATTGGGGACTCTCTGGAAACTATCACGAGTTCATTGCGGGGCCTGTGCGCGACCTTCGAGGCAATCTGTACGTGTCCTTGGGACTCTCCTCCGGCAATGCCGAGCCCCGGCCACCCGTTCGTGGCGAATGGACCAGACGGCCACGGACGGCTGTAGAACCCATGGAAGGTGCCGTGAACCGTCTCGGGCACTATTCCCCGACGCCCTATCGCGGTTGCACCATCCGAATTCGGCCTGACGGCGAAACGACCGCCTTCTCCTGCGGGTTCCGTCAGCCCAATGGCATCGTTGCGAGCCCCGATGGCGAGATCTTCGTGTCGGACAACCAGGGAGACTGGGTCGGGACGTCTCCGTTGCACCACGTGACGGAGGGGGCGTTCCATGGGCATCCGGCGTCGCTCCATTGGCATCCGGAATTTCTCGGTGTCAACCCAATCGAGGTCGACGTCGCGGAACTGGACCGCCGTCGCAAGCGTCCCGCCGTGCTGTTCCCGCAGGGGGATATGGGGGGCTCGACGGCTGGTCCAGCCTTCGACCTGACCGAAGGAGCTTTCGGTCCGTACGCCGGGCAGATGTTCGTCGCCGAATGGACCTATCCGCGAATTCTGAGGGTTGACCTACAGCGAGTGCGGGGCGAGTATCAGGGGGCAGCCTTCCTGTTCGTCGAGGGGAACGGCCTGCGCATGGCGAACAACCGCTTGGCGTTTTCGCCGGACGGTCGCAGCCTGTACGTTGCTCAGACCTCGCGAATCTGGGGGGCTACCGAGGGTTTGCAGCGCATCGTCTGGCAGGGTAAGGAGCCGTTCGACGTGCTCACCATGCGGTTAACCGTGGATGGCTTCGATCTCACCTTCACCAAGCCCGTGGATGTCGGAGACGCCTCGAATCCGACGAACTACTCCTTTACAAGATACTTCTACCTGTACCATTCCAGGTACGGATCGCCGAAGACGGACGTGACGCCCGTTGCAGTCGCATCGGCCCGGGTTGCGCCGGACGGCAGACGGGTGTCTCTGGCAGTGGACGATTTGCGGGAAGGTTGGGTATACGAGCTCCGCCCCCTGTCGATCCGCAGTTCGCAGGGAGAGCCGCTCGCGACAACGATCGTGGCGTACACGCTCAACCTGTTGCCGCTCGGTACGGAGGGCCGGCCTGCACCGTAGATGTTTCGGATGCTACCTCCCGCTGGAGGCTCGGCTGACATGGCCGGCGACGCAGGAAGCGCAGGGGATGGGCCCGCTGCTTGCAGCGGGAAGCACTTGACCGGGGCCTGCCGCGGACAGAACGGGCCTTGCGCAACGTAGAAAACGACCTGTCGCGGGCCCATCTCGAGTTGCTGAATGACGACTGCTGAAGGGATAGGGCGGGCCATCACCGCTGACGACTCGCCCTCCCCTGATTAGAAGTCACCACCGGCGGCAGCCGCGGCGCATCCTGTGCGCAGCTGAACGCCGCGCCGTCCGCCAGCAGAGGCAGACATCCCCGAATCCGTGCCGGAGTCGACAGGCAGACCCTTGGGAGACCGGGAGGTTGCGGACCCCCTGAGGCTCACGCATTGCAGACTACTCGGAATGACGGCATTGGGCCCAGGTGAACCCGGGAGAATCGCTGCCGCCTCAGGGAACCGGCGGATGTCAATCTACCTTCAAGGCAGACGCAGGATCCGGATGTTGCGATACTCGACCCGCATGGGTTCGCCGCGGTGGAGTTGCATGGCCAGGATGCCGTCTAAGGCACCGGGGTCCAGCACGTCGTTCACTGCCGTTCCGTTTACGGTGATCTGGATTCGATGGCCGTCGCAGAGTATGCCGATGCTGTTCCAGCCGGATTCGACGATGAATTCCGCTTTGTTCTGCCACCCGTCCAAGAGCAGTCCACCGGGCAGACCCTCGCCGTGAAGGTTACCCCATCCCTTGCCGCCCGCGAGATCAGCCTGATAGCCCCGGACCGTCCATCCGGATGTTCGCTCGCTGCGGAACTGCATTCCGCTGTTGCCGTTACGGAGACGGACCTCGAACCGAAGGTCGAAGTTCGCGAAAGATTCCTCTGAAATCAGGAAGGAGTTTTGCCGCAGGGGCCGGCCGTCCGTCGAGCCCACAATCACACCGTCCTCGACCCACCAGAGTCCGGGTTCCCCGTCCCAGCCGCTCAGGTCGTCGCCGTTGAACAGCGACTCGAAGCCGGCGTCGGGTGGTGCGTGCGGCGCCCGATTCCCCAGAGGCGCATCGGCCGAGGCTACGGACAGGGCGACCGACAGAAACAGGAGGAGCAGCATGGCGCAACCATGCTCGCGTTCCGAAAACCCTGGCGTGGGTGGTCCCAACTCAGGCCGCCTCTTCCGCCAGCGCGGCCGCGTGGTGGGCGGCAATCAAGGGCTCGACCATCACGTCGAGGTGGCCGTTCAGCACTTCCGTCAACTGGTGAACCTTCAACCCGATGCGATGGTCAGTGATGCGCATCTCGGGAAAATTGTACGTTCGAATCTTCTCCGAGCGATCACCCGTCCGGACCATTGCCCGCCGCTGCTCGGCCTGTTCGGAGTGCTGGCGCTCCCGCTCGATCTCGTAGAGTCTCGAGCGGAGGACCCGCAGGGCTTTCTTGCGGTTCTTGATCTGAGACTTTTCGTCCTGGCAGGTCACGACAAGGCCTGTTGGCAGATGGGTGATCCGCACAGCGGAGTAGGTGGTGTTGACCGATTGGCCTCCCGGGCCCGACGAGCAGTACGTGTCGATCCGCAATTCGTTCTCGGCGACCTCAACGTCGACCTCGTCAGCCTGGGGCAGAATCGCCACCGTGACGGCGGAAGTGTGGATCCGGCCCTGCGATTCAGTCTTCGGCACTCGCTGGACCCGATGAACACCGCTCTCGAACTTCAGCCGGGAATAGACGCGGTCCCCGGTCACCAGCGCGATCAACTCCTTGATGCCGCCCATCTCGGAGTCGCTCCGATCCGTCGTTTCGATTTTCCAGGAACGAATCTCGGCATACTTGCAGTACATGCGGTAGATCTCTGCCGCGAATAGGGTTGCCTCATTACCCCCGGTTCCCGCCCGAATCTCAAGTACGGCACCTTTCGCATCGGCAGGGTCGACCGGCAGCAGCAGAACTCGAATCTCATCCGCGAGACGCTCCTGGTCGCTTCGGAGCGATTCGACCTCATCCCTCGCCATATCCGCCAGATCGGGATCGGCCTCCAGCAACAGGGGAAGCGTTTCGTCGATCTGGGTTCCGACCTGCTTCCACATGCGGTACTTCTCGACGACACCCGCGAGTCCCGAATGCTGGCGAGCGAGCCGCTGGTACTCTTTCTGGTCCGCGAGGACGGACGCATCCGCCAGGCTGGATGCCAGGTCCTCGAACCGTGCTTCCGCTTCCTCGATCTTGCGAATCCACTGCATCTCTTCGATCCATCATTTCCACTCGCCAGCAGAGCGCCGGCCCTCGCGCCTTGCGAGGGCCTTGCGCCCGTTTCCCCAGGTGAGGGCAGTCTATGCGACGACCGGCTCTCCACCGGCACGCCTCTCGAACTCCATCGCTCTTCGCAGGGCCTGGATGGAAACCTCAACCTGGTCGTCGTTCGGTGGTTGCGTGGTGATGCGCTGAAGCCAGAGACCGGGCAGCACCATCAGCGCGAAGACGCCCCGGCCGTGCTTCGCTGCAAGTCGGATGATCTCGTAACTCAAACCCGCTATCAGCGGCAGCAGCGCTATGCGGGCCGCGAACTGGCCCAGGAAACCTTCGAACGGGACGAGGGCGTAGACGACGATCGCCAGGATCATCACCACCATTTGGAAGCTGGTGCCACAGCGCGGGTGCCAGGTGTTGAAGCTCTGCGCATTGCGCACACCCACCTCCTGGCCCGACTCGTAATTGAAGACCACCTTGTGTTCCGCGCCGTGGTATTCGAAGACCCTCCGGATGTCGGCCAGCCTCGAGATGGCGTAGAGGAACAGGAGGAAGATGGCCAGCCGAATAGCCCCCTCGACCAGACTGAACGCCGCCTGGTGGCCGAGAGAGGGCAACCAGGTTTCGGCTTGCCTCGTAGCCATGAGAGGCAGAAACTTGTACATCAGGATGAAGAAACCGATGGAAACGGCTATGTTGACTGCCATGAGCCACGCCGGGGTCTCGGCCGGCCTGGGTTCGTTCCCGGCATCCTCGGGCTCCAGGGCCAGGCGCGACGAGTAGTTGAGCGCCTTCATTCCCAGGCCCAGGGACTGGCCCAGCACGCCGCAGCCGCGAATGACGGGCAGTCTCCAGAAGCGGCTCTTCTCCGCCAGTCTAGGAGCCGGGGCCTCCTTGCTGACGATGCGGCCATCCGGCATCCGGACGGCTACCGAGTACGCAGCGGGGGTGCGCATCATGACCCCCTCCATCACTGCTTGCCCACCGATCAGGGGATCCTCCGCAGTCTCCACCACGGGCAGCAACTGGCTGTGCAGGCACAATCTTGCGGATTGACGGAGGCGACTCATTCTGGATCCTGACTCCACCGGAGCCCAGATTCTGACAGGGGTCCTAGACTTAGAATACACTGGATACGTGATTCGCAGGTTTTGGGGAAGGCTGCGACCGGCGATCTTCTGGGATTGCCGTCGGGGATCACTGGGGTACGACCTGATTGTCGTGCTCATCCTGGCAATTGTCTTCCTCACTCCGAAACATCTCTTCAACGACCGGCCTAGCGCTGCAACCTTCCACGAAGTTCAGGGGGCCGGCGGGGAGACCAGGGTGTTCTGGATCGATCCTGGCGCCTTGCAGCGCGGAAATCCCGAGGGTGCCGAGCCGCGTCTGCAGGAACTTCTCGAACAACAGGCTGGGCACGATCTGCGCATTGTCCGGACAGAGCCGGCAACTGATCAAGCCGGCAACGTCAGGGCGTACCTCGTTTATGCCCGCTAGCGGCTCGGGATCGGCGTCCGGCTTCGGCACCGGACCAACCCGCATGGTTGGGCGGGCCCTGGGCCGATATTCCAGACGATCCACCGTATCGACCGTCGGTCTGCTGCTGGTCGCAATCGCGTCCGCTTGGCCCGGTCCCGGTGCGGCACCGGACCTGCAGCAGGTCATCGCAAACATGGATGCGGCCGCCAGTTCGTGGAAAGGTATGCGGTCCGACGTGACCTGGACACGTTACCGATCCCTGGTCGACGAGCGGACCGTCGAGTCCGGACGGATCGCCGTGCGACGCGAGCGTTCCGGCAGGATGGTCATGCTGCTGGAGTTCCTCGAGCCCACCAATTACTACTTCAAGGTGGATGGGACGAAGGTCGAGATTTACAAGCCCAGGATCAGGACGGTCCAGGAGTACGACCTTTCCGCGTCCAGAGACAGGCTCGAGAACGCCTTGCTCATCGGCTTCGGCACCTCCGGCAGCTACCTGGACCGGCACTACAGCATTTCCATCGAGGGCGAGGAGGACATTGCAGGCCAGGACACCGTTCGACTGGCCCTGAGACCTGCGGACCCTTCCGGCCAGGTGAACAACCAGCGTCTGATGATGTGGGTCTCGAAGTTGTTCTGGCAACCCGTGCAGATGAAGATATTCGAGCGGAACCCGAAGGACTACCGCCTGTACACCTACGCTGAAGTGCAACTGAATCCTGACTTTGAATCTGGAGAGTTCAGGTTGCACGTGGCCCCGGGCACGCGCAGGGAGAGACCGCAGCGGTAGCCTTGCCTAGCGGCCGACCGACATCCACGCCTTGACCGGGTCGGCAACGTACTTGGTCGTTCCCTCGTCCGAAAGCAGCGACTCCGCACGGATTTCGATTTCGTGACCGCCGATCGGCGCGTCTGCGCCGGCGGTGCAGAGGATCTCGAACTCGGTATCGCTTCCAGCCAGCTCCGACTCGCTGCATTCGACAGGGCGGGGGAGTCCGAGGACAGCGACCGTGACCGGGCGGCGGAATTCCGGATCCCGCCAGATCGATCCACGCCAGGTTGCCTCGCTGCCCCTCACGATCGTGAATGGGGAATCGGCGGCCCTGAGGCCGTATCCGTCCACGACCTCGATCTCAAGCGGCCTGGAGATGAGGGGCCAGTCGCGACCGCCTGAGGAAACCGTCGACGAGAGGTGGAAATTCACCATGCCCGGCGAGGTTCGTTCGTGGGCGAAGATCAGGAACTCTCCGGACTCCCCTGACATGTTGTCATCCAGTCGACGCAGCCGGATGCTGCCAGTATTGCGAGGGATCTCGACCGGCTTGGTGATCCGCACGCCTGGCTGCCTTGCGGTGTACCTCCATTTCGCGACCAGTCCCCTTCCGCCCCGCACCAACCGCAGGTGGTGAGGCGTGAGAAATGCGAGAGAGCCCGGTTGTTCGGGAGTGATGCGGGCCGGCAGAGTGTAGCCCAGCCATTCAGCGGTGACGGGGCGCTGCTTCGCGCCCTCGACTGCCACACTCAGGCCGGGCCCGGGAGCCCTTCGGTCGAGGTCAGCTCGCCCATTTCCTGTCGCTCTCCCGCGAATCGTGAGGTCCAACAGGCGGGATTCGGCCCCAGCTTCGGCTGTCAGGGTCAGGCTGCCGGTCGAGAAGCGTGGTCTGGCGCTGCCGAGTGTCGATGTCGCGGCGATATGGCCGCCGGAAACCACAACCCCGGCCGGAACGGTTTCCGCATACAGCTGGATCGGCCCGGAATAGCCCCTGCGTTCCGCTGTGACGGTCACCACAGCCGAGCCGTTGCGCGGGATGTTCACATAGGGCTCGTTGAGCGTGAGCAGGAAATCGGATCCGCGCTCACTCGCCAGGAGGCGGTAGGTATACCCCGGCCCTCCCCGCTCCAGCAGATCCTCCACCGAGACGGTGAGTTCGGAGACATCGGCGGGAACCGTCAGGTGGATGTACGGAGAGGTTGCTGTCACGCCGGTTGAAGCCGTGACGTACGGCCCCGGATCGGCCCCCTGCCGGCCCGCCACCGCCAGGATCTTCTCGCCGCTGGAGACCGTCATCACCCCGTAGAGCAAAGAGCTTACCGATTCTCCCGATCGCAGTTCAAAGGCCCACTCCTCGCCACTGCGCACGGAGAGGTGGTACTCGTCGATCTCACCGGGCGACTCGATGCGCCCGTTGATCACGATTCCGTCCGTGAGGTTGCCGCCAGCCGCAGATTCCACGGTTTCGGCACCGTCGCTGAGAAGGAACGGTACGGTTGACGGACTCCCCGGGACAGGCAGCCATATCTCCGATGTGGTGCTGTGGATGGAACGAAGGTCGATCTCCATGTCCAGGGGCCGGGCGAGATTGCCCCCGGAGAATCGGGCATGGACTTTCGCATTGCGAGTCCACCCAGGCGGAAATACCCGATCAGCGAACTCGAAATCCGCAACGGTCAGCCGGTAAAAGTTATTGGCTTGCGAGCTGAATCGCTCGTCCCGCAGGGCGATATAGTAGTCGCCGCCGGTCTTTGCTTCGAATACCAAGCGTGAATCGAGTTCCAGCCCCGGTGCGTCGGAGCTCCGAGCGAGGACGGTGCCGTATCTGTCGAGTATCTCCAGGATCGGGTCGATCGCCGATCCGATCCTGCGGGCGGCGACCTCGGCGACCAGCCTCTGCCCGGTCATGGCTGAGACACGGAACATGTCTCGTTCCGGGCCCTGCAAGCGCCCCTCTACGACGATGGGAGGGGCGATCACTTCGGCGGTCTCGGCAGCGTCGTTCCTGGCGATTTCCGTATCGAGCGGCGCCAAAGACTCCGTTTCCGTGACCTGTGGAAACGCTCCGACCGTGAACAGGACGATGTTGGAAAGTCCTTCCGGAGTCTCGATGCGAATGGGATAGATGCCGGGCCTGGCATCTCCGCTCACCTCCACGAGGTACTCCAACCGATCAATCGACACCTGGTTCCTCGGGAATGGCGGGACCAGCGGTGTGGCTGCGAACGGTGCTTCGCTGATCAGCCGCGGTGAGAGGCCCAGGCGCTGTCCGGTCAGCACCAGCTTTGCCGAGGTCCCGGCGGTGGTGCCCCGGGGCTCCATTCGCTCAAGCTTGGGCTGCGGGTAAAGCGGCCCGGTCGCGACCAGAAAGGCAAACAGGCAGCACTGACGGATGGAATTCATGCGAATCGCGACGAGTGTGCGTGGTTTCGTGCGGGCGTTGCAACAGACGTCACAAGAAGCATATCAACCGGTGTCGAGGTTGGGCCCGACACAAGCCTCCGACCATGCCATCATTCATAGGGTGACTCTCATGAAACTGCTTCCTGCATTCGGCTGTTTCCTGCTCGCCGCCGGCGCGTTCGCGGCGGAGGCTGACTGGTTCAGGGTCAAGCAGGAGGCTGTGGACACGCTCGTTGACCTGGTGAGACTGCGAACGGCCCAACCGGATGGCAACGAGATTCTCGCCGCCCGTTACCTCAAGGGGATTCTGGACCGGGAGGGTCTCCCGTCCGAGGTTCTCGAGTCCGAGCCCGGCAGGGCCAACATTGTCGCAAGGGTGCGCGGAAACGGCAGCAAGAGGCCGCTACTGCTGCTTGGGCACCTGGACGTGGTCGCAGTGGAGCCTGACGAGTGGTCCTTCGACCCGTTTGCCGGAGAGATCAAGGGAGGCGTCCTCTACGCACGGGGCGCTTCAGACGACAAGGGGGTTGTGGCCGGGTCCTTTCACGTGTTGCTCGAGCTGCACCGGCGCAAGACGCAGCTTGATCGGGACGTCATTTTCCTGGGGGTTGCCGATGAGGAAGCGGGAGGATTGCTGGGCATCAACTACATGCTGGAGCATCACCGGGACAAGATCGATGCCGAGTTCGGCATCAACGAAGCGGGCAAGGGAGTGTTTGGCCGGGACCTCCGGTACCTGCGGTTTGAGATTCAGACTGCAGAGAAGACGCCGACGCGGATCGATCTGCGGGCCTCCGGAACTTCCGGGCACGGGTCAATCCCACTGCGGGACAACCCGGTGGGAAGCTTGGCCCGGGCGGTCGCCCGCTTGTTCGATCATGAGATGCCCCCCAGACTCAACGAAACCACGCAGGAGTACTTCCGCCGTCTGGCACAGATATCCGACCCGGCCAAGGCCGAAGTCTTCCGGGCGATTCTGGCTGAGAAACCAGGACCGGAGGACTTTGATCGCCTGTTCGCGCTCTCCCCTGTATACAATTCGATGGTCCGCACCTCGATCGTTCCCACGATCCTTCAGGGCGGTTACCTGAAAAACGTTATTCCGTCTGAGGCCCACGCGACGGTGGACGTCCGGGCGCTGCCAGGTACGGACCCCGAGGAACTCTATTCGGCGCTGAAACGTGTGATCAACGAGCCAGGAGTCGATCTGGTGCCGCACGGCGTCACGAGAACGCCTCATCCCCCCTCGTCGCTGACCAGCGACGCCTTCCTGGGGTTCGAGCGGGCCCTGGAGCGACTCTACCCCGGGGTTCCGGTCTTACCCACGATGTCGACTGGTGCCACCGATTCTGCGCAGCTTCGAGCGGCTGGAATTGAAACCTACGGATTCGGGCCCGCCCGTCCGGAATGGGATCTTGCCAGCGGCATCCACGGCAAGAACGAGTACCTCTATGTGCAGCCGTTTCAGGAATATGTCGAGATTCTCTGGAACGTCGTCCTGGAGATTGCGGGATCGCGCTAGTGCGGAAAGGGGAGCGTCGCCAAGCACAGGCTGTTCCTGTGCCTTGCCGTGAGCATGCCGTGGCAGGAGATCGGGCCTGAGGTCAGAGATGTCTCAGGACGAGCTCGCTCAGGGCGCGGATGAACGCCGCACTGTCATTCAGGCCGGGCATGGTTTCGAAGTAGCGGATTCCGGAATCTCGAGCCAGTTGGCGTGCTTCGATGTCGATCTCGGACAAGGTCTCGAGGTGGTCCGACACGAAAGAGATTGGTACGACCATGACGGATGCGGTTCCTTCGCTCCCGAGGCGGGCCAAGGTCGATCTGAGACTGGGCCCAAGCCACCGCTGGGGGCCGAGACGGCTCTGGTAGCACAGGGTGGTGTTCAGGTGGCCCAATTCCATGCGCTCGCAGACGAGGTGTCTGGTCTCCTCGACCTGATCCCGGTAGGGGTCGCCATCGCGAACGTACTTTTCCGGAAGTCCATGGGCACTGAAGACGATGTGCGGGGCGGGCAACCCACTGAACCTGCGCAGCGTTTCCTGGATACGCTCGGCGAGCGCCCCGAGGTAGCCGGGATCCGAGTGGTAGGACCTGATCTGGTCTGTTGGCAGGGACAGTCCGGCCGCACGACTTCTGCGGGTCCACTCATCGGTCGAGCTCTGCGTGGTTGCCGTCGAGAATTGGGGGTAGAGGGGCAGGAGCAGGATGCGAGAGCAGTCCGATGCAAGCACCTGTTGGACGGCCGACTCCGTCGAGGGCTCTCCGTAGCGCATTGCGACGAAGACCCGGCACGAACCAGCAGGGCGCAACTCGCGTTCCAGCCGTTCTGATTGCTGTCGCGTAATCTCGATGATCGGTGACTTGCCGCCGATTGCCTCGTACAGGGGTCTGGAGGACCTGGACCTCCACGCTGCAAGCCTTGGCGCCAGCCACGCCCGCGTGCGGGAGGGCATGGGCAGGCGGATCAGGGCCGGGTCGAGAAACATCTCTTCGAGGAACGGCTGGACACCGTCAAGAGACGCAGGGCCCCCAAGTTGCAGGAGAACGATGGCCAGGGACTCCTTGTTCTTGTCGGGATCTGGCACTTCGGCGCTGTCTATCCTGTCGTGAACGGATGCCGCACCAGCCCGACCGGACTCGCGGAGGCTAGAGGTGCCCGCCAGGAGGGCATCCTGACAGGCCGGTTTGGTAACCTCTTGACCCCAACCGCGACAGTCCGCAGGCGCTAGATGTCACTCAGGTCCTGCAACGAGCCCGTGCCGTCGCCGAGAGTGTCCGGCTGGACCCCCACTCTGTCCAGGAGCGAGAGGTACAGGTTGTTCATGGGAGTTTCGACCGGGTAGCGGATATGGCGGCCGGGATGCAGGGATCCGCCACCGTGTCCAGCCACCACAACCGGGAGATCGTGATGGGTGTGGCGGTTGCCGTCGCCGATGCCCGAGCCGTATACGATCATCAGGTTGTCAATCAGGCGGCCGTCTCCATCCTGGATGTCCGCGACCTTGTCCAGGAAGTATGCGAACTGCTCGACATGGTGCGTGTTGACCCTGGTAATGTCCTCGATCTTGCTCGCGTCTCCGCGGTGGTGGGTCATCCCGTGATGGGCACGGGCGACGTTGATCTCGGGATAGGTCAGATTGCTGCCCTCGCGCCCGAGCATGAACGTTGCGATCCTGGTGATGTCCGTCCGGAAGGCAAGTGCCATCAGGTCGAACATCACCTGGGCGTGGGCCGAGTAGGTGGCGGGAATGCCTGCCGGTCTCGGGATACCCTGCTGTGGTTCGCTCGGGGACTCACCCGGTTCTCCGATCCGTTTCTCGATGTCGCGAAGGCTGGAAAAGTACTCATCCAGTTTCTGCCGGTCGGTTGGGCCGACAGACCCAAGGAGCCGGTTCGCATCGTCCAGCACGCTGTCCAGAACGCTCTGCCGCCGCACCCTTCTGCGTGCCATGGTCGCAGGGTCAGACGGGGTCTCAAGATCGCCGAACAGGCGATCAAAGACCCGCTGCGGATCGATTTCGGGGGGATTCGGAGTCTTCTCGCCTCGCCACGAGATGCTGTTCGAGTAAGCGCAGCTGTACCCGGAGTCACAGTTGCCGGCGAGGCGGCCGGGCTCGATTCCCAGCTCGAGTGAGGCATAGCGGGTGTGGCCGCCCATCTCGCTTGCCGCCACCTGGTCGACCGACGCCCCCAGGCTGATGTCGGCACCGGAGGTTTTCTTGGGGTGAATTCCGGTGAGAAAGCTGGCCGCTGCTCTCGCATGGTCACCGGCACCGTCGCCCAGGGCACGGCCGGTGTTGTGGGTGAGTCCCGACAGCACGAGGAGGTCGTCCCGGTGTTTCTCCAAGGGCTTCAGGATACGCGTGAACTCGTACGAGGAGCCGTCTGCCGCTGGCGTCCATGCCTCCTGGATCACTCCGTTCGGTACGTAGACGAATGCCAGTCGACTGGGAGGCTCAACCTTGGGCCGGAGTGGAGTCGCGAACGCCGGCTGCATGGCATCCAGGTATGGCAATGCAATCACCGCACCTGCTCCGCGGAGGAACGAACGACGGTTCAAATACGATACAGGCATCTTGGCAACCTCCCTCCCAGACAACCAAAGGTTATCACAGCGCAAGGTCCGCATGAAGCCGCAGGAGCGAGTCCCCAGGTGGGAACGCGAGCATTGGCGTGTACGCTGGGACGCATGTCGACTGCCCGGATGCGGAACATGCCGCGCGCAACGGAATGGGTGCTTGCCGGCTACTTCTGGTATACGCTCGCCCTGACCGTGGTGCTTCCACTGCAAACCGGTCTCCGTTTTCGGTCCCTGGGTGCCAGTTTGGGCGCTCTGGTGCTGCTGTATTGGATGCGCCGGCTTGCGACCGCAGGGCCACTGGGAGTGATTCGCGACATTCTTCCTGTGGGCGGGGTGTTCCTGGCCTACAGGCAGGTCGGCTGGTTCGCGCAGCCCCAAACAGAGCTCACCCTGGAACTGGAGTGGGTGCGTTGGGATCGAATCCTTCTTTCAGATTGGCATCTGGCCGAGGCCATCGAATCACTCGGACCTGTGTTGCCGGCGGCTCTGGAGTTTCTGTACCTGCTTACGTACGTTCTGGCTCCGGCCGGGCTGGCGCTGCTGGCGGCCACTGGCAGGCGGGACAGGGTGGACCGCCTGCTGGCACTCTACGCAGCATCAGCCGTTGCCTCGTACGCCTTGTATCCGTACTTTCCGTCAGAGCCTCCGAGAACTGTGTTTCCTGGAGACTTGGCAAGCCCCTACGAGAGCGTGTTTCGCACCGTCAATTGGTGGATCCTCGGTCAGGGCGGAATCCACACAAGCGTGTTTCCGAGTGGTCATACCGCATCGGCGTTCGGGGCGGCGTTCGGGCTGCTGTTCGCGGTGCCCGAGCGTCGGTGTTACGGCATTGCGATGGTGGCAATCGCCTGCGGCATATCCGTGGCAACCATTTACGGCAGATACCATTTCGCGGTCGACGCGATTGCCGGCCTAGTCGTGAGTTGCATCGCTTCGCTGGCCTGCGTGATGGTGTTTCGGCACCGTGACGGGGTATCGCGGTAGCCACTGACGCAAGAACGGCCCGTGTCTGTATCTCGGCCTGGGGTGGCAGACATGGCTGCCTCGCCGAATGGGCGCGGAACATTGGTGGTCCGCTCCATCCCGCCCCCGTCGTGCAGGCGGCTTCGCTGTTGATCCGGACTGGTTGAGGCGGCCCAAGCCATCAACGGGCAATGGCCCGAATCCAAGCCCCGGTGCCGATCTGGATGTGCAGCCAAACACCGACTTTCGGATTCCACCGGTTCACAGATGGTTGATGGGCCGGCCACACGGTCTCTCCCACGTCGGGAGCCAACAGACCATGGCAACCTGCATTCCACGGCCCATCAAGCGCCTACCGTGGATGTCTCCAGGGTGAACGGCAGCGGTAGAGTCCGACGTTGCCGGAGCACTCACTGGACTCGGCACTCGAGTCTGGACACCGGAATGCATGCGCTCTAGCCGCCAGAGCCGAGCCGACGACCTGTCTGTCAGCCGGTTCTCCGTTTCCATCGGCCTCGCCGGTTCCTCCCTGAATCCGGAACAGGCAGTTGGGCGACCCCGTCGAAAACCGGTACGGGCGGAACTCGCAGCCGCCAGCGCCGGGAGCACATCGTAGGGGTTGTAGACCCGTTCCCCACCCAGCCATGGCGGGACCGCCGCTCCGGGTGTGCTGGACGTTGACCGCCGCCTCCCCAACGGCAGCCCGTCCGTGTCGGAAGCTCACCTTCCACTCCAACGCCCCACTCTAACGTCGCGACGCGGAAACCAGCATTGCCGTCTTCGACGTCGATCTCAGTACACCGGCACGATTCGAGGGGCTGGAGTGGTCTGCGTGACGATCTCTGATCCCGCCCATATGTCCACTCATGCCCCCTAGACCTTCTTCGCGAATGCTGAGGGCTTGACGGTTGCAGGAAATCTTGGCGGACCGCGGTTACCATGATGCGAATGCCCCTGCAACTGTCCGACCTGGGTCGGGATGCCCTCGGAATGGCGGAAATGGTTCGAAGCGGCGAGGTCTCGTCGCTTGAGCTGGTCGATTCCGCGATTGACGCTGTCTCCCGCGTCAACCCGAACCTCAACGCCGTTGTGACGCCAATGTTCGATCTGGCGCGCTCCGAAGCCGCTAGCGTGCCGAGGGATGCCCCGTTCGCGGGAGTGCCTTTCCTGCTCAAGGATCTGGGAGTCTGTTACGCCGGTGTTCCCACTTCCGGCGGCAATCGCCGATTGGCTTCCCTGCCGGCACCGCTCGACAGTGAGCTGGTCGTGCGGCACCGGCGGGCCGGTCTGATCTGCATCGGCAAGACGAACACTCCGGAATTCGGAATGACGGCTACGACCGAACCCCATTGGTTCGGTCCAACGAGGAATCCATGGGACCTGAGCCGCACACCCGGCGGTTCGAGTGGTGGTTCGGCCGCGGCGGTAGCTGCGAGGATCGTCCCGATGGCCCACGGCAATGATGGAGGGGGCTCGATCCGGATTCCTGCGGCTTGCTGTGGACTGGTTGGCCTCAAGCCGACCCGAGCCCGCTGCCCTTTGGGACCGATCCCTGGCGACACCATGGCCGGTTTCGTGGTGGACCATGGCTTGACCCTGTCCGTACGGGATAGCGCCGCACTCCTGGATGCGGTTGCTGGACCGGACCCGGGGGCCCCCTACTGGGCCCCGCCCAGCGCACGACCCTTTCTCGCTGAGGTCGGTGCCGAGCCCGGGGCGCTGCGAATCGCTGTCTGCACCGGGTCTCCTTCCGGGACTGCAGTTGACCGGAGCTGCATCAAGGCCGTCGAGGACACGGCAGGTCTTCTCGAAGACCTTGGGCACATTGTCGAAGAGGCGGCCCCGCAGTATGACGACAACCAGTTCAGGAAGGCGTTCACCACCATCTGGCTGTCAGGCCTGGCGGCTGGCCTGACAGACCTGTCCGACACGCTGGGCCGCGAACTCGCACCCGAAGATTGCGAGGCCTTCACGCGGGCATTCGGTGAGACGGGAGCAGGATTCGGCGCTGTCGACTACGTTCGGGCTGTGGCGGCGATCCAGGTCATCGGCCGCAGTGTCGCCTCATTCTTCGAACGCTACGATGCAATGCTCACTCCCACAGTGGCTGGTCCGCCTCCTCCCATCGGATTCCTTCACCCCCCGGCGGAGGATTCCGACCTCCGAGAGTATGCCCGCCGGGTGAAGGCCTTCGCGCCGTTCACCCAACTGGCCAACGCGACCGGTCAGCCGGCGATTTCCCTTCCTCTGCACTGGCACGACGGTTTGCCGATCGGTGTGCAGTTCATGGGCCGGTTCGGGGGCGAGGCGATGCTGTTCCGGCTGGCGTCACAGATCGAGAACGCCAAGCCCTGGCACCATCACCGGCCCAGTGTCTGCGCTTGACGGCGTCGGGCCTGCCAGTCGGCCTCGCGGTCCGATCGGGCAAATCGCTCAAGTCGGTTCGCCAAGGCGGGAGCGAGTTCGACATCGATGTCCACCCCGTCCTCCCGATCTCGACGCCCCAGGACTCGCCCGCGCTCGTAGAGCATCGCGACCGTGCGGGACTCGCTGTGTGGCAACCGGTATCGCCTCTGGACGAGCGCTCCGGCCGCCACGAGCTCGTCGATGGTCTCGATCAGGGTGTCGAGTCCGGCGCCGGTCTTGGCCGACACGCCCACGCACCCCGCCAGGGCACCGTCGCGCCGCTCACGCTCCACTTCTCGATCCCAACGGTCCCGGCTTATGAGGTCACACTTGTTGAGGACCAGGATCCGGGGCTTGTCCCGAGCTCTGAGTTCGGCCAGCACGGAGTCGACCTCGTCCCGGTGCATGTCTCGATTGCGAGCCGATACGTCCAGCACGTGAATCACCACGGCGGCGTCCGTAACCTCTTCCAAGGTTGAGCGAAAGGCCTGGATCAGCGTCGGAGGCAGATCCCGGATGAAGCCCACGGTGTCTGAGAGAATCGCCGGTCGGTTCGACGGGAGCCGAAGCTTGCGCAGGGTTGGGTCGAGTGTCGCGAAGAGCCGGTCGTCGGCGAGCACGTTCGCGCACGTAAGGAAGTTGAACAGCGTGGACTTTCCCGCATTGGTGTAGCCACAGAGTGCGAGAGTCGGAACCGGTACGGAGACCCTCTTGCGCCTCTGATGAGCCCGATTCAATCGCACCTTCTCGAGTTGGGACCGAAGTCTCGTGATGCGCTTCTGAATCTTCCGGCGGTCGCTCTCCAGTTGCGTCTCGCCGGGCCCCCTGGTTCCGATTCCACCGCCGAGCCTGGACATGGATACACCTCGACCCGCGAGTCTCGGCATGAGGTACTGGAGCTGGGCCAGCTCCACCTGCAGTCGCCCCTCCTTGGACCTGGCATGTTTGGCGAAGATATCCAGGATCAATTGCGACCGATCCAGGACCGCACAGCCCAGCTCACGCTCCAGGTTCCGGTGCTGTGACGGACTGAGGTCATGGTTGAAGAGAACGAAGTCGCACCCTTCCAGGGCGGCCCACTCCCGAATCTCGCTCAGCTTTCCCGCGCCCATCAAGGTTGCAGGCACGGCTCTTTCCCGGACCTGGAGGGCATGGCCCAAAACCTCGGCCCCGGCTCCGGCAGCCAGGTCCGCCAACTCCGCCAGGGACTCTTCGGCTGTCAGGCTCTTGCCAGCAGCTGGAGTTGCCGTCGTCCGGGGACGGAGTTCCAGCCCGGCGAG
Source organism: Bryobacterales bacterium (assembly GCA_965205085.1). GTDB lineage: Bacteria > Acidobacteriota > Terriglobia > Bryobacterales > UBA6623 > VXMF01. The sequence goes on along the minus strand of OZ242039.1, from coordinate 1,230,022 downwards.
AATGCAGCGTTCGGCAGCGTCATCCTCGCCTCGCAGCAGGGCCGCCCGCCGCGTGAGGGGTGATGCGATCCTCATTTCGGAGTGCGCCTTTCTGCAAGGGGCCGTGCCGGGGGTCCGACCCGGCAATCGACCTGCGTCTCAGCCTAACAGGGATCACTTGACAGGACACTCGGAGTGCCTCCGGGGGAGGCTTCGCAAGGAGCCAATATAATGGGTTTCGGTGGCGGTCCCCTTCGTTGGTCAGATCAAGTCCGCCCTCAAGACGCTGAATCCGGGGGCGGTCAGCGAGGCGGCAATGCGACCGGTTACGGTCGGCGTCCTGGCGGCGGACGACGACTGCTCGGACGCCGTTGTTGAGTTTCTCAGGCCCACCGTTCGAAGCGGTGCGCCTGCGGAGGTTATCCGTATCACCAAGGACAAGGACTTCGAGCGGGCGGACGTCGGCTTCTCGGAATACGGCATCCCGCACCCGGAACACTTCTTCACCTTCGATTCGGTCGATCCCCGGGCGTCAGCACGGTCGCTGTTGCAGGCTTCCGAAGACCACTGGCTGCCGCTGGCGCGCAATTTCGGCGGATTCCGCTCGCTGGTGAGCGAACGTCTGATCTGGAAGGCAGCCAGGGAGAACACGCTGTTCGCGGTCACGACATCCCTGCCCAACGTTGTTCCGGCAACCCTGCTTCTGCCCTGGTTCGCCGGAGAGTTCGCTTCCGACACGCTGTTCTTGACGGCCAACCAGATTCGCCTCTCTTTCATGCTGGCCGCGATTCATGGCCACGAAGTGGGCTTTGACATTCAGAGTGTCAAGATAGGGTCCATCATGGGGGCCGCATTCGGCTGGCGAGCGCTCGCCCGCCAGACTGTCTCCAAACTTCCGGCCGGTATCGGGCTGGTTCCCAAGGGGCTGATTGCGTTCGCCGGCACCTACGCAGTTGGTCGCGGTCTGGAACATTGGTTCCGTGAAGGGACCGTGATGGGGGCGGAGGGTCGCCGACGGCACTTCACCCACGCGCGTGAGGCAGGCCGGGAGCAGGTCGAGCGCATCGTCAGGACCGCCCTTTCAGCGTCCTCCTCCGCGGCCGGTCCGGCCTAGTTCGCCGCGGTTCGAGCCTGCCCCGGAAGGCCGTCAGGAATCCCTTGCGAATGAGAGTGATCGCCGGCAAGCTTCGAGGCCGTCGCCTCGCCTCCCTGCCGGGGACGTCGACACGTCCGATGCTGGGTCGGATGAGGCAGACTCTCTTCGATATTCTCCAGTCGCGGGTCGGGGGCTGCGTGTTCGCCGACCTGTACGCTGGCACGGGAGCGGTTGGCATCGAAGCGCTGAGTCGCGGTGCTGATCGGGCGGTGTTTGTCGAGTCCAATTCGGCAGCCGTTCGGATCATCCGCCGCAATCTGGAGGCGCTCGGCCTGGAGGGGAGATCAGAGGTTCGGTGTGCCCCGGTCGATCGGGCGCTCAGGAGTGTCACCGCCGACGTCTTCTTCCTGGGCCCGCCCTACGAAGCCGCGCTCGAGTATTCGCGAACGCTGGCGTTGCTATCCGAGAGGCCTGTGGAGTGGGTCATCGCCCAGCACGGTGCCCGAATGGATCTGGCCGAGCGATACGGCTCTCTCACGAGGGTGCGTGTCGTCAGGATCGGCAGCAACCGCTTGTCGATGTTCCTTGCCCGGGATCTGCCGGCGGTATCGCTGGAAGGTGGGGTGCAGGATCGGACTTAAGGGCGGTTCTCCATCACGGCAGACGCCACATCCTCGATCTGGTCAAAGACCCAGTCGATCTCTTCGTCGGATACAACATACGGCGGCATGAAGTAGAGGATATCCCCGTTCGGACGCAACAGAAGGTCGCGCTCCAGGAACTGCAGCGCCATGCGGGGCCCGATGTCCGCAAGGTAGCCCTGACCTCCGGTCTCGAACTCGATGATTCCCACACCGCCGATGTGCCTGACGTCACGGACATACTCGAGTCCGACGAACGCCGTGAGGCGCGAACGGATCTTCGATGCGATTCTGTGGATCCGGCCCAGAACGTCGTCGTCAGCGAAGATGTCCAGCCCGGCCAGCGCGGCGGCGCAACCCAGCGGGTTCGCCGTGAAGGAGTGCCCGTGAAAGAACGTCTTGCGACGGTCGTCGCTGAGGAAGGCCTCGTAGACCGCTTCCGAAGCGATCGTCACAGACAGCGGAAGGTACCCGCAGGTCAGGCCTTTGGACAGGCACACGAGATCGGGTGTGATCGGTCCGTGCTCGCATGCAAACATCGTCCCGGTCCGGCCGAAACCGGTCATGACTTCGTCGGCAATCAGGAGGAGACCGAACTCGTCGCACAGTTCCCTGATTGCTCGCAGGAATGCGGGCTTCCAGACGAGCATTCCGCCAGCGGCCTGGAGCATCGGCTCGACGATCACCGCGGCTAGATCGGGCGCGCTGCGCTCAAGAACGGAGCGGATCGAGTCGAGCGGCTCGGTTCCCGTCCCGTCCCGCGACGGCGAGACGGACGAAAGGTAGTCGCGCGGTACCCTCACCCGCTCGACCTGAAATAGCAGCGGAGCGTAGCTTGCCGTGAACAGGGACTCGTGACTCGTCGACATCGCGCCGATCGTGTCGCCGTGATACGCATGCTCAAGCGCAAGGAATGTCCTACGTTGCGCCTCCCCCCGGTTGGTCCAGTACTGATAGGCCATCTTCAGGGCTACCTCCACTGCCGTGGAGCCGTTATCCGAGAAAAAGACCCTGGTCAGGGGTTCCGGCAGCATGGCGGTCAGGCGTTCCGCCAGTTCCACGGCGGGCGGGTGAGTGCACCCGGCGAACATGACATGTTCCAGCCGTGCCGCCTGGTCCGCAACCGCTTGACCAACCCGCGGGTTGCAATGGCCGTGAACATTGACCCACCACGAGGAGATTCCGTCCAGAAGCCGCCGCCCATCCTCTGTCACCAGGTACGCCCCGTCGCCTCTCACGATCGGAAGCGGGTCGGGCGCCGTCTTCATCTGGGTAAACGGGTGCCAGACACAGGTGCGGTCTCTGGCTACCAGGGCGCTCATCGTGCTAGCGTAGCCCAACGGGGAAGCTACCGCGAGGCTGCATCAATGTGCACGACGCAGCTTGATGTGGTATTCGTCGAGGGAACGGACCTGGCATGTCGCGACTGATTGCCCTGATTGCCCTGGCTGGCGCCTGTCCGGTGTGGGGTGTCGATGTCAGCGTTCTGGCGGAGCGCGTCGACAGGCTGCTTCCGAACGCCCTGGAGGTGCACGATGTGGACCTGTGGATCGTGTTCACCCGCGAGGAGTCCAGGGATCCGCTGGCGGCGGATTTCGGAGGTGCCTCGGCCGTTGCGCGCATGGCGATGCTGTTCGACCGCAAGGACGGTGGGTTCCGCAAGACGGCGATCGCCGCCAGCTACGATGTTACTCCCTTGCGGGAGACCGGCATCTACGACCGGGTATTGAGCTACAGGAGCGAGGGCATCAAGCCGCACCTGCGAGAATTCGTTGACGACCTCGGTCCGGCAAGGATCGCAGTCAATACGTCCCGTGACATGCCGATTGCTGACGGCTTGACGGCGGGGATGCGGGCCTACTTGGAGGAGGTTCTGGGAGAGGAAATCGCCGGACGGTTCGTGCCTTCCGAGCCGCTGGTTGCTTCGTTCCGCGGGCGGCGCCTTCCGCGGGAGGTGGAGGTGCTCAGGGAGGCGGCTCGGCACACTGATGCGGTGATGCGCGACGCGCTGTCGCGCGTCGTGATCAACCCGGGGAGCACGACGGAGCGGGACGTTGGCGAGTACCTGCGCAGCCGAACCGCCATGCTGGGAGCGACCGTACCGTTCGTCAGCGTGGTGGCGGGACCTTCCAGAGGCCATGCCGACCCCAGCGACCGTCTCATCAGGAGAGGGGACCTGGTCCGGATCGATTTCGGGATCACACTCAGGGGCTACTCGACGGATCTCCAGCGTACAGCCTATGTGCTCAGGATTGGCGAGACGGAGGCTCCGGGAGAGATCCAGAGGATGTGGAAGACAGCACGCAGGGCGGCAGACCGTCAGATTGCAGCGATGAAGCCCGGCGTCACGGGGGTGGAGATCGACACCGTCGCCAGAAAAACCCTGGAGGAAGCCGGGTACGAGGGCCCGCCACACGGCACCGGACATCCGATCGGTTTCGTGGTCCACGACGTGGGCCCCCTCATTTGCCCTGACTGGCCGGAACGATACGGAACCACGGTATTCCTGCGGATGGAGGAGGGGCAGACCTTTGCAGTCGAGCCGATCCTGTACCAGACCTACGAGGGGATGGGTGAAATCCACATCGGCCTGGAGGAGGACGTGGTGATCACTTCGACGGGTGCGGAACGCCTCCACGAGCCCCAGACGGAACTCATCCTGATTCAATAGGTTCGGACCCGCCCCAACTTGGGGCCCTGTCGCCCCCTACAGCTCGCGGGTCTCGCGGCTGAGGTCCTGCATGGCTTGCTTGGCGTCCGAGAACAGCATCAGGGTATTCTCGCGGACGAACAGCGGATTCGCAATGCCCGCGAAGCCGGGACTCAGGCTGCGCTTGACCACGACTACGACTTGCGACTTGTCGACATCCAGGATCGGCATCCCGTAGATCGGGCTGCCGGGCTCCTCGCGGGCGGATGGATTGACGACATCGTTCGCACCCAGGACGATTGCCACATCGGTCTCGGCGAACAACGGGTTGATGGTATCCATGTCGTAGAGCCGATCATAAGGAACGTCGGCCTCGGCCAGAAGTACATTCATGTGGCCAGGCATCCGACCCGCCACGGGATGAATCGCATACCGCACTTCCGTGCCGTGCGATTCCAGCACGTTGGCCAGGTCCCGAACCGCGTGCTGGGCTTGTGCGACTGCCATTCCGTACCCCGGCACGACGGTAACGACCCGCGCCGCATCAAAGAGCAGCGCCACCTCGTCCGCCGTGGTGCTCTTGACTCGACCGGCGTACAGGTCTTCCTGCGGGGCGCTCGCCGCCCCTTCCCCGAGGTCGCCGCGCAGGACGTCCCAGAGGGAGCGGTTCATCGCCTTGCACATGATCTGGGTGAGGATGAATCCTGATGCCCCCACCAGCGAGCCCGCAATAATCAGCACGTCATTGCCTAGAACGAATCCCGTTGCAGCGGCGGCGAGACCGGAGCACGAGTTGAGCAGCGCAATGATCACGGGCATATCCGCTCCGCCAACGGCCGCGGTGAGGAGCACGCCGTAGGTCAGCGCCGCCACGCACCCCGCCCCGAACGCCCAGGTTGCCTCGCTGTCGAGCACGTACCATGCCCCGAGAGCGACGCCAGCGAGTGCCGAGCCCGAACTGACCGTCTGGAAGGCGATGCCCCGTGGCTGCCGACGGAGGATTCCCTGCAACTTGGCCCAGGCGATCAGGCTGCCGCTGAGCGTCGCTGAGCCTATGAACGCGGAAAGGGCGCTGGAGATGTGAACTTGAATCTCGGGTATGCCCGTGATGGAGCCCGGCATGAACACCGCCGCGGCCGCGACCAACGCCGATGCGCCGCCCCCGAAGCCGTTGAAGGCCGCCACCAGTTGCGGCATGGCCGTCATGCGGACCCTGAAGGCCCAGACGGCTCCGATCGCAGCGCCAAGCGCGAATCCCAGCGCGATCAGTTCCAAGCTGACGATTTGCCGATCGAGAAGGGTGGCTGCCATGGCCACGAGCATTCCCGACGCTCCCATCAGGTTGCCTCGCACGGCGGTGCGAGGAGTCGTGAGGCCCTTGAGGCCCAGAATGAAGAGCACTGCCGCCAGGAGGTATGCGGCGTTGATGAGGTTGGAGTCCATCGGTAGCGCTACTTCTTTCGCCGGAACATCGCAAGCATGCGGTTGGTGATCAGGAATCCGCCCACAACGTTCACGGTTGCCAGTACGACGGCGGCGAAGCCGAGGTACCTCGCGAGATGCCCCTCTCCATTCCCGGCCGCAACGAGTGCCCCCACGATCGTGATACCGGAAATCGCGTTCGAACCGGACATCAGAGGCGTGTGAAGGGTGGAGGGGATCTTCGTGATGATCTCGAATCCGACAAAGACCGCCAGCACGAAGACGGTGGCGGAGATCAGGAAAGTGTCCATGAATTCCTCCTCTAGGCGGAGCGCTCCAGACTGGATACGGCCTCGAGGATCTCCGGGTGGGTGACCGACCCTCGGTGTGCGACCAGCGCGCCGCGAATGATGTCGTCGTTGAGGTCGATCCGGAACTGGCCGTCGGCTATCAGCAGCGACGAGAGGTTCAGCAGATTCTTCGAATACATCTGGCTCGCATGGGCAGGGACCGTTGAAGGGAGGTTGACCGGGCCGTCGACGGTGATGCCATCGCAGACCCGAACCTCACCCGGAACGGTGAGGGCGCAGTTCCCGCCACGCTCGGCTGCGAGGTCCACGATCACCGTGCCGGGCCGGAGGCGTTGCGTAACTTCACGCGGCAGCAGGACCGGTGCCCTCCGGCCGGGAACCGCGGCGGTTGTCACGATGGCGTTGACGCCCGCAAGGTGATCCGCCAGGGCTTCCTGCTGGCGCTGGTAGAACTCCTTCGACTGCTGGGCCGCATAGCCCCCGGATCCGGAAGCCTGTTCCATGCCCGTGTCAAGCTCGACGAAGGACGCCCCGAGGCTCTCCACCTGTTCGCGCACCTCCGGTCGGATGTCGTAGCCCTCGACTACTGCTCCGAGGCGCCGGGCCGTGGCGATCGCCTGCAGTCCAGCCACGCCCGCACCGATCACGAAGACCCTGGCCGGCCGCAGTGTTCCTGCCGCCGTCATCAGCAGCGGAAACAGGTAAGGAGCGTGCTTGGCAGCGAGCAGGACGGCCTTATATCCGGCGATCGTCGCCATAGAGCTGAGTGCATCCATTGCCTGCGCCCGGGTGGTTCGTGGAATCAGTTCCACGGACAGCAACGAGAGGCCGTGACTGGCCAGCCGGTCCATTCCGGCGGGATCATCCATCGGCCCGAGGAATCCCGCGATCCCTGCTCCTTCCTTCAGAAGGGGCAAATCGTCGGGAAGGACGCCGTTAACGGTGAGGAGCAGGTCGGCACAGGCAAGGACGTCCTCACGGCATGCCAGGGACGCCCCGGACTCAGCGTAGGAAGAGTCCGGAATGTAGGCGCTCTCTCCCGCACCACGCTCCACGGCAATGTCCGCTCCACGCTTGCGGAGGGCTTCGACATCCTTCGGGACCAGCGCCACTCGGCGCTCTCCAGATCGACGCTCCTTGGGTACGGCGAACTTCATGCGGGCAACTCACCCTCCGGAAAGGGCCGTCCTGGGACAGTCGAGTTCCTTCCGATTGTCGCAAACTGCGTGCAGGTGAGCGGGCGCGGGCCGCGGCGTGGCGGGCCTGCGTCTGGCGAGGCCGTTCAGAGGGCGGGGGGGGGGCGCGCAACGGAAGCCGCCGGTTGGGCTTCTCGCCTGGAGACGGGCAAGGCGCTGAGGTTCTCCGGTGAGGAGCCCTGGAACGCATGACCACGAGCCGCATCACATCGCCTCAGTTTCGAAGCCCGGCGGATCGAGACGCTCCCCAACATGCTGATCAACGCCGTCGTGCGGAACTCCATCATGCCTCGGGTTGTCCATCCGCACTGGGCCGCGGTCAACCGATATCGATCAGCGAAAGAATCCGGCACCCTGTCAACGGCAACAGCCTCGGAACGATCCGTCATGCCAAGACGGAACCGCGCTCACCGGCGTGGCGGAACTCGCAAACGAGAACTGCCGATGTCGGATGCCATCGCAAGTCTGGTGGCCCGTGAGTCTGACCCTGGCGGGCACTGCTCTGATGTCGCGGCCTGGCCTTGGGACGGGCTGGCACGGGCCCATGTGGTCAGGCGACGTTCCGCCGGAGCAGCTGGACAGGCCTTCGGAGGGTGTCGCGAAGGCTCGCCAAGCGGAGATCTCCACCACAACCGGCGTGTCGTGACGGTATGGTTCCGACTCGCGGACGGCACTCCGAGCGGTCCGGAACGGAACCGGCCGACTAGATGTCGTACCGCGCAATGACGTCGTTCCATCGGCCCTGCGCCTTCAGGATCAGTTCCACGACCTCGCGAATCGCTCCGCGACCGCCGGCGGCCTCGGTAACCACGTGTGCGCGCGCTCTCACTTCGTGCCGCGCGTTCGCCGGGGCGACAGCCAACCCCGAGCGCTTGAGCAGGGGCAGGTCGGTGATGTCGTCGCCCACGTAGGCGACTTGTGACCGGTCGAGGTTGGCATCCGCCAGGATTTCAAGGAAGGACGCCAGCTTGTCGGTGCGTCCTTCGACGAGATAGCGCATGCCCGACGAACGGGCCCGTTCCTGAACAGCCAGACCGCCACGGCCACTGACGATGCCGGTGTCGATTCCTGCCTGACGGGCCCAGGCCAGCGCGATGCCGTCCTGGCAGTCGAACGCCTTGGTTTCCGCAACCGTGCCCGCATCGCCCGGAAGAAAGTAGATCGTGCCGTCGGTCAGCACCCCATCGCAGTCCATCAGCAGCAGACGGATCCTGGAGGCGCTCGCAAGGACCGATTCGGTGTAGGTGGGCATGCATTCCTTTATCGCATGGCGACTGGTCAATGCAGACCCCTGTATCGGTTCCGTGAGACCGCACGGGCCGCCAGGGGCCTGTCTCCCCGCAGCGCGGACGAGTTCGGTATGATCAGAGGATACGCCGTAGCGCAGGGGGGCGATTCCCGGTGAAGATTGGCACCCCCGTCGCGGCCGCTGCGAGGGCGACCAGTTCCCCGTGTAACCGCATTCCCGTAACGATTTCGCAATACTGGTGCGGCTCAATGGGAAGTTCATCATGTTCCCGGCAAACACAAGAGGAGACTAACGACAGCATGCCCGTGAAACTGGCGATCAACGGATTCGGACGGATCGGACGCAACGTCTACCGTGCTCAGATGAGCAATCCGGAAATTGACGTTGTTGCGATCAACGACATCACCGACCGCAAGACGCTTGCGCACTTGCTCAAGCACGATTCCGTCCTCGGCAACCTCGAGGCGGAGGTTGCCGTCACGCAGGACGGCCTGCGGGTAGGCGACGATGAGTTTCGGGTCTTTTCGGAGCGCGACCCGTCACAGATTCCCTGGCGTTCGGTCGGGGCGGAAATCGTTGTGGAGTCGACCGGACTCTTCACCCAGCGGGAACTGGCCGCCAAGCATCTCGGCGGGTCTGTCCGGCGCGTGGTGATTTCTGCGCCAGCCAAGGGCGAGGACATCACGGTCGTGCTGGGTGTCAACGACGACCAACTCAACGATGCCCATACCGTGATCTCCAACGCATCCTGCACGACCAACTGTCTCGCGCCTGTCGCGAAGGTCCTGCACGACAGCTTCGGGGTTACCAAGGCGACGATGACGACGGTCCACAGCTACACCAACGATCAGCGGACGTTGGACCTTCCGCACTCGGACTTGCGCCGGGCCCGGGCGGCGGCCCTGAACATGATCCCGACCAAGACCGGTGCTGCATCGGCGATCGGCCTGGTGTTGCCCGACCTGAAGGGCAAGTGCGACGGCTTCGCGATCCGTGTCCCTACGCCGAACGTCTCGGTTGTCGACCTGGTCGCCGAACTGGCGTCGGTCGTTTCGGCAGAGCAGGTGAACGAAGCCCTCCGGACGGCTGCGAACGGGAGCCTGAAAGGCGTGCTCGACTACACCGAGGAGCCGCTGGTCTCGAGTGATTTCATGCGGAACCCGAATTCTTCCATCGTGGACGGATCGATGACCCGAGTGATCGGAGGCAACATGGTCAAGGTCCTGGCCTGGTACGACAACGAGTGGGGGTACTCGAACCGGGTCGTCGATCTGGTTTCCAGGCTCGCAGCCTGACGACAGCCTCCGCCAGATCCGGTGCCATTGGAGAGGGAGAGGCCGTCTTGGAGATGACGTACCGAACGCTCGACGGGCTCGACGTTCGCGGCCGAAGTGTCTTCGTGCGGGTGGACTTCAACGTTCCCCTCGACAAGGGCACCGGCCGGACGATCACCAGCGACACGCGCATCCGGATGGCATTGCCAACCATCCAGGCCCTTCTGGATCAGGGGTGCCGGTTGATCCTGGCGTCGCACCTGGGACGACCGAAGGGGAGTCGAGATGCGCGGATGAGTCTGGCCCCGGTGGCGGTTCGGCTGGCGGAACTGCTGGACCGCCCGGTGGCGATGGCTCCCGATTGTGTCGGAGCGGAGACGGTACAAAGGGCGGCGCGCCTGCAGGCAGGAGACCTCCTCTTGCTGGAGAACCTTCGCTTTCATGCGGCGGAGGAGGCCAACGACGAGGGCTTCTCGCGACAGTTGGCCGCGCTCGCGGATGTCTATGTCAACGACGCCTTCGGTGCCGCGCATCGGGCTCATGCCTCGACGGTGGGAATTACTGCCTTCATGCCCCAACGGGCTGCCGGCCTGCTGATGAAGAGGGAGCTGGAGTACCTTTCCCTTGCCGTGTCTGCCCCGCAACATCCGTACGTAGCGATCATCGGCGGAGCCAAGATTTCGGGGAAGATCGACGTGATCCGCAACCTGCTGACCCTGGCGGACAAGGTTCTGATTGGCGGCGCGATGACGTACACGTTCCTGAAGGCGCAGGGAGTTTTGGTGGGTGCCTCGCTGGTGGAAGACGACAAGCTTGACCTGGCTTCGGAGCTTCTCGCCACTGCAGCCGGCCGACTCGTCCTGCCTGTCGACCATGTGATTGCGGATCGGGTTGGACCCGATGCTCGAACTCGTGTCGTTGCGACCGAGATTCCCTTTGGCTGGCGCGGCCTGGATATCGGACCGGAGACGATCGCTCAGTATGAAGCCGTCATTGGCGGTGCCCGCATGATTGTCTGGAACGGTCCGATGGGAGTGTTCGAGTTGGCCCCCTTCGCCGCCGGCACGCTGGCTATCGCCCGTTCCGTGGATGGCGCATCCGAAGACTGTGTGAGCATCGTCGGCGGTGGCGATTCGGAGCGAGCGGTCCGCAAGGCTGGCGTTGGGGACGGAATCAGCCATATCTCGACGGGAGGGGGTGCCTCGCTGGAGTTTCTGAGCGGGAAGATCCTGCCGGGAGTGGCAGCGCTGCGGTGAAGTCCGAGGCACCCTGGCGAGTGTCGCCACGGCGGTCCGAAGCTTCTTGAGCTTATCGGCGAAACAACGGAAACGCGGAGTCGGGCAACCGTTCCGGTTCGAAGAGTGCGGCATCCATCTGTCGCAGTCCCGGGCTGACCGGAGGCACGAAGCCCATCTGCGGGAGTAGGTCGGCCTGCAGGTCGACGCCGGGAGCGATTTCCTCGAGCACCAGCCCCCCGGTGCCCATTCGAAAGACTGCGGCCTCTGTCACATAGACGACTTCCTGCCGGTTGCGCTGGGCATACTCGGAACTGAACGTGACCTGCGTTACCGAATCGACAAGTTTCGGTGCCCCTCGCGAGGCGAACGTCAGTGCCCCGCCTTCGATCGAGACGTTTGCGTGGATCGACAGCGTCCCGCAGAAAACGACCTTGCTGGCCTTCTGGACAATGTCGATAAAGCCGCCTACGCCGATAATGCGGGAAGCCAGCCGGCTGACGTTCACATTGCCCTTGCGGTCGATCTGAAGGAACCCCAGAAACGTCTGGTCGACGCCCCGTCCATGATAGAAGTCGAACATGTGCCCGGTCTCAAGGATCGCGGTCGGGTTGAAGACAGCTCCGAAGTCCAGGCCGCCAGCCGGCACACCGCCGAACTGGCCATGCTCAATGGTGGGCGTGATGTCGCGGACAAAGCCCTGCTCCTGAGCCACCGCCAGCACTCCGTCCGGCATGCCGAAGCCGACGTTGATCACGGCCCCCGGCGTCAGCTCCTGGGCCGCGCGACGTGCGATGACCTTCCTGGTGCCGAACGGCATCGGGGTGAACCGATCCTCGGCAACCGTCGCATCGCCACAGTATGAAGGCTCGAAGTCAGTCTGATAGGTCTGTCCTTGCTGGGAATCCACGACCAGAACGTCCACGAAGCATCCGGGGACATGGACGGACCGCGGGTCGATCGATCCCTCGGGAACGATCCGTCGCACGACGGCGATTGTCGTTCCACCGGATGCCTTGGCTGCTTGGGCAAGCGTGCAGTTGTGCCAGAAGCCGGCTTCCTGCCGCATGGACAGATTTCCCTGGGGATCCGCTTCCCAGGCATGCAGCAGCGCGACATCGACCGGCAGCGTCCGGTAGTACAGCCACTCTCGTCCGTCGCGCTGCACATACTCGACCAGTTGCTCGTCGGCCAGAGCGTTCAGCCTGCCCCCCTCGAGGCGTGGATCGACGAAAGTGTTCAGGCCAACATGGGAGAACCAGCCCGGACTGCCCGCTGCCGCACAACGGAACAACTGGATCATGATGCCCGCCGGCAGGCAGTACGCTGCGAAGCGGTTCTCAGCGGCCATCTCCGCCATCAGGGGGGCCATGGACCAGTGCCCTCCGACAACGCGGCGGTACAGGCCCGGAAGCGCAGCCTGCTGCAGCCCCTTGCGCTTCTGGTCTCCGACGCCAAATGGGTGCAGCAAGGTCAGGCCGGTCGGCCCCCCGGTGGAACGGTAGCGCTCTCCCAGGCCGTGCAGGAGCACGTCCGGAATGGCATGTCCGGCACCGGAGCCCCCAATGGCCACCGATGCACCATTGCTTACCCGGCGGATCGCCTCGGCAGCCGTTTCGACCGGCTTCGAAACGCTGCTGGGTGTCGAGTTCACACTGCCCACTGCCTGATCGCGTCCATTCTGCCCGACGGCTGATTGCGGGGTGGCGACCTGTGCCCCGCCACCTCCATCGGCTGGCCTTTCGCAGCTACCATCGTACTGACGCATGGCGAAAGGCGGCCCGATCCGATGTGAACTCTCGTACCGTCGCCAGTTCAGGGCCACGCGATCTCGAGTACGTATGCGAGCCGGACTGCGGACTTCGCCAGCTGATCTACCAGCAGTTCGGAAGTTTCCAGGAGCGCGGGCCCGCTGAGGGTGGTCTCCGGCTCTTCGTCACGGATCACCGGGTACACCTTCTCGACGGCCACACGATGGGTCTCCCAAGTCCAGTCCCTGTAGGTGCCAGCCCGCCACGATTCGGTGTCTGCGTGGGCTATTCGCTGGCGCACGCGCTCGAGAACGGTTTCCGCGGATCCCATCCACTGGATCAGCCCGGTCTCCCACGCTTCCCCGAGCAACATGGACTGGCCGTCCACCAAGACTCTCACGTTCTCTCTGCCTTGCGCCGGGGGGTATCCGTTCAGCATGGGCTGGTGCATGTCGCCCACCAGACTGACGAGCATCTTGAAGGATTCGACGATCTGGGACTTCGGGCGGATCGACAGGCGCACGACGCCTATGCAGTCGCGCAGTTTGGCCGTGACGCAGTCGCCAAGCGGGCAATCGCGGGAGAGTACCACGCCCTTCGCATCGGGTGGAATCGTGATCGAATGCCATGCCTCCGTTTCCGGCCGTTCCTCGACGATCTCGATGGCCCACGTTGCCACGTCGGCCAGGGCGATGTCCTTGCCCAGAAGATAGCCCATGCGGCGCAGGGAGTTGTCGTTCAGGAGTTCCTGGGCGGCCATGGCGACAATCCTGTGACCCTCGGGCCCCCATCCAGACGCAATGGGGGCGCAGACCATCCATGCGCCGAACGCCAGCCAGGCGCTACGGAGCCTTCCAAGTTCCATCCTAGTAGGATAGTGCGTGCGGACAGGGTTCCGGAGAACGCGAGTTCGGCACCCTCGGGCCGTGCTGGCCAGCGCATGACCACTGGGGATATCGCCGTATTCGTTGACTGTGAACTGGTTGGCGATGCGGGAATAGAAATCGAATCGGCGCAGGTCCTGGAGCGAGCGCGGGGTGATCAGATCGCGTACTGGGATCGCAGACCGGGGCAGCGGGAACTGCCTGCAACCAACGCGGGATGCGTCATCGTCGATCTCGAGACGCGGGTGGCTGGCCGGACATTGATCCACTCCCCGAACCCTCGCCTAACGTTCGCCAGAGCGCTGCGGGCACTCGCAAGGCCCGAGGCCAGAGAGCCCGGGATTCATCCATCTGCCAGTGTTGATTCCTCGGCGACACTCGGGGATGAAGTATGGGTTGGCCCCCTAGCCGTGATTGAGGCGGGTGCGTCGATCGGGGCCCGTTCGAGGATCGGGCCGCAAACGTACGTGGGGTCGGGTGCGAGGTTGGGGCTGGAGTGCTGCCTGCATGCAGGGGCCAAGGTCCATGGAAATGTCCTACTCGGTGACCGTGTCATCCTCCATTGCGGTGCCGTTGTGGGGGGGGCGGGCTTCGGCCTGGTGCTCGAGGCCGACCACTACGAGGCGTTCCCGCAGGTTGGGGGCGTCGAGATCGGTGACGATGTCGAGATCGGCACGAATTCCTGTGTGGACCGAGGGGCCCTGGACGCCACTCGTATCGGCTCCGGCACGAAGCTCGACAATCTGGTTCACATAGGACACAACTGCCAGGTTGGACGGCACGTCGTCATGGCGGCCCAGGTGGGGCTGTCCGGGAGTGTCACGGTCGAGGACTATGCCGTCCTGGGTGGACAGGCAGGCATCGGCGACCGGGCTCGAATCGGTGCGCGGGCGAAGCTGGGCGGTCAAGTTGGACTCCTGCCGGGCAAGGCGCTGGCTGCGGGCGGCGCATACTGGGGCACACCCGCCCGGCCGCTGCGGCAGCAACTTGCGAGCCAGGCGAATGTGAACCGCCTGCCCCGCCTGTTCGAGGAGGTCAGGCGCCTGCGGGCGAGAGTCGAGGCGCTGGAAGGTTCGTGAAGTCCCTTGTTATAGGGGGAAACAGCAGGAACGTCGGCAAGACGGGCCTCGCAGTGTCCATCATCGAGGCCTGCCGGGATCTTGAGTGGACGGCCGTGAAGGTCACGCAGTTCGGGCATGGGATTTGCTCCCGGAGCGGCGGCGCCTGTGGCTGTGCGGTCTCCGATCCGCAGTGCCCTTACGAGATCGACGAGGAAACCGGTCTGATTCCGACCACGGACACTGCCCGACTCCTGGCTGCCGGAGCCTCGCAGGTGCTCTGGTTGCGGGTGGCGCTCGGAAAGTTGAAGGAGGCCTTGCCCGCCTTGCGGGAGCGGCTGCAGGGGAGCCGGCGGGTGCTGTTCGAATCGAACGGAATCGTTGAGTACTGGCCGCCGACCGCTTATCTCTCGGTGTTGCAGTGCGACAGCACGGACTGCAAGGCGAGCGCAAGACGGCTGGCTTCCGCAGCCGACGCGTTCATTCTGCCGCCGGCAGGTAATGCACGGCCCAACTGGAACGGGTTTCCACCGGGTTTGCTGCGTGAGCGGCCAGTCTTCCGCGTGGCTCCGCCTTCGTATTGCAATCGGGCCATTGTTGGTTTTGTCCGCAATCGAATGGCCTGAGGGATCACAAATGGGGAGAGGCAGGGGGTTCACCGCCATGACCGGAATCGTGTCTCGCTGCTGGATTGCCTTGTTGGGCGGTGCCGTCGGCCTCGCGCAGCCCAACATCGTGCTGCTTCTTGCCGACGATCTCGGCTGGAACGACGTGAGCTACCATGGAGGCGAAATCCCAACCCCCAACATCGACCGGATCGCGTTCGAGGGTGTGGAACTGGATCGCTTCTATGCCTGTCCCGTATGTTCGCCGACGAGAGCCGGACTGATGACTGGCCGATACCCCGTCCGGTTTGGAATGCAGAGAGCCGTTTGCAGGCCGTTCTTGGAAGTCGGTGTGCCGGCAGCGGAGGAAACGCTGCCTGAAATGCTGGCCAGGGCCGGATACCGCAACCGGGGCATCGCCGGAAAATGGCATATCGGACATGCCTTCCGCGAGTACCACCCGCTCAATCAGGGGTTCAGCTCGTTTGTGGGGCACTTCAACGGGAACATCGACTACTACACACATCGTCGCGAGGGGCAGCTCGATTGGCACCGGGGATTCGAGCCCAACTACGACCAGGGGTATTCGACCGACCTGATTGCCAGCGAAGCTGTCCGATTCATCGATGAGCACGCCAGTTCGGGCCCGTTCTTCCTGTATGTGCCGTTCAACGCCCCGCACACGCCGTTGCAGGTGCCGGAGAAGTGGTTGCCCCCCTTTGCTTCAGTGGAAGATCCGCAGCGGCGGGTCTACATGGCGATGGTGGCTGCGATGGACCATGCGATCGGCAGGATTCTCGATTCGCTGCGACGACAAGGCATAGAGGACAACACGCTGGTCTGGTTTGCCAGCGATAACGGTGGCCAGGCGCTGGCGGACAACTCACCGCTAAGGGCAGGCAAGGGAACCGTGTACGAAGGAGGAACCCGAGTTGTTGCGGCATTGCGCTGGCCAAACGGTTTGCAGGGTGGCAGGCGCAAGGTTGCCGGACTGATCAGCTATCTGGATGTCTGGCCGACTCTACGGCGCGTCGCTGGCCTCGGAGGAGTGGGGGGACCCGGTGAACCACTCGATGGAGAGGACATGCTGGACCTGATTCGAGGCGAGGACCCGCCTCGCGCCAGGCGTTTCGTTTCGTACTTCGAACGCTACAGCGAGGAGCAGCTTGCCGTGATTGACGGTGACTGGAAGCTCGTTCGTCGCGGTCCCCCGATCCTCGGTCCGAATCCGCTGGACGCTTCGCCGTTGGAGCGACGCGAGAAGAACCCTCCCCAGGTCCGGGTCGAGCTGTTTCGGCTGGATCAGGACCCGCTCGAGCAGCACGATCTCGCGTTCCGGGAGCCCGGTCAGGTGGAGTTGATGCTCGAGATACTGCGGGACTTCCGATCGCTGAGGAAGGACGGGGGTGTTCCACCGATGACGGCTCCACCCCCTCCGCGCTGGAGGGCACCTCCGGAGTGGCGGATGGCAGAGCGATGAGGGGAGGTTCCGCCCGCCCCCGCAAGACTTCCTTGAGCGTGCCGGACGACATGGGCCGAAGTCTGTCACGGGGTAGCAGCTGGCCACGAATTGACAGGCCAGCGTTGAATTGGTAATATCGGTGAGCGGGGTGGAGCAGTCTGGTAGCTCGTTGGGCTCATAACCCAAAGGTCGAGGGTTCAAATCCCTCCCCCGCAACCACTCCAGCAATAACTCCATAGAATCTGTAACCCGTGTCTGGCACAAACGGCTCACTGGGCAAAAGGTCTCGCCCGGAAGTGAAGACAATATGGGTGATGGATGTTTGGAGCACCCCCGATGGGACCCTCCTGAATACCTGCCATCTCGTCCCGTAAGCGCGTTGGCACCGGTTCTGACGGCACTCAACAGCCGCTTTGGCCCATCGTCCGCACCCGGTTCAGTCTGTGATGCTCCAGATGATGGATCGCCGCCTCAACGGCCGAGTGTTGACGGCGCGGCTTCCGTAACGACTCCCCGGCCTCCCGCCCGCACCGGGCTGCGCTCAACCTGCCCTTCGCCGGCAGAGCGTTCAGATCCAGCAGCCTGTCCATCTTGATTCGGTTCTCCGGACTGTGAAGGTTGCGGCCCAAGCTGCACGCCCGCAAGCCCGGGAACAACTCCTGCATCTTCTCGATGATCGGCTCCGCGATGTCCAGTTCGCCGCCCTCCCCCAACAGCTTGTGGTGCAGCAGAAACTGGTGCTGGTCCTTGACCACGCAGACCGACATGCCCAACCGACCGGACCGCCGGGCTTGCCCTTGGCGACCCAGCGGGTGTGTGGCTCGAACATCGAACAGCGAATGCACCCGCGCCACTGCCGTCAGCCTGTCACGCTGTGCGGGCTGGCCTGCCACCCCAAGCACTTCAGCAAACATGGCAGGGCATCCCGCAACAGTGGCACATCCGTTGGACAGTGCACGTCGGTCTCGGCCACGAACGAGTTACATCGACTGCGCAAGGTCTCGCCGGGGCTGTGCCCCAGCACCGTGCAGCCCGCCTGCACCAAGACCTTACCGATCGGTCACAAGAAGTGGGGGCCAAAAAACCCGCCGGTGTCCCTGCGCATCATCCGGGCCACCGGCGACGCCGTGACTGCCGGTGTGGAGCGGCACACAATCGAGCAGGTGGAAGTACCGATCACCAATCCCGCCAAGACGGTCGCCGACTGCTTCAAGTACCGCAGCCAGGTCGGCCTCGATGTCACCATTGAGGCACTCAGAGACTGTCTCCGAAGCCGCCGTGCCACGGTCGATGAGATTCGGCATTTCGCCGGCATCGACCGCGTACAGAACGTGATGCGGCCCTATATCGAGGCCATTGTATGACCCCGAAACCTCCGCTCAAGAACGTCGGTGCCTCGATCCGGGCACGACTTGTGCGGCGTGCCCAGGCACGTAAGGAAAACGTTCAGCTTACGCTCACCCATTTCGCCATAGAGCGGCTTCTCTACCGGCTGAGCGTTTCGGCCTATAGCGGGCAGTTCGTCCTCAAGGGTGCCATGCTGTTCAAGCTTTGGACCTTCACACCCTATCGGGCCACCGGCGACCTCGACCTGCTGGAATATGGCGACGCAGGCCCGGAGCGGATCGCTGCAGTCTTCCGCGAAATTTGCGGGATCGGCATCGGGGACGATGGCGTGCTCTTCAAGCCGGAAACGCTGCAGGCCGGCCCGGCCCGCAGACGAATATAGCGGCGTCCGGATTTCCGTGACAGCCGAGATTGCCGGTGCCCGCCTGCCGATCCGGATTGACATCGGCTTTGGTGACGCGGTGACGCCGGGTGTGCAGGAGATTGACTATCCTTCTCTGCTCAACATGCCGCCACCGCAGATTCGGGCCTGTCCGCCCGAGACGGTCGTGGCTGAGAAGTTCCAAGCGCTGGTCGCGCTCGGCATGCTCAACAGCCGGATGAAGGACTTCTTCGACCTCTGGACTGTCTCCCAAGTGTTCTCTTTCGACGGCGGTGTCCTTACCGACGCAATTGGCGCGACCTTCGAACGTCGCCATACGGCCATTGCCGCAGAGACGCCTGTCGCGCAGACGCCGACCTTCGCCGAAGACGCCGCAAAGCGGGCGCAATGGCGGGGGTTCCTGCGCCGCACTGCGATTGCCATGGTGCCCGGCCCGTTTGCGGAAGTGCAGTCCACCGTGGCCGAATTTGTGCTGCCGCCCACCCATGCTCTTGTCGCCGGCAAGGCCTTCGACCGGAAGTGGAATGCGGGTGGCCCATGGCAATGAGGCACCATGCTGGCCCGCAAGGCCGCAGTGAGGCTACCTCAATCGGCTTGCGGCTCTCAGCTTCTGCTCATTCCAAGCCTGCAGACGTTGGCATTGCTCTCTGGTTGGAAGCTGCCTGCCTGCCGATTGCTCCTGACTGGAGGCGGGCTTCCGCCTAGGGGCCATTGCGGTTCGCCCACTTTGGAACGAATGCTGGCCAGGACACGGACGACAGCTCCTCGACGACACCGGTGGCTCTATCCTGGAGTTGCTACGGGAGGATCGAGTCGTAGCGCAATGCGCCACCCTTGACTCGCCTCAGACCGGAGAAATCCGCCTCCGGGCGCGGAGTCTCGCCGCCCTCGTATGCGTCGAAGAGCGCCTTCAGTCTCTTGACGACTTCCGGGTGCGAGTCCGCGATGTCGTTCTGCTCGGAAGGGTCCGCCTCGAGGTCGAAGAGCATCATGTCTCTTCGAGGGTCTCCAGTGAGCACCCCCGGATGTCGCGTGGGATGAGGCTGCTCGAACGGTGCGATGATCGTGGTCCCGTCGGGCTTCCGGAAATTGAATGACGAATCGATGTAGTTCTGAATGTTCGTGGAATCTCGGGGGGTGCCGGGAGCCCGAACATGAAGCTTCCACTTGCCCGAGCGGACAATCTGCAAACGACCGCCAGACATCGCAAGGATGGCGTCATGCGGACTGCGGGCACCTTGTGTTGACATCAAGGGGAAGATATCAAGGCCATCCAGGGTGCGGTCGGTGGGGAGCGATACTCCGGCGAGGCCGGCTAGGGTGGGGAAGAGGTCGACGGACGTCGCGACCTCCCCGGAGACGCCTCCGACGGGAATATGCCCCGGCCACCACGCGATCAGTGGAACCCGGATTCCACCGTCCCATGTTCTACCCTTCATGCCTCGCAGACCGCCTGTGGATCCACCCCACGAGGGGCCGTTGTCGGACGTGAAGACCACCAGCGTATTCCGGTCTAGCTTGAGTTCTCGCAGCTTGGCCAGAATCTGACCCACGGACCAGTCCAGTTCGCGAATGGCATCGGCATACAGGTCATGGGGTGTGTCGGGCGTGTAAAAGGCGTCCGAAGCGGCGAGTGGCTTGTGCGGCATAGCGTGTGGCAGGTAGAGGAAGAACGGCCGCTTCGCCTGGGACTCGATGAATCGCAACGCCCTTTCCGTATAGCGCTGGGTCAGGGTGCCTTGAACGACCGGGTACTCGACTACGCGATCATCCTCGACGAGCTGGACGGGGCGCATATCGTTCGAATAGAGTATGCCGAAATACGAGTCGAAACCTCGCCTGATCGGCAGGTACTCTGGCAGATGGCCGAGATGCCATTTGCCGATACACGTGGTTGCGTAGCCTGTCTGCTGCAGGACCTGCGCGATCGTCACCTCCGTGGCGGGCAGGCCATAGTTGTTCACGCCGCTGTCCGGAGCCGGATTGCCTACAACCCCATGGCGAAACGGGTAGCGCCCGGTGAGAATCGAGGCCCTGGACGGTGCACAATAAGGCATCGGGACGTAGAAGTCCTTGAATCGTGCTCCCTCGGCCGCCATGCGGTCGAGATTCGGAGTCTGGAAGGACGGATGTCCATACGAAGCGAGGTCACCGTAACCGAGATCGTCGGCAAGCACCAACACGAAGTTCGGTCGGTCGCTTCCATGGGCAATACTCGCCAGATGCGACGTCAGAGCGAGCAGCAGGGCGAGCCCGAAGGCGTTGGTTCTCATTCTGTTCTCCTCCATCATCGGGGCTTGGCGGCTCAGCGTACCGCCCGCCCGGGAGACATGCTCCGGATCAAGAGTGCGGTGGTCCCGCGTCGGAATCCCAACCATGCTCATCCTGATTCTCATGAGACCATTGAGACCGACAGCGGCTCGAGTAACCGACACACGGCGGACTCCAGTCGCCTGGGGCGGCCACGGCGAATCGCAATGCCCATCCATTCGCGACGGTCCGAGTTCTCCTCAGGCCTTGACGATTGGGCTGATTCCATGAACCTGAGGCGGGTGGCGACAACCAGCGCTGAAGAACCGATTGAATCATGGAATCTGCCGCACCGCAATGGTCTGCCACCCGTCATGATGGCGGCTTCAACACTGCGCATACCGGCATTCGATCGGTTCGGCTGCGTCTCCTCGGGGTATTCCGGTACACTCCTTCCGCCGAACTGGCTGAATCCCCGTCGGGCACCCCCTCGGCTTGGCACGACCGAACCGGGTCAACTCAGACCACCGGCACGTTCCAGTTCGTAACGAGACAGACGAAGTCGCATGCTCGCCCGTGCGAGGCCTCCAGCTACGCGTTGGAAGGCACTTGAGAGGCGTCGCGGCCCGTGGCGGGGGAACATCGAGGCGGCCCGACCGATTTCGCGCGACGGATTCCCAGCCCGCCGGGGATTTCTGTCGTCACTCCGTGGCCAGACCCGCTATGATCAAGATCGGCCAGAGCCTGTTTCGTCGTCTCTGTGACGCCGCACCGTGGAACAGGGGCAGATCGCTCAGGTACTGTCAGCAAGGAGGAAAACCATGGCGTTCGACCGACGAGAAATACTCGCCACTGCCATCACTGCGACCTTTGCGTCCCTGCCGATGCGTGTGGCCCGGGCGCAGGAACCGAAAGTTCCGGGTGCAAACGGGCTAGGCATTCCGGGACCGTATCCCGGCCGTGTAGTCGCGGTTCACCATCCCCGGAGCATCGTCTCTGGCGCCTATCAGGCCGAACCTGTCGGGCAGATGATTGATTCCGGAATTCGAGGTCTCACGGGCTCAGATACATCCCTTGACGCCTGGCGACGGTTTTTCCAGCCTGGAGACGTCGTTGGGATCAAGCTCAATCCCGTAGGCATGCCCCATGTAATCTCCGCTCCCGAGGTGTTGCACCCTATCGTCAGGGCGCTCGAAGGCATCGGTATTCCGCGGCGCGACATCCTGGCCTACGACCGCTACGGTGAACAGTTCCAGAAGGCCGGATTCGTCGAGTGGCTGCCGGAGGGGGTGCGCTGGACTTCGGGCTCGCCGACCACACCCAGAATTCAGCTCGATATGGGCGGCTACGATCGGGACACGTTCATGGAGATGCCACTGGTGCACCCGGAGTACGCGCCGGAGTACGACTTGAGCGACTCGCACGCACGGCGGTCGTATGTCGCCAAGTTCCTGACCAAGCAGGTAAACAAGGTCATCAACCTGTGCGTGGTCAAACATCATCAGTCTGCCGGAGTGACGCTGGCCCTCAAGAACATGTCCCATGGATTGGTCAACAACGTCAGTCGAAGCCACGTGACGACGACGGCAAATGCCTGCGGCATATTCATTCCCGCGGTTGTGGATCTGCCGGTGATCCGCGAGAAAGTCGTACTGCACGTCCTTGATGGGGTGAAGGCCGCATACCATGGTGGGCCGGGCCGCACGGTGGGGCGGTACACCTGGGAGCACAAGACGATGTACTTCGCCACGGATCCCGTGGCGCTGGACAAGATCGGCTGGCAGGCGATCGACAAGAAGCGGCTTGATGTCGGAAGGGCTCCGGTAGCGCTACTGAAACCCGATGAGCACAGCCGATGGCTCAACGCCCAGGTTGAGCACATCGAGCTGGCTTCCAATTTCGGTCTCGGAGTGTTTGACGACGAGAGGATCGAGTTGAAGCGGATCAACCTGACGTAGGGACGAGCGTCCCGAAACGTTGGTCGTCGTTTGTGATTCAACGAACACGCTCAGCCGCTCGAATGAGCGGGACCGCACACCGTTCTCGAATCCTGCCGACGAATCGGGAACAGCTGAACCGGGTGCGTTGGTGGAGGGCGTTGCGGCTTGAGTTCGGGCCCGCCTAGCCTTCGTCTCCAGGGCTGTCGGCAAGCCTGGCCCATGCATTGCGAGCGGTGATCCTGACCTTGTCGTCGGGGCTTCGGAGCTTCGGGTATATGGCGGCGGCGGCTTCCGCGGTTCCGACATTGGCAAGTCCGATCATGGCCGCACACTGAAGGTGTTCCTCGGAGCGTGCGAGGACCTCCATGTAGATGCCGGTGGCCTCGGCCGTCTCACCCTTCTCGAACCGGGCATCTGCGTAACGAAGCATGCTGTCATCGAATTCGATGTCTTGCCAGCCGCTGAGACCGTCGCGCTCAGGGAATTGCACCTCCGTACCCGGGTCCGTGCCGATCCGGGCCCATGCCTTCATGCCAGCCATCGCCAGTTCGGCATCTGGAGACGCCATGGCGTCTGCACAGGCTCCCGCAGACTCATCAGCTCGTCTGTGGCCGAGAGCGGCCAGGATGCGGGGCTTGAAGTCTTCCGAGGCGGATGGCAGCGCGGCCAGGAGCGCCTCTTCGGAAGACTTGCCGGGAATCCGTTCGAGACAGAAAGCCACTTCCTCACGCAACTCGGGATTGCTGATGAAAGAGGCGATGCTTGCAACGTCGTCGCTGGTTCCGATCAGCGACAGGTGTCGCAGGACGGCAACCTTCTCAATCCGATGGGTCTTCCCGGTCAGGACTGATCGCAATTGGCTGACGACCTGCTGCCGACGGTCCATTCGACCGGGATCGTCCGGGCGGCCGGTGTTCGCTGCGAGGCTCGCGGGGTTGATCACCTTGCCAACCGAGTGGACGATGTTGTTGAGGGACTCCTCTGCAGCCTTGCGTACGTTCGGTTTCTTCGAGGTCAGAAGACCACTCACGGCCGGAATTACACTCGGGTCCATGTCCCCCGCCGTGGACCATGCAGCGTAGTTTGCTTCCTCGTCGTCACTGCGTAGGCCCTCGAGGAATTTCTCCTCGGCTTCCGCCGCCACAGCCGCACTGGCGGCCACAAACGCTGTCGCCGCTACGCTGACCGAACGCCCATTCGGGCCTTGGGTGGAGATTGCCATGGGCTTGGCCATGGTGGAATTATAACGTGTCATGGTGTGCCTCGGGGTGCTGGAATCACCTGCCTGTGTGCCTTCTTCGTTTACAAGTGCCATGGTCCGCGGCCCGGGCGACTCAGCATACGGTTCGCTTCCTCGTCGTTTCGCACCCGCTCGGCGACCGGGTCCCACTCCAGCTTTCGCTGGAGCCGATAGGAGATGTTGCCCAGGATGCAGAGGATGGACACCCGGTGGGCCGATTCGATGTCCATGATGGGCTTCTCCCTTGACAGAACGCAGTCCTCAAAATTCTCGCCGTGACCGGGACTCTTGAAGACCTCAACCCCGCCGTACGGTATCTCGTAGTCCTTGGCCTGCTGCTCGGTGTCGGTCGTGTTGCGGTCCCCGTACGTAACGGTCAAGCGTCCCTTGTCTCCCCAGTAGACCGCGCCGTACTGCGCTTCCAGCTCTTCCGACGGATCTCCTGGCTGGGCCCAAATCAGCGTCCAGTCCGGATCCTTGAACTGGTACGTGACTGTCATATGTTGGGGCGAGTCGTAGATTCCGCCGTGATGGGGCTCGCCCGTCGCTTCCACGCTTACGGGGCCAGTCCGGTCAGCGTTCATAATCCACTGCGCAACGCTCATCACATGGGCGCCCCTGTCCCGAATCTGGCCGCCGCCGAAATCCAGCATCCAGCGGAAGGTGCCATGGGTCCGTGTCCGGTTGTAAGGAATTTCACGCGCCGGTCCAATCCATTTCTCGTAGTCGAGTCCGGGGGGAGGCTCTGAGTCGGGAGTCCAGTCACCCCGCGGATTCTCGTAGTGCCAGCATTTCACCTCCCGCACTGTTCCGATCTGGCCGTTGTTCACGTACTTCTTTGCGTGATAGGCCGCCTCCTGGGACCGGCCCTGCGAACCGACTTGCACGACCCGCCCGTACCGTTCCGCCGCCGTCACCATGGCTCGACCTTCCTCGACGGTCTTGGCGGCGGGCTTCTCGACGTAGACGTCCTTGCCGGCCTGGCACGCCATGATGGTCATCAGCGCGTGCCAATGGTCCGGCGAAGCGATGAAGACTGCATCGATATCCTTCAGTTCGAGCAGGCTCCGGAAATCCTTGAACAACCTTGGCTTGCCACCGACCATGGTCGCCGACATGTCGAGGCGGCTCGAGTCCACGTCGCAGAGAGCCGTGGAGAGGGCCGGCCGCATGTAGCGGTCGCCCGCTCCCCCGAGGTTCTCCCACGGCACCACCTTCTGATCAAGATGGGACAGAGGACGCAGGAATCTTCGTCCACGTCCCCCCAAGCCGATATGGCCGAAGTTCAAACGGTCGCTGGGGGCCGGCTTCGCGAGCACCGAAGAGGGAACGATGGTGAAGCCGAGAGAAGTGGATGCTGCTCCGGAGATGAAGGTTCGCCGCGAAACGGGCTGGAATCTGGACATGGTTACCTCGCCGAGAATCGGGTGCTCCGAAGGTACGGTCACCGACGGTCGCGGACCTTGAGCGCTGAATCACGTTAAGTGACCTTATCGTAACGCACCGGCACCATCGGCAGGGATGTGCCGCCCGTCCTGGTCCACGAAACGGTGTGCACTGATCCGTTCCGCTGCACGAAGGCTCTGGGCAGATGAGATTCGGCGGGCAGTGGGCGTCGGCTACCCCCTACGGCTAGTTCCGCCCGGCGGGTCAGTATGATTCCGCGCCGGATGGCGTCCATTCCCCAGGGCACTTCGTCAGAACGTAGCAGGTAACTCAGCATCAGAACGGGAGGCTGGTGCGGAAGATTCAGAGTTTTGCCGCCCCCGAACTTGCTCGCGCAGTGTGGTGGATGACCCACCTTCGTGCAACCCCAGAAGATGGACGAATCGGTGTCGGCGTGGTGGGAGTCGGCCGTTGGCAGTATCCGAATCGCACTCCCAACGCCGAGCGTCTCCCAAAGGCAGCACAGCAGTAGCCAGCCCGGCCCAGCCGCCTCTTTCGTGTGGCCAGGCGTGTTGTTGCCGCCTCCACTCGGACATTGGACTGCGATCGTGCCTCGGTGTCTCCGGATACCAGGGGAGTCTTGCTGCCCCGGGGCGTATTCCCGCTTGGGAAACACCGGTTGGTGCTTGTTCGGGTCGCCCTAGTAGCCTTGTGGCGGCGCTGTTGGGCGAGTCGCCGGGTTTGCGGTGGCCATGGCCGGGCCGGAATACCCTGCACTGGAGCTTGCAGCACTCGGTCGATTCGTGACGCTTGTCCCAAGCTGCTATGGTGCCGTCGGCGTTGTGCAGGGCGTCGGTCTGGCAGTACTCGGCGCATGGCAGAGGTCGGTAGAACCGAGGCATGGCGGTTTCTCGCTTTCCAGACGCCAGCCCGAACCACGGCCCATACCTCACCGCCGCCCTTCCAGTTGTAACGAGTGCGCGATTCTCCGCCATGGAACTGCGCGCCAGCTGTCGGTGTCTGAATTACGGCTCCGACGAGCCCAATCCGCTCAGCGCGAGCACGATGCCGTATTCGGCCTCGCTGACGGGCGTCACGGAGAGACGTCCTCGCCGCACAAGTTGCATGTTCTCGAGACGGGGGTCACCCTTAATCGTCTTCAGGGTGACGAACTGGGGTAGTGGCTGGACCGGTTTGACGTCGACCGCGCTCCAGCGAACGTCGTCCGTCGTCGGGTCTTGGTAGTGTTCGCGAATAACCTCGGCAATCCCTACAACTGCCATCTCCTTGCCGGAATGGTAGTACAGAATCTGATCGCCTTGGGCCATCTTGCGCAGGTTGTTGCGTGCTTCGTAGTTGCGGACTCCGTCCCAATAGGTCCAGCCGTCGTTGACTAGATCGGCCCAGGAGTAGGCGTGCGGTTCGGTCTTGACGAGCCAGTAGTTCCGTCGTTCGGTCATCACACCGGAAGGATACCAGACGGGTTTCTCGGCTTAGGCTGGGGAGGTGCTCCTCCGCCACATGCGGCCAATGTTCGACCTGTGCTGCCAGAGGAGGAAGAGTGTCATGAGCGTGGCATATCTCGTATGGGGCAGGCCGTGCAGGAAATGAATGACTCCAGTAAAGAAGATCCAGGTCAGCAGAGAAGCCCAGGCGCCGCGCTCGTGCAGCTTGAACCTGCTGCCCAGCAGCCGAACGACAAGGAAGAATGCCAGAGCCAGGATGGCCGGCACTGTGTAGATTCCGATCCCGAGCATGGTGCCTGCGGATGTGGCAATCCCTTTTCCACCCTTGAACTTCAGCCAGGGCGAGTAGCAATGACCGAAGACGGCTCCGAGGGCGATCAGCCACCCTATGTTGATGAAGTGGTCGGGTGAGTGGAACAGCCACACCGGTACGAAGCCCTTGGCCACGTCTCCGATCAGCGCGACCAGAGCGCGCTTCTTGCTGTACCGGAGAACGTTGTTAAAGCCGGGGTTTCCGGACCCGATGCTGCGAATGTCCTTTCCCGAGCCCCACATGGCAATGACCGAGAAGGGGATCGATCCGATCAGGAAGGCTGTGACAAATTGCAACAGAAGGCTGGTATCAAGCGAATCGAGCGGCATGTTTTATCTGTGGTTTACGGTCCGGGGGGATGGGCGATCAGGCCTGCAATCGAGGCGGTCGTGAAGTTAGAGAGAGTGGCTGCGATCATTGCGCGACTACCGAGCACAGCGAGTTCCGAACGACGGGTCGGCAGAATCGATCCAAGCGCACCGATCAGAATTCCGATCGAACCGATATTGGCGAATCCGCACAGAGCGTAGTTCGCCACCAGGAACGATCGCGGGTGAAGGGTCTCCTTGATGGTGGAGAGTTCGGCGTAGCTGATGAACTCATTGATGACCAGTCGCGTGCCCAGCAGATTCCCGACCGTAGCGGCGTCCTGCCAGGGAACTCCCATCAGCCAGGCAACGGGGGCCAGAATGGGTCCGACAACGGCCTGGACGCTGCTGGGGAACCACGTCCAACCCAGTACCCCCTGGAGCCCGGCCAGCATGCCGTTCACGACTGCAATCAACGCCACGAACGTCAGGACCAGTGCCCCGACCTGGAGCGCGATGTTGAGGCCCTCGCTCGCACCTCTCGTTGCTGCATCGATGATGTTGCGGTCGGTAGAAACGGATTGTCGGGGGATCCGGCCCAGGGTCTCGGGGACGCCCGTCTCGGGTTCGAACACCTTCGCCATCATCACGCAAGCCGGTGCAGTCATCACCACTGCGGTTACCAGATTCTCCGGAGTTGCACCGCCGATCTGCACGTAGGCCACGAGAACGGCACCGGACACGGTTGCCATCCCACCTACCATAACCGTCATGAGTTCCGAGCGGGTCATCTTGGCCAGATACGGACGGACGGTCAACGGAGCTTCGGCCTGCCCCAGAAACACGTTCGCGGCGACAGTCAGGCACTCTGCGCCGCTGGCCCGCATGCCTCGCTGCATCACGATGGCCAGTCCCGCCACGACCCGCTGCATCAAGCCGATGTGATAGAGGATTGCCGAGATGCTGGATATCAGGATGATGACGGGCAGCACCTGGAAGGCGAAGATTACGCCACTCTCGGACCGGCCGAGATGGCCGAAAACGAATTGCGTACCTTCTTCGGAAAGGAGAATGAATCGGCTAAAGCCATGGCCGACGGTTTCGATGACGCGCCGGAACGGCGTCTGGAGTACCAGAAGCGCCAGAATGATCTGCAGGCCCAAGCCCCATGCAACAATCTGCCATCGAACAGCCGAGCGGTTGGATGAGAGCGCGTAGGCGGTGGCCAGCGCGAAGAGTACCCCCATCAGTCCCATGCGAGTATCCCCATTCTAGAGACTCGGGTACACCGGGTTGCCTGGCCCGCTTGGCACCCTCCGAAGGGTGTCGACTGCGTGCCGGCGTCTTCTGTTGAACACGGGCGCAACGCTCCTGCGCCGGTCCCCATCCTCTCGCGATTACCCCGGCGTCGAGGTAAGGCTGTCCGCTGGTCCGGACCGTTCGTCGCTAGACTACAGCCATGAGACCCCAACCCCGGCCGGTGGACCCTTCCGAGGTCGCGAAATTGGCCCAGGAGACGATGGCTCGGGCCTGTTTTCCCATGCTTGCGAGTGTGGATCTGGACCAACCTCGGGTTCGTCCGGTCTCGCCCGTCGCTGTCGAGGAGTTTACCGTCTACGTGGCCTCGATGCGGAGTTCCCACAAGACTCGCGAACTCGCTGCCAATCCGGCCGTAGAACTCTGCTACCTGGACGATGGCCATGACCAGGTTCGCATCGAGGGAACGGCCGACCCGGTTACCGACGAATCCGTCCGCCAGCGGATCTGGGACACGAATCCCCTCTTGCGAGGATTCCTCGGCTCGATCGAGAAC
The DNA here is from genome assembly GCA_965205085.1 of Bryobacterales bacterium. Classification (GTDB taxonomy): domain Bacteria; phylum Acidobacteriota; class Terriglobia; order Bryobacterales; family UBA6623; genus VXMF01. The sequence goes on along the minus strand of OZ242039.1, from coordinate 1,200,764 downwards.
CCCGAGTTCATGCTTTATCGCATCCGACCCCACCGTGTGCGGTTCATGCGCGAATGGGCATTGGACTATCTCGAAGTACCCCTTCCACGGTAACTGCCCAGGTACTTTCTTATGAGACGCAGGTGGTGAATGCCACAGAGGGGGGCTCTGACGAACATGTCGAAGGCCGTGTGGGGAGTGCGTGCATCCGGTGTTGCAGGACGGCGTGCAATCGGGTTATCGGTGTTGCGACGTACCGCCGAAGACGGCACCGAGGGTGGGCGCATCCAGTACGGCGTCCAGCCAGCGGTCGAGTTGCTCGAGGGTAGCAGCGGCGATGTGCGCCTGGATCTTCTCAGGCAGGGGGCCGAAGCGGCGCTTGAGCAGCCGGGCGAGTGTCTCGGACTTGCCTCCGGTCATTCCCTCAGCGATGCCAACGGCCCTGCCCTGGGCCATGCCAACGGCCCTGCCCCGTTTTTCGCCTCTAGCCTCACCTCTAGCCTCACCTCTAGCCTCGCCTTTGGCTTTGCCCTCTTCAAACCAGGCTTGGGCTGCAGTTCCCTTCAGTGGCTCCATGGCTTTCTTATCATAGCCGGCCCGCCTCAGCGCAGCTTCCAGGCGCTCCAGCGACAGGCGCAACTGCCCTGTGACGTAAATGAGCAGGTACCGTGCCAATTCGCTGTCCCCAACCCCAATCGCCGCCACTATCAGGTCGGCTTCCGCATCGGAGATCTTGTCGTCGCCCCTCCGGACGAGCGCGAGCAGCACGCCGGCCACGTCCTCCCGGCTCGAGAGGTTGTCCGGGGCCTTGCCAGGCAGGTCGTGGAGGATGTACTCCCCGAGGTTGCGGGCGAGGTGCTCGAGCCCCGCGGGGGAGTCGATCATCGCCGTGATCGAGAGGGGCACGTTCCAGGGCCCGCTGCCGTGGAAGAAGACCATGGGGATGATCAGCGACAGCCGCCCGGGCGGCCGCTCCCCGCTCTCGATGTCCGCGATCCAGAGCCGCAGGATGTAGCGCCACAGTTGCAGGGGGGTGCGGGCATCGGGCTGCGACTTGTGCTCGAGGAGCACGTAGATCCGGGCGGAGTCTCCGTCCTTCGTCCGCACCCGGAAGATGGCATCGGCCTGGGTGAGCCGGCCTTCGCCGTCGATGGCGGTGCCCTCGATGTGCTCGGGCGGATGGTCGGGGTCGAGCCGTTGGGTGACCTCGGGCGGGAGGTAGTCGGTGAGCAGCACCGCCGCGCGTCCGGGGTCGGCGACGAGCAGGCGGAACAGGGAGTCGTGAGGCTTCGCGAGCGGGGGCATGGGGTCTCTGGACAGATGCAGGCTACGCCGGTCGCCGACCCACCGGCGGAGACGGTGGCCGCGAGAGTGGGCTGGGGCTCGCCGCCGGAACCGTCCGCCGGACCGCCTCCAGCCGGTTGGCGGCGGTCGGCTGCTGGCTGGAGACCTGCGGGTCGGTGAAAAGGCGCACCATGGTCTATTTTGCCGAAGGAGTCGCTTCCTTGTCGAGAGCAGGACCGGAGGCCGTGGGCCTTCCTGAGGGGAAGCCTTGCTTGGCGGGAACGGTCAAACCGCCGGAGCGCGCGCAGCGATGCCAGCCGGTCCGGCCCTGTCGTCGAGAAAATCCGGCATCCCGTACTCCTTGACATGGTCCAACCTGCGCCGGACCGGAACGCTTGCGGGACGGTTCTCGCAGGCAGGTTTCCGGGCGAGATGGCGGCCTCCCTTGGACGGCGGCTTGGGGCCGGAGTCCTGGGGCAGAGGGTGAAGGGGTGACGCTTGGACGGAGGGGCCATGGCGTCGGCCGAAGCCCGCTGTCTGTGCCCGGTGCAGATCGGAGCCGCGCCCGGGATTTTCAGTAGCGATACGACTGGCGCATGGCGGTTGCTCCGCTGTGCCGACAGGCATCCCGCCTCCTTGTGGGGCACCTTGTCTGGTGCAATCGGCAGTTTCTGCTCGGCCTGCCACTAGGTGCTCTCGCCCTCCAGGTGCACCCGACGGGACGCGCTCTCGGTGCACACCCCCTGCAGGGAGCGGCCTCGCTCCGGCGCGTCCTGAACGCTGTGGCTGGCTCGCCACGGCCTGAAGGTCCGAAAACACCTCATGCTGCGGCTTCTCCGTCAAGGGCGAAGTGCCGGTCCACCTGCTGATCGTTGCCCGGGATCCAAGGTACCTGAGCAGTGACCTTCCATGAACGGGCATGGTTGCATGCCGGACTCCGTGTTGGCCCGCAAGCGGTTCGGATGCTGCGTTCCTGCCGTTTGCCCTACAATCATGGATGGATTTCACGGGGGAGTTATGAATCGACGCAACTTTCTTTCCGCCACCGGCTCCACAGCGGCCGCCCTGACAGCAGCACAGTATTCCCGCGTGCTGGGAGCCAACGATCGGCTCCAGACTGCGGTAATCGGTGTCAACGGGCGGGGAAAATCGCACCTTCAGGCCGTGGCCGAGAGTTCCGGCATGCAGGTAGCAGCGGTCGTCGACATCGACCAGGCGGTCGCCGAGAAGGCGGTGACGTTCACGAAGCGCTACCAGCCCGAAGCGCCCATCGAGTACCGCGACCTGCGGGAAATGCTCGCCAACCAGGATATCGACGTGGTGACCATCGCGACGACGAATCACTGGCACGCACTCTCGACCATCTGGGCCGTGCAGGCCGGCAAGGATGTGTACTGTGAGAAGCCAGCCAGCCACAACATCTGGGAAGGGCGAAAGATGGTCGAGGCCGCCCGAAAGCACAAGCGCATTGTCCAGATCGGTCATCAGTCGCGGTCCACGCCGTCCGTGATCGAGGCGATCCGGAAGCTTCGGGAAGGCGTGATCGGCGAGATCTACATGGCAAAGGGGCTTTGCTACAAGAGGCGCAAGTCCATCGGCAGCGCCCAGGCCAGTGCGGCACCTCCCGGAGTCGACTACGACATCTGGCTCGGCCCGGCGCAGCCCTACGAGTTCAAGCAAAACCGCTTTCACTACAACTGGCATTGGCATTGGGCTTTCGGCAATGGAGACATTGGGAACCAGGGTGTCCACCAGATGGATGTCGCCCGCTGGGGGCTGGGCCTGGATCACTTGCCGGAACATGCGTTCTCGGCGGGTGGGCACTACGTCTACGACGACGACCAGGAGACACCGAACACCCAGCACGCGTCCTTTGACTACGGACGGTGCATGCTCCAGTTCGAGGTCCGCGGCCTGATCACGGGCGGAGAGTGCCGGTTGCTGGAGGATTCCGGCAACGGAGCCCACACGATCGGCGTGCTGTTCTTCGGTAGCGATGGTTTCCTGTCGGTAAGTGGTGGCGGATACAAGACCTATCTGGGAGAAAAACGCATCCCGGGTCCGAGCATGGCATCCACTCGCCAGAACACGACTGCGCTACATTTCGAGAACTTCCGCAAGGCTGTCCTGAGCCGCCGGGTGAGCGACTTGAACTGCGACGTACTGGAGGGGCACTTGTCGGCTGCGCTTTGCCACCTGGCCAACATCTCCTATCGCACGGGAGACAAGCTGCTGTTCGATCCCGAGCGAGAACGCTTCGTGGGGAACTTCGGAGCGAATACCCTTCTATCGCGGGACTACCGCGAGCCTTGGGTGGTTCCGGACCAGATCTGACTAGAGCTGGCGGTGCCGCACCTGGCCGAACCGGGTCGACCACCCCTGCAAGGATTCAATGTCTGCGCGAGCCGACTTCAGTCTCCGGCTATCGTACAGGTTCGAGGAAGTCGCTTCGCGAAGCTGGCACCGGACCCGTTGGTCTTGCGATTGGGCCGGATAGTTGTCGCAGACCAAGGCATGGTCAGCTGGTCTGAGGGCTGTCGTTGTCGACCTGCGACCGCAGGGTCTCTATCTGGCGTTCCAGCTTGCGCGTCCGCGCAGAGAGCGACACGACATAGGTCAGATGCAATGCCCAGGCTACGCTGAAGGCAGCCCAAAGCCACTTCAGATTTTCTTCCATCGTTTCGTCCTCCGCAGCCTTGACCTGCCCTAGGCGAGTGCCTGAATCTCCCGTCGCAGAGCGTCCGCCTTCTTTCGCAGTGCCTCCAGGCACTGCCGCTGCTGGACCAGATACCAGTACAACAACCCGAGCGAGAACATCGTGAAGAACAGGACGAACGTCATGCGAGGATCGAGCGAACCTCCACCCCCAAGAACGGGAGCGGGATGCTGTGTTCGCCACCATCGATTCGCCATGTACACGATCGGCACGTCCACCATGCCAAAGATTGAGACAACGGCACAGACGACGGCTCTCTGGCTGGGCTCCGAAATCGATTCCCGGAGAATGAGATAGGCAGTGTAGATCAGGGCGAGCAGCAGCATGGACGTCAACCGAGCGTCCCACGCCCAATAGACGCCCCAGATGGGCTTGGCCCAGAGACAGCCAGTGGCCAGGTTCACGCAAGCGAACAGAAGGCCCACTTCGTTGCAGGCGACGGACAGGTCATCCCGCCGGCCCGCCCGATTGATGAGATACCCGATCGCGGCGAACCCTCCCAGGAAGAATCCAGCAAACGCAACCGCAGCCGAGGAAACATGGATGTAGAAGATCCGCTGGACAATTCCCATCGAAGCTTCCGTAGGCACCCATTGGAAGATCAGGTACCCGGAGACCAGCAAGCACAACAACGTCGTCGCCGCCAGCGGCCATGGAACTGCCGAGCGCATCTAAGGCCTGCCTGATTCGAGTGTACCGAAGACTCAGTGTGCCTGGCGGTTCCTGTCGCGTATGTGTTTGCGAGCCGAGGCGACCATCAGGTTCCGCCGGTGGTCCGCCAATTACAATATCGTGGACGACCTGCTTCGACGGGGGCTACCTGCCCAAGCCGAGAGGATCATGGTGAGGGTTGCTGTGACGGTTGTAGAACGGAAGTCGAAGCACCTGCTTTCTCCGATCGTGAAACGGAAGACCGCAGCGCATGTCGGCGACGCTGTGCGGGACCTGCTGCGGCACTCTTTGGCCGGGTCCCCACGCTTGCCTGCGACAACGGGAAGGAATTCGCCGATCACCGCCGGGTCGACTCTGCGCTCGACACCGACATCTTCTTTGCCCGTAACCTACCGCGACTGCGAGCGATGCCTAAACGAACCTGCCAACGGGCTGTCGCGCGAGTTCGGGCCCAAGGCCGAGAACCTGCGCACGATCGGCCGGCAGTAGCTGCAGGAGGCCATCGACTAGCTCTACCACCGCCCGCAAGAGGCCTTTCGCACCGACTTTCTGGCGACTGGCATCGATCCGCCACCCGACGCTCCGGACCTCTGTCCTCTTTGTCCGGCGCCCCTCCTCCGACGTACTCATCTCTCCGCTTGGCGGGCATCGCCGCCAGCATCCCTAGAGTCCCGGCAGACCTTCGGCCGCCCCCCGCTCTGCACCTCTTACAGATGCTTGGACCGAAGCCCCACCACGCCCGCCGTACCCTGCTAACAGTTCAACTGCCAACTCCAAAGGCATTCTTCCCCGCATTCGCTCTTCGATGTGCAATGGGCGGCTCGAAAAGCGACAGTTCCGTTCCTATCGGTGCAAAGTGTACGCGGGACCGACCGCGAACTGGTGCAGCCAGGCGATTAGTTCGGGCGCACGTGCTCCCGAGAGGATGATGGTGCGGGCCACCTCGTACAAGGTGAAATGGCCACGACTGAGCATTTGTGCACAGTGGCCGGGTCGAATGGTCTCGAAGATGTTGTACAGGGCTCCGATCCTGGGGGAAGAAGAGTCGGGAGAGCGGAGCCAGAGAGCGAGTTCGTGACCCGTCGGCCGATCAGGATAGCCGGCGAGATGGATAGCAATAACTTCCTCAAGAAATTCGATACGCTCACGGCGGGTTGTGTCCTCCTTGGCCGGCTGGAACCAGACCGTGCGCGCTTCCGGGTAGTCGAACCACTCCAGTGGCATGGGTTCGAGACGCAACAGGTATTCGACAGGACGGCCAAGGACGGTCAGTGGTTTGCCCGCCCCCCCCCCCGATCAACGAGCCGTGTTCACCGCTGGCACTAACCGCCGGATTGATCCCGAGTTCGTGGTTGACCTGCAGACAGATGCGCTGGTGCTCGGCGAGCACTTCCTCGTGTGTTGGCAGGTGGTCTGGCGGGCTCGGCAGGGGTGGACCGTAGAAGGCCTCGCGCACGGAATCGAAGTTGATCGGCACGGCAGCTACCGCATCCATGGGTTGCGGGTCAAGGCAAAGCGCGAGACGATGTCGTCAAGCACATCTTGCACGGCATGATCTCGCAATTCAGGGTAGCTTGGATTGACCACCGGCTCCTCATGACGGTTGATCCAGCCCGGTCGGAAACTGCTGAGGGCAGCAGCCAGGACCTGTGGGTCACGAACTTCTTCCGCGCCCCAGACTGCATCCAGAAGTGCCGGTTCAAACCGTCTCGCATAGGCCAGATCGTAGAGGTCGCGAGGTACGATTTGACCATGGACGATCATCCTTCGGTGAAGCTTCTTGGCAAGGATCTCCAAATTGGTTTCAAGTGCAAGGCTTGGACTCGCCGTGCAATCGGCCGAACGGTTCGGATACGTGAGGGGCAACAAGCCAGCAATCTCGACCTTTGCGTCTTGCAGGTAGAAGGTGCAGCCATCTGGGCCGAGGATGGCAATCCGACCGGAGCCCTGTTCTTGCAGGCGAGCTTCGAATCGGGTGCGTTGGCGGTAGATGGTCTGGGTGAATGTCGTCGGGGACGTAAACAGGTCGATTTCGAAGCTGTCTTGATGTCGCCAGCGTGCTGCCAGCGCTGTTCCTCCTCCAAGCAGCACTTGTTCCGCCGGAAGAAACTCAAGCACCGACGGAAGGGCTTGATCGAAGATACGTCGCGATGCCTCCGGCAGCGCCAGTTCCCTATGACTCACTGCTAACCGCCTCGAATCCGAATCCCTCAGGTTGCGCTATCAGCCATCCCGAAACGTGCCAGACAGCAGACGACCTGAGTTGCGTTCCTACACCAGCATACGAGGTCGATCCAGGTTCCCCGGCCATGGACCAACAGGGGTCAATATCGGGCAGGCACGGGACCAACGCAGAGGACCGGACCAAGCAGATGAGACTGTGCGGTCGCACGTAGAGTACTCCCGAACGAGATTCTGTTGCCGGAGGTACACGCATGGTCCGGGCTGAAGCAGAGCCGCACCGGAACTCGCAGATGCGCCACTACCACGGCCATGGGTTCTGCGATCTGCGCGACCCGAACGGTCAAATCTCACAATGCCTGTCGGCGCCTGTCGGCTCTGGCTGTCCGATCCGATTCGGTCCGCTATGTCTCGCAGGCATCGAAGCGTGCCAGAGCCGCCCCATCGTCCGCCCTTTCGCCGTGTTGCCAAAGACGACACACGATGACTTCGAATCGCTCTTGGAGCGAGACTTCGCCAACCTCGGCAGCATTATGACTGCACGGGAGTTTAGCGCTACCGGACTTGCCAAGTCGACCCACACCAAGATCGAGTCGTTGATCGGGTGGATTTCTGAGTTCGCACTTGATCTCCTGTGTCTTGCAAGAAGGTGTTCCCCGGCAATCGAGAGCAAGCTCGTCGGCGAAATCGAAGGCTGGAGCGGGCATACTATCTTGCTGGTTGCGCTAGGAAATGCAACCGCGGGCGGAGGGCCCTAAGGTTCTGATTGGTCTATCGTAAGGGAGAAACTGCCGAGCCTCGGACTTACCGCCATCTGCCATTGGACGAGCGCTGCCTGATCCACACCTTGCACCAACGGGGAGCCTCGGTCAGCGCCATCGCCGCCCAGATCCAGCGCCACTAATCCACCGTCTGCTGCGAACTCCGGCGCAACGCTGGCCCCTCCGGCTATCCCCATCAGCAGGCCCAGCAACTCGCTCAACAGCGCCGCCGCCTGGCCGAGACGGTCTCGGTCAGCGTCTCGTTGCTCTACCAGCGGATTCGCCAGGACCGCGCCCAGGGCGGCTCGCTGCACACCTGCCTGCGGCAGCGCGGCCAGCCGCGCCGCGGCAAGGCCCCCCGGGGACCGCCTCCGACCATGAGACGGAAGACCGTCGCGCTCGTTGGTGACGCTGTGCGGGACCTGCTGCGGCCCTTTTCGTCCGGGTCTTGACGCTCACCTGCGACACCGAACATCTTCTTCGCCCGTCCCTGCGGCTCCTGCGGGCGGGGCCGCAACGAACATACCAAAGGCCTGCTGCGCCAGTTCGTGCCTAAGGTCGAGAGGCTGTGTACGCTCGATCCGCAGTGGTTTCAGGAGGCGACCGACCGGCTCCAAGACCGTCCGCGCAAGGGGCTTGGCCAGAGCCCCCGTAGGAGGTCTTCCGCGCCGCCTGTCTCGAGGCCGGCATCGCTCCGCCACCCGACGCCCCGGACTCTGTCCTCTTTGAGAGTGGCTGCAGCGCGGCCGCGCCCCTGCCCCTCACGTGGTCCACCGGACTGTCGCCTTGACAGGCCCACCACGCCTGCCGTACCCTGCTAATTACTCGACCGTCAACTTCAAGAGCCTTCGCACTTCGATGTGCAATGGGCGCGTCAATCGCAGCGGTTCGTGCGCCATGGGTTTCAGCATAGAGGGCAATCCGGCCAAGGTCCGAGTGACTCCAACCCACGCGACGGCCGCTGGTCCAGTTGCCGGTTCTAGTCCGTCCACTCCGGAATCTTCATGTGACGGGACGTTGGTTGAGTGCGTGCCGAACTTCTCCGAAGGGCGGAATCTGTGCGTGGTCGAGGACTTGGGCAAGGCTCTGCAGGGTGCCGGAGTGACGCTCCTTGACCGGCACGTCGATGGCGATCACAACCGGACTGTATACACGATCGTCGGATCAATGCGCAGCGTCGAGGCGGCTGTACTGTCAGCGGCGCGGGTGGCAGTCCAACGGATCGACATCAGGGGACATCGGGGGACCCATCCCAGGGTTGGCGCAATCGATGTAGTGCCGGCAGTGCCCCTTGAGCGTGGATCTGAGGATGCATGCGTCGAGGCGGTGCGGTCAATGGGTGAGCGCCTTTGGCTGGATCTCCGGATTCCCGTGTATTTCTACGGTGCGGCCGCCTGTGCGGCAGGGCGGATCACGCTGGAGTCGGTCCGCAAGCTCGGATTCGAACGACTCAGTCGACGTGTCCTGCAGGGCTTCGTCAAACCGGACTTGGGGGAGGGCACCCTACACCCCTCGGCAGGAGCCTGCTGCCTGGGGGTCCGCCCTCCGATGGTTGCCTTCAACGTGCAGCTAGCTGCGAGCGATGACCGGGCAGCACGGATGATCGCGACAGCCGTCCGGGAATCGAATGGCGGTCTGGGCGGTGTCAAGGCGCTGGGCATGTACCTCGCCACGGCCGGCGTGGCACAGGTATCGATGAACCTTACCAAGCTGAACGAGACGCCGGTATTCAAGGTGTTCGAAAGCGTGTGCCGCTACGCCGCCGATCTGGGCGTCAGGGTTGTTGATTCCGAACTGGTTGGCCTGGTTCCCCGCTCGGCTCTGGGCTGTGACCCTGAGCAACTGCGGATTCGGGGCTTTCACGAGGGGATGATCCTTGAGCGTCGATTGCAGCAGGAGGGCATGCTCCCCCGCGGGAGCAGCCCTCCTGGGTATTGAGTGCCGTTCAGTCGCTCTAAGCGGGCTGAGGATCAGTGCCTGTTCCTGTCATCCGACGAGCGTCCCGACCGGTCGTCGCGGCGCGGGCGTCTCCCGCGACCGGAAGGACGACCGCCGCGGAACCTATCCCCGGAACCTCCATCGCGACCGCGACCGGACGGCCGTTCGCTACCTCGGAACGAGCCGCGACGTTCTTGCAGAACCGCCCGACGGCTCAGTTTGATGCGGTTGCCCTCTAGAGCCAGGCACTTGACGAGAATCTGGTCCCCTTCGTTGAGTTCGTCACTGACCTCCCGTACATGCTGCTCGGAGATTTCGCTGATGTGCAGCAGTCCCTCCGTGCCGGGAATGATCTCGACGAATGCTCCGAATGCGGCGATCTTGGTGACCGTTCCAAGGTACTCCTTGCCAACCTCAGGGGTTGCCGTGATGGCCTTGATCCGGTCGATAGCCTGTTGGCCCTTGGTGCGGTCGGAGGAAGCGACGCTCACCGTGCCGTCGTCCTGGACGTCGATCTTGGCTCCGGTCTCTTCCTGCAGTCCCTTGATGACCTTGCCACCGGGCCCGATCAGGTCCCGGATCTTGCTCTCGGGAATTCGGATCTGCGTGATTTGCGGAGCATGCTCGGCCAGCTCCTTGCGAGGCGCACCGAGAGCGTCTCGCATCGTGCCAAGGATTTCCAGGCGGGCATTGCGGGCCTGTTCCAGTGCCGTGGCCAGCACCTCCAGGCTGACTTTCGGTTGCTTGATGTCCATCTGCAGGGCCGTGATCCCGTCCTCGGTCCCGGCAACCTTGAAATCCATGTCTCCGTAGTGGTCCTCGGCACCCGCGATGTCGGTCAGCACGACAAACTCGTCGTTCTGTGTGACCAGCCCCATGGCGATTCCCGCGACCGGGGCCTTGATCGGGACCCCGGCGTCCATGAGCGCCAGCGAACTCCCGCATACCGTGGCCATCGAACTCGAACCGTTCGATTCCAGAATGTCGCTCACGACGCGGATGGTGTACGGAAACTCCTCCTGATTGGGAATCACAGGCGTCAGTGCTCGCTCGGCGAGCAACCCGTGTCCGATTTCCCGCCGTCCGGCACCTCGCATAAAGCCGGTTTCTCCCACACTGAAGGGCGGGAAATTGTAGTGAACCATGAAGTACTTTTCGTAATCCGGATCCTCAATTCGCTCTTGTCGTTGGCCGTCTGTCTTGGTGCCCAGGGTGGTTGTCACCAGCGCCTGGGTCTCTCCGCGGGTAAAGACTGCGGAACCATGGGCTCGTGCGAGTTCGCTGACTTCGCAGGTGATGGCTCGGATAGCGTCCGGTGCCCGATGGTCCGGTCGGCGTTTCAGGTCGAAGACCTGCTTCCGGAACAGCTTCTCCTGCCAAGGCTCGAAGAACGAGGAAGCTTGTTCTTGCCAGTGGGTATCGTCCGGCCGGGTGGCCACGATCTCATTCTTGATGGCGCGGAACAGTCCATAGCTTTCGAGCTTGTCGTGCCGGCTCGTGTCCAGTGCCTCCTCCGCTCTCTCTCCCCAGGTAGCTTCGATCTCGTCGCGAACAGCCTGGTCGATTTCCGGGGCAGGGAACTCACGCTTTGGCTTGCCAGCCTTGGCGACCAGATCCTCAATCGCCGTGATCACCGCGTTGCACGCTTCGTGACCTCGCCGGATGGCTTCCAGCATCGCGCTCTCGTCGGCCTCGTTCGCGTCCGCCTCGACCATCACGATGCCGTCCTTCGCTGCGGCTACAGTGATATGAACGTTCGCTGCGGCAGCCTGCTTGTAACTAGGATTGATGACCCATTCATCCTCACCCAATCGAGCCACCTTCACGGAGCCCGTGGTCAGCACGACCGGAATGTCCGAGACCGCGACAGCGGCGGACGCCCCGATCATTGCGTAGATGCTCGGGTCGTGATTGGGGTCTGCGGACAGCACGGAAGCGATCACCTGCGTGTCGTTGCGGAAGCCGTCCGGAAACAGGGGACGTAGAGGTCGATCAATCATCCGGGACGTGACAGTCTCCTTCTCAGTCGGGCGTCCCTCCCGCTTGATGTACCCTCCCGGGAACCTGCCGGCGGAGTACGTGTACTCCCTGTAATCCACGGTCAAGGGGAAAAAGCTGACCCCCTCCCTGGGTTCGGCAGCTGCCGTGGCGGCTACCAGTACCTGGGTGTCTCCGCATCGAACGATGACGGAGCCCCCTGCTTGCTTGGCCAATCGGCCGGTTTCGAGTGATACGGATTTCCCGTCCAACTCGAAGTCTACGATGTGCTTCATTTGTTCTGGTTTTATCCCTGCTTCGGTCCCGCCTGACGTGGCGGGATGTCTCTTCGCGGCCAGGCGGAGAATCGGTTAGGGGGAGGTGGCCAAGCTGCACTTGGCTCTATTGTTGCGGGATGTCAACACACACCTTGCTGGCAGGCTGCCGGATCATCCAGCAACGGCAAGGGGCAGTCGGCTCACGCCTGAGGTCATTCCCGGAAAGACGGTGACATGCGGTATCGCGATGGGTCCGGAGATCAACCCCGGAGTCCCAACGACTCGACCACCCGGACGTATTCTCCGGGATTCTTCCTGCTGAGGTAGCGGAGCAGGCTGCGTCGCCTGCTGACCATCTTCAAGAGACCCCTGCGAGACGAAAAGTCCTTGCGGTGGGTCTTCAGGTGCTCTGTGAGTTCCGCGATGCGGTGTGTCAGAGTCGCTATCTGAACTTGGGAGGAACCGACATCATCTCGGTGAATTCCGTAAGTCTTGGCGATCTCTTTTTTTGCCTGGGGCTCGAGTGGCATACCCGAATCAGGTCTCCTTCCTTATCCAATTTCGTCTGGCCTGACTGAAGTATAGCAGGTTGGGACGTCGATTGCTGCGGCCGACGCTCCGACGGTCGGCCGGGGCTGGTGTGGACAGGCCTCCGATCATGTCGCCGACCAAGCCCGGAGGCGCGGGTGGGCATCGGCGTCGGGGGCCGAATTTGCCCTGGGGCACTGAGAGACAGGCTGCAATGCGGGCATGGCATGGTGCGGGCTGCCAGGACACTCGGAGGCATGTGCCTCGGCTGTTATCTCCCAGATTGTGGCCTGCTTGATAGAAGAGAGGGGACAGAATAGCCTCCGTTCGGCCGATAGATGTCGCGTGAACGGGAGTAACCGGCTGGCCCATGAGGGGCGGGGCAAGTAGACTTGGAACCACGAGTTCGCGTTGCGCTGTAGGCGGCAGGCGTGTGCGCAGTTGGTAGAGGCAACGGAACAGGCTGGGATAACAGGCCGTCGCTCCCGGGACCGCGGCAAGTTGAGCTTGGAGCCATCGACGGCAAAGGCTCGGCGGGCACACCACAGGCTGTGGGATGCCCCGGGAGGGCAGGAGGCCAGTAGTTCACGGTGGAAGCGCAGGAAGACGTCCTCGCTGACCTTGGCCCGGGCACGACAGATCGCGGCCAGGGTGACCGGCTGGGACGGTAGAGGCGGGCTCAGGTCGCGGCTATGGTCCTGCAACGTCTGCAGGACCGCGGCACAGCCGCGGTTGTCGGATCGGAACACGATGCTATCCACGAACAGGACCACCAGCAGGGTGTTGGGGGTGCGCAGGCGACGCACCACCTCGCGGTCATGGTCGGTAGCCTTGCTTATATAGTGAGAGGGCTGTGTTCGCGATCGGTGCTTCGCGACGGAGGTGGTCCGTCCGGTCGGTCGAGGCCGTTGGGCAGGTCGTACCGCAGGCTAGGGCACTTTGGCTGGCGGTGCTGGCAACCGTTGCCCTTGGGACAACCGCTTGGCTGCCCCGGTCCCGAGCTCAGGCTGTTTGGCCGCCGGCACAACAGGCAGCCAGAGCATTCAACGAATCGCATTGGCCCCCGGGACAGCAGTACCTTGGTAGCCGAATCTGCCAGGGCTGCCATCCGGCCGTGTGGCAGACGTTTCCGGGCAATCCTCATTCTCGGTCCGTTCCGAAGGAAGATGAGAATCTCGGAAGTGCCGGGTGTGAGGGGTGCCACGGCCCCTCCGGACTGCACGTCATCGATCCCGACAACGCCAGCATCGTGCACTTTCCCGGAATCAGTCCAGGTGAGGGACAGGATGTCTGCCTGCGGTGCCATAGCGGAGATTTCGGCAAGATGCATATCCGCCGGTCGGTGCATCTGACGGGTGAAATCGGCTGCACGACCTGTCACTCCATTCACGGTCCACTCAAGCACCGACCACTGCTCGTCGCGAACGAGCGCGAGGTCTGCTACAGCTGCCATCGGGAGATCGAGGCTCAGTTCAACATGCCTTTCAAGCATCGGGTCAACGAGGGCGCAATGGAGTGTTCGGACTGTCACAATCCACACGGGTCGGGAATCGCCACCTGGCGGACGGCACACCTTCCCCGAATGGTCAGTCAGGCTCTGGGCAACGACATTCCATGCACAAAGTGCCACTCGGACAAGCGTGGCCCCTTCGTCCACGAGCATCCTCCCGTGCGAGTCGATGGGTGTCCCGTCTGCCACAACCCCCACGGCAGTGTCAACGCACGGCTCCTGAACCGACCTACCGCCTTTGTGCTCTGTCTGGAGTGCCACAACGACGTCATGGGATTCGGCTTTCGCGACGGGGGTATTCCGGGCCCTGCTGCCTGGTTCCACAATCTCGCCGATCCCGCGTTTCGGGAGTGCGTAGTTTGCCATTCCCGTATCCACGGTTCCAATGCGGACCCAAAATTCCGGCGATGATGTTGCTTCTGATCATCGCAGTCGCCCTGTGTACTCCCGCTGTGGGCCAGCGGCCTGTGACGGACCTGACGGACCCAGGCTCGGTGACCCGCGAGGTTGGCAACTATACAGTCTCGAACGTTTTCGATGTTGGCTACCGCTCTGTGCGGATCGGTGGGAATCGCGACCTGTACCGGGCGAGTGTGAACTACGGAAATGGTCTTCGACTGCTGCAGGGACAACTGCAACTGCACTCGAATGACGGTAAGCGGCCGGTGCTGGATGAGCTGTCGATCCGTTCGACGGGTTGGGCTGGCGATCCATACCAGGCCGTCCGCATCAGGGCAGGCAAGACTGGCGTATACCGCTACGACCTGCAGTATCGCCTGGTGCAATACCACAACCGAATTCCGACGCTGTGGAATGGCGAGCACGGACTGATGGTCCGGCGTGCGATGCAAAACCACGAATTCACGCTCTTTCCAGACTCGAGGCTGGCCTTTGTTCTGGGTTACGACCGCAACGCTCGCGCCGGGCCCGGCTTCGCCTCCGTCGGCACCACGGACGTATTCGGCGTGCTGGACGCCCGGAACTTCTTGCGTTACCGAGCGGACCTTCGGCAGTCGAATCGGCAGGTCCGCGTCGGCTTCACGGCAATGCTGGGGGGCTTGGCCTTGACCGCGATCCATGCAGTCGATTTCTACAAGGAGGAGGGGGACCAGACGGATGCGTCCCGGATCCGATCCGACGCCCCCAACGTTCAGGCGGTCGACACCCTCCTGCGCTCGGAGCCGTTTCACGGACGAACGCCGATCACGACGTTGGCCCTGCGGACCCGGGCAGACCGCCCGGTCGGATTCAATTCCAGGCTGGTCTACGCCGGTGGGGCCAGAAACTCGACCTTGATGGACAGTGTTTCCGTTCCCGCTGCCGCAACGACAGTTCCCGGTTACCGGGAGACGCTGGTTGTCGGTGACGCAGACAGGAGGCAGTCGTCCGGGGAGGCGACGGTCGTGCTCCTTCCGTCACACTCCTGGGCGATCACAAACACTACAGCCTTCCACAGCACTCGAATCGACGGTGGCGCGTCATTGGTCGAACTGGGCCCGTACCGAGACGAGTATCTGCGATTCGAGCAGCTGGGAATCCGTCGAATCTCCAATGTGACAGCGGTCAATTATCGTCCAGTGCGCTTCTTCAGCTTGTTCGGAGCCTGGAGCCTCTCCAGCCGCCGGGCCAGTTCCGCCGATGCGATCCGATACCCCGATTTCGTCTTCGAGAACGAACTCCAAGCAGTTGACAACAGGGTCCGTTCAGGAACGGGTGGTATCCGGTGGATTCCAGGGCGCAATGTGAGGGCCTCGTTCGATATCGAGGTCGGAGACGCCAACCTGCCCCTCACTCCGACCAGCGAGCGA
This sequence comes from Bryobacterales bacterium, assembly GCA_965205085.1. Taxonomy (GTDB): domain Bacteria; phylum Acidobacteriota; class Terriglobia; order Bryobacterales; family UBA6623; genus VXMF01. The sequence continues at coordinate 1,185,132 of OZ242039.1, read as the reverse complement.
CGATTCCGCAACGAGTCCGCGAGGTTGAGCTGGAGGAGGCAGGGGTTCACCCTGAGCGCATACTTCAAGAACCGCGTCAATACCAACCCGACCGCATGGCTCGCCTACAGTGCGAAAGCCCTGAGCCAGGGCACTCACGTGTCCTGGTCGCATCCGGACGGGGGACTCATGATTGATGGCGGGTACAACTATCTGAGCATGGATGTTTCCACAGGTATCCTGGACCTCTTCGAGACAACGGCAGAGCGAGACTCGCTTCGGAGTGTCTATGTGGCCGGCATCCACAACTTGAATCTCTCTGTTCGTTCCAATCCCAGCAATCGGGTGACACTGCACGCCAGCTACAACCTAACCCGGGACAACGGTAGCAATGGTCAGATGGACACAGGCGTCGACTCATCGTTCACGCTCCGAGACGGGATGTTGATGACGAACTTGCCCATGTCGTATCACTCACCGCAGATGAGGGTGTCTCTGGAGCTAGACCGGCGAATGGCGTGGCACCTGGGATGGCAGTACTACGGCTATGCGGAGGCCATGGCCGGGGTGCGCGGCTATCGGTCTCACGTCGGCTACACCAGTTTCACTGTGGGTTTCTAACGAGCCTTCTGCGACACCGCGGAGGCAGGGGGCGTGTTCCGAACTCAAATCACAAGGAGAATCAGGCTCCCGCAAAGCAGGTAAACGAGAATCAACACCTGCCTGTTCGAGAGACTCTGTTCCGGAACTGGTTCACCTTCCTTCAACGCTCCATCGAGACGTCGCAAGTTCATTTGGCAGGCGGATTCCCCAGATCGTTGCGATGCCTGCGGGGAATCATCAGATTGGCCACTCGAGGTCTGGATGTCGGACTCGACCCGATCAGCGATGCGAGGGACGATATTTCCGTGACGATTTCTTTCTGTGTCGTTGGCCCGGTGCCGGGCAATGCTCCGGACATCTGCCGCCCGTGCCGCCCACAGATCGATTGAGTGAACGGAACTCACTCCAGATGGGGGGCTCGTGGCATCGCGGACATTGGGAGAGGTGCGCACGGCGGGAGGAACCGGCTGCCCTGTCCCGATGACGGTCAGGCTCTCGATCGGTGATTGCGACTCACCGTTCCCTTCAGCGCCACCATAGAATGGGTGCATGGGCGCAGCGGGAAGGCTACTGGTTGTGCTGGTGGCAGCCGCCGGACTACAGGCTCAGTCAGGCCTGAGTTACGTTCAGCTCAGGCAGTTCATCAAGTCGTCGGTGGAGCAAGGGCACAAGGACAAGGATGTCGCCAACTATCTCAAGAAGCAGGTCGTCCGGTTCGAGATCAGCGACCGGCTGGTGGAGGAATTCGTCGGGTGGGGCATCGGCCCGCGCACCCTCCAGGCGCTCGAGGCACTGCAGTCATCCACGTCCGGTCTTCCCCAGCCGGTCATCGAGACACAACCGAATCCATCCGCCACGCCGCGTCAACCTCCCCCGCCCAGCGAGGAAGAGCAAGACCGCATCATCCAGCAGGCACGTCGGTACGCTGAAGTCTACACCGCAGAACTGCCGAACTATGTTTGTTTGCAGCTTACCCGCCGCTACTACGATCCGACGGGCCTGGAAATCAACTGGTTGCGCCTCGACGAGATCAAGACGCGACTGAGCTACCACGACGGCAAGGAGATTTACGAAACTCTCAGCGTGAACGATATGGTCTCGACCAAGGGCTTCTCCGAGCTGGGAGGCACCACCAGCACCGGCGAGTTTGGCACGCTTCTGGAGGAGTTGTTCTCGCTGCAGGCCGCGGCCGAGTTTCGATGGGCCCGGCACTCGTTGCTACGAGGCAAGCCGGTCTACGTGTTCCATCTGGCTGTTCCGCAGTCGAGGTCCTCCTGGACGCTGTCATCCAGCGGTGACGACAGCCTCCGCCAGAGTCTGCGCAGGATTCAGGCCGGTTACACGGGGCTCGTTTATATCGGTAAGAAGTCGGGCCGGGTGCTACGGATCGTCATGGAGGCGCATGACCTCCCTCCCAGCTTCCCCATGCAGGAGGCTCGGAGCCGCCTCGACTTCGACTTCATCGAACTGAGTGGCCAGGAATTCCTGCTGCCGCTGAAGGCGGAGGCGTACGTTCGCAGCGGACGGACGCTGACCCGCAATGACCTTGAGTTCCGACTGTATCGCAGGTTCTCGGCCGAAGCGACGATCACCTTCGAAGAGATCGAGGATCTGGAGCCACTGCCTAACGACCCGCCTGGGTCAGAATAGAGTATCCTCGGACGCGACGGTACGCACAGCCGGATCCTTGTCATGCGCCAACTGATCACTCTTCTCCTGGCTGTCGCGGTTGCCGGTGCTGCACAGGACGCAACCCGACCGCCCAACGTCGTGCTGATCATGGCGGACGATGTCGGGTACGAGTGCTTTGGCGCCTACGGCAGCCGGCAATACAGCACCCCCCGGATTGACAGACTTGCCGATGAAGGGGTGCTGTTCACGAATTGCTACTCGACCCCGCTATGCACCCCCAGCCGCGTTGCTCTCATGACCGGCAAGAGCAACGTGCGAAACTACGTCACTTTCGGCGCGCTGTCTCCCGACGAATTCACGGTGGCCGATCTTTTCCGGAACGCCGGATACGCTACTGCGGTGGGGGGCAAGTGGCAGCTTCAGGGTGGCGATGACGCGGCAGGGGTGCCCGCAGGACGCGGTTTCGACACCTACTGCCTGTGGAACACCGGGAAGACAGGGCGTGACCGCTACTGGAAGCCGTCACTGGAGAGCGACGGGCGGATTCTGGAATCGGGCCCAGATGTCTACGGACCGGATGTCGTCGCGGACTTTCTGCTGGAGTTCGTCGAGCAGAATAGGAACCGGCCGTTTCTGGTTTACTATCCAATGATCCTGGGGCACTCGCCGTTCGAGCCGACCCCGCATTCGAGGGACAGGGAGTCGACGGACCGGCAGGCCAATTTCGTGGACATGGTGGAGTACACCGACTTTATCGTGGGGCGGATCCGGGACCGGATCGAGGAACTGGGCCTGCTGCGGAGAACGGTATTCGTCTTCACCTCCGACAATGGGAACCACCACACTCTGGTATCTGAATTGCAGGGTCGGACAATTCATGGGGACAAGGGGGCGCCGACCGACGCAGGGACCCATGTGCCATTGATCGTCAGCGCACCAGGCATTGTCGCCGGCGGAAGAGTTCTGGACGACCTGATCGATTTCTCCGATTTCTTGCCGACCCTGGCGGATGCCGCCCGGCTGGAGCTTCCGGCTGCCGGCCAGATGGACGGACGGAGTTTCTGGGACCGTCTGCAGGGCAAGCCCGGCAATCCACGGCTGTGGCTGTTCACCTACTACTTCCCGCGTCCGTTCGCGACGGAGTTTGACAGCCCCTACAGACATCCAGAGATACGCTACGTCCGGGACAAGCGTTACAAGCTGTACGCGGACGGCCAGCTCTTCGATGTCCGGGCCGACCCCGACGAGACGCGTCCCGTTTCGATTGACCACGAGACATCAGGACCCGTGCGGGCCAGACTCCAGTCGGCACTGGAATCGATGCCTGTGACTGGCGAGAAGATTGGGGCCAGTCGCTCCCGGGCGTCGAAAGGATGGTCCCGCCCGCGCTGGCGACCGCTTTGAACCGGTGCCCCCGCCTCGAATCATAACGACATCGCATCGCAGTCGAAAGTGGTTATAGGATAGGCAAGATGCATTTGCGGAATCTGCGAAGGTGCATTTGGGCCGGTGCCTTGGGATTCGTGACCTGCGGTGGCCCGCCGCCCGGTCCGCCGTCGGTGACGGAGGTACGAATGGTCGAGGAAGTGCTTCATGGCGTGACGGTACAGGACCCCTATCGGTGGCTTGAAGACGGGGAGAGTGCCGAGACGCGGCAGTGGGTTGCGAGCCAGGTCGAGTACACGAACGGATATCTTGAGCAGTTTCCAACGCGTGAGCGGGTCCGGGTGCGGATGACGGAGATTCTGGCATCCGGCACGATTTCCACGCCTCGCGAGGCCGGAGGGCGATACTTCTACTCCCGCAGGGCCGGAACTCAGGACCAGCCTGTGACCTACATGCGGGAGGGGCCTGACGGAGAGGATCGAGTTCTGCTGGATCCGAACGGAATGGACGATGACGGTACGACGACCATCGACTGGTATGTGCCATCGAAGGACGGGACCTACCTGGCCTACGGCAAGTCCGTCGAAGGGACCGAGACGAGCACGATGTACATTCTCGACATCGACAAGGGAGAGCATCTGGAAGACCAGTTCCCGAAGGTCCGCTTCGCGAACCCGCAATGGCTCGAAGGCGGGTCCGGCTTCTACTACTCGCGGCCGCGGGATGTCGCTTCGATCGGCCCCGGTGAGGAACTCTATGATCGCCGGGTCTACCTCCACAAGTTGGGCCGCCATTACGACGAGGATCCTCTCGTTTTCGGAGACGGCCTCGAGAGTGCCCATATCCCGGACGCGACGTTGAGCGACGACGAACGCCATCTCCTCCTGGAGACCTTCCTGGGCTGGGGCAAGAACCATCTCTATGTCCAGGACCTCCGCACCGCCCGGACCACCACGATCGCCGAGGATGGCGAGTCGAGCTATCGAGGGGAGATTGTCGGCAACACACTTTTCTTGCTGACCAATGCGGGCGCGCCGCGCTATCGGGTGGTCGCGGTCGACCTCGACCGGCCTGATCCGGAGCACTGGCGGACCGTGGTTCCCGAGAGCGATGCCGTCATCGAATTCGCGAGTGTCGCGGCGGATCGCCTGTATGTCGGCAGTATGCGCGATGCGCATTCCGAACTCCATTCGTACGCTCTCGACGGCTCGGACGGGAGAGAGGTGCCCTTGCCCGGATTGGGCACCGTGAGCGCATTCTCGGCCAAGCCGTCCAGCAGCGAGGTGTTTTTCTCTTTCAGCTCGTACGTTCAGACCCCCTCGGTGTACCGGATGGACGCCAACCGACAGGAACCGACCCTCTGGATGGCAGTCGATTCCGCCGTGGAAGCGGGTTCCTTCGAGGTGCGCCAGACCTTCTACCGCAGCGCGGACGGAACCAGGGTTCCCATGTACCTGGTCGCGAAGCACGGCGCACCGGCGGATGGCACGATTCCGGGGATGCTGTACGGATACGGCGGATTCAACATCGCTCTGACGCCCAGCTACTCGCCGTGGATCTTTCCGTGGATCGAGGCCGGCAACCTGCTGGCCATCGCGAACCTCCGGGGTGGAAACGAGTACGGCGAGGAGTGGCACAAGGCCGGGATGCTGGCCAGCAAGCAGAACGTGTTCGACGACTTCATCGCAGCGGGGGAGTTTCTCAAGCAGGAGCGACTCGTCGACCCGGACCGCCTGGTGATCCACGGTCGCAGCAACGGCGGATTGCTCGTTGGTGCGGCCCTGACCCAGCGCCCGCAACTCTGGCGGGCGGCGGTGTCGGGTGTACCGTTGCTTGACATGCTGCGCTATGACCAGTTCCGCATGGCGAAGCTCTGGGTTTCCGAATATGGCAGCGCCGAGAATGCCGCTGACTTCGAGTGGCTGAGGGCGTATTCGCCGTACCATCGCGTTCAGGACGGAACTCGGTACCCGGCCACACTGATCTACACGGCGAGTTCGGACTCACGCGTCGACCCGATGCATGCACGAAAGATGGTTGCGCGGCTACAGGCGGCGCAGGCCGGCCAGGAGCCGATCTTGCTGCGCTATGAGGAATCGGCGGGCCACGGTCGGGGCAAGCCCCTGCACAAGATCGCTGCCGAGTGGGCGGATATCTGGAGTTTCATCTTCGCCCAGGTTGAGTGACCACCCGGCACCCGTCACCGTGGACTCGACCGCGACCGGGGCCCTGCGAGTCACGGTTCGAATGAGGCTCAATGGATCCCGGGCCGTGCGACATGGAAGGTCCGCCCCGGGCCCGCGAAATGCTGCCAGAGATCCACCGCCGTATCCTCTGGAGCCTTGGCGAGCGAAACGCCAGGGGGCGAAGGCCTTACGCCCCCCGCTCGATTGAATTCACCTATACGCCGATGTGATAGGGGGCCCTGGCACGGGTCACGGCGACGACGGTTGGTCTGTTAACGTCTGGCCCGCCGAAGGAAGAAATCCTCTCATTCCGCGTCCCTCCCTCGCCTGGGTGCTGGACCGAGACCATCATGAGGTCCTGAGCGGTGTTCAGAATCACAGAAGCACATTCCGCGCCTCGTACTCCGCTGAAAATCTGCCGGTTGTATCCTCGCTCCGGACCCTCGGTAGGTACGAAGAAGACACCGTCATTGATGTCCAGAGTCTGTGGTTGGCCATCGGTGGAGATGATGAGGTTGCCGAACTGGTCGAACGCGAGGTTGTCGGGATTCGCGATCTTGCTCACCTTGGTCGGGTCGAAGCCGGCGAAGTAGGCTCCCTGTGTCGGGTCGGAAGGGTCCCCGCAGAGCATGAAGATCTCCCAGGTGAAGGATGTGGCGCCGTTGTCGGATCCGTCTTCGGTGATCTCGAGGATGTGACCCATGGGATTCGGGCCTCTGGGATTGGCAGCGTCGACCGCATCGAGTCCGCGTCGGGTGTTGTTCGTCAGTGCGACGTAGACCTTTCCGGTGCTCGGATTGACTTCGATGTCCTCGGGCCGATCCATTTGCGTCGCGCCCAGAATGTCGGCCGCTTGCCGCGGGAAGAGGAGAACGTCGGCTTGACTGGTGAAACCGCTTGACGGGTCGATTGAGTTGTTCCCATAGACGAGCGGCATCCATTCGCCCGTGCCATCATCGTTGAATTTCGCGACGTACAGCGTTCCGCTGTCGAGGAGCTCCTTGGCCGCAACCCGATTTCCTTCTTCGTAGGCGCCATCCGAGACGAATTTGTAAACGTACTCGAACCGTGCGTCGTCGCCGGAGTAGACTACTGCGTTTCGCCGTTCCGAGAGGGTTGTTGCGGCCGCTTCGTGCTTGAACCGGCCCAGTGCTGTGCGCTTGCGCGGCATCCAGGTCGGAGAGTACGGATCGACTTCCACGATCCATCCGAACCGGTTGATCTCGTTCGGTTCGTGGTTGAGATCGAAACGGCGGTGGAACCGCCACCACGGGCGACGGCCGCCCTCGTCCTGAACGCCGAAGCGCGAGTTCGCGGCCTTTGCCATTTCGTGGTTGACGCCCCGGTTGTTGGCGAAGTACTGATCGAAGTTCTCCTCCGCCGTCAGGTATGTGCCCCACGGCGTGATCCCGCCGCCGCAGTTGTTGAACGTCCCCTTGACGGACGTGCCCGTTTGGTCTGAACTGGTGACCAGCAACGGTGAGCCGGCGACAGGCCCGCTCAGCATCAACGGCGTTTCGCCGTGAATGCGGCGATTGAAGTTACTGTGCGGATACAGCCGGTACGATGGCCCATCGGATCCCGATCTGCGGACTGCAAGGAACAGCGAGACACCATGGGCCGCGATCTCGTAGTCCACTTGCCGCTGGGTGGCCGTATCGGCCGAATAGTCTGCGAACATGAGCTCTGGGTTGGTGTATTCGTGGTTGACGCCAACGATTCCCGAGCCGTGGATATAGTCGAACCAAGCCACGAAATCGCAGTTGTAGCCGATCTGCTGGCGCTGCGCCTCAGGATCAAGGTTGTAGGGGTCGAAGGCTGGGGCACCTGTCCTGAGTGGGTCGCCCCACGCCACTAACGGTGCCCACTTGTAGCCGTCCGGCACAGCGATCTCGTCGTCCGCGTTGCCCGTGATGGGTGAAAACGACAGATCTCCGGGGAAGACGTGGCCCCTCAGATTCGAGATTGCGCCCACGCAAAACAGGGGCGCCAGGGTGCAGCTCTTCAACAGGGAACGGCGTCGGATTCGCCTGTTGAGAACCTCGTCCAGTGTCTCGCCGCAGGAACGCTGGGGCTCATGCCCCTCAAAACCTGCGTCGCCTGACGGAAAGATAGCATTGCAGGACATGAGTCTCCTTAAACTGGCTTGTCGGCTGATCATTCGCTGAGCCGGGGAATTCCGGCTACGAGGTTCCTATGGTAGCGAGCCGATTCCGCATTTGTGTTGCGGTCCGGTTACGTTTCGATGACTGTCGGCGGGCGTGAAGGCAATGGGGCCGGCTACAGCAAGAGCCGAGCGGGAAGGGGATGCCACCGGGGCTGGTCCGCCAACGGTTGGCCGGACACTGGAGGGCTCCAGTGCCAGGATTCCCGCTGTCGTCCCTCCGCATCCGGAGCGGACGGCCCGGGTCCGCCGGTTGCAGGTGGGACGGCGTGCCGACGGGTCAGTCCGGAAAGCCGTTCCGTCCCCACTTGGCATCGTAGATCCGAGCTCTCCCGCCCGTGCCTCCCCGGCCCCTGTCATTCCGTTGCACCTGATCCCCGGCGGGCCCGCCCAGCATCGCCCCGGGTTCAGACTGCCGAAGAACCCCACCGGGCCGGGGAATGATACTCTAGCGAGTACTCGGAGTTCCGGTCCGGTTCCAGCCTAGAACACCGGTGCCGCACCGCTTCCCGTGCCCGAAGAAGAATCTGCACAAGTCGAGATCGTACGTAGAGCCGGTGTTGTTGGCATAGCTGTTTTCCTGAGCCGGATTACGGGACTGGTGCGGGAGACCGTGTTCGCCGGATTGTTCGGCGCGAGCATGCAAAACGATGCGTTCGTCGCAGCGTATCGTATTCCCAATCTGCTGAGAGACCTGCTGGCGGAGGGAGCGCTATCAGCGGCTTTCGTCAGTACCTATTCCCAGACGCTTGCTGGCCGCGGCCGCGAGAATGCGTTCGCACTCTCGAATCGCCTCACGAGCTTGCTCGTGCCATCCGTGACCGGGATTTGCATTGTCGGCACCTTCCTGGCTCCGTGGATCGTGGCGGGGCTCTTTCCTGGCTACGCTGCTGTCGAGGGGAAGTTCGAGCTAACGGTTCTCTTGACGAGGATCCTGATGCCGTTCCTGCTCCTGATCGTCCTGGCGGCCAAGGCCATGGGGGTTCTCAACTCCCATGGAACGTTCGGCTTGCCGGCGCTGTCCTCCGCGTTCTTCAATGTCGTTTCGGTAAGTGCTGGAGTGTTTCTCGGGTTCGTCCTGGGCCCGGAACTCGGCATCCAGCCGATTATCGGCATGGCCATCGGCACTTTGGCAGGGGGAGCGATTCAATATCTGTGCCAGGTTCCCAGCTTGCGGGCCACCGGCCTTAGCTTCCGATGGATGTCGGGGTTCGGGGATCCCGGCGTACGCCAGGTGCTGCGCCTGATGGGACCTGCCACGATCGGCGCAGCTGCAGTGCAGGTCAACGTCATGGTGAACGGCATGTTCGCCTCGGGACTGGCGGATGCGGCAGGTCGGGTGATCAATGGGCCCGTGTCCTGGCTCGGATACTCGTTCCGGTTCATGCAACTGCCGCTCGGGCTGTTCGGCATTGCGCTGGCGGCGGCCACGTTGCCAACCATATCGCGCGAGGCTGGAGCCGGTCGTCTTCAGGATTTTCGTGAAACGCTGTCGAAGTCACTCGGACTCGTGCTGTTGCTGACAATTCCATCGGCTGTTGGCCTCTTCGTGCTAAGCCGGCAACTGATCGGGCTCGTCTACGAGCGGGGGCAGTTCACAGCGTCCGACACCGAACAAACCGCCCTGGCCCTGTCGTTCTACTGCCTGGGACTGGCCGGTTATGCAGCCACGAAGATTCTCGCACCTGCCTTCTACGCGCTCGACGATGTGCGGGTGCCAATGTCTGTTTCGCTGTTCTCGATCGTGCTGAACTACTCGATGAACAAGCTGTTCATCGACATCCTGGAACTCGGGACATGGGCACTGGCGCTGTCGACGGCCCTGGTCGCGACGCTCAACTCCCTGTTGCTGCTGGGCGCAATGCGATCCAGGCTGGACGGGATCGGCGGTCGGAGGCTCCTCGCCTCGAGCCTGAAGATAGCTGCGGCTTCTTGCGTCATGGGTGCCAGTTGCTGGATCTGCGCGAATGCCGTGGAGGCCTGGATCGGTGCGGGCACGTTCACTGGCCGTCTCACGGCGGTGGCCGTATCGGTTCCGATGGGTGTCACCGTGATCTATACGGTCTGCAGCGCCATGCGGGTGCCGGAACTGGACTTCGCTCGACGGGCGATTCTGGCTCGGGTCCCGGAACAGTCTAGGTAGAGTGGTCAGCTGCCACTGGCCGTCGCACCGCCCTCGATGCCGTCTCGCGGCGAGTCGGCCACCGACGGAAGAGGCGGAAACGAGGTCAGGGCCCTGCGCTGGTCCGGTGAAAGCTCCCCGAATGTGGTTGCCAACAGGGCCGAAGTCAGACCGCTGCCTTCGCGGGTCGCGTTGCCGTAGAGAGCGTCCAGGGCCGCGCCGAACTCGGTGTCCCGGGAAAACTCCGGAGGCTCCCCGAACACCAGAAGCTTCATGCTGTCCGTAAGTCTCTCCGCCCACACGCGCGCAAGCAGTTTGGCGTTGTCTGTCGACATCAATGCCATGTCACCATCCGTCACCCTCACGATCTCGAGCGAGTCGGGCTCGTCTGGGGCCTCCTTTTGGACAATCCTCGGCATGCCCTCGTCCGGTTCCGATTCGATGGTGATCACTCGTCCAGGGCTCTCCTTCAGTTCCAAGACCGCCGAGTTCAGGTTCTCCACGATCTGTCGTGCCCGGCTCGCTCCCGCACCGCCAGCCATGGGGTCGCTGAGTTGGAAAAGCGTGAGCGGGCCCAGATGGATCGCAATCGGCACGCCCTCCACGAGGCCATTGTTGGGCAGCAACTCGTACGTGGCCTCCGGAAGCTCGAGGGTCAGGCTCGAGGGACCATGCTGCAGGAAGATCACCAGGCCCAAAATAGATGCGCCCAGGATGATCGCGACGATGGTGGCGGGCTTGGCCAGTCTCTGACGGACGGTTTCTCCCCTGGAGCCGCTGACCAACGAGTCCAACTCCTTGCCTCGCGGAGGATTGCCCCCGGAATGTGGTGCGGCGGTGGGTGTTGCCTGATTGCCTTCGGGCATGGGGGGATGGAACTCCTGCGTTCCCAATGTTCATTCTCGCTGTTTCGGGCCGCCTTGTCGACCCGCCCGTATCAGCCTATGAGGAAACGGTCTCAGGGATGGAGATGTCTGGTCCGGATGGTCGCGAGCGGCTGTGCTGCCGGGAGTCGGTCACCCTCAGCATTCCGGTAGCGCCATGGCAGGGGGAGCGGCCGACTTCGTCCGGTGCATCCGACGAGGTGGGTCATCCTACGCCCTGCCCATTTCGCCGGGCCATCAGTCGACCAGATCCTGCAGGCCGCATCTGCCTGAGCTCAACTGTCTGCGAGGGGTCTAGGTCCCACGGTGCGGCGAGCGGACCGCATCATCCGGATACGGAGCTTCACGATCAGACAGTTCGAGTCGTCGGATGATGCAGCCGTTTCGCCGAGCGAAAGGTCGGAGCGCGTCGATCTTGTGACGGTCCCTCCGAGTGGCTCCGGAACAGAGGGAATCCATCACGGTATCAGTGCTTGCGGTGCAGACGCGCAACGATGCCAATGCCAACAAGGTTGAATGGGAAGGGCTGGCGAGGCGAGTTGGCGAAGGGGCGATACAATTCACAGACGATCGTGCCGGAAGCCTTCCAGAGTTGCGGCCTGACCCAGACGGTCCCGGTATACAGGGCTGATGCCAAGACCATTCTCAGCAGGACGGGCGGCTTCATTGCACGTGCGGGATTTACCCACTCGCTCACTCCCGCCAGGAACTGCGGTTACGGTTGTGCGTACTGTTATGTGCCTACTCTCAGGGTCCATGCTGGCCTCAAGCCGGTCGATTGGCAGCGATGGGGCCATCACACGACCATCAAGTCCAATGCTGCGGCTCTGCTGCGCAGGGAGTTTAGGTCTTCCCGACGGATCTACTGCTCACCACTGGTTGATCCCTACCAGCCGGCCGAGGCTACCGAGCGACTGATGCCAGGGATTCTGGAAGCGCTCTGTGAGAGCCCTCCGGAGGTCTTCGCCCTGCAAACCCGAGCGACTCTCGTTCTGCGGGACAAGCAGTTGCTGCAGGGCCTGGCTGATCGGACTCGTCTGCGAGTCAGCTTCTCGATTACTACGGACCGCGACGACGTTCGCCGTCTCTACGAGCCGCACTGTGAGACCGTGGGAGACCGGGTCGCTGCGATCAGGGAGCTTGGGGAGGCGGGAATCCCGGTGTACTGCACGCTGGCCCCGATCTTGCCGTGCGATCCAGTGAAGTTGGCCGAGATCGCATTGCAGTGTACGTCGGGGGATGTTATCGCTGATCCGTTGCACACCAGGCTGGCGAAGGCGACGGGGGCCACGACGCGGAAGGAGGCGCTGCGGATCAGCCAGATTCAAGGGTTTGGCGAGTGGCACGAGCCTGCCTTCCAGCGCGAGGTGTTGGGCTTGATCCGGTCGAGGGTCGAGTCGGCCGGGCGTCGGCTGGGTGTCGGGGAGGCGGGGTTCCGGATGCTGACCGGCTGATGCGGAGAGGGTCGTCCAGGCGGATTCAACGGTACGGCTCCTGCACGCTCCACTGCACTGCCAGTGTTGCGCCAGCGATGCCATTCGGCGGTCCAACGCGCGCGAGAATGAGGTCCACCTGATCTTGGGGGAACGAGTGACTGATAATGGCAGGGGCTGATGCCTGTGGCAGTCTCAACTCCACTGTCCCCAGGATCTGCATGTCTTGGAATGCTGGTCCGATCGTCCCGTGCGCATTCGGTTGCTTGAGATCGCCCACGCCCGCTCCGGCGACAAGGGGAACACGGCGAACATCGGCCTGATCGCGAAGGAAGACCGGCATTACCGGATCCTGTTACGGGAGGTAACATCGGAACGGGTCAAGGCCCACTTCGGGGATCTCTGTGCCGGCAGAGTCGAGCGATTCGAGTTGCCCAACATCGGGGCCCTCAACTTCTTGTTGCATGACGCACTGGGTGGGGGCGGCACCCTCTCGCTGCGTGCGGATGCCCAGGGAAAGACGCTCGGGGCGGGCCTGTTGAGCATGGAAATCGAGGTGGCTCCCACCGAGCGCTAGCCGCATCGTCTTCAGCGGACGATGGGGAGTTGGGTGGTGCTTCGTGCAGTGTGATAGATTTGGGTTTCTGGTAAGCGAGGAACATTGAGTAAAGAACTCCGAGTAATTCCGATCGGGGGCCTGGGCGAGTTCGGCATGAACATGATGGCGCTGGAGTCCGGTGCCGACATGATTCTGATCGACGCAGGGATTCTGTTTCCTGGAGAGGAGCGTCCGGGAATTGATGTCATCGTCCCCGATATCAGCTACGTTCTTGCCCGGAGGGACAAGGTCCGGGGTCTGGTTCTGACGCACGCTCACCTGGATCACATCGGAGCTGTTCCGTACGTCCTGGCCCAACTCGACATGCCGGTGTATGGAACGGCCTTCACGCTGGGGCTCGTGCGGAAGAACTTGTCCGAGTTCACCCTGCATACCCGGCCGCGGCTCAACACGATCCAGCCGCGGGAGAAGCTGACACTCGGCTGCTTCGAGATCGAGGGCATCCATGTAACCCACAGCACCGTTCAGTGCCTGGCACTGGCGATCTCCACGCCTGCCGGATACGTGATTCATACAGGCGACTTCAAGGTTGACCAGACTCCGATCGACGGCCGAGGCTTCGATTTCGAGAAATTCGCCGAGTACGGCAATCGTGGGGTGACGCTGCTGTGTTCCGACTCCACGAATGCCGACGTGCCCGGCTTCAGCAAGTCGGAGCGGACCGTGGGCCAGGCACTGGACCATGTCTTTGCCGACGCCGGTGAGGCGCTCTTCTTCACCTGTTTCTCGTCGGCGACGCATCGCGTACAGCAAATCGTCGACGGAGCCGTGACGTACGGGCGCAAGGTCGCGTTCGTAGGTCGGAGCCTCGTGACCGCCTGTGATATCGCCCGGGATCTTGGGTTGCTGAAGGTGCCGCCAGGCACGATGGTGCGGCCACACGAGTTGGGCTCCTATCCACGCAAGAACCGAGTGACGATCATTGCCGGCTCACAGGGGGAGCCGCTCTCGTCCCTCTCCCGCGCCTCTCTGGGACGCCACAATGCGGTCGAGATCGAGGAGGGAGACATCGTTGCCTTCAGCGCCAAGATGATTCCCGGCAACGAGTCGGCGATCTATCGAGTCGTTGACCATTTGTGTCGCCGTGGTGCCAACGTGCTCTACGGCAGCACTCACCCCGATCTGCACGCCTCGGGGCATCCTTGCCAGGAGGAACTCAAGCTGCTCCTGAATCTCGTTCGTCCGCAGTACTTTCTGCCGATCCACGGCCAGTTCCGGCAGTTAAGCCAGCATCGTCGGCTGGCCTTGGACCTTCGAGGGAAATCACTGACTGACTCCTTCGTGATGGAAAACGGCCAGGTGTTGCAGGTGGATGACTTCGGTTGCCGAGTCCTTGACGAGAGCGTCCCGGTGGGCCACCGCCTGATTGATGTCGGGACCGGCAGCGAAGTTCTCGGGGACGTTGTCATGCGGGACCGTCGTCGGCTGTCGGAGTTCGGAGTGCTGGTGCCGGTTGTCACGATTGACGAACGTACGGGCAAGGCGGTGGATGTCGAGATGATATCCCGTGGCTTCGTCGTCTCCGGGGAATCCGAGTCGATGCTGACAGCAGCAGGTCAGGCGATCCGAGAGGTCGTTGAGTCAAGTTCTCACGAGGAATTGGCGGACCTGGGGGTAATGGAGGAGAAAATCCGCGACTCTGTCCGGCGTCTCATCGCCCGTCAGACCTCCCGCCAGAGCCAGCCGCTGGTTATTCCCGTGGTGCTGGAAGGATAGGCGGTTCTCCCGAGATCCGGAATCCGGCGACGGCGGGACCCCAATGACCACGGGAAGCCGGAAATCGGCCAAGTCTTTGTTTACTTGAAGGCGGGTTTCCGCGGCGCACTTGCCGGAACGCAATGACCAGCGGCCCGCACGCCCCCTTCAGCTGCTTGGACGTGGTGGCCCAGTGCCCAAGGACCGCCTCTCGCCCCTGTGGCGAGCAGCGATGGCGCAGCTACCTCTGAAGCAGTACAACCCAGTCTTCCGCTGCCTCTGACGGAGCTTCTCCCAGGCTGCGGGGGCCGCCGGCCGTCAAACTGCCGACGGATCCGATCTGAAGTGCGCCACCGTTGCGTGGATCGAACCACCGCACCTGGAAGTCGCCCGAGGCATCGCGCAGGTCCAGCGTTGCCGTGCCTCCGTCCGGCAGGTATACCAGATAGACTTCGTCCTCCTTCGCAAATGCGTAGCGACTGTTGTCATTCTCAGAATTCCCCACCAAGGTGTCGGCGTTGCTCATCTCCCAAAACGGAATGTCTTGCTCGGAAAAGAAGGTGAGGGCATACCTGCAGTAGTCCCAGGTCTGGTCTCGGCTGCGAAAGTCCTCCGCAATCAAGTCGTTCTCGGGCAACTGGTATCCGAAGTAGTACTCGACTCCCGCTCCGCCGGCGGTCAAGTTGCCCCAGAGTGTGTATTTGCGAATGTCGTGAAGAGTGTGGACCGGTGAGCCCTCTGCGTCCTTCCCGTCGAAACCCTGATACCCGGGATCCGGGGGAACGCCTTGCGAGGCTGGATTCTGCTCGTCATTGGCAACTACCCAAGCGTGGCCCGTAGCCTCAGATTCCCGTACCCATTGGAGCGTTCGCTGGTGCACGGCATTCCAGCTGTTCTGCAAAGAGACTCCGGTCAGGGCTTGCTCGCCCAGCAGCGGATTGTATACATCGTCCTGATCCTGCGGGAAGGTGTGTACAACGATCAAGTGATCGTACGGGTCAATGTCGCGAATGTACCCGGCCATGGCCAGCTGTTCCTCCTTCGACTGCGAATTCTCCTCACCGAGGTTCCAATTGAGTGCCAATGCGTACCCAAAGCGCGCAACAAGCTCGCGCAAGTACAGCTTTCGTTCCAGGCCCAGTGCTCCACCATCGAGTGCTGCCTCGACTTCTGCGGGCTCCCGCCTGCGGCTCCTGCGATGGTCGTCGATCTCTTGTTCCTGCAGCTTGAAATGCAGGTACAGGCCGCGATGCTGGGCGTGATCGAACACGATCTGCCACTGGTCGAGTTTGGATACGTCGAAATGCAGCTTGTCGAGGCGGTTCGCGTGAGGCCAGACGTTGTCACCGTCACCCTGCACGTTATAGGTCAGGAACGAGAAGGCGTTGATCTCCTCGTCGGCGAGGTAGTTGAGAGCGCCGACGATGCCCTTGCCCTTGCCGTCCTGCCAAGTGGGGTCGCCTTCCCGCCAATCTGCCGTGTGCGGTGCCCAGGTCTTGAGCGCGGTTTTCTGGGTCGAGGTGCCGTCGAAGTCCTCGTAAGCCAGAAAGGTCTCCGGGGCATCCGGACCGGCCTTCAGGAAGTAGGTGCCGTCGCCCGCGAACCTCAAATATCGCTCGCCCACATACTCCAGCCGGCCGCGGCCCCGGAAGTCGGGCGCCATCTTGTCGCTGGGAGCCACCGTGAACTGTCCCCGCAAACCATGAAACGGAGTGACTGGCTCGCCTCCACCGTTGACAGCTGCCCGAGGACCTCCGAGAAACGAGACTTCATAGGTCCAGGCTCCAGGCTTGTCCGGCGACACGTGCGCTCGCCATTTGTTTCCGCTCGTTGCACTGGTTTGGGCCGCCATTCCGTCGGCAGCGAAATAGCCCTGGACCTCGTGTGCCGGAGAGCCGGACTCGTGGTCGAACCGCACTGTCATCGCGTAGTCCGCAAAAGGGTTGATGCCTTCGGGTGAGTCCGATTCGGACGCTTCCGGGCCATCGATCGTGAGGGTAACCTTGTGCCATTGCTTGAGCTCTCCCGAGACTTCAAGAGTGGGCGTCGAGCATCCGTACGATAGCAGGCCAAGCGCAGCCAGGAGCAGAATTGGATCGCGATTGAGTTTCATGGATATCAATGGAATTTCCCTGTTCTGAATTCGGTAAGAATGTCGTTGGAAAACGTCTGCAATAGACCGACGCCAATCCGCTCTCATTCTCTTTCTCTGGACCGATCCAGTGTAGCCGATTCCACTCTCGACAGCGATCAATCACATCCTTCAGGGAGATGGGGCGTGCAAGGAAGGAGTATCTTCGGCGGGAGAGGAACCCAAAGGGGCCCCATAGGGGTGGTGATCCGGCATCGCACTCTCGATCCTCACTCGATGCTTGACGACCGGCAGACGCTTCCCGGCGACCCGCTGTCGGGCCGGTTCAGGGGGGGTAGCACAACTCGGTCAATGCGCCGGCAGGAACCTGTCACGGTTGTCCGATGGCTGCCGGAAGTGGGTGGACAGGGACTCTGCGCAATGGCTACTCGGGCCGGACGGCGGGGTCACACGGGCCGGCTGGCGTGGCCGATCATCAGGAGCTGGGCTGAAGGTGGTGTCCTGGACCGCCACAGCGTGACGGCCGGACAGTTTAGATCGCAGTACAAGCCGGAGGATATCCTGTAGTGCGATAGCCGAGGTCTGGGGGCCGACAAGGCATCCAGTGGTTCGACAGGAGTTGAGGCCTTGCGCCGGTGGCACCAAGAACTGCGAACGGGCGATGGGTCCAACGAAACCCGAATCGTCGGCATCGTCCGCGTTACGGTATCGCACCAGCTTCCCGACGCGAGGTCGAGGACTCGACAACGGAGGGCTCGCGTGCGGGCCTCGAAATCCTGCGGGTCGGCCCGACGTAGTATGAGCGGCGCAGCGACTTCAGCCGCAATCGCGATTACGAACGCGACGCCGATATCGTTCTCATGGCCTCGCTAACCATGGCAAGCGCTCGGCGGTGAGTTTGCTGCAAGTGGGCCTCAGGGACATGTGCTCCCAGGTTTCCCGGCCTAGGGAACGCCCCAACAAAGGGAACATCTCGTTCAAGCCCTCCCTTGGCCGTGCAATCAAGCGAATCAGTTGACTGCGTCGCGGAAATGGTCGAACTCCTCCCTGCCCAAGGAATCGGCCGGTTGGCGCTGGCTCAATCCCCCGCACGGCAAAGCGCTCGCTTACGTGTCGTGCTCCTGAGCAGGGCCACTCCAAGGGAAGGTTGCAGGCAGCGACTTGCCGCACGGGCCCGACGGCAGCGCACCCATATGGGGATGTTAGGTGCGAGCGGTACACGGGCCAGCGCCGCCGCGAAACAACACTACCGCAACGGGTTCTGCCACCCAAAGCCATCAAGGAGGGCAAAGTCACCGCCCGTCGAGCACAGAACCAGGCCGTGCTCGATGGCCAGAGCCGCCATGTGGGCGTCGAGAACGAGATCAGCGACGGCCCTCGGTAACCGCCGAAAGTTGGGTGAGCACCTCCTGATGGCACTCTGTCGGCAGTGGGATCCAGACCAATTGCGTCGCGAGCCAAGACTCCACCTGCGGCCAGGCGACGGATACTGCGACGGGCCTATCAAGAATGCTCGGATTGCTAACGATCCGCACGAAGGCCAGCAAACTGGGCCATGGAAGCCCCACGGGAGCGGCGGCATTGACGCGGTCGTCCATCCACGTACGAGCCCGATCATGTAGCGGGAAGGATGCCACATGCGCGTAGACGAGCAGACTGGCGTCGACGAGGATCACAGAAAACCCTCTCCTTCCGTGACGGCAAGTGCTTCGGCGACGTCGTCGAGGCTGCCAATCCGACACCGCCTCAGATCGACTGCGGGGGTTCTGTAAGGCGCTGGCCGACCGGCCGGATCGGCCATGGCGCGCAGACCGCTTCGCAGCGCCTCGTTCACCACCGCCTTGAAGCTGTCACCGCGCTCCTGCTGCATCCGTTCAGCCAAGGCCGCCACGTCAGGATCCAACGTCAATGTAGTACGCATGCATCACATCATGGTGTCTTTGATGTATTGATGCTGACTATCCGCTCCAGTTCACGCCGTGACCACATCGGATCGACACGCGACGTTCGGTTCGCCGTGCAAGCAACGATAGACCCACGCTGTGATAAGGACGCCGGTTGCACTTGTATGTGCCAGTGCGGAGAATGGCCAAGGGCCGGATTGGCCAATCATGAGGGAGAAACCGTCCTGCCTCGGACTCACGGTTATCGGCCATACGACGAGTGCTGCTCGACTCATGCCTTGCAACCACAGAGGGTCTAGGAAGGTACCATAGCCGTCCAGCCAGTGTCACTGTTCCACGGTCTGTCGCGAGCCTCGGTGCCATGGAGGTCCCTCCGACTATCGCCACCGACGGCCTATCTACTCGCCCAGCAGCACCACACAGGCCCGCGCAACATCCATCCAGCGGTCTGGAGCCGCATCGGTGACCGGTCCCGGTGCCGCTGGAGTCCCGAACCGGTTGCCGGTTCACCAAGACCGCGCCTAGGGCATCTCGCTGAATCTCTGTCTGCGACAGCGTGGCTAGGAGCGCCTCGGCATGCCCACTATCCCAGCAGTATCGCGAACTCAGCTGCCAACAGTGAATCCCCTCTCGGCCCCGCTGCTACGCTTCGATGTGCGATAGGCGCTTTAGCCTACCCTGCGGCACCACGAATTGCTAGAATCAGGAGTTCCTCTGTTGTGTTGCAACATGGTGTGCATAGTGTGAGCGGTCGCTTACGACCAGTGACTTAAATCAATGACAGGGGATTGTGTTCCGGAAGCTCACTATCGATGGAGGGAATTTTGGAGTTCGTTAACCAAATCTCAAACAGAGGCTCCTGCAGTGCAAGGATGGTTTCAGCAGATAGACTGCGATTGCTGATATGGAGTGCGTGGCTGGCAGTGCTCGGCTCATCCACCGGTGTGGTGCCAGCCCAGATCGTACGGGCTCCTCCAACACCAGTACCGATTCCGTTTCAGCCGCAGCCGGTGGAGGTGGCGCTGGGGGAGAGTGGAGAGAAGGTCACGCTGATGACCACGCAGGATGGGGGCTTCACGCTGGACGGGGAAGCGTTCAGAAGCGGGGGGACTGTAAGGAGCGAGAGCGGCAACGTGTACACGCTGCTGCTGGCGTATGGGACGTGGAGTGCGCGGTACGACGCGCCCGAGGTGAAGGTCAAGCTGGGGAGCCTGAAGGAGACCGTAACGCTGGTGAAGGGCGAGGATGGAAGCTACAGGCTGGGCGAAATGGTGGTGGAGAGCGGGGTGACGATGCACACGGCGGCGAATGGCCACGTGTACACGCTGGTGATGGGGGACGACGGGACGTGGAGGGCGATCTGGGCCAGCGGCCCATCCGGGCAGGTGGTGCCCGCCGGGAGTACCGCCGCAGGGACCGTAACTCTGACAAACCTCACGCCAGGGCAGGTCATGGCCCCGGCGATTGTTATCATTCACGGTGAGGATGCGCTGCCCGTATTTGTCCCGGGAAAGCGCGCTAGTTCGGCCCTCGCGATGCTTGCGGAGGACAATCAATCGTCGCGGCTCTTGAGCGCGGCTGGTAGGGACCCGCACGTTACGTATTCGCATGTCTTGTTGGGTGGTGGTCCCAATGGCATGATCCAGCCAGGCGAGTCGGCAATGCTGAGCATCACTGCTCGGCCAGGTCTCGACCAGATCACCGTCGTCGCAAGCCTGACTTCCACTAACGACGGGTTTGTCGGCGCAAGCGGAATCCCAATCCCGGAATCCGGGATCGTAGACCAGTTCTTGGTGGCTTGGGATGCGGGGTCAGAGGTCAATGACGAGGATTGTAGTCATATTCCAGGCCCTCCCTGTGGCAATTATGTGAAGGGTGGCCGGGAAAGCGTAGCTATCGTCACCCACAGTGGGATCCATGGCCAGGGGGATTTGGCTCGAGAGAGGCTTGACTGGGACTATCCGGCCGCAAGGATTTCGGTTGAACTTGACGCCTCACGATAGTTCCCAGACAGTTCTGCAACGCCAAAGCCTCTTCCCACAAGGCATCTGGAACGATGCCACTGTCCGTTTCGCCGACGACTGGAAACTTCGCTAGGCCCTCGATGTTGGTGAACAGATTGAGGACGGAGATGTCATTCGGATGGCGAAGGGGCACCAGCTAAGACCAACGGGCCGAGAGAGGCACCTGCTCCCTGCCGCATGCGGCCAACCACAACGACGTGCTGGAACACAGTCGAATTCGAGGATGCGCAGGGAGTTTCGGATGCCCGTACCTTCGCCCCATCGATCGTCCGGCGTATCCTAGAGTGCACAAGCGACTATAATCCCCACCTATCAAGGTGTTGCCTAGGTGATGATGTCGACGGATCTGTGTACGGGAGTCCCGAGCGAGTGGGGTTCGCATCAGCGGGCGGTCTCACCGTACCAGGAGATGGGTGCGTATGAGGCGCTCTGGGACCAGGAAGGGACTACATTCAAGCGCTTGGCCGAGCGGTTTGCGGAGGTGCCCGGCCAGCGACCGTCTGATTTGGTGTCGAAGGAACGGGCTACGGAGTATGCGCAGATGGTGTGCCGACGCTTCAGAGAAGAGGGTGTGGGCCGGTTCGGTGTGCGCATCTTCGGAGAATATGAGTATCCGCTGCGGCTTCGGGATGCGGCATACCCGGTGGAGTTGCTGTACTTTGCAGGCCATTGGGATCTTGCTTGGGGGATTTCGGTGGCGGTTGTCGGATCGCGCGCAGCGAGTGCCGAGGGTCTCGCCCGGACGCGAAAACTGGTGAGAGCGCTGGTGGCGGATGGATACACGATTGCTTCCGGGCTGGCGCGTGGCGTGGACACGGTTGCGCATGAAACTGCGGTGGCAGCTGGGGGACAGACCATCGCGGTGATCGGGACGCCCTTGTCGGCCACATACCCCAAAGAGAATGCAGCCCTTCAGAAGCGAATCGCGAAGGAGTATCTGCTGATCAGTCAGGTCCCGGTCGGGCGATACGAGAAGCGGGACTTTCGCTGGAACCGCACTTTTTTCCTGAACGAAATGCGACAATGTCGGCCCTCAGCGCCGCTACCGTGATTATCGAAGCTGGAGAGACTTCGGGCGCATTGATCCAGGGACGCCATGCACTTCAACAGGGTCGCAAGCTGTTTGTTCTCGACAGCTGCTTCCAACGAGGGCTGAAGTGGCCCGAGAAACTTGAAGCGCACGGAGCGGTCAGGGTAAGAGAGTATGGCGAAATCCACGAGAGGCTTCCACTGCCAGAGGGTATGGATTGATGAACTGACTCGGAGCGATCACTACCATCTGGAGCAGTCCGATAAATGTGCGTTCATCAGGGAGTACACGCCACGTACAGGGTATCGGTACAGTCAGACGAACCAACTTGTTCTCAACCTGAAGAAGCCGATGGAGCGTCGAGGACTGTCGGACTGGAAGTACAAGCGGACCGCGATCCTAGATGCCGCTAGACTGTTCAGAAGTGCTTTGACTCCCGAGGAGTTAGATTTGCACACCTTCGTGCCGGTACCACCATCGAAGGCAAGAGACGATCCATCTCACGATAATCGAATGAGTCAGGTTATCCAGGCGATGCGCCCTTCCAGGTCGGTAGATGGTCGGGAACTTATCGTTCAGGTGGCCAGCACCGAGGCGGTGCATGACAGCGATTTGCGCTTGAAGCCCCGAGAGATTGCCGCTCTATATTCGGATCGATGAGACCTTGGCCCTGCCTGAGCCTGTGGCACTAACGGTACTTGATGACGTGTTGACCACAGGGGCGCACTTCAGGGCAACGCAGAACGTGCTCAGAGATCGATTCCCTGATGTACCGATATTCGGACTCTTCTTCGCAAGGCGGGTGTTGGTGTCTCCAGAGCCCGCAGATGCCTGGCAGCAATAGAGTCAATCAGGGGATTTCGCAGCCTGTCTTGGGCCGATTCTGCTCTGGCGAGAGTGCTTGGCGAATGACGCGAATCATTGGGCTGCACTGTGAAGACAACTGGGCTGAGATCCGCCCCGCGTTCCGACTGATGCCGACCTGCCGGGGGCAATAGGGGCTTATTCCAGGAGCCTGGTGTTCCCGGAACTTCATGATCGTTCTGAGGCCAGTACCAACGTTCGAGCTAGGGACGGGCTACCCGGTCTTGGAGGCGTTTCCACTCTGCCAAGTACTCACCCAGGTGTTCGTGACCCGACTCGGACGACCTCTTCTCCAGTAGCGACCGAAGCTGTTCCTCCTCTGCGTGCCGTTCGTCGGACGACACCAGTCCGGCGAAGTGTGCGGTCCGCAGCCACAAGAGGTATGTCGTGAGGGCATCGTGCTCGTTGTACCGCACGATCCGCTCAACGTCTCCCTCGAGCCAGGCGTCTGCCGTGCTGCTGCCGTCAAAACCCATCTTGCCGGGAATCCCACACAGGGTTGCGATCTGGTTCAAGCTTGGTGCCGTATTCCACTTGGGGCTGAGGCTGTCCATGAGATCGATGTGCCACTGGGAACCCCGGGCGAAATAGTCTGGGCCCTCCCATGGCTTGTCCGGTCTCTTGCAGAAGCCCGCCGCCCGAACGCCGTTCACGATGCCTCGCTGGACGAGTGCCGGGAGATCGGCACCAGACGAGTTGTAGCCGACCAGTTGAGGGGACACCTTACCAATCGAGTTCAGGAACGGCTCCAAAATCGCGGCCTCATTGCATTCATCGGGACAGTTCGGATCCTTGGGACGAGAACGCAGTTCCAGCGTGACAGTCTCCGTTGGGGAATTGCGCCTCCGGATCACCATCGCAATCGAGACAACCCGGCAGAGAACCGTCTTCAGATAAGGCCGGGGCTCCTCCTCGGTGGCTCCGTTCCGCTTCCACATCTCGTCCATGACCTCCCGGTCCGGAAGGTTGTCAGGCAGTCCGTAGAGAATCCTCCCAGCTTGCGGGTCGGGTACCCATTCAGCATCGAAGGCCCACAGGCTGTCCTTAACTTCCTTGAACACTTGCCCATCTTATCCGAACCCTTCGAGTCGCGCCCTGGCTCGGCTCCCAAGGCAAGGCTGTTGACGGTTGGCGCACTCCGGCGTCTGCCGGTCAACCATTAACTCTGTGGCCCTGTCGCAACGGGAAGCATCGGCTTGGTGGGGTCGATCTTCATCCAACATGCCGCCGACAGGAAACACGAGCAGGCGACAAGGGCCAGTGGCAGGTTCCAGCCGTAGGAATCGATGAGCCCACCGTAGCCGATACTCATGATGACGCCGCCCACCTGCCCCGCTGTGTTCATGGCACCACTTACGGTGCCGGATGCCGCCTGCCCGACATCGACGCATACAGCCCAGGCCACAGGCAGCATGATGTCCGATGCCGCGAAGCCGAGGGCGAGGACCGTGCTCGCCGCAATGCGATTCTCGATGATCAGGGAGAGCAGGATCAAGAATCCGGCTGTGCCGACCCCGGCCATGCCGACGATCCGGCGACCCCAGACCAAACCGATTCTGCTGACCAGTTGATCGCTCAGGGATCCGCTCATCCAGTTTGCGGCGGCAGCCAGCAGGAAGGGCAGGGCGGTATACGCTGCCAGTTCGGAACTCTCCCATCCTTTCTGCGATGAGAGATAGCTTGCGGTCCAGAACAGATACCAGTTCGATGCGTAGCAGAAGAAGTGGTACATGCCCAGAATGGCCCAGAAGTTCCAGCTTCCGAGGATACGTCCGACGGGGATGTCGGGGCGTCTCTCCTGGGGTGTCCCGATTCGTGCAATTTCTGCGTCGTTGACGTCCGGATGGTCAGCCGGGTAGTCCCGGAAGAAACGCCACCACCAAACAGCCCAGAAGACTCCCAACCCGCTGAAGACGAAGAACACACTGCGCCAGCCCCAGTTCGCGATCAGCGGCAGGACGAGCAGTGGCGAGAGCGCTCCGCCAAGGCGGGATGCGAGAAAGACCATGCCTTGGGCCCGGGCCCGTTGTTGCGGCGGGAACCACCGGGAAACAACGCACGACGAATTCGGATAGGCCCCGGCCTCTCCGGCTCCAAAAAGTGCCCGAACCACCACCAGTTGCCCGTAGCTGCGGACCACACCGGTCAAGGCGGTGAAGGCCGACCACCAGACGACGATCCTTGTCAGAATCAGCCGAGGGCCGAAACGGTCTCCAAGCCATCCACCGGGAACCTCGAAGATGCCGTAAGCCGCCAGAAACGAGGCCAGCACCATGCCCCACTGAGCGTTCGAGAGCGCCAGAGCCCGCTGCATCTCCGGACCCGCCGAGTTGATGCAAACCCGGTCCAGGTACGTAACGACGGAAAGCAGGAACAGCCCGAGCATAACCTTCCGACGGACATTCGTCGGAAGGTCGGCATTGGCGGGCCGGCTAGACAACAGGTTCTACCCTCTCCACCTGACCGTGCTAGACGGTTGCAGCAACCGAGCGGCGGTGATCCGCCAGAAACTTCTCCAAGCCGATATCCGTCAAGGGGTGATTGAACATCTGATCAAGCACCTTGTATGGAAGAGTACAAACATGCGCCCCGGCAAGGGCGGCCTCCTTGACATGCAGGGGCCCTCGTGCTGAAGCGGCCAACACCTCGGCCGGGTAGTTATAGTTCTCGAAGATGGCGACGATCTCCTGAATCAGTTCGATGCCGTCGTGGGAAATGTCGTCCAGCCTACCGATGAACGGGCTGACCAGGTATGCACCGGCCTTCGCCGCCAGCAACGCCTGTACAGGCGAGAAACACAGGGTGGCGTTTGTCAAGATCCCTTCGCTGGCGAGCTTGGATACCGCCTTGATGCCGTCTCGGATCAAGGGGACTTTAACTAGTGTCTGCCAGAAAACCCTTTTTGGGCACGAGGTCTCGCTCGAAGGTGAAAACAATATCGATGACAAATGGTTGGATTAGGCCTGATTGGGTCCGCCTGAGTGCCTGTCACTTCACCTTAAGGCCGCATTTGCAGCCGTTCTGAGGGCTCTCAACCGCCGCTTTGGCCGATCCGACACAGCTCCCCCTGCCGGGCCCTGGCCCGGCTCCCGGCGGGGTGTCCCGGAACCGCTTCAGGCCGCCAGGCTGCACTGGGCAGCCTCGCGGTCCGCTTGCAGCAGGACCCGCCCCAGGCGGTGCAGGTGCGCCCCCAACACCGCCAGCGCTACGGTGCGCTCGAAGCCCGCCTTGCCCATCGTCCGCACCCGGTCCAGTCCGTGATGCTCCAGATGATGGATCGCCGCCTCTACCGCTGAGTGCTGCCGCCGCGCCTGCCGAAACGACTCCTCGGCCTCCCGCTCCCGCTGCGCTGCGCTCAACTTGCCCTTCGCCGGCAGCGCGTTCAGGTCCAGCAGTTTGTCCAGCTTGACGCGATTCTCCGGACTGTGAAAGTTGCGGTCAAAGCTGCACGCCCGCAAGTCCGGGAACAACTCCTGCGTCTCCTCGATGATCGGCTCCGCGATGTCTACGTCGCCGCCTTCCCACAACACCTTGTGGTGCAGCAAAAACTGGTGCTGGTCCTCGACTACGCAGACCGGCACGCCCAGCTCCACCGGACAGCCGGCCTTGCCCTTCGAGATCCAGCGCGTGTGCGGCTCGAAGATCGAGAACACCTTCTCCTCCTGCGGAATCTTCTCGCCTTCCAGCAGCCGCCGCTCGGACTGGTCGATCTGACGCTCGGCATGGGCAATCCAGTCCTTGATTTGCTGCATCCTAGACTTCGCCATGCCCGCCTCCTCCAGGGCCTTCAGAGTGCTCGTGGCACGGCTGACCAAGTCCTTGCAGGTGCGCAGGTAGGCCACCACCCGGGGACGCGTGGCCCGGCGCGTCTGCCGCACCGCATGGAACAGTGAGCGCACCTTGCGGGCCTGCTTCTGCCACTGCCGCCAGCCCGTCACGCCGTACGCGCCGGCCTGCCGCCCCAGACACTTCAGCAAACATCGCATCGCATCCCACAACAGCGAGACGTCGGTCGGATAGTGCACGTCGGTCTCGGCCACGAACGAGTCACACCGCCCGCGCAAGGCCTCACCCGCGCTGTGCTCCAGCACCGTGTGGCCCTCCTGCACCAGAACCTTGTTGATCGCTCCCAGCAACTCCGGCGTCAGCAGGGAGACATTGTCGAGCAGGCGCTGATGCTTGTAGCGGGTCTCGTCGAACACGCCGTGGCCCAGCATCTGGCGCACCTGGTCGTGGTGATTGGCCAAGTTGCGGAGTCGGTCGAAGTCCAGGTTGAGACCCTCCTTGAGCAGCCCCAGCACCAGAATCTGCCACAGGTCCAGCCCCGGTCGTCCGACCCCCCGCTTGACGTTGGCCAGCAAGTGCTTCTCCAGCAGGCCCATCACCTGCGTGTAGACCGCCGGCGTACAGAACAGATGCTGCAAACCGCGCAGCACCGCCGTCGTGTCGTCGCGGCAATCGAGTTCGATCTCCATCTTCTCGATTGACACCTGACCGATCTGCAATTGTCGTTGGTGAATTTCGCGCATCAGGGCTTTCCCGTTCTCCGAAGATGGGCCGTTTCTGGCCCGATTCGGCCCCCAAGCGCCTGCAAACCGCATTCTTGGGGCCGTCAAATCACCATTATACCACTGATATCAAAAGATTTCCAGGGTTTTCGGGCAGACACTAACTATGACCGAATCGTGGATCTTCGCGAGCTCACGCCCCTCCGCCACCATTCCATCGACGTCTGTCGCCACAACTTCGGCACTGACATCACCGTCCAGGATTCCACAGATGGCGCGAATCTGGTCGTGGTGGTCGTGGCCCTCCTTGGCGATCAGTGAAGGGTTCGTGGTAACGCCGTCGATGACGCCGTACTCCGCGGCTTTCCGGATCTCGTCCAGATTGGCACTGTCTATGAAGATTCTCACAAGTTCTCTCCTTGCAGACAAGCCGGCCCGCACTGCATGCGGCGATTGCTGCGTGTGCGCGGTCAGCGCTTGACCGGCTCCTGACGCTTCTTCCCGTCTGGACTCTCGACGGAAGACAACTCCGATTCTGCCAGCTTCCGTCGCAGTTCCTCCATCTCTTCGGAGTCGCGATCCGCAGGTGCGGACCGATTCCATGCCTCAAGTGCCAGATTCCAGTGCTTCCGGGCATCCGCGATGCGTCCTTGCTTGAAGTACACGTCCCCCAAGTGGCTATGAACCACAGGATCTTGACCGAACTGTTTGAGGGATCGCTCAAGGTAGTCTGCAGCCAGATCGAACTTCTCCTGACGGTAGTAGAGCCACCCTAGACTGTCGAGATAGGCACCATTGCCAGGCTCGAGATCCAAGGCCCTCTGAATCAGTTCATGGGCCTCGTCGAGGTGTACCCCGCGGTCGGCAAACATGTAGCCCAGGTAGTTGAGGGCAGTCGAGTTGTCGGGATCGATCTTGAGGAGTTCCCGGAAGCTGGCCTCGGACTGTTCGAACAGCTTCGCTCGCTCGTACATCGATCCGTAGGCGAAAAGGACTTCGATCCGGTCCTCGTCCGAATCGGCGAGCCCGTCAGCCTGGTCGATGTGTTCTGCCGCCCTGTCGAAATGGCGGCCTTGGACGTAAACCCGCGCCATGGCTAGCAGTACGGTGATGTCGGGCTTGCCGTCCTTGATTGTCCGTTCGATGACCTTGATCGCTTCCCGCGTCTTTCCTCGATCAGAGAGGACTCTGGCAAGCATGTCTGCCAGCACAGGATCGTTCTCCGATCCTTCGACTGCGTTTCGCGCCTCTCTCTCGGCACGAGCGAAGTTCCCTGCCTGGCGCCAGGTCTCGACGATTTGCGCTGTGGCTTGATGACCTGCACTCGGGTCGGAATCTAGGATGCTCTGGAACGTGGTAATGGCGTCCTGTGTGGAATCCAGCTGCCGCTGCAGCCGTCCAAGGCGCATAGTCAGATTCGTCCGGGCATTGCGTTCGCTCGGACTGTATTCCTTCTTTCTAGTCTTTTCGAGCAAGGCGGTCGCTTGGGTGACAGCCTCGTGCTTCCTGCCTTCCGCTTCGAGCAGTCCCAATGTCTCGAACTGCAAATCCAGTGAATCGCTATCCAGGAGCCGCGCCTGTTCGAGCGCTGCCCAAGCCTTGTCGAAATCCCCGCGATACGCGTGGATGCGGGCGATGCGAAAGCGGAACTCGGGGTTCTCGGAATCCGTCTGGGCAAGAATCTGGTACTGTTCCAGCGCCTCGTCCAGCTGCTCCGAATAGTAAAGGTTGTCGGCCAGCCTTCGGCGCAACTCCAAGGTGTTCCTGCCTTCCGCCAACAGCTTCTCGAACTGGCGGGCCGCGTCATGAAAACGCCCGACCTGTTGGTACGCGTCGGCAAGGGCAGTTGCGTAGCGGTGATTGGAGTCATCGCTCGCCACGATTTGCTCGAGGGCGCTGATCGCTTCATCGAAGTTCCGGGACTCGAGAAGCAGATAGGCCAGATTCACCTGCGCTTCCGCCTGCGCCGGGTCCAGTTCGACGGCTCGCCGGAATGCCTTCTCCGCCTTGTCCGCTTGTCCCGCAGACCGGTACAGGATTCCCAACTTGACATGGTTCTCGAAGTTGTCCGGCTCGATTTCGACGATGCGCTCGAACTGCAGAACGGCCTTGGCGAGCAGTTCCGCATTTACTCCCCGGCGGTCCCGCGTTGCGAACAATCGAAAGATGTTTCCCAACAGCCGGCGAACTTCGAGATTGTCGGTATCCGTTTCCAGGATCCACTCCGCAATCTCCACTGCCTCAGCGAGTTGGCCCAGCCCGGCGTGGAGATTGATCAACTCGATCCGGATCACGGTCGAGCCCGGGTCGTGCTCCAGTGCGGTGAGGTATTCCGCGATGGCCCGCTTGCCGAACTCGCCCTTCTCATTGACGAACTGCTGCGCGAACTGGTGGTACAAATGGCCAAGTGCGAAATGATAGTAAGCCTTGCTGCGGTCCGGGGCAGGTGCTCCAGTTCGCTGCCCGCTGGCGACGGAGCACACGAGAAACGACAGAAGGAGTGCCCAGACCACTGCCTTAAGCGGGGCGGGCGCAACACGGCAGTGGATTCCGCCCTCGCAGGTAGATGCAAGATAAGACATTCGCCGGCAACCAGTATATCTATATCGAGTCTACAGGTGCGCAGGTGCCGCTGTGCCCGGTCATTGGAGACTGTCAGCTCAACGGAGCCGAGGTCACAGTGAACATCCACCACTCCCCGCGATATACGGGTCGATCCTGGGTTTATCGATGCACTCCTCGAAGACCCAAGAACCGGGTGTCCCGCGCGGGCTCCTCCGGCGACGCTTTGCGGGTCCCGCTGTGGCTCCAGCCCCGACACTCAACTGCCACAACGTCGGACAACGTATCGGAAACTGACGGTGACTGCCCGACCGCCGCGGTAGCTGTTGCCCGCTGCCAACGCAAGTTCGTTGACCCGAGCATCGCCCGAGGACGGAGTTCCTGTGGGAGAACGACATTGCAATGGTCTGGAGAACGGCCAGGCCGCAGTTCCCAGGCGATCTGCGAGTCGGTCCCGAGCGTTCAGCAGACCGGGTCCAGCATGACCTTCGTGAACCCGACCGAGGGATTTGCCGGTCGAGCGCAACGTACTAATCAGAACCTGTGCGATATCCAGGTACGCGCCATCCGGCGCATGATGACAGATCCCAGTCGCGTAGCGCTACCTCAGGGCCGGAGGACCGAGAATCGCTACCGGGTAGCGCTCTAGGCATCTACTTGCGAAGCGACCGCCGAAGGCTCCTGCTATGGCGGAGTCCAACAGAGAGTCGAGGGGTCAGCGAAGTGTGGTCTTCCATCGCCGGTGAATCCAGAGCCATTGGTCCGGATGCCGGCGGACTCTGTCTTCGAGTGCGGTCTGGAGTCTCTGTGTGCTTACCTGTATATCCCGGTCGACATCGTTCGTAGTGGTGAGTTCGATCCTCGGCCCGTACTCAACCACATGGCGCCCCGAAGATGGATTCCACCATGCGACCGCCGGAATTACGGCGGCCCCCGACCGGAGGGCCAACTGCGCGAATCCCTTGTTGGTGGCTGCCTTGATCCCGAAGAACTCCACGAACACCGCCTCCCCCTCCGCGGCACTCTGGTCGGCGAGAACTCCAACCGTTCCGTTCGCCTGGAGTACCCTGAGGACTTCCCGTGCGGCAGCGCGTTTGCGAATGACCCGATTCCCATGCGCTTGACGCAGACGCTCCACAGTACGGTCGACCAACCGGTTGTCGAGGGGCCGTACCATCACGTGGATGGGGCCCTCGACCGCACCATGTGCAAGCGCGCCCAATTCCCAGTTTCCGAGATGGGCGGTTAGCAGCAGTACGCCACGACCACGGGCGAGCCCTGCGCGAAAGTGCTCGAGTCCCTCAAAGTCGATGCGCCGGCGAACCTGCTCCGGTGACCAGTGGGGTACCTTCGCCAAGGCAAGGACTACCCTGCCGAGGTTCCGAAACACTCCCCGGATCAACTCCTTGCGCTCGGAACGCGACAGTTCCGGGAGCGCCATTCGCAGGTTGGCTTCGGCTGTCTGGCCCCACTTCCGAATCAAACCTCCGGAAGCGCGACCGAGCAAATGCGCCGCACGCAGAGCCAATGGGGCGGGCAGGGCTCGGAGCAGACCCAGCACCCCGAGAGCGGCCACATGAACGAGGCGGTCCGGAATCGACAGTGACCCCGGCTTGGAAACGCCAGAATCACGCATGAGCGAGGCCCCTGCGGGCAGGATCGCCTTCTTCGGCAAGGCCGGCTTCCAGGGCGCATGGCCTACGGGCACGAATCGGCACTTATGAGGCGAGCAGTTGGAACGATCTCGGTTGATAGAGCCACTCCACGATATTCCCCTCGTGCGGCTGGAGCCAATCTAGCTTGGTCGTTGGAATCGCTCCCAGGTTGAGCCGGTCGATCGACGGGCACGCAAGCAGGCGGTCGCGGAACTGCGGAGAGTCGCCGATTCCCGTGCATACCAGGGTGGGACCAATCCGACTGAGCATCTCCCTCTCTTCACACTCAACGACACTTACGAACGGGAACATGAACTCCTTGTTGGCGAGAGAGTGCTCCGGCGAGGTGCAATGCACGACTGTCGGTAGCAAGTACGAGCAGTGCTCCCTCGTGATCGCACGCGATTCGGATCGGAACTCGGCGGTGATGTCGGTGGCTCCGCCAGTGGCGAGCGCCCCGTCAATCATGCCCGAGACAGCCTCTGCGACCCCGGCCACAGTGAAGGCGGCCAGCGAAGCTTCAGGATCCCTTGGATCTCTCGGGCGGACGTCGGCAAGCCGTTCGGCCAAGGCCTCAGCGATCATGCGGCCGTGGCGGGGAACCCATATGGAAGAGGCGTTGATGCAACTCCGGCCACTGTTCAGAAACACGCTGTCGGTCATGACGTCCAGATAGTCCTGCCAGTTGTCGACCGCGTCGTCGGCGATCAGGATCTTGCTGTACCCTGGGCCATGAACCTGGACCCCAGGGTTGGCTGCGTACAGGTCCATCGTCGACTGGCCGCCAAAAACGAGCGAACGCCCGCAGCGCTGGATCACTGCCTGGCCAACGTCATGGCCGCCGTGGTACACCGCGACCGACTCCCCGGGAATCCCGGCTTCGATCATCGCCACTGCCATCCGGTAGGGTGTCCAGGGCTCCTGTGAACCGGGCTTCAGGCAGAGGCCAACCTGCAGCGGAATGGCAGGAATCCAAAGGGTGTGGACTCCCGGCGAATTGCTCGGGAGCACGGCCCCAACGACATCGGCCTGGGCCTGATAGCTAAGTGTGCGTCTTGACGAATCGCGTCCGTAACCCCTGGACAGGATGTTCAAATCGAGCCCGCGGGTAAGGGAGTCGAGGATGTTGCCGATCTCGCGGCAGACGAATGCCAGCTTCTCCATGTTTGCTCGACACATCGATTCCGGCAGTCCGGTCGTCGACGACTGTTGGTGCACGAACTCGGACGGCGTCTGGCTGCCCGCTCCGAGCGGCAATTCGGCTTGCATGAACAGTTCGCCTGCGCGTCTGATCCGTTCGACGAGCACGTGAGGGGGGATCGAGCGCAGCGCCGCCCGCGCCCGAGGGGCGTGCTTGAGATCGTGCCGGACCATGGCCGAGAGCACACTGCTCACCCGGGCGACGGGCTCGCCGGTGTCGAAATGCACAGTCTCGACCGAATCCAGACTCTCGTACGGCTGGCCCCATCGGAGGGCGGGCAACTGGATCATGCTCATAGTCTAGCGACGCAGTGACGCCATGGACTGCGCACGATCAGTCTCGATTCTGGCCGGGTCACAGGCTCCACACAATGCAGCGCCCCCAGCACACAGCCAATGCCGGCTGCCTCTCGCTATCTGGAGCCTTCGGCACCCTACGTCTCCCCAGCCTGATGCGATGCCTGAATGATCCCTCGTGGCTCGGCAACCGAAGGCAAAACTGTGACCCGTTATCCGAAGTGATGGGATCCTTCGGCCTGATTCCAATAGACCTTCTTGTTCGATCGCAGTGCGATCGTGGCCAGGTGGCCAGTGACGGCCGCCTCGTGACCGAGCTGTGCCGGACAGTTCAGTTCGGCACCGTGTGCGATCGCATCGATGAAGTTCTTCAGGTGGTCGTTGGTCGAGTTGGTCTCGTTGAAATCCGACCGGGCGTCGAAGTGCATCTCGGGTCGTGAGGTGACTGTTTCGGACAAGCCCCGAGCCTGTTCGGGATATACGTTGAGGTAGCGCAGACCCATGATCTCCATCACACCCTCGCTGCCGCAGAGTTGCTCTCCGTACCCGTAGTGCGAGGTGCTGAACGCGGCGCTGTAGTTGATGTGGAAGTGGTCGTCGTACTCGAACGCAGCGGAGACGGTGTCGGGTACCTCGCGGTCGTCCTGGGTCCAGTAATGGATGCCGCCGTTGCAGGTCACCGAGTCGCAGTAGTGTCGGCCCGTGATCATATGGATGGCGTCTGTCTGATGGACCAGCAAGTCGGTCGAGATGCCTCCCGAATAGTCCCAATACAGGCGCCACTGGAAGTACCGCTGCTTGTTGAATGAGGTTGCTCGGGCAGGGCCGAGGAATTTCTCGTAATCGGTATTCGTCGGTTCGGCCTCATCAGGAATCGTGTAACGCCAAGCCGGCGAGGTCAGCGGGCTGTTGCGGTACCAGAAGGCGCGAGCGTAGACGACCTTCCCCAGGACGCCGGACTCGTAAATCTCCTTCGCCTTCTGGTAGAGTCGCGAACTGCGCCGCTGGGTTCCGACCTGGAACAGCTTCCCGCTCTTCTCGACCGCCTCCAGGATCTCGAAGCCTTCCTCGATAGTGTGCGACAGCGGCTTCTCGCAATAGACATGCTTTCCCGCCTCGAGAGCGGCGATCGCCATGTCCCGATGCAGGTGCTCGGGGGTCATGATCACAACTGCGTCGATGGAGGGGTCCGCGATCATCTTGTAGTAGTCGTTGTACGTATCCGGAGCCGTACCCTGATCGCTGATGACATCGTCCTTGGTCTTGGCCAGACGGGGAGCGAAAGTATCGCAGATCGCCTTGATTGTCGCGTCGTCCTTCGCCACCTTCATCATGGTTCGGATGTGGCGGCCGCCGCGGTTACCCATCCCCACCCATCCGATCTGGACCTTGTTGCGGACAGATTGGGCAGACAGCAGTGCCGGAACTGCAGCAGCAGATGCTGTGAAGAGGCGTCGAGAAACGATGGGTTGCATATCCCCTAGTGTAGGGCAGCCGCCGGCAGTGCATCTGGCGCTCCTGCTCTTCCAGAGTCGGCCCCATCCGATCGTAGCCCGCGGGCTTTGCATAGGATGCTGCCCGAATGCGCCAGGCATGCGTTGGTAAGATACGACAAAAGTCCATCAATTCAATGAGATAAATTACGAATGAAGGTTCAGGTAAGCATCACTGGCCCGGGGTTTCGCCAGGCCACTCCTGAAGGTGTGTCCAACAGATTCCGCCACCGGGTATTGGTTCATCGCACACAACTAGTGTCTGCCAGAAAACCCTCGCTCAGGAATAAGGGCTCGCTCAGAAGTGAAAACCATATGGACAATAGATGTTTCGATGAGGACCGCCTGAATGTCTGCCATCTTGCCTCGACGGCGCCTGAGCACCGGGTCTTGATAGCACTCAGCAGTTGCCTTGGCCGACCAGACACAACAGCCCCTGTCGGGCCGTGACCCGGCTGCGGGCGGAGTGGCCTGGAACCGCTTCAGGCCGCCAGGTTACACTAGGCGGCTTGGCGGTCCGCTTGCAGCAGGACCCGCCCCAAGCGGTGTAGGTTGGCCCCCAACACCGCCAGCGCCACTTTGCGCTCGAAGCTGGCCTTGCCCATCGTCCGCACTTGGTCCAGACCGTGATGCTCCAGATGATGGATTGCCGCTTCCACGGCTGAATCCTGCCGGCGCGTGTTCCAAGGCGACTCCGGCAGTGCGGTTCTGCAGCGGCCTGTCCAAACAGCTGATGCCTGTATTGTTTGCAACGCCGGGCTGGACCTCTTGATCTGGGGGCTGGCAGATACGAACTCCCTGCGGGATCCAGCCTTGATATCAATATCATGCGACGATCATATGTGGCTACAGTTATGTCGCTCGATACCACACTCGCCGGAATAGCATCAGCATTGCACGATAACCAATTTCCGAATGAGCAGGCGATCTCGCAGGGCATTGTCCTTCGGGTGCTCCGTGAACTGGGTTGGGATACGTACGACACCACCGCCGTTTGGCCCGAATTCCAGACCGGCGAAGGACGAGCCGACTTCGCGTTGTGCCACCCACCCTCGAAGCCCGCGATCTTCGTAACTGCCCAAGTTCTCGGCCCGAGTCCACTACACGATTCTAGAGGCTGCATTGTGGAATGGTATCGACTTCGAATCATGCTCTAGCGACGATCTTAGCCATGTACATCGAATGCCTGACCAACCGGCTGTCTCCTCCCGCCGTCCTGCTCCGCGAGTCCTTCCGCCACCAAGACAAGGTCAAGAAATTCAACCTCGCTGACCTCTCGAGGTGGCCTTGCCCGCTCGTCGAGGGCCTCACGCATCCTGGCCCCCGCTCGAAGCTCGTCCCCGCACGCTCCCTGCCCAGCGAGACCCGGGCCCACCCCTTTAGCGAAGAGCTCGGTATCGAGGAAGCGGAAGCACGGGAACCCGATCCGGCCACGGACTGGTTGCTCCAGCGCAGGACCGCATCGGGCGGCACCTTCCCGCCCAGCACCTGAAAGAAGGCCCCCTGATGCTCGTCGACCTGCCATCCGTCTCCTGCGAGGGTGTGACGTGCCCGCTCGCCTTCGCTTGGCTCTGCGACCGCCGTGGCTGCCCCTATTCGGGTTCGGGGGAGACCCCTTGGTCTGCCGTCGTTGGCTGTACGAGTGTTTCGAGTCGCTGCTCGAACTCGCGGGGGGTTGCTTGAGACGCCTTCGCTTGCCGTCCCGTGTCCAGATGCAGAATTAGGACCGCTTCTATTCTCGCTGTCCGCTCAGCCGTTTCTGCAACCTTGGCGGAGAGCCTACCGTAGTCCTCCCGATTCTGGGTTGCCAAACGCTGGATATCGTCGCGAGTCTGCTTGGCCAGACTTTGGATATCGTCTTGAGTCCGCTGGATGTCCTCGCGAGTCCGGTTGGCCAGAGCCTCGATATCGTCGTGAGTCCGGTTGGCCAGAGCCTCGATATCGTCGCGAGTCTGCTTGGCCAGAATCTCGATATCGTCGCGAGTCTGCTTGGCCAGAATCTCGATATCGTCGCGAGTCTGCTGGATGTCCTCGCGAGTCCGGTTGGCCAAGGCCTCGATATCGTCGTGAGTCCGCTTGGCCAGAGCCTCGATATCGTCGCGAGTCTGCTGGATGTCCTCGCGAGTCTGCTTGGCCAAAGCCTGAATCTCCCCACGAAGCTGTGCGAGGCCAGACCGAATGAGCACCACGACGGAGACAAGGACTGTAGCGGCTGTCAGGGTAACGCCTACCCACTGTGCATCCATACGCTGTACTCTATCACAGGTCCGCTCAAGCCATCCGACATGGAGTGGCCCGCAGGCCCGAGGGTCGCTGCGAGTCGGCGGGAGACCGCATCCGATCACTCTCGAGATGGGCCACCTTGGTGAGCCAACTCCTTGAATGTCCCATCCAACGTCAGAATCTGACAGCGCACTCGTATCGCATCGCTGCGCCATGAGGTCTGCGCGCCGGGGCATCCGCGTCCCCCACGTTACCCACTGACCGCGCTGCTTGCATGCCACAGGTTGGAGCGGTCTGCGCCGCGCTCCATGCCCCCCTTTGGCTCTTGACCAGCGCCCTCCCGAGGGGCCAGAGGGTGCCCGGCCCCGTGGAGCCCCCAGCCTAGATCGTGAGGCAGGCACCGGGCCAAGTCTGGAGCCCGCACAATGCGGGCTGCTGCCTGGCTCCAGCCGCAGCGGCATCCGAACACATGACAAGGACCGGAAAGAGATGGTCTGACTGTTCGCCAGACGGCACGATCTCGCCAATGCGGGCATCGACTGGGGCTAGCGAGAGCACCTCCCTGTAGAATGGCTCCGGATTCGGAACCAGGCCTGGCACCAGTTCCCCAAGGAGTTCCTCGTACCTGTCATCTTCATTGACGACGGCACCTGACAGCAGGTTCGGGCAATGGCCTTGCGTTTGCCTCGCGCATCCGAAAGTGGTTTTGGTCAGTTCCATTGCGTGGATGACCAAGGTTCCATCTCCTCGGCCCAGATGGAAGTCTTTCTGCAATGCACTTCGCCGCCAGCGTGCGGTGGAGAGGGCACTTTGCCCCTGTGCACAGGGAGGAGAGACGGGCAACTGGACGCGAACGGCGATCAGTCTGTCGCCATCGAGGCTCTATGCGTTCCGTTGTCCTCTACGCTGGCGGACGCGGTTCCTGAGTCCGCCGATTCCGGCAGGAAGTTCCCACACAGAGAACCTTTAGTTGCTTACCGATACGGTTGATTCGATGTAACTAGTGTCTGCCCGAAAACCCTAGAAATCTTTTGATATCAGTGGTATAATAGTGATTTGACGGCCCCAAGAAAGCGGTTTTCAGGCGCTTGGGGGCTGAATCGGGCCAGAAACGGCCCATCTTCAGAGGACGGGAAAATCCTGATGCGCGAAATTCACCAACGACAACTGCAGATCGGTCAGGTGTCGATCGAGAAGATGGAGATCGAACTCGATTGTCGCGACGACACGACGGCCGTCCTGCGCGGGTTGCAGCATCTGTTCTGTACGCCGGCGGTCTACACCCAGGTGATGGGCCTGCTGGAGAAGCACTTGCTGGCCCACGTCAAGCGGGGGGTCGGACGACCGGGGCTGGACCTGTGGCAGATTCTGGTGCTGGGGCTGCTCAAGGAGGGTCTCAACCTGGACTTCGACCGGCTCCGCAACCTGGCCAATCACCACGACCAGGTGCGCCAGATGCTGGGCCACGGCGTGTTCGACGAGACCCGCTACAAGCATCAGCGCCTGCTCGACAATGTCTCCCTGCTGACGCCGGAGTTGCTGGGAGCGATCAACAAGGTTCTGGTGCAGGAGGGCCACACGGTGCTGGAGCACAGCGCGGGTGAGGCCTTGCGCGGGCGGTGTGACTCGTTCGTGGCCGAGACCGACGTGCACTATCCGACCGACGTCTCGCTGTTGTGGGATGCGATGCGATGTTTGCTGAAGTGTCTGGGGCGGCAGGCCGGTCCGCACGGCGTGACGGGCTGGCGGCAGTGGCAGAAGCAGGCCCGCAAGGTGCGCTCACTGTTCCATGCGGTGCGGCAGACGCGCCGGGCCACGCGTCCCCGGGTGGTGGCCTATCTGCGCACCTGCAAGGACTTGGTCAGCCGCGCCAAGAGCAGTCTGAAGGCCTTGGAGGAGGCAGGAATGAAGAAGTCCAGGATCCAGCAAATCAAGGACTTGATTGCCCATGCAGAGCGTCAGATCGACCAGTCCGAGCGGCGGCTGCTGGAAGGCGAGAAGATTCCGCAGGAGGAGAAGGTGTTCTCGATCTTTGAGCCGCACACGCGCTGGATCTCGAAGGGCAAGGCCGGCTGTCCGGTGGAGCTGGGAGTGCCGGTCTGCGTGGTCGAGGACCAGCACCAGTTTCTGCTGCACCACAAGGTGCTGTGGGAAGGCGGCGACGTGGACATCGCGGAGCCGATTATCGAGGAGACGCAGGAGCTGTTCCCGGACTTGCGGGCGTGCAGTTTTGACCGCAACTTTCACAGTCCGGAGAATCGGATCAAGCTGGACAAGCTGCTGGATCTGAATGCGCTACCGGCGAAGGGCAAGTTGAGCGCGGCCCAGCGGGAGCGGGAGGCCGAGGAGTCGTTTCGGAAGGCGCGGCGGCAGCACTCGGCGG
Organism: Bryobacterales bacterium; assembly: GCA_965205085.1. Classification (GTDB taxonomy): domain Bacteria; phylum Acidobacteriota; class Terriglobia; order Bryobacterales; family UBA6623; genus VXMF01. Next base: position 1,146,194 of record OZ242039.1, on the reverse strand, counting down.
TGGAGGCGGCGATCAATCATCTGGAGCATCACGGACTGGACCGGGTGCGGACGATGGGCAAGGCAGGCTTCGAGCGCACCGTGGCGCTGGCGGTGTTGGGGGCCAACCTGCACCGCCTGGGACGGGTCCTGCTGCAAGCGGACCGCGAGGCTGCCCAGTGCAGCCTGGCGGCCTGAAGCGGTTTCGGGCACCCCGCCGGGAGCCGGGCCACGGCCCGGCAGGGGGAGCTGTGTCTGATCGGCCAAAGCGGCGGTTGAGAGCCCTCAGAACGGCTGCAAATGCGGCCTTGAGGTGAAGTGACAGGCACTCAGACGGACCTAATCAGGCCTAATCCAACCATTTGTCATCGATATTGTTTTCACCTTCGAGCGAGACCTCGTGCCCAATAAGGGTTTTCTGGCAGACACTAACTACCCAGGTTCTCGGCCTGAGTTCGCATTTTTTGGCAGGGCTTGTGTTGGGACGTGCGCACCGTGTGGCGCGTGGCGAGACCGGCTGCCGTCGCAGGCCGTCTACTGCCCGCTGGGCGGGAGGCTCGGGGCCAAGCCCACCCGCTTCAGCAGGGCCGCCGGCCCCTCGATCAGGGTCTCGATCGGCTTCAGCCCCTGCTTGCGCGCCGTCGACAGCACACTGCGCAGCGTGACGAACTCCCGCGCCCCTTGCAGCGAACGGAACCCTCCCGAGATCTTCATCAGCAGCTTCATCATGCGCAAGTCCCGCTCCCCCAAGTTGTTCGTGAACGGCACACTCAAATCGAACAGGAAATGCAACACCCAGGCGCGTCTCCGTTCCAGCCGCAAGGCCAGATTATGGCCGGGCCGACGTTTCGGGCGGCCCCGCCGGCCGGTCGGCAACGGCGGCAGCCCGCTGTGATAGTCCAGGGCCTCCTGCACCAACTCGTCATAGCGGCTCTCCATCCGCTTCAACAGCTGGGGCGGCACCACCCCGCCCCGCTTGCGGGCCCACTCCGCCACCCGCTTGGCCGCCCGCAGAAAACGCTGCATCCGCCCGGCCCAGGCTTCCCCGTCGATCTTCACCAGGGCCTCTAACTCGCGCAAATGATGGGCGTTGCACAGTGCGTGCAGCACATCCGGCACTTGGAAGTAGGGAGCCCAGTGATCGTGCACCAAGATCCCTCGCAGCCCCGCCAACACCCCGCCCCGCTTCTCACTGATGCGGTAGTAGGTCAGCAGCTGATTGCTCAGTACATGCAGCCACTGTCCCCGTCCCGCCACCCGGAAACCGGTCTCGTCGAGGTGCTTCACCCCGGGGCAACCGATGAGGTGCTCCCGGATCCGCTCGACGAAGGGCTCCCAGGCCTCCGCCGCCCGGCGGCGCAGGTTGTTCAGGGTGCCGGGGCACAGGCTCACACCGCACAGGTCCCGCAGGAGCTGGGTCAGCCGCTCCTCGGGCAGGAAGTGGGCGTTCTGCAAGTAGATCGCCGTGGCCACCAGGCGCGGCCCGTACTGGACCGGGGCCGTCACGTCCTCCGGAAAGGCGGCCCGGGTCGAGAGCCCGCAGCGCCGGCAGCGACAGGCCAACGCCCGATGCTCGGTCACTTCCGGCTTGGGTTCCGGGAGATCAAAGACCTGCCGCCGCTTCGCCTCCCCGTCCACATCCGCCCGCCTCAGGGCTTTGCCGCACCGGCCGCAGGCTTGCGGAAAGTGCTCCTGAATCCGGTCCGGGTTGTCCGTCTGGTGCAGCGTCGTGCCCCGGTGCCCTTTCTGACCCCCGCTGCGCCGGCCGCTGCGCCGCCGCTGGCTGCGGGTCCGCTGGCTGGCCGGCGGTTTCGCCAGCCCATCGCTCGACGGGGGTTTCCCGCTGTTGCTGCTGTTCAGGCCCAAGCTCCGCCGCGACTGCTGCCCTTCCTCCTGCGCGGCCTCCAACTGCTGCGTCAACTGCATTCGCTCGGCCTGCCACTGGGCTTCTTTCGCTTGCCACTGCTTTCGCTCGGCTTGCCACTCGCCTTCTTTCGCCTGCCACTGGGCGTCCTTCGCCTGCAAGCGGGAGTTCTCCGTCTGCAACTGGGTGGTTTTCGCCTGCCAGCGGGTGAGTTCGGCTTGCACCTGACCGAGCTTGGCCTGCAGACGAGTCCTCTCCGCCTGCCAGTGCAGCAGTCGGGACTTGCTCTTGGTGCGCTGCCCCTGCATGACCCGGCCTCGGCTCCGGCTTGGCCTGAGCCTGCGGCTGGCTCACTACGGCCTCGACTTCCGGAAAGGACTTCATCCTACGCCTTCTCCGCCCAAAAGTCAAGCGCCCCTCCCCCTCCTGATCCTTCTCCGGGACCCAAAGTACCTGGGCAGTTACCGATCTTCATTGAAGTCAAGCATTTGGGCCGGGCGGTAGGCGCTGTGAAGCAAGCCCTGGAATATGCGTTTCACTGCGGCATGCCATTCGTCGTGCTGACCGACGGTCGGACATGGAGCTTCTACCTGCCGGCTGAGCAGGGGAACTACGAGGAGCGGCGAGTCTACATGCTCGACCTGTATGAGCGGTCTCCGGGTGAAGCCGCTGAGAGCCTTCGGCATTACCTCGCACACGACAGAGTCGTGTCCGGCGAGTCTCTTGCGGCTGCTCGGACCGAGTACCGCAGTCTGAATCGACGATCGCAAACGAGAGCCGCCATACCGGATGTCTGGCGAGAACTCGTGCAGAAAAGGGACGCCACGCTAATTGAATTCCTGCTCAAGGCCGTCGAATCAAAGGTCGGGTTTCCACCAGAAGCCGACGACATCGCAGCCTTCCTTAACGACATGGGGCCACAAGGAGCGGCTAAGTCCGGCCCTGGTCGGCTTGGCCTCGGCCAGCCCGAGATCGCACCGGTGCCAGGGAAACGGGGCCGCCGGTCGAAGACGTCGACGACGATGACGATCAGAGGCACGAGTTATTCTGTCACGTCGATCGAACGGGCCATGGTCACTGTCCTGCGTACGCTGGCCGAGGACAATCCGCAGCTACTTGAGCACTGCGCACGTGATCCTCGCTCTCGAGGTAGCAAGAATTGCTACCTCGCTCGTACGCAGCAGGAGCTGTATCCCGGTAGGGCAGACACGACACGCAATCGTTCTGAGCCGCTTCCCGGCGGCTGGCTCGTGGCAACGACTCTATCCAGGAGTGCCTCCCCCAAATCCATCCAAGCGGCGGTCGAGATCGCTGGGCTTCAGCTCGGACAGGACGTGATCGTGCCGTTCGATGAACTGTTGCGCTCCAGGCGGCGAACAACTCGAACGCCTCCTGCCCACGATCCAGTGGAGACTGGTGGCTGATGATGTCCCCGGAGCGGATGAGGCCGCGTTCCAGCAGGTGCAGGGCTTCGTGGTCGTTACCGTTCGACCGTTTTTGCACGTGGAGCCGCGCTTCATGTTGAAGCGCGGCTCCAGAAATTCACGGAGACCGCCGACGTTGACGGAATCCCGACGAGCACCATGCGGCCGCCGGGCCTCAGGCAACTGATCGCGCTATTGATCGACTCCTTGTTTCCGGCCGGATCGACGACCACATGGGCTCCACACCCCGTCAGGTCCATGACTGCGTCGACTGGGGAGTCCCTGCCTATGTCCACGGCGGCCGCAGCGCCGAGCTGGGTCGCCCAAGTCAATCGATGGGGCAGTCTGTCGGCGGCCACGATGACAGAGGCCCCGATCAGGTTCGCCACCGCCACCTCGCGATCGGTCCTGTGCCGATCACGGCCACGGTTTCGCCCATTCTGAATTCAGCCAATTGCGATGAGAAGAATTCACGAACATCGTGAATTCTCGCTTGTACAGTATACTGCTGTTGCTTAACTCGCCACCTGATCGTATATACACTCAAATGTCCTATTTTCACATGAAACGTGATAAAATGACATTGGAGTATATAAAATCGTAGACCAACCATCCATACCGCGCGGCCGGCAGAGGCTCGTTTCGGTCATACAGGCGGCCGGGGATGTGATCCGCATCGACGATGTTGTGCGGACTCTATCGCTCGATCGTGCCGAGGCATCGAAGCTGCTCTCCCGCTGGACGACGCAGGGCTGGTTGAGGCGCGTCGGACGGGGCCGCTATGTCCCGGCTGCGCTGGACTCGCTTGAAAGCGAACATGTTCTCGACGATCCGTGGGTGCTCGTCCCAGCTCTCTATGCGCCGGGCTATATCGGTGGACGGACCACTGCCGAGCACTGGGACCTTACCGAACAGCTTTTCCGCGATATCGTTGTGATGACAGCGCAGACCGTGCGCGAAAAGCACCAGGTCCGCCACGGCGCTCAGTTTACGCTCTATCACATTCCAGAATCTCGGATCTTCGGCACCCGTACGGTCTGGCGCGGACGCTCAAGAATCCAGGTTTCCGACGTTCACCGCACTATCGTGGACATGCTCGACGATCCGGGTCTTGGCGGCGGAATCCAGCATGTCGCCGAGTGCGTGGACGCCTACCTCAAGCGGCCGGACCGCAACAATGATGCGCTGATTGGCTATGCCGAGGCACTGGGCAACGGCGCCATCTTCAAGCGCCTCGGTTTTCTGTCCGAACGGCGCGGAGATCCGCTGGCTGAGGATTGCCGCATGCGGTTGAGCAAGGGCAACGCTCGGCTCGACTCGGCGCTGGAATCCACGAAGCTCGTCTCGCGGTGGCGACTGTGGGTGCCGGAAAGCTGGGTGAGGGAGGCAGGCTCGTGATCGACAAACGCGAAATCATCGAAGCTGCGAGCGTGCTTGGGCTCAACCCGCATGTCGTCGAAAAGGACTATTTGCTCGGCTGGCTCCTTTGGGGCATCCATAGTCACGATGAACTGCGCGAGAGCTGGATATTCAAGGGCGGAACCTGCCTGAAGAAGTGCTTCTTCGAGACTTATCGTTTCTCCGAAGACCTCGATTTTACTCTCACGGAGCCCGCCCACATCGGCGCCGGATTCCTTGAGGGCGTATTCGCCGAGATTGGCGAACGAGTCTACGAAGAGACCGGCATCGAGATTCCAGTCGACGCACAGCAGTTCGATGTCTACCAAAATCCGCGTGGCCAGCCGTCCTGTCAGGGACGGATTGGATATCGGGGGCCGGTTTCTCCCCGCGGCAAGAACATACCGCGTATCAAACTCGATCTGACCGCCGACGAATGCGCCGTTCTACCGGCCGAGCTGTCGCCCGTGTTCCATCCGTACAGCGACGAACCCGACGGCGGAATCGCCATTTACTCCTATGCCTACACGGAAGCGTTTGGCGAGAAGGTGAGGGCGCTCTCTGAGCGCGCGAGGCCGCGTGATCTTTACGATGTAATCAATTTATTTCGCAATGCGGATGCCCGTCTGGACGTCGCCGTCCTTCGCGATGTTTTGGGCCAGAAATGCGCCTACAAGGGAATCGCAATGCCCGTGTTCGCCGATATGGAGCCGCATCGGTCCGACCTCGAGGGTGGGTGGCGGACGATGCTCGCACACCAGCTCCCGGCTCTGCCGCCGGTCGAAGCGTTTTGGGAAGCATTGCCCGCTTTCTTTGCCTGGCTTGAGGGCGATGCGGTCCTCGAGACTCTCGCTGCCTTTGCCGGCCCTGGAGGTGAAGAGCTAATCCAGGAGCGTACGCAGCGTCTGCCGCTATCCAGCGACGCGCGCTCGCATCTCGAAGTCATTCGGTTCGCGGCTTCAAACCGGCTTTGCGTCGACCTCGATTATCAGGGATCGACCCGGCAAATCGAGCCGTACACGATGCGCCGTACGCTCGACGGCAATATCATCCTGCATGCACACAATGTCGACCGGGATCAGCACCGGAGCTACCGCGTGGACCGCATTGGGGGTGCCTGCGTGACCGGCCGTACATTCTCGCCGCGTTATGCGGTTGAACTGACCCCAACGGTCCGGTTGCGGTTGCGATAACCACGATGGGACAATCGCGCTCGTGCCGTTTCGGCGGCATGACCGCGCCGGCCTGCCGTCAGCGTGCTCCGCGTGGCTGAGCCGCCCGCGGTTTCTGGTTTTCCGGCGGACCGACCCACGTGTATGAGTAGTGGACACTACATCAATCGCAACACGGAGGAAGTCCCTTTGGCGACCAGCGGCGCGTTTGGATAGGCCAGGCAGACGAGGCGGTGTTCGCACAGGATCAGTTGCGGCTGATTGAGAATCAAATGGACTTGCCCTTGTCTGGACGGATACAGGGTTTCGTCATGGGGGGACCAGCTATTCTGGTGAATCTGGCCCATTCGGCGGAACGCCAGCAAGGAAATTGCCTGGTGTGCATGCCGGCGACCTTGTGTGCAGAGTCATAAATGGCTTGACAGCGGATCGGGGTTCTGGTACCGTCGTTGCAGATTCGGGGGGCAGTGATAGCGAATCAGCCTACGCGAGTATTCCCCCACGTTTCGGGCCCGCAACGCCAGGAACTGGAACGGTGGCTGCGAGGGCGGAAGACCTCGCAGGCGCTGGCCTTCGGGCGCGGATCATCCTCCAGTCGGTCCCAGTCCACTGCGATCAGCAAGACGCAGACAGCTTGCCTACCAACCGCGCTCAACGGCCTCTTTGGCCGATCAGAAGCAGAGGGCTCTTGCGGACCTAAGCCCAGCTGCCGGTGGCAATGGCATTAGTCGAGCGTGTGTAGCGTCAAGTCTAGCCTGGCAATTCAACTGCCAACTCCCAAGGCATTCTTCCCCACCGTTGTATTTCGATGAAGAATCGGGGTCTTGCAGAATCCCTTACCAATGAATGAGCGGTTTGATCACGCCGTCGCGATAAGCGGCGAACAACTCGAACGCCTCCTGCCCGCGCTCTAGTGGAAACCGGTGGCTGATGATGTCCCCGGAGCGGATGAGGCCGCGTTCCAGCAGGTACAGGGCTTCGTGGTCGTTACCGTTCGACCGTTTTTGCACATGGATCCGCGCTTCACGCTCAAGCGCGGTCCAGAAATTCACGGACACCGCCGACGTTGACGGAATCCCGACGAGCACCATGCGGCCGCCGGGCCTCAGGCAACTGATCGCGCTATTGATCGACTCCGTGGTTCCGGCCGCGTCGACGACCACATGGGCTCCGCACCCCGTCAGGTCCATGACGGCGTCGACTGGGGAGTCCCTGCCTATGTTCACGGCGGCCACAGCGCCGAGCTGGGTCGCCCGGGTCAATCGATGGGGCAGCCTGTCGGTGGCCACGATGACAGAGGCCCCGATCAGTTTCGCCACCGCCACCGCGATGAGACCGATCGGTCCTGTGCCGATCACGGCCACGGTTTCGCCCATTCTGAATTCGGCCAGTTGGAATGTGTGAAGTACCACCGCCAGAGGTTCGATGAATGCCGCGTCGGCGAAACTCATGGAGTCGGGAATCGGCACCAGATTGCGACTGGGCATCACCACGTACTCTCGCAGGGCTCCGGGGTAATCTTTCCCCATGAACGCGTGGTTGAGTGCTAGGTTCTGCCGACCGGTGCGCGTGAACTCGCACTCCGATCGAATGACAAACGGCTCGACAGCGACCTTGGTGCCTGCGGGCAGGTCCGTCACGTTACGCCCAGTCTCGACAACCTCTCCCGATGGCTCGTGGCCGAGCACGGACGGGTAGACGGCATCGGTTCCGGCGATCGAGCCCTCGCTGAAGGAGTGCATGTCGCTGCCGCATACTCCCGTGGCGCGGAGCCGGACGAGCACTTCGCCGGGTCCTGGGTCCCGCGGATCCGGCAGGGTGCCGAGTTCCAGGCGTTTGGGGGCTACGAGTTGCAGTGCCTTCATTGCGTTCGACGACAGGGTCCGGGCCAACAACCCGACCGTTCACCAGGAATCATCATAGTCAAGCCGTCACGGATTCCGGTCCGTGCCGCCGAGGCGCGCGACCGCATTGGTAACGACAAAGCCGACGAGGGCTAGAGCCATCGCGGCCAGAGCCTGGGACAGGTCCGGCAGGAGCAGCCCCGATGCGGTCGTGCCGAACGGCCAAAGGCCGAGAAGCGCCCCGGTCAGCAATCCGAGCAGGAATCCCAGCATCAGGGACCGCTGCTTCACTAGCAAGAGCCGGACTAGGCTGCTGGCCCCGACAAGCGCCACCAGCCCGCCCAGGCCGAACGGGATCAGCACCTGTACTGAACCGGTCAGGACATCCAACCGGCCCCCTTCGTTGCCGAACACGGCCGACTTGAGCCCGTCGACCGCGGCGAGAATCGTCACGTACTGGCCGCTGACCAACAGAATGTACCCGCCCGACAGGCCCGGAAGGATCATCGCTGCGAATGCGCCGAGGCCGGCGACGAATAGTGTCAGCGAATCGCCCGATGCCGGAGTGGCCGAACTGGCCGGAGAGAAGCTGGTGATCGCCATCGTCGCGAGTCCGAGTGCTGCGCCGCCCCACGAGAGCGGATCGGGTCTGCCGATCAGTCTGCATAGCGGCGGTACGCCGCCGAGGGTCGCCCCGAGAAAGATGCTGTACATTGCCCACCGGTATGACACGACCATGTCCCGCACGGGTCCGGCGAGGAGCAGGATCACGACCACCGCGCAACCTGCCACCGCGGTCAAGAGCGCAACGCCTTTCCTGTCCGGCCGAAAAGTGGCCAGATTCCCCAGTGCGTCTATACACTGCGGGTACACTCCGGCAGCGAGCAGCATGGTGCCGCCAGAGATTCCCGGAACGAGGTTGGCGAGCCCCATCATGGCACCTCCGGCCAAGCCGCGGATCAGCGGGCCGTACGGTTGGGGTTGCGTCGTGGTCGGCACGATTGGCTATGGGACCTGAATACCGCAGCAACGGCTAGGTGTCAGCGATTGCCCGCGATTCCGCCGCCACGCACGGCGCATCGGCCCCGCTTGACTCTCGAGCGACGGGAGTCTCCCTCAAGAAGACTTCAACTTTCGCGGTCATCGCCCGGTCCGCGGCGAGGCCGCAGACACCGAATCGAGGTTGTCCGAGCCTGCAAGGATTGTTCCGTGCAGGATTGTGGCCAGAAGCTTGACATCGACGCGGGGTTGCCTTCCATGTCCTTCCGGCCTGTCGATCTGGCCTGGGACTCGGATTGACCACGCGGAAGTCCCCGGTTTGTTCTGGGCACTCCCCGCTGAGCCCGACTGTCCCACGGGCATTCTTCCCCGGTTTCCCCAGGGGCCCGATCGCGGCACGGATGCTGTTCGGAACCCTCCGCTCCTCGACGGTCGGCCCGGGCCCTTCCTTTGATCGGGGTCTGGCAATCGAATCTCGCGGCCTCGTTGCGCCAAGCCGCTCACCGCATTGCTTCCGGACGTCCCTGCGGTCTTCGAGTGCCCGACAGTTCGACCGGTCCGGGGGGAGCCAGGAGCCGTTCAACTGCCGGTGATTGGCAGGAATGTGATCGAATCCAACGGTGTATCCGGAATGAACTGACAAGATTTCATCTCGACCAGAGCAGTGGATGGTGACGATCGAGTATGACTTGCCTGGCCATGGCACGGACTGTGGATCCCTTGGTGGAGCAGCCGCTACCGCATCTCTGCCGCATGCGCCACGCCGGGAGGAGGGGTGTGCTGTGATTGGGGGGCCTTGGGTGGTGCCGGGCTAGGCTTGTACAGGGTCACCAGACATCCGCCCAACGCCGCCAGGGCGATGCCGACGAAGAACTGCCAGCGGATGCTTCCAACCCCTCCCGCGGGCGGATGGGTGGCTATGGATACGGTCGCGTTGACGATCGGGGCCCCCGCGAACACAATCGACATGACGACCGCCGGCGTTCCCTTCGCGCCGAACGCCAGCAGGACCCCGAACGCCCCGACCGCGCCCACGATTCCGGCAATCAGGGACCACGACATCCCACGCACCGGAAAGCTCCAGTCCGAACCGGATACGACGAGGACTGCCAGCGGCGCGAGAACGGCGACCAGGAAATATGCGATTCCGACGAACAGGTACGCCTTGTACCGGCCGTTAGCGGGATCCGCCATCCCGATTTGGCCGCCATGGAGAAAGATGCCGTACAGGCCCCAGCACCCGACCGTCATCAGGGCGTACGCCAACCACCCCAGCCCCGCCTGGTTCATCACGCTACTCCTTGCTGAAGAGTCGGCTCCGGCCAATCACGTCCGAAGCCTCTAGGCTTGCCGATGCTTCTGGAAGTTCCAGCGAGCGACCGAGCCGGTCTCGACCGAAGCGTTGATCAGGTGTGCACATGCCGCTGCATGATGCCCGACCCATGCGTCCTCCACCACCGCGCCGCGGTTGCGGACCGCTGAGAAGAAATCCTGGAAGTGAGCCACGGTCGCGGGCGGTCCTTCGCCCTTGTAGATCTCCTCCTCGATGGCCGGGGGACGCTTCTCGGCGATTCCCTCAGGTGTGCTGTAATATTCGCTCTCGAGCCGGGTCGGCCACGCGCTGACGATCCAGGAGTTGTTGTCGTAGCCTGGGTCAGGGTGGAACGTCAGGCCGGTGAAGCCCAAGGACGCAGTACCTTCCGTGCCCAGCACCTCGAACACGTAGCTGTTCGAGCCGGTGCTGTTGAACGTGGAACTCAGGTTCACCGTGAATCCCTCTTTGTAGCGGAGAACCGCATTGAGCGTGTCGGGCACATTGCGGCTCGCGGTCCACCGGTAGAGATCTCCCATCGCAAAGACCTCTGCCGGCATCACGGCGTCCATCACGAAGTGTACGGTGTTGCAGGCGTGTACGAACAGGTCGGTTGCGATACCGCCGGAGTATTCCCTGTAGCAGCGCCAGCGGAAGAACCTCTCCAAGTCGAAATCACGCTGGGGGGCTGACCCCAGAAACGCCTCCCAATCGACCGTGTCCGGTGAGGCGTCCGGCGGGATCGGATAGACCCAGGCACCCCCTTGCTGTTTCGGTTGTAGGCGGCCCGGATCATCGTGACCTTGCCGAGCTTGCCGGACCGGATCCACTGCCGCAACGTCTTCTGGTTGTCGGCACTGATTCCTTGGCTGCCGACCTGCACGATCTTGGCTGTCCTCTCGGCGACCGCTGCAATCTCGAGACCCTCGTCGATCGTGTAGGTCAACGGCTTCTCGCAGTAGACATCCTTGCCGGCCTCAAGGGCCTCGACCACCATCTGCTTGTGCCAATGATCCGGCGTTCCAATCGTTACCGCGTCGATCGAGGGATCGGCTAGAATCTCCTTGTAGTTCGCAACGGCCCGGGCGCGGGATTCCGTGCGCTCCACAGCCCGATCGACCCGACCCTTGTAGGCGTCGCAGACGGCCGTGATTTCCGTGCCGTCAACGCGCTTGATGGCCTCGAGCAATTGGTGGGAGCGAGAGCCGGTTGCGATCATCCCGACCGCGATGCGGTCAGCCGGAGGGATGCGCTGAGCCTGGGCCAGAACCCCTGCTCCCCCCCCGAGGAATATCCTTCTTGAAATCGGTGCCTTCATCGCTGATCCCCGCCTGCCAAAGCCAGTCGTTGTTCCGGCCCAATCTCAAGGGAGCACATCGGCACCGAGTTCACGGTCGATGAGCTGGCGGAAAACCTCGACTGACCGGACACCCGTCAGCAGGATGCCATTGATCAGGAAGGACGGTGTGCTGTCCAGGCCGAAGCTCTGGGCCTCTGCGAAATCAGCTTGGACAGCGGCTTCGTGCTTGCCGGAGTTCATGCACTCCATCAACGGCTTCTCCTTGAGGCCGATCTCCTTGGCGACCTCGGCATACATGCCGTCCGTGAACAGCTCTTGCTCGAAGAGCTTCTCCTTGAGTTCCCAGAACTTCCCTTGCTCGTCGGCGCACTGGCCTGCAATGGCGGCCCGCGTTGCTTCCGGGTGGACCTCCGCCAAAGGCATATCCTTGAACACCCAGCGAACCCTGCCTTCGTATTCGCCTGCCAACATGGCCAGGACCGGCTGGACTCTTCGGCAGTACGGACACTGGAAGTCCGCATACTCGACAACGGTTACGGATGCGTCCTCGGGTCCGTGCGCCCGAACTTCCTCGAGGTTGACCGGTAGCCGCGGCGGCTCGATGAGAATTTTCAAATCGGAGTTGGCGACGAGACTCTGTATGAAGTCCGCCATGTGGCTCCGAGCCTTCGTCTGCATCAGGGCGCCGGCAATCTCATCGCGGACCTCCTTGAGGGGCTTGTTGATCCTCTGCTGCTGGCTGTTGTAGAACTCGGTAATCTCCCGATTCGTCGGTTGGCCGACCTTGGGTCCTACCTCAGCTTCGATCAACTCGTTGGTTGTGAGTCCCCTCTTCTCGGCTTCCTTGTTCAGCACTCGGTTTGCGATCACAGCGTTCAGGGCCGTTCGCTGTTCCTCGTACATCTGCTGCTCGAGCTGTCTCCTTTGCGGGGTGACCGTCAGGTCTGATTGCAGGATCGGCTCTCCGTCGAGCGTTGCCAGCGGCTCCTCTCCCCGCACGGTACCCAGCGGCTCCTCTCCCTGGACGGTCCACGGGGTCATCACGAGCGCGGCGAGCGTCAAAAACAATGGTCTGGTCATTGCTTCCATTGTAGCCTCATTCGGGGGGGCTCCGCTTGGCGGATTCCTAGGTGCCGGTGGAGATCGAACCATCGGCACCGGCCTCTCCAGCGGAAGAGCCCGATTCGCCCCGACCGGATTCGAGCACCATCGTGACCGTCGGCGACCGCCCTGGACCGGCGATGGGGGAGCCTCGCGAGCCGGAGCTTGAAGGTCCAGGCGCGGTGCGCTAATTTGGATAGAAGCTGGGTGCTGGTGTCTGCGCCTCCCGGCGCGATGGGCAGGACCCTGCCGGATACTGGGATTTCACCACAGATTTCGAAACCATATGACAGACGTGAAGGATGCAGCCGCGATCGAGGCTGTCCATCTCAGTAAGTTCTACGGCAACTTTGCCGCGATCCGGGACGTCTCTTTCGAGGTTCCGACGGGGCAGGTCGCGGCGTTCCTGGGGCCGAACGGAGCCGGCAAGTCCACTACCCTGAAGATCCTCACCGGCTACCTGCAGGCCAGCGAGGGGATGGCCAGGATAGCCGGTCTGAACATTGCGGTCCGGCGTATCGAGGCTGCGGCGAAGATCGGGTACCTGCCCGAGAACGGTCCCCTCTATCCGGAGATGACGCCGCTGGAACTGCTCCGCTTTTTCGGCGAAGCGAGGGGGCTGGCCAACGGCAAGCTGTCGTCACGCATCGAGACGGTGGTGAACCAGTGCAATCTCGATGCTGTCATCGAGAAGGCGATCCACAAGCTCTCGAAGGGGTACCGGCAGCGGGTCGGGATGGCGCAGGTGCTGCTCCACGAGCCCGACATCCTGATCATGGATGAACCCACGGCCGGTCTCGACCCAAACCAGATCCGCGAGGTGCGCGGGCTGATCCGGCAGCTCAGCGCGACGAAGACGGTGTTGCTGTCGACGCACATCCTGCAGGAGGTCGAAGCGGTTGCGGACCGCGTCATCATCATTAGCGAGGGACGCATCGTATTCGACGGCACACCCGCCGAAATGGCGGCGGGAGAGGGCCTCGATGCTGCCTTCTGGCGCCTGACCCGGCCGGCGAGTGAGCCTCCGGAGAGTGCTGAGGACACTGTCGCCGACGACGATCCCGCTGCTGGCGTACCGGAGGGTCCAGTTGTGGACATGCGGGAGTCGCTTGCCGACAGGGCGACCGGGGCCGAGCAGGGAGGTGCCCAGTGAACGATCGATGGAAGGTCTCGCGGGCCGTACTCCGGCGCGAACTCACCTCCTACTTCAGCAGCCCTACGGGTTACGTTTTCATCTCGCTGTTCGTCTTTCTCAGTGCGGTCGCAGCGTTCTGGCAGGAAGCTTTCTTCGCAAGCAATCTGGCCAACCTCGACACTCTCAATCTCTACTTTCCGTACCTCCTCATATTCCTTGTGCCCGCCATGACAATGACGGCGTGGGCTGAGGAGCGGCTGCACGGTACGGACGAACTCCTGCTAACCTTGCCCGCAACGGATCTGGAGATCGTCATCGGCAAGTACGCCGCCTATCTGGCCATCTATACGGTGGCGCTGGCCTTTTCGATCAGCCACGTTATCGTTCTGCTGATCCTCGGCAGCCCTGACCTCGGGCTGCTCGTTGCGACCTATCTCGGGTACTGGCTCATGGGGGCGGCCCTCGTCGCCGTGGGCATGCTGGCCTCGCAGTTCACCACCAACCTGACGGTGGCCTACATCGCAGGCGCCGTGTTGTGCGCCGTGCCCGTTTTCATTGAGCATGCCGGCAACATCGTCAGCGGAGCGGTGCGAAGGCTGCTGGAAAGCCTGTCCTTCGTGGAGCAGTTCCGTGATTTTGCCGACGGTGTCGTCCCCTTGTCCGGCGCGCTGTACTTCCTCGGCTTCACGGCCGCACTGATCTATGTCAACGTGGCGGTCCTCGGCCGCCGCCACTGGGCGACTGGCAAGGACGCTCCGCGGCTGGGGCGCCACCACGCAGTTCGGGGGGTCGCGTTGCTGGTCGGAGTGGCCGGAGTCACGATTCTGGTGGGGCGAGTCGGTGGCCGCGTTGATGCGACGGCGGAACGCCTGCATTCGCTGTCGCCGGACACGAAGGAGTTGATCAGTGCCCTCGACCCCGACCGCCCCGTCTTCATCCAGGCCTATCTGAGCCCGGAAGTGCCCCGCAGATATGTCCAGGCGCGCAACAACATCATCTCGATGCTGCGCGAGTTCGACGCCCGGGGCGGGAGCCGGATTCATGCCAACATCGTCACCACCGAGAAGTTCACCGAGGAGGCGCGGGAGGCCCGGGAGCGCTTCAACATCGCGTCGTTTCCGGTACCGACGATGTACCAGACGCAGGGCAGCCCTGACGAGATCTACATGGGCCTGGTCTTCAGTGCCGGCAGTGACGAGTTCGTGATCCCGTTCTTCGATGTGGGCCTTCCGGTCGAGTACGAGGTTATGCGCTCCGTCCGGGTCGTGGCCCAGTCCGAGCGCAAGAGGGTCGGCGTACTGCGCACTGGGGTGAATCTGTTCGGTGGCTTCGATTTCCAGACCCGGCAGCAGGCGCGCTCGTGGGCGATCGTGTCAGAGCTGGAGAAGCAGTACGATGTGGTGCAGGTTCCCGCCGAGTCCGAGTACCCGGACGATCTGGATGTCCTTGTAGCGGTGCTGCCGAACACCCTTCAGCCGGACGGGCTCGAGCGGCTGACAGCTTGGGTGAAGGACGGCAACCCCTTGCTGCTGGTCGTTGACCCGTTACCTGCCTTCAGCATCGAGTCGTCGCCCCAGCAGCTGCCCCCCAGCCCCTTCCAGCAGGGCCAGCCCCAGCGGGTGCCGACCGACACCAAGCCCCTGCTGGACGCACTCGGCATTGAGTGGCGCACGGACCAGATTGCGTGGGACAAGTACAACCCGCACCCCAATTTCAACAGCCTGCCCGAGGAAGTTGTTTTCTTGGGGGCCGGGAACGGGTACGAGGACACATTCAACCGGGCCGACCCCGTCACATCCGGTTTGCAGGAGGTGGTTACCCTGTACGGCGGAGTTCTCACACCGGCGGAGGACAGCGAGGCAGGGACCGAATTCGAGCCCCTGCTGCGGACCGGTCTCGACTCCGGTACGACGCCCTGGTTTCGCCTGGTCCAGCGGTCCGTATTCGGTACGCAGCTGGCCGCGAATCTCCCCCACGAGCCGGACGAGGACAGCCACGTGCTGGCCGCAAGGGTGCACCGGGAAGACGACGAGAACGCGATACACGCCATCGTGATTGCGGACGCCGACATGATGGGCGAGCAGTTCTTCCAGCTCCGGCGACAGGGCGTGGACGACCTGAACTTCGACAACGTCACGTTCCTGCTCAATGCGGTCGATCGTCTGGCCGGGGACGATTCGTTCATTGACTTGCGCAAGCGTCGCCGTCGACACCGGACACTCGAAACGGTCGAGGCCAGGACCCGCAGCTACGAGGAGGGACGCCTTGAGCAGACCCGTCGGGCCGAGCAGGAGGCGGAAGAGAAGCTGACGGCGGCGCAGGAACGTCTGGACGGAGCCGTCCAGGCGCTGCAGGAGCGAACGGACCTGGATGTGCAGACCAAGCGCATCATGATTTCGAACCAGGAGCGCATCGAAAGCCGGAGGCTCTCGGTGGCGCGCATCAACATCGAGGACGAGAAGGAGCAGCTGATCGAGGCCGCGCGGAGCGACATGGAGGCTGGCGTGCGAGCGATCCAGAACACCATCAAGCTGCTCGCCGTGGCACTGTCGCCCGTACCGGCCTTTGGGATGTTCCTCTTCGTGTCCGTGAAGCGTCGCAAGAGGGAGCAGGTGGGTGTCACCCGCGACCGACTCGTGGAGGATTCCGATCAATGAGCGAGATGACTCGAACCCTGTATTTCGTGCTGGCTGCCGTAGTGGTCGCTGCCGCTGCGGTGGTCATTGACCCCAGCCAGTCGAGACCGGAGATTTTCGACGACGTCGGGGAGTTGTTCTTCGCCGACTTTTCGGATCCGCAGACAGCTCGGTCGATCGAAGTGATCGACTACGACGAATCGACTGCCACGGCCAAGCCGCTCAAGGTCGAGTTCCGGGACAACCAGTGGCTGATCCCCTCGCACCACGACTATCCGGCGGATGCGGAGGACCGGCTCGCGACAACGTCGGGCGCATTGATCGAACTTCGGAAGGACAGGGTCGTGTCAGACCTGTCCCAGGATCACGCCGAGTACGGGGTGATCGATCCCATGGAGGGGGAAGGCACGTCGCTCTCCGGCCGCGGCAAGCGGGTGCGGATCCTGGATGGGGACTCCAATGCGCTGGCCGAATTCATCGTCGGGCGTGAAGTCGAGGGCAAGGCCGGGTATCGATACCTGCGCGTGCCTGGACAGAAGAGAACGTACGAGGTGAAGACCGAGGCCGACGTGTCGGCACGCTTCCAGGACTGGATCGAGACCGATCTCCTGAAGGTCTCCCCGTTCGACCTGCAACGTGTGGAGATCAACAGCTACACCATCAATGAACGTCTCGGGCGCATCGAGAACCGGCAGAAGACCACACTTGTGAAGCAGGACGGAAAATGGCAGCTAGGCGGTCGCGAGCCCAATTCCGACACGACCAGTGACCTGACCAGCGCGCTGGACCAGCTGCGGATCGTCGATGTGCAACCCAAGCCCGACGGCCTCACTGCGGACCTCAGGGCCAAGGAGGGGATTCGCCCTGTACGGGAGAACTTCGTCTCCCTGCAGGGCAAAGGCTTCTTCCCGAACCCCTATACCGGGCAAATTCTCTCGAACGAGGGGGAAATCGTTTTCGAGACCAAGGATGGCCTGCGCTACGTGCTGCGCTTCGGAGAAATCGCTCCCGGCGGGTCAGGGCAGGAATCCGGCCAGGACGGCGACGAGGGTGAGCGCTACGTGAAGAGCTGCGCTTCGGAGAAATCGCTCCCGGCGGGTCAGGGCAGGAATCCGGCCAGGACGGCGACGAGGGTGAGCGCCGTTTCGTGATGATCAGCGTCGAACACGGCGGTCCTGCGCGGTTTGCATGCGTCTCTGGCCGAGAAGTACGAGGGCGATGCCGACAAGGGCAAGGAATTGGCTGAAGAGCTTGGTGCCCGGTTCGCCGCATGGTACTACGTCATTTCCGGTGCCGACTTCAGCAAGCTGCGCCCCAGCCCGTCAGACCTTCGAAAGAGCTGATCTGCGGGGGGGCCTCGCAGCTACCGGCGAGAGTTTGGTACCGCAGCCGTCGCAGTACGAAGCGTCGGAGGCATGTCCGGTACGGGAGCAGTTCCCGCACTTGAGCGAGGCCGAGATCGGCGGCCGGGGCCTGGCGAGTTCGACCGACACGATCCCGGTCGGAACGGCGATGATCGCGTATCCGACGATCATCAGGATCAGGGCAAGCAGCTGGCCCAATGCCGTCTGGGGAGCAATATCTCCGTACCCGACTGTCGTCATGGTAACTATGGCCCAATAGATGCTGGTCGGGATGCTGGTAAAGCCGGCGGCGTCTCCTTCAACGAGATACATGATCGTGCCGAAGATGATGGCCACGCTCATGACCCCCATGAGAAAGACCACGATCTTGGGCCGACTGGCGGACAGGGCAGCCGTCAGGACACGGGCCTCGCGCATGTGACGGACCAGCTTGAGCACCCGGAATACCCGCAGGAGGCGGATGCCCCTCACTACGGCCAGGGTCTGGGAGCCTCCGGCCAGAATGCTGATATAGGTCGGCAGGATGGCGAGCAGGTCAACGATTCCGAAGAAGCTGAGAGCGTAGGAGCGAGCGTGCCCAACTGTCCAGAGCCGCAGGCCATACTCGATGGTGAAGATGATCGTCAGGACCCATTCGGCGGTCCGCAGCAACCTTCCGTAGGAGGCGTTGATGGAAGGGATGCTCTCGAGCATCACCGTCAGGACGCTGACGACGATCACAATCAGCAGGACGATGTCGAATCCCCTCGCCAAAGGCGTATGGACACCGAATATGATCCTGTGCAGTCTGGCGCGCACTCCACCGCCGGACGGGCGGTCAGCCAGAGGATCCATTCTTGACAGTCTAAGCGAGAACCGCCACCGGTTGAGGGATGCGCGCCTGCGGTTTGGTGTCGAGGCGACGCTCTTCCCCGGACGCCGCCGGGATCAGCATAATGGTGTAGACAGGGAGAAGTTCCGATCATGGCCAAGGAAATCCTTCTAGTTGCTAATGGAGACTTGCGACTCTCCGCCAACCGCATGTGCTGGCCCGCCCAACAGGAAATGGAGGCTCGGCTGATCGCTGCCATCCAGGATGCCGGTGCCAATGCCAGGCGGGCCCACGAGTTCGACGCGACCAAAATGCATGGTTTCGTCGACAGCCAGAGGCGTGGCATCGAAGTGTTCCGGTCGATCGACCGCAAGGCCCCCCTGATCGTGGCGGAGGCCGTCTGGCAATACTCCCAGCACATCCTTCCGGGCCTGATGAGCCACGAGGGGCCGATCCTGACCGTGGCGAACTGGAGCGGCCAGTGGCCCGGGCTGGTCGGGATGCTCAACCTCAACGGCAGTCTGACCAAGGCCGGTGTGCCGTACTCGACGTTGTGGAGCAGCGACTTTCAGGACGACTTCTTTCGGGAGAACCTTCGGCGGTGGATCGGTGGGAGTGCGATCCGGCACAAGCAGCCACACGTTACGGAAGCCAGGGACATCATCCTCCCGCACAAGGCCATGCTCACGGGCCATGAGGTTGCGGATGAACTGCTAGCAGGAAAGGCGATTCTGGGCGTGTTCGACGAAGGCTGCATGGGCATGTACAACGCGATCATTCCGGACGAACTCCTGAACCCGACGGGTGTCTTCAAGGAACGCCTGAGCCAGTCGGCGCTGTGGGCCGCGATGCGGCAGGTAACAGACGAGGAGGCGCAGGGCGTCCGGGACTGGCTGGACGGCAAGGGCATGAGATTCCTCACCGGGCCGGAAGAGTCGAGCGACCTCACCGATGCGCAGATCCACATGCAGTGCAAGATGTACGTGGCAGCCTTGCGGATCGCCGATGAGTTCGGATGTGACGCGATTGGAATCCAGTATCAGCAGGGATTGAAGGATGTCTGCCCGGCGTCCGACCTGGTGGAGGGCCTGCTGAACAACGTTGACCGGCCACCAGCCAGAAGCGTTGACGGCCGGGTGTTATACGAGGGTCAGGCCTTGCCGCACTTCAATGAGGTGGATGAGTGTGCCGGATTGGACGCACTCGTCACGAATCGGGTCTGGACTCGACTGGGCTATGATCCGGAGAGTACGCTCCACGACCTCCGGTATGGGGAGTCGTACGACTTCGGGGGCAGGGAAGCCTTCGTGTGGGTTTTCGAGATCTCCGGTGCGGTGCCCCCGCGGCACCTGGTCGGGGAGTACGCGGGAGTCGTCAGCGAGCGGCAGCCCCCGATGTACTTCCCACTCGGCGGGGGAACGATCAAGGGCGTGAGCAAGCCCGGGGAAGTCGTCTGGAGCCGCATCTTCGTTGAGGACGGGCGCCTGAAGGCAGATCTCGGTCTGGCCGAGGTCGTGGATTTGCCGCAGGAGGAGACGGAGCGGCGCTGGAGGATCACGACACCGCAGTGGCCGATCATGCACGCCGTTACCAGGGGCATCAGCCGGGACCAGATGATGGGCCGGCACAAGTCGAATCACATTCAGGTGGCCTACGCGCCGGACCTTCCCGCGGCGCGCACGGCACTGAGCGCCAAGGTGGCGGCCTTCCGCAGGCTGGGAGTGGAGGTCTTTGTCTGCGGGACCGGCCACGACCTGGCATGAGTCTTCGTCAAAGGCCTTGAGTCCGCGCCGTAGCGATCCCTGAGCCACTACAATGGCCTGATGAAGGGCCCGAGTAACGGGCCGGAAGGAGGCAAGAGCGATGTCTTCCAGACTTCTTCTGGTTCCGGTGGCGGCCGTCTGCCTGCAGCTGCATCCGTTGCAGTCGGCTCCGATCGATCGATCCGGGGCCGAGAGACGGGTCGCGGTGTGGGTGCTCTCGACCGGAGGCCGACTCTCGCTTCACGGATTCGACGAAGAGTTTCGATCGGCCGCGGATCTGCCTCGCGAGCCGTTCTCGGTCCGTGAGATCGTCCTTACGGGGTCCCTGGTGCATCCGCGTGATCTTGAACGCCTCGCTCCGCTCTCGAATCTCAGGAGCCTGACGCTCCCGGGCACCATGTGGAATCCGGTCTGTTGCGGGAAGCTCGGCAATGTCGACGACAGCGACCTCCTAGAGAGTATCGCCGGCCTCGGGACGCTTGAATCGCTGCAACTGAGCCATCACTTCATGAGTGTTTTCAAGGGGATACGGATCTTCGACCATGGAATCGAGAAAATCAAGACCCTGAGCCGTCTGAGGTCGCTTCAGCTGAAGTCGACTCGGATCACCGGTCTTCACCTGGACTCGTTTCCGAACATCGAGCGGCTTGACGTCACCCAGACGGATGTCAACGACGAGGGGCTGCGTCGAATCGCGACGCTTTCCGGGCTCAAGACGTTGCGGCTACGCAGTACGTACGTCACGGACGAGGGACTGGCGGCAGTAGGTGCGCTCACTGGGCTCGTCGAGCTGGATCTGGCCGACCTCCAACTGACCGATGTCGGCATTGCGCATCTCGCCGCGCTCAAGAACCTGCGAGTACTAAACCTCCGGAGCGCGGCCGTGACCGATTCCGGTCTTGTCCACCTTGAGGGTCTCGCGGAACTCGCGGATCTGAATCTGTATCGAACCAGGATTACGAACGCCGGCATACCGACTGTCGCGAAACTGCCTTCGATCAGAAGGGTTGACCTGCGATATAGCCGCGTGACCTCGTCGGGAGTGACCGCCTTCAAGAAAGCACGGCCTGCTGTCGAGATCGCATTCGTCGACAATGCGCCGGCTGTTTCCAGCGGGTTCAGCGGGGAACCGCTTTCCGCAGGTCTTGACGCACTGGTGGAATGGGTCGAATCCAGCGGCGGCGTTGCCGAGGCCCGCCCGGACGGAACTGTCGCCATCAGCCTGGAAGCCGTCCCATTCACGGATCGGCACCTGGCTGTCCTCGGTCGGTTTCCGTCGATCACCGACCTGGATCTGACCGCTACGGATGTCAGCGACCTCGGGATGGCGACCCTGCCGGCCCTCTCGAGGCTGCGGACGCTCAATCTCGCCAATACCCGTGTCACGGACGCTGGCTTGGCCGCTCTCTCGGCCCTGGAGTCGCTCGAAGCGCTTGTGCTGGATCAGACCCTTGTTGAGGGTCCCGGCCTCTCGTCGCTGGCCGCCCTGGCTAACTTGCAATCTCTGTCACTGAAGGGGATTGCGGCGGGCGATGGCGATCTGGAGCCATTGGCGAGCCTTGACGGACTGCAGGGTCTGAGTCTCGACTACCTGCCAATCAGTGACGATGCAACGGCAACAATTGCCAGACTCACGGGTTTGACGGGACTTGGATTGACGGGAACGAGACTGACCGATGCGGGTCTGAAGAAACTCGCTCCATTGGTCAGTCTGCGCAGCCTTGCCGCAGCCTATACGGATGTCACGGACGATGGGATGAGGGGCCTTCTGGCGTTTCCGGTGCTGGCTGAGTTGGACCTGGCGAACACTCGAGTCACGGATGCGGGCATCGCATCGCTGAGCGGCTCCTCGTCGCTTCGGAAGGTGATTCTGGACTACACCAAGGTCTCCGAGAAGGGGCTCGCTGCCCTGAACTCCAATCGTGGAATGACGGAATTGAGCATGGACAACACGGAGGTCGGCGACGCCGTAGTCCCCGTCCTGAGGCAATTCAAGGGACTGGCTTCCGTCAACCTCTATCACACGCTGGTAAGCGAGGAGGGGGTGGCATCGCTGAGGGCCGCACTACCGACCTGTGCGATCGCATGGGATCGGGACTCGGCCCAGCCCACCCGCCGAAGATGAGCATCGTGGGGCTTGGCTGGTGCGACAGATCCTTTCCGTCCGTGTGTTGCCTGATGCTGTTGGCGAGAACTGCCTTCGCTGGTCCTGTGGACCTTGAGACGTGGGTGAACGATTTTGGCGGAACCGTCGGTCGCGGGGACGATGGGGGGATCGAGGCAATCGATCTCAGCCGCAGTTGGATCAGCGACATCGACCTTGGCCGGCTGGCCGGCATCGACACCCTGCAACGCCTGTCCCTCGCCCAGACCCACATTACTGATGCTGCCCTTGAAGTTGTCGAGAGCTTGCCGGCCTTGCGTGAACTGGACCTGTTCTTCTGCGAGCACATTACCGATTCCGGAGCTTCAATGCTCCGCGAGGCGTCCGGCCTGGAGCGGCTGATCGTCCGCGGAACCAAGATCAGTGACTCCGGCGTGAAGTTCCTGACCGAGCTGGTGCACCTTCGTTCGCTGGATATCGGCATTACGGAGGTCAGCGATGCCACGATTGATCTGCTGGAGGCTGTCCCTGCACTCGAATCCCTGGCGGTGGGCGGCAATCGAGTGGGAGAGGTGGGCATTTCCAGCCTTCGTTCACTCAAGCGACTCCGGTACCTGGACCTCAGCGGAGCGCAGGAAACCGATAGTGGAATCTGGGTGGCAAACGTGACCGACTTGAACCTGGACCAGGTCGGTGATCTCGGAGGCTTGGAGAGCCTCAACCTGGCAGCACCGAGCAGACACTACGTGGATGCAGTGAGCAGCGGTGTACCTCGCATCCGGGGTGCCATCCGAGTGACAGATTTCGGCACCCTCCAACTCGCCAGGCTTACGAGCCTTCGAAGGCTCAACCTGACCGGATCAATGCTAACTGCCGCCGGGATTCGACACCTGCGATCGCTGGACAGCCTCGAACACCTCAACCTGGCACATGGAGAGCGGATTGGCAACGCAGCGGGAGCCGCGCTGGCGGAACTGCACTCCCTGCGGTCGGTGAACGTCTCCTACACGCAATTCGGCGACGAGGGACTGTTCGCACTTCGCGATCATCCGAACCTGCTGCGAATCATCGCTGTCGGGGCCCGAATCACGGACGAGGGTGTCTCAGAGTTCGTTTCTGCCCACCCCGGCGGGGATGTCGTTTACTGAGGTCTCCTCGGGTGACACGCATCACGAGGTTGCTTGCGAAACGATCCCGTACGAGGTTGGAAAGTGCTCGACCGGGGCTCCGACCTCTCTGGCAACAGTTCGATAAAGGTCGCCAAAGGTCCCCGTCACGCGGGTATGATGCCCCGTCCTGAGTCTTCCGGCATGGCCGGCCAGGATCACTGCACCTCCACTGTTCTTGTGGACGTTCGCTTCGGCATGCTCGTGGACATACAGGAGCGCGCAGTTGTCCAGCATGGATCCCGCTCCCTCTGACGTGCTCTTGAGCTTGGCGACGAGATAGGCAAATTCCTCGACATGCCAGCGGCAGATGTCGCGCATCACCTCCTGCTGTCGTTGCCGATGGGCCCCACCCAGGTGGGAGTATTCATGATGCCGGGCGAACGACAGACCCAGCCAAGGGAACCGCGTAAGACCCTGACACTTCGTCAACATGTACGAAGCAACGCGTGTCTGTCGTGACGCGAAAGCATGGACCAGCAGATCACTCTGGAGCTTGGCGATGCGGGGATAGTCTCTCGGATCCCCGCCCGCGTCGGGTGCTTCGACAGTCTTCGCGTACTCGGCGGGGAACGCCGCGATTGCCCGCTCCATGTCGAAAATTGACGAGAGGTACTCGTCGATACGTCTGGAATCTGCCGCGTCCAGCCTGCCTCGCAACCGGGCCGCCTGGCCGCGAACGGCGTCAAGCACGCTCCGCTTGCGGTCCACCCAGCCCTCGTCGAGGCGTCCGAAGAGGCGATCGAAGAGCTTCTGCGGAATGACCTCCGGCGGAAGCGCGCGGTTCTTCGCACTCCAGCTCATGTTCCGCTGCATGCTGGTGCCGAACGACTCCTGGCAGACCCCGATCTGCAGGGAAGGGAAGCGCGAGTTTCCGCCGATCCGGGCTGCCACGACCTGATCGATAGACGGTCCGCCTGCCCCGGTCCCGGTGTACTGCTCACCCGAAACCAGAGCGCTCATCGACCGCTGGTGCCCATTGCCCACTCCGCTGGTCTGACCGTTGGGGTTGTCGAGGCCCGATAGGACCTGCACATCGTCCCGGAGGCGGGCCAGGGGAGCCAGGCACGGTGTCAGCGTGTAGTCGGAACCCTCGTCGCGGGGAATCCAGTAGCGTTCCGGGATGCCGTTGCCGTTGAACCAGAACACGAATCGTGTCTCGGGTGCGGTCGGGCTGGAACCCGACCGGCTGGCGTACGCCGTTCCCGCGGAGTTAAACATGCAGGCCAGCGGAGGGAGGCCGATTCTGATCATCGTGCCCCCAAGGCCCATGCCGGCAAGAAAGGTCCTTCGGTCAAGCGGTTGTGTTGCCATTGCTCACTCTTCCCAGTCCGTACGCAGATACTCTCGGGATACGACCAAGCCGAGAACGAGTTCCCGAAACTGGAACCCTGATCGCTGGAAACGATTATAGGCCCCAGCAATCAGGTCCGCATCATCCCCGGTCTCATGGCGACCGAAAATATAGCGAAACACTTGCTTCACAAGACACTTGTGGCAGGCCTTGGACTCAGCCAGGACCAGACCCGCTTCGCGCGGAGAACTGAATTCGGAGTTGGCGATGCCGGCAATGAGTCCGGACGGATCAATAGGTAATTGATGTGTCTCAGTTTCCATGCCCCGCTCCTTTTGCTGAGGTGTGGGATCGACGTGAACCGGCTCGGTCTCGCGGAAGGCCCCGATCGTATCGAAGTGTTCGAAACCGAACCCGATCGGATCCACCAGCCGATGGCACGAGGCGCAAGCTTCGTGCGAGGCATGCAACTGGGTCATGGTTTCCCGCACCGTCATCGGGCGGTCCCCGAGCTTGAGGGGTGGCAGGGAGGCATCAACACCGGGAGGCGGTGGGGGAATGCTCTGGCAAAGGAAGTGCTCGCGGACGAAGAGCCCCCGCTCTGTTGGCGATGTATTGATCGGCTTGCCCGTCTGTGCCAGATAGGTGCCATGCCCAAGGATTCCACCGCGCAT
Source organism: Bryobacterales bacterium (assembly GCA_965205085.1). Lineage (GTDB taxonomy): Bacteria > Acidobacteriota > Terriglobia > Bryobacterales > UBA6623 > VXMF01. The sequence goes on along the minus strand of OZ242039.1, from coordinate 1,120,855 downwards.
CGAGTTCGCGGGGTAGCGCATCAGCCCGAACGGCTCCTCAGGGTCGGGCATGGCATAGATAACGGTCAGGAAGTCATCCACGAACGTGTAGTCGGCTGAGAAAAACTCCCGAAAGTCGATGTCATTCCAAACGAGATGCCGGAACAGCCTCAGGGACTCCTCCGTCATGCTCTCCGCCACTTCCCGGCTGTAGTTCCGGTACCGATTCCGATCCTTGACTGCATTGAGCAGTCTGTCGAAGCGCATCCATTGGGCGAAGAACCGATCGAATGCGTCGCGGGCTGCCGGGTGATCCAGCATGCTGCGTGCTGTTCGCTCGACCGCCTCCGGGCTGGCGAGTTGACCTTCCGCAGCCAAGACGAGCAACTGCTTGTCGGGAGGCGAGTCCCAGAGGGCGTAGGAGAGTCTGGAGGCGATATCGTACTGCCGGCTCGGACCATCCACTCCGTCCGGTGCTACGTAAAGGAATTCAGGGGACTGAAGGATGGCCTCAACCACCGTGGCAGCTCCCTCGGTGAAGCTGTCACTCTTCAAGGCCCACGAAATCAGCAGGTTCCAGAGAGCCGTTACTTCCGCCTGGTGCAGGGGGCGCCGGTAGGCTCGAAGTCCAAACTCCCGCACGAAAGATTCGGCGCAGGATCGGTCAGCAGCACCGACTGGCTCGCATGGAATCAGGCCATTCTCGTCGCCGTAACGAAATGCGTTTCCAGCGAGCTTCTCGGCGGCCGTGCTGTATGCGTCGGCCAGAGCGGAGTTGATCGCCTGCGCCGAGGATTGGTTGGTGTAGCCATTAACGAAGTCTTCGGGTGGAAAGTTCCTCGAGGGTTTTGTCCTGTCGCCGAGAAGATGGAAAACGGTGTTGTCGTACTCGGCGTGCGTCAGCCTACGAAGCGGTTCCGGTACGGACCGGGCAGAGGGCCCTTTTTGCAGATCTTCGGACTCATCCAGGCTCGCGAGGTATTCGACCCAGTCGGTGAGCAGTCGCTCGTCCTCGCTGCCCTCGGCCACCAGCGGCCCGCCGGTATGGGGGACGGCGTTGGTCGGTTTGAGAATCAGGAGCGACCGGGACGGATTCTGCCTGTCGACAAGGGTTGTCAGGCTGCGGCCGAACTGTTCGATCACGGTCGCGGGAGCGCTGCTGTCGGGAAAGTGAAGCCGTGTTTCTGAAGCCACTCCGGATGCGTTGTGGCAGGCGCGACAATTGTGGGCTTCGAGGCGTGGGAAAATGCTGCCGGCGAAATCCGGAGGTGACGCAGCCTGCTGCACTGGAACGAACCAGGGGCCGGCTGCTATCCAGAACGAGACTGCAAGCCTAGGCAAGGTAACTTTCGACTGGCCCGGGTGGTTCCGGGTACCCCTGAACCTTGGACATGCCCGCCCCGAATGCACCGGCCAGCAGACGGACCGGGTCAGGCGGGCTCCGTCCCAGCGGCCCCCTGGGGGTGATGGAATCGCTCTAGCAACGGCCGACATCAACCCCGCGCCTACACTTGCCACTTGCTGATTCTACCGGGAAGTGAGAGGTGGCGAGCCCGACGACAGAGAGGGCCGTCGCAGTGGGGAAGTGCGCGACCAGTTCCGAATGCGCCTGCCATATTGCTGCGCATGCTCCTGAAGGTCTTCAACAGCCTCGCCAATCGCTCCCGCCGGGCCCGAACGGAGTGTTCTTAGCTTGGCAGTGAGCGGCCTCGGGCCTGTAGGTGCTAGTGCTCAGCTTCCCAGTTTGCTGCCACTGCCAGGTGTTGGGCATTCCGGCCAGTCCGGTGAACGATTCGGTGGAACCATCCCTTCTCGGTCCCCTCTCGGTGCAGCCACCCCTTGAATGTGCTTGGGGGGAGTTACCCGCGGACTCGCGCGGGATGCCGGAGAGCATTCGTGTCGGGGAGTGGTTGCTGTGCCGGAAATGCCACACACCGGGCGGCCACGCTACTCCCCGGCTGTCTGTCATCTGAGAAATCCAGCCAACGGCGCACACTGTACAGCGGCCCAGCCGCAGTAACGACCTGGAAAACCCTCGGCGTTCCACGGTTTGGGTGGCGACCTCGACGAATATGATCAGAGCGGACTCGCCAATCCGGCAACTTCACTGCTGAGCCCCGATACGCGCAGACTCCTAGCTGTGGGCAGTCTGTTGATGCGCGGAGACGTGCCCAGTTTGCTGGTGAGTGCCCAGCGAGTGCATTGAGACGAAAGGGGCCCGAGCCCCCTATTCAATCCGGATTGGGGGGTCTCACACAATCCGGATTCGCAAGGAATAGGCGTGACTGTCTGGCAATCGGCTTGTGAGCTTGATCGCGAGCCTGCCATCGGCGTATCTCGCGGGTGCCCCGACTTCGACCCCAAGTACTGTGACCTCCGCCTCACGCCCCGCCACCCCGAGATCCAGCGAAAAATCCTGCGACTTCGGCCGGTCCAGGAGTATTGCGTATATCGAGTCCCCCTTGGATGTGAAGCGGACCGGAATGCCATCTGATGTTTCTCCGGTAGCCCTGTTCCAGGGTCGCGTACCGTAGATGGCTTCACCGTTGTTCCTGAGCCAGGATCCCATGACGCGAAGTCGGCCGGCTTGGAGTTCGGGAATCGTGCCGTTCGCCATCGGACCCGCATTGAGCAGCAGGTTTCCGTTCTTGCTGACGATGTCGGCAAGCAGGTGAATCAGTTCGGCTTCTCCAATGGTATGCTCCTCGGTTTCGAGCCGGTTGTAACCGAACGAGAAGCCGAGGCCCCGGCAGGTCTCCCACTTGTAATCCGTGATGTTATCCATTTTGGCGTACTCGGGCGTCTGGAAATCGTGGTGCCGCTTCGATGCGCCCTCCCTGCCCACCTCGAAGCGGTTGTTGATCAATCCGTTCGAGTTCATGTTGTAGAAGTCGGCCACAATCTGGGCGAGGTCGCTGTGCTCGGGATAGCCGATGTCGTTCCACAAGATGTCGGGGCTGTAGCGTCGAATGAGCTCCCGCCAGTGCGCATCCGCGTAGGCAGCGAACTCGGGAGTGTGAAGGATGGTTCCGTACACTTCCTCGAGTTCATTGATTGGTTCGCTGTTGAAGCTCCAATCGAGCCCGCCAGAGTAGTAGAAGCCCATCCGCATTCCGAGCTCCTTGACAGAGGAAGACAGGTCACCGACGACATCGCGGGAGCTGCATCGGCGCCCTGGCGGCAGATGCGGATTCTCGACTGCGCTGGGCCAGAGGGTGAACCCATCATGGTGCTTGGTGGTCAGCACCACGTACTTTGCCCCGGCTTCGGCGAACAGTTTGGACATCAAGGATGGCTCCCAGGATTCGACGGCCTCGTTGAACTGGGGAACGAAGTCCATGTACTCGAAGTCGTTGCCGTAGGTTTTTCGGTGGTGCTCTTGCGTAGGCGACCCATCAATGCGGAGTGTGTTCAAGTACCATTCGGCATACGGGTTGTTGGTAAACCACCGTTCCCAGTCGATCGAACCGAGCTCTCCCACCGGAGTGGCCCAAGCGGGCACCGAGTACAGGCCCCAGTGAACGAAGATTCCGAGTTTCGCGTCCTGAAACCACTTCGGCACTTCGTGGGTTTGGAGCGATTCCCAGTTCGGCTGAAAGCCGTTGTCGGCATCTGGAGTCTCGTGCTGGCTACAACCCGCAAGCGCTAGGGATGATCCCGCGGAGGTCAGGAAAGCCCGTCGGCTGAGTCTGTGGTGCATGTCGCCCTTCGTATGGTTCCTTGAACTCAAACGGATTATAGTGCGCCGAATCTCGTCTCAGCAAGGCCGAGCCATGGTGGTAATGGGTCGTGGAGGGGCCTTGCCCAGACCGCCCGTGTCGGACCCATTGCTACGAACAAGCGGCAGAGGCTACGCGACGGATAGAGCGTCGCGCCGGTCTTCGGCCAAGTAGGGAAGCCGCCCGTACGGCAATGTCAGCGAGCAAACAACGTTCAATCTGGATTACGGAGTTGGGCACAGCGAGCAGATGCCGAGACTGTCATGAGGTGAGCCGGGAGTCAATGGAGTCGGTCCCGGAACAGTTCGACGGGTACACCGGTGGGGGCCCAACCCTTGTTGTACTCCTGCAGGGCATAGCCCGGAATCTGGCACCGCCACCCCACAGCCGCCCTCTGCGGCGCATCTTGCTGTTCCCGCGGATATCCTGCCTGTGGCAGCGAAGCCAACCTCGTAACCTACTTGCTCCGCCGTCCGCGAGTGTTCGCAACAACCATTCCTGAAGACCCTGCGGCGGAACCCGGACCACACCCTCCATCGTTTGCGGCTGACTCCCCGGCGCCTCTCGTCTCGCCCTCGGCTCGATCCACCTTGCGAACAGTGAACACGCGCGGGCGGCCAGCACGTTCCGCCGCGCCGGGATCCTTGTCCGCTCCCGGCCATGCGGATGGCTCCGTCCATTGGCCGCTCAACCGTCCCGCGCCACTTCCCGCTCCACCGCCACTCTGTCGCCCTCCGGGCCTTCACCTGTTCGCTGAGTGCCGGAAACTGCCAATCCTCCTGCCATGGCACGTTGTGGAACAAGGCATTAGCCCTGCTCACTCGCGCCCCCAGTGACGTTCATCTGCGGCATCTAGGTTCGAGGAATCCCGAACTGTTCTCACGGTCGTCCACAAGTATGGGGGTGCTTGGACATGGGAGCAACAGAATTCTCCGGAACCCTCATCCCGTCCCTGACTCTTGATGTTTCGGCGAGGCCATGCTCGGCGCAACGTTCATTCCACTGTTGAGCCCGATTACTGAGCGTCGTGCTGAGACGCCGGAATGGTGCTGGGTGCCAAGCGCCAGCGGCACTCCGGCGGCCACCGCCCCGCGGCAGCGTCTCGCCGAAACACCGGTGTGCGGTCTGCGGTTCGTTTGGCCAACGGCACGACCTTCAGCGGTGCCGCGGAGGAACTGGATGCCTTGGGTGTCCCGGGGGCTTCATCGGCACCGGCAGGCTGTGTGGTGATCGGGGGGAGCGCGATTCGTTTCGATCATGGCTGTTGTCGACAACCGGAGGGGCGGCTCACAGTGTCGCCAAGATCAAGTGCCCTTGCGACCGACAACCACAGCCATTGGTCCTCGTCTCCAGACGCAACGTGCTTCAAAACCGGCTGCTTCAATAGCCTCGAGCTCCTCTTCCAGCGGGAAATACGTGTCTTCCTCTCCCCACTTCTCAAGATGACCGCAAGCCTCAACCTCTCCAATCCCGCATCCCACCATGTGCTCGACCCATTCCCCCATGACGGCCGCTCGCTCTGAAGATTCTGCCGGTACGGCCGCATCGGCGTTGACGAAGGAGCCGCCGGGCCGGACCGCGTTGTAGATGCTCCGATAAACGGTTCGCTTCTCATCCATGGTGCGTATGTGGTGCAGGGCCAGCGACGCGGATGCACCATCGCATGACGGCAGATTCTCAAGGAACGAGACTCCAGAGAAGCGTGCTCGGGCCTTGAACGTGTCCAGACGTGCTTGCGCTAGAGCAAGCATTTCGGGATCGGTGTCGATCAGTTCCACAGTGACGGTACCGTTAGCCAGAAGGATGGCCTCCGACAGCGCACCCGTCCCGGCACCCAGGTCAAGCACTAGTTTGGGGTGGCATCGAACGAGTTCTCTGGCGGCTACTTCGAGAAGCACTTCGTATGCCGGGATGAAGCGTCGGATCGCCCGGTCATACGACCCGGTCTCGATGCCAAGATGGCTGTGGACGGAATGACCCATAGGACTATGTCCGAATATTCTCGCAGACGAGACTCGCGGCTGAACTTTCTGGGACGAACAGCCGCAACGCAGAGTCCGTTCGCGCTTGGCCAAAGTACCCGAGCGTGCGGCTGAATCACTCAGCTGTTGTTTCTCGAATGCAATGCCGCACAGTGGAACGGCGAGGCTGGCTTTCGAGTCACCGGTCTTGCAAGACAGGGAGCGAGAAGGCAAGAACGAGGGGTCTGCTCAGCGTACGCCGACCAGCCGGACCGCCTGCCGAGCTTGAATGAGTTTCGGGCGCTTCTCCAGAAGCCGCAGCCATGTTGCCCTCAGTTTGGACGGCTGATCGAGATCCCGGTATACCCGAGAGAGCATCCGATAGCTGGATTCCAAAGTTGGTTCCCGACGGATCGCTTCCTGGAGCGCTGATTCCGCCTGAGAGGTGTCCCCGACCGCCCACCAGGCAACTGCGAGCGCATTGTAGCGGAGTGCACTTACGGGGCCGGCGGCAACTGCCTGTTGCAGTCTCCTCAGGCCAGAACGTGGGAATCCGTTCAGTACCATTGCCGTTCCTAGTGCATCCAGCCCGGCTGGGTCGGACTGGAGCGACCCGGCCACGGCCAAGAGTTGCTCAAGGCCATTTTTCACCATGTCGGGAGAGCTGCGCTGTTGACCATACAGCACATTCGCGATTCCCATGTTGCGCTGGCGCAGATGAACGGGATCCGTGGTCCACGGGCGGAGTTGGTCTGGAGGGTCGGGAGTGGCCGCAGGCAAGCCGTTTCGTCGGATTCGATGGTCCGTGAAGGCGCTGTGACCGCTGTCGTGGGACTGACGTCTCGGCATGTGGCAGGAAATACAGTCCGTTTCGCGTCCTGAGTGGTCTGGAATCTGGCTCCCGTCATGGCACTGCTGGCACCGTCGGCTGAAGTAAGCCGTCGGCTGGATGGGCTTCTCGTGAGGATTGTGACAGGTGCCACACCAGAGTTGATCTTGGGACTCCTCAGCACAACGACTGAGTGCGAGCTGCTCTGCATGGCTGACAACCTGAAACCTGTCTCGTCGGTCAGCGGCCGGCGGGACACCTACGAATACCGTCCAGAAGTCCTCGATCCGTTGACCAGGCCGATAGGAGCCGAACGTGACACCCGGATGGAGGATTCGAATTAACCCGCCCAGGTGGCATTGCTCGCAGACGCTGTTCCGCTCACGGGGAGGTGCTGCAGCTGGATTGAATATCGTGCCAGGGGTCGGCTCGGCAAGGTGTCTCTCGGCCGAGCCATGGCAACGACCACACGAGATGGATTGCAGATCAAGCGGAGAGTATACGTAGGTGTTCACTGTATTGGGAACATGCGAGGGACTGTCTGTGTGACACCACAAGCATTCCGGTGTTACAGGGCGGCTGAAATCCGGATCCGTCTGCAGTTCCATTCCAGGTGCCATGCCCCACCGGTTCCGTTCTGTGTAATAGGAGATCGGTGACTGAAACAGGGCGTCGTCAACGCGAACCAGATAGCCAAAAGCGGCGTTTCCTGACCCGATCACATAGTCGATCGGGTATCTCGCATTCAATCCGTCTCTCTCGATTTCCTGAACGAGACCTTCCGACAACACCGTCGTGCGAAAAGTGGTCCCAGAGAGGCCATGTCGGTAGACTCCTGCCGGATGGGCGTTCGCTGCCGTGGAGATGGAACGCCCCATTCCACTCATCCGATACTGTTCGACTGCCTCGGGATGGCAACGGGCACACCGCTTCCAGGCTGCTGGGGCTCCGGCCAAATCTGCCGTCACGAGCACCGTGGCGACCGCAACCACAGCCTTAGGATTGGCGATGGCGGGTAGTCTCATCGTTGTGGCGAGGCCTCTGCTCGTACAAGGCGAGCTCAAAGCTCTGGACAGGTGTATTGTCGCCGACACCTTGCGAACAATCCACTCATGGCACGTCGACGTGCGGGACCACAGGGATTGGTACCGTTGGCGATCGGGAAATCGGCATCGCAAGGCAGAGGGCGAGATGTCATGGGCACAGTGTTCGTACTGAAGCGTTGCAGGGCATAGGACCGCTGCCTTGCGGAAGGTGGAGGCACTTCTCGACCGGAGGCCGGGCAGATACTCCAGATGAAGGGTTTGGACGGTGAGCGGAGAGAATGGGGTGCTGTGCCGTCAGCGTCTCGCCCTGCGGATCACCTGTCCGGGCAACCGCCCAGTGTGCGAACCATGGTTCAGAACTTCCACGCCGTTTACGAGGACATGGTAAATTCCCACAGGGAACTGATGCGGACTGGCGAACGTGGCCGCATCCGCGACCGTGTCCGGATCGAAAGCCACGACATCGGCCGCCAGTCCCTCACGCAAGCGACCCCGGTCGAGCATCCCGAGCTTGTCGGCGTTCATCGACGTCATCTTGCGAACCGCCTCCTCCACTGCTAGCACCTTCTTTTCTCGGACATACCGGCCGAGCACCCTTGGAAACGTGCCGTACCAGCGGGGGTGGGGGTGCATGCTCCCGGACGGCCCATCGGGACTGATCGCCGCCCCGTCGGAACCCACTGAGACATAAGGCTCTTGCAGCGCAAGCATCATGTCGTCCTCCTGGTGATGGAAATACACCGTGCGGACGCTGCCGCCCTCCTCGACCAGTAGGTCGAACAGCACGTCGAACGGGTCGCCACCGCGAGCGTTGGCGAGTTCGCCCATTCTCCGACCGATGAAGGGGATGTTGTCTGGTTGCTCGAGATGCACGAGGAGCATCCGGTTCCACTCGCCACCCACAGCGAGATAGTGGTTGTACCAGTCCTGGTTCGGATCGAGAATATCGCTCCGGATCCGCTCCCGCAGGGCAGGGGACCGAAGTCGTCCGAGCATGGCCTCGTTTCCGCCGTCGTGGGCCCATGGTGGAATGATGGCCCGGAGATCGTTCTGGCCGGCTGTGTAGGGATAGACGTTCGCTCGGATGTCGAGCCCCTGCCGGCGGCCCGCGCTGATCAGACCCAGCACATCTCCCATTCGGCCCCACAAAGCCTGATCCGCAATCTTGAGGTGGATGATGTCAACCGGGATTGTCGCCTCGGCTCCAATCCGGATTGCCTCCTCGACGGCGGCGAAGACTCCGCGGCCTTCATCGCGGATATGCGTCGAATAGATGCCTCCGTGTTCGGCGGCGGTTTTGGCAATGGATACGAGTTGCTCGGTCGTTATCAGACTGGACGGAGGCATGAGCAGAGAGTTGGACAGCCCCATGGCCCCCTCTCGCATCGCTTCCGCGACCAGTTTCCTCATGGCGTTGATTTGGTCCTGAGTCGCGGGATCGAGGGCGTCACCCTTCACATACCTCCACACCTGCGTCAGGCCGACATAGGAGCAAATGTTCGTGGCGACACCTTGTGCTTCCACATAGTCGAAGTACCCGCCGAGTGTCGTCCACTCACGCTGGCCGGGGTGGACCGGACCGGCGGAACCTCCTTCCCCGAGCACCATGGTTGTGACGCCCTGCCGGACCATGCTCTCGCAGCGAGGCTCGTCGAGCAACGTGAAGTCGGAGTGATTATGGATATCGATAAAGCCCGGGGCCACCGTTAATCCGGTTGCATCGATGACCCTGTGCGCGTCCGCGCTTGAGAGATTGCCGATGCGAGCGATGCTGCCACGGCGAATGCCGACATCGGCCACAAAACCATCGCGACCGGTACCGTCCACCACGACACCCCCCACAATCAGAACGTCGAACGGCTCTCGGGCGAGCGCCTCGATCCCAGCCAGTGAAACGGCAACGCCGAGCGCGAAACAAGCGCCTCGGGATGCCGACAACCGACACCTTTGCTTGGATTGGTTTCGCGGTCCCAGCACTGAACGGCTCCATCGCTCCGCGTTGTGCCGTAGCGGCACACTGAGAGCGGGCTCCACTATACCGCCATGACTGGCCGAGCACCGCGACGCAACTGCGACCCTGATGACTGAGCTTCGCTTCCAAGGAGTAGATGTGGCTGGCGGAGCCGGGTCGTTTCCTGCGAGAGTCTTGGCTGCGAGGGGCTCAGCAAGGGGTGGGAAACAGCAGCAAGAGCGATGTTGCATCTTGATCTTGAACCTCACTCGAGATTGGACGGTTTGCAGGGTTCGGTGGGCGGCCGTCCGCAAGGTCGGCCGATGCTCTGCGGATACGGTCTGCACCGGTGCTCGTTTGGGGGGCTGAAGCGGGTAACGGGGCCTGCAACGCTGTGACCCAGGTCATACGACGGGATGCCCACCGTCTCGCCTGGTGCGAACCGCCAAGGGCATCGATCACCCCACAAAGCCCATGGTTGGCTGCTGCGGATGTACGGTGGCGGCATACGACCTGCGTATGGCCCTGCTGGCCTGACGACCACACCCCGGATATAGCGGTTCAGACCAACGTAGCTGCGTATGCCTGGCCGGTCTGTATCTCGGCGGGTGTGCGACATTCCAGTGTCGATGGACGCCGACATCGATGAAAGGCTGAGCTCGAAACCCCAATCGGGTCGCCAAGCCTGATTTCACTTCTGAAATGAGACGGGATTCGAGGCAGCTCGCCTAGAGAGTGGTGGGCAGACCCTCCAGGCAGGCCATCCAGCCGGAAAAGTGTGGACATTTCCTACGCATTCTCTGTAGACCGATTTCCAGAGCGGCGAGAGTCCCGAGGAGTGGCTTTTGATACCCGGGACACGCCGCCTCGATACGCTTCGATGGTGCTTGATCAGGAGAATCGTCAATCTCCTCCGGGCTTTCGAAGGATTCGCTGATTCGTTCAAAATGCGGTGCAAGACTGGGCTTGCCTATCGCCTTGCTGAACCGTTCGCAATCGCTGAATAGGAGCGCCTCGAACTCATGCATCATCAGGTAAGGGATGAAACGGCGTGAGTCGAAGCGTGTGCCCATTGTTTTGGAGACATCTGCCGACAGTGCGTCTTCGACCAACCGGGCCTTGTCTGGAAAGGGATGCTGCTGGGAATTCTCTCGCCCTGGCCACCCCTTGCCGCCGCTCTGCGGGAGGCCATAGTAATCGACCATTGTGGTGACAGCACTGTCACTGTCTTGGCGGAGCTGCCGCACGATCTCCTTCCGCGCCGCAGGCCATCCTCTGATTCCGCCCCGCTGATTGCGTTGGCGTGCGTTCCCCATCAGCCTTGCACGGACTAGCGTAAAGCCGCACTTGTACAGATGCGGCGCAAGAACCTCGTTGACAAAGCTCTCCTCTGTCTGGCCTTCCACATGAACGAAGAGCCGCGTCATGGCTCAAAGACGGGACGTCCTCCGAACTCGTTCTTTTCCCAGAGTTGCCCTAGGCTGTACTCTTTCAGCCAGATCTGCAGCCTGGCCGGATCCAACCGGTTGAACCCTGTTGCCCCATCTATTCGATCGGCGACGAGCACGTCTTCCGGATTGAAGTGATCCAGCAATAGGGCGGATTGTGTCGCGAGTATAATTTGCGTGTCCTTCGCGGCTTGCTTCACGAGCGAAGCCAGCAGAGTGACGGCATAAGGATGAAGGCCAAGTTCCGGCTCGTCCATAATGATAATCGATGGTCTTGACGGCTGAAGAAGCAGGGTTGTCAGAGCCATGAATCGCAGTGTTCCATCCGAGAGAGAAGATGCATCGAAATAATTGTCTGATCCTCGATGGCTCCATTCCAGGCGGATTTTGTCTTCGTTCAACGCCATCGGTTCCAGTTGAAAGTCCCGAAAGAAGGGCGCTGCTATCCGTATTGTGCGTCGAATGAGGCTGTATATACTCTTATGTCTCTCACGAAGTAAATACAGAAAAGCGGCAAGATTGGAGCCATCAGGGCGTAAGATACGATTATCATTTAGGTCAGCATTTCTCTTCATCAGTGACGTAGAACTTGTATCATGAAAATGATAGATTCTCCAACGATTTAGATGATCGTAAATATATTCTGTGATCGGACTTCCCGTGCCAGCAGGGTCGCTGATCGCAGCTTCTCCGCCAGATGATGTTATGGGTTGATCATATGAGACTTGGTAATCTTTATTATTCCCCGAATATACGACTTCATTGGAAGGGAATAGAGTATCATTCTTCGTGGGTGTAAGTTCAATATGATACCCATTTTTCTTGTTTTCGAATGAGATAGATATCACTATTTTTGATGTATGTTTTGAACCATAATGTAGTATGTTTTCAGCTCCACCAGACCGACTTATATAGTTTCTAAGATTCCCACTCTGGATGATGTTTAGCAGAGAGAAGACTTCAATTAAATTTGACTTTCCCGATCCATTAGCTCCGATTAGAACGTTAATTTGACCGATGGGCAAGTGCTCGATGCTTGCGATGCTCTTGAACCCTTTAACAGTGATCGAGTCGAGGGCAGCCATGAAGCTCTTTCTCTACAAACTCAAAGCCCACAGCAGCTTGTCGCCCGGGACGGCAATGAGCATGACGGGAATCTCGGCCGAGGTGGGCTGTGATCTGTCGCCGTTGGGCCTGGAGAGCATGATCTGGGCCATTTGGGGGCGATCGCGAATCATGGCAATCTTGGGATGGATGGTGGCGTGGTCCGGCGTAGTCAGTGGCACCAGATCGTAGCTGAAACCTTGGCGGATTTCCTTACCAGCGGGTGCCCCGCGTGCCAATGCGGGTTGATCTCTGCCACGTTCCACTGTGCATCAGGTCTACCTGTGAACAGCTATCAAGGATACCGTGTCCTTACCGTGCGTGCCATAGGTGGCCCGAGTGCCTTTCGGAGGTGTTGAGGTGACCCGTCTCGCTTGGAGGGATGCGCAACGGTGTCTGAGCCGCTGGCTGGGCCCAGGATGAAGCAGCCGGATCGGTGGTCGTCACAACCGATTGCTCAATGACCCGTTACCAGTGTGCGATTCCAGAACTGACCACGTTGCAGTTCAGTGCGGTCGACTTCGCGAATCACGGTATGAGTGGAACCCCGACCCCGACAGCACCTGCCGGGCGCACTTCTCAGTGCGTGGTGGGATGTGGTGGCAAGCCTTCCATGTCGGTTTGCAGCCAGTCATTGCGGCACTGGCAAAATGGGTGTTGGACTACCAGTCGCTGGAGCGAGCAGCTGTTCAGCACTTTCAGGCTTGGGCGGTGGACGGACAGTTTCAGGTCACACTGAGTTGTGTTGATCAGGCCGAACAGCCAGTGGAGTGCCGAGCCATCAAGATTGCCCGTCTTCCGAGGACGGATTCGGCGGGTGCCCCAGTGGGCGGATGTGCAGCAGAGCGGTGGTACGACCGGACTCAAGCGCTCCCGCTGGCGGGCCTGACCGCACTCGGAGGGCACCCACCATGCCGCTGGCGCGGACGGGAGAACAGGCAGCTGCGGACTCTCCCGGGGAGCCCCCGTAGCCGTCGGGCACGACAGGTTGTGGGCACGGCTGGGTCCCTTCAGTTGGCGCTCGGAATCAAGGTCCTGGGCTTCTTGCGGAGACGACCCGTCGGCGGAAGAGATGATCAGGACGCCCGCTCGACAGCGTCGCTGTTTGCTCTGCCTGTCGTGGATGGCAGGCGAACCTCTGGACCTGACTGATGAAGGGAACTTCGGGGCCACAACTCGCAGATAGCGTGACGCTTCTGTACCGTCTCATCGGTCGGCCCATGTTGCGGGATCCGCTTCGAACGGCCGTGGCAATCGCTTGCGTCTCGGTCGGAGTTGCGGTGGTCGTCGCGATCGACCTCGCTGGAGAGGCTTCCACCGGCTCCTTCCGGTCGTCGATGGAAACACTCCAAGGCAGTGCCAGCTATGAGATCTGCCAACTCGGAGGTATATCGGAGTCCGTATTCGCCGACCTCGTGGCCCTGCGCGAGCCGTTACAGTTTTCAGCGCAGGTCGAAGGCATGGCAACGCTGCCGTCGACCGGTGAGCGCTTGCCGATTTTCGGCGTGGACCTGGTCGGCGACGAGAACTTGCGGGGAGCTGTCAGTTACGACGCACTGGATCTTTCTGAATTGGCTGCTACCGACCCTGTTTGGGTGAGTCCGTCGGTCGGGGCAACAGAAGGTGACCCGATCGAGTTGCTGGTTGGCGATCAAGTGCGGGAATTCGTCGTGCGGGGAGTACTGTCGGGAGGCTCGTCCCTGTCGAATCTGGCTGGATCAGTGGTTCTTATGGACATCGCCCTGGCCCAGCGCGTCTTGCACAAGGTTGGGTCTCTGGATCGGATTTACGTCAGGCTTCCTGACGAGAGCGAAGAGGACTGGTTTTCGCTCATCCGCAAATCCGTCCCGGTGTCGGCGACGGTGGAACGGGTCGGCGTGGGCTCAAGCCAGAATCGGAAACTGTTGAATTCGTTCAGGTGGAACATAAGGATTCTGAGCTATATTGCACTGATTGTAGGGGCATTCCTGGTGTACAACACCATCTCGGTCTCCGTCGTTCAACGAAGGCCCCTGATCGGTGTTGCCCGGGCCGTTGGAGTGCCTCGCGAAATGGTCCGGATAGGTTTCCTCTTGGAGGGTGCGATGTTTGGGGCCATCGGAACCTGCGCCGGTCTGCTCCTGGGCAGGGCGATGGCGGTCGGAGCGGTGGATCTGATGGGGCGCACTGTGGAGTCGCTCTATGCCAGTGGAGTCCCGACAGAGATCGCCATCCGCCCGTGGACACTCATTGTCGCTACGGTGGCGGGCGTGGGGGTGTCCGTGGTCTCGGCCTGGCGGCCGGCCAGCGAGGCCGCTTCCGTAACACCCACGGAAGCCATGGCGAGGGAAAGGCTCGACTACCAGGCCCGTTCATCAAGCCACTCTTGGGCCATGCGGGGCCTTGCCAGTGCCGTCGTTTCCATCGCGCTCTGTTTCGTCCCCGCATGGCAGCGTATCCCGTACGCAGCCTACGGCGCAGCCCTGGGGATGATCGCATGCGCCACGATGTTGACGCCTATCTTGTCCAGCCATGCACTCCGCTTCGTCTCCCGGCCGCTGCTGAGAGCTTTCGGTGTCGCCTCCATGCTCGGTGCGCGCACCTTGGCAGGGTCATTGGCGCGAACGGTGGTCGTAGTCGCGGCGCTCTCGACCGCAACCGCGATGATGGTCAGCGTGGCGATCATGGTTGGCAGCATGAGGGATACGCTGCTGGTGTGGATGGACGGCCAGTTGCAAGCCGATCTTTACGTGCAGCCTGAGGGGCGGACCGGTGGCTGGGATGCGCCGACGATGAGTGAATCCGTGGCCGCCACCATCCAGTCCTTGTCCTCGGTTCGAGTGATTGACCGGTTTCGGGCCTATCCCATCAGTTACGGCGGCTTGCCTGCAACCCTCGCCCACGCTGACTTCGATGTGGTCCGAACCGAATCTCCGATGCAAGTGCTGGAAGGGCCAGCCATGGCGAAAGTTGCCGAGCAGGTCATGCGAACGCACAGCGTCGTCGTCAGCGAGGCGTTCAGTAGCAAGCACGATGTGCATGTCGGTGACACTGTTGCACTCCCGATCGGTGCCGCAACGATCGATTTTGCGGTTGCGGCCGTCTATTTCGACTACTCGTCCGAGCGGGGCTTCGTGATCGGCCATCGTGACGTTCTCATGAAGCATCTGCCGGACGACCGGCTCACCAGCGTGGCGGTTTACCTGCAGAATCCGGATGAGTTGGAGACAGTTCGGTCCGAGATCATCGAGGCGTTGCTTGGACGCCGGCTTCGCGTGTCGCGGAACAGGGAACTCCGGGAGAACGCGACCGAGGTATTCGACAGGACCTTCGCCATTACCTACGCTCTCGAGCTCGTGGCGGTCTTCGTCGCCATTCTCGGTATGGCCGGTGCATTGCTCACCCTGGTGATCGACCGCAGGGCGGAACTCGGTGTGTTTCGGGTCCTCGGAGCATCCAGGAGACAGGTGCGGAGTCTTGTGCTCACTCAGGCGGGGATTCTGGGGTTGTTGTCGAACTTGATCGGATTGGCACTCGGTTGCGCCTTGTCGGTTGTCCTGGTCAAGGTCATCAACAAGCAATCATTCGGGTGGACGATCCAGTTCCATTGGCCGGCTGGTCTCTTGCTGCTCGCGACCACCACAGTCTTCGTTACCAGCCTGCTCGCCGGCATGTACCCCGCGCGGATTGCCGCGAACCGGAATCCCAACGAGGTCTTGCACGAGGAATAGGGGCAGTGTGGTCTGCAAGTATGAGAGTAGGGATACGGAACGCCAACGCTTGACCGGTGGGTTCCGCAGTTGCCTTGTCCGTTCTTCAATTTCACCGCGCTTCGAAGTCCTTCCACCTAGTCGAGCAGTCGGTCCGGGCGATCGAGGAGGTGTCCGTCGAGATCGCGTACGGGGAGTTCGTCGCGCTCGTCGGGCGTAGCGGATGCGGCAAGAGTACATTCCTGAGCCTGGCAGGGGCCATGGATCTTCCTACCAGCGGTCACGTATTCATCGATGGAAATCCGACGCAGGACATGGACGACGAGCAATTGACCCGGATCCGGCGCGAGTGTGTCGGGTTCGTCTTCCAGTTCTTCCGGCTGTTCCCGACTCTGAGCGTCGTGGAGAATGTCGAGGTGCCCCTGCAGTTGACAGGTCGCCGGGAACCACGGTCGAAGGCACGTGAACTCCTTGAGCTCGTCGGGCTGCAGAATCTCGGAGCCCGCATGCCGCACCAGTTGTCGGGGGGCCAGATGCAGCGGGTAGCCATTGCCCGGGCTCTCGCGCCATCCCCCAGTCTGCTTCTCGCTGACGAACCGATGGGAAATCTCGACACCGAGACATCCGCAACCATCATGCAACTGTTCAAGCGAGTCAATTCAGAGCTGGGAACCACGATCGTCATGGCCACCCACAGCACTGAGAATGCGGGCGAGACGGACAGAATCCTGCTCATGAGCGATGGCCGGTTGGTCGCCGACGAGCCGCCCAGCGACATCGAACTGCCGGCCGGTCGCAGCAGCTCGCCGTCGCACAGCCCAACTGATCCGGCAACGGCGGATCCCGGCTAGAAGATCGGAGTCGCAGTTGTACACCAGAAGGAGGCTCCCGTGGATGTTCCTGGGCCCGATGAGGTTGCTGCTGGGAGGATCGCTCGTGGAGTTCAAACAGGTCAAGCCTGGATACGAGTACGAGTTCCCGAGAGACTACTTTGAACATCCCGAGTTCGCGGTCGAGTGGTGGTACTACACGGGAAACCTCGCGGGCCGGAACGGTCGCGACTTCGGTTTCGAACTGACCTTCTTTCGGGTTGGTCTCGATCATGAGAACGAGCCCGCGACCGGGTGGGACCTGGATCAGATCTATCTGGCGCACTTCGCTGTCACGGATATCGGTTCTGGGAATCTGTACAAGACCGAGCGGGTGAACCGGCGCGGCCCGGGGCTGGCCGGAGCGTCGCTCGGGAAGTCGATGATCTGGAACGGCAACTGGAGTGTCAAGTATGCGTTGAACGACCGGGCCAGGCCCACGCAGCGGCTGTGGGCCGGTCACGACGGCATCGTGGTGGACCTGGTCCTGGAACCTCTCAAGCGGGCGGTGATTCACGGCAAGGACGGCGTGAGCCGGAAGGGCGGAGCGGAAGGCCAGGCTTCCCACTACGTCTCGTTTACCCGGCTTGGGACTCGGGGCGTGATTGAGATTGCCGGTACGGTTCATGAAGTCTCCGGGTTGTCCTGGATGGATCACGAGTTCTTCACGGAGGGTCTGGCGAGCGGTCTGGTGGGGTGGGACTGGTTCAGCATCCAGTTGGATGACGGGACCGAACTCATGCTGTACGGCCTGCGATTGGAGGACGGGGGACACAGCGGCCATTCGTCCGGAACCTTCGTCAGTTCTGCTGGACGATCGCGTACGCTGAACTCAACCGACGTGCAGCTTGTTCCGGGGCGGCGATGGCGGAGCCCGGCCTCCAATGCCGACTATCCGGTCGAATGGCGGGTTTTGGTTGGCAGCCTGGACCTACATCTGGACGTAGTGCCTCAAATGGACGGGCAGGAGATCGTCAGTCGTACCGGATACACGCCTACGTACTGGGAAGGGGCTGTTGAGTACTCCGGCTTCCGGGCAGGGAAGCCGGTCCAGGGCAAAGGGTACCTCGAGATGACGGGTTACGCCGAACCGTTCTCAATGCAGGCACAGGCACGGACGGAACGTCGCGGACTGCGCTAGCCCATCACCGCCTCTCCAGCCTGAAACTGATATCGGCGGCTGGGCAGGAGTGCGTCAAGGCTCCCACCGACACGGAGTCTGCCCCCGACTCTGCATACGCTCTGACTGTCTCCAGTTGCAGGTTGCCGGAAACCTCGATCGTTGCCCGCCCGTTTACCATGGCGACGGCGGAGGCAACCGCTTCCGGTGTGAAATTGTCAAGCAGGACTTGGGTAGCCCCGAACTGCAGCGCTTGCTGCAGTTCGGCGAAATCCCGAACTTCGATCTCGACAGGCAATCCCGATGCCGAGCAGCGCTGCAGAGCCTCCTTTACGCCGCCTGCAGCGTCGATGTGATTGTTCTTGATCAAGACGGCGTCAAAGAGTCCCCGCCTGTGATTCGTGCCCCCGCCGGCCGCGACCGCCAGTTTCTCGATCATCCGCATGCCGGGTGAGGTCTTGCGTGTATCGAGCAGAGTGCAGGAGGTGCCGCGAATCGCCTCGACGAACTGCCTTGCCATGGTTGCGATTCCGCAGGTCCTTTGCAGCAGATTGAGTGCGGTTCGTTCCAGGGTCAGTAGACGGCGAGCCGAGCCGCTGACGCTTGCCAGCACCTGCCCCTTCGCGATCGAGGAACCTTCAGTGACCAGAATCTCGACCTTCTCAAGATCGTAGACCAGTTCCAGCAACGGCGTTCCGGCAACGACGAGATCCTGCTTCGCGAGGAAGTGGCCCCAGGCGTTCTTGTCGGCCGGGACGCAGGATACAGTCGTCACGTCCCCACTGCCGACGTCCTCCTGCAGGGCAAGGGAGATCAACTGGCGGACCTGGGGCGCATCCCAAGCCACTTCGTTTCCGCTCATGAATTGGGCTCCAATCCCCGACTTCGTGCACTGGCGCGTGAGGCGAAGAGGATCCTGGTTGTTGCGTAGAGGGCTCGGAGGATCGGTACCTCGACGTGATTGCGGTCTGCCAGTTCGAGGATCGCCCCTACGAGAGCCTCGATCTCCGGCTCGCGTCCCTGATCCAAGTCCTGCAGCATGGAGGTGCGGTGGTGCCCGACAGAGCGCGCACCCTCGATCCGCCGCTGGGTCGAAATCGCGATCGGTATGCCAACGGCTGCGGCAACCTCCCGGATTTCTGCCATGGCGTCCCTGATGAGCCGCAGCCCGGCCGGGGACTCAATCAGTTCCAAGATGGTTGCCTGAGTAATCGCGCTCAAGGGGTTGAACACCGCGTTGCCCAGGAGCTTCACCCAAAGTTCGTGGCGGATGTTATGGCGAACAGGAGCCTTGATACCCACGGCATGGAGGGCTCCGGAGAGCTTCAACGCCCGCTCGGATCGCCGGCCCGACGGCTCCCCCAAGGGGAGTCTGATCCCTCCGGAGTGCTCCACAGTTGCGGGACCGTTCATGGAACACGAGAAGTAGACGATTGAGCTAATCACGTTTTCGGAGGGAATATGACGCTCGATGACGCCGCCGGGATCCACGACCTCAATCGGATCATCTGCTGCCTGCGTGTCGAACGAATACCACCACGGGATGCCGTTCTGGGTCGAAACGAAAACGGTCTGGGGCCCCTTCAGTGGCCCCACCCTGGGCGCGACCTCCGTGAGGGCGTGCGCCTTTACAGTGAGCAGGACATAATCACAAGGGCCCACCTCCTCGGTGCTTGCTGAGGCCTGCACGTCGTAATGGTGATCCCCAAACACGGTGCTCTGTACAATCAGGCCGCGGCTCCTGAGTGCGTCAAGGCTCGGGCCCCTCGCGATGAAATGGACCTCGTGGCCTCCCTCCAGCAGTCGAGATCCCAGAAATCCCCCTACAGAGCCAGATCCGAAGATCGCGAACTTCATGCGACTGACTATCGCAGGGCCTTTCGTACCGCTGATTCTAGGGTATCCACAGCACCCGACAAGCAACGGTCCGCTGGCCCGACCCATATGACGAGTTCGGGCCTTACAGTTAAGTCGTCAAATCTAAACGCCCATTGCACATCGAACCGCAACAGCGGGGAAGAAGGCCCTTGGAGTAGGTGGCTGAACTGCTGCCAGAGTACGGCGGGCGGGGTGGATCTGTCAAGGCAACGCTCCGGGGGGGGCCAACGCGAGGGCGGCCGCGGGATCTGGCCCGAAAAGGCGGCCGGACCCCAAGGGCACTGGCGGGCTGGGCCCGCCAGCTCGAGAGGGGGAAGGTGCGTCGGGGAGGGGCCGCGTTGCGGCCCTGATCAGAGAGGAGAGGGTTCCGGGGCTGCGGGTGGCGGGTCGATGCCGGCGGCGAGACAGTCGTCGCGGAAGACCTCGTACGGAGTGCGGTAGCCCAGCACCTTGCGGGGGCGGTGGTTGAGCCGGTTGACGGCTTCCTGCAGCCGTTGGGGGTCGAGCGTGCGCAGGTTCTCGGTCTTGGGCACGAACTGGCGCAGCAGGCCGTTGGTATGTTCATTGAGGCCCCGCTCGCAGGAGCGGTAGGGCCGGGCAAAGAAGATGTCGGTCTCGAGCGCCTCGGCGGTCTGGAGGTGGCCGGCGAACTCCTTCCCGTTGTCGCAGGTCACGGTCAGGACCAGGGCCGAGAAGGGCCGCAGCAGGTTCTGCATCGCGTCGCCCACCAAGGCGGCGGTCTTCCGGCTCACTGTCTGAGCAAGCAGGTCCTTCGACTTCCGTTCCACGAGCGTGGCGGCGGCTCCCTGATGGGCCTTGCCGATGATCGTGTCGGCCTCCCAGTCCCCGCTGCGCTGCTTCGAGTCGATGATCGCGGGGCGCTCGCTGATATCCCTGC
The DNA here is from genome assembly GCA_965205085.1 of Bryobacterales bacterium. GTDB lineage: Bacteria > Acidobacteriota > Terriglobia > Bryobacterales > UBA6623 > VXMF01. The sequence continues at coordinate 1,100,364 of OZ242039.1, read as the reverse complement.
GGCCCGGGATGCAGCCGCGGCCGGCGCTGCCCCGGGTGGCCTTGCAGCGGCGCGGCTTGCCGCGCTGCCGCAGGTAGGTGTACAGCGAGCCGCCCTGGGCGCGGTCCTGGCGAATCCGCTGGTAGAGCCACGAGAAGCTGACCGAGACCGTCCCGTCCCACTTCAGGTGACCGGCCACCTGCTCAGGGCTCCAGTTGCTCTGGAGCCGGTCACAGATGAGGTTCCAGACTGCTGGCTGGAGCTTGTGCGGGCCGGTGGCGGCGCTGTTGAGCGAGTTACCGGGCCTGCTGATGGTGCTGGCCGGAGGGGTCCACGCTGCGCCGAAGTTCCCGGCAGAAGGCGGATTCTGGGCGCTGGAGCTTAGCGGCGGTGGCGCTGATCGAGGCACTCGGTTGGGCCAAGGCGTGGATCTGGAGGCACCCGTCGAATCGCAGATGGCGGAACGTCCGAGGCATGGCGGTTTCTCCCGTACGAGAGGCCAATCAAGACCTTAGCCCCCTCGGCGCGCTGTTGCATTTCCCAGTGCAACCGGCAGACCAAGGTGTAACGCCCGAGCGTCGTTCGGAGGCTGGCCGCCCGTGGGCGCTCACGTCGCCATTCACACTTCGAGCTAGTGGAGGCGGTCGGTCCTGATTCAGTCACGGCTCGGTTGACGAGAGAGGTGTCTGGACACGCTACAGGATACCGTCGGGGTTACTCAGCGCCACCGGGTCCGAGCGGGTGGGACCGCACCGGCAAGCGGCGCGAAAAGGAGGACGAGGTGGGACAGGTTGTCGGCAGCGGTCCCCGCAAGAAACCATCGAAGACCGGCACGACCGTACAGCGACGCAGTCTTGTGTTCCCTGCTGAGCCGAAGGTCTGAACGACACCCAGACACGGCGAACAGAAAACCTGCTACCGGCACTGCTGAAAATTGTAAGTTCTTTTTTTACAATAGGTTAAGGTTGAAAGGTGGTGGAGGCGGCGGGAATCGAACCCGCGTCCGAAAAAGACCGTCGAAGAGAGCCTACATGCTTAGTTCATTCTGGCGTCTCGACCGCAAGCTTGGAATGAACAAGCTACTCACGGTCCAGCCCGATTGATCTCGGCACCGAAGCTACGAGCAGAAGCCCCGATCCCTATCCCGCGAAATGACACTTCTTGCTGACGTGCGAGCCCGCCAGCGGAAGCGGCTACCTAATGATTAGGCAGCGTAGGCAAACTGCGTGTTGTTGGCAGTTCTTGTGGTCCGATCGTTTTACGGGTGCTCGGAACCCGGCATGCCTCTCGACAACAATAACGATTCCGTCGAAGCCTGTGCGCCCCCTTTCCCGGCAGTCGTTCGACCACCGCCTCTATAGTAGCACAGGCCGCGCCTGGCGGCCACAGCGGTCTACTTGCGGAACGCCCAGTTCCTGCCCGAGGAGCGGTCTTGGTGCCCACTCACCAGGGCGAAACACGCCTAGACCAACTTCACCACGGCCACGATCAGGCCGCCTTGCGCAATCAGGACAGTGACCATCCATTTTAGCAGACCCGACTTGACTTTCTCGATCTCCACTCTGAGTTCTGCTTTGGTCGCCTCAATTTGCGCGTTGACTTCGGCCATGTCAGCCTTGGTCGCAAGGTTGGAATTGAGCAGGGCGACATGCTCGTCCGCCAGAGTCTCGGCCTGCACCTCCGTAAACCCGCTTCCGATCAAGCGACGGTGGGTGTCGAACTCCACGTCAAGCCCATGGGCCGAGTATAGAACAGGCTCGGCCCGGCTCAAGCCTCAGATTAGATCGGAGTTCACCCCACCCGCCCGCCTCTTCCCGTGCCTCTTGCGGAACCCGTATCGCAATGATCTCTTCGGGGATCACATACGAAGTTCCCCGGACTCCGCTTGATCCGGCTTACCGCCGTGCTCGGTTCGGCTTGTAGTATTCCACCTTCACCGTCCGCATGACGACCTGACCTAGTTCTTCCGGGGTGGACTCAGGCATTCAGACGGACCTAATCAGGCCTAATCCAACCATTTGTCATCGATATTGTTTTCACCCTCGAGCGAGACCTCGTGCCCAATAAGGGTTTTCTGGCAGACACTAGTTACATCCATAGTTCCAACGGAAACAGCAGAAGCGCCTATAGTCGGTACAAATCAGGTGCAAAACGGCGTGCTAACGAAGAGCGACTCTCATCGTAGGCGTTCGCGCGCCACGTGGGCTTCAGCTTGACTTGACGGTGGTTCGGGAGTTACCATGGCCATGATGGTTCACATGGCCGTGCGAATTCTCTCGGCCATATGCGCGGATCTACAATGGCCTCCCCGCAACGCCTTCCCGAAGCCGAGTTCGAGCGAGTCCTGCTGGATCTGTTTCGAAGAGCGGGTTGGAAAGTCCGCCGCCAAGTTCCCGTGGGGGACACGCGGGCGGATCTTCTCTTGGACCCAGGCGGACAGCAATGCCATCTCGAACTGATGGGTCTCTCCGAGGGCCGCCGAGACCGCCTCATTCCGCTGCTGGCCCAGGCGATCCTGCAATCCAAGACAGCCGCCGGAAGCCACTCGGCTGATACCCTACCCCTCGCCGTCGTGTTCTCGCACCGGATTCCGATCTCGGTCGCCGAGGAGGCGAAGCGCTTCGCCGAGCGCCACGCGCCGGAAGTTGGGGTCGGCGTGATCGATGCACAGGGGCTACGAATGTTCACTGGGCACGGGCTGGAACGTTTCGACGCGGTGCCCCCTCGCCGGGCTACGACCACCATCGTGTCTCGGCCGAAGCTGCCACACTTGTTTTCGGACCTGAACCAGTGGATGTTGAAGATTCTGCTAGGCCAAGTCTTGCCGGAATCGCTCGTGAACGTTCCGAGGGTGGGGTTCCGAAATGCATCCCAGCTGGCGGCGGCCGCTGACGTTGCGACAATGAGCGCGTCTCGATTCGTACACCGTCTGAGGGACGAAGGGTTTCTCGACGCGGAAGGGGATGCCCTTATGCTCGTCCGGGTTGATGAGTTGCTCGAGCGATGGGTCTCTGCCAACCGACAGGCGTTTCGTGAAGTCCCAGTGCGCTGGATCCTAAAGCGGAGCGACGAGCAGCTCGATGTGTCTCTAGCCAACCATATTCACGAGGACAAGGTACCCGCTCGCCGGTCGAGAGGAGTGGGGGGGGCCGCCGCCCGAGCCAAGATTCGGTGCTGTCTCGGTCTGTTCGCGGCGGCTGACAAGCTCGGACTGGGATTCGTAAGCGGCGTGCCGATCTATCTCTATCTCGAACGGATAGAGACTGACGTCCTGAAGGGTTTCGGGCTAACTGCGAACGAATCCGGAACTCCTCCTGACCTATACGTACGCGTACCGGCCAGTAGGGAGGCTGTTTTCCGCGCGGCCCCGATCGTGGACGGCGTGCCCGTTTCCGACGTCTTGCAAGTCTGGCTAGACGTCTCCACGCACCCAGCCCGAGGGAAAGAGCAGGCGGACGTGATACGCAAACGGGCTCTTGGGCCGCTGCTCTCATAGAGGAGCGCCATGCCGGTAATCTCAGACCTCGACCAGATCGTCCGAGTGGCGGTCGCGCTCGAACCGTGATGGGACAAGGTAGTGATCATAGGCGGCTGGGCGCATCGGCTCTATCGGCTACATCCGGCTGCGCAAGCTCTTTCTTATCCGCCGCTGACGACGCTAGACGCTGATATCGCTGTTCCGAGACGCTTGCCCGTACAACGGGAGGACCTTCGCGAGCGGCTCATCCCAGGCGGATTTACCGAGGAGTTCCTAGGCGCGGACCAGCCCCCGGCGACGCACTACCGTCTCAGCGATGTCGGATCCGGCTTCTATGTCGAATTTCTGACTCCATTGGTCGGCGGCGAGTACGATCGCAGGAATCGACGGAAGGCAACCTTGCGTGTTGCCGGTGTGACATCGCAGCAACTGAGGTACATCGAACTGCTCTTGCAGCGTCCGTGGACCATCGAGGTGCACGAGGGGAGTTTCTCAGGCTCGATTCCAGTGGCCAATCCAGTCACCTTCATGGTCCAGAAGCTTCTAATCCACCGCCGGAGAAGACCCGAGGATCGGGCCAAGGACATTCTGTACATTCACGACACACTCCAACTCTTCGGAGCGCGCCTGGATGAACTGAAGAACGATTGACGAGCGCACGTTGCGCCACATCTCCCATCGCGGAGGCGGAAGGCGGTGGCCGAAGGCTGCAAGAAACTCTTCGGCCAAGTGAGCGACGACATCCGTCGAGCCGCCCGAGTCTCTGCTCAGCGGGCGCTTTCTCCTGAAGCGATTCGAGAGGCCTGCTCCTATGGGCTCGAAGAAGTGATCTCGTAGGGACTGTTCGGCGGGGGCGATCATCATTGTCGCGTTTGGCCCTGGAACGGGCGCTCACAAGAAACAGGGTTGACGAACACCGAGTCGATTCCGTTGGATCCCGGCTGGACTCGCCATTCTCGGGGTCCTCTCTTTCTCTCCGGGGGTGATTCACTGTGCTGGCCGCGATGTTTGGTGATAGACCGGCTTCCGTCTCAGGGAAAGTTCCGAGTGGGTGGAATCGACCTGGCGGTGGCTGCCGTCAGAACTTCGCCTTCTTGGGCCGCAAGGCAAGTGTCAATGCACAGGCATCATTTCAATCGACAGAAGCATGAACGGAAACGTGACAGTTGAACTGCGACCGGCCCCGCCCGTCCTTCCAATGTTCTTGACGGCGGGCTGCCCGAAATCTCTCGGGAAGCTGACGAGTGTCGCAGGCGCGGCGGAACGATAGACGGTTGATGCATCGAACAGGGTGCGGCGGTCATCCCCGAGGATCTCGAGGCGTCGCTCCAACTGTTCCGTTCACCAGTTCCGCTCGCCTCACCGGAGTTGTCGAAGTCGGCTCTAAGATAGGCTCGGACCGTCCCTGCTAGCGGCTCGGCCCATGTGGCTCTACCGATTGGACTGAGCACCTAGTGGTAGCCTCGAATCTTGCAACCGAGAACTCGAGTCCTGGTGGTCGTCGTGGTCGTGGCTAATGCGGTCGGCAATGTCGTTCTGGGGTATGGCATGCGTGAGATAGGGGACATCACGTCGTACTCGCCGTTGGACATCCTTCGATTCGGAATCGCAAGCCTGACGAGTCCCTGGGTGATGGCGGGAGTGGGATTGCTGGCGATCTTCTTCGCGGCACATACCCTGCTGCTCTCCTGGGTTGACTTGAGCTATGTACTGGTCGTAACTTCCGTCGGCTACGTTCTGGTTGCGGTGCTCAGTGCCGCCGTGCTTGGGGAAGAGATTTCTCTGAAGAGGTGGGCTGGAACGGCGCTCATTGCTCTTGGGGTGGCGGTCGTGCATTCCACACCCGAGTCAACAGTCTCGCAGGAGTGACTCCTTGGCCGGATTTCTGCTAGGCATCGTAATCGTCGGTGCCGTGTTTGGCGACCTCCTGAAAGCGCACGCCATGCGACGGCAGGGGCCGCCTGATTCGTTCAGGGGGACGGTGCTCGCAAGGCATGCGCTCCTCGCTCTCCGCAACTTCTGGTTCCTCTTGTCCCTACTCGCCTATGCCGCCTCTTTCTTTGGGTTTATGGCTTTGCTCTCGATCCGGGACGTGAGCTTCGCGGTGCCCGCGACCGCGTTGAGCTACGCCTTGGAAACCCTCCTCGCCCGGATGGTGCTGCACGAGCAGGTGAGCGTCCAGAGGTGGACTGGGGCCTGCCTCGTGATCGCTGGGGTTTGGCTGATTGCTTGAACTTTGGGCCCTTAGACCGGCCTGGCCTGGCTCTTTCCTGCCGGGGTTCGCTCTCGGACCGACCGGCGTAACGGCTGCGCCGCTGCGCATCTGGACTCGAATGGGCTGGTCCTTGACGGGAGTCGCGATCTCCGCGACCGCCGTGCCGGCGGGGTTTCTGCGACACCCGGCCTTTGGGCCCGGTGCCGCGCCCGCCTCGGTTCCGGTCGCGCGGCCTCAAAGGTGCTGGCCGAGCAGCCTGTCGGAACGGGCGGTTTTCCAGAAGGTGCTGCACCTCTGCCGGTTGCAGTTCCCGCACCTGGCGAGGCTCGAGTCCTTTCAGCGTGAGGCTACCAATGCGAACTCGCCGCATCTTCTCCACGAGGCTGCCGATGCGTTCGAACATCCGGTGGATCTGTCGGTTGCGACCGGCGACCAGGGTGACCTCGTACCATGGGTTGGCTGCCGTCTTGATCAGGCGTATGGACTCGGGCCGTATCAGGTGCCCGTCGATCTTGATGCCCCCCCGAAGTTTCTGGATCGCCTCATCCGACGGCCTTCCGCTCACCTTGACCTCGTATGTCTTCGGAACCTTGTTCTTGGCCGCAAGGACCTGGTTGGCAAAGTCCCCGTCGTTCGTCAGGATCAGCAGTCCTTCGGTGTTGTAGTCCAGCCGACCCACTGGGAAGAGTCCGCGGGCCGCATGGGGGCCTAGCAGGTCCATTACGGTTGTGCGACCTTCGGGATCGTTGGTGCTGGTGATGCAGCCCTTGGGCTTGTTCATTACCAGGTATCGCCGACCCTCACCCCTTGGGACCGGGGTCCCGTCGACCAGAACCTGATCAGTCGTCGCATCGGCACACGAACCGAGTTGCCGGACGACGATTCCGTTAACCGTAACGCGTCCGGCCGTGATCAGACCTTCGGCTTTCCGGCGGGAGGCGATTCCGGCTCGCGCAATGATTTTCTGTAGTCGTTCAGGCATGGGTGGGTACCTCCTGCGGCTTGCGGCCGGTCGGACGCTTGGTGCTCAGTCGGCCGAGCCTTCGTGGGGAGGTTCGGAACCGTTCGGCGATTCCGGACCCGGCTTTGCCATAGACGCAATCTGGCCGTCTTCCTCGAGGGCGGAACGGCCTAGAGCTTCCATTTCCTTCAGTGTCGGCAATTCCGAGAGGTCATTCAACCCGAAATGGATCAGAAACTCGTCTGTCGTCTTGTACTGCATGGGCCGCCCGATCACCTTCTTGCGGCCTGCTGTCGCAACCAGGTTGTGGTCCAGCAGGGTGTGGATCACGCCTGCAACGCTTGTCTTGCCGCGGATTGCCTGGATCTCCGGAACAGTGACCGGTTGGCGATACGCCACGACTGCCAGTGTTTCGAGTGCGGGTATCGAGAGACGTAGCTTGGGTTTCGTCGACTTCGCAAAGGCCCGGATCGCTTCATGGTGCTCGGCCTTGGTGCAGATCTGGTAGCGTCCGCCCACGAGACGAAGTTGGATCCCTCTCGCGTCGGATTCGTACGAAGCGGCAAGCGCATCCAGGTTGGATTGGACGGACTGTTCGGATGCCGCCAGCCCCGAGGCGAGTTCCGAGAGAGTTGGCGGGTTGTCTGCACTGAAAATGATCGCTTCCAGTACGGCCATGCGCTGGTCGCCCAACAGGTCCGCCTGAATACCTCGGTTCCCCTCGTCAGGGTCGGGGAAATTGACGACTCGGTTACTCAACCTTGGTACTCCATTTGAGAATCCGAAGTGTCAAACAGGGCACCCACCTGAAACGCCTGGTCAAATCCATCATGCTTGTGGATCAGGATTTCACCGAAGACCTGTTCCTGGGTCAGTTGAATCGCTCGGGCCTTGACCATCTCCAGCAGGGCCAGGAAGGTAGCCACGAGCGCCCGAGCGGTGCGCTGCCCACGGAGAGCGTCGTGAAGCGAGATCGAGCCATCCTTTGTAAGGAGGAGCTGCTTCAGAAACTGTATCCTGCTCGCGACGGACACCGTTTCCTGCTCGAGTTCCACGACCGGTTCATTCTTCAGGCGCTCGAGCACGTCGGAGAACGTCTTGACCAGATCAAAGACGCTTACCTCCAGCTCGGCTGGACCGTCGTCCGACTCAGCGACGGAATCTCTTGTCCGAATCGTCCACAGGTTCTCCTCAATCACTCGTTTCTCCCGGAGCATCTGGGCCGCCCGCAGGAACTTGTCCCGCTCCAGCAGGCGCCGTACCAAATCCTCGCGCGGGTCTTCCTCAGGTAATGCCTCAACGGTAGGCGTGACCGGTAGGAGGGTTTTCGACTTGATGTGGATCAGCGTTGCCGCCATCATCACGAAGTCGGCGCTGAGTTCGATGTCGACCTTCTCGGCTGCCCGTAACGACTCCAGGTACTGTTCGGTGATCCTGGCGGTCGGAATGTCCAGGATGTTCAGCTTCTGCTTCTTGATCAGGTCCAGCAGCGCATCCAGGGGGCCTTCGTAGTCTTCAAGCTTGATCAGGAACGTTCCCGGGATTTCGTCTTCCAACTCCAGCACTCCGGCACCAGCACTGGCAGGCTGGACAGGGCTGCCCGTTCGTCGTGCGCCCGGACGCTGGTCGGGATTCATGTGAACCTTGGCAAGACCGGATGGCAGCGAGCGCTTCCGGGCCTTGCGCTTCTGACAGTATACGAGTGTGGCATCTGGCGTACCCTGCCGCCCAGGCAAATTCAATGTTTGCCTGAGAGGGCCTAGGAAAGGCAGCAGCGGGTGCCGAACGCAGTCGGCAGGCCGTGCTGCGCGCGGGCCGGAGGGTGCGGGTGCGGGTGCGCGGGGCTGGCCACCACGGATGGGTGCGCCGCCCGGACGCGGGCAGCGCGGTGCGGACACAGGGCGACTGAGCCCGCCGGAGCGCGGGCCGGTCAACCCGCGCTGCGGGTTGGGTGGAACGGCGACTTAGCCGAGCAGCAGGCGCACCGCCGCGTTCGGCTGGAAGCGCAACTGGCTCATGCGGCGCTGGATGTTCTTCACTTTCAGCAAGCGCGGCAGAGCGCCCTTGCGAATGCGGCTGCGATCCTCCCGCAAGGCTACGTCGCGGACGGAGTGCACACGGTTCTCAATGCCCCAGTAGTTGCGGTTCAGTTGCAGCAGCCGTTGCGGCGTGATCTGGTCCGGGTGCAGACTGGTGACCAGGTAGATCGTCTCCGGCTGGCGTTGCCGACCGTCCTTCTTGAACTCGACCTCGCGGCGCACCTGAGCCACGCAGCGAACCCCGGGAAACTCGAGGCAGGACCGCTCCGGATCGAGTTCCTGCGAGACGCGCAAGGTGCGCTGCTCGATGCGTCCGTGGTCGAGACCGGACTCGCTGTGGGGGGTCTGGCCAGCCCAGTTGATACCGTCCCGGATCTGCTCCAGCAGCGTCGGCTGATTGCCCTTGACGGTCAAAATGAAGTCGAAGCCATCGGCCAACAGTTGCGCAGCCGTCTCACGCTGGGTGTGCAGCGCATCGGCCAGCACGCACAGTTTGCGCCCGTGAAGTTGCGCGCGCGTCAAACGCCGCAGGGCGGCCGCCTCGGCATCTTCTTTCTGGCCGCTGAAACCGAGTTGCGCAACGACCGTGCCGGAGTCGATGTCGAGTGCCGAGAGTTGCTGCTGGGGTGGCTTGGCCTGCGGCTGGCCAGCCGCGTCCAAGTCCCGGTCCTACGACCCGCGCAGCACTTTGCCGTCGATCGCTACGGCGGCCAGCAAGGGCTCCGCAGCGCCCTTGCCTGCCGCCTTCGCAGCGGGCGGGGGCAGAACTTGCGCTGCGGTCCAGGCGGCCAGCAAGCGCTCGACCTGCCCGGCCGGAATCGTCCGCAGGATGGAGTGCCAGCCACTGATACCGGGGGCCGCATAGCGTCCAGTCCTGGCACAGCGGTACGACCGGATGGCCTGCAGTGTGGACTGGTCCAGCGCCCGCCCGAAATCGCTCCATTCGGTGAGACTCTGACAGCCTGCCAGCCGCGCCGCAATCAGGATCGTCAGCACGGTGCGCATCGAGTACCGCCGTCCCTGGCGGTGGCGGGTGTCCGGGACTTGATCGAGATAGGCGTACAAGTCATGCCATTGGGCTGGAGTCAACATAATCCGGGGGCAGCGCGCCAGCCAGCCCGGCTGGGGCTGGCTGGCAGGCAGTTGCGTCCGCGCCTGACGGTGCAGGGGATAGACGAAGACCCGCTTGGGCAGGCCATGGGCCTGCTAGCCGCGGGGTGCGCCCCGAACCCGTCGGTAGCCTTGGGTCGGACCGATTTCCAGCCAGTTCGCGGCACGATAGCAGGTGCCGGCAAACCGCTGCGGATCGACGAAAGTCTCAGCCAGCAAGAGCGGTGCCGCAGGCTGGCGTTGCCGCTGAGTCCAGCCAATCCAGCGCTCGCGCGCGGCACCGTGCCAAGCCGCCGACTGCCAGCCCAGCAGGGCCAGCCACTGCTCGCCGAGCACGGCGACTTGGCGCAAGCGCTGCCCGCACAATTGGCGGAATCCGAGATCGTGCTGGGCTCGCATCAAGGCATTCCAGCTCGCTTCTTCCTCGCGCCGGACGGTGCGCACGCGCACCGCCCGCAAGGGAATCGGATCCAAGGCCACTCTGGGTGTTATCGCACATCCAGCACCTCTTTGTCCACCCCTCCCCGCTGCCCCTTACCCCCACGCCTAGCCAAAACAAACTTTGAAAATCCCTGCCCTGCCGCCTCGGGGGGAATTGCCAAAGCCGGAGCACTCCAGGCAGCGTCCAGAGGGTGAAGTTGGCAAGGCCACCAATCGACTGCCACCCGGATGTCGGTGGTGGGCCAGTGCCGTCCTCAGATCCCGGCGGCTGCTCCGGCCTGGTAGGGCTGCTTCGCGATTTCTCTTCGCGGCTGCTCTGCCAAGCTTAGGCTCAGATCGGGCGGCCGGTGCTGATCCTCCACTACGCCTAGCAGCATTCACAATTCGAACGGACAGCCCGCCTTGCCCCTCGAAATCCGCAGCGTGTGCTGCGCAAGTATCGAGAAGGCCCTCCCATCCGGCGGAACTGTCTCGCCCTGTACCCGTCGCCGCTCGGACGGGTCCATCTTCGCCTCGCATGGACGATCAGCTCCTTGAAGCATGGCGGCCACGACTCGCCTGTCCCGGCCTCCATGAGGCCATCCAGGCATCCCTTGGCCCGGTCCATGGACCGCCGACAGTTGCGTGCGCAGGTGATCACCCCCCCGGGGCTTCGTGTGTCCCGTCACCCGCACTGCATGGAACTGCGAGCACGCCTTGCGGGTCTGCCACTCACAAGACCGCCAACCCGGCACCCGTGCTGCACCGCACACTGGGCAGCAGTCTGCGGATGGCGTCCCACTGCAACGACATATCGGTCGGACCGTGCCTGGCCCTCTCCACTGCAAACGAGTTACACCGCCGCTGCAAGGTTCCCCTTCCGTGTGCCCCAGCCCAGCTGACCACGCTTCAGCAAGACCTGGTATATCTTCTTCAGCAACGGCGGCGTGAGCGGCGAGACGGTGTCCATCCGGCGTTGCACCATGTAGCGGGTCTCGTCGGCGAGGCCACGGCCGAGCATCTCCCGCACCTACCTGTGCTGGTTGGCCCCAACCCGGAGGGGATCGAGATCCAGGTGCAGGCATTGCTTGAGGATCCCCTGCACCAGATCCTGCCACAAGTTCTTGGCCGGCTGTCCGGTGTGGTGCCGCACCTTCCTGAACAACTCCTGGTCGAGGAGCCCTGCAACTTTCTCTCGCACGCCTCGTGTGCGGGACTTGTGCTGCACACAGCATCGGATGGCCGTCGTCTCGTGAAGGCTCTGCGTGTCCAGTTGGATGTCTTCGATCAGCCCTTGCCCCATCTGCAGTTGTTGCTCGTGAACCTGCCGCCTCTGACGGTCAGGCCGCAGCGCCTCCGGGCACGTGGACGCCCATTAGATATCAGATAATAAAGCAGTTCGATAGTCTTTCTGACGACGTTACGTATTATCGAAGAATGAGATGTCTCATCGCCAAGTTGCTGTTCGCTGTCGCTATTGCTGGATGGTGTCCGTCGGCTGCCTGGAGCAGCCAGGGGGACTGCTCGGAACATTCAATCTCTGCGAACCAGGTGCGAACGCCGACCGATGTGGAGGCATTCGTGCAATGTGCGGCCGAATACCTAGCCGAGCATGGGACGGCTGAGGCGCGTCGTGCATTCCACAACGATGAGCGCTGGAAGCACGGCGCGATCTACGTCTTTGTCGATGCGGTCACCGGCTCCGGAGATGACGCCGTGATCCACGTGTATCCGCCGGATCCACTCAGGGAAGGCGGCGTCTGGGGCACGTTTGTCGATGCTTTTGGCAGCGATTACTTTGCCGAGCTTCATCGGGTGCTGGAACTGGTCGATGAAGGCTGGCTCTACTACGCCATCGAGAATCCCGCCTCCGGGTTGTCGGGGTTGGAGACGAAGGCATCATACGTGATCGAAGTCGACTGGAACGGACAGCGAGCTGCCATCGGCGCAGGGATTTATCAACCCGATCTCCCGGGAAATTGCACGGCCGAATCCGTGAACGCGGGCTCTCTGGCCGAGACACCCGACGCAATCAAGTTGCAGGAATTCGTGCGGTGTGCGGCGTGGCGTGTCGAATCAAACGGCTATTCGGCCTTGTCGGAGTTCGAGTCCAGTGCCCGCTGGAGCGAGGGCGGCACCCATGTGTTCGTGCTGGACACCGCAGGCAGACAGGTCTCAAGTGGCAACTCGTTCCGCATCAACGATGCCGCCCTGCACGAGTTCCACGGCATGAGATCGGAAACCGACCAGTTCGGCGGGCGGGACATGCCGGCCGTCGGGGACGCCTTCGGCGAGGCATTCGTCTACTACGGGCGTTTCGATCCCATGACTGGCGGCATGCGGCCACGAAAGGGTTTCCTGAAGCGAGTCGTGGCCAACGGCGTAACGCTGCTGGTGGGGGCGAGCTACGATCCGGCCGACGAGGCCGACTCGAAACCGACTTGTTCGGACAATCGGGTCACCGCTCCGGGCATCCGCACACGGCGAGACGTGGAGGCATTTGTGCGGTGTGCCGCGGAGTACCTTGCGGAACACGGCCCGGAGGCGGCCCGCAGCGCGTTCCATCAAGACGGGCGCTGGAAGCACGGCCCGTACTACCTGTTCGTAGACCGGATCATGCAATCCGGGGAAGCGCCCTTGCCCCACATTGCACTGCACGCCGGGAATCCGTCCCTGGAGGGGACGTCGCCGCTCCTCATCGACAATTTCGGGACGGACTACTTTCACGAGTTGAACCGTATCATGTCGTTCGTTGACGAGGGCTGGATTCACTACGCATTCACGAACTTCGAGACCGACCGGTCGGAACCCAAGAGTTCGTACATCATCGAGGTTGACTGGGAGGGGCATCGGGCCGTCGTCGGTGCCGGCGTCTACGAGCGTGACCTCCCCGGCAACTGTTCCAGTGCGGAGGTGCATGCCGCAGGCCTGGAAACGGCACCCGGTCCAGACCGACTGAAGGCGTTCGTGCGATGCGCGGCTCTGCAACTGGAATCGTACAGCCTGTTTGCCATGCGCAGGCTGTCAGCGGACCCGCGGTGGCGGCAAGGATCGATTTATCTGTTCGCGCAGGATTCCCCCGACAATGAACTGTTCAGTGGTGCAAGTGAGGCAGGTCTGCCGGTGCTTGAGCTCCAGCCGTTTGCCGGAACTGCGGACGGCGGGCCGAATGTCATGAAGGCCGCCGAGACCTTCGGCGAGACGTTTGCCTATTACCGGGCGGTGAACCCTACCACGGAGATGGAGGGCAACAAGGTCGTGTTCCTCAAGCGGGTTGTGGTTCGGGGGATCCCTACTCTCATTGGAGCGGGCTACTATGTCGGGACCGAGACTTCGGGAGGGGGACCCGGTGCCGGCTCGGGTGATCCCGACGGATCCGGCACTGATCGGGCGGGCGGCGTCCTGCCGGGGAGCGAGGGCAGGAGCGCCACTCTGTTCTACTGGCAGACACCGACGATCCTGAACCCGTACCTGTCGCGCGGTGTGAAGGACATTGAGGCGGCGTCGCTGGTGCTCGAGCCGCTTGCTGAATTCAATCCCGACGGTGAACTGGTGCCGGTACTGGCCGCTACCGTTCCCACGGCCGAAAACCAGGGCCTTTCTGCTGACCGGCTCCGAATGAGGTGGAGACTCCGGGGCGACGTGTTCTGGTCGGACGGCAATCCGCTGACGGCTCATGACGTCGTTTTCACCTGGCGGTACTGCTCGACCCCGGAAACCGGATGTTCCCAGGTAGCCCGATTCAGCCAAGTCGAGGCGGTCGAGGCTGTGGACGACAGAACGGTTGAGGTGACGTTCCGGGGCCCCGTGACGTACCCGTACGATTCGTTCGTCTCCAGCCAGAGTCCCATTCTCCCGTCCCACCAGTTCTCCGGCTGCGTGGGCGAATCAGCGCATACCTGCACCGAACAGAACCACGCTCCCATCGGAACCGGTCCGTACACCGTGGCCGAATTCGACGTCGGCCACAGCGTCCATTACCAGGTCAATCCTCGCTACCGCGGCGTGAAATCAGGCCGACCCTATTTCACGGATGTCACGTTGCACGGCGGGGGCGACGCGGTTGCCGCCGCCCGATCTGTCCTTGTCCTTGGCGAAGCGGACTTTGCGTGGAATCTCCAGATCGAGCCGGGGATCCTGGCTCTGCTTCAGGCCGCTGGCAACGGAACGGTGGTTTCGGGGTTCTCGACGTATGTGGAACGACTGACGCTCAACCAGACGAATCCCGACCCGGGTCTGGCTGGCTTGCGGTCAGAGTTTGCCGGAGGCTCCAATCCTCATCCGTTCCTGACGGATCCGGTCGTGGGCAGGGCCCTGTCACTGGCCATTGATCGCAGCACATTGGCTGAGACCGGGTACGGCTCCCTCGCCGGCCGGCCAACCTGCAACATATTGCCGGCACCGCCGGAACAGGTATCGCCCAACAACGATGAGTGCCTGACCCAGAATCTCAACCTCGCCCGGCAGGTTCTCGACCGGGCCGGCATCGTCGACTCGGACGGGGACGGAGTCAGGGAGCGAGAGGGTGTTCCACTCAGGATCCTCTTCCAGACTTCGACCAATGCGGTGCGCCAACGCTTTCAGAGCCTCATTCAGGGCTGGTGGCGGGAGATTGGCGTACAGACCCAACTCAAGGAAATCGATGGCGCGGTGTTCTTCGGGCCCGACGCAGACAGCCCGGACACTGTGGGACGCTTCTATGCCGATGTGCAGATGTTCGCCAACGGCTTCGCCAGCGTCGATTCGGAATCCTACCTGGGCGCGTGGCGCACGTCCCAGATCCCGAGTGCAGCGAACGGTTACCAAGGCAACAACATCCCGCGATTCCACTCCGACGCCTACGACCGGCTGTATGCGGAACTGCAGCGTACCTTCGGCTCCAGCGAACGGAACAGGATCGCGATCGCGCTGAACGACCTGGTGATCCAGAGCTACTCGGTCATTCCATTGGTTCATCGCGGATTCGTCTCGGCCTACGCGAACGACATCGAAGGGTTTCGCACGAATCCGTGGGATTCTGCATTGTGGAATTTCGAGAATTGGAGGCGTAAGCCTTAGCCCGCACGAAGCCGTTCGCGGGCGGCTGACGGCCATCGGTTGACCGTATCCGGCAGAAGGGCCAGCGGCACTTGGCGCTTCGGAACCCGATGCAGGCGAAGCGTTGGTGAGCCGGCGCGAGACATCCCTGGCCGTTGGGATCCTCCGGCAGCCTGGTCCAGCGAACTGCTGCATGCGAGGCATCTGGCCGGTCTCTGCCCCTGAGGCCTGGTGTTGTCGACGGTTCGGATGTGGACGTTTCTCGACCAGTCCCTGGGGCTACCCAAGTTCGTCTACTGGCCTGACCCCACTGACTCCCGGCACGCCGCCGGGCAGCCTCGGCGGCTCGCCCGGAGTTCAGTTGCGGAATTCAGCTTGACGAGACCCGTACTGCCGGGGACGCGAGGGTGTCCTGTGTCGTGACGACCCGATAGTCGGCGTGATGCCGGATCCAGGTCACTGGATAGTCGTCGCCCGGAGTTCCCAGAACCGCCAGGCGCAAGACCGTCTTCGCCCAGTCAAGGCCCGAATCGCTCCTGCAGTACAGGCGAATCCGCCGGGCCCCGAGACACTGAGCCATTCCGAGTGTCCACGCCTCACGCGGAAAGTTCTCCAGGTCGCCACCGACTCCCGCCCGGACCGCGTTCATGGTGCGAGTGAACTCGTTGAGTGCCACACGCCGGACGCCGGACTCAGAAACGCCCGGCCCCGGCTCGTTGAATGCGATGTGTCCGTGGATGCCCACTCCTCCGAAGCAGGTGTCGATCCCGCCAGCCTCCCGGATGAATCTGTCGATCGTCCCTGCATTGCTAGCGTCAGGAAACAGGACCGATTCGGGCTCCGGCCGGATCGGCGGTGCCAGCGAGCCGATCCAGTCCAGAGCCGCACCCCGAAAGCTCAGCGGATGGTGGGGAGGCAGTGCATCCCCACCGGGGCCTGCGTATTCGTCCATGAAGATGAGCGTGCAGTTCCGCAACGAGAGATCCTGTCCCTTCAGCAGTTCGCCCAGAACGGGATACTGGCCGACAGGCCCCCATGGCAGAATCAGGGCGAGGTGACAGCGGGTGTCCCGACCCCGGCGGACTACGGAGGCGATCTCTTGCGCCATGTGTAGGTGAAGCTCGCCGATGCTGGCGACAACGTGCAGACGCGCACAGGCCTGTTTCGAGACCTCGTCCGGCGTCAGCGCATTGAGGCGTCGCACCTCCTCGGCTCGCTTGCCTGGACTGAGTTGGCAGCTTGGCTTGGGCATCGCGAGTACAGTATTGTGGCGGAATCGATGGCACTGGGCGTTGACAAAGGCCTTCCGTGGCACCACGGAATCACTCGACATCAGTGGACTGTGCTCCTGGTCGCTTCTCTTGGATGGGTTTTCGACACGTTCGAGGGACAGGTCTATGTCGCGAGCATGAACGAGGCCATGCCGGACCTATTGCCCGGGATGGATGGCCTCGACGCCGCTGGGCGCGCTGGCCGTCTGGCTTACTTCAACAACATCGCATTCGGTGCGTTCCTGCTGGGCGGAGCGGCTGGCGGCGTTGCGTTCGGCATTCTGGGTGATCGGGTCGGGCGGGTGAGGGCCCTGATCCTCACGATCGCGACCTATTCGGCGTTCACGTTCGTTTCCGCGTTCTCGTCGGAATGGTGGCACCTGATCGGGTTGCGCTTTCTGGTTGCGATGGGTGTCGGTGGGGAATGGGCTGTGGCCGCCTCGCTCGTCGCCGAAGTGTTCCCGACGAAGGCTCGTGCCTGGTCGCTGGCGATCTTACACGCCTCCAGCGTCCTCGGAACCTGGCTCGCCGTCGGAGTCGGGGCGTTCATCGTCGCCGCACGGGAGTTCGAGGTGCCGTTGCTGGGCTTGGGAGCGGTGGCGAGCTGGCGGGTGGCGTTTGCCATCGGTGCGTTGCCGGCCCTGCTGATCCTGTTCATTCGGTGGAAGCTGCGTGGAGAGACAGAGGCCTGGAGCGAGCCCCATCGGTCTAGCGGGAATCGTGCCGGCCGGGCGCTGGATCTCTTCCGCCCGGGCCTTCGCCGGAGAACGCTCGTTGGAATCTCGCTGGCCGGAGTGGGCCTGTCCACGTTCTGGGGTGTTCATATCTACGGGAAGGACCTGCTCAGGGTGGAGGTGGAGAAGCGCATGGAAGTGGATGGGCATTCGACGGGCGGCCGCACGGTCCCGGTAGATGATCATTTCGCCCGCCTCAAGCGATGGGAGATGCTGGGCATGCTCCTGGCGTCCACGGGAGGCGGCGCCGGACTGCTCGCGTTCGGCGCACTAGCGGAGGCGGTCGGCCGCCGGAAGGCGTTCGCCCTGTATCATCTGGCCGGTTTCGGGGTCGCGCTGGCGGTGTTCCAGTGGTTCTCGAGTCCGGTCGTCCTGCTGATTGTGCTTCCGATCTTCGGTTTTGTCACGCTCGGCATGCATGCCGGTTACGCCGTCTACTTTCCCGAGCTGTTTCCGACCCGCGTACGGAGCACGGGATCCGGGCTCTGTTTCAACATCGCTCGCATCCTTGCAGCCCCGGTGCTGTTGGCCTCAGGCTGGCTGCAGAAAGAGGGTGGCATGACACTTCGTCGCTCCGCCTCCCTGCTGAGTCTGCTCTTTCTCGCAGGGGCGGCGGTGATTTCCGCCGGGCCGGAAACGAAGGACTGCGACCTGCCAGAATAGGTACGGTGCGGACCCAGGCCGAACCCATCCAACGCAAGGTGGCGGGGTATCAAGAGGTTTCGAGACGATCCATGCTGGCGGGCAGTTTGGCGGTGGCAGCCCCGAACTGGACGGCACAGGTGAGGCCCGCCGACGGGCGGACTCCGCGGATCGGCCTCATCGGCCTGGGCAGCCGCAGCAGTCGTCACATGGGCGCCTTCGAGGAACTGGCCAGCGTTGAGGTGGCTGCCCTGAGCGACATCCAGGCTGATCGGATGCGGGCCGGACGCCAAGGTCCCGCAGTCAATGCCGAGCTGTACACGGACTATCGGGAACTGATTGCGGACAGCCGTGTTGAGGCGGTGGTCATCGCCGCGCCCAACTTCCTGCATGCCGAGATGGCGATCGCGGCACTCCAGGCGGGCAAGCACGTGCTGATGGAGAAACCCATCGGACTTGACTATGAGCAAGCGCGGCGCGTTGTCGCTGCGGCGAGGGCCACGGGCGGTGTGCTGGTCGTCGGGATGCAACGCTATTTCAAGGTCGAATACCGCCGCATCATTGATGCCGTGAAATCCGGTGAGATCGGTACGCCTTATCTGTTCGCCCTCAACGAGTATCGCGGGGACTGGAATCCCCGCACCTGGCGCTGGACGGATCCCTCGACCGGCAGAACGGTCCCGTGGCGGCACCTGCGATCCCTCGCAGGATCGAGCCTGCTGGAGTTCTCAGTGCACTCTTACGCCTTCCTGTACGAAATGATCGGACGGCCCCTGACGTTTTGTGCTGCCACGGGTGGGGCGCTGCACTGGCCCGACCGCACGACGGAGGACAACATTGCGGTCGTCGCGGAGTTTGGCGACGTTCGACTGCAGCACACCTACTGCGGGTGTGCGCCCGGTGCGACCTGGCACATGACCGTCGCCGGGAGCAAGGGCTCCCTGCAGTTCGACCAGCGGAATGCGATCATTCGGCGGACGGGCGCAAGCCCGCAAGAACTGGATCTGGGGGCGGACCAACCCGGTGGTCGGAGTATGGAGGCGCTCATGTACGAGGACTTCTTTCAGGCGATTCGCGATGGTGCCGAGCCGGCCCTCAATGCAGAATTCTCCATCGAGGCGACCAAGCTGGCTTACGCCGCCTGGACGAGCATTGACGAGCGTCGCATCGTCACGGACAAGGACTACGCTTGAGTCTTGTCGCCAGCTATAGGTGGCCCCCGTCGACCTCGCGCTCCCACGTCTCAAGCGCTTGCAGGAGGTCGGCAACGATATCCGACCGGGCTCCAGCCAGATTATTGTTCTCGCCGATATCTCTAGACAGATCATAGAGTTCAGGGGGGGAGTTTGGGTTTCGCACGAGCTTCCATTGCGCTTCCCGGGCTGCCGCCTCGTCTCCCATGCGCCAGAACAGGGTGCGCGAGGGCAGAGGTTGCTGATCGAAGAGCAGCGGAGCCAGACTGACACCGTCGAGGGCGGGGTCGACTGACTCCGTCTCCATCAGATCCAGGATCGTCGGGAACAGGTCGAAGGTTGCGGCCAGCGCGTCGGTTGTGCCAGGCCGGATCTTGCCGGGCCACCTCGCGATCGCTGGAACCCGGTGGCCGCCCTCGTACAGGTCGGTCTTCTGACCGCGAAGGGGGCCGTTGTCGGAGATGTTCCGGTAACCGCCCCGGTAGGTAAGGTAGCCGCCATTGTCGGATGTGAAAAAGACGAGAGTCCGGTCGTCCAGGCCCTCTTGCTTCAAGGCCTCCAGGATGGTGCCTACGCTTCCGTCCACGGCCTCGATCATCGCGTTCACTTGCGAGGACATGTCCGTGCCTTCCAGATCCCCGAGCTTCGTCAGGTTGTGGTAATCGCCACCCTCGATACGGTAGCCGACGTCGTCCGGCCGCTGCCATGGGAAATGAATCGCCAGATGCGCCACATACAGGAAGAACGGCCTGTGGCGGTGGTGCCGGATGAAGTCCACGCTGTGTCGGGTGATCAGGTCGACACTGTAGCCTTCCTCCTCCTGGAGTTCGGCGTTGTGCCACCAGTCGCGCCGCCCGGAGCGGTCGATATGGGAGTGATGATCGCCGTCGCCGCTGCCAAGGCCCCTGAACGTCCCGAATCCCTGGTCAATCGGCATGAACGGCGGATGATAGCCCAGATGCCACTTGCCGTACATGCCTGTGGCATAGCCGTACTCCGCGACCGCCTCCGCGATGGTGACCGCCGAGGAGGGCAGGCCGGTGTCGTAGTCGTCGATTCCGGACAGCGCCCCCTCGAACCGAGCTCCGAACCGTTGCGGGTAGAGTCCGGTCAGCAGGGAGGCCCTTGTCGGGCTGCACATCGGACCGTTGGAGTGGAAGTCTGTGAAGCGAAGGCCTTCGGCTGCCATCCGGTCGAGGTGTGGGGTCCGGTTGTGCTTGCTGCCGTACGTGGCGACGTCCGCGTATCCGAGGTCATCGGCCAGGATCAGCACGATATTGAAGTCTGGCGAGGTGTCGGGAGCGCATCCGATCACCGTGGCTGCGAGCAAGCTGGACAGGCACCGCCCTGTCATGGCCGCAGTCTAGTCGATCCGCACCGGACGGCCCGCAGTGGACCGAGGGTGGGGGCAGCGACGAATCCCCGGGAACTTCTGTATACTCTCGCAACGATGCCCGTCGAACGACAACATTCCTCCGGTGTGGCGCTCGCGCCGTCGGGGGACCGGCTGTTCCGGATGGCCCAGTTCATCGGGAACATCATCCCGGATGCCATGACCATGGCCATCCTGCTGATGGGGGTACTGGGCGTGGCCGCCCTCCTGATGGGTGACGGCCCGCTGAGAGTCATGGGCGCGTACTACGAGGGTTTGTGGATGCTGCTGCCGTTTACGATGCAGATGACCTTGATTCTCGTGCTGGGCTCGGTGCTTGCGTCCACGGGCTTCTTCCGACGAGCGATTCGAGTGCTTTCCAACCTGCCCCGCAGCGAGTGGCAAACCGTTGCGCTCTCCATGGCGACGACGTGTTGTCTCGCGTACTGCTTTTGGGGCCTCAACCTTGCTCTGGCTCCGTTGGTCGCGGTTGCGTACGCCCGCCAGTCGGAGCGGAACGGACATCCGGCGGACTTTCCCTATCTGCTGTCGGCCAACGCGGCGGCAGGCGCGATCTGGCAATTCGGTCTCTCTGCCAGTGCCCCCCTCCTGATGAACACGCCCGGACACTTCCTGGAACACGTCACCGGCCTGATGCCGTTGTCGACAACGATCTGGGCACCGGCGACGACGGTCTATCTGGCCGCCTACCTGACCAGTGTTTTCGTCCTCGCGCGGTTGCTGATGCCCAGGAGGGTCCGACCGATCTCGATGTTTCCCGAATCCTGCAAGCTGGCCGACTCCACCCTGGTCGCCCTCCCGCGGACCGAGGGCGAGCCGCTTGCGTCGGCCCGGCTGGCGGAGCGACTGGAGGCGAATCGGCTGCCCTGCGCCGTCCTGACGGCGTCCTTGTTCGGATGGCTCCTCTATCACGTGTTCGTCGAGGGTGGGGGATTGCAACTCAATTCCCTGATCACCGCGTTGCTGGCGATCGGACTGCTGCTGCATGGCAGCGTCTCGGCCTTCACCAGGGCCCTGCCCAGAGCCGTGGTCACTGCGTGGCCCGTGATCGTCCTTTATCACCTCTATGCGGGAGTCGCCGGACTGCTGGAGAAGACGTCGATCGGATTGGCGTTCGCGGAGTACCTCGCGTCGATCGCCACCGAGCACACGTTCCCGCTGTTCACGCTCCTTTCGGCCGCGGTGGTTTCAATCTTCGTCCCGTCCAGCGGGGGCCAGTGGGTCGTTCAGGGGTTCATCACAACCAAAGCGTCGCTTGCTGTGGGTGTCACCGCCCAGAGAGGGCTGCTGGCCTTGAGCGTCGGAGACCACGTTGGGAATCTGATATCTCCGTTCTGGGCAGTCATCGCGGCCGGAATCGCGGAGATCGATTTCCGGACGTACATCGGCTACAACTACATCTGGGTGGTGCCATGGGTCGGGCTCGGGGCCCTGTGCTTCACCTTCCTGCCAGCGTAAGGAGTGCGACGGGCGAGAGCCGCTTTACCAATCGCAGCGGTCGGTGTGCTAGCCTTTCGGACGTATGGGAAAGTCCGGTCCGGGCGGCGTCTCCCGCCGCAGCTTCATAGCGAGTACATCGATGGGCGTCGGAGCGACGGCCGGCGTGGCCGGCTGCGCAGGGCCCAGAGAGGCTGCGGATTGCGGCGGGATCTGGGAACGTCCACCCGATCAGCGTGGCAAGGGTAACCGCCAGAACCTCATCTTCCTGAACACGGACACGTTTCGGGCCGACAACCTCCAGGCCTACGGCGGAAACGGATTGGTCCGTTGCCCGCGCCTGGACCGATTCGCCGAGGATTGCGTTGTGTTTGAGGACTGTTATCCGGAAGGCATGCCGACGATCCCGATCCGGCGGGTCCTGATGACGGGCCGGCGCATTCTTCCGTATCGCTCCTTCCATCAGCACGAGCCCGTCCAGACCCCGGGCTGGCACGAGCTCTACTACGAGGATCAGACGGTGGCCGAGACCCTTCTCGAAGCCGGGTACCAAACTGCGTTCTTCGCCGACATTCCCCACCTGCAGAGACCCGGCAAGAACTTCCATCGCGGCTACGGCTACTACGAATGGTCCCGCGGACATGAGGTGGACTACTACGAGCAGGCCTCGCCCGACCTCCCGGACATCGTCCCCACGCACTATCCGCAGGAGTACTGGGACCGCTGGCTGGAGCTGGATCCGGGGCGTCCGGCTTTCATGCGACAGTTCCTCGCGAACCGCAAGCGGTACGAGACTGAATGCGAAGCCGTGATCGAACTGACCGCCAAGAACGTGATCAACTGGCTTCGCAGGAATCACGACAAAACCCCGTTCTTCCTGCACCTTGAGGCGTTCGACCCGCACGAGCCGTGGGATCCGCCGAAGCGGTTTCTCGACGAGTACATGCCGGATGCCACCGGGCCCACATGGTGGGAACCTCCCTATTCGGATATCGAGGTCCCCGAGGCGGGGATCGATCGCCTGCGGGCGAACTACGCGGGCGAATCGATGTGCGTAGACTACTGGATCGGAGAGATTCTCGCGACGGTCGAGGAACTCGGACTGTTCGACAATTCCGTGGTCGTGTTCTTTTCCGACCACGGTGCCCTGCTGGGGGAGCAAGGGCAGTTCCTGAAGGGTGCGAAGAGGATCCGGAGGCAGGTGACCCACAACCCCTTCCTCGTCCGGCTGCCCGGCAGGGAGAAGGCCGGGACGCGGGCGTCGGGATTCGTGCATCACCCGGATGTCATGCCCACGCTGTTCAGCCTCCTGGAACTGGACCCGCCTCCACGTGCGACAGGCCGTAATCTTTGGGGTCTCGTCAACGGCGAGGATAGCCCCCACACAGGGCTGGTGCAGGGCTATGGTTGGGTGGCGGCTATCCGGACCGCGGAATGGCAGTTCTCGAAGGTCATGGACCAGGAGAAGTTCAACGATGATTATGACCCGGAACTCTACAGTCGCGCCGACGATGCCGACGAGCTGATGAACGTGGCCGACCGGCATCCGGATGTGGTGGCGGACCTGAGTGCCAGAATCGACGCCTATCTCGAATCCGGCAAGGATATTACAACGGGACACTTCCACGCCCGTGAGGACTTCGACCCTGGAAAGTCCAAGGAGCGTCTGGGCGTATAGGCATCGCGGGTGCCTGGTCGGAGAAGTATCTGATGTCTCGAACCCGGGCCAGCGACTACGACCCCGAGATCCTTCGCCTGTTCGATGCGTACGTCCACGGCAAGCTCGGCAGGCGGGACTTCATCGAGCAGGCGAGGCCTCTGGTGGCGGGAGGGAGTGTGGCTGGCGTGTTGGCGAGCCTCAGCCCGAACTACGCCCTGGCACAAGAGGTGCCGGACGACGACCCCCGGATTCGGACCGAGCGCTTGAGCTATGACTCCCCGCAGGGGCACGGCTCGATTCGCGGCTACCTTGTGCGCCCGTCCTCGGCCGAGGGCCAGCTGCCGGGCGTGGTGGTCGTCCATGAGAATCGCGGCCTCAACCCGTACATTGAGGATGTGGCCCGTCGTTTGGGGATGGCCGGGTATCTGGCTCTCGCTCCCGACGGCTTGACGCCGAAGGGAGGGTATCCCGGGAACGATGACGAAGGGCGGAGGTTGCAGGCGGAACTCGACCGCGACCGATTGGTCGAGGACTTCGCGGCAGCCGTGGAGCATCTGCAGGGCCGCGCCGACTGCACTGGACGGGTCGGTGCGGTCGGGTTCTGCTTTGGCGGGTTCGTGGTCAACGCCCTCGCGGTCCGGATGCCGGAATTGGCGGCTGCGGTACCGTTCTACGGCCGACAGCCGGCCGCTGACGCCGTGGCCCGAATCAGCGCACCGCTGCTGCTCCACTATGCCGAGCTGGATGCCCGGATCAATGCAGGCTGGCCGGCGTACGAGGATGCGCTCAAGGCGAACGCCAAGTCCTACGCCATGCACATGTATCCGGGCGTCCACCACGGCTTTCACAACGACTCGACACCGCGATTCGACAGGGATGCGGCCGCGCTCGCCTGGCGACGCAGCCTTGATTTCTTCGCAAAGCACTTGCGTTGAGACATCCGGTTCCCGAGTGGTATCCCTCTGACGATCCTGACGACGGAATAGGCGGTTGCACGGCGGAGCGGGAGTCGCTGGGCAGGACGCAGGGGGAAGCCTGCCAGCATAGACATAGCGTCCTGCGGCGCATGGCTCGGGCCATGATTTCCCCGATCGGGACAACACTGATCGAAAGCGTTGGCCGGTGTCGCGGAACTGGGGGCTGATACACTTCTAGGCTTGAGGGACATGCGGATTGCCTGGTCGGTTTTCCTGCTCGCGACTGCCGTCGCCGGGGCACAGCCGACAGGAGTTGGGGAGAGGGCGGGCGACCACTACTTCGAGACCCATATCCGCCCCTTGCTGGTGGACCGGTGTTACATGTGCCACGGCGAGCGCAGTTCGCCGCCGCAGGGGGGATTGCGGCTCGACTCGCGGGCGGGCCTTCTGAGGGGAGGCAACGGCGGGCCTGCGCTGGCCCCGGGTGATCCCGGGAACAGTCGCATCGTGCAGTTCCTGCGGGGCACCCCGGGCATCCTGATGCCGCCAACCGGCAAGTTGACCGAGGAGCAGATCAAGCACGTAGAGGCCTGGATCCGGATGGGGGCCCCTTTCCCGGAGGGGAGTTCCTCTCGACCTGGACCGCCCAAGCAGACTCGGCACTGGGCGTTCGTTCCGCCTCGGGCCGTCGCCGGCCCGGCCTCCACGACTGACTGGGCTCGAACCGTCGCGGACGGCTTCATCGAGGCTCGCCTCCACCGGGTTGGCCTGACGCACGCCAAGGCAGCGAGCCCTCGGGTACTGGTGCGACGCATTCATTTCGACCTGACGGGCTTGCCCCCGGATCCGAAGTTGATTGACGGGTTCGAGGAGGCCCCTACCGAGCAGGCCTACGAGCGCATTGTCGATTCCCTTTTGGCGTCTCCGCATTTCGGTGAACGCTGGGCACGGCACTGGCTTGATGTCGTCCGCTACTCCGACGAGGGGTTTCAGGCTCGGCCCTTTCCCATCGCATGGCCGTATCGGGACTGGGTTGTCCAGGCATTCAATGACGACCTCCCGTTCGACGAGTTCGTCCAACTGCAGATTGCGGCGGACCTCACGGCTGGTGGCGAGCATGACCTCGAGGCGCTGGGCATGCTGGCGCTGGGCAGCAATCTCCCCCGGCCCACCGACGTTCCGGAGAATGTCGACGACCGCATCGATGTCGTTACGCGAGGGCTGCTGGGTTTGTCCGTCGCATGCGCTCGCTGCCACGACCACAAGTTCGATCCGGTCCCCACGGAAGACTACTACTCGCTCTACAGCATCTTCCTCAATTCCCCGAGTGTTCTCGAGCCCGTACCGCTGGAAAGCTACGGCGATGATCCCGAGACCTTGTTCTTCCTGCGAAAGCTTGCCTCCCGCCGCGCCTGGCTCGACCGGTTCCGTGAGGAGCGAATGGCCGCTCATGTGGGCGAGTTTCGAAAGGCGCGGACGCTCACCAGATATTTGCAGGCCGGATGGGAAGCTCGGAGGTTGGGGAACCGGGAGGTCGAGTCCCTTTCCAAGAACCGGAACCTGAACCTGTACTTGCTCAACCGTTGGAGGAGCTATCTGAACGGTCTTCCCGCATCCTCGGTCGAGGCTTTCCGAGGCCTCGACTCGCCGGGCGGTGCCGAGGCAGTCGCCAGGCGCATGGTGGAAGCCGACAGCCCCTATCGTTGGCCGGAGCCGGAAAAGGAGGCCCTGCGGCTCGCCCTGCGGGGTATTGGCACTCCGACAGATATTCCGGTCGAGGATTTCTGGTGGATCCAGAACGAAGGCGACTCGAACGTGATGAAAGGCCTGAAATGGCAGTTCGACGCCGTCATGCACGACTGGAGCTACAGGGGTGGCCCGAAACACGCCATGGTCGTTCGTGACGCGCCCAGGCCCCAAGTCGCATTTGTCTTTCGGCGCGGGAATCAGCACGACAAGGGAAAGCAGGTGAATCCGCGATTCCTCTCGGCTCTTTCCGGTGCAGTGCAGTTCCGGTCCGGGAGCGGCCGCCTGGAACTCGCCGGGGCCATTGCGACCGAGGACAATCCGCTCGTGGCTCGTGTGTTCGTCAACCGGGTCTGGGGACATCTGTTCGGCGAAGGCATCGTGCGCACTCCGAGTGACTTCGGTGTCCGTGGTGACCCTCCCTCGCATCCGCAGGTGCTTGACCACCTGGCGACCGGGTTCATGGCCGATGGGTGGTCCCTAAAGAACCTGATTCGGCGGATCGTCCTGTCGAGCACCTACCGTCAGAGCAGCCTGGGCTCGCCGGCAGGGGCCGGGCTCGACCCGGACAACCGGCTGCACTGGCGCCAGAATCGAATGCGCCTGGACTTCGAGGCGATGAGGGATTCGATGCTGTTTGTTGCAGGCCGACTGGACCGCGGCATCGGAGGCCCTCCATTTCAGCTGCACGCGATTCCGTCGTCGCCGCGGCGCACACTCTACACGTACGTATCTCGGGAGGAGCCGTCCCCGTTGATGAGGACTTTTGATTTCTCGAATCCGGAGGAGCACACTCCGAAAAGGCAGTTAACCACTACTCCCCAGCAGGCGCTGTTCCTGATCAACAGCCCGTTTGCGGCCGAACAGTCGCGTTCCATCGCGGCATCCTGCGCGGAATCCGTTGATCGGGTGGGTTGCATTCACCGGAGGGTCCTGGGAAGGCAGCCGGACGACCGGGCGCGGGAAGAGGCGCTAGCCTTTCTGGCCAGGGCAGCCGAGGCGGCGGACGTCGACGAGGATGATCCCTACCGACAGCCGTGGTTGCATGGCACCGGCCGGCTTGACCCGGACACCGGGGCGGTACTCGAGTTCCGGCCGATGCGGTACCGCGTCGGGGAGAGTCTGCGGCCGTCACCGGCGATAGCCGCACGAGGCGTGGGGCGTGCCAACCTGACAGCCCGAGGCGGGCACCCCGGAGATGATATGAACAGCGCGGTGGTTCGACGGTGGACAGCTCCTCGAACGACAACGGTCTCCATCACGGGGAAGCTGAACCACCCGATGAGCGATCAAGGCAAGCGATTCAGTCACTCGAACGGGATTCGCGGTTCGCTTGTGTCCGACAGGCAGGGGCGGCTTGCGATGTGGACGGTGGCGGGCTCCCAGGTGGATACCGGTCTCCAGGAGCTGGACGTCACCGACGGCGAGCGTCTCGATTTCGTCGTCGACTCGTTCGGGGACTTCGAGTCTGATGCGTTCCAGTGGTCGCCGATCATCGTGGAAGCGGGGAGGGCGGGGGAGCCTCGATCCACAACGAGCCCCCAACGATGGACGGCCGAGGAGGGTTTTTCGCCGCTTCGGGAGAGCGTTCTGGGCCCAGCCGCTCAATACGCCCAGGTCCTGATGATGACCAACGAGTTCTGCATCCGGGAATAGCGCCCGCAGCAGGCGGCGGCGGGCCGGTCCCGCCGGCCTGCTCGCCAGGGTGCCCAGTGAGCCTCGCGCGGCCGCCCTTTCGTTCCGCCTGTCCCGCTGCTGGCACGACCGCTTGCGGTGCCTCTCGTCATGCCCGGTCGGCCTTCTCTGTCTGCCACCTCGTCCCGTGCCAACCCGCCTCAAGCTGACCAACTCTTCTGCCTGTGCCTTGTGTATGACGCCGTTTCGAGAACAGCCGGACCGAGTCCGATCCACTGGTCCGGGGGCCAAGTCTCTGGTATCGTGACTAATGCTGTGACTGAATCCGAGGTGGCGACTCGCAATCGCTTGGCCGCAGCGCTTGTGGTGGCGACCGCGGCCGCATCTTGGAGCCTTGCTGCGGTGCCGGCGGGGAGCGACGGGCCGGGAAGCCACCGTCCGGTCGTGGAACGGTATTGCGTAGGCTGTCACAATGCCGCCGTGCAGATGGCGGGCCTCGACCTGGCCGCAATCAATTCAGCAGATGTAGTGAGTCAGTCCGAGATTTGGGAGGCGGTCGTCCGGAAACTCGACGGGCGCCAAATGCCCCCTGCCGGGCTGCCCAGACCCGACGAGGCGGTCTACGATTCGGCCATGGCGAGCATCACGGAAGAGTTGGACCGCCACGCGGAGGTTGATCCCGACCCCGGCCGCACAGCCACGTTTCGACGTCTGACCAGAACTGAGTACCGGAACGCCGTCCGGGACCTTCTCGCGGTCGATGTGAACGTCGACACGTTGATTCCGAATGACGAGGCCAGCCACGGCTTTGACAACGTGACCGTTGGCGACCTTTCCCCGATGTTGCTGGAACGGTACGTCACCGCTGCCGGAAAAATCAGCCGGACGGCTGTCGGCAGGGCCGGGAGGTTTCCGGACGCCCATACCGTTCGAGTGCCTCCCGACGTGACCCAGGAGTCACACCTTCCTGGATTGCCGCTGGGCACGCGGGGTGGTGCGCTTGTACCCTATACCTTCCCGGTCGACGGCGAATACGAGATCGCGGTGCGCTTGGCCCGGGACAGGAACGAGGACATCGAGGGCCTGACCCGGGCCCACCAAATCGAGATCCTGGTGGATCGCGAGAGAGTGGCGCTGCTGGATATCAAGCCCCCGCCGAAAGGAGACGACCACCGGTTGGCCGACAGCCACCTGAAGGTTCGGACGAGGGTCGCCGCCGGTCCCCGCCAGGTTGCTGCGACGTTCATCAGGGATTCGTCCGTCCTGCTTGAGACCCAGAGGCAGCCGTACCAGGCTCGCTTCAACTTCTACCGGCACCCGCGTACACAGCCGGCGGTTTACTCTGTCACCGTTGTCGGGCCCGTGACCGCGGGCCGCCCGGGGCACTCGCCGAGCCGGCAGCGTATCTTCACCTGCGCCCCCCAGGGCGGGCCGGAAGATGACCGCTGCGCAAAGTCGATTCTCCGGTCGCTGGTGACCAAAGCCTTTCGCCGGCCGGCGCACGAGTCCGATCTCGAGGGGCCGATGGGTTTCTATCGTCAGGGGCGCCAAGAGGCGGACAGTGACGAGGATGCCTTCGATGCCGGCATCGAGAGGGCCATCGCCGCGATTCTGGTCAGTCCGCGTTTCCTGTTCCGGATGGAGAGGGATCCACCCGGAATCGCGCCGGGTACGGCGTTTCGTGTGAGTGATCTGGAGTTGGCGTCCCGGCTCTCGTTCTTCCTGTGGAGCAGCCTGCCGGACGACAGGCTGCTCCGCGCCGCGGCGGCCGGCGAGCTCGGCACGCCGGCGGGGCTAGAGCGGCAAGTCCGCCGGATGCTGTCCGACGAGCGCTCCGCGTCCCTGGTGGAGAACTTCGCTTCGCAGTGGCTTCACCTGCGGAATCTGGCGGCCGTCCGACCGAACATGAGGCTGTTTCCGGACTTCGACGACAATCTGCGGCAGGCTTTCCGCCGCGAAACCGAACTCCTGCTGCAGAGCGTGATCCGGGAGGATCGCAGCGTGTTCGACCTGCTGCGGTCTGACTTCACGTTCGTCAACGAGCGGCTGGCCCGGCATTACGGGATTCCGAATGTCTACGGCAGCCGGTTCCGTCGGATCGAGCTCGCGGAGGACAGCGTCCGTGGAGGGCTGCTGCGCCACGGCAGCATCCTCACGGTCACCTCGTACGCCACCAGGACCTCGCCCGTCATTCGGGGCAAGTGGATACTAGAGAACATACTTGGCATGCCGCCCCCGCCGCCTCCCGCCAATACTCCGGAGCTTGTGGAGGCCACGATTTCCGGCAAGCTGTCTGTCCGGGAGAGGCTGAGCCAGCACCGGGCTGACCCGGCCTGTTCCGGTTGCCACAACCCGATGGATCCGCTGGGTTTCGCACTGGAGAACTTCGATGCAGTCGGACGCTGGCGTGACGAGGACGGCGGGGAGCCCATCGACCCTTCGGGACAGCTGGTCGACGGCACCCATGTGGCCGACGTCGACGGTCTCGAGGACGCCTTGCTCGATCGGCCGGACCTGTTCGCCGGACTGCTGGCCGAAAGGCTGCTCACCTTCGCGCTCGGAAGGGGTGTCGAGCATTACGACGCACCGGCGATCCGGAAGGTCGTCCGCAAGGCCGGGGCGAGCGATTACCGGTTCTCGTCGCTGGTGCTCGGGGTAGCCAGCAGCACACCGTTTCAAATGAGGAGGTCTCAATGATCGTTTCGAAGAGGGCCCTGCCGCGCCGCACCTTCCTGAGGGGTACCGGGGCCACGCTGTCCCTGCCGTTGCTGGATGCAATGGTTCCGTCCCTGACGGCATTGGCGAAGACCCCGGCCAAGCCAGTCCGCAGGCTGGGCTACGTCTACATGCCCATGGGCTGCGACATTTCCCGGTGGACACCGCCCGGGGATGGCAGGTTGGAGGATTTGTCGCCGATCCTCTCCTCGCTGGCCCCGGTCATCGACGACGTAACCGTGATCACGAACATGGAGTTGAAGAACTCCTATCCCGGGACTCACGCCACATCCAATGCCGGTTTCCTCAGTGCGGCAAAGGCGAAGTGGACCGAGAGCACTGACTACTATCTCGGTACGACGGCCGACCAGATCGCCGCCAGGGATCTCGGACAGCAGACTCGCCTGCCGTCGCTAGAGCTGGCCATGGACCGCATGTCGATGGTCGGACAGTGCGACAACGGTTTCGCCTGCGTCTACCAGAACAACCTCTCGTGGTCTTCGCCCACAACGCCGCTGCCGGCGGAAGCCCATCCAAGAATCGTCTTCGAGCAGCTCTTCGGTGAGGGCGGAACTCCAGCCGACCGGCGGGACGCGCTCGGCCGAAAAGCCAGCCTTCTGGACTGGGTGATGGAAGATACGGCCAGGCTCAAGGCGGGATTGGGGCCCGAGGACAGGCGGAAGGTCGACCAGTACCTGGACTCCATTCGAGAGGTTGAGCGACGGATTCAGAAAGCGGAGGCCGAGACCCGGGACGGTGCGCAGCCGGATCTGGACCGGCCCGTGGGGGTGCCCGCCGCCTATGCGGATCACGCCAGGCTCATGTTCGACCTGCAGGTCCTGGCGATGCAGGCGGACGTCACGAGGGTTATCACGTTCCAGCTTGCGCGCGAGACGAGTACCCGGACCTATCCGGAGGCGGGCGTGCCTGAACCGCATCACCCGCTGACGCATCACGGCAACAATCCAGTGAAGGTCGAGAAGGTGTCCAGGATCAACGCCTTCCATGTCTCCCTGTTTGCAGGTTTCCTCGAGAGGCTGAAATCCACCAGGGAGGGGGACGGGACCCTGCTCGACAACAGCCTGTACCTGTATGGCAGCGGAATGGGCAACCCAAACGTGCACGACCACACCAATCTCCCGATCATCGTGGCCGGCGGTGCAGCGGGCGGCGTGAGGGGTGGCCGACACCTGAGGTTTGCCGAGCCAACTCCGCTGGCCAACCTTCACCTGACCCTGCTGGACAAGGTCGGCGTTCGGCTCGACCAGTTTGCCGACAGTGACGGGATGGTCGAGGAACTGAGCCGGCCGGTCAGCATCTGATCGGCGGTTGGGAAGCGTCGAGACGTGAAATCCATCATTCGCGGAACCGGAGCCTTGGCGACCACCGCGGTTGCCTTTGTCCTGCCGGCAGCCGGTTCCGTGGCACCGCTCGCGGATGCGGTCGAGGCAGGGCTGGCGGCCAAGGCCCGGCACTTGCTCGAGGAGGGGGCCGATCCGGGCCGTTCCCAGCCGGACGGCATGACGGCCTTGCATTGGGCCGCTTATCACGACGACCTCCCGCTGGCCCGGCAACTTGTTGAGGCCGGGGCGAGTGTCTCGGCCGAGAACCGCTACGGCCTTACCCCGCTCGTGCTGGCGTGCGAGAACGGCAACCGCGAAATCGTCGAGTTGTTCCTGCAGGCCGGAGCGGATCCGAATACGGCTCTTCGCGGCGGAGAGACGGCGTTGATGATTGCAGCGCGGACCGGGAGGGCCGGGGCGGTGAATGCCCTGCTTGCCCATGGAGCGGATCCTCGCGCCCGGGAGTCGCTGCGACGCCAGACAGCATTGATGTGGTCGGCCGCAGAGGGCCATTTGCAGGTCGTCCGGGCCCTCATCTCGGCAGGAGCCGACGTTCATGCGCGATTGGCGTCCGGTTTCACGCCGCTCCTCTTCGCTGCCCGCGAAGGGCGTATCGGCGTGCTGAAGGCCCTTGTCGAAGCCGGAGCGGACCCGAACGACCGGATCCGGCCTCCAGACGACGAGTCGAGCTCTGCCCGCGGCTATCGGGGGGCGCCTCCCTTCGGGGCCAGTGCCCTCCTGATTGCCGTCGAGAATGCGCACTTCGAGCTGGCCGTGGAATTGCTGGAAGCCGGCGCCGACCCGAACGACGCGAGGCCCGGCTACACGGTGCTGCACGCCCTTGGCCGCGTCCGAAAACCGGGGGTAGGTGACAACGATCCGCCTCCCCACGGCTCCGGTAGCGTTTCGAGCCTGCGGTTCGTAGAGGAGTTGGCCAGACGAGGCGCGGACCTGAACGCTCGGATGTCGAAGCACGTCAATCTGGGCAACACCCGGCTTGAGAAGCGCGGCGCAACGCCCTACATGCTGGCGTCGCAGAGTGCGGACGCCGCGCTGATGCGATTGCTTGCCGACCTGGGAGCCGACGTCACCATTGCCAACTCCGACAACAGCACTGCGCTCATGGCTGCGGCAGGGCTCGGTACGCGCTCGCCGGGCGAGGACGCAGGTACCGAGGACGAGGTGCTGGAAGCTGTTGCCGTGGCTCTGGAGCATGGCCTGGACATCAATGCCGTCGACGACAATGGTGAGACCGTCATGCATGCGGCTGCCTACAAGAATCTCCCGAGGGTGGTGGAATACCTGGCCGCTCGGGGGGCGGATATCAGCGTCTGGAATACTCCGAATCGACACGGTTGGACACCGCTGGTGATTGCGACAGGCTATCGGTTCGGGAACTTCAAGCCTTCGCAAGTCACTGTCGACGCGCTGCGCAGGGTGATGCTAGCCGCCGGTGTGATTCCGCCGGACCGCATCGAGGCCATCAGCAAGGAGATCTATTGATGGCCGGCAGGGACGCGCCTGTGCCGCGAGATTTGTTCTTCCGGTGGAGCGGAGCGGTCCTAGGGGCTCCCCCACCATTCGACCGCAAACCGCAATGAGACCGGTGCCGATATCGCCCCGACCCGGTGCGACCAGACGTTCCGTCCTGCGGGATGCCACGATGGGCATCGGCTCGTGCGCACTGGGAGCGATTCTCGCTACCGACAAGGCTTCAGGGCGGTACGACCCGACCGACCCACTTGCATCCAAGGCACCGCCATTTCCCGCCAAGGCCAAGCGGGTGATCCACATCTTCATGAACGGCGGGCCGTCCCAGGTCGATACCTTCGACCCGAAGCCCGCGCTGGCCCGGTACGGCGGGAAGCCGCTTCCGATCCACCTGAGGACAGAGCGCCAGACCGGGGCGGCCTTCCCTTCGCCGTTCGAATTCCGCAGGCACGGCCAGAGCGGGATTGAGGTGTCCGAAATTTTCCCCCACGTCGCCAGACATGTGGACGATCTCTGCGTGATCCGCTCGATGCACACAGACGTGCCCAATCACGGCCCCTCGCTGATGATGATGAACACAGGCACCACGCAGCAGTCCCGTCCGTCCCTCGGATCCTGGCTGACCTACGGTCTCGGAAGCGAGAACCGCAATCTGCCCGGATTCGTCGTGCTCTGCCCGGGCGGATTTCCGGTCTGGGGGGCGAAGAACTGGCGCTCCGCATTTCTTCCGGGTTCATTCCAGGGAACGCACATCGATACCCGCCACACGGACCCGGAGAAGCTGATCGCGAACGTTCGGAGCGGTTTTGCGAGCGAGAGGGTCCAACGCCGGCAACTGGATCTGCTGTGGCGGCTGAACCAGGCCAACGGCGCCAGACGACCGGGTGACGACCTCCTCGAGGCACGAACGCAGTCGTTCGAACTGGCCTTCCGCATGCAGATGGAGGCCGTCGATGTTCTTGACGTCGGCAACGAGCCCCGCTCGATTCGCCGATTGTACGGAGACACCCTTCACGGGCGACAGATGCTGATCGCGCGGAAGCTCCTGGAGAACGGGGTACGGTTTGTACAGGTGTGGCATGGTGCGGGGCAGCCGTGGGATTCTCACAGCGAGGTCGAGGCGAATCACCGCCGGCTGGCGGAACAGTGCGACCAGCCGATCGCCGCCCTGCTGACGGACCTCAAGCAACGCGGAATGCTGGACGACACCCTTGTCCTCTGGGGTGGGGAATTCGGTCGTACGCCCGTCGTGGAACTCACTTCCTTCGGTGCCAACGCCGGCAAGAACGGGCGCGATCACAACTCCTACGGGTTCTCCATGTGGCTGGCTGGGGGTGGTGTGAAGCGCGGGCATGTCCATGGCGCAACCGATGAGTTCGGATTCCAGGCCGAGGTTGACCCGGTCCACGTGCATGACTTGCATGCGACCATGCTGCATTTGCTGGGCTTCGATCACGAGAGCTTCACGTACCGCTATGCGGGCAGGGATTTCCGGCTGACGGACGTGCACGGGCGGGTCGTGAAGGGAGTGATCGCCTAGGGGTGCCGGAGGCGAGGGCGGATAGGCCGCATGAGAGGTCGCGGTACGGCGCGCCGTCTCGCTAGAATGAGTTGAGCGAAGCCGGATGGACTGTCTGGCTCGGAAGGAAGGTAGATCCGTTGGCTAGATTCCGCCGCAAGGACCTCAGGCGCGACCGGTTCGTCGAGGAGGTCACGCATCAGGTTGAGTTCTTTTCGGGCCACCGCAAGGAGTTCGTCCTCGCTGGCGGCGCGGTCGCATTGGCCTTGGTTGGCAGCATCGGATACTGGTCCTACTCCTCCCAGCGCAGTTCCGCCTCCTTGTCGGCGCTGCACGATGCGGTCGACCTGTACCACGGAGTGGTCAGCGGCGAGGAGCAGCCGGGCATGAAGACGTTTCCGACGGAAGCTGACCGACTTGATCAGGTAACCCGCGCACTCGACGCGGTCATGCTCGATTACCCCGGTACCATGGGTGCCTCGGGAGCGATGTACTACTCGGGGCTTCTGGATCGGGAGCAAGAAAACACGGCGGAAGCGCGGGCCCACTTTGAACAGGCCGTCCGGGGGAAGGGAATCGAGTACGCAGCGTTGGCACGGATGGCCCTGGGTGCCCTGCACGTCGACCAGGGCGAGCCCGAGATGGCTCGCGAGCAGTATCAGGCACTCGTGGACGCCCCCACCACGACGGTTTCGAAGGAGTTGGCCTCGATTGAGCTGGCCCGGACGTTCGCCTCAAGCGATCCCGCGAAGGCTCGGGACATTCTCAACGAGATCAGGGCCGAGACCGGTGCGGCAAGTCCCATGCTTACCGCGCTGCTGGCGATGCTGGACGGCGGGACTTGAACGCGGCTGGATCGATGACAGCAAGGTTGCGCTTCCCGACTGAGCGGTCGCGGTTGCGCAAGCATGCGGAACCCGGGGAGTCCGACCCCTACCGCAACCCCTTCCAGCACGACCGCGACCGAATCATCCATTCGCGGGCGTTCCGGCGGCTGGCCGGCAAGACACAGGTCACCACGCTTCCGAACTCCCACCACTGCCGGACCCGCCTCACACACACGATTGAGGTCCAGCAGGTAGCGCGGACGGTGGCAACGGCCCTCGGTCTGAACACCGATCTGGTCGAAGCCCTGGCACTGGGACACGACCTGGGCCATCCGGCGTTCGGTCACGCCGGGGAGGTTGCTCTCAATGCGGAGATGGAGCACTACGGGTCGTCGTTCGATCACAATTTCCACGCCTTGCGGATCGTGGAGCACTTCGAGCGGCGCTACGTCGCCTTTGGTGGCCTTAACCTGACGTTCGAGGTTCGTGAAGGGCTGATCAAGCACTCGCGTGACCTGGACGTTCGTGATCACCGGCATTGTGAGTACAGGCCGGAGCTCCGGCCGCCCCTTGAGGCCCAGATCATTGATTGCGCCGACGAGATCGCCTATCTGGCGGCGGATATCGAGGATGCTGCCGACAGCGGCATGGTTGACGAAGACACTCTGTGCGGGCGAGTACCCATCATTGCCGAACTGATGCACGAGGTGCAGGCGCGATATCCGGGTGTCTCCACCCCCCGGTTGCTGCGGGAAGTTCACGGCCGGCTCGTTGGCACCCTGGTGCGTGGCCTGATCCGCGGGATCCGCGAGGCAGCGGAAGCATCAAGCGCCAGGGACTGGCAGGATGTCTGTCATCTCCCGGCGCGCATTGCTGCACCGGGGGCCGAAACGGCCCGGGCGATGGCGGAGATCCGTTCCGTGTTGACGGAGCGATACTACGACACGAGCGGGGCTAGGGCACTGGTTACCACCGGTACGCGGAAGCTGCGGGAGCTCTTCCGGCACTACATGAGTTGTCCGGAATCCTTGCCGGTCAGCTACACGGAATCGCTGGGGCGGGTGCCGTTGCATGAAACCGTTTGCGACTATGTCGCTGGCATGACGGATTCGTACCTGCTCGATTGTCATGAACGGCTGCTTCGAAGACGGGGTGAGGAACTTGGCGTCGTGCGGACATAGATGGCGCTGGCTGCGACGGAGTTCGGCCGTTGTGGTCTGCTGCTGGGCGCTCGCCCCTATCGTTCCCATGCCGGTCGTCGACTGTCCCTGCGACCACAAGGAACCGTCAAGCTTGTCCCGGCGGGTTTGCAGCCTGTGCGAGACGGCCGAGCAGCGGAGTGCAGAGGTGTATTTCCTGAAGGACATCAACCCTCATAAGCCGAATCGGCACCTGGCGTTGCCACGGTTCCACGACAAGGGCTTTCAGTCGACCGCGGACCTGTCGGGCGCACTTCGGGCCAGGCTGTGGACTCAAGCGGCCCAACGGGCGCAAGAGCTGTATCCGAACCGCTGGGGCCTAGCCCAGAACAGCCACTACTTCCGGACGCAATGCCACGCCCACATTCACATCGGACCGTTGAGTTCTGAGGTCGATGACGTAGGAGGGCTGGTGGTCCGGACTGCCGAGGGGATTCCTGACGTGGGTCCAGAGCAGGGAATATGGATTCACCCGAAAGAAGGCGGCTTCTGTGTCCATCTCGACCGGGACTTGGCTGAGATCGTTCTGGTCCGCTGATTCCGGTTGATCTGGGCCTAGGGGATTTCCCAGGTGCCGCTGACCCCGGACCGAAAGACAGCGTCAATGATTCGAATGCCTCGCACCGCATTTTCGAGGGGGAACTCGAGCGGACCGCCGTTGCGGACCGCCCGCGAAACGGTTTCTCCCTGGGCGGTGTACTGGTCGGTCACCGGGAGTTCCTCCACGCTGGCACTGGTGTTGCCCAAGCCAGTTCCGTCATCGACGAAAATGCGGCACGGTCGGTCGGGTGGTGCATTGAAGGGAATCTCGATTTCGATGCGGCCGGCCGTGCCGAACACCTGCATGCGTTGGAAGGGGACGATCTGCGTTCCGCAGGTGAAGGTCGCCTGGCCGCCCGGAAAGTCGAGGACCGCTGAAGTCAGGCGATCGATTCCCCACTCCGGATCCCTCTCGACCAGCCCGACGACCCGGGTGGGCTCTTGCTCGAAGAGAAACCGCGATCCGGTAATCGGATAGCAACCGATATCGTACAGGCCACCGCCTCCGATGTCAGCCATATTGCGAATATTCCGGGGATCCCGGTTGTTGTAGCTGAAGAAGCCCTGGATTGCGCGAACCTCGCCGATGCGCCCGGACCGTACCAGATCCCGGGCGCGCAGCCACTGCGGGTGATATCGCACCATGAAGGCCTCCTGAATCAGGACGCCGGTCGAGTTCCGCACTTCCAGAAGTGTTTCGGCTTCTGCGGCGTTCAGCGCTATGGGCTTCTCACAGAGCACATGCTTGCCGGCACGCGCCGCCGCGATCGACACCGGAACGTGCAGGTGGTTTGGCAGAGGATTGTAGACCGCCTCGATGTCCGGCGCGGCCAGCAATTCCTCGTAGGAACCGTAGGCCCGGGGGATACCGAGGGATGCAGCCGCACTGCGGGCGCGATCAATGCTCCGGGATGCGATAGCGGCGACATCGCAGATGGCGGAGCGCTGCATGGCCGGAATGACCTTGAGCAACCCGATCTTGGCTGTGCTGAGAATGCCCCATCGGACCGGTTTCATCCATTCGCTCTCCGTGCAGGCGCTGAACACGTTCTGAGCGAGGCCCAGCCGCCCCAGTGATCCTACATGTAGCCGCCCGATCCCACAGCCTCTGCCTGTTGGGCCAGGGGAGCGTCCATTTCCGACCGAATCGTGCGGAACCCGTTCAAGAGAATCGACATGTCCGTTCCGCACACCAGGAAGCGGGCTCCGTGATCACGGGCTCGTTGCAGCATCCTCGTACTCCCGAAGTGAACCCCGGGTGCGACGCCCGCGCGGTTGCAGGCCGCGACCATGCGGTCGAAGGCCGACCAGAAACGGGGATTCTCGAAATCTCCGGGAATGCCGAGTGAAACAGACAGGTCGAAGGGGCCCACCATGGTGGCGTCCACCCCATCGACGGCGACGATCTCCTCGATGGCGTTCACGCAGCTTTGCGTCTCCATCTGGACCACGACCATCGACTCCAGATTGGCAGCCTCCATCTCGGCAGCGGCTCCGCGGGGGTTGAGGTCGGTTACGATGCTCCGCAGTCCGTAGCCCCGTCGCCCCAGAGGGGGGAACTTCATGGCCGCCACAATGCGGCGAACCTCCTCGACCGACTCCGTTCGCGGATTGATGATGCCCAGCGCTCCGACATCCAGCATTCTTGCCAGAAAGAAGTACTCGGACTGGGGTACACGAACCAACGGCACCACGCCGGCCGATTTCGCTACGCGGACCAGTGTCTGGACATCGTCGAAACCGGTCCGGCTGTGCTCGGTGTCGACGAAGAAGAAGTCGAGGCCCGCCGCTTCGATAGCCACCACGATCTCAGGATTGAAACAGTCGGTGAGGCAGGTGCCAAGGACCGTGCCGCCAGACTGCAAGCTTCTCTTGATGAGGTTATTTTGCATGGGGCGTCATGGGCCTCCGAACCGAAATGACAGGTTCTTTGCTTGATCGGATCGCGGGGAAGGGGAATGGCGGGAGCGACGAGACTCGAACTCGCGACCTCCGGCGTGACAGGCCGGCGTTCTAACCAACTGAACTACGCCCCCCGGATTGCCTACCCCCACCGCAGTCGTTGCATACCCACTTGACAAGCATAACACAGCAGCCGGGATTGGGTCTTCCCCGCAGGTGGAATCATTCTCTCGATACCGGTCTCCATGATCCATTGCCACAACCAGTTGAGCGATGACGGCAGGTCGTCTTCCATTGTTGGCTCGGCTGCCTGCTGGCAACGGCTGGCGCAGGCCGTGTCTCGATTCCGCTTGCACATCGCGGGCAAACTGTCTGCCGTGGGGGCGGGCTGGATGTCATCCAGGAAGGGTGCTTCCCTACAACGCGACAACTCCCCAAGTGCCCTGGCCGGGGATGGGTTTCGAATCGAGGCGGCAGTTGACGGCGCGGACGCCTGAACAAGCCGGCCTCGGTGTACTAGGCGGGGATTCCACTAGCGAGAGCAGTGCTACCGGCCCTCAAAGCAGGGTTTCCATCTGATGAAGCTCCAATTGACGTCGGGGGGGGGACAGCACAGTACGTGGAGTGGCGGCGTCCTGCGCACCCCGCCCGGAGCGGAACACACCCGCACCCTTCATCCTGGATTCCGCAGTTGGATCCCAGGAGCAGCCGCCGGGGCTGCCCTGCAGGACAATGAGGTGAATGAAGGCGGGCCCGGGCAGGTTAGCTGGTACTTCGGCAGGGTGCAGGGGCCCTTGTCGTATGCACACAGGTTGCATCACCCGAAATTCGGCACCAGCGATCCACGGTTGCCCACTACGGCATATCTGACCGTTCCCGCAAGAATCCACGTCTGGGCCATGAACGCCGACCTCGCTACAGGTCCACTGCGGAAATGGCGGCCACCAGTGGTCGGCTAGCGGATTGCATTTCGGGGAGATCCTTGTCTGGCTCCGGTCCTGCAGATGGCATCGTCCGTTGGCCGCGCACCCGTCCTACGCCGCCTCCGGCACTCCCACCTTCCCTCCATCCGGGCGTGCACCCTTTGGGCGAGTACCCGAAACTCTTCCACCATACACCCTTGCAGAACAGAACATTAGCCCTGCCCACACGCGCCCGGGTTCTGTTGATTTGGTCTGGCACATGCCACAGTCCCGAGGCGATGTTCTGCCAATCGATGTGGGAGGCAGTTCCCGTACCAAGTGCACCGCCCAGCCGTTGCCCTGCGGACGACAAGCAAGCACCGGGAGGTCTGGAACTACGTCTTCACGCTGCGTTAGCGCCAACGTCAACAATCATGTTGGATTCGTGCTGCAAGACGGGCATCCGTTCCGCCCCAGGTCTTGGAGCAATCCTAGGAAGTGAGAAAGCCATACTCGCGTCCAATCTGCTACCAAGTACCAGCAAAGTGGTCAGCTTGACGCAGGTGCCACCTCCAAACGAGGCTCCGCCCCGTAGATGGTGAGTAGCAACTCTGCTTCGTCGATCAACTGGTACTTCGGTAGCCTCTCCGATAGTTCGAGGCTCTCATCTAGAATGATCGCTACTCCATCCCCCCGCTTCTCCATTAGGTATTGTCTCTTGAGCTCGCCCTGCGAGTCTGCTGTGCGACATCTAGCCAGCAGTGTCGTCAATAACTCGTTTCGCGTTGATTGCCGAAAGCGAAGTGAGTCAACAGTAACAGAGTTGGGAAGAGAGCCCGGCGAGTATAGCTCTAGTCGATCATCGAACAGAAAAAGCCGGATTGCTGATCCATGTACGGAGTAGTCTCTATGTGCCACAGCGTTGACCACCGCCTCAAAAGCAGCACGAATACTAAACTGGGGAGTCTCTACCCGGCCCGGAACTTTCCGGCCAGCTACTCTCATGTTGCGGCGTACGAACGCGACAGCGCCCGCAATTTGGGCATCCGCAGATCCGGTGATTGACTGTGCATCCACCTGATAGTTCGAATCTTGGCGGATGCCCAGATAGCGGACTGCCTGGATGCGGGCTCCGGGAAGCCAGTGTTCCGGGGTAGACGAACAGGTCAAGATGCCCGCGACACTTGCGCGAGTCTCTCCCATCTCGTCTTCGGTCAAGAGCTTCATTTTCTTGAATGTCACGGCGTCCCCTGATTCACCCGGACAAAAACGCCTACACAGGTCCGGCTCAAGGTCATCGAACGTTGTGGCTGGTACGGCCCGTTCTTCGAATCGATACGAACGGGCTTGACTGCGCTGCTCGCCAAGGCGCAGTAGAGAGTCGGTGGACAAGCGGCGCTTCGAACTGCCTTGGCGTTGGAGGTAGCCTCCGGGACTCCTGTGCACAAAAGCACTACGTGGAACTTCAATCTTGAGTACAGGTTGTAGAACTCCGTTCTCATCCGGCAACTCGAGCCGAAGCGAAAGAAAATTCAAGGGTGGCTCAATGCTCTGGGTACATATCTCGAACACATACTGCTCTACAGTGTCGAGATGATCCACCGGAATCCCGGTGATCTGCCTAGACTCGTCCTCAACGCCAAGCACCAGCACTCCGTCCCGTGTGTTAGCTATCGCAGCCAGTTCATCGGCCAAAGTGTCGCAATTGGGGCTTAGTACCTTGGAGCGCCGGAATGACACACTTCTGAGCGCGAGCGAACTGTCTTCGCCCAATCGTATTCGCTTCAGCAGATCCTCAGGGCTGTCATACATTGAGACCATCCGAAACTATGCGCCGGAAGCGTTCTTTGAATGCTTCGCGACCACCTTCCATGATCGAACAGACTGTTTCTCGGACTTACCTCTGCCATTCAGTCTAGTCAATTGCGGCTCCACTGT
Source organism: Bryobacterales bacterium (assembly GCA_965205085.1). Lineage (GTDB taxonomy): Bacteria > Acidobacteriota > Terriglobia > Bryobacterales > UBA6623 > VXMF01. The sequence goes on along the minus strand of OZ242039.1, from coordinate 1,058,121 downwards.
CCGGAAGCCAGTGCCAGAGTGTCGAGACCAACCAGAAAACCCCTCCATTGCGCTGTACCATACGGGTATCGTGGGCATCGAGGGCTACCAGAGAGCAGGCCGGTTTATACTCCCGGCATCGCTTGCTTCAGCGGCCTGAGCAGCAGCGCAAGGATGCCAGCAACCACCACACACATCACACCCAGGAATGCAAAAAAGACCGAGTGCGGCCAGAGCGTCCAGTAGACGCCGACCGCCGTGAGCTTGTTGCCGATCGCTGTGGCGACGAACCAACCGCCCATCATCATGCCCCGCAGGCGGCGGGGGGCGACCTTGGATACCAATGACAGTCCCATCGGGGATAGCAGGAGTTCGCCAAGCGTGACGATGCCGTAGGACGCGATCAGCCAGAGGGGGGACACCGTGTAGGCATACGGATCTGGACCCGTGACGGTGGCTTCGCCTAGCCGTGCAGCGAAATAGAGCACAAAGAAGGACATGCCCGTCAGCAACATGCCCATTGCCATCTTGGCTGGAGTGGATGGCTCCTTGCCCCGCGCGGCGAGGAATCGCCAGAAAGCCACGAGTGGGAACGACAGGGCCAGGATCCAGGCAGGGTTGATCGCGTTGGCGATGGTGCCGGACACCTCCCAGTCCGTGTTGTCGTCAGCCCAGTAGGTGAGGGTGGAGCCGTTCTGGTGGAAAGCCATCCAGAACACGATCACGATCAAGAACACCACCAGAAGCGCCCCGATGCGACGTCCGTCGGAGACGTTCTCCAGCGCGCTGGTTCCGGATTGCGGGCCGTTGGACATCCGTCCGGGAGCGTCCGCACCCTGAACCAGGCTTCGCCCGGCGAACAACGTGGCGACGGAAACCAGCATGCCGAACGCCGCCACTGCGAAGGCTGGATGATAGCCAGCCCTCGCCTTGACGATCTCCATCGCGATCGGCGCTGCGAAGGCTCCGACATTGATACCGAAATAGAAAATGACAAATGCTCGATCCTTCAGTGGGCTACCGTCCGGATAGAGGTTACCCACCATCGTCGAAACGTTCGGCTTGAAGAGTCCGTTGCCGATCACGAGGCAGGTCAACGCTGCGTAGACGATCGGGAGCGAGTGGAATGACAGCAGAAGATGGCCTGCAACAAAGAACAGGCCGCCGATCATGGTTGTCCGCAGGTATCCGAGGTAGCGGTCGGCGAGCAGTCCACCCACCAGAGGGCTCGCATATACGAACGTCATGTACCACGAATACAGTCGGATGGCTTCGGCTTCCGTCCAGCCGAAACCCTCGATCGGGTCACGCAGGTAGAGAATGAACAGGGCAAGCATCGAGTAGAAGCTGAATCGCTCCCACGCCTCCGAGGCGAATAGAACGTAGAGGCCGTTCGGATGGCGGTCCGACCGCTGAAGTGTGTTAGCTTCCATGTTTCGGTATTGCAGGTGCCGGGCCGCGACAACCACCTAGTTGAAGGGAACTCAACCGATTCTATCGACGCGATAGCATTATCGCATCGCCGGCTGCTTCGATGGGCCCGCCGGTTTCTCTGGCTGTGCCGACCTCCGCCCGGTCAGGCGGCGGTGCCGACAACATCTCCGATGGCCACGCTGTGGGAAGATAGGGAACCGGTGGCTGGTGGCCGCTGCTGCGTTCCGCGGAGCCGTCGGCGCGCCACATGCACCGGACGCGCAAGACTCGCGGCAAGATCGGCCTGTTCGCGCAAACGTTCCGATCCTTCCGCTACCGGAATTTTCGCTGGCTCTGGTTTGGTGCGTTCACCTCAACCACCGGTTTCTTCGTCGCGCAAACGGCGGAAAGCTGGTACGTCTACGAGCAGACGGACTCGGCCGGCCTACTGGGCCTCACGGCCTTCCTCAACGGTCTGCCCATCCTCCTGTTCTCGGTCGTCGGCGGGGTCCTGGCGGACCGGATGGACCGGCGGTACCTGCTGATCGGATCGCAGGTCATGCAGATGGTCGCGGCCCTGGGGCTGGCGGTCCTGTTTCAGCTCGACCTGATCGAGGTCTGGCACATCCTCGTTGCCGCCTTCATGGCAGGTCTGGGACAGGCCTTCGGCGGGCCTGCATACCAGGCGTTGATGCCTTCCCTAGTCCCCAAGCGCCACCTGCCCAATGCGATCGCGCTGCTTTCGATCCAGTTCAACCTCGCGGGCACGTTGGGCCGCCCGATCGGCGGGACCGTCTTCAAGGCACTCGGTCCGGCGATGTGCTTTCTCGTGAACGGATTGAGTTTCCTTGCCGTAATTCTCTCGTTGCTCGTTCTGCGGATACCGTTTGTTCCCAAGGCTGGCAAGAACATGCTGCGCAGTTTCCTCGAAGGATTTCAGGTGATCAGGGCCAGCCGCGAGCTTCGGTCACTGATGCTGCTGGCCGTCGTGACCGCCTTCTGCGGTGTGCCTCTGGCCCTCTTGCTTCCGGTCTATGCTCGAGACGTGTACGGCCTCGACGCAGGAGGGTTTGGGATGGTAGGTGCCGTGCTGGGAGCAGGGGCGGTTGCTGGTGCCCTGAATGTGGCCCGTCTCGGGAACGCGCCACGCAAGGGGCGGAACTCGCTCACCATGCAAATCTTCCTTGGGGTCGCGATGATCGCGTTCGCAATCACGAGATCGATCGTACCGGGAGTTGTCCTGCTGTTCCTGTGCGGCGGGGCGATTCTGGCAGTCTTCACGATGGTCACTTCTCTTGTCCAATTGAACGTCTCGGAGGACATGCGCGGACGGATCATGAGCGTCCATAACACCGCCTTCCGAGGCGTCATGCCCATTAGCAACGTATCTTGCGGATACGCTGCCGAGAAATTGGGGGCCCGAAACGTACTCTGCATGAACGGTGCAACTTTGATCCTGGTCGCAGTCTGGTACCTCTTCAGCGGGAATCGGGTCAATTCTCTCTAGTATTTCGTCACTCAGGTGGTTTCGGGTAGATGGACTTGAGCTTGCAGCGGGCATCGGCGACGGTGAGATGCCAGTTCACCGCCCGCTGTTGCACGTTGGCACTCGTCGCCCAAGCCGTCGCCTCCACCTGCAAGGACTCCAGCCCGCCAAGCCGTCGCCCCCGCAGACACTGCCGCGTGAAGCAACTCAGTTCGCACTTGGCCACATTCAGCCAACTGCCATGCGTGGGTGTGTAGCGCAACTCCAGCCGCTCCAGGATCGCTGCCGCCCGCTCCGTCCCGAACGCCCCGTACAAGGCCCCCGGTTTGTGCGTGTTGAGGTTGTCCAGCACCAGCGTGACGCGCTCCGCCGCCGCGTAGCGGCCTTCCATCAGCGCCGCTACCTCCTGTGCCCAGTCCCGCTTCGTACGGCGTGCGCGGACTCCCACCTGGCGCCAGCCCCGCAGCGGTTCGAAGAACAGGAACACGGCCGCCGTTCCGGCCTGCTCGTATTCATCATCGACGCGTTGTGGATGCTGGGCGGTCGCCGCCAGGGGCGTCGTCGCCGGGCGCACCAACGGCACGAGCCGCTCGTCCATGCAGACCACCGGGTGGGACTCGCTATCAGGCCGCTCGTAGGTGCGCAGCAGGGCCTCCATCGAAGCTGCGAACTCCCCGTCGGCCTCAGGCGGGATGACCCAGTACCGGAGGTTGCGGGCGGTCAAGCCGTCTTCTCTTGGCGTGCGCTGGCCGGTTTGATCGCTGATCGAGTCGCAGATGCCCTCCTCGACCGCCTGACGCGCTAACAGGCGCAAGGACCACCGGGCATGGCCGTCTGGGGTCTCACTCATCCGCAAGGCGATCAGGTCGGCTTTCTGCCGACCATCCAGTCGCTTCGGCGGCCCGCCCTGGGGATTCCGGACACGCCCTTGCAGAGCCACCTCGAAGCCTTCCAGCGCAAAGCGTTTGCGGACGTTCTCGACCGTCCGCACGCGGCAGCCAAAGGCCTCTGCGACCAGGCGGTCGGTCCAGGCCGGACCTTCTGCATCGACCTGCAGAAAGATGCGCGCCCGGAGCGCTTTCTCGCTGCTGCCGCTGAGCTTCCGGATCACCTCCGCACAAACCTTGCGTTCCTCTTTGGACAGGCGCACGATGGATTTCTTCATGGTTGCTTCTCCCCAGGCGGCGGACCCCGCTGATCGCAAACCAAGATAGCAGCAAACTGGTTCCTCCGGAGATACTAGACAGTAGCCCTGCCCCCTGCGCAAGCCAGTCCGTGGGCCATGTCTTGCGGCTCCTGCCACCCGGCTGCGGCCTCGGAGCAGCGCCCCCCTCCACCTGCGTCAAGCGTTGCCTCTGCCCACCCTCAAGCAGTGCTCTCCTGACCTGAAAGCTATTCTGGGCCGGAACACGAGGTGGGGGGTGCGCGATAAGCCCGGCAGGGCGGCCCGCATGAGCCGAGCGGGAGGGTGCGATTCGGCCGCGCACTCGGTCAGACTTGGATCTCGCCAACCGGAACCGCCACACCGCCACCTTGCGGCCTGACCGTCGAGATCCTCTACACTCAACAACATGGCGAGGCTCGTTCACGTCCCCGAGCTCAGGGACAGTATCGGTCAGGAGGTCGCCGTCAGCGACTGGATCGAGATCTCGCAGGCGCGCATCGACCAGTTTGCCGATACCACCGACGATCATCAGTGGATTCACGTCGATGCCCAGAGGGCTGCTTCCGAATCGCCCTTCAAGACGACAATCGGACATGGCTTTCTATCTCTGTCGATGCTTTCGCCGATACTGATGAACACCGTCAGGGTGGCAGGTGATTTCGGCCATGCGATCAACTACGGCTTGGACCGCGTGCGTTTTCCCGCTCCCGTTCCGGCGGGTTCCCGCATTCGAGGCCACATTACTCCCCAAGCCGTGGAAGAGCACGACTGGGGTGTGCAGATCGTCTGGCTCGTGTGCGTGGAACTCGAGGGGGCGAGGAAGCCCTGCGTGGTGGCTGAGTGGGTCACCCGAAACTATCGCTAGGCCCGGCACCTCTGCGAAACGTTAATGGACCGGTCGCAGATCGCGCCAATTCGGTCCTGCCTTGATGTCGGCGACCAGTGGAACGTCAAGTTCCGCGGCCGTCTCCATTTCGGCCCGTACCAGCGAGCCTACTTGCTCGGCTTCCTCCTCAAGCGCCTCGATCAATAGCTCGTCGTGGACCTGGAGCAGCATCCTGCTTCGCAGCCCGGCCTGTCGCAGCGCCGTATCGGTCGAGACCATTGCCTTCTTGATCAGATCGGCCGCTGTGCCCTGGATCGGCGAGTTCTGGGCGATTCGGGCGGCAAGGCCACGGGCGGCGGGATTCCTGCTGGTGAGATCCGGGACCGGCCGGCGCCGCCCATAAAGGGTGTAGGTGTACCCGGACTCCTTGGCATTCTCCACCAAATTCTCAAGAAACTCCTTGATCGTCCCGTACTGCTCGAAGTACAGGTTGATATACTCGCGGGCATTCTTCTGGGGGATTCCGAGTTGCTTGGCAAGGCCGAAGGCGCTGAGTCCGTAAATGATGCCGAAATTGACCGCTTTGGCCCGGTAGCGTTCATCCGGCCCCACGAGGGCAGGGGCGATTCCCAGCACCTCGGATGCCGTTCTCGTGTGGATATCCTCTCCGTGTCGGAAAGCGTCAATCAGTTTCGCGTCTCCCGACATGTGGGCGAGGATGCGCAGTTCGATCTGTGAGTAGTCCGCTGCAATGAACGTCCAGCCGGGCTGGGCTACGAATGCTCTTCGAATCTCGCGGCCGAGTTCGGTCCTTGCCGGAATGTTCTGCAGATTGGGGTTCAGGGACGAGAGCCGCCCGGTTGCCGAACCGGTCGGGTTGAACGTGGTGTGGAGGCGTCCATCCTCACCGACCAGCTCCGGCAGTACATCGACATAGGTGTTCTTCAGCTTGGTGTTCTGTCTCCAATCAAGCACCTTGCCGGCAATCGGATGAAGGGCTCTCAGGCTTTCGAGTACGTCCGATGCCGTGGAGGGCGCTTTCGTCTTGCCACGCTTCGCGGGCATCGGCAGACCCAGTTCCTCGTAGAGGAGCTCGCCCAGCTGCTTGGGTGATCCGATATTGAATTCGCGCCCAGCGAGCACGTGAATCTGGTTGCCAAGGTCCTCGATGGTGGCCGATAGCCTCGCCGATAGTTCCGCCAGGACGGTCGGATCGAGCAGCACACCGGCCGATTCCATGCGAGCAAGCACCGGTGCCAGTGGCAGTTCGACGGATTCATAGAGATCGAGGAGCTTTGCCTCCTCGATCTCGCTGCGTAGCCGCAGGCGCAGGGAACGCGTCTGGGATGCGGCCACGGCCGCATCCGGTTGCCAGGCGGTTGCCAGCCGGCGCTCGACCGTCTTGGGGAGCGCGTAGTTGGTACGGCTGGAGTCCAGCAGGAAACCCATCAGCATGGTGTCGTCGGCAGCCCGTGGGAAAGCGATGCCAGATTCGTGCAGGTCATGAATCGCGGACTTCCAGTCGTGAACCCAGATCGGGCGCCCGCTGGATTCCAGGAGCCGTCTCGCCTCTGGAAGCAATTCTGGCGGCAGCCGCCAGGCTTCGTCGTCGGCGATGCAGATGCCCAGATCGCCACCGCCACCGTCGGTTGGAGGAGACTCTGCAGCCTTCAGGAGGGCAATGGCGACAGGCTGGTCCGAGGCCGTAATCCAGTCTGAGAATTGGTCGGCAGACGCGAACGTGTGCACAGTCAAGGCAGGAGGTGGCGCACCCATGTTGCCCTCGAGTTGACCGGCAAGGCTGTTGAACTCGAATTCGCGATAGAACGCGAGAAGCTTGTCTTGGTCTGGCCCCGTGCTCCGCACTGCCTCAAGGTCGAGTTGCAACGTGCCCGTTGTATCGAGCGAAGCCAGTCGCTTGCTAAGGCGAATCTTCTCCGCATTGTTCTCGAGGCTCTCCCGGTAAGCCTTGCGCCGGACCTCTTGGGCATGGCCGATGATCGATTCAACATCCCCGAACGCCTTGACGAGCTGCTGTGCACCTTTCTCGCCGATTCCGGGGGCACCGGGTATGTTGTCGACAGCATCTCCTCGCAGGGCCAGAAAATCTGTCACGTGCACTGGCGGGACCCCGAGGTACGCTTGGACATCCTCGTGCCTGTAGGCCTTGTCTTTCATTGGATTGAAGAACACCACGCGGTCCCCAACGAGCTGCATCAGGTCCTTGTCAGAGGAGACGACCCACGTTTCGACCTCGCACTGTCTGGCTTGGCTTGTGAGCAGGCCGATGGTATCGTCAGCCTCGAAGCCGTCCTCGGCCATCACGGTGAGATTCCATGCATCGAGGAGTTTCCGAATATATGGCAACTGCAGCGACAGATCTTCGGGCATCTCGTCGCGATTGGCCTTGTAGTCGGGATAGATCTCCTCGCGGAACGTTGGCCCCATCCCTTCCCATACCGCCAGAACGTACTCCGGACGATGCTTCTCAAGCAACCGGTTGAGCATGTTGTTGAAGACGTAAACAGCTTCGGTTGGCTGTCCGGATGACGTGCGCATGCTCGGCGCACCTGACCGCGAGCGGCCGTGGTAGGCCCTGAAGATCAACCCGAAGGTGTCGAGAAGGAACAGTCTTGGCAAGGGTCCGCTCATCAGCGATTCAGTGTACGACCCGGCTTGACCGGTGCAGCTGACCGGCCAGTGCCCGAACGATCTCCCCCACGGGACAGGCTCTCGAACTGCCCGCGCCACGGGCCGGGCCCCGAGTTCCGGTGCCATACTAGGGAAAGGAGATCAAGGGTGCCTTCATGATAAAGCCCACGGCCAAGATCTGGCACAACGGCGAATTCATTGCCTGGGATGACGCCAAGGTGCATGTCCTCGCGCACGCACTTCACTACGGTACGAGCGTGTTCGAGGGGATCCGCTGTTACGAAACACGGCGGGGGCCGGGTGTCTTCCGGCTTCGCGAACACATCCGCAGGATGTTCGACTCGGCCAAGATTTACCGTATCCTGGACCTCGGGTTCTCGCAGGACGAGATCGCGCGGGCGTGCATGGACTCCATCGCCGTCAACGGCCTGGCCTCCTGTTACGTTCGACCGGTGGCGTTGCGGGGCTTCGGCGATGTTGGTGTTCGCTCGCTCGACAATCCAATCGAAGTCTATATCGCTTGCTGGGAGTGGGGCAGGTACCTCGGAACGGAGGCGCTCGAGCAGGGTGTGGAGGTCTGCGTGTCGTCCTGGACGCGGATGGCTCCCAACACGCTGCCGGCCATTGCGAAAGTTGCCGCCAACTACATGAATTCGCAGTTGATCCTGATGGAAGCGAACTTGCACGGCTATACCGAGGGCATTGCGCTCGACACGGCTGGGTACGTTTCCGAAGGCAGTGGAGAGAACCTGTTCCTGATCCGGGACGGGGTGATCTATACGCCCCCCCTGAGTTCGTCCGTGCTGCCCGGCATCACCCGGGATTCGGTGATCCGAATTGCAGCTGACTTCGGTTATACGCTGCGGGAGCAGGCCATTCCGCGGGAATGGCTGTACATCGCCGACGAGCTGTTCTTTACCGGCACGGCGGCGGAGGTAACGCCCATTCGGTCAGTGGACAAGATATCGATTGGAACCGGCCGCCGCGGGCCGATCACCGCTCACATCCAGGCGGAGTTTCTGGACATTACGTCTGGAGCCAAGGAAGATCGATACGGCTGGCTGAGCTTGGTTGAAGACTCCAGCTCGGCGGCAGCCTGAACGGGTTTCCGGCTTGTCTGACCACCGCAGAGGCGACGCAGGAGACCCTGTCTGGTGGCCCGCCGACAGCGACCTGGAGCCGGGAACCTCCGGGCGGCTGATTCGGCCGTCATCGCTTCGCGTGGAGGAGAGTCCCGCGGAGACTGCGTTTCACGAGTCGATTCGCGATGCCCACGCCAAACGCTTCAAGGGTCGCCTGTGGCTTCACGTTGCGCTATTCCTGGCGACAGTGGTTTCAACGGCCTTGCTCGTTTCGCCGCGATACTCGGCCTGCCTGATGGCGATCCTGACGGCCCACGAGTTCGGCCACTATTTCGCAGCACGAGTGCACCGGGTGCCGGCCTCGCTGCCGTACTTCATCCCAGCTCCTGTGCTGTTCGGAACGATGGGGGCCTTCATACGCATGTCTCCTCTGGTTCCGGACCGTCGTGCCTTGTTCGACATCGCTGCCGCCGGACCGATCGCAGGGGCCTTGCTGGCGTTTCCGGTCAGCTTCGTCGGCATCATGATGTCGAATCGCGTTCCGCTGCAGGAGGACTCTCAAGGGATCATGCTTGGGGACCCGATCCTGTTTCAGGCGTTCGAGCGGATTCTGTTCGGTCCGGACCAGGCTGGAACGGTGCTGATGCTGAGCGACGTAGGGTTCGCCGGCTGGGTCGGGCTGTTCGTCACGGGACTGAACTTGCTGCCTGTCGGTCAGCTGGACGGTGGTCACATCTCGTACGCGGTATTCGGTGCGCGGAGCCTGCTCATGGCGAGATTGACCTTCCTGCTGCTGGCGGCGATCTGCGTGTGGTACGGTCTTCAGTACCTGATCTTCCTCATTCTGTTGCTCTTCATGGGATTGCGACACCCTCCGACGCTGGATGATGCGACACCTCTGGGCCGGAACCGTGGGCGGCTCGCTGTTGCGCTTGCGGCGTTGTTCCTGCTCTGCTTCGTCCCTGTTCCGGTCACTGGATTCTAGCGTGCTGAGTTGTGCTTGAACTCCGATCATTCCGTCTCGAATCGAAGACATAGGGCCGGTTGCACTAGAGCGGTCTGAGTTCCAGATTGACTGATCGTATCGGAGAAACCGCCATTCCTCGGACTTGCCGCCGTCAGCAAGGCGAAGAGCGATGCCGGACTCACGGACTGCACCAAGAGATGCCCTCGGCCGGCAATGTCCCCTGCTTGATCGAACGCCACCAATCCACCGTCTGCCTCGAACTCCGGGGCCATTCCGGCTCTACCGGCTATCGCTACCGGCAGGCCCAGCAGTTCGCCTGATAGCGCTGCCACCAAGCTGCCAGCGCATGCTCCATCCAGCGATCTTGAAACATCCTCTGTGACCGGCTCCAGAGCAACTGGAGCCCTGAGCAGGTGTCTGGTTACCTGAAGCGGTCCGGGACGGTCGCGTTCAGCTTCATGTGGCTCTACCGGCGGATTGATCAGGGCCGCGCCCAAGCCGGCTCGCTGTACATCTGCCTGCGGCAGCGCGACAAGCTGCGCCGGTTGCACTGGGAAGCGCAGGAAGTGCCATATTCCCTAGTTTCCCCCAGCCCCTTCTTGCACAAATAACGCCCTCAGGATCTTTCTTGGGACCTATCCATTTGATGATCGTAGAGGAGATCATATGCGGTAGTGCCCAAATCGGCAGAGCAGACCGACGGCAATGAGTGTGCCGCGTGGGGCGAGCGCGGGCAGCAAAGGTCACGGTTCGTCCCACTTCCTCCAAGGGGCGTCCCAGTGTGGGGCTGTCTATGACGCAGGATCGTCCCGACTAGCATCCGTATGCATGCCGAGATCAGAAAGATCCTGTACGCTACCTTGATACTTCCATTTGTTTGGATGCCGGTTGCACCAGGAAGCGCAACAGCGGGCGGAGGGGTCTGAGTTTCTCAATAGAAGGTGGCAACAAGAGATATCCGGGCTGAGGCTGGCCTCGATTGGTCGTGGACTTTTGTTGGGAGTCCAAGGCTGGGAGGCGAGAACCACCTGCCATGATCTGCAGATCGACGCTTCCGTCAAGCTCAATGCGTTCCACCCAATGCCAGCCGATCATTGGGCACGCCTAGACCTTCCAGCCCTGTCGCCCGCAACTGGCCGGAAATCAGCTTCGGCAGCAGCGTGTCGCGCAGATTCGTCAGTGACCCACCTCCGGACGCATTGGTCTGCATTCGGGCACACAGCGCGCCCACGCATTGCTCGAATCGTTCAATCAGCCGTCTCTGCGGGAGGACGAACCGGAAGGACGCCACTGCATCCTTGGAGAGATGCAAGACCGTGGTTCCTGTAGTTCGAGCGAGGGAGTGCGCTACGGAGTTCTCGGTCCCCAAAACGTAGTAGACGAACGCGCGTCCCGGTACCGTACCTTTCGGTCGCACGATCAAGACGTCGAGCGATGCTACCAGCGTTCGAAACGATGACGTCTCTCCGATGACGGCAGAACGGCCGACAACCTCCGCCGCTTGGGTCACGTCGGTGCAGGCTACTATGACGTCACCGGGTTGGACCACCTGATCGTGCTTGTACACGCCGCTAAATGACTTCAGTCCTTCAGGCCGATAGCCACCACCGCGAGCGAATGACTTCAGGGTCACAAGCGCGGTGTCCGACGCGACGAGTTCTCGGCGCCTGTACGAACGTCCCTTCGTAATGGTGGCGACGTTGTCCAATCGGGTCGTTTCCCACCCCTCCGGTATCTCCCCCAGATCCGAATCCACCAACCGGTCGGGGAACAGTCTGGCGATCTCCTTCGGCAACCCGGTGTCGCGCCCTTCCATCTTGGCCCGCACGGGCCCGAAATCCACGAACCAGTCCTTGAACAGCGCCCGCGCCATCCCCTCCAGCGTCGCATTCATCCGCCGGTTCAGCTCGATCTTGTCGTCCAGTGTGCCGAGCACGTGCGCGATAGAACGTTGCTCGTGCAGGGTGGGAACGGGAATTTCGACAAGGCCGATATCGGCCTTTCGCAACCCAAAGCGGGTTACACCGTTCGCATACGAATGGAACTGCCGTTGGATTTCCTCAGTGCTTAAAGCATAGTACAGGTAACCTCCATCAACTTCGGATCTGCGAGGCCGAAGGATTGCTAAGTGATAGCCGCAAACTAGGCCCTCAATACGTTCCCGAACCAACGCTGGAACGCCGATATCGTCATGCTTCTCAGAGTCTTTGGTAATGATGACGTCCCCGGCAGCAAGCGAACATCTTGCAATCTCATGGTCGGTTGCCGTTGCCTTCATGAAATCCATGTCGGCGCGAATGAAGCTGTTGTTGTATGCGTCCGTATAGTTGCACAGCATCACGCTGCGCTCATTCGTCCGCGACCTCTTGTCCACGCTGCTGAGCGTGAGGTCTGTAACATCTCGCAGGACTGCTCTGCGCCAATGGTTCGGCGTCAGGCCTTCGGATTCTCTCGATGTGTCGTTATCTCTGGACATCACAATATGGTCCTGCACAATCTGCTCTCGGAACAGGTCCGGAACCTCCTCCCAGATGAACAGATTCACACGAAACGGAAGGCTGCTGTCCTCGAACGCCTCTCGCAATGTGGACACGGCATCTGCCTGTTCTGGCGTCGCCTTCACCACGACATCCAGGTCGGATTGAGGGCGAGAGGTCCAACCGACACGGGATCCGTACGCCCAGGCCTCCGTATCCGAGAGGTAACGGGCAATCAGTACCTCCACAGTGTTCCGCTGGTCGGACGTAAGGTCTATGGATCTGCTCATCTCCATCCACGGACTGTCGCTCATGGTCTCGTAGATGTCGATAGCGTCGCGGATGAAATCCGGCACCAGCGCCAGACACGCCTTGGCTTGCTCGCCATCGTGGTCATGCGCTGTTCCAGTACGGGCATCGGGATAGCGCAGCCATTGCTCAATCGGTGCCTCCAACCGCAGCCTCTCATGGGCGATCCGGAACACCGGCTTGGGACTGTTGGGCGCGTCGGCAATGCCGAGATTCTCCATCAGATAACTCTTCAGCACCTTCCACAGGCAGTCATGGCAAGTCTTGAAACGCTGAATGACGGATTCGGCGATAGCCTCGCGATCCAGATCCGACAGCGCCGCGTTTTCATTTCGATGATTGGCGTACTGCTCTTCCAGACGCCTCAGAGACGACCGCAGTTTCCCGAAGTCAACCATGGGTGGCCGCTCCACTCCCCCCCAGCCGGAGCCCCGTCACAAGAAGAGTGCCTCGCCGGTCTCGGCCGTACTCTCCTTCTTTCCGATCACGATAGCCGGATCGCCCCGGGCTCCCTTCCGAAACTCCGCTCCCGTATTGACTGGGATCTGATTCAGTGACTCCCGGTCAGCACACAGACCTTCAAGACCTACCTGGTAACCATCCACCACGACCCGCAACATGCGCGGATTGCCACCCAATGCATCCATCCGTTCGGCAACCATCATCTCCGCACTTCGCTCTCCCAGAAACCCAATCCCTTGAGATTCTTCTCGATCTCGGCATCCAGCCTCGCTCCTTCCGCCTGTTGCTCACGCAGCTCGGCGACCAATCTCCGCATCTTGTCCTCGAACGGCTCGCCATCATCCTCGCGCGGCGGAGCTCCAACGTAGCGGCCAGGAGTGAGCACATGGCCATGCTTGCGAACTTCCTCCAGCGATGCACTCCGACAGAAGCCGGGCACGTCGGCATACTCGCCCCCACCACCGCGCCAGGCATGATAGGTGTTGGCAATCCGGCCGATTTCGTCCTCCGTCAGTTCACGGTGGGTGCGATCCACCATACGCCCGAGCGCTCGCGCATCCACGAACAGGATTTCGCCACCCCGGTCTCGGAACTTGCCCCCACTCCGGTCCCGGGCCAGGAACCACAGGCAGGCCGGAATCTGCGTCGAGTAGAACAGCTGTCCAGGCAGCGCCACCATACAATCCACGAGATCGGTCTCGATCAGGTTCTTGCGGATCTCACCCTCACCGGACTGGCTCGACGACATGGAACCGTTGGCGAGCACGAACCCCGCAACCCCGGCGGGCGCCAGGTGATGCACCATATGCTGCACCCACGCAAAGTTCGCGTTGCGCTTCGGCGGTACGCCGTAGCGCCAGCGCCGGTCCTCCGTCAGTCGCTCGCCACCCCAGTCCGAGACATTGAACGGCGGATTGGCGAGAATGTAGTCGGCCCGCAGATCCGGAAACTTGTCGTCGTGAAAGCTGTCCCCCTGGGCGATCTGCCCGGCGATACCCCGGATGGCAAGATTCATCCTCGCCAGCCTCCAGGTGGTGTAGTTCGACTCTTGGCCATAGAGGCTGATATCCGCTTTCGCCCTCCCTCCGTTCCCGTTTCCACTCGCATGAGCGCGGACGAACTTCATTGACTGCACGAACATGCCCGACGAACCACAGCACGGGTCATAGACTCGGCCCCGGTACGGTGCCAGCATCTCGACCAGCAGGCTGACCACGCAATGCGGCGTGTAGAACTCACCCCCTTTCTTGCCCTCGGCACTTGCGAACTGGGACAGGAAGTATTCGTAGACTCGCCCCAGCACGTCCCGGGACCGGGCTTCTCCGTCCCCCACCTTGATGTTGCTGACGACGTCGATCAACTGGCCGAGCCGCTGCTTGTCCAGGGCCGGGCGGGCGTAATCGTGAGGCAGCACTCCCTTGAGCGCTACGTTGTCACTCTCGATGGCCTCCATCGCCTGGTCCACGGTCATGCCCACCGTCGGCTGATGGGCCTGGGCCTTCAAACGGGACCAGCGGGCCTCGGCCGGCACCCAGAAGACATTCTCGGAGAGGTAGCTGTCCCGGTCCTCAGCCTCTTCCTCGCCCCACTCGGCAAGCACCGCCGCGTGGCGCTCCTCGAAGGCATCCGAGATGTACTTGAGAAAGATCAGGCCGAGGGCGACATGCTTGTACTCCGCAGCATCCATGGAGCCGCGCAGCGCATCAGCCATCGCCCACAGCGAAGCTTCATACCCGATGGTTGCTCCGCTCTTGTGGGCGGTCTTTTCTTTGCCGGTCTGTTTTCCGGAACGTTGTCGCGCCATGTGCAGTCCTCGGGAAACACCGTCCGGTCCTTCCAGACCAGTGGATGAAAGGTATTACCTAATAGCGTACTATCCGTCGGCTGGTGCTGGCGGTCGAGGGTGGCATGCAGCGTGCAGGCAAAGAGGTCCTCGAAGGCGAGGACCGACAGCTCGGTGAACCCAAAGGCATCCTCCACCGTCTCCGAAACCCTCATCGGCAACGGCGACAGCACCGTTCCACGCATAACAGGGGAGGTCTCGATCTTCACACTCGCAGCACCGCGCGAGGCCATCGTGCGGGTTTCCAGGTTTGCGCCGCCGGCGATACGCTGGAGCTGCACATCCCTGTTGCTGCTGCCGAACGAGACCATGATCCGGTCGAGCGCGGCCTCGATTCGTTGCAGAGGTACGGCGCGATCTTTGATCGGCACATAGGTCAGATCAATATCGACAGACAGACGCGGCATGTCCCGATAGAAGAGATTGAGGGCCGAACCGCCATTGAGCGCAAATACCTCCTCCGCCGCAATGGCCGGCAGGAGGCGCAACGGCAGACGGACCTGCTCTACATAGCGTTCACGCATGGCTCACGTCCTCGTCCATGTCCGCAGGCAATAGCGCCTTGGGCACATAGATCCGGTAGACCGGGTGCAATTTTCCGCCCTTCACTAGCGCGCGCGGACCGGAACCGAGATCGATGGCGCTCTTGGTCAGATGCTTCACCCAAGCATGGGCATGTCGGTCGGCGAAGACGAAGAACAGGCGCTTGACCTTGATGCTTCGGCATGCGCGCAACAGGGTCATCAGGCGCTTGGGACGCAGGTTCGTCAGACCCTGAAAGATCATTTCCAGATTGTCGAAGGTCGCGTGGGCTGGCAGTTCGTCGAGAGCTTCGAGGATGGCGCGCTCGGGGGAAGAAACCTTGAGCAGCCAGCGCCAGGGGCTCACCGTCGGGCCGTGTCCCGCCCCGGGCGCGCTCTCGATCTGGTGCTCGGCATTCTCGACGCCGGCAAGGTCGTCACCGAACAGGACGCGCGAACGAACGACGAACTGTGTCTTGCCCGGAAGGCGGGCCAGCCAGGAGGGAACTTCGCCGTAGAGATAGACTCGCTCGCCGCCCCCAAGCGGCAGATAATGGACGAGTCCATGGAATCCGAGCGCGCTCGAACCACCCAGATGGACGTCATGTTCCATGATCCATTGGATCGAGATGAGCGGAAGCTGCCAGTCGGTCTCCGGCGGGACAAGCGGTTGCCTTGCCTCATCTGAATGGGGTAGCGGGCGACGGTAGACTCCGCGCACCACCCGCTCCAGCCAGCCCCGCCTGGCATAGTCGTGGATGGACTTGGGATCAATCCCGAAGCGCTTCAGCCATGCCGCATCAACGAGGAAGCCGGGGGGACCCGCTCCAGAAAGGGCTTCAGCCTCGGTGTTCTTTGATGGCTAATAACCATTAACTTCTCACATTATCGAAACGAGTGCAACCCAGACTTTGCATTTGTCGAGATTCGATGGCTTATTACCATCGAAACCGATCCCTTTCGATATGACCTGTTACAGACTGAGACTCCACCTTCTTCTGCGCCCGCCCTGCCGCTCCTGCGAGCGGGCCCTCAACGAACATGCCAGCGGCCTGCTGCGCCAGTTTGTGCCCAAGACCGAGAACCTGCGCCCGCTGGGCCCACAGCGACTGCAGGCGGCGACCGACTGGTTCAACCACCGCCCGCGCAAGGGGCTTGGCTGCCTTGCCCTGTAGGGGGTGTTCCGAGCCGCCAGTCTCGCGGCCGGAATAGACCCGCTGCGCGACGCCTTGGGCCTCGATCCTCTCTGCCCGGGCCGCAGCGCACTCTTCTTTCCACTCTGGCTGGCGGGTACCGCCCGACAGCGCCCCTGTGGTTCGGGTGCCCTTTCGGCCAGTCCCCGTGACCTGCTTCTGGCACCCACCTCGAAGCGTTGCCTTGACAGCCCTGCGCCGCTTGCCGTACGCTCCCAGCAACTCAACCGCCAACTCCAGGGGCCTTCCTGCCCGCTGTTGCACCTCGTGCAACGGGCGTCAAATATCAAGGACAGCTTTTCCCAGAACCTTCCGGTTCGCCAAGTCTCGAATGCCCCGCGGTGCGTCTTCCAGCGCGTACGTAGCCCCGATCCTTGGACAGATGCTGCCGGCAAGAAACATCTCCATCAACCTGTCGTTGAGTGTTTGCATGAACCCTGGATTCTCGTCACAGTGTCGCCCCCAGAAGACCCCGACCAACGACATGTTTTTCAGGAGAGCCCGATTGGCGGGAAGGGAGGGGATCCTGCCGCTTGCGAAGCCGACCGTAAGAAGCCGGCCGCCAGGCGCGACCACCTTGGTCGACAGGTCGAACACATCTCCGCCGACTGGGTCGTAAACGACATTCGCTCCGAACGGCCCGCAGATTCGCTTCACCGTATCAACCCACGCAGGCTCGCGGTAGCTAAGGGCATGGTCGGCACCTAGCTCGTGGCATAAGGCCACCTTCTCCGAACTTCCGGCCGTGGCGATCACGCGGGCTCCCATCGCCTTGCCGATCTGGATCGCCGCGGTGCCAACGCCGCTTGCTCCCGCATGAACCAGCAGCCACTCGTCGGGCCGGAGCCGGGCCCGATGATCCAGCGCAAACAGCGATGTCTGATAGACGATGGGAAGGGCGGCCGCCTGTCGCAACGACATGGAGTCGGGGACTGGAAACGTGTGGGAGGCCGATGCGACAGTGAACTCGGCAAACCCGCCTCCGCGGGGCAGGGAAAGGACGCGCTGCCCGATGGAAAACCCGTCGATGCCGGGCCCTGTAGCGGCGATCGTACCCGCCACCTCCGCACCGACCGTAAACGGGAACTTCGGGCGGGCCTGGTACTTGCCCTGGCACTGCAGCAGATCGAAGAAGTTCAGCCCACAGTTACTGTTATGGATCAGTACTTCACCTTCGCCGGGCGCGGGAGTACTGACATCCGTCCAGGACATCTCCTCGGGTTCCCCGTAATGCGTGACCCGCCAGGCTTTCATTCCGGCTAGGGTAGCAGAATGGCTTGGCAACGGCTCACCATCCTGTCGGCAACGACAGGAGGTGGCAGCGGATTGGGCTACTTGCTTGTGATGATCTCGTCGATCAAGCCGTAATCCTTCGCCGACTGCGATTCAAGGATGAAATCACGTTCGACGTCCCGCTCGATCGTGGCCTCGTCCTGGCCAGTGTGGTGGGCGAGCAGTGTGTTCAGGCTCCTTCGCATGCGCAGAATCTCGCGTGCATGGATGTCGATGTCCGTCGCCTGTCCGGCCAGCCCCGAGAGAGACGGCTGGTGGAGGAGGAATCGTGAGTTGGGAAGTGCGTAGCGCTTCCCCTTCGCCCCGGCAGCCATCAGAACCGCCGCCATCGAGGCCGCTTGGCCTATGCAGACGGTCGTGATGTCAGGCTTGACGAACTGCATGGTGTCGTAGATTGCCATGCCGGCAGTGATCGATCCGCCTGGGGAGTTGATGTAGAGCCAAATATCCCGCTCGGGATTCTCGGCCTCCAGAAACAGCAACTGAGCAGTGACGAGATTCGCTACAGAGTCGTCAATGGGATATCCCACGAAAATAATGTTGTCCCGCAAGAGTCTCGAGAAGATGTCGTAGGCTCTCTCACCTCGGCTGGTCTGCTCGACCACCATCGGCACGAGACTGGAAACATACTCCGCGGATCCGGGCATGGAAGCACCTCTACTCGGCGGCCACCGAATCCGTCTGCTGTGAAGACGATGAAGTCGAATCATCGTCCCCCGCCGCGACAGAGCGGTCAGCCTCGGCCAGGAGGAACCCTATGACCTTGCGACGACGCACCTGACTTTCCAACTTCTTGAGCTCGCCGTTCTCACGGAGCCTCTCATATGCTTCTTCCACTGGAATGCAAAAGAACTCGGCATAGCGCACCAGTGCTTCCTGGAACTCCGAAGGGGAGGTGGTAATTCCTTCCACGATGGCAATCCTGTCGAGCACAAGTTCCGCCTTCGCCTCGTCGTACTCCGCAGTAATCTGCGCCTTGAGGATGGGATCGGGTACCTCCCTGCCGGTCGATTCAAGTTGACGGTTGGCGTCACGAATAAGTGCGTCACATCGCTTCGCGTGGTACCTGGGCGGGATGGCGAAGTTATGGCGCTTGACCAGTTCCGTACAAACTGCAGCCGTTTCGTCGCGCTCGGCATACTCCAGGACCCTTTCTGTCAGCCTCTCCCGAACGGTGAGCCTTAGTTCTTCCAGCGATTCGACATCGGCGTCCGTATCCTTCGCAAACTCGTCGTCCAGATCCGGAAGGTCCATTTCGCGAATGGCAAGAATGTCGACATGGTGCGTGACCTCCCTTCCGGATATCAACGGGTTAGGATCATCCTCAGAGTACTTAGTCTTGTAGGTTACCGTGTCTCCTGGAACCTTGCCCGTCAGTGCTTCACTCACCTCCGGAGTGTCTTGCATACTTTCAAGTCGGTAGACGACCTCCCTCGAGTCTAGTATCTCCGTGCCGTCAGCCAGGGATCCCTTCACCCTTGTTGCGACAATGTCGTCAGCAACGATCGGGCGCGGATCGATATTCCGATACGTCGCATGTTCGATGCGGAGTTGCCCCAAGGCGGTATCCACCATCTCGTCAGTGACCTCGGTCTCGAACAAGGGTATGGGAAGACCGCGATATTCTTGTAACTCGAACTTCGGAAAGACCTCGAAAATGGCTTGGACCATCATCGGGGCACCTTCCGAATAGCGGATGTCGTGAATATACGGTCCCGATGCATACTCAACATCGCGCTTCTGAAGCTCTGCGTACAGATAGTGCGGAATGAACTCCCTCGCTAGATCTCTGACGATCTCTGATTCGAATTCACGGCTCACCACAGCTGCAGGAACCCTTCCCCGGCGGAATCCTGGCATTGAGGCCCTCTCCGTCAGTGACTCGATACACGGCTGGCGCGCTTCGTCGACCAGGTCCCAGGGAATCTCCACCTCCATCTCGAAGAGGCAGTCTTCCAAGAGTTCCGAGGTGTCCGGCATCCTAACGGCGGCTACAGGCCTCAGCCCGCGGACCAGTTCTTCATCTTACCGCAGCGGTGAGCTCCGGCTTCCTGATCGGTGCGTAAACCACGGGGCGGACCGAAACCGGAATGGACATCGGGAGCGCCACGTCGGAGGCTATATCCGAAGTCTCGGGATACACTCGACTTCATGCCCCGCAGACCGAAGCTCGGTCAACATTTCCTGACCGACCAACGCCTGCTTGAGCACATTGCCGCGGCTGGAGTTCATGCGGGGGACACCGCCATTGAGATCGGCCCCGGCCGGGGCGCTCTGACGGTTCATCTGGTGAGTCGGGCAGGGCGGGTGCTGGCGGTCGAAGTCGACCGCACGTTGGCGCAGGCGTTGCCGTCGCAATGCGGGCATCCTCCCAATCTGGAGGTCGTGCGGCAGGACGTGCTGAAGTTTGACCTGCAGGCGGCTCTGCAAGACTCCGATCCGCGAAGGTGCGTGGTTGTCGGCAACCTGCCGTACTACATCACCTCGCCGATCCTGAGAGCCGCATTCTCCGCCAGCCGTTTGCTCCGGTCCGCGACGTTCCTGATGCAGGAAGACGTGGCTGATCGCGCGGTGGCTCGATCTGGCAGCAGGTCGTACGGATATCTGAGTTGCCTGTGCCATCTGCACAGTCGCCCATCCAAACTCTTCAGTGTCTCTCCGGACGCTTTTGCGCCACCTCCGAAGGTGCGTTCTGCGGTAGTTCAGTTCACCATGCGTCCGACGTCCCCCCCTGACAGCCTGGTCGCTTTCGTCGGAGCATGCTTCAGACATCCCCGCAAGACCCTTAAGAACAACTTGTCAGGCACCTATCCGTCAGCTCGGCTGGACGAGGATCGATTGGGAGGGCTTCGCGCCCAACAACTGGATGTCGACGAACTCGCAGCTATGTGGCTGCGGCTGCAGACCTAGTTGCTGCCGAGCCCTCCACCATGAAGCCCCCCGATCATGGCCGGCCATCACGATGTCGGACCGGCGACATTCGCATATGGTCAGGCGCCAGCTCAGCTAAGAGCATGTGAAAAAAGAAAGTTCGCACGTACGCTCACGTTCGAGAGACCCATTCGGGTAGTCCGGTTTCCATCGAAGTTTGCAACCCGAGGGTGACGTGCTTCGGAGTTGGCGATCGGGCCATCGGCGTCATGCAGCAATGAAGTGGATCCGCCTAAGCGACCCTTCGTGGGTTGGAGCCGTGTGAGGTGCCGTAGGCGTGCACCGGGCGTGGGTGGTGGTGGGGCCGGTCGACCCGATCCTGCGGCAAGGGCGGGTTGAGCGCGTGCAGGTTCTCGGCTTCGGGCACAAGCTCGATCCGCAGAACGCCGGTATAGTTGAGCCCACGGTTGCCGAGCAACGCGCGCTCGCCGAGGTGCCTGTGGCCCGGATCCGGCCGGCTTCCGGAGCCGTCTCCGAGAGCCTGAGGGTTCTCGATTCGGTCAGATCCGGTCGCTGTATGCCTGCCTCGCGCGGCCCGGACCACCAATGACCGTGGCTCCGGTGAATCATTGTGCTTCAATGATTACGGATGGAGTTTGGAATGCACGGTCGCAGTCTGGTTCTGGTGGCACTGTTGAGCGGCTCAGCGTTGGCGACCGTCGTTCAGGCCCAGCTGGTCGATCGGACGAGAGAACTGATCGGACCGGATTCCGGAACTCGCGAGCTCAGCTTCGAGAAACGGGCCGACATTTTCATGGCACGGAAGATGTATCGGGAGGCCGGAGAGGCCTATCAGGCAGCCCTCCGCCAGGAACCGAACTCTGCCAGGCTCGTCAACAAGCTGGGCATCTCGTATCACCAGCTCATGCTGCTGGACAGCGCCCGAAGGGAGTACGAGCGAGCCTGGAGGCTAGACAAGGGCTACAGTCAGGCGCTTAACAACTTGGGGACGGTACACCATGCCCAAGGCAGCTACCGGAAGGCGATCCGGAGTTACAAGAAGGCGTTGGCGATCTCTCCGAACTCCGCCTCGATTCAGAGCAACCTAGGCACCTCGTACTTCGCCCGTCGAAAATACAAGGAAGCCTCGAGAGCTTATTTGCGGGCATTGCAACTCGACCCGAACGTCTTCGAGACCAGCGGGACGTTCGGAACACTGCTCCAAGAGCGATCAGTCACCAATCGTGGCAGGTACTACTACTTCATGGCCCAGGCGTATGCAGGCGTCGAGTTGTGGGATCGCGCCATCCTCTATCTGCGAAAGGCGCTCGAGGAAGGATTCGCGAGCCCGGGCAAGATCGCTCGTGACCGAGCCTTCGAAGCGATGCATGAGTTGCCAGCCTTCCAGCGAATCGCATTCCCGGAAACCATCGCCCAGTCACCCTCGGTCCAGCGCCCTCCGCTTCGAGCCTCGACTCCCTGACTGTATTGGTGGCGTAACAGCGGTTCGCCATGTATCAATGGTGGCCCTCGGGGGGGGCAGGTGCTTGCGGGCGAAGCCGGAAAAACGGGCGCGGGAGGAGCAGGGGAGATCCAGATAGCAGGCCGGGTGCCAGCTTGGGGTCCGGAAGAGGGCATCGGCAAGGCTAATGCTCCGGCTCCGGGATTCGGTGCCGGCTTGAGGCGGGTCAGTTAGTGCCGGTCTGGTCCCCAGCTGGTCCACGGAGTGGATCAGGCGACGCATGTCGCATTGAAGTTTGCGGGTAGACGCCCAGCTATCCTGGCTCCCGGACAACGCTCAGCGGGGGGACCGGCACTTCACTCTTGACGAAGCAGCCGTAGCAGGGGGTGTTTTCGGAACTCCAGGCCGTGGGGAGCTAGTCGCAGCGTTCAGGACGCACCGGAGCCGAGGCCGCTCCCTGCAGGGGGAGTGCACCGAGAGCGTGTCCTGTCGGGAGCACCTCGAGGGCGAGAGCGTCTGGTGGCAGGCCGAGCAGAAGCTGCCGGTTGCACCAGACAAGGCGTCCCACAAGGAGACGGGATCCTTGTCGGCGCGGCGGAGCAACCGCCATGCGCCAGTCGTATCGCCACTGAACACTCCGAGTGCGGCTCCGATTCGCACCGGGCACGGACTGCGGGCTTCGGCCGACGCCATGGCCCCTCCGCCCAAGCGTCACCCCTTCACCCCCTGCCCCAGGACTCCGGCCCCAAGCCGCCGTCCAAGGGGGCCCGCCCTCTCGCCCGGAAACCTGCTGGACAGAACCGTCGAGCGAGCGTGGCGGGCCGGGGCAGGTTGGAACATGTCGAGGAGGACGGAATGCCGGAGCCGGTCGACGACAGGGCCCGGACCGGCTAGCGGCGCTGCAACCGACCCGGCAGTTTGATCTTGGCCTCAGGCAAGGCTCCGCCCGGGAAGGCCCTCGGACCCCAGTCCTGCTCTGGACAAGGAGGCGGCTCCTTTGGCAAGATAAATCGTGTTGCGACTTTTCGTCGACCCGCAGGCCTCCAGCAAGGAGCCGACCGTCGCCTACCGGCTGGAGGCGATCCGGCCGACGGTTCCGGCCGCGAGCCTCCGTCCACTCTCGCTGCCACCGTCTCCGCCGGTGGGTCGGAGACCGGCGTAGCCTGTATCTGTCCAGAGACCCCCATGCCCGCGCTCGCGAAGCCTCACGACTCCCTGTTCCGTCTGCTCGTCGCCGATCCCGGACGCGCTGCCGTGCTGCTCGCCGACTACCTGCCGCCCGAGGTCACCGAACGGCTCGACCCCGACTATCCGCCCGAGCACATCGAGGGCACCGCCATTGACGGCGAAGGCCGGGCCACCCAGGCCGATGCCATCTTCCGCGTGCGGATGAAGGACGGCGACTCCGCCCGGATCTACGTGCTCCTCGAGCACAAGTCGCAGCCCGATGCCCGCACCCCCCTGCAACTGTGGCGCTACATCCTGCGGCTCTGGATCGCGGAGATCGAGAGCGGGGAGCGTCCGCCGGGCGGCTGTCGCTGATCATCCCCATGGTCTTCTTCCACGGCAGCGGGCCCTGGAACGTGCCCCTCTCGATCACGGCGATGATCGAGGCTCCGGCGGGGCTCGAGCACCTCGCCCGCAACCTCGGGGCGTACATCCTCCACCGCCTGCCCGACAGGGCCCCGGACAAACTCTCGAGCCGGGCGGACGTGGCCGGTGTGCTGCTCGCGCTGGTCCTGGTGTTCGCCGAGAAGAAGATCACCGACGGGGAAGCCGACACCATGGCGAACAGCATTGACGATAGCGAATTGGGACGGTACGTGCTACAGTACATCGCAGAGAAGTTGAGCCTGTCGCCGGAGCGGCTGGAAGCTGCGCTCAGGCAGGTGGGCAAGGAGCCGGAAGCCGTGGAGGCACTGATGGGAACTGCAGCCCAAGCCTGGCTTGAACAGGGCGAAGCTATTGGCGAGGCTAGAGGGGAAGCTAGAGGCGAAAAGCGGGGAATGGCCGCGGGCAAGTCCGAGACACTCGCCCGGCAGCTCAAGCGCCGCTTCGGCCCCCTGCCTGACAAGATCCAGGCGCACATCGCCGCTGCTAATCTCGAGCAGCTCGACCGCTGGCTAGACGCCGTACTGGATGCGCCCACCCTCGGCGCGGTCTTCGGCGGGACCCCGGACCTCCGATAACCCGATTGCAGGCCGTCCTGCAACACCGGATGCACGCACTCCCCACACGGTCTTCGACACGTTTGCCAGCCCCCCCTCTGTAGCATTCACCCCCTGCGTCTCATAAGAAAGTACCTCGGCAGTTACGGTTCGCGGTTCTCCAGTGCCATGGCGACTTCTACCTTGCGATAGACCGATCCGGATCCTGTGCCCGATCGACGGTGCCGCATTTCCTGCTGCAGCTGTCTGGCCGGTTACTCCGCCCATCGCTTCGCCAGCCGCCCCTGGTCTAACTGCACACTCTTCTGGCGAGTCACTGCCCCTGTGCACCTCGTCTCCGAGCTGAACGAACGGTGAAACGAGAAGCAACACCTTCGACCAGACATCTTGTATGAATAAATTATTCAAAATGAGAAAGAAGCATACGATCTCTTGAGTGTCCGTTTAAGATTGGGCGCTGCCGAGCAACCGGCAGTCTGCTTCGTCGGGTGGTCCGGGTCGAGGCAGCCGCCACGCTGAACCAAGATCGAGATGCCCGAGCGCCCCCGGATTGATGGCCGAGAAACGGCCGCATCTGGCAGTCTCGAAGGCCAGACACCGCCGACCGGCAACCCACCAGATTTCGGGGTTGTGGGGTTTCGTCGTTGGCCCCTTGATGCTGCTGATTTGACATGCGACGGCAGCTTTGGTGCAATGGCAGTCCTTCGATGATCGTGGAGAGCCCACGCCTGCTGTCGCCCGAGGTTGGCGAGAATCCCATAATGTGGCGCAGTCGCACCGTGAGCCCTGCTGACGGTCAAGGACGCCTCCCAGATGCCGAAGCCCCGATACATAACCTCTGTCGACAAGATTCCCGAACTTACCGCTGCCGAAAAGCACGTAGGAGCCCGGGTCAGTGAGAAGTTCGTATTTCGGACGAATGACTACTACCAGAACCTGATTGATTGGGATGACCCGAACGACCCGATTCGGAAACTGACCATCCCTGACTCCAGCGAACTCAACGAATGGGGTCGCCTGGACGCTTCGTTCGAGGAGTACTACACGAAGGTGTCCGGCCTCGAGCACAAATACGCTGACACTGCGTTGCTGCTGTGCAATGACGTCTGCGGAGCGTACTGCCGGTTCTGCTTCCGCAAGCGGCTCTTCATGGACGGCAACGACGAGGTCGTCCGGGACGTCAGTCCGGGGGTTGAGTACATCCGCGGTCATCCTGAGATATCAAACGTTCTCTTGACTGGCGGTGACCCACTGATCATGTCGACGTCCAAACTGGAGCCGATCATTGCGCAGCTGCGTCAGATCCCGCATGTGAAGATTATTCGGATTGGAAGCAAGATGCCCGCCTTCAATCCGTTTCGGATTACCGACGATCCGGCGCTACAGGCCATGTTCGAGCGCTACTCGACTCCCGACAAGGGCCGAATCTATGTCATGTGCCACTTCAACCACCCCGTGGAACTTACTCAGGCAGCGAAGGAAGGGCTGCAGTGCCTACACGAGAGTTCGGTGGTCACCATCAACCAGACCCCGATGATTCGTGGTGTGAACGACGACCCCGGAGTGCTTGGCGACCTCATGAACGAGCTCTCCTATTTGGGGGTGCCTCCGTACTACGTTTTCCAGTGCCGACCGACCGAGGGCAATCAGACCTATTCCGTTCCGGTCGAGGATGCCTACCGGATTTTCACCGCGGCCATAGGCAAGGGATCTGGATTGGCAAGGCGTGCTCGTTTCTCAATGTCCCATGCCACCGGTAAGATTGAAGTTGTGGGACTGACAGAGGAGCGCGCGATCTTCAAGTACCATCGAGCCGCAGACCCTGGCAACCTCGGGCGGGTCATGCTCTTCCGGCGCAACCCCGATGCGTATTGGTTCGACGACTATATCGAAGCCAGGCAGTATCTTCCGAGTGATCTGATTTCGCCGGAATTGCTGCTCCAGCCAGCCTAGCCCGCCACTGCTCCCGTGAGTCCGCTTCCGTGTCTGCTGGTCCCGCCCCCGAGCCCGTGAGGGAAACCCTCGTCCGCCCACGCAGCTGGCCGCTGATCTACGTGGTCGTGCTGACTCACCTCGCCGTCTGGATTGTCGGACTCTGGCTCTTCTCACGCGCGTTTCGGAGCGCGTTGTGAGCCCGGCAGACTGGCTCGTACTGTTCGCGTCGTTCGGATTGATCGTCGCCTACGGATTGCGCCGCTCGCAGCGGGATCGATCCGTCGACGCTTATGTCTCCGCAGGAAGGCAGATGCGGTGGTGGATGATCGGTTTGTCCATCATGGCGACCCAGGCCAGCGCAATCACGTTCATCGGGACCACGAGCCAGGGATACGCTGATGGACTTCGATTCGTCCAGTTCTATTTCGGACTACCAATCGCGATGGTGCTGATTGCAGCGGTTGCTGCGCCCGAGTTCCACCGTTCGGGCGTACGCACGGCATACGAGTATCTGGAACGGCGATTCGACGCTAAGACACGCATTCTCGCAAGCTGGATCTTCTTGGTTCAAAGGGGCCTGGGAGTCGGTTTGGCGCTGTACGCCCCCGCCGTCGTGCTGACGGTGATCCTCGGCGTGCCCGAATGGCTCACGATTCTGGCGACGGTGACGGTTGTGGCCACGTACACCGTCTTGGGGGGGATTCGAGCGGTGATGAGGGCGGACGCGCTGCAGATGGGAATCATGTTCGCTGGCATCGCCACCGCGTTCGTCTGCGCCGTGCTCGGCTTGCCAGACGACATCTCCATTCGAGACGCCCTCAACCTGGCTGGTGCGGCTGGCAAGCTGAATGCTGTCGAAACCGCCTTCGATTGGGACAGCCGCTATACGCTTTGGTCCGGCCTCGTCGGCGCAACCTTCCTGTCGCTGGCCTACTTCGGGACAGACCAGTCACAGGTGCAGCGCTACCTGACCGCGAAGTCCCTGGATCACAGTCGTATAAGTCTTCTGTTTAATGCCGTTTTGAAGGTTCCGCTGCAGTTCTTCATTCTCCTGACCGGGGTCATGGTGTACTGCTTCTTTCTCTTCGACCCGCCACCCATCTTGTTCAACGCCGCCGAGCGCGGGCACCTGGAGCAAGCGAATCCTGCCGAAATGGCCGCACTCAATGCCCGCTTTGACCACGCATTGGCCGAGCGCCGCATCGCAGCTGGGCAGCTAGCGAAGGTCGGCGGCTCCATTGAAGCGGCAGCCTTCGCGTCGGCTGATCGGCTGGTGACGCAGGTTCGGCAAGAAGCGGTCGCGCTGGCAGAACGCGGCTCCTCGCCCGGCAGCTACAACGAAACCAACTATGTCTTCCTGACGTTCGTGCTGGGCTACCTACCCCCGGGCTTGGTCGGACTCATCATCGCGGGAGTGTTTGCGGCGGCGATGTCAACCGTTTCCTCCGAACTGAACTCTTTGGCAACGGCGACCGTGGTTGATCACTACATTCAATACGTTCGTCCCGGAAGCAGCGATCAGGTGGTACGCCAGGCGCTGCGGTGGTCGACGGTCGGCTGGGCGGTCTACGCCGCCGGGTTCGCTTTCTACGGAGCCCGCCTGGGCTCGCTGATCGAGGCAGTCAACTTCGTCGGATCCCTGTTCTACGGGCCCATGCTCGGTGTGTTCGCCCTGGCTTTCCTGTTCCGACGGGTCACGTGCACCGGTGCCTTCGCCGGGACTGCGTTCGGTTTGGTTGCCGTGTGGGCCACCAAGCTCGTCTTTCCCGATCTGGCTTTTCTCTGGCTCAACCCGCTCGGCTGTGTCGCCACGGTCGTCTCCGCCCTCGCACTCTCCACCGGCCATGACGATTCGCCCGACGGCACCCGGACGCTCGCGAATACAATGTGACATTGATGCTACTGCTTGCTCGCCTACTGGCATTGGTCCTGGGTCCGATCCTGCTGAACGCCGGTCCCCCGAACGTCTTGTTCATTGCGGTTGACGATCTCAACGACTGGATCGAGCCGATGGGAGGGCATCCTCAGACGAAGACTCCGAATCTCGCCCGGCTCGCAAGGCGCTCGACCATGTTCCAGCGGGCCTACACGGCCGCTCCGGCTTGCAATCCGTCGCGGGCCGCGATCATGACCGGAATCGCGCCGTACCGATCGGGCATCTACAACAACAGCCAGGCTTGGAGGCCACCCATGCGCAACGCCCTGACGATCCCGCAAGCCTTCATGAAAGCCGGCTACTGGGCTGGAGGTTCCGGCAAGATCTACCACGGCGTGTATCCCGATCCGCCCTCCTGGGACGAGTACTGGCCTTCGAAGAACCTGCAGCGGGAGCAGGACCCACTCCCTCAGTTGCGCCCGGCCAACGGAATTCCCGGGACCGGAGGATTCGACTGGGGCCCACTCGATGTCGAGGCTGCGGAGATGTCGGATGCGAAAGCCGCTGCCTGGGTGGCCCGGAAGCTCAAGCAGCCTCACGACAGGCCGTTCTTCATGGCGTTCGGGATTTTTCGGCCCCATCTGCCGTGGCATGTTCCGCGGAACTACATGGATCGGTTTGAGATCGAGACGATCCATCTGCCTCACGTCTTCGGTCGCGATCTCGACGACGTCCCGCAGGCAGGTATTCGCATGGCCAGACCGGATCGGGATCATGCAAGTGTCATGGAGCACGGTCAGTGGAAGGCGGCGGTCCGGTCGTACCTCGCCTCGATCAACTTTGCGGACGACATGCTGGGAACCGTGCTGGATGCACTGGACGAGAGCGGCCATGCCAACAACACGATCATCGTTCTATGGGGCGACCATGGCTGGCATTTGGGTGAGAAGCATCACTGGCGCAAGTTCGCACTGTGGGAGGAAGCGACCCGGGTGCCGCTGTTCATCTCGGCTCCCTCCGGTTCCCCAGGGCTTCCGGAAGGAACCACTGCCGGGGCGCGGTCGCCTCGAACGGTGAACTTGCTCGACATTTACCCGACACTCATCGAGTTAGCTGGACTCGACGCTCCTGAGGGGCTGGACGGGCGCAGCCTCGTCCCGCTGCTCAGAAATCCCGAATTGCGGTGGCAGCCGACTGTCACGACGCACGGTCGCCTGAACCATGCCGTCCGTTCGGAAGATTTCCGGTACATTCGGTACGCCGACGGGACGGAAGAGCTCTACGACCACCGGGTCGATCCGATGGAGTGGACGAACCTTGCTGCGGACGAGCACTACCAACGCATCAAGGAAGGGCTCCGGCACTGGTTGCCGAGCACGAATGTTCCCGAGGCTCCGGTCCAGCCGTCCGGCAAGCGGACAAATGAGGTCGCGGTTCCGGACTAGCTTTCCCGATGCGCCGAACCGTTCCGCATCCACCGGTCGGCGGGGGCGGCGTCGCCAGCGCCGACCGCAGGGTGGGGCTGTGGGGGATCGCGGTACGCCATTAGCCGGCAGATCCGTAAGTGCTGGAGTCCGGCAGCAACTGCCCCGGTACCCTGGATGCCGGACAACGATCAACAGGCGGACCGACACTTGATGTTGCGGCGGAGAAACCGTCGCATGAAATGCCGCTTGCACTAGGCAGCGCAGCAGTGGGCGGAGGGGCTTAAGGTCCTGATTAGCCCATCCTAAGGGTGCTGGTAGCATCAGGGACTGCGCCCGATAGGGGGACGGGATCCCTGTCGGCGCAGCGGAGCAACCGCTATGCGCCAGTCGTACCGCTACTGAAATCTCCGGGCGCGGCTCCGATCCGCACCGGGCACGGACAGCGGGCTTCGGCCGACGCCATGGCCCCTCCGCCCAAGCGTCACCCCTTCACCCCTCTGCCTCAAGACTCCGGCCCCAAGCCGCCGTCCAAGGGGGCCCGCCCTCTCGCCCCGAAACCTGCCTGAAAGAACCGTCGAGCGAGCGTGGCGGGCCGGTGCAGGTTGGAGCATGTCGAGGAGGACGGAATGCCGGAGCTGGTCGACGACAGGACCCGGACCGGCTGGCGGCGCTGCGAGCGCTGCGGCGGTGTGTTCGTGCCCCTCAGGCCAGGCTCCACCCGGGAAGGCCCTCGGACCCCAGTCCTGCTCTCGACAAGGAAGCGGCTCCTTTGGCAAGATAAATTGTGTTGCGCCTTTTCATCGACCCGCAGGTTGCCAGCAAGGAGCCGACCGCCGCCAACCGGCTGGAGGCGAGCCGGCGGACGGTTCCGGCTGTGAGGCCCCGTCCACTCTCGCGGCCACCGTCTCCGCCGGTGGGTCGGCGACCGGCGTAGCCTGCATCTGTCCAGAGACCCCCATGCCCCCGCTCGCGAAGCCTCACGACTCCCTGTTCCGTCTGCTCGTCGCCGACCCCGGACGTGCTGCCGTGCTGCTCGCCGACTACCTGCCGCCCGAGGTCACCAAACGGCTCGACCCCGACCATCCGCCCGAGCACATCGAGGGCACCGCCATTGACGGCGAAGGCCGGGCCACCCAGGCCGATGCCATCTTCCGCGTGCGGATGAAGGACGGCGACTCCGCCCGGATCTACGTGCTCCTCGAGCACAAGTCGCAGCCCGATGCCCGCACTCCCCTGCAACTGTGGCGCTACATCCTGCGGCTCTGGATCGCGGAGATCGAGAGCGGGGAGCGGCCGCCTGGGCGGCTGTCGCTGATCATCCCCATGGTCTTCTTCCACGGCAGCGGGCCCTGGAACGTGCCCCTCTCGATCACGGCGATGATCGAGGCTCCGGCGGGGCTCGAGCACCTCGCCCGCAACCTCGGGGCGTACATCCTCCACCGCCTGCCCGACAGGGCCCCGGACAGACTCTCGAGCCGGGCGGACGTGGCCGGAGTGCTGCTCGCGCTGGTCCTGGTGTTCACCAAGAAGAAGATCACCGACGGGGAAGCCGACACCATGGCGAACAGCATTGACGATAGCGAATTGGGACGGTACGTGCTACAGTACATCGCAGAGAAGTTGAGCCTGTCGCCGGAGCGTCTGGAAGCTGCGCTCAGGCGGGTGGGCAAGGAGCCGGAAGCCGTGGAGGCACTGATGGGAACTGCAGCCCAAGCCTGGCTTGAACAGGGCGAAGCTAGAGGCGAGAAACGAGGCATGGCCGCCGGCATCGCCCAGGGAATGACCGGAGGCAAGTCCGAGACGCTCGCCCGGCAGCTCAAGCGTCGCTTCGGCCCCCTGCCTGACAAGATCCAGGCGCACATCGCCGCTGCTAACCTCGAGCAGCTCGACCGCTGGCTGGACGCCGTACTGGATGCGCCCACCCTCGACGCGGTTTTCGGCGGGACCTCGGACCTTCCATAACCCGATTGCACGCCGTCGTTTCACGCCGTCGTGCAGCACCGGTTGCACTCACTCCCCCACTTGGCCTTCGGAGCCCCTGCGGGATTCACCGTCTTCGTCTCATGCGAAAGTACCTGGGCAGTTACGTACAGCCAATACTGTATTCACTCCGAGGCTTCCAGAATCCGCTACGCTAGGAGACATGAAGCAGTGGTTCAAGGTTTCCGGGGCGGGACTCATGCTCGTCGCACTTGGCTTGGGGGAACCCTCCAAGCCGGTCAACTGGCAAGAGCTTCCCGCACCGTTTCACACGGAATCGGCGAGGAATCGCCCCAACGTGATTGAGCGCCCCGACGGTGCGAGTCTCCAGGTTCCCGAGGGGTTCAAGGTTGAGGAATACTTGACCGGGGACTTTCAGCGGCCTCGATTCATGGCCCTCGGGCCCAGTGACGAGCTCGTATTCTCCGACTCCGGCTCCCGGAGCGAGCCCGACGGAGTGGTGTTTGTCAGCCATGCTGGGCAGGTCAGAAAGCTGATTGAGGCATTGGACCGGCCCTTCGGCCTGGCTTTTCACGACAAGTGGATCTATGTCGCCGAGACCACCTCGGTCAAACGGTATGTGTATGACCAGAAGGCGATGACGGTCGGTGAGGGTGAGGAGATCATCTCGTTTGAGGACTTCGGTCGAGGACACTGGACCCGTTCGCTGCTGTTTGACCGGGACCACACGAAGCTCTACGTGACCGTCGGCTCTGAATCCAACATCGACCTGGACGAGCACCCCATGCGGGCGGCCCTGCACCGCTACAATCCGGACGGATCGGGACACGAAACCGTGGCGACGGGGCTTCGCAACATCATCGGCTTGCAATGGTATCCCGGGTCTGATCAGATCTGGGGCGCAGTTCAGGAGCGCGACGGGCTGGGCGACGATCTGGCCAACGATTTTCTGGTGCAGATCCAGGAAGGGGCCTTCTACGGATGGCCGTACGCCTACAACGGGCCACACGAGGAACCGCGGCACAAGGACGTCGCTCCCGACAAGGTCAGGAACACCCTGTACCCGGATGTGCTGCTCGGGGCTCACGTCGCAGTGCTGGATATGCGCTTCTACACCGGGACGCAGTTTCCCGAGAAGTACAGGGGTGGGCTCTTCATGGCGTTCCACGGATCGTGGAACCGGTCCCGGCGAGTTGGCTACAGTGTTGCGTTCATCCCGTTCGAGGACGGACGGCCACAGTCCGGACCACAGGATTTTCTCACAGGATGGATGCTGGATCCCGACAGCACTGACGTTTGGGGAAGACCGGTGGGCCTGCAGATCCTCCAGGATGGCTCGATGCTGGTTTCCGACGACGGCGGTCGAAGAATCTGGCGAATCAGCTACGCTGACTGAGGTACTGCCGGCCAAGCCCGCAGCGCAGTTGCTTGAAATGGGATTGCTGAATCTGTTCCGCCCGAAATGGCGGCACTCCAATGCGGATGTCCGCCGGAATGCGCTTGCCGAGATCAAGGATCCAGCCGTGCTGACCGACGTAATCGTCAGCGATGGCGAGTGGTTCGTCCGCCATGAGGCATTTTCTGCGCTGCGCGCTTTGGGTCCTGATGAAGTGAACTATCATCGGCTCGTGCGTGAATCGGGTGACGAGGAGATCCGTCGCAAGGCCATCAAGCAAATGAACGACGAGGCCGAACTGGGGCGAGTGGCAAGCGAGGACCGCTACCGCTACATCCGCGATGCCGCCGAACACCGGCTGGACGAGATCCGCTCCCGGCTCTGGAAGGATCTCGCACCGTAGGCCCCCATCCATCATCCGGATCGCAATCCTTGTCGGCTGCCGCCGACAAGGCGAGACCGACAGGCATGGACGTGATGCAACGGACCAGGACTGCCCGGAGCGAGGCTTCGCCGTCCTCCGGCGGCAGGAGCCCCCAGACTGGAAGCGGCTTCCGGATAGCGGGGTTCAGCGCCCGCCGCCGCGCCGGAGAAGCGTATGTGTTCCTGTTGGCCACCCACTTCCTGGTCGACTGCTTCTCGTCCACCCTTCCCACCGTTCAGCCGATTCTCGTCGATCGGTTGAACTTGACCCTTGCCCAGGCTGGTTTGCTGGGCGGCGTCTGGATGTTCTCTTCGTCCTTTACGCAACTGCCGTTCGGGCTGGTCAGCGATCGGCTGCAGAGCCGGTACTTCAGCGTCCTGAGCCCGCTGGTAACGGCAGTGTTCCTCTCGTTGCTCGGTCTCGCGCCTGGATTGGTGTCCGTTGTGGTGCTCCTGCTGATCGGAGGCATGGGATCGGCCTCGTATCATCCGCACAGCACGAGCCAGGCAGGCCGCCTGGGTGGCGAGCGGCGGGGCATCGCCACGGCGATCTTCATCACCTTGGGCACAGCCGGGCTCGGCTTGGGGCCGCTGTACCTGACCGCCGTGATCGAGCGTTTCGGGTTCGAGAGGCTTTGGTTCTCAGCCGTACCCGCCGTCGCGCTGCTGCCGATTCTGCTTTGGCGCGTCCCGCGCCCCATCCGCAAGCCTGGCCGGCGGCAGTCCATGGTCGACTGGCTGGCGCTGCGGAAAGAGGGCAGGACATTGGCTTGCCTGTACGGGCTCGTGGTCCTGCGGTCCATCGTGCAGGTCGGCCTGGCCCAATTCCTGACCCTCTACATGGTCCAGGTCCGGGGGGAGGACCTCCCGGCGGCAAGCCTCACCCTGTCGGCGTATTTCCTCAGCACATCGGTGGGGGCTTTCGCTGGAGGTGCCGCCGCAGACCGGCTCGGGGGACGGTCCGTGATCATCATTTCCATGCTTGCGTGCGTCCCGCCCCTGGTCGCATTCGTGATCCTGGATGGCTGGTTGGCGGTTGGTGCCCTGTTCGTGGGTGGATGTATCCTGCTGGCCACGATTCCCATCAATGTCGTCATGGCCCAGGACCTCGTGCCCTCGCAGGCCGGTACGACTTCGGCGATGATGATGGGCTTCGGTTGGGGCACGGCAGGAATCGTCTTCGTCCCGATGGCGGGTTGGCTCGCGGATCAGTTTGGACTGCAGGCCGTCTTCTGGGGGTTCGCGATACTGCCCCTGCTCGGCCTGCCCCTGGCGGTCAGCCTGCCGCGAGGCGGATCCGGCGAGGTCGCGGCCTAGCCGCCGCCTGCGCGCTCTACGGTCGTGCCAGCATCCGCAAGTGTCCGTTCGACATGTCGTGGTATCCTTGTTACAGGCGGTTCGCATCCCCCTTTTGCGGAGTAGCATATGGCAAGAGTCTGCGTAGTCACTGGCAAGCGCCCAATGTCGGGCAACAATGTTTCCCACGCGAACAACAAGACGAAGCGTCGCTTCTACCCGAATCTTCAGAACAAGCGTTTCTGGTCACCCCGCAGGAACCGCTGGGTGCGTCTGCGCACCAGCGCCAAGGGGATCAAGATCATCAACCGTCGCGGTGTCGACTGCGTTCTGGACGACCTCCAGCAGCGAGGCGTGAAGTTCTGAACGCCGGTGTTGTCTGACTGACCCGCCCCCAGCCATTCTAGACGGTCGGCCCGGTAGCGGAAGGCTGTCTACCCGTATGCTCTCGAGACTTCCGGTTCACGAGCAGACTGGGCCGTAGATCGATGGTCTTCGCGTAGACCACAGCCTGCATCTGGTAGAGCCGGTCCAGCACCGCCTGTGGAATGGACTGATCCGTTTGGACCAGGGCTACGGCCTTGGCGGGCTCCGCGTCCGACTTCTGCCGCCCTCTGCCCAGGGCGAAATTCGAGATGTTGATTCCGTTTTCGCCGAGCACGGTTCCGAGGCGCCCGATAACGCCGGGTACGTCCTTGTTCGTGACGTACAGGAGAGTGCCGCCGAGGTAGGACTCGATGTAGATGCCGTCGACGCTCAGCAGACGGGGAGAGCCGTCCGGGAATACGGCACCCTCCACCGTGACCTCGCTCGCTTCGGTTTTCAGGCTCAGCTGGATCGAATCGCTGAAATGGGTCCGGCCCCGGCGCACTTCGTGCACTCCGATCGCCCGGTCACGGGCAATCTGGGAGGCGTTCACGAGATTCGCCTTCTGGGAGAGAAAGCTGTTGAGCAGGCCGCTCAGTGCTGCGTTGCGTACGATCGTGGCATCGGTCTCGTTGAACTCGCCCATGTACGTAATCTTGACGCGCACGGGTCTGCCCAGCGACGTCTGTGCAACAAACGAGCCGAGACTCTCCCCGAGCCCGATGAACGGGGCCAGCCGCCCGTACTGCTCCGCACTGACCGAGGGGGCGTTTACCGCATTGACGACGACCCCTGACTTCAGATAGTCGCGCACCTGCATCGCAATGTTGATTCCGACCTTCGCCTGGGCCTCCGCAGTTGACCCGCCTATGTGCGGCGTGGTGACAACCTGGTCATAGCGCAGGAGTGGCGACTTCGTGGGAGGTTCCTGCTCGTAAACGTCCAGAGCC
The DNA here is from genome assembly GCA_965205085.1 of Bryobacterales bacterium. Classification (GTDB taxonomy): domain Bacteria; phylum Acidobacteriota; class Terriglobia; order Bryobacterales; family UBA6623; genus VXMF01. Next base: position 1,022,342 of record OZ242039.1, on the reverse strand, counting down.
GCTCCCGCGACATGGCCCGAGGCCAGGGCGGCGTCCAGGGCGGCAGTGTCGATCAGTCCACCTCGCGCACAGTTGATGATGCGCACGCCACGCTTCATCTTGGCCAGACTTTCCGCGTTGACGATCCTTTCCGTGTCGGGCGTGAGCGACAGGTGCAGGCTGACATAGTCCGCTGTCTCCAGCAGGGGAGGCAGTTCGATCAGCGCGACTCCGCAATCCTTTGCAGCGTCGCTGGAGATGAACGGGTCGTACGCCAGCACCTCCATTCCGAAAGGCTTGGCCCGCAGTGCCACCTGCCGGCCGATGGTGCCGAAGCCGATGATCCCCAGCGTCTTCCCGAACACTTCGCTGCCCTGGAATCGCTTGCGCTCCCAACGGCCTGCCTTGGTCGAGCAGTCGGCGATGGCCACCTTCCGCGCGAGGGACAGAATCAGGGCGAGGGTGTGCTCCGCAACCGAGGTTGCGTTCCCGCCGGGCGTGTTCATCACCAGGACGCCCTTAGCCGTGGCCGCATCCAGATCGATGTTGTCGACCCCGATGCCGGCGCGACCGATTACCTTCAAGTCCGGTGCTTCGTCGAGCACTTCCCTGGTGACCCGGACTCCGCTGCGAACGACCAGCGCCTCGGCGTCGATCAGGTGGGGGCGGAAGTCCGCGGGATTCGATACGGTTACCTCGAACGACTCTTCTGCCATCAGCAGGTCGATCGCAGCCTGGTTGACCGCGTCCGCTACGAGAACCTTCATTTCGAGAGTGCACCTTCTTTCGTCAACGCTTCCAGATAAACGTCTTGCACGGACTTGACGCCGGCTCCGAAAGTAACGTTCCGGCCGAGAACGTGAAGAATCACCTCGAGTTCCGCGATCGTCGCAAAGAGATCGTGAAAATCGAAGTAGCCGAGGTGTGCGAATCGGAAGATCTGCCCCTTCATGGACCCTTGCCCGTTGGCAATGACCGACTCGAAGCGATCCTTGAAGCCGCGTACAATCTCGCCGGAATCGATGCCCTCCGGCGAGCGGATGGCGGTCACCGCTCCGGCTGGCACGGAGTTCCGGGCGAACAACTCGAGACCGAGGGCCCGTGCGGATGCGCGAGTCGCCTTCGCCAGAAGCTGGGCGTTCTCGACGAGCCGGTCGCGGCCGACCTCGCGCACATAGTCCAGAACCTGGGCCAGTCCGAGAATCAGGGAGGATGCGGGCGTCCAGGGTGAGTCGCCTTTGGGTCCAGCTTCAATATGCTGGCGCAAATTGAAGTAAAACCTTGGGTTGCTGGCTCTCCAGGTCCTTCGCAAAGCCTTTTCGCTTACCGCGCAGTAGGCCAGGCCTGGAGGGACCATCAGGGCCTTCTGCGACCCCCCGATCACGACGTCGAGCCCCCACTCGTCGATCTGCAACTCGCTGCTACCCAGACCCGTGATGGCATCGACAACGAAGATGGCATCGGTGTCGCCGACGAGCTTGCCCATCGTCTCGACATCGTGGGCGATCCCTGTCGACGACTCGGTTGCCTGAACAAAGACTCCCTGCACGCCCGGGTGCTCGCGCAACGTGGTGCCGAGTTCTTCCGGAAGCACGGATTCGCCGTACGGTTTCCGCAGCAGGATTACATTCAGGCCGAACGCTTCCGCGATTTGCACCCAGCGCTCTCCGAACTTGCCGGCCGAACAGACGATGACCTCGTCGCCGGCCGAGAAGAGGTTGGATACCGCGGCTTCCATCGCGCCACTACCACTCGATGCGAAGAGGGCGATTCCGTTGTCGGTACCCATGAAGTAGTGCAATCCTGCGATCACGCCGCTGTAGACGTCACGGAATTCCCCCGTCCGGTGATGCAGGTCGGCAACGGCCATCGCTCGCATGGCCGATGGCAGCACCGGCGTGGGGCCCGGGGTAAGCAGGCGGCTTTTTCGGACGTGCATGCAGAAGGGATCCTCGGTCAGATACGAAACGCCAGTTCCGGGCGAGAGCGACACCGGCGGGCGCGGGTGCCTTCTTCAAGCATTTGCTTCGGTTGCCGATTCCGGGCCAGGCATCAGCGCAATGCGATCGGAGCGAAGGGCGCAGGAATGGTCTCTTGAATCTACCCTACCGCAGCCGCTGCCCGGTCTCGGCCCAGAGCCTGCGGGGGCCGCTCGGCAGCGGTTGAGGAAGCGCCCGGCCCGCGGGATTCCGCTGATTACCCCCGGCTAGGCTGGCGGGGAATCACCTGCGCACCGTCCTCCAGTTGGTCGCCGGGATACATGATCACTCGCTCACCTTCCGCGAGTCCGTCGACAACCTGTGTCTCCCTCTCGTTCCGTCGTCCGACCGACACGATGCGGAGTGCCGCGACACCGGATTCCTGGACGCTGTACACCGCCCAGTCCTCGCCCTGTCGGAACAGACAACTGTTCGGAATCTTGAGCACATCGTCATGGTCCCAGACAACCACCGCAATCTCGACCCGGTATCCATCGCCCAACGCCTCCCACGCCTCCCGGATGTCTTCGAAGTCCACGATGACGTTCACCCGTTGCTCTTCCACGCCCAGTGCGGAGATTTTCGTGAAACCGAACGGCTCCACCCGCCGCACGATACCCCTCAGCACATGATCGCCTCCCCACTGGTCGATCAGGACGGGGCTGCCTTCGGCAATCTGCACGGCGTCGGTCGAAAGCATGTCGGAAACGATCTCCAGCTTGTCCGGGTCCGCGACCTCCAGAAGCGGCTCGCCAGACTGCACGACGGCCTCGCTTTCGCGGAGGCGCTGCAGAATCACGCCGTCGATGGGAGACCGCAGCGGGATCGCCTCGGCTGCGGCGGCCTGGACCGCACCGGCCCGGATCAGGCGGGTCCTGGCGGTTTCGAGTTCGGCTTCCGCGACGGCAATGCCCGATTCCGCAGACCGGACCGCCTCCCGGGCGGTCTCGGCCCGCATTCGCCAAAGCTCAAGCCGATCATCGGCGACGAGTCCGTCACGGTGGAGTTGCTTGTGCCGGTTGTGTTCGGACTCCGCATGCACCCGCTCGGCCGTCGCGCGGTCCAGATCGACTCGGGCACGGTTCACGGCTGCCTGGCCTGTGCGGATGCGGGATTCCGCCTCGGCCCTGGCTCTCGTGTCCAGGAGTTCCGGTGAGGAGGGCAGGAATCTGGCGAGGATCGTGGAACCGGCCCTGACGGGATCGCCGGGCTCGAGGTTGATTCGGAGCACCCGTCCAGCCAGTGGTGCGGATACCTGGTAGCGATCCCTCACCCGGGTCTGCCCCTCCTCCCTCAGCGTGATCGTGAGACGGCCCCGTGCAACGGTCGCCATGTCCACTTCCAGCGGCTGCGACTGGAAGGCCATGTAGAAAGCCACCGCGCCTCCCGCCACCATGGTCCACACAAGGAATCGAGTCGGCCGGACCCTCACCAATCACTCCTTCGCCTTCAGGACTTCCATCAGATTCAGTCTGTCCAATCTGCGCCGGACAATCAACCCCGACACCATTGTCGCCACAAGCACCACCAGCGTGCAGGCGGCATACGTCCTGGGCGTCGCCGTGAACGGGATTGCATACAGTTCCGTTTCGAAAGCCTTGACGAGGAGGCGCGACAGGCCGTAGCCGAGCGCCATTCCCGCCGGCAGCGCGATGACTGTCAGCAAGCCCAGCTCGCCCAGCAGGATCGATGAAATCTCTGCCCGCGTGAAGCCCATGACCCGGAGACTGGCCAACTCCCGGCTGCGTTCCGCCAGGGACACCCTCGCGGCGTTGTAGACGACACCGAAGGCGATCACCGAAGCGAACAGCACATTGAAGAAGATCATGATTCCGATGTTCTCGGCGAACGTCTCGTCGAACGCCCTGAGGGCGGCGCTCCGAAGTCCGCTGCCGGCTATCGCCGGCGTTGCCTTAACCGCCTGGAACAGGTCTGGCAGACGGGCCTCATCGACGGTCATGTAGGCCCCTGAGAGGGTGGCTCCCTCGCGCAGCAGCCTCCGGACAGCGTTGATCTCCATGTACGCCGCGAGTCCCATGTACTGCTTGACGACCGCCACAACGACCAGCCGCTCGACAGATCGCCGCCCGATCAGGACCTGGGCCGCCACAGGGTCTCCGGCGGATACATCCAGGGCCTGGGCCAAGCTCGAACTCAGGACGATTCCGTGTTCCGGCAGGGGCGTCCGCTGCAGGGTCTCGACATCCAGAACTCGAAACAGATCACCCCGCCCGGGCAGGCCCGCGATAGACACCTGGCGGGACCGGTTCTCGGCATGCAGGCGAACCGGCACACTCCGAACCGGTTCGACCGTGATCACTCCCGGCAGCCTCTGGACGGCGTGGATGCCGCGCGGCGAGACGGCCTCGACAAACGACAGCTGGACATCCTGCCGCTGCGCCAGACCGAACTGGATGTTCATCATCAGCTCCACCGAATCGATCGAGAACGTCCCCACAATCAACACCGCGACGGCGCAGGCGATGCCTCCGATGGAGATCATCGAACGCAAGGGTTGGCGTTCGACGTTGCGCAGGATGATTCGGGCGGGCTGGGAGAGCAGCCAGCGCAATCCCAGACGCTCCGCCAGGCTGACCCTGTAGTTGCCGGGCGGTTCCGGACGCATCGCCTCGGCAGGTTGGAGGCGGGCCGCCTGCCTGACCGCCGAGAGCGCTCCGATCACGGCAGCGACGATCCCGATCAGGACCGCCGCCGCCACGACGTCCGGCAGCAGCCGATACTCCAGGGAAGGGAAGCGGAAGTACTGGTTGTACATGCCGAGCATCCCTTCCCCGAGCAACTGTCCCCCGAGTGTGCCGCCCAGGGTTCCGATCAGGCTGATCGCGAGCGCCCACCACGTGTAGTGCAGCGCGATCGAGCGGTTGGGATATCCGAGTGCCTTGAGCGTGGCGATCTGTTCTCTCTGGACTGCAACGATCCGGCGCAGCACCACATGCAGGAGGAACACCGCGACAGCCAGGAACACCATCGGGATTGCGACCCCCGCGCTCTGGAGACCCTTCAGTTCGTTGTCTACCGACCAGTGGGACAGTTGCAGGTCCCTCGGGATCGCCCCCCAGCCCCCGTAGGGCCGGAGGAGATCGTCCAGGCGGGAAATGACGTCCTTCTCGATGGCTCCCGGCATGAGCAGCAGGGCGACGTCGTTGAATGCACCTTCCATGTCGAAGGCGCTCGCAAGAGCTCTGCGCTCCATCCAGAAGATGGCGAACCGGGCGTCGTCAGGAATAAAGTCTCCGGGACGAATGGTGTAGATGTATTCGGGAGACAGCCCGATGCCTACGATGGCCAGGTCGCGAAGGCGCCCGTTGAGAACGGCGCGCACCCGGTCGCCCGGCCGCAGGTTGTGAGCCTGGGCGAATCCCTCGTTGACGATGACTTCGTCGGGCCGGGCCGGGTCGATGTAACGGCCCTCGCTGAGCAAGATGTCGTTCAGGATGTCCCGGCGCCGATCGGGAATGGAAATCAATCGTCCAGTGGCGGGCTCCGCGAGTCCTTCGACGTCCAGGTTGACATCCATGACGACCCGGGTTTCCACCTTTGAAACGCCCGGAATGCCTGCGATCCGGGCATGCAGTGCCAGCGGAGCGCGCTTCAGTGAGGCGAACACATGCGCGAAGCGCTGGTGCTCGTAGTACGCGCTGCGGGTCAGCTGAAGAGAGTCGAACGCACTCAGGTACATCACGAACATGAGCACTCCGACGCAAATGACGGCACCGATCGCCGCTCCCTGGCTCTTGATCTGCCAAAGGTCCCGGACGAGCTTTCTGTTCAGGGCGCGCATCGGCTACCAGCTCAGATCCCGGGCCTTCAGCTTCTCGCTGTTCCTGTGGTCGGTGACGATCCGCCCGTCCGACAGATGAATGACCCGGTCCGCCATCGCCGCGACCGCCGCATTGTGGGTAATCACCGCCGTTGCGGTGCCAAGATCCCGGTTGATGCGTTCGATCGCTTCCAGCACGACCACCCCGGTCGAGATGTCCAGGGCACCTGTGGGCTCGTCGCACAGGAGCACGTCGGGACGCTTGGCGATTGCGCGGGCGATTGCGACCCGTTGCTGTTCTCCCCCCGACAGCTGGGCAGGGAAGTGATTCATGCGGTCGGCGAGCCCGACGATGTGGAGCGCCTCCGTCGGATCGAGGGGAGCGCGAGCGATCTCCGTGACCAGCGAGACGTTCTCCCTCGCCGTCAGGCTGGGTATCAGGTTGTAGAACTGGAAAACGAACCCGACATGCCGTCGCCGATACTGGGTCCGGGTCGCGTCATCGGAGCCGCTCAGATCGCTCCCCCGATACAGCACACGGCCTGCGGACGGCAGGTCCAATCCCCCCAGGATATTGATAAGAGTTGATTTGCCACTCCCGGAAGGCCCCAGCAGCACGAGAAACTCCGACTCGAACAGCCGGAGATCGATGCCTCGCAGGGCATGGACGTCGACCTCCCCCATGGAATAGGTCTTGGTCACCCCGCGCACGTCGAAGACGAGGTCGGCCGGTCCGCGCTCCGGGTCGGACTGTGCTGCCGGACTGCGACTCTGACTGCTGCTGGCCATCGACCCGTGGTTGCGGTGCCCGCTCCCCGCTTCCCAGTTTCTAGAGTGTAGAGGATCGCCCCGCCGCCGAGGGATCGTTCGCGGGCCGCCTCAATGCACTGCTCCGACCGGCTTGGAGACCCGTTTCTCCGCCGTACGCTGGGCTCTGTGAATCCTCGCGATCTGCCACATGTAGTTCCCGGGATTCCGCATGCCGACTGCCATGCGGAGGTGTTCGTCCGCCGCGCTCCTGTCGCCAGAGGCATCCTTGAACAGACCGACGTACAGATGGGCATAGAACAGGGGGCTGTCACCCGAGCCTGCGCTGGTGGCCCGTTCCGCCGCCTTGATGACGGCTGCCTCCGAGCCGCTTCCGCGAAACAGGGCCAGGACCTCCGACATCGGCACGCGGCTGTCCCGCTCAACGGGCATCAAGCGCCTCCGCGCCTCCTCGATCCCGTCCCGTTCGGCGACGCACAGGAAGTGCCAAACCGAGTTCTCGACGTCCTGGGGGTTCACCGTGCGATGGTTCGTGAACTGCTTGGCGCAATCTCCGGGCCGTCCCGCGTAGTACTGTGCGATTCCACGCTGCCACAGATGGGGGCCGAGCGTCCTGTCGAGATTCGTGGCGGCGTCGAACGCGGCAACGGAGCCGCTGAAATCCCCGGCCTTGAACCGGGCCCGTCCGAGTGCGAGGTGAACGCCCGGCCGGAGCCGATCCAGTTCTGCGAGGCGACCGAAATCGAGAACCGCCTCGGAGTACCTCTCGAGACCCTCGAAGGCGTTTCCACGTATCCACAATGCCTTGGGGGCGGGAGCGCCCGGCGGATCGAGCGCTTCCCCGGCGAGGCGCGCCGCCGTCTCGGTATGCCCGGCCCGCAGCGCGTCCGCAGCCCTCGCGATGAGCCGTTCCTCCTCGCCCTGGCCGCTCGCGTTCACGCATAAGGCAGCGACCAGCGCGACCGCGAGGCAAATCCGGATCGTCGGGCTCACAGTCTTCCTCCCAGCAATGCCCCAGTGTAGGACGCTCCGGCCAGGGGCGAAACTTCAAACCGGATCAACCGGTGCCGGCGACGCAACCTATAATCGGTTCTTGATCCGACTGGATCGGCCATGGCATCAACTCCGGCGGCGTTAGGTGTGGTTGAGACCTTGGTGCGCACCTGTCGGGCCAGGATCGTCGCCCACAGTGTCAGGCGGGAGGGGTTCTTCGCTCTCGGGATGACGCTGCTGGGAATCTGTGCCCTTCTGTTGATGGGGACGCGGTACGTTCCGGCCGCGACCCTTCCGCTCGTCGCTATGTTCGGAGTCTGGATGGCTGTCCGGCGCTGGAGGTCGACGCTGCCCGACGACTATGCCGTCGCGCAGTGCATCGACCAGCGAGAAGGCCTGCGCGATGCTCTCTCCACCGCCTTTCATTTCCGGTCTGCCGGCGGTGCCTGGGCCGGTGGAGTCGCGGACGCCCAGTACGAGCGCGCCGCCCGGGCTGCGACGGGCGTCAGGCCCCGGGTCGTGTTTCCGGGAATCGTACCTGCCACCCAGCGCAACGCGACGATCCTGCTTGCCACGGCCGCGCTGTTGGTTGGCCTGCGGGCCGGGCTCCAATCGCCCCTGTCGTTCGAGCCCCCCCTCGCAACGGTCCTGCTCTCGTCGCTGTTCGGCCTGGAGCCCGAGCCGCCGACTGTCGTGCGGGCGGCGCTGGCCGCCATCGACCGAACCTCCGGGGCAGCCGGGACGGACGATCTGGAGTTGCTGGACGACAGGCCCGACGGAGGTTCTGGCGACCCGGACAGCCCTTTGCCTGACCAGTCTTACGAGCCGTCCGGTGAACCGGACGGGATGCCGCAAGTGGAGAACCTGATCCCAATCCCGGTGGAGGAGTTGCCGGCCGAGCCCCGGGGCGAGGAGGCATCGCTGCAGGACGGGACGGCGGAGATCGGGAACCGCACGGACGAAGCCGAAGCCGACGGAGCTTCCGAAGCCGCGTCGGACGACTGGAACGATGAGGCGGAGAGCCTTCTCGACAAGCTCAAGCAAGCCTTCGACAACATGCTGCAGACCCTGGATTTGGCCTCGGCGGAAACTGCGGATGCCGACCCGGGGCGGGAGCAGGGCAGTGACGGCATGGAGCAGGCCTCGTCCGCGGGGGATCCGGCCGAAGCCGGAGAAGCTGCCGACGAAACCGAGTCTGACCCTGCGGAGGCAAGCATGGAGGGCGGCCAGTCGGCCGAAGAGGGTTCGGAAACCATGTCGGCCGGCAATGCCGGTGGCGAGGACAGTAGCGGAGAGAAGAGCAGCACGGAGAGCGCGTCATCAACGGGTACCAGCGACGGATCCAAGGATCTTGTCGCGGCGGAGCAGGCGGATGTTCTCGGGGCACTTGAGGAGCTCTATATGGAACGTGCCGAGAACATGACGGGCGAAGTGACCGTCGAGACCCGCCTGGCTGACCAATCGGCCCGCGTTCCGTACAACCAGCGCTCGACGGTGCATGCTGATCGAGGCGGCGGGATCAGCCGCGACGAGATACCCGTGCAATACCGCACCTACATCCGGAACTACTTCCAGACCTTGAGAAGGGACGGCGAATAGATGACTGCAACGGAATCGCTGATGGAGACCGCCACCCTGCAGGTTGACAGGGTCCGCACCGAGATCCACAAGGTCATCGTCGGGCACGAGCGAGTGGTGGATGGCGTTCTGACCGCGCTGCTGGCCGGCGGTCACGTGCTGCTGGAGGGCGTCCCGGGTCTCGGCAAGACAACCTTGCTGCGCACGTTGGGGGGAGCGCTGCATCTGGACTACTCTCGGATTCAGTTCACTCCCGACCTGATGCCTGCGGACATCCTCGGCAGCTCGGTCATGGACACCAACGAGGTCGGTGCGAAGTTCTTGCGCTTCGAGCCCGGCCCGGTGTTCTCGCACCTCGTGCTGGCTGACGAGATCAACCGGGCCACTCCGCGCACCCAATCGGCGCTGCTCGAGGCCATGCAAGAGAAGACCGTGACCAGCGGGACCTCGACCCACTCGCTGGAGGAGCCATTCCTCGTTATGGCGACCCAGAACCCGCTGGAGATGGAGGGTACCTATCCGCTGCCGGAGGCCCAGCTGGACCGTTTCCTTCTGAAGATTCTTGTGGAGTACCCCGAGCGGGACGAACTCGTGACGATCGTCGAACGGACCGCGGCACCGCTCCAGGCCCAGATCGAGCCTGTTCTTGACCGCGGTGAGATTCTGGATCTGCGCAGCATGGCATCGACGCTGCTGGTTGCGCCGCACGTCAGGGATTTCGCGATCAGCCTCGTGCTGGCAACACAACCGCGCGAGGGACCGGACCACGCGCTCGCGCGCAAGTACGTGCGGTACGGCAGTTCGCCCCGAGGAGCCCAGGCTCTGATCCTGTGCGGTCGGGTCCGCGCCCTGATGCAGGGCCGCCTGCACGTGAGCATCGACGATATCCGGGCGCTGGCTCTGCCCGCGTTGCGTCACCGCGTGATTCTCAACTTCGACGCGCACGCGGACGGGCGGACGGAGGACGACATCTTGATCGAGTTGCTGGAGTCGATTCCTTCCGGCACATGATCGAGCCCGTCCGTCCCGGCCGCGCCGACCATGCTATCCTAAATGGCAGGTTGCCGCACTGTTCGGTCGGTAGCCCGGAATAATCGTTTTGGGGCCACCCGGCGGGTGACACTTCAGTAATCTTCGAGAGGGACGATAACCGAGGCATTGCAATCCGGACGGGTGGCCGAGCGGTCAAAGGCACCAGACTGTAAATCTGTCGGGCTACGCCCTACGAAGGTTCGAATCCTTCCCCGTCCACCATCCCGCAAGAGGCAATCGGGGTTCCGGCCAAGGATTTCAGCGCACGAGGACACAGCGAAATGGCGAAGGAAAAGTTTGACCGGTCGAAGCCGCACGTGAACGTGGGGACGATCGGGCACATCGATCACGGCAAGACGACGCTGACGGCGGCGATCACGCGGGTGCTGTCGAAGCACGATCCGAGCAACCAGGTGCGGTCGTTCGACTCGATCGACAACGCGCCGGAGGAGCGGGAGCGGGGGATCACGATCGCGACGGCGCATGTGGAGTACCAGACGGCGAACCGGCACTACGCGCACGTGGACTGTCCGGGTCACGCGGACTACATCAAGAACATGATCACGGGGGCGGCGCAGATGGATGGGGCGATCCTGGTGGTGGCGGCGACGGACGGGCCGATGCCGCAGACGCGGGAGCACATTTTGCTGGCGCGGCAGGTGGGGGTGCCGTACATCGTGGTGGCGTTGAACAAGGTGGACATGGTGGACGACGAGGAGTTGCTGGAGTTGGTGGAGTTGGAGGTGCGGGAGTTGCTGACGGAGTACGATTTTCCGGGGGACGACGTGCCGGTGGTGCGGGTGTCGGCGCTGAAGGCGCTGGACGGGGACGAGGGTGCGGAGCCGGGGGTGGATGAGTTGATGGCGGCGGTGGACGAGTACATTCCGACGCCGGAGCGGGACGTGGACAAGCCGTTCTTGATGCCGATCGAGGACATATTTTCGATTTCGGGTCGGGGGACGGTGGTGACGGGGCGGATCGAGCGAGGGGTGGTGAAGGTGGGGTCGGAGATGGAGTTTTTGGGGATCCGGGAGACGCACCGGAAGGTGATCACGGGGGTGGAGATGTTCAAGAAGCTTTTGGACCAGGGGCAGGCGGGGGACAACGTGGGGCTGCTGGTGAGGGGGTTGGACAAGGAGGCGGTGGAGCGGGGGCAGGTGGTGGCGCAGCCGGGGAGCATCACGCCGCACACGAAGTTCAAGGGGCAGGTGTACGTGTTGAAGAAGGAGGAGGGGGGGCGGCACACGCCATTTTTCAACGGGTACCGGCCGCAGTTTTACTTTCGGACGACGGACGTGACGGGGGTGGCGGAGTTGCCGGAGGGGACGGAGATGGTGATGCCGGGGGACAATGTGGAGTTGAATGTGGAGTTGATCGTGCCGATCGCGATGGAGCAGGGTCTGCGGTTCGCGATCCGCGAGGGTGGACGCACCATCGGCGCCGGCACCGTCGCCTCGATCGTGGAGTAGCAACCGGCTCGGAGGAACCCCATGGCCAGAGAGATCATCACACTGCAGTGCACCGTCACCAAGGACAAGAACTATACGACCACGAAGAACAAGAGGAAACAGACCGGCCGTATCGAGCTGATGAAGTACTCGCCCCGGCTCCGCAAGCACACGCTCCACAGGGAGATGAAGTAAGCTGGAGACAGGCATTCGGGTCAAGGGGCGTCGGTTAACGGTAAACCAGCGGTCTCCAAAACCGCCAATGGGGGTTCGATTCCCTCCGCCCCTGCCACCGTCCGCAACGGCTGCCCCGTGGCTGTCTGTGCCGTCCGGCTAGAGAACACGAACCCATGGCCAAAGTATCGAAGAAGAAGGCTGAAGAGCCGGCGAGCTGGCTGGTCCGGACACGGGCCTACCTCGACGGCGTGATGCGCGAACTGCGGTTGGTGACCTGGCCGAGCCGGGATCAGGTCCGGGCGACGACGATCGTCGTTCTCGTCTGCGTGTTCGCGTTCGCGCTGTTCTTCGGCATTGTGGACTATGTCCTGGCCTTGGGCCAGAGACTGCTGTATGCCACATTCTCGTAGGCCGGATGAGGGAGGGCCCGAAGTGCTCGAACAGAATTTGCAGGACGCCCAGTCGGAGAATGCGGCCTCGCCGGATGGGGACCCTGTCCGGGAGCCGGAAGCAGGTGCCGGCCTGAAGTGGTACATCATCCACACCTATTCGCGGTTCGAGAGCAAGGTCAAGGACAGCCTGGAGTCCCGTGCGGAGGCATTGGGCATCGCCGACCGCATCGGAGAGATTCTCATTCCCACCGAGAACGTGGTGGAGATGCGGAACGGGAAGAAGGTCACTGTCAAGCGGCTGCTGTACCCCGGGTACGTCCTGATCCAGCTCGACCTCGATGACAACGTCTGGCACGCCGTCAAGAACACGCCCCGGGTCACTGGCTTTGTTGGTGGCGGCAAGACTCCCGCTCCCCTCACGGCCAATGAGGTCAACCAGATTCTGCATCGGCAGGAGGTGTCACGGGACCATCCGAGACCTGGCGTGCAGTTCACGCGGAACGATCGCATCAGCATCGTGGACGGACCGTTCACGGGATTCTCGGGAACGGTGGAAGAGGTCAACGCAGAGCGCAGCACGCTCAAGGTCATGGTGACCATCTTCGGACGCGGCACACCCGTGGAGCTCGAGTACTTCCAGGTCAAGAAGGCCAGCTAGGACCATGTCAGCGCGCCGCATGGCGCGACAGAGGAGGAATTGGAACGATGGCGGCACCGAGAGCCAAGAAAGTCAAGCAGCAGATCAAGCTCCAGATCATGGCCGGCAAGGCGACACCCGCTCCCCCCGTCGGGACGGCGCTGGGTCCGGCCGGCCTGAATATCATGCAGTTCTGCAAGGAGTTCAACGCCAGAACCGCGAAGCCCGATCTCGAGGGCCTGATCGTCCCGGTGGTCATCAGCGTGTACCAGGACCGGACCCACGATTTCATTACCAAGACGCCCCCGGTGGCCGTGCTGATCAAGCGCAGCGCGAACCTGGCCAAGGGATCCGGCGAGCCGAACCGCAAGAAGGTGGGCAAGATCACCCAGGCCCAGGTGGAGGAGATCGCGAAGCAGAAGATGCCGGACCTCAATTGCCACACGCTGGCGCAGGCGGCGGCCTGCGTTCGCGGTACGGCGAACAGCATGGGCGTTCAGGTGGTATGATATAGGTTCCGACCCCGTGGGAGACCCTTCCGGCGCAGGCCGGTCGGTCGCTGGCACCAAGGTGGCATATGGCAGGAAAGAAGTACCGCGCTTTCGCGGATAAGATCGAGAACCGCCCCTACGCACTGCGGGAGGCGATTCCGTTTCTCCAGGCCAACAAGGTCTCGGCCTTCAACGAGACCGTCGAGATTCATCTCAATCTTGGCGTCGACCCCCGGCATGCGGACCAGATGGTCCGCGGAACCGTGGTGCTGCCGCACGGTCTGGGTATCGAGAAGAAGGTTCTGGTGTTCGCGTCGGGCGACAAGGTCCAGGAGGCAATCGATGCCGGGGCTGACCATGCGGGAGGCGAGGAGCTCGTCCAGAAGATCGCCAAGGAAGGCTGGCTCGACTTCGATGCCTGTGTCGCCACACCGGACATGATGCGGTTCGTCTCGCGTGTGGGGCGGATTCTGGGACCACGGGGCCTGATGCCGAATCCCAAGGTCGGTACCGTAACGAATGATGTGGCGACGGCCGTTCGGGAGGTGCAGGCTGGGAAGGTGGAGTTCCGGGTGGACAAGGGAGCGGTCATTCACGCTCCGGTCGGCAAGATCGGCTTTGCGCCGGAGCAGCTGGTCGAGAATGCCGAGACCCTGATTGCGGCCGTGCTCAAGGCGCGGCCCCAGACCTCCAAGGGACGGTACCTGTTGAAGGCGTCGATCTGCTCCACCATGAGCCCCTCATTGGCGCTGAGCGCTGCGGAATTCGGTGCGTGAGAGGAAGGCTATGAGGACGAAGGTCGAAAAGAGCAGGATTCTCGAGGAGCTCGGCACCGAGTTCGCTCGGTGCACGGCACTGCTGGTTTGCAAGTTCGAAGGCCTCACCGTAGCCGAGGATCAGGAGTTCCGCGCCCTGGTGCGGTCGACGGATTCGCTCTACCGGGTCGTTCCCAACCGACTGGCGTATCTGGCGGCGAGGGATACTCCGTTCGAGGCTGCCCTGAAGGGGCAGCGGGGCATGACCGGACTGGCTTTCCTCGGAGACGACATCATCCGGGCGACGAAGTCGATCGTCGATTTCGCGAGCCGCCAGGATCATTTCTCCCTGGGCCTCGGTGTGGTGGAAGGGAGGCGGCTGGACGTCGACGGGCTGGTCGAGCTCTCCAAGCTCCCGGGCAGAGAGGGTATTTACGCCCAGCTGCTGTTCCTGCTCAACTCTCCGGCACAGCGCTTGCTGGGGACGCTGAGCGCACCCGCCCGCAATGTGGCTGCGGTGGTCCACCAGGGTGTTGAGGAGCAGAAATTCAGCGCGTAGCCTTCACTAGGGAGGCGTCCCGCCGGCTGGTGGGGCAAGTCGTTTCGTGTGTATCAAGCAACAAAGGAGATTTCAGGATGGCGGACATTGCAGCAATATCGGAGTCCATCAAGGGACTTACCCTGATCGAAGCTTCCGAACTGGTCAAGAAGCTCGAGGCCGAACTCGGCGTATCGGCAGTGGCGGCGGTCGCTGCGGCACCGGCTGCCGCACCCGGTGCAGCGCAGGAAGAGGCCGCCGAGCAGACCGAATTCACGGTCATTCTCAAGGCCTTTGGAACCCAGAAGATCAAGGTGATCAAGGCGGTGCGGGAAGTCACGGGATTGGGGCTCAAGGAAGCGAAGGATCTCGTGGATTCAACCCCCAAACCGGTCAAGGAAAGCGTTCCCAAGGAGGAGGCCGAACAGGTCCGGGACAAGCTCACCGACGTAGGGGCCGAAGTCGAGATTCAGTAACGCCGGCGGCATGTCCGCTCAGGGGCAAGGGGCGATGCTTCCACCTGCGTGCGCTTGCCGGTGGAAGGGTCGTCCTGCTCGGGTGTATACTGCTGGAAGGTGCCGGTTGGTTCGTCGGCGGTGCGGACGACCGATTCTGAAACAAGCAGGTTGTGCCGAGACGGTACGCTATGGGCCGGTCGAGGTGTCTCTCCGGTCCAGGGGTTTCCTGGATCATGCTCGGAGTGTGCCTTGGGCCGGCCTTAGTGTATCACCCCATCGGGTCGAGTGTCCGACAGCGATCCGTCAGGGGGCCGGCATCTTGGCCGGGTTTGCAAGCGCACGAGCGATGAGGAGATAGGTGTGAGCGAAACTGTGGTACCAACAACCAACCACACCGCGGCTGGGTCGCCTGTGGCGGCTCGACACGATTTTTCGACAATCCGGACGGCCATCCCCATCCCGAACCTGATCGAGATGCAGCAGGAGTCCTACGAGCGATTCCTGCAGATGGATCTGCTGCCTGGCGAGCGAGACGAGACCGGACTCGAGGCCGTGTTCCAGTCCGTGTTCCCGATTGCAGACTTCCGGGACATGAGTTGCCTCGAGTTCGTCAGCTACTCGATTGGCGACTGGGAGTGCAAGTGCGGCAACCTCAGCGGCCTCCATCACCTGCGCACCCGCTGTGAACGCTGTCACCAGACCATCCAGAGCGACCCCAAAGGGCCTCCGCAGTTGCTTTGCAGACATTGCGGTGCCCTGACCGGGAACAGTGTCACATTCTGCCAGCGCTGCGGAGACCCGGTCGGCTTGAAGCTCAAGTACGACGTCGACGAGTGTCAGGAACGCGGGATGACGTACTCGGCGCCACTGAAGGTGACGATCAAGCTGACGGTCTTCGAGAAGGAGCAGGGGGCAGACCGCAAGGAGATTCGGGACATCAAGGAGCAGGAAGTTTTCTTCGGGGACATTCCTTTGATGACGGACCAGGGCACGTTCATCATCAGTGGCACCGAACGGGTCATCGTCTCGCAATTGCATCGCTCGCCGGGCGTGTTCTTCGAATCCTCCAACCGGACCTACTTCCTGGGCAAGATCATCCCCTACCGCGGCAGCTGGGTGGAGTTCGAGTATGACCACAAGAACCTGCTCTACGTCCGGATCGACCGCAAGCGGAAGTTCTTGGGCACGATTTTCCTGCGCGCACTGGGGCTCAAGGGCGATACGCAGATCCTGAGGCAGTTCTACAAGGTCGACCGGATTCGCGTGAACAAGTCGGGGGTTTTGGAGCGGCAGGTCACCGAGAATCTGCTCGGCACGCGCTTGGCAGGAGAGGTCCGGTCGGACGGTCGGACCCTCGGACGCAAGGGACGCAAGGTCAACCCGAGGCTACTGACCCAGTTCAAGGAGGCGGGAATCGAGTGGCTCCCGTGCTCGACCGAGGACTTGTCCGAGGCGGTTTTTGCCGACGACCTCTTCGACGCCGACAGCGGCGAAGTGATCGGTCACTGCGAGGCGAATGCCCACGTGGCAAAGGGTGCGCTCGACAAGATCATGGAGGCCGGGGTCGCCGAATTCAGCGTGATCTTTCCCGAGGCTGATGAATGCGGCGTGGTGCTCTCCGAGACGCTGCGCAAGGACTCGGTCAAGACCCAGGACGAGGCACTGCTCGAGATTTACCGCAAGCTGCGGCCCGGGGACCCTCCCACGAAGGAAACGGCGCGGGATCTGTTCCACGGGATGTTCTTCGACCGCCGCAAGTACGATTTGTCGCGAGTCGGACGGATGAAGTTCAATATCAAGCTTCACGGGGAGGCCGATGCCACCTCGCTGGACCAGAGGGTCCTCGATGCGTCGGACTTCTACGCCACGATCCAGTACCTGTTCCAGCTTCGCCGGAAGGTCGGCTCCACGGACGACATCGATCATCTTGGCAATCGTCGCGTGAGGGCGGTCGGGGAACTGATGGAGAACCAGTTCCGTATCGGCCTGATCCGGATGGAGCGGGCGATGAAGGAGCGCATGACGACTTACCAGGATATGGCCAGTGCCATGCCTCATGACCTGATCAATGCGAAGCCGGTGATGGCGGCGGTGCGGGAGTTCTTCGGTTCGTCGCAGCTTTCGCAGTTCATGGACCAGATCAATCCCCTTTCGGAAATCACGCACAAGAGGAGGCTTTCGGCCCTGGGCCCGGGTGGGCTCTCGCGGGAACGGGCCGGGTTCGACGTCCGCGATGTCCACACGACCCACTACGGTCGGATTTGCCCGATCGAGACGCCCGAAGGCCCGAACATCGGACTGATCAGTTCGCTGTCGTGTTTCGCCCGCATCAACGAGTACGGCTTTATCGAGAGCCCGTACAGGAGGGTGGAGAACGGCCGCGTCGTCGAGGAGGTGCGGATCACGTACGCCGGGGACACGCGCTTCAAGACCGGCGAGGTCGTGCGGCTCGAGGAAGCCGTCGAGGTCAACGGGTCGTGTCCGGTGCACGCGGGGCGGGCCAAGTGGGAGACGTTCTGCTCCTACCTGTCGGCCTGGGAGGAGGACCAGTACGTGATTGCCCAGGCGAACATACCTATCGACGAGTCCGGCCAGATTATTCGGGAGTTTGCGAACTGCCGGGTTGCGGGGGACTTTCAACTCAAGCGCCGGGCGGAAATCCAGTACGTGGACGTGAGTCCCAAGCAACTGGTGTCGGTGGCGGCGAGCCTGATTCCGTTCCTCGAGAACGACGATGCGAACCGGGCCCTGATGGGATCCAACATGCAAAGACAGGCCGTCCCGCTGCTCCGGGCCGAATCGCCGATCGTGGGTACAGGCATGGAACGCATCACGGCGCGGGACTCCGGGGCGGTCGTGCTCTGCAAGCGGAGTGGGGTGGTCGACTCCGTTGACTCCGAGCGGATCATCGTCCGCGTTGAGGACACGGGGCACGAGGAGCAGCTCTCGCGCGAGGTCGGGGCCGACATCTACCAGCTGATCAAGTTTCGCCGTTCGAACCAGAACACGTGCATCAACCAGAAATCCATCGTTCGGGTGGGCGAGCATGTCGAGAGCGGGCAGGTGCTGGCTGACGGTCCCTGTACGGACAGGGGGGAGCTCGCACTGGGGCGCAACGTGCTCGTCGCATTCATGCCCTGGCGCGGTTACAACTTCGAGGACGCCATCCTGGTCAGCGAGAAACTGGTCAAGGAGGATTACTACACCTCGCTGCACATCGAGGAGTTCGAAGTCGAGGCGCGCGAGACGAAGCTCGGTCCGGAGGAACTGACACGCGACATCCCCAACATTTCGGACAGCCACCTGAAGAATCTGGACGAGAGCGGGGTGATTCGCATCGGGGCACAAGTCACCCCGGACGACATCCTTGTCGGAAAGGTCGTGCCGAAGGGAGATGTCCAGCTCACGCCCGAGGAGAAGCTGTTGAGGGCGATCTTCGGTGACAAGGCGGGAGACGTGAAGGATGCCTCGCTGCGGTGTCCGCCGGGTGTGTCGGGGACGGTGGTGGGCGCAAGGGTATTTTCGCGCAAGGGCACGGAAAAGGATGAGCGGGCGCTGGCGGTTGAGGCGAGCGAGGTGGAGCGCTTGCGCCGCAACCTGGAGGACGAGAAGCGCATCCTGTTCGACCAGCGGTCCGAGCGGCTCGAGGCGCTGTTCGGGGGGCTGGTCGCCGCGGCGGACTTCCACGACGACAAGACGAACAGACGACTTGTCCAGGCCGGCGACACTCTCGTGCGCGACCACTTCGACCGCATGCTGGCTCGCGATCTCAAGCGGATCCGGCTGGGATGGGCCGATGGCCGGTCCGAGCCGGTCCCCGACCTGTCCGGTGACATCGACTCGATCGAGGAAATGACCATCCGGCAGATCAAGGTGCTCGAGAAGCTGGCTACTGAGAAGACCGAGAAGTTGAAAAAAGGAGACGAGTTGTCTCCCGGCGTGATCAAGGCGGTCAAGGTCTACATCGCGATGAAGCGGAAGCTCTCGGCTGGCGACAAGATGGCGGGCCGACACGGGAACAAGGGAGTCATCGCGAGAGTCTTGCCGGAGGAGGACATGCCGTTCCTTCCGGACGGCACCCCCGTCGAGATCGTCCTGAATCCACTGGGTGTGCCATCGCGAATGAACGTGGGGCAGATCCTCGAGACCCACCTCGGCTGGGCAGGCTACGCCCTGGGCTTGAAGTTTGCGTCGCCGGTCTTCGAGGGGCCGGGCGAGAAGCTCATCAAGGAACACCTGACCCGAGCGGGTCTGCCGACGTCCGGCAAGACCAGGCTCTACGACGGCATCACGGGTGAGCCGTTCGAGCAGGAGGTGACGGTCGGAATCATTTACATGCTCAAGTTGAGTCATCTCGTCGACGACAAGATTCACGCGCGCTCGATCGGACCGTACTCTCTCATCACGCAGCAGCCACTCGGGGGCAAGGCGCAGTTTGGCGGCCAGCGATTCGGCGAGATGGAGGTGTGGGCGCTCGAGGCCTACGGGGCGGCGCACATCCTGCAGGAGTTGCTGACGGCCAAGTCCGACGACGTGTACGGACGTTCCAAGATCTACGAATCCATCGTCAAAGGCGAATCTGTGATGAAGCCCGGGGTTCCGGAGTCCTTCAATGTGCTGATTCGCGAACTGCAGGCGCTGTGTCTGGATGTTGAACTGGTCCAGACTCAGGGAGACATGATCGAGACGGCGTTGGCGGCGGACTGACGAGATGCTCCGCAAGAGGGGCGACAGTACTTTTTCGGTTCCGCAGGTCATTCGGCGGAACCAGAGTTCGGGAGACAGCAATGTACGATACGAGGGAATTCAATCCCGGGCCGCTCACGAGCGACTTCGACTCGATCAAGATCGGCCTGGCCTCTCCGGAGAAGGTGCGCAGCTGGTCGTTCGGCGAGGTGATGAAGCCGGAGACGATCAACTACCGCACGTTCAAGCCTGAGCGGGACGGGCTGTTCTGCACGTCCATCTTCGGTCCGACCACGGACTGGGAGTGCCTGTGCGGCAAGTACAAGCGCATGAAGCATCGTGGCGTGATCTGCGAGAAGTGCGGCACGGAAGTTACGTTGAGCCGGGTCCGGCGGGAACGTCTGGGTCACATTGAGCTGGCGGCACCGTGCTCCCACGTCTGGTATTTCAAGGTCCTGCCCAGCCATATCGGGCTGCTGCTCGACATGGCGATGCGCGATCTGGAGCGCATCCTGTATTACGAGGCCTATGTGGTGGTGGAGTCGGACGAGCCAGAGACCGTGGGGGTCGGAGAGGTGCTCAGCGAGGATCGCAAGCGCGACCTGGAATTCGACAGCGATGTCGAGTTCCGTGCCCTGATGGGGGCCGAAGGCATCCAGGAACTGCTCCGCGGCATTGATCTGTCCGAACTTTCCGGCCGTTTGCGCGATTTGATGCGGTCCGAGAATTCGG
Source organism: Bryobacterales bacterium (assembly GCA_965205085.1). Lineage (GTDB taxonomy): Bacteria > Acidobacteriota > Terriglobia > Bryobacterales > UBA6623 > VXMF01. The sequence continues at coordinate 1,001,918 of OZ242039.1, read as the reverse complement.
TCCAGAAAAAGGTCAAGCACGCCCGGCGGCTCAGGATCGCCGAGGCGTTTCGCAAGTCGGGCAATCGTCCGGAGTGGATGATTCTCAATGTCCTGCCCGTGTTGCCGCCGGAGCTGCGGCCGCTGGTGCAACTGGACGGTGGTCGGTTTGCCACATCGGACCTGAACGACCTGTACCGGCGGGTGATCAATCGCAACAACCGACTGCGCAAGCTGATGGATCTGCGGGCACCAGACGTGATCGTGCGCAACGAGAAGCGGATGTTGCAGGAGGCGGTGGACGCGCTGTTCGACAACGGGAGGCGCGGCCACCAGTTGCGGGGATCGAACAACCGGCCGCTGAAGTCGTTGGCCGACACACTGAAGGGCAAGACCGGGCGGTTCCGCCAGAACCTGCTGGGCAAGCGGGTGGACTATTCGGGCCGGTCAGTCATCGTGGTCGGGCCGGATCTCAAGCTCCACCAATGCGGGCTGCCGAAACAGATGGCACTGGAGCTGTTCAAGCCATTCATCTATCAGCGGCTGGAGCAGCGGGGCCTGTGCACGACGATCAAGCAGGCCAAGGAGATGGTCGAGGCCCGGGAACCGGTGGTGTGGGACATCCTGGAAGATGTGATCCAGGACCATCCGGTGCTGCTGAACCGGGCACCGACGCTGCACCGGCTGGGCATTCAGGCATTCGAGCCGGTGTTGGTGGAGGGTAAGGCAATCAAGATCCACCCCTTGGTCTGCACGGCTTTCAATGCGGATTTCGACGGGGACCAGATGGCGGTGCATGTTCCGCTCTCCCCGGAGGCGCAGGTGGAGGCCCAGGTATTGATGCTGAGCACCAGCAACATCCTGTCACCTGCGAACGGGTCCCCCATCGCGACCCCCTCGCAGGACATGGTGCTGGGGGTGTATTACTTGACGAAGGAACGGCCGGGTGCGCGCGGCGAAGGGCGGGCGTTCGGGTCGGCAAGGGAGGTGCTGCTGGCCTACGACGTGGGGGAGGTGGAGACCCAGACTCCGATCCGGCTGTTGCACAGCGGACCGGTGATCGACCTGACGATTTCGGGAGGCCAGAGTCTGCGCCAGACCGAGGCGGTGCACTACCGTCGCCAGCATCTCGAGACGACGGTGGGCCGGGCGATACTGAACGACCATCTGCCGGCGGAGATGCCGTACGTGAACGGGCTGCTGAAGAAGCGGGGGTTGACGGATCTGGTGTCGTACTGCTATCTGCAGTTCGGGCGGGAGAAGACGGTCGGGATGCTGGACGAACTCAAGGATCTGGGTTTCTTTTACGCGACCCGGTCGGGCATGTCGATCGGGATCGATGACATGGTGGTGCCGGAGCAGAAGGACCAGTTGGTGGGTGACGCACAGAAGGAGGTGATGAGGGTTGAGCAGCAGTATCTGGATGGAGCGATCACGCACGGGGAGCGATACAACAAGATCATCGAGATCTGGTCGAAGCTGACGGACCGAGTCTCGGACGAGATGTTTGCGGGCATGCAATCGAGTGGGAACTTGAATCCGATCTTCGTGATGGCGGATTCCGGGGCGAGGGGATCGGAGCAGCAGATCCGACAGCTGTCGGGAATGCGGGGCCTGATGGCGAAGCCGCGGGGCGAGATCATCGAGACTCCGATCACGGCGAATTTCCGGGAGGGGCTGAACGTTCTGCAGTACTTCATCTCGACGCACGGCGCGAGGAAGGGGCTGGCGGACACTGCGTTGAAGACGGCCGATTCGGGGTATCTGACGCGACGGCTGGTGGACGTGGCGCAGGACGTGATCGTAACAGAGGAGGACTGCGGCACGGCTCAGGGAATCATGGTGGAGGCACTCGTCGAGTCGGGCGAGATTCGGGAGCCGCTCCGGGACCGGATCGTCGGTCGCGTGGTGGCCGAGGAGGTGCGTGACTACGAAGGGGTGACCCTGGCGGAAGCGAGGCAGGAGGTTTCCGAGGACTTGGCGGCGCAGATCGAGGCTGCGGGAGTGGAGCGGGTCAAGATTCGATCAGTGCTGACGTGCGAGACCGAGCGCGGGGTGTGCCAGTTGTGCTACGGGCGGAACCTGGCGACGGGTCGCCTGGTGGAGCGGGGTGAGGCGGTGGGGATCATCGCCGCACAGTCGATCGGCGAGCCGGGCACGCAGTTGACGATGCGGACGTTCCATGTGGGGGGCACTGCCACCCGCGTGGGCCAGGAGTCACGGCAGGAGTCGAAATCGGACGGGTACGCGAAGTACGTGGGGGTAAATGCGGTGCGGGACCGCGAGGGCGGCTTGGTGGCGATGAACCGGAATGGGGTTCTGGCTGTGCAGGACGCGAAGGGGCGTGAGCGAGAGCGTTACCAGGTGATGTACGGTGCCAAACTGAGGGTGGGGGACGGAGAGGATGTGGAGCGCGGACAGCTGCTGCTGGAATGGGATCCGTTCACATTCTCGATCCTGACCGAGTCGGAAGGGCGATGTCATTTCCACGACCTGCAGGAGGGCGTGACGCTGCACCAGCAGGTTGACGAGGTCTCGGGGATGTCGCAGTGGGTTGTGACGGACTCCCCGGACGCGAAGCGGGAGCCGCGCATCGAGATTCGGGACGAGGCCGGAGAGGTTCGGCGGACCTATCTGGTGCCGACGAACGCACATCTGATGGTACGTGACGGCGATGCGGTGCATGCGGGGGGTGTACTGGCGAAGATCCCGCGGGAGACGACGAAGACAAAGGACATTACGGGCGGTCTGCCCAGGGTCGTGGAACTGTTCGAGGCACGATGCCCGACCGAGCCGGCGGTAATCTCCGAGATCGATGGGACGGTGCGGTACGGCGAGTTGAGCCGGAGACACCGCAAGATCACGGTCGAGGCCGAAGCGGGCTCAACGGATGAAGCGCTGTCGCGGGAATACGCGATACCGCGAGGGGCCCACATCAACGTGCGGGATGGAGAGTGGGTGAAGGCAGGGGAGGCGCTGATGGACGGGCCCCGGGATCCTCACGACATTCTGAACGTATTGGGCGAGACCGAGTTGCAGCGCTACCTAGTGAACGAGATTCAGGCCGTGTATCGGGTTCAGGGTGTGGGCATCAACGACAAGCACCTGGAAGTGATCGTGCGACAGATGATGCGTTGGGTGAAGGTGGAGGATGTGGGGGACACCGACTTCCTGGTCGACGAGGTCGTTGACCGTTTCCGCTTCCAGAAGGCCAACCGAGAAATCGAAGAATCGAACGATGGCGGCACCCCGGAGACAGGTGGTGCAGACGACCCCCTCGGAGGCACCCAGGGGAGTTCCGGGGATGGCCAACAGCTCGAGCCGGCTCGGGGACGCCCCCTGCTGATGGGCATTACCAAGGCATCACTTTCCACCGATTCCTTCGTGTCTGCGGCATCGTTCCAGCTAACGACGAGAGTATTGACAGAGGCTTCGGTTGCCGGGCGGGTGGACGACTTGCTCGGGCTGAAGGAAAACGTCATTGTCGGTCGCCTGATTCCGGCCGGAACCGGGCTGGAGTTGTATCAGCGGGTGAAGATCGCTGGCGAGGGTCAGCCGGACGAGATCGTCCCTGAGGTGGAAATCCTGAGCGAGCTTCCGAGCTATGTCGACAGTCCCGCTTCCTGGCTGGGCGGCGAAGGCGTCAGGTCATCGGGATTGGGCTTGCCAGTGGACCAGCCTGCGGTGGCACCGCAACCTCCAATGACGGAGTTGCCGACCGTTTCCAGTTCGGGTGGATCGGTGGACGCAGACTAAGCTACGGAAGTTTCGGAGTAGACGGACACTGAATCGGCAGTGTGATCTGCCGATTCACGCCCCGCAGGCGTACATCGGCATGCCTGTGCAGGCTGGATGCCGTTGTGGAAGTCATATTCCACCACGGCAGTTTCTTCGGCCAAGAAGGCGGGCAGGGCACGGAGGACACCGCCATTGGTCCACAACATGATGGAGGATGCGGTTTGCAACCACCGGGTCGGGCACAAGGGTTGGCGGACAGCTGCCACTGTGGCCCACTGCTTTCCGGGTGAGCCTCGACAGAGTGCCCCCAGTGGTTACCTTCAGGTTGCGGAAGGAACCGAGCGGACCGTTTGAGTGAAGGGGTCTTGTTAGGCAGTTGAGCCCGTCCGCCGATCTCCGGCAATGCAAGCAGTCCCCCCCGAGTAGCGTTGGAGTCCCAGCGCGGCGGGTCGGGACCGTGGTGCGGAGAGGTACAGGTGAATGTGGATGCGCTAGTCTCGAATTGCTGTCGGCATTCTTGACCTTCCGTCAACCAGGGGGATCGAGCGTGACCTCCGCTGCCAGGGCGTTTACTGGTGAGGTGTTCCGGAGCACCTCTTCCATCGGACCGACCGGCGGCAGTTTGCCTCGCAGTGGTTTTATTCGTACCGCAGTATTTCGGCTGGTGCCACACGGGCCGCGCCAGTCGAGGGATAGATGGTGATAAGGTAGCTGATCGCCAGCGCAGCGATTGCAACCAGCACCCCATCCCACGGCCGAGGCGCGAAGGGAACATACTCGAATCCGTACACCTCGGCATTGAGCTGGAGCAGACGATAGTGATCGCATACCCAGCAGATCACATGGCCTAGGACGAGGCCCATAGCCGTACCAAGGGCCCCGATGATGATTCCCTGCCACACGAATATTCTGCGAATCTGCCTCTTCTGGCTGCCAATCGATTTGAGGATCGCAATCTCCTTGGTCTTTTGAACGACCATCATGACCAGCGAGATCAGGATATTGACGGCGGCAAGCACCATGATCATGCCGATAATCAGGGTTGTGACCAGCTTCTCGGTCTTCAGGGCGTTGAACAGAACCCGGTTGCGCGACATCCAGGTGCTGGCGGTAAACTCGGTGCCTGCTACCTCTTCAATCATGCTCGCCACGGTTTCCGACATATCAAGATCATCCAGCCGGAACTCAATGGAGTTCACCACATCGTTGAGCGAGAGGGCTCGCTGTGCATCACGGAGCAGGCAAATGCTCCATAGGTTGTCGAGCTCGAAATAGCCGGTCTCGAAGACTCCCACCACCTCGAAGCGCTTGAACGCCGGAATCCGCCCCAGAGGCGTCATTTCTCCCTGAGGGTTGAGGACCGTAACGATGGTCGACACGCGGGCACCGATCCCATCGGCCAGCCTTTGCCCAAGGAGTATTCCCGGATACTCGCCTTCGGAACTCTTCAAAGCGTCGAACGAACCGTCCACGATCTTCGAGAGCAGGCCCGATACGCGGAGTTCTGCATCTGGATCCACGCCCTTGATGAAGCATCCCTTCGATCGCAGTGGCGTCGATATCATCATCTCACCGTACAGAGTCGGGGAGACGGCCTCGACGTGTTCCAGCTGACCAAGTTCTTCGATCAAAGGTCCATAATTCTCGATACCGTACACAGGATCTTTCTCGACCAGGTTGATGTGGGAGCTGGCACCGATCAGATGGTCCCGCAGTCCTGCATGGAATCCGTTGTTGATTGCCATCGCTATGATCAGCGCGGCCACGCCCGCAGCGACGCCTGCCACCGAAATCACGGTGACCATCGAGAGGAATCCGTCCCGTCGCTTTGCGCGCAAGTACCGCAGTGCAACGTATAGCTCGAACCGGATCCCGGGGTGCATCTCTCCGTTCATTGTCTCCCACCACACCTTGGTCGCATCGAGGCGATTTCCGGGGTGTGACCGGCGCCGCCCGTTGCCACTGCGCCAATGGTGTCTGGCCCCAGTTCTCCGACGTCTCCGATGCTTCCGGGGAACGCTCCCGTATCCGCACGTTCACACCCTCGAGTGGACCCAGTCCACTGCCCGTTAGGTCCGTTCGTCCCTGCATCGGCACCGGAATCGAGTTCAGGCGGTCCGCATTCGCGAGATGGCTGCGAGCTTGCGGGTGACCCGTGCGGATTCGACGCTTGATGAGTGGGGGAAGGGAAGCCTGTCGAGTCGCTCGTTTTCATTCGGCGCCATACCGTGGGGTGAGTCCAACAACGATCTTCAACGCGAGAATGTGCCTTGGCCTCTGCGGACTTCTCGCAACTGGGGCCGACAGCCAGGATCAATCGTCGCCGCACTGATTCAGCGCCACAGAGCGGGCAGACACACCAAGTTGTTCGCGATCACCGCTAACGGGCAGGGCGGCAACCTGGCATCTAGCACGTTTTCCGCCTGCGGACTGCGAAGCCCTGCTGCAACTCTACGCTTGGCGTTGGCCAATGGCGGGCCGAGACTCTGCCGTGGCGACTCGTCAGGCCATCGATTGTTCGACTTCCGGGCCTAGTCGAAACTCTCTGTGAACTGCCGCAACGGCTCTCGCCAGGCTCGTCTTGTCGACGACAATCGCAATGGTCAGTTCGCTGGAGCCCTGGGCAATGGCGATGATATTGACCTTCTCCTTCGAAATGGAGGTGAACAGACGCCCGGCAAGGCCGGGTGTCCCGCGCATTCCCTCTCCGACTGCCGCCAGCAGGCCCACGCTCCGGTCCACGCCGATCGGACGCAGGTAGCCGTGAGCCAGCTCCAGAGCGAGTTCCTCCCGCAGACTCTCAAGGACGGAGCCGCTCTCACCTTCGTGGACCAGCATGCAGAAATTCTGGCGAAAACTCGAACGCGTGAGGAGCAGTACTTCGACTTTGGCCCTGGCGGCGGCCTCAAGAGCACGTGCCATCAGCTGAGCTCCAGAAAGCGATGCGTCGGCTGCCTCGATTGAGATCAGGACCACATCGGACAGGGAGGTCACGGCGTGGACTCCCGCCCGCTTCGATTTCCTGTCGGAGATGCGGGTGCCGGATCGCTCGGGCTTGAAGCTGTTCCTGATGCGAACCGGGATTCCCATTCCGGTCAGCGGGGCAAGGGTCCGCGGGTGCAGGACCTTGGCCCCGTTGTAGGCAAGTTCTGCGGCTTCGCTGTAAGTGATGTCGGCCAGCAAACGGGCGTCCGGAGCGACCGACGGATCGCAACTGAGGACCCCATCGACATCGGTCCAGATGCACAGTTCGCTCGCCTTCAGGGCGGCTGCCAGAATTGATGCGGAGAAGTCCGATCCTCCTCGTCCCAAAGTGGTGGGAATCCCCTGGCGGGTCGAGCCGTTGAATCCAGTGACCACCGGCACGATCCCCCGGTTGAGCATCGGCCTCAACAGCGATTCGGCCCTCGCTCTCGTCTCGGGCAGGGAAGGGCTGGCCGAGCCGAACGCCTCGTCAGTCACGATAACCTCCGCGCCCGAGACGGCCCGTGATAGGGTTCCCGACGCCGAGAGAAGCTCGCTCAGCAGAAGCGCGGCCAGACGTTCGCCGGCAGGTACGGCCTCATCCACCGAACGCTGAGGACATTCACGCAGGAGAAGCATGCCCTTCGCGATTCGTTCGAAATCACCGAGAATCGATTCAATGCTCTCCTGCACAGCAGCCCGAACCGCTTTCGGCAGCAGCTCGTCACAAGCCTGCAAATGCTTGTCCCGGACTTGTCCCATACTCTTGCGGACTGAGTCCGTGTCGCCTCGTGCCGCTGCGTCGAGAATCGCGAGGAGTTGGTTCGTCACTTGGGACATCGCGGAGACCACGACGGCCACACTTCTCCGACCAGCCCGCTCGGTAACCAGTCGCGCGGCGCGTCGGATCGCATCCGGGGTGCCCACACTGGTGCCCCCGAACTTCATTACATGTACAGATTCGGCCATGTCAACTGTTCTGTCGGGAGACTGTGCTGGAGAGCCCGTCGGCTCCTTGCGGCAACTTAGCCGCGGTGGACGAGCAGGCTATCGAACGGCCTCTTGGGGCGCTTGAGTCAAATGCACGCCGAGTTTCTTGAGTTCGTCCTCGTAGTAGTTCCGGTGCAATACCTGCCACTCCTCGCTACCTTCGGGAATGTCGCGCTTCTGCGAGGAGATCTTGAGTTTCGCCAAGCGGTCGCTTCGCTCTTCCAACATGAGGATGTCTGTGACGTGTCGCTGGATCTCAAGGCGTGTCCCGTTCCAACTCTTCTTCAGCCGCGTACCCTGAATGCGAGGTAGCTGAGCGGCCATCTTGTGCGATATCTCCAGCACCTTGTCGCGTGACAGCTTCATCGTCCGTTGTCCTCGGCTGTCTGCCGCCGCAGCGACCACGTTCCGCTCCGCTAGTATCTTCCGCTTGACCCTGCTGAACATCTCGTGGTAGGAGATGTCCTGATGGCGCATGTACTCACTGTATTGCGACAGTAGCGCCCTGGCTTCGGCGTTGATCTCATCCTCGAGGCTCAGTTCATCCAGGACGATTGACTCGAAGGCTCTCGATACGAGGTCGGCCCGCTTGATCACGCAGGTCGCGGCCCCGAGGCGCTTCACTACCTCAATGGCCAAATACTCTACGAACGGCGGCGGGATCAGCATCCTTCAATGCTCTAGTTTAGCCATCTGCTGAGCGAGTGTCTAATTGGTCGAGACTCCAGTGCCGCGACACTTGGGCTCGCACCCGGACAGTGGGCCCCAGTTCCTGTGTCCAGTGACCTGTGTCGCGCCTGCTGTCCACCCGGCCGTTCGGCAGATTCGCTACAGTCGAGAAATGGCCAAGGTTGCGGCCCTGACAGACGGCCTGTGCCGGTATATGCTGCGGCACCGGACGGCGGAAGAACGAGTCCTTGCGGAGCTCCGTGCCGAGACCAGCCAGAAGCTCGGCGACGCCGCAGGCATGATGGTGTCGGAGGAGCAGGGAGTGCTGTTGCGGATGCTGGTCGCCAGCCTCAAGCCGAAGCTCGTGGTGGAGGTTGGAACGTTCACGGGATATAGCGCGATTTGCATGGCATCGGCCCTGTCTCCCGGAGCGAAACTCATTTGCTGTGACGTCAACGAGGAGTCGACGCAGATAGCCGCTGCATACTGCCAGCGATGCGGGTTTGGAGACCGGATCGACCTGAGAATCGCTCCCGCACTGACCACGATCGAGACGCTTCCCGATACCGTGGCCCTAGACTTCGTGTTCATTGATGCTGACAAGGTGAACTACGTTGCGTACTATGAGGCACTGTTGCCCCGGATGCGTTCCGACGGCCTGATTGTCGCGGACAACGTCATGTGGCACAACTGGATCATGGATGCCAGCAACCAGGACCCGGAGACTATCGGAATCAGAGAGTTCAATGATCATGTCCGAAGGGACAAGCGCGTAGAGAGCGTGATGCTCCATGTGGGAGACGGCCTGACCCTGATCCGGAAACTCTGAACTGAAGCGGACAGCGGAGGATTGAGCCCCGTCCGGTCGCAAGAACGGGTCTGTTCGATGGGAGATGTTGGACGTTGCGAAGTCGCATCGGGCATCGGCATCTCATATTCGTGAATTCACTCAGGACCGGCGTGTGGTGAGGATCACCGAGCACGTCAGAGGCACTGTCGCGAAGCTGGTCACTCGGTCACGTTCAGCCGACGGTCTACCTCGGCGTGTAACGGACCCCAACATTGACCGAGACTACGGCCCGACGATGGCCTCACAATGGCCTTCGTCGGCACGGAGCCGAGCGCGCTGGTAGCAGCCGCCGGGAAGCGTTGCATTCGCGCCGAAGTCTGCGCTATTCGCCATTCATCGGAGATGGTGGACTCGTAACGCCCGGGTTGAACCTGCTTAGCGCTTACGAGACGTCTTGCTAGTGCGAGATGTGAACCAAGTGGAACGTTGCGGGCTGCAGATGGCGATCAGCCTGAGGCATGGTGAATCGACCCTCACACCCGGAGTCGCAATCCCGAACGCCGGCGGTCGGATTATGGTGGCATGGAGCGGCTGCAGGGAGCCAGGCAACTGCCACGAGCGCAGATGGCGAGCCTCTACGAGCGATACCTCAGCGTTGATCTCCGCCCAGCGGATCATCAGTTTCGGCATTCAGCCATTCATTCCGCAGCTCATTCACAGCCCAGCGCACGCTGATGGCAGTCCCCGTGGCCCCGAGGATCCAACTGAGAGCACCTGCGCCACCCACCGCCCCTCCAACAACTCTTCCCACAGCCGCTCCTGCAACTCCCCCAATGAACCCCGCCATCAACGAGAACAGGACCAACCCGAAAATTCCGATTGACCAAGCTCCATACGGCAGAGACACGCTACGGACGGCTGGCTTCTGGGCTAATGTTGCGGGTTCTGCGTGCTCCAAGGGCATCGTTGCAATGGGCGATTCCGCTTTCGATTCAATTGGAGGCCGGGGGCTTTGGCGACGTCCTCCGTGGGGAGTGGTTGCAATCGGAGATTCCGGGCTCGATTCCGCCTCTCCCAGGGCCATCCGCAGCCTGTCGCAATCGGCCATCCGTTCATTCCCCTGAATCTTCAGGCACTTGTCAACGGCAACGAGCAGATTTGACGCGAACCTTCCTTTCCCCAACTCAACTGCCGACGGGAGCGGGTCATGCTTGCCGGTTAGGATTGCTGATGCCCGCCACTCCACCTTCTTCGGGTTGGGTGGGTCCCAGGGAGGGCTGCCGCCTGCTATCACCCTCCACATCACGGCTCCGACTGCGTAGATGTCGGTCCAAGGCCCCAGTTCGCCCTCTCCCACCTGCTCCAACGCTGCATAACCGTCCGTGTAGGGTGCCTTGGACTTCGTCCGAAGCGCCGCCTCTTGCTTGGCCGCCCCGAAGTCAATCAGCACCGGCTGTCCGTCGACCCGCCGGACGAGGATATTCGATGGCTTGATGTCCCGATGCAGAACGTCTGCCCGGTGGAGCCGGGACAGGGACTCCAGCAATCGTCGAACGAGGGACAGCAGTTCGGGCTCGTTCAGAGGATGGCCGGCTGCTTCCCGCTTGCTGAGCAGTTCGGCAAGTGACATCCCTTCGATGTGCTCAAGAACGATGTAGGCTGTACCGTTGGCACTAAAATAGTCCAGACACGAAACCACACCCGGGTCATCCTTGAACTGGACGATTCGCCTGGCCTCCTCCACGAAGCGCCGTTTGCCGGCTTCGTAGTCCGAAACGCACTCTGTGCTCCTCGGAAGAACGTTCCACCCCTCCCTGACGGCAAACTCGACCGGAAGGTATTCCTTCACGGCAACGAGATGACCCAGTTCAACATGACGGGCTCGGTAAACAACACTGAACCCGCCGTGGCCGAGAAGCGCTTCCAACTCATAGCCCCGAACAATCGTCCCCATTGGAAGAGCATTGCGGAGATCTGACCGTACGTTGTCCATGGTCGGTGGGCTATGTCATATCGTAGTGGTGACGCCCGACCAGCGTTCTCAGCCAACCTTCAACAGGCTATCGCGAACACGGTCTTCAGGTACGCGAATGCCCAAACCGGGTTTTCCTGGTACTGTGACCGTCACTCCTTCCATATGAATATCGTCCGCCAGCAAGTCTCCGAGAAATTGCGGTCCATTCAGTTCGGGGGGAAGCAGCAGGTCCAGTGTCGAGTATAGGTGTACCGACGCCATCAGGCTCACACCTGCATCAGTCAACCCACTGCCCAGCAGGCCCAGGCCGTGCGCTTCAGACACCGTTGCGCTCTTTGCGCAGTTCGTCACTCCTCCGCTCTTGGCCACCTTGAGCACGACCAGGTCCGCAGCCCTGAGCTCTGCGGCCCGGGCTACATCGAAGGCAGAGAAACACCCCTCGTCGATTGCCACCGGAAAGGGGCTCTTTTCCCGGGCGCGGCGGAGTCCCATCCAATCTTCGCTCCTTACGGGTTGCTCAAAGCACTGGACGGCGTCATAGTCTCGCAGGGCATCCAGAAAACGTTCCAGCTGGATCGGCTGGTATGACTGGTTGGCGTCAAGCCAAATGTCGATATCGGGGCGGGCCAAGCAGATCGCGTCCAGTCGTGCAATGTCGGCGTCAGCGTCTCCTGCAACCTTGACCTTGAAGCAGCGACACGCCGGCCAGCGCTTCACCTCGTCCGCCATCGCGGTCGGCGTATCGATGCTCACCGCGTAGCAGAGTTCGACCTCATCGCGTACCTTTCCCCCCAGCAACTGGTGTACCGATACGCCGGCGATTTGGCCAGCCAGGTCGAGGAACGCGATCTCGAGGGCGCTCTTGGCAAAGGGTGCCCCGTTGCTGACGGCAGGTCGGATCGCTTGGTCCATTTGCCGTTTCAGCACGTTCCAATCGAAGGGGGTCTTTCCAATCGCCAGAGGTGCCAGGTAATGGCGAAGCGTCCCGACCACCGCTTCAACCGTCTCGTACGACCAGGCCGGGACCGTGAGAGTCATACCCCATCCGACGTGGCCGCCCTCAGTCTCGGCGCGCACCATCACGTACTTCCCCGGGGTCGACCTGTCTCCGACCGTGCCGACACCAATCCGAAACTGACTCTGGAACGGTATCCCGACCGGCAGCACATCGATCTTCCGAATGCGAGTATCAGCCTCGGTGGAATCGGCGGCGACCTCCGGAACCAAGGCAAGGGAGGCTGCTCCGCCCGCGACGGACCTAGTGAACTGGCGACGACTGGCTATCATGATCGGCTTCGGTCCCCCAGCGCTCGAATGAGTGCGGACAACATGCCGATTCTACAAGGTGGTGGGACCGGGTCTCCGTTCGCCCATCACGGGCACACCTCATGCGATGGGCATGGGGCTCTCGGGGGTAGGGGAGGCGTAGGGGGCGAGAAACGTCCAACGACCAACTGCCGATCAGCGCATGTCGGGGAACCGCCGCCAGTCCCGCCACGCATGGCGACCGTGGAAAGAACGGAGCACGCAGGCCTCAATCCTGTTCCAGAGAGACTCGGGTCACTCCTTCGGATGTGATGCGAAAATGCCGAACCTGACCCGGCTCGCCCAGCGGGCCCTGGTCTTGACCGTCGATCAGAATGGTTGCACCACCGGCGTTTCCCAAGGATGCGCGGGCCTGCGAGTTCAGGCGGAACGAAACGCTCTCACCCGGCTGGAGTGTGGCCTCCCTGCCATTCTCGTTGTCGGCGACAATGCGGAACCAGAGGGTTTCCGAAGCTCGGACCTCCAACAGGAACGACCCCGGCTCGGCTGCGACCGGATCAAGAGCTTCCTCCGCATCGGCTCCGGACGCGGATGCGGGGGGAGATTCGACTTCCCGTCCGGGATTGGTCCCAACGGTCGGCTGAAGAGCGTCCCGTACCTCCGGCAAGGCAACGGCCGCCTGTTGGCGAGCTTGTCCGACGGTGTCGCTACCGTTCGAGGAGCTGATGCTCTCGTAGACGAAGAACAAGCCGACTCCAATGAGCAACACCGGACCGATGGCTCGGACAGGAACAGCAGCGCGCCTCCCCAGGCTGGACCCGATACGGCTGCCGCCGCCCGTCCAGGAGCTGACCGCTTCAGGTGCGTCGAGGGCTTCAGTGGGCTCTGCTTCCGGTGCCGCCGCATCGTCCATCTCCGCAATCACTGCGGTAGTCAACTCCTCACCACTGAGCCCTACGGCGTCCGCGAACTGTCGAACAAAACTGGTGGTAAAGAACCGACCCGGGAGGTTGTGGAACTCGCCGTGTTCCAGATACTCCAGGAGCACGGGTCGGATGCAGGTCCTCGTCGCGATCTCATCCAGGCTTAGATTGCGCTCCAGTCTGGCAGCACGGAGCTGTTCGCCTACGGTAGGCATGCGGGGTCTATACGCTAACTATAACCTCGCTCAGACCGGGCCTGTGGTCACACCTGCTCCCTGACCCGAATTTCGGCGGATTTACCCGGCTTGAGCCCCGCACTCCGCAGTCAGGACAAGTTCGTTAAATTCATGTAAATTCAATCTTTAACCGGCAGGGAAGAATTGAGAGTCGCTTGTTGCCGGTAGTTCGGGATTGGCCTCGCCGGGCGGAGATTCTAGCGGTGATGCGGGACGAGGCACCGCAGCAAGCGTCCGATGGCCGCACTCGCAGAGGACGCTCTCCCGAACACGGGATTGCGTCCCGGATGACCGGCTGTGCCCGCCACCAGAATCCTGACTTCCCCGGCAGTAAAGGGGAGACGTAGCGATGGAGTCGGTGGTTTCGATAGGCTGGATCCGTGTCGAGCGTTCTCAACGGACCCGGCGGACCAGGCTGCAGGCAGTGGTCCGGCCAATCGCGATGATTGCTGATCTCGCAGGGTCCAGCGCCGAGGCCGGCGACTGTTGTCCGCTGTGTTCTTCCAGCCGCTCGTCGCTGGTATGCCGGTGCTCTGACAGGCTCCTCAAGAAAAGCGATGGCAAGTTTCGGTTGCTGCAATGCACTGACTGCGGCCTCATTCGAACGGTGCCGTTTCCGGCCCGAGAGTGGCTGGAAGAAGTCTCGTCGGCAAAGCCGTGGTGGGAATCCTCTTCAGTCTGGCGCAGCAATCTTGCCGATTCCCTGAGACGGCTGGCCATGCGGGGACCCATCGAGTTTGTCCGAGCGTGTGCACCTCAAGAAAAGGCGATACTGGATGTGAACGGTGGAATGAGCTTCGGTTATGGGGGCCTGCGAGCGGACGGCTACACCGTCGAGGGCCGGGACTTGGTCGCCCTAAGGCGTTGGCGGGGTGAGGTGGAGACGACCACTGGCATACACAGCAACACGCTTCCGGTCTCTGCACCTTCAGTCGGCCTTTACGGAACCGTTGTGGCGCTCCATGTTCTTGAACATGTGCCTGACCCGAGCTCGGTCCTGGCCATGCTCCGGGACATGATGGCGGATGAGGGAAGTTTGGTGCTCTCGGTTCCCAATTCTGCCTCGTGGCAGGCATGGCTACTCGCTGAGCGCTGGAACGGATTCGACGTACCCCGGCACCCGCTGTCGTACGATCAAGGCACTCTCGAAGCCACACTCAACGCAGTTGGGCTGACGGCTATTCGTTGCAAGGGAGTCTTGCTGCTCGAAGAGGCGGCGGGATTGGTTACGAGCCTCTACCCCAGCCTGGACCCGACCGTCCGGCGGGAACGCGGGGTCACCGAGTCGAGGCCAGCTGCGCTGATGAAGAGTCTTGCTTACCTCTTGACGCTGGCGGCAGCCGTTCCTCTCGTCCTGCTGGAGGCGTGGAGTGGTGCCGGTTCCGTGCTCATGGTCGAGGCAAGGAGGTCGGATGGGGCGTCGCCCAACCATTAGCGCGCCAGGCTGGCTGTGCCGGTTCAGCTATCAATGTCCATCTCTCTTCGCAGCTTCGCTGCTCGGTCTGGCCGTCTGCACCGGACCCGTCATCCCGGCGGAGCCGCCGGACGAATTCCTCTCGGACGGGGAACGCGCGCTTGCATGGACGCGCCGGTTCGTCGCCTTGGGGCCTCGCCCCGCCGGGTCGAGCGCCCTTGCCGAACAGCTGCAGATGATCCGCGATGGACTGGAGGGCCTGTCGTGCAGTGTCGCGGTGGACGCCTTCGTCGCAGTGACCCCGGTCGGAGAATTGCCCATGAGTAACGTGATCGCCCGATTCGGACCGCCAGATGCTGGCGAGGTCATCGTCATTTCGGGTCACTACGATACGTTGCGCAAGAAGGGGTTCGTGGGCGCGAACGACGGTGGTTCTTCGGCGGGCCTCTTGATGGCGCTCGCCGAGCGCCTCGAGGTGTTGGCCTGGACGGGCGTGTGGTTGGCGTTCTTCGATGGGGAGGAGAGCACCACGACCTGGAGAAATCTGGACCATACGTACGGCAGCCGAAGGGTGGCCGAAGCGTGGGCGGTGGACGGCACGGTACGACGGATCCGTGGGTTGATCAATGTCGACATGATCGGTGACCGGGACCTGGAACTCGTCTACGATGGCAATTCCGACGCCGCCCTGCGAGAGTTGGTCTGGACGGTTGCCACGGAACTCGGTTATAGGGACGAGTTCGGCACCGACATCGCCTATATCGAAGACGACCACGTGCCTTTCCTGAAGGTCGGCGTGCCGAGCCTCAATCTGATCGACTTCAGCTATGGTCCCCGGAACTCCTACTGGCACACAACCGCGGACACCCTCGACAAGCTGAACAGTCGGAGCTTCGCCACCATCCTGCATGTACTCCAGGCGACGATCGGCCGACTCCAGGCAAGATGATCGAGGCGCTCAATCTCCATACCGCTCCCAGTGCTTCGGATTCATCTCGTAGCCTATGCCGGGGACATCGGGCACGGTGAGGTGACCGTTCCGTACATCCTCTGCAGGGACCACGGTTTCGCTGCGCCAGGGAATCTCGCCGTACGCGAACTCCAGAATGTCGAAATTCGGCAGGGTTGCGCATACATGGGCGGCGGCCATGTTGCCGACCGGGCTGGCCGGACCATGGGGAGAGCACTTCAGGCCAGCCCCCTCGGCCAGGGCTGCGATCTTCTTCAGTTCATACATCCCGCCACAGAACTTCACATCTGGCATGAGGGTGTCCACTGTACCTGATTGGATATAAGGAAAAAACTCGTTGACGCTCCAGAGGGACTCGCCTCCCGCTGTCTGGACGTTGACGGCTCGATTGAAGCGGGCCAGATCCTCCGGATCCCGGCACATCTCCTCCATCCAGTACAGGTTCAGGGGCTCCAGCATCTTTCCAACCTCGATCGCCTGCGCAGCGTTGAAGCGACTGTGACCATCAATCAGCAGGTCCCGGTTCGGACCAATCGCCCTTCTGACGGCGCGGACGAAGCCGAGCCCTCGCTCAACCCCCTCCCGAAATCTGGACGGGTCGGGCTCGGTCCTTGCCATGTGATCGAACGGAGCCAGCTTGAACGCACCGAAACCTGCCTCGACTCCGCGTCGCGCGTTCTCGGCGAATCCCACTTCCGTCCTGTCGTCGCCACGTGTAGCGCGGTTGATGTTGGCATAGTTCCGAATCGTGCTGCGCAGCCGGCCGCCGAACAGTTCGGAGCAGGGAAGGCCGAGGACTTTCCCCTGCAGGTCCCACATGCTCTGCTCGATCCCAGAGCAGGTCGCGACAGTATGGCGCTTGTCCCGTGCCCCCGCCTTGGCTACAACGGCCATCGACGTTTGTCGGAGCCGCTCGATTTCGAAGGGCGTTCTGCCGCGAATGGTCTGGAAGAGTTCCCGGGCGATCTGCGCCGCCTTGACGGGAACCCGTTCGTTGGCCGAGCCGTCCCCGAGTCCGGTCAGGCCTCCTCTCGTAGTCAGCTCGTACAGCACCCAGGCTCTGGGCCCCACAGTCGAGGTGTAAATCCTGAGCCGGTCGATCTGGAGATTCCCGGTGGTTGGGGCTGGCATGGCCGAGCAGATTCCGGCCCACGGTATGGTCTGCAGCCATTGCCGACGTGTCATGATTGTCATAGTCTAGGGGAATCACGCTTGGGTTGGCGGGACTCGCCATCCAGCTTGGCGGGTCGACGATAGTGGGCGCGGTCTTACTTTCCTTAGTGCTGCTGTGCGCCGGCGGCTCGGCAGCCACCGCGCAGCGGACGGTCCCGGATGCAGATCCGGCAGGTGCGGAGTCCGCGCCGGCCACCCAAGCCGAGGCTACGCTTGGGCCGGACGCGCCCCGAAAGGGCGAGCGCACCTGCCTCAACCTTCTGGGAGAGGTGGACCTGGGGTCGGGCGAGGCCCAACGGAACGAGAATGTTCAGCTCACGCTGATCGATAACAACGTTCTCAAGGAGTTGCTTCGCCGGATGGGGGCAACCGCCACGATAATCGAGAGTTCCCGGGTCGAGCGATCCTATTTCGGCCTGGAATACGGCGGAGTGCCGAAGGCTGATTTGCACTTGTCGCGAACGACACGGAGCAGTCTCCATTGTGAACTGTCCTGGAGTCACCAGAACAGCGCACTGGCCTCGCAGTCCTTTTTCAGGTTGGAGACGTGACAACCAGGTTGCTCCGAGACGGTAGGCTATGGCCAGACCTTGGACTGTCACCCCATCGCGTCGAGTGTAGGGCAGTGATCGGTCCGGGGGCTAGTATCGTGGCCGCATTTGCAAGCGCACGAGCGATGAGGAGATAGGTGTGAGCGAAACTGTGGTACCAACAACCAACCACACCGCGGCTGGGTCGCCTGTGGCGGCTCGACACGATTCTTCCACGATCCGGACGGCCATCCCCATCCCGAACCTGATCGAGATGCAGCAGGAGTCCTACCAGCGCTTCCTGCAGATGGATCTGCTACCTGGCGAGCGAGACGAGACCGGACTCGAGGCCGTGTTCCAGTCCGTGTTCCCAATTGCAGACTTCCGGGACATGAGTTCCCTCGAGTTCGTCAGCTACTCGATTGGCGACTGGGAGTGCAAGTGCGGCAATCTCAGCGGCCTCCATCACCTGCGCACCCGCTGTGAACGCTGTCACCAGACCATCCAGAGCGACCCCAAAGGGCCTCCGCAGCTGCTTTGCAAGCATTGCGGCACCCTGACCGGGAACAGTGTCACATTCTGCCAGCGATGCGGAGACCCGGTCGGCCTGAAACTCAAGTACGACGTCGACGAGTGCCAGGAACGCGGGATGACATACTCGGCACCACTGAAGGTAACGATCAAGCTGACGGTCTTCGAGAAAGAGCAGAGGGCCGACCGCAAGGAGATCCGGGACATCAAGGAACAGGAGGTTTTCTTCGGGGACATTCCGCTGATGACCGACCAGGGCACGTTCATCATCAGTGGCACCGAACGGGTCATCGTCTCGCAGTTGCATCGCTCGCCGGGCGTTTTCTTCGAATCCTCCAACCGGACCTACTTCCTGGGCAAGATCATTCCCTACCGCGGCAGCTGGGTGGAGTTCGAGTATGACCACAAGAACCTGCTCTACGTCCGGATCGACCGCAAGCGGAAGTTCTTGGGCACGATTTTCCTGCGCGCACTGGGGCTCAAGGGCGATACGCAGATCCTGAGGCAGTTCTACAAGGTCGACCGGATTCGCGTGAACAAGTCGGGGGTTTTGGAGCGGCAGGTCACCGAGAATCTGCTCGGCACGCGCCTGGCAGGAGAGGTCCGGTCGGACGGTCGGACCCTCGGACGCAAGGGACGCAAGGTCAACCCGAGGCTACTGACCCAGTTCAAGGAGGCGGGAATCGAGTGGCTCCCGTGCTCGACCGAGGACTTGTCCGAGGCGGTTTTTGCTGACGACCTCTTCGACGCCGACAGCGGCGAAGTGATCGGTCACTGCGAGGCGAATGCCCACGTGGCAAAGGGTGCGCTCGACAAGATCATGGAGGCCGGGGTCGCCGAATTCAGCGTGATCTTTCCCGAGGCTGATGAATGCGGCGTGGTGCTCTCCGAGACGCTGCGCAAGGACTCGGTCAAGACCCAGGACGAGGCACTGCTCGAGATTTACCGCAAGCTGCGGCCCGGGGACCCTCCCACGAAGGAAACGGCGCGGGATCTGTTCCACGGGATGTTCTTCGACCGCCGCAAGTACGATTTGTCGAGAGTCGGACGGATGAAGTTCAATATCAAGCTTCACGGGGAGGCCGATGCCACCTCGCTGGACCAGAGGGTCCTCGATGCGTCGGACTTCTACGCCACGATCCAGTACCTGTTCCAGCTTCGCCGGAAGGTCGGCTCCACGGACGACATCGATCATCTTGGCAATCGTCGCGTGAGGGCGGTCGGGGAACTGATGGAGAACCAGTTCCGTATCGGCCTGATCCGGATGGAGCGGGCGATGAAGGAGCGCATGACGACTTACCAGGATATGGCCAGTGCCATGCCTCATGACCTGATCAATGCGAAGCCGGTGATGGCGGCGGTGCGGGAGTTCTTCGGTTCGTCGCAGCTTTCGCAGTTCATGGACCAGATCAACCCGCTTTCGGAAATCACGCACAAGAGGAGGCTTTCAGTCCTGGGTCCGGGCGGACTCTCGCGGGAACGGGCCGGGTTCGACGTCCGCGATGTCCACACGACCCACTACGGTCGGATTTGCCCGATCGAGACGCCCGAAGGCCCGAACATCGGACTGATCAGTTCGCTGTCGTGTTTCGCCCGCATCAACGAGTACGGCTTTATCGAGAGCCCGTACAGGAGGGTGGAGAACGGCCGCGTCGTCGAGGAGGTGCGGATCACGTACGCAGGGGACACGCGCTTCAAGACCGGCGAGGTCGTGCGGCTCGAGGAAGCCGTCGAGGTCAACGGGTCGTGTCTGGACCACGCGGCCCGGGCCAAGTGGGAGACGTTCTGCTCCTACCTGTCGGCCTGGGAGGAGGATCAATACGTGATTGCCCAGGCGAACATACCCATCGACGAGTCCGGCCAGATCGTGCTGGAGTTTGCTAATTGTCGTGTTGCGGGGGACTTTCAGATCAAGCGCCGGGCGGAAATCCAGTACGTGGACGTGAGTCCCAAGCAACTGGTTTCGGTGGCGGCGAGCCTGATTCCGTTCCTCGAGAACGACGATGCGAACCGGGCCCTGATGGGTTCCAACATGCAAAGACAGGCCGTCCCGCTGCTCCGGGCCGAATCGCCGATCGTGGGTACAGGCATGGAGCGCATCACGGCGCGGGACTCCGGAGCGGTCGTGCTCTGCAAGCGGAGCGGCGTGGTCGACTCCGTTGACTCCGAGCGGATCATTGTTCGCGTCGAGGACACGGGGCACGAAGAGCAGATCTCGCGCGAGGTCGGGGCCGACATCTACCAGCTGATGAAGTTTCGCCGTTCGAACCAGAACACGTGCATCAACCAGAAATCCATCGTTCGGGTGGGCGAGCATGTCGAGAGCGGGCAGGTGCTGGCTGACGGTCCCTGTACGGACAGGGGGGAGCTCGCATTGGGGCGCAACGTGTTTGTCGCCTTCATGCCCTGGCGCGGCTACAACTTCGATGACGCAATCCTCGTCAGTGAGAAGCTGGTCAAGGAGGATTACTACACCTCGCTGCATATCGAGGTATTCGAGGTCGAGGCCCGCGAGACGAAGCTCGGCCCGGAAGAACTGACACGCGACATCCCCAACATTTCGGACAGCCACCTGAAGAATCTGGACGAAAGCGGGGTGATTCGCATCGGGGCGCAAGTCACCCCGGACGACATCCTTGTCGGAAAGGTCGTGCCGAAGGGAGATGTCCAGCTCACGCCCGAGGAGAAGCTGTTGAGGGCGATCTTCGGTGACAAGGCGGGAGACGTGAAGGATGCCTCGCTGCGGTGTCCGCCGGGTGTGTCGGGGACGGTGGTGGGCGCAAGGGTATTTTCGCGCAAGGGCACGGAAAAGGATGAGCGGGCGCTGGCGGTTGAGGCGAGCGAGGTGGAGCGCTTGCGCCGCAACCTGGAGGACGAGAAGCGCATCCTGTTCGACCAGCGGTCCGAGCGGCTCGAGGCGCTGTTCGGGGGGCTGGTCGCCGCGGCGGACTTCCACGACGACAAGACGAACAGACGACTTGTCCAGGCCGGCGACACTCTCGTGCGCGACCACTTCGACCGCATGCTGGCTCGCGATCTCAAGCGGATCCGGCTGGGATGGGCGGATGGCCGGTCCGAGCCGGTCCCCGACCTGTCCGGTGACATCGACTCGATCGAGGAATTGACCATCCGGCAGATCAAGGTGATCGAGAAGGTGGCCGCTGAGAAGGCCGAGAAATTGAAGAAGGGGGACGAGTTGCCTCCCGGTGTGATCAAGGCGGTCAAGGTTTACATCGCGATGAAGCGGAAGCTCTCGGCTGGCGACAAGATGGCAGGGCGACACGGGAACAAGGGAGTGATCGCGAGGGTACTGCCCGAGGAGGACATGCCATTCCTGCCGGACGGCACCCCCGTCGAGATTGTCCTGAATCCGCTGGGTGTGCCATCGCGAATGAACGTGGGGCAGATCCTCGAGACCCACCTCGGCTGGGCGGGCTACGCCCTGGGCATGAAGTTTGCGTCGCCAGTTTTCGAGGGGCCGGGCGAGAAGCTCATCAAGGAACACCTGACCAGGGCGGGTCTGCCGACATCCGGCAAGACCAGGCTCTACGACGGCATCACGGGTGAGCCGTTCGAGCAGGAGGTGACGGTCGGCATCATCTACATGCTGAAGCTGAATCATCTCGTCGACGACAAGATTCACGCCCGTTCGATCGGACCGTACTCACTCATCACGCAGCAGCCACTCGGGGGCAAGGCGCAGTTTGGCGGCCAGCGGTTCGGCGAGATGGAGGTGTGGGCGCTCGAGGCCTACGGGGCGGCGCACATCCTGCAGGAGTTGCTGACGGCCAAGTCCGACGACGTGTACGGACGGTCCAGGATCTACGAATCCATCGTCAAAGGCGAATCCGTGATGGAGCCCGGGGTTCCGGAGTCCTTCAATGTGCTGATTCGCGAACTGCAGGCGCTGTGTCTGGATGTTGAACTGGTCCAGGGAGACATGATAGACATGATCGAGACGGCGTTGGCGGCGGACTAACGAGATGCTCTGCAAGAGGGGCGACAGTACTTTTTCGGTTCCGCGGGTCATTCGGCGGAACCAGAGTTCGGGAGACAGCAATGTACGATACGAGGGAATTCAATCCCGGGCCGCTCACGAGCGACTTCGACTCGATCAAGATCGGCCTGGCCTCCCCGGAGAAGGTGCGCAGCTGGTCGTTCGGCGAGGTGATGAAGCCGGAGACGATCAACTACCGCACGCACAAGCCTGAGCGGGACGGGCTGTTCTGCACGTCGATCTTCGGTCCAACCACGGACTGGGAGTGCCTGTGCGGCAAGTACAAGCGCATGAAGCACCGTGGAGTGATCTGCGAGAAGTGCGGAACCGAAGTTACGTTGAGCCGGGTCCGGCGGGAACGCATGGGTCACATTGAGCTGGCGGCACCGTGCTCCCACGTCTGGTATCTCAAGGTGCTGCCCAGCCATATCGGGCTGCTGCTCGACATGGCGATGCGCGATCTGGAGCGCATCCTGTATTACGAGGCCTATGTGGTGGTGGAGTCGGACGAGCCAGAGACCGTGGGGGTCGGGGAGGTGCTCAGCGAGGGTCGCAAGCGCGATCTGGAATTCGAAGCCGATGTCGAGTTCCGTGCCCTGATGGGGGCCGAAGGCATCCAGGAACTGCTCCGCGGCATTGATCTGTCCGAACTTTCCGGCCGTTTGCGCGATTTGATGCGGTCCGAGAATTCGGTCCAGAAAAAGGTCAAGCACGCCAAGCGGCTCAGGATCGTCGAGGCGTTCCGCAAGTCGGGCAATCGGCCGGAGTGGATGATTCTCAATGTCCTGCCCGTGTTGCCGCCGGAGCTGCGGCCGCTGGTGCAACTGGACGGTGGTCGGCTCGCCACGTCGGACCTGAACGAGCTGTACCGGCGAGTGATCAATCGCAACAACCGACTGCGCAAGCTGATGGATCTCCGGGCACCGGACGTGATCGTGCGCAACGAGAAGCGGATGTTGCAAGAGGCGGTGGACGCACTCTTCGACAACGGGAGGCGCGGGCACCCTTTGAAGGGATCAAGCAATCGGCCGCTGAAGTCGTTGGCCGACACACTGAAGGGCAAGACCGGGCGGTTCCGCCAGAACCTGCTGGGCAAGCGGGTGGACTATTCGGGTCGGTCAGTCATCGTGGTCGGGCCGGATCTCAAGCTCCACCAATGCGGGCTGCCGAAACAGATGGCACTGGAGCTGTTCAAGCCATTCATCTATCAGCGGCTGGAGCAGCGGGGCCTGTGCACGACCATCAAGCAGGCCAAGGAGATGGTCGAGGCCCAGGAGCCGGTGGTGTGGGACATCCTGGAAGATGTGATCCAGGACCACCCGGTACTGCTGAACCGGGCGCCAACGCTGCACCGGCTGGGCATTCAGGCATTCGAGCCGGTGTTGGTGGAGGGCAAGGCGATCAAGATCCACCCCTTGGCCTGCACGGCTTTCAATGCGGATTTCGACGGGGACCAGATGGCGGTCCATGTTCCGCTCTCTCCGGAGGCGCAGGTGGAGGCCCAGGTACTGATGCTGAGCACGAACAACATCCTGTCGCCCGCGAACGGGTCCCCCATCGCGACCCCTTCGCAGGACATGGTGCTGGGGGTGTATTACTTGACGAAGGAACGGCCGGGTGCGCGCGGCGAAGGACGGGAGTTCGGATCGGTGAGGGAGGTGCTGCTGGCGTATGAGGTGGGGGAGGTGGAGACCCAGACGCCGATCCGGTTGTTGCACAGCGGGCCAGTGATTGACCTGACGATCTCGACGATCTCGGGAGGCCAAAGACTAAGCCAGACCGAGCCGGTGCACTACCAGGAGGGCACCCACTACTTTCTCCCGCGGCAGAGGGGCAACAGGCTGAGCCAGACCGAGCCGGTGCATTACCGTCGCCAGCATGTTGAGACGACGGTGGGCCGGGCGATACTGAACGACCATCTGCCGGTGGAGATGCCGTACGTGAACGGGTTGCTGAAGAAGCGGGGGTTGACGGACCTGGAGTCGTACTGCTATCTGCAGCTCGGGCGGGAGAAGACGGTCGGGATGCTGGACGAACTCAAGGATCTGGGTTTCTTTTACGCGACCCGGTCGGGCATGTCGATCGGGATCGATGACATGGTGGTGCCGGAGCAGAAGGACCAGTTGGTGGGTGACGCACAGAAGGAGGTGATGAGGGTTGAGCAGCAGTATCTGGATGGAGCGATCACGCACGGGGAGCGATACAACAAGATCATCGAGATCTGGTCGAAGCTGACGGACCGAGTCTCGGACGAGATGTTTTCGGACATGCAATCGAGCGGGAGCTTGAACCCGATCTTCGTGATGGCGGATTCCGGGGCGAGGGGATCGGAGCAGCAGATCCGACAGCTGTCGGGAATGCGGGGCCTGATGGCGAAGCCGTCCGGCGAGATCATCGAGACTCCGATCACGGCGAATTTCCGGGAGGGGCTGAACGTCCTGCAGTACTTCATCTCGACGCACGGCGCGAGGAAGGGGCTGGCGGACACTGCGTTGAAGACGGCCGATTCGGGGTATCTGACGCGACGGCTGGTAGACGTGGCGCAGGACGTGATCGTAACCGAGGAGGACTGCGGCACGGGGCAGGGAATCATGGTGGAGGCACTCGTCGAGTCGGGCGAGATTCGGGAGCCGCTCCGGGACCGGATCGTCGGTCGCGTGGTGGCCGAGGAGGTGCGTGACTACGAAGGGGTGACCCTGGCGGAAGCGAGGCAGGAGGTTTCCGAGGACTTGGCGGCGCAGATCGAGGCTGCGGGAGTGGAGCGGGTCAAGATTCGATCAGTGCTGACGTGCGAGACCGAGCGCGGGGTATGCCAGTTGTGCTACGGGAGGAACCTGGCGACGGGTCGCCTGGTGGAGCGGGGTGAGGCGGTGGGGATCATCGCCGCACAGTCGATCGGCGAGCCGGGCACGCAGTTGACGATGCGGACGTTCCATGTGGGCGGCACAGCCACCCGCGTGGGCCAGGAGTCACGGCAGGAGTCGAAATCGGACGGGTACGCGAAGTACGTGGGGGTGAATGCGGTGCGGGACCGCGAGGGCGGCCTGGTGGCGATGAACCGGAACGGGGTTCTGGCTGTGCAGGACGCGAAGGGGCGTGAACGAGAGCGGTACCAGGTGATGTACGGTGCCAAGCTGAGGGTGGGGGACGGAGAGGAGGTGGAGCGCGGACAGCTGCTGCTGGAATGGGATCCGTTCACATTCTCGATCCTGACCGAGTCGGAAGGGCGATGTCATTTCCACGACCTGCAGGAGGGGGTGACGCTGCACCAGCAGGTTGACGAGGTCTCGGGGATGTCGCAGTGGGTTGTGACGGACTCCCCGGACGCGAAACGGGAGCCGCGCATCGAGATTCGGGACGAGGCCGGAGAGGTTCGGCGGACCTATCTGGTGCCGACGAACGCACATCTGATGGTACGTGACGGCGATGCGGTGCATGCGGGGGGTGTACTGGCGAAGATCCCGCGGGAGACGACGAAGACAAAGGACATTACGGGCGGTCTGCCCAGGGTCGTGGAACTGTTCGAGGCACGATGCCCGACCGAGCCGGCGGTAATCTCCGAGATTGATGGGACGGTGCGGTACGGCGAGTTGAGCCGGAGACACCGCAAGATCACGGTCGAGGCCGAAGCGGGCTCAACGGATGAAGCGCTGTCGCGGGAATACGCGATACCGCGAGGGGCCCACATCAACGTGCGGGATGGAGAGTGGGTGAAGGCAGGGGAGGCGCTGATGGACGGGCCCCGGGATCCTCACGACATTCTGAACGTATTGGGCGAGACCGAGTTGCAGCGCTACCTGGTGAACGAGATTCAGGCCGTGTATCGGGTTCAGGGTGTGGGCATCAACGACAAGCACCTGGAAGTGATCGTGCGACAGATGATGCGTTGGGTGAAGGTGGAGGATGTGGGGGACACCGACTTCCTGGTCGACGAGGTCGTTGACCGTTTCCGCTTCCAGAAGGCCAACCGAGAAATCGAAGAATCGAACGATGGCGGCACCCCGGAGACAGGTGGTGCAGACGACCCCCTCGGAGGCACCCAGGGGAGTTCCGGGGATGGCCGACAGCTCGAGCCGGCTCGGGGACGCCCCCTGCTGATGGGCATTACCAAGGCATCACTTTCCACGGATTCCTTCGTGTCTGCGGCATCGTTCCAGCTAACGACGAGAGTATTGACAGAGGCTTCGGTTGCCGGGCGGGTGGACGACTTGCTCGGGCTGAAGGAAAACGTCATTGTCGGTCGCCTGATTCCGGCCGGAACCGGGCTGGAGTTGTATCAGCGGGTGAAGATCGCTGGCGAGGGTCAGCCGGACGAGATCGTCCCTGAGGTGGAATACCTGAGCGAGATTCCGGGCTATGTCGACAGTCCCGCTTCCTGGCCGGGCGGCGAGGGCGTCGGGCCGTCGGGATTGGGCTTGCCAGCGGACCAGCCCACTGCGGTGGGACCGCGACCTACAACGGCGCAGTATCCGACCGTTTCCAGTTCGGTTGGATCGGTGGACGCCGACTAAGGTACGGAAGTTCCCGGGTAGACGGACACTGAATCGGGGGCGTGAATCGGCAGTGTGATCTGCCGATTCACGCCCCGTAGGCGTACATCGGCGTGCGTGTGCAGGCTGGAGGCCGTTGTGGAAGTCATATCCCACCAAGGCAGTTTCTTCGGCCACGAAGGCGGGCAGGGCACGGGCACGGAGGACACCGCCATTGCAACATGATGGAGGATGCGGTTTGCAACCGCCGGGTCGGGCACCCGGGTCGGCGGACAGTTGCCACTTTGGTGCACTGCTTCCCGGGTGAGCTGTGATGGAATGCAGCCAGTGGTTACCCTCAAGCTGGCGGAAGAGACCGAGCGGACCGTGTGCATGAAAGGGTCTTTGCCAGGCAGTTGAGGCGGGAGAGCCAACCTCCGGCAATGCAAGCGGTCCCCTGAGTAGGGTTGGAGTCCCAGCGCCGCGGGTCGGGATCGTGCTGTGCCGAGGCACAGGTGATTGTCGGTGGACATTGGCGGGCCAGCGCAAGGACCGAGGTGCTGTCGGCGTTCCTGACCTACCGTCAGCCACGGAGGTCGAGAGCGGTTTCCGTTCAAATTCCTGCCCACGGCATTGTCTGCAGCCATCGCCGACGTGTCATCATTGTCATAGTCTAGGGGGATCAGGCTAGGGTTGGCGGGACACGCCATCCGGCTTGGCGGGTCGACGATAGTGGGAGCGGTCTTACTTTCCTTCGTGCTGCTGTGCGCGGGCGCATCGATAGCCACCGCGCAGCAGCCGGCCCCGGATGCAGATCCGGCAGGCGGAGAGCCCGCGCCGGCCGCCCAAACCGAGGCGACGGTTGTGCCGGACGTCCCCCGGCAGGGTGAGCGCACCCGACTCAACCTTCTGGGGGAGGTGGACTCGGGGTCGGGCGAGGCCCAACGGAATGAGAACGTTCAGCTCACGCTGATTGATAACAACGTTCTCAAGGAGTTGCTTCGCCGCATGGGGGCAACCGCCACGATAATCGAGAGTTTCCGGGTCGAGCAATCCTATTTCGGCCTGGAATACGGCGGAGCGCCGAAGGCTGATTTGCACTTGTCGCGAACGACACGGAGCAATCTCCATGGTGAACTTTCCTGGAGTCACCAGAACAGCGCACTGGCCTCGCGGTCCTTTTTTCAGGTTGGAGACGTGAAGCCTGCTCGAACGAATGACTACGGCTTCCGGTTCGGTGCTCCACTTTGGACAGGCTCGGCCCTTGCCGTGCAGATGAGTCAGCGGCGCCTGCTGGGTCAGGTGAACGGCAATGTCCTCGTGCCGGCAGCCGATGAACGGATCCCCACGACGACGGATCCCGCCAGACGGGCGGTCGTCGAGCAGGTGATCGGCGCATACCCTGCGGAGCTACCCAATCGCACAGACATCAATGAGCGGGCATTGAATACCAATGCGGCCCAGAAAATCCGCAACGAACGGGCCGGCGGCTCGCTGGACCAGTCCTTGGTCGACGGCAGGCTCTCGCTGCGGTACAACGTCACCCTGCAGCAGGTCGAGGCGTTCCAGCTGGTCGGCGGCCAAAATCCCGACACGACGACCAGGAACCATAGCGTCCGCGCGACATGGAATCGTTCGTGGAGCCCTTTCACGACCGTCTACCTGACCGCCGCTTATGACCGAACCGGGTCACTCCTCGTACCGGAAGAAACCTCGCTGGGCGTGTTTTACCTGTTCAGCAGGATCCTGCAGTCCATCGGCCCGAGCAGCAACATACCCATCGACCGCGTCCAGAACAGTTATCGGTTCGGCGGACGGGCGACTAGGAGCCAAGGGAACCACGAGCTCTCGATGGGTGTCGAGACCGTTCGCAAGCAGGTCAACGGGTTTGAGAGCAATGACCACAGGGGGACGTTCAGTTTCCGGGCAGACTTCGGCCGGAACGCGGTGGAGAACCTGCTGGCCGGGACCCCGAGTCAGTACCGTTTCGCCGTTGGCAACGCCCACCGGGGGTTTCGTGACCGATCGTTCCTGGCTTACCTGCGGGACGGCTGGAAGGTGTCCCCGGCGCTGACCATCGAGCTCGGACTGCGATACGAGCCGGTGGTTCGGCCGAACGAGGTCGACGGGCTCACTCAAATCGCCTACGATAATGATTTCAACAACTTTGCGCCGGTGTTGGGCTTCGCCTACGGTCCCGGGAGATGGTGGGGCGTGGTGCGGGGCGCGTATGGCCTCCACTACGGGGAGATTTTCAATGCTACGTTCATGCAGGCGAGATTCAACGTGCCGGGTGTGCTGGCAGTGGTGGTGAACGCCCCGGACCTGATCGAGTCCCTGCAGGGTCAACCGTTGTCCAGTTTGGTGCCGAATGCTCGAAGCAGCCGCTTCAGCCTTGACCCGGAGCTATCCACGCCGTACTCACACCAGTACAACCTCTCGTGGACCATGGAGCCTGGATCGGACTGGACCCTCACACTCGGCTACGTCGGCAGTCGTTCCCATCGCCTTCTGAATCAGCGATACAACAACCGGGCCCGACCCGTCGAAGGCATTGACCAGACAACGCGCACGATCAACCTGCGGAGAGCCGACCCGCGGTATTTCGATGTCCTGCAAGTGGTAAACGGGTCGATCGGCTACTTCGACGCGGCCAAGGCGACGTTCCGGATTCCCGACCTGGCAGGCCTCAACGTCGAATTCTCGTACTGGTTCAGCAAGGCTATAGACTTGGCCTCCGACTACACCAACACGGCCATGGGGCGCGACGGCCGGAACGCCCGTAGTCCAACCGAGTCCGACGTCTGGAGCTACATGAAGGGAGCGAGCGATTTCGATCAGCCGCACGCCGTTTTCGCGAACGTCACCTACGCCATACCTGGAAGGCGGACCTTACCGCGGATCATCCGGCCGGTGTTGGGGGGGTGGCAGGGAAGCACCGTTGTCCTCTGGAAGTCCGGGACGCCTTTCACGGTTCGATCCGGCTCCGATTCACCTGGTGTGGGCAATGTCGACGGAGCCGGGAGCGACCGCCCGAATCTGGTCGATACGTCGATACTGGGTCGGGTCGTCAATCACCCGGACTCGGCTGTCGCCATGCTGCCTCGGAGTGCCTTCGAGTTCATTCGCCCGACTGATCCCGCCGGGAATCTGGGGCGCAACACTTTTCGGAAAGATGGCATCTGGAACGCCAACCTGGCTCTTTCACGACGATTCCTGCTGCCGGGAAAGGACTCTCTCCTGATTCGCGCCGAAACGCTGAACCTGCTGAACCACCCCCAGTTTGCCGAGCCGGACATCAATCTGGCCTCCAGAACTTTCGGGGCCATTACCAACACCCTGAACGACGGTCGAATGTTCCGATTCACCCTGCAACTGGCGTTCTGAACGAGGGCTGAATCCGCCGCCACAACGGCGAAAGGAAGCCCAGGGATCAGAACCCCTCGACGGTGATACGGAACTTGGCCGACCAGGTCGTTGACGGGGCTGCAACAGGCAGATCGCGGTATATCCCCCGATGGGCCAGGTTGAAGGCATTGGTAATGCCGGACATGGGCTCGAAGCAGATGAAATCCCGGTTCTTGCCGGTCGGCGCATAGACTACCGCCACGGGATACTCCGGCCCGTAGGCTACGGTCAGTCGTTCGCACCCGCCAAGCACATCGAAGTGTGCCCATCCGTCCTCGTCCCGCTGCAGGTCGCCGAAGACATGATCGAGAAACTGGCCGCCCAGCGCGAGCCGACCTTCGACCGGAAGCACGTCCCGGAGATCAGACTGGGTTCCGCGAGGTGTGAACTGTTCGTTCAGGTCCCAGACTCTGCGGGCGGCCAGCCCGATGGTCCAGGAATCGCGCGGACTGTCGTGGAGCCGGACGTAGGGGTGAAACCCGGTCGAGACCGGCAACGGCTCGGTTCCGTGGTTCTCGATGTCCGTCCGGATTTCCAGTTGGGTGCCGGACAGGCAATAGGTCATCGATACCACATGGGCGAAGGGGAACTGCGCCATCCATTGCGGGTAGCGGGTGAAGTCCAGACGGCTCGTCACCCAGGCCCTCTGGTCGTCTGCATGGACCGTTGCGACTTCCCAGTGCCTCGCAAAGGCGAGCAGTCCATGGATGGGCTGACCGTCCTGATCCTCCAGATAGTTTCCCAGTCCTCGATTGAGTTCGTAACGGGTGCCACCTGCGTAGAACGCATGCTCGTCGAGCCGGTTGGCCCAGGGATGCAGGAAAGGGTTGCCGCACAGTGCGGGTTGGGCCGCGAACTCACCGACGGACGAATAGGGAAACCAGAAAGCGTTCTTGCCTCCGACCATGAACTCGAACGCATTGTTGCCGATGGTCGGGGCAATCGAAACCCGCACGTCCCGGGGGCCGTGCAGCCGGACGAAATCCACACCGTCCACGCGGGACCGCTCGACTGCGTAGGGACGGGAAGAAGTCGCTGGCATGGACGATCGACCAGAGTACCGCAAAGAATTCACGCCGGAGGCACGCCCGCGTTCCGAATCACTCGCCCGGCACCTCACGCAGGTCCGTATCGCCCTGGCAGCACATGCACCGGCCCGGCTCGTGGGTGATGATGTGACAGATTTCGCAGTAGTAGGTCACCCTGTGCAGCTCGCCGGACTTGACCGTGAAAATTTTCTCCACCTCGATCTGTCCGTCGTCCATGCGAGTTCCGCGAATCTCCCAGGTCCTGCCAGCCAGTTGCGGATCTCGGAGCGTGCGCTCCAGTCCCTCGCCAGCGACCAGCCGCACGACTTCACCGGTGGCGGATACAAGGCGCAACGCCTCACCGTCGGCGGGTGGCTCGAGACGGCCGCGAACCGTTGCGGCCGTTGCGGAGCCCGAAGCCACCACGGCAAGTGCCACGACCGCCAGAACGCGCCGGAATGACATTTCCGATAACATATATTATGTAAACCTTTGGTCGAGGCAAGCCCTGAAACGGTTCCTTTGACTCTATCGTACGCTCGCGCCGGAAATCGGTGATTCCCTTTCGCTCGGGCTGCCGGACACGGCTACCAGTCCGTGACAGAGCCGTCGAACGCATCATAGGTTTGCCGGTTCAGCCAATCGTGGTCGATCTTGTCGGCAATCGCCTCGTCATCAATCTCAATGCCGAGGCCGGGCTTGGTCGGAAGTTCCACGTATCCGTCCGAGGCCCGGAGCGGCTCCTTGAGGTATCCCTCGCCAAGCGAACGGAACTCCTGGCACATGAAGTTCGGGATCGTCGCATCGAGATGGACGCAGGCCGCGGTTGCGATCGGTCCCAGTGGATTGTGTGGTGCGATCGCTGCATAGTAGGACTCGGCCATGCCGGCGATCAGTCTGGCTTCCATGATCCCGCCGCAGTGGGACAGGTCCGGCTGAAGGATCGAGGCGGCCCCTTTCTCGAGCACCTCCCGGAAACCCCATTTGGTGAAGACTCGCTCGCCGGTGGCGATCGGCAGGTGGGTCCCTCGGGCAATCTCCGCCATGATGTCGTGATTCTGGCAGTTGATCGGCTCCTCGATGAACATCGGCTGGTAAGGCTCGAGAGCCTTGATCAGCAGCTTTGCGGTCTGGGGGCTGATCGCTCCGTGGAAGTCGATGCCGATGTCGACCTCGTCGCCGGCGGCCACCCGAAGTGCTCGGAAGTGCTCGGCTGCCTTCTCGACGAACGCACGATTCTCCACGATCCGGGCTGGTCGCTCCTTGAAGGGCCCGACCTTGAACGCAGTGAACCCCTGGGCCATGTCCTGACGGATGGTGTCCGGTGTCGTTCCGCCCTTGTAGAGCCGGATCCGGTCGCGAGTCGGTCCGCCCAGCAATGCGTAAACCGGCACGCCAAAGGACTGACCGGTAATGTCCCACATCGCCTGCTCAACTCCGCTCAGTGCGCTCGTCAGCACCGGCCCACCCCGATAGAACGCGTGACGATAGATCGCCTGCCAATGGTGCTGAACCCGTCGCGGGTCCTGGCCTATCAGGTACGGCTCCATCTCCCGGACAGCCTCGGCGCATGTCTTGGCCCTGCCCTCCACGATCGGCTCCCCGAGACCGATCAGGCCAGCGTTCGTGTGTATCTTGAGAAAGAGCCATCGGGGCTTCACGAGGAATGTCTCGAGCTTGGTGATCTTCAAGCTGTCCTTGAGCGCGACGGGCGTTGCGGACGCGGACTGGGCAAGAGTTGTGGACGCTGCGAGACCGGCAGCGGCACCCTGCAGGATGGAACGGCGTTCTAGATCGTCTGCCATAGGCCCCTCTACACTACATCAAGGGAGCGGCTGTATACTATTGGAACGCGATGCCGCCTGTCGCGGAAGCTACGGGCGCTTGGGCCCGTGAAGCTGCTTTCACTTCATCCTGTGCAGTGGCGGATCGCATGTGCCGGAAGCCATCCGGGGTTGTATTTTCATGAAGCAAGTCAGAATCATCGGTCATCGAGGAGCCCACGGGCATCCGGAGAACACGATCCCGAGCTTCGAGCGAGCGCTCGAGCAGGGCGCCGATGGAGTGGAACTGGATGTGAGGGAGTCGGGAGACGGCCAGCTGGTCGTCGTCCATAGCCCGGTCGCCGGTGGGCTTGCGGTGAAGTCCAACGACTATGAGAGCTTTCGTGAATTGCCGGACGGCTACGAGATCCCCCTCTTCGAGGACGTCCTCAAGACGCTCGCCGGACGGACCTTTCTGGACATCGAGCTCAAGGAGCCGGGATTCGAGGCGGCCGCCGTTCAACTGATCCAGCAGTACGCGGATCCCAAGCACGTGATGGTCAGCGGGTTCCACACCGCGATGCTGAACAAGGTTCACGAACTTCTGCCAAAGTTGCGGCTGGGGTTCATTTTCAACCGCACACAGGACGAGGAGTCGCGCCACAACAGCCCGATTGACTTCGTCATCCCGCAGTTTCGCTTGGCGTCGCGCGAACTGATCGAGGAGGTTCACGACGAGGACCTGCAGGTCTACGCTTGGACAGTCAACGACGAGTCCGAAATGCGGCGTCTGCTGTCCCTTGGCGTAGACGGCATCATTACCGATGATCCGGGCCTCTTGGCGAGAGTCCTGGGTCGATGAGGTTGCCAACGCCGACCGTGTACAGTGGCGGGTGCTTGTCCAGACGCAACTGCGTCTGATGCCCCGAAACAGCGATTGAGACGGGAAGGAGGGAAACTGTAGACGCGAAAGATCTGGGATCACGATTGCGCTCGGCCCGCGAATCTCGCGGTCTCGGCCAACAGGCCGTAGCCCAAGCGGTGGGACTGCCCCGCACAGCAATCAGGCAACTTGCAGCTGGCAACCGCTCTGTATAGACCCTCGAGCTGACCCGTCTCTCCGAGCTCTACAAGCGTCCCGTAGCCGAACTCCCGCAGGGCAGCCCGCCCGGACGAGGTCGAGGATGGCCTGGTTGCCCTCCACCACGAGGCACCCGTCCTAGACCGGAGATCCAACCACGCACGAGCAGGTCACCCGGTGTGTTGACCTTTCTTGGAGGGAACTACCCACTTGACGATTCTAGATCTGCCCGCGAGCATGGAACCGGCTGATCTCTCGCAGTCATCCACTTCGTCAACTGCTCCGGCACCCCTGAGAGCCTCTATGGCTATACAGTACCCGTTACAGGCCGGATGGGCTGGAGCCGGTACCCCGCGGTCCGTTACTGAGCACTGATATGCTTGGCCAGTTGCACGCTTGAGATTCACTTGCTCTGACACGTGTCTAAACAGACCGCCATGAACCACTTAGGCAACAGAAGGCCAAGGCTGTCAAGAATTAGGGTAACTAGTGTCTGCCAGAAAACCCTAGAAATCTTTTGATATCAGTGGTATAATGGTGATTTGACGGCCCCAAGAAAGCGGTTTTCAGGCGCTTGGGGGCTGAATCGGGCCAGAAACGGCCCATCTTCAGAGGACGGGAAAACCCTGATGCGCGAAATTCACCAACGACAACTGCAGATCGGTCAGGTGTCGATCGAGAAGATGGAGATCGAACTCGATTGTCGCGACGACACGACGGCGGTCCTGCGCGGCTTGCAGCATCTGTTCTGTACGCCTGCGGTCTACACGCAAGTGATGGGCCTGCTGGAGAAGCACTTGCTGGCCAACGTCAAGCGGGGGGTCGGTCGACCGGGGCTGGACCTCTGGCAGATCCTGGTGCTGGGGCTGCTCAAGGAGGGCCTCAACCTGGACTTCGACCGGCTCCGCAATCTGGCCAATCACCACGACCAGGTGCGCCAGATGCTGGGCCACGGCGTGTTCGACGAGACCCGCTACAAGCATCAGCGCCTGCTCGACAATGTCTCCCTGCTGACGCCGGAGTTGCTGGCCGCGATCAACAAGGTTCTGGTGCAGGAGGGCCACACGGTGCTGGAGCACAGCCCGGGGGAGGCCTTGCGCGGGCGGTGTGACTCGTTCGTGGCCGAGACCGACGTGCACTATCCGACCGACGTCTCGCTGTTGTGGGATGCGATGCGATGTTTGCTGAAGTGTCTGGGGCGGCAGGCCGGTCCGCACGGCGTGACGGGCTGGCGGCAGTGGCAGAAGCAGGCCCGCCGGGTGCGCTCACTGTTCCATGCGGTGCGCCAGACGCGACGGGCCACGCGTCCCCGGGTGGTGGCCTACCTGCGCACCTGCAAGGACTTGGTCCGCCGCGCCACGAGCAGTCTGAAGGCTTTGGATGAGGCAGGAATGAAGAAGTCCAGGATCCAGCAAATCAAGGATTTGATTGCCCATGCAGAGCGTCAGATCGACCAGTCCGAGCGGCGGCTGCTGGAAGGCGAGAAGATTCCGCAGGAGGAGAAGGTGTTCTCGATCTTCGAGCCGCACACGCGCTGGATCTCGAAGGGCAAGGCCGGCTGTCCGGTCGAGCTGGGAGTGCCGGTCTGCGTAGTCGAGGACCAGCACCAGTTTCTGCTGCACCACAAGGTGCTGTGGGAAGGCGGCGACGTGGACATCGCGGAGCCGATTATCGAGGAGACGCAGGAGTTATTCCCGGACCTGCGGGCGTGCAGTTTTGACCGCAACTTTCACAGTCCGGAGAATCGGATCAAGCTGGACAAGCTGCTGGATCTGAATGCGCTACCGGCGAAGGGCAAGTTGAGCGCGGCCCAGCGGGAGCGGGAGGCCGAGGAGTCGTTTCGGAAGGCGCGGCGGCAGCACTCGGCGGTGGAGGCGGCGATCAATCATCTGGAGCATCACGGACTGGACCGGGTGCGGACGATGGGCAAGGCAGGCTTCGAGCGCACCGTGGCGCTGGCGGTGTTGGGGGCCAACCTGCACCGCCTGGGACGGGTCCTGCTGCAAGCGGACCGCGAGGCTGCCCAGTGCAGCCTCGCGGCCTGAAGCGGTTTCGGGCACCCCGCCGGGAGCCGGGCCACGGCCCGGCAGGGGGACCTGTGTCTGATCGGCCAAGGCGGCAGTTGAGAGCTCTCAGAACGGGTGCAAATGCACCCTTGAGGTGAGATGACAGGCATTCAGAGGAACCAAATCAGGCCTAATCCAACCATTTGTCATCGATATTGTTTTCGCCTTCGATCGAGACATCGGGCCCCAAAAGGGTTTTCTGGCAGACACTAACTACCCAGGTTCTCGGCCTGAGTTCGCATTTTTAGCAGGGCTTGTGTTGTGACGTGCGCACCGTGCGACGCGTGGCGGAGACCGGCTGCCGTCGCAGGCCGTCTACTGCCCGCTGGGCGGGAGGCTCGGGGCCAAGCCCACCCGCGCAAGCAGGGCCGCCGGCCCCTCGAGCAGGGTCTCGATCGGCTTCAGCCCCTGCTTGCGCGCCGTCGACAGCACACTGCGTAGCGTGACGAACTCCCGCGCCCCTTGCAGCGAACGGAACCCTCCCGAGATCTTCCTCAGCAGCTTCATCATGCGCAAGTCCCGCTCCCCCAAGTTGTTCGTGAACGGCACACTCAAATCGAACAGGAAATGCAACACCCAGGCGCGTCTCCGTTCCAGCCGCAAGGCCAGATTATGGCCGGGCCGACGTTTCGGGCGGCCCCGCCGGCCGGTCGGCAACGGCGGCAGCCCGCTGTGATAGTCCAGGGCCTCCTGCACCAACTCGTCATAGCGGCTCTCCATCCGCTCCAACAGCTGGGGCGGCACCACCTCGCCCCGTTTGCGGGCCCACTCCGCCACCCGCCTGGCCGCCCGCAGAAAACGCTGCATCCGCCCGGCCCAGGCTTACCCGTCGATCTTCACCAAGGCCTCTAACTCGCGCAAATGATGGGCGTTGCACAGTGCGTGCAGCCCATCCGGCACCTGGAAGTAGGGAGCCCAGTGATCGTGCACCAGGATCCCTCGCAGCCCCGCCAACACCCCGCCCCGCTTCTCACTGATGCGGTAGTAGGTCAGCAGCTGATTGCTCAGTCCATGCAGCCACTGTCCCCGTCCCGCCACCCGGAAACCGGTCTCGTCGAGGTGCTTCACCCCGGGACAACCGATGAGGTGCTCCCGGATCCGCTCGACGAAGGGCTCCCAGGCCTCCGCCGCCCGGCGGCGCAGGTTGTTCAGGGTGCCGGGGCACAGGCTCACACCGAACAGGTCCCGCAGGATCTGGGTCAGCCGCTCCTCGGGCAGGAAGTGGGCGTTCTGCAAGTAGATCGCCGTGGCCACCAGGCGCGGCCCGTACTGGACCGGGGCCGTCACGTCCTCCGGAAAGGCGGCCCGGGTCGAGAGCCCGCAGCGCCGGCAGCGACAGGCCAACGCTCGATGCTCGGTCACTTCCGGCTTGGGTTCCGGAAGATCAAAGACCTGCCGCCGCTTCGCCTCCCCGTCCACATCCGCCCGCCTCAGGGCTTTGCCGCACCCGCTGCAGGCTTGCGGAAAGTGCTCCTGAATCCGGTCCGGGTTGTCCGTCTGGTGCAGCGTCGTGCCCCGGTGCCCTTTCTGACCCACGCTGCGCCGCCGCTGGCTGCGGGTCCGCTGGCTGGCCGGCGGTTTCGCCAGCCCATCGCTCGACGGGGGTTTCCCGCTGTTGCTGCTGTTCAGGCCCAAGCTCCGCCGCGACTGCTGCGTCAACTGCTTTCGCTCAGCCTGCCACTGGCCTTCTTTCGCTTGCCACTGGGCGTCCTTCGCCTGCAAGCGGGTGACTTCGGCTTGCAACTGACCGAGCTTGGCCTGCAGACGAGTCCTCTCCGCCTGCCAGTGCAGCAGACGGGACTTGCTCTTGGTGCGCTGCCCCCGCATGACCCGGCCTCGGCTCCGGCTTGGCCTGAGGCTGCGGCTGGCTCGCTACGGCCTCGGCTTCCGGAAAGGACTTCATCCTACGCCTTCTCCGCCCAAAAGTCAAGCGCCCCTCCCCCTGCTGATCCTTCTCCGAGCCCCAAAGTACCTGGGCAGTTACGAATTAGGATCGTCAACCGGGTAGCTTTTTTGGGTGCCACCGAAGCCGAAGAAAGGTCGCTTTACGGCCAACTATGGGCCATTCTGGCGCTAGTCGCAAGCGTCTTCGTTCGCTCGCAGATATGCGGCAAGGAAGATGTCCACATGCTCTGACAGACCCGACAGGACGTCGTCTGCATCCCGCCCGTGCGTTCCGGTGCCGCCAGTACTCCATGTCATGGCCCTTCCGCCCTCACCGTACTTGTCGGTAGTCCGCTTGCGGTACTTGACGTTGATGTTGAAGGCGCTGCTAACTACGTTGATGTTGACGTACAGACTGGCCCAATCAGCTTCTTGGTAGGACTTGGTGTACAGTCTGGCAGCCCACAATCTGGCTTCCACGGCTGTATGGACGCGCTGCTCCGAGAGGCCGATCTTCTTGGCATCATCGTCCAAGTCTTCGACCACCACCTGCAGCGGACGGCAAGCGTTGTACAACTGGAAACGTTCTATGCGTTTCTCTGCCCACAGCTGGAGTTCCTCCGCCGTCGGTAGCGATAGCTGGCCCAAGGTCAAGGCCGGCAGCAGCAACAGCGCCGCAAGTATGCGAATCATGCCCCGATTATCGCAAGGCTATTCCTCGAAGTCAAGTAAGCAGCCAAGCTCTTTGGGTCCAGATCATGGACAGCTTGGATCTGCATCTAGCATCAGCGCATCTGACCAGCCTGCTAACTAAGGTGTACTGGATGCTGACCACATCGTGCCTGTCTCGCGGTCCGGCAGCGGGAGCCACCCCGCCACTGAGCAGGCGGTCCCACTTCGCGGAACCCAACAGGACGGAAGCGCGCAACAAGTGATCGCTCCCGCGCTTGGCCTCTTCCAGCAGGTCGGCGTTGTGCACACGAGCATCCCGCTCATGCAGGAAGATGGCCTGGATGTCAGAGCGTCCAGGATGTACGCCAGCTCGCGGACCCGAGAGGCCGGATTGACATTCACCAGGACGGCCCCGATCCGGGCGGTCGCCAGTTGCAGGAAGACCCACTCGACTCAGCTCGAGGCCCACATGCCGACCCGATCACCCGGCTGAATCCCGAGCCCTCACAGCCCGGCCGCGACCTGGTCCACGGCCGTCTGAAGACCGGCATACGTGAGTCGCACGCCTTGGTGACAGGAGATGATCGCATCCTTGCTCGAGTGCCGGGCGACGGTCTCGTCGAAGACTTCACCGATCGACTTCTCGATGAGCGGAATTGTCGGCCCCTGTGCGAAGCTGACTCGCAACATGCAGGGATGATTCTACAAGGCTTGCCAGCGACGCGAACTTGCGAGACTTGTGCCGCTGTCGACGTCGCCAGCAGGCGCTACGCAGCGGCGCTGTCAGGCTCCGCAGGGGAGAGGGCGCCCAATCGCAGCCGAGCTGGATGTTGCAGCGCTCTGCCAAAGTCCGTCAGGTCGATCGGGAGCGTACAATCCGCCAAGCACAAGGCAATCAGAGCGCGGGGATAGCCAACCGGGTGGAGGCTGTACGGCCGCACGTTGCTGCGTATCGCCCCTGAACTTCCAATGTGCAA
The DNA here is from genome assembly GCA_965205085.1 of Bryobacterales bacterium. Lineage (GTDB taxonomy): Bacteria > Acidobacteriota > Terriglobia > Bryobacterales > UBA6623 > VXMF01. Next base: position 962,426 of record OZ242039.1, on the reverse strand, counting down.
CGCGCCCCATCCCGACAGTTTGTAGTCAACAGTCTGGGCCAATGGCCCGGCTCGAGAGCAACGCAGATGCAGCGAACGTATCGCGTACAACGAGAAATGTTGCCCAGCCAACGGCACACCCTGCATAGGCTTGCGCGGTCGACGACAAGACAGAGAATCAGCACATGACACACAAGACTTTCATTTCCTACAAGTACAGCGAAGCACGGGATCTGCGTGATGCAATTCTTGAGGCCCTTGGGGGTGATGCCATCTACTATCAAGGGGAAACCGCAGACTCTCCAGATCTAACCGACAACGCGACTTCTACAATCAAGCAAAATCTCTCGAACATGATGTACGGAACCTCAGTGACAATAGTCGTCCTTTCCCCTAAAATGATGCGTAGTAAGTGGATCAATTGGGAAATCGAGTACTGCTTGAAAGAAATTACACGGAAAGACCGCACATCCAAGACAAACGGCTTGGTTGGCGTAGTCCAAGCCGTGAATGGAGACTACAGTTGGCTAGTCAGATCTGAATCTCGTGCTGACGGATGCCAAGTGCGGTACATCAAGAGTCATGTTCTCTATCCGATCATCTATGAGAACAGATTCAATCTGCATGGAAAAGCCTATTCCTGTTCCCACTGTAAGACTTATGATCGCCTATCTGCATCTTATTTCTCGATACTCGACGAGAATGAATTTCTTGCGAATCCTTCGATAGTTATCGAGAATGCGTTCGAAAAGTCTGAGAAATCACACGAATTCAAACTCGTCAAACAACCCAGATAACCCGTATTATAATGGCACTGAGTCTCCGTGGAATCAAACTGGATTGGTGCCTGTCTATTCTCTTAGACTTCACAACAAGACAGTTTTTGCATTCTGTCAGACAAGACTCTCGGATTCTAGAATCTGAGGCGGTCGAGATCTTCCGATATAATCGCTGACAATTTCTCTACGATTAAAGATGCCAAGAATGGGTAGTGTTTCGTGTGTATGTAGTCCTTCAGATGCCCGAGAATACATTCGTCCTTGGTGTCTTTGGTCAACTTGGCTGCTGCTCCGCCCGGGCCTGAAATCGGGATCCTAGGGATCCTAAATTCACCAACCAGATTGTACTCGTCGGTAATCCCGTCCATCCCGCCAACAAACACAGAACCCGCTAAATTGTTCGCAAATTCTCCTAGCATTGTACGGCGCATTCGATCTAGACTAGACGCTCTATATTGCAGGTTTTCTGTCCAGTAGATCTTGCCAAATCCACAACTTTGGAGGAGGTCTGTTTCCTCCGGGACTTCTTTCTTGAAGAATTCTGACTGAAAGATATCCACGGCATCTTGGACCTGGAGCTCCTGCGCAATCATTAGTACGAGTGGCGAGATCGTAGGGTGCCCTCCAAACAAGAGCTTGCCCCCATTCGAAAGAACTGCACGGACGACGGCAGAAACGGCATCAGCGATACCGGCTGCATCGAATGGGGACACCGCTACTGCCCTCTTGCCAGATGGGAAACTCGCAGAGAGGAATACGTGGCGACCGAAGAGCTGTCCACTGTTAGTCACGGCATGAACTGGCGAAGCGTTCTGATCTTCACCCCTCCACTCTTGCTGATCCATTCCAACAACTCCTTTCTTGTAGACAAAATATGGTCGACTTCGTGTACTACTGTTCGAGAAATTGGGATACATCCCTTCTGCCCTGCCGAGCACAAGGACCCATGAAGGCGGTGGACCGCGAACAGATCGGCTGGCCGTGGCACCCTGGGAGTCGCGAGGAAGATTTCCAATCCGTTCGAAGTCATTGCCGTGATGGCCCTGTCCTCCACAGGCAACACAGACTTATATCCACCCTTCATTCGCAAGATTTCTCTCAGGCTACCGAGCAATTGCTCCCGACGACGACGAATGGCGGCCGCGTGTTCGATTTGTATTCTGCTAAGAATTCGATCCAATGCAGCGGATGTCAGGGTACCATCATTTCGGCATTCGTCTGGATTCAAGTCGAGTCGAAAGGCGGGATCCAGACTTGGAATTAGGTCTTGCTTACTGACATTTGGAGGTCTCAAAGAAATTACACTGATTCTATTGCTGAGGGCATAAGTAACTTCGTGTTGTACCCATTTTGATTGACGAATATTTGGGCTCTCGATCAATACGACGAATGCCTTGTCCGCAAGGTCTTCTCGCAGCCGTTGCTGGAAGTCAGATCCAGGCGGAAGCGCGAATCTGTCAAGGAAGACATCAAATCGATATTTCGCGAGTTCGTTATGAATTTGAATCGCGATTTCTGTCGAATCAGTCCGCCTGTACGACAGGAAGACCTTACGCTCATGTTGGGCCAGTCCAAGCATCGAAAACACTGCTAATACCGCCTCTGTTCTTTTCGAATCTGGAGACCAATGGGCCGTATTAATGTGTTGGATCACCTCGGGAACTTGCTTGTAGATATCGTGCGATTCGGTGTCTCGAACAAGTGGAAGCACCGGGTACATACAATCAAGGGCTTGATCTAGCTGTGCCCTGATGGATCGGTCCTCCTGACCATCTACGCTTGCCAGATACACGACCACGACAGGTAAACCTTCCCGGATTGTTGAGATCTGCGTCTCAACACCCACCAGATCCTTGCGTTGCAGGAGCTTGCTCGCAGCGATCTTGATTTCCTCTCTAACCTCATCGGCGAAGCTTGTCGCGGTTTGGTCGTGAATGAGGATGACTTGATAGCACGCCGACATTGTACGCCTTCTACGATAGCACATTCTTGACGCGGTCAGAGATCCAGTAGGTCTCGATGTCGTCGGCAATCCCGTGCCCGATTGATCCTGCGCTGCTGGACGCTGTACATAAGTGCGTCCAGCACAGCGTGAAGCAGACGCATTGGTTGGGCATCGCTTGCCTCCGAAGTGCAATTTCAGGTGGGGAAATGGGCGGACATGGCATGCTGCGGGGAGAGCTCGGAGCAAGAGGAAGGGAAGGTCACTAACGTGTCACAGCTTTCTGGTCGGTGAGCCCGTCCCTATCTCGTCCAGTTGCCCGTGCAGAGCCTCTCGCTCAGCAGCGCACCCAAGCCCGATGCCACAAGGCCCTCGCCAAGGCTCTCTTCAATGGCCGCTTGGGACGACTCACGTAGATTGCAGGATAGTGTCCTGTGGCGGATGGGCCAGGCGTTTGTGCTCTCTGCGCCGGCTCAACCGGAATCTCCCCCCCTTCTTCCAGATGATCCTGTCCGTACCGTCTCTCGAATCTGACTCAGGGCCCTCGTGCTACCTCACTTCCCGCACTACGCACCCTGAATCGACACCCTGCGTTGCACTCTGGAACGAACATCGCATTTGCTTGCGCCTGCGTCACTGCGGGACGAGACGGTAGGCCATGTCTGCTATCTTTGTCCACCTGTGCATGTCGTCTCCGAGGATCACGCGATCAATCGCGACCGTCGCGAGCAGATCAAGTACGTGGGCTTTACGGTCGTAGTCGGCGTCCTGCTGCTTCTGAACCTGTTCGGCATCTTCGATTCCCTGTTCGGAATCGATACCGCGATCTTCCTGGCCGTACTGGCAGGCTACAAGACCTTCTACCGGGCCATTTCCGAACTTCTCGAACGCAAGATCTCGGCAGACCTTGCGATCGTGATCGCTGCAGGGGCTGCCCTTGCCATCGGCGAGTACCTGGCAGCTGCCGAAGCCATGTTCATCATGCTCCTCGGCGAGGGGCTGGAGGCTCGGGCAGCCGGACGAACCGAACGGGCAATCCATCGCTTCGTGGACCAGTTGCCCCACCACTCGCGGGTGCTGCGCGAGGGCCGGGAGGTGGAAGTCCATGTCGAGGATCTGGAACCCGGAGACACGGTTGTCGTCCGCGCCGGCGAACGCATCGCCGCAGACGGCACGGTCGAACGAGGCGAATCATCAGTGGACGAGAGTCCCATCACGGGTGAATCCGTCCCTCGCGACAAGAGCAGGGGGGACGAGGTGTTCTCCGGTACCTTGAACGTTCACGGCCTGCTCCATATCAAGGTAACTTACGCTGCCGAAGAGTCCACTCTCGCACGCCTGATCCAGTTGGTGGAAGAAGCGCGCGACCATCGCACGGCCCCGGTGGTACGCGAGGCCGACCGCTACGCCCGCTACTTCCTGCCGGCCATCCTGCTCGCTGCCGGCGCTGTCTACTTCCTCTCTGGCGATGTCGAGACGGCCGAGCGCGTACGACGCGCCGTGGCCGTCCTGATCGTGGGATGTCCCTGTGCACTGATCCTAGCAATGCCAGCCGCAATGGTCGCCGCCATCGGCGGATTGGCGCGGCGTGGTCTGCTGGCTTGGGGCGGACAAGTCGTCCAGACCGCTTCCAAGATCGACACCATCGTCTTTGACAAGACCGGCACGCTGACTACCGGAGAGTTCGAGATCGTCGACATCCTGGTTGCCCCGGGCCACACCGAACAGCAGGTGCTCATGCTGGGAGCCACCGCCGAAGCGAGTTCGGATCACCCCCTCGCCAAGGTGGTGGTGCGTGCCGCGCAGGAACGCGGCATCGCGGTCGGTGAGTTCCAGGACGCCCAGATCGTGCCGGGCCGGGGTGCCCAGTGCAAGCATGCTGGACGGACGGTCCGCGCCGGCAACGAGGCGTTCCTGAACGACCACGGCATCCACGGGCTCGAAGATTACCTGACGTCCTCCGACCGGGCCGGGCCGACACCCGTTCTAGTCGCCGACGGCGAACCCTGCGCCGGGGCCATCTTGCTGCGCGACACGCCACGCCGCGGCGCCCATGATGCGATCCCCGCACTGGAGGATCTCGGTATCGGCAACATCATCCTGCTCACCGGCGACCGCCGCAAGGCGGCGGACGCGATGGCCCGCGTAGTCGGCATCACACACAGGGATAGTTCCCTCTGAAAGAGAAGATCAAGTGGAACCAACCATGCTACTCCGGTAAACCGATGGTCTGCTACATTCAAAAGGCAAGAACCCATATTGCTCTTGGATTCGGACAAGGCGCGAGACTGGAAGACCCGGACGGGGTGCTGGAGGGCAGCGGGACGGTGCTGCGTCATGTGAAAATCACGTCGCACACCTGCTTGGATCGCGAAGGACTCAAGGCTTTGGTGAGAGAGGCGATTGCGCTGGACCGAGCGGGCTAGTCCAGCCGCGCTTGCAGCGCCAACTCGGCGCGCCAAAACGGAATGATCGTGACGTTCTACTGACCACTCTCCCGATCGAGTTCACGCGGGCGCGGTCGACGCCCATAAAACGATCCTCCACCAACGAGCAAGGCTATTTGGTGGAGGATTCCTCCGCTGCGTCGCTGGCGAACATGGAAGCGATCCGCTCTGGAGGGTAGCCCATCGATTCGAGAAGTTCCCGAGTGTGCTCGCCCCGCCCCGGAGCGTCGCCAACGATGTATCCGGGACTCTCGCTCAGTTTCGGGAACACGCCGAGTTGTTCGTATACGGACTCGTCCTTGCCACGTACCGGCGTGAACATTCCGCGATCAGTCACCCATTGGTCCTGGAGGGCGCGGGAGATCTCCCGAACTTCGGTCACGCAAACGTCGTGTCCAGCGAAAATCTCCATCCATTCCGATGCCTCCTTCTTCTGGAACGTTCGTGTCAGCTCAGCTACGAGAACCTGTTGCGCGTCTCCCTCGAGATATTGGTCATCGATCAGGTCCGCCCGTTCAAGGACGGTGCAGAGCTCGGCCCAGAACTTCGGCTCCAGGGCGGCGACCGCCACGTATCGCCCGTTCCTGACTGGATACACGTTGTAGCAGGCATACCTGCCGAACAGACGTTCATGCCCGCGCTTCGGGCGCCGCTTCGTAGCCGTATAGTTGGCTACCTGGACAGGCATGAGCCCCAGAAGCCCATCGAAGATCGCGATGTCGACCATCTGTCCCTGGCCAGTGGTGGCTCGATGCTGAAGTGCCAGCAGAACTCCGATCACTGTCGGAAGGGCCCCCGCTGCGACATCCGCGATCTGAACCCCGGGGATGGCCGGCATTCCGTCCGATTCGCCGAGCAGATCCAGCATGCCCGTCGTTGCCATATAGTTCAGGTCGTGGCCAATTCGGTCGGCATGGGGTCCTGATTGGCCGTATCCGGTCAGCGCAGCATATATCAAGCCTGGATGAACTTCACTCAACTTGCTGTAGCCCAGCCCCAGCTTGTCCATAACTCCCGGTCGGAAGCCGTCCAGTATCACGTCAGCGGACCGAACCAAATCGAGAAAGGCTTGCTTGCCTTCCGGATGGCTGAGATCGACGGCGAAGCTCTTCTTGCCGCGGTTGATCGTCAGGAACACAGCATTGGTGTCTTGGGCCTTGGGAGGGTATTCGCGCATGTAATCCCCTTCCCCGGGGTTTTCGACCTTGATCACATCGGCGCCGAAGCTTGCCAGCATGTGACTGGCGTAGGGGCCCGGCAGCAGGCGACTCAAGTCCAGGATTCGAATTCCGTCCAGAGGACGACTGCCATGCTCGGACGGCTTCTGCTCCACGGAGGCGAGTTTCTCTTGGGTGGTGGCTTTCTTGGCGGCCTTCTTGGCCGCTCTCTTGATCTCCGGCCCCGGCAACATGGTTCGCTTGGCCACGCGACCTTTGGGTTTAGCCGCTTCGGTTGCACTCTTCGAATCAGCTCCCGCAGCCGGCTTCCGGGATGCACCCTTCTTGGCGACGGTGGCCTTGGGACGCGGTGACCGCTTCTTGGCACGGGGCTTGCGGCTAGCCGTCGCCTCGGAGACCGGCGCGGATTCGACCTCACCCTCACCTGTTGGGCCGCCCTGCTCGGTGGGTGCCGAAGTGTCCTGCGGCGGTCCGGAGGCTTCCTTCTCCCTGGTGCTTCGACTCCTGTTGGCGTTTGCGTCTGTCATGGCGATTCCCGGGTTCCCAGATAGTCCGGCCGATTCTGGGAATCGGTTGGCAGCGGGCGAGGCTTGTCGCACAGACCGACAACTCTGGAACACAACCCGGAGGCGGAATTCTGAGGGCCCGCCCGCCGGTCAGCGGCTTCGTGCAGGCCTAGGGGCGGTGTCGAAACGTCCCGAGCCAATAGTTAAGCAATGAGTATAGCAGATCTTGCCCGCATTTCGGCGCGTCATGACGGGTGCGGGGAGGCCTCGGCAGCGACACCAGCAGCTACCACGGCCAGGTGGTGCACCGGCTGGCCGTTCGACGCTGCATTGGTGCTTCTCTTCGAGGCTGGTTATCGGTCGTGAGAGCAATTCGGCGTCGCTACCGGGTTGGCGAGCCCGCAGGGCATGCCGGCCCGGGGTCCTGGCAACAGGCCCAATGCCGAGGCCGACTCATGACCTCCCAGTTTCTCGCTGGCCCCATCAAGGCCGCGCGAGCCAAATCCCTCCGATACACTGAGGCTCAGCCGTGTGATGCAGAGGACCGGTTGGCCAGCCGTTATGCTGTAGGAGTGAGCCATCCATTTCTCGGCTGATCGCAACCTCCGACGTCAATGGTACGTCCTATGGACTTCAATGGCAATGTCGACGGGTGCAATTTCGGGGAGGAACAGTTCGATGGCTGAGTTGGGCCTGGTCGCTGCGGATCACCACGTGTCCTTGGGCAACGCTTCAGATGCGGAGCTTGTTCGTCGCGCCATCAAGGGCGATGAACCGGCCTTTGAGGAAATCTGCGAAAGGCACAGGAACATGGTGTTCGGGGTGATTCGCCGCATGGTGCGCCGGCAGATCGACTCGGAAGACTTGGCCCAAAGGGTCTTCGTCAAGGTCTACTTCTCGTTAGGGAAGTTCAACGGAAAATCGCGGCTGTCGACCTGGATCTACCGGATTGCCCTCAACGAGACGTTTGACTACCTGCGGAAGTTGAAGAACAGAAGGGTCTTCTACGAGGGCGATCTGGGCGAAGGTGCCGACAGCGTCATGGTAAACTCCGTTGCTGCGGCTGATCGGGCACCACGTATCGATGAGTTGGCGGAACAACGCAACTACCTGCTGAAATTGCTGGAGCACCTTTCTGATCAGGACCGCATGCTGATTTTTCGCAAGGAAGTCGAGGGGCTGACCATCCAGGACCTTGCAGGCCAGACGGGGATGAACGAGAACACGATCAAGGTGAGACTGTATCGGGCCCGCGCGAAACTTTGCAAGGAGGCGGCCAAACTGGAACGCCGCAAGTCGTCGAATGCGCTATAACATTTGCAGTCTAGGGGGCGAGCGAGGAGGGGGACGATGCATGGGTTCTTGAAAGACAACCTGGAGGACTACCTTCAGGGGCGGCTGAGTGAGCGGGATCGAGCAAGATTCGAGTCGTGCATGGCCGAGAGTCCGGAAGATTGCACCGCAATCGACAGCATGCGATCGATATCGGCGTCTTTTAGGGCGTTCGACCTGCCGGAAGATGCGAGCCCGGCCCCTTCCCCGGGCTTCTATTCCGGCGTGATGAGCCAGATCGCAGAGGAGAGTGACCAGCCGATGTGGAATTTGTTCCTCGATCGCCGGGTCATGAAGCGGGTGGCGTACGCGTCGTGTGCCTGGCTGCTGCTGCTCGGTTCGACCGGGTTCTATCAGTATTCAGTGCAGATGTCGGATCCTCTCCAGCTGCTGCGTCCGACGTCGAATTACGTGCGGGCCTCACAGGCATCTACCACGCGAGACTATATGGGGATGATTCTCCGCAGTTCGCCGGAGAGCGAGAACTATTGCAATGTCCGGCTCGGCTCGGATCTGGAGACGAACCGCAGCTTGATGCTGGCAGCAGTCATGGTGTCCGGGGGGCCGCAACGGTAGTGAGGCGATTCTCCATGTCTTCCGCAGGGAAGGCGCTGGGCGTTCTGACCCTGGTGTTCTTCTGCGGGTTCGCCACGGGTCTCCTGAGTTCGAGCCTGATTCTGACTCTGTCGCCCGAACAGCCGCGCAACTACCTCACCGAGGCGACCCTGGAGGAGTTGGCGGACCGGCTCGGACTGAATCCGAGTCAGAGGGAGCAGATTCGGGAGATTCTCGACGACGTGATCATGGAGGAGGCGGAACTGCTCAGCGAACTCGAATGGACTCAGGCAGAAGCCCGCCGACGCATCTCGAATCACCTCACCACGGAACAAAACGAGGTCTTCAACGAACTCATCGCAGCGAGCCTCGACGCCAGATGATCGTCCGGAAGGCAGCAACTCGCGCCGTGTTCACGGCCGACCGCATGGGCAAGGCGACCCTCTGTCAGGGGAACCGCGTGTTTGCGGGGCTCAACTGCCTGCTTGCGGGCCAGCGACACGACCTTCACTCCCATGCCGGGCAGGACAAGCTGTATTTCATCCTGGAAGGGGCGGGCGACGTCACGGTCGGCGACCGCGTCGAGAGAGTGGAATCCGGGGATCTCGTGATGGCAGAGTCCGGGCAGATTCACGGGATTGCCAATCCCGGCCCCGACCCGTTGGTCGTGCTGACGGTGATGGCTCCCCCGCCGGGAGCGAAGTCCGTCGAGCCGAGCCCGGATTGATCTCGAGGTAGGTTCCGGAGTCAGTCGGCCGGCTGAGGGCCTTCGCTCGACAACAACACCTCGTCGCGTTCCATGTTCTGGATTTCAATGAAGTCGACCTTCCGCTGTTCATCCATGGCCAAATTCGCCAGAATCACGGCGATCGAGTCCTGCAATCCCACTTCAATGTCCGCTCGCGGCTGATTGCCCTGCGCGACATCCGTCAGGAAACTCGACAGTTCGGCGTATTCGGGATCAAGCTTCTCGCTGGGCCGGAGGATCCCCTTGTTGTACGCCCACGTCCGGGCGAAGAACAACTCTTTCTCAATGAAACCAACTTCGTTGGGATCCACCGCTTCGGGGTCGATCGGGAATCCGTCCCCCTGCTCGGCCGTATCCGTGCCCACGGTTGCGCCAGCAACCCAATTCTCCTCCACTTCCTTCTGCTTGGCCTGATTCTCCATCTTCACCTTCATTGCGTCCCGATAGTACATCCCATCGCCGTAAGGGATCAGTGTGAGTTCGATGGCTCCGTCGGTGCCGAGGATTGTCTCGCGACATCCATCCCCCGGAACCCTCCGGCCGGCGATGTGACGGTTCGTCATGATCGAGCTGTACTGGAGCTTCTGCCCTCCGGGATATTCGAAGATCAGCTGGATGTTGTCATAGATGTCCCGCCCGTCCTTCCAGTAGTCGAGGCCGCCCACACCCATCACTGAGGTTGGATGCTGGTCCAGCATCCAGTCGGCCACGTCCACCTGGTGAGACATCAACTCTGCGCAAAGACCTCCCGAGTACTTCCGATAGAGTCGCCAATTGAACTGGTCCTCAAACTCCTCGGAAGCCTTGCGGCGCCAGTTGGTGTTGCGATGCCACTGCGCCTGGATATGGGTGACCTCGCCGATTGCCCCGGCGTCGATCATTTCCTTGGCGCGCTGGTACAGGAGACTGTATCGCCTTTGCAGTCCAACCTGGATTGTCAGGTGGGGATGAGCCTCGTGCAGCTTTTTCAGGGCATGCACCTCTCTGGGGGTGAATACGAGCGACTTTTCGCAGAATACGTGCTTGCCCGCTTCCAGCGCAGCCTTCATCACCGGGAAGTGCATGAACAGCGGTACTGTAATGAAGACTGCATCAACGTCTTCCTTGGCGAGCAATTCGTTATAGTCTGCGTAGCCTCGCGGCCGGTTGTCGAATACTTCCAGCGCCTTGGCGAGGTTCTTCTCGTAGATGTCGCACAGGGCCACACACTCTCCGTGTTCCATGTGAACCAAGTGCCTTTCGAGCAACCGGCGTCCCCGGCTGCCGGGGCCGATCATCGCGTATTTCACCACGCGGTCGGACGCCTTCGCCCGTTTCACGAAGGGACCGTTCGCCACGACACTTGAGGCCATGCCGAGCGCGACAGCCCTTGAGGCGAATTCCCGACGGTCCAGAGCTTGTGGATGGTGCGGTCGTGTTTCGTTTTCTGCCATGTAGCTACTCCCGATAAGGTGTGCCCACCATGAGTGTAGTTCGTTTCCCCAAGAACCGCAACCGTGGTGGTCGGTGTCGCGGATGGTTGTGCGTAGGCCGCCAGTCTGTTCGGCGGTGAACTCGATAGTTCTCGGTCGCATCGGAAGTTGCGAGTGCAGGATCGATCCGTTAGGCAGAATTGTCAACGCCGGTGCCGTGAGCTTCGAAGTATGCTTCCACCTGGCGGTCCAGGACACTTCCCTGCCCCGATCCCTGACCGCGTTTCACTTGACCTGCTGATGCCGGCAGGTGATCTCGCTCCAGTGCCCATTTCACACTGCCCGGGTTCTGCAGGCAGAATCGAACTGCATCCGGACCCTCCTTGGGTATCCGCTCACAGCTCCCTCGCGCGTAGCCTAGATTGCACCCCCTCAACAGGAGATCCCCATCCGGCCTGTAGATCTCTCCGGGACAGGCCCTGCAGATGCCGGTGTAGGGCCTGCCGAGGGGAGACCGGTATTTTCCCGGCCAAAGTCGGAGTGGCAATGGATCCGACGGTTCAAACCATGGGCACGCCATGTTCGGATACCACTACAACATAGCCGCCGAAACGTGCCCGTGGCGAGCCCGAGTGCGTTCCGATGCGCTTCCGGAGCGCCGGCAAGCCCAGCGCGCCATCTCGCGAAGCTCGAGCTGCTTGATCTCCAGGGGGCTCGGAGAATGACGCCGCTGGCCTTGTTGTGGCGTTCGGACCGCCAGAGTCAAAGCGTGACCGGTCAAGTCATGCTCGTACGTAGCGAAACGGTGGAGGTTTCTACCCATTGGGCCTGCAGGCACCTTGTCTACTGCAATTCACCCGTGCAACCGCCATCGTAGTAGCCGCCGTCAACGGCGAGCCGGTCGCGGGTGATGCCGGGCCGAGAGGACAGGCACGGCCTCCCGATATCTGGATGAGCTTCAGCCGGTTGAAGTCGAGGCCGACGAGGGTGATTACTCGATGCAGGTCACGGCAACTCCCGACAGCGTCCTCTGGGTGGCGGTCGCAGTTCGATACGCGGGACATCGGCACGACCGTTCTTGATGAGCACTACGGGATTCGTTCAGTGCCGGCCCGAATCGGGTTCGCTTTCGGTGGGGCGTGGGCCGTAAGGGCCACGAGACCGGGAGCGTCGCAAAGCGCAACGACGAGGTCCAGCGATTGAGCACGGCAGTCTCTCTGGGCAGCCGGGGAGACGACCAATCGACGCCAGCTTGGATGGTTTGGACAGATCTAACGAAGAGGTCGGATCGCCGAGGGGTGGAAATGGACCGGGTGGATCTTGCATGCCAGAACGTCGACATGGCCACGGTCCTTGATGATCGTGCAATCCATTTCCCTGCCGGCCTTGTCTCGCCAACGGAACGAATCTCCATCACCAAATGGTTCACCCAACATATTCAGAATCAGGTTTTTTCAGTCCTCTCTAAGTATTCGGTTGAGGTTTGGTCCAGCCGTTCCCGAAGCACACGAATCCGGAGTCGCAGACGTAGCACCTTGGTCGTGGGACGATCTCTCGCTTCCCGCTACGACGATATGGCTGAAGCAAGTGCAGAAGGTGCATCGTTTCCATGGCTTCGATTTGCCACCTGGCGGTTGGACGGCTCAGTTCGCAGAGTGTCGGTAGCCGACTCAACTCGAGAGCCCCTCCAATCTGTCGCAACCATAGGGAGACAAGGTCCTGAGCCCCGTCCCGTCTGCGTGCAGTGCCCCTGGAAGTTACGGGCATAGTGGGTGCCGACGTATCCGGCGAGAATGCCGGATGACGGTCGGTTGGCCCCAATAGCTTCCGGTAGTCCGACAAACAGCAACTGACGGTTGACATTGCGGGCGGCTGGCCACTGCGAACACTGCCCTCAGGGCGCAGGCTGCAGGTGAATCGACTACATGCTCGCGGTCATGGAGTCCCGGAACTTGCGTGTTGGGGGTGGAGGGGCCCGTTGCCAGAACTCGGACCTGCGGATACTCGTCTGCCACGATCTCGAGAAGGCCCCTCGAATCTTCGAGCCGAGGCAACTCGTCCAGAACCGACACCGATCCAAGCGCCAGCGAGCTCAGGAACAGTTTCGCGTCCCTAGGCTTTCGTCCAGTGAACGGTAGGTCGCAGTTCAGGTAAACTACTTATGGACCTATGTAGGCGATCATAGCCTTGTCTGCCCGTCGTACACCATAAGGCCAGACAGGCGGCTGATGCACCTAAGGTCGAGTGGTGGGTGCTTGTCACTGGGTTCGGTGAATTGGAATCATGACTCTGTGACCCAGGCTACTCTTGCACAGATCAGCAGGAAGGGTCGGGGTTGTCTTGCCTGGGGCTGTGGCCATGAGGCGCTGGCACCAGTTGGACGGTTCGACTCTCGAAGTGCGTGACATTGCAGATTCCAGCGCTAACCATCACCCCAACTCTATGGATCGGCTGCTCCAACCGGCGATAGCGCTCGCCATCCCTTCGGGCCCGGCACCGGTCCGATGCCGCCCCAGGAGCGGCGTGCTGTCGCATCTTGAAGTCGAACATTCCCAGTCGCCATCCCCCCCCACGGCCAGGACCCTCCGCCCTCGCCCCCCCTTTCGGATGGTCCTCCAGCCCGTTCCCTCGGGAGGCTCAGGGTGTCAAGCTTGAACCACGTGCCCCAGGTGCGAGGCAACGTCCAGCTGCGGGTCGCGAGCGCATCCCTCGCCGAGCCGCATCAAGATTGGGGGCATCGTGACTGAGACAGCATTGCTGGTCGACTTGGGGCTGCTGGTCGGTGTGGCAATCCCGATCGTCGCTCTAGCGCACCGCCTGTCGGCACCTCCTCTGGTGGGCTTCCTGGTGGCAGGAGTGCTGATGGGGCCCAACGGACTCGCGCTGATCGGCGCTACGGACGAGGTGGAACTGCTAGCGGAGGTTGGTGTCGCTCTGTTGCTCTTCGCGGTAGGCCTTGAGTTGTCACTGTCCCACGTCCGTCAATGGGCCCGCACCGTCTTCATTGGCGGGGGACTACAGGTGGTCGGAACATTGCTAGCAGCGGCAGCGGTGGCGAGCGTACTCGGCCTGCCGCCCGAAAAAGCGATCTTTTGCGGAACCCTGGCCGCCCTGTCGTCGACCGCGATCGTCACGAAGACGTATTCGGACAAGGCCGAGCTGGACACCGTGCACGGCCGCACGGTGATATCCATCCTGCTGTTCCAAGACCTGTGCGTGCTGCCGCTCATTCTCATGCTGCCGGTACTCGCAGGGCTGGGAGGTACGGACGCGAGTGCGGTGGGCCTGGAGTTCGTGCGTGGAATCGCGATCATTACGGCGTTGGTGATCGGGGGGCGCTTCATTGTCCGACAAGCCCTGGACCGCATCGTTGTATTTCGTGACCGCGACCTTTTCACGTTGTGCGTCGGATTCTTCTGCATCGCGACAGCCGTAATTGCAGAAACCGCCGGTTTTTCCATCGCGATTGGTGCCTTCATCGCGGGCCTGATCATCTCGGAGTCCGAATACGGACTGCAGGCCCTGTCGGACGTACTTCCATTCCGGGCCATGTTTAGTGGAATTTTCTTCATCTCCATCGGCATGCTGCTTGATATGCGGGCTGTCGTGGAGCGCCTCGATGTTCTGCTGGTGCTGCTGGCGGGGCTGGTCTTGCTCAAGGTCGCGCTGGTCGTGGCCTCGGTAGTCGCCGTGGGCGGGACACTGTCAACGGCCCTGATCAGCGGCCTTTCGCTGGCGCAGATAGGCGAATTCTCGATCCTGCTGGCTGCAGCAGGCATGCCGCTCGGCCTCTTGCGGCCGGACGACTACCAGTTATTCCTGTCCACCGCGGTTCTGTCGATGATGGCGGCCCCCTTCTTGATCCGCTTGGCAAGGCCGGTTGCCGAGCGCGTTGCACCATCCGCCAGGAATCTGCGGCGACTCGCCGAAGCCGAAGACCCTCCCACGCAAACCCGGGCTGACCACACCATCATCGTCGGCTACGGTGTTGCCGGGCGACACTTGGCACGCGTTCTCGATGCAGCTGGAATCGCGTGCATCGTCGTCGAGCACGACCCGAATCTCGTCCGCCATGCCCGTGAGGACGGAATCCCTGTACGGTTCGGCGACGGAACACAATCTGCCGTGCTGGAGCACGTAGCTGCGAGCCGCGCCCGCGTCATTGTCTTCGCGATCTCGTCGCCAACCTTCGAAAGGCGTGGCGTCGCGGCCGCCCGCACCCTGAATCCGGCCGCCCGAATCGTCGTGCGTACCAGATATACCCACTCCATCGACACGTTGATGTCATTGGGTGCATCAGATGTGGTCGTAGAGGAGTTCGAGGTCACGATCGAGTTGTTTTCCAAGGCGCTGGAGAGCTATCGGATTCCGGTCAACCGGATCTGGCAGGAGGCCGAGACGGTGCGCGCGGAACACTACGGGCTGTTGCGAGGCACCGCTCAGCCAGACCTGCGGCTGGATGCCCTGAAGCACCTTGGCATTCACGATGCACTGGAGTTGGTGGAGATCCAGACTGGAGCCAAGGTGGTCGGGATGAGCGCCAGATCGTTGCGACTGAGGAGTAGCACGGGCGCAGTCCAGATTGCCGTAGTGAGGGCTGGCGAGCCGATTTATCGGCGCGACAGAGACTTCCACTACCACGTCGGCGACACGGTCGTGTTGGTCGGGGATCGGGAGAGCCTCGACCGGGCCATGCTTCTCTTCCAGGAATAGCCCCGGAGTGCCGCCTAGATGGGGCGGAGTGAGTTGATCGAGGCCCAAGTGCCCTTGCCCGACAGCAGGCGGAACGGAACTTAGCCGACCTCGAACGAACCCAGCAGGGACGTAACGCGCGTGGACCGCCTCATAGTCCGCCGCCACCCCATGCGCCGCGCGGCCAGTTGTCTGGTGCTCGCGCCTGAATCGGCAATTGACAGCTTCCCGGAACTGGCCGAAGAGCAGGATGCAGATCTGAAGCGGCCGAATCGAGCCTGCCGCTGAGGGCATCGTCGTTGTGCACGAAGAGGCCCGAAACCGTAACTGCGAGTGGCCGACCCACCTCGCTATCAGCTTTGGCATCCGCAACCTCTCGGGTCCGGATCCTCAGACCGGATATAGCGACCCGGTGGACTGCCTGCTGAGGATTGGGGAGAGGCCGCAGAAACGGTGGCCCTGCCAAGCGCACCCCAACCGAGTTGTACAAGGCGCAACAACTCGGCGACACCTACTGGGTCCATGTGGTGTGACCCGCTCGACAACTGGGATGCCGTTCCAGTCAAGGTGCGCGATTCCTCCGAACATCTGGACCATGCGCAGAAAAAGGTTGCCGGCGCACGCTATCATGACATTCCCGCAAGCGCAGTTGAGCACGTTGCGCAACGCGGGGGTGATTGGCAAGCAAGACCTGCTTGCACCCGATGAATTGCCACATATGCGAATAAGTAGCATCGAGATCAAGAACTTCCGGTCGATTCGGCATCTGGCCGTCGATCTTGGTGACACAACCGTGTTCGCCGGTCCGAACAACGCCGGCAAGACAGCAATCCTCGATGCGCTTCGCATTGCCCTCACTCGTCGCTGGGGCCAGCATGGTACCGGATTCAGCGAGTACGACATCCACATGGCCGACGAGGCAGCTGACCCCAAGGCATCGAGCGGCGTCAGCATCGAGTTGAGAGCAGAGGAACAGGAGCCCAATGAATGGCCCGAAGCGATCACTGCAGACCTCGGGGACATCTTGCAAGTGGACTTGACCGACCGTCGCTCCATCATCTTGAGAACACGGTGCAGTTGGAACGTGGACACAGACAGTTTCGAGCCGAGTTGGGAGTTTCTTGCCGCCAACCGCGAACCGCTGGTCGGGCAAGGCGCACGTCGAATCAATCTGGAACGGTTCTGGCGCTACATGCCGGTGTTCTATCTCGGAGCATTGCGCGATGTGAAGGATGAGTTTTCGACGCGGTCATCTCAGTTCTGGACAAGGCTACTCAGAGATTTGAATATTCCACAAGAACTCGAGTCTCGCGCATTACGGGTGCTGGACCTACTCAACCAAAGACTCCTGAAAGCAGATCCGCGCTTGGCGGAGATCGCCGAAACCCTGTCGGGTGCGACCCGCGTCGCAGCCCGTGATCGGAAGGGTGGCATTGACCTGCGGATGGTGCCGCTCAAGACTTGGGATCTGCTCTCGCGGGCGGAAATAATACTGCGTAACGAACCGGACCTGCCGTGGCTCCCGCTGCGGCATCAGGGCCAAGGAATCCAGAGTCTTTCGATCATCTTCCTGTTCCGTGCGTTCGTGGAACATTTGCTTGCCGAGCTGTACGAACCGGGCAGCGAGCCGATGCTGGCACTGGAAGAGCCGGAGACACATCTACACCCGCAGGCCGTTCGCACGCTCTGGGGTCACATCGAATCTCTCCCGGGTCAGAAGATCGTCACCACCCACTCGCCTTACTTCCTGCAGGACGTTCCCTTTCGCCAACTGCGTCTGGTGCGCCTGACTGCGAAAGGGACCGAAGTGCACTCGCTCCCGTCTAGCTTCTCCGTGTCGTTGCCGCCCTTGGACGGCCTCGATGCCGTAGTGAACAAATCGGACGGCTTGCTTACTTACGTACACATCTCAGAAACGTTGACGGTCCACGGCTCGCTGGACAAGGGACACTATCAAGCGCTGCTCAGTTGCTGTGGTCAAGATGTTCGGCGTCCCGATCTTGAGTCGAGACTTCTCAAACTGAAGGATCGGTCTTCCCGGTATGTGACTGATGAAGACCTGTTAGCGCTGGAGACCTACGCCCGGCGCATGCGCGGGGAGATATTCTTCGCGGAGCGGTGGCTGATCGTCGAAGGACAGGCCGACTACCTGCTCGTACATGCCGTCGCGCATTCTATGGACTATGATCTCGACCGGCACGGGGTCTCTGTCATAGACGCCCAGAACAACGGAAACCCAGCCATCTTTGCCGCTCTGGCAAGGGCACTTGATATTCCTTGGCTTGCGGTGTTCGACGGTGATAAGGAAGGCAGGAAGTTCGTTCGAGGAATCAAGAAACGCGGCTTTTGTGCGGACGAAGTGGCTGAACGTTGTCGTCGCCATTCGGCCGGCGACCTCGAGGAGCAGCTTGTTGCAGACGGACTCGGGCCGGAACTGCGGGAGGTGTTGACGACACTGGACGTCCACGATGCAAACTCACTGGACGAGACTGGTCTCGTTGCCTCCCTTCGCAATAACAAGATGGCCTATGCAGCAGAACTTGCGGCTCGGATTCGTCGTCAGCCGAACCTGACACAGCGTGCCCTCGAGTCGTTTCGCAAGGCAGTCGAGCAACTGCGAGGACTGAAGTGATGGCGAGCCCTATCGAGAGTACATTTCGAGAACTGACGGACATGCAGCGCAAGGCCGTCGAGTGGGAAAGCGGCCCCCTTCTGGTGCTCGCCGGTCCCGGTTCCGGCAAGACGCGGGTGTTGACCTGCCGAATGGCACGGCTGCTGCAAGATTCTCCGGACGAGCGCTTCCGCGTTCTCGCGTTGACTTTTACCAACAAGGCGGCCCATGAGATGAGAACCCGGATCGCCGCTTTGGGTCCCAGCATTGAGGAACGCGCCTATATTGACACCTTTCACGGATTCTGTGCCCAACTGCTGCGCCAGCATGGCACCCACTGCGGCGTCAAGCCAAGTTTCGAGATCTACTCGCGCACGGTTGACCGACAGGCAGTGCTGGCGGACGCCTTGCGACGCAAGGCTGGTTGTTTCGGGAGTGACGACATTGGGCTCCTGCCCCGTATTGACACATTGAAGGGGTGTCTGATAGGTCCAGAACAGGCCTCGTCGCATCTGCGGAGCAATGACCAGTTGGCGCCTGAGGTTGCCGACCGCATCGAACTTGCCTACCAGCTATACGAAGAAGAGTTGAGACGGGCTAACGCTCTCGACTTCAATTCGCTGATTCGTCTCGCCTTCGAACTCCTGGGACACCCGGTTCTGGCTCGACACTGCCAAACGATCTACCGGTACTGGCTCATTGACGAATTTCAGGACACGAATTGGTCCCAGTACAAAGTGCTTCGACGCATGGCGGGCGAGAACTTTCGTCAAGTGTTCGCCGTGGCTGATGACGACCAGACCATCTACGAGTGGAACGGTGCCAACGTGCGCCGCATAAGCGGCTTGGTGGACGACTTCGGATGCGAGGTCATACAACTCACGGACAACTTCCGCTGTCCACCAGACGTTGTGGAGGCCGGAAACCGACTCGTCGTGTACAACGTTCGGCGAGACCGCTCGAAGGCGGCGGCGGAATCTCTCGCATCGCACTCCGAAGGCGAGGGTGCGATCGAATACAACGTATTCTCCGATGATGAAGGCGAAGCTTCGTGCATCGCCGACGAGATTGTGGGCCTCGATGCGAGCGAGCGAGGACAAACTGTGGTGCTGGCGCGTAGTCGCGCGCTTCTGGGGCCTGTTCGGGCGGCGTTGGCAGCACTGCGCGTGCCCTTGGCGATTCTGGGACGGCGTGACGACTTCGCATCGCCTCAGATGCGTTGGCTCGTTGCGTACCTGAAACAAATCAATCGACCGCTCGACCGGCGCAATATGGCCACGCTAATTAGGACATTCAAGGATTTCGCCGGTTTTCCACTGGAGGCCGAAGATGTGATCGCACGTTCGGAGGCAGGCCAGATCACGTTGCTGGCCGCTTGGCTCGCCACTGTCCGGCAAGCGGTGCCCTCGGTATTGCCGGCAATCGAAGCGGTTGCGGGTCTTGCGTTGGGAAGCACGGGCATGGCCGATGCAGTGAAAGAGGCCGTGAAGCACTTCAAGAGCGAGGATGCCTGCGCCGACATAGAGGGCGATCTGAGTGCCTGGCACCGGATTGAACATGAAATCCAGCAGGCTAGGGGCACCATACCGCTCGATCAGTTCCTCCAGGAGTTGGATCTGCGTTCCAAGGAACCGCCCCCGAGGGCGGGCTCGGTTTCGCTGAGCACGGTGCACGGGGTGAAGGGTCTGGAATTCGACAGGGTCTATCTGATCGGTCTCGCGGAGGAGGTCTTTCCCTCTTGGCACAGTGTCAGGAATGGTAATGGCAGTGCAGCGATCGAGGAGGAGCGCCGCAGTTGCTTTGTCGCCATCACCCGAACGAGGCAGCGACTGATCCTGTCCAGGGCAAAGCGGTACAGGGGATGGCCAAAGGAACCGTCACGCTTTCTCGAGGAAATGGACTTATCAGGTGGCCCCCACAATACAGCAATGAGAAGAGGGAGCCTGTCTTGACAACCACACCTGATCGAGGCCTACCTGCGAAGCCCTCAATGCATCGCGTCAAAGGAGCAGTTGCATCTTCGGGGCTACCTGGAATGTGGTCCACTACTGGCCAGCCCCCCGGCCGACCACCACATGCCGGGCTGACGTCTTCGCTGCATTGACGCCGGCACCACACACCAACGCTCCGTGAGACCAAGTCGCATCCTTCGTTGCGAAGCTCGCCGCATACAAGCCCGATCCCCGCGCAGTTGCCGCGGCACCCAAACGGATCAAGGGACCGAACAGAGGGCAAACACCCAAGTCACTCGACATCCTCGCCAGCAGCGCGGTCCCACTCGAGGCCGCTCGTCTCGGTTGTGAGAGCCATCCAGTCGAATAGAGCCCGGTCGCGCACCTCATAGAACTGTGCAAACTTGTCCATCCGCAGACCTTCGTCCCAATGCTCGCTTCTGAGAAGCGTTCTGGAGACGCCCATACGAGGACCATTGCAACCTGCCTCGGAAACTGCCGCGCTGTCCGCCTCGTCCGTATCAAGCGTTACCACCGACCGCGCTACCCCCAAGCCTGCCTACGCCGAAATCACCTTGCGGCGGATTACTGCCCCCCGCGCTGGAGTGGGCTTTCATGTGTGTCACCGACGATCTGTTCGAGGCTGTCGAGACATCCGACGCGACAAGCTGAGGTGCACGATCACATCCTTCCGATAGCGGCAGCGCAGAGTCATCCTTGGGGGTACACTACACGAATACAACCACGCTCCAGGACGAAGCCTCATGTACATCCACAGGGTCATTTCTTCTCTTTCCGTTCTCCGTTGGGCCTCGATCATGGTTCTCGTTGCCTGTACTTCCAGCGCGGCCAGCGAGTTCCCGCAGTCTCCCCCGCCTCGCAACGACATCCGTATCGAGAACCGCGTCGCGATCCCCATGCGCGACGGTATCGTGCTGTACGCCGATGTCTACCGACCCGTTGGTGAAGACCGGTCTCCCGTCATCGTGTCGAGGACACCTTACTCTACCGAACGCGCACCATCCGCCTATGGCCCCGCCGTCTATTTCGCTCGGCGGGGGTATGCGTATGTCTTTCAGGATGTGCGTGGGCGGCACGAGTCCGAGGGTCGCTGGGAACCGTTTCGCGACGACTTCAATGACGGTTACGACACCGTTGAGTGGGCCGCCGCCCAGCCGTGGTCAAACGGCAACGTGGGCATGGAGGGTGGGTCCTACCTGGGGCATGTACAGTGGCGGGCAGCCCAGGCACGGCCGCCCCACCTGGTGACGATCTTCCCGCGCGTCGCATCGACGAGCATCTACCACGACTGGGTGACTGTAAACGGAGGGTGGCGTCTGGCCTTCAACTTCGGGTGGGGACCTGTCCGGCAAGAATCACGCATCATGCAGAATACGGGACCACACACCATGCAAGGCGGACCCGCTGCGATCTCGTATGACAATGTCGTCTGGCATCTGCCACTCAACGAGATGCAAGGGCTGGTAGGGCGAAACGCCCAGTTCTACCGAGATTGGTTGGCGCACCCCGATTACGACGACTACTGGCAGAGTCTGAGCGTCGAGGAGCACTTTGACCAGATTGAGGTTCCGGTCCACACGATGGGAGGATTCTTCGACATCTTTGCTCAAGGCACGTTGCGAGGTTACGCGGGCGTGAGTAGTCGCGGTGCCACTGCCCAGGCGCGGAAGGGCAGCAACATGGTGATCGGACCGTGGGAGCACGGTGTCGCCCGCACCGTCGGTGAGGTGGACTGGGGGGCGGCGGCAGAAGTCGACACCAATGCGCTTGCACTGCGCTGGTTTGACTACTGGCTCAAGGGTGTAGACAACGGATTGGCCGCGGAGCCGCCAGTGAAGGTTTTCGTGATGGGGCGCAACGCCTGGCGCTTCGAGACTGAATACCCCTTGGAGCGAACCGAATACACGCCGCTCTATCTCGACAGCCGCGGTAATGCGAACGGCTCCCATGGAGACGGAGTCTTGTCGTGGAGCAAACCTGGGCAAACGTCCCCGCCAGACAGCTATCGGTATGACCCGGCCAATCCGGTCCCGAGCCTCGGCGGTGCGAACTGTTGTGGAATCGCCACCTCCTCGGGTGCACGCGACCAGCGTCCGATCGAACACCGCTCGGACGTCTTGGTCTATACGTCACAGATTCTCGATGAGGCGGTGGAGGTTGTCGGGCCACTGAAGCTGGTCTTGCATGCATCCTCCAGTGCAGTAGACACCGACTTTGTGGCGAAGCTTGTGGACGTTTATCCCGACGGCCGTTCGATTAACCTCGCGGAGGGTATATTGCGCGCACGCCACCGCGAGGGGCTGACCAAGCAAGTCCTGATGGAGCCGGGCACCGTCTACCGAATGGAGATCGACATGGTTGGAACGGCCAACCTCTTCAAGCCGGGTCACCGCATCCGAGTCCACGTCACCAGCAGTCACTTTCCACAGTTCGCCCGCAATCTGAACCATGGCGAGCCGTTTGGAACCAGCACCGAGGCGTTGGTAGCCACTCAGACCATCCACCATTCCGATCGACTGGCGTCACACATCCTGCTTCCGCTGATCAAACACTAGCGGACGGTAGTCTCCCTGCAGTGTGGCTGGCGTGCCGCTGTGCGCCACGGCCGCATCCTGCCTTTGGCGAGCCACCTAACTTCAGACTAGCGCCGGACCCTTCCGTGCGACTCCTGCTCCCTTCCGCCTCCCAGCTGCACCTGCACTTCCGCTGGGGTGCGCCGCCCCCCAGTCCCCACCTCACGAGGTAAAGACCCAAAGATTCAAAACCTAATCAAGCGTTCTCGACACGCGAAGCCCGTTGACGGAGACCCGGAGACCGGCACCGAGCCCGCCGCGGACCGCCGAGCGCAGATTCATCGGAATGTCGATCCAGGAACCGCCCCGCGACACATGCCAACCGCAGTCCCCATCACCCTGTTCCAGCCAAGCCGACCCGTCACTCGGCGCACGGGCATAGTTCTCGTGCCAGCAGTCCTCCACCCATTCCGACACGTTGCCGGCCATATCGTGCAGACCCCACCCGTTCGCCGGAAACGAACCTGCCGGGGCGGTCTTCTTTAAGTCGTACGCGCTGCCGCATCTATAGCAATTCGCCCGGTTGCGGCCGATCTCCGAGCCCCACCAGTAAGCCGTCTCCGTCCCCGCCCGCGCAGCATACTCCCATTCCGCCTCACTCGGCAAGCGGTACTTCTTGCCGGTCTGCTCGCTCAGCCATTCCACATACGCCTGCCCATCATGCCAACTCACATTGATCACCGGCCGACCCCCGCGGCCCCACCCGCTGTCCTCCGGCAGGTCCCGGCCCGTGGCGCGCGCGAAGCGACGCGCGCGAAGCGATCATACTCCTCAAGCGTCACCTCATACACCCCCAGCGCAAACGACGCCACATCTACGGGGTGCACCGGATATTCGTCCTGATCACAGTTTCGATCCCCCGACACGCAGCCCATCCGAAACCTACCCGCAGGGATCACCACCATCTCCGGACAGCCCTCACAATCTTGAAACACCTCCCCGGCCCGCCAAGATCCCATCCGCGCCGATGGCTGCATCTGACGGCTCGATGCGCTAGCATCCAGGCCGGATTCCAGCGGAGTCCCTCCTTCTTCGGGCCATAGTGCAATCAACACGATGATGATCGATATCAAGGCCACGATAATCAGGCTCGACCCAGTTTTCCAGCCGTTTCTTGGTGGACTCGATTGGCCACCTTGTGATTCAGGAGTGGAGGCTGCTCCTTCGATTGCATTACGGAGAGTGCTGCAGGCAGATATTCTGTCGGAATCCCGGATCTTGAGGCAGTTATCAATCGCAGCCAGAAGACCAGCTGAAAACCGATGCTGGCCCAATTCTGCGGCGGATGGAAGCGGATCAGCCTCACCCCTTAGCACCGCTGCCGCCCGTATCTCCACCTTCGTCGGATTCGGCGGATTCCAAGGTGGCTTGCTCCCAGCCACCACCCTCCACATCACCGCACCAACCGCGTAGATATCCGTCCATGGCCCCAGCTTGCCCGCACCCACCTGCTCCAGGGCCGCGTACCCTTCCGTGTAGGGCGCAACCGATTTGCTGTGCAGGGCAACCTGTTGTTTAGCCGCCCCGAAATCGATCAGCACCGGCCTCTCGTCCCCCCGCCGCAGCAGAATGTTCGAAGGCTTAATGTCCCGGTGCAGTACATCCGCCGCGTGCAGCCGCTCCAGGCTCTCCAGCAACGGCAGGACCAGCGACCGCAGTTCGCTCTCATCGAGTGGACGACCCGCCGCTTCGCGCTCTCGGAGCAGGGCCGCCAGGGACAGGCCATCGACATGCTCCAACACGATGTACGCCGTGCCGTTGGCGCTGAAATACCCCAGACACGCCACCACGCCGGGGTCATCCTTGAACTGGGCGATGCACTTGGCCTCCTCCAGGAATCGCCGCTTGCCGTCCTGGTAGTGCGGAGTGCTCTCCGTGCTCCGCGGGTACACTGTCCCACCTTCCCGGACCGCTAGGTCGGCTGGGAAGTACTCTTTCAGTGCCACGACCTGCTCGAGCTGCACATGGCGAGCGCGGTAGACCACACTGTAGCCGCCGTGTCCTAGCCGTGCCTCTACCTCGTAGGCTCCGACTACCGTGCCCACCGGAAGCGCAGACCGGAGATCTGACTGCGTCGTGCCCACGATCTACTTCAGAAATACCGGCCCTGTAAGTGGACCGGAAGGGAAACAGTATAGCAATCCTGCAGGGGAAGGTTTGGAGTGTCTGCAGGGCTGCGAGATGCCGGGCGTCTCCCTAAGAGGGGGTAGAAGCTTTGGCCGCCCGTTTGCCGCAAGCCCCCCTCAACGCCTCTCTCCGTTTCGACATTACCAATGATCTCCATGCATTCTTCCGCGACTGCGATGCGGGGCTCTCCCTACCTCATGACGGAACAAATGGTGCCGGTTGCACTAGGAAATGCAACAGAGGGCAGAGAGTTCCAAGGTCCAGGTTGATCTATCACAGAAACCGCCATACTCCGGATGTTCCACCAACTGGAACCGGCCATTCAAGGGTACCGGCATGTCTGCAACGAGCATCCGCAATCACTCATCTGGGCCACAAGCGCTGACGATGCCTTGAAGTCACTGCAACCCTATCTGTGGATGAGGTTCTGGATCCGAGCAGTAGTTCCCCCGCGTTTTCCTGATTCGGGCCCACGATCCCGCGCCCGCATCACACACTGGGCGAGGCTTGGCGACTTGTCCGGAGGTCGGTCGTACCGACGTCCGTTGTATGCTATCTGTTCTGCCATGAATCGACTTGCTGCGCTCCAGGCATTGCTTGAATCGGATCCGAAGAACGAGTTCGTCCGATACGGATTGGCCCAGGAGTTGGCCAAGTCCGGGGATCATCTCAAGGCTCTCGCGGAGTTTCGTCGAATCATCGCCGAGAACGCGAACTACCAGGCCGCCTACTACCACGCTGGCAAGACACTGGAACGTCTTGGCCGGATCCCAGAGGCACAGGAGACCTACCGCCTCGGCATCGAAGCATCCTTTCGAACCGGCGACTCGCATGCACGAAGCGAGTTGGAGGCCGCATTTCAGGAGATTTCCACCTGAATGGTCCTTCCGGCCAAGCTGCCCTGCCGGGGGGAACGCATAGCAGTTCGGACCTGTCGTGGCCGTGGCCGTGGGGACTCGGCTCCCGGTTGCTGCCGCCCCGCCAGGTTGCTTGTGGCCGTGTTGCTGTGTGGGCTGATCCTGCACGGTTCGGAACTGTCGCAGTTGGCGCAGATCGACGGAGCGTCCGGAGATGAGCAGCGGGTCATCGAGTTCGTGCGAGGGCGTGTCGGGGGCAACCAGCGAACTGGCGCGAACGGTTCGCTCGTGGCGACGTTCGGACATGGCAGACCGAGAACTCTGCTGATTGCGGGTGTCGACGAGCCGGGATTCGCCGTCTCTCGTATCGATGATCACGGCTATCTCTGGCTGCACGCACTTGCGGACATCGGAGGTGTGTCGGGCCTGGAGGCTCGGTTCCGAGGTCGGCACGTGCGAGTGTCAACTCGCGCGGGATTGGCAGTGCCCGGAATCGTGGCGGTACCCTCGGTCCACTTCCAGAGAATCCCCGGATCTTCAGCGTCGCGTGCGCCGTCTGGCCTCTTGGTCGATGTAGGGGCATCCACTCGCCACGAAGCCGAATCGGCCGGAATCGGATTGTTGGATCGGGTATCCCTCGACAAGCGTGCGGTCCGTCTGCCGGACCGGCGGATTGCAGCTCCCTGGATCTCGAGCCGCGTTGGCGCTGCGATCCTGCTGGAATTCGGCAGACGCCTTGAGGCGGGTCGGGCCGCGGGGACGGTCATCCTGGTGTTTGCCACACGCCAGTACCCGCGCAATGGAGGCATGGCAAGAGCGGTGCGCTCGATCGAAACTGATCGGGTCGTCGTGATCGCTCCCAACGGAGGACCGAGAGCTACCGTGGCACCCGCATCGGGATCTGGACCCGACGAGTCGCAGACCTATCTCGATCTGGCCGGGCAAGTGGGCCTGCGACTGGAGAGAAGGGCCTCTCACACCATCCGTTTCGGTGCCTTCGGAGATCCGAGCCCCTGGATGCCTGGCCAGCCGGTCACAGTTCTGGTGCCGCCAGTCCGTAACGGAGGCACCCCGGCGGAATCGGTTAGTCAGGAGGAAATCGGCCTCATAACTTCCCTGTTGTCACTCTCGGTTGGCCTGTCAGGTCAGGAATCACCGGCGGGTCCGAGCGGCGAGGAGGGCGCAGCGGCTGGCCAACCTGCAGTGCACAAGACCCGCAACTGGCTGGAGAAGACGATCGCCGCCTTGGTCCACGAGCCGGGAGTGAGTGGTGCGGAAGCCAGAGTGCGGACTCGTATCCGGGACCTCTTGCCGTCAGGAGTGGCCGACGGAGCCCGCGTCGACAGCAAGGGGAACCTGATTGTACGGGTCGGGAGTGCAGGGGTGCCATCAGCGGCATTCATCGCCCACATGGACGAGATCGGATACGAGATTCGGAACCTGCTCGCAGACGGAACAGCGTCGGTTTCCTCCAAGGGCGGTGGACTGCCGGATGTCTTTGTCTGGCAGCGGATGTCGGTCCATGCGGCCCAGTCCACGATTCCGGCCGTCATGAGCAACAGCGGACGCTTGGACTTCGGCGGTGTTTCGGGCCAGCAGCTGCAGGCGTTGGGCGTGCGAGCCGGCAACACGGCGACGTTGCAGAAGCGCTACGCGAAGCTGCTGGGCTACCGCATCGCGGGCCGCTCACTGGATGACCGGCTGGGGTGTGCGGTGCTGCTTGAGGTTTTGCGCCGAGTATCGAGCAAAGCACGCCGGGCTCGCGGCGCGGTTGACTTCGTCTTCAGCGTCGAAGAGGAGACGGGCTTGCGTGGCGCCCGACACTACATGCAAAGCATTCGCCCGCGGCGCGTGTATCCGGTCGATACTTTTGTGACCTCCGACAGCCCGTTCGGGCTTGAGCGTCTAGCCCCAGCTGTCTTGGGGGCGGGAGCGGTCCTGCGGGCGGTCGACCAGAGCAGTGTGACTCCCCTGCGTGAGGTCGAACGGGTCCTGACAATCGCCAGGCGCGCACGCATCCCGGTGCAACTCGGGGTCACTGCGGGCGGTAATGACGGTTCGGTCTTCAAGTATCTGGAAACGGTGAACGTCCCGATCGGTTTTCCCTTGCGCTATGCCCACAGCCCTGTCGAGACCGCCGATCTGCGGGATGCTGCGTCGGTTGCCAACCTCGTGGAAGCGTTGGCGCTGGTGGATCTCGGGCTTCGCCGCTAGAGGCTATTCGAACAAGCTGCGATCCATCCCCGGGATCAGGCGCAATGCGTTCTTCCAGTAAACGTGTTGGAGTGTGTCGTCGGGCAGCCCCAGTCCATAGAGGTTCCAGTGTGCGTGATACCGGCGGTAATAGGGGAAGTACTCGTCTCGCGTCTCGAGAACCCGCCAGTAGGTCGGATACTCCTCTGGCACGTAGGAGTCCTTCCCGAATAGCACCCGGTCCTTGTAGTGATTCAGGAATTCCGGCCCGCTGAACGGAACCCGGCCGAGTTCGTACAGCACCGCCGCTATGTCCACATAGACGTTGGGATGCCTGTCGAGGAGCTTCGCGAGTCTGCCAAGATCGTTCCCGTGCCAGCCCATATGGGCTAGGATGAAGTTCACGTCCGGGTGCCGACGTAGCAGGCGGTCGCGCTCGGCGATTAGATCTTCGAATCCCGGTGGAGTCGAGCGCTTGCGCTGGGGCGGAGTTTCAACTCCAGCCAGCGTTCGTTCCTGGCGTCGTGGGGAGCCCAGAATTCCGCCGGATCCGCAACATGAATGAGCACTGGCACTTCGAGTCGGGCACAGGCATTGAACAGTGGATCCAATGCTGGATCGTCGACGGGAACTCGTCGGCCGGCCTGGTCCACGATGCTCATCCCGAGATTCTTGAAGATCTTCAGGCCCTGTGCACCGGCCGCCACATCCTGCTCAAACTGGTGGGCGGCCCTTTCCGGCCAACCGGGCGTGCCGATGCCGCCGAAATCCGGATTCGCAAACACGGCAAACCGTTCCGGCTCCTTGCCCCGGAAGCTCTGGACAGCCTCCCTGAGGCCCTGACCATGGCCTCCGCTCAGATTCACCAACACCGCAAGATTCAAGTCATCCATCTCACGGATGATCGTGTCGATCCGAGCAGCACTGCTTGAGCGACGGTGATGGCTGTGAACGTCTACAACCGGAAACTTGGCTCGCGGGACCGGGTGGGCTTCCGCGATCAGGGTCGAGCGAGGCTCCCAGTCCTCAACTCTCAAGACCTGTCCAGCAGCACACGCTACCAGCAGAACCACTAGGGCTACTGTGATCGGGCGCACAGGGCACTTCCGGCGGACCGCATGCATCCGCGTACGAGCCGCCTAGCGAAGACGGCTACCTCGGGGGAAGAAAATCGCTGGGAACACGGAAATCGGTCGGGAATCGTTCCTCATCCCCGGGACTGTCCTGTATGTGCGCTGGCTCGGGTGGCCAGGGCTGATCCTCCGGGATGATCTCGACTCCAACCGCGCCAGCCCGGACCTCTTCCATGGCGATCTTGGTCGGCTTGCGTGAAGTCGTGGTAATCAAAGGCCGGGCTCCACTCTGGAGCTGTCTTGCCCTTCTCGCTGCGGCGAGGATGAACCGATACACTCCCTTGTCGGCGTCGTCGGGAATCGTCCAGGGCTGGTCGTCTGGTTTTTCGAAGTTATCAAGCGGGTACTGGTCCCTGTCGCTCATTTGACTCTCTCCACTCCCGCATCGGTCCCTATGGCAAAGCTATCCAAGACCGCCTCGGTGGAAGCATCCATCCGTGCTCTCTTGCTGCGTTCCGCCACGACGACCGAATGCAGGACATTCACTGCCTCGTCAATATCTCGGTTGACGATCACGTAATCGTAGAACCTGAACTGTTCTACCTCACGAGCCGCCTCGCTCAACCGCCTCTCGATCGCCTCGTTCGGGTCGGTCGAGCGCCCCGTGAGTCGACGTCGAAGATCAGCCTGCGACGGCGGCAGAATGAAAACTGTGACTGCATCCGGGAGTTTCTCCCTTAATGATGACGCACCTTGCACATCGATGTCCAGCACCACGTCTCGGCCGCGCACCCGCGCGCTCTCGATGGCCGACATCGGTGTGCCGTAGAAATGGCCGAAAACACCCGCCCACTCCAGCAACGAGCCAGCATCGCGCAGCTCCATGAACTGCTCAACGCTCAGGAAGCGATAGGCCTTGCCGTCAACCTCAGCCCGCCGGCGAGGGCGGGTCGTGACTGAGACCCCGAAATCCAGCCTGTCGTCGCGCTTCACAAGGGCGCTTACTAACGTCGACTTCCCCGTTCCGGAAGGAGCGGATACGACGAAAACGATTGACATTCGGCAGCGATGACTTGGGTGCCGGACAGAGCCCTGTCAGGCTGAGCGGAACCAGCCCTACAGTGTAACCGATCACTCCGATCCGCAATCCAGCCGCACAATGGCATCCGGGCCACGGATGGCATCTCGGCTGCGGCCCCCAAGGATTCGGAATGAGACCGTGGCGCTGTCGAGGTCCGATTCGACTCGCACCACAGGACACGTTGCGCCCGGGCGCGTGGGGTCGATCATGCCCCGACCGATTGCAACTCCACCAGTCGGCTGTACAGGCCACGAGCCTGGAGCAGGGCTTCATGCGTGCCTCGGTCTACGATTCGCCCTTCGTGGATCACCAGAATCAAGTCCGCGCTTCGAATCGTCGAGAACCGATGCGCGCTGACAATCACCGTCCGGCCGTGAATGAGGTTCGACAGCGCTCGTTGGACCAGAATCTCGGCTTCGCTGTCCAGGTGCGATGTGGCCTCGTCCAGGAGCAGGATCGGGGCGTCCTTGAGAAGCGCCCTTGCAATCGCGATCCGCTGGCGCTGGCCACCACTGAGGCGATTGCCCTGTTCCCCCAGGTTGGTCTGGTAGCCATTCGGAAGCGCTTCGATGAACTCCGTCGCGTAAGCCGATCTGGCTGCGGCGTATACCCGTTCGGGGTCGATTCCCGGGTGTCCGTAGGCGATGTTGTTGAACACCGTGTCCGCGAACAGGATCGTTTCCTGGGTCACGATCGCGACCTGCCGGCGCAAGGATTCCACCGTGACACGGCGAATGTCGGTGCCGTCGATTCGGATCGCCCCTTGCGTGGGATCGAAAAAGCGAGGCAGGAGATTCATCAGCGTAGTCTTCCCCGCTCCGCTGAGGCCAACCAGTGCGACCACTTCCTTGGCCTTGATGGTGACGTCAATGTCGTGTAGGGCAGGTCCGCTGTTCGTTCCCGGATAGTGGAAAGTCACGTTATCGAATTCGATCAAGCCCCTGAAGGGTGGCAGCTCGAGCGCGCCGTCGATGTCCTTGATGTCGTGCGGATGGTCCATGTACTCGAAGCCTCGCTGAACCGCTCCGAGTGCCTGCTGGAAGATGTTGTAGATGCCGACCAGGCGCTTCATCGGCTGCAGCAGCATCACGAGAGCCACGACAAAGCTCACTGTCTGGCCTGTGGTCATCGCGCCGGTGAGGATTCGGCCACGGACGTAGATGAGGAGGCAGAGGATCAATCCCGCCCCGAGTACCTCGATGAGCGGTGAGACTGTCGCTTGGTGCTTCACCATTCGCATGCACTCGCCGAAGAGGCGATCGGCCCGGCCCCGAAAACGGAGGATCTCGAACGGCTCCATCGCGAAGGCCTTGACGATGCGGTTCCCGGCTATGGTCTCCTGCATGATCCTCACGAGATCCGCCAGGCGCTCCTGTGCCCGCCGGGATGTGGAGCGGAGCCTCCTGCCGATTCTCGACACCGGAAACAGCACCAACGGCAGGGCGACCAGGCAGACAGCCGTCAGGAGCGCGTCGCGCTCGAGGAGTACCAGAAGGAGTGCGACGACAGTGAATGTCTGCCTCATCAAGTCGGCCAGAAAGTGCGAGCAGGCCGATTGGATCTTCTCGATATCGCTGACGAGCGACGAGATCAGGTCGCCGGTGTGCTTGGCCTGAAAGAAGGCCGGGGACTGGTTGAGGATGATCCGATACATGTCGTTGCGGATGTCTCGGACCGCAGCGAAGCCGGCGTAGTTGACCAGATAGCTGGCTGTGAAATCAGAGAGGCCCTTGAGAATCGAGAGTGCCAGAAACAGGCCGCAGAACGGACCGAAGGCGGCACCTGGAGAGACTGGCAGCAGGTCATCGAGAGTGATTGCCACGTCCGAGGACGGGAGCGAGACCAGCTTCACTGGGGATGTGTCGGAACTCGCACTCAGGAACCGGTCGAGCAACGGTTCCAGCAAGGCTGCGAAGACCCCGTAACACGCTCCGACCACGGCCATGAGGCAAACAGCTACGGCGATGCGAAACGAATACGGGCGAACATAACCCATCAGCCTGGCCAGATCGCCCACCGGTTCATGATGGCACAGCACGGTCGTATGCTCCCTGACTCGCTCAGCCGGATTAGGGGATCAGTCCGGCGACTGCCACAAATGGGCAAATATCAATTGATGGATCATATATTGTCATCTAGAAGACTCCAAAACAGTTGTTTACATGGAACAGAAAGTTGGTGCTTGGATCTCGACTGCCTCTTTCGGTGCCGGGTGGCCGCAAGGCGGAGGTCCGGCTTGGACCGGATTGCGGTGGCGTTGGAGGCTGTGCCGGACCAAGGGTCCCGAAGCCTATCGTGTCGGCACCCGTACCGTGCTGCGGACGAGGTCAACGCCTGAGGCGAGGGCGGTGCCGTAGACCGATATGTCCGCTCCGTAGGAGATCAGGTTGAATCCGATCTGCATCCATTCTTCGGCCTGCTGCGGGCTGCCCGGCTGGATCCCGGCAAGCTTGTGGTGCTTCCGCGCCACGGTCACGACGTCCTTGAGAGCGCCCAGAAATTCGGGATGCCCGAGCTGGCCGACGATCCCCATGTCCTGCGTCAAATCCATGTGGCCAACCCACAGACAGTCGACACCGGGTTCGGACGCGATGCTGTCGAGGTTGCCCAGAGCCTCTGTGCTTTCGATCTGGCAGATCAGGATGTTATCACGATTCGCCGCGGCCGTGTAGGCCCCGGGGTCCGGACGAGTGAAGTCGTTGTGCGAGGTTCCCAGCCCCAGCCCTCGGTTGCCCTCAGGGGCGTAGCGCATGGCATCGTTGAGACGCCTGGCCTGCTGGACGTTGCGAACGTTCGGTGCCATGATCCCGTGTGCGCCTGCATCCATGGCTCTGGCGACAAAGTGGTATTCGGAAGCGGGGATGCGGATGATCGGACTGGTGGGAGTCGCCTTGAAGCGGGCAATCATGTTGGCCACCTGGGAAAGGTCGAACGGTCCGTGCTCCATGTCGATGAGCACGAAGTCCAGGTCGGCCAGACCGCACAGCTTCGCTATACCCGGCGTGTCGAACTCCATGAGCATGTGCCCCAGAGGGGTTCGTCCTTCAGAAATCGCTTGACGCACTCGGTTGGGTTTCATGGAGCACTCCATCGTGCCAGTTTCGTCCGCATGCCGTCCCTGCTGGCGACCTCGGGATTCGCGAGACACGGAGGCACACGCCCGCTGGCTACCAGGAGCAGGTTCTGGCAGGCTTCCATGCTGTTGCCTGCCAGCCCTTCCCTGGTCCAGGCCATGCTGTGGGGCGAAACGATGACGTTCTCCATCGCGAGCAGGGGGTTGTCCCGAGCGGGGGGCTCCTCCTCGAACACGTCGATTCCTGCGCCCGCGATGCGCCGCCGCCGCAGCGCATCGATCAACGCGCCCTCCTGCACGATCGGCCCGCGTGCGGTGTTGACGAAGTAGGCGGTTGGCTTCATCAGTGCGAATTGCTCGGGACCGACCATCCCGCGGGTGGAGGAGTTCAGAAACGCGTTCACCGTAACGAAATCGCCGCTTGCCATGACCGTATCCAACGACACGAGTTCGACGCCCACGGATGTCGCCCGGCCCGGAGGGCAGAACGGGTCGTACGCAAGCAGGCGACCGAAGCCGATCCCGCGGGCGATCCTGAACATTTCCGTGCCGATGCGCCCACATCCGATCGACGCCAGGGTCTTGCCCGCAACATCTGTTGCCTGAATGGGTAGATCCGTTCGCCACGAACCCGACCTTGTCCTCCTGTCAAGATCCGGAAGCCTCTTGGCCAGGGCAAGGATCAGTGCAATCTGCGCCTCAGCAACCGAGCGCGTGATCGCGTTGGGCGTGAGAGCTACCAAGACATCCGCATGGGTGGCAGAATCGGTATCGATCGCGTCGAAGCCCACTCCCCAGCGAGCGATGCAGGTCAGGCGACTCACCCCGGCGAACGTCGATGCGTCGAATCCAGCACCGAGGACGATCACCCCGTCATAGCGGTCGGCAACTGCCGCCCGCACGATTCCATTGACGGGATCCTCCATCATTTCGCAGGTGAACCGGCCCCGTCCGTCGAAATGCTCCCTGACGGCACCTCCAAGAAGTGTCTCGAAGGAGTCAGCCCACCCCGGGTCGACCCCAATACGGAACGGTTCGCTCATGGATGGTTCGAACATTGTATCCACTTGGCGTGATTCTCCAGGTACCGCAGGAAATGGGGCTGACGGTGCACCGTGAACCGGTTCCAACAGATGGCTCGTTCCCGTCCCGACCACTGTGCTAGAGTTGCCCCGTGCGGATACTTGCCTGCCTGGGGCTCCTGTCTGTGGTGGTGCCGCTGTCTGCACAGGTTGACGGATTCGGTGAGCAAGAGCTCGTCAAGTACACAAGGGGCAACCCCTTCAGCCGATATCCGGACGGTCGTCCCAACGTTCCAGGAAAGCTCATCGACGCGCTCCGCCACGCGAGCTCCGAAATGCTGTGGGGCCCGCTCCGGAGGGCCGGTTTCGAGCACCAGTGGTCCGGTGGCTGGGAGATCGTTCATCCCGAAGAGAAGCTCATCGGGCGGGCGGTAACGGCGGTGTTCATGCCGGAGCGACCTGACGTGCACGAGATCATCGAGGAGGACGCGGCTCGCCGGGGACTTGGCCGGAACGGTAACCAGCGAGTGATCGACATGTTGCGGCCCGGAGATGTGCTCGTGGTCGACTTGTTCGGAAAGATCGAGGGAGGCACGTTCGCCGGAGACAATCTCGCAACCGCAATTCACGCAGCAACCGGCCAGGGATTCGTCATCGACGGAGCCATCCGCGACCTGGACGGAATTCACCCGCTGAACATTCCCGTCTACGTTCGAGGCTTTCACGTTTCGGCCATCGCCGACGTGATGTTGATGGGCATCAACGTTCCGATCCGAATCGGTAACACGACAGTGATGCCTGGCGACCTAGTCGTGGGAGACCGGGAAGGTCTGACGTTCATTCCGCCACAGGTTGTCGAAGAGGCGGCGAGGCAGGCCAAGATCACGGAGCTTCATGACATCTGGACCAAGGGCAAGCTTGCCACTGGCGAGTACGCGGCGAGCGATCTCTATCCGACTCCGGCAGATAACACACTCAAGGAAGAATATGCGGAGTGGCTTGCAGCAAAGAAGCGTGAACTGGGTCTTGAGTAGTCGGCCGCTACCGCTCTGCAGGCCTTGAAGTAACAGATCAGGTCTGGCCATAATTTTACTGATTTCGAATAGTCTTGCACTGTGGAGTTGCGACGTGGAACCATCCTCACCGATCCGGGAATTCACGCTGCGGGCCCTTGTCATCGGCTTGCTGCTCGGAACAGTCCTTACGGCGGCCAACACCTACCTCGGCTTGTATGCTGGCATGACCGTCTCGGGCAGCATCCCAGCCGCCATCGTTTCGATGGGGATTCTCCGAGGCGTGTTTCGGCACGGTACGATCCACGAGAACAACATCGTTCAGACAGTCGCTTCCTCCGGTGAGGCGGTGGCAGCGGGTATCCTCTTCACCGTTCCGGCGCTCCTGATAGCCGGTGCCTGGGACGACTTCCCGTTCGGGAAGATCTCGCTGATCGGTTGCCTCGGGGGCGCGCTCGGCATTCTGTTCATGATCCCCCTTCGCCGCGTATTGATCGTCGAGGACAAGGATCTCGTCTATCCCGAGGGTGTGGCCTGTGCCCGGGTGCTTGAGGCCGGTGAGACCGGCGGTGCCTCGATGCGCAAGATCGTGGCTGCCTTTGGCGGCGGTCTGGCGTTCAAGTCGCTGATCGATCTCGTATCGGTCTTTCGCGGAACCGCCGAGTACGCATGGCGCTTGGGGGGAACGGTTCTGTACATGGGAACAGACGTGTCGGTCGCGCTCTTGGGGGTGGGGGTGATTGTCGGTCTCGAGATCGGGACTGCCGTGCTGGTCGGCGGCTGCATCGCCTGGCTTGCAGCGATCCCGGCCTACCTGCTTCTGAACCCCATGGCCGGGGAATCGGCAATGGATGCGGTCTGGACAGCATGGAGCGAGCAGATTCGCTATATGGGCGTCGGCGCGATGATCGTCGGCGGGCTTTCTTCGATGTGGGCCATCCGCGGGGGTATCGCGAAGGCGGTCAAGCAGCTGTTCAGCGGCATCGGCCGCGCCGGGGCGAGTGTCTCCCGCACTGATACGGACATGCCCAGGTCGGCGATTGCAGCCATTCTCCTCTTGGTGGCCATCGGCACATTCGGGCTCTACGGAAGCGTGACGGGCTCCGTATCGGTGGCGGCCGTCGCCGGTGGCGTCATGTTGGTCGCCTCCCTGTTCTTCGTAGCCGTGTCCAGCTATATCTGCGGACTCGTCGGGTCATCCAACAACCCGATTTCCGGCATGACGATCTGTGCGCTGATGTTTGCGTCGGGGGTTCTGCTCCTCCTTGGCATGTCGGGTATCACTGGCACCCTGGGTGCGTTGGGGGTCGCCAGCATTGTCTGCTGTGCAGCCGCCACAGGAGGGGACACATCCCAAGACCTGAAGACCGGGCACTTGATCGGGGCGACCCCATTCAAGCAGCAGATCGCTCAGTTCGCGGGTATCGGGATTCCAGTCCTCACCATCGCGCCCGTCCTCACGCTGCTTCACCAGGCGTACGGGATCGGCACCGACGCCGAGGGGGCCCTTCGCGCACCGCAGGCCACTCTGTTCGCTTCCATCGCCAAGTCCCTGTTCGGCGACTCGGATCTTCCCTGGAGCATGGTCTGGATCGGAGCGGCGATAGCCATCGGCCTAGTCGTTGTCGACGGCATGCTCAAGCGGTCCGGAATCCGGTTTCGCCTGCACGTCATGCCGGTGGCGGTCGGAATCTATCTGCCGGTTGCCCTGATGGTGCCGATCTTCCTGGGCGGTCTCGTCTCGCGGCACCTCGGGAAACGCTCGGAAGCTGCCAAGCAGAACGGGGTCCTGATTGCCGCAGGCCTGATCGCCGGCGAGGCGATCGCGGGGATTCTGATTGCCATTCCCAAGACACTCTTGCCGGCAGGGGCGATTCCGGTCTCCGTGGCGGACAGCCTGCTGCTTTCTCTGACCGGCATGGTAGCGGCACTGGCTCTGATCTACCGTTTCGCAGCCAAGTCCGCCTGAATCGCGGCGAGAGCCACCTGGAGTCGTCAACCCTCCGCACGAGACGGCTCGGACACCCCATAGCTGACCTCGCCAGCTCGGAGGATGCACGAAGGATGAACTGCCTTGGCCGTTCGAGTGCCTACCCGTTCAATGCTCAGATCTCTGGTACAATACCGCATAGAGTCGCGTGGCTGGCCCTCACGAGTAACGCACCATCTGACGCACATTATCGGTCATCGAACGCCCCCATCGCCCGGTTATCCACAGCCGGGGTGGAGTTTTCCACAGCGACAGTGGAAAACCAAGGTGTCTGGGGCAGGAACCCCAGTGCCCCGGAACGAGGCAGTCAGGCTTCAATTTCAGCTCGAAATGCCTTGCGTTTCGAGCGCAAAGCCAGATATTCGCGCGCATCCTTGGCCAGACGCCGGCGTTCTTTCGAATCGAACATAGCCTTGCGAACAATCCTCCATGCGGCCTTGGGCCGGAAATAGTAGTCGTCGTAGAATCGTTCCACCCATTGCAGGATTTCCTTCTGGTCGAGGTCTGGATAGCGCAGGTTGGGAAGCTGGTGTCCAGCCTCGTCGGTCATCGAGTCCGTGGTCAGCCAGCCATTGGCCAGCGCTTCGTCGTAGAAGGAGGTGCCGGGGTAGGGGTGGGCCACGGACACCTGAATCGTTTCGGTGTCAAGTTGCTTGGCGAATTCGAGCGAGCGCCTGATCGTCTCTCGCGTTTCGCCGGGCAGGCCCACGATGAAGTCGCCATGGATGGTGAGTCCCGCCCTGTGGGCATCGCGCGTGAACTGGAGGGCCCGTTCGACCGTGGCCCCTTTCTTGATGTTCCTGAGGATCTGCGGGTCCCCGGACTCGTATCCAACAATGAGCAGACGACATCCGGCGCTCCGCATGGCCTTGAGGGTCTCGAGGTCGGCGTGTACTCTCGATGTGCAGGACCAAGTGAAGTTGAGGGGCTTGAGCCGAGCGCAGAGATCGAGGACACGGTCCTTCCGGATATTGAAGGTATCGTCATCGAAGAAGATCTCGGCCACGCCGGGGAAGTTGTCGAGAGTCCAGCGCACTTCGGCGGCGACATCCTCCGCTGACCGGGTGCGCCACCTGTGTCCGGAAATCGTCTGGGGCCAAAGGCAGAAGGTGCAGAGGGCGGGACAGCCCCGTTCCGTGTAGAAGGACACGTACGGGTGCTTGAGAAACGGGACGTTGTACCTCTCGATCTCGAGACAGCGACGGTAGACGGGCGTGACCCATGGCAGCTGGTCAAGGTCAGCTATCGCCGGCACGTCCGGATTGTGAACGATGCCACCATCGGGACCCCGGAAACTCACACCCCCCAAGTCGGGGAACGGCTTGCCGTTCGCGAAATCGACGACCTGATAGTCGAACTCCTTCCGTACCACGAAGTCGATGGCAGCGGAAGCGCGCAGGCTCTCATCGGGGCGTGCCCCCACATGGGGACCCACGAAGCAGGTTGTCAGGCCGGGATTGGCAGCTTTCATCGATTCCGCCAAAGCGCAGTCGTTCGAGAACCCGGGCGTGGACGT
The DNA here is from genome assembly GCA_965205085.1 of Bryobacterales bacterium. GTDB lineage: Bacteria > Acidobacteriota > Terriglobia > Bryobacterales > UBA6623 > VXMF01. The sequence continues at coordinate 923,754 of OZ242039.1, read as the reverse complement.
GAAGAGCACCAGGAACTCAAAGTCCGAAGCCATGGCCGTCACGGCTTGCGGGGTGACCTTGTGGGGAGGCGCGTCAACGACCCTGCTGTCCGGAAGCATCCCGGCCGGGTAGCAGAGCCAGACCGGATACCAGTACGACTCGACCTCGCGGCTCGCGGGCCATCGTGAGCTCGCTCCACCGTCGAAATTCTCGTAAGACGGCGGATTCAGAAAGAGGGTCCTCTTCGGCATGCTGCATCGGGCGACCGCGCACACTTCCCGAACGGTCCCGGCTGACTAAATCCCAATGTACCGAATACCGGCTAGTGTTCTGTTAGTCGCAACTTTGCGGGTAGCAAGTGAGTCTGTGTGACGTGAATGACCAAATTCCAGTTGCTGGTATCAGATGCACTCGTGCGACCCTTTGCCAAGAATCACTGTGTGGTGGAACAGCATCGTCACCGGGGTACGTTAACTGCAATGCCAGCAACACTGGACTAGCCTACAGTTTGGTGGACAAGTAAATGCGCTGTGGCCGCGCTTCGGCTGACGACATCCGTAGCGTAGCAGCTCTGAGCTGCGAGTGGCAAGCCTGTGTTGGGGAGGGGTGACAACAATGGCATCGACTTAGCATGTGAAGCCTCAAGCGAGTACTCTTGGAACCTAACGCGTAACTGCCCAGGTACTTTGGGTAGCGGAGAAGGATCAGCAGGGGGAGGGGCCCTTGACTTTTGGGTGGAGAAGGCGTAGGATGAAGTCCTTTCCGGAAGTCGAGGCCGTAGCGAGCCAGCCGCAGGCTCAGGCCAAGCCGGAGCCGAGGTCGGGTCATGCAGGGGCAGCGCACCAAGAGCAAGTCCCGACTGCGGCACTGGCAGGCGGAGAGGACTCGTCTGCAGGCCAAGCTCGGTCAGGTGCAAGCCGAATTGACCCGCTTGCAGGCGAAAACCACCCAGTTGCAGACGGAGAACACCCGCTTGCAGACGGAGAACGCCCGATTGCAAGCGAAGGACGCCCAGTGGCAGGCCGAGCGAAAGCAGTGGACGCAGCAGTTGGAGGCCGCGCAGGAGGAAGGGCAGCAGTCGCGGCGGAGCTTGGGCCTGAACAGCAGCAACAGCGGGAAACCCCCGTCGAGCGATGGGCCGGCGAAACCGCCGGCCAACCAGCGGACCCGCAGCCAGCGGCGGCGCAGCGGCCGGCGCAGCGGGGGTCAGAAAGGGCATCGGGGCACGACGCTGCACCAGACGGACAACCCGGACCGGATTCAGGAGCACTTTCCGCCAGCCTGCCGCGGGTGCGGCAAAGCCCTGAGGCGGGCGGATGTGGACGGGGAGGCGAAGCGGCGGCAGGTCTTTGATCTTCCGGAACCCAAGCCGGAAGGGACCGAGCATCGAGCGTTGGCCTGTCGCTGCCGGCGCTGCGGGCTCTCGACCCGGGCCGCCTTTCCGGAGGACGTGACGGCCCCGGTCCAGTACGGGCCGCGCCTGGCGGCCACGGCGATCTACTTGCAGAACGCCCACTTCCTGCCCGAGGAGCGGCTAACCCAACTCCTGCGGGACCTGTGCGGTGTGAGCCTGTGCCCCGGCACCCTGAACAACCTGCGCCGCCGGGCGGCCGAGGCCTGGGAGCCCTTCGTCGAGCGGATCCGGGAGCACCTCATCCGTTGCCCCGGGGTGAAGCACCTCGACGAGACCGGTTTCCGGGTCGCGGGACGGGGACAGTGGCTGCATGGACTGAGCAATCAGCTGCTGACCTACTACCGCATCAGTGAGAAGCGGGGCGGGGTGTTGGCGGGGCTGCGAGGGATCCTGGTGCACGATCACTGGGCTCCCTACTTCCAGGTGCCGGATGTGCTGCACGCACTGTGCAACGCCCATCATCTGCGCGAGTTAGAGGCCCTGGTGAAGATCGACGGGGAAGCCTGGGCCGGGCGGATGCAGCGTTTTCTGCGGGCGGCCAGGCGGGTGGCGGAGTGGGCCCGCAAACGGGGCGAGGTGGTGCCGCCCCAGCTGTTGAAGCGGATGGAGAGCCGCTATGACGAGTTGGTGCAGGAGGCCCTGGACTATCCCAGCGGGCTGCCGCCGTTGCCGGCCGGCCGGCGGGGCCGCCAGAAACGTCGGCCCGGCCATAATCTGGCCTTGCGGCTGGAACGGAGACGCGCCTGGGTGTTGCTTTTCCTGTTCGATTTGAGTGTGCCGTTCACGAACAACTTGGGAGAGCGGGACTTGCGCATGATGAAGCTGCTGATGAAGATCTCGGGAGGGTTCCGTTCGCTGCAAGGGGCCCGGGAGTTCGTCACGCTGCGCAGTGTGCTGTCGACGGCGCGCAAGCAGGGGCTGAAGCCGATCGAGACCCTGCTCGAGGGGCCGGCGGCCCTGCTGGAGCGGGTGGGCCTGGCCCCGAGCCTCCCGCCCAGCGGGCAGTAGACGGCCTGCGACGGCCGCCGGTCTCCGCCACGCGCCGCACGCGCGCACGTCACAACACAAGCCCTGCTAGAAATGCGAACTCAGGCCGAGAACCTGGGTAGTTACCCTAACGCAATCATAATCAACAGGTTGGAACTCAGAGGCCCTTTTCTTAGCGAAAGGATTCAACTTGAGTGCCTTGCTATGGCCCCCTGATGGTGGAGCAAGCTCGTGCTGGACGTCTTGATCGCGAAACTCCGGTCCACCACCTTCTTCGACCACCGCTTGAGACGTCGGCAGATCGCCCACATCCATGAGGCGGTGCGGACGTTTGCCAAGCTCCGTCGCACCGAACTGGGCCACATCCTCTTCACGTCCCCTCCGCTGGCAGCCCCCGAAGGGCCAGCATCGCATGCAAGTGTCCCTGCGCCTGTTGGAGGCTGTGGAACCACTCGGCATCCTGCGCCGGGCCCCCAAGCGGGGCGGAGAGCGACACTGTGAGCAGCCCCTCGTGCCCGGTCCGCATCCCGCCCCCCAATCCGCCCTTACGGAGCCCTTCCGCTCCCTGCTCCCACTGCAGTTGTTCTGCGTCGCCGCCGCTCAGGAGGTGGCGTTGTGGAACGAATTCGTGGAACGCGACCACCCGCTTGGCTATCGCCGCCCGTGCGGCCCCCATTTGCGCTGTTTGCCGCGCGACAGGCAGGGACGCACGTTGGGCTGTATGCTACGATTTCGCCGCCCCCGCGGCCAGCCTGCCGCGATCAGTGGCTCGGCTGCCAAGATCAGAAGGACCACAAACACTTGCACTTGGTGGTTCGCAAAGCCCGCTGGCTGCTGGGGCCCTAGGGCCCGGTCCCGACTCTGGCCCGCCAGTTACCGCAAGCGGAGCCGCTGGAGCATCGAGGAATACTACAAGACCACCAAGAAGACGCTGCTCGTATAGCAATTCCGAGACCGCAGCCAGCAACTGATCCGGCAGGAGTTGTACGCTCACTGCACGCTGACGGAGTTGGCCGGGCAGTGCGCGAACCATAGCGAGGCGGCCTTCCGCGAGGCTCCGGATGGGCACGGCCGTCCCGCTGTACGGGTCAATTTCCGGCCTACGCTGAACTTGCAGGGACGCCAACTGGAACGCCTGTTCGCGCAGCAGGCATAGACCCTGCAGGTGGGATTCGCAATGTCTGTTGGATGGAGTCCTGAAGCGCCGCCAGACAGAATCCAAGTTGAACTGGCCGCCACGCTTGCAGTAAACTCTTCAATGTGAGATCCTCCATGCCAGCAGACCATATCCTGCGAATTGCACTTTCTCCTGGGTTAGAGAAGATCCGCGATGCTTCGGTAGACTGGTCAGTTGCCTTGGTCACGGTGATCTTTGTCTCCCTTCTGCCAGCTATCACCTTGGCCGCTCCGCCGCCCGACGGGTCCCTCGTCTTCGTAGAAGACATGGACGGGTGGGATAAGCATGTTGTCGCGGAGCTATTGCGTCAGAAGGTCCCGCTTCGCATCACCGCGAGTCTAGAAAACGCGCAGTACCTTTTTCGGGGAGGATTTGATGAGCGAGGGGCTCTTGAGATCGTCGACATGAAAGATGGAATCGTCGTATGGGCCGCCCGTAGTGGCAGGTGGAGCCGGTCGGCCTCACGAAGCCTTGTCGAAAAGCTCAAGAAAGCCATGCGTCGTCGCTAATCGGTTACCTATCCGGACCTTAGACCACACCGCCCACTGTTGCATTTCCTAGTGCAACCGGCAATCATTCATGTCACACAGACTCACTTGCTACCCGTAGAGTTGAGAGTAACGGAACGCTAGGCCTTCGGGTGAGAGGCATCGTAGACCCTCATCAGCTGGTCCATCGAGAGCTGGGTGTACTTCTGTGTCGTCGAGAGGCTTGCGTGGCCGAGCAGTTCCTGGATGGCCCGGAGGTCCGCTCCCTCCGAGAGCAGATGGGTGGCGAACGCATGGCGCAGCGAATGGGGATGCAGTGACGGATCTCCATTCAACGCCACAGCGTATTTCTTCAGAATCAGACTGACGCTGCGGGCAGTGAGCCGTCGCAGCGAGCCGCCCCAGCGATGCAGGAACAATGCGTCCTGGTCCTGCGGGGGCCTCAGCTTGGCCCTCGCCTGCAGGTGCCGGTCGAGCGCCAATCCCGCCCGTTTCCCGTACGGTACCTGTCGTTCCTTGCGGCCCTTGCCACGCACCCGGATCCATCGCTCATCAAGGTCGAAGTCACCGACATTCAGACCGACCAGTTCACTGACTCGGAGCCCTGCGCCATAGAGCAGTTCAAAAATCAGGCGGTCTCGCAGTACGGAATCCGCACTTCGGTCGCGCTTGCTGTCGTACTCCACCCGGTCAATCAGGGAGTTGGCATCCTGGGCGCTCATGACGGACGGCAGCTTCCGGGGAATTCTCGGGGTCACCACATTCCGCGCTGCATTGCCTTCCAGCCCCTCGTCTCGAACCAGGTAGTCCAGGAACTCCCGCAATGTCGAGAGTCTGCGGGCCAGGGTTGACTGCGCAAGGCCCCGCAGCCGACCTTCGGCGATGAACTCCCGGATCGTGATGCGCGAAATCTGGTCCATCGAGGGAGCGGATTGCCGCCGGGCCGCGAGGTGCTCCAGGAACAGGGCGATGTCGCTCGCGTAGCTCCGGATGGTGTTGGGCGAGGCGCGCTTGAGCCGGAGCGATGCAACGAACCGTCCGGCTGCGGCGGCAAGGCTCGGCTCAGGCTGCGATTCGCCAGACATCCAGAAACCTCTCCAGAGCCGCGAGCCCCAACTCGCATTGCTTCATGCGGCGCTCCTTCTTGCGGCGCCCGTATTTCCTTCTCAACTCGGCGGGTGCGGTCGGCAGGAGGTCGAAGGTGATGTTCGCTGGCTGGTAGTCGTGGGGGCTCGCATTCGCAATGTAGTGGCAGAGGGACCCGTGGGCGGATTCCCGCGGCCAGACCTGCGGTGCCTCTGCACGGGCGAGGCGAAGCGCGTTCCAGCCTGCAACCAGGCCTGTGGCGATGGATTCCACGTAGCCTTCAACTCCGGACACCTGACCGGCGAAGAAGACGTTCGGATGCTCTTGCCATTGGAGCGTCGGCAACAGCAAGGCTGGTGCGTTGATGTAGGTATTTCTGTGTACCTGGCCGTAGCGCAGGAACATCGCCTGCTCGAGGCCCGGGATCATGCGGAAGAGGCGCTTCTGGTCCGGATACCTGAGATGGTTCTGAAACCCCACGATGTTGTACGAGCCGGCACGTGCATCCTCCTGGCGGAGTTGAACCACCGCGAAAGCTCCTTCGCCTGTTCGGGGATCCCGCAGGCCCACCGGCTTCATCGGCCCGAAGCGAAGTGTATTCCGTCCGCGCCGGGCAAGCTCCTCGATGGGCAGGCAGCCCTCGAAGTAGTTGGGGTTGTCGAAATCCGGGGATGCGTGCTGCTCAGCTTCGAGCAGCGCATCGATGAAGCGCTCGTATTGCTCGCGGGACATCGGGCAGTTGAGGTAGTCGTCCGTGCCGTCCAGCGAATTGCCGTACCGCGATGCCCTGTAGGCAATGGACATGTCGACGCTTTCGGCATCGACAATCGGGCTGATCGCATCGAAGAAAAAGAGGCGTTCCCTGCCAGTCCGGCGGGCGATGGAGTCGGCCAGTGCATCGCTGGTAAGGGGGCCGCTTGCCACGATCCAAACGTCGCCGGAGTCGACCGGCAGGTCGGTCACCTCCCCGCGTTCGATTCGAACGAGCGGTTCAGCCGCGAGGGCGGCGGCCATGCCTTGCGAGAACAGGTTGCGGTCGACGGTGAGAGCCGTTCCGCCGGGGATCCTGGCGGCCTCGGCGACCCGCATGGAAACGGATCCCATCCTCCGGAGTTCTTCCTTGAGCAGCCAGGGAGCGCTCCCGGGGGTCTCGGTCTTGAGCGAATTGCTGCAGACCAACTCGCCTGGCCCGTCAGTCTGGTGGGCGGGCGACCGGCGCCCCGGACGCATTTCATGGAGTACGACAGGCACTCCGCCGCGGGCCACTTGCAGCGCCGCCTCCGGGCCGGCGAGCCCGGCTCCGATCACATGGATCGCGCTGGACATTCGTCTGTTATTTCCGGACTGGCTTCAGTCCGGGAGACCGCGCCATGCGGCCTCCAAGACCGCGAAGACCCCGAAGGTGGCCAGAATCCGGTTTCAGTGCTCTCACCACCACAGCCACCTGTCCGGCTTCGCGTCCGCCCATCTCAAGACTGTCGGGAAACTCTCGGGAAACCGAACGACGCAACTGGAGGAACTCTACGATGCCTTGCTGGCTTCCTTGTCCTCAGGGGCGGTCTCGGGTTGGTCCTCACCCTTCAGTGACGACTTGAACTGCCGGATTCCGTCCCCCAGGCCCCGTCCAAGTTCGGGAATCTTCTTCCCACCGAATATCACAAGAGCGATCACCAGGATGATGACCAGCTCCTGCACGCCGAGCGGGCCGAATATCAAGGCCGCAAACAATTCGAGGGATGTCATGTCTTCGTACCTACATTCTAGTATCCGCTGCCGTTCCCGTCAACAACCAGCGCGACCCCGGCAGCCTCGGTCCGCCGTCCCCGAGCCGTCCAGTCGCATGAACTCTCCCCGCAGCCAGCTGCTCAATTGACCCACGGTCCGTTGCCGCTCCCGCGATTTCGCATGTAGAGCTCGAATTTCCGTCGCGCCCGGCGCATCCTCCACTCGCGAAGACGACGCTCGACGTTCATTACGGGCAACTGCGGCAGCCGGGACCGCCTTCGAGCGTAATAGTATCCCAAGGCCATGCCCGCCAGGTGGATCGTGAATGCCGTACCGGAAGGATTGCCTCCGTGTGACAGATCCTGGATGGCCCCAAGCAGGTTGATGGCGGCATACGCGGTGGCCACCACCCAGGCCGGCACGGGCAGGATGAACGAAATGAGAATCGGGGTGTTCGGATACGTCACCGCGAATGCCGTTACGATCGCCAGAACCGCCCCCGAGGCACCGATGGTTGGGACGTCTGACGTGCCCGTGAGCAACCGCACTCCCACATCAATCAATGCGGCACCCGTGCCGCAGATCAGGTAGAAGCGAAGGAATCGATCTCGACCCCAGTCGCGGGCAAGCGTGCCGCCGAACATCCAAAGGGCGAAGAGATTGAGGCCGACGTGCCAGAGGCCCTGCGGGTCATGCAGGAACATGTAGGTCGCGGGCTGCCACAACGCTCCCCGGACGAAGTGGTCCGGAGTGAGGCTCAGCCATCGAAAAAGAAAGATGGCTGGCCCGAAACCCGTTGCCAAACCCACGGCGAGCACAAACCATGCGATGAAATTGGCCCACAGCAGCTTCTTGAGGAAGCGAGGGGTGCTGGGCAGCATGCCGAATCCAGATGACATGCCAGGTTGCCGGTACATGTACCGCATGGCTCTCCTTGAGTCTAGCCGACGGCCCCATGCGCCTCGAGCCGTCTACGGGAGCCAGCAGTCCCCACTGGCTACGGCCCATGCGATTTCAGCGGTCGATTCGACTTCCTCGCCCAGCGCCAGCGCCGTGGAGGAACTGGCGTTCCCGTCGAGTCCGCGTTTGTATACGCCTTGACCGATCGCGGCGAAGCGGAACATGGCAAACGCCAGGTAGAAGTTCCAGTGCTGTCTTGCATCTCGCCCGCTAAGTTGGCAATAAGAGGCAAGTTGTGATTCGCAGTCCGGGATTCCCGACCTGTCCGGATCGTTCTGGACCAAGCTATGATGGCGGCGGCTGGGCAGGAAATACGTCATCAGGTTGTGGGCCACATCTGCGAGCGGATGACCGAGCGTGGAAAGCTCCCAATCCAGAACGGTCGAGATTCTCGGTTCGGCTGGATCGAGCATCAGGTTGCCCAACCGGTAGTCGCCGTGGACAATGCGGGTCTCCTCGCCCGGAGGAACGTTTCGGGGCAGCCATTCCGCGAGTCGGTCCATGGATGGAATCGAGCGGGTGCAGGACGATTCGTACTGTCGCGACCATCGGCTGACCTGCCGCTCGTAGTAGTTGCCGGTGCGGCCGAAATCCTGCAGCCCCAGTTCCTCGGGGCGAAGTGCGTGCAGGTTGACCAGCACCTGGTTCATGTGGGCATAGACGGCTGTCCGGTCAGCCGAATCCAGATCGGGGAGTGCGGGATCGTGATACACCCGTCCGGCGACGTGTTCCATCACGATGAACGGGGTACCGATGATCGTGGGATCTTCACACAACAGCAGCATCGAGCAAACGGGCACGCCAGTGTCCTGCAGTGCCCGCATCACGCGATACTCCCGCTCAACGGCATGTGCCGAGGGTAAGATTCGTCCGGGGGGCTTCTTGCGCAGAACGAACTTTCGCTCACCACTCTGAATCAGAAACGTGGGATTCGACTGCCCACCTTCGAACTGCCGGATCGAGCACGGTCGCTGGAAGCCTTCCAGATGTTGCTCGAGATGTGCTTCCAGCACTCGCTGGTCGAAGCGATGTGCGTCTCGGATGGGGATCACGACGGGATCTGAATCCATTTGGCCCGGTCCAGCGATTGTAACGAAGGCATCCCTGACGCAGTATCGCTGCGGGTTGTACCTTTCGGCCGGCACAGGCGAGTTGCGCAATCCGTCGGTACCGGAAGCAACGCCCCGCGCCCGCAGGCTCAGGCCTGTCAGGGGTGGGGAATTTGACTTTATCTAGGTGAGACCGGCGGCCCCGTATAGCCGATTCAACCAGGCGAACGGCGACCCGCAACGGGAGCCCTGGAAAGCCCGGCGAAGGCCTCGCGAGGTCAGCAGATTCGACTGCCGTCTCACAGCTTGCGCAAACTGGAGTTACGGGACCGACATCGCCCTGGTTGCCCGGAGCTGCCCTGATGGTGGATGGCCACAAACCCCTGGGTCGAGTCCAGTCCGGTGCGAGTTGTGCACAGGACTGCGGATCTGGCACCACGTGATCGGCAACGCGACTTCGAGCCGCCTTCTCAGGGGCATGCCCCCTCGTCGGGCTCAACCGAGGATTCCGGCACCCGAGTGCCCAGGCCTGCCGGCGGGCGCATCGTCGGCCCGTCCGCCCGCCGTCCGCGTGACGCCCCAGCACCACCGACGCGTGGAGGTGCGATGGCGGAACCCCGGGGCCGCAATGCGCGTCTGAGATACCGATGGCTTGCTTGATGTTGTGCACCGTCTGGATGCGTGGTTTGAGCCATGCAGCATGGAGGGCCGTGCCGAGGGGCTGTTCGGCCGTCGTACTCGCCGTTCTTGGCCTGGTCCTGGCTAACCCGCGACTCGCGGGGGACACGAATCCCAAGATCCGTGTCTTTGTTAAGGAGAGCCACAGTTGGTCCGTGTCCGGCCACGGAGACCAAGGCGAGGACGGGGGAAGCGAATCCCTGGAGGGCGGGGCCAAGCCGCAAACGGCAGAGATCATGAAGACGATTCACAAGAGACGGGAATGCCGCGGAATCGTTGTTACGATCGATCGAGACAAGGCAGACTACGTCCTGATTATCGAGCGCTTGGGAGGCACGGACATTCTTTCGAGAGACAACAAGATGGCTCTGTTTGATCGGATCGGCGATATGGTTGCCAGCAGTTCGACCCGATCCCTTGGCAACGCAGTCAAGAACGCCTGTTTGTCGATCCGAGCCCACTAGAGTCCAGTCGCGCGGCTCTCGGCCCGGGGGCTCCGCGACTTGCAGCGCGCCTGTTCGAGTTGAGTGGTGGTCGGGTTGGTTGCGGCCCCCTGTCTAGTGTCAGACTCGTCGGTTACCACCGGCCCGTTCCCCAGCGCATGCCGCCGGAGAACGGTATGCCTGGAACGACTGACCCAGGCTGGGTCGCGAAGCGACCGTGATATCGTTTGGGGGTCCACCGCAAGGAGGATTGCTGCAAATGGGCTTCAGCTTGGTCGGTAAGGTTGCATTCGTGACCGGTGGCGGTCGGGGCATCGGCAAGGAGATTGCCAGACGCTTTGCCAAAGCCGGTGCCGACGTAGTGATCGCGAGTAGGAAGCTCGACGTGCTGCAGGCCACCGCCAAGGAGTTCGCGTCTCTGCCGGGGAGGCTATTGCCCGTCCGCTGCCACATAGGGAGACCCGATGAAATCGACGCGGCGGTCTCCGAGGCGGTACGGTGCTTCGGGAGCATTGACATCGTGGTGAACAACGGAGCGACGAACATACAGCAAGGACCTGCCCTGGACGTGACGGATGCGGCTGTCATGAAGATGGTCGAAATCAACGTCCTCTCGGCGGTGCGCATCCTTCGCCTGACAGTGCCGAAGATGATCGAGAGAGGCGGCGGATCCGTGATCAACATCTCATCGATTGCGGGCTTGCGGCCGCAGAGGGAGGGACTGCTCTACAGTTTCACGAAGGCCGGGCTGATCATGCTGACAAGAGCCTGGGCGGCCGAATGGGGCTGCCACGGTGTAAGAGTCAACGCCATCGCGCCCGGATTGGTGCGCACCGAATTCAGCGAGTACTTCTGGAGGGACCTTGATGAAGACAAGCCGTATCCGGCGGATCAGCCGATTCGCCGACTGGGCGAAACCAGCGACCTGGGTGGGATGGCCCTATACTTGGCCTCGGACGAGTCCAGTTGGGTCACTGGGCAGATCATGGTTGTGGATGGGGGGGCGACAGCGCGGTAGACTTAATCATCCGGAGACTCGTGGCTGCGTCAGGCTCCGCGGCGGGTCGTTCACACGTGAGGCCTCGCCTACCAAGAGGCATCCCGTGTCAGCCCACACACGCGGCTGCTCCAGGCACTCGCCGACTGGCGCCGTGAGCTGGCTGCGAGCGTACAGAATGGGCTCCTCCAGGAGATCGGATGAAGCGTTCAGCGTCCGCTCCCGCCTGCCCACTTCGTTTGCACCGACATCGCGGCCGCGGCAGGGTTCCGCGAATCGCGCCCAGGCGTCACGCCATGATCAGGATGCTCCGATTCAGCCATAGCACTGCGGTCCTGGCCGGAAGGGTCGGAGACCTCACTCGGGGCTTTCGTCGCAAGGCCCGAGACCCGTGACTGCGCCGGCGGCAAGGCCCGCAGACGGTTGCCAGAGGCCAAGATTCATGCCAGAATAGGCGTATCCACGCCAAGAGCTTCGCTTGGTGCGGATCATCCCCCTTGGGGCCTGGCTTCCTGGTCGACGGGAGGCAGCCAGGAGTTCTACGGGTATCTAGAGGCTTTTCATGGGCAGACACCTGTTCTTGATCCTGAAGAATCTTCGCCGGAACACCCGGCGAACCGTCCTGACGGTGTTCAGTTCCGTGATCTCGGTGTTCCTCATCGGGGTTCTCCTGTCGGTGTACGGGGCGCTCTACGCGAGGGAGGTTGGTGAGGAATCGGCCTTGAGGCTGGTTACCCGCCATCGGGTTTCCCTTGGGCAAGCCATGCCCTTCTATTACGGTGCCCAGATCGCCGCGATTGACGGCGTCGAATCACTCAGTCCGATGAACTGGTTCGGAGGCACCTACATTGACCAGCGGCCGGCGAACATGTTCGCGCGATTCGCGGTCGACCCCGAGGTGATCTTCGACGTCTACAGCGAGTATCGAATGCCGCCCGAACAGCTGGAGGCCTTCCAGCGGGACCGTCAGGGTCTGGCTGTGGGCAAGTCGGTTGCGGACAGGGTTGGTCTTGCACTCGGTCAGAGGATCACCATCAAGGGCGACATCTATCCCTTCGACCCCGAACTTACCGTTCGCGCAATCTTCGAGGGAAAGGACGACGAACAGGCATTCTTCCACTTCAAGTATCTGGAGGAATCTCTTGACGAGTCCTTCGGTTCGCAGGTCGGCGTGTTCGCCATCCGGTTACGGTCCGCTTCTGACGCCACCCCCGTCTCCCAGGCAATAGACACGATGTTCCGCAACGCCCCGGAACCCACGAAGACCGAGACCGAGTCGGTGTTTCAGCTGAGCTTCATCAACCAGCTTGGCAACGTGAAGCTGTTCCTCCTCTCCATCGCCGGTGCCGTTGTGTTCACGATGCTCATGGTTTCCGCCAACACCGTGGCCATGTCGGTCCGCGAGCGGACCCGGGAGATCGGTGTGCTCAAGACGCTCGGGTTTCCCTCGCGCTTCGTGTTGAGGCTGGTGCTGGGCGAGGCGGCGGCTATCGCTGTCCTTGGCGGCGCAGGTGGCGTCGTCCTGACGTGGATGGTGAACTTGCTGATGGCGGATGTCTCCGTGCAGTTCTTCACAGGTTTCACGCTTCCCGACTGGGGAGTGCCGGTCTGCTTCGCGACGGCGCTGGTTGTGGGCGTTGGAAGTTCGACGGTCCCCGCGATCGTCGCCGCGCGAACCGGGATCGTGGACGCTTTGCGCCACACGGGCTGACCTCCAGAGCTTGTCTCATGCCGATTCCCATCTCGTACAACGTCAGAAACTTGCGGGTGCGCAAGACCACCACGCTGATGACTGCGTTAGGGATCGGACTGACAGTGGCTGTGCTGGTCGGAATCGGAACGCTGGTGGAAGGCCTGCGCTCATCGCTCGAATCGGCAGGGAACCCGCTGAACCTCATCGTCATGCGACAGGGTGCCACGTCAGAGTTGGTGAGTCTGGTAACCAAGGAGCAGTTCGATGCGCTGAGGGTCGACGGGAGAATCGCCCGGCTGGACGGGGAGCCGCTGGTCTCCCACGAGGTTGTGTCCCTGGTCAATCTTCCCCACCGTGACGATCCGGATTCCGTCGCGAACGTGGGAGTCCGTGGGCTGTCCAGAACTGGAATCGCCATGCGGGATGATGTCAAGCTGGTGGAAGGGCGGTGGTTCGCGCCAGGCCGACGCGAGATGGTGGTTGGCAGTGGTGTGCACGCGATCAGGGAGGGCACCTCGGTCGGCGACACCCTTTTCTTCGGCCGGAGCGACTGGACGGTGGTCGGAGTGTTCAGTGCCGGACCGTCCCCGTTTGATAGCGAGATCTGGGTGGATGTGAATCTGGCTGGAGCCGACCTGGGACGAGACGGGTTTCTGAGCAGCGTGCTCCTCAGGGCCCAGGATGCTGAGGCTGCAGAGGCCCTCAAGAACTTTGTTGCCGACGACCAGCGCCTTCGATTGCAGGCGGAGCGGGAGAGCGAATACTACGCTAAGCAGATGAACTCGGCTCAGCCGGTGCGATACCTCGGGACTTTCGTGGCCGTGATCATGGCGGTGGGCAGCTGCTTCGCCGCGATGAACACGATGTTCGCGGCCGTCGCGAGCCGCTCGCGAGAAATCGGCGTCCTGAGGCTGCTGGGGTTCTCGCGATTCAGTATCCTCTCCAGCTTCGTGGTCGAATCGGTGCTGCTGGCGTTGCTCGGTGGCGCAGTCGGATGTCTGCTGGTGCTGCCACTGAACGGGCTTGAGGGGCGCATCGGCAACTTCGTAACGTTTGCGGAGACGACGTTCCGGTTCACGATCACACCCGACCTCCTGGCAACGGGATTGCTGTTCGCGACCGTGATGGGTGTTTTCGGTGGGCTGGTCCCGGCCGCCAATGCCGCTCGAAAGGAAGTACTGCAGTCGCTTGGCGACCGCTAGAGAATCAGCATGTCCAATTCCCCGACGGTGAAGTCCAGTCTGGATGCATTGAAGATAGAGCGGGGCGAGCGGCCTCGAAGATCGGTCCGGCGCCTCTCCAGGGCGTGGATCGTGATCGGCGTGCTTGTGCTCGTACTGGCCGGCGGATGGAACTTGGTTTCGTTCTATCTGGGCGCGACAGACATCGAGGTACACCGGGTAACGGTTCCGAGGGCCGCATCGACGGGATCGGAAATCGTGCTGCAGGCCGCCGGTTATGTCGTTCCCCATTACCGGATAGAGGTTGCCTCGAAGGTGGTGGGCCGGGTGAAGTGGATGGGAGTCGAGAAGGGCGACTTCGTGGAGGGCGGCGAGCCGATCGTCCGACTCGAGGACGACGAGTACCAGGCAAGACTGCTCGAATCGGTTGGGACACTGCAGTCCGCCAGAGCGCGTTTGGCAGAGCTGACGGCGGGTTCACGCCCGGAAGAGATCGACCGCGCCCAGGCCAACCTGGAGGAGGCGACAGCGGATTTGCGGGATGCCGAGCTGCAGAACGGGCGGGCCGAGAAACTCAAGGAAGATGGCGTGATTTCGATTGCGGAGTACGACGAGGTCCGGTACCGGCTCGAGGCCCTTCAGAACCGGGTCGAATCCTTGGGTAAGACGCTGGAATTGCTCCGGATCGGACCTCGGCAGGAGGAGATCGACTCAGCCCGCGCCGAGGTGAAGAGAGCCGAGGGCACCGTTGCCTACAACCGGACGCTGGTCGACGCCACGGTGATCCGTGCGCCGGTGACCGGTACCGTTCTCGAACGCAACGTGGAGGTGGGCGAACTGGTCACTACCGGGTTCGTCGGGGACCGCGGTGCGAAGGGATATGTCGTGGCGATGGCAGACCTCAACGACGTGCAGGTCGAGCTGGACATCAGTCAGAACGACATCGCCCGAACGTTCCTGCAGCAGAAGGCGGTCATCTCCACCGACGCCTATCGCGACCGGGAGTATGACGGGGAGGTGGTCGAGGTCGCTCCCGAGGGAGATCGGCAGAAGGCTACGGTACAGGTCAAGGTGCAGGTCCTTGAGCCGGACGATCTGATCCGGCCCGAAATGAATGCCAACGTCTCGTTCCTGTCACGGTCAGAGGATGGGCGAGGCGCGGCGGCGAAGTCCGTTCCGCGCATCACGATCCCGGCCAGCACCCTGGTGAACGGGAACTCGGTGTTGGTGGTGGTGCAAGACAGGGTAGTTCGCAAGCAGGTTGGTGTCGTGCGCTCGAACGCGGACGGCGTCGAGATCGACCGGGGCCTGTCGGGTGGGGAGGACATCGTGCTGTCTCCTCCGCCGGAGTTGGCGGACGGTGACCGGGTCAGGAGGATCGAGTAATGGCAGGGACGGCCGTTTCACTGCGAAGGGTGGTGAAGGAATACAGGCGGGCGGACTTTGCGATTCTCGCGCTCGACCATCTCACCCTCGATATCAGGCAGGGTGATTTCTTCTGCCTGATGGGCCCTTCCGGTTCGGGCAAGTCGACGCTTCTCCACCTCATTGCAGGGATTGATCAGCCTACCGAAGGGAACGTCGAGGTCTTCGGACAGGAGCTCAGGACCATGACAGAGCGGGACTTGGCGGCTTGGCGCAGCGCGACGATCGGATACGTTTTTCAGACGTTCAACCTGATCCCCGTGCTTTCCGCGCTGGAGAATGTCGAATTGCCGCTGCTGCTCACGAAGATGGGCCGTCCGGAGCGGTTGCGCCGGGCCCGGACCGCCCTCGAGATCGTGGGACTCGCGGACAGGCTCGAGCACCAGCCGAATCAACTCTCCGGCGGCCAGGAGCAGCGCGTTGCCATCGCCCGTGCTCTCGTGACGGATCCGGCCATTGTTCTGGCAGACGAGCCCACGGGAGAACTCGATGCGGAATCGGCGACCGAGGTCCTGTCAATCCTCTCGATCCTGAACAAGGACCACGGCAAGACGGTCATCATGGTTACCCACGATCCCCGCGCCCAGAAGTACGCCCGCACAAGCCGCTATCTCGATAAGGGGAAGATGACGGCCATGCCCGAAGAAGTCGCGTACGCGTGAACCACGGCTCCGCCCAGCGCGGCGCAAACGAACGCTCGTGTCGGCGAATCCGCCAGGCTCGGCGAGGCTTGGGATCCGGGGTTCGATGGCCCTGAGTCATGCCTGTTCGCTACCGTACGCTAGGATTCCTTTTCACGCTGATGATGATCACGTACCTGGACCGAGTCTGCTTCAGCACCACGGCCGGAGCGATGTCGGACGAACTGGGATTGTCGCTGGGGCAAATCGGATTGGCGGGTTCATGCTTCGTCTTGGGGTACGTGATCTTCGAGATTCCAGGAGGGTGGCTGGCCGACCGATTCGGAGCCCGGCTGATGCTCACCAGGATCGTGGTCTGGTGGTCGGTGTTCACGGCTCTCACCGGCGTGGTTTGGAACCTGCCTTCCCTTGTCGCGATCCGCTTCCTGTTCGGATGCGGTGAGGCGGGTGCCTTCCCGGGCGCTTCCTCGGCGATCGCACACTGGTTTCCGCGCCATGAACTGGCGAGGGCGCAGTCGATCGTGATGTTCGGAAGCCGCATCGGCTTCGCGATGACCTCATGGATCGTCATTAGCTTGATGTCGATTCATGGATGGCGAAGCGTCTACTGGATCTTCGCCGTCGTCGGGATCGTCTGGGCGGTTGGATGGAGCACCTGGTACCGCGACACTCCTGAGCAACACAGTTCGGTCGGCGACCGCGAGCGCTCCCTGATCTCGGTCGGCCACGCTGCTGGCCGCCAGCGGGTCAGAATCCCGTGGCTCTCGATGTTGAAGGAGCGCAACATCTGGGCGCTATGCGGCATGTACTCCGGCTATACATGGGGCCTGTATTTTTACATTCAGTGGCTGCCGACGTATCTTGGACGGGCCCGAGGCCTGGAACTCCCCGAGGTCGGCCCGATGGCGGCAGCTGTCTTGCTGTGCGGGGCGGTTGCGAACCTTGCCGGCGGATGGCTGAGCGACAGGCTTGCCTTGACTGTCGGTCTCCGGGCTGCCCGCCGCAGGCCTGCGTTCGTCGGCCTCATTGGTGCGGGCGCATTCCTGGGCCTGGCCGCGACGATCGAGAACGACGCTCATGCAATGGTGTGCCTCGCGCTCAGCTTCGCTTGTGCGGAATTGACTCTTGCAGTCACCTGGGCCACATGCCTGGACATCGGTGGAGATTCCGCCGGAGTCGTGTCGGGAACGATGAACTCGTTCGGCCAACTCTCGGGGGTTCTGGCCCCTTGGCTGATCGGAGTGATGGTGGAGCGGACCGGCAGTTGGGAACTGCCTCTGCTGGTCTCTGCCGCTTACTATGGAATCAGTGCCCTGCTCTGGCTGGCTATCGAGCCGGAGCATCGGATGGGCCCCTCGAATGGTCAGCAGGCGCTTTGAAGGCGCACCGTACTCGCATCCACCAGACGCAACCGATGTCAACCCGCGGGCATATTGCGACTCGTGGAGTCGCGAACGAATCGAAGCGGTGGAACTCCACAGGGACGACGACCGCCTCCATAGAATGGGACGGAAACTTCCGAGACGCTGGGCTGCTGATGATGGTGTGCCGCGACCGGGGTGTCGATATCCGAGAGTAGCGGGCGGCATTGGCGGAGTTCCTCGCGTTTCGACGATCGGTCCCGATGCACGGAATCTGTACTCCGTACGGACAGCCTTGCCAGTACGGAGGAGAGTAGACTAAGGGAGATCGCCGTCTCCACAGAGCCCCAGACCGGCCGATGACCGCACGAGGCTGCCGTGGACCCTTGCCACCGGCCGAATCGCCAGTATCCGTTCAGCGTTCCCAACCGTCATGAATCTCCGCCTCTCCAGCCGACTGTTGCGCTTGCTGTGCCTTCCAGCCGTATTCGTGATCTGCGCCGGTGCCGGATCAGCACAGATCTACGATCCGGTGCAGTGGAAGCTTGAGTTCGATACGGACGAGGTCAGTCCAGGCAGCAGTGTGGTAGCCCATTTGACCGCCGTGATCGACGATACATGGCACATCTATTCGTCCACCACGCCCGAAGGGATTCCACTGACCGTATCCGTAATGCCCAACGACGCGGTCCGCGACTGGAGGGCATATCAACCCGAGCCTGAGGTCGTGTTCGACCCGAACTTTCAGGCTGACGTGGAATGGTATTCTCGCGAGGCCGTCTTCCTGATCGAGTTGGATCTCGCACCGGATGCGTCCGGGCGCCAAGACATCCACGTCGGAGTTCGTTACGGGGCATGCGACCCGCGGCAGTGCCTGCCCCCCAAGCGAAAGAGTGCGAACGCCTCGCTGACCGTTGCGTCGAGCGCAGAAGTATCGGCTGTTGAGATTCCTGCGGGCTACCAACCCATGCCCCCGTCCGGAACTCCCGGCCTGCCTGCGGAACAACGGATCTCCGCCCCCGGCGCTGCGACCATGCCGACAGAGTTCGGAGCTGGCGACCAGGGCCTCGTCACTTTTGCGCTGCTTGCGCTCGGCTTCGGGTTCGTCGCCGTCCTCACACCCTGTGTCTTTCCGATGATCCCGATCTACATCGGCAGCTTCATGAGTGACGGAAAGCGCTCATGGAGATCTGTCCTCGGACAGGCCTTCCTGTTCTGTCTCGGGGTCATCGTCCTGTTCACGTCGATCGGGGGTGCCCTCAGCATCTTCCTCGGGCCGTTCGGCCTCAGTCAGGCGGGATCCAATCCCTGGGTCAACCTGCTGACCTTCGCGATCATGTCAGCCCTCGCGCTCAGCATGATGGGAGCGTTCGAAATCACGATACCCAGCGGATGGACGACAGCAGCAACCACTCGGTCCAGCGGGCCGGGAGTCGTCGCGACACTGATGCTCAGCCTGGTGTTCACGCTGGCCTCGTTCGCGTGCACGGGCCCCTTCATCGGGTCTCTGCTGGCGGGATCGTTGGGCGCGGGAGGTGCGGCCTACCCAGTCGTGGGAATGGGGCTGTTCTCCGTTGGGCTCTCGGCTCCGTTCTTCCTGTTGGCACTCTTCCCTGCCCTGATGAACCGCCTGCCCCGCAGCGGAGTCTGGCTTGCCGTCTCCAAGCGCGTCACGGGCATCGTGATTCTCATCGTCGCGCTCAAGTACTTCAGCAACGCCGACAAGGTGTTCGGCTGGAACCTCCTCGGCAGGGAGATGTTCCTGGCTGTCTGGTTTGCGCTCGGATTCGGCGGCGCACTGTATGTTTGGGGAATTCTGCGATTGAGTGACGACGGCTCTGCCAAGAGCATCGGCCTGATTCGCCTCGGAACCGGAGTGCTGTTGCTCGCGTTCGCGCTGAGACTGGTGCCGGGAATGCTCGGTGGCCGCCTGGGGGAACTCGAGGCCTTCGTGCCGGAGCCATCTGGGGCCGGCTCCCCTGCCCTTGGCACCGGTGAACCGGCATGGCTCAAGGACGACTACGAAGGAGCGTTGGAACGGGCCCGCGCCGAAGGCAAGACGCTGCTGGTGAGCTTCACTGGCTATTCCTGCTCCAACTGCAAGTGGATGAAGGCCAACATGTTCACCAAGCCCGATGTCAGTGAGCTCGTTCGGAACTTCGTGCTCGTCGAACTCTATACGGACGGGTACGACGAGCAGAGTGAAGCGCATCAGGTTCTCCAGGTCGAGAAGTTCCGCTCGTCGAGCATCCCCTTCTATGCCCTGATCCAGCCGGACGGCACTGTGGCGGCCGTGTTCTCGGGACAGACCAGGGACGTCGATGAGTTTCTGGCCTTTCTCAAGAGCGCAGCCTGAGGAACGGTCGGCAATGGAGGTCATCCGCAGGCGCGGGCACCTTGGCCGAATCGCCCAGGGCGGATTGGCTGTCATGCTCGCTGCCAGTCCCGGTGTCGTCGGAGGCCAAGAGGGAGGGTCCCCGCCCGACGAGGGGGAAAGGCTCTTCGACAGCTACTGCTCGGCGTGCCATCAGTACGACGAGCAGGGCATGGGCGAAGCTCCTCCGCTTGATGATTCTCCCTGGGTGAATGGGCCCGCAGGCCGGTTGGTTCGGATCATTCTCCACGGTGTGGAGGGGCGGATCGAAATCCGTGGCAGGACATATGACCGTGAGATGCCCGGCTTCGGGACGGTTCTTTCGGACCATGAGATCGCGGCGCTGGTAACCTACACCCGCCAGCGGTTCGGCGTCAGGTCGCCGGAGGTCACGGCGGCTGAAGTGACGAGAATCCGGGCCGAGACCGCCGGACGCGACGGTTACTGGTCCGCGGACGAGCTCCTCGACACGATCCGCTAGTTGGCGTACTTGCGGCCGAGCCCGAACTCGTTTCCGATTCGGATGAGTTTGCCGTCGCGCATGTGAACCTCCACGAACTTTGATCCGCTGACAGGCTGGCCGGTCTCGTCTCGCAAGGTCGCGACAAGCTCCTTGGTCTCGACATCGAAGACATCGGGCGTGTGGCTCCAGGCATACTGGCCGTCCAGGCTGAACGTGATCCAGCCATGCCCGCCCTGGGAGAGTTCCACATGACCTTTCGGTGCTGGCGGCATGGTCGTGGCGTCGAAAATGAAGAGCTTCTGGCCCTTCTGGTCGCTGATCCACAGTTCGGTTTCGTCCGGAGTGAGCCCGGCACCGTGCGTTCTGTTGGGGATCTTCTCGTCCCCCGCAAAGACCCGATGGATCGCCTCGCCGGTCTTGAGGTCGACCACGTCGAAGCCGACGTGGTTCCCCAGGCAGACGTAGGCATAGTCTTCGCGGCTGTCGATCGTGTAGGGGAAGATGCCTCTTTCACCGACGTCCTTCACTTGCATGAGCATCTCGTCGCTCGCCGTGTCGAAAACCGACAGGGTCGTCGTGGTTCCCAGATAAACCCTGTCTCCCTTCAGGTTGACGATGCTGTTGTGGGCCTGGGGTCCGACCTGGATCCGCTTGATGAGATCACCGGTTTCGCCGTCCACCACGAGGAATCCACTGTCCTCGCCCTTGTACCACCAGCCGGTGGGCACATAGATCTTCTTCCCGTCCAGCGTGACCGACGAACGATCACATCCAGCGTCGTAGACCTGTTCCCAGACCGTCTCCTCCGACTCAATGTCGAACCGCCCCAATCGGTGATTCGTCGACGAGTAGTAAACGCTGTGTTTGGCAAGGTTTCCAGCGAATCCCCTGAGACCTTCCTCGAACACTGGCATATCGATCCGGCGGACAAACCTGTGCCCGTCGTCAATATCGAAAATCAGTATTCCCGGCTTCGAGCGGCCCTCCTTCTGAGCGCCGTCCGGCATGCTGAGGTAGAGGTAGCGCTCTACTTCACCTAGGCCTTCGCCAGCGGATTCGCTGCCGGAGCTACCGGCACCGCCACACGAGGCCATCCAGGCTGTAGCCAAGGCTGTAACGAGGAAGTTGACACGTCGCATGCGAAGAATCTAGCAGCATTGGCGGCAACGGGTCAACTGGGAGTGTCCCTGGCCAAGGCGCGCAAGAAGCGAAACCTGCGACACGGTTCCCGGCCTGGGGTGGAACCGTCGTTGGGCAGGAGTGTTCCCTCGGCTTGCCCGGCGCCGTTCTGGATGTCTACCCGCCCGGCGAAGTGCCCTCGGCCGGCGGCGCAAGAGGGTTCCTCGCAAATACGTATTCCTCGACGGGCCTGCCACCCTGCAGGTGCTCGACGATGATTCGTTCCAACACCTCGCCACTGGCGGAGTGATACCAGACTCCATCTGGGTAAACCACGGCGATCGGGCCGCGGTCACAGACCCGGAGGCAGTTGACCTTGGTGCGAAACACGCATCCCTCCCCCCGTGCGATGCCCAGTTGATCGAGTCGATCTTTCAATGCCTGCCAAGCCGGGACCGTGAGATCCCTGGGCGCACATTTGGGCTTGCTCTGGTCCGCACACAGCAGAATGTGGCGGGAATATCTGCCAGTGGGGATCGACAGGCTCCTCTGCATCAGCCGACTCCAATCATTCCGTGCATTATGGCAGTCAGGCGGGCGACATCTGCAGGCACCTCGCGAGCGAGGTTGCGGTTCTCGAGTGGGTCATCCTGAATGTCGTAGAGCATGAGGTCCGCATCCGAGTCACCGGCTGGATATACCGGGAGGTCACGGCCGCCCGGGGCTGGCCCGCCAGCGTATCCCCTGACGAGTTTCAGGCGTCCATCCGTAATGCAGCGCCACGGGTCTAGGCCGCTCAGGAGGAATTCGCGGTGCGAGTCGCTGGACCCTTCCAGTACTCTTCGAAGGGATCTGCTGTCCATCGTCGCCGGTATGTCCACGCTGGCGTACTCCAGGAACGTAGCCGCCAGGTCAATCAGGCTGACCAGCGCGGATGTCGAGACTCCGGCACGAACTCCAGGGCCCGCGATCACCAGCGGAATTCCCACGGATCCCTGCTGCGGAAGGCGCTTCATCCACAGGTTGTGGTCCCCCAGCATTTCTCCGTGGTCACTGGAGAACGCGACCAGGGTATTGTCCAATTCGCCCCGTTCCGCGACCGCCGCGACGAGGCGGCCGAGCCAAGTGTCGATGTTCTCGATCATTGCAGCGTAGTTGCGACGAATCTCGACGTGCTTCTGTGGCGTGAACTCCGTGCTGCGATTGGGCTGCGGAAAGTCGACATCGTGATACAGGCGTTGCATGCTCCCGGTAATGTCGACCGGTTCATGGGGGCCGGCAAAGTTCACGGCGAGATGCCACGGCTTGTCCAGGGGGGCCTCCCCGAGGAGGCGCAGTCCCTGGGCCCCGATCCAGTTGTCGCAATACGACTCGTCGGGCAACGGGGTCGGAAACGTCGCAGCGAACGTCCCGACAGCCCGGCGTTGGAGGAAATCCTCATGGTGTGTGGCGACACGGTCCGTAGTGTGCAGGTGGGCGGTATACGGATCGCAGGGCTCGTCCATGCCCCAGCGAATGGCATCCCACTTTCCAGCGCTGTCGATTCCCGCCGAAAAGCCCCACTCCGGGAGCAGATGCTGGCCGTCGACACCCCATGTCGGCTCCGGCTTGTGAAGGTCGAACTTGCCGCATCCCATGACGTGATAGCCGGCGTCCCTCAACAGGGCGTAGTAGGTAGTCTGGGTATCGGGGTAGTTCACGCTGTTGTCGGGAACCCCGCAGCGGTCGTACTCCACACCCGCCGCCAGACAAGCCCGGGATGGAGCGCAGAGTGGGGATGCGCAGTAGCAGTTCTCGAAGTTCATCCCCCGCGCCGCAAGAGCGTCCAAGTGCGGGGTCCGCAACGGGATGGCCGGATTCATTCCCGTCCAGTCGAAGCGATGCTGGTCCGGGACGATCAGCAGTATGTTCGGCGGCCGAACGGGGGCCTGAGGCCCTCCGCAACCGGCCAAGGCACCTGTAGCGGCACCGGAAAGGAATGCGCGTCGCGATAGGCCCGACATTGCCTTCGAGTGTAACCCTGCATGCCGGCACGCCCTGCAGGGTCCCCAGATTACCTGGCAGGCTGGCCCTTCACCATAGAATGGTGAGCATGCTGAACCGGCTGGTCCTGGCTGCGGCCGCCACACTGGCTGCATGGTCTCCCGCCTCTGCACAGGACCGACCGAATGTGCTGTTCATTGCCGTCGACGACCTCAACGACTGGGTCGGCTGCTTGGGGGGTCATCCCCAGGCGAAGACGCCGCACATTGATGACCTCGCCTCACGGGGCACGTTGTTCTCCAATGCCCACTGCGCCGCCCCCCTCTGCAATCCATCTCGTACGGCCCTCTTGTTCGGCAGGCGGCCCACCACGACGGGTGTCGTCGGCAACAACGACGACTGGCGGACCTTTGAGTCCTTGAACGGATCGGAGTCGCTGCCACAGTTCTTCCGTCGCAACGGTTACTTCACCGCCGCGGCGGGCAAGATATTCCACGCCAATCACGGCGGCTGGCGTGGGGCGCTCACTCGCGAGGAGGGGGCCCCGTATGCCGGAAGAAGCGGATTCGGCCAACCGCACGCCTGGGACGAGCGATTCCCGGCGAGGACGATCCAGCTGCCCATGGCACCCGTTCTGATCGACACTCACCGGAACGGGATCAACCACCACTGGGACTGGGGCCCCATCGACTTCAAGGCCGACATGACGGAGGACGGGCAGATATCCAGATGGGCGGTTCGGCAATTCCGCGCGCAGCATGCCAAGCCGTTCTTTCTCGCAGTCGGCATCTACCGTCCCCACGATCCCCAGTACGCTCCGAGCGAGTTCTTCGACCAGCACCCGCTGGCGAGCGTTGAGTTGCCCAGGATCCTGCCGAGCGACCTTGACGACATACCGCCGGTCGCCACACGTCACACCAAATCCGCCAACAGCTACGAGGTGATGATCAGGAAGCACAACGCGCTGCAGTCGGCTACGCGCGGGTATCTGGCGGCGGTTACCTTTGCCGATGCGATGGTCGGACGGGTCCTGGAGGCTCTCTATGCCAGCCCGTACGCAGAGAACACGATCGTCGTGCTGTTCTCGGATCACGGCTATCACATCGGCGAGAAACAGAAGTACCACAAGAGCACCCTCTGGGAGGAAGCTACGCGCGTTCCGCTCGTCATCGTCGCACCGGGCGTTACAACCAGCGGAGAGGTGTCGGGTCGGGCCGTCAGTCTGATCGACCTGTACCCCACACTCGCCGATTTGGCGGGTCTGATCCCACCGCCCGAACTGGAGGGGGAAAGCCTCGTCCCCCTATTGCGGGTGCCTGACGCTCCTCGCGAGACGCCGGCCGTCACAACGTGGCAGGGGCGCCACCATGCCATCCGAACCGACCGATGGAGGTACATCCGCTACGCTGACGGCAGCGAGGAACTGTATGACCACCAGGTGGACCCGATGGAGTGGAGCAACCTTGCGAACGTCAAGCAGCACGATGAAACTCGACGGAGACTTCAGGCGTGGCTGGACCGGATCATCGACTAGTCCTCCGCCTTCGCGATGTCGTCCGGCACTCGGCCGTGAAACTGTGGCGGGTACCAGCAACTGCCACTGGCAAGTTCCGCTGCTCTGGTGCAGGTGGTTTCGCCTCCCCGTATCCACGCACCCTGTTTTCTGGAACGCGTTTCACCGCCACGGTTGTGGTGGACGAGGCGTCAGGTCGCAGTCAGTCGAATTCGCCATCCTGTCCTGTATCCGTCTGGTACGGATCCTCCCGCTCCCGCTGCCTCCGGAGCACGGAGGCGACCAGGGCTACACCGAGTAGCAGGCCGATCACGACCAGAATGTCATCAATGCGCCGCAGCACGGCGTAGAAGCTGCCCACGAACGACACGAGCAGCATCAGTGCCACCACCCGCACGACCAACTGGCGGATTGTTGTGCGCGACCCATCCAGACCGTCAGGCTCCTCGACGCCCGGATCGTGCTCCCAGTCCTCCATTGCCGGCGTTCCGGTCCAGACAGCGCGGATAACACCCTGCACCGTCACGAACCCGTCCGAGTTCGCTCAATCAGTATTCGGTTCCGTCGTACAGATCGGTGACGAATGCCTCGTAGCCGTTGTACATGTAGGTTGGGCGTACCTCTCCCGTCGGAATGATGCGCTCTTGGGCCTGGGACCACCGCGGGTGCGGTTTCCTGGGATTGACGTTTGAATACCAACCGTACTCGGTCGGCACGGCCTGATTCCACAGCGTCGGGGGTCTGCGTCTGGTGAACTCGATCTCGACGATCGACTTGATGCTCTTCAGGCCATATTTCCAGGGGATGATGGCGCGAATCGGAGCACCGTTCTGCTTTGGCAAGGGCTTGCCGTAGATGCCCGTGCCGAACAGGGCCAACTCGTTCATCGCCTCGCTGATCGTCATTGCCTCTTGATAGGGCCAGTCGTAATGCGGTTGCGAGATGATGCCCGGCATCTCCTTCGGGCGGTACACGGTAACCATCCGCATGAACTTCGCCTCCGGCTTCGGATCGACTTCCCTTATGAGGGAGGCCATCTCGAATCCGGTCCACGGCACCGCCATGGCCCAGGCTTCGACACACCGGAAGCGATACAGGCGTTCCTCAAGGGGGAATCGCTGGACGATGTCGTCGATATCGTATGTCCTGGGATTGTTGACGAGACCTTTGACCCTGACCGTCCATGGATCGATCTTGAACTGGTCCACCCGGTGCTGGACCTGCTGCTTGTCCAAGGTGAATTCGTAGAAGTTATTGAAGCCGGTGGCCACACGCTCTGCGGTGAGGGGCCGATCCAGGGTGTACTTGGTATTCCGGATGGCCGGATATGGCGAATCGCCTTCGGTTGCGGCTCGCAATGGCCGTCCGATCACCCCTCCCAATCCGGCTACACCAAGTGACTGCAGCACGGCTCGTCTGGAAAGGAATTGGTGTTCGGGGGTCGCCTCCCTTTCGGGAATCTCCCAGCCGTGCGGAACCTTGATGAGCATCACTTACTCCGAGGTCGACCTCGGGCACGAGTGCACACACGGGACCGACTGCCTCAAGTTATCACATTGCAGGCACGCGCGCTGTAGGTTCAGGCTGTGGGCGATCCATCGAGACACCCCTGCTGCACGTCCACATCCTCTCCGGCCTGCCCTGCCGGGTGCCGGGTCGCCACCAGGCATCGCGATCTTCCTCCATCCAGAGGAAGCCATCATGACCCGGAACTGAGATCTCGACTGAACGGCAATCCGAGGCGGTGTCGCCGCAGCAACGTGTGGCGACTGCACCCCTGCTTGGGCTTCTCTCTACGAATCGCAGGAGTCGGAGGTCGACGGGACCATGTCTTGGGCTGCACGGGCCAAATGGCGTGCAAGTGGTCCCGCCGCAATGCCCTTGCACCTCATCGACTCGCGCATGTGGATTCTTGGTGCCACTGAGTTGGACCTGACGCCACCCGCAGGTCGGGTGCCGATCCAGATTGCGTCGTACTGCCACCAGTGCAGCTTCCGCGTTCGCGGGTCGGAACTGGCCCCGGCACCTGACCAGTCAACTGATCTCAGTCGCGTTGCTGATGGTGATAGCCGCGGGCTCTGAGCCGAATCCGATAGAGGCTGTGATCGACGGTAACGTAAAGGACGTTACTGTCATTGCCCGAGCCGAACTCCACATTGCTGGGAAGGCCCGAGGGCGTTGCAGGTGGAGTATCCAGACCCTTGATTTCTTTGTCTGTCATCGGCGATTCCTCCGATTCCACGCCATGCGCAGTGGGCAAGAAGGCGATCTCATTGCCCCCGGGATCGAGCACGAGAACTCCCGGTCGTGAGGGCTCTCTGACCGTCAGGTACAGATTGCCGTCCTCATCGACGGTCATGCCGTCACAACCGAACTTGGGGCCAAAGTCGTGGAAGAGGCACCTGGCTCCCGCCACCAAGCCGTCTTCGCCGAGCGGGAAAGCGTAAATCCGCATTGGTCCCCGGTTGCCGGGTTCCACCCCCGGCATCCCGTCGCTGCCGTTGTTCGTCTCTGCGACGTAAAGCGTTCGCCCGTCTGGACTCAGCGCGATTCCATTAGGTTTTGTTACCTCCCGCGTGACCTCGACGACCTCCCCTTGGGGCGTCACGCGATAGACCGCTCGATGTTCGAGTTCCCGTGGCTCGTGGCCGGTGTAGCGTGGATCGGTAAAGTAGAGATTACCTTCACTGTCGATACATATGTCATTGGGCGAATTGAATTTCTTCCCCTGATACTCGTCAACGACGAGGGTACGCTCCTTCGTCTCGACGTTCCAGCGTGAAATCCGCCTTCCGCCGTAGTCGGCCCCTTCTGCCGCATACAGGAAGCCATCCGGTCCGAAGATCAGGCCATTGGATTTGTGGCTGTTTCTGGCAAACACCTCCACCCGTCCGGATCCCGGATCGAAGCGATAAATGCGGCCATCGCGTCTTCCGCGCAGGATATCCGAGAAGTAGATCGACCCGTCCGGAGCGACAGCGGGTCCCTCCGTGAGGCCGCCAGCCCCGGTTTCCGCACGCGTGTAGAGCACTTCGAAACGCGCCGTCGACTCCACGACGCTTTCGCCACTCGGAGCCGGCAGTGTCTCAAGAGTCTGCGCGTGAATCCCGCCGGCCAAGATTGCAAGCGATGTGATAACCGTTCTCATCCCATTCACCTCGCATAGAACCTGTAGACAGTAGTGGTCGAGTAGGTCTCTCCGGGCCGAAGTACCGTCGATGGAAACTCCGGCTGATTCGGCGAGTCCGGGAAGTGCTGCGTCTCGAGACAGAATCCGCTCCGGCGCTGATAGGTCACGCCCCCCTTGCCCACCAGCCGGCCATCGAGGAAGTTCCCACTGTAGAACTGGATGCCCGGCTCCTCGGTCAGCACGTCCATTGTCCGGCCGGTGAGCGGATCATGGACCGTCGCAGCGAGTGCCCGTCCCGTGCCCTCGCGATCCAGGACGTAATTGTGGTCGTATCCGGAACCGAACGCGAGTTGGTCGTGGTCCGCATCGATTCTGGCCCCGATTGGCTCAGGGACGCGGAAATCCAAGGGCGTTTCGTCCAGTGCTCGGAGTTCGCCGGTCGGGATCAGGGTCTCGTTCACTGGCGTGAAACGGCCCGCGTGAATCTTCATTTCGTGGTCGAGTACGGTACTCGCCCCGCCGTCACGGAGATTGAAGTACGAGTGATTCGTAAGGTTGACGACCGTGGGTTTGTCGGTTCTGGCTTCGTACGCGATGCTCAGTTCGTTGGCATCGCTCCAGGTGTAGGTAACCTTGGCGGTGAGTGTTCCGGGATACCCCTCATCTCCGCCCGCACTGGTGTAAGTGAGTTCTACGCCGTCACCTGAGGGGAGCGGCCTGCCACTCCAGATCACCTTGTCGAATCCATTCAGGCCGCCGTGCAGCGAGTTCGGCCCGTTGTTCACCGGAAGCTGATAGACCACACCATCAATCTCGAATCGGCCCTCCGCGATCCGGTTTGCGTAGCGCCCCGTGATGGCACCGAAGTACGGATTGTCCTCACGGTAAGAATCCAGGTCGTCGAATCCGAGGACGACATCGCCCAGATTCCCATCTCTATCGGGAACCTTGATGCTCACCACGATGCCCCCGTATTCGATGATCCGCAGCTCGGCTCCAGACGTATTCGTAAGGATGAACTGGCTGACTGTCTTGCCCTCAATCGAGCCGAAATCGGCAGTCCTGATCGCGCGCATGCTCGAAACCTCCGTCTTGGGCGGCCCGCATGACAGGGCGAGCAAGGCCAAGGGAACCAATGCACCAAGGATGTATAGCAAGATCTTCGCTCTCACGGAACCACGTTCCTCTCCATCAGTCTAATAGGAACCGGGCACCCGCGCCCGGAGCTCTCACCGGTAAGTTGCATCAGGTGGCCCTCGCCATTTCAGGCTCTTGCCCGTGGCCGCAAGCCCTTGCCCGCCATGGGTCGGAAGTCGCGGCAGACTCAGGGCATTCGCCGCAATCCGCAGGCAGTCCGGACCGGAAGTTGCCTGATCGAGTTCTGAAGACCGATTCCGCCAGGCCTTGCCATTATCTGGCAGGCAGGGATTGTTGATCGGGGGTGGTTTCCAAGCTTGCTCGCGTTGGCTCCATGGTGGTCGAAGCGCTTGCCGGAAGTGCAGTCGGCGATTCGCACCCAACCACCGCGACAGACTGCCGGAGCCTCAGGGGCCGGTGTCCCTCAGTGACGGAAAACACTCTCCAGAGCCAGTTTATCTCGGTTTCCTGCAGTGTGAGACCTCCCATGAATCTCTTGTGTTTCGTACCGCTGTTCGCGCATCCCTGATGCCATGCCAGGGACCGGCACTGCTTCGGCCCTCGCTGCAATGCGTCGCCGTATCATCTACGACTCTCGGCCGCCGAAACATCCAGCTCTGAGATACCCGCCTCCAGGCAAGAAAGATCCATTTTTTCAATGCGTTCAGGTCGAACCCCTTAGGCTCCGGCCGAATCCAGGCCGTTTGCCCGGGGACACAGGCATTGACCATAACTTGGCCCGCTCCGGTCCAGTCGTGGACACCCTCAGGCGAGCAGCGACTGAACGGCCGCATCGAATCGCTGCGAAGACGACCACAACCGAAGCGGCCCAAACGGAGCCTGAAAGGTTGCCGTCTTACTGCGTCCGTCGCCGCGGCACATACATTCCGTTCTCCAAGCGTTCGAACAGATGCCACGTGGCTGGATGACTGATCGGCTGGCCCGTCGGGTCGCCTTCGAGATTTCTTTCCGCCACGTATGTGGCGTGGCTGTGACCGTGAACGAGAACGCGGTACCACGGCCTATCCTTGGGCGGTCGCGATCGGGCGACTTGCTGGTACCAGTCCTCGCTTCCCGCGAATGCAGGGTCGACGTCATAGACCACCCCTCGGTAGTCAAACAGAACATGGTGCACGAGTTGCCCGATCGCAAAGCGCGCCTGCCGGCTATCGCCTTCCATCCGTTCAGGCCTCGGCTTTCACCCTGTCAACCGCTCGGACCATGACGCCTTCCAGCGCCCTGTTGAAGGGAGCAGGGTTGTCGATCTCCGCCCCCTCGGCGAGCATGGCGTAACCATAGAGCAGCTCCGAATAATCCCTCAGGACAGGGTCTGTCTTGTCTGCGTCGAATCGCCTGCGCAAGCCCTTCACCAGGTCATGAGAACCGTTGATTTCGAGAATGCGCTTCTGTTTCGGGGCGTCGGGCCCGGCCATCCTCATGATTCGCTCCATCTGCGGGCTCAGGTCGTGCTCGTCCATGGTTAGGCATGCCGGGGACTCGATCAGCCTACTGGAGAGACGCACCCGTTTAACGCAGCTATCAAGGTGCTTGCCGATGAGGTCGAAGAGCCCTCGATACTCCCGCTCCTGCTCCTTGCGGTCGGTCTTGGTCTCGCCCTCGGCCTCGGCCTTGTCGAACTCAAGCTCACCGCGCGCCACTGACGTCAGCTTCCTGCCGTCGAACTCCGGCAGCTGAGCCACGAGAAACTCGTCCACCTCATCCGTCAGGAAGAGCACCTCGTAGTCCTTCTTGCGAAAACCCTCGATGAGAGGCGAGTTCTCGACGAGAGCCCTCGAATCACCGGTGATGTAGTAGATGGCGTCCTGTGACTCCTTCATTCTGGTCACGTAATCCGCCAGGCTTGTGAGCTTGGCCGGGTCGTTGGATGACTCGAACATCAGCAGGGACACGATCCGCTCCTTCTGCTCGTGCCCCGCGCCGACACCCTCCTTCAGTGACCGTCCGAAGTGCTTCCAGAACGTCAGGTATTTTTCCTCGTCCGTCTCTCGCAGTTCTCCCAGCTTGTCCAGGACCTTCCTGACCAGGAACTTCTGGATCTGGGCCAAGTGCCGATTCTCCTGCAGTGTCTGGCGCGAAATATTGAGGGGAAGATCAGAAGAATCGACCACTCCCCGGATGAAACGGAGGAATCGTGGCAGCACCGCCTCGCAGCGGTCCATGATCATGACTCGTTTGGCATACAACTGCAATCCGTACTCGTAGCCCCAAGTGTCGAGGCCGTAGGGCACCTCTGCTGGCACGAACAGCACTGACTCGTGTTCCGAAATTCCTTCCGCCTTGAATCGCATATGCAACATCGGATCCTTCCAGTCCGATGCGATGTGCTTGTAGAACTCGTTGTACTCCTCGTCCTTGACTTCCGATTCCGGTCGTGTCCAGATCGGCTTCATCGAGTTGAGGGTCTTGTCCTCCACAACCACAGTGGTCTCGCCGTCAGGCTTGACGATCCCCTTCTCGTCGGTCTCACGTTTCTCGGTGCGGACCTTGTGTTTGATCGGATAGGCAATAAAGTTCGAGTACCGCCGGACGATGTCTGTCAGGACGAACTCTTGGGTGAAGTCTGCGAGGCCGGCAGGCGGGTCGGCCGCCTTCAACTGCAGCGTGACCGTGGTGCCGCGGTGCCGCCGTGACCCTTCCGAGATCGTGTAGGTTCCGTCCCCTCTCGAAGACCAGAGCGTGGACGACTCCGAACCCGCCTTGCACGTCTCGATGACCACTGTGTCGGCGATCATGAATGCCGCATAGAAGCCAACGCCGAATCGACCGATCAGTTCCGGTGGCGCTGCTTGTTCCCCCCCCTTGCTGAGCTGCTGGAGCATCTCCTGGGTTCCAGAGCGAGCGATTGAACCGATGTTGTCAATCACTTCCTCGCGTGACATCCCGATTCCGTTGTCGATAATCGCGAGTGTTCGCTTGGCGGAGTCCACTTCAAGGCGGATCTCGAGATCCTCCCCGCCCGGAAGCAGGTCCGGCTCTGTCAGTGCGGCAAAGCGTAGCTTGTCGAGAGCGTCGGAAGCATTCGAGATCAGTTCACGGATCGCAATACTCTTCTCCGTGTACAGGGAGTGAATCATCAGGTCAAGCAACTGCTTGGTTTCTGCTTCGAAATTTCTTGTCTCTGTCGAGTGAGGCATGGTGTGTCCGAATTCCATGGGGAGTTTCGGGCGATCCGTCACGAGTTGCGGACCCCTCCCCTGCCTTCCAATTTATGAGGATCCGGGGACATCCGTCAAGGCCGCTGCCGGGAAGCGGCCCCGCGCGGCGAGACGGACGATCAACCAGCCATGACCAGGACAGGATGCGTCAAGCCCTGTACGCAGGCAAAACCGGACAGGGGTTGGTGACGGACCTTCCGCTGTCGACCTTGCCCGGTGAGAGCGAACGGGCAGAGCTGGACCGGTCAAGTCGTGAATGAATTGGCAGTGAACGTCACCGGCACGGGAGAGAATCAGGTTGTCGTGTGTTGGCCCGCCGGGAGGCTTTCGGTGAAAGGATGACGCGACTTGTGTGGGTACACGGTTGAGCACCGTCAACCGAGCGAGAAGCGTCGAGGCCGTTACTCGGGTTGCAGACCAGACTGAACGGCCCGCCAGAAGCGAGAGACGGCGAAGCTCCGCACTATCGATTATCGAGCCCACCCGGCCGCTTGTGCGGGTAGCAACGGGGTCCGTCAACGCGCCAGCGCCGGCCGGAATTCGCTGGTCGGCAGAGGCCCTGTGCAACGTACTGGGCCTACGACTGGCGAACCGGCCTCTGGCAGGCCTGCCTCGCTCAGAGCCGGTGCGGACAAGGTGCCAAGGGGTACTGGAAGCCGGCCCCTGGATCTGCGTCCGCTCTCCTCTGCTCCACCGGGGATTGGCCGCCGTCCTGGCAGACAGCCTGACTCCAGCGGGCCGGCCGCGCTGCGCGCCACGCCCCCACCAGTTCGCTGCCTGCGCTGGGCAAGCGCCAATCGGGTCGTCGGCGCTGCCAACCGGCCCGTGAGCAAGCACAGGCGGCCAAGGCTCGCCTGTTCAGAACCTGGCTGCGATCCGGTTTCCTCACCGGGTCAGTTGGCCGGGCATGCGATCAGGCACTCAAGCGCCGGCAGGTCCATCGAATGCTCGCCCGCATGACCGATTATGTGGAGACCCGATCGGGGCACCCGTCCGTTACCATGAATACGAACGACAAGACCTCTACAGGTGCCTTGCCGAGCATCTCCGGGTCCCTGAGAAGCTGGCTTGGGAGGCTGGAGCGTGATCGACGGTCCCAAACCCTATGCTCCAATGAAGGACTCCGGCGCAGCCGGGCCAGGTAAAGTGTCTGCGCATTGGGTGTGCGGCGGCTTCGCAATCTTGCCGAGATTCTCATAGAGCACAAGACGAAGTTGACGTGCTCTGCGAATGCCGCACTCGCCTCGTCGCCGATGTCGTTACCGGCAAGCTCAATGGTCGAAACGCACCAGCAGAGTTGCCCGAGGCGGATCCGGTCGCGGACGAAGACTGCGGCGATACGGTTCAAGGTGAGGCAGGGTTTCATATGGCCGAGGAACGCATTTTGCAAGAGGACGACAGCTGATGACCGACTGGACGACATGCGCGGCGGTGGAACGAAAGCCCGGACGGGTGAGTGGTGCATGGATTTTCCTCGGCACGCGAATTCCGCTGTTCGCGCTTTACGAGAACCTGGCGGGTGGTGCCACGGTCGATGAGTTCGTCGAGTGGTTCCCGGGAGTCGAGGAGAAGCAGGTTCGCGCAGTGCTCGAACACGAAGCCCGGGCGCTCCGAACGGCTCTGGCGCGGTGAAGCTGCTGTTCGACCAAGAAACACCTGCCCCTCACCTGCAACCACGGCAAGGAGTTCGCCGGCCACCGCTAGGTCGCCATGGCGCTGGCCACTGAAATCGTCTTCGCTTGCACCTACCGCTCCTGCGAGCGGGGCCTCACCGAACATACCAAACATACCAACAACCTGCTGCGCCAGCTCATGCCCAAGACTGAGAGCCTGCGCACGCTCGACCCGCAACGGCTGCAGGAAGCGACCGACCGGCTCCACCACAGTCCGCGCAAGGCACCTGGCTACCGCACCTAGCAGAAGGTCTTCCGCGCCGAGTGTCTCTCGGCTGGCATCGCTCCGCCACCCGAGGCCCCGGACCTCTGTCGTCTCTGAACGGGCCGCAGCGCGGCCCCTCCCCGACGCACTCCCCCGCTTCGGCTTGGCGGGCGCGGCTGAGCGAGACAATCTTGATGGATTGATCGTGGAGAACTATAGGATCATCAAGTGACAGGTCCTATAGAAGTTCCCGCTGCTAAGGGGGAAGTTCGGCTCATAACTTGGATTTTGTTGTATATTGTCACATAGAACATGGATATTCAACAAACAATCTCCCGCCCGGCCTTGCTTCGGGCAACGAAGCAGGGCCTCTCGGAGTTTCCGGCCGTAGCGTTGCTAGGGGCCCGCCAGACCGGCAAGACCACTCTTGCGCAACTCGTGGCGGCCACTTGGCCGGAACCAACGACAGTCTTCGACCTGGAGAATCCGGCTGACCGCCAAGCCTTGTCCATGACGCCCGATCGACTTCTTCGCCGTTGCACGGGCCTTGTTGTCCTCGACGAAGTCCAGCGACTGCCTGAACTGTTCGAGGTTCTTCGCCCGATTTGCGACGACTCCGCCCGAGAGGCGGTGTTCCTGTTGCTGGGCAGCGCATCGTGGGATTTGGTCAAGGGGATTTCCGAAACGCTGGCAGGAAGGGTCCACTTGGTCGATGTCGGTGGTTTTTCGCTGGCCGAGGCAGGCTCCGGCAATCTTCACCGACTGTGGCTGCGCGGTAGTTTCCCGCGCGCGTTCCTGGCCCCGACAGCCGGGGCGTGGGTCCGGTGGATGGAATCGTTCACGCGCACGTTTCTGGAACGCGACATTCCCGCCCTTGGGTCGCGGGTGTCGCCGGCCGCACTCCGCAGGTTCTGGCTCATGCTTGCCCATTACCACAGCCAGATCTGGAACGCCTCGGCACTGGGGCAGTCAATGGATGTCGGCCCGGCGGCGGCGAACCAGTACCGAGACTTGCTCGCGGGAACCTTCATGGTCCGAGTACTGCCGCCCTGGTTCGAGAACCTCGGAAAGCGGCTTGTGAGGTCTCCGAGAGTGTACGTTCGCGACCCCGGAATACTGCATTTCCTGCTCGGTCTGGAGAACGAGGCGGAGCTGCCCGTGCATCCTCAGTACGGCGCGAGCTGGGAGGGTTTCGCCCTCGAACAGACCCTCCTTGCCCATGGACATAGGAACGCCTATTTCTATCGCACGCAGCGCGGTGCCGAGCTCGACCTGCTACTGATTCGGAGAACACTCCGCTGGGGCTTCGAGTTCAAGTGTACCGATGCCCCGCGAACGACCAAGTCGATGCGAATCGTCATGGACGACCTCGGTCTCGAACATCTTTGGGTGGTGTACCCGGGGCAAACGGAGTACCCACTCGATACCAGAATCACGGCGCTGCCCTTGGACAGCGTCCGCGACTTGCGCTTGCGGCCCGTTGGCTGACCGGGGTGCCCGAAACGAGGCAAGTCGGGCTTTCGGACGCGGCAAGTCCGCCCGCTACCAGGGTCTCCTGGGCAACCCGTGCATCGGCGAGGGGGGTTATCCATCTGATGATCCGATGGTTGTCCGCGACCAAGCAACCAGCCCGGCCGCTTGTGCGGGTAGCAACGGGGGCGTCAACCCGCCAGCGCTGACCGGAATTCGCTGCTCCGAGGTCGACCTGCGCAAGGCAACTCGGCCTGCGACTGGTGAAACGGCCTCCGGCAGGCTTGACCAGCCTGCCAGCTTCTGCCCTGGACCACGGTGCTGGGCGCAGGTGCCGCCCTCCCCGGCAAACAGGGCTGCTGCACCGGCTTGCACCTGATCAGTTAGCCGAGCATGCGATCAAGCTCTTGTAGGTCAGCCGCAGCCTGCCTATGCCCAATGAGCGAAGTCAGAGTTCCTCTAGCGAGATGCTGGCAGGTGGCTCGCAGGAATCGCGCAGGGTATAGCCTAGTGCAACCGGCAGACTCCCATTGCACATCGAAACGCAGCAGCGAGGAAGGAGGCGCATGGAGTTGGCGGTTGAGTTGCCAGCAGGGTACGGCAGGCGGGGTGGGAGTGTCAAGGCGACGCGGCCGCCCGCTCCTCACGCCCAAGCGCATGAGCCTGGGGACAACGGTCGCGTCAGTCAGCCATAACAGGCTTGGGGGCTAGGCAGCCTGCCTGAATCAGGGGCGACCAGCATTGGACGGGGAGACCCTCACCCGCTTCGCAACAGATTGTACAGAGGCCTGGTCAACTGTCCCGCCAAGCGCCGGAAACGCGGGGTGACGAATACCTACCGTCCCTGCTGCAGAATCGGCAGCGTGGTTTGCCTCGACAGAGCTCCGGTGACTTTGCCGGCCTCGACCAGTGGCCCCGTGCGCCCCGTTCTTGGTGTCATCGGTATCGCCTGGCCGCCCGCAGATCGTCTAGGCTCGAGTGAGTTTTCAGGCCTGCCCCCAAGACGACGGTCCCAGGTGTCCAACAGCCTTGCAGAGCAACTGTCAGTCTCATCTCGCATTGGAAGAGACAGGGCGTTGACCGATGGTGCCGGAGACTGATATCTTGGAAGTCTTCCCCCTCGAAAGGAGAGGTACAGGATTCATGAGCAGACAGACCAAGTTGAACGGCGACCCCCTTGACTTGTGTGGCGAGGAGTTGCTTCCCGGTAACGCCGCGCCCAATTTTTCTCTTACCGGCAAGGACATGGCCCCGGTAACGCTCGATGACACGAGCGGCGTCCGCATCTTCAACGTAGTACCGTCCCTCGATACACCCGTGTGTGACGCGCAGGTCCGGCGATTCAACAGAGAGGCGGCAGGCCTCGGCGGCGTGTCGATCTACAGCGTTAGCTGTGACCTGCCGTTCGCCCAAGGCCGCTGGTGCTCGGATGCAGGTATCGAAAACGTAACGACGCTATCCGACTACAAGGACGGGAGTTTCGGAGAAGCATGGGGCACGATGATCAATGATCTTCGGATTCAGTCGCGAGCGGTGTTTGTTGTGAACGCCCACAACACCATCGTTTACGCCGAGTATGTGCCCGAAGTGACGAACCATCCCAATTACGAGGCGGCA
Source organism: Bryobacterales bacterium (assembly GCA_965205085.1). Lineage (GTDB taxonomy): Bacteria > Acidobacteriota > Terriglobia > Bryobacterales > UBA6623 > VXMF01. The sequence goes on along the minus strand of OZ242039.1, from coordinate 886,609 downwards.
TTGGCTGCAGCTCGCGGGGCTTGATCCGATCAAGCCGTTCTTCTGGCTATGTGTAGGCATTCTCGTACGACACCTGCGAGCTTGATGCAACCGCGTGCCAAGCCACCAGGCAGATGTTGCTCGTGATCTAGTTTCGCCAGGAGGTTGTGACTGTGAGCCCGTGAAGGCGCATGCGTCGAGGCGGGCAATCGCGATTAACGGATGGAGACTCCGCTGTAACCCGGACTGGTCCGCGCGGGCACCCGGTTGTATCCGATCAGAGGAGGAGCAGAGAGCCTCATCGGGGAGTGGCAGTTGCTCCTACCCGACCGATTTCGCCGAGATGCGCTTCCGCAACCAGCCTGTTCCGATGGGGCACACTCATCACCCTTGAGGCCCATCGGACCAGAGCGTTCGAGACTGGACCGGGACTTGGGTTCCCTCCCCGCCTGTTGTCACACTGAACCGAGGACCACGTCAGAAGCCCCGTGGGCGGACGTCGAGACTCACGCGACACCAGGGAGCCAAACTGCCTCCGCGTCGTCAGGTACTTTCGTATCCAGTGGAATGACTCTGGTTTCCTGACAGACTGCATATCGAAGTCTCTTGGGTATGGAACCGGCCCAGCGAGCCCTTGCGACGCTCTGGCGCGCACTAGGCAAGGCTCCTTGCATCCGTTACCGCTCTACCCAATCAACGGAGCACGGCAAGGAGGATTTCCGATTTCCCGAAACGGCTGCAAAGCGGATGCCATTATGCGTTGTCGATCTTCACATCACGGGGGAGAGAACATCAAGACGGGCACGCCATATTGGGAACGCAGCCTTCATGATGAGGCGACCACGGGGCAGGAGCATATACCGGATCGGGAAGGATCTGAAACCTTGTCATTCTCGCAAGCAGGTACGCTAGGCTATCAACCCAACAGATGCGGTACTGTGCTCGGGAAGCGAACCCGATTGGATGCAAGCTGACACTTCGGCCAAGCCGTCGCAACTTACCTTGACAGATTCACCCGGCTCCACCAGATAGAGGGGAAGCGGGGACCCTGTGAGGAGAATGTCTTCGCTGCGAGGCTTGATTCCGGCTGCAGCAAGCCGTGCGACAAGTTTGTTCAGGGCCCCAAGCGGATGGGCTCTCACGGAGTCATTCACTCTGTCGCCGACTGCCACATGGATCGTTAGTGGTCCGCGCGGACAGCTTCGCGCTTCAGTAGCAGGTACAACGATTCCAGCATGCAGTGCGTTGTTGGCAATCAATTCGCCAGCAACCGGTTTCGGGCCGCGGAAGACATAGTTATGGAGTTCAATGACCACCTGTATGCTCCGAACGAACCGCTCCGGATCCTCAAGAAAACGTGAGGGATCGTCAATACTGTCCGATAGTGTAACTGCGAACTCTCCCTCGACGCCGAGGTGGCAGAATTCGTTCATCCACAAATCCGACGGACTTCTCCGGATCTCGCTGGCGTAGATGTGACCGAATACGGCATGCTCTACACCGAGCTGGCGGCGGACCGCCTCGCTCACACAGCCGATCTTGTAGCCCGCAACCCGCTCTCCCCGGTCACATCGCAGCTTCGCCACCGCCATTTGGATCCGATATGCATCGGTCTCGTCAAGTGCCCAACTACGCTGGGAGAAGATGCTACCTGGCAACCGGGCGTCGTAGTCGGCAAGTTGACGGCGCGCGAGCTTCAACACGTCAGCCTCAACAAGTTCGCTCTTCGATGACAATCGTTGCAGACTCCGGTGAAGGGGGTGCGAAACTCGCGTCTCCCTCCTAGAATTGCACGGACACACTTCAGACCTGGACGTTCAGTGATCGGACATTGCGGGGGTGGATCATCGGGCTAGATCCTCGGTGCGTACGAAACGCCCGCGGGAAACTGTGAGTACGCATCGGCGATTGAGCCTTGGCAGCTACGCCGGTTGCACTAGAAAATGCAACAGCGGGCAGAGGGCTCTAAGGCAGCAACCTGCAGCTCGTTTCAGGTTCAGATAGAATCGTTCCATCGCTAAGAACATTCGATTCTGTCTAGTATGCTTCATGACCTCGTTCCATCCCTTTGATTATTCAAGGCCACCTCGTGTGTGCCTCGAGCATTGGCGCGACCAGAGAACAGTCAGGGCTTGTCGTGGAATCCACTGTCTATGGCAGCGACACGAAAGTAACGTGAACTGTGGCAAGCGGAATTGGGTCTTTCCCAGCCGAAACAGGAGATGTGATCGTCAGGGTGCCCTGATGGGTATCGGACCTGACACCGGCCGCATGCACCCGTACCTCAACGTCGATTCCTGCTCGGGACATGACAAGGCCGCTCTTTGCGGATACTGACAGCCACTTCTGGTTCGAAGTGATCACATACTGAATGGTCCCCCTTCCGTCGTTCTGAAGGCGGAACGTTTGGCGCTCGGGGTCTGCACCGTCCGACGACACGAAGGCTAGGGCACGGGGGCTGGCACTGGCAGTTGGATACGGACGGGAGTTCTTCTGCAGTTCCGCACGAAGCGTGCCTCGAACTTCGGTGAACGGTGAGAACACGGCGAGGCTGACGTAGTATGTGGCTGTCGGGTCCAGTGGTGGATCCGATTCCGGTGTAATGACGACCGACTGGGAACCATCGACCGACCTCGACTGGAAGTCGGCATAGAACTCCGGTGTTCGGCCGTCACTTCGGTAGGCCCAGGACAACCGTTCCGAATTGGCTGTCACGAATAAACCCACCTCGACGTCTGGAGGAGAATCGGCAAAGCTGACCTTGAGTTTGGCGGTGTCTTCGGGGGCATGCAGGCGGAATCCGCGCTCTCCGTCGTAGATGTAGAAGTTGTAGTTCGTGGACGGCAGAACCACATCCACTGGAGTGGTGGGTCTGATCTCAGGAGAGCGTGAGAAGACAGCCTCAACATGCATCGGACGGTCCGTTTGGATCGTTGTGGACGGTGCCCGGCCGGTGAAGTCCCCATTCCAGCCCACAAATTCCCAGGACGGAGCTGGCCGTGCCTGCAGGAGCACCGAGGTGCCTTCCTTGTAGTAGCTGTCGTTCGATGTGGGGGCAACGGTCACGCTCCCGCCTTCGGGGTTGGAGACCGATGTGGTCAGGGGGTATTCCTTGGCGAAATGCGCCGTGAGCACACCACCTGCCCGGGGAATGGTCACCGGATGCGTGGAGGCTCCTCCATCGCTCCAGCGCTCGAACCGGTAGCGTATTGCCCCACCCCTGGGGGCCATCCGAATCGGCTCCACTCCCAATCCGATGTCGGTTCGGGATCCACCTACCTGGAACGCGACCGGAGCATAGGTCGACACCGGCCCTTGCGGGCTATAGCCGGTGATACGGAGGAGAAACGGGTCAACATTGGCGTCGACCAGAAATATGGGACGGTTCGAAAAGACGGCACGGAAGGTCTTGTCAGGGCGGTCGACTCGCCATGATGCGGGATTGGAAGACTGGCCATGATGGCCCCGCAGGACTCCCTTCCACCAAAGGAAGCGATAGCGACCTGTAGAAGACGGTGTCGCCACGGCCTTGAGTTCCGTGCCGACCGTGTAGTATCCGTCCGGCGAGGCAGGGCTGAGTGTTACGGTTCCGGCATATCGGGGCTCGACATCCGTCTCAACCCGAAACTGCTCGATGAAGTTGGCCTCCAGCCACGTCACGTCGGGGCCGGCGGTAACGTTGATCTGGCGCGGCCCGCCGACGTTCCAGCGTCCGAAGAGGTAGCGAGCTTCATTCAACATGGTGGATACCGGAGCCGCCACGACGTGAGTGGTGCCGGTAGCCCATCGGACCACTGCAGGCGTGTCCATGCGAACGCCATCGACCATGACGGCCAGGCCCGGAGGGTTGGTCGTGATCGTCGTCGCGTCAGGGACATGGCCGTACAGTCTCGACACGCCATCTATATCGCCCGCGGAGAGCGTCTGAGCGCGAATCCTCAAACCAGGAGGGATCGTTGCGAACAGGTCACCGCCGTTGGCGGAAACACCCATATTGCGCCCATAGTGCATTACAGAAGCAAAGTCATAGGGTCCGTTCGATGGGTGTTCAGCCTGGAAATCATGCCTTGCTCTCTTATCGAGGTTCCCGTAGTGCATCGTCACATAGCCATCACGGTCCTCTCGCTGGTGTTCATGCCACAATCCGACGGTGTGCCCAATTTCGTGTACCATCGCGCTGACCTCACAGCCGGTCGGGGGAACCCGGATCTCTTGCTCACCGCCCATCCTGCCAACCATTGACCTGCATGGCCCTGCCGCTACCCTCGAAAAGCGCAGGTAGTCCGGTTGAGACGAACGTGGCACCATCCGGACGACGGTGTTCCTGTTCCATTCCTGAACTGCCGTGAGGATATTCTGGCGGTGTTCGCCAGTGATGCCGTTGCCTATGACATACGGAATGATCGCGTCAGGCCAAAGATGCGAGTCCCTGGCGGAAAGGTCGCGACGCACCAATCCAGGTAGCGGTGAGTTCTTCCCGAGTCTGACCTTGCCGGAGCTGGGTTGCAGATCTTGGACTCTCCCCAAGACGATGTCGCCACCGTGGACTGCCAGGCCGTCCATCACAACGTACGACAGCCTCCGACCACGGAAAAGCGTCGTGAGCCCTTCCTGCGAATCGCCTTGGACTCGGTCCCGGTCCGTCTCGGCACTTTCGACCGGCCGCAGGGGGGCATTCTGTGGCAATCTGTCTGGCCGTTCCGCCCATACTCCGACCGCCAGTGCAACGAAAATACAGAACATGCACGAACGACGTAACATTGATAGCCATTATGGCACGGTCAGATTGCCTTATCGCCTTGACATTGCCTATGGGGCCTTGCCTTCTGTAATCGAAGTATCTCATCAGGCTACACATCCCGCCCAATAGGCAGTCGCCCATAGCCGAATCATTATGTTATCCCTGCATCGGAAGCATCCGAGAATGTACCGATGCGATTCAATTCTGGTCTCTGTTTCGTGGGGATGCTCGACCTCCGACTATCTGGCCCAACCGATTCAGTCCAGGGCAGCCATGCGACCCGTGGACTGCCGAGTTCCTGAAGCACGAACTCGCCGAGCGGAACCGCCTTGCACTGCTACGGGAGACCACTCTGTCGAGGCCTGACACGGATCGGATAAGGTGGCGACGCAAAGCCGAAACTGGCTGCGACCTCATTGGCCCATTCCATCAGAGACTGACAGAATTCGGGTCTGGACGCTGAATGGCGAGCGGATTCGGCGCAGTGCATTCGGGTGCCCGAGCCCACTACTTGGCCTTCGCCTAGTGGAACTCAGGAACTTCGGGGCGGATGAACAGGAAGGCGGAGCAGTGACCGGACGGGGATTCCTGGCGCGGATTCTTCCCTGCGGAGTCCGAGCCGCTCAACCGTGTTCCGGGAAACGTACTGGCTGTACCTGAGTACGCACCGTTCTGGTCCCAGGCTGCGGCGCTCGTCGCGGATGAGGGCAGTCGTAACTGGGACGAGCCATTTTCGGCGGATGCACAGGGCTTGGGCGTCGCGCTGGCCCTGACGTCTAGAGCTTCGAGGCAGACGGGCAAGTTGCGGCAGCTAAGTGGCCTGCTGCCCTGACCTGAGATGCATCGAGAAGAAGCGGTACCAGTTTCCGCTTAGAATTCCATCCAGCGATTCTTCTGAGTAGCCCCGGCGACTGAGGATTTCCGCGAGCCTCTGGAGGTCGTAAATGCTCTGCATGTCCAGTGGAGTCTGCTCGGTGCCGAATCCCCCATCCAGGTCGCTGCCAATCGCGACATGCCTTGCGTTCCCGACTGTCTCGCATATGTGGTCAACGTGATCCGCGACATCTTCGAGCGTGGCCCGAGGCCGGCCAGGCTCGCCACGGACATATCCGGGAATCAGCATCCACTCGTCCAGAACGACTCCGATCACCCCACCCCGGGCCGCCACAGATCGAAGCTGGTCGTCGGTGATCTGGCGGTCGTTGGGCACGAGTGCGCGACAGTTCCCATGGCTGATGAAAACCGGGCCCCCGTAGGCATCCAGGGCCTGGTGCATGGCGATGTCAGCGGTATGAACGAGGTCCAGCAGTATGCCCAGCCGTTCAAACTCCCTGAGCAATGCCCTTCCCTGTGGCGTCAGGGGGCCGTCGCCACCCGTGCCCATCGCGTATGCACTCGGGCCGTAGTGGGCCAGGCAGGCAGTACGCAGGCCTTGTGCATACCACCAAGCGGCCTGACCGGGATCGATGATCGGGTCGCAGCCCTCCATGCTCAGGATCCCCCCGAGCGGAGAACCCTCGTCAGACCACACCTGTTCCAGATCTTCCCGGCACCGGATCAATCGCAGGTGGCCCTGTTCTTCGAGGAGTCGGTAGTAGGCCAGTTGTCCCTGTGCCATGGCGCAGGCGATGGTCTGATTCGCATAGTCGAGATCCTCACGCAGGAGGACCTCCCCGCGACTTCGGTTGCCAACCTCGCCGGCCGCTCCGGCGCACGTCGGCAAGCCGGACGGTCGCGCCCTGCACAGCAATGTCGGCAGGCATACCCGAACGTTGGCTCGGCGCATCTCCGGCAGGCTGACCGTACAGCGGGTTCGCTGCGAACCGCTCATCCCAACTTCACGCCGGCGCATCTCACCCAGTTCCAGAAGCTGGTCGCGGTCGAAGGACAGGGCGTTCCAAGCGATGTCCAGATGGGCGTCGATGATCGGTCTCATGTGCTGCTTCATTGTGGTCGTGGCAGGGACTGCCACCATTCGAGGAGGGTGCCACTCAGTCGCTTCGCGACAGCCGGGTGCCTGGTGGCAACATTCGAGGTTTCGTCGAACCCGGCTCGGAAATCGTAGAGTTCCAGGTCGGTGCCATCGGCGTTCATGAGAAGCTTCCAGTTGCCATCCCGAATCGCCAGTGATGGACTGCGATCTGACTCCAGCCCAGGGCGAAGGTAGCTGTCATCCCTGCCGTACTCCCAAAGGAGCGGACGATCCCGTATCGGCGTGTCTCCCCGAAATGCCGCACTCAAGTCGACTCCGTCGAGGGGGTCAGGCGGCAAGACCACCCCGGCGAGACTGCAGAACGTCGGAAGGAAGTCCACGCCGCCAATCACCGTTTCGGAATTGACCATGCCAGCGGGAGCTGTGCCTGGCCAGCGCACGATGAGTGGCTCGCGAATCCCGCCTTCGTACAGACTCCACTTCCGACCACGCAAGCCGTTCGTCCGTCCGGGTGGCGCGTGCCCCTCGTCATAGTACCGCTGCCAGGCGGTTGGGCCATTGTCGCTCGCCAGTACAAGGATGGTCGTCTCGCCAAGGCCAAGAGAATCGACTTCGAGAAACAGCCGGCCTAGCTGGCGGTCCATCTCGTCAATGACCGCCAGGTATTGCTGCCGGTACGGGTTCAATGAGAATCGATCGTACTTCGATAGCAAGGCCGGCTTGGGATCGAAGCGGTCATGCACGTCGTTCAGCCACAAGTGCATGTAGACCGGTTCGCTGCTGTGCTCGCGCAAGAATTTGACGGCACGGTCAACATACATCTCGGTCATCTTGTGTTTCGGTACGTCCTGGATCCGCCCCTTGCCGAGCTCTCGGCTCTGCTCGGAGAGCCCCCCTGGCGGCAGGAGTCGGTCACCAAGGCCCTCGAAGGAAACAAGCGATTCGTCAAAGCCATAAGCCTGCGGCAGCGGGGCGTTACCCACGTCTCTGCCTCCACCCATATGCCACTTTCCGAAGTGGGCCGTCGCATAACCGGCTTCCTGGAATGCTCGGCCGATCACGGAGACCGATGGGTCGAGGAAGTCTCGCATGCCACGCTCCCGATTCCGCTCTCTGGAACTGAGAAACGAGTGGATCCGGTAGTGAGCCGGGAATCGACCGGTCGTAATCGCAACGCGTGAGGGCGAGCAGATCGGAGAACCGACGTAGAACTGCTCGAAGCGGATTCCTTCCGACGCAAGCCGGTCAATGTTCTCGGTGCGGATGTCCGGGTTGCCGTAGCAACTCAAGTCGCCGTACCCCAAGTCATCAATAAGCACGAGGATGATGTTCGTTGGCGACTGGGCACCCACCGACGAGGCCACGATCAGGGTGCCCGCAATCTGACGGAACATTCGGAACGACATATTGAACATCACAGACGATGGCTGAGCCCCCGCATCATAACCCGATGCGTATCGGAGATCTGAACTGAGTGGCCGGTTGCACGTAACTCCCCAGGTTCTCGGCCTGAGTTCGCTTTTTTGGCAGGGCTTGTGTTGTGACGTGCGCACCGTGTGGCGCGTGGCGGAGATCGGCTGCCGTCGCAGGCCGTCTACTGCCCGCTGGGCGGGAGGCTGGGGGCCAGGCCTACCCGCTCCAGCAGGGCAGCCGGCCCCTCGAGCAGGGTCTCGATCGGCTTCAGCCCCTGCTTGCGCGCCGTCGACAGCACACTGCGCAGCGTGACGAACTCCCGCGCCCCTTGCAGCGAACGGAACCCTCCCGAGATCTTCATCAGCAGCTTCATCATGCGCAAGTCCCGCTCCCCCAAGTTGTTCGTGAACGGCACACTCAAATCGAACAGGAAATGCAACACCCAGGCGCGTCTCCGTTCCAGCCGCAAGGCCAGATTATGGCCGGGCCGACGTTTCGGGCGGCCCCGCCGGCCGGTCGGCAACGGCGGCAGCCCGCTGGGATAGTCCAGGGCCTCCTGCACCAACTCGTCATAGCGGCTCTCCATCCGCTCCAACAGCTGGGGCGGCACCACCCCGCCCCGTTTGCGGGCCCACTCCGCCACCCGCCTGGCCGCCCGCAGAAAACGCTGCATCCGCCCGGCCCAGGCTTCCCCGTCGATCTTCACCAGGGCCTCTAACTCGCGCAAATGATGGGCGTTGCACAGTGCGTGCAGCCCATCCGGCACTTGGAAGTAGGGAGCCCAGTGATCGTGCACCAAGATCCCTCGCAGCCCCGCCAACACCCCGCCCCGCTTCTCACTGATGCGGTAGTAGGTCAGCAGCTGATGGCTCAGTCCATGCAGCCACTGTCCTCGTCCCGCCACCCGGAAACCGGTCTCGTCGAGGTGCTTCACCCCGGGGCAACCGATGAGGTGCTCCCGGATCCGCTCGACGAAGGGCTCCCAGGCCTCGGCCGCCCGGCGGCGCAGGTTGTTCAGGGTGCCGGGGCACAGGCTCACACCGCACAGGTCCCGCAGGAGCTGGGTCAGCCGCTCCTCGGGCAGGAGGTGGGCGTTCTGCAAGTAGATCGCCGTGGCCACCAGGCGCGGCCCGTACTGGACCGGGGCCGTCACGTCCTCCGGAAAGGCGGCCCGGGTCGAGAGCCCGCAGCGCCGGCAGCGACAGGCCAACGCTCGATGCTCGGTCCCTTCCGGCTTGGGTTCCGGAAGATCAAAGACCTGCCGCCGCTTCGCCTCCCCGTCCTCATCCGCCCGCCTCAGGGCCTTGCCGCACCCGCGGCAGGCCTTCGGAAAGTGCTCCTGAATCCGGTCCGGGTTGTCCGTCTGGCGCAGCGTCGTGCCCCGGTGCCCTCTCTGGCCCCCGCTGCGCCGGCCCATCGCTCGACGGGGGGTTCCCGCTGTTGCTGCTGTGGAGGCCCAAGCTCCGCCGCGACTGCTGCCTTTCCTCCTCCGCGGCCTCCAACTGCTGTGTCCACTGCTTTCGCTCGGCCTGCCAATAGGTGTCCTTCGCCTGCAATCGGGAGTTCTCCGTCTGCAACTGGGTAGTTTTCGCCTGCAAGCGGTTGAATTCGGCTTGCACCTGGCCGAGCTTGGCCTGCAAGCGAGTCCTCTCCGCCTGCCAGTGGAGCAGACGGGACTTGCTCTTGGTGCGCTGCCCCTGCATGACCCGGCCTCGGCTCCGGCGTGGCCTGAGGCTGCGGCTGGCTCGCTACGGCCTCTACCTTCGGAAAGGACTTCATCCTACGCCTTCTCCGCGCAAGAGTAGAGTCAAGGGCCCCTCCGCCTGCTGATCCTTGTCCGGTGCCCAAAGTACCTGGGCAGTTACGGTTGCACAAGGAAGCGCAACAGCGGGCGGAGGGGCCTAAGGTGCTGATTAGCCTATCCTAGAGGGGAGCACCTGATGAGGGAATGCAACCTACATACCATCGTCCGGTTGCCGAACTCGGTTTTCCGCCCCTATGCTTCGATCGGGACGAACTTGCTGTTCTTCGAGAAGGGCGAGCCGACGCGGGAGATCTGGTTCTGGGAGCATCGTGTGCCCGAAGGCCAGAAAGCCTACTCGATGACGCGACCTATTCGACTGGAGCATCTGAACGATTGCGCCGCATGGTGGGGAGGCCAAGAACGCAAGGACCGCACCGAAGGCGGTCCTGCCTGGAAGGTGGGATCTGACGAGATCAAGGCGAGCGGCTACAATCTCGACATCAGAAATCCCCATGCTGCGGCCTCCGAGTTCGGAGACCCGGAGATGCTACTCGCAGAACTAGACGTGGCCCAGGCAGAGGTCGCGTCCGTTCGCGAGCAATTGAAGGACATGCTCGCGGAGGCGCTAGTGCGATGACGACCGGTAACGCAAGTGCTTGTCGGCGCAGCAGGAGGCTTGACCATGCACGACGCCATTGCTAGGAAGCAGGAAGAACTGGTGGCGCTCTGTCAGCGCTACGATGTCGTCCGCCTTGAGGTTTTCGGATCAGCGGCGCGTGGCGCGGATTTCGATCCGACCACAAGCGACGCCGACTTTCTGGTCGAGTTCGATCCCGACAGCAACTTGCGGCCGTTCCATCGTTACTTTGATCTTGTCGAAGCCCTGCAAGACGTGCTCGACCGTTCTGTCGACCTCCTTGAAATCCGCACCGTCGCCAATCCCTATTTGCGCGCGGCCATTGACAAGTCGCGCGAGGTTGTCTATGCAGCATGACCCTCGCATCTTGTTGTGGGATGTCGAACGGGCGGGTGCCGATATCGACCGCTTCACTGCAGGCATGGAGCGTGATGACTGGCTTCGGGACCGGCGGACCCAAGCGGCGGTTGAGCGAATGTTCGAGATCATAGGCGAGGCACTGAACCGACTGAGCAACAGTAATCCCGAACATGCTGCGCGAATTCCCGATTTGCCCAAGATCATCGGATTCCGAAACATACTGGCCCACGGATACGACATCGTCGCCCCCGAAGATGTCTGGTTCTATGCCCGTAATGACCTGCCGCTTCTGCGCGCCGTAGTGCAGGCCCTGCTCCGCGAACTGGGGCCACCAGAGCCATGACCCCCGAACGTCTGCTCTTACCGACGACCGCACGGTTGATGCGCCCGAAGCCATTCCCCGCTTGCGCCGTCTTATCCTCGACCTCGCCGTGCGGGGGAGGCTGGCTGGACAGGATCCGGCGGACGAACCGGCGTCGGAGCCCTTGGAGCGGATCATAGCAGAACAAAAGCGCTAGCCTAAGGAGAAGAGAATCAAGAATCAGAGGATTCTTCCCTCTGTCGAGAAAACACCATTCGACATTCCTGACAACTGGTGCTGGGCGCGGATACGTCAGATTACAAGTGATCGAGGACAGGAACTTCCTAGAGCGGCCTTCACTTATATTGACGTAACAGCAATCGACAAGACAAGAGGCATGATTGTCAATCCTAAAGTGCTATACCATGTAGAGAACATTCCAAAACGTGCTCGCGAAATTGTTAGACGAAATGATGTTCTTTATTCTTGTGTTCGCCCATATCTATTGAATTGTGCTGTTGTTGATGTTGATTTTGACCCGTCACCTATTGCCAGTACAGCATTCGCTGTTCTGGATGGAAATGACCTTGTCATCCAGCAATATATATGGATCGTTCTCCGCAGCCGATTCATGATTTCACAAGTCGAGCAGAAGCAGCGTGGCCAAGCATATCCGGCGATTAATGACGCTGACTTTGCACAAATTCTATTTCCCCTTCCTCCCCTCGCTGAGCAACGCCGTATTGTGTCTAAGGTCGACGAGTTCATGACGCTCTTTGACAGGCTAGAGTCCAATCTTATAAGTACCAAGGAGAACCAAGATCGCCTTCTAGAATCAGTTATTTCCAGTGTTCTTGAGGGGTAACGGCCCAGGTAATTTGGGTACCGGACAAGGATCAGTAGGCGGAGGGGCCCTTAACTTTGGGGCGGAGAAGGCGTAGCATCAAGCCCTTTCCGGAGGTCGAGGCCGTAGCGAGCCAGCCGCAGCTTCAGGACAAGCCGGAGCCGAGGCCGGGCCATGCAGGGGTAGCGCACCAAGAGCCAGTCCCGTCTGCTGTACTTGCAGGCGGAGAGGACTCGTGCCAGAGTAAGACAAGCGGGGGGATCTGTCAAGGTGACGCTCCGGGGGTGGCCGCTACGCGAGGGTCGCAGGAGGATCTGGCCCGAAAAGGCGGCCGGACCACAAGGGCGCTGGCGGGCTGGGCCCGCCAGCTCGAGAGGGGGAAGCGCGTCGGGGAGGGGCCGCGTTGCGGCCCTGAGCAGAGAGGGGAGGGTTCCGGGGCTGCGGGCGGCGGGTCGATGCCGGCCGCGAGACAGTCGTCGCGGAAGACCTCGTACGGAGTGCGGTAGCCAGGCACCTTGCGGGGGCGGTGGTTCAGCCGGTTGATAACTTCCTGCAGCCGTTGGGGGTCGAGCGTGCGCAGGTTCTCGGTCTTGGGCACGAACTGGCGCAGCAGGCCGTTGGTGTGTTCATTGAGGCCCCGCTCGCAGCAATGGCATTGACTTAGTGGCAAGGCGCATTGACTTAAGGAAATCCCGGGTTGAGCGTCGACGGCGGCGCTGTCAGGACGCTAGGGTGATCGCTTGGCGGTTCCTCCACTTGGTTTCGGGCGGGCGGGACCGCCGCGGATAGGAGCGTTGCGGTCGGCACCACGGCCGGTTCTTCGCGATGCCATCCACCAAGTAGGGCAATCCCTTCCGCAGGGGCTGTGCCTGTAGCAGGAACAGGCCTGGCAGCGGGTGTCCGACCCGCTGCAGTATAGGCCGGAAACGGGTCCACACAGCGGGCCGGCCGTGCCCATCTGGAGCCTGGCGGAAGACCGCCTCGTTGGGGTTCGCGGCCAGTCGGTCCAACGCCGTCAGCGTGCCGTAGGGGGCGTCCAGCTCCAGCCGTGGCGGTGCGAGGGGGACGACGGTTTCGCTGCGGTCGGACCCGCAGCAGGACGGGCGGAAGACGGCGTGCAGCAAGGCGAAGGAGGAGCCGCTGGGATGGATGACGACATCGCCCGCTCGGGTGTCAGGCTCCCGCTGCCCAACGGGTGGTGACTGGCGGGCCACCCGCTCCAGCGCGTGACGGGCCCGAGTCGGGACCGGGACCCAGGGCCACCGCAGCCAGCGCGCTTTGAGGACAACCCAGTGCAATTGTTTGTGGTACTTGTGATTTTGCCAGCCGATCCACTGATCGCGGCAGGCCAGCCGCGGAGCCGCGAAATCGAATCGCAGACAGCCCAGCGTGCGCCCCTGCCTGTCGCGTAGGAAACAGCGCCGAGGGGGAGCAGGGCGCGGAAGGGCTCCGCAGGGGCGGGCACGAGGGGCTGCTGGCGGGGTCGCTCTGCGCCCCGCTTGGGGGCCAGGCGCAGGATGCCGAGTGGTTCCAGAGCCTCCAGGAGGCGCAGGGCCCGTTGCATGCGAGGCTGGCCTTTCTGGGTCCGCCAGCGGAGGGGAGTGAAGAGGAGGTGCCCAGTTCGGTGCGACGGAGCTTGGCCAACGTGGGCACCACCTCCTGGATGGGGGCGATCTGCCGACGCCTCAAGCGGTGGCCGAAGAACGTGGTGGACTTGAGTTTTTCGATCAAGGGGTCCAACACGGGACTACTCCTACTTGACAGTGCCATGGCCAGGCACCGAAGTCAAGTCCTGTCGCCAAAAAAAATTCACTGAGCCTCAATCTTGAGGTGATGAGTGTCTTAGTCTCCCAGGTGCTCAAGTGAGAATTCACGTGGAAAATCAATGCCATTGCCGCTCGCAGGAGCAGTAGGGCCGGGCAAAGAAGATGTCGGTCTCGAGCGCCTCGGCGGTCTGGAGGTGGCCGGCGAACTCCTTCCCGTTGTCGCAGGTCACGGTCAGGACCAAGGCCGCGAAGGGCTGCAGCAGGTTCTGCATCGCGTCACCCACCAGGGCGGCGGTCTTCCGGCTAACTGTCTGAGCAAGCAGGTACTTCGACTTGCGTTCCACGAGCGTGACAGCGGCTCCTTTATGGGCCTTGCCGATGATCGTGTCGGCCTCCCAGTCCCCGCAGCGCTGCTTCGAGTCGACAATTGCGGGGCGCTCGCTGATGTCCCGGCGGCCCGGGATGCAGCCGCGGCCGGCGCTGCCCCGGGTGGACTTGCAGCGGCGCGGCTTGCCGCGCTGCCGCAGGTAGGTGTAGAGTGAGCCGCCTTGGGCGCGGTCCTGGCGAATCCGCTGGTAGAGCCACGAGAAGCTGACCGACACCGCCCGGGCCCGCTTCAGGGAACCAGCCACCTGCTCGGGGCTCCAGTGGCTCTGGAGGCCGTCAGAGATGAGGTTCCAGATCGCTGGCTGGAGCTTACGCGGTCCGGTGACGGCCCGCTGGCGGCGCTGTTGAGCGAGTGGCTAGGCCTGCTCATGGTAATAGCCGGAGGGGCCGGCGTTCCGCCGAAGTTCGCGACAGACGGTGGACTTGTGACGCTGGAGTTGAGCGGCGATGGCGGTGACCGAGAATCCCTGCTGGTGCAAGGCCTGGATCTGGCAGCGCTCGTCGTATTGCAGGTGGCGGAACTGCTGAGGCAAGGCGATTTTTCCTCTAGGATAGGCTAATCACCACCTTAGGCCCCACCCGCCCGCTGTTGCGCTTCCTTGTGGAACCGGCACTATCTGATGTTCGGGATGCTCGCGCTGACGGTGGACCAGTTGCTGCGCCTGCCACTCTGAGCGGCGCTCCGCACCCCGCTATCGGTCCAAGCTGTCGTCGGCCAGTCCGGCCGAATGAGGAGAACTGTGTCTGCCAAGGGCATCGGGCCCACCCATTGCGCGGACGGGCCACCATCAGACTGCAATTTCATGCCAATTCTGCCGCCACCAAAACATATTGACCCTGTTTTGTGTTGAAGTGAGACGCATCTACTGGAATTTTGCAAGTTCATCATGACCTTATCGCCCTCCGACCACTGTCGCATCTCCTGGTGCAACCGGCACCCTCTTCCTACGCGAGACGAGCCTGAAGACTGCCTCTGTGAGGAACATAGGAAAGCAGACCCCAGTCGTTGCCAGAGGACCGCAAGTTGTGTCGGATGGGCTGTCGGATGGGCTACAGTGGGGCCATGGACCGAAGGCGAATTCTAGCTGCCACGGCCGTCACGGCGGCGTCCTATAGGCGGGTGCGAGGCGCGAACGACCGAATTCATGTCGGAATCATCGGAGCCGGCAACCGGGGCGGTCAGGCCTGGAAGCAGATTCTTACAGAACTCGATGTGCAGCCGTCAGCAGTCTGCGACGTTTACGAGCCGCATCTCGAGCAGGCATTGAGCATGGCCAAAGGGCAGGCCAAACTGTTCCGGGATTTCCGGAACCTGCTTGGTCACAAACCCCTTGATGCGGTCCTGATCGCGACGCCCGACCACTGGCACGCCATTCAGAGTGTCGCGGCCTGCCAGGCGGGCCTTGATGTCTACGTTGAGAAGCCACTCTCGCTGACCGTCGCCGAGGGACGCAGGATGGTGGAAGCCGCTCGCCGACACGACCGGGTGGTCCAGACAGGCAGCCAGCAGCGGTCCGGCCCACACTACCAGGCGGCGATTGAGATTGTGAAGTCGGGAGCGATCGGTTCCGTCCACCATGTCGAAGCTGGGCTCGAGCGGAACTCGATGCCGGGATTCGGGAATCCCGAGGATGGGGATCCTCCAGCAGATTTCGACTACGATCTCTGGCTGGGCCCTGCTCCGAAGCGCCCGTTCAATCCGCTTCGGGGCTTGTACCACTTCCGCTGGTTCTGGGACTATTCGGGCGGCCAGATGACCAACTGGGGCGCCCACAACATCGACATCGCTCGGTGGGCACTGGGGGCCGAGGCACCGATTTCAGTCGCCGGCTGCGGGGGGCGGTATGCGGTCCGGGACGTTGGCGAGACGCCCGATGTGCAGGAAGTGGTCTACGAACTGGACGATGCGGTCCTGACGTGGTCCGTTCGCGAACTGAATGGTACCCGCGGCGCGTACCTTGTATTCCACGGCACCAAAGCGGACCTGGATCTCGGTCGTCAGGGGTATGCGATCCGGGGTCAGAAATGGCAGGGAAACGAGCCGCCCAAGGTGCAGGACCATGAAGTGAGACCCCCGGGGGCTCAGCGAAACCTAACGGCACTTCACATCCGCAATTTCCTGGATTGTGTGAAGTCCCGCCAGCGCCCGAACGCAGATGTCGAAATCGGACACAAGACGGCCGTCTTCTGCCATCTGGGCAATATCGCGACGAGGCTGGGAAGAACCCTCCGATGGAATCAGTCCAGCGAATCCTTCGTGGCGGACGGCGAGGCGGACAAATTACTGGAAAGACCCTATCGCAGTCCGTGGACTCTGGACTTGTAGGCAGCATTCGCCAGGCAGGTTGGGGCCTGTCAGCGTTTGCCGGCCCGGTCCAGACCGCCTCCCGGTTTCGGTGTCCGATTCAGTGTCCGAAACGCACGCCGATGCCGGCTGTGCTGTGCATCGGAGAGGCCCGGCCAACACCAATCGGGTAGCCTCAACGGGCCGGCACCTTGCTTGGTATCCAGCTGACCTTCCCCGGGTGTCAGTTCAGATTCCGTGGCGTCCAATGACCTGCTGGTAGAAGGCGATGCCGGAGATGCCAAGGAAGAAGCAGAAGCATATCACCTGGGCTACCTGGATCGTCATGGGCGGACGCAGCGGCGTTGGCAGCAGCTTGCGATTGACATACAAGGCATGCAGGGCCGTTGCGCTCAGGCCAAGATTGCGGAGAGCCCCCGTCAACACAGCGAGGAACAGGGGATCGGGCGTGAGGCGCAGCGCGATCAGCCCCCAGCCGAAATAGAGGCCCATGATCGAGTAGTAGATATACTTGACCTGATTGCCCTTCAGGTGCTGGACCCGGCTGCTTCCCGTCCAGATCAGTTCGGTCCATCGGCGAACCAGGTTGTCGATATCGGAGATCTGCCCTGGCCAGAGCACCACGAATCCACAAAGCAGGGTCAGGAACCAGAAGACGTCACCGTACCGAGCCGCGATCCCGCGCGCCGTCATGGCGGCTGCGGCGTGTCCCTCGACCTCGGCCCCCGGAAGGTACTCGAGTGACAGCATGGAGGGCAGCGCCATGCCAATGACACAGCCGACAGCCCAGACTCCCAACTGATCCCGTGTGATGTGCCTTATCCATCCCTTCCATCTGCGGACCGACTCGGGAGTGAGGGCAAACACTTTTCCGACATGGGCCAACTCGACCTTCTTCCCACCGATCATGCTGGGAATGGCTCCGACCAGCGGACCCATTCCCCAGCCCTTGTCGCGAGCATAGTTTGAGAAACTCGTGTTGCTGATTCCGCCAATGCCAGCGATCGCTGCGAAGGCGGCAAGCGTGGCCCAATCAATCTCCTTGTCGTGGAATGTCCCAATCCGGAGGAAACCGCTCAGGACCGCAAGCCAGGTGTCCCACCCAACCAGAAAAACGCAAACGAAGGTCAGGTAGCCAAGCACGAGGACAATCTTCGCGACCATCACCTTCTCGACCACGTTGTAGACCTTGCCACCAAAAATCAGAGGCAGAAACGCACTCGAAAAAATGCCGTACGATATCCACCGCAACAGGTTGTCGTGCTCCGGCCCCGGCAGGTCTCCCAGAAACGCCGCTACAAGCGGCACAGCCGCGTTGGATGCGAGATACGGCCAAATGCCGGGAAGGTCCAACAGCAGATAGAACGGAACCCAGAACTTAGGGCCCGGGAAAACGCGGAAGAAGCCGACCATGATGGGCTCGCCCGTGTACAGCGTGTAGCGCATCATACACAGGTTGTGGCTGACCTGGAGCAGGATGCTGATCATGGCGATCCACATCAACTGACCGCCGTACTGCGCCGTCACGATCGGGCCGAAGAGCCACTCCCCTCCCCCAATCGCGCTGCCGGCCAGGAGCAGTCCGGGACCGATAAGGATCTTCCACTGCCCCGGTCCGAGATTCGGCGCCTCCGGTAGTTCAGCCTCCTGCCACCGCGGGAAATAGCGGGAAGCCGAGTTGCGGACGGTCTGCGAGTCGTCCAGTGGCACGCCGAAGATCATAACCGAAACGCATGGGAGGATATCCTCTCGGATCGTTTGGTCAGGCCGGGATGGATCCGGTGGTTCGCTGCCCGTCCACGCCGTCGAGACGGACAGTGATCAGCTTTCTGGGTGCCATCGCCGATCTGCCGAGGTCCACCTCAATGAAGTTGTCCGTCATCGCCCTGCACCCTTCTCCGTTTCCCGACAGCGTAACCGCACTGCGCGTGGTGCCGATCAGGCCACTCCGGAAACGCAGGTTCTTGTTGTCGATAAGGTCTCGAAGAATGCGATTGCGCTCCTTCTTTACAGCCCTCGGAATCTGGCGGTCGAGTTCCGCGGCCGTTGTACCTTCCCGGGAGGAATACGAGAACACATGCAGGTATGTGAACGGCATCCGCTCGACAAACGCCCTGGTCTCCTCGAATTCCGCATCCGACTCGCCCGGGAATCCAACCATCACGTCCGCGCCGAACGCCGCCTGTGGCAGCGCGTCACAAACCCGGGTGAGGCGGTTCTCATAATGTCGAACGCGATAGCGTCGGCGCATGCGCCGCAGGACCGGGTCCGACCCAGACTGCAAGGGCATGTGCACGTGTTTCGCGATTCTCGGCGAGCCGGCCATTAGTTCCACCAACTGGTCGCTCCAATCCATCGGCTCAACGGAACTCAGCCTGATCCTCTGAATCTCGGTCTCGGACAGCAAGAGCTGGACCAACTCCGGGAATCGGGGCCGACCCTCCAGGTCCCGTCCCCAGCGGCCAAGATTGATGCCGGTCAGGACGATTTCCGGGTAGTCGTCCTGCAGCCGGCGCACCGCCCGGATGATCGATGTTGCGGAAGCGCTTCGGCTCTGGCCGCGCACGGAGGGAATGATGCAGAACGAGCAGCGATTGTTGCAACCGTCCTGGACCTTGACGTTCGGGCGGCTCCTTCCCAAGGAATCGTCACCGGGCATCTCTGGCACGCTTGACTGCTCGGAAATCTCCCCAACCAGAATGCCGCCCGAGGCAACTTCACCGTGATAGGACAACGGCTGGGTGCCGACCCCGCGAATGGAAACCAGATCGTGGGTGATCAGTCGCGCTATCTCGTGCTTGTGAGAGTTGCCCACAACCCACTTCACGCCGGCCAGGGCAGCAATGGGTTCGGGACTTCGCTGGGCGTAGCAGCCCGTTACCACGATGTCGGCGCCGGGATTCTCCCTGTGAATCCGCCGGACCGCGTGACGGGCGTCCCGGTCGGCTTCCGCTGTGACAGTGCAGGTATTCACCACCACGACGTCAGCTGACGACATGTCTCCGGACGGCAGCAGCCCCCTCGCCTCCAGGCCGGCGGCGATTCCGGCACCGTCGGCTTGGGTGGCACGGCACCCGAAGTTCTTGATGCTGAAAGTACGCGCCACCCGAGTCCTTCATTCAATCACGGCCGACGCCCAAGGGCGGCTCCTGACTTGGAATGTGGGCGAGAGCTCGCAATCTCGACCGCCCGACGTTCTACCCGGACGGACATCGAAGCTCGGTCCAAGAGTGCTGCCATTCCTGCCCCAGCGGTCTTGCACCTCCTGGTCGTGGCGCACGATGTGGCCGCTGCAACAGGTCCAGAATGGCCTCTTCCCAGCCGCAAGCCCCTTACTCTC
Organism: Bryobacterales bacterium; assembly: GCA_965205085.1. Classification (GTDB taxonomy): domain Bacteria; phylum Acidobacteriota; class Terriglobia; order Bryobacterales; family UBA6623; genus VXMF01. The sequence continues at coordinate 866,859 of OZ242039.1, read as the reverse complement.
CTTAGATCTCTGCCGGGCAGTCCTCTCGTTTTCCGGACCGCTACTGGACAAGGTACCGCCCTCACGTCTTCAACAGCCTTTCCTACCGATTCCCACAACTCGATTACTCACGGCGGCCTTCTGAACCAGCGTTGCCTCACTTGACGGCATGCTGAGAATCCCCAGATTCTGGATTCCGCCGCTGAAACGGGACTCCGTTCGAGTGTGCGCAGACTTAATGCTCCGCTCCACAAAGAGAGACTACGACAGAATAGTTGGTCCTCTCCGGTATTCAGGCCTAACTGACTCCTGACGCAAAGCAGCCTCAGCGGCTGTCCTCAGAGTCTGATTGCGGTTGGTCCGATTCAGGATTCAACTCCGGTTCCGTCCCGTCCAAATATACCGTCTCGCTTGCTAGGTCGAGATAGATGCGATCGCTGCGGCTCAACCCTCCACAGTACGTGAAATACCAACCGTCAGGGCGAGACGGCGAGCGCACCCACCCACCCATTTCGCTGAAGTCGTTCACGGTACAGTGGCCCTCTCGCACAAGCCGCCTTGCCGTCGCTTCCAGTTGGATCGGGAATTGGGAATAATCGTCAGAACGACTAATCGCTTGACGCAACTCTGAGTCATCGAACTGGACGACCGGCTCGCTGGGAGGCTCTCGCTGACAGCCTCCCGCGACCAGAGCTATACCAAAGATCAAGCCACTCAGCAAAACCGCGGACAAGTTCATTCAATACAGAATAGCATAACAATTCAGGTCTCGGCCAGCAGAATCCACAGTTCATTACACATCCCCTCTCGCTCCCAAAATAATCAAGAAACTCGTCGCCAGAACATTCCGAAATTCAACAAGGATGTATGCCAGAAGCGTGATCGGTATCCCAAACTCACCCGAAGGGTGAAGGCTCTCAGAGAGAGTCGCTGGAGCGTCGGAGGTGGGACCAGACAACCGGGCAGCCAACCGACGCTGCCATCCGCAGGACCAGAATAAGACAAGGATCCCACCTGCCGACTTGGTTCGGGGCCACCTTCATTCACAGGGCAGCCTCGGCGGCAGATCCTAGTGTCCAACTGTGGAATCTACGATGATGAGTATCGCACTTGCTATAGCTATCGGCAGGCTGGGGCGACTGCGAGGGTCATCAAATCAACATCGCAAATCCCGCTCTGGTCCCCTACAGCCGCACGCGCGCCCACCTCTTGCCAACCTTCAGAACCAGTTCCGTCGACTTGGCAGAGATCTCGTAGATCATTTCACGGTGCTTGACTCCGTTCACACTGACGGCGTTCTCGCGGAGCTTCCGGTTGGCCTCTCCCCCCGACTTGGCCAGCCCCGCAACCCGCAGCAGCTTGTCGATTCGAATCACGGACCGGTTTCGCATCTCAGCCGGCAGGAGCAACTCTGGCATCGAGTCGGGAACTTCCCTGTTCTGGACCACCCGCCGAAACGTTTCCTCGCCCCGGCCCGCAGCCTCAGGTCCGTGAAAGTCGGTGACGATGCGCCTGGCCAGCGCGTGCTTCACCTCCATCGGATGCAGGTTGCCTGCGGCCACGCCGGTCCGCAACGACTCGATCTCGTCAACCGACACGTCTGTCAGCAACTCGTAGTAACGAAACATCAGCTCGTCGGAAATCTGCATTACCTTGCGATACATGATCTCGGGCGGCTCGCAGATCCCAATATAATTATTCAACGACTTGGACATCTTCTGGACCCCGTCGAGGCCTTCCAGGATCGGCACCGTGACGGCAATCTGACGGGGCTGGCCGTGACTTGCCTGCAGATCCCTGCCGAGGAGCAGGTTGAACTTCTGGTCCGTCCCGCCAAGCTCCACGTCCGCTTCGAGAGAGACGGAGTCTTGCGCTTGGGTCAGCGGATACAGGAACTCGTGCAGGCTGATCGGTCGCCCCTGCCTGTATCGTTGCGTGAAGTCCTCCCTCTCGAGTAGCTGGGCGATCGTCGCATTGGCGCACAGGCGGATCATTCCCAGCGTCCCCAATTCCATCAGCCACTCTCCATTGAACCGGACTTCCGTCTTCTCCTCGTCCAGGATCTTGAAGACTTGTTTCTTGTAGGTATCGGCATTCTCCAGAATCTCCTCCCTTGTCATCGGGGGCCTGGTGGAGTTCCTTCCGGTCGGGTCGCCAATGAGGCCGGTGACGTCGCCGATGAGGAAAATTGCAGTGTGACCCAAATCCTGAAAATGCTTCATCTTGCGGAGCAATACCGTATGTCCCAAATGAAGGTCAGGAGCCGTCGGGTCAAAGCCGGCCTTCACCCGCAGCGGCCTGCCATCTCTGGCACACTGCACCAGTCGCTCCCTGAGTTCGACTTCGGAGATGATCTCGGCACACCCCTTGCGGAGGTACTCCAGTTGCTGGTCGACTGTCATGCTGTTCTGAGAACACGCCGACCGTCGACCCGGTAGTGGCCGCTCAGCACCAGTCGGATCGCTTCGGTGTAAACCCTGTGCTCCTGCTCCAGGATGCGGGCCGCCAAGTGGTCCTCGTCGTCCGAGTCCAGAACCGGTACCGCCGCCTGGATGATGATCGGCCCCGCATCGAGGTCCTCATCCACGAAGTGCACCGTGCAACCCGAATACTTGACGCCGTGCTCAAGAGCCTGCGCCTGGGCTTCCAGCCCGGGGAACGACGGCAGCAGCGACGGATGGATATTCAGGATTCGTTGTGGGTATTGCGCGACGAAGTGACCGCTGAGGAGCCGCATGAATCCGGCCAGAACTACCAGATCAACCCTCTCTTCCCGGAGAAGCTTCACCACGATGCGGTCATACGCTTCGCGTTCCATGGAGCGCGATGGCACGCTCTCGGCCCGTAGTCCCCGCTCGCGCGCGCGCTTGAGGCCCTGAGCTCGCGGATTGTTGCTGATCACGATCGCGATTTCAGCATCAAGGCGACCCGAGTCAATGCTGTCGGCGATAGCCTCGAAGTTCGAGCCCCGGCCGGAGAGCAGGATACCGATCCGGCTCATTGGTCGTAGACCACTCCACCCGTGCCCTGCTCGATGACGCCAATCTCGAATGCAGGTTCGCCGATTCGCTCCAGAACCGCCAATGCCTCCGTCGAACGCCCGTCCGGCACGCCGGCAATCATGCCGATCCCCATGTTGAACGTCCGTCGCATCTCAAGGTCTTCGATACCTCCGAGGCCTTGAAGAACGGCGAACACATCCGGGACTGGCCAACTGTTTGTCCGGATTCGAGCCTGAACTCCGTCTGGCAGCATCCTCGGGACGTTGTGGGTCATGCCGCCGCCGGTGATATGGGCAGCGGCCTGGAGGCAGCCGGCCCGCTTCAGTGCTTGCAGAGGGCGGAGGTAGCTCCGATGCACCTTCAGTAGTTCATCTCCAACGGTGGAGCCCAGCTCGGCTCTCCATTCGTCCATGCCAAAGCGGGCAACATCCAGGAAGACCCTGCGCGCCAGGGAATATCCGTTCGTGTGTAAGCCACTGGAAGGCAAGCCGATCAGGCGGCTGGACGGCTCGATTTCGGAGCCGACCACGAGGTCGCGGCGACCGACGATCCCCACGATGAATCCGGCGAGGTCGTATTCGCCGTCGGCATACATTTCGGGCATCTCCGCCGTCTCGCCTCCAATCAGCGCGACGCCGTTCTCGGCGCAGGCGCGGCTTAGCCCCACCACCACGTCTGAGACAACGCTGGGGTCAAGCCGGCCTGTCGAGAAATAGTCCAGGAAGAAGAGCGGTCGCGCACCCTGGACCGCGATGTCGTTCACACAGTGGTTCACGAGACACTGGCCGACGGTGTCGTGCCGGCCCGTTGCGAAAGCGATCTTGAGCTTGGTGCCAACTCCGTCTGCGGAACTGACAAGGACCGGGTCCTGCACCTCGGAGCCCGCCAGCGAATAGGCCGCCCCGAACGAACCCACCCCGCTCAGGACCCGCTCGTCGAACGTGCGACGCGCTAACTGCCGGATCCGGGCGGTGGCGCTTTCGGCCGCATCGATATCCACACCGGCTGCGGCATAGGTAAGGGGCTCTGGCACGATCCGTTCCTTGCATTATGCCAGCGACGGACCGCAGGTCCCGGCGGGTCACGCTTCTTTGCTCCAACGTTCCTCCCCAACACGACCGAACCATGCCTAAGCAGTTCGAATTGCGGTAGCATCGGCGAAGAGCCACGGCCCCGACGGCCGATGTGGAGATTCGGCGGCGCGGTCGTCGTGCAGTTCGGGACCAGCACGTTGCTAATGTATATCTGAGACGGGCGTGTCGGAATCTGTTTCCTCAGGCATCGGGCGAGTCGGCCTGCTCCCGGTGGCCGTTATCCTGACGCTGGGGCCTGCCTCGCACGCCATCCTCTCAGCCCACGGCGTAGAGACGGCAGTCTACTCTGCGGCAAGCCTGAATCGCGAGCTGCCGGTGGCCCCGAACTCGATCGCCATCGTGCATGGAGAATTCGGAGACCGCCACGCATTGGCACCTGACGGTGAGCCGGTCCCGAAACTCGAGTCGATCACGGTCATGGTCGAAGGCGCGGACGGCAGAGAAACGGCAGCGGCCATTTTTGAAGTTGCTCCGACCCGGGTGAAGTTCCTGGTGCCGCCGGTGCCACCTGGAACCGCACACATTCGTGTTACGAGCGGGAACGAGACGCTTGCCGATGGAGAGTTTCAGGTCCGGACGGTGAGTCCAGGCCTGTTCTCGGTTGCGGGCAGCGGCGGCGGCCTTGCGGACGCCAGGGCCGTCGTTGTCGATCTGCTGCATGGCACCCGGCTTGTGGAGGAGGTAGCCTACCTGGAGGGTTCGAACGGAACCTACCGAGCAGTACCGCTGAACCCGGCCGCAAACGGCACGGTCTTGTTCCTGAAGCTCCGGGGCACCGGGATCCGGTATGCGTCGAAGCTCGAGGTGACGATTGGGGGCATCGGGGTACCGGCGAGCTGTCGCAGCGAGCAAGGCCTGTCGGCGGGCCTGGACGAGGTGCAGGTCGGCCCGCTGCCGGTGCAACTGGCGCACCGGGAACTTGTAGACGTTGTCCTAACGGCCGACGGGCACACGGCGAACACCGTTCGCGTCTCGTTCACCCCCTCGACCGGTGAGCCGGTTACGTTTAGCAACCAGATCTCGCGACTGTTCCGGAAGCACTGCCAGGAGTGCCACAGACCGGGAGCGATCGCTCCGTTCCCGCTGATCGAGTATGCGGATGCCAAGGAGTGGACCGAATCGATCAAGCACGACGTCGTCGAGCGATCCATGCCACCCTGGCAACCGGTTCCGGGTCACGGCGACTTCATCGGCAACCGCCGACTCACGCAAGAGGAAATCGACCTTGTCGTTGCATGGGTGGATGCCGGTGCCCCTGAGGGCAATCCCCGTGACCTGCCCGAACCCCAGGAATTCGATTCCGGTTGGAGCTTGGGGGAGCCAGACCTCGTGCTGGAAGGGCCCGCCTACACGCCCGATCCAACCTCGCTGGACGACTACCGCTGCTTCAGCCTGAGCCTGCCGGACAGCATCATGGAGAGCAAGAGCGTTACGGGGATCGAAGTGCAGGCCGGAAACCGCCGCATCGTCCACCACATCATCCTCTTCGGTGATCCAGTGGGGGAATCGCGGGCACTCGAGGCTTCCAGCGCTGATGGGAAGCCAGGCTACGAGTGCTTCGGCAGCGCCAAGATCTCGACCGCCGGCTTCACGTGGGGAGTCGAATCGTACGTCATCGGCGGATGGGCGCCGGGATCCCGTCCCCAGACGTTTCCCGAGGGTACCGGAATCTACCTCCGGCGCGGCTCCCGAATCGCCCTCCAGGTTCACTATGCCCCCGACGGAACCCATCAGTCCGCCAAGACACGGATCGGGCTCCATTTCGCTGACGAGAGAACGCCAAGGAACGCCTCGGTCCTGATGGCAATCAATACGGATTTCGAGATTCCGGCAGGTGCCGAGCGCCACGAAGTGACGGCAGAATTCAATTTCGAGAGTGTGGGTGGCTTCACTGTTCCCCGCTCCCTGCGGACCTTGCTCCGCGCAACCGGCCTGCTACCGATCAACATAATCAACGTACTCCCCCACATGCACCTCCTGGGCAAGGAGATTCGAATGGACAAGATCTCCGCCTCGGGAGAAGCCACCCCGATGGTCTATATCGACGACTGGGACTTCAACTGGCAGGACTTCTACACCTACAAGACTCCGGTTCCGCTGGATCTGGATGACCGCCTGGTCGTGCGGGCGATCTACGACAATTCGTCCGGCAATCCGAACAACCCGAACAATCCTCCGATTCCGATCGGGTGGGGCGAGTCCACCACTGACGAGATGTGCATCGTGTTCTTCACAGTGGACGTTCCGGACCTTTGCCGGTTTCCGCTGGGGCTTTGTGACGGTCACTGAACGGACTCCCGCCGCGACGAAAACCGACAGAACGACCGCAAGACCACCCTCGCAACGAATCGACCCGGTACCGCCGAAATGACCGCCCAGCACCCGGCCCGACGCCAACAATACGAGGACCGCGTTCGGGAGTTGTTCGACCATTGGGTGCGAGACGGCCGTGCGGATGGCATGGAACGGCGGCACAGGCGCCTTGTTGAACTCGTGCTGGACCGGATCGCGCTGGAAGAGGATGCCCGGGTGCTGGACGTGGGTTGTGGGGACGGATGGACGGGCCGGATGCTCGCTCCCCGTATTTCGGGTGGCGGTTTCGTCGGAATCGATCTGTCGGAGGAAATGATCCTCAGGGCGAGGCGGCAGTGCCGGGAGTTCGACAACGTGCTGTTTGCCCGCGCCGGTGCAGAGGAGATTCCGTGGACCGGGGATTACTTTACCCATATTCTGAGTATTGAATCCGCATATTACTGGCAGGAAGTGCGTTCCGCCGCAATGGAAATGTATCGGGTCGCGTCCTGGGGAGGGACTTTTCACGTCTTGATCAACTATTACGCCGAGAACACGTATTCCGAGGGCTGGGATCGGGAGACCGGTCTACCGCTGATCCGGTTGGGAGCCGAGGACTGGGCCGAACAGTTCCGAGCCTGCGGATTCGAGTCGGTCGTGACTGACCGGATCGCAGATGGAGCCTGCGGATTCGAGTCGGTCGTGACTGACCGGATCGCAGATGATTCGCCGATCACGCCCGGCAAGTCGCCCGCGGAGCTGGCCCGGCGGCAGGGGCTTCAGCGGGAAGGTGCCTTGTACGTGACGGGACGCAAGCCCGCGCTGCCGGACCCCGCGGCCTACGTGACCGGCCCGGACACGAGTCCGTTTCGGGTGCTGTCGTAGTGCAAATCCCGTGGACCCGGTGGCCGGGCGAGTTACGCTGAAGAATTGCAATGCGGTCGCTGCCAGTCGTATGCACCCTTGTTTGCCTCTCCTGTGGTGGCGAGCCCGGGGCTGAAACGCCCAGATCGGAGTTCGACTTGAGCGACAAGGTGGACGACTACGTGTCGGTCAGGCTGGAGGCCGACCTGAGCGGACTCTCTGACGCCCAGAGGGCCATGCTGCCGATTCTGATCGAGGCTGCTTCGGTGATGGACGGCCTGTTCTGGCGACAGGCATTCGGCAACAAGGACGAACTGCTGAACAGCATCGAGAACCCGGCGGCCCGTCGGTTTGCCACGATCAACTACGGTCCTTGGGACCGGCTGGACGACAATCGACCGTTCCTTCCGGGCTTCGGCCCGAAGCCTCCCGGCGCGAACTACTATCCGGCGGATATGTCAAAACAGGAGTTTGAGGAAGCACGCCGGACCGATTCCGATCTGGGAAGCCAATATGCGCTGGTGCGACGCAACGACGCCGGACAGCTCTTCGCTCTTCCCTACCATCAGGCGTACCCTGCCCAACTGGCGAGGGCCGCCGACCTGCTGCGGAAGGCAGCCGGAATGGCCGAAGACCGGCAGTTCAGGAAGTATCTCCAGCTGCGCGCCACTGCCCTCGAGACGAGCGACTACCAGCCGAGCGATCTCGCCTGGATGGACATGCGGAACAACGCGGTCGACATCGTGATCGGCCCGATCGAGTCGTACGAGGACAGGCTGTTCGGGACAAAGACCGCCTTCGAGGCCTATGTGCTGATCAAGGACAAGGAGTGGAGCACCAGGCTGGAAAAGTACTCCGCGATGCTCCCTGCGCTGCAGCAAGGGCTGCCCGTCCCCCAGGAGTACAAGTCTGAGGAGCCCGGAAGCAACTCCCAATTGAACGCCTACGACGTCCTGTACTATGCGGGCGACTGCAACGCAGGAGCGAAGACCATTGCGATCAACCTGCCGAACGACGAGCAAGTGCAACTGACGAAAGGCTCCCGCAGGCTGCAACTCAAGAACGCCATGCAGGCCAAGTTCAAGAGCATTCTTCTCCCGATCGCCGATGTGCTCGTTTCGCCGCACCAGAGGGACAAGATCGATTTCGAAGCCTTCTTTTCGAACACGATGTTCCACGAAGTGGCTCACGGTCTTGGCATCAAGAACACGCTGGACGGCTCGGGAACGGTACGGGACGCGTTGCAGGAAACCGGTTCCGCACTGGAGGAAGCCAAAGCCGACATCCTCGGCTTGCACCTGATCGGCCGATTGACTGATTCCGGTGACATGCCTTCCGTTACCCTCGAAGGCTGCTACGTTACGTTCCTGGCCGGCATCTTCCGCTCGATCCGGTTCGGGTCTTCGAGTGCGCACGGAACTGCCAACACCCTGAGTTTCAACTACTTCGAGCGAGCCAATGCGTTCAGCAGGGATCCGGAGACCGGAACCTACGCAGTAGACCTCGCCAATATGCGGAGGGCGGTTGACAGCCTGTCTGGCGAAATCCTTCGCATCCAGGGTGATGGAGTGTACCAACGGGCCGTCGGCTTTCTCAGGGGCCTGGGTGGCGTCAGCGACTCCCTCCAAGTCGACCTCGACCGCATCGAAGCGGCGGACATTCCGGTCGACATCGTGTTCGAGCAGGGCCTCCCCGACTGAGATGCGCGACGTGCCTGATCGGGATTGCCGCACTCCCGACGGATCAGGGGCGATCCGGGAATCAGGTGCCGTCCAGGTGCGGAGCGCCCGGAGACACCTGAATTGAGTTCCGGGACCAGATTCGGCACCCCTGATTCCGTTGATCCGTGCCCCTGCCTGACCCCGATGAATCCTGCCGGCGCGGTCGGGGCGAAGCACTAGGACTCGTTGTTGCTCAGAAATACAGTTGCACGGCCGTCATCGCCGGCGATGGAAGTTGCCAGCCTCGTCATGCGCGACAGGCGCGGACCGACGAGGGAAAGGCTCCTGCACTCCGTGGCAAACCGAGTGGAGGCGTCTGCACAGCGCGCTACAAAGGTCCAGGCAGCAATAGCCCTCTTCGGGCGTACATTTCGTCGAATCCGGACTCGACCTCAGTCCAGGTTGGAGTCAGCCTCCAACGTGTCGGGCAGTCACCTGCCGACGGTGGCGTCTGGCAGCACTGCGTCCCGGGCCGAGTCACAACCGCACGTTCACCCTCGCCGACCGCACTCGTGCTCCCGGACTCACATGCCCTCACCGTCTGGACGGTGTGACAGGGAGTCGGGCCTGTCGGCCTCTATCGGATTGTCTCCGCTGGATGGGCCCGCTGTCCACCAGTCGGCCGGAAGCGAATCTGGGCGGCACCCGGCGCATGGGCGCTCCCATAATCGGCGCGGTTCAGGGTTGTGGAGTGCGGCCTGTACTCAGACCGGGGGATCACTGGCTGCTCATTCGTCAGCACCCGCCCCCCTTGACAGACGGCTCGCGCATGCCGCGGCGAGGGAGCCTTCCGGCGACAGGTCTGGCGACGCCTCGATCGTGACCTCTGCGGCCGGGTGCCGCCAGTCGTAGACTTCCGGAGGAAACCCCCCGCATCCGTGAATCCCGCTGTGCACGTGCACTGCCCCCTCGGCGCCACTAACCGCACAACGCCCGCTCCTGGTCGGCCGCGGGCATGGGGCTGGGATTTCCCTGCAGAGTTCGCTGTTTGCCTCGCTTCCAGCATCCCATGCGCCAAGATAAAGCGTGCGCACCCCTTCGCACGGAACTTCCGCTCCCCGCAGTGAGACAAAGCCGTCATTCGTCATCTCAAGCATCGACGCGGACGAAATGAGGGCATGCTCGGCATCGAAGTTCACGTTCACCGTAGCCGCGGTGCCCGGACGCACGAAACGGGCGAGAGTGGTCACGCTCAGCACGCCCGCCTCTGCGTTGTACCGGTTGACCAGTCCAGCCGTGTAGCCCTGCTCCGCGAGCGTCGCGAGTTCCTGGCTGGCCGCCTGACCAGGGACGAACAGCGGTGGTGCCTCCGCGCTGTGGGAAACGAACACGGCCGGTGTGAGGATTTGGCCCTTGGTGAGATTCACGACTGTGATCTTCGCGATCGCCGGCTTTGGGGCCTGGTGCGTTGAGGCCGGGACCTGGGCCGTTGCCAAAGGCATTGTGAGCGACCAGCTTGCCAGCAAGAGGAGGATCGGCACACTGGGGCGGAGCATGGCCTCAGCTTATCATCAAGTTCCGGGATCTGGGCGCAGTGCCTGGGCCTCAGCCTGTTCCCGGATCCCCCGCCCCCCGATAATTGGACTTAACCCCTGAAGGCCACGGTGAGGTCCCCGGTCCGGCCTGGGTCATGATCATGTTGCAGCCGACGAACACCGATTCCGCCTCGACTCCTCGTACAGTCCATCCGGGCTGGGTCTTGCTGTTCTTTGTGGCGCTGACGATTCTGACGACATTCCCGCTGGCCCGGCACTGGTCCAGCACTCTGCCCGGAGGGTCGGGGGACCTTTGGCAGAACTACTGGAACCTCTGGTGGTGGAAACAATGTCTGCTGCTGGGCCTCAATCCCCTTCACTCCCCCCTCCTGTTCCATCCGGCAGGGGCAGATCTGGTCTTTCATACCCATTCGGCCTTCAACCAGGTGGTCGCAATGCCAGTGAATCTGCTGTTTGGCGAGGCAGCCGCCTACAACTTCTGCATTCTCGTGGCTCTCTCGCTTTCGGGATTCGGTACGTACCTGTTGGTTCGGGAACTCACGGGTAACGCTCGGGCGGGAATTCTGGCCGGTCTGATCTTCGCCTACTTTCCGCAAACCGTCGAGCAGACACTGGAGCACCTGAACCTCTTCTCCGTACAGTTCATTCCCCTTTCCCTGTACTTCCTGGTGCGATGGGGGCGCTCGTTTCGCCTCGCCGATGCGCTTGCATTCGGAGCGTGCTTCGGATTGAATGCACTCTGCAGTTGGCATCTCGGATTGAAACTGATTCTGGTTGTCGCTCCCTGGATCTTCGTCCTGTCCGTGGTGCACAGTCGCCGCTGGCCGACGGTGGCCGCGCACATGGTGATCGCCGGTGTGCTGGCAGTACTTCTCGTGCTTCCGCTACTGGCACCCATGGCGACACTCATAGCTTCGGGTAGCGACTACCATCTCAAAGGGCCCGTAGAACGTGGAATCGACGCCAGCTTCCTCCTCACACCAACCTATGCCAATCCTGTGTTCGGTTCCAGTGTCCGGTCCAGCTACCTGGACCGGGCGTACCAAGCCTCCGGATTTATTTGCTATCTGGGCATTGCGCCGCTCGCACTGGCCGCCATTGGGCTATGGCGCACCAGAAGACGCGCAGTGGGCTGGTTGGTCCTGTTCGGCATCGCCTTGGTTCTCGCCTTGGGGGCCCATCCGTATTGGAACGGAACCCTGCACGAGTCCGTTCTGCTGCCGTTCGCAGCGCTGAAGGGTTTCCCGCTGTTAGAGAACCTGAGGGTTGCGAACCGGTTTCTGGTACTGGCCGGGCTGAGCCTGGCCGTGCTCGCCGGGTACGGGTGGAGCGCGCTGCGAGTCCGGTCCAGACTCGTTTTTTCGCTGGCAGCCGTGATCATTCTGGTGGAGTTCAGTTGGCTTCCCTTCCCCGTACAGACCGTTGCGCATTCCCCACTGCTTGAAAAAATCGCGTCTCAGCCGGGGGCAGTGCTCGATATCCCTTTCCACCAACGAAACCGGTCAGTGCCCAATATGGTTGCCCAAACCGTGCACGCCCGACCAATCGCTGGCGGATACCTTTCGAGTTATCCACCCGAAATTCAGGCTCACATCGAAAACGAGCCGGCCTTGAGGGATCTAGCCGGTACACCGGCGTCCGGCGCTGCGCTGGACCTGCACAGGCTCAGGGAGTTGGGCTTCGGGACCGTTGTCATCCACAAAAACCGTCTCGACAGCGCTCGCGCAAGAGCACTCGCGAAGCTCCGGCCGGGCGAATTGCTCGAACGCAAGCGGGCGCTGCGATTCGGAGGTGTTCCGGACGAGGTGATCATCGGGATTCGCCGGCAGCTCGACGAGGTTCTGGGAGGGGCGGACCTGGAAGACGATCAGTTGGCGGTCTACTTTCTGTAGGCGACGGTCCACAGGGCCGCACCGCTATGGCGATACGAAGACCATCGCCTCGATCCACCGACGGAGGTCATGATCTCGGAACGAGACGTCTCCCGTGATCAGGGTAAGACCGGAGGCATGGGGCCCGGGTGTTACCCGGAAGCGGATGCGCCCTTCCTCGAGAGGCTGAACATACACCTCGGCGTTTTCCGGAAGGCAGGTCCACCCCGGAGGGACATTGGGGCGGACCCGGAAGGTCTGCGGTTCAGGCAAGTGATTGAGTATGAAAGCGTACAGGTCAAGGTCCATGCCCTGCCGGACCCTCAGGCCATAGGGGTAGAATCGAGACCACTGTTCGTCCACGCCGAAGTTCGGATCTTCCCACGGAACGAGTTCGCCGATCACCGATTTCTTGTCATTGAGAGCCTGTCGCATCATCTCCAGTTGACCCTTGTCGTAACGGAAGACCTCGTCGATGTGCTGGTTGACAAGCCAGTATTCCCCTTCGAGGGCCTCGATCTTGTCCAGACAGAGGAAATGTCCCGTGGATGGATGCAACAGGTGCCGGTTGAGCAGGCAGTAGTCGTCAAGGCCCGAGGGACTGAACGAATCGCCAAGGAAGAAGTAGCGCTCGCCGTTGTCGCGTCGCACGTCGAGTCCACCGTGATAGATGGCCTGACCGGGAAAGTAGGTGTAGCGAAACTCGAACTCCCGCCAGCGCAGCCTCTCCCCCTCCGTGAGGGCATGAATCGGTCGAATCGCGTTGAAGGTCATGGCCGGCATGTGGTAGGCACCCGGGTTCTCCAGGATGTCCTGCATTTCTGTGCCGGCGTATACCGGTACGTCCTCCTCTCGAGCCATGGCCTGCACCAACTCCGTGTGATCGTCGTGGAAGTGCGTCACGAAGATGCCTTCAAGCCTCGTGAACACACCCCTCCGCTTCAATTGCCGAATCTGGTTCACGGCCTCCTGGCTTCCGCAGTCGATCAGAAACGCCGCGCCGGAGTCCGAGACCAGGAGCCGTGAGGTGCCGAACTTGTGCCACCACCGCGGCGGCGTCTGGCGCAGTTGCGCCGCCATGGGCATCCACTCCACGGGGGTGTTGCCCAGGATGCGGCGGGCACGTTTCCTGAGATTGTCCTCCCCCCAATACCAACGCAGGGCGTCGGTACGGAAATAGGTCCGGAACAGGCGCTGGAGTTTCTCGATCAGCAGCGCAATCTGCACGTCTGGATCCCGGATCACGGGCCCCCGGGCGGGAACCATCAAATCGGGCTCAAGCTCGGCGAGCCGCCGCAGACTCTCGATGAGGTCGGCGGCGCGGGCAGCGTAGCCGTGGTAGCCGCGGGTCTCGGTTTCCTCGATCGAGTCCTGCAGGCTGTACAGGTCCAGGATGCGCGCTCCGGCAAGGATCAGATCCCCAGTGAAGGCGATTCTGATCCCTTGCAGGTCTAGGACATACGACATCGCACCGCGAGTGAACCCGGGCGTATCGACCGGCCGAACCGTCAGCCCCCGCCAGTTGATCGGCCGACCGCTACGGGCAGGCTCGTGGACCTGCAGGTTCTCTCCCAGCACCTTGGTGGATTGCTGAGCATAATCGTGGAATCGGGTTCCCTGAAACTCGTCCCAAAAACCCTCGGCATTCGCAATGAGCGGCAGTTCCGCGCCGGGTGCGACGATTCGAGCACCGGTGGCGGCCGGGCCCAAAGCAGCCCAGACGACATCGCGCCTGTGGTGGGTGAGCAGGACCTTTTCGACGTTCTCGAAGGTCCCGACGGGATCGCCGTAGAAAACGAGGCGATGGCCGTCGCGTTCGATTGCGGCACCGTTGACGGCCCCCTCAACGAATTCCAGATCGCCCGGAATCCCGGCCGGGCCACCGGTGCAACCCACCACGAGAACGGCAAGAGTGATTGAGAGTGTCACCAGACCGCCACGAACCCGGGGCAAGGGCGCGAGGACAGCTGCCGGGGCTCTACCAGTCAGTTCATCGGCGATGCGGACAAGCCGTGGCACCGCCATGATCGTATCAACCAGCAAGGGGCCGGTCTCCGTACGAGAAGCGACGTTCCGGCACAGATCCCAGACTGCAATACGATGGATCAGGAAGGGGCGCATCGCCATGGACGCTGGGCCGAAAGGACCCGACGATATCAGGGGACTGACTGTCGGAGCCGACGGTGTGCGGCGCTGCGCGTGGTCCGGGGCCCATCCCGATTACATCGCCTATCACGATGAAGAATGGGGAGTTCCGGTTGGAGACGACCGCACACTCTTCGAGAAGATCTGCCTCGAGGGCTTCCAGGCGGGCCTGTCCTGGCTGACCATTCTGCGAAAACGGCCTGAGTTCCGCAAGGCATTCGCTAACTTCGACTACGAGACGGTCGCCCGATTCAGTGAGAGAGATGTGGATCGACTGCTCCACAACTGTGGCATCGTGCGCCACAGGGGCAAGATTGAGGCCACCATCAACAACGCTTGCCGAGCCCGTGAAATGGCAGACCGACACGGTTCACTCGCGGCGTTCTTCTGGCAATGGGAACCGGCCGAATCGGCCCGTCCGGCCTTCCTGGACTACGAGACCCTTCTCATGCTTGGACGGACCAGGGAATCGACGCTGGCATCCAGAGAACTCCGAAAGCTCGGATGGAAGTTCGTCGGACCCACGACGATGTACTCCTTCATGCAGGCCATGGGGCTGGTGAACGATCATATTGAGGGCTGCTCGGCGAGGGGCCGGGTCACGAGCCTGCGAGCTGCATTTCACCGTCCGGGGGCCGTGTCCAGCCACCGAACGCCAAGTATTGCCCGTGCTATCGACCGATGAACGAGGGTTTGCGTTTCTCCAGGAAAGCCCTGACGCCTTCTCGGGCGTCGACGGTTCGCACCGCGTCCGCGATGGCCCGGGTCTCCAGTTCCATTTGCGTCTCCAGCGACTCGGCCAGGCCACGGTGAATCAGCTCTCTGCTCTTGCCAAGCGCCCATGTGGGCCCGGATGCTAGCTGGCAGGCAAGGGCCTCGGCTACATCGAAGACTTCCCCATCGCAGACGACACGGGATACAAGGCCCCACTCGAGTGCCTCGGCCGACGTCAGGACCCGATTCGTCAGAGTCATGTCCATCGCTCTCCGCAGGCCGATCAGGCGGGGGAGAAAGTAAGTTGAGGAGCCGTCGGGGGTCAGGCCTGCCTTCGTGTAGGCCATGGCGAACTTCGCGGTTTCGGCCGCGACAACCAGGTCGCAGGAGATCGCCAGGCTGAGTCCCCCTCCCGCCGCGAAACCGTGGACTGCGCAGACCGTCGGCGCAGCCTGTCGGGCCAAGCGCGAGATCGCTGCGTGCAAGAGGGTCGTCGTGTGCTTGAGGTAGCCTGGCAAATCCTCCCCTTTCTGAGCGAAAACCTTGAGGTTTCCACCGCCACAGAACATCGCACCCTGCCCACGAATCAGGATTGCCCTTACCTCAGAGCTCTCGTCGCAGCGGGTCGCTACCTCGAGGAGTTCCCTGGCGACTCGCTCGTCGATCGCGTTGGCTCGGTCCGGCTGGTTCAGCACCACACTCGCAACCTGATCACGTACGCTGAACTCGATCGTCCTGTAGGCCATTGGAAAGGTCTGACTCCGGAAGCAAGTGCTGGACGGGCGGGCCAAGGGGTGCCCCGCTCCCGGCGGCTGCCTGAGAATTGCTCCAGACCTACCATGACAAATCCGGAAGCGAATGTTAAGTGCTGTTCCCAACATCCCCTGAAATCGAGGCGAAGAGATTCTGGATCTGCATCTCGGGCCTACCGCGACAACTCCCACCCAGCCGAACCGGGACTATCGATTCGTCGTGTGTCAGGGAAGCCGCGTGAGTGCGAATACGCTTCCGTCGCACCCCGGAGACCCCACGCGGCCGGTGCCTGACGAGTTGTTAACTTGTAAAGGAGACTGTGGCAGGCCAACGGAATGGAGCGCGCTCCGGCGTCGGTGCATGCACGCGCGCGGGCAACAGGCGCGTGCCGAAACCATAAAAGGGTGTTATTGTATCGTGAGCAGGAATTCGTGAGGGCTCAGGATTCGCAAGCAAAACCTGCCCGCGCTAGACTCTCAATCAGATCGTATGGACAGCCACGATATCCCACCCGTCATCGAAGAGGCCTTGAGGCGGAAAGGGACAAACCCGACACGCCTCGCCCGGGAGAATGGATGGTCGGTCAATGCGATTCGCTACATTTTGGAGGGCCGCCCTCCGACCAGTCGGCGTCTAGCCGAGGTCTGCCGGGCGCTGGATCTCGAGTTCTATGTTGGCCCTCCCCGTCTCCCGCCGGGGGCGAGGCTGGACATCCGAGCTCTAGCCACCGAACTGGAAAGGCTCGCTTTCGAAGCGCGTCGCATCGACGAGGAGGGCCGCAAACGGCCTCTGCTAATCGATCAGCGCACACCCTTTGTGTCTGCGCCCCGCTACGAAGTGCTCGCCGCAGCCGGTGCCGGTTCGACGGTCGATTCGGAAACTGTGAGCGGGTATCTGGCGTTCACCCGGACCTGGGTTCGCGGGCAGCAACTCAACCCTGACCAGATGGCGGTCATCGAGGTCGAGGGCGACTCCATGGAACCGACACTCTACGGTGGAGACGCGGTGCTCCTGGATATGCAACCGCAGAGCCCCCGGAGCGGCAGCATCTACACGGTGCGACGGGATAGTGAGTTGGTCGTCAAGAGGCTCCGAAAGGACGGCTCCAAATGGTTCATCCATAGCGACAATCCCGCATACCGACCCGAACCGTTTGGGGATGACTTCACTATCGTCGGCCGAGTGGTGTGGCTCGGTCGGGAACTCTGATTGCCTTCCCTGTTACGGCTCGACGGCCCGGCCGCCAATGTAGACGGTGTGTATGTCTCGGAGATTGTTGATGTTGCCCAAGGGGTTGCTGTTCAGCAAAATCATGTCCGCAACCTTGCCCTCTGCGAGTGTTCCGAACTGACGACCGATTCCGAGACCCCTGGCCGCGTTCCTTGAGAATGCAACAATGACCTGCATAGGGGTCAGGCCAGCCTGCACCATCAACTCCGACTCCCAATGCTCGAAGTAGCCGGGGAAGCGCGCCGGTGGCCCGGTGTCGGTCCCGAAGCCGATTGTCACTCCGGCATCGGCTAGCGTTTTCAGATTTCGCATCGCGACCCGAAAGTTCTCGCGATTGATCGACTCTTCGGGATCGTTGGACTGCTTCTCGCGCATCGTAGTGCGGAGATCCCGGATCAGCGAGGGGGCGACATGCCTGGAGAAGAATCCGTCCTCCAACCAGGCCGGAGAATCAGCGTACACGAAGGTGGACTGTTCCCGCGTCAATGTCGGCACATACACGATTCCCTTGGCCAACAGCTTGCGGATCAGGCTTCTGTCCACCTCGGCATCTCGAACGCTGTGAACGATCAGGTCCACATCGGCGTCTGCGAGCCGCTTTGCGTCCTCCAATTCATACAGGTGTGCGGCGGCCAGCATCCCTCGCTGGTGGGCCTGGTTGATGATGGCTTCATAGAGTCGAGACGGCAGCTTGTCAAACTGCCCGTGATGACTATCCACCCACATCTTGACAAGTTCGGCACCTTGGTCGGCCAGCTTGTCGACTTCCCGGCGGGCCTCGTTGGCGGTTTCCACCTCAATGGCCAGTCCCTTAACCCCTGGGACGTGAGTCGGATAGCCGTCTTTGGTAGTGAAGCCCTGCAAGGCACTGATTACACGCGCAACGCCCGGAAGTCGATCTCGTTCAATAGCGTCGCGGACCCCGATCACCAAGTCCTTGTCGGTGCCCATGCTGGTTGTGGTCGTCACACCGTACCGCGCGTACGTGCGGAGGTCGGCGATCACATTGTCGCGGGTATAGTTTTCCTGCGACTGGACAAGGCCCTTGGTCAGTCCCACATGTCCGTGCAGATTGATGATCCCGGGAATCAGCGTCTTGCCTTTGCCGTCAATCCTCTCGGCTCTGTCCGAGATCATGAGGGTTCCCCCCTCGCCGATCTGAACGATCCGCCCTCCGATTACAATCACGGTGGTGTTGAGTGTAGGCGGTCCCCCGCTTCCGTCGATCAGCGTGACGCCTCGAATCACCAAGGGGCGTTGCGCAACCGCGAGAAGAGGCAGCAGCAAAACCAGTGTCAGGAGACGCTTCATCGCGATCAAATTCTATCACGGGGACGGCCAGCCGCGAACATCCTGTTCACACAGGGTGCCCAGAAGCCCACAGATACTGAACAGAGCGATTGCATGGACTCCAGTGCTCGGCCAAATGAGGATGCCGCTTGCACTAGGAAGCGCAACAGCGGGCGGAGGGGCCTAAGGTGCTGATTAGCCTATCCTAGAGGAGAAATCGCCATGCCTCAGCAGTTCCGCCACCTGCAATACGACGAGCGCTGCCAGATCCAGGCATTGCTCCAGCAGGGATTCTCGGTCACCGCCATCGCCGCTCAGCTCCAGCGTCACAAGTCCACCGTCTATCGCGAACTCCAGCGCAACGCCGGCCTCTCCGGCTATCACCATGAGCAGGCCCAGCCACTCGCTCGAGACCGCCGCCACCGGGCCGTCACCGGCCCGCGCAAGCTCCAGCCAGCGATCTGGAACCTCATCTCTGACGGCCTCCAGAGCCACTGGAGCCCCGAGCAGGTGGCTGGTTACCTGAAGCGGGTCGGGGCGGTGTCGGTCAGCTTCTCGTGGCTCTACCAGCGGATTCGCCAGGACCGCGCCCAAGGCGGCTCACTCTACACCTACCTGCGGCAGCGCGGCAAGCCGCGCCGCTGCAAGGCCACCCGGGGCAGCGCCGGCCGCGGCTGCATCCCGGGCCGCAGGGACATCAGCGAGCGCCCCGCAATTGTCGACTCGAAGCAGCGCTGCGGGGACTGGGAGGCCGACACGATCATAGGCAAGGCCCATAAAGGAGCCGCTGTCACGCTCGTGGAACGGAAGTCGAAGTACCTGCTTGCTCAGACAGTTAGCCGGAAGACTGCCGCCCTGGTGGGTGACGCGATGCAGAACCTGCTGCGGCCCTTCGCGGCCCTGGTCCTGACCGTGACCTGCGACAACGGGAAGGAGTTCGCCGGCCACCTCCAGACCGCCGAGGCGCTCGAGACCGACCTCTTCTTTGCCCGGCCCTACCGCTCCTGCGAGCGAGGCCTCAATGAACATACCAACGGCCTCCTGCGCCAGTTCGTGCCCAAGACCGAGAACCTGCGCACACTCGACCCGCAACGGCTGCAGGAAGCCGTCAACCGGCTCAACCACCGCCCCCGCAAGGTCCTTGGCTACCGTACTCCGTACGAGGTCTTCCGCGACGACTGTCTCGCGGCCGGCATCGACCCGCCACCCGCAATCCCGGACCCCTCTCCTCTCTGATCCGGGCCGCAACGCGGCCCCTCCCCGACGCACCTCCCCCTCTCGAGCTGGCGGGCCCAGCCCGCCAGCGCCCCTGTGGTCCGGCCGCCTTTTCGGGCCAGATCCTCCTGTCACCCTCGCGTAACGGCCACCCCCGGAGCGTCGCCTTGACAGCTCCCCCCGCTTGTCTTACTCTGGCAGTAGTTCAGTCACCTACTCCAAGGGCCTTCTTCCCCGCTGTTGCGGTTCGATTTACAATAGGCGTTGCGGGCGTGCAGCTTTGACCGCAACTTTCCCAGTCCGGAGAATCGCATCCAGCTGGACAAACTGCTGGACCTGAACGCGCTGCCGGCGAAGGGCAAGTTGAGCGCAGCGCAGCGGGAGCGGGAGGCCGAGGAGTCGTTTCGGCAGGCGCGGCGGCAGCACTCAGCGGTAGAGGCGGCGATCAATCATCTGGAGCATCACGGACTGGACCGGGTGCGGACGATGGGCAAGGCGGGCTTCGAGCGCACCGTAGCGCTGGCGGTGTTGGGGGCCAACCTGCGCCGCCTGGGGCGGGTCCTGCTGCAAGCGGACCGTGAGGCTGCCCAGTGCAGCCTCGCGGCCTGAAGCGGTTCCGGGACACCCCACCGGGAGCCGGGCCAGGGCCCGGCAGGGGGAGCTGTGTCGGATCGGCCAAAGCGGCAGTTGAGAGCCCTCAGAACGGCTGCAAATGCACCCTTGAGGTGAAGTGACAGGCATTCAGATGGACCTAATCAGGCCTAATCCCACCATTTGTCATCGATATTGTTTTCACCTTCGAGCGAGACCTAGTGCCCAAAAAGGGTTTTCTGGCAGACACTAACTACGACCTGTTGAAGAATCCAGTTGAAGAATCCAGGGTACCCGGGCAGTTACCCGATTTTGTCAGGAAGAGTGAAGTTGCATGTCAGCATCTATGAGTTGAAGAAAGTCTATTCCTGAGAGTATTTGAATGTCACTACCCTTTGAAATCAACGCTTCGATCTTCCGATGTTTACTGCTCTTCTCATAGCCCTTCAGCCTGCTGTAATTTTGAATACCCACAACGAAAATTGTCACTTTCTTGCTGGCGTTTCTTACAACATCACATCCTGCCTTTGCGGCCTCTTCCTCTGCTTGCCATCGAGGAATTTCAAGCGCACCTGTGAATAGTATGGTTTCTCCAGATAACGCTCCCTCCACATTCCTTTCACGCTTAGGAACTTTCCTTCCACGCTTAGGATGTGTCGCTGAAACTGGCTGCTTGACCCGATTCAACCAACCATCAATATCTATCCCTTCCGAATCGCAAGCACGTAGCACTATTTTTGCGGATGCCGTAGCATCTCCAAGCGCGTCGTGATGTTTGAACGAGATGCTGAGGTTCTTGACAATGTTTCTAAGGCCATAGCCACTTCGGCCGTACTTCTCTGGCCACACCCGGCGAGCGATCATGGCACTGTCGAGCCATTTGACCTCAAACTGTTCAAGGTCATATTTTGTCATTGAGCGTATTAGTGCAACTTGATCAAACGATGTGTGGCTGACCAATATGGATCCGACCAACCGCTTATGTAATTCATCGTAAACATCAGGAAATCTAGGACTATGCTCTACTTTGAATTCATCGATTCCGTGCAGTGAAGTATTGTATGGATCAAACCATTCCTCTGGGTTTACCAAGGTTTCCCACTCATCGGCGATTTCACCGTTCCGGACATGTACGATGCCGATTTGGCAGATAGTCGCCCGATCAGCATTGGCGGTTTCTAAATCGATGGTGTTGAACGTCAGCATGTTGGTGTATTCCCTCTGGTCTCAAGCGAACAACGGTACAATCTTACCACCCAACGTGCGCAAATCAATTGCAGGCAGCACGATCATAGTTGTCTCTGTCACGTTCGAGCTCACGTCAGCACTCGCGGATGAGTTCGCCCTAGCTCGGCGGGTTGAGCAGCCACGCTGCCATAATGCATAGGCCCAACCATCGTCGCTCGTGTCCTTGCTTGCCTCGCGGTCGAAGAAGTAACGTTCGCATTCTGGGGCAGCCCCGGCTAGCGCTTGGGACGCCACACCACGTGCCGAACTCAGCCCGGCCGAAAGGGGCACTTGTGGGCGTAGAGCACACGTTAGCTCTAACGTCAAGCGAGGGCTCTCGCTGGTGGGGAGCGTGACAACCTCCGCGGCAGGGAACGGGATCCCCAGTCGGACCATCCGTGGGCGTCCTGAACGGAAATCATGACCCCCAGGATGTCGTTCCAGGTTTGGGGATTCATCATGACGGCGTTGGGGAACATGCAGCCGTCCCAGCAGATATGGCGGCAGGTCCTGGTCAGGTCTCCGTTGCGGTCCCTTAGCCAATAGCCGGCGTGTCGCGTGATGTCGAGTCTGCCGTTGGGATCCAGGGCCTGGCAGTGTCGGCCTGTGCGGTCATGGCTGCCGCTGCCGAACACCGTACCATCATTCTGGGCGACGTGGAAATCGTTGGTCCATGGCCGTAACGCATCTGTCACCGTGCGTAACGCTTCGTCGAGCATGCCCTGATCGTTCCACGCGAATCCGTGAGGAAGGATGGCGTGTTCGGGTGCGTTGTAGCCGAGGGTATAGAGCAGGGTATGCGCCATGTCGGCCTGAAACCCAAGAGACTCGTCGTTCACTCCTTCCAGAACTGCGAGCATGTGCTTCCAGCTGTGCATCGCCCCCCAGCAAATCTTTCCCTCTGCGGCCAGCTTCTCCCCATGATCCGTAGCAATGTCGGTTGCCTGCCGAAACGTTTCGATCACGTGTGCCGTGTTGCCGGCAGGATCCTTGGCCCAGTCCCCAACACCGCTGGCAGAGTCGATGCGCACCACACCATTCGGCCGGATGCCCCTGGCGCCTCTCGGTCCGGACCACTCGGCGTCCGCCACCGGACCCCACGATACGTCCCGATCCCCTGCTATACTGCCACCTGCGGGTACGGCTCCCGTCGATCCGACATGGCGCATGACCGCATGATCAGGCAGAGCCCGTTCCCGGCCGTGCTCGAACCGCCTGCCCCAGTCTTAGCCGAGGTCATTCACTACCCTGATTCGGACGGTCGCTTCTTGCCGGAAAACCCCCTACAGGCCAGTGCCATCGTCAACTTGCGCGCCGCTCTCACCCACCACTTCAACGAAGTTCCGAGGGTGGTGCTGCGGGGCGGCATGTTCATGTATTACGAGGAGGGGAATCCGAAGAAGAACATCGCGCCGGACATCTTCGTGGTGCTGGACCACGATCTGGGGAAGCGGAGGGTGTACAAGATCTGGGAGGAGGGCAAGCCGCCGGACTTCGCGCTGGAGGTGCTCTCGCCGTCGACCCATACCCACAACGAAGAGGAGAAGGTGGTGTTGTACGCGCAGCTGGGGATTGGGGAGTACTTCCGGTTCCAGCCGGACCCGGAGAAGCAGGAGCCACGGCTGGTGGGCCACCGGCTGCACCGGGGGGAGTACCGGGACGTGGAGGCGGAGCCGGGAGGCGGACTGTTGAGTGTGAGTCTGGGGGTGGAGATGCGGGTGGAGGGGGAGAACGTGCGGGTCCGGGACCCGGTGACCGGGATGGAGTATCCGTGGATGGATGAGATTCCCCGGAACACCAAGGCTGCGGCGCTCCGATTGAAGGCCGAAGTGGAGGCACGACGTCTCGCAGATGCCCGGGCGGAGGCCGAAGCAGCCCGGGCGGAGGCCGAAGCGGAGGCACGACATCGCTCAGATGCCCGGGCGGAGGTCGAAGCGGAGGCACGACGTCGCTTAGAAGCCCAAGCAGAAGCGGACAAGGCCCGCATTGCGGAACTGGAATCACGGCTCCGTCAAGCGGGACACTAGGCCGAAGCTCGCAGACTGACAAATGGCTACCCGACTGTGATTGCGGACCGTAACCGGATCGGCAGGTGTTCGCTACTGCCTGCCATTCATGCTGGGACCTGCAGTAGACGGATTACTTCGGCCTCATACGGCGGCGATCTCGCCATTCTGGTCGTGCAAGCCGAGGCTGGCCAGGGGCAGCCCCGAGCCGTGGGCCACCAAGCTGACGGTCTCGTGGTGTTGCGGGCCATTGCGGTTGGCCGCGCGGACGCGCTTGCCGTCCGCCGCCAGCGCCGCACCGAGTTGCAGGCGGGGCATGGAGTAGCGGCGCAAGACGGCCTCGAGGGCCTCCGGATCGACGTTCTCCAGGACGCGGTAGATCACCGACCTGGAGACCGGCTCGTAGCGGCCCGTGCGCGGGTTGCGCCAGGCACCCAGCGCCTCCAACTCCTTTTGACTCAAGGATTGGGCATAAGCGGCAGCGGCCTTGCCACCGTGCAGACCGGCCAGCCTGACGAGCAGGTAGATGGCCAGTACGGTGGCCGTCTGGTGCTTGCGACCCTGGGCGCGCCGGAAATCGGGCACCGCGCTCAACTCCTCGTACAGCGAGCGCAACTCGACCGGACGCAGCCCGCAGGTGCCGCCCTGCGGGTTGGCCGCGAAAGCCGCCGGCAGTTCCCGCTCGGACCGCAGCAGCCGCCGCGTATTGCGCTGGAACACCCGGACGTACAGATCCTTGGACCGGCCATGGGGCTGGGTGTAGCGGCCGCTGGCCCGCGCGAACCCGCGAGTGCCGCCCAGCCGCAGCCAGCCGGCCGCCCGGTACATTTTGCCCCGGAAGCGGGCCGGATCGACGAACGTCTCGGCCAGCAGCAAGCCATGGCCGTAGCGCGCCGCCCAGTCCGCGCTCAGCCGTTGCAGCATGCCCGCCAGCGCATGCGAACTCAACCCCGGGAACGTGCCCTCCTTCCCCAGCAGCAGGAACCGCGTGTCGTTGGCCACCACGTGCAGCCGTTGGAATTGGATCGGGGCCTTCCAGCCCACCCAGCGGTCCCGCGGGCGGCACTTGAAAGCGCCCGACTGCCAGCCGGCCAGCCCGATCCACTGGCCGTGCCACTCGAAGATATACCGCAGCCCGCGACCGGCGAAGCGATTGAAGCCCAGGTAATGATGGCGATCGACCAACTCGTCCCAGCGCGTCCGTTCCTCGGGCCGCGCCAGGCGGATGACCACATCGTCCAGGCGGAATCCGGGCGGGGTCGCCTCGAACAGGGGAGAGGGCGGCGAAGGCATGTCCCATAGCTAGTGTCTGCCCGAAAACCCTGGAAATCTTTTTATATCAGTGGTGTAATGGTGATTTGACGGCCCCAAGAATGCGGTTTGCAGGCGCTTGGGGGCCGAATCGGGCCAGAAACGGCCCATCTTCGGAGAACGGGAAAGCCCTGATGCGCGAAATTCACCAACGGCCATTGCAGATCGGTCAGGTGTCGATCGAGAAGATGGAGATCGAACTCGATTGCCGCGACGACACGACGGCGGTCCTGCGCGGGTTGCAGCATCTGTTCTGTACGCCGGCGGTCTACACCCAGGTGATGGGCCTGCTGGAGAAGCACTTGCTGGCCAACGTCAAGCGGGGGGTCGGACGACCGGGGCTGGACCTGTGGCAGATTCTGGTGCTGGGGCTGCTCAAGGAGGGTCTCAATCTGGACTTCGACCGACTCCGCAACCTGGCCAATCACCACGACCAGGTGCGCCAGATGCTGGGTCACGGCGTCTACGACGAGACCCGCACCAAGCATCAGCGCCTGCTCGACAATGTCTCGCTGCTGACGCCGGAGTTGCTGGGAGCGATCAACAAGGTTCTGGTGCAGGAGGGCCACACGGTGCTGGAGCACAGCGCGGGTGAGGCCTTGCGCGGACGGTGTGACTCGTTCGTGGCCGAGACCGACGTGCACTATCCGACCGACGTCTCGCTGTTGTGGGATGCCATGCGATGTTTGCTGAAGAGCCTGGGGCGGCAGGCCGGCGCGTACGGCGTGACGGGCTGGCGGCAGTGGCAGAAGCAGGCCCGCAAGGTGCGCTCGCTGTTCCATGCGGTGCGGCAGACGCGCCGGGCGACGCGTCCCCGGGTGGTGGCCTACCTGCGCACCTGCAAGGACTTGGTCAGCCGCGCCACGAGCAGTCTGAAGGCCCTGGAGGAGGCGGGCATGGCGAAGTCCAGGATGCAGCAAATCAAGGACTGGATTGCCCATGCCGAGCGTCAGATCGACCCGTCCGAGCGGCGGCTGCTGGAAGGCGAGAAGATTCCGCAGGAGGAGAAGGTGTTCTCGATCTTCGAGCCGCACACGCGCTGGATCTCGGAGGGCAAGGCCGGCTGTCCGGTGGAGCTGGGAGTGCCGGTCTGCGTAGTCGAGGACCAGCACCAGTTTCTGCTGCACCACAAGGTGTTGTGGGAAGGCGGCGACGTGGACATCGCGGAGCCGATCATCGAGGAGACGCAGGAGTTGTTCCCGGACTTGCGGGCGTGCAGCTTGGACCGCAACTTTCCCAGTCCGGAGAATCGCATCCAGCTGGACAAACTGCTGGACCTGAACGCGCTGCCGGCGAAGGGCAAGTTGAGCGCAGCGCAGCGGGAGCGGGAGGCCGAGGAGTCGTTTCGGCAGGCGCGGCGGCAGCACTCAGCGGTAGAGGCGGCGATCAATCATCTGGAGCATCACGGACTGGACCGGGTGCGGACGATGGGCAAGGCGGGCTTCGAGCGCACCGTAGCGCTGGCGGTGTTGGGGGCCAACCTGCACCGCCTGGGGCGGGTCCTGCTGCAAGCGGACCGTGAGGCTGCCCAGTGCAGCCTCGCGGCCTGAAGCGGTTCCGGGACACCCCGCCGGGAGCCGGGCCAGGGCCCGGCAGGGGAAGCTGTGTCGGATCGGCCAAAGCGGCGGTTGAGAGCCCTCAGAACGGCTGCAAATGCGGCCTTAAGGTGAAGTGACAGGCACTCAGGCGGACCCAATCAGGCCTAATCCAACCATTTGTCATCGATATTGTTTTCACCTTCGAGCGAGACCTCGTGCCCAAAAAGGGTTTTCTGGCAGACACTAGTTACACCAAACTTTGAAAAGCCCTGCGGTCAGGACTACCCGGACCGCCACCGGACCCCACGACACGTACTGAGCCCCTGCTACACTCCTACGTGCAGGTACGTTTCCCGTCGATCCGGCATGGCGCATGACCGCATTCTCGGGCAGAACAGGTTCCCAGCCGTGCTCAATCCGTCTCTCCCACCCCTAGCCGAGTTCATTCACTACCCTGATTCGGACGGTCGCTTCTTGCCGGAACATCCTATCGAGGCCCAAGCCGTACTCAACCTGCGCGTCTCTTTCCAATTCCACTTCCACCGGGTAGCGAACGTGGTGATGGAAGGCGGCATGTTTATCTATTACGAGGAGGGGAATCCGAAGAAGTACATCGCGCCGGACATATACGTCGTGCTGCATCATGATCTGGGCAATCGGATGGTGTACAAGCTGTGGGAGGAGGGCAAGCCGCCGGACTTCGCACTAGAGGTGGTCTCGCCGTCGGTCCGGACCGGCGACGAGGTAGAGAAGGTGGCCTTGCACGAACGGCTCGGGGTCGGGGAGTACTTCCGGTTCCAGCCGATCCAGGAGAAGCAGGAGTCTAGGCTGGTGGGCTACCGGCTGCGTGGAGGTAGGTACCGGGAGGTGGAGGCGGAGCCGAGGGGCGGACTGTGCAGTACGAGGGTGGGTGTGGAGATGCGGATAGAAGGGACCAGCCTGCGGGTTCGGAACGCGGTGACTGGGCTGGAGTACCCTTGGCTCGATGAGCTTCCCCGGATCACTAGAGCTGCAGAGGCCAGGGCGAAGGCCGAAGCGGAGGCAAGTCAGCGGTCAGGGACCTAGGCAGAGGCGGCTAACGCCCGCATAGCGGAATTGGAGGCTCGGCCCCGCCAAGCTAGACACTAGGGTTCCGGTTTTTGTGTAGTGGTCTCCATGACCGTAGACACACGTCGCAAACTCGTCCTGAGAACCTGGCCGGTACGAGCCGTCCGATTCGGACGGCCTCTGCAGTTGGTTGTTTATTTTCTTGAGTCGACGAGACGTGGCGTCAGGCTCGGGCCGGAAGGACTGCGACGGTCCCAGCTTGAAGCGACACAGGTGCGGAGTGTGGTGGGCTTGGGACCCGCACCGAGAGTTCCCTCACAACTGCTGCCAATCCTGCAAGTGCCGGCGTCGGATTGGTACCCTACAGGCAGGATTCCAAAGCCTTGGGTAAGTTCAGCGCATCAGCCAACCCTGTCATTGAATAGCGAGCCTTGAAGGAGATTCCAGATGCTGATCGACGTCAAGAAGTGCGTGGCCTGTGCAAATTGTGTCCCAGTCTGCCCAATGGGGGCGATCTACATCGACCCCGCCATCCAACGAGCGACGATCAACCAGGACGAATGCGTAGAGTGCGGAACCTGCTTCCGCGGCATGAGCCAAGAGCACCTCAACCCGACGGTAGTGCGGACGGTCCGCAAGATTGCCCGCCTGGTCCGCTTCCGATTCGAGCCGGAGCCCGATGTCTGCCCCACAGCCGCATTCGTGATGAACGAACTCGCAATGCCGCGACTGGTTCGGCAAGTGTTTTCGGATCCGGTCGTCGAGCATAAGTCCACCGGCATCAAGGGACGCGGGACGGAAGAGGTCAAGACCAACGACGTCAATCCTCGCGTCGGAATCGGCGAGGTGGGTTACACGATTGAGTTCGGTCGCCCGGGAGTGGGAGTGCGGTTCCGCGATATCCAGGAAATGACCATGGCGCTGGCGAGGCTCGGCATCGAGTTTGAGGCCAAGAATCCCATCAGTCACCTCATGACAGACAAGACAACCGGTGCGATCCGGAAAGATATACTCGGGGAGAAAATCCTCTCTGGCATCGTTGAAATCAAGACGCGGCTAGATCAGGTGGAAGAGGTCCTGACGACTGTCGAGGACGTCAATCGGAGGATCGACACCGTAACGGCCGTAGGGATTTCGACCCGGTGCGACACCGAGGGCGAGGAATCCCGCTTGGCCACCGTACTGGAAGGATTCGGCTATGGCGCAGAGCGGGCCAAGACGAATCTCGGACTCGGCCGACTTACAAACCCAGAGGTTGCATGACCAACACCCTGCACCGCTACGGCGACTCGTCCTCGTTCGACGACGACTACATCCTGTTTTGCATCCCTTCACCGGGGAAGAACGACGCTGGTGCCGTCGAGAAACAGAAGACCTTTCTTCGAATCTGCGCACGCTACAATCCCGTAAACATGGGCAATGGAAACCGGGGCAGCTTCAAGCCGGAACGCCACCTTGATCCCCGGTCGCACTGGAATCGGAACCTTTCGCCGGACTGGGAGGGCGTGATCACCGGCGTATCGAAGCCAGGGACAGTGGCGGCTGTCTTTGACTCGATGGACAACGTCGAGGCATGCCTCCGGGAGGTCATCGAGGCAAACCTGGGGCTTTCCGTGAACCTCAGCACTTCCGTAACAGGGGCCAAAGAGGTTGCGGAGCGTTGTGGCATCCCTCGTCACAGCGTCGAATACTCCCTTGGTTTTCGGGACCCTCACGATCACCTGCCAAACAGTCAGGTACTCGAGCTGTCGACCATGTGCGGCCACGGGATGGTTTCCTTCAACATGGCCAAGAAGATGCTGGATATGGTCCGCGAGGGTCGGCGCACCCCCGAGCAAGCGGTCGCCACCCTTGCTCGTTTCTGCCCCTGCGGCGTCTATAATCCAGCCCGCGCCCGGCGCCTCCTCGAGGAGGCACGCAAGCGCACCGCATAGTCGGGTGCGGCCTGCCGCCCGTTGACAGGCCAGAGGATCGGTGATACCTTCCTATTCGGATGGACGGTAGTCTGCATCGACGTGAGGCGATCCGCCGGTTGACGGCGTTCATGCTTGGCTCCCCCCTGCTGGCGGATGCAGCGACTCCCGAACTCACTGATTCGACGAAGTTGGCAAATGTCTTCGATTTCCGGGAGCTGGCACGCGAGCTGATTGACCCCGTCGCTTTCGACTACATGGACGAAGGCGGAAAGGACGAAATCTCATTGGTCGAGAACCGTCTGGCTTTTCGGCGCATCATCCTGCGCCCCAGGTTCCTTACGGACGTACACAAGATCGAGGTCTCCACGGAACTGCTCGGGCGCAAGCTGGATTCACCAATTTACGTGTGTCCCGCTGGGGGCAAGAACTGTTTCTGTCGCGGAGGCGAGGAAGAGACCGCTCGCGGTGCGGCACTTGCGAACACGATGTATATCAGCAACGGTGGCGTCGAGAGCTATCTGGCAAGTGACCAGGCCCCGGAGCACTGGTGGCAATACACGACCGGTGGTCCCTTCCGTAGCGAAGACAGCATGCTCGACTTCGTGGAGCACCTTGAGGACTCGACCTGTGCAGGCATCTGCTTCACGGTCGACAACATGCTGGTCTCGCACCGGGAGCGATCAATTCACAACGGACTCGTTCGCACTTGGTGCAATCTGGGTGAGATTCCGCGCGACCAAGATGGCAAGCTGGTTTACGAACTGGGCGACCGGACCTGGGGCACGGGTGAGTATCCGGGGCGTGCGTCACCGACACCGACATGGGAGACCGTGAAGAAACTCCGGGACATGACGGACCTCAAGATCATGCTGAAGGGCCTGATGATCGCAGAGGACATCGAAAAAGCCGTGGAAGTCGGTGCCGACGCCGTGGTGGTGTCCAATCACGGTGCACGCCAACTGGACCATACGGGCTCGACGATTGAGGCCCTTCCTGAATGCGTCGAAGCGGCACGTGGTCGAATTCCCGTCTTGGTCGACGGCGGATTCCGCCGGGGCACGGATATCCTGAAGGCTCTCGCAATCGGCGCGACGGCCGTTGGAATCGCGCGTCCGTACCTGTGGGGCCTGACCTGCTTCGGCCGTGAAGGCGTGGCGCGTGTGATCGAGCTACTCAAGACTGAACTTGCCCTTGACATGGGCATGGCCGGGGTTGCCCGCATCGCCGACATTGACCCTCGGCTCGTGCGTTGGCGGAACTGGGCGTACCAAGGAGGATTGCAGCCATGACAAGACGGGAGTTTTCCGGAACGTGGGGCGCAGGTCTGATCTCCAGCGTTGCCGCATGGAAAGCCGTGGCCGACGAGACCGGGTCGTATCCAATCCGCCGCAGACACAGCGTCGAAATACTGTACCAGTCCCCGGACGGCAACCCGAACGGACTGGAAGCGACCGAGGACGGACTTTGGGTTGGTGAGCAGATCACGGATCGAGCCTACCTGCTCGACTGGAAAACGGGCCGGGCACTAACAATGCACGAGACTCAGTCGTCAAACACCAGCGGCATCGCGGCGGGGAACGGATTCGTGTTCATGGGAGCCAACGGGCCGGCCCAACTTCGGCCGCGACGCCAGCATGACGTGTTGAAAGGCGGTCGAATCGTGAAGCTCGACGCCAAGACTGGAAGGCACATCATCAATTACCAGACGCCTGACGGAGGGGGACTGCACGGCTTGCTCTGGGCGAAAGACTCCTTGTGGGTGACCCAGTTTCGGCCTCTCAAGATCGTCCAGGCGGATGCGGACCTCAACACTTTCCACGATTTCGAACTTCCCCTGAGTCGCCCGCACGGACTCGGATGGGATGACGGGCACATTTGGTGCATGTTCTCGAACGATTACCGTATCCTGAAGTTCGACATCCGAACCGGGCGCGTCCTTGAGGCCATCCAACTCGACAGGGGCGATCCCGATCCGCACGGCATGACATTCTGGGACGGTGTGCTCTACTACTGCGATGCGGGGATTGCCCCCGGTCACAAGGACAGCCTGAGCAAGTATGCCGGATCGATCTGCCGAATCCACTTGTAAGAGTGTTGCAGTTGCGCTTCTGCTAGCCCTTCCGTTCCAGGCAGGAGCAGCGGCGGGAGTGATTGTCAAGCCAACGGATAGGGCCTGGATACCGGATGGCTCGGTGGAAGTCATCGCCCTCGCACCGGATGGCCGCCTCTTCCTTGACGGCAAGATTCTTGAAGTTGAGGAACCGTTCGCAGGCGTGCTTTGGACCCGTGTCACGATTCCGGAAGGACCGCATGTGGTCCGGCTTGATACGCCCGAAGGGGTACACGAGATCACGATTCACTCGGGTCCTTCATCCGGAGGGCCGGGAGTCAAGCCATTCATCGACCATCCCCCTGTGCCCACACCGTGTACTCACTGCCACCGTGTCAGTCGGAGGGGGCGGTTCCGGTTCAGTGGCGGGTGCGAGTCCTGTCACCCGAAAGAGCGCTTTATCCGGGATCACAGTCACGAGCCGCACGAGTTGGCAAGTTGTGGAATGTGCCATGACACACACGGATCCATGGCGGACCAGTTGTTGCTCATGGACAAGGAACTTGCCTGCAAGCAGTGCCACAACTAGCGGTGTCCAGATGGCCGCATCCATCGGGTCCTGCTTCTCGCCCAGTCAGGTGGTCCAGAGATAGCCCGAGGCGGGACGTATTCCTGGAATCCGGCAAGCACATCGGCTGCACCGTGACAGGCACAAGGCTGCCCTGCGATCCTCCGGAGGCCAGGAGCCGGCCTAGTCGCGGCGCGAAATCCACTCCCGAGTCCGTCAGGGCGAGGGGCGAAATAGGGACATACACTCCGATCCACCTTTGCTCCGCTCCAGTGTTTGCCCGGATGGACATCGGCCTCAACCGATCTGGAGAATCGCATTCGCCCGCACCCCTCGGAGTTGCCACATGTTCCCGAAGCTGACGGTCCGTAACTTCAAGCGCTTCGCCCATGTGGAAATCAAGTCAGGTAAGCCCGTCGGAAACAAGGTCAGCCAGCCAAAGAACACTCAGCCTCAATGAATCTGGCCTGGCAAAGGCCAGAGATCGAAAACTACCTGTGCACCACGAGTTCCCTCGCATCATACGGCCTCGACACTGGGCGCTCGGGCGGACCAGCCCACTCTTTCCGGGAGCGGAGGCGAACAAGAGACTCCAATCCATGGAGCCGGCTGTCGCGGGGGGCCAGTGCCTTGCGGGTCCTTGGTAAAGGAAGACTGGCAAATAACAATCCCAAGGCAAGCGGCGGCTTCTGAACTCTGCTGTTTAAGTTTTAGTTTATCAAGATCTCCCTGCCCAACTTCATGCGCAACATCGACCTCTTCGAGCTGACCGAATACGTCCCGCAGCCGAGGTCGATCCAGAGATTGGCGCAGAACTCAATCAGATCTTCGCTGTTGCAAGTCGCGCCAGTCCCAAGACCGACTCTGCCGTCCAAGATTGAGCTGGCCCCCCAGCACACGATGCCTGAACACGGTGTAGAGCCACCCGGTCGAAAACACTCTCCTACTGCCTCCAGTCGAGCCGAGATCGTCGTCGAAACAGCTGTGGTAGCGCCGAACACATACGCTGGACCCAGGCCGCGCAAGTATCCATGTCTTGGGGCCGGTGGCAACGACCAGCCCCCTGCAAGAACCGGCGAATCTCGTACCGAGAGGTGCAGTAGGTTTCGGCAGTGCCACTTGCGGCGGAGTCCAAGGACTGGCCGTCTTGCCGCCAGTCGCGGGGGATTAGTTATCGATAGCCATTGCGTTCGGGAGCACCGTCGATGCCCCGCCCCGCAGCAGCCCCCGAGCAACGACTCCCCGATGAATCTCCGAGGTTCCGTCATAGATGCGCATAACGCGACAGTCACGGTAGATCCGTTCAATCGGAAGGTCCTTGCAGTACCCCAGCCCGCCAAAGACCTGGACCGCCCGGTCCGCTACCTTCCCGAGAATCTCAGCGGAATGGACTTTGACCATCGAAATTTTCTCTCGCGGGTCAAGCCCTTGGTCCGATTCCCAGGCAGCCTCAAGACACAGGAGTCGCGCCGCGGCGATCTCGATCGCGCAGTCTGCCAACTGCGACTGAATCATCTGGAACTGCCCGATGGGAACATCGAATTGCCGTCGGTCTCTTGCGTGCTGCGTCATCATCTCCAACAGCAACGTGGCCGTACCGACGGCACGGGCCCCGATATCGAACAGCCTGACCCGTCCGATCGTGCTCAGGATCAGCCGAAGCCCTCTTCCCTGCTCGCCCAGCAGGTGCTCGCAACCCAGCCTGACATCGTCGAACGACAGTTCCACATGGCTACCGCCTCGCAAGCCCATCATCGCCTGGTTGCGGCCGACGGTAACGCCTCGCATCGCCTTGTCCACCAGGAATACGGAAATCCCTCTGCTGCCGGCATCCGGGTCAGTCCGTGCCGTGACGGCGAAGAAGTCCGAGAATGCTCCATCACTGACGAAGTGCTTGAATCCGTTGAGAACCCATCCATTCCCGTCGGGCCGTGCCGTCGTGCTGATGCCGGCAGCATCCGACCCCGCCCCCGGCTCTGTCATCGCAATGGCGCACGTACGGTCACCTTTCACAGCCGGCAGCAGCCATGTGTCCCGCTGTACTCCTTTGCACTCCAGAAGCAGTTCATAGACGGTTCCGAACGCCCTTCGAACAAGGATGTCACTGGTCCTTCCCATTTCTTGAGCGGCCAGACACATGTCCACCGCACTGAGTCCGCCGCCGCCCACATCCTCGGGCATGTTCATCGCATAGAAGCCCAGTGCACGTGACTTGGCGAGAATCTCGTGGGCTTGATCGGCCTCCAGAACGCCCCTTGCGTCAACCTCCGCCTCCAGTGGCTGGAGCTGCTCCTGAACAAACCTCCGTACGGATCCAACCAGGAGCTGTGACTCTTCCGAGATGCCGAAATTCACTGTCTTTTGGCGTTAACCCGCGAGGTGCTGGGACAACAGCGGGCGCAAGGGGTGGTGGAGATTCCAGTCTCGCACGCCTCAGCCCGCCGGACAGTCTCCCGATCAGATTCTCATCGCGATACACCTTGAGGCATGACGCAATCAGCCGCGACCGGTGTCGATGTGGTGGGATGCGCGGTGCCCCCCCTTCCAGTCCTCCGACCAGCAGCTGGCCGCGCACTTGGCCTCGCCCGCTACCCGACGCCCCGGATCGTCGCCCAGACAATCCCACGCCACCTGCCGTACCCCGCCAGCTAATCAACCAGCAACTCCAAGGGGATGGGCGATGGGCGATCTCCTCTACAGGCTGCCTTCCCAATGATCCCCGATCTTCCTTCGATCATGGTGTCGCCTGGTTTCTCCCAGCCATCCATTTCGTCAACTACGCCGGCATCCCCGAGAACTGCTACGGACATGATGCCCGTTGTAGGCTGAGTGGCGCAGGGCGGTGGCGAACCATCCCGAGTTCTGGTGCGCCAGCACGGCTACAGGAGTCGATGGACGGTTGCCGTGATCCACCCCAGGCCCGACGCGCACAAGAAGGTGTCTGACGGTCTGCTACCGATAGAAGATCTCAACGAGCGACATCGGGATTGCAGGCAGGTAAGTTACCAGCACGAGCACGAACAGCAACACCCCCACGAAGGCGATGTTCGCCCGGCTCACATTCCAGACTTCCGCCTTGGCGATGGAACAGGCTGTCAGCAGAACGCTCGCAACCGGAGGCGTTTGCTGTCCTATGCCCAGGTTGAGGGTGACGACTAGCCCGAAGTGAATCGGATCAATTCCGGCCTGATGTACCAGCGGCATCACGATGGGAACCACAAGAATAATCGCTGCAGCCGAGTGCAGGAACAGGCCGATCAACAGGAAGAATCCGTTCAGCAACGCCAGGATCGCCCATTCGTTCTCCGTCAGCGCAAGCAGGTGCTCGGCGAATCGTTGGGGCACTTGGGCGGCGGTCAGGTACTCGCCCAGCAGCGCCGAAGTCGATACCAACAACATGACGACCGCAGTCTGGATACCGCCCTCGACAGTCGCCCGCCGAAGCTCCCTCCAGTCAAGCTCTCGATAGACCAAGCCGCCGATCACAGCAGCTGCCACGACTGCCAGGCCGGCACCTTCCGTTGCTGTCACCCAGCCGCTGAAGATGCCACCGAGGATGATCGCAGGCAGGGTCAAGGCCCATGCCGCCTCCCGGAAGGCCATCTTCACCTTCCGCCATGCGAAAGCTGTTTCGGCCGGAAAACCGCGGCGGATAGAGATCCGATACGCGGCCACCATCAGGAGCAGGCCGCCAAGCAGGCCGGGGATGATGCCGGCAACGAACAGCTCCACCACGGACGCACCTGCCATCACCCCGTAGAGAATCATCGGAATTGACGGCGGAATAATCACCGCCAGCGTCGATGCCGACGACGTGACGGCGGCAGCAAACTCCTTGGTGTAGCCGGACCTCTTCATCGAGGGAATCAGAACGGATCCGAGCGCGGCTACGTCCGCCACCGCTGAGCCCGAGATCTCGGCAAAGAACAGGGACGTACCGATGGTCACCATGGCAAGTCCGCCCCGTACGAAGCCGATCAGCGAAGACGTCAAGGCGATCAGTCGCCTCGAGATACCGCTGGCATTCATGATCGAGCCTGCCAGGATAAACAGGGGCACAGCGATCAAGGAGAACTTGACCGCTCCGTCGAAGAGCGTCAGCGGAACGTTTGGCAGGTCCCTAAGTCCGGTCTCGAGAGCCATCGCGCCAACGGCAGCCAGGCCGAGGGCTACTGCAATCGGCACATCCACGATGACGAGCGCGAGGATGCCTATCACGATCCATAGCAGCGTCATCCGCCCCGGCTCCCTTCCCAGCCGTCAAGAGCGGCAGTCAACTCCGCCATGATGAACAGAAATGCCCCGACGGGAATCGCGGAATAGACAATTCCCGCTGGCAGCCAAGGCAGACTCACCAGGAACACTCCCCCAAGGACGGACAGCAATCGCAGACCCATCCAGGCCACCAATCCGAAGAATCCGATTATCGAAGCCTCCCGGAGCACGACGAAGGCCAGCCTGACTCGGCGGGGAGCCTTGCTGACCAGAGCCGGCAGTCCGAGATGAGCGCGATGCAATGCGGCCAGCGCTGCTCCGTAATACGTCAGCCAGGCCAGAAGAATGGCGGCCACTTCGTCATACCAAACGAGAGAGTGTCCCGCTTTGCGGCTCAGAACGCCGACCACGACCAGCAGTGCCAAGGCCGCCGTCATGGCCATGACGGCGTCTTCGAGGAAGCGGGACAATACGGTCCGGAATCGGGTAATCACCAAGGGGCTAGTATTGCCGCTCCCCCGAGGCCAGCGCAAGCGACATGGAAATCAGCGTAGCGCCCTGTTCAACATCCCGGGCGAACTCTTCGAAGATCGGCCTGCCGGCCTCCAGGAAGCTCTCCCGGTCACATTCGTTGACCGCGATGCCCTTTTCCCGCAATTCCTCCAGCAATCGCGCGTCGAGGGAGCGGGCCTCAGCATAGACGAAATCTTGCATGCCTTGCGCCGTTTGATGCAGGACGTCTCGCACACGGTCCGGGAGTCTGGACCACCGGTCTCGACCGCTGATCAGATACGCGGGCGTGTAGACGTGCCGGGAAAGGGTCAGAAACCGCTGGACCTCATGAAACTTCTGGCTGTGAATCTGACTCAGGGGGTTCTCCTGGCCGTCGATCACACCTGTCTGCAGCGCCATGAACGTTTCGGCGAGGGACATGGGTGTCGGATTCGCTCCCAACGTCTGAAAGAGTCGTACGCGCCAGCGCCCGCGGGGGGTCCTCAGCTTGATACCTCGCAGGTCCCCGGGAACACGCACCGGCCGCAGGTCGTTCGTAATGTGGCGGAATCCGTTCTCCCACACCGCAAGCAATTCGAAGCCGCGTTCCGCCGCATCGGGGGCCAGATGTGGCCACACCACCTCTGTCTCGATCCGGCTCATGTGGGTCCGGTCGCGCACAAGGTACGGCATCTCGAACAATCCGAACGAATCGACAGCGGACGACATGATTGTCGACGGTATGGAGAAATCGACCGTTCCCAGTTTCAACTTGATGAGCAACGTCTCGTCGTCCCCGAGTTGGCTTGATCCGAAGACCGTAACGCGAGCGTGTTCCTCTAGGCCGAGGTTCGCACGACGAGCGAACTCGTCGGCGGAGATTGCCGTCAACGAACCCGGTGAAGCAACGTGGGCGAGCCGAAGTTCAAGCGGCCCTGCCCTGTTCTCGCAGGCAGCGGACAGCAATCCGACGACTGCAAGTGTTGCGAGCGGTCTGCTCACCATCGCATGGTGCGGCCGGTATACTGTCGCCCCTTGGCCATGGCAGCCGCGCTGGCCCCGGCACCGATCCGCACCCCCTCGTCGAACATTTCGGTGACATCATCCTCGCGAACGGTGTTCAGGAACGCGAGTTTGTTTTTCCTGCAGGCATTGAGCACGGTCGCCCGAGCCTGACGCATGCGCGGATGAAGCGAACGATTGGGTCCATGCCCGTCCGGCAAGTCCAGAGAAAGGGCCATGTCCCCGGGACCCCACTCGGCGAATCCGATGCCGGGTACTGCCGCCACGCTGTCTGCGTTGGCCAGCGCGTATTTGTCCTCGATCTTGAGACCGAGCAGGAATTCTCCTTGCGGATTGAGTGGCCATGGATCGGCCAGCCGCATGTACTCTTCCCGCGACACACCCCAGATCTCGGAGGGATACCCTTGGCTTCCGTTGCCCAACATACCCTCGCCCAGCTCTGGAACGACCGGCTTGGCATGGGGATAGCGAGCCGCCCGGACCATCCATTTGATCGCTTCTGGATCACGAGCGTGGCATAGCAGGATACCGTGGATCCCGCACAGCAGCGCCTGCTGCACGACCCAGAAGTTGGCTCGCATGTGCGTCTCGTCGATTCCCAGGACCGGCAAGGTTGCAATCACAGCCGGAGTGCGGTGCCCGCTGCGAGTCGGCCCGCCGTCGACCAGACCCTGCATGAAGTTCCGCAACGATGTGAAGTCCAGCGCTCCGTGCTCCATCTCATAGTTGATGTAGTCATAAGAGGTTCCCGCCAGCTCCCTCCCTTCGTCGTATCCACCCCGACCACCGGTGTAGAAAATCATGTGGCCGTCCTCCAGGAGTTCGATCGCGCGGTTCACCCGGCGCGGCTTCGATTCAGAGGGCGTCGCTGCGGCCACTGCGCCTGCGGCGGCAAGCGGGGCAGCGAGGAATTCCTTGCGCGTCATACGAGAACGATAACCGCTTGAAAGCGTGCAAGTCAAGGTCCGCCGAGTCCGCACAGACCCACATCGGGTCTGCCGCGATGCGGGTCTCGAGCCAGATCCGCATGCTGATCCGGCGTTGGTCGGGGCGCCGAGATTCGAACTCGGGACCTCTTGCTCCCGAAGCAAGCGCGCTACCAGGCTGCGCCACGCCCCGCCATGCTTGTGTATCGACCGCAGGTGCCCGGGAGCCGGGCCCTTGCGCCTCTAGGTCGCTACAGCGGAATCGTCGTCCTCCTTGGCCGACAAGTCTGCCAGAATCTTCTTTCCCTTGTCAACCACATCCTTGGCCTCATCGGCAAGGTGCCTCCCCTGACCCATAACCTCGCGCCCGAATTCTGCCACTTCCCGCCCCTTACGATTGGCGAAGTCTCGCCCTCGAAGCGCTGCGTCGGAGATCGCCTCCCGAGTCTCCGTTCCGGATCTCGGTGCCAGGAGAATCGCCCCGGCGGCCCCCAATGCCAGCCCTGCCAAGAACCAGGCAGCATTACTGCTATCGCTGTTGTTAGCCATCGCTTTTGAACCTCTTTTCTAGTATAGGACAGCGTTGCCGATCACCTGCTCCCGCCAGTGGCGATCGAGCGTTGGTGCGGTGGCTGCGAACGACCACGAGGGAGTTCGCAGCCAATCATAGCAGCGGCCACGAAGAGCAGTGCCGAATCTCGGGCTTCGCACAGCGCCCCATACGACCGATGGATCCCGCCGATCAACCTGGATTCCTCCGTTGCACGAGGTTTGGGGCGGGAGCGCGCTGGGCTCGTGTTGGGTTCTGCAAGAGGAAGATGAAAGAAGCAGTGGGTGTTTCCGGCGCTCATCCAACGGATCAAGGCTCGGAGGGCGAGAAAGTGGCTGTGGGGCTGGATGGGGTGCAGAACACGTTCTCGGGCAAAGAGGTCCTGCCATCGGCTCCGGACGGGGGCAGACTCTGGTGGCTGGTCCCGTTTTGCATTCGATCCTTGAACTTCCCAGTGCGAGCGGCGGGACCCTAGACCCATCTGCTTGCTGCGTTTCCTGGTGCAACCGGCACCGGATATCGAATCGTCGTGCTCGTCCCGTCCACTTGGCTCGGACATTGGCTACAGCATCTGTTCCCGCGCGAGTTCAGCCGCACCGGTAACGCCGGCGGCATCGCCCAGGCGAGAGGGTTCGACCCTCAACAGTCCCCGCATGGGCTCCGGGAGGATCTCCCGCGCAGCCTCCTCCAGCGCATCCCTGAACAACGGGAGCCGGCTGCCCACCGATCCCCCTACGACCACGACCGACGGGTCCACAATACAGCAGATGGTCCCGATCGCGGTGCCGACCGAGCGTCCGTAGGACTGCCAGGCGCGGACGGCCCGGCCATCCCCGCGCTCTGCGAGGTCGCCGATCTCGCGAGCGGACAGGTCCGGATCGGTGCCCTCCCGACCGCTCCGACGGTACTCACGAACCACTCCGAGGCCCGAGCATGCCGTGTCGAAATCGGAGTCGGCCACGCGGCAGTACGCGACTTCCCCGGCATTGTGGGTGACGCCCGAGTAGACTCTCCCGCCCATCGTAATGCCGCATCCGAAGCCGGTGCCGAGAGTGATCCCGACGACGACCGGCTGAGATCGGCCTGCCCCGGCGACGGCTTCGCCGAGCGTGAAACAGGCTGCATCGTTCTCCAGATACAGCGGGGCCTGAAACTCCTGGAGACAGAACCTGCCGATCTCGAAACCCTCCAGGTTCGGAAGCGAGTCTCGGTCCAGCAGAATCCCCTGTTCGGGATCGAGGGGCCCCGAGCTTCCCATGCCGATCGCTAACGGATAACCGGCGACCCCGCCCTCAACCACGGCCTGCTTGACGACTCGCTTGATGTTCGTCAAGGTCACGGTCGCCTTCCTGGTGGCCATCGTGGGCAGTCGCGCGATTTTCCCAAGCCGGGTACCGTCCATGGCGAACGTGGCCGCAGCAACCTTGGTTCCTCCCAAGTCAATTCCCACTACGAATGAATCCGGCATAGCACGGTCCTCCTTTTCTCCAGTGCCAAGGATTGGCCGCCGCCCGCCATCGCCGTGGCGAGGCTGCCCGTGTGCGCGGCGGCGCCGATCACGGACGGACTCGCACGTACTTTCGTATCACGCGATGAAACGGCTCGCCGGCATACAGGTTCCCGTCTCGGTCAGCGGCCACGAATTCCGCGCCGTTCCCGGCGGTCGACCGGGGGTCACCCCACGGAAACAGGACGAACCAACGGACCCAGCCCATGTGCGCGTCCCCTATCCGGATACCCATCTCCCAACCGGGATTCTGGACGTTGTCCGACTCCGAGTCGGCAACGTAGATACGGTCCTCATCATCGAAGTAAATGCCGCTCGGCCGTCCGAATTGCAGCCATTGCGCGATGAACGTACCGTCCTGGTCGAAAATCTGGATCCGGTTGTTGGACCGGTCTGCAACGAATACCCGACCCCGCTTGTCCAGCGCTATCGCGTGCAGCGTGCGGAATTCACCCGGCGCGTGACCCGTTCGACCCCATTCCGTGATGTACGTCCCTTCCTTCGTATACTTGACCACCCGGTTGTTGCCGTCCTCGGCGTGGCCATCTGCAACGAAAATCTCACCCTGTTCGTTCACGACGACATCGGCTGGCGACAAAAGGTGCTGCTCGCCCCGTCCGGGCTCGCCAGGAGTGCCCAGAACCATCAACAGCTCACCGGTCGGGTCGAACTTCACGACCTGGTGGCCCCGTGTCCCTGCAGGCGTTCTAGCCGGGCTCACCGCATCGGTGACCCATACGTTGCCGGTACGGTCGACGTGGATGCCGTGCGGCCAGATAAACATGCCGCCACCAAAGCTCGCCACGACGTTTCCGTCCATGTCGAATTTGAGCACCGGGTCGAGATCGGAATCGAGGCACTCGCGACCAAAGAGTTCGCGACCCGCGTCGCACCGAACGATGGCCCAGACGTGCTTGCCGTCTGGATCGATGGTCACTCCACCCACGGCACCCATCTGCCGCCCAACGGGCATCTGCGCCCAATCGTCCACCATCCTGTAGGGGTTCGCGAGACCGTGGGTTTGGGCGTATGCGGGCGAGCTGGCGCAGGCCGATGCGGCCACGGCCAGGAATGCACCGAGCCGGAAAGACTCCATCATCGGTCAACCTCCCGATGGGAGAGCGTACCACAGGCTCTGGCCCCTGCCGCAATCGTGCGGTGGCGGAACCATCCAGGCGCGCACGGTGTCTTATTAGATACGACAAGACGAATGCTTTGGCAGTGCTAAGCTGAGCCCGCCTTCTACCCATGAGCAATTCGAACCATGCAACGGCCAAACAGCCAGCAGCGACAGCGGATCCTGACGCTGCTCTGGTAACCGGGCTCAAGTGTGGCGACGAAGAGACTTTTCGGCTCCTGCTTCGCCGATACCAGAATCCGGTCTATTCGTACGTTCGCCGCCTCATTGACGATCCGGCGGAAGCGGAAGACGTTACGCAGGACATCTTCGTGAAGGTCTTCCAGAAAATCGACGGTTTCCGCGAGGACAGCAGTTTCAAGACGTGGCTCTACCGGATCGCAGCCAACGAGGCATCCAACCGGAGGCGCTGGTTCTCCCGAAACCGCTGGCGGGAGGTGAAAGACTCCGTGCTCGGTGCCGAGCCGAACCGGGTTGCGGAGCGGCTCGCGGATAGGTCGGGAGGGCCATTCGAGCGGGTTGACAGCCTGCAGCAGCGGGCGATTCTCGACGACGCACTGCGCAGCTTGGACCCACGCTACAGGCAGGTGGTTGTGCTGCGTGACATCAACGGCCTGACCTATAGCGAGATTGCCGCAACCCTGAACCTGCCTCTCGGAACGGTGAAATCCCGAATCCTGCGAGGCAGGCAGGCATTCCGGGACGTTCTGACGCGCAGTGCGCCATCGATGGTTCCGCAATCCATGCGATGGCAAACGGACTAGAAGGAGTACGAGGATGGACTGCGGTTGGGTTATGCAGAATATCGGGCGATACCTCGATGGAAGTCTCGGTCCGGTCCGGAACGCCATGATGCGTTTCCACATAGCGCGGTGCGCGAGTTGCCACGACCAGTACGAACAACTGGAACCCGTGATCGGACTGCTAGCAATGCAGCCGCAGCGTGAACCCGCACCCGCCCTGGAGGTGCGAATCCTGAGCGCATTTTCCAGGGAATTGCTGCGCCGAAGAAATCCGGCGGTCCGCTGGAACCGCAGGAGGGTGAAGTTCCTCAACTGGGTTCGCCCGGTCGCCGTACCCGGCGTGGGCGGACTGGTGGTTGCGCTGATCCTGGTACCCGCGCTGCTATCAGCGTTCTGGACGGAACCCGTCGCCTACGCGAACGACATTCCGCTGCGAATGCTGGCCCACCCTGTGGTCACGGCCCCGGAAATCACCGTTCCCTCGCCCTATCCCGTATCGCGGGACCTCATCGTGCTGGCCTATATCGATCGCCGGGGTGTCGTGTACGACTACTTCGTTGCCAGTGACGAATCGCTGGACGGCCGGATGCGCGGGCAACTCGCCAACGCGCTGCTGACGTCGAAGTTCCGTCCCGCGGAACGATTCGGGAAGCCGGTTTCGGGGGAGCGGATGATTCACTACCAGAGTGTCGACAGTGGTGCTTGAGGAGGGGCAGCCGCCAGTCTAGGCTCCTGGCGGAACGCACCTCCGGTTCCAGGGGTTGCAATCGTGCGGCGCGCACCGCAAGATGGAAGTTCGCTGATGTCGAAACCACGCATGTGCCCGCACTGCAGGGCGTTCGTCGATAGCCGCTCCAAGACGTGCGAGTACTGTGACAATCCCCTGCCGATGACAGCGGGTCGGCGGCTGGTGCGGGAAGAGCGGCTGCGTCGGGTGGGGGCGCAAGGCGGCTTCACCACGATGATCCTTCTGCTGATCAATGCGGCCCTGTTTGCGGTGTCCTGGATCCTGACGCTGCGCCTGACCGGAAACAGCAGCTTTCTGGGGGGGATTGACGGTCAGGTCCTGCATCTCCTCGGTGCAAAGTTCAGCGCCTCCATTCAGAACCAGGGCGAGTGGTGGCGACTGATCACGGCGAACTTCCTGCACGGCGGAGTTCTGCACCTGGCCTTCAACACGATGTCCCTCTACAACCTCGGCCCTCTCGCCGAGGAGATCTTCGGTACGTCTCGCTTTCTGGTGCTCTACCTGGCCACCGGTTTTTGCGGCTTTCTGGCCAGCACGCTCTGGTCCAACTCGCTGTCGATCGGGGCATCGGCGTCGATCTGCGGCCTGATCGGGGCGCTTTACGCGTATGGGAGAATCAACTTCAATTCGCAACTCCGTTCCGCTGCGCTTCGCTGGATCATCGCGATTGGAGTCTTCGGTCTGCTGTTTCCAGCCATCGACAACGCCGCCCATCTTGGCGGCCTGGCGGCGGGACTCGGGTTTGCATACATTTGCGGCTCGGCCGGGCACGATGCAAACAGGGAGGCGATCTGGAAGGGGCTGGCGATCGGCGTTGCGGGTATCGCGGCAGCGGCGTTCCTCCTTGCCTACCGCAACTTCTCGGGCGCAACGTCGTAGCGTTGTCGAGGCGGACAGTTCATGCCAGAATCCTTGTGCCGAGCGCTGCACCTTCGACAGCGCGGGTGAGTACCCCGGATTCGTGCCCGTTCACGATCGAGACCGTGCGGATTCCACCTCGCAGGGAGTCGGTCGCGGCCCGGAGTTTCGCCTCCATCCCGCCGGTTGCGACTCCGGTCCGGATCAAGGCTTCGGCGTCGGAAACCGCAAGGCTCGGGATCAGTCTGCCGGCCTTGTCGAGGACGCCTCCGACGTCCGTCAGGAACAGGAGCCGGTCCACATTCAGGGCAGCCGCACAGGCAGCCGCCATCTGGTCGGCATTGACGTTGAAAATCGCTCCGTGGTCGCCACCGGCGACGCACGCGACCACCGGCAGGTAGCTGTGGTCGGCCAGGCACTCCCACAGTGAGGGGTCGACTTGCTCGACTTGTCCGACAAGTCCGAGCTCGGAGTCGAGCTGGGAGGCACGGACCGTGCCGGCATCAATCCCGGAAAGGCCCACCGCCTGCAGGCCCGCCCGCTGGAACTCGGCCACAAGCTGCCGGTTTACCGAGCCCGCCAGCACCCGCAGGACGGCATCCAGAATCTCGGGCGGTGTGACCCGGAGGCCGCGGCGGAATTCGCTCTCGTGATCCAGGCCGGCCAGGTACCGGCTCAGCCGCTTCCCGCCACCGTGCACCACCACGATTCGGTGTCCCTCGCCGACCAGAATCTTGATCTGCCCGGCCAGGGAGGCCCGGACCTCCCCCGACTCAAGCAGCGTTCCGCCAAGCTTGATCAAGAGTTTCAT
Source organism: Bryobacterales bacterium (assembly GCA_965205085.1). GTDB lineage: Bacteria > Acidobacteriota > Terriglobia > Bryobacterales > UBA6623 > VXMF01. Next base: position 821,928 of record OZ242039.1, on the reverse strand, counting down.
CGCAATTCCTCTCGCATTCGAGGACTCAGGCCAGCAGCCCTGCGGTTTCCGGGTAGCCGAGGAGGAGATTCATGTTCTGCACGGCCTGTCCGGCGGCCCCCTTGCCGAGGTTGTCGATGGCCGACACGATCACCATGCGCCTGCTGGCCGGGTCCACATGGAATCCGATGTCGCAGAAGTTGGTGCCCTGCACTCCTCGCAGATCAGGCAGGCGGCCCTCGGGGTACAGCCTCACGAACGGCTCGTTCGCGTAGTACCCGTCATAGACGCCCCGCAGATCCGACCACTGCACGGACTCGGCCGTTCGAACGTAGATCGTCTCCAGAATCCCCTTGTGCAGGGGAAGCAGCTGGGCAGTGAAGCTGAGTTCGTGCTCATCGACATCCGTCGTGTGCAGAATCTCGGGGACGTGGCGGTGGTCCAGGACGCCATAGGCGGAGAGGTTCTCGGTGACTTCACAGAAGTGTGTCTTTTGGTTGGGCTTGCGCCCCGCGCCGCTCACCCCGGACTTGGCGTCGCAGACCACGCCAGCGCTGCGATCAAGAACCGCCTCCGCGATCAGTGGACGCAGGCTGAGGCTGGCGGCGGTCGGATAGCACCCGGGATTCGCTACCAGATCAGACACCTTCACCACCTCGCGAAAGAACTCCGGCAACCCGTAGGCGGCGTCGGCCAGCCGTTCCGGGCACGTGTGCTCAACCTTGTACCAGCGACGGTAGTTGGCGTTCGTGCGCAAACGAAACGCCGCACTCAGGTCAATGCAGCGGATACGCTCGTTCAGCAACAACGGGACCGACTCCATCGAGACTTCGACGGAAGCGGCGAGGAACACAACCTCGACCCCCTCGTCACGGAGCGCACTGGCCTCGAACGGAACGCGAGGAGTCTGGTCGCCGAACGGAAGTTCCACTTCAGAAACTGTCCGGTGCTCGAGCAGAACCGGCTCTGCGTACGGATGGGCCTTCAGGATTCGGAACAGGTTGGATCCGCTGTACCCCGTGAAGCCGACGATTCCAACTCGAGCGCTTCTAGATATTTCCAAGCGATTCTCCCATCTTCGATGTTAGCGAGAATGCTCGGCAGCTGTTTTCGCCGCTATATTGGGCATCGACACCGTGAGGCCAAGGTCGGCCACCGGCCAGCAGATCGTGCCGGAAGTCGTCCCATCGGAGCCGGGAATCCGCAGCCAGAAGCCAATCGGAGGGCACGTCAGTTATGGTCGGAAGGATGCCTCAGTCCGCCAACCCGCGGGTATCTTCCCGGCCAGGGCGGAGAGGTCCGAAACGCGGGCGAATCGAAACAGCAGGAATGTCGGCTCCCTGAACAGTCGCAGAACATCGCGCCCGCAGTGGTTCCGGAGGCCGACCCCAGATCGGCAATCTGCAGCGTGTCCGTTGCCCCGGGCCTCTCGCCAACTGGGGCCGTGCATCCGCGCAGCACTCGGACATCCCGTGAGAGCGCCACCGGCTTCCGGCGGACTCGCCACGCATGGAGCGGGGAGCAGCCTGCCGAACACTCATGCCCCCTCCCTACCGCCGACGGCGGATATCCGGCCTAGACGTCACAGAGTTGCACCGCCCGAGCCAGAGAATCGAGTGGATCCCTAGTCGGAATAAACTCGTGACCGACAAACCCCTCGTAGCCTACGTCCACCAGCACCTCCATCACTGACGGATAGTGAATCTCCTGCCGCAGGTGAAGTTCGTTTCGGCCTGGATTTCCAGCCGTGTGAACGTGCCCGATCAGGTCATGCATCCCCTTGATCCGCCTGATCACGTCGCCGTTCATGATTTGCACATGATAGATGTCGAAGAGCAGCTTGGCCCGGGGCGAGCCGACTTCTCTGATGATGTCGGCGCAGTAGTCGATGTCGTCGCCCTGGTAACCGGGATGACCCTTCATCGGATGGGTATCGTCCCGCGTGTTCAACATTTCCAGACAGACCGTGACGCCCTTCTCTTCGCCGTAGGCCGCGAGTTCCTTCAAGCCGGCGACCGTGTTCCGGGCACCTTCCTGCAACGAAATCTCCCCGCTGTTCGGATCCTCGGCGTTGTTCCACTTGTAGCCGTTGAACGCGATGACACTCGGGATTCCGGCCTCGGCACATGCATCCATCGTTTTCTTCGTGACCGCAATGACTTCCGGCTGGTAGCGCGGATTGTTCAGCCCCTTCATGAACGGCGCGCCTGGCATCCCGTTGCTGGCAATGGCGCAGGTCAGGCCGTGCCTCGTCACTGTCGGCCACTGCTCCGGTGTAAGGAGTTCGACGCTTTGCAGGCCAAGACCGGCCGCATGGGCCGCCGTGGTCTCGAGGTCCCAGCCCCATTCCGACGACTCGAAGCACCAGAAACAGACCGAGTGACGGATCCGACCGTTGACAGCACGAGTCCAGGTTTCTGTCTCCGTCTCAGGAGTCTCGCGGCAGGAGGTCAGGGTCGCTGCCGCAAACCCTCCGTAACCCAGGATGTTTCTTCGTGTGGGGCCGACGCCCGCAAATGTACTGGACATGCTCACCTTTCTGATGCGCCTAGCGGCCGAGTGGAACGACGGCCGTACCTGACAGTCTGCCGGCCCGGCGCGGCAATTGCAAGTGGCAGTGCCTCCGTGCCGCCCGATCGGCTCAAGTTCCGGCTGATCACGCCCTGCCGGTCGACTGGTAGCCTGTGTGCGGATCTGGCACTGTTGCCGTCTCTCAGGGAGATGTTCACAGGCATCCGAGGGAGCCGGTTCTCAGGCCGTGATGCGGTAACGGCGAGAATCTACGGGACCGGAGGCGTCTCAGTCACTGTCACCAATTGTTTCGGGCTCACCCCCCGGACCGACTGTTCGAGCCCGCTCGGCCAATCGATTTCGATGGAAACTGCACCGCGGGCTTGGCCGAGGCCGAATTGCAGCGGCCGACGACTCGAAGAGGCGTAGCCCGAGGCACTACCCACCCACCGGGTCTGGCCAGCCACCCGGACAACCGCCCCGAGCGCATCCCGATTCGACCGAGTGCCTACAGCCCGCACGGCCAGCCACGCACCCTCGTCATCCGTGACGTTGCGGAACAGCTTGGCCGGTCCGCCCAGGGCGCTGACGACCAGATCCAGTCGCCCGTCGCCATCGAAGTCGGCTGCAGCTGCTCCCCTGTGAGCGGCTGCCTCCCCGATCTCGATCGCTTCGTCGAAGTGTCCACCGCGATTGTGGAAGAGGGTGTTTCTCTGGAGGTACGGGAACGGCTCGAAACGCTCGACCAAGTCGTTCACATGCGAGTTCGCGGTGAACAGATCCAGGTTGCCGTCGTTGTCGAAATCCGCGAACACGTTGCCCCAGCCCGCATACGGCCTCGAAGCCCGGGCAAGCCCGCTCGAGACCGTCAGGTCCCGGTACATGCCGTCGCGCTGTCCCCTGAACAGGGGGTAGGTCTCGTTGCTCAGTGCTGTCACCGAGAGATCCGGGAGGCCGTCCCGATCGTAGTCGCCGATGGCCACACCCATCGATGCAACCGGTCGACCGTGGTCCAGCAGCGCAACTCCCGATAGCAGTGCATCCTCGACGAACGTTCCGTCCGGCTGGTTGACGAACAGCGAGTTCGGGAGGTTGTCGTTCGTGACGAAGACGTCCGGACGGCCGTCACCGTTCAGGTCAGCGGAGGCGGCACTCATCCCACGACCCTTGAACCTACCAACGCCGGAGGAAGCGGTCACATCCTCGAAACGACCGTTCCCGCGATTCCGATACAGCCGATTGGCTATGGGCTGGAGGTACTTCGGATGGCAGTAGACCCGAAGACCCCTTTCCCGGTCCCCGCAGTACCGGTCGAAGTCAAGGGACCAGTCCGCATAGTTCACGACAAACAGATCCAGCAGGGAGTCCCCGTCGTAGTCGAGCCAGTCTGCGGCCACCACCCACTCGGACGTCTCGATACCCGAAACCTCCGTGATGTCCTCGAACCGCCCGTCGCCCCCGTTGCGGTACAAGCTGCTGCGAAAGACGCCCGCCACGAAAAGATCTGTGTCGCCGTCGTTATCGAAGTCGGCCGCTGCGGCACCCATCGAGTACCCTGCTCCGGTGAGTCCAGCCTGCTGGGTGACATCGGAGAAGGTCAGGTTGCCGTCGTTGCGGTACAGACGATTGAAGTATCCGGGTGACGATTTCGCCAATGTGTCCTCGTCGGCACCGTTGGTGAAGAAGATGTCGGACCGGCCATCGCCGTTGTAGTCGAAGACCGCCAGCCCGCCGGCCATGGTCTCGATCATCCGCTTCTCTGCCGTGGGCGCATGTCTCAGGACGAAGCGGATACCCGAATCGGGCGTGGCGTCTTCGAATCTTGGTTGCGCGTCAATGGCCGGAGGCACGAGAATGCAGGCCAGCACAACTCCCCTGCACCACCACGCGCCGACCGTCCTGATCTGGAACATCAGTCAGGTCTCAGCGTAGCGTGGGGGCCGCAGGAAACGAAACCGGCTGCTGGCCACCATCGACTCCGCCCCCAGGGCTGGCCGGGGGCAGGTGGCGTCTGGTGCTGAACAACAGCGCAGATGGAACGCTCCGGCCGAGCGTGCGTGCGACTTTCGCCGCGCTGCAGCAATCTGAAACAGTCGTGGCGGCGGCATGACACGGTTGACTGGTGGGTTGTCCCGGCGGCACCGGCAACTTGTACTATCATGGGGTGAACATCCCTGAGATGCTGAGATGTCCGACGCAACGTTCAGTTGTTGGCTGCGATCTGGAAGTCCAGAGAGCCGCACCGCCATCAGCCGGTGGGCGAGTTCACGCCGAATGACCCATGGAGCGGGATTGCTGGGATCTGGCTGTCCCGGCGGAGAGGTTCGGACCCATCGGCCTGTCGCATCGAAACGTCACACGGCATCCCTTGGGATCGAAGTCACTGAGTTATCAATAACTTTACAAATGGGATTTGACCAAGCTCCATTATGAAATACTCTATGAACTATCGTATGTCCACCCGTGAACGGTAGGGGAAATGGTTTCCGCCCGGACGGTTGAGGTGCGACATCATTCACGGGTGATGTCGCAAAGCGAATCAGAACTGGAGGACACAACAATGACTCACGCCACTTCCGTATTCCGGAAGGGAACGCTTCTGGCTGCGGTACTAGGGCTTTACTGGGCTGTTCCTGCTTCAGCCCAGGTCCTGTACGGCTCTCTCGTGGGAACGGTCTCCGACGGGACGGGTGCGGTCATCCCGGGCGCGGATGTATCCGCAACCAACAATGCAACAGGCCTTGAACTGACGACCTCGACGGGCGCGGACGGACTCTTCCGACTCGTCAACGTCCAGGTCGGCACATACGACGTCTCGATCCAATCGGACGGCTTCCGAACCCATACGTCATCGAACGTCACCGTCACTGCGAACGAGGTTTCGCGAGTCGACGTCGACATGGTGCTGGGACAGGTGACCGAGCAGGTCACGGTCGAGGCATCCGCCGCGCAATTGCAGACCGAGAAGGCGGATACCCGCTCGGAAATCACGCAGGAAGCCATCACGAACTTCCCGCTGCCGAACTTCAGGAACTACCAGAGCCTCGTGAATCTCGTTCCCGGCGCGACGCCCGCAAGGTTCCAGAACTCGATTCTCGACACCCCGGCCCGTGCGCTGAGCACCAACGTGAACGGCACGAACCGGAACAACAACGTAACCCGCATCGACGGCGCAGCCAGCATCAACGTGTGGCTGCCCCACCACGCCGGGTATATCGCTCCCGCGGAGACGATCGAGACGGTGAGCATCACGACGGGTTCGGGGGAGGCCGAACAGGGCCTTTCCGGCGGAGCGTCAACCACGGTCATCACGAAGTCCGGCACCAACGAGGTCCACGGTTCGGCGTTCTATTTCTTCAACAATGACGCCACGCAGGCTCGGAACTTCTTCTCGGCCACCAAGCCCGAGAGCAGCTTCAAGAACTTCGGCGGCACGGTCGGTGGACCGATCAAGCGAAACAGGGTCTTCTTCTTTTTCAGCTACGACAACACCACGCAAGCCATCTCCGGCGTTCGCACCGGCGACGAGGTCCCTACCGCAGACCAGCGGATGGGAGACTTCAGTGCCTACGATGACGTCATCTACAACCCGTACACCGGCAACCCGGACGGCACGGAACGAGTTCCTTTTGCGAACAAGAGGATCCCCCAGCACATGTTGGATCCGATCGCCCTCCGCGTGCAGAACTTCTATCCCGAGCCGAACCAGCCGGGGACCAACAACAACTTCCACTCCTCGGACTCCCCGCCCTTCGATCGGGCCTACTACGATTCGAAGCTGAACTTCAACGTCACCGATAAGTACTCGATGTGGGCGAAGCACGGATTCATGGACGCCCCGGTCTCGGGGAGCCCGATATTCGGTGACGCGGGCGGGCCCGCTCCGGGCGGCAGTCCGGGCAATGCGGAAACCTACGTCAACCTCGCCACCTTCGGGCACACCTACACGTTCACTCCGACATTCTTTTATGACGGCGTGTTCGGCTACTGGCGCCAGGACCAGTTCGTGAACCCGACCGACCTGGGACAGGACTTCAATCTCGGGATTCCCGGACTGGGCGGTCCCGACCCCCGCCAGGTTGGATTCCCTCGAATCCAGCCCGGTCCCTACACGAGATTGGGCGCACCCGGCTGGCAGCCTCTCGACCGGGTCGAGGAGAACTGGACCACCAGCCAGAACTTCACCTGGGTGAAGGGAACACACCAATTCCGTTTCGGCTTCGACGGAATCCTGCTCAAGCTGGCTCACTGGCAGCCCGAACTCGGCGGCGGACCGAGGGGGACGATTGACTTTAACGGCGATACTACCTCCTTGAACGGAGGGGCAGCACCGGGACAGTTCAATCACTATGCCTCGTTCCTGCTCGGCGAGACCTCCCGGATGCGGAAGGCTATCCAGCACGTGCTGGCGACCGGAAACGAATGGCAGTTCGCGTGGTACGCCACGGACCGCTGGCAGGTCAACCAGCGGTTCACAGTCAACCTCGGGTTGCGGTACGAGTTCTACCCACTGATGACCCGGGCCGGTGGAAAGGGCATCGAGCGCTACGATCCCGAGACCAACCTCATGTACCTCGGCGGACGCGGCTCAGTACCACAAAATGCAGGAATCGATGTAAGCAACAAGCTGTTCTCGCCCCGCGCCGGCATCGCCTATCGCATTGACGATGCGACCGTTCTCAGGGCCGGATTCGGGCTCAACTACAGCCCCATGCCATTCTCGCGACCGATGCGCGGGCAGTACCCCATTACTGTCGCCTTCGATTTCCAGCGTCCCAACAGCTTCGAACTCTTCCGCTCACTAGCCGACGGCATCCCGCCGGTCGTGGGTCCCGATCTTGATCAGGGCACAATCGAGGTTCCGCTGACGGCAGGATTCCGGAGTCCTTACGACAGCGCGACGCATGGCCCCCTGAATCGCGGGTACATTGCATCGTGGAACTTTACCGTCGAACGGCGTCTGCCCGGAGACCTGATCACATCCGTCGGATATGTCGCCACTGCGTCCAGGGACATGCTCGGAGACCAGGACATCAACGCCTCACGACCGGGTGAGGGCAATGCCGGCCGTCCTTACGTTCCCATCACTGGCCGCAACATCGCGATCAACATGTGGGACAGCTACCTGAACTCCGACTATCACTCCCTGCAGGTTGCCATCAACCGCCAGATGACAGGCGGGTTGATGCTGAAGGGTGCCTACACCTGGTCGAAGGCACTCGGAATGGCCGACGACGAGGGCTGGGCCGGGATCGCATGGGATCATCCGGACGTGTTCCAGCGCAACCGCGCCCGGACGGGTTTCGACCGGACGCAGATGTTCCAGATGGGATATGTCTACGACCTTCCGTTCCTGCGGAACAACAACACTGCAGCCGGAACGATCCTGGGCAACTGGCAAGTCAGCGGGACGCTCGCCCTCATCACGGGCCCGCCGAGAACGATTACGGCTAACGGTGCCTCGCTGAATGCGGCGAGCGCCCTGCAGACCGCCGACCAGGTCGGTTCCGTAACGAAGCTGGGTGACGTTGGACCGGGGCAGCACTTCTACGACCGGTCTGCGTTCGCTCCCGTCACGGAGCAGCGTTTCGGCACCTCGGGAAGGAACATACTCAACTCTCCCGGCGTCGTCAACTTGGATCTCAGCATCCTCAAGAACTTCCCGGTCAACGAAACGGTCGAGGCACAGTTTCGCGCGGAGTTCTTCAACTTCACGAATACCCCGAAATTCGGCAATTTCAACGGTAACGTGAACAGTGCGGGATTCATGACCATCACCAGCACGACTCCCTTCACGGAACGGGTGATCCGATTCGGTTTGCGACTCCAGTTCTAGACAAGATTGCCTAAGGGCGCTCCGGGGGCCTGCCAGTCGGCAGGCCCCCTTTTCTTGTGCCGCAGAGTCTCCGCGTGCGAAAAGGGTCCTGTACCACCATGGAAGTTACTGGCATGCCGACCCGACAACGCCGTGCCCGGCCCAGTGCTGCATCTGTCTGGCTGGTTGCGCTGACTGCGCTGACTTGGGGGCATGGGGTGCCAGCCAGCGCCCAGGCAGACCCCTCAGCGGTTGCCGAGAGGGCACGCAGTGCCATGGCCGGGCAGCGGTTCGCCGAAGCTGCAGACTTGTATTTCCAATTGGCCAGTCGCTTTCCTGACGAGCCGTCGCTGCAGGCGAACCTTGGCATGGCGCTGCACCTGAGCACCCGGGACGAGGAGGCAATCGATCCCCTCAGGAAGGCCGCTTCGGCCATGCCATCCTCGTTTCAGGCTCACTTTTTTCTGGGGGCCAGCCTCACCCGACTGGCCCGGTTCAACGAGTCGATCGCGCCGCTGCGTCAGGCGTCGCGCCTGGATCCCGAGCATCCGTTCGCCAAGGCGCTGCTGGCCGATTCGCTGGAGCAAACCGAGGCATTCTCCGAAGCGCTGAGCGTGTGGAAGGGACTTCGTGAACTGGATCCCGACAATCCCTACCCGCACGCCGGTCAGGCCCGTTGCTACGAGCAACTAGCGGCGGCGGCACTGGACGAACTAGCAAGGCGCGACCCGGAGTCCCCGCATGTCCTGCGGCTCTTGGGCCATGCCCGCATGGCGGCCGAACAATATCCAAGCGCTCTCTACCTGTTCCGGCAAGCCCAAGAGCGCGAACCAAGGGTGCACTCCGTGCGGGAAGCCGTGGCGGAGATCTACCGGCGAATCGGCCGCGACCAATGGGCTGCCATCGAGCGGGAACGAGCGGCTGGAATTCCTGGACCGGACTGCTCCTCATCCTCGGTACCGGCCTGCACGTTCGCCGCAGGTCGTTACGTTGAACTTACACAAGTCTCCCGGGATCCGACGTCGGAGGATTTGTTCTGGGCCGCCAGAGCGTTCTCGGAGTTGGCAGGACGGGAGTTCGCCGCCCTGGCCAAACTACCCGAGTCGGTCGATCAACTCCGCCTGATCAGCAACATTCTGGCCTCCCGCGGGGACTTTGCAGAAGCAGCGGAGGCGTCCAGACGCGCCCTTGCCCTGCGGCCGGGAGACGGTAACTTGGAGCGGCACTTGGCCGAAATGCTCTTCAGGTCTCGAGAATTCGACGAGGCAAGCCCCCTACTGAAGCGCTTCCTCCGCGAGGATACCCGCGACCCGCGCTGGCCCGCCATGCTCGGCAGCTTGCTCGTCGAGCGGCAGGAGTTCGAGGAAGCCATTCCACTGCTCGAGTCTGCGCTGGACCTACCGGACCCGACGCATTCCGTCCGCCGCGGTCTCGGGCGAGCCTACCTGGCGACCGGGAGGCCGGAAGAGGCCATCAAGCACCTGCGCACGGCCGTTCCGGCCGACTCGGACGGCAGTGTTCACTACCAGTTGTTTCAGGCGCTGCAACGCACCGGCAGAACAACGGAAGCACGGAACGCCCTTTCCGTCTACCAGGATCTGGACTCGAAGACCCGACAGGCGACCGAGGCGTCGGCCTCCCTCGAAATCACTCCTCCCGAGTGAAGGTGGCTACCGCACCAGCGTGCCTTGCCGGGCGGCTTCTCACGGTCCCCGCACACCCGTCCAATCGCTGCACCTGACACTGACAGGTCTGAGTCTCAGATTGCAGAGCGTTCGCGGTTCGCCCCCGATGGGCTAGCGTCTGCTGGAACTGCTTGCCCACCCAAGCCCCTCTCTGAATGGCGGAAGGGTTGCGGCAACAGCCGGACCCGTGGACGATATGCGTTATCATTGGATCAATTTCGCTATGGGCGACCTTGAGAGATTTCCCAAACTTCACAACGCTGCGTGGCCCGGTGTCGTTGGCAAGGGAGGCGATGGGCCGAATTCCGAGGCCCCGATCGACCTCGACACGATGCTCGACCTTACAGCGTCCGCGAGCGTGGACGGTCGCAGGTTCGATGGAGTCGACCTGTTCCTTTACGAGCCGCACATCAGCATTGATATCACCGAAGACGGCCTCAAGGCCTGGGTCGACAAGTTCTCCGGTCGAGGCCTGGTAATCGGTTCTGTCGTGGCTCCGGTATGGGAACCTACCGGAGGGGGGGCCGCAATGGATCCCGGAGAGGGCCGTGCAGCGTTTCTCACCGCGGTTCACAAAGCCTGCGGCATTGCGCAGAAGCTTCGCACATGGGGCATCCGGCCGACTGGTGTGGTGCGCATCGACTCTGCCAGCGGTGTTGGGGACTGGGCCAAGGATCCTGCCGGCAACACGGCGCACGTGATCGAAACGTTTCGGCAGGCAACCGACATTGCCAAGGATCATGGGGAGAAGCTGGCCGCAGAGGGAGAGATTTGCTGGGGGGCGATGCACAGCTGGAAGCACATGCTCGCAGTTCTGGAAGGGGTGAACGACGAGTCCCTTGGGTTTCAGGCCGACATGGCGCATACCCTGCTCTATACCCTCGGCTACAACGCACCCGAACACGCCATCCTTCCTCACGGATTCGCGTGGAACGATCAGGGCATGCTCGACGAAGCGTTACGCACGGTGACAGATGCGTTACGGCCATGGACCAACGATTTCCACGTCGCCCAGAATGATGGTACGGTGTTCGGCAGCGGCAGCCATGACCGCACAGGCCGACACTGTCAGGCCCTGGACCCCAACGGCAGACTCGACATCACGCGACACGCCGGCTATTGGCTAAGGGACCGCAACGGAGACCTGACCAGGACCTGCCGCCATATCTGCTGGGACGGCTGCATGTTCTCCAACGCCGTCATGATGAATCCCCAAACCTGGAACGACATCCTGAGGGTCATGATTTCGGTTCAGGACGCGCACGGCTGGTCCGAATAGGGATCCCATTCCCTGCCCGGAGGTTGTCAAGGTCCCGCCAGCCAGAGCCCTTGCTTGGCGACATAGATAACGTATGCTGTACGTCCACAAGGGACCCTGTCACCCGAGTTCAGGTCAGGCAGGTGGGGAGGCGTGCCGAGCGCTGGCCGGATCTGCCCCAGCCGAGCACCTTGGAGGCGAGGCCGTCACAGCGGATGCCGGGCCGGATCAGGAACCGGCTCAGGTTCAGTACACCGTGCAGCCGCTTGCGGCGCATGGCCGCCGACCAGCCGATCCATTCGTCGCGTGCGGCGACCGCGAGGGCCGCTCCGGCAAAGCCGAGCGCACCCAGCACACCGTATTCGGATTTCATCAGATAGCGCACTTGGGCCCGACATGGAGCACGGCGCCATAGAGATGCTCGCGGGCCGTTCATTCCAGATCTGGCGCTGCTCGGCCGTCTTGACCAGGCTCAGCTGCCAACCCGCCACGGCCTGCGTGGCGGCGACCGGCTGGCCCAAGTGCGGGCCACTACCAAACGCAGATTGCCCTGGCCCTCGAGACCGCACAAGGCCTGCTGGCAAATCGCCCGTTGCCATTCACCGCGACGGTCGCGCAAGTCGAAGGCTTGGCCCAACTGACGTGCGAACGCGGTCCGGCTGACCTCGCCAGCCTGTGCCCGCAATGCTAGCAGGACCGCTAGCGAGTCGGGCTGCGAGAGGGTCTCCAGAATGCAATGTTGATCGGACATGCCTTAGATATGCCACAACGACCTTCAATTGTTAAACTGCTTTCTGCGGGCCATTGGCAGGGGTCGGGTCGTGGTACGGACCTTGGAGACACGCCCCCGAGAGGCAGCCCAGTGGAGCCGCCAATCGATGGCCCCAGCCTGCGGACGGAGTGCCTCCACCGTCGGCCGCATCGGAGCGAGACATTCAAGCTGTCGCAGGACCCGCAGTGGGCGAAGAAAGTGCGGGATATCGTAGGTTTGTCCCTCCATCCGGCCGAGTGTGTTGGTGCTCTGTGGGGACGAGAAATCGCAGATCCAGGCGCTGGCCCGCACTCGGCGGGTCTGGCCAATGCCGGCCAGGCGTACCCGAGTGGCAGCCGCACGACTACCAACGCAAGGGGACGACCTATCTATTCGCGGCCCGGCATATCGCGACCGGTGAGGGGGTCGGCAAGGGCTACCGGCACCACCGCGCCGTAGAGTGCAAGAAGTTCCTGGCGGTGATGGTCCAGTCGGTGCCAGAGACCCACGATGGACATCGGATCCTCGACCACTACGCGACCCACAAGACAGACCGGATCCACAACGGGTTGCGACGGCGACCGCGCTACTCCCTGCCCTTCCCGCCAACCCGTGCCTCGTGGTTGAATCAGGTGGAGCGTTGGTTGGCCGAGATCCTGCGGCGGCGGATTCGGCGCGGAACGTTTCGCCGCCCTCAGGCACCGGAAGGGGCCATCAGGGAGTCCTTGCAGGGTGGCCGAGACCGACGTGTCGCTGTGATTGGATGCCCTGCGATGTTGGCTGAAGTGTTTGGGGCGACAAGCCGAACAGCTCGGCGTGACGGGCTGGTGGCAGTGGCCGAGCAGGTCCGCCGGGGGCCGTCGCGAGCAGATTCAACTGACGAGCCGCAAGAAAGCGATCACGATACCGGCGACCGCGATCCCGGTCCCGACTGTCCACTTGATCAGGCGCAGTTCAAACGCCGCAAGGCGGGCCTCAAGCATATCGGGCGTCACGTGATCACCCTGTTCAACTGCTTGGCGAACGGCAGCCGTGATCGCATCTGCCTGCAATGGCGTCAACTCGGCATCGGTTAAGCTGCGGACGATGGCGTGTGTATCGAACATGCCAGACTTTAGTCTAGCGCGGACCACCAGCGGCCAGTCGAGTCAGTCCTTGGTCGAGGGAAACTAGCGTAGTGTCCAGTTCATCGTGGTACTGTTCATCGTGGTACTTATGTGGTGGTCGAGAGCAAGGACTGCCGGGCTCGGTTCACCTTCTTGAGGATCGCCTCGGTCGACTTCCTCCAGACCAAGGGGTTCGGGTCTTCGTTGTACGTCGTGATGTAGCGACCATTGCACATCGAAACGCAACAGCGGGGGAAAGGCCCTTGGAGTAGATCGTTGCACTGCTGGCGGGGTGGGGCTGTCAATGACGCGCTACGCGAGGGCGGCAGCGGGAGCAGGCCCGATAAGGCGGCCGGACCAGATCGCTGGCTGGAGCCTGCGCGGGCCGGTGACGGCCTAGTGTGCGTCACCAGAAATGCCTTCATAGTAGGATTTCAGTGACTTCAGGATATCGTCAGCGCTCTGGGTCCAGAAAAAGGGTTGGGGGTCTTCGTTGGTCAGTAGCTGCTCAGTACATGCAGCCACTGTCCTCGTCCCCCGATCCGGAAACCGGTCTCGCTGAGGTGCTTCACCCCGGGGCAAGCTATGAGGTGCTCCCGGATCCGCTCGACACAAGGCTCCCAGGCCTCCGCCGCCCTGTGGCGCAGCTTGTTCAGGGTGCCGGAGCACAGGCTCACGCCGAACCCGTCCCGCAGGATCTGGGTGAGCCGCTCCTCGGGCGAACTGGGCGTCCTTTAAGTAGATCGCCGTGGCCGCCAGGCGCGGCCCGTACTGCACCGGTGCCGTCACGTCCTCCGGAAAGGCGGCCCGGGTTGAGAGCCCGCATCGCCGGCAGCGACAGGCAAACGCTCGATGCTCGGTCCCTTCCGGCTTGGGTTCCGGGAGATCATAGACCCGCCACCGCTTCGGCCGACCGTCCACATCCGCCCGCCCTAGGGCCTTGCCGCACCGGCAGCAGACTTGCGCCAGTGCTTCTGAATCCGGTCCGGCTGGACCCTCTGGCGCAGCCTCGTGCCCCGGTGCCCGGGCTGACCCCTGCTGCGCCGTCCGGAGCGCCGTCGCTGGCTGCGGGTACGGTGGCGGGCCGGCGGTTTCGCCGGCCCATCGCTCGACGGAGGTTTCCCGCTGTGGAGGCCCAAGCTCCGCTGCGGCTGGCTCGCTACGGCCTCGACGTCCGGAAAGTACTTCCTGCTATGGCTTCTCCGCCCCAAAGTCAAGTGCCCCTCCGCCTGCTGACCGTTGTCCGGGACCCAAAGTACCTAGGCAGCTACGATTTGCCATCACTGCCTCCCGAGTCTGCAACGACGGCACCAGAACCCAGTTCCAATGGCAACACATTTCTGACGGTGGACACTAGGTACCTGCTCGGGCTCCAGTTGCTCTGGAGTCGGTCACAGATGATGTTCCAGGTCGCTGGATGGAGTTGTGTGAGCCGCTCCCGACGCTGTTGGGCAAGTTGATGGGTCTCCTGATGGTTGATTGCCGGATGGATCGGCGTTGCACCGGGGTTCGCGGCAGACGGTGGACGTGTGGTGCTGGATCTGAACGGCGGTTGCGCTGACCGAGGCTCCCCGTTGGTGCAAGGCGTGGATCTGGCAGCGGTCATCGAATTGCAGACGGCGGAACATCCGAGACATGGTGGTTTCCCCACACGATAGGCCAATCTGGACATTCGATCCCTCCGTCCGCTGTGGCATCCCTAATGCAACCGGCGAACGAAGTCTGTCACCGCAGGCATCGCGGGAGGTCCAATTCGAGGGTCCGTACTCAAGCTTACAGGCGCACCGACATACCTAGGGCACCGCGATAGAGCATCCACATACCCACGATCTGCACGACGTGATAGAGGTCGTTGTGATTGAAGTCTGGGTGGGGTGCAAGTCCCGCAGCCTGAATTCCGGCGGCCACGAACGAAATGGCCACTCCACCCACGATCCAGCCCGGCGCCTCCGCCTTGGTCCGTCTCCAAACGACCGCATGCACAATCAGGACAAAGCCGAACGAAACCGAATAATCGATGATCGCGATGAGGAAGTTATGAGTCCGTGTCGTTGCGAACAGGTAAGCGGCCAGTTGAAGGGTCGCGACGGTTTCGACTCGTTGACGCCAAGGTGGTGCAAGGTGGGCTCGGGCGGTCGCAGTCGTGCCACAGAATGCGGCGCAGCCGATAGCCATCAGGGTTGCCGCCCAGAGCGTTGTCTGCGACGCAGCATCCAGGTACGGGAGAAAGCCATGATAAGTGCCTCCCAGAAAGGCAGATACTGCGCAGACCGCTAGAGCGCCGGACCAGCACAATCTGCTTGGATCCCGTCCTGATCGAAACAGCCGAATCGCCAATGCCACACAAACCAGCCCCAAGGCATAGTCCGTTGCGAGAGTCATTGGCTCATGGATGGTCATAGTCGATAGAATACGGAATGGATTCGGTCGAGCCGACGACTCACCAGAGTCAGACGCAGAATTGGGTCTGGCCAGCAGTCGCCGTGGTAGTTCTCACGGCCACCATCCTGCTGGCGTGGCGACTTGGATGGCTAGGAGTGTTTGCCGACCGTCGCCAGTTGGTGAACTGGATGCGGAGTCAGGGTGCCGCCGGTCCTCTTATCTGTATCGGGATTCAGTTTCTGCAGGTCGTGATCTTCGCCATTCCGGGCGAGATTACCCAGGTCGCCGCCGGTTACGTCTTTGGTGCCTGGTGGGGCTTCCTGTACTCGATCATCGGCATTTTGCTGGGCTCGGCTGCCGATTTCGGCATAGCCCGGGCCTTGGGGCGGCCCGTCGTGCAACGGATACTGGGTGCGGACCGCCTCGCGGATGTGGACCGTCGCCTTCGGTCGCGCAACGGCAGACTGGCGATGTTCGTGCTTTTCCTTCTCCCCGGAATGCCCAAGGACGCGATGAGCTACGGAGCGGGTCTGACCGCGATTCGGGTCCACATATTCCTCGCTCTGAGCGTCCCGGCGCGAATGCCGGCTCTCTTGCTGAGCACGCTGTTCGGTTCCCATGCCTACGACGGGGACTACACTGCGATGGTGTGGACTGCCGTCGTTGCAGTCGTCCTCCTGATAATCGCGACGGTGTTTGTCCGGCGTCATCGTAGCTACGAATGATCCGCCGAATGCGAGCCGCGGACATCGAGGGCGCAATGCGCCTGAAGGAAGCCGCCCGATGGAACCAGACCGAAGCCGACTGGTTGCGTCTGCTCCGCCTGGAACCCGACGGATGCTTCGTCGACGAGCGACAGGGAGTGGTGGTGGGCACCACCACTGCGCTTCTGCATTCCGCCGACCTTGCGTGGATTGGCATGGTTCTGGTGCTGCCGGAGTTCCGCCGCCGGGGCGTCGCTCGGGGGCTGATGGAGCACGCTATGGCGTGGGTTCGCAATCATGGCATCAAGACCACCAGACTGGATGCCACCGATATGGGGCATCCGCTCTACAGAGCCTTGGGCTTCCGGGACGAAGATCGGATCGAACGCTGGGAACGGCACCCGCAGACTCGCGAGAGCCGGCGCATTGCCAAGTATCCGCCAATCGTACTCGACGAGACGCATGCGGCCCTTGACCGAAGCGCCTGCGGTTTCGACCGCTGGGCATTGATGCAGGACTTGGCAGCCGACCCTTCGGTGGACGGAGTCCAGTCGGAATCCGGTTTCGCCCTTGGCAGACCCGGCTCCGAAGCGTGGTTCGTGGGCCCGTGCGTGGCGGTTTCGGAAGTCGCCGCAGAGTCGCTGCTAGCCCGTCTCCTTGAGGGACACGATCACGAACCTGCATACTGGGACATGTCGCTCGACAACAGCTCTGCCGCCCGCCTGGCTGCGACTTTCCGATTCCAGCCGTCTCGGCGGCTGACCCGAATGGTTCATACGGCGTCGGGTGGAATCGCGAAGAGAGTGCCTTCCGGACGCGTGTTCGCGACGGCTGGATTCGAGTTCGGCTAGGGCATGGCATTCAGGCGCACACGTGCACTCTGGCGTGTCATGGGCGAGGAGCTCACGCTCGGAGTCAACACGTTGCTCACAGGGCGTATTGATCTCGTTGCCGGTGACAGTACGAACCGGGCCGACCCGGCATTCGTTCTGGATGCGTCACTCGCGCTGGAGGCGGAGACTGTTGATATCGTCGAGATCAATCCCGGTCCGCGGTTGCTGACCAGCACCATTCCGTCAGCGGACGACGAACTGCGTCTCTTGGTGCCGGTCCTGCGCAAGCTGGTGCCGAGGCTGGACGTTCGCATCAGCGTGATGACATCGAATGCTGAAACGGCTCGCAAGGCGGTCGACCTTGGCGCTTCCATCGTCCATGATCTGACTGGGCTGGCATTCGATACGAAACTGGCGCCGGCAGTGAACGAAACCGACGCTGGCCTGATCCTCGGTCACGTCCGCGGAACTCCCTCCCAATGGCCCCATCTGGAACCGTTGACGCGCTTGGTGGAGCACGTCCGAAGCGATCTCAGGGCTTCCCTGCTCCGTGCCCACAAGGCCGGTATCGAACCGAGGAGGGTGGTCCTGGAGCCGGGCCTGGAGCATGGAAAGCGCGGCCATGAGAATTTCACCCTGATCCGCTCCCTGGGCGGACTCGCTCCCCGTGGACAGGGGCTGCACGCTGATCTGGCGGGCAAGCGCTTTCTAGTGGAATCGATCCGGTCGAGCGCCAGTGAACGATTGGCCGCGCTGGCGGTTGCGGCAACGCTTGCCCTGGAGGCGGGGGCGCACTCGCTGACGGTGGACCGCCCGGATTTCCTGCGAAGCGCCGTCAAGGTTGTCGACCGAATCTATTACGGCGATGAAGCGGAGTAGCTGTCGGATGAAACGCCGCTCGTAGGCCTACCGGCGACTTGGCCTCTCGCAGGCGTCGACCAGTGACTGCTTCACTGTTGCGCAGGACTCCTCTGGGAGCTTCCTGACATCCATTCGGACATAGAATACGTCGTTCACGCGTTGGTCTTGCGTTTCGCACAGCACCAGGTCGACTTCGCACCCATGCTCGGAGAAGGCACTGGCAAGATCGTAGAGCAGACCGACCCGGTCTGCAGTCTGGACGTAGAAGATCGTCGCCCTGGAGGATGTGATGTTGTCGAAGGATACCCGAGTTTCCACCGATCCGCGTCGCTGGTACCGAAGGCCCCGGCGCTTGCGCAGTAACTCGTCGCCATCCAGACTGCCTTCGGCGACCCGGCGCAAGCGCTGCTCGAAACCTGCAAGTTCTGCTGCGTCCACCTCGGAAGACGCCGCAGCCGGGCCGTCCGTGACTCGAAATGTATCAAGGACCATCCCGTTCTCGTTCGAGAACGCCTCCGCCTGCTGGATGTTGAATCCCAGACTCGCGATCGCCGCGCACAGGGAAGCGAACAGGAGGGGCCTCTCCGGGGCCAGCACGACGACCTCAAGGGCACCGTCGACCTGACGGGAACTAACCCCCGCCTGGCCTCGGTCCAGTGCACTTGCCATCCGAAACTGCTCCAGTATCTGCCCGGGCTCCCGGGTGACGACATACCTCTCGGGAAATCCACCCAGAAAGTCCCTCAATTGGCACCTTTCGGTTTCCGACCGTGCCAGCCCCAGGCAGTCGCCTTCTGTCCCTGGCTGGATTCGGCGGTCCTCGTGATCCCGCTGGAATGCTGCGAAGACTCCCAGGTAGAGCTGCCAGAGCAGGGTCTTTCTCCAACTGCCCTTCGAGACCGGATTGACGGCCGAACTGTCGGCATAGGTCATGAGTGTCAGCAGCCTCAGTCGCTCAACCGTCTTGATCTGGCCCTTGAACTCGTCCAGCACAGCCGTCTCGCTAATGTCGCGCTTCGTCATCACTACCGACATGGCTCCGTGATGCCTCACGAGATGGAGAACCGTTTCGCGGTCCTCTACGCCCGTCACGCCAATGCGACGCATCGCTGTCTCCGCCAGCTCGGCGCTCGCTTCGTCGTGGGGACGGCCCTCGACCCCCTTGCCGGTATCGTGGAACAGCAACGCCAGATAGAGCAGGTCGGCACCGCTGATTTCACTCAGGAGGCTGGCGAAGCGAGCGTCGATCGGGTCGGAAGCTCCGGGCAGGTCCTTCAGCACGCGAACAGTGGCCAGAGTGTGCTGGTCGACGGTGAATCGATGGTGAACGTTGCGAATGACAAGACAGTCGATCAGTTCAAACTCTGGAAGCACGGCGGACAGCAGACCGCAGTCCCGCATTCCTTCCAGCGCCCGATAGGCATGGGGCAGCAACAGAATCTGGCGGAACTGCGGCCAATAGGCACCCTCGGCTGCGAAGTGCTGCCGCAACTGCGGGAGTCTGGCGAGGATTCGCAACTCGGTTTGCCGCGCCGGCGGGATGCCGTGGCGGGCGAAGAACTCGAACGCCCCAAGGGCCAATGCGGGTGTCGACTCCAGAGCGCGCGGATCCTGGAAGTACGCCTTGCCCTTGCTTACGCTGAAGTCGCGGTTGGACCGGCGCGACGTTCTCCCTCGCAGGATCTTCAACAGCGCATTCGACGGAGCGGCCGACTCCTCCATCAGCCGCAGTGCGAGTCCGTACATCTGTCTCGTATTGCGAAAGTACGACCGCATCAGGTCGACGGAATCGCGACCACCGGAGAAGAGCTGCTCCCGGCTGGCGTAGGCGATGGCATCCTGCATGTCGTAGCTGAGCAGATTCTTGTCGCGCCCAAAGTAGAAATGCAGGTAGCAACGAACGGCAAACAGGAACTTTTTCGCTTCGTCGATGTCCCAACCCCGCTGGCGCGGCAGGTGCTCTTCACTCCATGGAATCCGGTCTTGCTCGACGTTCTCCAGTTGCGCCATCCAGCAGGCGAGATGGTAGTCCCGCAAGCCGCCGGGGCTCTCCTTGATGTCGGGTTCCAGATGGTAGATCGTCCGACTGAACCTCCCGTGCCGCCTCCGCGCGGTCTCGGACAGCATCCTTTGAATCGCCTTCTGCTCCCTCAGAAAGAACCGTGGCAGGGTGGTTCGGCAGAAGTTCTTGAAGAAGTCCCTGTCGCCGGCGACGAAGCGCGTGTCGAGCAGGCTGATGTGCAGTTCCGCATTGTCGGTCATCAGCTTCGCGCATTCGCGCGGGTCGCGCACCGAGTGGGACACGCGGAGCTTCGAATCCCAGAGCGTCGTGAGAAGCCTGGCGATTCTCTCCCGCTGCTGCTCGGCCTCACGCGCCCTGCTGAAGAGGAGAAGCAGGTCGACATCGGAGTGCGGAAACATCTCGCAGCGGCCGTAACCTCCTACCGCGACCGCAGCGACGCCGCCTTCCGCCCCTCCGAACTCCTCGCGAAACCGTTCGCCGACGATGTCGTCGACGGTGTCGGTTCGGCGCGCCACGGCCCGTAAGCCATCCCCGTCATCGAAGAAGTCGGAACTGATCCGCTCCATCTGCTGCACGTGATGAGTCGCGAGTCCGTTCATTGGGCGCTTCAACCAGTGGACACCAGTGATCGGGGAACAGAAACAACTGGGCCTGCCGGTACCGGAAGGAAATCCGGGAACCGGCAGGCCATGGATGGGACGGACCCTTCAGCCTAGAGGGCGTCGTCGTCCCGTTCTTCGTTGCGGATTCGGATCGCTGCCGCGACGTCGGATATGAAGACCTTGCCGTCACCAATCTTTCCGGTGCGGGCCGACTCCACGATGGCTCCGACGGTCTCGTCAACGCGGTCGCTGGGCACGATAGCCTCGACCTTGACCTTGGGGAGGAGATCCACCTCGTATTCCTGACCGCGGTACACCTCTTTGTGACCCTTCTGGCGACCGTGGCCACGGACATCATAGATGGTCATTCCATCAATGCCGATTGCCTTGAGGGCCTCTCGGACATCATCCAGCTTGAAGGGTTGAATGACTGCTTCAATCTTCTTCATGACAAGTTTCTCCTCATTCTAGCTCTTTACAGCTGGTAGGCTTCCTCACCATGCTGGGTGACATCGAGTCCGGTGTGTTCTTCGGATTCGGAGATGCGAATGCCGACCAGGAGGTCCACGATTTTCAGAATCACGATGGTCGCGGCCGCCGCGAGGATCCAGGTCACCAGCGCTCCCGCGATGTTGTTGATGAACTGCGTCGAATTGCCCTCGATCAGCCCGGAGGCTCCGCCAACCGCTTCGCGGGCGAAGACGCCGGTCAGGACGGCCCCGACGGTGCCACCGATTCCGTGGACGCCGAAAGCGTCGAGCGAATCGTCGTATTGCAGTTTGGCCTTGACCACGGCGACACAGAAGTAGCAGATGACGCCGGCGATCAGGCCGATGAGTATCGAGTCCATCGGACCGACAAAACCGGAGCCCGGGGTGATCGCAACCAGGCCGGCCACGGCCCCGGTGATCCCGCCCAGGCAACTCGGCTTCCCGTCGCGAAGCCATTCGACCAGGAGCCATCCAGCGACTGCGGCGGAGGCCGCGAAATGGGTGTTGACGAAAGCTGCGGCGGCCAGCCCGTCGGCCGCAAGGGCGCTACCGGCGTTGAAGCCGAACCAGCCGACCCAGAGGAGGCACGCCCCGATGAACGCCAGCGTCAGGTTATGCGGTCGCATCCGTTCCGAGGGATATCCGAGCCGCTTGCCAAGATAGATGGCCACGATCAGGGCTGAAACCCCCGACGAAATGTGGACCACGGTTCCGCCCGCAAAATCGAGCGTCGGAAGCGCCCCGTCGCCGCTCAGAAACCCGCCGCCCCACACCATGTGGACCATCGGGAAGTACACAACCGTTCCCCACAGCGCCAGGAACAGCAGCATCGCCGAGAACTTCATGCGCTCGGCGAACGCCCCGGTGATGAGCGCCGGCGTGATGATGGCGAACATGAGTTGGAACACCATGAAGGTCAGGTGCGGGATCGAGCCGTTCGGCTCCGCCCCGACGCCACTCATGAAGGCGTGGTCGAATCCGCCGATGAAGGCATTCCCGCTGGCGAAGGACAGGCTGTACCCGTACAACGCCCACAAGAGAGTCATCATCGCCATCATCGCGAAGGACTGCATCATGGTTCCCAGAATGTTCTTCTTGCGGACCAGCCCGCCGTAGAACAGCGCGAGGCCCGGGCCGGTCATCATCAGGACCAGTGCCGAGCTGGTGAGGATCCACGCGTTGTCTCCCGTGTCGATGCCATCCTGGGCCGACGCAATGGACGGCAGGACCAGCATTGACAGCAGTATGAGGTGGATAGGTCTTGTCTTGTTCATCTGCACACTCCCTTTCGATCGTTTGCTACAGGCACTCCCTTTCTGGCCGCAATGAACTCGCGAAACGCAAGTTCCTCACGGGCTGCGACACAATCGGCTCCGGGGTCACCCTGCAGCGAACTGCCTGATTCGTCCATCAGTCGAGACGCAACGTCCGAGCACCGTTAAGCCATTCTGTGCAGCTTTGGCAGCCCCAATGGCGCAGGGATGAACCCAATCAAGAATTTCTATCGGGCCGTGCGGATCCGGAGGGCAGGACAGGTGGCAGTCGGCAGGCACAAAGGTTCGGAGCCAGCAGGCTCGATTCGCGATTCCCTCCGCCTGAGCACCACCTATGCGAACCGTTGGGGCAGACCGTGACCGAGTGCCGGCAGCTACGGCGTCCGGGCGGCCTCGTTCGCTGCCACGTCCTCTTACCGACGTTCACCCCAGGGGATGGAACCAGAAACGCAATCTCGATATCCAGTGAGTCCCATCCGCGGTTCACCCGGCATTCTGGTCACGGCCCGCTACTCGGGCCCTGTCCGGCACGTGCGCCCGACCAGCCAGCCCGCCTCAGCCATCGCAGCACGGGCCAGTCGACAGGCGGGATTCAGGGCAACCAGTGCCGCGGACAGTGCAGCCGACCGTGACGCGGGCAAGCACCATCGATGCGACGCTCAAGGCGTGACATCGACCATGTTGATCGGCGGGATGTGGAGGTGCGTAACCGAGGGCTTTCTGCCCAGGTAGCTCTCCGCCATCTCGATCGCCTGGTCCAGCGAATCGGCGCATTCCCAGCCCATTACGCGCGCGGCTATCCTGTCTTCCGCGCCAATGACGATCACTTGGCCGCAATGATGCGCGCCGTTTTCGGCCCAATACCACATATAGAGGGGATGGACCCCGTGGTAGCCGAAGCCGTTGCGGTACCGGTCAATGTACTCGGGGGCTTTCGCGAACTCTTCCTCATAACGCCGCTGCAGCGCGTCGGAGTCCCGGGTCTCGGGAAGGCAGCGGTGGAAGAACTCGTGGTAGGCGGCATGATGGGCGTGGCTGAACTCGTTGTAGAGCGGATGCGAGAGAATGAACACCCCGTTCCTCTTCACGATTGGTGCTCCGCGGTACATGTTGAAGAAGTACCCGAGCGCCAGGCACCGCACCAGCAGGGGGTTCATCGGTGCGTGCACGTTATAGGGGCAAATGAACGGGATACCCAGTACGACAACGTCCGACTGACCCTCGACCGGAACACAGTACTGCTGGTAGTTGTAGGCGAGTGTCTTGGCGTGGACTGCATCGGTCGCACCAGCGTGGACCGCGATCATTGCGTACGGTGCGGGGATGGAGAACAACAGCCTCCGCTTCGTCGTCCTCGGCAGGGCGCGCAGACCGATCTGGGCTGTTCGGAACGAGAGCTTGTCCACGACATTCCACTCGTCCTCCGGCTTGACGAAAAACTCCATCCTGGGATCGAACATCTGGTTGTTGACGACCGTCTCGATGTGGAAGACGTTGAGGGTCCGGTTGATGATCCGCCCCATGCGGTTGCAGGATTCCGTGAGAGGCGATCGCGTGTGGTCGAAATAGGAATCCGACGCCCGGATGGTTTCCGGATTGTGATGGGCCCGCAGCGACTCGTAATCGCACAACCCCACCCCCACCGACTTGTTCCCGCCGTCCATCGGAACCAGGTTGATGTTCACGTAGATCAGCAAGTCCGATTCTGCCGCTCGCCGATTGATCCGCACCTTCTCGCCGAGTTCGGTCTCGCCGAGTTCAACCATCCCGTCAGGGTCCTCGCCGTCATGGCAGTACAGTCGATGGGGAAAGTAGGAGTCGAAAATCTCGCGGCCTACGCTCCAGCGGATCTCGAACGGCTCCATCCGTCGATGAAATGAATTGGCGATCACGATCTCGAGATCGTGAACGCCTGCGTCCTCGAGAGTCGCAAGCAGGTGGGTCAGGACTGACTGCCTCAGATCCGGCCGGTTCATCTTCGGCAGAGGAAGCGAGATGTCGTCGATGGCGATGGTGACCCGCATCCCTGGCCGCAACTGCGCCTGCAACGGATCGGCTTCTTCCGGGTGATTGAGGGCATACCGAATCGCGGCGTTCCGGTCCTTCAGGCCGGGAATGGTGGGCTTCGGGTAAACGACCCGGGAACCCGGGGGGAAGCGCACCCGGATCAGATCTTCGCCGTACCAAAGGAGTCGCTCCGTGGATGAGCCGTTCAGTTCGCGAACACACTGCTCGTGCGAGACCAGGGCGAGCCGTCCGACAGCATTCGGGGCGGGATCCCCGAAAACCGTCCCTGCGGGCGAACCCGGACCGACGTCGTGGCCACTCATGGCTTCCATGAGTCTACCCGTTTCGCACCGAACGTCACCGTTAGGCACCGGACGGCTTCTTCGGTGGCCGATCCCGAATTCCGGATCGCGGATGGGAAGGTCAGCCGCGACGTGATGGCATGAACAGTCAAGGCTGGGGAGTCGATGATCGCCGAAGGTCGAGAATCTCCCACCGGCTGGAGAGCGCCACCCGTCTCAGGCGCCGGTCCGGATTCGTCGCCACCGGGTTGCCCACGCATTGCAGCATAGGAATATCCGAGGCGCTGTCCGAGTAGGCCCGGGCCTGTTGCATGTCGAATCCGAGAGTGGCCGCATAGCGCTGAATGACCGTGGCCTTCTCGTCGCCGGCCAACAACGGAGACAAGACATCGCCTGTCGCCTTCCCGTCGAGAAACCGCAGACGATTCGCCAGCAGGTCGTCGAAGCCGAAGTACTCCCTGGCCGCCTCGAGATGAAAGTCGAGTCCACCGCTGACCAGCACTGTGAGGAACCCAGCCGCCCGATCAAGTGCTACCCGTTGCAGTGCATGCGGAAACTGCTCCTTCCGAATCGTGTCCGCGAAGAGTTCCCTTGCCTCCGACCGCAACCAGGTTTCGTCCAGCCCGCGGTACTGCCGAAAAAACACCACATTGAACGCACGGCGTGAAACCAGGTCGAGGGCCAGCCACAGCGGTACGCCCAGAAGCGCTCTTCCGTATCGCCATCGAGCCTGAGCCGGATTGGGATGCCTCCGGGCCAGCCGGGCGTAGCGAGTGACGACGTTGCCGGAAACCAGCGTTCCGTCGAAATCGTAGAACGCGATGCCCGTTCGCCGCCTGTCTGGGCGACCCGACACTAGCCATGTCCGATTCGCATCAACCAGCCCAGCACGAAAATCGCACCAAGGAAGTACGCGAAGCAGTAGAGTCCGTAGGAAATCCGTTCCCGATCGGTCGACCGGCCGACAATGCCCATCACAACCGAGGCGAACAGCGCAAACAGGATCGCTGCCTGTAGGTGGGACGGGTTGAACATCACGCATTGCCCTTCTTGCTGCCGGCGATCTCGTACACGTCGACAACAGCGAGGAGATTGAGCAGGCCGGCGCAGACGATGAACTTGGTTCCGTAGTCGTGGACGGCCCCAGGAAGGGCTTCCTGGTGGTAACCGAGTCCGTTGACCGTCAGGAAATACAGCAGACCGTTGCACAGATCCCCGAAGAAACCGCCGTACGTCATTACCATTGTGAACAGGTCGCCGCTCGACGGCACGAACATTCGACCCTGCATGAGAATGCCGGTCAGGAACATTCCGGCGATGGTGGCGAGCAGGATGATGCCGTGCAACTGGCGCTTCAGAAGAAAGTGCCCCGCTCCGGGAATCAACCACGCGAGCACCACCGGGGTCAACTGCCGGGACAGCGGCACACCCTGCTGCGAAGGTGCCTTGAGATTCGCAGCTTCACGCTTGGTGGCCATTACGGTATCCTCGAACGCTCACTGCTTCGGCGGTTGGGAGCACACTTGGCAGGCGTGGCCGATTCGAAGCGGCCAGCACCACCGATATCAAGTCATTATGACATGAGTCCGCGTGAAGACCGACCGTCGCGGGAGCCCATGGCGACAGGCATCGCATGGCGGGTTCGTCTGACAATCTGTCCCGACCTGGAGGGGTTGCTGTCCGCGATACGCCGGCGACGGGCCCGGTAGCCGACCGCGGTCTCCGTCACGTCGAAGCATGATGTTTCAGGCAGGTCTCGTAGGCGGCCCAAGTTTCCGCCGCACATCGCTCCCAACTGAACCGAGTGGCCCGTACCCGCCCCTTGCGACGCAGTTCTTCGCGAAGGGTACTGTCGTGCAGCACTCGTTCCAATGCGCCGGCTATCCCGTCCGTGTCGAGCGGGTCAACGAGCAGGGCGGCATCCCCCGCCACCTCAGGAATCGCGGAGACAGTTGATCCGATCACCGGCAGCCCGACGGACAAGGCTTCCGCGACTGGCAAGCCGAACCCCTCCTCAAGCGATGGAAACAGGAGCGCTTCAGCGGATGCGTAGAGGGTGGCGCGCACATCGTCGCTCACATGTCCGACCAGCAGAATGCGATCACGGGCTGAGCTCCGCTCGATCCGTGCGAGGATCCGGTCGGCACCGTAGCCGCATGAACCGGCCAGAACCAGGCGGCACGAGCCGCCGGCCGCTTCGAATGCGGACACGATCCGTTCGACATTCTTGCGGAGTTGCAGTGTGCCCACATGCAGCACGAACGGTCGAGTTACGCCGAGGCGGCAGAGAATCGCGTGTCGGCGTGTCGGCGAGGGTGTGCGCATCGGCCCAATGCCGTGGTGAACCACCGTGATGCGCGATTGCGGGAAACCGAGTCGACTGGCAACCTGATTGGCCGTGTGCCTCGAGACCGCAATGATGTGGTCGGCACGCTCAGCTGTCTCACGGGCGAGCCTCGCAAACCTCTCGCGAAACTCCCGGGTGGAGAAATCCCCGGTGATCGCAAAGAGATCGTGGTACGTAACGACGGCGGGTACCCGAAGGCTCATAGCCAGGCGCTGGTTCAGACCGTGAAACAACCGCAGTTGGCGCACGGCCAAACGCATCGCGGGTTCCTCGAGGAGGCGTCTCCTGGCGTTCGGTGGAAGGCGCGAACCGAGGGACCGGAAGTAGCGGTTGCTGCGAAAGAACCACGCGAAATCCTGATCCGGATAGGCCCGAGCGAGATGCGACGTCAAGTTACGGGCGTAGACAGCGATTCCGGTCGGAGGACGGTCGAAGCAGTTGCCGGCGTCGATTCCGATCATGCTACTCGACGTTCGACGCCCGCTCGATTCCAGCGAGGGCAGCTTCGACCTGTACCAGCACCGACGCGGAGCTCGACGACCTGCCTGCCGGGATCACGCGGACCTGGCCGGGGCCAAACGGGGTCCACCGCATCCTGAAGCGATCGCTCGGAGCTCCGGCAAAGACGGAAACAACAGGAACGGCGCAGGCTGCCGCGAGATGGGCCGCAGCGGAATCGTACCCAATATAGACGTCGGAGCATGAGATTAGCTGGCCGAGCCCCGCCAGGCTGCCTTTCCATGTGATCAGTTCTGCGAGTTCGGCTTCGGCGGCATCCCGCTCGTCGCGATGCAGCTTCGAGCCGGCAAACGCTCGGAACCGAGCAGCCGTCTCGTCGGCCTCCGCCTTGCCGGCTCCACAATCGAGTACCACGCAGTAGCCCCTGTTCCGCAGCGATTCGAGCAAGCTGTCCTCGAACCCCGCCCCGAGACGCTTGGACTCCTTCCCTCCCACACCGAAGCTCACCGTGGCCACCCGTTGCCCCCTCCGAGCGCCCAGTGCCCGGGCCAGACCGTCGGCGGTAGCACTGATTCTGGCGAACGGCATGATCTGATCGGCATCAATCTGCCAGGTCGCCCCGCACCACTGCGCCGCGAGCCTCCCCAGTGACTTCGTCGACCCACCCAGCCCCGAACGACTCTCAAAGAAGTGGCAGTAGCGGTCGTCTACAATCGGCAGCATGCCGAGCTGGCTCAGCCGGCTGTCCGGGTCAACAAGAATCCACTCCGCAGCATCAAGGTGCGTGATGCTCTCGGTAACTGCGGTTCGGACCGCCAGCCAGCTACGCAGCCTGTCACCCAGCAGTGCGTCGCGGACGTACCGGACCGGGTGCCCGTGGACTCGCGTGTCAGCACCGATCAGGGCGATGTTCTTCTCGGGCGCGACAAGGTCCACTCGTGCGTTCGGAAATGCGGACAATGCGGCACGAATCACGGTACTTGTTACGGCAACATCAGCTCCCAATGTGACCCGGGAGAGGACAACTACCCGCTTGACCTGTGCCCGGGACAGGGGCGCTCTTTGAAGGCCGGTTCGGATTCGGTGATATCTTCGGGCCAGATCCGCTGGCGTAGGGTACCCGGACTCCGCAAGAGCATCCGCGACAGGCGACCCCGTGGCATACAGCACCTCACACATGAAGGCCGAGTATGCATCACAGAGATTCGGCTCGAACTGGTCCGACCACCACTCAACGATCTCAGCGAACACAGTTCTGGATGCCGCAGCCGCAATGTCCGCGTCGCCACAGAATGCGAGGCGTGCTAGTTCCTGCGAAGCCCGTGCGAAGGCTGGTGAGCCCGGGGTGGCTGTCAGTACCCGATTCGCGAGGTCCCGGACGCTCATCTGTCTCCAGCATCGCGAACCCGGCACCAAAGAGCAACCTGCTGGCCCGCTCCATAATCCGGGAATTGGTGGGTGGGACTCGGGGCACCTGGAAGGAGGACCCGTATTCATGCTGATCCAAAAGGAGGCATTGAACGCTTGGAACGAGGGAAAGTGCTTGGAGCACCAGGGGGGCTTACTCCTGCGCCGGCCATGGCCGGGCCCATTCGCAGGGCCGGAAGCGGACAAGGCTCTTGGTGTGGCGGAATGCGTCGGCAGACAACCTTTGGCGATTGCTCGCGCGGAGGGTCGGGCCCGAGGTAGAAAGGGGAGGTGGCCACGAGGTGACCTCAGAGCATGGAGGGAGTCGGGGTCCGCAACATGCCTATCAGAATCTGCTGGTGCCGACCGACCGTCGCGCACAGCGGAACGAGGGGGTTGCAAGGGCCGGCCTTTACGGAACTGAAGCAATTCTGGCGAGAACCACTAGTTGCGCCACAGTCCCCAACAACCCAGATGGCGTCTCCTGAGCCGACAGCCTACACTGCTGGTCCCTTTGCCCAGCTTCGACTCGACCTCCCGACCCCGGTCCCGTGCTGACGGTGAAGGGGTTGTCATCCAGCTTGCGGTTGGCCTGTTCAGCCCTTCTTCTCAGCCATCCGGATCGTGTTCTGGACCACTTCATGACGAAAACTCCCTCTCTGATTTTCCGCGTTCTCCGCCGTACGGTGCCGATCACTTGATCGCCACCTCGGAGTCTTATGCCCCACGGATTCGCACTTGGATGTACAGAGAATGTTCCGTTCATACTACGAGGAATGCTCTCTTTCACGCCCCGATAGCATGCCGCTAGGCCTTCGCATGAACCACACGGATCTACCGTATAGTGGTCCGTTCAAATTGTCCAAAGTAGCATGCACAATATCTTCTTTCATGCCGAGTTTACTGGTCCACGTCCCGTCAGTTAGCTGCCGAGCTGCGTGAGTCGGCGTACCGCTATCGTCTGCATATAGTGCTATCTTTTCACATCCTTCCTCCAAGAAGTCGTCCTCGCACTCCTCGTACCCAAGCACTCGAAATGCCTCGATGAATGCCACGAGTGTCGGTTCACATGGCACACCAGGCGGCCAACAGCTACGTGACGTCCGGCCGCTAGGAGGCCACCACCACCTTACGTTGTCTCGCGCAGCCCAGGCAATACAGTTGTAGCGCGGTGTACTTTCGCTGGTGATCTGATGGTTGGTGTCGTTGAGGTTGGGAAAGGGCATGCAACTCTATTTCTGCTCCAATCGATCCATGCTTGCGCAATGCGGACACAATCGCCTCGATCGTCTTCGGGGACCGGATCCTCGCCAGTCACAGCTTCCAGCGCGGCACACCAGTGATCGGGCTTATCGCCCTCACGCTCTAACTGCTCGATAATCAGCGGGACCGCTCTCCATCCCATGCCAATGATCCGCAAGTATGAAGGGCATGCGATGATCTCTGCCATGGAAGATAGTGCTCCGATTCTCTCCACATGCCACTGATCACGCAATCGCAGGAACATCTCAACGTCCTCATCGCTGATGACACGTGAATGAACATCAGATACTTCGAAATGAAAAGTGGACTTTGTGTCCGACCTTATCGCATAAGTCCAATGCCATTTCAGGAAGGATGGAAAGCAAAATTGTCGGCTTGTGTTCGTCGCGGAGTCGCAGGCCCGATACAGGATGCAGATGCTATTGGGACTGCCTTCGAAGCGGGGTGAGCACTGGTTCAGCTCGCCGAAGCCCAGCACTTCATCGTACTCATCAGCCATACCTGTATAGGAACTGGTCATGGATGATCTCCTTTCCGAGCTATCTGGTCAGCTAGACCCACGAACTCCTCGAACAGCATTGCACGGCGATCAGAGTTCAATCTGCCACTGTGCTCTTGGGCCGAGTTTATGTCTACCTCCAATCGGCTAACGAAAACCCTCTTGCGAACTACGTCCCCTGTTGCAGGGCTGAAGTCTATGTCCTCGGCACAGTGTATCGACCACCTCATCAGGCGATTGACCTCAAGATTGTCGATGACCTTTGAGAATCGACGGCGATTGACTTGGTACAGAAAGTCCCGAAGCTCTGTGTTCTCTAGGTCTATCGACGGCAAGTATCCACGCAGCACTTCGCGGCAGTCTGCGAGCTCAACTGAAGGCTTTATCACAACGGCACCGAAGGCGAGTCTCCTGATCGGAGGGACCGTGTCCAGGTTGAGCCATCTGATTGCCAACTGGACGAAGGTTCTGATCGCGTCATCGAACTTTGGCAGCGGCGGCGAAAGTGCAAGCCCTTCGAAGAATCGTCTGATATCAAGACGGCCTTCGCCGGCGATCATGCACAACGGTGCCTCAGCAAGTCTCCCCTGTAACCTCACCGAGCGATTCCGAGGCTCCTCGACCACATTGTCGGGCTCCGAATCCGTAACTGCAATCCACCACCCGCGGGCAAGCCTGGTCGTCTCCCCTGTGTCGGGAAAGGCAGACAGGCGCAGTTGCTCCACCCGCCAATCGGGAAGGGTGAACGGTTCCGCGCCACTACCCATGAATCTGCCCCTTCATACTATACGCGAACGGGTTCGACGCAACGGGCGAGGCGCTCATCGTAGAGCAAAAGCGCGAACTCGATCCCGCGCACTCGTTGGGGACCACACAGCCGATCGCCTCGCGCCCGGTAAATCAGTAAGCACTTCCACGGCGGGCGTGCCGGGCCAGTCGCGGTTGAAGCGGTCCAGGCTGAGCATCCACTTCCCAATGATCGCATCGTAGACCAAGTACTTCTCCCGCTACTCCATACGCTGTAACCGTGGGTCCTTAGATGCGCGTGACGGCTTGTGCATCGAGAAGAGCAGATCCATATCCCCCACCGCACCTCGTACCCACGCACGATCTGCTCGGCCCCGTCGGCCATGGCTTCTTCCTCGCTCGAAAGCAGGAACCACTCCCGTAGCACCTGCCCCGCCAAGGGATTCTGGATTGCGCCCTGCGGAATTGCAACGAGGGTTCGATGCAGCGCCTAATGCGGGTGTACCTGCCGCCCTGGCGCAGGGCTGCCTTCAGTTGTTCCCGGCGCACCGCAGGCCATCTCAGCGGCTGTTCCCGCCCTTCCATGCAAGAGTCCAGCATAATGGGGGCTGGTCTCCGGTCATTCCCCATGAAGGTTTCACGAATTCACGAGTGCGGTGGCCCCGAAGTGATCCGTTACGAGAACGCTCCGGTTCCGCAGGTCAAGGCCAACGAGGTGCTGGTTCGGGTACGCGCATGTTCACTGAACCATCTGGACCTTTGGGTCCGGGGCGGCCTCCCGAACCTGCAGTTGACGTTCCCGTGGGTTCTGGGCAGCGATGCCGCGGGAGAGGTGGTGGAGATCGGAAGCCTGTGCTCGAGGCGCCGGGTCGGCGACCGGATTCTCGTCGGTCCGGGCCGGACGATGGGCAGCGGCTACGAAACGGCCCACGGCCGCGACAACGCCGCCCCCGACTATGGCCTGTTCGGGGCCGTCTACCCGGGCCTGAACGCCGAATACGTGGCGATTCCGGAGGCCAATGCGCTTCCCGTCCCCGGTGAACTGAGCTTCGAGGAAGCCGCCTCGGTGCCGCTGGTGTTCCTGACCGCTTGGCACATGCTGGTCGGTATCGCGGGCCTTCGGATGCTGGAGGACGTTCTGGTCATCGGCGGATCGAGCGGCGTCGGATGTGCCGCGATCCAGATCGCGAAGTTGCACCATTGCCGGGTGATCGCGACCGCCGGAGGCGACAGAAAGCTGGAAATGGCGAAGCAGCTGGGTGCCGACCATGTGGTCGATCACTACCGCCAGTCCATCAAGGACGAGGTCAGGCGAATCACCGCTCGACGAGGTGTCGATCTGGTCTTTGAGCATGTGGGCGCGGCGACGTTTGGCCATGCTACGGCTTCGCTTGCCAGCCAAGGCAGATTGGTAACCTGCGGAGCGACAACGGGTTTCGAGACAAAGCTCAACCTGGGGCACCTGTTTGCCAAGCATCTGAGCCTGCACGGCTCCTACATGGGAACGATGGGCGAACTCCATGACGTGCTGCGATTCTTCGAGCGCGGACTCCTCAGGCCAGTCCTGGACGAGACCTTCCCCCTGAGTGCCGTGCGAGCGGCCCACGAACGCATGCAGGCCAAGCAGCATTTCGGAAAGATCGTAATCGTGCCTGAATAGCGATTTCGGGCGGCGGTATACTGGCAGGAACGCGGTGGCGGACAGGATCGGCCCAGCGTTCCCATTCAATCCATGAACCGGGTTCGATTTGCGCCTTCCCCCACGGGATTCCTGCATATTGGCGGGGCCCGCACGTACGTGTTCAACTGGCTCTTCGCCCGCTCGACCGGCGGCCAGGTCGTCCTGCGGATCGACGACACGGACACCGGGCGCAACACCGAGGAGTCTCTCCAGTCGATACTGGAGGGTCTCTCCTGGCTGCGGCTCCCCTGGGATGAGCAGCACTATCAATCGGAGCGGGTTCGCTCCCACTTACAGGCCGCGGAGGCCCTCTTGGCGAAAGGCGCGGCCTACCGCGACTTCACCTCCGAGGCCGACTCGGTCGCGACGCGCAGCGACGGTGAACCATGGCTCTGCAATCCGGGGATGCGCGAACTGTCGAGTGCCGAAAGCGACCGTCGGGCAGACTCGGGGGAGCCCTTCGTGGTCCGATTCCGCGTGCCTCACAACACGCCCGGAGGCGTCGCGTTCAAGGACCTCGTATTCCGCAAGCAGTTCCGCAAGTTCGCCGACATCGAGGACTTCGCGCTGGTGCGGAGCAACGGACAGCCCACCTACCACCTCGCCTCGTCTGTGGATGACGGGGAACTGGGGATCAGCCAAGTCATTCGCGGACAGGACCATCTGACCAACACCTTCAAGCATGTACTGCTGCTGGAATCGCTCGGCCTCGTGGTGCCGCAGTTCGCCCACCTACCCCTGCTGCTGGGCCCCGACGGCTCGAAGCTGTCGAAGCGGAGGCACGGATCTCTGGTCAGCGTCACGAACTACCGGGACATGGGTTTCCTGCCAGGCGGGTTCGTCAACTATCTGAGCCTGCTGGGATGGTCTCCCAAGGACAACCGCGAAGTGCTTTCTCTCAATGATCTTGTCGATGCGTTTCGAATGGATCAGGTGCTTCGGACCAATGCGGTGGTGAAGGTGGGCGAGAAGCCTGGCGAGCTCCAGGTCGACCCAAAGGCCGTTTGGCTCAACGGCCAGCACCTGCGGACCATGCCGGTCGACGAGCTGTTGCCCTACGTGGAGGAGGTCCTCGTCGATGTGGGCTGGTGGCACGAGGCCTTGGGGAGCGTCCGGCGGGACTGGTTTCGTGGTGCCGTCGACGATCTCAGATCTCGCCTGAACCTCCTTTCTGAATTCCCCCTGCGCTGTCGCGCCTACTTCCGGGACGACTTCAAGTTCGAGGCCAAGGCTGCCCAGAACTTGGACAGGGAGGGTGTTCGCGGCTCGCTGCGGGTGCTGGCTGATCGAATCGATGCTGCACCCGCGTTCACGGAAGAATCCGTGGAAGAGGCGGTCCGGACACTGGCCCGGGAACAGGGGATGAAGGCAGGGCTGCTCATCAACGGCTCGCGGGCCGCCTTGACCGGCCAGACGGTGGGGCCGAGCGCTTTCCGCGTGTTCACTCTCGTGGGCAGGGACAAGGTGGTCGAGCGACTGCGGGCCGTATAAGAACCAAGGAACGAAAAGAAACATGCTGCTGCTAGGAATCGGTGGCTGGCTGCATGACGGATCCGCCGCAATCATGCGCGACGGAACGGTGGTGGCCGCAATTGAGGAAGAGAAGCTGACCCGGGAGGAGCACCGATGGGGGCTTCCAAGGAAAGCCATCGCAGCCTGCCTGGACCTTGTTGCGGAGGATCCGTCGGAGGTCGACTGCGTGGCGCTGGTACGGCCACTGGGAGAATCCACGGGGAACAGCTTTCACATCCATCTCAAGGCCATGTTTCCCAACGCCCGCATCGTCGTGACGGACCACCATGACGCTCACGCCGCGAGCGCCTACTACGCTTCACCCTTTGACGAGGCCCGCGTACTCACGCTGGACCGCCGCGGCGACATGCGGTGCGGTGCCGTGTGGCGCGGATACGGAACGGATCTGGAACCGTCCGAGGACCTGTACGCTCCCGATTCCCCGGCTGTGGTCTACAGCCGGATGACAGAATTGCTCGGATTTCGACCCGCCCGCGAGGAGCACAAGGTGCAATGGCTCTCCCTGGCCGGCGAACCGAAATACAAGGACGTGTTTCACGACATCATGGGTTCGGGCAGGAGTCGTCTGCCAAGTCTGGACCACAGCTACTTCGACTCGTCGGACTCCACTCACGGCGGCTTCAGCGACAAGTTCTACCGAGCCGTGGGTTTGCGATCCATGGAGCCGATCTCCCCAGGGGCGCAGCGCGACCTCGCAGCGAGCGTCCAGGCCGCCGTGACCGAATCGGTCATGGAACTCAGCGGCGATGCGGACAACCTGTGCCTGGCGGGGGGCATCGCCATGAACGCGCTGCTCGTCCAGTCCCTGGAGGAAAGCGGTCAGTTCGGCTATGTCTTCGTGCAGCCGGCCGCAGGCAACGCCGGAACATCGGTTGGCAGCCTGTATCACACTTGGCACCGTGTTTTCAGACAGTCCGAGCGGGTGCCGATGGAGGATCTCTTTCTCGGCCCGCAGTACGGCAAAGAGGAGATCAAGCAAGTTCTGGACAACTGCAAGGTTCGCTACCGCTACCTGCAGACGGATGCCGAACTGCTGGAGTCGGCCGTCAGTCGACTGTCGAACGACGAGATCGTGGCATGGTTCCAGGGCCGCACGGAATTTGGCCCGAGGGCGCTCGGCGGACGCAGCATCCTGGCCTCCCCCCTCAACCCGTACTCGACAGAAAACCTGAACGTGTACATCAAGCGGCGAGAGAATTTTCGGAAGTTCGCTGCGTCGGTACCAGCAGAGGCCGCCGGCGAGTATTTCGAGACCCTGCCCGCATCGAGGTATCTGGCGACCGTCTCGCGGGTAAAGCCGCGCCATCGCAAGACCTTCGAGTCGGCACTGCTGGACGAGGAGCGAATTCGGGTCCACGTGGTGCGGAAGGAAGATAACCGACTCTACTGGGAGCTGCTTCACGAGGCCGGTCGCAAGACCGGTCTGCCGGTGCTGTACAACACCTCGTTCAACCTGTTCGGTGAACCTCTGGTGAACGACCCTCGCTCGGCAGTGCGCAGTTTCTACGCTTCCGGTATCGACGCATTGTTTCTCGGGAACTTCGAACTCGAGAAGTAGCCTCCACCGCCGGGCGTCTCGATGCGCAAGATGTCGCCGGCCTTGACCTGGAAGTTTCCCTTGGACGGGAGTTCTCTGCCGTTCAACAGGTTGCGGCCGGGAAGGCCGGCCTCCCCGCCCCCGGCTCCCGCCGGGGCAAGCCTGCGGCGTTCCGAGAGAAGCGCCAGAGAGGCGTCGGTCAGGAATTCAAGTTCCTTCACGACTCCATCACCGCCCCGGTGCAGTCCGGCCCCACCGCTGCCCCGGCGCAGGGCGTACGTTGCAACACGCACGGGATATTGACCCTCGAAGGCCTCGATGGGAGTGTTGAGGCTGTTGGTCATATTGGTGTGGACTCCGCTCAAGCCGTCGGACTGAGCCGAGGCACCCATGCCCCCGGCTATCGTTTCGTAGTAGCAGAAGGGCTTCCCGTTGCAGTCCGTCCCGCCGAAGCTGACATTGTTCATCGTCCCAGAACTCGCGGCGGGAATCTCTTCCGGCAGGGCCTTCCGAAGAGCCCCGATCACGGTATCGGCGATGCGCTGCGAGGTCTCGACATTTCCTGCCGCCGTACTGGCCGGAAGCAGCGCATCGCATACCGTCCCGGGCCGAGTCAGGATCTCGACAGGACGAAGGATGCCAGCGTTGAACGGGACCTCGTCGACCACCAGGCAGCGAAAGCAGAACATGACCGCAGCTGTCGTCACGGCGCGGTTCGCGTTGATGCCGCCCCGCACCTGGTCGTCGGACTGTCGGAAATCGACTGTCGCCCGGGCGTCTCGGACCGTCAGCCGGCAACGGATGGCGACAGGGCCCGACCCGAAGCCGTCATCATCCATCCAGTCCGTGCATTCGAAGTCGCCTTCCGGCATCGACCGCAAGCGGTGGCGCATGATGGCTTCGGCATAGTCCTGCAGGGCCGCCATCTGGCGTGCCAGCTCGCGAATGCCGTAGCGAGCCGTCGCCGCCCGCACCCTGTTCTCCCCGACCTGGTGGGCGGCGACCTGGGCCCCGAGGTCGCCGAGACGCTCGACGGGAGTCCGAACGTTCGCCAGGACCAGCGATAGCAGGGCCTCGTCATAGTCGCCGTCCTTGACCAATGGCACCGGAGGAATGCGCAGGCCCTCCTGGTAGATCTCGGTGGCCAGCGGCATCGAGCCGGGGGCCATGCCGCCTACATCGGCATGGTGGGCGCGAGTCGCCAGATAAAAGGCGGGCCGCTCGGCACCCTCCGAGTACAGGGAGGAGACCGATGTAATGTCCGGCAGGTGCGTGCCTCCACAGAACGGGTCGTTGAGGAAGTAGATTTCTCCGGGGCCGGGCTGGACCCGATCCGTAACGGCGCGAACCGAAGCCGGCATGGCACCGAGATGGGCCGGCATGTGGTCTCCCATCGCGACGGTCCGGCCGTCCGCGTCGTACAGGGCGCACGAATAGTCGCGCCGCTCCTTGATGTTCGGGGAAAAGGCGGTCCGTCTCAGGACGATCCCCATCTCCTCCGCAATCGAGACGAACAGGTTCCGAAAGACCTCGAGTTCGAGGTTCACGCCTCACCCTCCGGCGGCCGCTCGCGCCACCAGGATGCCAGCGCGGATCCGGTCACGTTCATGAAGGTCCCGAAAATCGCCGGTGCCAAGGCTGCGGCCGGACTCTTCAGGACGGTCGTCGCGAGTCCGACCGCCATCCCTCCATTTTGCATCCCGACCTCGAAGGCGACCGTGCGACGATCCGTTTCCCTCAATCGGCATGCGCCGGCGGCATGGTAGCCGAACGCATACCCCACAACGTTGTGGAGCAGGGCCGCGCCCAGCAATGCCGCACCGCTCTTGAGCAAGTCGTCTCGCGAGCCGGCGGCAATGATCGCGAGAATAAAGCAAATCGCCCCCATTGAGATGCCCGGCAGCATCCGGTCAAAGAGCTTGCGCCTTCCTGCAAGCAGCCTGTTCAGCACGAGTCCGGCCCCCACTGGAAGAATGACAAGTTTGACCACTGCGATCATCATCGCGACGAACTCGACCTCAATGAAGCGTCCTGCGAGCAGTCGCATCGCCAGTGGCGTCATCAGCGGGGCCATGAGGGTTGAACATGCCGTCATCGTCACCGAAAGGGCGACGTTACCCCTGGCGAGAAACACCATCACGTTCGAGGCGACGCCCCCGGAACACGAGCCGATCAGGACAACTCCCGCAGCCAGCTCGTCCGGGAAGCCGAAGGAGAGCGCGATCGACCACCCGAGGATCGGCATGACCGTGAATTGCAGGGCCATGCCGATCAGGACGGCCTGTGGCATGCGGAGGGCCCGCCAGAAGTCGCTGACGCTGAGGGTGGCCCCCATGCCAAGCATAATGAGCTGGATCAGCGGTACCGTCAGTTGGGTGAGATGGAAGTCTCCCCAGGCCGTGAAGTGCGCTGGAAAGCAAAGGCCCCAAGTCGTCAGCGTGAGAACCCAAAAGGTAAATGAGATGATGTTTAGCGTGGGATGGAGCTGGAAGTAGATCGCGAACCCCGCAGATGCGGCGATCAGCGCAATCCCGGCGGCGAGGTTCTGACCGACGAGCCACGCGCCGGCGGAGGCGAGCAGGGCCGCTACGCCCACCAACAGCACCAGTTGTTTCCCCGGTAGCACGGAGGCCGCATGGTATCACACGGAGTTCGGGACTCGAACAGCGGCTGCACCCTGCCATGCAAGGAAGGCCGCCTTGCCGCACCGGTCGTCCTTGCGGGCATCGTTTCACTGGTGCTGCTGCTTGCGGCCTGCGGCGGCTCTCGCCGTGGCCGTAAGGTCAAACTCCCGCCTCCCATCAATCCCAGGTTCGGATGGACGGAAACCGGAGTGGCCAGCTGGTACGGGCACCCCTACCACGGACGTCGAACAAGCAATGGCGAGGTCTATGACATGGACAAGATGACCGCTGCCCACAAGCGGTTGCCATTCGACACCTGGGTGAGTGTTCGGAATCTGGTGAATGGGAGAGAAACCGAAGTCCGAATCAACGACCGTGGGCCGTTCGTCAAGGGCAGAATCATTGACCTTTCACGAACGGCGGCGACACGGATCGGGATGATCAGCGCCGGTACCGCACGCGTGCGCCTGACGGTCATCCGTCCTCCGGGACAGCGGGCTCGGGATGCCTCCGGGCAACGGGGCCAGCCCCGGCAGCCCGCATCCGGCAAGCAACAAGACCAGTTCGACATCCAGGTCGGTGTGTTCTCGAACCGTGCCAACGCGCAAGGCCTGGCCCGGCGGGTCAGCAAACGCGGACACGCCACGAATGTCGAGCAGTTCTCGCAAGCCGGTGCCCCTCGCTACCGGGTCGTCGTGATCGGCGGTCGGCTGAGTCAGGCTAGAGCCCGCATGAAGAAGCTCAAGGTGCAGGGCATCGACGGTATCCTGAGGCCACGCCGCGGTGACTGAGGGCCGGGCGAACGCTACCGTTCGCGCTCCGCGTCCCGGACGATTCCCGATCACATCGGCGTTCGCTCCAGTCTCCGCGTTCAGACTGTGATCGATTCCAGCCGGCAGCAATGCAACTCAAGTCGCCTCGCACGACCCGAACCCGCCACCGCCGCTGGGTCGGGAGGCGGCGCGAATCCCTATTCACCTGGCATCTGCCACCGGGCGGGTGCAGTGAAGGCCGGGTCGTTGCGACCTGTTTGGTACGGTGGGACGGCATCCGGAGGCTGTAGAGCCCGAAACTCCTTCAATTTCTTGTAGATGGATTCTGACAATTGAGGATGTTGTGCAACCAGATTGCGTTCCTCGGCAATATCCTCGTCAATGCGAAAGAGAAACCGCTGCCGAGCCGAATCGTCCGCTTCGCTGTCGGTCACGTCCGGCCCGTACACGACCATCTTCCACTCCCTGGAGACGTACGATACGTACTCCCGATCGGGTCCTTCCTGGCCGATGTAGTTGAACAGTTCACGATTCAGGTCGGGCTGCCTCCCGGTCAGAACGTCGAAGACGTCGAGGCCGTCCAGGGGTTTGCCTCTGTAGCGCTCCACACCTGCGATCCGCATCAGGGTCGGGAGAACGTCGATGTTGGCGAGTGGGACATCGATTCTGGCACCGGCGGGGATAACGCTGGTCCATCGTGCTGCGGCCGCCACCCGGATGCCGCCCTCGAAGAGGGTTGCCTTCCCCCCTCGAAGTGGGGTGTTCTCGCCCACCCCCGGCACACCGCCGTTGTCGGAACTGAACAGGACGAAGGTACTATCCGCGATTCCGGCCTGATCGATCGCCTGGAGGATGCGGCCAACCCCTTGGTCCAGGGAGTGCACCATCGACCCGAGAATCCTGCGTCTGTCCTGGCGGGTCTCGTAGCTCGACTTCATGTTCACGCCTTCGAAGGCCTGAAAAAAGCCCCGCGCAGGCGGCAGCACGGCGTAGCTTGGCAGCTCCTCCTTCACCTGGAACGGGCTGTGCGGAGCGTTGAACGGAACGTAGCACAGGAACGGCTCGGGATCGGCTGCGTGGCTCCGAATGAAGCGCGTGGCTGCGTCGGAAATCAAGTCGGTGGCATAGCCGGGGTCGTCACTGGGCTCGAAGTCGCGATGCCAGTCAACCTCCCCTTCCCTTTCGTGAGTGAAATAGTCGATCGCCCCGTTGAAGTGACCGTAAAACTCCGTAAAGCCGCGTCGGAGAGGATGGAACTTCTTGTCGGAGTGGCCCAGATGCCATTTACCGAAAATCCCGCGGTGCTTGTATCCGGCTTCTGCCAGAATGTCGGCGATGGTCCATTCGGAGGTGTCCATGCCGCCCTGCCTCCACGGTGGGTACACGGCTCGCATGCCGCCGAACCGAATCGGATACCGGCCCGTCATGAGGCCCGCCCGGGTTGGCGAGCACACCGGGGCGACGTAGAAGCGCGATAGTTCCGCGCCCTCCGCCGCGATCCGGTCAATATTGGGTGTGGCGATATTGCCCCCGTGAAAGCTGACGTCGGTCCAGCCCAGATCGTCGGCCAGCAGAATGACGATGTTCGGTCGGTTCGGCTTGACGTCAGCACAGGGTTCTGGCGTTGACGAGCAACTGACACTCACTCCAAGTAAGATTCCAATCCAGGCAACTCGCATGCAGCATATGGTAGCTGCCCGCTCGCCTGGCGACGCGCCGGCAAGCGGCACCGGTCCGGCAGTCCGGCGGAGTGATAGACTGCAATGTGCCACGTGCAGTGGCGGTGGCGCTGACGGTTGCCGGCTCTGATCCCTCAGGCGGAGCCGGTTTGCAAGCGGACCTCAAGACCTTCCATCAGTTCGGAGTCTTCGGTCTGGCGGTTCCCACCCTGATCACCGTCCAGAACACCTGCGGGGTCCGATCCGTCCATGCCCTGGAGCCCAGGCTGGTTCGGGAGCAGTTGGCCTGCATCCAGGAAGACATTCCCCCGGGGGTGGCGAAGACCGGCGCCCTGGGGCACCCCGATAGCGTTGCAGCGGTCGCAGCCTGGGCCAAGACGACCGGCACGCCACTCGTTGTCGACCCTGTCATGATCAGCTCGCACGGCGAGCGACTGACATCCCAGGATGCATTGGTAGCCATCACCCGTCAACTGCTCCCCCTGTCCCGACTGGTCACTCCGAATCTGGGGGAAGCGTCGCTGCTTGCAGGCATGGCGATCACGGACATCGAAGGCATGCGAATAGCCGCCAAGCGGATTGCACACCTCGGGGCACCGAACGTACTGGTGAAGGGCGGGCACCTCGACGGCGACCCGATCGACCTGTTGTGGTGTGACGGCGAGATCGATACGTTCACTGCCACCCGGGTCGAGACGACGAGCACACACGGAACCGGCTGCACGTATTCTGCGGCAATTACCGCTCTGCTATCCGTGGGCCGACCGCTCGTTGACGCGGTTTCCGAAGCGAAGCAGTTCGTTTCCAAGGCACTTGAAACCGCGCCGGGCCTAGGTGGCGGCAGAGGCCCGTTGAATTTCTCCGCACAGCTCCCAAGCGTCTCAAAGCGGTGAATGGGAATCGGATCCGGATGTGGTTTTCGATTGTCAATAAAATATTGTAAAAGAATGATATATATACGAATATTGAATGTACAACCTGACTTTTCCCGATTGCCAAGGCGAGAGATCTGGAATGGATCGCTGGAGGCCGCCAGCATGCACCGAGACTGGCAGCGCGTTCGCAACGGGTACTCGTGGGCGAGGTCTGGGCTCGACTCTGGCGTCGGACGCCTTTGCGATGATTAGGAAATAGACGCACCGAATGGGGTCCCCCACGACCAGGCACGGATGGATTCTCGCAGTCTTGACTGCAGTCCTTTTCCCTGCCCTGATGCTCCATGCGACCTGCGTCGCGGTCATGGGCCCCGGCACCTGGGGGTCGGGACTCCAGGAAGCCCTACCCGAGTTCAGGAAGCCCGACTCTACGGCCGAGGGATACCGGCAAGAATTCCTGAGGGCCCCCATGGAAGCCCTTGAGCCCAGCCAGCCACCAGACCTCACGACGAGCTCCGAACTGGTCGGCAGAGTTGTGTGGCGCCACACAGGGGGAGAGCGGTCGGCCTTTCTTACGGAAGAGACGATGGGAGCAGCAAGGCGGCAGCGGCTCTACACGGTACAGCAAGGCGAACTCGGGGAAGTCCACATTCAGCGGGGGCATATCGTGGTCCGACCCAAATGGGTAGGAGACCGGCTGATTTACGAACGCTGGAATCCCTGGGCGATTCCGCCCTTGCAGAAGCTCCGACGCTACGTTGCGAGTTGGGTCGATCCATCGCTGCGACCGGAGGTGGCCCTGTATGAATCCGACCGCAACGTGGAGGAGTGGAGGTTCCTTATGCCCGGCCACTCCCTGGCGGTGGCACCGGACGGACGCCAAACCGCATTCTTGAGGTCAGGGGCGCTGCTGGCAGGATACTTCAGCATCCACACGTGGCGTGTTGGGAGCGCAGCTGCTCCGGTTGTGATTAGCCTGAGGGAGCATGCCGACAAGGCAACGAAATCCTTTGTGCTGCAGTGGTCCAGAGACTCATTGGCCTTGAGGATGTACGGCAAGACTGCCGGTTTCGAGCGCAGGGCATCCCAGACGTCCGGCACGGACGGTACACCGGTTGACCTCCTGTACCTGGTCTCCACTCAAGCGCTGTACGACCTGACCATGCAGGAGTGAGATGATGGACTGTCCGCGGATACCACGGCGTATCCGTCCACGAGAATCGGCAACCCTGAGTCTCTCGTCACGTTCTTCTGACCGTGCCGCGAACCTACCCGGACACCTGTTCCTGTGCGCTGGCGCTCAATCGACCGCACGCCCATGCAGCCAACAACGGAGTTCTGAGGGTGATCTGTCCCTCGCTGTCTGCCTTCAGGTCAAGTAGGATTTCGCGGAACATTACTTGCGCTTCCTGGCAGAATGATTCGATCGTTGGTCCTACCCTGAGGCCTGATGTCGATTCGAACAACTCGTCCGACTTTCGGATTTGGATGTCAAGTGGACCCAAGACGCCGAATTCTGGCATCGTCAGGGAGTGTGCGCCAAGCACGATCAAAGTACCGGCGCTCACACAGCGCCCCGGCACACAAACAATGATCCTCCGCTGGCGTCGCAGATAGCCGGCATTCGATGATCTAGGGAGGCCGCCAGCAGTCTGCTGGCCACCCTTTTCCCGGACTAGCGATGTCATGCGCAGGGCGCGCGCATTCTGGCCGAAACGGATGGAGCATTCCTGACCCGCAGCATTGCCAGCGACCAGTGCAGACTTCACGATCGTGGGCCTGTCATCCCCCGATAGCCCGACTACAATCAGGTCATGCAAGGACTTTGGCTGCGGCTCACTCCAGCCCGGGGCACCTCGTGTCTGGTCGGTGGCCTGGCGGTATTTCTGCTGACGAGCCCAATGCCTTCGGCCGCGCCGGACCCGGCAAACGCAGTGAAACCGCAGATTGAGATCTCCGGGCACCGGAGCGAAGTGCGGTCCCTGAGGTATCTCCGCCGAGACGGGCGCAACATCATCAGCAACTCGTTCGACTCGCTGGTCGTCTGGGATGCCGAGACCGGTCGTGAGATTCGACGCCTGATCGACGGGTCCACCGTGTTTCCATTCGCCGTCTCCCCAGACGGTTCCCGTCTGTTCACGGTTAACCGCTCAGGGGCCCGAATCGTCGATGTCGATTCCGGAGAGATCATCGTCCGTTTCGACCCCGCTCACACCGAGCAA
Source organism: Bryobacterales bacterium (assembly GCA_965205085.1). Classification (GTDB taxonomy): domain Bacteria; phylum Acidobacteriota; class Terriglobia; order Bryobacterales; family UBA6623; genus VXMF01. The sequence goes on along the minus strand of OZ242039.1, from coordinate 777,698 downwards.
CTGTTCTGGCCAGTCTGGTCGCCGGATGCCCAGCGGGTGGCGACACTATCCGCCGGTGCCATCAACCTTTGGAATCCACTGACCGCCGAGCTGGTGCGGAAGCTGGACACCGGGTTTCGCCGTAGTCCCAGAGTGGCTTGGTCGCCGGACGGACTCCACATCGCCGCGCTCGGTTCCGATGGCACATTCCTCGTCTTCAACGCGTCCGAAGGCGAGAGTGTCTTCAGGGCCGAAGCCCATCCAGTGTCTGGCATCCACAACCTGGAATGGGCTCCCAGCGGCGATTTCATCGCCACTGGCGGAGCCGATGGTCTCGTCAAGCTCTGGAGTACCGACACATGGACTCTCCTTCACACGTTACAAGGTTTCCCCACCATTACGATAGGCCGGACGCCTCCCGACGGAGGAGACCCTGTACTCCAGGGACTGCCAATCAGTGCCTTGGCCTTTTCGCCGGACAGCACCTTGGTTGCCTCGGCTGCTGACGCCCTCTCGATCTGGAACGTCGAATCGGGTCACGAAGCGAGGCGGTGGGTCCCAACACCGGAAGACAATTCATTCGTTCCACACTACGGCACGATCACCAATCTGAAGTTCGACCCGACGGGTTCGTTTCTGGCGAGTGCCGGCGTCGATGCATCGGCAAAGATCTGGAACGTGGATGACGGTACGCAGATCGCAAACATCGACACGTTCCATGGTGCCGTGGAAGCCCTGGACTGGTCGCCAGACGGCGCGCGCCTGGCGATGGCCGGTACCGACGGCGCATCAGTGGTCTGGAATGTGATGGCCCATCGGGAAGAGGTTCGCTTCGAGGGCCATCGAAGAGGCACCGTCCTGTCTCTCGACTTCGCGCCGAGAGTGCCGCGCATCGTGACCTCCGGCCGGGACGGCACGGTGAAGGTCTGGTACACACGAACGGGCGGACTGATGTTCGACCTGCCTCCGCTCAATGAGGATGCAGGTCCTCGGACACCGGTCGCCCGACCGGCCCGGCAGGTCTGGTACTCGCCCTGGGCCAATCGGGTCATGACTCTCTCCGACCCGCCATCGGGATCGATCCTGGAGGCCCGGATCGTCTCGGCGGAGGTCAGGCCGGCGATCAGGCTGGGATCCCAGGTGACGGCCGCAGCATGGTCGCCGGACGCCCGAAGGGTCGCAGTGGCCGGATACGGCTTCTACATTGCAGATTTCGAGAACCTCGCCAGCGAGCCGATCATTCTCGGACTGGACGGCGCGGGAGGCGACATGAGGATCAAGCATGTTGCTTGGTCAAGAGACGGAGAACGAGTGTTAACTTCATCGGGGAGCGGAGCGGCGATATGGGACTGGAAAACCGGAAGAAGGGTCTTTGCGGTGCAACCCGAGAGCGGTGCCGCCTATGCCGAGGAGTCGGCCGACGGGTCGCTCTTGCTAACAATCGACGGCCAGTTTCGGGCCCCTCGAGCCCAGATTTGGTCGACCGAGTCGCGGGTCGAGGTTGCGACGTTCGGGCCCGCCACTCGGATCGAGTCTGCACAGTTTCTGGATGACGGCAAGCGGGTCATCACAACCAGCTCCCGGGTCCCGGTCGCCCGCATCTGGGATTCGTCCACAGGACAAGAACTGTTGTCGCTCGCCGGACACGGGGGCGGGGTGGTTGGCGTGTCGAGTTCCCCAGACGGAACGCTGGTCGCCACCGCGGGCAGGGACCGGACTGTGCGCATTTGGGATGCCGCCACCGGGGTGAAGTTGGCAGTTCTGGGTCCTAGGCCGGGCTCCCTCTTCGGGGTGAAGTTCTCTCCGGACGGCCGCCAGATCGCCGCCTACGGTGTCGGTGGTGCCGCGCTCTGGGACCTGCCCGCCGCATTCTGACACGGCCGGCCAGTCATGGGACGGAGTCGGGCCCGACCTCGTTCCTGGAGCGTTTCCGATGGCTGGCTTGGATGGCGCGCGCTGGGCCGGTGACCGAGCGACCCCGACCCATCCATGGAGAGTTTACAGTCGTGTAATGGCAGAATAGCCCATCAGCAATGCCATCAGGATCGCCGAGAGCCACAGGAACAGCGTGATCCACACCTTCGGGAGGATAGTCTGTGGCATGCGCTTGTAGCGAACGAACACAGTGAATCCCCCGATGACCGGGAGCATGATCGCTTGGGCGATGCCGCCGATCTTGACCATCAGGACCGGTTCCTTGATCCACATGAAGTACAGGCAGGGCACAACCAGCAGAACCACCACGAACACCCGGATCAGCCGGAGCCGGCTCCGGTAGTCGGACCTGTCGTAGACACCCAGCATGCCAATCAGGTCGGCCCACACTCGACAATGGGCAGCCGTCGACGCAAAGACGGTCGAATAGAGCACGGCGAAGGCCCCGACCATGAAGAGACTGAAGGACCACCCTCCAAGGGTCTCGGTATAGATGCTGGAGAGGACCCGCACCATCTCGGCACCTTCCGGAACCAGGCCCATGCCCTTCAAAACGCCAGCTCCGAGGAAGTAGAAGGCCACCGTCGCGAACGTATAGATGACCATCGAGAAGAGTACGTCGAATCCCATGACGCGGATCCAGCCACGGGCGCGCCTCGTCCATTGCGGGGAGTCATCCCGGTTTCCGGTAAAGCGTGCATACCCTTTTTCGATGCACCAGTAGGGATACATCACGAGCTCGGTGGCTCCTACCCCCGTGATGCCGAAGGCGGCCACGGCAGTAGCCATTCCCGCCTCTGGCGGCCGGAACGTCAGGCCGGTCAGGACCTCGCTCCAGTTGAAGTACTCGGGCAGCTTGAAGAGCAGAAAGCAGCAGCTCACCGTCAGTGCCGTAAAGCTGACCACAAGGACCATCGCGACCCTCTCAACCAACAGATACTTGCCTGCAATCAAGAGAACCATGGTGAGTCCGGCCAGCAACCAGACAAACACCGTGATGGACACGTTCGGAAACGTGCGGTTGAGAATCTCCGAAATCCCACCCAGCATTGCGCCCACCTGGAACAGGGTGAACGTAACCATGGCACACCACATCCACACCAGCCAGGAAACCTTGAGCCGCGGGCCTCCGATGTTGTCGAAGGCCTCGAGCGTCGTCTGGCCGGTACCGATCGCATATCGGCCAAGCTCGTTCTGCACCACGGTCTTCACGAGGCAACTCAACAGGATGAGCCAAAGGAGAATGTAGCCGTTCTCGGCTCCGAGCACGGTGGTTGCGACGAGTTCGCCCGACCCCACGATCGAACTTGCAAGAATGAGTCCCGGCCCGATCAGTCGGAGGATGCCGCCGAGTGCACGGGGAGGTTCCGCTACGTGCTCCGGCGACAGTGCGTATGGGTCATGGTGCGATGCCGCTGCCATAGGGTTCAGGCAATGCTAGCACAGGCCGCCGCTCGCCTCGGACAGGTCAGGAGCTGGATTCCGCGGCCTATTGGGCATTCCGGTTCACAGGCTCGTCGAGGACCATGAAGCCGGGAAAGTCAGAGGACTTCTTGCCGCCCCGGCGCCGTAGGCGCTTGTTCTGGGAGTTGCCTCTCGGAGCGTTCATGGGAATCGACATGCCGCCCAGTTCCGCCATCATTTCATAGAGACTCGCCTCCATGTCACGTGCGGTCTGGGAGAACGCCGGATCGTGAAGCAGATTCCGGGTCTCGCCCGGGTCGGCCTGGAGGTCGTACAACTCGTCCGTGTCCCAAAGTCCGTAGTAGGTAATGTACTTGAACCGGTCGCCGCGAAGCGCGAACTGCGTGGGGGTATGGGGGAAATTCTTCTCCCAGTAGTAGACATACAGAAAGTAGTCCCGCCAGTCGACGTCGCGCCCCATGCCGAGCGGAATAAAGCTCTGGCCATCCATATGGGGAGGCTTTTCGAGCCCCATGGCTTCCATGATCGTTGGAGCTATATCGATGTTCGCCACGACCCGCTCGACCACCGTTCCCTCCGGGAACAGTTGCGGGCAGCGCATGAGCATCGGTACGCGAATCGAGGTCTCGTAGGCTACACGCTTGTCGATCAGCCCATGTTCTCCAAACATGAAACCGTTGTCGCCCATGTAGATGACGAGGGTCTCGTCATCTACGCCCATGTCACGCAACTGCTGCATCACCCGCCCGATGCTGTCGTCCACCGCTCTCAGCGCTTCGTTGTAGCGCTTGTAATAGCGCTCGACATCAAGATCGCTGTGGTACGGGAAGTCCACTCCGTGCCAGCTGTTCCGCTGGTCTCGCAGCCACCTCGGCTTGTCCCGGTAGTTCTCGATCGTGTTCGCCTCGCTGCCTGGACGGGTGAACGGAGCGTCGTCGAGACTCCCTTCATGCCGTTTCGCGGGCGTGAAGTTGGCATGGACAGCCTTGTGCGAGAGGTACAGAAAGAACGGTTGCTCCGCCGGTTTCTGCTCCTTCAGCCAGTTGACGGCGTAATCGGTCAGTTCGTCGGTGATGTAGCCCTTTTGCTTCACTCTCTGCCCGTTCACGTTCAGCGTGTAGTCCGGGTTCGGAGGCAAGTAGTGTCCCTGCCCACGGAAACTCACCCAGTGATCGAATCCGGGCCGTGGCGAATCGTCGGCCGAACCCATGTGCCACTTGCCAACGAAGGCTGTGGCATAGCCTGCCTTTTGCAAGTATTGCGGGAAGAACTGGGTGCCTTTCGGCACCATTCGATTGTTGTCGATCACGCGGTGGCGGAATGTGTACAGCCCCGTGAGAATCGAGGCCCTGCTTGGCGAGCAGAGCGAGGTGCTGACGAAGGCGTTCTTGAGGTGGACACCGTCCCGCGCCATGGCATCCATGTGCGGCGTCTTGGCGAACTGGTGCCCGAGAAACGACATGGCATCGTAGCGGTGGTCGTCTGCCAGGATAAACACGACGTTTCGCGACTCCGCGCCCTCCATCCTGACCGGCTCTATGGAATCGGGCACAGGGGTCACTGCGGCTCCGCCCAGGACGGTGGCAACAACAGTGAGCGTGACGCTACGGAGAAACATGAGCACCATGGTATCGAAGGGCGGGGCCACCAGACCGAATAGCGAAGGACTCATCAGACCGGCAGGGGGTGCCTTTGGACGCTTCATTGTCCGTGATCGGTTATCGGGCGCGGGTAGGGATTTGCCGATCGGCCCCGAATCGATTGGCCAAGCGCCGGAGCCAGTCTCCCGTTCCATGAATGTCGCGGCATGGACAGGTTCGAGTTCGCAGCGAGCGCCACACGCTCTTGCCGGGGTTCCGTGTGCGGTCAGGAGCGGCCGCCCCGGTTGCGATGAAATGTGCACGAATCGTAGCGCTGCACGCACTATCAGGCCAGACTCATCGGTCGGCACTCGGCTAGCGTGCACGGGTTTGTACAATGACCAAGGAGGCCTCCATGACACCCGGGATCCGATTTCTCCACCTGATGGTCATCATTTGTCTTGGAGCGTTCCCGGAGTTCGCCAGGGCGGCCAACTCCGAGCAGGGAGTTCCGGTCGAGAAGATTATCGAGCAGTTCATCGATAAGGAGACCGAGTTCTCGAGAGCGATGGAATCCTATACCTACCGGCAGACGGTCAAGATCCTGGAGTTGAACAACAGTGGCGGAGTCCGGGGCCGGTACGAGTCCATCCAGGACATCCTCTTTGGCCGGGACGGGAAGCGGGTCGAGCGGGTGGTGTACGCTCCGGTTCCCACACTGCAGCAGATCATCATGACTCAAAGCGATCTGGAAGATATCCGCGGGATCCAGCCGTTCGTCATGACCCGGGACACCGCAGCCGACTACCGGATCGACTATCTTGGCGAGCAGAAGGTCGATGAGATCGACAGTTACATGTTCTCCTTAAAGCCGAAGAGCCCTCGCAAGGGGCAACGATACTTTGAGGGCCAGATCTGGGTCGACAAGGTCGACCTTCAGATCGTCAAGACCTATGGCAAGGGCGTCGGGCTGATCACCAAGCAAAACAAGGGCGAGCGGTTTCCGCGATTCGAGACGTACCGCGACCAAATCGATGGGAAGTACTGGTTCCCGGTCTACACCATCGCAAACGACACGTTGAATTTCGACTCCGGTCCCCAGCGGATGAAGATGATCGTCAAGTACGAAGACTACAAGCGCTTCCGGGGAACTTCGGTCATCACGTTCGGCGACATCGTCGAGGGCGACAGCGAGGAACAAGACGGCGAACGCTGAGCGTGCCAGCATCCCTCGCGCCGACTAGCGATCGAATCGGAACCCTTGAACCTCGCCTGCAGTGTCACTGGACCCCACCATGTTCTGCTGTTTGGTCACTCGGTCTTCGCTATCGATCCTGCTGGCCGCGATTGCGGGCAGCGCAACCAAACGAATCCTGGTCGCCTGCATCTGCCTGACGTCCAGTCTTGCGCAGGGGGCGTCGGACGCTGCGCTCCGCGGCCAGCCCCCCTCGGAACCCGAGCCGTTCGATCGTATCGACGTATTCCTTGAAGAACTGCAAGAAATCATGGGGATGGGTTTGCGCCGACCCGTACGCGCCAGGACCATCTCGAAGGCCAGGTTCCTGTCCCTGTACGAGAGGCGGATGCGCGAGCAGCAGGATCCTCAAAAACTGCACGGAGAGGAGCTTTTCCTGCGACTGTTCGGCTTGATTCCCGACAATTTCGACTACCGCCAGACTGTTCTGGACCTGATGAGCGAACAGGCGTGGGCGCTTTACGATTTCAAGCAGCGCATCCTGTACCTCGCGGACTGGGCACCGGCGGACGCCCGGGAGTTCGCAGTCGTCCACGAACTCGTTCATGCCATCGACGATCAAGCCTTCAATCTCCGCAGGTACGTTGGGGGTGCCAAGCAGGCCGAAGAGCAGCTGGCCCGACTGGCGGTCGTCGAGGGGCAGGCGTCGTGGGTCATGACCGAGTGGGTGATGCGACAGTCCGGGAGGTCGTTACAGGAAAACCGGATGTTGGCCTCGACCACCGCAACGGCGACCCGGTTCGAGGCCGAGCAGTTCCCGGTCTATGAGCGGACACCCTTGTATTTTCGAGAACTCCTGCTTTTCCCGTACACCGACGGGCTCCTCTTTCAGCATGATCTGATCGAGCGTTTCGGCATCGCAGGCTTGAAGCGGGCCTTCGCCCAACCACCACGCAACACGCAGCAAATCCTGCAGCCGGACCTGTACGTCGACGAGTTCGTACCGGATGCACTCCTTACGCCGAGAGAACCGCTTCCGAAGCGATTCAAGCGCGTCTATAAGGGGACGTTCGGGCAGTTGGATCACCGGATCCTGCTGGAGCACCATCTGGGTGCCGGAGACCGGAGGGACCTGCTGGACAAGTGGCGTGGCGGCGTCTTCGAGGTCTTTGAAGACAAGCGAGCGGCCGACGCGGTGCTGAAATACGCCGTACGCTGGGCTGACCCCGAGGCCGCAGACGAGTATTACCAGCTTTACCGCCAACTGTGTGAACGCAAGTGGGAGGGCTTGGAACTGGTCACCTCGGGGCGTGGCCGGTGCGAGGGCGTCGGTCCTGCCGGACGAGTGCGGCTCGAGTTGCGTGGCACTACGGTACAGAGCGTTGAGGGTTGGCCGCTGGGCGACAATGGAGAGCGATGAAAGTATCTCGAGCTTTGGTTCAGGTTGTGTCGCTGCTGGCCTTGGCGGCTGCGGCCTCGGCTGCTCCACGGGCCGCAAGGCCGTTTGAAGGCGTCTCCCACGACGGAAGAGAGGTCTCGCTGGAAGCCCTGAAGGGATCGCCGGCGGTCCTGATGTTCTTCTCGACAGATTGCCCCCATTGCCAGCGCACGGCGACAGTGATCGATCCGTTGTACCGAGTTCTCAAGCGGCAGGGATTCGAGATCGTAGGCCTCTCCCTGAATCCAACTGACAATCGTGGCCTGAGGGAGTTCTCGCAGCGATTTCAGGCCAGCTTCCCACTAACCCTGTCGTCCCGCCAGGAATTCTCAAGGATTTCCGGTGTCTCGATCATGACTCGTATCTACTACCCGTATCTCCTGTTTCTGGACAAGGAGGGCATGATTCGGGAAGAGCACCAAGGATCCGAGCAAGCCTGGTTCGACAACCTCGGAGACAACTTCCTCAAGGCAGTCGAGCGACTCCGGCCCTAGGGGCGAGCAGCCAGTCACCACATCGCATGCTCCACGCGGTGCCTTGGTCCCGAAAAGGATTGTGATCGCAATCGTGTCCAGGATCCGGCACGCGAAACGAGCGCTGGTCGCGCAGACCTTCTCCTTGCAGGATCGGGCGGCCACGCTGCGATCCGGCTACTGCGTCTTGACATGTTCACACTCTTGAAGTATCAATCTCTATCACACTGACATTGCAATGGATACGAAATCGAATCGACTCCAGTGCCTGGGCAGGGATTCCCTGCCGTCTCGCTGTGTCAGAGCTGTTCCGACCAGTAATCGGGGAGATTGAATCAGCCAGCTTGCCCGGGTGTCCCGGGTTACCGTTTCGTTCGGCGTACCGCTGGCGTTCGTCATCTGGTTAGGCGACGGCGGTAGCGTTCCGGTAATGGGTAAGCCACCCTCCCCGGTAGCTCGCGAGACGCCGGGCTGACGCGTTTTCCGAAGAACCGCACGGGCAACCAAGACCATTCAATGTCCCTCGAATTCCCCAAGCAATCCTGGCGTCAAAGTCGCTGGCGATCGATCACATCATGTCTGAGGTGCCTCCCGAATCGCGAAACCCCGGCGTGTGAAGTCGCCAGTCTGCCGCAGTGCAGCAACATTCATCAAGAGGTGGGGCGGCTGGACCTGCCGCAGAGAAGGCGGGTCCCTGCTTGCAGTCCCCTCTTTCTTCCACCTGGTATGGGATATCTCCTGGGCCAACTGGGTCCAGCGTTCTCTGGTCTGCAGGACATCGTGGAATCCATACGGCTGATTGGTGACCGCAGTGGCACCAAGGCAGAACGTAGGAATCGACACAGGCATTCAACCGGTATTTCGATCCAGTGCAGACCGCGGGCGCGAATCCGGGCTGGACCGCGCAAAGGGTGAACACAGAATTTCGCTGTAGCCCGGTCCGGGCCGAATCGGCGACGGGCCAGCGGGCGAAATGTTCCGATTGGAGCGGATTTCGCCGATGGCCGGATGAACGGTCGCGCTCACCGGGAAGTCAGCAAGGCCCACTTTCCGAAAACCCTGATGCTCTCTACACCGCAACCCCACCGGATCACTCATCACTACAGGAGTGAGCGCTCGCCCGTCATCTTCGATGATCGACTGTCCGGCCGCTGCCAGAAGACCTTGAAATAGTCGACCATCGATAACAGCGTGATCATGATTGCGAACCAGAGAGCAACGTATCCGAGTTGCTCGATCAGGGGCGACTGTGGCGCGAGCAGCAACAGGGACACCGCCATGACCTGAGCGATCATCTTCGCCTTACCGTATTCGCTGGCGGCGATCGCCATCCCCTGTGCCAGAGCGACGTTCCGCAGTGCGGACACCGCAAACTCGCGACTCACGATCAGCACGACCATCCAGGCAGCGACACGATCCAGCTCTACGAGGGAGATCAGGGCCCCGGAAACGAGAATTTTGTCCGCGATCGGATCGAGCAGCTTCCCGATCGTAGTAACCTGCATCCGCCGTCTGGCAAGGTATCCGTCCAGCCAGTCCGTGAGCACAGCTGCCAAGAAGATCAGCAAGGCGATCACCTCGCGAGTAACCACCAACCAACCCGTGTCGAGTTCCACAGCTTCTCTGCGGAGCAACACGGCGACTAGCAGCGGTACGAGGAAAATCCGCGAAACCGTCAGTAAGTTCGGCAGGTTCATGCGTCGACAGGCGTGCCCAGAACCGTACAAGCGATAGTTTACATTACGCGCTTCTCGGATGATCGGTGCGGTCGTTGGGCACGATGGCCCGGTCGGATCAGCCAACGTCCGGGAGGTACGCTACCAGCGTCGCCTCCACACCCAGGGAGGGAATCGGGCCAGTGAACGGTCGGCCTAACCGGGACCAAGCTCAGGGCGCTGCCCGCTTGTCTTGCGGGTATCGCTCCATACCGAGCTTTGGCACGGAAGAATGTTGGCGGTCCACAAGGGGATCAATCACGCCGGGGCAGTTTCGAATACTGCTCAGCCGCACTGACCTGGTTCAGATTCTCAACCCCACCAACTTCAGGCAGATGCCCATCCTCACCCCGGCACATGCACACCCGCGGACTGGTGCGCCATCCTACGTTGCGCAATTGAACTCCGGAGACATCCGCTGAGACCGCCCTTGAGGCGCGCGGGGATATTGGTATCGCCGGTTGCACTGGAAATGTAACGGCGGGCGTAGGCTCCAAGGTTCAGATCGGCCCATCGTATGGGAGCAGCCGCCAAGCCTCAGCCTATTCGCCCCCTGCAATTCGACGAGGTCTGTACCGTCCACGCCATGGAGCAACAAAGAGCCTCGGGCAGCGCCGTCTCCGTCCCTGCCCTCTGTCTGGCTGGCGGGCATCGCTCTCCGGCACCCCTGCGCTGCGGGCGGCCCCCGAGGGCCAACACCCGCTCTGCCCCCTCGTAGCTCCCGGACCGTCGCCTTGACAACCCCGCCCGCTGTCACTCCCTGCTAGCCTCAACCGCCAACTCCAGGGACTTCCCCCCGCTTTGCCCAGCAAGGTGCAGTCGGCGCCAAGCTGCACACAACGGGCCGCGGCGCAGGAACCGCCGGCCGACGAATCGGTATTGGAACGACCGGCTTTGCTCTGCTTGGGGTTGGGCCACAATAGAGTCTTGATGCGGGTAGACGGCAGACGTCCGGACCAGGCGAGGCAGACCAGGATCCAGCCCGGCATTCTGGCCACCGCCGAGGGGTCAGCCTTGATCGAGGTCGGCCACACCAAAGTGATCTGTGCGGCAACCGTAGAGGATTCCGTACCGCGATTCCTGCGAGGTTCGGGCAAGGGCTGGATCACGGCCGAGTACAGCATGCTGCCGCGGTCGACCTCCACCCGTACACCCCGCGAAGTGCAACGTGGACGGCCATCGGGCCGCACGTCGGAGATTCAGCGACTGGTCGGGCGATGCCTCCGAGCGGCTGTGGATCTGGACCTCCTCGGAGAGCGGACCATCATCGTAGACTGTGACGTTATGCAGGCCGACGGGGGTACTCGCACAGCGGCGGTTACCGGAGGATGGGTGGCGATGGCCTCTGCAATCCAAGATCTCGTCGCCTACGCTGCACTCAAGTCCACGCCCATCCGTCACTACGTGGCCGCTACGAGCGTCGGGGTCGTCAACGGTACGGTAATGGTTGACCTCTGTTACGAGGAGGATTCACAGGCGGATGTCGACATGAACGTTGCCATGACATCGGACGGCAAGTTCGTCGAGGTACAAGCCAGTGCAGAGGGAAGCGCATTCGGGCGAGACCTACTTGAGTCCCAACTGGAACTGGCCCGGTCCGCGATCAAGTCGCTGATTGGTGTGCAGCGCAAGGTCGTGGAGTTCTGATCTGTATGCTGGAGCTGCTCTGCGCTACATCCAACCAGCACAAGCTTCGGGAGTTCCAGCAGGCTGCAGGAGACGGAGTCATCATCCGGGGGTGCTCGTTCGTGGCATGCCCGGAGACCGGAACCTCATTCGAGGAGAATGCGCTAAGCAAAGCGCGGTGCTACGCCACGGTGCACCCGGAATGCTGGCTCTTCGCCGACGACTCGGGACTTGAGGTGGACGCATTGGGCGGAGCTCCCGGTATCTATTCGGCCCGTTACGCCGGTGAGGGGGCAACTGACACTGCGAACAACAGCCTCCTGCTCCAGCACCTTCACGGAGTTCCACCAGAGCAGCGCACAGCACGGTTCGTTTGTTCGATTGCACTGCTCCACAACGGCTCAACGGCTGCAGTGTTTCGTGGGGAGGCGGCCGGCCGAATTCTGCGGAGACCATCCGGAAGCCAAGGTTTCGGATACGACCCGCTCTTTCACTACCCTCCCCTTCGAAAGAGCTTCGGGCACCTCCCCACCAAGATCAAATGGAGCCACAGTCATCGCGGGAAGGCGTTTCGAGCATTGCTGGCATGGCTCCGTACACGGTCATGAGGGACAAAGTCGTTCTTGGGCTTGAGACAGGTGGAACGAAGCTCGTCGCCGGCGTAGCCGGCAGTGACTGGCGAATCCGACGAACTGTAATGGTTCGCAGGGGTTCCGCCGACCGAGCTCGGGCAAGCTTCCGTCACATCGTTGATGCTGCTGAACAACTCCTGCTTGCGGACGACTTCGCGAACCTGGATCTGGCAGCGGTCGGCTTTGGGTTTGGCGGTACCGTGCGCAGGTCCACAAATCGCCCGCAAGTTTGCCTGCACGAAGATGGTTGGGACCAGATTGACGTCGCACGCGAGTTGCACTGCCAGTTCGGCGTGCCCGTCTGGGTCGAGAATGATTGCAAGCTGGCCGCCTTGGCTGAAGCGCACTTTGGAGCCGGGCGAGGTGCAGAGTCGGTATTCTACGTAACGCTAGGTACCGGCGTCGGTGGCGGCTATGTCCGTCAGGGGCGGATACTAACGCTTGGCGACCTTGGCGAAGCGGAGATCGGTCACGTTCAGGTTTACCCTGACGGACCGATATGTCCGTGTGGTAACAAGGGCTGCGTCGAAGCGGTATTTTCGGGGCCTGGGCTGGCCGGCTTGTCGGCATTGCTTGCTCAACGTCATCCGGATCAGTGGCAGTCCTCTCCCCTTGGGGAACTCGAATCAGATCGTCCCGTGGGAAGCGAGGGAATCGTCCGAGCCTGGGAATCTGGCGACGGCTTCAGCACGATGGTCATGCAGTATGCCGCGACAGGGTTGGCTTCGGCCTTGGCCGCCACTGTCAATCTGCTGGTGCCTGATCGTATTGTGATCGGCGGTGGCCTAGGCACTTCGAGCAACCGTTTGCCGGAATTGGTTCAGACATGTATGGAACCGATGATCGCACCCTACTTCCGTGGACAATGTCGGGTCGTAGGCTCGCAGTTAGGGAATGAAGCGGTTACTCAAGGGGCCGCCATTCTCGCGTTCCAGAGGATCGACGCTCTGACGTAGCGTAGCGGTCTGCCAAGCACCTGCGGGGATTCGCTCGAATTCAATTCGTCGATTGCGACGCCGGCACCGACCTGCTGCAACGCTTCCAGAGAACGGCTTAGCCATTCTGGCTCCGGCCTCGATTCGATCCGCCCACGGGCCTGTGGATGGTTCGGCATGATTCCCACTCTTCCCGCAATGGGACGGGGGCCCGTACCGCTGTTCCCCGACGCGCTGGGGATCTTCAGCTTGAGGGTGGAAGAGGTCGGGAATGCTTAGATATGTGTCCAAACCGTCCGGCAAGCCGTGCAGCACTTGAGTTGCGCAGTAGGCGAGAGCGGACCTTCAAGTTACCGGGACGAGCGGACATGCCCAACCTGTTGCCGGATGTGCAGGCGCATTCCGGATCGGTTCTGGCTTGCGATCTAGCTGGTCGCAACAGGTCGGGTGGCACCCGTCTGGGCCGAATAGACTGTCATTGACACCCGTTGCAGCCTGAAGAGTCCTTGCAAAACCCGATTTCACGGCACATGAGTCGTGGAAATGGCAGAAAGTCCCTGATCCACCAACGCTTGCGACAACTCCTTCGACGGAATCGGCCCCATCAGGCCTGCTGCGTGCGGGCTCCTGGCAGATCAGCCCCAAGCAGGTTGCGGACGCTGTCCGGATCGAATCGGTGCCGGAACAGCACGTGTCCGTTGACGACCGCTACGGGAATGTCGTCGCCGTACCGAACCTGCAGTTCTGGATCGGAGTCGACGTCAATCTCTTCTAGCTGAACATCGGGCATCGCGAGGGCGAATTCGCGTCGGGCGTCGGCGCAGAGGCAGCAATTCGGTCGGGAGTACAAAATGACTCTGGGCATGCCGAGCATCAGTATCTCAGAGAAAGGTCACCGCCAGGCAGGGGTGCGTCGGAGATCATCGGGTCCACCTTCTCTTGTTCTTGTGGGCCGCTCCAGCTGACTTACGTCAGCCACCTCCGGTCCCACCTCCTTCGGCGCGGACGCAGGAGAACGATCCCGACGCCGGCCAGGAACCCCCCGATGTGAGCCCACCAGGCGACGCCGGCGGCGGCGGGGCTGGACGTACCGCTGTAGACCTGAATGGCGAGCCAGTAGGTAAGCATCAGGAAGGCAGGTAGCCGGATGGTGGTCCAAATCAGGATCAATGGCAGCAGAACCGTTACGGTCGCCCTGGGGAATCGGATCAGATACGCCCCCATCACCCCCGCAATCGCGCCACTGGCACCCACCATCGGGATGGTTGAGGACGGATCGGCTATGAACTGGGCGAGGGCAGCAACAACACCTGACACCAAGTAAAAGAGCAGGAAGAACCCATGGCCAAGCTCATCCTCGACGTTGTCGCCGAAGATGCGCAGGAACCACAGGTTCCCAAGGATGTGCAGCACGCCACCGTGCAGGAACATCGACGTGAGGATGGGCAGCAGGCCGATGGTGATGGGCCCGTCCCCCGTAAGGGCTGATGCGACATTCGCCGGAACCACCGCGTACGAACCGACAAACGCAGATTCCGCCACGGGGGACGACATGCCCAGCCTGAACTGATGCACGAAGACGGCCACGTTCACCGCTATCAGCAGCCAGGTAACGACGGGGAACGTCAGTCGCGGTGCATCATCGCGAATCGGGATCATTCCGCGCCCCTGCCTCTAGGACCCCGCCATCCGGTGGGCAAAATCGGGTCTGGAGCGACGCTCCCCACCCTGGATGAGCCGCTTTGCGGCGGCGATTCCCTTGATTCCCCCCTGCGCGCCGAGCGCCTTGCAGTTGAGTGCCGCCATCGCGTTCGAGAACTCCAGGGCATCGTCGAGGGCGAACTCCTTGACAACGGCATAGCAGAAGGCGCCATGGAACACGTCGCCCGCTCCCGTCGTGTCCTGACAGTTCACCACAAACGCCGGAGAGTAGTGAAATCGGCCCTCCGACAGCGCGAGCGCCCCATACGGGCCCAGGGTCATCGCGGCCACACGCATGCCGTACTCGTGTTGAATCAACTCCAGAGCCCGGAACGGATCTCGCTCGCTTGTCCATTCCACGGGAAAGCTCGTGCTGGCGATCAGGTAATCGACATAGGGCAGAACCCTGTCGAATCCCCGGTAGATCGTATCGACATCTACCGTAACCGGAATTGCCGCCTGTCTCGCAATCCGTGCGGCGTGCTCCACCGCCGGCGTGTCGTGCCCGTCTATGTGCAGCAGCTTTCCGCAGGCAACCTGCGCGGTGGTAATGTGCTCGGGAACAATTCGCAGGCAGTCGGGGCGCTGCCAGAGCACGGTCCGCTCGCCAGTCGTCTGGTCGATCACGATGTATGCGGACTGGTTGGGGCAGTTGGGCCTGAGTTGGACATCCGAGACATCGATTCCTGCCGATTCGAGGCTCCGGACCAGGATCTTGCCGCCCTCGTCATCTCCGACGCTGCCGATGTACTTCGTTCGCAAACCAAGCTTCGCACAGGCCACCATGGCGCTGGCGACCTGGCCTCCCGGAGACCGAATCTCCTTTACGAATGGTGCCTTGCCACCATAAGCAGGAAACTGAGGGACCAGCAACAGGGTATCCGTGGCATTGAGACCCACGCCAACGACATCGAACAGCTTCTCCATAAGAGGTTCCCCTTTCTAGTCCTATCACGGGAGTCCGAGCCTGATGTGTGAGATTGGTAGCGAGGGTATCCGCCGGAGAAGGATAACCCGAAGCGAGTGGACCCTGCCGGCGCTTCCAGGGCTCCAGTGAGTGCGGGATGGCTGGGGCTGCAGTCTCTTGAGGTTAGCCAACAGCCCAGAGACCGGCACGACGCAGCAGGCGCACTCCGCAGTGAGGTCAGACGGAGCGATGTGCCTACCAAAGTTAGCACGCTACAACATCGGGCAGTAAGGAGCCTTGGCGCTGTTACACTCCTTAAAGGATGGTCGACCACCTGATGCAGACTCTGGTGGACGCCACCGTTGCGAGCAATTGGGACCAGCGGGTCGCGTCTGCGGCCTCCCAGGAAGGAGTTCGCAGGGCATGGGCGCAGATCGTCCGCAATCAGGCTTGGCTGAATCGCCATCACGTCGATCTCTGCCGCGTTCCGGCCCCAACCTTCCGTGAGAGTGAGCGGGCAGAGCACCTGCACAGGATATTCGCAAGCCTCGGCCACCGGCCCAGCATCGATGCCGCAGGAAATGTTGTCGTTCCCGTCGTCCACTCTGCGAACCTGCCCTTTATGGCCGTCACGGCGCATATGGACACAATCCTCGCTCCGGCCCGCCCATCGGACATTCAGGTGGATGCCAACGGGACGATTCGTGGCCCCGGGGCGACCGACAACGGCTCCGGCCTGACGGCCCTGATCGCTCTTGCGAGGATCCTGACCCACCCGCTGGTTAGAGACCCCCATCACAACACGCTGCTCGTGGCGAACGTCGCTGAAGAGGGTGAAGGGAACCTTCATGGCATTCGTTATCTGACAACCCATTCGCCGTTCGCCGCCAGCATTGATCGCTACGTGGTTCTGGACGGCGCATCCATCAGCCACATTACGACGGCCGCTGTCGGTAGCAGGCGCCTCGAACTCGTCATCGAGGGGCCGGGCGGGCACAGTTGGAGCGACTACGACCGGCCGAATCCGATTCACGCACTCGTGCGCGCAGTCGGTCTAATGACGCAGTCCAAGCTTCCCCGCATTCCCAGGACGACTCTCAGCGTTGGGGTAATACACGGAGGGACCAGCGTGAACGCGATACCAACCTCCGCCCGGGCCAAGATCGACATCAGGTCTTCGGACGAGCGGGAAATCATCAAGACGGCCGGCATTGTCGAGGACGCAGCTCGAATCGCCGTCCGGGCTGAAAACCGACGCTCTCAAATGCGGCTGACCCGGCACTATCTGCGAGAGATCGGGAGCCGACCTGCCGCTCGCGAACTCGCGACGAACCCAGTCGCTGACTGCTTCCGGGCCGTTGACGATCACCTGCACATTACCTCCAGTTTCGATTCCGCATCCACTGACGCCAATGTACCCTTAGCGGCTGGAGTACCGACGGTCACCGTCGGCTCCGGAGGCCGAGGGGGGAACGCTCACGCTCCGGGAGAGTGGTACGACCCGCAGGGCCGGGAGTTGGGATTGCGGCGCTTGGTTCTGGCTCTAGCCAGTCTGCAGCAGGGTGCGTGACACCGCCGCGGCCCGCTGCGAATGCTTCCTTTGGGCCGCAAGGCGGGTCCTGTAGCATGAACGCTGTGGGAACCGCGAAGGGTCGGGGCTTGGTCGTCTGCGTGGCGACGGTTGTGGTTGGCCTTGCCGGCGCATGGCCCCTGCATGCAGAGGGTCGCCGCATCATGGTCGGCGAGTCGATCCACGTGCGAGCCGGGGAAACTGTGCCGGAGGCCGCTTGCATTGCATGCGGCATCTATATTGACGGCGTTGTGACAGGGGATGTCTTTGTGGTACTCGGTACCCTTGAAAACAGGGGTACGGTGGGAGGGGACGCCACGGTGATCGGAGGGGCGCTCGAGTCGTCGGGCTCCGTGCTGGACAAGGCCTTGGTTGTGGGGGGGCGAATGCGGTTGCTGTCGGCGGTCGCAGGCGATGTCATTGCCATCCTCGGCACCATAGACGGGACGTCCACAGAAGCGTCGGTCGGCGGCGACGCGGTCTTGGTGATTGGGCGTCAGTCCGGACTGGCGTCGAACAATGTGAAAGGCTCGATCACGGACTCTGCCGGAGGCCGGTTCGGCACGTTCGTGCTGCCCGTCCTTCTGGCTGGTTTTACGATCACCATGCTGACCGTTTTCGGAACCTGTCTCATCCTGAACACTCTCGCCTATCTGGTCTTGGGCGCGGAACGCGCGCAAACGATTGCGAACACTGTCCGGGGCAACCTGCCCGCTTGCTTCCTGGTCGGCATGGCAGCCTGCCTGGCGTTGACCGCCGCGGCGTTGATGGTCGCGATTCTCTTGCCGGTCGCGATTCCGATTCTCGCGGTCTTCGTCTTGGTGTCAGTCATCGGCTATTGCGGCGTTACGTTCTTCATCGGGGGCAACCTATTCCCGAAGCGCACCCGGTTCGTCGCCATGCTGTTGGCCAGCGTGCTGGTGATCTCGATTCAGCTGTTGCCGGTTCTCGGCTGGTTCGTTCTTTTCTTGATATGGAACATCGCAGTCGGCGCGGCCATCCTGAGTGGCTTCGGCACATCGACCGACTGGCTCGCGAGGCGGACCGTTCCACCAAAGCGTCCGGCCCGAGCAGCGGTTTGATTCGTGCACCGGCGGCGTGAGAAACTGCCCTCTCAGCAACACCATGAATTCCATTCACGTCGTCGGCAGCCTCAACGTCGACTACGCGGTGTCGGTAGACCGCATCGCAGAGCCGGGTGAAACGATCCTTGGTGGACCGCCCAGGCGGTTTCCGGGGGGCAAGGGAGCCAATCAGGCGGTAGCCGGTGCCAGGCTCGGCGCTTCCGTTCGCCTGATCGGTCAGGCGGGAGCAGACGAGAATGGTCGATTCCTGCTCCAGAGTCTCGCCCGATCCGGTGTCGACACATCGGCCGTGGCCTCGGGTGGCACACCCACCGGAACAGCGTTCATTCAGGTCCTGCCGAACGGTGACAACACGATCGTGGTCTCACCCGGTGCAAACGCGGACTTGACCGCAGACACTGTTCGCAAGCGGCTGGAACCGGTACGCGAAGGCGATTTCGTGATGTGCCAGCTGGAGAGCCCAACCGAAGCGGTCCAGCAGGCACTGCAGATCGCCAGAGCCCGGGGTGCGACAAGTATTCTCGACCCGGCACCAGCACGGCATCTGTCCGCTGCTGTTCTCAATCTGGTTGACCTGCTCACCCCTAACGAAACTGAAGCGGCCCACTTGCTGCAGCAATCTGTGAAGGGCGCACCGGATGCACTGGCGAGGCTTGCTGTGCTTGGAGCACAAGAGGTCGTCCTGAAGATGGGCATCGACGGTGCATGGATTCGAGAGTCCGGGCAGGCGGTCCACATACCGGCGTTCCCCGTTGAGGCGGTCGACACCACTGCAGCCGGCGATACGTTCAACGCCGCCTTGGCTGTGGGTCTGATGGAGACGAAGTCATTGTCCTCCGCCGTTCGGTTTGCGTCCGCAGCGGCCGCGATCAGCGTGACCCGGCGCGGCGCCCAGACATCTTGCCCGACCCTGGACGAGACAATGGCCCTGCTCCGAGGCAACGAGAGCCGGCGGAACTGAGCGCCCGGATCCAGATTCGCCGAGCGAACGCCTACGTGGACTCTGGCCAATGATCGCCCGCCGGGGCCAACCTTGATAGGGTGAAGTAGGTAGATTCTTGCCCTCATCCCCCCATTCAGATCCAGAAACGACCTCGTACATCGAGAATCCAGAGGATCTCCGCCGTCTAACAGAGACGCTGGCGAAGGAGTCCCGGATCGCCTTTGATACCGAGTTCCTTTGGGAGCGGACCTACTCGCCCAAGCTGGGATTGATCCAGATCGCCACTTCCACCTCGACCTGGATCGTCGACCCGCTGGTAATTCCTCCCCGGCAAATGGAGCCGCTTGTGGAAGTGCTCGTTGCCCCGGAGATTCTCAAGGTTGCCCATGCAGTCGATCAAGACCAAATCTGCATGTTCCGCGAGTACGGCCGTGTCGCGACCCCGGTGCTCGACACCGCGATCGCCGCCGCGCTGACTGGTCTGGGCGAGCAAATTGGGCTGTCGACCCTGCTCAGCAAGGTGCTCCGTGTGAACGTCCAGAAGGGGTACAGCCGAACGAATTGGCTGAAAAGGCCGCTGCCGGCGGTGATGAAGGAGTATGCCATGGAGGATGTGGCACACCTGCCAAGGGTGGCGGATTCGCTCCTCGCGACACTCCGGAAGCTGGACCGTGAAGACTGGGCCATGGAACTGTCGGCGAAGGCCGGCCATCTGGCGAGCCAGCAAGTTGACCCCCGGTCGGTGGCCGCGAGACTCTCAGAGGGCAGACGCCTTGAGCCGAAGGCCTATTGTGTCCTGAAGGAACTTGTAGCGTGGCGCGAGGAACATGCCAAGCGGCTCGACATTCCTCGACGCTGGCTGGCTGAGGACAAGGTCCTCGTGAAGCTGGCCATAGCCCGCCCCTCCAACTCGAAGCAGCTGGCCGACTTTCGCGGTCTGGGAATCTCGAACCGACCCAAGGTCGCCAACCACCTCCTCCGCGCTATCCGTGCTGGCCTGGTGTCGGAGCCGGACGGGTATCAGCAACCCGAGAAGGATCGGGGTGCGACTCCCCAGGAAGCGGCCGCACAGGTCGTCCTGAAGTGCTTTCTGAACGCTCTCGCGGCAGACCATCAGATTCCAACACGGCTGCTAGCCAGTGACACGATGACGTTGGCCTTGCTGCGAGACCGATTCGAGAGCCTGGGGGCATTGCGGGCCTCGCGGATCCTGGACGAACGGGTGGTGGACCTCGTTGGCGAGGACCTGCTGGCTATCCTTGGCGGCCGGCGAGGACTGTGCCTCAGTGGTGGAACCGCGACGCAGATCAAGGTTTCGAAGGCCACGCTGGAAGGCGACGAGTCGCCACTGCAACTGAAGTAGGTGCAGGGTCTCGAATCGGGCGAGGTTTCCCTGCTAGAGGAAATGTGGTGGTCCGGGCTCGGCATCTTCCTTGACCCAGTGACTCTCAGGCCGCGGCTGAGCCTGGCGGAGGCGGCACAATGACACGCTCGACAATGGCGTCGTCGGTGGAAATAGCGTCCCAGCGTTCCCGGTCCGATCCTGCGTCGGGACGTCTGGCCAGGCCTCGGCAGATGGCGGGTTTTTCCGACCACCTGCCGCCGGGGAAGGAAAGCACCGTGGCACTCTCGCTATCCCGGCCTCACCGGCTCTGTCCCCGGCAGAGCACGAGATTGTCCTGGTCCAGGTTGTAGGACCAGATAAACGAGGCGTTCCCGAATTCCGAAACATAATCCCGGTATGCCGGTTGATTGGTCACGGCGCTGGCGGGGTACGTCGATGCGGCAGGCCAAGAGGAGTCATCAAACTCGGGTGCAGCCCAGCCATCCGGGACCCGATAGTGCAACGCCTTACAGGTGGAGGGATCCCGTTCCGTGCAGGACGGCCGTTCCAGACATGCCGAGCTGTCCGGTCCCGGCTGGACGCACGAGACGTCGTCGAGCGGGCTGATGTAGTGTGCCTTGCACTTCCAGTGTTCTCCGGTCACGGTACCGTCGCTGAAACTGGCGATGAACCCGCCATCACCAACGTTCCAGCGATCGTACTCCATGCCGACACCGAGGTGGGTGCCCCAATCGACGAGCTTCACGCCGACGGTGAACGGACGCTTCGCACGGAATCGAACCACCCCGGAGTTAAACGGGATAAAGCCGATCGGGTCGCGGGCGACAATGGTCCCGTTCACATACAGTTCGTAATAGTTGTCGCCGAACAGGTAGGCTGTAACTTCCTCGCCGTCGGGGTCGACTTCCACGGTTTCCAGTTCATCCAGGTGTGCCGGATTATGACCCGGCCCGGAACAATCGTTGTACAGATCGGTCGGGTCGGGACCATCCGCGGGAGTGGCCGGAACCTGGAGCCGGGTGCCATCTGCAGCGACAACCGTTCCGCAGCGTGCTTCCATGAATCGCCGCGTGGTGCCCGGGCAGTTCTGCACGAGGTTCCCACATGCGAAGGTCTCGACGGCGAGCCCGGTCGTAACGACCCGGCCATCTCCCGACTCCTGTGCAAGAAGGGCGGAGGGAGCCACAGCGAGTACGAGGATGCGAAACTGCATCCTGCCAGCATGCCAGATCGGAGTCGGCCGATTGCGCTCGAATGAATCCCGACCCGCGACCGCCTAGGATCATTCACACAACTCATAGGTACCGCAGGCCACCAGACAAGCCGGACCGGTCAGGCGAATCCCATCGCCCCAATCCACGTTCATGGAACCGCCCTCCGTCCGGATCACGGCATTATCGTCGATCCATCCATGGTGGCGGGCAGCCACGGCGGCCCCCAGGGACCCGGTGCCGGAGCTCAGAGTTGCGCCGGCACCCCGCTCCCAGAAACGAACCTCAAGAGCCGTCCCTTGACCCGCTCCGGAATGGAGCGCTACGAAGGAAACATTGGAGCCGTCCGGGAAATGCGGGTGTCTCTCCATCGCCGAACCCAGTTTCATCCAGTCGAAATCGAGAGATTCCACGAGATGAACGCATTGTGGATTCCCCACGTCCACGGCCGTGACCAGGTACCGGCTCCCGGCCAGATCCAGCCAGAGTTCGTCATCGACGATCCGGCACGCATCCGGTGCCGAACGCATCCGAAACTCGAAGTCAGGGGGGGCTCTTCGCATCAGCTGGACCTCTCTCGGCCCGGACCCCGTCTCAATCACGAACCGTGCCGGTGCACGATGAATGGCAGTCAGGTAGGCTGCGACGCAGCGGGTGCCGTTGCCGGAGATCTCCGCTTCGCTGCCGTCGCTGTTCCAGAGCTGGGCTTTGGTTATCGCGCCGGGAACCTTGGAGCTGCCAACGACCTCCAGGCCATCCGCGCCCACGCCGAAACGCCGGTCGCAGATCCGTTTGGCCAGCCCAGAAGTCCTCTCCTCTGGAACTCCGCTGCGCTCAAGCTCTCTTCGCTCTACAACGATGAAGTCGTTCCCTGCCCCGTGGAGCTTCGTAAATGGCAATGATGGCATTTCTCTAGTCTGCACGAATCCAGACTCGGCACGAAAGCACCTCTCTCCCCTCTCGTCAGAGCCAGGTACCTACCCGCGATGAAGGGAGTGAATGTGCGCCGAGATGCACTTGCCAAGACATCGACAGGTGCTCTCAGCATCTCGCTGAACCATTCGCAACTACAAATGGTGCAACATCAGTCCGGCAATACACAGTGATCCTTGAACAAACCTACTACAATGGAATCCTGTTCATAGCGGAAGTAAATTCGATCCACATGCGGCTGCAACTTGACGTGCCACCAAAACACCATAGCGGCTCCCCGATAACGCCGAGTTCGGTCCTTCTTCGATGGTCCATGTCTCTTAGTCTTACCATTCTCATCTGAAACCTCAAAGCCGATCTTGGCCCTTAGAGATCGCGTCAGAGCTCTTGGATCACCATCGCCAAGCTTACGGAAGCATGCGGATCCATGATCATTAAGCCCGCCCAATGCCTTTGCTAGATCACTCCGAATCTCCAAATATGGACGGCTGAATTTGCCAAGACTCCTCTCGACATCATCTGCCCATTCGAGTGCAGGGAAAGCAGAATGTGCTAACTCCATGAAGGTAGACTTGTCTGCCTTTTCCTTCGAGATGATATCCCGAAAGAACCCTAAGTGCTGTGATTCTGTAGTTACAAAGCAGATCTCAATGGTCCTGTCTAGCACTGTAACAGGCTGCCAACCAACAGGTGCGGTGGATATTGGTAGTGGCAAGACCGCTACATGATGTCCACGTAGACAACACCAATACGACCAATTCACACCGGGTGAACATCGAACGCCACCCAGAAACGCTGCGCCAATTTCGGTCCGTTCGAAGTCTTTAATCGGATCAAGTCGATCAAGAGCAATACGAAGACGCTCCGCAACATCACGATCAAGTTTCAAACTACATTCTTTTTCGAATAGCACTGAAAACAGCCTGTAGTTGCCGATACGTGTCGACCAGTAATAGTCGTCATGTATAACAACGCCTTCTCTGCGGCTTTTGGCGGCCTCAATTCTATCAAGTAACTGGCTAATCGCGTTCGACAACACCTCCACATTAGCTGGTGCAGCAGCCCACGTAGACTCGTCGAGTACGAACCTAGCAGTAGTCATCGTTGGCGCGTTTTCCTAACAGATGCCAGCGCTCTGAGATCAATCTGTGATTGGTCGAAGAACCCCTTAGGCCACGCCTTAATCCGGCCTGTTTCTTGCAGTTCCAAAGATTCCAAGGCTGGTCCTTTTTCTTCTGCAGCTCGGAAATATAGTATTGCCACTTGTTCTGCACTCAGCTTGGCAGAACCGTTAGCGATCGCTACACGAATACCATTCAGTACATGGTCACTGTGGGTTTCGAGAAATATCTGGACACCATCTGCCGCCACTTGCGCCAGAAACGCACCAATCTTCGACTGACCCGAAGGATGGAGATGAGCCTCAGGATTCTCTAGGAGAACTAGCCCATCGGACTTGGCGCGCAATGCCGCCACAATTATCGGGAGTGCATAAGATATTCCAAAACCAACATTTGGAGCACGTGTCCATTCAGACCGCACTCCTGGAGTCTTGAAACTAAGGCGGGTAACCATTGTTTCCGGGAACGCCTGTGCTTCGATTTGGATAGGGCGAATGATCTCGCCAAGCCATTTCTCCGTTTCTTGGAGTAGTGTGCTCGAGCTTGCCTGTTGCACTACGAGCCGTCCTCCACTGACCATCGAGCGGTCTAGATGAGCCAGTACTTGTGCCACGAATTCGCCACGTGCACCAACATCCAACTCCATCATATTGGACGCACTTGTACCGAGAACATCGCGTGGACCCAATCGTTCTGCGGACAAATAGCAGAAATGAGGGGCGGGTTTGATTAGGGCTCCTGAATAGTCCTCATGTCGCTCGAAAATAGTGGCATAGAGTGTATTAGATTGAGAACTTGATGAACTGCCAAATGTCCAGAAAGACCGTTTATGGTCCGAGTCGAAGATTTCGATTCGAGCGGTGTTCTCACTCGCTTCGCGATAGATAATATCCTCAGGTCCCCCTAATTCCAAGGTATCGATACCATTCAACTCGACGTGAGCTCGATTAGGATTTCGCGCGATTTGTCTAGCCAACAAGAGTGAGTGAAAGACAGATGTCTTTCCAGCACCATTAGTCCCAGTGAGAACCGTGAGGTTTGCAGTCCTCAGACTTGAACTACGAAACCGCTTGAAGTTCTCAATTGTGATCTCTGTAATCACGGCAGAACCTCCTTCATCGCCAATCGAACTCTCTGAAGTCGAATCCGTACATTTCGGACACTGCCAGTGCCTCGACTTATGGAATCAATGAAATCTTGATCGTCCGTCATCAGTGTGCGTGCGGTTGTGACGATGCCGTCAGCCACTCGCGCCACTAAGGATTGATCATAATCGGCCAATACTGTTCCCCAACTGTCGAATAATGCCCGATTGATGGGGTTGAGCGCTGCGTCAAAACGTACATTGAGAGGCCATTTCCGGAAGGCATGTTCCTTAAATATTGAGTAGCAGTTGGTCATACTGTTGACAAACTCTGCCCGTATCCTGCAGAGTTCTTGCTTGCAACTATGATCAAGTGCAAGAGTCACATTTCCGAGGAAACTATCAAAGCCATCATATTCTTCATATTCCTCTATCGTTCGTAGCCGGAAGGCAACAAACCGCAGCGCCACCTCTCGATCTGCCATTCTCGGGTGATTTTCTAATGAGTTTCCCGTGGCATTCTTGAAACTCTCTTCAGCTACTAATGATTTCAGAAAATCTCGTGATTGTTTCTTGCTCATACAGTGACGTATCTCTTGTGGTTTGAGTGGAGTACCACCCGTGTTGATGCGACTGAAAATATCGAATTTTACCTCATATGGAGTCTGTGGATCGATCACATGTGCGACCAATTGAGTATTGTATAAGCGACGTCTAAATAGCACTGAAAGGTCGTCGAATGACTTACCTTGCAGATCGTCAAGATACGTTGTCTCACGAAGCTTAAACTGCTTTTGGCTCACGTATTCAAAGATCGTCGTTAAGCGTTGCACTCCATCGACAACCTGGAGGCCTCCATCTTTGTCCTCACTGAAATAGAACGACGGCAATGGAATCCCCAGCAAGAGCGACTCTATGAGTCCGGATTTTTGCTTAGAAGTCCATACGAGCCTACGCTGAAAATCCGGAGCTACATCAATATCACGATCAACAATCATGTCCACGGCTTGACGAAGGGAATAGTGCTTCGTGTGGATTCGAATTTTGTCCGGATCCCAAGGTTTCTTCTTCTCAGCCTCCACCGGTTCGGTAAGTTCGACCTCTACGCCTGTAGGAGTATTCTGAAAGTACTCCTGCTGGGTTCGAATGCCAGCTTGAGAGTCATTGGCTGTCAACTTGGTATTCCCCCGCTGAATCTACCGGGCAGTCTTCGGTGAATGCACGACCATTCAGTCGGCACCATATCCCAACCAAGGCATCATCACGGTTGCTGGATGGCATAGCTTGATTTCCGAACGCATCACGTTGTAAGTATCGCACAAATACCGCGTGGGCGATCCCGCCCTACATTCTTCCCACCGTTCGAGGTAGTCAGAGCGACGACCCACTACCCTCTTGCCGCGACGCCATCCAGCGAGGCCGCCCGGCCAGCGCCGAGCCTATCCGTCTGCACAGGGAGGACCGGCGACCGAGAGCGTCGTCCCCTTGCGCTGGCTGTGCTGGGGCGAAGCGGCTGTGCGACCCGACCTCGGCCTGCGCAAGGTGCTTGGCTGTCGCACCCCATATGGTATCGTCGGCACCGGCTGTCTCGCGCCTGGCTTCCACCCGTCACGAAACACACCGAACCTCTGATCACTCTGCGAGGGTCCGCACCACGGGTCCTCGTTGTGGCACTCCCCCTCTCTCTGTCTGCAGCGCCGCTTGGTCCGGGCCGCCCCTCAGGCCTGATCTGCACTGACTGTCGCGTGGCTCCGGTCGAGACCGTCGCCTGAAGACCTCCACCACGCCGGCCGTACCCTGCTAGCAACTCAACATTCAATGCCAAGGGTCTTCTCCGCTGTTGCATCTTGGCCTGCAGCGCGGTTAAACGGGGTTGGCGTTCGCTAGTGTAGCTCGCCTGAAATTTCTTTACAGTAGGAATTCAGAGACTTCGGGATATCGTCAGCGCTCTTGGTCCAGATAAAGGGTTGGGGGTCTTCGTTGTAGACCTGCAAGTGTTCCCTGATGGCCGCTTCCAGCGCCTGTGTGCTGCGAAACGTTCCGCGCCGAATCCGCCGCCGTGTGATCTCCGCAAACCAACGCTCCACCTGATTCAACCACGAGGCACGGGTCGGTGGGAAGTGCAGGTGGTAGCGCGGCCGCCGTCGCAGCCAGTTCTGGAGCTGCGCTGTCTTGTGGGTCCCGTAGTTGTCGAGGACCCGATGCACATCGTGGGTCTCTGGCACCGCCTTGTCGATCAGCGCCAGGAACTTCTTGAACTCCACTGCGCGGTGGCGCCGATAGCCCTTGCCGGTCACCTCACCGGTCGCGATATTCAGGGCAAGGCCAGCGCCTGCGAGGTCTTCTGCCGTCGCAGCCAGCGATTCAGTTCCTGGCGTTGCGGGTCCGAACTTTGGGGGGATACTCGCGTATGTTGATTTGCCATCCCTGCCTCCCGGGTCTGCAACGACGGTAACAGAACCCCGGTCCGGTGTCAACACATTTCTAACGGTGGACACTAGAGGTCATCGGGGAAGATCCCGCGTGCTTCCAACACTCACTCAACGGGCGAAGGCTCCGAGGGTAAGAAAGTGGCTATGGGGTCGGAGGCAGTGTTGGACAGCTTCGCAGGCAAACGGGCCCTCCCATGGGCTCTGGACGGGACGGTCACGCCTTTAGGGGCCGTCCCCGCATTACACAGACTGGCTCGAGGATTGGATCCCCCGACCTGATTCAGGTCCGCCTTCACCCACTCCAGGTACACCTCAAGGCAGCCTCAGCGGCTGCTCCCGGGTCCCAACTGCGGAACCTAGGTTGATAACCTGTGATTCTACGCCCCATGTCCAATCCGCTGACCACGATTCGTTTCGAGATTCCTTTCGATGAAGTTCAAGCTGAGCATGTCGAACCAGCAATCGATGAGTTGCTGGCAGATGCGCGCTCCGCGCTTGAAGGCCTGATTCGATGCAGCGAGCCACCCAACTATGCGAACACACTGGCCTCGCTGGAGGCGGTCGGCGAAAGGCTGGAGTACGCAATGGGTGTGGTTGGACACCTGGAGAGCGTCGCTACCTATCCAGAGCTGCGGACGGCCTACAACGCAGTGCAGCCCAGGGTCAGCGAGTTCTTCGCCGGGATTCCCCTGAACGAGCAGGTTTGGAATCGCATCAGGGATCTGCGCGATTCTGGCGCGGCCGAGCAACTCACCCCGACCCAACGTCGGTTCCTGGACAAGACCGTCCGCGATTTCCGCCGAAGCGGTGCCGAGCTTGATGCATCCAGCAAGCGACGGCTGCTCGAAATCGATGTGGAACTGGCCCAGGTCACAACAAAATATGCAGAGAATGTTCTGGATGCGACCAATGCGTTCAGTCTCGTCATTGACCACGAGGACGGGCTCGCGGGTCTCCCGGAACACGCAGTCGAGGCGGCCAAGGAGAGCGCCGAGAAGAAGGGCCAGCAGGGCTGGCGATTTACGCTTCAGGCTCCCAGCTTCTTGGCGGTGATGACCTATCTGGATGATGAATCGGTGCGCGAACGGATGTATCGCGCATTCAGTTCCAGGGCGGTCATGGGGACTTTCGATAACACCGCCAACATCGTCCGGATCCTGGCCCTGCGTAGGGAAAAGGCGCGGCTGCTCGGCTATACCGATTTCGCGGACCTGGTCCTCGAAGACAGGATGGCTCAATCCGGCACCAGAGCCTGGGGATTCACCGAGCAGTTGACGGACCGCACGCTGGACGCCTTCGCTCGCGAGAACCAGGAGCTGGAGCGGTTCAGCGGATCCCCGGTACAACCTTGGGACATTGCCTATCTCGCAGAGAAGCTCCGCAAGGCGAGGTACGACTTTGACGAGGAGGATTTGCGGCCGTATTTCCCGTACGAAACTGTCCTGAGGGGCGTGTTTCAGATTTCGGAGCGCTTGTTGGGTATTCGGATCGCAAGAAGGGACGGGATGCCGGTATGGGACCCGTCCGTGAGTACCTACGACATTCACGATCACGACGGCAGGCATCTCGGCTCGTTCTACACCGACTATTTCCCTCGAGAGAACAAACGGGACGGTGCGTGGATGGACTCTCTGATCACAGGCGATGCCGCCACTGGAGGAGGTTCGCCACATCTCGGCCTCATGTGCGGCAATCTCACCCCGCCCGCCGGCGACAAGCCAGCCCTGCTGACCCACCGCGAAGTCGAGACGGTCTTTCATGAGTTCGGCCACCTTCTCCATCACCTGCTGAGCCGGGTCGAGGTAAAGAGCCTGGCGGGCACGAACGTTGCCTGGGATTGGGTGGAGTTGCCTTCCCAGATCATGGAGAACTGGTGCTGGGAGCGGGAGGCACTCGACATGTTCGCTCGACACTACGAAACAGGCGTCGCAATCCCCCACGAGCTGTTCGAGAAGCTCAAACGGGCCAGAAACGCGCGCAGCGCGAACGCCCAGATGCGGCAACTCGGGTTCGGCACGCTGGATCTTTCCCTGCACACGAGGTTCGAGCCGGACTCAGGAACGAATGTCCTGGATTACTCGCGCAACATCTTGCAACAGTACTCCCCGGTCGAGCTGCCCCGAGACAGTGCAATGGTCGCGTCCTTTACGCACCTGTTTTCCAGCCCGGTGGGCTACGGCGCGGGTTATTACTCCTACAAGTGGTCCGAAATGCTGGATGCCGATGCCTTCACACGGTTCGCACGCGAGGGCATCTTCAACCCAGAGACTGGCCGGGACTACCGGCAGAGCATCCTCGAGCGGGGAAACAGCGCCGCCCCCGAGGAGCTGTACAGGGACTTCATGGGAAGAGATCCGGACCCCGAGGCGTTGTTGCGCCGCTTGGGCCTTGCACAGTAGCCGAGTCGAACCACTCCGGCCGATGCCAGCGCTGTTCCGTGGATCCAAATGAACTGATCGCCACGACACGATTGCCGCAACGGACCTTCTATGCGAGGTCCGCGCGGGCCGTGGCTCCAGACCTTCTCGGCGCGACCCTGTGCCACCGAACGTCCGATGGACTCCTGGCTGGGCGGATCGTAGAGGTCGAGGCCTACCTGGGCCAGGGTGACCCCGCCGCGCATAGCGCTGCCGGCAGGACGAGTCGGACAGCGGTGATCTTCGGGCCACCGGGACATGCGTACGTCTATCGGATCTACGGAATCCACCACTGCCTGAACGTTGTCACCGAACCCGACGGCCAGCCCGGTTGCGTGCTGATTCGGGCACTCGAACCCCTGTGCGGAGTCCAGGCGATGCAGACCCGAAGGAACGCGCGCCGTCGGCGGGATATCGCGAACGGCCCGGGCAAGCTCACGAGAGCACTGGATGTCGGGGCCGCGTCCGGCGGAGCCAACCTCCTCGGAAGCCGGCTGACGATCCGGCTACCGCTGGTTCCGTCTCCGACGAAGATCCGCACCTCGCCCAGAATCGGGATTTCCAAGGCAACCGAGCTTCCTCTGAGGTACTTCGTAGCCGGTAGCGAGTACGTCAGTGGGCCGAAGTCTCGCTGATTCGGTCCGACGTTCCCGGCAACGCTGTAGACATCCCGCTCCGGCTTCCCTGCCCTCTGGTCCGCACCGCCTCATCGACGCCAGCTTTCGGTCAGGTAGTAGCGCAGCAGAACGGGCGTCATGAGCGTATTGATGTCCCTGTTCGACGAAACCAGTGCGTTCTTTCCAAATGTCAAGGAGGCCCTGAACCGATCCGGAGTGATATACCGGAGAGACTCGTACGGGATCGCAAACTCCCGCATGTCGGCGATTTGCCTCTCCGCGGACGCGACGCGCTGATTGCGGTTCCAGGCCAGCACCCATCCCCAGTCGCCAAAGCTCGGCACATTGTCGTGGTATGGCATTGCATCGAACCCCGCCCGTTCGATCGTGCGAACGATACAGAGAAAAGACTCTTTTGCGTGGTACGGAGAAGTGGACTGTATCGCAACAATCCCATCATCGTCAAGAAGTCCCCGCAGCCTGAAATAGAACTCCCGACTATAGAGCTTCACCAACTCAACCGAATTCGGATCCGGGAAATCGATGATGATGACGTCATACACTCCATGCAGGCGGTCGATCATCCGGTCCGCATCAACGGTATAGACTCTGACGGTGGCGACGGTTTCCGGCCTGTCGACCGGAGCGGCGTCACGGTTCGCCGAATACCCGTAGACCGGCTGGATCATCCCCTCGACATCTTCCACCGGAAGGAAATCCGACCTCACCCGGGCATCTGCAAGGGCCCGGTCATTCAACTCCGTCAACACGTCATGGCTCCTGGCAAGTTCGATCATCCCGGGGTCGATATCCACCAAGGTCACCTCTTGCGGCTGGTGGTACTTCAGGACTTCCCGCAGGGCCAACCCGTCTCCCCCGCCAAGTATCAGCACCCGGCGGCGACTGGAGGCAAGAGTCATCGCGGGATGGACGAGCATCTCGTGATAGATGTGTTCATCGAGACTCGAGAACTGCAGGTTCCCATTGATATACAACCTGTAATCGGTGGGGTCCGTCGTCCCTGTCAGCACGATGTGCTGATACCGTGTGGTGGTTGAGAACACAATCGGCTCGTCATAAAACCTCTGCTCGAGCAATTCGTTCCAATTCCGGTTCTCCCAGTACCCGTACAGAAGCACAACGGCAGTCGCGCCTATTCCGATGGCCGGTGCGAGTCTGCGCGAGGCGGCACCACAGTGGGAGAAATAGGCGTACGTCACGAGGGCCACGATAAAGTTCATACCCGCCACGAAGAAGCTGATCTCGGTTAGCGGGAAGTACCGCAACAGGACGTATACCCAGATAACGGCTCCGATAAACGCGCCCAGATAGTCCGTGCTGAGGACAGAGGCGATGTTCGACTTCAATTGAGGGACGAAGTGACGGTTGATCCTCAGGACGAGCGGAATCTCGAGCCCTATCGCGAATCCGATCGAAACGACGAACAGATACTGAACAAGAACAAAGTGCGTATCCATCCATGCGTACGATGAATACACGGCGATCGGGGCGAATCCACCAAGGATGGCCAGCACAATCTCGACCGTCAGGAACTTCTCGATCAGGTTCTCGTCACTGATCTTGCGCTGTACGATGCCGGCAACCCCCATCATCAGCATCATCAGTGAAATGATCACTGAGAACTGTTCGACGCTGTTGCCGAGGACAAACGTCGCGACGGTACTCAAAATGCACTCGAAGATAAATCCGCTGGCACCAGTCAGGAACATTGAGCTCCCGAGCAGAATGGTCGCCACTCTCGGATTGACGTTCCCTTGCACCTGAGCCTCTTCCAGCGACCCGCAACGCAGTCCCGCATCGTGGCCCGCAACGGAAACACCGCGGGTTGAGGTGATGCGGAGAAGCGCTTCTGAAGAACGGAGCTATCCGGCTCTCTCGACTTCGCGAGTCCGGATATTGAAGGTTCATCCTATCATGGGTGATCATGCCGTCAGGGGGTACGATGAGGCTTGCCGGTCGGGATTTCGAGACGCACGATCCTGCGGTCCGCCGCAGCCGGCGGCGGGGTCGCGGCCGCGACGGCTTTCCTTTTCCGGAAGCAACGCAAGATTTCGGGAGGTTTCGTGGACGGCGGCCACGTGATCGGCCATGCCATCCGGGACGGACACCCGGCACCCACCCGTCAGGACCGGACAAGAGTGCCCGTTGTGATCATCGGGGCCGGCGTCGCCGGCCTCGCGGCGGCCTGGCGGTTGCAGCGGCATGGTTTCGATGAGTTCGTCGTCCTCGAACTGGAGTCGGATGCCGGCGGCAACTCGCGGTCCGGCAGGAACGAAGTGACCGCATACCCCTGGGGCGCGCACTACGTGCCGGTTCCCGAGCGGCGGATTCCGCTGGTCGAGGAACTCTTCACCGACCTGGGGGTTCTGGTGGACGGCGAATGGGATCCGCGGCATCTTGGGCGTGCTCCGCTGGCGCGGCTGTTCATCCGAGGCGAGTGGATTCCCGGCCTGGAACCGCGCATGGCGGCCCCGGCGACCGAGCGCGACCAGTTTGACCGCTTCTGGGACCGGATGGACTATTACCGGAAAGGCGGTGACTTTACCATTCCGGTTGGTCTACCCTCCGCCACGCTCGGCCTAGACCGAATCTCGATGAAGACGTGGATGGTGGACCAGGGCTTCTTCAGCGAACGCCTGCGGTGGTACGTGGACTACGCCTGCCGGGACGACTACGGCTGTTCCTACGACCAGGCTTCCGCCTGGGCCGGCATTCATTACTTCGCGGCACGGGCCGAGGACGACTCACGCATCCTGACCTGGCCGGAAGGCAACGGCTGGGTTACGAACAGGCTGTCCGCCGCCGCCCGACCGCACTTGCACACGAGTGCGGCCGTGCTCCAGGTCCAGCAGAATGGCCGAATCCTCAACGTCGTGACGGACCGGGTTACCTTCGAGTGCCAAGCGGTGGTTTTCGCCGCGCCCACGTTCCTTGCCCCCTACCTCGTCCCGCATCTTGCAGACTCTCTGCCTCCGCTGGGCGGGTTCATCTACTCTCCCTGGTACACCGCAAACCTGGTCATCGACCAGGAGCCGGCCGCGAACGGTGTGCCGCCGGCGTGGGAGAACGTGATCTATGACTCGCCGGGACTAGGCTATGTGGTTGCGACCCACCAGTCAGACCCCGGATCGGCCGCTCCCACCGTGTGGACCTACTACCGGGCTCTCGCGGACCAGGACCACCGCGTCGCTCGCCAAGCGCTGCTCGCTGGAGACTGGAATACCCGGAAGGAAGAGATCTTGGACGACATCGCAACAGCCCACCCGGACATCCGGGACTGCGTATCGCGACTGGAGGTGATGCGCTTCGGACATGGGATGATCCGGCCGGTTCGGGACTTCCTGTCTTCAGCGGCGAGGCAACGCGTCTGTGCGCTGGAGGGGCCTGTCCACTTCGCCAATTCGGACCTGAGCGGGATATCAATCTTCGAAGAGGCCCTCTACCGCGGCACGCGGGCGGCTGAACGCGCCCTGCTGCAGCTCGGTTACCGCAACCTGGACTACGCCATTCCGTAGCTTCGGAATGGACCCACAGGCGGCCGCCAGGAACGTATCCCGCTTTCGTGACCGGTTCAGGATACGAGTGACCCGATCATGATGGCAAGGGCAACCTGC
This sequence comes from Bryobacterales bacterium, assembly GCA_965205085.1. Classification (GTDB taxonomy): domain Bacteria; phylum Acidobacteriota; class Terriglobia; order Bryobacterales; family UBA6623; genus VXMF01. The sequence goes on along the minus strand of OZ242039.1, from coordinate 743,764 downwards.
GCACAGACGGTCACCGAGGAAGCGGCAACGTTTCGGTCTCGCTCAACCTCAATCCCCAGCGTCGTGTTCGGGAGAAAGGCTCTGTCGACCAACCGCTGGAACATGATCAGCAACACCATGCCAACCGCACCACTCACGGCGAACCCCGCAAGGCCCTCCTTCCAGCCGGTGAACGGCCCGGACACGGAGAATCCCAGCACAATGCCCAGGGACATGAGCGTACCCCCGAGAATCAACCCTGCTGCAGTGTTGCCGTCCCGGATTTCCCTGAAACAGTCGAACGGAGTGAGCCACTCGTAGACGAACGCAAACGCAGTCAGGGCAACCTGACCCATGGCGAAGAACGCCAGAGAGGTTTGCCAACCGCCTCCCTCGCCGTGAAACGAGCCGTAGGCAATGAGGCCCGTGGCCGTGAGGATTCCGAACTCCACGAAGCCTACCGCAAGGTTTCCCTGAAGCAGTTCCCGAGAGTTGTTCAGGTGGCCCAGCACGACCCGCTCGGCCAGAAACTGGGCGATAAAGAAGAAAACGAGCAATATGGCACAGTAGCCCAGTATCTCGACGGTGTTGTCGCGGACGGCCTCCCAACCGTCCGAGAAGTGCGCCACGCCCCCGCTCACGACGCCCGCCAAACCCAGACCGAAGCCGACTCCAAGCCCGCATTTCCGCAGCGCAACCGCAAGGTTGCTCTCCTCCTCGATCTGGTGGTCAACGGTCAGCTTCGGCGAATCCTCCATCCCGCTTCCGCGCAAGGAAGACCGGAAGAACCGGTCGCTCGCCTTCTTGGCAAGCACCAGGACCAGAAACACCAACAGTGTGTCTGCGATGCCCTGAATCAGCAACTCGGCCACTTCGATCATATTGATTACCCGTTACTTCCCGCTGGCCCCGAAGGAGGAGCCACGCATTCGTGGCCCAGCTCCACGCACTGTCGAGGCCGGACGGCGGAATCCTCCGGTTCTGCCGAAGGATGAGCCCTGCATGCTGGGCGAGGCTTGCGTGGTCTGACCGTTCGTCCCCCATTCAGGCGTCTCCGGACTGCCGCCGTAGTACGGTCGAGTGCCGCGGTAGCCGCCGGACCATGTGTCCCATTCGCTCCGTCCGTAGCGGACCGGGGACCCGAACATCGTCGAGAAGAACAGGTAGGTCGGAAGCCAGGTCCAGACCGACCCGCCCCTGCCGTCCGAAGCCCAACTGCCGTAATGCGGATTTCCCACATAGGCCATCCCCGGCGGCGCGGCATGGGTCAGACTCTCCGACGCGAATGACCCATACGGCTTGGATTCAACATCCATACCCAGATTCTCGATGTTCGCGAAGAACAGTTCTTCCGTAACCTCGACCCACCCCGATTCCGACGTCACACCATCCTCCTGGATCAGGTACTTGTGGAAATACCTGGATTCATCCCCCTGTACCCAGTACTCCGCCTTGTTGTCTCCACCCGGCCACTGTCGGAGCGGGTCGATCCCCAAGGTGTTCCAGTGCTCCTCCTTCGCCCCGGATCTCAATCTGAAACGGGATCCGAAGATCGATTGTGAGAACGTGGCGAGCGTACCCTCGATTCCGCCAAAATGCTGATAGGTTTCCGGGCTAATGTTGTCAACCCGGAAATCCAGCAGGTGAGTGGTGGGGTAGTCCCGGCCATCATCCCAGCTTTCGCGACGGATCAGCAACCCGTACTCGGTCTTCATGTCGATCAGGGTGCGGGAATAGCTGACATCGAGTTCCGCCAGCTTGGCGACGAGCTCCGGCACCCGGGTCGCGAACTCAGTCGAATTCCGGGTCACCATTTCACAGGAATCCCCGAAGACGGCCAAGTCCAGCCCCCGGTCGGAGGAGGGGCTTCCGAATTCTGTCGAAGCCGTTGCAAACTCCTTCTCCGAGGCGGCCAGCAATTCGGTCAAGGGCGTGACCAGACGGTCGATGTCGTCCGACCGGGCCACATGGGCAAGCTTCGCCTGCCGAGACGTCGCGACCAGGGCAGACTCCTCGTCCCGCATCACTTGCAGGGCCGCTTCGCACTCACGCATTCTGGAGTCCACGGTCTGCGAAACGTCAATGAGGAAATCGCGCCGCTCCATCCACATTTGCGACGAGGTGCGGGCACTGGCCAGCAGGGGCGCGATCTTCTGCAGGGAAGTCTGTAACGCGCCGGCGGACTGGGCTTCGTCCTTCTCTATGGTGGGTTCCACCTCAATCTCGAAGATGCCCCGGGCGGCGTCCACCTTGGCTCGGGCGGCGGAGAAATGGCCAGGCCAGTTCTCGCGCTCCGCATATTCGGCCAGGCGAGCATACTCGGCCGACTGCGGAAAGGCCTCGTACTGCCTTTCAGCACCCTCGATGCGGCGATACTCGTTCTCGATGCCGGTCGCTGTGCGGGCAGCCTCCCGGACCAGAATCTCGGGCAGACCCGCGCACCCCGACAGACAGGCGGCCAGTCCCAGCGCCGCGATATTGCCGTGTCGAATGACCCTTGTCATTGCTCTCCGCCGTTCACGTGGCTGTCAGGACCGCGACTTCCGGATTCGCGCGAGCGGTCGCGGCCAACTGGATCTCCGACAGGCTCATCACCACCAGAGCCTCCGATGGGTACGAATGGGCAGTGCGCGCGACGACGGCACCGTCGATTGCGGTCGCCCATACCAGGGTCTCGGCCACACTGCCCTGGCCTCCGGCACCGGGGAAGCGATATGACAGTCCGAGTTCATGGGGTTTTCCTTCGGCGTGATCGATCAGGCGCCGCAACTCCGGCAGTTCTGCAGAAGACTGATTGGAATCCATCACACTCGCCTCGAACCGGTACCGTGCGTCTGGAATCCCGGTGTACTCGACAACCGGGTCGCCCGGGGCCCACAAGGCGACCGGGCAGCCTCTCGAAAGCGGCTCGCAAGCGAGCAGCTCAGTGAGTGAGAAGTCCCGCGCATGCACCTCCAGAACGTGGCTGGATCCGATGATCCAAGCCTCAACCGCAAGGCCGCCGCGACTGGCCGCCCCATTGGCGAAGACGGTGGGCCCTCGCCAGTTCTCGGCGCGCGAATACAGCCTCAATCGGAGCTGGTGCGCGGAGGAGTCCTTGTACGACGCACCCATCAATGGCCGTCCCCCCGAGCGACCACCTCGATAGCCCTCGGATCCAGGAATCCACTCAGGATCACGTTGTGCTCAAAGCCTGTGTCTTCGTCGCCCCATTCCTCGATGCACAGGAACGTCTTGCGGTCAGGGCTTGCGAAGAGGTATTGGTGAAACCCCTTGCCCTCGGCCCCTCCATCGCGGAAGAAGGTCACGTCAGAGTCCTCGTCGTATCGGAAGGCCGCACCCTTGTATCGTAGGGTGCCACTCTCGGCTTCCGCGATTGCCCACAGGTGTTCCTTATCTCGCAATCCGACCTGCTCGAAACTGACGGTTTCCCTGGACACATAGACGGAGACCTCGTCTTCCTTTTCCCATTCCAGGTACTTTGTCTGGCCGTCGTTGAGGCGAAACAGTGACAACTCCGGCCAACGCGCGCCGTGGCGTTCGTAGATGTTCACCCCCTGTACCGCATAGGAATTGCCCTCGAAACGAATGTAGCCGCCCATGCCCACATCCTCGATCGAGGCCTGGTTGCGACTCGATCGAGGAATGGGCTGCGGCATCTTGCGAATTGCCGCGAACTGCGCGTCATACCGGGCGCGTTCGAGGGAGCTGAGGAGCGGCTGGACGGGCATGAGGGTTGACTGGTTATAGGCTCGAAACTACTCCGATGGCGGCCCCAGAACCGAGGGAACATCGGCCGGAGGAAGCTCCCTGGCCGCCTGCAGTGCCTCGACTTTCGGCTCGAGAGCCGCGGACATGCGAGAGAGCTCGGCGATGCCCGCCCTAGCCTTCTCTGTTCCGGTAGCCCGGATCTGCTCCATCTCGTCCATGGCCGAGACCAGCGATTCGTAAGCGTTCTTCACGCGGTCCAGGGCAATCACCGGATTGTTCTGCATCTGCCCTATTTCCTGGGTCTGCCGGCCAATCGCAGCGGCGTTCGCCTCCAGCATGGCAGCCGTGCTGTCCTGAACCTGCTTGACCGCGGAAGCGATCTGTTTCTGACTCGCGAGGGCAGCCTGGATTGCCAGTCCGACCGTAAGCAGGCTCTGTGTGACCATGACGGTTCGATCGATCTGCTCGCAGAGCGTATCGTTGTTCTGGAGAGTCATGTCGATCGAGGCGAAGAACTGCAGGTTGACCTGCTCCATCGTGCGGAGATCCTGCACCCGCATCGCTACCCGATGCGACATGGCCTGCAGCTTCTGGCGCTGTGCCACGTCGACGACGTCGGCCGTACCCTGGTCGATCCGCTCCATGAGCATCTCGCCGACGTAGGCGGCTTGCTGGACGCCCTGCTGGGCGACCTGAACCTGCTCGTAGAGTTGCTCGAGTTCAGCGCTGTCCTGGAGGAGCCGGTCCTTCCCGTGACGCAGCCCGTTCATGATCTGGTCGATCTGCGTCTGCACCGACTCGTACTTGACCGCAACCCTCTTGAGAACCTTACCAACCGCAGGGGCCTTTCCCAGCCACTTTGCTATTCCGCTGGGCTGGCCCAGCACCTGCGGGTTTATCTCGTCCATGGTGTGGCGCAACTCAACGAGGGTCCGGGGAATCTCCGCCCCTTCCCCGTCAATCTGCGACAGGAGGGTTCCGACCCGGGTCTTGAGGAGACCGATCTCGGAGGAGGCCTTCTGCTGTTCCCGGACACCCATCGCGCTGACCTGGCGACCCAGCTTGCGGTCGCCCGGCTCTGCCAACACGGCCAAGGCGAGTTGCTCGGCCTTTCCGGCCAACTGGGATCTGGAATCGTCGTCGATGCCAGCGGGCGGCTTCGGTACAACCGCCTCGGGTGGGGTGTCGATGGCTTGGGTGTCTGGTTGGTTAGGGGCTTCCGAACTCATTGATCCTCGCTGGTGGTCCGCCTCGTGCAGCTGTCGGGATCGGCGGACCTGAGGACGTGACTCGTCCTGTTACCGACGATCCCGGATCCATTCTGCCAGTCCAACTGGCCATCCAGCCTTTCACGCATAGCTGGTACCCGTCTCGACCAGTAAAGCACTACTGCCCTTCTTGACGAAGGCGAGCCTCCAGTTCCGCTATCCGTAGTTTAGCCGCTGCCACCTGAGCTTGAGATCGACGTCTTCCCTCCGCTTCGGCATCCGCCCGGGCCTCCGCAGCCTTCGCCCGAGCCTCCGCGGCCTCCGCCCGGGCCTCCGCGGCTTCAGTGTTCCTGGGAATCTCCTCGTTCCAGGCGTACTCCCGCCCGGTCACCGCGTTCCGCACCCGCAGGTTCGTCCCCTCCACCCGCAACTCCACACCCAGCCGCGCACTCAACAGCCCGCCCCCCGGCTCCGCCTCCACCTCCCGGTACTCACATCCAAGCAGCCGGCGGCCCCTCAGCCGTGGCTCTGGCTTCTCCGTGAGCGGCTGGAACACGAAGTACTCCCCGATCCCCAGTTGCTTGTACAACGCCACCTTGTCCTCCCGGTTGCGGATCTCGCTCGACGGCGAAATCACCTCCAGCGCGAAGTCCGGCGGCTTGCCCTCCTCCCACAGCTTGTACACCATCCGATCCCCCAGATCGTGATCCAGCACCACGTAGAGGTCCGGCGCGATGCTCTTCCTCGGATTCCCCTCCTCATAGTAGATGAACATGCCCCCCTCCACCACCACGTTCGGGACCTTGGCGAAGTGGTGCTGCAAGGCGATGCGCAGATTGACTACGGCTTTGGCCTCAAGGCGATTTTCGGGCAAGAAACGACCGTCCGACTCAGGATAATGAATGCACTTGGCGAGAGGGGGCGGGGGCGGCTCAAGCACGGCCGGGAACGGACTCTGCCTGATAATGCGGTCATCCGCCATGTCGGATCGACGGGAGCCGTACCCGCACGGGCAGTATAGCAGAGAGTTCAGAGTATGAGGGGCGGCTTGGGCCCAGTGACCAGCGCCGGACCGGCAGGGCCCAGCCGCCACGGGATGCCCGCACGGCCCGCGCCGAACTGCGCTGGCAGATGGTCGTGTTGCCGCCCCCCGCGGGAGGCACTCGAGTGGTTCCTGCTGACCACGCCCCCGGTCACCTCGCTGGCGGATGCCGAGCGCGTCCTGCGCTGGTACCGGCTCCACTGGCGCATCGAGAACTGGCACCGATTTCCGTACCTTGTGGCAGTGATTGCTCCTTAAGGAGATGGGGGGCTCGTCGGCCCCCCGATGGATGAGCTACCAATGGATCTCATCCATCTCAACCTGGGATTTCAACTCCCGGGCCTTGTCAGTGATTGCGTCCGCCCTTGATTCAGCGAACAGCCAAATGTCAACCCCTTCCAGTCGACCTGTAAGTTTGGGTATCTCAATGACCAGAGCGGCCCTACCGGGCTCCTTAGCCATGTCCTGAACTGCCCGACTAATGAGATAGGCGAGGTCATGGAACTGGGTACCGAGACGCTGCCACCTGGCGAACACGTACAGGCCCCCGAACTGATAGGCAGCGGCCAGCACAACAACAGCGAAGAAGACGCCTACGAGAACGTCAGGCCAGCTCAGGGGCGGCATCGACTTCCTCCTTACCCAAGAGGTAGTCCACCGCTTCCTGTGCGTAGCCGACAGCCCGGTAGACCACCAAGATGAACATGCCACCCTCAACCACCAAGTTCGGTGCCCAGGTCAAGTGGTGCTGGAAAGCGATGCGCAGGTTGACTACGGCTTTGGCCTCGAGGCGATTTTCCGGCAAGAAATCACCGCCCGAATCAGGATAACGAAACCTCTTGGCGAGAGGGGGCGGGGGCGGCTCAAGCACGGCCGGGAACGGGCTCTGCCTGATAGTGCGGTCATCCGCCATGTCGGATCGACAGGAGCCGTACCCTCACGTGGGAGTATAGCAGAGGGCTCAAAGTATAGAGATATGTGGGGCGGCTTGGGCCCAGTGGCGAGCGCCGGACCGGCATTGCGAAGCCAGAGCTTAGCACACAGATGTCTCGGTGAGACGCTCGGCCAGTGACTGCGCAACTGGAGAGATGCGAGCAGACGGAGCGCCAACCGGGCACCTAGTCTTCTCTTCCCCCCAAGTGTACGGGTAGCTTCTGAGGGGGGTGACGCGAAAGTTCAAATCACAGTCGCCGATAGCAGCCGCAGACGTACGGCCGCTTGCCCGCGAATTACTGTCTTGCGGAACACTAGGCTAGCCGGTCAGCCCACACGCGTGGAACTTCGAATGCGTTCCAATCGCGGGGGGTACCTCCTAGCATGCACCATAGGCGACGGCACTGCCCCTCACTGCTACGCGAGAGGCTCGACGGAGTCCAGGCGACTCGCAGGGGGGCGATGCCGGTGGGTTTCGGGCCGTATGGTCAGGCGCTTGCAAGACTTCGTGAGCCGTTCGAACCAAGGTGGGGCGCGATGCCACCAAGCGAAGATTCTACGACACGAGCCTCCGATGCCCACTCCAGGCTCTGGACTGCCTGCCCACCAGACCTAACCCTACAGGCCTTGCACGAACCGCGCTCGCAGAAACGCAGCCTTCGCCTTGAAATCACCCATCTTTTCGCTCCGTACCAGCTCCGCCACATTGTCGATCTCCTCCTCCAGGCCGTTCACGCTTCGGAGGATTTCGGCTTCAGACTTCTCGCGGTCAGGAGCATCAAGCGCCAGGTATGGGTCCGTGATCTTGCGAAGGTACTGCTTGGCCATCTGATTCAGGGTCCAGGTCAGTTCGTGCTGCGGATGCCGCCCATTCATTTCTTCGAGCAGGCCGCGCAGCTTGTCCACGATTCCTTCCAACCGCTGGAGGACTGCCTCGGCTACGGCCCCTTCCCTGATGCGAATGTTGAGTTCGACCAAGCCGTCCAGCATCTCGATCAACTCTTTCCGGGGAGTAGGTTGGGGCTCATTTACCTTGGCCTTGCGCTCCCGATACCGGAGAATGGCATGGGTGCTCAGCGTGGCCACAAGCCCGCCCACTGCCGCCGCCACCACGGTCTGGAGGAACACGTACCCGATCAAGGCCGCGACGAGGGCCGCCAGAACCAGCAAGATCCATCGTCTGGTCGAACCGCTCACACCAAATGCCTTGCCCCGCCTCCAGTATACGGTGAGGGTCGGACGCCTGACACCGACACCACAGTTGCGGGGCCCGTCAGGCGATGCGTGTCGGCTGGAACGAACAAGTACATTGCACGACCGGTCGCAGGAATTCGTCCCCACCGGCGCTAGCTGCCGAAGCGGTTCGTCGTTCCGCTCTGCCAGAGCTCTAGCCGATTCGATGTGCGGGATGGTACCGGTACTGCCTCACCGGCCGGCCTATTGGGGAGATCGACCGGTGGCCTGAAGGTTCCTATAATCGGGTCACAGGGAGGGCGGAAGAACGGCAGCCGATTCCGCGAGGATAGTTTTCCATGTCGACATGGACGCGTTCTTCGTGTCAGTCGAGGAACTTGCGAATCCGACACTGAAGGGATTGCCCGTGGTGGTTGGCGGCCAGCCAGGCGAGCGCGGCGTGGTGGCGGCATCCTCGTATGCGGCACGAAAGTTCGGTGTCCGGTCCGCCATGCCGATCGCTGAAGCCGTCAAGAGATGCCCGCATGCGGTTTTCCTGCGAGGAAACCCCCACACGTATCTGAACTATTCCAGGCAGGTGAAGGCGATCCTTCAACGGTTCTCGCCATCAGTGGAGATGGCTTCGATCGACGAGGCCTATCTCGACCTGAGCGGCACCCGCAAGCTGCTCGGCCCGCCACTGGAGGCGGCGCATACGCTACACGAAGCGGTCGCGACGGAAACCAGTCTGCCGTGCTCGATCGGCATCGGCACGTCACGTCTGGTTGCGAAGATCTGCTCCGGACTGGCCAAGCCGAACGGCGTGCTGTACGTGGTGCCTGGTGCGGAAACCCCATTTCTCGCTCCGCTTGAGGTCGGGAGAATACCGGGCGTTGGCAAGGTGACGGGCGAGAAGTTGAATCGCCTGGGCATTCGGACCATCGGTGACGTCGCGAACCTGGACAACTCGTTGCTGGTGCAACACCTCGGCAAGTACGGACCGGAGCTCGCCAGAAAGGCAAGGGGTGAAGATGCCGGAGCCTGGTTCAGTCCGGGCTTCTCGCGTTCCGAGGTTCCCAAGTCCATCAGTCACGAGACGACGTTCCCTACCGACACGCGCGACCCGGTCCTGATCAACGCGACACTGGCCAAGCTGGCCCAGCTTGTGGGGAGGCGTCTCAGGGAGCACGGCCTCTGGGCGCGCACGATCCAGGTGAAGATCCGGACGGAGGACTTCTCGACGAGCACTCGGGCAAAATCCCTGGAAGAGGCGACCCAGCTGGACTCGGTCATTCTCGAGACCGTGCGATCGCTGTACAGTCGACATCACCCACCCGACAAGGCAATTCGGCTACTTGGTGTGCATGCCGGCGCGCTGCAACCCGCACCGCATCATCAGCTTGGGCTATTCGACGAGGAGAGCCAGGACAAGATGACCCAAGCCCTGCAGGCCGTTGACAGCCTGCGCGACCGATTCGGCGAGTCGGCGGTCGGCCTGGCCGCTGCGTTGGGGCACGGGCGCAAGGAGAAAGTCCACGAGAACCCCGCAGGGCTGGCGGGACGATCGGTCGAAGTCAAGCGTTCAGCCCCTGACCGGAGCTAGTTCCGTGCGCCTCAACCGGGCCGGAACGGCAGGACATCCTCATTGGGCCGAAACGGGGCCGGCACATGCAGCTTCGCTGCTATCTCCTCGACATCCGACTTCGACCACCCCACTACGGCATGGGCGATACGGCCATCCTGCTGGATCAGGAAGACGCTGGGAACGTTCGTGAGACGGTACGCATTCGAGACCGGGAAGCCGCTCTCGAGCGTGTCGAAGAGGATCCGTCCGCTGTAATGGAGATCCGCACTGAACCGTGAGGCATCACTGGGCGAGTCCTGGCAGACTGCGACGGTTTGGGCCGCCGTGGACTCCAAGGCACTCTCGAACCGGTCGAGAAACGGCAGGCCGTACTGGCAAGTCGGGCAGTTGGTCTTGAAGAAGGTGACGAGGACCGGACCTGCGTGAAGCTGGTCACTCAAGTGGAACTCCTCGCCGTCAGCGTCGAAGAGCCTGAAGTCGGGTGCGATCTCGCCCGCGAGCAGCGCTGGCATAGGTTCCATGATAGCCATTCCTGATTGGGCTGGGTGCAATCCTTATGTCCGCCATCCCTCGGTCCCGGGGGAGTGGGCGATCCATTCGCAGACACAGTACAATGAGGCCGACCATGAAGACGCCCGTTCTGCTGGCGATCGTGTTTGGTGTCGCGGTCGTAGGTCTGCTACTGTATTCGTCTAGAGGACTCCGCCAGTTCACTTACGAGGTCTGCATGGAGTTCCAGGGGCGAACCAACTGTGCGACAGCATCGGGAACCACCCAGCAAGAGGCGATCCGCACCGCAACCGACACGGCCTGCGCAACGATTTCAGCCGGCATGACCGCGAGCATCCAGTGCAGCAGCACTCGTCCGATGAAGGTTACGGAGGTTGAGTAGGTTGACGCAATCGTCTCTACCAACTCAGCAGCCAATAATCAGTCTAGTTCGTATCTGCCAGAAAACATCTCTGTGCGCGAGGTCTTGCTCGGAAGTGAGGACAATATGGATGACAAGGTCCGTACCGCGACCAACTCCCCATCGGCTTCCGTCCCCGTCCTCGGCGCACCGAAGCGGGGTTTGTCCAGCAAGCCTGTGCGGCCGTGCTCCAAGCACCGCCGCCCTTTCCCGACTGTGGTGCGCGGGGTACGCAAGCTGTCTGCGACTCGCTGATCTTTCCGTTAGGGAACCATGTAGTAGTAGTCATGTTATCTTCATTGAGGCCGTGGCGAGCCGGACTGGCGGCAGCAAGATGAATCGTGAGCGACTCAACAGGGAACCGCATCTAGCCCAATGTAATTCCGAGACCACCCGACCTCGAGCCAAGAACAGGCAGTTGCAGGCCCAGCAGGTGCAGTTAACGAGGCAGTTGGGGGGCTCGCAGGAGAAAGGGCAGCTGTGGAGAGGACGCTTGAGTCTCGAGAGCAGAAACAGCGGGAGATCGCCGTCGAGCGATGGGCCGACGCAGCCACCCACCGCGTGGCGGCCGTGCATCCAACAGCGGCGGTCAGGCCGGCACTCCGGTAGGCAGCCTAGGCGTCAGTACACCGCGCTTCGCCAAACCGACACGCCAGACTGGATCGAGGTCCGGCCGCAGGGGTGCAACCAGTGCGGAGAGGCGTTCTCGGAGGCGGTTGCCGAGTTGCGGCAGATCTGTGATCTGACCGCACCCGAGCCGGGACTAACCAAGCAGCCGGCACCAGGCTGTCGCTGCCCGCGATGCAGTCAACTCACCCGGGCCGTGTTTCCGGATGGTGTAACCGCAGTGGCGTTGTACGGGCTGCGGATCGAGGTTATGCCGGTTTACATTCAGAACGTCCATTCCCAGCTAGAGGATCAGCTACTGGAGGTATTCCGGAACCTTGTTGGGGGGCTGCCTTGCACTGCGACGCCGGCGGGAATGCGCCGCATGGCGGTGCGGTACGGGCTGAGCTGGGTCAAGCGGATCCGGGACCGCCCGGTTAACTGCGACGGGGTGAAGCCTCTGGACAAGACGGGCTTCCGGGTGGCGGGGTGGGGGCATTGGTTGCATGAACTTACCGAGGCGAGGCTAACCGATTACCGAACGAGCCCTCAGCGAGGAGCGGTGCCGGCTAGGTTATGCAGGATCTTGGTGCAAGACCGGTGGGCTTCGTACTGCAACGTACCGACCGGAATGCACTCGATCCGCAAAGCGAATCATTGGGAGAAGAAGCTGGAGACATTCACGAAGGTTGATCGGGAGGGCCGAGCCCGGCGCATGCGGCTGTTGTGGCGGAGCGCGAAACGGGTGGCGGACTACGTAGGCGAGTATGTGGCGGCGATACCGCAATCGCAATTCGAGAAGCTGGACGGCCGCCACGAAAAACTGATGCCCGTAGCTTTGGGCTATCACAAGAGATGGGAGCCGTTGCGACCGGGTCGGGCGGAACAGCAACCCGGTCATTATCTGGATCTGCCTTTGCGGCTGGAGCACGGCTGGGCCACCATGTTGGGTCTTCTGCGGGATCCCCGGGTACAGCGTGCTATCGACAGTAGGCAAGCAACGAGTGAACCAAGAGGACCTGTTGACCCGTCGTGCCGCTGTCGCCGCTGGAACCGGGGCCCTAGTACTGCGCGAGGCCGGCTCGCCCGAACAGCACACTCCCCCTGCCTCATCGACCCAAAACTCATGCCCAGCCACCATACTTGGGAAATCACAGTTCCAGATTCATTATCGCTCAGTGTTTGATGGAAATTCACGAGCGTTGCCATATCGTTATAGTCATGACGAGGCCAATCAGAGAGAATCGAGTGAAACTGGTGCCGAAATACTTTTAGAAATACAATAGATAAGCCAACGGATCAGCGAACACCCACACCATGTTCAACCTACTCGCAGCATTGAAACCAACTATTCTTGTAGCGGAGACTTGGATTGAAGATGAGCATCATCTTGGATTTTCCGTCTATATCATATACCTAATTGAACCACAGAAACCGACGCTACGACAGTGGCCGAATGCTATGCCATTCCTAGATTGGATAGTTCTATTTCCTCAGTTGCGGATGATAAACCAGGTCGGTCCCTTGATGCTCACAAAATATAGGTCAGCAAGAGTTACTACGGAAAACCAAAGAGGGGTCTTATCACGTCACCCATTGAAATATCGTACCCAAGTGTACCCAATTGGCATCATCTCTGCAGGAAACTAAATGTATGGTGACTACCCAAGGTAGATTGCAATATGAGAAACTCCTATATTGTCTGCTATGACATCTGCAATCCGAAGCGCCTGCGTCAAGTATTCAAGATACTGAGAGGCTGGGGTGATCACTTGCAATATTCAGTCTTCGAATGCCAGCTAACCAAAGTGGATGCAGCGCGGCTAAGTGCACAACTGTCCGAAGTCATACACCACACAGAGGACCAAGTTCTGCTGGTGAATCTTGGCCCCTCAGAAGGGCGCGGAGACCGAGTGATCAACGCTATTGGAAAGCCTTACGTCAATCTTGACGAACCTCTCATCCTAGTGTAAACTTAGTGCGTCTTCATCAAAATGTACAGACTAACGGCAGACACTTATAGGACAACAATCTAGTTGCTTCGTTGCAAGGAGTCCACAATGAATTCGAAAGTCTCGAACATAGAGTCACTGACGACTCGATCACTCCCTGATTATCTGCCTGCATCGATGATAAGTGCATTCGTGTATTGTCCTCGACTGTTCCACTTTCAACAAGTCCTAGGCGTTTTTGTAGAGAACGAACACACCGTTGAAGGAAAAGCTCAGCACAAACGAGTTGATCGAGAAGGCAGGTCTACTCCCGAACCAGGCGTCGACAATGTAGAGCCAGTGGTTGTGACATCAATCACTCTGTCATCTGACGAGTATCGAATTATCGCCAAACTTGATCTAGCAGAGTTTACTGGTAGCGAAGCGACTCCTGTGGAATACAAGCACGGCCGCCCAAAGTTGGGAGAGTACGGACCTGAGACATGGCCGTCTGAGAGAGTCCAACTAGCGATTCAGGCCCTCGTCTTACGTGCAAACGGATACAAATGTAATCATGGCTATATCTTCTACCATAAAACACGGCAAAGAGTCAAGGTGAGTTTTGATCAGGAGGTCATAAACGAAGCCAAGGATGCGGTGCAATGCGCTTGGAGATCTGCTACATCTAGCACTCTTCCCCCTCCCTTAGAGGACTCTCCAAAATGTCCAAAATGCTCGCTAGTTGGAGTCTGTCTTCCGGATGAAACTCTCCACTATCAAGAGCAATCACACAGCCACTTCCCACGACAGTATATGCTCTTTGGTGACAGTTCTGAATCATCCCAAATCCAAATGGATCGTGCAACAAGGCTTCTTGTGACACCTCGAAGCGATTTACGGCCGGTATATTTGAACACGCAAGGACTGAAGGTCGGTAAAACGGGGAATGTTCTGAGGATCAAGGAGCGAGATAAAGTGATTCAAGAGGTGCGGATCAACGAGACATGCCAGCTGAATCTCTTGGGTAACATTCAGATAACGACTCAAGCAATTCACGAATTGTGTAAGGCAGAGAAACCTATATGCTACTTCTCACAGGGAGGGTGGTTTTATGGCATTACAACCGGTTTGAATACGAAAAATGTGGTCTTACGAAAGTCGCAAATCATGCTCTCAGAGCAAGACTGGTTCTGTCTTCGGATAGCGCGAGTTGTCATTGCTGGAAAAATTCGCAATCAGCGTACTATGCTTATGCGTAACCACACCGCAGTGCCAATGGTCGTCCTAAAAGAAATGAAGCGATTGGCAATCGCTGCCGAGGACGCTAAATCACCAGAAAAATTGCTGGGAATTGAGGGATATGCTGCACATCTTTACTTCAGCGAGTTCGCCGGAATGATTAAGAGAAGTGGTTCTCAATCCGAAGATGGAGCATTCAGGTTTGACTTCAAATCCAGGAACCGACGTCCGCCTCTAGACCCAATCAATGCACTCCTTTCGTACGGCTACAGCCTGTTGGCGAAAGATCTCACAATCTCAGCGTATGCGGTCGGCCTAGATCCGATGATCGGCTACTTTCACCAACCTCGGCATGGCCGGCCTGCTCTTGCTCTAGACCTGATGGAACCTTTGCGGCCACTGGTAACCGACTCGGCAGTGCTAAGCGCTGTTAATACCGGGATGATAACTGGAGCGGACTTTGTTAGAGCAGGCCAAGCGGTTGCAATGACACCAAAAGGCCGAAGGGCGTTCCTCCGAGCTTACGAGGGCCGAATGGATTCGTTGGTAACCCATCCCCAGCTAAAGTACAGGGTCAGCTACAGACGCTTACTCGAGATTCAAGCCCGTTTGCTTGCAAAGACGATTGAGGGTGAACTGCCTAGGTACCCGGTCTTCGAGACTCGCTGAGCTTGCGAGCACTGAGGCAGCGACAAGTTTCCCTTGACCGCTCGCGTCACCATATGTATAATGGTATCCGACACTTACAGCCTGTTCGGATGCACCACTGCTTACAGCATCTAGGTCGCATTCAGGACCGCTCGGAACAGTGTCGCTTGTTCTTTGACAGCAATTGGCTTATGATAGATACTATCTTCCCGGGTTCTAAGCCCGGGCCTCATTGAAACGTGCGATTCTTCATCGCAATAATGCAACGAGCATGAAATCTTCCCGGGTTCTAAGCCCGGGCCTCATTGAAACTATCGACCGCGAATCCAAATTCGAACTCGAAAACTTATCTTCCCGGGTTCTAAGCCCGGGCCTCATTGAAACGCCAACTCGGTGGCCCGCTCCCAAATGATCTCCGGATCTTCCCGGGTTCTAAGCCCGGGCCTCATTGAAACCTTGTTACCGCTTGCCCAGCGCTCCTCGTCCGTGCAGATCTTCCCGGGTTCTAAGCCCGGGCCTCATTGAAACGGGTCGAAGATGCAACGTCTAGGCTACCGGCGCAGATCTTCCCGGGTTCTAAGCCCGGGCCTCATTGAAACGCCTCCACCGTCCACAAACTCCCGTTCCACGACGCCATCTTCCCGGGTTCTAAGCCCGGGCCTCATTGAAACTCTCCAAATCGATGGCGTGATGTTGCCACGCTCCCCATCTTCCCGGGTTCTAAGCCCGGGCCTCATTGAAACCTGGGTGTCAATCGTAGCTCCAACCGGAATCTCCGGATCTTCCCGGGTTCTAAGCCCGGGCCTCATTGAAACAGATTTCCTCTGTCTCCCAGGACCCGTCCTCATGATCTTCCCGGGTTCTAAGCCCGGGCCTCATTGAAACTCGCTATGATCCGGTGCTGGGCCCGGGTAATATACCATCTTCCCGGGTTCTAAGCCCGGGCCTCATTGAAACTCCACGGTGTACAGGGCAAAGACCTTGCGGTCTTCGCATCTTCCCGGGTTCTAAGCCCGGGCCTCATTGAAACTTGTTTCAATTGCGGATTCAAGACACGGGATATTTTATCTTCCCGGGTTCTAAGCCCGGGCCTCATTGAAACGCATCGAGAGCCGGAATACGTCGGACAGCCTGTAGAATCTTCCCGGGTTCTAAGCCCGGGCCTCATTGAAACTCACGCAAGATGTCCATAATCGCTTCCCGGCCCATCATCTTCCCGGGTTCTAAGCCCGGGCCTCATTGAAACATCCCGCGCCGCACCGCCCACCTGCGCGAGCCGGTATCTTCCCGGGTTCTAAGCCCGGGCCTCATTGAAACTCAGTGCGCGGGCGTGGGCTTCCATCTGTGCTTGGGTATCTTCCCGGGTTCTAAGCCCGGGCCTCATTGAAACCAGCTCCCCCTGCCGGGCCGTGGCCCGGCTCCCGGCATCTTCCCGGGTTCTAAGCCCGGGCCTCATTGAAACTGGAGTACCTGCTCTCCAACCACTCCTTCATTTCTTATCTTCCCGGGTTCTAAGCCCGGGCCTCATTGAAACGGCACTGGCCGGTACCGAGATTGAGCGACTGGCGCTGATCTTCCCGGGTTCTAAGCCCGGGCCTCATTGAAACTGTTGGACACGAGGTTGGGCATGATTGCCTCCTTCTAATCTTCCCGGGTTCTAAGCCCGGGCCTCATTGAAACGGATTGGCCGCGTCCGCCCGTGTCAGGAAGTCCGCGATCTTCCCGGGTTCTAAGCCCGGGCCTCATTGAAACATCTTTTCGCCCGCCAGTCTGCCTCGACAGCCGTAATCTTCCCGGGTTCTAAGCCCGGGCCTCATTGAAACCCGAAGGGCTGTGGTGTGCCATCGTCGACGTACGCGGCATCTTCCCGGGTTCTAAGCCCGGGCCTCATTGAAACGGAAGTGCCTGCCAGGAAGGTCGGCGGTGACTGGCCCATCTTCCCGGGTTCTAAGCCCGGGCCTCATTGAAACACCTCCCGGGCGACACCCATTCCGACCTGATCCGGCATATCTTCCCGGGTTCTAAGCCCGGGCCTCATTGAAACACGCAAGCGCGCCGCTTTGGAATGACGACCGCACTTATCTTCCCGGGTTCTAAGCCCGGGCCTCATTGAAACGGTCAGTGGTCGTGACGAGGCAGAGAGGATCCACGTATCTTCCCGGGTTCTAAGCCCGGGCCTCATTGAAACCCCAGTCCCCCGCGATGGTCACACAGGACGGCTCCGCGATCTTCCCGGGTTCTAAGCCCGGGCCTCATTGAAACGAATCATGGGCCGTGCGCGACGTTCGGTTCCAGCGGAGATCTTCCCGGGTTCTAAGCCCGGGCCTCATTGAAACAGCACCTCGAACACTTCCGGGCGGGCTCGAAGTACATCATCTTCCCGGGTTCTAAGCCCGGGCCTCATTGAAACTCCTCCGCTTCAAGCTCCAACTCCCTTCGGTGGTAGGATCTTCCCGGGTTCTAAGCCCGGGCCTCATTGAAACGACACCTGCCCTCGTCGTAATCGGAGACGAACGTTTGGCATCTTCCCGGGTTCTAAGCCCGGGCCTCATTGAAACTAGACCTCCCGCGCCGTGGCGCAGAAGGACTCCTCATCTTCCCGGGTTCTAAGCCCGGGCCTCATTGAAACAGGGTGAGCTTACGGCGGCCGGCACGCTGCGCCTTGAGATCTTCCCGGGTTCTAAGCCCGGGCCTCATTGAAACGTGAAAGTGAGGAGCCGACGAACGCGCTCCTTGTCTTATCTTCCCGGGTTCTAAGCCCGGGCCTCATTGAAACACGGCGCTGTGCGCGAGACGTGCCGCCGCGACCATCATCTTCCCGGGTTCTAAGCCCGGGCCTCATTGAAACATTGTAGGTCCGGCCCTTGTGGCGGCAGAAATCGCCATCTTCCCGGGTTCTAAGCCCGGGCCTCATTGAAACCCTTCGTCAGATAGATGGCCAAGTCCTGCGGCCCCGATCTTCCCGGGTTCTAAGCCCGGGCCTCATTGAAACATGCCGTCACCGCCTTCGCGTCGCAGAACCCATCCTATCTTCCCGGGTTCTAAGCCCGGGCCTCATTGAAACTAGACTCAACATCGCGATGTTGACAATGACTGTTTCATCTTCCCGGGTTCTAAGCCCGGGCCTCATTGAAACTATTCGATTGTGAGCGTATCTCTCATTACCTTCCCCATCTTCCCGGGTTCTAAGCCCGGGCCTCATTGAAACGTCGTGCTCCTGGATTCGGGCCACGGCGTCGTTGAGATCTTCCCGGGTTCTAAGCCCGGGCCTCATTGAAACGTGGCCATCCAAGGCCGTGTTGAGGCCGGCTTCCGCGATCTTCCCGGGTTCTAAGCCCGGGCCTCATTGAAACTCGGCTGACTGCAGCCAATCGACGGAAATAGAGCGAATCTTCCCGGGTTCTAAGCCCGGGCCTCATTGAAACGTTGCGGTAGAAGAACTGGATGTTGTCTACCGTGCTATCTTCCCGGGTTCTAAGCCCGGGCCTCATTGAAACCCACCACCCCGGAGGCGACCTGTTCGGGGGTGGCCAATCTTCCCGGGTTCTAAGCCCGGGCCTCATTGAAACGCCCAGATCGTCATGCTGAAACGATCCAGTGGCTCTCATCTTCCCGGGTTCTAAGCCCGGGCCTCATTGAAACGATCTCCGTAGAGGGTGATTGCGTGGCCGGCTATGCAATCTTCCCGGGTTCTAAGCCCGGGCCTCATTGAAACGAGTAGCGGCCAGTCGGCCAGTCGCTCAATCTCGGTATCTTCCCGGGTTCTAAGCCCGGGCCTCATTGAAACAGGACTTGGGCACGGGACGAGAGGACTCTGCGGCATCTTCCCGGGTTCTAAGCCCGGGCCTCATTGAAACAAAGCCACCGCCACACGGCCCGCGCACTCGAACCGTAATCTTCCCGGGTTCTAAGCCCGGGCCTCATTGAAACGGTAGATCGTGGCCGCCCAGTAGCCCTCGAAATGGTCATCTTCCCGGGTTCTAAGCCCGGGCCTCATTGAAACTTCACCGTGGGTGGTGGATGCCTGATGGCCAGCCAGATCTTCCCGGGTTCTAAGCCCGGGCCTCATTGAAACGGCTGGGCCACGGGGCAGAAGCCCGCCAGCAAGGAAATCTTCCCGGGTTCTAAGCCCGGGCCTCATTGAAACTGTCGGATCGGGTATAACGGGGAAGCGATGCGGATATCTTCCCGGGTTCTAAGCCCGGGCCTCATTGAAACGAAGCCCGCCAGCAAGGAATTCCTGAAAACGGTCGAATCTTCCCGGGTTCTAAGCCCGGGCCTCATTGAAACGCCTCCCAAAGAGTGGGCCGCCTGCACCTGCTCCCAATCTTCCCGGGTTCTAAGCCCGGGCCTCATTGAAACGCGACCTCCTCGGGCTTCGTGAAGGTGGCGGTGTTCATCTTCCCGGGTTCTAAGCCCGGGCCTCATTGAAACTGCTGCCGGAGAGCTGGCCCGCGTCCAGCCGCGCCATCTTCCCGGGTTCTAAGCCCGGGCCTCATTGAAACGGAAAACCAGGCGCTTTTCGCCATCGGCCAGCTGACCTGATCTTCCCGGGTTCTAAGCCCGGGCCTCATTGAAACAACTGGCATTGTGTCCTCCTTGACACAGTTGTGTGATCTTCCCGGGTTCTAAGCCCGGGCCTCATTGAAACGGGTCCTACGGGCGAAAGTCCAACTCTGCCCTCTCATCTTCCCGGGTTCTAAGCCCGGGCCTCATTGAAACGAGGCCGGAACTTCGGCCCGCCAATGGCGTCTTGCCGATCTTCCCGGGTTCTAAGCCCGGGCCTCATTGAAACTCCTCTCAAACGGGCTCAAAGAGCTACGAAACATAACATCTTCCCGGGTTCTAAGCCCGGGCCTCATTGAAACTCACGCAAGATGTCCAAAATGTTGTGCCGGTCCAGATCTTCCCGGGTTCTAAGCCCGGGCCTCATTGAAACACGGTGATTATTATGTCGACCCATCTGTATATGTCGGCATCTTCCCGGGTTCTAAGCCCGGGCCTCATTGAAACTGTTTCCATAGGTGGCGGCAACCTGCGCCAGTTCCTCATCTTCCCGGGTTCTAAGCCCGGGCCTCATTGAAACGTGACCACGACCCGACGCTGGACGCCGTGCTCGAGCATCTTCCTGGGTTCTAAGCCCGGGCCTCATTGAAACACGTTAATTCCGCTAATTTAGCAATAGCCTGTCCGACATCTTCCCGGGTTCTAAGCCCGGGCCTCATTGAAACCCAGAGCCCTGACCACCACCTGAGCCGGGGTCACCATCTTCCCGGGTTCTAAGCCCGGGCCTCATTGAAACAATTCCTCCGAGGCGGATGCCAGCTCCAAGAGCTGATCTTCCCGGGTTCTAAGCCCGGGCCTCATTGAAACACAAAGCCACGATGGCGGAAGACCGCCACCTTGCGGACATCTTCCCGGGTTCTAAGCCCGGGCCTCATTGAAACGCCACCTGGTCGATCAAGATCGACGAGATGGGAGACATCTTCCCGGGTTCTAAGCCCGGGCCTCATTGAAACTATATAGGCAGAAAATAACAGGGAGCGATACTCCCATCTTCCCGGGTTCTAAGCCCGGGCCTCATTGAAACCGGGGAAGTACGACATTCATGACACCGGAAGAGCGGGATCTTCCCGGGTTCTAAGCCCGGGCCTCATTGAAACGGAGAACCAGGCGCTTCTCAGGATCGCTGATCCGGCATCTTCCCGGGTTCTAAGCCCGGGCCTCATTGAAACGGAGAACCAGGCGCTTCTCAGGATCGCTGATCCGGCATCTTCCCGGGTTCTAAGCCCGGGCCTCATTGAAACAACGCGTCCGCTGTCGGTCAGGTCGTCGACAAAGATATCTTCCCGGGTTCTAAGCCCGGGCCTCATTGAAACCCTGACTAGTTGGACGAGATCACGGCCGCCGCCCCATCTTCCCGGGTTCTAAGCCCGGGCCTCATTGAAACGATGCCCTCAGACTCAAGCCAGTTGCGAAGTTCGCGATCTTCCCGGGTTCTAAGCCCGGGCCTCATTGAAACAGGTCTTTCCCGTTGGGGACGTCCTCGAAGGAGCGGTATCTTCCCGGGTTCTAAGCCCGGGCCTCATTGAAACCACGCAGCCCGGAGAGTAGCTGAGCCATGAGGCCCAGATCTTCCCGGGTTCTAAGCCCGGGCCTCATTGAAACGCGCTCGTCCGACATGTGGACGAATCGCAACCAGCTCATCTTCCCGGGTTCTAAGCCCGGGCCTCATTGAAACCCGTCGACATTAATAAACTTAGGGATCATAGTACCGATCTTCCCGGGTTCTAAGCCCGGGCCTCATTGAAACACGTGATCAGCATGGCAATATACTCCATGATTCCAGATCTTCCCGGGTTCTAAGCCCGGGCCTCATTGAAACCTCTATGTTGCCACTAACAATGTCTCCATCTTTATCATCTTCCCGGGTTCTAAGCCCGGGCCTCATTGAAACTGAGCGCCTCCTCCTCTTGAGCCTGAAGGGCGAGGCATCTTCCCGGGTTCTAAGCCCGGGCCTCATTGAAACATGTCGACATTGCTGGGCAATTTCGAGGATTTGCGAGATCTTCCGTAACTGCCCAGGTATTTTGGGTACTGGAGAAAGATCAGCAGGGGGAGGGGCCCTTGACTTTTGGGCGGAGAAGGCGTAGGATGAAGTGCTTTCCGGAAGTCGAGGCTGTAGCGAGCCAGCCGCAGGCTCAGGCCAAGCCGGAGCCGAGGCCGGGTCATGCAGGGGCAGCGCACCAAGAGCAAGTCCCGTCTGCTGCACTGGCAGGCGGAGAGGACTCGTCTGCAGGCCAAGCTCGGTCAGTTGCAAGCCGAGCGAAAGCAGTTGATGCAGCAGTTGGAGTCCGCGCAGGAGGAAGGGCAGCAGTCGCGGCGGAGCTTGGACCTGAACAGCAGCAACAGCGGGAAACCCCCGTCGAGCGATGGGCCGGCGAAACCGCCGGCCAGCCAGCGGACCCGCAGCCAGCAGGACTTTCCCACGCTGCGGGCTGTGCGATTGAGGGGGAGGCGAGTGGGCCCATAGCGTGAGTTTGGGGGCTCGTAGAGCCGCCCGACGAAGCGTTGCGGACAGAATTTGGTCGGCAAAAGTCAGTGGACTCCGCAAATCTAATCAGCCGCAACGGCAAGAAACTAGAGAATCTCAGCATGGGAACACCCTGCGCAGCCAGCGGCGGCGCACCCAATGGCATTGACTTAGTGGCAAGGCGCATTGACTTAAGGAAATCCCGGGTTGAGCGTCGACGGCGGCGCTGTCAGGACGCTAGGGTGATCGCTTGGCGGTTCCTCCACTTGGTTTCGGGCTGGCGGGACCGCCGCGGATAGGAGCGTTGCGGTCGGCACCACGGGCGGTTCTTCGCGATGCCATCCACCAAGTAGGGCAATCCCTTCCGCAGGGGCTGTGCCTGTAGCAGGAACAGGCCTGGCAGCGGGTGTCCGACCCGCTGCAGTATAGGCCGGAAACGGGTCCACACAGCGGGTCGGCCGTGCCCATCTGGAGCCTGGCGGAAGACCGCCTCGCTGGGGTTCGCGGCCAGTCGGGCCCACGCCGTCAGCGTGCCGTAGGGGGCGTCCAGCTCCAGCCGTGGCGGTGCGAGGGGGACGACGGTTTCGCTGCGGTCGGACCCGCAGCAGGACGGGCGGAAGACGGCGTGCAGCAAGGCGAAGGAGGAGCCGCTGGGATGGATGACGACATCGCCCGCTCGGGTGTCAGGCTCCCGCTGCCCAACGGGTGGTAACTGGCGGGCCACCCGCTCCAGCGCGTGACGGGCCCGAGTCGGGACCGGGACCCAGAGCCACCGCAGGCAGCGCGCTTTGCGGACAACCAAGGGCAATTGTTTGTGGTACTTGTGATTTTGCCAGCCGATCCACTGATCGTGGCAGGCCAGCCGCGGAGCCGCGCAATCGAATCGCAGACAGCCCAGCGTGCGTCCCTGCCTGTCGCGTAGGAAACAGCGCCGAGGGGGACCGCTCGGACGGCGATAGCCGAGCGGATGGTAACGTTCCACGAATGCGTTCTCCAGCGCCACCTCCTGAGCGTCGGTGAGGCAGCACAACGGCAGGGGGAGCAGGGCGCGGAAGGGCTCCGCAGGGGCGGGCACGAGGGGCTGCTGGCGGGGTCGCTCTGCGCCCCGCTTGGGGGCCAGGCGCAGGATGCCGAGTGGTTCCAGAGCCTCCAGGAGGCGCAGGGCCCGTTGCCTGCGAGGCTGGCCTTTCTGGGTCCGCCAGCGGAGGGGAGTGAAGAGGATGTGGCCCAGTTCGGTGCGACGGAGCTTGGCCAACGTGGGCACCACCTCCGTAACTGCCCAGGTACTTTGGGTAGCGGAGAAGGATCAGCAGGGGGAGGGGCGCTTGACTTTTGGGCGGAGAAGGCGTAGGATGAAGTCCTTTCCGGAAGTCGAGGCCGTAGCGAGCCAGCCGCAGCCTCAGGCCAAGCCGGAGCCGAGGCCGGGTCATGCAGGGGCAGCGCACCAAGAGCAAGTCCCGACTGCTGCACTGGCAGGCGGAGAGCACTCGTCTGCAGGCCAAGCTCGGCCACTTGCAAGCCGAAGTCACCCGCTTGCAGGCGAAAACCACCCAGTTGCAGACGGAGAACTCCCGCTTGCAAGCGAAGGACGCCCAGTGGCAGGCGAAAGAAGGCCAGTGGCAAGCCGAGCGAAAGCAGTGGCAAGCGAAAGAAGCCCAGTGGCAGGCCGAGCGAATGCAGTGGACCCAGCAGTTGGAGGCCGCGCAGGAGGAAGGGCAGCAGTCGCGGCGGAGCTTGGGCCTGAACAGCAGCAACAGCGGGAAACCCCCGTCGAGCGATGGGCTGGCGAAACCGCCGGCCAGCCAGCGGACCCGCAGCCAGCGGCGGCGCAGCGGCCGGCGCAGCGGGGGTCAGAAAGGGCACCGGGGCACGACGCTGCACCAGACGGACAACCCGGACCGGATTCAGGAGCACTTTCCGCAAGCCTGCGGCCGGTGCGGCAAAGCCCTGAGGCGGGCGGATGTGGACGGGGAGGCGAAGCGGCGGCAGGTCTTTGATCTCCCGGAACCCAAGCCGGAAGGGACCGAGCATCGGGCGTTGGCCTGTCGCTGCCGGCGCTGCGGGCTCTCGACCCGGGCCGCCTTTCCGGAGGACGTGACGGCCCCGGTCCAGTACGGGCCGCGCCTGGTGGCCACGGCGATCTACTTGCAGAACGCCCACTTCCTGCCCGAGGAGCGACTGACCCAAATCCTGCGGGACCTGTTCGGCGTGAGCCTGTGCCCCGGCACCCTGAACAACCTGCGCCGCCGGGCGGCGGAGGCCTGGGAGCCCTTCGTCGAGCGGATCCGGGAGCACCTCATCCGTTGTCCCGGGGTGAAGCACCTCGACGAGACCGGTTTCCGGGTGGCGGGACGAGGACAGTGGCTGCATGGACTGAGTAATCAGCTGCTGACGTACTACCGCATCAGTGAGAAGCGGGGCGGGGTGTTGGCGGGGCTGCGAGGGATCCTGGTGCACGATCACTGGGCTCCCTACTTCCAGGTGCCGGATGGGCTGCACGCACTGTGCAACGCCCATCATTTGCGCGAGTTAGAGGCCCTGGTGAAGATCGACGGGGAAGCCTGGGCCGGGCGGATGCAGCGTTTTCTGCGAGCGGCCAAGCGGGTGGCGGAGCGGGCCCGCAAGCGGGGCGAGGTGGTGGCGCCCCAGATGTTGAAGCGGATGGAGAGCCGCTACGACGAGTTGGTGCAGGAGGCCCTGGACTATCACAGCGGGCTGCCGCCGTTGCCGACCGGCCGGCGGGGCCGCCCGAAACGTCGGCCCGGCCATAATCTGGCCTTGCGGCTGGAACGGAGACGCGCCTGGGTGTTGCATTTCCTGTTCGATTTGAGTGTGCCGTTCACGAACGACTTGGGAGAGCGGGACTTGCGCAGGATGAAGCTGCTGAGGAAGATCTCGGGAGGGTTCCGTTCGCTGCAAGGGGCGCGGGAGTTCGTCACGCTGCGCAGTGTGCTGTCGACGGCGCGCAAGCAGGGGCTGAAGCCGATCGAGACCCTGCTCGAGGGGCCGGCGACCCTGCTGGAGCGGGTGGGCCTGGACCCGAGCCTCCCGCCCAGCGGGCAGTAGGCGGCCTGCGACGGCAGCCGGTCTCCGCCACGCGCCGCACGGTGCGCACGTCACAACACAAGCCCTGCTAAAAATGCGAACTCAGGCCGAGAACCTGGGTAGTTACGATTCGTGTAGGATCTCGGTCTCCAGATAGTCTCGGACCAAATCAGTCTGGACACTGCTGCTGGCGGTAGTTTCCACGCGCAACGGCAGTGAAAGGTCTGTGCTACCAAAGCGTATCCCGATAATGCCGCTTGAACTGTCGAGTACCTTTACCGCATGTCCTCCAGATGCCTTCGCGTCATACGAAACTCTGCGCACACAATCGATTTCACACAGGCGAGCCACGAACGCTTGCCACCCCCGTGGACGGTGATGCTCCTCATTCGACAGCCCGTTCTTTTTCCCCGGAGGCTTTGCAGCTGGGGGCGGCCACACTGCTCTAGGACCAACCTCATTAGCGGCAGTGAACACAAGGTGACCGGCTGCATTAAGATACGAGTTACCATCCTCAGCAGCCTCAACCAGAGGTGCGATATCCGGGTTAGCTTTCAAGCGACTCGCGACATCTTTAGTCCTGCGCGGTTCATCGTCGATCCACTCGAAAAACTTTCGGTGTTGCAGAATCCAGTCTGTATCCCATTTCAGAGGCAACCGGGGCAGACGGACGATGTCACGAAACTTCTCGTGGATGTAGTACACCTCCACATCCAAGAGTGCACCCAGTAAATTGAGGAAGGCGATCTCGGCCTTGAATCCACCAGTGGCTGAGAATACCGGCACGAGCGACATGCGATGCGCATCACGAACCGCCGCGGTTGCTTCGTTTACGAGGGCTCGTAGACCTTTCTGGGAGAAACTCCCGTGATCGTATCCCAATGACGTTAATGGTCGCGCATCAACCTGACGGCACTGCATCACGGATGTGTAGAGGGTCTGTAACCGTTCTGAACAGAAGCGTCCTTCCGGCGTATCAGAGTGGAGTAACCGGATTTGATCTTCGGGGCTAATTCCTATGCATCGCAGGGTGTTGGTTTCCGCGCTGGCCACCTCAAGGTCGGCAGATGCTAACCACTGATCCACTTCATCTCGAGGTGGAAGTGGATCGCCCGTGCGTCCGTTCCATCCCGCCCAACGACGGTCGTCACGGTTAGTCAGGAGGGATGTTCCAACAGTGGTGATGAATTGACGTGCCATAGAAGGCTCCCTTGCAATTAGATCGTTGGCTTCAGCGGGACCATCGAGTTCTTGTTGAACCAGTCACGGGTAGGGTAACGGATTCGAGTCCTCGGATCATTCGTGCAATAGATCAACATAGCTCGCAGTTCCCTCATGGTAGCATCAGTACGGTTGCTGAAGTGCTCTATGCGAGCTTTCACTTCAGCGTCGAGGGCGGCTCCTTCCCAAACCCTAGCCAAGTCGTTGCCAAGATAACGTGCGGCCGGTTCTCTCCGCAGCATTAGCCTTGTGACACGGATGCAGACAGATCCCGCCCCGCTAGGCTTGGCCCCACCCAGTTTGTGGCGCAATGGACCGCACAGGGTTGTGCCACCTTCTCGAGTGTCATACCCGAGAGCAGCCACGCTGAGGTTGACGACACACTGCTCCTCCAATGCTATGCAATAGAGCAGCAAGTCGAACTCTCCCTCACGAAGATTCTCAAAGTGTACGGTGAAGCTAAAGATCGTCCCTGGCGGTGCGACCTGCACCTTTTTTGTCTGTCTCACGCTAGATGGCGGGGGTGTAGGTTGTTGTGCCCCGACTTGATGGTGATAGAGCTTTCGCCGTCGATCGTCTGGGTAGAACGCATCATGAGTCTTTCTAGGCTGTCCCACAACGACCGGATACCGCTTCCATTGTTGCGGACTAGAAGGTGAGTCCTCGATTTCAGCGTCACTGAAACGAACCAAGCCAGCGAAGGCTTCCTGCTTGTTCAGGTAGCCGAACATTCTCGCTGTAGTGTCGAGACCCGAGCCTGCCCGTGCCTTTGCTTTCGAAAAATCATGTGTCGGATCAACCTTCATGTTTTCTGATGGAACTGCGGCATTGCCCACGATTTCTGCAAGAGAACGGATTGCACCCTTGAGGGAAGTGGCTGGTACATACGGCTTCCTGTTGTGAGGGTGTTGAACGAATCCATCCTTTCCGTCTCCAATTACTAGTGGAGTAAGCGTCTCGATTCTACACAACAGGTACCCGGACAGACCGCTGAAGTGATGGTGATACTGCGGTGTACTGTGGTCGACTGGTTTGTTACTTGCCGTGACCCAGCGATAAGGGTTCCAGAAGTGCTCACCTTCAGGCATTGTGTCTCTCCAACGTAGGCTGTAGGTCGCACAGGCGGATGAAGTGCGGTTCTCCAGACGTGTCGGTCCATTGTTCGATTATCGCCACTACATTGCGGCATTCGGCAGCTAACGGATACCGGAATCGGTGTGGAATACGCAGATCGACCCACTCGCCGGGTGTCGCGGCTGTCTGCTTTCCCCACAACAAATAATGGCACCTTGCTGGTAGCAACCCGGTCAGGCAGCTGGAGTAGTCGTCTAGTCCAGCACCTACCCAGTCGGCATCGCCGAGAAACACGGTACGCCAACGAGACTTGCCGGGTCCTAACATAAGCCGCCAGCGCAACTCACCGTCGGGAGCGAACAGCCGACCAGACTTAGATCGGGCAAGGTAGGCGTCTGAGCCTTGTTTTCCCTGGATGGGTTCTCGGCCCGCACCGCACCACCGGAGGTTGCTCTCCAGACCATCCCACCAGTCAAGACACCAACCATCGGCAGCTTCCAGCCATATGCGGCGCCGAAGAGCATCGTCGGTGGGCTTCTTCAGACATGCAACAATCTCCAAGAACCGCTCCTGCGTTAGATCAGACGCTTTCAGGCAAGTAGCCGTCATGATTCTGCCACCTGTCTATGCGCTGCCTTGAGTACCTCTCCGTGCGGTCCGCGCCACTGCAAGAACTTTAGGAACGCAGGAACGAAGGACTGCAATCGCTCGGACCAGTCGCTGCTGAGGTCATAGCACTGTCGGAGGCCTCGGAGGGTTGGGTTCGGGAGCTGTACGCGGCCGTCTGGCATCCAGTCATGCAAGGCGTAGTCTTCCTGTTCAGTTGCTGTCGCGATTTGACCGATGCCGACGAGTGATTCCTCCCTGCCGAAGTAGATTATGCGAAACGACTCCACAGCCGCACGAACACGACCGAACCCTCGGCTACGTCCTGACCCGACGGTGATCAACTCGTCTGTCATGTCGTCCAACAATAGCTTGACGCCAGCCAGTTGCCAGATCTCGAAGTTGGTCAACCGGATGTCTGCCTTGAACTTGCCATCGACCAAGGCTTGCAGGTCGAACAGTGCTCCCCTTACCGTGCCTCCTGTAAAGCGGTCGATGGCGACGCTGTTGCGTGTTTCGAGCTTCGGCGGATGGCTGGGCAAGGGGTAGGCATCTCCAACACTAAATCGTCCGGTGAACTTGAGGGAGCCGAACAGCCGACATGCCGCGCACGAGTCCGCGTATGCTGTCGCAGAATTATTATCCTTGACATCTTCACCACGTGACCGATATCCACAGCCGTACGATTCGCACTCAGATATGACCGGAGGCGAGGCCGATCCTTTCGGGTCATAATAGGGTAGGCAAACACTTTTCGGTTTCAGAGTGCGCGCGATTCGTTCGAAGTGGCTGCGTAGCGTGCCCTTCAGTGAAGTGCCAGGAAGATAATATATGCGTTTACCTTTGCGAAGCGTCGATACCGGAACCATGTCCGTACCATCCATGGAGGCATGGCCACTCTTGACCAGAACGGGATCCACCAGTTCAATGACGATCTGGATGTCAGCTTGACAGAGCGATCTTCTTAACACGGTCCATTCACTCCTTTACCCTCGGTACTCTCGGTGCATTGCAGGTGGCGCTGAATGATTTCGGTGAAGAAACGATCCCAAGCACCACGATCAATGAAACGGTCTTCGGCCTTGGATGCGGTCAGGAACCGGATTCGCTGGTCAATGTCGTGCAGATCGACATCCAGTACCTTGATATCTTCCAGCTTGAATCGTCCTAGGCCTCGACTGGTGAAGCCGCCGATGCTACTGCCACCATGCCATTCAAAGAGTGCAGCCCCGAGCAAAGCCGTGTCTTGGTCTTCTGGATTCTCCAGTTCGAAGCACAGACGGAACTGGCTTCCGGATGGTACGACTTCATAGTCATACTTGAGGCGATCGACCGAAGTATGACTGTCGCGGTCGATGACGACACCATTCCGCACCTGTACCACTGAAGCCCACTCCAGCAAGGCCCCTTCCCTTACACGAAGTCTGCCCGCTTGAATTGGCGATCCGAACAGACTGCAAACATCGCAGGTGTTCTCCGAGATCCAGCGCAAGCGCTGTTCCAATCCGGTCTTGGTCGCACGAAGATACTCTTCACGAGCTTTTGTATAATAGTTGATGTCGCTCGCACAGTTGACTCGGCTTGCGGAGCTATTCAGCATGCAGGCACTCATGCCCAGCGCATGCGCTAACCCTTCACAAGTACTTCGCAACCTTCCTTTGACCGAGGATCCCGGCAGAACCGGTTGGCCCACTGGATCCAACACGACACCTAGGTCGCTCATCGTTTGACCTTCACGCCCGGAACCGATCCGCCATGCCGTCTCAAACACGAGTGTTGCTTCCACCCGAATCTTACGGTCGAGTCGAATGCGCATTGAAACTGACTTGCTCATAGTCATACCCTCGTTGTCGATAATCTCACCGCTCCTCCTAGTGCCCTGAAACTACGAGACGGTACAAAGCGTGTGTGCAGAAGCGCTCGAAGAATGCTGGGACATGTTGCTCGGTCCATCTGTCGAGAAACTCCTTCTGCCGTTGCTTAAGTTGCTTGCGTTTGGCGCGATCGGCCTGAGTCATGCCTGTAATGTTCTGTGGAATGCTGCTTTCGCAAATCTCGGAAGGAAGGTGCTGAATGCCTTCACTACGGACGCTCCAAGAAGTAAGCGAAATACAGAGCGATTCGACCATCTTCCAGAAGTCGCTCTCATTCTGTAACTTGGGTCGAACATGCCTCGAACAATTCTCGATCTGTGTTTCGGCACGATCGCGCTGATGTTTGGCATAACCTATCACGCGGTGTGGCTGCTTTCGTGCAATCTCGCGGAGTCCGTAGATTTGAGTCTTTTTGACCGGGAGCTTTCCATCTATTGTCTTTCCTATCAGTTGGTCCAGATACATATTTGCTTGCTCGCGATAGACGGTATCGGAAAGTACATCAAGTGTCGTCATGAATTATTCTCGATTTGCTTTAGTGCAAATTGATACAGGTATTCGCTCATCGCTGCACGCACCCAACTACGGGCTAGGCGCAGACGTATTTCCAGGCGGTCGTCGTTGTCTACATTGTACGATTCGCTCTCCTTACGCAACTCCGAGAGCTGTTGCAGTGCGGTCTCGCCCACCGTTATCCAGTTCTCTTGCCTCTTGCCCATTTGATTTTTGATGAAGTCCTCAATATCGGCGAATCGTGTGGCTGAGCAAGTGATTGTCTGTAGATTTCGGACCTGTGTGCTGACCTTGTTTTCCTTAGAGTTAGATGAGAATTGTTCGAAGATTTCCCGACCTAACTTGGCAAATTTGTCATGATGTTTTTCCACATAACAATCGACCTTGCGAATCATTTCGGAGTTCAAGACGTGCATGGCACTGGCTCCTGGTATCTAAATTGACAGTGGAAATCATCACACACTGACACCATGCCAAAGCCTTCGTTGCGGCGTAGACCGATACCATCCTTGGTTAGTGTGACGAGTTGCGCGACGACCGCCGCACGCTCGGCTAGGGAGCCCTCGAAGCGGTAGAGGTAGGCAGATCCCCTTGCGACACTCCATTCGTCTTGGCGGGGCAGACCGTGGGCCGCATTCCAGCCACGCAGAAGTTCGTGTCGGGTCACGCCGGCAATCCACCGAATTGTGCCTCCGGACCCGAGCTTGAGCGGCTGACCTTCGTTCAATTGAAGCGGACCTGCGACTGTGGGCATCGGTGGCAGCATGGGGACCATGTCGGCCGGGTCGAGGGTGTAGCGCAGGAAGCGGTCGACCAAAACTGCACCCGTCGGGAACGTCAGGGCGAAGTAGAAGGCATCGTCGGGAATGCTGGAAAGAGCCAGTGGCTGGGCGGAAAGGAAGCCATTCAGGTCCAGACTCCACTGCTCCCACCGCTTCTCGTGTTCCTGTGGGGCTACGCTCTGCACAGGTGCAGCCATTTTCAACTGGATATCGCCGTAGCCACGCGTACGGGCGTGGCCGACGCTGATCCGACAGTCTTCGCTCTGCAAGAGCTCCTGCAGGGCATCAAGCTCGTCTTGGTCAACCCTGAGCCAACCGTAGAGATCGGGTTTGTCGTTGGATGGTGCCAATGCATCCAGTGTATAAAAGATCGAGTCTGCGGCCGTGCCGGTAACCCGATCGATACCGACATGGGCATCGACTTGCCGCCTATCGATCTTCATTCTGTGGAACTCGCCGTTGCATTCACTCCAAAAACCGGCTTGCGGTTTCAGATCAGATTTGCAAGCGGAGCACCGGCTCCAAGCGGTCTCGGCCTCTCGGGATAGCACCCGTTCTCCCGAGTGGTGCTGCGCGGCTCGAAACCAGAGCAGGTCGACCAGTGCGTGCCGGGCATCTTCTCGTTTGCAGGATGCCGCTGTCAACGGGAATCCGTTTGGTCCCGGATCCAACGGTCCAAAGCAGCACTTGGACTCATCCAAGAACAAACGCTCGAACCTGTTGTCGGTTTGTCCATGGTGCTGCAAGTAGATTGAAGCAAGGGCCCCCCTTAGAGCAGTGCCCGGCACGTAGCGTGCACTCTCGGACCGGTCGGATTGTCGATCCCGCTTTATCACCACTGGTGCGAGCATCTCGGCAGTAATTGGCACGAATTTCATGCCACCCCCTCTTCACACTGTAATCGCATCATGTCTGCCCACTCACGCTGTAACTGGATCATGTCTGCCCACTCACGCTCTTCCAATGCTCTAAGAGCATGATCGAGCGAGATGCTGCTGCCGTTCCATCGCAGCGAGTCGGGCTCAAGACTGATCTCGCACCTGCCGAAGCCCGCACTCTTGTCGCCACCCAAAGCGTCCAACGACAGCATCCCAGCCACCAGCAAAGTGTATTCAAAAGGAAATTCTCCGTCATCGCAGGTAAGAACCCCTTCGGGGTGCCGAGCCCGAATGCCACCATGCAAGTAAACCTCTGGCGAGGCGTATTCAGTGGTGTACAGACGTCGCTCCATTGCGGTTCCAGTTACCCGGTCGACCGCAGTTCGGGCTGTTACGTCGGTTATGTCCCGTATATCCTGTGATTCTGCGGTCGCCGACAATGCGTTCGTGGCGAACAAGCATTCTCCTTGGTAACGGCTGCCGAACAGTCGATCAATCAGCAAGTCGGACTTGGCCAATGGCCGGAAGTGTTCTACCAAATGCCTGTCACCGGCTTCGGCCCCCGAGTGCGGCCCGACCACATTCAGACCAAGCGTACGGGCCAGCCGTTCGCACTGGTCTCGTAGAATGCCTTTCATCTGTGACCCTGGGACGAATGGTGGTCCGCCATGGCCGCCCCAGCGTTGTTGCAAGCGGTCAGCCACAGAGGATTGGTAGCCGCTACCGACATGCCAACGTCCGTTCCAAGCAATACGGTATCTGACGTCCAAGCGTTGTGGATTCATGGGCCTTGCCTCTTTTCCGGGCCGAACAAGTCGTAGGCATCCACCAAGTCGGGAATGCAGGACAATTTCTGATCCTCCCTGAGAAACCACGGAAACTCGAAAGTGTGGTTCTCTGGGCACAAGATCTTTACAGCAGTCCACAGTGCATGTCGCTGTGAGTGCTCCGAGCCATGTCGACTGCGGGCGAAGATATCTCGAATTCTGCGCGTGGCAAGGTTTTGCTCCTTGAGCAGGGCGGCATCCTCGAGTTCATGGAGCTTGCTGCGCGGGAAGTTCACTCGCCGCAACTTGTGAACAGCTGTGCGCAGCAACTCAATTTGATCAGTGGTCATCGGTCGCAGTGTGCGCGGCGACTTGTCTACTTGGTATGTATCTCTCCGGACATGGTCAAGTACGTGGCTGCTGGCCCCGGCCACGACATGAAAGTCGATACGAGCAGCACTTCGTTCAGTTCCGACCCCACTCGGAGTCTCTGGTAGCATTCGCCGCTTCGCACTTCTCAGCAAGTCCTCGGCCAAGTCCAGAGAGAGATAGAAGGGATAGGTGCTCTTTGCTATAGCCACGCCACAAGAAATCGTGAAACCAGTGTCTCCAAGCCAGCGTTGAAAAAAACACCGCATGTTCTCGTCTGGCAATGCAGTGATCCGCTGGTGTGTCTGGCGCTCGAACTCATCTGTAACCCGTTGGGCAAACTCCAGAGCACGAGATGCTGGCACCACCACGAGCAGATCATCGCCTCCGAGGAGTAGGATGTCGGCAGGAAGTGATTCCAGCCGATCATCCCTACCAACGGCATAACGAGTTCGCTTGACTTCGGTGTCCACGACAACATCCAGCCCGGAATAGCACGCGGCGCGGATGCTCTTGTCGACGATCTGGCTGAAGCACCGAAGCGTCTCGGGCCTGTCCAATGCCTGTACGATCTGACCCATCGAATTCCCGTCAGCGTACACCAAACCCACATAGTTGTGCCAAGGCGAACACTCCCCAATTGCCGTCATGCCCGAACACCGCAACTCCTTCCATCGCGCCCGGTCTGGCCACGGACCTCCTTTCTGCAGGTGTTCCATCCAGCCAGACCAAAGGTCTCCAATGAGCGCTTGTTGTCCTGCCCTTACCTTCTGCCGGCAGGCTTCGGACAACATCTCATTGCCGTCATTGGCTCGGTGTTCTGCTGGAAGATGGGAGGCGGAGCTGCATTCCATGATGGGTGGCATGGTGGAGACGCTGCGACGGCTGCTGGCGAACTCACGGTAAGACCGCAGGCGGAAGTGAGCCAATCGGGTTGCTTGTCCATAGGAATCTTCGCCCTGCAACTGGGCTAGGCCGAAGACAGTTTGTACCTCGCCTCCGGTCTGAAGACGGATATGCCGGGCGAGATGGCTGCATGCTGCGTCGACAGTTTCCTCACTGCACCGCCGTAACAAGAACTGCGCGGATCCACCATTGGCGTAAATCGTATCCATGTTGGCCTTGCCGATGTGTTCGCAAAGTACCCGGGACATCTCTGTTCGGTTCAACCAGTTCAGCAATGCACTGGCACCCCGCACCTGCTTCAAGGAATCCGTTCCGAAAACGTATTTCTTGATAGACGGCGTGTCGACCTGGAGTACGAACGACTGATTGCTCATAGCATGACCACCGACTAGAGATTGTACCGCTTTGTCACGATTCCCACGAAGATTGACGGTGCCCGAGTAATAGTGGCTTAGGATACGACAGGCGGGGTAAGGCTGTCAAGGCGACGCTCTGGGGCTGTTGACTGGTGCCGCTTGCACCAAGAAGCGCAACAGCGAGCGGAGGAGCCTAAGGTGCTGGTTAGCCTATCCTAAAGGTAACTAGTGTCTGCCCGAAAACCCTAGAAATCTTTTGATATCAGTGGTATAATAGTGATTTGACGGCCCCAAGAAAGCGGTTTTCAGGCGCTTGGGGGCTGAATCGGGCCAGAAACGGCCCATCTTCAGAGGACGGGAAAACCCTGATGCGCGAAATTCACCAACGACAACTGCAGATCGGTCAGGTGTCGATCGAGAAGATGGAGATCGAACTCGATTGTCGCGACGACACGACGGCGGTCCTGCGCGGTTTGCAGCATCTGTTCTGTACGCCGGCGGTCTACACCCAGGTGATGGGCCTGCTGGAGAAGCACTTGCTGGCCCACGTCAAGCGGGGGGTCGGTCGACCGGGGCTGGACCTGTGGCAGATTCTGGTGCTGGGGCTGCTCAAGGAGGGTCTCAACCTGGACTTCGACCGGCTCCGCAACCTGGCCAATCACCACGACCAGGTGCGCCAGATGCTGGGCCACGGCGTGTTCGACGAGACCCGCTACAAGCATCAGCGCCTGCTCGACAATGTCTCGCTGCTGACGCCGGAGTTGCTGGGAGCGATCAACAAGGTTCTGGTGCAGGAGGGCCACACGGTGCTGGAGCACAGCGCGGGTGAGGCCTTGCGCGGGCGGTGTGACTCGTTCGTGGCCGAGACCGACGTGCACTATCCGACCGACGTCTCGCTGTTGTGGGATGCGATGCGATGTTTGCTGAAGTGTCTGGGGCGGCAGGCCGGTCCGCACGGCGTGACGGGCTGGCGGCAGTGGCAGAAGCAGGCCCGCAAGGTGCGCTCACTGTTCCATGCGGTGCGGCAGACGCGCCGGGCCACGCGTCCCCGGGTGGTGGCCTATCTGCGCACCTGCAAGGACTTGGTCAGCCGCGCCAAGAGCAGTCTGAAGGCCTTGGAGGAGGCAGGAATGAAGAAGTCCAGGATCCAGCAAATCAAGGACTTGATTGCCCATGCAGAGCGTCAGATCGACCAGTCCGAGCGGCGGCTGCTGGAAGGCGAGAAGATTCCGCAGGAGGAGAAGGTGTTCTCGATCTTTGAGCCGCACACGCGCTGGATCTCGAAGGGCAAGGCCGGCTGTCCGGTGGAGCTGGGAGTGCCGGTCTGCGTGGTCGAGGACCAGCACCAGTTTCTGCTGCACCACAAGGTGCTGTGGGAAGGCGGCGACGTGGACATCGCGGAGCCGATTATCGAGGAGACGCAGGAGTTGTTCCCGGACCTGCGGGCGTGCAGTTTTGACCGCAACTTTCACAGTCCGGAGAATCGGATCAAGCTGGACAAGCTGCTGGATCTGAATGCGCTACCGGCGAAGGGCAAGTTGAGCGCGGCCCAGCGGGAGCGGGAGGCCGAGGAGTCGTTTCGGAAGGCGCGGCGGCAGCACTCGGCGGTGGAGGCGGCGATCAATCATCTGGAGCATCACGGACTGGACCGGGTGCGGACGATGGGCAAGGCAGGCTTCGAGCGCACCGTGGCGCTGGCGGTGTTGGGGGCCAACCTGCACCGCCTGGGACGGGTCCTGCTGCAAGCGGACCGCGAGGCTGCCCAGTGCAGCCTGGCGGCCTGAAGCGGTTTCGGGCCCCCCGCCGGGAGCCGGGCCACGGCCCGGCAGGGGGAGCTGTGTCTGATCGGCCAAAGCGGCGGTTGAGAGCCCTCAGAACGGCTGCAAATGCGGCCTTGAGGTGAAGTGACAGGCACTCAGACGGACCTAATCAGGCCTAATCCAACCATTTGTCATCGATATTGTTTTCACCTTCGAGCGAGACCTCGTGCCCAATAAGGGTTTTCTGGCAGACACTAACTACCCAGGTTCTCGGCCTGAGTTCGCATTTTTGGCAGGGCTTGTGTTGTGACGTGCGCACCGTGCGACGCGTGGCGGAGACCGGCTGCCGTCGCAGGCCGTCTACGGCCCGCTGGGCGGGAGGCTCGGAGCCAGGCCCACCCGCTCCAGCAGGGCCGCCGGCCCCTCGAGCAGGGTCTCGATCGGCTTCAGCCCCTGCTTGCGCGCCGTCGACAGCACACTGCGCAGCGTGACGAACTCCCGGGCCCCTTGCAGCGAACGGAACCCTCCCGAGATCTTCATCAGCAGCTTCATCATGCGCAAGTCTCGCTCTCCCAAGTTGTTCGTGAACGGCACACTCCAATCGAACAGGAAAAGCAACACCCAGGCGCGTCTCCGTTCCAGCCGCAAGGCCAAATTATGGCCGGGCCGACGTTTCGGGCGGCCCCGCCGGCCGGTCGGCAACGGCGGCAGCCCGCTGTGATAGTCCAGGGCCTCCTGCACCAACTCGTCGTAGCGGCTCTCCATCCGCTTCAACATCTGGGGCGCCACCACCTCGCCCCGCTTGCGGGCCCGCTCCGCCACCCGCCTGGCCGCCCGCAGAAAACGCTGCATCCGCCCGGCCCAGGCTTCCCCGTCGATCTTGACCAGGGCCTCTAACTCGCGCAAATGATGGGCGTTGCACAGTGCGTGCAGCCCATCCGGCACCTGGAAGTAGGGAGCCCTGTGATCGTGCACCAGGATCCCTCGCAGCCCCGCCAACACCCCGCCCCGCTTCTCACTGATGCGGTAGTAGGTCAGCAGCTGATTACTCAGTCCATGCAGCCACTGTCCTCGTCCCGCCACCCGGAAACCGGTCTCGTCAAGGTGCTTCACCCCGGGGCAACCGATGAGGTGCTCCCGGATCCGCTCGACGAAGGGCTCCCAGGCCTCCGCCGCCCGGCGGCGCAGGTTGTTCAGGGTGCCGGGGCACAGGCTCACGCCGAACAGGTCCCGCAGGATTTGGGTCAGTCGCTCCTCGGGCACGAAGTGGGCGTTCTGCAAGTAGATCGCCGTGGCCGCCAGACGCGGCCCGTACTGCACCGGGGCCGTCACGTCCTCCGGAAAGGCGGCCCGGGTCGAGAGCCCGCAGCGCCGGCAGCGACAGGCCAACGCCCGATGCTCGGTCCCTTCCGGCTTGGGTTCCGGGAGATCAAAGACCTGCCGCCGCTTCGCCTCCCCGTCCACATCCGCCCGCCTCAGGGCTTTGCCGCACCGGCCGCAGGCTTGCGGAAAGTGCTCCTGAATCCGGTCCGGGTTGTCCGTCTGGTGCAGCGTCGTGCCCCGGTGCCCTTTCTGACCCCCGCTGCGCCGGCCGCTGCGCCGCCGCTGGCTGCGGGTCCGCTGGCTGGCCGGCGGTTTCGCCAGCCCATCGCTCGACGGGGGTTTCCCGCTGTTGCTGCTGTTCAGGCCCAAGCTCCGCCGCGACTGCTGCCCTTCCTCCTGCGCGGCCTCCAACTGCTGCGTCCACTGCATTCGCTCGGCCTGCCACTGGGCTTCTTTCGCTTGCCACTGCTTTCGCTCGGCTTGCCACTCGCCTTCTTTCGCCTGCCACTGGGCGTCCTTCGCTTGCAAGCGGGAGTTCTCCGTCTGCAACTGGGTGGTTTTCGCCTGCAAGCGGGTGACTTCGGCTTGCACCTGACCGAGCTTGGCCTGCAGACGAGTCCTCTCCGCCTGCCAGTGCAGCAGTCGGGACTTGCTCTTGGTGCGCTGCCCCTGCATGTCCCGGCCTCGGCTCCGGCTTGGCCTGAGCCTGCGGCTGGCTCGCTACGGCCTCGACTTCCGGAAACGACTTCATCCTACGCCTTCTCCGCCCAAAAGTCAAGCGCCCCTCCCCCTGCTGATCCTTCTCCGGGACCCAAAGTACCTGGGCAGTTACTCCTAAAGGAGAAATCGCCATGCCTAAGCAGTGCCGCCACCTGCAATACGACGAGCGCTGCCAGATCCAGGCCTTGCACTAGCAGGGATTCTCGGTCACCGCCATCGCTGCTCAACTCCAGCGTCACCAGTCCACCGTCTGTCGCGAACTCCAGCGCAACGCCGTCCCCTCCGGCTATCACCATGAGCCAGGAATTTTCAAAGTTTGGTTTGGCTAGGCGTGGGGGTAAGGGGCAGCGGGGAGGGGTGGACAAAGAGGTGCTGGATGTGCGATAACACCCAGAGTGGCCTTGGACCCGATTCCCTGGCGGGCGGTGCGCGTGCGCACCGTCCGGCGCGAGGAAGAAGCGCGCTGGAATGCCTTGATGCGGGCCCAGCACGATCTCGGATTCCGCCAGTTGTGCGGGCAGCGCTTGCGCCAGGTCGCCGTGCTCGGCGAGCAGTGGCTGGCCCTGCGGGGCTGGCAGTCGGCGGCTTGGCACGGTGCCGCGCGTGAGCGCTGGATTGGCTGGACTCCCCGGCAACGCCAGCAACGCCTGTTCCTGCTCGCGAACCAGTCGCCCTTCTTGCTGTTGCCTCCGGCCGGGGGTTGCCCGCACCTGGCTTCGCGGGTGCTCGGCCTGAGTCTGCGGCAGTTGCCGCAGGCTTGGCAGCGCCAGCCTGCGGCACCGCTCTTGCTGGCGGAGACTTTTGTCGATCCGCAGCGGTTTGCCGGCACCTGCTATCGTGCCGCGAACTGGCTGGAAATCGGTCAGACCCAAGGCTACCGACGGGTTCGGGGCGCACTACGCGGCTATCAGGCCCATGGCCTGCCCAAGCGGGTCTTCGTCTATCCCCTGCACCGTCAGGCGCGGACGCAACTGGCTGCCAGCCAGCCCCAGCCGAGCTGGCTGGCGCGCTGCCCCCGGATTATGTTCACTCCAGTCCAATGGCATGACTTGTACGCCTATCTCGATCAAGTCCCGGACACCCGCCACCGCCAGGGACGGCGGTACTCGATGCGCACCGTGCTGACGATCCTGATTGCGGCGCGGCTGGCAGGCTGTCAGAGTCTCACCGAATGGAGCGATTTCGGGCGGGCGCTGGACCCGTCCACACTGCAGGCCATCCGGTTGTACCGCTGTACCAGGACTGGACGCTATAAGGCCCCCGGTATCAGTGGCTGGCACTCCATCCTGCGGACGATTCCGGTCGGGCAGGTCGAGCGCTTGCTGGCCGCCTGGACCGCAGCGCAAGTTCTGCCCCCGCCCGCTGCGAAGGCGGCAGGCAAGGGCGCTGCGGAGCCCTTGCTGTCGGCCGTTGCCATCGACGGCAAAGTACTGCGCGGGTCGTATGACCGGGACTTGGACGCGGCTGGCCAGCCGCAGGCCAAGCCACCCCAGCAGCAACTCTCGGCACTCGACATCGACTCCGGCACGGTCGTTGCGCAACTCGGTTTCAGCGGCCAGAAAGAAGATGCCGAGGCGGCCGCCCTGCGGCTTTTGACGCGCGTGCAACTCCACGGGCGCAAACTGTGCGTGCTGGCCGATGCGCTGCACACCCAGCGTGAGACGGCTGCGCAACTGCTGGCCGATGGCTTCGACTTCATCTTGACCGTCAAGGGCAATCAGCCGACGCTGCTGGAGCCGATCCGGGACGGTTTCGACTGGGCTGGCCAGACCCCCCACAGCGAGTCCGGTCTCGACCACGGACGCATCGAGCAGCGCACCTTGCGCGTCTCGCAGGAACTCGATCCGAAGCAGCCCTGGCTCGAGTTTCCCGGGGTTCGCTGCGTGGCCCAGGTGCGCCGTGAGGTCGAGTTCAAGAAGGACGGTCGGCAACGCCAGCCGGAGACGATCTACCTGGTCACCAGTCTGCGCCCGGACCAGATCACGCCGCAACGGCTGCTGCAACTGAACCGTCACTACTGGGGCATCGAGAACCGCGTGCACTCCGTCCGCGACGTAGCCCTGCGGGAGGATCGCAGCCGCATTCGCAAGGGCGCTCTGCCGCGCTTGCTGGCCGCGATCTCGAACTTCGCCCTCTCGCTGCTGCGCTTGCTGAAAGTGAAGAACATCCAGCGCCGCATGAGCCAGTTGCGCTTCCAGCCGAACGCGGCGGTGCGCCTGCTGCTCGGCTAAGTCGCCGTTCCACCCAACCCGCAGCGCGGGTTGACCGGCCCGCGCTCCGGCGGGCTCAGTCGCACTGTGTCCGCGTCGCGCTGCCCGCGTCCGGGCGGCGCACCCATCCGTGGTGGCCAGCCCCGCGCCCCGCACCCGCACCCTCCGGCCCGCCCGCAGCACGGCCTGCCGACTGCGTTCGGCACCCGCTGCTGCCTTTCCTAGGCCCTCTCAGGCAAACATTGAATTTGCCTGGTTCCAACCCCGGGCCTCATTAGGACTCCCTGCCCGCACACGATGCAATGATCTGTTACCGCTTGTACTAGTAAGCGCAACAGCGGGCGGAGCGCTCTAAGGTGCTGATTAGCCTATCCTAGAGGAAAAATCGCCATGCCTCAGCAGTTCCGCCACCTGCAATACGAGGAGCGCTGCCAGATCCAGGCATTGCACCAGCAGGGATTCTCGGTCACCGCCATCGCCGCTCAACTCCAGCGTCACAAGTCCACCGTCTGTCGCGAACTCCAGCGCAACGCCGGCCCCTCCGGCTATCACCATGAGCAGGCCCAGCAACTCGCTCGAGACCGCCGCCACCGGGCCGTCACCGGTCCGGGTCAGCTCCAGCCAGCGATCTGGAACCTCATCTCGGACCGGCTCCAGCGCCACTGGAGCCCCGAGCAGGTGGCTGGTTCCCTGAAGCCCGTCGGAGCGGTGTCCGTCAGCTTCTCGTGGCTCTACCAGCGGATTCGCCAGGACCGCGCCCAGGGCGGCTCACTCTACACCTACCTGCGGCAGCGCGGCAAGCCGCGCCGCTGCAAGGCCAGCCCGGGGCAGCGCCGGCCGCAGGGACCTCAGCGAACGCCCCGCGATCGTCGACTCGAAGCAGCACTGCGGGGACTGGGAGGCCGACACAATCATCGGCAAGGCCCATCAAGGAGCCGCCGTCACGCTAGTGGAACGGAAGTCGAAGGACAGGCTTGCTCAGACGGTTAGCCGCAAGACCGCCGCCTTGGTGGGCGACGCGATGCAGAACCTGCTGCGGCCCTTCTCGGCCCTGGTCCTGACCGTAACCTGCGACAACGGGAAGGAGTTCGCCGGCCACCTCCTGACCGCTGAGGCGCTCGACACCGACATCTTCTTTGCCCGGCCCTACCGCTCTTGCGAGCGGGGCCTCAATGAACACACCAACGGCCTCCTGCGCCAGTTCGTGCCCAAGACCGAGAACCTGCGCACGCTCGACCCCCAACGGCTGCAGGAAGCCGTCAATCGGCTCAACCACCGCCCCCGCAAGGTCCTTGGCTACCGCACTCCGTACGAGGTCTTCCGCGACGGCTGTCTTGCGGCCGGCATCGACCCGCCACTCGCAGCCCCGGACCCCGGTCCTCTCTGATCGGGGCCGCAACGCGGCCCCACCCCGACGCAACATCCCTCTCTCGAGCTGGCGGGCCGAGCCCGCCAGCGCCCCTGTGAGCCCGCCGCCGTTTCGGCCCAGATCCCGCTGCCGCCCTCGCGTAGCGCCCATCCCCGGAGCGTCGCTTTGACAGCTCCACACTCTGGTAGCAGTTCTGCCACCTACTCGAACGACCTATTCCCCGCTGTTGCGGTTCGATGTGCAATGGGCGACCAGACCGGGCCAGCGGGCAGAAACGAACTAAGCTACCTGACGCATGGGACAGGATACTAGGTGTGTGGAGTACGATTGTAATTCTGAGACCTGCCGGCTAGGCAAGTCTCCTTCCACACTCCAAGAGACTGTTCAGGGGCGGATTGATACTCCGGCCTCCGAGGAGTAAGGACTACGGTGTCCCACGGTAGAGCCGCCCCCAACCCAAGAGGCGTAGGCCGTTCCCAGGTAGCCTCGGCGTCTTCCGGGGGTCACGCAACCCCGACGGTCGCTCGTTTTCTCCTGGCTGGGTACCCT
This sequence comes from Bryobacterales bacterium, assembly GCA_965205085.1. Lineage (GTDB taxonomy): Bacteria > Acidobacteriota > Terriglobia > Bryobacterales > UBA6623 > VXMF01. The sequence continues at coordinate 701,444 of OZ242039.1, read as the reverse complement.
CGACCTCCCATCGAGGACGCAGTCCAGATTGGCGAAGCTCTGCGCCTTGCCGTTCTCGCTCAGTTCGGATGGGACCAAGATCCCGAGACTGGGAGAAGAGCCCCGCGTGCCCCCAACGTAGTATCAGGAAGGGACGAATTCGATCATCCCCTAAGGGACACGACACACTCGCATGCATTCTGGATTTCCGAAGATTCGGACATTGACGGCAAGATTGACCACCTTACGGTATACACACGCGGAGGTCTCGACGATAGTGTGCGATCAGCGCTTGAGCGATTGACCTGTCTTTGGATCCCTGGCTCGCGAGAACGCCCCAATCTCTTGGGACGTGTCCACCATCGCAATGAGAATCGACAGGCATGGCGTCTGGAGTTCGAGGGCTTTGGAACTCCGGCGACGTTCGCACGAACCTCCCCTGCGTTGCAGTGTGGTACCAATTGGTGTAGCGTTACTCCGTTCTTGGCATCCGGTCATCTCAAGCGTGGTGGCTATGCGTCTGAGATTCGGCGATTGATGAGGTTACGTGGGGGGCGGCTCGCCGAGGTGGCCGCAGACGTCAAGGTTGACGAAGCCCCTGCTCTACGGATTGGCGGAGCACTCCAAAGGCCGCGTTACTTCAAACGGTTCAGATCTCGCAGTCGTGAGCGACAACCGGACAAGGTCGGTGCCATGTTGCGGCTAACCTTCCCTCGCGAAGTCGAAGGTCCACTCGCTCTCGGCTATGCTTGCCATTTCGGACTGGGTTTGTTTCGGGTTGAAGACCTTCCGGTTGAGAGGCCTGCGGTAACAGCAGGCCTGACAAATGGTCTGCGTGACTCTACGTAGAGATCGAGACTTGCAATCGCGGCATGCCTCTCCTCGATAGAGGCCCGCATCCATCGGGGAGCGGAACTCATCGATGAGGCCAACGTATCCGTCCTTCGCTACGATGTTGGCAGGACGGAGCGCGATCTTGAACGCTCGACACCATACGCTGATTACTTTTCTTGGGCGAACCCAGCCCGACCCTGGAACCGGAGCGAAGGGGTATCGAACGGCAGCCTACGAATTTCCAGGACACCGGGACCCGGTGACAACGACATCGTTCGGTTTGGCGCTCTCTGTCCATCTGACCCCAAAGCCGAACACCGTAGTGATCCTTGGGTCCGCCGCAAGCGATTGGGCTGTGCTCATCGAGAACCTGGCACAGGGGAATGAAGAGGAGGACGCACGAATCGAACTGCTTGAGGCGGAATCCGATGGCTCGGTCACCCAAGCCATGCTCGACAAAGTATCCCCGCTCTTGGCCCGTGGCTTTGGCACCCACGTTGCTCCCCGGCTGATTCCAGTAGGGCAAACTGACGACGACCAGATCAAGATTCTGAGAACGATCGCAGCCTCCGTCAAGGTCGGCGACGTTAGCATTGACGTTACTCACGGGCTGCGCTACTTCGGAATGATCGGATTTCTCTCTGCGCATATGCTTGAGCAGATTAGTCACGGACTCAAGGTACGGAACATTTGGTACGGTGCGCTCGACCTTACAGACCGAAGTACGAAGCTAACTCCGGTTCTCCGGCTTACGGGCCTCTTGAGGGTGCAGTCCTGGGTGCGTGCACTAAGTCAGTTCGATTCGACGGGAGACTATAGTGTCTTCGCGCCTCTACTAATCGATGATGGAGTCCCCGAGGACAAAGCTCACTGCCTGACTCGAGCTGCATTTCATGAGCAGACTCTCAATCTGGAAGATGCATATAAGCAATTGAGAAGGGTCATGAGGGAACTCAACAGGAACTTACCCGGTGCATCTGGTCTGTTCCAGAAACAGCTCTCAGATCGTCTTCGATGGAGCGTTGCCCGCAAGATTGATGAACGCCAGAAGATACTCGCCCAAGAGCATCTGAAGCGACACGACTACCTTCGGGCGTCAATATTCGCGCTCGAATCACTGGTGAATCGTGAATGTGAAAGAATTGGCCTGTCAGCGACCGCCGATCATCAGCGTCGTAAGGAAGTTCTCGCCAATCTCCGTAAAGATGAAGACAAACATCGAAAGCTGCAGCATCAGCCAGGTCCACTTCAGCTACTCTGCACGCTCCGCAACGCACTCGCTCACAGCGACCCCGACATTGACCCATACTCCCGCAGCATATTACGGGATCCAAACCGCCTGCACAAGGAGCTTGCTAATGCGATCGAGGAGCTTCTATCGTAGTGGTACGGGTGCGCGGATGGTAGCATCATCGTTATATCTTGGATCGTTGGCCACCGCACAGGAAATCCTTGGTTGCGCCGGGGAAACTGTATTATCACCGGACACTACCACCATACGAATCAATTCTTCGGAGAACAGCAACGCAGACTCCCCTATGCCTGTAGCAGAGTATGGCGAGACTGCTAGTGGTCCGCCTGACCGTTCCACACGCCTCCACTGTTCAGACGGTCATTCGGCACCTGCCGAAGCTCTCGTCGGCAGGCTCTGTCCCCTTGCTTGAGTTCCTCCAGCGTGCGGTTCATCGCTTTCGCGGTCCACCTCGTATGGTCTCGTTCCGCCCACTCCTCCTCGTCTACCAATCACACCTGAAAGCCGGCAGTCTAACCTCTCCGGCCTGCCCCCAGGCATTCAACACCTCGCTGTCGCGAACCTTCGTGCTTCTAGCCGTCGGTTCTCCACCTGCGATTTCCGGCCAGTCAACCATGTTTGGCCGGGTGCGGCCCTACGTGGACGGTCAACTGGCCTCGCGAACCAAAGCTGGATTGCCTTCAAACCTTCGCTGTGCAACGGCATCCTAGCCGTCACGTTGGCTCAAGACCCGTTCGGAGTGTAGCAAGCGATACCCAGGCAAGTGTGCAGCCCAGATCCGTATACTGGAAAAGGAAGCAGCAGATCCGTTGCAGCGACCCCGTCAGTGGATATTCTTGACACGACCTTTCAACTTTTCCACTTTCTTTGGTCCTCTTTCTTGCTCCTTTCCCCGATGTTGTTGCTGGGCCTGTTCCTGGCGGGAGTCATTCACGTCCTGATTTCGAGGGCCACCATATACCGATGGCTCAGCGACGACAGCCTCAAGTCGGTCTGTATCGGTTCCGCTGTGGGTGTCCCGATTCCTCTCTGCAGCTGCTCCGTCGTACCCGTCGTCGCCGAGATGCGCAGGAAGGGCGCATCCCGTTCGGCCTGCATCTCGTTCCTCATTACAGCCCCCGAAACGGGCGCGGATTCGATTCTGGTAACCCATGCGTTCTTCGGACTTGTCGCCACCGTGGTGCGCCCCTTGGTCAGCTTCGTCACTGCCTTTGTGACCGGCGTGTTCTGTATCGGACTCATGAAGTCCGACGAAACCCGGGGCGCTGCCTCAGGCGGTGCCGATGAACCGGACGACCAGGCGTGCGCCGACGATCATAATCGCTGCCATGAGCACGGAACGCACACTCCACTGCTCACAGCGTCGGGAGGCTGCTACGTTGCTCCAGCCCAACTGAAGGACATGTTTCTCAAGTCGGTTCGGGGCTTGGCGCGAGGGACTGTGAGGATATTCCAGCGGGTGCGATTTCCCAGAACGGGCAATTCACCAGATCTCCCGCAACCTGACCAGAGCGTGGCACGGCAGACTCAGGCTGTGGATGAAGCACAGGCTGGGGGCGAGAGTCCCCCGAGCCTTGGCAGGGTCATGAGACATGTCTTCCACTATGGGTTTGTCGAGGTCGCGGACGAGATCTTGTTCGCACTGGTGATCGGTATTTGCCTTGGCGGGCTACTCTTCCTCGCCGTTCCGGACGGGTTGATGGCCAGCGACTACGCTCGCTGGATCTCCTACCCCATCATGGTGCTTGTCGGCGTGCCGTTGTACATCTGCGCCTCCGCCAGCACTCCCATAGCCGCAGCGCTGGTTGCGAAGGGACTCAGCCCGGGAGCTGCGCTCATTTTCCTGATGACGGGCCCGGCCACCAATAGCGGCACCATTGCCATCATCGTCAGTCAGTTCGGGTCCCGGTTCGCAACCATCTACGTTGCCGGAGTTGTGGCGGTCACCACCGTCATCGGGGTCGCGATCGATTTGGCTCTCATCTTTCTGCGACTGACCTTGCCGGTAACACTGGCTGCCTCCGACTCCCCGACAGTACAACTTGTCGAGTGGGCCGCCGCAGCTGTCTTGATCTGCCTAATCGTCTGGCGTTTCCGGGCGGGTGCCCTGAAGAGTGGCTTTCAGGATATGGTCTCGAACCTCGCCCACCTGTTCCGACGCCGCAGCGAAGCGTAGCGCGGACCCCATTGGCCGGCGGCACTTGTCGATGGCTTGCCCAACTGCTTGCGGACCTACTGCAGGCTGTCGGCCGCGCGTGTGCCGTGCCGTCCTGGGAATCCGGCGGCCGTCGACAAGGCTATGAAGGGCGCTCCATTCCGCACCGTCCCGTGCGGCCCTTGAACTTGGGCGGTCCTGCCCCATAATGGGCAGCATCGCGATTGCCCGGACCGGCCTGCGGAGTCACCTGAACCCCATCTCGCTACCCTGAGAGCATAGAACTGGTGGATTTCGGCAGGATGCCTTTCAGCGCCGTGGCTACCCTGCCTCCGCCGGCTTCTCCCTTGCGGTGAGCACCAACAATCCCCAGAGCTTCACCCTCGGGCCCGAATCCGGCTGAACGGTCTTGCCGGCCCACCAGGTCTCGTGGTGAAGGAGTCCGTCCGGAGCCTTCTCGGCCTCGTCGACGTCACCAACTGCGAGATTGAATCCAATCGCGGTGTCCGCCATTCCGTCCGTCCAGTACTCGCCGTCGCGTATCTCGACTCCGCCATCCAGTCGAAGCCGCAACTCCATCGTGTAGCGGTCCTCCGACTCGATCATCACCGTCCGGGTTTCGATGATGTCCTCCAGGATCCACCGCTTGTTGTTCTCCCAGCTCTCGACCGACCGGTTGGGCCCGTGCGGCAGCATTCCAGGCACCCCGATGCCGCCCTCCAGGGACTTCGTCAGGTTGTAGATGATTTGAACTCCGCGACCATCGCCCGTCACATCCGAGACAGGCTCCCCGATATCCAGCATCCGGCTGTAGGTCAGGATCTCGATCATGTCGCCAAACCAAGGACGGCCTCGCGTACGTTCGCCGATTACGTGGGCGAACTCGTCCTGGGGCGGGAGCCATCGCTCCGTTTCGATGCCGTAGAAGATATCGTCGGAGACATCGAGGGCGAGATACAGATGCTCTCCGTCATGCTTGATCCACCCCCGAAAGTCGAGATCCTGCCTGGAGGTAATCTCCTGCTTCATCGCCTCGGTCCATTCGCTGTTCCATTCGAACGGCGTCGCATCTCGATACTCGTCCGGGCCGATGTGTCCATCGAACAACGGCGTTGCGCCCTTCCAGCACACCATCTGACGGTCCGGATTTGCACGGGATTGAATCGCGGCCTGTCGAACATCGGCTGACCCGAGAACATCCGGCGGTGCCTGAATCTCTCCGCAGCCGGTGGCTAACGCCAGGAGCCCGCCGCAGACGGTCGCAACGGACCGGATTCCCTGCCCTATCGCAGCACGTCGCATTTCTGACAGGCATCTCTCTGGATGTTCGAGTGATTTGCACATGATTTGGTCCGACTCCGATGATCCCGTCTAACGACACCTGGTCCGATGCGAACAAGCTGCAGGCCGGAAACAGTCAGGAGCACTCAGTATTCTCGCAGGAGGTTCAGCAACTCGTCAGCAGACATCTTGCCGCTCATGTCCGTACCGGCCAGCAGATTGTCGGCCAGATCGCGCTTCGATCGGTGCAGGTCGACGATTTTCTCCTCGATACTGTCCTTCATGACAAGTCGGTAGATGGTGACCGGTCGAGTCTGGCCGATGCGGTGCGCGCGGTCGGACGCCTGGTCCTCGACGGCGGGGTTCCACCACGGATCCAAGTGAACAACATAGTCCGCGGCCGTCAGGTTCAACCCCTGCCCGCCCGCGCGGAGGCTGATGAGGAACAGGCTGCCCTGCCCTGCCTGGAAGGCGTCGATCTCCTGCTTGCGCTTCCGGGATGTCGTGCTGCCGTCCAGGTACCGATACTCGATGCCACGACGGTCCAACTCCTCCCGGACGATGTCGAGATGGCTGACGAACTGGCTGAACACCAAGGCCTTATGCCGATTCTCCATGAGATCCTCAACCGTCGTGAGAAACGCCTCCAGTTTCGATCCCGCGATGCCTGAATCTGGCATGACCAGTTTCGGATGACAGCATGCTCGTCGCAGCTTGGTGATCTCGGCGAGCACCTGGATATGCCCCACTTTGTTCGAGCCGGCCCCTGCCTCCCCGTCGAGTTTCGCCACGGCCCGTTGCCGGAGGGCCTCGTAGAGCGCCCTCTCGTCCGGGCTCATCTCAACCCGCAGGGTTACCTCGGTGCGGGCCGGAAGCTCGTCGAGAACGGCCGACTTCGTCCGCCGCAGGATGAACGGCTGGATCAGACGCTTCAGCCGGGCCTTGGCCTCGTGGTCCCCCGTTTGGTGGATCGGACTCGCAAACTGCTCGGCGAAGGAATCTGCACTCCCCAGCAATCCCGGGTTGATGAAGCTGAACAGATTATGGAGTTCCCCGAGGTGATTCTCGATCGGTGTCCCGGTGGTGATGATCCGAAAGTCCCCTACCAGCCGCATCGCCGCCCGCGAGCGCATGGTCTCACGGTTCTTGATGGCTTGGGCCTCGTCCAGCGCGATCATCGACCAATGCACCTTGGACGGGCTGTCCACCTCTTGGTGGAGGAGGCCGTAGCTGCAGACCACCATGTCGAACGGAGCGGCATTCTCCAGCATCTCCTCCCGGTTGCCACGCCCGAACAGGACCGGATTCAGAGTGGGGGCGAAACGGCGCGCCTCGTCAATCCAGTTCGGGCAGACCGAGGTCGGTGCGACGACAAGGATCGGCCCGGAGGCAGTGCGGGACAACGCCACCGCCAGAGTCTGCAGCGTCTTTCCAAGGCCCATGTCATCCGCCAGACACGCGCCGGCACCCCATGCGGCCAGGCGTGCCGCCCACTTGAACCCATCCACCTGGTAGTCCCGCAACTCGGCTTGCAGGGTGGAGGGCACCTCCGGATCCAACGACTGGGCCTCGCGGAAAGCCTTGATCTGCTTGACCCAGGCAGCATCCGCATCCACAGAACCTGCATCCTCTGCGATCGACTCCAACACATGCACTCTCGAACCATGCATGCGCAACGCCTGGGCGTCTGTGTCAACAAGACCCGCGAGATCCTGAATCCGCCTCCGGAACCTGTCGGTAAGGGCCAGGAACTCGTTGTGCTTCAGCTCGAGAAACCGCCCGGTCGAGTTCTCCATGAGGTCCAGGAGCTGCCGGAGTGTCAATACCAGCCCCGAATCGAGTTCGATCTTCCCCTCGATCCCGAACCAATCCTGGCGGCGACGGATCTTCAGCGCAAGTCGGTCCGTTGCCACACTTTCCCGGATCGTCAACTTCTCCCCTTCCGGCCAGACCAGTCTCACCGAGTCTCCGAGCCGCTGCAACTCCTCCAGGACCTCAAGGCTCGAGACTGGATCCTGGACACTCCAGGCTCTCCCGTCCGAGCTCGCCTTGCTCAGCGACGGACAGGCGGAAACTGCGGCATCGAGCCGGCGTGTCTCATCCGGCAGGTCCCGTGTTGCGCGCACCGACTTCCCTTCGATGAACGAGAACACCGAAGCTCCGCCCTGCCCTGGACTGAACGACGGGCCGTCGGCGCCAAGCGGCTGGATGACTGCCTCCAGGCGGAGACCGTCCTGAAGCGGGGTGATCACGAACTGGGGTGTCGGGTCCGCGGCGACCTCCGTCGAATCAACAGCGCCGGCGGCGAGGTCGGAATGAACCGTCACCAGGGCACTCAGGGAGCGGATCGCCGGACCGATCCGGTGGCTCTCCGCAGCCGGGATCCTGAGTCCCGCAGGTCCGAGAATATCCGCGATCTCACTGTGCCGGTGATCGAACACCGTTACGGAAATACGATCCCCGGGCTGCTCCTGCACAAGGACATCCGTCGATGCAGGTATTTCAGGTGTCAGCTTCATCGAGACCAAGCCCTTCGCGGTCGCAACCTCGAGCCGGGGCTCCATCTGGACGATCTCCACCTTGCGGGAGGGTTTTTCCAGGCGAAATACGAGCGGGTGACCGATCAGCGCCTTGAACGCCGCCCCGTAATCGAAATCGAAATCCGGTGAGTATATGCCAGTGGATGTCTGGATCGTGCCGCAGACTGCGATGTCCTGCAGACTTAGGAAATCGAGGTTGATCCGACCGTGCAGACGCTTGTTCGAGATCGCACGTCCCTTCGTCCATTTGCCTGTTTTGCCTCGCCATTGCTCGAACGCGGCGATTGAGGGATCCGGGTTGACCCTAACGCGCCACGTCAGTCTCGATTCGGACTCACGGTGGGGCGGCTCGACTGAGGATTTTGGCCTTAGCCGCTGCAAGGCAGCCAGGCTTCTCTCCCACGTGCTGACTTCCGGCAGCGCATCGACCAACGGGACAGTGCCAAGATCGTCGGTCGCCTCAGCGCCCAGGAACAGTTGACGGCGATCCGGTGACTCCCGGTTCCTCACTCGACTGAACTCCAGGGCTAGCCAGCGGTAACCAGACCGGGACGACAGATTCTCGAGTTCCGAGATTCGTCGCTGACGCCCCCGCTCCTTCGCAGCATTACACCAGCACAGACCCACATAGATAATGAGCTGGATCAACGGCTGCTCCTGAGAGATGCGTAAGGACTTGGAGTTCTCGATCGCGGACTTCACACTCCCGACCTTGCCCTCCGACACCAGCATTACCCACCGGAGCACCTCATAGACGTCGGTGGACGGGAAGTCGCGTTTGGCCGTGGCGAGGTATTTGCCAGCGCGTGCCAGATGAGTTCGGTCACCGGCAGCAAGCAGCACCATCACATAGAGCGCTCCAGCCCACCTGGGCAGGGTGACGTTGCGTCGTCCAGTCGCCTTGCGGGTCAGTTGGAGTGCGGCCTCGAAGTGCGTGATTGCCTCGTCTCGCTGGCCTCGAACGAAGCAAAGCCATCCGCGGTACAGACGGCCGCTCTCAGTACTGTCACCTCCGCTTAGCTTCTCTGCCAGTTTGAAGTCACCGCAGAGCATCGCGTGATGCGTGGCCAAGTCGCGCAGTAAGTGTGGCGGCTCCAGATCCCTCGCTGTGTCGTTCAGTACCTCTCTCAACGGATCGACAGGCTTCAGTTGATGCTGCGCAAGTTCGACCAGCCCGGAGATTGCATCGTCACGAATTTCCGGGGCTCGGGATAACAGCCAGGTCTTGTCGAACGGCGTGCTGAACAGGCGCTCCTCCCATTGAAATGGCGGAGCAACATAGACCTGTGAGTAGGTCCAATGATTCAGGATAATATTGTATAAACCCACGTCATTCTTATGAACAGCGATCCGTAAGTTCCTGAAGATGGCGTCGTAGCCAACATCACGACCGTATCGAAAATGTTCCATTTTCCATGGCGGACGAATCTCGTCCACGATCTGCAAGTGGCGATCCAGCCGCCTCTCTCGCTCGGCGTGTCGGGTGATTGCCTCGACAATCACGCGACTGCAACGAACGGAGGACGTGCTCCCATCCACCATCCCAAGCGAGCGGAGCTTCGAGAAGAGCTTCCTCCAACTCGCTACTGAACGAGTTCTGGGAACGTCGTTCTTCTTGTGCGACTCGTTCGCAATGTCGACCGCTTTCGACACAAGCAGTGACTCGTACCAGACCGAGAGCAGTTCCAGGACGATCTGCTCGTCGAGATTCAAGGATGAGAAAATTTTGAGTAGTTTGTCGGTTACTGTTCGATCAACATGCATGGCTGTCTTTTCAGATGCTCTCAAAGTCTAGGCAGCGCGAACAGGCTTACGAGCCACTCGCTTGATGGGAAAGTTCGTTCACGGCTTAGACCGGGGTGCCAGAAGGTATCCCTCTGCCGGAACGATCCCACGCGCTCGCATGGGATGCCCTGTTTCGTGGCAGGGAGACCCCCTTCCCCGGTGACACCCGGAGGTCTGTGCTCCGCTGTTCATGGCCAGGGAGCACTCCTTGACCGCCGCCGCAACTGATGCCACACTACGGAGGCACCCACTAGCAGGACGACTGCTCCTAGAACTCCCCCCGTAGCTATCCAGTCGAAAGTCAGCGTACCCGAGGCTGTCTCCGGAAGCGCCAAGGCAGGAACCGACGCAAGCGCTACGAAGTGGGCAACCGTAACGAACCGGATGCTAGGCCTTGGGTCAGTGCGTAAGACTCGGACTCTCTGGATCAGCCCTACTGCCAGCACCCAAGCGGATCCGACAGCCAAGCCAATGTCCATCCCGGTGCCACCGTCGACCCGGGTCAAGACGAAGTGGCAGAGGTTCACCAGCGCCAGGCACACCACTGCCCCCGGGAGGAGCAGGCCCCAGTCTGCCGGTGCCCCGAGCCGGCTCAGCCTCAGGGAACGAAACAACTGAAAGCCATCGACGACAACCGCAACGGTCCAGTACCGATGATCTTGGGTCAGTTGCCGGACCTCAGTCACTGACAGCGACTCTGCGACCGTCGCGCACCCGATGATCGTAGCAAGAATGATCGGGACACATGCGAAGAACAGCCGGGGTCGGCTCGCGACCAGACGGGCATCGCGTACTAGGAACAAGATGCAAACGAGGACGAATGGGATCGTATGTGCCACTCGACAACCTCAAGCGTAACATTCACATTGCCGGGTCAGCACCTGCCGTTTGGATCAACCAGGCGGGAGGGACGAATCGGTCCTCGCAACCTGCACATCTCCTTGGAGCAGAAGGGTCTCCGGCCTGCCGGCAGTGGCTGCGTCGGGGAGGCCGGCGGGCGAATCCTGCTCCACGGCGCGCACTCCCGCATCCCCGGGATCTCACCCGAGCGGGTTCTGGTTCCGCCTGCCTTGCTCCGTCGCTCCCGTCCGAGCCGGGGCTCCGTCACAGGGAGTTGCCTGGGCCAACGAAATCCAGTTGTCTGCGGCGGCAACCAGGGTTCTCCCCCGTCAGGTCGGTGCCGATGTGCATTGACGTTCCGCGGCCACGGAGCCGCTTGGGCTCGCGGATCTTCGATTGTCCTGAACCGCCGGCATCGCCGAGTCGGCAACTCAGTTCGCAGCATAGGCCAATCTGGAGCCCGGCCCCGATTCTCTCCATCGGTGGATGGCAGGAACACCGGTAGTTTCCGGCACTCACCCGACGGGTGAAGGCTCAGATGGCAAGGGAGGTGCTGCAACGGCGGCGGTGGTGCAGGACGGCTTCTTGGGGAAGGGAATCTGCCATGACTTCGGACGGGCGTTCACGCCTTCAGTGGTCGTTACTGTCTTGCAACGACCTTCTCGATGGTTGGGTTCCTCGACCACGGCCGGTACACCTACCGACTTGGGATGCGCTGCCGGTACACTTCAGAGCAGCCTGGGGGAGATCTCCCCGGGGCCAACTGCAGAATTCAGGGTTCATGGATTGAGCGACCGGATTGCTGCCCGCCCGCACCGCTGGCCAGAGCCCCGTGAACTTGCTCGAGCCTACTGCCCTCGGCCTGCAGGGCAAGCAATTCCTGCTGACCCGCGGTCGGCCGTATTCGCCTTCGATAGCCACACCTATTGCTCGGATTGCGTCCCCCCGGGTGGCTCAAGGCGAACAATCATCACGTTCTGCTCCTCAATCCCAGCAGATGGGTTCAGTCGGGCAAGGTGGAAAGTGCCGTTGCACACCGACCTCAAGGGTGCCAAAGCCTGTCTCCGGCACAGCGACCCGGCACTTCGCTTACCTGCGTAGGCACTCTCCGTCACGCTGACTCGAGAGAGTGGAGTGGACTGGTGCGGTCGAGAGTGCGGATATCAGGCGTGTAATTCCTTGGGTAAGTCTGCTGGGGCCGTTGCCTGCTTGAGTACGCACTGGATTCTCCGCCGACATGATGTCCCCTGCTTCACGTGCCGCCCCCGGGAACCGCGACTGACTCGTGGGCCGTTCTTCCGCAGAGGAAACCCGGCACCAAGGTGCTGGGACCCACTCGGGGAGCCCATCATGCGACGGATCGGCGCGGATCCCTAATCATGTTGCCACCGATCTTGAGGGTGTGCGCACCATTGAGCGGCATCGGACCATGGCGGGACTCGCGGTCGGTCGATGGCAAGGGCTTGGCGAGATCCCGCATCAGGCAATTCTCTGCCAGCTGTAGAATGATGTGAGCGAGCAACACCCAGCCGCGGGCATCACGGAGAGACGATGGTGCGACACACCCGAATGGGTTAGTGTGCAGGGCGCGGCCGGCCCCCCCTGCCACGCACCCAATCGGCCGGCTTGGTACACGGTCCGGTGCCGCAAGAGGACAATGCGATGACCCGACAGCGCCTTCCGATCGGGATCCAGGATTTCCGGACGATCCGGCACGAGGGCTACTACTATGTCGATAAGACCCCGCTGGTCCGCGAGCTGGTGGACAAGGGGCGCCACTATTTCCTGTCCCGGCCGCGCCGCTTCGGCAAGAGTTTGTTGCTGGACACTTTGGCGTCGCTGTTCGAGGGGCAAGAATCCCTGTTCCGGGGTCTGGCCGTCCACCCGCACTGGGACTGGTCCTCGCCGCACCCGGTGGTGCGACTCAGCTTTGGCGGAAAGTACAACCAGCCGGGCGAAATCGAGGGGGACATTATCGAGCAGTTGGAGGGCGTGGAGTGCGTGTACGATCTCGCCCCGGCCCGGGCCTCCGATACCGGCCCGACGCGTCTCCGCAACCTGCTCCGGCGACTGCACAGCACCACCGGCCGGCAGGTGGTGGTGCTGGTGGACGAGTACGACAAGCCGATTCTCGACGTGCTGCACGACCCGGAACTGGCAACCGCCAACCGGGACTACCTGCGCGGCTTCTACGGCATTGTCAAGGACAGTGCCAGACATGTCCGCTTCGTCTTCGTTACCGGGGTCAGCATGTTCTCCAAGGGCAGCCTCTTCTCGGGCCTCAACAACCTGAAGGACATCAGTCTCGATCCGCGCTATGCCACCCTCTGCGGCTACCGGGAGGAGGACCTGGACCGGGTCTTCGGTCCCGAGATGGCCGGTCTCGACCGGGAATTGATCCGCACCTGGTACAACGGCTACCACTGGCGGGGCGGAGAGCGGGTCTACAACCCCTACGATGTGCTCCTGCTGCTGGATACCCGCGAGTTCCAACCCTACTGGTTCGAGACCGGGTCGCCCAACTTCCTGTTCCGGATGCTGATGGAGAAGTCGATCAGCCCGATGGAAATCGAGGGCCGCCTGACGGACAGGGCACTGGTCTCGAAGTTCGATGTCGGCAACGTCGATGTCGAGGCACTGCTCTTCCAGACCGGCTACCTGACCATCGCGGAGGAGCGGTCGGACGATTTCGATACCCTCTACCGTCTGGACTATCCCAATCTCGAAGTCCGGCTCAGCCTGAACCGGGGATTGCTGACCTCGCTGGGCCAGCGGCGCGCCGAGCAGCTGGAGCGGGGACGAAAGCTCTGTGCGCTGCTGGAGGCGAACGACTTCGCCGGCTTCGGCGAGACCTTCCGCGCGTGGGTCTCCGGCATCCCCTACCTGTGGCATGCAAAAGGGGACCTCGCGCGCTACGAGGCCTGGTACGCGAGCCTGCTCTACATGGGTCTGAACGCCGTCGGCGCGGACCTGAGGGTGGAGGAGGCCTCCTCGCGGGGCCGGGCCGACATGGTGCTGCGTCACGGCGGGCAGGTCTTTGTGCTGGAGTTCAAGATGGCGGAGGGCGAGGACGGCAGCGAGGCCGCGCTGGATGCGGCGATGGCCCAGATGCGCGGGCGGGGCTATGCGGACAAGTACAGGGGCGGCGCCGAACCGGTCCATCTGATCGGTGTGGCCTGCGGACGCGAGGCGAGGAACCTGCTGGAGGTTCGCGCCGAACCGGCGTGAGAGACCGAGCACGAGCCATCTCGGCAGGGGTTGCGATGCGGTCGCCCGCGGTGGCTTCCCTCGGGAGCATTCAGGCGCAGAGGGTACCGCCCACGGCAGGACCACTGGAAGACTGCCACCGACCCGCCGGATGATCGTTGGGAGCGCCCCCCGAAACGCTGCCGTCGGTGCGATGAAGTGACGGTGATTTCTCTCGAATCTCTTGCGGGCGGGCTTGGACACAGGCCTGCTAACTTGTGTCTGCCCGAAAACCCTAGAAATCTTTTGATATCAGTGGTATAATAGTGATTTGACGGCCCCAAGAAAGCGGTTTTCAGGCGCTTGGGGGCTGAATCGGGCCAGAAACGGCCCATCTTCAGAGGACGGGAAAACCCTGATGCGCGAAATTCACCAACGACAACTGCAGATCGGTCAGGTGTCGATCGAGAAGATGGAGATCGAACTCGATTGTCGCGACGACACGACGGCCGTCCTGCGCGGGTTGCAGCATCTGTTCTGTACGCCGGCAGCCTACACGCAGGTGATGGGCCTGCTGGAGAAGCACTTGCTGGCCCACGTCAAGCGGGGGGTCGGTCGACCGGGGCTGGACCTCTGGCAGATTCTGGTGCTGGGGCTGCTCAAGGAGGGTCTCAACCTGGACTTCGACCGGCTCCGCAACCTGGCCAATCACCACGACCAGGTGCGCCAGATGCTGGGCCACGGCGTGTTCGACGAGACCCGCTACAAGCATCAGCGCCTGCTCGACAATGTCTCCCTGCTGACGCCGGAGTTGCTGGCCGCGATCAACAAGGTTCTGGTGCAGGAGGGCCACACGGTGCTGGAGCACAGCGCGGGTGAGGCCTTGCGCGGGCGGTGTGACTCGTTCGTGGCCGAGACCGACGTGCACTATCCGACCGACGTCTCGCTGTTGTGGGATGCGATGCGATGTTTGCTGAAGTGTCTGGGGCGGCAGGCCGGTCCGCACGGCGTGACGGGCTGGCGGCAGTGGCAGAAGCAGGCCCGCAAGGTGCGCTCACTGTTCCATGCGGTGCGGCAGACGCGCCGGGCCACGCGTCCCCGGGTGGTGGCCTATCTGCGCACCTGCAAGGACTTGGTCAGCCGCGCCAAAAGCAGTCTGAAGGCCTTGGAGGAGGCAGGAATGAAGAAGTCCAGGATCCAGCAAATCAAGGACTTGATTGCCCATGCAGAGCGTCAGATCGACCAGTCCGAGCGGCGGCTGCTGGAAGGCGAGAAGATTCCGCAGGAGGAGAAGGTGTTCTCGATCTTTGAGCCGCACACGCGCTGGATCTCGAAGGGCAAGGCCGGCTGTCCGGTGGAGCTGGGCGTGCCGGTCTGCGTAGTCGAGGACCAGCACCAGTTTCTGCTGCACCACAAGGTGCTGTGGGAAGGCGGCGACGTGGACATCGCGGAGCCGATTATCGAGGAGACGCAGGAGCTGTTCCCGGACTTGCGGGCGTGCAGTTTTGACCGCAACTTTCACAGTCCGGAGAATCGGATCAAGCTGGACAAGCTGCTGGATCTGAATGCGCTACCGGCGAAGGGCAAGTTGAGCGCGGCCCAGCGGGAGCGGGAGGCCGAGGAGTCGTTTCGGCAGGCGCGGCGGCAGCACTCGGCGGTGGAGGCGGCGATCAATCATCTGGAGCATCACGGACTGGACCGGGTGCGGACGATGGGCAAGGCAGGCTTCGAGCGCACCGTGGCGCTGGCGGTGTTGGGGGCCAACCTGCACCGCCTGGGACGGGTCCTGCTGCAAGCGGACCGCGAGGCTGCCCAGTGCAGCCTGGCGGCCTGAAGCGGTTTCGGGCACCCCGGCGGGAGCCGGGCCACGGCCCGGCAGGGGGAGCTGTGTCTGATCGGCCAAAGCGGCGGTTGAGAGCCCTCAGAACGGCTGCAAATGCGGCCTTGAGGTGAAGTGACAGGCATTCAGACGGACCTAATCAGGCCTAATCCAACCATTTGTCATCGATATTGTTTTCACCTTCGAGCGAGACCTCGTGCCCAATAAGGGTTTTCTGGCAGACACTAACTTGTTGTTGGGGCCCTCGTTGCCTTGCCTCATAGGGCCGGCCGAATCCGGTCGCCGCGGTCTGGATCGACCCCCCAGCCATCCTCAGGCAGATCTGCCGGTCCGTGCCCGTCCTTGAGCTTCTGCTCACCGTGTCGGGCTGTCCTTCCGCAGCCTCTGTTACTGCCCCAGCTGGGCCCGATCCGTGACAACCGAACACTGGCCACCTGTTCGGAAGTCCGGTGATTCCGGTCAGGCCCACCGGACGACCACTCCCCGTACCACGGTTTCCCCATCAGCGCACGGCATTGTGCTCCTTGCCCGCCGTTGCGCGCCAGTGGTGCGCAGAGGGACCTCCGCCATCGGACGCTGCCGGCATGCGCGGCTGATCGATGGCAAGGGCTTGGCGAGATCCGGCATCAGACAATTCTGTGCCAGCTGTAGAATGATTTCAGCGAGCAACACCCAGCCGCACGGCATCACGGAGAGATAATGATGCGACACACCCGAATGGGTTAGTGTGCAGGACACGGCAGCAACCCCTGCCGCAAACCCCATCGGCCGGTTTGGTACGCGGTCCGGTGCCGCGAGAGGACAATGCGATGACCCGACAGCGCCTTCCGATCGGAATCCAGGATTTCCGGACGATCCGGGACCAAGGCTACTACTATGCCGATAAGACTCCGCTGGTCCGCGATCTGGTGGACGAGGGGCGCCACTATTTCCTGTCCCGGCCGCGCCGCTTCGGCAAGAGTTTGTTGCTGGACACTTTGGCGTCGCTGTTCGAGGGGCAAGAATCCCTGTTCCGGGGTCTGGCCATCCACCCGCACTGGGACTGGTCCTCGCCGCACCCGGTGGTACGGCTCAGCTTCGACGGGAAGTACAACCAGCCGGGCGAGATCGAGGGAGACATTATCGAGCAGTTGGAAGGCGTGGAGTGCGAGTACGATCTCGCGCCGGCCCGGGCCTCCGATACCGGCCCGACGCGTCTCCGCAACCTGCTCCGGCGACTGCACAGCACCACCGGCCGGCAGGTGGTGGTGCTGGTGGACGAGTACGACAAGCCGATACTCGACGTGCTGCACGACCCAGACCTCGCGACCGCCAACCGGGAGTACCTGCGCGGCTTCTACGGCATTGTCAAGGACAGTGCCAGACATGTCCGCTTCGTCTTCGTTACCGGGGTCAGCATGTTCTCCAAGGGCAGCCTCTTCTCGGGCCTCAACAACCTGAAGGACATCAGTCTCGATCCGCGCTTTGCCACCCTCTGCGGCTACCGGGAGGAGGACCTGGACCGGGTCTTCGGTCCCGAGATGGCCGGTCTCGACCGGGAATTGATCCGCACCTGGTACAACGGCTACCACTGGCGGGGCGGAGAGCGGGTCTACAACCCCTACGATGTGCTCCTGCTGCTGGATACCCGCGAGTTCCAACCCTACTGGTTCGAGACCGGGTCGCCCAACTTCCTGTTCCGGATGCTGATGGAGAAGTCGATCAGCCCGATGGAAATCGAGGGCCGGCTGACGGACAGGGCACTGGTCTCGAAGTTCGATGTCGGCAACGTCGATGTCGAGGCGCTGCTTTTCCAGACCGGCTACCTGACCATCGCCGAGGAGCGGTCGGACGATTTCGATACCCTCTACTCTCTGGACTATCCCAATCTCGAGGTCCGGCTCAGCCTGAACCGGGGATTGCTGACCTCGCTGGGCCAGCGGCGCGCCGAGCAGCTGGAGCGGGGACGGAAGCTCTGTGCGCTGCTGAAGGCGAACGACTTCGCTGGCTTCGGCGAGACCTTCCGCGCGTGGGTCTCCGGCATCCCCTACCTGTGGCATGCAAAAGGGGACCTCGCGCGCTACGAGGCCTGGTACGCGAGTCTGCTCTACATGGGTCTGCACGCCGTCGGCGCGGACCTGAGGGTGGAGGAGACCTCCTCGAGAGGCCGGGCCGACATGGTGCTGCGTCACGGCGGGCAGGTCTTTGTGCTGGAGTTCAAGATGGCGGAGGGCGAGGACGGCAGCGAGGCCGCGCTGGATGCGGCGATGGCCCAGATGCGCGGGCGGGGCTATGCGGACAAGTACAGGGGCGGCGCCGAACCGGTCCATCTGATCGGTGTGGCCTCCGGACGCGAGGCGAGGAACCTGCTGGAGGTTCGCGCCGAACCGGCGTGAGAGACCGAGCACGAGCCATCTCGGCAGGGGTTGCGATGCGGTCGCCCGCGGTGGCTTCCCTCGGGAGCATTCAGGCGCAGAGGGTACCGCCCACGGCAGGACCACTGGAAGACTGCCACCGACCCGCCGGATGATCGTTGGGAGCGCCCCCCGAAACGCTGCCGTCGGTGCGATGAAGTGACGGTGATTTCTCTCGAATCTCTTGCGGGCGGGCTTGGACACAGGCCTGCTAACTTGTTGTTGGGGCCCTCGTTGCCTTGCCTCTTAGGGCCGGCCGAATCCGGTCGCCGACACGCTCACTGCGGTCTGGATCGACCCCCCAGCCATCCTCAGGCAGCTCTGCCGGCCCGTGCCCGTCGAGGCCATTCTCCGCCAGATGTAGAATGATTCCAGCGAGCAAGGCCCAGCCGTCTCGCTGCGTGGAGGGACAACGGTGCGACACACTGGAGCGGGGCAGTGTGCAGGACACGGCGGCAACCCCTGCCGCGCACCCCTTCGGCCGGCCTGGTACACGGTCCGGTGCCGCAAGAGGACAATGCGATGACCCGACAGCGCCTTCCGATCGGGATCCAGGATTTCCGGACGATCCGGGACGAGGGCTACTACTATGTCGATAAGACTCCGCTGGTCCGCGAGCTGGTGGACGAGGGGCGCCACTATTTCCTGTCCCGGCCGCGCCGCTTCGGCAAGAGTTTGTTGCTGGACACCCTGGCGTCGCTGTTCGAGGGACAAGAATCCCTGTTCCGGGGTCTGGCCATCCACCCGCACTGGGACTGGTCTTCGCCGCACCCGGTGGTGCGACTCAGCTTTGGCGGAAAGTACAACCAGCCGGGCGAAATCGAGGGGGACATCATCGAGCAGTTGGAGGGCGTGGAGTGCGAGTACGATCTCGCACCGGCCCGGGCCTCCGATACCGGCCCGACGCGTCTCCGCAACCTGCTCCGGCGGCTGCATAGCAGCACCGGCCGGCAGGTGGTGGTGCTGGTGGACGAGTACGACAAGCCGATCCTCGATGTGCTGCACGACCCGGAACTGGCAACCGCCAACCGGGACTACCTGCGCGGCTTCTACGGCATCGTCAAGGACAGTGCCAGACATGTCCGCTTCGTCTTCGTTACCGGCGTCAGCATGTTCTCCAAGGTCAGCCTCTTCTCGGGCCTCAACAACCTGAAGGATATCAGCCTCGATCCGCGCTATGCCACCCTCTGCGGCTACCGGGAGGAAGACCTGGACCGGGTCTTCGGCCCCGAACTGGCCGGTCTCGACCGGGAATTGATCCGCACCTGGTACAACGGCTACCACTGGCGGGGCGGAGAGCGGGTCTACAACCCCTACGATGTGCTCCTGCTGCTGGATACCCACGAGTTCCAACCCTACTGGTTCGAGACCGGGTCGCCCAACTTCCTGTTCCGGATGCTGATGGAGAAGTCGATCAGCCCGATGGAAATCGAGGGCCGGCTGACGGACAGGGCACTGGTCTCGAAGTTCGATGTCGGCAATGTCAATATCGAGGCGCTGCTCTTCCAGACCGGCTACCTGACCATCGCGGAGGAACTGCAGCAGGGTCATCGGACCCTCTACCGTCTGGACTATCCCAATCTCGAGGTCCGGCTCAGCCTGAACGACCAACTGCTGGCCTGGCTCGGCCAGGAGGGCTCCGAGCCGGTGGAACGGGGGCAAAAGCTCTGCGCGCTGCTGGAGGCGCACGACTTCGCGGGCTTCGGCGAGACCTTCCGCACGTGGGTCTCGGGCATCCCCTACATGTGGCATATGAAAGGGGATCTCGCGCGCTACGAGGCCTGGTACGCGAGCATGCTCTACATGTGTCTGCGGGCCGCCGACGCGGACGTGAGGGTGGAGGAGGCCTCCTCGCGAGGCCGGGCGGACATGGTGCTGCGTCACGGCGGGCAGGTCTTTGTGCTGGAGTTCAAGATGGCGGAGGGCGAGGACGGCAGCGGGGCCGCTCTGGATGCGGCGATGGCCCAGATGCGCGGGCGGGGCTATGCGGACAAGTACAGGGGCAACGCCGAGCCGGTCCATCTGATCGGTGTGGCCTGCGGACGCGAGGCGAGGAACCTGCTGGAGGTTCGCGCCGAACCCGCGTGAGAGACCGAACACGAGCCATCCCGGCAGGGGTTGCGATGCAGTCGCCCGCAGTGGCTTCCCTCGGGAGCATCCAGGCGCAGAGGGTACCGCCCACGGCAGGACCACTGGAAGACTGCCCCCGGCCCGCCAGGCGATCGTTGGGAGCGCCCCCCGAAACGCCACCGTCGGCGCGATGAAGTGACGGTGATTTCTCCCGAATCTCTTGCGGACGGGCTTGGACGCAGGCCTGCTAACTTGTGTCTGCCAGAAAACCCTGAAAATCTTTTGATATCAGTGGTATAATGGTGATTTGACGGCCCCAAGAATGCGGTTTCCAGGCACTTGGGGGCCGAATCGGGCCAGAAACGGCCCATCTTCGGAGGACGGGAGAGCCCTGATGCGCGAAATTCACCAACGACAATTGCAGATCGGTCAGGTGTCGATCGAGAAGATGGAGATCGAACTCGATTGCCGCGACGACACGACGGCGGTGCTGCGCGGTTTGCAGCATCTGTTCTGTACGCCGGCAGCCTACACGCAGGTGATGGGCCTGCTGGAGAAGCACTTGCTGGCCAACGTCAAGCGGGGGGTCGGACGACCGGGGCTGGACCTGTGGCAGATTCTGGTACTGGGGCTGCTCAAGGAGGGTCTCAACCTGGACTTCGACCGACTCCGCAACCTGGCCAATCACCACGACCAGGTGCGCCAGATGCTGGGCCACGGCGTCTACGACGAGACCCGCACCAAGCATCAGCGCCTGCTCGACAATGTCTCGCTGCTGACGCCGGAGTTGCTGGGAGCGATCAACAAGGTTCTGGTGCAGGAGGGCCACACGGTGCTGGAGCACAGCGCGGGTGAGGCCTTGCGCGGACGGTGTGACTCGTTCGTGGCCGAGACCGACGTGCACTATCCGACCGACGTCTCGCTGTTGTGGGATGCCATGCGATGTTTGCTGAAGAGCCTGGGGCGGCAGGCCAGCGCGTACGGCGTGACGGGCTGGCGGCAGTGGCAGAAGCAGGCCCGCCGGGTGCGCTCGCTGTTCCATGCGGTGCGGCAGACGCGACGGGCGACGCGTCCCCGGGTGGTGGCCTACCTGCGCACCTGCAAGGACTTGGTCAGCCGTGCCAAGAGCAGTCTGAAGGCCCTGGAGGAGGCGGGCATGGCGAAGTCCAGGATTCAGCAAATCAAGGACTGGATTGCCCATGCGGAGCGTCAGATCGATCAGTCCGAGCGGCGGCTGCTGGAAGGCGAGAAGATTCCGCAGGAGGAGAAGGTGTTCTCGATCTTCGAGCCGCACACGCGCTGGATCTCGAAAGGCAAGGCCGGTTGTCCGGTGGAGCTGGGAGTGCCGGTCTGCGTGGTCGAGGACCAGCACCAGTTTCTGCTGCACCACAAGGTGCTGTGGGAAGGCGGCGACGTGGACATCGCGGAGCCGATCATCGAGGAGACGCAGGAGTTGTTCCCGGACCTGCGGGCGTGCAGTTTTGACCGCAACTTTCACAGTCCGGAGAATCGCATTCAGCTGGACAAGCTGCTGGATCTGAATGCGCTACCGGCGAAGGGCAAGTTGAGCGCAGCGCAGCGGGAGCGGGAGGCCGAGGAGTCGTTTCGGCAGGCGCGGCGGCAGCACTCAGCGGTGGAGGCGGCGATCAATCATCTGGAGCATCACGGACTGGACCGGGTGCGGACGATGGGCAAGGCGGGCTTCGAGCGCACCGTAGCGCTGGCGGTGTTGGGGGCCAACCTGCACCGCTTGGGGCGGGTCCTGCTGCAAGCGGACCGCGAGGCTGCCCAGTGCAGCCTCGCGGCCTGAAGCGGTTCCGGGCACCCCGCCAGGAGCCGGGCCACGGCCCGGCAGGGGGAACTGTGTCTGATCGGCCAAAGCGGCAGTTGAGAGCCCTCAGAACGGGTGGAAATGCACCCTTGAGGTGAAGTGACAGGCATTCAGATGGACCTAATCGGGCCTAATCCAACCATTTGTCATCGATTTTGATTTTACCTTCGAGCGAAACCTCGTGCCCCAAGAGGGTTTTCTGGCAGACACTAACTTGTTGTTGGGGAAATCGTTGCCTTGCCTTATAGGGCCGGCCGAATCCGGGCGCCGACCCGCTCACTGCGGTCTGGATCGACCCCCCAGCCATCCACAGCCAGCTCCGCCGGCCAGTGCCCGTCCTTGAGCTTCTGCTCACCGTGTCGGGCTGTCCTTCCGCAGCCTCTGTTACTGCCCCAGTTGGGCCCGATCCGTGACAACCGAACACTGGCCACCTGCTCCGCAGTCCGGCGATGCCGGTCAGGCCCACCGGACGACCACTCCCCGTACCACGGTTTCCCCATCAGCGCACGGCATCGTGCTCCTTGCCCGCGGTTGCGCGCCAGTGGTGCGCAGAGGGACCTCCGCCATCGGACGCTGCCCGCATGCGCGGCTGATCGATGGCAAGAGCTTGGCGAGTTGCCGCATCAGCACCATTCTCCGCCAGATGTAGAATGATTCCAGCGAGCAAGGCCCAGCCGTCTCGCTGCGCGGAGGGACAACGGTGCGACACACTGGAGCGGGGCAGTGTGCAGGACACGGCGGCAACCCCTGCCGCGCAGCCCGTCGGCCGGCCTGGTACACGGTCCGGTGCCGCGAGAGGAAAGAGCGATGACCCGACAGCGCCTTCCGATCGGAATCCAGAACTTCCAGCGCCTGCGGGAGACCGGCAGCTACTATGTCGACAAAACCTCACTCCTCCGGCAACTGGTCGAGCAGGGGGACTACTATTTCCTGTCCCGGCCGCGCCGCTTCGGCAAGAGTTTGTTGCTGGACACTTTGGCGTCGCTGTTCGAGGGGCAAGAATCCCTGTTCCGGGGTCTGGCCATCCACCCGCACTGGGACTGGTCCTCGCCGCACCCGGTGGTACGGCTCAGTTTCGACGGAAAGTACAACCAGCCGGGCGAAATCGAGGGGGACATTATCGAGCAGCTGGAGGGCGTGGAGTGCGAGTACGATCTCGCGCCGGCCCGAGCCTCCGATACCGGCCCGACGCGTCTCCGCAACCTGCTCCGGCGGCTGCATAGCAGCACCGGGCGGCAGGTGGTGGTGCTGGTGGACGAGTACGACAAGCCGATCCTCGACGTGCTCCACGACCCAGACCTCGCGACCGCCAACCGGGAGTACCTGCGCGGCTTCTACGGCATCGTCAAGGGCAGCGCCAGACATATTCGCTTCGTCTTCGTTACCGGGGTCAGCATGTTTTCCAAGGTCAGCCTCTTCTCGGGCCTCAACAACCTCGAGGACATCAGCCTCGACCCGCGCTATGCCACCCTCTGCGGCTACCGGGAAGAGGACCTGGACCGGGTCTTCGGCCCCGAGCTGGCCGGGCTCGACCGGGAATTGATCCGCACCTGGTACAACGGCTACCACTGGTTGGGCGAAGAGCGGGTCTACAATCCCTACGATGTACTGCTGCTCCTGCGACGCCGCAAGTTCCAGCCCTACTGGTTCGAGACCGCATCGCCCGAGTTCCTGTTCCGGATGCTGATGGAGAAATCGGTCAGCCCGATGGAAATCGAGGGCCGCCTGACGGACAGCAAGCTGGTCTCGAAATTCGATGTCGGCAACGTCGATGTCGAGGCGCTGCTCTTCCAGACCGGCTACCTGACCATCGCGGAGGAACTGCAGCAGGGTCATCGGACCCTCTACCGCCTAGAGTATCCCAATCTCGAGGTCCGGCTCAGCCTGAACGACCAACTGCTGGCCTGGCTGGGCCAGGCGGGCTCCGAGCCGGTGGAGCGGGGGCTAAAGCTCTGCGCGCTGCTGGAGGCAAACGACTTCGCCGGCTTCGGCGAGACATTCCGCACGTGGGTCTCGGGCATCCCCTACCTATGGCATATGAAAGGGGACCTCGCGCGCTACGAGGCCTGGTACGCGAGCATGCTATACATGTGTCTGCGGGCCGCCGAGGCGGACGTGAGGGTGGAGGAGGCCTCCTCGCGAGGCCGGGCGGACATGGTGCTGCGTCACGGCGGGCAGGTCTTCGTGCTGGAGTTCAAGATGGCGGAGGGCGAGGACGGCAGCGAGGCCGCTCTGGATGCGGCGATGGCCCAGATGCGCGGGCAGGGCTATGCGGACAAGTACAGGGGCAGCACCGAGCCGGTCCATTTGATCGGTGTGGCCTGCGGACGCGAGGCGAAGAACCTACTGGAGGTTCGCGCCGAACTGGCGTGAGAGACCAAGCACGAGCCATCCCGGCAGGGGTCGCAATGCAGTCCCTCGCGGTGGCTTCCCCCGGGAGCATCCAAGCACAGAGGGCACCACCTACGGCAGGACCACTGGAAGACTGCCACCGACCGGCCGGACGATCATTGGGAGCGATCCCCGAAACGCCGCTGCCGGCGCGATGAAGTGACGGTGTTTCTCCCGAATCCCCTGCGGGCGGACTTGGACACAGGCCTGCTGACTTGTTGTTGGGGCCCTCGTTGGCTTACCCCATAGGGCCTGCCGAATCCGGTCGCCGACACTCTCACCGTGCACCTTCCACTCCGGGCTCACTGCGGTCTGGATCGAACCTCCAGCCATCCTCAGTCAGCTCTGCCGGTCCGCACCCGTCCTTGAGCTTCTGCTCACCCTGTCGGGCTGTTCTGCCCCAGCCTCTGTTGCTGCCCCAGCATCAGGCAATTCTCCGCCAGATGTAGAATGATTCCAGCGAGCAAGGCCAGCCGTCTCGCTATGCGGAGGGACAACGGTGCGACACACTGGAGCGGGGCAGTGTGCAGGACCTGGCAGCAACCCCCGCCGCGCACCCCATCGGCCAGCCTGGTACACGGTCCGATGCCGCAAGAGGAAATAGCGATGACCCGCCAGCGCCTCCCGATCGGGATCCAGAACTTCCAGCGCCTGCGGGAGACCGGCAGCTACTATGTCGACAAGACCTCACTCATCCGGCAACTGGTCGGGCAGGGGGACCACTATTTCCTGTCCCGGCCGCGCCGCTTCGGCAAGAGTCTGTTGCTGGACACTTTGGCGTCGCTGTTCGAGGGGCAAGAATCCCTGTTCCGGGGTCTGGCCATCCACCCGCACTGGGACTGGTCCTCGCCGCACCCGGTGGTGCGACTCAGCTTCGACGGGAAGTACAACCAGCCGGGCGAAATCGAGGGGGACATTATCGAGCAATTGGAGGCCGTCGAACGGGCCCACGCTCTGGCACCGGCCCCAACCTCCGACACCGGCCCGAGGCGCCTCCGGAACATTCTCGACCGACTGCACAGCACCACCGGCCGGCAGGCGGTGGTGCTGGTGGACGAGTACGACAAGCCGATTCTCGACGTGCTCCACGACCCGGACCTCGCGACCGCCAACCGGGAGTACCTGCGCGGCTTCTACGGCATCGTCAAGGGCAGCGCCAGACATGTCCGCTTCGTCTTCGTCACCGGCGTGAGCATGTTCTCCAAGGGCAGCCTCTTCTCGGGCCTCAACAACCTGAAGGACATCAGCCTCGATCCGCGCTATGCCACGATCTGCGGCTACCGGGAGGAGGACCTGGACCGGGTCTTCGGTCCCGAACTGGCCGGGCTCGACCGCGAATTGATCCACACCTGGTACAACGGCTACCACTGGCGGGGCGGAGAGCGGGTCTACAACCCCTACGATGTACTGCTGCTCCTGCGACGCCGCAAGTTCCAGCCCTACTGGTTCGAGACCGCATCGCCCGAGTTCCTGTTCCGGATGCTGATGGAGAAGTCGATCAGCCCGATGGAAATCGAGGGCCGGCTGACGGACAGGACGCTGGTCTCGAAATTCGATGTCGGCAATGTCAATATCGAGGCGCTGCTTTTCCAGACCGGCTACCTGACCATCGCGGAGGAGCTGCAGCGGGGTCATCGGACCCTCTACCGTCTGGACTATCCCAATCTCGAGGTCCGGCTCAGCCTCAACGACCAACTGCTGGCCTGGCTGGGCCAGGCGGGTTCCGAGCCGGTGGAGCGGGGGCAAAGGCTCTGCGCGCTGCTGGCGGCGCACGACTTCGCGAGCTTCGGCGAGACCTTCCGCACGTGGGTCTCGGGCGTCCCCTACATGTGGCATATGAAAGGGGACCTCGCGCGCTACGAGGCATGGTACGCGAGCATGCTCTACATGTGTCTGCGGGCCGCCGACGCGGACGTGAGGGTGGAGGAGGCCTCCTCGCGAGGCCGGGCGGACATGGTGCTGCGTCACGGCGGGCAGGTCTTCGTGCTGGAGTTCAAGATGTCGGGGGGCGAGGATGGCGGCGAGGCCGCGCTGGATGCGGCGATGGCCCAGATGCGCGGGCGGGGCTATGCGGACAAGTACGGGGGCAACGCCGAACCGGTCCATCTGATCGGTGTAGCCTGCGGACGCGAGGCGAGGAACCTGCTGGAGGTTCGCGCCGAACCGGCTTGAGGGACCGGGAACGAGCCATCCTCCCTAGGGTCGTGATCCATTCGCTACCCGTGGCGTCCTATAGGAGAGTCATCGAACGGAGTGTACCGGCAGAACCACTGGAAGGCTGCCATCGAGCGACCGGATTATCGTTGAGAGTACCTCCCGAAACGCCGATTTCCGCACGATGAAGTGCCGGTGAACTGTCACGAACATTGTTCGGGCAGACTTTGGCATAGACGTGCTGCCTCCCGTGGGGAGCCTCCGTGCTCGCGGCCTCACTGGCCTGCCGGCTACCCTCCTGTTTCCTAACGGAGACCAATCCACTGCCTCGCACGTCGGCAGTGGATTGCCTGTGCCGTGCGCCACAGCCACCGCGGCTCCGATTTCCAGTAAGCGGATGACTCCATCTCGATGACGTTGCGTTTCCCGGCCGGTGAGTCTGACAGTTCTCAGCTCCGGCCACGAACATCTGTCGCCCCTGCCGCTACAATGAGGAGGCAGTGGGTGTCCGAATTGGCATTATCGGAGGCAGCGGCCTCTACCAGATGGACGCACTGGAAGACCAGCGCGAAGTGCGACTGCAGACCCCGTGGGGAGAGCCCTCGGATGCCTTCACGGTTGGGAGAATTGCAGGCCGGGAGGTCGCGTTCCTCGCCAGACACGGTCGAGGGCATCGCATTATGCCTTCCAAGCTTAACTTTCGCGCCAATATCTGTGGCCTGAAGATGCTTGGCGTCGAGTATCTCCTCTCGTTCAGCGCCGTTGGGTCGCTGCGCGAGGAACTCGCTCCCATCCACTTCGTTTTGCCAGACCAGTTCTTCGACCGAACCCGGGGACGGGCGTCGACTTTCTTCGATGACGAACTCGTCGCCCACATCACGTTCTCACACCCGACCTGTGAAATATTGACCGACGTAGCCGAAGCCGCCTGCAACCACGTCGGCGTCACAGTCCATCGCGGGGGAACCTACTGCTGCATGGAGGGTCCGGCTTTCTCCACTCTGGCGGAATCGAAATTGTATCGTTCCTGGGGACTCGATGTGATCGGCATGACCAATCTCCAGGAAGCGAAACTCGCTCGGGAAGCGGAAATGTCGTACTGCACAGTCGCCATGGTCACGGACTACGATTGCTGGCACCCCGAGCACGATGCGGTCACTGTTGATACGGTCATCGAATATCTCACCCGGAACGCTGCGAACGCGCAGCAGGTGGCCGTTGAGGCTGTGCGAAACATCCCCAGCACTCCCAGCCCGTATGCGTCCGCGCTGAAGAACGCGATTATCACCGACCGCCTCGCCATGTCAGACCGAGTCCGCGAGAAGTACGCGGTCCTCGCCGGCAAGTACCTATAAACCAAGCATTCCTCGTTCGAAACCATGTCCCTTCTGGTTGTAGGGTCGGTCGCCTATGACGGCATCGAGACCCCTCACGGCAAAGCCGACAGAACGCTGGGGGGCGCGGGAGCCTACATCGCCCTCGCTGCCAGCCAGTTTACGAAAACGCTCCTCGTGGCCGTCGTCGGAGACGACTTTGAGCCGGACGACGAGGCAGTTTTGCTCCGTCACAACATCGACCTCGAAGGCCTGGAGAGGGCGCCCGGCAAGACGTTCTACTGGAAAGGGGTTTACTTCCGGCAGATGAATCAGCGTCGGACACTGACGACGGAACTCAACGTGTTCGCGAACTTCCGGCCCCGGTTGCCGGACTCCTACCGTGGCGCATCGCATGTTCTGCTCGGCAATATTCAGCCGGCCTTGCAATCAATGGTTCTCGACCAGGTTCCGCAGCGGCGTTTTGTCGCGGGGGACACGATGAACTATTGGATCGAGCGGACTCCCGACGAACTGGCTAGCACGATGCGCCGTTGGGACGTTGTCCTTGTCAACGACGAGGAAGCTCGGCAGATGACGGAAATCGACAATCTGCGGCACGCTGCCCGAGCGATTCACGATAAAGGGCCGAGCACAGTCATCATCAAGAGGGGCGAACACGGCGCGTCGATGTTCATCGACGGAGACTGCTTCCAGGCGCCTGCGTATCCCTTGGAGCATCTTGTCGACCCGACGGGTGCGGGAGATGCCTTTGCCGGGGGGTTCATGGGCTACCTGACAAGCCGTGGCTTTGGCTCGACGGACCGAGTGTGTAGTTCGGACCTTCGGCGGGCGGTGATTTATGGCTCCGTAATGGGCAGCTTCTGCTGCGAACAGTTCGGCGTCGAGGGACTCAAGAATCTTCGGAAGGACCGCATCGAAGAGCGTTTCCGCGAGTTTCGGGCAATGACCGAGTTCTGATTGGCTTGCTTCGCCATGAACATAAGACACACCGCCCGGCGGTTACGGTACTACTCGGCCTCGCGGGGCTGGTAGCGGATCCACAGCGGGCTGGCCCAAGCCATAGCCTCGTTCCGCTGCTTGAGCCGTACGTAGTACATGTTCCAGTCCTCGGCGGCGGCAGCTGAGTCTGTCCAGACCAAGTCAACTTCCCGCCCCCCGGGTGCCATTGAGGCTACAACAGCAGGCTTGGCCAATCCGACCTGGCGAATGATCTCGATGCTGTCGACCGGAGCAGTTCCGGTCACCTCTATGTGCAGTCTGGGCAACTGCTTGGTGGAGAACTCGTCCCCCATGAGATGATCCCCGGAGCGAACGAGCAGGATGATGTTGTCTTGCGCGGCATAGGAATGCCGACGCTTGAACGCCTCAATGATTCCATCGCGGGAATTCTCTTCCGCCAGCACGACGCCGTAGCTGATGTGAGTCGATACGTGATCGCTGCTCGCCTGGAATCCTAAACGTCGCCCCTTCTGGAACGCCTCCCAGATAAAACCGGCCGGCCGGTAGCCCTGGATAGTGTCACTTGGGCCAGACGCAGCCTGAGGTCCGCCCGACACCTCGTAGCTCTGGCGGTGTCCCTGGAACAACTCCACGACCGGCTCGACCTCAGTATCCGAATCCCGCCAATCGGTTCCCATATTCGTCGCCGAGGTATGCGAGGAACAGATCCCCCCGAAATGCCGAAGATAGCTGTAGAGGTTCCGGATATCCGGGGATCCACCATCCTGAGTACCGTAGATCCACTCGCGGCCCGTCATGCGTGGCAGTGGACGAATTCCCCGCCGGGGCAGCATGACGTTTCGGTGACCGCTCGGATAGTTTACGTTGCGCTCGTACGTGTACATGGCGCTGAACTCGCCGGGAACGTGATACATGTCGGCCGCCTTCTGCTGCAGCCACCAATGATATCCGTGGCTCACCGAATAGTCGTGATCGCCAGGTCCGATCCAGTCCAGTCCGGCCACGTCAAGCCCATATCTCCACACCTCTTCGAAGGGCCCGTCCCAATCGCGGTGTGACGAGAACGCACTGTGTCTGTGAAACTCGCCCCTCAGGAATCGCATCGTCCTACCACCAACCTGTAAGCGTTTGGCTCGGATTCTGGCGATTGCTCCGGGTTCGTCGGGATGGGCTTGCGACTTCGTTGGGCGGGGGCTTCCCGCATCGGCCATGTGTAATATCGGCTCCCGGGCTGCGGCCGCATCACGCAGGCTGGATTCGAACAGATCGCTGTCCTGTCGGTCTGCCGCCCTCGTGCGCGCATCGCCCGCAAACACCGCGAGCAGGCTCCGATCCGGGAGAATTGCCAGGCCGGGCTGACGGTCAAGAAGATGATCGGATGCCACCAATGGCACGGGACGTGACCATTCACTGCCATGGTACGAGGTGGCGTAGCTCCGCCAGCGCTCTCCCCTGCCCGTCTGTAGTGGGTGCCGCCGGAACAGCAGCCACGGCCGGCCATCCCCGTCGAAGCTAATCGTGGGAATACTGATTTTGTGTCGCTGGCTGGTCGCGATGCGGGTGTCATCGTGGTGGTAGTCGATCAGCGGGGCGCGCGGTGGTGCCACGGTTTGCTTGAGTGCGCCATCCCAGACCCGGACCAGAATGTTCTTGTTGAGATACATCGGTGATCGCTGGACTCCAGGCCAACGATCACCGGAGTCCTTGCCCCAGCCTTCATCCGAATCCTCGTAGGCAACCCATACCCGGTCCCGACTGTCGACGGCGACTGCAGCGCGGGCCTCAAACCTGGACGAAACGGCGACTCCAATCGGCTCGCCCAGTTCCTCGCCAGCCAGTCGCCTCAGGTAGACGTCGTAGTTCCCGGCATGATAGCTGTCCCAGGCAATCCACGCGGCCCCGGCCGAGTCCGTTGCAATCGACGGACGCCAGTCGTTCGCATCGCTAGTCGACACCAATACGCTTTGGCCTCCGAAGCGGCTTGCGAACACGTCGAAGCCCCTTGCCCGTCTCGCTTGCCATGCGAAGTAATCGCCACTCGCCACCACATTGAAATCCGCTCGCGAATCGTTTGTGAGGCGTTGCTCGGGGCCCAGTCTGCCCGTGTCGGGCCGATATTCACGCGCGAATACATCCCAGTTCTGGTTCCGCTGCTCCGACCAGAGCACCACGGCATTCCCGTTCGAGAGCACGGTCACCACGGGACGCCACACATCCCCGCCAGCATCCGTCACATACGCTGGCTGAGTCCAGCCGGATCCACCACGTCGCACCACAGCAATCCGGTCACCATTCCCATTGAATTCGACGGAATCGAAGTCGCCAGCCCGGGCGGCATCGACGTCGACGGGACGGCCGGGTTCATACTCCACGAATGCGCAAAGTGTCGATCCGTCGGACAATGCCGTGCAGGCAGGATAGTCTTCTTCGCGGGGACCGGTTGCTACGGGGAGACTGGCGGGAATTTTCTCCACTTCAACCCGCCCGTCGAGCAGCAGCAGGGACCGCCCTAAGAGAATCTCAAGGGGGGCAAACTCGAAGTCGCCTTGGTCGGTCCGTATGCGGATCGTCTGGGCCTCGTCGACGATGCTCCCGCATGGTGTCGCTGGTAGATTCAGGGTGATCGACGCAGGCAGAACTCGTGGCGATTGTCCTCCCCCTGCAAGTTTGAGCGGACTCGATTCTGACTTCGCCTCCCAAGAGGTGCTGTCTGTTGCAACCTTGCCCTCCGCTGTGCCGCTCCAGTCTGTCGGAACCTCGTCTCCCAGTCCGAGGCGCATCATCACGGCACTCTGCGACAGGCAGTCCGCGGGACCAC
This sequence comes from Bryobacterales bacterium, assembly GCA_965205085.1. Taxonomy (GTDB): domain Bacteria; phylum Acidobacteriota; class Terriglobia; order Bryobacterales; family UBA6623; genus VXMF01. The sequence goes on along the minus strand of OZ242039.1, from coordinate 669,798 downwards.
TGTCCTGTGCCAGGGCCTCACTGAACGGCACGTCCGGTATCGATACCAGCGAAATGATCCCGACGATCGCAAGCAGGCCAACGGCCGAGAGGAGCCTCTTCTCCATTTCCTGACATTGTAGTTAACATGCTTGGCTGCTTGTCGCAGGAAGTGGCTACAGCCGTTCCAAGCCCTTCGCCTACGGCGATCGGCCGAAACATCGCGGTCGGTTCCCTGCAAGCCTGGTGCGGCGCATGATAGAACATTTCTTATGTGATTTGGTTTGCACGAGTTGGAATATCCGGCCCGAGCGAGAGGGGAAGGAAGCAGTACATTGTCTGACTTTCGGAACACGAACGGGAGGACTGCATCAAGGCGATCCACTTGCTGACCGGCAGCGGCCCGTCGGGCCAGTTGCCTCTACAGGTCCATGCCGACGGCCCGGGTTGGACCTGCCGTAGGGTCGCCGAAGCTAATGGGGCCACGCCACGACTCGGGCTACCAGTTTGCGACACATCCAGGCGGACGGATCCTATGCAGCGACCATCGAGACCGTTTGGACGCCTGACGTGCGACCCAGCAATAAAGAGTAGCCGGTATGTCCCGGGACGAACGGCCAGTCTAGCGGGTAGACCCGCGGATAGATGCTAAACGCGACGGAGCATCCGCGACAGATCGACTCTGAGCACAAGGGGAACGGTACCCGGGTAGTGGCGGCCCGAACGGAAGGCCACTATGTCAATGGTAGGCAGGTAACGCTGTCAATGGTAGGCAGGTAACGCTGACACCGGACAATCCGAACCTGCACGCGCCACAGCATGACCACTGGCTCGCTGGTGCCGAGGGCGAGCGGGGTACCTCAGTGCGAAAGAGCCCACGGGGCCGGAGAACCGAGCTAGCGACACGCTATTCATCGAGGCGGTGGCATGGGCTGTGAACGTGAACGTCTACATGCATCAGGTGAATCGACCCACCCATACAATGCAGCCGAACTGTCTGGCTGGAGACTGGGACAAACCCTTGTCGCAGAGAGCAGATTCCGAGGCCAGGGTCACGACCGACAGACCTACTCGCTAAGCATCCGTCCTTGGATTCAGTCCTTGCGAGATAAGCAAGACCGTTCATTCGAGAGAGTGTCACCACCGCGCCGAGTGGCAGCGTGGGCGCGAACAGAATTGCCATAGAGGATCGCTGCTGGAATGCCATCGGACATGGTCGCGATTGTTGCAGTTGCAGCAGCGTGGCGGACCGGAGCCTATGGCCTGGTGCCAGGCCCCAATCCAGTTGCTTCGACCCGCATCGTCATGCCATCGCATCCGATCACTCGAACGAGGTGGCCCGCACGAATCGGCACTACGCTCTCCGCACGCCAAAGCTCGGGTCCGATCTTGACGAAACCGCATGGACAGAGATCTTCAACCACAGTGCCGATAGCTCCAACCATGGATTCCGCTCCCGTCGGCTTCGGACCCTCGTAGGCTAACTTCAGGAAGGGGTACATCAACAGATCCTTTGCGGCCCAAATACCCACGGCGACCGGAATGGTCCAGCGAGGCAAGTCGACCTTGTACACTCCCAAGAACGTGAGGGCCACCACCAGAAGGAGACCCGGCAACTGGAACAGCCAGTAGCGCTGCCAGGTTGCCATCGGGCCCGCCTTTGGGCCGGCCTGCCGGGCTGGGCTGTTTCCCCTGGAAAACACGCTGAACAACCAGCCTCCCCTCACGTCCGGTGTACAACCAGGGTTCCGGCAACGGCTCCTCGACAGTAGCACGGCGAATCGCGACATAGCGCATCGGGGTCGAGACCGGATTCGCCTAGCGACCAGCACCGCCAGATCCACAACTGGCCTTCAGTCGGGGCCCAGCCGGCACCAGCACGCCAATCCGGCCCCCCCGGACTTTCGCACGCTGCGGGCTGTGCAATTGATGGGGGAGGCGAGTGGGCCGATAGGGCGAGTTTGGGGGCTGGTAGAGCCGCCCGACGAAGCGTTGCGGACAGAATGGGTCGGAAAAAGCCAGCGTCCTCCGTAAATCCAATCAGCCGCAATGGCCGGAAACTAGAGAATCTCGGCGTGGGACTATCCTGTACTCAACCCCGGGAAAGCATCCGCCTTCCCCAGCAGCAAGCGCGCGTTGTTGGCCACCAAGTGCAGCCGTTGAAACTGGATCGGGGCCTTCCAGCCAACCCAGCGATCCCGCGGGCGGCGATAGCCGAGCGGTTGGCAGCGCTCCACAGCGCCACGTCCTGAGCGTCGGTGACACAGGACAACGGCTGCGGGAGCAGACTGCGTACCGCACACCAGCGGCCTGCTGGCGGGGCCGCTCGCCGCTCCGCTTGAGGGGCGGGCGCAGGACCATCTGAATCTCGTAAGCGCTTCGAAGCGTTGCAAACCTTGATACCGATGTCGAGTGGGTGCTACACTGTAGATCGTCGGAACCAAAGCTAAAACAAGATGAGGAATCCACCTGAAGTGAAGCCCCCACCCCACACAGAACATACCGAAGATAGCTCAGAGAACGGGGGCTCTGGTGTAGTTCATCCTGCACAGAACCCGTTATGGGTCGTTTCTGATAGCCAACCTAGAGTGGCGTCTCAAACTAACGGTCGCGTTCTAGTAATGACGGTTGGGACTGGTGACATCACACGGCGCGAAGAGACGTTGTTTGTGCCGTTACGCAAATCAATCGAAACCGAATCTTGGACGCGTGTAGTGCTGTTGCCTTCAAGCGTCACCGAGGAACTAGCCGAAGATCTTGCTCAGGGATTGCGCACTGGTTTGCCCGGTATTGACTTTGCCATCGAGCCGCTTCCAAGAGGAGCAGAGAACAATGCTGATAGCGCCTACAGTCATTTCGACAGCATACTCTCGACGCTGGTCGAACACCTACCACCTACGCGAGTTGAGGTCGACTTCACACGAGGAACTAAAGCAATGAGTGCGGCTCTAGTTCTAGCTGCTACTCGCTGGGGAATTCCTCAGCTTCGTTACATCGTCGGCGAGCGTGACGAGAGAGGCATGGTAGTGCCCGGAACAGAGCAAGTCCGGCAGATCCAAACAACAGCCGTAGAGGGTCATCGCCGATTGGACTTGGCCCGCCACCTGCTAAGCAGTGGCAACTTCCCGGCAGTCAAGCAAGTCTTGGATCGCCCTGCTATCTCTGATATGGCACCTGTTCCAAATACGGTGTGGAAGGCCGCTGAAGGGATTCGATCAGCGGCCCAGTTCTTCGCCGCTTGGGACCGGCTCGCCTATGGCGTTGCAGCAGAGATTCCGGTTCCTCCACCCCCAGCGGGTAATTGGGCCAACCTGTGGCCCACAGACACGATGCGCGAGTGGGTCAGGGTACTCGCGCAAAAACCCGTGCAAGATAGCCACAGCGCTATGGCTGCATGGCTGCGCCGCCTCGTCATTGATCTGCTTGCCAACGGTGAGCGGCGGGTTCGCCAAGGTCAATACGAAGATGCTCTGGTCCGTGCATACCGTGTACTAGAAATGATCGGGCAAGCGCGTCTTTTCGACCACGGGCTCGATTCGGGCGACCTAGACCCCAAACATGTGGCCGTCCGCGCCCTGCAGGAAGAGCTCCATGCGAAAGGTGAACATCCGCTATCCCAGAATCCTAGCGGGCGAAATCAGGCAGCGCGCTTGCAAGCGGCGCGCTTGCTCCGTCAGTGCGGTGACCGGCTGGCTAAACCGCTGTTGAAGTTCGAGAGCATGCCGCTCCTAAAGCCGAGTCTCCGCAATCAGAGTGTACTTGTGCACGGCTTTGCAGCTCGCGCTCCATCTAGAGGGACGGATTTGGATCAGTTGTTCCGAGACTTGGAAGGGCTGATCGAAGCCGACGATGGCGATAGTGCGAGGACACGACTGAGCATCGCCCGCTCCCTAAGATTCGACACAGGGTGAACCAATCTCGGCGTGGTCCCGTTCATGGAAATCCAGTTCGAGTTCGTTAGTTCCAGATTTTCGTACAGCGAGTCAGTGTGACCTGTGTGCGTGTGAGAAGTGTTGGCAATGGCTAGGAGGCGGAAGTTCACGGTAGGCTTCAAGACACGGGCAGGATGTTCCTACGCTGAGATCTCCTAGTTTCGTGCCCATACAGCTGATTCGATTTGCGGGGAGGATTGGCTTTTTCGGGCCCATTCTGGCAGGGATGAGGCATGGCTTCCCAGCCCGCTCCGCTGTTCAAGACGACCCTATCCGGATTCCGCTTGGACGACTTGGTCATCCGTCTGGCGCGACCCGAGAAGTGGACGCGGTAGGACGAGACAATCGAGCGCTATCATGACCCGGGATTCTAGCGCTTCCCCGGTCGCGGGCTGCGGTATATCTTCGAGTGGCGCGACGAGTCGATCGGGCTGGCTGGCTGGCAGTCGGGGGCCTTCAAGTGCCGCCCGCGGGACCCGGGCCCGCTGGGTGCGCTGGAAGGCCACGCCCTAGTTCCAACGGCTGCATTAGGTGGCCAACAATACGCGGTTCCTGCTGCTGGGGGAGGCGGGCACGTTCCCGGGGTTGAATACGCATGCGCTGTCGGGCATGGATTGGCGTTCGACTACGTTCTGGGCGGGTCACTTCGTGACAGCCTCTTAGTTCGCTTCTGCCCGATAACCCTTTTGGGGCACGAGGTCTGGCTCGAACTTGCAAACAATATCGATGACAGATGGTTGGATCGGGCTGGATTAGGTCCGTCTGAATGCCTGTCACTTCAGCTCAAGGGCGCGTTTGTAGCTGTTCTGAGGGCACTCAACTCCCGCCTTGGCCGATCAGACACAGTTCTCGCTGCCGGCCCGGGGCCCGGCTGCCGGCGGGGTGTCCCGGAACCGCTTCAGGCCGCGAGGCTGCACGCGGCAGCCTCGCGGTCCGCTTGCAGCAGGACCCGCCCAAAGTGATGCAGGTTGGCCCTCAACACGGCCAGCCCCATGGTGCGCTCGAAGCCTGCCTTGCCCATAGTCCGCACCCGGTACAGTCCGTGATGCTCCAGATGATTGATTGCCGCCTCCTCCAGAGTCTTCAGACTGCTCGTGGCACGGCTGACCAAGTCCTTGCAGGTGCGCAGGTAGGCCACCACCTGGCCCTCCTGCACCAGAACCTTGTTGATCGCTCGCAGCAACTCCGGTGTCAGCAGGGAGACATTGTCGAGCAGGCGCTGATGCTTGGAGCGGGTCTCGTCGTAGACGCCGTGGCCCAGCATCTGGCGCACCTGGTCGTGGTGATTGGCCAGGTTGCGGAGCCGGTCGAAGTCCAGGTTGAGGCCATCCTTGAGCAGCCCCGCACCAGAATCTGCCACAGATCCAGCCCCGGTCGTCCGACCCCCCGCTTGACGTTGGCCAGCAAGTGCTTCTCCAGCAGGCCCATCCCCTGCGTGTAGACTGCCGGCGTACAGAACACATGCTGCAAACCGCGCAGGACCGCCGTCGTGTCGTCGCAGCAATCGAGTTCGATCTCCATCTTCTCGATCGACACCTGACCGATCTGCAATTGTCGTTGGTGAATTTCGCGCAGCAGGGTTTTCCCGTCCTCCGAAGATGGGCTGTTTCTGGCCCGATTCGGCCCCCGAGCGCCTGGAAACCGCATTCTCGGGGCCGTCAAATCACCATTATCCCACTGATAGAAAAAGAGTTCCATGGTTTTCGCGCAGACACTGGTCCCGATGCGCCGCTCCATCAAACTGCCTGGAGTCAGCCAGATCCACACGTCAAGCTTGGCCGCGCTTGCTCCAACGTCACCGAAAAACCGGAGCCACCTCGGAAATCCTGCCAGAGGGGTTTGAGAGTGGGTGCGAAGACATGACACGCAGTTTATTATCAGAATCTTGACCGGATTCTACGAGGCTTGTCCGAGATCTACGCAGACCACCACCATGCCACAGCCAAAACACGTGCGGTAACGGGTTCTCCACCGCTTTCGACGGCAGTCGCATGGCCAACGATGCCAGTGCCGTGCTGCTGGCGACGACCGGAGTGGCCGCGATGGCACCGGAGTTCGTGGCAGCCAGTGGATTTGTGTCGCTGCAACTCAATGATGATGGTGCCGGCAGTGCCCCTCCCGGTCGATGCTGTCCGCACAACGGGTGGATCCGGCAGCACTCGTCGTATTCCCGATGACTGCAAGGTCAAACATGAGGCCATCCTTCACATGATGGGCCAATCTGGACCTCGCACCCCTCTCCCGGCAATTGCACGTCCTATCGGAACCGCTGTGCAAGAAGATCCACTGCTATACCCTACTCATAGCGGACGCACTTCATGATTGAGCCACGCCTGCGCGACACTTGGGAAAGGCTGCAGAGCAAGAAGCCCCACGTGCCCAACTTCCTTTCAGAGGTTCAACTGGAAGGCATCCGGGGGATTGAGAATCTGCGTGTTGCGTTCGATTACCCGGTCAGCGTTATCGCTGGCGCGAACGGCTCGGGGAAGTCAACCGTTCTGTTCGCTGCCGCGTGTGCCTACGATGTGCCGGGCGCTGGCGTGCGAGACTTCGTGCCGTCCACGTTGTTTCCGGACTATCGACCCAAGCTTGGAGAACGACGTGACGAAACAGGCAAATCGGCCATCCAGTTCGACTATTCGGCACCTGAAGGGCGAATGGCAATGGTGTGGCGGCGCGGAAAAGGCTGGAATCGCAGTTTTCTCGGACGCAAGAAGGCCCGCCAGCCACAACGCCATGTGTACCTGAGAACTCTGAGCAATCGCGGCAATCCCTCCGAGGTGCGAGGCGCACTGAGCATGTCCCACCTCGACTCGCCTCCACAGGCCGTCCCGATCACAGCCTCGCAGATCCATTTTGCCCAGCAGATCCTGCCCTTCAAATACGCTGAGGTGGTTGATCTATCGGGTAGCAGCAAAAACTTGCTCTTTGCCAAACAGTCGGGTGGCACTACCTATTCGGAACTCCACATGGCGGCTGGAGAACGGACGGTCTTGCGACTGTCGCAAGAAATCGCGCAACTCCAAGGAGCGTTGGTTCTCATCGACGAGGTGGAAGCTGCGCTGCACCCGTGGGTGCAGCAGCTACTCCTTCTCCAGTTGCAACAGGTGGCCCTGCACAACGACTTGCAGGTGATCCTGACCACCCACAGCCAGTCGGTGCTTGACTCGGTTCCAGGGAACGCACGCATTTTCCTGGACAGGGATTCAACCGGGCCTGTAGCGGTGATTCCGGCGTACCGCGATGTCATCCAAAACGCTCTGTACGGGCGATCCAAGAGCGCACTCAGTGTGCTGTGCGAGGACGAAGCGGCCGAAGGCATCTTACGCGGCATCCTCGATGTGGTGATTCCCGAAGAGAAACTCAAGCAGGAATCGGTCCGGATCGGACGGGATACAGGTGCCAATGAATTCCCGGTGCATGCGGCTGCGTTCAGAAAATTCGGTCAGATTGAGAACTTCGTGTTCGTGCTTGACGGGGACAAGCGTGACGAATGCTTGGACGCAAAGATCAAGGACCAAGCCCGATCAGACGTACCAGTGCTGTTCCTGCCCAGTTCCGACGCTCCAGAGACTTGGCTTTGGGGCGTGTTGCATGAGCAATGTGCTGAGGTAGCAGACGCACTGGGGGTCGGCGGTCAGGACCTTAAGGAGAAGCTGCACCAACTAGATGCCATATACGATTCGGCTTCCGATAAACCGGCCGCGATTGCTAAGGCGAAACTCAAAGGACTTGCAACGAACCTGGTTGAGCCTATACCGCATATCTGCCGTTTGGTTGCGCGACAGGAGACCAAGCGCCCGCAAAGCGACCTGCAACCCTTCGTCGAGGAGCTTCGAAGCGTGCTGCTGGCTTGGCGGTAGGCGGGAGTTTGTCCCGCATTGCTGGGACCTCAGAATGCATGGGGATCGGCAATGGTGTGGCAATCGGAGAGAGGCGAAGGAGGGACAGTGAGGTTGGCGAGGGTGCCTATAGGGGGCGGGTGGGGAAAAAGGGGATCCTGCCGGCTGTAGTGCTGTCGCCTCGGCGGGTCTGGATGGAGCCGGGTCCGTCGAATCCTGGGTCTTGGACTGCCCCGCAGCCAGTCTGGCCGAATTCACCCCCACTCATCTATCCCTGCCAGACGCAGCCAGCTTCGCCAGCCACAAACTCGGAGCCACCGAAGGCTCTCTCCCTAAACCGACACTCTACGGCTGTGGCGAATCATCTTCTTCCCCGTCAGTACGGCGGCTCCCTGTAAACTCCCATCCGAAGCGACCCTTGATACACAGGTTGCCCAACGTTACCTCCTGATCCTGGGGAGAGGTCACCTTCACGATCTGGTTGTCCTGCACATGCAGCGTCAGCGTACACCCCACTCCACAATAGGGACAGATCGTGTCAGTGCGCGTTTGCCGCGCTTCGTCCCAGCACCCGTCTTTGCGCAAATCGTGCTCCGACTTGAACATCAGGGCACCGGTCGGGCACACTCCGATGCAGTTTCCGCAATACACGCAAGCGGATTCCGGCAGCCCGATGTCGAACTCGGTCGATATGCGAGCATCGAATCCCCTGCCCGCAACCGCAATCGCAAACGTGTTTTGCGCGTCGTCTCCACAAGCTTCGACGCACTTGTAGCAGAGAATGCACTTCGAGTAATCGCGGATATACAGTTCGTTGTCAATCTTCGTCGGCTGGTCCAGTGTCGCAGCGGGAACGTCCTGATTGCCGTAACGGTCAGCGTTCGCTCCGTACTTCTTCATGTATTGTTTCAGTTCCGGCGCGGTCTCCACATCTGTGCTGGACGCGAGGAACTCCAGTACCATCCTTCGGCTCAGGCGCACCCTCTCGGAGTCAGTGCTAACGGTCATCCCCGGTTCAACGCGTCGCGAGCATGCGGGGACCAGTGTTCTGGAACCCTCGAGTTCCACGACGCAGACGCGACAGGCGTTGACCGGCGAAAGCGTTTCCAGGTGACACAGGGTCGGGGTATCTATACCGGATTGCCGACAAGCATCCAGCAACGTGGAGCCGCCCGGGACCGTCACGCTCTCCCCGTCGACCGTCAGTGTCACCGGGGAGCCGGAATCGATCAAGGGGGCCTGCGGAACAGGGCCGCTGGGAACCGGTGTGGTTGGATGGGGTGCGTTGGCCCGAGTCTGGTCGCTCATGGCATTTTCCTGAGAGTGAACGGGAACTGAGCCAGCGCGGAGTCCACAGCACTGGACGCCGTATGACCCAGCCCGCAGATCGAGGCATCGCGCATCACTTGGGAGATATCCCGAAGGAGGCCACGCTCCTGTTCGGGATTTCCAAGCACCGTGCCTTTCCGCAGGCGTTCCAGCAATTCATGTTGGCGTACCGTACCGACACGGCACGGCACACACTGGCCGCAACTCTCATGGCGAAAGAATTCGGCAATCCGCAGCACGATGGCCCCCAGGTCCACACTGTCGTCGAAGGGCATCACCACTGCCGAGCCCACGGATGCTCCGACGGCACGCATCCCTTCAAACGTGAACGGCGCGTCGATCTGGTCGGGTGCCAGGAATGCACCGGCGGCACCGCCAACCAGTACGGCCTGCAGCCTGCCGCTACCCGCGACGCCTCCGGCCATTTGGATCAGATCGCGAACCGTGATTCCGAACGGTGCCTCATAGACGCCGGGGCGGGCCACGTGCCCCGACAGGCAGAACAGCTTGGGGCCGCTGGATCGTTCGGTTCCGACCTGGGCGAATTCAGCCCCTCCCTGACGGAGGATGTGCGGGACGTTGGCGAGAGTTTCGACGTTGTTCACCACGGTCGGCCGACCGAACAACCCCACCTCCGTAGGAAACGGCGGCTTGTTCCGCGGTTCACCGCGATAGCCCTCGATCGAGTTGAACAACGCTGTTTCCTCACCGCAAATGTACGCCCCAGCACCGCGTCGAATCTCAATCGGGCAACACCCCTTCAGGATGCCCGCCGCGTCGCACTCCTTGAGCGCCTCTTGCAGTCTCTCGGCCGACCGCTGGTACTCGCCACGCACATAGACGTAACAACGCTCGCAGCCGGTAGCGAATCCGCCAATGGCAATGGCCTCGATCACGGCATATGGATCACCCTCCATCAGAACGCGGTCCTTGAAGGTGCCTGGCTCGGATTCATCGGCGTTGCAAACGAGGTACTTGCTGCCTCCGGCAGAGGCGACGGCCCGCCACTTCACCGCAGTGGAAAACGCCGCCCCCCCACGCCCAACGAGATTGGATGCCTCGACTTCCCGGATCACCCAATCGGGACCATTCGCTAACGCAGATTCAAGGGCCAACAGGCCGCCACTCTTGCGATAGCCATCGAGGCTCTGGCCCCCAGGTGTCCCGACCCGGCAGAGAAGAGCTAGCGACTGGTCTCCAGCCTGCGGCACCGACCGTATAACTGGATGGTCGTCGGATTCGACCGAGAACGTGGATTCCGTCCAGGCCACAACGTCGCTGACACTGGCCGGGGCCGCAACCCGCCTCCAGCTGCGGCTGCCAGCACCGGTAACCAACACGGCCGGAGCCCGCTCGCAGAGGCCAAGGCAGGGTGACCTGACCCAAGGGGATGGATCGCCCCCGCCTGCACCGCCGGCCGGACCCAAGGCCCTCTCCAGGTCCGAGCAGAGTTGCGCAGCCCCCTGCGCCAGACAGGCGATATCGTCGCACACGCGCGCAACAACCGGAGGTTGCGGTTCGATCGACAGCATGTCGTAGAAGCTCGCAACGCCATAGGCTTCGGCAGGAGGAACCTGAAGCCTCTGGCAGGCGTAGTTCAGGGCGCCCTTGCTGATCCACCCGATGCGATCCTGAACCGCGTGGAATACCGGCAGGAGCAGGTGTCGCTGTCCTGCTGTTCGATGCCCGCCTTCGGCTGTGTACGCCTCGTCGGGGTCGATTCGCTCCCCTCCCGACCATCGGGACCGGGCGGGGCCGAGGACAGAATCGATAGCGAATCTCTCGTCCTCACTCGGCCGATCCGCAGTGAATTGAAGATCCACTTACGCCCCGATTCCCCGCAAAGCCGGTTCTACCCCAATCGATTCCATCATGTGAGCGGTCCCGGAAACGAGCGGATCCACGCTGCCTGCCGCCGCAGGCCCTCAGTCACCGGAAACCGTGGCCGCTATTTTATCAATGCGTATCGCTGTGGCCTTGAATTCTGCCGTGCCCGACTTCGGATCCACCGCATCGATGGTAAGTCTGTTGGTGTCGACTTCGTCAGGGAAGTGGGCCGTCATGAACGCCAGCCCCGGACGCAGTCCGGGATCGAATCGCACCCGTGCTTCCACAGACGCCCGCCTGGAACTGACGACCACACGCTCGAATGCCTCAAGGCCGTACGCCTCGCCATCCTCCGGCGACAGGTCCAATGTCTCGCCCCAGCGCAGCGGCGAGGCGTAGCGATCGCTCTGAACCCCCGTGTTGTACGAATCGAGCCGCCTGCCAGTCGTCAGCCGAATAGGATAGCTACTGTCCACCTTGTCCACGGGAGGATCGTGCCGAACGGGTGCGAAGGGGGCCCTTGGTCCTATCACCGGGTCCGCCCAGAGCCGGCTGTGCAGAAAAAGTTCCCCGGGGTGCGTCTCGTCGTAACAAGGCCATCGAAGACCACCCGAACGATCGAGTCGCGCATAGCTCATTCCGGCATGCATGGGACTGAGGGTGCGCAGTTGATCCCACAGTGCCTTGGGATCCGGCTCCCCCCAATCGTGCCCGAGCCGCTTGGCCACATCGAAAATGATCTGCATGTCGTCGCGTGTGCCGGGTGGCGGTACCAACGCCCGGCGGACGCGCTGAACCTTCCTCTCGCTGCTTGTGACTGTTCCCTCGGACTCGGCCCAGCCTGCCCGTGCGGGAAGCACCACATGCGCGATTTCCGCCGTCTGGGTGAGGAACAGGTCCTGTACCACCAGAAAATCCAGATCCTTGAGGAGCCGCAATGCGCGATCCTTGTCAGCCTCTGAACTCACGGGATTCTCCCCTAGGACATAAAGAGTCGTCAATTCCCTCCGCTCCATGGCGTCAAACATTTGACTAAGGTGAAAGCCCCTCGTCGGCGGGATCGTGCAGTTCCAGGCGGACTCGAACTTTTGCCGGAGCTGGTCGTTCTCGACATGCTGGAAACCCGGCAAGCGATCCGGCAGGGCTCCCATGTCTCCCCCACCCTGGACATTGTTCTGACCTCGCAGCGGACAGAGCCCTGAACCGTAGCGTCCAACGTGTCCGGTTAGCAACGCAAGGTTGATCAGCGCCCGAACGTTGTCAACAGCGTTGTGGTGCTCGGTGATCCCCAGGGTCCAGCACAGCTGAGCCGTAGGCGCCTTGGCATAGGCATGTGCAAGATCGCGGATGGCTTCGCAAGGCACGCCGGTCTCGTGCTCTGCGTACTCGAGAGTGCAATGTTGAATCGCTTCCCTGTATTCATCGAACCCGCTGGTTGCCCGCTCGATGAAGTCCCGGTTCTCCAGCCCGGCGGCGAGGATCTCTCGGCCCACAGCATTTGCCAACACGATGTCGGTCCCGACGTTGAGGCCCAGCCAGCGGTCAGCCCACTGGGCCGAACTGGTGCGCCGAGGGTCCACGACAAAGAGCGATGCGCCGTTGCGAACCGCCTTCAGCACGTGATGGAAGTAGATCGGATGGGTCTCGCGGGCATTGGATCCCCACAGCACGACGAGGTTCGTATCGTCAGTCTCCTGATAGGAACTGGTTCCGCCACCGGCCCCGAACACTGTCGCCAGACCGACGACACTCGGGGCATGTCAAGTACGGTTGCAACTGTCTATGTTGTTGCTGCCAAGAACATTCCTTACGAACTTCTGTGCGGCGAAGTTCAATTCGTTCGTTGTCTTGGAGCAGCTGAACATGCCGAACGACTTCTCAGCACCACGATCGACTGCTCGCTGGAACGCGTTCGCCACCCGGTCCAGCGCCTCCTCCCACCCCGCCGATACAAGAGAGCCGTTCCTCCGGATGAGCGGCTGCGTCAGCCTGCTTGCTCTTTTGGACTGAACTATCATCGGGCTTCATCATACCGAAAGCGACCTCGAGAAATTGGAGCCAGGCCGAATTGCGGTGCAATCTCCGGCCCAGTCCTCAAGGAGCCGCCCATTGCACATCGACGTGCCGCAGCGGAAGGCGTTCCAAGTTGAAGATTGAGGTGTGAGCGGGCTATGGCGGGCGGAACAAAGCTGTGAAGGCGACACTCAAGGGCTGGGGCTCGCCTGGGCGGCGAGGCGGGCTTTGCCCGGATTTCCGGGACGAGCAGCTGTTCGGTTCCCATGATTCGCCGGCATCGAACTGTTCTTACGACTCCAGACAACACCAGGGTGAGCGGGTCCAGATGGCCCCGCATTCCGGACTGGACTCGACCGGAGTCCTGTCGACCGGCAGCACGCTGGGTGGTCCCTGCCGGCTGCTTCGAGGACAGGCCCGCCCTGGCTCCGATTCAGGTTGACGATGGGCCGCCTGTATACTCGCAGTGAGCGGAAGGGTGTCGTAGGCAGGGTGGAATGACAGACGGGCAATTCGTCGAGCAGCGTGCGATCGTTGCTCTGGACAACTTCGAAGCGTCGTTCTACCCCGATTCAGACGGCAAGCCGATGGCGGATGGTGACGAGCACCGTCACGCAATCCAGTCGATTCGCTTTCCGCTGGAGATGCGGTACCGGCATAGCACCGACACCTACGTGTCCGGCGACCTGCTGATGTATTACGTGCCCGGGGACCCATACCGGCGCGTGGCCCCCGATGTGCTGGTGGTGCATGGGGTGGCGCGGGGACCGCGGATGACGTATCGGCTGTGGAGGGAGGGGCGGCCGCCGGACTTCGTGGCGGAGGTCAGTTCGCCCGATTCACAGAGGCAGGACCTGACGAAGAAGCGGGAATTGTACGCGAGATTGGGGATACGGGAGTATTTTCTGTTCGATCCAGTGTACGAGGACAGCGGGCAGGATGGTCGGCTGCAGGGCTACCGGCAGTGGGGAGAGGGGTGGGTGGAGGTGGGGCCGGGTGGAGAGCGGGGAAGCCGGAGGGAACTGCGGAGCGAGGTGCTCGGGGTGTCGCTCCAGCCGGAGGGCAAGCGAGTGCGCCTGCGAAACTTGGCCACCGGGGTGGATCTGCTGAATGCGGACGAGATCGAGAAAGCCAGGCGAGTGGAAGCGGCGCGACGACGCAGGGCAGAGGAGGCTGCGCGCAGGGCGGAGGAAGAGCGCGACCAGGAGGCCGCAGCTCGCAGGGCAGCGGAAGCTCGCGTTGCTGAATTGCAGGCGCTTCTCGAGACGGCGAGAGATCGAGCACGCAGAGGGACTCCGAGAGACTAGTCTGGACAGTGGGTTGTGTTGATGCTGCCTGTCATCCTCCTGGCGTCCGCAGATGAGTGCCGGGAGCAGCCGCTCAAACTGCCTCCAAAGTCTATTGGGAGTGAATTCGGGCGCACCCGGACCAGACCGGCAGGTACACACTCGGGAGGCCAAATCTTGTCGTACCCGTGTGCATAGGCCAGAATTCGGCGCTGGGCCTCACAGTTGCCCACTGTGAAGAGCCTTGGTGTTGCTGCCAGAATCCTGTCAGTGCCGCGAGGGCCACCCCGCAACCGATTCCGATCACCATGCTGCGGATCCTTGGCCCCCTCCAGTCGACTCGGTAACACCTTCTATTCGCCTCGGGCTTGATCCTCCGCCCGCACAGCACCCCCCACATCGGCCAGCGTGGTCCGTCGCCCCAGAGTGCTTCTCCATTTGCGGTCCTTTCGATGGCACTGTCCGTTGGTTGCGCAGCGGTCCAGTGCCACCTGTACGTTCCAGCCGTTTCTACCTGCTCTCCCTCCTAGCCTGCACCGCCAGAACTTCCTTCACAGTAGGGTCTCAGTGACTTCAGAGTATCGTCAGCGCTATCGGTCCAGCTCGAGAGTTGGGGGTCACCGTTGTAGACCTTCAATGCCTCCCTAGTGTCCGCTTCCGGCACCTGGGTCCTGCGAAACGTTCCGCGCCGAATCCGCCGCCGCGTGATCTTGGCAAACCAACGCCCCCCTGATTCAACCACGAGGCACGGGGCGGCGTGAAGTTCAGGGGTTAGCGCGAACGCCACCGCCAGTGGTCGATCAGCGCTGTTTTGTAGGTCCGGCAGTTGTCGAGGATCCGATGCACATCGGGGATCCCTGGCACCGACTTGCCCATCAGCGCCAGGAACTTCTTGCACTCCACGGCGCTGCGGTGCTGATAGCCCTTGCCGGTCACCTCACCGGTTGCGATTTGCATAGCCCCGAACAGAGGGGTCGTCCCGTCGCTGCCTCCCGAGTGTGCAATGACGGAATCAGAACCCCGATCTGCCGTCAGGCAATTTCGGACGCCGGCCAATTGGTATGCGGAAGCCAAGCATCTTGCTCTGTCGCGGTTCAAACCGGTCAGTCACTCCCTGAAGCTGTTGCGGGGCGATCGTGCGCACCCTCTCAGCCATCGGTTCAATCTCTCGCAGCAGTCCACTTGTCCATTCGTTGAGGCTCCGCCGCCAGCAGGCGCGTGGTCTCCGGTGCCCTCCGAGCAAGCGAGTCCGCTCATCGGCCCCCTCCATGATGTGACGGAACACTAACTGCGGGGACGGCCAAGGATCGGATACAATCAGGGTATTCGTATCCTTCCGCTGCGGGATCTCAGAGCGGCTTCCAGAACCACAACATGTCGGAGAGGCTGTCGTCCGCCCCCCAGACCCGGGCCTTTCGTTGCGGGCACCCAGCCCGTCCACGGTCCACCAAGGAATACTCACATGGCTATTGATAATTTCGGTGTCGCCGGCCTCGGCGTTATGGGGCGAAACGTAGCCCTGAATATCGAGCGCAATGGCATTCCGGTCATCGCGTACAACCGCGGCGACGAGAATGCCCAGCGCATGCGAGAGGAATCCGCTGGCAAGAATGTCCGGGTATCCCAGTCCATCGGGGAATTCGTCTCGCTTCTTGACCAGCCGCGGCGAGTGCTTCTGATGGTCACGGCCGGTGCCGGCACGGACCGCGTCATCGATGCGCTGATGGATCACCTGGAGGCCGGGGACATAGTGATCGATGGAGGGAACTCCCACTTTTCCGACACTGACCGTCGGGGCAAGCGGCTCCACGACGCCGGGCTGCACTTTGTCGGGTGCGGCATTTCCGGCGGCGAGGAAGGCGCCCTGTGGGGACCGTCCATCATGCCCGGCGGGAATCGGGATGCCTACGACCGGATCGCCCCAGTGCTCGAGAAGATCGCGGCCACGGCTGATGACGATGGAGTGTGCGTAACGTACTGTGGCCGGCACGCAGCTGGCCACTACGTGAAGATGGTCCATAACGGAATCGAATACGGCATAATGCAGCTCATCTGCGAGGTGTACGACATCTTGCGACGGGCTGCCAGGCTGCCGACTGCCCGAATTCAGTCGGTATTCCAACGCTGGACATCTTCGCCGCAGTTGAGCGGATTTCTGGTGGACATCACCGCCCAATGCCTGGCCAAGGTGGACGACGATACGGGAGAGCCGCTGGTCGAGAAAATCCTCGACACGGCTGGCCAGAAAGGGACAGGGAAGTGGACGGCTCAATCAGCACTGGACCTGGGAATCCCGATTCCGACGCTTGCGCAAGCGGTCAACGCCCGGATTCTCTCCGGCCTCAAGCAGGCGAGAGTCGACGCATCCTCGGTCCTGACCGGGCCGGACACTGAATACAGCGGAGATGTCGATGAACTGGTTCCGGTGCTGCACGACGCGCTTTATCTAGCGATGATCGCCTCCTACGCCCAAGGACTCCACTTGATTCAGGCCGCCTCGCGGGAATTCGATTTCGGCACCAACATTGCCGAAGTCGCCCGGATATGGAAGCAGGGCTGTATCGTCCGCTCCAGACTCCTCGATCCCATCAAAAGGGCTTTCCTGGAGCAACCTCAACTCGAGAACATGCTGGTTCACCCCACATTTGCGGCGGTAGTCAACGATTCGATGCCCTCCCTGCGCACAACCGTCGACGTCGCCAACAGGAGCGGTGTCGCCACAACCTGTTTTGGCGCAACCCTTTCGTATCTCGACAGTTACCGATCGGAGTTCCTGCCAGCCAACTTGCTGCAGGCCCTCCGGGACAACTTCGGTGCCCACACTTACCGCCGACTCGACAAGGAAGGCGTGTTCCACACGCAATGGAACGCCTAGGAGACGGGAGTAGCCACACTCGGACCCTTTCCGGACAGCCATGAAGACCCTCAAAGACTTCGAGCCTTCCCGCGAGTACTTCGTCGGTCTCGATTCGGACGGTTGCGTATTCGATTCGATGGAGATCAAGCACAAGGAGTGCTTCACTCCGATGTTCATCAAGCATTGGCGTCTCCAGGCTGCCTCGAAATATGCTCGCCGCGTGTGGGAGTTCGCCAACCTTTACTCCAAGACCCGGGGCATGAACCGGTTTCCGGTCTGTGTTCGCTCACTCCGGCTGCTCCAGGAGTGGCCTGAAGCTGCCGCCAGGGCCATTCAGGTACCGGAGCTGACACCCCTACAAGCTTTCATCGATTCAGAGTTCCCTCCCAGCAACGCCGGTCTGGAGGCTTACCGCAAGGAGTTTCCCCACCCCGTTCTGGACTTGACGATGGAGTGGAGTCTCGCGGTTAACGCTGCGGTGAAGGATATCGTCTCGGGAGTGCCCCCCTTCCCGCGCGTCCGGGAGACCCTTGACCAAGTGGTCGCCCATGCCGACCTAGTGATCGTCTCTGGCACTCCGGGCGACGCCTTGCTGCGGGAGTGGGACGAGAACGAGATTGCGCACTACCCACAACTCATTGCAGGACAGGAACTTGGAAAGAAGACAGAGCACTTGAGCACGATGGCAGGTGGTGATCGATACGCCCCGAACAAGAGACTTATGGTCGGTGATGCGCCGGGTGACCGGAAGGCGGCCGATGCCACTGGTTGTCTGTTCTATCCGATCAATCCGGGCCATGAGGAAGAGTCATGGATTCGGCTTTGCGAGGAAGCACTTGGACGATTCCTCGACGGTTCTTACGCCGGAGCGTACCAGGCTGGGCTGGTCGCAGAATTTGAGGCCCTGCTTCCGGAAACACCACCGTGGGTTACATAGCGGTATACGTACCACCGCTGGCGAATGGACCGCCAATTCAGCAGGGTGGCTCGTTCCCGGTCCATCACGCCGGCTCGGCGCGAACCTCCAGCAGGTTCCTCGCCTGGCGTCCGCAGGCTACACCGATCAGATGGACCGGCTCGGCGTTGCCCCCGTACTTGTCCGCATAGCCCCGCTCGCGCATCTGGGCCATCGCCGCATCGAGCGCGGCCTCACTGCCGTCCTCGCCCTCAGCCATCTTGAACTCCAGCACGAAGACCTGCCCACCGTGACGCACCACCATGTCCGCCCGGCCGCGCGAGGATGCCTCCTCCACCCTCAGGTCCGCGCCGCTGGCCCGCAGGCACATGTACAGCAGGCCCGCGTACCAAGCCTCGTAGCGCGCGAGGTCCCCTTTCGCATGCCACTGGTAGGGTATGCCCGAGACCCACGCGCGGAGGGTCTCGCCGAAGCCCGCGAAGTCGTGCGCCCCCAGCAGCGCGCAGAGCTGTTGCCCCCGCTCCACGGGCTCGGAGCCCGCCTGGCCCAGCCAGGCCAGCAGTTGGTCGTTCAGGCTGAGCCGGACCTCGAGATTGGGATAGTCCAGACGGTAGAGGGTCCGATGACCCTGCTGCAGCTCCTCCGCGATGGTCAGGTACCCGGTCTGGAAGAGCAGCGCCTCGACATCGACGTTGCCGACATCGAACTTCGAGACCAGGGCCCTGTCCGTCAGCCGGCCCTCGATCTCCATCGGGCTGATCGACTTCTCCATCAGCATCCGGAACAGGAAGTTGGGCGACCCGGTCTCGAACCAGTAGGGTTGGAACTCGCGGGTATCCAGCAGCAGGAGCACATCGTAGGGGTTGTAGACCCGCTCTCCGCCCCGCCAGTGGTAGCCGTTGTACCAGGTGCGGATCAATTCCCGGTCGAGCCCGGCCAGTTCGGGGCCGAAGACCCGGTCCAGGTCTTCCTCCCGGTAGCCGTAGAGGGTGGCATAGCGCGGATCGAGGCTGATATCCTTCAGGTTGTTGAGGCCCGAGAAGAGGCTGACCTTGGAGAACATGCTGACGCCGGTAACGAAGACGAAGCGGACATGTCTGGCACTGTCCTTGACGATGCCGTAGAAGCCGCGCAGGTAGTCCCGGTTGGCGGTCGCCAGTTCCGGGTCGTGCAGCACGTCGAGGATCGGCTTGTCGTACTCGTCCACCAGCACCACCACCGGCCGGCCGGTGCTGCTATGCAGCCGCCGGAGCAGGTTGCGGAGACGTGTCGGGCCGGTATCGGAGGCCCGGGCTGGTGCGAGATCGTACTCGCACTCCACGCCCTCCAACTGCTCGATAATGTCCCCCTCGATTTCGCCCGGCTGGTTGTACTTTCCGCCAAAGCTGAGTCGCACCACCGGGTGCGGCGAAGACCAGTCCCAGTGCGGGTGAATGGCCAGACCCCGGAACAGGGATTCTTGTCCCTCGAACAGCGACGCCAGGGTGTCCAGCAACAAACTCTTGCCGAAGCGGCGCGGCCGGGACAGGAAATAGTACTCCCCCTGCTCGACCAGTCGCCGGATGAGTGAAGTCTTGTCGACGTAGTAGCTGCCGGTCTCCCGCAGGCGCCGGAAGTTCTGGATTCCGATCGGAAGGCGCTGTCGGGTCATCGCTCCTTCCCTTCGCGGCACCGGACCGTGTACCAGGCCGGCCGACGGGGTGCGCGGCAAGGGTTGCCGCCGTGTCCTGCACACTGGTTTGCTTCAGTGTGTCGCACTGTTGTCCCTCCGCGCAGCAAGACGGCTGAGCCTTGCTCGCTGGAATCATTCTACATCTGGCGGAGAATGGCCTCGATGCGGCAACTCACCAAGCTCTTGCCATTGATCAGCCGCGCATGCCGGCATCGTCCAATGCCGGAGGTCCCTCCGCGCACCACTGGCGCGCAACGGCGGGCAAAGAGCACAAAGCCGTGCGCTGATGGGAAACTGTGGTAGAGGGAGTGGTCGTCCGGTGGGCCTGACCGGCATCACCGGACTTCCAAACAGGTGGCCAGTGTTCGGTTGTCACGGATCGGGCCCAGCTGGGGCAGTAACAGAGGCTGCGGAAGGACAGCCCGATACGGTGAGCAGAAGCTCAAGGACGGGCACGGGCCGGCAGAGCTGACTGTGGATGGCTGGGGGGGCGATCCAGACCGCGGTGAGCGTGTCGGCGACCGGATTCGGCAGGCGCTGTGAGGCAAGGCAACGAGGGCCCCAACAACAAGTTAGCAGGCCTGTCTCCAAGCACGCCCGCAAGAGATTCGGGAGAAATCACCGTCGCTTCATCACGCCGACAGCGGCGTTTCGGGGTTCACTCCCAACGATCATCCGGCGGGTCGGTGGCAGTGTTCCAGTGGTCCTGCCGTGAGCGGTACCCTCTCCACCTGGATGCTCCCGAGGGAAGCCACCGCGGGCGACTGCATCGCAACCCCTGCCGGGATGGCTCGTGCTCGGTCTCTCACGCCAGTTCGGCGCGCACCTCCAGCAGGTTCCTCGCCTCGCGTCCGCAGGCCAAACCGATCAGATGGACCGGCTCGGCGTTGCCCCCGTACTTGTCCGCATAGCCCCGCCCGCGCATCTGGGCCATCGCCGCATCCAGCGCGGCATCACTGCCGTCCTCGCCCTCCGCCATCTTGAACTCCAGCACGAAGACCTGCCCACCGTGACGCACCACAATGTCCGCCCGGCCGCGAGAGGACGCATCCTCCACCCTCAGGTCCGCGCCGCTGGCCCGCAGGCACATGTAGAGCAGGCCCGCGTACCAAGCCTCGTAGCGCGCGAGATCCCCTTTCATATGCCACTGGTAGGGGATGCCCGAGACCCACGCGCGGAAGGTCTCGCCGAAAGCGGCGAAGTCGTGCGCCTCCAGCAGCGCGCAGAGCCTTTGCCCCCGCTCCACCGGCTCGGAGCCCTCCTGGCCCAGCCAGGCCAGCAATCCCCGGTTCAGGCTGAGCCGGACCTCGAGATTGGGATAGTCCAGTCGGTAGAGGGTATCGAAATCGTCCGACCGCTCCTCTGCGATAGTCAGGTAGCCGGTCTGGAAGAGCAGCGCCTCGATATTGATGTTGCCGACATCGAACTTCGAGACCAGCGTGCTGTCCGTCAGGCGGCCCTCGATTTCCATCGGGCTGACCGACTTCTCCATCAGCATCTGGAACAGGAAGTTGGGCGACCCGGTCGCGAACCAGTAGGGCTGGAACTTGCGGCGTCGCAGGAGCAGCAGTACATCGTAGGGGTTGTAGACCCGCCCTTCGCCCAGCCAGTGGTAGCCGTTGTACCAAGTACGGATCAATTCCCGGTCGAGCCCGGCCAACTCGGGGCCGAAGACCCGGTCCAGGTCTTCCTCCCGGTAGCCGCAGATGGTGGCATAGCGCGGATCGAGGCTGATGTCCTCGAGGTTGTTGAGGCCCGAGAAGAGGCTGACCTTGGAGAACATGCTCACGCCGGTGACGAAGACGAAGCGAACATGTCTGGCGCTGCCCTTGACGATGCCGTAGAAGCCGCGCAGGTACTCCCGGTTTGCGGTCGCAAGCTCTGGGTCGTGCAGCACGTCGAGGATCGGCTTGTCGTACTCGTCCACCAGCACCACCACCTGCCGGCCGGTGGTGCTGTGCAGTCGGTCGAGAATGTTCCGCAGGCGCCTCGGGCCGGTGTCGGAGGTTGGGGCCGGTGCCAGAGCATGGGCCCGTTCGACGGCCTCCAACTGCTCGATAATATCCCCCTCGATTTCGCCCGGCTGGTTGTACTTCCCGTCGAAACTGAGCCGTACCACCGGATGCGGCGAGGACCAGTCCCAGTGCGGGTGGATGGCCAGACCGCGGAACAGGGATTCTTGCCCCTCAAACAGCGACGCCAGGGTGTCCAGCAACAAACTCTTGCCGAAGCGGCGCGGCCTGGACAGGAAATAGTGGCGCCCCTCGTTTACCAACTGGCGGACGAGCGGGGTCTTGTCGACATAGTAGTAGCCCTCGTCCCGGATCGTCCGGAAGTCCTGGATGCCGATCGGAAGGCGCTGTCGGGTCATGGCATTGTCGATTCGGGCCACCGGACCGTGTCCCAAGCCGGTCGTAGATGCGCAGAGCGGAAGGGGTTGGCTGCCGTGCCCTGCACACTATCCCATTCGGGCGTGTCGCCCCATTGCCTCTCTGTGATGCCGTGCGGATGGGTCTTGCTCGCTGACATCATTCTACATCTGGCAGAGAATCGCCTGATGCGGGATTTCGCTAAGCCCTTGCCATCGACCAGCCGCGAGTCCTGCCATGGTCCGATGCCGGAGGCGACTAGGGGCATCGCTGCCGCTCAATGATGCGCACACCCTCAAGATCGGTGGCTACATGATCAGGGATGCGCGCCAATCCGTCTCATGGTGCGCTGCCCGAGTGGGTCCCAGCACCTTGGTGTCGGATTTCCTCTGCGGAAGAACAGCCCACGAGCCGGTCGCGATTCCCGGGGGCAGCACATTATACAGGGGGAGATCCTTGAAGAGGACGAAGCACGGGGCATGCTAAGACACCCGACCGGCTGCTCAAGCGCCGCTCCGGCCCCCTGCCTGGCTGGATCCAGGCGTACATCGCCGCTGCCAACCTCAAGCAGGGCAAACGCTGACTGGACGCCGTACTGGATGCGCCTACCCTCGACGCGGTCTTCTGCGGAGCATCGGAACACCGATAGCCCGATTTCGCCCCGTCATGCGAAACCGGATGCACCCATTCCCTGACCCGGCCTTCAACGTTCTCGCCAGAGCCACCCCTCTGTGGCATTCACCGTCTGCGTCTCATAAGAAAGTACTTGGGCCGGTACCCGGTGCATGAGTATTCTTCCGGTGACGTGCCGCCTTGGGAATCTCCCGATGGATCTCCGCCTCCCATTGCGAATCACCCGTCCAAAGATCCAGGTACCGAACCGTCCAGGCGGGCTTTTCTTCGAACCTTGGGGCTCTCGACCCCTCCCTGATAGAAGCCGTCATCCGAAACGGCACGTTTGCTCCCGGTCTTTGCGGACGTGAGGAATACCCGGTTGGCCCTGGCTATCGGCGACGCCCAGCCTTGCACATCCAGCGGTGTCTTCCGCGCGACATTCTCTGTCGCGCTCCAAGAGACGGGCAAGCCGCTCTCGTCCGGCGGAAAAATGGCTGCATCCGGGCCGCGGAACCGGGGCCAGTTGGCTGTCGCACGGCCCAACCCTATAGCCCCATGCTGGACCAGCCGGTCTCTCTCCGGGTTAGCATCGCCTCACCATCATATTGTTCACGCCGCTCTGTACGACTTCGTCACGCTGATTCAGCACCTCGTATTCGATGGTCACGATTCCCCGATCACTCTTGGACCTGGAGGGACGCATAGCGGCCACTCGCAGCCGGGCACGAATGGTATCGCCCACGTAGATCGGCCCCTTGAAGTCCCAAGACCAGTGAAGCGAGGCGATGGCTTCCACCTGGAAGGACGAACGATGCTTGAGTCCGTCGGCGATCGCAAGCCCCAACAGTCCGTGCGCCACGCGCCGACCGAATTCCGTTCCACTGGCGAACTCCTCGTTGGTGTGCAGCTCGAAATAGTCCATCGACACTGCGGCAAAGTTCATCACGTGCCAGTCCGTGATGGTGATACCGGGAGTCTCATGGGTCTCCCCGACGTCGATCTGGTCGAAGAATCGCTTACCAGTGGCCACGATACGCGCATCAGGATACCACCGGGTCGCAACGAACCTGGCGGTCCTCGATGGACAGAATGTCGGACACCAGGTTGACGTCCACTTGGACTGGACCTGATGGCAGAAGCAGATTGCGCTTTGGTAACAGCGGAGTCGCAGGCTCGCCGCGAGACAGCCCGAGAAACAGAGCACTAGAGAGCACGACGGCCTCCTGTGGACTGGCGGGTCAGTATCGTTTCGGCTGGTAGCGTGGCCCAATCTGCTGCCGGGCTCTCCGAAAGACCAATGAGTGCCCGGTCGGGTCACAATTCAGACCTGAGTAACCGCACGGACAGGCCGGTTGCTCGCTGTGCCGTCTTCGGGTTACAGTGGCCATTCACTGGTACGGTGCGACTGCCGACCATGGCGAACTCCAGCCGGAGAGTGAGGTCTTGTTGGTGCTGGTCCGGACCACGGAGCCGGTGGGCAGATACCCATCGCTCTGGTGGATAGACCTGGCGCATCCTCTCGGATGACGCTCGTCATCAGCTGTGGAGACTATCGGAGCGAAGCAGGTGCCGGACGTCGAGAGCCTCTCTTTGCGAATGGAGGCATCGGCCACTTCCCGTTCGAGGCCTCTGCTGACGACCTGAAGCTGCTCCGTGCCCGACCGGTGCAAGTTAGCTATTCTGATGGCATCAAAGCTCTTCGAATCCTACCGCTCTGGAGGACTTGGCTCGGCAATTTCAGCAAAGGAATGGGATTCACGGAACTCTGGACCGGACCGCCCACGTAGATATGACTTTCCGCACCTACATCATCGGGCGCAGCCGGGATGCGGATTTTCGAGTGCTGGCCGAAACCGTCAGCAGGTCTCACGCTGAGCTCACCATCACGAGTGGGGGGCGCTACTACTTGACCGATCGTAACTCCATGCACGGCACCTGGATTCGCAGAGATCGAGAATGGCAGAAACACAGCCAGGGCTACGTGGAACTTGGCGAGGCAGTTCGGTTTGGTCAGGTCGAGACCCGACTGCGCGAGTTGGTGGGTGGAAAATCCCTGAACACAAACCACAGACCCCAGATGCAAGGACCGGTCTCGGCCAATGCTGTGGATCGTTCGAGTACCGGCGATGTCCAGAATTAGTGCTTCGAAAGCTTGACGGCGAGGACCGCTGACCCATAGCATGTCGATCGAAACCTACGAATCGAAATAGCTTCGAACTCACGATCCCGCATGCGTACCGTCGTTCATCATTGTCGGAGTCTATTCGTGCGGCCAGATAGCCGGAGAAAACGGTTCCGTGTCAAGTTGCGCAGGAGTTTCATCCAGTACCCCGCCGGTATCGTGGCTGTGCCCTCCGTAATGATGGCCACACCCGTTCCCGACGGCTTGGTCCATGCAAGACCGATCACTCTCGTGGCTGCGGGATCGGCCTTTCTGGCAGTTCTGCTCATAGCCCTCCTGATCTTGCGTGCAAGCAGACAGGCTGGAGCCGAGCCGCCAGCCAAACCGGATGACTGGTCGGTCGCCCTCCAAGGCATCTCCCCCTCGACCAGCGCCTCCGTTAATCGAGTCGATACCCTGGAAGCCCTTGATGGCTCGGCCGCAATCTCACTGAGTCCGGCCCTGCTTGCGTCCCCTGAGGGTGTTGTGATCGGGAGTGACGCGGAACTCTGCCATATTCCACTTGAGGATCCTTCGGTCTCCCCTCGACACGTTCGCTTTCGATCCATCCGCAGACACTTGTGGGTCGAAGACCTTCAATCAGCAACCGGCACATCGGTTGACGACACGGTCGCAGAACCGTTCATGCCACAGATGGCTGGCCCCGGCCAAGTGCTTAGAATCGGCAGCTTGTCCTACAGCCTGTCCGTCTCTTTGGACACAAACCAACACGAACAGGATGATGTGAAAGGTGTCGTCCGTTCATGACCTGTCGATTCGAACAAGTTCACCGCGCGAGCCCGGGATTCCTTGCGTGCCAGCGACCTGACGATCCCGGATTGTGGGGCCAGCCTGCGTGGGGTACCGTCGCAAAACCATTGGGTCAGTCTGACCCAACCGACCCAAGGGCCGGGCGAGAGTTCTGGCAGCACCCGCTACGCTTCCCTTCTCCGGCCAGACGCGAAGGACCGACATCCGGCCGAGGGCAGCGAGACCCGGCGAACGGGACACCACATCTTCGCTGTCGGCTGGGCTCGCCTTGGGTGGAGGAGCCGCCGGCGCGGAGCCCCGGACCGTTGGGGGCAGACGATGGTCCGCGCAGGCTGCAAATGGCCCCTTGCACCGCTACGGCAGGTGGCGGCAGCAGCTGCCGATGCCCCAGACCGAGACCACTACGGCCGACCGCCATCGGGACGCTTGACCCGGCCATCGGAATCCGTCTACGATAGAGAGTAGCCGGGGCCGTCAGCTCGGTGATTCCACTCGGATCGGAAGAGCCTCATGTACGCAATTATTGAAACGGGCGGCAAGCAGTACGCAGTATCACCGGGTGACCGGATCCGAGTTGAGAAGCTGAACGGCGACGTGGGAGATGCGGTCGAGTTCAGGAGGGTGGTCGCCGTCTCCGACGCGGACGGAACATTGCGAACCGGAAATGAATCCGACAGCGCGGTAACTGCCATCATTGCAAGACACGGTCGATCTAGGAAGATCGATGTGCTCAAGTTCAAGCGGCGCAAGATGTATCGACGCCGCATCGGTCACCGGCAGAACTATACACAGGTTCGGATCGAATCCATCCCTGAGTAGGCCAGCGCAACACAGCGAGGAGCGAGTATGGCGCACAAGAAGGGTCAAGGCACATCCCGGAACGGGCGGGACTCCCACTCGAAACGTCTCGGCGTAAAACGGTTTGCGGGACAGACGGTCACTGCCGGCAGCATCCTGGTGCGGCAGCGTGGCACGCGGTTTCACCCGGGACTTAACGTCGGTCGAGGCAAGGACGACACCCTGTTCGCGAAGGTGGACGGAGTCGTGGAGTTTCGTGATCGTGGCCGCAAGGGTCGGATGATCAGTGTCCACGGAAGCGTCGCCTGACATTCTGCCTCCGCACATCCCGCTCGCATCAAGCCTTGCTATAGGGCTTGCGCGGGAGCATGTTCCAGACTCCTCGCACGGCCATCCAGAGCAGCCAGATCAGGACTGGTAGGTACTCCATCAGGGTCACCATCGGGTCGTAGACCCAGCTGCCGTTGGCTTCGTAGGCGGGCACAACATGGTACGCGAGCGACGCCAGGGCGCCCCATAGCAACAGGGGCGGAACGGGATGCACCGCCAGCAGCGGTAACATCCACGTCAGGTACCATGGCAGGCAGTTGGCCGACACGAGCAGCAGCAGACAGAGGGCCGTCAGTTCGCCCGCAAGCAACCGCAACGACAGGAACCGCACCACAACGACGCCAGTGAGCAGCGTCAGCACGGAAATCTGCACGGCCTTCTCCCAGTCTCCATCCGCCATTTCCAAGAACAACAGGAACAGGCTGTCGTTGTTGCGCCACCGTCCGGCAAAGCCCTCTAGAACGTCCAGAACGGCGAACACGCTAGACCCGTACGGCAGGCTAGCCGCGAGCACCACTCCCAGAAACGCCAAAGCCCCCAGCCATTGAATTTGCCACCGCCGTCGTCCGCGAGTCAGAACCAGAAACGGCAGCAGAATCGCTGGCCAGAACTTGCACATGGTGGCGACACCGAGACAAGCAAGAGCCGGTGTCGGACGGCTTCGCTGCGAGAGGGTCAGCGCG
This sequence comes from Bryobacterales bacterium, assembly GCA_965205085.1. Lineage (GTDB taxonomy): Bacteria > Acidobacteriota > Terriglobia > Bryobacterales > UBA6623 > VXMF01. The sequence continues at coordinate 642,419 of OZ242039.1, read as the reverse complement.
ACGACAACGAACAGAATGGCCAGGGCGTCATTGTGCCCCTCGATCCAGAACTCGGTAATGGGCAACGGAGACCACAGGTAGATGAGCCCCCAGGCACGAGGCCTGCCGACGGCAGCAAGAAGGGCCATCAGCGAAAGGCCTACCAGCAAATCCGCAACGGCGAACGGAATCTTGAAGAGCCAAACCTGCATCCAGGGCTGCGCCGTCCAGTCCCGGATCAGGCGGTAGTACCAGAGGTTCACCTGCTCGACAACGGGGCCGTAGGACGAAGGCTTGTCCTTGCCCGTGACCCGCGGCCAGGTCTCGTCACGCAATCCGCTCCAGGCGGGATCCTCGGGCACATCCCGGTACGGGTCGCCACCGGCATCCTGCAGCATGCCGAGCCAGCGGTATCGAGCCGTGTCTTCAGAGAGGCTCGGGTCGACCGGCGCGACTGTGACGCGGAATACGAGCGCAGCGACCCACACCAGCCGAACAACGGTTGATCGCGAGGCGCGCTCAACGTCCTGGACCACCATCCAGCCAGCCACCAGGTAGGCGATGGAAATCAGGAGATAATAGGTGATGAACTCAGGAACGTAACTGGCGGGCCGTTCGAGACCCGAGACCAGCAGCAGGCCCGACTCGATGAGTGCAGCGCACACTACGAGGCGAGCCGGAAGCCCCCACCGACCCCGGCGAACCACCATCCTGCCGACATCCAATCGCGCACACCGATCCCCAAGCGTACCGTAGATGGGCTTGATCGACATCCTGATACTGGGCACCTATTTCGGTTTGATGGCCGTGCTCAGTCTCTTCGGCCTACACCGCTACAGCTTGGTTTACCTGTATTACCGGCACAGGCGATCCAGGCTTGGGGCCCCTGTGGGCAGGTTCCGTTCCCTGCCCCGAGTCACAGTCCAGCTACCCGTATACAACGAGCGATTCGTCGTCGCGGAACTGCTAGATGCGGTCTGCGCTCTGCGCTATCCCCGGCACCTGCTCCAAATCCAGATCCTCGACGACTCCGATGACGCGACGAGGATCATCCTTGAGCGTATCGTTGCCGAAAAGCAGGCTCTCGGTGAGCCCGTGGAGTATATCCGGCGACCAACGAGAACCGGTTACAAGGCCGGAGCGCTCCAGGCGGGACTGCGGCGGGCGAGTGGCGAGTTGATTGCGGTGTTCGACGCCGACTTTACGCCGCAGCCGGATTTCCTCGACCAGGTCGTGCACTACTTCACCGATCCGTCAGTCGGACTGGTACAGACTCGCTGGACGTACAGGAACCGCAATGCATCCATCCTGACCCGCTTGCAGGCAATCTTGCTGGACGGGCACTTCGTTTTCGAGCACGGCGCCCGATCCCGTTCGGGCCGGTTCTTCAATTTCAACGGAACGGCCGGCGTGCTCCGCAAGGCGGCCATCGAGGATGCGGGGGGCTGGCAACACGACACCCTGACGGAAGACACCGACCTCAGCTACCGGGCGCAGCTGCGTGGATGGAAGTTCCTGTATGCGTCGCACGTCGAGGCACCCTCCGAGCTGCCGACGGACATGGCTTCGTTCCAGGTTCAGCAGTACCGCTGGGCCAAAGGACTGATTCAGACAGGCATAAAGCTCCTGCCACGCATCTGTCGGTCGGACCTGCCGGCCGGGATCAAGGTCGAGGCCGCCTTCCACCTTGCCGCCAACATGGCCTACCCCTTGATGCTCCTCCTGGCCTTTCTGATCCTGCCCGCCATCGTGACTCGGTACTCGCACCTGGACGGCCGGTTTCTGTGGCTCGACCTTCCCGCCTTCATCATGACTTTCTGTTCACTGGCGAGCTTCTACACCTTGGCCCAGCACGAACTCGGAAGAGGGGGGATCCACCGCCATCTGCATCTCGTGCCGATGCTGGCAGCGACCGGCATCGGCCTGGCGCTCAGCAACTCTCAGGCCGTTCTCAGCGCAGCCCTCGGCTTTCGGTCCCCGTTCGAGCGGACTGCCAAGTACAGCACCAAGGCGAGCGCCACGGAGGTGGCCCGGTCCGAATACAGGCGGAACGGAGGCTGGAGAATTGCGCTGAATCTCGCAGCGGCCGGCTACTTCCTTGTCTGCCTGGGCACCGCCGTCTACACCGGACACTGGTTGGGACTGCCGGTCGTCCTGCTGTTCCTCGCAGGCTTCAGCTACACCGCCGTGGCCATGCTCTCCGAGTCAGCATCGAGAACGGCCCGACTTTGATCAACTGTCCGGACTTAATCCCGGCCCTCGACGGTGTCGGGCACAATGGGCAGACAACACCATGCCGCAGTTTCGCGTCTACTACCTCACCCCCGAGCGGAGCGAGGCCTTCCGGGGTGGCACAGGGGGCAAACCTCCGTACCTGCTCCGGCGGTCACACTATACGGACGGCCCCGTCATCTCCGCCAGCGATCCGTATGTCTTGTGGGGGGCACTTCGCGACAAGCAGGAATCCGGGGGGGCTGCTCCGCACAAAGCGGTGGCAGTGGGTGATGTGCTGGAATCGGAAGACGGATTGCTGCTCTGCAACTTCTGGGGCTTCGAGCGGGCGGAATGGCGCGAGGGCCCTGCGAGCGCGTGCGCACCTGCGAATCCAACCCCGAAAGCCGAGGTAGCGAGAGGCCCGTAGCCCTCATCAGCGCACACTCCACCGCCTCCGGCCTGACCAAGGACACAGCCAGCCCCCAGACCCAATGACCAACCTCGAACTCTACTCCACTCGCTGCGAACACCATGAACAGGACTACAAGCGCCTGAATCAGCGACATCGCCTGACCGGGAATGCACGGCTTCTCGGTGTCATTGTGGGATTCGGCCTGCTGTGGCTCGTCGAGGCCCAATGGCCTTCGCTCCGGTGGCCCTTGGTGGCGGCGCTGGGAACAGTGTTTGTCTGGTCAACCCGGATCCTGGCCGGCATCGAACACCGGGCGGAGTATGCACGTCGCGCACTTTCCTTTTACTGGTGGTACCTGAAGGCGGATTTACTCGAGGACAAGAGCTCTCGGTCCGACGGAAAGTCCGCCGCCGATAAGTTCCTTCAGACTCACCCGTTCGCATCGGACCTCGATCTCATGGAAGCCGACGGACTCATTACCCGGGTAAGTCGCTGCGCCACCGCGGAAGGAATTGAGCGACTGATCGACCTCCTAACGCAATCGGCCAGCATCGATGTCATCGCGGAACGGCAGGAGGTGGTGCGCGAACTCGCACCCAATGTCGCACTTCGGGAACGGATCCACGTCGAGGGGTCTCGACGCGGTCGGCTCATCCGCACGAAACCCATGCTCCGCTGGGCAGCGAGCGATGGGTCGGATACGCCGTCCTGGGTGGTTCCGGTCGGCCTGGGGGTGAGCCTGTCGTCGCTGGCCAGCGTCACGGTCCTGGCACTGGCACCATCAGCCGCTGTCCTGACTTGGGCGCTGGCATCCCTTGCCACCGCACTCGTCGTAGGGCGCGTCGTGAGCCGCAGCCTGAAGGTCCCCACACTGGAAGCGGAAAACCTGCACGTTGATTTCTCCCAACTCCAGGCGCTCGTGCAGGTTCTGGAGACTCAGACGTTCGAGTCCGCGTTCCTGCGGCACCTCACCGAATCACTTCAGGCCGGAGACCGGAGCGCGAGCAAGGCGTTGGCCGGAATTCGCCGCATCATCACCCTCTACGAGGCTCGCCGGAACCAGTTCGTGGCGCTTCTCGGGCCTATCGTTCTGTACGAGGTGCATCTCTCCCTGCTCGTCGAAAGGTGGCGGGCACGCCATGCGACCCGTATATCCGCCTGGATTCAGGCTGTGGCGCAGTTCGAGGCGTTCGCCTCGATGGCCGGATTTGCTTTCGTGAACCAGCGATACGTGTATCCGGAGTTGCGGGAGCAAGGGCCCGTGCTCAGGGCCCAACAACTCGGCCACCCCCTGCTGGGCGAGTCGGCAGTCGGAAACGATCTGGTCCTGGATTCGGACTGTCCGGTCCTGCTTGTCAGCGGCGCAAACATGGCAGGCAAGAGCACGCTGCTCCGCACCATCGGCGTCAATCTTGCGCTCGCGTTTGCGGGGGCACCGGTTCGGGCCGAATCGATGACGATTTCCAACCTGAAGCTGTTCACGTCCATTCGCGGGACAGACTCGCTCCAGCAAGGAGATTCACGCTTCTCGACCGAGCTTCGGCGGATCAGGAACATGCTCGACAGCGTTCAACAAGGTCACCCCACCCTGATTCTGATCGACGAACTGTTCGGAGGCACGAATTCGTATGACCGGTTCACCGGCGCGGCAGCCCTGTGCGAGCATCTGCTGGCATGCGAGGGGCTGCTGGCCGTGCTCTCCACGCACGACAGGAACGTCACACGCTGGGCTGGTGAACATTCCCAGCGGATCAGGAACGTGCATTTCCGGGACGTGGTCGACGACGAAGCCATGACCTTCGACTACAAGCTCCACGAGGGACCGGCGACGCAAGGCAATGCCGTCAAGCTGATGAGGCTCGCCGGAATTCCCGTTCCCGAGCATCAGGAGACTGTCCCGAGCTAGCAATTCAATCAGGCCCCGCCGACCTGCACGCGGCGCAGAATTTCAGGTCGGTCGTTTCTGACGTTGTTCACCTGCGGCCCGACCCGCCGCATGCTGAAAGGGCCCGCCCGCGGTCGCCGAACAGCGTCAAGAATCCCCGAACGCGGTGGTCCCGGTTCCAGCCACTCGTCGTACCTGTCCCTGGGAACGATCGAAGGCTGCCGGTGGTGAATTGCCTGCAGCGACCCGGTCGCCGGACACGTAAGGATGGTGAATGACCAGATCGGGCCGCCACCCCTGTCCCACATCTCCCAGAGACCGGCAAAGGAAAACGGATCGTCGCCCAGCGATATCCACCACGGCCGCTTCTCGTTGCCGACCTTCTGCCACTCGAACCAGCCCGAGGCGGGCACGAGGCAGCGGCGGTGCCGCAGTGCGTTGCGGAAAGATGGCTTGATGTCGACGGACTCCGAACGGGCGTTGATCAGTCGAGCCCCGATCTTGGAGTCCTTCGCCCATGCAGGGACAAGCCCCCAGCGGTGAAGCGCCACCTCGCGCAACCCCGAGGAAGCCACCCTGCACAGGGCGAACTCCTGGGTGGGAGCCCCGTTCCAGCGCGCCACCAGGACGGGCAGGTCGCGGGCATTGAGTTCGTAGAGCGTTTCGAGATCGTCGCCGTCAAGGTCTTGGGTGAATCGTCCGCACATGCTTGCCGCCAGTCCTACAACTCCAGACTTGGACCCATCGTAATCGAAGTCCGTCCGCAGGCGAGCCGGAACGGTGCACCCGGCAGACGCTGTTTCCACGGCGGCGAAGCCTGGATAAGCGGCGGCCACGCCTGACCAAGGGGCAGGTGCCAACCTGTTTCCATGACCGTCCCTTAGTATGAGAACCATGGGCCGGTCATGGAGGGGGCAAGGCGGTCCGCAAGATTCATCTCCGGCACTCAGAGCGGAGATTGATCGAAACACTGTTGCGGTTTGGTGCGTCCTATGCAACCTGGCACTGGCCCCCCCAGATCGACGTCTGCCGGCCCCGACGTTAACCGAGCGCGGTGTCTCAGCGTCTACGCGACAGGGCACTACCGACTGGTTACCCGAGAGAAACCGACCATGCCGATGAACAAGCGAATCCTGGCCTGGACCCTGCTGGGTGCCGCATTGCTGGTGGGAAGCGGCGCCTACTTCGCGCGCGGGCACCTTGCGTCCAACGGTTCGGGCCAGGGACCGCCTGGAGACACCTCAAAAGATGATCGCGACGATTCGATACCCGTCGCCGTCGAGACAGCGGTGCAGGGGCCTATCTCTCACCGGCTCACGGCAACGGCCAACCTGCGGGCACAGCGGGAGGTCGAGGTCGCCACGCGGGCCGCGGGCATCGTAACGGCGGTGCGGGCCGAAGAGGGGGACTTCGTCAAAGCCGGACAGATCCTGTGTTCCCTGGATGACACTGAGTTGCAAATAGACCTGCAGCTGGCCGAACAGCGACTCGCCCAGACCCGGATCCAGCTGGAAGCCGCCGGAATCCGCAAGGAGCAGACTTCCACCAAACTGGCCAACAAGCGTACGGAACTGGCACGGAACGAACACGCTCTCCAGGAGGGCCTCCTGGCCGAATCCGAGGTCGCCGTGGAGCGTCACGAGATCGAGGACCTTGCCCACGAAGTGCGAGTGGTCGAGTCAACCGTCCGCGAGAACCACCACAGAATCGATGAACTGGAGTCCGAAATCGAGAAGGCCAAGCTCCTGATCGCCCAAACGTCGATCAGGGCACCGTTCGCAGGGCGGGTCACGGAGCGGAACGTCGAGACCGGCCAGTCCGTGCGGGTTGCCGACAAGCTGTACAAGATAGGATCGTTCGTGCCGCTCTATGCGGACGTTTTCGTTCCTGAGCGGGATTCGACCCACGTCAGGCCCGGACAGCCGGTCGAGATCGCGCTGGGCGGCGATCTCGGAGCTGCCGCCAGCGGGCTGGTGGATCGCGTGAGCCCAGTCGTCGACGAGCAGACAGGCACCGTCAAGGTGACGGCGCGGTTCGACAACGTTGGCCGGGAGTTCCGGCCGGGAGCTTTCGTCCGCGTCGAGGTCGAGACGGACACGCGACCGTCGGCGGTTCTGATCCCCAGGCAGGCGATCATCGAGGAGGGCGGCCAGATGTACGTGGTCTTGATCGGGGAGGGCGGAGTCGCCCAGCGGGCCGAGGTCGAGCTGGGCTACCAGGAGAGCGAGACGGTGGAGGTGCTTCGTGGCGTCGGCGCAGGGGACAAAGTGGTTGTTGCGGGACAAGGCAAGCTCAAGGACGGTGACAAGGCTCGTGTGGTCGCCAACTAGGGTGTCGCCAGCCGCACCGAACGGCACTCACCGGTTCCAGGGGGCAAGCTTGTGCAGATCACGCGCCTAGCCATCCACCGTCCGGTTACCGTCTTCATGGCCGTCACCGCCGTGGTGCTGTTTGGCTGGGTCTCGCTGGACAGGCTGGCCCTCAACCTCCTGCCGGAGATTTCCTATCCGTCCCTGACGGTCCAGACAGAGTACGAAGACGCGGCACCGGAAGAGATCGAATCCATTCTCACGCGCCCGGTTGAGGAGGCAGTCGGAGTGGTGCCCGGACTGAATCGAATCAGTTCCGTGTCTCGCCCGGGACAGTCCGAGGTGGTCCTGGAGTTCGACTGGGACATCGACATGGACTTCGCGGGAATCGAAGTCCGGGAGAAGCTCGACTTGATCGAGTTTCCCCGCGACGCCGGACGCCCGGTCATCTTGCGATTCGACCCGGCCAACGACCCCATCCTTCGACTGCAGGTTCACGGGCAGCTGACGCTGGCCCAGTTGCGGGACCTCGCCGACAGGGAGTTCAAGAAGCGTCTCGAGTCCGTCGAAGGGGTCGCGGCGGTCAAGGTTACGGGAGGCCGGGAGGAGCAGATTCGTATCGAGCTGGATGAGAGACGCCTCGCGGAGCTCGGCATCCCCATCACCCAGGTTTCCGAGACCCTGCGGCAGGAGAACCTGAACCAGGCCAGCGGGAGCCTCTACGACCTCGACATGAACTACGTGGTTCGGATGGTCAACGAGTTTCGGTCGGTCGACGAGATTCGCAGCATTGTCATCTCCGATAACGGCGGGAGACGGGTTGTGCTGCGAGACATTGCCCGCATCTGGCGCGGCTCCAAGGAAAGGGACGTCATCGCCCGTTTCAACGGCCAGGAAAGCGTCTCACTGGCGGTCTACAAGGAGGGTGATGCGAACACCGTGACCGTGTCCCGGTCGGTCATCGACCGACTGGAGTTGATGAAGCAGGAACCCACCTACCCGGCCGGAGTCGAGACCGACGTGGTCTTCGACCAGGCGAAGTTCATCACCGACAGCGTAAACAACGTGCTCTCGGCAGCGATCGTCGGCGGCTTGCTGGCTACTCTCGTCCTGTTCGTGTTTCTGCGCGACGGGCCCAGCACGGGAATCGTCGCGGCGTCGATTCCCGTCTCGGTCATGGCCACCTTTGCGGCGATGTACCAGTCCGGGATCACCCTGAACATCATGTCCCTCGGCGGAGTCGCTCTCGGCGTCGGCATGCTCGTCGACAACTCCATCGTGGTCCTGGAAGCGGTTCACCGGCACCGCAAGGCCGGCACAAGGCTGGCGGACGCCGTGTATGCCGGGGCATCCGAGGTCTCGATGCCGGTCACGGCGTCGACGCTGACGACTGTCGCGGTCTTCGTTCCGCTCGTTTTCGTCGAGGGCATCGCCGGCCAACTGTTCCGGGACCAGGCGCTGACCATCACCTTCTCCCTGCTGGCCTCGCTGGCCGTGGCGCTGACGATGATTCCGATGCTTCTTGCGGTGCGCCTGAAACGTGAGCCCGACCTCCGATCCCCGGAAGACGAACTGTCGCAAGGCGGGCACCGCCACGGTATCGTTGCTCGGGCCCGTGCGATGCTGCGATTCGTCGCGCACGAGGCCCCGCTGATCATCGTGTGCGATCTTCGGCGTCTGCTTCAAGCCGCCACCCGGACCTTCATGCGGGCAATCAACCCGTTTCTGGACCGGTTCGATTCGGGCTTCCGGCGGCTAACGGCCGCCTACTGCGGGGTCCTGGAAGCCTCACTGAGCAACAAGCGTCTGGTCCTGGTCTCGGTCCTGGGCACAGCCATGCTGGCGGTCGTCGCAAGCCTGTTCCTCGGGGCCGAGCTCATCCCGCCCCTGACGCAAGGCGAATTCTCCTTCACCGTCACGCTCCCGCAGGGCCGGCCGCTCGAGTCGACAGATGCGGTCATGCGCCAACTGGAATCGCAGGCACAGTCAGTTCCGGGCGTACGAACGGTCGTCTCCAGCATTGGCGGCAGCCAGGAGAACCAGTTTGCCAGCGGAGACCTTGAGGAAAACGTCGGAACCCTGCATGTCGTCCTGCAGAATCCCAATGACGATGCCGCCGAGGCGAACGCGGTTCGAGCAATCCGGGAGATGATTCGCGCCGTTCCGGAAGCGGAGCAGGAGCTCGAACGTCCGACCCTGTTCAGTTTCAAGACTCCGATCGAGATCGAGATTTTCGCGTACGAGCTGGAGGACCAGCGGCAGGCGGCAGACCTTGTGGCCTCCCGTCTGGGCCAGATCGACGGACTGGGAGACATCGAGACGACGGCCGACCTCGGAAACCCCGAGATTCAGGTCCGCTTCGACCGGCAGAGACTGAACCGGCTCGGACTCGATGAGGACCAGGTCGCAAGGGTCCTCCGCAACAAGATTCGCGGGGACGTGGCTTCCAGGTATCGCGAGGACGACAGGCAGATCGACATCCTGGTGCGAGTCGACGAACCGGAACGGGACACGGTCGAGGACATACGGAATCTGGTTGTCAATGCCGCACCGAGAGGCAGGGGAACGGTGGCGGTCCAGCAACCCGATGACGGCGGGCAATCGGAGCCAGGCGAGAACGACGGCGGCCAGCCTCGAATCGAGGCATCGGATGCCGCTCGCCCCCCCTTCGTGCCCATCCGCCTGGGCCAGATTGCCACAGTCGAGATTCGGCAGGGACCGGCAGAGATCCGGCGGGTCCGTTCGCAGCGGGCGGCGATCGTCCGTGCCAACCTCACCGGACGGGATCTGGGGAGTGTTTCCGGCGAAATCAGGGCGGTTTTGGACGAGTTGGGTGGACAACTGCCGGTAGGAGCCACAGCTGGCATCAGCGGCCAAAACGAGGAGCTCGAAGTTTCGTATCGAAGTCTCGGATTCGCCATGGCCCTTGCGGTTTTCCTGGTGTATCTGGTCATGGCGTCGCAGTTCGAGTCGCTGCTCCACCCGTTCGTGATCCTGCTGACCGTTCCGCTGGGTCTGGTCGGGGTGGTGTTCGCGCTCGCCATCACGGGTACCAACCTGAGTGTCGTCGTCCTGCTCGGGGCGATCGTGCTCGCCGGCATCGCGGTTAACAATGCGATCGTGCTGGTGGATTACACGAACCGCCTGCGCACGGAGGGCATCGAGCGCAGAGAGGCACTCGTGCGCGCATGCCAGGTGCGCCTGCGCCCGATTCTCATGACCTCGCTCACCACCTTGCTCGGGTTGGTCCCCATGGCGCTCGGATGGGGAGAGGGCGACGAGGTGCGAACCCCGATCGCGATCGCCGTGATCGGGGGGCTGCTCTGCACGACTCCCCTCACGCTGATTGTGATTCCTGTCCTGTACGAGGCCGTCGACAGGAAGCGCATCACTACGTATCGCAAGCCGGAGGCACCGGAAGGAGTCGAGCCCCTCATCGCAGGCGGACTTGGTCCCGTGGAACAGATCTGAAATGAATAGCACGCATCAGCCAGCCGATCCGGGTCTTGCCCGAATGGGCGAGAAGATCGTCGGTCTCGCGATTCGGCAACCGGTGACGGTCTGCATGGTGTTCCTGTCCATCGTGGTGATGGGCCTGATCGCGGTCCTGCGGATACCACTGATGCTGGTCCCCCAGCTCGACGCACCGGTGATGTTCGTCCAGGCCGAGTATCACAACGCGTCTCCAAGCCAGGTCCTCGAGTCCATTACAAGGCCCATCGAGGAGGCTCTTGCAACTGTCTCGGGCGTACAGCGGATGAGTTCCAGGTCGACTCGCAGCGGGATGTTCATCCAGATTTGGTGCGGCATGGGGGCTGAGACGGCCATGATCCGGGCGGAGATTCGAGAAAAGATCGAACAGATCCGCGATACCCTGCCCGACGACCTGCGACAGATCCGAATCCGAAACTTCTCGACAGACGAGATTCCCGTGCTCGAGGGGACCCTGACGTCGAATCGCGATCTGCGCACGGAGTACGAGTTCCTGGACGCTCGCATCAAGAAGCCCCTGGAGCGCATTCAGGGGGTCGGTAACGTGGATCTGTGGGGGACCGACAAGAAGCAGGTGGACATCTACCTGCGCATCGACGACGTGAAGCGCTATGGCGTGGATGTCGGCCGGCTCTTCCGATCCCTTGACGGCTCCAACAGGAATCTCTCGCTTGGGCGCATAGCGGACGGCGGCAACCGTTACTCGGCTGTTGCGAAAGGCACGCTCGGATCGGTTGATGAGATCTCACAGTTTCCCGTCGGCCAGCACGGCCTCGTTCTGGGCGATGTCGCAGACGTTGTCATCGATGAGCGTCCGCGCAACCAGGGACGGCACCAGAACGGCTCTTACGCCGTCGGACTTGCCATCCAGAAAACATCCCAGGCGAACGTCGTGGAGACAGTCGACCGAATCCAGGCAGCATTCGAGCGATGGAAGAAGGACCCATCGCTGGACGGCCTTACGGTCCGATGGTGGCACAATTCCGGCGAGGAAATCCGCAAGGTGCTGAACGAGCTCCTGAAGGCGGGCTCGGTCGGAGCGATTCTCGCCATCATCGTCCTGTTCGTATTCCTCCGTCGACTGGATGCGAGCATGGCGATCGGCTTCGCAATTCCCTTCTCCGTGCTGACGGCCATCGGCTTCCTGTACTTCAACGGCAACTCGCTGAACACGATGTCGATGATCGGCCTGATGCTCGCGGCCGGGATGCTGGTTGACAATGCCGTCGTTGTCCTCGAGGCCATCTTTCAGGAGCTTGAGCAAGGCCTCTCCCCCGCCCAGGCGGCCAGGCGCGGCGCTGGGGAAGTGACCATAGCCGTCATCGCTGCAACTTCAACGACGATGATCATTTTCGTGCCGCTTGTATTCGATTCGGAGTCACAGATCTCGATTCTGCTCGGACACGTCGGCATCTCGATCATCTTCGCCCTGCTCTGCTCGCTCTTCATCTCACTGACCCTGATCCCGTTGGTTGCGAGCAAGATTCTCCGGGACCGGGACCATGCATACTCTCGACTGGACCGCGGTCTCTGGAACGCGATATCGGCACCGTTTCGCGCCATGTCGGCATGGTTTGGGTTTGGACGAGGCGGTCGACGCCCACGCACGGCGGGATTCTCCGAACAGTACCTGCGCCTGGTGAGCTGGCACCTGGATCGGCGATATTCCATCGGCTTCGTGGTCGTTCCCATCATTCTCGGTGCCGCCGGCTGGGCCTTGGTACGCTTCGTGCCCAACAACTCTCCGACCGCGAACACGGTCTCGTCCGTTCGGATCGGTTACGAATTCTCGGAAAGCTACCACTACGCCAAGATCGAGAACGACTACGTCAACAAGGTCGAGGACCTTCTGCACAGCAACATGGAACGCTTCAAGCTCAAGTCAACGTCGAGCGGCTACGGCAACAACTGGGCGTGGACAAGAGCGTTCCTCGACACGGACCGAGCCGGCCCGGCTGACGTCGCCGCAATCCGTGAGGCGATCAGTCGGGAACTGCCCGAGTTGCCAGGGGCCAGAATCCAACTGGGACGGGAAGAGGGCAATGACCGCAACTGGATCAATGTCAACATTTACGGCGACTCTCCGACGAGACTGGCTGAACTGACCGCGCGAGCCAGAGAGGCTCTGCTTGCCCACGAAGACATTTCCGAGGTCCATGCGGATCTAGCCGGCGAGACAGGAGAGGTGCAGGTGCGCCTTCGGCGCGATCTGGCACGGAAGTACAACGTCTCGCCGAGTGCAGTTTCGCAGGTCTTGGCGATTACTGTGCGATCCAGCCGGATGAGGAGCTTCCGGACGTCGGAGGGGGATGTCGATATCTGGATCGGCATCGATCCGGCCGATATGCAGAGTGTGGAGGATCTCAAGGCAATCACCGTGGGAAGCGACCAAGACGGAAAGGAGGTTCTCCTCGGCAACGTAGCGGATGTCCAGGTCGACCGGATTCCGACCAACGTGAATCGAGAGAACCGGCGAACCTACAGTGAGGTCCATGTCGGCTACGGTGGCGAACGCAAGGAGGATGGCCGGGCCATCGTAACTGAAGTTCTCGACGCCCTTCCGTACGAGGCCGGATACGGCTGGACCTTCGGTTTCTGGACCAAGCAGCAAAACCAAGACGTCCAATCGTTCATTTTCAGCATGGTGCTGGCGCTGGTGCTGGTGTACTTCGTGATGGCGGCCCTGTTCGAGTCGGTACTCCACCCCTTCGCCATCATGCTGTCGCTGCCGTTTTCTCTGGTCGGCATCGTGCTGTTCCTGATGCTAACCGGCACACCGTTCAACTCCATGGCCCAGGTTGGAATGATCATCCTCAACGGGGTCGTCGTAAACAACGGCATCGTGCTGGTGAACCACATCAACAATCTGCGCCGGGGAGGAATGGCGAGACGGGAGGCGATCCTGCGGGGTTGCAGGGAGCGCCTGCGACCGATTTGCATGACAGCCTCCACCACGATCGTGGGTCTGGTCCCGCTGGCAACGGGAGACGCCAACATGATGGGGATGAACTATTTTCCACTGGCGAGGACAGTTATCGGTGGGCTGTTGGCTTCAACAGCCCTTACGCTCGTTGTGCTGCCCACGTACTACGTAATCCTCGATGACGCCGGACGGTGGCTTCGGAGACTCTGGCTTGATACCAATCCGTCACCGCAACTGGAATCCGCCACCGGAGACTGACAGATGTAGGGCGGGGGCACGTTCGACAAGAGCCGCGCCAGATACTGCGACTCCTCGTGCGAAGCGCAAGGGCTAGATTCGATTCGCCTCAGAAGGCATCAACTTGACCCGGTCCGGCCTCAGGTTACAGCTTCGCACCAGCGGGGTCGTGTTGTCGGCAAGGGGGTGTCGCTCGGCGTTGGCTTGCAAGGAATTCGGCTGGTTCTAACTCGGGATTCCGCCCAGACTGGTGAAGGCGAAGACCAGAATCTCCACGAGGAACCAGATCGTCCGTCGATTCCTTGGCACTTCAGGCGTGGGTGTTGCTGGCCAGCAAGGAGCGGGCCGTCGGGATGAGGGCATCGAGCCGGTGGTGCGCGACTCGACCGGAAACTACGATGGCGCACTGAAGCCAGCACGTCAGTTCCACTGTTGGATATCGGGAGCAGCCGCAGAGGCTCCCTGATGTGCGCCTTCGGGTTTCCACATTACCACTGATTCCCATGCATTCTGGTGTCAGTGCAACACGAACAGAACCCTCTGCTTGCCGCCAGAATAATGTGACGTTCAACAACCGCTGTCATCTCAAAATTGGGACGCACGGCGGCAGCATCCCTGTGCTCCGGGCCCCCTTTTCCTGTATCCCGGCTCCGACTCCCAGAGCGTCGCACTGACAGTCCCACCCCAATGCCGCATCCTGCCGATGAGTTAACAACCACCCCGAATCCGCACCTAGATGAGCGATAGGCGAGAATACGGCAAGAGGTTTTCGACCACGATATGGCGGTGTGGGCTCTGGTGTTCCTTTTGGTTGGTGGCGAACTGGCTTGGGCCGAAGTTGTGGAACAGCTGGGAGACGGCGCGACCAGACTGCTCGAAACAGGGGTCGGAAGTCCGCCGGAACCGGCCGGACGCGGGCGACTCCCCTTACCTGATGAGCTTACTCTCCCTGCTCAGACTGGCGCGGCCTTACAGCAAATGCGGGCGGAGCACGGGCCGAACTGGCTGGGTCCGACGCGGCCCCTTCCAGCCGAGATCAACGGACTCTGGGCTTTGACTCCGAAGGGCAAGCGGGTTTGGCGCGTGACAATCCGTGCGTCCGGAGTTCGCGCACTGCGGGTTCACTTTGATGAATTCAGCGTTGACGGATCGGTGTGGCTTTACGGCGACGAATGGAGCGGACCGCAAGTCGGTCCGTACCGGAACAGCGGACCACACCAGAACGGGAGTTTCTGGAGCGAGTTCGTCTTCAACGAGACTGTAACTGTCGAGTACGTTCCTGACGACTCGACTGCATCCGAACAGGTGCCCTTCCGCATTCGGAGCGTTGCACAGATCATGGACGACTGGTTTCCGGCCCCGGGCGGGCACGGTAAGCCTGACGGCTGGCAGCCGCGCGCGATCGCAGGATGTCACCTGGACGTGTCTTGCTATCCCAGCTTGCAGAGACGGGACCGGCCGTCCGTCGCGAAGCTGTATATCACAAAGGAGAATGGAACCTCATTCTGCACAGGCTTCCTGATCAACCCGAGCTACAAGAGTGACAATCACTTGCTGTTCCTGACTGCAGCCCATTGCATCAGCACACAGGAAGTGGCTCAGGACACCTCCTTTCTGTGGGATTACCAAACGGAGGCGTGCTACGGGAACCCCAATTGGCGGCAGTGGGCAGAGCCGCTGGCGTTCACCTACGGGGGATCCCTTGTAGTCTCCAAGCATGACAGGTACGACGATTTCGCACTGCTGGCGCTAAGCAAGGCCAAAGTCAGAAGGGCAACGGGATGGATTGCCGAGGGGTGGAACACCAGAGAACTTCGCAACGGGGACTGGGTGTCTACCGTCGGCCATCCTGATGGAAGCTTCAAGCGAGCGGCGTTCGGCCGGGTGTTGGATTTTGACTGGGAAGGAAACAGTTCGCTAGGATTCGGGACAATTCGATGGTGGCGTGGCACCTCTGAGCCCGGATCGTCCGGAAGCCCTGTGTTCCGAGGAACGGGTGAGACCCGCCGTGTTGTCGGAGTCGTCAGCGGAAGCAACAGGTCAAGCATTGATGAGGAGTCACCGTGGGGCCAATACTGTGATGTCGCCCTGCGAGTTTCCTTCAACCGGCTCGATCACATCTACAAGACCATCGAACCCTATATGCAATCCGAGGAAAGACTGTTGGCAGTGCTGGGAATAGCGGACGACCACGGTAACCACTGGTCGAGGGCAACCTCGCTAGCCTTGGGAGCATCGGTGTCGGGTTACATCGACAGTGCGAGCGATGTCGATTATTTCCGAGTGGAGGTATCGCAGCGCACGAGAACGAAGATCTTCACGACTGGATCCCTGGATACTATCGGCAGCCTGAGGGACAACTCAGACAGGGTTCTGCGAGGCAACGACGACTCCGGGGAATCCCTCAATTTTCTGATCGAGGAAACTCTTGAGCGAGGGACGAGCTACATACGAGTCTCATCGTTCAATGGTTCCACGGGTCGGTATACCCTGCACGTGAAAAGTGCCGGCAGAGTGGCGACAGTCGGTCATACCTACGAGCCGCTGAACGGCTGGCTGGTGTCTCACGGCAGTGTAAGGCTTCGCGTGCAGGGAGTCAGTACGATTGTAAATGGTGGCTGCGGAATTTTGAGTATGACTGTCAATGGCAACAGATACGAGTTTCATACCTCCAAATGGCAGTGGCGGTCCGGTCCGGGCAGAGCGTGGGTCGACATTCGTGGATCGGCCCAAGGCGGCTATCTGGTTTGTTCCTACTCCCCTACTCAATCTGGCGAATATCGCATAGTGGGAGAGATCAGCATCAACGGCGAGAGAGGCAATTACTCGAGCGAAAACACTATCTGGAGGCCGTAGCGAGGGTCGCAGTCTGAGGCGCGCCCGGCAAGTCACACAGAGAGCACTACTTCAGTGGTGGTGCCAAGCGGCTCGAAATAGCCGCCAGCCGCATACACCTTGGTGATAATGCTCAAATGGATCCAGCCCTCCCAGGCATGCCGCCAACCTGCAACCAACGTGTTCGGTCGGTACAGGTCGCCCTTCATAAGCCGTTCTCTGCACCCCGTCTGACCAGGTTGATCGGGCTACTCAATCCCTCGACGGATCGCCAAGCTTCGCAGATTACTGATACCCAAGAGACCACAATTACCGAGTCGCTGGTGTTTGTGACCTGTGCCGTTCGCACTGGGTCATGCAACAGAGTCCGGAGGGATCTCAGGACCTTATTGGCCAGAGAATGGCCGCTGCGAAGATGTTAGAAGGCCTAGAGGAATCTGCAGATACAGAGGCATATTCACTTGCCAGCGGCTCGCAAATGGTACCACGTCAGCCCCACTCCGGCTGCAGCGACTGGGCCAACCAGTCCCAGCAAACCGAGTCTCTCGGCACTCATCGCGGCCTTGGCCGCAATGGAGATAACCCGGTTAACGAGTTCATACGGGCTTTGCACAAAGCTCGCGCCCAGCCAAGCTTTGCTCCCTGCGAGGCTCTCCGCTCTGCTCCACAAACTAGCCGCCCTCACTGGCGCAACCAGATCTGTAAAGGCCAGCATGAGTTTCTCTCTGCCCTATTTTTACCGTCCACCCCAAAGAGTAGTTCAAGGCTACACTCTAGCGTTGCCGGCTGGCTGTCGGAACAACCGAAGTCACTTCAGATTCTTGCCGACCACGGTTCGGAGGGTCTGGCTGGCTCAAACCCGCCTGCTACGAGGGGCTCTGCATCAGCCGAGGCCTCAGTGGGCGTCACAGCCACTGTCTGTCTCCGGGTGTGCATCTGTGAGTGAACCCTCGACACGGCCAGATCTTCTGCCATAGCCCATACTAAGTGAGAACATTGGTCCTGCTCCCACTTGCCTGAAGTCCCCGTTCAGCTGCAGCACTCAGGCCCGACGACCAGTACCATCCAAGAGTTGGCCCTGGCATGACTGGAGATTGAAGCTTCAGGGTGATTCTCCAGTGAACTCAATGGTACGGACCAGACCTCGAGTGCCTAGGTCCGTGTTCTCTGCGGGCATAAAACCAACAACGACGCTCTGCGGCTTCTGTTTGCCACAATCAAGATCAATGAAGTCTGAGTCCAAACCTCTGATATCTACGAGATCACTGTCGTCGATCAAGAGCGAAATGATTGCACCATTTATAGCAATGTCCATACGTGCCTCGCCAGCGTAGCATTCCAACTGAACAAACGAACCTCGGACCCTGTCCAGCTCGACTCGGGCCTCCGATTCGACCGGTTGTTGAGTAAGTTCGGGAGTTGCCTCATTGCTGGGTCCGATCTCGTGCACGCTGCGGGCATGATCCGAACCATCTGAGGGTACATCTGGCGTCTCCGGAGAATGGTTGGAAGGCCCATCCAAACGGGCAAGGAGACTATTCGCGTACCGGATTTCTGGACGGGTCTGAGCTATCTCCAGTAGTTGCTCGGCCGCCCGTCGGCTGCCATCAAGATCATTCAACATCCAGCGAGCTTGAGCCAGTATGCCAAAGAGGCTTCTGCCTTGTTCCGTGGTCACGTTCCGCACTGACCCGAGGACCGCCGCGGCTTCGGCGTAAGAACCCCTCCGAATCAGGTAGTTTCCCAGTGCAAGTCTGACTTCAACGTCCCCTGGCGAGACCTTGGCGGCCCTCATGAGGGTCAATACCAGTTTGTCGTCTCCAGACTTTCGCTGTAGCGCTGCAAAGCGACGCAGCATCTTGGGGCTAGTGCTGCCCAACGCGAAGGCGTGAGCAAAATGATTTCTGGCCTGAACGTTGTTGCCGTTCCGATACTCCAAATGCCCGAGTCCTTCGTAGGGGCCAGGTGCGTCAGGATTCTCTATGGAGATATTCCTGTACATCATTCGCGCTTCTTCAGTCTTCTTAGTGTAAGCAAGGAGGTCGGCCAAAAGTAGGCTCACTTCTAGGTCTTCCGCGCGCTCCCAAGATGGTTTATCCGCGGACCTGTTGAGCTTAACTTCGACAACCCTACCTTCGAGTGAATCCTGATGAATATACAACTTTAGTGCTCGTTGCAAGTCATCTATTGATGCTTGGTAGACCGTCTCGAGGGCCTCAATCGAGGGCATTCCGTCGATCACTAACTTCACGACTTTAGAGTATTGTGATCGATACTGGCTGGACAGGGCAAGCATATGTGTTAGTGCCCAGCTCTCCGCATAGAATCGACCGGCATGTGCTTTTGTTGTGTAATGTTCTGAATCATGATCAGCCGAAAGCACGTCTTCGATCGCGGTCCACTTCTCATTCCGAAGGGTCCTCATTGCTCTACTAGGAGCGTATCCCAAGAAAATCTTCTCGCTACCGATCTGTTGGACGGAGGAATAGACTTCGGCTAATCCCTCGTTGAGCCAAAGTGGGAGTTTGAGGCCTGAGCGTCGGATGAGCAGGTGTACGTATTCGTGAATCGCGGTAGATGGTTCACTTCCATCTACCATCACGATCTGGTCTACGTCAGGAAGCCTCTGATAGAAGGCAGCCGCCACGTCGCTGGGACGGAAAGGACGAAATTGTTTCTTGGACCGAAAGAGCAAGATTCTCACCGGAAGCGGGTGGGACACATCCAACTGCATACTTTGGGCAAAGATATTTCGTATGCGCTCAAACTGTTGAATGGTGCTACGTCCGGCTCGCGAACTCGCAGAAGTATACAGCTCAAAGTTCGACGACCGTAGCTTGATCCATGCAGCCTCGCCAATCGCAGATAAGCTTGCCATCAAGATGGCTAGCGCTATGAAAGCACGAAACGACATTCCACTCTCTGCAATCCTACAGAAGGTTCGATTCACACTTGCGTGTCGGCTCTTCCCGCCGCCCATCGTACATCGGTACGCATCAGCGGAGAAGAATGCCTTGGATCTGGCGGTTGAGTCACTAGCAGGGTACGGAAGGCGGGGGGCGGCTGTCAAGTCGACGCTCCGGAGGAGTGCTACGCGAGGGCAGTAGCGGGATCTGGCCCGGAAGGGTGGCCGGACCACAGGGGCGCTGGCGGGCTGGGCCCGCCATCTCGAGAGGTGGTGGTGCTGCGGAAAGAGGCCGCGTTGCGGCCCTGATCGGAGAGGATGGGGGCCTAGGGCTGAGGGTGGCGGTTCGATGCCGGCCGCGCGATATTCGGTGCGGAAGACTTCATACGGCGTGCGGTAGCCAATACGCCTGCATTGACGGTGGTTGAGCCGGTTGATGGCTTCCTGCAGCCGTTGTGGGGCGAGCGTGCGCAGGGTCTTGGTCTTGGGCCCGAACTGGCCCAGCAAGCCGTTGACATGTTCGTGGCGGCCCCGCACCTAGGCGCGGTAGGGAAGGGCGAAGAAGATGTCAGTGCCGAGCGCCTCAGCGGTCTGGAGGTGGCCGGCGAACTCCTTCCCGTTGTCGCAGGTCAGGGTCGGGACCAGGGCCCAGAAGGGCCGCAGCAGGTCCTGCATCGTGTCGCCCACCAAGGCAGCGGTTTGCCAGTGAACGCTCTGAGAAAGGAGAGAGGTCGACTTCCTTTCCACGAGAGTGAAAGCAGCTCCTTGATGGGCCTTGCCAAGGATCGTGTCGGCCTCCCAGTCCCTGCTGCACTGCTGCGCATCGATGATCACGTGGCACTCGCCGATGTCTCTGCGGCCCGGGATGCAGCCGTGGCTGGCGCTGCCCCGGGCTGCCCTGCAACGGTGCCGCAGGCAAGTCCGCAGTGAGCCGCCCTGGGTGCGGTCTTGGCGAATCCGCTGGTAGAGCCACGAGAAGCTGATCGAGACTGTTCCGGCCCGCTTCAGGCAACTTGCCATCTGCTTGGGGCTCCAGTCTTGCTGGAGTAGGTCAAAGATGACGTTCCAGATCGCTGGCTGGAGCATGTGCCGGCCAGTGCCGGCCTAGTAACGACACTGTCGAGCGACTTCCTGGGCCCACTGATGGTGTTAGCCGGAGGGGCAGGTATGGCGCTGGAGCTGCGTGACGATGTCGCGGGCCGAGGCTCTCCATTGCTGCAAGGCGTGGATCTGGCAGCGCTCTTCGTATTGCAGATGGCCGAACTCCTGAGCTATGGCGGAGTCTCTCATACGATAGTCCAACTTGGACGTCAGCCCCCTCTGTCCGCTGTGCATGTCCTGCCGCAACCGCCACCTTTAGTCGGAAATTCCAACTTCAGCGAGATTGTCCAGTGAACTCAATGGTACGAACCAGGCCTCGAGTGCCTAGGTCGGCGTTCTCTGCAGGCGTGAAACCAACCACTACCTCCTGCGGATCCTGTTTGCCACAATTAAGGTCCATAACACCTGAGTCCAAACCTCTGATATCTACAATAGTACTGTCATCAATCAGGAACGAAATGGTTGCACCATTGATGGCTATGTCCATACGAGCTTCGTCACCGTAACATTCCAGCCGCACAAACGAACCCTGGACCCTATCCAGTTCGACTCGGGCCTTCAACTCGACCGGTTCTTGAGTTAGTTCGGGAGTTGCCTCATTGCTGGGTCTGATCTCGTCTACGCTGCGGACATGATCCGAACCACTTGAGGGTACAGCCGGCGTCTCCGGAGAATGGTTGGAAGGCCACTCCAAACGTGCAAGGAGACTATTCGCGTATCGGATTTCGTCGGGGGCCTGGGCTATCTCCAGCAGTTGCTCGGCCGCCCGCCGGCTGCCATCAGGATCCTCAAGCATCCAGCGAGCATGAGCCAGCATGCCGTACAGGCTTCTGCCCTGCTCATCGGTCGGGTTCCGCACTGACCCGAGGACCGTCGCGACTTCGGAGTAAGACCCCTTGCCAATCAAGTAGTTTCCCAGTGCAAGTCTGGCGTCAATGTCTTCTGGCGAGACCTTGACTGCCCGCTTGAGCGTTGACACCAAGTTGTCGTCGCCAGCCTTTCTCTGTAGCGTTGCATAGCGCCGCAACATCATGGGGCTAGTGCTGCCCAACTCAAAGGCACGAGCAAAATGATGTCTTGCCTGGACGTTGTTGCCGCTTCGATACTCCAAATGCCCCAGTCCTTCGTAGGGCTTGGGTGCGTCAGGATTCTGCTTGGAGAGATCCCTGTACATTGCTCGGGCTTCCTCAGCCTTTTCAGTGTAAGCAAGCAGGTCGGCCAGCATGAGGCTCACTTCCAGATCCTCTGCACGTTCCAGGGATGGTTCCTCAGCACTCTCTTCGAGCTTGACTTCGACAACTTTTCCTTCTAGTAGCAGATCTTGCTCAACGTACAATAGCAATTCCTTGTTCAGATCATCAATTGAGATTCCGTAGGTCTTTTTGATTGCCTGTACCGATGGCTCACCGTCGACGAGAAGCTCAACCAGTGTCTGATAATTTGACCGATACTTGCTGGAGAAGATCAGCATATGTGTCAGCGCCCAGCTCGCGGCATAGAATCTACCGCTATGTTCTTTCTCTGTGTAATGTTCCGAATCATGATCAGCCGAAAGTACGTCTTCTAGTGGGGGCCACCTTTCGCTCTCAAGAGTCGAAAGTCGACCCCAGGGAGCATAGCCTACACCAATGTGGTTACCGACTTGTTGCATGGACGAGTAGACTACGGCAATGCCTTCGTTGAGCCACACGGGAAGCCTGAGCCCTGAGCGGCGCACGAGCAGATGTACGTATTCGTGGATCGCCGTGGACGGTTCACTCCCAGCTACCATCACGATCTGGTCCGCATCAGGGAGCCTCTGGTAGAAGGCGGCCGCCACTTCGCCTGGACGGAAAGGCAGGTACTCCTTCTTGGACCGAAAGAGCAAGATTCTCACTGGCAGCGGATGGGAAACATCCCACTGCATGCCTTGGCCAAAGATACTTCGTATTCGCTCGAAGTGTTGAATCGTGCTACGTCCGGCTCGCCAGCTCGCAGAAGTATACAGTTCAAAGTTCGACGACCGTAGTTTGATCCATTTAGCCTCGGCAACCGTCGTGAATCCCGCCATCAGAAGCGTCAGCGCGATGAGGGGCCGAAATGACATTCCTCTCTCCTCAATCCTACTGAAGGATCGATCCATACGTACACGACGACCGTACCTTCCAAGTCGGGACCCAACTATATCCTATACTCCAGCCATCGAACCTGGAAATACAGCATCGTACGGTGAATGAGTAATGTGTTGCGGATTGTTGTGCAGTCACCAGTGGGATGCTTGCCCCTCAGCATCACGGTAGGCGAGACTGCAGCCGGAGGGCGGCAGGCGCTCATGAGCGGCACAGGTCCGATTGCGCACGCGGCACCCAGCGCCACGTTCCGGATACTCCGGATGCTGCTGTCGCTGCGAGTCAATTGCCGGAGTCTCTCGTGCTGAGGCGTGACGTGCCGGGGACTGCTGCTGCAATGTCCTGAGAGCCCCCCACGGTCGGATGGCGGGTCTGGACGCACAAGGAAGGGGTTGGTGCCAAGTGTGGCAGCATTCTGATACCGGCCTGCAAACTCCCAACCGCCGTCGCACACGAATACGAGGGCACGGCCCTTGGCCTCAGTCCGGTCCGGCCTGTCGGTCTGGCGCAGCGTCGCGGCCGGGCTGCTTCCCCGAGCGCCGGCCCTACCGTGGGCTGCACATCCTCCCGCAGACCTACCACTGCCTCGTGAGCGGCTCACACCGGGCCCGCAACCGTGGGACCTCCGCTTGAAGTCCAGTGTCAGTGGACCTGACGCGACCTGCTGAATGATTGGCGGCTGGAGACAGCACTCCAGCGGTCATCATCGCGTTTCGGGACTCTCCGACGTCAGTACTCGCAGTCTTCCGGACAGGGTTCCTATCGTTCTACCCTGCCTGACCCACCACCCTTCATGAGGGCGAGCACTTCCTGTGAAGAGAAGCGGTTGAAGTCTCCGGGCACTGAGTGCTTGAGGCACGAGGCCGCCACAGCAAACTCCAGCGCCTGTCCCACATCGTCGCGAAACAGGTGCAGGCCTCCGATGAGACCGCCCGCAAACGCGTCACCGCCCCCGACTCTGTCAACGATGTGTGTGATCTCGTATTTTCGGCTCAGGTGGAAGGCTCTGCCATCATGGAGACAGGCCGCCCAGCCGTTATGAGAGGCCGAAACGGACTCCCGGAGCGTGATCGCCTGCATCTTCAGGTTCGGGAACTTGGCGAGCATCTTCTCGGCTAGCTGCTCGAACCGAGTCACGTTGAGCCTGCCTGCATCGACATCCACGCCCTCGACAGAGACACCCAGAGACTTCTGGCAGTCTTCCTCGTTCGCGATTCCCACGTCGACGTATCGGACAATTTCTCGCATAACGTCGGGCGCTGACTTGCCGTAGTGCCAGAGTTTCTTCCGGTAGTTGTAGTCGCAGGAGACCGTCAAGCCCCGCTCCTTGGCCTCCCGCACGGCTTCAATCGAGAGGTCGGCACAGCCTTGGCTCAGTGCAGGGGTAATGCCAGTGATATGGAACCACGTAGCTCCTTCAAAGACGCGCCCCCAGTCGAAGTCCCCCGGCATAGCCTGAGCCATGGAACTGCCAACTCGATCGTAAAGGACCTTCGATGGCCGCTGGTTGGCCCCTGTCTCGAGGAAGTAGATTCCAACTCGCCCCTTCTGCCGGACGATGCGACTGCAGTCGATGCCGAGGCCCTGCAGCTGGGAAATGCACTGGTCCGCAAGGAAGTTGTCTGGGGGGAGTGCCGTAACGAATGAGGTGGGGATTCCGTAGTTGGCGGTCGAGACCGCCACATTGGCTTCACCCCCTCCGAACATTGCTACGAACTCCGGAGACTGCAATGGTCGCTCAAGGTTCGGCGGAGCGAGACGCAACATAATCTCGCCGAATGTCACCACTCTGGCCATAATCCGTACTTTCAGGAAAGCAATCGGGGTCCCGATCAGAATTGAAGCTCTCAGGGTAGCACTGGAGTCGTTCTGTGAACCACGCACACGCGAGAACCATCGAACCGTTCCCAATCGGGATAGGACAGCAGTCGATCTGGCTCCGGCACGAAGCTCATTCTGTCGGTCCTCGATTCTGTGGCTCCATCTTCCTGGATCGTGACTGCCCAGGTGCCTTGGATCCCGGACAACGATCAGCAGGCAGACCGGCACTTGACTCTTAGAGGAGAAGCCGTAGCATGGGGGGCTTTATGGACCGCCAGGCCGTGGCGAGCCAGCTCTGCGGCGTTCAGGGCGCGCCGGAGCCGAGGCTAGCCCATGCGGGGGGAGTACACCGAGAGTAAGTCGCGTCGGGTGCACCTGGAGGGGGAGAACGTCCGGTGGCAGGCCGAGCAGAAGCTGCCGGTTGCACCAGACTAGGCACCAACTAGGGAGACGGGATCACTGTCGGCGCAGCCGAGTAACCGCCATGCGCTAGTGGTATCGCCACTGAAGACTCCGAGCGCGGCTCCGATCCGCACCGGGCACGGACAGCGGGCTTCGGCCGACGCCGTTGCCCCTCCGCAAAGCGTCACAAATTGACCCCCTGCCTCGGCACTCTGGCACCATGCCGCCGTCCGCGGGTGGTCGCCATCTCGCCTGGAAACACGCCTGACAAAACCGTCCCGCGAGCGTTGCGGGCCGGCGCAGGTTGGAGCGTGTCAAGGAGTACGGAATGCCGGAGCCGGTCGACGACAGAGCCCGGACCGGCTGGCGGCGCTGCGAGCGCTGCGGCGGTGTGATCGTGCCCCTCAGGCCAGGCTCCACTCGGGAAGGCCCTCGGACCCCAGTCCTGCTCTGGACAAGGAGGCGGCTCCTTTGGCAAGATAAATCGTGTTGCGCCTTTTCGTCGACCCGCAGGCCTCCAGCAAGGAGCCGACCGCTGCCTACCGGCTGGAGGCGAGCCCCAAGCCACTCTCGCTGCCACCGTCTCCGCCGGTGGGTCGGCGACCGGCGTAGCCTGCATCTGTCCAGAGACCCCCATGCCCGCGCTCGCGACGCCTCACGACTCCCTGTTCCGTCTGCTCGTCGCCGATCCCGGACGCGCTGCCGTGCTGCTCGCCGACTACCTGCCGCCCGAGGTCACCGAACGGCTCGACCCCGACTATCCGCCGGAGCACATCGAGGGCACCGCCATTGACGGAGAAGGCCGGGCCACCCAGGCCGATGCCATCTTCCGCGTGCGGCTGAAGGACGGCGACTCCGCCCGGATCTACGTGCTCCTCGAGCACAAGTCGCAGCCCGATGCCCGCACCCCCCTGCAACTGTGGCGCTACATCCTGCGGCTCTGGATCGCGGACATCGAGAGCGGGGAGCGGGAGCCCGGGCGGCTGTCGCTGATCATCCCCATGGTCTTCTTCCACGGCTCCGGACCCTGGAACGTGCCCCTCTCGATCACGGCGATGATCGACGCCCCGGAGGGGCTCGAGCACCTCGCCCGCAACCTCGGGGCGTACATCCTCCACCACCTGCCCGGCAGGGCCCCGGACAACCTCTCGAGCCGGGCGGACGTGGCCGGAGTGCTGCTCGCGCTGGTCCTGGTGTTCGCCAAGAAGAAGGTCACCGACAGGGAAGCCGACACCATGGCGAACAGCATTGACGATAGCGAATTGGGGCGGTACGTGCTACAGTACATAGCAGAGAAATTGAGCCTGTCGCTGGAGCGGCTGGAAGCTGCGCTCAGGCGGGTGGGCAAGGAGCCGGAAGCCGTGGAGGCACTGATGGGAACTGCAGCCCAAGCCTGGCTTGAACAGGGCGAAGCTATTGGCGAGGCTAGAGGGGAAGCTAGAGGCGAAGCTAGAGGCGAAAAGCGGGGAATGGCCGCGGGCAAGTCCGAGACACTCGCCCGGCAGCTCAAGCGTCGCTTCGGCCCCCTGCCTGACAAGATCCAGGCGCACATCGCCGCTGCTACCCTCGAGCAGCTCGACCGCTGGCTGGACGCCGTACTGGATGCGCCCACCCTCGGCGCGGTCTTCGGCGGGACCTCGGAATACCGATAACCCGATTTCACGTCGGTCACTGGCCCGTCCCCAAGGCGTTTAGCCTCTCACGAAGTACCTGTTTCTGAACCTTCCCCATTGCGTTCCTGGGCAGTGAGTCGGCAATCACGATCCGCTTCGGAGTCTTGTAGCCGGCCAGAGATAGCCCGCAATGCTCGACGAGCTCGGTCTCGTCTGCTTCTCGGTCCCGAAGCACGACGATGGCGGTCACCATTTCGCCCCATTCCGGGTCGGGAAGACCGACCACTGCGCACTGGTCCACCTTCGGGTGCGACAGGAGAACGTGCTCGACTTCCGACGGATAGACGTTGAATCCTCCACTGATCACCAAATCCGTACCACGTCCCTTGAGTTCATAGCGACCGTTGTTGTCAAGACATCCGAAATCGCCGGTCCGGAACCAGCCGTCGCAGGTGAACGCCTGACGGGTCTTTTCCGCAGCCCGCCAGTAGCCCGAGAAGATATGCGGTCCGCGGGTCTGCAGTTCGCCGACCACTCCGGGTTCGACAGGCCGCCCCGACACTGGGTCGACGATTCGCATTTGGACTCCGGGTAAGGGCGTGCCCACCTGCCCGGCCACTCGCTCGCCCGCGAGCGGGTTCGACAGCATGATCCCGGTCTCGGTCATGCCGTAACGCTCCACCGGACGCATGCCGAACCGCGCCTCGATCCCGTGAAAGAGGTCCACTGGCAGTCTGTCCGACCCGGACGTCATCAATCGCATGTGCCTGAGGTCGATCCTGTCTTCGCCGGCAACTTCCAGAAGTCGGCGGTACATCGTGGGGACCGCCATGAAAACCGTACATTCGCGAGTCCGCATGGATTCGAGAACGGCACTTGCGTCGAACGAGGCATGCAGCAGGATCGTTGCTCCGGAGTAGAGAGCACCGTGCAGTGCGACCAACAGGCCGTGCACGTGAAACAGCGGCAGGGCATGGAGCAGTACATCGCCCGATGACCATTGCCATGCTTCATGCAACATGCCCATGTTGGCGGTCAGGCTGGCATGTGACATGCAGGCTCCCTTCGGCTTGCCTGTCGTCCCGCTGGTATAGAGCATCAACGCTGTCTGGTCCGGAGCAACGACGACATTGTCCGACTCTTGCCCCGCGCGGGGCAGCAGACCATCGAACGCCATCGGGTCGATCGCTGCGACCGTCGCAGAAACGTCACCATCCAGACCAAGTCGCTTTTGCCTGTCATTCTGGATCACCAGAAGCCTCGCCGCAGAGTCCTGCAGCAGGTAATGAATCTCGGCCGCTGAGTACCCGGGATTGATCGGGAGCGAGATGGCACCGAGACTGCAGGCTGCAAGGTGGATCTCGATGGACGCGACACTCTTGGGGAGACAGGTCGCGACCCGATCCCCAGATTCAACACCTAGACCTGAGAGCCATGCAGCGGTTCGGGCAGTCCCTTCGATAAGCTCCCCGTAGCTGAGTTGTTGTCCGCTGCCGTCCGGTCCCCGGAAATCAATCGCAGTCTTGAAGAGAAGCTGGCGACAGGTCTCTCGGAGGCGCTCCAGGAACAACACTCCCCGCAGTATGGACCATGGTTCTCCTTGCGGTGGACCATCCCTTGCTCGGCTCCACCGGCGGAGATCCGCGTAGGTTCCCCGGGCCCTACTCATCCCCGTGGGTGGGTAGCAGCGGCGAACGCTTGTGCCTTGGCCAACGTATCCCGCCCATACTGCGTGCCCTGAGTACTCCGGCAACCTTGTGCAACTCCTGCCGGTGTTTCGCTACACATCGATACGCCGGCAGTCGGAATCGACATCGCAGAGAGCATCAGCAGCTGCCACCCATGAGAGGACCGGCACCACAGAAGGGAGTAGGGCGTTGGTGTTCCGGTAGGGAATTCGCCGGGCTGCAGATCGACACGTCCTTACCTTCAGCCACGGCTCGGGATTCGCCGACCCTTGTCGCCATGTCCGTCGAAGCTCATGTAGGACCGGCCCACGGCTCCGCCCTCGCCAGGATTCGCGGCGATGTCTGGAGCGTTGCAGCGGTCCCGCTGCACGTTCCCTCATTCCGGCGTCTGAGCCTAGTCGGATCCTCAATGCGGTTAGAATCCAAGGTTGGGGGAATCTGGGCGGATGAGCCAATCGATCCAGGACGTCCACCGCGAGATCGTCGAGGAGTTTGAGTTCCTCGACGACTGGATGGATCGCTACCAGCACATCATCGACTTGGGACGCAAGCTCCCCGCGTACCCGTCGGAGTTCCAGACGGACGAATTCAAGGTCAGGGGATGCCAGGCGCAGGTCTGGTTCCGGGCGGACCAACTGGACGGCAAGATCTTCTTCCAGGCAACAAGCGATGCGGCGATCGTGTCTGGACTGATTGCCATGCTCTTGCGCGCCTATTCCGGGTTTCCGCCGCAGACGATCCTGGAGGCGGGAGAGGGATTCATAGAGAAGATCGGCCTGACCGAGCACCTCAGTCCAACGCGTGGCAACGGCCTGCACGCGATGCTCCGCACCATTCGTCGGTATGCAGCCGAGGCCTGCACCGACTGATCCGGCGCGGCCTCAGGCGGCGTGTGTACGCGCCTGGAACGTTCATCCAGATGGGATCAGGCACCCCGACTGGGCCGGCGCGGTGGATTCCACCCACTCAAGCAACGAGGGGGCCGACCGCGCCAGAACGCCTCGAGTTGTGACGGTCCGTCCAGAGTATCGCAAGGGCGACGT
The DNA here is from genome assembly GCA_965205085.1 of Bryobacterales bacterium. GTDB lineage: Bacteria > Acidobacteriota > Terriglobia > Bryobacterales > UBA6623 > VXMF01. Next base: position 613,452 of record OZ242039.1, on the reverse strand, counting down.
TACAATGGAATGAACCAGTAGGTACGCGGCACATCGCACGACTATGGGATACCATCCAGACGGCGTAAAGTTCGTTCTCACGGCTCCAGACACGGAAAGCACCGAGCAGGCGTTCAGTCCCTGGAAGCAGATGATGTACGCATCCGCTCCGGCACAGTTCGTTCCCAGATTCTTCTACAAGAGCAAGTTCGACCAGCCACGGTACCATGACGGCAGCGCGAAGGTGATGCCTTACGGGGTGAGGGTCGCCGAAGAGGTCCTGCGGAGGAACTACCCCGAAGACGATGTGGTCGTTTGCTATCCAGATGACTTGGACACCTTCGTTGGGAGACGCACCGTAGCAGTCGGCGTCGGTGCGCACAACCCGATCGGAACAGCTTTTTCGACAGGCGTTTACTCAAACATTTTCGGTTCGACAGCCCGTCCCATTAACGCTGCCGAGTCCGAGCGAGTCTACCTCCACCGAGCCATCCGCAGGCACCGGCCGAAGGTAATCGTCGGGGGGGCTGGGGCATGGCAGATCGACAAGACGGGCTCCCGAGAGCGCCTGGGGATCGACTGCGTCATCCATGGCCGGGCCGAGGCGAAAATCCTGGAGGTCTTCGCAGCGGCCGAAAGCGGGGCGGAGCTACCTCCAACCGTCAACGCACCTGAGCCCACAATCGAGAACCTCATCATCCCCAGGAAGCGGTCCACGTACGGAATCGTCGAGATGAATCGCGGGTGCGGGCGACAGTGTGCGTTTTGCTCTCCGACGCTCGAGACGCGCATCTCGGTGCCAATGCCGGATATCCTCACCGCTGTCCGCGCCAACACCTCCAACGCGGGCCGAATCATCTTCCCGGTCTCCGAGGACATTTTCATCTACGGGGCCTCCGCGCCCTTCTATATCCCCAATCCGAACCAGCTCCTGAACTTTTACGGCACGATCGCCGAAGAACCAGGCGTGGACTACCTGCCCCTGTCCCACGCCACGATAGCTCCTGCGGTAGTCAATCCGGACCTGATTCGAGACTTGTCGAGGATCCTGCTCGACAAGAGTGCACTTCGGAATCGGAACTCGTCGCATCCCGACAAGAAGTTCCTGGCTCCCCTGATCGGCATCGAGACTGGCTCGCCACGTCTGGCAGCCCTGACGATGTCGGGGAAATCGCTTCCGTTCGATATCCGGGATTGGCAGGAGATCGTCGTGGAAGGGACCAACATCCTCAACGACAACAACTGGTTCCCGGTGTATACCTTCATCATTGGCCTGCCGAACGAGACCGATGACGACATCAAGCAGTCACTGGAGTTGCTCCACCGGCTCAAGCACAACAAGGTCTTGTACGTGCCGTCGATTTTCACGCCACTGGAAGACACGCGGATGGCATCGGGCCATGCCATGAAGGCCCGTGAACTCACCCAGTTGCAGTGGGAGTTCATCATGACGGCGTGGAAGCAGAGCCGCGACTTCGGCGAAATGCGCGACCGATCTCGAAAATACTTCCAGATCGGAACGAAGCTCTTCTATCATCTTCGTGGCAAACATGTGCATGGCCCGGTGTTCAAGTGGCCGGCGATGCGGTTTGCAGGAGAGCCGGAAGCGGAACTTTCCAAACATCTCTACCTGAATTGGGACCGCGAGCCCAACAACGAGGCGACCGCGCCTCGCCTGATCCCGAAACACCGCAGGGAAACACTGGATGAGCTCCGGCAGATCAACGACAGGCAGCCGTTCCACATATACGGCACCTCTCGCTTGCGGGACGATGCGGTCCTGCCGGCGAGTCCGATCGACGTAATCGTGAACGAAGCCACCGGACAGGCTGACACCGAAAGTCCCATCCAAACAGGACCTTTGCCCGACCGAACTCATCCAGGAATCGATGAGCGGGTGCCGGATCTCGTGTCGGGCGACTAGCGGAGCGCGGTTGGCGTCTCGCTGGCCCCGCCGGAAGGGCCAGCGGTCCATGCCAAGTGGCTTCTCGGCATGGGGCCGGGCCATGTTCACCCTCAGGGGGGGCTGGCAGACGTTGGGAAGCACGCTAGTCGACGCGGGATGGCTGCCCGCACGCTCAACTCGACATGGATGGCGGGAGCCACCGCTTCATCTCGTTGGTGCATCCGCCCGCAAGCGATAGTCAACCCATTCACTGCTAACCCGGTATTGCGGACGACCAGTGTCGCGAACGGCTATCCTGACTGTCCGTACACGTACAGGAACAATTTCTTCAAGTCCTCAAAAGCCTGCCGCTTGGCTTCCGGGTTATAGCCACGAAGCAGGTACGAGGGGTGATACGTCGGCATGACCTTGATGCCGCCCCATTCCTGCCACTTGCCGCGCAAGCCCGTGATGCCAGTGCTGGGCTGCAGAAGCGCCTTAGCAGCCGTTCCGCCCAGGACGCAGATGGCTTTCGGCTGGATAGCCTCGATCTGGCGCGCCATGAACTGGCCGCAGACCTCCATCTCTTGCGGTTCCGGAGTTCTGTTCCTTGGCGGTCGGCATTTCACGACGTTGCAGATATAAACGTCTGGCCGCCGGACGGAAAGGCCGATCCTCTCGCAGGTGCCGTCGATCATGCGGGTGAGCAACTGCCCTGCCCTGCCAACAAACGGCAAGCCCTGCTCATCCTCATCGGCACCTGGCCCCTCACCCACGAACACCAGTTCAGCACGCGGGTTGCCGCTGCCGAAGACGATGTTCTTGCGACCATGGTGCAGACCGCATCGGGTACAGTCTCCGATGTCGTCCTGGATTACCTTGAGGGCGCGCTCGGCCTCCAGTCTGGCAGCCTCGGAATCGACAAACAGTTCCCTGATACCCAAATCCCGGTAGAACTCGAGGTACTGACGAATTCCGGCGTCAGGCATGGCCAATCAGGCGAGCGCCCTTCTTCGGTCCACACGCGCCGACAACGTCTCTACGACGACATCAAGGATGTGCCCCGCCATCTCCGCCTTCGACATTGGACCGAGCGTCGAGACGCTGCCGGTGGCGGACAGGACGATCCCTTGGTTCAGGTCCGTATCGAATCCCGTGGGACCGCCTACCGGATTCGCAACGATGAGGTCACATCCCTTCGATGACAGCTTCTGGCGAGCGTTGGACTCCAGATCCTCGGTCTCAGCCGCGAAGCCCACTATGAGAGGACGGGGTTCGGCCTTGCTCACCGCAAGCAGGATGTCGGGCGTTTCCTCGAGGCTCAGTGCGGGAAGACCATCGCGCTTCTTGAGCTTGCGCGCTGCAGGCACCGACGGGCGATAGTCCGCGACAGCTGCAGCAAGCACGGCGACGCTGACTTCAGGAAGGGCAGCCATCACGGCACCGTGCATGTCCTGGGCACTCTGGACATCAATGCGTTCACACCCTGGCGGGGTAGGCAAGCTGACGGGGCCAGCGACGAGAAACACCCGAGCGCCGCGACGGGCAGCTTCAGCCGCAAGCGCAAAGCCCATTCGCCCGCTGGACCGATTCGAAATGTAGCGGACCGGATCGAGTTCTTCCCGTGTCGGGCCAGCAGTCACCAACACACATTGGCCGTTCAGATCACTCGCTACGCCAAGCGCCTCCCGGACCGCCGCCATGATCCGGTGTGGATCAGCCAAGCGGCCTGGACCGATCATGCCACATGCGAGATCTCCACTACCAGGCTCGACAATCCGCGCTCCTCGTGCGCGCAGGACAGACAGATTCTCACGCGTCGCCGGATGGTTCAGCATCCGCGTGTTCATTGCTGGCGCAAGCACGAGCGGGCCCTCAAACGCCAGGTGCGCGGTACATAGGAAATCGTCGGCCAGACCGAGCGCGAACTTAGCCAGAACGTCTGCGGTGGCGGGTGCCACAAGGAGCAAGTCGGCTGACTGGGCGATGTCGATATGGGCTACCGCACTCCTGAGAGTGTCTCGGTCGGTTGTTTCGGAAAACAGGTCGGTCACAACCTCCTGGCCAGATAGCGAAGCCAAGGTAAGGGGCGTGATGAACCTTGTGGCCGCCCGGGTCATGACCACCCGAACGCTGCAGCCGGCGCCCCGCAGGACCCGTACCAGCTCGGTCGACTTGTAGGCGGCGATACCACCAGCCACACCCAGCAGAACCGCCTTGCCCTTGAGCATCTCACTCACGCCAGCACTCACGGCACACCCTTTCCGACGTAGCGCTCGGTTCCGAGGACTGGTATCCACCCAACATCTGGCTCTGCCCCATGTTTCGCGGTCGACTTCCAGGCCGGGTTTCCGACGATGTTGCCCATCAAGCGCCACCCACCAGAGAAACCTCCGACTGGAACTCGGTCTTGATAGCGCGCATCCTGTCCCGGTACTGCGCCGCCTTCTCGAACTCGAACTTCGCAGCCGCTTCCCTCATTTTGCCCTCAAGTTCCGCGACCAACATGTCGCATTCCTCCTGACTCTGGGGAACGACGGTCGGATCGTCATCCTTCGGAACATCGACGTAGTCGGCGTCAATGATACGGGCCAGCGACATGTCGACAGGCTTGATGATCGTTTCGGGGGTGATCCCGTGGGCGTCATTGTACTGCTGTTGGATCGTGCGACGCCGGTTGGTCTCGGCGATCGCCTGACGCATGCTGTCGGTCATTCGGTCGGCGTAAAGGATTGCAGTTCCGTTCAGGTTTCGTGCTGCCCGCCCCATCGTCTGGATCAGCGACCCGGCCGAACGGAGGAAGCCCTCCTTGTCGGCATCAAGGATCGCCACGAGGGAAACCTCGGGCAGATCGAGCCCTTCGCGCAGGAGGTTGATTCCCACCAAGAGGTCAAACTCACCCCGCCGGAGATCCCTCAGAATCTTGACACGCTCCAGCGTGTCCACCTCGGCGTGCAGGTAGCGGCACCGTACGCCGGCTTCGGCATAGTATTCGGACAGATCTTCCGCCATCCTCTTGGTGAGTGTCGTCACAAGGACCCGCTCGCCCGCAGCCGCGCGAGCACGAATCTCGTTGAGCAGGTCGTCTACCTGTCCTCGAACGGGGCGTATTTCGACTTTGGGGTCGAGCAGTCCGGTCGGGCGAATCACCTGCTCAGCGATGACGCCCGCCGATTTGGTCAACTCGTACGGACGCGGTGTCGCGGAGACGTAGATCACCTGTAGCGTCCGTTCCTCGAACTCCTCGAACCTCAGGGGCCGGTTGTCGAGGGCGCTAGGCAGGCGGAAACCATGCTCAACGAGGTTCTCTTTCCGCGAGCGGTCCCCTTGGTACATCGCCCTCAACTGGGGAATGGTCTGATGACACTCGTCGATGAACATCACGGTGTCCGGGGGCAAGTAGTCGAGCAGAGTCGGGGGTGGTTCACCCGCCTTGCGATCCGAAAAATGGCGGGAGTAGTTCTCGATGCCGTGACAGGTGCCGGCCTCGCTGATCATCTCCAGATCGAACTGGGTTCGCTGGCTGAGGCGTTGGGCCTCCAGTGGCTTGCCGTTGCGGAGGAGTTCACCACACCGCTGGTCCAATTCCCGAGTAATACTGTTGATGGCCTGCAGCCTCGTCTCATTCGACATCACATAGTGAGTGGCGGGATAGACGGACAGGCGCCGGAGAGTCTGTCGGACTTGCCCCCGCAGCGGGTCAATCTGGTACAGCGCCTCGATCTCGTCCCCCCAGAGTTCGATCCTGTAGGCGTAGTCGTCATAGGTTGGAAACACTTCGACGATATCGCCGATCATGCGGAATGAGCCGCGCTCGAGTTGCCCCAAGTCGTGGCGGGAATACAGAATCTTGACCAGTTGGCGAGCGATTTCCCGACGCGGGATCTGCTGCCCCTTGTCCAGCATGAGCAGCATGTCATAGTAGGCTTCCGGAGAGCCGAGCCCGTAGATGCAGCTCACGCTCGCCACGATCAGGCAGTCGCGACGCTCGAATAGCGACTTCGTGGCCTTGAGCCGGAGCTTGTCGAGGTTGTCATTGATCGTGGCTTCCTTCTCGATGTACGTGTCGCTGGCCGGAAGGTACGCTTCCGGCTGGTAATAGTCGTAGTAGCTCACGAAGTACTCCACCGCGTTGTCGGGAAAGAACGACGTGAACTCGTGAAACAGCTGTGCAGCTAGGGTCTTGTTGTGGGCCAGAACGATGGTCGGGCGCTGAACGGCCTCGACCACCTTGGCGATTGTGTAGGTCTTGCCGGAGCCTGTGACGCCAAGCAGCACCTGGTGTTCGTCACCCTCCTGGATGCCGGATACGAGCTGTTCGATGGCGCTCGCCTGATCCCCCCGCGGAGTGTATTCCGATGCCAGGCTGAAGGCCATCAAAGTTCAGTGTACTGGGCAAGCACTGGCCGGACGGTCCGTCGTCGCAGCCCGAATTCGCCGCCGTTGCCATGTGGGCGCAGCAGTTTCTCGGCATTGCCCCGGCCTATGGCAATCATCATGTCGTACATACCAGAATCATGCAGGGTCTGAATCGAATCGGCGATCATCGACCTGTTACAAACCGGAAGGAGATGCTTCTTGACGATCCTGTTGATGGGAGTCAACGTCAGTCCACTCCTCCAACAAGGCCAAGCCGTGGACAAAATCGCACCCCTTGCACATCGAAGGGCCCCGGGTCCAAGCATTGCACCTCACTGTTCAGCGGACGGTCGTTCAAGGGGCAGTTATCATAGTAGGGTCAGAAGGCTACACGGTAGCGCAACCGCAGTACCGGGCGAGGAGCTAGCATGTCGACCGGTCGGGAGGACGTTTCGCCCTGTACGGCGACTCGGGCAGGGGCATCCAGAAGGTGTTAACAATGCGTTTCACCAGTCTTCGCATCTCGGATTTTCGCGGTACGCGAGAACTGGAGATCGGCTTCGAGCCTGACATCACTGTCATAGTCGGCCGAAACGGGTCGGGAAAGACATCAATCCTGGACGCACTGGCGATGCTGGTCGCCATTCTGCGCTACGCACCCGGCGACCTTCCTCAAGACTCAAGGGGCTTTCCCACGACACCATCGGACATTCGATGGGGGGCGCAGCATTCCACGCTCCATGCGAAATTCGAGACTGGACACGAAGCGTCGGGCGCGCTCGAGACAGGCACCGTGGATTGCACGATCTTGCCCGACGCTAAACAGCCGGGCATGGCTCGCGTATCTAGCAGCAGGCCTGCTCTGTCCCAGCTTCGATTCGTCTATTTCTGCCAGGAGCGCGGATCGGCACTGGAGGAAGGCGACAACCCTGATCCTGCCTCCAAGAATCTCTTCGACCCCGAAGCGGTTCAGGATAGGTCCTTTCAGACGAGGCAACGACCGATCAGCGATCTTGGTGCATGGTGGGACAAGCGTGATGCGCAGGAGGCCCGCCGGGTGAGGGATGGCCAACGCGACTACCGGGACCCGCAACTCGAGGCCATTCGAAATCTGGTCGCGCGGATCGACGGTTTTTCCGGCGTTACCTACGACTCGACAGCATCGCCCGCAGGAATGCAATTCATCAAGAGCGATGGCACACCAGTGCATGTCAGCAGACTGTCGGGCGGCGAGCGCTGCTACCTCGTCCTGCTTGCCGACTTGGCGCGGCGCCTTCAGGTGTTCGCCCCCGGTGAACCTTTACATGAGATTTCCGCGATAGTGCTGATCGACGAGATCGAACTCAACCTGCATCCAGGATGGCAAAGCGGCATCGTTCCAACGCTGACCAAGGTCTTTCAGGCGTGCCAGTTCATTGTAACGACGCATTCTCCGCAGGTGCTTTCGGGTGTGGATAGCACGCAGGTCCGCATGATCGAGGAGGACGCACCCGGCCGATCCTGGAGAGTGACCGTCCCCCTCAGTACACGAGGACGGACCAGCAACTACCTGCTCGAAGGGATTCTCGGCGCAAGCGAGCGCTATCCTCCAATCGACAGGTTGATCGGCAACTTCAACACCGCTATTGACCGAAGAGATTTCCCAGCAGCAACGGATGCGCTCAAGAAGGTCGAGCGGGAAATCAGGGACGACGCACCGACGCTGCTTGTTCTTCGCAGGCGGTTGAAGAAACTCCGGAGCACCGCATGAGAGGGTGCCACGACAAGAGCACGCCGGCCGAATTGCAGGAATGGCTGGCCCTAGATGGCCCCGATTGGCAGCCCTCGTATCCCTTTCCGAGCGACATCCGGCGCTCCGTCGTCGATGCGCTCCGGGAGGCCCAGCGCGGCCTGTGCGTTTATTGCGGGCGACGGCTCCGTTCCGACCGGCCGGGGAGGTTTCCTATCGAACACTTTCGCCCACAGTCCGCATACCCGGATCTCTCGGTGAGTTTGGCAAATCTGTTCCTGAGTTGTGGCCCCCAGACGGAGCTTGGCCAGATCTCGAAGACCTGCGGAAACGCCAAGGGCGGCCGGTTCGACGAGGCCACCTCCATTGAACCCGAATATCCCGCGTGCGCCCACCGATTCCGCTTCCTACTGACGGGCAAGGTTGTCCCTCGTTCCGGCAGCGATACCGCGGCCGATGCGATGATCGAGCTCTTGAACCTGAACCATCGGGAACTCTCAAAGGACCGGGAGGACATCCTCGACCGTATCGACGGCGGGAGCCTCGATCTTTCTGATTTCGTCGATCCTGGGAATGGAGCGGCAGAAAGCTATGCCCATGTAGTCTGTGAACACATTGGAACAGTCATTCCCTAACAGGGGCGCGATGGTGCATTCCGCATGGTTCTAGATACGACGGAGCCTCCACAGTTGTAGAACGGCGTGCCAGCAGACGGCGAAGCCTAGTGTTCCGTCACAGGGTGATCTTGGGGTCAACGGCCGCGGGCGCACAACTGTCTTTGGCAGCTGGCGTTTCGCCGTTCACGCTACACCGACCCAAGCCCTACCCGCAAATTCGACAGTGACAGAGCACTAGACACACCAGCTGGAGCAGGAATAGTGGCCACAGATGGGACCAGTAGGGGCGGCGTACCTGAGCGGCAAGTGAGGCCAGCATGGCTTCCACTGCCTGGATGGCTGAACCCGTAAGCATCGTGGTCACGTCCAAGGCACAGCGGTTCCTCCCAGACGATAGGCTAGTCCAGACCTTGAACCCCTCCTGTGCTGATACAATTGCTACGGCAACCGTCGGGTCCCAAAAGCATAGCCCAGAACTCTGATCATGTTTCACTGCTACATTGGAGAACACGCCGAATGAGCTACGGAATCGAGCAGAGACCTACAAATCTCTCAGAAGAGCAGGACAAGATCGTCAATTGGACGGACGGAGCCGCCCTGGTGTTGGGGGGACCGGGCACAGGCAAGACCAATGTGCTGATTTGCAGAGCCGTCCATCTACTCACAGGTCAAGATGGATCTGATGCGAGAGTACTGGGACTAACGTTCACAAACAAGGCAGCTGACGAGATGCGAAGGCGGATTAGCCGGCAGGTTCCCAAGTATCAAGACCTATGTACCATCCGTACCTATCACGGCCTCTGCGCAGACATACTGAGGGAGTTCGGCCACCACGTCGGAGTTCCAGAGAACTTCATAATTTCCTCAAATATCGAGCAACTCGAGAGAGCGTGGAATGCAGCACTATCTGCCGGTGATAGGGGACATTCTAAATCGATCAATAGACCCCCTGAAAATCTCTCATTCAAATCAGCTCTTGATGCAGAACATGTCATCAGTTTTGACGATCTTATTGCTATTTCAATCAAGCTATTGACTGATCATCCGGATGTGGAATCAACATATAGGGACCGATATAGGTACTGGATCATTGACGAGTTTCAGGACACCACCGGAAAGCAGTTTGCGTTGTTAGATTGTCTTCTAGGAAATAGGCATCAAGGCGTGATGTTTGGTGGCGACGACGATCAGAATATATTCGAGTGGAACGGATCTAGCATCTCGTTCATGTCCGACTTTGCACGCAAGCTCAAGGCAAAGGTCTTTTACCTCAGTGTGAATCATAGATCGGGCAGCGATACCATAATACGAGCCGCGAGCATCCTTGTTTCTCATAATTCCCGACGGTTTCGAATTGCCCAAAGAACACGGGCGGAACAGCAGTATCGCGCCGCCACCGGCCGCTACCTAAGCCACGACCTAAGATGCATACGATTTCACGGCCAGGCAGAAGAATATTCCTGGATTGCGGAAGATATTGCACAATATGACACCCGAGACCGCAGCAGGATCGCGGTATTGTCTAGGAGAACCAAGACAGTCGTTGCGATCGCAGAAGAACTGAAACGTCGAAACATTGATGTACATCTCTACGAGCCGAGTGACTCCTTCAAAACGCCCGAATTTCGCTGGCTCTTGGCTGTCCTACAGCTAGCCACAGATCCAATGAGCAAGCTAAATTTGGCCGTAGTGATCTGTGAGTTCGTGGCGATTTGCTCGATTGGCGTCAGTATGGCTGACATTATCATGCTAGCCAAGCACAAGCAATGCACTTATCTTGCCGCATGGTGTGAACTGACAGCGAGCAAGTTGACTCCGTCGTGGGCTTTGACATTGGTCAACTTGGTGCTACAACTCAACAGTCCTGAGAATGATGTATTGGACATTGTCGAGACTTTATTCAAGACACTTGAGAACGCACAAAACATGAGTCAGTACACCGGAAATCCCACACAGATGGATCGTCTGAATTACGATATCATGGCTTGGAGGAATCTCAACAATCAAATAGTGGGATCCAATGCTCGAGATATAGACCTGACTGGTTTCATTCACAAAGTGCAAATTCGATCCAAAAGGCCGAACTATCGCCAATCAGCGGTTCATCTATCGACAGTCCACAGTGCGAAAGGAATGGAGTTCGATATCGTGTATCTGGCTGATTTCTCTCAGGGGAGCCTTCCAGACTTTAGAAGCAAGACTCCAGTACTACTGGAGCAAGAACGGCGTATATGCTTTGTTGCGATGACTAGAGCTCGCAAATCGGTGATAATGACTTACTCGGAGTTTGAGGGAAACTGGAGTCGCCAGCCGTCAGTATTCGCTACAGAGATGGGTATTGATATCGAATCTCCCAAGCATATTGTCGTACCAATAACGCGTATTGGAGGCGATCAAATATCGGATACATCGTCAATGTCAGTGGCGAATGAATTCAACATCGAGGACTACGATGAGGAACTCCGACCATTGGTCGATGCTCTACGAAGAACTGGAAAATTCACAATCGAGGCAGGAGCTGATGTCGAGGAGGATGGTAAGGTTGAGGGACACTACGAGGCGAAGATAGTCTGTGGCGATCAGTCAGTCTATCTTGTCGATGAAGATCTAGATCAGGCGGATCGTATCTGCACCATGTTGTCTGATTCCCAGTCTTTCACTATAGGCATACGTTTTGATGCGCCTCCCACGGCGGAGGATGTCATTCGCAGTTTCTCACGTAAGAACCCGGATAGACTCTAAGGAGTGGTGGTTGGCATGATCTACGATCAGCATCTCGTTTGGTCTGTACCGGTACTCGTATGTCGGCGAGAGCGGCGAGAGACGGCTATCTCGGAGTCCAGAGAGGCCATGGTGCATTGGCGCGCGAGTCCGAATTCAGATGTTCGGTGATCGTTCCGCTTCAACACCCGAGGGTGATCAGGAGTATCGGTCGGACCGTTTCAGGGCTTGTGGCGAATCCGATGTGACGAATTCTTGGAATGCTCCCTGCCCCGGTATCGTCCGTTCCGGTACGGTCAAACTTCTCTGTCCAGTTGCCATCTGATTCGTGCGTCAGATCGTGACCAAGGCTGAGCCGAACAACGCCGACCAGCACCGACCGCTCAGATATGTTCAACGCTCGAGACGTGATGGTGTGGTATCGTGGGCGGCGCTAAGTTGAGTTGATGGTGGCGTTGGGTCTGGCTGTGGCGAATCAGATGCGGGAGGCTCCAGGGCAATCTCGGCTAGACGGATCGAGAATCTACCGCCCCGATCGGTCAGAACACAATCTGGGCCACCCTGCGCGTAACACTCCCGATACCGCAAGCGTGGCCCTCGACAACGAGGTGGGCTGGCCAGCACCACTGGAATCGAGAAGCTAGCTCAATGCGGAGTCGGCTCGACAAAGACGCACTGAGGCCGGTAGACATCCGCAACTGCCGGGTTGAGCACGGGTCCTCCGCTTTGCTACGCAAGATTCTACCGGCAGTTTCGATCCTTGCACTCGCAACGATCACGATGGTATTGCCTAGGGCCATTGCGAACGCCGTTTCATTCGGCAAGGATGTGCGGCCCTTGCTGCTGCGCAAATGCGCCGTCTGCCATCAAGGCCCTGGGGCACAGAAGGGTCTTCAGGTAGGCACAGTGGAGAACCTGTTGCGAGGAGGGGAATCGGGACCAGCCGTGGTGAGGGGCAAACCCGAAGAGAGCCTTCTCCTAGCCATGGCTGGAGGCGAGAAGCCCAGTATGCCACCGGTGGGAGAGCCACTGTCGGGACCGGAACTGGCCACTCTCCGGGCCTGGATAGCGTCGGGTGCTCCAAATGACGAAGACGAGACCCCGACGGTGCCTGACGCCGTCTGGTGGTCGCTGAGGCCGTTAGCCAAGACGTCCGTGCCTGTCCTGACCGGTTCCTGGCAGAACTCTGAAATCGACGCGTTCCTGCTGGCCGCCATGCACGAGAAAGGCCTGACACCGTCACCAGCCGCAGACAGGCTCAAGCTAATCCGGCGTCTCAGCTTCGACTTGCTGGGGCTGCCGCCAACACCCGACGACATCCGGGACTTCGTCAATGACCTCGAGCCAGGAGCCTACTATCGCCTCGTCGACCGAATGCTGGCGTCACCAGCATACGGCGAGCGGTGGGGACGACATTGGCTCGATGTGGTCCGGTTCGGGGAGAGCAACGGCTACGAGCAGAACCATCTACGCACAACCGCATGGCCTTACAGAGACTGGGTCATCCGGTCACTGAACGAGGACAAGCCGTTCAACAGGATGATCGTCGAGCAGCTTGCGGGTGACCAGGTGGCTCCGCACGACCCGCAGGTGCAGGCGGCAACCGGTTTTTTGGTCGCCGGCCCACACGACACGGTCAAGATCCAGGACCCCGCCGGAGAGGCACAGAAGCGAGCCAATCATTTGGACGACATGGTCATGGGCACTGCGTCCGCCTTTCTCGGCCTAACCGTTCACTGCGCGCGTTGCCACGATCACAAGTTCGACTCAATCCGGACCGAAGACTACTACAGGCTTCAAGCTGTATTGGCAGGCGTTTGGCACGGCGAGCGAACGTGGGACTCTCCCGCCCGGATCGCAGCGCTAGGTGCTCGGACTGCATCCCTGTCTGATGCGGTCCGCGAGACGGAGAATGACATGATCGCATTGAAGGAGGGTGCCAGTGCCCGCGTGGAGGCCTTTCGCGACGACATTTTTCGGACCTACCGCCCCAGCGTCGACAGTGCCGGCACTTCAGAGACCTTCGATCCGGTCGAGGCCCGTTACGTCCGCTTGACGGTATCTAGGGCCACCGCCGGGCGACGCCAGATTGACCTGGACGAGTTCGCCGTGTGGACTGCCGGACACAACCCTAGGAACGTCGCTTTGGAGAGCCAGGCTTCCGCCAGTTCGACCCGGGTTGATACTGCCAATCCCGAGACCTACTCACCGAGAAACCTCGTCGACGGGAAGTACGACAAACGCTGGATCTCTGCCGGGAAGATGCCGATCTGGGTTCAATTCGAGTTCCCGCACGTCGAGATGATCGATCGCGTGGAGTGGTCTGCGGACCGCCTTGGTGGATTTGGTGGACGATTCAGCAGACCGCATCCAGAATCGTACATCGTTGAGTCTTCGACTGACGGAGTTTCGTGGAAGACGGTCGCAACCTCGGCCGGCCGCCTGCCCTTCGATCCGGAGGAGCGGGATCAGCTGCTGTTGGATGCGGTGTTCTCGTCCGCCGAGAAAGCGGCCTGGGCGAGACTCAGGAACCGCAAGCGGCAGGCCGAACGCGATCTCGGGCGACTGAGCAAGCCCCGAACAGCGTTCCTCGGTCGATTCGAGCAGCCACGAGAACGATCGTTCGTCATGCTACGTGGCGACCCGATGACAAGGGGATCTAAAGTCGTTCCCGGCAGTCTCAGCACACTCGACTCAATGATAGAGTCATTCGAGCTGGCTCCGGACGCTCCCGAGGGGGAACGGCGACTGGCTCTGGCTCACTGGATCGCATCTGATCGGAACGCCTTGACCGCCCGTGTGATCGTGAACCGCGTGTGGATGTATCACTTCGGAGAGCCGTTTGTCCGGAACCCCAGCGACCTCGGCACAAACGGAGGCAAGCCAAGTCATCCGGATCTGCTCGAGTGGCTGGCAGAAAGACTAATTCACACTCATCAGTGGCGCCTGAAACCGCTGCACCGGGACATCGTCACCTCGTCCGCTTACCGCCAGTCGAGCCGGTTCCGCGAGGAGGCGTCCCTCGTTGATCGCGACGGCCGGTATCTCTGGCGGTTCTCCCCACGGCGGCTGTCTGCCGAAGAACTGAGCGACGCAATCCTGTCCCGTAGCGGCAACCTTCAACCCGCGATGGGTGGGCCAGGATTCCGCCTCTACCGCTATACGGTCGATAACGTGGCAACCTACTATCCTTTGGAGGAGTTTGCAGCGGATACGTTCCGCCGGTCCGTGTATCACCAGCACGCCCGATCCGTCAAGCCGGATCTGCTCGGGGATTTTGACTGTCCTGAGACCTCCCTTCCAACTCCTCGACGCATTGCTACGACGTCACCGATACAGGCGCTCGGCCTGCTGAACAGCCGATTCGTACTCGATCAGGCAGCGTCATTCTCCAGGCTGGTCGAGTCGGCATCAAACGGAACGGATTCCGACAGGGTTCGAGTCGCTTGGTGGCATGCGTACGGACGCAACCCGACCGAGGCCGAGTCGGTAACGGCCTCCAACTTCGTCGGCGCGGAAGGCCTTGATGCGTTGACTCGGGCACTCTTGAATTCGAATGAGTTCCTGTATGTCTTCTAGCGGGTTCGAGGGTTGGTCCCGCAAGGTGATCCCGGCATCTTGGGCCCGAAAGTCTCTGGTGTTAAATCGGCGGAATGACACCCTGTCATTGCGGACTCGGGAGGCCGTCATGGCGGGCGGACGCCGGTGCACGGATGCGAAAAGGTTTTCCAGCGTGTCTGCATACGATCCACCCACCACAACCTTCGCTGGGTCCAGGCGCTCGTTCTGTGCCAGGCCGACGAGAAGCCCGAGAGTGGGCGCGATGTGGCAGGTCGCAAAAACCAGCCTTTGGCGGACCGTGGTCCGGGCCCCGATTGTGGGATCACTCCATCTGACCGTCGCGGTCCCAGCTCCAATGACGGCAGCCCCCAGTCATTGTTTGAGCGAATCCATATGAGCCGACGTGACATCATCAACACGGCCATCGCTGCGAGTGGCATTGCATTGGCAAGCCCCCCGCGGGTGACCGCGGCTGGGCACAGCGCGGGGCTCGATCGATACGGTGGCTGGACGGGCAAGAGGTTCCGTGCCACAGGTTCGTTTCGCGTAGAGCGCGACGATCGGTGGTGGCTGGTCACACCGGACGGCAATGTGTTCTTGAGCTGGGGGATCAACCATTTTCACCATCACCTCTGGAATCAGGACCACAACCGTCAAGCCTGGAAGGAGCAACTTGATGTGCCCAGCATGGATGTCGCGGCATCCGGTTCAGCGCTGAGGAAGTGGTTTCTTGCTACATGCCGTGAGTACGGGTTCAATTCTGTGGGGGTTCACAACTCACTCTCGGTAATCAATTCGCCGACTCCGGCCATGCCGTATCTGCAGCCCATCCGTTTCGTCGATATCCCGCATTGGAAGGTCGACATCCCCGATCACAACTTCAGGGATGTCTTTGCAGAAGACTTCGCCTTGCACTGCGACCGACTCGCCAAGCAGTGGGCGCTGCCGATCAAGGACGATCCGTTTGTGTTGGGGTACACGATGACAGATTGCCCGCTGTTCACAGAAGAAGATTGCCGAGAGCGCCCGGACGTTATCGGTGGAGCCCGGCGGAGAGCGCGTATCGGCTGGCCCCGCCGGCTCCGCAACCTTCCCGAAGCAGCCCCCGGAAAGAAGGCCTATGTGGAGATGGCCAAGGATCTGTACGGCGGACGCATCGCTTCGTTCAACAGAACCTATGGCACCGAGTTCGATTCCTTTGACGGCTTGGCTCGTGCCGAAGGGTGGCGTCCCCAGACAGACCTCTCGAACCCGAACGAGACTCGTGACAACATCGAGTTTCTCAAGCGGGTCGTGCACAGGTACTACCGAACCGCCAAGGACGCGATTCGCCGCTACGATCCGCATCATCTCTTCCTTGGCGACAAGCTCAATGCCAATACCGATGCACTCGATACGGTCCTGCCGGTCACAAGTCGCCTGACAGATCTCGTCTTCTACCAAATGTATGGCCGTTACGAGGTCCAGAAGCCTGGACTGGACCGTTGGGCGCGGCGCTCGGATAAGCCGCTAATCAACGGCGATTCGGCCTTCACGATGATCACCCAGGAAATGCCGAGGCCCTTCGGGCCGGTGGCAGACAGCCTGCAACAGCGGATTGAGTGGACTGAGGAGTTTTTCCGCAGCGCCTTTGCGCGTCCCGATTTTGTGGGTTGGCACTATTGCGGGCTGATCGATGCGGACAATCGCGTTCCAGGAAAGGACGCTCGCCAACACTCAGGACTCATCGACGGCCTCGGCCAACCGCATGATGCACTGAAGAACGCATTGCGAGTGTGCAGTGAGGACCTGTATCGGATTTCCGCCCCAATCGACTGACCAGCGACAGCGTGTGAACGTCTTGGTCTGGACCGGCCAAGGTCCAGCGGGTGCCATCCGCAGTGCCAAGAAATGGTCCGAGATTTGGTGCCGCACGATGCGGCAGGTGCAACCAAGTTCCCGGATCCGCGGCGGTTTGGATGCGCTTCGTCGGTCTCGGCTCGCGCCGGGCGCTCCACCGGACCACCGCAATCTGGGGGGATATCGTCCTACTGGCCCCGTCGGGAGCGAGCCTGCTGGAACCAGAGCCGGAAAATCGTACCCAGGATCCCGATGCTGGCACCAACCACACCGCGGAGGGTTCCACCGACTTTGGATCGCCCGAATCGACGCGCCCTCGTATCGACGGGAACCTCCACCACCGTCATTCCGGACCGGATCGCCTTGACCTGCATCTCCACGGTCCAGCCGTAGGACGCATTGCACATATCAAGGCTCCTGAGCGATTCTCGACGGATCACACGGAATGGTCCGAGGTCGGTGACATGGCCGGCCCAAAGGACGCGGATCAGGAGCGACGCCAGGCGATTGCCCAGTCGCTGGGGCATCGAGAGGGCACCAGGTTCCATGCGCCCCTGCGCTCTGGAACCAACGACCAAGTCAGCCCCCTGCTCGAGCGCGGCAAGCAGGTCCAATGCCTGCCTCGCGTGAAACGCCTGGTCGCCGTCGATGAATAGTACGGCATCTGCCTCGCCCAGCGCCTGGATGGCTGCTTGGCAAGCGATGCCATATCCGGATGTCGGTTCGAACACCACCCGCCCACCTGCTTCCTTCGCTCGTTTCTCGGTGGCATCCGTGGAGGCGTTGTCGCAGACAATCACCTCATCCACGACTCGCCCACCCGTCTCGGTACGCAACGCCAGCAGGTCGGAAACGACCGCACCGATGTTGTCCTGCTCGTTGTGGGCTGGGATCACTGCGCTGACTACCAGGTTCCTGTACATCGCTTCGACGAATCGCCCCCGCCGGCCAGACCCGGGCCCGCGTCGAGCTTGACAACTCCGCAACTCGATATCCCGCTGTTCCCCGGCAGTTGCGGAGCCTGCCGCGGCAAGAGCCCGGTCGCAACGGGACAAATCAGCCGCCAGTTGGATCGAAGTGCGGGAAGCCACCCCGATGTTCCGAAACACCGGCAATGCGTCGCTCTGTGCTTGCCGAACGATCTCGACGACCCGGTCGTGGCGCCGGCAAGTGTTCGTTCCGGTTGACTCGAACTTGAAGTGTAGCGG
Organism: Bryobacterales bacterium; assembly: GCA_965205085.1. Taxonomy (GTDB): domain Bacteria; phylum Acidobacteriota; class Terriglobia; order Bryobacterales; family UBA6623; genus VXMF01. Next base: position 595,554 of record OZ242039.1, on the reverse strand, counting down.
AGGAACATGGTCGATTCCCACCCATCGAGCAGCCGGAAAGTTGACCCGCCGTCCAGCCGCATCTCCCGGCCGCCCAAATCGAAGCTCCTTACGGCAAGGCAGTCCCAGCGAACCCCCCGTTCGGGGACCCTGGCTCTACCCGCCTCTGTGCCGAACCTGCTTATGCTGTACTGGGAATCCGCAAGGAGGATTGGCCTCACGCCGTGACGTTGACTCGAAGGGACATGCTCGGAGACTTCGTCACAGGCCTGCAAGGCGCGGCCCTGGCGTCACTGCTACCCCAGCGTCCCTTGGCCGGGGAGTCGAGGCCACACTTCGCCGGGAAGGCGCAACGGGTCCTTCAGATCTTCTGCCCCGGTGCGGCATCGCACCTCGACCTCTGGGACTACAAGCCCGAACTGCAACGGCGGTCCGGCCAGCCGGCTCCGGCCGAGCTGGACACCGTCACTTTCCAGGGAAAGAACGGAGCACTCATGGGTTCACCCTGGAGCTTTCGCCCCCGGGGAGAAAGCGGCAAGATGGTCACGGAACTGCTGCCCGAACTGGGTGCATTGGTCGACGACTTCGCCTTCATCCATTCGATGCAGTCCAAGACGAACACGCACGGACCGGCATGCGTCCTGATGAACAGCGGCTTCACTCTGGAGGGATTCCCGTCGTCTGGAGCATGGGTCAGTTACGCCCTCGGCTCAGCGAACGACAACCTGCCAACCTACGTGGCGATACCTGATATCCGGGGCATTCCTCCCGCTGGACCGGCGAACTGGGGGGCGGGGTTCCTGCCGGCCCAGCATCAAGCGGTAGCGTTCAATGTGCAGGATCCGATTCGAAACCTCAACCGGCCTGCCGCGATCAGTGCGCGAAGTGATCAGGCTACGCGAGACTTCCTCGGCCTCCTGAACCGAACCCATGCGGAGCGTCATCCAGGCGAACAAGATCTGCACGCACGTATCGCGGCATACGAGCTGGCAGCGCGCATGCAGCTGTCGGCACCTGAGGTCGCGGATCTGCATCGGGAATCTCCCGCAACGAGGGAACTCTATGGCGCGGACGATCCGAACCCTCTCAAGGCTGCCTACGCCCGTAACTGCCTCCTTGCGCGGCGCCTCCTGGAGAGAGGCGTTCGATTCGTAAGCCTGTTCTGCGCCTCTCGGGCGTCCGGAGTGGACGGACTCCTCAACTGGGATGCCCACAAGACGCTGCAAGCCGACTACGAGCGTCACTGCCCCATCCTGGACGGACCAACTGCGGGGCTGCTCCGTGACATGCAAGCCCGCGGCCTCCTGGACGAGACGTTGGTCGTCTGGGTCTCGGAATTCGGCAGAATGCCCACCCACCAGGAGGGAACCTTGGGCCGAGACCACAATCCGAACGCTTTTACGGTTTGGCTCACTGGCGCTGGAGTCAAGGGAGGGGTAAGTCACGGCTCTACCGACGAGTTTGGGGGGAAAGCGGTCGAACACGTCGCGACGGTACACGATTTCCATGCAACTGTGCTGCATCTGCTGGGACTCGATCACGAGAGGCTCACCTGGTATCACAACGGTATTGATCGGCGGCTGACCGACGTCCACGGACACGTAATCCACGAAATCCTGTCATGAGTCCCCAGACGGCCGGTGCGAGCATCGGCGAGGTCCCGGCAGCAAGCCGGGTCAGGTTCCCGCAAGCCCCGGTGCGGCCATCGCCAGCGCTTCGCTGAAGAACATCGTTATGGGTCCTATACTCAATCGTGAAGAAGCCGTCTGTGTCCCGCGAAGGTCGGCCTACCCGGACCCCACCCGCCCCGAAATCCGGTTTCGAACTTCCAGGTGCAATCAGCCTTGTTCGATCGCTATCTCACGTGTCATCAATCTCCTGCAGCACAGCCGGGCAGGACGGCACACAGACTGAAAGTGGCTGTTCGATATAATCCCGGTTGCGATGATTCTGAGTGGAGTTCGCGTTCTGGACCTCTGCCAGAACATCGCCGGGCCACAGGCCACCCAAATCTTGGGCGATCTCGGCGCAGAGGTCGTAAAGGTTGAGCCTCCGGGAGGCGATCCTGCCAGGAAGTGGGGTCCGCCGTTCTGGTCAGGCGACGCACCGATTTTCCTGGCCTTCAACCGCAACAAGCGCAGCATCGAGGTGGACCTGCAGACCAAGGAAGGCCGCGAAGTCGTCTCGCGCCTGATCGCACGTTCGGACGTGCTCGTGCAGTCATTCCGCAACGGTGTTCTGGAACGGTTCGGGTTCGGCGTCGACGACATGCGGAAAGCGCATCCCCGACTGATCTATGCGTCCCTGACCGGATACGGGTCGGAAGGCCCCCACGCCAACACGCCCGGCTACGACCCACTCCTGCAGGCCTACAGCGGGATCATGTCGATCACGGGTTATCCGGATGGGCCGCCCGCCAGGGTGGGTGGCTCGGTGGTTGACATCGGGTCGGGCTACCTCATTGCGTTGGGAGTGGTCGCGGCGCTCCGCAAACGTGACCAGGACGGGACCGGCTCGCACATCGAGTGTTCCCTGCTCGACACATCACTGGGGTGGATCGGCTATCACCTGATGAACTTTCTGGCCAGTGGCGACCTGCCACAGCGCATGGGCACGGGCCTAGGCATGATGGCTCCGTACGAGGCGTTCCCGACCAGGGACGGGCAGATCATGATCTGTGGAGGCACGGACGCGATTTTCCGGAGGCTGTGCGTCGCACTCGGAATCCCCGCGGCAGCCGACGACGAGAGGTTTCGGGACAACCCCGCCCGAGTCCGGAATTGCGACACCCTTCGCAAGCTGCTGGCTTCGTGCACGAGCCGGCTACGAACCGAGGAAATCGAACAACTGCTCGGGGACCACAAGGTTCCCTGCTCGCCGATTCAGGATATTTCCCAGGTCGTTGACGACCCCCAGGTCCGCTCAAACCGAATCTTCGAGCCGCAATCGCACCCCCGTATTCCGGACTACAGGGACCTGAAGATGCCGATTCGATTCGATGGAGAGCGGCCTGCCCTGCGACGAGTCCCGCCGACCGTGGGCGAGCATACCGACGAGATCATGGGCGAGCTTGGATACGATGCGACAGAAATTGAGGCCTACAAGGCGGCACGGGCCCGATGAGCACCGGGTCCGGGGCTCGACGACTCTCCCCGTGCCAACCTGCGGCCCGCGCGTCCAATTCTCGGCCCGCTCGCTAGAATGATCGAAGTTGCCCGCCCGGAGAAAGCCGCTCGTAGCGGCCGCATGGGGAGTGCCCCTGACGGTCTTGCTCGCTTTCTGTTTCTGGCTGACGTCCCTGGATTTCGGCAGCTTTCGCCCAGAGGGTCCGGCCGTCACGTTCGTGCTTTGGGCCTTGTCGACGTGTGTCGTCCTCGGCACGCTGGCTCTCGGGTTTCTGGTATTCAGGAACCTTGTCAAGCTGTATCTGGACCGGCGCGCCGGCATTGTCGGTTCCCGGATTCGGACCAAGCTGGTTCTCGGAGTGCTGGCGCTGAGCGCCGTCCCGATCGCGCTGCACGTTCACTTCTCTATCACCCTGCTCAACCGAAACCTCGACAAGTGGTTCTCCCAGCCAACCGTCGACGTGCTTCGCAGCGCGGAACGGTTGATGGAGAACTCGAAGCGGGAAAGTCTCGCGAGCCTTGCTGAAACGGCGGAGCGCATCGCCGCTCGATCCGAGCTTGCTGTCCCCGGCCCGCCGCCTGGGGCATCCGACCTGGTGCGGGATTGGTTGGATTCCGCCGGAGCGCAGTACCTTGCGGTCGTTCCTCACCAAACCGGCCGGCCGCGGGCGGAGGCGACGCTCGCCCCGGGTGCCGTCCCCCCCGGACTGCGGTCGATTCCCACACCAGGAGCGGAGGCACCTGGCCAGGGAGTCATGTCGGGATGGCTCTACGCAACGGCACCGATACCGTCCGGCACGGGCTTCGTCGTCGCGGGGCGGCAACTGCCGGAGTCGACGGCGGCAGAGGTGGCTTTCATGCAGTCCCGGGTGCAGGAGTGGCAACGGCTGGAGGCTCTGCGACCCACGGCATGGCGCCTGAACGTGTTCATCCTTGCCATGATCACGCTTTTCATGATGTTCATCGCGGTCTGGCTCGCGCATTTTGCGTCCATGCAGATCATTCGCCCGGTCGAGGCGCTGCTCAGGGCCACCGGCCAACTGGCCGGCGGCCACCTCGACTACCGGGTGAACACGGCGGCCACTGACGAGCTCGCTGCCCTGGTCGAGTCCTTCAACCGCATGGGGCACACGCTGGAGGCCCGAACGCGCCAGCTGGAGGAAAGCAACTTGAGCCTGGCGCGGGCCAACACGGAACTCGAGGATCGCCGACGCTTCATCAACACCATCCTTGAGAGCATCACGCCGGGCGTCGTATCGGTCGATGCTGACAAGAAGATCCTCAAGTTCAACGACTCAGCCCGCCGGGTCGCGGGCTCTCGGGACTTCTCAACCCTCCGGTCCGTGACCGAACTTCTGGACGGCGAGGACAGGTTGGCCTTCGAGCACATGTTCGGCAGCGCCGGGCGCACCGGAATCGCGACAAGAGACTTCGAAATCGAACGCTCGGGCCGTCCCATGCACTTGACTGTCACAGTCTCGTCCCTCGATCCAGGGGGCCGTGACAACGGGTTCGTCGTGGTCCTCGAGGACACGACAGAACAAGTGCGGGCGCAGCGTTCCGAAGCTTGGGAAGAGGTCGCCCGGAGGGTCGCTCACGAAATCAAGAATCCTCTCACCCCGATCGCCCTCGCGGCCGGAAGGATCGACCGTCTGCTGGAACGACACCGGTCGGCTGACGCTGACGATGATCGCACCGCAATCCAGGAGCATCTCGCCCGATGTGCGTCAACGATCCAGCGCGAGGTCGAATCGCTGAAGGAACTGGTGGACAGCTTCTCGCTTCTGGCTCGATTCCCGGCCATCCAGCCCGAGGAGGCCGATCTGAACACACTCGTGCTCGAGGCCATCGCGGTTTTCGACGGTCGGCTGCCCGATATCAGCCTCCGCGTCCACGCTGACTCATCCGGACCAAGGGCCATGATTGATCCGGAGCCGTTCAAGAGGGCCCTCGTCAACTTGATCGACAATGCCGCCGAGGCCCTGCAGGATTGCTGGGTCAAGGAGATCGTCATCTCGACCCGAACCGTCCCGGACGCCTCCACGGTCGAAGTGACCGTGGCCGATTCCGGACCCGGAATTTCCCCGGAAGACAAGGAGAAGCTGTTCCTGCCCTACTTCTCCACCAAGAAGCGGGGCACCGGCCTCGGACTTCCCATCACGCGGACGGTCATCAGCGGCCACGGGGGCTCTATCCGAGTCGAGGCGAACGAGCCCACCGGCTCGCGGTTCGTCATCGAGATTCCGGCGGCGAACGCAACACGAGAGATGATGCAATGAAACCTCCCCCAACGGCGAGAATCCTGATCGTCGACGACGAGCAGGGCATTCGGGAAACGCTCACTGACATACTCGAAGACGAGGGATACGCCGCCGACTCCGTGGGAACCGGGGAGGAGTGCATCGACCTTCTCGCCGTCCGGAACTATGCAGTCGTGCTGCTGGACGTCTGGCTTCCGGGCATGGACGGCATCGAGACCCTCCAGCGAATCGGCGGCAGTGACGACTCGCGGCGGCCCGTCGTGGTGATGATATCCGGCCACGCCACGGTTGAGAGTGCCGTCCGGGCAACGAAGCTTGGCGCCCACGACTTCCTGGAGAAGCCCTTGTCGGTCGACCGGACCCTGCTCGCCGTCCGCAATGCAGCGGAGCATCGTGCACTGCTGGTCCAGAATGCGTCGCTGCGTGACGAGGTCGGAGCGAGCCGCCAGATCATCGGCGACAGCGTACCGATGCAGGCCGTGCGCAAGCAGATCGCCCTGATGGCTCCGACCAACGGCCGGGTGCTGATCTTCGGGGAGAGCGGAACGGGGAAGGAACTGGTTGCGCACGCCATTCACGAGGCCAGTCCGAGGGCCGGCCATCGCTTCGTCGTTGTTAACTGTGCGGCGATCCCGGAGGATCGGATCGAGAGCGAGCTCTTCGGGCACGCTGCCGGCACGCTGCTTGCCGACAGCAGGGCGAGGACAGGCAGATTCCAGCTTGCGGACGGCGGGACCCTGTTCCTCGACGAGGTCGGCGACATGAGCCTCCGCACCCAGGCAAAGGTCCTGCGGGTGATCGAGGAGCAGCGGTTCGAGCCGGTCGGAGCCGGCCGCACCGTCCAGGTGGATGTCCGGATCATCGCGGCCACGAACAAGAACATCGAGGAGCAAATCGCTAACGGCAACTTTCGGGAAGATCTCTTCTACCGACTCAACGTCGTGCCGTTCCACGTCCCGGCCCTTCGTGAACGGCTGGAGGACATCCCCGGACTCGCCCAGCACTTCCTGGACCAGTTCTCGATGTCCTATGGGCGCAAGCGCAAACGACTCAAGCCGCAGGCGGCCCAGGCGCTGGAGGCCCGAAGCTGGCCGGGTAACGTAAGGGAACTGAAGAACTTGATGGAGCGCATCGTGATTCTTGCCGAGGGCACGGAAATCGGTATCGGTGAATTGCCTCCACGAAAATCGGCCGGAACGACAGCGCGCATGCCGACGGCGGGATTCGCAAGCCTGAGGGAGGCGCGGGATTCGTACGAACGCGAGTTCGTCGAGCGGACGCTGGAGGCGACCAACGGCAACGTGACCAAAGCCGCTTCTGCACTCGGACTGGAGCGGAGCAATCTGCACCGTAAGATGAGAGCACTGGGTATCCGCCAGCGCTCCGGGACAACCTGACCGCCTTGCGGACCTGACCGGCCCGGCAGCGAAAACGAACGGACCCGCCCGGGCCGGTAAATCGTCGACGTGGGACAATGACGTACAGCGGTTTCCGGGCCCAACCTTAGCGGGACATGGACAACGCCCAAGCGAATGGTAGCCCGGCCGACCCGCAACCGGCCGCGCCCTCACTCTGGCAAGCCATACCGGACGCAATCCGCGGATCCCGGGAAGACTACACGAGCATCCCCCTGTCGCGGGCCATCGTGCTGCTCGCGATTCCGATGATGCTCGAACTCGTCATGGAGTCCACGTTCGGCCTTGTGGACATCTACTTTGTCGGCAAACTCGGCTCGGCGGCCGTGGCAACCGTGGGTCTCACCGGCTCGCTGATCATCCTTGTCTTCGCGATTGTGATGGGCCTCTCCATGGGCACCACGGCTACCGTCGCCAGGCGGATGGGTGAAGGCAATCCCGACGGTGCCGGACTGGCGGCATGGCACGCCATCCTGACGGGAATCCTTGGGGCCGCCCCGATCAGTCTGTTCGGTGCCCTGATGGCTCCGCAGATGTTGCGCTGGATGGGGGGCTCGGAAGCCGTCGTCGCCGGTGCAGCGTACACGACGATCATCTTCGCCAGTTCCGTCACGATCTTCCTGCTGTTCCTCAATAACGCGATCCTGCGAGGCACGGGGGATGCAGCCCTTGCGATGCGGGCTCTCTGGCTGGCCAACATCATCAACATCGTTCTGGACCCAGTGCTCATCTTCGGAATTGGTCCGGTCCCCAGTCTGGGGCTCGCAGGAGCGGCGCTGGCCACCGCAATCAGCCGTGGAGTGGGCGTGATCTTTCAGTGCTGGATCCTGTTCCGCGGCAAGGCCAGAGTGGCCATCGCAGGAAACTGTATCCGTTGGGACCGCGCAGTCTTCTGGAGCCTCCTCCGCATCTCCGGGAAGGGCATGCTCCAGTTTTTCGTGGCGACGGCTGCGTGGCTGGGCGTCACCCGCATCATCGCCCTGTTCGGCGAGTCGGTACTGGCCGGTTACACGGTCGCCCTGCGGCTGATCCACTTCGCCATACTTCCGTCCTGGGGCGTTAGCAACGCGGCTGCAACGCTGGTGGGACAGAACCTGGGAGCGCAAAGGCCGGACCGGGCCGAGCGGGCCGTGGTGCTGACCGGATTCGTCAATTTCGGGATGCTCAGCGTGATCGCCGTGATTTTCTGGGCCTTCGCACGGCCAATGATCGAAGTCTTCACGCCCGACCCGGCGGTCGCACCGCACGGCGTGGAGAGTATCCGGATACTGAGTGCGGGATACGTTTTCGCGGGCTTCTCGATGGTGTTCGGCCAGGCGTTCAACGGTGCGGGCGATACGGGCACGCCCGCCTGGATCAATTTCTTCGTGTACTGGTGCTGGCAGCTGCCCCTCGCCTATTACCTGTCGACCCGGCTCGGCATGGAAGCAACGGGGGCCTATGTCGCCTTGGTCATCTCGGGAGCAACCTGGATGGTGATCGGGTACGTGTTGTTCCGTCGCGGGCAATGGAAACGGCATACAGTCTGATCTCCGGACGCGCGAGGCCCGGACAGCGGCCTTTCGCACTGGCGTTGCTGTGGTGCACCGCCGTCGGAGCACCGGCAGCCGAACTGGAGTGGTCCAGCCTGGGATCCCTGCCCCCCGCATCCCGGAGCGCTGGCGCGTTCGTGGCTGTGATCGACAACAGGCTCGTCGTCGCCGGTGGCCTCGAAGGGTCGCCAGGAGCAACTGGCGAAGGCACCCGTGCGACAGCCGCTGCATGGGTTCTCGACGATCCCGAGACCGAATGGCGGCCCACGACGCCATTGCCGGCGGCCGCCGCTTTCGGGACCGCAACCTCGGCCGAATCCTTCGCCGTCTTTGCGGGCGGGACGCGGGGAATCGGCGCAGGATACCTCAACACTGCCTACCGGGTGCGTTTCGCCGGGCGCAACCTGGTCTATGAGGAACTGCCCGCCCTTCCCGAAGCTCGGTCGCGTTCCGGTTCGGTCTGCATCGGATCGACCGTGTATCTCGCATGCGGCCTGCGCCAGTCGACGTTGCCGCAGCCGACCCGCGACCTCTGGATCCTGAACCTTGCGTCGCCCGAACCGGCGTGGGAGAGGGCTTCTGTCTTGCCCGGACCCGCCCGACACTCGCCCGGAGTTGACGTACTGGAAGGGGCTCTGTATCTCTTCGGCGGGGCCTCATCGGCACCTTCCGGCGTCGCGAGTGCGGCGTCCCTTGCCGATGCCTACCGATTCACACCCGAGGCGGGTTGGGCGGCGGTTGCCAGCAGCCCATCCCCCACTCTCGGGCCAGCCGTCCCGCTGGGGACGTCCCACTCGGTCATGGCAGCCGGAGCACCGGGCGCACCCGTCGACGCGCTGGCCTATCACGCGATCACCGACACCTGGGTAAGCCTCGGCGAACCCCCCGCCGGGGTGATGGGCGCGGGGAGCGCCAGATGGCACGACCGGTCGGTGTCGGTCGGCACGGGCAGTCTCCTCGTCGCCAGGCTCAGAACGCCACCATCCAGGTTTGGAGGACTGGACTACGTGGCACTGACCGCCTACTTCGCAGTTCTCGTCCTGATGGGAGTCTATTTCGCGGGCAAGGGCTCGACGACCGAGGACTTCTTCCTGGCGGGGAGAAACATGCCGTGGTGGGCGACCGGAATGTCGATCTTCGGCACACAACTCTCGTCCATCAGCTTCATGGCCGTGCCGGCCAAGGTCTATGCGACCGACTGGGTCTATTTCCTGCTCCAGATGACGATCGTGATGATCGCTTTCCCGGTCGTTTTCCTGTATCTGCCCTATTTCCGGCGAGTTCGGATGACAAGCGCCTACGAGTACCTCGAGAGCCGGTTCAACCTGCCGGTGCGCTTGTACGCCAGCCTGTCGTTCGTGCTCTACCAGGTGGGTCGAATGTCCATCGTTCTCTTCCTGCCGGCCATCGCCCTCGCGACTGTCACCGGATTCAGCGTCCACGCCTGCATTCTCGTCATGGGAGCCCTGGCAACTCTGTACACGGTGATGGGGGGCATGAAGGCGGTGATCTGGACGGATGTCATCCAGGTCGTTGTCCTGTATGGCGGCGCGCTGCTCAGCCTGGTCATCCTCCTGGCCAGCCTCGACGGCGGATTCTCGCAACTCGTAGCCGAAGCCCTCTCCTACGACAAGTTTCACATGTTCAACTGGACCTGGGACTGGACGACCACGGCTGTGTGGGTCGTCGTAGTCGGCAACCTGTTCTTGAACCTGATCCCGTACACCTCCGATCAGGCAGTGATCCAGCGCTACTTCACGACCCGGGACGAGAAGGCCGCGGCGAGGTCGATCTGGACCAACGCCGTCCTGATCATTCCCTCAACCCTGACACTCTTCCTCCTCGGCACGGGCCTATGGGCCTTCTACCGGTCGCATCCGGCCCTGTTGGACCCGGGCCTGCCGACCGATTCGATCTTTCCGCTCTTCATCTCGCAGCAGCTCCCGGCCGGCGTCGTCGGCCTGCTCATCGCTGCGGTCTTCGCGGCATCGATGTCGACGCTCGACAGCAGCCTGAACAGCGTTTCCGCGGCCTTGGTCACCGATTTCTTCGTGCGGTTCCGGCCGACCTCGAGCGAACGGAAACGGCTGCTGCTCGCCCGATGCCTCACGGCGGGCCTCGGAGCACTTGCAACCGCAACCTCCGCCGCACTCGCCACATTCGACATCGGATCGCTCTGGGACACGTTCCAGGGGATGATGGGGCTGCTGGGGGGCGGGCTGGCGGGCCTGTTCGCGCTCGGCATTTTCTTCCGCGGCGCGAACGGGCCGGGAGCGATGGCCGGAGCCGTCTCGAGCGTGCTGGTCCTGTACTGGGTCCAGCGGCACACGGACCTGCACTTCTTCCTGTACGGAACGGTCGGCATACTGAGTTGCGTACTGATCGGACTGGTTGCGAGTCCGCTGTTCGGCAACGCCTGCAGCGAGCCGCAGCCGTGAGGACGTGCGACAGCCCAGACGCCGTTCCGGCCTTGGTGCAGGCTGACGACAATCGAGCCCTGCGAACCTCCTTTGCTAGAGTCGGGAAACATGAGGGCAATCGCCGATCTCATGGCGAACTTCGCGTCGGTCGCCTGGGGACCTTTCGTTCTGGCGTTGCTGCTCGGCGGGGGCTGCTATTTCTTCCTGTATTCGAGGCTGCTTCCCTTTCGGCATTTCGCCCATGGGGTCAAGATTCTGCTCGGCAAGTACGACAATCCGCACGATACGGGTCAAGTTTCTCACTTTCAGGCGCTTAGCAGTGCCCTGGCCGGCACGCTCGGTATGGGCAACATCGCGGGCGTAGCCATTGCCATCCAGACCGCAGGACCGGGAGCCATCTTCTGGATGTGGGTTTGTGCCTTCGCAGGCATCGCCACCAAGTTCTTCACCTGCACCATCGCGATTCAGTTTCGGGGCCCCGACAGCCGGGGAGCGATTCAGGGCGGCCCGATGTACGCGATCATCCACGGATTGGGGCGGCAATGGAAGCCGCTGGCCGTGTTCTTCTCGTTTTGCGCCCTGTTCGGCACGTTACCGATGTTCCAGGCGAACCAACTCATCCAAGTCCTGCGTGACACGGTGGCGGTTCCCATGGGCCTGCTGGCCGATCCATCGAAACCTGAAGCCTTCAATCTTGCCATCGGTCTGACGCTTTCGGTTCTCGCCGGATGGGTGTTGGTCGGAGGGATCCAGCGCATCGGACGAATCGCATCGCGCCTCGTACCGGCAATGGTCATCCTGTATCTTGCCTGTGGGCTGACCATCGTCGCCTTGAACGCCGACACCGTTCCCGCGATGGTGTCACTGATCCTTGACGACGCCTTTACTGGACGTGCCGTCGCTGGCGGGGCCGTATGGTCGGTGATCGTCACCGGAGTTCGGCGGGCGGCGTTTTCGAACGAGGCCGGTATCGGCTCGGAAGCGCTGGCCCACGGGGCCGCGCGAACCAACGAACCGGTCAGGGAAGGTCTTGTTGCGATGATCGGTCCGGTCATCGACACGCTGTTCGTCTGCACGTGCACAGCGTTGATCATCCTGTCCACCGGAACCTGGGCGGACGCCGGCACCAGCGGTGTGACCGTTACGGCGACGGCCTTCGAACAGGCCCTTCCGAACTTCGGAACCTACATCCTCGTGACGTGCGTGACGTTTTTCTCGATTACCACGATCCTCACCTGCGGGTATTATGGCGAGAAGTCACTCGGCTTTCTGGTGGGGGCCCATCAGCAGGGCCTCTACAAGTACATCTACGTGTCGGCGATCATCATCGGAGCCGTGACATCGCTCACTGCGGTGATCGACTTCATCGACGGAATGTACGGCTTCATGTCGATTCCCACGATGATCTCCAGCATCGCGCTCTCGCCCCGGGTAATGCAAGAGGCTCGACGGTACTTCAGTCAGCAGCCCCCTCGACCAGTCGCCCCGGCTCCGTAGCAGGACGCCGCACCCTGGACAGCCGCGGCCGCTCCGGCCTCGGTGAGGCGGGCGGCGTGATCGTCGGTACACTGCAAGTACGGAACATGCAGGGCCAGGGACATCCGCAACCTAGGGAAATCCGGCGACACGGGGCACATGACGTCGAGATCCTGTGGAACTCGGGGGAGGAAGCGATCTATCCCGCCCGCTTCCTGCGTGGTGCGTGCCCGTGCGCCAGTTGCGTCGACGAGGTGACAGGCAAGCGCATCGTGACACCGGACCTGCTGCCGATACTGGTGTACCCGACCAAGATCGAGCCGGTTGGTCGATACGCCATCCAGATTTACTGGAGCGACGGCCACTCGACGGGAATCTATACGTGGGAGCGACTCTACGAAATGATGGTTCGCCTGCGAAGCGGGGACAGCGGACCGCGGTCTGCCGACTCCGAGACGGTGAATTGACTTAGCCCCAGCGACCCTGCCGCCCCTGCGCAACGACATAGTCGGCAGCTCTTGCGGTGATCGCCATCATCGTCAAGGTCGGATTCTGGCAGCCGATCGAGGCCCATGCGGCACCATCGGTTACAAAGACGTTGTCCACGTCGTGAGCCTGTGTCCAGGGGTTGAGGACGGACTTCTTGGGATCCTCGCCCATGCGAGCGGTTCCGACCTCGTGAATGCAAAAGCCGCCGACCGACTGACCGCCGGTCAGGCGGACCCGTTGGTGTCCCGTGGACTCCAGCATCTCGCCAGCCTGGTGCCTGGCATGGTGCCAGAGCGCCCGGTCGTTCCCCGACCATTCGAAGTTGATGTCCAGGGTCGGGAGACCCCACGCATCCCGGCGCTCCCGGTTGAGGACGACATGGTTGTCGTACTGCGGAAGACACTCGCACCATGCCCCGATGTTCGTTCCCCATCCGGCCTGCTCGTGAACAGCCCGTTTGAATCCCGCACCGAAGCCCCTGGCCGAGAGGCCGAAGGAAGGCCCGCTCCTGCCCTGGTACCCGTATCCGCGGATCATTCCGTTTGTATGGGCCCGGTCGATGTTGACGAATCGGGGAATGTACATGCCGTTCGGGCGAGAAGGCATCCCTGCCCACGGCTTCATCCCCACCTCGGGCAGCTGCCCGGCCGCCCCGCCCTGGTAGATGTGATCCATCAGATAGTGGCCCAGGACACCGCTGGAATTGAAATCGAGACCGTGATCCGCGGAGTGCATCAAGAGCCTTGTCGACTCGAGCGTCGAGGCGCAGAGCATCACGATTCTCCCTCGCACTTCCCTGGGTGTCCTCGAGTTGCGATCGATGTAGGCCACGCCGGCTGCGCGCCCCGTCCTCGGATCTCGTGTAAGGTGGCTGGCGACGGCGTCGACCCTCAGGTCGCAGTTGCCCGTGTCGATGGCCGCCTTGAGCGTCGTGGTGAGGCTGTTGTAGTACGAGTGGGTTATACAGCCCTGCTCGCACGGACCGCAGTAGTGACACGCCTGGCGGCCGTTGTGTGGCACGGTCACGATCGCCGAACGCCCAATCGTGGCCACCCGCCCCATGCGCGCCCGCAGGCGGTTGCGGAACATCACTTCCCCGCAGGTGAATGCCATCGGCGGGAGGAACACACTGTCCGGCAACTGCTCGAGCCCCTCCTCGAGTCCGGAGATTCCGACATACCGCTCAACCTTTTCGTAGTACGGAATCAGGTCTCTGTAATCGATGCCCCAGTTCTCTCCGTAACCGTCGCGGTCCGCACAGTGGAAATCGATGTCACCCATGCGATACGACTGTCGCCCCCAGGAGAGGGAACGGCCACCCAAGACACGCATCCGGATCCAGTGGAAAGGTCGATCTTCCGGCGTCTGGTAGGGGTTTTCTATGTCATCCACGAACCACTGGTAGTTCGACTCTCGACAGGCATAGACCAATCCCTGGATGGGCCGATTTCGCAGCAATTCCGGCGACTTCGGGATGCCTCCAACGAATCCCGAAGAGTTGCCCCGGTACTTGAGGTCGTAAGGCATGACGTGCTCACTGAAGTCCGCATCCGTGATCTTCGGCCCCGCTTCGAGCACACAAATCCGCAGACCTGCCTCGGCTAGCTGCCACGCTGCGACACCTCCTGTAGCGCCCGAGCCAACAATCACTGCATCGTAGACGTCCCGGTCGCGAGCGATCGCCTGCAACATGCTGTCCAGTCTAGCAACTGACCAGCCACTTCGAGCGGCCGACCACTGGACACGATTCCAGGCCGTGAACCCGGATTGTCATGCATTGCGCGGAAGATCTGGCATCCTAGCCAAAGATTGCTTGCCGGCAAATCGGGGTTGCGATACCGTCCTTGCAGATGCGGGAGGCAGTCATAGCGATTCGCCGGTTGCACCATCAAGTACAACCATAGGGGAGGGATCCAAGGTCCATATTGGCCTGTCGTATGGGCGAAACCGCCATCTCGCGGTGCCGGTTGCACAAGGAAGCGCAAGAGCGGGCGGGTGGGGCCTAAGGTGCTGATTAGCTTATCCTAGAGGAGAAATCGCCATGCCTCAGCAGTTCCGCCACCTGCAATACGACGAGCGCTGGCAGATCCACAGCCTGCACCAGCAGGGAGCCTCGGTCGGCACCATCGCCGCTCAGATCCAGCGGCACCCATCCACCGTCTGCTGCGAACTCCGGAGCTATGCTGGCCCCCCCGGCTATCGCCACGAAGAGGCCTACCAACTCGCTCAACAGTGCCGCCACGAAGCTTTCACCGACCTGCACAAGCTCCACCCACCAGTTTGGAACAGGATCCGCAACTTGCTCAGGCACCACCGGAGCCCCGAGCAAACTGCCAGTCGCCCGATGCGTTCCGGGATGGTCTCGTTAAACCTCTTGTGGCTCTACCAGCGGATTCACCAGGGCTATGCGGAGCGTTCCGTTGACGCTGGGTGGTTTGGTTGCTCCCGGCCCGGTGCCTGTCTCCATGTTGTACCCTAATCTCCAGGGCCTCAGATCAACTCCAATCCCTTGAATGGTACAGAGCATGGCGGCGATCTACGGAGACTTCACCAAGGATGTGGTGACACCGGAATACCGAGCAGCGCTGGTGCGACGGCTAGGCGAACTGCAGTGCCTCCCGGTCAAGTCCGCCTGATCGGAAGGCGAAAGGTGACTGCCGCCCCGGTCTTCGCTTTCTTCAAGGGTTAAGGGTTAGGGGAGACGAGCCATGAGACGGGATCGCGAGGAAATTGTAGCGGCCGCATTCGCTGCGGCCGGACTCGGAGCCTCCTTCGATCCGATACGGGTGCAGAAGCTCCTCTTCCTAATCGACCGCGTGGTCTCCGAGCGGATCGGAGGTCCGTTCTTCCACTTCCAACCGTACCAATACGGACCGTTCGACAGGGCCATCTACAGCGTTATTGAGGCAATGGTGGCAGCGGGGGATGTCCAGATCAACGCATCGGGAGCTTATCCTCGGTACTCGCTCACCCAATCCGGGCATCGGCGGGGCGAGTCGACGCTCGCCTCGTTTCCGGCCCCCGTCGCCGATTACTTCGAGCGCGCGGCTCGATGGATCCGGTTCGTACCGTATCGCCACTTGCTGGCGGCAATCGATCGGGAATACCCCGAAATGGCGGAGAATAGCGTCGTGCGTCACCTAGGGGTGGGGCATCACACTTCAGGGGAGAGTCCGTTTATTCGCGGGATGACTCGGGCGTTCGACCTCACTGGTACGATGTACCGCACTCAAGATTCAGAAGTCGGCCTGCAATCCGACGCCGATGCGCTCCACGAGGACTGGCGCGCTGTGGGCAAAGACATTGAGGAGGCGCTGGTGCAGTTCGGTGAATCGGAGTGTCTCTGGTGAGCAAGCGCCGCCGCAAGCGCGAGCGGGTGAAGAGAGAGGCTGGAGGTCCAGGTAAGTCGACCAGTCAGGTGCCTGTTGATCCCGAGGAAGTTGGAGGACCAGCATTGGAACTCCATCCTGACCAGGCACTGGCCGCCTCTACGGAAAGCGTCGAGACATAAATCCAGATCGCTCACAGCATCAGCGTTTCGGGCCCTTTACCCCATCCCGAGTTTTTCCAAGCTTGCGAGCGCACGCTGCCCGGCGCGGCGGATCGCATCCTGACGATGGCGGAACAGCAGCAAGAGCATCGTCTCGCACAGCAGTCCGTCCGGCTGAACTTGGACGGCACGCTGGAACACCGGGGCCAGTGGATGGCGTTCTTGGTCACAGTGTCCGGCATCATTGGGGCATTGGCACTCATCATGCTCGACAAGCCTATCGAGGGGTTCGCGACTCTGATCGGAGCCCTCGGAAGCATCGTGGGCTTGTTTATCTGGTCTAAGCGGCGGAGACCAAAGGCGTCGCCCCTCGATTCATCTCAAGTCCTGAGCAAAGAGACGCGCCTTCCCGCTCCTCCGCGATGATGGCGCAGCCGCGAGCCGTCAGTTCGGTTGCAACAACCCCTAGCCAGCATTTCTTGCGCGTTCTCGGTGGAGAGGATGGGGGCAATGGCAGTAAATTGCGTACTCAAGACTGGGCTCGACTTCGTCAAAGCGTAGGTGAACGCCCCCTGACACCGCCCCGGCCTCGCCCAGCACCGTCATGAGCCAGCCCACCGCGGCTGCGTCAATCGGTCGCAGTCCGATCTGCAGGCCGTCAGCATGCCAGGCTCACACCTGATCGGCTAAGATCAGTTGAAAGGCTGCTGACGGGGCCGCTCTCCGCCCCGCTGGGGGGGCAGGCGCAGGATGCCGAGTGGTTCCAAGGCATCCAGGATGGGCAGGGCCCGTAGAATGCGATTCCGGCCTTTCGGGGTCTGCCAGCGCGGTTGGGTGCAGATGGTGTGACCCAGTTCCGTGTAATTGAGTTGGGAGAACATCCGCACCACCCCATGGATATCGGCGATCTGCCGACACCTCAAGCGGTGGCCGAAGAAGGTGGTGGACTGGAGTTTGGCGATCAAGAGGTCCAACACGGGCTTGCTCCTCCTTCACAGTGTCATGCCAAGACACCCAAGCTAAGTTCTGTCGCCAAGGAAACTGCTGAGATATAAACGTCTGATTATGAGTGTACTAGTGCTCCGTCACTCGCTAATTTGTGGGTAGAACTTGGGTCGTTGTAGCGTGAACGGCGAAATGCCAGATGCCGATAACAGTTGTACGCACCCAGCCGTTTACCCGCACATCACTCTGTGACGGAACACTAGACTCCTGGGGTGCTCGATCAAAGCTCCACAGACCAATCGAATGCCATTGGGTTCGGATGAGGGCCGAGTGGCTCTCTGTCGCGGTCGTGGGGCAAGAAAGAAGGTGGCCCGCACGGAGACAGCCGCCGGCCCGTGGTCGCTACTATCGTGCACGTGCGTTGAGCAACCAGCCGGACCGCCGAGGAATATCACCTCCCGAGGGACGTCAGAAATCCCAGCGGAGCGCAACCTGCACCTGACGGGATGCGGTGCTTGTCGCGGTGATTCGCCCCGAGCTGCCGATCCGACCGCCTTGGGCCGTAAACAGAGCCCGTCCGCTGGGCACCTGGAAATTGGGGCGGTTGGTCACGTTGAACGCCTCGGCCCGAAGCTGGAGACTCTGGCGCTCGGTACGAAAAAGCGTCTTGTGCAACGCCAGATCCCAGGCGAAAATCCCCGGGCCTCGCAGCGTGCCCCGACCCAAATCTCCGAGGAAACCCGGGGCCGGCAGGGAAAAGGCGCTGGGATCGAAATAGCGGCTCGGGTCCCCCAGCACGATGTCGCCGGGGGTCCTGCCCGCAACCAGGTCGGGCCTCTGTCCCACATCGCCGAATCCCGGGCGGAGGCGGGCCCGGTCGAACCCGACCCGGGGCGCAAACGGCGTACCGGCCAATGCCTGCATCAGCGTGTGCACTTCCCATCCGCCCAGCACCGGCCGAAAGGGCGAATCGAACCCGTCCCAAACGGCCCAGGAGAAGCTCGCGGCGAACACATGGTCCTGGTCGAAGTCGGACAGGCCGCGGTTGGCCCGGTAGTTCCATACGGTGGGGACCTGGTCGCTGGCGACGAAGTCGTTGAAGGTGTGGTTCGAGGCCTCGTCGATCGACCGGCTCCAGGTGTACTTTCCCCGCAGCGTGAAACGCTCGCCGAGGCGGCTCTGCAGACTCAGTGTCAGGCCATGGAAGAACGAGTTGAACTGCGATCGGCGCATCCCGATCCGCGAGAACGCCGGATTGATGTATGGGCTGCCTTGCGGAAAGAACAGCCGCCCGTCGCTTTGCACCTCGGGCACCGGCGAGTTCACGCTGATCAGCTGGCCCATGAGATGGATGCCGCGGGCACCGCTATAGCCCAGGCGAATCATCGTGTCGTCGGCAACCGCACGCTCGAGATTGACCTGCCAGCGGGCTACATACGGCTGGTTCAGGTTGTAGTCGATCCCGTCCATCGACGTTGACGGACGGCGGCCTTCCGCTGCTCGCAGGATGTCGGGGAAACGCGGACGACCGAATACCAGAATGCGGTTGAACAGCGGGGGGGTCCGGACACCTGCGATCGTGAGTTCACGGCTTCCCAGGAGATCGAAGAAAATTCCGCTCCCAGCCCTGAGCACAGTCTTCCCGTCCCCGATCGGGTCCCAAGCTACCGAAACCCGCGGCGCGAGGTTGTCCCGGGATGGATTTCGCCAGAGCGGCCCGCCGAGCGTGGTCTCGGCGTCGTTGACGTAGTCCCGCAGCGTGGCGACCTTGCCGTCAACCTCGGTTGGTGTAGAGACCGCTTCGTATCGAACTCCCAAGCTGGCGTCCACCCGACGGCTGATCCGGAAATCATGCTGAACAAAGGCGGAATACTGGTTGTAGCGCCAGCCCCGGGCCGTGTCGGATCCCGGCTGCATGACCTCGGCGATGCGTGGCCTCGCCTGCAGGAGGAGGGCCAGCGAGTCGAACGTGTACGAACCCACAGCGCTCAGGTCAGACCGCTGGTCGAACAGCACCCGGTCGAACCCTCCGCCGTAGCGGAGTGTCGAGCGCCCCGACGATCGTACAGCCGATACCCCCACCTGGTAGCTCTCCAGCGCGAAGCGCCTCGGCCGGGCGCGCGCCTGGAATCCGCCCATGTTGGACAGGCCGTTGACCGTGATGCTGCCCATAGGGAGCCCCTTCACGAACGACAGGCTCTCGGGGACGGACGTCGTGCTGTTCTCGAAGTTGTCCACCCGGCTGAAGGCGGCCCGAGCCGTCAACAGCGTCCTGGGAGAGTGAACATGTCTGAACTGCGTGTGGAGAAAGTTGTTCGCCGAATCGAGTCCAAACACCCACAGATCCATCTCGTCCGGCGTTCGGCTGGCAGCGTCGTCGAACGTGTAGCGGGTGGACCACTGGCTGTCCGGTCCGAGAATGAAGTCCGCCTTGCCGGACAGGTAGGTCTCGTCGGTCCGGTCCGAGACTTGCCGCACGAAGGCCGCCGTTCCGTCGCCGAACTCGCGGCCGTTCGGCAGGGGATAGAGATCAAGGTACGGGCGCACCTCCGGTGCGACGTTGATCCTGGAGTCCGGCAGGTTCCCGAGTCTGGCATCGGGGGTCGGTACCACGGGCCGGGCCGTCCGAGCGCGGCGCTCCCGCAAACCCTCGTAGTTCGCGAGGAAGAACACTGTGTCCGCGACCACCGGCCCGCCCAGCAGGAGCCCGAAGTGATTGCGGCGCAAGGGGGGCGCTCCGGCGTCGGGTGAGTCGAAATAGTTGCGGGCGTCCAGGGCATTGTTGCGGAGGTACTCGTACGCACTGCCATGGAACCGCAGGCCACCGGATCTCGACACTGCGGTAAAGACGCCGCCCGCGGTTCGGCCGTACTCGGCGCTATAGGGATTCGTCACCAAGTGGACTTCACGGACCATCTCAAGGCCCAACACGTTGCCGGAGGCGCTGGCTGGCGACGCCGAGGCCGCATCGTTCACATAGACTCCGTCCAGCTGGAAGCTGTTCTGGTTGGGACGGGAACCCAGCACCGATATCTGCCGTCCGATGCCCTGGGCGAGTCCGGTCCGCGCCGACGCCGGCAGCGTGGCCCCCGGCTCCAGCGCGGACAGTTCATACAAGTCCCTTCCGTTCAACGGCAGATCGCGGAGATTGCCCTCCGGAACCAGGCCCCCCCAGTCCGACGCGTTCGTGGAAACCAGCAGCGGCTCGGCTCGAACCTCGACCAAGTCCTGCCCGGTTCCCAGTTCCAAGCGCACATCGAACTGCCCCGCCCTTCCGCTTGCGAGTTCGATCCCGGAGACCGCGACCGGCCGGAATCCCTCGTGAGAGACTTCAATCGAGTACACGCCGGATTCGAGCCCGGCCACCAGGTATCGGCCGTCCCCGCCCGTACCCACTGTCCGAACCACACCGGTTCCGGAGTGGAGCAACCGAAGGTCCACACCCGCCACGACCCTGTCCTGAGGGTCGGTGACGACTCCCGTCAACGTCGCATCGCTCTGTGCGGGAAGAGGAAGAACGCCCAACCGGCAACAGATTGCCACGACGCCCATGCAGCGTCGGAAGAAGGTGAAATCCGGCTGGCAGGGCTTGAAGTGCCTTGGTATGTTCACTGCGGCACCACCCTTCGCATCGTCCATTCCCGCTCATCCCCGTCTGCGGAATGGCTGTCCCGCAACACGAGAGTGTCCCCCCCGACCCTGAATACACCGGGGAACGCCCGCCCCTCGTAGTGGGCTGACAGGGCGAGGATATTGGTCCTCACGATCTTGTCGCCCGAAACGGTGAAGTGGTAGAAGCCGGCCCCCACCGGCTGCTGGCTCGCGATCTCCTCCGGCGTCATGTCGCTGAACGACTTGTCCAGCCTTGGACGCCCTTCGCCGGCAAGCACCACCATCTGGTGGGACTTGCTGAACAAGTGAAACTCGCGGCGAAGCGGCTCGTCAATGCTCCTGGTGATGTTGCGGACTGCAGTGACCTCCCACAGACCTTCCAGCGGACCAGCCTGAAGGGGCGCTTCCCCGACGGCCGGCCGACCAACCCAGACGGTGGCGGCCACACCTGCGCACAGGCCAACCACAACTCCAATGACGAGCCGGCTTCTTGCCTCGATCACAGTCCCACCTCGCATCCGTCCGCATTCCTCACTAGACCGTGGAACTGCGGAAGTGCAGCCCACACTATAATTATGGTCAAATCGGTCTGCGAATGGCCGCTAGTTCGTCGAGCACACCTGTCATGCAGCAGTATCACGCTGCAAAACAGGAATATCCTGACTGCCTGCTTTTCTTCCGGCTGGGAGACTTCTACGAGATGTTCTACGACGACGCCGTTCAGGCGTCGCGGGATCTCGAGATCACGCTCACCAAACGCCGCGACAGCAAGAGCGGATCCATACCCATGTGCGGAGTACCCGCACACGCGGCCGACACCTATCTGGCGAAGCTGCTCCGCAAGGGGCACCGGGTTGCCATCTGCGACCAGGTGGAGAGCCCCAAGGCATCGCGCAAGCTCGTTCGACGGGAGATCGTCCGGATCCTGTCACCCGGCACCTCCAGCGACCTTACAGTCCTGACGCCAAACGAGAACAACTATCTGGCCTCCGTGCACACGCGGTCGGGCGAGGCGGGACTAGCGTATCTCGATGTGTCGACCGGGGAGTTCCGCACCACCCAGCTCAAGGCGGCCGACGTGCCGGACATGCTCCATTCACTGGGAGCGAAGGAAGTGCTGCTCGCCCAGGATGCACCCTTCGCAACCGGGTCAGAATTGGGCGGGCCCGATGACCAGCGTTCGGTTCCGACCACCACCTCCATCGAGTCGTGGGTGTTCGACTTCGAGTACGCGGAACGAACCCTGTTGACCACGTTCGGCCTCCACAACCTGGACGGACTTGGCATTGCGAATCGGGAACTCTGCGTCTCGGCCGCGGGCGCGGCCGTGCACTATCTCAAGGAGACACAACGAACGGCGCTGCATCATCTCGACAGTCCCACGTTCTTCGAGCAGCAGGATTGGATGGTCCTCGACCCGGTCACGATTCGCCATCTCGAGATTTTCAATCCCCTCTACAAGGAGGCGGGACTGTCTCTCTTTCACACCCTGGACATGACATCGACGCCCATGGGGGCGCGACTGCAGCGCGCCTGGATGCTGCGGCCCAGCCTGGACCTATCCGAGATCGAGCGACGGCTCGAAGCGGTCGAGACGCTGTGCGCAGCCACCATCGCGCGGTGCGAAATCCGGCAACGACTGGGTGGATTCCACGACATCGAGCGGCTGCTGGCGAGGGTCACACTGGGGACAGCCGGACCTCGGGAAGCCCACAACCTCGGCACCTCCCTGCGGCTGATCCCACGCGTTCTGGAACACATCCGGGATCTGTCCGGGGAGCGGCTTCGCGACCTGCTCGCAAGAGCGGACCCGCTTGAGGACGTGTGCGAGAGAATCGCGTCCACGCTCTCGGACGAGCCGCCTGCGACGCTTGGCGCCGGCAGTGCCATCGCGGCAGGCTTCGACCATGAACTCGACGAGTTGCGGAGCATCCAGAACGACAGTCGCGGTTTTATCGCGAGCCTCGAGCGGCGGGAACGGGAGACGACGGGCATCGATTCCCTGAAGGTTCGCCACAACAACGTGTTCGGCTTCTATATCGAGATCTCGAGGGCCAACCTCTCCAAGGTGCCGGCACACTACGACCGAAGACAGACGCTGGTGAACGCCGAGCGTTTCACCACACCGGAACTCAGGGCGCTGGAAGCCAAGGTCCTGGATGCCGAAGATGGCATCGGCAGGAAGGAGGCGGTGATCTTCGAGCAGCTTCGCCTCGAGATCGTGGAACAGGCCCGGCGAATCCGCCGAACCGCATCGGTCATCGCCGAGCTCGATGTTCTCTGCGGATTCGCCCATGCCGCCGTCGAGTACGACTACACGCGACCTCGATTCGCAACGGGACCGGAGCTGCTGATCGAGGGAGGACGCCACCCCGTGGTGGAGCGGATGCTCGATGAGGAACGCGGGGAACGGTTCATCGAGAACGACGTCTACCTGGACAGCGAACGGCTCCTCGCAATCATTACCGGGCCGAACATGGGCGGCAAGTCGACCTACCTGCGACAGACCGCCTTGATTGCTGTCATGGCCCAGGTCGGCTCGTTCGTCCCGGCCCGGAAGGCCGTCCTTCCACTCATCGACCGGATATTCACTCGCATCGGGGCGAGCGACAACCTCGCGCTGGGCCGGTCGACGTTCATGGTGGAGATGACCGAGACTGCCCAGATCCTGAATGCGGCGACGGAGCGGAGCCTGATCCTGCTAGATGAAGTCGGTCGCGGCACGTCAACCTACGATGGCCTGGCGATCGCCTGGGCCGTGGCGGAGCACATCCGTTCCAGGATTCGGGCCAAAACACTGTTCGCCACGCACTACCACGAGCTGACTGCCCTGCCCCAGTCGCTGCAGGGGATTTTCAACCTGCACGTGTCGGCGAAACAGTCGGGCGAGAAGCTGGTGTTCCTGCGCCGGGTCGAGTCCGGCAGGGCCGACCGCAGCTACGGCATCGAGGTGGCCCGCCTGGCCGGACTCCCGAAAGCCGTTCTGGCGAGGGCCCAGGAGGTCCTGTGCCAGCACGAGCAAGGGGACCGCGCTGCGGTCCTGCCGGCCGCAGCCCCGGACGCAAACCGGCAGACCACCATCTTCACGGCATTTCCCGAGAGTATTGCCGAGGAGCTCCGCAACCTCGAGCTGAATAGACTGAGTCCGTTCGAAGCGCTCTCCCTCCTCTACGAATGGAAGGGGCAACTGGACCGCGACTGAGGTGGGCCCCGTGACCTCGCCGAGCCGGATGGTCCGGTCTGATACCCTGAAAATTCCCGAGATTGGAGGATCCCTCGTGGCAGATTCCCACACCCTCACGTTCACCGACGCCGACTTCGACTCGCAAGTCCTGCAGTCGGCCGAGCCTGTTTTGGTCGATTTCTGGGCCGTCTGGTGCGGCCCGTGCCGTCAGATGGCACCGGTCATCGATTCACTCGCCGAAAAGTATGCCGGCCGGGTCAAGGTCGGCAAGCTGGACGTCGATCACAATCCCGGAGCGGCCCAGAGATTCAGCGTTCGCGGCATCCCGACCATGCTACTGTTCAAGAACGGCGAGCCGGTCGAGCAGATCGTCGGCTCGGTACCCGAAGAGCGGCTGGCCAGCACGATCGACTCGCACCTCTCCTGAGAACCCGTGTCTGGCCCGGCGGGCGCTACGCTCGCGTGGCCGCAGGCTCGTCGTGACTGATCGCCCGCCATCGTCCCGTCGTAACTTCCTGCAAAAGGGAGGTTTGTCTTTCGCGGGACTGGCCGGAATCGGGTCAGGCCTCGCGCGGCCGAGAGAATCAGGCCCGCCGCCGTTGAACGTCCTGCTGGTCCTGATCGAGGATCTCAGGACGGAACTCGGCTGCTACGGGAGCGCGCGCGTCAAGTCCCCTCACATTGACCGGCTCGCCGAGCACGGCCTGACGTTCCTGCGGTGCTACTGCCAGCAGGCCGCCGGCGGCCCGTCAAGGGCCTCTTTGCTCACCGGGCTTCGACCGGACACTACGCGGGTCTATGACCAGACCACGCACTTTCGGCGAACGCTTCCCAGCGCGGTAACGTTGCCCGGACATTTCAAGCGGTACGGGTACAAGACCACTGCCTTCGGGGGGATCTTCGGCCCGCCAGGGATGGACGACATCCAGTCCTGGAGCATCGCTCCGTGGACGCCCGGCAGGCCCGACTGGGGAACTGCCGCTGCCGAGGACTCCGCCCCCTCGCATCGGGAGCACCTGATCGCCGACCGTCGGCGGAGCGAGGCGTACCAGAACGGTCCGAGCAGCCAGGCCAGCTGGGCTGTCTGGGACGGTCCGGAAACCGACTTGGCGGATGTCGATATCGCTCACTCCGCCGCGGGAGCCATCGGGTCGATGAAGCACGAGCGATTCCTCATCGCGGTCGGATTCCAGCGACCGCGCTTGCCCTACGTTGCCCCCCATCGCTACTTCAATCTCTACCCGAGGGGCACCTGGGGGCCGCCCCAGGCCCCGGAACCGCCCAGGGATGCCCCGTCCTTCGCACTTCACGACTCGGGGGAGATCCGCGCATACTCCGACATCCCCGACGAGGGCCCGATCGCCGAATCGAAGGCCCGCGAGTTGATCCGCGCCTATCGCGCCTGCGTCAGCTTCATCGACGCACAGGTCGGCGTGCTGCTGGAGGCCATTGACCGGCACGGGCTCGCCGACAGCACTGTGGTCGCCGTTGCGGGAGTGAACGGCTCCCATCTGGGAGAGCTCGGCCTCTGGAACAAGAACTCCAACTACGAGGCTGCGACGCATGCCCCTTTGGTCGTGCGGGCACCCGGACAACTCAACGCGGGGCGCAAGACATCGGCGCTCGTGGAGTCGGTGGACCTCTTCCCGTCCCTCTGCTCCCTGTGCGGAATTCCCTTCCCTGATGTCCGCGAGGGATCGAGCTGGCAGGGACTGTTCACTGACCCGAAGCGTCTCTGGAAGCGCGCAGTCTTCAGCCAGCACCCGCGGGTCATTCCGGGCATCGGCCCCGGCATGGGGTATTCGATGCGCACCGCCCGCCACCGGTACACGGAGTGGTCCGGCCTCGACAGTCCGTACAGCACCGTTGAGCTCTACGACTACAAGGAATCGCGGAACGAGATGCGCAACATAGCCAACCGACCCGAACACGGATCACTCGTGAACGGCCTCGCACACATGCTGCGGGAAGGGTGGCGCGGGTCCCTGCCGCCTCCCGAGTTGCCGGCCTCGTCCAGGGCGTGAGCAGACTGGCCCGGGACTGCTAGCAGACGCCACGCGGGTGCAGCGCGTCGTAGTCCCCGGGGGCATCCACATCAGTGAGGACACCCTTGTCGCGCAAGTCGACGAAACCCGCATCCCTGTAGTGGTTGCGCACGACATCCTGCGGGCTCCGCGCGGGATCAAGTGCCACCAGCTCATCGGCGACCCTCCGCGAGAGAAGGATCGGATGGCCACGCTTGCCGTCAAACCGGGGAATCACCACCGGAGCGTCAGAGGACCGCGCCACCCACAGGAGCTGGTCCAGGGTTCGTCCCCGTACCGCGGGATGGTCCACCAGCATCCAGAGAATCCACTCCGGTCGGCCAGCCTCGGCCAGCCCGCACTGGAGCGAGGAGAGCATCCCGAGTTCGTATTGCGAATTCACGACGGTTCGTATGCGCGGGGAGTCGGGAATCTCGCGCACAACCCGACTCGCATTGTGCCCAACAACCACAATGACCGAATCGACACGGGGCTGGGCGAGGAAGATCAGGTTGCTCAGGAATGTCCGGCCACGGTAGGCCAGCAGAGCCTTGTCGCGGCCCATCCGCGACGATCGGCCGGCGGCCAGAATCAGCCCCACCGTCTTCACTTCGCTTCCACCAGAACCCCAGTCTCCGACGCCGGTTCGGCCGGGGCCCCGCTGGCTTCGAGCGCACGGGGCACTCCGGCGGCGAAGACCGACAGCGATATGGCCGACCACGATCTCTCAGCGTTCCGCCTGCAGCCAATCATCTCCGCCACGACGGCCACGGCGATCTCTTCCGGAGTCACCGCCCCGATGTCCAGCCCCATTGGGGCATGAATGCCGGAAAGGCGTTCGAGGGGCACACCTTCGTCGCGCAGATGCCTGACGACCTCGATCGTCTTGCGTTTGGATCCGATCATCCCGATGTACCGCAACGGCTGGCCCACCGCCCAGCGCAAGACCCGCATGTCGTCCCGGTGCCCTCGCGTCACGATGACCGCGTAGGTGGCACCGTTCGTGGGGAGCCGTGGAAAGACATCCTCGTATTCGGCCGCAACGACCTCGGCCGCTTCCGGAAAGCGCTCCCTGTTGGCGTAGTTCTCGCGGTTGTCGATGACGGTCGTAGCAAAGCCCGCCTGTGTCGCGACCCTGGACAGGCTCTTTGAAATGTGGCCCGCCCCGAAAATCAGGGCCCGGGGCAGCGGCAGCACCGGTTCCACGTACACGTCCAGACGGCCACCGCAGATCAGTCCGTTGTCGTAGGCCGCATCCTGCCCGAGGTTGAACTGCAGCATGCGCGGCTTCTCGGACTCGATCACGTCCCTGGCAGCTTGCCAGACTTCAGCCTCCGTACAACCTCCGCCGATGGTACCGACCATCGTACCGTCTTCTCGAATCAGCATCTTCGCGCTCTGAAAGCTGGGAATCGAACCGGCCACTTCAACGATCGTGGCGAGGGCGCACTTCTGACCGGTGCGCCGCAGTTCAACCAATTCCTCAAAGACGTCCGTGGGCCGCGGCATTGCCTTCATGATATCCCCGCTGCCGCAGTACAGGGCCCCATCCCGGACCTCTGCGTGTGGTGCTGGGTGTCCGCCGAGCCAAGCCCCAGTCCGAGGCAGCCCTGCCGGCACCGGCAGGGCTGCCGGAACGGCCGCATCCTCTCCCGGAAACCCTTGCCGCAGCCGTCCCTGAGGCACCAGCGAAGCAGGATGCGAGCTTGGTGCGAGTCGAGGCCGCCGACAATGCGGCGACGGCTGGCGTCTGGAGCCACACCCATCGCCAGTGGGTGGACAGGCCCGGTGGATCCGCGACAGGGCGCCTGTTGTACATTGGACTTATCGGCCGTAGTTCTCCTCTCCTATATGCAACTAGACAAAGCCTACGACCCCTCGCGCATCGAGCCTGCGTGGGCCGAGTGGTGGGTGAGCGAAGGCCTGTTCAAAGCCGACGCCACATCCACAAGACCGGTCTTCTCGCTGGTCATTCCCCCTCCGAACGTTACCGGTGCCCTCCACATGGGCCACATGTTCGAAACCTCCCAGGTCGACATCACCATGCGCTGGCAGCGCATGAAGGGCAGGAATGTCCTCTGGCTTCCGGGAACGGACCATGCGGGCATCGCCACCCAAATGCTGGTGGAACGGCATCTGGCCGAGGGCGGAATCGAACGACGCACGATCGGCCGGGAGAAGTTCCTCGAGCACGTATGGGCCTGGAAAGCGAACTACGGCGGGAGGATCGTTGGCCAGTTGAAGCGAGTCGGAGCCAGTTGCGACTGGTCTCGCGAGCGCTTCACCATGGACCCAGGACTCTCGAGGGCGGTCACGGAGTGCTTCGTCCGGCTCTACGAACAGGGATTGATCTATCGGGGCGAGTACCTGGTGAATTGGGATCCGGGCACCCAGACAGCCATTTCCGATCTTGAGGTCGAGTACGAGACGCAACAGGGCTCCCTCTGGTATCTGCGATACCCGGTCGAGGGCTCCGACTCGGAGCATGTGGTCGTGGCCACCACCCGCCCAGAGACGATGCTGGGCGACTCCGCCGTCGCGGTGCACCCGGACGACGAACGATACAGGCACTTGCACGGACGCACCGTGTTGCTCCCGTTGGTCGGCCGCCGGCTGCCGGTCATCCTCGACGATTTCGTCGATCCGGCCTTCGGCACCGGAATCGTGAAGGTCACGCCCGCTCACGACGCGAACGACTTCGCCGCGGGGCAGCGTCACGGGCTGGAGTTCATCACGGTGCTTGATGAGAATGCCCGCATCAACGACCAGGGCGGGAAGTACGAGGGACTCGACCGATACGCTGCCCGCAAGCGCATTGTTGCAGACCTTGAGAGGGCGGGGCTCGTCGAACGGGTTGAGGACTACACCAACAACATCGGGCGGAGCCAGAGATCGGGCCAGCCAGTGGAGCCGAGGGTCTCAACCCAGTGGTTCGTCCGGACCCAGACTCTGGCCGCCGCGGCAATCCGAGCGGTTGAGAGGGGAGAGACGCGGATCGCACCCGAGCAGTGGGAGCGCAACTACTTCGAATGGATGCACAACATCCGCGACTGGTGCATCTCCAGACAGCTGTGGTGGGGCCACCAGATTCCGGCCTGGCATCTCGAGGACGGCTCCATCGTCGTTGCCAGATCAACCCAGGAAGCGGAGGGGGAGGCCCGTCGACGCGGAGCGGCGGTTTCTCACCGGGAGTCGGATGTCCTGGATACGTGGTTCAGTTCCGGCCTTTGGCCGTTCTCAACGATGGGATGGCCGGATGACACCGAGGACTTCGCAACCTTTTATCCGACATCCCTGCTGAACACCGGTTTCGACATTCTCTTTTTCTGGGTTGCCCGCATGATGATGCTCGGAATCGCCATGACCGGCAAGGCGCCGTTTGCCAGGGTGCACATCCACGGGCTCGTTCGCGATGCGGACAAGCAGAAGATGTCGAAGACGAAGGGCAATGTGATCGATCCGATCCACATGACCGAGAAGTATGGGACGGACGCCGTCCGCTTCGCGTTGGTGGCGTCCGCCGGACAAGGATCGGACGTGGTCCTGCAGGAAGATCGCATTGCCGGATACCGGACGTTTGCCAACAAGATCTGGAACGCTCTCCGATTCGTCGGAATGAGCCTGGAGAAGGCGGATGCCGAGGTGTGGACACCGCGAGACCTGACGACATTCAGGCCCCTGCCGGACGAGGAGAGCGGGAAGGTGTCCCTGGCCGACCGTTGGATTTTCTCCCGCCTTCGAACCGTCTCAGCGGAAGCCAACGAACATATCGAGAAATTTCGTTACCACGAGGTGGCCGGAATCCTGTACCACTTCTTCTGGCACGAGTTCTGCGACTGGTACATCGAGCTGAAGAAGTTCTCCTTTCGCCCCGGTTCGGGGTTGACCAATGAGTGGAGGAACATGCTGGCTGCCACCGAGCGGTCCCTGCGCCTGCTCCATCCGGTGATGCCGTTCATCACGGAGGACCTCTGGCAAAGGTTGAGCGCGAACACTGCTGATCGGCCCCAATCGATCGCGTTGTCGGCGTACCCCGAACCGATCAACGAGGACGAGGATGGTGACGCCGAGAGGGATGTCTCCATCCTGCAGACTCTCGTTTCGACAGCCCGGAATCTGCGGGCCGAGATGAGCATCCCCCCCAGAGACAACCTGACCGGAACCGTCTTCAGCGAGGATCAGGCCGTCAGGGCAGTCGTCCAGGAACGCTCCGACGCCCTTGGGCGGCTTGCCGGAGTCACCTTGCAAGCCAGGCCCGGAAAGGCGGCTCCCGGGGAGGCCATGGGGCACACCGCAAGCTTCGACCTGAGGATCGAGATTCCTCAGGACCGGAGAGCGGCGCTGCGGGCCAAGCTCGAGAAACAACTCGGACAACTGGAGAAGGCCGCAACGGGAGCCCGGGGGAGGCTGGGCAACGAGGCCTTTCTCGTCAAGGCTCCCGAACATGTCGTGAGTTCGCTGCACCGGAAACTCTCCGACTACGAATCCCAGATTGAGCGAATCCAGGCCACGCTATCCACCCTGCAGTGAACGTGGCCCACACCGGACGGAGTCGTTCCGCCGATGCGTCGGCATCCCGCCCGAACTTCCGTATCACGTCGCGGCGGCATCCGGTGCCGGTGCCATTCGAGGATCCGGAATCCACAGCTTGTGTGACCGCACCGAACGCTGCACCAGCCGACGGGCATTGGCTCGCCGGGCCCGGTGGCCAGATTGTCCGGCATTCGGGAGATTGACTTGTCGGACCTCGCAGCAAGCAGGTAACTCATCGACACCTACGGAGAGCAAGAGCGAGTTCAGCACGGCCAGCCGATTCACCAACCGGGTAATCAAGTCACTTGCTTGCAGTAGTTTCGGATGGTTACTTCCGGTCATCCGACCGTCACCAGCCGCAGTGTCAGTGGTTCTGGTCGAGCCCGGGCTCGACCTGCTCGCCAACTCCCCTGCACATCGTTCAATCCGGCGCAGATCGACCGTAACTCCCCAACCGCGGCGACTCCATTCTGGGCTTGGTCTCCAGTCATCCAGCCGACCCGGCAAGACGAATCCGAACGAGAGGTTCTTCGAGGGGCAACCAACAAGGCCGGCCCAAGGGTGGTTCAGTTCCATTCGGCCCGGGCGGTCTCGATTTCCGAGACTCGTTGATGGGCCGCAATCACGTCACCTTCAGCAAGACCCGACCGAATCGTCACCTCGGTATCGCTGAATGATCCGA
Organism: Bryobacterales bacterium; assembly: GCA_965205085.1. Lineage (GTDB taxonomy): Bacteria > Acidobacteriota > Terriglobia > Bryobacterales > UBA6623 > VXMF01. The sequence goes on along the minus strand of OZ242039.1, from coordinate 564,387 downwards.
CCTCAACCGGACGCTCCACGAAGCGACCATTCTGCTGCAACCACGCGACATAGGTTCCGTTGACAGACGCCACAGCCGCACGGGGAATCACGAGCACATTCTCTTCCGCCTCCACAAGGATGTCGGCACTCGCCGACAAGTCCGGCTTGATCCGATCGTCCTGGGCGAAGATCTCGATCTCGATCGGTACCTTCCGCACCCACTGGCCAGTCGAACCGCCTCGCCCCCCTCCGCGCATGCCGCGGCCGCCGCCTCCAGATGAGCCACCGGAGACCGCCATCGCACCTACGGAACGGACCCGACCTTCGAAGCTCGCTTCCGGGTAAGCGTCCAATCGGACGTTGACGGGGGCTCCGATATCGATGAGTTGCGTATCGGTCTGGTTGACGTCTGCGAACACGGCCATGCTGGACAGATCGACAACCCGCAGGAACGGGGAGCCAGAGTTGATTTGGTCGCCTGCGGCCAGCTGCGAGAAACTGCCTCCGCGGAACGAGGTCTCAGCGACCACAAGACCCGAAACGGGCGAACGGAGGCTCAAATTCTCGAGATCCTCTTCAGTCCGTGCAAGCCGATTCTCGTCCTGCTGCACATCGATCCGCAAGCTCGCCAGCATCGCTGCATCGGCAGCTCTTGACAATTCGACTTCCCGTTCCAGCTGGAGGGCGACGATCTTCCTTTCCTCAGCTCGCAAGGCCAGGATCTCGGCCTGAATCTCGGATCTGACCTCGGCTGTGCCCAGATCAAGGCCGGCCTTCTCCATTTCGCCCTTGGCCGTTCGGTAAGACTGCGTCAGTGTTTCCGCCGAGACGATGAGATCGGCCTCGCGGCTGGCTGACCGCCTTCTGGTCTGCGCCAAGGATGACCTGAAGTTATCGAGCATGTCTTCGGTGCGCCTCGACTCGAACGCCGCGACAACGTCTCCGGCCTCCACCGCACTGCCGGGTTCGGCAAGAAACTCGATCGTGAGTCCACCCCCGCCACCACCGCCGCCACCACCTCGGTCCCGACTTCCACGCATGCGAGGAGCTCTCATGACGGCGAAGTTGGTCGCCCCCAAGGTGCCAGCGGTTCGAAAGGTCCGCACGAATCTATGCCGTTGGACAGTCACGGTCTCCACGGCGACGGCATCCTTGAGGGTCGGCGTGCTCGGCCGAAGCGAAACGATCTCGACGACGCCGATACCCAGCACGAGCCCCGCTGCGACTAACCATGGCACCGCACGTCGCCCTGAATCCGACACCGGCTTGCCGGTGCCCTTCACGAGAATCGGTCTGGTCACCGGATCGCCAAGAACCTTCTTCCGTTCGCCGGGAGGGCGGACACGTTCCAGTCCAGGCGATTGGCTTCGGCGGTCAGGGATGTTGCTCATGAACTTGCAAGCGGCGGCACGATTGGTTCGCCATCAGAATAGGCGTCAATTCCCCGGGTTAAAGTTTCAGGCTAGTCTCGGGAGTTTGCCGATAGGGTTGAGCCCTCTGATCAGATGGGGACGCAACCACCCCGCGGTCCATCGGATACGGGCCTGAGCAGTCGCCTGGAACGAGCACCATGGCGGACACCGTCTCCACTGCCACTGCGAACGCTGTATCGAGTTGTGCGATGCATCAGCCGACGGACAAGGTTCGGCCTGAAGGACGCACCCTCTCTCGGGGAGACAAGATTGTCGCAGAACGGGCCTGGGGCAACCGTCAGCAGACGAATCGAGGCGGCCCGGGCCGCAAGCTGGTGCGTCCGGGCCTGCGGAGCCATATGGATCAAGCACATGGACGGCCCGATCGGAGAACACAGCCTGAATGTAGACCTAACTGGGACAGCACAATGTAGGACGTCAAGATTTCAGCGCGTGTCGCCGGCCCTCTCGCCACCGGGCTTCACGGCCGATCTGATGCCCCAGCGTGGCACTGGCCAGCCGCGTTTGCCTATGTCACATGATCTGGTTCCCCGGATCGGGATCGTACCGGCGGTCCAGATATCCACCGAGATGCGCGACCAGACCCACCGCATCCCCGAGCTGGTCCGGCTCCGTCAGGCCGCACCAGCTCGCATAACCGCGCAAGAAGGCCAACTCCCCGTCGGAGAACATCAACTGCGGTTCACAATCGGGAACCTGGGGCCCGAGCAGGGTCATGACCAAGATGCGCCAGGCGATGACCGCGTTGATCGTGATTGCCCGCGCCAGCAGGTCGGCCGTGCGGAACAACAGGAACTCGACCCGACACCCGGATTTCAGGACGCGAAAGAAATCCTCGACACGCCTTCTTTGGAGATAGTATCCGAAGATCTCCGCGGTCACCTTCGCGCTCCGGACCTCGACCGTTGTCAGCAGGAACCACTCCACCGGATCTTCGCCCTCGGGCGGCGCGGTCTCCCGGATATGGACCCCCGACAGGACTACCGGCTCGGCGTCGGGACCGGTGGTCGCCGGTAACGAAACACGGGGAAACCGCAGTTCGCAGGTGGCCAGCCGCTTCTTGCGCACACTCTGAGTCTGCTTCCTGCTCGAGTTCGGCTCCACCGTCAGCCCCTCGATCTCGATCCTGCCATCAGCCGCGCCGGCAGTATCGCTGAAGGCTCTGAGCCATCGTTTCGTCTTCCGGCGCCTCGCCCCTTCCTCCGGGAGCTTCTGCACCCGATCAACCCCCATCGCGAGCACGCCCAGCGGCAGACCCGCATCAGTCACCGTCAGCGTCAAGTGCAGCCTCGATGCCCCAGTCTGGTTCTTTCCGATCAACTGCAGACCGTCGCTGCCGGGACAGCGTGCGAAGGTCAGGTCGATGCCGCCCCGGATCGCCAGCACCGTCGATTGGCTGCGGATCGTGCGGACTGTGCGCTCGCGGTGCGGTGCCAGGATGTTCGCTGGTGTCAGTTCCGACTCCGCTGGCGCCTCGATTAGGCGGTAGAACCGGCCAACTCATTCTCGCCACGATCACTGGAGGCGTTGACCTCCTGCCCGGGATACCCCGCCAGCAGGCTGGCGCTCTTCACCGGACGCGAGGAAAGCCATCGGTTGCTCAAGGGTGCGCCTCCAACTCGTGCTCTGCCCCGCCCTTCTCGTGCAGATCGGGACCGAAGCCGTAGCGCGCTTGAAAGTCGCTCGGCTAGCAGCGGGATTCGGCCAGAGTTACGAGAGCCCTCCTGCAGGCAGCCGCGGATGTCAACGAACGAAACTCCTCACAGATGCTCCGACCGAACTCGCTCCGGTCCCTGAATCGTACCAGTGACAGGCATTCGGACACCACCAAGCTGCCGACTCGTTCCGCAAGGCGCGAACGATCCAGACATGTGCGATCTACCGGAACACCACGGATGAGATATTGCTCAGCCCTTGTTCCGTCTACACGGATAGGGCTAGCGCAAGGTCAGGCCGGCTAATGAGCAACGATGGGGAGGGTAGCGCTGGTCATATCCCAAGTTATGCTCAAGGTGCCGTTCGCACCGTCTCCGGCCTCGATCGCAATGGTCAGTTGCTCGGTAAGTTCACTTGCTTCAGCAACTGACATCTCGGCACGGCCAAGGTCCTGAGCTTCGTCGTAATTGGTGCCCCACTGGTCAGACACCTTATTGACGATCAGTGTCCATGTTTCGGCAGACGGAATTGTGTACAGAGAGTACTTACCTTGTGGAACGTGCAAATCCCCGAGCATCAAGTCTCGGTCCGATTCGAGAGTCGTCGCCTCGTCGGCACCAGTCCGCCAAACCGCATCGAAAGGAACGAGTCCCCCGAATATCTCGCGCCCCTTCTTGTAAGGCCTGCCATACGTCACTGTGATGTTCGCTTCACCAACCTTGCCGGAAGAGCTCTCGTGAGGACTAGCACGCTCCGGCGTCGCGGCAGCCGCCTCTGCGGCTTCCGCCTCGGTGGCGACATTAGCAGTTTCGCCACATGATGTGCCCAAGGCAAGGGCAAGCGACGGCAAGGCAAGGGCCAAGGTTGTTGTGAGTTTCACGGCAATCTCCTCCGGGTGGGCCCCGGGAAATGTTCCACGGGCTGAGACGTCCTCAGACCCTTCACCAATGGTACACCAACTTAACCGGCGGCCGACAGTCCATCAGGAAGATGTTCCGAATCTCCACAGCGGGTCGACGCGTTGCCGGCCGGTCAAGTAGTGTGCCACTGCGGTCGAACCCCTCATGTTGGCTCAGCAACCGTTCATGATCACGGCGGGTTCGTCCAGAACAATCCCGTTGACCTCAGCGAAACGGTACTGCCGGACGCAGCAGGCAGGCCCATGGAACAACTGGACGACGGGCGAGCGAGGCGTTGCCCTTCGTCCAGAAGGCATTCGCTCTACCCTGCGATTCCATTGGCCAATCCCGCGCATGCCCCGCTGACACTCGATGCACCGTGCCGTGACGAGTAAGGCGGACCGTGCCCATAGTCGCCGTACTTCGCCCGGTCCAGCAAATCGAGCACGGGTGAGGCGGTTACGGCGGCAGCCGGTGTTGCGGGTGTCCAAGCCCGAACCGAGACCCGACCCTGCCGCTCCCGGAGCCTTCCAGTGGCCACCCAAGCCGGGCCCTACGAGGGCCGGCCCTGATCCATTGCTGTATTCGGTGCAGCGAGGCGGTGCCGATCATCGGATGGGCCTTAGGCGTGACGGGCTCTCCAGAACGACAGGCCGTTCTGGATCTTGGCCCCGTTCCTCGCCGCAGTTCCTGATGCAACGGCACCACGTTATCGCCTTGACGGCTCCTGGCGGGATGCAACTTGCGGCGGCGCTCCCCTCTCTCCGGGACCGAGCACTTCCCAGCGCCCTTTTCCTCGTTGGTCCCACATAACGAATTCGACCCGCCTTTCGGAGCTGGCCAGGGTGGTACTTGACGCCCTCGGGAGTCAGCCCGATCCTGGACGCCAGAGTCGTGCGGGTTATCGTCGGAGCATTCCGCAGAAGGGCAGCGATGCGTTCCTGCACAGATCTCGGACCCGGCTCTACTTCGTTTTCCTGGGTAGCCATTCCGGCTTCTTGGGTAGGCCAGCCTATTTCTTGGGTAGCCACTCCAGCCCTTTGGGCAGCCCTACTGCTACCTCAGAGCGTCGCCTTCGGGCGAGTCCGAGAGCTCGGTGGCACCGCCCTCTCCCCGGGCTCGATGACTTCCCAGCGCCCTCTCTTGGTTGGTCCCACATAACGAATTCGACCCGCCTTTCGGAGCTGGCCAGGGTGGTACTTGACGCCCTCGGGAGTCAGCCCGATCCTGGACGCCAGAGTCGTGCGGGTTATCGTCGGAGCATTCCGCAGAAGGGCGACGATGCGTTCCTGCACAGATCTCGGACCCGGCTCTCCTTCGTTTTCTTGGGTAGCCATTCCGGCTTCTTGGGTAGCTCTGCCTATTTCTTGGGTAGCCATTCCAGCCCTTTCGGCAGCCCTACTTCGGGGCATCGCCTCCGGGCTCGAGGACTTCCCAGCGGCCTCTCTTGGTTGGTCCCACGTGGCGAATCCGACCCGCCTTTCGGAGCTGGCCAAGGTGGTACTTGATGCCCTCAGGAGTCAGTCCGATTTCGGACGCCAGACTCGTGCGGGCTGCCTATGCCCCATAAGTGAAGTCAGGGCTCCTCGATCGAGACGCTGGCAGGTGGCTCGCAGGAATCGCGCAGGGTATAGGCTTCGCTCATGATCGACAAGCGGTTCCAGCCCTCCCAGGTCTTTTGGTGTCCCGGGGGCGGGGCGTTGGCGCGGTACTGGTAGCCACCCAGAATCGCCATCGTGCGCAGCGCCAGGCCGAGGTTGCGGGGCGGGTCCAGTCGGCGCTGGGTCGCGAAGTCGTGCAGGACGCGCAACTGCTGGGAGGTGAAGCAAACCGTGGCGGGCAGCTCGGGGGTAGCCCGGCCCAGCAGCGTCAGCACCGCCAGGCGCCAAGCGATGACGGCTTTGATCGTGACCGCCCGCGTGATGCGCTGACCCGTGCGGTGGCCCAAGGACTCGGCCTTGCAGCCGGACTTGAGAATCCGGTGCCAGTCCTCGATGCGCCAGCGGAGCCGGTACCAGCGCAGGACGCGCTCGGCATCCGCCAGCGAGGTGACCGGGAGCGTGGTCAGCAGGAACCACTCGAGGGCCTCGCCGGCGGGGGCTGGGGAGCGCTCCCAAACGTGCACACACTGCAAACGCAAGGGTTCCTGGCTGGGGGCGGGCGGCAACTCGACCGTCTGCCAGCGCACCTCGGCGCAGGCCGTGCGGGCCTCCCGGAGCGGCTTGGCCGCCTGCTGGCGGCTGCCCCGGCGCGCCGAACTGCGCGGCACCTCGATCTCGATCTGAGCCCGGGCCGCTTGGGCCCGGAGGTGATCGAACAGCTTGGGCTGGTCGGGTCCCAGGCTGCGGTTGTGCCGGGCCCGCACCAGCAACTCGACCCGCCGTAGCTGGCGTTGCTCGGCGAACAGGGCCTGCACATCCGCCTCGCGGTCCAGCACCGCAACCAATTGCGTGTCCGACAGTTGGCGCGCGACAGCGGCGCAGTCGCGCAAGCCCTGGATCCACTGGAAGGTCTTGCGCTCCTCGAGCGGTCGTCCGGGCTCGGCCTGCCCGTCGGGCGTCGCATACTGAATCTTGAGCAGGCCCAGCGGGAGGCCTTCCGGGTTCAGCGCCATGGTCGTATGCATGTGGATTCCGAGCGTGCCCTCCGCCCCGCGGTTCTTGCCGATCAGGCCCAGCCCGGCACAGCCGGGATGCGTGGCGAAATTGAGATCGGTGCCGTCCTGTACGCATAGCACCACCCGCTCGGCCTGCATCCGCCGCAGGGTGCGCTGGCGGTGGGGCTCGAGAATGTTGTCGGGGGTCACCGCCGAGTCGTCCGGCTGGTCGATGAGCCGGTAGTGGCCCTTGATGGCGGCGCGCTGGCCTTGGGCGGCGGTGGGGATCGAGGCCATCGGAGCGGCGGCTTGCATCTGCGCGGTCTGCACCAGCCGCTGGGACCAGCGTACATCCCCCAAGCGCGCCCCGCCCAGTTCGTTGGAGGCGAACTCGTCGAGGGCGAGTCCTGCGCCCGCCTCCAGCGGCTTCGCCGGCGGTGGGGCGCTGGCACCCAGTTGCTGCCGCCAGTCGCGCTGCAGCGGGTAGACGAAGATGGCCTTGACCGGCACACGTTGGTCGGGGGCGGCGAAACGGCCGCGTCCGGTGGTCTGGCCGACATAGGTCCAGTTGGCGGCACGGAAGCAGGTACCGGGATGCTGCCGGGGGTCACAATAGGTTTCCAGCAGCACGGGCCGGTAGCGATAGCGCTGCTGGAAATCGGCGGGCAGGCGGCGCAAGACCAGCCCGAGCACCTTGGAGGCGAGGCCGTCACAGCGTACGCCAGGCCGGATCAGGAACCGGCTCAGGTTCAGCACACCGTGCAGCCGCTTGCGGCGCATGGCCGCCGACCAGCCGATCCATTCGTCGCGCGCGGCGACCGCGAGGGCCGCTGCGGCAAAGCCGAGCGCACCGAGCACACCGTTTTCCGATTCAACCAGATAGCGTACTTGGGCCCCGACATGGAGGACGGCCCCATAGGGGTGCTCGCGGGCCATGAGTTCGTTCCAGACCTGGCGCTGCTCGGCCGTCGTGACCAGACTCAGTTGCAAATCCACCACGTCCGCGACACGGGCCGGCACGGCCTGCGCGGCGGGGACCGGCTGGTCCAGGCCCCGGGGGCGGCCCGGTCCGCGCCGGCCACAGGGACGGGCCGCTGGCAAACGGAGATGGCCTTGGTCTTCCAGACCGCGCAAGGCTTGCTTGCAAGTCGCCAGTTGCCACTGGCCGCGACTGTCGCGCAAGTCGAAGGCTTGGCACACCTGACGCACGAAGGCGGTCCGATTGACCTCGCCAGCCTGCGCCCGCAGGGCCTGCAGAGTCGCTAGCGAGGCGGGCTGCGAGAGGGTCTCCAGAATGCAATGTTGATCGAGCATGTCCTAGACATGCCACAACGACACTAAAAAGTCAACTGCTTTCTGTGGGGCATAAGCAGCGTGCGGGTCATCGTCGGAGCATTCCGCAGAAGGGCGACGATGCGTTCCTGCGCAGGTCTCGGACCGGGCTCTCCTTCGTTTTCCTGGGTAGCCATTCCAGCTTCTTGGGTAGCCTCACGCATGGGTTGGATCGTCCCCTCCGGACCAGCCGAGGTCGCACGCCCTGACGCCCGATCAGATCCGATCTGCCTCTCATCACCTACCGGTCTCCAAATCCGCACAGTGAAGCCCGCGCCTGCCTCGAACTCGGGTCCGGGCAGACCCGCTTCCGCACAGCGCCGAACCATATCTACGGTCCCGGTTCCCATCTTCTCGATGTAGCCCAGCAAATACATCGATTCAGCAATCAGCGGATTGGCAGGCAACGACTGGTGAGGCAGCCGCAGCTTCTCTACGGTGAGTGGTGGGAACAGCTGGCCGGAGTTCATAACTTCCAGCCGGTCCGCAAAGAGCATGACCTGAACGCTACTGTTGTCGGTGTAGTCTCGGTGCGCCACCGCATTGACGATGGCTTCGGTAACAACATCCTTGGGCATTTCGTAGGAAATGGGTGCTTGGGCAGTTTCCGTCCTTGTGCCGACGGTGAGGGCGATCTTGCTCATCACGAAGTCCACCGCCTGGTCTACCAGGGCAAAGACCGTGCCTTTGTACACTTGGTAGGAAGGAATAGGCTTGGCGACTTCGGTTCCGTGAAAATGGGCACACTTGATTTCTGAAGAGATCAGGAAGCGTTGCGGAGCTCTGCCAAACAGCATCACCGCAGCATTGGTGATCCTCCCCCGATTCAACAGGTTCAAGTGCCTCAGCATGTCCGCCGGAGGAGTCCCATCCAGCAGTGGAAACTGGCGAACCGTCCGGGCTATCCGGATGAAGCGGTACATTCCTTCGATGTCCAAGTCATCGAGAGTGGCCCCGGAGCAGTGAGAAGCGTCAAACGGTCCGAACCGCAAGAGTTGCCTAGCTTCGAGGTACTGGACGAGTGCAGCATACAGGCTGGCAACCAGACCCGCCAATGTGGCAAAGCGTCCGCGCACGAGGCCAGCCTGAGCCCTGCTGATGAGCGACTGCATCTTGGGGTGACGGTCGCTCTCTGCTGCGGACTTCAGGAAAATCAGCCGGTACTTCTCCAACTCGGTCGCCCGGTTAAATTCCCGCTCTGTGGGAAACTCCATCGCTGCCCTCGACCCCATACTCAGACCCGAAGAGACCAATGTAAATGTCGGAGTGCTCCACTTCGTCAAGGTAAACTTCATCGGGCCGCAAGTCGCCCGCAGGTACGTCCTCAAAGAGGAAGACTTGAAAGAACCGCCGCATAAGGGGGTCGCCACGCAAGTAGTCGCGCAGATGCTCCCGCTCCTGCGAGAACTCGCGCTGAACGCTGCTAATGAAGATTCGAATCGGGGTCATCGGTTCGGTTTGGGCCCCGGGACAGCCTCCCGAGCCGATCGGCAGGGCGCACCACTATCAGGCCAAGACTCCATGCCCGGCCTGAGACGTCGATACCTGTCCAAGCGAAGTGCCCATGCTGCGGCCTCAAAGTCCAAGCGATGCTGATCGCGTTCGAGTCGCATAGAGATCAGACATCTGCTGCGACGCACCAGTCCGGCCTGCGCATGTTCGTACTGTAGGACATCTGAGCCGCGACGTGCAGTTCGTCCGGTTGGATACCGGTGGACTCGTGGGCACTCGATCTTGGCGACGCGCTGGCAAGGAACGGCCATCGGAACCGCCAGGTTTACTGGGCTGGAACGGGGCAGTCCGCCACGAGACCGTAGTGCTGATCAAGTTCGGGAGAACCCAGCCGGTCATGCCTCGGTTCCCGGACAAGACGGCGATCTCGCCATGTTCCGGATGCCAGACCCGAAACCACGGAGCATTCCACAATCGTTGTTGGGTGGAGAACTTGACCATGGAGCCGTCAACGGTCAGAACTACCGAACCGGCGTATGCATTCCGACAGAGATACCTGCCTCACTCGAGCCAGACAGGTCGCAGTTGGTGACGCGCCCCCCTCCACCACGGCATCCGGCCGTTCCCGGTGGGGCGGACTCGCCCTTCGACACGCCTGCTCGGCAGAATCCTTCCCCCCAACTCCGGACCAGCCGACCATCGATCCAACTGAGCCCGAACGGCTGGCCGACTCAACCGGAACTTGATCTGACCACTAACCGCAAAGAGCGTCGCTCGGCGATCCTGGCACGGGAAAGGCCAAGTCAATCCTGCAGACAGACACGGCCGCTCAAACCACTCCAGCAACGCAGAGCGATAGAGCCCCGGCGACTGGCTAGCGACCTCACCGGATTCCCGATGTACCTCAGTCTCGCGAATCCAGCAGACCAACGAAAGGGACCGGAAACGCGCTGCTCGCTTTCACCTTCCCGAGCCCAAGCACGCCAAATCCATCGTCGTCGTCGGCACGTGCTTCGATCAGATTGAAGTCGGCCGCTGCCTGCGCCTGGCTCATGGAAGCAAGGACTGTTTCAAGTCGTTTCAACACCTCGATTTGATTCTGGCTGAGAACGGCTCGAGACATGTTTCGGTACATGGTTGCGACATGCCTTGCATGCTCGTCCATCCGAGCAATGTCTTTCACTATCGTGAGCAGCGTCGCCTCGTTCGGTTGATCTTTGCGTGATTCGCGGCCCGACTCCCAGATCTTGTCGATGTACTTGCGAAACAGAGGGAAAATCGCATCCTCGAACGAGAAGTGGATCGTTCGGAGCCTCTCGACCTGTGCCTCGGTCAGACGGAGCGTTCGCTGGAGTTCTTCGCTGGGGCCGATTGACACACTGGGCCTGACACCGTCCTCCGAGACCATGCCAAGCACACCGAGACCGTCGGCGTCGTCGGCACGTGCCTCAATCAGATTGAAGTCGGCCGCTGCCCGCGCATCGCTCATGGAAGCAAGGACTGTTTCAAGTCGTTTCAACACCTCGATTTGATCCTGGTTGAGAACAGCTCGAGACATGTTTCGGTACTTGGTCGCAACATTTCTCGCTTGCTCGTCTATCCGAGCAATCTCGTTCACTATGGTGAGCAGCGTCGCCTCGTTCGGTTGATCTTTGCGTGATTCGCGGCCCGACTCCCAGATCTTGTCGATGTACTTGCGAAACAGAGGGAAGATCGCGTCCTCCAACGAGAAGTGGATCGTCCGGAGCCTCTCAACTTGACCCTCGGTCAGACGGAGTGTTCGCTGGAGCTCCTCGCTGGGTCCGATTGACACACTGGGCCTGATACCGTCCTGCGAGACCATGCCGTCGAGACTCGCGGCATCATTGCCGAATACAGCCCCGCAAAACACCGCCAAGATAAGGATGAGATTCGCCTTCGTCATGGCTGATTCCTCCTGCTCGTTTATTGTAAGGGGCGTCATGAATCGCCAACTCAAGAACACGAATCAAGTCGTATTATCAGCACGATACAGCAGATCTAGCCCCTGGCGAGCACTGACAGTCCATCCGAAGGTCATTCCGAGTACCGGCTGGCCCTACGGGCCGATTCTACTCGCCGTCGCCACGCGTGTTGTTGCTGCGCAGACTGTACCCTACCTGGTGCGTCGCCCGTGATGGCGGCACTGGCCGCCGCTGTCAGGTTGCCGCCGTCAGCTCTGGCCCTCTCTGTCACCTCGTAGCGTTGTGCCACTCCCTTGATCTGCTCCCTCAGCCACCACGGTTTCCCTGGCAGCAACTTAGCCATGTCGGTTGCACCAGGAAATGCAACCGGAGGTGGAGGGGTCCAAGGTCCAAGTGGGCCTACCTTGTGGGGGAAACTGCCGCGCCTCGGGCATTCCGCCATCTGCCATACGACGGACGAGCGCTGCGAGTCCCACACCTTGCACCAGCGGGTTGCCGCGGCCAGCGCCATTGGTGCTCGGATTCAGTACCGGCAGCCCACCGTCTGCCGCGCTCCCCGGCCCCGCCAGCCTTCAGCATCAGCAGGGCAAACAACTCGCTCAACTGCACCGCGCCCGGACCGCACAAGCTCCATCCGGCGGTCTGGATCCTCATCTGTGACCCGCATCCGGCGCAACTGGCGCCCCGATCAGTGGCCGGTCGCTTCAGGCGGGTCGGGACTGTATCGGTCAGTTTCTTGTGGATCTACCAGCGATTCGTCCGCACCGTGCTCAGGGGTATCGCTGTACACCTGCCCGCTGCAGCGCGGCAAGCCGCGCCACTCCAAGGCAACCCGGGCCCAGTCGGCCATGGGCGCATCCCGGGCCGCAGGGACACCAACGTGCGCTTCGCGATCGTCAACTCGAAGCAGCGCAGAGGGGACTGGGAAGCCGACACCGTTCTTGGTAAGGCTCACCAGGGAACTGCTGTCACGCTCGGGAAAAGGCAGTCGAATTGCCTACTTTCTCTGACCACCACATGGAGGAGCGTCGCCCTTGTGCGTGCTGCGATGCCGAACCTGCTGCAGCCCTTCCCTGCCCTTGTCCTGCCCCTTCCCCGCGACAACGGGAGAGAGTTCGCCGGCAACCGTCAGACCACCCCGGCGCTCGACACCGACTTCTTCCTCGCCCCATCCTTGCCGCTCCTGCGACTGGACGTCAACGAACATATCAACGACCTGCGGGGCCAGTTCGTGTCAGGGCCGAGAACCTGCGCACACTCGACCCGAAACGGCCGAAGACAGCGATCGGCCGGCCCCACCACCGTCCGCGCAGGGTGCTTGGCTACCGCCCTGCAGGAGGTCTTCCGCACTGACTGTCTCGCGGCTGGCATCCGGCCGCCACCCGACGCCCCGGACCTCCGTCCTCTCTGACCGGGGCCACCGCACGGACCTTCCGCCACACACTCCCCCTCTCCTGGCTGGGCGGGGGTGGCACCGATCCCTGACCATGGCGGCCGTAATCTCGAGGATGTGCGCACCGATCATGCATCATTAAGCGCCAGGGGTACCCCTCGGCACTGGCGGCATCGGACGATTGCGGGACGCGCGCCTGATCCATGGCCAAGGCTCGGCGCAATCCCACAGCAGATCAATCTTCCTCCAAGTGTAGAATGATGTCAGCGAGCGGGACCCAGCCTTGCGGCAGCGCCGAAAGACAACGGTGCGACACACTGGAGCGGGGCTGTGTGCGGTGCGAGGCAGGCAACCCCTTCCGCGCACCCCATCGTCTGGCCTCGTATGCGGTCCGGTGTCGCGACAGGAAAAAGTGATGACCCGCCAGCGCCTTCCGATCGGGATCCAGAACTTCCGGCGCCTGCGGGAGTCCGGCAGCTACTACGTCGATAAGACTTCGCTCATCCGGCAACTGGTCGAGCAGGGAGACTACTATTTCCTGTCCCGGCCGCGCCGCTTTGGCAAGAGCTTGTTGGTCCACACGCTGAAGTTCCTGTTCGCTTGTCATGAACCGCTGTTCCGGGGACTCGACATCCACCCGCACTGGGACTGGTCCTCGCCGCACCCGGTGGTGCGGCTCAGCTTCGGCGGACAGTGCAACCATCCGGGCAAAATCGAGGGGGACATCATCGAGCAGTTGGAGGGCGTGGAGTGCGAGTACGATCTCGCGCCGGCCCGGGCCTCCGATTCCGGCCCGACGCGTCTCCGCAACGTGCTCCGGCGGCTGCATAGCAGCACCGGCCGGCCGGTGGTGGTGCTGGTGGACGAGTACGACAAGCCGATCCTCGACGTGCTCCACAACCCGGAACTGGCAACCGCCAACCGGGACTACCTGCGCGCCTTCTACGGCATCGTCAAGGACAGTGCCGAGCATGTTCGCTTCGTCTTCGTTACCGGGGTCAGCATGTTCTCCAAGGTCAGCCTCTTCTCGGGCCTCAACAACCTGAAGGACATCAGCCTCGACCCGCGCTTTGCCACCATCTGCGGCTACCGGGAGGAGGACCTGGACCGGGTCTTCGGGCCCGAGCTGGCCGGGCTCGACCGCGAAGCGATCCGCACCTGGTACAACGGCTACCACTGGCTGGGCGAAGAGCGGGTCTACAACCCCTACGATGTGCTCCTGCTGCTGGATACCCGCAAGTTCCAGCCCTACTGGTTCGAGACCGGGTCGCCCAACTTCCTGTTCCGGATGCTGATGGAGAAGTCGGTCAGCCCGATGGAAATCGAGGGCCGGCTGACGGACAGGACGCTGGTCTCGAAGTTCGATGTCGGCAACATCCATATCGAGGCGCTGCTCTTCCAGACCGGCTACTTGACCATCGCGGAGGAGCTGCAGGAGGGTCATCGGACCCTCTACCGTCTGGACTATCCCAATCTCGAGGTCCGGCTCAGCCTGAACGACCAACTGCTGGCCTGGCTGGGCCAGGAGGGCTCCGAGCCGGTCGAGCGGGGGCAAAAGCTCTGCGCGCTGCTGGAGGCGAACGACTTCGCCGGCTTCGGCGAGACCTTCCGCGCGTGGGTCTCGGGCATCCCCTACCTATGGCATATGACAGGGGACCTCGCGCGCTACGAGGCATGGTACGCGAGTCTGCTCTACATGTGCCTGCGGGCCGCCGACGCGGACGTGAGGGTGGAGGAGGCCTCCTCGCGCGGCCGGGCGGACATGGTGCTGCGTCACGGCGGGCAGGTCTTCGTCCTGGAGTTCAAGATGGCAGAGGGGGAGGACGGCAGCGAGGCCGCTCTGGATGCGGCGATGGCCCAGATGCGCAGGCAGGGCTATGCGGACAAGTACAGGGGCAACGCCGAGCCGGTCCATCTGATCGGTGTGGTCTGCGGGCGCGAGGCGAAGAACCTGCTGGAGGTTCGTGCCGAGCTGGCGTGAGAGACCGGGAACGAGCATGCTCGCAGGGGTTGCGGTGCAGTCGCCAGCGGTAGTTGCCCAATCGGAGCGTGCCGGCAACTGCAGCACCACCGGTGGACCGCCACCGAGTTGGCGGACGATCGCTGAGAGCGACTCCTGAAGGTTCGATGTCGGCACCTTGAAGTGACGGTGATTTCTCCCGAACCTCGTGCGTGCTTGGGCACAGGCTTGCTGACTTGTCGTTGGGGATCTTCTTGCCTTACCTTGCAGGGCCTGCCGAATCCGGCCGCCGACACACCCAGCTTGCAGTGGTCGCACCAGGCTCACCGCGATCTGGACCGGACCCCTGGCCATCCTTGAGCTGCTCCGCCTCCCGTGCCTGTCCTTGAGATTCTGCTTACCGCTTCGGACAGTCTTGCCGTAGCCTCTGTGGCTGGCCCAGCTGGATCCGATTCACGACAACCGCGAACTAGTGAGATGTTCGGAAGTCCGGTGACACCGATCGGATCAACCGGACGGTAACTCCCAGTGCCACAGTCTCGAAATCTGAGTCGGTGCCTGCCGTGATGGCGGATCCGTGATGCCGGCTGCATCCGCAGCCGGTTGCCCTACCGCATGGGCGCTGATGAAATGAGCGCGGAATTCAGGACAGGACCTTGCCACGCCGGGCTGCGTTTTCCTGACGTCCACGGTCTGTCTGTTGGAGCACGGCAGCCTACTCGCCGCCCGCCGCTGCGCCTCGAACACGGTTCGCAACGGCACCCAACTGAAGTGTTGCCCCTGCGGCCGCAGCCGGATCATCGGTACCGTCTGGTCGGCCAGATGCAGGTGGACTGCCAACCGCTCGGGCTGACGGAGATGCCCAGGTCTCAGGCCCAGCCCCGAATACAGACTCCGAAACACCGCCTCTATGTCCGGCACGCCCACGCACGCACGCAACATCTCCTCACCGTCCCAACTCGTGTCGTTGCAGCGGGGACTGTAGACTCCCGGGCGCGTCGCCCGCGGTCCGGGTATCGGCGGCCACCACCAGATCACCGCCATCACCTTTCCCCGCTCTCGTCCGTTCTCAGCTTCACCTCGCCATATTGCGCCATTCCCTTGATGCACTCCCTCAGCCGCCCCACCCGCTCCAGTATCGCGGTCAGCGTCCGCTGCGCCTTCATCCGCTCAAGTCCCACCACGGATGCCGTACCGGGTCCACAACTCGACAGCCAACTCCAAGACCCTTCTTCACCGCTGTTGCACCTCGCTGTGCAATGGGCGAACCTTTAGGGACTGATGCCCCTGTGCGGCTCACCCAGCGCCCTGTCCAGCGCTTCGACGAAAAAGTACTCGCCCCACATTACCGACTCACCCACTCCCAAGCCGAGATTCAGGTGGTAGATGCCCTCCTTCAGAATCCCCTCCCAGCCCTGCGTCTCGGAAGCCAGATAGGGAGGCTGTGCAAGAGTGCGCAACATGCGTCGAGCTGCCTGATCGTAAAGGAGCCCTCTGGAACGGTCGGGCGTCAGCCGGCCCAGACGCAGCAACGCTGCCGCAGCGATGGCTGCGGCGGAGGACTCGTCCCGACGTTCCGCCGCTGGCGCATCAAAATCCATAGGGGTCATGCCATTCGGAGCAACATGCTGCAGCAAGTAGTCCGAGCACAGTTCGGCAGTCTGCAGGAACTCTGGCTTGCGAACCAGCTTGTAGGCCGAGGTGAACCCGTAGATTGCCCAGGCGAGGCCACGTGCCCAACAGGAGTCGGAGCGCCATCCCTGCTGCGTGGATTGCCGGAGGAACTGCCCGCTGCCAAGGTCAAAGATACCTTCGTGCGAGGAACTACCGTCTCCGCGGATCAACACGCGGCGGCTCGTCAAGCTGTGCTTCATCGCAATGTCCATCAATCCCTGCTCGCCAGTCTGCAGTGCTGCGTAGAAGATAATGCCGACATTGGCCATGATGTCGATAAAGATCGACTCCGGGCCCACAAAAGACGACAAGTACTCACCCTTCTCCTTGAATCGCAGGGACAGCGTGCGTCCGGCCTGAACGACAACGTCATTCAATCCATGGCGACCCGTCAGTGCATACCAGCGGTGGTAGGTCGAAAGAAAGATGAATCCCAGATCGTGAACATTCCGATCCATCTTCCGGGACTCGATCCGAACACTGTATTCCTCGGCCAACCGGATCCATTCCTTACTCCCAGTCCGCTTTGCGAAAATCCACATCATGCCCGGAAGGAACCCGTCGCACCAATGGGTCCAGGCTTCCTTGCCGTGGCGCCAGTGCCCCTGCTCGGTATACATGGGGTAAAACCCAGGATCCCGCTCCACAAGAGAGCAGACCTGTCCTTGAGCGAAGTCGAAGGCCTTCTGATAGATGTCGCGTGATTCTTCTGGAGAGTGCAGTTCAATCATAGAATTCAACAGTCTAGCATCGCTTCGCCCATTCTCCGTCGCGGGACAGAAACGACATCGACGACGGCCAGTCTATGCAGACTGCATGCGGACTGGCTGCGGCCAAGACTATCGATACTTCTGGATAGGGATTTCGAAATAGAACAGGTCTTTGCCATTGGTCATGTCATACACACCAGAAATATAGGCCGTCGCGGCCGCCAGAGAGGCTCCATCGCCTACCCAGAAGTAGAAGAAACCGCTGGCGGTGCTCTTGGGCGTCACGATCGGTGCACGAAACTCGTTTCGCATGATTTCCGGACGAGCCAGAGGCCCTTTCTTTACTCTTGACCGCCCCAGGCCCGGAACACCGGGGACGCTTCTGCGGCTCGGCTGGTGCCCCTTAGGGTTGAACGTAGCCAGATCTTCCCCGCGAACCGGCTCGAGACCCTCCCGATCAGCGGTGATAAACCGAACCTGCAGGTTCTCCAGGGAGTAGCTGTTGGTCCCTATATTCGACATCACCACCAGTAGCGGAGTGACGCCGTGCTCGAAGGGACGAATTTTCCCGAAGACAGACTTTTGGTCCTTTTCCGAGACGAACGGCTTGACCGCCACGATGAGGTCACCCTGTTTCTGTCTGGCCGGGTACCTGTCGGCTGTCTTCGCCTGCCACTGGGCCTGGGCGGGGACCGCCCAAGCCAAAGCAATCGCCAGCGATGCCAGCAGCACTCGCAACTGTCGCTTTCGTGTTGACATAGTATTCTCTACGCTACCGTCATTTGACACGTTTCGCCTACAACCTGCTGTTGACCCTGCTCGCTCCGGCGATCATTCCGTACTGGGCTGTCCGCAGTCGCGTGAAGGGCCATTCGTGGACGAGTGTGAGGGAAGCCTTCGGATGGAGTGACATCCAAGGAGATGTGACACGTCTCCCGCCAGTTTGGTTTCACGCCGCTTCAGTCGGAGAGATCCAATCGTCGCTTCCGCTACTCAAGACGCTTCGCGAGCGGATGCCACGAGTCCCGCTGTACGTCAGCACCGGGACCCCAGCCGGTCGCAAGCTTGCCGAGGAGCGGCTGGCAACTGTCGCAACCGCCGTGTTCCGGGCCCCCATCGATCTGCCCTGGTGCGTGAGCCGCGTGTTTTCGAGGCTTGGTCCGCGTCTGCTGATCGTGTCTGAGACCGAGATCTGGCCCAACCTCTTCTTCCAGGCCAAGCGATACCGGGCCTCGGTGATGATTGTCAACGGACGCATCTCCGACCGCTCGGCACCCTCGTACCGCAGACTACGCTGCATGTTCCGCCCTGTCTTGGAATGCGCCCAGACGATTCTCGCCCAATCCGAGATCGACCGCGCCCGTTTCCTCGATGCGGGTGCCGACGCCAAGGTCACGATCGTCGGCGGAAACCTGAAGTACGACGCCCCCCCAGCGGAACTGCTTCCACAGATTCCACCCGACCTACAGGGATTCATCGACTCGGCGAACCCTGACCTGATGCTGGTCGCCGGTAGTACGCGCGAGGGAGAGGAGGCAACCCTGGTCCCTGCTCTCCAAGAGGTCGTCACTCAAGAGAAGCGCACATTGCTTGTGGTCGCCCCGCGGCATCCGGGCCGGGCCGCCCTAGCGGAAGCCGCATTGCGCGACCTCCGCTTGCCAGTAGTGCGTCGTTCAAGACTGGCAGTGTCTACCTCGGTCGACCTACCGGCGGTGCTGATTCTCGACAGCGTCGGTGAATTGGTATCGCTGTTTCGATGGGCCGACTTCGTCTTCGTCGGAGGGTCGTTGAACGGGTGGGGAGGGCACAACATACTGGAGCCAGTGTCGTTTGGCAAGGCAGTCGTGGTTGGCCCGTACATGCAGAACTTCCGGGACATTGCCGCAGGGTTGTGTTCCGCCGGGGGACTGGTGCAAGTTCAGTGCGCCGACGAATTGCGAACTGTTTTTCTGAAACTTACTGAAGACCCGCACGCCCGCGCTGCGATCGGCCAAAAAGGTCTTGCGTTCGCCGACTCCCAGCGAGGCGCCACCGCCCTTGCTGCCAACGAAGCCATGCGCCTTTACGGGTGCGCCACTCCCCGCACACATCCTTCGCTCGCCCAACGCACAGCCCTGTATGTGCCGTCTGCGCTTTGGCGCTTGATCGCGGAGGCCAAGCGGTCCGCGTACACGACGGGTCTAGTGGTCAGGCGCAAACTCGATATGCCGGTCGTGTCTGTGGGCAACCTGACGGCCGGTGGAACAGGAAAGACTCCCGCTGTCGCATGGCTGGTGGAGCGACTCTGGGAGCGTGGGTATGTTGCCGGAGTACTGAGCCGAGGCTACGGCCGGCTGCGCTCCTGCGATCTGGCCCTGATCGAAGCCGGTCCAGACGCCGACCCCATCAAGGTCGGAGACGAGCCCGCCATGCTTGCCCGTCGTTTCTCGGTAACTGCGCCGAATACCACCTTTGGGATCCACTCCGACCGGTATGCAGCCGGTCGGGCCATCGAAAAGCGGGGGGGATGCGATCTGCTGGTGATGGACGACGGGTTCCAGCACATGCAGCTTCACAGAACGCTCGACCTCGTGCTGCTGGACGCAACGACGCCCTTCGGTAACGGCTACACTCTACCCTTGGGGCGGCTACGTGAACCAGCGGCCATGATCAGACATGCCGATGCGGTGTTACTTACGCGATGCGAGCCCGATTTCGACACCGAGCCGATTCGCAGGTTTGTACATGGCGAGAACTCCGACATACCTGTCTTCCGATCGACGATGCTCCCAACGACCCTTGTTGATCTTGAAACCCGGCTTTCCGCTTCAGTCGAATCGCTGGCCGGCAAGCGCGTCGGCGTGTTTTGCGGAATCGGGAATCCTCAGTCATTCTTTCGTGAAGTCCAGCGTCACGGTTGCAGAACGGTGTTCGAGCGTTCGTTCGCCGATCATCATCGGTACACGGCGAGAGACAGGCTCGCGCTGAGGCAATCGGCTGTCGAGTCGGGTGCCAACCTGCTTCTAACAACCGAGAAAGACGGCCTGAATCTTGGCGACACTAGCGAATTCGGTCTGCCTGTACTGGCCCTGCAGGTTGCCTTGCACGTCGAAGACCCGGCAGGGCTGCTAACGCTGATACTTGCGAGAGTGGCTGCCTGACGATCAAGCATCCCGGTTCTGTAGACCCATCCGCCAGTTGCGCCTAAAAGTGCGGCAGCGCACACTGTCCACCCTCCGGGTTGGCCTATCGGGTGGGAACAGCCACCACTTCTCGGGCCGATCATCATCTGCATTGCGACGAGCGCAGCCCGGTCCACACCATGCACCAGCAGGGCCCTTGGCCGGCACCCTCGGCACCCAGCCCCAGCGGCACGAACCCAACGTCTGCCGCAAACCCCTACAGTGCGGACCCGTCCGGCCATTGCCGCCAGCAGGCCCGCCAACCGGCCTGACAGCACCGCCACAAGAGCATCGCCGACCCGCGCAGGCTCCAACCCAGCGGCCTAGAACCCCACCAGCAAGCTGTTCAGGCAACGCAGGAGCCCCGAACCGCTGCTGCGGGTCGCCTGCCGCAGTCCGGGACTGTCCTGGTCATTTTCTCGCTGCCCAAGAAGTGGATTCGCCCAGGTCGGCTAGCATCTGCAGCAGCGCGACAAGCCGGACCGCAGAAGGGCTGCCCGGGCACCGCCGGGGACGGCTGTCATCGATGCGGTTGAAGTATAAGCAAGAGCCCCGCGATCGTCGATTCCAAGCAGCGCAGCGGGACTTGGGAAGCTGACGCAATCCCTGGCCAGCCTCATCCGGGAGCCGCTTGCACACTCGTGGAACCGAAGCCAACGCATCTTTCGCCTCCGGCAGTGTGTCGGAAGACCACCACGCTCGCCAGCACGGGGATTCGGGCCCCGTTGCGGTGCCTCGACCAGCGCCACTCCGCTTAGCTGAGAGGGCGGCAAAGAGTTCTCGGGCCCCGGCCGGATCGGATCCGCGCTTGCGTCCGTGGTCTCTTTGGCCCGGCCCACCTCTTCTGCGACCGAATCTTTAACGAACCTGCCAGAGGCCTGCCGGGCGAGGTGGCCAAGGCTGAGCAACTGCTCAAGACCGACCCAGCATGGCGGCTGGGTGCAACCGACCAAATCCACCACCGGCAGGGGGGGCTACCGCACACTGCACAAGCTTACATCCTGACTACTTCGATACCGGCATCGCTCGGTCACCCAACGCTGAGGTTCCTGTCCTACCTGAACCCGGGTCACACAGAATTCCCCCTCCGACCCAATCCCCCCTTACTGGAGGAATTCGCCTGCCCCGGCCACTGAGACATGGTCAACCACTCTCCTCGATGCTCCGACCCCGGAGCATCGCCTAAACTGCCCCGCCGCCCGCGCCTTACCATCCTCACACCTCGCACACCAGCTCCGCCCCTCTCACCTATGATGGAGGTTCAGCGGTTCGTGACACTCCTTGATCGACAGCCACTATCCAAGTACTCCCTCGAACTCTAGCGGATCTGGCCAGACGTTCTGGGATTGGAGGCAAAGAGAATCCGACATGATGAAACCTATCAGCCTTGTGCTTGCAGCGACATTGGGAGTACTGGCCAGTAACGCCTTGTCCGTCGATGCCGACTACTCCGATATACCAGATACGCTGGCACTTTCAGCTCCTGCGGATAGCAAGAAATCCAGTAAGGAATCCCCGGTGCTCCAGCCAAGGCACGTCGCGCGGGTTGTCACTGTACCCGCCTTGCATTGGGCGGCCATCGCGGGAGATCTGGCTGAAGTCCGAAGCTTGCTCGATGATGGAGCCAATGTGACCGCTACCGAAACACTCTGGGGGGGCGAACGTGCATTGCATTACGGAGCCATCGGGGGGCATCCCGTTGTGGTGAGAGAACTGCTGGAAGCAGGCGCATCAATCGAAGTGAAGGATCACGCGGGTGAGACCGCCGTGCGTGAGGCTCTCCGCGGTGACGACCCAAGCTACCGCGCGTTGCAGACCCTGCTCGTCGCGGGGGCTGATCCGGAAGCTCGCAGTAACGACGGATCAACGGCCTTGCATGAGGCGGTGAGGCTGCCCAGTGAGCACGGAAGTACCGCTGTGTTGCTGTTGCGGATGTTCGGGGCCGACCCGAATTCGAGAGAGGAGGAATCGCAGAGAGTGCCCATGCACTATGCAGTACTCCAACCATACGAGAGATTCAGCGGTGGGGCCCTGATCAGCACTACCTATGATCCGAGCGCTAGATCAGCTGATCTGAATGCAAGGGATAGCAACGGTTGGACACCCCTGCATTGGCTGGCTAGCCCTCCCCTTTTCTCCGCTCAAGATTTGCGCGTCGCTCTCTGGCTTCTGCTGCAGGGAGCCGACCCGGACGCGATCGACGAGGAAGGCCGTACAGCTTTGGACTTGGCAGAGACAAGCGGCGCTGATGAACTGGCCGACCTGTTACGACGGGCCATGAACTGACTGGCTTTGCGGCTGGAACGGCGACGAGCCTCTGTGTTGCTTTTTCTGTTCCATTGGAACGAGCCGTTCACGAACAACCTGGGTGAGCAGGACTTGCGCAGGATGAAGATCTCGGGAGGGTTCCACTCGCTGCAAGGGGCCCGGGAGTTCGTCACGTTGCGCAGTTTGCTGTCGACGGCGCGCAAGCAGGGGCTGAAGCCGATCGAGACCTTGCTCCAGGGGCCAGCGAGAGCGGGTAAGCCTGGCCCCAGCCTCCCCCCAGTGGGCAGTAGACGGCCTGCCACAGCAGCCGGTCTCCGCCACGCGCCGCACTGTGCGCACGTCCCAACACAAGCCCTACTAGAAATGCGGACTCAGACCGAGAACTTGGGCAGTTACGCTTGGACTTGCAACAGACCCGGGACTTCGGCCTGATACGGCGTCGGACTACTGAGCCCGTCGACAGCCTCCGCGCCCTCGGCAGCTGGCTGAACCCGTTGGCGATTCAAGGTGGACAGACCAGCCGGGATACAGCTCGGACGAGGTGATCTCGGCCAAGTCACGCTCCGAAAGGAGTGAGGGCTCGACATCACCGTTCTGGACCAGACTCTGGACCGCCGGTGCCGCTCGACGCAGTACTGGCTGGACGCTGAATGGCGCCTCTCGGTCCGGACCACTCGGCGTCCGCCACCGGACCCCACGATACGTCCCGATCCCCTGCTATACTGCCACCTGCGGGTACGGCTCCCGTCGATCCGACATGGCGCATGACCGCATGATCAGGCAGAGCCCGTTCCCGGCCGTGCTCGAACCGCCTGCCCCAGTCTTAGCCGAGGTCATTCACTACCCTGATTCGGACGGTCGCTTCTTGCCGGAAAACCCCCTACAGGCCAGTGCCATCGTCAACTTGCGCGCCGCTCTCACCCACCACTTCAACGAAGTTCCGAGGGTGGTGCTGCGGGGCGGCATGTTCATGTATTACGAGGAGGGGAATCCGAAGAAGAACATCGCGCCGGACATCTTCGTGGTGCTGGACCACGATCTGGGGAAGCGGAGGGTGTACAAGATCTGGGAGGAGGGCAAGCCGCCGGACTTCGCGCTGGAGGTGCTCTCGCCGTCGACCCATACCCACAACGAAGAGGAGAAGGTGGTGTTGTACGCGCGGCTGGGGATTGGGGAGTACTTCCGGTTCCAGCCGGACCCGGAGAAGCAGGAGCCACGGCTGGTGGGCCACCGGCTGCACCGGGGGGAGTACCGGGACGTGGAGGCGGAGCCGGGAGGCGGACTGTTGAGTGTGAGTCTGGGGGTGGAGATGCGGGTGGAGGGGGAGAACGTGCGGGTCCGGGACCCGGTGACCGGAACGGAGTATCCGTGGATGGATGAGATTCCCCGGAACACCAAGGCTGCGGCGCTCCGATTGAAGGCCGAAGTGGAGGCACGACGTCTCGCAGATGCCCGGGCGGAGGCCGAAGCAGCCCGGGCGGAAGCCGAAGCAGAGGCACGACGTCGCTCAGAGGCCCGGGCGGAAGCCGAAGCAGCCCGAGCGGAAGCCGAAGCGGCGGCACGACGTCGCTCAGAGGCCCGGGCGGAAGCCCAAGCAGCCCGGGCGGAAGCCGAAGCGGAGGCACGACGTCGCTTAGAAGCCCAAGGAGAAGCGGACAAGGCACGCATTGCGGAACTGGAATCACGGCTCCGTCAAGCGGGACACTAGTGTTCCGGTCCAGAATCGTTTTCAGGTTAGGGGAGCGCGCTTGAGGGTGGGCAGAGGCAACGCTTGAAGCAGTTGGAGGGGATCGCTGCTCCGCCCATTGCACATTGAACCGCAACAGCGGGGAAGAAGGCCCTTGGAGTAGGTGGCTGAACTACTGCCAAAGTAAGACAAGCGGGGGGAGCTGTCAAGGTGACGCTCCGTGGGTGGCCGTTACGCGAGGGTGGCAGGAGGATCCGGCCCGAAAAGGCGGCCGGACCACAGGGGCGCTGGCGGGCTGGGCCCGCCAGCTCGAGAGGGGGAAGTGCGTCGGAGAGGGGCCGCGTTGCGGCCCGGATCAGAGAGGACAGGGTTTCGGGACTGCGGGTGGCGGGTCGATGCCGGCCGCGAGACAGTCGTCGCGGAAGACCTCGTACGGAGTGCGGTAGCCAAGCACCTTGCGAGGGCGGTGGTTGAGCCGGTTGACGGCTTCCTGCAGCCGGTGCGGGGCGAGCGTGCGCAGGTTCTCGGTCTTGGGCACAAACCAGGACTTTCCCACGCTAGGGACAGAGCAGCGGAGGGGGAGGCGAAGGAGTCCGCAGGGCGAGTTGGGGGCGGGTAGAGCCGCCCGAGGAAGCGCTGCAGACCCGCGAAAGCCAGCCGCGGCAGAGTGCTGAGGTCCCCAGTGTCGGCAGACCTGCCAGAATCGGCCGGAAAAAGCCAGTGCTTTCCGCGAATCGAATCAGCCGCCACGGCAAGAAACTAGAGAACCTCAGCGTGGGAACATCCTGGGCACAAACTGGCGCAGGAGACCGTTGGTATGTTCATTGAGGCCCCGCTCGCAGGAGCGGTAGGGCAGGGAAAAGAAGAGGTCGGTGTCGAGCGCCTCGGCGGTCTGGAGGTGGCCGGCGAACTTCCCGTTATCGCAGGTCACGGTCAGGACCAGGGCCGAGAAGGGCCGCAGCGGGTTCTGCATCGCGTCACCCACCAGGGCAGCGGTCTTCCGACTCACTGTCTGAGCAAGCAGGTCCTTCGACTTGCGTTCCACGATTGTGACAGCGGCTCCTTTATGGGCCTTGCCGATGATCGGGTCGGCCTCCCAGTCCCCGCAGCGCTGCTTCGAGTCGACAATTGCGGGGCGCTCGCTGATGTCGCTACAGCCCGGGATGCAGCCGCGGCCGGCGCTGCCCCGGGTGGCCTTGCAGCGGCGCGGCTTGTCGCGCTGCCGCAGGGAGGTGTACAGTGAGCGGCCATGGGCGCGGTCCTGGCGAATCCGCTGGTAGAGTCACGAGAAGCTGACCGACACCGCCCCGACCCACTTCAGGTAACCAGCCACCTGCTCGGGGCTCCAGTGGCGCTGGAGCCGGTGAGAGATGAGGTTCCAGATCGCTGGCTGGAGCTTGCGCGGGCCGGTGACGGCCCGGTGGCGGCGCTCTCGAGCAAGTTGCTGGGCCTGCTCATGGTGATAGCCGGAGGGGCCTGCGTTGCGCTGGAGTTCGCGACAGACGGTGGACTTGTGACGCTGGAGTTGAGCGGCGATGGCGGTGACCGAGAATCCCTGCTGGTGCAATGCCTGGATCTGGCAGCGCTCGTCGTATTGCAGGTGGCGGAACTGCTGAGGCATGGCGATTTCTCCCCTACGATAGGCTAATCAGCACCTTAGGCCACTCCGCCCGCTTTTGCGCTTCCTAGTGCGACCGGCAACTGATTCAGATAGGACAACGCTTGGACCAGCTTCCCGTCCCATTCGATCTGAGGATCAATCGGCCCAAACGAGACAGATGGTCCATCATGATTCTATCTGTGCTCGACGCCAGTATCGTTCCAGAAGACATGGCACGATCTCGGATGATGACAATCACTTCACCATACACAGAACGTAGCACAGTAACCATCTGCTCCACGACTTCAACGACTCTGCCTGAAGTGGCCACAACAACTGCTACATTAGTCTTCCTTTCCGATAGTGATTCAATCGCTTGGCGCAACCGATGCTCCAGACCTAGAACAATCGGACTCATGATAGTGACCACATCAGCCTTGAAGATTCTACCGATGTCATCGAGACCCTTAGTCGATTACACGTCCAGTCCTCGCAACAAGATGCCGAGGCCCCGTACCCCACAATCCGCACCCGAAGCCATTGCTGGCGAATCGATTGCACGACCTGCTCCAATTCGGACACCACGCCGTCAGCAGCATTCCGTCTCGCTGTGCGTGAGCGGTAGCACAAAACAGGCTCACCAAGTCTTACACACTGCGGCTGGGATCATCGGCAGCGTCCACATCCAGCACGATCCTGTCGAGAGACTGCCTGTAGCTGGCCAGAAACGGTTCCTCTAAGACCCTGTCCTGGGCCCCGGTCTCTTGCGCCTTCCGCCGCCCGCCCAAGATGTCGACAGACTGTACCACCAGTACGAGCACACTGACATCATGCAACGGATTGTGCTCGTTAGTCTCTTGCTAGCCTGGCACCAGCCCGAACGGGAGTCCGGTATCCCGACGTTGCCCGCTGTGGTGGCACCACCCCGTGTCGCGGTAATCCCGATTGCAAGGCACCAGCCACTTGGCAATGTGGACAGACTGGTCAGTAACCGCCAGCGGCAGGTCTCCCAATCGCTGGACATATGATCGCCGTCGAAGGTCGCAACGACTCGTCGCCGACCGTGATTGCCTGTTGAATGGTGACGCAGCATGCACCCTTCGAACAAGCCTCCAGCGAATCATGCAAGATATCGAAAATAAGAGACTTACAGCCCCCCGGTTTCAGTCCCCTTACGCAAGATGTCTAGACTAACCCACTCACACTTCGCGCGCAGCCCAGCGTCCCCCGACCATCACCAGCCGGTATCTGGTACCTCTGGGCCCGGTAATCAAACTGTTCACCCTAACTTGTGTCCGGCCCATCCACCAAGACCTATCCTCGGCCCGCACCAACTCTACCGTATACCCACTTCTACCCAGCCTAACTCGGACCCTCTCAGCCGAGTAGACTGCTTTCCATCGAACTGCTCCGTCATCGTCCACGGTCATTTCGAGCGTGTACACATTGCCATTCCCTGTCCTCACCGCGGTCTCGCCACTGTTGACCAGGGCACCGCCCATCCAGAAGGTACCGTCGTCAGCCCTCACCAAGGTAATGGTGGTGCCGGTCGAGCCGAGCGTCACCACGAACCCTCGCGACGCTGAAGCAGCTCTGGTCGGCTCGGCCTCGCCCTGCATGTAGGGTTCGATGGTCTCGTAGACGTGATCGAGCCGATTGAACGAAGAGACCAGATCAGGACTACAGTAGCGCCCCCAAGGCGTGGACTCCTCGATGCTGCTGCCGTTGCCGCCTGTCAGGATTCCCACAACCCTTCGGTCCGCACCGGTCCCCATAAACACCGGGCTTCCCGAGGAACCGGGCTCGCTGGTTCCCAGTTGCCACCGGATCGACTGGAATCCCGACGGACTCACGTTGCGCCAGCGTTGGTTCACGACTAGACCGATGGCCGCGCGCTTGTGGCTGCCATCTGGATGCCCGACGGTGGACACTTGGTCTCCCGTTTCTACGCCGCTAGTGGTCCACCCCTCTGCCCACCACCGTATCGCTGCCGAGACTTCGGCCCTGTCCAGTGCGAGCAGGGTGAAGTCGTCAGACGAATCGTCCCTCCTGACCAACAGTCTCGCCCCATAGGTAAACGCCAGCTGGTCCGCCCACTGTCTCCAGTTAGGATTGCCATAACACTCCTCTGTCTGGTAGTTCCACAGGAACGACGCATCCAGCGCCTGCTGCTGGGTACGGATGCAATGGCCAGCAGTCAGGAACAACAAGCGATCGCTGTTCTCGTAATTCGGATTGATAAGGAATCCCGTACAAGACCTGGTCCCGTCGGCGGTCGTGATGTACATCCGGGCAACCGAGGGGCTGTTCCTGTCCTGCAGCCCTGGATAGCAAGAGACATCCAAGTGGCAGCCTGCCAGAGAACGCGCCTGTGGCCCGCCGGCCTTCCGTTGCGTGTGGTGACCAGGAAACGTGTCGTCCACGATCTGGGCCAGACTGGTGAGTCGGAACGGAACCCTTGGGGACGTCGGCACGACATCGTCTGGAACGTACTCGACCGTCACGGTATCACTATGGACGAACTCCGACCAGAAGCCTCCCTCCCGATGGGGCCCACCATCCCTGTACGGCCCAATCTCCGGCCCGCTCCATTCGTTGCCATACAGCCACACAGACCCTCGGGCATTGAAGTCGTCAAAACGAACCCGCAGGGCTTTGGCACCTGGTGCCCGGATAGTCACACGCCAGACCCTGCGGCCTTCCTGGGTCCAGGCCCAAGTCCCGCCGATATCCGGAGGAAGAACTCTGGTTGGCCCAAGCCAGTTCGACTGGTGCTCGTCCCGCATCTCGTCGATGTCGAGTTGAGGCAAAACGATCGCGCCGGGCAAGGGGAGCCGTCCCCGCCCAGCAGGATTGGACTTCTCGGAGTCCTCAGTAGCCGATGCAAGGGCTTGTTCCCGCGCCAGCGGTCCGCCGCCGGGGACATCAGCCCCCAAGCGAACTCCCGCCAAAACGACAAGGATCGGAATTAACCGCTGCACCGCATTTACTACTATCGCTAAGCAAGATGCCGGAACTCAACAGACGCGGATTGCACATCGACTTGCGAGCCACTTGCGGTTCGGGATGTGGACATTGATACACAAGGTACGGGCGGACGACAGCCTGTCGGGCGAATCGCTGGAATCAATCATGGAGACAGCCACCTGGGTCGGCATGGCACCGGTGTTCGCGACAGACGGTGGAGCTTCGGTACTTGAACTGATCAGGGATGCTGCCAGCCGACGTTCCCGACCCGGTGCAAGACACGGATTCGGCAGCACTCGCGGCATGGCCGACCACGACAGGCCCCGGAGATTGAAGTGGGTCCCATGGGATAAGCTAAGGTCGGTCATCAGCATCCGGCACGGGGGGCACACGTGATTCTGCGGTCAGTCGGACAAATGCGGGTGTCCTGCCCCCGGAGGCGAACGGAGAGGCCCCCAAGCAGACCGTGAACAGGCCGAACGGCAGCAGGGGCAGTTCTGTTACGGGGAGAAGTCAGTGGCCGTCAAGACGGTCCGCGAGGAGACTGCCGACAAGCCGCAAGTGCTGGCACGTTCTTGGGGCGCAAGCTCGACAAGCCCGCACTGCCTACTTGACAATTCCGCCCTCCGTCATCGCTAGCGGATCCAGCAGGCGATCGAGTTCGTCTCCGCTCATCCCTGTCTCTTCCGCTGCGACGTCTCTGACTCGACGCCCTTCCGCGTAGGCCCGTTTCGCGATGCGAGCGCCCTTCTCGTAGCCAATGACTGGATTGAGAGCCGTAACTAGGATTGGATTCCTCTCCGCAAGATCTCGCGTTCGTTCCTCGTTAGCCACGAATCCCGCAACCGCCTGATCCGCAAGTACCCTGGCGGCGTTGCCCAGCAGCCGGGCACTCTCAAGGAGGTTGTGCGCAACCACGGGCAGCATGACGTTCAACTGGAAGTTGCCCGACTGCCCGGCGACGGTCAGGGTCGTGTCGTTGCCCATTACCTGAGCGCAAACCATCGCGACCGCTTCGGGGATCACCGGATTCACCTTGCCGGGCATGATGCTGGACCCGGGCTGCAGCGACGGGAGCGATACGTCCCCGATGCCGGCGATTGGGCCGCTGTTCATCCAGCGAAGGTCATTGGCGATCTTCATCATCGAGACGGCGACCGTCTTGAACTGTCCGCTGAGTTCGACTGCCGCATCCTGACTCGAAAGGCTCACGAAATAGTTGGAGCTCGGAGTGAATGGGAGCCCGGTCCGCTCCGACATGCGTTCCACAACCCGCGGCCCGAACTCCGGATGGGCGTTCACTCCGGTACCGACCGCCGTACCTCCCAACGCCAGGGGCGACACCCTGGTCAGCGCGGCCCGGACCCGCTGTTGGCCCAGTGCGATCTGTTCCTCCCAACCTCCAAGCTCTTGGCTCATTCGGATCGGCAAGGCATCCATCAGGTGCGTGCGGCCCGTCTTGACCACATGCTCGACCGACGCGGCCTTGTCGGCCAATGCGGCCTGTAGCCGCTCTAAGCCCGGCAACAGCGTCCAGGCAGTCTCCATATACGCGGAGACATGGATCGCGGTTGGAATAACGTCGTTGCTCGACTGTCCCATGTTTACGTGGTCATTCGGGTGCACCGCGGCACCGAGTTCGCGGGACGCAAGCGTCGCGATGACCTCGTTGGCGTTCATGTTGGTCGAGGTTCCGGATCCCGTCTGAAACACGTCGACCGGGAACTGGTCGTCGTGAGTCCCGTCGGCGACCTGCGTTCCCGCCAACTGGATTGCAGCCGCCATACGCTCCTCCATCAAGCCCAGTTCGCAATTCACAGCGGCTGCCGTTCCCTTGATGAGACCGATCGCCCGGATGAACGTCCGCGGAAAACGGATTCCGCTGATCGGGAAATTATCGATAGCCCGTTGCGTCTGGGCCTTGTAGAGTGCGTCTGCGGGGACCCGCACCTCGCCCATGGAATCATGTTCAATGCGGTATCGATTCTCGTCCGGCATCACTATTCAAGGTATAGCAGCAACCGGCGCATTCCCCCTCCAGCCCCGTCTGGGCCGTCCTAGTGGGGAATCTGGACGAGCTCGCCCTTGGCCAGAATCGACTTCCGAGCCGCCTCGCAAACCGCTTCGTTGTAGCGACTGTTGGCAGGGGTGGCGACGATCCCGGCCTTGTCGATTCGCTCGATCCGTTCCCGTTTGCGACCCTCGGTGTCCGATTCCCGCTCGACCCGCAATGCCTCTTCGACGATATGGCGAACCGACCGCACGCCGTAACCAGTCGGCACGAGTCCAGGTCCGCCCAGGTCTTGGTAGAGGAAGTAGTCGGGACTCGGCTCCGAGTACTGGGTTCCACCAGGACCACCCATCGTCGTGCCGTACGTGTACGCAACGCCCCGGTACTGGTCAGAATGCTCGATGAGAGCGCCTCGTCCGCTGCCTGTACAGTACAGTGTCATGCCTTGGGTGTTGGGACCGGGACCGGCATCCGGGAAACTCAGCGAATTCTGCACATTCAGGCACGCCCCGTTCTCCCAAAGCACTCGGGCGTCCGTCCAGAGATAGCCCTCCTTGCCCCCCGGCATTTCCTCGCGCACACCATAAACCGAAACCGCACTCGGAAGCAGGCCGGTAATGAAGTGCACGAGATCGACGTAGTGGCAACCGATATAGACGAACGAGTCGGTGGCATCGGTCGTGAACCAATTCCGGAAGTTGGAGTCCCTGTAATACCATTTCTCCATCAAGCGCGCCGTTCCCAGTCGAAATTCGCCGAAGAGCCCCTGCCTGTAGCGATCTCGGGCCATGAGACTACGAGGATCAAACCGCTTGTGGTACTCGATTCCGACGAACAATCGGCGGGCCGCAGCCTCTCGCTCGATTTCGCGGGAGTGCTCCACACTCAGGACCAGCGGCTTGACACAGCAGACATGGTGGCCAGCCCGCAACGCATCGAGAACGATATCGCGGTGGTACTGATCGGGAACTGCCACCACGACCACGCTCCCGGGGCAAAGCGATGCAAGCGCCACCCGATAGTGCTCGGGCTGCCGGGCGTCCGAGCCTACCCCTGGCGCAGTAATCGGTTGAAAGGAGACATCCGGGAACGCTGCCCGGATCGCCGGGGCAGTTGCGAGCTCCTGTACCGACCGATTGCGCTGAGAGCAGACGAGAACCTCCCCGATCACGCGTTCCCGACGCATCTGCAAGAGTGTCGGCAGAATCTGGTCGTGGGCAATCATGCCCGCACCAATCAGGAGAACGGGAGTTCCATTCATCATCTTTCGCCTCTATTCTGGGACGGCAGGTGCCGGGGGACGCCGTAGAACGATCCGTGCCAGGCTCTCGAGCGCTGCCCGAAAATATGCCGCATGCCGCTTCTCCGGGGGCCACTCGTCATCGAAGTCCGACTTATCCGGTAATCCGTATGCGAAGGGGAACGTATTCGCTGTATGAACCGGTACGAAGCTCCACCCAGAAGCGCCCTGCAAGTAGGCTTCGGCAATCGAAGTCGTCCGCACCAGTTCTTGTCTGGTAGCTGCCATGCCATTGCTGTCGCTCACCATCAGGACTGGTCGACCGTACTCCTTGAACTCGCGTGAGCGCACGAGCTTGTCGGTGGCGGTACTCCCGTCACCCTGCAACAGCACCACATCACATAGTCGCGCAAGCGACATCGGATAGAGCATTCCCGAGCCGCTTGAGGCACCGATCGGGAGACTGAAATCGGCCTCCTGGAACTGATCCCGGACAACCCGGATCAGGTATTCGACATAGCGTGGAACGAATCGCCTGTGATCCCACCTTCCGGCTGGCGCGTCCCAGGCGTCCGCGACATCAATCATGACGTTGCGGGCGTTGGTCTCGATAAGGTGGCGCGCCACGTTCCTGGCCGCTGCCACCAATGCTTCGGGCGACGACAGCACCTCGTCCTGGTCCTGCTGGAACAGAACCAGGCAGACGATGAGCCCATGCCGGTTGGCCGCTTCGACAAGACGATCCAACCTTGAGACCCATGCGGGCTTCAATGTGCCGTCGGAACGATAGGCGCTCACGAGGGCGCCGGATTCCTCGCCCAGTTCCGCACTGTAGTTCCGCTTGACGCCGTTGGCAACTTCAGAGTACCCGGGGTCGGCACCCTGGAGGCCTACGACGATGCCGGCGATGCCGTATTCCCGATACGTCTGCAGCTGCCCGATGAGCCGGGCTGTATTGGCCTCCGGATCGAATCGGCGCTCTCGAAGCCACTCATCGTCGAACAGTGCCTGCGCAACGCGCAGCATTGCAAGGCTTCCGCGAACCTTGCCGCGATAACGGGAACCGTGGTATGTGAGGTCCCACTTGGAACCCGGGCCGCTCCGGGAATAGAATCGGTCCTGTCGATAGCGTGGCCCCAGCATCGAGCCGCTGGCGATTTCGATTGCAGCCACCGGCACCGCCATAGTCGCAAGCAATGCGGCAAACACTGACCAGCCGAGAAGCAACGATAAGCGCATACACCTACCGAATGACGCCAGGACGGTCCATAGTAGGAGGATTATAGTCCGCCTGCACCAACCCAATCAACCATAGGCCGATGGCGGGATACTGAGCTTCCCGCTCTCTGCAAGACCCGAGACGGCATCGACATCTACGAACCGCGACTCCTTCCTCCGGACGCTTCAGGCGGCGCTGCTCGCAGCACGCCCTCATGACCAGCCGACTCCGGACCGTATCGGACCCAAGCGAGGGGCTGGAGACACAGAAGAGCCCGAATCCTATCATTTCTGTTTTAATTTCAATCACTTATTCAAGACGGTCTGTCTGCAAGCGAGCCCGGGCGAACTGCTTCAGTCTACCGCTGAACCGCACGGCTTCCAGCATGCCGGGTTGCGGCGGCGCTGCTTAACGATGAAGGTAGGGGAACGATCGAAGCAACTCTCGCGAGCTTGGTGGCGACAGGGTTTGCCCAGGAGTGGCCAGGGAACCCCCAGGGGATCTTGAGAGTGTTGAGGACTGACGGGTGAGCGGGTCAGTCGCGGAGAGATAACCCACTGATCATTGGTCGTGCAGGTCCACTTGGCCGGACGACCGGGACGAGAGAAAGAGGAGCCCCGGCCTGTCAGGGGCGGAATTGGCTGGACTCGCGGTCGACGAAGACGGGGATTGCCTCGCGTTCGGCGAGGTGAAGATGTCGAATGAACAGTGCTAGCCCACCGGAGCGATGTACGATCGCACCGGATCGAAGCAGCCCCTAGAAGACCTGCGTGACGAAGAAGCCATTCGTAAGGGTCTGGTATGGTCTCTCGGTCAGCGGGCGGGCAAGCACCATGGCGGGTGCGCTTCAGGCAACGGGTGAGGACCTAATGCTACGGCTTCTCCGGCAGAAGGTTGGGTGGCGGTGCGCTTGCCGCTCGGCCAGCAAAGTTCCCGGGCTTTTACCCTGCGCCTGCCGACCCTGTCCTCGAAACCGCAACGAACCTACCCACAGTCTGTTGCCCCAGTTCGCGCCCAAGCCCGGGAACTTGCCCACACTCGAAGCGCAGCGGCCGCAGTAAACGACCAACCGGCTCCACCGCAAAGGCACAGTGCTCAGGGCGCAAGCGACCATAGGCCCTCAACTGCAGCCGCAGAGGTCACCGCAGCTAGACCGAGCAGGTCTGCTACACTGCATCTTCGTTCGTTCTCGGACAATGGAGATTTGTATCCTGCATGCCTAGACCTGTCACCCTTTTCACTGGCCAATGGGCAGACCTGCCCTTGGAAGACTTGGCCGAGAAGGCCAGCTCTTGGGGCTATGACGGCCTTGAACTCGCCTGCTGGGGCGATCATCTGGACGTGTTTCGCGCCGCGAGCGACAAAGAGTATTGCGACCGGCAAAAGGACGTTCTCCACAAGAACGGCCTTAGCTTGTTCTCAATCTCCAATCACTTGGCCGGCCAGTTGGTGTGCGATCCGAATGACGACTCCCGGTCCGACCTGTTCGCCCCACCCGAAGTGGCCGGCGACCCGGAGGGGAAACGGGCTTGGGCGGTGGATGCCTTGAAGAACTCTGCACGCGCCGCGAACAATCTAGGCCTGAAGGTGGTAAACGGGTTCACCGGGTCCCCGATATGGCACATGCTGTACAGCTTTCCTCCAGTTTCCGAGAAGACGATCAGCGATGGGTTCTCCTACTTTGCGGAGATGTTCAACCCAATTCTGGACGTGTTCGACGAAGTTGGTGTTCGCTTCGGCCTGGAAGTCCATCCAACCGAAATCGCATTCGATATCCACACCGCCCACCGAGCATTGGAAGCGATCGGACACCGTGAAGCGTTCGGATTCAATTTCGATCCGAGCCACCTTCACTGGCAGCAAGTGGACCCGGTACTGTTCATTCGGGAGTTCAAGGATCGCATCTATCACGTCCACATGAAAGATGCAGCGCTACAACTGGACGGCAAGTCGGGCATCCTCGCATCCCACCTCAACTTCGGTCACCCGAACCGTGGGTGGGACTTCCGGTCGCTGGGCCGTGGGGGGGTCGATTTCGAAGAGATCATCCGCGCTCTCAATCACATCGGCTACAACGGGCCGCTGTCAGTCGAATGGGAAGACAGCGGCATGGAACGAGAGTCCGGTGCAGCGGAAGCGTGCCAATTCACCAAGAGCATCGACTTCCAGCCATCCGACGTGGCATTCGATGCTGCCTTTGAAGAGTGATTTGCCGCAGCAATGACGATGCTGTTCGGCCGGAATGGTGCCGAAGTCGATCTCGCCACACACGCGACTCCGTGGAACTTGAACACAACCGTCCGAGACCTTCCAATCGGCAGGAGATTCCGTGTCCGCCCCGACCTTGCCATTCCGGGCGCAGGACTTGCAAGGCCAGAGAGCCTGATATGGAGTCTGCACATTACCCGAGACCACTTCCGCGGCTCCCGGTAAGGGTCTGTGTCCGGACCTGATCGGATACGGTGCGTACGGCTATGGGGATGCAGACTGAAGGTCGGAGCGAGTACCCCGAACCGGAACAACACTCCGAGTCACCTCCGGACTCACGACCGGCACGACGTGAAGCGATCGAAGCGACAACACTCCTCATCGCGGCCCTGATTGCGACCGTTGGCATTTCAACATGGGTGGGAGCGTCGCAAATGGATTCCGTCATGGGAGTGCCACGCTGGGTGCTGCTGGGAGTACTCTCACCCTGGGTTGTGTTCTTCGGCTTGCACCTTTGGTTCTGCCGCGAGCGAAAGCACGACGGACATCTGAGCCGACGCTGATGTACGAATCCGCATCATCCGTCCGAATCGCGTTCGCAGCCTATATCCTGCTCACATTCGGACTGGCCTACCTCGCCAGACGCCGATCGACACAAGGCGGATTCCTCAAGGAGTTCTTCGTTGGTGGGCGAACGATCGGTCCCTGGGTCCTCGGCCTGACGTGGATCGCAACCGCCGCCAGTGGCGGCACCTTCATTGGGGCTCCTGCCCTCGCGCACGCCAGCGGCTGGTCCGTCATGCTCTGGATATCCGGCTACACCGTGGTCGCGACGGCGGGATTCGGTCTCCTGGGCAGGAGAATCGCCGAACTGGGAGCCAGGACGGGTGCCCTGACCTTCCCCGATCTGTTGCGGGACCGCTTTCGGAGCAGGGCAATCGGGACTGTCTCAGGTATCGCGATGCTGGTGCTCCACACAAGCTTCATCGGTGCCCAGTACATAGCAGGGGCCCGCGTCCTGGAGGCGGTCATGGACGTTCCCTACCAGCTAGGCGTGCTTGCGTTCGTCGTGATCGTGGGACTCTACACCGCCTACGGGGGGTTCCGCGCAGTTGCATGGACTGACAGCTTCCAAGCCGTGGTTATGCTGGTCGGCGTATTGCTGACGGCAGGTTTCGGCCTTTACAAGGTCGGCGGTCTTCAGGCAGTCTACGACGGCCTGGCTGGTCAATCACCGGACCTGCTGACACCAGAGGGGCCCGATGGGTTTCTCCCCTTGCCAGCGGCCATTTCATTCTTCATCATCTGGCCCTTGGCTACAGCAGGTGGGCCGTCGCTGGTCACCCGTTTCCTGGCATGTCGCGACACGAGCTCCCTGCGCCGCGCAGCCCTGCTGATCGGGATCTACATCCTGCTCCTGTATCCGGCTGTTATTTTCGTCGGAATCCTGGGGCGCGTCCTGGTTCCGGAGCTGGCGGCTGGGGATCACGCAATGCCGGCGACCATACTCGCGACAGTCCCATCGGCGGTCGCCGGTCTGGTGCTGGCTGCACCGATGGCAGCCATCATGTCGACGATCAGTTCGTTCCTGCTGGTCGCAGCCGGAGCCATCGCACGCGACCTGTACCAGCGAAACGCCCGCCACCCTGTAGGAGACGGGCGCGCGAGAACGGTCACCCATCTCTCGCTTCTCGCCGTCGGCATCGTCGCCGGAGGGTTCGCTCTGGACCCCCCAGACTACTTGCAGTACATCGTGATCTTCTCGGGCACCGGACTTGGCGCTACCTTCCTGTTCCCTACCCTGCTAGCTGTCTATTGGCCGCGAATGAACCGACTCGGCTGCATCGCCGGAATCGTAGGGGGCTTCGTTTCGTTCCTCGTGCAATATGCCACATCCGGCACCAGGAGTTTCCTCGACCTCGACCCGTTCATATGGGCTCTCGGCGTCAGTGCCGCCTGCTGCGTTTTGGGATCGCAGGTGGGAGGCCCGGAGCCGCGTTCCGTACTGGAGAGGTACTTTGCACCAGCCGAACTCCACCTTGACCGGTAGCCGCGGGTTGAATGGTCCCCAAACGCCATCAACCTCACATCAGATCCCTGTACCCCTCCCTGTACTCCGAAATTGGGCTGCAACACAGGAACCGTGCCGGCAGAACTCCTAGGCAGTCCCGGGTTGCAACATTTCGCGGGCCATGCGTTCGACCAGGTGTGTAGCCACACGGAGGAGCTGGATCCGAGGGGTTCAGGCACGACTCCGAACATGCCACACTCAAGTCTTGCAACCTCAGAGATGTGGTAACCATATGCTCGCCAAGCCCCAGCGAGAAGTTTCAATACATTTCTGCCACGATCCTTGATGAGTGCGTACGCTTGATTCGAGGAGCGCCTGGACATGCTGAAAGATAACACCACCAGCGGATGACGGAACAGCACATGGACTCGATACGAATCTGGCACTGGGCCGCACTCACATCCAACGATGGCCGACTGCAGAGTACGTTGATGACCGCATACCGAAGATACCTGAAGTGCAGAACTACTGCTCCACGAAGTCTCTGTATCGTTTCGGTCAACTCTCACTCATGGACCCATTGTCGATCTGATACAAAGTATCGTTGAGTATATGGCTGTCACTACTCTTGGGAGCCTGGATCGCTATGGTGTGGAGATAGATTTCGGGCGCGATTGGCCCCAAGGTTTCTCGTATATTCGCAGTCCGGCCAGTTCGAACACCCGAAAAAGCGACCGTAACTGCCCATTCGGATTTCGATCCAATTCCCACACAGCGGACAGGCCTCAATTTCGGCGTCACACCCCCGGCAGCGAAAGGCATCTCCAGACTTGACCGGCACGCCAATTCCACATTTCGGACAGGCGCGCGCAGTGTACTCGCACAGGGGAAAGTTCGAGCATCCGAAGAAGACTCTGCCGACGCCGCTCTCCCGGCGCCTAAGCTGCCCACCAGAACAGTGCGGACACGGAATCATCGCATCTGGCGTCCGCCCAAACTCGGTGACATCGTATCCACCGTCAAGCAGTTCCCTGACATAGACTGATGGAGGTCCACCTTCGGCGAGCAGGAAAACCTGCCGCCCTGCCCTGGTGATGGCGACATAGAGTAACCGTCGCTCTTCTGCATCGGGATGGGCCTCGGGCTCCGCAAGCACCAGATCGAGCAGCGGGTCGTCTGCAACTGCCGCTGGAAATCCGTATTTCCCCGCACACAATCCGAGAACTACGACGTAGTCTGCCTCCAGGCCCTTCGAGCGATGAATCGTCGACCAGGACAGACGAAGACCCGGATACTGTCGAGCTAACGTACTGATGTGCTGGGGCCGCCGATGCCGATAGCGGCTCAGCAGGAGCACGTCTGACCGCCCTTGGTTTCGGCCGGCATCCTCCGCGACACGGTCGAGCGACACCTTGAGAAGCGACAGGTCCTGCTCACCGGGAACTCCGATGTGTATCACTGGACTGTCCGCTCTGCGCATGGCCCGGACGGTCTTGGGCAATTGGGCAGCGTTTCGCAGAACGAAATTGGTGGCGACTGTGGCAATTCGGTCGGCACAACGGAATGTGGTTGCTAAATCGATGCGCTCGAACGCACCGAAATGTTCTTCGAAGTCGCGCATGACCGAGATATCCGATCCACCGAAGCGGTAGATTGCCTGCCAGTCGTGGCCAACAGCGAACATTTGGGTGCCCGGTGAAGAGTCGAGCAGTGCTTTCAGTAGACGGGCGCGAGAAGGCGAAATATCTTGGAACTCGTCGACCAGTATGTACCGGAACAAGCTACGATAACATCCTGCTTCCACGAGATCCGTTGCCCGGTTGATCATGTCGTGGAAATCTATCTCGCCCGAGGCCTTGAGCATTTCCTGATAGCGCGCGTAGATCGGCCGGAACAACTTGAGAAACGCCTGTGCCCGAATTCGCGCATGGCCATGTTCGGCACGTTCAACGAGATCTGCAAAGGACAGCCGACTGCCCTTGAAGTGCTGCAGGAATGTCGCTACAAGCCGTGTGAACGGGTCGATCCGGCCCTGTTCATTGAGAGCGTTGAACATCTCGCCGGGAGGGATCGGCGAGAGCTCCACTCCGTGTGCCGCAAGCTTCCCTGTCAGGTTCCGGAGCAGCTTGCCCTTCGTATGTTCGTAACTGAAGGTCTCGATCAGGACTGTACCGTGTTCCGCGTGAACCTCCCGCTTCCAGTCCATGTCGCGCTGATATTGCTCCCGATCGACGAATGACGCAGTGTCTCCGGACTCGTTGATTCCGAAGTGCTCGATATAGATGTTGTGATCAGGAAGATGGAAATCAGGCTTGTACTGGCGCTTCTTCGATGTAGACAGATCGTGCTCGTAGGGTGCTTCGTAGGTATACGGTATACCGTTCAAGTAAAGGAAGTTTGCAATCTCACATTCCTCGAAGCTACGAACGATTTCTCCCTTAAGGGAACGGATATCGAACTGGCGGATGTAGTCGTAGTATTCGCTCCAGTTGCTGAATTCCTGACAGCTCCTATATGGCGCGAATCCCTTCTGGAACCATTCGCACCATACTTCAGACAGTTGGCGGTCGGCGAGCAGATCGGTCACGAATCCCTTGAGCAGGTCGAACAGTGCCCGGTCGTTTTCTGCCGTCGTGGTGAGCGCAGGACGCCTCCGTCCCGCTTCGCCGATGATCACCATACCTAGTGCATGAAAAGTGTGCACGGTCGCATCGCCCATCATTCTGGCCCCCAGACGCTGATCGATCCGCTCTTGCAACTCCTCGCGGGCATCCCGGGCGAAGGCGAGCATCAGCAGTTCGGAAGGTCTGCAATACCCTTTTCGGACGAGCCAGCCGGCCTTGGCGACGATGACCGACGTCTTCCCGCTACCGGCAGCGGCGATCACCAGGTTTCGACGCCCGTCGATCACAACTGCCCTGCGCTGCTCCTCGGTAAGCGGATGAGCCTCGAGCTGGTCAAAGAAACTGCCGGAGCGAACCAACTCATTGGCCACGAACGCCTCATTGGCCCTCATCCGGGCTGTCCCAGGTGCTTTCAGAAACTCCAGGATCTTCTGCAGCATGCGGACCTCCGGGACATCCGACAGGGCTCCCGGCCACCCGGCGTGGAACTCGTCCGCCACCGACCTTGCTTCAGTCTCGAGATCGAGAAGTGAATCGCCAAGCAGATACTTGGGCGGGTCTGCAAGCATCGCAATGTGGTCGTAGACCGAGCGCAGCATGCCCCCCCGGACAGCCAAGGCACTGCGCCACCACTTGCATCTCGCCGTGTCGATCGCCTCAGCCAGTGCATTCGCGTCGGTTCGGGATAGTCCCGAGACATGGCAGCTCTGGCCTCGATGACAGATCCGAACGCTGGACCAGAAGCAACCGATCGTGGCGTCGACTGCTTCCACATCAGCCAGTGAAACCTCAGCCACCCGCGCGGCGAATCGGAGCCGGATGGAGTCGGTATCGACAACTGCCGCCCTCGCGTGGCGAGGATTCAGAATCAAGGACAGGTATCTGGGCAGTCTGGAGGACATCGACCTGAAGGCGGCGATTGACGAATTCGGTCGAAGGTGGAAGCCAGCCAGGTGCGACGACGGCACGCCTTTCCGTAAGCCGTTCATCGGCGTGTTTCGGCTGCCAGAAGATTCCTGCTTAACCATCGTGTTCATCCTAGATTCCGCAGGTCAACGGGATCTTGGGGTGCGTCTAAGCGGGGCCAATGCTCGGTTCTACAAGGGAATATGGCAGAATACCAGATCGTTTCCGCAGACATCCGGAGGATAAATGCCCGGACCTCTGGAAGCTAGGTCTGGTACAGGATTCAATTGCGATCCAATGGAGCGTGCCATGGGCTGTTGGGGGAGCGGCGGCACGGTGGCGCAGTTGCCGATTCGCATCGATTGGCTGAGGAGCCGGGGGGCGAGCTGTACGGAAGAGGCGTCCCGCTCACGGCCTGGTGTTCCGGAACAAAGGAATTTCAGGGGGCCGCAAGCTGGATTGCAGCGCGGCCAGTGGCAACGCTTAACAAGAATAGAGGTGGCGGCCCGAGCCGGATTGCGCTGGTTCGCTCATGCATCACCAGAACACATCTCGGAGGGGAACTGTCCACGTACTCTGGATGCCGGACAATGATCAGCAGGTGAACCGGCACTCAACTTTGCGGCGGAGAAGCCGTAGTATTGGGTATTTTCCGGACGTCCAGGCCGTGGCGGGCCAGCCGCAGCGTTAAGGACG
The DNA here is from genome assembly GCA_965205085.1 of Bryobacterales bacterium. GTDB lineage: Bacteria > Acidobacteriota > Terriglobia > Bryobacterales > UBA6623 > VXMF01. The sequence goes on along the minus strand of OZ242039.1, from coordinate 522,760 downwards.
CTCCGGAACGAGGCCGGTCCATTCGGGGGGAGTGAACCGAGAGCAAGTCACGTCGGGTGCACCTGCAGGGAGAGAACGTCCGGTGGCAGGCCGAGCAAAAGCTGCCGGTTGCCCCAGGAAAGGCACCGGGTTGGAACGAAGGGTTCACTGTCGGCGCGGCGGAGCAACCGCCATGCGCCAGTCGGATCGCCACTAAAGACTCCGAGCGCAACTCAGATCCGCCGCGGGCACGGACAGCGGAATTCGGCCGACGCTATGGCCCCTCCGACCAAGTGTCGCCCAATCATCTCCTGCTCCAGAACTCCGGCACCATGCCGCCGTCCGCGGGTAGTCGCCATCTCGCCCGGAAACCTGCCTAACAGAACCGTCGCACGAGCGTTGCAGTTCGGCGCAGGTTGGAGCATGTCAAGGAGTACGGGATGCCGGAGACTCTCGACGACAGGGGTCGGGCCACCCCGGGCCGGTGCCATCTTGCGGGTACGGATGAATGACAGTGCCTCCGCCCGGGTCGACGTTCTCCTCGATCACAAGGCGCGGCCCGATGCCCCCTGCAGCTGTTACGCTGCATCCTGCGGCTCTGGATAGCGGAAATCGATAGCAGGACTCGGCCATCTCGCCCGCAACCTCGGCGAGTCCATCTTCAACGACCCGTCCGATAGGGCCCCAGACAAGCTCTCGAGCCGGGCGCTCGTGGCCGGCCTGCTGCTCGCGCTGGCCCGGGCGTTCGCCGAGGGGATCCCCGACGCGGAAGCCGACGTGATGGTGGCGGGCGTGGTCGAGGTTGGAGATAGCAAATTGGGACGGTATATGCTCATGTCCATCGCAGAGCAGCTGAGCCTGTCGCCGGAGCGCCCGGCAGTTGCGCTGGGGCGGGTCCGCCATGATACGGAAGCTATGGAGGCACTGATGGGAACTGCAGCCCAAGCTTGGTTTGAAGAGGGCGAAGCACGGGGAATGTCCGAGACACTCGTCCGGCAGCTCAAGCGCCGCTTCGGCCCCTGCCTGAAGGACTACTGCGGGAAGAAATCTCATTCTCTTCCCACCGCTCCCTCCAGACCGCCTCTCCAGCCTTACTGTCCCAGCACGCCACCCTACGGCTTCCACACTATGACTGATCCCCATGCACTCTGCCGTCAGTGCAATCTAGGAGCACCACTTACGTCTCGCTCGAACAATGTGACGTTCAACACCATGAGAATGTACTGAGCGCCTGTCGGAAGCCGGACGCCAGCGTACTGAGGAGTCTGTCCGAAATTCGCCGGCACGTGCTCAATCCGCGCCCTCCGCAGCCTGTCGATGCGGACAGCGGCGGCCCCGACAGTCGCCTTGCAACAGCCTTAACCGCGTCGAAGACGTCGGGCCCATCCGCCTATGCTGTGTTTTGGACAGCTTCGAGCGGCACTCAACGGCCAGCCCCCAAAGCGTTTGAATGGGCTCTATGAATCCGGCCTCAGTGGCTTGCGGTTGACTGCCCCACCCGCGGCCAAGCCATCCAGAGGCCGTTGCGGCTGCTGGTACGCCAAACGGTTGAGACCGGAATCTGCCAGACACTCAGCCATGCGACGGCCCATTGCACGATCAAGGAAACAGCTTCGCCGCTGTTCCACTTCAACGTGCAATGGCCGTACTCTTATTTGACTCCCGACGATCTAGACCAGACTCGCCGATCAAAGAGTGGTGCTATGGATGGAAGATTAGGGTGTGCCACTCGTTTATAGTCAGAACATAACTGTCTCCAATTTGATAGATTACACAGCGTGACCAGCATATCGAATACGGCACTCATTCGGGTATTTATAGATCGATGTGCTTCGAAATATGGTACGTCTTCAAAGATCTGATTGGCCAGCGATGAATTGCCTGTCACCATTGCCAACTTTGACAGAGCACCTGCTGATGCGTAGACGTCTCGACCAGCAATGAGTGACAATAGCGCACCCCACATATCGGCATCCGCTTCAATATTATAGAGATCAAAGGTCAACTCACTCGTTCTCTGTTGAAAGATATGGCCAAACTCATGGCCAATGACAAATGCAAGTTCGCTCGGGGAATCGGAAAACAGCTGCACTAGGCCAAGTGAGACTCCGATCGTAGACGCGTTCCTTGCATATGCGTTCACCATGAGGCCTTCGGGAACTTCCAGTCGAACCGAGTCGAACGAATTTCGCAATTTGTTCGCATAATATGTATTGCCCTGCTGGCGGAATGTGTCCGATAATGCCTTGGAAACAAACTTGGCTGTATCCTCCATTACACGAAACTGAAACATAAGGTTCTCCCTGTGGGAGAGTCTATGTCCATGGCCTCCGCTTGACACTGTTGAGTCGCCGCGTTGATTGAATCCTTTCGCGGAAGTGGAACCGGCAACGAATGTGTGAAGTTCACCGATTGATATGGATGGGGTCATCCTAAGATATCCAACCTGTCCTAAATTGTAGGTGATCTCTTTGAGGGTATGTGGAGGAACAGTAATTTGTTCACTCCTAATTGTCTTTCCTGTGGCGGAGTTTATCTGAACTTCTATCGACACAGGGAGTTTTTCATCTCGATTCAGGAGGAAGACCTTCGTGGGATCGAGCAGTTGAAATGAAGCACTACTAGTTGGCCGCATCGATGGGACCCTGATGGTCTCTGCCAGCGATCCATGGGTCGTGCGCTTCAGAGTCAACGTTGAGAGCACTGGTACCGTAGACTCTCCTCGTATCCATCCTTTCAGTATTTGCGGAGAGTCGTGTCCACGTACAACGAATTGACGGCTCTCCAATGGACGAATCGTAGCATTTGACCCATCTCGCTGTGTAGGCACAAACTGTATGCGATGCTGCTTTACACCTTTCTCGGAAATAAATTCTAAGTCTATCGAGCCGTCTGTGGACGATTGACTTGATATGATGACCTCTGCACTCCATCGATTGGAATCTGCACCGCCTAGCAACGCATGGGGAAAATACAGATTGACTTGATATTGCGAGGCATCGACTGTGAAGGGGCAAAGTGCAATCGAAAGCAATACGGCTATTGCGACCGTGCAGGAAGCGGTGGGCCGGATTGGCCTGTCCTCAGAAAAATCTCCTGCACTGTTGATGTCAACTTTGCCAAGATTTCTTTTGCTGTGGAAAGCTCTGTTCTTAGTCATTGTTCTTCGAACCCACGGTGAAACCTACAGAAATTGCCGCGACATGCTTCGTGTACCTACCACCCACGTGTATGCCAAATCTCTTCGATACCATGATTCGAGATACTGCTCCGGCCCCGTAGTTCAGATCAGATTCTGAGGCACAGATACCTAGAGCACAACCCCTCACCCAAGTATTGCCTATGATACCTACAGGTATGATGGAGAATTTTTCTGTCTTAGCTATCGCGTAACCGATTGGAACAGAGAGCCCAATCACTTTGGCGCTGATAAGGTCTCCCAAGTCGTCTCCATATCCCAACGAACGGGTAACCTGTCTAACCATGTCTTTGTCCACTGATACCAGATACAAATCTACTGCTGAATAGAACCCTTTTCTTCCTTCCTGGCCGAACCCTAACATTAGGCCTCCAGCCATACCTGCTCCTACTGGAATACTTCCGTACCCACTATAGTAGTCGTAGGTTTCTTGACTTTGTGGATCCTGCGCTAGCGCAGAACTCGCCACGAACATCGCGAGAAGGGCGATGGTTTTCTTCATGATTGTCTCTCCTTCATCATTTCAAATACTCTTGATCTTTTTTCAAGACCTTTTCTCTTAGCCTACTGACCACACCCATGGACAAGATAGACTCTTTCTTAGTCTTGTCTACCTCCACCCTGTTGATTCGCCAGAACGCATAGATACCTTTCAGACCCTCGGATATGTTGAGGGCGGCCGATATAGGACAAGGGCCGCCATACTCTTTCCAGAATCTCTCTCCTTTGAGATCTTCAGAAACATCAATGAAGAACTTCATCAACACCCATCATAGAGTTCCTCCGGCATCCTGAAGCTGCTCGACTATGTCTGTATAGCCCTCATGAAGAGCGAGCCCAAGCGCGGTCATTCCGTTTGGAGTACGTTTGTTGATGTTTGCCCCCTCTTTGAGCAGCAGCCTCAGGACGCGAATTGCAGAAGGACTTTCCGCCGCACCTATGACGAATCCCGAGATCCAGTGAAGTGGCGTAGTACCTCGGTTATCAGTCGCGTCGATTTGTGCTACAGGACCAAGACGGGACTGGTCGTCCAATAGTGCAGCAACTCCTTCGAAAGATCCAGCCAACACTGCAACATGCAGTGGTGTAGCAGCAAATGGACCTGCTGTAACGTTGGGATTTCCTCCTGCTGCCCGGATCAGGCGGACCGCAAAGTGCTCATGTTCGTAGTTGACGGCCCGATGAAGAACAGTATCACCGCCGTTTGGGTATCTGGCGTTGGGGTTAGCTCTTGCATCAAGAAGGGTGGCGATCAAATTGTATGCATTCGCTCCATTCAGGCCAGCCGCCAAGAGGAGCGCAGTAGTGCCGTCTGACCTAACTGCGTTTACATTTGCACCGAATCCTACTAACAGCTTTACAGCCTTGGATGGGTCAGACTCATCGACAAGCACCGCATCCATTAGCGGAGTCCATCCTTGATTGGTAGACAAGTTCGGGTTAGCACCTGACGTAAGCAGGGCAGACAGTGCGTGCCACTGAGAATCGCGTTTTTTTAGTGATTCATGAAGTGCTGTTTCACCAACATCATCTTGCGCGTCGATGCTGGCTCCGCCAGCGAGCAGAAGACGAACCGCAGCTGACGAGTCCGCGATCGCAGCCCAGTGAAGGGGGGTCTCATCGCCATACAGCTGTTCGCGAGCATTCGGGTCCGCGCCTGATTCGAGCAGCGACCGGACTTCATTCGGACGATTCTCGAGGGCAGCCCAGTGCAGCGGTGAGATGTTGGTCATTGCCGGATTGATTTTCGAACGCCGGGGGGCGGGCTGATTCCGGCGAACAGGGACCCCCGGATCTAGGCGGCCCGCCGGGGAGACGCCATGGCGAGGGGGCAGGTGTGATTCTGGGTCGCCAGCGCTCAAGTGCCATACCGGGAGGCTTGTGGCAATCGCGAGCAGGACTGGAAGTCTAGAAAATGGTCTGGTGAAGTTAAGCATGCGATGAGCATACCATGCGTAGGGAGATACTGTCAACATCTAGTCCTTGCCTCGGAGGATCGAGCCAGATGGGTGAGTTGGGTTCAGCTAGGATGACCGAGGGCCTGCTCGGCGGGGTCCGAGGGAGACCTGCAACGGTGATCCTGAATCTCAGGCAGGGGCCTTTGAACAGTGCCTTCGATTGGCCCGCATGCCTAAGTCTCTAAGTCGAACGGACGGGACGGCAGTTCTCCCATGGTTCCTTGAGGTAATGGACAGGAGCCTGGTGTACGGTGACTCGGGTCGCACGATGAGGCTTTAGCGGCCATTCCTTGCGCTGCTGCTCAATCGTTCCAGGGCCAACAGGGAACTCTTGGGCCGGTGCCGGCCAGTGGCCGGGCCGTTCCGGTGGAATCACGAAGGGAGGGATCTGCTATTGCAGACTGACACCGCGCCGATACGCACTTGAACCTCCGAGCGGCAAAGGTCGATGTGCGAGCCGTCACGGTGCCAATCCTCTAACAGACCTGAAAGGTCATCAGGCATCCTGAGCCGGGCTGCCGAGCACAGCGATCGGGCGGCCATCGATACGCCCTGCGATGGAGCCGGGCTTACCAGCAGCGGATCGGCGTCAAGAACGCCCGGGGTGAAGTCGACCAAGTAAGCGGGGCGGTGCTTTCAGTCCAGACGCCGAAGTTGAACGGACCTTGGAGCGCGAGTGAGCCGGGCTAGTATGCTGTTCTGCTTGGGGTCGCGAGAGCGGCTGTGTAGCCGAAAGTGTTGCTCGACGGCTTCGCCGGCAAGTGGCACCTGCCTTGGGCTATCGACGGGTCGGACACTCCCTTGCAACCTTTCCCGGTTTGCGTTGATTTTCTCAATGAGTTGGGCCCGGCAACCTCCGCCAGTTCACCTGCCTACCTGATCCGGATCCACCTTCACCTATCCCAGCACTCTTGAGTGCAGCCTCAGCGGCTGCTCCCCGGGGGGCCAACTGCCGAATCGGGGATCGACGGGCTGGATGAACGATTCCAGATCAACGTCGTAAGCCGCCTCGATCACGTTGCCGAGTACTACCGGACGGCGTTGCTGCAATGGCCGCTGAAGGGTGTGCGTGGCCCGCACTCCGAGACGGGGGCTGAGGACAGAGATCACCGAGTGACGTCGCCACTGGAAAAGTTGGCGATCCGGGCGTAGACCAGCGGCAGGTGTCGTCGGTATGGTAGACCCGCTTGCCACTGGCGGACGAGGTCGGTGCAGCCACACCCGCGGCCGGATCGAACAGAACCACCGCCAGTCATACCGGAGTGTTTCGACCAAGCGTGACCGCAGCGAACTGAGGTTGGCGCGGACATCCCGGATCAAGGCCGTGGCAACGGAAGCCTCTCCAGGTTTCTACTCTGAATCAGCGACGTGAAGTGCTCCTCGATCCGTTGGGGGATGCCACCCGAGGTGACCCTGAGGCCGAGTTCGATGTTTCGTTGCTGTGCTGCCTCGGTAAAGTTGGCTGAAGTCACGAGAGCCTCCCGGCCATCGATAACCACACACTTCGCGTGCAACGCGCTGGTTGTTCTGCCGGTGTGTTCCAGTGATCGGGGGTCGTAGTAGACCCGGGGCATACGGTCACCGGGCCACTCGTCGCACGCAAATTGGTTAGCAAAGCGCCGCACGATTGCCTGGCTGAGAGAGGTTTCGCCATGCGCCCGGCGCACATCGATACACAGGGTAGCTTGGAACGACGGATCCCGATCCAAGCGGTCGGCCAAGATCTTGAATAATGACTTGCCCTGATGCACCGCGAAACCGACGGCCAGCACATTATGGCGTGCATTGCTGAACAACTGCCGTATCACGACGCCGGTATCACGGGTCTTTCCTTCCAAGTCTGGTCCGCTAATCACGACCTCCACGGATGTCGAGGCGTCGCTGGAAGCGTGCTGACCCGCTGCGAATGCCCGCAGCAGCCATGCGACGTGGGTTGACACCATGGTCTGTCTCGCAAACCCATTGAGGCACTGTGCTATGGATGCGGCGTGCACATCTGCGACGTAGTTGCGCAGGGCCAGATCCCCGAACGGCGGTGTGAGCAGTCCAGCCTCGACCAAGTCGGCTAGACGCAGTAGATCGTCGCGACCGATCGCAGCCAAGGCATCAAACTCCATCACGGTCCGTACCCGGCAACGTCAAAGAAAGCCGCATCCCGAACCGATACCGTGGGGACGACCAGTGCCCTATCTAGGAAGTCGTTACGTTGCTCACAGCTTGTCTCGGCGATCAGCAGACAGCCATGACACGCCGCTCCATGCAACGGGCGGTGCTCAAGCGGAGAACTGGGAACGTGCTCCGCACACACGGGGTCGTTGGAACACAGCCCGCCATCCTGCAGGGCACGGCGAAGGTGTGATTCGAGATGCCGTCCCGCCTCCACGAGGCCGCCCAGTGTACCTTCGGAGTCCGACGATGCGGTGAAGATCAGAATTCCGTAACCACGCTCACCCGCATAGACGCGCTCGCGGAGGGAGCTTGCAGGATACCCGCACTCGAGTGCGATGGAAGTCATGAGCATGTGCGAGAGAGAGTGCAGCATGATATAGGGCAGACCGGGGAATCCTTCCGGCGGGCTACCCCGCTCGGCAGCCCACGCTTGCCAGCCAGCCATGATGTCCCGACCGCGTTTCGCAACGCTGGTCCGGGCGAGCCATTCCTGGATCTCGTCACTTCGGACAGACAGGAAGATTCCTTCCCCCTGGTTCTCGATTGCGGGCAGCCAGGTGATCGTCTCAGCGAGGGAAGCCCGTGCGACATCGAGCTCCAGTTCGCCGTCCTTGTCGGCACTGTGGGCTTCAAAGCGGGTGAATCCGAGCAATGCGGTGACCTCGCGCAGACGATGGACCAGAACCAGCTTGTCGAGAGTGGCCAAGACACTGGCCTGACCGGGATCCCAGTCTTTGCGCGCCAATGTCTCGGCATGAAATCGAGCCCGTGGACGGTCCTTGCCAATGACGGCGTTGCCACTGTCAAGTACCTCGAATTCCGCAATCTTGACCGGAACTTCCTCTTGCTCGCCTTCGCCTTGCTGCCGCCGGAATTCGACCAGCACAGCCTCATCGGAGATTCCGTCGAAGGCTGCACGAAGCGCCGGAACCTTGCGGAAGTTCTCCAGCTGGCCCAGAGCAGCCAGTACTTCCAGTCGTTCACGCTGTGCCGACACAATCGAGGCCAGTCCGGCATCAAACTCAGGCAGCGAGATCACGCTCATTTTCTGGGGGAAGTACGCATTGCTCGCGGTACGCACTAGCAGTCGATACGGTTCTCCGCAGATCTCCCTTGCGTACTGCCCGATCCATGGCCGCTTGCCTTGGCACTGGCCAAGGGCACCAGTGTCTGGCACGGACGCTTCGTATAGCGAGCGTGCCGTACCGCAGTCGCATACACCAAAGGTGTCTCCAATGTCAGCTCCCGATCCTCGTTCCTCAAGCCAAAGGGGGCGATGACAGACATTGCCAGCTGGGTGAAGGAACCGCCGCCAGTCGAGGTCATCGATGTGACCGCGCCGGCAGCCGCAGACGAATCGCACCGGAACCACCGGCTTGCGCTTCCCGTCGACTTCCCGAAACCTGCCTCTATCGAGTTGATCCCAGCGCACAAGTCTCCGGCGGCGCCATCGTGGATTCTGGGGCGATTGATGAGCCTCCTTGACGATGAACCAAGTGGGGAAGATGCGCGCCCCGACAGGCGCAGCCTTCTGGGGACTCTCCTCGTGACGTGGTGGTGTCCACAGATCCAAGATAGGAATGTTCAACATCTGACGGAGCTTAGCGGTCAGGCGTGGCTCATCAACCTTCTCACGCCGCAGGTGGGACCAGTCCTGAAGACCCGCGATAATGACGGAATAGTCGGGAAGATCGATCATTGCGCCCGGACCATAGGTCGTGATCAGTTGGCTCTGGCGGAGAATGTTGTCGGCCATGGTGCTACTTGATGTCCTGTCCTTCAGGCGTCTTGATTCCGAGGAGCACGCCGGGCTCAACATCACGCAGCGAACGCGGGGCGCGAAATCGAAGCTGGGTCTCGGTCAGTTGATCGCGGTCCGGAACAATCATTTCGCGCAGCAGGGGTGTCGAAACGCCGGTTGCCCGTCCGCGTGCGTAGCCGAACCTCACCCCAACCCGACCGGCTTCGTGGGCAAGGGTTGCCCAATCATCGATCAGGCTCTGCACACGACTCTGGACCTGGTCTCCGAAATGACCCGGAATCCCTTCAGCGTGCGCTTGTGCCCGCTCGCCCGCCATCCTGGCCAGAGCCGCAGTCCGCGCACCAAAGCGCTCAACCTCGCTGGCGGCCAAGACTGCGGTTAACTCAGGGATCCCGAGGCGGGCGAGGGCCACCGATACGGCCGGCAAGCCCCGGTCCATCGCCCGGGGAGAGAACGGAGTTACACTCGTCGCCTCCACGCCGCGATAGAACGACTCATGCCACGCCGAGAAGCGCTCGTAGTGCGATCGGTCTCGGGGCCTGTGGACATTCAGCAGCGTTACCACCAGCCCGGGCCGCTCCGGATCTCGACCCACACGGCTCGTGGCCTGGATGTACTCTGCTGTGGTCTTGGGCTGGCCCGAGACGACCATCAGGCCCAGTCGCGTGATGTCCAGGCCCACCGAGATCATGTTGGTGGCGAGGGCCACATCCACGCGGTCCGAGTCGCTGAATCCCAGTGCGAGCTTGCGTTTCGCTTCGGCAACGGCGGCGGTACCGACTCGTGACGTCAGCTCGACCGGCTCGAAGGCGATTCGCCTGTCGGCGAACAGTCCAGAGGCGTCGCCGAGGCGCTTTCGGCCCGAATACGTCTGGAGCCTGGACATGACTTCGTCCTCGACTATGCGGCGGGCGCTTCCGAGTTCGCGCAGTGCGTTGAAGTAGGCGATGAGCGTCATGTACGGATCCGCCGGATTCCGTTCTCCCGATCCAGCCGCAGCGTTCCAGGCCGCCTGCGCTGCAGCCATCTGCGTGATGACGCTTCTCAGGAACAGTACCTTCGGGCCGCGCCCCTGCGCGGCGATGCCAAGGTAGAGGCGCGGATTTACTTCGGTTCGCGATGCCTGTTCGGCAAAGAACGAATCTCGGCGGTCGGTACCGGGCGGCGGGAACACCGCAACGGATGTTCTTCCAAACAGGGCTCGAATCTGTCGGTTGGCAAGGCGCACAGTGGCAGTCGAGGCAATGACCTTCGGGCGAACGACCTTGCCGGATACGCTGCGGGAACAGAGGTGGTCAAGTGCGGTTTCGTAGAGGCCGGCCATGGAGCCGAGCGGGCCCGAGATCAGGTGCAGCTCGTCTTGGATGATGAGGTCGGGTGGCCTTGGATCGGCAGAATCTCCACCCCGGAAAAAACCGGCCGTTTCGCCGGTCCATGGCATGGCGGCGAACTTGTCGGACGTCGCGATCATGAAACACGGCAGGCGCTGGTAGATGGGCTCATCGACTGCAACGATGGGCAGCGGGCGACGGCTGGCGAAATCGCAGCGCCGATTGGCGCAGTGCACCAGCAGGTTGGTCGGCTCGTCGACGTTGGGAGCCAGGCGGAATGAGTACTTTCCGAATTTCTTGCCACACCAGGGGCACTGGTCCAGAGGCAGAGGCGGGTCGTTCGATGTGTTGCCCAGGTATCGCAAGGTCTTCGCGCGCGCCGTCTTGTCGGATCCGTCGCTTTTTCTGCCCATGTGGTTTGGCGTAGCTGCCCGGCCAACCCAGAGCGCAATCTCAAAGGGCCAGCTGCCGAGTCGGTCGGGTGCGGCTTCGCGTTCCAGTTCGAGGGCGCATATCAAAGCTGCAGCGCGGCCAAGCTGGTCAAGCGTGAGGAGCCGAAGTGTATAGCGCATCAGTACCGACAGGCCACGGTGCACAGGGTCCGGGTCACGCAACCGACGCAAGACGAGCGTGAATGCGGCCAAGCCGAGGTATGCCTCGGTCTTCCCGCCACCGGTGGGGAAGAACAGAAGGTCGACGATCTCGCGCTCCACGTGGGTCGGTTCGGCGATGCCGCGAAGGTTCATCAGGATGTAGGCGAGCTGAAACGGACGCCACGCCGGTTGATCGACAGCTTCAATGGCACATCCCTGCTCTTGGGCCCTACGTCGCCGCCCTGCCGCCGCCATGGCCCGGTTGGAGATGCGGAACGCTTCCAGCAGGACCGGATCCTCGAGAAGTCCGATCCCGGCCTCGATCCGGTTCGAAGCCATGGTTGCCCGTCGAATCAGTTCGTCCGCCACTTCCCTGCGCCTTCCGCAGAGTGCCTCGACGGCTTGCGTTTGGGTCTCGATCCAGCGGCGGTACGAGCGAACGAGTGGATTCAGCGCCCGCCTCGCAGCGGGACTGTCCTCCAGAGCACCCAATGCATCCATGCCGAACTCGACGTTGGGAATACTGGATGGCTCGACCCGCTCTACGGCCGCAAGCGGCATCCATTCGGTGTGGACCTGCCGGCACTCGTCATCGGCGACCTCGGTGCGGACTGAAACGTTGTGGCCGACAGCGAATTCGGCAACGTCGCGGTAGTGGAGGTCAGCAAGGCGCTCGTCCCAGTCGTCGCTGTCGAGCCCGCGCGGATCGAAGCGCGGGAGAAACGGCGGGTCTGAAGCGACAGTCATTTCCACCTGGAAGGCATAGGCTGCGTCCGCCAGGTCGTCGTCATCGGCAGGAGTTCGCCGATTGACCACGAACACGGAGACGGCACGAGCGTCGACAGGGCCAGCGGGTGTTTGAAGCCGGGTCTGCCGGGCCAAGAAAACGACTTCGAGGCCGTCGCTGGAAGGGACCGGAGACGCCTCGGGTTCCCCCCCTTCGTGCGATGCAAGGTCGAGAACCAGACTTGCCGAGCGTGAACGGCGAACCCACGGAGCGAATCGGCGTCGGGCGGGTGGTTTATCGGCAGGCGTGCCGGATTCGGCACTGGCAGGCGGACCTCCATGGCTCGCCTGTTCCTCCTCCGGCGCGTAGTCGCCCCAGTTCAGCGCAACGTTAAGGCGGGTGGTGGACGAACTTACCAAGACGCTCAGACCAATCGACGATGGCAGGTAGACACGTTTTCCGCTGCCTCGCTCGGGCTCCCGCGCATCGTCCGCACCATGCGCCGGCTCGGAAGGTTCGTCGAGTTCCTCTTCGGTGTCCGGTGCCCGCTGCACATCCGAGGCACCGGTCGGTGCGAGGAATCCGGTCAGGTACCAGCGAGAGGGGGCGTGTGGCAGGCGTTCGTCCTGAAGGGACTCATCCGTTGGGCGGGGGCCGACCAGGTCTAGCCGCAATGCCTCGATCAGGTAGTCACGGACTGACGCGCTGTCGTTCAGCGAAGGTGTGGAGTCAGGAATCATCTCGCCCCTCTAGTTCTTCCGCCCGGACGCCGGGACGAGGTTCCGGCCAACCGCTCCTCCGATGCGCGCTCGCCGTTCAAAGCTAACAAGCGCGCCAGCACCTCGTCGTGTACCTCGTCCGGCCACCGGTAGCGCCAAGGCTTTTTCTTGCTGCCCCACGTCTCCTCGTCGATCTCGTAGTCCAGCAGGAACTCGCATTCGGTCGGAATATCCTTCCAGCCGTAAGCTTCGAGGACGGCGCGGTCCATCTCGGCATGCAGTTCTCGGAGCTTGATAATTCGGGGATCGTTCTCCTGTGGGTTGTGAAATCGGTTGTAGGTCTTCGTCATGCCCTCGTTGCTATCCACCATCAACTCGGCGCGGGCATCGTAGTACGCCTGTCCGGCGGCACCAAGGCCAGGGTGCGATTCCCAGTACTGAGGGAAAGGGAACGTCTCGAAGCAGTCGGATGGCGTGTAGCGGAGATCGTCTTTCATCGACGAGCCGAAGAAACGCGCCCAGATTTCGTGGGGGCGGGATTGCAGGGCACAGAAGGCGGCTGCAGTTTCGAAGGGGAAGACTGCGAGTGAGTTTGCGAATACCGTGGCAGCAGGGAGGAATGTAAAGGCTGCATGCGGAGTCGCACCACAGTTGATCACCAGAACCCGCTTCCGTCCATCCATGGCACGGTGCAAGCCCTGCCGATACGCCAAGAATCGCCACCAGTTCTTTACCGCATCGCGATTGATGCTGTTCTTCGCAGGCAGTGCGGCACGTTGTGGCCTTACCTTCTCCTCGACAATGGCCAACAGGTCCGGCCAGTCGGCCGCAACGGGCTCCGGATAGTCCAGCGGTACGGTTCCCTTCCGTAGCCACTTCCGCCGGGTGTCCTGACTGGCCTCCCGCCACCCAGACCCCAAGTCCGCCCGCCGCAACGGCCAGTCACGGAAGTTGATAGCGAATCGGTGATGGGCATGGGTCGGGCTACGATTCACCTCCTCCCCGCCGATATAGGGGAAGATAACCTGACGGTTGCGCGGGTTTTTCGCGAGCAGCCTTTTCATCTCAGCCAGTTCAGTCGCAAGGCCCTTCCTATCGGTGTCGTCGAACGTGAAGCCCATGCCAAGAAGAATGTTGCCCTGAAAGCTCTTCCCGCGGTTAGCCTTGAGTCGTTCTGGATTCTCGTGCCCCCCGGCGTGGAACAGGAATGCGGTGATGGTCGGAACCGGACGGCCATCAAGCGTCCGCTGCCCAGAATATGCGCCTTTGGCCACGTGGACCACGCTAACGACCACAGCCGCCTCACCGGGCCACTTGAGCCTTCGTTGGGCACGGTATACCTCGCCGCGGTGCTGGCAAATCCATCGCAAACCGGTCGACCGTGTATCACCTTGGCTGATGGTGTTGGTAGCAACAAGGCCGAACGTGCCGCCGTCCCGAAGTAAGTCGAATGCGCGGCGGAAGAAGTGCGCCGCAAGATCGGAGTTGCCGTGGCTCCCCTCATGAACCTGCTTGAGCCAGTCGGGATAAATTGGGGGGTAGGCGTCGGCAACCGTGTTCTTGCCGGCAAATGGCGGGTTGCCGACCACGACATCGAAGCCCGGATTCGAGCGCGCGAACACTTCCGGGAACTCCAGTTCCCAATGAAAGGGAGTGACCGGTGGCTTTGGAGCAGATCCGGAAACCGCAGCCCTCAGACCGGAGTTGAGAATCCACTTCGAATGACGGCCGCGGATCTGCCCACGCTCCTTAGCCGTTCCTCCCTCGAAGAACGCCGCGAGCAGCAGATCCGCCACTTTGCGAACGTCCTGGAGTTCTCGGTTGACTTCACTCAGAAGCGCTCGCAGTTCACACTCGGACTCCTGGTCGCCAAGTTCGCGGATCATTGCGCGCAGTTCCATAACCCTGCCTACACAGTCCCCGACCTCCTGCACTTCAATGCCCAATTGAAGATTCGGCTTCTCGGCGTCCCAGTGAAAGTTCTCTATCTGACGACGAGTGAGGCCGACCAGCGAATCGCCATGCCGCAACGAGTGGTCGAGGAAAGTGAACTCATGGTCTCGAGCCAATGTCACCAGCCATAACGACAGCCGCGCAAGATTGACGGCCATCGGGTTCCGATCAACCCCATAGAGGCATCGCATGGCGACGAGGCGACGCGCGTGCAGCACCTCGTCCTCGTCAGGTGGCAGGACGGAGGGTCCACCGTGGATGTCCCAGGCTTCGACCAGCCGGTCCGCCAACTGGCGGCAGGCCTCGACCAGGAAGGCATTTGACCCCGAAGCAGGATCAAGGATCTTGAGATCAAGAATCTCATCCGGCTTGGCATTCGCTCCCAGTCGTTCGAATACCGGCCGAAGAGCTTCGGCAACGATCGGTTCAGTCAACGAGCGCGGCGTGTAGTGGCTGCCGGATCGCCGGCGCTCATTCGTCGGCTGCAGTACCGGAGTTCTGGCCGGCACGACATCCGGCGTTACGTCTCGGTCAACGGCCCGGCCAAGGGCGGCCACCACATCGGGAACTGTGGCCGCCTTGCGCAAGGCCGCGAGCGAATTGCCATTCGGTTCATGGTCCGTTGCCTTCCGGAGAGCTGTCGCACGCTTGCTTCCAACGAGTTGAAGAAGACAATCCAGGTCGGTGTGGACGGCTGCGCCGTGTCGTTTCGACGATGCCACCGCGATCGAGCGTCCTGTGGTCATCTCAATGCGGAATCCCATGACGGCTTCGTACACCGACCCGATCTGCTCGATATCCAAGGTTCGGTACGACAGCCGCTCGCCGTTCAGGATCATGAGTGACTGCAGGACGTTCCAGACAGTCGAGTCCGGAATCATCGGAATGCTCGGGTCTTGGTCCTTGTCACCTCCTTGAAGGAATGGAAAGCGCTTCGGATCAAACAGTGCTCCACCGCGTGCAACGAGGGAGAGCTCTCCATGCCGCCCGCCGCCATGGATCAGTCCGAACAATGAGAGCAGTTGGGCCCAGGCGCCGAAGCGCTGGTCCATGGTGTCCGGCCAGGCAGCTGCGTCAGTCCGCAGGCGGGCGAACAGTCCGCCGACCGAATAGTGCTGATGGTAGACCGGATGATCGGGCATGAGGCCGCGGTCTTCGGCGTAGAGCACAAAGACCAGCCGCATGAGCGTTGTAACCAGGCCACTGTAGAGATGATCCGGTGCGTTGCGCGCCAGCGTAGAGATTCGGCTGTCGCCGCGCGTATCGGACAAGACGAAACCCCGAAGCAGTTCATGCAGCGCCGCAAGAACCTGACGGGAGAGTTTCTCGGAAACCTCGACTTGTGCGGCGCGACTCGCCGCAAGCAGATTCGGCAGTCTGGCCTCCGGCACAGGCCCGAATAGCGCGGCTTCCGACAGCAGCATGTCGAAAGCAGCCAGGATGGGGCGGCCAGCCGGCAGCACCATCTGGGAGAAATCGAACGTTAGGTATCCCGATGACTCCCCCTTGGGTGCGTGAATCAGACGAATGCGCTCGTTCGTGCAGAGGAGGCCCGTGGGTACACTCTTCTCTCGCAGCAGCCTCTCGAACCGGGCATGGCGGGTGGCGCTCCAGATTGCGTCCACTGGCGGCTTGTCGAGGTCCGCTCCATGGTCTTCAACACGGACCAGCATCGTCCATCCGGAGTCGGCGTCTGAGTCGGCCGGCACGGCCCAGGTGGGCGCAAGTACGGTCTGCAACTCGGGCAGTACCACTTCCAGATCAGATCCATGGCTGCTTGCATCCAGCAGGTCATTCTCGTCCCAACGCAGGAAATCCACGAAGACTCGACGCAGGTCGGGGGCGCGAGAGCGGGCAAGATGGCCGTTCGTGTCCTCGCTGAGAAATCCACGAAACTCGCGCTGGCGTCCAGCGCTGTTGCGATCTGGCACGACTTGGGCGTCGACCATGACTGGCGGAGAAACCACCAGCCCAACCGGTTGGACAAAGCCCAGCCACTCCTGGTGGGCGAACAGCAGTGCGCGGCGTTCGCGGTCCACCATGGGCTAGTCGATCTTTGGCCAGAGATAGACGATGCCAAGGG
Source organism: Bryobacterales bacterium (assembly GCA_965205085.1). Lineage (GTDB taxonomy): Bacteria > Acidobacteriota > Terriglobia > Bryobacterales > UBA6623 > VXMF01. Next base: position 506,287 of record OZ242039.1, on the reverse strand, counting down.
GCTCGGTACGAACTGCACGCACGGTGTAGGTGTCCGCTATCCGGAGTGGTTCACTCCCAAGCTCTCGATCAATGGCCTCGAGGCGTCGCGCCCATGCACGTCGGTCGGCTTCGTGCTGTCGGGTCTCAGCATCGCTGAAATCGAACCTGGCTTGGCGATCGCTCACCTGAGCCGCTTTCGCGATCCGTGTCCGCTGGCTCTGCAGCAGATCGGTCATGTTGCGTTGCTCGGCATCTGACCGCCTAGCCAGCAGTCCCTTGGCTTGCTGCTCTTTCTCGGATGCGCTACGCTTCAGGTGATCCAGAAGGTCTCCGATGTCGGTGGGCGCAGCTTCCGCTAGACGATTCCTTACATGCCTTGGAACGCTGTCCCGGCCCGCCTCGTCCAGTGCAACCTGCAGCGAAGCGAGGGTCGACTGTTCACCAGCCCGGCGATAGGGCACCAGCGGGCCTTGCCTGCGGCCCGGATCGATCCAGCGTGCTGTCACAGCCACGATCTCCTCGTGAAGGCGCGCGGCACCCGGCCCGAATATGGCCAGCCGGCCGAGCAGCACAACGCGCGGAACCGCGTCCGGGGCTGTGGTCAGACAGGCCTTCGATAGATCGTGGTGGAGCAGCCCTTGGGTGGTGAACCGACCCAGCAGGCGCTGGACGACACGGTGCTCAAGATGAAGATGGACGGCGTTGTCGCCGAGCCGCCCCGTATCTTCGAAGGCAACTGGCCGGATGGCGGCCCGGCGGCGCCACTCTCCAAGGCTCTCTCCCGGGTGCCTCCGACCACGCAAAGTATCAAGGGCGGCCGTCCAGCCCGGATCCCCGGCGAGGGCATCGTGATCGGCGGGAAAGGCGAATTGGTGCGGAGCATCGGTTTCCTGCAGGCCACCGGCGGACAACTCGGCAAGGCTGGGTGCACCAGCCATCCTTAGACCCATGGAAAGTGTCTGACGGAACGGCGAGGGTGATATCCCGATCCGGCTTCGCGAGTTCTCCAGCCGGGCGCGAAGGCGGCGGATGTCGCTAAGCAGCCGGTCCTGCCGACGTCGGGCGTCCTCCAGCTCCTCGGCGACTATCCGCTGTCGATCTCCTGCCGACATGTCGCTGACGGCAGAGGCGAGATCGTCGATTCCGTCGCGTCGAATGCCCTGAGCACAGACTCTGCGGGCAATGCGCTGTTCCAGGACCTTTGCCACGCTGCCGAGCTCGTCGCGAATGCGTTCGACCTTGTCCACCAGCACCTGCAAAACCCTGTCCTCGGGTCGCTGTACCAGCACGAAATACCGGCAGAAGACCTCGTCGGCAGGCTGGAGTTTGCGATCGATCCGGCCGTTGCGTTGATCAAGTCGGCTCGGATTCCAGGGCAGGTCGAAGTGGAACAGATCGTGACAGTGCCGCTGAAGATTCAGACCCTCGCGCGCAGCGTCTGTCGCGATCAGAATGCGCAACGGGTGGTCGCAAGGCTCCGTGTTGAATGCGTGCTTGATTTCCTCACGCCGCTTTCGCGACGTCATGCCGGTGAATGCCTCGATCCGCTCCGAAGCCCTGTCGGAATTCTCAATCGCCTCGTTCAGAACACGTTGGAGCCACCGACGGGTGTCCTCGTACTCGGTGAAAATCAGGAGCCGGCGATTATTCCAATTTTTCGGCGGGGGGGGGGGGGGGGGATTTTGGGTATTCGGATGCGAGAGGTGCACGTGGCCGGATGTTGAGAGGATCGGGCACATGTTGGCGTCAATCCAGCCGACGATCCGCTGTACTCGTGGATCGGTTTCGTACCGGCTGGCCTCGGCTACCTCGGACATCGCATCGACCATGGCGAGCTCACGCCTGAGTACCTCACGTGCATCTGCCTTGTGGCCGCCCGTCGATGCCATGGTCGCCGTCGCCATCAGATCCGCCAGTTCGAGCTCACCGGGATCGGGGGATTCTATCCCGTCAGACACAGCCGTTCCGGGTTCAGTATCAATCTCCGGTTCGGGCGTTGTCGAATCCCCATCCTCGCCAAACTCGAAACCGGCAGTCAATCGCTCGAGATCGGCGTGCTGCGCTTCGGACATGCCTGCGATGGCAGAAGCCTTTTCCAGGGTGCGCTCCACGCTCTTTCGATGTACCGCCAGCGTCCTGGCGAACGCCTCAATGGATGATAGCAGACGCTTCTGGAGGCATCCAATCACCAGAGCACCGGCCGTCTGGTGTGATCTTGACTCCTTGCGGAGCCTCTTCTCCCGTTCGAGGCGATAGTCATCCAGCATCTGCGGCAGGACGAGCTCCGGAGCATCCGATGGCAGCCCGCCGATTTCCACGGGAACGACCGTTCGCTTCGGAAGGCCGCCTTCGAGTTCGCGGATGTCTGACTTGAGCCGTCGCACCAACACGTCGTCAAGCTGGCCTTTCAGTACGCGCACTCCGCGACAGAAACGCTGCGGATCGAGGATCTCGAGCAACGCGGAGAAGCTGTTCGAGTGACCGTTGTGCGGCGTCGCCGAGAGGAACAGGCGATGCTCGAATCGTGGGGCAATGTCACGGACCGCGCGGGTGATCTGAGAATCGATCGCGTAACTCCCTCCGCTCGCCGGTGCGGCGTGGTGAGCCTCGTCAAGGATCAACAGAGTCTTCGGCGCAAACTCGCCAAGCCAGTCGCGCAAGCCCGAGGCATAAGCTTCGTCGACAAGCAGTCGATGCGAGATGAGGAAACGTGAATGCGTGGTCCACGGATTGACGGTGAAGCCCCGCTCTCGACGCATTCTTGTGACGTACATGCGGTCGAGAATCGAGAACGTCAGGCCGAAGCGGGCCTCCATCTCGTCCTGCCACTGCTCGAGCATCGCGGGCGGGCAGGCCACAACGATTCGGTCGATGCGCCGACGAAGGAGAAGTTCGCGTGCGATCAGGCCCGCCTCGATAGTCTTTCCCAGCCCGACATCATCGGCGATGAACAAGTTGACGCGCGGTAGTCGGAGCGCCTTGCGGAGTGGGTCGAGTTGGTATGCATCGATGCGGATTCCAGCGCGGAACGGCGACTGGAAAATCGTCGGGTCAGTAGCCGTCACACAGTTCCACGACAGCGTACGGAGGTAGGCAGCGAATAGCTCCGGTGCGTCGAACCCCTTCTTGGCGACCGCGGACCAATCGTCGCGTGAGAGGACCCGGGCATCGAGTTCGTATTCCCACAGGACCGAGAGCGGCTCGCCCTGTGCGTCGTCGTCGAGGCACGACAGATCGACAAGTGCTGTCTCTTCGGGCGCATCGGTGGAAGGATGCGTCACATTTTCCACGAGATACCGGCGCTGCCGAACAAGACAGATATCGCCAGGTTCAGGTTTGGGGAGAGACGCCATCACTGGGGCGTCCCGTTCGTCAGCCCGTCCATCCATGTGCTTCGCTCCATGCGGGAGTGGACCCGCTGGGTCCCGGCGGACAGCATGCCGCCGGCCGGAACACATGTATGGTCACCGGATGATGCGACGCACGCATCGCAGTCAGGAAGCGGTTGCGGGTGGTTCGATACTGCCAGCTCGTCTTCAATTCGATCGTCATTGGCACTCTTGCCGGAGTAGAGGACTGCCAGATGGAAGCCAAGCGCAAGTACCTGATCGCCCTATGCTCCACTCGGTCCTGCAGGCTGTCGCGATGCCGTTTCAGCGCCTCGGCGGCCGCTGGTGGCGAAAAGCACAAATGGCAGCCGCCGTCTCCCCGAACCCTCAGTCCGACAGCATCTCGGTCGCATGAACTGCCGGAAAGACCCAAGCCTGAAAGATTGCCCGCTGTCTTGGAGCCATCGGGTCGATGCATTGTGGTTCGCCCACACACCGTGCACCAACCGCTGCCACCAATTCCAAGGCCGCGAACCCCAGTTTACTCGATTCGCGAGTCGGCGTGGAGCCAGTCCGCATCTACTCCTGTCCAGAATCCAATCATCCTTTCTGCAGGTGTCGGCCCCAATCGTCAAGGAGCAAGGTTGGAGCGCAATGCTACACGATTTGTGACCGTCGGGCATTGAGGCTAGTGTCCCGCTTGACGGAGGCGAGCCTCCAATTCCGCTATGCGCGCGTTCGCTGCCTCCACCTGGGCCTCTGCCGTCTCCGCCCGGGCCTCCGAGAGACGTCGTGCCTCCACTTCGGCCTCCAATCGGAGCGCCGCAGTCTTGGTGTTCCGGGGAATCTCCTCCAGCCACGGATAGTCCCGTCCTGTCACCGGGGCCCGTACCCGCACATTCGTTCCGTCCCCCTGCTGATCGTTGTCCGGTACCCAAAGTACCCGGGCAGTTGCCATCCTTCATCACTTGTCCTACCAGATAGCCGAGTACCCGTCGTTTCCACCTCGATAGCCTTGATCCTCCTGGGACCTCGCTGATTTGGCGAAACCCTCGGACTGCGATGATCTCGGCGGCAGTCTTGCCGCTTGAGAACAGCGCGTTCGACCCTTCCTTGCCAAGTTGCCCCGAAGGCGGATCGTCGTTCACCGAGCCAACGAGACTTGCATTCGGAATTCGCGCCACGATGGTCTTGCCGGGGACGTTCAAACGAACCGGGATTCGGTCTAGGGATCAACAGCCTGCCCCCGGCTTGAGCGGCAACTCCAGTCTGAAGCACCTGGTGTCGAGCGGACCAACCGCAATGCCGCCGTTCATTGTGTCGGGGCTCTGTTGTTCTGCTCATGCTTTTCTGTGCATGTGGGGGCAGCGAGCGCCCAGACTCTCTTGAGCGGAATCACTTCGATCCAGTAACGCAGTGTGGGCAGGCGATTCACATTCTTGAGAGGCGCGGCGATTTGCGACTGTCCTGATCGGAGGGCTGAGGGCCTCAGCTGCACTTGGCAATCTGCCAGTGGACCCTCCGTAGTCGAACGGATCTCACTGAAGCGTTAGCCGGTCAGGGATCCAGCGGGCCAGCCAGTCGGCGGCGAGATCAAGGCAGCCACAGAACAGGTCGGAAAAGCAGGTGGGCCCCGATATCCTGCTAAGCTGAGATGCCATCGGTGGAATCTCCAGGGCGTTATGAAGCCCGTCGAAGCACCGCCGATAGGATGTTGACGAACATCGGTGATGCATGATGCCGGTCAATGACCCACGCAATCAGACCAAGGATCCGTCGCGCGACGGCCAAAAGGAGGAGGAGCGAGGACCAGACTGGCACACAGTGGAGTTTTTGCTCCGGGGAAAGCCGGAGATGATTCTGCGCCAACTGGGTTCAGGTCTGGATCCGAAGGAAGTTTCCGAATCCGGAGCAACTCCACTTCACGTTGCAGCGGCCATGAGGAACTCCATTGATGTGGTGAGAGCGCTGCTTGATGCTGGCGCTGATCCGAATGCTGCAGACCGGTCCGGATTCACGCCGCTGCATAGGGCCGGATTGGGCAGCAACTCACCTGCCGTCGTCAAGGCGCTGTTGGATGCTGGCGCAGACCTGCAAGCACGCGACTTTCTCGAGAAGTCCCCGTTGCACTTTGCGACGGCTACCATCGATTCGATCGATGTCGTGAAGGCGTTCCTCGAAGCTGGGGCGGATCCGGCGGCAACGGATAAGAATGGACTGGTACCACTGCACGAGGCAGCATCTACGGGCATCTCGTCCGATGTGGTGGGTGTCCTGCTTGACGCCGGTGCTGACCTGCACGTACGGGACAACGATGGTTGGACGCCGTTGCACCATGCTGCGACAGCCAAAAAGCGGGGGGATGTCCTGCAGACACTGGTCGATGCAGGTTCCGACCCAAATGCCCGCGACGAACAAGGACGGACGCCTCTCCACGTTTTGGCAGACCATGGCGAAGTGCCGGAGTTTGTAGACTGGCTGCTGGCTGCTGGCGCAAATCTCGATGCACAGGATTCCGACCGCAGCACACCTCTGCATTATGCCGCGACCAAGGGCAGATCGATTCATGTCCTGAATGCACTGCTCGCAGCCGGTGCGGATATCACAGCTCGAGACGGTAGTGGAATGACCCCGCTGCACCATGCAGTCATGAAGCACGATGAACCCATTGCCGCAAAGGCATTGATCAATGCCGGTGCCGACTTGAACGCAGTAGAGTTCAATGGACTAGCACCGCTGCACCATGCAGCGGCCCTCGGCGGATCGGCTGAAGTTGTCACAGCACTCATTGACGCTGGGTCGGACTTGCACGTTCTGGATTCAACCGGATGGACGCCCCTTCACCATGCAGCTCTCGTCAAGCAGCAGCCCAGTGTCCTCCAAGCACTGATCGATGCCGGTGCGAATCCCAATGCCCGAGATCGACTATTCGACTGGACGCCACTGCACTCAGCGGCTGCGGACAATAACGGAGCTCTGTACGTCGTGGAAGTATTGCTGGCAGCGGGCGCTGACCCAAATGCACAAGATACCTCCGGGAGGAGGCCCCTGGAGATCGCCGGAGTCACGACGACTTCGCCAGATGTAGTTCAGGCATTGCGCAAAGCCACGCCGGATCGTGCGCAGGAGAACACGTCGGGCCACATTCCGTGGGATCACGCAATGTAGAACTTCGGTTGCACTAGGAAGCGCAACAGCGGGCGTAGCGCGAGTTCTTTCCATCCCCCAGCTCGCTCACGAGCGCACGGTGCCGACCGAGGCCCTCTTGATAGTCTATGGCCTGGGCAGTGCTGGGCCCATTGGTGGTGGCTACAGACCCTGCGCTTGCCGGTTTCCCCCTTGGAATAGGCCGGATCAGCCCCCAACCGTCATGCCTAGCGTAGCCCGTCCGAGTACGATTGGGGCCTCGATACGAGGGTACGCTGTCCGCTAGAGCTCAAGCCTCCACGGCGGCCGGTACTCACGCCTGAGATAGGTCTCCGCCTCCCTGTTGCCGGTCGTCTCGGTGACCGGATCCCAGTCCACGCGCTGCCGACTCCTCAATGACACGTTGCCGAGCAGCGCCATGGTCGTCGACCGATGTCCGACCTCAATGTCAGCGACCGGCTTCGTCCGGTTCCGGATGGCCGTGACGAAGTCGCGCCAATGGTCGTCCGTCGTGGCATTGCTCGCGTCCCTCCTGCCCCCTTCCATGCGATTCTCAACCCGCGGCTCCGGCTCGCGGTAACGTCTTTGCTCGGGTGTGATCTCCCAATACTGGCGATTGACGTACAGCGTGCCTTCCGTGCCGTGGAACAGGATGCCGTAGGACGGCAATCCACCGGAGAAGGCGTTCGCTACGCGATTCTCGTAGGTGCAGACGAACGAGGGGAACTCGTAGCTCGCCATGATCGTGTCCGGCGTTTCCCGGTTGTCTATGAGTGCGTACTTCCCGCCGTAGGTCGAGATCGAGCGAGGCCCCGGCTCGGCCATCGCCCAAAGGACGATGTCCAGCAGGTGGATGCCCCAATCGGTCATCATGCCCCCGGCGTAATCCCAGAACCACCGGAAGTGTGCGAACTCATACGGATTGACGCCAAAGCGGTTCTTGTTGAACGACCGTGCCGGAGCGGGTCCCAGCCACATCTGCCAGTCCAGGTCGGAAGGCGGATCCGTGTCGGGAGGCTGCCCGATCCCTTCCGGATAGGCATTGGAGTAGTTCCATGTACGGACCAAGCTGATCGTGCCCAGTCTCCCGCTCTGAACAATGTCCTTGGCTTCCGCAAAGTGCCTGCCGGACCGCTGCTGGGTTCCGACCTGCACGACGCGATCGTACTTCCGTGCCGCCTGCACCATCATCTGTCCTTCATGGACCGTGACGGAAATCGGCTTCTCGACGTACACGTCCTTGCCGGCCTTGCAAGCCTCGACCGTCATGTAGGCGTGCCAGTGGTCCGGCGTGGCAATCAAGACCGCATCAATGCCGTCTGCCGCAAGCAGTTCCCGGAAATCGGGGTACACCCGAGCCCCCGGAACCATGGTCAGCGTAAGCTCGAGATTCGGCTTGTAAACCTCACTCAGGGCCACAACCTCGATGTCGTCGGTCAGTTTCAGGACTGACCTGAGGTTGCTGCGGCCCCGCCGACCACATCCGATCACTCCAAGCCGGATCCTCTTCGTCTGGGCCGTGGCCGGAACGGCCGCTGCCACGGCTGCCGAAACCGCGATGAACTTTCTGCGCTTCATACCTGTCCTTCCATTGCCCGCGGCCTGCCTCTGACAGAACTCCCCCTATCTTCCTATTCCGACCCACCCGCCGCACAACAGAGGGTCGGGAGTCACCCTACGCCACGGAAGCGTCAGCATAATCGTACCAGCAGACCACCCTCTCGGCAGAAGGAACGTCCCCGCCGCGTCCGGCGAGAACCGCACGAGACTCTGGCCGGCTGCGATCAGCCGGAATCGTGCCCATCCGCTACCTTCAGTTCGTGCTGGTCTTCGAGTTCCTCGATGAGTCTCACAACCAGGGCCTTCTTGCCGTAATCGAATTCGTCCTGGGCGGGGTCGGGGTCATGAATCGCTATCCACGCCTTCAGCAATTCCGTGACCGGTTCCGCGATGGCCTCTTCCGCACCGGGTTCGAACCGGAGCGGAATCTCGGCACCGCGAATGGTGTCCAACAGGAGTCTCGAGAACTTCAAGGCTCAGCCAGCTTTCGATCCGGTCGAATTGCCCTTGACGAGCGCCTCGAGCTCCGGAACGTACGGGGCCCGAGCCACGCCGTGCTCGGTGATGATCGCCGACACGTAGCGGTGCGGGGTCACGTCGAATGCGGGGTTGCAGACATCGGTATCTGCGGGTGCGATCCGATGGCCCCGAATCTGCGTCACCTCTTCGGAAGACCGTTCCTCGATCGGGATTTGGTCCCCCGAAGACAGGCTCAGGTCGACGGTGGAAGTCGGCGCTGCAACATAGAACGGAATCCCGTTCTCTCTCGCCAGGACCGCCAGGGAGTAGGTGCCGATCTTGTTGGCGACATCACCGTTGCCGGCAATCCGGTCCGCTCCGACAACGACCGCTTGGACGCGTCCCCGTTGCATCAGGTGACCAGCCATGTTGTCCGTGAGCAGCGTGACGGGGATGCCATCCTGCTGCAGTTCCCACACGGTAAGTCGTGATCCCTGCATGAACGGTCGCGTTTCGTTCGCCAGCACGTCCAGCCTGTTCCCCGCTTCCACCGCCGCGCGGATCACACCGAGCGCAGTACCGTAACCTCCCGTCGCAAGCGCTCCCGCATTGCAGTGGGTCATGACAGTGCAGTCATTCGGCAACAGGGCGGCTCCGTGGTGTCCCAGCTTTCGGTTGATGGCGATATCCTCGCGCAACACCCGCTTCGCCTCGCTGACCAGGGCGGACCGGATGGCCGCGAGATCCTCCCCCCTCTCGCGCAACTCCGAGTGCAGCGCCTTCATGCGTTCGATCGCCCAGAACAGATTGACGGCGGTTGGTCGCGTCCCCGCCAGCACGTCGCAGATTTCTTCCAGTTCCTGGTCGAACCTCTCGTCACTCGCCTTGAGAGCGCCGATCGCAACCCCCATGGCCGCCGCGCAGCCGATGGCGGGGGCGCCCCGGATCACCATGTCCTTGATGGCCTGAGCCACTTCCAGGTAATCGCGGCACGTGAGGAACGACACCTCGGTGGGCAACCTGCGCTGGTCGATCATGACCACGCCATCGTCGGTCCATTGGATGGTGTGAACCATGAGCGGAAACCAGCGGACCGGAAACGTGGGCCGGTCCGAATTCCAAGTCTAGCCCAGTTGCTCCCGGGCAGACACAATGGCAAGGAAAAGCAGCGCGTTGTACGTTGCGTGGACGATGGTGCTCGCCTGGCAGGAGCCACTCCGAATGCGGACCAGGCCGAATACGGCCCCGACCACCACCAGCACCGTGAGTTGCGGCCACTGCCAACCGTATTGGGCACCATGCAACGACGCGAATATCCCGCTCGTGAGGATCAGTGCCACCCACGGGCCGTGCGCGTGCTCGAACGCAGCGAAAAGGAATCCCCGGAACGCGAGCTCCTCAAGCACTGGAGCAACCAGCACACCGAACAGGGCGAGAATCCAGAGCGTCTCCCGGTTGGCGAAGAGTTCCTGCATCGGGCTCGGCTGGTCCGGATCTCCAACCGCCATGCTCGCCACCAGCGAACCAAGCGCCAGCAGTGCGCCCAGCCTGACGTACTTCAGGGCAGAATCCGCTGGCCTGGTCCAGGCCAGCCCTGGGTGCAGTGGAATTCCATATCGATGCCGCACGATCAGCACGATATAGGCAAGAACGGGAAGCCAGCCGAGCAGTTGGACAGCCACTGCCAGCAGCGGCTCGCTGCCCACGAGGTTCCGGGCTTCCTCGGGACTCGATGCCCAGAACCGTTCCGCCACCATCACTCCCAGCACGACGGACAGGACCTGTGCCAGGACGCCTACGGCCATCAGGCCCAGGACTTCGCGGTAACCCCAATGGGCACGTCTGGTCTCGGCCCCATCGCGATGCTGAACGGATCGGTGCTCCGGGAAGCGGATGAACTCGGTTCGTTCGCTCACAGCGTTCCCATGTCGAGCAGGGCCCTGCCCGTGTGACTCTTCTCGACCTTCATGACCTCCTCCGGTGTGCCCACACACACGACCTCACCCCCGTCATCCCCGCCCTCGGGGCCCAGGTCAACGATCCAGTCCGCCGAGCGAATCACATCCAGCTGGTGCTCAATGACGATGACCGTGTTGCCCTTGTCAACCAGCCGCCTCAATACCATGAGCAGTTTGCGGACATCATCGAAGTGCAATCCCGTCGTCGGTTCGTCGAGAACATAGACGGTCCTGCCCGTTTGACGCTTGCTGAGTTCCCGGGCCAGCTTCATCCTCTGGGCTTCGCCTCCGGAAATCGTGGTTGACGACTGTCCCAGCTGGATGTAGCCCAAGCCTACATCGACCAGCGTCTGGAGCTTGGTCTGCACTTTGGGCAGCCTGTGCATCAACGCCAGGACCTCCTCGACCGTCGCCTCGAGCAGGTCGGAAATCGACTTCCCCTTGTAGCGGACCTGGAGCGTTTCGAGGTTGTACCGCTTTCCCCTGCAACTCTCGCACTTCACGTACACGTCCGGCAGGAACTTCATCTCGATACGCTTGACGCCGTCTCCCGAACAAGTGTCGCAGCGTCCTCCGGACACGTTGAAACTGAACCGTCCGAGCCTGTAGCCTCGGGCACGCGCTTCGGGCAGCATGGCAAAGAACTCGCGGATCGGCGTGAACGTGCCGGTATACGTGGCCGGGTTCGAACGGGGGGTGCGACCGATCGGTGTCTGGTCGATTCGCACGACCTTGTCAATCGCTTCCAGACCTTCCACCCGGTCGTGCAGGCCGACCGGCAGATCGTTCGCCCGGGTTCGGGTTAGCAGGGCCGGATACAGGATCCGGTTGACGAGTGTCGACTTGCCGCTGCCGGACACGCCCGTCACGACGCAGAGATTGCCCAGAGGAAACGGTACATCGATGCCCTTCAGATTGTGGTGCCGCGCCCCGCGAACCACGAGCTTGTGGGCCTGCTGTGGCTTCTTGGCCGCAGGCACATGGGCTACCTTCCGGCCTGCCAGATAGTCGCCCGTCAGGGAATTCTCCGCAGACAGCAGCGACTCCGGCCGTCCAGCTGCGACCACTTCCCCCCCAAGTCGCCCGGCACCGGGTCCCAGATCGACAACATAGTCGGCCCGCCTAATGGTGGCCAGGTCGTGCTCGACAACGACAATGGTGTTGCCGAGATCGCGCAAGCTGGTGAGCGTATCGAGCAGCAGATCGTGATCCCGGGCGTGCAACCCGATCGAAGGCTCGTCCAGTACATACAGCACACCCCGCAGGCGTGTCCCGATCTGTGTCGCCAGCCGAACCCTCTGGGCCTCCCCCCCGGAAAGGGAGTTGGCGGCGCGGTTGAGCCAGAGATACCCGAGTCCGACATCGCTGAGGAATGCCACGCGTTGCCGAATCTCCTCGCGAACACGCTCCGCGATGATCCGCTTGCGGCGGTCCAGCTTCATTCCACCCAGGACATCCGACAAGGCGCGGAGCGGCATCTCCGCCAGATCCGAGATCGAGTGTCCCTCGATTTTCACTGCCAGGGACTCGGGGCTCAGACGGCGCCCCCCGCACGCTCCGCAGGGGACCTGGGCCATGTATCGAGTGGCGTCCTCCCGCAACCTTTCTCCGGAGCGGATACTCAAACGCTGCCGCAACAGGTTGATGACTCCCTCGAACGCAACCCTGACCCGCTGCCTTCCGGCCAATCTGTGGCGACGCCCGTACAGAAACCACTCCCGCTGCGGCGGTGTCCAGGAACTCCAGGGCTCGGTTACCGGCATTCCGGCCTTCTCAGCCACCATCACCCCGTGCGTCATGACCTCCTTGAAGGCGGCCGGTGTCGGCCAGTGGCCCTTCACCATCGGCCGGTTTGGATCAAGGATGATCGCCGTCGGGTCAAGGTCCCAGGCCCCCCCCAGGCCTCCACAGACACTGCAGGCCCCGAATCGGCTGTTGAACGAAAACGTCCGGGGCTCCACTTGCGGCTGGCTCGCTCCGCACTGGCTGCACGCCAGCTTCTCGGAGTACAGCCTTTCCGTACCGTCTCCGTCCACGATGAGGACCAGGCCGTCGGTCAGGCTTGAGGCCGTACGAATGGAGTTGAGGAGTCTGGTCTCAATTCCCTGACGAACGTTCAGACGGTCGACAACCACCTCAATGGTGTGAGTTCTGTTACGGTTGAGCCGGATCGCCAAGGGGTAGTTGTCGAGCCGCTCGGTCTCGCCGTCGATCCGGACCACCACGAAGCCCCGTCGAGCCCATTCCTCGAGTTCCTTGCGGTAGTGCCCCTTGCGTCCCCGGACACAAGGCGCGAGAATCATGATCTTGTCTCCAAAGTTCTCTTCGGTGATGCGGGATGCCAGTTGCTCCGACGTCTGCTTCCGGATGGGCAAGTCGCAGCCAACGCAGTACGGGGTGCCGATCGACGAGAACATGATCCGCAGGTAGTCGTAAATCTCCGTCACGGTCCCGACGGTCGAGCGGGCACTGCGACTGGAAGTCTTTTGCTCGATAGCCAGAGCCGGACTCAACCCGTCGATTCCGTCGACATCGGGGCGCTCCAACTGATCGAGGAACTGGCGGGCGTAAGGCGAGAGGGTTTCTGTGTATCGGCGCTGTCCCTCGGCATAGATGGTGTCGAACGCGAGCGACGACTTGCCCGAACCGCTCAGGCCCGTGACAACCGTGAGCGAGCGCCGGGGAATCGTGACATCTATGTTGCGGAGGTTGTGCTGCCGCGCACCCCGCACCTCGATTCTGTCCAACATCGTTCCAGTAGGGAGTTCAGCTACTCCGTGGTGAACCGGAATTCAACCCGCTGGATTTCCTCCTCACCCAACTGGATGGTCCGGCTCGCCTCTCGGTTCCCGTGAACGACCCGGATTTCGTAACGCCCGTGAAGGACACGAAGTCCCGTATTGGTCTCGCTACCCGTATCCCGGCCATTGAGGAAGATCCGGGCCCCCGACGGCACACTGCTCACGAACAGGGTCAACTCGACGGCTTCGAGATGCAGGTCCACCGCAAGACCGCCCTCATCCACCGAGATGTTGCGCCGCTGCGCACCATACCCGCTCCGGGTCGCGACGACGGTGTGATCGCCCAGAGGCAGATCCGCTATCCGGCACGGGGTGATGCACCGCCAGGACCGATTGTCGTCGACAATCACCATCACTCCATCGATCGGACTCGTGAACATCACCGACGCCGAACCGGCCGACTCCGGCGGCAAGGGTGCCGAGGCCGGGTCGGTAGACTCCACCACCGGGACTTCCGCGGCGAGCTCCGCAGGAGCGGTGCCGGGGTCGCCGCCAGTGGTGGCCCCGGGATCCTCGGAAAGCTCCGACTGTATACTGGCAGACCCCGCCTCCTCCGATTGGGGCGGCGGATCACCGGATGCGATGTCCGTCGTTTCCTGCCGGCCCGATTCGGCGATGGACGGACCTTGGTTACCGCTCACCTCGATTTCAGCGGGGTCGGCCGACCCGGTTGACGCCGGCCGACTCTCCACCTGGTTCAGGAGCCCGAACGGATCATCCAGCACGAACGGATACCGAACGATCAGGGCAGCTAGGGTGCCGATAGCAACCAGCATCAGCACAAAGATCACCACTGGCCAGCGGGACGGTGCCGGCTCGTCTCGCCCTCCCATCGGGCCCGTCCTGGCCGGGGATCCCTGCGGCAGCTTGGGGGGGAGTTGCTTCCAGCTGCGGGTCGTGCCGGCTTCCTCCGGCTCTTCGGCCGCGGTGCGCTCGTCTCGGTCCGATTCGCCGACCTGCCGGGCGCCCGTCACCGGAACTCCAGCGACATGGGGGGCGACCACTGCAGGCTGCGGTCCGGGGCCGTGCAGGCCGATCGATTCCGCCGCCTCAGCAAACGCATTGGCCAAGGCGTTGCAATTTGCGAACCGTTCTGCGGGATCCTTCGCCAACGCCCGGGAAACCACCCGCTGGAACGCACCGCCAAGGCGAGGGTCGAAAGAATCGACGGGAGCAGGTTCCTCGTTGACCAGCTTGAAGAGGGTCGCGGTGACGTTGGGGGCACCGAACGGTTTGTTCCCGGTCAACATCTCATAGACGATGACTCCTAACGAGAACTGGTCGGAACGGCCATCGATTGGCTGGCCTCGCACCTGTTCCGGCGACATGTAGTTCGGGGTGCCGATGATCGTGCCCGTCTTGGTAAGTTGCGAGGAGGAAATGCGGGCGACGCCGAAGTCCATGATCTTGACTCCGCTCGACGTGACCATGATGTTCCCCGGTTTGATATCGCGATGGACGACATTCTTGGCGTGTGCGTAGTCGAGGGCGGACGCCGCCATATTGAGTACATCGGCGATGAAGCCGATCCGGGTTTCGGGATCGAGTTCGGAAACCCGGTAGTCGGAGAGCCTGCGCCCTTCCACCAGTTCCATGGTGAAGTAGGCGAGCCCGTTTTCCTCATCGGCATCGAAAATCGTGACAATGCCTGGATGCGAGAGGCGACCTGCCAACTGGGCCTCTCGAAAGAGCCGTTCGCGCAGGTCGGAGAGCTCCTCCGCATCAGCGTGCTCGGCGAGCCGGACGGTCTTGACCGCCAACTCTCTTCCGATCTTGGTGTCGCGGGCCCGGTAGACAACTCCCATCGCCCCGCGGCCCAGTTCGGAAACGATCTCATATCTTCCGATCCGTGGCATCAACGGGTTTCGTTCTAAGCATTCTATCGTGTGGCAGGTCCTCGACCGCCTGGCCGGAAGGTCGAGGCGCACGCACCTGCGTTATATTCGGTGACATGCTGACGCGAGCCTTCTTGTCTGCGCTCCTGCTGTATGTCCCCCTCGCAGCCGGTGACTGGCCCCAGTTCCGGGGTCCCGATGGCACCGGAATCTCCGAGGGCGCCCCGCTGCCGGACCGATTCGGGGAGAGCGAGAACCTGCTCTGGAAGACTGCCGTCCCTCCGGGCCATTCGTCTCCCGTTGTGGCCGGGAACCGAATCTATCTGACGGCTTACTCGGACGAGCGTCTGCAGGTCCTCTCGATGGACCGGACTTCGGGCGAGATTCTGTGGATTCGGGAGGTGCCGCGGTCGCGAGTGGAGCATTTCCAGCCGACGCATGGTCCCGCCTCCCCCTCACCGGTAACGGACGGAACGAATGTGTATGTGTTCTTCGGGGACTTCGGAGCGATGTCGTTCGACTCAGAAGGAAATGAGCGCTGGCGCCACCCCTTGGGCCCGTTCATCAATCAGAACGGGCACGGTTCCTCACCGATTCTGGCCGACGGCAAGCTGCTGCTTGTGTGCGACCAGCAGGTAGATTCGTACCTGCTCGCGCTCGACACTGAGACCGGAGAAACCGTCTGGAAGACCGATCGCCCCATGGTCACCCGCGGGTATGGAACCGCGGGAGTGTTTCGCCCCAAGGACGGCAGGCCGCAAGTCGTCGTACCCGGGGCCTACCGGGTGTCGGCGTACGATCTCGAAACGGGCGAGGAACTGTGGTGGGTGGACGGATTCGCCTGGCAGCTGAAGTGCGTCCCGCTGTTCGATGGAGACACGATCTACATCAACGGATGGGAAATCGGCGGGGATCCCGGCCAGCAGAAAGAGACTCCATCCTTTCAGGCGGTGCTGATGGAGAACGACAAGGACGGAGATAGCTTGATCTCCCAGGACGAGGCACCGGACGAGCGTCTCAAGGCCGCTCGCGCCTGGGCCGAGGCGGATCTGGGCAGGGACGGAAAGATGGACGAGCGGGATTGGTACTTCTATGCGGCGCGCAGGGCTCCGGTCAACAATCTCGTGGCGATTCGACCCGGCGGAATGCGTGGAGACCTCACCCAGAAGGCCGTGCTCTGGCGTTATACCAAGTCCCTGCCCAACACGCCTTCCCCGCTTCTCTACCACGGAATCATGTACCTGATCAAGGACGGCGGGATATTCAGCAGCATTGATCCGAAGTCAGGTACAGCGCATCGCGTGGGCCGATTGCGGGAAGCTATGGACAAGTACTGGGCCTCGCCCGTGGCGGGAGACGGGAAGATCTACACAGTCAGCGAGCGCTGCGCGATCAGCGCGATCGAACCGGGAGCGAACTGGACGCTGATCGAGACCAGCGGCGTCGAGGGTACCTGTTTCGGCACGCCGGCCATCGTTGACGGAACCATCTACCTCCGCTCGCTCCAAGCCGTCTACGGCTTCGGCTTGCAATGAACCTGCTTCCCCCGGAGGCCTGCCCACGCAACCGGACGGGCCGACGGACGGTCCTTTTCTTGGGAACGGTCATCGTCGTAGCCACGTCCGGTCGCGCGCACGTCATGAGCGTGAGCCACGGCGACTTGCGGCTGGATGGGCAATCGGCCCGTTACGAGTTGCGGATGCCCTTGCTCGAGGCCCCGCACGACAGCAACCGGGACCGCATCTTGCTCGGAGCGTTCCGAATGACGGCCAACGGCATCGAGGCGACAGTCACCGACGCCAGCTGTCAGGAGGATGGCAGGCAGGGCCTCTATGTATGCGAGGCCTCCTACAACTTCGCGGAGCCGCCAGTGGAGGTGACGGTTCGTTGCGACCTGCCTTCCGTAACAGTCCCCCAGCACGTCCACATCCTGCGATCGGGGGAGGGCGAAGCGGCGCGCCAGACGGTGTTCGACATCACCGTCAGGGAGTCGGCAATTCGATTCGTCCCACCCACACCCATGGAGGTCGCCGTTACGGAGACCAGTGCGGGTGCCCGCAAGACACTCACCAGTCCGGAACTGCTTCTGTTCCTGCTGGCCCTCGGACTGGCCGGCGGCACCCTCCGGGAATTTCTTGTTTGCGGCGGATCCTTTCTGCTGGCTCAAGCATGCCTCAGCGTGGGCGGCCAGATTATCGGATGGGAGTTACCGATGGATTTCCTTGAGGCTGCGGCGGCACTGACGGTGGCCTACCTGGCAGCCGAAGTGCTGTTCCTGCCCGAAGCGACGGGGCGATGGCTTGTGTGCGGTGCGATGGGTTGTATCCACGGGCTGTTTTTCGCGTCCTATCTCGAAACGACAGCCATGAACCCGGCGTTCTTCCTCCCGGGTGCGCTGGGGGCCGAAGCGCTGCTGGCGGGCGGCATCGGGACGTTGAGGCTAAGATTCGCCAACAGGAGATCGGAGCAACTGCTGGGAGTGATGCTGCTGGCCACCGGACTGGGCTGGTTCGGCCTTCGAATGCTCGGCTAACCAGTCCCGAGACCGGAAGTCACCTCCCGCGGGTGGCGGTAAACGTCATTGCGTACTGATCCCAGGTTCCCTTGCCGGCGAGCTTCCCGTCCTGCAGGGTTCCCTCCACCCTCAGATTGGCCGAGTAGCCGGCCTCGGGCGAGTTCAGATTCCCTTCCACTATCATCTTGTCCCCATCGAGCGTACCACTCAGCGACTGTCCGTCCTGGGTCCGGATACTCAGCACTTCGCCTTGCTGGGTAACAACCCATTCGGTGTGGCGAATCCCCCCTTCCGTATTCCATACGAAACTCCACCTGCCGGAAATGTCAGCCGCGGCGAGCACAGTTGCCAGTGACAGGGCCAGCAGGCCAGGAAGGAGCGGAATGCGAAGCCCGATTTGCATACCGGAGAGGGTAGCACGAAGTTCGGTGTGGCGAGCACCGTCTCCAGCGTGTTTCGAGGGCCGCCAGTGCTTCGTTTCTGCGTCGGGGCGGCTGCGGTGGCCCGGGCCAGCCTGTCATTTTCCCCAGAGCGTTGCCGAGCAGGAGATGGGGAGGGGTCACTCCGGTGCGCGACGTGCCCGCACGGGTGGCGGTGCAAGCAAAAGGACAGGCGGTCCCAGAGCTTCCCGCCGAAACGTCTGGGTGGGCTGCGGCCGACACTGAAACCCGGATGCCATTCCCGTGTGCGAGGGGCACGGACCGGGGCCAAATGCAGGCAGACCAACCTCCCCGCCAGATCGGAAAGAACCCGCATACCTGTTCAAGACCATGAAAACTGGATCTGTACCTTCCAATTTTCATGGTATCTTGAGGTCGATGATCGAGCGTCCGGTCCACATTGAGAGCCTGAAGCGACTGCTCACCCGATACCCAGTCGTGGCGCTGCTCGGTGCCCGGCAGGTCGGCAAGACGACTCTGGCGAAGTCGTTGGCGGCCCATTGGAACGGCCGGACCCACCTCTTCGACCTCGAATCCCCCCCGGATGTCGCCCGGCTGTCAGATGCCCACCTCGCCCTCGAACCGCTGAGGGGACTGGTGATTCTTGACGAGGTTCAGAGGCGTCCCGAAATCTTTCCGGTCCTTCGGGTTCTCGCCGACCGCGAGGGAACACCCGCCAGATTCCTGGTTCTCGGCAGCGCCTCGCCCGACCTACTTCGCCAAGGCTCGGAGAGCCTCGCCGGCAGACTCGCCGTTCATCACTTGCCCGGGCTCGACCTGACCGAAGTTACGCCGGCAAGGACCCAGCGGCTCTGGCTGCGGGGTGGCTTCCCGAAATCCTTCGTCGCCCGGTCGGACCACGACAGCTTCGAATGGCGCACTCACTTCGTCCGAACGTTCCTGGAACGCGACATCCCGCAACTCGGGATACGGATCCCAAGCAGGACGCTAGACCGCTTTTGGTCCATGCTCGCGCACTATCACGGCCAAGTATGGAACGGATCAGAGTTCGCCCGGGCGTTCGGAGTTTCCCACCACACCGTTGGCAGATATCTCGAGGTGCTCCAGTCGACGTTCATGCTGCGAGTCTTGCCGCCCTGGCACGCGAACGTGAAGAAGCGTCTGGTGAAGTCTCCCAAGGTCTATGTCCAGGATTCGGGGATTCTCCACCAGCTGCTGGGCCTGTCATCGGAGGACCTGCTGGAACGACATCCGAAAATTGGAGCCTCCTGGGAGGGCTTCTGGATCCAAACCTTGATCCAGGGCCTCCGCCTGGACGAACGCCGCTGCCACTACTGGCGAACCCACAACGGTCAGGAAGTGGATCTTGTCGTCGACGAGGGATCATCACTGCGGGGCTTCGAGATCAAGCGAACCTCCGCGCCTAGGCTCACGCCGTCCATGAGGATTGCGCTGCAGGACCTTGGACTGACTCGGCTCGACGTGGTTCACGCAGGACCGGACAGCTTTCCGCTTGCAGACCGGGTGCATGCCATCTCGTCGTCGAGGCTTCTGAACGAGGTCGGATCATTGCAGTCTGGTGGGTCTGTACGATCCGGCATGGCATAGGGAGAGTCGATGAGTCCACGGAATGACCGCGAAAGTTGAGGCGGAAGGTCGGTAGCGAACCCTCCGCACTGCCGACTGCCATCGGTATGAGATGGAAAGACATCCCCGCCAATCTCGTGCTGCTGTGGAGCCTGGTCGGCTGGCGGACCGATGCAGTTTTAGGCGAGCCTTGGTTCGGCAGAGGCAGCCGGGTCTGATCGCCCAAGCCGGTTGTTGACTGCCCTCAGAATTGGAGTGAACGCGCCTTGAGGGGAAACGTTAAGCATTCGGACGGACCTCATCCAAACATCTGACATCCAAATTGATTTCATCACTAGGCAAAGCCTCTGGGCCGGAGGGGGGCCTCTTGGCAGACACCAACTCAGCGCTAGCGGGACTAGGTTTACCGTTGGCGCAAAGCGTGGATCTGGCAGCGCCTGTTAGGTTCCAGATGGCTGCCAGCCCAAGGCACGGTGGTTTCCGCATACAACGGGCCAGCCTAGACCCGTGGATCCAGCCCCTGCCATCCCAATTCCTCTGGGCGAGCCGCGTTTCAAGCTAGGCCAAGGACTTCGACCGAGGTGGGTTCCCGGGCCAACACCACCTAGCACCAAGTGAATTGCGATGGCGGGAGCACAGGTACAGCCTACCCTCTCGTCAGACTCGCCCACGCAGCCGCCAACTTCTCGTCACCGTCTACCGAGAAGCGATTATTGAACTTACAGTCAAGCACGTAGCGCAACTCATCGACGTCGCCACCGGCCAATAGGCAGTGCTGGCCCTTGGATTACGCTTTCGTCGTGCAGTGCCTTGTCTACCGCAAAATATCGCTCAAAGCTGATCGTCTTGAACAAATACATGACCATATTCAACCGCCAAGTGTGCCAACATTAGGCTACGTTCCAGCCTTTCTCCGTTCATTGATTCGATGTGAGACGCTGTGTCTGTGTGGCCCGCGATTTCTCCTGTCATCATCACTGATACGACATTCACAGCGGAAATCGACTGCTCCGCACAGCTTACCTACCAGACCCACCCAATAGGTATGTTGTGTTCCCTGATGTTTCGGAACATTGCTCCTGATTCTGTTGTAGTCTTTGCCAGAATTTCGCCTGCCAAAACCTCGCTGATCCCGAAACCGATTGACGCCACGATGATATCAGACGTTGAGCATCCTGCTGTAGACTCTGATGATAGCCCACGACCTCGGATTTGATCGCCTGCAAGACACCTTGACGGTAACGAAAGTTACTGTAACAAGTATTGAAATCTCTAGTGAGAACGTTGAAGTGATCTATTTCTCGATTTTTGAAACAATATACCGAAGGATATTCAATCGTCATCGCTAGAACACACAGTAGCGACATTCACTCCTTCTGAGAATCTTTCCTGACCCTGGAGGTGAGATTTCTTCTCCGATCTGCGCCGATGATGAAACGCGCGGAGCGGCAGAGTATGAAGGTGGGCATAAGTTCAGTGTAACTGTCGTCTGGCGAAAAGGCTTCGCTAGGCTGGAGTGTCCGCTAACTGGCGTTAAGCATTACAATTAATATGCCAATGAATATGATCGCCACCGCCAACCATCCCCAAGCCCGTCTCCGCGAGCGCGAGCGGGCGTTCTTTCCAAGCAAGGCGAGCTTAAGTTCGATCAGGGCCGACCGCTCGTCTGCATCCGCACCGTTAAGCAACTCGGAGATGAGCGAGAGACCCTTCGGCACATCATTGTAGACACATCTCAACTGCTCCCACTTGAGACTCCGAAGCAGTATTTTTCGATCATCCAAAATCGCGTCGATCACCACCTTTGATGGTGTCGTTCTTTTGTGGGAAATAAGACCTTCTATAATCGCAAACGATCCCTCCGGATTCTGATGTTTATTGCTCAGATCAATTGCCAGATCACGAACAATCGACCACGGTATATCGGCAAATTCAGTTCCCGACGCCACAGCCACCAAGTCGGAGAAAGACTCGTAGATCTTACGCGCCAGACCACATGAGTTCGGCCCAAATCCTTGTGCTCTGAGATCATCATTGAGCGAAGATGCATCTTTTTGGATGGCCTCAAGTTCAGCGGTGAGTGACTGCATCACGGCGGCAGACTTTGCCAATTCCGAAAGGGTTTCGAGAGCGTCTACATCCCGAGTCAGGTGGGCAGAGAAAGCAGGAATGTTTGGAAAGTTATTGAGCAACGCCCGCAAGATGTCCAGCGCTTTCTTGTATTGGTTGTGGCCATCTTCGCTCGCAAGCCATAGGCAGAATTCTCGCACGATTAAATAGATCTCTTCCGAACGCAGATCCTCGGCTTCTTTGGATTCTTCAAGCATTTGACCTGGATGACTAATCGCACCCCAATCAGCAAGCATCTTCACAAGTTGCCCGGTCATGATCCGGTTGCTGTCAGCCTTAGATTCTGCGATGGCCGCCTGGATTTGCTTTTTGATTGTGGCGAGCTGTGGTTGTGACCACTTGTCATACTCGCGAACGATCAAGTCAAGAAGTTGCTCGGTATTCTCATCGCCATGGCTAAAGAACGTCTCTACTGTTTCTGTCAAAAGTCGGCCCGGACTGCTGGTAGCTGTCACACACGCAACGGCTGCCTTTGCGTGAGCCATCCTGCGGGTCGCAAGCACACTGGCAATTAGACGTTGCTCCGGTACTGGAAAGCCTGACACCCCTCGCAGGCCTCTAATCGTGTGGTACACGTCGCCTACTGAGAAGTCTTGGTAGGAATCAAGCAATGCGTTAACGTATTTGGATTCGCCAACTGAGCGCACACACAGGTCCGCCGCTAGATTGGCTTTGTCTAGTCCTTGCAGGCCATCCAAAGTCCTCTGAAGGTCGGCAAGATTCCTTTCCTCAAGCTTTGATAGGATATCTTGTGCCTGGGATGGAGATATTGCCAGGAACCAAGACAGTTCGGCCTCAAGGCGGGTGCGGGAAACCAAGACGACCCGCCGGGCCCGGGCAAGTACATCCTCACCGGCTCGACTATCAGCGATGGCTTCATGGTACGCTTCGGCCACCTCTTTACGACTGGCTCGGATCGAGAGGTTGAGCAGGTGGAACGCATTCTGAGTGATGTCGGGATTTTCAGGCAACTCTTGCCTCCCCTGCATCCCTGTAGCTGGTTGCAGACTCCATCCCAAGGTCGGCTAGTTCGCCTGGTCGTGCACAATGATTCGGTGCACGGAGGAAGGGGATTGAAGTCAGAATTTCGGCCACTTTAAGGGGCCGTACAGGTATGCCCAATATGCGGCGCATGCACTCCTTGATTGCGGCTTCCATCGGGAGCGGGAAACCATCTACACGAAGATTGGTCCACCTAATGAACAAACGAGCAGGCCCGGGCTTCGAGAGCCTATAGCCGCAAGGGGCTTGGCGACTTTTTCGTGGGTGATAGTAGTTGAGGAAAATTACGTCCCAATACCTTCCATCGATGCTGACCGTTTCGTAAACATCTACTGTGTCGATATGCCCAAGACGGTGCCTAAATGGGGTCGCCCCCGACGAGGCAATCAACCTGGACAGATAAGTGACTTCACCAATCGGTCCGTTGACGGGAATGGGATTGGTGACACAACGTCGGAATTCCCCTTGCGCTGCTGGGAGTTCATCGACTGCAGGACCAGCCTGTATGACCTTTCGTATCTCCTCGGGCAGCGCAGCGTTCTGCGCATGGTCGTCGATGAGCAAGTGCGCCATCTGGTCGAATATCTTTACAACGTCCGGCGGAAATCTCGAGTCGCTTTCACCTCCGCTTCGATGTTCGCGAGTTCTGCACATGAGTGGACCAACAGCGGCACTAGGGCCAGAATTCTCCTGTTGAGCAGCGAGTTGGGTGGCCCCAACCCGCCCACCGGCCTGCGAGAGGCGGCGCCGGAGGACGGTGTCGGAGTTGACCTTAGAGGAACGAGGGTAGTATAGCAACGGTACTGGTGCTGTCAACTAAGAAAGCTGGGCAAGACATTCAGGCTGATCCAGAGCTTACCCACCTGCACCGTACAATTCGGCCAAGTAAGTCTCCGACACAGAAGGAGTCTCTGTGCTTGACCGGAAGGTCTGAGAACCGTCGCTCTTCCCCAGGCAGCTGCAGATTCGGTGCTTCGAATTCTTGGTTTGGACCTAGCCTGGCCCTGGCGAAGCTGCTCGGGCCGTGCTGTGTGCGGGCCGGCCAAGACCGGCTGCCCCGTGCTCCGAGTCTAGCTTCCGGCACACATGCAGTCTTCCTGCGGTTTCTTGACGATTCGACCCGTTTCATGCGAATATACAGGCAAGAAAACTGGCTCTTGCCGCGAAGCATGCGGCTCCGTGTACCAGTCATGGCTGGATTGTCCGATCAACTCCTCTCCCTTCAGGGCGAAGCCGAGGCCCGACAGCCATCCCTGCCTGTCGCAGGACGGGACAAGTCCCTGAGTGGCATCATCAAGGGCTTCGAGACTCTGCAGCAACGCACGGGCTCACCCGTGGCGGCGATTCGCCGCAGCCCTCCCCGCAGGGCCCGCCATGCACCGCTGCCCGAGGAGATCGATCCGCGCCTGCGCCAGGCTCTGGCCGGCCGCGGCATCGAGCAGCCCTACCTGCACCAGGCCGAAAGCTGGCGTCGAATCAATGCCGGCGAGCATGTCGTTGTCGTCACGCCGACCGCGAGCGGGAAGACCCTCTGCTACAACGTCCCCGTTCTGAACGCGCTCGCAGGCGATCCGGCGATCTGTGCACTCTACCTGTTCCCCACCAAGGCTCTGGCCGTCGACCAGCTGGAGGAGTTCAACGCACTGGGAGGGGCCCTCGCTGCCGACGTCAGGGCCTACACCTACGACGGAGACACTCCCGGCGATGCGCGGCGCGCCATTCGTCGCCGGGCCAACGTAGTGCTCAGCAACCCGGACATGCTGCATGCCGGGCTCCTGCCGCATCACACCCGCTGGGCGCGGTTCTTCGAGCACCTTCGCTACATCGTCGTGGACGAGTTGCACACGTATCGGGGGGTCTTCGGAAGCCACTTGGCCAACGTCTTGCGTCGCCTGAAGCGAATCGCGGCGTTCTACGGCTCCCGTCCGCAGTTCGTCTGCTGCTCGGCGACGATCGCCAATCCGAAGGAACTGGCCGAGAGCATCTCCGAGGAACCGTTTTCCCTGGTCGACAACAACGGCGCTCCCTGCGGTGAGCGCTACTTCGTCTTCTACAACCCGCCGGTGGTGAACGAGCAGCTCGGCATCCGCCGCAGCTACGTCAACGAGGCGCTCCGGATGGCCCGGATATTCCTGGAGCGCGGCCGGCAGACCCTGGTCTTCGCCAACAACCGGCTCGCCACCGAAGTGCTCACCCGCTATCTCAAGGAAGCCGTCGCACGGCGTGCGGGGGGAGACCCGCCGGTACGCGGCTACCGCGGAGGCTACCTGCCGCGCGAGCGTCGCGAGATCGAACGCCAGATCCGCGAAGGCGAGGTGCTAGGCATCGTCGCCACGAACGCGCTGGAGCTGGGGATCGACATCGGCTCACTGGATGCCGTGGTAATGGCCGGCTACCCCGGGTCCATCGCCTCGACCCTGCAGCGCGCGGGACGTGCCGGGCGCCGCAACAACACCTCCGTGAGTGTCCTGGTGGCATCCTCGGCCCCGCTCGACCAGTACGTGGTCGAGCACCCCGAGTATTTCTTCGAGTCCTCGCCCGAAGAGGCGCACGTCAATCCCGACAACCTCGAAATCCTCGTCAACCACGTCAAGTGCGCAGCCTTCGAACTACCTGTACAGGACGGCGAGAAGTTCGGGCCGCACGACACGACCGAGCTGTGCCGGTTCCTCGAGGAGTCCGGCGTACTCCACCACGCGGGGGGAGCGTGGCACTGGACATCGGAGGCCTATCCCGCTGACGCCATCAGCCTCCGCAAGGTGACAAGCGACAACTTCGTCGTTGTGGATGCCGGCGACTCGTCTCGCGTGATTGGCGAAGTTGCCTTTCCGGCCGCGCTGACGACGCTGCACGAGAAGGCCATCTACATGCACAATGGGATCCTGTTTCACGTCGAGCGGTTCGAGTACGAGGAGCGCAAGGCGTACGTCAAGCGCGTCGATTGCGGATACTACACGGATGCGATCGAGCACTCGCAGGTGGTTCCGCTCGAGGACTTCGACAGTGGACAGCACGGCAAGGCGACCGCCACCCACGGGGAAATCCGCATCACGAGGCGTGTCGTGGGCTTCAAGAAGATCCGTTTCTACACCAACGAGAACGTCGGGGACGGCAAGCTCTCGATGCCCGAGCAAGAGATGCATACAACAGCTCTCTGGTTCCATTTCCCAATGGATTTCCTCCATGGCCTGCCCTACCCGACAACCGACAAGCGAGGCGGCCTGGTCGGGCTCGGCAACGTCCTGCGAACGGTGGGAACGGTGGCCCTGATGTGCGACCCCCGCGACCTCGGTGTCTCGAGCCGGCATTCGCATAGCGGCCCGGACGCACCCTTGGACCCGGAAATCTTCCTCTACGACAACTACCCTGGCGGCATCGGCCAGAGCGAACCACTGTTCCGCCTGCGGAGCACACTCGTCACAAAGGCTCGGGAGCTCCTCGAGTCGTGCCCGTGCAAGGCGGGCTGCCCCGCTTGCGCGGGCCCTCCGGGCGAACTGGGCGACAGCGCGAAGGAGGTTGCCCTGCTGCTGGCGCAATCCCTGGGGGACTCCCCGCAACCCACACCGGGGACCTGACGCCCGGCGGAAACCGGTATGCGGAGGATCGGCAGCAAGGACTTCGAAGCGCTCCGGCGCAGACTCAACCGGTCAGTCGCCGGGAACCTCGGTTCCCCGGCTCCCCCCTTGCAGCCAACCGTCCAGGCCCGCCCCACCGGGAGCGCAGTCACCGAACAGAACTTCGGCATCAAGGGCGAGGTGAGCACGGGCGCCCTCGGCAGCTTTCTGCTGCAGGAGCGTCTCTACAGTCACGAGCACCGGCACGGAAGATTCCCGATCGCTCGGCTCTGGGAAACATCCCCGGATTGGATCAGCCACATCTCCGATGGCGGGATCCAGGCGACGGAACCGCGTCGCTGGGTGTTCCTCGATACCGAAACGACTGGACTCGCGGGAGGCACGGGCACATGTGCGTTTCTGGTCGGGATCGGTACCATCGACGACACGGGCCTGCGGGTCAGGCTGTACTTCATGCGGGACTATGACGAGGAACCCGCGATGCTGGCTGGGCTGGCCGAGCATCTGTCCCGGTTCAACACCGTGATCACCTACAACGGAAAGGCGTTCGACATTCCGCTCCTCGAGACCCGCTACATCCTGAAACGGCAGCGCAGTCCCTTTTCCGCCATGGACCATCTCGACCTGCTGCACTGCGCACGGCGACTCTGGCGGGAGAGGATGCCGGATTGCCGGCTCGCGACGCTCGAGTCCGGTGTGCTCGGCTTTGAACGCCAGGGGGACATACCCGGGGCGCTGATCCCGCAACGGTACTTCGAGTTCCTGCGGTCACGACGTGGCGCGACGCTTGATCCCGTCTTCCACCACAATGCCCTCGACATCGTTACCCTGGCCTGCCTGACATCCCGGACGATGGAAATCTACGCGAACCCTGACGGGGCGTTGCGACACGGACTGGACATGCTCGGCCTCGCCCGCTGGCTGTGTGCTTCCGGAAGACACGGCAAGGCCGTACGGCTCTATCGCAAGGCGATTCATGCTGGGCTGCCCCGAGACATCCTCTGCCGATGCCTTTGGGAGACGGCGGAGCTCGAACGCAGGATAGGCAACCATGACGCGAAAGTGGAGTTGCTCCACGATTTGTCTCAAGTCAGCCGGACGTACCGCGCCAGAGCCTTCGAGGCGCTGGCCAAACACTACGAGCACAGGGAAAAGGACTTCATCCGGGCTCTCGACCTGACGCGCGAGGCCCAGCAGTACGCCCCCTCCCCCGACCTCGCTCACCGCGAGGCCCGGCTGCTCCGCCGGGCCGCCAGGTAGGCATCGCCAGTCAGGAGCGCTGGCCCCCTGTCAGGCCAAGCTCTTTCTCCAGCACCATCTTCTGCTGGAGCAGGTCCATCAATTCTTGCTGGTCTCCGGACCGGTCCGCGGTTCGGATCTGCCGAAGCACCTCACGGTGCCGAGCTTCCCTGACCTGACGGCGCAGCGCTTCGAGCGCCTCGCGCGCTGCCTGGATCGACTCGGCCGGCCTGTCCCTGTCGAACACCAGGCGGGAGAGCCGGTCCCGGTCATCGTCGCCCAGCCGCCCCTCGACTGAACCGTAATCGAAAGGCCTCTCGGACTGCTCGGCACTCCACATCGCGGAGAGAATGCTCCGGCTGGGAAGGCCCCGGCCGGCCAGCTCGAACGCCGCTTGGAGGAGTTCAGCCCTGGCGTCGCTGTTCTGCACCAGGACCACGATCAGCAGGCGCTCGCTGGGAGAGAGACTGTCCGTGGGGTTCGCTTCGGACGACCGGGACCGCTCGCGCTGATTCGTGCCCTGCCGGAGCCGGTTGAGAGCGACGCCTTGCTGCAACCCGATATGGTCGGCCAGTTCGGTAATGGTCGTGGCTCGCTGAATCTCGTTCGGCAGCAGCAGAACAGACTGGAGCAGTCGGTCAAAGGCAGCCGTCCGGCCTTCCGACGTGTCGAGATCGAACTGGCGGCGGGAGCGATCCAGCAACCAGTGAAAGTAGCGGGGAGCTTGCTCGAGCTGGTCGAGATAGGCATCGGCGCCATGGGCCCGGCAGTACTCGTCGGGATCCATTCCATCGGGCAATTCGAGTACGCGGACATTCATGCCTTCCCTGAGCAGCAGCTCGACCGATCTCTCGGCGGCCGATTGGCCGGCTGCGTCGGAATCGAAGTTGACGACCACCGTATCGCAATGCCGGCGTATCTTGGCGACCTGTTGCGCAGTGAGTGCCGTGCCACACGTCGCCACCGCATTGCGAATCCCTGCCCGCCATACACCGATCACATCCATGTAGCCCTCCACCAGAACAGCCCGATTCCGCTGCCGCATCGCGGTCCGGGCGCGATGGAGATTGAATAGCACCGAGTTCTTGCGATAGATCGGAGTATCCGGGGAATTCAGGTACTTGGGGCCCTTGTCGGCCTCCCGCAGGCGCCCGCCATAGCCAATCAGCTGGCCAGCGTCGGAATGGATCGGAAACATCAACCGGTCACGGAATCGGTCATAGACGGAGCCGCCCGATTCGGACTTCCCCACCAGACCGGATTCCAGCACCTCGCCCCGCTTGAATCCGCGGCCCTTGAGGTGCCCGAGAAGTGCGTTCCCCAACGGAGCATAGCCAACTCCGAACTCCTCGATGTCCTCCGGCCCGAGGCCCCGGTCCTGCAGGTATCGCAAGGCTTGCGCTCCGCGCCTGGACACCAGTTCGGCCGTGTAGAACTCCTGTGCGATCTCGTGGATCTGATGCAGCGCGTCCCGCCTGCGGGCGGCCGTGTCAGCACCGGCCCCTTTCCCCGTGCGCGGCATCTGCTTGCCCTGCTGCTCCGCCAGGGACTTCACGGCCTCGAAGAAGGTCAGACCCTGTATCTCCATCAGGAAGCTGAAAACGTCGCCGCCCTTCCCACAGCCGAAGCACTTGTAGATCTGCAGGTCGGAACTGACCGAGAAAGACGGAGTCTTCTCGGAGTGAAAGGGACAGAGCCCCACATAGCGGTGGCCACCCTGGCGCCGGAGCCGGACATGGGAGCCGACGACCGTCACGATGTCGGCCCCTGCCTTGACCTCCTGAGCGAAGTCCATGGAACGTCGTGCCCGCAACCCCCGAGCCGATTCCCTGGCTGCTAATCGAGAACCTTGATGCGGATGTTCTTGTACATCACCACGCTGTGCGGGTCATGCCCCTGGAGGGCGATCGTCCCGGAACCAAGCCGTCGCAGCGGGGCGTTCATCCCCCTTCCGTTGGCCAAGGGTCGCACACCGTCCCAGTCGGCAGGCTCGACCCAGTTCGTAACGAGGTCGTCGTTCACGAACACCTTGACATTGTTCCCCTTCACGATGATGTGCTCCGTGAACCAGACATCGTCTTCGACGGTGGCAAACAGATTGTCCGCCACACCGTAGAGGCTCCCGCTCTTGCGCGGATCCCTTGCGAACGTGTTGTTGACCTGGACCTCGAAGCCCTTGTCAGGCCAGCCTTCTTCCTGATATTCCGTGTGAAAGTAGATGCCACCGTTCGAGTTGTGCCGGGCGAGGACGTCGATCTTGAGCTCGAAGTTCCTGAACTGGCCGCCATTGACGTCCCCGACATAGAACAGATGTGCCCGGGGGCCGCTGGCGACGATGGCCCCGTCCCGGACCTGGAACGTCGAAGGGTTGTCGGTACTCAGCTTCCATCCGGCAAGGGACTTGCCATCCCACAGGTCCACCCAGCCGTCCTCGGCCGGGGCGACAGGCACTACCCACAGGGTCGTGGCGCAAAGGAGTGCAATCAAACGTCTGGTCACGGAGACATTGTACAGAACTGGCGAAGCCGGGCACCCACCGCGGCTGGCTTGCGGTGGGTGTCCGGGCCGATCCTCATGCCGCCAGGAACGCCCTCCTGAACACGTCCCTCACCGATCCCATTGTCGTCTCGATCAGTCCCTGAAGGGGTTGCTCCGCCAGTTCGTCGGGAATCCAGCGTGAGATCAGCTCCTGCAGCAGCCTCCGTCGCCATTCGGTGGGCGGCAAGGCGCTCGACGACACCCCCTTGTTCACACGAACTGCATGGTCGAGCGACCGGAGCACCGTCGTGGCAGTCAGGAGCGTGTCCAGATCCTGGACGTTGGCGGGCTCGGTCTCGCGAATGATCTCGATGCGCTCCGGCGTATTCAGTGACTCGTAGAACGACCCCGCATGAAGAAGCCGCCAGTAGAGCAGGATGAAGTCGATGTCATAGTAGCCGCCGGGCCCCGAACGCAATGGCCGCGACTCACCCTGCTCGACCTCGAGCCGGTCCCGCATCCGGACCAGGAGCGAAGCCAGGTCCTTCCGCGGGGCGAATCGCTGCCACAGGACTTCCTGCAGCTTGGCCAGGAACTCCTTTCCCCGATCTGCGTTGCCGGCTATCGACCGGGCTTTCATGTAGGTGAGGGCCTCCCAGGACTCGGCGCCATCCTTGAAGTACCGCAGGTACTGGCCCTCCGTCTGGACGAGCTCTCCGTCCCGGCCCCGGGGGCGCAGACGGGGGTCGACGGTGAACATCTGCCCATCCGCGGTATAGCTGCTGATGATGCCGGTGACCCGCTTGGCGACCTGCATCCACATCTGCCGTCGCTCGGCCTCGCTGTCCGGGATCACGAACACAAGGTCGGCGTCCGAACCGAGGTCGAACTCTCTCATGCCCAGCCGGCCCAAGGCGATGATCCGTAACGCAGACGACCCGTTGATCTCCTCATCGGCACCACCGGAGACCTCGCGTATCGCCAGCTCATGCGCAGCCCGGACGATTCGGTCGGCCAGGGTGCTGAGGGCGGACAGGGTGTCGAATACGCTCTCTCCCAAGCAGATGCTTCGCGTCTGGATCGCAAACATGCGTCTCCGGAAGTACTTCCGGAGCACGGACACCGCCTTGCCGGGGTCCAGCCCCGGATCCAGGGCTGCGTCGAGATCCGGCTTCACAAGGCCGGGAACGGAGTTCGCGCCCCCTTGGGGGTCACCCGGGTTCGACTCCGCCGCAGCGACCATTGCCACATCTTCCGGAAACCGCACCAGATAGGTCGCGAGGTACGGGCTGTACTCCATGATTTCCCCGATGTGGGGAACGAGCTGCGGCTGAGCATCGAGAGTCTTGATCACGCCCGGCGAGTCAACGACCCGGTCGAGAAACTGCTCAAGGGGGCGATTGCCCCAGCGCAGGATGACGGAGTCGAACTCCTGGGCCACCGTCGGCGACACCCTGTGAAGCTGGGGCAGGTGGGCCCGCCACACCGCCGAAGCCACGGGTGCGGCCCGAATCTCGTCTTCGGCATCCGCCGGGCCGGAACCGACCGCCGCTTTGGAACGCGGACGGGGCGCGGGAGCACGCTGGCTGCCGATCACCCGATGGTAAATTTCGCTGACTGCCTTCCGGTGGCTCTCGATTCGCGCATGCAGGGCCGCCACGGATCCGGAGCCGCCCCCCTCTCCCATCTGGATCGCTACGCGCTGTTCGGCTGCCTCGGACCGCGGCAGTTCATGTGTCTGCCTGTTATCCACCAGTTGCAGACGGTGCTCCACCTTCCTGAGGTAGGTGTATGCGTTGAATAGCTTCCCGTAGTCCTTGGTTTCCAGGTACGCCTTTTCCCGCAGTCGGTGCAGGGCGTACATCGTTCCGCCGCTGCGCAGGAACCTGTCCTGGCCACCGTACAGCCTCTGCAGGCACTGCACGAGGAACTCGACGTCCCGAATCCCCCCGGGGTCCAGCTTCACGTCGACCGTGCCGCGACCGCTCTGCCGGCGTTGCCTCTGGATGCGGTCCCTTGTCTCCGACAGTTTCTCGACCTGCGAGAAATCGGTGGTCGTGCGGTACACCTGGGGCATGACGATCCGCAGGAACTGACGGCCGAGGCCCAAGTCTCCAGCGACCGGCCTCGCCTTGATGAGCATCTGAAGCTCCCAGTCCCGTGCGCGGTTGAAGTAGTAGTGGACAGCCGCAGGCATCGGCATGACCAGTTCGCCAGCGTTGCCCTCGGGCCGAAGGCGCAAGTCAACCCGGTAGATGAAGCCCTCGGAAGTGGTCATGGAGAGCAGGTTCGTAAGCCGCAGCGCCAATTGCTTGGTGAAATCCTCGTTCGAGGTCGTCACCGGTCCTGCCGTTCGGCCGTTGCCGGTATGCAAGTACATCAAGTCGATGTCAGAACTGTAGTTCAGCTCGCTGCCACCGAGCTTGCCCATCGCGAAGACCGCGAAATTGCACAGGATCTGGCCCGAGTCCGTTGTGCACAACGGCCGCCCGAATCGCCCGACGAGCTGCTGGCGAATGTGGTCGTGAGCGCCCTGGATCGTTACGTCGGCCAGGTTCGAGAGCTCGAGCGCGATGTCGGCGAGGGGGGCGGCTGCCAGCAGGTCGCGCATGGCGATCCGAAGCAGGTGCTTCCGCTTGAACCGAGCGAGCAGGAGCGCCGCCTGCTCGTCGCTGGCCAAGGCCCGAAACGTTCCCAGATCAGAACGGAGTTCGCCGACGGGGATCGTCCTCTCAAGGTTCTCCGGGGCAAGCGCCCATGCCAGCAGGTCGGGAGAGTTCTGCAAGACGTTCGACAGGTACCGGCTGTTGCCGAACGCCGTCAGGAGCGCGTAGATGGACTGGCCCCCGTAGTCCGCCGGGCCCGGATCCCAGGGCAGCCGCCGATAGAAGTCAATCAGCCGCTGTAGTGCGCCAACGGGATCGGGCAAGTCCGTGAGGAGCCGCGGAATCTTGGCGACCGCCTCGACGGGGATGTGCTGGCCAAGCCGATCCAGGAGGGCCTCCGTTTGCATATCGGCAGTGGGTGGGACCTTGCTTTCCATCGACGCAACAAGGTCAGAATAACCCAACGCACTCCGCGACCCGGCCAAGGCGGGGGCGTGCGTGCTAGCGTTGGGAGGACTGGGGCCCAGCATGATAAGCCGAAGAACCTTCGCGATGACATGCGGTGGAGCCGCCGGGCTGCGGGCCGAGACGAGGCAGGAGCATGCCGAGCGACTCGTGCGGGAGGCCTTCGAGGCGGTGGGTGGACAGGAATTCCTCGACATCCGGACGCAGGTCCGGGCGGGGCGGGCGTACTCGTTCTACAACCGGCAGGTGCGGGGCCAGGCTCGGATTACGATCTATGACCGGTTCGACCGGCTGGATTCCGAAGCCGGCGAGAACTGGCTCCCCCTGAGACGCCGCGAGGTCTACACCGAGAAAGGCGACTATTACGCTCTGTTCCTCAACGGCCAGGGGTACGAGGTGACGTACCGCGGCGCCGTACCGCAGCCCGAAGACTACATGCAGAGATACAGGCTCGCCAGCCGGCGGGACATCTTCTACTTCATGCGGTACCGGATGAACGAACCGGGCCTGTATTACTACTACAACGGCGCGGAGGTGATCGACAACATTCCGAGCCACTCCGTGGACATCGTGGATGGAGAGGGCGAGACCGTTACCCTGCACCTGCGCCAGTCCGATGGTCTGCCGCTGCGGCAGCGATACCTGCGACGCGACCGGAAATCGCGTATTCCGTACGAGGAATTGTCGGTGTTTGGCCGGTACCGGCCTATTGGCAAGGTCTTGCTGCCCTGGATCATTCGCCGCGAGCGCGACGGAGATCGGGTCTTCGAACTGTACGCCCAGAGTTTCCAGGTCAACGCACCTCTCGGGGACGAGCTGTTCACGCTTCCGAGCAACCTGCCACTGCTGCCTCCGAACCCGTGAGGGGCAGGGGCGACGGCAGCCTCGTGAGAACCGTTACTTAGCCTCGCCGGCCTGGTTCAGCCAACGGTTTCCGTACCGGTTGGCGGCAAGGAACGCGGCAGCCACGACGGCGCAGGCGACAACTGCCAGGTGCACGTGCTCGATGGCCAGCGCCAGGGCCCGGTCCCCGAACCGGATCGCCAGAAACACGATCCCGAAGTACCGCAGGCAGCGGGACACCGCGACCGCCGCACAGAACGACGGAAGCGGCATCTGGAAGATGCCTGAAGCGATCACCACCGGCTTCATGGGCAGGGGAAGGGGTATCAGCGTGACGGGAATCAGCAGACCGGCCCCCCAGCGCCCCACGAGTTGGCCAAGGCGTCGGATACCACGGTCCGAAACGCGCTTCCGCAGCATCGCGTGCCCGGCCTTCCGGGCGAGGCGATAGAGGACCACGCTACCGATGGTCGATCCGACAACCGCCAGGCTCGCGGCAAGATACGCGGATTGCGGACTCGCGATTCCCTGGGCGAGCAGGAGGGCGTCCACGCCCTGCGGCATCGGGATCAGGGCGCTGTCCGACAATGCGATCAGGAACACTCCCCACGGTCCGAGGAAGGCTGCGGCTCCAGCAATCCACTCACCCAACTGGCGTACCCAAGTCAACGGCGGCGCGATATCCCATTGTGGCGCAGATCCCGACTCCGCCAGTTAGGAGCCAGCTTGCTGGTCCGGCTCGGCACCCGGGCCCGGTCCGCGTCCGTCGAGCGTCGAGAGGAACACGAGCAAGTCCACGAGTTCCTGCTTCGTCATCGCGCTGACGAGGTCATCCGGCATGATGGACAGTTTCCCCTGCCTGCGCTGCAGGATGTCCGACGGTGCCAGCTCGACCCGCTCGGCCGCTTCCGTCCGCAGCACAACGCGGTCCGGGGTGTCCTCGACCAGCAGTCCGGTCACCAGGCCGTGGGTGGTGGTGTCCAGGATCCAGGAAACGTACTCGGGGGCGATGCCGTCGCTCGGATGCAGGATGGCATTGAGCATCCCCTCCTTCCCGTACTTGGTCGCAATGCCGGCGAGGCTGGGGCCGACGATCTCCTCACCGACGGACAACGAGTGGCACTTCTGACAATTCGCCCCGTCCTTGCGGTCATAGACCGCCCGGCCCCGCTCGGCGTTGCCGACCCCTTCCACGATCTCCCGGACTCGAATCACGGCATTCTGGTTTCTGCTCTTCGGTGGCGGAAGGACATCCATGGCCCGCGCCCGGACGTCCGCGCTGCGCGAGGCATGAACCACGCTCGCGGCCGTCGCCCGCAGTTCCGCCGGGAGTTCGGACGATTCCTCCAGGTCGAGGATCAGGTGCTGTCCGGGCGGCGTCCGCCCGAGCGTCCGCAGTGCGGCACTCCGAAGCTCGTTGGGCGCATCCGAGAAAACGACCTCCCGCAGGATTGAGTGCAGGTCGGGCGGTGCAACTGCCCGGAGCCCCTCGACGGCTGCAACCCGTACGCCGACCGGCCCATTCGCCAGATAGGCTCTCAAGACAGCCGCCACGCTGTCGGAGCCCAGACGCCCCAAAGCCCGAACCGCCACGATCCGGTCCGCTTCCTCAACCGTCTCGTCTTCGGCGATCTGGCGCAGGTCCTGCTCCATGATCGGATGGGCCATCGCCTCTGCCAGCTCCAGCGCCGCGGCCCTGGTGCGACGGTCTCGCAGGGCTCCGGACACGGCCAGCAGGACCCGCGAGTCCATACGCAGGTCACTCCATTCGCTGTACAGTTGCTTGCCGAGAAAATAGAGTCCCCGGTTGCGCAAGTCGGGATCTTCCCGGTCGTTGGCAACGATCGCTGCAACCGTGAGTCCGACGGATTCCTCGGGTCGCCAACCAACAGCGTTGAGAGCCTCCAGTCGACGCTCGAGCGGATTCGATCGGTCCCGCAAGATACCCGCCAGGTACGGCACGGATGCCGGGGCCTGCAGGACCCGATACAGGTCGACCAGTTTCGAGGTCCAGGTGGCGCCCTTCGCCCGGAGCGCGCGAAAGATGGCATCCTCGGCGCCAGCGGCGGCAAGGCCGAGGGCGCTGAGATACCACCGGTCGGAGCCGTCGTAGCCTTCGGCCAGATCCATCCAGATCGCGACCCTGGCAGGGTCATTGACGGTGGGCAGCAGGACAGCCGCTTCGCGGCGAACTTGCGGGTCGGGATCGTTGGCCAGCGCCCTGATCCGATTCGCTAGGCCCAGGCCGTGCAGGCGAGCCACGCGCAGGGCGAGGATGCGAAACCTCGGATCGTCCGAACTCTCCGCCTCCGAGAGTGCCTTGGCCCCGAGGTCGCCCGCCGGCGCGAGCATCCAGAGGGCCCGCGCCCTGGTCAGGATCTCGCCACTGCGCCAGGCCTCCGAGAGGATCCGGAGGCGGTCTTCCCGGCCCCTCCGGGTCAGTTCCTGATATCCGCGGTAGCGGGTGGCCTGATTCGGCGATCCGAAGGCGGCGAGAAGCCCATCGTCAGTCTCGAGGTCCAGTTCCGGAGTCGAGGGGCGGTTACCGACGGGTGCGAGCCGGAAGATCCGGCCCTGCTCGATGTCCTGCATGTTGTGGCCGCCGACCACGGGATCTTGCCAGTCCGCCACGAAGACCGCCCCATCGGGAGCGACAGCAATGTCGCTTGGGCGAAAGAGCGGATCGGTACTGATCACAGTGTTCTCGGTGTCCGTGGAGAATCCCGCTCCGTTCCGCCGAACCAGGAAGGTCTGGACGAGGCGCTTGCCCGGCTCGGTGTGCAGCAGGTGGCCACGATACCGCTCGGGTAGGAGGGTGCCCTCGTATACGACAAGCCCTGTCGGAGACCCCGGTCCCGTCCTGGCGACGTAGGGAACGGTACCTGGTCGCTCCTCATGGAAATGGGTGCCCCGGTCCTCTCTCCAGCGCCGACCTCCGGGCCCCCAGTACCCGAAGTCGGCACCCTCCATGACGTACAACAGACGCGTCCATTGATTCCCGTCGTCGTCGTTGTCTGTCTGCCAGATCGACCCGAACGAGTCCAGCGCGATCTCGTACGGGTTTCTTGCGTTGTGGGCGAGGACACGAAAGTCCGTTCCGTCGGGGTTGACCGTCTGCACCGTCGCGGCGTAGTGGGGGCCGTCGCGACTGCTGCGAAACGTCCCGCCCGAACGGTCGGTGGTCTCGAAGCCCTGATCGCCCGAGTTGAAGTAGTATCGTCCGTCATGCCCGAACAGAACGGCATGCAGGCCATGATCGTGGTCAACGCCACCCCAACCGGTCAGGAGCGTCTCCTTCGCGAGGATCCGGTCGCTCTCGTCCCTGGTGTAGACAAGGATGTCCGGGGACTGCGAAACGACGACCTTGTCGCCGAAAACCGAGATTCCCAGCGGAGCGAGCATTTCCGGATGCTGGTCGAAGACCTTCCGGGAATCCGCCCGGCCATCCTTGTCGGTATCCTCCAGAATGACGATGCGGTCACCCGTCTCGTCGTTCCTGGGCTGACCCTTCAGGTCGCTGCGATAGTTCACCGACTCGATGAACCAGACTCGGCCCCGCTCGTCGATGTCGAAGTTGGTCGGGTTCACTACGAGCGGCTCACTCGCCCACAACGTCAGTTCCAGCCCCGGAGCCAGTTCGAAGTCGTCGCCGGCTGGAGGCGGCGGACCGCTGCAGGCGAAGACGGCAAGGACCACCGCGGCGGTCGTTGGTACAGGCCGGGTCATTCACCCGATTCTAGCGACCTCCCGGCGGTGCCGAAACGTCGACTTCAGCCCGCAACCCGATTGTGCGCCCTTATCAGATATAGAATGTCAACAGCATGACACGCTCATACCTGCTCTCGTCGTGCCTCGTGGTCGGATGGCCGATCCTGTTCGGCACGGCGATGTCGGCCGCAGTCCGCTTCCAGACAGACGTCCGGCCGCTGCTGGCGGACAAGTGCTTTCAGTGCCACGGGCCCGATCCGGCCACTCGGCTGGCCGGACTTCGTCTCGACAGGAAGGAAGGACTGATGGGCGAGCGACCGGCCGGCACGCCGGTGGTGCCTGGCGACCCGAAATCCAGCCTGCTCTATCAACGGGTCGTGCACAGCGACCCGGCTATGCGGATGCCGCCGGAATACTCGCACAAGTCGCTCTTGCCCGAGGAAATCGAGACGATCCGCGACTGGATCGAGGAAGGTGCGGAATGGACCGGGCATTGGTCGTTCCAGATTCCGAGGCGCCCGGACCTGCCTGTTGTCGGGGACGTGGACTGGGGGCGGAACCCGATCGATCGTTTCATCCTCGCGCGCCTGGAGTCCGAGGGCCTCGCACCCGGACAGGAAGCCGACCGCAGGACGCTGGCACGCCGGGCGGCACTCGACGTCACCGGTCTGCCCCCGAAGCCAGCAATCCTTGAGTCGTTCCTGATGGATCGGAATCCGGGTGCCTACCAGCGGTATCTCGATCACCTGTTCAGCTCGAAGGCCTACGGCGAGCATCGCGCCCGATACTGGCTCGATGCGGCCCGCTACGCCGACACGCACGGAATTCACATCGACAACTACCGCGAGATGTGGCCGTACCGTGATTGGGTGATTAATGCATTCAACCGCAACCTGCCATTCGACCGGTTCACCATCGAGCAGGTCGCGGGCGACCTTCTCCGCAACCCGACGATGGACCAGTTGATTGCTTCGGGGTTCCACCGCTGTAACGCCACAACCAACGAAGGCGGCGTCATTCCGGAGGAATACGAGGTGATTTACGCCAAGGACCGGGCCGATACCACGGGGTCGGTGTTTCTGGGACTTACGGTCGGCTGCGCGACCTGCCATGACCACAAGTTCGATCCCATCACCCAGCGCGACTTCTATGCGCTGACCGCCTTCTTCCGCAACACCACCCAGTACGTGATGGACGGCAACATCTCGGACACACCGCCGTTCATCATCGTCCCAAGAGACGACGACCGCCAGCGTTACGCGAAGCTCCGTGCTTCTCTGCGCGAGACCCGGAACGCGCTGGAAAGTGCCACGAGGGCTCCCGGCGAAGCCTTCGCAACGTGGCTGGAAAGCAGCGCCTATGCCGGGCTGGCCGGGCCCCTCGGGGCCAACGGCCCATTGTTCCAGGCCAGCGCAACCCAGGTCTCCAGCGGAATTCCGAACCCGCCCATGGCGCTGCGGTCAGGGGTCTCGACCTCCACCGGCCCGGCCGAGAACCTACCCGCATTCGAGTTCTCGAAAGACGGTTACGTGGAGTTGCCGGTCGCGGAGACCGACACCGACACGGCGTTTTCGCTCGCACTCTGGGTCCGTCACCCCAGGGAAGCCGGTTCCTACGTGGTGGCGAGCCAGACCGATCCCGACGACAAGATGCGAGGCTGGACGCTGACTCTCGGTGGTCGGCAGATCGTCTTTTCGATGAAGGCGGTGGACGGCGAAGACACGTCCAGCATAGAGATCCGGCCCAACAACCAGTACCAACTGGAACCCGGGGCATGGAAACATGTGACAGTTACCTACGACGGCTCCGGAGAGCGAGCCGGCCTGAACTTCTACTACAACGGCGAACGCATGCCGTTCCAGGGCAGCGAGTACTTCTCCAAGCTGGAGGGAAGCGTCGCGAACAGCCAGCCGATTCTGCTGGGACGGGGCTTCTACCTGGCAGACAAGGACGTCCGGCACCGCGACCTTGCAGGGGGCGCGATCGCCGATGTCCGCTTCTACAACCGGGAACTGAGCGTCGAGGAAGCCCGTGTGGTCGCAAACTGGCCGACAGTCAAGGCTGCCCGATCCAAGCCTCCCGCCAGCCTGACGGCGGCGGACAGGCATGTGCTCGGCCTGCACTTCCTGAATGTCTACGACGACGAGTACAGGTCCCGTTTCCGGGCCGTCAAGGAAATGGAGCGAGGAATCCGGGAAATCCGGCGCCGAGGCGCAGTGACGCACGTGATGCAGGAGCGAGCGGACGGTGTCGCCGAAGCACATATCCTCTTCCGGGGCTTGTATGACCAGCGGCGCGAGACCGTCGTGGCGGCTACGCCAGGATTCCTGCCCTCGATTTCGACCTCGGGCTCCCCGAATCGCCTTGATCTGGCCCGCTGGCTGGTGAGCGACGTGAATCCGCTGACGGCTCGAGTCGCCGTCAACCGTTTCTGGCAGCAGGTGTTCGGCACCGGTCTGGTCCGGACCAGTGACGACTTGGGTGCGCAGGGTGAGCCGCCCTCGCATCCCGAGCTTCTGGACTGGCTCGCGGTGGAATTCCGCGAGACCGGATGGAACGTCAAGTCCCTGCTCCGCACGATGCTCTCCAGTTCCACCTATCGGCAGTCGGCAGAAGCGGGCGAAACCAAGCTCGAAAAGGATCCCGAGAACCGGCTCCTCTCCAGGGGGCCGCGATTCCGCATGGATGCGGAGATGCTGCGCGATTTCGCTCTCGCCGGGAGCGGTATCCTGGCGGAGAGAATCGGCGGACCGAGCGTCAAGCCGTACCAGCCGGACGGCGTCTGGGAGTCCGTGGCCATGCTGGGCAGCAACACACGGTTCTACAAGGCGGACGCAGGCGATAAACTGTACCGACGGAGCCTGTACACGTTCTGGAAGCGAGCCGCTCCGCCGGCCTCGATGCAGATCTTCAACGCCCCGACCCGCGAGCACGCAACCGTCATGCGGGAACGGACAAACACGCCGCTGCAGGCTCTGGTCACGATGAACGACACCCAGTTTGTCGAGGCCGCACGCTACCTGGCCCAGTCCGCGATCCGCGAGGGGGCGGGGGACTTCCCGGCGGTCCTGGACCATATGACGGTCCGGCTGCTGTCCCGCATGTTCGAAGGGCCGGAACGAACTGTCGCTGAGGAGAGCTTCCGGCAGTTCCAGCGACACTACGAGGCGGACGATGACGACGCAACGAGGTTGCTGGAGACAGGCGCATGGCCGGTGGACGACAACCTGCCGAAGCCCATGCTCGCAGCCTGGACGATGATGGCCAACCAGTTGATGAACCTGGACGAGGCATTGAACAAGTAGCGAGGCCAAGGACCAGCCGGCGGAGACCGGCAACGGAGGACGGAGACCGCAATGAACGCACTGGTGAAGCAAGCGATACAGACCGAGACACGGAGGCAGTTCTTTGCGCGTCAGGCGAAGGGAATCGGGGGCATTGCCCTCGCCAGCATGATGGGCGAAGGGGCGCGGGCAGACGACAACCGCACTGGCGGACTGTCGGATCTGCCGCACTTCGCGCCAACTGCCAAGCGTTGCATCTACCTGCACATGATGGGAGCGCCACCCCAGATGGACCTCCTGGACTACAAGCCGACCATGAGCGACTGGTACGACCGGGACCTCCCCGACTCGGTCCGTCAAGGCCAACGGCTCACAACCATGACCTCGGGACAGGCTCGCTTCCCGATCGCCCCTTCGGTTTTCGAGTTCCAGCAGTACGGCCAAAGCGGAGCATGGATATCGGAACTTCTTCCGCTTACCGCCAGCATGGCGGACGACATCTGCATCGTTCGTTCCATGCACACGGAGGCGATCAACCATGAACCCGCGATCACCTTCATCCAGACGGGACGGGAGCTCGCAGGTCGGCCATGCATCGGTTCCTGGATTTCGTACGGCCTTGGCAGCCTCAACCGTGACCTGCCGACGTTCGTGGTCATGAATGCAGAGAGGAGCCATCCGAAGGCCGGCCAGCAGGCGATATCGGCGAAGCTGTGGAGCTCGGGATTCCTTTCCCCCGAGTTCGCCGGGGTCGGGCTGCGATCTGGGGACGACCCCGTGCTGTACGTGAAGAACCCCCAGGGAGTCACGCGGACGGTTCGGCGGCGCATGCTGGACGGGTTGGCGAAGCTGAACCAGATGCAACACGAGCGGGTCGGAGATCCGGAAACGCTGGCCCGCATCGAGCAGTACGAAATGGCCTTCCGCATGCAGGCCTCCGTTCCCGAAATGAGCGATCTCTCCTCGGAGCCCGAGAGTACGTGGAAGCGGTGGGGAGACGGTGCCCGGGAGCCGGGGAAGTTCCAGAACGCGGCACTGATGGCTCGGCGTCTCGTGGAGCGCGGCGTGCGGTTCGTGCAGATCTACCACCGCGGCTGGGACGTCCATAACAACGCGCCGGAGGTGTTGCCGGCGCAGGCTCGCGACGCTGACCGGGGTGCGTGGGCACTTGTCCAGGATCTGAAGGAGCGCGGCCTGTTCGACGAAACGCTCGTCATCTGGGGCGGTGAGTTCGGGCGAACCATCTACTCCCAGGGAGAACTGACACCGACCAATTACGGCCGCGACCATCACCCACGCTGTTACAGCCTGTGGATGGCGGGCGGTGGCATCCGGGGCGGCCTCGTCTACGGAGAGACGGACGAGTTCTCCTACAACATCGTGAAGGATCCCGTCCACATCCGTGACTACCAGGCGACACTGCTCCACCTGTTCGGCATCGACCACGAGCGATTCACGTATCGGCATCAGGGACTCGATGCCAAGCTGACCGGCGTGGAGCGGGCGAACGTCGTGAGGGCGCTTCTGGCCTAGTGCGGTGCGAGTCCTGCTGGCGGACAAGGATCCAGCCAGGGCTTGCTTCGCCACCGCAATCGTGCAGCGCATCACTCCAGTCGCTCGATCCCTTCGCACCCCCTTGCTCTCGGCCGGTTCCATCCCCGACGTCAGCAGCTCCGTGACAGGGACGGCGGCACGATCCGGGAGTGTGCTTCCCTGCCCCCTATCCTATGGGGCCTCACCATCGGCTGGCCGATCGAGCTGGCTGGCTCAGGACCCTATAATCAAGGTTGGGTCGGGCGTCCGGGCAGCCGCTGCGCCTTCGGGCGGGGAGGAAAGTCCGGTCTCCACAGGGCAGCGTGCCGGCTAACGGCCGGGAGTCACCTTCGAGAGGAGGGGGCGACGGAAAGTGCCACAGAAAAGATACCGCCCCGGCCAGCCGGGGTAAGGGTGAAATGGTGCGGTAAGGGCGCACCGCGTCTCGGGCAACCGGAACGGCAGGGTAAACCCCACGCGGAGCAAGACCAAATAGGGGGCGATGCGGCGGCCCGCCGCGCTGGAGCCCCGGGTAGGTCGCTAGAGGCGTCTGGCAACAGGCGTTCGAGATGAATGGCTGCCACCTGTCCTAGGACAGGAACAGAAACCGGCTTACAGGACGCCCGACCCCGGGGACCTAGGCTATGAAGCCTCCCATTACAATCGCCATACCTGACTTCCACCCATCCTGAAGAAAGGTAACTGCCCAGGTACTTTGGGTAGCGGAGAAGGATCAGCAGGGGGAGGGGCGCTTGACTTTTGGGCGGAGAAGGCGTAGGATGAAGTCCTTTCCGGAAGTCGAGGCCGTAGCGAGCCAGCCGCAGCCTCAGGCCAAGCCGGAGCCGAGGCCGGGTCATGCAGGGGCAGCGCACCAAGAGCAAGTCCCGACTGCTGCACTGGCAGGCGGAGAGCACTCGTCTGCAGGCCAAGCTCGGCCACTTGCAAGCCGAAGTCACCCGCTTGCAGGCGAAAACCACCCAGTTGCAGACGGAGAACTCCCGCTTGCAGACGGAGAACTCCCGCTTGCAAGCGAAGGACGCCCAGTGGCAGGCGAAAGAAGGCCAGTGGCAAGCCGAGCGAAAGCAGTGGCAAGCGAAAGAAGCCGAGTGGCAGGCTGAGCGAAAGCAGTGGACCCAGCAGTTGGAGGCCGCGCAGGAGGACGGGCAGCAGTCGCGGCGGAGCTTGGGCCTGAACAGCAGCAACAGCGGGAAACCCCCGTCGAGCGATGGGCTGGCGAAACCGCCGGCCAGCCAGCGGACCCGCAGCCAGCGGCGGCGCACCGGCCGGCGCAGCGGGGGTCAGAAAGGGCACCGGGGCACGACGCTGCACCAGACGGACAACCCGGACCGGATTCAGGAGCACTTTCCGCAAGCCTGCCGCGGGTGCGGCAAAGCCCTGAGGCGGGCGGATGTGGACGGGGAGGCGAAGCGGCGGCAGGTCTTTGATCTCCCGGAACCCAAGCCGGAAGTGACCGAGCATCGAGCGTTGGCCTGTCGCTGCCGGCGCTGCGGGCTCTCGACCCGGGCCGCCTTTCCGGAGGACGTGACGGCACCGGTCCAGTACGGGCCGCGCCTGGTGGCCACGGCAATCTACTTGCAGAACGCCCACTTCCTGCCCGAGGAGCGGCTGACCCAGCTCCTGCGGGACCTGTGCGGTGTGAGCCTGTGCCCCGGCACCCTGAACAACCTGCGCCGCCGGGCGGCCGAGGCCTGGGAGCCCTTCGTCGAGCGGATCCGGGAGCACCTCATCCGTTGCCCCGGGGTGAAGCACCTTGGCGAGACCGGTTTCCGGATCGCGGGACGGGGACAGTGGCTGCATGGACTGAGCCATCAGCTGCTGACGTACTACCGCATCAGTGAGAAGCGGGGCGGGGTGTTGGCGGGGCTGCGAGGGATCCTGGTGCACGATCACTGGGCTCCCTACTTCCAGGTGCCGGATGTGCTGCACGCACTGTGCAACGCCCATCATCTGCGCGAGTTAGAGGCCCTGGTCAAGATCGACGGGGAAGCCTGGGCCGGGCGGATGCAGCGTTTTCTGCGAGCGGCCAAGCGGGTGGCGGACCGGGCCCGCAAACGGGGCGCGGTGGTGCCGCTCCAGCTGTTGAAGCGGATGGAGAGCCGCTATGACGAGTTGGTGCAGGAGGCCCTGGACTATCACAGCGGGCTGCCGCCGTTGCCGACCGGCCGGCGGGGCCGCCCGAAACGTCGGCCC
Source organism: Bryobacterales bacterium (assembly GCA_965205085.1). Taxonomy (GTDB): domain Bacteria; phylum Acidobacteriota; class Terriglobia; order Bryobacterales; family UBA6623; genus VXMF01. The sequence goes on along the minus strand of OZ242039.1, from coordinate 461,640 downwards.
GGCCATAATCTGGCCTTGCGGCTGGAACGGAGACGCGCCTGGGTGTTGCTTTTCCTGTTCGATTTGAGTGTGCCGTTCACGAACGACTTGGGAGAGCGGGACTTGCGCAGGATGAAGCTGCTGAGGAAGATCTCGGGAGGGTTCCGTTCGCTGCAAGGGGCGCGGGAGTTCGTCACGCTGCGCAGTGTGCTGTCGACGGCGCGCAAGCAGGGGCTGAAGCCGATCGAGACCCTGATCGAGGGGCCGGCGGCCCTGCTGGAGCGGGTGGGCCTGGCCCCGAGCCTCCCGCCCAGCGGGCGGTAGACGGCCTGCGACGGCAGCCGGTCTCCGCCACGCGCCACACGGTGCGCACGTCACAACACAAGCCCTGCTAAAAATGCGAACTCAGGCCGAGAACCTGGGTAGTTACGAAGAAAGTTAGATTCCTCGATTCTCTAGACTATTTCCGCCAGATTCGGTGAACAATATTCGAAGGCTTGGCCCACCATCGCGTCGTGCCACCCTTCTTGCCGTCCCCACTCCTGCCGATCTCCACTTTTGCGCTTCCTTCAAGATCCTCAGTCTCTTCTCCAGCCCCGTTTCCTCGATCGATTGCACCTCTGTGTATCAGGACATCAGAACTATCCTCAGGCTGCGAATACTCGCCGAGTCGCGAGCGTGGTGCCTGAAAAGGGGTCCGCATCCCTTTTGTCATGACGCGGTTTCGCATTATCTCTGTATCGGACCAAGGCCGAGCATGAAGAATACGCCCCTCTTCAATCCAGTAGTGCGACCGGCAGGGGAGCTGCCAGTTGCCAACTGAGGGGTACATTGACACCGACTCGCCGTTGAGCGTGATTGCCCAGTGCCTAGGGCTCAATCGTAATACAACTTTCTGTCCGCAACCGCACCCGCAGCTGTGCGCAGTCGTCCAGTAGGTGAGGCTCACATAGAGGATACCCTCTTCGATGTCCTGAGGGATCGTCTCCGTAAGCTGAAGCTTGAGTTTCATTGCATTGGATCGTGCTTGGCGTCGTACAACGCCCACATATTTGACGCCATGTGCATCCGGGTGCGACGGTAGCCATATGCGTCCCTATAGAATTCGATGCCTTGTTTCCAAGCGATTACCGCAAGGGCGGCGTTGAGGCTGTTCATCTCACCGGTCTGGATGTTCTGCGTGTATAGATCGTCGTCACCAGCATTGCCGCCGCTGGGTGCCAGCATGGCGAGTTCTGTGCGCTTCTCAGCACACTCCTCCGCTTGGCAACGGATAATCCTTAGGCTCGCCGTGAGTGGTCCATCGGTTCCCTGAAGGTCGATGCCACAGTCGATAAAGTTCAGCCCGCTGCCAGCTAAACTAGTCAGGATTTCTCGTCTTGACGAACCCTTGTCGATCGCGACAAATACCATCGTTTTTTCTCTTAGATACGTCAGATTATTTTTGCCGATCGCGAACGGATGTCCCCGTATGTTACGATTTGTCCGTCTTGCGTAGAGGGCAGCCAAATACTCCGCCTTGTTCATCTTATCCTCTACTATGCACCTCTCGATGATTCCGGGCCAGCGAAGTTGAGTATGGAGGCTCACATGGTCCGGATCGTAGATGTCGATCTGCTGCACATTGGACTTCGAAACGAGATCCACGATATGTGCTCCTGTACCTCCTGCGCCGATTACGGCTACGTTCTCCTTAGCAAGGAGCGCGTTGAGATGGCCTACACGCGATCGATTGAGTCCAGCTTCGTGGTCCACCAAAAGGCTGGCATCCTTCACTTCAATGACGCCCGGGCTCGCCAAACGCCAGTTTGTGGCGGCCTCTCTTGCAATCAGGCGAATGTATGTCAGCATCTTCTGACCGTAGTTCGGGTACGGCTTCGGTCCGCGCCGAGACATGACGCAAACACTTGTCACCCCGTTCGACCAGGTGCTTCTGGATTGATCGATGATTAGGCTATCCATCGGTCCACCGTCCCGCCGGTGAGGCACTTCATCTCCGACCCAGGCGACGGTGTGATCGGTGGGGGCCGCAATGTCATCGCCGATCCGGTTCAAGTGGCAGATGAGGGACCCGTGACCGATGCCCCCATCCGAGAGCCTGTAGGGAATGAGTCCGACTGCCAAGGTATCGTCCTCGACGGAGCAGTCGAATCCAGCCTGCAGGACCTCTGCAAGCTGGTCCTCATGATTTGTCGGTGTAGGAGACATTAATCATCATTCCCCGAGCTACCTGGAGAACCTCCTTGGACTTCAGCTCAACAGCTTCCTCTTTGTCAGCGTACTTGTAGTCGACCTCCCATGCGATCTGGTCGTTTCGAACCACATCAGGAAAGGCTATCTTTGTCAGCTCGTCGAAGTCGATCTCGCGGGGCAACGATGCTACCGTACCATTCAGAATCACCCTGACTCCCTTGTCATCATCCATGGTCTCGCTCCTTCCTGTCGTTAGCCAACGTAGGCCAAGTTGGATTGGCAAGTCAGCCGACTGCCACTCAGACCCAGCTGCCTTACTGTCCAGTCTACCATCATTTTCCAGTGCTCGGCATCGTGGTCCGGAACACGAGGTCCTATTGTTACGTACAATCCGGAGAGTGTGTGCCCTATTCCGACCTTCACTTTGCGTGTGATATAAGCTCGGAGTCGGCCACTTTCAGCCGAGCATTTGAGAATTGGAGACACAGCACCGCTCTTATCGCCAGCATAGTAGACGATTCTCAGTTCATGCTCTGGCTGGTAGTCATCGGTCTTGTATCCTACCTCTATTTGCATACGTTGTCTTCGGAGCTCTCTTGCTCTCTCCATTTCTTCGTTATCCACGGCTTCATCAATTTGCTCTTGGAGCGCTACGCACTCCTGTCGCGACTTCTCAAGCTCCTCAGGCGCAACGTACTTTACTTCCAGAATCTCCAGACCATCATCAGCGAGACCTTTCTTGCTCCAAGTCGTGGTGATAGCAATACCATGTCCATCCGCACCATAGGCCCGCCATAGATTGAGCCGATCGATGGATTCGTCCTCTATTGCTCTCGCACCAGAGTGGACAAATGCTGTATCCGGAAATACTAGGCGGTCGTAGCCCGACCTGCCGATAACTTTTCGAGGCTTGTGTAGGTACTCGGTTGGATCATTCATGCCGTATCGGCTGTATAGCCTCAGAGACAATTCCTTGGAACCGAACTCCGGATCTGTGCCCTGTTCCAGAAACTCAAGCCGCCAGCCATCCAGAATTGCTGCCGCCGCTGCTTGAGATGTGAAGTGGGTCATAGCGATTTGGTCAGGTTCGGGTGATCCCATTTTCAATTCGTCTCCTACTTGTACTCGTGAATCGATAGATGGCGTAAGTTCTCACAGGTTTCCTATTTCTCCAATCTGAGGAACTACACAGCATTGGAATTCCTGTCCGCGGCGAAGATCAACTTCTGAGTCGAGCTCACCGTAGCTGATCAGCCAAGCTCCTAGTCACCATTTGATGATTATATCATACATTCCTCTAGCTCTTCCATCCGCCCCAAGACCCGTGCGGGCCTGGCTTACGGATGCCCGCCTTGAACCATGGACACTTCGCACCCGTCCATTGTTCCAAGGCCTTCGCCTAACCTATTCCCTGTGGTCTGATGGATTCAAGGCACAACTGCATTGAAGGACTGACACGGCTTGACATCTGCTTCCCCGAGGCAATTTGGTCTCATGCTCCACCATCGCAAGCGAGTGTCACTTGGCCCATCCAGCACTGCCCTAGACAGCAGATAATGTGACGTTCAACATGACCCGCGCTACGGGCACTCCTCGCGAGACCAACACTCTTCCACCGCACAAGCCCTTGGAGTGCCATCCGAGCAGTCCGATGCGACTTCTGGGCCTCTGAACGGAGTCCCTAACCGCCTCTGCCCACACCATTCCATAACCCGAATGGCAGTACATCCCAGCTCACATGCGCTGCAAGACCCATTGAACTGCGCGAAGCCAAGGGGGAAGCTAGTCCGGTCGGATGGCTGGCAGACAGCAGTCGGATGGGCAGATATCGGGCAAGGCGGGCATCCCACCCACGCTTGCTCGCTCCAGGCCTCCCCATAGCCGTTCCCCAATCAGGTCGCAGATGCCCCTCACGAAACGCGGATGAGTCCCTACAGTTCCCGCCCTGACAAAATCGAGGCCAATTTCCTCAGCCACCTCACGCGCTTCGACGTCTAGGTCGAACACCACCTCCATGTGATCCGAAACGAAACCGATCGGAACCACGCAGACGCGCGTAACACCATCCTTCCTCAACTGCCGCAGACGATCGCAGATATCCGGCCCGAGCCAAGCCTGCGTGGGTGGACCGCTCCGGCTCTGGAACGCGAGTTCCCAATGGCCCGATCCCACCCGGTCACAGACGAGAGAGGCTGACTCCCGGAGTTGCGCGACGTACTGACAACAGCTGGCCATCGCCTCAGGTAGACTGTGTGCGGTAAACACGATCCGGGCTGTCGAGCCGTCCCCATTGCCCAAACGGGCCAGCGCCTCGCCTACCCGATCGGCCATCGCTTCGATGAATCCAGGGTGATTGAAATAGGCGCGGATCTTGTCGACAACGGGCCCCTGTCCCTCAACGCAGGATATGGCCGCCTCGATGTTCTCCCGGTACTGCCGACACCCCGAGTACGAACTGAACGCAGACGTCACGAGGGCGACCGCTCGGCTCACGCCGTCCTGGGCCATCTCACGAATCGCGTCGGGCAGGAGGGGATCCCAGTTTCGATTCCCCCAGTAGACGGGGATGGTCACGCCACGGCGCGCAAGCTCCAGACGCATTGCTGCAATCAGCGCCCTGTTCTGGTCATTGATCGGGCTCCGCCCTCCGAATCGGTAGTAGTGTTCCGCAACGTCCTCGAGGCGAGCCCGCGGAACCGGGCGTCCGCGAACCACATTCTCGAGGAAAGGCATTACGTCCTGGTGCCGCTCAGGGCCGCCAAAGGAGACGAGCAGCACGGCGTCGTAGCGCATGGGCTCCACTGGATCCAGTATGCAGCACCGGGAAGGTGTCGCGGCCCTGCCTCCCGCCTAGAGCGCCGCCTGCCGTCCAGCGAGGAAGAGACCTGCGAATATCTTCGGATCGAGCAGACATCCGGACCGCTCTCGGTCGCGCAACCACTTGACGGCTCGCCGCACCGGCACTAGATGAACCGTGATCTCCTCATCGCCCACTCCACCGCCGCCGCCAACCTGGGTCAAGTCTTCGGCCAACACGAACGAGATCATCTCGCTCGTCATTCCAGCCGAGCTCGGCGCGCGCACGAGCAGCGACAAGCTGGCCGCCCGGTAGCCCGTCTCCTCTTCGAGTTCCCGGTTGGCAGCCTCGATCAGGGTTTCCCCGGCATGGTGCTCCTCGTCTCCCACCAAGCCGGCCGGGAGTTCGACCACCCTGGCTCCTACCGGAATCCGGTACTGCTCGACCAGAACGATCTTGTCATCGGCGGTGATGGCAACCAGGACGGCAACATCCCGGATGTTCACGCGGTCCACCCATTCCCAGCGGCCTCGCCTGACGAATCGAAGGAATCGGCCTTCTGCCACGACCGAGAGTTCTTCCCTCATGGAACTTCCTGTGCTGATCGGACCTGGACGCCCGCACGCTCGAGATCTGCCCAGGCACGCTTTATATCACCGGGGACCAGATCAATGCCCCTGCACCCGTCCCGAACGACAGTCGTTGCGAAACCGAGCGAAGCCGCGTCCAAGGCACTGAACTTGACACAATAGTCGGTCGCCAAGCCCATCAGGCATACCGAAGTCACCCCGCGACGACACAAGTGACCACCGAGACCGGTCGACCGACGCCGGCCGTTGTCGAAGAAGGCACTGTAGCTGTCAACGGCGGGGTCAGTTCCCTTCTGAAAGACCGCATCGATCCCACACCGGTCCAGCGACTCGTGGAATGCGGATCCGGTGGTGCCCTGCACACAGTGGTCGGGCCAGAGCACCTGCTCCAGGCCATCAAGCACGATGACCTCCCCCGCCTTGTACCCGGGGTGCTGGGAAGCGAAGCTGCGGTGCGCAGGAGGGTGCCAGTCCTGGGACGCCACGACGTAGTCGAACCTGCGGGACAACTGGTTCGCCACCGGAACCACCTCGTCGCCGAACGGAACGGCAAGAGCGCCACCCGGCATGAAGTCGTTCTGCAGGTCGACGAGAATCACGCAGTTCATCTTGCAGCGCACGCGGCCGATTCCGACCGCCCGGACCGGGACCCGGTCTGCAGGTCGTCGTCCGAGTATCTCCGGAGCACCTTTCGGAGGTGGTCTCGCACCCGGCCCCCATAATCCGGGTCGGCGACAGCGAAGTCGAGGAACGTTTCGAAGTAACTTGGCATGTTGCCGATGTCGTAGCGCCTTTCCTCTGGGTGCAGCTTGACTCCCAGCACGGACCCGCCGTTTTCGGCTATCGCCCGAATGGCGTCTGTAATCTGGATCTCGCCCTTGCGGTCGGGTTGAACCGCACGAATCGCGTCAAAGATCCGCGGGGAAAAGACGTAGCGGCCAGCCACCGCCAACCGGCTCGGCGCAGTCTCTGGATTGGGCTTCTCCACGAGCGTGCGGATGGCGAAGGAGTCACCATCGCCCTCGGGCTCTACGATGCCGTAGAACGGGACCTGGTGTGGAAGGACTTCCTCGACAGCAACAACCACGTCGGCCCGATGCTCGAAGAACGCCTCAGACATCCGCAGACAGACGAGCGAATCTCCATGCAGGCCGATGATGGAGTCGCCAAGCGCCACGATGAAGGGGTCCCTTCCGGCAAACGACTCGCCGTGCAGGATCGCATCCCCGAGCCCCCGCGGGACGCACTGCCGGGTGTAGAAGATATTCGGTCCGGACCGCTCGCTGTCCGGCGCGAGTGGCAAGCCCGTCTTGACGGCATGGTTCGGAGCCCCTGGCAACGCCGGTTCACGGTCGAAGTGATTCTCGATCGCCTCCTTGCCCCGTCCGGTGACGAACAGCAGGTTGCGAACTCCACTCCGGTCCAATTCCTCCGCGACGTACTGAACGATCGGCTTGCGGGCGACCGGCAGCATCTCCTTCGGTTGTGATCTTGTGGCGGGCAGCAGACGGGTCCCCAAGCCCGCTACCGGCACGACTGCGTTGGGAATCGGACAGGCCATCGGCCAGCGGTCCCGCTCCTAGGTCTCCTGTCCCTGATGCGGGAGGTCCTCGAGGGTAGAGCTCCTGTTCCACAGATCCACGAACAGGATCCGCATGGCACTGGCCAGGCTCTTGTGCTCGAAAACAAGCGCGGTGATGTTGATGTTCATCGCGAACGGGTCGTCGAGCGAGATCATCCCGCGGCGCCTGTCGAAGAGCGCCAGCTTGATCGGAATGTTCCAGCCCAATCGCACTTCGGCCCCCGCCCCAGCGAGGCGTTCCAGCTTGGCCGTCCCCTCCTCATCCAGGCCCTCGATCGCATCGAACATCAGGCGACAGGTCAGTCCCTTGTCGGCCAGGCCCTTGACGATCGGCTCGTGCCCTGGATCGACAGCGTAGGGCGGCCTCGCAAACTCCAGGTACTCGCTGCGGGTCCGTAGCAGCATCTGCCGATACGCCTCCACAATCTGGTCGGTGTCGTTGATGATACGGAGGTAATCGAGAGGGCTGCGGCCGTTGGAGGCGGTTTGGAAGACACTGGCCAGATCGGTGCTCAGCTTAGTGGCCAGTTGCCGTCGATCCTCCCATTCCCGCAGGAAACGCTCTCGCTTGCGATTGAGATATCCTTGCAGCGCCAACCGCGGCTCGACCGCCGAGAACTGCTTGGTCTTGCCTTGGACCACCCGAACAAACCCCTGTTCGGTCAGGCTGTGCAGCACGTCGTAGATTTTCGCGCGAGGTATATTGGCGCGGGTTGCCACGTCCAGCGCCTTGAATTGGGTGTGCCCGAGCAGCACGAGGTAGGCACTCGACTCATACGAATTCAGGCCTATCTCGTGGAGCCGCCTCGCATCAGGTTCCAGTTCCACCTTCTATAATTATACTGGTTGGGCTGAGCCGGCCCGGCGGACGGGCTCAGCCCAACGGAGCATTAGACAGGCGGATTCCGCGACAAGGCCGGGACGGAACAAAGACAAGGCGTAACTGCCCAGGTACCTTGGATCCCGCCCAACGATCAGCAGACGCAACGGCAGCTGACTCTTGGCGGAGAAGCCGTAGCATGAGGTGCTTTGGGACCTCCAGGCCGTGGCAAGCCAGCCGCAGCGTTCTGGACGCGCCGGAGCCGAGGCCCGTCCATGCAGGAGAGTCCATGCAGGAGGAGTGCACCGAGAGCACGTCCCGTCTGGTGCACCTGGAGAGGGAGAGCGCCCGGTGGCAGGCCACCAGACAAGGCACCAAATAGGGGGACGGGATCCCTGTCGGCGCAGCGGAGCAACCCCCCTGCGCCAGTCGTACCGCTACTGAAAATTCCGGGCGCGGCTCCGATCCGCACCGGGCACAAACAGCGGGCTTCGGCCGACGCCATGGCCCCTCCGCCCAAGCGTCACCCCTTCTCCCTCTGCCCCAAGACTCCGGCAGCGGGCCGACGTCCAAGGGGGCCCGCCATCTCCCCGGACCGGCTGCCGGCGCTGCGAGCGCTCCGGCGGTTTGATCGTGGCCGTCAGGCAAGGCTCCACCCGGGAAGGCCCACGGACCCAGTCCTGCTCTCGACAAGGAAGCGGCCCCTTTGGCAAGATAGATCATGGTGCGCCTTTTCGCCAACCCACAGGCCTCCAGCCTGGAGCGGACCGCCGCCTACCGGCTGGAGACGATCCGGCGAACGGTTCCGGCTGCAAGCCCCCGCCCACTCTCGCGGCCATCGTCTCCGCCGGTGTGTCGGCGACCGGCATAGCCTGCATCTGTCCAGAAACCCCCAGGCCCCTGCTCGCGAAGCCTCACGACTCCCTGTTCCGTCTGCTCGTCGCCGACCCCGGACGCGCGGCGGTGCTGCTCGGCGACTACCTGCCGCCCGAGGTCACCGAACGGCTCGACCCCGACTATCCGCCCGAGCACATCGAGGGCACCGCCATTGACGGCGAAGGCCGGGCCACCCAGGCCGATGCCATCTTCCGCGTGCGGCTGTAGGACGGCGACTCCGCCCGGATCTACGTGCTCCTCGAGCACAAGTCGCAGCCCGATGCCCGCACCCCCCTGCAACTGTGGCGCTACATCCTGCGGCTCTGGATCGCGGACATCGAGAGCGGGGAGCGGGAGCCCGGGCGGCTGTCGCTGATCATCCCCATGGTCTTCTTCCACGGCTCCGGGCCCTGGAACGTGCCCCTCTCGATCACGGCGATGATCGACGCCCCGGCGGGGCTCGAGCACCTCGCCCGCAACCTCGGGGCGTACATCCTCCACTACCTGCCCGGCAGGTCCCCGGACAAACTCTCGAGCCGGGCGGACGTAGCCGGCGTGCTGCTCGCGCTGGTCCTGGCATTCGGCGGCGAGATCCGCGATGCGGAAGCCGACATGATGGTGGCGGCGATTGGGGTTGGAGATAGCGAATTGGCACGGTACCTGCTCATGCACCTCACAGGGCAGTTGCACCTGTCGCTGGAGCGACTGGAAGCGGCGCTGAGGCGGGCGGGCTATGATAAGGAAGCCGTGGAGCCACTGAAGGGAACTGCAGCCCAAGCCTGGTTTGAAGAGGGCGAAGCCCAAGGCGAAGCTAGAGGCGAAAAACGGGAAATGGCCGCGGGCATCGCCTAGGGCAAGGCCGTCGGTATCGCTGAGGGCATGTCCGAGACACTCGCCCGGCAGCTCAAGCGCCGCTTCGGCCCCCTGCCTGACGCGATCCAGGCGCACATCGCCGCTGCCAACCTCGAGCAGCTCTACCGCTGGCTGGACGCCGTCCTGGATGCACCAACCCTCGACGCGGTCTTCGGCGGGGCCTCGGAGCACCAATAGCCCGATTTCGCGCCGTCATGCGAAACCGGATGCACGCACTCCCCCACTCGGCCTTCAACGCTTTCGCCAGTGCCACCCCTCTGCGGCATTCACCCTCTGCGTCTCATCAGAACGTACCTGAGCAGTTACGACAAGGCCGCTATACCCGAGAGACTACTCTCAACCAACGCACCCTGCGGGCCGGTAGCGTGACTGCTGGGCTCCGCCAAAGTGAGATTCCCGGGCAGACAGGCCCGAGTTGGCGACGGGTATCGGCGACTGTCTTGTGACCATGCCGCCCTGTTGGTGGCATCGTTCCGTTTCCTCGTTCCGGATGGTCTCCTTGGGGAGACGCACGTCACCCGCAAGGTGGCGGTTGACGGAACACTAGTTCCCCTGCACCGGGGCAAAGTACCCGCGCCGGTGGTAGACCTCGACATCGGCACCGGCCAGCCCCACTTCCACCTCGATCTGCCGGAACTGCCGGTCAGCGAACGGACGGCTCGGAATGTACCCGAGGATGTACTGGCTCTGTACGTTGCCGGCTACGTCAATGATCGCCTCGTACAGCGCCTGCAGCTGCGCTGCGGCATAGCCGCCCGTACCCACCTCGTACTGGTAGTTCCCCGCATCCTGCGGTTTCGAGAGATACCCGGCTACATCCTTGTGCACCTTCTGCATGGGCCGAACCACCCGCCCCCCCGTCTCCCTGGCCAGTCGGAACAGGTTGGCTTCCTCCTCACGGTGATAGCCCCAGCCAACGGTGCTCACGGCGTAGACCGTCACCTGATGCAGTTGGGCGGCGTGAATAACCTCGTCGATCGACCGCTTGCTGGCGTTGTCATGCCCGTCCCCGATCACGACCACGACCTTTCTTGGCTCACTCGCTCCCTGGTAGGGCTGCGACACGAGCTTCTCCATACAAGCCTTGTAGATCGCGTCGAACATGGCGCTACCGCCACCGTGCTTCAGGCTCTCCATTTTCTCGGTCAGAACGACCGGATCGTCGGTGAAGTCCACGAGTTCGTCGACCTCTGTGTGATAGCCAATCAGGAAGCCCCTGTTTCGACCTCCCTCCGGCACAAGCATCCAGGCAAGGTCGCCAATGGACGTTTGATAGGTCTTGTAGTAAAGCCGAGCCGTGTTGCTCAGATCAATGATGAATCCCGCATGCAGTGGCGGTTTCCTGTCCTCTTCGACGCTGCGCGTGAAATAGCGGATCTCGACCTGCTTGCCATCTTCCCAAACCGTGAAATCGGCCTTCTTGAGGTCGACGATGAACCGCCCCTCACTGTCGGTCACGGTGATCGGCAAGTTGACAACATTCACCTCGACCCGGATCGTGCCGTCCGGATCAGAGCCCTCCTCCTGCGCGAAACTGCCCGCAACCGCCAGAAACGCCAGCAAGATTAGCCTGCATCTCGCCCGCATCCCGCCACTATTCTATACCAACGCCGCGACCTCCACGTGAACCGGCGACTGTCGGCCCCGCAAATCGATTCGATTCGGAGACAGCAGATTGCGTCCGCACACAGCAACTAGCGGCACCTCGCAAGCCAGTCAAGGTCGGGTCGGGGAAAAGGGGCAGATGGGAGAACGCCGGAGCGGGTGCAGGCAGCTTCGGATGCGCAACACGAAGGCTGGCGAGGTCCGGATGCCCGGTGTCCCTGTTCGGTTCCGGCTGCAGCCGTCCACTGCAACGCCGGCTGGTCCGGATCCCCAAGGGAGGTCCGCCCCTTGCTCCGTCGCCGTACCACATCCCAGCCAGTCGCCAGCCGGTCCAACGGCGATGCCATCGCAGTCACGAGCTCCTGGCTGCGGTGTACGATGGGAAGGACTGTCCGTCAAGGCACGATGCAGAGATTCCTGGATTGGTCCGCTCCTGGAAGCGAGGAGTGGCACATGGCTCGAGAGCTGGAGCCGGACAGGCTGCCGAAGCACATCGCCGTCATCATGGACGGGAACGGGCGCTGGGCTCGCAAGCGGTGTCTTCCGCGAGCAGCCGGCCACCGGGCGGGGGTCAGGCCCGTTCGCGAGATCATCGAGGCCTGCTGTCGGCTGAACATCCAGGCACTCACGCTCTATGCGTTCTCCGTCGAGAACTGGAAACGGCCCGAGCCCGAAATCCAGACGCTGTGGACCTTGCTGCGCCAGTACCTTCGCCAGGAACTGCCGGACTTGAAGGCAAACGGTGTACGCTTTCGGGCGATCGGGAAGCTGGAAGCCCTTCCGCGGGAGGTCTGCGATGCCGTCGACGATGCGATTCTCGAGACTTCGGCGAACGACGGACTGCGCCTGAATGTGGCGCTCAACTACAGCGGCCGGGCGGAGATTACCGACGCAGTGAACGCTCTCTTGCGCCAGGCCCACAGAAGCCGGGACCCGATCCAGGTCGGTGAGCGGGACTTCGGCGATCTTCTTTTCTCCGCCGGAGTCGGCGATCCAGACCTTCTGATCCGCACCTCGGGCGAGTATCGCATCAGCAACTTCCTGCTCTGGCAGATCGCATATTCGGAAATCTGGGTGACCGACCGGTCCTGGCCGGAGTTTCGCACGGTGGACTTGCTGGAGTCACTGCTGGCCTTCCAGAAGCGTCAGCGTCGGTTCGGCGGCTTGCCGAATCAGGCTCCTGCCTCTCAGGCAGAGCTCGTGCAGGTACCAGCGGCCAAACTCGCCGTTGCAGGCAAGTGAGGCTCGGCTCTTGAGGCGGGTTCTCACGGGCCTGGTCCTGGCGGCCCTGGCTTGGGCTTTGGTCTTCCGGTTTCCGCCCCAGGCCTTCTTCGCAGCGGCCGTGGTCCTGTCGGGAATTGCCCTGCACGAGTTCTTCACCATCGCCGAGAAAGGTGGTGTTCGCCCCTTCGTCATCGCCGGACATGTCGGGGCGATCCTCTGGCTGGTTGTCCCAAACCTCGACCGAGGCTACTTCTTGACCCTGTTCGCGGTGGCCGTCCTTGGCGCCGGCACCTTGGCCCGGCTTCCGTTCGAGGAAATCCTGCCTTCCGCCGCAGCCACGGTTGTCGGCATCCTCTATGTGGCGGGCCCCTTGCTTTGCGGTATCTTGCTGCATGACTTCTCTCCCCACTGGCTGTTTCTTATCATGCTGGTCATAGCCGTCGGCGACACTGCGGCCTTCGTGATCGGCCGCCTGTTCGGCCGCACAAAACTCGCCGCAAGGACGAGCCCCGGCAAGACGTGGGAGGGAACCCTGGCGTCGGCACTGATGGGTACCGGAGTCGGAGTAGCGTACGCCTCCCAATTCCTGTCCTCGGACATCGGGATCGTCGGGGCGTCGCTCCTGGCTCTAGCGACGAACGTGGCGGGGCAGATCGGCGACCTTGCGGAGTCGGCACTGAAGCGGGCGGCCAGCCTCAAGGACAGCGGAACGATGCTCCCAGGCCACGGAGGCGTTCTCGACCGGATCGACGGAATGCTGTTTGCCATTCCCATCGGCTACGGCTACGTCACGTTGCTGGCCTGAGCCACCTCGCCCGACCGCGGCGGCATGCCCCAGGTTATGCGGACACCGGATAGTGCGGCGAGTGCAGGGTCCCCTCCGGACGTGGCACCAGTTTCCCGTTCCGAATGTATGGCTCGCCACGCTCCTCGAAGTGTGAGACGAGGCGGGAGCGCCAGCGTCGCAACTGGGCTCCGGCCAACGCCGAATCGGCAAGGTTCCGTTGTTCATGCGGGTCGCTCGAAAGGTCGAAGAGCAGTTCCTCTCCGTCGAGCGCCTGATAGATGTACTTCCAGGCCCCATCGGTCAGGGCGCTCCAGTGATTCCGCGGACTGTAGCAGACGCTGTGCTCGAGGTCGACGAAGCTCCGCCAGCCAGATCCCTTGCCGCTTACGGGACCAAGCAGGCTCCGCCCGTCCACCGAATCCGGAATCCCGACTCCCGCCGCGGCCAGGAACGTCGGCATCACATCGCGCAACTCAACCACGTGCTCAAGAACCTGACCCCGGTCGGCTGCGATGAGCCCGTCAGGCCACCGGACAAGCATCGGCACCCGGGCAGACCCTTCATAGGCATAGCATTTTCTCCAATGGTGGTGGTCGCCGAGCATGTCCCCATGGTCGGAAAGGAAAAGGATGAGGGTTTCCTCGTAGAGACCCCGGGCATGGAGAGCCTCGAGAATCCTGCCGATCTGGTCGTCAATGAATCGAATCGAGCCGCAATATCCCTGCCGGGAATGGCGCACCTGCGACTCCCCCAAGTCGCCATGCCACAGGCTGGGCAACTCGCTGCTGCGGGGCCTGTACGGCTCCGCCCAGCTGCCGATGGACGCAGGAGGGATGGCGGCATCGTTGAACTCGCGCATGTAGCGTGGGGGAGGATCATACGGGCTGTGCGGCCGGGCGAAGGAGACCTTCAGGAAGAACGGGCGATCCGTGGGGCAGGTGTTCAGGTATCGAACCGCGGTGTCGCCAGTCCATGTAGTCGGATGAAGGCGCTCGGGCAGCACGTACTCCCCCGCCGTACAGTCATTCCAGCCGATACCGGTTGCGTCAGGATCGAGAGTCGGGGCCTCGCTGGCAAACCACGATCGGTAGTCGCTCCGGAAATCGGCGGAGAACGACCGTCCCGATTCGTCCAGGATTGCCTTCTCGTAACCGTGTGCGTTGCGCTGGGGATGGAAATGGTTCTTCCCGATTGCACAAGTCTGGTAGCCGGCACGTGCCAGCATCTTTGGAGCTTCGAACGGATACTCCGCGGCGACCCTGCCGTATCCGAGCATTCCGTGATGCCAGGGCGCCTGCCCTGTCAGGAGGCAGGCACGCGCCGGAGTACAGCTCGGAGTACTTGAGTAGGCGTGTCGAAATCGGGCCCCCTCCCCCGCGATTCGGTCGAGATTCGGCGTCCGAACTGCCAGATTGCCGTCCGAGCCAAGGAAGTCGCCCCTTTGCTGGTCCGTCATCAGGAACAGGATGTTGGGCCGTTCCCGCGATGTGGCACCCCGTCCCGGGGCCAGACCGGCAGTCGCCCCCAAGTGGATGAAATCACGTCGGTTCATGCTCATCGACAGGGCCGGAGGTGTGCCGCCAACCCCATTGATTGTAACTTGCGAGCTCCCGCTCGGGCCCTACCAGACTGACCAATTGCGACAGACTGGAGGGCACTCCCCGGCTGACAGACTCATACTCTGGCCGGGCCGGGCTCCTTGCGGACAGGTCGATCCGCCGACCCATCGGGAACTGTCCACGCTCCGGCGCTAGCTGCAACTGGTGGTTGGCTGTGTGGTTTGGCGGCGTCGCCACCTACAAGCAGCCTGAATCCCGTCCGGTCCGGGCAGCCGCCGTAGCCAATGTTGCCATGGCCCCGAGCGCCTGCGACGACTGGTCTCCGCCGCCAGATCCCGCTCGATGCGGGCGGTGTGGTCAGCAAGGCTTGCGGTCTCGGTGGGTAGTCCGGCTCTTCACAGCCTTCCGGCCAGTGGCCGACCACCTCCGTCATGATCGTTCGGAGAGGGGATGCATCTCTCTTCCCGTGAACCCGGTGTTTCCCATCCATCCGGTCCCGGCAACACCCCCTGGTCCCGCTGCTATACTGCCACTCACGGGTACGGCTCCCGGCGGTCCGGCATGGCGGATGAGCGCATCATCAGGCAGGGCCCGTTCCCGGCAGGAGTCGAGTTGGACCGCAGGAAGCCGGAACCGGGAGACGGATTGGACAGCGCGAGGTTGGGCGTGAGGTCCCGGGTTGAAGGAACGAGATCCCTGGACCGGAATCTGGTGACCGGGTGGCACCCCCTAGGCGTGGGCCGATTCCCCCCAACCCCGAAGCCGCTCGGGCCCGAACAACGGCGGATCAGGAACTCGTAGCAGACCTGGCCCGGCTTCGCTGAGCGGCACACCAGTGATTCGTCACCCAGAGATATTCGGATATACGAGGTCGACTGTGCAGAAGGCATCAGCAACCGTGGCTATGCTTGGGTTCTCCAGGGCCGCATGGCCCTCCATCGTGAAACACACTGCCGCAGTGTTGCAGCCGACGGCACAGTAATCGACTCGGAGAGGTTCGGACAGCTCAGCATGCCATCGGCCCAAGGGCAGCAGGAACAGCGACTCGCGCCGAACCGACCGCCGCAAGACGTGAACGAGCTTGCCCTGCAGAAAGGCATGCCGGTCAACCTTGAAGCGGAGAAGTTCGTGCTGGGCACCGTCCTGCTGAACAGCGACAAGTTCGAGCAAGTCGCCGGCGCGCTGGCCGTCGACGACTTCTCCACAGAGAAACACCGTCGAATCTTCCGATGCATGAACATGCTGCACGAACGCGGTGAACGGATCGAATACCTCACGGTCGGCGACGAACTGAAGAAGTTCAAGTGGCTGGAGAACGTTGGCGGGCTGGCATACGTCGCGACGCTCACCGACGGCATGCCGCGCCTCGACAGCATCGACAGCTATACCCGGATCGTCAAGAGCAAGTCCACCCTGCGGAAACTCATCGACGCAGCGAACGGAATCGTCGCAGACTGTCTCCAGGAGGGTCGCGAGGTCGAGGACATTCTCGCCGACTCGGAGTCCGCGGTCATGCAGGTTGGTAGCCGCCTGATCAAGTCAGGTCTCCAGACGCCACGCGAGACCATCGAGGCGTTCGAGGGAGGACTATCCGGATTTCTCTCCCCGAGCAAACGCAATCAGGGCCTCGAGACTCCGTTCTACGATTTCAACGAAATGACGAACGGCCTGCGCTCGGGACAACTCATCGTCCTGGCTGCGAGACCCTCGATGGGCAAGACGGCGATGGCGCTGAACATAGCCGCACACCTCGCGATGGGGCGGGACAACAGTGGTGGGCGAACCGTCGCGATCTTCTCTCTAGAAATGTCGCGCGAAGCCCTGCTGACCAGGGTCCTGTGTGCGGAGGCGAGGGTGGATCAAACCCATTTTCGGCGAGACATGGTCCCGCGCGAAGACCGGTCCAAGCTAGTGAAGTGCTTGAACAGCATTGTACAAAGCAAGCTCTTCATTGACGACACCGCCAGCATCAGCGTCATGGAGATCGCGGCAAAGTGCCGACGGCTGCAGAGCGAGCATGGCCTCGACCTGGTCATCGTCGACTACCTTCAGTTGCTGGGCTCCAAGGGCACGGTCGAGAGCCGGGTACAGGAGGTCTCGACATTCTCCAGGGGGCTCAAGCTCCTAGCCCGCGACCTCGAAATTCCCGTTATCGCCCTGTCCCAGCTGAGCCGGGGACCGGAGAGCCAGGGCAGGCGGGACGCGCGACCGAAGCTTAGCGACCTTCGCGACTCCGGTTCGATCGAGCAGGACGCCGACGTTGTCGCGTTCATTTTTCGGGAAGAGGTGTACAAGCCCAAGGATGCCAGACTCTCGGGCTTGGCCGAACTGATCGTCGGCAAGCAGCGGAATGGTCCCATCGGCATAGTGAAGCTTGTGTTCCTGAAACAGTACGCGCGGTTCGACAATCGGGCAGACGATGATGACGAGAATGGTGCTCCAAAGGAGTCCACGTACGAGCCCCCTCCCACCGACCCCACTGACGAAACGGCCCCGTTCTAGAGCCACCGCGACCCTACAGGCGGACTTCACCTTGCGCGTGGGCGAGTCAGATGCTCGACCGGGAGGGCGTCCGACTAGGGCGGCTTGACGAATGCTGCCACAGGCTCTGTCGGGTTTCAGGTAGCGGCGATCCAAGAGACTGTAGATCGTCATGGGGCCGGGACGAGGTTTGGTCACCCGTTCCATCGACGGAGAGTCCCACTACACTAGGGCAGGATGGTCGACATGCGGACTCCCAGACCAACCCGGATCGGCCCCCCGGCCCTCGCCGGATCCTCGACGGGCCGAAACACCGATCACACGCTCGCGAAAGGCGTTTCCGTTCTCGGGAGCAACGGCCATGGCACGGATTGCGCAAGACGGACCGAGCCCGCCATGCAGGGCACCCTCGAATCCGCGTTGTCGCCCGATGGCACTGGCGGCCACTTGCACGGCAACCCTGCCCGAGACACCGTTTCGTACGCACGCCAGCCGGCTGACCCGACCTCGTTTCGCCACGCGCACTTCGACTTGACGGAGAGCACACCCGGCTGTGACGACCTATCTGATGTCGTTGAATGCACGGTGCACGGCAGCCGATCCCAGACCATGGATCGTCTGGTGGCCAGTTTGTGTCTTGTCAACTGAGGGAATCCATGGCACCGTTCGACATCCATCCCCTGACCCGCCGGGACACGCTGCAGATCGGATCGGTGGCGTTGACCGGTCATCGATTCCCGCCATCCCAGCCCCGACCCTGGCCAGATGGTCCGACAGGCCGGCTGGGCAGGGCACGATTTTGCATCTTCGTCATGCTCGAGGGCGGCCAGTCCCACGTGGATTCCTGGGACTTCAAGGAGGGACGCTGGACCCCACCCAGATTCGATGTCCGCAACATCGCAGGGATCGGCCAATGGCCTATGGGGCTCTACCCTGAACTGGCCAGACGGCGCCACCGGTTCGCCCTAGTGCGTTCAATGTCCACAGCGGACAGCGAACATCGGCGCGGGCAGTACCGTTTGCAGACCGGTCACCGGTTCGATCCCGCCCTATCGACGGAACTCCCTGCGGTTGGGTCGGTCGTTGCGCACGAATACGCTTCCCGGCGCAAGGAGTCGGACCGCCTGCCGCCGTTCGTCAGCTTCAACACGTTGCCGCGAGACGGCTTGAAGGGTTCTGGATTCCTGTCCGGCAAGTACGGCCCGGTCCACGTCAACACGGCATCCGGCACCTCCGGGCGGGCACCGCATCACCAGATTGGGTCGGAACAGACCGGGTTGCGGAAGCTACTCCGGAGATTCGGCAGCCAACCGAGCACAGAGGCGTCGCCGGAGAGAATGACAGATCGCAACGAGAACTGCGAACTCGTGTCTGGGCCTCTCTGGGCCGGTGTCTTCATGGCGAGCGATGCCGAACGGTCCCGGTACGGAGCGAATCCGGTGGGTGACTCGTTCGTTCTCGCCCGCAATCTCGTCGTCTCCGACGCGGGGACGCACTTCATCTTCCTCACGCTTGAGGGCTGGGACGACCACGGAGCGATTTACACGCCGGACGGCTTCCAGAGACGGTCACACGAATTGGACACCGCTCTCAGCCAGATGCTGGACGATCTGGTCATGGCGAAGCGGGATGACGGTTCCTCCGTGCTCGACGAAACGCTCGTCGTGTGCATCGGCGAGTTCGGACGAACGCCCGGCGGACTCACGAGTATCGCCGGGCGCGATCACTATCCGCACGCATTCACGGCGCTTTTCGCGGGAGGTGGAGTCCTTCCAGACCAGGTGATTGGAGCTACCGACGAGGCGGGAGCTGAAATCACGGACTTTGGGTGGGCCGGAAACCGACCCGTCTATCCGGAGGATGTGGTGGCGACAATCTACTCGGCGATGGGCATCGATTGCACCAAGGCGATTCAAGACACACCGTCAGGTCGAACCTATCGCTATGTCGAGCCGCTCTCTCGGCCAGGGAAGCAGTCCGACCGCGTCGTGCGGGAGCTGTTCGGCTGAGCGTGGGATCGGCCCTCGTGCCGTCGGAGAGGCAGGTTCTCCGGTCGTTTGCGTTGCTGCCGTGGTAGCGCCGGCGCATGGAAGAGGCGAGAGATGTTCAGCGACGTCATACGGAGAATCCAGCTCGGGATACTGGCTCGCACGATGCGCAAGGGCTGGGACCGGCGCGCCCGTCAGAACGCCCTTCACTACGTGAACAACGCCCGTTCCGAATGGGACGAGGACAGCTTCTTCGCGACCGGCGAGCAGAATCTGCGGGACCATGTGCTCAGCGACATGGACAACATCTGCCAAGGCCGCGACCCCGCAACGATGCGAGTGCTGGAAATCGGATGTGGAGTGGGGCGCATGACGCTCGCCCTGGCCAAGGTGTTCGGCGAGGTCCATGCGGTGGACGTCAGCAAGGAAATGGTCCGCAAGGCCCGGCGTTACCTGCAGGACGTACCCAATGCTTACATCTACCGAAACTCGGGAACGGACCTTCGCATACTGGGATCGCTGGAGTTCGACTTTGCATTCTCGTTCATCGTGTTCCAGCACATTCCCAGCCCGGCAGTGATCGACAGCTACGTGGGGGAGGTTGCCCGCGTACTGAAGGGCGGGTCGCTCTTCAAGTTCCAGGTCCAGGGATATCAAGGTGCCGGAGTGGCCGGGTTGGGGGGTGACACCTGGCTTGGGGCGAGCGTCTCCGACCTCGAAGCGGCCAGGATGGCCAGACAACACGGCTTCGACTTCCGGGCGAGCACGGGAGTGGGTACTCAGTACTACTGGCTTTGGTTCTACAAGTCGTAACCGGCTTTCGGCCCCAGCATCCGCGATTCCCCGCTCTGGATCAGGATCTTGACCAACACTTCACGCCGGTCAGCTCGAAGACGCTTTTTCGCCCGCCCCAGGTCCAGTACCGGACGTGACCAGATCTGGACATGTCGACTGCCGGCAGCCCCCACGCCAGCCGTAGCACTTGCCCTTTCAATCGGCACCCCGGACTCGAACCCTTGACGTCGTCCCCGGCGACGCAGCATGCGGGCTGCGAGCGCCAGGCGAAACACCGCCTGTCGATGCTCGCCTGCGACGTGCTAGTCCGACCACTCACTCGGGAGTCGGGGAGCCAACCCCAATCGGCGCACGATGCGGTACGGAAGGCGGCGGAGCTCCCGGCTCATGCGGGCTTCCACCTGCCCATGTCGAGCCTCAAGCGTTCTTGCCCAGCGCTCTAGCTTGGCGATATGCAGTTCCCTTTCGCGCAGGACATTGCCTGATCGCGGAACATACACCAGATCGGCCGGGACGTCTATGGAACTGTTCGAGCACACGGCCACGAAGAAGTTTGCGAATCTCGGATCGCCCCCCGGAGACTCGAATCGGGCCCGTCCGCTGGCCCTCTCCCCGGATGAGAGCGAAACGGCCGGAGTGTGATTCTCCATGTAGATCGCGATCCGATCAAAGCAACCGGCAAGGGCTGCCCTGAACTCCTCGTAGTTGAACTCATGAACGTGATACGGATTTGGAGCCTCGCGTGAAGCTCGGTAGTAGGTGCGATTGGGGGTTGAGGCAAGGAAGACTCCATTCGGATCCAGCACTCGTCTTGCCTCCTGAACAAGCTCCGTCCAGCGGTCCAGGTGCTCGATCACCTCGAATGCCACGACCAGATCGACGGAGGCGTCGGCCAGCGGCAGCGCGGTGCAATCGCCTCGGACGAACCAGATCCCGGCGTTCCCGGCCCGGCCATGCTGAATCGCTTCGGAGGAGTTGTCCAGCGCACAAACGCTGGCAGCTGTCTTCGCGAGGCGCGCCGAACCATATCCCGTTCCGCAGCCAGCATCCAGCACGCGCTTGTCCGCAGCCAGGGCTTCGGCAAAGGCGTACCTTGCGAGATGCTCGTTCTTCAGGTCGTCGTCACCGTGTTCAGGGACGAGACGTTCGCCTGTCGGCTCCATCGCGGGATTTCCACAAGTATCCCCCAAGGTGTGGTCCCGATGCCGCGCGAGACGGTCACGCACGGGAGCGACTCCGGAAACGGTACCGTAGGAGACAGAAGATGGATACCCGCCGGAAAATCCTTGACCGCCGATCTCTGCCGTCTCGTCATTCGAGTCTCCGAATAGCGAAAGGGTGGTTCGACGTGCTGACTGCCGAGCAGTGCGATCACCTCTCGGAGCTCAAACGTTCAGGCGGAACGCTAGGCGTCCTGGTCTACGGCGACGATACAGCGCGGCCGGCTCCCCTCTGTGCCTTTGATCGGGCACAAATGGTGGCGGCTGTGGGGTCAGTTGACTGGGTATGTATATGCGAAGCCCTCGAATCCGATGGCATCGCAAGGAGCCTGCAAGCGAAGACCGTCCTGGACATCGAATCTGTCCAACAGCGCGATGTGGTTCGCGATGTCCTGGAACGTCATCAGCAAGGGTAGGCGGACCCCATGCATACTTGCCGTTCGGCTCGGTGCAATGGGGGATGTCATCCACACCCTGCCGGCGGTCGCCGACCTCCGCTCGGCATTTCCTGCGGCCCGCATCGCGTGGATCGTCGACTCGCGGTGGAAGCCTCTGCTGGACGGCAACCCCGACGTCGACGAAGTCATTCCCTTCCCGTTCGCCAGATGGCACAGGGCCGGGCTCGGCATCTCCGGGCCAGGCAAAGCGTGGGCCTTCGCTTCCCGGCTGCGGTCGAAAGCCTTTGACCTCACAATCGACTTCCAGGGACTGGTGAAGTCGGCGGTGGTTGCTCGCTGCAGCGGTGCCCGGCAGGTGGTCGGCTTCGATGCTCCCTACCTCAGGGAGTCGCTGGCTGGACTCTTGTACGACCGCCGTTGCAGAACTTCCCGCCGGCACATTGTCGACCACAACCGGGCACTCGTTGCGCAAGTCTCCGGCAGCGGTCCACATGGTTCCGCACACTTCCCCCTGCCACGAGGCGAACTTTGCGCCGGCCTTCCAGAGCGCTACGTTCTCGCCAGCCCGCAAGCCGGCTGGGGGGCCAAGCAGTGGCCTGCCGAGAACTTCTCCGAATTGGCCGAGACGATATGGAACACGTACGGGATTCCGCTGGTCGCGGACTGCGCGCCCGGGCAGGAGCACCACGTCGAGCGAATCCGCAGAGCCGCACCACCGGGGGCCGTGCTGGTGCACACCTCGACGATCCCGCAACTGATCGGCGCAACGCGCGCCGCCCAGGCGGTCGTCGGCGTCGACAGCGGTCCCCTGCATCTTGCTGCCGCACTCGGAAAACCCGGAGTCGCGATATTCGGCCCGACCGACCCAGGCCGGAACGGCCCCTACGGCTCGACGATCACCGTCCTTCGAGACCGCCATGCCGCAACCAGCTACAGGCGCGGCGATGTGCCATCCGACTCGATGCGGAACTGCACCTCGGAAATGGTGCTTGAACACCTCGGGCCCCGCATTGGAGTTAAGTAGACTCGTATCTATGCGCTGCCAAAGGCTCCTGCTTGCTCCGATACTGGCATTCTCGGTCCTGGTAGGTGCTGGTGAACCAGTGGACATGCTGAAGCCCCAGGAGTCCCTGCGTTTGCTGCAACGAATCTCGGACTTGCTCGACGCTACCCGCCTCATCATGCCGGAACTGTCGCGGGCCGGCGCTCCACTCCAGGAGAATTTCCGGCAGGGCATCGCAACCCTGGAGACAGCCCAGAACAGGAACCACACAGGAATCATCTATCGCATGCTTCTCAACGCTCGGGCGTTCCTGCACCTTGCGGACACGCTTCCCAAACCAGCCGACTTCTCCGAGGACATCAATCGGCAGCTCAACGACCTGCGAGGTTCGCTGCAGCGACTGGAGGCTCACTTCCGTGTGTCCCTGGATGCCCGCGAGGAGCAGGCCCTCGGATCGGACCGGGACAACCTCCGGCGATACGCCGACGACAACCTCCGGCTGGGACCCGCCTCCGATAACGGACCGCGCGTGGTGTTCCTGGGAGATTCGATCACGGATGCATGGGATCTCAACCAGTACTTCCCCGGCAAACCGTACTACAACCGTGGAATCAGCGGCCAGATAACGGGGCAGATGCTTGGAAGGACCCGGCCGGACGTCATTGGGCTACAGGCTGCGGCAATCGTGGTGCACGCCGGTACGAACGACCTATCCCGCGGTGTCTCGAACGCCACGATCCGCAGCAACCTGGAAGCGATCGGTATGCTGGCGCAGGCCGGTGGCACCTATCCGATCATGGCATCGATTCTTCCGGTCAACGACTATTACCAGATAGCCAATCCCCGCTTCCGCCGCACTCCACTTCGCGACCCCACACGCATCGTCGAGCTGAATCGTTGGTTGAGGGACCTGTGCAGCGCAAGGGGCTGGACCTACCTCGACTACCACAGTGCGATGGTCGACGACGACGGACGGCTCCGAAGGGATCTCTCGGACGATGGACTGCATCCGAACGTCGAGGGCTACAGGATCATGGCGGGATTGGCGAAGGCAGCGGTCGAAGCTGCAATCCGGTCCACTGTGCGCCGACCCAGGCGACGCTAGAGTCCAAGCGGTTTTCGGGCTTGGGAGGTTGACCCTTCGGCCCGAATCGTAGCCTGCCCACCTGCGAGCCGTGAACCGGAGGTTGACCGTCGCCTCGGGTCACCGCCCGATCAAGTCTGTTCGCCCGCGCACTCTGATTCGATCTCCAGTCTCGCGCCAGTCACCCTCAGGGGTCGCACTGCGAGGGGCAATGGGCGCTTGGTCTCGCGGTTGAAGTCCAATCCTCCTCCCTCCGCTGCCGGGATCTTGCAACCGAGTCGGCAATGCACGTTTGGAGGTGTCCTGCCAGACGGTCAAGACGATTGCCGGGAAAGACCTCCAAGGCCTTGTGTGGGGGCAAGGCCCATCGCCCGAATGTTGCTAAGCTTGACTAGCGGTGCGAGCCGGCGTCAACCGGTAAGTAAGTAGGCATGTCACTCTTGGATCTGTTCCGGCCAACTCCCAGGCAGTCGCCAGATCGCCCCAGCGAGTCTGACACGCTGCGAAAGATCAGCAAGGCGGTCGAACAGTTGCCTCGAGACGAGGCGAGATTCATTGCCGCCTACGCGTTCATCCTTGGACGGGTCGCCAACGCAGACCTGGACATCAGCGAAGCCGAGATCGCGGAGATGGAGCGGATCGTGGAGCGCGTCGGCGCCTTGCCGGAGGCACAGGCGGTGCTGGTCGTCCAGATTGCCAGGGCGCAGCACACGCTCTTCGGCTCCACGGAGAATTTCTCCGTAACCCAGGAATTCAACAGGATCGCGACGCGAATGCAAAAGCTGGCCTTGCTGCACTGCCTGTTCGCGGTTTCGTCGTCCGATCACGCAATCAGCGTGACTGAGGACAACGAGATCCGAGCGATCAGCCGGGAACTGAGACTGGACCACTCGGATTTCATTGCGGCCCGTTCCACCTACAAGGAGCACCTGAGCGTTCTCAAGGACTGAAATTTCGGGTCCTGGCATCGCGCCAGCCGCTGTGGCCTGCACCAGGACGGAGGGCCTATCATGAGTAGTGGTGTGCCCGTGACTCGATCACGAGCCTGAATTGCAAGATACGGTGAGCGAGAAATGGAATCGGCGACATTCGGCGCTGGGTGCTTCTGGGGAGTCGAAGTAGCTTTCGGGAACATCCCAGGCGTAACTTCCACGGCGGTTGGCTACGCTGGCGGAACCTTCCCGAACCCGTCCTACCATGATGTCTGCGGAGGCAAGACTGGGCATACCGAAGTCGTTCGTGTTGCATTTGATCCAGGCAAGGTCTCGTTCGATAGTTTGCTGGAGGCTTTCTGGGCGTGCCACGACCCGACCCAGCGCAATCGTCAAGGACCTGATATCGGATACCAGTACCGGTCGGTCATCTTCTATGAGAACGAGGAACAGGCCATGGCGGCTCATGCGTCGCGGAAACGACTGGATGCGCGCCAGGTTCTCTCCGGCCCGGTCGCGACAGCGATCGAACCAGCCGCAACGTTCTATCGAGCCGAGGAGTACCATCAGCAATACTTGGCGAAGCGCGGGATGGCCACCTGCCACTGCTAGTCGAGACACGTGCCCGGCAGAGATCGGTTTCCCCTTCTGACTGCCTTGCTGACGGGACCTGGCAGGTTCGGTGGACAGTTGATCGAGATTCTTGCAGGGAGGCTGTCGGGCCGGGCGATCCGCTTCTAGCCTACAGACAGACTTGCGGTTCGGTGTCGTGATGGACCGGGATTCAGAAACCAGAGGTAGACGCACATGTCCCTGATGCTTGAGGAGATTCACGAGCAGCCGGAGGTCCTGGAGCGAGTCTTGGACCGACCACCCGTGGCATTGGAGGACATCAAGAGGCGCTTCTCGTCCGCACGGCCGGCAGTGATCGTGTTGGTCGCCAGGGGCACCTCGGACAACGCTGCGCTATTCGGACGGTACCTGTTCGAGATCACGTTGGGCATCCCGACGATGTTGGCAGCCCCATCGATCGTAACCCTCTACCGCAAGCTCTCGCTCCCCGCCAATGCGCTCGTGATCGGCATCTCGCAGTCCGGCGAATCGACGGACATCAACGCCTACATCGAGTTCGCCAAGGACAGCGGTGCACATACTGTGGGGATTACCAACGAGGCCGGGAGCACACTCGCGAACCTGTCCGATGACATCCTTCTGACAGATGCCGGGAAGGAGTCCAGCGTGGCTGCCACCAAGACCTACACGGCCCAGATGATGCTGCTGTATCGCGTTGCGCAGTCTCTCGGGGCCCAGATCCCCGAGCGGGACCTGAGGCAGATCCCCGCGGCCGTGCGGAAGCAGATGGAAGGGGAACTCGAGGTCCAGCAACTCGCCACCCGCTTTCGGGGGATGTCCCAGGCGGTGGTGGTTGGCCGCGGTTTGAACTATGCGAACAGCTTCGAATTTGCACTGAAGCTGATGGAGACGAGCTACGTCGTGGCTGCAGCTTTCTCCGGAGCGGACTTTGCGCACGGGCCGATCGCGATGGTCGAGAAGGATTTTCCTGTCTTCGCATTCCTCCCCTCCGGGCCAACCTCGCGTGAGACCCGCAAATTGCTCACTCGACTCAACGCAGCAGACGCGGACATGATCGGAATCGGCACATCTTCCATGCTGGAAGAGCTAAGGTCCGGCCACCGAATCAGACTCGCCGATCTTCCCCCGCCAACCACGGGATTGCCCGAGGACATTCTCACACCTATTCCGTCCATCGTGCCGGCACAGGCCTTCGCGGCCCATCTCGCAGCAGCCAAAGGGTTGGACCCCGACCAGCCCCGCGGGCTCAGCAAGGTCACCAAGACCCTGTAGGCGCAGATTCCGCCATCCTTGCGGCGGACCGAATCGTCGCGTGGAGTCCGACTCTCTCAGCAGCGTCACAGCGCAAAGCCCAAGACACTCCGCCGCACGTGTGATGGCGGATGTTCCGGAGGCTCCGCATCCATTCCGACCCGCTCAACCCAATCCTGCCGTTCCGGTCCGCCGTGCGGGGTATCGCCTCCAGCACGGCTGCGCACAGCGGCACCCGGAACAGATCCAGTAACCCCTCTGCCAGCCGATCCCCTAGCAAGAAACGGGCGTTCAACTGGTCAACCGCCGTGGACTGTACCGTACCGCTACGGTCACAGCCTCCGGAAACTCGGTCCGCTGTTGTTGGCAGCAACAACTCGAGACCCGGTGATCGGTTCTGGGCAGCTTGGGCGCGGACAAAACACAGGCCTGCCTAGGTTGCATCTGCCCCTCGGCCAAAGTCTTCGACAACGCCTCTCCATACTGCTCGCAGGCCCTAGGCTAGTGGGTCTTCATCCGGTCTGTCGTGTCGGCGTGGCGCCCGGTTGCGAGGGTTGGCACCGGAGCGCTGGACCCACCGTCGCCACCAAGTCTGCATATCCTCCCTCAAGGCCCTCAACTGCCCAGTCAGTTGCACCTGCCGAACTCCCGACAGCGTGTCTTCAGATTGGAAGCGGCAGTTCTGAGCCTGCCTTTGGCCCGGGTGCGTCTCGCTGTCGGTGCGCCCGGCCTTCCACTCGCCGTCGCCGTTCCCACTCATCGCAAGCGCGGCGGCAAGCTCGCTAGCTCTGGACCGACAGAGCCTCACGGGGCCTGACATGGTGTTCTCACAGCCAGCGCTGTGCGGGGGGCTTCCGAGACTGGCAAGCGCTTTACCCGGAACCGTCCCTCATCCTCCCGCACTCTGCCGTGCCCACCACCTGAGCGGGGATGCCTCGGACAGGCCCGGGATCACTTGTGGCTCTGGCTGGAATCCGACCAACTGGACTATTCGTCCAAGCGGATACTCAAAGCCCTCAGGAACTGCTGATCCTCTTCCGTGAGGCTCTTGTCCAGGTCCTTGTGTGTAAGCTCGGGCGAGCTGGCCTGCCCAGCCTTGTCAGCACGCTTGTTGAATCCGATCGTCGCTTCCAGTACGAGAAGAACATCGTAGCCTTCCTCCCGAATCTGTCCAATGACATCCGCAATCACTTCGGAATGTGAGAGTGAGTCATCGATCGCGCTGCCCAGACGCTTGATCAGTTGCTTGAGTCTCTGCTCCACGTACTCAAATTCTACACCGGGAGACCGACGCGCGTCACGACTCCCGGCCGACTGATCATTCGCCTCTGGCCTGGAACGTGTCGGGCTCACGGTACCGTACGGCACGGTTAACCGACCGCGCTGTGAAACCCGCCGCAAGACACCGTATGCGGTTGGGGGGCGTTCAGTCCCTAGATGGCTTGCGGAGCCCCGGGCCACACGGAGACAATACTTGAAGGAAGCGGATGACAGAGCGCGAACGCATTGCCCTTGCGGAAGAGATTGCATCGGCCATGCCGGATGGTGGGCCCCGGCCGTCGTGTGCTTGCAGCGAGACCGAAGCACTGTCCCCGAAGAACTCCGACTGGGGCGAACTGGCCGCGTTGATCGACTACTCCCTGAACGGACACCGCGCCTGCAAGTCCGAGTTGCAGGACTTCCTTGCGTTCGCCAGCTCTCAGGGGTTCCGATCGGTGTGTGTGCCGCCGCGCTGGACGGCCACCGCTGTCAGGAGCCTTTGGGACAAGCCAACTAGGGTGGCATCGCTGATTGGACTGCCAGACGGGGCGTCGCTGACTCCGGCGAAATGTGCCGAAGCCGAATGTCTTCTGCGCCTCGGCGTGGATGAGCTATGGATGGTTGCCGACACAGGCGGTCTGCGCTCGGGGGACCTTGATGCGGTGTTTATCGACATTCAGGCGGTCGCGTCGCTTGCTCAACATTACAGGCGGAAGCTGAACGTGACCATCGAGTTCGGAATGCTGGACCAGCAACAGAGACTCTCGGCATGCGTCGTCGCAAAGCTGGCTGGTGCCACTGGAGCAGCCGCGTGGATGGCGGACGACTCAGCCTCCGGAGAAGCCGATCTCGCGTTGATGCGGAAGGCGGTCGGTGGCGACCTGGATGTTCTGGCTATCGTTGGAAGCGCGGGTGCTTCCGATGCGCACAGGATATTCAGTGCGGGCGCGACTCGAATCATGGTTCGCCACGACCCAACTCAGTGAGAGTGGTCAGCTCCGTGGCGAACAATTGGCTGCCCCGTTCTGTGTCTGAGGCTGCCACATGGACCCGTCGTGTTCAATGATCCGGCTGGACGGATGCTGCTACGGTCGGGAAATGCGGATCCTCAACGTTTCGGAGGGACATTCTCCAAGCGAGTCAGTGTCTGCCAGGCCCGTCTACCGGATTCTCTGCCCTGCCATTGATACAAACCAGTCGCGTCCAGACTTGCCAAGAAACGGTTAAGCACCACGGTTTGGGGACCCGAATGCCACGGCGAAACGATCGGATGGCTCCACTGGAAGGCCCCGCATAGCGCGCGGCCTCC
Organism: Bryobacterales bacterium; assembly: GCA_965205085.1. GTDB lineage: Bacteria > Acidobacteriota > Terriglobia > Bryobacterales > UBA6623 > VXMF01. The sequence goes on along the minus strand of OZ242039.1, from coordinate 432,440 downwards.
GTCGGTCGTGGGCAGCCGCAACTGCCCTTTCTCCGGGCCGTCTGCCGTGCCGCTTACAACGGCTCTCGTCCCAGTCGCTGCAGGTTCACCGCCAAGACCGACAGCGCCTCCGTGCGCTCCGCCCGCCGTTGCGCTTCCTCGTGCAAGCGGCAAGACAACTGCCGATCAACGACCTCGTGCTCGCCCGGTAGGGCCGGGCATGGACGACGGCCATCGTGCCCAAGCTGCAGCACTCGTCCGGCACGTGGGCGGCGCTCCACCCTGTGCACGGTCTTGGTGCTGCCGTGGTGACCGTGGCAGCGAGCCTGGCAGGCTACTGTGGCGTGATCAGGAGGCTCCAGTTCGCCGCCTTGCTGGATCAGAACGACGGCGGCACCGGGAAGTGCGCGCCAATCGCACATGCACGTTGCTTTCCACGCGCACTGCTGGCGAGTTGTCCAGCACTCCGGACATCCCAACGCCCATGCAAGCGGCCTCCCGTCTGTTACCCTAAATGTATGCACGTCAATAGTTGTAGACGACTGGCCCAGTTTTCGGCAGCTTCACTCCTCATACTCACCGGCCCGAGTTTGGCGGCGGCTGGAGATTTCTATCTCGGGGCCACTGTGGCAGCGGATCGTGCGAGCGTTCAGTACGAGAAGATTGTCGATAACACGAACCCTGCGAACGTCTCGGTTAACCAAGGCCGGACAGTCAGCGAGCAGACTTCCGCAGCGAAGCTAGGCTCCAGCTATGGATTCTTGGCAGGCTACAAGCTTCCGCTGAGCGTGAGTGGCGTCTTCTTGGCGGTGGAAGGTGACGTGCTTCGGCACGGCGGCCTCACCGCAGGACAGCTCTTGGGGACGGGTCAGGCAGACAGGCGCCAACTGGGCGAAGTCTGGCCAGAGGAGTGGAACTTCAAGCAACAGACAAGCTACGGCGTAACGGGCCGTTTGGGAGTCGGCATCCCACTCATCGGCAACTCGGTCGGGCCAAGCGTCTACGGACTGGTAGGCATGCGTCGACTGTCGGCCCAATTCCGGTCCGAATACACAGGATGCGCCAGAACGACACCCTGCACGGAGCCTGGCCACTTCGAGTCCGGTTCCGACAGCTTCGACGAGAACTTTGGTGGATTGACGTTCGGCGGCGGCATCGAACAGAAAGTGGGATTGCTCTCGATTCGCGGAGAAGTGCGTGTCACCGACTACTCCAACGTCAGGAGAGTGATTCCTTTCGACGATCTCTCTGTTTCCGTGCCGCTCGATTTGGAGCCGAAGTCGCTCAGTGTCGGCTTGGCCGTACTCTGGTACTTCTAGGGCCGACCAAGGGGAGCGAGCGGACCGTCAAGCCAACTGAATGTGGGCAGAGTCTGCAGGTCGACCCGGTCCGGGTCGGGCCGAGAATCAACCATGGGCTTCCGGGAGTTCCAGTGCTCGCTGGCCTGTCCAGGCACGGTGAGCAGGCTGGATGTGATACGTCAATGCGGGCGCGTCCAGCCCGTTGCAGGAATTGACAGTCAGTCTGGCGCCACCTCTCTGTGGCTTCATTCTGTCCGGGGAATGCGCCGGGCGCGTTCACGCGACCTCTCCCACGATCCAGTATCGGCCTCGCGGAGTCACACAGGCGACCTCTCAAACCAAAGCTGACAGGGGGTCGGCGAGCCGGCCTCCCGCAGCAAGCTGGGTGGACTGGTACCAGCGTTGACACGCACTAACGGCAGTGCCCATCATGGAGGATCGTCTCGCCTCCTAGAAGTGGAAGTGACATTATCGTCGGCGAAAGTGGATCGAATTCCACCTTGGCAAGACGATTTCGGTGGGGGGGCGATAAACCTCTAATCCGGGTACTTGCGACACCTCCTGGCTTCCCATCTCACGCTGAAGCAATTGGCCGATCGGCATTCCAGGTATTACCTCCTTCGGCACCCCGCATAGAGAGACTGTCACGTAGAGATTGATCGCAAGCGAATTCGGAACAACGCCACACCAAGTCTTGAAATTTGCATCTAGGCACTGCCCCGAATCATTCAGTATTATCGCAGACCGTGTCTCCAACTGATCGCGTGACAAGGCTCCGACCAAGAGAACATCGTGATCCCCTCGGTCGGCAACCCGTGTAAGGTATATCATTCTGGCAAAGCGCCCCTCAGGTATGAAGCTGATGCCAGTCACGCCGGGTCGATCGAGCGAGACAGAGCTTCCTTTACGAAAGATATTGGTGCGAATGTGATCAATATCCAATGCTCCATTCACGTCGAAATTGATTGAGTACCAGCTCTCTTCGTATCCAACTAGATCTGCTCCAGATTTCGCTTGGATACCGATGCCTCTCCGGCTTGCTGAAGTCTTTTCTATGGTCAACTCCAGTTTCTTGACTCCATCTGCAAGAACCGGTCCAACCACCTTTATCTTTTGGCCAGGATACAAGTCGATATGATTCGATGCCATTGAATGCCCAAATGGCAGGCTATAGGTGTCCGATAATCTCAACGGGAACGTGTCCATGACATTTCTCATAAAATGTTGCCGCTCGTCATATGGTAGACATCCTCTATCGCTCAAGGAGTCCACCCAGCGGGCCAGCCATCCCGGGGGATGAGCTGCCAGATTATTCTGGTCGACCGAGACCCTCACCGTCTCACCCTGTCTCGTGGTGCGGATATCGGCGAATTCGTCCGACATACAGGTCGGTTTGGCCATACGGGGTCGCATGACGAACGTCCTCTTCATGCCGTTCAGATTGTTGGCTCCGGGCGGCATGAGTACGGGCCCGGCGGGGTAGTCGATGATCTGGTATTCGGCGCGCCTGGCCCCACAAGCGAACAACGTGAAGCAGACGAGGGCAATCAACCAAGGCATCGCGTGACTCTGCATTCTTCCTGGTCAGGGTTCGAGATGGATCTTCTCCAGTCCATTCACTGCTGGGACCCGTTGCCGCTGGCTCATCGCGAGTCGGGAAGCAGAACTGGTGCTCCGAAGGTGATCAGACAACTTGTGGCGACTGGCCAATGGCCGGATCCCAATCCCGCTGGCGTTATCATCGGTGACTTCGGACATCGAGATTCATGCTAGAACGAATCTGCCGACATGGAGCAGATGGTGGCCATGAGCCAGCGGTGCGCTAGGGCGGCCCACAGTGCGCGAATGAGAGCCGTACCGGCATAGCGACCGCGCCAAGAGCATTCGTTACCCTGATTCGGACCGTCGTTTCTTGCCGGAAGGCCACTTGGAGGCCCAAGCCGAAATCAACCTGCGCATCCCGTTCCAAAACCACTTCTTTGGGGGAACGGGCGGTGTACAAGATGTGGCAGGGGGCAAGCCGCCGGACTTCGCGCTGGAGGTGGTCTCGCCGTCGAGCCGGACCCGCAACGAGGGGGAGACAGTGGCTTTGTACCAGCAGCCGGTCATTGGGGAATACTCCCTGTTCCAGCCGATCCCGGAGAAGAAGGAGCCGAGGCTTGTGGGCTACCGGCTGCGGGGGGGATCGGGAGGTGGTGGCGGAGCCGAGGGGCGGGCTGTCCAGTGCGAGGCTGGGTTTGGAGTTGCGGGTGGAGGGGACGAACCTGCGGGTACGGGGTCGTGTGACGGAGTGGGAGTATCCCTGGATCGAGGAGGTTCCCCGGGTCATTGAAGTCGCGGAGGCCCGAAGCAATTCCGAGGCAGAAGCCCGACGTCGATCTGAAGCGGATACCGCCGAGGCCCAATTGGCGGAATTGGAGGCGCGGCACCGCCAAGCGTGTCAGTTGTAATGTGTCACACCGAAGGGTTCAGGTAGGGGGATTCGGCGTTACAGCAGACTTAAGAAAACGCCATCGTACGGTCTCTTACCCGGGGCCGCAGCACCATTCGTTCCCCATTACGTTGCGACCAACGAGAGTCTGGATACACCTCCCGACCTGGGAGAACAGGGCGCGACGGAGCATGCCGTCAAGGAGCGAGGCGTATCCGGTGCCCGTACGATGACATGTTGGTCCCCGCTCCTGCGACTACCCGGAAACCGATTCACAGCTTGGATTACCGGGCACGGAACGGGGAGGAGCAGACCTGCCGGAGTTTGGAATCAATGCTTGTGAACTGCTTGAATCCATTCTGCAGCGTCATTCCCGCCTATTGGCACACGCCCGATAGACAGTGATCGGCCACCGCAAACCCGGAAGCCTGCACTCCCCGACCTCCGCCTCCGGAACCAGACCTGCTGGCGTAGACTCCCGGGCACCCAAGATGGGCCGGCGGGTTGGCTGGGCAGCGGGCCGCGCTGCCCAGTTTGGCACGTAGTTCTGCGAAACTCTGGCAGCGTCGCCAACCGCCCATCGACGATTCGGTGATACTCTCATAGTTAGCGCTGTAGGAAGTTTCGCCCCGAGCCGAGTCGGCCACGAAGAGGTTGTCGACGTCCAACTGGAGCGGTCTCGCGCGTTCCGGTGATCGGAGCACACGGTTCGTTCCAGTTCACTGAGGGCATGTCATGGCAGGGGTAGTCCACCGCAACGTCGCGTTCGACAAGGCAGAGGATCCGAATTCCCGGATCGGCGTTCTGCTGGCGGCATCGGAGGTTGCAGCCACCCATACGCTCAATTTCGGGGCGCTGATGGAGGGGCTGGCCCGGCTCGTTCGAGGGATCGTCGACTACGAGATGTACTCAGTGTTGATGCCCGTCGGCGACGGCACGCTCAAGATAGCTCATGCCGTGGGCTATTCCCCGGAGCTCGTGCGAACCTTGCGAGTTCCAATCGGGACAGGCATCACGGGCAAGGCCGCGGCCACGCTGAAGACGGTACTTGTTGACGACGTAGAGAGCGACCCCGGATACCTGCGCGCAGTGAAGGCGGTGCGGAGCGAGCTTGCCGTTCCCCTCATTGCACGAGGTCGGCTCATTGCGGTGCTGGACCTTCAGTCCGCGGATACCAACGCCTTCGACCAACGAGTCTCCGACCTGCTGGAGCTTGTCGCTTCGCGCTTCTCGCTGGCAATTGATGTCTCGCAGCTATTTCAGGCTCAGGCACAACAGCGTTCGATCCTCTCCACACTGCAGCAAATCTCCCAGGAATTCGCCCATATCCTCCAGTTGAACGAACTCCTTGAGAAGATCTCAACCCTTGTTCGACAGCTGATTCGGTACGATGTATTGGCGATCTACTTGAAGGATCCCGAGCGGCCTCTCCTGCGCCATTACTTCGGGGTGAAATTCGAGGAGCAGGTTCGGTGGCAGGACATCGAGATCGGCAGCGGAATCGTCGGAACTGCGGCGGCGAAACGTGAACCCGTACTGGTCAACGACACAACCCAAGACCCCCGCTACATCGCGTCGACACCCGAAATCCGGTCCGAAGTGGCCGTGCCACTTCTGCTGAAGAACCAGCTTGTCGGCGTGCTCGACATCCAGGCGGTCCGCGCCGTCGGATTTGCGGAGGCCGACAGGGACACGCTAACACTACTCGCTCCGCAGGTAGCGGCAGCAATCGAGAACGCTCGTCTGTTCGAGGAAAAGGCCACAAACGAAGCTCGGCTTGAACAGGATCTGGCGGCGGCGAGAGCCCTGCAGAGCCATCTGCTGCCGGTAGGAACGCTCCGTGGACCGGGTATCCAGGTTGCCGCACGCAACGAGCCCGCTGCCATGGTGTCCGGTGACTTCTATGACTTCTTCACCGGTCCAAACACGGTCGGAATCCTGAACGGCGACGTTAGCGGAAAGGGAGCGGCGGCGGCACTGTACGCAGCCCTCGCAAGCGGCCTGTTCCGATCTGCGGCCAGCCCTGACACGAGTCCGGCCGCAACGTTCGAGCGAGTCAACAGGTCCCTGGTCGAGCGCAGTATCCACGGGCGCTTCCTGGCCGCCCATTTCATGACTTGGCACGCCAGACAAAGAACGGTCGTGATGACGGGTTCCGGAATGCCGTACCCTTACGTATGCAGGAGCGGTCAGATCGAGTCCATTCCGCTCGACGGTATACCGCTAGGCCTGTTCAAGGAGTCACGGTACAGCGAGGTCTCTCTGCAGATGGCCCCCGGCGACTTCGCGGTCACTGTCTCGGACGGTTTCAGCGAGACCTTCGATGAAGGCGGCGAACCCTATGGCGACCAACGATTGAAGAACGTTCTAGAGGGCCTGCGTGACGCCTCCGCAGAGGAGATTCTGCAGGGGATCTTCGACGACGTCACCAGGTTCTGCGATGGCTGCGCGTTGATCGACGACCGGACGGCGGTAGTCCTGAAGTTCGTCCAGGCGTAGGTGTGACCGGCGTCGGGTTCGGAGAGTTTCGGCCATGTCGACCCAGAGTTTTTGCTATCGGGAGGGAACACTCCACTGCGAGGAGGTACCGTTAGCCAAGCTCGCCACTGATGCAGGAACCCCGACCTACGTCTATTCCGCGTCAGCGATCCGCGAGAACCTGCGTTCCTACAACGAGTCGCTGGCCGGAATCCCGCACGAAATTCATTACTCCGTCAAGGCCAACTCCTCGCTGGCCGTGCTCTCACTCCTGGTAAACGAGGGAGCGGGATTCGACATTGTCTCCGGAGGCGAACTGTTCCGGGTCCTCGCGGCCGGAGGCAATCCGGCGCGGATCGTGTTTTCCGGCGCAGGCAAGACAGCCGGCGAACTCCGGTTTGCGCTGGAGAGCGGTGTCGGGGCTTTCCATTGCGAATCAGTCCAGGAACTCGAGATCCTCCGACAGATTGCACTGGAAACGGATACCAATCCGGTTGTGGGCCTCCGAGTGAACCCGAATGTCGACGCAAGGACACACCCCTACATCGCGACCGGGCTTGCAGAGCACAAGTTTGGCATCCCAATTGATGAGGCGGAAGCTCTGTACCACCGCCAAGACAGGTGGACTCCGCTGCAATTCGCAACGGTGAGTTGCCATATTGGCTCCCAGATTTCCGACGTCGGCGTCTTTCGGGACACCCTCCTGGAGGTACTCGCTCTCTCCTGCCGACTTCGCGACGCCGGCATCGGGATTCGCACCATCAATCTGGGCGGAGGGCTTGGAATCAGCTACGAGCCGGACCAACCCAGCATCCCGATCACCCGATATGGCAGCATGCTTAGCGAGGCCCTGCGCGAGACCGGGTTCCAGCTCGCGCTGGAGCCGGGGCGCTCCATTGTGGGACCCGCCGGGGTGCTGATCACAAGGGTTCTGTACCGCAAGAGTTCAGGGAGCAAGACCTTTCTGGTGGTAGACGGCGCGATGAACGACCTGATCCGGCCGGCGTTGTACCGGGCGCACCACGAGGTGCTGCCGGTTCGTGAGTCCAAGGAGCCTCAGAGCCGGTGCGATGTTGTGGGACCGGTTTGCGAATCGGGCGATTTTCTGGCGAAAGACCGTGCTCTGGCACCCAGCGAACCGGGAGACCTGCTCGCCGTCGCCACCGTGGGGGCCTACGGATTCGTGCAGGCATCCAACTACAACTCCCGGCCGAGGGCCGCTGAAGTCCTCGTGGACGGCGACCGACACCGCATCGTCCGGGAGCGGGAGACCTATGTCGACCTGATCCGCGGCGAAACCCCATAGGGATCACCGCATGCCGGTCAGGCCATTGGCTCGAAGGGCCACTTCGCCGTGGTCGTGTATCCTCCGTCCACTGCAATCACCTGCCCGGTAATGTAGTCGGAAGCGGGACTGGCCAGGAAGGCTGCCAAGCCGGCAATGTCTTCGGGAGTTCCGAGACGCGGGTTCGCCTGGACGGTCCCCAGCCACTCGGTCATTTGCGCACGCTCCCACATTGCACGGTTGAGGTCCGTAAGAATGAACCCCGGGGCGATGCAGTTTACCTGGACGTTCGCGTGTGCCCACTCCGCCGCAAGCACGCGGGTGAGACCGGCCAACGCACTCTTGGTCATGGCATAAATCGACAGGTAGGGCAGGCCGAGGAGCGACATGAGGCTCCCGATGTTCACAATCTTTCCGCCCCCGCCGCGCTCCACCATCTGAGTTCCAACGGTGCGAGTCAGGCGAACGATGCCGTGGAGGTTGGTCTGCATCACGGACTCATACTCGGCCGCCGTGTAGTCCTGGAACCGACGACGGATATTCGTGCCGGCCACATTGACCAGGATGTTCACCGCACCGCACGCGGACGCCGCCCGGTCGACCGACTCGTTGTCGCCAACATCCAGGCAAAGAGCCGTTGCAGAGCATCCCGCTTGCCGGAGCTTGTCTGCCTCCACCTCAAGGGCGGTTGTGGAACGGGACGCGAGCACCGTTCTTGCGCCCTGCGCCGCCATGGCCCGAGCAATCGCCAGGCCGATCCCTCGACTCGCTCCGGCGACCAAGGCGGTCCGGCCCTCCAGCGAGTACATCTTGGCGTAATCCATGGCGGAATGCCATCGTACCAGTTGGCGCCTCTCCTCGCCGGCTCCGAAGGTGTGGCTACCATGGACAGATCATGCACGGTAGCAGCCAGAAGTTCTCCATGGCACGAAACAGACTGGCCGAACTGCTGGGCAACCGACTCTCCACATCCAGCTACGACATCGAGAGCCACTCCAGGGACGAGTCGTTCCATCCCCCGGCCTCACCGAACGCCGTCGCCTACCCGGCCACCAACGAGGAGGTCTCGACGATCGTCTCGATTTGCCGCAGTCATTCCCTACCGGTGATTCCGTTCGGTGCAGGAACTGCGGTTGAGGGTCAGGTTCTGGCGGTCCAGGGCGGTGTTTGCATCGATCTCTCACAGATGAACCGAGTCCTGGACCTGCGGCCCGATGACATGGATTGCCGTGTGCAAGCCGGCATTCGACGGATCGCCCTGAACGAGCAACTGGAGAAGCAGGGCCTTTGGCTGCCTGTGGATCCCGGGGCCGACGCCTCCTTGGGCGGAATGGCGGCTACCGGGGCGTCCGGAACAACGACCGTCCGATACGGAACCATACGGGAGAACGTTCTCGGCCTCACCTGCATACTGGGCGATGGCCGAATGATCCGGACAGGTGGTCGCGCCCGGAAGTCTTCGGCGGGATACGACCTTACCCGCCTGATGCTGGGGTCGGAAGGAACTCTGGCGATTATCACCGAGCTGCAGCTAAGACTGCACCCGCTTCCCGATTCGGTTTCGGCAGCCGTATGCACCTTCCCGTCAATCAAGGGGTGCGTGCAGACCGTCATCGAGATCCTGCAGTCGGGCATAACTGTGGCCCGTTGCGAACTCCTTGATGGAACCTCGATGAATGCCGTGAGCGACTACGCAAAGCTCCCGTATGAGGCACTTCCCACGCTCTTCCTGGAGTTTCACGGGACGGCCGCAGAGGTGGCGGAACAGTCAGAACGAGCAGGAAAAGTTGCCTCTTATCATAAGGCCGGAGGGTTCCAGTGGTCTTCCAGGCGGGAGGACCGGGAGCGGCTCTGGAACGCGCGGCATCACGCATACTACGCCATCAAGGCACTCCGGCCGGGATCGTTTGGTTGGGTCTCCGATGTTTGCGTACCCGTCTCCGATCTCGCCGCATGCATCGTCGCGACACAACGCGACATTGACTCTGCGGGCCTGATCGCCCCGATCCTTGGGCACGTCGGCGACGGGAACTTTCATGCCGTCTTCCTGGTGGACCCGAACAACGAATCCGAAATGACTGCAGCCAGGCAAGTCAACCGGCAAATGATTGACCGAGCGCTCATGATGGGAGGCACCTGCAGCGGGGAGCACGGAATCGGAATCGGCAAGAAGGCTGCGCTCATCGATCAACACGGAGAGGCTGTCGCAGTGATGGCAGCGATCAAGGGGGCCCTGGACCCTGAAGGCATACTGAATCCCGGCAAGGTCTTGCCCTGAGGCTGCGAGGGACGCCGCCGACCGGTCAGCGGCTGCGACCGCTGGAGCGAATCCGATCGAGGTCCTGCTCAAGCCTGGCGGCCACTTCAGGATTCCGGTCGTAGACGTTCCTCTTTTCCGACGGGTCGGCCTCGAGGTCGTAGAGCTGGTAGGGGCGCTCGAAGGGTTTGCCGTCCGGCTTTTCCCTACCCCCGGATCCGTTGCCGGCGACGAGCTTCCAGCGTCCGTCCCGAATTGCGAACATGCCATCTGCCGAGTGATGGATGACCGGAGCCCTCTGTTGCCGCCAAGTGCCACCCCGGAACAGCGGAAGCAGGCTGAAGCTGTCCTCTGCCACGTTGACAGGCATTTCCTGTCCCAGGATGTCGGCCAGCGTTGCGAAGACATCCGTAAGGCACACGGTTTCGTGCTGGAAGCTGGATGGCTTCACCTCGCCCGGCCAGCGGACAAAGAACGGAACTCTGTGACCGGCCTCCCAAATGTCGGCCTTGGTGCCCCGGTATACTTAGTTTGCAGTGTGGTTCAGTGACCGGTAAGCCTGGATGGTTGGGTCATCGGTGTGGTCCTTGTCGGACACTCCGTCCAGCCGGTACATGAACGAGCCATTGTCCGAAGTGAATACGACCAGAGTCGTGTTGCGCAGGCCCGTCTCGTCCAGGGCCGCAAGCACAGTGCCCACGGCCGCATCCACGTGGGCGACGAAATCGCCGTACGGGCCCAGTCGCGCCGCCCCACGGAATCGCTCGGCAGGCCAAACCGGTTTGTGCGGTGCCGTCAGGGGCAGGTAGAGCAGGAACGGTTCCGGCCTCCTCGACTGGCGGCGAATGAAGTCCGCCGCCTGGCGGGCGAGTTCATCCAGTACATCAGCCGGGTCCAGATCAGGGGCAATCTCGCCAGCACGCATGAATCGAGGGAACTTCAGCGCCGGCTGTCTACCAAGCGGGAATCCGGTGATGCTGCCGTCGCGGATGAAAACATACGGAGGGAAATCGAGCGACGCAGGAATGATGAACGATTCGTCGAAGCCATGCGTATGCGGCCCGTCGGAGACGGTCTGACCAAAATCGAACTTGCCGGACGCGGTCCTCGCAAATCCCAAGCCCAGGTGCCACTTCCCGATGATCGCAGTGCGATATCCGTTGGCAGAGAGGAACGTGCCAAGCGTCGCCCGGTCCGCAGCCAGGAGCGGCTCACCGTAACCGTTCTGCACGCCCCTCTTCAGGCGTGTCCGCCACGAGTACCGGCCCGTGAGCAATCCGTATCGCGTCGGAGTACAGACGCTGGAAGGAGTGTGCGCATCCAGGAAGGTCATTCCCTGCGAGGCAAGGTCATCAAGGCCGGGCGTGGGAATCCGCGAATCGGGATTGAGCGCCGCTACATCTCCGAAGCCGAGGTCATCCGCCAAGACCAAGACCACATTCGGCGAGGCGGCAACAGCGCGACTGGCCGCCACCACCAACGATCCGGCCAGTATCAGCGAAGTGATTCCGTTCGACCAACGCATCAGAAACAGAGTCTATCAGCGTTGAATGGCACAGGCCATCGGAGTCAGGGAACGATCCGCGCACGACGCGACCTCAACCCCTAGACCCGTTCCGCCAGTCCGCCCAGTTGCTACTCTTCTTTCTTGATCCGTCGCTTGCCCTCCATGTCGCGACGTTCGTTTTCGACGTCGAACTGAAACACCTCCACCCGGTCAGCGAGCTTCTCAGTATCGAAGTGGGGCTCTCCCCACTGCTGCGCCATGCCGAAGACATGCTCGCGGATCTTTGGCTCATTCAGGCCTGCCCGGTCAAACATGACGGACATCTGCAGGAGCAATTCTGCGACGCCGAACGCAACCTCATCGGAAGGGACCGCGATGGGACCTGCTGCAGACTTGTCGACCAGGTCCTGAAACGACATGTCACCTGCCAGGCTGGAGAGCACGGTGAAGATTCCCCTGTTCAGGGTCTGATTCTCCATGGCATCAACTTGTGCGCCGATCGGATTGCCCCCCTCTACGCTGGCCAGCAGGGGTGAGACACTGCCGTTGCCACTCGGGAGCGGAACGTTCAGCATCACGGTGTCCCCGGCATCGATCTGCCCCTTGAGTGGACCGACTCCCTCCGCGAACTCGATCGCAGTCACCCGAATCCGTCGACGATATTCGTTGATGAACGGCTGGAACTCATCCAGCATCGCGGGTGTTACTTCCGTCCCTTCGACAAAGGCATCGGCCAACTCGTCGTAGCCAAGCGCCAGGCCTCCGTTGAGCACCAAGCGCCAGACAGCCGCTTCCGCGCCGATGTCACCTCCGGCCCTGACAACTTCCTCCAACTGCTCACTGGTCTTGGTGAAATCAGGAACGGCGAAATTCTCCTTTGCGGCTTGCATGTACCACTCGGGGGTCCCCTGGGCCGGTCCGGACGGACCGCCACCACAGGCTACGCCGAGCAAGCATGCAACGGTCAAGGCCAGCGCGACATGCCAACCTGCATTAGGGTGCTTTCGTGTATCCGACATAAACATATGCCTCCTTTCGTGGCACAGTCTCTCAGTTCAGCCGGAGAATTGCAAGCCACACGCGCCCCGACGGCGCATCCAGCCCCCTCCATCCCTGTCCGAGCGATCCGTTTGCCTGGCGAGAACCGCTGAGTGATGCCGTTCGCCGTTTCACATAGCGCCGCCGTCCGGAATGGGCGCAAGTATCGGGTTGGGTTGCTGCCGAAGGCAGACATCCATCATTGCTTTCGGGAACACCCGTCCCGCGTCCCGTCGGTTAGCGCCGTACGAAGGAATTGTCCGTGGCAACGTGTCAATGCACATCCCGCCGAGAGTTCGGCACCTCGCTGCTGTAGTCGATTCACCCTTGGTTTCTCCCATACGGTAGGCCAATCTGGCCCTTGGAACCCTCCTCCCGCGTGCACTTCCTAGGGCAACCGGCAGTTCGATCCGGGAGTGCCGTTGACCAACAATCAGGGTCAGCAGGACTTGCGCATGATGAAGCTGCGGATGAAGATCTCGGGAGGATTCCGTTCGCTGCAAGGAGCCCAGAACTTCGCCATGCTGCGCAGTGTGCTGTCGACGGGGCGCAAGCAGGGCCTGATGCCGATCGAGACCCTGCACCAGCGGCCGGCTGCCCTGCCGGAGCGGGTGGGCCTAGCCCCGAGCCTTCGCCCCACGGGGCAGTAGACGGCCTGCAACGGCAGGCGGTCGCCGCAACAGCGCGCCGCACGGTGCGCCAGTCAGAACACGAGCCCTGCTAGAAACGCGGAGTCAGGCCGAGGACCTGGGTATTCACCCGACCAGTGGAATCGGCCCACAGCCTGTCGGACGGACCGGGTAGTCCTTCGTCGTTCAGCCGCCGGGCGATGGTGCGCGGGGTGGTGCCGGCGGCGTCTACCACCTTCACCACGTCGTAACCGTAGCAGAGGCCGTCGCCGGATTTGGCGGAGTTCCTGTATGCGCCCACCAGCTTCCAGCTCTCGCGCGCGGCGCGCTCGCGGCGAGATGCGGAAATCGTCCTCGATCGAGGCCGCCCGCTTCTGGTCGGCCGAGTAGTGGGCATCGAGCGCGCAGCGAAGGGTCATGTCTTCCTGTCTCCCGATTCCCACCGGCCTCCCCGGTCGGCGTATTGTCGTTCGCCGCCGCGCCGCGCATGGCAGCGGTCCCGCGTTCCTCGCTGTTCCGCATCTGTCGGAAACTCCCGCAGCACTATGCTCCCGGGAGTGAGTCTGGGCCCGCCGTCCGACTCTGTCAAATCTGCCCTGTATGCAATTCCTCCGATGGAATCATGCCCCTGCACGCCGCCGGCCACCCCAGGCGCGGCACGCTGTGACTGGAGCGTGATCGACGGAAATTCCGTGCTCATCGCGTTTCAGCATAGGCTGCCAGTGTCATCACAGCCTCGCCGTGTTCGGTCGGTGCAACGGCCGTTGCGAATCGCCGGTCCGCCGTCACGACCATCCCGCCGATCCGGTGTGCAAGCGCGAGATACACGCAGTCGTACACCGGATGGTCGAGGGCCAGCGCCAACCGCACCGCGTCTGCGCTGACGCTTTCGTCGCTGTTCCAGCGCATCGGCATTTCGACCAGCAATACCATGGCAGCGCCGGCATCGGCGCGCTCGATCTGGCCCAGCCGCACCTTGCGCCACAACGCATTGGCAACCTCGGAAACCATCAGGCGCGGCGCGTGCAACTCCTCGCCGCTCGCCGTCAGTTCCCGCGCGGCATTCGAATCCGGCTCGTCAACCAAGAGCTTGACCGCCACGCTCGCATCGACGACAAAGCGCATCAGAAGTCGTCGCAGTGGCCGCTGTCGCGATCCTCGCGGATCAGCAATTCCGCAGGGGTCTGCCTGCGCCCGCGGGTCTTCTCCCGCAGCCGGTCCGACGCCTCCAGGAACGCGGCGCGTCTCGCCGCCATGTCATCGTCGGATGCGCATTCCAGGATGTGCCGCACCTCGCCCTCCAAGGAACGATTGTTCGACGAAGCGCGACGCTTGAGGCGGTTCACCACATCGTCGTCGATTCGTCTGACGTTGATCGTTGCCATCGTCTGGCCCCCAAGATTGCCATCATATTGATAGCATAACGTCATTGCCCATGCAGGTCCCGGCAAGAAGCACGGCGGGCGATTCTGCGCCATGCGGCACCTGTCTGCCGCCTCGGGCCTGCAAGCCGCCTCCTAGGACGCGAGAGGGCGGCCGACCGTCTCTGGCCCCCGCTGCAGGTCCGGATGCGCCAGCATGCGAAGGGCCGGGTTCGGCGCGACAGGCGGTCTCTCTTGGGGATGCTTCCGCCCACGGTTGCCGGGGCGTCGTCGATCTGCGAATCGACGCCCCGCCGCGCGACAATGCGGTTTCCCGGCTGCCGCGCCCCGTCGATGCCCCATAAGTAAAGTCATAGCTCATCGAGCGAGACCCTGGCAGGTAGCGCGCAGGTATAGCACAGAGTGAAGACTTCGCTCATGGTCAACAAGCGGGTCCAGCCCTCCCAGATCTCTTGGTTCCCCGGGGAACGGGGCGTGGGGGCGGTACAGGCAGCCACCCAGAATCACCATCGAGCGCAGCGCCAGACCGACGTTACGGGGCGGTTCCATCCAGTGTTGGGTCGCGAAGTCACGCAGCACGCGCAACTGCAGGGGGGTGGCAGACCGTGGCGATCAGCTCGGGAGTGGCTCGGCCCAGCGACGTGAGCGCAGCCAGGCGCCAGGCGATGACGGCCTTGATCGTGACCGCCCAAGCCATGCGCTGGACCGTGCAGTGCCCAGGGACTCGGACTCGCAGCCGGACTTGAGAATCCGGTGCCGGTCCCCGATGCGCCGGCGGAGGCGGTACCAGATCAGCACGCGCTCGGTAGCCGCCAGCGAGGTGACCGGGAGCGTGGTCAGCAGGGACCACTCAATGGCCTCCCCGCCGGGGGCTGGGGAGCGCTCCCAAAGGTGCACCAACTGCAGGCGCAAGCGTTCCTGGCTGGGGGCGAGGGGCAACTCGACCGCCTGCTGCCGCTTCTCCGCCAGAAAGTCAAGTGCCGGTCCGCCTGCTGATCGTTGTCCGGCATCCAGAGTACCTACGCAGTTACCATTCTGCAAGTTGACTGAACGGTCTCCTTGGCGCGTAGTCCAATCGGGCCATCCCGTTCGAGTCGTCGGCAGGATTGGCATCGCACGGCACTTGCACCACGCATCGGCCGAGTCCGGTAGCATGGCTAGCGTGGCAGGCCGGAACGATCCGATCAGCCTTGATGTCGCGGGCTATGTGCTGGTGGGAGGCCGCAGTTCCCGGTTCGGGTCGGCAAAGGGTCTGCACCCGGTAGATGGACGTCCGATGGCGATCGTTGTCGCCTCCGCGCTCCGCAGACACGTTTCCGAGGTCACGTTCGTCGGAAGCCCGGTCGTCTACGGAAGACTGGGGTTTCCGGTAGCCCCGGACGAACTGGAAGGAGCGGGACCACTCGGAGGGATTGTGACCGCCCTCAGCCACTGTCAGACACAGTGGTGTCTGATAGCTGCGTGCGATATGCCCAAGGTTGGGTCCGCCCCGTTCGCTGCGATGCTCCAACAGGCAGCCCGCTCACCGGGTGACGCAGTCATTCCCAGAACACCGGACGGGCGACTGCAGCCCCTGCTCGCCCTCTACGCGAAGACCGCACTCAAGCCGTTGAACCGTGAACTGCAAGCGGGACAACGGAGAATCTCCGAAGCGCTCCGCAGCATCAGATGGTGCGAGTTCCCCGCATCCGAACTCGGCCCGTTTGCGAACGTCAATCGAGTCAGCGACCTGCGAGCGCTGGGGTAATCCTCGGTGTCAGGCCGCCAGCGCATCGGAAAACCGGCACAGGTCGTCCCGGTTGTTGAAGAAGTGTGTCGACACACGGAGGTTGCCTTGACGGAACGACACCGCAACCTTCCTCGCCACGAACCGGTGCCGGAGCCGGTCTGGGTCGTATCCCGGGAGCACCGCTGACACTATGGGAGAATCACACGGCTGCGACGGAAGGCTCTGACCACCGTGGCCGCGGAGAATCTCCACACAGTGGTTCGCAAGCGTGAGCGCGCGCTGTTCGATAGCGTCTGGACCACAGGAGAGAATCAGATCCAAGGAGGCTTCCAATCCGAACAGGACCGGGAAGCACTGAACCCCTCCCTCGTACAACGACGCTTCCGACGGGAACACGGGCGGGCCGTGGTGCAATCGTTCGAAATCCCGCCAGGCATGGTGACTGCGCCAGCTGACGACGGTCGGGGGCAACCAGGCGCGCGTTCGTTCAGGTACGTAGACGAACGCCGCACCGGGAGGCGCGACGAGCCACTTGTACCCATGCACCACAAGGTAGTCAACAGGTACCTCTCGCAGGTCGAGTCGCAGCACCCCGACGCTCTGCGTCGCATCCACGCAAAACAGGACCCCTCGTCTGCGCAATTCGCGCCCCAGTTCCTGGAGCGGGGCCCGTAGACCATTGGAATAGTTGACCGAACTCAACAGTACCAAACGGCTCCGCGGACCGAGCGCATCAAGAATCAGGTCCGGATCGAACCTGCCTTGAGGTGGGGCCAGCGGCCGTACACTAATGCCTCTATCCGGAAGGACCATCGGAGCGTAGAGGTTGTTCGGAAACTCATGCTCCAGTGTGAGGATTTCGTCACCGGATCGCCACTCGATGCCTCTCAACAACCACGACAGGCCAACGCCAGCGTTCGGGCAGAACGCAATGTCCGAGGCCTCCGCGCCGATCAGCGTCGCCACCTTGCCGCGGACGCAATCGAGACGGTCGAACCAGTTCACGAAGTCGAGAGAGGCGTTCTCATTCCGCGCCGCAAGGTGCCGGTTCATCGCCTCGACAGTCTGGGCTGGCAGCGGGCCAAACGCAGCGGAGTTGAGATGCGCCCAGTCCTCAAGGACAGGGAAATGGGAGCGCACAGCGTTCCAATCAAGGGGGCTCGTGAGGCTCATCGTGGAAGTCCAATCGGGACTGCTGCTCATCCCTTGACCATCCTAACTCGTGTCTGCCCGAAAACCCTAGAAATCTTTTGATATCAGTGGTATAATAGTGATTTGACGGCCCCAAGAAAGCGGTTTTCAGGCGCTTGGGGGCTGAATCGGGCCAGAAACGGCCCATCTTCAGAGGACGGGAAAACCCTGATGCGCGAAATTCACCAACGACAACTGCAGATCGGTCAGGTGTCGATCGAGAAGATGGAGATCGAACTCGATTGTCGCGACGACACGACGGCCGTCCTGCGCGGCTTGCAGCATCTGTTCTGTACGCCGGCGGTCTACACCCAGGTGATGGGCCTGCTGGAGAAGCACTTGCTGGCCAACGTCAAGCGGGGGGTCGGACGACCGGGGCTGGACCTGTGGCAGATTCTGGTGCTGGGGCTGCTCAAAGAGGGTCTCAACCTGGACTTCGACCGACTCCGCAACCTGGCCAATCACCACGACCAGGTGCGCCAGATGCTGGGCCACGGCGTGTTCGACGAGACCCGCTACAAGCATCAGCGCCTGCTCGACAATGTCTCCCTGCTGACGCCGGAGTTGCTGGGAGCGATCAACAAGGTTCTGGTGCAGGAGGGCCACACGGTGCTGGAGCACAGCGCGGGTGAGGCCTTGCGCGGACGGTGTGACTCGTTCGTGGCCGAGACCGACGTGCACTATCCGACCGACGTCTCGCTGTTGTGGGATGCCATGCGATGTTTGCTGAAGTGTCTGGGGCGGCAGGCCGGTCCGCACGGCGTGACGGGCTGGCGGCAGTGGCAGAAGCAGGCCCGCAAGGTGCGCTCACTGTTCCATGCGGTGCGGCAGACGCGCCGGGCCACGCGTCCCCGGGTGGTGGCCTATCTGCGCACCTGCAAGGACTTGGTCAGCCGCGCCAAGAGCAGTCTGAAGGCCTTGGAGGAGGCAGGAATGAAGAAGTCCAGGATCCAGCAAATCAAGGACTTGATTGCCCATGCAGAGCGTCAGATCGACCAGTCCGAGCGGCGGCTGCTGGAAGGCGAGAAGATTCCGCAGGAGGAGAAGGTGTTCTCGATCTTTGAGCCGCACACGCGCTGGATCTCGAAGGGCAAGGCCGGCTGTCCGGTGGAGCTGGGAGTGCCGGTCTGCGTGGTCGAGGACCAGCACCAGTTTCTGCTGCACCACAAGGTGCTGTGGGAAGGCGGCGACGTGGACATCGCGGAGCCGATTATCGAGGAGACGCAGGAGTTGTTCCCGGACCTGCGGGCGTGCAGTTTTGACCGCAACTTTCACAGTCCGGAGAATCGGATCAAGCTGGACAAGCTGCTGGATCTGAATGCGCTACCGGCGAAGGGCAAGTTGAGCGCGGCCCAGCGGGAGCGGGAGGCCGAGGAGTCGTTTCGGAAGGCGCGGCGGCAGCACTCGGCGGTGGAGGCGGCGATCAATCATCTGGAGCATCACGGACTGGACCGGGTGCGGACGATGGGCAAGGCAGGCTTCGAGCGCACCGTGGCGCTGGCGGTGTTGGGGGCCAACCTGCACCGCCTGGGACGGGTCCTGCTGCAAGCGGACCGCGAGGCTGCCCAGTGCAGCCTGGCGGCCTGAAGCGGTTTCGGGCCCCCGTCGGGAGCCGGGCCACGGCCCGGCAGGGGGAGCTGTGTCTGATCGGCCAAAGCGGCGGTTGAGAGCCCTCAGAACGGCTGCAAATGCGGCCTTGAGGTGAAGTGACAGGCACTCAGACGGATCTAATCAGGCCTAATCCAACCATTTGTCATCGATATTGTTTTCACCTTCGAGCGAGACCTCGTGCCCAAAAAGGGTTTTTTGGCAGACACTAACTCGCTTCTCAGACACCCCCCTCGAATCCGCTCCACCTTCCTCCCACTCGATCTACCCGGAACTGTCAAACGGACTTCGATCGCGTCGAAGCCCTCTTCCATGACCGGCGCCAGACGAGCCGGACCAGCATCGGGACGGCTGGAAGACCGGTCACGGTACAGAAGAGGAGTGGGGGATTCTCCGCTTGCATGAGGAAGTCCGGTGCCACGTATCGGGCCAGTGCCTGGATTGGTCAGTCGTAAGGGAGAAAGTCTCATGCCTCACTCATAACGTCATGTAGAGTGCGAAGAGCGCTGCCCGGTCCATGCCTTGAACCAGCCAACAGGAGGGTGCCTCGGCCATTACTATCGCCGCTCAATTCCTGCTTGAGGGATTCAACGCCAGCTGCGACGGGCCAACCCGCCCTTGCAAGGACCCGATGTCCAGGGTCCTGGCCCCCGGCACGGTGTCAGCCGAGGGAACCGACCGGGCTCGCCAGCCATCCAACCCCGCCTCTGGCAGACAGCGCCCGTTCCTCTACGTCGGCATCGACGGCCGTTCTGGGGGCTGCGGAACCGCCACTACAGTAAGTGCGGCCCCCAAGACCTGCACCCTGACAGCGGCCCCATGAACGGGCCGCTGGCTCCGAACCCTTCATTCCCGCTGTCGGATTTCGATATTCGGTGGGGCCCCGAAACCAGAATGGATACGGCATCTCGCGCCAAGGGCACCCCACCGAGTCCAGATCCCGCCCATACCCGCCAGCACCAGGTCCTCAGTGCGAACTGAGAGCAATCCTGTACGCTGGGAGTGCGAACGCTACTTGCCTCGGGTCCGGGCAGGGGCCGCCCAATAATGACCGCGCAATCCCCGACCGCACCCGCCCCCCGAACGAAGACGGACCGACCTTGGCACAGTGCCGAAGATTCGGCATCGATAGTTTTTCTGGCGCTTGCCACGATCTTACCACTAGCAGAGGGAGCGGCTCGGCTGGCAGGGGTCGGGAACCTCATTCCCGGCTCCATTCCCCTGGTCCAGCACCTCACCCTCCTCATCGCGATCGCGGGAGGGGCACTGGCGGCCCGGCAAGGTCGGCTGCTGGCACTTTCCACCGCAACGTTCCTGCCGGAATGGCTGCGAGCTCCGGGGCGAGCAGCTACGGCCTTCGTGGGCGTCGCCGTTTGCGTCTGTCTCGCGTACGGTGCCTGGACGTTTGCGATGGTCGAACGCGAGGCCGGGGATATCGTCGCATTCGGCCTGCCGGTTTGGCTCTTCGTTTCGGCGATGGTTCCCGGATTCGCAGTCATCGCCATCCGAATGGCCCTGAAGTGCTCAGATTCCGTCGTCACAAGAATCATTGCTATCGCTGGCGGCGCAGTCCCGGTGGCACTGGGCTTCTGGGAGGGCTTGTCCGACCTCCCGGTCCTCGAGTTCGGCGTCATCGCTCTCCTTGGAGGAGCACTGTTGGGACTGCCGATCTTCGCCGTGATCGGCGGACTGGCAGCCCTGCTGTTCTGGTTCGAATACACCCCGGTGTCGGCGGTCCCGCTAGCGACTTACCAACTGTCGGGTCAGCCCCTGTTGCCTGCAATCCCGCTATTCACACTGGGAGGCTACATCCTTGCCGAGGGGGGGGCCAGCCGACGTCTGGTGCGGGTCTTCTCCGCCCTCCTCGGCTGGCTGCCGGGCGGTCTCGCCATTACGACCGCCTTCGCTTTCGCATTCTTCACTTCCTTCACTGGAGCCTCAGGTGTGACCATCCTGTCTCTTGGAGGACTTCTCTTGCCCGTGCTGGTCAAGTCCCAATACTCCCGCAAGTTCTCACTCGGTCTGGTGACAGCCTCAGGATCGATCGGCCTGCTGTTCCCACCCAGTCTCGCCATCATTCTCTACGGTGTGTACTCACGAACACCGATCAGCGAGCTGTTTCTGGGTGGCTTCCTGCCTGGCCTCCTGCTGGTTGGACTGGTTGCGTTGTGGGGCGTGGTCCATGGGTCCTCGGCGCAGCGCGAGCGGCGTCGCTTCAGCCTTTCAGAAGCACGGGACGCCGTCATGTCAGCCAAGTGGGAGCTGTTGCTTCCATTGGTGGTCGTGGGCGGGATTTTCGGTGGGATCGTCACCCTCGTGGAGGCAGCGGCCGTTACGGTGATCTACTCGTTCGTCGTCGAGTGCCTTGTGTATCGCGATCTGTCGGTCCGCAAACAGTTGCCGGGGGTGTTCGCAGAGTGCGCCACGCTGGTGGGTGGAGTCCTGCTCATTCTCGGGGTCGCTCTCGGATTCACGAACTACCTGATCGACGCACAGGTTCCGGACCAGGCCCTGGAATGGGTGCAGTCCCATATCGAATCCAAGTACCTGTTCCTGCTGGTCCTGAACATTGTGCTCCTGATCGTCGGATGCATGATGGATATTTTCTCCGCAATCCTGGTGGTGGTCCCACTGATCGCTCCGATGGGCGTGGCCTACGGGGTTGATCCCGTCCATCTCGGCATCATCTTCCTGGCGAATCTCGAACTCGGATACCTGACACCACCGGTAGGCCTCAACCTTTTCCTGTCCTCGTACCGGTTCGAGGTGCCTCTCACCCGAGTCTACGCCTCGATCCTTCCCTTCCTGGCCATTCTCTTTGCAGGCGTCCTGCTGATCACATACGTGCCGGCTCTAACCTTGGCTCTCATCCGCTAACCGGGATGCGCGAGGCACTGATAGACTCAATGAACGAGGGCCTTGCCCTCCCCCCTCAAGTGGCGATTTCCAGAAAGCGCACGGTAACCTGCTCCGTCGCTGGGGTTCATGTCGGCGGCGACAATCCGATCGTAGTCCAGTCCATGACCAACACCGATACCGCCGATACGGCGGCAACGGTGAATCAGGCGCTGGCACTCGCCCAAGCCGGTTCGGAACTGGTTCGCATCACCGTCAATCACGACGCTGCCGCACAGGCAGTCCCCACGATCGTCCAGACTCTTCAAGATTTCGGCTGCGAGGCTCCGATCGTGGGCGACTTCCACTACAACGGCCATATTCTGCTGCGCACGTACCCCGAGTGCGCGCGGTCATTGGCCAAGTTCCGGATCAATCCCGGAAACGTCGATATCGGCAAGAAACATGACGACAATTTCCGGACGATGATCCAGGTGGCCCTGGACCACGGCAAACCCGTTCGAATTGGCGTGAACTGGGGTTCCCTCGACCAGCAGTTGCTGACGAGTCAGATGGACGAGAATGCCAAGCGCCCTAGGCCCTGGGGTGCGGCCGAGGTCATGCGTGAGACCATCGTCCTGAGTGCTCTTCGCTCAGCCGAGGCAGCGGAGGGGTACGGTCTCGCTCATGACAGGATCATCTTGAGCGCAAAGGTGTCGAGCGTCCAAGACCTGATTGCCGTTTATCGGAAGCTCTCCGACCGGTGCAACTATCCGCTCCACCTAGGCCTGACAGAGGCCGGCATGGGAACGAAGGGGATCGTCGCGTCGACAGCCGGTATGGCAGTCCTGCTTCAGGATGGGATCGGCGATACGATCAGGGTCTCGCTTACTCCGCAGCCCAATGGGGACCGATGCGAGGAGGTTGAGGTCGCCAAACAGATGCTGCAGTCGTTGGCCATTCGCCACTTCACGCCGCAGGTCACCGCCTGTCCTGGATGTGGCCGCACTACCAGCACCTTCTTCCAGGAAATGGCCGAAGAGATCGCATCTTACCTGCGGGCTCAGATGCCGACGTGGAAAGGCCGCTACGAGGGCGTCGAGACCATGGATGTGGCCGTCATGGGCTGCGTCGTAAACGGACCGGGGGAGTCGAAACACGCGGATATCGGCATATCACTCCCCGGAACGTTCGAGGAACCGGTGGCACCTGTCTATGTCGACGGGCGCCTGTACCGAACCTTGCGTGGTGACCGGATCGTATTGGAATTCATCGATATTCTCAACACTTACGTGTCCGAGCGATACACGCCCAGACAGTCCGCTGCCGCCACCCCATAGCATCAGTCCCCTGTCTCCCGGCCTGGATCGCCCCGGCAGCGTGGCCTCGGACACTGATCACTTGAAGCCCAACGCTTGGTGTGTCCTCCAGATCATTGAGTGGCGGGCTCCACTGGCCAGTCTGGGACGATCCTGCGAGTCCTCCGATCAACCCCACGTGCACGCTGAACGCACTCACGCCCTCGGCTGTCGAACCCGTTCGGCCGCTGTCGACCGAACCCGTCCCGATCGGCTTTCGGCGGGGCAACACTCTATCTCAAGACTCTGGAACACCCGGCTGCGTTGGGCCCAAGCTCGCTTTGGGTTCGATACTCCCCATAGGAGGGGCCCAGGCCGGGAGGAACGCCCCGTTGCCCATCGGGACACAGGCAAGAGCCTCTCAGTTCCGCAAACGAGCAACCCGCATCCGTTTCGGAATCGGGTCCAACTCAAGTCCCGCCAGCAGACCAAGCTCCCACCACGACCGTCCGCCCACGGTGCGACCGCCCACGGTGCAGCCAAGGCCCCTCAAACGCCAGCTACCTGCCGAACCATGGAAACTCTGCACTGAATCCGTATCCGTGGTAAAGGCACATGTACGCAATAATCCCTGCGATCATCCCGAAGAAGACCAGCAGAACGACCAGTATCCGGAGCCATGGCAGCGTCCTGCCCTGGCGTCGCAGCACCAGCAGCCAGCTGGCCCCGATTCCGACGAAGTACAGGAGGATCATCGGCCCGGCAAAGAGGGTCATCGTGAACGGATCCCCCGTAGGCGTGATGATCGCGGCTGCCACGAACATGATCAACACGGCATAACGCACATTGCGGAGCAGGAAGCTGGGCGACGTTAGCCTAAGCAGGGTCAGGAAGAATATGAGGACCGGCAGCTGAAAGACAAGCCCTAGGCCGATCTCGAGGATGATGAACAGATTCAAATACTCGCTTACAGAAATGTACGGCTCGATCTGATCGATGGACAGTGTTAGCAGGAACTGTAGCGTAACCCGCAAGGCCACGAAGTAGCAGAACGCTCCACCCAGAATGAACAGGCTCGCAGTGATGAATATGAAGGGCACTGCCCACTTTTTTTCCCGCCTGTACAGGCCTGGCGCGATGAACTGCCAGGCCTGGTACATCAACCAGGGAGCCCCAAGGAAAACCGCGGCGACAAGAGGAACCTTGATATAGATGACCTTGAACTGTTCCAAGGGGTTGATATTGATGATCTTGATCGGGTCGCCCGATTTTGTCACGATCCCTTCGACGGCTGCGTAGAAGGGTGTTAGCACAAATCTGAGCAAGTCTTTTGCGAACGTCAGGCACAAGAGGTAGACGACGAGCAGGCCGCCCAGCGCTCTCAGGATACGCGTTCGAAGTTCCTCGAGGTGCTCGAGAAAGGACATGCGGGCCATGTCGTCATCGTCGGAGTCCGTGGGAGGCGGTTCGCCTGTCGAGCCGGACCCACCCCCTCCAGTCTCGGCCCCAGGCGCGCCAGCGACGCTGCCGTCCGGCACCGTTGCGTGAGGGTCGTCGAACAACTGATCCGACTCGTCAGAGTACGGGTCGTCGTAGATCGAGCCGTCATCCGAACGGACGGCCGAATCGCTGGTGACCGGCGATTCGGGTTCGCGTCCGGTTTCCGAGTCACGGGGGGGCGACTCCTTGCTTTCCGAACTCATAGGTCGACTCAAGTCTCGAGTGTTAGCCGGGAATTCCTAGCGCACTGAATTGTACAGAAATCACTTAGGATGAATTTGATACCGCAGCAGCTTCGGTCTGCGGCAGACCTGAGACAGCCTCACTCCGAGATCCCGTTTCCACAATCGAATCCTCTGCGGTGACCGGTGGTGCGGATTCCCCGGAACGGCCCGACCCGTTGTCGGACTCCTGCCGCTGTTGCTGGTCCGATGCCGATGCAGAATCCTTGTCAGTCTCGCCTGCCGCTGCATCGTCCGAGGTCGACGCTGTCGAGGCCTTCGAACTGGACCCGTAGTCGTAGCCGTTGTAGTAATCGTCTTCGTAGTCGTCGTAGTAACTGGTGTTGATGTCCTTGCTGGCGTCCCGCGCGAGATTCTTCACTTCCTTCGTTTCATCCTCGATATTGTCGATCTCGCGCTGGAAGGTCGTCTTGAGTTCATTCGAGGCGCGCTTGAACTCCGCCATACCCTTGCCGAAGGTCTTGCCTAGTTCCGGTAGTTTCTTGGGTCCGAAGATCAGCAAGGCCAAGATGAACAGAACAACGATTTCCCCCATACCTAGCGGGCCCATGCGATTCTCCTTCATTCGGGCTCGGCTGTGGCCGACCCGAGCATGTCATTTGATGATACCGACGCAGCCAGTGGTATTCAACCGGCCACCCACGAAACCCGGGACACCGCACATCGAAACAGGGTGCGGCAGGTGGGGCACCCGCCGGCCGTCCTCGCAAGTGGCAGCCGTCCGTCCTGTTGAATCGGATTGTTTCGCCCCATGCGGAAGTCCTCGTCGCAGCACCTCCGGCGACGACGGGATCGGCTCGGTGAGGACAGCAACTCGCATTCGCCGTTGTCACGCGCCTCAGGGCAGCCCCCCGTTTCGATTCTAGACGAACTTCATCACCGCACTGGCTGCGGTGCGGGAACCTGACTTGCCCATCCCCATCCAGACTCCACCGCCACCAGCGCATGCTGCTGAATCTGCAGGGCGAACTGCAACGCCAGTAGCTGACAGACCATGGCGAGTGCGCTCTGAAGGACGGTGTGTCGCAACTCCCGAGGTATCAGGCACTAGCGGGTACTGGGGGCCGAAGAGAGGGAGTGGAAGACGCGATGTCTTGTTCGAGCAGACCGTGGTGAGTCCGCAGCGACGCTCGTGAGAATGGGGACTAGCTTCACGGCAGCGAGGCGAAGGCAGGCGCTACGACTGCTAGCCGTGTTTGGCACCCCGGAAGGGTGAGAATTTCCAGGTCCCAGTCGAGACCGCCTTGCTCCGAGCAGAGAACAGGCTGACGAGGCAGTTGGAGGTGCCGGGTGCACTGGGAAGTGCGAACGGGCTTGGCTTGGAGCCTCGCCTCCCGTGGGGCAAGAGGTCGCCGTCCGGCCTGTGTCGGCGAGACGTTCGATCCACTGACACGCCGTGCGGTCACGCTGTCAAGGGTACGGCCTTGGCGCAGGTCATCGGCGGCACCGAACTGGCGGCCCTCGTTGCGGCTCGCGACCCAGAGGAGCCGGAAGTACTCCTTGGGGCTCCGGCGTGCCTCGTGCTGAACGACACTGTAGAGGCGTGATCGATGTCAGCCTCGACTGCGGGCTGCATCCAGCATCCAGTGGAGCGGTCCGCGGACCAAGGCTGCGAGCAGCAGCCGCGGAGTCCAGTCGACCCGGTCCCAAGTGGTGCAAGGACTATCTCGGTTGCACACAGTTGCAGATCAGCCCACGATTGCTGTCGGCAACCGGCGTCACCTCCCCGAGATTCGCCAGGCCCCGCTGCAGATCCCGGTCCGACAGCATGCCTCCTTCAACGCCGGCTGGTCAGCCACTCGCTTCGAAACGACCCGCAAGCCAGCGACGTTGTACAGGGCGCGGTCCGCCGGGTGCAGCCTTTGCGCACTACAATGATCCGTATGGATCGAATCGGATTGAAACGGATCCACCACGTCTCGTTCGCCGTAGCCGATCTTGACGCATCCAGGCAGTTCTTTTGCGATGTCCTTGGGTTGCCCGAGGCCCTGAGGCCGGCTTTCGGCTTCCCAGGCACCTGGCTAGCGGTAGGGGACCGCCAAATCCACCTGATCGAGGACAGGAAGGCCGGCCGTACGGTCCGTGACCAGATCAGTCGCTCCGACCATCTGGCGATGGAAGTGGAGGATCTCGAAGTCGTCAAGGCCCGCCTCACGGAATGCAACATCGCGTTCGCGCTCGGAGAAAACGAACGGCTTGGCATGAGCCAGGCCTTCTGCAGCGACCCGGACGGCCACACGATCGAGTTCGTCGAGTATCGCTGACCGGTCTCTGTCCGGAGCCTGATCGACAAGTCGCTCCACGGATTCCTTCGATGCGCCCCAGGGTCCACTCTGACCAGCCAACACCCGGGGTCTCAACCGCAGGCGTACTATCAGGCCTCAACCGGGTGGCGGTCCGGAACGACATCGGATGCGCCGGATGCCGGATGGGCCGCTTCCGATGCCAAGGTGGAAATTCCGGTCCGGCTATGATGGGGACATGCCCCAGAAGCATGTGATGAAGACAGTCTTTCGACTCGGTATCGGGGTCGCCGTACTGGCGATCCCCGCTCTACCGCAGTCCGCCGAACTGGGCATATCGGGAGGCTATGGTGTACTTGCCGACAAATCGCTGGGCATCAGGGATTTAGTCCGTCCCGGAGACTCCGAGGAATACACCCTTTCGAATGGGATTCGCATTGGGGCACGCATGGCGTTCAACTCACGTGCCTTCATCGGCCACGAACTGGCATATTCCTACCAGCGTGCGAGTCTCGGCTACCTGGAGTCTATGGAAGGGGGTAGTACTTCCACCGATTTCGGCACCGTCAATGCTCACCACATGTACTACAACCTGGTGGCCCACGCGACACCGACCGAGACGGTGATCCGACCGTTTGTAACGGGGGGTGGCGGATTCTCGTCGTTCTTCCTTCCGGGAGTGTCTGCGTTTTCGGGCCGGGCCGACACGAAGTTCGGCTACAACTACGGTGGCGGGATCAAGCTCAAGGTTTCGCAGTACGGCATCCGTTTCGACGTGCGGAACCACGTCACCGGCAAGCCTTTCTCGAAGTACCTGCCCGGGGTTGACGGTAAACTGAACAACCTCGAGTTCTCAATGACGTTTTCCGTGCTGCTCTAGCCGAATCCGTCGCCGACTCGATGGTACGCTGGCTTCACCCAGGCTGACTGGGGTCGACTCCCAGGCAGACTCACCACCCCACTTGTCGGGAACCTATCTTCACGGGTGCGACGCGCCCGCAGCGAACACGATCTACGATTCAGTGGACGCTGCCTAGAAGCTCGCTACCGCCTCGGCCTCGTCGGTGTGAGCCTCGAATACGGTATAGAGCTTTGTGATCTGCAGCAGGTCCTGGACCTTTGCCTGCACATTCAGCAACTTCACAGTGCAGCCCTTGCCCTGGGCGGTCGTGTACGCCGATACCAGTTCGCCTAGACCGGAACTGTCGATGTAACTGACGTCGGCAAGGTTCAACACCAGCTTCTTGACGCCTGTATTCAACAAATTGCTCACGGTCGAACGCAGACTTCCGGAGCCCTCTCCAAGCGTGATGCGACCTGACAGGTCGACCACCGTAACATCAACAACATTGCGACTCGAGATCGATAGACTCATTGATCTTCCTCCTGAGACTCACCTTTCTTCGGTGCGAGGCGATACTTCGCCAGACGAACCATCGTGCCACGGCCCCGGACCGGACTGATCTCGACTTCATCAAAGAACGCTCGCATCATCAACAATCCGCGTCCGGACGGCAGCAGCAGGCCATCGTCACTCAGCGGATTCTGAACTCGCTCCGGGACGAATCCCGGCCCCTCGTCGGTAACGCTGGCCCGAAACGCCTCCTCATCAACCGACGCTTCGAACACGACAGCTTTGGTCGGCTCGAAATCATTTCCGTGCTTGACGGCGTTTATCATCATCTCACGAACGCCCATGCCAATCTCATGTACCTCGTCGGCGTCGAATCCATTGATTTCCGCCATTCTCTGGACAATCAACTCTGCGGCCTCCACGCTATCGAGGGTGCTCTCAAGCGAGAGCCGCAGTTTCCTAGCATCTGTCATCCGAACGGCTGACAACTGGCCAGACGACTCGCCCAGCTAGAGCGACAAACTCGAAACAATGCCACAAAGACCCATGCCATGTCAAGGGCATCCTGAACTGGACCTCGCAGACCCGGCACGAGAGCCGGTCTTGCACTGCCCCGCCCTGGAACACTGCTACTCTACACGGTCCCGGACAGTGTGTGCCGAACTGGGCCGCGAACGGTCGAGGATCGCTCAGTCTCAATCGAGGCAGTGGCCGCAGGGACGGCTCGCAATGGCCAGGACTGAACCGGCTGCCCGATTCCGGCCGCCACTCCTTCAGGGGGCCCCTTCAAGCCCACCAGGCGGAAGCGGTTCCCCCTTGGCGTTGCGAACGAGCGGCACCATGCGGGCAACAGCGGGCCCAAGCGGGCCCCCAGTGCATAGTTGTGCCAATCACGAAGGACGAGCCAGACCGTCTTGCTGCCAATCGGCACCACAGCTCCGCCCCGGGCTCGGGTGCATCTGGAGATTCACTCTGGATGAATCACGCTCCCGAACAATCCGGGGGCAGATGCTGTGTCATTGGCGGCCAACGGCGGACAGCTGGCCCTGCACGTGGCAGCGGATACACTCTTCGACAGGACCACGGAGCGTGCCCTCAACTGGGAACACCCCGGGTGCCGGCAGCATCGAAGCCCAGCGCAAGGAGTGGGAGCTCCGAGCCGACCCGGCCTCGACGCGGACACCTTCGCTCCGTCTACGGGCCGACGCTGGTCAGCGCAACATCGATTGGCCGGAGTGGCAGGGCCAGTTCTGGTAGTGTGTTCGCTATGGATCGATTCCCAATGCAATCCTCGGCCCTTACTTTGTTTGCCTTGGCCCTGCTGGGCTGTTCAGGTGGACCGACGACATTCGAAAGCCATTGGGACGAGGACATCGAAAGGCCGTGGATCGGACCGGAGTATTGGTCGAACCCCCTGCAGGACTGGCGTGTCCGGCACGGTCGGATCGAGAACTTCCGTCCGGGCGGGGACAGAAATGTCTTCCTCCTCACCCGCGAAATCAGCGATCAGTCGGGCACGCTCTCGATGCGAGTCCGGCTTGGTCGGCTGGAGGACTCGGGCCCGGCCCCCGATGCCGGGTGGGCTGGCTTCCGGGTGGGCATCCGGGGATCATTCGACGACTACCGTGACAGTGCGGTTCGGGGAGTGGGCCTGAACTGCGGCGTGACCTGGGACGGTCGGCTGTTTATCGGTTCGCTCACCGACTCTGCACCGCGAGCAGCCAGCACATTCGAAGGCGAATCCGAGCTTTTTCTTGAGGCCCAGCCAAGCGGTGAACACTACACACTCACTCTAGCCAT
Organism: Bryobacterales bacterium; assembly: GCA_965205085.1. Lineage (GTDB taxonomy): Bacteria > Acidobacteriota > Terriglobia > Bryobacterales > UBA6623 > VXMF01. The sequence continues at coordinate 402,353 of OZ242039.1, read as the reverse complement.
TGAGACACCGATGGGCGCACAGGAGGTTACGAGCGAGGTCGAGGCCGGTTGGCTTAGCGGAGGGCTGGCACTCGTGTCGAGCTCCGGACCCGTGCCCGAGTCGCCTCCCAGCGACCGGGAAATTCGCGAAACCGGCTGGACGCTCAAGGCGGGAACACGGAGTGGCGGCACGATGCGGACCTGGTTTGACGACTGGACGGTCTCCGGCTCCAAGGTGACCCGTCATCCCGACCGCAAACTCGGCCCGATCATGTTCGCGATGCACACCCTCAGCCGGGACGTTCTCAAGCTCAACGCTATGGTCGCTCCCGTGGGCAATGGATCTCGGGAGGCGGCCCTGGAGACTCGCGACGGAGCAAGCTGGAAGACAGTCGCAAGGGCGACCCTCGACCCCGAGGCGCACACCGCAACCTTCCGCATCGAGGACTGGGACGATTCGGCCGACGTTCCCTACCGGGTGGTGTACGACGGCGACGAGTGGGAGGGTACGGTCCGACAGGACCCGGACGGGAAGCCCGAGATTGTCGTGGCTGCCTTCACCGGCAACAACGATCTGGGATTTCCGCACGCGGACATCGTACGGAACATCCGGTTCCACCGGCCCGACCTGATGGCATTCACCGGCGACAACGTCTATGAGCGGGTCGGGGAGTACGGTATCGTCCGGGAGCCCGCCGACATCGCGATTCTGGACTACCTCCGGAAGTGGTACATCTTCGGATGGGAGTACGGTGAACTGCTCCGGGAAACCCCGGCCGTGGCCCTTCCCGACGACCATGATGTCTATCAGGGAAACATCTGGGGGGCAGGCGGCCGGCGAGCCACCGCCTACGGGAAACCAGGCCAGGACCAGGGCGGCTATGTGATGGATCCCAGGTTCGTGCACGTGGTACAGACGACCCAGACAGCCAACATGCCCGATCCCTACGACCCGACTCCCGTCGAACAGGGGATCGCCGTCTATTACACGGACATGCTCTACGGAGGCATAAGTTTCGCGATCCTGGAGGATCGCAAGTGGAAGGATTCGGCATCGGTCCTCTTGCCCGACGCCGGGATCGTCAACGGCTGGGCAGACAGCCCCACGTACGACGCCAGCCGAAGTTCAGACCATCCCGACTTCCCGTTGCTTGGCAGTCGGCAGGAGGAGTTCCTCGCAGCATGGGCCCGGGACTGGGATGGGGCCTGGCTGAAGGCGGCCATCTCACAAACGATCTTCGCGAACGTTTGCACCCTGCCCAAGGGAACGACCACCGACGCGGTGACTGGCAGCTTGCCGGTAAACGCACCTGGGGAGTACCCACCGAACGAGGAACCGGTTCAGGATCACGATTCCAACGGCTGGCCGCAATCCGGACGCAACCGTGCAGTCCGCCTGCTGCGCAAGGCAATGGCTGTGCACATCGCGGGAGACCAGCATCTCGGCAGCACGATCCAATACGGCGTCGAGGACTGGAACGACAGCAGCTGGGCGATTTGCGTACCCTCGGTCGCCAACATCTTCCCGCGACGCTGGTTCCCCAGTGAAGACGGCCGGAATCGCAAGCCGGGAGCACCGAAGAACACGGGCGAGTTCCGGGACGGTTTCGGGAACAAGATGACGGTTCACGCAGTCTCGAATCCCCAGGCCAACGGCATTGAGCCAACCGCCATCCACGAGCGGGCACCCGGCTACGGAATCGTCAAGTTCAACCGCCTGAAGCGCGAGATCGAGTTGGCGAACTGGCCTCGTTGGGTCGACGCCTCGGAGCCCGACGCCAGACCGTACGCCGGGTGGCCGGTCCGGATCAAGCAAACACAGAACGGCATGCCGAGTGCATACTCGCTTCCACCGATTGATGCGAACGGTTCGGTTGATCCGGTGGTGGAGGTGATCGACGAGTCCAACGGAGACATCGTCTATACGTTGCGCATCCAGGGCACCGAGTTCACGCCGAAGGTGCGAGCGGCAGGCAGCTACACCGTCCGGGTGCTCGACACCGAATCGGGCGCAACCTTCGAGACGACGGGACAGGTTGCATCGCGGATCTGACTTCGCGGAGTCCCGAACGGCTCACGAACGCCGGACGCGCTGCTTCAGCCGCCGAACCTGTGCTCCCAACTCGCCAACGGCCTCCGTATGGCCTTCAATGGTCACTTTGCCTGTGGCGCAATAGTCGAGCACGACCGCTTCCGCCTTGCAGAACTCCTCGCAGACGTCAGCTATCTCGCTCGCAATGTCCGGTGGCAGATTGGTCACTCCGTTCTGGTCGGCATGCAGGAGGTCGCCAGGATACACCGCCAACCCACCCACATGGACCGGGACAAGGAAGTCGATCAGCTTGGGGTATCCATGCGAGCAGATCACCCCGTCGGCAAAACACGGCAAACCCACGGCCCGGACCTGATCCAGGTCGCGGGCGGCTCCGCTCGTGATCAGACCGGCAGCACCGAACGCCTTGTACGAGGCCGCCATCACCTCGCCGAACGTGGCCGCCCTAGTCGGCTCGTCCAAGTCCTGGATAACCACGATGGGGGGGCCTGGAACCTCACCGAATCGGGCGACCTGGTCCGACAGCGTGCCATACGCGGCACTCCCCTTCGGTTCGAGTGCGGACCGAAAGGTCGCCGTCGAGGCGTAGCCGCAAATCGGCCCGAATTCCGGAAAGCAGGAGCGAATGCGCCCATCCATGTAGCCTTCGGTCTGCGAACGCACCGCGAACAACTCGATCACGTTGCAAATGGTGGGGGTGTCGTAGCGACTGAGCGACAGCAACTCTTCGCGGGACAGTTCGCGGACTGGCATATCGATCCATCGTAGTGGATCGCATGCCCGAGACTCCGATATTGGGACGTGCGGCAAGGATTTGCCGTCATCGAGCTCCGGACGTCTTCGCATGCACGATGCTGCGGGTGTGGCCGGAAACCCAGTCGCGGCCTGTGCACGACGCGGCGACCCGACGGATATGAGAGTGCCTTCCATCCAGTCCGAATGTTGTCCGCCGACCAAGAAATGGCCGTCCGGAATCCGGTGGACGGGCCGACCACCCTTGGAGCAACCGTGCGCTGGAACGGTACATCACTGGGCATGGGTTGGACCCGGAGTGCTTGTGGCGTTCGATCGTCGGCCCGGTGGCACCGCCGGCATCGGGCCTGCAGGCACGGAATTCGGCTCGGGCCGGTCAGCTATCGCTGTCGGTTCGCGACGGCGTTCTCGAACCACACCACATTCCGGGAAGCCTGTCCGGCCACCAGCACGTCCAGGTCGCCGTCCACATCCATATCAACGAGGCGAATGTCGTACGCTGCCTGATCGTCATGAATGATGCGTTTGGAGAATTCTCCCAGTCCGTCGTTCTCATACCAGGCAACCTGATAACTGTCCTTGCCGCAAGTTACTCCATCGATGTCCCCGTCTCCGTCGATATCTCCAATCGCCAGATTGTGCGGTCCTTCGATCTCGGTGTCGATTTCGTGCGCGACGAAATGGGGCCCCTCGAACCAGAGCACCCCCTTGTGGTGGCCGCGTGTCGCGAAGACATCGATCGCACCGTCCCCGTTGAGATCCGCCGGTAGCGCGTTGGTGGCTCCCGTCTGATTGACGGCAATCGTTCGCTTCAACCATGGGGTGGACCCGTCGGTCGGCTGCTTCCACCAGGCAAACCAGTTTCCGCCCCCCGTCACGGCATCCTTCCCGGCCGAGACCACATCGGCCATTCCGTCAGCATCCAAATCACCGATGCCCAAGTAGTGGCTCAGGCCGGGAGCATCCTGATCGGCGAAGACGTACCGAGTCCATTCTTCGGCCGAACGGGGGTTTGCCGGAACGCTCCACCACACTAGCGAGTTCGGGTATCGGCCCTTGGGCTGGGCGCTGTTTCCCACAAGGTCATCCCATCCATCTCCGTCAATGTCGCCCTTGATCAGGCCGTGCGTGCCATTGACATCATCATCGACGATGCGCATCGACCAGCGGTCCCGTAGCGGATCGTCTGGTCTCTCGAGCCAAAACACGGGCCCCGGCGAGTACACTGCGCCGATGTAGTCCGGGTCACCGTCGCGGTCGATGTCCATGACCTCGCTGTGAATCGTGTTGCGTTCGCCTGGCCGGAAAGGCAACTTGCCGTCAATGATAACCTTGCGCCATGAGGGGGCAACATACAGGTGCGTCTCCCCGTCGGCGTCAACGATTACGTCAGGCAGGCCGTCGCCCGTGAAATCGGCGGCCACCGCAGTCTGGCAAGGGAACCCGTTGACTATCTCGTGGCGATTCCAGTCCGCCCCCCAGCAAACGGACACCAGCAAACCGGTGAGTGCAGCGAGTGCTGAAAGTCTTTGCAGTGCCATGGTCTCAATCCAGAGGCTCTCCTCCCACTTGGAATCGCACTGGACCAATCGAAACAGGCTCTCGGCGGGTGCGCAGCGGCGCGAGGACGCTGCCGGTCCCGGCGTTCCCCCATCGCACCGCAGCCCAGTCCTCACGCGTCCTGTTCGCCGGGCCGTGGCGGATTGTATCTGGAATCCCAAGCGACGAAAGTATATTACATGCGGCTCGGCCGAATGCGACTTAGCCTGCGCGCCGGACCCACCTCGGCCTAGCTGCCACAGGGCAGGCCGGCTGTCGTGATCGCGTCGACAGTGTCCTCGGGTCAACGGACCATGGCAGTCGAAGCCTCCAGAGAATCCGCTTCGCGAACATTTTTCCGGGGGATTGCTCGCCAGTGGACACCGCGGAAGATTGATGCCAGCCCGGCCATCCGCATGGTCCCGCCGAATCGGTGAGGTTCCGAACGTTGCGGGTGAAATCGTCGGGCCCCTTCCCTTGCGGACACCGGCCGCGGCCAGCCCGCTACGGACTGTCCGCTGGGCATCGCCAAGCGCCTTCGCCATCCGGAACGGCTTTTCTGTTTCTGCCCCGCTCCATCGCATGGTCGCTGTGGCTCCCCGGTTCCCATCGGGAAGTGCCAATGCAACAGCGACCAACAACCGACTCGGGACAGGCAGCCCCGCTGGGGCGTGAAGGATTCAACCCGGGAACGGTTCGCGAACAGATGGATGTCGCAATTGGGCACCTGGTTGTCAATCTCCGAGATCGCCCGGACGTCGAGTTGATGCTATCCGCAGACCTCTCATTGCACATCGAACCGCTACAGCGGGGAATAAGACCCTGGGAGTTGGTGGTTGCACAAACAACGGGGCACGGCAAGCGCAGTGGGGCTGTTAAGGAGAGGCTCCGGGGATGGGCACCGCGCGAGGGCGGCAGCGGGAGATGGCCCGAAAGGGCGGCCGGACCCCAGGGGGCTGGCGGACTGCCGGCCAGATCGAGAGGGGGAAGTGCGTCGGGGAGTGGCCGTGTTGCGGCCCCGATCAGAGAGGACAGGGGTCGGGTGCTGCGGGACAGTTGGTGCGGACGACCTCCTATGGGGTGCCGTAGCTTAGCCCATGCTGAACATTCTCGCTCCGTATGGCGACCTCGGATGGATTCGACCTCGCAGCAGGTTGACAGCCAGGACACCCGCAATGGCGACCACTGCAAGTCGGCTTCGATCCGCGTGCCTGACCCCGCTGCGGTGCTGGGTCCCGACCGGTGTCAGACCGATCATCCGGGCCTGACCGCACCGCGTCAAGTCTGGCGCAGATCGCCTTGCAGTGGGAGTCGCGGCATCCAGCGTTCTGCTTCCTCACTCGTGCCATTGACATCGCGAACAAAACTACTTGCAACCAGCGCGGGACTCGGGCTCGGACCATTGCAAGCCGGCCTCGCCGCTTCATGCGAGAATGGGCACGCCGCCCTTGGGCGGCCCGCCAGAGTGTGAATATGGACTACGAGTGAGCATGGACTACGACGCAATCTACAAGGCCTACTTCTCCCATCCCCGGACCGTCCGCGACCTCCTGTCCGCCTTCGTCGCCGACCAGATCGAGGGCGGCCAGGAATGGCTCGCCCGACTCGACCTCTCCTCCCTCCAACCCCTGCCCACCGAACACCTCGACGCCTCCCTCCATCGCCGCATCAACGATCTCGTCTGGCGCGTCCGCTTCCGCGATGCCGACGGCCAGCCCCGGTGGCTGCCCGTCCTGCTGATGCTCGAATTCCAGTCCCAGGTCGACTGGTTCATGGCCCTGCGGGTGCAGAGCTACGCCGTGCGGCTCTACGAGGACCAGTGGAAGGACCGCCGCCCCGGTCGCCAGGACCGTCTGCCGCCCATCCTGGCGGTCGTGGTCTACAACGGCCCCGCCACCTGGAAGGCAGCCACCAGACTGGGCGATCTGGTGGGCGAGGGCACCCGGCCGCTCGCGTCGGGGCAGGCCTCCGGGCCAGCCTTTACCGGGGACAGCTACGTGCTGGTGGACCTGAAGGCCCTGCCGCGGCTCCCGAAAGACAACCTGGTCACTCTGCTGGCGGTGACCGAGGGCATGGAGGGGCCGGAGGACGCGAACGAGGCCGTGGAGGAGGGAGTGCGGCTGATGGAACCGGAGGAGCCGGTCTGGACAACCTATCTCCAGTTGCTGCGGGCGACCCTGCAGGCGACCGGGATCGATTTGGAGGAGTTGGAGAATCGTGAAAGGATAGAGGAGATGATACACAGTGGTAAGTTGCGCACCACCCTGCAGGAGCGCTTTCAGGCCCAGCGAGCCCGACTGCGGGCCGAGGGCCGAGAGCAAGGCTTGGCGCAGGGCGAAGAACGGGGCCTGAAGCGGGGCTTGGCGCAGGGCGAAGAGCGGGGCCTGAAGCGAGGCCTGGAGCAGGGCGAAGAGCGAGGCCTGAAGGGGCAGCGGCAGTTGCTGGTGCGTCTGGCCGTTCGGAAGTTTGGGCTTCACATGGCGGAGCCTGTCGCCGGACTTCTGAAGAGAATTGACGATCAGGACCGGTTGCAGGATATCGCCGAATGGATCGTCGATTGCGACACCGGCTCCGACCTGCTGCAACGGTTCAAGACTTCGCCTTAGCCGTTCTGGCCCCAGCGTCAGCGACCCGGTCCGCAGACAAGGCTGTGGATGGTCCGGGATGCTACCCATCGGTCCCGTACCCGACCCGTAGTTGGCTTGCCCCCAGCGCAGGTGGGAACCTCCCGACCATTGGCACTGTTCCTAGTGCCACCGACATGGACTTTCTCTTCCATCCGGGTAGCTACCCAGGTTCTCGGCCTGAGTCCGCATTTCTAGCAGAGCTTGTGTTGTGACGTGCGCACCGTGCGGCGCGTGGCGGAGACCGGCTGCCGTCGCAGGCCGTCTATTGCCCGCTGGGCGGGAGGCTCGGAGCTAGGCCCACCTGCTCCAGCAGGGCCGCCGGCCCCTCGAGCAGGGTCTCGATCGGCTTCAGCCCCTGCTTGCGCGCCGTCGACAGCACACTGCGCAGCATGACGAACTCCCGCGCCCCTTGGAGCGAACGGAATCCTCCCGAGATCTTCCTCAGCAGCTTCATCCTGCGCAACTCCCGCTCACCCAGGTTGTTCGTGAACGGCACACTCAAATTGAACAGAAAAAGCAACACCCAGGCGCGTCTCCGTTCCAGCCGCAAGGCCAAGTTATGGCCGGGCCGACGTTTCTGGCGGCCCCGCCGGACGGTCGGCAACGGCGGCAGCCCGCTGGGTAGTCCAGTGTCTCCTGCACCAACTCGTCGTAGCGGCTTTCCATCCGCTTCAACATCTGGGGAGGCACCACCTCGCCCGTTTGCGGGCCCGCTCCGCCACCCGTCTGGCCCCCCGCAGAAAACGCTGCATCCGCCCGGCCCAGGCTTCCCCATCGATCTTCACCAGGGCCTCTAACTCGCGCAAATGATCGGCGTTGCACAGCGCGTGCAGCCCATCCGGCACCTGGAAGTAGGGAGCCCAGTGATCGTGCACCAGGATCCCTCGCAGCCCCGCCAACACCCCGCCCCGCTTCTCACTGATGCGGTAGTAGGTCAGCAGCTGATTGCTCAGTCCATGCAGCCACTGTCCCCGTCCCCCGCCCCGGAAACCAGTCTCGTCAAGGTGCTTCACCCCGGGGCAAGTTAGGGGGTGCTCCCGGATCCGCTCGACGAAGGGCTCCCAAGCCTCGGCCGCCCGGCGGCGCAGGTTGTTCAGGGTGCCGGGGCACAAGCTCACACCGCACAGGTCCCGCAGGATCTGGGTCAGCCGCTCCTCGGGCACGAAGTGGGCGTTCTGCAAGTAGATCGCCGTGGCCGCCAGGCGCGGCCCGTACTGCACCGGTACCCTCTCTGGCCTCCGCTGCGCCCTGCAACGAGGGCGCCGATGCTCACGAGGGAAGACGGGTACTGCACCGGTACCCTCTCTGGCCTCCGCTGCGCCGGCCGGGGCGCCGCCGCTGGCTGCGGGTCCGCTGGCCCATCGCTCGACGGGGATTTCCAGCTGTTGCTGCTGTTGAGGCCCAAGCTCCGCCGCGACTGCTGCCCTTCCTCCTGCGCGGCCTCCAACTGCTGCGTCAACTGCTTTCGCTCGGCCTGCAGACGAGTCCTCTCCGCCTGCCAGTGCAGCAGACGGGACTTGCCCTTGGTGCGCTGCCCCTGCATGACCCGGCCTCGGCTCCGGCGGGTCCTGAAGCTGCGGCTGGCTCGCTACGACCTCGACCTCCGGAAAGGACTTCATCCTACGCCTTCTCCGCCCAAAAGTAAGTTAAGTGCCCCTCCGCCTGCTGATCCTTGTCCGGGACCCAAAGTACCTGGGCAGTTACCCATCCGGTGACATTTCCCTGTACCCATGCACGGCCCAGTCGGAAGCGTCCGTCTGGTCGAACGCCCCACTTCCTCCCGACCGAATACCACCTTTGGTGTCTGCGAGGCAGATTGATCCTGGTTGTCTTCGCGTGGAAGCCGCAGCCTCCGGTCCCGAACCGAGCCTAACGTCCAGGTGGAACGATCCGGGGCAGGCAACTTCACCGCGTTGCATCAACGCCCGCTTCTGCGCCAAACTGATCAGCCTCGATCGCGGATCCGGGGGACGGGTCCAGCGATGGACCGCACCGGCCCACAAGCCCTGTGCCGGTGTTTGGCCAGCCGGCGTGTCCAGCCTTCGCTCAGCCATCCCCTACGTGCCCACCGCCGTTGTTCCCTGATTCCTATACTGGTGTGTTGAAGTTGCACTCGACAGGCCAGGCACTTGACGTGGACGTGATCGTCGTCGGGGCCGGCCCAACCGGACTGGCTTGCGCGATTGAGGTCCAGAAGATCGGTCTCCGAGCCAAGACGATCGACAAGGGCTGCCTCGTTAACTCCCTATACAAGTACCCGACCAACCTTACGTTCTTCACAACACCCGAGCTGCTCGAGATCGGCAACATACCGATGACAGCGGTAAGGGAAAAGCCGACCCGGGGCGAGGCTCTCAAGTACTACCGGCGCGTGGCCGGCCACTACGACCTCGACATCCACCTGTACGAGCATGTCGACGATGTAGCGGGGGACGACGGCTCGTTCGTGGTCAGTACGACAGATCGCACGGGACGGGTGAAGCACTACCACGCGCGCAAGGTGATCCTCGCCACCGGTTTCTACGACATACCGGTTCGGCTGGGCGTTCCGGGAGAGGATTTGCCGAAGGTCCATCACTACTATCGGGAGGCCCATCCATTCTACGACTGCGACTTGGCGGTGATTGGCGGTCAGAACTCGGCTGCCATTAGCGCTCTGGACTGCTATCGGTCCGGAGCCCGTGTTACGCTCGTCCACCGTCATTCGGTACTCAGCCCCAAAATCAAGTACTGGATCATGCCCGACATTTCGAACCGGATCAAGAATGGCGAGATCAGGGCCTACCTCGAAAGTAGGGTGACCCGCATTGAGCCGGAAACATTGCATCTCGATACCCCGGAGGGTTCGACCGTGATCCGGAACGACTTCGTCCTGGCGATGACAGGCTACCAGCCCGACACCACTTTCCTCGCCAATATCGGGATTATCTTCGACGAGGCCACCCGGAGGCCCCGAACGAATCCAGACACGCTCGAGAGCGACAGACCGGGTGTATATCTCGCCGGAGTCATCGTAGCCGGCATGCACACCAACGAGATTTTCATTGAGAACGGCCGCTTCCACGGCGGGCAGATCGCCGCCGCCATTGCAGACAGACTAGGTGTATAGCCATTCGACTGCAATGGCCGGTGCTCCAGGTGTGCGGGAGGGCGATCGCGGCGTGAGCTCCCGGATCGCACGCCTGTTCCTATAATGGGCGGCAGGCAACGAGTGTCATGTCGCTACGGCATCGCGCCTGTGGGTGGAAACTGTTGTCCGACAACGGGTTCCATGGGAGACCCCCCGGAATACCTCGCGCTTGCGTCCCGCGACTCACCGCCCTGCCCCTTCCGGTCATGTCACACCCACCCGCGATCCATCCATCCGCCGCCGCCAGCCGGCCGGCTCCATTCCGGTTGCGGCATCCTGCGGTAGCGCTCGCGGCTGCCGTCCTGAGTTGTGTTCCATCTGTCACATCCGCTGCAGAATCCATCGACTTTTCAGGAGCCTGGTCCAGAGGGTGGGACCTTGCAGCCGGAGCAATCGTGAGGATCTCCGTCGGGATCGCCAATCCCGGTCAGCTGCCCGACAATGCCCGGATCGAAGCCATGTGGAATGGCCCTCCCGTTTCCGATAGCCGGAGCGAGGATCAACGGGGCGACCTGGTGGTGGGTGTCCACAACGGCTGGAGCAAGATCCTTCACGCACTCGACCCAGACATCCACATCCTCTACCGGGCCCCCATCGCCGGTCGCTATGACCTGCAGCTCAATACGGTGATCGACGGGGAACGTTCGATCTCGCGGTACCACAGGGATACGGGACTGGCGTCGCTCGCCACCGCACCGCCCCGGGAGACTCCCCCGATCGAATCGGCCGAGCTCCGGGTGGACGTCCGGCCCGTCAACGAGACGCAAGCCGCCGACATCGTCCTCGAGACGGAACCGAACAACGCTCCGGAGAACGCCGTGCTCGTTCCCTTCGCAGCCGGTAGCGTAGATCAGGTACTCCGGGTGATCGGGGGCGCGGACGAGCTTGAGTACTTCGACAATCCCGCCTCGGGGTGTTCCCCGGACGACTGGTATCGGATTGAATACCGGGGCGACCGTGTCAAGCTTCTGACGGCGAACCTGCAGATTCCAGAGCCGGTCGTCAGTGCCCGGATCCGGATCTACCAGCCGGGCGTGCCCACAGCGAGGGAACTGGAACCGCGCGAGGCAGCGAAACGGGAGGACTTCGGCAACAGCAACACCATTCCCTACATCCATCCCGACACGGAGGTTATTCCCGGGCCCCAGCCGGTGTACAGCTACTACGACGGTCGCGACGCCAATGAGAGAATTCACCAGCAAGACGACAACTTCCGATCCTTCGTGACGCGTCGGGTGCACCCGGGAGGAACGTATTTTGTCCGCGTCGAGGCAAACCAGCCGGGCTATGAACTCGAGCTGCGCATCGTGGACGCTGCACCGTACGCCAGCCCGGAACGAGCCATCCAGCAGTCAATCTACTACCACATCGCGGAGATCGACGCCTGGCTCATCCACCGTCCCCGCAACATTGCGGTGCATAGGCGGGTCCGGGACGGTTCGAGCCTCTTCGGCGAGAACTGTATGAGTTGTCACACGCAGAGCGGAGTCTGGGGCGTGGCGGATGCCATGCGCTACGGCTACCGGCCGGACGGCACCATCCAGAACTACCGCCGTCTCATCAACACGATGTACGAGAGCCTGCGGCCGACGAACGAGCTCGTCGATGCCGCAGCCAACACGTCGCTCGCACCCAATGACCTGGGCGACGCACCAGCCGGAAGCCGAGTTGCCGGACGGAACATCGTGCTGCACGAGCGTACATACCCCGCTAAACGGCTGCATGCGTACCAGCAGAGGAGAACGGCCAACTACGTATTGCAGACCGCCGACCCGCAGGGCATCAATGCTGCCGGAAAGGGATCGAATTTCGGCCCGAATGTGGTCTTCAAATTTGCTGCCGAGATCCTCGAGCGGGCCTGGCGCGACACTGGCGATCAGCGTTACCTGGCCGGAATCGTCGACAAGGCGGAGAAGATCGTCGCGACGGGCGATACCCGACTCAAGGTTGTCGACGACCTCGGCCATCGGCTCGAGTTCTTCCATGCGCTGCTCCCGCAACACGAACTGGAGACACTCGCTCCCGCCTCCGAACTCGGTCGGCGGTACAGGGATCTCATCCCGGCGTTCCGGCGCCAAGCCGACCGGGACCTGCGACGGCTCCTCTCGCTGCAGCAGGAAGACGGTTCGTGGGGGTTCGATCTGGGTGTCCACGACGAAAGCACGGACACCTGGAACCGCATCGACGAATCCGGCGACCCGGCCCCCACCGCTGTCTCCCTGATCGGGCTGAGGGCAGCCGGCTACGGGGCGACCAGCCCGGTTGTGCAGCGCGCCGTGAATTGGCTACTGAAGAACCAGTTCGAGTACGGCCTCTGGAACCGTTCCGCACAGACCGGCTTCGTCACGAACGCGTACGTGATTCGAGCCCTCAGCCGCCTGTACCCGGGAGATGCCGAAGCGTTCCGGCGCGAGGACTTCGAGCCTCGCTCCGGAGAAACCCCCATCGAAAAGCTCTCGCGGGTGCGCGCCCTGCAGTCCACGGGCCGGGAGGACTTCGCGGACCTGATGATCGAGGCGACCGAGGACGACATGCCCGAGGTTCGTTCGTTCGGATACCTCGGGATCGGCGGGTCGCTCGCGACGCAAGGAATACCGGCCCTCATTTCTGGCCTCTCTGATCCGGTCAAGGCCTGCCGGGAGGCGGCGTTCTGGTCGATGCGGCAGCTGCTGCTGGACGATCAGGGCTGGCCGGCCCTGTTGGCCGCCTACCGGGCTGGCGACGAGCGGACACGGCAGTCGGTCCTGCAGGCACTGGTGACCCGGGCCGATCTGGCTGGCCCCGGCTCGAGAGTTGACCACAAAGGACTGGCCGACCTGTTCCGGGCGGCGATGCGGGATCCGTTTCCCGGGGTTCGGGCCTTCGCCTTCAAGGCCGCTTGGCGCTGGTGGGTCTGGAACCCGGCCTTGCGCCAACGAATCAACCGGGGGTGGGTGGACGCCCTGCTGGCGGACGAGCCGAATGCCCACGCCGAGGCTGCGCTTCGCTACTCGACGGCAGCCCTGCTGATAACCAACGGCCAGATCGCCAACCAGACCGGCACCGACAATCGCCCCCAGCAGTACCGCGAGTTGGCCGATCTGTATCGGATGCTCTCGGCCACCCGCCGGCGTCCGCCCAAGCAACGGGAACGGCTTGAGGAGCGGCTGACAGCGGTGGCGGCGACCCATTTCGAAGAACGCGGCAACGACGGCGGCCCGGGACAACTCGGTTACTCAACTCCCGGCTCGACTGAGGTCATCGGCGAGATTCTCCTGACGATCTACCGCAGCCGGGACGACTCGAAACCCGTCCCGTGGCGATCGCTAGCGCTGCAGGGTGCGGCCAACGTGAACTACCGGCCACTGCAGGACCATTTGTTTGCACTGCTGCAGAGCGACGACCTGGAACAGGTCGCTGCCGCGGCGAAGGCCCTGTCCAATCCGAGAGCGTTCCACCTGCGGGCCGAGAGGGAGACGATCCGCCCACTGCTCGACAAACTCGACGCCTTCCTACAAGCAGGACGGCGCGACGACGCGGAGGCGCTGGTTCGGTTCCTTTCGAGGGTCCGCTGGCATTTTCCGGACGGTGAGCCAGAGGCCGAGCGCGAGTTCTTCCAGATGCTCGTCCCCTCCGAAGAGCCGTCTCCGACCGCCGCGGTACCCTACCTGCTCGGACGCCCGGCATCACGCTCCGACTCGAGCCGGGCTGTCCTGGAGCAGCGGTCGGCCCTGCTCGGGCGGATGCTGGGGGACAACCCGACGCTCCATCGGCGGGCCGTGTTCGACCATGTCGAGGAGAACGCCCGTTTCTGGCTACCCTCGACCGAATGGATGCTGCGTTACCAGGAAGGGGGACCCACTCTGCAAGACGCGATCGAGGGCGCAACTGAAGCCGAGGATCTGGAGGTTCTGGAACTGACCGGCGGACGTACGACCAAGCAGCTCGTCCCGGACGGTCTGGCAAGCCGCAACACCATACTGTGGTGGCGCGAAGGACTTCCCGGGAACCGGCTGACGTTTGCCGTCGAAGCTCCTGCAGCAGGGCTGTACGAGATTGTCGCGGCCTTCGTCTTCGATCGGGAAATGGGCACGGTCCAGCCGTTTCTCAACGGAGAGCCCTTCGGTGACCGGATGGACTTCTACCGGCCGGACCTGACCGCTCCCGGGCCGGTCTCGCTCGGAGTCCACGGCTTCACGGCAGGCGTGAATCGACTCGCGTTCCGCATGGCGGGGGCCCATCCAGATGCCGAGAAGAACTTCATATTCGGCCTCGACTACATCAAGCTGGAGCCGGCCGAAAACGCGGGCTCGCTGTTCACCGAGGACGAGTTGGGCATCGAGGTGATCGACCCGATCATCGAGGCGAAGGACCGGCTGATCCGCATGTTCACGTCGTGGTTCTCCGCTGACGCTCCTGAGGATGTGCGCAAGGAAGCCATCACGCTCGCCAACAAGACGGCCCTGCGACGTCACCCGGAGGTGCTCAAGACCCTGACGACCTGGGTCGATCAGGAGCCCAGCCCGGTCTACCGGAGCCGGATCGAGAACATCCTGAACAGCGACGACAGGATTTACGGTGCCAAACTCCGCGATCTGATCCGTCAGGAGCAGGACGGCAGCCGAAAGCGGCCGGGCGAGATTCGCCCGCTGGGGGTGTCGGAGGAGTGGATCGCCGACATCATTCGTTTCCGCGACTACGTGTTCACGGAAATGACGCGGATCGATCCGAAGGACAACCGGGCTTGCATTTCATGCCACGGAGTTCCGGGACGCGTGCCGACGCTGTACATCGAGCCGCCCGATGCAGCCGGATACATTCCTCCGGAGGGTCTTCTCGGCAACTATCGCCGGATGCAGCAGCGCGTCGACCTGCACGACGTCGAGAGAAGCAAGTTCCTGCGCAAGCCCCTCAACATCCAGTCCGGCGAGGAGGACGGTCACCAGGGCGGCGTCCGCTACGCCCCGGACGATCCAGGCTACCAGCTCATTCGACGATGGGTGCTGGACCAAGCCAGACTGCAGCAGGGTGGCTGACCGCGACGCAGCTCCTGCTAGATACCGGCCTCAGGCGGTCTCGATTCCCGCCGCCCCGGCAAGTCCGCGAAGTTCGATTTCTCGACTCCGAATCAGGAACTTCTGCACCTTGCCGGTTACCGTCATGGGGAACTCGTCGACGAATCGAATGTACTCGGGAATCTTGAAATGGGCGATCCGCCCTCGGCAGAAGGCCTCGACATCCCCTTCCGTCAGGCCGGAACCTTCCCGCACCCTGATCCAGGCAAGCACCCTCTCGCCAAGGCGCGCGTCAGGTACGCCAACCACATGGACGTCGGCAATCTCGGGATGACCGTGCAGGTATTCCTCGATCTCGCGGGGATAGATGTTCTCCCCGCCACGAATGATCATTTCCTTGGCTCGACCGGTGATTCGGATGTTCCCGTCCTCCCGCATCGTCGCCAGATCGCCGGTATGGAGCCATCCGTCGCTATCGATGGCCCTCGCCGTGCTCTCCGGATCCCTGTCGTACCCCTTCATCACGAGGTAGCCACGCGTCAGCAGCTCGCCCCTTTCGCCGATTTCGACAGTCTTACCCGAGTCGTTGTCGACGATCTTCACTTCGGTGCACGGCATTGCACGGCCGACCGTGGACGTGCGAACTTCCAGCGAATCGTCGCTCATGCTCTGCGTGATGGCCGGTGAGGCCTCGGTCAGCCCGTAAGCGATCGTAAGCCCGTCGCAGCGCATTTCGCCCGCGACCCGCTTCATCAGTTCCACTGGACATGGCGAGCCGGCCATGATCCCGGTACGCAGGCAGGAGGTGTCGAACGCCGCGAACTCCGGATGGTCCAACTCGGCGATGAACATCGTGGGCACCCCATACACGGTGGTACACCGCTCCTCGTCGATCGCCGACAAGACGGCGTGGGGGTCGAACTGCCCCGAAGGGAGCACAAGCGTCGCCCCGTAGACAATCGACTGCAGCGAACCCAGGACGCAGCCGAAACAGTGGTATAGCGGCACCGGAAGACAGAGCCTGTCTTCGGACGACCATCGAAGCCCGCTACCCACCAGATACGCATTGTTCACCAGATTGTGGTGCGTCAGCAGGACCCCCTTGGGCCTGCCCGTGGTGCCCGACGTGTACTGGATGTTCGTGACATCGTGCTTGTCGACCCGGACACGGTCGGGACACACGCCACCGTCCAGCATCGACTGCCATTGATCCGTTCCGAGAAGCACGGACTCCCGGAGAGCGTGCGGGCCCCCCTGGCAGGCCTCGGCAAGAACGTCCACGTACCGAACCCACCTGTCGCTTTCTTGCAGAAAGATGGCCTTCATTTCGGAGCGATGAAGGATGTACTCCAGGTCGCGGGCGCGATATGCCGGGTTCACGTTGACCAAGATCGCTCCGATCCTGGCAGTCGCGACCTGCACGTAGACCCACTCGGCGCAACTCGCTGCCCACATTCCAACGCGGTCCCCCGGCCGGATGCCCAGTCCCCACAAGCCGGCGGCCGTACGGTCGACGGTTTCGGCTAGCTGACGATACGTCAGCCGGATGCCCTGGTGTCTCGATACGAGGGCATCCTTATCCGGGTGCTTGCGCACCGTCGTGTCGAAGACCTCGCCGATCGTCGCTTCGATCAGGGGGACCTCTGGGCCGGCCGCGTAACTCTTCATTGTCCGAAACTGACGATTGTACACATCGTGGCTCCGCCCCGATTGGGGCACATCCGATGCGGTCCGGAGACCTTGTCCGCTGCCGCGCTGGTTGGCTCAGCCCAGCTCCGGCCAAGTGGGTGCCTGCAGGACGCCTCGAACGGATCCCGGTGCTTCTGGCGGGATGCTGTGGGAGGGAGTTGCCGCATCGGCCCATACGGGCTGCCCCGGCCTCAGCCACAGAATGTCCGGCCCGGACCCCTCGGCAGAAAGGGTTGAGAGCTGGTGCGGAGGAACGCCAAGATGTGCCACGGGCTTGTTCGATGTCTACACGCTGCACCACCGTGCAACGGCCCAGACACGGTCGGCGACGAGTCATCGTGGCTTTCAAGCCAGGTTCCGCGGATGGAGAGCGAGAGCGGCCATCGAGACTGCCCTGAAGTGCGCCGGGAGTTGAGTGAAGGCGGACCCGGATCAGGTCGGGGCGCCCGGCCCTGGAAGCGCCTGTATGGGGGCTGTTGGCGACGGCCCGGTTGGTGCGGCTGCAACGCGCGGGATTGGCGGGAAGGAACTGGAGCGGGCGCAACTCAGTACGGTCAGCCCGCAACTGCTGCCGGTGGCAGCGGTCGTGCAGGTCAGTGTCCTCGGATAGAGATCTCGCTCTCCTCGATGTTTCCGGGGCGGGATCTGCGTGCGCATGGCCTGGCCCGTTTGCAGGAGGCACAAGAGAGCAGGATGGAATCCAAGGCGAGCCGTGCTGCGGCCCGGCAGGAGAGGATGTTCTCATCCGGCTCCCGGGCACCCCACCTGGTCGCGCGGGCCGGATACGATTGCGGAGTGCCGCTGTGAGCATTCCGGCCGGGGACGTTGCGATACCACCAGTCTTGCCGGCGGCGAATCCGTACGGTTCATCGCGACCCGCGATGGAGCCGCACTGTCCGTGCCTACCTGTCCGGAAAGCCACCTTCGTGCCGAAGCACCCGGTGCATGATTCCCCAGGCGCGATCGGCCAGTCCCGCACTGCGGCGTGTGCTGCTCCCGTCCGACTGTTCCGAGCGGACATCACGGGACTCCGCGCCCCGACGGACCCGGAGGAGGTGCGCTCTGCTATCTTTGTCTACCTGTGCATGTTGTCTCCGAGGATCACGCCATCAATCGGGATCGCCGGGAGCAGATCAAGTACGTGGGATTCACAGCCGTCGTGGGTGTCCTGCTGCTGCTCAACCTGATTGGAATTTTTGACACTCTCGCCGGTCTCGACACGGCGATCTTCCTGGCGCTGCTGGCGGGCTACAAGACCTTCTATCGGGCGATCGCTGAGCTCCTTGACCGCAGGATCTCCGCCGATCTAGCCATCGTCATCGCCGCGGCCGCTGCGCTGGCCATCGGGGAGTACCTGGCGGCTGCAGAGGCCATGTTCATCATGCTTCTCGGGGAAGGCCTTGAGGCATGGGCCGCCGGACGCACGGAACGGGCGATTCACCGTTTCGTGGATCAACTGCCGCACCATGCCCGGGTGGTCCGAGACGGTGAGGAGGTCGAGGTCCATGTGGAGGACCTGTTGGCCGGCGACCTGATCGCCGTCCGGGCCGGCGAGAGGATCTCGGCAGACGGCATGGTGGAGCGCGGGGCGTCCTCGGTGGACGAGAGCCCCATCACGGGCGAGTCGGTTCCGCGCGACAAGACCGTCGGAGACGAGGTCTTCTCCGGAACCGTCAACGGACACGGGCTCCTGCACGTACGGGTCACCCATGCCGCCGACGACTCGACTTTGGCCCGCCTGATCCACCTCGTCGAGGAGGCACGCGATCATCGCACCGCTCCCGTCGTGCGCGTCGCCGACCGATATGCACGGTACTTCCTGCCCGCGATCCTTCTGGCCGCCGGCGCGGTCTACTTCCTGTCCGCCGATACCGAGACCGAGGAGCGCGTGCGCCGCGCCGTCGCCGTCCTGATCGTCGGGTGCCCCTGCGCACTGATCCTCGCCACTCCAGCAGCGATGGTCGCCGCCATCGGCGGGCTGGCCCGTCGCGGCCTCCTGGCCCGGGGTGGTCAAGTGGTCCAGAAGGCCGCTGAAATCGACACCGTCGTCTTCGACAAGACGGGAACCCTGACGACCGGGCAATTCGAAATCGTCGAGATCATCGCAGCGGAGGGCCACAGCGAAGAGCAGGTCCTCACACTCGGAGCCACAGCCGAGGCTGGCTCGGACCATCCATTGGCAAAGGTCATCGTCCGCAGTGCCGAGGAGAGGAATCTCCCGCGCGGACAGGCCAGTGATGCCAGAATCGTGCCGGGACGCGGGGCGGAGTGCATCTGCAACGGGCGTCCCCTGAGAGCCGGCAACGAGGGTTTCCTCGCGGAGGCCGGCATCGAGAACCTCCAGGATTATCTCGATGCGGCCGACAGGGCAGGCGCGACCCCTGTGCTTATCGCGGACGGCAACCGCTTCGCCGGAGCCATCCTGCTGAGGGACACCCCGAAACCCGGCGCCCATGACGCGATTCACGAGATCGAGGAACTCGGCCTTTCCAACATCATCCTGCTGACGGGCGACCGACGGAAGTCAGCGGATGCGATGGCCAGGGTCGTGGGCATCAGCCACGTGGTGGCCGAACTCCTTCCCGAGCAGAAACTCGACCACATCAAGCAGTTGCAGATCCAGGGCCGGAAAGTTGCGATGATCGGCGACGGAGTCAACGACGCCCCCGCCCTGGCAGCCGCGGACGTGGGCATCGCCATTTCCGGCTCGGGTGCCGACATTGCCGCCGAGGCAGCCGATGTCGTTGACCTCAACACCCAGATCGGGAGACTGCCCAAGCTCTTCGGTGTCTCGCGACGGGCTGTCACGACGGTCTGGCAAAACATCATTCTGTTCGCGGGCGTCGTCAACGTGGTCGCAGTGTACGTCGCCGGCATCGGCTGGATGGGGCCGGCGCTCGCGGCGGGCGTACACCAAATCTCTTCGATATTCGTGATGCTCAACTCGGTGCGCCTGCTGCGCGTCGAGCGCCCGGCGGGACAAGTCTCCCGATGGCGACGCGGTTGGGAACTCCTGGGGCTGGGCCGCACTTGGGAGGGACTGCTGGATGGACTCGCCCGAATCGATCCCGCGGCCGGTTTCGCGTGGCTCGTCGAGAACCGCCAGCGGCTGGCGGGACCCGGTGCAGCGGCCCTGCTGGCCTCGTGGTTGGCCACATCGGGATTCATGATCGGCACTCAGGAAATTGGCGTGATCGAGCGGTTCGGCCGCAAAGTGCTGCCGTATCGGGAGCCTGGCCTGCAACTCAAGTTTCCGTGGCCGGTCGATCGCCTGACGCGGATCCAGGCCCAGCAGATCCGGGTGATCGAAATCGGTTTCCGCACGGCTGAGACAACGGCGTTCAGCGATCCCCCCGCCTACGAATGGAATCTCCAGCACCGGGACGGTCGAATTCAACTGCGCGAGGACGAGACGCTGATGCTGACGGGCGACCAGAACATGATCGAGCTAACCGCTGTCGTTCACTACGACATCGGGCGGCCTGAGGATTACCTCTTTCGACAGCTGGACGCGGAGACCACAATACGCGCGGCGTCAGAGGCGGCACTGCGCTCGGTCGTCAACACGATGCATCTGGACGCCCTGCTTACGACCGGGCGACGCGAGGCCGAGAGGCTTACCGCCGAACGCATGAACGAAATGCTCGGAGAATACGAAGCCGGCGTACACGTGCTTCAGGTCAACATTCAGGACATGCATCCATCGGTTGAGGTCGTGGACGCCTTCCGGGAGGTCGCCGGAGCCCTGGAGGAAAAGAACCGGATGATCAACGAGGCGGAGGGCTACGCAAACGAGCAGGTAGCCCTGGCCCGCGGCCAGGCCGAAGCACTCGTTCAAGAGGCCAAGGCCTACAGGGCCAGTCGGTCCGACCGCGCGGGCGGCGACGCCTCTCGCTTCAACCAGCTGGAAGGCGCCTACCGCACTGCGCCGGAATCGACTGTCACGCGCCTGTATCTGGAGGCGATGGAGGAGATCCTTCCGGGACGCCAGAAGGTCGTCATCGACTCCCACGGCGGTAAGCGAACGCTGTGGACCATGGACGACGGCGTCCTGGTAGCGCCATCCGGTGCCCGCATGCAGCAGCCGCCACCACCCTTTGAAATACCGGAGACCAGAGAATAGCCCATGCATGACCACGTCCACTCCCGTGACCATCATTCCCACGAGCACAGCCACGATCACGAGCATAACCGCCCCCGCCGAGATCCGCGAGATCCGTTCGAATGGCAGGCGTTCTGGAATCGAAACCGCATTCGGCTACTCGTCGCGGCAGGTCTGATTCTGGTATGGTCCGGGCTCTTCACCGTCCGGGAAACCGAGTTCGCGCTGGTAACGCAGTTTGGTGCCCCGGTGCGCACGATCACCGAGGCCGGCCTGAACGTCAAGATCCCTCTCATCCATCAGGTCCGGACCTACGACCGTCGACTGCGGGTGTACAACCCTCCACGGTCGGAGTTTCTTACGAAGGACAAGAAGAACCTCAGCATCGACAGCTACGCGCTGTGGCAGATCGCTGACCCGAAGACGTTCGTGCAGCGCCTGGGAAACGAACAGGCAGCAGAGATGCGCCTGCACGACCTGGTCTGGTCCGGGCTGGCCGCGACGATCGCCAAGCTGGACCTCGAGGAGATCGTATCGACGTCACCGGAACGGGTTCGGACTGACCATGCCCTCGACCGGCTTGCACAAGACAGCGGGACGGAAGCCCTGCAGGAATACGGCATTCGTGTGGTGGACGTACGGCTCAAGCGCCTGAATCTGCCCGAGCAGAACAAGCAGAGTGTGTACGCTCGGATGCGGGCCGAGCGAGAGCGCATCGCCCGCCAGTACAGAGCCGAGGGCGAGGAGCAGGCGCTCCGGATTCGGGCTGAAGCGGACCGCCAGAGGGAGGAGATTCTGGCGAAGGCGTACAAGGAAGCCGAGACGACCAAGGGCGAGGGGGATGCCGAGGCGGCACGGATCTACGGCGCTGCGTATTCTCGCAACCAATCGTTCTACAAGCTGACCCGCACGCTGGAGGCCTACAGAAAGGCACTGGACGAGGACACGACGGTCATCCTCAGCGCGGACTCCGAACTCCTGCGGCTGATGACCCGGGGACAGTGACCGCTGCCATGCACCAGCATTCCCCGCTATCGCCAACAGCCGGCAGCACAGTCCCGGCCCGCATCGCAGGGCGGCTTCGAGCGCTGCGAGTCCGGCACATCGTTCTCATCGCTCTGACGATTTGGGTGGTGAGCGGCCTCTACGTAGTGCCCACCGAGGAACAGGCCGTACTGACCACCTTCGGCGCAGTGGCCAACGACCAGGTTCCACCCGGCGTCGGCTGGCACTTCCCCTGGCCGGTCGGGACCGTCCGAAAGCTGAAGGTGCAGGAACTGAAACGTGCGTTCATCGGGGGCGAGGTCGCCGACGAGGCGAACGCGATTCCGGCGGACCCTGTCCTGTCCCAGTTCCTGACCGGGGACCAGAACATCATCAACGTACGGGCTGTCGTCCAGTACAGCGTCACGAGACCGGCACGCTACCTGTTTCGGGCCAGTGACGTCGACCGGGCCGTCGCGAATGCGGTGGAAGCGGCGCTCGAGCGGCAGGTGTCCTCGCGTGCGGTCGATGAAGTCCTGACGACCGAGCAAATCGCGATCCAGAAAGAGGTCCGGCTTGTCGCCCAGACATTGGTCGACCGCTTCGACCTGGGAGTCGTCCTGTCCACTGTCAACATCCGCTCGGTGAGTCCGCCGGCGGAGGCAGCGGACGCCTTCCGCGACGTGGCCTCGGCCAGGGCGGACGCGGCACGGATCGTCAACGAGGCGGAGGGCTACCGAAACGACATCCTGCCCCGGGCCAGGGGGGAAGCCCAGCAACTGCTGTCGGCCTCGCGAGGTTACCGGGAAAGCAAGATCCAGCAGGCACAGGGCGATGCAGCCCGATTCGAGAGGCTCGCCGCGGAGTATCGGCGGAGTCCGGAGGTCACCCGCAGCCGCCTGTACCTCGAGACCATGGAAGAGATCCTGCCCCGGTTGCGCAAGACCATTGTCGACGAGAACGGAAACCTCGACCTGACCATCATCCGTCGCAGTCCGACGGCTCGCACCTCGCTGCCATGAGCAAGGACACCCGCGCCCAGGCCATCACGATCGCCCTGATCGCGGGTGTCCTCGGATTCATCGTCTGGAACCAGGGCGGGTTCGAAACCCTCCGACGCAACTCCCGACAGGGATCCGGATTTTTCGGGGTCGGCACGCCGAAGCGGGCCGAACCGCGAGACGTCGTCTACCGCATGCTGGATGCAGCGAGAGACGGCATGGTCGACGACTACCTGGAGTGCTATGCGGGCCAGATGGAAAGGACTCTGCGCCAAAGCCTGGAAGAGATGGGACAGCAACGTTTCTCGGAGTTCCTGCGTGAACGGAACCGCGATATCAAGGGAATCGCAATGAACGCGCCGATCGAGTCCGGGGCGGAGGCGGAGATCCGGGTTGAATACGTCTATGCAGACCGGAATGAAGTCCAGGACGTCTACCTGCGGAAGGTCGACGGGGATTGGAAGATCGCACGCGTCAGTGATATTCGGCGGGTGGAGACGCCTGTCCCCTACGGTACGCCCGTGTACTGACGGTCCGGGTTCCCGGTACCGCTTCAGGCGGCACCCCGGCGGGCATAGCCGCCAGGTGCCTTCCAGCCCGGATTTTCCTGAACGTTCACCCAGACGTGGACGTGCGGGTAACCCCGGAAGTACCACACCATGGTGGGGCTCTCAAGCTTCCAGACGTCCCACACCCCATCGTTGCCCAAGTCCTCATTGCGGTAGAAAGCCATCGTCAGGTGTTCGACTCCGCCGTTCGATTCCACCAAACGCAGTGCCTCCTCCCGATCAGCCCGGCGAAACGGTGACAGGAGGTCCAGGAGCGTCTGCCTGACCAGTTCGCGCTGGTCGCGCGACATGTCGGAAACACAAAGCCCGTCGGGAGTGTGGGACGGCTCGACCGTGCGGGTGCTGCGCTCTCGAGGTGCCCGGGCTTGAAGGGCCGCGCTGCGTTGATGGGGATCCAGAGCCCGGTAGACTTCGTTCGCGCGCTGGGCCTGGAACCAGTACACATTGTTCGGGTGCGTCGGGCGCTCGTAGAAGCTCTCCCCCTCATGCCCGTAGAAGATTGGACCACCGAAGGCAGCTCCCGCCACGGAGTCCCCGTCGCAGCGTGCCGTGCAGTGCCGACCCGTGATCACAAACTCGAACTTGCCGGAGCCGGGATCGCCGAACAGGGCAACCGAGAGGTTGCGCACGCTGCCGAAGTCGTCGGAAACGTGCCGCATCAAGGAATCCCGAAAATCCGGAGCGTGGAGCTCCAGGAAGATCTCCTCGATCATGGCCTGCTGATCCCGGCTGAAGAACCGACCGACCCTCGCACTGCTGATATGCCAGTTGTTCTCGACCCTGGAACGCAAGGGGCTGTCGAAAGGCAGGACAACGGTCCTGCGCTGCACATCGCTGAGGCTGCTATGCAAGTGGGCTACCAGCGTCTCGGACCGCAGTCGACCGCCAAGCGGGGTGGCGGAAGCCGCGACCAAGGGCGCTGCGATGCTTGCCGTCGCAAGAAACTGCCTCCGATCCAGTTGACCTTCGAGATCCATGGTTGCCTCCCCTAGATTGACCGCATTCGGAATGGCTTGGTTACCCCTGTGCGAGACGCTTTCCCGCTGCGCCCAGACCCGTCAAGGCCAGCGGTGAGCGGCATCCAAGGCGTACGGTCAACGGGTCCGAACCGGATCGGGTGGACGGGTCGGGCCTGGCCGCGGATCGTCCCGAATTCTCTGGAGCACCTCCTCGATCCCGCGCTCGAGCTGCGGATCCCTGCCCGCCAGGAGCGACTCGGCATCGTTCTCCACGACGATGTCGGGGTCAACACCATGCCCCTCGATAATCCAGGAGCCGTCGACGGCATTGGTGGCAAACTCCGGCACCCGGATGTCGCCGCCGTCCATCAGGGGTCCGTGGGAGGTGATTCCGATCACGCCGCCCCACGAGCGCTTTCCGATGAGCGGTCCAAGGCCTGCCGCCTTGAACCGGGCAGCGAATATATCGCCGTCCGAAGCGGAGTTCTCGCTAACCAGACAAACCATGTGCCCGAGGAAGACCTCGTTCGGATAGGTCCGGAATTCGGAGTTGGTCCGCGAGAAGCGTGTACCCAGCAGCTTGCGACTGAGGCGCTCGATCAGCATCTGGGACACGTTGCCCCCACCGTTTCCACGAACGTCAACAACAAGGCCCTGTTTCCGTAACTGGGGGAAATACCACTTGATGAACTCGCTGATGCCGCTCGCACTCATGTCGGGTACGTGCATGTAGCCGACCGTGCCGCCCGTCGCTTCGTCGACAGCCTTGCGGTTGCCCTCGACCCAGTTCAGGTACCGGAGGTTGGACTCGTCTTCGACCGGCAGGTAGACCACCGTCCGGGCTCCGTTCGGGTCGGGTCGGTCATTGAGCAGCAGTTTGACCGGACGCGCCGCCTTGTGGCGGAGAAGCCGATACGGGTTGTCGCTGGCCCTCAGGTCCTCGTCGTCAATGGCCAGAACGTAGTCCCCTTCCTGGGCATCGACTCCGATTTCCGTCAGCGGCGCCCTGTATTCCGACTCCTCGTTGTGCCCTCTCAGGATGCTGGATATCCGATAGCGGCCACCAGCCTCATCCAGTTCCAGATCGGCGCCCATGAGGGCGACCTTCGGCCTCTCCGGCGTCTCGTAGTCTCCGCCCGAGATGTATGCATGACCGACGTTCAGCTCGGCGATCATCTCTCCGATGACGTAGTTGAGGTCCGAGCGGTGCCGCACATGCTCCAGCCAAGGCCTGTACCGATCGCGGACCGCGACCCAGTCATACCCGTGCATGTTCTGCACGTAAAAGAAATCCCGGTAGCGCCTCCAGACCTCGTCGAAGATCGTCTCCCATTCCTGTTCAGGCACCAGGTTGACCTGCAAGCCCGCAGTTCCAACCGTCTTGGGGCTCTTCGAATCCGCCTTCACGTCGAAGAGCTTGTAGACTTGCCCCTGCTGCACCAGGATCTTCTTGCCGTCGTCGGACAGGGCGAACGCCCGGCCCTCGGTCACCGTCTTGAACTCGCGTTCCTCGAGGTCAAAGATCTTGATGGCAGGCTTCGTCTGCGAGTCCCGACCGTAGTAGAACGGCTGCCCTTGCACGATCAGCAGCGATCCATCGACGGCAGCCAAGCCTCCCACCGGATAGTTGTCGGCCGGCACGGGCACCCGGGCCACACGGTCCCCGAGCCCTTCGAAGTCGATGCGGATCGGCTCCGTGCCCGCCTCTTCATCCGCAGACTGGTCGCCGTCAGCTCCCTCGTGGTCGTTCCCGCTGCCACCGCCATCCTTGGATTCGTCCTCGGAGGCGGTCCCGGCTTCAGCGATCTCGGCTTCGTCGCTCTCCGGGGGGAACGGATGGGCCACATCCTTGCGAAGGGCGAGCGCGAACACACCGGTCTGGCGATTCGTGGCGAAATTCCACTCGGTCGAGGAAATTAACGGCGAGAACTCGCGGGCGCTCAGAAAGTAAAGGTAGTCCCCGTTCGCACCCCAGGCCGGGGAGTGCTCGTCAAAGAGTTCGCCGCCGATCTGGTGGAGGTCCTGGCCGGCCACGTCCCAGACGAAGACGGAGTTCGCCCGTGCGGAGACGCTGACGGTAAAGGCGACGAAGCCTCCACGGGGGGACCAAACGTAGTCTGTGATGCGCCCGCGGGGATCATCGGCGACTTCAGTGACCCGCCTGGTCTCTACCTCCAGGACATAAGCCTTCCCCTCCTTGTCCGAAAACGCGATCCGCTTGGAGTCTGGAGACCAGGCAGGGCGGTATAGCCGTCCCCTTATTCCGTCTGTGAGGCGCTCCGGCGGTCCGCCTTGCTGGTCAACGACGTAGATCTGCTCCTCGCCCGACCTGTCTGACACGAACGCAATCCGCCGTCCATCCGGAGACCAACTCGGCAGCCGGTCGTGGGCGTCGGAGGACCGGGTGAGGTTGCGGGTAGGACCCTTTTCGGCCGGTACCGTGAAAATGTCTCCACGGGCGCTGAAGACTGCCCTCCGCCCCTTCGGGCTGAGCGAGTAGCTCTCGATGGTCCCAGCCGCAGAGACCCTTCGCGGGCGCCGGGAGCCCCCGTCACTGGGCACTTCGATGCTGATCGCAAGGGACCGCCCCGTCCTCGTCTCATAGATTCGCAACTCGCCATTCAACTCATACACGATTCGCCCCCGCGAATCGGACGACGGCCAGCGGACATCCCAAATTTTCTCGTGCGTTAGTTGTGTGACTCTTCCCGTCTCCGACTCGAAGCGATACAGATTCAGAATGCCATCCCGGTCGGAAGCGAAGTGCACCTCGTTTCCCACCCACATCGGGTCCCGGTCCGACCGGACGTGTTTGGTCATCCGCCGCGCGGTTCTTGTCGCACGGTCGAATAGGTAAAGGTCCTGTGCCCACCCCCCCTGGTATCGCTTCCACGTCCGAAAATCGCGAAACAACGGTGAGTATGCGACAAATTTGCCATCCGGCGAGATGCTTCCGGCTCCCGACACGGGCATCGCCAGCGGCACGGGAAGACCGCCCTCGCGCGGCACCGTATAGAGCCGTCCGTCCTTCGCGCCCCAATAGGAACGCGACGACCGGAAGAGCACGCCGGAACTGTCGGGTGTCCAGCCGTAGACCTGGTGGTCATAGCCCCAGCGAGGTGCCAGCGGCCCCCGTGCCGGATAGTAGGTCAGCTGGCGTGGCTCGCCGCCCCCGGAGGGCATGACATAGACCTGCTCGTCACCGTCGTACTGCCCGGTGAACGCGATCCATTTCCCGTCCGGCGAGAACTTCGGAAAAAGCTCGAGGCCCTCGTGAGCCGTCAGGCGAACCGCGAGGCCGCCCTTGTCCGATGCGGACCACAGGTCTCCCGCGTAGACGAACGCGACTCGGTCATCATGAATATCGGGGAATCGAAGCAGCCTGGTCTGGGCAAATGCCAGACTGGCGAGCAAGGGCAACAGCAGGATTCGTGTCAGCACCCATCGATCCTAGCAGCCGAGCTGCGTCGGCCACGGGAACGGCGGCAGAGAGACGGAACCCGAAACTGCCAAGCCTCAGGCGAAGCCCGGAACGGCAGCCGGGTGCAGGCACATCAACGTTGCAGCGCGTTCTCGAAGAACGCCTTCATCATGGGGTGGGTGAGCAGGCGTTGATTCTGAAAGACCCCATGGCCCTCGCTGTCAAAGATCACGTATCGAACCTCCGGGGCGCCAGCATCTCGCAGCGCACTCGCGAACCTTTCGGTCTGCTCGATAGGGACGGTGCGATCCAGAGTGCCGTGGACCAGGAGAAAGGGAGGGGCCCCTTGCCGAACGTAGGTGATCGGCGATGCCTGCCTCGCACGGTCCCTCAGCGTATCTTCGGGTCCAGCCAGGAAGGCCGTGGAAAGGCGTGACGGCAGAACGCCGGGAGCCCCCCAGTTGAGGAAGTCTGCCGGCGTCGCCGATGCACAGACAGCCTGCACCGAGCTGGACTGGTCGCGATGCGGACCGGCCCCCTCGAGTTGATCGGACTCACGGACGAGGCCCAGCAACGACACCAGATGGGCACCCGCTGAATTCCCGTAGGCACCGATCCGGTCCGGATCAACGCGATACTCGAGGCTGTGGGCCCGCAGCCAGCGCACGGCTGCCTTCACGTCCTCAAGCTGCGCCGGCCATGGTGCCTCGTCGGTGAGGCGATAGTTCACCGAGACCGCAACGTATCCCTCGCTGGCATAGTCGGCTGGAATGGTCGCCCATTGACCGCGACGCTTGTCCCCGCCTCTCCAGCCGCCACCGTGAACGACAACGATGGCAGGGCGCAAGGACTGAGAGCCCCGCTCCGGCAGATAAAGGTCCAGCTTCTGTGCCGCGCTCTCTTCGGCAAAGGGAATGTCCAACCGAGCTTCGACACCCTCCGGCAGGTCGGGCTCTGCACTCGTCTGCCGGGGTTGCGGAAAGGCCCCGCTTGCGGAGATCAAAGTGATGAGAAGAAGGTGTCGCATGGTCAATGCCCTCAGATTCCGACTCCATTATGTCGTTCGCGCACACTTCAGTAACTTCTCGAACGCCCGATCGGTCGCCATGGTCCGGACCGCCACGTTCCAGATCACGCGGATATCGGTGTAAGGGCCTTGTGGCCGTGCCGTCGCCGGGTCGCACCGGCCTCCAGACGCCTCGCCGTCCTGGCGATGAATCGCGTGGGACAGTCCCGGCACAGGCCGGTCTAGATAGAGGCCCTGTGGTATCAGAACGCCCATTGCACATTGAACCGCAACAGCGGGGAATAAGGCCTTTGGAGTAGGTGGCTGAACTACTGCCAGAGTAAGACCAGCGCGTTGATCTGTCAAGGTGACGCTCCGGGGGTGGCCGTTACGCGAGGGTGGCAGCGGGATTTGGCCCGAAGAGGCGACCGGACCACAGGGGCGCTGGCGGGCTGGGCCCGCCAGCTCGAGAGGGGGAAGTGCGTCGGGGAGGGGCCGCGTTGCGGCCCCGATCAGAGAGGAACGGGGTCCGGGAGTGCGGGTGGCGGGTCGATGCCGGCCGCGAGACAGTCGTCGCGGAAGACCTCGTACGGAGTGCGGTAGCCAAGCACCTTGCGGGGGCGGTGGTTGAGCCGATTGACGGCTTCCTGCAGCCGTTGCGGGTCGAGTGTGCGCAGGTTCTCGGTCTTGGGCACGAACTGGCGCAGGAGGCCGTTGGTGTGTTCATTGAGGCCCCGCTCGCAGGAGCGGTAGGGCCGGGCAAAGAAGATGTCGGTCTCGAGCGCCTCGGCGGTCTGGAGGTGGCCGGCAAACTCCTTCCCGTTGTCGCAGGTCACGGTCAGGACCAAGGCCGCGAAGGGCCGCAGCAGGTTCTGCATCGCGTCACCCACCAGGGCGGCAGTCTTCCGGCTAACTGTCTGAGCAAGCAGGTACTTCGACTTCCGTTCCACGAGCGTGACAGCGGCTCCTTTATGGGCCTTGCCGATGATCGTGTCGGCCTCCCAGTCCCCGCAGCGCTGCTTCGTGTCGACAATTGCGGGGCGCTCGCTGATGTCCCTGCGGCCCGGGATGCAGCCGCGGCCGGCGCTGCCCCGGGTGGCCTTGCAGCGGCGCGGCTTGCCGCGCTGCCGCAGGTAGGTGTAGAGTGAGCCGCCTTGGGCGCGGTCCTGGCGAATCCGCTGGTAGAGCCACGAGAAGCTGACCGACACCGCTCCGACCCGCTTCAGGTAGCCGGCCACTTGCTCGGGGCTCCAGTGGCTCTGGAGGCCGTCAGAGATGAGGTTCCAGATCGCTGGCTGGAGCTTGCGCGGGCCGGTGACGGCCCGGTGGCGGCGGTCTCGAGCGAGTTGCTGGGCCTGGTCATGGTGATAGCCGGAGGGGCCGGCGTTGCGCCGGAGTTCGCGACAGACGGTGGACTTGTGACGCTGGAGTTGAGCGGCGATGGCGGTGACCGAGAATCCCTGCTGGTGCAAGGCCTGGATCTGGCAGCGCCCGTCGTATTGCAGGTGGCGGAACTGCTGAGGCATGGCGATTTCTCCTCTAGGATAGGCTAATCAGCACCTTAGGCCCCTCCGCCCGCTGTTGCGCTTCCTTGTGCAACCGGCGGAATGTGTCGGGGGAGGATCAGCTTGGAATCGATGGCGGGACGGCCATGCTCCCCGTCCGCTGACAGATGGCCCCGTCAGGGATCATCGTCAGAATCAGGTGCATCACATCGTGGCGGCAGTCTCCGGTCCCAGCACGCTCAGTGCGAGCATGGCCATGCTGATGACCATGGCGGGCCGCTGCATGGTCTTCCGAATGGGGGCACGGTAGATCCGACCAAGCAACCCGCGTATGGACCCAACCCTAGGGAAGGACGCATCTCTCGGCAACAAGCGATTCAGCCCGCCACGCAATGCGCAGTGTTCCTAGTGCAACCGGCACGAGCAGATCCCGTTGACGGAAACCGGCGGAATCGAGGCATTCCTGCAGCGCGAGGTGCTGCCTTGGGTACCTGATGCCAGGTATCGGCCCGGGAGCGTGAAGATCGGCTACGAGATCAGCTTCAGCCGATGTGCCCGCTGGACGAAGTTCGGGCCGACATTCTGGCCCTCTGAAGGGAGACGGCAGAACTGCTGGCCGAGATTGCCGACAGTTACACTGTGGAGGAGACAATGCCATGACCGAGATCATCTTTGAGGTGGCCGAAGACGAAGTGGACGGCGGTTATTCAGCCAGCGCCCTTGGATACGGCATCCACACCCAGGGAGATTCCGTCGAGGAGCTGCGCAGGAACGTCAAGGAGGCTGTTGACTGCTACTTCGACAGCACGATGCCGCGCCCGAGACTAATCCGTTTGCATTTCGTGCGCGATGAGATTCTCGCAGCATGAAGCTGCCTCGCGACGTCAGTGCCGCAAGGCTTCTAGCGTCGCTTCGACACTTGGGTTACTTGGCCGCGAGACAGCGAGGCTCGCATGTGCGGGTCACGACACAGGTCAATGGAGAGCACCATGAGGTAATCCCGCTGCACGCTGCGATCAGGATCAAGACGCTTTCGAGCATTCTCAAGAGCATTGCCCGGCACCACGATATGAATGACTGTCGAGGAGCTTCTCCATGAACTCGGTCTGTGAGAGCAACGCCATCATGGATCGGATCGCCGTCCACGACTGCAAGCCATACCCGACATACAAGCGTTCCGGCGTCGAGTGGCCGGACAATCTGCCGGCGCATTGGGTGGTGCGGCGGCTTCGCGCTTCTCTAGATGGTTGCATCAGCGGCACGTGGGGAAGCGACCCCACTGGGTTTCACGACTTGCCGCCAGAATGATGTGACATTCAACAGCCGGCACCCGATCCAAGGATGATTCGGTGGAACTCCGGTCTCGACCCCTTGGGAAACTGGCAGGTTGCTGGATCGCCCATGAATCTGGAAGGGGTTCCACACCGCATGGGTCAGACCACGAGACGCAGGAGCACTCGCCCGGAGTCCGTCTGCCTGTGGCAAGCCCCCACATGCGCTATCATTCGGGCGTCGAGCCGCTGTGGACTGATCGCAGTGTTGCTGCGTGTTGCATGGTTCCCGCGGAAAGCTGAAGGATCCAATGAATCAGAGAATTGCCATCATCGCGACACTCGTCGTCCTGGGTAGCGGCTCCGCATGCTCACCATCAGGTCCCCCGGGGGAGTCTTTCGGGGCTGGTGCGGTGCCTGAGCCTCCGCGCCATCTCAAGGTGTACTTCGAAGAGGGGATGTTTGGGGGCTGGCCGGCAAACCACGGAATCTGGAGTTGGGGTGACGAGATTCTGGTCGGTTTCGGGATGGGTTACTACAAGGACCAGGGCCTCAGCCACCACATCGACCGCGAGAAGCCGGAGATCCCGATGCTGGCGAGAAGCCTCGACGGCGGAGAGACTTGGGCTCTCGAGGATCCCGGGGCCCAGGGCTATTTGATCACCGAGGGAGGCTACCTGCATGGTGTAACGCGACCGGGTGTGACGGTACCTCCGATGCGAGACAGTGAAGGCGGAATCGACTTCACCCATCCGGATTTCGCACTGACAGTCCGCACCAACAGCATTCACGCCGGCATCGGCCGCATCTTCTATTCGTATGATCGGGGCCGTTCGTGGAACGGCCCCTACAGACTCCCTGCATTCGACTCTCCGGGAATCGCCCCCCGGACGGACTACATCGTCGACGGGGCGGCAACATGTACCCTGTTCATCACCGCGGCGAAATCGAACGGGAGGGAGGGTCGACCCCTTTGCGTTCGAACGACCGACGCCGGCAAGACATGGGAACTCGTTTCCTGGATCGGCCCGGAGCCCGAAGAGTTCTCCATCATGCCCGCCTCGGTCCGACTGTCCGAGACAGACATTCTTGTAACGGTGCGAATGCGGGACCCGGACAAGCGCTGGATCGGATCCTACCTGTCGAGCGACAATGGAAAAAACTGGGAGTATCTGGCCGAGGCCGTGCCGGACACCGGAGTCGGCAATCCACCGGCGATGATTCGGTTGCGGGACGGCCGGATATGCCTTGTGTACGGCTACCGGGCGGAGCCATACAGCATCCGTGCCACGCTTAGCAGCGACATGGGCCGGACATGGAGCGATCCCATCACGCTTCGGGACGACGGAGCTAGCCGCGACATAGGCTACGTACGGGCCGTGCAGCGACCCGACGGCAAGGTCGTGGCGGTGTACTACTTCACCGACGAGGCGTCTGGTCCGGAGCGATACATCGGGGCCACGATCTGGAGTCCTCCGCCGTCATAGCAAGGCGGCCACGGCTATATGCCCTTTATCACGTTAGGTGGGCCAGAGTCGGCCGATCTGTTCGACGGGCTTCCTGCCGGGGAAAGGTCTGCGGTATGCTGCGCCCTCGATAGCGGACAGAGTCCGTTACGAGTTGACGTCGAAGTACACGCAATCCGGATGCTGGAAAACCAGGGCGCTTACACTGGCTTCCGGCTCCATCATGAACGCCTCGGTCAGGTTCACGCCAATGCCTTCCGGCCTTAGCAGATCGAATAAGGCCTGCTGGTTCTCAAGGTCGGGACACGCCGCATAGCCGAAGCTGTACCGGCGGCCTCGATACCTGGACCGAAACCGGTCTGCCATCGGCATCCCTTCGGGATCGGCGAATCCCCAATCTTCCCGGATTCTGCGGTGGAGCCATTCAGCGCATGCCTCGGCGGTCTCGATCGCAAGGACCTGCAGGGCGTGGGCCTTGAAGTACTCGCCCGCATCCTTGAGTGCTTCGGCACGCTGCCGGATTCCTTCCCCTGCAGTAACGCACATCAGTGCCAGCGAATCCCGGTAGCCGTTCGGCCGCGCCACGAAGTCGGCCAGGCAGAGTCCGTCCGCCCGCCGCTGTCGCGGGAACGTGAACTCGTGGAGAAGAGTTCCTTCGGAGGGCTGGTAGAGGCGGATGGCGTTTCCGTGAGCCTCCGCTTCGAGGAACCGCCACACCGACCGGACCACCATGAAACCCTCAGCCTCAGCCATCAGTTCTTCCACAGCAGCCTTGAGCGAGAGGGCCTTCTCGACCCGTGAGGCCACCGCTTTCTGGAAGTTGCCGCGGAATCCAAGGTGGTGCGAATAGAGCATGGCGGGATTGACGTAGCGCCATAGATCCCGCAAGTGCGGGACATCGACCTGCCTGCGGGCGGCATAGGGACACTGTAGCGGCGGCACGTCCAAGCGAGCCCGCGTGCTGCGTTTCGAGTTGGGGCTCCTGCCGGTCCGGCCAGATTCGGCACTTGCGGCCGATATCGGCGCGTGTTCGGCAGCCAGCGCGGGCCTTTCGTCAGGCTCCATGATGCGGTCAAGCAGGGACAGCCCGCTCATGGCGTCCCTCGCGTAGCAGGTTAGACCCCGGTAGGCAGGCGCGATTCTCTTTCGGGTAAAGCCCGCACTCAGGGCCGCCCCTCCGACGATCAGCGGAACCTCCACGCCAGCATGCCTCAGGTCCTCAGCGGTCACGACCATCTGCTGGGCGCTCTTGACGAGAAGGCCGGACAGGCCGATGACGTCTGGCGTGTACTCCCGGGCAGCCTTCACAAGTGCTTCCGGCGCAACCTTGATGCCCAGGTTCACGATATCGTAGCCGTTGTTGGAGAAGATGATGTCGACCAGGTTCTTGCCGATGTCATGCACATCACCCTTGACGGTGGCAAGAACCACTCTACCCCGCCTCGCGGCGGCGGACTTCTCCATTCTCGGCTCAAGATAGTCGACTGCCGCCTTCATGGACTCCGCCGACTGAAGCACCTCGGCAACGATCAGTTGGTTGTCGTTGAACAGTCGTCCCACCTCCTTCATCCCGGCCATCAACGGTCCATTCACAATGTCAAGCGGGGCGACCCCGGCCCCAAGCTTCCGTTCCAGATCAGCGAACAGGCCCTCCTTGGTGCCCTCGACGATATAGTTGGCCAGTCGCTCGTCGAGTGGCATCTGGGCAGTACTGGTACGTTGCCGACCGCCCTTCCCCCGAAAGTGGTCCGTGATGCGTGCAATGTGGAGGTGGTTGATCGCCACGCGGTCCTCGTCGCTCTGCTCGCGATAGTCACTGGGAGCCTCGATGCTTCCGCACGGCAGGTTGTAGAGCAACCCTTCCGCCAGTTCCCGCTCTTGCGCAGACAGCGAGGCATACCGTCGCAGACGCTCGGTGTTGACGATGGCAATGTCCAGACCCGCTCGCGTGGCCTGGTGCAGAAACACGGCGTTCACCACTTCTCGAGCTGCCGGCGGCAGTCCAAAGCTGACGTTGCTGATGCCGAGAATGGTCTTGACGTTCGGCAGTCGCTCCTTGATGAGGCGCAGAGCCTCGGTAGTCTCGACGGCACTTCCAACGTAGTTGGCGTCGCCTGTTCCGCACGGAAATACCAGCGGGTCGACGACAATGTTCTCCTCCGGGTAGTTCCAGCGGCCGGTTAACAGCGCATGGGAGCGCTCGGTGATCGCCAGCTTCCGCTCACGGGTGATGGCTTGGGCCTGCTCGGGATCCTCGTCGATTGTTCCGACAACCACTGCGGCTCCGTAGCGCAGCAACAACGGAACGACTCGGTCGAACCGCTCCTCGCCGTCCTCGAAGTTGATGGAATTGACGATCGCCTTGCCCTGGCAATAGGTCAGGGCCCGTTCGACGGCAGACGGGCTCGTTGAGTCGATCATGATCGGAGCCCTGACCTTGCGTGTGATCAGGTCGTAGAGGGCCCCGATGTCGGCGAGTTCGTCACGGTCGGGATTTTCCAGGTTGATGTCAATGATGTGGGCACCACCCTTGACCTGTGCACGCGCGATCTCTGCGGCCTGCTCGTATTTCCCCCGGTCGATCAGGCGCTTGAATCGACGGGAGCCCACGACGTTCGTCCGCTCTCCGACCAGCAGCGGGCGGTTATCGTCGGCCACCTCCGCCACGTCGATTCCACTGAACCTGGTCCGCTTCGGCGGACAGTACCGTCGCGGGGCGTACGACTCCGCCATCTGGGCTATGGCCTGAATGTGCTCGTGGGTCGTGCCGCAGCAACCGCCAACAATGTTCAGCCACCCGTTGCGTGCAAATCTCTCCAGCACTCCGGCCAGCGACTCCGGCGTTTCGCCGTAGTTCCCGTCCTCGTCGGGCAGGCCGGCATTGGGATAGCACGACACCATCGGCGCCGCTGTCTCGTGGATCGTGCGCAGGTGGTCCGTCATGAACTCCGGTCCGGTAGCGCAGTTCAGCCCGATACCGAGGGCATCGACATGCTCGAGAGACACGACCAATGCCTCGGCGTTCTGGCCCGCCAGCATGGTGCCCATCGGCTCGATGGTTCCGGAGATGATCACGGGCAACCTGAACCCGATCTCGCGGAACGCCTCGTCGATTCCAAGCAGGGCGGCCTTGACATTGCGCGTGTCCTGGCAAGTCTCCAGAATCAGCAGGTCCACGTACTCACTCATCGATCGAGCCTGCCAGCGGTACGCATCGATCAAGCGCTCGTAGGTAATCCCTCCGGTAACCGAGATGGACTTGGTCGACGGGCCCATCGCTCCGGCAACAAACCGTGGCCTAGCTGGCGTCGACAGGGCTTCGGCGGCTTGACGAGCAAGCCGCCCGGCGGCGGAATTGATTCTGGACACCTGGCCCTCAAGACCGTATTCGGCCAACACGATGTCCGTAGCACCAAAGGTGTTGGTCTCGACGATGTCAGCGCCCGCCCGGAAGTACTCCTCGTGGAGCCTCCGGATCACGTCTGGCCGGGTCAGGTTGAGGTTCTCGTTGCACCCTTCCAGTTCCGGACCGCCGAAATCGGCAGCAGACAGATCCGCTCGCTGCAGGGCGGTGCCGGTGGCCCCGTCCAGAACGAGTATCCGCTCAGCAAGCGCCTCCTTGAGGAGCCGGACGCGATCAATCGGCGATGGCATGCGAATACCGCAATGGCGAGTCGGACGATGCGACTCATTCTTCCATTATGTCGCCAGCGGCAATCTCCAGTACGGGTATGGAACGGTCGTAGCTCGGCGAGGTCGTCGGCCCGGCGGGAACCGGATTGGCTCAGTCCGGGACCGGACTTGTCGACAACACCTGCAGGATAGCTTTCCGGTCCGCCACCGCTAGTGGCGGGAACGTTCCGGACCGGTCGAGGCCGTTGGCGACAGTCATGATCCTTGCCTCGACATAAGATCGGACCTGGTCGGGAAGCTCACTATAGGCACTGGAACGGATCAGGAAACTCAGCGGATAGCGAAAAATCCGCGTGGTGAGATCCAGTTCCCGCAGGGACGGGGCCGACCCGCTGTTGCGGTCCAGTCCCTGGAACTCCAAGGCGAAGCCGGAATCTCCCCTGACAGGCCCCCTGAGCGGTGCTTCGTCCGCGAGCAGCAGGTCCCGGACCAATTCCTCAGCCGGCCGCTCGATTCGCCTCTTCACAGAGGCGAGCAGCGACTCCGAAGGAGTTCCGAACAACCGGACCATTTCCTCGTGATAGGCCAGTGCGGCCCGGGCCTCGTCCCCGGCCCTGGCGATCGAGTTGTGAACACGGATCTGGTGGGCCATTACCAAGTGAGCGACGACGTCGCTGTGAGGCGTCAGATAGCTGTCTGCATCGTAGAGTTGGTCCGGCTCAGTCCAGCCCAGCAGGCCGGCTTCAAACTGCGAGGCTTCGCCAGCGGGACCGACCGCGTTGCCTCGATGCCGCATCGGAACGCTTCCGGAGACGAACCAGCCCCCCCAGCGCGCGCCAATCGGGGTCGTATGATCGACGTCCACGGTGCCGCGCTGGTAGTGCGGAGCCCCATCAGGTGCTGGATACACCGACCGGGTGAGGTGGCCGGGCACCCCACGCGTCCGACCGCTTTCGTGGCATTGCAGGCAGGTTCCGTTGTCCGGGATGATCCGGGGAGGGGTTGCCTGCTGCTGAACGAGGCTGTAGAAGGCCGCCGTGCCACCAGGAACGGAGGTGGAGATCTCCAGAAAGCGCCCGCCTGGAACCCACCCCACGTAGGTATCGTCATTGAAGTAGATCGCCCGAGGGGTTCTCGGCGAAATCAACCGGAACTGGGCACTGGTCTTCGAGAAGACGAGCAACTGAGACGACCGTGGCACCCCCAGCTCGTCCAGCAGCGAGGGCAGGTAGCCCCATCGGGGGTGAAAGTCCAGCGTCGCATCGCCCCGGGCCAAACGGGCGTCCAGGTCAGCGACCGGGTCACTCGCGGCATGGGCCATGGCAACCGCAACCAGCAAAGCGGGGACGATCAACCACAAAGCTCAATTCTAGAACAAGAGTGTCCGGATAAGCCCTCTTCAATCACCCGCCGAGCCCGGTGGCAACCCAGTCGACCGAAGCCAATCGGTGGTGTTCGTTCGCCTGCTCGGAAAGGGTTCCGACATGGAGGCATTGCCAACCCGCCCCTTGGCGCGAATCAATGCCACTATGCGTCTGCCAGAACCATGGTCGGCACCTCACATCCCACCTCCCCCGTCGAGCTAAGACCCTGCTGACGGAAGGCGCAAATCACTGTACCCGTCCGGCGTGTCAAAAGCCGCCAGGTGGGGGGAATCCTGCACAAGTCTCGACATGTCCGATGTTTCCGCGCCACCTCACACGCCATTCATCGCCTGCGCACGGAGAATCCGGAGAGCGTTTCGCGCTTGTTCTGCCCGTCCTCGCTCATCGGCGGGATTTACCGCTCCATCATGGCGGCAGGGCCAAATACGCTGGCCAAGCCGCTGTGCCCGCACTTTCTGGCCCGCAGAATGCGGGAACCTTCTCCGGAGTACGAAGACCCGATAAGCCGCGTTTACGCGTGCGTACGCCGCAATCGGCTCCCGTAGCTGGCGAGTGGTCCGCGCCGCAGCGCAATGGTCTCCAGGCCAATACGAGCCGACGCCTTGTTAAACGCGGTCAGATTGAATGGCCCGCCATGCCACTCGAGCTTCGCCCGGTGCTCCTCGTGGCACGGATCGAGAATCGCCTCCAGAAAGTCCATGAAGCCTTCCGGCCCGCCGACATCCTCCGGCGGACAACATCTTTCCCCGTCCACGCAGGCCGGGTAGTCGATTGCCGGGTCGCCGTCGCGAACCTCCTCAACGATCACGTCATGCCGCCAGTAGTCGCCGAAGTCATAGACATAGACGAACCGGGCCGCCCCGCTCGCGATCACCGTCCCCAACGGCAGGCTCTTAGCCCTGTACATCACCGGTTGGTCGTCAGGCGACGGGTCGCCGTAGCTCCGGCCGTTGATCTCGAATTCCCACAGGTGCGAGAAGGTCCAACCCATCGTAATCTGAATCGCCTCGTGCAAGGCCTCCAGATTTGTAGACAGCGGCATGTCGATCCGCCGCCAGATCTTCGGTTCGAGTTCCTGAAGCTCGATGCGCAGGCGCGCGATCTGTCTGTTCATAGTGCTACTCCTTCGGTAGGTCCCTGATCGCCGGGGAAACAGGACTGCGACATTGCAGCGTCAACCGGCACGAGGCTCCCCTCTCCATCGACTCCCAGCAGACGCCTCTTGAACTTCGACGTTGTGCCGCCGCGCTTTGGCTCCTTTCGGCGCTCACTTCCGGTCGTCAGATAGATCGGATTCAGGGCTTCGGGTTGCATCCCGTCCCCCTTGTCGCGCACCGAGATGGAAAATCCGCAGTCATCATCGATCCCCTTGAACAGCGAGGCGCAGTTGAGACCCATCGGCCCCCCTAGCTTGACATCTTCGGCGTCTGATTCGAAGCCGTTGCGCCACCAGCTCTGAGATGATCACGAGAACCTTGCCCTACAGCTTAACCCATGTCCAGCGTTTTCGTGCCATATGACGGCCTCGGCTGAATTCTACCGTGCGCCAGGTTGACAGGCAGGACGCCCGAACGGCAACCACATCAAGTCGGATTGGATCCGGGCACCTGACCCCGCTGCGGTGGCGGGTCCTTACCGGCATCAGACCGATCATGCGGGTCTGTCCGCACAGGGGCGTCAAGCCTGGCGCGGATCGCCATGCAATGGCGTTCGAAGACTGTAGAATCCTGCTTTCTGACTTGTGCTGCTTGGACTCTAACCAATTGTTATAAATTCATTTACAGGGCAATCGGAACAGCCCGAGGCATTCAGGTCCTGCTCCCTGCCGATGCCTTCGCCAGGAGCTCCCCTCCACGATCTGGCTGGCGGCTGCGATCCCTCACTCGGCATTCACCACTGACGTCAGAGGGAGCTTCCCGCCGGGTTCGATCGCAGTCCCCGGGCGTCCGCCGTGGGCACCCAGGCCACCGCAAGAGCCAGCACACCTCAGCCTTAGGCCTTGGGCGCAGGATGACCAATAATCGTAAGAAGTTGCCGAACAAGTAGGATCAGGCCGATTTCGCTGATCTTCCCTCCCACCTTCCTGTTAGTCTGCCCCTGTGTTCATGCGCCACTCCCCCGACGGTACCACCTGTGCTGGCTGGACCCTTGTTCAGTCCGTCTGCATCCACGGACTCCCGGCCAGAAGACACTCATCCACCTCGGTACCGCCTTCTACGTCCTGGCCAGGACTGACCCTTGCTCTGCCAGATCATGGAAACCACAGTTAGCTACTGTTCACTGCCCCAGGCCGCTCCGCCCCCCGAGCTACTCCGTAGCGCCCGATCCCTCGCCCGCCAACTGCTCGACTTCCACGGCTCCCCTTACTCCGACTCCCCCAACCCGCTGTGCATCAGCCCCGCCTCCCTCTGCTCCGAACGCTCCCGCCCTGTCAGCGTCGGAGGCGTCGCCTTGTGGGCTTTCTACCAAATCCGCTGCCCTCGCTGGTCTGCTCCCAGTGGGCCTGCGCCATCTGCTCCGTTACCTTCGAAGGCGAGGCCGAGACCCAGCACCTCGCGCGACCCTGCCACTCCAGGGAGGAGTGCTCCGACTGCCTTTGGCTCACCCTGGCCCTGGTGTCTGCCGGCAGCGGATTCGTGCGGCGCTCGCAGGTGCTTGCCGGCAACGTCCAGGAGTCGGCGAGACCCCCCGGCCACTGACGGAGGAGTTGGACGCCGGGATGGCCGGCCACGCAGGGCTACCGTTTTCTAGCCGTCAGCCGGGAGGGCCACCGGCGCTTCGAGCAGGCCTGGGTGGAAGGGCTGCGGACGACCTCGAGAGAGCCGGTGCAGTTCGAGCCGGTGTTGGGCGGGGATGGCCAAGAGGTGCGGTTGTACTGCTATTCGCGGCAACGGAAGAAGGAGCAGGCAATCGGAAACAAGCGGAGGCAACAGTTCTAGGCGTCGCTGGACACGCCGAACACGGGGCTGTCGAAGCCAAATGCGCGACGGAACCTAGCCGCGATACTCGCGCCGCGCTCAGCCTGACCGGCTGCGGGCATCGCCCTTGCTCACGTCGGGCGCATTCTGTGCCTCGCTGATGCCGGCTTTACCGCGCACCTTGTCGAACCGGCGCTACGGAGAAGGTCGAAGCAATCATCGCCACTGCAATACCGAGTCAACGCCCACGAACAATAACGCATCTCAAGGCGTGGATCAATCCGGCGCGACCGCGTCGCCCGTGTAGAAGGCCGCGGTACGCTGCGCTGCGGCGCGCGCTATGTCGGGGTTCGTTCCCGCTGCCTCGGCCGCCCGACCCCACGCCGCGCTGCTCCCGGCAATGAGCGCCCTTCCATCACGAGTTGTGTGGAACGTCGCCCCGTCCGATTTGGGTTCGTTCGGCCTCGTAAGATGCAGTTCCAAGCCCAAAAAGCCCATCTCCCAACCTACGCCGACGGCGCCGGGACCGAACGTGTGCCAGTGGTCGGACAACAGCGCGATATGCGTAATCGCCAGACGCGAGCGGCCGGTCCCATCGTTGCACAGACGCGCCTCCACCCAACTTACGTCACCGCCGAACTCCCACGTAAGTCCGAGATCCGTAGGCCGCTCACAGTGCCTGATCGTACCGCCTGCGTTTCCCTCCAGTTGAAAGCGACCGCCGAGTTCCAAGCGGCCACTGACTGGCAGGAACCAGCGTGGGATTCGGTCCGGCCTCGTAATGGCGTCCCAGAGGTTCTCCAGGGGCGTCGCGTAACTGCGCGCGAGGGTCACCGCGCGCGCAGCCTGTCCGTCGCGCTCCATGGACGAAACTGTGCGCTCCACGGCACCGAGGAGGCGTTCGATATCCAGGTCCATGAATTCTCCGTTTCGTCAAGCAGACGGTTCTCGATCTATATGCTACTGCGGACAGCAAGTCGAGCCGCGTGGATGATGGCTCGAACCGCCCATCGTGTACCATACCGTCCGACAACAGCAAGTTGAACGGCCGACCAATCGGGACCCACCTTGACGAGAGTGTGCGCCGCAACGTGGTCCGGCACTCACTGCCTCCTCTGTGCGTACTCGCGAAGCTGGAGGATCATCCAGTGGGCGGCGTATCTCTGGGTCGCATCGTTGGGCCGGGCGTGGTCGGCCAGGCGTTCGGTAAGCGGGACGTTCCCACGCTGAGATCTGCTAGTTTTTTGTCGATACGGCTGATTCGGCGCGGTCACCCTCGATGCCCTGCACACCGTCCGGGATACCGCCCGGACGCTGGTCGACACGCACGGCGCGGACTACTTGCTGACGGTCAAGGCCCATGCGAAGAAGACGTTCGAGGCCCTCCGCCCAATCGACTGGGAGCAACCCGGCACCCGCTGCTATGCGGAGGAGCCCAGCAAGGGCCACGGACGCCTCGAGCAGCGCAGCATCCGCGTCCTGAGCCCCCCGGTCCGCCGCGTGAACTACCTGCATCTGCGCCAACTCTTCCGCATCGAGCGCGAGCGGAAACACCTCGCCTCGGGGCGTGTCAGCCGCGAAACGGTCTACGGCATCACCTCCGTGCCGCCCGGCCGCGGCACGCCCGAGTAGTTGCTGGGCTGGAATCGGGGGCACTGGGTCGTGGAGAATCAGAACCATCGCGTCCGCGACGTGCAGTTCGCCGAGGATGCCTGTCTGTCGCGCAAGGGCCATGCCGCACTTAACAACGCGCTGTGCAACGGCATCGCGATCGCGGTGATCCTGAGTTCTGTGCAGGATATCGCGGACGGCCAGCGCCCCTTCAGCCTGCATCGCGAGCAAGCCTTTCAGGCTGTCCTCACGGCCCGTTAGGCGCTTCGGCCCCCCTCCCGACAGAGCGACACCGGCAGACGGCCGCAGGCCGGCACAGGGAGGACTCCGTCCAGAGCCCGTCACCTCGCCCCGAGCGCCTCGGCACCCTGCCGAGGCTGGCTTTGCGCGAGTCCGCAGCGCCTCGTCGGGCGAATCTACCCGCCCCAAACTTGCCCTGCGGCCCCATTCGCCTCCCCCTCAACTGCGCTGTCCCCAGCGTGGGAAAGGCCTGTTGACAGCCCCACCCCGTCTGCAATACCCTGTATCCAACCGTCAATCCCGAGGGCCTTCTGCCCCGCTGTTGCGGTTCGATGTGCAATGGGCGCTTAAGAGGACAGA
Organism: Bryobacterales bacterium; assembly: GCA_965205085.1. GTDB lineage: Bacteria > Acidobacteriota > Terriglobia > Bryobacterales > UBA6623 > VXMF01. The sequence continues at coordinate 359,158 of OZ242039.1, read as the reverse complement.
TATTGATAACCAATCCGCAGCATCACTTAGTCACTCGATTACGTCCCGATCTTAGGAGAATTCGACATGAAGGAAATTGAGTTAATCCGACTGCTATCCGTCAAGGAGCCATGCGATGCCAACAGTCAGACTTGAACGTAGAATCGAGTCAGGTATCTTCGAATGGCCATGGGCTTCTCCGCAGGGGCTGCTTGTTATGCGTGGAGGCGCTGGCGGCGGCGGCGGCGGTGGGGGATCGTTCTGCATCGATGGCCTGACAATTTATGGTGCGGGCGGCGGTGGCGGCGGCGGCGGTGGCGGCGCGACAAGCGTTACGTGCAAGCAGGAAACTTGGCAGGCAGGCGGCGGCAATGGAGGCACTGGCGGCGGGGGGGGGACTCTTCATGAAGGCACGTTTGTCAGGGGTGCCCAAGGAATCGGATGTCTCCACGGCGACGGTGGCGATGGCGGAAAGGGCGGGAAAGCGCTTCCGGCCAAGCGCCGCCTTTGGTCCGGCGGGGGCGATGGCGGAAAGGGTTATCCTGGGGAAACGCTCATTGTCGAACTTGACGACCTGTCTATCGGCGATCGGTTTGAAGTAACTGTTGGTATTGGCGGTGAAGGCGGCGATGGCGGCCTAGGCTACAAGCTAGGTGTCGCAGGAAAAATGGGGGCGCATGGGTCCGTGCTGTTTGTCCCCTTGCTGGAAGCCGCATTGGGAGAGGAATAATGGCGACTGAACATGCACAGGCCGGACAGGCTGGGAGGCTTGACAGCTTGGCAAGTGCCGTGCCCTTGGAGACCCTTGGCATCCATGGAAGTGGATCTATTGGAATCGACGACGGCGCTCACCCCCCAAGAGTTAAATGGTGCCCAATACAGCCTGTCAAGGAATCTAGATCCAATGCGATTGTGTATAACGAGTCAGAGGCAGATCCTAGTATCGTCGATTTCGCTCGGAAGGTGTGCAAGGCGCAGAAAAATCTTGAGTTTTCCTACAGATCGCGCATAGAGTACTTGCGAAACGAGGCTACCCATGATGACTATCCACTGAACAAGTACTCTGAAGCGGATTTTTGGCAGTTCGTTCGTTTCGCTTCCGGCATCCGACGGGGCGGCTTGGTGCTGATGGACAATGGCAACCTCCGCGCGGTCTGGAAGGACAGTCAGGGCTCCCGCATCGGATTGCAGTTTCTTGGCCACGGAATGGCTCAATATGTGATATTTGGGCGAAAAAGATCCGAGCAGCAGAGACCACGCGTTACCGGGCGCGATTCTCTTCGGGGTGTGTTGCGACAGATTGAAGCCTTCGATCTGGGCGAACTGTTCTACAGATGAAGGGCAATGAGCTCCCTGCGGACGACCATGTCGTCCGTTACGTTAAGCCGAGTATGATCCTAGAGGATGGTGTCGTGGACGGTTCCGATTTCCGTGTCCGTGCGATCAGACCGGACGAAGCCGGCTTGTCTGTAAACTGGCTTGAGGCTTGCTTAGGAAAGAAAGAGCATCGGCTAAACGAAGTGCGCAGACTGATCCGCCTTCGCGTTAGGCCAAACGGGCGGTTCGCGGAGCTCAATGTCGATACGATCCTGCGGGTAGTATCAGAAGAGCTCGACACACTGCGCATTGTCCATGATCCGCTTGAGGCCGAAGGCGGTTTCGAAGCGGACCCGTCACATGCTCAAATCACTGGTCTGCCGCCGGGCGACTCAGATCAGGCCGCATTGGTTGGCGATCTGATTGCCGAGTGTATTATCGCCATGCATCCAGCGATTCTTGGGTCCGGCTATTCAGGCCCCGAGAGTAAGCATAGTATAGCGACAGGCCGTTAGGCACAGTTGCAAGAACGTCACGGCGAGACTCCCGCCGATGCCGGACCACCGGCAGGAAGATGCTTCCAGTCGGTTGCGTTCGCGTCTGACCCTGCAGGAACGCACCAATATCATCGATTTCGAGAAACGAGACCGAAGCCTGCGGCTGGCCGTAGGTATGGAAAACCTGCTTAGCATGACCCCTTTTCGGCCAGTAGGCGCTGCTGCCACCGTTTTGTTGCCGCTTGCACTAGGAAGCGCAACAGCGGGCGGATGGGCCTAATGTCCTGATTGGCCTATCCTAGGGGAGAAATCGCTATGCCTCAGCGGTTCCGCGACCTGCAATTCGACGAGCGCTGCCAGATCCAGGCATTGCACCAACCGGGACTCTCGGTCACCGCCATCACCGCTCAACTCCAGCGCCACAAGTCCACTATCTGTCGCGAACTCCGGCGCAGCGCCGGCCCCTCCGGCTATCACCGTGAGCAGGCCCAGCAACTCGCTCGAGAGCGGCGCCACCGAGCCGTCACCGGCCCGCGCAAGTTCCAGCCACCGATCTGAAACCTCATCTCTGACCGCTCCAGCACAGCTGGGGCCCCGAGCTGGTGGCTGGTTACCTGAAGCGGGTCGGAGCGGTGTCGGTCAGCTTCTCGTGGCTCTACCAGCGAATTCGCCAGGACCGCGCCCAGGGCGGCTCGCTGTACACCTACCTGCGGCAGCGCCGCTGTGGGCCGCGCGGTTCTTTCGGGCCTCACGTAGCTCCCACCCCCGGACCGGCGACTTGACAGCCCCACCCCGCCTGCCGTATCCTTCCAACAACTCAACCGTCAGCTCAAACAGCCTTCTTCCCCACTATTACACTTCGACGCGGTATGGGCGTGGATAGTCCCCTTATCACAAGTGTCGAATGTAGTTCGCATTTAAGAAGGACTGTCGGCAAATCCTTCCCGGTAAATTGCTTCGATGCGCGTAACCTCGTCGTCTGCCAGCGCGGCGAATTCTCGTTCTCGCCTGTGGCGAGAAAGTCTGCCGCCGTTCTGGTGGAGGAACCGAAAAAGCAGGTCCGACAGGCGGTCCGGCATGTCGACGATCAGGTTGACGTCGTTCCGAAACGCATCGTACCGCCTTAGAAATTCTGCTTCTCGCGGCAAATCCAGCTCGATTGTCCGCTTCACGGTACTGTACAGGAACTCGGTTTGCGCCGTAGCATCGAAATACCGGTAAAAGTCACCAGTATCGTTCGAGACCCGAACGTTACCTTGTTCCGTCGGTTCCCACTGCACCAATGGCAGTAAACGTTGCGAGTAATCTTCAAGCGCTGTGCGGTAGTCGTTGATCCGGTCCAGAATCGCCGCCGATACCGGAAACGCAAGTCCCGGCGGGTTGAAACCGCGCTGGGCGAGGACGTGGTGGATTAGGTAACGGTGCAGCCGACCGTTCCCGTCATCGAAAGGATGGATGTAGACAAAACCGAAGGCCAGAACGGATGCAGCAACGACCGGATCGAGATACCGGGCGAATTCTCGGTCAAAAGCGACCAATCCCTTTACCAGCTGTGCCAGATCATCCGGTCGGGCGCTGATGTGGTCCGGGATTGGCATGCGCGACTCGCGGTCGTGCTGACCGACGAATCCACCTTCAGTCCGGAATCCCAGATGAACAAAGCGATCGTCTCCGATCACAATGCGTTGCAGACGCAGGAGTTCGCCGTGATCGATCGATTGCTGCCCGGCCTGGCCAATTGCGCGGGCCCATCGCTGGATGCGGTTCTGCGGTGGATGCTCTCCCTCAATGGCGAAACTGGACTTCGAATCCTTGAGAAGCAGGAAGGCCGCCGTGCGCGCGAGCAGATCGCGCGGCACGGCGGCAATGGCCTGCTGCGCGCGCCCCTGCAGGTCTCTGACGATGAAGGCCTCTAGCGCTTCGGTGCGGAACACCAGCGGACAAAAGGCCGGCGTGCCGGGTAGATTGTTCTTGACCCGGTGCCGCGGGGATGTTTTTGCAGGAACGGCATATTGTCGGTTGGGATCGACGACGAGCGGGTAGCCCCCCCTACTGGCGTTCGGGAGATCAAGCTGCGCTCCGGTCAGCCACTCATAGAGAAACCAGATACGTCGGGAGTAGGCGCCAGTTGGTCGGGCCTTCACGAGGTCAGCTAGCGGGGTCGGCCCGGTAGCGGCGAACAGCCTCTTGAGGACGGCCAGGTCCAACCCTTCATGCTTCAGCGCGAAAGTGAGATGGCCTTCCAGACTTGGGTCAGGCATGTAGCGCGGTGAGTAGATGCGCCAGCCGTTTTGCTCCATGAACCTGTGCCGTTCACCAATGGCGCTGAGGTTCCGGGGAAGTGGAACCTGCAGATCGTATGCCCTGATCAGCGCGGCATAGCCCGCCGGCGTCGCTGTCACGGGCAGGGGCCGTTCCTCAAGAGCGATCATGGGACCAGAAAAACGATTCTCTGCAGGAGCATCCATGACTGAACTGTTACATTCCTGAAGCGGCGAACTTGTTGCCCATTCTGTGCAAAACGACAACTTTCCGCGAATAAAGATAATATACGCTCTATCGGATGAAAAACAATGTGTCTGGGTGTTGAACCTTGTGGGTCACCTTCGATTCGTATCGCCATGCCGGAGCCTTGGAACTGCGTTCGACTGTATGTGGCGGCTGGTCCAGCTACGAGCGTGGCGGCCAAGGCAACCGATCGCAAGCCCCAGCTGACGGCCCGTGGACCGAAAACCCGCCCGTTCGTGCCTCTGGCGAATCTACCATTGCGAGACTCCTGGCAGGGAGGATGCGGCCAGCCGAAACATCCGGCTGGCCCCCAGCGACTCGTTCTCCAAGCATGTCTCCCGTCACGCCCCTTCAGCCCGTAATCGCAACTTTGAGTGATGAGGCGATGCGTTCAGACGGTACTTGCCTCCGGGTGGCCAGCTTCCTGTATCTCGGCCGCAGAGAGCCGCGGCCAGCGGGACCGGCGGGCGAAGAGACTGCGTTCATGCGCGGAGTCGGAGGCAAGCCACGGCTGATCGCGGCCTATACTTGGGAGACTCACAACTTCGAAGTGTGCGACGCAGCCGAAGTCGAGCAGGAAGCTGGACTAGAGTGTGCGCAAGAAGCGGCTGGCGAACTATGAGCTGTGTTTCCGCCGCATCACGTTGCCTCCGAGGACCGGTCGCGACGCCAAACCGGTCGTCCTGTCGGGGGTCCAAATCCGGGAGGTCGCCCCGCCGGACGCGGGCGAGGGACTTGCCCCGACGAGTTCGCTCGCAACAAACTTGGTCGGGGCGCGCCTGGGAAAGTATGCTGGTCACAGGCGCTGGTGTAGACAGCGCAGATGCAGGATACCACCCCGATGGCTTCAATCCCCGCCGCCGCCCAAGGCCAGAGTACCGCCGTCAAGGACCATGACCGGCTGATCGACCAGCCAGACGAGTTGGCGGTGACCCCCGACAACGTCTCGAGCCCCATCGCCAGCGCACACTGCGGCGAATGCAGGCCGAGCGCGTAGTGCTGTGTGTGCAAGACGGCACCGATCTCGACTTCGCCGCGTCCCTCGAATCTCCCGCCGTACCTCCTGGTCTGGGGGGCATGCTGGTCGCCACCGATCCCAGCGTCGCCTCGCAGCCCGGTACCGGGCTGGGCCCGATCAGCGAGAACCGCAATGCGGAGGGCCCTCTCGGACTGCACATGCATACGACCATGGCGCTGAACCCGGAGGGTCTCCCGCTGGGCCTGCTCAAGATTCAGTATGCGACGCCCGACGGCCAGGCCGGACGCGGGCGACCGCTCGAGGAACGCAAGACCTTCCAACGGATCCAGGGATTGCGCGACTGCGCCGCCGTCGCGAGCCAACTGCCTGACACGCAATTGGTCGCGGTCCTGGACCTCGAAGCCGATGTGCAGGCCCTGTTCGCCGAGTAATGCCAACTGCAGAGGGTCGCCCTGCTGGTTCGAGCCCGCCACAAGCGCTACGTGGGACCCGACCAGCCCAGACTTTTCGATCAAGTCCGAAGCCAAGCGGCCCAGGCTGAGATCGAGATTGACGTGCCGCGCAGTTCGGCTCGCCGGGGTAGCCGCCAGCGGGAGGTCCGCGCCGAACTGCGCTGGCAGACGGTCGCCTTGTCGCCACCCGCCCCCGGTCAGGAACCCTTGCGCCTGCAATTGGTGCACGTTTGGGAACGCTCCCCAGCCCCCGGCGGGAAAGCCCTCGAGTGGTTCCTTCTGACCACGCTCCCGGTTGCCTCACTGGAGGATGCCGAGCGCGTCCTGCACTGGTACCGGCCCCGCCGGTGCATCGAGGACTGGTACCGGATGCTCAAGTCTGGCTGCAAGGCCGGGTTCTTGGACCACCAGGACATCGCCCGAACGGTCACGATCAAGGCCGTCAGCGCCTGGCGCATAGCGGTGCTGACTCTGCTGGTCCGGACCACCCCCGAGCTGCCCGCCACGGTGTGCTTCACCCCTCACCAGTTGCGAGTGCTGCGCGACTTCGCGACCCAGCGCCGGCTGGACCCGCCCCGCAACCTCGGTCTGGCGCTGCGCACGATGGCGATTCTGGGTGGCTACCTGTACCGTCCCAACGCCTCGCCCCCGGGGCACAAGAAGATCTGGGAGGGCTGGACCCGCTTGTCGATCATGAGCGAAACCTATGCCATGATCGATTCCCAAAAGTTACGTCCCGGCAGCTCGCCACAGGAGCTCTGACCTAACTCATGGGGCAATGGCCATCCGTGCCTGTGGCAGTCCGCTGACCCTATTGCGAGTCAAGTTGGCATGATCAGCCAGGAGCGTGCGGCACCTGTGCAGCGGCCAATCATCCCTCATCTGCTGGTGCCCAGCCTTGGGGCGAAGTTCCTTCGGTCTTCGAGCAGGCGTGACAGGTGATGCGTCAGTGTCTATACCCTGCTCATCATTGAAGGGCAGGGGCACCAGCAAGGGGAGCGTGTGCCACTCCATGTAGCAGGCCAACAGGCAGCGGTTGGTGGACGGATTGGCACAGACGTCAGCGACGCTTCGTCTGACCTGCCAGCGGGAGCAGGCCGGACGATCCGCAGAGCGCCACGCCGGTTTCCCGGAGTGCTACGAGAAGGTTATAGGTTAATGCGTACACTACCTGCTCAGACATTGCGCGTTTACCCAGCATCCGGAATTCGGCGGGCAGTTCGGTGGCGACTGAGATCCGAAGCCGGTCGCGCTGCAGACCGTCACCGTCGAAGCAGTTCGACAGCACAAGCGGTGTCTGAAGGACAACACCCGACAGGGCATCCACGTAGAACTGGCACCGAGAGAACCAGCCGAGATTCGCCGACTCGCTCGCGTCAAAGAGCAACAGAGGACCGGTCGATTCCAAGGCGACAACCTCAAGACCTATGCGTCTGGGCTCAGTAATGATCGTGCAGGAGTACCCGGCTTGATGAACCAACTGGCGCAAGGTGTCGTCGTCTGGCTCCAGCGCCACAAACTGCCGTTCACCTGCCTGCAGGTATCGCATGTCAACGATCCTCCCTCTCTATCGTGCCAGATTCGGGCCCTTGGTCAGCCGGACGCTACTTAGCAGCGCCTCCACGAGGCCGTCAGTCGTATACGACGACGCCTGCGCAACGACGGACAGACCGACTTGCCGCGCCGCCTCGGATGTTATCGGTCCGATCGACGCGATCCTGGATCTGCGAAGCAAGTCCACGGGCACAAGTTGCGCCAGATTACGAATGGTGGACGGACTGGTGGCGGTGACCCAACCCGGAGTCTTCACAGCCTGCCATTGACGCTTGGCAGCTTGGTGGGATCCGTGAGGAATCACGGTACGATACACGGGCACAACATCAACTTCCGCTCCCATTCCAGCCAAAGCAACCGGAATGACGTCGCGGGCATCCTGGGCCCTCGCCAGGAGCACTCGTGCCCGTCGAATCGGGATCCCTCGAAATGCATCCACGAGGGATTCGCCCACGAATTCCTCTGGCACGAGGTCGACCCGAATGTGCAGCGACCGGAGGCGTCCGGCTGTGCCAGGGCCAATTGCGCAGATCTTGGGCGGCAGGTCTCGGAGGTCGCGGGGCGAGGCATCGAGCCGCCTCACGAACCAATCGACACCGTTGGCGCTCGTGAAGACCATCCAGTCATAACTCCGTATCCGGCGAATGGCTCGATCGGCCACACCCCAATCCGATGGCGGTTCAAAGCCGATCGTGGGGATCCGAATCACGTCCGCGCCCAGCCGACGGAGCGACCGGCACAGGGAGGTAGCCTGGATGGCGGCCCGAGTTACCACGACCGACTGTTCCCGCAACGGCAGTTTGCCAAACCAGTCGATCTCCTCCCGGAGAAGAACGACCTCGCCAATCACTACCAGGGCCGGCGGTTTCAGATCGTGGCGCTTGATTGTGGTGGGCAGTTCTTCAAGCGTGGACACCACCACGCGCTGGTCCCCCCGCGTTACCCACCGCAGAGCGGCCGCAGGGGTGGTCGGATCAAGGCCCGCTCCCATGAGGTGCCTCGATATTTCGGAGATCGACATGACGCCCATGAAGATCACCAGGGTTTGGCGACCAGTGAGCCGTTCCCACTCAATCCGCGCCACATCGTGCCCGGTCAGCATCGTCACGGAGTGGGTGAATTCCCGGTGGGTGAGCGGGATACCCGCAAACGCCGCGGCACCGAGTGCCGACGTCACACCCGGAACGACCTCGAAGGGGATACCCGCATGCGCCAGCTGCTGCGCTTCCTCCCCGCCCCTGCCAAAAAGGTACGGATCGCCACCCTTTAGCCGCACGGTCGTCTTGCCCGCCCTTGCCGCAGCCACCATCCAGGCATTGATTTCCGCCTGGGTTGCCACCCGCTCGGCTCGCTTCTTTCCGACATACCGGCACTCGGCATCAGGCCTGGCGAGCGTAAGCACGTCAGGGGAACTCAAGTTGTCGTAGAGGACTAGATCCGCTTGACCTAGCAGTTCACACGCGCGGACGGTCAGGAGATCCGGGTCGCCGGGACCCGCTCCCACGAGATAGACCGTACCGGGATTGGCCCCGCCAGCTTGGTAGGCATCCGACAAGCGTACAAGTATAGAACGCTATCTTCAGGTGGTGGATGGACCCAAAACTTGCGTCAACCGGACCCAGTGCCCTGCCCCGACAAGCTGGCCGATGGGGCGGATCGATCGCGAACGCAAGTTCGGGGCACATCGATTTCTGGCTGGAACACTGATCGCCAGGCATGGTCGGCGTCTCGGTCCGGAGGGTTCTCGGTCGGGAGGTGATACCGCGTTTGAGCCCATGCGTGGCTTGCGAGTCCGTCGCGAGCGCGATTGTCGATCGGGACTACTCGGTGCGCAGGTCGGCAACCCGCTTGCTGCTATTCGGGGATCGACCTGAACTCCACTTACCCGAGTTACACCCAAATCCATCGCAGCCGGGCGCTGGCACTGCAGCGATCAAGCTGCCACGAGCCGTTAACACAACGCTCCTCGCCCGGTGGCGAGCGCTCAACTGTCCGACAACATCACAGCACTTTCTGATACGGAACAATAGGGACGGCGTGCCTATCATCTTGTACAAGAGTCTGAGGCTGTCGGTTCGGAAGGCGGGGCGCCGGGTAATCGATGCCGCCGGATGGCGAGTCGGTCCCGGCCTGGAACGGAATCAGACAACTTGGCTTGAGGCGACGAGGTGCCCGAGGGTCAACACAGCCACAGCGATGAGCCTTCCGGCCCGTCCGGGTGGGGATTGGATCGACGAGCGATCATCACGGACTCTCCAGTTGGTAGCCATCGGATGGCCCGGTTTCCGCAGGGTGTGGCCGGCGGGCTCACGGCGCGGAGGCTGAGGATCAGAGAGCTTCGGCCAATGTTCGACCTGAGGCAGTTGGTACCGGAATTGCGCAGGTAAGTTGCGGATGCCGGCTCCCGGATCTGGCTACAATCCGTAGACGAAAGTGCAGAGATCAGCCAAGCCGGTTCCTCAGGCAGTCCGGCAACCGGAGCCTTCACTTCGAAGTCAACGTGTGCGAGGAACGGGGCCAGTCCGGACGTTGCACCTTGTCCAGTGGCAAGACGTGCCCTCGTTGCGCCGTAGGTCGTTGCTGGAGCCAACGCCCTGCAGACACCCTGGAGCCGAGTCTTCACAGTCCATCGATGGAGGGCTATGTCCCTCCCGAGGGTGAGTTAGCCAGACATGAATCCCAGACTTTCAGTGGTGATTCCTGTATACAACGAGGCAGACACCTTGCGAGAGATTGTCCACCGCGTCCGGAAGGTTCCGGTTAGCAAGGAGATCCTGATTGTTGACGACGCATCGACCGACGGCTCAGGAGACATCGCCCACGAGATCGCCGAAGCAACGGACAACGTCACCGCGCTCCGGCACGACCGGAACCGGGGAAAGGGTTGCGCCTTGCGAACCGGCTTCGCCAAGGCAACCGGCGACTTCGTCATCGTCCAAGACGCAGACCTGGAGTACGACCCCGAAGACTACCCGAAGCTCTTGGCCCCCTTGGCTGGAGACAGGGCCGACGTCGTCTTCGGCTCCCGCTTCCTGACCGCCAGCGAACACCGCGTTCTCTACTACAGGCACTACCTCGGCAACAAGTTGCTGACGATGCTCTCCAACCTCGCCACTGACCTCAACCTCACCGACATGGAATCGTGCTACAAGGTGTTCCGTCGATCACTGCTGCAATCCCTGATTCTTGAGGAGGACCGCTTCGGGTTCGAGCCGGAAGTTACGGCGAAGGTAGCCAAGGCCAATGCCAGGGTGTACGAAGTCGGCATCTCGTATCATGGCCGGACGTACGCAGAGGGCAAGAAGATTCGTCCCAGCGACGGACTATGGGCTATGTGGTGCATCGTCAAGTACTACTTCAAGCCCCTCCGACGAACATTCGGGCCGGTAGAGCCGTCCCCGTCGAATGGACGCCACGATCACTGAAGCACTGGCCGACCTGTCGAGTGTAATCGCTGGAGGGACTCTCACCGTCCTGATCGCAGCCCTGCTTGGCCGCACGGCCCTCGCGATGTCCCGGGATCTGGATGGCCAGTTAACCACTGCCGAGGGTTGGCTTTTCTCGTTTGCGGTGGGAGCGGCCTTGTTGAGCGCGATAGTGTTCGCGCTGTGTGCCGCCGGCTGGCTCTTCGACGGCTCCATCGTGGCGGTCAGCGTGACCATCGTAGTGTGCTGGATGAGGTGGGGCCGCCATGCCTCGTCGCCAGCCTTGGCCGCGACGAGTCCGATCCACCGGCTTGAGCGACTGCTCATCATTCTGCCGGCCATAGCCTACGGAATCCTCTACGTCGTTCACACGCTGGCACCCGAGACTCGCTCCGACGCGGTGGGATACCACCTGGGACTCGTTCACCGGTATTACCGAGACCACGGGTTCACGCCCATCACCACCAACATTTATGCGCAAGTCTCGCAGGGAGCAGAGATGCTGTACCTGTTCGCGTACACCATCGGCCGCGAGTCGGCGGCCAAGATCGTCCACTTCGCGTTCCTCGCAGCGACGTGCGGAGCTACGCTCTGCCTCGCGCAGAGATTCAAGGCACCGCTGGCGGGCATTTTCGCCGCAGTCTTGGTATTCGCCTCGCCTGTAGTGATCCCTGATGCGACTTCGACCTACAACGACTGTGCCTTGGCGTTCACGCTTCTGATGACCTTCTATGCACTTGCACTTTGGTGGAACGACCGAAAGCGGGCATGGCTCCTCCTCCTGGGTCTGATCGGGGGCTTCGCTTTCGCAATCAAGTACACCGGTTGCGTCGCTGTGGTGGCACCCATCGCTGCCGCTCTCGGGGCCCTCGGCCGGACCGCGAAGGTTGGCTCCGCGATTCGGGCTCTGCTTCTCTCCGGCGTTACAGCGGCCGCGGTGGCGCTGCCGTGGCTGGTGAAGAATGCGGTGTTCACGGGCAATCCACTGGCGCCGTTCTTCAATGGATGGTTTCGGAACCCCTACGTCAGCATCGAGTGGGAGCGGGCCTACCTGTTCGCGATGAAGGCCTACCGCGAGGGTCCTCTGAATCGCTGGGAACAGATCCTCGCTGCGCCGTTCGACCTGGTATTCGGAGAACGATATGCGGGGTCTTTGGGGTGGCTGTTCCTGCTTTTCCCCATAGCCCTGTTTGCACTTCGAAAGCCGTTCGGGCGAGCTCTCGTCGGGGCCGCAGTGGTTTGTGCACTGCCCTGGTTTTCGAATGCTGGCGCGCGATTCCTGATACCCAGCATGGTCTTCGGCGCACTGGCTCTCGGACTGGTCATCGAATCGCTACCTGCGAGGGTGCGGCTTCCGCTGGCGACGCTCCTCCTCGCGACGCATTGCGTCACGTCCTGGCCTGCCCATCGGGGCTTCTGGTTCTACCCGAATCTGTGGAGCGTCGAGGGGTTCCCCTGGCGAGCCGCCCTCCGGCTCGAACCCCAGAAGTGGTACCTCGCGCGGAACCTCGAGTTCTTTCTTCTTGCCGACCAACTGGACCGGATCGCGTCTCGAGAAACACGCGTATTGAGCTTCTTCAACCTGCCCGAGGCATACTTCCAGGCCGAGCTTCTCGTCTCGTACCAAGGGCTCGAGAACCAGGATTTGTCAGAAATGCTCCTAGCGTCGGCGGTCCCCCCGTTCGGTCCAGACTGCCTCTCGCGAATCGCATGGCCAGCTCAGCCATTGAGTGCCGTGCGAATCCAACTGCAGCAGGCCGGCCGTGCCCGAACCTGGAGAGTCGCTGATGTCCGATTCCTGCGGGACGGGGCTCCCGTTGCGCTACCGTCTGGGGCTCGCTTCGACTCGTTCCCCCACCCCTGGCACGCCATGCGAGCGTTCGACGGCGATGAATTCTCGGTCTGGAACTCGCGAGAGCGCCCAGCTCTCGACATGTTCGTGGAGGCCCGCTTCGGCAGACCCATGAACCTGGATGCTCTGGAACTGGTCCGGCCATCCCTTCGCGGATGTTCCCAGGACCATTTCAGCATCCGGGGAGTTACCTCGGTCGGAGACTGGACCGATATCACACTCGACAACGTGACCTCGTTCCAGTTGTCCAGAGAATCACGGACCGCGCGCGAGGCCGCGGCCATCATCCTGCGAAAGCACCGCATCCGGTACGTGGTGTTGAGCCTGGATCCGGCGGACCCGTACTATCGAGAGTCCCGCATTATAGCCACCAGCCCGGCAGATTGGGGCTTTCGCCGCATTTTCATGGATCGGTCAGCGGTGCTCCTTGAACTCGATCCGGTGTCAACTCGGTGGCACTGACGGGTCGACTCGTCCCCCGGCAGCATGCGGAGCAATGCGAGGTTGCGTCTCTCACTGCGTCGCTTCCCCGCCTCGAAGGTCGTAGCACAACAGGCGGGGTCCGGAGGCTGGGTCGATTGATCGCGAGTTCTGGCTGACATACAGGAGTCCCCGGCTAACAACGGGTGGGCTCCATGTTTCCCGAGCAAGAAACAGCCTCGCGCGGTCAAGGATTTGGGGACCCGAGGGCGACAGGTCCAGCCAGAGCAGATGCCCATGCTCCCCAAGGGCCAAAAACCTCCCGTCAACCTTCAGGAGATTGCCGCGGTGTGGACTGCCGTAGATGGTCCGCACCCCACCCTGCACGCGCACCGATTCCTTCCACTCGAGCACCTCGCTCCAGACCGTGGCACCATCCGAGGCACGGACACAAGTGAGTCTCGCATCGGGCTCGTTGCGGCCCGAGAATCCATAGTAGTGTCCGCCTTCGTACACGGCGGTTGTCCAGTGCAGATCGAAGTCGCGATTCTCCCACAGCTTGTCGAATCCCCGATCGGCCCTGAGACGGAGGAGCGCAGCTCCGGTCCTGTACGTCGCTGACACCAGCACCGTGTCGTTCACCACTACCGGGCTGGACGCGTTAACCGATTCGTAGCTCCGGCTGCGCCACGGGAATCGAAACTCCAGACTCCCGTCGGCAGGGTCGATAGCCAGCAGACCGCCTGTCGGTGGACTGCTCTCTCCGCCGGCCAGAACGAAGGCCCGGCGTCTGCCGCGCACCTCCCGCACAACCGGCGTCGCATAGCTCGGCCCCCACTCGTCCCCTGCTCCCCAGAGCATTCTGCCGTTCAGCTTGTCGAATGCGGCAACGGTCGGCCCCCCGGGAGCCCCGACGTTGAGGATGATCGCGTTCCCGTCGATCACTGGCGTGGTCGCAGTTCCGAAGAAGTCCTGCGAGACGGCAAACTCCTGTGCGATGTCCCGCTTCCAGACAACCTGACCCGTCTTCAGACGAAGGCAATGCAGCCGGCCTTGCGCCCCATACGTATACACATATTCCCCATCGACCAGCGGGGTGGACCGGGGACCGTTGTTATAGCCGTAGCGGTCCTCAAAGTCCGTCGGGTATTGGAAGGTCCAGTATCTCTCCCCGGTCTCGGGCTGCAGACATTCGACGACGACGTTGGAACCGACTCGGTGCATGTAGGCGAGATAGTCCCCTTGAATGGCGGGGGAACTGTAGCCGGTGCCCGTCGAGAGCTCCCAGACCAGATTCGGACCATCGGGACCGAACTTATCGAGAAGACCTGTCTCTCCTGATACAGGCTCCCCTCGGCCGCCCAGGAAGGCCGGCCAGTCCTCCACCATGGCTCCCGGGGGCAGAGGCTTCGGGGCCGCATGGAACCGAACACCCGGGTGCGGCTGAGGACGCGACGCAGGCAGCGGCTCCAGCGTCGAGGCCTGGGGCGGCTTGGGGTCGCTGAATTCGGCCCCGGCGAGCAGGAAAGCAGTCGCCATGACAGGGGTAACTAGGACGACCTTCAAGCCGAGATTGTCTCACATGGCCGGCTCCGTCAGTCCACCTACCGGCCCTCCCCAAGGTTGCATCCGGACCCGCCGAGGTCGACGCGTCCGACACGCAGCACACGTCAACGTCATCCTCGCCCCACCAGCGGCATCTGGGTAGCCATCACAGTCATCGTGAGCACGTTTGCATCCAATGGAAGGTCGGCCATATAGAGGACCGCCCTGGCGACGTGCTCGACATCCATCGTAGGTTCCGGAGCTACCGTGAAGTCCGCTTGCAGGACGCCCTCCTGCATCCTTGCCGTCATGGGTGTCGCAGCGTTTCCGATGTCGATCTGCCCACACGCAATATCGAATTGACGGCCATCCAAGGCTACGGACTTGGTGAGCCCGGTGACTGCATGCTTGGTCGCGGTATAGGGTGCCGACAAGGGGCGCGGCGTCTGCGCCGAGACGGAGCCGTTGTTGATGATCCGCCCGCCGCGAGGCACCTGCCGCTTCATGATCCGAACAGCCTCCCGGACACAAAGGAACGTTCCGGTAAGGTTGACGTTGACGACGCTCTGCCAGCCCGCGAGCGAGAGATCCTCAATGGGTACCGGCGGCACGTTTCCTCCGGCGTTATTGAAGAGAACGTCGAGCCGACCGAACCGCTTGACGATCGAGCCAAATGCGTGCGCGACCGCATCCTCGTCCGTGACGTCCGTCGGAAGGACAAGGCACCGTTCTGGGTCCCCCGAGAGCTGTGCGGTTTCTTCCAGTGCGGCCTGGCGTCGTCCGAGGACCGCCACATGATATCCGCCGCCCAGCAGGGCACAGGCACTCCTGCGGCCCACACCGCTGCCGGCACCGGTGACCGCCGCTACCCGGTTCTGTTCGATATTCGTCGACATCCATCCTCCGTCTATCCGAGGATACCCCGGCTTACACGCTCTGAAAGTGGTGGACGAGAGGGATTCCGAAGTTGAACGGAACTTCCGGCGGGTATGCGCAGACGCCCATCGCACATCGAAGTGCAATAAGCGGCAAGATCGCCTTTGGAGTTGGCGGACGGGTTGCTGTCGAGGTATGGCGGACAGTCTGGATCTGGCCGGTGAACTCCTTCCCGTTGCCACAGGCGAGGGTCACGACCAGGGCCGAGAAGGGCCGCAGCAGATTCCGCTTCGCGTTGCCCACAAGCGCTACGAGTTTTCGCCTAACGGTTTGATAAAGTGGGTACTTCGAACTCCGTTCCACCAGCGTGACAGCGGCTCATTGATGAGCCTTGCCAATGATCGCGTGAGCTACCCAGTCCCCACTGCGCCGCTTCGAGCCGACGATCGCGGGACGCTGGGGGATGTCCCTGCGGTTCGAAATACATGCAGGGCCAACCCTGCCCTGCGTTGCTTTGCCGCGCTGCGACAGGCAGCTGTACATGAAGCACACTTCGGCGGGGCCCTAGCGAATCCACTGAAAGCACCTCGCGAAACTTGCCAAGACCGGACCGACCTTCTCAGACGACCGGAGGGCTGCTCGGGGCTCCAGTCGCACCGGAGTCGATCCCAGACGTCTGCCCAAACCGTCGGATGGAGCTCTCGCGGGCCGTTGACAGCTTGGTGGTGTCACTGGAACTGGGCGGCGATGGCGCTGCCGAGGCTTGCCGTTGGTGCAAGGCCTGGATCTGGCGGTGCTTGTCGCATTCCAGAACGCGGCACGTCCGAGGCATAGCGGCTGATCCTATACCATAGGCCCATCTGGACCCTTTTGCCTCACACAGTGATTCGAGTCAAACAGTTGTACGATGGCAGATGGATTCAGCTAATGGAATTTTGCCTGTTCACGTCTCACCGATTCATTTGTTACTCGTAAATTGGAGAATAGCAGAACACTAGCCCCCTCCGCATTCTGTTGCATGTCCTAGTGCAACCAGAAACAGTTTTCAATCAGAATACCGACACCGTCTTTCACGATTCTCTAGGAATCTTAATATCAAAGGATCGCAGTGCGACAGGATCAGACAGGAAAGACCAAGCAAGTATTCCGAGATGAGCGAGTTCGTTGCGTGCATCTGTGAGCAGTCTCATCGTATCAATGTCTCTCCGATCGAATAATCTCATATTCTTCTTGGCCTGAGCATATAAATGTGCTATCTCAAGGTTCTCCTTGCACTCTACAATGCGAGAGTCGTCCCCTAGGTGTGAATAAGGTATCCGCCATGAATCTGAGTACTTGCGAATCAGTCTTTTCCTCTCAGAGTTGATTCGTGGAAACAACGATTGTACCTGTCCGACCCAGATATCTTCGGACTCGATCGAACTGTCAGCAAGAATTTCAGGAAGTGCTCTCGTCGCGTAGACCGACGCTCGTGCAATGTCACTCTTGCAAGCCTGAGAAATAATTGAACTCATCAAACTGATATAGCCACGAGACCATCGAAGAGCACTACCAACTCTCTCTACAACCACCCGACTATCAGTCAATGAAACAAAGTCCGACCACACTCTCACAAGAACGCCCTCAAGTTCTCGCAAATGGACTGCACTCCGCTTATCTCTTGACCTAGCTAGGACACACAAGCGAGGGTATCGATGTTCTTTCCGCAGTTTGGCCACTGTCTCCCCGATGGCCTTGGCATGCTCCAAATCGTCTGAGACTATCTCGATCCAATACACTGTGCCATCTCCCTTCACTGTAGCCTGCAAGTCTTCATCGATATGTAGACGAACCCAATCTGGAAAATCCTGTTGGACCATGCGTGCACGGATCTCACTTTGGAAGCTATCTGGAGCGCTCGCGAAGTATATCCAGACTGAATTACCGCCCTTTAGACCCTGAACAATCGTCCTGATGAAATCAGCTGGTCCGGGGAGGGTAGCCCACCCTTTGGGGAGTGGGTTTCTGCCATTTTCTAGGATCAAATCAACACCCAGCATCTAGTCAAGTGGAATCGGATTCGTACGGCTCTTCGTACCGGTTAAGCAATCGACGAACTCACAGTGTAAGACCTTATTGGCATCACATTGGAACGTCGCGCGGAGCTTTCTGGTGCCTCCATAACTGTCAAACTTATCACTAGAATTAAGCTTCATAATCTCTGTCTGAATTACCTTGGCCGAATCAGATTTAGGATCCTTGTTGGCATCCGGCGACTCAATAATGCTCCACTCGACTGAACGGCTCGAGAACGATAAATGGTACTCCTTCTCGTTAGTGCATGGGACTTCGGCACCCCGTTCTAGAACGAATGTATTGATTTCTTTCGGGCGATCTTCGTCTGTGAGTGCAATTACACCATAGTGCTTATGAAGTACTTCGGTAACCCGAACATTTTGGACTGCCTTCTTTTGCTCTTTCGTGAATGGAATTGCCGGCTTGTTTGAAGCTACAGCAGCGGCGAAGATACCAGCACCTAGAGCTACCGCTTCGTCGCAGTTTCTGCTCCTCAATGATTCACGTTCAAAAACTGCATCAATCTGTGCCTTTACAGATGGAATACGGACGCTGCCGCCGACCAAGAGAACATTTCGAATATCTTGTGGTCTAATCGCAAGATCGATCATAATTGACCGACAAGTCTCACCAATTGATTCGATTACAGGCCTAATACTAGCCTCGAATTCCTCGCGAGTGACTACTATTATTTGCTGCTCTAGATTGCCATGGACATTCTTCCCAACGACGTCAACAAATGCAGAGAATCTATCTGTTAATATTTTCTTGATTTCCTCGGCTTGGTGAATCTGGTATTCCGAGTCGCTAAGACTGCCTCCGCTAGTCTGTTCTTTGAACTTTGCTTGCACGAGTTTTTGAAGAGCTTTGTCGAAATCAATGCCACCAATCTGTGTCGATCCATTCGATCGACGGACTCTGATGCAGTTTGGCTCGACCGCTACAATTGAGACATCCAGAGTACCACCTCCAAGGTCAACAACCGCATGTGTACCGTATGTGTCCGACTTCCCAATCAACTGATGTTGATGATACTGCACAGCCGCGACAGGTTCGTCAAGTAGCCGATCGACGTCAAGGCCCGCCAGTTCGGCAGCCTCCTTTGTCGCTTTTCGTGCGGCGGAGGAAAATTCTGCTGGAACAGTAATCACGCAGTGCTGAATTCGTGCGTCTCTGTTAGTCTTTTGGAGCTCTGCAAGTGCATCATTCTTCAACTTTTCGAGGAGAAAAGCGCTCAACATTACGGGGCTATATTCCTTATCAAAGATCACCCACTTCTTAGCTTTCCCCATCTCTCGCTTGAAGTGACAAACTGTGTTGTCTGGTTCAGAACTTAGAACTCGCTGTGCGGATTTTCCAAAGTAGATTTCCTCATCCTGACCAAAGTTGATGACCGATGGAGTTAATTGCTCCCCTCCGTCGTTCCTGATAATCTCACAGTATCCAGAAGCTTTGAGGTGTGCCACTGCAGAATTGCAGGTTCCCAAGTCTATCCCTATGACATACTCCATTGATCTAATCTCCTTCAGTATATTTGTAGACTACCACGATTGCTTCTTTGAGGCATATTCTTGGCTCAGATTCTACGTAGAGTCCACTTCTCCTAGTCTTTACAATTTTCCATGCATCGGATCTGTTCGTTGTTGGGACAAAGGTTGGCTGCGGTGCTACTCCGAAAGCGGTTCGATACGATTCGCCTTCAAGAGGGGAGAATTGCTTTATACCACAATCAGATAGAGCTTCAACGAGTTGCTCTTGAACTGCCTCTAGAGATTCTGACTTATGCCCCGTGCGTTGGAGGAAATCGAGTTCGGTGGCAATATTTCCATACAGGTTCGCAAATCGGGCGAAGTCATTTACATAAATTGTGACCTTTCCGCTTGATTCTTCTTGTTGCACTTGGGATTCAATGGGTGTCGCAATTTCGGGAGGTTGGCATTGCTGGGAATCAGGATCGGGTTGCTTGGATTGATTCTCATCTCCTCTGGAGTGAGTGTCGTTGTGCGCAGGTTGGTCGGCAGGAACCTCGGTATCGCTATTCGTGATACGTCGCCTCCAGAGGTAAAAATTGATTCCAGAGGAGATCAATAACAGGATGGCAAATAGAAGTGTGATGGAGTAACTGCCCAGGTACTTTGGGTCCCGGAGAAGGATCAGCGGGGGGAGGGGCGCTTGACTTTTGGGCGGAGAAGGCGTAGGATGAAGTCCTTTCCGGAAGTCGAGGCCGTAGCGAGCCAGCCGCAGCCTTAGGCCAAGCCGGAGCCGAGGCCGGGTCATGCAGGGGCAGCGAACCAAGAGCAAGTCCCGACTGCTGCACTGGCAGGCGGAGAGGACTCGTCTGCAGGCCAAGCTCGGTCAGGTGCAAGCCGAACTCACCCGCTGGCAGGCGGAGAACTCCCAGTGGCAGGCGAAAGAAGGCCAGTGGCAGGCTGAGCGAAAGCAGTGGCAAGCGAAAGAAGGCCAGTGGCAGGCTGAGCGAAAGCAGTGGCAGGCGAAAGAAGGCCAGTGGCAGGCTGAGCGAAAGCAGTGGCAAGCGAAAGAAGGCCAGTGGCAGGCTGAGCGAAAGCAGTTGATGCAGCAGTTGGAGGCCGCGCAGGAGGAAGGGCAGCAGTCGCGGCGGAGCTTGGGCCTGAACAGCAGCAACAGCGGGAAACCCCCGTCGAGCGATGGGCTGGCGAAACCGCCGGCCAGCCAGCGGACCCGCAGCCAGCGGCGGCGCACCGGCCGGCGCAGCGGGGGTCAGAAAGGGCACCGGGGCACGACGCTGCGCCAGACGGACAACCCGGACCGGATTCAGGAGCACTTTCCGAAAGCCTGCGGCCGGTGCGGCAAGGCCCTGAGGCGGGCGGATGTGGACGGGGAGGCGAAGCGGCGGCAGGTCTTTGATCTCCCGGAACCCAAGCCGGAAGTGACCGAGCATCGGGCGTTGGCCTGTCGCTGCCGGCGCTGCGGGCTCTCGACCCGGGCCGCCTTTCCGGAGGACGTGACGGCCCCGGTCCAGTACGGGCCGCGCCTGGCGGCCACGGCGATCTACTTGCAGAACGCCCACTTCCTGCCCGAGGAGCGGCTGACCCAGCTCCTGCGGGACCTGTGCGGTGTGAGCCTGTGCCCCGGCACCCTGAACAACCTGCGCCGCCGGGCGGCCGAGGCCTGGGAGCCCTTCGTCGAGCGGATCCGGGAGCACCTCATCGGTTGCCCCGGGGTGAAGCACCTCGACGAGACCGGTTTCCGGGTGGCGGGACGGGGACAGTGGCTGCATGTACTGAGCAATCAGCTGCTGACCTACTACCGCATCAGTGAGAAGCGGGGCGGGGTGTTGGCGGGGCTGCGAGGGATCCTGGTGCACGATCACTGGGCTCCCTACTTCCAGGTGCCGGATGTGCTGCACGCACTGTGCAACGCCCATCATTTGCGCGAGTTAGAGGCCTTGGTGAAGATCGACGGGGAAGCCTGGGCTGGGCGGATGCAGCGTTTTCTGCGGGCGGCCAGGCGGGTGGCGGAGCGGGCCCGCAAACGGGGCGGGGTGGTGGCGCCCCAGATGTTGAAGCGGATGGAGAGCCGCTACGACGAGTTGGTGCAGGAGGCCCTGGACTATCACAGCGGGCTGCCGCCGTTGCCGACCGGCCGGCGGGGCCGCCCGAAACGTCGGCCCGGCCATAATCTGGCCTTGCGGCTGGAACGGAGACGCGCCTGGGTGTTGCATTTCCTGTTCGATTTGAGTGTGCCGTTCACGAACAACTTGGGAGAGCGGGACTTGCGCATGATGAAGCTGCTGATGAAGATCTCGGGAGGGTTCCGTTCGCTGCAAGGGGCGCGGGAGTTCGTCACGCTGCGCAGTGTGCTGTCGACGGCGCGCAAGCAGGGGCTGAAGCCGATCGAGACCCTGATCGAGGGGCCGGCGGCCCTGCTGAAGCGGGTGGGCCTAGCCCCGAGCCTCCCGCCCAGCGGGCAGTAGACGGCCTGCGACGGCAGCCGGTCTCCGCCACGCGCCGCACGATGCGCAGGTCACAACACAAGCCCTGCTAAAAATGCGAACTCAGGCCGAGAACCTGGGTAGTTACGTGATGGGTTCCATGTTGATTCACGGACTAGCCTGTGGTGAGCATTGCGGACATCGTACCAACCGACAGCGATCAGTATCCGAGCGCGAACACGACATGACGTAACCGAAAGATAGCCTGCGACAAGGCCCAAGTTGACGCGGTCCTGAAAACTTGAACATTGGCTAGGGACGAGATGTTATCACATTCCGATCGAACTGTCTACGCTACCCCCAGTGCACCTATGCCGGATATTGTAGCAGGGGGAGTCGAATGTGGGTGTCGATATGTGATAAAACGTTGTTTATCAATACTTTGAATGGTCTTGATGGCATCCGGGTTGGTCTTCTCCAGCACGCGATAGATCACCGACCTAGAGACCGGCTCGTAGCGGCCCGTGCGCGGGTTGCACTAGGTATCCAGCGCATCCAACTCCTTTTGACTCAAGGATGGGGCCTAAGCGGCAGCGGCATTGCCGCCGTGCAGACCGGCCAGCCCGGCGAGCAGGTAGATGGCCAGTACGGTGGCCGTCCGGTGCTTGCGACCCTGGGCGCGCCGGAAATCGGGCACCTCGCTCAACTCGGCGTACGGCGAGCGCAACTCGACCGGACGCAGCCCGCAGGTGCCGCACTGCGGGTTGGCCGCGAAAGCCGCCGGCAGTTCCCGCTCGGACCGCAGCAGCCGCCGCGCATTGCGCTGCAACACCCGGACGTACAGATCCTTGGACCGGCCATGAGGCTGGGTATAGCGGCCGCTGGCCCGCGCGAAGCCGCGGGTGCCGCCCGGTACAGGCCGCCCTGGAAGCGGGACGGATCGACGAACGACTCAGCCAGCAGCACGCCATGGCCTTAGCGCGCCGCCAAGTCCGCGCTCAGCCGTTGCGTCCTGCCCGACAGCGCATGCGAACTCAACCTCGGGAACGTCCCATCCTCCCCCAGCAGCAGGAACCGCGTGTTGTTGGCCACCACGTGCAGCCGTTGGAACTGGATCGGGGCCTTCCAGCCCACCCAGCGGTCCCGCGGGCGGCACTTGAAAGCGCCCGACTGCCAGCCGGCCAGCCCGATCCACTGGCCGCGCCACTCGAAGATATACCGCAGGCTGCGACCGGCGAAGCGATTGAACCCCAGGTAATGATGGTGATCGACCAACTCGTCCGTTCCTCGGGCCGCGCCAGGCGGATGACCACGTCGTCCAGGCGGAATCCGGGCAGTGTCGTCTCGAACAGTGGAGAGGGCCGCGAAGGCATGTCTCATACCTACTCGCTGTTGCACTAGGAAGCGCAACAGCGTGCGGAGGGCAGTCGGGCCGATTCTGCTCTATGGACAGCCCCACACTGGGACGCTTCTCGGAAGAGCTGGGCCGAACCGTGACTCGGACTGCCCGCGCGCACTCCACAAGGCCTTCGCAGCATGCTCGTTGCCGTCAGCCTGCCCTGCCGATTTGGGCACTACTGCATATGATCTCCTCTAGGATCACCAAATGGATAGATCCCAACTCAAGTCCATCTACCCGAGAATAAATCAGTGACGAAGTGCTAGGCTATGCTGGTTTCATGCCGTTCAACAGGAGGCGTTTCGTTGGATTGGTCGCGGCCGGACCGTTGGTACTGGTCCGGATGGGCCGTTCGCAAGCGGCCGCGATCGAGTTCCGGGACGTGGAGGCTCAATCCAGGGAATTCATGCGCTGGCATGCCGAGATCCGGCTGACCCCCGCCCAGGAGGCGGTCAAGAAGGAAGCTCTCGAACCGATTCCGGCACCTTGCTGCTCCGATAACAGCGCCTATACCTGCTGCTGTTCGTGCAACATCTCCCGCACCGTATGGGGCCTGAGCCAGTACATGATCGCCAGGCAGAATGCCTCGGCGGAACAGGTCCGCGCAAGGGTGCGAGAATGGATCACCTTCATCAACCCGAAGGGCTTCAGCGGTTCGGCCTGCTACACAGGTGGTTGCCCCCGCCCCTTCCGCGAGGGAGGCTGTGGCGGAATGAATGCGAACGATCTGGTGATCTGATCTCCAGATCGTACCTGCGGCCTCCGTTCCGCGCCTGTTAGGTGGTCTGCATGAACATCCCAACTCTAACCCGCACCCAGTGGCTCATCTGCTTCGTCGCAGCTCTAGGATTCGCATTCGACATCTACGAGCTGCTGATGCTGCCGCTGATTGTCCGGCCAGCCTTGCTGGAAATGGCGAGCGTCCGACCAGGCACACCCGAGTTCAACCTCTGGGTTGGTCTGCTGTTCTTCGTCCCGGCCGTTTGTGGCGGAGTGTTTGGACTGCTGGGTGGATGGCTGACGGATCGTTTCGGCCGCAGGTCGGTGCTGGTGTGGAGCATCCTCCTGTACGGATTCTCGGCCTGTGCGGCGGGCTTCTCGACCAGTCTGGGAGCCTTGCTTTTCTTCCGGTGCACAACATTCATTGGCGTAGCCGTTGAGTTCGTCGCCGCGATCGCGTGGCTTGCTGAGCTGTTCCCGGAACCAAAGAAACGCGAAGCGGTCATCGGCTGGACCCAGGCATTCAGTTCGGTAGGCGGCCTGCTGGTCACGGGTGCCTACTACCTCGCCAATACCTACGGACAGTTGCTGCCCGAGATCTACGGAGGACACGAGGCGTGGAGATACACCCTGATTTCCGGCCTGATTCCCGCAATCCCGCTCATGATCATCCGCCCGTTCCTGCCGGAGTCCCCCATGTGGGCCGAGAAAAAGGCCGCCGGGGCGTTGCAGCGCCCGAGCGTGGGAGAGCTCTTCCGTCCCCGCTTGCTGCGGACGACGATCGTGACCACGATCATCATGGCTTGCAGCTACGGAGCGGCCTTCGGCGCGATTCAGCATGTTCCGCGAATCGTTCCGGGCCTGGTGTCGGAGCTTGCCCGGCCGGATCAGGAGAAGGTTGTGGCGGGCGTACAGGCCATCCAGGAGATCGGCGGGGTCGCCGGTCGCATCCTGCTGGCACTGCTGGTGGTGGCAGTGGCGACCCGGCGAAACCTGCTCCGATCATTCCAGTTCGGCGGGTTGATCGTCTTTCCGCTGACGTTCTTCTATGCGGCAACGAGCGACCTGGACATGCTCAAGGTCGGAATGTTCCTGGCGGGACTGTTTACCGTGGCACAGTTCAGCTTCTGGGGCAACTACCTGCCCAGGGTGTATCCGACACGCCTGCGGGGAACCGGGGAATCGTTCGCCGCCAACATCGGGGGCCGGATGCTGGGCACCTTCGCCGCGATGCTGACCACCACGCTGGCCAACCACACGCCGGGCGACAGCCAGTTCGTTAAATTGGCCATGGCGGCAGGGTTGGTCGGAACAGGGACATACGTAATCGGGGTTGTAGCAAGCTTCTGGCTTCCCGAGCCGTCCGAGTCCAAGTTGCCTGACGACTGATCCTCGACCTGATAGCCTCGCAACCATACGCTCCGTGCCCTGCCCGAATGGGCGTGCGCAAGGGACGTGCCCTGCCGGGGTGGCGGACTCCCCGTATCGGCAAACCGCGTGACGATGACTGCCCCGCCGGAAGGACGATCGGGCGCTACTCGGAGCGTTCCCGATCCTCCCGCGCCTGCCCATACTGCGCTTGCCACTCGTCGAGGTGCGTCTTGTGCCAGGCCGGCACGCGAATGCGATAGGCAACCCTGCCGATCGCGTGGGCTCCGACCGGTACGGTGACCAGCAGGAAGACGATGGTCAGCAACGACAGCGATACGCTGGACACATCACGGAAAGCCATGGCGACGCCGACAAAGATCAGTCCGGCCCCAAGGGTACCCGCCTTGGTGGAAGCGTGCATGCGGATGAAGACGTCCGGAAGACGGAGAATTCCGAGACCTGACACGAACAGGAAGAAGCCGCCCGCTAGCAACGCCACGGCCACGGTCCAGTCCACCCAGGAAGCACCGGCCGGCATCAGTCATCCCCTCCTTGATGGCTCGACTCGCCCCGACCTCCGAGCTGACCCGTGCGGTGCTCCGCAAACCACGCGAAGGCTACGGTCGCCAGGAAGGCCACCAGTGCGAGCGCGATGGCCACGTCAATGAAGGCGGGGCGACGGCTGGCTACCGAGAACAGACCGGTCAGGGCCACCGAGAGGGTGGTAATGGCATCGAGCGAAACCACCCGGTCCGGCATCGTCGGTCCGAGAACCAGCCGAATCAGGGCACACAGTGCTCCGGCCAGGATCAGGAGGCCGGAAATGTTGATGGCCCAAGCCACTACGAGGGCATGGCCTTCGAGACCGATCACTTCATTGCCTCCTTCACCAGGCGTTCAAACCCGCTCTTGATCTGGCGCCGGATTCCGTCCGGGTCGTCCGCGAACATGCAATGGACGTAGAGTGTACCCCTATCCGGGCTGACGTCGAGACTCAACGTTCCGGGCGTCAGTGAGATCAGGTTCGCGAGGATCGTGATGTGCGTGGGGTCCGTGAGGTCGAGTGGAACGGCTATGATGGCGGGCCGAGCATGATGCGCCGGAGTCAGCACGTCCCATGCCACCTGCAGGCTCGACACCAGAAGTTCCCACAGGAAGTGCAATCCAAGGCGGGCCATCCGAATCCCGGTGCCGGCGTAGCCTGTCAGCCCGAACATCGGGCTCGCCACACTCAGCGCACCGAATCCGACCAGAAAGCCCCATACCAGGTTCGCCAGCGAGAATTCGCCCCACAACGCACACCAGCCGACCGCAAAGAGCAGATTGACCTTCAGCAGACTCGTCACGGTGCAGTCCCCTGTCCACCGGACCGGCTTCCGGCGAGGTCCCGGGACGCTTCGGGACCGAGCACGGCATCGATGTACTCGGTCGGGTCCTTCAACTGACGCGCAGCGCGATCGGCAAACGCATAGAACGGCTCGACGAACAAGCCGATCGAGAGCGTGATCGTCGCCAGTCCAGCCACCGGCAGAACCAGAAAGGCACGCTTCTGCCGGGTCATGGGCAATGGCTCCGGAGCATCCGCCGGGCGCGCCTTCCAGAATGCGCTCAGCCATATCTTGGTCATGGAATAGGCCGTCAGCAAACCGACCACCAAGGCGACCCCGGCGATCACGAACTCGTCCGCCTCGATCGAAGCCCTTATCAGCAGAAACTTCGCCCAGAATCCGGACAGAGGCGGGAACCCGGCCAGCGAGAAGGCCGGGACGAAGAACAACGCTGCCAGCAGCGGCGAATTGCGGTAGAGTCCGCCGAGCAGCTGCAGCTCCGACGAACCGCCTGCCCGGTGCACCACTCCGGCAACGAAGAAGAGATTGGCTTTCACGACGATGTGGTGCACGACGTAGAAGATCCCTCCCAGCAGACCCAGCCGCGTGAACAGAGCGATCCCGAGGATCATGTACCCGATCTGGCTCACGATGTGGAAGGAGAGGATCCTGCGAAGCTCGTTCTGCGATGCGGCCCCCACCACGCCCGTTACCATCGTCAGGCCGGCCACCCACAGCAGAATCTCGTGGGTGAAGGCCACATCGTTGGTGAAGATCAGCGTGAACGTCCGCATCAGGGCATAGACACCGACCTTCGTCAACAACCCGGAGAAGATCGCCGAAACCGCAAACTTGGGCGTGTGGTAGCTGGCCGGAAGCCAGAAGAACAGCGGAAACACCGCCGACTTGATCCCGAAGGCCACGATGAAGACGACTGCGATCGCCGTCAGTGTGCCCTGGCCGTCCACCTCCTGGACCCGCAGGTGCAGGTCCGCCATGTTGAGCGTGCCGGTGAGGCCATACAGCAGCCCGATGCCTGTGAGCAGGAAGATGGTGGCCATCAGGCTGAGGGCCGTATAGCGGACGGCACCGTCGACCTGAGCCGGAGTTCCGCCCACAACGAGCAGCGCTACGGATGCGATCAGCATCACCTCGAACCACACGTACAGGTTGAATATGTCGCCGGCAAGAAAGGCTCCGCAAACGCCGGCAAGCAGGACCAGCACAAGCGGATGGAAGATCATGTACAACCCTCGCCTCTCCACGTCTCCCAGGGCGTACACGATCGTGGCCAGCCCGATGATGGCCGTGATCAGCACCATGGCTGCACTCAGGTAGTCGGCCACGAGCGTGATGCCGAAGGGTGCAGGCCAGTTGCCGACCTGGACCGCGACCACGCCATCCTGGGTCACCCGCACCATCAAGGCGGCGGCGTTTCCCAGCAGAACGACCCCTGCAGTGACACTGATGGCCTGCCGCCTGCGACTGGAGCCCACCTGCACTCCAGCCAGGATCGAGGCGACCAGGGGAAAGACGATCGGACCAACGACAAGCCAGCTCATTGGCGTCCAACCGATCCGTCGCGGGGCCGGTCACCGTCCGCGGACACGGGCTCCGCAATCCGCATGGTGTCGGTATCGACGGTCTCCAGCATCTGATAGACACGGAACGCCAGCACCAAAGCGAAAGTCAGGATGCCGAACGAGATGACGATCGCGGTCAGGATCAGCGCCTGGGCCACGGCATCGGACTCGACCCGGGCAAGGCCGGCTGCTCCATCCGCCAGGGAGTGCCCCATGGAACTCGCCATGCCCCCGCTGGCGAAGATGAGCAGGTTCGCGGTGTGCGAGATCAGAGCCAGCCCCAGGATGAAGCGAACCAGGTTCGGGTTAAGCATGAGGTAGACGCTGCACGCCATGAGGATGCCCACCAGAACTGCGATGATCGTCTCCACGCCTCAGGCTCCTTGCCGGTCCCGACCAAGCCACCAGACTGTCATTTCTGCTCCTTGATCCCCAGAACAAACGTCAGCGCGGCCCCGCTCACCACCAGGTAGACTCCGACGTCGAAGAACAACGGGGTTCCGATCTTGGCTGCCCCGACCGTCCCCCAGGCGGAGGTCAGGAAGGGCGCTCCTGCTGCAACCGCACTGACGAGCCCCGACAGAACGGCCAGCCCGAGCCCGGTGGCAACGATATATCGTGGATCGACCCGCAACAGGCGACGGACGGCAGGAGCATCCGCCACGAAAACGTACAGAGAGAAGGCGATCGAAGCAATCAGCCCGCCTACGAACCCGCCACCTGGCAGGTCGTGGCCACGCAGGAGCGCGAACACGGAAAAAACAAGCATCAGCGCCACGAGGACCCGGGTCGTCTCACGCAGGATCAGCGTGTTCACAGCGATTCCTCCAATCCGGTTTCAGCCGTGGCATCGGTCCGGCCCGCCTGATCTTTCCGGGCCCTGTCGAATGCGGACCGCTTCCACTGGATCAGACCGTATCCGGCGATCGCTGCGATCGCGAGCACCGTGATCTCCCCCATGGTGTCGAACCCCCGGAAGTCGACCAGAATCACGTTCACCACGTTCCGGCCGAATCCTTCCGGGTACGCGATCTCCGTGAATCGATCTGTCAGGGATCGCTCCGACGTTGACGACGTGACGGAGAGTAGCACCGAGGTGACCGACACACCGACCGTGGCCGCCACGATCCGGTCGCGCCATCTCCCCGGTCTGCTCTGGCGGACTTCGTTCCGGAATCCAGGGAGCTTCAGCAGTACCATCGCAACGATCACGACAACCAGCGTTTCGACCATCAACTGGGTCATGGCCACATCGACCGCGCCATAGACCAGGAAAATGAGCGCCGTCCCCGTTCCGGCCACACCCAGGGCGCAGATCGCCAGCAGGCGAGACCTCGCACGAACCGTGATGAGCGCAGCGACGGAGATGAGGGCGGCCAGCGCCCAATCGATGAAGTTCGCGTCCGGAATGGCGGAAGGCAGCACGACGGCATCCTTGACTACCAGAGTGATCGCCAGGCTCAAGCCGAGAACCGCAAAGGCTGTCAGGAGGTAGCGGCGCTGGATGCCGCACTGGAGGCGACGGGTTTGCCAGACGGAGAACCGGGCGATACCGTCCATGGCAGCTTCATAGGCGCGGTCACCCGTAACCGGGGTCAATGCCAGACCTCGTTCCAGTCCGCGCCGGGCTATCGAGCGTTGCCAAAACAGCAACACTCCCGCGGTTACGGTGGCGACGGAGAGCAGTAGCGGCAGGTTGACGCCGTGCCATAGCCCCGCCTTGAACTCGGGCACGGAGCCGATTGCGGCTCCGGCGGCCGGAAGGAGGAGAGAGTCGAAGACCGGCTGGGGAACCAGCCCTGCGGCTAACGCGACGACACCGAGGACGAGCGAGCCGATCCAGAGAGTCCAACCGCCCTCGTGGGTGGACTTCAACGATTCTCGGGGCTCTCCGCCGAACGGAACCGCCACGACCAGGATGGCGGCAGCCACAACCATTGCGTTGGCCGCAACTGCGGCTACGGCGGCGAAGAGGGCTTCCGGCGACGCAATGGCGCTCTCGTAAAGGAGCTCCTTACCGATGAAACCGATGAACGGAGGCATCCCCGCCATCGAGAGCGCCGCCAGCAGTGCGGCCGCGAACGTCCACGGCATCACCTTCCTCAGGCCTCCCAGTAGCCGCAGGTCCCTGGTGCCGGCCGAGTGGTCGATCGTGCCGGCCACCATGAACAGCGCAGCCTTGTACAGCGCGTGGATGAAGACGAAGGTAATCGCGGCGATCATGCCGAGGTGCGGCTCGCCATGCCCGTGGGCGGCGGGGAGCCCGATGAACATGACACAAATCCCCAAAGCCATCACGGTCGTGTAGGCAAGGATCTGCTTGAGATCGGTCTTCGTGAATGCGACAGCCGACGAGTACACGGCCGTGACAGCGCCTGTCACGGTCAGGGCCACCGTCCAGGCCTCCGTGTCCCCAAGAACGGGGCTGAGTCGCGCCAGGAGGAAGACGCCAGCCTTCACCATTGTGGCCGAGTGCAGGTACGCGGAAACGGGCGTGGGCGCGGCCATCGCGTTGGGAAGCCAGAAATGAAACGGGAACTGAGCCGACTTGGTGAACGCCCCGGCCAGAATCAGCACGAGTATGGCGGCGTAATGGGGATGGCCGGGCAGCCCGCCCGGTTCCGAGAGCATCTCTCGCAAGCTATAGGTCCCCGTCGCATGGCCCAGGAGCACGAAGCCGGCCAGCATGGCCAACGCGCCGGCCCCTGTGACGAGCAGGCCCTGGAGCGCCGACCGCCGCGCCACGGGATCCTCATGCGAGTAGCCGATCAGCAGGAACGACGTAACGGTGGTCAGTTCCCAGAAGACGAACAGCGCTATCAGGTTGTCCGACAGCACGAGGCCGAGCATCGAGAGCATGAACGAAACAAGAAAGAGGGTGAAGCGCCCCAGCTGCCGGGCACCTCGCATGTACCCGGTAGCGTAGAGCAGGATGAAGCTCCCGATACCTGTGATCAACAGGCCGAACAACAGGGAGAGTCCATCGACACGAAGACTCAGCGCAATGCCTAGCTGGGGAAGCCACTCGACGGCCCAATAGTGCTCGCCCCCCTGCGAGACGGAAG
The DNA here is from genome assembly GCA_965205085.1 of Bryobacterales bacterium. Lineage (GTDB taxonomy): Bacteria > Acidobacteriota > Terriglobia > Bryobacterales > UBA6623 > VXMF01. Next base: position 328,320 of record OZ242039.1, on the reverse strand, counting down.
GGACCATCGACAGGAGCCAAACGAACAGCGCTGCGGGAAGGATTCCCGCCAGACGCAAGTACAGCGGGGATTGCTCGTCTGCTTGACCTACGGCCATTAACTCCTACTGGCACCGGGCACCGGCGCAGACCCACCCCAGAGATACAACACTAGCACCAATCGCCGTCTGGGCCTGCGACCGCGCCTCTTGCAGACTCTTATAATATAGCCGTGGATCGCGGACTGGCAGTGCTCCTGACGGCCTGCTGGGCCTGGGTCGGGCCATCGACAGCAGCGAGCGCTGCTGCATCCGACACCGCCGGGCAGGCAGCGGGCGGCTACTGGGCTTTCAGGGCCCCGAGCGCCCCCAGCCCACCTGAGACATCGTCGAACCGGACACGGAACCCGATCGACGCGTTCGTCCTGAATCGTCTGCAAGCGAACGCACTGGCACCGTCCGATGGAGCCGCGAAGGAAAGCCTGCTCCGGCGCATTTGTCTTGACCTCACAGGCTTGCCGCCGACACGCGAGCAGAGACACTCGTTCCTGAGTGACGATCTCCCGGATGCGTATGTCCGACTCGTAGAGTCGTTGCTGGCCTCCCCACATTACGGAGAGCGCTGGGCCTTGAAGTGGCTTGATGTCGTGAGGTACGCGGACTCGGACGGCTTCGAGCGGGACGGATATCGCGAGCACGGCTGGCGATATCGGGACTATGTCGTGCGATCGTTCAACGAGGACAAGCCGTTCGACCGCTTCGTACAGGAGCAAGTTGCTGGCGATGAACTGTTTCCGGGAGACATCGAGGCATTGAAGGCAACCGGTTTCCACGGTGCCGGACCGCGACATGTGGTCGGGGGCAACCAGGACAAGGATGAGGCGCGTCAGGAGGTGGTGACCGAAATGGCGCTCGGCGTTGGCCAGGCCCTGCTGGGGTTGACTGTCCAGTGCGCCCGCTGTCACGACCACAAATTTGACCCGATCACGCAGCGGGACTACTACCGGCTGGAAGCGTTTTTCGGCGCAACCGACCTCAAGGATGTGTCGACGGCGACGGTAAGGGAGACTGCCGCCCAGGAAGAGGCCGCGACCCTGCATGAAGACACGGTTCAGCCGATCAAGGACCGACTGAAGGAGATCGAGGCCCCTTTTGCAGCGTTGGTTCGCGAACGGAAGCTGGCCGAACTGGAGCCCGAGTTCCGGGCGGCGCTGGCTGTTCCCAAGGAGAAGCGTACCGAAGAGCAGGACAGGCTGACCAAGGAGGCCAACTCGCAGGTCAAGCCGGTCTGGTACGAGATCCTGCCCCTCCTCCCGGATGAGGTCAAGCGGCGGAGACGGGCCCTTCGTGATCGCCTGCACGCTCTCGAACTCGGGCGACCCGATCCGCCACGGGCTGCGTTCGCCGTGGAGAACCGGGGGGAGGATCCCGGCACCTATATCCTCGGGGGTGGCGACTACCGCCGCAAGGGTGCCCCCGTCACCCCCGGATTTCCCAACATCCTCGGTTCACTCGGTTTCGAGGCGCCTGAAGGGACGCATGGGCGGAGGACGGCACTGGCCAGGTGGCTCACGTCGGGCGGGAACCCTCTTACCGCGCGGGTCATGGTGAATCGGATCTGGGAGTTCCGCATGGGACGGGGACTGATGGCCGACCCCAACAATTTCGGCGTCCTCGGGGGAATGCCGTCCCACCCGGAGCTGCTGGACTGGCTGGCAACCCGATTCGTGCGGGACGGCTGGAGCGTGAAGGCGATCGACCGCCTGATCGTCCTCTCGCATGCCTACAGGCAGTCCGCCGACATTGACCCGGACAACGCCGCGCTTGACCCGGACAACCAATGGTACTGGCGTGCTCATCGGCGGCGTCTGTCGGGCGAGGCGATCCGCGACAGCGCGCTGGCGGCATCGGGCCGCCTCAATGCATCCGTCGGCGGCAAGCCGGTCCGGATCCCCATCGAACGGGAGGTCTACGACCTGATCTTCACGGAGGCGGAGCCGGATAACCTCTGGCCCGTAACTCCGGACCCTTCGCAACATGATCGGCGAAGCTTGTATCTGCTCAACAAGAGGACCGTACGACTGCCGTTTCTCGCAAACTTCGACCAGCCCGACACCATGACCTCGTGTTCGGTCAGGCACACGTCCATCCATGCGTTGCAATCGCTAACCCTGCTGAACAGCGACTTCATGCAGGCGCAGGCGCGCGCGCTGGCCGACCGGATTCGCAAGCAGTGTGGAAGTGATGGAACAGCCTGCCCGATTCAGGCGGCGTTCGAACTGACCCTTGCACGCACTCCAACAGACGTGGAGAGGGATCTGGCTGCGGAATTCCTGGACACGCGTCCGGAGGCCCTGGTCGATTTCGCTCTCGCCCTGCTGAATCGAAATGAGTTTGTCTACCGACCATAGTGCGGCGACAGCCAGGCCCGGCTGGTCGCGCCGCGACATGCTCCTGCGGGCCGCAAACGGATTCGGTGCGATTGCCGTTCAGGACTTGCTGGCCCGTTCCGGGTGGGGTGCGGACGCAGCGAACCCGCTGGCGGCACGGTCTCCCCATTTCCGGCCCACGGCGGATGCGGTGATCTTCATATTCAACGTCGGCGCACCCAGTTCGATGGACACGTTCGACCCGAAGCCGCTTCTTGGCCAGCGTGCCGGGCAAAGGATGCCGGAGAGTTTCGGGACGGTAGGCGGCCAGTTCACCGACGGCAGCAATCCAATCCTGGGTACGCCCTGGGGCTTCCGGCGGTACGGGCAAAGCGGGCTGCCTGTTTCCGAACTCTTCCCCAGCGTCGCCCAACACGTCGATGACATCTGCTTTGTGCGGTCGTTCTTCACACGGAGTGTGGTGCACGCTCCGGCGATGTACGAGGTTCACAACGGCCGTCTGTTCGCGACGCACCCCAGTGTCGGCTCATGGGTGACCTACGGTCTCGGCAGCGAAACCGAGAACCTCCCGGCCTATGTGGTCATGCCCCAGCCCGAGGGCACACCCGAGGGCGGCACCTCGTGCTGGAGCCAGGGATTCCTGCCATCGGTCTATCAGGGGACATTGCTCCGCCCCGGCCCCAATCCCATTCTGCATCTGCAGCGGCCGGATGGAATGACATCCCAGCGCCAGAGGTCGATGCTGGACCTGCTCCAGGCGATGAACAGGTTCGACGCCGGAGAGGATGACACCGAGATGCAGGCCCGCATCGCGGCGTACGAACTCGCCTTCCGTATGCAGGCTCACGCCCCGGAGGCTGTCGACCTTACGGCGGAATCGCCGTCGACGAAACGTTCTTACGGGCTGGACAGCGAACCGACGCGCGAGTTCGGTACGCGTCTGCTGCTCGCTCGCCGGCTCGTCGAACGCGGAGTCAGGTTCATTCAGGTGTACTCGGGCGGCGGTCCGATCAGCATGCAGTGGGACGCCCACAGGCACCTCCGGGAGAACCACGAGAAGATGGCCGGCCACAGTGACCAGCCGGTCGGCGCGTTGCTCCAGGATCTCAAGCAGCGCGGGCTGCTCGCGAGGACCTTGGTGATCTGGGGCGCGGAGTTCGGTCGTCTGCCGACATCGGAGAGTGGAAACGGACGGGACCACAACCCGCACGGATTCACGATGTGGTTCGCCGGTGGGGGGGTCCGAGGCGGCCAGTCGATCGGGGAGACCGACGAATTCGGACTTCGGGCGGTCGACAAGCCATACAACATGCGCGACTTCCACGCCACCATCCTGCATGCCCTCGGCCTTGACCAACACCGTCTCTGGTACCTGCATAACGGCCGCCACGAGAAACTGACCGACTTTGGCGGAACGGTCATCGAATCGATGTTCTCGTGACGCGCCGACGCTACCCCGCACTGGCCGTCGCGTGGCTGGCCGGATGCACCCTCGCATCAGGGCAGCCACCCAACTTCATCATTCTGCTCTGCGACAACCTTGGCTACGGAGACACGGAGCCGTTCGGATCCGAGGTGCACCGTACGCCACACCTCAGCCGAATGGCCCGGGAAGGTCGCAAGCTGACCCACTTCTATTCGAGCGCCGGCGTGTGCACGCCATCAAGAGCCAGTCTGCTGACAGGGTGCTATGCCCAGCGGGTGGGCCTGCACGACACGCCGAGGGACGGTCACGTGCTTCGACCGGTATCGCCTTATGGAATCAACGCCTCGGAGACAACGATCGCGGAATTGCTGCGGGACCATGGATACGCGACAAGCATCATCGGCAAATGGCACCTTGGCGACCAACCCGCGTTCTTGCCCACCCGGCATGGATTCGATTCCTACTTCGGGATTCCCTACAGCGACGACATGACGCAGGAGCGAGGTCGCAACCAGCCGCGCTTCCAAGGCCACACCTGGCCCCCGTTACCGCTCATGGAAGACGAGAGAGTCATCGAGGCTCCAGCCGACCGCAACCTGCTCACAAAGCGCTACACGGAACGAGCCCTGGCGTACATCGAAGCGAATCGGGACCGTCCATTCTTCCTCTTGCTCTCCCATGCGATGCCGGGCAGTGAACGGGTTCCATTCGCCAGCGCAGGATTCCTCGGCAAGAGTCGCAACGGGGTTTGGGGAGACGCGGTGGAAGAACTCGACTGGTCGACGGGGCAGATTCTCGACAAGCTTGTCGAGACCGGCCTGGACCGGCGGACACTCGTACTGTGGACATCAGACAACGGCGCTCCGCTCGCCCGCGAGATCACGAGCCCGGCCCGGGGAAGCAACCGTCCCCTTCACGGACGAGGCTATACGACAGCGGAAGGGGCGTTTCGCGTTCCGGGCATTGTATGGTGGCCGGGCACGGTCAGGGGGGACTCATCGACAGACGGACTCATGAGCCTGATCGACATGCTTCCTACGCTCGCGTCGATAGCAGGGACTGCCCATCCGGGCGATCTGCCGATAGACGGACTGGACGTGAGCGACGCGCTGCTGGGACGAGGCCTCGGCCACTCCCCGCGCACAGACCTCTTCTACTATCAACAGCGGCAACTGCAGGCCGTCCGGTCCGGCCCGTGGAAGCTGTTCCTTCCGTTGAAGGAACCGGCTTCGCGACATCCACATTTCGGGCCGGAAGACCTAGACAGGCCCATGCTCTTCAATGTGATTACGGACCCGGGCAGTCGCGCCGACCTGGCTGCCGCGCGCCCCGATGTCGTCGAAGATCTGACGGCGCTTGCCGACATGGCGCGGTCCGAACTCGGGGACCACGACGCCAGGGGCCGCGGCCAGAGGCCTCCAGGCGAGGTTCGGGATCCGGCACCAGCGGTCCTGAGACCCTGAGACGGGGCGGTCGGCGACATTCAGTGCCGGTTGAGGTCCGGACACACGACGCTGGGCCGGTCGGGTTCCGGAACCGGGCGGAGGCGAACCGTGAATTCGTCTTACCGAACTGAACCAGTGGAGCATCCACGGGATCAGCGTGAGAGCCATGCGGCGAGGCCGGCCATCCAGACTGTGCGCGAGGCAACGGAAGCGGGGAGCAGGTCCGGGGCCGGCTTACGGGTCAGGAACGCGAGGATTGCGCCGATCCACCGGCTCACGGGCAGCAGTCAGCAAGCCCTTCGGGCCCGCCACCTGCAACCCACCCGGTCGATGCCGAAGGGCCCGGCTGGACGGTAGGGCAGGCCCCGGAGGCCTGCCTCGAATCGACCCTTCACTCTCGCCACCGAGCCCAGAGGAGGCCGACCAGCCGCCGGGAAGCTGAGCGGGTGTTCAGTCCCGATTTTTCCGGCGGCTGCCAGGGGTTCGGTCGCGTCCGGCGTCACATCGGGGACGATTCGTCGCCAAAGCGACAGGTCCAGCACTGCAGGCGACGGCGAGGGCCATGTCCACCCACCGGTCGGGCCGTGCTGCGCACTCCCAAAGGCAAGTGCTGCCCGTGTTCACGCCTAGTCACGGTAGAGGTCGAAAAGCTGGGGGATTCGCGAACAACCTCATGCCAATCTCGAGAGCCCCACCGGCACCTGGCTCAAGGAGGATCTCGAAGCGATTCCCTCCTACCCGAACGGAAGCATTACCGACACGCACATCGGTGAAACGATGTTCCCCATATGCTCCACCCTGAACCGTCACCCTCCCTTCCCTCACCGGGTCCAGGTTCACCAAGCGGACACCAACCATCGAGGGACCGATGGTGTCAACGAGGGCGGCCACCTGCTCCGGCAGCCCGGGCCGTGACCGGGTCGGATCATAGTAGAACAGACGGGTGTGCAGGATGTTGCCAGCCCGGCCTGGCGGATTCCCGCCAAGAGCGAGTTCGACGAGCGAATTCGTGAGTGCAGGGTTGAAGCGCTGCGTGTAGTCGGAAGGACGCTGGTAATCGACCGAGTCGTCGTCCCGCATGGCATCGAGGCGCCTCCGGACCGAAGCCAGGTCAGACCGCAACGCCTGGATCGGATAGCCGGGGTGGTTTCCGTCAAGGTATCGGATCCAGGGATCGCCCGCCAGTCCATCAAGGCCTGCCCGATCGTGCGTGAACAGATAGATGTCCCGCTGGACGTCCAGATGCTGGTTCCGCGTGTAACCGTAATAGCCATTCTCGCCGTACTTTCTGGGCAGCAGAACTCGGTCCCCGTCTGACCGCTTTGCTGCATACAGGTTAGCGATCTGTTGCCGCAGCGGTTCCATGAAGCCTCGATTGCCCGTGAGCAGCACCCCGATACCGAAGGCTATCCGAGGCCCCCGGATGAAGTAGTTGCGTCCGTCAGACTGAGGCCAGAAGTTCCACCCGAACACCCCGCCGTACCAATTACCCGCCCATTCCCCGCCAACAGACCCATCCAAACCGACGTTGGTCGGAATGTTTCCGCCGTTGGCCGCCACCCGTTCCCGCCAGGCTCGAGCGTACTCCACGGCCCAGTCGCGGTACCGCCGATCTCCGGTTAGCGCAAAGGCGTTGAAGCCAAGAGCGGTAGCGCAGAGGTTGAGCGGGTGATCCCCCCGAATATTCGACGCAGTGGAATAGCGAGTCAGACGCTCGGGTGCACCGTCTACCGGCGAACCACCCCAATCCGTTTCGGTCGCCGGCGTCAGCTTCGCTCCGCGACTGCCGTTGTGGAGGCTCTTGATGATCCGCAGCTTCGGGTCGTAGTTGTCAGCTTCGGGGTCATCGCCCGTGTAGAAATCGGCGAAACGAGTCACTCTGGTGCGATATACCGGATCCCTGGGTGCTGCGAATCCGTAGAGATGAAACGCAGCCAGCGCCTCTCCCGTGTGTTCCCAGTCAAACGAGGTCACAAACTCCCGCCAGTACATTCCAAGCTCGGCCATTTCGATTCCTGCAACGCGTGCCTCGGTGTACTGGCGGATATGGCCCTCCCAAGCACGCTTGTACAGGTCGGCGACAGAATCGGCCCCGCCCAGCGCGTATAGCAGTGTCCAGCCCCCAAAGTTCTCCATAGCATCGTCCGGACCGTCATTGCCTCCCCACCGCTCGACGCATTTCAGGTATCCACGGTCATCCACAAAGCGCTCAAAGAAGGCTTGCGCTCCGTCCGAGGCGCTATCGATAAGGAGTCGCTCGGCCAGTGCCCATGCGGGAGGCGCTACCGGATCATCCAACACCAGCACGGGCTGCGCAGCAAGCAATGACCCCATGGCGAGTAGGCCCCATGCCGTTCCAGCTGCGCGCACCAGCCAGACGCCTGCCTCAGGCTGCGGAGTAGAGATACTGGCAGGAACTGCCGGCGTCTCGCTGGCGTGGCGGTTCGGAACCGCAATCATGTTCGAGCGACTGTGCGGGAACATGGCACCAGCATATATGACAGTGCGCAAGGAGCCCCATCGGGAGTTCCGGGAGCAATTGACTCAGCGTTCGATTCCGAACGCATAGAGGTAACCGTCAAACGTACCGATGTAAACTCGCCCGTTCGCGACCGAGATTCCTCCCCAGTGATTCCAGCTAGCTATCTGGTCCCCGCTCGACCATAGTTCTTTCCCGGTCCGGGCGTCCAGAGCGTACAACACGGCGTTCGTAGAGCCCGCAATCCGCTCTTCGGCTGTATTTGTAAGACCGACATCGGGCATGGCCTGGTGGGTATCCTCACCGTTGCCGTAAGCGAAGACGATGCCGTTGGCGACGATGGGCGGCTCGGCTCGGTTCATGTCGCGGGAGATCCAAGCCGGAGCGAGCCATGTTCCGCCAGCCTCCGTTTCTTCAACAGTGAAGGCTACGATCGCCCCTTCCGTAACCTCTCCATACTCGATCGGCGCGTGGAACTCGGAGTGCTTCGGGCCCCAGATTGGCGAAAGCACCCAGACAGTGCCGTCCGTGTCTTCCCAACTGGCCATCGCCCCCCAGACCCCTGCCGATGCGAAATTGACTTCTTCGTTGCAGACCAGCGGCGACCGGTATAGGGGCGTTCTGTGATCGTCTCCGCCGATGGATTCGAGGTCCATGAGGTAGATCACACATTCCTTGCCGGCGTCGACCATCAGTTCCCGCCCCTTGTACCGGAAGATTGCAGGCGTGACCTGCATGTCCAGATCCCGCTTGAACAGCCATTCGGCATTCGACGGGCCGTAGTAGTCATAGAGTTCGAGGACTCCCGTCGCAGGGTCCATCTGCAGTCCCACGATGCCGTTGCCAAACACGCCGTTTTCGGGGTCCCAGACGCCATCCCCGGTGCCCGTGTACATGACCTTGCTGGCACTGATCGCGGGGCCCGTCCTGCCCCACATGCCACCTCCCGCAGGTCCCCAGCTTCCTACCCGGTCTGTGCCGAGGTCGTAGACGTAGGCCATGTTCGGGTTCCCTCCGCAACGCTGGGCGGTGTGGGTGTAGATCACGTTGTCAACAAGGTTCAGCGCGTACGGCTTGCCGTTGGGTGGCATGAATTTCGCGGGGGGGAACAGGGATTCACCGTTTGCAAGGTTCAGTCTCCGAAGCCGCCCATCCCAGGAAGCGGCATAGACGATATATTCACCTTCTTCCTCGCCACGTCCAATCACCGGCGTCGCTGTCATGCCCCCGGGGCACAGCAGGTAGGGCGGCCGCCCGTTCGAGTCGGGCTCCCACTCCCTGTCGAACTGGCGCGACCAGATCAAATGCCCGTCGACCGCGTCGATCGCATGGAGATTGTCCGATACACCAGCTACAAGAACGATCTCCCTCGGACCGCTTGCCGTGCGTACGTTCTCCGCAATCAAGGCCGGCAATAGAGCGTGCATCTGACGCGGCTCGTTGTTCAGACGGACCTTCCAGAGGAGCTTCGTTTCGCTGACGTTCTCGGCCGTGAAGAACCGTTCATCTTTCTGCCAGGCCGTCCTTTCGGGGTTGCCTCCGTCAGTCAGCCACTCCGCCCCGAAGACTGCGATGCCAGTGACGCACGTTGCGAAGAGGAGTCGAATCACGGTCATGCTGATCGTTGGGAACGTCCATTGCACATCGAAGTGCGTCTGCGGGGGGAAGGTGATTCAGATCTAGTGGTCGAATCAAGAGCATGGTACGGCAACGGTGGTGGGGCTGTCAAGGCGGCGCTCCGAAGGCCGGAGCCGCGAGACAGGCGAGGCTGGAACTCAGCGAAGGGCGGCCCGTTTCAGTGAGGGCGACGGAGACGCCCATTGCACATCGAACCGCAACAGAGGGGAAGAGGGCCCTTGGAGTAAGTGGCTGAACTGCTAGCAGGGTACGGCAGGCGGGGTGGAGCTGTCAAGGCGACGCTCGGGGGGCCTTTACGCGAGGGGGGCAGGAGGATCTGGCCCGAAAAGGCGGCCGGACCACAGGGGCGCTGGCGGGCTGGGCCCGCCAGATCGAGAGGGGCAAGTGCGTCGGGGAGGGCCGCGTTGCGGCCCCGATCAGAGAGGAACGGGGTCGGGGGCTGCGGGTGGCGGGTCGATGCCGGCCGCAAGACAGCAAGACAGTCGTCGCGGAAGACCTCCTACGGGGTGCGTTAGCCAAGCACCTTGCGGGGGCGGTGGTTGAGCCGGTTGATGGCTTCCTGCAGCCGTTGCGGGTCGAGTGTGCGCAGGTTCTCGGTCTTGGGCACGAACTGGCGCAGCAGGCCGTTGGTATGTTCGTTGAGGCCTCGCTCGCAGGAGCGGTAGGGCAGGGCAAAGAAGATGTCGGTGTCGAGCGCTTCGGCGGTCTGGCGGTGGCCGGCGAACTCCTTCCCCTTGTCGCAGGCCACGGTCAGGACCAGGGCCGAGAAGGGCCGCAGCAGGTTCTGCATCGCGTCGTCCACCAGGGCGGCGGTCTTCCGGCTCACAGTCTGAGCAAGCAGGTACTTCGACTTCCGTGCCACCAGCGTGACGGCGGCTCCCTGATGGGCCTTGCCGAGGATCGTGTCGGCCTCCCAGTCCCCGCAGCGCTGCTTCGAGTCGACGATCGCGGGGCGCTCGCTGATGCCCCTGCGGCCCGGGATGCAGCCGCGGCTGGCCTTGCAGCGCTGCCGCAGGTAGGTGTCCAGCGTGCCGTCTTGGGCGCGGTCCTGGCGAATCCGCCGCCGCGTGATCTCGGCAGACCAACGCTCCACCTGATTCAACCACGAGGCACTAGTGTTCCGTCACAGGTTGATCTTGGAGTTAACGGCAGCGGACGTACAACTGTTATCGGCAGCTGGTATTTCGCCGTTCACGCTGCACCGACCCAAGCCCTACCCGCGAATTCGACAGTGACAGAACACTAGTCGGCGTGAAGTGCAGGTGGTAGCGCGGCCGCCGCCGCAGCCAGCTCTGGATCTGCGCTGACTTATGGGTCCCGTAGTTGTCGAGGACCCGATGCCCATCGTGGGTCTCTGGCACCACCTTGTCGATCAGCGCCAGGAACTTCTTGAACTCCACGGCGCGGTGGCGTCGATAGCCCTTGCCGGTCCCCTCACCGGTCGCGATATGCAGGGCCGCGAACAGGGAGGTCGTCCCCTTGCGTTGGTCGTCGTGGGTCTGCCGCTCGGGGACTCCCGGTTGCATCGGCAAGACCGGCTGGGTGCGGTCCAGGGCCTGGATTTGTGAATTCTCATCCACACAAAGCACCACTGCGCGCTCGGGCGGATGGATGTACAAACCCACGATATCCGGCACTTTCTGCATAAGCTGCAGGTCCTGCGACAACTTGAATGTCTCGCTCCGATGTGGCTGGAGCCCGAATGCACGCCAGATGCGGCCGAGGGTGGAGGGGCTCAGTCCGGAGGCTTGGGCCATCAACTTGCGGCTCCACTGGGTTGCCCCTCGGGGACGTGTCTGCAAGGTTCGTACCACGACCTGCTCCCCATCGGCATCCGTCACCGTCCTCGGCGCACCTGAGCGGGGTTTGTCCAGCCAGCCGTCGCAGCCGTGCTCCAGGAACCGTCGCCGCCATTTCCCGGCCGTGATGCGGGTGGGATGCAATCTGTCTGCGACTCACTGATCGCTGTGGCCTTGGGCTGAATGAAGGATGATGCGCACCCGCAAGGCCAGCGCCTGCGAGGTCTTCTGCCGTCGCAGCCAGCGGTTCAGTTGCTGGCGTAGCGGGTCCGCAATTTGGGGGGATACTCGCGTAGGTTGATTGGCCATCTCTGCCTCTCGAGTCTGCAACGACGGTGCCAGAACCCCGATCCGATGTCAACACATTTCTAACGGTAGACACTAGGATAGGCCCATCAGGACCTTAGGCCCAATCCGCCCTCTGTTGCGCTTCCTTGTGCAACCGGCAAGGGATTGACCACTTTATGGATGTCGCTGTTCGGAGGAACCGACAGCGTCCGCGAAACTAGCGGGTGGTCCGTTCGGGGCGGCAGGAGGGGGTTCGTAGACGAGGCGCACGTTGGTGCCTGGGTCCAGCATCCGTGTCAGCGAGAGGCTGGAATGGGTTGTGATCGCCGCCGGCTGACACTGCCACGGAGCTGGTAGGCCAGAGTTCAGCACCGGCTGGCGTGGCTGGCCACTGCGACTCGGCAGGGGCCTACGCCGGTCGATCCGGAAGCGGACTTCGCAAACGGCGTCGAGCGTGTCCGGGGACACGGGCCGTCTTGTCCTCCAGCCCGACCACTTCCCTTGGTCACGACAGGTGCAATCGCACCGGCGGCCATGGACCCTTGATCGTTCCGGAAGAATTCCCTCCCAGACGGATCCTGCGAGTTGCGCTGCATTTGCGAACTATCGGCGGTGGCACAGACTTGGGGGCGTCACCATCAACTAGACGCGACGGTTGAATGTCCGCGCCAATCTCCGCCGCCTTGGGAAGCGCGTCCTCCAGAGGCACGGCTATCCGCCGGACAAGGACAAGCAGGAGTCGGCGACCCGGACCGTTCTGGTGCAGGCCGAAGTTCTGTCGGCCAGTTGGGCGATCTGAAGTGCTCATGCGCAGGTGCGCCAAATCACGGCAGAGCCGGCAATGGGAGCGATGATCCATCCTGTGCGCTGGATCATCTTCCAGACAAACTCCCAGCGCTCCTTACTGCGTTTGTCAAGTTCCCGGGAAACCGCTTCCGCAACCATTAAGTCGAGCTGTTCGATTGTAAAATGAGCACCTTCGGGTTCGCCCGGAAGGCGCTGTAACGCTTCTTCAAGTGCTTGCCGGGCTCTCTCAATGGGGTTTATCACTCCAGCAGGCCCCGATAGTGGTCTCGGATCAGTTCATTCGAAATCACTGATCCAATTCCCTTTTCACGGCGCGTGAGGTCCCAAGGTGTGTCAGGCTGATGGGTCAGAGCGGAGAGTTGAAAAGCCGAACATGGGCGGTATACACCTTCTATGGACTTGATCAGTTCGCTCATCGTGGGCGTCAAGTCCTCACTTCGGTCCGCCACGCTCTCGACGATGATCCCATTACCGTACCTCTTGTATCGGTGGTACACCGTCGGCACGACGGGACCGTACGGCCATGCCTCCACAGGCTCAGCAATGAGCGGAGTGTCGTGGATTCCCAGCATCCACCCATGGCACAGATATACCAGCTTGAGCACATGCATGGGCGTGGTGTCGACCCTATCCCGCAGTAGCAGAATGTGCTTCGCCACGATCAACGCCGCAACAGGCGTCTGCTCAGTGCTGACACCCATGATCCCCATTGGTAAATGAGTATACCATCCGTGTCAAGTTGCCGCCCGGCAGTGCCGCAATTCTCATTGGGAACTATCCACTTTATGATCCTAGCGGGGATTCTATGCAATAGTGCCCAGATCGGCAGGGCACCCATTGCACATCGAACCGCAACAGCGAGCGGGGAAGAGGGCCCTTGGAGTAAGTGGCTGAACTGCTAGCAGGGTACGGCAGGCGGGGTGGATCTGTCAAGGCGACGCTCGGGGGCCTTTACGCGAGGGGGGCAGGAGGATCTGGCCCGAAAAGGCGGCCGGACCACAGGGGCGCTGGCGGGCTGGGCCCGCCAGATCGAGAGGGGCAAGTGCGTCGGGGAGGGCCGCGTTGCGGCCCCGATCAGAGAGGACCGGGGTCGGGGGCTGCGGGTGGCGGGTCGATGCCGGCCGCAAGACAGCAAGACAGTCGTCGCGGAAGACCTCCTACGGGGTGCGTTAGCCAAGCACCTTGCGGGGGCGGTGGTTGAGCCGGTTGATGGCTTCCTGCAGCCGTTGCGGGTCGAGTGTGCGCAGGTTCTTGGAGTTGGGCACGAACTGGCGCAGCAGGCCGTTGGTATGTTCGTTGAGGCCTCGCTCGCAGGAGCGGTAGGGCAGGGCAAAGAAGAGGTCGGTGTCGAGCGCCTCGGCGGTCTGGCGGGGCCGGCGAACTCCTTCCCGTTGTCACAGGTCACGGTCAGGACCAGGGCCGAGAAGGGCCACAGCAGGTTCTGCATCGCGTCACCCACCAAAGCGGCGGTCTTCCGTCTAACTGTCTGAGCAAGCAGCTACTTCGACTTCCTCTCCACCAGCGTGACAGCGGCTCCTTTATGGGCCTTGCCGATGATCGTGTCGGCCTCCCAGTCCCCGCAGCGCTGCTTCGAGTCGACGATCGCGGGGCGTTCGCTGAGGTCCCTGCGGCCCGGGATGCAGCCGCGGCCGGCGCTGCCCCGGCTGGCCTTGCAGCGGCGCGGCTTGCCGCGCTGCCGCAGGTAGGTGTAGAGTGAGCCGCCCTGGGCGCGGTCCTGGTGAATCCGCTGGTAGAGCCACGGGAAGCTGACCGACACTGCTCCAACCCGCTTCAGGGAACCAGCCACCTGCTCGGGGCTCCAGTCGCGCTGGAGCCAGTCAGAGATGAGGTTCCAGATCGCTGGCTGGAGCTTGCGCGGGCCGGTGACGGCCCGGTGGCGGCGCTCTCGAGCGAGTTGCTGGGCCTGCTCATGGTGATAGCCGGAAGGGCCGGCGTTACGCCGGAGTTCGCGACAGACGGTGGACTTGTGACGCTGGAGTTGAGCGGCGATGGCGGTGACCGAGAATCCCTGCTGGTGCAAGGCATGGATCTGGCAGCGCTCGTCGTATTGCAGGTGGCGGAACTGTTGAGGCATGGCGATTTCTCCCCTAGGATAGGCCCATCAGGACCTTAGAGCCCTCCGCCCGCTGTTGCATTTCCTAGTGCAACCGGCACCATGTCAAACCCGGTCTAAGGCATCGCGGTTTCTCCCATGCGATGGGCCAAATCCGGACCCTGGGGCTCCATACACGACTTCGCACTTCCCAGTGCAACTGGCCGCTAATGGAAATCGTGCGACCCCATCCCCAGCACAGGCGAATGCAAGCGGACCAGGCTTTCCGTCTTGACAGCCGCCGTCCCGTCAGTGTTCTGCAGCACGCCTTCCGCTAGCAGGAACGTCTCGTGCATCACCAGGAGTCGGTAGGCTTCGAACACCTGGGGAGGCAGGACCAGGTTCGAAGTGCCCATCTCGTCCTCCAGGGTGACAAAGCAGAATCCCTTCGCTGTTCCGGGCCGTTGCCGGGTGATCACCGCACCCGCCACCCGTACCCGCTGACCGTTGGCTGCACTCTCGATTTCACGCGAAGACAGTGCGCCCATGCCCGACACCTCTCTGCGCAAGTAGTGCATCGGATGCTTCCCGACCGTTAGCCCCATCACCCGGTAATCGGTTTCGAGCCGTTCGAACGGATTCATCGGTGCCAGCGGACCCGTCTCAGGCAGCGTTTCGTCCTGTCTGTCGAACAGCGGCCCTCTCGGCCGCCACGCGCTCTCAACCTGCCAAAGCGCTTCCCGCCGGTGCATGCCCTTTCCCAAGGCATTGAGCGCACCGATCTCAGCTAACGCATCGAGTTCGTGCTTCTGGAGCCGTACGCGCCGGGCGAACTCCTCGATCGACCGGTACCGGCCCCCCCGCTCGCGGTCCGCTGCAATCCTCCGGGCCGCTTCGGCCCGCAGGTCGCCCACGTACATCAACCCGAGCCGGACGAACGAGGCAGCGCACGACGCAAGACCCGCTGAAACTCCGGGCCTGTCTCCGACCGTGCAGTGGGGGGCCGATTCGTTCACGTCGACCGGCAACACCCGCATTCCATGTCGCTGTGCATCCTTGACCAGCACCGCTGGCGAATAGAACCCCATCGGCTGGCAGTTCAACAAGGCGGCCAGAAACTCTGCCGGATAGTGCGCCTTCAGGTACGAACTGGCATAGGCCAGCAGTGCAAAGCTCGCCGAGTGCGACTCGGGAAAGCCGTACAGCGCAAACGACTTGATGGATCGTACGATCTCCTCGGCCGCGTCCCCCTCAATACCATTCTCCGACAGGCCTGTACGCAGCTTCCCCTCTAGCTCGCTCATGCGCTCATGCGAGCGCTTGAACCCCATCGCACGCCGAAGCTGCTCGGCCTGGCCACCTGTAAACTTCGCCGCGATCATCGCCATCCTCAGCAACTGCTCCTGGAAAAGTGGCACGCCCAGGGTGCGCTTGAGAATCGGCTCGAGCGACGGGTGCGCATACCGGACTGGCTCACGCCCGAGGCGACGGTTGATATAGGGGTGCACCATGTTGCCGGTGATCGGGCCCGGTCGGATGATGGCCACCTCAACGACCAGATCATAAAAGCAGGCCGGCTTGATCCGTGGGAGTGTCGCCATCTGGGCTCGGCTCTCGATCTGGAACACCCCGACCGTGTCCGCCTGCTGAATCATGCGGTACGTGGCAGGATCGCCCGGCGGAATCCTCGCCAGATCAAACGATCCTCCCCGCGACCGGATGAGCGCTGTGGATTGCTGCAGCACGGCCATCATGCCGAGCCCGAGCAGATCCACCTTGATGATGCCGAGATCGGCGCAGTCTTCCTTGTCCCATTGCACGACGACCCGGCCCGGCATGCGCGCATTCTCGAGCGGAACCACTGCGTCGAGATCGCCTTGGCAAATGACCATGCCGCCAGAATGCTGCCCGAGGTGGCGCGGCAATGTCTGGACGTCAAGGCAGAGACGCAGCCAGTGGACGACTCGCGGGTCGCTGCGATCAAGGCTGGCCTCCTCCGCTTGACAGAGCAGGTCGTCCGTGTCATCTACGTACTCGAATCCATTGATACCCTTCGCCAGTCGTCCGATCATCTCTTCAGGAAATCCCAGCACCTTCCCCATCTCCCGCACGGCGCTCTTGCCCCGGTAGGTGATGACGTTGGCCGCCATCCCCGCCCCGCGCTTTCCGTATCGTTCGTAGACGTGCTGGATCACGCGCTCGCGCTGGGCCCCGGACGGGAGGTCGACATCGATGTCGGGCCACTCGCTACGCTCTTCGGAAAGGAACCGCTCAAAGAGCAGGTCCATCCCGACTGGGTCGACCGCAGTAATGCCAAGCGAGTAACAGACCGTCGAATTGGCCGCCGACCCCCTCCCCTGACAGAGAATGCCGTTCTGACGGGCAAACTCGACAATGTCCCAGACAATCAGAAAGTAGCCTTCCATCTGGAGTTTTGCGATCACGTCGAGTTCCCGGTCGATCTGGCGGAACGCCTTCTCGCGGTGCGGTAACCCGCGGTAGCGTTCGACCGCTCCGCGCAGGGTTTCCTTGCGCAAGTAGGAGGTGGCCGTCTCTCCCGACGGCACGGGATAGCGCGGGAACTCGTATCCCAGCCTCTCCAGCGTGAACCCGAGGCGCTGGCCCAGCTCGTCGGCATTCCCGATCGCTTCCGGCAAATCGGCAAAGAGCCGTTCCATGGCTGCGGGGGGCTTGATGTGACGTTCGGCGTTGGCATCCAGCAGGCGACCGGCATTGTCGAGTGTGCGCTTGAAGCGCAGGCAGGTCAGGGCGTCGTAAAGGGGCTTGTGACGCACCGTGTCGTAGCGCACGCCATTCGTGGCGACCAGCGGCAGGCCATGTGCGCGGGCGAAGGCGACCCGCTCCCGGTTGTCGCGTTCCTGCTCCCGCAGCAGGTGGCGCTGCAATTCCACATACACATTCCGCGGACCAAAAATTCCCCGGACCGCATCCTCATCCCGAAGGTCGTGCAGCAGGGCCACGAGTCCGGAAGAGTAGTTGTCCATGTCCTCCCAGCGCGCGCGGCCCTCACCTTTCGGCGAACGCAGGTTCACTCGTGTAAGCAGTTGGCAGAGGTTGCGATATCCCTCCCTGTTCTCGACCAGAACGGTCAGTCTGCGGTCCAGAACCGCATTCGGGGTACCCTTCCGAATACCCGGCTGGTCGAGCGAGATCTCACACCCAACCAGTGCACGCACACCTGCCGAGCGTGCGGCCTGGAAAAAACGCGGTGCGCCGGAAACCGAATCGCGGTCGCATAGCGCCAGGGCCTCGTAGCCCAGGTTCGCAGCCTCGCCGAGCAGGTCCTCCGGAGCCGACGCTCCTTCGAGGAAGCTGAATCCCGACGCGCTGTGCAGTTCGACGTACATGCCTCGACTCTCGCGACGGCTAATCGTACTCGCCTGACAAAAACCATTCCCCCGTCGTCCTCTCGCAGCAGGCCCGGTACAGGTGCCCGGCAACCTCGAGGTCCCACTCCTGGTATTGCCAGCCGCCTGGGGTCCACCACTCACCCGAGACACGCCAGGGCCCGGCACATGCGGTCACCGCACCTCGCACCCCGCGTGACTCGACGCACAGGGGCTGCCCCCCGTGCAACGTCACTGTGGCAGGACGGGAAGGGCGAAAGCAGCGAAAGACCAGGAAACTCCGAGGGGGCGCGGCTGGCCGCAAGCGTCGCGGCCGGGAACTTTCCTGCTGGGGCCGAACCGTATCATCGGCTCCCCCCTTGCCCTTCTTGCGCCCTGCCCCGCCCTCTCGCGTCACCACCCGGAATGGTTCGAGAGCGGCCGCCCCGGACCGATACGTGTCCAGAACTACCGGAGCACCGACCTTCTCCTCTCCAACCAGACAGACCAGGCGGGCCAGCGTTACGACCATATTGTCGACATCCGGCAGATCCGGCTCGAACAGGTGCGTCTGCACCTGCCGACGCTTTGCGCAGTCAACCGATACCCGCACACCCGACACCGCGTCTCCTGGCGGATGCGCTGCCAGATCAATCCGCACCAAGGTCACGAGCGTGCGCGAATCGCCCAGCGGATACGGCAGCCTGATGGTTCTCTCGAACACGCCCCCACCAGCCAGCCGCAACCGGGTGGTGAGGCTCGCCACGGCCCTATCGAGACCCCGCAGCCGGTCGCAAAGCTGCTCGATCATCCCGGAAATCGCCGCCACGAGCGGCTCGGCCTCCCCGATCTCCCAATCGAAATCCCGGCTCAGATCCAACTGGGGTTCGGGTTGGTGCGCACTCAGTTGCGAGTCCGCCTCGCCACGCGCCAGCCGGACCATGCGCACTCCGCGCTCCCCAAACCGCTCGGCCATTCTGGACAGGGGCAGGAGTGCCAGTTCGCCAACCCGGCGCAACCCCCAGCGCCGGAGATTCTGGAGGGACTCGCTGTCCAGTGGCAGCACATCAAGCGGCAACGACTTCAGAAAGCCGGCCTCCTGCCCCGGGTACACGTGGGTGATTCCCCGCTGCGTACGTGCCGCGCACAAGGCGACCAACCGGTTCCGGGAAACGGCAACACTGGCTCTAAGTCCAAACCGCTCCGCTCCCGAGAGCAGATCCATCGCTGAGGCGTACGGATCCCGCAAGCCCGTGAAATCGAGTGCGAGCAGCCCCGGTGCGACGTCTTCGAACAATGGAGTCACGCTCTCCGCCAGTTGCAGCAACCGTGCCCGCACTTGCCGTTCGGTTCTCGGACTGCGGTCCAGGACCTGCAAGGGCTGTTCCATCCCTGCGGAACCGTAACGTGCCTGGGCCGCTGCCAGCGCCATGCCCTCGCGTACACCGCCTTCCCTGGCCATGACGTCCGCAGCGTAGACAAGCCGGTTGGGAGGCTCCCCGCAAGCAACCACCGTCGGTTGCGGAAGCCTGTCATCCGCCCGCAGCACGGCAACCGGAAAATCCGCCACGTGCAGGGAGGCATACAGGGCGGGAGCGCGAGCAACTCCACCGGCTGGCGGCCCGGTCATGCCGCACGTTCCCCGTTGGAGCAATCCATCCCCTGCGCCCTGTTCTTGAGGATTCTCGCGGAAATTTCGATCTTCCCCAGCAGGCCATTCCATTCGGTTGCCTCCCGGCGCAGTTCCAGCACCATTTCCGCCGCACTTCCAGCCAAGTGCTTTTCGGCGAGCACGACCAGTGCCGTCTGTGAGCCCCGCACGGCATGCTTGAGCCGTATCCAAGCCCTCTTCTGCCAATCACCCAGCTGGTGTAGCGAAAGGCCTCCCAGGTCGACCGCAACCACACCGAAACCAGATCCCGAGGCCGCCAGATTCGTCGTCTGCCACGCCTCCTCCATGGGTGGCAGCTTCTGCACACACCGATCGGGGCCGGTTCCCTGCCCTGCACCGCAGCGAATCCATAGCAGCCGCTCCAGGATGACCCCGGCCCCCTCGGCCGAGCGCGGGTCCAGACAGTCGGTCACATCAATGTACGCAGCGGTCCCGCCGGCTTGGGTTAACCGCGCGAGAACGGCCAGCACCAGGCCCGTACGACCGGACGAGCACGGCCCGATGATCTCGCTGATAGCGCCCTGCGGCAGGCCGCCACCCAGGCGGGCGTCCAGCCATTCGATTCCACTCGGTACAGCGCAACAGCGCGGCTTTCCCTGCCCGGACAGGGTCTGGCCGAATCCATTTTTGCGAAGCAATGCCTCAATCGCCTCGATGTTCCCGGGGGAATTCGCTGTCTGGTTCATATATTCGCTTTTTATTCTATTATTATACTGATTTTTCCACCTGCCCACCGGCAAGCTTGCATAAGCTCCTGTTTTCTTCCGCGGAACAGTCGAGCCACCGACGGCCCATGCATCACTTGCATTCTGCGGACCAAACCCGCAACCGCGAAACCACACTTTTTCACGGGCTCTCACCGTGTGCGGCCGATAGCGGACCGGCACGGCAATCCAAGCTTTACTACGCTATATCGGTACGCGACGGCTCGGCAGCGAGTCGGCCCGGCACCCCATCGAATCATGAGACAAGTC
The DNA here is from genome assembly GCA_965205085.1 of Bryobacterales bacterium. Lineage (GTDB taxonomy): Bacteria > Acidobacteriota > Terriglobia > Bryobacterales > UBA6623 > VXMF01. The sequence goes on along the minus strand of OZ242039.1, from coordinate 308,025 downwards.
CTTGCCGCCGTTTTCCTCTGGACCGTCGCGCCAGCCACCTATGCCCAGGAAACCTGCGAGACGGCACTCACACCGAGGTTTGAGGGTGTCATCGGTCGTACGGCACGGGATTCCACTCCTTCCCCGCTACAACCGGCGTGGCCGGCACCGCACAGTCCGAATATTGTGTACATCGTCCTCGACGACACCGGCTTCGGGGACCTGGGCTGCTACGGCTCCTCGGTTTCGACTCCCAACATCGACGCCCTCGCCGAAGGCGGCCTGCTGTTCAACAACTTCCAGTCGAAGGCGGTCTGCTCTCCGACCAGGGCTTCGCTTCTGACAGGACGCAACGCCCAGGCGGTCGGCATGAAGGAACTCCCGGGCGGAGACCAGGGATACCCCCATACACGCGGCCGCGTCTCTGCGTCGGCAGCCAACATCGCACAGATTCTGAGCCGCAACGGCTACAGCACATTCGCCGTCGGGAAATGGCATCTGGTACCGCGCGAAGACATGACGCCAGCCGGTGACCGCACGCACTGGCCACTGCAGAAAGGCTTCGACCGCTTCCACGGCTTCCTGTCCGGCTGGACCGATCAGTATCGGCCGGATCTCGTGGTGGACAACCACTCGGTCCCCGTGCCCGAACAACCGGGCTACCATTTTTCGGAGGACATCGTGGACCAGGCGATCACGATGCTGGCGGGAAAGCTGGAAGCCGACCCGGGGAAACCCTTCTTCCTCTACCTCGCGTTCGGGGCTACGCATGCACCAATCCAGGTACCCAAGCGCTACATCCAGAAGTACAAGGGTGCCTTTGACGAAGGGTGGGACGCCGTCCGCGAGAGGCGCTACCGCAAGCAGGTGGAACTCGGCATCATCCCGCCCACAGCCAGGCTCCCGCCACGCAACCCGGACGACCCGGCCTGGAGCGACCTCGACGAGACGGAGCGCAGGGTTTACGCCCGCTTCATGGAAGCCTACGCCGGATTCACCGAGCACACGGACCACCAAATCGGCCGGCTGACCGACTTCCTGAAGGAGAGGCATCAGTTCAAGAACACGCTGGTTGTTCTGATCTCGGACAACGGCGGCGCTCCGGAAGCTGGCGTGAAGGGGAACTTCGCACGCTCGTACGGCGACCCCACGACCGTTGCTGAAATGTACGAGCGGATCGACGAACTGGGCGGCCCCGAAACACAGCCGCTCTACCCCCGGCCTTGGGCGATGGCCTCGAGCGCACCGTTCAAGTACTACAAGCTGTGGCCTTTCAACGGTGGCGTGCGCACCCCGATGGTCATCTCATGGCCCGAACGCATACGCAAGACCGGGTTGCGGGAGCAATTCGTCGATGTCATTGACGTTACACCGACAGTTCTGGATTATCTGGAAATCAAGGTCCCGGAAGTCTTCGACGGCGTCTGCCAAATGCCCCTGCACGGCAAGAGCATGAGGGCAGTGTTCGACGACGCCACAGCCCCCGCTCCCCGCGACACACAGTTCTTCGAGTTGTGGGGCAGCCGCGGAATCTACAGCAAGGGTTGGAAAGCGGTGGCGTTCCATACCCCGGGGACCGATTTCGAGTCCGACCACTGGGAACTCTACCATGTCGAGGCAGACTTCACCGAAACGACCGATCTGGCCAGCCGGCACCCCGAAAAACTCCGGGAACTACAGGACTTATGGTGGGAGGAGGCCCACAAGAACGGGGCCTTGCCGCAACTGGAAGCCATACCCATGCGACAGCGTACCTACAACCAGATCCTAGCCGACCCAGTGCCCTGAGAAACCACTGGAGGCTTCCCCCGGAAGGGGCATCGAACACGAGGCTCGAACGTTTCCCGGCCTGGCTCCCAACCCGGATCTTCCTTCTGCCAGGGCTGGCCGCCCGGTGGACAGGCCCGAGGGAACAGCACCACGAGCAACCAGCCTCGATCGCCCGCGGAAATCCATCAGGCTCGAAGTCCCTGACCACAACAGACACCCGCCGAAACTCCGGATGCAACGCTCCAGGGACCGGGGACCCTGTCAGTGGCTGTCGGGCCACCGGCATTGCACAGCCGAAGTGCTGGATCCCGCAAGGTCTTCGGGCTCCGAAACGGTGACCATGACAGGACTGGCGTCCGTCCCGGGGAGCATTTCTGGGTGGATGGACCTGGATCTGCAGCCAGCATCGGCAACCGTCATCACGGCCCCTCTTCCCCGGGCCGCACAGCCCTCACTTATGGAACAAATCAACCCGGCAACGTTTCAATCGGCGGAACATGACAGCTTGCGTCTGAACCGGCCGTCACAGGTCACCCTGCGCACCCCGCGCCTGTCGGACCCCACCCATGCTTCGCTCCTCTAGAAACGGAAGCTGAGTCGTGTGTAGTAATATCCCCCGTTAATGCCGAACGGCGATGTTCGGGCATACGGAAATATCCCTTCCGATTCCGTGCCGGGAATGATGTTCCCGTTTCGGTCCGTGATGTTGCTGTGAGGCGCCCCGGAAATTCCGGACAGATAGGTGCCGAACAGCGTATTGAACCGGTTCCGATCGGGGTAGACGTCGAACAGGTTCTGAGCACCCACGAGCAGTTCTGCACCCTTGAATATCCGGACGCCGAAATGGACGTCAGTCACCCATTCGCCCCCGAACGTCTGGTTCTGGCTCCTGCTGATCAGGCCCAGTGCGTCCCACAGAGTGTAGCTGCCGAAATATCGCAAGCCGCCTCCGAACCTGATGCGACCGATACGGTATTCACCAGTCCCTTGCAATCTCGAGTTGGGTTGGAAATCCTCAATGATGGCCCGATCGGCCGGACCGAACAGCATGCTCTGGATCGACTCCAGTGAACCGGGAAAACGCAATTGCGGATCGAGAACCGTGTCGAAGTATGAGCCCGACACCCCCCAGTCCAGCACTCCGCCGCTCCGGGTCGCATGGACGCTGCTAAACGAGACCTCGACACCGCTCGTGACTGTCTGGGCCGCATTGGCGAAGAACTGTGCGCCGCTGATCCGGGTGTCCTGCATGACCCGGGCAACTTCCGGTGCAGCCTCTCCTACATCGGCCGCAGTGAAGTTCGCGCTCAATACGATCCGGTCGTCGACATGCACGCGGAAAGCGTCGACGGTCAGCGACGCGGTCTGCCCCATCCTGACCACGGCCCCACCGGTGAAATTCAGGGATGTCTCTTCCTGAAGGCTCGGAACACCAAGCGCCTGGACGATCTGGCTGCTATTCGGGAACGTTCCGACTTCCGCGAGCACCGAGTTGCCGTCTTCCGATTCGACCGACAGCGTGTCGATCTTGCTGTAATGCAACTGGTGGAGCGAGAGGGCCCGGAACCCCGTGTTGACCCCGCCCCGCAGGGCAAACATCGGTGAGAAATCGTAGCGCAACGACAGCTTGCCGGTGAGGGTGGCACCGAAGTCGGAGTACCGCTCGAGGCGGCCGGCGGCACCGACCAGGAACTTGCCCCCGAATATCCACTCGAGGTCTACGTAGCCCGCCGCGTTGGTGCGACTTGCCGCCACTGCGTCGTTCGGGCGGAAGCCCGGAAAGACCTGGATGCCGGGTGGCGCATTGGACCGACAGTCGGCCTTGTTGGATTGCGGATCGTCCAGGCAATGCAGGTAAGAGACCGGGGCACCTGCGCGGATGCCGAACCCATCCCTGCGGAATTCGCCGCCGAAAGCCAGATTCATCGTCCTTCCCGTGTACTCGAAAAGGCGCGAGACATCGAAATTGAAGGTGGTCTGGTCGAACCCGAGTCCGCCCGCATCCGCCTCAGTCGGACTTGACACTCCATAGGACGCATTGTTGGAGTTTGTGACGAGAAAGTCGAATGCATTGCGGCCGTGAGTTACGCTCAGGTCGAAATTCCAGGCCGAATCAGTCGTCCAGTCTATGCCGGCAGAGACCGAGAGGTCATCCACGTCGGTGTTGATGTGAGGCAGGAATCCTTCTGGATGCAACTCGTACACGATTCGCTCGTTGAAGACGAATGGCACACGGTAGAACCCGGGGCTGCTGTTATCCCGGTAGGAGAGCCCGCCGAACGAGTAGAAGTTCACCCGTCGGTCCAACTGCATGCCGGCGTTGTAGTACATGCTGTGATGCTCGGAATCGGCGTCGCCGAGCTGGATGATGTGGCGATCGACGGTGCTTTCACGGGGGTCGAGGCAGAAACCGGTCGAACTCGGCTGCTGACCGGCACCACATTCCACCGGGTTGTAGAATGGCCAGCCCCAGGCACCCGCCCGGTTGGTGTGGCCGCGGTTTCTCAATTCGTATGCCAGATGGAGGTATCCCCCGTCATCATTGGCAAATCCACCACTGAGGCTGGTGGTGGAGACGTCACCGTCCCCACGATAGGTCTGGCCCCAACTCTGGACCAGACTGAACCCTGGATCCTTCTTGAGCACCAAGTTGATGACACCGGCAATCGCGTCGGATCCGTACTGGGCGGCAGCCCCATCGCGTAGCACTTCAATCCGCTCGATCGCCCCGATCGGAATGGAGTTCATGTCGGTTCCGGCCGTTCCCCTGCCAACGGTGTCGAGCACGTGCAGGAGCGCACTGTTATGTCGGCGTTTGCCGTTGACCAGAACCAGGACCTGGTCTGGCCCCAATCCCCGGAGTGTCGCAGGCCGAACCGAATCCGTTCCGTCCGTGACGGCGGAACTCTGGAAGTTGAATGAGGGGGCGAGCATCTGCAGGGCCCTGCCGGTCTCGACATGACCGGAGTTGAGCAGCCGTTCGCCGAGCACGAGCTCGACGGGAACAGGGGACTCGAGCGGATCCCGGCCTTCGGCCCGCGTCCCCACCACGACCACTTCGGAAGCGAAAGCCTCCAGTTCCAGCCTGATGACTATCGACCCGGAGGGTCCCGAAACTTCCCTCGACCCGGCAGCCAGTCCTGGAGCCTCGACCGTCACCGTATGCGGACCGGTGCCGAGCCCGCAAAAGCTCGCCGTGCCCGCATCATCGGTGGGCTGGCTCTGCCCTCCAATCGACACAGTAGCGTTCGGGACCACGGCCCCGGCCGGATCCAGCACCTTGACTGCGAGGCAGTCTTGAGCGTCTTGAGCGCTTGCCGGTACCAGAAAAAGCCCAAGAATCATCAGTGCATGACACGCTGTCCTGGGCAGGTCAGCCATGCTGATCCACCGACTGTGGCATCGAGAGCTCATAGCGCCTTCTCCTGTTTCGTTCCTTGGTTCTTCCGGCTGAACGGCACAGATCCCGCATCGCCAACGGCCGGATAGTGATAGTCACCCCAATGGGGGCATCGTCTTTGTATGGTACAGGCTACCTCAATTCTGAATTTCAAGGTGGGGTTAAGCCCATCCCCTCAATCGGATACGGACCGTCTCCTGCAAGTTGCACTCGAGAGCTCCCTCGCAGCGTCCGGCTCCCAACGCTAACCCACCAACCTCCGGGCAATGCTCCGGACGGAAGGTAGAGATTTCGATCGATTTCGCCGGGTCTGGCGACGAGTGTTGACACGGTGCCGGGCTTTCGGCACACTCCTAGATCATGAGACGTCGCTCATTCCTACGCCAAGGCGGGCTGGCAGCATCTGCAGCGGCCATGCCCTTCCAGGCCCCTGCACAGATCGGGGACCACCCCTTGATGAAGATCACCGGGATCGAGACCTTTCTCGTGGGTAGCACGCGAGGAGAGCAAGGCGGGAGCGGGAACATCGGTGGCCGCAACTGGGTGTACGTGAAAGTTCTCACGGACCAGGGGATTCACGGAATCGGAGAAGCCTATTCCTGCGGTCCCGATGAGGCGACAGTGAAGGTCATCGAGGACTACGCGAGATGGCTCGTGGGCCAGGATCCGCGCAACATCCAGCACCTCTGGGACTACATGTACAACACGACCCGGTTCCCGGGCGGATCCGTGGTCAACTCCGCAATCAGTGGCATTGAGCATGCGCTTTGGGACATCGCGGGCAAGGCGGTCGGGCTGCCGGTGTGGGCGCTGCTGGGTGGCCGCGTACGCAACAAAGTCCGCCTCTATCAGTCCATTGGCGGCTCAAGCCCGGAGGAAGCGGCGGACAACGCGGTCGAGCTTCGCGAGCGCTTCGGCTACAACGCCTGCAAGATGTCCCCACACAATCCGGGCGACAACCAGATGCCCTACAACGAGGTGACACGAATCGCGGGGGACCGCGTCCGCGCCGTTCGCGAAGCCGTCGGAGCCGACCACGACATCGCCGTGGACATCCATGCCCGCTACTTCGAGGTCCAGCGCGCAATCCGGGTTGCCAGGGAGATCGAGCCCTACTACCCGTTCTGGCTGGAGGAGCCGATTCGGCCGGAGAATCCCGAGGCGATGAAGAAACTGGCCGATCATGTGAACATCCCGCTGGCCTCCGGCGAATGCAACTACACGAAGTACGAGTTCCGTGACTTGATCAACATCCAGGCACTTGATGTCGTTCAGCCAGACGTTTGCGTGTGTGGCGGGATCATGGAAATGAAGAAGATCGCGGCCATGGCGGAGGCGCAGTACATGATGGTGGCCCCGCACAACCCGATGAGCCCACTGGCGACGATGGTCAACATCCACTTCGCTGCGTCCACACCCAACTTCTTGATTCTCGAGTACCGGGCCCCTGTGGACGACGCCCGGCGTGACGTTCTCGACGAGCCGCCGATGGTGCATGACGGCTATGCAGACATTCCGAACAAGCCGGGCTGGGGCGTCGAACTGAACGAAGAGGCGTTCCAGCACTACCCGCCCAGGCACTGGAAGAGGACGACGGGATTCCGGGCCGATGGCTCCGTGGCGTTCATCTGACGCCCCCAAACCGGGCCCCGTCCCTGCGGACAGCGAGAACGAACAGTGCCAGTACCCGTACAATAGGTTCCGGTACCCGGGCAAGTCCTGACGATATGGATAGGGAACTACCCCTTTGTTGATCCTAGCGTGCAGCGTCAGAAGTGTTTTGACGGCAGATCGGGGTTCTGGTAGCGTCACTGCAGACTCGGGAGACAGGGATAGCAAATCAACATACGCGAGGATTTCCCCTAGTTTCGGGCCCGCAGCGCCAGGAACTGGAACGCTGGCTGCGGCGGCACAAGACCTGGCAGGCGCTGGCCTTGCGGGGGCGGATCATCTTCCAGTCGGCCCAAGGCCACTGCGATCAGCAAGCCGCAGGCAGCTTGCATACCCGAGCACCAGACACACAACGACCAGCGCAAGGGGACGACCTCCCTGTTCGCGGCCCTGCCTATCGCAACCGGTGAGGAGACCGGCAAGGGCTACCGGCACCCCGGGCCGTGAAGTTCAAGAACTTCCTGGCGCGGATGGACAAGTCGGTGCCAGGGATCCACGATGGGCATCGGATCCTCGACCACCAAGGGACCCAAAAGACAGCCCGGATCCCCAACGAGATGCGGCGGCCCGTGCCTCGTGGTGGAATCCGGTGGAACGTTGGTTGGCCGAGATCACGCGGCGGCGGACTCGGCGCGGAACGTTTCGCAGCCCTCAGGTGCTGGAAGCGGCCATCAGGGAGTCCTTGCCGGTCGACAACGAAGACCCCCAACCCTTTCTCTGGACCCAGAGCGCTGACGATATCCTGAAGTCACTGAAATCCTACGGTGAAGGCATTTCTGGCGAGGCACACCAAGGGCGATCATATGAAATAGTGCCCAAACCGGCAGGGCAGACCGCCGGTAGCGAGAGTGCCGCATGGGTTTCGTGGAGCGCACGCAGACAGTACGAGTCACGGTTCGTCCCAGTTCCTCCAAGGGACGTTCCAGTGGGGGGCTCCCTAGCGAGCAGAATCGTCCCGACTGCCCTTCACACGCATGGGCAGACCGGCACGGCAAGAGGCTAATCAGCACCTTAGGTCCCTCCGCCCGCTGTTGCGCTTCCTTGTGCAACCGGCAACATAATTAACCGGGACAGGGCGCTTTCCCCTCAAGCTCGTCCTGACGCTCGCGTATCTGCGCAGCCAGCCGGGCTAGCCCCTTGGCCGTCAGGTCGCGAGCGAACCCCGACGGAGTGAAGGGCGGATTGCTGTAGGCCTCCCGAAGGGCGCGCAGCACACCAAACGCTTCGGAGGGATAGAGTTCAACCGTCCGAGACAGAAACCCGTCGGCGTCGATCGCCACGATGTCGAACCGATCGAGGACTTCAGCTGGAAAGTCGGCCAAGTTGTCTGTGATGATGTACTGTGCGCCACAGCGAACCGCGGCCGCCAGAACATGGCGGTCGTCGGCATCCGGAAGTTTGAGCGTCGCGATCAATGGCTCGTATCCGGTGACCAGCGCCTCCGGGAAATACTCGCGCATGGCATCGCGCTGGGAGCGGACGCTCGATTCCAGATGCGGCTTTTGTTCGAGGAGGTTCAGTGTCCACTCGTCAAGAATCTGCTCCGTCCATCGTGCCCGGAATAATCCGGCATGGTGGAAGCGCAAGAGAATGTCTCGCTTGCGGAACGGAAACAGGACGTTCGCATCCAACAGGGCGACACGACGGTCGCCAAGCTGTATCAAGACGCATCGAACTCCTGACCGAGCCGGGCGAGATCGTCGAGCGCCGCATGGCGCGCGGCGGCGTGACGGTCAATGTAAGCCATCAGATCGGCATGCATGACGCGCCGGTGGGCCCCGACCGAAACGAACGGGATCTTGCCCGACGTGAGCAGTCTGCTGAGGTGCGGACGTGAGACGCTGAGGATGTCGGACGCCTGTTGCGTGCTTAGCATCGCGCCAGCCGGAACAAGCGTGACTGTATGGCCCGCCGCAACGCCGTCAAGAAGATCGAGCACTAGGGCGGCGATCGCGGGCACCAGACGAACGGGCTCGCCGTCTTCACGGTGAATGGCGAGGACGCCGTTCCCGCCCCGCACGTCGGCAAGGGCCGTTACCGCTTGTGCAGCGCAAGCAATCTCGTCTTGGGTCGGAAGACGGTGTCCGAGATCCACTGCGTCGGTAGCGTTGCTCATCCAGATCCTCCTTTCTTGCAATGGCCAAGGGTCCAAATGGCGGTGTGCCAGCTTGCACTCAAGTGTAATATCGAGAATAACAGAAACAAGGTAACTGCCCAGGTATTCTGGATGCCGGACAACGATCAGCAGGCGGACCGACACTGAACTTGGGGGGGGAGAAGCCGTAGCATGCGCAGTCTACGCGAGCCGCCTTTCCGGAGGACTTGACGGCACCGGTGCAGTACGGGCCGCGCATTGCGGCCACGGTGGTCCAGTTACAGAACGCCCCGTTCCTGCCCGAGGAGCGGCTGATGGAACTCCTGCGGGACGGGTTCGGCATGAGCTTGTACTCCGGCACCCTGACCCACCTGCGCCGCAAGGCTGCGGAGGTCTGGGAACCTTGTGTCGAAGGGGTCCGGGAGCACCTGATCAGTTGCCCGGGTTGAAGCACCTCGACGAGACCGGTTGGCGGGTCAGGGGACGGGCAGAGTGGCTGAATGAGCACCCAGCTGCTGACCCACCGCCGCATCAGCGAGAAGCGGAGAGGGGTATTGCCGGGGCCGCGAGAGATCCTGCTCCACGATCACTGGGCTCGGTACTTCCAGGGGCCGGACGTGCTGCACACGACGTGGAACGCCCATCCTCTGCGCGAGTGAGACGCCCTGGTGAAGATCAATGGGGAAGTCTGGGCCGAGCGCATGCAGCGTTGGCTGCGGCTGGCCAAGCGAGTGGCGGAGCGTGGCTGCAGACGGGACGGGGTGGTGTCGTCGCCGCTATTGAAGCTGCTGGAGCGCCGCTACGACGAGTGGGTGCAGGAGGCCTTGGCCTATCACCAGGGGTTGCCGCCGTTGCCGACAGGCCGGCGGGGCCGCAACAAACGTCGGCCCGGCCATCATCTGGCTTGACGGCTGGGACGGAGACGAGCCTCCGTCGTGCGTTATCTGTTTGATGGACGAGTGCCGTTCACCAACCACCAAGGTGAGCAAGACTTGCGCAGGATGAAGATCTCGGGAGGGTTCCGCTCGCTGCAAGGGGCCCAGAACTTCGCCACGCTGCGCAGTGTGCTGTCGACGGCGCGCAAGCACGGACGGAGCCGATCGAGATCTTGCTCCAAGGGCCGGCTGCCCCGCTGGAGCGGCCGGGCTTGGCCCCGAGCCTCCGCCCCACCGAGCAGTAGAGGTTCTGCAACGGCAGTTGGTCGCCGCAACGCGTCGCCCTGTGCGTCTCAAGTAACAGAACACGAGTGTTCCGTCACAGGTTGCCTGGCGGGTCGGCAGGTCGTTGTTCGCCGCACCGGTGTCAACCTTGGTGCGGAGAGGGGGACTCGAACCCCCAAGGGATTGCTCCCACTAGCACCTCAAGCTAGCGCGTCTGCCAGTTCCGCCACCTCCGCAAACTAGGCCGTACCCGGTCCACGTCAACTGCGAACAACAACTGATTCCAGGAACCTTACTGTTCGCTCTCCCCCTGCCCAGCCCCGGATGGAGTCGTCTCGGACGGGGATTCCGACGTAGTGGGGCTCGACTCCTCGACATCTGACACCAGTCCCGTGCTCTCTATCACGGACTGACCGCCAACATTGCGTCCTTGCCAGATACCCAGTGTGATCGAGGTCAGCATGAACAGCACGGCCGCAGTGGTCGTGGCCTTCGACAGAACGGTCGCGGCCCCTCGAGGCCCGAACGCAGTCTGGGAACCCATCCCGCCGAACGCCCCGGCGAGATCCGCCGCCTTCCCGCTCTGCAGAAGCACAACGATAATCAGGAAGAAGCTCACGAGGACGTGAATGATCGTCAGCAGAATCACCATCTCTCTTCCATTATGCCCCCAACATCAGAAACTACGCACGGATGAGCGCGCCGAAGGATTCCGGATCGAGGCTTGCTCCACCGACCAATCCCCCGTCAATCCCGTCACGCTCGAGCAAGCCCGAGAAATTGCTTGGCTTGACACTGCCACCATACAGGATCCGCAAGGCCTGCGCCCTGGCGTCGCCAAACGATTCGCCAGCCAGCGCACGCAGGACGGCATGGGCATCCTCGGCCATGTCCGGTGTCGCGGTCCGGCCCGTACCGATCGCCCAGACCGGCTCGTAAGCCAGGATCAGTTTGCCGAACTGTTCCGGTTGCAACGCCCCCATGCCTGCGGTGAACTGCTCTGCCAGCACGGTTTCCGTGTTGCCAGCCTCCCGCTGGTGTAGCGTTTCCCCCACGCAAACGATCGGCGTGAGCCCCGCCCCCAAGGCAGCGAGGATCTTGAGGTGGACCGTGCCGTCGGTTTCTCCAAAATACTGTCGACGCTCGCTATGGCCGATAATCACATGGCTGCAGCCGATTGAGGCAAGCATGTCGGCCGAGACCTCTCCGGTGTAGGCTCCCTTCGGCTCCCAGTGAAGATTCTGGGCACCGATCCGAATGCACGTTCCCTCGACCGCCTCAATCGCGGCACCCAATGCCGGATAGGGCGGCGCAACCACGACCTCGCAATTCGTACCACCATCCAGATAGGGCTTGACCGCCTCTACGAAAGCGACGGCCTCACCCGCCGTCTTGTGCATCTTCCAGTTCCCGGCTACGACAGGTGTACGCACGATCCCTCCCAAACGTTCTCCCTGAGAAAATCCGCCGTTCCCAACTGCGACGGCCAGCAGAGACCTAGGATAATACAGTCAGCCAGCTCGGCTGGCTTGTCTGCAAGCGGCGACGGATGGCCACTCTGGATCCTTCGGGACCGCCGGGTTGGCCTTGATCCGCCCGTGACGCGACTGGAGCACCAGCCTGGCCTTGGGCAGTGTAGGCTCCGACGGCCTCACGCCCCACCAGAAGAGGCTGACGACAACACGCCGGAATGCGCCTCGACAGCCTGCACGAAACAGACAGGGACCCTGCAAACCGGGCACGGATATTGTTGTACCCCCATCAGGGCGCAACAGTTCTCACCTGGCGATTCGACGGGGGTCCGTTGGGCGCCGCCCTCTCGTCCGCCCGGCGTCGTTGCTGCCCAGGACCTTGGAGAATCCTCAGTGACCGGCAACCGATTCGCCGGCCCGGAGTACGATGGAGCCTTCGGCGGGGAAATCACCGGGGACCGGGTAGCTTACCGTGCCTCTTGCGAGCCATTCCGCCGCTCGAACCAGGCTTGTCTGGAAGCCCACGCAGCGAACCCGGTCGGGAATTCCGACATCACTCTCCCAGATGTGTCCGAAAGAAGAGCTGTAGACCCTTCCCTGGCCGTAAGATACGACCCATTCGAGCGGCCAGTAAGTGCCGGTCGCTTTGTGAAGGCCGTAGGTGAGGACCGTCAGTTGCTCGGCTGGACCTCTGGCGAAAGTGTACACCTCGATGTCCGGGGTACTCCATCGTGGCGGGGTGCCTCGCGTGATCGGATGTTCGCCGAGCCGGATCACGACGGTATCCTGACGCGGGCCGTGGCTGGTCCGTTGGCCCTCCCCGGGCGGAATGCGACGAATCTCGCCTCCAGCATCGAGCTGTAGGGCGAAACCCCGGTCCTTGTCGCGCCATCCCAGACCGATCATTCGCTCATATTCCGGCCAATGCGGAAACGCGTTGTTGGCCGAGTGGAAAGCCAGCAGTCCGCCTCCGTCGTGCACGAAAGCCTCCAGGTCTCGCTCCACCCGCCGTGGCCATCGAAGATCGGGTTGCCGGATGTTGTTCCAGTTCAGGACCACCACGTCGTAGTCGGAGAACGTCGGACGCCACCCTCCCCAGGCGGGGTGGTCGGGCTCGCTGGGCGTCGTCACCTCGTCCACGGCAAACATGCCGGTTCCCGTCAGGGTCGCCCTGATGAAGGCGGTTGTCTTGCGCCAGTCATGATTGCTGACCCCGTCGACGATCAGGATCTTGATTGGGAGAAGGTCTTCGTCTGGCTCGGACACGGCAGGATTGGCGGCGACCAGCAGTCCGGAGGCAGCGACGACCAACGCCCGGCGGTTCGGCAACCGAGGCCTGACGGACTTCGCGGCGTGATCTGCCAAGGCTTGCAGATTGTACCGCGATCCAGCGGAGCATCTCTCCCGGCACGGTCCGCAAACTCCCCGGTCTGTCCGCATGCCGTATCATCAAGTTTCCCCGACAGCTTCAGAGTCGCACTGTGCCCAACGACACGCAACAGCCCCGCATTAGCATCCGATACGAACCGAACGACAAACCGCCACTCGCTATGACTGTGGGACTCGGCCTGCAGTTCGCAGTCCTGTGCATCGCCGGAATCGTGATCACCCCCGCCATCGTGGTCCGAGCCGCCGGAGACTCAGAAGCCTTTCTCTCGTGGGCGGTATTCTCCGCTGTTCTCATCAGCGGGGCGACGACGGTGCTCCAGGCCCGACGAGTGGGCCGAATCGGGTCAGGCCACGTTCTGCTGATGGGTACATCCGGGGCGTTCATCTCGGTCTGCATTGCCGCGCTGGTCGCGGGCGGCCCCAGCCTGCTCGCCACCCTCGTTGTCATTTCAGCCCTGTTTCAGTTCGCACTGTCAGCGCGTCTCTCGACCTTTCGGAGAATTCTGACTCCAAGCATCGGCGGGACCGTGATCATGCTGATTCCGGTGTCGGTGATGCCCATTGTCTTTGACATGCTCAAGGATGTCCCGGAGGGAACCTCTCCGGCGGCAGCCGGCCTGACAGCCTTGGCGACGCTGGCCGTCATCATTCCCATCGCCTTGCGGGCGACGGGGACATTCCGCCTGTGGGCCCCAGTGATTGGCATCGTGGCAGGATCCGTCGTCGCCGGTCACTTCGGCATCTACGATGTGGAGCGGGTCAGGCAAGCGGCTTGGGTCGGCGGCCCTGAAGGGCCGTGGCCGGGCCTCGACCTGAGCTTCGGGCCCGCATTCTGGTACCTGCTTCCAGGGTTCGTTTTCGTCACGCTGGTGGGTGCCATCGAGACGATCGGCGACGCAATCGCGATCCAGGGCGTTTCATGGCGCAAGCAACGGGCGGTCGATTACCGCGTGGTGCAAGGAGCGGTAACCGCGGACGGTGTGGGGAACCTGCTGTCCGGCCTGATGGGGACGGTACCGAACACAACCTACTCAACGAGTGTTTCCGTGACCGAACTCACGGGTGTCGCCTCCCGGGCAGTCGGAGTGGCAGTCGGATTGGTCTTCATCGCATTCGCGTTTCTCCCCAAGGTCCTCGCGATCGTGCTCGCTATCCCCGGCCCTGTCGCGGCGGCCTATGTCACGGTGCTGCTGGCGATGCTGTTCGCGGTCGGCATGAGAATCGTGGTCAACGACCAAATCGACTACCGGAAAGGCCTGATCGTGGGGGTGGCCTTTTGGATTGGCGTCGGATTCCAGAATCAAGTGATCTTCCCCGAGTTCTTCTCCGAATTCGCGGGCGGTCTCCTCCAGAACGGCATGACGGCCGGCGGGCTGGTTGCCATGTTCCTGACCCTGTTCTCGGAGGCGACGCAGTCCCGCAGCCGCAAGATCGAGATGCCGGCGGACATCTCGGCCCTGCCCAAGATCTCGGCGTTCCTTACCGACTTCTCCAGGCACCACGGCTGGAAGGACTCGGCGGCAGAGCGGCTTGATGCGGCAGCCGAAGAGACGCTTCTGACGATCCTGCACGTGGAAAAGGAACTCGAGGACCGGCGACTCGTGCTTACAGCACGCAAGCAGGACGGACGGGCAGTCCTTGAGTTTCTTGCCGGTTTCGGCGACGAGAATCTTCAGGACACCATCGCCCTGCTGGGAGACCAGCCAACACGGCCGGATGTCGATCAGAGGACATCACTGCGGCTGCTGCGGCACTTCACTTCGTCCGTGCGCCACCAGCAATACCACAACGCAGACATCGTGACGATCCACGTTGATGTCACGTGATCATGAGGCAGACCATCGCGCGAACGTCCCGAACCAGGCCAGGCAGAGTCGGAGCCGGCAGCCGCTGGAAACGGCTGCCGACCCGGGCGAGACGGACGGCGACGGGTCTGTTGGCAGTCTTCTTCCTGTCGGCCGTGATCTGCTACTGGTTCACGTTCATGCGGGTGGGCAACGGGGGTTTAACCTTTGAGAACGAACTGCGGATTCCCGACCAGATCCTTGGAACCGTCATCGACGGTCGGCGGCAGATCCCTCTAACCGTAGCCGAGGGAAGTCGCGAGTTCCTGCCCGGACTGCAAACGGCGACTGCCGGTGTCAACGGCCCGTATCTGGGGCCGACCGTGCGACTTCGTCGCGGAGAGGACGTCGATCTAATCGTCCACAACCATCTGGACGAAACGACGACCATGCACTGGCACGGCATGCACGTTCCGGCTCGGATGGACGGAACACCCCATCAGACGATCCAGGCGGGACAATCGTGGACGGCCAGCTTTCGGGTCGATCAACAGGCCGCTCCACTTTGGTACCACCCACACCCTCACGGCAATACCGGACGGCAGGTCTATCGGGGAGTCAGCGGTCTCCTGTGGATCGACGACGACAACAGCGATGCGCTGGACCTTCCCAAGACCTACGGCATCGACGACATCCCCGTCGTGATCCAGGACCGGCAGTTCGCCAGCGACGGAGCGTTTCTGTTCAACGTCAATGAAGGGGCTGTCTACGGGAACACTGTGCTGGTCAACGGAACCTGGAATCCGTTTCTGCAGGTTGAGGCACGTCGGATTCGACTCCGACTGCTGAACGGCTCGAACGCACGGATCTACCACGTCGGGTTCGATGACAACCGAGGCTTTCATCAGATCGCCACCGACGGCGGATTCCTCGAGACACCACTGCTCACCAGCCGGGTGGTTCTCGCCCCGGGGGAGCGGGCCGAGATCCTGGTTGACTTCAGCGATGGGGCTGAAACGGTACTGAAGGGCTTTCCGGAAGCCGGATTGCTGGAGACGGTCGAGGCTGCCCTGGCGGGCATCGGGACGGGACACATGGAGCTGCTGGGAATCGTTCCTGTACCGGCAAGTCGGCCATCTCATTCCTTGCCGGACCGGCTCAACACCATCACTCGCATTGACGAGGCAAGCGCGGCCAAGAGCCGGCCGATGGTATTGGCGGGTCCCGTTCAGGGAGGACGCGGTGGACGGCGTGGACGAGGTGGCTTGCGGGGACCGCCGATCAACGGCAAGGTCATGGATATGGCGAGGATTGATGAGGTCGTACGGCTGGGAGACATTGAGATTTGGGAAGTGAGCAATCGTGGTGCGCAGCCCCACCCCCTCCATGTACATCTGGTACAGTTCCAGATTCTCGACCGCAATGGCCAACTGCCCTCCGGGGCCGAACTCGGCTGGAAAGACACTGTTCTGGTTCCCCCGGGCGATCTCGTACGGATCATCATGGCGTTCGAGGGATATGCCGACCCCGACAATCCGTACATGTACCACTGCCACATCATGGAGCACGAGGACAACGGAATGATGGGGCAGTTCCTTGTTGTGGAAGACCCGGAACGACTGAGCGAGTTGTCGAACAACCTGCCTGACAGGTGATGGCGACGTCGAGGGTCTCTCTTGCGTCCAATATCATGGGGAAGGCTCCCTGCACCACCATCCTGACCATCGGGCCGCATCGTCGGGAGAACCTGAAACGCCTTGGGGTGAATGTGCGTCGGTCCGAGTCGGCATAACCTGATGTGCTCCGATGGGAACTTGCCGGAACGACGCGCCCAGCCAACCTCCAGTCGCGTTCCGATGATCCGAAGCGCGGCAATCCTCTCGCTCGTGATCGGTACGCTACCGTTCGCTGTTGCGGCCGACAGGCCGAACATCCTCGTTATCCTTCTTGACGACCTCGGGTACTCGGACCTGGGCTGTTACGGCGGCGAAATCGACACCCCCAACATCGACGCCCTGGCCAAAGGGGGCATCCGATTCGAGTCCTTCTACAACTCAGCCCGCTGCTGCCCCAGCCGCGCCTCGCTCATGACCGGCCTCTATCCTCCCCAGGCCGGAATCGCAAGCTTCACTACCCGCGACCCGCATCCCTCGCGGGGACCCGCATACCACGGCCGTCTCAACGACCGATGCGTCACTCTCGGTGAGGTGCTGGGCCAATCCGGTTATAGCTGCTATTACGTCGGGAAGTGGCATCTGCACGACGAGACGGGTCCGACCAGCCGGGGATTCGAGGAGTTCTACGGCTACGCCTTCGACCACTCGCACGACCAATGGGACGGGAACTACTACCAGCGGATGCCACCGGGTCGCAAGAAAGAGATCGACCCTCCTCAGGGCGAGTTCTACGCAACCGACGTCTTCAATGAATACGCACTGGAGTTCATCAAGCAGGGCCAAAAGCGGAACAAGCCCTGGTTCGTTTTCCTGGGACACTCCTCGCCGCATTTCCCGCTCCAGGCTCCAGCGAGCGGCGCAGACAAGTACTTCAGACGATACCTGCGCGGATGGGACGCCCTGAGGACGGAGCGCTTCGCGCGGATGAAGCGAATCGGACTGCTCGACGGCAGTCACTGGCAACTCGCCGACCGCTCTCTGGTTCCAGTCGATCGGGCTGACATCGCCAACGGGTTCTCAGGCAAGCCCAACCCCGCCTGGACCTCGATCGACAAACCGCGCCAGACGGACCTCGCCCGGCGAATGGCCTTGTTCGCAGCAATGGTCGAGCATGTCGACCGAGGCGTCGGAATGATCGTTGAGCACCTCAAGCAGACCGGACAGTTCCACAACACGCTGATCATGATGCTGAGTGACAACGGTGCCTGCTACGAATGGGGCCCGTTCGGCTTCGACGGGCGCAGTCGACAGGGGGTCACCATTCTGCACACCGGCGAGAAACTGCAAGCGATGGGAGGCCCTGGAACGTATCACTCTTATGGGAGCGCCTGGGCAAATCTGGGCAACACGCCGTTCCGGTTCTACAAGCACTTCACCCACGAGGGTGGCACCAACACCCCGTTCATAGCCCACTGGCCGGCCGGGATTGAGCACAGCGGCCAATGGGTGCGGGAACGCGGCCACATCATGGACATCATGCCGACGCTTAGGGCCGCAGCCGGAGCCGCCTACCCCACCGATTTCGCAGGCCGTGAAATCGAACCGGAAGAAGGCGTGAATCTGCTGCCAGTGTTCGACGGCGAGCGTCTGCCCGAGCGCACGCTGTACTTCGAGCATCAAGGTGCGCGGGCAGTGATCCAGGGCGAGTGGAAAGCTGTCTGGGGCAAACGCATGCCACACGAAATCCGATGGGAACTCTACAATCTCAGGAATGACCGCAGTGAGACGACCGACGTAGCAGGCCAGAACCCGGGCATTGTGCGTCGCCTCGCCTCCAACTGGGACGACTACGCCCGCCGGACCGGGCTTGTCATCAATGATCGCTGAACGTCCCGTTCCGCGGGGAGGGGCGACCTCCAACCCGGCACCGCTCTCAGCGGGGTGGCGCTACAACGGCCGGTTCATGCCCGCCCCAACCACCGGGAATACCATTGGATGGATTCGCCGCGTCTCGTCCGAGGGTCCACGTCCCAGCCGGAGTGACCGTTCGGTGGGCCATTCGACGCAAGGCATTTCCTGACCACCCGCCCTGAATCGCGCCCCGATTGCCCGTATTCCGTGTGGAGACGGTGGTCCATCACCTGGGGCATC
The DNA here is from genome assembly GCA_965205085.1 of Bryobacterales bacterium. GTDB lineage: Bacteria > Acidobacteriota > Terriglobia > Bryobacterales > UBA6623 > VXMF01. Next base: position 289,538 of record OZ242039.1, on the reverse strand, counting down.
GCGGCCTGGACCGCGTGTTTGCGGCAAGGCCCGCTTCGACCGCACCGAGGCGCTGGCCGGTCCTGGGGGCCAACCCGGTCAGACAGCCGAGCGCCGCCCGGCCGGGGTAGCTGTGGCTAGTCGGCCAAGGCAGCTGTTGAGCGCCCGAAGGAACATTGCCAACGTGCCCTTGGGGTGGAGATGTCACGCATTCGGGCTGCTTTCATCCGAACATCCCATGTAGATGCTGTTCGTCATTCCTAGCGAGAACTCTAGACCAGAGGGCGCTCATTGCACATCGCAACGCAACGGTCGGGAGGAAGGCCCCTGGAGTGGGCGGTTGAGTTGCTAGCAGGATACGGCAGGCGGGGGTGCTGTCAAGGCGACGCTCCGGGGGGGGGCGGCAGCAGGAGCTGGCCCGATAAGGCGGCCGGACGACAGGGGCGCTGGCGGGCTGGGCCCGCCAGCTCGAAAGGGGGAAGTGGGTCGGGGAGGCGCCGCGTTGCGGCCCCGACCAGAGAGGAGAGGGTTCCGGGGCTGCGGGTGGCGGGTCGATGCCGGCCTTGAGGCAGTCGGCGCGGAAGACCACATACGGGGTACGGTAGCCAAGCACCTTGCGGGGACGGTGGTTGAGCCGGTTGATGGCTTCCTGCAGCCTTTGCGGGTCGAGCGTGCGCAGGTTCTCGGTCTTGGGCACGAACTGGCGCAGCAGGTCGTTGGCATGTTCATTGAGGCCGCGCTCGCAGGAGCGGTAGGGCCGGGCAAAGAAGATGTCGGTGTCGAGCGCCTCGGCGGCCTGGCGGTGGCCGGCGAACTTCTTCCCGTTGTCGCAGTCCACGGTCAGGACCAGGGCCGAGAAGGGCCGCAGCAGGTTCTGCATCGCGTCGCCCACCAGAGCGGCGGTCTTCCGGCTAACTGTCTGAGCAAGCAGGTACTTCAACTTCCGCTCCACCAGCGTGACGGCGGCTCCCCGATGGGCCTTGCCGATGATCGTGTCGGCCTCCCAGTCCCCGCAGCGCTGCTTCGAGTCGACGATCGCGGGGCGCTCGCTGATATCCCTGCGGCCCGGGATTCAGCCGCGGCCGGCGCTGCCCCGGCTGGCCTTGCAGCGGCGCGGCTTGCCGCGCTGCCGCAGGGAGGTGTACAGCGAGCCGCCTTGGGCGCGGTCCTGGCGAATCCGCTGGTAGAGCCACGAGAAGCTGACCGACACCGCTCCGACCCGCTTCAGGTAACCAGCCACCTGCTCGGCGCTCCAGTCGTGCTGGAGCTGAGGGGCAATGGCGCTGACCGAGGCTCCCCGTTGGTGCAAGGCGCGGATCGGGCAGCGCTCGTCGAATGGCAGATGGCAGAATGTCCGATGCTTGGAGGCTTCTCCCCTACGATAGGCCAATCAGGACCTTAGACCCCTCCGCCCGCCGTTGCACTTCCTAGTGCAACCGGCAATTGTCAACTACGACCAGTTGAACGATCGGCGACGGTCCCTCCCCATTAGAGTGGATCAGTGCTTGCCAAGCGTACGGTCGAAGAACCGCACGACTCGATTGAGAAGCGTTTCGGGCGTGTCTTCTGTCATCTGACGGAATCCGTGATCCGCACCTTTCACCATGTACAGGGAGGAATCAAGTCCAGCAGCTTGCAGTGCTCCGTGAAGCAGTTCGCTCTGATTGTACGGCACAGACTGGTCCATTTCGCCATGCATGTGAAGCATCGGCGGGTCGTCAGGGGTGATGTAGCGGATCGGGTTCGCCCGTTGCACCCGCTCCGGATTCTCCTGGATGGCCACTCCGATGAAACGCGACTCGGGCGAGCCAGCTGCATCGTGATCAATCCGTCCAGGAAAGTCATTCATCCGCAGAAAGTCGGTCGGTCCGAACCAGTTGCACACGGCGTCCGGTCGTGAGGAAACACCACTGTTCCCCTCGTGCATGCGATCCCAATCCGAAATCTCATGAGCCGTCCCCAGCAGCGCCACCAAATGGCCTCCGGCCGAGGAGCCCCACGCCCCAATTCGGTTCGGATCAAACCCGAACCGCAAGGCGTTGGCCCGTACCCATCGAATCGCCGCCTTCACGTCGGCGATTGCTGCCGGAAAGACTGCCTCTCCACTCAAACGGTATTCGACGGAGACCAGACCGTAGCCCCGTGCAAGCAGCGCTGCAGCCCTTCCGATTCCATTCTTGCTCCCACCTCGCCAGCCGCCGCCATGCACCCACACGATGACCGGGATGGGCGGGTCCGGCTTATCCACGCGAGCATAGACATCGACGTGAAGTGCCCTCTTGCCGACCATCGCGTAGACCAAGTCAGCATGCTTCTTCACTCCGGGGGGCAGACGCCGTTCCCCGGTCGGGCCGGGTTGCTGCCCCACAGCGATCGAAATGGTTGCGACGACCAACAGGCATCCTGCGACCGTGCGATGCCACGTACCAACGTTCCCCGCCCCCGACGAATGTACAGCCCGGCGATGCCGCCCTCGCCCGGAGGCGTAGCTGGTTGGGGTTAAGAGACCTCTCAAGGGCATCGGAACGTGTCTCGATGGCGCAACCGGGTTCCGCCCGAGCTGACCTGCAATCGAAGGGAACCCCGGCAAGGGATATCCAGCGTTATGACAGAGTGGCTCGCAATCTCGTCCAGGGCCTGTCCGACCAGGGCCGGTATTTCCTGCAGCCCCTGGGCGAACAGGGCCTGCCCTCCCGTAACCTGCGCAAACTCGCTGATGCCGTTCTGGTACACCTCGTTAAGGTCGTCGTACTGTCTCGCCAGATGGATAAAGAACAATGGGGCCTGGACTGACTCGAGCGAGTTCACGATCATCCGGATCCGCTCCAGGATGAGTTGCGCTCCGAACCGGCGGCTCAAATCGCTGCGGTCGCTGGGATTGATCACTGGAATTGTGTAGTCGCCACGATAGTCCTGGATCTCCCCATCGGTAAGGAACAGGACAGCCAGACGGATCTGCGCCGCCCGTAACGTGGCGTCGGCCACTCGCGAGACTTCCACCATCACATCAAGGAGCCCGGGCACCCCGCGCACCTCAATCGACTCCAGTCTCTCCGCGAGCTTGCGCCGGTTGCGGACCGGATCTTGTCGCACGAAAAGCCCGTCCTGCGCGGTCAATATTCCCACGTAGTAGTTCGCACCCAGTTCGGTCAGTTTGGCGAGCAGCGCCTTCCGCGCCACGTCGACCCTGTCCGGATACCGCACCGTATCGGACACCAGGAGCAAGATGAGCTTGTCGTCCGGGGTCTGGACCGAGTTGACGGACACAGTGTCTCCGTTCACCGCCACATCGAAGCTGGCCAGTCGCGTTCCCCCCCAAACGGGCAGCTTGAAGCCGACCGACCAGCCGACGGGCGCAAGCCACAGCGAGAGCGCAACAAGAATGACCGCTCTCATGAGTTAGAAGTGATAGCGGAGTCCGAGCTGGAGGACCCGCCCCCCGCGCGACCCGATAATCTTGCCCGCGTTGGCATTGCGGGCATGAGTGGGGCCGATCTCGGGATCGGGATCGTTCCAATTTCCCTGGTTCACAAAATTGAAGCTCTGCACCAGCAGTTCGACGCTCTGATCGCGAGCGACAGCAACTCGCTTGGTGATCGCGATGTCGTGATTGGAAAAACTCGGATTCCGCAGCGTAGGATGGGTTCTCGGAACGGTACCGAGGGAGAAATCCGGCGGGTCCACGAATGCAGTGGGGTTGAACCAAGCTTCTGGCCCTGGGTTGGGCACGTGTGGGTCCACTCCGGCGACCGCATTCACACGCAGGTACGGGACCACGCCTCCGGTGTTGTTGAAGAGAGGTTCCAGCGCTACCGGGTCACCGCTCAGCCACGAGGTGTACCCGCTGACAGACCAGTCCGAGAGAACCCTTGACAGGAAGCCTCGCTCGGGCAGAATGACCTTCCCGGGGCCTATGGGCAACTCGTAAGTGTAGGATAACGAAAGGCGTTGTGGCCGGAAGCCCCGAGAGATTCCCCATGCGGTTCGACGGTCGCTCCGGTCCTGTATCCCAGGGCCCGAGTAATCGTCCAGCCGTTTTCGATAGGCGTACTCGAAGTCCATGCTGAGGCCGTCCCCGGCGCGCTTCTGAATCGTGATCCTGCCTTCGTCATAACGGTACCTTCCACCCGGATACTGGTAGTTCATGCGCACCTGCTGCACGTGCGGAAAGGGCCGCAGATTCCGTCGAAACCCCTCATCATAGAGTTGGTCCCGATACGTCAGGGCGGTCACCGGAATCGCGTTGATGCCCGCCAGGTGTCCACCTATCAACAGATCCCGACCACGAATCGTGCGCCCCCGCGCTCGCAGTGTGAGGCTCTCGGCAAGCCGGTGCTCGATTTCCAGGCTCGCCTGGTTGTAGGTCGGTTGGGCAGCGGTGCGCGGGACCATGTCCACATCCGTGTTGTTCGCAAAGTCGCCCCGCAGGTCAGGCAGCGGCCGGACCAGTGCCGGAAAACCAGCGTCCAGCTTGACTGCAGGAAGCAACTGGCGATTCGCCGACAGCGGGGACCGGCGCCCAGAGAAACCCTGTGTGCCGAACGGGCCCGTTCTGAGTCCAACAGTGCTGTGAGAGCGATAGACCGTCCCACGAACTACTGTGTCCCGGGCCTGTGTCGGGCTCCAGGAGACGGCAAAGCGCGGCGCGAGGCGCATCCGCCAGGGCTGGAATGCCTCGGGTGTGCCGTCATGACCGGCGAAGACCATGGCTCCGTTCGAGCCGGCCGCTGGATTGGGCACGTCGAGGTCGAACGACGACTGCCGGTAGTGTTTTTCGAATCGTGGGCTGCCGACGACTACATTGAACCGCATCGACAGGGTCAGGTCCCGAGTCGCCTGCCACTGGTTCGAGACCGCACTCTCGAAACCGCTCCGACGCAAGTAGGCGGGATGGGGCTGATCGGTGGCCTCGGCGCTGTGCGCTTGGCCGAGCAAGAACGTCGCGAAGCTGTCCCCCGTGTTGGTGACTCCAGGAAGGCCGGTGATTCGATCATCGAACGAGTAGATTCCGGACGGAGCGTCGAGCTCGAGTGTGTTCCAGTGGACGAGCACGGCATCACTCGAAACAGTCCAGGTGTGGTCTCCCTGGCGAACGACGACAGAGTTATCAAACCGGTAGTCGGTCAGTGCGTTCCTCAGATACGATCGCGAGGAAGGCCCCATGCCGAGATAACCCCGGAAGCGAAACGTCGGAAACACAGAACCGCTAACACCCTCCAGCCCCAGCGACTTCGGAAAATTCTCCGCTGGGGCCAGCGAGAGCGTGTCAATAACATGAAGGTTCGCCCCGAATCGGCCACTATAGGTGAGCCTGGGTGTCGGGTTCACCGTATCCGAGATTGTGACCTTCCGGTTCCGGAACATCCGGTCCGGCCGCCCCGGATTGGCCACGGTTGGAAGCAAGTCCGGCGTGTTCTCGAATCCGTTGGAGGCGTTTGCCGAGACAGCAATCTTCTGGATGTCCCCGAGATTGTGATCAAGCCGCAGAATGAAGCCGTCGGGCGTGTTGCGCTCCGAGGGATTCGTCCAATAGTTGTTCCTCAGGTAGGGGCCAACGTTCGTGTTCGGGTCCGTGTAGTCGCGGACGGCCGCCTGGGCGACGGCATCCAGAATCGTAGCTGGGATTCGACTGTTAGGAAACGGGTCGCGGACAAACTCGAGGTTCGCTCGGCTGACCTTGCGGGAAGGGTCGTGGACGGGATTCCGTCTGGTCGAAGCGGGATCATGGACTGCCAACGGCCGGCCGGCCCGATTGACGAGATCGGAGAAGTCCCCGCTGCGCTGCTGCACAGTCGGCAACGAGTAGAGATACGACCGTCCGACCCGCTCCCGCGTCCCCTCGTAGGAGAAAGTGAAATAACTGGAACCACGGCCGTTGTACAGCCTCGGCACGACCACCGGACCGTTCACGGTGAAGCCGAACTGGTTCCGGCGACGGAGGTTGCGCTCCCCTCCGCGCTGGACCACCTCATGCGGAACTGCATCCAGCACGTCGTTACGAAAATATTCGAATATCCGGCCATGCCACGGGCGGGCACCTCGTGCCTTCAAGGCCGTGGCCGAGCGGACCGTCTGCTGACCGGGCCGAAGGTTGCCCTCGGCTGTGACCCGGCGGAATGCCTGCACGGCACGCCGGACCTGCTCTAGTTCCGGCCGGTCCCTGGGCCGGACGTCGGCTTTCGTGTCGGCATCAGGTCGACCATCTTGCGGACTGGCGGGATTCTGGGCCCATGCAGCACCCGCCAGGGCGAACATTGCGACGATTCCGCAGGCCCTCGGGATCCCACGTTCCACTTCCACACACCTAGTGTAAGCAGGCCACAGCTTCATGCAGAGCCAGTGTGGCATACCCCACCGTCCCTGTCGCTGGTTGGCCGGTCGGGAGCGTACCCACTGAAAACCACTCGAAAGGAGCGCGGATGCCGCTCCCCTGTGGGCAGGGCTCCAGCGTCCCCAAACGGCTTGTCCGACCCTGGTCTGGGCGGGCACGGCTCAGCGAGGCAACCCTGATTGCCTGATCACGGAGAACTAACGGATCATCCAATGGATAGGCCCTGAACCTGACGGTCATCGAACATTGCCCACCCGGCCACCTCAGCCAAGCAAAGTGGCGATGCGGCGCGGAGAGTCGGCGGACACCCTGATTCAATGCAGGCTGCCTACGGTGAGCCGACGGCTGGGATCAGGAGGTTCTTGGCCAATTCCCGCACGTGGAGGCTGTCTCCCCGGGTGCGCGCCCGCACGAGATCGTAGGTCGTCTGGCGGCGAAGCCAGAACTCGGCATTGGACAAGCCCGCCTTTTCCAGCCGGATCGCCATTTCCGGAGAGATTCCCGCGCGGCCATCGAGAACCCGGGAATACGTGTGACGGGCCACGCCCAGCATGTGCGCCGCTTCGGTCACGCTCAACCCGAGCGGCTCCAGGCAGTTCTCGCGGATCCTGCGTCCAGGGTGCGGGGGATTCATCACCGCCATCATCGTACCTCCTGTCAGTGGCAGTCGATCAGATCGACATCTTAGACATTGCCTTCCTCAAGCGAAAGGTCACTCGCCAGTTCCCGGAAACGGAGATGCTCCAGCAGCCCTTGAGATGGCCCTTCAGCGGATGAACCCGGTAGCCGGGCGAGTCCAGGGCAGCGGCCGGCGCTCCTCGGGTTGCCTTGCCGCTCTGCCACGGGCAGGTGTACAGCGAGCCCACCCCCGCAAGCGCGCTTCTGGCGAATCCGCTCGTAGAACCGGATGACCGACGACGCAGACCAGGCAGCAACCACACATGCTGCGGACTTGGGTTGATCGCTCCACACTATAATCGTATTGCTCGGCTCCGAATGCCGGGCCTCTGGAGACCAGCACTTGCGCTATTTGCTCGTCACTCTCGCGATCATCGGTCTTGGTGCAGCATGGACCTGTACATCCGCCCCACCTCTACCACCAGAAACCGAGACTCTGATGCTAATAACAGACGGCGTCTGGTTCCGGCTGGGCGAACGGGAGCACGGACACTGCAACAACGTGGTCATAGACATTGGGGACGGGCTCCTGGTAGTCGATGCCAACTTCCCCAGTGGAGCCCAAGCCTTGATGGACGACATCAAGCACGTCTCCGCCAAGCCCGTGACGCACGTCTTCGACACGCATCACCACGGAGACCACGCATACGGAAACGCCTTATGGACGCGGGCCGGTGCTCAAACGTTGGCCTTTGTCGGAGTTGCCGAGGAGATGGCGCGATACGAACCGGAGCGGTGGCAAGCGGCTGCCAGCAACCGTGAGGACGTAGCGGCGGTCGGCGGGGACTCGGTCGAGCCGCCCCAGACGACATTCACGGAGCTCCCGCACATACTGGAACGAACCAGCCGTCGGGTTGAGTTTCACCACTTCGGCTGGGCCCATACGCGTGGCGACGGCATGGTATTCCTTCCTGAGGAGAGGATTCTCTGCACGGGCGATGCGATTGTCAATGGCCCGTTCAACTACACAGGCGACGGCAACACGGGTAATTGGCCGAACGTCGTAACCAAGGCACTCGACTTGGATTTTGAAACATTGCTACCAGGTCACGGCCCGCACGGCGGACGAGAAATCGCGGAGGGGCAGCGGGAGTTTTTCCAGGAAATCAATGCTACGGTGGGAGAGGCATTCAACAACGGCATCCAACTCGACGACCTTGTCACGGTCAAGGACGGTGTCGGAGTCGAGACGACAGTGACCCTCTCGAATAACGTCAGCAAGTGGGTCGGTGACGGTAGCCGATTTCCCGAGCAGGTGCGTGTGCGGTTTGCAGAATTAGCCGAGGGAAAGGCGCACGGGGAAATCCTGGGAGGGCCGTAGCAGCGCAATCAGGTCGGCTTCCTGGCACCCATTCAGTCGCTTTGGAGGCCAAGAGTGCGGGTCGAGGCGAGGCGCTGAGGGCCACCTAGAAGCATTCCAGCACTCTGCGCTTGCGCACGTTCTCGACCGTCCGCACCCGGCAGTCGCAGGCCTCCGCCACACGACAGCCGGGCCAGTTGGGCCCGTCTGCATCAACTCGCAGCAGGATGCGCGCGCGAGGCGCTTCCTGGCGCTTGCCCGGCTGTTGGGCGACGTTCTCCCAACAGCGCTGGCGTTCGGCCTCCGACAGGCGCATGATCGATTTCTTCCTGGTTGATTCTCTTGGGGCCCGAGGCCCTCACCATGGGAACACAGGTTGGCCGAGGGTTGCTATGGAGGGAGCCCCGAAGCACCGTCTTCCGAGACGGATTCCGAGAATGCACGTACCGTCCATCGCAACCTGCGTCAAGAACTGCCGCGCTGGCCGCTGCTGTTGGCGTCGAGCACTACCACTCAACGCGCTATACCCAAGTCCACACAACCCCAGAATCAGCCTGTAGCGAAACTGAAGGGCGAGGCCGACTGTTGCGGCTGCGAGGCGAGGGACGTCCGGCGCTTCGAGTGGGGTGACCCTGGGCACGACCCATTTGCGACTGTTCCTGTCCGCCAAGCGTCGACCGCAGTGACAGTGGACACGGCATGGTGATGGCCGGGGGGAGTACCGTCCTGGCCTCCGGATCCCGGCAGACGGGCGCAAAGTGCAGGCCAGCGATTCCCCATCAAGTACCGAGCCGCAAGCCGGCTAGATTCAAGGGATTCTAGTACCGAGTGGTGGTACCAACGACGGCAGACGGGCTGTTCATTCCCACGTCTTGCAGGGGGTGTGCCGGAGTTGGTCCGAGACTACACACTGCGGGGCCCTGGCCACCGATCAAGCCCCCTTGTAAGCGGGCGAGTTCGAAGCCTGAGTGAGATCTCGCTTCCAGTCCTCAAGCGAAGCTCCAGCAATCTCCTTCACACGGTCTCTGAGACGACTCATCTGCGATTCGCCGAACTTACCGAACTCCTTCGCCACGCGCACATCATCCTCGATTTGGCCTATGGTCGTGCATCCCACCGCCAAGCAGTGAATAGGAAGGCTCAGAACGTACTGAAGGCACTGCCTCACGCTCAGTCGTTGCAACAGCTTGGCATTGGCAAGGCTCTTCATGCCCTGGATTCCCAGTCCTCGTCGTTGCGCTTCAGGCAACACGATGTTCTCAAAGCTCAAGTAGGACGGGTCAGCAGCGTTCAGCGGCATCAGGATCGTGTCGTACCCGTCATACCGTTCCAGCATGGCCATGTGTACATGGGGATCTCGATGACCGGTGAATCCGAGAAACCGGCACTTTCCCGCTTTCTTGGCAGCTTCGAACGCCTCAATTGCCCCGTCCGGGCCAAAGATCTGGTCGACCTCGTCCATTTCGCCTACGGCATGAATCTGCCAGAGATCGACGTAGTCCGTCTTCAAACGTTTGAGGGAAAGGTGAAGTTCCGCCTCGGCCTCTTTACGCGACCGGGCCGTGCTCTTGGTGGTGATGAACACCTCCTTGCGAAACGGGGGGAGAACCTCACCGAAGACTTCCTCTGACCTGCCACCCCAATAGCTGTGGGCATTGTCGAAATAGTTGATCCCGAGATCGTAAGCCCGAAGGGTAACCGCTTTAGCCTGTTCAAACGTGCAAAGCGGAAAGCGACCGCCAGCTTGACCAAGCACAGTCAGGCGCTCGCCAGTCCGTCCGAAGACCCGCATAGGAACGTCCCCCCTGGTTGACGCTACAGCTAGCGGGGACGCTGAAGCCAGCGACGCGCTGGCCAAGCCACTACCAAGGAAGTTGCGACGATCCATCGGGAAATCTCCTACGCCGAATAGTATCACGTCCCGCAACCCGTACCGTCGAAACCGGACATGACTTCCAGCGACTCAGCCTAGGGTTCCGGGATTCGGTCATTCTCAGGCCAGTGCTCAAGATTTCGGTGGGCATCGCCAACTGGCATTCGCCAGTTCCGCCAAGCTGGTGCACTTGCTTCCGCTGCCTGGTACCGAGTTTCACCAGGAATTCTGCAATCGAAGGTGCACCCATGTCTACCCACTGAGAACGGGACCGCTGCTGACGGCCTGAGGGCATTGGCGACTGCCTTCCCGGTCCACTCTCCCTCCACAAGGGAACAGTCTCGGGGAGAGAAAACACCCGGACTGCGAGAGAACAGGATCCGGTTGGGGGGACGTCGCCCAAGACAGGCACGAATCGGTAACGGCCACGCGCTGATGGACTCGAGAGCACTGGAGACGGAGAGGTGTCGACCGACGATCTGGAGTCCCTGTTGGCAGATGTGGAGGTGTGGAAGGGCTGTCAGGGCGCACTCGTGGCAGATATCCGGGATGTGGTGCTGCGGCGGTCAAACCGAGCCGCTCTGCTAGAAGCTTCTGAACGTTGTTGGGAGGCAGGTTCAAGAAGGCCGGAATCGAGTCGGAGATTCCTTCAAGCCGTCACAGGCATCGTAGCGGGAAGGTCGTCGATTGCAACGTCGCCGGCGACGGCTCCTTACCCCTCAGCACCTGAAACCGTGTGGAGGTCGCCCCCTCGACGCTCGAGTTGTGCCTGGCCTGTTCGACAGTTCGGAAAGCACCTAAGCACTGTCATCCCCTGAACAGGACTTTCCCACGCTGGGGGCTGTGCGATTGAGGGGGAGGCGAGTGGACCCATAGCGTGAGTTTGGGGGCGGGTAGAGCCGCCCGACGAAGCGTTGCCGACAGAATCTAGTCGGCAAGAGCCAGTGCCCTCCGCAAGTCTAATCGGCCGCAACAGCAAGAAACTAGAGAATCTCAGCATGGGAACATCCTGTCCTCTGAAGGACGTCGAGTCCGCGATGTGCGACCAGTGAAACTCCGGTGCAACCCTTCGTGTTCCCGACCGCGAACCGCGCTCGTGCCGTGTCACGGGGAGATTCCCGGCTGCACGAACTCGAGCTGCCATCGCCGCTTGGCGTTTCTCATCACGGTTCCTGAACCGCGGCTTGGGTGGTTTCCCGGTTTGAAACGCGATACACGAAAAATGTTGCGATCGACGAAGTACTGGGCCACTCGAAGGGTGAACTCCGGGCAGGCAAGTCACCGGCAGGACCGGCTGCTGCCAGATTCGCATTGGGGAATTCCAACTCCGTACGGCTGCTCTTCCGCTCCCAGCACTCGTTCACGGCGGGCGCGCTCGGATCAGTTGGAGAGCCCCATCGATGTTCAGTAGTCTCCGCCCGCCAGGCTCCGTTCCACTGAGCGCTGCCAAGACTCGAGATCCTTAACCATGGAGGCGGTGCGGAGCGGCATCCTCGCAGCCAGGTCGGTCTCTTCTCTGGGGTCGTCAACAAGATCGTACAGTTCAGTTTCCTCGCTTGCTACTCGAACCAGCTTGTACCGTCCATCCATCCACGCCGCAACACCGCCGAAATCCTTGATCCGGGCCACAGGATGCTTGAAATTCACGAAGTCGATGCCTGGATTCCGAGTTGTCGGCGTCGTTCCCCTCGTTAGCTCGGCATCCATCCAGCGACCGTTCTCGACCTCAGTACTCCGATCGAAACGCCAGAAACCGATCGGTTCCGGACGCTCCTCCAGCTCATTCGACACGATGAGAGCGGTGATATCGATGCCGTCCAGCGGGCGCTGCGGGGCAGGATGGTCGAGGCCGACCAGGCCCAGCAGTGTTGGAAGAATGTCACTCGTCACGACCGGAACGGAGGTTCGTCGCGGTGCCTTGATGGCCAAGGGCCACTCGATGATTGCGGGGACACGCAGGCCCCCCTCGTATAGGGAGCCTTTGTGGCCGCGCCATCCCCCGTTGTGGAGCCCGGCACGCTGGTCTTCCGGAATCCCCTCTACGGTAATGCCGTTGTCCGACATGAACCAAAGCAGTGTGTTCCCGGCGACACCTTGCTCGCGCAGCCACCGGCGAAAGCGACCGAGGGCGCGGTCCATCGCTGTAATCTCCGCGAAGCGGTTCGCCAAATCAACACCGGAAAGATGTCGATAGAGTTTGGTGTCAGGCGGCAAGGCTCGGTATGGACTGTGGGGAGAGCCAAACCAAAGCGTTACGAAGAACGGGTCAGACCCCTCAGAAAGAACCGATTCCAGGAAGGACACGGCGGCATCCACACAGACTTCCGAACTCTCGCCCCGGACAACCTGTGGGGGCGCTCCATTGCGGCTCATCGGAGGGTCCAACTCGAAGAAGTTGTCGTGGGCCAGGTACTCGTCATAGCCCAGCCGCGCAGGGTTCGTCGGCGAGGCGGCCTTCACCGCCCCGACATGCCACTTCCCGAAGTGCCCGGTCCGGTAACCGGACTCCCGCAGGACTTGAGCGATTGTGATCTCCTGAGGTCGTGTGGTGTGGTTGGGGGCGAACACACCGGACCGATTCGGATGCCGGCCGGTAAGGATCGAGGTCCGGGTGGGCGAGCAATTCGGAGCTGCCGCATAGAAGCGGTCGAACCGCAGTCCGGCCGATGCCATCTCATCGAGAATTGGGGTCTTGAGGTGCGGGTGGCCGTTGTAGCCGGTCTCCCCCCAGCCCTGGTCGTCGGCTAGAACGAGCACGATGTTGGGCCGCTGGGCGGCGGCTATCGGCAGGAGGAGGATCAGACCCAGCAGCAACGGCATAGACGAGGCCAACGTCAGCCATCCAGTGTAGTGGTTCAAGCGCCCGACAACTTCGCCGACTGCTGTGGGCTGAACCGCTGAATGCGGAGCATCAATGCGGTGGCGTCCAACAGCCGGACAGGAGGCCAATTGCGCCCCTCGCCCCGGCGGGTATCGAGCCGGCGCGGGCAGCGATGCGAGGCGAGGGTCGCATCGAGCAATGCTAGCTTGTGTCTGCCCGAAAACCCTAGAAATCTTTTGATATCAGTGATATAATAGTGATTTGACGGCCCCAAGAAAGCGGTTTTCAGGCGCTTGGGGGCTGAATCGGGCCAGAAACGGCCCATCTTCAGAGGACGGGAAAACCCTGATGCGCGAAATTCACCAACGACAACTGCAGATCGGTCAGGTGTCGATCGAGAAGATGGAGATCGAACTCGATTGTCGCGACGACACGACGGCGGTCCTGCGCGGTTTGCAGCATCTGTTCTGTACGCCGGCGGTCTACACCCAGGTGATGGGCCTGCTGGAGAAGCACTTGCTGGCCCACGTCAAGCGGGGGGTCGGTCGACCGGGGCTGGACCTCTGGCAGATCCTGGTGCTGGGGCTGCTCAAGGAGGGTCTCAACCTGGACTTCGACCGGCTCCGCAACCTGGCCAATCACCACGACCAGGTGCGCCAGATGCTGGGCCACGGCGTGTTCGACGAGACCCGCTACAAGCATCAGCGCCTGCTCGACAATGTCTCCCTGCTGACGCCGGAGTTGCTGGCCGCGATCAACAAGGTTCTGGTGCAGGAGGGCCACACGGTCCTGGACCACAGCCCGGGGGAGGCCTTGCGCGGGCGGTGTGACTCGTTCGTGGCCGAGACCGACGTGCACTATCCGACCGACGTCTCGCTGTTGTGGGATGCGATGCGATGTTTGCTGAAGTGTCTGGGGCGGCAGGCCGGTCCGCACGGCGTGACGGGCTGGCGGCAGTGGCAGAAGCAGGCCCGCAAGGTGCGCTCACTGTTCCATGCGGTGCGGCAGACGCGCCGGGCCACGCGTCCCCGGGTGGTGGCCTATCTGCGCACCTGCAAGGACTTGGTCAGCCGCGCCAAGAGCAGTCTGAAGGCCTTGGAGGAGGCAGGAATGAAGAAGTCCAGGATCCAGCAAATCAAGGACTTGATTGCCCATGCAGAGCGTCAGATCGACCAGTCCGAGCGGCGGCTGCTGGAAGGCGAGAAGATTCCGCAGGAGGAGAAGGTGTTCTCGATCTTTGAGCCGCACACGCGCTGGATCTCGAAGGGCAAGGCCGGCTGTCCGGTGGAGCTGGGAGTGCCGGTCTGCGTGGTCGAGGACCAGCACCAGTTTCTGCTGCACCACAAGGTGCTGTGGGAAGGCGGCGACGTGGACATCGCGGAGCCGATTATCGAGGAGACGCAGGAGCTGTTCCCGGACTTGCGGGCGTGCAGTTTTGACCGCAACTTTCACAGTCCGGAGAATCGGATCAAGCTGGACAAGCTGCTGGATCTGAATGCGCTACCGGCGAAGGGCAAGTTGAGCGCGGCCCAGCGGGAGCGGGAGGCCGAGGAGTCGTTTCGGAAGGCGCGGCGGCAGCACTCGGCGGTGGAGGCGGCGATCAATCATCTGGAGCATCACGGACTGGACCGGGTGCGGACGATGGGCAAGGCAGGCTTCGAGCGCACCGTGGCGCTGGCGGTGTTGGGGGCCAACCTGCACCGCCTGGGACGGGTCCTGCTGCAAGCGGACCGCGAGGCTGCCCAGTGCAGCCTGGCGGCCTGAAGCGGTTTCGGGCACCCCGCCGGGAGCCGGGCCACGGCCCGGCAGGGGGAGCTGTGTCTGATCGGCCAAAGCGGCGGTTGAGAGCCCTCAGAACGGCTGCAAATGCGGCCTTGAGGTGAAGTGACAGGCACTCAGACGGACCTAATCAGGCCTAATCCAACCATTTGTCATCGATATTGTTTTCACCTTCGAGCGAGACCTCGTGCCCAAAAAGGGTTTTCTGGCAGACACTAGCTTGGCGCTGCGACAGGCCAATGCCCCCCATCATACGCGGACCCGAGGTCCTGAGTACCTGCAGTCCAGTTAATCGGCGTCCCGGGTGCCAGCCAGCCACAGACAGGCCTTGCGCCTCCACCTGGAGCAGGCCCAATACCGTGACCGCCTAACCATTCTCTCCGTCACCCTGGCAACGGGGCGATCTCCCGGGCCGAGTTCCTCTCTACCACGCAGCTCGCCTACCCGACAGCGCGTTCCCACCTCCGCCCTGAGAGGCGTTCTCCCTCCCAATACCGGAATCTGACCCTTCCGTGACAGGGCTGCAACCCAGCATCCATTCAGGCGGTGGGCTCAGCTGCCTTTCCAAAGACAGCTTTCCCGCGATGCTCCTGGACAAGCACCACACCCTTGATACCTGGCCCAACTCCACAGTGCGATGCCAAAGCCCAGGCCACCAACTCCAAGACTCAGATCCCGCAGGTGTCGCACTTCGGTGTATATTGGGCGATCGAGCAACGAGTTGGTCTCTATAGGACCCGACAACCTGCCAGATTCTGACCTTCGCCCAATGTGTAACACTGCATCCAATGCCCCACCGGCGAATCAATCGGGCGAGGCAACGAAATCCGACATCAACGAACCAGGGGGCGACCAGCAGCTCACTTTGGATTTCGACGTTGTGGAGCCTTCGCCGCAACAATACTCCAAGGAATTCGCGGAACGGGGGGACAAGAATTCGCAGTTTCAACTTGCGCAGGGCTATGAGTTCGGTGTATTGGGTTTACCTCGAGACCCTGTTCAGGCACTTGTATGGTATAAGGCTGCAGCGTGCAACGGGCATCCCAGGGCAACCATGGCTGCAGATCGAATCACGGAAGCCCTGTCCGGGTTAGACAGGTTGGCGGACGCCCAATATCTGATCGGATCGATGTTTCAAGACTCCACACGAGTCCGGACGAACCGGTCAGAAGCTGTTAAGTGGTTCCGAAAAGCGGCGAGCCGCGGACAGTCCGATGCACAGATGGAGCTGGGCAAGTTCTATGAAGGGCTGGACAGGATCGTAGCGTTCGTTTGGTACCGAGTCTCTGACAAGCAAGGTTGTGCGAAGGCCAAAGCGGGTTGGAAGGCGATCCGAGGTCGCATGAGCCACTCCGAGTTTGCCGATGCCTGTGCAAAGCTCGGCGAAATGTACCTCAGTGGTACGGTCATTCCTCAGAACTGGAACGAGGCTCTGTTTTGGTATCGCGAGGCCGCGAGGAAGGGTGTGGCCTCGGCTGAGTTGGCCTTGGGCGAGATCTATCGGAACGGAGAGGGAGTTACGGTCAACGAGCAAGTAGCGTTCAAGAATCTCCTGAATGCCGCAAAACAAGGGCTCGGCGATGCCCAGCGTCAGGTGGGCGAGATGTATCTGAAGGGAGAGGGCGTTAGGAGTGATCCGGTGGAAGGTTTGGCATGGATGCATATCGCTCTGCTGTCCGGGTCGAGGGACACAAAGGCCCGGATCCACGATGCGGAGGGGACCATGACAAGCTCCGACGTCTCCAAGGCCAAGGCCAGGAGAGACTCACTTGCCAGGCAGATAGGGTCGCAGCAACGGCGGCGGGGGCAGCGAGACGGTGTCCATCCGGCGTAGCACCCTGCAGATGATTTCGCCGGCAAGGCCGTGGCCGAGCCTCTCCCGCACCGCCCTGTGCTGGTTGGCCCCGTCCTCGAGGGGATCGAAATCCAGGTGCAGGCCCTGCTAGCTGCCACCCGACACCAGAACCTGCCACAAGTCCTTTACCGGCCATCCGGTGTGGTACAGACCGCGCCGGATGGCCGTCATCTCATGGAGGCTCTGCGTGTCCAGTTGGATGTCTTCGATCAGCCCTTGCCCCAAATGCAGTTGTTGCTCGTGAATCTGTCACCTCCGACGGCCTTGGACGCGTCGGATAGGCTCCGGGATGTTCCCACCTGCCAAGCTGCCGCTGGCCTCAAGAGGCGGGCTAGATCCGTCGCGACCGAATGGCTGTTCACGGGTCTCCAGATCCGGGCCGGCTAGGGACGTCTGGGGCGAGGCGGCAATGCGCCGTACGCTGTGACTCGAGAGCGCAATTCCCGGCCGGGTCAGCGTCTGGCGGTGAGCAAACGGGCCTCGGGATCAATCACTACCCTTGACGCCGGATTTCGGAGTACAACCATGAAGCCCGAATCCTCGGACCCGTCTCCTGCCAGGACTTCCTTCACCAGCGATCGACCAGGGATCGTATGCACTTCAATCGGAACACTGAGCGGGAAGTAGTCAGGCACGCCCTGCTGGTCCAGTTGCAATCGGAACCGATGGCGACCGCCTGTTGACGTCTGGCTCCATGTCACGGAAATCTCCGGAATACCAGTGCCGTAGATCCACTGATCGAAGAAATCGCGCAGGTCCGAGTCGCGATGACCATCCGGTACATGGCTCGCCGCCACTGTCCGCAGTCCCTCAGTGGTCAGCGGCTCCCCGGCGTGCTCTTCGCACAGTTCACGTAACATCGCAAAGAATCGCTCGTCACCCAGAATCCCTCGCAGCATGTGTATGATCCAGGCACCCTTCTGGTAAACGATCACTCGATACGCCTCCGGCAGCCTGGATGTCTGTAGCCGCCGACCCAGGATGATCGGGCCGGCGCTTTCAACGGTCTCCTCTCCGGATCGTCGCAGCAGGTTGTCCCGAAACTCCCCCAAAGCTCGGTTCCGCTCCTCCACCCCCTCGTGCTCCTCCAGCCAAAGAAGGGAAGAGTATGTCGCCAGCGCCTCCATGATCCAGGCGTCCCTGTCCAGTTCGGAGTCCACGACATTGCCCCACCACTGATGCGCGATTTCGTGCGGACGAAGCAGGTCGGAGTAGAACCGCCGGTTACTGGGGGACAGGTCCTCCATCACACGGTCGCCACGCTCGAAGTAGCTGAGCGTCGATGCATACACCAGTCCAGGGAATCCTTGACCGAACTCTCCGGGCACTGGGGAGATGACCGTGACGGGCATGGCGGGAGGCCCGAACTGGCCCTTGAAATATCGGAACGCATCCGCACTCTCGTCGGCGATCCGCTCGATCCTCCCGGCCGGGTTCACGGGGGTCGGCTCGGGGGGGATCAGCACCGGCGATCCACTCCGCGACCGCCTGCGCCCCGGTACAGGTACCGGTGGAAGGATCAGGGAAGCCCTGGGGGGCCGCAGCCGACGTTCAATGTTCGTAGTCGCCCTCACGTCCACCAGAAAACCATCGACGTCTCTGGTCGCCGAGACGTAGTCTCCGAGGTTGAACCCGGCCAGGCGGATCGGCTTCACGCTATCGAACTCAGAAATCCGAAAATCACCATCGTCGCGGCTCCCGACCGGGTTGCCGGTCGCCACCAAGTCCAGGTTTCTGGGATGGCGAAACGTGAGCCGATACCGTGCTTTGCCGTAGCCGATGTGCGGATACCAGTTCGTACGGTCAGCGACAAAGTGCACTCCGGAACCGTCGTCGGTCACGACCTTACCTTCGTATTCGAATTCGATCGGGTGGCTGCCTGCTCCCAGCGGCGGGGTCGGCAGGACGGCAATGACGAGGTCGTCGTTTCCGTGTCGCCGCCCCGGCACCGGCCTTCTCTCCTGGAGGAACTCCACCTCGCGTCCCGCGATCCTAACCGCGGTTACGTTCAGTCGGCTGGAGATCTCGAACCCTACGGCTCGCGCTTCCGGCTGGATCAGATGCAACGTCGCTGACACTCGAACGGACATACGCAGGTCCGTCGCTAGTCGGGCCACAATGTGGTAGTCATCAAGACGGGCGACCGAGAGCGACCTTGTCCGCTGCCCTGAGCGAATGGAGCCCGACTGGAACCGTGTCCAGATCTCGTAGTACGTCTTGCCCTCGGATCGGACCAGTTGGCCAGCCACGATCTGTTCCGCCTTGGTTGAATCCACAACCACATCGAAACGGCCGTGCTGGTTCCCTCGAATCGCGGCGACAAAGAAGCCATGATCACGTCCGCGCCCGGAGTACAGATCGAGCAGTACTCGCGTGGATGACCCTTCGATGAGGTTTCGCAGAACAACGGACCATCGCGGAGCGATCCGGGCTCCCTCGCTCTGGTCCAGGCGCTGGAGGGTGGCACTCTGCAGTGCGTCTTCGAGGATCTCCGCAGTGTCGTCGGTGAAAAACATCATCGCGTTGCGAAACTTCTCGTTGAGGATCGATTCCCCGAGAAAGCGGGCAACAGATTGACGCTCGGCTGGTGTCGGAGGAATCAGGAGGATTTCCCCCACATCGGCATGCTCCGTGGCAACGAACATCGCTGCGATGGTTCTGCCGAGCACGGGCTTGGCAAAGATCAAGTAGCCGTCCGTGAAGAACAGCTTCACGTCTTCTCGCTGCACGAAGACGTCACGCACTCGGTAACAGCGCTCGGGATCAAGCTCAAGCGACTTGATGCGTTGGAGATCCTCCGCCCCTTGGGCGGCGCCGAGACCCACGGCGGTCAGGAAGATGGCTACGACGATCCGTGCGAGCATCCGCAGGCCCAGTACTCATTATTGGGGACGACCACGGGTTCTGTCGGACCAAGTCCAGCCCGCTTGCGGTTCATCCCTGTGCCCACCGGGAGATGCAACCAATCACCTGTCGCACTGGTGCTGGCAGCGGGACTCGCGCCGGCCACCGAGCCGACTGGTCCGATCGAGCATAGTGGGCCCGTCCCCCGGCGCGCGAATGAGGACGTCTCCAGGATCGGTGACCGCGGCGTCGGTAACGGGGTCAACTTCTACAGCCTGGAAAAGGAGATAGCGCTGGGCCGACAGCTGGCCGGGGAAATCGAGAAAACGGCGAAGATCGTGGACGATCCGGTGATTTCCGAGTATGTCAACCGAATCGGGCAGAACATCGTGGGGAACTCGGATGCCAGGGTGTCCTTCACGATCAAGGTGCTTGACGCGGACGAGGTCAATGCCTTCGCCCTGCCGGGCAGCTTCTTTTGCGTGAACACGGCCCTGATCGAGATGGCGGAGGACGAGGCCGAACTGGCCGGCGTGATGGCCCACGAGATCGCCCATGTCGCCGCGCGACATGGTACACGGAATGCGACAGGCGGGCAGTTGATGCAGTATGCCTCGATCCCGCTCCTGTTCATCGGCGGCTGGGCCGGCTACGGCATCCAGCAGGCCGCGAACTTCGCGGTCCCGATGACAATGCTCAGGTTTTCGCGTGAGTTCGAGGGGCAAGCCGACGTTCTCGGTGTCCAGTATCTTTACAAGGCCGGCTACGACCCCGCGTCGATAATGCAGTTCTTCGAGCGACTCAAGGCGAGGCAGAAGAAGAACTTCCGGGCCTGGGCATTCAGTTCGCCTCCGATGACCAAGAGCCGCATCAAGAGCGTTCAGAAGGTCATCGATGAACTCTTGCCGGAACGTGCAGCGTACGCGGATTCGACCAGCGAATTCAACGTCGTGAAGGACCGTGTGAAGGCTCTGAATGCGAACCGCAAGGCCACCGGACGGGCCCCCAACCGGCCCACATTGAAGCGGGCGGTGAACGATGAGCCGATCCTCCCCGATGATCCGGGATCCGACCAAGATGAACCAGGCGAGCGGCCGACGCTAACGCGGCGTCAGGTTGCCGACTAGTCAAGCGGACAGGGGCTGGACGAGGTCATGCCCGCCGGACCAGTGAATCCCTACTGGCCAGAGAGCCAATCAGTCGTGTCCTGCAGTGCAAGGTCGAAGCGGTCAAGGATGAGTTCGATCTGTTCTTCAGTCACGATCAGCGGGGGCGAGAAAGCGATCGTGTCGCCGAGAGCCCGCAACACCACCCCGTGGGCGATCGCCCGCTGCATGCAGAACGATCCAACCCCCAGGCTCGCATCGAAGGGTTTGCGAGTCTGCCGGTCTGCCACGAGTTCAACGCCGGCCACGAGGCCCACACCGCGAATCTCTCCTACCAGCGGGTGATCCCCGAATCGGTCCCTGAGTCCTTCCGTCAGTCTCGGCCCGAGTTGCCGGACACGCTCCACGATGTCCCTCTCCTCGTAAATCTTGAGACACTCCAAGGCAACGGCGGTGCTGACCGGGTGGCCGCTGTACGTGAAGCCGTGAGCGAACGTGCCCACCTCATCGCTGCCCTTTTGAAGTACTTCGTAGATCGGCTGGCTGACCATGACCGCAGAGATCGGAGCGTACGCGGAGGAGAGTTGCTTGGCGGTCGTCAGCATGTCGGGTCGCATGCCGAACGTCTCTGAGCCCCACATGTTCCCGGTACGCCCGAAACCGCATATCACTTCGTCTGCGACGAAGAGCACGTCGTACTTGGCGACGACGCGCTGGACCTTCTCGAAATAACCCTTCGGAGGCACCAGGACCCCCCCGGCACCCATCACGGGCTCAGCAATCATCGCGGCGACGGTCTCGGGGCCTTCGTCGCGGATCTGCTGTTCCAACTCGGTGGCGAGGCGCGACGAGTACGCCTCTTCCGACTCGCCGGGAAGCCCGCCACGGTAGTAGTGCGGACGAGAAGCGTGCAGTATGTTGGCGATGGGCAGGTCGAACTTCCTGTGATTCCGAACAATGCCGGTCAGGCTGCCGGCCGCAACCGTCGAGCCGTGGAACCCGTCAACTCTGGCGATGATCTTCTTCTTGTTGGGGCGGCCGAGGGCGTTGTTGTAAAACCATACGATCTTCACGACCGTATCCGCAGCCTCGGATCCGGAGTTCGCGAAGAACACCTTCGACATGGGTACAGGGGCGCACCGTAGGAGCCGCTCGGCCAGTTCAGCGGCCGGCGTATGGCTCCTCGACGTAAACAGATGCATGAAGGGGAGCGTCTTGAGCTGCCGATAGGCGGCATCTGCCAAACGCTTCTCACTGAAGCCCAGAGAAGCGCACCAGAGTCCGGAGGCGGCCTCCAGGTAAGCCCTGCCATCCTCCCCGTAGACCCAAACGCCGTCTCCCCGCACGATGACTAGCGGTCCCTGCGATTCGTGGTCAGACGGGTTAGTGAACGGGTGCAGAACGCTGCTAACATCCCGGGCCGCAGTCGTCGAAGCCATAAACTGCGAGTATAAACGGTCCATTCACTTGCAAGATCGGATGGTGGAAGGCCAGTCAGCAGCTCTGTGCAGCGAGAACTGGGTCTTGCCCGGTGCCGGGAAGACGTCATGCCGGTTGCACTGGGAAATGTAACAGCGGGGAAAAGAGATCCTGGAGTTGGCGGTTAAGTTGCTAGCAGGGTCCGGTCCAACAACGACTTTGGCGCACCGAGAGTATCCCACTCGTAGAGTGGCGGATCATTCTTCTGCGTGATGCGGACCGGGCTTGGTGGGCGGAGTTAGGCGTAGTCGTCAAGCTGCAACTGGTTGATCAGCACGTCACGCAGGACGACCTGCAGGACCGCGAGCACGCTGTTCCGGCTGAGCTCCCTTCGGTACGCACACCTCGATGCACGCATCGACATCTCTTCATCGCGGTGGGTCATTTCCCTGAAAACCAAATCGAAGGCGACGCCGTCGGCCTGATACGCCTCTTTGATTCCCCGAACCGCAGCATCGTCCTCCAGCTTGACCGCGAAGTCCTCGGCCCATTTCTGCGCGTTCAAGCTCGACCGCGATCTTTGCTCCGATGTCCGTGAGGCTCGTCGGACTCTTGCTGCCAACCGTGACCTTCGGGAACTCGCGCAAGAGATCCGAGACCTGCGTCCGCAGATCGGCCATGCTGGTGGCGAGTTGATCGAGTTTGGAGTTGACCGTCCCCTTCCATTCGCTGAACCCGGTCAGCGGTTTGAGACGTTCATCGAGCGAGCCTTTCCAACGCCCTAACATCCAGGTAACCATGATGATCGAGCTAACGAGCGAGAGGACGATCGGGATGATTGAGGGCCATGGGAGCGATTCTTCCATAAGTTCCCCGTCAAGTATAGCTTACCCTGACGTGCCGAACGAGTGTCTGCCCTCATACGAGGTGCGGTAGCCAAGCACCTTGCGGGGGCGGTGGTTGAGCCAGTTGATGGCTTCCTGCAGCCGTTTCGGGTCGAGCGGGCGCAGGTTCTCGGTCTTGGGCACGAACTGGCGCAGCAGGCCGTTGGTATGTTCGTTGAGACCCCGCTTGCAGGAGCGGTTGGGTCGGGCAAAGAAGATGTCGGTGTCGAGAACCTCGGCGATCTGGAGGTGGCCGGCGAACTCCTTCCCGTTGTCGCAGGTCAGGGTCAGGACGAGGGCCGGGAAGAGCCGCAGCAGATGCTGCATCGCGTCGCCCACTAGGGCGGCAGTCTTCCAGCTAACAGTTTGAGCAAGCAGGTACTTCGACTTCCGTTCCACGATCGTGTCGGCCTCCCGGTCCCCGCTGCGCTGCTTCGAGTCGACGATCGCGGGGCGTTCGCTGATGTCCCTGCGGCCCGAGATGCAGCCGCGGCTGGCCTTGCAGCGCTGCCGCAGGTAGGTGTGCAGCGAGCCGCCTTGGGCTCGGTCCTGGCGAATCCGCTGGTAGAGCCACGAGAAGCTAACCGACACCGTCCCGACCCGGTGGCGGCGCTGCCGAGCGAGTTGCTGGGCCTGCTCATGGTGATAGCCGGAGGGCCGGCGTTGCACCGAAGTTCGCGACAGACGGTGGACTTGTGGCGCTGGGGTTGCTTGGCGATGGCGGTAACCGAGAATCTCCGTTGGTACAAGGCCTGGACCTGGCAGCGCTCGTCGTATTGCAGGTGGCACAACTTGTGAGGCATGGCAGTTTCTCCCATAGGATGGGCCAATCAGGACCTTAGGCTCATCCACCCGTTGTTGCGTTTCCTAGTGCAACCGGCATCGTGTTACGGAGCACTAGAGAAACTCCGAGAGAAGCGCTGCGAGTCCGAGGAAACTCGAGAACGCGAAGACATCGGTCACAGTCGTGAGCATGATCGAGGAAGACTGCGCCGGGTCGAATCCGAGAGCGTCGAGCACGATCGGAATCACCGCCCCGGCTAGGCCCGCGATTGCCATTGCGGCAACCATTGCGATGCCGATAACCAGAACCAGACCTGCAGACCTGCTCCAGACATAGACACCGGCGCACGCAACGACTGCAACGCAGACCCCGTTCAATCCCGCTGCGAAAAACTCCTTCCATGCAACCCTCGGCAACTGGCGGCGGGTGATCTCCCGCACCGCGAGTCCGCGCAGCACGACAGCCAGCGCCTGGCTTCCCGTATTGCCGGACTGGCCCGCCACGACAGGCAGCAGCACGGCCAGCGCCGTGAACCGTGCGATCGTGCCTTCAAACAGCCCCACAACGGCGGCTGCGAGGAAGGCCGTGGCCAGATTGACTAGTAGCCACGGCAGACGCTTTCTCACCGCAAGGCCCGGACCCGACAGTGCGCCTTCCTCCTTGCTCGCACCGGTCATGGTAACGATATCCGAACCAAGTTCCTTGCCAACCTCCTCGATCAGATCGTTGAGCCGGAGAATGCCAATCGGGATGTTGTGCGCTCCAACGACGGGAAGTGCGGCAAGCCTGAGACGCTGCATCGTCTCCACGACCTCGGACCGGGGCGCGAACGCGGAGACCGCGACTGCGGGCTGCTGTACGAGGGACGATAACAAGTCCGTCGGCTCAGCCAGAGCCGCCTGGTGCAATGGCACGGTACCGGCCAAACTGCCCTCATCGTCGACGACCAGCAGGCTGAGCAACGGCCTGCCCTTGTGCACGGATTTCAAGTGCTCGAAAGCAGCGGCAACCGTCGTTGTCGGCCGGAAGACCGAAATCCGCGGATCGAGGAGCCGCCCGGCGCTGTCCGGAGGATACGTTGCGAGGACTTGGAGCTGTTTGGCATCACCCGCCGACAGCCGTTCCAGGATTTCCCCGCGCCTGGTCTCGGTCAGACCGAAGAGTAGGGCTCCAGCTCTCGCCGGAGCAAGCTCAAGCAGGAGCGGCCCCATAGCCTGCGCCTCAGCCACCGAGAGAATCGCCAGTGCAGATGCAGGGGAGAGTTGTCCGAACACAGCCGCACAGGTTCGGGGCTCAATCCCCGCCACGATATCGGCCGCCAATTGAGGAGCCATCGCCTCCAGCAACTCCGCCGCCTCGCCGCCGTGTCGCGCTAGGAAGTCGTGCGCAAGGAGTGTCTCAATGTCGACATTGTGGTTCGACACGGTTCGCATCTCTGTTCGGCTCGGTCGCGCGGGCAGCAGAGACCACCTCTGCAAGTAGCCTGCCCATCCCACTCCAGTACACTTCTCCCATGGTGCCGGCCAAGTCTGCCACACGTCTCGGGCTTCTGGATTTCTTCAAGCCCCAGACGATTTCCTCGTTCAGCACCCCTACGAGGACACCCGACGGATCAACAACCGCCACCGGGCCAGCGGGATGGCATCCGTCCTGAATGAGGCTCGACAGGCGCACGCCCTGCGTCACCGTCCTGGCTCTGGCCAACTCCAGCGAGCCGATCATTTGTGTGCCATCGGCACCGAGGAGTTGGGCGGCGCTCACGGTGCCTAGCACCCGTCCCTGTCGGCTGATCACAACCAGAACGGAGGCAATTGGCACCGGGTCCATGCGAAGCCGGCTGATGGCCTGCTCTATAGGAACGTCATCGTGCAGCACACGCACACCGGGGTCGGCCAAGGCTCCCGCGCTCGCAGGCGGAAACCTGAGTACGCGTTCGATCCCTTCCCGCACCGGACCAGAAAGACTCTCGAGGATGAACCTCCTTGACGGTTCGGGGACTGCGCGCAACACGACAGCGGCCCGTGGCGGATGGCAGGCCTCAAGAACCAAGTCTCGCAGTGCGCAGTCTAGCCGCTCCAGGTAGACGCTCGCCTGGATCGGTGACAGGTGAGCAAACAGGGCCGCAATGGTCGCGGCCGGTACGCCGGCCAGCAAGCGCGCGACTGCGACTGGCGGGGCCCGCTCGAGAATCGTGGCTGCCTCAGCCGGATTGCGTTGGAGATGGACGAGCGCAAGCTTGAGCCTCCCATTGATCACTGGCTACCCCCGAACACCACACACTCCTCCTCACAGAACTTCTTGGCCGGTACGTGAATGCGGTCGCCCCCTGCATCGACAACGACCGAGGTGGCAGTGATCTCGTGCACGATCCCCTCAGCCCCCCCAATACGGACCGAGTTACCTACGGCTAAGGCTTTCGATGCGTAGTATGACGCCATGATATTGGAGACGACCGGACCTGCACCCAATCCGAATGCCAAGGCCATTCCGCCGAGGGTCGTCGCAAGAACAACCGTCATGATCGATACGAAGATACTCTCATCAAGACCGACCAGCTGCATGCCGACAATCATCGTGACGGCGATGATCCCGGCCTGAGCCGTGCGTCCCAGGAAGCCGGAGTTCGATACTCCGGCCATGCTCGCAATCTCAGTTATCCAGTGATATGCGAGGCCGCCAAGACTGGCTCCCACAAACGTAAGAACTAACGCCAGACCAACCTTGGGCAGCCAGTACGTGAAGTCTTGGATGAATGCCGCGGCAATTGGAAGCGACAGCTCTTGAACGGCCACCGCAGCAAAGCACAGCAGTACGGTCCAGTAGACCGCTTCCCCAATCACCTTCGGAGAAACCCGCCATAGGCCTGCTGTCCTCATCGGTCCTCGCATCTGGATGCGCGCCTCGACCCGTCTCAATGTCGACCCGACAATCCTCTTGACGACCAGAAGGCAAATCCGAGCCAGGATCCACCCCACGAATAGCCAAGCGGCGGCAATCAGGAATCGGGGGGCCACATTCCGGACCCACCCGGACATCGCTTCGAGGACCTGGACGAGGCTAACTGCTGTCATGCTTCCACCCCATGGCTGGCATCGTTTTCGGAATCGCGATTCGTCGGCCCGTTGTCTGAGGCGGCGCTCGCAGAACCATTCTCGCACCTATTGGGCAACCGTGATTCGACCATCCACAGCAGTTGGTCGCGAACGGGAGTCGAGTTTGGACACGATGGTTCCTAACGAGGCCAGCATGTGCTGTCTCTCCCAGCGTCCACCGATCTGATCTCCTTGATACACTTGCCAGTAACCTCGCGACCGGGCTGGCCACCGGGGAGAGCTGCAGCCTGAGCATCGGCCCGGGATAGCGAAGCAGCCACAGTCTGTAGCGGAGGTTCTCAGTCAACGGTCGTGTTCAGTGGGAAGTGGGAGCGTGGGACACTGAGACTCTAGACATTCGAAGCTCGAACTCCGCGAATCGGTACTCATGGCCGGGATTGGTGTGTACGGTTCGACAACCGTCGCGGGAGACATGCCCCGAGGGCGTATATGCCGAGTCCGGTCTGGGCGTTTTACGGCCCATACCCGGCTATATCAGTCTCCGGCCCCACTCGCGACTAGAGCCGAGGGCAGCCCATGTCCCGATAGGGCTGCGGCTCACGGCTCCGGAACTCAATACGAGTCGGCCATGCAGTGGGCAGGTCGATTTCGCTATCACAAGCCGGTCCGGCAGCCGAGTCAACTGTCGAATGAACGCTCGACTAGTTCCGCAAGAGACGTGCGAAAGTCTGGGTGTCATACCCGCTTGGGCGCTGGAAGGACCGCAGGTCGAACTCCTTCATGGCCGCGAAGAGATGGTCGAAGACGTCGGACTGTATCCCCTCATAAGGAACCCAGTTCTTGTCGGCGCTGAACGCATAAACTTCAAGAGGTATACCGTGTTCTGTCGACTGGAGTTGCCGCACCATGAGGGTCATCTCGCGGTTGATCATCGGATGATCTCGCAGGTAGCTGACCATGTAATTGCGGAAGACACCAAGATTGGTCATGCGACGACCGTTTACC
This sequence comes from Bryobacterales bacterium, assembly GCA_965205085.1. Lineage (GTDB taxonomy): Bacteria > Acidobacteriota > Terriglobia > Bryobacterales > UBA6623 > VXMF01. The sequence continues at coordinate 261,827 of OZ242039.1, read as the reverse complement.
TCAACCGACTCATCAACATGACGATCTCGATTGTGCTCGGCAATGTTGGAGCAAGTCGCTTCGACGTATTCACGCACCCTCTCGATTTGCTTGAATCGATCAATCATCTGCTGGTCGCAAAAGCGTACGCTCGAGACGTCAACAAGAATCGAGCGCTTGATCCGCCGCCCCGCCGATTCAGCCATTCCCCGCCAATTCTTGAAACTCTGGGATACCAGCGAATAGGCCGGCACCATCATGAGCGTGTTGTCCCAGTTACGAACCTTTACCGTTTGCAGCGAGATTTCCACCACATCTCCATCTGCGCCGAACTGGGGCGCTTCGATCCAGTCCCCGGGACGGATCATGTCATTGGCAACCAGCTGTATACCTGCGAGCAGACCCTGGATACTGTCCTTGGAGATCAGCAGGATTACTGCGGTCATCGCTCCCAGGCCGCTCAACAGCAGCAAGGGAGATTCACCGATCAGGATCGCGACGATGAGAATGACTGCCCCTGCAATGAGCAGAATCTTGAGCGCCTGAACATACACTCGGATGGGGAATCTGCGGGCGACCTTGAGCTCGTCGTAGATCTCGTTGGCGACCGTAAGAGCAAGGATGGCCGCTGACAGAAGTGTGACTAGGGCGTAGATGCCGGCTCCACGACGAGCCCACAGCACGAACGCTTCCGTCGAGAAAACGGTCGGTGCCAGGACATGGACCACCAGGGCCGGCACGACGTGGCAGATCCTCCGGAAGACATGCCGCTCTACGAACTTGTCGTCCCAGTGCGAACGAGTCCGTTCCGCAATCCCATGGACCACGCGCACAAGCACCCGTCGAGCGACGATGTAAGCGACACAAGCCAGGCCAGCCAGCAAGAGGGCCTCTACCCACTCCGCCAAGCCGCGCGCAAGGTCAGGAGACGCGCCGAATTCGTTGAGCTTCGCGAGAATCCACTTGTTCATGAACCTGAACCTATGTCCTCAATTGTGCAAGATCTGGATCGGTACGCCGCTTTCTGGAGGTAGCCGCGTCGTTTCCGGGCCAAGCTGGAAAGCGGATTCCCGTCCGACTCGCCAGACGTCAGCGACCTGCCTGCATACCTGAAACCGAGCAGACGATGACCGGCACCCGGATACTCCCCCTCGAGACTGCCAGTCACGCTGGCCGGCGAACTCGATAGCCACGAATCGTAGTTGCGCTCCAGCATGGATCGGACCCTGCCGACACTATGTCGCGACGCTTGCCAAATCGACTTGCCTGCACTCGAAGCATCGCAGTGAGCGACCATCTTGCTGACCGCTTCAGCTTAGCAGCCAACCGGCCCGTTACGGTCTACCCGCACATCACCTTCTCGCACATGGCCTAAAGGTAGGTGGGCCACCGAATCCTACCGGACGGCCTCGCGGACAACCCCTTCCAGCCGCTTCAGGCCGTCGTTCAGAGGTTCGTTGATCTGGACGCGCAAGACGCGCCGCCCGAGGCGGCTGAGAACCTGATAGTCTCCCAGTGCCTGGGCGGTCTTAACAACACCCAACTTGAGGTTCGTCCCGGGGACCTCCAGATCGGAAGCATCAGCGCACCCGATCTGGAGAAACACTCCATTGTCCGCCCCGCCCTTGTGCAGCTGACCCGTCGAATGCAGAAATCTCGGCCCGAAGCCGAAACACGTAGCAGTTCTCGAGTAGGACCGTACGGCCTGCCGGATCCTCGCCAACGCCTCGGAGGTCTCCCGGTTCCGGGCGATAAACGCCAACAGCGCAAAATAATCGCCTTCTTCGATGGCGGAAAGATGTGCGCGGATCAGCGCAGGAAGTGTTTGGGAGCCGGCATCGGCAACCAGTCTGGCGGCGTATGCCTGGCCGGCGAAGAGCCCGATTCCGTCATCCGTGAAGAACGCTTCGTCCGGCGGCAGTGAGCCGTGGACCTCGTACGCCGCTGTCAATTCCCGTGCCGCAATCTTGGCAGATTCGACGTCGGGCTGGTCGAAAGGATTGATGCCTAGCACCGCCCCAGCCGTAGCGGTGGCTACCTCCCAACGGAAGAACTCCCGTCCAATGTCTTCGACACTCGGAACCGACAGACGCACGACCGGATGGCCAGCCGCCGCCAGTTCCGCCAGCACCGATTCGGAAGCTGCCGCCCTACCCGACTCCAGATCGAGGATTACGAATACTCGATCTGGGCCGTATCGAGACGGCTCGTCCAACGCCTCGCCATCAATGGGGACGATTCCCTTGCCCAGCTTGCCGGTGGATTCGGCTATGAGTTGCTCGATCCAGGCCCCCAAGGGAGCGATTTCCGGAGATGCGATCAGGGTCAGCTTGTCCTTCCCTGCTTCGGCGGCCGCCCCCAACAGCAGCCCCAGGCGGACACCGGGGTTGTCGGTGGCGAGCACATTCGGACCACAGGCCGCCATCATTCCCTTGGCCCCTTCCAAGAGTCGCTGCACATCCAGTCCCATCGCGGCGGCCGGGACCAGCCCGAAACTCGACAGCGCGGAGTAGCGGCCGCCAATGGAAGGAACACCGTGGAATACTTGCCGGAAACCGGCGGCCGAGGCCTTCGCCTCGAGCCTCGATCCTGGATCCGTGATTGCGACAAACTGTTGCGCAGCGCGCCTCGCACCAACCCGCGCCGACAGTCGTTCCAGAAAATAGTCGGTGAGCAATGCGGTCTCGAGCGTCGACCCGGACTTGCTAGCGGACAGGAAGAGCGTCGATTCTAAGGGAACAGAGTCCTCGCAGGCCGTGACCTCTCCAGGTACGGTCGAATCGACGACGCGAAGTCCGGGGAATCCGGACCGCTGTCCGAAGCACAGGCTCAGCACCTCAGGGCTGAGACTCGAACCTCCCATTCCAAGCAAGAGTGCGTGAGTGAATCGGCCCTCCACTTCCCGCGCGAAATCCCGGAGGGATTCCAGGTTCTCGGCCTGCTGGTCCACCACCGTGAGCCAGCCGAGCCAGTTCGCTTCGTCCCCTGACGTCCACAACGACGCATCGCGGCTCCAGAAGCGATGCGTGTTGCGACGGTCTGACCATTCGTTCAAGACCTCGATCAACCGCACATCGAGGCTGTCGGGAAGCCTCTCGTCTTGGTTTGTGCCATCTCGCATGGGTCTTCACCTGCAATACCGGCACTCCGGGCAGGTCGGGGGGAGTAGCGGAGAAGGCTGAATGACCGTCCGCATCGGCCTTGCCGGACACGCAGACCGTCTCCAGCCGGTTTTCAGCCAGCCTCACCGGTCCGCCGGACGCCGGCAATCTATTGCCATCGTATCAACAGGGCGTCTGCGTCCTTCTGATGGCTACCGACAGCGACCTCCTGGTTACCCTGACCAAGGACCACAATGCACTGTCCTGCCCAATCCGCAACAAGATCGTCCCGGCCCGACGAGCACCACCTCCCTCACGGTTCGATTCTGCGGTTCAAGGCTTAGAGTGTGCGTTCCGTTGGAAGCCCTGTCCGGCGGCCAGCGAATTGCCCGGATCCCGCGCACCTGGAGCACCTCTCTGACACGGTCCTCCTTCGCAGACCGATCTTGTACGGCCTGATTCGGTCGCGGTTGGGCGAGTTGCTGGACCTGCCAATCGCGGCTAGTCCGAGGCATGGCGGTTTCTCCCCTACGATAGGCCGATCCAGACCGTGGGCCCTTCCGTTGCGCACTTGTCAGTGCCAACGCCGTTTTCAGCGAGACAGGAATGCTCCGTGTGCGCTGAAGGGGAGTCCGATTGCAGAGTCGGACAACTGCCAAGCAGGCGCTGCTTGCCACACTGATCGCACTCCCATTCCGGGCTCCGCGGATCGGCGGACCTTGACTGTGAACCGGTTCGCGCCAAGGCCCGACGTTCTAAGCCGGTCGTTGGCCATGGTTCGTGGATGTCGAACAGGCTGCTAGGCGAAGACACCCGACCGGATACGATAGTAGGGAGCTAATGTTGCGTCACGATTGGACTCTCGGCGAAGTCCGAGCTATACACAACTTGCCTTTGCCGGACCTAATCTTCCGAGCCCAGACCGCACATCGGCAGTATCACGACCCAACGTCCGTGCAAGGCTGTGCCCTACTCAGTATCAAGACCGGCCATTGTCCGGAGGACTGCGCCTACTGCCCTCAATCGGCGAGGTATGACACCGGCTTGGTGGCGGAAGACCTTCGCAGAGTGGATGAGACGCTGGCCATCGCGAGACAGGCCCACGAGAACGGAGCGACCCGTTTCTGCATGGGCGCCGCATGGCGCCAAGCACCGGATGGGCCGGAGTTCGACCGCGTCGTTGAGATGGTGCGGGGAGTGCGCGAGCTCGGAATGGAAGCGTGCTGCACGCTGGGAATGCTCTCGCAGCAACAGGCGGATCGACTCGCCGAAGCCGGCCTGACGGCCTACAACCATAATCTCGACACGAGCCCCGAATTCTACGGCGAGATCATCACCACCCGTACGTACCAGGAGCGGCTCGACACACTAGCGAGGGTCCGTGCGAGCGGCGTTACGATTTGCTGTGGCGGGATCATTGGAATGGGCGAGACCTTGGACAACCGCCTCGGTCTGATCCTCCAACTTGCCCGACAGGAGCCTCACCCGGAGAGCGTGCCGATCAACAGCCTGGTCCGGGTATCAGGAACCCCGCTCGACAGTGCACCTCCGGTTTCGCCCCTGGATTTCGCCAGGATGATCGCAACAACCAGAATCGTCATGCCGGCATCTATCGTCCGGTTGTCTGCCGGCCGACTCGAACTCTCGGACGAAGGGCAGGCCCTCTGCCTGCTGGCCGGAGCAAACTCGCTCTTTCTGGGCGACCGGCTGCTGACGACTCCGAACCCGGGGTCCTCCGACGACGAGCGGCTGCTTGCGCGGATGGGGATGACCCTCAGTTCGGAACCCCTCACAACGAGCCCGTCGGTGCCTTGACGGATTCGGCCGATGGTCGAGAAAGCGACACAACCGACACGGCCCGATATGGTGACCGCCAATACCGGATTGAGGAGACGCATCCACGAATCGCTCACCACCCTGGAGCGGCAGGGCCTCAGGCGAGCACTTGAGGAGCCCTCGGGTATTGATTTGTGTTCGAATGACTACCTCGGGTTCGCGCAGCATCCAAGGATTCGATGTCGTTTCGCCGATGCTTCCCAATCTCTGGGGGTGGGTTCCACTGGCTCCCGTCTCCTGCGGGGCCACCGATCAGCATTTGCGGCGGTCGAGCGGCGCTTCGCCCGCTTCAAGAACGTCCCGGCTTCCCTTTTTCTTGGTAGCGGATGGGCTGCCAATCTGGCGGTGCTCTCGTCCGTTCCCCGCGAAGGAGACATGGTTTTCTCCGATGAACTGAACCATGCAAGCCTGATCGACGGGATCCGTCTATCGAAGGCGCGAAAGGTCGTTTTTCCACACTGCGACGCAACGGCCCTCTCGAGACTGCTCGCCTCGGAGCCGTGTAGCGGTCAGAGGTTCATCGTGACCGAGTCGCTCTTCAGCATGGACGGTGACCTGGCTCCGCTTACCGAGTACACGGCACTGCAATCTCGGTACGATTTGGCCTTGATCGTGGACGAGGCGCACGCAGTCGGAATCTACGGCGAATCTGGCAGCGGACTTATCGAGGAACGCGGATGTCGGGACGGCATCTTCCTCTCGATGAACTCGGCGGGCAAAGCACTCGGGGTAGGCGGTGCCTTTGTCTGCGGCCCCGAATGGGCGATCGACTACCTTGTCCAGACGGCCCGACCGTTCATATTCTCGACCGCGCCTCCGCCCGCCATCGCAGAAGCGGTTGATGAGGCCCTGACCGTATTGGCCGAAGAACCGGCCACCCGAAGCCGGATCCGACAACTAGGATCGTCCGTCAGGGGCTCGCTGGGTCTCCCGGGAGCGGACTCGCCGATCATCCCCATCGTTCTTGGAGCGAACGACAAGGCGGTCCTTGCGGCAGACCGGCTGCGCGATGCGGGATTCGACGCTCGCGCTATCCGTCCACCCACTGTGCCGGCCGGAACGGCCCGTCTCCGGGTGTCCCTTCATGCGAATCTTACCGATAGGGAGATTGACGGTTTCGTCAAGTGCCTGCGCGGAATCCTCAAGCGGATCCAATAGTGAACGGCATCTTCGTAACAGGAACAGACACAGGCGTCGGGAAGACTGTGGTCTCCGGCATCGCGCTGGCGTCGCTACGGCATTCGGGACCAGTCGGCTATTGGAAGCCCGTGCAGACGGGAATCGAACGCGACGACGATACGGCGGAGGTCTGTCGCTTGGCTGGCTGCTCCCCCGAGGAAGTAGCCCAGGAGGGGGTCCGGCTCCCGCGACCGCTCTCACCGCATCTTTCCGCACAACTGGCAGGCACCTCCATCGCCATCCGGGAACTGTGGGCAATCGCATCGAGCTTCTCGGAGGAGCGGTTCTGGGTGGTCGAGGGAGCAGGAGGTCTGCTCGTCCCGCTCAATTGGAGTGAGACGGTCGCCGACCTGATCGCCGCTCTCGAGTTGCCTGTGCTTGTAACAGCCAGAACGACCCTGGGGACAATCAACCACACGCTCCTCACCCTCGCCGAGCTTCGAGCCCGGTCGATACCGGTAACTGGCGTGGTCATGGTTGGAACACCGAACGCTGAAAATTGCCATGCGATCGAGCGGTGTGGACAGGTGGAAGTCCTCGCCGAGATAGGCACACTCGATCCGTTGAACGCGAGCACAGTCGGTGCACTGTCACAGCTGCTATCCGAACGCTTCGGTCAGCTCCGCAAGCCGATTGAGCCCAGTCTTCCGGACTAGCGACAAAGGCAGGTGCGTCCCAGCCCCCGGGCGGACAGCTCGTGAGACCACAGCACGCCCAGAGACACGCGGTTCAGCGCCTCGGTGCGTCCCAGCCCCCGGGCGGACAGCTCGTGAGACTTGGTCGAAGGATAGCCCGCTACACTCAGTGAGCGCTGGGAACCGCAAAGGCCCTGACGAATGCCGACAGGGGACGGCATCGTCTGGCACGAGAGGCCGTCAGGCTTGATCAGGTTCCACCATCACGCCAACTTCAGACCAGGCGTAGTGGAGATTAGCTAGCCCACACCACCTCCGTCCAGTCGTGGTAGCGATCCTTCCGGTGCTCATGGATGTGCATCATCGCGCAACAATGTCACGATTCCTCAGCCTGACGTTGCCCGATATCAGCATTGTGGGGGGTAACAACTGTAGCCACCGCGCGGATTCCTAACCCGAAGTTCGCAGATCGAAGAATGGCTGACAGACTGTGATTGCGTACCATAATCAAACGCCCATCGCACATCGAAACGCAACAACTGGGAAGAAAGCCCATGCAGTTGGCGGTTGAGTTGCTGGCAGGGTACGGCAGGCGGGGTGGGGCTGTCAAGGCGACACTCCGGGGGCGCTACGCGAGGACGGCAGCGGGAGTTGGCCCCAATAGAGTGGCCGGACCATAGGTGCGCTGGCGGGCTGGGCCCGCCATCTCGAGAGGGGGAAGTGCGTCGGGGAGGGGCCGCGATTCGGTCCCGATCAGCGAGGACAAGGGTCCGGGACTGCGGGCGGCGAGTCGATGCCGGCCACGAACCAGTCGTCGCGGAAGACCTCGTACGGGGGGCGGTAGCCAGGCACCTTGCGTGGGCGGGAGTTGAGCCGGTCAATCGCTACCTGCAGCCGTTGCGGATCGGAGCGTGCGCAGGTTCTCGGTCTTGGGCACGAACTGGCGCAGCAGGACGTTGCTATGTTCGTTGAAGTCCCGCTCGCAGGAGCGGAAGGGACAGGCAAGGAAGGGGTCGGCGTGGAGCGCCGTGGCGGTCTGGGGGTGGCCGGCGAACTCCTTCCCGTTCTGGAATCGCTTCCAGCGGTCCGCGTCAAGGCCGAAGTGGACTACGATGCCGTCGAGTGCTCCGAGCACCGCATGTTGGTGTTGGGGGGAGCGGGGCGCGGCCCGCGCGAGAAAGTCGCAGAACGCTGCGACTTTCTCGTCCGTATCCCGCGGGCTGGCAGCGTCTCCTCGCCCAACGTCTCGGTCGCAGCCGGGATCGCGTTGTTCGAGGTCGAGCGGCAGCGCAGCACCAAGGGCGAGTGAAGGCGACGAGACAGGATCGCGGGTGCCTCCCAAGCATGCGTGGATTCCCTGGAAAGCCACTCTTGTACGCCAAGATGCAGGTAGCCCGGATGCAGTATCTCCTTCGGCTAGATGCCTATATCGATCACAAATGCTTCCCTGTTTCCACTATAATGGCATTATGAAGACGACCATTGATATTCCAGAACGGCAGCTCGCGGATGCAATGAAGTACACTGGCGCGAAGACCAAGCGCGAGGCCGTCGTTGGCGCCATCTCGGAATTCAACCGGCGCATGCGCATGGCCGAACTGGTTCGGCACGCAGGAACATGTGTCGATCTGATGTCTCCCGAAGAGCTCCGGGCACTGAGAAGGCAGGACTAATCCGTGGTTCTCATTGACACCTCATCTTGGATCCACATGCTGCGCGAGAGCGGGGACACCGCTGTACGCCAACGCGTCGTCTCGGCACTTCGGGCTGGCGAGGCATGCTGGTGCCCGATGGTGAAGTTGGAACTCTGGAATGGAGCCCGTGGACAGCGAGAGCAAGATGTCCTCCGAGAGTTTGACGGAGCGCTCACTGAGCTTCCGATCGACAACGTCGTCTGGGCGATGGCGTACCAACTGGCGCGGGATGCGAGAGCCCGGGGCATGACCGTGCCAGCCCCAGATCTGCTGATCTTTTCCTGCGCACACCGCCACGGGACAGTTCTCGAATCAGCCGACTCGGACTTTCACCGATTGGCAGCCCTCGGTGAGGCTGTTATCTGAATCGAGTCTGCCAGAACGGAGATGGTCCCGGTGGCGATCATTGAGACGGCGCGATATCGCCCGGGCCCCAAGGGTGCGACTGCAGCAGAGACCGATCCGGAGCGAGTAGCGCCCACTCCACTGTTGGATTGATTCGGACGAGCGGGAGTTGTAGACTGCGCCTTGCTTGTACGCGCTTGGGATCCTGCTCCGGTTACGGGCCATCCTTGCCACGCACCGCTTCCTTGCGCACCAGCTGGCCAACCCGCCTTGGCACTTGCGACAACCGATACTGCTGGCCTGCCCACGGGTGGCTCGCGGGCACCGGCCTGGCTGCGATTCACGACCTACCTGCAAGATGGGCCGGGCAGCCCTCCTCACAGGGATGGCGATTCGGGTCGGCCGATTCCAGCGCCTTGGGCAGCTGCTGCCTCACTTGGCGGTGCCGCCCCCGTGTTTCGAGCGGTCAAGATACGCTACCGCCAACCTGGGGACATGCAGGTTTGGTATCCACATCCCTCCTCGATGCGCACGAATGTACTTCGGTGTCAGCCGAAACTGCTTCGTGCCGCTCCGCGTCGAACCAAGCGGGTGCGATGGCTGGGACCGCGACTGTGAGCGTTTGGTTCGTACGCGCAGCCTTGGCAGCGTTGATGGGGTTCACAGCGCCGGTTGTCAGGCCGGAAGTGCCCGAGCAACAACCCGACGAACCCGTCGAGTTCGCAGAGGGCCTCCGCGGCCGAATCAATGACGGCAAGCTCCGCAAGGCCACGGTCTTGTTCACCAAGGACTTCGTGGCCGTGACAGTACGGGATGAAGCTCCCGAACGCTTCGAATATGCAGAGTTGGCCATTCGCCGGGGACGACATCACTTGGGCGTTCCGCTGTTCGATACCTCTTTCTGGTGGATGACGTTGCCTTCGGTGGCGCTCACGGCTGTTACAGCTGGATTCGGTGATGCGGCCTATCATGTGGGCGCGATGCTTGCAGGTGTTCACTCAATTCACTTATTCCGACGGTCACGTGGCACGCAATGGCTGAGCCTGCACTCGTCGCGAAGGGCCCATCGTTGTGCGTTCTTGAGTCTGTCTGGAAACAAGACGCTGCGCACCGCTCTCTCAGAGGAACTCATCCGCAGGTCACCCTTGGGGTTCAGCGAGCGCTCATCAGTCGCAACTGGCCGTCGGGCCCCAGGGTCGTTTCCTGCACCAAGTGCACTGGCCCCGGATTTTGAGCTTCAAGACCTGACAGGCACGCGAGTGCAACTGTCGGACCTGCGTGGTCAGGTCGTGGTGCTGAACTTCTGGGCGACCTGGTGCGGTCCCTGCCGACAGGAACTGCCGCAGTTGCAGCGCCTGCAAGAGAAGTACGCGGATGGCGGGCTGGTCGTGCTCGGTGTAAGTGACGAACAACCAGACGTTACACTACGGTTCCTGGAGCAGAGAAACCTGAAATTTCGGACATTGCACGATAACGGCGGCCAGATATTTCAGCGTTTTAGCGTAATGGAGATACCAACGACACTGGTAATCGGGCGTGACGGCATCATCGCATCCCGCTTGCTGGGCTATGGGGGGTTTACGCCTCTGGCAAAGGCTGTCGCGACCCACTTCCGAGGCCCACCCGGACTGCGACGACGCTAGCGCTACCCCAGCGCCGACGGTGCGATTTCTCCGTGTCTGATTCACGCCCATTCCACGTCGAAACGCAACAGAGGAGAAGGGAGCCTTTGGAATTGACGGTTCTGTGGCGGATCGCCTAGACCGCGAGAGATTGGACCACTTGGTGTGACCGCCTGCCAACCGACTGAACCACAGCGAAACCCAATTGGATTTCTCTCGGACGTCCACTCCCTTCGGGGCCAACCAGTCGGGTCTCGCTAGCAGCGGCAGCCGTGAGAGGCCCCGTTGAACCTAGCCGGAACACAGCGCGTGCGGACGCACGTGACCGTGCACAGCTAACCAACGCTGAGCACTGAACTACCGTATCACTCGTCCTGCTTGTGCGCGTCGTGGCAGGTCTTGCATCCGCCCCGCATGGCTTTCAGGGCCCCGTTGAATCCGGCAGCGTCCATCCGGTAGGCACCCATCATCGCATCCTGTGAACCCGCAACGACCTTGGTCGCGCCTTCATTCCAGGCTTCGTCCTTGACTCGACCGTCCATCAGGACCAGTTGGGCGGCCTCGTTGACCATCGATACGGCTCCGAACGCCTTCTTCCATTCATCCTTGTCCGACGGACCGCCCGCCTCGCCAAACGCCTTGATCTTGTCCATGGCCGGCTTGACCATGTACTCCATCAGGTCATGGACCGAGGCCGCTTTCTTATAGACATGTCCTTCCTGACTGTCGGCCACTGCAAGCTGCGCAACGACGACCGCGACCACAGTCGCACCTGACAGAACGAATCTCATCGCAGTTCTCCTGAAGTATCTCAGCAAAAAGCATGAGGGCCGGGCACTGGCCACACCCCCCACTTCCACCAGATTATACCGAACGAGTGAGCCCGGCGGCACAGGGAACCTAGCCGCTCCGGTACGGAACTGCTCGAGGACACGTGCACTGAGCGGCTGGGACGGAGAACCGTGGAACGGTCGGTCCCCTCACTCGCTCTTATCGTTGCCAGGAGCGATCCCTGGCCGCCCGGAACTCATCTCCCTCAGACCAGGTCGGAAGATCGGGCTGGTCGGCGATGATGCGCCCCAGTTCAAAGCCGAAATGCGCCAGCCCGGCGATACCCGAAAAGTCCCAATCCTCCCGATACTCGTCCGAGGGCTGGTGATAGTGCTGGCTCCTGAACTCCGCAACCCGCTGGTCCGCCCATCCTGCGGGCCTTCCAACATAACGCGAACCGGACTTGAGCGAGAATGCCGGCACGCCATGCTTCGCAAGGCTGAACTGGTCGGATCGATAGTAGTAGCCTTGCTCCGGGTGCGCATCCGGAGTGAGGGTCACTGCGAATTCCTCGGCCAGATCCTCCACTGTCGCTCGCAGCGTCGTGCGCTCGTAGCCGGGAAGCGAGTAGTCCGTCGTCTTCCCGTAGGGATACAGTGCGTCGAAATTGAGATTCACCGCCGTCTTGCCAACCGGCACCACCGGATTGGCTGCGTAGTAGGCCGAGCCGAGCAACCCGCTCTCCTCAGCTCCCACAAAGGCGATCAGGACGGTCCGTGCAGGCCTGTTCTCGATCCGCCCGAACATCCTGGCAATCTCGAGTAGCACAGCACAACCGGTGGCGTTATCGACAGCTCCGTTGTAGATCGTGTCCTGCCCCTGTCCAGGCTCTCCCACACCAATGTGATCCCAATGAGCCGTGTAAAGCACCGCTTCGTCCCGGCGCTCTGGATCGCTGCCAGGCAATCGGCCAATCACGTTACGAGTCTCGATCGGACGAATCGCGGTTCGCAGGTCGGCCTCGACCCGAAGATTGAGCGGAATGGGCGCAAAATCCCTCTGGTTGGCCATGTCCACCAGCTCACCCAGACTCTTCCCGCGCGTGGCCGCCGAAGCCGAAAACACTCCTTCGGCAGCCGAGGACGTCAACCATCCGGCCAGGGCGAGGTTCGGCTCCCCTTCCCGGACCTCCACGTACCGCTGGCCTCCACTCCAGGAGTTGCGCACAACCTCCCACGGATATCCGGCCGTCTCGTCTGTATGGACGATCAGGGCTCCGATCGCGCCGCGACGAGCAGCCTCTTCGTACTTGAACGTCCAGCGGCCGTAGTACGTTAACGCTCGACCCCCGAAAAACGATTCGTCGGTCGATGGAGGCTCGTTGGTAAACAGGACTACTACCTTGCCCCGAACATCCGCGTCCTTGTAGTCGTCCCATTCGAATTCCGGAGCCGTAATCCCGTGACCGACGTACACCAACTCGGTGGCAAACACCTCGCGGCCCGTCTGGCGCTCGTTGTTTCCGACATAATCGTCCGTCAGAACGATTTCGCTATTGGCGATACGCAGGACAGAATCAGGCTGAGCGCGGACCTCCACCAGAGGCACGTTCTGGAAATAGCTGCCATCATCTGCTCCGGGCTCGGCCCCGGCAATGGAAAGTTGTGCTGCCAGGTATTCCGTAGCCAGTGCCCCGCCCCGAGTTCCTGCCCCGCGGCCTTCAAGCAGGTCGTGGGCCAAGAAACGGACGTGTGATTCGAGGGCCCGGGAGTTGATCGACCGTGGAGGCGGCCCGGAGTCCAACACACATCCGACGGTAGCCCCAAGAAGAACTGCCAGGGTAGACCAGCGCATAACCAAGGAATGCTACCAGAGTTGCCAGTCGCTGCCTTGTGGCGCGACTGCCGGGGATGCATCAGGCCCGGCGGCTACCATACCACCGCCTTGTGGGGAGCCGCAGGCGGACGAATCTCCAGGCAGCCCTTCCCCGTCGGCAGGAGCTTGCCGGGGTTCAGCCGACCGTCTGGATTGAACAGCCGCATGAGCCGCCGCATTTGCTCCAAGCTGTCCTCGTCGAACAGCAGCGGCATGAGTTCGTTTTTCTCCATACCAACACCGTGCTCGCCCGTAATCGCTCCTCCCGCCTCGATACAGTACCTGAGGATCGCCTCCCCCGCCTCACGGGTTCGCCTGGTCTCGTCCTCACTGCGTGGGTCGAAGAGGATGATCGGATGCATGTTGCCATCGCCCGCATGAAAGATGTTGCTGATGGTCAGGCTGTATTTCTCAGCAACCTGATAGATGTGACGAAGAGTATCGGCGATGCGAGTTCGGGGTACGACGCCATCTTGGACGTAGTATGTCGGACTTACACGTCCCACCGCACCGAATGCGTTCTTGCGCCCCTTCCAAAGCAGGGCCCGCTCCTCCGCCGTCCTGGCTACGCGAACCTCCCGGGCGCAGCTCTGGCGACACACAGCGTCAACGAGTTCCAACTGCTGGGCCACCCCCTCACTTACCCCTTCCAATTCGATGAGCAGGACGGCCTCCGCATCCATCGGGAATCCGGCGTGTGTCGCCTCTTCGACCATACGCAGCATGACGCCATCCAGCATCTCCACCGCCGCGGGAGTAATGGCCCTGGCCGTGAGTTCTCCGACCGTCGAAGCAGCGTCCTCGGCGTGATCGTAGATTGCTAACAGAGTTTCGACCGCCTCGGGTGCACGCATCAGGCGCACGATGACCTGCGTTACCAAGGCCATGGTGCCCTCCGATCCGGTGAGAAGTCCCCTGAGGTCGTAGCCGACGGTATCCTGTTCCTTGCCACCGAGGTTCACGACCGTCCCGTCGGGAAGGACGGCCTCGATTCCGAGGACGTGGTTGGTGGTGACGCCATAGATCAGGGTGTGCGGCCCCCCGGCATTCTCGGCGACGTTGCCTCCGATTGTGCAGGCCTTTTGGGATGACGGATCGGGAGCGTAGTAGTAACCTTGCCCTTGAACGGCGCGGGTGATATCCAGGTTGACAACCCCGGGCTGGACAACGGCGCACTCGTTCTCCAGGTCAATCTCGAGGATCCGGTTCATGCGGGCGAAACCGATCATGATCCCACCCTGACGCGGAATCACCCCGCCACTCAAGCCGGTACCGGCTCCCCGGCCCACCAGGGGCAGCGAGTGGTCGGCCGCAACCCTGACAATCTCGACCACCTCCCCAGTCGTGCGAGGCAACACGACACAGTCCGGTCGTGCCTTGTCAATGCTCCCGTCGTATTCGTAGAGCAGTAGATCCCGGTCCGCATGCAGGACCGCGTTCGGGCCCACGATCCGGCGCAATTCCTTGAGGATCAACTCCGGGAGCACGATCCTATGGTAGTCGAGGCCTCATGCCGCAGCGGAAGTCCCAGCCGCCTGCTGCATGGTCGCCGCCGCAAAGCTCAAGAGGTCGCGACGCTGCCTGGAGATGTCCGCCAGCCGGGAATAGTCACCGGCCATCTGGCACAGCTGCAAGGCATTCGGACAGGTAAGGAACTGCGGATCCGTCTCCGACAAGTGGCGAACTGCGACATCAGCGGCCTCGCCACCCCTTCCCAGGCGGACGAGGAGGTTCACCAGCACCTGGGCCGGAGTCGTCCCGGCAACCTGCGGGTCACAGGTCTCGATCTTCCGCCGGAAGTGGGCCAGTCCGCCCTCCACGTCCATTCCCACCACTGCACGGAGATAGACCCCGTAGTCCTCGAAGACATTCTCGAACGGTGGATTCCCCGGAAACTGGTACATCTCGCCAAGCCTGCGCCCGTACTCCGACAGTCCGTGCAGCAACAGGAGCGTGTCCTTGCGCTCGATCGTCGGCGACATTTGCACCAGTGAGGACACGTGAGAGGTGTCAAGGTAGTAGGCGTTCCCCTCGAACAGCCAGTCGCGACGGTCAACCAGTGCCGCAAGGTTGTCGCCATCGGGTTCGCCACCCTCCTTCTTCCGGATCGCATACTTGATGTTGTCCACAAGCTCCGAGTGGACGCCCTCCACCAACAGGTGGGCGCAGTCCTGCCGCCCTTCCTCAACCGGATACTGCGAAAAGTTCGTGATTGCCCGACATGTCCCGTAGTGCTTGAGGATAAGCTCGAAGCCTCTCCTGGGATGCACCTGCTCGTGGTAGGCAACCTCGATAATCCCGTCCAGAACTTCACCGTCGGCGTCGACTGAACAGGCCTCGATGGCAGCACGAACCGGCTCCTTCTCGCCAAGCGCACGGAAATAGGGCCATGCCTTGCCGACCTCGCCATCATCGAGGAACAGCATGCCGACCTCGCGGGCAGCCTCAATCGTGGCCTGTTCGTAAGCCGCCTGAACGTCGGGAGGTAGATCGCCCCAGGGCTCTGTCTGAATCAACGGCATGCCCAACTCGTACCGCTTCTTCATCAGCCTCGCCTCGAAGATCAGCGGATAGGACCCTTCCTCCCTGAATCTATGGACGGCCAGGCGGAAGCCCGCCTCTGTGTCCCCAGCCCTCAGTGCGTGTCCAACTCGATCAAACAGATCCATGGCCGCAGAACCCACCGCCATTATCGGCCACCTCGCCAGCGACAATAGCGGTTGGGCCATCGCTCCGATATCCTATCCAACCGCCGCCGCAACCTCCCGCCAAGGTACTCGGGACACTCACGAGCCAAGAAGGCCCAGTGGCGACTCCCTATTGCATCCACCGGAGTCTTCGCCGGCGGTCCATGGCCCGCTGGTCTGCGCGACGTGCGGAACGATACCGTGAGTAGCTGGAAACCAGAAGGATCGCAGCGCCGCCCATAAGCAGACCGTGATGCGCGAAAGACTCCGTACCGTCGAAGCGATAGCCGCTTCGAAATACGGCGGCAACAAGGAGGGCGAGCACGGTCACCGACCAAAGCAGCAACGGTATGCGGGCGCGACTTCCGCCACGAAGACCCATCCATGACGCAGCAGCCCCGAATGTCCCGGCCAGAGCGAGGACGGTTCCGGCGTTCTCTGGAGCCACCGGAAGCAGGGGAATCAAGAGGTCGCCACCATCAATCCAGCCGAGGGCAGCAAGCCCTACACAATAGAGGCTAAGCACCAGATTCGCAAGAATTCCCAACACTTCGAGCAATGCACGCATGCGTTTACCAATGGCCAGATACTGGCCAGGCACTGGAGCCCAAACCGAGTGTACCAGTTTCGGGCGGAACTTGGCAGCTTGTCGGCAGCCGTGCCCGTATACACCAGTTCGATCAGATTGGCAGGGCGCGCGCCGGACAAGCCGGAGCGGATTCGGGCCGGACCCATTGGGGTTGCACGATTTGGCTCGTGCGGATGCTGCATGTGGGAGCGGCACAGGCAGCAGGCAGTCCAATGCCGCGGAACTCGCCCGCCGCGTCCGCGTCCCACTGACGACGGTGCTCGGCCAGGACACGAATCTGAGCGGCGCTTGGTGGAGCAAGGGCATGTCTTTCCGGTGACTGGCGGACGAACTACCTATCACTGGCAACGCTACGCCATGAACGATCCGTCGGGCTGGTTCTCTCGGTGAGTTTCACTCAACGGCTCAAGGGCCAACAGTCTGGGGAGCGCCCATTACGCCTGCGAACCTCAGTCCCCGACTCTCCGGTTCCCCCGAACCCAAGACGGCACCCGGGAGGGCATGCGGATCCGTCCCGAGCGATGCACGGGTTCAGCCGCCCCACCTGCGGCAGTGCGTGGACCGGGTTGCCGGCGTCACTCTCCGGTGGGGCCTTCCTGAAGAAATCGGAACAGACCGGCGGTTTCTCGCATGTCGAAGTTATCCAGCAGGCCCTCTGGCATGATCGAAATCTCCGACTCGCGCATGTCGACGATGTTGCCTCTCGCAATCGAGACAGGACGTTCAAGATCGGGAATCAGGACAGTGATGGTGTCGTCGTCTTCCTCGAGAATCAATGCGGAGTAGACGTCGTCTGCGGTTTCGATCCTCCACGCTCCATACTGGTCCGAGATGGTCCTTGAAGGCCACAGCGTTGCCTCCAGAATGTCGCTTCGGCTGAAGCGGTTCGCCAGTGTCGTCAGGTCCGGACCGTAGTCCTTTCCCAGGTCTCCGAAGCGGTGACACTTCGCACAGGCCTCATCGAAGATCTTGCGCCCCTGTCCGGTATCGGCCACCGTCGTCATGGGGTCGTACATCATGTATTCGAAGATCTCCTGCTCACTGTAGAGTCGCGTGCCTGAGCGCCGGGCGAAGATGTTCGGCTGAACATGATCCGAGCGTCGTCGGAGCGAAGCCAACAGGTCCTCGTCCTCGACAGGGGCGTACTCGGGAATCGCGGCGTAAGCTGCTTCTGTCTCCTGCACGTCGAAGAACTCGAGCGAGGATTCGAACAACCGGTTGATGAAGCCCGCAAAGCTGGCTCCGCCCCTCCAATCCTTGGCTTTCCGGAACCATGCCAGGAGGCTCTGTTTTTGCGCCGCCGTCCAGCCGTCCTTGATCTCACGCAATGCGTAGACGTAGTGGATTTGCAGTGCCTGATTCTCGTCGCCCGGGGGAAGTTGGTCGAGAATCTTCGCTATCGCCTCCGGACGTCGCGCGTACGCCATCGTTAGGGCGTACTCCCGGTTCAGCCTGTCATCCAGCGACGGGAAGCGCGGGGCCACTACGTCAAAGAGCTGATCACGCAGGCTTTCCCTGCAACCGTCGTTGAGTTCCTGGCACGCCAGGTGGACGACTCGCAGCAAAGCGAGCTCCGCACCAACCGCAAGGCCGTCCATGCGCAGCATCGAAAGGGTCTTCTCGAAAACGGGCTCGAGATCGATCGGTTTCGCCGCCGTACGCACGAGACCTAGCATTCCGGTAGCCGCAGCCAAGGGGGCGCGCTCCTCGATCACCAGCGGCTTCCATCTGTCCATGGGTGTCGACTCAAGCGCAACACGGCCAGCCCAGCGCACAAACCGATCGGCATCGCCCAGAAGCCGGTACAGGTCGTCGGTCACGGCGAATCCGGGATCCCCCATCCGCAACAGGGCGCCCGCCGCCCGCCGCCGAACCAAAGGGTCCGAGTCCTTGAGACCTGCCGCCGCGATGCGCTTGGCGCGGTCGCTGCCGTGCTGGCCGACCACATAGATCGCGGCGGCGCGAAGGGACGCCTCGCTGCTCCCGTACGCCGCACCGATGAGGGGAGCATCCGGCTTCGGCCCGTGACGCTGCAGCAGGTGCAGCGCCTGGACCCGGTCTACCGGCTCAGCCGTCTCGTCTCGAACCAGGGCCTGTAGCTCAGCACCCCACGCATTTCCCATCTCCTCTTTCGCGGCCTCGAAGTATGCATGGCTGAACGCGGCCAGCGGCTGCGGATGCCGGACAACCGCAAGAATGCCGGTCTCAGGTCGGCGTTCCCGGTTCGCCCGGTAACCCTTGTATGCCACGCGGTAGAAGCCACCCTGGGTGGAGCGACCGCCCATCGTGAAGTAGACAAGGCCGTCGGGGCCGACTTCAAGATCGGTGACGTTGAGCGGTTCACCGTAGATGAAGTCGACTGCGGGCTCTGCCAGTTCGTAGGTGGCTCCGACGCGCCGGAATCTCGACAGAACGACCCGGCCCCGGGACCAGTCCCCTTGAAGAAATGCGTCGAAGTAGTCGGCTGGATAGGCATAGCTCTGATAGAAGTCGACGCCGACGGGCGAGCCCCGCCCCAGATCATCGACAGGCGGGAGCGAGTCGAGGTAATAGGCGGGGAACTTGCCCGATCCCGTCCGCCAGCCGTAGTCCGCAGACGGCACACCGTGCACCGAGCGAACCTCGCGGTACCACGGAAGGTTGATATCCCATTCCATGTCCGAGTCGAAGGTAAACGCCTCTCCCTCATGGTTGTAGGCATGGTTGTAGGGATTGCGGAACCCGCCGAAGAGTACCGAGAACTTGTCGCCGCTGATCCGCAGCAGCACTCCGCCAGGAGCCATGCGCCCTACCGCATGGCCACGTGCGTCCATGTATCGGTCCAATAGTTGCGATTCCCTGTAGCGGGTCATGGGTGAGTCATCCGCGATTCGATCATCGGGCACGGAGGTATGGTTGCCGATCAGCACCGTGATCGAGCCATCCGGCGCCCGCCGTATGTCATGCGGACCGTGCTCCCCGATACGCCCCGTGTACTGCACGAGGATTTCCCGGTCGTCGGCCACACCGTCACCGTCCGAGTCGGGCAACCGAAAGAGGCAAGCCTCGCCGTTGTCCGGGTTGGTGCAGTTGGCGTAGAGAGTCGAGCCGCCAAAGAATATCCCTTGGCAGTTCTCAACCCGGTCGCTGATCACCTGCTCGGAC
Organism: Bryobacterales bacterium; assembly: GCA_965205085.1. Lineage (GTDB taxonomy): Bacteria > Acidobacteriota > Terriglobia > Bryobacterales > UBA6623 > VXMF01. The sequence goes on along the minus strand of OZ242039.1, from coordinate 242,370 downwards.
TCAAAGAAACCGTCGTTGTCATTGTCAAGCAGCCTTACCGGGTGGCCGCGTTCCTTGGCGACGACCGGTTGACCTTGCGCATCAAACGTGACCTGGATCAGTGAGCCGACCTGCTCTGCATCGGCGACTGGCTCCACGACGAATCCCCGAGGCACTTGGTATGGACCTTCCAGGAGCGGATCGGAGTACTGACAGCCAATCACCAGAAGGGCGACCATCGACGTTACGGACAGACGCATCACTTCGATTGATTGTATCGAGATATCCGAGATAGCCGTGGTGAGCCGGTTCGCGGCATGAGTGACTGGGAGGGCCTGGCCAGTTTGCAGTGGTGAAGAGACTCCATGGGCACCCTCAAGTTCAGCGATTCCACGGTGATGGATGAGTTGATACCGGGCGAGTCCGGGCGCAGCGTCAGTGACGCTGGGGTGCTCCGGTAGTGGCTCCGGCCTTCGGATCCCGATCTGTCGTTGCCAAGCTCGACGACACCGATAGGCTGGGGACGATTCGGTGGTGCGATGGGGAGAAGGAGCGGTTGGCAGGCGTTCTCGGGGTCGGGACGCGGAACTCGCCACCGCCATCGCCCTGGACGAAGCGCAGCGGGTCCGGCAGGACTTTGCCTACCGCTTGGAGCAAGCGACTACGCGGGAGCACGATCCCGTCGCTGGTGAGCGTTACTTTCACACTGCAGGGACACTGGTTTCGGCTGCGTCACCCGTCCGACCCGCGCGAGCGGGGCCATCGCGTGGAGGGCGTGCGCCGCGGCAGGCAGCTTCTTGCCGTCAGACCCTCCACTCGATGAGCCTTCCAGTGCCGGTGCCCAAATGACGCAGTCGATCAGGGCAATCGGCCGATTGCCTCGTCCATTGGATACCCCGGACAGAGACTGCGGAACAATTCTCCCGGAGAAACCTACCGCGGGCAAACCCTCTTGCCGACAGCCCGTGGGGCACGGTCTGACAGGAGGGCCGCAGAACGGAACGGGACCGAGCGGAACGGTGGCGAGGTGCGGGTGCTGTGAGACCAAATGCAGCGGCTGCCGCTTGCGGGGCGGATCTGGACCTTGGATCCCTCCGCGCGCTGTTGCATTTCCAACTGCGACTGAACGCTGGCGGTTCCGAGCGTCGCCCTTTCTTATCGAGTGCCAGCCGCAAGAAGGGTTCGCCTGATCCTGTCAGCGGTCTCTCAAGCCCTGACGGGTGCCCGCTCTAGCCCTTCCTGCGGAGCCACTGACATGCATGCGAGAACCAACGCTACCCAAAACATTTGGGCTGCCAGAAGATGGATGATCTGCATCCATCCAGGCGCAGACAGGCCGACGTTGACGAATCCGATCACAACCTCGGTCGCCACTAGGTACTTGGCAGCCCGGGCCCATCCATTCGAATCTGGCTCCTGACCTAGCAGCCAGATCAGATAGCCGGCAGTGGCGATTGCGAGAGCCGGGTGGAGTACACGCAGCCTCACCAGAAAATGGCTGCCCGGAGGCAGGCTATTCTGTATCGCGGTGAACAGACCCGGATCGATTTCGACATCGACGGGAAAGAGCGTGTCGCCAAGAGCAGTTACGGCCCCACTCGTCGCCGTCAACACAACCAAGCCGATTCCCACCGCAAACGCACGTCGGCGGTGGGGCATGACTCGTGTCTGCACTGAATGCGCCGAGCGCCAGGCACCGAGCGCAGCCGCCGCGGTCAGGGCAAGCGTATTCGTCAGGTGCAGGGCGATGACAACGGCCCGGGCTGCCGACGCATCATCCGCCACAAGGTCCCCAAGCACCAACCCCGCTCCGATCGCTCCTTCGAAGACGACGAGAAGCAGTGTCCATGCCATCGCCCGGGTCACCGGACCGCTACCGAACAGACGCCATGACCACACCAGCAAGCCCAGACCGAACACCCCGCACAGCCCGCTGGTAACCCGGTGCGTAAACTCGATCAAGGTCGCCGTCGATGGTGTGCTCGGAACCACTTGTCCATGGCACGTCGGCCAGTTGGACCCGCATCCGTCTCCGGAGTGGCTGATCCGTACCCAGGCCCCGAAGAGGATGACGGCAATCAGATAGCCGACGAACAGCCAGGCAGCAGCGGTAAACCGACGATTCCGAATCGCCACCGTACTACGCCTCCAGAGTCAGGAGAAGGTCCTTGGATTGGACTTGGCTTCCGGCCTCGACCAGTACTTCGCGGATCCTGCCGGCCTTGGGCGCGTAAATGGTGCTCTGCATCTTCATTGCCTCTAGCGTGAGCAGCTTGGCGTTGGCGTCGATATCGTCGCCGGCCGCCACGAAAATACCCGTGACTAAACCGGGCGTGGGAGCTCCGACGTGGGAGGGATTCCCGCTGTTGGCCTTACGGGCGGCGGGACGGTCCGCCTGAAGGGAGTGGTCCCGGACTCGCACCTGTCTCGGCTGCCCGTTGAGCTCAAAGAACACGGTCCGGGTGCCGCTGGGCTGGGGCTCCCCTATGGTGAGGAACTTCACGATCAGCCGCTTGCCGGGCTCGATGTCGATGATGCACTCCTCATCCTTGTCTAGACCGTAGAGGAACACCGGAGTCGGCAGCACTCCGACATCGGCATGCTTGCGACGCATCTCTGCGAATTTCGTGAATACCTCTGGATAGAGCAAATAGCTCAGGCCATCACACCGGCGTGCCTTGACGCCAAGGAGTTTCCCAGCCTGGAGCGTGGCCGCATCCAAGTCTGCCGGTGGAAGCCTCTCGCCTGCGCGGCCCTGAATAGGGTTCTTCCGGCAAATCAGAATCTCGCGGATTGCTGACGGCCATCCCCCGGGAGGAGTGCCAAGCGACCCACGCATCATGTCAATCACGGAATCCGGGAATCCCACGTTGTGATTCCTTGGCAGATTTCGAACTTCGTCACACGTCATACCCTTGGCCAGCAGGAAGAGGGCAAGATCGCCCACGACCTTGCTGGACGGTGTCACCTTGACGATGTCGCCGAGCATCTGGTTCACATCGGCGTACATCTGCTCAACCTCACGCCAGCGCTGCGCCAGACCCATGGCTGCGGCCTGCTGCTGCAGGTTGGTGAACTGGCCGCCCGGAATCTCGTGGCTGTACAAACGGGCACTTCCCGACTTCGGAGCATTGTCGAAGGGCAGGTAATACGTGCGCACCGTCTCCCAGTACAGCGAGCAGTCGCCGAGCGCCTCGCTGTCGATCCGGGTGTCACGGGAGGTCCCCTTCAGGGATCCTACGAGCGTGTTGAGGTTCGGCTGGCTTGTCGAACCAGAAAGAGCGGCGACAGCCGCATCCACAATATCGACACCCGCTTCGGACACCTTGAGGAGCGTCGCAGCGTTCAGCCCGCTGGAATCATGCGTGTGGAAGTGAACGGGCAAACCCACTTCGCTCCGCAGCACTTTGACAAGTTCATAGCCGGCATAGGGTCGGCACAACCCGGCCATGTCCTTGATGCCGAGGACGTGAGCCCCCATCTCCTTGAGCTTGATGGCCAGTTCCAGATAGTAGTTGAGGTTGTACTTGGGTCGTGACGGATCAAGGATGTCGCCGGTGTAGCAGATCGCCGGCTCACAAATCGCTCCGGTTTCCCGTACCGCGTCCATGGCCACCTGCATGTTGTCGATGTCGTTGAGCGAATCGAAGATTCGGAAGACGTCGATTCCCTGCCGGGCCGCCTCGATGGTAAACTCCCTGACCACATTGTCGGGATAGCTCGTGTAGCCGACCGCATTGGACGCACGAAGCAGCATCTGGAAGCAGATGTTCGGCACGGCCCTTCGCATCTGCCGCAGCCGGTCCCAAGGATCCTCGTACAAGAAGCGGAGGGCAGAGTCGAACGTGGCCCCTCCCCACATTTCCAGGCTGAACAGATTCGAGAGTCTCCGTGCCACCGCTGGCGCCGTTTCCATAAGGTCATGCGTCCGGACCCGCGTCGCAAGCAGGGACTGGTGAGCATCCCGGAACGTCGTGTCCGTGACGAGCAGCTGCTCCTGCCCCCAGATCCACTGGCAGAACTTCTCGGGCCCCAGCTGGGCCAGCAGCTGGCGGGTGCCGTCGGGCGGTTTGGTGCCCGGCTCATAAGGGACGGCAGTCGGCTGCTCGATGCTCTCCGGCCGGTCCCTGCCCTGGACCGTGGGATTCCCGTTGACGATCGTGTTACCGATGAAGCTCAGGAGTCGATTGGCTCTGTCCCGAGTTCGCTGGAACTTGAAGAGTTCCGGCGTCTCATCCAGAAATCCAGTGGTCACTTCCCCGGACTGGAACGCCTTGTGATTGACGACGTTCTGCAGGAACCGGATATTCGTCTTGACGCCACGAATCCGAAACTCCCGTAAAGCCCGATCGGCCCTGGCACAGGCCCCTTTCAATGTGGAATTCCACGCCGTCAGCTTGACGAGCAGGGAATCGTAGAACGGGCTCAGGACTGCCCCGGAATAGGCCGTGCCGTCCAGCCGGATGCCGAAGCCGGCCGCCGACCGAAACGCCTGGAGCCGGCCGTAGTCCGGTGAGAAGTTGTCCGCGGGATCCTCCGTTGTGATCCGACACTGTATGGCGAAGCCCCGTCGCTGGATCTGAGCTTGTCGCGGTACCGCGAGCGGCTCTTCGTGCAACCGGCACCCCTGGGCCACGAGAATCTGCGATTGCACGATGTCGATGCCGGTCACCAACTCGGTCACCGTGTGCTCGACCTGGATTCGCGGATTGACCTCAATGAAGAACCACTCCCCCGAATCGGCGTCGACAAGGAATTCGACCGTACCGGCGTTTACATACCCAGTGGCCCTCGCAACGCGAACCGCCGCGTCGCAGATCGCGTTCCTCACCTCGTCGGACAGATTCGCCGCAGGCGCAAGCTCGACGACTTTCTGATGTCGTCGCTGGACCGAGCAGTCGCGTTCCCAGAGATGGACGATCGAACCGTGTGTGTCCGCCAGGATCTGCACCTCAATGTGGCGCGCACGGGCGATGTAACGCTCGAGAAAAACTGAATCATTACCGAAAGCACGCCGGGCCTCGGTCTGTGCTTCTTCCAGCAGCCCCAGCAGTTCGCTCTCAGCGCGGACGACACGCATCCCGCGCCCGCCCCCGCCGAAGGAGGCCTTGACGATCAGCGGGTAGCCGATCAAGCGCCCCGCAGCAAGGGCGCCGGCCGGATCATCCGCAGCGAAGTCGACCCCGGGAATGATCGGAACCCCGGCATGCTGAGCGATCGCCCGCGCTCGGGTCTTGTCCCCTAGCAGGTCGAGCAGTTCTGGGGTCGGGCCGACGAAAGCGATTCCAGCTTCGGCACAAGCCCTGGCGAAGGCACTGTTCTCAGACAGGAATCCGTATCCGGGATGGATGGCGTCAACGTCCATGTCCTTGGCGAGACCCACGATGCCGTCGATGTCGAGGTAGGCGGCAACGGGTCCCTTGTCGCCTCCGACCTCGTAGGCCTCGTCGGCTTTGAAGCGGTGCAGACTGAGACGGTCTTCATGCGAGTAGACAGTTGCCGTCCGCAAGCCCAATTCGGTGGCCGCGCGGAGTATTCTTATAGCAATCTCGCCTCGATTGGCCGTCAGGAGTTTACGCATGCTTCTATCATCGCTAAGCAGTCGGTGGGCACGGAATGGCACTGGGTATGGGTCATTGCTGCCTCCTGTTGCGGCGCCCTGTCATCGGTCCTCCGAGCCAGGCTGCGCCTCGACAGCCCAACCTGACGAACGGGGTGGCGATTGCGTGGGGCTCCGGCCGGAGTTGGCCGATGCTGGCCCGCAACCCACTGATGTCGCGAAATCTCTCTGGATACGCTGTGATCCACCGTAGCGATGTCTCCCGGCGAAAGTTGCCGGCAGCAGTCAGCTCAGGTCAACGTGTTTGCCGAATAGTAGTTGAGCAGCACACAGTCACCGACAACCCTGACAACCTTGACATACGACCTCTTGCGCTGTCCGCCGTCGGGCCCGAGGGCGTTGGATTCTTCTGGCTGGCAAGGTTCAAGAACTCCAACCGCACCTTCTAGCGGCCTGACGGCGACCGCTCTGCCACTGACTCGGACCTCAGGTTGATCACCAGACCCCGAGGCCGTCGCCACACAGGAGCCACCAGTGGGCTGCTCTGCCAGACGAACATGAAGCGTCCTTTCGTGCGGCACCCAATCCGTTTCGACGTGCGCCGCGAATCCGTCCCGCGCCACGAACACCGTCAAAGACCGGTGGTTGCAACCCAGGTCGAATTGCACCTGGCCAGCGGGGTCCGACCGCCCAAGCTTCCGAATTCCTCCCGGCAGGAACACGACGACCTGAGCACTTGGTACCGGGTGGCCGCCCGCAACGACCTGCACGGTCGGAGCCAGAGCCGGAGAAACCGCCGCTCTCACCATTCGCCACGGTACGAGCCGGAACCCGGCTTGCTGCCGGAACTCGCTACCGCCATAAACGACCGCTAGATCGCACCGAGGCCGGAGAGCGTCAAGCGCCGGGCGGGCACGCCGGGCTCTGGCTGACAGGCTGGAACTTGGAGTAGCCGCACTCTTGGCCTCAATCAGCGTCAGGATGTCGGGTTCGTCGATGATGAGATCGATTTCTGCGCCGTGGCTGTCCCGATAGGACGACATGCCCATATCGCTGCCGTGATTCGTGCGATGCTTGAGCACTTCCGTCACGACCCAGGTCTCGAACAGACTGCCACGCAGCGGATGCAAACGAAGCTGGTCAGGTTCGCGTATTCCGAGCAGCCAGCAGGCCAGACCGGTGTCATAGAAGTGGAGCTTCGGCATCCTCACCAGCCGCTTTCGAATGTTGGCATGGAAGGCGGGCAGACGGAAGGCGATGAAGCTAGCTTCCAGAACGCTGAACCAGGCCTTGGCGGTCGGTTGAGAAATGCCGCAGTCACCAGCAAGGGAGGAATAGTTGAGCAGTTGCGCAGTGCGGCCCGCACACAGCATGACGAAGCGCTGGAAGGCGGTGAGATCTCCGATATTGCTGATCGAACGCACATCTCGCTCAACGTAAGTGCCGACGTAGGACCGCAGCCAGTCCGAAGGCTGCAGTTCCTGATCGTGGATGCGGGGATAGCCCCCGGTGAAGACGGCCTCTTCCAGCCCGGCAGGGAACCTTCGAAAGCGTCTGACCTCGTCCCACGACAGCGGCAGCAATTGGTGCATCGCGGTTCGTCCAGCCAGCGACTGGCTGACCGCCTCGAGCAAAGTCAGGTTCTGTGAACCGCTCAGGACCCACTTCCCCGGAGCCGGGTCGTCGTCGATAATGCCCTGCAGGTAGGAAAGGAGTTCCGGTACGCGCTGCACCTCGTCAAGCACAGCGCCCTCTGGAAACTGCGCCAGAAATCCGCGGGGATCCTCCCTTGCGAACGCAGCCTCGTCAGGTGCTTCCAGTGTTCTGTAAGGATGATCCCGAAATACCGCCCTGCATAGCGTGGTCTTTCCGCTCTGCCGAGGGCCAGTAACCGTCACTGCGGGCGCCCAGGTCGCAGATTTCTGCAGACCGGACGCTACGTCCCTGAGTATCACAACTTGGGACCATTATAGATTGTGCTAATTCAAAGTGTGATTTTAGATCAGCGCATGATCGCCGCGACCGTACCAAAACCTGACGATACTCTTCGCGGTCCCTGCCCATCCGCGAGTACGACGCGCCCGAGTCGAGCGGGGTGAGACCCTCCGGTCAAGAGCCACTCTGGCACCCCGAGCGTCATGCCACGCACAATGCGAAAGGGCTCCGTCACTCGGAAATTCCCGGGTAAAACGGATCTGGGTTGACTGGGGTCATGGGCCGATGGACATCTGCCGATCGACTTGGCATTCGTGTGCGTCAACGCTGTGGATCTCGCCTGGCTTCAGCTTCCAGATCTTCGATCGCCCAGCCCCGCCGGCACTGTCGTTGGCGGGCAACTCAGACCGCATGGGCGGCTGCGAAGCCCAGCTCACTGAGACTTGGCACCACATGTCCCGGGCAATCGGCAAGCGCCTGGATCCCAGTCAGGCACTCGAGATGATCACGATCATCGGTCGCGCAGCATCTCGAGGCTGGTTCCCGTGGCCGCAACGTCCCGGCCAGTCCGACCTGCGCTCATGCAACTCGCACGCCGCAGCCTCCCTTCACCCTCTTCCGCCCTGCGTTCTTCCTGCACATTCGCCGCTGCTCCCCTTTCGTGCCCCGATCTGCTCCCGCTCGCCTTGCCACGCCCCCTTATCCTTCGACATCCTTCGACCGCCAGCAACCTGGTCTCGCTGCCGGTGGCGACGGAGGGTCTAGCAGGGCCACCGGAAGTGGCGAAGGTCGTGGAGACGGGGCCGCGGCTGCCAGCACCGGACGAGCCGGTCGGGGAGAGGTATTCCCTCCACAGGTTGCACTAGGAAGGGCACGAGCGGGGGGAGGCTCCAGAGCCCCAACATTGACCGGGGATCACTGCGGGGGCGCGGACAGTTGCAGGGAACTGAAACGTCCTCTGCGAATCCGGATCGAGAAATACAGGCTCTCGCCTACCCGACAAGCATCCCGACGCCTCGGTGGCAACCACGTTTGTTTGGTCGCCAAGCGTGCAGAACGTGCGAACCCTGTTCGGTGCGGTCGAGGACACGTGGCCGAAAGATCGTTTGCTAGGCCCAGCCTCCAGCTGGGCCTAGCCATTGCTTTTCCTAGAAGATAAGCTTGAGCGCGAACTGGTTCGTACGCATTTCCCGTGCACTGGTGATCACACCGAAGTTCCGGGAGCGGGGATTGCTGGTGGGATTGCTCCAGTTCGGGTGGTTCGCGAAGTTGAATGACTCAAACCGGAACTGCAGCGTGTATTTCTCGGACATCGCGAAATCCTTCATAACCGAAAAGTCCCAGTTGTTGAAACCTGGCCGGATCAGCGTGTTGCGGCCACGATTGCCGTTCCGATAGGTGAGCTCGTTGTGCCCCTGTCCATCACGTACGTCGCACACGATGGTTGCCGAGCGCCCGTCCGGCCCCTTCTTCCAGAACTCCTGCGGCGTGGGGTTGCTCATGGCCGGGTCACCAATGGCGTCACCTCGATTGGCTTGACCGTTGGAGTTGAGATCGCCACAGTTGCCGCCGACAATGGGGGTGCCGGTCGAAAGAGTGAAGATCGACCCCAGTTGCCAGCCACCGGCGATCGCCTGGAGCGCCCGGCTGTCGAAGCGCATCGGCAACTGATAGAGAACCGAGGCGGTGAACCGGTGCGGCGTGTTGAACTGCGACAACCCGCGCTCCCCGCGCAGATTGCGATTGTTCTGCGGGAACAGATTGTCGCCGGCGTTGGTCCGGATCGCGGATCCGAAGTCGATGGACTTGGCCCATGTGTACCCGATCAGGTAGGTCAGCCCCTTGCTAAGCCGCTGTTGGACCTTCACGCCAAGCGCGTTGTAATTCGAATTCACGACATTCCCGATCGTCTGGATACGTCCGTAGACATCGCCCCAAGGACGTCGGTCCTGGGTCGACGTCCGGTCCAGCGGACCGCTTCGCTCGATCGGAGTGTTGAAGCCGTACATGCGCTGCAGCTTGTGGCCGGCGCTGCCCGAATACCCGACTTCGAAAAGGAGGGTATCCGTTACCTGATGCTGGATGTTCAGCAGGTACTGGTGAATATACGGCGTGCGCCTGTTCGCATCGTTGGCGAAAGTGTAGAGCCGCACAAAGCAGGGACCTGCAAAGTCCCCGCAGCCTGACGAGCGCTGGTTAGCCCACGGGTCGTCAAGATTGTCAAGCGGGAACAGATCCTGTGAGCGAGCCGTCTGGCGGACACCGAAATTTCGTCCCATATCGAAGACGGGGTTGCCGGTATCCTGTGCGTAGAACACTCCATATCCTGTGCGGATGGTGGTCTTCTCACCCAGACGGTACCCGATACCCAGACGCGGGGCGAAGTCGTTGGTATCGAGAACCTGGGTGGCGCGATTGTGCAAGACGTTGTCCCCGGTTGCCTTGGGCACGGTATCTGCGATGCGGAAGTCCAATCCTTCGTGGAAGTCTCCCTCTCCGGGGCGCACCAGGACTGGCGTTTGGCAGCCCTCGTCAATCTGCCTCTCCGAGGCGCCGGCACAGAAGAGCTGGACGTTCATGATGCCGCGATATCGGTCGGCAAACGGAGGCGTCAGCTCGTAACGCATGCCAAAGGTCAAGGTCAGCCGCGGAGTAACTTTCCAGGAGTCCTCAAGATAGAGCGAGAAGGCCCTTGAGCGGAACTGGACGTTGGCGATCCCTGGCGCGCGAGTGGCCTCCCTCGTCCATCCCAGCAGACCGGTGGCGAATGCGTCGCCCGTATTCGTCAGGTCGGTAGGGAGCGATGTGTAGCGACTCGGGAACTGGAAGTGGCCGCGTGGGAACTGGTTGCCGATCTGATTGAATCGCCTTTCGATGATGTCGCCGCCAAACTTGATTGTGTGGCTGCCCCGGACCCAGCTGACGTTGTCGACGACCTGGTAGGTGCGGTTGCGGTTGATGAAGGGGCCACCTGTCTGCTCGCCCCAGCCCGCAACCTCGCTGTTACCGTTAAAGCTGATCTGTGGTGAACCCCAAGCCGCCTCGATCGGCGAATTCAGACCCGGAATCGCCAGTTCCGCCGTCACGTCGCGAATACCGTTGAAGTGGGTCAGCCGGTCGTTGTCGAACAGGTTCGCACCCAGCCTCAGTTCGTTGACAAGCGTCGGAGAGAGCGTCCGGGTGTTTGAAATCATGACCTGATCGACCTTCGTAGTCGTTCGCAGGTCGCGGAACTCGAAGTTCTGGCCGCTGGTAAGGCGCTCATCGCCCCAACTGAAACGGCCGAACCACTGCGAACTATTGCTCTCGGTGAAGTCGATGCGCGTCGTGAACTGGTCCCAGTCAAGCGGATCGGGTGCATTGCGTTCGTAGTTCCAGGCGGGGTCACTTCCCCCGACGACGGCTCCCTGCACGTTCGGATCGGGATAGAACTCGAACATCTGCACAAAGGGAGCCTTGAATCGTGCGTTCGGAATCATCCGGTTCGGGAACGGGTCGGCGGTGCCACCCATGCCATCATCGCGGATGGTGTCCGGATCGTAGATGGTGAGCAGGTTGGGGTTCGAGAAGTCGCCGCCACGCATGGCGGCATCGGCTACGGTCGAACGCCGGACGCGCTGGATTCGCTGGCGGAAGCCCTCGTAGTTGGCCATGAAGAAGAGCTTGTTCTTCAGTACCGGGCCCGCCACAGTGAAGCCGAACTGGTTGCGTCGGAATGGATTCTTGTCTCCATCCTGCAGCCACGGACGGGCCTGGATGACATCGTTTCGCACGAATTCGAAGACTGATCCGTGGACATCGTTCGTGCCGGCGCGGGTCGTCACATTGATCTGGGACGTGGATTTGCCGAACTCGGCGGAGTAGACCCCGGTCTGGACCTTGAACTCCTGCAGGGCATCCACCGAGGGTCGCACGACGAAGGTGTTGAAGTTCGGGTCAGTGTTCTCGACACCGTCCAGCGTGAACCGGTTGTACTGTTGTCGCTGACCGCTCACGGAGATCGCCTGGTTGGCGCGCTCGCCACCCTGGCGGGAGTTGGCCTGTCCGCCAGCCCCCATTTCTGCGGCAACATTCGGACTTAGCTTCACCAGGTTCAGGTAGTTGCGCCCGTTAATCGGCAGATCGACGATTCGCTGCTGCTCGATCACCGCACCAAGGGCAGTGGAAGCCGTCTGCAGCATCTGGGCCCCGGCTTGGACCTCTATCACTTCGGTAACGACGCCGATCTCCAGGGTGAAATCAACTCTGGCCACATCGCCGACCTGCAAGGTCCAGTTCTCCTGGCGCGAGGTCTTGAATCCGTCCGTCTCGGCCTGAAGGTTGTAGACGCCCGGGTTGACGAAGGGAACCGTGAAGTTCCCGGCCTCGTTCGTTTCGGTTTCGCGGGCGACATTCGTCGCCGTATTGGTGATCGTGACTTTCGCACCGGCGATGACGGCCCCTGTCGTGTCGGCGACCCTACCGGTGAACTCGCCGAATGTCTGAGCATGGACACCCGGCGTGAGGCAGAGCAGCGCGCCCAGCACTCCGATTCCAAATGAACGCATGGACTTCATCCTCCCAGTTCCCAAGACCGATTCCCGATATCGTAACGCTGAACGACGGGGTGCCTTGAATGCTATCACAGTCTTCTGTAATCGGGTTGAAACGGCACAAGTCTCAGGAGAGCGGATCGGCCCCGGAAGGACGGTGAAATGGACATCCCGTCAGATCGCGGGTTGCGCTGGGATCAGCGGAGACCCGAAGGGAGCAGAGCCATGACAGCCCAGCCTGTCATGGCGCGATGCAGCGGAAAAGGAGTCAACTGTGAACTGCAGCGGAGACCCGAGCTGCCAGTGACATGGCGAGTGAGTGTTCACGACAGTGGCAACGTCCGTTCGCCGTCCGGATCGATTTTCTGTGCACGCCTGTTGGCGGGCGTCTCCCCGGGCCCCGCCAAACCCCACCCCGGCCGGGTGATCCTCATCCCATCACAGGTTCAATCCATTTCCGCCCCTCTGCCGGTGTCGCACACATCTTTGAGACTTAGCAAGGCAATAGGCGCAGACTACAGGGCAGGAGCCCGGCCAACGTTCGATTGGCTGCATTGTCTCCGCTCCGCTCCCGACGGCGGAATTCGAGGTGACATGGGCGAATCGATCAGAGTGGACAGACCAATATAATGGCCACGTGTCCCTACTACGCACGATAGGAGTGCTTCTGCTGTTCGCCGCGGTCGGGAATGGGAGCACGTTCTCGGACACGGTTTGGCCGTTCCTTGCGAGCCACTGCATCGCCTGCCACGGTGGCCTGATGCAGATGGCGAACCTTCGATTCGACGAATTCTCGGACGAGGTCGAAGCGGTGCGCCACCCCCACGTCTGGGACGACATCCTGCGGATGACAAGAGCGGGCAAGATGCCACCCCCGGGAAGCCCGGCACCGTCGCCGGAAGTGATCGAGGCAGTGGCCGTGTGGGTTGAGAGCCGTCGCTCCGACATGCAGGTTCACCGAACCGACCGACCGGGCCGGGTGACTGCCCGGAGACTGAATCGGGTCGAATACAACAACACAGTCCGAGACTTGCTCGGGGTCGACTTGCAGCTTGCCGACTCGTTTCCGGTGGATGACTCGGGATACGGGTTCGACAACATCGGCGACGTGCTGTCGACCTCGCCGCTGCTCATGGAAATGTACGTGGGAGCGGCGGGGAAACTCGCACGGGCGGCGGTCTGGGATCGTCCCCGGAGTGCCGCGCCCACGCGACTGCGGATCCAGGCCGTCCGCGACGCGGACAATCCCGCCGCCATTGGGAGGGTTTCACCGTTTACTGCCGATGGCTCGATTTCCCTGCGTCACAAGTTCCCCGCTGCAGGCATCTACGAGTTCGCGTTCGGAGCCACTGACCGGCGTCTGCGTTCCGAGGACAACAGTCGCTATCTGACCGATACCCCGGCCCCGCCCCCCAGGTTGATGACGATGACCGTGGGCGGTGATCGGATGGCAACGAAAGCAGTGGAAGCGGTCAACTACTTCGACCGGTCCGAGCGGGTGACGCACCGGATCGAACCGGGCGAACGGGACATCTGGCTGGGCTTCATCGATTACGAGGGTAGGCCCTTCAATCCAAACGCCGGATTCAGCACGCGAAAGCTCTGGGTCGACTACCTGGAGATCAACGGCCCGTTCGATGCCGAGCCGATTCCCCTACCGGCAAGCCATCGACGGATTGTCACGTGTCGCCCGGTGGGCGAGGAGCCTTGGCGGCCCTGCACCAAGCGAATCGTCCAGACCCTGACCCGCCGTGCTTTCCGCCGCCCGCCGGATGATCCGGAACTGGATCACCTGATGCGGCTCGCCGATGAGTCCCTGCGGCGGGGAGAGACTTTCGAGGGCATGATCCAGACGGTGCTGGAGGCAGTCCTGGTCTCACCGGAATTCCTGTTCCGCATTGAGCCAGACCCCAGTCCCGGACCAGCCTCAGGCAGCCGTCCCGTCAATGACTACGAACTGGCGACGCGCATGTCGTACTTCCTCTGGAGCAGCATGCCCGACGACGAGCTGCTCGACGCTGCAGAGGCGGGTCTTGCCGATTCTCCAGAGGCTGTGCGGAGCCAAGTGCGCCGGATGCTGGCAGACCCCAAGTCGTCGGCGCTGGTCGAGAACTTTGCGGGCCAGTGGCTGCAACTCCGCAATCTCGACCTTGTCCAGCCCGATAGTGAGCGGTTTCCGGATTTCGACCCGGATTTGCGCGAAGCCATGCGAAGGGAGACAGAGCTCTTCTTTGAGAGCGTCCTGCGGGAAGACGGCAGCATCCTCGCGTTTCTCGATAGCGACTTTTCCTTCCTCAACGAGCGTCTGGCGAGCCATTACGACATCCCCGGAATCGAGGGGCCGACCTTTCGACGGGTCTCCTTGCCCGGCCGGAACAGGGGAGGACTGCTTGGGCAGGCCAGTGTCCTCACAGTGTCCTCGTACCCAACCCGGACGTCTCCGGTGCTGCGCGGTCTCTGGGTGCTCGAGAACATCCTCGGGCAGAGCCCGCCCCCGCCACCCCCCAACGTACCGGAGTTGGAGGTCCGGGAGGGGGAAATCGGTGGGACCCTCCGGCAGCAACTCGAGGAGCACCGATCGAATCCAGGATGCATGTCCTGCCACCTGGTGATGGATGCGATCGGGTTCGGACTCGAGAACTATGACGCGATCGGCAAGTGGCGGACAGCAGAGGGCGCGCTGCCAGTGGACTCTTCCGGAACACTGCCGGGAGGACGCTCGTTCGAGTCGCCGGATCAATTGCGGCGAATCCTGACGGAAACGGAAGCGGATTCGTTCGCACGAACCCTGACCAGAAAGCTCATGACCTATGCTCTTGGCAGGGGCGTCAGCCGGCACGACAATCCGGCAGTCGATGAGATCCTTCGCCATCTCTCCAGGTCCGGTTACCGCTTCTCGGCGCTCGTGGACGGGATCATCAACAGCAAGCCCTTCCGCATTCGGGAAATTGAGCCCGCATCGTAATCGTTCAGCATCGTCAAGGCAACGGGGGCCGGCCCCGGCCCGTCCCGGGCGTCGATCAGCTGGACGGTGGTGGCGTGATGCTGCCCAGGATCACGGGCCCATCCGCACCGGTGGCCGATGGAAGGTTGGATGGACGTCCGTGGTAGGTCTCGTACGCGAGAACACCGAAAGCCACGGCCTCCTTGGCGTCGCAGCCCACTCCGAACTCTTCGATCGACTTCACGACCGTGCCGGCCAAGCGGTCCCGGATCGGGCCCATGATCGACGGATTCTTCCATCCGCCACCAGCGACCACAAGCTCGTCAACCGCCATGTGTGGCAGTATGTAGCGCTCGATGGCGTCCACGACCGTGCGGGCCGTAAGCTCGGCAGCTGTGGCGACCATCGATTCCCTGGAAATCGGTTTCGCAAGAAGCGCCTGGACGAACTCGACCCCGAACGCCTCCCGCCCCGTGGTCTTGGGCGGATGCCGCGTGAAGTACGGGGTGCGGAGGAGATCCTCCAGCAATGCCTGATCCGCGGTTCCTGCCGTCGCGAGGCGACCGTCGCGATCAAAGCGCTCCATCCCGTCTGTGATTCGCTCGACCAACTGGTCAACGACCATGTTTCCGGGACCGGTGTCGAAGGCAATGAGCGACTCGGGACCCGCTCCGGCCGGAATTGCCGTAACGTTGGCGATCCCGCCGACGTTGAGTGCCACCCGGTTGATGGTGGGATGATGCAGGAGCAGATAGTCGAAGTACGGCACCAGGGGGGCTCCCTGGCCTCCAGCCGCCATATCCGCCGACCGGAAATCCGAAACGACCGGACACCGGAGAATTCGCGCCATCGGGGCTGGCGAGCCCATCTGCAGGGTGCTGTTCACGGGGAATCCGCAGAGCAGTTCATGACTGCCCTGGTGGTAGATCGTCTGGCCGTGCGATCCAGCCAGGTCGAGCGCGTCGACCGGAATGCCCGAACGTTCGCACACTTCAATGACCGCTTCGCCAAACAACCGACCGGTCAGGAAGTGGATCTGGCTGATCCGGGAGGTCTCAACGGTGGCATCGGAGACTGCCAGCACCTCATCGCGGAAGCCGGCCGGAAACTCGACTTCATGAAACGCGATCAGGTCCACCTCGACCGAATAGGCCTCACCGGAAATCTCCACCAATGCGACGTCGATTGCGTCGACCGAGGTTCCGCTGATGACTCCGGCAACTAGCATGCTGCGGTCACGCCTGCCTCATCCCCTGAAGCGGGCGAGCTTCCCACCCCAAGACGCCAGACTCATTCGCCATAGTCACCGGCGGTGTCGTCCAGGACCAGCGCATCAACCCACTCGCCACCCGATGTGACGGTACGCAGTGCCTCGGCAATCGCCGATCGCCGGAAGCCCGCCCGCACCAGTGAACGGTACAGACGGGCGAGTTCCCGGGGGCCCTCAACTCTGACCTTACCCGACATCACCCCCGTCTTGCGCCGCAAGTGGGTCCGGGCGATCTCGGCCTCGTCCCGGCCGTCATAGGTGTCTGCCACGGCAGTCTCGGCTGTTTGCTCGGCGATCCCGCGCCGCTCCAGTTCGAGAAGCACCCGTTTCGGTCCGATGGCGTTACGGTCACGGCGCAGCGTCGAGTGCGCCTCCGCGACTCGCGCATCGTCCAGATAGCCATGTCTGCGCAGCCTCTTGATGACGGTCTGAACGGCACAGCCGGACGCGCTTCTGCGCCGGATCCTGCTCTCCAGTTCGGCCTCGGTGTAGGAACGGCGGGCCAAGGCCCGCAGAGCGTACTCGTATAGAGCGTCAGTTGCTAGCTGGCCGGACGGCACCGCCACCTGCCCCGGCCGCACCTTGATGCGGCACTTCCCTTAGGATAGTTCGATGCATCCCGGAAGGACCGCTCGCCTGAGCACGATGATGTTCGTCCAGTACTTTGTGTGGGGAGCCTGGTACGTTGGCGCACCGCTCTACCTAGTCAAGATCGGTTTCACCGGCAGCGATTTGGGCTGGACCTATGCTGTCGGCCCTATCGCCTGCATCGTCTCTCCATTCTTCGTCGGTATGGTCGCAGACCGGTTCTTCGCGACCGAGCGGATACTCTGCGCCCTCCATCTCCTCGGAGGCGGCTCCATGTTTGTGGCCGCCGCGCTGATGGACCCGTCCTCGCCGGCACCGCCGTCCATCATCAACCCGGTGTTCCTTGCTCACACGTTGTGCTATTTCCCGACCCTTGCGTTGACCAACTCACTGGCGCTGCATCACATCGAGGATTCCCGGAAGGAGTTCCCGTTGATCCGCGTCTTCGGAACGATCGGCTGGATCGTCGCCGGATTCACCTTGGCCTGGATCGGGTGGGGAGACCAACTCCAGATGTTCCAGCTGACCGGTGCAGCAGGAATCCTGGCCGGTCTCTACTCGCTCTCCCTGCCGCACACTCCGCCACCACTGAAGGGAAAGAGTGCATCCTGGCGCGAACTCGCAGGCGCGGACGCATTTGAGCTCTTCCGCAAGCCGTCGTTCACGGTCTTCATGGCCAGCACGTTCCTGATCTGCATCCCCCTCGCCTTCTACTTCCAGCTCGCAGCGAGAGCGGTCCAGCGAGCAGGCATCGAGGATGTAACGAAGGCGATGAGCTACGGGCAGGTCTCCGAAATCGTTTTCATGCTCCTGATGCCACTGTTCTTCCGTCGTCTGGGCGTGAAGTGGATGCTGGCGATCGGCATGTTGGCCTGGGTGATCCGCTACACGCTCTTCGCGACCGGAACACCGGCCGCCGTTGCCTGGATGATGTACGCAGGAATCGTTCTGCACGGCATCTGCTACGACTTCCTCTTCGTGACGGGCCAAATCTACACGGACATGGCCGCCCGCAAGGAGATTCGGGCCCAGGCACAGGGACTGCTGGTCCTTTTCACCCTGGGTCTCGGCATGCTGATCGGGGCGCAGGTCGCCGGGGTGTGGGAGGAGCGGAATACCCCCCAGGAAACACGCCAACTCCTGAGCGAGGTGCAGGAACTCGGCAGCGAGATAGCCCGGATCGAATCGGTGGAGGGAAGCGGACCGCGAATCGGGGAACTCAAGGCCCAACAGGAAGCTCGGTTGAAGAAGGCCCAGGCGTTGATCGACTGGAGATTGATCTGGGCCTTGCCTGCAGGGCTCTCGGCCGTGGTCCTGCTGATCTTCGTGGCGGTCTTCAGGGAGCGCGACTCCACTGCCTGACCAGTTCCGCACAGGTGGCGACGATGCCGTGGCAGAAACGGGCCTGAACGTCCCGAGACGCAGCCGCTACATGCGATTTCCCAGTGCCTTGGCCGCCTCGCTGGCAAGGTGTGCCGCATGTCTGGATTCGTTTGGCAGCCCTCCAACGGCCGTTTCGACGGCGGCCGCATCGATGCGGAGAATCTCCTCCCTCCGTTTGCCAACCACTAGATCCGTCAGTGCCGAACCGGCCGCAATGGAGGCCGTGCAGCCTCGCGTCTGATACCGCACATCCGCAACGACTCCATCGTCGATGATCGCAGACAGTGTCATGATGTCACCGCAGATTGGATTCTCGACGGACACTATCACGGCGGGCGGTTCCAGCCTGCCGACGCGGCGGGGCTTGCGGAAGTGGTCAAGAAGAGTGTCGCTATACATTGCAGAAACGGAATTACTCAGACACCTGTCGAAATTCTGTGCGCCTAGACCGAGGATCGACGGTCCGGAAGGCGATTTCCCGGCACATGTCCAACTCGTGCTTGGGAATTTCGAACCTCGCCGCCGAGAGACCGCGGAACGCTTCCCCCGGTTCGATATCACGGTTGTCGGTGAGCGGCTCGTCCTTCATTCCGCCGAGCGCCGGGAAGTACTTGAACAGTTGCTGGATATCGAAAACGCTCAATATCCGTCCTTCGTGCAGCCCTCCGCTCGCGTCGACGACCGCGATTTCGCGATGCCGAACCGAAATCACGTGGTTCGAGGCGTTTGTGGCTTTGAAGTTGACGATGGCCACGGAACTGTTCTTGTCCATGCCAAGCGTCCGAACGTCGGTGATTTCCCCCTCCAGTCGATGAGTCGCACCTATCCAGTAAGCCCAGGAATAGAAGGTGATCACCGCCACGCCAGTCACGGCCACGCCCCAGACCATTCGGACGAGGATGCGATTCCACTTCATCAGGCCCCCGAAGAGATTGCGTACTCTGCTGCCACGCCTAGCCGTATGGTGGCACATGCGAATCGCTTCCTCCCACCATCCGACCTTGGGACGACCGAACGCCGCCGGTCGGCGACCACCTGTCGATGGACGGCGGCGTGAGACGAACGCTCCGAACGGCGTCCAGATCACGCTTTCTTGCCACCCGTTCTGTCAGGCAACGAGCAGGGTCTCGCGGCCGGCGTTCAGGTGGAGCGGCTGTGGAGCGGCGGTGGAGCGGCAGCGCCCGCCGCGCTTCTGGGGAGACGGTCTCCAGCAGCCACGCGGCCTCCAAACATCACTGCAGGAAGCGCGGGGTAACATATCAAGGGGTGACCGTCGCATTGAGAGTCAATTGCCAGGCAGGCATTGCCAGCGACAGAGGGCTATCCGCCAATACGTTTCAAAGGCGCTGGAGGTGCAGGTGAGATCGGTAAAGATGATCTTGGGCTGCCAGCGGGGTGTGAGCGCAGACACGGCGTTGCGGCCCGCGAGCTATTTCGGCAGGAAGTCGCGACTCTGGACGAGGTTGCAGAAGACCTGGGAGCTTCGCCAAACGGAGAGCGTAGCCAGCCGTGAGGTCGACCGGCAGGTAATGCTCCGGGAACCGGCAGGGTAACGGAGCAGCACTCCATGCCCGTTCCCGACTATCAGTCGTTTATGCTTCCCGTCCTCAAGGCATTAGCCGACGGTCAGGAGCAACCCATCGCCCAAGTCCGGAGGCGGATTGCCGCTGCCGAGGGTCTTTCTGCCGAAGAGGTGCAGCAAATGCTCCAGAGCGGGCAGCAATCTGTCTTCTCGAACCGGGTGGGTTGGGCGGCGGTCTACCTGATGCACGCCAAGCTACTGGAGCGGGTCCGTCGCGGCGTGTATCGGTTGACGCAGGAGGGTGCACGTCTGTTGTCGCGCAACCCTTCTCGTGTCGATTTGAAGCTGCTTACAGAGTACCCCGATTTCGCCGAATGGAGGCAACGGCCGAGCATCCCGCGACTTGGTAAGGATGGCGCGTCCGACCAGAACGAGGGTAGCTCCGATACTCCAGAGGAAGCGATGGACCGGGCCGCCCGACAGTTGAGCAGTGCTCTGGAAGCCGAGGTGTTGCATCGGGTTCGCGGTGCAGCACCTGCGTTTCTCGAGCGCGTGGTCGTCGATCTGCTCATCAAGATGGGTTACGGTGGCGGCGACACCACAATGGGCCGTGGAACGGAACGCTCGGACGGCGGAGGAATCGACGGCACAATTCGGGAGGACGCGCTCGGGCTGGACAAGGTTTACGTGCAGACGAAGAAATACGCAGAAGGCAACGCCGTGGGCGAAGGCGACCTGCGCAACTTCGCAGGCGCGATCGACGCCGCAGGCACGACCAAAGGTGTCTTTGTCACTACCGCGGGATTCACGCGCTCCGCCAGAGAGTATGTGGCACGAAGTCCGAAACGGATCATCCTGATCGACGGTGCGGAACTAGCACACATGATGGTCCGGCATGGAATCGGCGTGCGGACCCGCATCTGTCACGAGATCAAGCGGATCGACAAAGACTACTTCGACAAAGAATCGTTCTAGGCCGGGCACCTTTCGTGGAACGGGGTCCGCACCCGCGCCGCCGCCTTGGTCTAGGACAGGAATTGCACGGCCTACGAGAAGGGTGAGACGCAGAGCTTCTATAACGCCTTCTTCGGCGTATTCTGAGTGCGGCGGCGGAACGTGGCCCGCGACGAGGCGCATGTCGCCAAGTTCGACAACCGCTCGGGCTTCATCGACCTGTTTTGGTCCGGTGTGCCGGTCTTCGAACAGATGAGCGCCGGGCACGATTTCCGCAAGGACTTCAAACAGGCAGGGGAGTATCTCGACGCACTGCCGGATCGCGAACATCCACCAGGGCTTGCAGATGGGACTGCGACAGATGAACGCAGCCACGGTGAGCTGGCTGCAGACGGGGGTGGACCGGGCCACCCCCGAGATGCCCGCCCCGGTTTGCCCCCCAGCAGCTGCGCGTGCTGCGCCAATTCTTGATCCAGCATCTGCTGGACCCGCATGTCGATCATGAGCGACGCCTATACCCTGCGCGATTCCTGCGAGACACCCGCCAGCGTCTCGCTCGATGAGCTGACTTCACTCATGGGGCATAGGCAGGGCGCGACCGTCTTCGACTGTCTCCTAAGACCTGTTGCTCGCCGGTAACAGCGACACTTTAGTCCGCCCGCGGTTGTGGCTGGACAGTATCTGAGTCTCTTGAGCGGTTAGGCCGAACCACCCCCTCCCCATGGGCCTATTGCACACGTTCTCTAGCCGAAGTTCGCTGGTGGCAGCAGAACCACTAAAGTGCCTCCTCAACCCCGACCTAGCCGACTTGGCACTCGCAAGACAATCACAAAATACACGATACACGGCGTACGTGTTCGTACTGCTATGCAACAGTAACGGCTGAGCCCACGAACTCAGATAGCCTCTGCTACTGACGCCAGAATGAGAACCGCCGTGCTTGGTCTGGATTCAGTTCAGTGGGTGATGCACGAGGTTCTTCGCCCTGAGTCCATTCAGTCTTCGGCTGGTCCGGCATGGAGTTGGATTTCGGGAAGAACTGCAATTCTTCCTCCGTCAACTCCAAGTATGCCTTTTTCAATCGAGCTAGAGTGCGTTCTTCGGACGATTTTCTTCGATCTGAACTCATGTTATCTCCCTGATTTCTTGAGATGCATAAGCAGCTATCCTCAGATTCAATGACCTTTGGAAATCTCTTCATTGTCAAGTGGTTTAGCCTCACATACAAGCCCCAATATTGATTCCCATAAATCGCTCTGAAGATCCTGCAATGAGACTTCTAGTCCACACTGCAAAGTTGCGCTAGCGTAAATCGGACGTCCATGAACTCCGGTGTGGTCTGGATCAAGGAATTGGTTGGTCTTTTTCAAGACGCCCATTGTACATCGAACCACAACAGCGGGGAAGAAGGCGCTTGGAGTAGGTGCTTGAACTACTGCCAGAGTAAGACAAGCGGGGTGGAGCTGTCAAGGCGACGCTCCGGGGGTGGCCGTTACGCGAGGGTGGCAGGACGATCTGGCCCGAAAAGGCGGCCGGACCACAAGGGCGCTGGCGGGCTGAGCCCGCCAGCTCGAGAGGGGGAATGTGCGTCGGGGAGGGGCCGCGTTGCGGCCCTGATCAGAGAGGACAGGGTCCGGGGCTGCGGGGGGCGGGTTGATGCCGGCCGCGAGACAGTCGTCGCGGAAGACCTCATACGGGGTGCGGTAGCCAAGCACCTCGCGGGGGCGGTGGTTGAGCCGGTTGATGGCTTCCTGCAGCCGTTGCGGGTCGAGCGTGCACAGGTTCTCGGTCTTGGGCACGAACTGGCGAAGCAGACCGTTGGTATGTTCGTTGAGGCCTCGCTCGCAAGAGCGGTAGGGCCGGGCAAAGAAGAGGTCGGTGTCGAGCGCCTCGGCGGTCTGGCGGTGGCCGGCGAACTCCTTCCCGTTGTCGCAGGTCACGGTCAGGACCAGGGCTGGGAAGGGCCGCAGCAGGTTCTGCATCGCGTCGCCCACCAAGGCGGAGGTCTTGCGGCTCACAGTCTGAGCAAGCAGGTACTTCGACTTCGGTTCCACGAGCGTGACGGCGGCTCCCTGATGGGCCTTGCCTAGGATCGTGTCGGCCTCCCAGTCCCCGCTGCGCTGCTTCGAGTCGACGATCGCGGGGCGTTCGCTGATGTCCCTGCGGCCCGGGATGCAGCCGCGGCCGGCGCTGCCGCAGGTAGGTGTACAGCGAGCCGCCTTAGGCTCGGTCCTGGCCAATCCGCTGGTAGAGCCACGAGAAGCTGACCGACACCGTTTCGACCCGCTTCAGGTAACCAGCCACCTGCTCGGGGCTCCAGTCGCGCTGGAGCCGGTCAGAGATGAGGTTCCAGATCGGTGGCTGGAGCTTGCGCGGGCCGGTGACGGCGCTCTCGATCGAGTTGCTGGGCCTGCTCATAGGGATAGCCGGAGGGGCCGGCGTTGCGCTGGAGTTGAGCGGCGATGGCGGTGACCGAGAATCCCTGCTGGTGCAGTGCCTGGATCTGGCGGCGCTCGTCGTATTGCAGGTGGCGAAACTGCTGAGGCATCGCGATTTCTCTCCTAGGATAGGCTAATCAGGACCTTAGGCCCCTCCGCCCGCTGTTGCGCTTCCTTGTGCAACCGGCAGGATAATAGGCGGTCGGTCCCGGGACCGGATAGCTGGCTGCGACCAGGGGCCGCGGCAAGTTGAGCTTGGAGCCATCGACGGCGAAGGTGCGGTGTGCCACACCCCAGGCTGTGGGGTGTCTCGGGAGGGCAGGCGGCCAGCAGTTCCCGATGGATGCGCAGGAAGACGTCCTCGCTGACCTTGGCCCGGGCCCGACAGATCGCAGCCGGAGTGACCGGCCAGGACGGCAGGGGCAGGTTCAGGTCGCGGCAATGGTCCCATAACTCCTGCAGCACCGTGGCATAGCCCCGGTTGTCGGGTTGGAACACGATCCGAACCACGAACAGGACCACCAGCAGGGTGTTGAGGGTGCGTCGGCGACGCACCCACTGGCGGTCATAGTCGTTGGCGATGCGGGTCAGCGTGTCCAGCAGACCCTGCCACAGCTGTACGAAGTTCGGATCAGCCTGGGCTGACTGGCGGCCCTGGCGGACCGCTTGGGGCGGGCCCTGGCACAGAATCTCGCGAAATTCGGGGTGCAGCGGACGCACCCAGACATGCTTTGGAGTGCGGGCGGGCTGGGCGCCACTGGCGGGTGAGCCCTTGGTGAGACCCAGGTTCTGCCAGCTGGATGCCTGGTAGCAGGTGCCCTGCTGTTGCTGGGGGTCCACATAGGCCTCCAGCAGGACCGGTTGGGTGCCATGCTCCCGCCGCCAATCCTGCGGCAGATGGCGGGCCACTAAACTGCAGGCCAGTCCAAACGTCTGCTTGGCGAGCATTGCGGAATCCGCTCAGGGTCAGGCATCAAGGTCAGCGAAGAGGGCGGTCTTCCAGCCTTGATGCACCGTGAACCCGCGTCCCACGAAGAATCCGGGCTCGCTGGTCACGGCGAGCAGCTGCTTCACGCGACGCTCCTTCCCCCGCCTGCGGCACTCATCGACCAGCCGCGCGGCAATGCCCAGCCCCCGGTAGTCAGGACGCACGGCTAGGCTCCTCACCTCGGCCAGCCTTCTCGAATAGACCTGCAAGGCGCAGCATCCGACGATCCGGCCACCATGATCCGCCACGAAGAACGACGGAATCCGGGGCAGGTCGACCTGGATGAGCTCCTTCGGGAACAGGGATACCAGTTCGCGGATCTGGGGCATCTCCCCCGGTCGGGCCGGCCGGACAACCACATCGAGAGAAAGACATGATTCCGGCCGCCCTGCCGACGAAGCCGCCGTTGCGGGCGGTCCGCCACCTCGATGCTCGCTTGACGATTCCACCTCGACCTCCCAGACAAGGGCAGGGTCACGGGCCTGCAGGAAACAGGTCTTCGGGCTCCGTAACCGGCCGCTCGCAAGTATAGTTCCGGCATACGTACGCCGCGGCCCGGCCAGCCACCAGATCCCGGCCAGCAAGCAAGGGCATTCTGCCGACATCGGGTATATCGGGGCCGTCGGACTGTGCGAGCACCTTGTTGGGGCGGAAACCGGAATGGAGCCTGTCGACCAGAGCGCGGGTTGCGGGATCAGACCGCGGTCCTACGACCGCCACTTCGTCCAACCCCCGATGCCACGCGTCGAGCGCGCACAGCAGGTTTTCCTGCTGGAAAACGAGCTTCGAGGTTGGGTCGACATAGAGTTCGAGTATGCTGCGTGCCTTGGCCCGGTAATCGGTGCGCCCCAGCAGGACGGCGAGCTTTTGCAAGTTCAGGGCCATGACGGAGTTGGCGGAGGGCGTTGCTCCATCCTGCACGGACTTGCGGCGAATCAGCAGCCGTTCGTGGTCGCAGGCCGTCAGGTAGAAACCGCCGCGCTCGTCGTCCCAATAGTGCCGCACGAGCGTGTCCGCGAGTTTCTCCGCCTCGAACAGCCAGCGCGGGTCGCCGCGCCACTCGTAGATCGCCACAAGAGCGTGGATGACGAATGCGTAGTCCGTGGAGTACGCCTTCAGTCTGGCGTTGCCCATTCTGAATGTGGCAAGCAGCCGGTCCCCCTCGCGCAGGCGGTCCAGGAGGAACTCCGCCGCCCGGACTGCCGCCTCTCCGTAGCGCGACTCGGAGAGCACGGCCGCAGACTTGGCCAGAGCCGCAATCATCAGGCCGTTCCAACCGGTCAGGACCTTGTCGTCCAGCGCGGGCCGTACCCGCAGATTGCGCAACTCCGACAGCCGCCGCCTGGACCGGGCCAGCAAGCTCTCGATCTCCTCCAGCGGCTTGCCTTCCAGTTTCGCCAGCACCTCCGCTCCTCGCACGACCCGCAGAATGTTCTTGGGCCCGCCAGGTACGTGTGCGTCCCCGGGGTGCATCCAGTTGCCGTATTCCGAGACATCGTAGTGCGAGGCGAAGAGGCGGGCAGCCTCCTCGCCCAGCGCCTCACTGACCTCGGCCCTTGTCCAGACGTAGTACTTGCCTTCCTTGCCTTCGCTGTCGGCATCCTCGCTGGAGAAGAACGCGCCTTCCGGGCTGCGCAGGTCCCGGAGCACATAGTCGCAGATGCCTCGGGCCCGCGCTGCGAAAAAGGCCTGGAGTCGTGGCTCGTCGGTCGCCTGCCAGGCGTCTACGAGGATCGACACGACAAGGGCCTGATCGTACAACATCTTCTCGAAATGCGGAACGAGCCACTGCGGGTCGGTCGAGTATCGGTGCAGTCCCCCTCCCAGGTGGTCGTAGATCCCGCCGGTGCAAATCCGCTCCAGCGTTAGTTCCACCGCCTTGCGATAGTGCACCTCACCGGTTGCTTGCCAGACCCGAAGGAGCAACTCCAGCGAGAGGGACTGAGGGAACTTGTTGGTACCGCTGGCGACGCCCCCGTGCACGTGATCGAACGCCCGATGGACCGCATCGGCCCCCCGGGCGACCAGTTCGACTGGGGGGAACGCGCTACCTCTCTCCTCCTGGCTCATGCTGCGGATGGCATCCGCGACCTTGTCGGCACTTTGCAGCAGCACCGGCCTCTCGATCATCCATTTCTGGTGCAGGAACCGCAGCAGCGTCTTGAATCCTGGCCGTCCGTGGGCGTCGTTCCTGGGGAAGTAGGTCCCGGCATAGACCGGCTTCTGGTCCGGTGCCAGAAAGACGCTCATCGGCCATCCCCCGTGACCACCCGAGAACAGCATCGTGGCAGTCATGTAGATTTCGTCAAGGTCGGGCCGCTCCTCCCGGTCGACCTTGATCGAAATAAAGTCGCGATTGAGGATTTCCGCGACGGTCTCGTCCTCGAAGCTCTCCTGCTCCATGACGTGGCACCAGTGGCATGCCGCATACCCAATGCTGAGGAAGATCAGCTTGTCCTCGCTGCGCGCCCTCGACAGGGCCTCCTCGCACCACGGGAACCAGTGGACTGGATTGCCCGCGTGCTGGAGCAGGTACGGGCTGGTTTCGCTGGCAAGGCTGTTGGGCATCTTGTGCGTGTTCCGGACGACCGGCCCCTCGGTGGCCCCGATCCGTTCGGGCTCCGAAGAGCCAACCCTAGAAGGACAGGCCGACCATGATCTCCACGTGATTGCGAAGCGCGTTGGCCAATCCGATCTCGAAGGATTTCTCCTGCCAGCGCATGTAGCGACCCTCGACGCTCAGTTTGAGATTGATGTCATCGATCAACTCGAAACCCAGACCGCCGACGAGGCCCATCGTACGATTGGCCGCCACCTGCGGCTTGACGTCCAGGAACTCGCTGTCCCCTCCGTCCAGGTCGACCACTTCCCGAACTGCCTTCGCGTTCCGGACCAGTCGCATCCCAACTCCGCCCGACAGGAACGGGCGGACCCTTTGACGCGGTCCGTTGAGGTAGTAGCGGACGGTTACGGGAACGTCCCAGTGGTTCGCCTCGGTCACGAGGAACTCGTTGGACAGGACCTGGACGGGACGGGTCGCCGTCTGGTTCCGCTCGACTTTCGTTCCAGTCTTGAACCGGATGCTGTGGGCCATAAACTCGGCTACCACTCCCCAGCGCGGCAGGATGTTGAACTGGACGCCTCCGCCGATTCCCCAGCTGTCCTGCTGGGGCTCCGAAATGGCCGTGAACTTGGTGGCCGGATTGGTCGCCGTACTGGTCTGCTCATCCTTCCCCTCGGTGATCTGGGCGGTGATCTGGTAGCCCAGGCGGAACCCGACGGCAAAGCGCTCAAACTCCACCCTGGGGCTGCGCCGCTGAGGCATCGGATCCTGCTGGCCGTAGAGCCCGACCGGCACGACGGCCAGCGCTGCCAGGCCAAGCCAGGCGCGAAAGCGATTGCTGCTACGCATCATTCGTTGTTGGAACCTCTTTCGGTGGGATTCGCAGACTGGGTTGGCTGTCAGTTCAAGTCCGCAATCACGGGAGCGTGATCAGAAGCGGTCAACCCGTCTTTCTTTTTGCGGTAGTCACGGTCAATGGACACCGATGTGAGCCGTTCGACAACGGCAGACGTTCCCAGCAGGAAGTCGATCCGAAGACCGTGGTTGCGGTAGAAGGAACCGCCTCGATAGTCCCACCAGGAGAACATTCTCTCATGTGGATGCTTGTGGCGGAAGAGATCCGAGAGACCCCCCTTTAGGATATACGCAAATCGCTCGCGTTCGGAGTCTGTATGGAAGATCGTGCCCTTCAGATGTTCCTCGTTCCAGGTGTCGGCCGGGGAGGGAACGACATTGAAGTCGCCGCAGAGCACGGCCGGAATGTCCGGGTTGTGCTCTCGCCCGACATGACGGGCCAGATCGTCCAGCCAGGCGAGCTTGCGTTGGTAGTCGGGGTGCTCCAGGGTCTTGCCGTTGGGCACATAGACCGTCGTGAAGGAGAGATCCCCCACCTCGGCCGTCAGCAGGCGGGCACCGCAGTCGGCGTGGCCGGGCAGGCCCACCTGGCGAACCGAGGCAGGTGTCCTGGACAAGATCGCCACCCCGTTCCAGGCCTTCTGGCCGTGGGTAACGGCATGGTACCCCTCGGCCTCGAAGACCGGTGCGGGAAACTGCTCGTCCAGCATCTTGAGTTCCTGGAGCCCGACCACATCAGGCCGCCTCACCCTCAGCCAGTGCAGCACGTACTCCAGCCGCGCACGGAGTCCGTTCACGTTCCATGTCGCGATCCGCAATTGTTCATTACAGCATGCCGAGGCCGTTTCGCGGCCGCAACTCCCGAAGTGTGGGCGCGACGGCCGCACCATCATGGCCAGACCCGGCCAGGCTGCAGTCGCCGCTGGGGGACCGTCCCATCACCGGGCGACTGCTTCCCAGCGGCGGCTCGCGGCGGCTCGGACGGCCGCATCGAGCACCTGCTGGTTTCGCCATCCGTCCCGGAAATCCGGATGCGTCTTCTTCCCTGCGGCAAGTGCCGTCAGCCAGTCATACAGGGTGTGGGTAAAGCTGTGCTCGTAGCCCAGCAGGTGCCCGTCGAACCACCAGGCGTCCGCATAAGGGTGTTTGCCCAGCGAGCAGGCGATGATCTCGTGAAAGCCCTGCACGTCCGCCCGGTCATCAACCGAATAGTACTTCAGCATGTTCAGGTTCTCGAGGTCAAAGACCAGTGAACCCTGGCTGCCGTTGATTTCGAAGGTATTGTGATTCTTGCGCCCGGGCGCAAAGCGGGATGCCTCGATGGTGCCGATCGCACCGTTCTCGAACCGCACACACAGGGCGGTGGCATCGTCGACGGTCACGTCGGCCATCTCGCTGGATCCGGCCGAAACAGCCCGCTGCCTGATAAAGGTCTCGGATGTGGCCGCCAGCTCGGCGACCTCACCGCAGAGGTACCGTCCAAGATCAATGACGTGGGCGCCCAGGTCGCCAAGCGCTCCGCTGCCTGCCAGTCCGGCATCGAATCTCCAAACGAGTTCCAGGTCGGGGGACAGGGCCCAGTCCTGCAGGTAGCGGGCCCGGAAATGGTAGATCCGGCCGATCCTGCCGTCGTCCACCATACGTTTGGCCAATGCCACCGCAGGCACCCGGCGGTAGTTGTGCATCAGCAGGTGGGAAACTCCGGCCGCCTCGACGGCCTCGACCATGCGCCCGGCTTCCTCCAGGGTGTTGGCGAGTGGCTTTTCGCATACGACATGCTTGCCTGCCCGTGCGGCGGCGATCACCATGTCGCAGTGCATGTTCCCCGGGGTTGCTACGTCGATGATGTCGATGTCGTCCCGGGCGACGACGGCTCTCCAGTCGGTGGAGGCTTCATCCCAGCCGAAGGCTTTCCTTGCCTGTTCGGTCTCGTCCGGATTCCGACCGCAGATCACGGCGCGCTCCACGGCCGGAGCGTCCGCGAAATACATGTTGACGTTGCGGTAGGCCTGACTATGGGCCTTACCCATGAATTTCGTGCCGACCAGCGCTACGCGGTAGGTCGTCTCGTGGCTGGATGCTTGCTCCTTGGGCTTCAAGGCGGGTTCCTCCAAGTGTTGGCGGGTCTTCGACGAACGGTGTCAGATGAACATCTCTTCGTCGGTCGAGAATCGATCCGGACTCCGCCGCCGGCCTCGCGACCAATGTCTGGCGGCGGCCCCGATGCCGGCCGACAACGCCCGGATCTGAATCAGCGGCACCCTGACGGTGCGGTCCAGGGTTCTGGCGATCTCGCGAAGGTTGTGCAGGATGGCCTTCCGGGTCGCCTCGATGTCATCGATGTTGCGCTCTGCGGTGGCGGCGAGACGGTGGACCGTGGAGTCCATCCGCAGCGCCTGCTTGTGCAGTAGGGCGGACAGGGCGTTCAGCCTGGAAATCAACTCGCCGGATTGCGTGGAGAAATCAGAGATTGCGGCACTGCCCTGCGCCGCGAGCGGCTCCCAGGAATCAAGGAACTCGGTAGCTCGCCCTTCCAACCTCCGCGAAACCCGCATCAGGTTGACCGCCGCGATGGCCAGAATGGTGACCGATACCGCCGTCACGACCGCGAGCCCCGCGATCACCCGCATCAGGAATTGAGTCTCGTCCATCGCTAGCTAGTGCTCTCCGGGTCGCCGGCGGCCACGGAGGGGCGGCAACCAACTACGTACCGTCAACAGTCCTGCGATACGCATCCATACCGGCCCGGTAGGCCGATTCGAGGTTCGCACGCTGGATCCCGAGCAGTTCCCTGCTCCATTTCACGGCCGCTTCCGCAGACCTGCGCGCTTCGGTCGTCCTTTTCCTGACGATCTCCCGCCCATCCCCAGCCGTGCGAAGGACCTCCTGACGGGTTTTCTCGCCGCGATGCGGTGCCACCAGCAGCCCGATGGCAGCCCCAATTCCCAATCCGGTCAGGAAGCTCGGAAGCCGCTTACTAGCCATTCCAGACTCTCGCCATCGCGACATGCCGATGGTAACACAGCGGGCTACGCCTCGATCGGCGTCTCGGCGGGCGGTTCTGGGCACCATTGCAAGTGCGGCATCTCGCAACTCGGGCGGCCGCGGAGGGACCGCCACACAATAGAGGGACAGGACGGAGACCGGCAATTCCGGATCGCAATCCGCCCCTCCCCGGGTTGAGCGGCAGGCGGCGTCTACCTACAATATTGATGGCGATGAAGAACATCTCGCAACATCGGCTCCTCGCGATCCTCATCACTCCCTTCGCGGCCGCTGGCAGCGACCCTGTAAGCTATTTCGACGACGTTCGCCCCGTTCTTCAGATGCATTGCTCGGGCTGTCATCAGCCCGGGAATCCGATGAGCGGGCTCGATCTTACGACATACGAGGGAATCGTTCGTGGCGGCGCCAAACACGGGAGTTCGCTCGTCAGGGGAGCACCGGACAACAGTCCACTGGTGAGCCTCGTATCCGGCAAGACCGAGCCGCGCATGCCAATGGGGGGAGCCGCGCTACCACCGTCAACAGTCGACCTGCTGGTGCGCTGGGTGCAGGAGGGGGCGGAGGACGACACTCCGCCGGAAGCCAGGGCGCAGGAAGCGCCGAGCGAGCCTCCCACCTACACGCAGCCTCCAGCGATCACCGGACTGGCCTACTCGCCAGACGGGCAGATACTGGCGGTGGGAGGCTTCCACGAGATACTCCTTCACCGATCAGACGCCTCCGGGATCGAGGCACGCTTGCTGGGCCGGTCCGGGAAGATTCACTCGCTCGATTTCTCGGCGGACGGCCAGAGGCTGGTGGCTGTGGGCGGAACCCCGGCGCGCTTCGGGGAACTCCAGGTCTGGGACGTCGGGTCGAGGAGGCTCCTCCGGTCGATCACGTCGACCTCCGACACGCTGTTCGCCGGAGATCTTTCCCCGGACGGGCGGCGGGTCGTATTCGGAGCGACCGACAAGGCGGTTCGGATGGTCGATCTGGAGAGTGGCGAGGTCGTGTTCAAGGCAAGTCACCACGAGGACTGGGTGCTGCAGTCCGTGTTCGGGATCGACGGCAAGCGGATCGTGTCGGTCAGCCGCGACCGCGCTGCCAAGCTGGCCGACGGCGAGACCGGCGCGTTTCTCGAAAACGTGAACTTCCTGCGCGACAAGTTGTACGCCATCGCCCGCCACCCGCGAAGAGACTATGTCCTGATCGGGGGGGCGGACCGCATACCCTACCTGTACACGATGGACCGGCCAAGGGCGCTGAAGATCGCAGACGACACAACCCTGATTCGCCGGTTCGAGGAACAGGACGGCCCCATTCTCGCGCTCGCGTTCAGCCCGGACGGTTCGAGGTTCGCTGTGGGCGGGGTCACTGACGAGATCCGCATGTACGACTCCGAGAGCGGCGAGCGGGTGGCAGCCTGCACAGGGCACGACGGAGGCATTTTCGTGATCGCCTTCCATCCCGACGGCACCCGCATAGCGACGGGTGGGTTCGACGGGACCGTCCGTATCTACGACACCGCCGGGAACAGCCTGGGCTCATTCGTGCCGGTACCGATGGAGCCCGTCGCGGAACCTGGCCGGCAGAGCGGCGCAGGGTAGTCGAATGGCAGTCCGTGCAATCCGAATCGCCAGCCTGGCCTTGGTCGCGGCCATCGTGCCGGCGATGCTCACAGCCGGCCCGACGCTGACCAGCGTGTGGCCACCGGGAGGGCCCCGAGGCACGGCGGTCCGCCTCGCGCTGGACGGAAACGGCCTCGATGGCACGATTCGCGTCCGGTCGCAAATACCGGGTACCGTCACCGAACTGACCGCAACCGGCCCGGC
Source organism: Bryobacterales bacterium (assembly GCA_965205085.1). Taxonomy (GTDB): domain Bacteria; phylum Acidobacteriota; class Terriglobia; order Bryobacterales; family UBA6623; genus VXMF01. The sequence goes on along the minus strand of OZ242039.1, from coordinate 210,039 downwards.
GCGCCTGTACCTTCTCGAGATCGACGCCGACGCAGAGCCGGGGACCTACCCGCTGGCCGTGGAGACTCGGGACGGTCTTTCCAACTCGTGGCTCTTCAGCGTCTCGTCCCTGCCGGAGACGCACGAGATGGAATCCGAGAGCCCGGCCGGCTCGCGCAACGATATCGCTTCCGAGGCGCAGCGGATCGAGGCGCCGGTCGTCGTCAACGGCACCCTGGACGCGGCCGACCGCGACCTCTATCGGATCCGGTTGCAGGGCGGCCAGTCCATCGTCTTTGAGGTGGAAGCCCGGCGGATCGGGTCGGCCATTGATCCGGTCCTGTCGATCCGGGCACCGCAATCCGACACGGTCGCGGTGACCCGCAGCGACGATGCCCCCGGCATCGGCAACGACAGCCGGGTCGCGTTCACGGCACCGGTTGCGGGCGACTATGTGGTCGAGGTGCACGACGCACGCTTCAGCCAGCAAAAGCGGAACTTCTACCGTCTGCTGGCAGGACCAATCAGTTACGCCGAGGCGATCTTTCCGCTCGGATGGACTGCAGGAGAGCCGGTTGTCGTGGAATTGTCGGGGGGCACACTGGCCGAACCGACCCATGCAACCGCCACCGACAACCGGGTCACCGTCCCGGGGGCGCTGACTGGCCTGCCGATCCCCCTGTTGCGGAGTTCGGATCCGGAGACTGTCGAGGCGGACAGTCCGACCGGCCGCGTGCTGCGGGACGGCAGGATCGTCAACGGCAGAATTGCAGTCGCAGGGGAGGTGGACCGATACCGCCTGATGGTGCGGCCGGGAGAGGAATGGATGGTGGAGACGCAAGCGGCCGTCCTCGGCACTTCCGAGTTGTACACGCTCCTCGTGATGCGCGACCAGCGCGGCGGGAAGCTGGCCTCGGCCGGCGACCAGCCTCCCGAGCGACTGCTCTCGAACATCTCGTCCCGGGCTGAGACGTTCGGCGATCCGTCGCTGGGAATCCTCGTTCCCGAGGGCGTCACCGAACTGGAAGTGAGCGTCGAGGACCTGCTGGGACGAGGCGGGCCGGCATACGGCTACAGGCTGGTCGCCCGACGGCAGCCGGCGGATTTCATTCTGCGAGTCGACGATACCCACGTCAACATCCCACGCAACGGTGCCGCCAGCGTATCCCTGACGATGGACAGGAGGGGTTACGACGGTCCGGTGAGGATCCTTGCCGAGGGGCTGCCCGAGGGCGTGGTTGCCGAAGGAGGCAATATTCCCGCCGAATTCGGTGGCATGACGACTCAGCGAACGTCGCTGAGGGGACGCCTGAGCCTGATTGCTTCGCCGACTGCGGAGATGGCCGCGACCCGGGTCTCGTTCTACGGCGAGGGCCGCACCGCGGACGGGCGGGTGTTTCGACGCCCCGCCCTGACCTCAAACCTGGTGACGCCGGTCACGGGGGCACGGCAACGACCCGTGCGGGTGCCGGGCGACGGTCCGTCGATTCCCGTTCGCGTGACCGAACCGGGCCCGGCTACGATTGAGTTGGCGTCATCCGGGCACCTGCGCCTGATTCAAGGCCTGAAACACGACATCCGGTGGGTCTACAAGACCCACGCCTCCGGCGTCGAAGCCCTCTCGCCGGTTCGCTTGCTGAACGCACCGGCGGTCGGAAACCTGCGCATCCTCGGAAGTGCCGGCATCAAGCCGGGCGACGGGGGTGGAAGCTTCGAACTGAACACCACCATGGGCACACCCGCGATGCGGTTTGATCTGGTGCTCGAGACACAGGTCCGGCGGTCCGGAACGGCCTACACCGTCCATTCGCCCACCATTGTCGTGGATATCGTTCAGGGCTACCGGGCGGCGGCCCCGAATGGCCCGATTTCGGTCCGTCCAGGGGAACAATTCGACCTCGCGGGTGCCGTATACCGCGAAGCTGAATTCGATTCCCCAATCTCGATCGAGGCCGGCAACCTGCCGGCGGGCGTTTCCTGTGAGCCGCACCAGGTGGCAGGCGACGTCGACCGCTACGTTCTGCCTTGCGCCGTCGAGCCGGATGCGGATCCGGGGAAATACGCGATCGAGATCGCCCCCGAGTCGGTGCTCGCCGGCCGGGGCCTGGAAGCTGTCCCGTACAACGTTCCGCCCGTGGACGCAGTCCTCGTGATCGAGTCTGGCGCTACAATGGCTGAGCCGCCGGACCCGGCGGAGGCCGAATCGCGATGAACAGGTTGCACATACCGATTGCCCTGCTGGCAGCAACGTCCACGATTCCCGCCTCGGTCTTCGCCGCCACGGCCGACGAGACCCGACTGACCTTCCTTCGCGACGTGATGCCGATCCTGAACGGCGCGGGCTGCACCTCGGGTCCGTGCCATGGGGCAGCCAAGGGCAAGAACGGATTCAAGCTGTCGCTGCGCGGCTACGATCCGCAGTTCGACTACCGCGCACTGCTGTTCGAGGTCTCCGGCCGACGATTCAACAGGGCCGTCCCGGAAGCCAGCCTGATGCTGTCCAAGCCGACAATGCGTGTTCCGCACGAGGGCGGCCTGCGGTTCAGCGAGGAATCCGAGGCCTTCCGGACGGTCGTCGAGTGGATCTCGCAAGGCGCCCCGTACGGCGACCCCTCGGCAGACACGGTGTCGCGGCTCGAGGTGAAGCCCGGCGAGATACTCTTCCCGGAACCGTCGAGGGAGCAGGCCCTGCAAGTCATCGCCCACTACGGGGATGGATCGAGCCGCGACGTCTCGGCGCTCGCCGTCGTGGAAAGCAACTCCAACAGTACGGCCAAGGTCGAGGCGGGCGGGGTCGTTCGCGGGGAGCGGGTGGGAGAAGCCGCCATCATGGTGCGGTACGAAGGCAAGTTCACGACCGTGCCGCTCACGGTGCTCAACCCGGCACCGGGATTCGAGTGGCATCCTCGGCCGCAGTTCAATTCCATCGACAAGCACATTGACACGAAACTGAAGCGTCTGAAGATCCAGCCATCCGAGGTCGCTGCCGACGATGTCTTCCTCCGGCGCGTCTATATCGACCTGACGGGCATTCCCCCCACGCCGGAGCAGGCTCGGGCCTTCCTCGACGACCCGGATTCATCCAGGACGAAGCGGACAAGGCTCATCAATGCCCTTGTGGGGAGTCCAGCCTACATCGACCACTGGTCGCTGAAATGGGGGGACCTGCTCCAGTCCAGCCGGAAACATCTCGGCGAAAAGGGCATGTGGGCGTTCCGCCAGTGGATCCGGGACGCGATTGGGTCGAACCGGCCATACGACGAGTTGGTCCGTGAGTTGCTGACGTCGGTCGGAAGTACCTACCAGTCACCGGCCGCGAACTTCTTCCGGATCAACGACGATCCGAAGCTGGCCATGGAGACGACGACGCAGTTGTTCCTGGGTGTGCGCATGGTCTGTGCACAATGCCATGACCATCCCTTCGAGCGCTGGACCCAGGACCAGTACTTCCAGCTGGCGGCATTCTTCGCGGCCGTAGGCATGAAACCCGGATTCGACAGCGACGAGCAGATCGTCTACCTGAAGAGGGGCGAGACGGATTTCCTGCACCCCAGGACCAACAAGCCGGTCGAGCCCGAATACCTCATCGCGTCGGCGGGTGTGCCTGTGATCGGTTCCCATGACGACCGTCGCGAAGCATTGGCCCACTGGCTGACCTCAGAGAAGAACCCATACTTCGCAAGAGCCATCGTAAATCGTGTCTGGAGCTACTTTTTCGGGCGCGGGATCATCGAACCCGTGGACGACATCCGGGGCTCGAACCCTCCGGTCAATGCCGAACTGCTGGACACGCTTGAAGAGGATTTCGTGCGCGGCGGGTTCGACCTGCAGCGGCTGATCCGTACGATCGTCAGTTCCAGGACGTATCAGACTGCCATGGAGACGAACGAGTGGAACGATCAGGACGGCATCAACTTCTCGCGGTTCGAGCCGCGTCGGCTAGCAGCCGAGTCGCTGCTTGACGCGATGACCATCGCAACCGGCGCAAGGCCGGATTTTCCGGACGTCCCCGAAGATTTCAATGCGCAACAACTCCCGGACCCGCACGTTGACGCGGACGGGTTCCTGAACATGTTCGGCCGGCCCGAGCGCGAGTCTCCCTGCGAATGCGAGCGGCGCAACGACCTCAGCCTGCCACTGGCATTGAGCCTGGTCAACGGCCCGGTACTTGCTGAATCGATCGCCAATCCGGACGGCAGGATCGCCAGGTCAATTCTTGAGGGACGGTCCAACCGGGAACTGATCGAGGACCTGTACCTGGCTTCGCTCACACGCTATCCGACGGCCGAGGAGCTGGACAACGCACAGACCTACCTAGGGACATCCCCGGGACGGGCCGCCAAGGCGCAAGACCTGCTTTGGGCCTTGATCAACTCGAACTCGTTCCTGTTCAATCGCTAGCAGGCTCCGACCCCGGGGTCGGGATCCGCTCGGCCACGAGTTGGGCGACATCGGCGACCCGCATGTCACCCCGGCCCGCCCGTCCGGCAGCATCCTTGAGCATGATCGGGCAGTACGGGCACGCCACTGCCACGGTGTCCGCACCGGTTTCGGCAACCTCCGCGAATCGTCGATCGTTGACTCGCGCGCCGGGAGGCTCCGCGCTGTCGTCGGCTATGTAGATCTGGGCACCGCCAGCGCCGCAGCAGAACGTCTTGGATCCGTGGCGGGGCATCTCGGCCAGCTCGGCACCGGCAGCCCGCAGCACCGCTCGCGGCGGGTCGACGACACCCCTGCCCCGTGCCAGGTAACACGGATCGTGCAAGGTAACCCTGCCCGCCGCCCCTTCCAGCGGCAGCGATTCGACCAGACTTGCAAGCAATTCGGTGTGGTGCAGCACTTCAATGCCAAGCGCATCGAACGCCTCCTGCTGCCGGTAGTCAAGGTCGAACAGCCGTGCACAATGCGGATCGCAGGTAACGACCCTCCTCACGCTGTTGGCCCGCAAAACGCCAATCACCTGGTCGGACAGTTCCAGGTACAGGTACTCGTTGCCCGCACGCCGTGCGGGCTCGCCACAGCAGGTCTCGGCGGGCAAGACGCCCCAGGAAACACCCGCTGCATCGAGAATCCTCCGCATGGAGCGGACGACCTCGTGTCCGTGAGGGTCGTAGTTGCAGCCGCAACCGAGCCAGAACAGCCATTCGGTCCCCTGCCGGTACAGGGGAAGATTCTCCGTCTCGACCAGTTTCCGGCGCGTCTGCTGGGAGGCTCCCCACGCATTGTGGGGAGCTCGTTCCATGGTCGTGAACATCGTCGCGAGCTTCTCGTTCCCGGTGCGCCCCTCGCTGACCAAACCCCGTCGCAGGTCGAGGATCTTGAGCCCCACATGCTCGATTCCGACCGGACAGGCCTCCTCACAGGCACCGCACGAAAAGCACTGGTAGAGATCCTGCTCCCGGACCCAAGCCTTGCCGCCGGCGACTAGAGCGTCATCGCCAGCGATCAGCTGGCCGCCCGCGAGGAGCCCTCCCTGAATCTGGAGGACGATCTTCTTGGGGTCAAGTGACCCCCCGACCAGGTTGGCCGGGCAATTCTCGGTGCACCGCCCGCACTCAACGCAGGAGTTCACATCGAGGATGTCCTTCTGCGAAAGATCCGCAAAGGAGATCATGCCGAAATCGTCGTCATCGTCGTCCCGGAGCGCCCTTGCCGAACTCGTCACACGCCCGCGAAACAGGATGGTGACCGGAGCCAGCACTAGGTGGAGGTGCTTGGAATTCGGAATCAACCAGAGCATCCCGAGCAGAGCTCCGGTATGCGTCCACCAGTTCAGGCGCCAGAAGGGGTCGGCGGGCTCGAGCAAGAGCCAGTCAGCAAGATACGTCGCCATCAGAATGACGATCAATCCGGCGACCAGCGCCGAGGTGCGCGACGGGCGCTCGCCCAAGAGTGGTGGCCGCAGCACGAATCGTCGGAAGCTGAGGCCCGTTATTCCAACCAGCACTGCGACGGCCCAAGCGCCGGCGAACACCCGGTACCACGAATGCCCCCCGCCCGGTGAACCCGGGCCGACGAACCCGACCGCCAGGTGCTCGAGGCTCACCCAGGCGAAGGCAATGAACCCCCACATGACCGCGGCATGAAGCATGCCGACGACCGGTCGGTCACGAATCACACGGGTCTGGAGCCCTACCTCGCAAAGGACCGTCCACAATCGTCCGGCCAGGCCATCCAATCTGAGATCCCGCACCTTGGCGGTCCGCAGACCCACCAGTCGCCTGCGGACCGCGAGAACGAAATATACGATGCTGCCGAGCAGCACCGCCGCAAGAATCAACCGCTCGGACACCACAGTACTAGGATCATAGGCCAGTCGGGGCGGCTCCGGATTTTCCGGCCCGGTCATCGCCGTTCCGGTCTCGGGGTAGCGACCGCGCGCACAGGCGCCTATGGTACCGGTTCACGACAGATTCCGGCCCGTCTGGGCGGCTGCTAGAATCGGAGTCGGCCCATGTGCCGAAGCTGTCTTCGTTGCCTGGCCGTGTGCTTGGCCACGGTTCTCCCGCATGCAGTCGGCCAGGACAGCACCCCGAACGTAGTCATCGTCTTCGCGGACGACATGGGCTACGGCGACCCGCAGGTCTACAACCCCCGATCGCGCATCCCCACTCCGAATATCGATGCCCTGGCGGCCCGCGGCATGCGGTTCCTGGACGCCCACACCGCATCCTCGGTCTGCACCCCCTCGCGCTACGGCTTGCTGACGGGACGTTATCCGTGGCGCTCGCGGCTTCCGGTCGGCATCGTCAACAGCTGGGGCGGCCCTGTCATCCGCCAGGACCGGTTGACCCTCGGAAACGCCCTGCAATCCAAGGGCTACGTGACGGCCTGTATCGGGAAATGGCATCTGGGATGGGATTGGCCGGTCCGCGAAGGAGGCTACCTGTCGGACGAGCTCGAGGGCGTCAATGTCCGCGGGGACTACCGACCCTATGGCCTGAGGGTCGACTTCTCGCGCCCGGTCCGCCACGGACCGACGGCACGCGGATTCGACTACTACTTCGGAGACGACGTACCGAACTTTCCTCCTTACGCATACATCGAGAATGACCGGGTGCTCGGCAACCCGAGTGACCGCATGCCGGCGAACAAGGGCCAGCGGGCCGGCCCCATGACACCCGGATGGGACCTCTGGGCAGTCCAGCCGACGATCACGGCCAAGGCGGTCGAGTGGCTGGCGGAGCAAGCTTCCTATCCCGAGGTGCCGTTCTTCCTGTATCTGCCGCTGCTGGGCCCGCACACCCCCATCGTCCCTAACGCCGAGAGCCGGGGGCAGAGCCAGGCAGGACAGTACGGCGACTGGGTTCACCAAATGGACGCGATCCTGGGCCGGATCGTAGCCGTACTCGAGCAATCCGGAGCGATGGACAACACGATCGTCCTGTTCACTTCCGACAACGGCTCGCCCGCTCGCAGCGGCATCGGGACATTTGGTGCGACCAATACGGTCACGGAGCTCTACTCCCACGTCCCCAACGCGCCATGGCGAGGACTGAAGGCGGATGCCTGGGAGGCCGGACATCGGGTGCCTTTGATCGTTCGCTGGGACGGCAAGGTCCAGCCGTCGAGCCTGAGCGACGCCACGGTGTGCCTGACCGACATCTTCGCGACGGTCAGCCAGATCGTCGGCTTCCAGATGCCACCCGATTCCGGCGAGGACAGCTTCAGCTTGCTGCCCCTGCTGACCGGCAGGGGCCACTATCGGAGAACGGAAACGGTTCATCACAGCCAGCGAGGATTCTTCGCGGTCCGCAAGGGTGGCTGGAAGCTCATCCTGGGTGACGGCAGCGGCGGATTCTCATCGCCGCGTGGTCAGCCCGTGCAGCCCGGCGAAGAAGGGATGCAACTATATCTTCTCGCCGAGGATCCTGGCGAACGGCGCAACCTCGCGACTGCCAGACCCGAAATCAGGGACAACCTCGTGGCCGACCTGGCACGGATTCGAACGGCAGGCCGTTCGCGCTGACCGTCTCCCGCCGGCTGCTTATGCCCCACAGAAAGCAGTTGACTTTTTAGTGTCGTTGTGGCATGTCTAGGACATGCTCGATCAACATTGCATTCTGGAGACCCTCTCGCAGCCCGCCTCGCTAGCGACTCTGCAGGCCCTGCGGGCGCAGGCTGGCGAGGTCAATCGGACCGCCTTCGTGCGTCAGGTGTGCCAAGCCTTCGACTTGCGCGACAGTCGCGGCCAGTGGCAACTGGCGACTTGCAAGCAAGCCTTGCGCGGTCTGGAAGACCAAGGCCATCTCCGTTTGCCAGCGGCCCGTCCCTGTGGCCGGCGCGGACCGGGCCGCCCCCGGGGCCTGGACCAGCCGGTCCCCGCCGCGCAGGCCGTGCCGGCCCGTGTCGCGGACGTGGTGGATTTGCAACTGAGTCTGGTCACGACGGCCGAGCAGCGCCAGGTCTGGAACGAACTCATGGCCCGCGAGCACCCCTATGGGGCCGTCCTCCATGTCGGGGCCCAAGTACGCTATCTGGTTGAATCGGAAAACGGTGTGCTCGGTGCGCTCGGCTTTGCCGCAGCGGCCCTCGCGGTCGCCGCGCGCGACGAATGGATCGGCTGGTCGGCGGCCATGCGCCGCAAGCGGCTGCACGGTGTGCTGAACCTGAGCCGGTTCCTGATCCGGCCTGGCGTACGCTGTGACGGCCTCGCCTCCAAGGTGCTCGGGCTGGTCTTGCGCCGCCTGCCCGCCGATTTCCAGCAGCGCTATCGCTACCGGCCCGTGCTGCTGGAAACCTATTGTGACCCCCGGCAGCATCCCGGTACCTGCTTCCGTGCCGCCAACTGGACCTATGTCGGCCAGACCACCGGACGCGGCCGTTTCGCCGCCCCCGACCAACGTGTGCCGGTCAAGGCCATCTTCGTCTACCCGCTGCAGCGCGACTGGCGGCAGCAACTGGGTGCCAGCGCCCCACCGCCGGCGAAGCCGCTGGAGGCGGGCGCAGGACTCGCCCTCGACGAGTTCGCCTCCAACGAACTGGGCGGGGCGCGCTTGGGGGATGTACGCTGGTCCCAGCGGCTGGTGCAGACCGCCCAGATGCAAGCCGCCGCTCCGATGGCCTCGATCCCCACCGCCGCCCAAGGCCAGCGCGCCGCCATCAAGGGCCATTACCGGCTCATCGACCAGCCGGACGACTCGGCGGTGACCCCCGACAACATTCTCGAGCCCCACCGCCAGCGCACCCTGCGGCGGATGCAGGCCGAGCGGGTGGTGCTATGCGTACAGGACGGCACCGATCTCAATTTCGCCACGCATCCCGGCTGTGCCGGGCTGGGCCTGATCGGCAAGAACCGCGGGGCGGAGGGCACGCTCGGAATCCACATGCATACGACCATGGCGCTGAACCCCCAAGGCCTCCCGCTGGGCCTGCTCAAGATTCAGTATGCGACGCCCGACGGGCAGGCCGAGCCCGGACGACCGCTCGAGGAGCGCAAGACCTTCCAGTGGATCCAGGGCTTGCGCGACTGCGCCGCTGTCGCGCGCCAACTGTCGGACACGCAATTGGTTGCGGTGCTGGACCGCGAGGCGGATGTGCAGGCCCTGTTCGCCGAGCAACGCCAGCTACGGCGGGTCGAGTTGCTGGTGCGGGCCCGGCACAACCGCAGCCTGGGACCCGACCAGCCCAAGCTGTTCGATCACCTCCGGGCCCAAGCGGCCCGGGCTCAGATCGAGATCGAGGTGCCGCGCAGTTCGGCGCGCCGGGGCAGCCGCCAGCAGGCGGCCAAGCCGCTCCGGGAGGCCCGCACGGCCTGCGCCGAGGTGCGCTGGCAGACGGTCGAGTTGCCGCCCGCCCCCAGCCAGGAACCCTTGCGTTTGCAGTGTGTGCACGTTTGGGAGCGCTCCCCAGCCCCCGCCGGCGAGGCCCTCGAGTGGTTCCTGCTGACCACGCTCCCGGTCACCTCGCTGGCGGATGCCGAGCGCGTCCTGCGCTGGTACCGGCTCCGCTGGCGCATCGAGGACTGGCACCGGATTCTCAAGTCCGGCTGCAAGGCCGAGTCCTTGGGCCACCGCACGGGTCAGCGCATCACGCGGGCGGTCACGATCAAAGCCGTCATCGCTTGGCGCCTGGCGGTGCTGACGCTGCTGGGCCGGGCTACCCCCGAGCTGCCCGCCACGGTTTGCTTCACCTCCCAGCAGTTGCGCGTCCTGCACGACTTCGCGACCCAGCGCCGACTGGACCCGCCCCGCAACCTCGGCCTGGCGCTGCGCACGATGGCGATTCTGGGTGGCTACCAGTACCGCGCCAACGCCCCGCCCCCGGGACACCAAAAGACCTGGGAGGGCTGGAACCGCTTGTCGATCATGAGCGAAGCCTATACCCTGCGCGATTCCTGCGAGCCACCTGCCAGCGTCTCGATCGAGGAGCCCTGACTTCACTTATGGGGCATAGGCAGCCCGCCGGGCACCAGGGCGCTGGGCTACACTACGGAATTCCCTGTGGACCCCCAGTTGATAGCCCTCGGGGGCCTGTGGTACGTAGCATTCCTGCTCTCACTCACGTGCCATGAGGCCGCCCACGCCTGGGTAGCCTGGCGAGGGGGAGACAACACCGCCGCCTCCGGCGGCCAGGTGTCACTCAGCCCCGTACCCCACATTCGCCGCGAACCACTGGGCACGGTCGCCGTCCCGTTGCTGACGTTCGCCCTGAACCAATGGATGCTCGGATGGGCTTCCGCCCCCTACAGCAAGCTCTGGGAGCACCGGCATCCTCACCGTGCCGGGTGGATGGCGCTCGCCGGACCAGGAGCGAACCTCGCATTGGCATTCCTTGCCGCCGTGGCCATCAACATCGGCATCGCGACCGAAGCTCTCTCGCGTCCGGCCTCGGTCACATTCTTCCAGGTCGTCGAGGGCTCCGGCGACCTGGCCCCGGTCGCCCAGTTCCTCAGCATCCTGTTCACTCAGAACGTTCTCCTGATGACATTCAACCTGCTCCCCGTCCCCCCGCTGGACGGCAATACCGCCATTGGACTACTGATGCCGGAGCGGGTCGCGAGACGCTGGTTCGACCTGACTCGCGACCAGGCCTTCGGTATTCTGGGGCTGGTTCTGGCCTGGTATTTCTTCGGCGACCTTTTCTGGCCTGTGCTGCGAGTGGCAGTCCGCCTGCTCTACTGGACCTGAACCGCGCCTATCCCCGGGGCCTGCCACGACGGAGCCCGGGCAACGCGACCCGGGCGGGGCCCATATTCTATCCTTCTATCCGCCCCGCACGGCGGTCGCTGCCTCCCGGTCGAGACGCTCTTCCCGCCCGCCATCCGGACCGCATCGCGGGGACTGGGGGGATGCCCGGTGCGCCACCGCCTAGCGCTCAATAGTCAGGGCCCGCCTCTGGCGGTTTGGGGAAGATCCGGATCGGGGAATAGCGGATGTAGTCCTCCCATATGTCCCCATTACCGGTTGCCCGCGGATCGCCGGTTCTGGCCAGATAGGTGTCGAGTTCCTCGCGATACTCGCGAACCAGTCCCGCATGCTCCGGCTGGAGGGCCAGGTTCGTGAGGCATCCGGGATCCTCTTCCACGTCGAACAGCTCCTCGGACGGGCGCTTGCCAACGGCCCACTCGAAGTACGGTCCGATGCGCTCGTCCGCCCGCTCCTCGACCAGCTGAGCCAGGGACGGAGAGGCGTCGATGTCGTGGTAGGCGAGGTGCATCTGCTCGAGGTCACCGCCGTGCAGGAACTTCTGTGGGTCACCAGCGGGCCAGCGCTGGGGTTTGAAGTTCCGGATGTAGAGATGCCTGGGCGTCCGCATCGACCGCTGGGGATAGGTCAGGTTGTTCCACCGCGAGGACGAGTGTCGTTCCCGTCCCGAGTACGCGCGAGTGCGGGTGGAGTCGACGAGGCCGTCCTCTTGGGACTCGAGAATTCCGCGCATACTTCGTCCGACCAGTGCCGACTTGCCCGCGGGATGCGGTACGCCGGCCAAGTCGAGAATGGTGGCGGTGAGGTCGACGAACTGGACGATGTCGTCAACCACCCTCCCGGCCTGTCCCGGCCCGTCCCACCGAACCGCAAGCGGCATGTGAATTCCATAGTCGTACAGGTTGGCCTTGGCGCGCGGGAAAGCCATCCCGTTGTCCGCAGTGAAGATAACCACGGTGTTGCCGAGTTCCCCCCGGGCCTGCAGGAAGTCCAGTATCCGCCCGACGTGTGAATCAAACCACTCGATCTCGACCGCATAGTCAAGCAGATCCTCCCGCACCTCGGGGGTGTCGGGCAGGAACGGGGGCACTTCGGCATCCTCGATGCGCTTGCCCGCTGCCTTCCAGGAACCCCGCTCGAATCGACGATGGGCCTCGCTCCCCCCCACCCAGAAGCTGAAGGGCCGGCCTTCAGGCTTCCGCTCGTAGAAATCCTCAAAGTTCCCCGCATAGTCCCGGTTACCGATGCCGCTGTAGGGAGGCTGCAGCGTCCGTTCCAGGAAGGCCGGGCCGGCCGGATTCCGCGTGCGACCGGACTTTTCCCAGCGTCCCGGGCCCCAGGGTTTTCCGGTATAGCCGACCGCATACCCGGCCCCCTCCAGCAGGTCCTGGTACGAGACGTAGGCGGCGGGAAAGGAACTCGCGTGGGTGCCGGCCTGCTCAATCATCCAGATATGCCGCCCCGTTAGTAACGCCGCTCGCGTCGGGCTGCATCCCGGTGCCGGGGCGTAGGCGTTGCGGAACAGCACACCCTCCGATGCGACGCGGTCGAACGCCGGCGTCGAAACCATCTTCGAGCCCATTGCCGATACGTGCGGGTACGAGACGTCATCCCAGATGGCGAACAGGATGTTCGGACGTCGGGCCTCCGGCATCGACGAGCATCCCGTCAACAGGAGCAGCGCTGGAACGACAAGGAACGGCAGCCGAGGCCAGAACATGCCCCGCAGTGTAGCGAACGCGGGCGGGTCAAGCTCCAGAGCCGAACCGGGGGGCAGTCCATCGACTATATTGATAATCTGTGGCTCGGAGAATCCTGGGGGTGGGAGCCGCCGGATTGCTGGTTCTGGCGGTCGTGGGCACGGCGCAAGAGGACGGCTCCCCGATCGCCCCGTCCTCCCATCTGATCCGCCAAGGATTGATGGCACTGCAGGCTCGGGACATTCCGAGGGCCCAGGAGTTGTTGGAGCAGGCAGTGGAGGTGTCGCCCGGGGATGCCCGGGCCCGAATTGGACTGGCCCAGATCTACGGGACCCTGAATCTGCGGATGCAGGCCCACCGACATGCTTCAGAGGCCGCCCGGCTTGGCGGTGACGACCCCCTCATCCAGCACGCGCTGGCGATGTTCTTTTCCGAGTTCGGAAACCTGGCCGAAGCCGCCCGATGGGAGGAGAAGTTCGCCAGCGGGGAGATGGGTGATGATGACGCCTATCTCCGGACGGTGTCGCTGTACCTGGAGGCAGGCATGCCCCTCAAGGCCGCGGACGTGGGCGAGACCGCCCTTGAGCGCTCTTCCGGGGGGGCGGCGGCGATGCACAACGCACTCGGAAAGGCCTATACGATGACGGGTCGGGCGGAGGACGGCCTCCGCCATTTGGAGTTGGCCGTGGAATCAGATCCCTACGAGGAATCGCTGCACTATGACCTCGGCTATTTCCACCTGCGGACTCAGGATTTCGAGTCCGCAACCGAAGCCTTCCTGACCGGCCGCCGCTACTTCGACAAGAGTGTCGCAATCGAGACCGGTCTCGGCATCGCCGCGTACGGCCAGCGCAAGTTCGAGGAAGCTGTGGACCGCTTTCTCCGCGCCGCCCAGCTGGCACCCGCACTGGAACAGCCCCATGCCTTTCTGGGCCGCCTGCTCCAACACGCCAGTCACCGTATCGATGATGTCGTTGCACGAATGCGGGCATTCCACGAACAGGACTCGGAGACCCATCTGGGCCCGCTCCTGTATGGGCAAGCCCTGATGGCCAAGGCCCGCGCCACGACCGACGAGCAAGCAGTGGAGCGCGCCGAAACCCTGTTCCGGGAATCGATTGACCGGCGCGAGCAGTTCTGGGAGTCCCACTACGAGTTGGGCGCGCTTCTGGAGAAGAAGCGCGAGTTCGCAACCGCCGAAAAGCACCTGCAACGAGCCGCTGCCCTCAACCCGGAGTCGTCGAAACCGCACTACCGGCTGGCGAGGGTCTATCAGCGGCTCGGGAAGGTACGAGAGGCCAGGCGCGAGCGCGAACTCCACAAACGCATGGCCGAGCAGGAGCGGGAAGCCATAAAGGGCGGCGCGCTTCCCGCCGAATTCGACAGCCCGGGCGCACCAGCGGAGCGCTAGAGAGCCGCCTCGCCGACCGCCTCGCCGGACAGGATCGGCAGTTGCTCCACGATCCGGATGCCGAATCCCTCGAGGCCCGCGATCTTTCTGGGACGGTTGGTCAGGAGCCGAATCCTGCGAAGACCGAGGTCCTTGAGAATCTGGGCACCCAATCCGACCCGGTATTGCAGGCGCGACCCGGTCGCGGTCCCGGACCTGCGGGCCATGTGGGGATGTGGCCGGATCGTTCCGTCACCGACGGGCTTCTCCTCCAGTCCGAAACCCAGAGCCCCATGATGCAGGTAGACCAGAGCGCCCCTTCCTTCCTTGGCGATCATCCGCAGCGAACCGTGCACATGGCGGTAGCTGGGATTGGCCAGTGATCCGAAGACGTCCCCGAACAGATCCTGCGAGTGCATCCGCACCAAGACGGGCTCCTCGCCCTCCAGATCGCCTTTCACAAGGGCCAGCTGAACTTCAGCGTCGAGATCGGTTCGGTACGCGATGACCCCAAACTCGCCCCATTCGGTCTTGAGCACCCCATCCCCGACACGCTGTACGCACGTCTCACGCTCCAGCCTGAAGCGGATCAGGCTCGCCACCGTCAACATCTTCAGCCGGTGTTCGCGGCAAAACTCCAGCAAATCCGGGACTCGCGCCATCGTGCCATCGTCGTTCATGATTTCGCAGATAACCCCGGCCGGAACACTCCCGGCAAGCCGGGCCAGGTCAACGGCCGCTTCGGTTTGCCCTGCCCTTACGAGCACTCCGCCCTTGCGGGCTCGCAGAGTCTGCAGGTGGCCGGGGCGAGCCAGATCCGCAGCGCCAGTCGCCGGATCAATGGCCACGTGGACGGTATGAGACCGGTCGGCCGCGGAAATACCGGTGGTGACTCCGTGGGCCGCGTCGATCGGTTCGCTGAACGCGGTACCGAACACCGAGGTGTTCCGCTGCGACACGAGCGGGATGTTGAGGTGATCCAGACGTTGCTCGGTCAGGGCAAGGCAAATCAATCCCCGACCGTATCTGGCCATGAAGTTGATGGCGTCGGGTGTGGCATGCTCCGCGCAGAGAGTCAGGTCCCCCTCGTTCTCGCGGTCAGCGTCATCGACGACGACGACCATCCGGCCCTGCCGGAGTTCGTCGAGAGCTTCCTCGACCGGGACGAATGCCACGGTTTGATGGTATCAGGGGCCCTTGGCGCCCGGAACCCGTCGCACCAATCCCTCGGCCAGGACGGAAACATGGTGCTGTCGGTTTCTGCCACATCGCCACCACTCGATTCCGGATCGCGGCGCGCATCCATGCCCCCCGGAGAAGGCAACGGCTGAGCAAGGAGGATCAGGGCCATCGTGTGAGGCGGCCACCGTTCGGAGCCTGCCGTCACTGGCGAGCGCAGAAACCGAGTCGCGACGAGAGCACAAGCATGGGCCCACGGCGTGCGGGTGTCGCTCACGAAACTGTCCTGCATCAATTCTGCCCCCCCTGTCTTCGGGCGAGGAATCCGGCCTCGCGGGGGTGGTGGCAAGCGAATCCGGCCGCATCGGAGCGGGTCAGGGCAGCGGCCAGGCTCCGCGTCCGGGAGTGCCGTATCGCTGGCAGCTGGCTTGGCCGACACGCTGGGAG
Source organism: Bryobacterales bacterium (assembly GCA_965205085.1). GTDB lineage: Bacteria > Acidobacteriota > Terriglobia > Bryobacterales > UBA6623 > VXMF01. The sequence goes on along the minus strand of OZ242039.1, from coordinate 194,197 downwards.
GCCGGAACAAATGCAGGCCTGCCAGCCGGCAAGAAACGTCGGTATCGTGATGGCTTTGAGCGTTGGCCGGTTCTCGGAAACGGTCGTCACCCGATCGACTTCCCGACACCTCTCCCCACTGAGGATCCGAACCCAGGCGGTTGGGAAAGCGGCGATAGGCGCGCGAATCGAGCTGACGCTGCGCCCGGCCGGCTGCGTTTCAGTCCCGGCCGACAAACTGAAAGTGGGGCAGCTGTCCCAATGCCCGCGGGAATGCGACCCTGGTCCGCCGTTGCGTGACCGGGCAGTCCACGAACTCAAGACCGTTCAACCACGCCGTGCGAAAGGGTCCGTTTGCCCGGCTTGCGCCGTTGAAGGGTGGTCGTCCGCCCCGTGCTAGGCTGGTGCTTGGGGTGGTGCCCGGCTGGTGCGGAGCTGGCCCTGGCGCTGGGATAGCTCGCCCCCCTGAGCGAGCGAATCGGAGAGTCAATGTCCGCGATCACCAAAGTGCATGCTCTGGAGATTCTAGATTCCAGGGGCAATCCGACCGTCCAGGTGCAGGTGTCCCTGGCCTCGGGTGCAGCGGGCTCCGCACGTGTGCCTTCCGGTGCCTCGACCGGAATTAACGAGGCCGTGGAATTGAGAGACGGCGATCCCAGACGGTACCTTGGCAAAGGTGTCCGAAAGGCGGTCGCGAACGTCAACACGGAAATCCTGCTGGCCATCCAGGGGCTCGAGGCTGTCGACCAACGGCAAGTCGACGAGCTCCTGATCGCACTGGACGGAACCCGCCAGAAGGAGCGACTGGGAGCGAACGCCATGCTCGGCGTGTCGATGGCTGTCGCAAGGGCAATGGCGGCCGAGCAGGGCATCCCGCTCTACCGACATCTCTCCGCTAGCGAGAGATACATCTTGCCGGTGCCGATGTTCAATATCATGAACGGCGGTCAGCACGCCGACAACAATGTGGACATCCAGGAGTTCATGATCCTGCCGGTTGGCTTGCCGACCTTCTCGGAAGCCCTGCGGGCCGCAGCGGAAACCTTCCACTCGCTGAAGGCGATCCTCAAGTCCAAACGCTACGGAACAGCGGTTGGCGACGAGGGGGGATTCGCTCCGGAAGTCAAGTCCAACGAGGAGCCCATGGAGCTCCTGGTCACGGCGATCGAGCGGGCCGGCTATACCCCAGGCGAGCAAGTCTACATCGGCCTTGACGCGGCCGCCAGCGAATTCTACAGGGATGGAGAATATGTCTTCGACCAGTCGGACAGCAGCCGTCGCGACGCCGAAGCCATGGCCGAGATGTGGAGCGACTGGGCGGACAGGTATCCGCTGATCTCCCTCGAGGACGGATTCTCGGAAGTCGACGCCGGAGGCTGGAAGACGGGTACCGAGCGTCTTGGAAGCCGGCTCCAACTCGTGGGTGACGACCTCTTCGTTACCAACCCCGACATTTTCGGAAAGGGCATCGCGGGCGGCCTGGCCAACTCGATACTGATCAAGCTCAACCAGATCGGCACAGTCACCGAGACGCTCGACTGCATAGGAATGGCGAAAGCCGCCGACTACACGTTCATCATTTCGCACCGCTCCGGTGAGACGGCAGACACGACGATCGCCGACTTGGCTGTGGCCTGTGGCGGCGGTCAAATCAAGACCGGCTCGACATGTCGCAGTGACCGGGTGGCCAAGTACAATCGGCTGCTTGAGATCGAATCCGAGCTGGGGTCGAGCGCAGAGTACGCAGGTGCCGAAGCCTTCCGGCGCTGGCTGTAGCCTGCCATCCCGGGCAGCATCACCACCAAGGTCCGCTGTGCGATGTCGACGAACCTGCGATCCAGTGGCGGCCAGTGCCAGGAGTCTGTGACGGCACACGTGGTCATAGGCGGGCTGGGATCGACTGCATTCCATTCGGGAGCGGTCTCGATTCCCTCGACAGTCCGGTCCCGACAACGGTGCCAGCCGCTCCCTGCCACCGTCTCGACGAATCGGCTGTTGGCACGGTCGAGGCAAGATGGCCCAGGTGCCAGCCCTCCCGATGGTCGATCCCGGAGCCCCTATCTGTCGGATCAACCGCATGCGAAGCGGTACCGCCAACAGACGGAGTTCTCGCCCACGGCTGGGAGTGGGCGGGGTATCCCGACCATGGCGGCGCTTGTGGAACAATGAAGGAAGACAAGGTCTTGGAGAGAAGCGTGAATTCGGAAGCCCCAGAGTTGCCTACCGAGCTGTCGCCTGAAGGCGGCGAGCCCACGAGCGAGCAACCAGCGGTTGAGAGCGCGGAGGTGGCCGAGCCGGCAACGAGCGCACAAGCCAACCCGCTGGAAGCTGGTCCCTCGGAACCGAAGGCGTTCACGACGGTACCGACTGAAACGGTCCAGCCCGGCGCCCCCGGGCTTCCGGCCATGCCGGACGATGAGGCGGGCGACGGTGCGGACGATGAAGACTATGAGATTCCCGAGGACGTTGGGTACCCGTCGATCATCAAGACCCAATCGTCAGGCCAGGAACCAAACCCGGAAGAGGTATCGAAGCCCCTCCGGGGAGTGATTGTAGGCAAGCGGGACGACGGGTACTTCGTGGACATCGGAAGAAAGTCGGAAGCTTTCCTCCCCTTGTCCCCTGGATCGGACACTCAGGAGAAGTTCGATGTCGGTCAGAAGATCGAGGTTCTCGTCATCGGCCAGTCCCGGGACGGCTACGCCAAGCTGACCAGCCTGCAGACCCAAAGACCTTCCGGTTGGGCCCAATTGGAGGCAGCATACAACGCGGGCACAACCGTGCTGGGCACGGTGACCGACACAATCAAGGGCGGCCTGTCGGTTGACGTCGGGGTTCGCGCCTTCATGCCGGCGTCCCGTTCTGGCGAGCGAAGTGAAGAGGCTCTGCGGGCGCTTGTCGGACAGGAGATCCGGGCACGGATCGTGCAGTACGACGAGGCCGACCGGAACGTGGTCCTCGACCGACGGGTGCTGGTTGAGGAGGAGCGGGGCAAGAGCAGGGATCGGCGCCTCTCGGAGATCCGCCAGGGCGACCTGGTGGAAGGCACAGTCCGGACACTGCGGAAGTTTGGCGCCTTCGTGGACCTGGGGGACATTGACGGACTACTCCACGTCAGCAACATAGCCTGGCGGCGAATCAACGATCCTGCCGATGTCCTGCGTGTGGGCCAGAAACTGGAAGTCAAGATCCTCAAGGTCGATCAGCGGGCAAAGCGTATCGGCGTCGGGTTGAAGCAGCTTCAGCCAGAGCCCTGGAGCACCGTGACGGAACAGTTCCAAGTCAATGACCGCATTCAGGGCAGAGTAACGCGACTCAAGGAGTTTGGGGCATTCGTCGAGGTGGCACCGGGCATTGAGGGCCTGATCCACGTGTCCGACATGTCATACTCGCGACGGGTTGGCCACCCAAGTGAAGTCGTGCAGCCGGGCGACCTCGTGGAGGTCATGGTGCTCGATCTCAAGCCGGAAAGGGAGCGACTCGCGCTAGGACTGAAGCAGGCCTTGGGCGATCCGTGGCAGCGGGTTTCGGAGTCGTACTCGGTCGGCTCGGCCGTCACCGGGACGGTCCGGAGGCTCATGCATTTCGGTGCCTTCGTCGAGATCGCGGAAGGGGTAGAAGGACTGCTCCACATTTCGGACATCACGTCGGAAAGACGTCTGAACAGTCCTGCGGAGGTCCTGCGCGAGGGTGCCCAGATCCGGGTCAAGATCCTGGACATCGACCCGCGCAAACGGAAGCTCAAGGTCGGCATGAAGCAACTCGAGCCGACTGAAATGGAGGCCTTCCTTTCGCAGGCAGAGGTCGGGGAGACGGTCAGCGGACGGGTCGTCAAGACCAATGGAGACGAAGTGATCGTGGAAATCGGCACGGGAGTCCAGGCGGTATGCTCCCCCGACAAGCCCCGGCCCGGTGCCAAGAAGGATACACCGCTGGGACAGACGTCGGACCTGTCATCTCTCAAATCGATGCTGGAGACCGCGTGGAAAGGTGGCGAAGAAGGCTCTGACGAGGGCGAGCCCCCCCCTTTGACACCGGGCTCCGTCCATTCCTTCCGCATCACCAAGGTGGATCAGAAAAAGGGCTCCATAGAGGTCACCCGGGCTTGAAACTCGCTTTCCGTGCGGGATTTCCGAATCGCGCCTTCTGGAACTGCACGAGAATATCCCAGAACGGTGGATGAAGCCAATCGCCGGAGCCGAAACTCGGCAGGTTGCGGGTGACCTGCAGTATTCCGGCAGGAATCCCATCCGGCTGGTATCCGAAACCTACAGGGCGAGTTCGCCCTGGTAGACCATCTCCTTGAGCCGGAACTTCCTCTTGATTTCCTTGCCGAACAGCATGAAGGCCCCCGCGCCGCGCTGAGCCCCCCCACCTGGTCCGCCGGCGCGCTGACGACCGCCACCTTGCTGTCCCCGGCCCTGCTGGCGATCGGGGCCTTGTCCCCGTTGGGGGCGGTCCAGCTTGAAGTAGAACTCCACTTCCTTGTCGGACAGTTCGATCGGATCATTCTTGACGAAGAAATAGCGGAATGCCACCACCGATTCCCGGTTGGAAACTTCGACCTTCGCAGGGTACATGTCCTCATGACCCTTGCGACGCAGACGAGCGGTCGAGGCCAGCCGTTCCGGCTCCTCCTCAAACCTCGCCAACGCTTGAGGCAGACCCCCAAGGTAGACCACGTAATAATCCGTTTCGCGGTCCAGGTACTGCTGCATCTCCGGCGTAAGTTCGGTGCGCTCGCCCAGACTGTCCTTGACTTTCGCCTGCTTGACCGGAAGCGCCTCGTCAAACCGAACATAGAGATTCAGCATCGGCTGCGATTGCGACTGCATGCCGCCACCGGGCCCGCCTCCACCGCCACGACGGACACCGCCAGGGGCCCCCCCGCCAGCCAAGCCCCCTCCACCGCCAGGTGCGCCTCCTCCACCACCACGAGGCGCAGCGCCACCCGTTCTCTGGAGCATTTGCAGGGCGTCACCGCTCGCGACTGGGACTTTCTTCGCCCACGGAGAATCGTAGGAGATCTTGCGCACCTCCTTCTCGGACCATTGAGTGAAATCCTTCTTGTCCCAAAAGCCGGCCCCCGAAAGGGTGGCCGTCAAGGCCACGACGCCTAGAACAAGGCTGCAACCGGCTGGGAGGTTGAATCTGTTTGTGGCAGACATCTTGGTACGTCCTGTTGGGATAGGCGAGCCATCTCGCCAGCTAGGTTACCGGATCCGCGAGATTCGATCGCATCTGCAGTGAGAGCCGGCTGGAGTCATCTTACGGTCCTCGGACCAGTCGAGACACCGGTAGCCCGGGGCGGGAGGGGCCAGAGACCACGGCCAGTTGCACAAGCGGCAACAGGCGCTAGCCTTGGACAGCCAAGATGAGCTTGGCCAGGGCGGCCAGTGCCGTAACGTAGAGTTGGGACTTGTTCGACGAAAGGCTCGCGTCGAGAACGAATCCTGCGTTCCACCATAGACTCCGCAGCGTATCGGGACTTGGGGCACGAGGGAGCAGGGCCGAGGTTCCGTTCTGCAAGGGGGTACCGCACAAGCACCGGTTGTTTCCGGCCGCACCCAACAGGTGAAGGCTCAGGGGCGAGAGAGTGGCCGTGAAGCCGAAGGGAGTGCCGGACTGCTACACGGGCAAGGGGGTCTGCCATGGGTTTCGGACGGGGCGGTCACACCTTCCGGCGCCGTTTCCGTTTCGCTGCAACTTCCGAGGCACGCTGGATGCCAGACAGCGACCAGCCGGCGGACCGGCACTTGACTCTTCGGCCGAGAAGCCGTAGCATGGGGTGGTTTCTGGATGTCCGGACCGTGGCGATCCAGCCGCAGCGTTCAGGACGCGCCGGAGCCGAGGCCGGTCCATCCAGGGGGAGTGAGCCGAGAGCAGGTCACGCCTGGTGCCCTTGCAGGGGGAGGACGCCCGGTGGCAGGCCGGGCAGAAGCTGCCGGTCGCAGCAGGAAAGGTGCCCGATAGGGAGACGCTGTCCGCGCAGCGGAGCAACCGCCATGCGCCAGTCGTATCGCCTCGGAAGACTCCGAGCGTGGCCGAGATCCGCACCGGGCACCGACAGCGGGCTTTGGCCGACGCCATTGCCACTCCGCTCAAGCGTCACCAATTCGACTCCTACCCAACACTCCGGCACCATGCCACCGTCCGCGGGTGGTCGCCATATCGCCCGCAACCTCGGCGACTGACTGGAGAGTTCGACACATCAGATCGCATCGTGATCGGCGAGATACAGGTCGCCTGGTGCTTGCGGAAGCCGATTACGGCGTCGGAACGGCGGGATCGTTCCTCCAGCCGGCACTCATAGATGGAAACTCAAGCAGCTTATTTTCAATCGGTTATGGTCTTTCGACCGTGATCAATCGCGGAACCCGGACCGATGCCTGGAAGGAATACGACTGCCAGAAGCCTGATCCGCCCTGTGAAACCGGTGACCTCATCACCTGAATTGCTCACCCGTCACGCATTGGCATAGCCCGACCCCTTGCAGGAGCTGCCAGGAGTCCGGCGCGTCGCTGTCGGCCGCTCCGGCGCTATCCCGCCTGGGCCTGGAGGAGACTCCGTATCTCCAATGCCGTGATATGGTTGACTCTTCGGGTCCTATGAGCATCAAGCCCCGCCTGTCTCGCGGATTACGCGACTTGCTTCCCGAGACGATGATCGCCCGTCAACGGCTCATCGATACGGTGCGCAGGGTTTACGAGAACTACGGGTTCTCTCCGCTGGACACTCCGGCGATCGAATTCCTGGACGTTCTGTCTGGACCCGCGGGGCAAGAGGCGCAACAGTCAATCTTCCGGGTTTCGAATCCGGAAGAGGAGGAACTTGGACTTCGATTCGACCTGACCGTGCCGCTGTCGCGCGTGGTGAGCCAATACGCCGATATTCCACTACCGTTCCGCCGCTACCAGGTCGCCCAGGTATGGCGGGCGGACAAACCGGACCCCGGTCGCTACCGACAGTTCACCCAATTTGACCTCGATGTCGTCGGTGCACCGTGCGGCAGGGCCGACATCGAGATACTTGCCGCCATCTGCGACTCGCTGTCCGCAATCGATGTGGGCCCGTATCTGGTCCGGTTCTCGAGCAGGGAGATCCTGAACCTGCTGCTGAAGCGTGCGAGGATTCCCGCTGCAATGGCTGCGGGAGTGTTCCGGGTGCTCGACAAGATCGAGAAGATTGGCCTTGAGAGGGTCAGGCTGGAACTGGCGGACGGGTATACCGATGCATCCGGCGATCCGATTCCCGGGGTTGGCCTGAGTGAGGACCAGATCGAGATCATCGAGGAATTTCTGTCCATCAAGGGCGCAACCCGCTCTGAGGTTCTGGACCAGCTCGGTGTTCTCTTCGAGCATGTTGAGGGATCTCCCGAGCAACTCGAAGTGATCGATGCCATCTCGTCCGGCCTGGACACACTTGGCTTCCACAGCGACCGCGTCGCGCTTGACGTCAGCATCGCGCGGGGTCTCGCCTACTACACCGGACCGATCTTCGAGGCAGTCCTGCTGGACGCGCCACGATTCGGCTCTGTGTTCGGGGGCGGTCGGTATGACAATCTCGTGGAGAGATTCGGGGGACCCAGCATTCCGGCCACCGGTGCCTCCATGGGCGTCGACCGGCTGCTGACGGCGATCGAGCACCTAGGCCGTCTCGAATCGATCAAGTCCTGCGCTCAGGTCCTTGTCACGGTCATGGACGAATCGCTGTCCCGAGAGTGCATGGCCGTCGCCTTCGACCTGCGGAAGGCGGGAATTCGCACCGAACTTCAGGCAACTCCCGGCAAACTCGGTAAGCAACTCAAGCGGGCCAACCGACTCCGGATCCCCTTCGTCGTGCTGATGGGCAGCGACGAGGCGGCCCGGAACGTGGTCACGCTGAAGCAAATGGCAGTGGCGCACGAAGAGGGCACCGACATCGTCGGGCACGGTGAATGGAAGCAAGCCCGCTTCGGACAGCAGGAGGTCGCGCGGGACAAAGTGGCTGCGGTCCTGCGAAGCCTGCTCGGGACCTCATAGCCCAGCTAGCGGTACGGGGCGACTCCCACGACGCTGGTCTGGTACGGATACTCGTTCGTGGTGCCGGCGTCTCCCTTGCCACGCAAGACCGCGCCAGTTTTCTCGCCAGGCTCGCGTCGCGGGTCCGCAGCGCACCAGGCCGACCCAGCAAGCAGCCAGTGGTTGCCTCGAGAACTTGCCCCAAGTTGACGAGGAGCCCGGGCAGCGGGAAGGTCGCGCGCGCCCCTGCGACGGATTCGGGTGTACGCCGCAGCGCCGTCCGCATATTCAGCGGATACGTGGGACCTGGGAAGGTCCCATCTCCGCCAGCGGAGGTTGGACCCGTGCGGACCGTAGTCTGGGCCATTCTCAAGATTACTGGACTCCCGCACGGTCCGAACGGCTGCCTTCCTGCTGGCGCCATTGGGTAAAATGGGGGGTCGGCTGGAATACCGGCTCACGACTGCGGCAATTCCCAGATGGAGATCGAACAATTCACATTCGGCGTCGGTGATCGGTTTGGCCACCAGGCGAGACCCCAGTTGCGAGCGTGCATGCTGGCCGCCGAACAGGGTGTCCAGGTGATTCCCACCTGGAACAAATCGCACAGGGAGCACCTAACCGTGGGGACGCAGCCCCGGAGCGTGCGCCACGCTGCCGATGAGGCGGTCGCGGACTTGGACTGGACCGAACCGTACCACGTAGATGCGGACCACATCAATCTTGAAACCGTCGACGGATACCTTGAAACGAGCGACTTTTTCACTCTCGACGTTGCCTACGCTATCGGGAAACCGGCGGACCAGGCCTCGGTCGACACGCTGGTCGGCTCCCATCCGGAACTGACCGGTGCCATCGAGATCGATGGTGTCGAAGAGCCGTTCACGACAACCAGGGACGATGTGAGACGCTGCGCCGCCCAGTTCCTGTTCGCGATTCAGGAAGCAGGCCGGATCTACCGCCATATTGAATCTGCCAGGGGCAAGGGGAACTTCATTACTGAAGTCTCGATGGACGAGACGGATGCGCCCCAGACTCCTGCCGAGCTGCTGGTGATCCTGGCGGCTGTCGCCGACGAGGGCATCCCTGCCCAGACCATTGCTCCCAAGTTCACGGGACGCTTCAACAAGGGCGTTGACTACGTTGGTGACCCGACCCAGTTTGATCGGGAGTTCTCCGACGACATTGCAGTCATCCGACACGCAGTCGCACACTACGGGCTGCCCCCGGACCTCAAGCTGAGTGTGCACTCGGGTTCCGACAAGTTCTCGATCTACAGCGCCATCCGCAGGGCAACGAGACGGTTCACCGCTGGTGTACATGTCAAGACGGCCGGGACGAACTGGCTGGAGGAACTGATTGGTCTGGCGGAAGCTGGTGGTGCCGGCCTGAACCTGGCGAAACAAGTTTATGCGGAAGCCCATGCGGCCCGGGTCGCACTGTGCGCTCCGTATGCTGCAGTGATCGACATCGACCCCGCACGGCTGCCCGCCCCCTCCACTGTTGCGGCATGGAACTCGAACGAGTTTACGTCCGCACTCCGGCACGACCGGTCGTGCCCGGCATACAACCCTCATTTCCGACAGTTGCTCCATGTCGGCTACAAGGTCGCGGCTCGGCTGGGCGAGCGGTATCTGGGAATGTTGGGAGAGTGCGAGGAATCGATTTCCCGAAACGTTACCGAGAACTTGTACGAACGGCATATCAAGCCGCTCTTCCTCCTCGCCTCCTGATCCGGAATCCGAGATTCCCAATCGCAGCCTGTGTTCAACCAGTCCTCAACTACTTCGGTCCGCGCGGCGGACAGCCCCAGGTTTGGGAACTCGAACGGCCAGTCGCACGGACTGAAGCTACTTCTGGCGGATGACGAGCCGGCCCCCTACCGAGTTGTGAATCCAGGCGGCAAGGCTCCCATGGTGCTGACTTGCGACCACGCTTCCTGCGCCATTCCCAGATGCCTTCGACAACTCGGCCTGGACGCCCGAGAGATTCGGCGTCACATCGGCTGGGACATCGGCGCGGAACTGGTCACTCTCAATCTTTCGCAACGCTTCGACGCTCCGGCCGTGCTTTCAAGCTACTCGCGACTCGTGATCGACTGCAACCGCAGGATCGGATCGGAAACATCCATCCCGGAGGTCAGTGACGGTACGCCGATTCCGGGAAATCTGGGAATCTCCATGGCCGAGGCCGACCAACGGGCAGAGGCACTGTTCAGGCCGTACCACGCCGCGATCTCGCAAGTGCTGAACGGTGTCCGCCAGTCCGGGAGAACGCCGCTTTACGTGGCGATTCACAGCTTCACCATCAAGCTTGCCCAAGGCGGGAGACGGCCCTGGCATTTCGGCGTTCTGTGGGACCGGGACCCGCGGATTGCCGTTCCGCTGATTCGGGCCTTGCGCCGGTCTCCCGGCGTACTGGTCGGGGACAACGAGCCCTACTCGGCCCGCGACCACTTCGATTTCTCGCAGGAATTCCATGCATCGTCGAAGGGTTTGCCGAGTGCGCTGGTCGAGATCCGGGAGGACCTCATCCGGAACGACGCCGGCGTGGCCCGATACGCTGACTTGCTTGGGGGCGCATTGGAATCCGCACTGGCGAGATTCGAGCCTGCCGACACCGTTCCCTGATGTCGCTGCTTGTTCCGAAGTTCACGATAGGCATCGAGGAGGAATACCTCCTTGTGGACCGCGAAACGAGGGATTTGGTCGCCGAGCCCCCGGCATCACTGATTGCCGAATTCGAGCGTCGTCTGGCAGGGCAATTCAGTCGGGAGTTCTTCAGAACGCAGGTCGAAGTGGGCACAGCAGTCTGCGCATCAACCGATGAAGTCCGCGCCAACCTCCGTCACCTGCGTCGCACGGTCGCGGAGATTGCCGGGACGCATGGCCTGGCTCCGATCGCGTCCTCGACCCATCCGTTCGCTCACTGGAAGGATCAGAAACCCACCCCGAAGGAACGCTACGAGGTCCTGCATCGAGATATGCAGGTCGTGGCGAACAGGCTTCTGATCGGCGGCATGCACGTGCATGTCGGCATTGAAGACGATGATCTTCGAATCGACATTCTGAACCAGGTCACGTATTTCCTGCCCCATCTGCTGGCACTCAGCACATCCTCCCCCTTCTGGGAGGGCACGAATACCGGACTGAAGTGCTATCGCCTGTGCATTTTCGACGAACTGCCCCGGACGGGGCTGCCGGAGCGCTTCGATAGCTACGGGGAGTTCCGTCGCGCCGTCCAGCTGATGATTGGTGCCAACCTGCTTGCGGACGACACCAAGATCTGGTGGGACATCCGTCCAAGCGGCCGCTTCCCTACTCTGGAAATGCGGATTACCGATGTCTGTACACGAATCGAAGACGCGATCTGCTGCGCATCCCTGTACCGGTGTATCTGCCGAATGCTGTACCGCCTCCGCCGGGACAATCAGCGCTGGAGGGTCTACGTCCGGATGTTGGTTCACGAAAACCGGTGGAGGGCGCAACGGTACGGCATCGACGAGGGTATGGTCGATTTTGGCCGCGTGGAGATCGTCCCGTTCGCAGACCTCATGGAAGAGTTGCTGAGCTTGCTGCGGGATGACGCGGAGTTCTTCGGCTGCTGGGACGAACTCAAGCACGTACGCGAGATTGTCCGGCGCGGGACGAGTGCCCACATGCAGCTCGCAACCTATGATGAAGCGATCCGGTCCGGAGCAACTCACGAGGAATCGCTGCGACAAGTCGTTGACGAACTCATTGTTGCGACTGTCGCCGGGACCTGACCGAAATCAACGTACCTGGGAAACAGACCGTGGCGGAAGCTGCGCGTCGGCCGATTCTCGCTCGTGGAGGCGATCGATGAGCGGCGACAGGCCCCCTCTGCGCGATGACGCTGTGGAACCTCACCGTAGCATCCGGCCGCCAGCATGACTCAGCTCCCTGGCAGGCACCGGCAGGACATCCGCCGCGTGCCCGGCAAGCCCCGATCATCTGGGTTCGTGCCCGCTGGGCACTACCGCTGCTGCCTTGAGTGCCTGACGGCAGATCGTTTGTCGGGCCATGGGTGGAGGATCTGCTGGCACAGCCTGTCCGAGCGGGATCATTCCATGTGACGCTGGAATGACCTCCAACGCAGTATTCGCAGCCTTACAGCTTTCGGCGGTTACAGTGTCAGCGACTGTCTGGATCGGTGCTGCAGTTCAGAGATCCGCCACGCACCAGTGCCCACCGGCACCCGATTCCCGTTTCGCCGTTTGCAGACTCACGCATTGTCTCCCTCTCCCTGCAGGTAGCGTCCGGGTCTGGCCTTGCGCCATCGCCTTTTTCCACATGTCCCCGGCAATGCTCATCGTCGCTCGGCAATCGTTCGCAAGTGCCAGAAGAGCGGGCGTCTCCGCTCGGGCCTGGCCGTGGTATCGGCGATTCGCAGCCACAAACCGTCCGAAGTCTGGCCGGCTGGCCTGGTCCGGGTGCCATCTCCATCCGAGGCCGGTGATTCTCTCGCCCACCTCGCGCAGGCAGCGTTCCACGTCGCCGAGGTGCTGGAACCCAATCGCACAATAACCCGAAGTTCGCAGGCTGAAAAGTGTCTAACTCACTGTGATTGCGTAGCATAATCGAATTTGCAGGTGTTCGCTACTGGCTACAATTCATGCTTGGACCCCCAGCAGACGGAGGACTTCGGCCTGATACGGTGTCGGACTGCTGAGCACGTCGACAGCCTCCGCGCCCTCGGCAGCTGGCTGAACCCGATGGCGAGTCAGGGTGGCCAGATCAGTCAGGAGCGTGCGGAAACTGTGCACGGGCCAATCCTCCCCCGTACGCTTGCGCGCGGCCTTGGCCCGCGCCTCCTTCGAGCGTCGGGCCGGCCCCACAGGAGAAGCGTCCGTGTCGGTACCTTGCTTCTCCTCATCGAAGAGCAGGGGTGCCAGCGAACGCCGCATGGGCCACTCCACGTAGTAGGCCAACATGCACAGGAAGACATGTGCCCGCACCCGTCCCTCGAGACGATGGTGAACCGGACGGACTTTGAGGTCCACTGTCTTGTAGCTTCGAAAGGCTCGCTCGACCTGGCTCAGGCTCTTGTAGGACCGCACGGCCTCCTGGCTGGACAATCGGTCCTTGGGCACGTTGGTCCGGACGATGTAGATGCCGTCCAGCACCGCTTCCCGGGCGCTGCGCTCGTCGCTGCGCTCCCACGAGCAGCTGTCGTCGGTGGACTGGACATCGCAGTGCTTGCCGACCTTGTCTTTCCGCAGAGCGCGATCCACCCGGACCGCAATGTTGTGCTGGCCCCGTAGCGGCTGATGCTTCCGCGTCGTGGCCGCCACCACCTGCTCCAGCGCCACCTCGGTGGCGGCCAGAAGCGCTTGACGGGTGTGCGTCCGTTTGGCCGCCAGCAACGGGTTGCGACACACGACCAGCCGTTCGCCGGGATACAGCTCGGGCGAGGTGATCTCGGCGAAGTCACACTCATCAAGGAGCGATGGCTCGACATCGCCGTTCTGGACCAGACTCTGGATCGCGGGGGCCCTCAAGGCAGTGATCCAGTCCAACCCGGCGGGTGCGAGCTCGTCTCGGATGCGGGCATCGGTCAACAACCCTCGATCCCCTACCAGCACGACGCGGGACAGCGAGAAGCGCTCGCGCAGGGTCTGGACTTGGGCGCCCACCGTGCCGGGATCGGCGGTGTTCCCCTCGAACACTTCCACGGCGACGGGGCAGCCATGTCAGATATGAGTCAACATGCTACCTCTCATTTACATGGGTACACAATACAGCCTCTAGAATTGCGTAAGTGTAAGCAAAATAACGTGTTACAGCGAAAAAACGGCCAAATTTGACGCTAACTTCGGAATAACATACAGGCGTATCGCCCGACGGTCCGTTTGCCACACGCCGCTTGACAAGACTCTCGGCCCACCACCCCGGCGATCCTCTCACAGGGTCCGGCCATGATCGGGCAATAGGTGGACCGTTCGCTCCGGCCCGCCTAGCCGGAGTTCCGTCCGGGAATAAGGTCTGCCGTTCCGGGCAAGCTGACCAATGGCGCGATGGATGGCTGCCCGTATCGTGTGGACTGGGTTCGGTCGATCCGGAAGTCCAGCCGGACCAAGCACCGGATTCAGAAAGCGAGTTAACCCGCCTTAGGCTAAGTCCGTATTGGCAGTAGAACCGGGCGTTCGCAAGGATTGCCCGCGCCCGGACCGGAAGGAGAAAAGCATGCCAATCGGAATCGTCATCCAGAATGTGCTGGTACCGCTCGGCTTCCTGGCTTTTGTGGTTGTCATCATCTGGTTGAACCACGAGGCCCGAAGAAGAGCCCAGGAGCGCAGGGCGGACCTGATCCGCCAGATGATGGACAAGTTTCCCAGCGGAGAGGCCTTCGCCCAGGCGTTTCAGGGACCCGGTGGATCGAAGCTGATGGAAGCCTTCGAATTGCAGGACGATTCGCCAGCACGAGCAAAAAAGGGGTGGATCGGGCTGTTCATTCCGGCCTCCATTCTGAGTGCGCTGAGTCTCGGCTTCCTGGTCCTCCATCTCGTCTCAGAGCAGGACTTCCTGCGCCCTGCAGTGATCATCGGGTCGGTCGGTGGGGCGTTGGCTCTCTCCACCTACGCTATGTGGAGGGTCGACAAGGCAAACCTAGAGAAGGCCCATGAGAGGGCTGAGGACCATCCGGGAGTCGACGGCAGTCTGGAAATGGACTGACCAAGGTCATTACGCGGGGCAAGCGCCGAGCCATGGAAGGGCCCAAGCCCACCGACAGTTCCCTGCAAGAGTTCTACGAGGCTACGGCCGCACCGATTCGCGCGTACATCCTCAGCCACTGCAGCGACAAGGGCTCAGTGGACGATCTGTTCCAGATCACCTACGTCAAGTTCCTCGGCAGCCGGATGGCGGGCACACCGGACGCACCCGAAGCACGCGCCTATCTGTACCGGATCGCATCGAACGTCATCGCGGACCACGGCAGATTCCTGCAGCGACGCAACCGGTTCGAGGATTCTGAACGGGAACCGGCAGCAGCCACCACGGGGACGCACCTTGAAGACAACCTTGCCTTGCGAGACGCTCTTCGCTTCCTGTCCAGGCGCGAGCGACAGCTGCTCTGGCTCCTGTACGCGGAGGGATTCTCGCACAAGGAAGCCGCTACCATCATGAGTGTCAGTAGCAGAAGCGTTCGGGTGCTGGCTTTTCGCGCCAGGCGGAGGATAGCGGCACTCATGGACCAATCCGGGACAGACGAGCAGGACGGCCAACCATGAACAAAGGCGCAGGCATCGAGATCGAGTCAGGTCTGCGGTCGATTTTCGAGAGCGAGACCGCAGCGCAGCAGGGGCGAACGCCGAGCTTCACACTGATCCAACTGATGGCTCGGCTTGACGAGCGAGACCGAATCAAGACACGGGTTGAGCAAATCCGCATGTGGTCCGAGATCGCTTCCGTCGGAGCAGCAGCGGGACTCCTGGCCTGGTTCTGGCACCAGTTCGCATCCGGACCGGCAGCTGCCCTTCCGCTAGCCCCGAATGGTCCTACGTGGGCCGCCATCCTTGGCCTCTCGGCTAGCGCCCTGGGCTTGCTTTGCTGCTGGCCGGAAGCGTTCAGTCAGGACCCCTGAGAGTTCCGGCCACGGTATGGGCTGTCGGACTCACCCATTGCACACTTGACTGCGAGAGCGGAGGAGAAGGTACGCGGAGCTGGCGGTTGGGTGATCAGCCGAGCGGGGCAGACGGTGGAGGGCTGTTAAGGGGACCTTTCCGGGGGCAGCGCTACTGGAGGGGCGGGAATGAGGCTGTACGAAGGACGGGCCGGGCCACGGGAGCGCTGGCGGGCGGTGCCCGCCGGCAGAGGTCCGTGTAGGCCGGCAAGGTGAACGGGCAGAAGCCGGATGACTCCCTATTGTTGATGCTGGGGATCGTCCTGCGGATGGCTCCGATTGCGAATTGAGTCCGCCCCCAGTCCACACCCAACCTTCGCAGTGCCCCTAGTCGCAGAGGAGAGGATGCATCGTCTGAGCGCAACCCGCTCCGCCGGACTGCCGGGCGTATGATGGGATCTGCCCTGGGGGGAACGGGATGTCCTTTATTCACGAAGACTTTCTACTGAGCACCGAACAGGCGAGACTCCTCTACCATCACTACGCCGAGCAGGAACCGATCCTCGATTACCATTGCCACCTGCCACCCGAGGATCTGTCGTCGAACCGCCAGTTCCGCAACCTGTTCGAGATCTGGCTCGAGGGCGACCACTACAAGTGGAGGGCGATGCGGGCGAACGGGGTGAGCGAAACCTATTGCACTGGTGATGCAGCCCCTTACGACAAGTTCATGGCTTGGGCTCGGACCATGCCCAACACGCTCCGAAATCCCCTGTACCACTGGAGCCATCTGGAACTGAAACGGTACTTCGGATTCGATGACCTGCTGGACGGGTCAAACGCGAAGGTTGCCTGGGACCTCGCCAGCGATCGGCTCGCGACTGAGGAGTTCCGGGTCTTCGGAATCCTTCGGAGATTCGACGTACGGGCGCTTTGCACGACCGACGACCCAACCGACAGCCTGGACCATCACAAGGCGATCGCCACATCGGATTTGGATACGAAGGTCTACCCGGCATTCCGACCGGACAAGGCCCTGACCGTCAACAGACCGGAAGTCTTCAACCCCTGGGTTACGGCACTTGAGAGCGCCTCCGGCATGGTTATCCGGTCATTGCGCGATTTTCTGGAAGCGCTTCAGCGGCGGCACGATCACTTCCATTCGGTGGGGTGCCGCCTTTCCGACCACGGGCTGGACCACCTGCCAGGCGACTTTCCAACCGAGTCTGCAGCGGAAGCCATCTTCGATGCGGCACGTGACGGGAACCCTGCTTCCTGCTCGGAGCAGGCCCAGTTCTCCGCGTTCATGATGATTCACTTCGGCCGGCTGGACGCCCAGCGTGGCTGGACCAAGCAAATGCACCTGGGCGCACTTCGGAACAACTCCACCCGTGGATTGCAGGCCGCCGGCCCGGACACTGGATTCGACTCGATCGGCGACTGGCCGCAAGCCCGGACGCTGGGGCGGTTCATGGACCGGCTCGACCGCGAGAGCTCGCTACCGCGCATGATCCTTTACAACAACAATCCCAACGACAACTACAGTTTCGCGACAATGCTCGGCAACTTTCAGGACGGGGCTATCGCCGGCAAGATGCAGTTCGGCTCAGGCTGGTGGTACCTCGACCAGAAGGAGGCCATGGAATGGCAACTGAACTGCCTTTCAAACGTTGGGCTGCTATCCCGATTTGTGGGCATGTTGACAGACTCGCGGTCATTCATGTCCTATCCTCGACACGAGTACTTCCGGCGCGTCCTTTGCAATCTTCTGGGTCGCGATATGGCCAATGGCGAGATCCCGAACGACGAGGCACTCGTCGGCGGACTCGTTCGACGCCTTTGCTTCAGTAACGCACGCGACTATCTGCGGCTGGAGGGCGTCTGAGATCCCAGCGCAGGCCCGTGGCAGCCCCCCAACGCAAGGCTGGTAACCGGTGATTACCCGTCGCCGGTTCGCGGCGTCCGTCGCGGGCACGGCCCTGCCCTGGGCCTGCTCGAAGCCGCTCCGGACAAGGCGTCCCCCGCGCAAGGTCGTGGTGCTTGGCCTCGACGGACTTGATCCGAAAATCGTCAGGGCGCTGATGGACGAAGGTCGGGCACCCCACTTCAAGAAGCTCTCCGAGATGGGCTCCTTTCGTCCTCTCGGAACCACCATGCCCGCACTCAGTCCGGTAGCCTGGAGCACGTTCATCACCGGAACGAACCCGGGAGGACACACCATCGTGGACTTCGTGATGCGGGACCCGAAGACGTACCAGCCATACTTCTCTATCTGGGAGACAAGGCCGCCTGCCCAGTCGATCAGCCTAGGCGACTATCAGTTGTCCTTGGGTGGACCGGGCATCGTCAACAAGCGCGTCGGCGTACCGTTCTGGACCTACCTGGCCGACGAGGGTATCCCCTCGACCGTCATCAAGATTCCCACGAACTTCCCGGTGGACGACACGGTAACCAGGGCGTTGAGTGGAATGGGAACCCCCGACCTGACGGATTCATTCGGGCGCTTCAACTACTACACCACTGACCGGGACGAGACGTTTCCTGGCCTGACCGGCGGCATCGTGCATCGCGTCACGCTTCAGAACGGCCGGGTGGAAGCGAATCTGCTCGGGCCGGCGAATCCGTTCCGCAAGGACCGGTCCGACTCCAGGATTCCGATTACCGTGGACGTGGACGGCAGCAATGACGCGGTCCTGATCACCGTTCAGGGCGAGAGATTCCTGCTCCAACGAGCCGAGTACAGCGACTGGATCAAGGTGCGGTTCGAGGTGGCTTCATCGCTGGTGGGAATCTCGGGCATATGCCGCATGTACCTCGTGGAGGCCCATCCTCACCTGAAGCTGTATGTAACACCGATCAACATCGACCCGTCCGCACAGGCGATGCAGGTCTCGTATCCCGAGGAGGTCGGAGGCGAAATCGCGGAGCAGATCGGGCCGTTCTGGACCAAGGGCCTGCCGTCGGACACAAAGGCACTGGACTACCGGATCATCGATGACGAAGGCTACGTGAAGCAAGCCGAGCTCATCCTCAAGGACCGGCTGCGCCTCTTCGAATACGAGTGGGGACGGTATCGCGACGGCCTGTTTTTCTTCTATGTCTCCAGTACGGACCAAGACACGCATATGCTCTGGCGCAACATGGACACGAGCCATCCCACCCATGCCGCCAGCGATGTCCGTTTCGCCGGCTACATTCATCATCTATACGAGGAGATGGACAGCCTGATCGGCCGGGTTCTTCCGGCGGTTGACGACGACACATTGCTCCTGGTGTGCTCGGATCACGGATTCGCTCCATTCGGTCGGCAGTTCCATCTGAATTCATGGCTCCGACAGAATGGCTATCTGGCACTCAAGGCCGAAGCGGCCAAGAAGGACAGGGCTGGCATCGAGGACATTGACTGGTCCCGGACTGCAGCCTACGGAATCGGGTTCAACGGGTTGTACATGAACCGGCTCGGCCGCGAGGCCCGGGGGATGCTGGGTGACGACGAGGCGGCAAGACTTTCGGAGCGTATCGCCACTGAGCTCGAGTCGATTCGGGACGATGCGACAGGCGAAAGGCCGATTCATCGCGTGTATCGAAAGGGCAACCTGTACTCTGGAGAGTTCGTTGCCGATGCGCCAGACCTGCTTGTGGGATACACCCCCGGCTACCGGAGTTCGTCGGAATCCGTACTGGGGGAGAGCTCGAGCGCAATCCTGGACATCAACCCTTGGGCTTGGGCGGGCGATCACTCCATGGCTCGCGACCTGGTCCCCGGCTGTCTGTTCAGCAGCAAACCGATCAGCGATCCCCAACCCAACATCCAGGATTTGCCCGTAACGATTCTGAACTTCTTCGGCATCCCACGACCGTTCGGCATGGAGGGCGGTACGTTGCTCTAGGGGAAACCCCCGGACTGACCCTCTCCAACGACGGAGAGTTCAGACACCGTGCATATGGAAGTGCGCGACAGCAAGGGGCGGAGCCCCAAGCAGGTGTCGGGTCGCCTGAAGCGGGCCGGGACGGTCTCGGTCAGCTCCTCATGGCCCTACCCAGCGGATTCGCCAGGACCGCGGCTAAGGGGGCTGGCTGTACACCTACCTGCGGCAGGGAGGTGGGGACTGGGAGGCCGACACGATCATTGGCAAGGCGCATAAGGAAGCCGCTGTCACACTCGTGGAACGGAAGTCGAAGTACCTGCTTGCTCAGACCGTTAGCAGAATGACCGCGGCCCTGGTGGGCGACGCGATGCAGAACCTGCTGCGGCCCCTCTCAGCCCTGGTCCTGACCTGCGACAACGGGAAGGAGTTCGGCGGCCACCTGCACACCGCCGAGGCGCTCGGCACAGACATCTTCCTTGCCCGCCCCTACCGCTCCTGCGAGCTGGGGCCTCAATGAACATACCAACGGCCTGCTGCGCCAGTTCGTGCCCAAGACCGAAAACTTGGGCACGTTCGACCCGCAACGGTTGCAGGAAGCCATCAACCGGCTCAACCAACGGCCCCGCAAGGTGCTTAGCTAGTGTCTGCCAGAAAACCCTTTTTGGGCACGAGGTCTCGCTCGAAGGTGAAAACAATATCGATGACAAATGGTTGGATTAGGCCTGATTAGGTCCGTCTGAGTGCCTGTCACTTCACCTCAAGGCCGCATTTGCAGCCGTTCTGAGGGCTCTCAACCGCCGCTTTGGCCGATCAGACACAGCTCCCCCTGCCGGGCCGTGGCCCGGCTCCCGGCGGGGTGCCCGAAACCGCTTCAGGCCGCCAGGCTGCACTGGGCAGCCTCACGGTCCGCTTGCAGCAGGACCCGTCCCAGGCGGTGCAGGTTGGCCCCCAACACCGCCAGCGCCACGGTGCGCTCGAAGCCTGCCTTGCCCATCGTCCGCACCCGGTCCAGTCCGTGATGCTCCAGATGATTGATCGCCGCCTCCACCGCTGAGTGCTGCCGCCGCGCCTGCCAAAACGACTCCTCGGCCTCCCGCTCCCGCTGGGCCGCGCTCAACTTGCCCTTCGCCGGTAGCGCATTCAGATCCAGCAGCTTGTCCAGCTTGATCCGATTCTCCGGACTGTGAAAGTTGCGGTCAAAACTGCACGCCCGCAGGTCCGGGAACAACTCCTGCGTCTCCTCGATAATCGGCTCCGCGATGTCCACGTCGCCGCCTTCCCACAGCACCTTGTGGTGCAGCAGAAACTGGTGCTGGTCCTCGACCACGCAGACCGGCACTCCCAGCTCCACCGGACAGCCGGCCTTGCCCTTCGAGATCCAGCGCGTGTGCGGCTCAAAGATCGAGAACACCTTCTCCTCCTGCGGAATCTTCTCGCCTTCCAGCAGCCGCCGCTCGGACTGGTCGATCTGACGCTCTGCATGGGCAATCAAGTCCTTGATTTGCTGGATCCTGGACTTCTTCATTCCTGCCTCCTCCAAGGCCTTCAGACTGCTCGTGGCGCGGCTGACCAAGTCCTTGCAGGTGCGCAGATAGGCCACCACCCGGGGACGCGTGGCCCGGCGCGTCTGCCGCACCGCATGGAACAGTGAGCGCACCTTGCGGGCCTGCTTCTGCCACTGCCGCCAGCCCGTCACGCCGTGCGGACCGGCCTGCCGCCCCAGACACTTCAGCAAACATCGCATGGCATCCCACAACAGCGAGACGTCGGTCGGATAGTGCACGTCGGTCTCGGCCACGAACGAGTCACACCGCCCGCGCAAGGCCTCACCCGCGCTGTGCTCCAGCACCGTGTGGCCCTCCTGCACCAGAACCTTGTTGATCGCTCCCAGCAACTCCGGCGTCAGCAGGGAGACATTGTCGAGCAGGCGCTGATGCTTGTAGCGGGTCTCGTCGAACACGCCGTGGCCCAGCATCTGGCGCACCTGGTCGTGGTGATTGGCCAGGTTGCGGAGCCGGTCGAAGTCCAGGTTGAGACCCTCCTTGAGCAGCCCCAGCACCAGGATCTGCCAGAGGTCCAGCCCCGGTCGACCGACCCCCCGCTTGACGTGGGCCAGCAAGTGCTTCTCCAGCAGGCCCATCACCTGGGTGTAGACCGCCGGCGTACAGAACAGATGCTGCAACCCGCGCAGGACGGCCGTCGTGTCGTCGCGACAATCGAGTTCGATCTCCATCTTCTCGATCGACACCTGACCGATCTGCAGTTGTCGTTGGTGAATTTCGCGCATCAGGATTTTCCCGTCCTCTGAAGATGGGCCGTTTCTGGCCCGATTCAGCCCCCAAGCGCCTGAAAACCGCTTTCTTGGGGCCGTCAAATCACTATTATACCACTGATATCAAAAGATTTTTAGGGTTTTCGGGCAGACACTAGCTACCGCACCCCGTACGAGGTCTTCCGCGATGACTGTCTCGCGGCCGGCATCGCCCCGCCACCCGCAGCCCCGGGCCCCTCGGATCGGGGCCGCTACCCGCCCCCTCCCCGACGCACTTCCCCTTCTCGAGCTGGCGGGCCCAGCCCTCCAGCGCCCTTGTGGTCCGGCCGCCTTTTCGGGCCAGCTCCCGCTCTCGCCCTCGCGTAAAGGCCCCCGGAGCGTCGCCTTAACAGATCTACCCCGCCTGCCGTATCCTGCTGGCAACTCAACCGCCAACTCCATGGGCCTTCCTCCCGCTGTTGCGGTTCAATGTGCAATGGGCGACAGATGGTAAGCTTCGTTGTCTGGCGGAACAACGGATCGGGATTCTGAGCGAGTTGCGGGGCGACGGCCTAGTTTACGAATATTTTGGCACAACAGCCTGCGACAACCGGCATGTGCAGTTGTCTACGTCCGCCGCCAAGCAGCGTTCGTATAGCGAGGATATCTATTGGCTACAGGGCTCTATCAGCCTCCGCCGAGAAGCGTGAGATCAAGACCCGGAACAGCGGTGAACGCCCTGTCAGTCGACACAAGGCCCAAGCCTCCGGCAAGTGCAAAGCTAGCCAGATATGTGTCCATCCAGATCTTGGGACTGGCGTTGTCTCGCAGCGCCAATGCCTTCCAGCGCGTATCGAGACGCGTTGGCTCGTCTGTCCTGAGAACGATCCGGTCGTCTTTCAGGATCTGTTCGTATAGCCGGAACGCCTGTCGATTCGTCAGCGCAGGAAGGCCGTAGCAACCCAATACGGCCTCTGTCGTTAGGAGCCTCAGAAGTGATTGCTGCGTGGCTCGGCAAAAACACACCGAATCAGGCGTCTTGACAGTCGCAAGCCAATCCATGGCCGCTGGATGGTGCTGGTGCTGAGACAGTATAAGCGCCAGCCAGACATTGCTATCGCACAGTACCAAGATCGGAAGCCTCTCCGTCCACCAAAATCGCCGCAACGCGCTCCGGTGTAAGTGCTTCGGCCGGCCCTGCGGGATGCACACACTCCACAAGTGGGAACTGAACATGATTGCGAACCGGCCGCACCTCAATGGCCGCTGCGGCAAGTCCCCGTCTGAGCAAGTCGGCAACAACCTCCCGCAGCTTGAGATTTTCCTCAGCTGCCCGAACCTTCAGCGCCCGCAACAGTTCGTCGGGCAGATCCATGGTAGTTTTCATTCCAGTATTATGCCATAATTATGGTTTTCCAGCATTGAAATCTCTGTCGTGGCTGTGAGTAGCCACTCTCGAGCGATGGAGGTTTCCTTGGCTCAACCCGTTTCCCTGCGCCGGTTGCACTAGCTCGGATATCTCGCCAGAGGGAATTGAGAGCGGGTGTGGAAATATGATAAACTGCCTAATATCAGAGTTGTTCGCGCGCCCAACCGCAACACGACGAAACCGTGACCTTGGTGGCCCACGACTCGGGCCTAGCTCTGGCCAGCCTCGGCTTGCACGGCCAGAACGGCGAGATCGCCGCCGTGCGGGCTCTGTTCGACGAGGTGCCTCTGGCAGGCCGCATGGTCACCCTCGATGCACTGCACACTGTCCGGGATACCGCCCGAACGCTGGCCGAGACGCACCACGCCGACTACTTGCTGACGGTCCAGGCCCATGCCGGGAAGACGTTTGAGGCCCTCCGCCCAATCGACTGGGAGCAACCCGGCACCCGGTGCGGTGCGGAGGAGCCCAGCCAAGGCCACGGGCGCCCCAATCGGCGCAGCATCCGCGTCCGGAGCCCTTCTGCCCGCAGTGTGAACTACTCGCATCTGCGACAAATCTTCCGCGTCGAGCGCGAGCGGTAACACCTCGCATCGGGGCACCACAACTGCGAAATCGCCTGCGGTATCACCTCGGTGCTACCTGATCGCGGCTCGTCCGGGCAGCTGCTGGACTGGAATCGCGGGCACTGGGCCGTAGAGAATCCGAACCATCGCGTCCGCGAGGTGCAGTTCGCCGAAGCTGCCTGCCGGGCGCGCAAGGGCCAAACCGCGCTCAACAACTCGCTCTGCCGCTGCATCGCGAGCGCGGTGATACTGAACTCCGGGCAGCATATCGCGGCCGGCCAGCACCACTTCAGCCTGCATGGCGAGCAACCCTTTCAGGCTGTCCTCACCGCCCGCTAAACGATTCCGACACCCCGACTGCGCGACACCCGAGGACGGCCTCGGCACCCTGCCCGCGACGCTTCGTCGGGTGGCTCTACCCGCCCCCATCTCGCCCTGCGGAACCATTCGCCTCCCCCTCAATTGCACAACCCCTAGTGTGCGACAGCCCTGCCTTCGACCCACTCCGAAGTTGCGAAACTCCACGCAGGAGCGGGTGCCCCTACTCGGAGGCGATCACTTGGTCTGCCTTCGTTGGCTGTACGAGTCTTTCGAGCTGCTGCTCCAACTCACGGGGGGTTGCTTGGGACGCTTTCGCTTGCCGTCTTGGGTCGAGATGCAGAAGTAGGATCCCTTCTATTCGTGCTGTCCGCTCAGCCGTGTCTGCGACCTTGGCGGAGAGAGTACCGTAGTCCTCGCGATGCTCTGCGGCCAGTCTGGCCAACTCCGCGGCTAGCTTATCGTAGTCCGCCTGATGCTGGGTTGCCAGAGCCTGGATCTCCTCGTGAGTTCGCTTGGCCAGAGCCTCGATTTGCTCGTGAGTTCGCTTGGCCAGAGCCTGGATCTCCTCGCGGTTTTGCTTGGCCACAGATTGGACGTCTTCGCGGTTTTGCTTGGCCAGAGCCTGAACATCCTCACGGTTTTGCTTGGCCAGAGCCTGAATCTCCCTACGAAGCTGTGCGAGGCCAGAGCGAATGAACACTAAGACCGAGACAAGAACAGTGGCACCTGTAAGCGTTACTCCTACCCATTGTGCATCCATACGCTGTAATGTATCACAGGTCCGCTGAAGCTATCCGGGATGTAGTGGCCTGCGTGGCCGAGGAGCGCCGTGAGTCAGCGGGAGGCCGCAACCAATCACTCTCGGGATCGGCCACCTCTGTGAGCCGGGCCATTCCCACGCTGAGATTCTCTAGTTGCTAGCCGTCGGGTCTGATTGGATTTGCAGAAAGCACTCGCTTCTTCCGACCGATTCCGGGAGGTAAGAGACATGCCGCCGCAGCCATCCACCCTGTTCGAGGCGACTCCGCCCGGATTCCGCCTAGCCGAACTGGTCATCCGTCTGTCGCGGCCCGAGGAACGGACGCGGTGGGTCGAGCCGGTCGACCATCACCATGACCTGCGCTTCAAGCGCTTCGCGGGTCGGGGACTGCGGTATATCTTCGAATGGTGGGGCGGGTGGATCGGGCTGGCCGACTGGCAGTCGGGGGCTTTCAAATACCGACCCCGGAACGGGTGGGTGGGCTGGACAGCCCGGATCCAGTCCCAGCGGCTGCACTGGGTGGCCAACAACACCCGGTTGCCGCTGCCGGGCCAAGCGGGCGCCTTCCCCGGAGGTTGGGTCGTATGCGCTGTCGCGCATGACGCAACGGCTGAGCGTGGACTGGGCCGTGGACTGCGGCCTGGCTTGCTGGCTGCCGAGACGTTCGTCGATCCGGCCTGCGTCCGGGGCAGCCAGTTCCGGGCTGCCGGCCTGCGCGGCGGAAAGGCCGCTGCCACGCTGGAGGCCCGCCGCAACGGCCCGCAACACCATGAAACCGTGACCCTGGTGGCCCACGGCTCGGGCCTGCCCCTGACAGCCTTGGCTTCCACGACCAGAACGGCGAGATCGCCGCCATGCGGGCCCTGTTCGACGAGGTGTCCTTGGCCGGGCGTGTGGTCACCCGGGATACCCCGCGCACCGTCCGAGATACCGCCCGGACGCTGGTCGACACGCACCGCGCCGACTACTTGCTGACGGTACGGGCCCAGCCAGGGCCACAGGCACATCGAGCGGTGCAGCATTTCCTGCCAGCAGCGTGAACTACTCGCACCGACGACGAATCTTCCGCGTCGAGTGCCAGCGGCAACACCTCGCGCCGGGGTGCGCCAGGCGCGAAACGGCCTACGGCATCACCTCGGTGCCGTCCGAGCGCGGCTCGCCTGGATAGTGCCGGATGGAGACTCGTCCGTTTATCCGTTGCTTGGCGAACAGAATGGACGGTTTTCCACCGCCAACATGGCCATGATCGTTCTCTGCCGCAGTATGTCGTGGGATGAGCCTGTGCCATATGAGTGCTTGCGCCTGGCGAATCGGAATGCTGCCGACGGCGTGGTGTCCGAGTTGGAGCGGATCGTGCAACAGGTTCGCGAGCAGTGGCAGCGAGGGCGGGTCGTAGTGCGCGGGAACTCGGGCTCTTGCCGTAAGGATGAACTTGCATAGTTCCGACAGATGTGTCACGCATCAGAACAAAACAGTGGCACTATAGCTTGGCACTGGCAGGATCGGCATGGAATTGTAGTCTGATGGTGGTCCGCCTGCGAGATGGGGGCGGGATGCCCTTCACAAACACAGTTCTCCTCACTCGGCCTGACTGGCCGATGAGAGGCTGGACGGATAGCGGGGTGCGGGGCGCTGCTCAGAGCGGCAGGCGAAGCAACTGGTCCGTGACTGGATGCTGTGGTGCGGGCAGCAACAGGGAGCGGAACCCGCGTTGGGCTTGGCGGAGAACCAGCGCTTACTGCAACTGACGGAGCGCCAGCGGCGGGGGTCGCGCAGCCGAGGCGCGAGTCAGGAGCAAGTTTTCGCCGCTACCTCCACTGACCTTCTTCCCCGCTATAGCACTTCGATGTGCAATGGTCGCGTCGCGACGAACTGTCCCAGCGACAACTCGGAACTCAGCCTTCCGAAAGCTCCGCAGACCGTTCGGCCGCAGCCTCCACGGCCGCCAACAGTCCACCACGAACGGCGTGCAACTCAAGTTCTCTGAGACCTGCGATCGTGGTGCCAGATGGAGTGGTCACCATGTCCTTGAGTTCGGCTGGGGGCCACCCCTTCTCCAGTAGCAGTTTGGCCGTGCCGTATAACAACTGGCATGCCAGTTCCTTAGCCAGTCCCGGCTGAAGGCCCTTGTTGACCGCCCCCGCAACCAAACCCTCCACAAGCAGGCCAACATATGCTGGGCCACTGCCGGTCAACCCGGTGACTGCATGCATCTGTGATTCGTCGACGCGTACAACAGTTCCCACAGCGCGAAAGACCGACTCAACGGTGAGCATTTGGCTGCGACTGACGAACTCATTGGCACAGAGCGCCGTAGCACTCTCGCCCACGAGCATGGCGAGATTCGGCATGACCCGCACCACGGGCCGACCGGAGGGTAGCCCGGATTCAATCCGGTCGATCGTAACTCCGGCGGCAACTGAAACGAGTACACAATCCGGGCCCAGCGAGGTGGCGACCTCTGCCACGACACCCCGCAGCACGGCAGGCTTGACCGC
Organism: Bryobacterales bacterium; assembly: GCA_965205085.1. Lineage (GTDB taxonomy): Bacteria > Acidobacteriota > Terriglobia > Bryobacterales > UBA6623 > VXMF01. Next base: position 166,940 of record OZ242039.1, on the reverse strand, counting down.
AACGACCAGGACGTCCGAGATCCTGGCTGCGTCCGCAATGTCTCCAACGGAGAAAGCCGGGCCGATGCGATTCGCAAGTTCGTCAAGACGCTGGCTCGAGATGTCGGCGGCAACGACGCGGTCAACCGCTTTCGCCGCTACGGCACCTTCGGCTAAGGCTCCTCCAAGGTTTCCGACGCCGATGATCCCAAGAGTTGGTCCGGTTGCCATTGACCAAGTGTAGAACGGGGTCGGAAGAGTTCACTGGCGGGCATCAGCCTGCAGGAACGCTGTCCCGAAAGGCCAGGCTTCACCGCGTGCCATCGAAGCAGGCAGCGGATTTCGCCTTGTCGGGGAATCGGAACGCTTCCCGGGAAGCGGACGCGACATCGCACGGGAGCCTTCCCGAGTCCGGCCGTTACGTGCTGGACTCCAGGAACTCCAACTCCCAGCCAGCATGGTCGTACTGGCTCCGGACACGCCAGGCGAGCAGTGTCTCCAGAAGTTCTCGCTTCTTGCCTTGTCTGGACGGGACATGCCACAGGTTGTTGACTTCGTCCGGGTCGGCCTTCAGATCGAACAGCTGACCGTCGTCGGCGTCGAGGAAGTGCACCAGCTTCCAGTCGCGGCACCGCACCATGGTCTGAAAGTCGTTCGTCGTGAAATTCACGTCGCGGGCCGACTCGCAATATACGGTGTCTCGACCATCCCACGCTTCGCCATTGATTGCGCCCAGCAACGACTCCGCCTCCATCTTCGCCGGGGGCGTCAGACCGGCCATCTCGAGGATTGTAGGTCCGAGGTCGAGCAAGGAGCAAAGCCCGTCAAGTGTGCGCCCCCCGGGGAAACGTCCAGGAGCCCACACGATCAGCGGCACCCGAGTCACGGCATCATACATCGTCCACTTCTGGCTGTGGCCGTGATCAGTGAGGCAGTCGCCGTGATCCGACGTGAAGACGAGGATCGAGTTCTCCATGTAACGGGACACCTCAAGCGCTGCCATGAGCTTGCCAATCTGCTCGTCTATGAGGCTCACGTTGCCGAGGTAGTATGCCCTCTGCCGATGCCGCGCCTCCCGGGGAGGGTGCCACTGGTGCACGACAGAGTCGTGGTCAACCTCGCAATTGTGCTGGATCATGCCTCGATAGGCCTCAGGCTGACTGTCCAGTTCCTCCTGGGTAACTTCGAGGAGCGGCAGGTCCTTTTGCATGTACTGATACGAATATCTGGCGGGCGGATCGTAGGGCGGGTGTGGACCGGGAAACCCCACCTCCAGGAACAGCGGCTCGGTCTTCGGATAGCTTTCGATCCACCACGTGGCAAGGCTCCCAACGAACGCATCAGGATGCATGTCTTCGTCAATCGGCCACTCGAACGCCCCAAGGCGTTCGCGGTAGTCGGGCAAGCTGCGGTAGCTGAGACGACCAGGCTTATTGAGGCCCCTGGCCCTCAGGGCCTTGTCCCACTCATCGAAGAAATAGCGTCCTTCCAGATGACGATCCTTGTTCTCGACGGTGTATCGCTGGCAGAACCCGAAGAGCTCGTTGTAAGGGAATGTATGCATCTTCCCGATATTGATCGTGTTGTAGCCCGACCGCTTGAGATTCTCGACCCAGCTGTGCCTCCAGCGGTCGCCGTTGCGAAGGACTCCGTGCGAATGGGGGTATTGCCCGGTGAACAAGCTGGCCCGGCAGGGTGCACACGAGGCTGCCGGCACGTGGCAGTTCGAAAAGGTCACGCCTTCCCGGACGAGCCGGTCCAGGTTGGGTGTGTCCAGATGGGAGTATCCGAGTTCACAGATCGTGTCATAGCGCTGCTGATCAGTGATCACGAGGATGATGTTGGGGTGGGAGCTCGGCATAAGCTCCGTATTCTAGCCATCCGAGAGAATGGATTCCGGCGATGGGCCATCCTCTGGGGTAGACACTTCACGCCTTGCGGCCGAACGGGAGCGGCTTTCTGCGGTCAGTTGGCGCGTGGTCCGGATTGGGCTCAAGCGAGTCCGGCAAGGGGAGTGACACGTCACTGTGACCATCCGAGGCACCGACGGACGAGCGTGTTCTGTCGCAGGAAGCCAAGTTGCGTCATCGCAAACATAGATTCATGGATTCATCGCCTCCCCCGACGCTGCACATCGAGGTTCGATATGCGGGTAACTCTAGCTCAACACTTGCAGCTCGGGTATGGGGGCACCATGGTCGTCGGCACCGGTGTGGAGTCGGACCGGTTGCCAATCGTCGTTGGGCTTGGAAAGCCAAGTCCCGCCACGCAAGAGATGGACAAGGAGGGAGCGAGCGTCGACTCTCGCGAAGTCATCCGTACGCCGACGCTGGCAATACCGGTCCATGGCTTGATGAAACCGCTCTCGAGTCCTCACGAGCGGGCTCAGGAGACCGTCGCCGAGGCTGTCTCCCAAGCGCCCCGACTCCTCCACGAGCCCGCTGATCTGGTATACATGGCTCGCGGTGGTTTGCGCCGGAGTGTACCCCGGCACCTTGCCGGTCATCGGAAGGCTATCGCCGGGTGCCAACGTCCGACCGACCAGGCTCGTCGGTCCGGAGATCCTCGGGACGGGCGCGTTTCCAAACACAGCACCAACGTGGATTGACCACCCACCCCAGATTCGACGAAGGTCTGGTGGCTGATCGGCACCGACATGTTGGCCAGCAGCGGATGCCTGGTCACTTGTACGGCCTGGATACAGGCCCGCCCAACCACCGCCACAACATCGTGGCCCTCTTGCACCCAAGCTTACAATCGCGTGGGAGCGGGTGTTCGGGACTACCATCGAAATGGGTGCGGGCAGGGTTGGGTTCCTCGTGTGGATGCTAGCGGATACGTATGTGATCTGCAAAGTTGGTTGGGGCATCGCTTAACCTTGCGGCCACTGTCAGGAGCATCGCACTGGCAGCCCCACCACCCAACCCGTACCGTGCCGGCAAGGCAACCGCGAACTCCTCCCCAGCCCCTCCGGCATCGCCCTTCGATGTACCGTCGGCGTGTATTGAGTGCCCTGAGGCTCGGAGTTCGGAGTTCACGGTGGGCTGCCCCCTGGACAACACTGCAAGAATAGGGTTCTCTTTCCGATCAGGATCTCAGGATGTGGAGCCACATGGCAGTCTCAGTGAAACGAAAGCTGGGTGCACTGGCACTGCTGGCTAGTGCGGTTGCGCTGGGCCAGCCCGTGGCAACCAGCGAGTTGGAGCGGGCTCAAGGGAACACCAGCGACTGGCTGATGTACGGCCGTGACTACTATGCTCACCGGTACGTCCGACTGGACCAGATCACTCCCGCGAACGTACACCGTCTGCACCCGGCCTGGGTGTTCGCCACAGGCGGAGATAATCGCGGCCTGGAAGCGACCCCTCTCATCCGGAACGGCATTCTCTATGTTTCGGCGGATGGCTCGCGAGTGTTTGCGATCGACGCCCGCACAGGCACCAGAAGCTGGGCCTACGACCCGCAAATCCCGGACGAGGCCGAACGGGTGTATTGCTGTGGCTCGATCAATCGTGGTGTCGCCATGCTGGGTGACCTGGTTTTTGTCGGAACGATGGACGCCCGACTGGTGGCTCTCGACAGGCAGAGCGGGCAAGTCGTCTGGGAGACCGTGGTCATTGACTGGCGGCAGGGGTACAGCATCACCGGAGCTCCGCTCGTCGTAAAGGACATGGTGCTCACAGGTGTGGCCGGAGGAGAGTTCGGCATCCGCGGATTCGTGAAGGCCTTCGACGCCGCGTCCGGCGAACCGCGCTGGACGGCCTATACCATTCCGGGCCCGGGCGAACCCGGCAACGATACCTGGCCCGGCGATACGTGGAAGCATGGAGGGGGCCCGACGTGGACTACGGGTGTCTATGATCCCGACCTGGAACTTGTCTACTGGAACACGGGCAACGCTGCCCCCTGGAACTGCCAGGTGCGCAAGGGCGACAACCGATGGACGGCCGCCACCATTGCCATCGACGCGGATTCCGGGAAAATCGAATGGGGTTTTCAGTACACGCCGTGGGATTGCTGGGACTACGACGCGGTGAGCACACCGGTTCTTGCAGACCTCGAACTCGGCGGACACGGGCCCGTCAGGGCCCTGTTCCATCATGACAAGAACGGCTTCTTCTACGCTCTGGACCGAACGAACGGAGACTTCCTGTACGGTGTGCCGATCGTCCCGGGAATCACGTGGGCCAAGGGCCTCGATCCGGAGTCCGGGCGTCCGATTGTCAATCCGGACATGGTCGCAATCTCCGGGGGCCCGGAGGTCGGTCCGATCATCCCGAGCCTTGAGGGAGCCATTGACTGGCAACCGTTGTCCTACAACCCCGAACTGAAGACTCTCTACTTCATGTCTAACCAGTGGGCAATGGGTTACCGGTTCTGGGCCGAGGACGCCTTCGAGCCACCGACCAACGGAGAATGGTACCTCGGAGCCGACTACCAGCAATACCTCACGAGTGAGAACCCTGGGAACTTCATCGCATTCGATGTGGTCAAAAGGGAGATTGTCTGGCGCCAGACAAGCCCTGCTCCGTTCTGGGCCGGCTCCGTAGCGACCTCGAGTGGACTGGTCTTCACCGGCGACATGCGGGGGTACTTCATGGCTCTCGACGCCAGGACCGGAACGGTGCTCTGGCAGTTCCAGACCGGTTCCGGAATCATCGGAAGCCCAATCACCTACGAACTCGACGGAACGCAATACATTGTGGTGCCGTCCGGCGGCATCGGAGGCGACATGGCGTTCTACTATACGGAGCCGAAGGCCGGAAACCTCTGGGTCTTCGCCCTGGATGGGGGAGGACTTGCAAGGATTCCAAGGGGAACCAACCTCTCGACGCTGGAGGGCAGTCTGCCTCAGGTAGGGGAGCCGGGGCACACCCTTGGCGGCCGGGTTCTGCCGGGATACGGGTTCGAAGCGACCGAGGGATCGGAACCACTACGAACCATGCCCCCGCCCCAGTCGACATCCGGTAGCACGGTCAAGACGGGAAGCGGACAGGAAACGCCGAATCCATTCCTCGGCGACGCGAGGGCCATGGAAGATGCGCAGGTCCTCTTCAGGGCTCGCTGCATCGGCTGCCACCAGACAGGTGGAGGGAGAGGCCCCAAGATTTTCCGCACAGCGCTGACCGGAAGGCAGTTCCTGGACGTCGTTCTGAGGGGCGGCAACGGAATGCCCGCGTTTGGAGATCTGCTGGACGAGAGCCAAGCCCTCAAGCTCCACGCACTCGTTTCGTCTCGGGACAGGCTGTAGGGTTGCCTGATGTACGACGTTGTCGTCCTGGGCCTTGGCGGAATGGGGAGTGCAACGCTGTACCACCTGGCGCGCGAAGGAACCAAGGTGCTCGGCGTGGAGCAGTTCGGCATCCCGCACTCCCTCGGGTCGTCGCATGGATCAACGCGGATCATCCGCCTCGCGTATTCCGAAGGCAGTGAATATGTTCCCCTGCTGCGGGCAGCGTACCGCAACTGGAAGGATCTCGAGGTCGTTTCGGATCGACATATCCTCCACCGGACAGGCGGTCTAGACATCGGCCCCGTCGCAAGTTGGACGATCGAAGGCTCACGGAAGTCCTGTCTCCACCACGGTCTCGAGTTCGAGGAAATGGATAGTCGCGGTGTCACTCGGAGATTCCCCGGCTACCGCCTGCCCCCCTCGCTGCGAGCGATCTACCAACCTGACGCAGGGTACCTGCTCTCCGAGACCGCGATCGAGGCCTACGTGGACACAGCACGCATGCTCGGTGCAGACGTCATGACAAACGTCGAGGTGCTCCGGTGGGACCATCAGCACCCGGGCATCACTGTCCACACTTCGAGGGGCGACTTCACCTGCAAACGACTCGTTGTCACTGCGGGCCCCTGGACCGGCCACCTCCTTCCGGGCTTGCACGAGTACTGCAGGCCGGAGCGACAGGTCATGCTCTGGACAGACCCTCGGAACCGGTCGGTGTTCACGCCCGACCGATTCCCTGTCTTCAATATGGAGACTCCCCGTGGGCGCTTCTACGGACTCCCCGATCACAGGTCGGAAGGCTTCAAGATCGGGAAATACCACCACCGGGAGGAGGCTGTCCGTTCGCCGGCCGATCTGGACCGCACTTGCCGAGCGACCGACGAGGCCGTTCTGCGAGACGGCCTCCGCGAGTACTTTCCACAAGCGGACGGACCGACAAAGCGATCCGCCGTCTGCATGTTCACCAACACTCCAGATAGCGATTTCATCATTGACCGCTGTCCTGGCGAGGACGATGTGTACATCGCAGCTGGGTTCTCGGGCCACGGATTCAAGTTCTGCAGTGTGATCGGTCGGGTGCTGCTCGAACTCTGCCTCGATCTGCAGTTGTCGTGGGACATCGGCCGGTTCCGCCTCTCGGCGGTGCGCACGAATTGCTGGAGCCGGAGTTCCGACTGAGGGCAGTTCCGGTCTGGCCTCGGGTCCCTCCCATGGCCCGATCCGATCACCACCCCTGCGCTTTCTGTGTAGGGTGCTTTGACAGTCACACTCGCCCCCTGACGCGCAGTGTCCTGGCGGAAGATTCTCCGCATCATGCCCACCGGTTCCGTCCTAGATGGCAGCGGTATGCCTCTCGCAATCCTGCGGCGGGTCCAGCCCGGCACGTCCATGTCGATCTGTGGCGTGATGCGGGCCCGACGGGCTTTCCGGCTGGTGGCCTCCAGCAAGTTGATGACCCCGGCGCAGTTCTGACCGCCCACAGTCAAGAGCCGGACAACCTCAATCGTCACGTTCCGTCTCGTCGGTCGGCATGGCCTGTCCGAACACACCAGCCATCCATGTTGTCTGGGCCTGAGCACTGGCGCTCCGTCCGTCGCTACGTTTCGCGTGTGACGCGCCCGAAGATGGCGGGCCTCCCCAGGCGAGGAGTCCGAGCGATGACAAGGGTCGCCGACCCCCGCCGCAAACCGATGACCGAGCATTGCCCCGTAGCCGAGGACTGGTTGGAGCCCCGCAGCCGGCCAGAAATCCCCCGGATGCCAGCCGCCAGAACCGTCCGGCTCCCCATGCGATCGGAAAATCGCTGTCCCACTCCCGCCGTTCTTCAAAAGTTCTCGCAAAGAAGAGGATCCGGGCAATTTTCCCGCGAATTGCATGGATTCAGGCCGGTGCACCCGATATTGGGCGTGATTCTCGGCTTATCCTTAGTACGCCAGCGGTTGCGGGGAGGATCCTCTTCCCCGGAACTGTTCGGCGGACAAATGCGTAAAGGGTGTCAGGGTTCGATGATCTCATCGTCCCCAGAGAGGAGCACGATTATGAACCGCAGGATGACAAGCCGCATCCTTGGCTGCCAAGGTTTGCTCGCAGTGCTCTGCTTGAGCACGGTACTGCATGGGCAGTCCACGACCCAGACCGTACAGGGTCTCGTTACTGATGCCTCCGGGGCGGTCATCCCGGGGGCCGACGTCACGCTTACCAATCTAGCGACGGGGGTCCAGCAAAGCACGACCACCAACGCAACCGGGAACTACACATTCACTCTCGTGCTGGTCGGCAACTACGAAGTCCGTTGCGAGTCTCCCGGATTCAAGACAGAAGTTGCGACGGGCATCCGGGTTGAGACGGGGGGCCAACCCCGTCAGGACTTCGCTCTCGAGGTCGGCGAGGTGACGGAGACGGTCGAAGTCGTCGCTCAGAGCATTGGACTGGTCACGGAGAACGCCACCGTAGGCGGTGTTATCGAGAACCGCCGGATCGTGGAGTTGCCGCTCAACGGCCGCAACGTCCAGAATCTTGCCGTACTGACCCCCGGAGTCCAGTTCGGCAATCGCACCGGCCTCGGCGACGGCTCGGGCGGGTTCCCGATTCCGGGCCAGGGCTTCTCCGTGAGCGCAAACGGGCAGCGGGAGATCCATCAGGTGATTTCGCTCGACGGCGTGGACGCGAAGGACCCGCGCATCCATATCACGAACTTCGTGCCCTCCATCGAGGCCATTGAGGAATTCAAGATCCAGACCAACGCCTACACGGCAGAGGTCGGATTCGGAGGCGGAGCCCACGTCAACATCACCATGAAGAGCGGCACCAACGCCCTGCACGGGACTTTCTTCGAGTTCCTGCGCAACGACGCCCTCGACGCCGAGACCTACTTCCTGAATTTCGAGCGGCCGGAAGGTACGGACCGGGCTCGAAAAAATCCTCTCCGGCAGAACCAGTTCGGCCTGGTGCTGAGCGGCCCGCTGATTCGGAACAAGACATTCTGGGCCTTCAACTATGAGGGGCGCCGGACTCGAGAGGGTGTGGTGCAGACCCAGCGCTGGCCCATAGACCCTTTCCGGCGCGGCGACTTTTCCAGGCTGGGGAGCGGCTACACCGCCAACAACCGCTTTGTTCGCCCAACGGTCATCTATGATCCGTTCACGGGAGATCGGTTCGCCAACAACGTGATCCCGCCGTCTCGCCTGCATCCCGGCTCCCTGAACGTGCTGGAGCAGTTCATTCCGAGGGCCCAGTTCGAGCAGGAAGACCCCACCGACTTCACTGCGCGGGCGGCCGTGGGGCAGCCGATTGACGTCAACCAGTGGTTCGGACGCGTCGACCACAACTTCAGCGATAAGGATCGAGTGTTCGGACGGCTGGCCCTGGACCGATCCGGCCGGGACCGCAACAACATCAATCCGAACCTGCCGGTATTCGTCACGGCGGAGGTCACGAACCTCGCCACGCAGTGGATCCACACGTTCAGCGAGACGATGGTCAACGAGCTCAGGGTTGGATTCAACATCTCGGATGACCTCACGAGCAATCCCCGCACAGACCTGGAGTCCTTCGATCAGGACGCGCTGGGAGTCGGCCAGTTTCGCATCCCGTCGGACGGGAATCGGACGCTGACAACACGCGAGCATGGGATTCCACGGTTCACAGGCCTGCCGTTCCAACTGCAGGAACTTACGAACGGGAATGGCTACGACAACATGGACACGATCCAGATCGGCAACCATGTGTCATGGTTCAAGGGTTCACACAACCTCAAGATGGGCGGGGAACTCTACCGCATTTCCATGGAGCGTGGGGCGGCCAACCTTCAGGAAGGATCTCTCGGATTCTCTGCGAACGAGACCGGGGACGCCTTCGCCTCGTTCCTGCTCGGAGTCCCCCGCCAGACGGGCACACCCGAGGGGCTGCCACTGACCTTTCCACGCGCAAATCGATTCGCCGTCTACGTACAGGACGACTGGAAGGTAAGCCCCAAGCTGACCATCAATCTCGGCCTGCGGTTCGACTACAACGGCTTCCCAGTGGATAGCAAGGGCCTTTGGCGGACGCTCACCCTGCCGGGCGAGGGCACGGACATCGGACGCGGGATCTCGTTCTCCAAGGAAGACGGCACCCAAATTCCGACGGTTTTCCCTGAACATGTCAACGAGCGGGGAGCCGTGAAGCTGGCGCGCCAGGACGTCCGGTTCTTCATGCCACGCATCGGCATTGCCTACCGTCCGTCCGACCGACTTGTCCTTCGAATGGGTGCCGGATGGTATGACAACATCAATCACACCAACACCTTCACAATCTTCAACCTGATGCCGCCCAAGGCGGGCAGCCAGACGTTCCAGAGTTCGCTCGTGAACGCACAGCGATTCAGCGTGCAAGGCGCTGACGGCAATTCGTACGATGTACTGACCCGCATGTTCCGTCCGGGATCAGACATCCTGACGCTGAATGACCCGTTCCTCACCAATACCGGTGGCAGAAGCGTCGTTCGGCCGGTCAACGTGCTCTACACGCCCCCTGACTATCACGACGGGGATGTCTGGAAGTGGAGTTTCGATATCCAGACGCAGTTGCCGGCGGGACTGGCCCTGACTGCAGCCTATGCAGGCAGCAAGGGGAGCCACGTCGGCAACAGCATTACCAACTTCAACGACCCCAGAACACTATCCGGCACGTTCCAGCAATCGAACCGGCCCTTTCCGGAATTCCACGACGCAGCGAACCCTGAACTGGGCATCCAGGGTACCGGGAGAATCCGCTACATTGACTCGTTCGGGGAGTCGTTCTACCACGGACTGCAACTCAAGCTCGAAAAGCGCTATTCCCGAGGACTGACATTCGGACTCGCCTATACCTGGAGCAAGTCTCACGGCGACGGCGAGAACGGCGGCCAAGAGGGGGCGTCGTTCCAGGACGTTACCGACCGACGTGGGTCCAGGGGCCTCTTCCGGTTTGATCAGACCCACAATTTCGTGGGCCATTTCGTGTGGGAGTTGCCGGGGTCCAACCTCTCAGGGATCGCTAAGCACCTCATCGGGGGCTGGCAAACGAACGGTATTCTCTCGCTTCGGAGCGGATTCCCGTTCCGGATCGGGCAGGGAAGGGCGGAACTCGGCCTCGCCAATGCGAACGTCCGTCCAGATGTCGCCAGCGACCCCAAGTTGTCCAATCCGACCAGAAAGCTGTGGTACAACCCGCAAGCATTCCAGCGAGTGACCTGCCAGCTGCCGGAACGCGAGGAGCTCTGCCACTTCGGCAACCTCGGCTACAACGCGCTGAGGGGACCGGGACAGGCCCAGATGGACTTCTCGATGTACAAGAACATCGCGGTCACCGAGAGGTATCGAGTCCAGTTCCGATGGGAGGCATTCAATGTCTTCAACACGCCTTTCTTTGGCAACCCCGCCAACATCAGCTTCTCCAGCACGACCCAGCTGACACCGGACGGTTCGCGTAACGGAGAGATTCGCAGTCTGCGAACCAAGATGCGGATCATGCAGTTCGGGCTGAAGTTCCAGTTCTAGTTCCAGTTACGGACAGCAGTTCCACGGCGGTGCCCGTCGGGGCGGGCCCCGCAACACTTGGCCAGCCGACGGGACGGATAATCCAGGCGAGGCTGAAGATCGAGCCTCTCTGCCCCATGGTCGCGGGTTGGGAGTGCGGGCCGATTGGGCGGAACGGCCCCGACACCGCCGAGCCAGACCATCTATTTGAAGTTGCTGTATGGTCCTACGTTTTCAAAGTCTTCGGCGGCCAACCCGTCAAGGTCCCAGACAATTTCTCCCGCTCGGATCGTCATCACCGCCCGCAACCGCCGGTCGCCGATATGTTTGGCCCGCCCGGAGTCCAGGAAGGCGAACCGGCCCCTCTCGACCTTCAGAACGGCAACGTCCGCGACACTGCCGAGATCGAGATTGCCGAGATCCGTTCGCCGGATGGCCGTGGCTGCGTTCAGCGTCGTCCGCTCGATAACTTGCTCCAGCGTCATCCCGATGTTCAGGAATTTCGACATTACATTGGTCAGCGTGGCTCCGGGCAGCATGACGGAATTCTTGTGCAGGTCGGTCGAGATCGTGTCCGGCAGGAACCCCTGCCGAACGGCGGGCACCGCGATTCGGAACCAGAAGCTGCCGGAACCGTGGCCGACATCGAACAGCACACCCCGTTCCCGGGCCTTCCACATGTAGTCCCGAACCCTGCCATCCTCATCCAGCTGCGGCGTGAGTCGGCCATAGAAGTGAGTATGGATGTTTCCGGGCCGCATGCGCTTCAGAATCAGCTCCTCGTATCCTCGCCCCGGCTTAGGGTGAAAGTCGACCATCAGAACAGAGTTCGAACGCTCTGCCGCCTCCACGGCTCGGTCGACCGCCTCCCAATCTGCAGGCTGGTAGTGGGCCGTCTTGATCCCGACAATGATCCCTGGATGGCGGCGGACCATGCGCACAGCAGCGTCGACATTCATTTCACCCACGTCGTTTTCGGGACCGCCCTCTCCACTTCCGTACATGCCGACACCAACGATATTGAGAAAAGCCAGGAGCCGCGTTCTCGCCCGATCAATCGTGTGCGCCTTGAACTCGTCGAACCGCTTCCACCCCGAGGTTCCGGCATCCACAGAGGTGGTGACGCCGCTGCGCAGCGAGTTATGGTCCGGGTTGAGGCTCAGGCCGGGACCGGTCACGTCGTAGTGCGCATGGATATCGATCAGGCCGGGCGTCACGATATAGCCCGAAACATCGATCACCTGCCTGGCCGTTGATGACGGAATTCCACGGCCGACCTGATGGATACGCCCGTTGACGATGGCGATGTCAAGGCGGGTGTCACGCTTGTTCTTGGGATCGATCACACGACCGCCGGTGAGAAGCAAGTCGTGGAGTTCGACCGAGTCGGCTGCCGCCGGCATCGCGGCCAAGACCAGGGCCGCCAGCAGCACAACTGACAGACAGTCAGGGAATCGAGTCATACTCGCCAGCTTCCTGCCACTCCGGAAAACCCAGACCCTCAACATCCACAACCAGGCGGCCCGCACGCACGGTGAGAATCGGGCTGAGCTTGGCTGTGGCGAGTTTCTTCTTTCTCCATGCGTCGAGCAGCGCGTACACCCCTCGCTCGACCCGAAAAACCGCAATGTCCGCTTCGCTACCGACGCGGAGCGTTCCCAGTTCGGGGAACTTCCCGATGGCCTTCGCCGGAACCACGGTGGAACGCTCAATGGCATCCGGGAGCTCCATGCCGAGAGCCATCATCTTGGTGATGCAGTTCGCCATGTCGGACTTCGGGCCAAGGATGCTCGACTGGTGAAGGTCTGTGGAGATCGTGTCCGGGTAGAATCCTCCGGCTGCCGCCTTCGTCGCCACGGGCCACAGGAAGCTACCGCCACCGTGTCCGAGGTCGAACAGAACACCGCGTCGGCGCGCCTCCCACACATATGCCTGGACGTCAGCGGTGAAACGATCGACAAGCTCCAGCTGCCGATCATTGAACGTGTGGGTGTGGAGGTCACCAGGCCGCATCCGCTCGAGCAGTTTCTCGCGGGAGTGACGGCCAGTGTTCGTGAGAATCTTGTCATCGATGATCACGGGCTTGCCAGACAGTTCGCCGGCACGAATCGCGGCATCGATCGCGGACCATCCTTGTCCCGTGTAATGGGCGGTCTTGATGCCGACGATCAGATCGGGGAATTCGGCCATCTTGGCGGCCGTCTTCTCCGGGTCCATATCTGTCAGGTCACTCTCGTACGGTTCGCCAACCATGCCCTTGCCAACGATATTGATAAAGCTGAGCACCCGGGTCCGGACCCGATCAACGATCATCTCCTTGAATTCCTCGAAGGTGCGCCACCCAGCCCCGCCACAGTCCACGACCGTAGTCGTGCCCGCATACAGAGCCGTGTCGTCCGGGAAGATGCTTCCGGAGTAGCCGAAGACATGCGCATGCAAGTCGATCAGACCGGGCGTGACGACCGCCCCGGTAGCGTCGATGACCTTCCTCGCCCCGTCGGCAGGAATGTCCGCTGCAACGTTCAGGATCCGCTCCCCGGCGACGGCAACATCCAGATTCGCATCGATCCGGTTGCCAGGATCAATTACTCGACCGCCCTTAATCAGCAGGTCGAACTGCTGGGCCGGGACCGGGCCAAGGCTGGCGGCCAGTAGCAGCGTGGTAGCGGCCCTCATGCTCAAGCCCGTCTGCGCAGGATGCCCCTCAGCCGTTCCGCGATGATCAACTCTTCTCCATCCTGCAAGAGGTACGGAAAGATCCCAAGACCCTTCCACGGCGGATTGAAGGAGCGCATGTCACTAGCCTCGATGGACGGCTCACCCTCCCGCAGGTGTCCAACCATCTGATCGAGAGTCACCCCTAGCTCGGTCTCGTCCCACTGGACGGAGAGTCGCGGCGAATGCGAGAAGTCGTTGTTCGGGATCAGTTCCGTATGTACAGTCGGCACCCCATCCAGCCGCCGGGCGATCCGGTCCAGCTTGGCATGCCACTCGGCCCGCTCCGCCTCGTGGTCGAGTGCCAGATAGACCTCCACGGCCGTCAGCAGGCCAACAATCTCTTCCTTCCCCACCTTTGCGATCCGTGCGAAATAGTTGTTCGGAGAACTGTTCGCGTAGGCCTTGCGGATCAGTTCCCGCTTTCCAAGCAGCAATCCACTGCACTGCGGACCACGCAGGTTCTTGCCCCCACTGAATGCCACTGCGTCGACGCCCAAGCCCACGAACCTCCTCAGGTTCTCGGCCGGAGGCAATTCCGCCGCCGCATCCAGGATCACGGGCAGACCCTCGCCGTGACTGATCTGGGTATACTCCTCGAGACCAATCTTCCCGCCAAGGGTATGATGGCTCTGGACATAGGCACAGGCGGCAGTGCGACCGCTGATGGCCCTCCGCATCTCCTCTGCTGTATCCACTTCCACGAGGCGCACACCTACCATCCGGAAGGCGTGATCGTACGAAGTCCGGTGAATGCCCTGGATGATCACCTCGTCCTTCATACCGGTTAGATCCGGCAGTTGCCTCATCCTCTCCGGAACATCGCCTGCCGTCGCCGCACAAGTGGCAAGGCAGAGGCCACAGGAAGCACCAGACGTCACGAACGCCGCTTCCGCGCCCGTCAGTTCAGCCAGCCGTTCGCCTACCTTCTGCTGGAGTTCGTGGATGCGGACGAAGCTCCGCGACGCCTGTTCCATCGCCTCCTTGACTTCCGGACGGACCAGTGAACCGCTGAAAGTCGTAAGCGTTCCAACGGCGTTGATGAACGTCCTCACGCCAAGGCGCTCGTAGCTGCCCGGACCCATGGATTCGTCGCGAGCAGGAGCCGCTCCGCAACCGCCGCTGGCCATCGCTGCCGCACCAGCACCGAGCAAGCTGCGCCGAGTAATTGAGCCGGGTTCTGCCATCGATTCTCCCGGTCCAGCCAACTGGACCGCCCCTAGTATAGACGTGGGCCGCGAACTGTCACCCGAACTGCAGCCCACCGAATGCGCCCGGCTCCATGCGCAACGCGGTCTGAAGCCATCTCCATCGAGACAGAGAACGATGCCCCCACGCGATTGCCGAGCCTTTCCACAGCAGCCACGGGATTCAACAACCAGCCATGGACGAAACGCGCAACACCTGCGCTGGGCCGTGCAAATCCTCGCTTGATTCCGTTGCCGAGGGTGACTGGTCGAAGAATGCTGGCAGACTATGCCCTGCCCGGTCGAGAGGATCGATCCATCCGGAACCGTCGATCTCGCGGACAGGGCCCGTGGTTCAAGTCTTTGGTCAGATTGGTGCCGTGGTCCAAGAATCGCGCGCAGCGACGGCAAGCCACTGGCACCTGGTGTCAGCAAACCCGGATGGCGGCGCAGATCGCACGGCGCTTGCCGAGTTCGAATCCACGGCTACTAATCAAGGGCACCACCTTTTCGGTCTGCGCAATTGTGATTCGTGACCACTGCGCGTCCGCCGTTCGCCAGGGATCCGCCGGGCATCCGTATGGGCACGGTGACAGAATACTGCAGCAACTGCGGCAGTTTCGGGTCTGGTGGCCTAGGGCGTGGCTGGCTGAAGGAACCCGCGCAACTGGCTTCGTGTCAGATCCTCCTGCCCTGAGGCCTGTGGGTGATCCATGGAGATTGCCAAGCACCAGGCGAGGTCGTGTTCTGGTAGTGCCGCTGTCGGGCCGGGAACCTCGCCATCCGATGACGGTTCGAACGTGCCGGCTCATCTGCAATCGTGGGCGCAACTGCCGAGTTCCAGAACCTGCAGGGATGTGAGCAGGACGGCTTTCCATATGACATAGGGCCGTACGCAAGGGTCAGGCAGCACACAATGTGTCCAGCACCCTATAGACCAGTCAATATCGGTGTGCCATCAGCAAGGGCCTGGCCTGCAGCAACACTCCAGGGGCAAGATGTCCGCTGGAGGTACAACCGTCGTCCGATGGAGTGCTTGCGACCGACAGCCCGCAAGAGATTTGCGATAGAATTCAGATACGTCGGAGGTGAATTGACTTCATGACCAGAATCTTCGGAACAATGCTCTTGTTCGGAGCCCTTTGCATCGCTGCGGAGTCCGACAAGAAGATCATCTATCCTCCAGAATTTCGAGAGGGAGCGCCCTTCAGCCCTGGTGTGTTGATTGGCGACACGCTGTACTGTGCGGGCCAGACCGGATCGGATCTCAAGACTGGAGAATACCCTGCGAGCTTCGAGAAGGAGGTCCACCAGACGTTCAAGCGAATTGGAATCATCCTTGAGGCAGCCGGCTACGACTATTCGGACGCCGTCGACGTCAAGGTCTACCTGACGGACATCTCTACGTTCCAGACGATGAACTCGGTCTATATCCAGTATTTCAGGCAGGATCGACCGGCGCGAACGACGGTCGCAGTGGCGGGCCTCGTGGGCGACGCCCGTATCGAGATCACAGTCACGGCCCGCAAATAGGACTTGGGTCGGTCATGCGTACCTCTCCTCCCGGCCGCCGCCGGTTCCTTCAGCAAGGAGGCATCATTGCTGCTGCGCTGACCGGAATGCGCGACATTCCCTTGCGAGGCGATTCCAGGCGGCGCATATCGCGGTACGAGTTGACAAGGACCCGGGTTCCAATGGACGAGCGCGTCCGGGAGGCTTGGCAACGGAGCTTCTTCCGCCAAGGCCGCTTCCAGACCCACTACGAGCCGGTGATCGTTCAGCTATTCACCGATGATGGCCTGGTGGGTATCGGCGATGCCGACATGGCCGCTGAACCAGCCCGTCGAATCCTCGAATCCCTGATCGGTACATCTCCATGGGAACACGTGCTTGATGACCGTCTCGGAGGCATTCTGGTCGCGGTCTACGACCTGCTCGGCAAGGCCGTCGGCCTACCAGTTGCAAGGCTGTTCTCGGCGCAAACCAAGACCCATATCCAGCAGACCTGGTGGAGCCAGTGCCTCCCTCCAGACTTGATGGCCAGAGAGGCGAAGCGCGGTGCCGACCTCGGATACCGGGTTCACAAGGTGAAGGCCCGGCCATGGGAGGACCCGGTGGAGCAAGCCGAAGCGATTTGCGAGTCCATCCCGAAAGATATGCGGGTCTGGGTAGATGCGAACGCATGGTGGGGCTCAGTCGGACGCACGCTCCACTTCTGTGAGCAACTCTCCAAGTTTCATCACTACTTCGCCATCGAATCGCCGTTCGACCGCGAATTGGTGGACAGCTACAGACAGCTCAGGGGCAAGACCGCGCTTCAGGTCAGCGAGCACATTCCGTCCAACCCAATGGCATTCGTTAGGGAAGGGCTGGTTGACGCCTTTGTCGTTGGTAAGCCGATGGGCCGGACACTTGTACAGCGAGCTTTGATGGCAGAGGAAACTCGCATTCCGCTGTGGGTCGAGCACAGCATCTCGAGCGGCGTCAACCAAGTCTTCCAAGCGCACCAAGCCGCAGCTTTCGCGGGAATCGAGTACGCCATCAGCGTAACACACGTCCTGGAGAACGACCTGATGATCGAGCCCTTCACCATGAAGGATGGATTCTACGAGGTACCCCTCGGACCGGGCCTGGGCGTGTCGCTTGATATGGACGCGATCGAGAATTACCGGGTCGGCTGAACGCCACACAGTACAGGTCGGCTCCATGCTGTGGTCGCCGTCTGATGACCTGTCCCACCGTGGTGGCGCGGGCCCATGTGGGAGAGAGTGTGATTGGAGTCCCGAAGCGGAATTCGAGAGCGGCTCATCCTGAATCAGGTGCTGGTCGCGACACCACGCGCACCGCTCATCGGCCGTTCAGACATTCTTTTGCGTTCTCGCCGGGGGCGGCGGGCCGCGATACTCGTGTCGAGTGGCATTGAACTCTGCGGTGAAGTACTCTCCCAGGTCGACATCGCCAACGATCTGGTCGCCGTGCATCGTTCCATTGAACGAGAACCCGAAGGCAGCCCCCTCCCACCGGTGCCGGCTTAACAGGTGCACATGGTTGCCGTCGACCCAGCCGGTCAAGTCACCACCAGTGCGCTCGCCCCGGTGCGATCCTCGGAGGTTGTCCATAAACTGCTCAATGTAGAAACTATGCTGTGCCGGTGAGCCGGCATAGTTGATCTGGACATCCCAGGCCCCATCGATTTTCGCCGGCGGCAGCCTGGTGCCGGCAACAGATCGGGCAGGCGGATACTCTAGCCTACGGTACAGGGCTTCCGCAACGACCGCAGCATCACCCGGAGACATCTGCCATGGCACCACAGAAACGCTGGAGCGGCCTCCCTCACGCTCTGTACCGGAACCTCCCGCCAGGACGATCCGCGGGTCCTGATCCCAGAGATCCCGCTCCACCTCGGTCCCGTGGGAACCGAGTGCGTCGCCATCCCAGCTGATCTCAAGCCGCGGAGAACGGTTGGACAACCCCACCGGATAACGCACCTCCGTCGCCACGCCCTTGATCCGCTGTACGCTGTCGGAGATTTGCTCCAGCCACGACATCCACGTCTTCCACTCCGCGTCGTGATCGCGCTGCACCCACATTTCCACTGCGGCGAGCATTCCCATTGCGTCTTCCTTACCAACCTTCATCGCCCGACCAGAAGCATGATGAGGAGCGGAGTTGGTCCAGGCTGCCCTGATCAGATCCTTCCGGCCCATCAGGAGGCCAGCGCTCTGCGGCCCCCGCAACGCCTTCCCGCCGCTGTAGGCAACCAGATCGGCCCCCCGCTCGAGATGGATATTCGGGATCGTCAGTCCTTCGGCTGCCGCATCCACAAGAACGGGGATTCGGTGTTCGTGCGCCAGTGCGGCAATCGGCTGCAATCCGAACTCGCCCGCATCACTCGGTGATGCAAGCACCATTACCATCGCTGTACCTGGACCTAGGGCGGCTGCCATTTCCGTCAGATTCCGAACCGTGACCATTCGGGCCCCCACCATTCGGATCGCGTGATCGTACACGTTCCTCGAATAATCAGGTGCGATCACTTCGTTCGGCAACCCATCCATATCCGGCAACCGCTGTATCTTCTCAGGATCGCCTCCGGCGATTACCCCTGCTGTCGCGTGAGCCAGTGCAGCCGCACAACCTGTCGTCACGATCGCGGACTCCGCCCCCGTGATCTCGGCAATCCGGGCTCCCACCGCATCCATCAGTTCGTCGATATGCACGAAGTGCCTTGACGCTTCGGCCATCGCCTGCCGAACTTCAGGGAGCATCAATGAACCACTGATAATCGTGAAAGTACCTTTGCAGTTGATCAGGGGCTTGATGCCGATCGACTCGTAGAGCCCAGGACCAACATCAAGGGCGGCCCGGGCCTTCCCCGCCCCGCCGCCGGCTCCAACCAAGGTCGCCAGTCCGCCACCTCCCAGCAGTCCCCTTCGGGTCAAGCCTGCTCGTGAATTCTGAATCCATTTCAGTAGCCCACTCATGCGAACCTTCCTGGCCCGGGATGTGCCCACAGCATCCCGGGCCGCCAAGGACTGTACCACAGGCCGTCAGCCGGTCAAGAGCCACCCGATCTAGCGACCGGGGCGGCCGGCGAGCCGGGCCATGCGCTGGCACGGGAATCGTGCGGGCGCGAGAACTGGCGCAATGCTGGCGGTCGCTTGTGTGTGACCCAGTCGACCCGGGCACTCACTCGCATGGCGCAGCGAGCAGCGATGGTGCTGCCGGAGCCGCAACCGCAGCCGTGTGCGACGGCGGGCATGTCAGGCAACGCAGTCGCCCGCAGTTATCCGGACCGGGAGTTGCAGCGCGGCCTGGCCGAACTGGGAGCGGTGACGCTGGAGCCGGTCGGCGACGCTACGGACCGATGCCTGTGGCGGGAGAGGATGGCGAGTTATCACCCCCAGGGCCGGACCCGGCGGCCGGGTGGGGTGAAGACGGACTGGATCGTCTCGGCGCGCTATCGTCGCCTGGGTGGGCTCGGTTTCTCGGCGGCGAGTTGGCACCAGGCGGCCCGCGATGCCGACATCGACTGGTCGCCGGCGGCGCGGGTCGAGCATCAGGACCAGTTGTAGCAGCAGCATCGCTTCCTGCTGCTACTCGGCGTCCGGATCGAGCATCTGGCCTCGCATGGGCTGGCCTTGGCGCGGACGCACCTAGTGTTCAGTTACATTGTGACTTGTGGGTTAACGGCCAACCGCGTACAACTGATATCGGCAACTGACATGAGCCGTTCAGGCTCCGTCGGCCCAAATTCCACCCATAAACTCGTGAGTCAGTGGAGCATGTACCCCTTACCTAGGGCAGACCGTCGACCCACGCCGCGCTCAGGCGCGCTGATCGCATCCGGTGGGCGCAGAGATCCGCGCGCCCGCCGGGCCCTCTGCCCAGCACGCATCTAGGACTGCCGACTGCGATCGACACCGGATTCCGCTCTCCCGGTCAGAATATTTAATCTGCCTGACTGGAGGTTGGGATTTGCCAGTGCAGTTGTAACTGCCCAGGTACTTTGGGTCCCGGAGAAGGATCAGCGGGGGGAGGGGCGCTTGACTTTTGGGCGGAGAAGGCGTAGGATGAAGTCCTTTCCGGAAGTCGAGGCCGTAGCGAGCCAGCCGCAGCCTTAGGCCAAGCCGGAGCCGAGGCCGGGTCATGCAGGGGCAGCGAACCAAGAGCAAGTCCCGACTGCTGCACTGGCAGGCGGAGAGGACTCGTCTGCAGGCCAAGCTCGGTCAGTTGCAAGCCGAAGTCACCCGCTTGCAGGCGGAGAACTCCCAGTGGCAGGCGAAAGAAGGCCAGTGGCAAGCCGAGCGAAAGCAGTGGCAAGCGAAAGAAGCCGAGTGGCAGGCTGAGCGAAAGCAGTGGACCCAGCAGTTGGAGGCCGCGCAGGAGGAAGGGCAGCAGTCGCGGCGGAGCTTGGGCCTGAACAGCAGCAACAGCGGGAAACCCCCGTCGAGCGATGGGCTGGCGAAACCGCCGGCCAGCCAGCGGACCCGCAGCCAGCGGCGGCGCACCGGCCGGCGCAGCGGGGGTCAGAAAGGGCACCGGGGCACGACGCTGCGCCAGACGGACAACCCGGACCGGATTCAGGAGCACTTTCCGAAAGCCTGCGGCCGGTGCGGCAAGGCCCTGAGGCGGGCGGATGTGGACGGGGAGGCGAAGCGGCGGCAGGTCTTTGATCTCCCGGAACCCAAGCCGGAAGTGACCGAGCATCGAGCGTTGGCCTGTCGCTGCCGGCGCTGCGGGCTCTCAACCCAGGCCGCCTTTCCGGAGGACGTGACGGCCCCGGTGCAGTACGGGCCGCGCCTGGCGGCCACGGCGATCTACTTGCAGAACGCTCACTTCGTGCCCGAGGAGCGGCTGACCCAGATCCTGCGGGACCTGTGCGGCGTGAGCCTGTGCCCCGGCACCCTGAACAACCTGCGCCGCCGGGCGGCGGAGGCCTGGGAGCCCTTCGTCGAGCGGATCCGGGAGCACCTCATCCGTTGTCCCGGGGTGAAGCACCTCGACGAGACCGGTTTCCGGGTGGCGGGACGGGGACAGTGGCTGCATGTACTGAGCAATCAGCTGCTGACCTACTACCGCATCAGTGAGAAGCGGGGCGGGGTGTTGGCGGGGCTGCGAGGGATCCTGGTGCACGATCACTGGGCTCCCTACTTCCAAGTGCCGGATGTGCTGCACGCACTGTGCAACGCCCATCATTTGCGCGAGTTAGAGGCCTTGGTGAAGATCGACGGGGAAGCCTGGGCTGGGCGGATGCAGCGTTTTCTGCGGGCGGCCAGGCGGGTGGCGGAGCGGGCCCGCAAACGGGGCGGGGTGGTGGCGCCCCAGATGTTGAAGCGGATGGAGAGCCGCTACGACGAGTTGGTGCAGGAGGCCCTGGACTATCCCAGCGGGCTGCCGCCGTTGCCGACCGGCCGGCGGGGCCGCCCGAAACGTCGGCCCGGCCATAATCTGGCCTTGCGGCTGGAACGGAGACGCGCCTGGGTGTTGCATTTCCTGTTCGATTTGAGTGTGCCGTTCACGAACAACTTGGGAGAGCGGGACTTGCGCATGATGAAGCTGCTGATGAAGATCTCGGGAGGGTTCCGTTCGCTGCAAGGGGCGCGGGAGTTCGTCACGCTGCGCAGTGTGCTGTCGACGGCGCGCAAGCAGGGGCTGAAGCCGATCGAGACCCTGATCGAGGGGCCGGCGGCCCTGCTGAAGCGGGTGGGCCTAGCCCCGAGCCTCCCGCCCAGCGGGCAGTAGACGGCCTGCGACGGCAGCCGGTCTCCGCCACGCGCCGCACGATGCGCAGGTCACAACACAAGCCCTGCTAAAAATGCGAACTCAGGCCGAGAACCTGGGTAGTTACGTGCAGTTGACAGTGTCAACTGTCTGGATGTACAGTTTGAGCATGCTGGTGATTTGGTCGACAACGTGATCAGAGGCGTGGGCACTCGTTCGTGTCGTCGTTGCTGGGGAGCGTCTGTGTAGCAGGATGAGGTGGCAGTTGTCAGGAGTAAAGCGTTCGGTCCCGCTCGGGTGGGTTCGAGAGGGAGAGAGTATGTGATCGTGTACTGATCGACAGCGGTGACGTAGCGTTAGTCATTCGGAGGTGACTTGACATGGAAGTGGTAAGTGTACCCATTCTTGGCATTCTAACAATTCTTGGCTTCTTGTTGTGCCTGGGCTACTGGGTATTGGTCCTGTTCAGGGTTGATCAGATGCAGAAGGTCACGTCAACTCCAGTTCAGGCGAACGATGGCACATCAAGCAAGGCTAGGTTCAAGGAACTCCTTGAAGAGGCGCAGTTTTCGATGATCATCTACGACGACGGTGACATGGTGTCCGACTCCATCTACATGGATCCGGAAATCACCGAATTGGTAAAGCGAAAGCTGGAAAATAGCCGTAGCTTCCGTATGCGATGCCTATTCAATGTCGATGATCCGAATTCGTTATTCAGGAAGGCTCTAGAGAACTATACACCTCAGATGGAGATCCGGATCCGCGATCAAGACAAGCCTCGACTTGCGATCCATTATAAGATCATTGATGATGGAACCAAAGCATATCTTTCTCGGCACTCGCCCGGCTCCAGAAACCGACGCTACAGGATCGTAGATTGCACGACTGTTTCCAAGTATGTTCGCAATCACGTTGCAACCGTCGTGTTGGGTAAGTATACGCATGATTTTCAGCAAGCGTTCGACACTGCCAAGGCTGCCAGCTAGCACCGTCTTGCACACCTGAATGATTGCACAAACGATGTTAGAATCCATCCCAATTCACTTGTATGCTCTACTTGGATCGGCATTGGCGGTGATGGCCATGGGGTCCCGTCAATATGGTTTCCAAGATGGATTACGGCGCTGGCTTCCCTATGTTCCTTCATTCGGAGCACTGATCCATATAATGTATGTGTTGTCTAGCCAAGTTATTGTGTGCCCCAGTGGTAACCTGATTGCTCACATAGTGATCTTGTAGTGATCTTGATGGTCTTGCTCATTGTGAGCGCCGTAGTCTACCATGACAGGTTAGGGAGGAACATAGAAGACCAAGCCATGATCCCGCCACAGCAAGGGAGTGGCGAATGAGTTCATGCCCGTTGTTCGGGCAGCCGGTCGGTGTTTCTAGCGCGCCGTTATGTGATGATTCTCGGGTAGACAAGTCAACCCCTTGAGCTCGTGGCGCTTCACCGAAGCCCATGGCCCCATACCCCAAGAATGACCGCGGTGACGCTGCCATACTCGCCCGTAGCGGGCACCGAGACGACTTGCGAGGCATGCCCCCCTCTAGCGGACAAACTCCTTCTGCTCAGTGATATGGTTATCGTTCAGCACCAGACGGCGGCATTGCTCGGCGGCCCGGTGCCGGACCAACTGCCAGCTGCGGCACGGCTGGGCGCTGCCCTTGGGCCGTGGCAGATCCTGTGCGCGCCACCCGCAGAGCGCCGCCAGACTCGAGACCGAGATCTACTTGGCGCCACCGTAGCACTCCTGCGAACGGGGCCTGAGCGAAACCACCAAAAGACTCTGGTGCACGTTCGTATCCTAAATGTGTTCCGCTACATGGAATATTCATGGTATAACCGCTGTTGCACTTCCCAGTGCAACCGGCATACTGTATTGGTTACCCTCTTGCTTGTCGAGTGCACTACACTGCCCAAAACCTACTACACATCCAGATACACGAGAACGGAATCTGTAGCCACACCAGTGAGAATTAGCCATGGTCGGAATCCAGCTTGCTGCTATGGAGTCGTTCCGGTTCCTAGACGCACAGAGTTCTGTACACCATGATATACAGTGGCATCCCAGCGTACTAATTGCAAACGAATCCCGCCCATCTTTGCAGTCGCCCAACGCTGTGGAATCCGCTTCACTCCTAGATGCCCAACCAGGTCGGTCAGCAGATCTGGCCCACCGAATGTACGAGGTGGAAGCACTCACGCCAGCAGCGGGATCGTCCACCGATGCTCAATCAGGCCGAAAGGCCGTCCAGCAACCCAGTACTATCGCCGAATGCAGTGGTACCCTCCATGCCCATATGGTGCATCATCGCCAGATAGAGGTTGCAGAGGGGGGTGTCGGGCCGGGCACGTACACGACGTCCCGGCCGAAGCACACCCTTGCCACGGCCAGCGAGGATCAGCGGCAGGTTCGACGGGTCGTGGATATTGCCGTCTCTTAGTGACGAGCCAAACAGGATCATGGAGTTGTCCAGAAGCGTGGTTCCGCCCTCGTCGAGCGCCCGCATCCTCCCCAGAAAGTAGGCTGCCTGCTGGGTGTGCCAGTTGATGATCGCTTCGTACATCGCTCGACGCGCTGGCTCGTTGCGATGGTGGGAGATACCGTGAAAACTCCCGTTCACTCCCTCAAGGAAGGAAAAATCCCGGCCGGTCTGGGCATCCCCGAACATGAAGGTGGCTATCCGGGTGGAATCTGTCCAGAATGCCAGCAGCAGAATGTCAAGCATCAGCCGCACGTGCTCCTCATGACTGTCCGGAATGCCATCGGCCGGACGCAACACGCCGAGGTCACCCTCGTTGATCCAGCGCGGTTCCGGGTTCATGGCGGCCTGGATCCGCGACTCGACGGACCGCACGGACTCCAGATACTCGTCGAGCTTCAGCTGATCCCGGCGGCTGCCGCGCCGCCGCACCGAAGCGGCCTTCTCCATGACCACATCGAGGATGCTCGCCTCGTCCAGGTGTCTGGGCGACAGTCCCGCGCCGCCGGAGCCCGCCGCTCCGAGACGGAACAGGCGATCAAACGCCTGACGTGGCAGGATTTCCTTCGCAGCCGGAGTGTGCGGATCGCGCCAAGAAATGTAAGAACCAACGATCCGCGCAAAGCCCCCGCCAATGTTGTCCACGCCTGTTCGCGGAGCATCCACTCCCAACTGAACCGAAGGCAGCGGCGTGCGATGCCCAATCTGGCTCGCAACAACCTGGTCGACGGAGGTGCCGCCGGTATCGATGTCCCTTCCGGTAGACCGCTCGACGTAGCCTCCCGAGAGCCACGCCGGAACCTTCGCCCAATGGCCGTTGCGGCCCACGGCTTGCGCGTTCCAGAGATTCTCCAGCAGGATGAACTCGCTCTTGAGCGGCTCGAACGCCTTCAGGTGCGGCGTCATCTCGTAGCTCTCCCCCTCTCCGGGCGGGAACCAGTGATCCGGGCGGACCCCGCATGGCATGAAGAGAAAGGCCAGCCTGAGCGGTGGTTCGGCCAGCTTGCTCGCACCGCCCGTGGCTGCTGGCGCGAATGATTCGAGCCATGGGAGGGCCATACTGACCCCTGCTGCCCTGAGGACAGTTCTTCGCGAAACAGGCTGTTTCATCCGTTCACTACGAGTGGAACCGCTTACAGCCTAGCACGGTGGGCAAGCTGAGCGGGAGTAGCCCATGCTCCGGACCGGACGCACCAACCGTCGCCCGGGTGTCCTGCATTGCGGCAGCCGGCGAGAGGGTCCGCACAATCCCCCGCCAACCCGCGCCGTGGGACCGGCGCGCCCCGGCGCGCCCCATCACGATCCAGAGCGAGGCCCCTCTTCGTGCTGCGTATACCGAAACGGTTTGCTCAGGACGATTTCCCGAACCAGTGACCGCGCGCCCACACCGGAGGGGCGGAGCTTCCGTACGACGTTCTCGATCACGCAGTGATCCCGGTCGGTGATGCTCCGACCGAGCGCGTATCCGAACAATTTCCGGGTGACGTGCCGCACCAGGTCGTCCCTCCGGGCCAGCAGTACCTTCCTGAGTTCGGCAGGCCCGTCGAAGGCTTCGCCAGACGGCAATGTGCCGGAGGCGTCGACTGGCCGGCCACGCTCGTCGGCCTCTCGCCACCGTCCGAGCCAGTCGAAGTTCTCCAAGCCGAATCCAATCGGGTCGATCACGTCGTGGCAAGCGGCGCACGTCGGATTCTCCCTATGCCGGATCAGCATCTCTCGCACCGTGAGATTGCGCTCCTTCGCCTCTTCGGATTCAAGCGGCGGGATATCCGGGGGCGGGGCGGGAATCTTCGTCCCGAGCAGAGTCTCAAGCACCCATACGCCCCGCAGGACCGGGCTCGTGCGCTTGTACCCGGAGTTCATGGCCTGCATGCCCCCGAGGCCCAGCAAGCCGCCGCGACGGCCCCCGGGCGTCGACACCAACTGGAATTCGTTTCCCTGCACCACGTTGGGCATGCCGTAATGCCGTGCAAGCCGCTCCGTCAGGTAGGTGTACTCCGCGTTGACGAACTCCGCAAGGCTACGATCCTCGTCCAACATCCGCTGAAACAGGAGCACGGGCTCTTCGCGCATGTCGGCTGCGATCAGGGGCGTGTAGAAGTGCTGGATCTCGTTGAGTGTGGGAGCAACACGACCACCCACATCCTTGGTGCCCAACCACTGCCCCATGAAGGTGCGGACAAAGAACCGCGACCGGGGATGGTCGAGCATGCGTTCAACCTGGCGAGTCAGGACGATGTCCTCCCTGAGCCGCCCGGAGTCCGCCAGGTGCCTCAGTTCGGGGTCGGGCATCGACCCCCAGAGGAAGTACGAGAGGCGCGTCGCAAGCTCGTGAGGCGAAATCGGGGAGACTCCCGGGCTCGCTGGCGGATGTTCGATTCGGAACAGGAAGTCCGGTGAAACGAGAATGGCCTTCAGTGCGAGCCTCACAGCTGCTTCGTACGGATCACCGCACTCGTGTGCCCGATCGAACAGCGCCATGAAGTGCTCCTCCTCACCGGTCTCCAGTGGGCGGCGGAACGCCTGCTCCATGAACTCCCCCACCAGCCGTGCCGCCGCTCTTCGGGGAGACACGACGGTCTGCCCTGGCTCGCTTCCAAAAAGGCGGTAGTGGGCGGCAATCTGCGCCGCACCGGCTTCGGACGGCTTCTGATCCACATCGATGGAGATGAGCCGCAGTGACGGGCTGTCCGGCCGGACAAGGAGCGCCACCTCATGCTTGCCGCCGCCAAGGGAGATGGTGGCCTCCCGGGAGGTTGCCTCGGCAGCCGACCAGGCGAACCTGAGGTTGCCCACTGCCGTGCCGTCGACCAGAAGTTCCGCGGCAGGATGCGTGTCAGCCTCGGGCGACCGTATCCACGCCTTGACCGTGTACTCGCCGTCCCCATAGAAGGAGATCCTGCGGCTCGCCTTCTCCCCAGGCTGCATTTCGACGGACTCCTGCTCGTCGACCTTTCGCCCCGGGAGCAAGTCCCGGGCCACGAACGCACGCCCAAAGGGCGGCGTTACAATGACCTGGTCCAGGACCAGTTCGGCGACCTCCAGGTAGCGTTCCGCCAGTAGCGGCGAGAAATAGAGCGTCTCACCGTTGTTGTCGAACCCCTCGCCTCCGGAACCGTCCACCGGAAACAGTTCCGCAACTTCGAAACGCAGCCCGAACAGGTCGTTAACCGTATTCTGGTACTCCGACCTGTTCAGACGTCGCACCAGTGCGGGACCCGCATGCTCGCCCGCGTCGCAGGCAGTGGCCCGGACAGCCGCGTCGATCCACGAAGCCACCCTGAACCGGTCCGCTTCGGACGGCTGCGGCCCAGTGGGGGGCATGGTTCGATTCCGCAACTGCATGGCGACATTGCCCCACAGGCTGCGATCCCTGGAGATGTCCGCACTCGATTCAGCTTCCAGGAATCGAATCCGATTGCCGGAGTCGGAAGCGTGGCAGGACTCACAGTACCGCTCGAGAACCGGCCGAATCTGGTCGCGAAACTCGTCCGCAAGCACGGGCGCGACGACCGCAACGATCGCGACACCGAACCTGCGAATCCGTGAGTACATCCGCAACACCTGTGTACGAATCTACTCGCTTCCGCACGAGAATTCAACCACTCTGGCCGCTGGGCCCGATTCCCGGACGGCTGGTCTTTCGACGAGGCCACCGCTCCATCTGAAATTGACAGTGCAGGATGCCGGTGGTACTGTTAGTCGGTAGTTACCCCAAGGTGGTTCCCTACCCAAGTGGCTCCGAGGAGCCTCGCTGTCCCGAATGGCTGGCTCCCAAGTCAAGAACACGTTGCAGCGTACCCCTCTCAACGCCGTGCACCGCCGCGGCAAGGCACGCATGGTGGACTTCGGCGGCTGGGACATGCCCGTCGAGTACAGCGGGATCGTTCGGGAGCACAATGCGGTCCGTTCCGGCGTCGGGCTCTTCGACGTCTCCCACATGGGGGAGATCGAGATTCGGGGCCCCCAGAGCGTCGACCTGATCGATTCTGTATGCTCGAATCGCGCCGCGAGTCTGCGGGACGGCCAGGTGCAATACAGTGGCCTGCTGAATCCCACCGGGGGGTTCGTGGACGACCTCTTGGTCCACCGGATCGCGGCCGATCACTACTTCCTTTGCGTTAACGCCTCGAACCAACTCACCGACTACCGGTGGTTCTGCCAGAACAACCACTTCGATGCGGACGTGCACTTCGCCAGCGACCGCTACGCTCAACTGGCGATTCAGGGCCCGCACGCCCTGCGGGTGATGAGCCGGCTGACAAATCTCGACCTTGCGGGGATGCGATACTACTGGTTTGCGCACGGTGATTTCGCTGGCGTTTCGTCGATAGTGGCCCGGACCGGATATACCGGGGAAGACGGTTTCGAAGTCTACCTCCCTCCATCCGAGGCGGAACGTACCTGGCATGCGGTGCTGGAAGCCGGTGTTGACGAGGCGATCCTGCCCTGCGGGCTCGGAGCTCGCAACACCTTGCGGCTTGAGGCGGCCATGTCCCTGTACGGGCACGAGATCGACGCCGAGACGACTCCCTACGAGGCGGGTCTCGGATGGATCGTCAAACTGTCAAAGCCGAGCTTCTGCGGCCGCTCCGCCTTGGTCCGGCAGCAAGCCGACGGCGTTTCCAGCAAGATTGCGGGATTCGTGGTGACGGAACGTGGCATCGCGCGCGACGGATACCCCGTGCTGGTGGACGGCCGCCCGGTGGGCCGCGTCACCAGCGCCTCCCCCGCCCCGTACGTCGGCAAGAACATCGGCCTCTGCAGGCTGCCGATCCAGTACTGCCACAGTGGTCGGCGGGTCGCCATCGAGATCCGCGGCCGCGAAGTCGCCGCGCAGATCGTGGAGACTCCCTTCTACCGCCGTGAAAGGCCCTGACAGCATGGAATATCCGTCGGACTACCGATACACGCCCGAGCACGAGTGGGTCAAGCTCGACGGCGAGGCAGCTACCGTCGGCATCACGCATCACGCCCAGGACCAGCTCGGCGACGTGGTGTTCGTCGAGCTTCCGAACATCGGGGCCAAGCTCCAGAAAGCCGGGGTGTTCGGTGCGGTCGAGTCCGTCAAGGCGGTCTCGGACATCTACTCCCCCATCAGCGGGGACGTCATTGAGGTCAACACGGACCTGGTGGACACGCCCGAACGGATCAACGAGGACCCGCACGGGATGGGCTGGCTGGTGCGGATGAGTGTCTTCGACCGGCACGAACTTGATTCCTTGATGAGCGCCCGGCAGTACGAGGAGTATGTCGCGGCGGAGTCCGACGGCTGACCGAGGCACCGGGTGTGCGCTACCTTCCGAAATCACCGGACGAGCGAGCGGCCATGCTGGCCGATTTGGGGCTCGCCTCGGCTGAGGAATTGTTTGCAAGCATTCCTGATTCACTTCGGCAGGCGAAGCCGCTCGCGATTCCCGCAGGCCAGTCCGAATACGAGATTCGCGACTATTTCGAGGCCCGTGGCTGCGAGAGTTCCCGGGGCTACGCCTCGTTCCTGGGAGCGGGGTCCTACCAGCATCTCCGTCCGGTCGTGATCGATGCGATGGCAACCCGGGGCGAGTTCCTAACGGCCTACACTCCCTACCAGGCCGAGATCTCGCAAGGGGTGCTGATGTCGATCTTCGAATTCCAGACGATGGTCGCGCAATTGACGGGGATGGAGGTCGCGAACGCTTCCATGTATGACGGTTCCACGGCCGTTCCGGAGGCGGGCATGATGGCCGTACGGATCACGCGGCGGGACCGGCTGCTGGTGGCGGGAACGATACACCCCGAGTATCGGGAGGTGCTGGACACCTACTACCAACATCAGGCACTCTCCGCCGGGACAGTCGCGTACGACCCGGCCAACGGACAGGTCGACATGGCCGATCTGGAGGCCAAACTGTCCGCGAACGTGGCGGCAGTCGTCATTCAGTCACCGAATTTCTTCGGAATCGTCGAGCGTGTTGCCGCGATCGCCGAACTGGTGCACCGTCACGGAGCCCTGCTTGTGGTGGTGGTCTCGGAAGCCGCGTCACTGGGACTGCTCGCCCCCCCCAGAGAGGCGGACATCGTAGCCGGTGAGTTGCAGTCGTTCGCGCATCCGACCAGCTACGGCGGTCCCTATGTGGGCATCCTCGCCACCAAGATGCGACATATCCGCCAGATGCCCGGCCGCCTGGTCGGCGAGACCCGCGATGCCAAAGGCAGACGGGCGTTCTGCCTGACGTTGGCAACTCGAGAGCAACATATCCGACGGGCCCGCGCCACGTCGAACATCTGCACGAACCAGGCGCTGGTTGCCTTGATGGCAACCGTGTACATGGCACTCCTGGGCAAGAAGGGGCTGCGGGAACTCGCCGAGCAGAATCTGTCCAAGGCCCACTATCTGGCAAGGCGTCTGCGAGCCACCGGCGCGGACTTGCCCTTCAGCGGCCCGTTCTTCAACGAATTCGTGGTCCGGCCGAACGGGCCCTCCGGGCGCGAGGTGAACGAGACCGCACTGCGCCAACAGATCATCGGCGGTCTGGACCTCGCTCGTTTCTACCCGGAACTGGATGGTGCCTTGCTGGTCTGCGCCACGGAGTCCTCCACCCGCGAGTCTATCGAGCGATACGCGAACTGTTTTGTCGGATCGAAGCATGAGTAGGATCCGCCGGCACCAGTCCCAGGATGAGGCGCTGCTGTTCGAGCGGTCCTCTCCAGGGAAGGTCGGCTACCAGCTACCTCTCCTCGACGTCCCCCCGGTTGACGCTGCCCAGGCACTGGGATCCGAAAACGTCCGCACGGAAATCGAGGGCTTTCCCGAGGTCAGCGAAGTGGAGGTGGTGCGGCATTTCACCCGATTGTCGACCTGGAACTACGCCATCGATCTGGGCCTGTACCCGCTCGGATCCTGCACGATGAAGTACAACCCCCGCGTCAATGAGGCCGTCGCCCGGATCGAGGGTATCAACGACGCCCACCCTTACCAGCCCGAAGTCCTCTCACAGGGCCTGCTGAACATCCAGCGGACACTGGAAAGTTACCTCGCGGAGATCACGGGAATGGATGCGGTCACCCTGCAGCCCGCCGCCGGAGCACACGGCGAGCTCACCGGGCTGCTGCTCGTCCGGGCGTATCACGAGTCCCGGGGGGATGCCAGGAGCGTCGTGCTGGTTCCGGACTCGGCCCATGGAACCAATCCCGCATCGGCCGCAATCGCAGGGTACGACGTGGTGGAGATCAGGTCGAACGAGCGAGGGATGATCGACCTGGATGCACTGGACTCGGCCGTCGACGATTCGGTCGCAGCGCTGATGGTCACCAACCCGAACACGGTGGGAATCTTCGAGCAGGACATAGCGCGGGTTGCCGGAATCCTGCACGACCGCGGCGCTCAGCTGTACATGGACGGAGCCAACATGAATGCTCTTGTCGGAATCGCCCGACCCGGCGACTTTGGCGTCGACGTGATGCACCTGAACCTGCACAAGACGTTCTCCACGCCCCACGGCGGGGGCGGGCCCGGATCGGGCCCCGTCGCCGTTCGACAACACCTTGAAGCCTTCCTGCCGATCCCCCGGATCCAGGTGGACGCCAGCGGGATGTCCTACGACTGGGATCGACCGCTGTCGATCGGCAGGGTGCGGGCGTTCTACGGGAATTTCGGTGTATTGGTCCGCGCTCTGGCCTACATCCTGGCGCATGGCGGTGACGGACTTCGCAACGCAACGATCGATGCGGTGCTGAACGCGAACTATATCCGCAAGGGACTGGCCGGCCACTACGACTTGCCGTATGACGCTCCGTCGATGCACGAATGCATCTTCAGTGACAGCAGGCAGGCGCGACGCGGCGTGAGAACAGGAGACATCGCGAAGCGGCTGATCGACTACGGATTCCACTCCTACACGGTCAGTTTTCCCCTCATCGTTCGGGGTGCGCTGATGATTGAACCGACCGAGACGGAGAGCAAGCAGGAACTGGACGAGTTTGTGGCTGCGATGCAAGCGATCGCCGAGGAAGTGGAAGTCGACCCCGATCTCGTCCTCAAGGCTCCGGTTACCACGCGGACTGGCCGTGTCGACGAAACGCTCGCCGCAAGAAGGCCTGTGGTGATTTGGCAGGGCGAGCGGGACCGTTAGCGGGATCAAACGCCGCGAGTCGCAGGGGGCGGTGCGAGGCTTGGCCCCGGCACTGCCCGTTGATCGGATTCAGTATACTTGGCGGGTTCTGTCGAGCAGCATGCGTCGAGACGCCGGCCGCCAGTCACGGAACAGTCCGTACTGCCGTCTTCGGCTCTGCTAGGAATCCGGGAACGAGCCGTCCGCCATGAGAATCTCGTCCTACCGGGCCCGACTTGCATGCCCGTCTCAGCTCGTCGACCCAGCGCACGAATCGGTTGCGGCCGAGCTTGCCAATTTCGTAACGCTGGAACTGCAGACCGATGAGGGTCTGGAGGGAGTCGGGTATGCGGGCTTCGTCAGCGTCCGCATGCTGACGCCCCTTCTCGAAACGGTGAAGGTCCTAGCGGAGTGGACAATCGGCGAGGACCCGGAGTGCGTCGAATCGGTCAGTTGCAAGCTGCTGGGTCAAGGTGGTTTCGGCGCACCTGCCGGACTGGTCACGTCCGCCGCGGCGGCAATCGATGTCGCTCTTTGGGATATCTGGGGGCAAGCCGCCGGACTGCCGGTCTTCAGGTTGCTTGGCGGCGACTCCCGTCGGGTGCCCGCCTACGCGAGCGGGCACCTATGGCGCGACTACGATGCCTCCATGCTGGCGTCCGTAGGGAGCGAACTCGCCGCCCGCGGATTCCGGGCCATGAAGTTCCGCATGGGCGGGAAGAAATCCGCTGCCGCAGAGATCGAGCGCATGTGGTCACTTCGGAAGGCGGTCGGCAACGATGTTGATCTGATGGTCGACATCAATCAAGGCTGGGATGCGGCTCGGTCGGTTCGGATCGGCCAAGCCATGGACGAATGTGGGATGGCCTGGCTTGAGGACCCTGTCCACCATCAGGACTACGCCAGCCTGGCGCACATCGCCAACGCCCTGGACACTCCTGTCGCCACGGGAGAGTACCACTACGGGCTGACCCCATTCGCCCATATGCTGGAACGAGGTAGCGTTGATATCGTGATGGTCGACCTATTGCGGGTGGGCGGGATCACTCACTGGATGAAGGTGGCCCATCTGGCCGAAGCGTTCAACAAACCCATCGTCAGCCATCTGGCGCCGGAAATTCTCGCCCATTGCGTAGCGGCCGCTCCGAATGGCCAGATCGTCGAGTACATGCCTTGGGCCCTGTCGCTCTTCCGCGAGACATTCTCTATGGAGGACGGGAACATCGTGCTGCCAACCAGACCGGGCCTCGGCCTCGAACTGGACCACGAAGCGATCGACCGCATCCAGCCCTGAATCGAGACTCGGACATGCACCGGTGGATGCGCCGCAAGTGCACCGCCGACCGCGGCCAATCGTACAGGCTGCCCCTGCGACGGCAGCCTGGGCCCTGGTTTTCCGCCAGCAACGCGCTGGCGAGGCCATGAGGACTGCTCCGGTGTTCCCGGATTTCCGCACCGGGGTGCACTCGCATGACGGCAGCCGGCTGAGGAGAGGCGGCTTGACACCCTCCACCAGATCACCCCTCAGCGGCATCATCCAACCGCGCCGCAGTCGTGGTCTGCCATTGGGAGTACCGATCTCTCAAGTCGTTGCGGCCGTGGCTCGATCAAACGGACCGCAGGGTGCAGGATGGTGCAGCGTGACGCAGCACCCATGAATCGTGCACGACCGGACCGAGATCAGAGGCTCCGGAGCAATGTGCGAGAATCCGCAGTACATGAAGCCGTTCTACCCGGTGTGCCTGGCGATGGCGCTCGCTACGGCACTCGCGCAGACGCAGGAGACCTCCGGGTCGCCTGAGCGGACCCAAGCCGATGCCGGAGAGGATACGCGGCAACCAACTGGCGACAGTGGCGGTAGAACGAGCCTGAACCTGCTGGGTGAGGTCAACTCGAATGAGGGGGAGGGCCGGCGGAACGAGAACGTCCGGATCACGCTGATCGACAACAACGTGCTTCGGGAGTTGACGGCCAGGATGGGTACGACCGCCACCGTTCCAACCGATGTCCGGATGGAGAACCGCTACTTCGCGAGTGAATTCGGTCAACCACCGAAGCGGCTCAAGCAAGCCAGCGTTCCACCTGTGCCACGACTGAACGGCGAACTCCGCTGGATGCATCAGAACAGCCTGACGAGTGCCCGCTCCTTCTTTCAGGTCGGTGGAGTGCAGCCGGCCCACGACAACGAGTTCGGCTTCACGATGGGAGCCAGGGCATGGAGAGGAGCCGCACTGAGGATCAGCGGAAGCCAGGTGCGCTCCCGCGGCAACGTCAACGGCAATGTGCTCGTACCGGCGCCGGACGAGCGCAGGCCCCTGGCCGTGGACTCAGCCACGCGAGCTCGCGTCCAGCAGATCCTGGATGCCTATCCGCGCGCACTTCCCAACCGGACCGATATCAATCCGCGGGCCCTCAACACGAACGACATCCAGAGCATCAACAACGACCGCGGGGCGTTTGGTCTGAGACAGGAAGTTGGCAGCCGTGACCTCCTTGCGATGCAGTACAGTTTCACGGGTCAGAAGGTCGACGCGTTCCAGCTCGTGGGGGGCCAGAATCCGGACACGACGACCAAGAATCACGCCGCCGTCGCCGGATGGAACCGTCGCTGGTCTTCCTCGACGATGTCCGAGGTAACCGTTGGCTTTGACCGCGTGGGCAGCCTCCTCGTACCCGAGGAGTCGGCGGTCGGACCGCTGATCCTGACCGGATTCGTCATCGAGTTCCTCGGACCGGGCTCGAACATACCTATCGACCGGGCATCGAACCAGTTCACCTATTCCGCACGTGGCGAGCACGTGCGCGGCGATCATACCTGGACATTCGGCTCAGAGGTCACGAGGCAGCAGGTCAACGGGTTCGAGGCGGAGAGCCATCGCGGGCTGTTCTTCTTCCGCAATGACTTCGGCCGCGACGCGATCACGAACATCCGGCTGGGTTCACCCAGCGTGTACCGAGTGGCAATCGGGAATGTGCATCGCGGATTCCGAAACTGGGCCATGCAGCACTACATCGGGGACAAGTGGATGGTCTCAAGGAATTTGACGCTGGATCTGGGCCTGCGATACGAGCCTGTGACTGCGCCCCGAGAGGTCGACGGTCTGACCATGATCGCCTACGACTGTGACTGCAACAATCTGGCACCGCGCTTCGGCTTCGCTTATCGCTTGGACCGTGGCCTTGGCGTCCTGCGGGGCTCGTATGCGATCCACTACGGGCAGATTTTCGACGTAACGTACGGACAGGCCCGATTCAGCCCCCCTCACAACATCAATGTCGCCGTCCAGGTGCCGGATTTGGTGAATCCGCTGGCGAATCTGGCACCGTCCGACTTCGACCCGACAGCCCGATCAACCGTGTTCTCGATGGATCCTGAACTGACAACGCCATACTCCCACCAGTACGGCTTGAACTGGGAGGTGAGCCTGCGCCGTGGCCTGAGCCTGGATCTCGGCTACGTCGGGAGCCGGACCCACAAGCTGCTCACGATGTGGTACACGAATCGAGCCCTGCCGGTCCCGGGGATTCCCCAAACCACCGGTACGGTGAACCTGCGACGCCCGGATCCTCGTTTCTTTGACAATCGGCTGATTCTCAATGGCTCCCGGGCCTACTTCGATGCAGCCAAGGCAGTCTTGACGTTGGCGGACTGGAAGGGCCTGAGTCTGCAAGCCTCGTACTGGTGGAGCAAGGCGATCGACCTCGGAAACGACTTCTCGAACACCGCCTCCGGGCGATCTGGACGACTCGGGCGCAGCCAATCGGAATTCAACTCGCACGCCGAAATGAGGGCAGTGAGTTCGTTCGATCAGCCACATGCCTATCTGTTGCGGACGAACTGGGACCTCCCATCCTTCCGCCAGAGAGCCCGGTGGCTGCTGGCAGGCTGGACTCTCAGTGCGGTGCTGCTGGCCAAGTCCGGAACACCCTTCGACGTGATTGCCGGGTCCGACGGTGAAGGCTTTGGCAATGTGGACGGGTCTCCTGGCGACCGACCGAATCTGCTCGTGCCCGCACTCCTCGGTCGGTCCGTCGACGACCCGGATACGGCCTCCAGCGTCCTGCCCGCATCCGCATTCGCGTTCATCCAGCCAACCGCTGCAGCGGGCAATCTGGGCCGCAACACGTTCCGGAAGGACGGAATCTTCAACGTCAACGCCGCACTCTCCAAGGAATGGGCAGTGCTGTCTGACACCGTGATCCGGCTTCGCGGGGAAGGGCTCAACCTCCTCAATCATCCCCAGTTTGCGGAGCCGGGACGAGAGCTGACGTCACCCAATTTCGGACAGA
Source organism: Bryobacterales bacterium (assembly GCA_965205085.1). Taxonomy (GTDB): domain Bacteria; phylum Acidobacteriota; class Terriglobia; order Bryobacterales; family UBA6623; genus VXMF01. The sequence continues at coordinate 130,237 of OZ242039.1, read as the reverse complement.
TCACGAATACGCTGAACGATGGCCGGGCATTCCGGTTCAGCCTCGAGATCGAGTTGTAGCGTTCTGCGCGCACAGTGACTTGCGATTGCCCGTTCCGCTGACCGAACGGAGCCTGGAGTTGCAACGGTCACGGTTGCGGATCCCAGTGACGGCTCAGGCGCGGCGATTGGTGCGACACTCCCGTCGACCGCCGGGCATCTCGATCTCGGATTCCCGACCGAACGCCGATGGGCTGCGAGCCGGGATCCGGCGGCCGCGGACAAACCTCCCTTCACCGCACTTTGCTGCGATGAAGGCAGTGTGTGGGAACCTGCGGACACCGTCCAGACAGGCGGTCCGTACGGTTGTCGCGATGGCCGACACCGCCGAATGCACTGCCACCGCTACAGCGTGCCGCTGAAGCCGGTTGCCGATAGTCCGAAAGCACCAGTGAGACGGGTATCCCCGGGCAAGGTCGAGTTGCGATTACCATGGAGTTTTCATGAGACTCTGCACCTTTGAACACGCCGGAACCTGCGAGGCCGGAATCCTCCTCGACAACAAGATCCTTCCGATAAGCCAAGTCAACGCGAAACGCGGCTCCGACTTCCCCGTCAACATGCTCGCCCTGATCGAATCGGGAACTCGCGAGGCCCTCCGCGTGCTCTCCCGGGGGCTCCGCGCGGACATCCCGGTTCAGGAAGCGCGCCTCCGCCTGCCGTATGACCGTCCCGGCAAGATCTGGTGTATCGGCCTCAACTACCGGTCCCATGCCGACGACCTCAGCGAAGTCCAGCCCGACGAGCCCGGCAGCTTCATGAAACCGTCGTCATCCCTGTTCGAACCCGGCGAAGCGATCGAGCTGCCCCCCGAAGATCTGTCACAGGATGTGGACGCAGAAGGAGAACTGGCCCTGATCTTCGGCAAGCGATGTAGGGACGTTCCGATCGAGAACATCCGAGACGTGCTGTTCGGTTTCACTACAACCCTCGACATGACGGCTCTCGACATCCTCGCGCGAAATACCAGATACCTGCAGCGGTCCAAGAGCTTCGATACCTTCTTCTCGTTCGGACCGGTGATTGTGACGGTCGACGAAATCGACGATGTCGAGGCGCTCGAGGTTCAGACCATCCACAACGGCGCTGTCTTTTCGCGGGACTTCGTCTCGAACATGAAGCACAGTCCGTTTCATCTCGCAGCGTTCCACTCGCGTGTGATGACGTTCGAGCCGGGCGACATTCTTTCCACCGGATGTCCGAAGGGAGCCCGGATCCAGCCGGGCGACACCGTTGCGGCACGGATCCACGCAATCGGCGAGTTGCAGGCCTCCGTCACCCGGAGAACTTCGCGACCGGACGGCGAGCCGAGTGCGACAGCACCCTGAAGCAATCTGCGCTAGTGCGGCAGCGGTCGCAAGCTCACCTCGCGAAAGTACACGACAGACGCATCGTCGTGGTTCTGCAAGCCTATGTACCCGGCATCCGGACGAGGGCCCCGTTGAGGTTCGTACCACCTCTTTCTGGCCGGGACGTCCTGACCGCCGAGGAATTCGTTGACGGGAGCACCGTTGACCTCGACACGAGTGGTTTGACCGTCGAGCGTGATCTCCATCGTGTTCCACCCGTCTTCGCTGGTCGGGAACTCCAAGGCCGGAGCGAGCGAATAGATCGACCCGGTCCGATGAAACTCGTCACCCGTATCCTGAATCTGCACTTCGTAGCCGCGATGGACGGCATACCATGGGTCCTGTGGCGGCTCGGGAACCCGAATGAAGACCCCGGCGTTGGACCCTGGGAGCTCGGGCCGATAGACAACACGCAGCACAGCGTTCCCTACAGGCTTGCCGTCGAAGACCAGCAGCCCCATGCCACCGGCTGTCTTCAGCACACCGTTCTCTAGGGTGAACTCGCCGGGCCCGACATGGCGCCAGCCGGTCAGGTCGACTCCGTTGAACAGTTGTTCCGGCGAAGGACCGGAGACACCGCATCCGAAGCCGCACAGGGCTACGAGGGCCGCAACCTTGGTCCGCATGATCTCCTAGCATACAGCGACGGCAGCGGGCACCAAATCGGGGGCAGCCATTCGGGACCGCAGATGCGTGCGGTGGTTGCCAGCGCGTTTCTCACCCGCTGATACGGTAAGTCTATGTGTGAAATCACCCGCTTGGGCGTCTCCGCGCTCAGCCGCCTGACGCGGTCGGGCGAACTCACGGCACTGGAAGCCGTCGATGCCCACCTTCGGCGCGCCGCTGAAATCAACCCGAGCACCAACGCGGTCACCGACCTGCAAGCTGAGCGGGCCCGGGAAGAGGCGGAAACCGCCGACAGGAATCGTCCTGCCGGAAGCCAGGTCGGTTTGCTTCATGGCGTCCCGGTGACGATCAAGAGCTCGATTGCCGCAGCGGGCTTTCGCCACGAGTGCGGAACGCCGCTCCGTCGGGGACGAGTGGCGGACCGTGACGCAACGCTCGTAAGGCGCTTGAAATCCCTCGGTGCGATCGTCGTGGGGACCACGAACGTGCCCGAATTCCTGATGGCCTACGAAACGGACAACTCCCTCTACGGACGCTCGAACTCGCCGCTGGACAGCCGATTCACGCCAGGCGGGTCGAGCGGAGGCTGTGCGGCCGCCGTGGCAGGAGGTTGTTCGGCCGCAAGTTTCGGCAGTGATGCTGGCGGTTCGGTGCGGGTACCGGCACATTTCTGCGGCCTGTACGGACTCAAGCCGACTCCCGGAGCGATCCCACGCACCGGGCACTGGCCGGGGGTAGCGGGCCCCTCGACGACGCTCGCCTCCGTCGGCCCGATCGCGCGCACAGCGGAAGACCTCGGGCTGCTCCTGTCTGCCACGTTGGGCCCTGACGGCTCGGACATCACCCCCTGTCACCTCTCCCCCGGTCCTGCGGCCGCAATGGAACGCGTTCGAGACCTCAAAGTCGGCTGGTTCGATCATGCATGGAACACACCCGTCACACCCGAGACCCGATCAGCGGTGCAGATGGCGGCGACGGCCCTGCGCGAACGAGGCATACAAGTCCGCAGAGCGGAGATCAGCAAGCTGCAGGAGGCTCCGCGAGTGTGGTGGCAGCAGTTCGGGATCTGTCTCAGGACCCTCATCGAGTCCGCGACGCCCGAGGGTTACCGGTTGCATCCGCTCAGCTACGAAGCCATGGCCACGCCACTCGAGGAATCGGCAATGGGGTACCGCGACCTGCTTTCGGGCTGGGCTGCGCAGGACCAGATGCGGCACCGCCTGCTGGACCAGATGAGGGATTGTCCGATCCTGCTGTGCCCGGTCGCGGCCGTGGGAGCGTTCCCACATGGGCAGCGAGTCTGGAGCATCGAGGGACAGACGGTTCGGTACCCGGGCGTCTTCGTCTACAGCCAGGTATTCAACCTGATGGGGGTCCCGGCCGCCACTGCTCCGGTTGGCCTGTCGGCCGACCGAATGCCTGTGGGCGTCCAGATCGTCGGAAGACCCAACGAGGACTGGCTGGTGGTCTCCGTGGCCCGGGTCCTGGAAGCTGCAATCCGCGACGGGTAGGCAACTCCCAACAAGGACAGCCTCAAGACCTTCCTAGGTAGGTGCCGTCGGAGGTATTTACCCGGATCGACTCCCCTTCGCGAATGAACTGGGGCACCTGCACCACCAACCCGGTCTCTGTCCGTGCCGGCTTGTTCACGTTCGTCACTGTCGCCCCCTTGATTGCGGGTTCTGTCTCGACAACCCGCAGGTCAACCGACGACGGCAGGTCCAGATTGAAGGGAACACCATCCAGGAACTGGACCTTCACGACCGTGTCGAGAATCATGTAGTTCACTTGGCTGCCCAGTTGGTCTGCAGTAAGCTCGACCTGCTCGTACGTCTCCGTGTTCATCAAGTGAAATGTACCCCCGTCCGAGTAGAGGTACTGCATCTCGTGCGACTCGAGGGTAACCTTGGGGACGAAGTCTTCCGAAGCGAACTTCTCCTCGATCATCGCGCCGGAGCGGTGGTTTCGCATCTTGGTCTGAACGAATCCTCGCTTGTTCCCCGGGGTCCGATGCTCGGTCTTGTGCACCGTGCAGACATCCCCGGCGTGCCGGATCACCATGCCCGGCCTCAGCTGCGTCGCTTGTACGTTCAAGGCTGCTCCTGTACTCCCGGCGGCATCCTGGCCGCCAAACAATCCGCGAAACCGGTCATTATACCGCCCGGGCAGGTCGACTCCCCGCCAGATGTTGCGACGCTCTAGTAAATCGTAAGGGTGTACGGTGCCATGTACACGGGGCGGTCGGCCAGGAACTCGGACCAGATCACGGCACGGCGCCAAGCCTCGGACACTTCCTTCAAACCGCTGCGTCGGACCATCGGGCCCAAGCCAGAACCGGTCGCCCGGGATATCAGGCTCTCCACCAACGACCGGCGCGGAGGGTATTGGACGATCGACACGGGATCGTCAGCGTCGATCCCGACCGCCGCCCTGAGCAATTCGATAGCCTTGGTGTAGCCTCCCAGTTCATCCACCAAACCGTTCTCGAAGGCTTGCGCACCAATCCACAGACGTCCCTGCGCCAAATCCTCCACGGAGTCAACGTCGATTCCCCGCCCCTCGGACACTCTGGAAACGAATGTTTCGTAGACCCCGTCCACGAATCCCGAGAGTCTGGCACGTTCCTCGGGCGTCATCGACTTGTAGTCCGAGTCGGCCGCCGCATAGCGTCCACGCTGGAGTATCTCCTTGGTGATCCCGAGTTTATCGTACAGGCCCCTGATGTTGAGGTGAACCGTGAATACGCCGATCGAACCGGTATAGGTCCCCGGATAGGCAATGATCGGAACGTCGGGTATCGACGCGATGTAGTAGCCGCCGGAAGCGGCCATGGTCGACATGGAGACCACCACCGGCTTCTCTTCGCTCAGGCGACGAACGTCATGCAGCATCCGTTCTGAAGCGATCGCGTCGCCTCCCGGCGAATCGATCCGAAGGATGATGCCGTCAATGTCCTCGTCCTTCCGCAAATGCTCGACGTGGGCACTGAAGGTGTCCGCACCCAGTCGTTCCTGCTGACCGTCGAGCGGGTCGGTCCAGCTTGATCCGCTCGTTATCGTTCCGACTGCATGAAACATCGCAAACTTCTTGCCGCTGTGAGCGGAATCGGACAGGTTTCCGGCGTAGCGGGCAACGCCAACCCGGCGAATCTCCTCTACGGCAACCGCATCGCTGAGTCTCTCGTAGAACTCATCCTGATAGAGAATCTCGTCGACCAGCCCATACTCCTTCGCCTGGGCGGAGGAATACGGGCCTTCATCAAGAACGGCCTGCCAATGCTCGGGATCCCGTCCCCGTCCCTCGCTGATCCCATCCAGCAACTGGCCGAAGAACTCGTCGAGCGTGGCGTCGACCACTTCCCTGGACTCCGGAGACATCCGCTCCTGGATGAAGGGCTCGCCAGCACTCTTGTATTTTCCACTGCGGACCAAGTCCACCTCGACGCCAAGCTTTTCGAGCGAGTTCTTGAAGTACATGACCTCGGCCCGGAGTCCCGTCAGGTAGAGGAAGCCCTCCGGCTGGACCACCAGGTGATCGGCCACCGACGCGATGTAATACCCCTCGCGACCAGCAGTAGCGAGGTACGCCCAAACCGGTTTCTTCGACTTCTTGAAGTCCAGAATGGCCCACCGCAACTCCTGGGCCTTGGCCCACCCGGCTGACGATCCGTCGCAATGCAAGACGAGGGCCTCGACCCTGTCGTCACCGGCCGCCTTCCGGATCGCCTCCGTCATGGCGTAGAGACTTACCGGTGAACCCGCGTCCCGCCCCATGAAAAAACCACTCAAGTCCGGGTCCATCTGCTCGGGAATCCCTCCTTCGAGTTCCAGCACCAGTGCGACTTCGGAAGGGACGCCCGGACCGCCCCTGCCAACGAGCCATGTCACGACTCCGAACAGGCCGATTACCAGGAACCCGATCAGGAAACCTGCGAGAAGACCCTTGAGGAACGAACTCATATGCGTGCCCGAGAGCTTATTATAGGTGGCGGTTCCAGTCGCAGCATAACGGTCGCTACCACTCACTGTAAGGCGTGCCAGCGAGCGAGTCGCCATCCGAGCCGCTGCGAACATCGAACAGGCCCGACTCGCCGGTTGGTCCGGTCTGCACGATCAGTTCCCAGGTATCGCGGGAGTTTGTGATCGGATCGATCGGAACCTCTCGCAAGTACCCCTCCGCAACCAAGTCCTCCAATGACTGGGGGGGCTCCTCCTTGTCGTAGGTGTACTGGTCGATCACGGACCGGATGGTCAGGAGGTTTGAACGAAGGACGCTCTCCCGGGCCCGAACGATCGCGGACGAATAGAACGGAACGGCAATCGAGACGATCGTCACGATGATCGTCATGACCACCATCATCTCCAGAAGCGTGAAACCCGCTCCGTACCGATTCCGCGCCACCCGTCCCCTCCTTACCATTCGCTGTACCGAGTCCCATCGAGAGCGGTCGCGCTGCTCAGCGAGTACACGTCAAACACGTTGCGGCCGCTCCAACTGCGGGACATGGGATCGTCAGAGACTGACAGCAATCCCCACTCCCGCTGACCGGTCATCGGGTCCGTGGGGATCTGGCGCAGGAACCGCATCGTCTCCGGCTGCCCTCGATCCGAATCAAACGGTCGGCTGCTCTGGCCGAACGGGTCGCGCCCACTGCCGAAGGCTGGGTTTTCGCTTTCCGGCCGATCCGAACCGAACCCTGTCGCAGCCCGCGAGCCCGATCCAAAGGGATCTGAGCGACCGCGACGCAACGGATCGTCCCCCGCATCTCCGCGAAGGGCGCCTCCTTGGCCCCGTTCGGTCCGGGCGGCACCGGCTTCCGGGCTCAACTCGATCCCCTCAACCAAGGCATCCAGACTCTCCGGATACCCGAAGTTCTCAGGATCGAGGGCACTCAGCAGACCGTCATCAGCCATATCCTTATGTCGGTCGATCGCCGTACGAATCTCGTGCAGGGCGTATCGCAGCTGGCGCTCCTGTTCCCTTTGGACCCTGACGCTGGCGACAGGCAGAGCCATCAGCGAGAGAATCAGCATGAGGCTGAAGGCCACGATCAGTTCGATCAGCGTCAACCCCGCCGAACCGCACCGGCCGTAAGGCTGCCCCACGCGAGGGGCCCGCCCGCCTTCCGTCGCAACCGTCGGTCCCACGCGCGGTCACTCCACCGTAATCTCGGCCTCGATCGGTTGGATTTGCACCGCCTGGCCGTCCGCGTTCCTGGGAGAGGTCGGGATCACCCATACGTTGGCCGGACCTGCCTCGATGCCCTCGAACATCACTGTCAAGAGCTCTCCCTCGCCATCGGCACCGCCTGCCCCTTGGTATCTGGCGATATTGACCGCAGCAAGACCATTGGATTGCCGGATGCTCCGCGAGAAAATGATGTCGCTGGCATCCGCTCCCTCCAGGAACGGCCCCTTCTCGATCCCGACCAAGCGGATACGTTCCCGGTCGAACTGAATGCGAAGCGGAGCTGACGCGAGTGCAACCGCGCCTCTGATCATCAAGGAGACCCTGACCTCAGCGCCAACGCCCACCCGGATGTTCTCCGGCTGGAAGAACAGCTGCGGCCTTGCAGCGGCGGTGGCTGGAAGCTGGGAGTCATCCGCCACCTCGGGCTGCGGCGTCGGCTCCGCGTCCGAATCCGCAGGCACCGCGGTATCGCGCGGGTCCTCCCTCCCGGGGGCCGGGTCGTCCGAATCCGCTTGAGGCTCGGTCGGGGCCGGGGTTTTGGATGCCAGGCCGGGATCCGGGTCGACCGGTGGAAGGGCGGACCGGCCATTGCCGGTCTGTTCGTAACGCAGTTCGAACTTTTGCTCCGTGCCGGTCGCAATCGTCCGAAGGTTGCTCGCATCGACACCTGGCATCCGAACGATATGTGGAACCAGCACCAGAAGGATTTCGCTCTCGCTACGCTGGACTTCTTCCTCGCTGAAGAACCGTCCGACGATCGGGATCTCGCCGAGAAACGGCACACCCGACGTCGTCTTGAACAGCTGGGACTGGTTCAGGCCCCCGATTACGGAGGCTTCCCCCTCACGGATGCGGATGTCGTGCTGGATCGTGCGCTGGCCAATGATCGGCTGGGAGATACCGCCGATATCGACGAGCTCGCGTACGTTGGAGATTTCGATCTCCACATGCATTGAGACGTCTCGGTTGGCGTGAATTTTTGGTGTCATGGACACGTTGACGCCGACATCCTTGAAGGTGAACTGGGTATTGACCAGGGGATTGATCCCTACGCCGCCAACACCTGGCTGGAAGCTGCCACTGGCGATCGGCACCTGGTCGCCGATTCGCAGATCCGCCTGCTGATTGTCGGCAATGCGGATCCTCGGGGACTGCAGCAAGTCGGTGTCCGAGTTGCTGAACAGGGCGGACAGCATGAATCCGGGCATGGAGGTCGACCAGCTGCCGGGTCCCACGTCACCGAGCCGGTTGAGCGGCACTCCCGTCGTACCTTCCGCAGCCGCCGTTCCGGCTCCCGTAAAGGTGACCGGGAACTGGACTCCGTTCTGACTGCCGGACCGCGGAGTGATGCCAAGCGTTTTCTTGCGTGTCTTGCTCGTTTCGAGCACAAGCACATCAACGATCACTTCCGCACGGGGCTTGTCCATGTCGTGCACGATCTTCTCGGCGATAGCGATCCTGGCGCGGCTGCCGCGCATCACGATGGCGTTCATCGAATTCACAGTGAACATCCGTCGGATATCGGTCAGGCCCCGGATAGCCGTCGAGACCTCGGAGAGATCCTGCGGCGTCGACAGGTTCGTCAGGTACACCGTCTTGACAACCTCGTCCTCGAACTCACGCCTTTTGTTGGGATTATCGTTTGCCACCAGGATCGCGTTGGGATTCAACGGCTTCCAGAACGCCTTGGATAACAGGCCCACATAGTCCAGTGCCTCGGGAAGGGTTGCGTTGCGGATTTCGATCTCGACGTCCTCCTCGGAGTAATCCGGGTCGAACAGAACATTGATGCCCGCCAGCTTGCCGATGGTCTCGAAGACGACGCTCGAGCGTTCGCTGAGCATCAGGTTGATCGGCTGATTGGAAAGCGGTTCGAGGTCGGGTGGTTCGGTAATGGATCCGACGCGGTCCCGGCGCTGCTGCCGGTCAGCCTCAAGGGCGCTCGCCAGCGCCTCCGGCGAGTCGCCCAACTGCCCGTGACTCCCTTCGAGGATCTGTAGAGTCATCAGACGCTCCTGGATGGCGACGCTGGAAGCGGGATCGATCGCAACCGCTTGTTCGAACTCGGCTAACGCCTCCTCGTAGAGGCCCTGCCGGCGCAGCCGCACACCGGCCTCTACGTGAACCTGTCCTGCCACGAACCGCATCCGGCGTTCAGCGAGTTCATAGCGCTGGAGGCGGGGCGCCTCCCGCGCGGCCATTGCATACTTCTCGAGTGCCTCGTCATGGCGGCCTGCCAATTCCGCAGCGTAGCCTTCGCGATAGAGGCTCTTGGCCTTGCGTTTGCTGGCCTCCAGATCACCGGGAACGATCAGCTGCAGGAGGACCAGACCGAGCGCTGTCCAGCAGCGGGCGCGGGATGCTGGCATCCTTAGAGAGGGCTTTGGGATCCGCATTGACGGGTGGCCTAGTAATGCAAGACGCCGAAGCGGGCCCGGGCGTGGAGGAATCGAGAAATCATGGCGAAGCGAAGGGGCGGCGGCAATCTCGCAGAGAACCGCAGGGCCCGGAGGATGTTCGAACTGATCGAGCGATTCGAGGCCGGAATCGTGCTGACAGGCGCAGAGGTCAAGTCGTGCCGCACCGGGAGAGTCCAGTTGTCCGACGCATATGCTGCGGTCAAGGACGGCGAGATGTGGCTGCACAACGCCCATATCGCGGCTTACACTCATGCCACAGTCGGAAACGAGGCCCCGGTCCGGCCACGCAAGCTGTTGATGCACCGAAGGGAAATCGACCGGATTGAGGGCAAGACCCGGCAAAAGGGTCTCACTCTCGTAGCTACGAGGATTTATGGATCGAACGGTCGCATCAAGTGCGAAATCGCTCTGGCCCGAGGCAGACAGGCACACGACAAGCGAGACGAGAGGCGCAAGGCGATCGAAGAGTCCGAGGCTCGCGAGGCGGTACTGCGGAGACAGGGCCGCAGGTAGCCCAAGGACCGGATTCGGAAGGACGGATCAGGCCTGAAACGGTTCGGCGAAGACGTAGAAGCGGAACCTGGGCAGTTTCGGGCCCACCCCCCATCGCGCCACCTTGTATCCAACTTTCAGGTAACGAACGTCAGGGGACGCATCAAGGTCACACAGCAACTGCCAGACACCGGTATAGAATTTCTGCGGGAAGCTGCGCAGGGGCTGCTCCAGCCATTCCTCTCCATCCACGGAACCGAGTACGGCCACATCCAGACTCTGTTGCTCGAGAACCTGGGTAATGCCCAAGGACAGCAACGCAGTGCCACCACCGGCACCCAACTCGAACGGATCTCCGGTACCGCTTTCCTGCACGGTCGTTTCGGGTAACAGAAAACCTGCACGCATAAGGAAGCCGCCCAGTACGACCATTCTACCATCGAGCCCCCCACACCAACTTCAGGCGCAGTCTCCTCGCAGATCAGCCCGAGGAAAGGGGGACCGATGGGAGATGAGCCCAGGCCCGCCCAGCCGTTCCCGCACATCTGGAACGCAAGCGTTGGTTGCCCGACCCGCATCGCCCAAGGAAGGCAACACCGAATCAGACTCCGCCGGCCAGATACGCATCAAGCAGCCTCCCAAGCTGGAAATTCTCTCTACCAGAACCGGGTTCGATGATCGTCAGCGGATTGGATGCGGTAATCCTCCAGCTGGGCTCCCACGGAATAGCCGGTAGCGAGACCTGTCCCTTCACCATTCGAATGCGCAGGTGTCGGGCCCTTGGCCGCGGACAATTCCAGCAGACTGTCCCGATCTGTATCCCGGTGAACGGCCGGTCGTGTGCCGCAACCCGTTGTTGGCGGCCAAACGGGCGCACACGCGCCAAGCGTTTCTGGGGCCGCCCCCGAGGTGGCGCTGGACCCGGTGGTGGCAGCCACGACGCGGAAGCATCAGCCGCTACGGAGCCGGCACACCATGGCGGTCCGGGTTGACCGCGCCCTGCGGAATAACAAGGTCGGCAGGCACTTCGATGTCCAGTGCACCGACGACAGCTGCCCGTGGGAGCGCAGCGCCCAAGAGGTGGTACTGGACGGCATCTACATCGTCCGGACCCACGTGCCCAAGGACCGACTGTCCAGTCAGCAGGACTTTCCCACGCCAGGGCCTGTGCGATTGAGGGAGATGCGAGTGGGCCCATACCGTGAGTTTGGGGGCGCATAGAGCCGCCCGACGAAGCGTCGCGGACAGAATTTGGTCGGCAAAAGTCAGTGGACTCCGCAAATCTAATCAGTCGCAACGGCAAGAAACTAGAGAATCTCAGCATGGGAACATCCTGTCCAGTCAGGAGGCTGTGCGGTCCACCAAGGGCATGAGCCAGGTTGAGCGAGCGTTTCGAAGCTACAAGACAGTGGACCTCAAAGTCCGTCCGGTTCACCATCGTCTCGAGGGGCGGGCACATGTCTTCCTGTGCATGTTGGCCTACTCCGTGGAGTGGCCCATGCGGCGTTCGCTGGCACCGCTGCTCATCGATGATGAGAAGCAAATTAGAGACACGGACGCTTCCCCTGTGGGGGTGGGCCCGACGCTCGAAGGAGGCGCGGGCCAAGGCAGCGCGCAAGCGCACGAGGGAGGATGGGCCAGTGCACAGTTTCCGCACGCTCCTGACTGATCTGGCCACACTGACTCGCCATCGGGTTCAGCCAGCTGCCGAGGGTGCGGAGGCTGTCGACGTGCTCAGCAGTCTGACGCCGTATCAGGCCGAAGTTTTCTGTCGCCTGGGGGTCCAAGCATAAATTGTGGGACCTATCCCTTTGACGATCCGATAGTTGTCCGCGATCGGGCAATCAAGGCAGCTTTGCTCAGCCGCGGCCGCCCAGAGCAGGGTCAGACAAGCCGCTCGGGGGCGCTGGAGGCCTCTTAGGGGAGCGGTTTCCGCTCTCGTCTGCGCAATCAGGGCCTGGTAGCCAGACGAACTTCAGCGGTCGGCCACACTGTGCGTCAGGACCCCCAGCGGTTCGCAGCCTGCGCTGGGCCGGTGCCCATCCGGACGTCCGGGCCGCCAACCGACCTACGATCCGACCTACGGTCGAGCACCCGCGCCATGATCAGAGCCTGACTGCGGTGCAGTTTCCGCGCCAGATCAGTGGGCCGGGCAGGCGATCAAGCCCTTGTACGTCAGCCGCGTCTCCTGCCCAGCCTCCAGCCAGGCACTCAAGCGGGCCTCCACCGAGTCCTTCTGATGATTCAGCCGGAACGTGCAGGCATTCAGGTAGCGCTGCGTATGTTTGATGCTCCAGAAGTGATGAATCCCTACATAGACCCGCTTCACCAGCGCCCAGACGCTCTCGATGCTGTTCGTATGGGCCTTGCCACGGACATACTCCCCGCGCTGATGGTTCACTCGCGACAGCGAATAGAAATGGCCAGAGGGGTATAGCTCGCCCACTCGTCGGCGTGGACGCTCGAGCCGCGAGCCACATGCTCCGTGACGTGGGGCAGGATGTCCGACGTCTTGGCCCCCTGGACATGGAAGGCGACCACTTTCCCACCCCGTTCTTTCATGCCGAAGGCGACCGCCTTCGTCTTGGTGCTGCGGCCCTGTGTTCCCGGGGTCCGCTTGCTGGCGTGCTTGTTCTTCTCCTTGCCTCCGATGTAGGTCTCATCCACTTCGACCTCGCCACCCAACAACTCAGAGGCTCCCGTACCGGCTGCATGGCGAATTCGTTGCAGCATATACCAAGCTGTGTGCTGCTTGACTCCCACGATCTTGGCCAATTGCACACTCGAGATGCCCTTGCTGTGACAAGTGTCCAGGTCCATGGCCAGGAACCACTTGGGCAAGAGCTTGATCGGGCTGTCGGAGAAGATGGTTCCGGTGATGATGCGAAACACCCGGCCACAGTCCTTGCATTGGGGATTATATCGAATCGTCACAGAAGCGAGTTGACGGGAGGGAGGACAACGGATGAATGGAGGGCGGCGTTCCGTAGCCCTGTCGTGGGCCGGCAGCAGGCTTGCCACAACGGGTCGGCTCCGGGCAGCTCGCACGTCTTGGGCCCGGACCGCCACTCTCGCCGCTCCTCCGCACAGCGGGTGAGGCCTGCGGGCAGACGGGCGGCCGCGTTCAACTCCAGTCGCGACCCGCGTCCAGGGCTTGAGGCCGTCCGGCAACGCCAGGCCGGAGCCGCCCACAGGTCAACTCCTAGATCGCCTGCGCTGCCAGACCGCGGTTCTGGATCAACTCCGCATAGCGGAGACGCTTGCCAACCAGTTGTCGCACCACCCTACGCATCTGCTCCAGGGTGTCTTGCTCGCGCAGATTGTGGCGCCCTACAAACTCCTGCACGTAGCGGTTCAAGTGTTTCGGACTCAGCCGGTGATAGGTCCCGTAATACCCCCGCTTGAGCATCGACCAGAAGGACTCCAGACCATTGGTCGAGACCGGACCGCTCACGTACTCGCCCGCACCGTGCTGGACCGACGCATGCTCGCGAGGCAGTCCCGCGTAGGCACCAGCCGCGTCGCTATAGACCGTTGCGCCGGGTGCGGTCCGGTCCGCCACGAAAGTCTGCAGCGTCTGCTGGTCGGTCGCCGGAACCACGGCCGCCGACACCCGGTTGGTGGCTCGGTCCTTCACTCCGACCACCGCCGTCTTGCCGACGGCACCGCGCCCGCTCCGTTCCGCCCGCTTGCGCGCGGGCATGTTCTTGCGTTTCCCGCCCAAGTACGTCTCATCCACTTCGACGGGCCCCGCAAACGTCTCTGTCGGGGTCTCGAACGCCTGGCGCAAGCGATGCAACAGGAACCAGGCGGCCTTCTGGCCGATGCCCAACTCGCGGTGCAGCTTCAGGGACGAAATCCCCTTCAGGTTGGTCAGGAACAAATAGATCCCGATCGCCCAGATGCGGTGCGGAAGATTCGAGCCTTCCATGACGGTGCCAGTCTTGATGGAGAACATCGGTTTGCCAGGGCACTGACGGCAGCGATACAGCATGCTTTTGTGCTGGATGCCGGACTGTACATTGTCCGAGTTGCAGCGCGGACAGGTGGGCTTGCCGTCGGGCCAGCGGTAGTCCGCCAACCACTGTTTTGCGGCTTCCTCGTCGCGGAACATATCCGCTATTTCCAGCAAGGTCAACCCTTTGCGATAGGCCTTGCCAGGTGCTTTCTTTGCCACGTGAATTCCTCTCCTATATGACTCTATAATAACGTATTCTTCTCCCTCCCGTCAACTCGCTTCTGTGACGATTCGATATAATCCCCCTTGCATTTGTGTCGGCGTCCATCCCGGAAGGGATAGATTTTGTTGCGGCTGTTGCAGCAGGGACAGAACTCGCCCTGAGCCCACCGCACGGATGCGATCCGCTTGAGGCAGGCTTCGGGGGTGGAGTACTTGGTTGCAAATTCGACCATCGTCATCAGTTATTAGTATAGCATATGATTGGGAAATACACAGAGTAATAGATACGATATTATCCAAAATAAATGCGAGTCTCAAGGTAGCATGTAGACTCTTTCGGATCTACGCATGCGTGCGGAGGGCAGTCGAGCCGATTCTGCTTTATAGACAGCCCGACCCCGGGGACGCCGCTAGGAGGAACTGGGCTGAACCGTGACTCGTACTGCCCGCGTGCGCTCCACGAGGCCGACGCAGCACGCTTGTCACCGTCGGTTTGCCCTGCCGGTTCGGGCATCACTGCATATGATCTCCTCTAGGATCGTCAAAGGGATAGGTCCCTAAATTGTAGCCAGTAGCGAACACCTGCAAATTTGATTATGCTAGGCAATCACAGTGAGTTAGACACTTTTCGGCCTGCGAACTTCGGACTAGTGCAACCGGTGATTGATTCTCCCCAGCGGCCGGGGATGTTGGACACGTTGGTAGAGAACGCCCTAAACGAGCAGCAGAACTCGCAGGTTGGGCAGGTCCGTGACCCGGGACGGAACTGGAGGAGGATCATGGCCCGGGTGAACGCACTGGCTTCTAATGGATGGTCTCTGTGCACGCGGAGAATCGAGCCGGAGGCTAAAAGGATGGCACCGACGAGTCACACGCAGAGGATGGGGCCCGGGTGACGCAGCGGGATCGTCAGCAACGGTGGTTGCCGACCGGTGCGCACAGTGGGGCGACGAGATGGGGGTCGGTCTTCGATGCACTGAAGGAACTCATGCAGGAGCGGCAAGATGCGCCGCAGAAGGCGGCTGTTGGCGCGGGCGCCGGATTCTGGACGATGCCCTGTGAGAGTGCGACAAGGATTCGGTTCCCTGCCCCATGATCCGGTCCGCCTCCATTGACTCCCGGCGCACTTCAAACCAGCCTCAGCGGCTGCTGTCGGACCGGACTGCGGAATCTGGGAAGACCTCCATTGTGAGCGAGACGAGATGGAGCCGGTCCCCCGATCCCCCTCTCCAGCGTGTCGGTCTGCCACACTCACTCCGCCCGCATGCAAGAAGCTGCCTAGTGTTCCGGTCCAGAATCGTTTTCAGGTTGGGGAGTCGCTGCTTGAGGGTGGGCAGAGGCAACGCTTGACACAGTTGGAGGGGATCGCTGCTCCGAGTCCGTAGGCGGGTGGCAGGGGCCGCAAGACAAGGCCCGCGGACTGACTGGCGCAGAGGACAAGGCTGTCGCCAAATGTTTTTACAGAAACCAGTTTGTTGCTATCTTGGTTTGCATTCAGTGGGGCCCGCCGGCCCGAGGAGAAGCAACCATGAAGAAATACATCGTGCGCCTGTCCGCAGGGGAACGCAAGGTTTGCGAGGAGGTGATCCGGAAACTCAGCGGCAGCAGCCAGAAAGCGCGCCGGGCGCGCATCTTGCTGCAGGTCGATGCCGAGGGTCCGGCTTGGACCGACCGCCCGGTCGCAGAGGCCTTTGGCTGCCGGGTGCGGACGGTCGAGAACATCCGCAAACGCTGTGTGCTGGAAGGTTTCGAGGTGGCCCTGCATGGGCGGGCCCGGGACCCCCGGAGTGGGCCACCCAAGCGGCTGGATGGTCGGCAGGAAGCCGACCTGATCGCCTTGCGGCTGAGTGAACCCCCCACGGGCTATGCCCAGTGGTCCTTGCGCCTGTTGGCGCGTCAGGCGGTCGAAGAGGGCCTCTGCGACTCGATCAGCCACCAAACCGTCCAACGTACACTAAAAAAACGGCTTAAGCGCCCGCAAAATCCAGTACTGGGTCATCCCGCCCGAGGCCAACGGGGATTTCGCAGCGTCGATGGAGGCCGTGCTGCGCACCTAGGAGCGGCCTTATAGCGAGTCCCACCCGGTGGTCTGCATGGACGAGCAGCCGGTACAGTTACTGCGCGAAACGCGGACGCCCCTGGCGGCTACGACCCAGCATCCGAAACGCGTCGATTACGAATACGAGCGGGCCGGTACGGCGGCCGTGTTTCTGTTCTGGGAACCGCTGCGGGGCTGGCGCCAGGTGGGAGTCCGTGCGCGCCGGACGAAGCAGGACTGGGCGCAGGAGGTGGCGGCGCTGATGGAAGGCCGCTATGCGGCGGCGGAGCGGGTCACGCTGGTACTGGACAACCTCAACACGCACAAGCCGGGGGCCTTGTACGAGGCGTTCGGGGCGAAGCGGGCGGAAGCGATCCTGCAGCGGCTGGAGTTGCGCTACACCCCGAAGCATGGCAGTTGGCTGAATGTGGCCGAATGCGAACTGAGTTGCTTTACGCGGCAGTGTCTGCGGGGGCGACGGCTAGGCGAGTTGGAGGATTTGCGGACGGAGGCGACGGCTTGGGCGACGCGTACCAACGCGCAAGAGCGGGCGGTGAACTGGCACATGACCGTCGACGATGCCCGCTGCAAACTCAAGTCCATTTATCCGAAAATCACTCAGTGACGGAACACTAGACCATTCCACCCTCGCTGGAGCCACGGGAAGCTCTACGGACCCCACTTTCATGCATTCGAAACCCAGCCTTTCACCCAACCCGGTTCCCGCCCCCAAACATAAAGGGGGGAGCGGCTGCCCGCTCCCCCCTGTCGTTCCCGCGCCGTCCGGGACCGGCCCGCCCTACGGAAGGTCCGCGCCGAACGCTCCGACGATCATCAACGATTTCTCAATGGCGGACGACTCATCCTTCGTGGTCCCGAACTTGTTGAAGGTGTGGCTGTGTCGGGCCCCGTTAAACTCGGTCACGAACGTGTAGCGCCCCATCACCCCCAGCGGCCCCTCCGGCGACCGACCCACGAAGGTGAACTCAAACAGGAACGGCCGCGCCTCCCCCTGGGCCACCGACGAGTCCCGGTAGTCGATCTTGAACTTGTTCAGTAGTCCCTTCTGGTAGTTGGGAAGGTCAGCCGAGAAGGTCGACGTATAGTTCAGCACATGGTCGTCGGGAGTGTTTTCCTTGGTGGTGGTCTTGGACTTGTCGTAGTAAGGGGCGTCGGTCGAGAAACCAACCTTCGTGGACGTCATCCGCCGGACTTCGTTGCCATTGTGATACAGGTAGTCCCCCGTCTCGACGTCCCGCAGGTCGCTGAGCACGGTCGTCACCTCGCCACCAACCTGCTTCTTGCCACCGAAAGCGGCCTTGTCATGGTCGTGGGCGTTCCACGTCACCTCCACGCTCACCTCGCCCTCGTAGTCGGCGAAGCCACCCGTGTTCGCCGGGTCACCCGGCTTGGTCATTCTGCCCACATAGGCCACCGTCTTGCCCGTGTACGTCGCCCGTCCACCGTCCGGCAACTGCGCCTGGGTGGTCGCCGTCGCCGCCGGCAGCGGGCTGTACACGAACGACTCCACCTCGTGGTGCAGCCAGTTCTTCGCTCGCAGCGCGTTCTTCGCCCACTGGATCCGCCACGCCCCGAACCGCGTGTAGTCCGTCGTACCCACCGCCGCCTTCACCTGCCACCGCCGCTGATTGAACATCGCCGCCGGCGTCGTGTTCCAGATCAGCTTGTTCGCACCTGCGCTGTCGTAGAGTTTGCCGTCGGCGCTATGGTTCGCCTCCAGGAACGACTTGACCTTGCCGTCCTCGGTGATCGTGAACAGACCCGACCCGGCCGGGTCGAAGGCATCCTCGAACGCCTCTTGCGAACTCAAGGCCGCCAGCACCGCGTCGAGGCGCTCCACCGCCGGCGACGCATCGTCATCTTGGGTGGCGGCGCTGCTGTCCCCCCTGATGTGCGGAACGGTCCACCGATTGGAACCCGCCGGCAGGGCGGGGCCGCGGACCGAGTCCCACGGCACCTGATCCAGGGAGTTATTGACGGTCTGGCCCGAGATCCGCTTGCCACGCGTGGCAGGGTGGGCGTCGGTGCGCACATCCCAGAACAGGCCCATGGACAACGTGAACGGCAGGAAGCCCCACTCCGACTGCACCCTGGTCGGAACGGGGTCACCTGATGACTGGGGGACAGCCTGGCAGCAGAAGCCGCCAATCTCCACCAGCCCGCCGATCAGTTTGCGGTCCGCCTGAATTGCCTCCCGGCGGTGTTGGACCCAGGTCTTGGGACTGTTGATGGTGAGCTCGCCGCCCTCGCTCGCCAGCAGGTCCGCCAGCGGAATCTGCACGGTCAGCTTGCGGAGCCCGTTTTTCGCGCTGTACGTGTTCTCGCCGGTGTCAGCCTTGCGGAAGTACACGCTGTTGGTGCCCGCGATATGGCCGGCGTCCGTGGTGTCTCGCTGCGACGTGGTCAGATCCGTAGAACCGACATAGTTCCAGATCCACTCCGAGGGCTTGGCCGTGAGCCGCCCGTTGGTGAGCTCCGTCCACGTGCTGTCCGCAGCGATGGTCTCAGGCTTGGGAGTCACGATCATGCCGTCCACCTGCGTGCCGTCGTCGACCGACGGACGCCGCACCGGCTCGTCCGCCACCCGCTCCGCCCCAAAGCCCCCCGCCAGATACGACGTGCTCTCCGTGTTCGCTCCCAGCGACCACACCCCCACCACCTCGCTGCCCGCTCCCGGCGCGCTGTTCCCCCCCAGCAGCCGCCCGTTGAACGTCGCGTCCACCATCTGCGGCCGGTACACCCCCGCCCGCCGTCCGAAGTCCACCGTCGCCATGTCCTTCCCGGCGCTCTCCTTCCAGATCCCCTGTGAAGTCATCCTGACCTTCGGCAGCACGATGCTGTCCACCTCCCCGAACAGGTACTCCCACGACTGCCCTCCCTCCGTCACCAACTCCGTGACCAGCCCGTCCACCATCGACGTCGTGAAGTTCACGCTCACCTCGATGTCCCCGCTGTACTGCTTCCCCGCTCCGCTCACCGCCAAGGTCCGCCCCTCGTACCGCGCTGTCCCTGCCGTCTGCACGTACCTCGTCCGCGCCGTCTCCCCCGTCACCCCGAAGGCAAACGCTCCCCGCTCCCCCTTCTTCGGACTCGAGTCGAAGTCGTACTCCAGGTTCCCCGCCGCGTTCGCACGCACCTGCCGCGTGATCGTCCCGAAGCGCGTGTTCCCGTGCTCCCCGTACGTCACTGTCGATTCGGTCTTCGTCGCCGCGAAGATCTTCCCCGCCGTGCTCGCCCCCGCCGAACCCTTCAGCACATCCTCGTCCCCCAGCGCCCTCGCCAGCGCCTCCGCGCTCCCCAGCGCCTCGATCAGGTCGTCGATCGCTCCCAGCGCGTCGTCGTCGTCCGGTGCCCGCTTCGTGTACTTGCCCGACCCGAACACCGTCTCCAGCACTCCCTTCACGTTCGTCCGCGCGTTGTTCGCACTCTCCGTCCCCCACTGCCGACCCACTTGCGTGTCCCGCTGCGAGTCCGTGTCGAACACGTCCAGCACCGCCACGATCTTCTCCCGGATCTCCATCAACTTCCCTCGCGCCTCCGCCACGAAGTTCGTCCCCTTCGTCTGCGACACCCCGTCCCCCAACAACTCCCCGAACGGGTAGTTCTCTCCAACCACCACCAGCGCCGTCCGATCCTCGTTCGCCTCCGTCTTCCGGTCGTCCCCCAGAATCGACGGATGCGCGCTCACCCCCTTCGTCTTGAATCGCGTCGGGTTCCTCACCGCCACGTTGTCCAGCCGCGTCCCCATCAGCGCCCCGTCCTGCATCACCACCCGGTACCAACCCGACGTCTCCGTCTCGATGTCCCCCATCCCTTCCTTCCCCAGCATCGCCCCGTCCACGTCGTAGCCGGTGCCGTCCTCCCGCTTCACCGCCTGCAGGCCCCCCGTCCCCTGCACCTCCATCGTCATCGGCACATACTCCGCCATCCACACCCCGTCCACCCGACTCAGCCTGTACACGTTCCCGTTCCCCGCCGTGTGCTGCCCCCCGCTCAGGAACACTTCCCCGTCCAGCGTCCAGCTCCCGTCCTCCTGCATCACGATCGTCACCATCGTCCCGCTCGTGCCCAGCGTCACCGTCGTCGTCGGTGCCTCATACCTCCCCATCCACATCCCGTCCTCCCCCATCACCAGCGTGTACACGTTCCCGTTCGCCGTCGTCACCGTCGTCATCCCCGTCTCCACCGGCGTCTCCCCCAGCCAGTAGCTGCCGTCCTCCGCCCGCACCAAAGTCACCGTGCCGCCGACTGTCCCCAACTGCACCTCCACCCGCATCGGGTTGTACGTCGCCATCCACTTCCCGTCCTCCCCCATCTCCAGCGTGTACATGTTGCCGTTGCCCGCCGTCCACGTCCCCCCGCTCATCAACGGCTCTCCACCCACCGTGTAGGTCCCGTCCTCGTTCTTCACGATCGTCACCGTCGTCCCGCTCGTGCCCAACTCCAGCATCGTCTCCGACGCCTGGTATTGCGCCATCCACATCCCGTCCTCCCCCATCACGAGCGTGTACATGTTGCCATTCGCTGACGTGTACATCGTCACCCCGCTCTCCACTGCCATCTCGCCCAGCCTGTAGCTCCCGTCCTCGCCCTTCACGAGCTTCACGGTCTCCTCCAGACTCCCCAGCTTCACCTCCACCTCGGGCGCTTCGTACCGCGCCATCCACATCCCGTCCTCCCCCATCACCAGCGTGTACATGTTGCCATTTGCTGACGTGTGCTTCGTTACCCCGCTCTCCACCGCCATCTCGCCCAGCATGTAGCTCCCATCCTCGCCTTTCACGAGCTTCACCGTCTCCTCCAGGCTCCCCAGCTTGACCTCCACCTCGGGCGCGTCGTACCGCGCGCTCCACGTCCCATCCTCCAGCAGCAGCGTGTACATGTTGCCGCTTTCGCTTTCGACCGTCCCCCCGCTCTCGAACGCATCCCCGTTCAGCGTGAATCCCCCACTCTCCGTGGTCATCAGCGTGACCGTCTCTCCACTCTCCCCCAGCGCCACATCCACCGGCTGCGCCTGGAACGCCGGCGTCACCGGCGTCTTGGCCGGTGCCCTTACCGTCGGCTCATCGCCTCCACAGGCGGCCAGTCCCGCCATGAGAAACACCAACAGGAGGAAAATCCCCCCCCCTCGAATTTCATTGCACTGCGATTCATGTTGATCACCACGTTGTTCCCTTTCTTTACCACTTTGCCTGCCGGACAGCCTCGTGCGCTCCCCAGACTACCTAACCATGGGAGTCGCCAACCTCTGCCGGCAACTCCCATGGGATACAACTTACCATGATTTCCCCATGTCGTCAAGTTCACATGTGAAGAAAATGTCATGCGATTGCCTCGGGGCCTGCGTCCCTGGACAGCCACCCGCCCTGCGTTGCTCCCGCGCCTTCACCGCTTCTCCCCTTCCATACTCCCTCCATACCCCGATCTGCTCCCTTACCCCGCCTCCGCCGTCCTTCTCCTTCGGCCGCCCCTTGGTCGACTCCGGGAGACTTCGCGGGGAATAGTTCCGGCTCGGCATCAACACGTCTCGCACACCTGCTCCGGGCCGCCACGAACTTGACTCCGGACTGCGGAGGAGTGACGCAGCATGGTCGCTTGCGCGCCGCTCAGATCCGCTTCCCGGCTCCCGTCCCCGCCCTTCACGTCCCTCTGTGTCTGCGTCTCGCGCCGCCGCGGCCGTAGAGGGCCACTTCCATGCTGCCCAGCACCCACCATTGGCGGACCTTCCCGGCAGTCAGACCCGTTGGCCCGTCCGCATCGACTGGCGGCGGCAGACCGCCCGACGCGCCTTCCGGCGCCTGTCCGCGCGTTGCGAACGGCCTCCTCAAGACTCTGGCACTCGGCCTCCGGCAGCCGCTCGATGCGTTTCTTCATCGTTCCTTCTCCCGGAGCCAAGGGCCCTCCACCTAGGACACTGGCCAGCCAGGGGGGCTATGGATGCAATCCCACAGAACAGTTTTGTGGCTGCCGAGACGCCTGATGCGAATCAGCGCAACCCGGCTCGGGACCTGCCGCGCTCGCCACCCCTGTACGCTTCAAACGCTGCCACTGACCGCATTAGACTCAAACCTGCTCACCCACAATCACCTTGTGCAGGAACACTAGGGGCAGGCAGGAACCTGGGCCTATCCAGTACTGCCGCACTTCCTGTTGCAACCGGCAGTTCATAATCAAGAACGTGCATCGAGTCATCAGCCAACTTGTTATCGGGACGGTGGTCCTCCTAGCACAGGTACAAGCCCGGATACCGCTGGATGACCTCCTGTTCGCGGAAATCGCTCGTGGATTGGCCAATGCGACTTCGATTACCCATGCCGGCGACGGGTCGGGGCACCTGTTCATCACAGAGCAGGCCGGTCGCATCATGATTATCGAGAGCGGAACGCTGCAGAACACTCCGTTCCTTGATATCCGCGACCGAGTACGGGCCGGAGGTGAGCGAGGTCTGCTCAGCGCGGCCTTCCACCCTCACTACTCATCGAACGGGTACATGTTCGTCAACTACACCGACCTTAACGGCCACACCGTCGTGTCTCGCTTTAGGGTCTCCCCAGCTTCGAACATCGCAGATGCGGCTTCGGAGACAGTCTTCTTTCGATCTGTCCAGCCAAGGCGGAACCACAATGGCGGCCAGATCCACTTCGGACCGGACGGCTACCTCTACATCGCGATGGGCGACGGAGGCGGGGCGGGAGACCCATTCGGAGCCGGACAGGATCTCACCAGTGTTCTCGGCAAGATACTGCGGATCGACGTCGACAAAGGTGCTCCCGGAACGGTACCGGAGTCCAACCCGTTCGTGAAGACGGCGGGAGCGAAGCCGGAAATCTGGGCCTACGGCTTACGGAATCCATGGAAGTTCAGCTTCGACAGGCTCACGGGAGACATGTTCATCGCGGACGTGGGCCAGAATCGCATGGAAGAGATCTCGTTCCAGCCAGCCAGCAGTACTGGAGGCGAGAACTACGGCTGGTGCCTGATGGAAGGGTCCCTCTGCTTCCAGCCAACGACAAACTGCAACGACGGCTCTGTCGTGTTGCCGATCGTGGAGTACAGGAACGACGGAGGGAATTGCGGTGGATCCGTGACCGGGGGATACCGGTACCGCGGCACACGGTTTCCGCAACTGACCGGAATCTATTTCTTCGCAGACTACTGTACCGGTGACCTGTTCGGCGCAGTCGAGCAAGACGACACCTGGATCAGGCAGGGTCCACGCGAGACTGCCTTCAACATCCGGACGTTCGGGGAGGACGAGGCCGGCGAGGTTTATTTTGCGGACGCAAGTGTTGTCTACCGGATCGAAGCACCCCAACCGCCCCCGAGCATTTCGCAGGGCAGGGTCGTAAACGGTGCCAGTCTTCAGGCAGGCGCAGGGCTCGCTCCGGGCACGTTGGCGACTGCCTTCGGAGTCGGGCTGGCCGAGACCACAGAGATTGCATCGGCCTACCCGTTGCCGGTCAAGCTTGGCGGAGGCTCCATGACCTTCAACAGCTCGGTCCTCGCACCGCAGTTGCTGGCCTCGTACGGACAGCGCAATTTCCAGGTTCCGTGGGAACTCAGCGGGCTTGCCGAGGCGAAACTCACCGTCACGGTCGGGAAAGAGACGAGTCCGGAAGTGGTGGTGCCCCTCGCCAAGGTAAGTCCGGGAGTTTACGTTCTGGATCAACTGGGCCAAGCCGCGGCGTTCATCGCCTCCAGCGGACAACTCGCCGCAGCGCCCACCAAGAGCTTCTTCAACTCCCGGCCGGCGCGGCCGGGAGAGACCATCGAGATCTACGCCACAGGTCTGGGGCCGGTCACCAATCCCCCACCGACCGGGGTGGCGGCCGTAGCCAATCCCCTCTCCGTGACCACCGAGCATGTCAGCGTTCGGGTCGGCAGCATCTCAACTCCGGCCAGGACCTCGATCTTGGTGCCTTCCTTCGTGGGTCTCTACCGGGTCGAGTTTGTCCTGGTCGGCTCTGTGCCGACCGGCGACTCCGTTCCCTTGGTCGTTCAGGTCGGGGGTGTAGACTCCAACGCGGTCTTCATCGCCGTTGAAGCCCCGTCCCCCAAGGATCCGAACGGTGAAACGTCTGTCAAGCCCACCGACCCGACGCCCATAACTGCCCCCTGATACCGGTCTCCGGATGACGAGAACGCGAAACTACGGGAGATAGATCAACATCGCTTCCGCTCCGAGGAACCCTCCCGCTGCGTGCGTTTCTTCTCGCCATTGGGCTACTGCCCTTCACCGGGTGAGGTTTCTGAACAGGAACACTCCGCCCTTGCCGGCGACAACGATGTCCAGATCCTGATCGCCGTCAATGTCGACGACGGGGATCTGCATCCCGCCGCCCACTCGGCCGCCGTAGTGGATGATGTGCCTGACCCACTCCCACTGCCTTTCCGTCTCGACGAACTCGTACCAGTACAGGCCCAGTGGTTCCCTCCCTCCGGCATCCTTACCGTTGTGGGCATACAGTCGCTTGCCGGTAATCAGTTCGGGGTGCCCGTCACCTGTCAGGTCGGCGAGCGTCGACGCATGTGCTTGCGACCAAGCCTCGTCGATCAGCTTCCGCTCCCAACCACGCTTGCCGTCAGGGCCACGGTGCTGCCTCAGCCAGAAGATGCCGTAGTCGTGAGCGTACGTCGTAAGAATGTCGTTCAGGCCGTCGCGGTCCACGTCATGGACATGGAGGAATCCGACACTCTCGTCAAACGAGAACTCCGGGTGCATCGTCCACGGTATGCGTCGGGGATCTGCAGGAGCCTCGAGCCAACCCGCTGGAGTGAGGATGTCCGTCCGGCCGTCGCCATTCACATCCCCAGCCCCGATCCCGTGTCCGTCGGCGGCGTTCTGTACGCGCCGTTCGGACCACGCCCCTTCCCTGTCACGCAATTCAAACCATGCAGTCTTGCGAGCTTGACGGCCGCCGAACTGCGGCAACACCTCCCTCGCCTCGCCATCATTGTCCAGGTCGACAAGGAGAGCGAACTCCACGGGGAGTCCGCTATGCACGGCGTGTTGCTTCCACTCGCCCGCCGCACGCCCCGGGTTCCGCCACCAAGCGATGCTTCGAGTGCCCCAACCAACGCTGACGACATCGACGTTGCCGTCACGATCCACATCGAACGGAAGGTCGCTGAAATCGTCAATATAGTTGTTCCAGGTCAGAAGGGAGCGAAACTTGTGGCGCCGAAAATCAGGTCCCTGGAACCAGTTCTCGCCGGAAACGATGTCTAGGAAGCCGTCGCCATTGAAGTCGGCTACGGCACAGGATTCGTTGCGTCCGAGGTCAATGACCTGCTTTTCGAACGAAATCTCTGCGGACGGTCCGCCAGCCACACAATGAGCCGCAATCACGATGCACATTGGCCCCCGAACCATTTGAATGCAACGCATGTTGGCATCATCATCCCACATGGGCGGGAACCGTGTCCCCGTGGACCGGCTCCGCCTCTGCCGCGACGGGAAGATCTCGCGAAAGGCCAGCATTCCCAAACGGAGTCAAACTGCCCGAGTGGTGGAACCAAGCCGGCGGTGTCGACAACAGTGCGTCATCCCGACGGCTGCAAGTTTCGACAAGCTCCACGCATCAATTACACGCTGCTCGAATCAATCAACCGGACCAGGTCCGGCTTGCCCGCATCAAGTCCCGCATTACCCCAGCTGTTCGCGAAGACCGAAGGGACCTACCCCCTTGATGCTCTGCGAGTTGTCCGCGATCAGTCACTCAGGGCTGGCTCGCTCGGCCGCGCCCGCCCAACGCAGGGGCGGACAAGCCGCTTGGATGCACTGGAGGCCTGCCATGGTAGCAGTTTCCGCTCTCGTCTGCGCAATCAGGGCCTGGTGCCCAGCCGGGCGTCCCGGCCGCCAACCGACCTCCGAGCGAGCACCATCGGCACCGGCTCCGACAGTCAGAACCTCACTGCGGTGCGGTTTCCGCGCCGCAGTCAGTGGGCCGTGCAGGCGATCAAGCCCTTGTAGGTCAGCCGCGTCTCCCGCCCGGCCTCCAGCCAGGCACTCCAGCGCGCCTCCACCGATTCCTTCTGATGATTGAGCCGGAACTTGCACGCATTGAGGTAGCGCTGCGTATGCTGGATACTCCAGAAGTGATGAATCCCCACATAGACACGCTTCACTAGGGCCCAGACGCTCTCGATGCTGTTCGTATGGGCCTGGCCACGGACATACTCCGCGCGCTGATGGTTCACTCGCGACAGCGAATAGAAACTGGCCAGAGAGGTATAGCTCGCCGACTCGTCGGCGTGGACGATCGAGCCGCGCGCCATCTGCTCGGTGAAATGGGGCAGGATGTCCGACGCCTTCGCCCCCTGGACGTGGAAGGCGACCACTTGCCCCCCTCGTTCCGTCATGCCGAAGGCGACCGCCTTGGTCCTGGTGCTGCGGCCCTGCGTTCCCGGGGTCCGCTTGCTGACGTGCTTGTTCTTTTCCTTGCCTCCGATGTAGGTCTCATCCACTTCGACTTTGCCCCCCAACAACTCAGAGGCTCCGGTGCCGGCTGCATGGCGAATGCGTTGTATATACCAGGCTGTCTGCTGCTTGATGCCCAGGGTCTTGGCCAATTGCACGCTCGAGATGCCCTTGCTGTGACAGGTGTCCAAGCAAATTGCCAGGAACCACTTGGGCAAGAGCTTGATCGGGCTGTCGGAGAAGATGGTTCCCGTAATCATATTGCCGCTTGCACTAGAAAGCGCAACAGCGAGCGGAAGGGCCTAAGGTCCTGATTAGCCTATCCTAGGGGACAAATCGCTATGCCTCAGAAGCTCCGCCACCTGCAATTACGACGAGCGCTGCCAGATCCAGGCCTTGCACCAGCAGGGATTCTCGGTCACCGCCATCGCCGCTCAACTCCAGCGTCACAAGTCCACCGTCTGTCGCGGACTCCAGCGGTACGCCGGCCGCTCCGGCTATCACCATGACCAGGCCCAGCAACTCGCTCGAGAGCGCCGCCAGCGGGCCGTCACCGGCCCGCGCAAGCTCCATCCAGCGATCTGGAACCTCATCTCTGACCGGCTCCAGCGCGCCTGGAGCCCCGAGCAGCTGGCTGGTTACCTGAAGCGGGTCGGGGCGGTGTCGGTCAGCTTCTCGTGGCTCTACCAGCGGATTCGCCAGGACCGCGCCCAAGGCGGCTCACTCTACACCTACCTGCGGCAGCGCGGCAAGCCGCG
The DNA here is from genome assembly GCA_965205085.1 of Bryobacterales bacterium. Lineage (GTDB taxonomy): Bacteria > Acidobacteriota > Terriglobia > Bryobacterales > UBA6623 > VXMF01. The sequence continues at coordinate 102,704 of OZ242039.1, read as the reverse complement.
CCGCTGCAAGGCCAGCCGGGGCAGCGCCGGCCGCGGATGCATCCCGGGCCGCAGGGACATCAGCAAGTGCCCCGCGGTCGTCGACTCGAAGCAGCGCTACGGGGACAGGGAGGCCGACACGATCATCGGCAAGGCCCATAAAGGAGCCGCCGTCACGCTCGTGGAAAGGAAGTCGAAGGACCTGCTTGCTCAGACAGTGAGCCGGAAGGCCGCCGCCCTGGTGGGCGACGCGATGCAGAACCTGCCGCAGCCGTTCCCGGCCCTGGCCCCCACCCTGACCTGCGACAACGCGAAGGAGTTCGCCGGCCACCTCCAGACCGCCGAGGCGCTCGAGACCGACCTCTTCTTTGCCCGGCCCTACCGCTCCTGCGAGCGGGGCCTCAATGAACATACCAACGGCCTCCTGCGCCAGTTCGTGCCCAAGACGAGAACCTGCGCACGCTCGCCCCCCAATGGCTGCAGGAAGCCGTCAACCGGCTCAACCACCGCCCCCGCAAGGTGCTGGGCTACCGCACTCCGTACGAGATCTTCCGCGACGACTGTCTCGCGGCCGGCATCGACCCGCCACCCGCAGTCCCGGAACCCTCTCCTCTCTCATCAGGACCGCAACGCGGCCCCTCCCCGACGCACTTCCCCCTCTCGAGTTGGCGGGCCCAGCCCGCCAGCTCCCCTGTGGTACGGCCGCCCTTTCGGGCCAGATCCCGCTGCCACCCTCGCGTAACGGCCACCCCCGGAGCGTCGCTTTGACAGGTCCACCCCGCCTGCCTTCCTCTGGTACCAGTTCAGCCACCTACTCCAAGGGCCTTCTTCCCCGCCGTTGCGATTCGATGTGCAATGGGCGATCTTGGGAGGGTTCCGTTCACTGCAAGGGGCCCAGGAGTTCGTCAAGCTCCGCAGTGTGCTGTCGACGGCGCGCAAGCAGGGGCTGAAGCCGATCGAGACTCTGCTCCCGGGGCCGGCGGCCCCGCTGGAGCGGGTGGGCCTGGCCTCCAGCCTCCCCCCAGCGGGCAGTAGACGGCCTGCGACGGCAGCCGGTCTCCGCCACTCGCCGCATGCTGCGCACGTCACAACACAAGCTCTGCTAGAAATGCGAACTCAGGCCGAAAACCTGGGTAGTTAGTGTCTGCCAGAAAACCCTTTTGGGGCCCGATGTCTCGATCGAAGGCGAAAACAATATCGATGACAAATGGTTGGATTAGGCCTGATTTGGTTCCTCTGAATGCCTGTCATCTCACCTCAAGGGTGCATTTGCACCCGTTCTGAGAGCTCTCAACTGCCGCCTTGGCCGATCAGACACAGGTCCCCCTGCCGGGCCGTGGCCCGGCTCCCGGCGGGGTGCCCGAAACCGCTTCAGGCCGCGAGGCTGCACTGGGCAGCCTCGCGGTCCGCTTGCAGCAGGACCCGTCCCAGGCGGTGCAGGTTGGCCCCCAACACCGCCAGCGCCACGGTGCGCTCGAAGCCTGCCTTGCCCATCGTCCGCACCCGGTCCAGTCCGTGATGCTCCAGATGATTGATCGCCGCCTCCACCGCCGAGTGCTGCCGCCGCGCCTTCCGAAACGACTCCTCGGCCTCCCGCTCCCGCTGGGCCGCGCTCAACTTGCCCTTCGCCGGTAGCGCATTCAGATCCAGCAGCTTGTCCAGCTTGATCCGATTCTCCGGACTGTGAAAGTTGCGGTCAAAACTGCACGCCCGCAGGTCCGGGAATAACTCCTGCGTCTCCTCGATAATCGGCTCCGCGATGTCCACGTCGCCGCCTTCCCACAGCACCTTGTGGTGCAGCAGAAACTGGTGCTGGTCCTCGACTACGCAGACCGGCACTCCCAGCTCGACCGGACAGCCGGCCTTGCCCTTCGAGATCCAGCGCGTGTGCGGCTCGAAGATCGAGAACACCTTCTCCTCCTGCGGAATCTTCTCGCCTTCCAGCAGCCGCCGCTCGGACTGGTCGATCTGACGCTCTGCATGGGCAATCAAATCCTTGATTTGCTGGATCCTGGACTTCTTCATTCCTGCCTCATCCAAAGCCTTCAGACTGCTCGTGGCGCGGCGGACCAAGTCCTTGCAGGTGCGCAGGTAGGCCACCACCCGGGGACGCGTGGCCCGTCGCGTCTGGCGCACCGCATGGAACAGTGAGCGCACCCGGCGGGCCTGCTTCTGCCACTGCCGCCAGCCCGTCACGCCGTGCGGACCGGCCTGCCGCCCCAGACACTTCAGCAAACATCGCATCGCATCCCACAACAGCGAGACGTCGGTCGGATAGTGCACGTCGGTCTCGGCCACGAACGAGTCACACCGCCCGCGCAAGGCCTCCCCCGGGCTGTGCTCCAGCACCGTGTGGCCCTCCTGCACCAGAACCTTGTTGATCGCGGCCAGCAACTCCGGCGTCAGCAGGGAGACATTGTCGAGCAGGCGCTGATGCTTGTAGCGGGTCTCGTCGAACACGCCGTGGCCCAGCATCTGGCGCACCTGGTCGTGGTGATTGGCCAGATTGCGGAGCCGGTCGAAGTCCAGGTTGAGGCCCTCCTTGAGCAGCCCCAGCACCAGGATCTGCCAGAGGTCCAGCCCCGGTCGACCGACCCCCCGCTTGACGTTGGCCAGCAAGTGCTTCTCCAGCAGGCCCATCACTTGCGTGTAGACCGCAGGCGTACAGAACAGATGCTGCAAGCCGCGCAGGACCGCCGTCGTGTCGTCGCGACAATCGAGTTCGATCTCCATCTTCTCGATCGACACCTGACCGATCTGCAGTTGTCGTTGGTGAATTTCGCGCATCAGGGTTTTCCCGTCCTCTGAAGATGGGCCGTTTCTGGCCCGATTCAGCCCCCAAGCGCCTGAAAACCGCTTTCTTGGGGCCGTCAAATCACCATTATACCACTGATATCAAAAGATTTCTAGGGTTTTCTGGCAGACACTAGTTAGTGTCTGCCAGAAAACCCTTATTGGGCACGAGGTCTCGCTCGAAGGTGAAAACAATATCGATGACAAATGGTTGGATTAGGCCTGATTAGGTCCGTCTGAGTGCCTGTCACTTCACCTCAAGGCCGCATTTGCAGCCGTTCTGAGGGCTCTCAACCGCCGCTTTGGCCGATCAGACACAGCTCCCCCTGCCGGGCCGTGGCCCGGCTCCCGGCGGGGGGCCCGAAACCGCTTCAGGCCGCCAGGCTGCACTGGGCAGCCTCGCGGTCCGCTTGCAGCAGGACCCGTCCCAGGCGGTGCAGGTTGGCCCCCAACACCGCCAGCGCCACGGTGCGCTCGAAGCCTGCCTTGCCCATCGTCCGCACCCGGTCCAGTCCGTGATGCTCCAGATGATTGATCGCCGCCTCCACCGCCGAGTGCTGCCGCCGCGCCTTCCGAAACGACTCCTCGGCCTCCCGCTCCCGCTGGGCCGCGCTCAACTTGCCCTTCGCCGGTAGCGCATTCAGATCCAGCAGCTTGTCCAGCTTGATCCGATTCTCCGGACTGTGAAAGTTGCGGTCAAAACTGCACGCCCGCAAGTCCGGGAACAGCTCCTGCGTCTCCTCGATAATCGGCTCCGCGATGTCCACGTCGCCGCCTTCCCACAGCACCTTGTGGTGCAGCAGAAACTGGTGCTGGTCCTCGACCACGCAGACCGGCACGCCCAGCTCCACCGGACAGCCGGCCTTGCCCTTCGAGATCCAGCGCGTGTGCGGCTCAAAGATCGAGAACACCTTCTCCTCCTGCGGAATCTTCTCGCCTTCCAGCAGCCGCCGCTCGGACTGGTCGATCTGACGCTCTGCATGGGCAATCAAGTCCTTGATTTGCTGGATCCTGGACTTCTTCATTCCTGCCTCCTCCAAGGCCTTCAGACTGCTTTTGGCGCGGCTGACCAAGTCCTTGCAGGTGCGCAGATAGGCCACCACCCGGGGACGCGTGGCCCGGCGCGTCTGCCGCACCGCATGGAACAGTGAGCGCACCTTGCGGGCCTGCTTCTGCCACTGCCGCCAGCCCGTCACGCCGTGCGGACCGGCCTGCCGCCCCAGACACTTCAGCAAACATCGCATGGCATCCCACAACAGCGAGACGTCGGTCGGATAGTGCACGTCGGTCTCGGCCACGAACGAGTCACACCGCCCGCGCAAGGCCTCCCCCGCGCTGTGCTCCAGCACCGTGTGGCCCTCCTGCACCAGAACCTTGTTGATCGCGGCCAGCAACTCCGGCGTCAGCAGGGAGACATTGTCGAGCAGGCGCTGATGCTTGTAGCGGGTCTCGTCGAACACGCCGTGGCCCAGCATCTGGCGCACCTGGTCGTGGTGATTGGCCAGGTTGCGGAGCCGGTCGAAGTCCAGGTTGAGACCCTCCTTGAGCAGCCCCAGCACCAGAATCTGCCACAGGTCCAGCCCCGGTCGACCGACCCCCCGCTTGACGTGGGCCAGCAAGTGCTTCTCCAGCAGGCCCATCACCTGCGTGTAGACCGCCGGCGTACAGAACAGATGCTGCAAACCGCGCAGGACCGCCGTCGTGTCGTCGCGACAATCGAGTTCGATCTCCATCTTCTCGATCGACACCTGACCGATCTGCAGTTGTCGTTGGTGAATTTCGCGCATCAGGGTTTTCCCGTCCTCTGAAGATGGGCCGTTTCTGGCCCGATTCAGCCCCCAAGCGCCTGAAAACCGCTTTCTTGGGGCCGTCAAATCACTATTATATCACTGATATCAAAAGATTTCTAGGGTTTTCGGGCAGACACTAGTTACGTCGAATCAGAAATTCTCATCTGTCCAGAAACCAGCTGTGGGAGAAGGGCATCTCTGACTTCCGCTAGTATACGTGACTCGATACGAGCATCAATAATTTGCTCCATGATTGGAGTCACCAGCACATCAAATGAAGTCATTAACTGGGGCGAACCTGCTATCACATTGAGAGAGTTCAACTCATGGATAGGAATACGTTGGTGGCTCCCTGAAGTTCCTGTAACCATCGATTCTATCTTTTCTTGAAACTGTCTGCTTGTGAACATTGCAAACAAGAGACTTCGAGTTGCTGGGTACCGTGCAGTAAAAGCGACAAACTCTGTTGAACATATTTGCCTTAATTCTTGGCTCCTCTCCGGGATCCAGACACGACTAATAGCTGGATTCAGTCTTGATAATAGCACTGCACAAGGTGGAACGATAATTTTATTGCTTTTGATACTTTTACCCGTTACTCTATTGGGGTTTTCACCTTCGTCATACGCAGGAATACTGAATAAGTCAAACTCTGTGTCCGGTTCGAACCATGGAGAGAGAGTTTGCTTGTAGTGGCTCGTGATTTGTTGAAGACTCCAAGTACTCCACCCGTACGGAACCTCTCCATCTTCGGAATCCACCAACCGGTCTGGGAACAGGCTGGCGACCTCCTTCGGCAACCCAGTGTCGCGCCCTTCCATCTTGGCCCGCACGGGCCCGAAATCCTCAAACCAGTCCTTGAACAGTGCTCTCGCCATCCCCTCCAGCGTCGCGTTCATCCGGCGGTTTAGCTCGATCTTGTCGTCCAGTGTACCAAGGATGTGTGCGATGGCACGTTGTTCAGAAAGGGGAGGAAGGTCAATGTCCAGACTCTTGATATCGGCTGGCCTTATTGAGGGATAAGCTGATGTACTGTGCTCGGCGATAGTGTGGAGTTGGTCAACGATTCCAGCCTGCGTAAGGAACCGATAGACGAAACCCGTGTCGGCAACGTCTTCGCGTGCACGAAAGACAGCGAAACCAGTAGATGCGAGGAAGTTCTCTGGAACGTCTCGCAGGAATCCGAAATGCCTCTGATTTGGCCGTACAGTCGAGAACACGATATCGCCCGCTTGGACTTTGCGACGTGCACGAGTTGGAAGCTTGACTTTGTTGTTGAGATTCAGGTACTGAATCTCAACAATTAGATTATCTGTAATGCCACCTGTCTCGAGATAATTAACGAATGTCCATGCCTCTTTTCGTGAATAGGTTTCGTCATTCATTACAATACATTCGCCGAATTGTTGCCTCGACCATTTCTCAGTACCTACTAGCGATTCGGACAGAACCACATGTTCTCGCTCGATCTGCTTCCGGAACGAGTCCGGCACCTCATCCCAAACGAACAAGTCCACCCGAAACGGGAGATCGCTCTCATCGAGTGCCTCCCGTAAGTCCGACACCGCACGCTCTTGCCCGGACTTCGCAAAAACTACCAAGTCGAGGTCAGATTGGGGACGGGACGTCCACTTTACCCGGGAGCCGTACACCCAAGCTTCGGTATCCGGGAGATGACTGGCCAGCAACCTCTGCACGATGTGCTGCTCCTCGGTCGTGAGGTCAACGGCCACATTCATTGCCAGCTCCTGCCGGTCATCGTCTCGTATAGGTCGATGGCATCCTCGATAAAGCCCGACACAATCGCCAGGCAAGCCTTGGCTTTCTCGCCATCGTAGTCGTACGCTGTACTAGTCCGAGCATCGGCATTACGCAGCCACTGCTCGGCAGGCGCCAAGAAGGGCAGACTCTCGTGCGCGATGCGGAACATTGGCTTAGGGCTATTGGGCGGGTCGGCGATGCCGAAGTGCTCCATCAGGTGACGCTTCAACACTTTCCACAAGCAGTCGTAGCAGGTTTCGAAAGGGGATTATATATGAGATTACCCGGATTCCGCTTGATCCAGCTTACCGTCGTGCTCGGTTCGGCTTGTAGTATTGCACCTTCACCGTCCGCGTGACGACCTGGCCCAGTTCTTCCAGTGTGGCCTCCACCGACAGGGCTTCGGCGAGTTCCTCCCGCGTCGGTTGGTAACGCGGATGGATGAGCTGGATCGTAGGAATCTCGGGTTGCTGGTGCGGCGCTTCCGGCTCCATGTCCGGCCTCCTTCCCGTCTACCGAGACGCTGGCGTGACGGGAAGCGTTGCTCGCAAGCTGATCCTGCCAAGCCCCGTCGATTCCGTTATCCGGTCGCTGCTCAACGGTCCGTCGCTACCGGCAACGACGGCAAGGTTGGGAGTGCAAGCCGGACGCGGTCGACCTCGCTCAGGCCGGACATTCCGACGCTTGATCGCGCTGCCAACCGACTCGTTGCTACCAGTCGCTGCTCCGGTGATTCCACCGCATCGCAGCCCGGCGGCCGCCGCACTCACGCCCGGGCCCCGCTGGAAAGTCCGTTGTCCTGGATCAGTGTCTTGTACCGCAATCGCTTGGGATCCATCCCCGCCCGCAGGGACCCCATCTGCTGCAGCGTGTCCAGTGGCCGCACATTATGCCGGCCTGCAAATTCCTGCACGTACCGATCCAAGTGCTTCGGACTCAGTTTGTGGAAGGTCCCCTTATGGGCCCGCTTCAGCATCGACCACAACGACTCGATACCATTCGTATGCACCTCACCGCGGACATATTCGCTGAGCGAGTGCTTCACTGTATCGTGCTCGAAGGCCAGCGATTCGTAGGCCCGTGCATCATCGGTGTAGACGGTTGCCTGCTCATCCGCCCAGTCCTTGACGAATCGCTGCAAGGTCTCCTTATCCGTGGACTCGACCACCTTGGCCGCCACTCGATTGCTGTCGCGGTCTTTCGCTCCCACGACCGCCGTCTTGCCCACCGGACCCCGGCCGCTCAAGTTTCTGCGCCGACTGTTGCTCAGGTTGGCCCGCTTGCCCCCCAAGTAGGTCTCGTCTACCTCGATCGGACCCCTGAACGGACCGGTGTGACCGACTTGCGACCATGCGTCGCGGATGCGATGGGCTAGAAACCACGCGCTTTTCTGCGTCACGCCGAGGTCCCGGTGCAGTTTCATCGAGGAAACGCCCTTCAGGTTGGTACGAAGCAAGAACATGGCAACGAGCCAAGTCCGGTAGCCGAGCTTCGAACCCTCCATGACGGAACGGGATTTCGTGCTGAACCGCTTCCGGCCACAGGCTTGCTCTCGGCACCGGTACGGCATCGCGTGCCGACAGCCGGTCTGGACGTTTCGGGAACCGCAGAACGGGCAGCGGATGCCAGACGGCCAGCGCTGCTGGACGAACCACTCCTCGGCCTCCGCATCCGTCGGGTACCGCTGCAGGAACTGCACGAGCGAAATCCCTTGGCGATGATTCTTTCCCGGGCCCTTCGCCATGCTCTAATTCCTTGATCCAATATCATGTTACAGCAGATTACCCACCCTGTCAACGGAGTCCGGGTAATTTCGTATATAATCCCCTTTCGAAACGCTGGATGACAGATTCGGCGATGCCTTCGCGGTCCAGATCGGAAAGTGCCGGGTTCTCGCGGCGATGATTCGCGTACTGCTCCTCCAGGCGCTCCAGGGACGCACGATACTTCCCATAGTCGATCATGCACTGCCTTCTGCGCCACACTCACCCAGATGCGTGGCGCAAGACCAGCGCTTCGACAGTTTCGGCGGTACTCCGCTTCCGTCGGGCCGACGATTCGGGGTCACCGGCCATCCAGCCCAAGATTCCGTTCCCCTATTTGGGCTGATCGGCTTCAATGGCATTCGGTCGGAACACAGGTCACCGTAACCATTTTCGCAGCCATCCACCGCAACAAGCAGGGCTCGCGGATATCTCCCAAGAACATCGATCAGTTCCAAGACTGTCATTCGCGCACCCCTCGCTCCCAGAAACCCAACGCCTTGAGGTTCTTCTCGATTGCCGCATCCAGCTTCGACGCCTCAGCCTGTTGCGCTCGCAGATCTCCGACCAGCCGGTTCATCTTCTCGGGGAACGGCTCATCGTCATCTGGCCGGGGCCCCGCTCCGACATAACGACCAGGGGTCAGGACGTGCCCATGTCGACGCACCTCGTCCAGTGGGGCGCTCTTGCAGAAGCCCGGAAGATCTTCGGTAACTGCCCAGGTACTTTGGGTAGCGGAGAAGGATCAGCAGGGGGATGGGCCGTTGACTTTTGGGCGGAGAAAGCGTGTAACGGCCCAGGTACTTTCTTATGAGACGCAGAGGGTGGATGCCACAGAGGGGGCTGGCGAACGTGTCGAAGACCGTGTGGGGAGTGCGTGCATCCGGTGTTGCACGACCGCGTGCAATCGGGTTATCGGTGGTCCAGGGTCCCGCCAAAGACCGCGCCGAGGGTGGGCGCATCCAATACGGCGTCCAGCCAGCGGTCGAGCTGATCGAGGGTAGCAGCGGCAATGTGCGCCTGGATCTTGTCAGGCAGAGGGCCGAAGCGGCGCTTGAGTAGCCGGGCGAGTGCCTCGGACTTGCCTCCGGTCATTCCCTGGGCGATTCCAACGGCCCTGCCCTCAGCGATGCCAGCGGCCTTGCCCTCAGCGATGCCAGCGGCCATTCCCCGCTTTTCGCCTCTAGCTTCGCCCTGTTCAAGCCAAGCTTGGGCTGCAGTTCCCATCAGTGCCTCCACGGCTTCCGGCTCCTTGCCCACCCGCCTGAGCGCAGCTTCCAGCCGCTCCGGCGACAGGCTCAATTTCTCTGCTATGTACTTTAGCACGTACAGCCCCAATTCGCTATCGTCAATGCTGTTCGCCATGGTGTCGGCTTCCCCGTCGGTGATCTTCTTCTTGGCGAACACCAGGACCAGCGCGAGCAGCACGCCGGCTACGTCCGCCCGGCTCGAGAGTCTGTCCGGGGCCCTCTCGGGCAGGCGGTGGAGGATGTACGCCCCGAGGTTGCGGGCGAGGTGCTCGAGCCCCGCCGGAGCCTCGATCATCGCCGTGATCGAGAGGGGCACGTTCCAGGGCCCGCTGCCGTGGAAGAAGACCATGGGGATGATCAGCGACAGCCGCCCAGGCGGCCGCTCCCCGCTCTCGATCTCCGCGATCCAGAGCCGCAGGATGTAGCGCCACAGTTGCAGGGGGGTGCGGGCATCGGGCTGCAACTTGTGCTCGAGGAGCACGTAGATCCGGGCGGAGTCGCCGTCCTTCAGCCGCACGCGGAAGATGGCATCGGCCTGGGTGGCCCGGCCTTCGCCGTCAATGGCGGTGCCCTCGATGTGCTCCGGCGGATAGTCGAGGTCGAGCCGTTCGGTGACCTCGGGCGGCAGGTAGTCGGCGAGCAGCACGGCAGCGCGTCCGGGATCGGCGACGAGCAGACGGAACAGGGAGTCGTGAGGCTTCGCGAGCGCGGGCATGGGGGTCTCTGGACAGATGCAGGCTACGCCGGTCGCCGACCCACCGGCGGAGACGGTGGCAGCGAGAGTGGCTTGGGGCTCGCCTCCAGCCGGTAGGCAGCGGTCGGCTCCTTGCTGGAGGCCTGCGGGTCGACGAGAAGGCGCAACACAGTTTATCTCGCCAAAGGAGCCGCCTCCTTGTCCAGAGCAGGACTGGGGTCCGAGGGCCTTCCCGAGTGGAGCCTGGCCTGAGGGGCACGATCACACCGCCGCAGCGCTCGCAGCGCCGCCAGCCGGTCCGGGCCCTGTCGTCGACCGGCTCCGGCATTCCGTCCTCCTGGACATGCTCCAACCTGCACCGGCCCGCCACGCTCGCTCGACGGTTCTGTCAGGCCGGTTTCCGGGCGAGAGGGCGGGCCCCCTGGGACGGCGGCATGGTGCCGCAGTCCTGCGGCTGGGGGTGAAGGGGTGACGCTTGGGCGGAGGGGCCATGGCGTCGGCCGAAGCCCGCCGTCCGTGCCCTGTCCGGATCGCAGCCGCGCCCGGAGATTTCAGTAGCGATACGACTGGCGCATGGCGGTTGCTCCGCCGCGCCGACAAGGATCCCGTCTCCTTGTGGGACGCCTTGTCTGGTGCAACTGGCAGCTTCTTCTCGGCCTGCCACCAGACGCTCTCGGTGCACTCCCCTTGCAGGGAGCGGCCTCGGCTCCGGTGCGTCCTGAACGCTGCGACTAGCTCCCCACGGCCTGGAGTTCCGAAAACACCCCCTGCTACGGCTGCTCCGTCAAGAGTGAAGTGCCGGTCCCTCTGCTGAGCGTTGTCCGGGAGCCAAGGTACTTGGGCAGTTACGGCAGTTACGAGCGACGTTCCTCGCCCGGACGCCGACCGAGGCCATGCGAGCCGGCGACTTCACCGGCGAGCGGGAGGTCACGGACCCGGACACGGGCGAGCCGTTTCCGAACAGCGTCATTCCCAGCGACCGGATCGACCCCAACGCGACGGTCCTGTTGGACAACTTCAATCCCCTCCCCAACCGCGTGGGAGGACAGAACTAGACCGCGCAGCCGAGCCGGCCCACCGACCAGCACGAGGAATTCGTGCGCGTTGATCACAGCTTCAGCGACAACGTCCGGTTGATGGCGCGGTACATCCAGAACGATTGGACCCAAGTCCAACATAAAGCCCCTTGGTGCGCCCATTCGTTCGACACGACCCACTCGTCCTGTTCGAAACCCGGAAAGAACGTCGTCGCTAGCCTCACGAATATCGATTCAACCACCATGGTCAACGAGTTCGCGTTCGGATTCTCCCGGAACACCATCCATCGGCCGCTGCTGAACATGGAACAGCGCCCGAGCGGACTGAACGTTCCGGAACTGTATTCCGAAAAGCCGGGCAATAAGATTCCCGACATCATTCTGGGCCAGGGCTGGGGCAGCATCAGCGCCGCCAACGTGCCGTACGACAACGCCAACCCGATGCTCACGTTCCGCGACGACCTGAGCAAGCAAGCCGGCAACCACAGCCTGAAGTTCGGCACCGAGGTCCTCTGGCTCCGAACGTGGAGGGGCAATTCCACGAGACTGCAGGACAGCTTCAACTTCAACACGGGCCATGCGGTCGCCGATTTCGTCCTGGGCCGCGCTCGTACGTACCAAGGGCAGGAGGTCGGCAACCTCTATTCGAACTTCATCGCGTGGCAGAAGGACTGCTACGTGCAGGACGACTGGAAAGTTGACCCGGATCGCACCGTCAATTACGGCGTCCGCTGTTGCATTTCCTAGTGCAACCGGCCACCGTCAAACCCCGCATCCCTAGCTCATGTTGAACCTGCCTGGGCAATCGGCACGCATCACGGCCTGCTCGACGTGCAGGCCAACAATCTCTGGTTCCATGTCTTGTGCTATGTCCGCGATGGAACGGATCGCAAGCAGGCCAATCGACCGATCATGCCGAGGGGACACAGCATAACCGCAAAGGTGCCTGCATGCACTTTGGCACGGCGCTGGAACGGAACCTCTGCTGCCAGGATCGCTGGACTGCCAGAACCACCGTCATCGCCTGTCGGCAATACGGTCGGCAAGAGCCCCGACGCCGGTTGCTGGCGAGCGCTGAGGCACGAAGCCAGTCCGGCCCCGATATCCCCTGGCCAGGAATCCGCACCGGGAGTCGCTCGTCCCCGGCCGTCACCGGCTAGAGTGCGCTGCTGCCCGAGTGCGCACGAACCATCTTCTCCGTGATATCCGTACCGAACCCGGGCTTGGTCGACGGGAGATAGTAGCCGTCATCAAAAGGCGACGACATCGCCAGCATCAGGTCCGTAGCCTGATCACCCGTCGCGAAGCTCTCCGCGAGCGGGGCATTCCCGGTCAGCACGATAGCCATGCCGTAGAGACTGCTGCCCCGGTGGGGAATGATCGGCAGACCCCTCTCAGCTCCCATGACTGCGATCCTCCGCAGGGCTGTCAGACCACCGCACCAACTGATATCGGGCTGAAGGATCTCCGTGCCCCGGTGGTGCAAGAGCATCTGGTAACCATACTGCGTGTATTCATGCTCGCCGCTTGCAATGAGTGTACTGTCAATCTCTTCGACAAGTCGCTGATAGCCCAGGATATTGTCGGGCGAGAGCGGCTCCTCGATGAAGTACAAGTCCAGCGGGTCGATTCGTTTCGCCATTTCCAGCGTGTAGCCGACGTCGTTCCAGCGACACCCGCAGTCGATCATCAGCGTCCGGTCCGGTCCGATGGCTTCCCGGGCCGAAGCCAGGATCCTCTGGGTCCGTCGCATGCCCTGCTCACCTTCCATGACGCCGTCTCGAACCGCCAGCTTGAAATGCTGAAATCCCAGTCCAAGTCCGATGCTCGGGTCCGAGTTGGTGATGTAGCCGGGCACCCTCTCCTGAGTGAGACCTCCGATCAGTCTGTGGACGGGCGTCTCGGCGTACTTGCCGACGATGTCCCAGAGGGCGTTGTCGATGCCGCTGAGAGCCATGACGAACACACCGCGACGACCGTAATACAGGCCTGACGTATACAACTGGTCCCACAGCAGCTCAACATTGAGAGGATCAGATCCGACCAGAAGGTGCTGCAGGTGTCCGTGAATGATCCCGGCGGCGACTTCACCGCCGGCACCGAGCCCATACCCGGTAAGGCCCTGATCCGTCCGGACGATAACGATAATGGCACTCGCCAGTTGGGAGTAGGGGCCGCTGAAACGCCAGCGGGCCGGATCGAAAGGTCCCTCGAACTCCGGCAACCGTCCCTGCGCGGACTGCGACCACAATCGCACGGGAACGGCTTCCACCGAAACGATCGTCAATTCGCCCTTGGTGCGCGGGACAGACACGTCCGGGACCAGCGTCGTGCCCCCGAGCGCGGCCAGGAAGGATCTTCGCGTCGGCATAGCGGCAACAGTCTAGCAGTCCAATAGGGGCCTACTGGCGGGCGAGACCTTTCATTCCCTGCGAGCTGAGGCAGGCCGTCCGGCCGGGCGTTGTCGCCGGGATAATCGGGAACGTGCGACCGGCTTCGTCACCGTCAGCAACGGGTCAGCGAAGGAAGCGGTCAAGGTCATCCGTCGCACCCGTCCGGACATCGCCTAGAACAGCCCCTGACTCAGTCCATCCTCATCCAGGAAAATAGCCTCTGCCGCAGGTCTTCGCGGCAGGCCGGGCATCGTCATCATTTCGCCACAGATCGCAACGACATACCCGGCGCCCGCCGACAGGCGAACCTCGCGGATCGGAAGCACATGGCCGGTAGGGGCACCGAGCACTTTCGGGTCCGCGGTAAAGCTGTACTGGGTCTTCGCAATGCAGATCGGCAGCTTGCCGTAACCGGCTTTCTCCCAACTCCGCAGCTGGCTGAGGATGGTCCGGTCGGCTGAGACATCCCTGGCACCGTAGATGCGCTGGGCGATCGTTCGAATCTTGTCAAGCAGCGGAATATCGTCCGGATAGAGGACTTCGAAACGCGACTCACAGCGGTCGACCATCGCGGCCACGAGCCGCGCAAGGTCTTCCGCCCCGTGCCCGCCCTCGGCCCAGTGACGGCAGACGACCGATTCCGTCCCGACCGAGCTCACGTACTCCTGAATCGCGGCTGTCTCGGCAGGCGTGTCGGACGAAAAACGATTCACTGCAACTATCACCGGCAAGCCGAACTGCCGCACGTTCTCGATCTGCCGGCAAAGATTCGGACAACCCGTCTGTACGGCCGCGACACTCTCGGTGTTCAGTTCGGACTTGCGGGCCCCCCCGTTCAGCTTGACTGCCCGCACGGTTGCGACGACCACGGCACAGGCAGGCTTGAGTCCTGCCTGGCGGCACTTGATATTAAAGAACTTCTCGGCCCCGAGATCCGCTCCGAACCCGGCCTCCGTCACCACGTAGTCGGCAAGCTTCAGTGCAGCTCTGGTCGCAATCACCGAGTTGCAACCGTGGGCGATGTTGCCGAACGGACCACCATGGACGATAGCGGGGTTGTGCTCGAGCGTCTGGACCAGGTTGGGGTTGAGGGCCTGATCCAGCAACACGGTCATCGCGCCCGCTGCATTGATGTCCCGACACAACACGGGAGTGCGATCGCGACGGTACCCGACAATGATCTGACTGATCCGGCGCTCCAGGTTCCGCACATCGGAGGCGAGACAGAGGATCGCCATCAACTCGGATGCAGCGGTGATGTCGAATCCCGTTTCCCGAGGGAATCCGTTCCCGGCACCACCCAGTCCCGTGGCGACATGTCGAAGGGCTCGGTCGTTCACGTCCAGCACACGACGCCAAGCTACACGTCGCAGGTCGAGGCCGGACTCGTTGCCCCAGTGGACGTGGTTATCGGTCATTGCGCTCAACAGGTTGTGCGCGGCTGTTACAGCATGAAAGTCGCCGGTGAAGTGGAGATTGATCTCGTTCGTGGGAACCACTTGGGCATACCCTCCACCCGTGGCACCTCCCTTCACGCCAAAGCAAGGCCCGAGTGAGGGCTCGCGCAAGCAGATTACGGCCCGCTTCCCGATCCGGTTCAGGGCGTCGCCAAGCCCGACGGTCGTCGTGGTCTTGCCCTCGCCAGCCGAAGTCGGGCTGACGCCGGTCATGAGAATCAGCTTTCCGTCCGGCTCATCCCCGATCGATTCGATAAAGTCGCGCGAGATCTTGGCAATGTGGTGACCGAAAGGCAACAGGTATTCGCTCCCTATGCCGATCCGGCCACCGATCTCTGTGATCGGCCGCAGGGGCACGGAGCGCGCGATCTGGTTGTCGTTCATGGGCGAGGCCATTATCGGCAGTTCTATTGGCAGCGTCGATGCCGATTGCTGGGGCCGGGCCGCCTTCCGGCCGGCCACCAGCGGTGATGGCGACAGATCCATTGTCCCACCGGTCCGGCCGGGCTGCCCCGAATCGTTGCGCGGCCCGCAGACGGGTGAGCTGTCCCATGACATGCCTGGGTTCGACAGACCGAAGTTTGCAGTGGGCATCCGCTGCCTGCCTATGCCCCATAAGTGAAGTCAGAGCCCTTTGACTGAGGCGCTGGCAGGCGGGTCGCAGGCATCGCGTAGGGTATAGGTTGCGCTCATGATCGACAAGCGGGTCCAGCCCTCCCAGATCGTTTGGTGCCCCGGGGGCGGGGCGTTGGGGCGGTACGGGTAGCCGCCCAGAATCGCCATCGTGCGCACCGCCAGACCGAGGTTGCGGGGTGGTTCCAGCCGGTGGTGGGTCGTGAAGTCGCGCAGCACGCGCTACTGCTGGGGGGTGAAGCAGACGGAGGCGGACATTTCGGGGGTGGTCCGGCCCAGCAGCGTCATCAGCGCCAGGCGCCAGGCGATGACGGCCTTGATCGTGACCGCCCGCATGAGGCGCTGACGGGTGCGGTGGCCGAGGGACTCGGACTGGCAGCCGGACTGGAGAATCCGGTGCCAGTCCTCGATGCGCCAGCGGAGCCGGTACCAGCGCAGGATGCGTTCGGCATCCGCCAGCGAGGAGACCGGGAGCGTGGTCAGCAGGAACCACTCAAGGACCTCCCCGTCGGGGGCGGGGGGTAACTGCCATAAGCGTTAACTTAACTTGGGTGAACTGTGTATAGTGGAAGGCATGAGTGATACCGAGAGCGCTGAAATGCGAGAGGACTGGGAGTTGCTGGTATCGTTTTCCCGACGAGGTGGAAGGAGCTGGCGATCGAGACCGGGGCCTTGAAGGGGCTGCGCAAGAACAAATCGGCGGAGCAATTGTTGCGGGTCCTGTTGTTGCATTTGGCGCGCCCGTTGCACATTGAACCGCAACAGCGGGGAAGAAGGCCCTTGGAGTAGGTGGCTGAACTACTGCCAGAGTAAGACCAGCGGGGCGATCTGTTAAGGTGACGCTCCGAGGGTGGCCGTTACGCGAGGGTGGTAGCGGAATCTGGCCCGAAAAGGCGACCGGACCACAGGGGCGCTGGCGGGCTGGGCCCGCCAGCTCGAGAGGGGGAAGGTGCGTCGGGGAGGGGCCGCGTTGCGGCCCGGATCAGAGAGGGGAGGGTTCCGGGACTGCGGGTGGCTTGTCGATGCCGGCCACGAGACAGTCTTCGCGGAAGACCTCGTACGGAGTGCGGTAGCCCAGCACCTTGCGGGGGCGGTGGTTGAGCCGGTTGACGGCTTCCTGCAGCCGTTGCGGGTCGAGTGTGCGCAGGTTCTCGGTCTTGGGCACGAACTGGCGCAGGAGGCCGTTGGTATGTTCGTTGAGGCGTAACTACCCAGGTTCTCGGCCTGAGTTCGCATTTTTTGGCAGGGCTTGTGTTGTGACGTGCGCACCGTGTGGCACGTGGCGGAGACCGGCGGCCGTCGCAGGCCGTCTACTGCCCGCTGGACGGGAGGCGGGACAGGCCCACCCGCTCCAGCAGGGCCGCCGGCCCCTCGAGCAGGGTCTCGATCGGCTTCAGCCCCTGCTTGCGCGCCGTCGACAGCGCACTGCGCAGCGTGACGAACTCCCGGGCCCCTTGCAGCGAACGGAACCCTCCCGAGATCTTCATCAGCAGCTTCATCATGCGCAAGTCCCGCTCCCCCAAGTTGTTCGTGAACGGCACACTCAAATCGAACAGGAAATGCAACACCCAGGCGCGTCTCCGTTCCAGCCGCAAGGCCAGATTATGGCCGGGCCGACGTTTCGGGCGGCCCCGCCGGCCGGTCGGCAACGGCGGCAGCCCGCTGTGATAGTCCAGGGCCTCCTGCACCAACTCGTCGTAGCGGCTCTCCATCCGCTCCAACAGCTGGGGCGGCACCACCCCGCCCCGTTTGCGGGCCCACTCCGCCACCCGCTTGGCCGCCCGCAGAAAACGCTGCATCCGCCCGGCCCAGGCTTCCCCGTCGATCTTCACCAGGGCCTCTAACTCGCGCAAATGATGGGCGTTGCACAGTGCGTGCAGCCCATCCGGCACTTGGAAGTAGGGAGCCCAGTGATCGTGCACCAGGATCCCTCGCAGCCCCGCCAACACCCCGCCCCGCTTCTCACTGATGCGGTAGTAGGTCAGCAGCTGATTGCTCAGTACATGCAGCCACTGTCCCCGTCCCGCCACCCGGAAACCGGTCTCGTCGAGGTGCTTCACCCCGGGACAACGGATGAGGTGCTCCCGGATCCGCTCGACGAAGGGCTCCCAGGCCTCCGCCGCCCGGCGGCGCAGGTTGTTCAGGGTGCCGGGGCACAGGCTCACACCGCACAGGTCCCGCAGGATCTGGGTCAGCCGCTCCTCGGGCACGAAGTGGGCGTTCTGCAAGTAGATCGCCGTGGCCGTCAGGCGCGGCCCGTACTGCACCGGTGCCGTCACGTCCTCCGGAAAGGCGGCCCGGGTCGAGAGCCCGCAGCACCGGCAGCGACAGGCAAACGCCCGATGCTCGGTCACTTCCGGCTTGGGTTCCGGGAGATCAAAGACCTGCCGCCGCCTCGCCTCCCCGTCCTCATCCGCCCGCCTCAGGGCTTTGCCGCACCCGCGGCAGGCTTGCGGAAAGTGCTCCTGAATCCGGTCCGGGTTGTCCGTCTGGTGCAGCGTCGTGCCCCGGTGCCCTTTCTGACCCCCGCTGCGCCGGCCGCTGCGCCGCCGCTGGCTGCGGGTCCGCTGGTTGGCCGGCGGTTTCGCCGGCCCATCGCTCGACGGGGGCTTCCCGCTGTTGCTGCTGTTGAGGCCCAAGCTCCGCCGACTGCTGGGTCCACTGCTTTCGCTCAGCCTGCCACTGGGCTTCTTTCGCTTGCCACTGGGCGTTCTCCGTCTGCAACTGGGTGGTTTTCGCCTGCAAGCGGGTCAATTCGGCTTGCACCTGACCGAGCTTGGCCTGCAGACGAGTCCTCTCCGCCTGCCAGTGCAGCAGTCGGGACTTGCTCTTGGTGCGCTGCCCCTGCAGGACCCGGCCTCGGCTCCGGCTTGGCCTGAGCCTGCGGCTGGCTCGCTACGGCCTCGACTTCCGGAAAGGACTTCATCCTACGCCTTCTCCGCCCATAAGTCAAGCGCCCCTCCCCCTGCTGATCCTTCTCCGGGACCCAAAGTACTTGGGCAGTTACCCAGAATCGGCCCAAAAAAGCCACTGCTCCCCGCAAATCGAATCAGCGGTATCGACAAGAAACTAGCAGATCTCAGCGTGGGAACATCCTGGGCCGCGGAGTGGCTGGAGCAGCAGCCTCGCAAGGAGAACCTCTTCCTGTGGATCGACAACTTCTGTCCGCACAAACCGTGGGATCCACCAGAGAGCTATCTCGCGCCGGTCGCGCCGGATTTTGCTACCTGGCCGGTGCCCAACATCTGCCCGGTCGTGGGAGACAGCGAGGGCTATCTCGACACGGAGGAACTGCGCCAGGTCATGGCCCTGTACGGGGCAGTGATCCGCTTCGTCGACGCGTGGGTAGGCTACTTCCTGGAGGAAGTCCGACGCATGGGCATGTACGAGAACAAGATGATCGCGGTCATGACGGATCATGGCGAGCCCTTCGGCGAACACGGTATCGTGCGCAAGTCCCGTCCATGGGGCTACGAAGAGCTTGCCAGGAGCTTCGTGATGATTCGCGATCCTTCTGGCGATGGAGTGGACCGGGTTGACTCGTACACACAGCAAACCGATGTGACAGCAACGATCCTGGACTGGCTGGGGATCGCCAAGCCGACCCACATGACTTCGGCAAGCCTGATGCCGCTGATCTGTGGTCAGCAAGCGAAGGTCCGGGACGAGGCCGCTTGCTGCCACTACAACAAGAGCATCTCGATCCGGCATGAGGACTGGAGCTACCACTGGTTCATTGAGAACTCGCGCGCCAGAGCCTCCGCACGGAGTTCGATCGTCAAGGATGGCCCGGAGCTCTACAACCTGCGTGAAGACCCTACCGAGCAGCGCAACCTCGCGGCGGGTGAGCCGGATCGGGTTGCCGACATGGACCGCAGGATGCGGCATTTCACTCAGCGGTGGATCGCTCACGAGCGGGCATGGAAGGAACACGGCGCGCGCCTTGAGCCGGCGCGAGGTCGAGGGTCAATGCAAACCAGGTCAGCGGGGCCCTGACGGGGCGAATCGCACACTCATCCACGGCGAACTTCTGGATCCCCGATCGGGAGTACCATCGAAACTCGCGGCCCCGGGTGTTACGGGTCTCGCTGCGATCATCGCCAAGACCTTGGTACAACCCTCCTTGTGGTTGTGGCGCGCTGACCAGATCGACCAAGCCTGGAGCGGCATGGATCGGTGCAGCGGCGAGACACTCAAAGTCTCGGTCACGAGGCTGGAAGCCAAAGGGTGGGGCTTGGCACCCAACGGTGAGAGGATTGCTCGAAAACGGCACGCCGCACCACACTGTCGAGCAGTGTCGCTCCGAAGGTACGAATGCTCAGATCCGGTTCACTATTCCCTCAATCCGGTCGAGGACCTCGCTCTTCCCTAGGTACTCGGAGTACGCGATTCGCGCCCCCTCGATGAGCGCGTCGTAGTGAACGATGCGGCTACCGGGAGAAATCCCCGCCATGAACGCCTTGATCTGATCGGGGTTGTCGTTCTCTTCGTCTACGGGCTTGCCGAGGACGAAGACGACCTCGATGTTCGGAGCGCTGGTGCCTTGGGCTAGCAATATCTTCTTGAGCTTGCGAACGTAGGTCAGGCCCTGCTCCACCAATTCCAAGATCTTCATCTTGCGGCCAGCCCTCTTCAGCTCGACGATGATGTGCTTGCCGGCGGTGGTCCGGTACTTAATGTCGACCCGGCCAAGCTTCTCCTTCCTAGTCAGGTCGTCCACGATCACTCCTTCCTGCATGAGGCGCGTCTCCATGAGCTCGCTATCGGTCGCCCGCTCCCAAGATGAATCTAGCAACCACAGGTGATCGAAGAGATACTTCTGAAACACTTTCTCCTTGGCATCTTCATCGACGATGTGCTGGAACTGCTTGATGGCGTCAAGGCGCGAGCTGACGATATCGCGATAGAGAGACGCCTCCAGCACATCCCGATCCGCCAGAGTCCTCAACAGGTGACCGACATCGTCAAGGCAGGAGACGAACCCCTCGGTTGAGTCGCGAAGCCGCATCCGTTCGAAGGCGAGAATTCCGTGGCGGTACAAGAGCTTCCGGTTGTCGTCGTCTTCGACGGGTAACGCGCTGAGCTTGGCGATCATGGTTTCCGCGCTCGGCCGCAATCCCTCGGACAGTGTCGCGAACCACTGTCGTAGGCCCGGGGATGTCTCTTTAGCGCTCTTAACCTCGTGCTTCCCTCGCCGCTGGGTCCAGTGCTTCTCGACCTGCGTGAGGCTCGCCTTCACGAATGAAAGGAGTTGTACATAGCGCTCATCATCTTCCTGGACACGCTGGCGGTCGCTGGTTGCGATATCGGTCTTGTCGTCCTGGTCCAGAAAGTCGGCCTCGAGCTGGCCAGTCAGGTACTTCGTGTACAGTCGACCATCGTTGACCTTTTCTAGGATGTTCTCGTGAAACAGTCGCCCGCGTGCGAAGACGACGATACCGTTCAGGTTCCCAGTGTCTTCTCTGTCAAGTTGCTTGGGCGTGTGCGCCGTCCCGATCCAGCCATTCACCTTGTGGTGCTCCGGCCAGTCCTGGCAGCGATTGGGCAGTTCCTGCTGTTCCAGCACATTCGGACTCGAGGACGGGTCCCGCTCGAAGTTGCCGAACGTCCAAAGGAACTGCGTGATCGACAGGTCACCCCGGTCGTTCGGCTTGATCGGCTGTCGGTCGATCGTGACCGTGAAATCGAATTGCTCGCCGATCACCGTGAAGCGCCGTGCAAGCCGCTTGCGTAGTGCTGCGACTCCAGGTCCGAGCCTTTGGCGCTTGATATCCCGCAGGACGATCTTGGTGCCTTTTTGGACGCTGAGCTGGTCGTCCGGTAACGCCTCCGGCGAATAGGAAGAGTCGCCGTTGTTGATGGATGTGCGGATCCCGTCAACAGTCATGCGAAGGCCGTGGGCCGGTTGCCCGTCCTTCACGGACTGCACTTCGATCACTTCCGCGATCGAGAACAGCGAAAGCTTGCCCAGCCCCTTGCGCCCCATGATCTGACGGCCCTTGGCCGTGTGCTTCCCGGTCTCCTTGTCGTCCTCGCGCCGACGATAGCCGATGCGGAGGTACTTCTCGTTCATGTCGTCGACCGTCATGCCGACTCCGTCGTCAACGATCTCGATCACTGTCCGTTCCCGTTCGACGTTGATAGCAACGTTCTGCGCGTCTGCATCCCAGCTGTTGGCGACGGCCTCGGTCAGGACGGCAGCCATGTTGCTGTATAGGTTGATACCGAGGTGGTCAAGGATGTTGAGGTCGACCGTCATGCGGTATGGACGACGCGAAGCGTCCGGTTGCGAGGGTGCGCTGGTGGTTTCTTGTAGTATCTCAGTCATTGATACCCGTCTTGTTGCATCATCGTACTCTAAATCATCAAGATCGTGCTGTCTATTGTTGTCATAGTAGCGTGAGTGCGAACCCACTTGCAGAAGAAAATGGCACATGCCCGAGATATCGTTGACACGCCTAGTGCCGATCACAGCAGCGTGCCGCATACCAGGTGCTGCCTGCGCCCCTCAGCATTGCGGCGAAATCCAGTGGTCCAGCTGCTGCGCGGGAGCAGACGTTGGGCATCCTGGCCTAATCGGTCGATGGGGTCTCCTAGCTTTCTCAGCCTGCAAGGCAACCTCGGCCTGCCTGAAGACGTTCGGCTGCGGCAGATACGTCCTCCCAGGCCGGAGAGCGTCTTCTCTCTGGTGCGGCGATGATGTGCTACGCCAAGTGCTCGCTTGGGATTTGGCGTTCCTCAACGTGACGCACCAAGCTTTCGCCGATCGCCTTTCCCAAATTGACAGGCACTGCGTTGCCTACAAGTCGACCGACTCTCTTGCGGTGTATTGGTGAACCCTCGGGTGTGAACTGGTAGGTTCTCGGAAAACTCTGCAGAATCGCGCCCTCCCGAAGCGAAATCGCACGATCCTGTTCGGGGTGCCCGAACCGGCCACTTCCGAAGCCGTAGTACTGTGTCGTGATCGTCGGTGACGGATCGTCCCAAGTCATCCGACCATAGACACTGGGATAGGTCGCACCCGAGGGCCTGCAGTGACATGGGGCACGAAGGCTCTCGTCCCAGTCACGCCAAGTTCCACCGGGCTTGGAGGCGCGGATACGTGTGAGGTTGAGCGCCGACAGAGCGCATGCCTGATGTAGCGGGTCTTCCTTGCAAGTGTCTCCAGCCTCCAAGCGGGGCATGTTGCCTATTGCCTTCCTGACCGTCGCACACCGGTCTCCCGGTGTGGACGGGGCGATCAGTCCTATTGGCCCAAGTGTTGAAGCTAACAAGACCAGCCGTTGGCGCTGTTGGGGCACGCCGAAGTCGGCGCAGTTGACAATAGTGTGAGATACATTGAATCCCTGATCCTCTAGCACGGTGACGAAGTCAGCGAAAACGTTTTCATGTGTCAGGGGAGGAACGTTCTCCATGGTGACGAGGTGGGGGTCCGTCTCGACGACCAGCCGAGAGAACTGGTCCAGTAGGTTCCATCGCTCATCAGAGGGGCAGGACCGGCTCTGGCTGTAGGTTGAAAACGGCTGGCATGGCGCACATCCTGCCAACAGCCTGATGGAGGCGTCAGCGAAAGCGTGGGAGACATCGTCGGTCGTGACTGCCTCGACAGGCTTCAGGAGAAACGAAGCTTCATTGTTTCGGGCATAGGGGTACTCGCAAGCAGGGTCGCTGTCAATGCCGAGTCGGACATCGACGCCGGCGACCTCCAAGCCCCGCGTGAGCCCGCCAACACCGCAAAACAGATCAACACCGCGAATCGATGCCACTGGAGTCTTGTGCCGATGTGAACTCATTCTGCGTGTCGTGCGTGGCATTTGGTTCTTGCACTTGTTCGAAGCTGCCGCTTCTGGGCTCGTCCAGATCGGGACCCAGCAGCTTGGCATCGATCTTCCCACCTCCTACCACATAGCTTCGCATGAACGCGCGCTCGACCGTCGAATCCTGAAAACCTGTGGATTGGTACCGCGATCGATCAGGTCGGTCAAGCGATTCCCAAAGCAAAGTCGAAGATAGGCGGACACCGGCCACTCAGGGTTTGCTGCCTGTCGATTCGGCCATGGCGCCATGATGATCATGGTGTCACGGGAAGATCCTTCGCGTAGCCCTCACATTGCAGCCTACTCAACACCTCAATGGCCTTGGACGATTGCCTGTCCGTAGGCACTCGCTCTTGCACACCCGCCACTACTTCCAGAATTCCTGATTCTGTCGGCGTCAGGAGTTTTCGCTCCTTTCCCCATGAAAGGACATCCTTCCAAAACGGACCGCCCGCGTTTACAACGGCAATCTGCGCCTCGATACCGTTGAGCACGCGCTGTTCACTCCGGGCGCTTCGAGCTGTGTTCCGGGCGTCCTGGAGGGTAACGAGCTCGTCGCCGAGCTCATCTGTCCAGTAGCCGTCGAGTTTTCTTACCCTTTCCCAGCACGCCTGCTTCTTGGCCCATTCGGTCACATTGCTTATGCCCTCCGGCGGGTGGATGAGTACACCGAGGACATGCTTCGCATTGACAGCAAGGACTTCCTGCAGAACCTTGCCCGGAGATTGCAGTCGCCAGACGAGGTCGAAATTCACCGCGCAGTGTCGGCTCGCGACATCATGGGAAACCTTGGCAATCGTGTGCGCAACGATGTTCGCCCGATATCCGCCTTCGTACCAAGGCTGTGAGCGTACGATGCGCTCGGTAGCCTTGAAGATGATCGCCTTGGCGATAGCTTCGCGATACCAAGATTCGTTGAATTCGTCTGGAGCCTTCTCCCAAGCCTTACCGATACGCGTGGCGAAGGCTGCAAAATTCTTCTGTGCACCCAAGCTCACCTCGTGCGGACGGTCCTGCCATACACTGAGGAACTTGGCCAGATCCGTCTTCGCGAACACCTGGTTGCGCGGATTCTCCAGATCGAACCTCCTGCGCTGAGATGGCGTGAGATTGGCGCGGGCATCCGCATATTGGCCGCGCGCACGCTCATAGAACCATTTGCTCTGACGAAAAGTGCCGTCTGGCGAAGGCGCATACAATCGCCGGGAAAAAGTCTCGACACGAACATGAAAGGGATGGTTGGCAAAGAAATCAGCCGCAGTGACTCGGTTCTGACTGTTGGCATACTCCGAGATTCGCGGTACTAGCTCCGTCGCCCGTTCGGGTCCTACGACACACAGCTTCATCTGGACGAACGTCCTGCTGAGGTTGACCTTGCGGAGCTTCGAAGAATGGATGGATGCGGTGGTCTGTCCTCCGTTCACGATCTGGAAGTTCCGGAGGCTATGCAGCATCAACTGGCCTCCTTGTTCGGAGGTTTCAATATGCTCGGCCGTCGCAGTGATGCCGTTGTTGTATGCGAAGAACATTCCTGGCTCTGTTTCAAGCGTGATCCGAATGCCACGATTCACTTTCCCGCGCGACTGAAGAAATACACGCACATTCTGTTCAAGAAGTCGGGCACCCCATCTATCATAGATATTGGCGAGTATCTCTCCTGGAATAACGGCCAGATACACCTCGTGGTCGACTTCGGCTTGCCGTGCCGACAACATCGGAAGGGCCCCTCCAAAGTCCTGAACCAGGTCGACCTCGATAGCCTCGCGGCCATGTCCCACGGTAGCTTGGGCATGAAGGCGGCGAATGTCCCAAACGCTGTAAGTAACTTGAGTACCTTCGATTTCTTCTGCCGACCGTCCGTCAACCCGCTCACTCAATGCTCTGTTGCTGACCAGCACGAAACGGACCTTGGCAACGCTGGACCACCGCTGGGCGATAAGATCGGCTAGGCCAAATGCGGGATTGGTCTCTTCAAGTGCATTGCGCCAGCGCGAGTCGAGTGAGTGTCGTAGAAAATTGGACAGGCGCCGGAAGGCGGTATCCATTTCCGTTCGGCTCAACCGCCCGATCTCTGGCCCGTGGTGGAGGTCGACGACGATCAGGCTAAGTGTACGCGCCGCCTCGGCAGGATCGCCGCCGTAACCATCAACCCGAATTCCCTTGGGCAGGGAGCGGTAGTGAACTCGGTCGGCCGCATCAAGGTCCCCGGCTTCCATCAATCGTTCGCAGGCCTTCTGAAAGAAGGTATCCTCCACGAACTGTCCCTCTGCATCGGAGTCCGCGAGCACGTCCTGAAAGAACTCGTGTGCGAATTCTTCAACATTCATGGGCTTCTCCGGAGATTGCTTGAGCCAAGACGGTCATATCAACACGGAAGCGCTCGCACTGAGACAGCGCAATCGAATACCGCACATCCTCAACTCCCGAGACTAGCATTGGCGAGGTGATGCGCGGAAATCCTTCACTAACTTCGAAGAGACTGGAACCTCCAATTGAAAGAGGAGTGTCAGCATAATCGTCATTCCAGTCGAATCCAGCCGCACTCAGGCATTCTTCGAACCGGATGGTTGCCTCCATGTCGCAGGATGCCAGGGCTTCGCGCACTCGAGATGCGAGGTCCGTGATCGTCACCGATTCCTTGGCAGAAGGTTTGGGTGGGCTGGAAACCTCAAGTACATGAAGAAAAACGCGCGTCGTCTCTGGAGCGTGCAGCTGGTCCGCCGAAGAGATACGAACCCTTTGTATGTGAGGAGAGCGGGCCTTGGCCTCAATGCCGATCCAGCCCACCTGGAAGTCCTTCGTTGCACCGTGCGGACCAGTCCAAGCCCGCACTGCGCTGCCCGGTCCGATCACTGGCAGCAGATGACGTTCGAGGACGTAGAGCTCGCCGACAAGGCCCTTCTGTTCGTCCCTGCTCAGACGGCCGTCGCCACCACCCCGGAGCAGGCGGTGCCAGCGCCAAGTCCGCCTGAGAAAGCGGTCGACGGCCTCCGCCGCGGTGGGTGAGTGGCGCGTCGCATTAACTATGTCAAGACAGAAACGGTGAAAGACTTCCCTTTGAGGACCATCTACCAGACGGATGATCAGCCGCTCGCCCGAACTCTCCTCCGCTGGCTGGCACTCGACGCGGAGCCCCTTGAGTTTGGGCAGGCGTCGAGCACGAGGAGACTCGTGGCAATGCTGGAGGATGAGAAGGCATTGCTGGTGCGCATCCAATGCCCAGTAGATACCCCACTTCGGGGTTCCGACTTCAGGCATACGGCGGGCACTGATGCAGGATGCTTCGGACGGTGGATCAATACCGCTCCATGGGTCATCAGTAGTCGTCATTGCGGACCTCGTCGTCATCCGTGTCGTCCTCACCGAGGTGTTCCCTGAACCAAGTCGTGTTCACGACGTACTGAACAGTGCTCTCGTGACGCTTAGTTTCGGGGAAGCTGATGCTCCATGCTGCCACCGGGCTTTCATGACTAAGGTCCTGGCCGATCGGACCGATGGCCAAGAGATGGATAACAAGCAAAGGTTTGCTTCTGACCCTACAGTAGATCCGGTCTGGATAATTCTTGGGGCCGCTCGTTGATGACGGGTGATTCGTATCGTACTCGCTTTCGGCAGCTTCTACCTGCGTCTTGGTCAGGCCGGCTTTCGCAACGCCACGGGAGCTGACCCTCTGCTTGTTGGACACCATGAGTGTCGAGCTGTCACTGCGCTTGCCTAGGGTCCGGCGCTGGCATACGAGCGGGAAACCCAAGCTGTGGTCAACGAGACTCCCATCGCTTGGGCTCTGAATGCCAGCGAACAACACATCCCATCTACTCAGCTCGTCATCGACCCTGGGCGCAATGTAGCTACGTACGGGGTCAACCTCCGTGGCGGGAGAACCCGGATGATTCCTGAAGGCACCCAAGAAAGCATCAACTAGATCCACGGAAACGTCTCTTACCAGTCGTCCACCATGACAATCCTCTCCACTTTCCGGCCCTTGGCCTCGGGTGCGCATGGCATGCGCAAGCTGTACGGTGGCCCTCAGGTTGCCGTCGAGAGATCCCTTGTCGCGACGCAAGATCGCGGTCTCCACGAAACGACTTGCAAGACCGATCAACACGGTGTGGCGCTGGCCAGAACCCATCTTGTTGCGCGCCGTGACCATGAGCGTATCGGGATGGCTGCGCACCTTGAGGCCGAAATCCCTCGGTGTTGCGTTTGTGCTTTGCATGCGGGCTAGTTCGTTACGAAGTTCGTCAATGGAATCGGCGATGTGCTCGTACCAGCCTTGGGCCTCCTCGGGCATCCAGACGCGACAGAGGTCATCGTAACCGTCACGATATCCGAACCAGCGGCCCATCTGGAACAGTGTGTCGTACATCATGGACCGCCGGAGAAAGTAGCTTACAGTCAGGCCTTCCAGTGTGAGGCCGCGTGAGAGCGACAGTCCGCCGACTGCAATCACGTTGAGCCCCGATTTTTCATACTCGGCATAGTTCAGTGAGCCGCTGGAGGAGTTATTTATCTCAACGACGCTGATCGCACTGATGCTTTTATGGAGGTTTTTCTGAACGCTCGGCCAAGACTCGTTGCAACTGCCTTCGTAGTGCTGCTGGTAAACTCGATACAGTGCCGCCAGTTCAGGGTCAGTGAGAGCATCCTTGCCGGAGCGTGCTCCATTGACCCTGATGCTCGACGAGAGCCCCTCAACAAACGACTGAATCTCATTTCGGACTTGCCGCTGTACTCTTACGAAGCGCGAGACGTTCACAAGCATTGAGTTGTGGGAACGATGCTGCCCGCGTGCCAGTCTGATGGCCCGTGCCAAGGCGAAACACCGAATCGCTTCTTGGAGGCTCTCTGGCAGTCCCGTCACAACCTGATCAATGGTATGCGAGGCTGGTAGAAGGATTTCATTATCGTCAATGTCTCGCAGGACAACGTTCTCGGAAGCTCCGAATATCCTTGATGCGCCAAAGTAGTTGCTGGGCGGATCAAGACTGACGATGAAATCGCTCGGAAACAAGTCGTGCCCCGCCATCTGGTCCTCGGAATCTGGATCGATGAATATGTTCGCAAATGGGGTAGCAGTATATCCGACGTAGTTGCTGCGCTGGAAGAGGCCTAGCAGCTCACGAATCTGGCCATTGATCCGTGAAACCTCGTCCATGCGATGCTTGATGTTTATCGAAGCGTTGTCCGCCTCGTCGTCAATAAGCAGCATGGGCTCCTGGATCGTATCGGTGCCGAACCGAGCATTCTGGCTCTTGAGCCAATCTATAAGGTTGCGAAGTGTGCTCGGGTTCTTCTTGATCACGAAGACAGCTGGCTCGTGGAGATTCTGCAACGGGACATTGAGACTCTCTGCAATGCTCTTGTGAAGGTCCCTGTGCGCAGTCGTAAACGAGTTCGGCCGTTTGCGAGAGTCAAACCGCCCAACTCCCACGACGGTATGCGGAGCGAGTTGGCTTCCAGACTGGGTCGTACGGCTGAAGCCGATGAATCCCTCATCTACACGGCTTTGGGTCTGGTTTCGCAGTTTGTTCTGAGCTCCTGCGATGATGATAATCACGCGGTATCCGGCATCTGCGGCTTTAGTAACCACTCCGATGTAATTTGCAGTTTTCCCTGACTGTACATGGCCCATTACCATGCCTCGCCGATCCCAGAGGCCAACCTTTCCCGGGTTTTCTAGGAGTCCCAGGATTCGATCTGTTACATTACTCAATCCGCCGAGGACCTGCCTGGACAGGCCCTTTTCGACCAAGAGTTGGCGATAGCGACCCCAGTAGTAGAAATCGATCCCGGAGCGTTTCCCATCCAACCACGGCTCGAATCCCGGATCCTTCAATATTGCGCCGTCCGTCATCCGCACGCCGTGAAGCGTTTCAAGATCGACTGCCAATTTTTCTGCTTGGCTATCAGTTATGCCGGGGAAGGCTGGACGAATCTGGCCGATTATTTCCCGAATGCGAGACTGCAAAGGGAGTTCCTGAGCTAGGAGCGCCTGGGCCATTACCTTGACGCGGTTGATGTTGTTCATGAGCCGTCAGTCCCCCTGGCACCGCTTCGCAACTCCAGCAGCACCTTGGCAGTCTCTTCCGATTGGGAGCGGAACGGCTCGTTGGTGCGTATCCATGCCTCGATCTCGGACAGGGACCGTCCCTCACCGTGAAGGAACTGCCACATCAAGGAGGCGATCTTTCGGAGATCCTCCAAATTGACCCGAGCGGGCCCGACATCCTCTGGACTGACGCTGACATCGACATGAAGGGCTTCCAGTGGCAGAGTCGAAGCAAGCAGGCGCAGAATCCGTTCGAAGTCGTTCGCCTTCCGGGATTCGAGACCACTCCGGAATTTGGCCAGTACGGGGTGTTCCTCGTCGATTTTGTAGAAGACTCGGTTCTTGTTCTGCACTCTCCGCCACACGACGAAGGGGCTTGCCTCGCTCAGTCTGGATCCGCGACCAGAATAGGCCGCCCGGGACGGGTTGCCGATGCGATCTATGATCCGGCTGAGGCGTTTGCGAACAACTGCCGGTGGTTGCGCTGATGCCTTTCTAACGTCAATCTTCCACTCGGCATCAAGCGTATTGGGAATATCAATACCGACGCGGGCCAGTTTCGTGAGTTCGACTTGGCGGGCCAGCCGAAACCAAGTACCGTGAACGATCAGGCGCCGATTGCGATACAGATAGAATCCTTGATTGCTGACATAGCCCTCGGGGCCAGCGAACCGCTTCCATTCTTCAGCTGTGACCTTGTCGTGGTGCGGCAGCGTTATCGGCCAGATCCTGATGTTCGCACCTTTTAGGCGAATCAGGTCCTCTTGGTGGTGTTGCGTTGCCGGGTGGTTAGAATGAAAGGGGTCGAACGAGCGCAGTTCTCGGCCATTCAGCGAGATTGTCAGACGCTGGCCTCCTCGACTGGACAAGTAGCGGTGGAAGACGAACTCGATGTGGGACGCGGCCTCGTCCAGCTGGCGCACTAGGTAACGCCTATCTTCGGGCCGATCCGAACTTGTGAGACGATCGAGCTTTTCCCAGACCACCAGAGTGCCATCGCGTTGCAGTTCGTCTGACCAGCGAACACTATTGGGATTTTCGGGGACCTCGACTACCCACTTGTCACGCTTCGCCACCGTGTCGAGATCCCATATCGCGCAAGAAGCGGCCCCGTCCTGCCGTGTGACCACGGTGAGGCGGCGGCATTGCGAAAAGGATGCGGTCTTCAGCCCGAGACCGAAACGCCCGAGGTCTGTGACAGACCGCACCTCCAGAGGACTCCTCGTTCCTGGTCGCATTGCCGTAATCAGATCATCCCTACTCATTCCGGTCCCGTCGTCAAGTATGCCGATTGCCGGGGCCGCCTGATGAGGCTCCGCGAACATTCGAATGTTCGTGGCCCCAGCGGTGATCGAGTTGTCAATGATGTCTGCCAAGGCTGTCCGCAGAGAGTAGCCCATGTCGCGGAGGCTCTCCAGCAACGATGAAGCACATGGAGCAAGCTCGAGTTCCTGCTGTTGGCGAACGTGTGTCATGAGGTGCGCTCGCTCCCGAGCGGAGTTCGCTCTGGTCGCGATGGAACCTGCTGCAGCGTCCCTGTGTTGGTCGACCGGCGGGTCGAAACCCCGCGGTCTGTACGACGCCGCTCTTGGAGCACGCTCCAGATCTCTCGAGCGATCTGGTGTGCGAGGTACGGCGGAACTGCATTGCCAACCTGCACGTACTGCTGGGTTCGCCCGCCATGGAAGAAGTAGTTGTCGGGGAAGGTCTGAAGGCGTGCAGCTTCGCGCACCGTCAGACTGCGGCACTGGGCCGGGTCGGGATGAATAAAGTAGTGCCCGTCCTTCGAGATATGGCATGTAATGGTAGTAGGTAACTGCCCAGGTACTTTGGGTCCCGGAGAAGGATCAGCGGGGGGAGGGGCGCTTGACTTATGGGCGGAGAAGGCGTAGGATGAAGTCCTTTCCGGAAGTCGAGGCCGTAGCGAGCCAGCCGCAGCCTTAGGCCAAGCCGGAGCCGAGGCCGGGACATGCAGGGGCAGCGAACCAAGAGCAAGTCCCGACTGCTGCACTGGCAGGCGGAGAGGACTCGTCTGCAGGCCAAGCTCGGTCAGTTGCAAGCCGAAGTCACCCGCTTGCAGGCGGAGAACTCCCAGTGGCAAGCGAAAGAAGGCCAGTGGCAGGCTGAGCGAAAGCAGTTGATGCAGCAGTTGGAGGCCGCGCAGGAGGAAGGGCAGCAGTCGCGGCGGAGCTTGGGCCTGAACAGCAGCAACAGCGGGAAACCCCCGTCGAGCGATGGGCTGGCGAAACCGCCGGCCAGCCAGCGGACCCGCAGCCAGCGGCGGCGCACCGGCCGGCGCAGCGGGGGTCAGAAAGGGCACCGGGGCACGACGCTGCGCCAGACGGACAACCCGGACCGGATTCAGGAGCACTTTCCGAAAGCCTGCGGCCGGTGCGGCAAGGCCCTGAGGCGGGCGGATGTGGACGGGGAGGCGAAGCGGCGGCAGGTCTTTGATCTCCCGGAACCCAAGCCGGAAGTGACCGAGCATCGAGCGTTGGCCTGTCGCTGCCGGCGCTGCGGGCTCTCAACCCAGGCCGCCTTTCCGGAGGACGTGACGGCCCCGGTGCAGTACGGGCCGCGCCTGGCGGCCACGGCGATCTACTTGCAGAACGCTCACTTCGTGCCCGAGGAGCGGCTGACCCAGATCCTGCGGGACCTGTGCGGCGTGAGCCTGTGCCCCGGCACCCTGAACAACCTGCGCCGCCGGGCGGCGGAGGCCTGGGAGCCCTTCGTCGAGCGGATCCGGGAGCACCTCATCCGTTGTCCCGGGGTGAAGCACCTCGACGAGACCGGTTTCCGGGTGGCGGGACGGGGACAGTGGCTGCATGTACTGAGCAATCAGCTGCTGACCTACTACCGCATCAGTGAGAAGCGGGGCGGGGTGTTGGCGGGGCTGCGAGGGATCCTGGTGCACGATCACTGGGCTCCCTACTTCCAAGTGCCGGATGTGCTGCACGCACTGTGCAACGCCCATCATTTGCGCGAGTTAGAGGCCTTGGTGAAGATCGACGGGGAAGCCTGGGCTGGGCGGATGCAGCGTTTTCTGCGGGCGGCCAGGCGGGTGGCGGAGCGGGCCCGCAAACGGGGCGGGGTGGTGGCGCCCCAGATGTTGAAGCGGATGGAGAGCCGCTACGACGAGTTGGTGCAGGAGGCCCTGGACTATCACAGCGGGCTGCCGCCGTTGCCGACCGGCCGGCGGGGCCGCCCGAAACGTCGGCCCGGCCATAATCTGGCCTTGCGGCTGGAACGGAGACGCGCCTGGGTGTTGCATTTCCTGTTCGATTTGAGTGTGCCGTTCACGAACAACTTGGGGGAGCGGGACTTGCGCATGATGAAGCTGCTGATGAAGATCTCGGGAGGGTTCCGTTCGCTGCAAGGGGCGCGGGCTGCTTATGCCCCACAGAAAGCAGTTGACTTTTTAGTGTCGTTGTGGCATGTCTAGGACATGCTCGATCAACATTGCATTCTGGAGACCCTCTCGCAGCCCGCCTCGCTAGCGACTCTGCAGGCCCTGCGGGCGCAGGCTGGCGAGGTCAATCGGACCGCCTTCGTGCGTCAGGTGTGCCAAGCCTTCGACTTGCGCGACAGTCGCGGCCAGTGGCAACTGGCGACTTGCAAGCAAGCCTTGCGCGGTCTGGAAGACCAAGGCCATCTCCGTTTGCCAGCGGCCCGTCCCTGTGGCCGGCGCGGACCGGGCCGCCCCCGGGGCCTGGACCAGCCGGTCCCCGCCGCGCAGGCCGTGCCGGCCCGTGTCGCGGACGTGGTGGATTTGCAACTGAGTCTGGTCACGACGGCCGAGCAGCGCCAGGTCTGGAACGAACTCATGGCCCGCGAGCACCCCTATGGGGCCGTCCTCCATGTCGGGGCCCAAGTACGCTATCTGGTTGAATCGGAAAACGGTGTGCTCGGTGCGCTCGGCTTTGCCGCAGCGGCCCTCGCGGTCGCCGCGCGCGACGAATGGATCGGCTGGTCGGCGGCCATGCGCCGCAAGCGGCTGCACGGTGTGCTGAACCTGAGCCGGTTCCTGATCCGGCCTGGCGTACGCTGTGACGGCCTCGCCTCCAAGGTGCTCGGGCTGGTCTTGCGCCGCCTGCCCGCCGATTTCCAGCAGCGCTATCGCTACCGGCCCGTGCTGCTGGAAACCTATTGTGACCCCCGGCAGCATCCCGGTACCTGCTTCCGTGCCGCCAACTGGACCTATGTCGGCCAGACCACCGGACGCGGCCGTTTCGCCGCCCCCGACCAACGTGTGCCGGTCAAGGCCATCTTCGTCTACCCGCTGCAGCGCGACTGGCGGCAGCAACTGGGTGCCAGCGCCCCACCGCCAGCGCACCCTGCGGCGGATGCAGGCCGAGCGGGTGGTGCTATGCGTACAGGACGGCACCGATCTCAATTTCGCCACGCATCCCGGCTGTGCCGGGCTGGGCCTGATCGGCAAGAACCGCGGGGCGGAGGGCACGCTCGGAATCCACATGCATACGACCATGGCGCTGAACCCCCAAGGCCTCCCGCTGGGCCTGCTCAAGATTCAGTATGCGACGCCCGACGGGCAGGCCGAGCCCGGACGACCGCTCGAGGAGCGCAAGACCTTCCAGTGGATCCAGGGCTTGCGCGACTGCGCCGCTGTCGCGCGCCAACTGTCGGACACGCAATTGGTTGCGGTGCTGGACCGCGAGGCGGATGTGCAGGCCCTGTTCGCCGAGCAACGCCAGCTACGGCGGGTCGAGTTGCTGGTGCGGGCCCGGCACAACCGCAGCCTGGGACCCGACCAGCCCAAGCTGTTCGATCACCTCCGGGCCCAAGCGGCCCGGGCTCAGATCGAGATCGAGGTGCCGCGCAGTTCGGCGCGCCGGGGCAGCCGCCAGCAGGCGGCCAAGCCGCTCCGGGAGGCCCGCACGGCCTGCGCCGAGGTGCGCTGGCAGACGGTCGAGTTGCCGCCCGCCCCCAGCCAGGAACCCTTGCGTTTGCAGTGTGTGCACGTTTGGGAGCGCTCCCCAGCCCCCGCCGGCGAGGCCCTCGAGTGGTTCCTGCTGACCACGCTCCCGGTCACCTCGCTGGCGGATGCCGAGCGCGTCCTGCGCTGGTACCGGCTCCGCTGGCGCATCGAGGACTGGCACCGGATTCTCAAGTCCGGCTGCAAGGCCGAGTCCTTGGGCCACCGCACGGGTCAGCGCATCACGCGGGCGGTCACGATCAAAGCCGTCATCGCTTGGCGCCTGGCGGTGCTGACGCTGCTGGGCCGGGCTACCCCCGAGCTGCCCGCCACGGTTTGCTTCACCTCCCAGCAGTTGCGCGTCCTGCACGACTTCGCGACCCAGCGCCGACTGGACCCGCCCCGCAACCTCGGCCTGGCGCTGCGCACGATGGCGATTCTGGGTGGCTACCAGTACCGCGCCAACGCCCCGCCCCCGGGACACCAAAAGACCTGGGAGGGCTGGAACCGCTTGTCGATCATGAGCGAAGCCTATACCCTGCGCGATTCCTGCGAGCCACCTGCCAGCGTCTCGATCGAGGAGCCCTGACTTCACTTATGGGGCATAGGCAGGGCGCGGGAGTTCGTCACGCTGCGCAGTGTGCTGTCGACGGCGCGCAAGCAGGGGCTGAAGCCGATCGAGACCCTGATCGAGGGGCCGGCGGCCCTGCTGAAGCGGGTGGGCCTAGCCCCGAGCCTCCCGCCCAGCGGGCAGTAGACGGCCTGCGACGGCAGCCGGTCTCCGCCACGCGCCGCACGATGCGCAGGTCACAACACAAGCCCTGCTAAAAATGCGAACTCAGGCCGAGAACCTGGGTAGTTACGGTAGTAGACGGATAATCTTTCAGTTGCACTCGGAAGCGGTCTTGGAAGTCACCCATGTTCCAACTCCTGTGGTTGGCAGCTAGCGCCGACGGGAAATCTTGGGCCCGGGGAGACCTACGAAGAGCCCCGGCGTATGCGGTCGCAAAGAGATATCGGGCCAAGTCGTCCCTGATGTGACCTCTCGTCTCGTTGTTGGGAAGGGACGTCAAGTTGGGGTCGCAGAGCCAGTCACGCAGCGCGGTGGGGCACTCACTCGGAAGACTGGTGCCGCCTTGAGCACCGCGATAAGGCGATGGCGTGCCCGTCGCCGACTCTTGCGCACGGTTAAGCGCGCGTCGAAAGTTAAGCACTTGCTCCGATGACATCTTGGGCATGTACTGTAGCACGAGACGACGCGCCCTAGCTAAGGCCTTCTGCCACGAGGCGTCACTGTCGTCGTAGCTAAGCCGACTCCTCAGCTTCGGCATCGCACCGATGACGTGCTGAACTGAGACCGTTCCCTCAGCTTGGTCAAGCACAGGCAAGGCATCGCGTGGCAAGACACTAGCAATGTCGCTACGAACGCACACGACGAACACTCGATGACGCTTCTGCGGTATGCCGTGCTGCTCCGCACGCACAAGGAAGTCGTTCGGGGTTAGTCCGTCGCCCCACGCACGTCCTCGACAGGCGGAAACGAGCGAATGGAGACGATAGTCGCCCGCGTGCGACAGCCTATTCATTATTTCGGGGAAAATCGGTTGACCGCGGTACCGGGCCGAGAGCATGCCCCGCACGTTCTCCATAACTGCAACAGCGGGTTTGAGCTGCGCAAGGACATTCGCGTATTCTTGGTAGAGAGAATGGCGCTTGTCTCTGGTGGAGTCGTAGTCAGCGTTCCCTGCATTGCGCCCTCTGCCCGCAGTCGAGTATGACTGGCATGGAGGTCCGCCCAAGAGAACAGTCTGCCCCCCATACTTGGCACGAATCTCCGCGATTCGCTTGCTTACGAAGGAACTCGCCTCCGGCGTGCCCAGTGTGAGGCATCGAGTCTCGTCGCACGCCTCCTGCCATTCCTGCGGATAGAGGTCTGCCCACTTAGGTTCCTGGGTAAGGTCCCCCTTCAGGAATTCGTAGTATTGTGATGGGAGCTTCGTCGGTACCTTTCGTAGAAAGCTACGGAGCAGCAGAGTGCGATGAGCCGTCGGCTCCATCTCGATCGAGAGGACTACCTTGAAACCCGGGCTACCCGAGGGGCCTTTCAATGCCGAGAACCCCTCGGCCAGTCCGCCAGGTCCCGAGAACAGGTCGATAACGGGTATCGTGTGAGGCATTGCTGGCAGGACGCTGGGTGCGGGTACAAGTAGCCAAGGTCGAAGAGTCGGCAACGAAGCGTGAACAGCCTACAGCGAAGCTCGCGGCCAACAGACCACCGTGCGGCCCGTCGACACTGCTCCGGTCGCCCACCCTGCCCTACGCTCTCAGGTAACCAAGATCGGCCCACACCATCTGCTAGGTGGAAGCCGTGATTGGCTTGCCTGAATCGAAGAAGCGCAGGAATCCGGGAGCCCTGCTCACGCCGTCCAATACAACGTAGGTCACATTATGACAGATATCGTTAGTCCTGCCGTCCGTTCCCGGATGATGGCAGCGATCAGCGGAAGCAACACCAAGCCTGAACTAGCTCTCCGCCGTGCGCTGCACGCCCGCGGCCTCAGGTACCGCCTTCACGATGCTCACCTGCCCGGGACACCGGATCTGATATTCCGTCGATTCATGGCTGTCTGCTTTGTGCACGGCTGCTTCTGGCATCGTCATGAAGGATGTCCGAATACGACCGATCCCGCTACGCGGCCGGATTTTTGGCGATCCAAGTTCAAAGCCAATGTGTTGCGGGACCGCCGCGTTGCGGAAGAATTGCTGGAGGCAGGTTGGAGGGTGGCAGTCGTATGGGAATGTGCACTGCATCGATCTCGCCTGCAGAGGACGGCAACAAGCGTCCATCGCTGGCTGCTTACCACAGAGTGCAAGTTCCAGACTAGTCTTGCTGCCATTGAAGACGCACCCAGCGAATCCAGAGAGACGCCATCGAGAGGCCGAAGCGACGCTAGAACAATGCAAAGCTAAACGCATCGGCACTCCCCCGACGATCAAGCTAAGCCAATCGTGCAAGTTCTGTAGCTGGCCACCCTCGACATGGCAGACACTGGGAAGCTGCCCCTAGAAATCCGGCTCTTCGCACCCACTCCATGATTGCCTACGGATGCACTTGCCGCGCTGGCCAAGTCACTTGCGTAACCGGTCCAGCTGCTAGGATTCACCCCAGACGGACTCACTACGCACTTGCCCTAAGGAAATCCCGCGTGGTTGCCTCAACAGCCACGCCAGCCCGTGTTGCGCATCACTGTACAACACAGGTGGGGCATGGGCATCCGCTGCTGTCATCACGGCGGCGGTTCTTGGATCCGGGGGCTCTCCGTCTTGAGACCCGCCGGCGCACGAGGAAGTGCAACATCGGGCGGGGAGCCTAAGGTCCAGAGCGGCCTCTCGTATGGGAGCTTCCGCCACGCCCCGGACTGGCCGCCATCGGCAACACGACGAGCGCTGCCAGATCCAAGCCTTGCACCAACAGGCCGCTGTGAGCGCCGGGGCCCAGTCAGGCCCTGCCACGCCTTCGCGCCTGCATTCAGAGGTTTCCATCACCGCTCGGATGGGGCCGGCAGCGGCGAACAGGCAGCGGACCCTAGTCGGCAAAGTAGCCGGGACGTGCCCGGACCTGTGCTCCGGGCATCTGAACCTTGACTCGTACTCGACGCCACTGGCCGTCGAACTCCTGATCGTCGGGATAGTATGCGATCTCGTATACGCTCCTCATTTCGGTCTCGAGCTGCGGCAAGACCGGTTCGATGTCGGCAACCGAAGCGGCAGTGAATAGCCTTCCCCCTGTTGCCTTCGCCAGCTCCGTCATGCGCAATCTAGCCTTCTGGGACCAGTTGCGGCCGAATCGCTCGCCCGAGAGCAGGAAGATCGGGTAGATCCGGGCATCCATCTCGGCCGCCGCTGCGGTGAGCCTCGATGCCTTCAGCATCGATGGCACAGACTGACCGCTGATGCGGTTGTCGATCCCGTCGCTGATCACCACAAGTGCGTTTCGGTCCCCGCCGTGGGCGGCAAGCTCGTCGTCGTAGACCAAAGCGATCACATCCCAGAGGGGAGACCCGCCAATGGGGTACGGTAGCCTTGCGCAACGGTCCAGGAGAACCCCTCGATCCGATGTGAGGGGGCTCAGTCGATGGAACAAGCTCCCGGACATGGCGTAGAGTGCAACGCGGTCGCCGGGGCGCACCATGTCGATCAGGCGAATGGCTGCCTGGCGCATGTGCTCCAGGTCCAGGGATGTGCTCCCGCTCAGGTCCAGAAGGATTGCCAGATTGAAGGGCGACTCCTCGGGATCCACCACATCGATGTTCTGGCGCCTGCCATTTTCCTCCACCACGAAGTCGTCCTTGCCGAGACCGGTCAAGGGACGGCCTCCGCCGTCGGCCACGGCAACGCTCATATTGACCATTCGCACCTCCGACGTGAACACGGATTCGCTGTCCGGAAATCCGGCACTGTCTCCGGCAGGCGGTGCATCCCGACGCGGCTGGGTCGGTCCGGTCCGCCGTCGCTTCATGCTGTCCATCAACCTGTCGACCGCCTCGGCCGAGAGCGTGTGCGGCTTCAGCGGCCAATCGCGGGGGATCGGCCAATCGCGAACCGTAATTGCTGGCGGAGACCGCAATTGCCCCTCGATCAGTGCATATCGCATGTCCCGCGTCCTTGGCCGACTTGATAGCTTCCAAACCCTCTGCCGGGGGCTGATGGAGTAGGACTCCATTCCGAGACCGTTTCGGGACGGTAGGCTCAGACTGGCCGGGCGCTCCAGGGAGTCAACGTTCAACTGGGTGACATCCAGCGGAACGGCTAAGGTGACCGAGCCGGCGGCGGACAGCAACATCGCCCTTCGCACCATTCCGACCAGCCTGATCGGCCCGCTCTCGGTCCGTACGGTGAAGCCGACGCCGAGCGGAATCCTCACGTCAATGCCGGCCAGCTCGTTCTCTTCTGGTGGCAGTGCCTCGATCAGCAGGCGGGTTGGGGAGCGGCTGACCGCTATGCCCTCCCTGCTGGCAGGGTTGCCACCGGCCCGCCAGGCCGCTAGCCGGCCCTCGGCAACGATCTCGACGTTGACGTCACCATGGACGTTGACGATCTCGATGGGCTGCGCCGCCAGAGCGGTTGCGAGAACCAGCGTGTAGAGCAGGAGCGACATGGCTCGGCGAGGTGCCTTCATTCTCCACCAAAACTCCGGCGTTAGCGAATCGCCGGTCGATAGGGGTACAGTTGCAGATGCGGCCCATGGCAACCTGTCCCCGGAACCTGATCGTCGGCACAAGCGGACATGTCGACCATGGCAAGACCTCCCTGGTGCGAGCCCTGACAGGCACGGATACGGACC
The DNA here is from genome assembly GCA_965205085.1 of Bryobacterales bacterium. Taxonomy (GTDB): domain Bacteria; phylum Acidobacteriota; class Terriglobia; order Bryobacterales; family UBA6623; genus VXMF01. Next base: position 63,011 of record OZ242039.1, on the reverse strand, counting down.
GTTGGGCGGAGGAGAAACGGCGGGGCATCACCATCGACATCGGCTTCGCCAACCTCGAAGTGGAGCCGGACATCCAGATCGGGTTCGTGGACGTTCCCGGCCACGAGCGTTTCGTAAAGAACATGCTGGCCGGGGTGGGCGGCATCGACATGGTGCTGCTGGTCATTGCAGCCGACGAGTCCGTCATGCCCCAGACTCGGGAGCATTTCGAGATCTGTCGCCTCCTCGGGTTGCGGCACGGCATCGTCGCACTGACCAAGTCCGACCTGGTGGACGAGGAGATTCTCGAACTCGTCAAACTGGAAGTCCAGGATTACCTTGCGGGCACGTTCCTGGAATCCGCTCCGCTGGTTCCCGTCAGCAGCGTGACGGGCGAAGGGCTGGCGGAATTGAGAGATGCCCTGGCCTCAGCAGCCCGGGCAGTGGAACCCCGAAGCAGCAAGGGCCTCCTCAGGCTGCCGGTGGATCGCGTGTTCTCCCTGAGAGGATTCGGCACGGTCGTCACGGGAACCCTCCTCAGCGGGCACATCGGGGTCGAGGACCAGGTTGAGATCCTGCCAACCAGGCAGCAGGCCCGCGTTCGCAGCGTGGAAGTACACGGCGAGTCTGTCCGGGAAGCGGTGGCTGGCCAGCGGACGGCCGTCAACCTGGGGGGCACGCCGAGAACGGCACTGGGCCGCGGCATGTGCCTCACCGCCCCTTCGCAATTCTCCCCCAGCAGACAGGTCGACGCCTACGTCGAACTCCTGGAGTCGGCAAGGCCGCTGAAGCACGGTGCTCCGGTGCACGTGCATCTCGCCACATCGGAGACCGTCGGGTACGCGTACATCCTGGGGGCCGAAGGCCGCCCCACCGTGCTGCGGCCTGGCAGCGAGGCCTTCGTGCAACTGCGACTGGACAATCCTGTGGTGGCGGTGTCGGGCGATCCCTTCATCCTGAGGCAATTCTCGCCCCTGACGACGATCGCAGGAGGACGAGTCCTCCGGCCCGACGCACCGAGGTACAGGCGCAAGGACGACTGGCGACCGCTGCTCGAGGCGCTGCGAGAGTCTCGTCTGTCCTCCGTTCTCCGGTTGCTCTGCGAGAGCCGACCCTACGGGATATCTGGACGTGAGTTATCGGCCATAACCGGTCGGAGGGTCGACGAATGGGAGACCACAGCCGAGGCAAGCGATGCCGTGCTGGTTCCGCTCCGGCAACCGTTGTGGGTTGCTTCAGTTTCCCGGGTGCAGCAGGCCGAGGATCGGCTCGTGCAGGCGCTCCATCGGTTTCACCAGGCGAATCCCCTGCTGGCCGGAGCGCCAGTCGAGGCAATTCGGAGTGGCGAGTTCCGTGCGGCCCCCGAGTTCTTCGCTGACTGGCTGCTGCGGCGACTCGCCGACTCGGGATCTGTGGTGCTGGAAGGCGAACTCGTGCGCTCGTCCGAGCACCGGATTCGCCTGCGGGCCGACGAGCAGGAAGCCCGGGACCGCTTGGTCGCGGCATTCGCCGCGGCAGGTCTGCGGGTACCCGCGCTCAAGGATTTCCTGCCCACCCTCCCGATCGACGCGGCCCGGGCTCAAGGGGTGCTAGCCGCCTTGCTGCGGGAAGGTGTCCTGGTCCGGGTTAACCGGGATCTCGTTTTCCATGGACGTGCCATCGCCAGTCTCCGCGATCGCCTCTCGACGATGCGGGGACAACATATCCAGGTCGGCGAATTCAAGGCCCTGGCGGACGTTAGCCGGAAGTACGCCATCCCACTCCTGGAACACTTCGACCGCCAAAAGGTTACGCTGAGGGACGGCGACGTGCGGAGGATCCTCTAGCGGGGGAAAGGCGTAAGCCGGTAGGGGCTGGTGTCGCCGCCGTCGCGTGGTTCGATCCATCCCGCGCCGCCAACGACGAGCGAATGGCCACTCCGTCTTGTAGACTGGCGGCTACGGGCAACCCGGTGCCGGACGAAACACCGAGGGAGCCACTCTCCGCCGGCCCCGCTCAACGGCTCGCCATCTTGCGGCGATTCCGCCGCATTGCCATGGTGGGGCTCTCGGCGAACCCGCTGCGACCCAGCCACTTCGTGGCGATCTACCTTGCTAGACGCGGGTATGACATCCTGCCCGTCAATCCTCGCGAGACTGAAATCCTCGGACGGCGCTGCTATCCCTCGCTTCGAGCGGTCGAAGGGCCAATCGAGGTGGTCGACATCTTCCGGGACTCGCGGCATGTGCCGGGCATTGTCGACGAGGCGATCGAAGTCGGCGCCAAGGTGGTCTGGATGCAGTTCGGTGTGTTGCATGCGGATGCAGCTTGCAAGGCGCTCGAAGCCGGGCTGGAAGTCGTAATGGACAAGTGCCTGAAGGTCGAGCACGCGCGCTTCGAGGGAGGCCTGACATCGATGGGCCTTCGGAGTGGTGTGATTTCGAGCAACAGTTGGGGCAAGCCGGATGGCAAGCCAAGTCTGCCATAATGGCGGCCTAGGGCCTTGGTGCGACTCTCCGCGATATGAAGTTCGGCGTTAATACCCTGATCTGGTCCGGCACCTTCGAGCCGGACAAGTATCCGATCGACAGTCTCAAGGAGGCTGGGGTCGACGGCATCGAGATTCCGGTGTTCGTGCCTTCGGGACTCGACACCGCAGCGGTGCGCAGGACGAGCGAATCGCACGGCCTGAACATCCATTTCTGCTCAGTAAACCCCGAAGGGGCCAATCCGATCAGCGAGGATCCCGCCGTTAGGGCACACACGGTCGAGCACTGGAAGACAGTGATTCGAACGGCCGGAGAAGCGGGTGCCGATCAGATCGCGGGACCGACCCATGCCCCGGTCGGCTACTTGCCGGGACGGCGCCGGACGGAGGACGAGTGGCGTTGGGCGATCGAGTTCCACCAGGCCCTGGTCGACGATCTGGAGGACGCCGACGTGACAATGGCGATCGAACCGCTGAACCGGTTCGAGACGTATTTCCTGAACACGGCTGCCGACGCCGCCCGCTTGGCACAGGAAATCGGGAGCGCGAGAATCGGAATTCTGCTGGACACGTTCCACCAGAACATCGAGGACAAGGACATTGCGGAAGCCTACCGTACCTGCGGACGGCATCTCATGCATGTCCACACGTGTGAGAACGACCGGGGCACACCCGGGAGCGGCCACATCGACTGGCCGCGCGTTCTGGGGGCAATCAAGGAGATCGGGTACGACAGGTGGCTGACGATCGAGTCGTTCAATTCCCATATCCCCGAACTCTCCGCAGCAACGGCGATCTGGCGGGACCTCGCGACCTCGATGGACGATATCGCCCTGGATGGGACCAGATTCCTGAGGGATCTCTGGTCCCGGCTCTGAGCCGTCTTCAGGAGGCCGAGTTCGTTGAGGCCCATCCTGGACATCCCAACCGCAAAGAGCCTCGAACGGGAGGCCACCCCGGTCACGGGACCGGAGATAGTGAAGCCGAACGAACCTCCCGACCTCTCCCCGCGCGAGCCTCCACGACAGGCTGGTTCCTCCCACCGTCCCAGGGGTTGCGGCCGGGTGAACCGCTGCGATCACCCGTACACGAGCGGTTCCCCTAGCCTCCCGCGTTCCTAGGCCAGCCATGCACTACGACTCCCGCCGATCCCTGGAACTGCTGAGGCAAGGCACTGGACAGCCAGGCGCACACTTCCGAAAGGGACAACAGGAGGCAATTCGACACCTGGTCCAGGGTGGTCGGCGACAACTCCTGGTGCAAAGGACAGGCTGGGGAAAGAGCTTTGTCTACTTCATCACCACTCAGCTGCTGCGCGAAGCAGGTCTTGGGCCCACCCTACTCATCAGCCCTTTGCTTGCCCTGATGCGCAATCAGATTGCCGCCGCGCAGCGGATGGGCGTCAAGGCCGAAACGATCAATTCCGACAACCAAGACACATGGAATCGCGTGGAGCGGAAAGCCCGCATGGGCGCAGTCGACATCTTGCTCATTTCCCCGGAACGACTCGCGAACGAGCGCTTTCGCGACCAGGTACTGGCGAACATCGCCCAGCGGGTCGCAATGCTCGTGATCGACGAGGCCCACTGTATCTCCGACTGGGGCCACGACTTCCGTCCCCACTACCGCCTGATTGAGCGCACCGTGCGCGTTCTGCCCTCCAATCTTCGTCTGCTGGCCACTACCGCTACCGCCAATGCGCGGGTAATGGCGGATCTCGAGGTGATTCTCGGGCCCAACCTTGAAGTGCTGCGTGGCGACCTCAACCGGCCGTCTCTCGCGCTGCAGACCATCTCGCTGCGCGGCCAAGCCGAACGCCTTGCGTGGCTGGCCGAGAGGCTTCCGTCGCTTCCCGGAAGCGGCATCGTTTACACGCTGACGGTGCGCGACGCCGATGTGGTGTCTGAGTGGCTCAGGTCCCGCGGTATCAACGTGGCGGCCTACACCAGCGAGACCGGCACGCAGCGTCGTGAGGAACTGGAGCAGGCGTTGCTTGATAACCGCGTGAAAGCACTGGTAGCAACCTCGGCGCTTGGCATGGGATTCGACAAGCCGGACCAAGCGTTCGTCATCCACTACCAGACGCCTGGTTCCGCCGTAGCCTACTATCAGCAGGTGGGCCGCGCCGGGCGAGCCCTTCGAAAGGCCCGAGGTGTGCAGCTCAGCGGTGGGGAGGACACCGAAATCACAAGCTACTTCATCCGGAGCGGATTTCCTACGCGCTACGAGGTGGAACAGGTACTCGCAACCCTCGAGGTCAACGAAGACGGGCTGACGCCGCGCGAAATGGAGGCTAGGATCAACGTTAGTGGTGGCCGGATCCGAAAGACCCTCGAACTACTGTCGCTCGAATCACCCGCGCCGATCGTCAGGCTGGGACGGAAGTGGCAGTTGACCGCGGCGCCACTGAGCGATGGGTTCTGGGACCGGGCAGAACGGATCACTGCACTGCGCCGGAAGGAGCAGGCGGAGATGCAAGAGTACGTGCAGCTCTCGTCCGGACACATGGCTTTCCTGATTCGAACCCTGAACGGAGATCCAAGCGGAATCCCGCCACCACCGCTGCCACCGCTGCCTTCCGAGTTCGACGCGAGTCTGGTCAGCAAAGCGGTCGCCTTCCTGCAACGTTCGAGTCGGCCCCTGAAGGCGCGGCGAAAATGGCCTGCCGGGAAGTTTATCGCAGCGGAGCACCAGGCTCAGGCCGGGCGGGTGCTGTCCTCCTGGAAGGATTCTGGCTGGGGGCAGCTGGTTAGCCGAGGCAAGCTGCAGGATGGACGGTTCTCGAACAGGCTCGTAACTGCATGTGTGGTGTTGTTGCGAGAGTGGTGTCCGTACCCGTCGCCGACCTGGGTCGCGGCCATTCCGTCGTTACGAAACCCGGATCTCGTGCCCGACTTCGCGCGCCGCCTCGCCGCGGCACTGGACCTGCCATTTAGCCCCGTACTAAGGAAGACGGAGTTCCGGCCTGAACAGAAGACGATGGAGAACAGCGAGCAACAAGCACGAAACGTCCTCGGTTCGCTGACCGTCGTGGAAGATGCCATCCTCCGGGGCCCTGTGCTGCTGGTCGACGACATTGTGGATTCCCGATGGACGTTCACGGTCGCGGCATTGAAACTGCGAGAACTGGGATGTGGCCCGGTTTGGCCCTTGGCCCTCGCCAACGCTGGAGGCTGGTCATGAATGATGCCCCGTCCGCAAACACACGCGCCATTCTGCTGCTTACCGCGCCGTTGCTCATCGGTAGTGGCAGTCGATCCTCCGTTAAGCCGCTCGCCACCGGCGAGTACAACCGTCTCGCACGGCGGCTCCAGGAGTTGAGAAGCCGGCCCTCCGACCTGCTGTGCCCAGGTGCCAGCGCGCTGCTGGAGGAGTGCCGATACGAGGTGGATTCGGAACGCGCAAGTCGCCTCCTCGACCGAGGCTTCCTACTCAGCCAAGCACTGGAGCGCTGGAGCACCCGTGCGCTATGGGTTACCAGCCGTGCGGATGCGGAGTACCCGCAGCGGCTGAAGAAACGCCTGAGGCTGCAGGCACCACCAATCCTGTACGGTTGCGGAAACCGTGCCGACCTGGACTCGGGAGGGTTGGGCGTGGTCGGCTCCAGGAACGTGGATAACACCTTGATCGGCTACACGGAGCGTGTCGGACATCTGGCTGCGGACGCACAGTGCAGGCTGGTCTCGGGAGGTGCCCGCGGCGTTGACCAAGCCGCGATGCGCGGTGCCCTGGCCAATGGAGGGACGGCTGCGGGGGTGCTGGCAGACAGCCTTGAGCGTAGCGCTGTACGCCGGGAGTACCGGGATGCGTTGATGGACGGACGGCTTGTGCTGCTCTGTCCCTTCGACCCTGTCGCCGGCTTCCTCGTCGGACACGCGATGCAGCGCAACAAGCTAATCTACGCACTGGCGGACGCAGTGCTGGTTGTCAACGCGGAATTCAAGAAGGGCGGCACTTGGGCCGGAGCCGTCGAGCAACTCGACCGCCATCGATTTGTTCCGGTGTACGTTCGAACGACAGGTGAGATGAGCAGTGGACTCAGTGCGTTGCAGGAGCGCGGCGCCTATGCCTGGACAGACACCGATGATCCAGAAGCTCTCGACTCGCTGCTAGGTGCGGAACCTACCGCTGCGCTGACATCAGACCATTCGTCCCTGCCCACCGAGGCTCCCGGTGACCGCGCCGATGCGAGCGGTCACCAGGCTGAGGACGCGAAGTCGACGCGAGCAACCGCCCGCGACCTCGGCAACGGTGCAACACTGGCCGGAGAACTGCTTGCCATCGCGCGATCGGTGCTGCCCCGGTATCTGGACCAGCCCAGGACTCAGGCCGATGTCGCGGAAGCGTTCGGTATCGGAAAGAACCAGGCCCGTCTCTGGCTGGAACAGTTTGTGACCGACGGGGTGATCGAGAGACTCTCCAAACCCCTTCGATATCGAGCGACCGGTGCCTCCCCCCCGACGACGTTCCCCACAGACACCGGAACAACTTCTGAGCGCAGTTCGCAACCAGCGGTGGAGCTGTTCGCCCGGACAAAAAAATTGTTGCTGCAGTACCTCGACAGACCGAGAACCGAGGCTGATGTAGCCGATGCGTTTGACCTAGGTAAGGGGCAGGCACGTAAATGGCTTCGGCACCTTGTGTCTGACGGGGCCGTCGACAAACGTTCCAAGCCTGTTCGGTATCGAGCCATCAGGCCCGAATCTTCAACCCCGCTCTTTCCTGACTCAGGAATCGGAGAACTCTGAATTCCGAGTCTCTTGCAACGTTCTCAGACCGTCCATTGCACAACGAAGTGCAAGAGCGGGAAAGAAGGCCCTTGGAGTTGGCGGCTGAGTTGTTAGCACGTTACGGCACGCAGGGGGGGCTGTCAAGGTGACGATCCGGAGGTGGGCGCTACGGGTGGGACAGAGCGGGGGCTGAGTCAGAGAGGATCGCGGTCCCGATCGTCGGGTGGCGGATCGATGCCGGCCGCGAGGCAGTCAGAGCCGCGGACCTCCTACGGAGCGCGGTAGCCAGGCACCTTGCGCGGGCGGTGGTTGAGCCGGTCGGTCGCTTCCTGCAGCCGCAGCGGATCGAGTGTGCGCGGGTTTTCGGCCTCGGGCACGAACTGGCGCAGCAGGCCGTTGGTATGTTCGTTGAAGCCGCGCTCACAGAAGAGGTAGGGACGGGTGAAGAAGATGTCGGGGTCGAGCGCCGAGACGATCTGGCGGTGGCCGGCGCACTCCTTGCCGTTGGCGCAGGCAAGGGGCAGGACCAGGGCCGAGAAGCGCCTCAGCAGGTCCTGCACGGCGTCGCCCACAAGCGCGGCTGTCTTCCGACTAACAATCTGAGAAAGCAGGTACTACGAGCGGGGCAGCGGCTCCCTGATGAGCCTTACCGATGATTGTGTCGGCTTCCCTGTCCCCGCCGCGCTGCTTGGAGTCGACGGTCGCGGGGCGCTCGCTGATGCCCATCCCGGGATACAGCCGCGGCCGGCGGTGCCCCGGATTGCCGCACTGGCGCAGGCAGGTGTCCAGCGAGACCCCTTGGGCGCGGTCCTGGCGAATCCGCAGATAGAGCCACGCGAAGCTGACTGAGACCATCCCAGCCACTTCAGGCGACTGGCCAACTGCTTTGGGCTCCGGTGGTGCCGGAGCCGTTCACAATTGCTGTCCCAGACCGCTGGATGGAGCCTGTGCGGGGCCCACCTCCTGGTGGCGGCGCAATTGGGCGAGTAACCGGAGGGACCAGCATGGCACCGAAGTTGGCGGCACACGGTGGATTCGTGGATCTGGAACTGAACGGCGAAGGCGCTGACCGAGGCCGCCCGTTGGTGCAAGGCGTGGATTTGGCCACACTCATCGTATGGCCGATTGCGGTCAGTCCGGGGCATGGCGGCTGCTCCCATACGATAGGCCGAGCTGGACCTTAGACCCGTCCACCCGCTGTCGCACTTCCTAGTGCAGCCGGCATTGCATAGTGGGTCGAGTCGGCCTCGGATTCATCAAGCGCGGCGAGTCACTTCCAGAAGATCGAAGTGCGGAAGTCCGGATACAAGGGAGTGCTGGCGACACTGATTTGGACCGGCCACGGTCAGCCCTGCCCGGCGGCTCGCTGGGAATGGTCCAGACCAGTTCGCCCGGGCAGACCGCTAGCGATCGCCAGCCTCACGCACCATGGGGACGAACCGCACAGGCAGCTCGTTCCTTTGCCGCACCTTCCCGTTGGCGTCCTTCGTTACGAGTACGATTCGCTGTGAGTCTGGGTCACTGCCCACGGGCGCAACAAGCCGTCCTCCTTCGGCGAGCTGGTCCAGCAGGGCTTGGGGTAGCTTGGGAGGAGCAGCCGTGACCACGATGCGGTCGTAGGGAGCATGCTCTGGCCAGCCTCGGTATCCGTCCCCGTGGAACACGCTGACGTTGCCGTGCCCCAGATCGCGGAGTGTCTTGACGGCGCGTTCAGCGAGTTCGGGAACGATCTCGACGCTGTAGACGTGTTCGCAGAGCATCGCTAGAACTGCGGCCTGATAACCGGACCCTGTTCCGATCTCCAGAACTCGATGATCGCGATCGACCTCGAGAAGTTCGGTCATGAATGCCACGATGTAAGGCTGCGAGATCGTCTGGCGGTAACCAATGGGCAGAGGCGTATCCGCCGTCGCATGACTCCGCACGCCGGCCGGCACGAAGTTCTCGCGCGGGACCTTGCGCATGGCATCCAGAACGAGCGGACTCTTTACCCCTCGGGCTTCAATTTGCTGGCTGACCATGCGCATTCGCCTGCTATCCCACCCACTCCGCTGCTCTTCGGCAGGTCCGATCGAGACTGCAAGGACCAACGACGCCCCCACGGTGCAACTGGCAAGGACTCGCCCCCTCATGAACAGGGTTCATGGTATCAACCCCGCCCCGCACCTGGTTTGAATCGTGATTTGCTCACCAACTTTGCGAGGCGATGCCTTCTCTACAACGAAACGGTGGCACGAAGGTCAGAGCATGGGACCACGATCGCTATATGGGGAATCGTAGTTCCGAAGAGGAGGGCTTCAGGGCTCCGAGGCGCTCCTGGAAGCTTCGCCAATGGAGCCTCGAAGTGCGACATCCGACGGTGTGACCCGCCGTTCCTCTCCAGAACCCTTCAAATGTAACTGCCCAGGTACTTTCTTATGAGATGCAGACGGTGAATGCCACAGAGGGGGGCTCTGGCGAACGTGTCGAAGGCCGTGTCGGGAGTGACTGCATCCGGTGTTGCACGACGGCGCGAAATCGGGTTATCGGTGTTCCGAGGCCCCGCCGAGGACCGGATCAAGGGTAGGCGCATCCAGCACGGCGTCCAGCCAGCGGTCGAGCTGCTTGAGGTTAGCAGCAGCAATGTGCGCCTGGAGCGCTTCAGGCAGGGGGCCGAAGCGGCGCTTGAGCAGCCGGGCGAGTGTCTCGGACTTGCCCTCACAGGCCCGCCGATCACCCCCATTCACGCCAGCTCTGCTGTCCACCAAAAGGGGGCTACTCCACTCTCGAACAGCCTCGGCGCCAAGGGTGGACCACCGCAACAGACGGAAGTCGGACAACGACCGATCCCGGACCCACAACCCAATGGGCGGTGCCGCATCCGGCGTTGCCATCATCGGGACCGATTCCCGCCCCACGGTGCCTTACTGCCCTGACAAGTCAGGTAGGAGTCGGGTGGTGTTCGACAACTGCGAATGACATGGGTTCGGCTACATCGATAGATTGGGGAATGAGGATTCAACCCTGCAACGGGCACCAGCGAGTGCCATCAGGATCAACCGAGCAAGCGGCCCGTGCCGCCTAGACCGCCCTCCCGTTCCATACGCGAGTCTTCCAGGCTGACAAGAGCTTCGGGATCGACCGGCAAACTTGCCCTTCAAGACTGCACCCATCCCCCTCAGAGCCTCACTTAAGCTCCTCCCTCCATGCAAGAGCCCGATCATTCGTTAGCAGTGCACGAACCTTGCGGCCGACGAAAGCGCATCCAGACATAGATTGGCAGACCTAGACCGATGATCAGCAACCCCGCTCCTGCAGTTGCGGGACTCGCCCAAAGCGCGTTTGCTGCTACCAACAAGCTTGCCGTTGCGAATGACCATGGGGTGAAGGGATAACCCCATGTGCGGAATGGCCGGGGTTGCGCCGGATTCTTCCGGCGCAGCACACACACTGCGAACACTGCTATGCCCGCGAACAGTACTATCGCGAAGCCCGTGTACTCGACCAGCTGGCCAAACGTGCCCGTCAGGACCAGGATGCCGCTCCAGATCGCTTGCGCGGTGATCGCCACAACCGGCGTCCTGAACCGCGGGTGAACCCGGGCGACCGCCTGGAAGAACAGTCCGTCCCTCGCCATCGCAAAATACACCCGAGGCCCAGCCAGGATCATCGAACTGATGCTGGCCGCAATCATGATGATCGAAGCTGCGGCCCACGCGCCTCCCGCAGCCGCACCGAAGAGGCGCTCAACGGCAACGTCCCCGATCCGAATCGACTGGCCAGGAAACTCGTCGATGGGCATGGCGTACAAGTACATCAGGTTCAGGAATATGTAAACGAGGATGACCGCTCCGGTGCCCAGCAGCAGGGCGCGAGGAACGTTCCGTTCGGGACTTCGAACCTCTTCGCTGACGTAAGCAGCGGCGTTCCATCCCGAATAGCTGAACATGACCGGGACCAGCGCGAACACCCAGTTCGAGAGCTGTATCGGCTGCCCGCTCGTGAGGTGCTCTGCGCTACCTCGCCCGATCATGAATCCGAGGGCTACGACGACGACCAATGCCGTAACCTTCGCACCCGCCAGCAGGTTCTGGACGATGCGGCCAGGCCCCAGACCCGCGCAATGAATGATCGACAGCCCTGCGATCACGGCCAGTGCCACGGCGTTTTGGGGCGACAGCGTCAGCGAGACCAATGGAAGCGCAACCGAGAGAATCGGTGTCGTGTCGGCTACGGCAGGAACGAACCGCCCCAGAATGGCCACCATGCCAACAGCGCTGGCTGCGATCGCTCCGGGGAACCCGGCCACGAACGAGGTCCAGCCAGTCAGGAATCCGATCACCGGACCGTAGGCTTCCCTCGAATACACGTACTCGCCTCCGGCGCGCGGGCACAAGGCAGCCAGTTCCGCATAGGCCAGAGCCCCACCAAATGCCAGTACACCACCGGCAAGCCAAACCCCAACCATGGCCACTGGACCGGGGGCCAATTCGGCTACGACAGCTGGAACGATGAAGATGCCACTTCCGATCACGTTGGAAACGACGATGGCGGCACCATCCACAGCACCCAACTTGCGCTCCAGGGTCAGCCCGGACCCACAGCAGGTGCCGGTGCCCGTCGGTCGCTCTGTGTCATCCATGGGCACGTGGCATACTAGGGCGAAACAGGAGCCCGGTCGGTTCGAAGGTAGCGAACGAGCATGAGCAGTTCTTGTCGCCACACCGGCCCGGAAAGCTGAGTTTGCGCTCTGGATGCCACTGAGCTTGATACGCGTGACGGCCTATGCGGCCGCCCTCAGCACCGTAGGCCCTTCGGCAGTCGTCAGTTGCCAGTTGGACGCTCGCTCTGCAGAAGAGTGGATCGAAGTCCTGGATCGTCCCCTGCGAATCAATAGCCTCAAGATCGACGACGTTATCGTCAGGCTCCGCCTCGAGCCCGGAGACGTTCTGGCGGATATCGGTGCCGGTACGGGAGTGTTCAGCCTGCCCTTCGCGCGAGCGGTCGCGCCCGGTGGCAAGGTCTACGCGGTGGAAGTGGATCAGGTTCTGGTCGATCACGTCAGCACGACGGCCCGGGAGCATGGCGTCTCGAACATCGAGGCGGTTCTTGGTGGGTCTTCGGACCCGCGTATCCCGAAGCGGGAAGTCGATCTGGCGTTCTTTCACGATGTGCTGCACCATATCGAGAACCGGGAAGGCTACCTGAAGAATCTCGCACGTTATATCAAGCCAGCGGGCAGAGTTGCGATTATAGAGCGCGGACACCAAGCGTCCGGGCGGCACATGCACCTCAGCCAGGAACAGGTAACCCGGTGGATGGCCGATGCCGGCTTCCATATTGTCGAGGAGCATGACTTGTACGATGGCGGCAAATGGTTCGTGGTGTACGCAAGGCGTGGAGGGCCCTCTCGCGGGCACCCTGTCTCCCCGAACGGCCGAGACCGATAGTCTCAGCCGGGCGCGAGCCCAGTCCGACGGCAGACGCATCTACGCGTCGGGAACAGGTTCCCATACTGACCGCAAACCTGTCCTGCCTGCCGGCATGTCAGGCTATCGCCATCAGCAGACCAACCTGGTCTGCGGCAGCCAGCAGCGGAGCGCTGCCACCGCTGGACATGCGAGCGCCGGTGAAGGCCGCGACAACTCGTCGCCGACGGTGTTTGGGCGGTTGCATGGTGGTACTGTGCGCCAACCTCGAACCAGCCTCCTAGAATCCGTTCAAAAATCTGGCCGGCTGCAGTAGGAAGTGCAACCACGGGGAAGGTCCAGGGTCCGGGCCGGCCGATCGCACGAGAGAAACCGCCGCCCACCAGGCTATCGCCATCGGCAGACCCCGCAACTCGCTCAACAGCGCCGCCCCCAAGCTGTCACCTGCCCGCGCAAGCTCCATCCAGCGGTCTGGAACCGCATCTGTGACCGGCACAGGCCCAGTGGAGCCCCCATCGCGTTGCCGGCCGCCTGAAGGGCGGTCTTGGTCAGGTTCTCGTAGCTCTGCCGGCGGATTCACATGGACAGCGTGCAGGGCGGCTCTCCGTACACCTTCATGGAGCAGCAGAGTCCGCCGGGCCGCAGAAATATCACCGTGCGTCCCGCAATCCTCGGCTCGAAGCAGCTCGGCGGGGACTGGAAATCCGACCCCAGCCTTGGCAAGGCTCGTCCGGGAGCCGGAGTGCCACCCGGGGACTGGAGTTCAGAGTAGCTTCTTTATCAGGTAGTTGTCGGGAAGCCCGCTGCGGTCCTTCTCTGCCCTGGTCCTGCCCCTTGCCTGGCCTGCTGCAACGGCCAGAAGTTCGTCAGCCACCCCCCGATCGCCTCTACGCTCGAATCTGCCAACAGTGGCGTTCAACCGTCCTCCGACGGACATTGGCTCAGGAGGTCCCGCAAGCGGTCCATGGCGATTTCGATGCGGTCCAGTGCCGCAGCGTAGCTGAACCGCAGGTACCCTTCTCCGAACGACCCGAACGACGTGCCGGTCAAACACGCGACACCAGCTTCCTGAAGGATCCGCTCTGCTAGATCATCGGACCTGCATCCGGTCCCCGAGATGTTGGGAAAGGCATAGAACGCTCCCCCCGGCTTGGCGCAACGAACGCCCGGAAGTGCATTGAGGCGCGAGACGATGACATCGCGGCGACGGCGGAACTCCGCAACCATGTCCACCACGCTGTCCTGCGGTCCGCGCAACGCCTCGAGCGCGGCACGTTGCGTGAAGCTGGCCGTGTGCGACGAGCAGTTTACCTGGAGCAGGCATATCGCGTTGACCATCCAGTGCGGGAAGACCCCGTAGCCGATCCGCCATCCAGTCATGGAGTATGCCTTGGAGAAACCGTCCAGGATGATGGTCTTGTCCGCCATGCCATCCATAGACGCAATCGAGGTGGGGCGGTCGTCAAAGGCGATCTGACTGTAGATCTCGTCCGAGAGCACGACGAGGTCCCTGTCGGCCACGAGCGCGGCAATCTGGCGGAGATCCTCGGCCGGAATCATGCCTCCGGTCGGATTCTGTGGGGTATTGAGAATGACCAGCCGCGTTCGATCCGTGAGCGAATCCTTGAAGCGGTCCAGATCGATCGAGAATCCGTGGCTCTCCAGCAGCGGAATCGGTACCGGTATCGCCCCGGATGCCCCGATCATCGACTCGTACATCGGAAAGCCGGGATTCGGAAACATCGCCTCGTCACCCGGACCCAGCAGGGAGAGCATCGAGTAGAACAGGATCGGCTTCCCGCCAGGAGTGACGACGACGCGAGATTCATCGGCAGCGACGCCGCGGGTAGCGGAAACATACTCGGCGATGGCCTCGCGAAGCTCTGGATCGCCTTGGGTCGGACCATACTTGGTGTAGCCGTCCGCAAGGGCCTTCTGGCCGGCTGCGACGATATTCGGGGGTGTCGGAAAATCGGGTTCTCCTATTTCCATGTGAACGACGTCGCGACCCTGTGCCTCGAGGGCCCGTGCACGGACAAGAACCTCGAATGCACCCTCTCCAATCAGTCGGTCGATTCTCGGGGCCAATGGCATGGTAAGAACCGAGTGTATCAACGGTGGTCCGACACCTCGGCTCCCGCCGGGCCACGCACGGCCTCCGCCTTGCCCGTGCCGTCCCGAATCTCAGGCCCGATAATGATCCGATCTGCACGGCTGCTTGCCTTTCTGCGTCTAGAGATGTGGAAGCTCCTGCATGCCAGTGGACCCGGGCAGCATGACATGGTTCCGAGGACCGACGATGGCCCTTGAGCGTCTGCCCCCGTCGGATGCGGAGGGTCGGCTCGGTGCCGCGGACGAGACTTCAATCACCGTCCATTCGAGGCGCATGTTCCGGCTGATCTATCGAATCGTCGGAAACGTCGCGGATGCCCAGGACTTGACCCAGGAAGCGATCCTCAAGGCGCTGACCCGCGACTCGCAGCTGAAGGACGACCGCAAGGCCGTCCAGTGGCTGAATCGGATCGCAGTGAACACCGCACTGGACTTCGTCAGGAAGAGGGGACGCGTGTCGTTCACGAATCTGGTCGATCCACCTCCTGCCAAAGAAGAGAATCCCGAGCAGCGTGCAATGCGGGCGCAAGCGCACGATTGGATTGAGACGGGACTCCAGCGGCTCTCCGACCGCGAACGCGCAGCACTGATCCTGCGCGACGTCGAGGGCATGCCGGCAGCGGAGGTCGCGAGGGCCATGGGATGCTCCACCGCCACCGTCCGATCCCATATTGCCAATGCGAGGATCAAGTTCCGGAAGTACAGGGAGGAGCGGGAGTCATGACCCAACTTCGCCGTCATCCGGACGACACCGTGCTGAGCCTCCTTGCTGGAGGCGATTTGGGCCCAGTCAGGCGATGGCTGGTCAAACGCCACCTGTCACTATGCCAGCGATGCGCGACGGCAGTGTCCAACTACCGGCACGACAGGGAGGAGCTGCATCGGGCATCGCCTGTCCCGGAGATCGACTTCGACGCCATGACTCACCGGATTCGGGTCATGGCCGATCAACAGAGGATCGGTACGGTTAGGCGAGGCTACCGGCACCGGACGGCGGTCGCTGCGGTTGCGGCCGCGGCGGCCGTCGTCGCCCTGCTGGCCCCCGACGGCGGGATCGAGGCTCCCGATCGGCGGCCGACGGCCGTGGACCGTTCCCGGCCGGGAGGAAACCCGTTGGAACTGGCCCCGGGTACGGAAACCCAGGTCACTGCCCGGGGGAATCTAAGTGTGCGGGCGTTCCATCCGGGCTCCGGCACCATGACCGTGACAGAGTACTACGTCCCATGAGAGTTCTCCCGCATCTCGGCACCGCCTGTGCGCTCGCTGCTCTCGTGGCGACCCCACCGGCAGCACCCCAGCCCCCCCCACTGAGCGACAGCCGGATTGCGGTGATCATTCCTGACGGGGTACCGCTCACTGTCATCGCCGCCGATTTCTCCGCCAGCGAGTTCGAGCCGCGTGGCGGGGCTCTCGTCATTGAGCTGGCTGGCTTGGTCCGGTTCCGGCACGAGGGAGCGAATTCGGTGCGTGCGATCACGCTGGCCGTACGCGCCCACGAGCAGCGTCTCGGAGGGAGGGCAGCCGTTTCCGTTCCAAGTCTCCACGCCCCGCACGGCGACGACTTCGATGTGCATGTCAATCTACGCATGCTGCGGCCACTGCCCGTACCTCCCGGCCCCGTCGTCCGGGTCGTCGCCGACGCAGTGCTCTTCGATACGCTGGCTTCCGCTGGGCCAGACAGCCTGGGTTCCGTGCAAAACATGAAGGTGCTGGAGATGGAGGCTCGGCGAGACCGGGAACATTTCCTCGCTGTCTGGAGGGCCGGAGGACGCGAGCATCTGGCTTCGGCGATGCAGGCCAGCATCCGGCGGCAAGCAGCGAGACCTCACCTCGATGTGAGGCTCGCTGGCGACGGGCCTGCAACCGCGGGCCCCTTCGGTGGGCCTCGCGAAGTCCAGTTCGCGTTCATTCAGGACGCCGATGCACCTCTCCTTCTCGACAGTGGCTCGGCGGTCGTCACCGGAACGGTCACGGACACACCAAGGATCGTCCTCCGCAACCGTTCGGCCGTGGATGTCAGCCGCTTCGAACTGGGGTGGCTCGTAACCGACGCTGACGGCACGGCCTATTCCCTTGGCAAGGTGCCGGTAGGTGCACGTCGGAGTCTCCGACCGGGCAAACGGATGGAAACCGGCGGTGCCGGCCGGTTCGAGTTCCGCTCAGCTCGGGCCGGCGAACCCGTGCAAGTCCGATCCATGAGCGCGTACGTGCGTAGCGTCTCGCTCGCGGACGGCAGGATGTGGGTACCGAGCCGGGTCGACTTGCAGCAGTCGGGACTGCTCGAATCGATCCCGGTCTCCGTCGAGGAGCAGCGGCTTTCCCTGCTCTATCGCGACAGGGGTCCGGATGCGGTTCTCGAGGAACTCCGGAAACTGCAGACGCTGGCCGAGAACCCCGCCGAGCCCTAAGCCGATCCGCTGGCCAGCTCCGCGGGCTGCGGTCTACGGCGACCGCGCTGCGGCCCCCAGCAGGCGGCCGGGCCGAGTTCCGTTGGGAATCTTCCGGTATTGCTACAATGGACATTCTCAGGGTGCATCCCGGACTAGCGTCAGCGGGATATCTTCAGCCCGTTTCCGCTAAACGAAATCCGAGGCTTCCATGGGTCTACTCATCGCGATCATCGTCTGGGCCATTACACTCGCGTTCTCCATTCCGTTCATCACACGGACCTGGTGGATGCCGGAGCCAATCACCGAGCTGGGGAGCCAGATCGATTCCACATTCGTGTTCACCTTGGTGTTCACAGGCATCATTTTCGTGCTGGCGCAAGCGGCTCTTGGCTACACCGTCTGGCGATACGGCCGAAAGAGGGACGGCCAGGCGGCTGACATGCATGGAAACACCCGCCTGGAGTGGCTCTGGACAGTCGCCGCGGCAGTCATCTTCGTGGGTCTGACCCTCTATGGCTACACCGTCTGGGCCGAGACGCGGTTCATCGACCAGCGAACGATGGAACCGGCCCCGGATCGTCTGGTTGTCGAGGTGACGGGCCAGCAGTTCGTTTGGAACATGCGATATGCAGGAGCAGACAACGAATTCGGCCCGACCGATATCAGCCTGATCGACGACGCGGCGGGCAATCCGGTCGGCGTGGACCGCAGTGCCCCGAGCGGAGCCGACGACATCATGGTCCCCGAAATGCGCGTTCCGGTGAACAAGGAAGTGGAAGTGGTCCTCAAGTCCAAGGATGTGCTCCACAATTTCTTCGTTCCGGAGTTGAGGATCAAGCTCGACACCGTCCCCGGGCTGGTGGGCAAGCTGGCCTTCAAGGCAGAAAAACTGGGCACTTACGAAATCGTCTGCTCGGAACTGTGCGGACTGGGCCATTACAAGATGCGGAGCTTCCTGCATGTTGTCAGCCAGCAGGAGTACGACGAATGGATCGCGGAACAGGCCTCCTACGTGTTCTAGGCGGAAGACGAGGGCGGCCAGTGAGGGATTTGATGACATGACCGAAGTGCAGGTTTCCCCGGAAGTTGCCGAATACACCGAGGTGCACCGCCACCCGGAGCCGAAAAGTTTTCTCTGGAAGTACATCTTCTCGGTCGACCACAAGGTGATCGGAATCCAGTACCTCCTGCTCGCCGTGGTTGCGGTGTTCGTCGGCATGGCGCTGAGTCTGCTGGTGCGCTTGCGGCTGGTCTGGCCAGACACGCCGATACCTTTGCTGGGCCAGTTGTTCCCGGTGGGTGCGCCGGACGGGGTGATGACGCCGGAGTTCTATCTGGCGATGTTGACGATGCACGGCACCGTCATGGTGTTCATGGTGCTGACCACCGCTCCCCAAGGCGGTTTCGGGAACTACTTCCTACCCATCCAAATCGGTGCCGCGGACATGGCCTTCCCGAGGCTGAACATGCTGTCGTTCTGGACGACGTTCGTTTCGTTCCTGCTTCTGATGGCTGCATTCTTCGTGGAGGGCGGTGCTCCGATGAGCGGCTGGACGGGATATCCGCCACTGAGCGCCGTGCCGGAAGCGACCGTGCGGGGCATCGGCCAAGATCTCTGGCTGGCCTCGATCGCGGTCTTCTGCATTGCCTCCCTGCTGGGTGCGTTGAACTTTATCGTTACGACACTCGACCTGCGGGCCAAGGGCCTGACGATGATGCGGCTCCCGCTGACCTGCTGGACGTGGTTCATCACGGCGGTCATTGGCCTGCTCGCGTTCGGCGTGCTGCTGTCGGCCGGAGTGCTGCTGCTGATGGACCGCAACGCCGGGACCAGCTTCTTCGTCCCGGGCGGGCTGGTCGTCAGCGACAAGGTGATCGACCATTCGGGAGGCTCCCCCATCCTGTGGCAGCACCTGTTCTGGTTCTTCGGGCATCCCGAGGTGTACATCGCGATCCTGCCCGGCATGGGGGTGACCTCCCACGTGCTCGCGACGTTTGCGCGCAAGGCGGTGTTCGGATACAAGGCCATGGTGATCGCAATCGCGGCCATCGGGTTCCTGGGGTTCGTGGTCTGGGGGCATCACATGTTCGTCAGCGGTATGAGCCCGTATTCGGCGTTCGTGTTCTCGATTTTGACGATGTGCATCGGGGTCCCGTCAGCCATCAAGACCTTCAACTGGATCGGAACCCTCTGGGGCGGCAAGATCCGGTTTGCGTCCCCGATGCTCTACTCCATCGGCTTTGTCTCGCTGTTCGTGTCCGGCGGACTGTCGGGGATCTTCCTGGGCCAGCCAACCATCGACCTGTTCTTCCACGACACCTATTTCGTGGTGGCGCACTTCCACCTGATCATGGGCGTCGCGGCCATATTCGCCATGTTCTCCGGGCTCACGTTCTGGTTCCCGAAAATGTTCGGACGTTTCATGGACGAGCGACTCAGCAGGATTCACTTCTGGCTGACGTTCGTCGGTGTCTACGCAATCTTCGGGCCGATGCACTACCTCGGTCTGCTTCCGCATCCCCGTCGCTATGCGGAGATTACGGGCGTCGACTACCTGGGCGCGACCGGAGCCGAGGGTCTGCACCTCTTCATCACCATCGCCGCCATCCTGACGATCCTGGCGCAGTTCCTGTTCCTCTACAACTTCATCCGCAGTCTGGTTCGCGGGACTCCCTGCACCGACGACAATCCGTGGGAGGCCACAACCCTGGAATGGGCGATCCCGTCGCCGCCGCCGCACGACAACTTCGGCGGCAAGGTGCCCCATGTCTACCGTGGCGCGTACGACTTCAGCATTCCCGGGGCAAAGCGCGATTTCGCCATGCAGTGCAATGACGACAACGCGACCTTCGGAAGGCAGCCAACGGCCGGAGACTAGCTGGTGACTGCAACCGTCGCAACAGCCGAGGAATCCGCCCGCACCGAGTCGGGAGGTGGCGGCCTGATCAGCTTTCCGCCCGAACCGTTCGGCGGCTGGGACGGACCGCGGGACGACTCCCGCATCGTCCAGCGCTACAAGCTGGCCGTCTGGGTTGGCATGGGCGCGATCGGGATGTTCTTTGCCGCACTGACCAGCGCGATGATCGTTCGCGAAGGGCTGTCGGGGGACTGGCAGCCCTTCGCGTTGCCAACCGTGCTCTACGTCAGCACCGCCGTCCTGCTCGCCTCGAGCCTGACCATGGAGAAGGCCCGGAGCGAGTGCCGGGGCGGCCGTCCGGATCGACTGCGGCTGTGGATCAATGTTTCGGTTCTGCTGGGACTGGGCTTCCTTGGCTGTCAGTTGCTCGGGTGGCAACAGCTTGTGACCCGCGGCCTGTTTCTGGCCTCGAATCCGGCCAACTCGTTCTACTACCTGCTCACCGCAGGGCACGGGCTGCACCTGCTGGGCGGCATCGTGGTCCTCGGTTATATCTGGACTCGCTTACGAGGCCACCGTAGAGCCTGGCCTACCCGCAAGGCTGCCATCGAGGCAGCTGCTGTTTATTGGCATTGTATGGATGTCCTCTGGATCTACATCCTGGGACTTCTTCTGTTCTGGAGGTGAGCCGATGTCGGAAGGACACTCGGCCTCAATGGCTGCACCAACATGGCAAGGGGGTGGGACGCCTCTGGCTGTCGGTCAGAAAAAACTCGGGATGTGGCTCTTCATCATCTCGGATTCGCTGACCTTCTCGGCTCTGCTGCTGGCCTACAGCTACGTGCGTGCGGCGAATGACTGGCCAACACCGTTCCACTTCTTCCCATCGATCGTTTTCTCGACGGTCATGACACTGGTCCTGCTGTCCAGCAGCCTGACCATGGTGTACGCCGTGTCAGCCTCCCACCACGGGGCCAGGCGCAAGGCTGTGAAATGGATTTGGGCGACGGCCATCCTGGGTGCGACCTTCGTGGTCCTGCACGGATACGAATGGCTGCACCTCATGCGCGACGAACAGATGTACCCGTGGAGCAATCCGTACGGCACCCCCCTCTTCGGCGCGACATTCTTCCTGATCACCGGCCTGCACATGTTCCACGTCGTAACGGGGGTAGCTTACCTCGGTGTGGTCGCACTCGGGTACCAGCGCGGGAAATGGCTTCCCGAAGACGTCGAGGTGGCGGGCCTGTACTGGCACTTCGTCGACTTGGTGTGGATGTTCGTGTTCCCGATGATCTACCTGATGTCAACGGCTGTCAACTAAGCGAGATTGAACGTCATGCTGCTTTCACTGATCGGTTATCTCTTCTGCCTGGCACTGGGTGCTTGGGGCTTTTATGTGGCAGGCGCACAACTTGCCCAAGGAACGCTGACCTCAACGCTGGACAACCTGTTCATCACGCTGTTCGCCGCGTTGATGGGGGTGACAGCCGTGGGATACCTCGCCTGGAGGTTCTATCCGGCACTGGCGGCAGGAGCCACCTCGGGCGGCGAAGGGACCGCGACTCGGCCATTCGTGCTGCCGGAGGATCCAGAGTACGTAGACTCCCACATTCCGCTCTTCAACAGGATATGGCTCGGTCTGCTGGCATTCACTGCACTGGAGGTTGTGCTTGCGTACGTCCAGGTGGCCAGCGCCGCCGTGATGCTGGCGATTCTGCTGGTCCTCTCACTGGTCAAGGCGGCGATGATCATGGCTTGCTTCATGCACCTGAAGTTCGACCATCCAGTCCTTTCCTGGATCGTCGTGACGCCGGCCGTGGTGTGCATACTCATCATGTGCGGATACTTCTTCCCGGACAGCTTCCTCTTGCGGGACCTGCGGCCGTGACACACGGGGTCGGAACGACCTGGCTACGTTTGCCGCCACTCTGCGCCGTGGGGGCCTTGTCACTCCTGCTCGCCTTGCCCGCCGTTTCGCCCGGGCAGGGCTGCTCCATGTGCCGCGAGACGGCTGCGTTCCAGAAAGGGCGTGCAATCGACTCCCTCCAACGCGGAATCGTGGCTCTGGCGATTCCCCCGCTTGGCGTGGCTGTCGGTATCGGCCTGGTTACATGGAAGCGCTGGGCTCGTTTCGCCAATGAGTAGGCGCTGCACCCAAGCACAGCACCCTGCCTATGCCCCACAGAAAGCAGTAGACTTTTGAGTTCCGTTGTGGCATGTCTAGGACATGCTCGATCAACATTGCATTCTGGAGACCCTCTCGCAGCCCGCCTCGCTAGCGACTCTGCAGGCCCTGCGGGCGCAGGCTGGCGAGGTCAACCGGACCGCCTTCGTGCGTCAGGTGTGCCAAGCCTTCGACTTGCGCGACCGTCGCGGCCAGTGGCAACTGGCGACTTGCACGCAAGCCTTGCGCGGTCTGGAGGACCAAGGCCATCTCCGTTTGCCAGCGGCCCGTCCCGGGGGCCGACGCGGACCGGGCCGCCCCCGGGGCCTGGACCAACCGGTCCCCGCCGCGCAGGCCGTGCCGGCCCGCGTCGCGGACGTGGTGGATTTGCAACTGAGTCTGGTCACGACGGCCGAGCAGCGCCAGGTCTGGAACGAACTCATGGCTCGCGAGCACCCCTATGGGGCCGTCCTCCATGTCGGGGCCCAAGTACGCTATCTGGTTGAATCTGAACATGGTGTGCTCGGTGCGCTCGGCTTGGCCGCAGCGGCCCTCGCGGTCGCCGCGCGCGACGAATGGATCGGCTGGTCGGCTGCCATGCGCCGCAAGCGGCTGCACGGTGTGCTGAACCTGAGCCGGTTCCTGATCCGGCCTGGCGTACGCTGTGACGGCCTCGCCTCCAAGGTGCTCGGGCTGGTCTTGCGCCGCCTGCCAGAGGATTTCCAGCAGCGCTATCGCTACCGGCCCGTGCTGCTGGAAACCTATTGTGACCCCCAGCAGCATCCCGGCACCTGCTTCCGTGCCGCCAACTGGACCTAGGTCGGCCAGACCACCGGACGCGGCCGTTTCGCCGCCCCCGACCAACGCGTGCCGGTCAAGGCCATCTTCGTCTACCCGCTGCAGCACGACTGGCGGCAGCAACTGGGGGCCAGCGCCCCGCCGCAGGCGAAGCCGCTGGAGCCGGGCGAGGGACTCGCCCTCGACGAGTTCGCCTCCAACTGGGTGGGGCGCGCTTGGGCGATGTCCGCTGGTCCCAGCGGCTGGTGCAGACCGCGCAGATGCAAGCCGCCGCTCCGAGGGCCCCGATCCCCACCGCCGCCCAAGGCCAGCGCGCTGCCATCAAGGGCCATTACCGGCTCATCGACCAGCCGGACGACTCGGCGGTGACCCCCGACAACATGCTCGAGCCCCACCGCCAGCGCACCCTGCGGCGGATGCAGGCCGAGCGGGTGGTGCTATGCGTACAGGACAGCACCGATCTCCATTTCGCCACGCATCCCGGCTGTACCGGGCTGGGCCTGATCGGCAAGAACCGCGGGTCGGAGGGCACGCTCGAAATCCACATGCATACGACCATGGCGCTGAACCCGGAAGGCCTCCCGCTGGGCCTGCTCAAGATTCAGGATGCGACGCCCGACGGGCAGGCCGAGCCCGGACGACCGCTCGAGGAACGCAAGACCTTCCAGTGGATCCAGGGCTTGCGCGACTGCGCCGCTGTCGCGCGCCAACTGCCGGATACCCAACTGGTTGCGGTCATGGATCGCGAGGCGGATGTGCAGGCCCTGTTGGCCGAGCAACGCCAGCTGCGACGGGTCGAGTTGCTGGTGCGGGCTCGGCACAACCGCAGCCTGGGACCCGACCAGCCCAAGCTGTTTGATCCGATCCGGAGCCAGGCGGCCCAAGCCCAGATCGAGATCGAGGTGCCGCGCAGTTCGGCGCGCCGGGGAAGCCGCCAGCAGGCGGCCAAGCCGCTGCGGGAGGCCCGCACGGCCCGCGCCGAGGTGCGCTGGCAGACGGTCGTGTTGCCGCCCCCTGCCCCCAGCCAGAAACCCTTGCGCCTGCAGTTGGTGCACCTTGGGGAACGCTCCCCCGCCCCCGGCGGGGAGGCCCTCGAGTGGTTCCTGCTGACCATGCTCCCCGTCCACTCGCTGGCGGATGCCGAGCCCATCCTGCGCTGGTACCGGCTCCGCTGGCGCATCGAGGACTGGCACCGGATTCTCAAGTCCGGCTGCCAGGCCGAGTCCCTCAGCCACCGCACCAGTCAGCGCCTCATGCGGGCGGTCACGATCAAGGCCGTCATCGCCTGGCGCTTGGCGCTGATGACGCTGCTGGGCCGGACCACCCCCGAAATGTCCGCCTCCGTCTGCTTCACCCCCCAGCAGTTGCGCGTGCTGCTCGACTTCACGACCCACTACCGGCTGGAACCGCCCCGCAACCTCGGTCTGGCGGTGCGCACGATGGCGATTCTGGGTGGCTACCAGGACCGCCCCAACGCCCCGCCCCCGGGGCACCCAACGATCTGGGAGGGCTGGACCCGCTTGTCGATCATGAGCGCAACCTATACCCTGTGCCTTGCCTACGCGCTACCTGTCAGCGTCTCGATCGCGGAGACCTGACTTCACTTATGGGGCATAGGCAGCCCGCGGCCGATCGGGACCCTGCTCCAGGGGCCAGCTGCCCTGCTGGAGCGGGTGGGCCTGGCCCCCCGGCCTCCCCCCAGCGGGCAGTAGACGGCCTGCGACGGCAGCCGGTCTCCGCCACGCGCCACACGGTGCGCACGTCACAACACAAGCGCTGCCAGAAACGCGGACTCAGGCCGAGGACCTGGGTATTTACTGTGCAAGTACCGGAAACGGGCAACTCTTCTGCCATACGCCCTAAAGAACAGAACATTAGCCCTGCTTACACGCGACCCCGGTCCCGTTCATCTGCGGAATCTGGCTTCAGGGCCAGTTCGCTGTGAATCGGACGTGCACACCAATGCTGTCTTGCGCGAGTGGCCGCTCGACCGCCTCGACAACGCTGGAGTGAACATGGCTGTGCCGCCACCCAGTCCTCTTGGGGCTTCCTCTAGCATGGAACTATGGCCATCCGCTCCTTTGGCAATCGCGCCACCAGGCGTTTTGCTAAAGGTGACGTGCGGCGGCTATCGCCCGCAGTCCGCGATGCCGCCGCCGACATGCTTGCCGTCCTGCAGAAGGCTCGGTCACCCCGCGACATGGATCTGCCCGGATCTCGCCTGCATGCCCTCAAAGGCGATCGCAAGGGATTCCATGCCGTCGAACTGTCCGGCAGCTGGCGGCTGGTCTTCCGCTTCGAGGACGGCGACGCCTGCGACGTGGAAGTGGTCGACTATCATTAGGAGATTAGGAGCGGGAGAGCGACATGGACCTTCACGCCGTCAACGGCACCGTCCCAGCCGAGCAGCTCGAGAGTTTAGCGAACAGGCTCCACCGCCAGCCCCCGCACCCCGGACGCATTATTCGTGAGCGGTGCCTAGGCGACTGGATGAGTGTCGGAGATGCCGCTCGGAAACTGGATCTCGAACCCGCCGCGCTCGAGGTAGTCCTCGCCTGCAAGGCTGGCGTCTCTCCCGGTCTGGCCGCAAGGCTCGAAGCGGTCGGCTGGTCGACGGCCGACGTGTGGAATGGCTTGCAGGCCGACTACGACCGCGCGCAGACACGTCCGCGCCGCGAGCACGAGACCCCGACAACCGTCCGGTCCGGGTCCCCCCTTCAATCCGCTGGACGACTCACAGGAACCAAAAGTAATGTCGGTATCGGTCACGGAGGAGGTGCCGCGGAATAGACTGATCTTTCACTGTGGGTTGGGGAACAGTTCGATATGGCCATCTAATCCTGCCTCCTCGCCAAGAATCTGCATGGAGTAGATTTTGGCGCTAGTCGCTCGCGGTAGGAGGAAGCGCACGGAGATCTTGCCGCCTCTGTGTGGTTCGGTAGTCGCAACCATTTCGTTGTTGGTGATATTCAGGATGCCGCTTGCACTAGGAAGCGCAACAGCGGGCGGAGGGGCCTAAGGTCCTGATGAGCCTATCCTAGGGGAGAAATCGCCATGCCTCAGCAGTTCCGCCACCTGCAATACGACGAGCGCTGCCAGATCCAGGCCTTGCACCAGCAGGGATTCTCGGTCACCGCCATCGCCGGTCCACTCCAGCGTCACAAGTCCACCGTCTGTCGCGAACTCCAGCGCAACGCCGGCCCCTCCGGCTATCACCATGAGCAGGCCCAACAACTCGCTCGAGAGCGCCGCCGCCGGGCTGTCACCGGCCCCCGCAAGCTCTAGCCAGCGATCTGGAACCTCATCTCTGACCGGCTCCAGCGCAGCTGGAGCCCCGAGCAGGTGGCTGGTTACCTGAAGCGGGTTGGAACGGTGTCGGTCAGCATCTCGTGGCTCTATCAGCGGATTCGCCAGGACCGCGCTCAAGGCGGCTCGCTGTACACCTACCTGCGGCAGCGCGGCAAGCCGCGCCGCTGCAAGGTCAGCCGGGGCAGCGCCGGCCGCGGCTTGATCCCGGGCCGCAGGGACATCAGCGAACGCGCCCCGCGATCGTCGACTCGAAGCAGCGCAGCGGGGACCGGGAGGCCGACACGATCATCGGCAAGGCCCATCAGGGAGCCGTCGTCACGCTCGTGGAACGGAAGTCGAAGTACCTGCTTGTTCAGACAGTTAGCCGGAAGACCGCCGCTCTGGTGGGCGACGGGATGCAGAACCTGCTGCGGCCCTTCTCGGCCCTGGTCCTGACCGTGACCTGCGACAACGGGAAGGAGTTCGCCGGCCACCTCCAGACCGCCGAGGTACTCGAGACCGACATCTTCTTTGCCCGGCCCTACCGCTCCTGCGAGCGAGGACTCAACGAACATACCAACGGTCTGCTGCGCCCTGCCTATGCCCCATAAGTGAAGTCATGGCTCCGCGATCGAGACGCTGACAGGTAGCGCGTAGGCAAGGCACAGGGTATAGGTTGCGCTCATGATCGACAAGCGGGTCCAGCCCTCCCAGATCGTTTGGTGCCCCGGGGGCGGGGCGTTGGGGCGGTCCAGGTAGCCACCCAGAATCGCCATCGTGCGCACCGCCAGACCGAGGTTGCGGGGCGGTTCCAGCCGGTAGTGGGTCGTGAAGTCGCGCAGCACGCGCAACTGCTGGGGGGTGAAGCAGACGGAGGCGGACATTTCGGGGGTGGTCCGGCCCAGCAGCGTCATCAGCGCGAGGCGCCAGGCGATGACGGCCTTGATCGTGACCGCCCGCATGAGGCGCTGACTGGTGCGGTGGCCGAGGGACTCGGCCTGGCAGCCGGACTGGAGAATCCGGTGCCAGTCCTCGATGCGCCAGCGGAGCCGGTACCAGCGCAGGACGCGCTCGGCATCCGCCAGCGAGGTGACCGGGAGCGTGGTCAGCAGGAACCACTCGAGGGCCTCGCCGGCGGGGGCTGGGGAGCGCTCCCAAACGTGCACACACTGCAAACGCAAGGGTTTCTGGCTGGGGGCAGGGGGCGGCAACACGACCGTCTGCCAGCGCACCTCGACGCGGGCCGTGCGGGCCTCCCGCAGCGGCTTGGCCGCCTGCTGGCGGCTTCCCCGGCGCGCCGAACTGCGCGGCACCTCGATCTCGATCCGGGCTTGGGCCGCCTGGCTCCGGATGGGATCAAACAGCTTGGGCTGGTCGGGTCCCAGGCTGCGGTTGTGCCGCGCCCGCACCAGCAACTCGACCCGTCGCAGCTGGCGTTGCTCGGCCAACAGGGCCTGCACATCCGCCTCGCGATCCATAACCGCAACCAATTGGGTATCCGGCAGTTGGCGCGCGACAGCGGCGCAGTCGCGCAAGCCCTGGATCCACTGGAAGGTCTTGCGTTCCTCGATCGGTCGTCCGGGCTCGGCCTGCCCGTCGGGCGTCGCATACTGAACCTTGAGCAGGCCCAGCGGGAGGCCTTCCGGGTTCAGCGCCGTGGTCGTATGCATGGGGATTCCGAGCGTGCCCTCCGACCCGCGGTTCTTGCCGATCAGGCCCAGCCCGGCACAGCCGGGATGCGTGGCGAAATGGAGATCCGTGCCGTCCTGTACGCACAGCACCACCCGCTCGGCCTGCATCCGCCGCAGGGTGCGCTGGCGGTGGGGCTCGAGCAGGTTGTCGGGGGTCACCGCCGAGTCGTCCGGCTGGTCGATGAGCCGGTAATGGCCCTTGATGGCGGCGCGTTGGCCTCGGAGCCGCGGCTTGCATCTGCGCGGTTTGCACGAGCCGCTGGGACCAGCGGACATCCCCCAAGCGCGCCCCACCCAGTTCGTTGGAGGCGAACTCGTCGAGGGCGAGTCCTGCGCCCGGCTCCAGCGGCTTCGCCAGCGGTGGGGCGCTGGCACCCAGTTGCTGCCGCCAGTCGCGCTGCAGCGGGTAGACGAAGATGGCCTTGACCGGCACGCGTTGGTCGGGGGCGGCGAAACGGCCGCGTCCGGTGGTCTGGCCGACCTAGGTCCAGTTGGCGGCACGGAAGCAGGTGCCGGCATGCTGCTGGGAGTCACAATAGGTTTCCAGCAGCACGGGCCGGTAGCGATAGCGCTGCTGGAAATCCGCCGGCAGGCGGCGCATGGCCGCCGACCAGCCGATCCATTCGTCGCGCGCGGCGACCGCGAGGGCCGCTGCGGCCAAGCCGAGCGCACCGAGCACACCATGTTCCGATTCCATCAGATAGCGTACTTGGGCCCCGACATGGAGGACGGCCCCATAGGGGTGCTCGCGGGCCATGAGTTCGTTCCAGGCCTGGCGCTGCTCGGCCGTCGTGACCAGACTCAGTTGCAAATCCACCACGTCCGCGACGCGGGCCGGCACGGCCTGCGCGGCGGGGACCGGTTGGTCCAGGCCCCGGGTGCGGCCCGGTCTGCGGCGGCCCCCGGGACGGGCCGCTGGCAAACGGAGATGGCCTTGGTCCTCCAGACCGCGCAAGGCTTGCTTGCATGTCGCCAGTTGCCACTGGCCGCGACGGTCGCGCAAGTCGAAGGCTTGGCACACCTGACGCACGAAGGCGGTCCGATTGACCTCGCCAGCCTGCGCCCGCAGGGCCTGCAGAGTCGCTAGCGAGGCGGGCTGCGAGAGGGTCTCCAGAATGCAATGTTGATCGAGCATGTCCTAGACATGCCACAACGACACTAAAAAGTTAACTGCTTTCTGTGGGGCATAGGCAGACAGTACCTGATCCCGGAACAGAACGCTGCGGGTGCGTCAGCCTCGGGAGGAGATCCATCGTGCGGCTCAGGCCAAGGGGGCCGTAGCTGCCCTTGATCAGTACCGCCAACGGGATCAATCCACCCGCATCGGGCACTGGGGCCTGGGCAATTCCGAAGCGCCAAGCCTCCCTGAAGGGGCTGTACTTGGTGAGCGGGAGGATCGAACGTAGCTGGCCCCCCGGGCAACGAGGCGCTGCATCGGCTTGAAGTCTCCGGCGGGAGCCGGCGAACGACGGAAGCATCAAGGGTAGGTACACTACCGTCAGCTGGGAACGATCCCGGCCCCCCCCAACTCCTGACACCAGTTCCACGTAGGCGCCAACGCCACGGGCACCTCTGGGGGAGAGTACCTGCAGAGCCGCCAAGGAATCTCGGACCGGCGCCGCCCGGAGGACACGGTCTTACCCGTCAGCGTGAACCAGTGCGGCTATCCCGGCCCCTGTGCCAAAAGCAACTGCCGCCACAAGTGCCCCGAGACCGAGCATCTCCAGGCCGCTGGCCCACCACCGGCCTGAAGTTACAGAGGATCGCAACGCGCCGACGGAGAATTGCGCTCCAAGCGCCAGCAGGCAGGAAGCGAGGAACTGGTGCTCCAAACCGCGAACGAGGTAGGGCAGGAGCGGTACCGAGCCGGCAACCGCGAACGCAATGAAGGTTGCAAACCCGTGTCGCAGGGGGTACGCCTCTTGCTCTGGCAGGCCTTGCGCCTCGAGGGCGCTCTCGCGCGCCCGGATGCTGAGATAATTCCCGACGCCCATCGACAGACCGTCCGCGAAGAGGTTGGCGATGCCCACGATGAGGACAGCGGTGGAGGACAACTCGCCGCCAGAGACCCCCGCCACGATCGCGAACGTGGTCAGAATGCCATCGTTGGTCCCGTAGATCAGGTCCGCGATGTAGTGCTGAAGAGTCTGATGAACACCTTGAGGCGATTGATGAAGGGATGGGCGCTTTGTGGTGTGTTGCATCAGGGGGACCTCCAAGACAGACAGCGGGTCGGCATGCCGGCGCTGCGACGAGTTGCAGTCATGTCGCCAGTCTTCAGCGACACCGCCCGAAACGCCATCCAGCTGACATCCATACGTCTTCGTTCGCCTTGCCGGAGAACGACATACGGAGGCCTGGACACGTCCTGAACACTGCGAGACCCTCTATCCATTCTCCTAAACACGAACTTCGGACCAGTCCTTCGATGGTTCCGTTTGATCGGCTGGCTGTTTGTGGCACGAGCCGGTTGACGGCTGCATGTCGGGCTTGGGCGGTGGTGGTCCCGCCCAGGCAACTCGATCCTGGTGCGAACGGAAGGGCCGTACCGGCACGGAGTCGGCTGGGGGATCCCGGCGGTCGCGAACGGGCATTTCCCGCCCCGGGCCTAGTGTTCCGTAACACAGCAATTCGCGGGCAAGCGGCCGTACGTGTGCGGCTGATATCGGCGACTGTGATTTGAACTTTCGCGTCACCCCGCTCAGAAGCTACCCGAACACATGGGAGGAACAGAACACTAGGTACGGAAACGGAGATTCGGCTATCGGAAGGAAGGCTGGACTGGTCGCAGCCGGCCGGCCGTATGCCATGGTGGCGGTTCCCGCTTGACATTGATCTGCCAAAGTGCCTCCAGCCGGCCAAACCTCGGGCCTCGCAGTCAGCGCTTCGAGGAACTCGCGAGGGCATGGGCCGGCCCAGGGGTGGGATGTGGCGAGAATGCGGGATCGTCGGAGAAGCTTCGCTGCTACGGCCGACAACCACGTGACCCACCAGGCAGGTCCGTGGGACGCTCAACCCGGTCAGGCGGCCACCACGAGCCATGCTCCCCGCCTTGCCAGCCACAAGTTCGACATTACCGCAAGACTGTTGGCGCTCCCCGCGCAGTGCTGCGCGATCGATCTTCGACTGGGGTGCCAGCCTGATGGTGCTCGAGGAGCCAAGCTCGTGATGCGATTCGTCTTGACCGGCCTTGGATGTTGCATTACCATTAAGATCATTAAGAAATGGTTAAGGTTTTCGCCGGCGTTCTCCTTCTATCGACGGTCCCAACTATAGTTGGGTCTCCGTGGCAGGTTTGTGTGGACGACGGATCGTCCTTGCTGAGCATGCCCGTGCGGGGAGCCATGCTCAAGGAGTTGCAGGCCATCCTCGGGGGCCGAATGGCGAAAATCGAGTTTCAGCGATGCCTCCCAGGCGACTCCGGGATAACGCTCAGGATCCAGCCCGAGCCACCACCTGAACTGCACGGCGTTCTGGGGCTCGCCTACCGCGTGGAGAATCGCATCGAACCGGAGTTGCGGATTTTCCACGGCCCGTTGGTCCGCTATCTGGGTCGGCCGAACAACGCTCTTGCGGTTGGCCGGGCACTCGCCCGGGTAGCGGCTCACGAGGCAGGCCACTTCCTCGACCAGCAGGTCCATCATTGCGCGACCGGGCTAATGCGCGCAGCACTCCCGGCCCACGACCTCCTGACCAAGGATCGGCTGCCGTTCCGCGCACACCTCGAATGCAGTCCGGAACCGGTCGCTTTCGCCAGGCAACGAACGGTACGATAGGGCCTGCAAGGCCGTCACGGGCCGACCGGAGGCCCAGTGCCGCGCTCCATCAGATATTCCCAGTGGCTGTTCGCGTTGCGGACTATGGCCGGCAGGTCTCCCGGCAAGAGGAGCCGCCCGTCGACGAGGGCCAATCCTGCCTCGGCCACGAGGCCCAGGTACTCCGCCCGACTCGCGTACCTCTCCTCGATCGACCGGCGCGGGTCGCCGGTTGCCTGCCGCGCGGCGCGAGTCAGGGGGAACGCAATGTACGAACCGACCATGCTGGAAATCTCGTGCGGAGGGCCGGACTTCTCGTTGAACAGGTTCCAGCCGGTATAGGTCGCCAGGGGCACCGCCAGTTCGGGCATGCGTATTCCGGCCACCTCGTTCCCGTCATCATCGACGGACGGCACAAGGATGGGGAACTGTCTGCCCACGGCCGGCGGCTCCTGCGTAACGACCCCTTCCGATTCGAAGCGGGGCCCATAGTCAACGCGATACGCCCTGTGCACCCTCGCTGAGGTGTTCACGCCGGGAATGTGCGGGAACTCGAGTTGATCGGGGGGAACGAGGGTGGAGTCCGCGATGCGGGGGTAGCGACTGTCCGGGGGTTGCGTTCCCTCCGCCACCCAGCCGTGCATGGCCTGCAGCAGCGCCCTCATGGTCCAGCGGAAATCGAGCGGATTCGTCCTCTGCTGACCGATAGTGAACCGGGGCGGGAACGGACCCGGCCCGTGCTGGGCACCCGAAAGAAGGTAGATTCGAACGTTCTCGAAGGGCGGGATGTCGCGCGAGCCTTGGACGTCTGTGTGGATCAGCGAGGCGGCACGCCCCCAGTACTCGTACGACGAGTTGGTGTAGAAGATATTCGGCCAGTACTTGCGCTGAGTCTGGTGAGTCAGAATGCCGTCTTCCCGGCCAGTCTCCGGATCGACCTGGGTTCTGCCCGTGAACGGAAAGATGTCCGTCGGATGGAAGAAGTTCATGAAGGGGTGGGCATCACGGGAAGGCTGGGCGAACCGGTGGTTGAAGCTTCCCCGGCCCCCTCCGGCAACATGGGACATGACGCCGTCGAAGGCAATGCGATCATCCTCGGTCCGGTTGAAGCCGTAGTAAAGGAAGGTACGCAAGAATCGTCCGCTTTGCGAGATCCCGAACGCAATGGCCCGCCCGATGGCGTCGGCCGAGATGCCAAGCGGCTCCGAACCCTCGTACTTGAGGTGAGATACCGCATCCCGCACGGCGACCGGGCCCAGCCCGACCAGCGCGGGATTCTCCGCAAGGTAGACAACCTCATAAATCCGATGGGGAGCGAATCCGCCCTCGAGCCAGACGGTGCCCTTGTCCGGAACGGGCTGACCGTTCTCCACTCGAGCGAATCTCCAGCGTTCACGAGGAATCACCCGCCGCTGTCCGTCGACGGCGTCCCGCACAGTCAGTACGTTCTCGGGCGCTGCCGGATCCGCTGAAGGATACGGAACGTGGCCGCGGTCGGCAAGAGAATGTTGGGACACGCGGTCCGAAACGACGAAATCGCTCCGCACCAGTCCGCGAATCGGCTTTCCGTCGGCAGTGGCCACTGGAGTATGCAGGCGCAGCAACTCCGGGCGAAGCGGCGGGTCGAATTGCCACCCCAGCCACAACAGCGTGTAGCCCTCCTCCATCAGGTACCCGTCGCCGAAGTGTTCGGGCTGGCGCGGGTCGAGGCTTCGAGCCGCGAGGTTGAAGAACCCGAGCATGCCCTTGCCGCCACGATTCGACACCTCGTACAGGACAACTCCGTTGGACCGGCCCATGTCGGCGGGCTTGAGCAGGTAGAAGTCGGCGGAAAACTCGACCTCGTCATCGGCATTGCGGGGGGCCAGCGAGATGTCCGTAACGATCTTGTTGGCCGGGTTGGCCGGGTCGACGGCAAAGCGAATCGTGCCTGTTATCCGCTCGTAGGCACCGACCACACCGAAGGCCTTGCCGTCGAGGACGGTCTCGCGGTGCGTGACCTCGACACTGGCAACGCCCGCAAGCGAGACCACTGCAGGGAAGAACAAGCACAAGATCGTCGCCGGCAAGCACCGCATAGCTCCATTGGAAAACGAACGCGGGCAGGATGGCAAGTCTGACCGCCGGCCGGAGCCACAGACAGGCTCCGCAGCCGCGCTCCGATCAGGCTGCCTCAACGACAGTCTTGCCTGTCTTCTCGAAGACCAGGAAAGCATGCATGAACCGATCGAGGTCGCCGTCCAGGACGCGGTCTACGTCGCCGAATTCCAGTTGGCTGCGCAGGTCCTTCACCAGCCGATAGGGCGCGAGAACGTAGTTTCGAATCTGGCTCCCGAAATCGATATCGAGCTTGGAAGCTTCGATCTTGTCCGTTTCCGACCGCTTCTTCCGCAACTCGAGATCGTAGAGCCTGGCGCGCAGCATCCGCATGGCAGTGGCCTTGTTCTTGTGTTGCGAGCGCTCGTTCTGGCACTGAACGACAATTCCTGTCGGCAGATGCGTGATGCGGACGGCCGAGTCCGTCATGTTGACGTGCTGGCCTCCGGCTCCGCTTGCTCTGAAGGTGTCGATTCGCAGGTCGTCCGGCCGAATGTCAATTTCGATGTCATCATCGATCTCGGGATAGACGAAGACCGAAGCGAACGACGTATGTCGCCGCCCGTTGGAATCGAACGGCGAAATCCTGACGAGCCGATGGACCCCCACTTCCGAGCGCATCAGGCCAAAGGCGTTCTCCCCCTTGATGATGATGGAAGCCGACTTGATGCCGGCCTCCTCTCCCCCCTGGGTATCGGAGATCTCGCTCTTGAAACCGCGCCGGTCCGCCCATCGAAGGTACATCCGCTGCAACATCGAGGCCCAGTCCTGCGCCTCGGTACCGCCTGCCCCGGCGTTCAGGGTCACGATTGCGTTGGACGCGTCGTGCTCGCCTGCCAGAAGGGATTCGGTCTCGATCTGCTCAAGACGGCTGGCAAATTCCTTCAGCGCCTTGGCGCACTCGGCTTCGACCGGCTCACCCTCGGCTCCCAGCTCCAGGTAGGTCTCAATCTCTGAAACCGCCCGCTCGATCTCCTCGTCGGTCTGGATGACTCGAGTCAGGCGCTTTCGGTCACGCAACACCGCCTGACTCTTGACGGAGCCATCCCAGAAGGAAGGATCCGCGATCCGCCTTTCGATCTCGGAGAGCTGCTGTTTCCCTTTTGCGGCGTCAAAGATACCCCCGGATCACACGGGACCGCGCGCGAGCGGTCTCGAACTGTCGCTGTATTTCGTCCAGGATCATGACGGCGGAGGTACTGGCCTCATTATCCCAGAATCCGGTCGGACGGAACAATGCGACGGCCTGACTTGCCCGTGGGGGCCACGAGTTCCGGACCATGCGGCTCAGCTGTGCCTCGCCCGGACCGCTCCGCGGCAAACGAGCGCCACCGAGACCAGCACGCAGAGCCACCACAACCACTCTCCGAATTGCACGTAGAACGTCTTGGCGGTCCTGTACTCGAATCGTGCGTCGAGGCTTGCGCGCTGATAGGACAGAAGCTCGGCCTCGACCCGGCCGGACGGACCGATCACGGACGTCACTCCATCGTTGGTCGCACGCAGTAGCCAGCGGTCGTTCTCGACCGCCCGCATGCGCGCCACCAAGAGATGTTGCTCTCGGGCGGCACTGCGTCCGTACCAGCTGTCGTTGGAAATGTTCACGAGGAGTTGGGCGCCAGCCGCGGTGAACTTGCGGATCGAACGGCCGAACACGGACTCGTAGCATATGAACGTCCCGACACCCTTCCCATCGACATCCGCCACGGAGATCCGTGTCCCTGGCCGGAACATCCCGGCCTGCAGGGTGATCTTGGTGACGAAGTGGTGAAACGGCCAAGGCACGAACTCCCCGAACGGCACCAGATGGATCTTGGCATAGTCCGAGAGGCGCTGGCCACTGCGGTCGAGCGTAACTGAAGCATTCTGCGGACGACCACGGTCGCCATCCTCGAACGAGATGGTGTTGAAGATCAGCGTTGCCCCCGACTCGCGCGCGACACGCTCCTGAAACGCCCTGGATGACGGATCGTCGAAGTAGTAGGCAGGCACCGGATACTCGGGCCAGACCACAAGCGACGGCCTGTTCTCGCCAGTCCGTTCCTTGGACGCGTCCAGCATCCACTGCAGATGAGCCGTTCCCTGTCTGGCCAGCCAGTCTGTGCGCAGCCAGGCCGGGTTCACGTTCGGCTGGATGAGGCGAGCAGTATGGGTCCCGCCCCCGGTGGACGCAACGGGTGGAAGCAGGACGAGCCCCAGCATGGGACCGAATGCCAGCAGCGGACGAGGCGACCGTCGCAACACAGCCATCGCGATGGCCACATTCGCCGCCGCGAAGGCGAGCGAAGGGCCGTAGATGCCGGCCCAAGGAGCGAGCCGAAGGACATGCGGGACGGGGAAATCAAGCGATGCGTTGCCTAACTGCAGCCATGTGAAAAAGATGTACTGGTGGCTGCCTTCAATCCCCACCCAGAGGACAGCGACAGCGGGTACGGCCCATTTCCTCCGCATAAGGATCTCGGCCCCGAGAGCGAACACCCCGGAGTGTACGGCCTTGACCGCAAAGAATCCGATGAACAGCAGGCCCGCGATCACCGGAGTGACGGACGCGTGGTCACGCAGCACCGGATAGATCCAGCGACAGGTTCCTCCCCAGAAGACCATCCCCGCAAGCCACCCGAGTACAAAGCTCCTCCGGCGGGACTGTCCCGGGAGGGCCAACAGCAGGGGGACGAGACACACCGGGGCCAGCCAGCTCAAGGCGAACCGCGGAAACACGAGCACCTGAAGCAGCCCCGACAGCAGAGCCGCTGCAATCGGCATCGCCGCGGCGGCAGAGAATCGGAAAGGATGCCTCGTCATGGACTCAGGGCTTGGGCTTCGACGATCTCCGCCATGTACGAGCTCCGCACGAAGGGTCCACTGGCCACGGCCCTGAACCCGATCGACTCCCCGTAAGACCTGTAAGCGTCAAACTGCTCCGGCTTGACGTACTCCGCCACCGGCAGACGCCTTCGTCCGGGGCGGAGATACTGGCCGAGAGTCGCGATATCCGTGCCAGCGGAGCGCAAGTCCCGAAGAAGCGTCCGAACCTCCGTTGGAGACTCCCCCAACCCAACCATCAGTCCGGACTTGGTCAGGGTCCGCGGGGCACGCCGGCGGGCAAACCGGAGCAGCTCGAGCGAACGTCGATACACAGCTTGGGGCCGAACCCGGGCGTAGAGGCGTGCGACCGTCTCCATGTTGTGGTTGAACACGTCGCAGCCTGAATCGAGGACCCTGGCTACGGCGTCGTGGTCACCGAGAAAATCCGGGACCAGCACTTCCACCTTCGCTGAAGGCAGCGCCCGTCTGACAGCTCGCACGGTAGCAGCGAAATGAGACGACCCGCCGTCCGGCAGGTCGTCCCTGTTCACACTCGTAATCACGACATGCCGCAGGGCCATACGGGCAGCCATGTCGGCCACCATCTCGGGCTCGTCCGCCGCCAGATGTCCGGGAATTCCCTTGGGGACCGAGCAGAACCCGCAGGTCCGTGTGCAGATATTGCCAAGGATCATGAAGGTCGCCGATTTCCGCGAGAAACACTCATGGATATTCGGGCAGCGCGCCGACTCGCAGACCGTGTGCAACCCGCGACTGCGCAACTCGGCCTTGAGTTCGTGCACGGCGCGGAAATCCGTCTCGGGCTTTCGCAGCCAAGGTGGAAGTCGAGCCTCCGCGGGCCGCCGGGATTCGATACGAACCAGTTCCATGGCAAGGCTGATCGCGATGACCTGTACCTTCAGCCTATGCCACTGAACAACGGGCTGCTCAGATAGCGCTCGCCAGCGTCAGGGAGGATCGTGACGATCGTCTTGCCCTCGAACTCCGGTTCACGCGCCAGCCGACAGGCCACCGCCGTTGCGGCACCGCAGGAGATACCACACAGCAGACCCTCCTCACGCGCGAGGCGCTGGGCGTATTCGATCGCATCCCTGTCTGACACGGATTCCACACGATCCATAAGATCCAGGTCGAGAGTGTCGGGAATGAAGCCGGCCCCAATGCCCTGAATCGCGGTGACTTGCGGGCAAAGCGGCTCGCCCGCGAGGTGCTGGCGGATGACAGGGCTGCACTCCGGCTCCACGCCGACACTGAGAATCTGCTTGCCCCGCTTGCGTTTGAAGTATCGGGAAACACCGCTGATCGTTCCGCCCGTGCCGATCGCGGACACGAGAACGTCCACGTTTCCATCGGTATCGTTCCATATTTCCGGGCCGGTCGTCTCGTAGTGGATGCGCGGATTGGCCGGATTCTCGAACTGCTGCAACATAAGGTACCGGCCGGGGTTCTCCCTGACGAGCTGTTCGGCTCGCCCCACCGCTCCGTACATGCCGTCCTCTTCGGGAGTAAGCTCCAGCCCCGCCCCGAGCAGCTTCAGGACCCTGCGACGCTCGACACTGTAGTTCGAAGGCATCGTGATGTTCAGCCGGTAACCTCGGGCCGCTGCCACAAAGGCCAGGGCGATCCCCGTGTTGCCGCTCGTCGGTTCGATGAGCTCCATGCCCGGCTTGAGCACCCCGCGCCTCTCGGCATCCCAGATCATTGACGACCCGATTCGGCACTTGACCGAATAAGCGGGATTCCGCCCCTCGACCTTGGCCAGGACATCCGCCCCAGCTCCGTCTGTAACTCGCCGCAGCCGGACCAGCGGCGTACGGCCTATAGCAAGGGAATTATCGTCGAAAATGCGAGCCATTCCGGTATCCGCGGGTTTCAGGCCTCACCTATATCTGCCAGCTGAGCACTCGCCTGGAGTGCTTCTGCTTCCAGCGCTCGACCAAATCGGAGAATGTCGTGCGGTCGACGACGCATGAGAGCGCCCGTTCCACGCGATCCCACATTTCCGGGAATGGAGAATCGACAGGCTCGTCCGCGAAAGGGCGTCTGGAGGGATTGGAGGGTCCGTCGATCTGCCGAAGGATATCTCCCACGGTGATCTGGTCCGGCGGCCTCATCAGGAAGTATCCGCCGTCCGAGCCGCGCCTGGAACCGAGATACCCCCCCTGCTTGAGCTGCGCCAGGATGAGTTCGAGGAACTTCTGGGGGATTTTCTGGCTTTCCGCGATATGGGCGATCTTGATGGGTTCTGGGGTACCCTGCCGAGAAAGCTCGAAAACGGCACGGAGAGCATATTCCCCTTTGACTGAGACGTCCACTTTCAATCTCTACCATTCTAATCGAGATTGGTGTGATTGTGCCCGGGAGCAGACACGACCACGCTCCAGGGCCGGAGCCAGGCGTGTGGCTTGGCTGGCGGCCGCCGCATGGCGGTCGGCATTACTGGCAGGTGGGGGAGGAATGCCCGTCCGTGCAGAGAAGGGAGCGTGCGTGGCGGACGGGGCCTGGCCGGATCCTCTGCGGCCGAGGGGGTGGTCCGTGCGGAGATCCAGTGCAGTTTGAAGCTCTTGCCAATGTCCTCCAATACGGTGAATGGAGTCTGCCCGGGCCGGCGTAGGTCTTCCGACTGCACTGTTGGCAGAGCGCCTGGACCTTTCTGAGGCCATGGCCTTGCAGTTCATGGCAGACTGCAGATCAGTGATGCCCAACCTGAGCCCCGGCGCGATGTTGCCAGACCTGGATCTGGCAACATCGCTCGTATCGCAGGCGGCGATAGGCCTTGGCACCCGGCGCTCTCTTCCGCAGGAGAGCCAACCGGCCCCCCAGACCAGACACCCTGGTCTCGCCCAGACCGAATCCATCCATCAGCGGACTCTAGTCCGGGCTCGTCGCCCGGTTGCGCTCCTGGTCACGGGCGCGGCGAGGACCCTGTGCTTGGGCTCCGCTCTCCAACCGCCGCGAGCACCCGGTCCAGGGGTGACGCTGCCCTCGCGATGCGGCCCCTGCTGTCGGTGGCCTTCGTGGGGCATCCGCCACCGAGCACCCGATCGAGCTCGGCCCGCTCCAGCCTTGTCAGATCTGCAGCCTCATCTGGTCGGGATCGTCGGGAATCCGAACCAACCTCATCCCAGCGCCGCGCTGCAGTTCCTGCACTGGCTGCGTCGCTTCGCATTCATGCACCCACACTGGCCGCAGCGGTTGTAGGCGAATCGGCAGTAGATGTTCGTAGCGATCACCCCGCTGCCCAGGATCAGGGCGAAGAACGCAACCAGAATCAGGATGTCTCCCACAATCGGCTACCTGCCCATCATCAGATCCCGGAGCGATGCAGCGGGCCCTAGAAGCTCCAGCGCCAAAGCGAAGCCCCTGCCGTGAAACCTGCGCCCACGGCCGTCATCAGCACCAAGTCGCCCTTCCGGAGGCGTCCGGAGCTGACCGCGTCACTCGTCGCCAAGGGAATGGTGCCGCCGGTCGTATTTCCATACTGGTCGATGTTGATCATGGCCTTGTCATGAGGTATTCCCAGACGGTCAGCGGCGGCCGTAATGATCCGCCGGTTCGCCTGATGCGGGATCATGAGATCGATATCGTCGGCCTGGAGTCCGTTGCGCTGAAGCAACGCCGTGCACTGCTCGTACATCTTGTTCACCGCGTAGCGATACACCTGCCGTCCGTCCTGATGTACGTAGTGCATCTTGCCGTCGACGGTATCGCGGGTGGCTGGCCGGGCACTTCCGCCGGCCGGCATGCACAGGTGAATGCCACCCGATCCGTCCACCTCGTGGATAAAATCGATCAGTCCACCCTCGCCGTCCGCTGAGGGCTCCAACAAGAACGCACCGGCCCCATCGCCAAACAGGACGCACGTTGCCCGATCCTCGTAGTTGATGATTCGCGACATCGTGTCCGCACCGATCACAAGGACCCGACGATGGCTGCCGGAAGCGACCAGCTGGGATGCCGTGGAAAGCCCGTAGAGGAGCCCGGAGCAGGCCGCAATCAGGTCAAAGCCCCATGCACCGCTGGCGCCGATCTTGTCCTGAACCAGGCACGCAGTCGAGGGAAACAGCATGTCAGGAGTCACGGTGCAGACAAGGATCGCCTCCACCTCTTGAGCCGGGAGCCCCGTCTTGGCGAGAAGGTCGCGGGCAGCCGCCGCAGCCAGATCGGATGTCGCCACCTCATCGGAGGCGATGTGGCGCTTCTCGATGCCGGTTCTGGTGAGGATCCACTCGTTGGTCGTATTGACCATTTCCTCCAAGTCTCGATTTGTAAGGGTGTTG
The DNA here is from genome assembly GCA_965205085.1 of Bryobacterales bacterium. Lineage (GTDB taxonomy): Bacteria > Acidobacteriota > Terriglobia > Bryobacterales > UBA6623 > VXMF01. The sequence continues at coordinate 22,165 of OZ242039.1, read as the reverse complement.
GGAGGAACGTAGGTGCCAACGCCCGAGATCTTGGCTCGGAATGGGGTATTCAACACGTAGGTGCTCCAAGAGGGGGATAAACCGCGTCCAGGCCCGACCTACTATGATACTGAATGCTCGGTGATCCGATCTCGGGCTGCGGGTGAAATCGTGTGGATTCCGAAGTGGCAGCGTGACAGGAACAAGGGGGTGGATTCGCCAGTTCCGACGCAGGTGGTTTCAACTGAGGAGATCTGGCCCCGTCCGCAGAACCGGGTCCAGACCCGGTGGGAGCAGAGAATCGGGGAACTGGCCGCGGAGAACGCCAGAAGGATCGGACTCGACAGAAGGGCATTCATGCGAACCGGCATGGGCATGGCCACCGCGTTCTGGGCGGCCAACGAGGTGTACGGCCAGCGCTATTGGGACGTTGCCAAGGAGGAGATGTTCGAGCCGGAAGCCTATGCGGAGAGGTGGCCAACCGGCAAGCACTTCATTTTCGACGTGCAAGCGCACTTTACCAACGGATACCCCCTCGATTTCCGGTCCTCCAGATTCATGCGGAGCCTCGGGGTGGACCTGGCGAGCGATGCCGAGGCGTACAGCTTCGGGACATTCTTCAAGGAGATGTACCTCGATTCCGAGACCGACATGCTGGTCATCTCCGGTTTGCCGGGACGTGAGAAGAGCCCGACCGAAGAGGGGGCCGCACTGGCCGAAGCCGCATTGAAAGGCGAGCGAGTCGACCCGATGGCCGTCCGGGGCGGAGGGATTCTGCCAAGTTGGCTGATGGCAGCCAGGCGTGAAGACATCAACAGCATCGCCGGCAGTGAACGGGCACTCTCCCAGAGCAATTGCGCCCCCAACCACTACTGGGACGCCTCCGCCAACCGCCAGGACCGAGTCCTGCTAGAGGAACAGATGACGCGCGAAGTCGAGGAGTACAGGACGTGTTCGTGGAAGCTCTACTGCCACTTCGACCCCGCCGGTGCCGGACGGGGGTTCCGGCTGGACGATGAGGAGACAGCGTATTTCTTCGACATCGCCCGCGAGCTGGGTCGCAAGACCGTCAGCGTGCATAAGGGGTATGCATCCCAGTCCCGGCGCTTCGGGCACCTGGCGAATCCCCAGGACGTGGAACGAGCGGCCCTGGAGAACCCGGACATCACGTTCGTGATCTACCACTCGGCCCTGAAGCACGGCCCGACGGAACCTGCATTCGAGGAACCGGGGTTCTTCGACCCCACGACCGGGGACTTTGCCTGGCACAACATCCTGATGGACATCAAGCGCCGCAACCCGGAGATCGACAATGTGTACTGTGAACTCGGGAGTGCGTTCGGCACACTTGCGATTGCGCACCCCGTGATGTGCATGCACCTAATGGGCAAGAACATCCAGCACTACGGCGCAGAAAGGGTGCTGTGGGGCACGGATTGCATTTGGTGGGGGTCTCCACAATGGTGTATCGACGCGTTCAGGCGATTTCAGATCAGCGACGAGATCTGCGAACAGTTCGGCTATGCAAAGATCACCGAGACCGACAAGGCCAGGATCCTCGGGCTCAATGCCGCAAGGCTCTATGGGATCGACCCGAAACAGGCACGTCAGGCGTTCCGTACCGACACGATCAGCAGGATGCAGTCCGGCTACCGGGACCGAGGCATCCAACCCGACAACGCTGCCCACGGCTGGGTCCGTTCCGAAGCCTAAGGGCCGAGCCTGAAGCAGCGCTTCGCGCTATGGAGCGACCGAGGCCTTCTGGATTACGCCCAGCATCTCCCACTCGTGAAGCTTCCGCTTCACCTCCTGGACGTAGACGTTCTGCTGCTGGCCAGTCAAGCCGACGAACGTTCTGTACTGGTCCGCAGCCTTCTCGAATTCGGCACGCTGTTCGAGAATCATGCCCATGATTTGGTAACTCTGTGGAAACCGATCTGGATCGTTCCCCCGCAGCAGGTCCGAAACCATGTCCTCGGCCTTCTGGTGGTGTCCGGCATTCAGCGCTGCCAATGCGGTGTAGAAGCGAACGCCCCCGGATCCGGGGTTGAGTTCGAGATAGGCACTACCCAGACTCTCCAGCGCCTGCCAGTCGCCTTGTTCGACAGCCATTCGAATCAGCGGCTCGTAAGGCTTCAGGTACTTGGGATCGTTCTCGACGGCCTTGCTGAACGCCTCTTTCGCACCTTCGGTTTCCTGCAGGGCCGATTTGGCGTCACCCATGGCGGCCCATGCCGCGGCGAATTGCGGATACAGGCTTACCGCCTTCTCGAACTGCACTACCCCCTTTCTGTAGTTCGGCTTCTGTTTGCGCATTTCGCGAAGCCCATTCTGGTAGGCCTTCATGGCGTTCTTGGGAGCCTTCAGCGTGAGCACACTCACGACGTCGCCGACGACACCCGCGAGACGGTGGAGAATGATCACCCCAACATCGTTGTTACCCATCGTGCTGTAGATGCCCAACTGGACATCGTCGGAACGGAATCCAGACAACTCGGCCCGCAGTACACAGGAACTCAGGTCATATCGACCCAGACCGATCTGTCGAACACCGTCACGGGTGTAGACGCCACCGCCCATTCCCGCACCGCTGCCGAAGCCCAGACCGGAGACACTGGCATCGCTCGTGAGCATTGAGATGTCTCCGCCGACCTGAAAGTTGAACCGGCCCTTCGTGTCCGTGTAGCCCTCCGGATAGGTGTTTCCCGTGCAGACCCGCTGCACGACCACAGGCTCTGAAGGCGGTAAGCCGTCGTCGGTAACGACCTTGCCGTGCAGGTACAGAGGCCGCATCTGATTGGCAAAGGGATCCTGCTGTCGCTGCCCCAACGGGTCGTTCCGCTGTCCGCCTGTGCCACCGGTCGTTCCCTGCTGCTGCCCCTGGCTACCGCCCCGCTGGCCGCCGGACTGCCCACCTGTACCACCACCGGTCGTGCCTCCACCCCCGCTGTTTCCTCCCTCTTGCCCCTGCCCCCAAGCAATCACCGCTGTGATAACAGCGGCTGCGATCAAACGCTTCAGTCCAGAAGACGGCATCAATCCATACCTCCGCTACCCATGAGAGGGTCTTGCTGAGAGAAGGCTAGCACAGATTCGCCGGAATCCATACCGAACAAGGATGAAATTGTCGTGACTGCCAACGATCAGCGGGCCGACGGGCACTTAGCTTTCTGCCGGAGAAGCCGTAGCATTGGGTATTTTCTGGACATCCAATCTGTGGCGAGCCAGGCGCGGCGCTCAGGACGCGCCGGACCCGAAACCGATGGGGATTATATCGAATCGTCACAGAAGCGAGTTGACGGGAGGGAGGACAACGGATGAATGGAGGGCGGCTTTCCGTAGCCCTGTCGTGGGCCGCCAGCAGGCTTGCCACAACGGGTCGGCTCCGGGCAGCTCGCACATCTTGGGCCCGGACCGCCACTTTCGCCGCGCCTCCGCACAGCTGGTGGGTCCTGCGGGCAGACGGGCGGCCGCAGCCAGCGACCGCGTTCAACTCCAGTCGCGACCCGCGTCCAGGGCTTGAGGCCGTCCGGCAACGCCAGGCCGGAGCCGCCCACAGGTCAACTCCTAGATCGCCCGCGCTGCCAGACCGCGGTTCTGGACCAACTCCGCATAGCGGAGACGCTTGCCAACCAGTTGTCGCACCACCCCACGCATCTGCTCCAGTGTGTCTTGCTCGCGCAGATTGTGGCGCCCTACAAACTCCTGCACGTAGCGGTTCAAGTGTTTCGAACTCAGCCGGTGATAGGTCCCGGAATACCCCCGCTTGAGCATCGACCAGAAGGACTCCAGACCATTGGTCGAGACCGGACCGCTCACGTACTCGCCCGCACCGTGCTGGACCGACGCATGCCCGCGGGGCAGTCCCGCGTAGGCACCGGCTGCGTCGCTATAGACCGTCGCGCCGGGCGCGGTCCGGTCCGCCACGAAAGTCTGCAGCGTCTGCTGGTCGGTCGCTGGAACCACGGCCGCCGACACCCGGTTGGTGGCCCGGTCCTTCACTCCGACCACCGCCGTCTTGCCGACGGCACCGCGCCCGCTCCGTTCCGCCCGCTTGCGCGCGGGCATGTTCTTGCGTTTCCCGCCCAAGTACGTCTCATCCACTTCGACGGGCCCCGCAAACGTCTCTGTCGGGGTCTCGAACGCCTGGCGCAAGCGATGCAACAGGAACCAGGCGGCCTTCTGGCCGATGCCCAACTCGCGGTGCAGCTTCAGGGACGAAATCCCCTTCAGGTTGGTCAGGAACAAATAGATCCCGATCGCCCAGATACGGTGCGGAAGATTCGAGCCTTCCATCACGGTGCCAGTCTTGATGGAGAACATCGGTTTGCCAGGGCACTGACGGCAGCGATACAGCATGCTTTTGTGCTGGATGCCGGACTGTACATTGTCCGAGTTGCAGCGCGGACAGGTGGGCTTGCCGTCGGGCCAACGGTAGTCCGCCAACCACTGTTTTGCGGCTTCCTCGTCGCGGAACATATCCGCTATTTCCAGCAAGGTCAACCCTTTGCGATAGGCCTTGCCAGGTGCTTTCTTTGCCACGTGAATTCCTCTCCTATATGACTCTATAATAACGCATTCTTCTCCATCCCGTCAACTCGCTTCTGTAACGATTCGATATAATCCCCAAACCGATCCATGCAGGGGGAGCGCACCGAGAGCAAGTCCCGTGTGGTGCACTGGGAGGCGGAGATAACTCGTCTGCAGGCCAAGCTCGGCCACTTGCAAGCCGAAGTCACCCACTTGCTGACGGAGAACTCCCGATTGCAGGCGAAGGAAGCCCAGTGGCAGGCCGAGCGAAAGCAGTTGACACAGCAGTTGGAGGCAGCGCAAGAGGAAGGGCAGCAGTCGCGGCGGAGCTTGGGCCTGAACAGCAGCAACAGCGGGAAACCCCCGTCAAGCGATGGGCCGGCGAAACCGCCGGCCAGCCACCGGGCCCGCAGCCAGCGGGGGCCAGAGAGGGCACCGGGGCACGACGCTGCGCCAGACGGACAACCCGGACCGGATTCAGGAGCACTTTCCGCAAGCCTGCCGCGGGTGCGGCAAGGCCCTGAGGCGGGCGGATGAGGACGGGGAGGCGAAGCGGCGGCAGGTCTTTGATCTCCCGGAACCCAAGCCGGAAGGGACCGAGCATCGAGCGTTGGCCTGCCGCTGCCGGCGCTGCGGGCTCTCAACCCGGGCCGCCTTTCCGGAGGACGTAACGGCCCCGGTGCAGTACGGGCCGCGCTTGGCGGCCACGGCGATCTACTTGCAGAACGCCCACTTCCTGCCCGAGGAGCGGCTGACCCAGCTCCTGCGGGACCTGTGCGGTGTGAGCCTGTGCCCCGGCACCCTGAACAACCTGCGCCGCCGGGCGGCGGAGGCTTGGGAGCCCTTCGTCGAGCGGATCCGGGAGCACCTCATCCGTTGCCCCGGGGTGAAGCACCTCGACGAGACCGGTTTCCGGATCGGGGGACGGGGACAGTGGCTGCATGGACTGAGCCATCAGTTGCTGACCTACTACCGCGTCAGTGAGAAGCGGGGCGGGGTGTTGGCGGGGCTGCGAGGGATCCTGGTCCACGATCACTGGGCTCCGTACTTCCAGGTGACGGATGGGCTGCACTCGCTGTGCAACGCCCATCCTTTGCGCGAGTGACATGCCTTGGTGAAGATCGATGGAGAAGCTTTGGCCGGGCGGATACAGCGTTTTCTGCGGCGGGCCGGGTGGGTGGCGGATCGGATCCGCAAACGGGGCGGGGTGGTGCCGCCACGGCTGTGGAAGCGGCTGGAGCGCCGCTACGACCAGTGGGTGCAGGAGGCCCTGGACTATCACCTCGGGCTGTCGCCGTTGCCGACCGGCCGGCGGGGCTGCGGCGGAGGCGGCTTGCGAGGGGCAGGCACGGGTCCGCCAAGTCGCAACTCATGCTTTTGCGGTGCCGACTTGCGCTTGGGCCCAGTAGCCATAAGTCTCGTCTTCAGCACGGTCTTGGAGGGCCCTGTACTTCAGTAACTCGGCTGGGACGTGCCGAGTTACCTCTGTCGCACGGGCATCCAACTCACGCCAAGCCTGCCGGGCATCGCCGGCCTCGAGTTGTTCGAGGCGGATCCACAAGTCGTGCATCTCGGTCGCCAGATGGCTCAAATCTGCTGCGATGTCAAGGCTCCTAGACGACTTGGCCGAATAGTCGGCCAGCTCGTTCCAAATAGCCAGTGCGGCCACAACCAACGCCAGCACTTGCGCGACAACCACCGGCACACCCGCCAACAAGGCTGCAGCAACGCCCGAGGACGCGGTGAGGACGAGTTGCCCGACCCGCCGCTTCCGCTGCGACAGGCGCTCTCCCACAAACGTGTAGTATCGCTGCAGGCTCTCGTAGTGGAGCATGCTCTTCCACACTGCATCCGCTTCAAGTAGGCTCGCCACTATCTGCATCATTATGACACGGGCACAGACCGCGACGCGACACAGAAAGCTGCTTCGCTCCCGTGGACCGAGCGATCTGTAGTGGTCATGGGCTGCGCGCGCAGTCAGCGCTGCAGCTTGGGTACGATGCTGATCCTCGCCGGAACTACGGCAGGCTACCGCAGCATGACCGTTTTGATCCTGCCGGTGCACTAGTAGGCGCAACAGCGGGCGGAGGGGTCTAAGGTTCTGATCGGCCAAGCCTACCGCAGGCCGATCCATCAGCCGCAGGTCCAAGTGCGTTGCCGCAACTACCTAGGTCCTCGGCCTGAGGCTGCGTGTCTAGCAGTGTTCGTGTTCTGACGGGCGCACAGTGTGGCGCATGGCGGCGACCAGCTGTCGTCGCAGGCCGTCAACTGCCCGGTGGGGCGGTGGCTCTAGGCCAGGCCCACCCGCTCCAGCAGAGCGGACGGCATCTGGAGCAGGGTCTCGATCGGCTTCAGCCTCTGCTTGCGCGCCGTCGACAGCACACTGCGCAGCGTAACGAACTTCCGGGCCCCTTGCAGTGAGCGGAACTCTCCCGAGATCTTCATCCGCAGCTTCATCCTGCGCAAGTCCTGTTCACCCTGATTGTTGGTGAACGGCACGCCCCAATCGAACAGAAAACGCACGACGGAGTCTCGTCTCCGTTCCAGCCGCAGAGCCAGATGATGGCCAGCCAGACATTGCTTGCGGCCCCGCCCGCCTGTCGGCAACAGCGGCAACCGCTGGTGCTAGGCCAGGGCCTCCTAGTCTCCACCGTTAGAAATGTATTGCCACCGGATCGGGGTTCTGGTACCGTCGTTGCAGACTCGGGAGGCAGAGATGGCCAATCAACCTACGCGAGTATCTCCCCCAATTTCGGACCCGCAACGCCAGGAACTGAATCGCTGGCTGCGACGGCAGAAGATCTCGCAGGCGCTGGCCTTGCGGGCGCGCATCCTCCTTCATTCAGCCCAAGGCCACAGCGATCAGCAAGTCGCAGACAGCTTGCCTACCACCCGCACCACGGTCGGGAAAGGGGGGCGTCGGTTCCTGGAGCACGGCTGCGACGGCTGGCTGGACCAACCCCGCTCCGGTGCGCCGAGGACGGTGACGGATGCCGATGGGGAGCAGGTCGTGGTACGGACCTTGCAGACACGTCCCCGAGGGGCAACCCAGTGGAGCCGCCAGTGGATGGCCCCAGCCTCCGGACGGAGTCCCTCCACCATCGGCCGCATCGGGCGTGCGTTCGGTCTCCAGCCGCATCGGAGCGAGACATGCAAGCTGTCGCAGGACCCGCAGTTTGTGCAGAAAGTGCGAGATATCGTAGGTTTGTACCTCCATCCGCCCGAGCGCGGGGTGATGCTTTGTGTGGATGAGAAATCACAAATCCAGGCCTTGGACCGCACCCAGCCGGTCTTGCCGATGCAACCGGGAGTCCCCGAGCGGCAGACTCACGACGACCAACGCAAGGGGACGACCTCCCTGTTCGCGGCCCTGAATATCGCGACCGGTGAGTGGACCGGCAAGGGCTGTCGGCGTGACCGCGCCGTGGAGTTCAAGAAATTCCTGGCGCTGATCGACAAGGCTGTGCCAGAGACCCACGATGTGCATCGGGTCCTCGATAACTACGGGACCCACAAGACAGCGCAGATCCAGAGCTGGCTGCGACGGCGGCCGCGGTACCACCTGCACTTCACACCGACCAGTGCCTCGTGGTTGAATCAGGTGGAGCGTTGGTTTGCGGAGATCACGCGGCGGCGGATTCGGCGCGGAACGTTTCGCAGTACGCAGGCGCTGGAAGCGGCCATCAGGGAATACTTGCAGGTCTACAACGAAGACCCCCAACCCTTTATCTGCACCAAGAGCGCTGACGATATCCTGAAATCACTGAAATCCTACTGTGAAGGATTTTCTGGCGAGATACACTAGACCCACCCGTCGTAGCGGCGCTCCAGCAGCTTCCATAGTGGCAGCGACACCACCCCGTCTCGTTTGCGGCCACGCTCCGCCACTCGCTTGGCCAGCCGCAGCCAACGCTGCATCCGCTCGACACAAGGTTCCCAGGCCTCCGCCGCCTTGCGGCTCAGGTTGTTCAGGGTGCCGGAGTACAAGCTCACGCCGAACCCGTCCCGCATAAGTTCCGTCAGCCACCCCTCGGGCAGGAACTGGGCATTCTGCCAGTAGACCGCCGTGGCCACCATGCTCGCCCGTACTGCACTGGTGCCGTCACGGCATCCGGAAAGGCGGCCTAGGTCAACTGCGCGCAGCGCGGGCAGCGACAAGGTCCATGCCTGATGCTCGGTCCCTTCCGGTTTGGGTTCCGGGCTATCTTAGATACGCTGCAGGTCTGGCGCGGCGTCGTGCCCGGGCTGCCCCCCGCTACGGCGACCGGAGCGCTGCCGCTGGCTGAGCGTTCGGTGGCGGGCCGGCGGGTTCGCCCGCTCATCGCTCGACGGGAGGTTCCCGCTGTGGCTGCTGTTCCGGCCCAAGCTCCGCCGCCACTGCTGCGCTTCCTCCTGCACGGCCTGCCACTGCTTTCGCTCAGCCTCCCACCGGGTGCTCTCCTGCTGCCACCGGGCGTCCTTCTCCTGCCAGCGGATGATCTCCGGCTGCAAGTGCACCCGACGGGGTCGGCTCTCGGTGCGCTCTCTCCGCTTGGACCAGCCTCGACTCTGGCGCGTCCTGAAGCGGCGGCTGGCTCGCCACGGCCTGGACGTCCGGAAGCTACCCCAGGCTACGGCTTCTCCTCCCCAAAGTCAAGCGCCGGTCCGTCTGCTGTTCGTTGTCCGGCATCCAAAGTACCTAGGCAGTTACGAGTTGCCCTAGGCGACGGCGGAACAGCGAACTACAGCCAGCGCGGGCGGGTCGACAGCCTCCGTTGCCACTCGAACAAGCGGCCGGAACAACTGCATACCTGCGGACAACTGCCCGAAACCCACGGCAGGACGGTCCCTGCGAACGGTGACAACCAAGCGCATGGTGACCTGGGAATCGCACACGCAATGGCTCGAGGGGTCGAAGATCGACGAAATCCGCGAGGGGCCGCCCTCTGTCGGGTCAGTGCTTCGCCCAATGCGGAATCCTACCATCTGCCGGAAGAGAAGGGCGATCCGCAGTTCGCGACTGTGGCCGGATGCTCGAAGGCGAATCGACAACCAAGAGTGCTGAATCGCTTGATGCGCTCTGGGGTCCCAAGACATGGACCGCGCGTCCACCTGGTCAGGATGATCGGGCAGACGACACTACCGCAACGGGACTCCCAAGCCTCTCAGTGCAGGCCGGAGGCCAAATTGTAGAATGGGCGTTCCGCTATGCGGTTTCATGGCATCTACGCCCCGCTAACCACCCCGTTTGACCACCGCGGGACGATCTACTGGTCGAAGTTCGACTTCAATTTGTCACAGCTGCTGCGGACAAATCTGTCCGGCTTCGTCGTAGCAGACCGTTGGGGAGAGGCTCCGCTGCTCTCCTCCGAAGAGAAAGTGCTTCTCTGGAGACGATCTGCGGCTCTTGTTGGGGAAGCCGCGCACGTGATCGCCACGGTTTCGGGCTGCGGAGTCGAAGAGGCCCGTGCGCTCTGCGAGGCTGCAGCAGAGGCAGGCTGTTCCGCCGCCCTACTGGAGGCTCCCAATCTGAGTCCACGGCCGCGCAATGGGAACTTGTTTTTCCAGTCAGTCGCCGACTCGGTTGACATGCCCGTTCTGGTCGCACTCCGGAGTGGCAGCTCAAGTGCGGCGCTTTCTCCCGATCGACTGGCCGACCTCAGTTGCCATCCGAGAATCGCAGGGGCGGTGATGGAAGGCCACGGCGAGGCAGTGCTACTCGAAACCCGCCGAGTCTGTCAACCAGGGTTCTGTCTTATCACGCGCGACTTGTCTGCGGCCACAGCCAGCCTTTCTATGGAAGCGGGCGCAGCCTTGCTGACAGTTGCCTCCGTCGTCCCGTTCCATGCCCTCTCGATCGAGGAGGCTATTCGCACCAGGAATCCTTCAGCAACCTCTGACCTTGTGCGGCGAGCCTGGGACTTGGATCGACTCGTCGCGGCCCATGGTGTGCCCGCCCTGAAGGCAGCGCAGGAGGAGCGTAGTTTTTACGGCGGGTCGCCCCGCCTCCCTCTTCTCAAGGCGGAGCCTTCTACAGCCATGGCCCTCGCGCAATCGCTCTCCGAGCTTGCCAGCTAGCCCGTGTTTATCATGTTGCCAGGTGCACTGGGAATTGCAACAGCAGCAGGTAGAGGGGTCTAAGGTCCAGATTGGCCTATGGCAATGGGAGAAGCCGCCAGGCCTCGGACGTTCCGCCACCTGCAATACGACGAGCACTGCGGACGACGCTCCACCCGGGATTTCCTTAAGTCAATGCGCCCTTGCCACAAAGTCAATGCCGTTGCCCCGGACCGTGGTTTGGCCAGTCCCATCACGCTCGCGTAACCTGTCGGTCACTCAACCGCAGACTCAGAACCGCCCGCCACAGCCACACTTCGATGTGCAATGGGTGCCTGGATGGAGGAGAATCCGTCGAACTTCAGGGCAATCGGGGCCTGAGCGGGGGGCTGGTGAGGCCCGCGCCAGGGCCGAGGCAAGACGCTCTGGCCAGCGGTCGGGCGGAGATTGCTGGGGCACCGATGGCGGAACAGGGTGTTCGGCTACGTGAGGCCGCCCACCGGTCTGCCGTTACACACTGCCCTACGGTTGAACGGCCTTCCATATGCACATAGGCAGCGGGTGCCGACACCGGAGATTCGGCTGTTCGCGTCCCGGCAACTCACCCTCTGACGGAAACCTGCGAATGGAATGACGGGGCCCTGGTGCTTTCTCCATCACGACTCTGCGGGTAGCTGGCGTACAAGCCAAGTCCGTAATGGACATCGCGGAGAGTTGCCTGATCTGAGGGCAAGGAGCCGACGAGAACCCAGCAGGTTGCGCCAACGCCAAACTTGGGCTTGGCGGAATAGCGTTTGCGGCTTGGATCGGCTTCTCGTCCGGCAGACCGATGTCATAGACTGCGACAGCGGGCGAACTCGGATTGGTGAAGGGCCTGTTGGCACCGGGAGCCGTTGCAGGAAACGGCCCCCGGTTTCGCAGTCCTAGAAGGAGTAACGCAGACTCAGTTGCACATTCCGGTTCGAGGACTTGCTCGTCACCATTCCGAATGTCCCGCTGAGCGGGTTCGTGTTCACGCCACCGAAATTGGGGTGGTTCGGAAAATTGAACATCTCGCAGCGCAGCGTGACCGTTTGCCGCTCGGTAACGTTGAAGTCCTTGAAGATTCCGAGGTTCCAGCTCTGGCGACTCGGTTGCCGGATGTACTGGTTCCGATGCTGTGTTCCGGAGAACGTGCCCGGTGCCGGAGCGCTGAAGAGCGGGTTGCCGGAGGAGTCCGCAGTGCGGAAGTAGAAGGCATTGTCATCACTTCCCTGTGAGAAGCCCCGCTCGCCACGGGACAGCATCGGGTCGCCGCCAACCTCCCATGGCTGGAACGAACTGTCACCGATCCCGGCGTAGTCGCTGTTCCTGCCCACCGTGCTGGGAAAACCCGTCTGGTACTGCATCACGCCGGAAACGGTCCAGCCGCCCAACAGGGCCTTGGCCGCCGAACTCGAAGAGTTCCGCATCAGGGGCACTTCGTAGACCCAGTTCAGCACCAACGCATGCCGTAGATCGTAGTCCGAGGGGCCCCAGAAATTGGAATCGTCGGCGCTGTTCCAGATCCGGTCTCGTCGATTGTCCGCGTTGTCCCATGACGAGGAGTAGGTGTAGGCGGTGCCGAAACTGAGGCCGTCGCTGAACCTCCTGGTCAGGTTGAGCTGGAGTCCCTGGTACTCTGATCGCGCCGCATTCTCGCCGAGAATGATGTTTGCGAAGCCCTTGTATTGGCGCAGGTAGTTCGGGTTGACGCCCTGCAGGTCGGGTCGCAGAAGGGTTCCCGCAGGCAATTGGTTGATGTCCCGGACACGTTCCATGTGTGTCGCCGTACGACCCACATAGCCCACCTCCATGAGGGTCTTGAAACCGACCTCCCGCTGGAAGGAGATGTTCCACATATACGAAGCCGGGATTCGGTACACCGGGTCCTGCGTCATGAAGAACTGGGGAAAGCCCGTGGCATCGCCTGCCCCGGGATTGTCAGCCAGGCCGGCGGAGACGGACACCATCGGCTGGAATGGCGGGTTGCCGCCCAGGAACACGTTGTCGGCTACGCCCGGGCGGGCCAGATACCGCCCCAGCCCTGCCCGCAACACGTTCCTGTCCGAAAGCTTGTAGGCAATGCCCAGCCGAGGCTGGAACTCTCGGGTCTGGAGCTGGCCCCAATACTTGTTGCCGCCCGTAAACAGGTGGTCGAACTCTCCGCTGTCCGCGATGGCGACCCGGCCGTACGCAGCAGTCGGCCAACTCTTGCCGGGAATCCGGACCCCGTTATACCGGTCGCCACTGATCACGTTGCCGGTCCTGGGATCGAGGACGGCGGCCCTGGATGGATCGTAGCTGGCCGGGTCGAAGACCGCCATGTTGCGCCAAAGACTATAGAAATACGGTGTCATGATCGAGTACCGCAAACCCATCTCGATGCGCAAGTTCGGGGTCGGCTTCCAGGAGTCCTGGACAAAGAACTCGCCCATGATCCCGCGATACGGCGTATAGGCCCGCTGGCCGATCTCGGCATACGTGGAGAACAGGCCCAGCGCCGCATTCGCGGCCGCCACGCCTGTCGAGGCCGCTCCCAGCCGACGGTCGTCAAAGACGAACCTTCCGTTCTGATTGTTGGTCCCGCCCGGCACACCGGCAACGTTGATTTGGTCAAAGTCGTTCTGTCCGGCCCGCTCGAAGCGTCCGCCGAACTTGATCGAGTGGTTGCCCACGATCTTGGTGACGTTGTTCGAAACCTGGTAAATCGGCCCCGACGAGAATGCTGGGTAGGGCCCACCATCCACAGTCGCCATGTTCTGAATGTTGATGGTCGGTATCTTGATCGGAATCTCCTTGCGCTCCGGATAGATGTACGGGTAATCGATGCCATACGTTGCCCGGTCGAGGCGCGAGGTGACCGGGACCTCGAGATAGACCCGGTCATAGCTGACCGAGGCCAGGAACTCGTTGATCAGCGTGGGAGAAACCGTCCAGATATGGTTGGCTGTGTAAGTTCTGTTCGGACGGTCGATCGTCCGGACGCCGCGGTCGGTGCCGCCACGGAATGCCTCCGGCTCGAAATAGTTGTAGTTCTGGACACGGAAACGAAGGTTCTGGTTGTCAGCCGCATTGTAGTCAATTGAGATGGTATCCTTGCGCTGGTCCGTCGGCTGCGGGCGCGTCTGGATGAAGTTGTTGGTACCCTGCAGGAATCCGGGGACCGGTTCCGGGTAGGCAGCCAAGAATCCCCGGCCGTTGCGGCTCAGTCTCGACTGGGGGATGATGTTGTTGGTGAAGGGCTGGCCCGTTTCGGGATCGACAAGAGTGCGCACCCGCCCGAAGAAGGGGTTGTCTGCCGAGAGTAGCTCGGAGAAGTTCCCGTCGCGCATTGCGGATGACGGGACCGTGATGATGCTGGTCCTTTGCCGCCGCCGGGTGACCCACTCCTGACTCCACAACCAGAAAACCTTGTTGCGGTCGCCGCGCATGACCGGCCCGGAGAGCACATAGCCGAACTGATTGAAGCGCTCGGCCTCCCGCTCCCTCCCGGCGCGGTTCCTGGACCACGTGTTCGCGTCCAGAGCGTCGTTGCGGAAGTACTCGTAGAAGCTCCCGTGGAACTCCGGGCTGCCGCTCTTGGTTACAAAGCGGATCTGGCCAGCCATCCCCCTGCCGTACTCGGCGCTGTAGTTGGCCGTGAGGATCTGGATTTCCTGCACCGTTTCGAGATCGGCTGTGCCGATGCTGGTGCCGTTGGAACGGGTTCGCATATTGACTGCGCCGTCGAACGAGATGATGTTGTCCTGCCTCCGGGAGCCGTTGACGGAAAGGCCCCCGCTGGTCAGTCCGAAACTGAAGCCGCCTATCGATGAGTTCGAAGTCACGCCTGGCTTGAGCAAGGCAAGAAACAGGGGGTTGCGGCCGTTGAGGACAATGCTCTTGATCTGCTTCTCCTCGACGAGGCGACCCACGGTAGCCGTCTCCGACTGCAACTGGATGGCCTCTGCGGCAACCTCTATCGACTCGGTCACCTCACCCAGTTCCAGTTGCAGGTCGACCTGCATGGAGATGTTGGAGTCGAGTTTGTTCTGGGTCCTGAGGAGTCGCTTGAAGCCGTCGGCCTCGGCCGCTACGGTGTAATAGCCCGGCGGCAGTGCCAGCGCCACGTAATAGCCAGATTCGTTCGTCTCGACCTAGCGGGTCAGTTGGGTTGCCTCGTTCGTGATCGTAACGACGACCCCCGGGATCACGGACGCTGTGGCGTCCCGGACGAAACCCGAGATCTGTGCTGTGTCGGCCTGGCCGTACAGCTGCGTTGTACCCCATGCGATCAAGGCGAAAGCCCTGAGCCAGTGGAGATTTCTGAAGTTCCTCATTGGATTGCCCCCTGATTTCGACATGCTACTGCCTGAAGCGAAACATGCTCCAAGCCCACTCCCCGCCGGAACCGTTCAAGTCGAGCAGCCGGAGGGGTTTACCAAGACGATACGTATTGTACAATGCCTGAGGGCTGAAGGATCGAGTATTGCGGTAAGAGCTTGGATTTCTGGAGGATATCTGATCGTGCCTGCGCGGCCTGCAGGCAGCCGACCGGAGGGAAAGCCAGACACCCAACCACTAGCATTCCGGCACGATAGGACGTTGGGGTGAACGGCCTAGAGTGCACCGCGGTCGGTGGCAGCGCTTGACGCAGGTGGCGGCCAGGCGCAGCAGTCCCCGAGGCAGGTTGCGCTGGTTCGTTCAGGTAACTCTGGAACCCCTCCCTGAAGCTATAAGGCTGTTCCCCGGGTTCCATCCATTGCAACCGGTCGCTGACTCGTGGTGCCACAGCGAGGACCATCGGCCCCTGCGAGGAGCAACCCTTAGGTGCCGCGACCGTGCGCCTTTCCGAAGCCGAACGCCAGCGTTGTCGGGAGACGGTCGCGCAACCTCCGGCTCAGCGCCAGAAAGCTCGTCCCGCCCCTCCTGCTGCGACTCGATTCGGATGAGCCCAACGGCCCGGAGCGCTGCGTCTTGGAGGCCTTCGGACCCGGTGTGCAGACTGTCCATAACGTTCGCCTATGCTGTGTGCTGGACGCTGAAGAAGGGGGCCTAGAACGGCCCGATCCCACGACCCGCACTGCGAGCCCCCGAAGCGTTCGCTTGGGGGCCAGAAGCCGGACTGACCGCGCTGCGGCTGAGTACGGCACCCACAGGCCGCACCAGTTGGTCATTGCCCCAGGCGGTCGAGACGGAAATCTGCAACCTACCGAACCTTGCTGCGGTCCAGCACACCGACGAGTAGCAGGGAGCGGGGTACGGCGACGTTGTTCTTGTTCTGCGACCAGCTCAAGGGGTGGCGCATAACAAACGGGCACGCACAGCGGAAGAAAGCAGGACTCGGTGCACGAGGTGGCAGCACTCCTGGAAGGCCACTACGCGGACCGCAAGAAGGTGCCACTGCTGCCCGACAGCCTGACCCCACACACGCCGGGTACCTTCTATGCCGCCTTGGAGCCCAAGCGCGCGACGCATGGTGGAGCGACTTGAGGCCTGCAAGCCATGCCTGCAGTGTCGGCGGCTTCGGGCGCTTGACGAGTTGCTAATGGAGACGGCGGATTGGGCGAGGAGGACACGCACGCTTCCACTTCGCGGAGAGTGAGTGGTGCAATCTGAAAGCGTTCGGGATCGACCGCCGAAGCCGACGATTTTTCCGATAATCACACGGTCGCTGCCAGAACCGCAGCCGCCGATTCCACACTCATAGCTCCAGCACCCCATGCTCGTCACTGCCGGGGCGGATAGCCGTCTTCACTCGTTCCACGAACGATGGACCGAACCTCGCCACAAACGCGAGCACAGAGAACACCCGCTCCTGCACCTTGCCCATCGGATACAGCCAATCAGCCAGCCAGCGAGCGTGCCGTACGGCTGTTGCGTCGCGTCTCAGCGCCTCGCGCGATACCTTGGCTGAAATCTTGTCAAGTTGGTACCTGACCTTCCGCTGCGAGACATCGAAGCTGGATGCCAGGGTCGGGGCGAAATCACGCAATGCCGCCTCCACTTCCCGAAGAGCGGCATCAACCCGCGAACGTCGGCTCGCGATAACGTCTTGCAGTTGCGGAGGGACGACATGACCGGCGATCACGGCCTCCAGATCCTGGTGCGAAACGAGGCAGTCCGGAACAGTAAGGTCGTATTTTCGAAGCAGCCTGTTCGCCACCTCGTCGACAACCGTAAAACTCGCCCGAGGCAGCACCACAGGCATGCGTCCCAGAAGAGTGTCGTACAGCACCGAGGACTGGGCAAGGTACGAGGCTTCTGACGGTCCCGCAATGAGCGCAACGGTAGGCAGCAGGTAATCCTGCATGACCGGGCGCAGCAGGGCGCTGGGCGATACGTCGAGCGGAGAACGGTCGAGTCGGTCCAGCAGATCCTCCCTGCTGTAGTGCCGCGAATCCGCCCAGTACGATCCGTTCTTGCGCTTCAGGGCCACGCGGGCTGCCCCCTCGAATAGCATGACCAGCGAACTGGAGTCCCGAAAATGGACCTGCTGGTGGTAGCCGGACGCTTGCAGCCGGGCCCCCCGGCGCACCAAGGCGCTCGACAGTTCCGGAGCCCGCTCGATGGCACGCCGGACCAATGGAGCGGACAGCGTTCGAATACCCTCGCTCATAGGACAAAGAAAAATGATTCCGGTTTGCCCGAGCAGCCTCCGGTAGAGTGCTCGGAAACCCTCCCCGAAGCCGGGGGAGTCGCCGTATGCATCGCGAGCCATGCGCACGGCTTCAGCGGCGAAGGGCAGACCGTCGCAAGCAGCTTCGAGTGCGTCAATGCCGGCGTCGGCCACTCGGATCGAACCGACCGCCGCACCCTGCCCGCCGTCGGCGATCGCCTTGATCCTGACGGCAGTGCCTGCAGGACTCGGAGCCCATGCGTGGTCAACCTCCTCCAGATCGTGGTCTTCCGTAGCCAGCCAGAACACAGGCACTGCCGGCGTTCCCTGGGCCCTGAGGTCCTCGGCACACCGAACAGCCGTGAGAGCCTTGTACAGAGTGAATACGGGCCCCCCGAGCAGACCAACCTGCTGTCCCGCTGCCACGACAACCGTCCCGTCCCGCGACAGCAGATCGAGACTAGCGGCACAAGCGGTACCGCCGTCCCGATTCTGCGCAAGCAGTTCGTCGACCAGATTCTGCCGATGGGCCCGGTCCATGCGAATCCGGCCCGCGACGCCAGCTGCGGCCTTCAGCGAGGGTGGCTGTGCGTAGAACTGGCTGACCTCGGGAAAATTGTTCAGCAGGTCCGAATACAGCGGACGGATCCCCGGCAGGTCTACCTGGCGCATCGGGAAGGACCTCAATGCAGCCTAGATGTGGCCTCTGGCATCAATCTTCCACACCTGCAGGACATCGTCCCCGCGAACGCAGTACATCCGGTCGTACAGATTGACGTTGGGATCGCAGTGAGGCACGACCAACTCGACCTTGTCCCCAAGCCTGACCTCTGTTTGGGAAGCGCCCAGCGTCAGTGCACCGTGCTCATCGCCCCGAAACGCATACGTCAAGCCTTCCGGGCGGGCCACGACCGGCCCGAACGATCGATCCGTGGCGAGCGCTTTCAGCCCGGCATCGACAGTGGCGATGTCGTCGTGGTTCTTGCTGATGACGGTGGCGAGCACATGCAGGGCGTTCTGGAAGTCGTCGTAGACTTCGCCGCTGGAACCGCCGATCCGCCGGTAGTCCACATCCATGAGCGCGTAGGATCCGACCTGCAACTCAGTCATGCCGTCGAATGCGGAATCGATGTTGTAGGTTCCCGTGCTGGCCCCGGACATGATTTCGGCCGGCAGTCCCTTCTTGCGCATAGCCGCAAATGTTTCCAACACCGGAAGCATGTACGTCTCGGAGTGCCGCCTGCGCTCCTCGAAGCCATTCACGTGCGAGGAAGCTCCACAGTACCCGTGCACCCCCCGGAGACGCAGGTTCGGAAGCCGGTCCACTCTCTCCGCCAGCGAGACGGCACCTTGGCCTGGCTGGACTCCCGTGCGACGACCCAATGGGTCGACGTCGATCAAGACGGAGATCTCGATTCCTGCCGCACCGGCCGCTGCGTCAAGATCAGAAGCGTTGCCCGGATGATCGACAACGGCCATCGTGTCCGGCTTCCGCTGGCACAGCCGCACCAGACGGTGGATCTTGTTGACGCCGACCGACTCGGATGTTAGCAACAGGCCGCCAATGCCGGCCGCGGCCATGGCCTCCGCCTCGCGGATCGTCGCGACGCACACACCCAAGGCACCTGCCCCGACCTGTCTCTTGGCGATCTCCGAACACTTGTGGGTCTTGGCGTGCGGACGCAGGCCCAGACCGGCGTTCGAGGCGTGTTCCGCCATGCGCTGAAGGTTAGCTTCGAACGCATCCAAATCCAGCAAGAGACAAGGGGACGGCAGATCCGCCTTCGCGATGCCTCGGATCCCGGCACCCGCCGCGAGCTTGTTCTCGATCTCGTGAATGTCGTAGGCCTTTGCGTGCGGCATCATCATCGTCGGAGCTGCGGCGGCCTGGAGCCCCGTGCGCAGCCAGTCCCTTCGGGTCGGTCTCATAGCGGAACAACTTCCGAAAATACAATTCTAAACCGTGCCGACCGCCCCAGCACGCGATTCTCTGCCACACCCGCCGCTTCAGGGCCCCTCGGCCCACACTCATCCCGCCCGAAACGGTGCGTGGAACCAGCCCCGAAACCGCTCTTGGAAAGCCGGTCCGGCTCGTGTCTGCGATTCCGATAAGATCTCCCTGCATGCGGTTTGAGTTCCATGGAATGGCTGCTGCCCTCCTTACGCCGCGCAGCACCGACGGCGTGGTGGACCTTGATTCCATGGAAGCTAACGCCGACTTTGTGCTGGCTCGGGGGGCCACGGCCGTCGTGCCGACGGGCGGCACAGGCGAGTACTTCGACCTCACTGCAGACCAGCGCAAGGCCGTGGTCGAGCGGTTGGTCCCCGTGATCGGAAGCCGCGGGCAGTTGATTGTGGGCGTGGGTGCTGCAACGATGGCCACCTCTGTGGATCTGGCGCAGCACGCCCTCGATTCGGGAGCTGATGCGGTGCTCCTGCCGGGACTCCACTTCTATCGGTACGGAAATGACGAACTTCGGCAGTACTTTCGGGTCGTCTCGCGGGCAATCGGTGGACCCGTCATCCTCTACAATCTCGCCAGTTTCCTGAGTCCCGTGCACGAGGACGTGGCCCTCGATCTACTGGAGACCGAACCTTGGATCGTAGGCATCAAGGACTCGAGCGGATCGTTGGGCATTCTCCGCAGACTGACCCGATCTGGAGTGGACTGTGCCCGGATCCAGGGCCACGACGCGCAAGTGGCCGAGTCGCTTCGGGAGGGCCTTCTGGACGGGGCGATCTCGGGACCGGCCAGTGTCGTGCCGGAGATGAGCGTGACTCTGTTTCGGACCTGGGGAAACGGTCCGGCCTTCCTGCGCGCTTCCCGTTCCAATGAGGAGTTCCTCACCGAGCTGGAACGTTTTCCTTATCCGTGGGCACTGAAATGGGTTGCGGAGCGGAGGGGCCTCGGGCACCCTGCCCTGCCCTTTCCGCTGAGTGCCTCCCAAGAACGGTCGAAACGGCGGTTTCTGGACTGGTTCGATGATTGGTTCGGGCGTCTTATGGCGGAAACGGGGGAGTGAATACCCGCCCGGCACCGAATTCGTTGCGCGCATGGCACATCGAAATGCAACAACGGCAAAGAAGGGCCTTGGAGTTGCTGGTTGAGTTGCGCGGAGGTTACGGTAGGCGCGAAGGTCAAGTCTACGCTCCGGGGGTGGGCAATGACCGAGGCCCGTCTTTGGTTGTAGAGCGTGGATCTGGCAACGCTCGTCGAATTGCAGGTGGCGGAACTGCTGAGGCATGGCGATTTCTCCTCTAGGATAGGCTAATCAGCACCTTAGGCCCCTCCGCCCGCTGTTGCGCTTCCTTGTGCAACCGGCATTAGCTTGACGAGCGACCCCTGCCCGGGCCGGTAGAGCAGCCCGAACTGCTCCACCTACAGGAAAGGGGGGAGCGGTCGCCCGCTCCCCCGCTGAGAACTACTGCACTCCCTCGACCAGGCAGCCCTAGGGCAGGTCGGCACCGTAGGCGCCCACAATCGACTTGTCCATCTCGCTCGCCTTGGTCCCGAACTTGTTGTTCGCGTCAAACAGGTTGCTGTTGGGGTGGGAACCCGGAGCCGTGAACCCATACCGCCCCAACACCCCCAGCGGCCCGTCTGGCGAGCGGCCCACGAAGATAAAGTCGTGCGTATCCAACTGTGGTGCCTTCTCGCTGGTCGGACGCGCCACCGACGAGTCGCGGTAGTCGACCTGCACTCTGCGCAGGGCATATGCTGCGGGGTGGACGTTTGTGCGGTAGGTGGGGTGGTCCGACATGTAGTCCAGCTTGTGATCGGTGCTGCCACTGATGACGCTGCCGTTGGTCGAGAAGCGGACCTTACCGAAGGTCAGCCGCCGGACTTCCTTGCCGTCGTAATACAGGTAGTCGCCCGTCCCGACGTCCCGCAGGTCGCTGATCACGGTTGTCACCCAGCCGCCGACCCCCCAAGACTGACTATCTGTCGGGCTGTACCACTGCACCTCCACGTTGACCTCGCCCTCGTAGTCGGCGGTGCCGACGTAGGCCAACGTCTTGCCCACATAGGTCACCCGCGCCCCGGCCGGCAGCTGCGCACGGCTGGTGGCCTCCGCCGCCGGCAGCGGACTGTAGGCGTACGACTCCACATCCCGGTGCATCCAGTCCCGGTCCCGCAGCGCGTTGCGGCTCACCTGACTCCGCCACACCCCGAAGCGGGTGTAGTCCGTGCTCCCCACCGCCACCTTGACCTGCCACTGGCGCTCCTTGAAGATGTCCCCCGGTGCCGTCAGCTTGCTCCCACTCAGATTGCCGCTCTTGTGCACTTCCAGAAACGACTTCTCCACTCCGTTGGAGTCGTCCACCGCGAACGTCCCGTCCTCAGCCGGATCGAAGGCATCGGCCAGAGCCTCGCTCGACCCCAGCGCTGCCAGCACCGCATCCAGCCGCTCCAGCACGTCGTCCGGTGCCACCAGCCACGCGCTGTCGCCCCCCGTCCCGGCGCTGTCCACCACCTTCGTCGGCAGCTTCTGCCACCACTTCCGGCTGGTGTCGGGACTCGACTTGACCTGCACGGGCCGGTTGCTGTCCGTGGGCACATGGTTGTACCCGGTGAACTCGTAGTATCGGTCGTCGGTGAAGAGGTTGGTCTGCAGGCTGTCCAGCGCGCGCGTCCAGGCCTCATTGATGTTGGCCTGCAGGTTGCCAATATCCTGCAACCCGGCGATCTTGTCGCGTTGGACCTGGATCTTCTCGCGCGCCACCTGGACGTGCGTCTTGGGACTGTTGTGCGTGAACTCACCGCCTTCGCTGTCGACCAGGTCGGCTAGGGAGAGCTTGACCGTCAGCCTCGCATTGTGATCGTCGGTGCCAAAGGCTGTGGCGGTGGCGGGCTTGCCGCGCACGAAGCGCTGCAGGCGGGTCCGCGTCTTGTCCTCGGCGAATGCCGTGATGACCTTCCACTGCCCGTTGAGCCAGGCGAACTGCTCCGGCTTGACCGTCAACTCACCGTTGGCGAGCTGGGTGGCCTTGGGATCGCGG